>CAWHFN010000001.1:0-47793 GCA_963828475.1 uncultured Alphaproteobacteria bacterium
TGCCACGGCAGGTACGCCTGAGCCCGCCCTGACGCGTCGGCGGGCGAGGCTTTGCGCCACGCTTGCCGGCTCCCACCCTCCTGATTTCGTCTGACGGCCGAACTCGCCCTTGAGGGCGGGATATCGCGCGCGGGGCCTATATCAGCCCGGGGTTGAGCGCATGCGAATGCCCGCAACCGATCAATCTTTGCCGGCATGTCAACGAGTTATTAGGACGTTGTGTCCAATTTGGCGATCGCGCGTTGCGCGAGTTGGTCAAGGCGCACCTGTGGGACCGTCCCGGGCCATTAGAGGGCAGCGCTTTGCAATCCATATCCAAGATTCCCGGCCGCTACTATCTGGCGATCTTCGTGCTGGCGTCCGCGACGCTTTCCTACCAGATCCTGATAACGCGCTTCTTCAGCGTTATGCTCTATTATCATTTCGCGTTCGCCGCCATTTCACTGGCCATGCTCGGGCTCACCCGCGGAGCGATGGAGGTCTACGGCAAGCCGGCACGTTATACGTCCGAACGGGTTGGCGTCGAATTCGCGCGGCACGCATCCTGGTTCGCACTCGGCAGCGTTGGCGCCATGGTCGCGCTGCTGTGCTTGCCGCCCCTGGTGCCGGCTGACGCCGTTCCTGTCGCGCTTGCGCTGGCGATCGTCGCCTTCGTGTGGCCCTTCACGGAAGGCGGCGTTTGCATAACGCTCTTGCTGACCCGGTTGCCATATCGTGGCGGATGGCTCTATGCAGCCGATCTTCTGGGGGCCGCAGTTGGTTGCCTCGGCGTGATCTTCCTACTGCTGGTAATCGATCCCGTGAGCGCTACGTTGTGGATCGCAGCGCTTTCTGCCGGCGTCGGTTGGATTGTCGTCCGCAACAGCGGCGAGGTCCGTAGCCTGCGCCTGAGCGGCGCGGTCGCGCTGACGATGGCCGTTTTGGCCACCGTGCATAGCGGCCTTGACCTGACCGGCAAGAGCCACCTCGGTGTGTTCTGGGCCAAGGGCGAGGAGCAGGCCGGCACGCTGTTCGAGCGCTGGAACACCTATTCACGGGTACGGGTGCGCGAGTGGGCCGGGAAAGAACCGGTCGGCTGGGGATACGCCCGCCCGTCTGAGGTCAGGGTTGACCAGCATTACATCGATATCGATGCCGATGCAGGCACGGTCATCACCAGGCACGATGGCGACATCGGCAAACTCAGCTACCTGAAAGATGACGTCGTCAATGCCGCCTACCTCGTGCAGCCCGCAGCCGACGTCGCCGTCGTTGGCGTCGGCGGCGGCCGCGACATCCTTTCCGGTCTGTTTTTCGGCGCCAAGCAGATCCGCGGCATCGAGATCAATCCGGCGATCTTCGAGGTGCTCACCGAGAAATTCGCCGATTTCGCCGGCCATCTCGAGCGCCAGCCCGGCGTTTCCCTGGTCAATGCCGAAGCGCGAAGTTATATCAACCACTCGTCCGAGCGGTACGATCTGGTCCAGATCTCGCTGATCGACACCTGGGCCGCGACGGCGGCAGGCGGTCTGACGCTCACCGAAAATCGTCTCTACACCGTCGAAGCCTGGGATGATTTTTACCGCGCATTAAAGCCTGGCGGGCTGCTGTCGGTCTCGCGCTGGTACGACGGGGACAAGTACCGCGGCGAATTCTATCGGCTGGTTGCAATCGCGGCCAGCGCCTTGCAGCACAAAGGCGTGCCGGCCGCCGAACTCCGGCATCATATTATCGCGCTGAACGTCGGCAACATCGTGACCGTCATTACACGGCCTGACGCGTTCACCGATGTGCAATGGCAGGAGGCGCGCGGAAGGCTGCAGGCGCAGGGATTCAAGATATTCCTGGGGCCGGGTGTCACCTTTGATGCGATCACCTCGACGTTGCTGTCCGACAAGGCGGACGCGGCGTTCTTCGATTCGCTGGCGGAAAATATCGCTCCATCGACAGACGACAAACCGTTCTTCTTCTTCACTTCCCGCCTCGGCGATCTGACGAAAATATATCCGTGGGGAGCGATGAACAACAATGTTGCGGTCAGCATGACCGGCTTGCTCATCATCATCGCGCTCTTTGCCTGCGGATACTACATCGTCCTGCCCTTCCTCGGTCTTGCGAGGCGGATGCCGTTGTCGACGCTGACGCCGCCGATGGCCTATTTCGGCGCGATCGGGATGGGTTTCATGCTGATCGAGATATCGCAAATGCAGCGCCTGATGGTTTTCCTCGGCCATCCCGTCTACGGGCTGAGTGTGGTGCTCTTCACGATTCTCCTCTTCAGCGGTATCGGCAGTGCTACCGTCGGCGCCGATACCCCTCGGCCGCGCGCCATTGTCTGGAGGGTTGCGGTTCTCCTGATCGCGATCCTGGCTGCCGGGCTGCTAACGCCGCTGGTTACCAATTGGACGCGGTCGCAACCGACCGATATCCGCATTCTGGTTTCCGTCCTGCTGCTGGCGCCCCCGGCATTCTGCATGGGGATGATGTTTCCGCTCGGCCTCAATATCTGGCGCCGCCATGAAGGGCTGTTGCCGTTCTTCTGGAGCACCAACGGGGTTACGTCGATGCTGGCGTCGGTACTGGGTATGGCCCTATCGATCCAGTTCGGTATCGCCAAGACCTATGCGTTCGGCGCGTGCTTCTATGTGGTCTGCGCCGTTGCGATCGTCGCAAGCCGCCGGGCTGACTCCGTCGTCACGCCCGCAACGAAGCCCGTCACCGGCGTCGGCCTCGTGCCGCAGGACGAAGCGGCGTCATGATTCGACCGCGCTGAGCCGCGGGCGTTGTTGCGATAAAGGTTGTCAGGAAATTCGCGGTAGCCCGGCTTGCGCTCGGGGGCATGGCGGCGCTTGGCGGCGGCAGGCAAGTGAAACTGTTACTTCACCGCGCCGAAGCGGCTGTCGAACGAGTTCGGCGGCACGATCGGCGCGGAGCCGGAGACCAGATGATCCTTGGCGGCGGGGGCTGGGGTGTCCACCGACGGTTTCAGCGGCGGGCGGGCGGCGGCGACATGCTTGGCGTCAGCAGGCTTCGGCGCCGTAGCCTTCGGCGCTTCCGGCCGCTCGCTTCGCCTGGCCTCGATCACTTTCGGCTTCGAAGGCGGTGTGCTTGCGGTAGCGTCGGCGCCGCCACCGATACCGACCTTGCGGGCGAGGCTGGAGAAGAAGCCATCATTCTCGGCCGCCGGCGTCGCATTGGCGACTCGCGTCGGCGCCGCCGCAGGGGTGGGGGCTGGGGCTGCGGCAAGCTTCGGCGGTTCCGGCGCACCCATCAGCAGATTATCGGAGGGCGCCTTGGGCGGATTGACGTGGGATGGAATGGTGCCGGGGGCACGCGCCATCAGCGACAAGGAGCCGTCGCCGGGTTCCGAAAGCCCGGTATTGCCCTCCGGCACGCGGGCGGCGAACACCCGGTTCATGCCGCCGTCGATGCCGGTGTTGATACGCGCCACTGGGGTTCCCTTGGCGATCAGCCGCGCGGTCTCGGCCAGATCGGTGGCCTGCTTCTCGCGCACGGCATCGGCGAGTTCGTCGGGAATCACATAGGCCGGGCACTTGGCCGAAGCATCGAATACCAGGTCGCGCGTCGCATTCGGCGGCTTGACCGCATCGAACACGTATTTCTTTTCGCAGAAATCGACCTTCGGCTCCTGCTTCGTCACCTCGAAATGATCATAGCCTTCCTTGATCATCTTCCAGAACGGCATGTTCGGATTGTTGCGATGCTTCGCCATGTTCATCGGCGTCATCTTGAACGGATAGGCCTGCAGCTGGAACGACTTCTGGCCGCCGAAGAAGGATTCACGGCCTAGCGAATAGATTTCCGCGATCTGCTCGTCGGTCATCGCGTAGCAGCCGCGCGACGAGCAGTCGCCATGCACCATAAGCTGCGAGCCGGTACGCCCCAGCGCCTTGTCGAACGCGTTCGGATAGCCGGTGTTGAAGGAGAGGTAATAGGCCGACTGCGGATTCATCTGCGCCGGCGAGATCGCATAGAAGCCTTCCGGCGCCTGGCGGTCGCCTTCGCGGACCTTGGGGCCGAGATCGCCCGACCAGCGGCAGATCGGATAGGTTTTCAGGAGCGCAAAACGGCCGGAGCGGTCCTGCTTCCAGATCTCCAGTTCGGCTTCCTGCTTGAACAGGCGGACCAGGATCGGCGACTGCAGGTCCATGTCTTTCGCCGTCATGTCGGCGATCAGTTTGGGCGGGACCGGCTGGTTGGCCTTGGCGTTGTTGGCCAGTGAGATCCCGTCGCCGTTGCAACTGGCCAGCAGCGCGCCTGCGCCCGCGAGGGCGGCCGACGTGATAAGCGCGCGAACCAGCGAGCGGTTATTCAAAGGCTAAGCTCCACACCCACCGGACATTTTCGCACCCCAAATCACAGCGAACATGCCCTGAAGCCAATGCATAAAATTGTACCCTTTGACCTTCCGCGCCGCAACCCGAACGCGCTGCGCCAGCCGCTTCCACGGCCAAGCATGGTCAATAGAGTTTAAAGACCGGGTCTGGGCCTAATTAGGGCCAAATCAAGTGATCCGACGAAATAAAGCGCCTTTAAGGCGGCGTTAGCGAATGACACGCCGGGCCGCCCCATCAGGGGGAGGACGAGGGGCCGATCAGCCGAGCTTGCGGCCGATATCGAGGAATTTCTGCCGTCGCTGCCGGCGGATGCCGTCCGCGTCCAGATTACGGAGGTCGTCGAAGGCCTCCGCGATCGCATCGCCCGTGGCCGAGATCATGGCGGCGGAATCGCGGTGGGCGCCGCCGGAGGGTTCTTTCAGGATCTGGTCGATCACACCGAATCGCAGCATGTCCTGGGCGGTGATCTTCATGCCATTGGCGACTTCCTGGGCCTTGGTACCGTCGCGCCACAGGATCGAGGAGGCCGCCTCCGGCGAGATCACGCTGTAGATCGCGTGTTCGAACATCAGCACCTTGTTCGCGGTGGTGATGGCGATGGCGCCGCCCGACATACCCTCGCCGGTGATGATCGCGACATTGGGGACGCCGAGCGAGAGGCATGTGTCGGTCGAGCGTGCGATCGCTTCCGCCACGCCGCGCTCCTCGGCGCCGATGCCGGGATAGGCGCCGGCGGAATCGACGAGCGACAGCACGGGAATGCCGAAACGGTCCGCCATCTCCATCAGCCGCACCGCCTTGCGATAGCCTTCGGGGCGCGCCATGCCGAAATTGTGCTTGATGCGGCTGTCGGTAGTGGCGCCCTTTTCCTGGCCGACCACGCAGATCGCCTCGCCGCGGAAGCGGCCGAAACCGCCCATCAGCGCCTCGTCCTCGGCGAACTTGCGGTCGCCGGCCATCGGCGTGAATTCCGTGATCAGGGCATTGACGAAATCGGTGAGGTGCGGGCGCTGCGGATGGCGCGCCACCAGCGTCTTCTGCCATGGCGTCAAATTGGCGTAGAGGTCGGCCAGCGCCTGCTGCGCCTTGTCTTCTATGCGCGCGATCTCGTCGCCGATGTCGCTGCCGGTTGCCGCCAGCGCGCGCAGTTCATCGACCTTGGCCTCGAGTTCGGCGACGGGTTTTTCAAAGTCGAGATAGCTGCGCATCTGATCCGGCATCGAAACAATATAGGTAACAACGTGCTTTGAGGCGAAGCGGTTTCGATTCGCTTAGGGAAAGCACGCATCTTCAATGATTTAGCGTGCATTCGGTCCAGGTGACCCCGGGTTTTTTCCGAAAGCGCGCCAAACAAGGCCGCGGGCGGGAGACGGCTGTTTCGGGGGAGATGGCGCGGAAGTCAAGGCGGGTGTTGCGACGAAGCCTACTTCTCCGCCAGCGGATGCAGGTCGCGCACCAGGCTTTTCAGCCGCTCCTCGACCACATGGGTGTAGATCTGCGTGGTCGAGATGTCGGTATGGCCGAGCAGCGTCTGCACGATGCGAAGGTCCGCGCCGTTGTGCAGCAGGTGGCTGGCAAAGGCGTGGCGCAGCACGTGTGGCGAGACCAGCCGCGGCGCGAGGCCCGATGCCGCCGCCAGCTCCTTCAGGTCGCGCGCAAAATGCTGCCGCGTCAGATGGCCGCTCTCGCCGAACGAGGGAAACAGCCATTTCGAGCTGGGTGCGCTTTTCTTGCTCTCGGGCTTGAGCGCTTCCATCGCGGCGAGATAGTCCGCCATCGCCTGCCGCGACGCTTCGTTGAGCGGCACCAGCCGCTCCTTGTTGCCCTTGCCGCGCACCACGATCATGCGGGCGTCGCGCCGCGAGGCCGACAGCGGCAGCGCCACCAGTTCCGAGACGCGCAGGCCCGTGGCGTAGAGCACTTCCAGTAGGCAATACAGCCGCAACGCGCGCAGCCGATGCTGCGGTGAAGCGTTCCCGGCCTCCGTCAGTTCCTTGGCCCGCGTCAGCATACGGTCGACATCCGCGATCGACAGCACCTTCGGCAAGCCCCGGCCGCGTTTCGGGCCGGACAGGATCGCCGCCGGATCGTCGCTGCGGATGCGCTCGTTCAGGAGGAAGCGGAACAGATGCCGCATCGCCGACAGCCGGCGCGCCACGCTGGAGGATTTGAAGCCTCTGACGTCGAGGTCGGCGAGGTAGTCGCGCAGAACATCCGTTCCGGCGCCGGCAAAGTTTTGTCCCTGGCGGCCGAGAAATTCGGAAAAATCCGTGAGGTCGCGGCGATAGGCGTCGAGCGTGTTGTTGCCCGCGCCCTGTTCCGCCGCGAGCATGTCGAGGAACAGGTTGATCAGTTTATCGTCTTTGGCCGTCTTGCTGGAACGCATTGCCCCCGGCGTCCCGTCACGAGATGCCGCTCCCCGAATTCGTCTCTCACACAAATCAGACGATAGCGGCTATTTCTTGAGGAACCTGTCTGCGGGGATGGTGACCGTCATTTCCCGGGGCTTTGGCGTGACGAAGTTCGCCAGTGAAAAAATCACGCCATAGATCACCCCGGCGATGATGGCGACGACCGTCAGAAAGCGGAACAAACTGGGCATAGGGGGCTCAGGGCGGCGAATTAACCAATGAAATCATCCAACATGTTCCCATCCCCGTGGCAAGAGTCTCTGGCAACGGCAGCGATGGGGGTAGTATAGGTGTCGCAGCCGCGGGCAAATCCCGCAAAACGACCGAGTTTTTGATGTCCGAGACCGCCGCACCGGCACAGCCTAGCCCCACCCAGGAGGCCGACATCACGTCGGCGCTGGGACGGCGCTCGGTCGTGCTGGTCGGCATGATGGGCGCCGGCAAGTCCACCATCGGCCGGCGGCTGGCGGCGCGGCTGCGGCTGCCGTTCCTCGATGCCGATATCGAGATCGAGGCGGCGGCCGGGATGTCGATCCCGGACATTTTCGAAACCCATGGCGAGCCGCATTTCCGGGACGGCGAGGCGCGGGTGATCGCGCGGCTGCTCGACAGCGGCCCGGCCGTGATCGCCACCGGCGGCGGCGCCTTCATGCGCGAGGAAACCCGCAACCGCATCCGCGACAAGGCGGTCTCGATCTGGCTCAAGGCGGACGTCGACATCATCATGAAGCGCGTCAAGCGCCGCGCCGACCGGCCGCTGCTGCAGACCGAGGATCCGACGGCAACCGTCAGCCGCCTGCTCGAAGCGCGCGAGCCGGTCTACCGGACCGCCGACCTGACGATAGGCTCACGCGACGTGCCGCACGACCGCGTGGTCGACGAATGTATCGATGCCCTGCGCGCCCGGCTCTGCGCCGACGCGCCTTCGGCTCAGCCGACAACCGACGGGATCAGCGTTACGCCATGACTGCGCCACTGAAACATTCCGCCGATATCACGGTCGACGTTGCCCTCGGCGAGCGCGCCTATGACATCGTCATCGGCCGCGGCGTGCTCGGCTCGCTCGGCGCGCGCGTCGCTGCGCTGCGCCCCGGCGTGCGCACCGCCATCGTCACCGATCGCACCGTGGCAAAGCATTGGCTGGAGCCGACCGAGCGTTCGCTTACCGAGGCCGGCATTCCGACCTCGCGCGTCATCGTCGACGAAGGCGAGGGATCCAAGACCTATGCCGGTCTCGAAAGGGTTTCCGAAGCCCTGATCGCGGCGAAGATCGAGCGCAACGACCTGGTGATTGCGCTCGGCGGCGGCGTGGTCGGCGACCTCGCCGGCTTTGCGGCGGCGATCCTGCGCCGCGGCGTCGATTTCGTGCAGGTGCCGACCTCGCTGCTGGCGCAGGTGGATTCCTCGGTCGGCGGCAAGACCGGCATCAACTCGCCGCAGGGCAAGAACCTGCTCGGCGCGTTTCATCAGCCGGTGCTGGTGATCGCCGATACGTCGGTATTGGACACGCTGTCGCCGCGCCAGTTCCGCGCCGGCTACGCCGAAGTCGCAAAATATGGCGTGCTCGGCGATGAGGCCTTTTTCAGCTGGTTAGAGGCCAACCATGCCGACATCTTCTCCGGCGGCGCGGCGCGCGAGCACGCGATTGCGACCTCCTGCCGCGCCAAGGCGGCGATCGTCTCGCGCGACGAGCGCGAGAACGGCGAACGCGCGCTGCTCAATCTCGGTCACACCTTCGGCCACGCGCTTGAAGCTGCGACCGGTTTTTCCGATCGCCTGTTCCACGGCGAAGGCGTCTCCGTCGGCATGGTGCTGGCGGCGGAATTTTCCGCCAAGCTCGGCATGATCTCGCAAGGCGATGCCGTCCGCGTCGAGCGCCATCTTGCCTCCGTCGGCCTGCCGACCCATTTGCGGGACATCGCGGGCTTCGCCCAGGAGGGGCTCAAGGACGCCGACGCCCTGATGGCGCTGATGGCGCAGGACAAGAAGGTCAAGCGCGGCAGGCTGACCTTCATCCTGCTGCAGGCGATTGGCCGCGCGGTGGTCGCAAACGACGTCGAGCCGGCTTTGGTGCGCGATTTCCTGCAACAGAAGTTGTCGGGATGAGAACCGGATTGTCGGGACGCAGTGTGGGTCAAGCGTCGCGTGGGGCCGGGGCCGTCACGAGGCATATATGAGTTCGACCGCGTCCAATCTGCTGCTCGCGATCCTGCTGCTCGCCGCCAACGCGTTTTACGTGGCCGCCGAATTTGCGCTGGTCAAGAGCCGCGGCTTTCGCATCAAGGCGATGGTCGAGCAGGACCGCTTCGGAGCGCGCCTGCTGCAGGGCATGATGGGCAACATCGAGGCCTATCTCGCCTGCTGCCAGCTCGGCATCACCATGGCCTCGCTCGGCCTCGGCTGGGTCGGCGAACCCACGGTTTCGGCGCTGCTCGAACCGGTGCTGATCCCGCTCGGCATGTCGGAGCGCACCCTGCATTTCGTGTCGTTCATGGCGGGTTTTCTGGTGTTCTCCTCGCTGCACATCGTCATCGGCGAGCAGGTGCCGAAGACGCTCGCGATCCGCCAGCCGATGCCGGTCTCGCAATGGATCGCCTATCCGCTGCATCTGTCCTATCTGGTGTTCTACCCGCTGAACTGGCTGCTCAACAGCGCCTCACGCGGGATTCTGCGCCTGCTCGGCGTCAAGGAATCCTCGCAGCACGACATTCTCACCGACTCCGAGATCGAAGGGCTGGTGGAGGAATCGGCCGTGCATGGCGGAATCGAAAGCGGCGAGGCCGAGTACATCCACAACGTCTTCCGTTTCGGCGATCTCGCGGTGTCCGACGTCATGGTCCACCGCACCGCGATGGTGCTGATCAATGCCGACCTGCCGCCGGACGAACTGGTGCGCGAGGTACTGGCGACCGAATATACCCGCATCCCGCTATGGCGCGACAAGCCGGAGAACATCATCGGCGTGCTGCACGCCAAGGATTTGCTGCGTGCGATCCGGGCGTCCGAGGGCGATACCTCGCGGATCAACGTCACCGCCATCATGCTGCCGCCGTGGTTCGTGCCGGAGATGCGGCCTCTGTCCGAACAGTTGAAGGCGTTCCGTCGCCGCAAGACCCATTTCGCGCTCGTCGTCGATGAATATGGCGAGGTCGAGGGCATGGTGACGCTGGAAGACATTCTGGAAGAAATCGTCGGCGATATTTCCGATGAGCACGACGTCGTGGTGGCCGGCGTCCGCGCCCAGAGCGATGGCTCCGTGGTGGTGGACGGCTCGGTGCCGATCCGCGATCTCAACCGCGCCATGAACTGGCATCTGCCGGACGAGGAGGCAACGACGGTCGCTGGCCTCGTGATTCACGAAGCTCGCTCGATCCCCGAGCGCGGCCAGAGTTTTACTTTCCACGGCTTCCGCTTCCGCGTGCTGCGGCGTGAGCGCAACCGCATCACGGCGCTCAAGATCGCGCCGGTGTCGCGCGAAGCCGAGGGCGAGGATCCGAAGCCGAAGCGGGCGGGGACAGCGTTCTGAACGTCCGCTATTCGATATCGATGGTGATGCCGCTGAGCTTCCACTGCCCGTCGGAGGGGATGAAGCCGAGCTGGTACTTCACCTTCTTGGGCGTCGTGTCGAAATGGCCCTTCAGGCGCAGCACGCCTTTGTCGTCGATCTTCGCATCTTCATCCGGAATGACCGGGTTTGCGACGATCGCGTCGAACACGGCATGCTTCTCGACCAGGTCCTTGAAGACGGCCCGCAGCTTGTCGGGCGGAAACTGATCGCGGAACGGCGTTGAGATCTTGGCGTGGAATACCGTGAAATTATCCGAGGCGACCGCGTCATTGAGCGTCACGAGAATGCTCTTGATCAGCACTTCCTGCACAAAGGGGCTCGGCATATCCAGCGCGTGCGCCCTGATTGGGGAGACCATAACCAGCAACGCCACGGCGGCGGCCCATCGGAAGCGTGCCCAATATCGCATCGGACGACCCCATCGACCTGCGACGGCATCGGGATCAGCCCGACCCCGCGTCCGAACGGAACCTGATCCGTCGCTTCGGCGATTGTCTCACAGTTGCGAAAATGGTTCTACGGTCCCGACCGATCTTCACAGGAAGCCGGCGGACAGTCTCGGCTGGTGTGCTGCTGAAGTACCCAGCGTCAGCGGACGCTCATACTCTTGCGGCAGACCGAATTACCGGCCGGCGGTTTCTCCCGGCGCCTGCGCCTTGATGGCGAGCGCGTGGACGGAGCCCTGGAGTTCCGCCGCAAGCGTCGCATTTACCATACGATGGCGCTCGATCCGGCTCTTCCCTTCGAACGCCGGAGATACGATATAGACCCTGAAATGCGTCTCGCCGCCCGGCCGGTGACCCGCATGGCCCTCATGCAGATGAGATTTGTCCGCAACGTCGAGGCTTTCCGGCAAGAAAGCTTCACGCAACTTGTTTATGATAGCGTCTTTGGTGCTCATGATAACGGCAGATAATTCTGCATCAGCTTTCCGTCAATGGCGCCATCGAAGAGAGGGATTCGCAATGTCAAGACTTGAAGCCGCGGGCATTGCGTAGTCAAAGTCAGTCATGGCAATTGATTCATCAAAATTCTTCGATTCCATTCGCATCAAGCCCAACAAGCTGAGCGCGAAGCAGCAGGCGCAGGCGCGCGAGGAAGCCGCCATGTGCGAGTGGGCGGGCTGCCAGAACAAGGGCCCGCACCGCGCGCCCAAAGGCCGGGAGAATTCCCGGGAGTACTTTCACTTCTGTCTCAATCACGTCCGCGAATACAACCAGAACTACAATTTCTTCCAGGGCATGAATGCCGATGCCGTCGCGCGCTACCAGAAGGATGCGCTGACCGGACATCGCCCGACCTGGAAGATGGGCGCCAACACCGCCGGCAAGAAGGGCAAGCAGGCCGCCGAGGATTTTGACGGCGCTTCAGATCCCTTCAGCATGTTCTCCGAACTCAATGGCCGGGGCCGCTGGCGGCCCGGTCCGGGCGCCGAGGCCAAGGCCGAGACCCGCAAGGTGATGAACGCCGAGCGCAAGGCGCTGCAGGTGATGGGCCTCACCGCCGAAGCCTCCCTCGAGGAGGTCAAGGCGAAGTACAAGGCGTTGGTCAAGCAGCACCATCCCGACGCCAACGGCGGCGACCGCTCCACCGAGGACCGCCTGATCGAGATCATCAAGGCGTATAATTATCTAAAGACGGTGGTGCGCGGCGCGTAGCGCCTGGCGTAAATCTGGCGTCGTCCCTGCGAACGCAGGGACCCATACGCCGCGGCTTCTCGATTTCAAACGGCTGGTCGACGGCTTTCGCGCAATAACTAATGCCTGTGGTTATGGATTCCTTCGTTCGTTCGCAGGGACGACACTGGAGATAATGGCCCCCGCTGTTGCCCTCCAAACGCTTTCGTCAATCACCCGGCATCGGACCAATATACGCCGAACTCGGCCGTATCAGCCTGCCACCACGCTGCTGCTCCCGGGCATGCGCGGTCCAGCCCGCGGCGCGGGCCACGGCAAAGATCGGCGTAAACGCCTGCCGCGGGATTTTCAGTGCGTCGAGCAAGATCGCGGTAAAGAACTCGACATTGGTGTCGAGCGGGCGGTCCGGATTCTTTATCCGCAATGCACTGCGGATATAGGCCTCGACTTCGCCGGCGAACGGCAGGTCCGCGCCGTCTCCGGCCAGCCGCTCGATCGCACCCTTCAGCACATCGGCGCGCGGATCGCGGACGCGATAGACGCGGTGGCCGAATCCCATCAGCCGCTCGCCGCGGGCCAGCGCACTGTCGACCCACGGTTTGATGCGCTCGGTTGACCCGATTGCGTCCAGCATTTCCAGCACCGGCTCCGGCGCGCCGCCATGTAACGGTCCCGTCAGCGCGCAATAGCCGGCGGTGACGGCCGCGAACAAATCCGCCTGCGTCGAGGCCACCACGCGCGTCGTGAAGGTCGACGCGTTCATGCCGTGGTCGCACACGGTGACGAAATAGGCGTCCAGCGCCGCGGCTTCCCGCGCGTCGGGCTTGCGGCCCAGCATCATCGACAGCGTGTCGGCGGCATGGCTTGCCGTCGGATCAGGTGCGACGGGGTCGTTGCCCCTGACGCGCTGGACCAGTGCGCCGGCAATCACCGGAAACGCGCCGACGATGGTGGCCTCGTGCTGCAGTCCCGCTTCCGCGCGCAGCCCCGCGATCGCCGCCCGAAAACCGTCGACGATCGATAGGCCGCGCGTGATGCCGAGCAGGTCCGGCAGCCGGGCGAAGGCGCGTTCGCGTCCTGCCCCGAGGGCGGCGCGCACCGCGGCTTCGCCGACCGGCTGGCCGGTTCCGCCGCTCCAGAGCCGGGCGGTCACGCCCTCAAAACCGGTCTTGCGGGCGAGGTCGCCGACCCGTTCGCCGGCGATGATCAGTTCGCCGCGCTCGCCATCGACATGGCTGAGCACGGTTTCGGCGGCGGGAATCCCGTCCAGGCCGATCGGGGTCTTCGAAAGCTGCATGTTCATGGGGGCTCTCCTTTGTCGCCTGTATAGGTCAGCCCTCTCGACAGATTGATCAATCTTGATTATGTAAATCAATATGAAAAAATCCGCCGGCCTTTACCTCTCGGCCCGCGAGGCCTCCGCCGAACTCGCGATCTCGCAGGCGACGCTCTACGCCTATGTCAGCCGCGGGCTGATCCGCTCGGAGCCGTCGCAGGATTCCCGCAGCCACCGCTATCGCGCCGAGGACGTCCGAACCCTGAAGGAGCGGCGCACGCCGGCACCAGAGCCGCGCGGCATGCGCAGCTTCGACGCTGATCTGCCGGTGATGGATTCGGCGGTCGCCACCATTACCGAGGACGGGCCGATCTACCGTGGCGTCAATTGCGTCGACCTCGCCGAGCGCGACACGCTCGAACATGCCGCGACCTTGTTGTGGGATGTCACCGGCGTCGATCCCTTCGAGCAGGACAATTGCCCCGTCGTGTCGGACGAAATGCGCAACGTGGCCGACGCCGCGCGCGGGGCCAATGCGATCGATCGCGCCATCGCCGTGCTGGCGCTGGCGGCCAGCGCCGACCCGCGAGCGTTCACCCGGGCCGACGAAGGGCGGGCGATGCTTGGCGGTCGCATCATGCGGCTGGTGGTAGCGACCATGCTGAACGCCAAATCCTCGGCCAAACCGCTTCATTTGCAGATCGCGCGCGTATGGGCGCCTGATAACAAGCACGCGGCCGATCTGATCCGCCGCGCACTGGTGTTGCTGGCCGATCATGAACTGAATGCCTCGACCTTCACCGTGCGCTGCGCGGCCTCGACCGGCTTGAATCTCTATGACTCGATCATCGCCGGCCTCGTCGCGCTGAAGGGTCCGAAGCATGGCGGCGCCGGCGTATTGGCGGCGCAGCTTCTGAAGACGCTTGCCAATGGTGAGGTCGCGCCCGTCATCCGCGAGCGCGTCGCGCTCGGCGAACGCTTCGCGGGCTTTGGCCATGGGGTCTACAAGCACGGCGATCCGCGCGCGCGGGCACTGCTGGAAGCGCTGGCGCGCTCCGGCGCCGACCGCAAACTCACCCATGAAATCCCGGACCGTATCGCCGAAGCCACCGGCGAGTTCGTCAATATCGACTATGCCCTTGCAGTGCTGGTGCACACACTCGGCCTGCCGCCCGGCCACGAACTGGTGCTGTTTTCGATGGCGCGCACCGTGGGATGGATCGCGCATGCCTGCGAGCAATTGCGGCATGGCCGGCTGATCCGGCCCCGCGCCCGCTATGTCGGTCCGGCGCCCGGGCGCAGCCCCGGCCGGGCCTGATCTGAATTAGCCTTTCCAATTCGACGGCGGCGCAGCGTCCAGACGCCGAGTGCGATGATCGCCGCCGCGAACACGGCCAGCATCCACAGATGCTTCCCGGTGTGCTGATGGTGCGGCAGGCCGGCATATTCATGCAATGCCGAGACCGCGAGTACGCCGGGCAGCACATGGGCGAACGCCCAGGCGAGTACCGCTGGAATATTGACGCCGAAGAAAACGACCGGCGGCATCCCGAGCGCGCCCGCCGTCACCGGCACGAAGGCGCGGATCGGCGGCACGAAGCGCGCGAAAAAGACGGCCAGGGTTCCCCAGCGGTGGAAGAATGCCTCGCTCTGCGCCATCACGCCGGGATATCTCGACATCGGCCAGGCACCCAGAATTTCGCGTTGCGAGCGATGGCCGGTCCAGAACGCCGAGCCGTCGCCGAGCATGGCGCCGGTGATTGCTGCCGCCAGCACGCCCCAAAACTTCAGTTCGCCGCCCGGAACCAGCGCGCTCAGGGCAAGGATAATGGTCGAACCGGGCACCAGCGCCCCTACGACCGGGATCGCCTCCAGCAGGGCTGCAAGAAATAGTGTCAGATAGGCCAGCCACGGGTGGGCCGAAACGAACGCGATCACGGGATCGAGGAATGAAGTCACAATCATGCTGTCCGGTAGGTGGGCTGTCTGAACTCAGCTACCAAGCCCGGGCAGGGCTGAAAGCGCTGGCAGGCCTCCGTTTTGAGTCTGGCGGGGTGCCCAGGGCGACAAAAGTGCGGCGTGATTCGCAGGGCAGCCCTCCAAAAACCAGATACACGGCCTATCTCAATGATAAGGCAACGGAACTTTGATTGCGCCGCGGGCTTCTGCCGGCCCTTGCTCTCTGCTAGGTTCGCATCAGCCCTCATCCGCAGCCATTCAACATATCTGGTTTCGGGAACGCCCGGGACCTCGGAGGATTGATGACGACCGCCGCCATGAGCAAAGTTTCGGAGCCCGCCGGTATGCCCGACATGAAGGTGTCGGTCCGGCAGGTGTTCGGTATCGACAGCGATCTCGAAGTGCCGGCCTATTCCGAGGTCGACCCGCATGTGCCGGAAGTCGATTCGGATTACCGCTTCGACCGCGCCACCACGCTCGCCATCCTTGCCGGTTTCGCCAAGAACCGCCGCGTCATGGTCACGGGCTATCACGGTACCGGCAAATCGACCCATATCGAGCAGGTCGCAGCAAGGCTGAACTGGCCCTGCGTGCGCGTCAACCTCGACAGCCACATCAGCCGTATCGACCTCGTCGGCAAGGACTCGATCGTCGTTCGGGATGGCAAGCAGGTCACCGAATTCCGCGACGGCATTCTGCCTTGGGCGCTGCAGCACAACATCGCGCTGGTGTTCGACGAATATGACGCCGGCCGTCCCGACGTGATGTTCGTGATCCAGCGCGTGCTGGAAGTTTCCGGCCGCCTGACGCTGCTGGACCAGAACAAGGTGATCAAGCCGCACCCCGCGTTCCGGCTGTTCTCAACCGCCAACACGGTCGGTCTCGGCGATACGTCCGGCCTCTATCACGGCACCCAGCAGATCAACCAGGGCCAGATGGACCGCTGGTCGATCGTCACCACGCTGAACTATCTCGCCCATGACGAGGAGGTCGAGATCGTGCTTTCGAAGGCGCATCACTACCGCACGACGGAAGGCCGTGACATCGTCAACAAGATGGTGCGGCTCGCCGACCTGACCCGCAACGCGTTCGCCAATGGCGACCTGTCGACGGTGATGAGTCCGCGCACCGTGATCACCTGGGCCGAGAACGCCGACATCTTCGGCGACATCGGCTTTGCGTTCCGCGTCACCTTCCTCAACAAGTGCGACGAACTGGAACGGCCGCTGGTGGCTGAATTCTATCAGCGCTGTTTCAACCAGGAACTGCCGGAGTCGGCGGTGAACGTGGCGCTCAGTTAGCCCCATGGCGAAAATTGCCGTCGAGCGCACCATTGGACAGACCAAGAAGGCGGTGCTCGGCGGCCTCCTCGGCTACAATGCCGAGAAGATGGGGCAGCAGAAATACAAGCGCTTCGCCATCTCGCTACGCGAGCGCGACAAGATCGTCGGCGGGATTGTCGGCGAAGTCTGGACCACGGTGCTGTTTATCCAGTTCTTCTGGATGGAACAGAAACTCCGCGGCAAGGACTACGGGACGCGGCTGATCAAGGCGATTGAAGACGAGGCGAGAAAGTTCGGGGCCACGCGATCCTATCTGGACACGATGAGTTTTCAGGCGCCGGGCTTCTACCGTGCCTGCGGCTATGAGGAATTCGGTTCGATCGAAGGTTATCCTGAAGGCGTCACGCGGCACTGGTTTACGAAAGCGCTATGAGCACATCCAACTCAAAATTCCGTACCGGATCCAAGGAAGCCCCGACCGAGCCGTTCAAGCGCGCGGTGACCTCGTGCCTGCGCGCGATCGCAAGGGCGCCGGAGCTGGAAGTGACGTTTGCCGCCGAACGTCCGGGCCTGGCGCCGGGCAAGGCGCGGTTGCCGGAGCCGGCCCGCAAGATGACCAGGCGCGATGCGGCCATCGTGCGCGGCCATTCCGACTCGATCGCGCTCAAGCTTGCCTGTCACGATCCCAAGGTGCACCGCAAGCTGATGCCGGGAAATCCGCAGGCGCGCGGCGTGTTCGAGGCGGTGGAGCAGGCGCGCGTCGAGGCGATCGGCTCGCGCCGGATGGCGGGCGTTGCAAAGAACCTGACCGCGATGCTTGACGATCATTTCCATCGCGGCAAATACGACGAGATCACCGACCGCGCCGATGCACCGCTGTCGGATGCGCTGGCGATGCTGGTGCGCGAGCGACTGACGGGGCTTGCGCCGCCGGCGGCTGCGAAAAAGATGGTCGACCTCTGGCGACCGGTGCTGGAAGACAAGATCGGCGCCCGGCTCGACAAGCTCAGCCGCGTCACCGAGGACCAGGCGAAGTTCGGCGATCTCGTGCATGATTTGCTGTCGGCGCTCGATCTCGGCGACGACCGCGATGCCGACGCCGATGACGACGAGAACGACGAGAATCAGGACGGCGAGAACGACCAGTCCGGCGCCGAGGGTTCGCCCGATTCCGATGCCGCGCAGGAAATGAGCGCCGACCAGGCGCAGGCCTCGACCGACGAAATGTCGGAGAGTGCGATGGAGAGCGCGCAGGCCTCCACGAGCGATACGTTCGACGACGGCGAACTCGGCGACGACGAGACGCCGGGCGAGGCGACGCGGCCGAATACGCGCGGCGCCAACGAGCCGCGCGGGCCGGAATATCATGCGTTTGCGCCGAAGTTCGACGAGGTGATCGCAGCCGAAGATCTCTGCGACCATGACGAACTGGAACGGCTGCGCTCCTATCTCGACAAGCAGCTCGCGCATCTGCAGGGCATCGTCGCGCGGCTGGCCAACCGGCTGCAGCGCCGCTTGATGGCGCAGCAGAACCGCGCCTGGGAGTTCGATCTCGAGGAAGGCATTCTCGATCCGGCGCGGCTGTCGCGCGTCGTCACCGATCCCTATCATCCGCTGTCCTTCATGCACGAGAAGGAAGCGACCTTTCGCGACACCGTGGTGACGTTGCTGCTCGACAATTCCGGCTCGATGCGCGGCCGCCCCATTACGGTGGCGGCGACCTGTGCCGATATTCTCGCGCGCACGCTGGAGCGCTGCGGCGTCAAGGTCGAGATTTTGGGCTTCACGACCCGCGCCTGGAAGGGCGGGCAGTCGCGCGAGGCGTGGCTCGCCGCCGGCAAGCCGGCCAATCCCGGCCGGCTCAACGATTTGCGTCACATCATCTACAAGTCCGCCGACGCGCCGTGGCGGCGCTCGCGTAAAAATCTCGGACTGATGATGCGCGAGGGGCTCCTGAAGGAGAACATCGACGGCGAGGCGCTGGACTGGGCCCACAAGCGGCTGCTCGGCCGGTCCGAACAGCGCAAGATCCTGATGATGATTTCGGACGGCGCGCCGGTCGACGATTCCACGCTGTCGGTCAATCCCGGCAATTATCTCGAGCGGCACCTGCGCCACATCATCGAGGAGATCGAGACCCGTTCGCCGGTCGAACTGATCGCGATCGGTATCGGTCACGACGTCACGCGCTACTACCGCCGTGCGGTCACCATCGTCGATGCCGAGGAACTCGGCGGCGCCATCACCGAAAAACTCGCCGAACTGTTCAGCGAGACCCATGGCGCCGCGCCCACCACGGGCCACCACCGGCCGCGCCGGCTGCACTCGTGAGCGCATGCGCCCGCGCATAGGCCGCCGCCGCTTTTTGAAGTATGCCGCGGCGGGGCTTTCGGTGGCAGCCGTGCCTGCGGCGGCGCTGGCGCAAACGGCCGTTCAGCGGCCGCCGAAGCCGGCCGTTCCCGACGAATTCTCGGTCACCGCGCCGGTCTCGATCGAGGTCAATGCCCGGCCGCTGCCCTCGTTCGACACCCGCGACCGGTCGCGCGTGCGGTTCGGCGAGCTCGAATACCGCAGCGGGCTGATCCTGACCTCGCGGTTTCGCGGCTTCGGCGGCCTGTCGGGCCTGCGGCTCGACGCCAAGGGCGAACGTTTCATTGCCATCAGCGACAAGGGAAGCTGGTTCACCGGCCGCATTGTCTACAAGGGCCGCGAGATGACCGGGCTCGACGACGTCGAGGCCTCGCCGATGCTCGGTCCCGACGGCAAGCCGATCACCTCGCGCGGCTGGTTCGACAGCGAGGCGCTCGCGCTTGACGGCTCGCTGGCCTATGTCGGCCTTGAGCGCGTCAACCAGGTACTGCGCTTCGATTTCGCCAAAGGTTTTACGCGCGGCCATGGCGAACCGATCCCGCTGCCGCCGGCGGCGCGCAAGCTGCCGTACAACAGGGGCATCGAGGCGCTGGTGGTGGTGCCGAAGAGCCTGCCGTTGGCGGGAACGCTGATCGCGATCTCCGAACGCGGCCTCGACGCGCAGGGCAACATCCTGGCCTTCCTGATCGGCGGCCGAGCGCCCGGGTCGTTTGCGATCCGCCGCACCGACAATTTCGATATCAGCGATGCGGTGCTGCTGCCGTCCGGCGGGCTGTTGCTGCTGGAGCGCAAATTCTCCTGGCTCGGCGGGATCGGCATCCGTATCCGCCGCGTTGCGCTTGCCTCCCTGGCCCCCGGGGCTGTCATCGACGGCCCTTCGATCTTCGAGGCCGATCTCGGCAACGAAATCGACAACATGGAAGGCATCGACGCCCACGTCACGCCGGAGGGCGACACGGTGCTGACGCTGGTCTCCGACGACAATTTCTCGCTGGTCCAGCGCAACCTGCTGCTGCAATTCACGCTGGTGGAATAGCGGACGAATAACGGAACGGTTCTTGCAGTGCTCCGGGCGGTGAACCGGAGTTTTCGATGAACAAGTCCCTTCGCGTTATTTGCGTCCTGACCAGCCTTTTTGCCGCCACCGCCGCATCCGCCGAAGGCTGGCCGTCGCGCCTGATCAAGGCGACCATCCCGTTCGGCGCGGGCAGCGCGGCCGACGTCGTGCCGCGGTTGGTGTTCGAACGTCTCGCGGCCGAACTCGGCCAGTCGATCGTAGTCGAAAATCGTGCCGGCGCCGGCGGTGCGCTCGGTTCGGCGCTGGTCGCGAAAGCCGAGCCCGACGGCTACAGCATTCTCGCCCAGTCGTCGGCACTGGCGATTGCGCCGGCGATTTTTCCGAGCGCGACCTTCGACGCCACCCGGGATCTCGCCTCGGTGCTGATGATCGGATCCAGCGCCAATGTGATGATCGTGCCGAAGGAGCGGCCCTGGAAGACCATCCAGGACTTCATCGCGGACGCCAAGGCCAAACCCGGCTCGATCTCGTTCGGTTCGGTCGGCATCGGCAGCGCCGTGCATATCAGCACCGAAAAATTCCGCTTTGCCGCCGGCATCGAGGCCACGCATGTGCCCTATCGCGCAGGCCCGGAAGTGATCGCCGACATCATCGGCGGGCGGATCGACCTGTATTTCTGCCCGCTCGCGACCGCGCTGCCCCTGATCCGCGACGGCCAGGTGCGCGCGCTGGTGGTCTCGACGGCAAAACGCGTCGTCGACCTGCCTGACGTGCCGACGCCCCTCGAGATTGGATTGAAGGACGCCGACAGCGCGATCTGGTTCGGCGTGTTCGTGCCGGCAAAGACGCCGCGCGACATCGTCGAAAAGCTGCATGCGGCCGGCGACAAGGTGCTGACCGATCCGGCGATGCAGGCGAGCCTGAAAAAGCTCGGCATCGAGCCGATGCCGATGAAGCCGGCCGAGATGGACGACCTCGTCAAGCGCGAGACGGCGGCCAATCTCGAACTGATCAAGGCCGCGGGCATCAAGCCGTAGGGGGAGGGTTGCAATCCCGCCGGGTTGAGGAGAGGGGAACGGCTCGCTACACATTGCGGGTCGCTTTCCCTCCGGCCCGGATCCCTTAGCCCATGAGCGCTTTGTTTACCCCGATCAAGCTGCGCGGCCTTAACCTTGCCAACCGCATCATGGTGGCGCCGATGTGCCAGTACTCGTCCGTGGACGGCGAGGCCAATGACTGGCACTTCACCCACATCAATTCGCTGGCGCTGTCGGGCGCCGCGATCTTCTGTATCGAAGCGACGGCGGTGGAGGCAACGGGCCGCATCACGCCCGGCTGTCTCGGTCTCTACAACGATGCCACCGAAGCCGCGCTGAAGCCGATCCTGGCCTCGGTGCGCAAGCGCTCGAAGGCGGCGGTGATGATCCAGCTCGCGCATGCCGGCCGCAAGGCCTCGAGCCATACGCCGTGGGATGGCGGGCAATTGATCCCGGTGACAGAGGGCGGCTGGCGGGCGGAGGGCCCTTCGGCGATCCCGCACAAGCAGGGCGAGACGCCGCCTGTGGCGTTCGACGCGGCGGGATTGAAGCGCGTGCGCGAGGCCTTCGTGGCGGCAGCCAAGCGCGCCGAGCGGCTCGGCATCGACGCCATCGAGGTGCACTCCGCGCACGGCTATTTGCTGCATCAGTTCCTGTCGCCGATCGCCAACCAGCGCACCGATCAATATGGCGGCTCCTTGCAGAACCGCATGCGCTTTCCGCTCGAAGTGTTCGACGCGGTGCGCGAGGCGTTTCCGCAATCCAAGCCGGTCGGTATCCGCGTGTCCTGCACTGATTGGGTCGAGGGCGGTTGGGATCTGGCGCAGACCATCGAATTCGCGCAGGCTCTGAAGGGCCGCGGCGTCGACTGGATCGACGCCTCCTCGGGCGGCGTGTCGCCGCTGCAGAAGATTCCGCTCGGCCCCGGCTACCAGGTGCCGTTCGCGCAGGCGATCCGCGAGGCGACCGGGCTCACCACCATCGCCGTCGGCCTGATCACGGAAGCCAGGCAGGCCGAGGAGATCGTAGCCTCCGGCAAGGCCGACATGGTCGCACTCGCCCGCGCCATGCTCTACGACCCGCGCTGGGGCTGGCATGCCGCCGCCGAACTCGGCGGCGAGGTTTTCGCGCCGCCGCAATACTGGCGCTCGCAACCCTCGACGCAGAAGGCGCTGTTCGGCGCCACCACGTTCGGGACGAGGTAGCACGTCACTCCGCCGCGCGAACCTCAGCCCATCCGATTCGTCATATCTCGGCCACACGCCGGGGGTGCTATGCTTTTGCTGGCGCGCGACAGACGCGCTTTCAAATAAAACACATAGCGAGGACTCCCCATGGAGATCGGATATTTCACGATGCCGTCCCATCCGCCGGAGTGCGGATTGAAAGAGGGTCACGACTGGGACCTGCAGACGCTGCGCTGGCTCGATGAGCTCGGCTACCAGGAAGCCTGGATCGGCGAGCACCACACCGCGCCTTGGGAACCGCATCCCTCGCCCGATCTCCTGCTCGCGCAGGCGTTTTTGCAGACCAAGAACATCCGTCTCGGCCCCGGCGGATTCCTGTTGCCCTATCACCACCCCGCGGAACTGGCGAACCGCGTCGCCATGCTCGACCATCTTTCCGGCGGCCGGCTGAATTTCGGCGTCGCCGCGAGCGGTCTGCCGAGCGACTGGGCGATGTTCAACGTCGACGGCATGTCCGGCCAGAACCGCGACATGACGCGCGAGGCGCTGGAGATCATCCTGAAAATGTGGACCGAGGACGCGCCCTGGAACTACAAAGGCAAGTACTGGACGGTGAACAAGCCGGACGTGATGTTCGACTTCCTCAAGCCGCACCTCAAGCCGGTGCAGGCGCCGCATCCGCCGATCGGCGTCGCCGGCCTCTCCAAGGGCTCGGACACGCTGAAGCTCGCCGGCGAGCGCGGCTACATCCCGATGAGCCTCAACCTCAACCCGGCCTATGTCGGCAGTCACTGGGAATCCGTCGAGATCGGCGCTGCCAAAACGGGACGCAAGCCGAAGCGCAGCGACTGGCGCATGGTGCGCGAGGTGTTCGTCGCCGATACCGACGAGGAGGCGTGGCGGCTTTCGGTCGGCGACATGATGGGCCGGATGATGACCGAATACTTCCTGCCGCTGCTCGGCCATTTCGGCTTCAAGGACTACCTCAAGGCTTCGCCCGAGGTACCGGATTCTGACGTTACCGCCGAATATTGCGCGCGGAACAACTGGATCGTCGGCTCGCCCGCGACCGTCACCGAGAAGATCGAAAAAATCTATCACGAGGTCGGCGGCTTCGGCACGCTCCTGGTGTTCGGCTTCGACTACAAGCACAAACCGGAGGCGTGGCACAATTCGCTGCGCCTGTTGAAGCAGGAAGTGATGCCGCGGCTGAAGCATCTCGACGCGGATATGACCAAGGCGGCGTAAGTTCAGACGTCATTCCGGGTTCGATGCTTCGCATCGCCCCGGAATGACTCGGTTGAATAGTTGTCGCGCAACTCAATTCGGCTTCGGCGGCGCGTCGGCGGCGCGGACTTGCCAGAATTTCAGCAGGCGGCGGGCGCTTTCGACCGTCAGCTTGCCGTATTGCTCCTTTGCCTTTGCGAGTTCATGGCGGCCCATGCTGCCCGAGGCGAAGCGGCTGTCGAGCACGGCGGCGACGGTTTCCCAGTTCAGTCCGGCGACGCGGCAGGGGATCAGCACGCCGTCGTCGCGCAGGCTCTGCATCACCGGGCGGATCACGTCGATGGTCGAGCCGGATAATTCGGCGAGCGCTGCAACCGTCTCGGCGTATTTCCGCTCTTTCGCGAACGCCAATAGCGCCGGCTCGCTGAGCTTGCCGTGCTTGGCAAGTGCGGCGACGAAGCGGCTCGCCGCGGTGAAATCGCGCGTCCGCGACATTTCGCGGTTGGCGCCGGCGGCGGCGAGCGCGATCGCGTTCCTGATTTCCTCGAACAGATGCGGCGGCGCGCGCGACAACAGCCGCGTGCGCACGACCTCGGTGGCGCTGCGCAGCAATTGCTGGCGCTGGTCGGCCGGCAGGTCGACGCGAATGCCGGTCTCGACGGCAAGCTCCGGATCCTTCTCCGCCTGCTTCAGCACGAGGGCATAGCCGCTCGCCGACATCCGCGCGCCGGGATTGGTGACGAGCCGCCGGCTGACGGAAGGGTAATGCCGCTTCAGCAGCGCGTCGGTGACGATCTCGGTCAGCCACCAGCGCCCGGAGATCGCCAGCAGATGCTGCTCGCCCTTGGTCTGCGCGAGCTCGATCAGATCCTCGGCCGACAGCCGCGCCGATTCGGTCAGCACCGGCCGCGCAATCGAAATCTCGTCATTATGCGCCAGGCGGCGGACCACGGCCGCCGGCGCCTGCTTGATCGAGGCGAACTGCGTGCTCATTTCGGCGAGCGCGATGCGCGCGGAGACATCGGCCAGCGCGCGCAGCTCGACGGTCCGGATCAGCCGTTCCAGCACGTCGCCGAACAGCTCGATCTGCTCGCTGGAATAGCCGTCGGCGGACACCAGAAACAGGTCGGTGACCTGCCTCAGCGTATCCAGGTGTTTTTCAGTCGAACCGGCCTTGATGGCCGCCTCGACTTCATCGGCGATCGATCGTTCCAACATCGCTCGTCCTGAGCGTTTCAAGCCGGTTCTGGCGGTAGATGCATAAGAATAGGGGGCAGAGTTGAACGTTCCGTAAACCATTTGGGTCCCGCGGCGGCGGGATTGAGGCCGTAAGATTGCGGGGGTGGTCGGCCAGTGGCCGAGTGGTCGGCGCTTCGAATGCTGATGAATACCCGAGGTCGTCGTACCCCGCGCAGGCGGGGTATCCAGTACGCCGCGGTCCCTCGATTCATTCATCGCTGTCTCTGGAATACTGGATCGTCCGCCCCAGTGCGCAATTGCGCACAAGGCGGACGATGACAGCTGAAGATGTGGCGCCGCCGAATACATCAGACGCACCTTTGCCTTCTCGCGGCACGATACGCCCGAGTTTTTCAAATCGTTTCGCCCTCAAATCAAGAGGGCGCAGGGAATGCCGGGCGCCGGCTGGCACCCGCGGTCTCGTGTGCAATATGCGCTGGTAAAACGCACACGAGCATACAGGTACAGCCGGAGCAGCCCGGCATTCCCTGCGCGATGGGTTTACGGCTTATACTGCGCTCTTGTGTCGTGACCCGCGAAACAAGCCGTTACCGCCGCACCCCAACGCGATTGACGCCACCATTTAAGTTGCCACCGGCGTTATGACGGACCGCAGCGCGCGCCACCGGACGAGGCCTGAGCACGACGCCGGCCCTCGCCACGCAACCGGCAGGATAGCTGACGTACTGGCAGTACACGACTGCCTTGGCTGGCGCTGGATTGAGCGTGAGACCTGCAAGCCCCAACAGGGCGCTAGCAGCAATCCCTGCAACTGTCGCTGACTTGATCGAAAGACGCTTCCTTGGATGCATGGCGGAACCTCGCTCTTCGCGCTTGCCGAACTGAAAGGTGACGGGAGCCGCCTCAATGCGGCTGGACATAGCGTGAGCGCCAAAGGATCGCTGACGTTGACCTAGATCAACGGAGGGGCTGCCAGCGCCAAGCCATGGGAGCGTCCGCCGGTGGGTCAAGAACCCGGAAGTTCCTTGCGACGGGATGTCAGCCTAGGCCCCGGCGGATGCCCTCCTGAGCGGCTCTATCAGCTCGCGCGATGAGAACGGCTTGGTGAGAAACGCCACGCATCCGGAGGCCACGGCAGCCTCGCGGACCTTAGGGGTCGCATTCCCGGTGATGTAGATAACCGGCACGGAGACGCCTGCGGCTTTTAATTCCTGTCTCAACTCGATGCCTGATCCGTCCGGCAGGTCGATGTCGAGGATGACGCAAGCTGCGTTCTCGATGTCGGAGTGGTTTTTGAAAGCCTGCGCGGACGAAAACAAGATAGGTTCGTAGTCGAGCTGCTGAAGCAGTCGCTTTACTGCTCTCAGCATTGCGAGGTCGTCATCGACGACTAGCACAAGGTGGCGATCTTTCGACATCCTTGACCTGTCCGCCGACACGTCTTGGAGCCACAAAGAAAAATCGTTCGATTGTTCCGTCCAGACTGCGTGCGGCGACGTTAGTTTACAAAAGATCCGTCTACGCCGTCTGTCCGGCAGCCGACGCAAAGCCGATCCGCTCGGCAAGGGACACAAGTTCCGGCAACGACCGAACCTGCATTTTCTCCATCACCCTGTGGCGATGGGCCTTGACGGTACGTTCGGTGCAGCCGCATGTGCGGGCAACCTGCTTGTTGGTAGCGCCGCGAATGACAAGTCCAAAAACTTCGCGCTCACGCGGCGTCAATGCACCGATATGAGAGCGAATGACGTCCACCGTAGTTCTCTGGCGATACGCCAATTTGTGATGTGCAATGGCCCGCTCAACGGCTTGAAGAAGCTGGTCCGATGATACTGGCTTGGTCAGAAAATCTTCCGCACCGGCTTTGATGGTTCGCACCGTGGTTCGGACATCAGGATAGCCAGTCAGAAATATGATTGGCAGCGTCGATCCGAGTTCGCTTAGCCGCGCCTGCAATGCAGGACCGCTCAGTCCAGGTATCCGCACGTCGAGGAGGATGCAGCCGAGAACGCTATCGCTCGGCAAGCGGTCCAACAAATGCTCCGCCGAAGCATAGGTCACCACCTCGTAACCTGCGAGTTTCAAACGACGTTCCATCGCCGTGCGGAACGAAGCATCGTCATCGACAATATGCACGCACCCTTGCATAGATCGAACTCACTCTCCTCAGAGAAGGGTCGCAGGAACAACTGGCAATTGCAACCTGAACGGCGTTAATGTTCTGTCAGGCTGGCTGACCCGATCCGATGAGCATGCGACCAAAGTGTATCTATGCACTTTGTGCCACGCCGCCGCGTCCTGCTGTGCCAGATCGATGCGCGCGACGGCGCGTGATGCTCGCGGGGACCGTCTAACGATGGTGTCCCTCCGCAATCGGTCGCAGGTACTGTGGAGAGCGCCCCAAAGCGCAGGGACCGCGCGACCCTGCGGTATGAATATATTTACAATTCATCATATCGCGCTAAATTATATGCCAGTCGGTACACAAAGGCGGTGCGCCGATTGTGCCAACGGCAGACATCAAATTGCGCATGCTTGATGCCCGCTTTCAGCCCCATGAGCGGACATTAGCAGCTAGACCAGTCATGTCCGGAAAGTGCCGCCATTAGCAGAAGCCGTGCTAATGGCCGAGTTGGTATGCATTCGTAAGGCGCTCTCCGTCGCTCGTAAGCGGCTGGAAAACTGGTCCAGCCTAGCTAGCTCTATTCTGAATGGCCGTTGGCAGAGTGCGGGATTTATTCTTCTTGCAATACGCGGCGACCGCACTGGAATTTCTCTGTAGGCGGTCGTAATCCAATACACTGTTGCTTGCCGCCGCGTTGTAGTAGCCGCTCATAAAATATCTTACAAAATCTCGATCCTCTGGACTGTACCCCAACCAAGTTCCGCAAGTGATCTTGTTAAAATCCAGCGTAGCGTTAGGCACCGCAGTTACGCCTATCGATTTTTCCAGGCCTACCATCACACTGGCACTCGGGTTGGATTGGCACCACCCTCGTACGTTTGTGACGTTTGTCCGATGCAGGTCAAAATCTACAAACGTCCTCCGACTTTCATAACTAAACCAGCCGGTCATCCAAGCCGAGAACTTGCTCGACGGTGCAGCGGGCATGGCGAGATATTCGCTACAGGTAATGCTGCGAATATCGACCGCCGTGGCAAGCGCTTTACTAGCGAACGCTGGGACAATTAAGATCGCGAAGGTAAGGATAATCAACCTGCATCTCATTGTGATGACCTCCCCAGTAACGAGTGACCGACAGACCAATCGCGATTTATGGCGAGTGCAAGGTTTCTAGTTGATCTAGATCAACGGCGGAGGACCCAACTCTCTGTCGGCATCGGGTCATCTCGCGTCATTTTGACCTTGCGCCGACTACTTCCGGTTTCCATCCAACACCGGACTTGCCCGCGCCGTCACTTGCCCTGCTGCTTGATCGCCCAGAGCCTGTAGGCTTCATCCTCGTAGGGGTCTGGCTCTGTCGGCGGCGGCAGGAGCAAAGCACCGACTTCGCGGAAATGATCGAGACCACGGCCCAGCTTCTTCCCGGCCAGTGTGTGCTGAGACGCATCGAGGACTTTCGGGGCGCGAACGCCAAGCGTAATAGCCGGCCGGCGAGACCTCAGGCGCACGGCACAGGATCCTCACCGGATAGTCGGCGCGGCGATCTTCGATGAAGCGGAATCTCATGTCCGGTGTCCAGCGAAGATCGCGATCGACTTTTTTAAAATGTCGCGCTCCATGCGCAGCTGCTCATTTTCCCGCTGCAACCGCGCAATCGCGTCAGCCTGGTCCGCCGACGGCAGCGTCGCCTGCAATGTGGGAGCCGCGGTGCTGCCGTCGGCTCGCACCGCGTTCCGCTCCGCTACCCATCGGCTCAGTACAGAGCCGTCAAGCCCGAGCTCCTCGGCCACCGATTTCGCCGAGCGACCGTTGGAGACGACAAGATCAACTGCGCGTCGCTTGTATTCGTCCGAATATGATCGCCGTTGCCGTTTAGCCATTTGACACCTCCTAGCTCTTTAAGCCTACTACAGGTGTCCACCGATTTGGGGGAGGTTCAATCCATTCTTTCTTTACGTGGCGCGATGGATTGCTTCGCTTGCGCTCGCAATGACGGTGGAGAGAGCATCAATCCGCCGCTCTTCCTCCTCCGCCTCCGCGCTCGCATGCGCCGGCGGCACCGGCATCGGAAACTTCTCGAACTGCTTCGGCAAATTCACCGGCCGATAGCTCGGCATCGCGTCCATGCGCAGGATTGCGGATTCGTGGATGATGGCGCCGTCGGGAATCAAGCGCGGTTCGGCGTCCGGGATGTACCAGCCGAAATACGTTTTTCGCGCCGGCCATTCCTTGTAGCTCGCGCTCTTCGGCAGATATTCGAGGATCCACCACGCCCCCGAGAGCGAGGTGTGCAGGTCGCCGCGTACATCAGGCACGACATAGGAGTATGGGCTGCCCTTGCGCTGAACGCCCCAGGCGAGCTGGTTGACGGTGGCCTGGTTGACCGTGAGCCCGCATTTGGCCGCCTCGTCGATCATCCACAGCAGCGGATACTTTGAAAGCCCGCTTTGCTTTTCCGGATAGCCGCCGCCGATATCGGCATGCACGCCGGCGAACCACACCTGCAGAATATCCTGCGGCTCGGCGCCCGCATCGTTGAAGCGGTTGTGCTTGAAGGTCTGCGGGTCGTCCCACTTCTTCAGGCGGAACATGCAGCGCCGCTCGTCCATCGAGATCGCCTGGCGGAATGTTTGCACGCTCGGGTTCGCAAGCGTGAACGCCAGCTCCTCCAGGCTCGGCCAGGCGAGGAAGCGATCGGCCCGCGGCACGATCACGCTCGCCACCGTATCCCAGACGCCGACGAAGCGGATGGTGGGCCAGCGCGACGAGGTGATGCGCGCGAACTGCGCGGCGTTGTCGAACGCGGTCTGCGGCAGCGTGTCTTCCGCGGCGGCGGCATCGATCGGCCGACTTGAACTTCGCCCGCAGCTTCGGCGCCTCGTCGGAGGAAAACTGCTTGTAGGCGATCAGGCCGCTTCCTGCGAGATTGACCTGCTCCGGCGTGATCAGGCCGACTTTATGGATCAGCCCCGCCAGCACCCGCACGGTATAGGCGCCGCGGGAAAAGCCGAACAGATAGATCTGGTCGCCGGCCTGCTAGGTGTGGACCAGGAAAGCATAGGCCGCGAGCACGTTGTCATCGAGCCCATAGCCGGTGGCGAGGCCCAGGATGGCGTTGAAATTCTGCTTGAGTTTGTGCCACGGATCCGGCCGCTCCAGCGTGCCGACCCCCGGATCGTAAAACACCAGCTGCCGCGGCTGCGTCTTCTCCGTCTTGCGCAGGCAGCGGTAGAGCTTCAGCACATTGGAAATGTTCTCGGAAATCTCGTTGCCGGTGCCGTCGCAGCAGATGATGATGTTGCGCATGGGGGACTCGCGGGGGAATCAGGTGATGCTACCTTGGCGAGCCTAGCGGATTTTTGGAGATTTTAGGCTTCTCATGCGGGCGTGTTGCCCGCGATACGTTTGGACAGCGTTGCTGCCTCAATATCCATCCTCTCTTCTCTCCGTCAGTTGCAAGTCAAAAAGCCCTCGCGCAAAGTGGAACAGGATGCGCTAGGTTGCATTTCCAGACGTACGGCACACTTACTATGTCAAGTCGACCCTTTCACAACAACGAAGGACGCGACCATGCCACGGGTGAAGCAAGCTTCGAAGCACGCGCGCGCAACCAAAGCCGCCGCAGCAACGGCAGCCGGACTGGGACTTTCGCTGGGGGGAAGCGCATCCGCGAACACGATAGCCACGGCTGATTTCCCGCAATCTTACAACATCCCGCCCGATCACCGCTTCGTTCTTGGCGAAGAGGAAATGGCCGACGTCAGTCTCGCCACGTTCTATCTGTTCGATAGGGAAATCGCTCGCAGCGACATGCAGCTCGCCTATGTTGTCCGCCGAGGATGCGGTGGTTGCCGTGGTTGCCGCGCTTGCCGTGGCTGCGCCGTGCGAGGCTGCGCAGGGTGCGGCGGCTGCGCCGTGGTGCGTGGCTGCGCGGTGCGTAGCTGCGCGGGGTGCAGCGGCTGCTGCGCAAGCTGGGGCCGGTGCCGCATCTGCTAGGTTCCGCGACCTGGCGGATGAACGATAAAACCTGACGAACTGCCGTGCGGGCATCTCCGCCCGCAGGCTGGCGATTTTTTTCTGGGTGCTGATCGGCAGTGATTGGCAAATGCTGAAAAGGTCCCTCCGCTTCACCATCGGCCGACCCCGCTGTCCTTCTTCTCCGTCTTGCGTAGGCAGCGATGGAGCTTCAGCGCATTGGAGATGTTCTCGGAAATCTCGTTGCCGGTGCCGTCGCAGCGGATGATGATGTTGCGCATGGTGAAACCCCTGAACCACTTGCAGCCTGAAGTTCAGTGAGTGATAGGCCGGGATGGCGAGGGAGTTTTTGGCGATGTGGGAGTGAACTAGCTGGTCAACTTAGTGTGGAGGGAGAATCCACCCGCACCGCAAAATAGATCGATCCCATCCATTGGGACTATTTCCTTTAAAGCCTAAGATGACAACCCGCAATTGAGTGTTCGAAGAATCACAAACGTAAGACTAGTCCGGCTTTGAGCCGAGAGCCGTGTGGATGATCCAGACTGGGCAAGTATTCCATCGGATTGGTCAAATGAGTGTACGATTCGGTATGACGAATCGCAGCTTTAAGACTGGGGTAAGCCGGGATCAGACGAGCCTTCTTCCGGCACGAGTGGAAGATTATGTGGATGCGGACAATCCGGTTCGCGCGATCGAGACGTTTGTCGCGGCGCTTGATTTGAAGCGGCTTGGGTTCCGCCATTGCGGGGCGGGCATCGGGGCTGGGCAACCTCCTTACGATCCCGCCGATCTGCTGAAGCTCTATCTTTATGGCTACACCAACCGGATCCGCTCCTCGCGCGCTCTTGAGCGCGAGGCCGGGCGCAACCTCGAACTGATCTGGCTGATGAAGCAATTGGTGCCCGGCTATCGCACCATTGCCAATTTCCGCCGGGACAATTGGAAGGCGCTCAAGGCGACGAACCGGGAGTTTGTGCTGCTGATGCGCAAACTCGACCTTTTGGGCGGCGAGGTTGTAGCGATCGACGGAGCGTTTTTTGATGGCAACGCCAGCAAGGCGAGCATCAAGACGCGGCGCAGGCTTGCCAAGCGGCTGGCGGAGATCGAACGGGAGATTGAAGCCTATGGCGCCGCGTTGGATGCCAACGACAGCGCGGAGGCGGAACGTCCGCCGGCGGGAGGGGAAGGTAACGGAGGCGACGGCGGCGGGGGCGTCGCGCAGAAGGTCGCCGACTTGATGGCCAAGCGCACAACCCTGCAGGCCGATCTGGCGCAACTGGAAGAGAGCGGCCAGACGCAGCTGTCGCGAACCGATGCGGACGCCCGCCTGTTGTCGAAGAACGGCCAGGTGGTGGCGGGCTACAACGTTCAGATCGCCGTCGATGATAAAACAATGTCCAAATAAACACCCCTCCGTCTTCCTCGGCCGCGGTCTTGAACACGATGCCGCAAGAGAATGGAACCTGTGGTATGAGACGAAGTCCGACTTGTGCGCACCATCCTGATGCATCGAAAAAACTTCACCTGTCTCAAGCAATTACATAAACCGCCGCCTCTCGTCTCTCTACCCACAAGCAAAACACCCTGCTGCTTGCAGCAAGAAAGACGTGGTGGGACAAGCCCGGCCATGACGGAGAGTGGGTGAGGCGTGCTCCCAAACAAAAACGGCCGGGTCTTTCGACCCGGCCGCTTCAAACTCTGATCCGCCGATTTAAACTTCGCTCAGCTCGCCTTCTTCACGAATACCGGCTTGCCGACCTTCTTCTCGATCGCGCGCTTGAGGTCCAGCGCGCGGGGGGAGAGCACGTCGGCCTTGGCCTTGAGCAGATACTTGTCGAGGCCGCCATTGTGGTCGACGCTCTTGAGCGCATTGGTCGAGACGCGCAGGCGCACGTTGCGGGCGAGCGCGTCCGAGATGAAGGTGACGTTGACCAGGTTCGGCAGGAAGCGCCGCTTGGTCTTGATGTTCGAGTGGCTCACCTTGTGGCCCGTCTGGGGGCCCTTGGCCGTCAGTTCGCAGCGCCGGGACATCTGAAAATCCTCTTCCATCCCCGCCATAGGCAAGCGCGTCTCGCGCCTCGCGCGGGGGTCCAAAATCGCGTCCATTTCCAGGAACTGCGGTCGTATAGGGGGACTGGGGCGAACCGTCAAGGTTTTTGGGCCCGGCCGACGCCGCCCAGGAGCGGATTCCGCACCCCCTAAGTGGCTTGTTTGGACGCGTTTTCTCAGCGCCCCGGGGAACGCCGCCCCTGGATCGCGTCCGCGGGCAAGCGTCGAAAAACGCTGCGAAAAACCGCTCCTTATAAAGGGCGCAATCCCCGCCGACATCATGGCTTTCGCGATTGTGGGACCCGAGGCCGCCGCAGGATGCGGCCGCCAGCTGGGTTCGGTTCACCCCGTGTTTCGTGAAAACACGCGTTGTTTGCCGGATATTTCTGCCTAAATGAACATCAGCTCGCGCCGATCCCGGGACCTGCAGGATTTGACCTCCCCCCACGCCATCCGGCCCCGAACCTTGTCCGCAAGAAATGGGGTCGCTTTCAGCCTGTGCGCCGCCGCGTGCCTGTGGCTCGCGCCGCAGGCGTCCGCGCAGGGGCGGGTGGAGGCGAAATACGAGGCGACGCTGGCGGGCATCCCGGTCGGCAAGGGGTCCTGGACCATCGAAATCGGCGACGACACGTTTTCGGCCTCCGCCCAGGGCGGCACCGCCGGCCTGCTGAAGGCGTTTTCGGGCGGCACGGGTTCCGGCGCCAGCCAGGGCCGCGTCATCAACGGCGCGCTGGTGGCGAATGCCTATACCGCGACCACCACGACGCAGAAGAAGTCCGAAACCATCCGCCTGGTGCTGGCCAACGGCAATGTGAAGGATTTTTCGATCGACCCGGCGCCGCCGGTCGATCCCGCCCGGGTCGTCGTCACCGACGCGCACCGCAAGGGCGTGCTCGATCCCATGACCGGCTCGATGCTGCGCGTGCCGGGCAATGGCGAGCTGCTGACGCCCGATTCCTGCCGCACCGGCGCGGGGATCTTCGACGGGCGGATGCGCTATGACCTCAAGCTCGATTACAAGCGCATGGAAACGGTGAAGGCCGAGCGGGGCTATCACGGGCCGGCGCTAGTCTGCGCCATCTATTTTACGCCGATCGCGGGCTACATCCCCGACCGCCCCGTGATCAAATACCTCGCCGGCGAACGCAAAATGGAGATCGCCTTCGTGCCGATCGCGGGAACAAGGGTGCTGGTTCCCTTCCGCATGACCATCCCGACGCCGTTCGGGCCGGCGATGCTGGAGGCGACGTCGTTTGTGACCACGGCAGCGCCGCCGAGGGTGGCGAAGACGAATTGAGCCTGGAGAGTCACCTCGCCCCGTTCTTCAGCGGGGAGAGGTCGGCGCGTAGCGCCGGGTGAGGGGCTGTCTCCGCGCAGTACGACTCGCGGAGAGAGCCCCTCACCCCGACCCTCTCCCCGCGAAGAGCGGGGCGAGGGAGCGCAGCTTCGCTCGCGGGGACGGCGGCGCAAGCGACATGAATCCTGTTGACTCTTACCCCATTCTGATTCAACTCCGTGCCTTAACGATTTGACCCGAACACCGCCGCTTGTGGAGCCCGCGCAAACTTGATCTAGTGCCATCAGAAGCGCTTCAGCGCGAGATGTTGCGGTGAACGTATCAGGTTTCGGGAAGAGTCAGCGATTCGGGCGCGTTTCGTTCCAAACTCGTTCCAGAGCTTAAGCCGCGACCGCATCACCGTCGCAGAATGAAACAGAATCGGTGGATTTTGACGCCGAGCGAAGAGAAGGTTCTCAGTTTTCCGTCATTGCGAGCGAAGCGAAGCAATCCATCTCACCGCAAGCGGAGGAATGGATTGCTTTGTCGCTTGCGCTCCTCGCAATGACGGCTTGAGCGCCGGCACCTAAAAGAAGCACCTGCAAGAAACACCTGCACCACATGGCTTTCTCACCTTCCACGTACGCGGCGGATCGCGCGCCGGGCTCCGGCGTTACCGCCGTGCTCGGACCGACCAACACCGGCAAGACGCATCTGGCGATCGAGCGGATGCTGGGGCATTCCTCCGGCGTGATCGGCCTGCCGCTGCGGCTGCTCGCGCGCGAGGTCTACAACAAGATCGCGGACCGGGCGGGCGCCGAGAGCGTTGCGCTGATTACGGGCGAGGAGAAGATCAAGCCGAAGAACCCGCGCTACTGGGTCTCGACCGTCGAGGCGATGCCCAGGGATCTCGACGTGAGTTTCCTGGCCGTCGATGAAATCCAGATCGCGGCCGATCTCGAGCGCGGGCATGTGTTCACCGACCGCATCCTGCATCGCCGCGGCCGCGACGAGACGCTGCTGCTGGGCGCTGCGACGATGCGTCCCATCATCGAGCGGCTGCTGCCGGGCGCCTCCATCATCACCCGGCCGCGGCTGTCGCAGCTCGAATTCGCCGGCGACCGCAAGATCACGCGCCAGCCGCGACGCACCGCAATCGTCGCGTTCTCGGCCGATGAAGTCTACGCCATCGCCGAACTGATCCGCCGCCAGCATGGCGGCGCTGCCGTCGTTTTGGGCTCGCTCTCGCCGCGCACACGCAATGCGCAGGTCGAGATGTTCCAGAACGGCGACGTCGATTATCTCGTCGCCACCGACGCGGTCGGCATGGGGCTGAATCTCGACGTCGATCATGTGGCGTTTGCGTCGGACCGCAAATACGACGGCTATCAGTTCCGAAGGCTCAACCCGTCCGAGTTCGCGCAGATCGCGGGCCGCGCCGGCCGCGCCACGCGCAACGGCACCTTCGGCACCACGGGCGCTGCGCGCCGTTCGAGCCGGAGCTGGTGAACGCGCTGCAGAACCACACGTTCGACAGCGTCAAAATGCTGCAGTGGCGCAATTCAAAGCTGGATTTTTCTTCGCTCGGCGCGCTGCAGGTCTCGCTGGCGCTGCCGCCGGGGCACGAGGTTCTGACCCGCGCGCCGATCGCCGAGGATCAGCGCGTGCTCGATCATGCGGCACGCGACGGCGAGGTGAGGGACATGGCCCACGGCGCTGCCGCCGTGGAACGGCTGTGGGACGCCTGCCAGATCCCGGATTACCGGCGCCTCGCGCCCGCCGCCCACGCCGAACTGGTGACCACGCTTTATGCATTCCTGATGAAAAGGGGCCGCATACCGGACGCATGGTTCGCCGCCCAGGTCGACCAGGCCGACCGCGTCACCGGCGATATCGACACGCTGTCGGGCCGGATCGCGCAAATCCGCACCTGGACCTTCGTCGCCAACCGCCCGGACTGGCTGTCCGACCCCGACCACTGGCAGGGGATCGCCCGCGAGGTCGAAAATAAATTATCCGATGCGCTGCATGAACGGCTTACGGAGCGTTTCGTTGACCGGCGGACCAGTGTATTGATGCGCCGCCTGCGGGAGAACTCAGTTTTGAATACGGAAATTGGCAAGACCGGCGAAGTGATTGTGGAAGGCCACGCGATCGGCCGGCTCGATGGATTTACCTTTGCACCCGATGCGGCGGAAGCCGGCTCGGACGCCAAGGCATTGCAGGCGGCTGCCCAGCAGGTGCTCGCCAGCGAGATCGACACGCGCGCCACCAAACTTGCCGCGGCGCCCGACGACCAGTTCGTGCTGACATCCGACGGCACCATCCGCTGGACCGGCGACGCGGTGGCAAAGCTCGTCGCGGCCGACGACGCGCTGCATCCGCGCTTGCGCATCATTGCCGACGATCGCCTGTCAGGGGCGCCGCGCGAGGCCGTGCAAACGCGGCTCGATCTGTGGCTGAAGACGCATATCGAAAAGCTGCTCGGCCCGCTGTTCGGACTCTCCAAGGCCGAGGACATCACCGGCATCGGGCGCGGCATCGCGTTCCAGCTGGTGGAAGCGCTTGGCGTGCTGGAGCGTTCGAAGATCTCCGCCGAGATGAAGGATCTCGACCAGGCTTCGCGCGCCACCTTACGCAAATACGGCGTGCGCTTCGGCGCCTATCACATCTATTTCCCCGGGCTGTTGAAGCCTGCGGCGCGCGCGCTGGCGTCGCTGCTGTGGGCCGAGAAGCAGGACAATGTCGACATGTCCGCGCTGTCAGGCGCGCAGCATCTGGCGTCGAGCGGGCGCACCTCGTTCCCGGTCGACAAGGCGTTGCACCGCGACGCCTATCGGTTGCTCGGCTATCGCCAGTGCGGCGAGCGCGCGGTGCGCGTCGACATCCTGGAACGTCTCGCCGATCTCATTCGGCCCGCGCTGGCGTGGCGCGAGACGTCGCCCGGCGAAAAGCCGACCGGCGCGTTCGATGGCCGCGGTTTTGTGGTGACGCAGGCGATGACCTCGCTGACGGGATCTGCCGGCGAGGATTTTGCCTCGATCCTGCGCGCGCTCGGCTACCGCATGGACAAGCGCGCGCCATTGCCGCCGAAGCCCGCGCCTGTGGAGGTGGTCGAGACCGTCACTGCCGAGACACCGCCAGTCGAGGCGAGCGCCGAGACGACGGTGGAGACACCCACGGAGACGCCGGCGGAAGAGATCGCCGCCGACCTGGCCGTGTCAGGCGATCCCGCGCCGTCGGCCTCGCTGCTGCCCAGCGTCACGCCGGTACCCGTCGCGAGCGAAGAGCCTGCAGCTGCAGTCGAGGCCGCGGTCGAGCCTGCCGAGACCACGCCGGCGGAAGCCGCGATCGCGGACGCGCCGCCGGAACAGCAGGCGGAGCCGCCGATCAGCGCCGCCGAGGCCGCGGCCGAGCCCGCCACCGCGAGCGAAGCGCCCGCTGAATCCACGGCCGCGGAAGCCGTTCCCGCGGAAGCCGTTCCCGCTGAAGCCGCTGCTGCCGAAGCCGAGCCCGAAACGAAATCCGAGACGCCGGCCGAGCCTGCGCTGATCGAAGTCTGGCGGCCCGGCGGCCGTTCCGACGAGCGCCGTCCACACCACGATCGCAACCGCCAGCGCCATCACGGCCGCCCGGCGGAGGGCGCGCAAGCAACCAGCGGCGAGGGCGCCGACGGCGCGCCGCGCGAGCAGCGTCATCGCCGCGGCCGCCGCAATGACTTCCGCAAGCCTCGCGAGGGTGCGCCGGCGGATGCGACAGCTGCCCCGGTGGCGGCTGAGGGCGCGCCGGCGGCGACTGAGGCGCGTCCGGACCGTCCGCCCCGCGAGCGCTTTGAGGGCAAGGGCCGCGACGGCGATCGCCGCGACAAGTTCGATCGCAACAAGGGCGACCGCAGCAAGGGTGGCGACCGCAACAAGGGTGGCGGTCGCGACAAGGGCGAGCGCGGTGGCCGTGATTTCGGCGGCCGCGACAAGGGCGGCCGTGACAAGCGCGACCAGGGGCCATCGCACCGCCAGTGGGCGACCAGCGCGGCGCCACGCGAACGCGACCGTCCGATCGATCCGAATTCGCCATTTGCAAAACTGGCGGCGCTGAAGGAACAGCTTGCGGGCAATCGCAAGGAATAAGCATAGCGTTTTCGAGCGAAGTGGATTCCGGTTCGCGTTCAAGAAAACGCGTGAAAGCAGATTACGAGCAGGTCGTTGGAGCGGCAGCGTCTCGATAAATGGCTGTGGCACGCGCGGGTGGTGAAGGCCCGCACCTCCGCTGCCGCCCTCGTCGATGCCGGTCACGTCCGCATCAACGGCGTGCGCGAAAAGGCGCCGGGACACGCGGTGAAGGTCGGCGATGTGCTCACCATCGCGCTCGATCGCACCGTGCGCGTTCTCAAGGTGGCCGGATTTTCCGAGCGGCGCGGCGACGCTGCGGCCGCGCGCGTGCTCTATGATGATTTGCAGAATAACAAAGAGTGACTAAGTGCACAGAGCTGGCTGCGAAGCCTGAAAACCGCCGTTTGCGGGCCGCTGCTTCCCTTGCGGCAGCGCACTGCATGCGCTACGCAAACCCCGGAAAACTGATCCGTTTCGGAGCCTTGTTCGGAGCCCTGGATGACTTACGTCGTCACTGAAGCCTGCATCAAATGCAAATATACCGACTGCGTTGAAGTCTGCCCCGTCGACTGCTTCTACGAGGGCGAGAACATGCTGGTCATCCATCCCGACGAATGCATCGACTGTGGCGTCTGCGAACCCGAATGTCCCGCCGACGCCATCAAGCCGGACACCGAGCCGGGGTTGGAGAAGTGGCTCGAGGTCAACACCGAGTACGCCAAGAGCTGGCCCAACATCACCCAGAAGAAGGACTCGCCGCCGGACGCGAAAGAATTCGAGGGTGTGGATGGCAAATTCGAGAAATATTTTTCCAAGGAACCCGGCAGCGGAGACTGATTCGCTGGGGATAATTCCGGGGATAATTCGGGCTATCTGAGCCCGTTTCGGACCTAATCTGAACCTAACTGTGCCTGCTGATTTACCCTGTTGACGGTCTTGTGGCCGAAAGGACCCCGTAAAGGACCGGAACCGGGCGTAAATCATTGATTTTTGCGGAAAATGTGCTATATTGGGCACATTATAAGCCGATCCCGGCCACGCGTATCCTGTGGCCCCGGTGGGTTCCCGTAAAACATCGAACAGGGGCGTGGCAGTTCCGCGCGCAGGCTGTGTCACAGAAAACGCGTAAAAAGAGTGCTTCCAAGACCACGAAAAAAGCCGCTTCGGCCAGCCGCAGCGCAACCAAAGGCCGTGCCAAGGCGACCGTAAAGGTTGCCAGGAAGGTTGCGGCCACAAAGTCCTCAAAGAACAAAAGAAGCGCAATGCCAGAAAAGACTGCCAAGACTGTCGCGAAAGCGACGGGTTCGAAGACCACTGCGTCTAAAGTTGCTGCCAAGGCTCCTGTAAAGACCCCTGTGAAGGCTGCGCCCCCGAAAGCCGCTGTTGTTGCGCCGAAGGCTCCCGTCAAGCCGGTCGCCGCCGCCGCGCCGCGCGTCGAGGAGCCGAAGAAGGTCGTGACCCAGCGTCAGGGCTTCAAGGCCAATGAATTCGTGGTCTATCCGGCCCACGGCGTCGGCCAGATCCTGGCCATCGAGGAGCAGGAGATCGCGGGCGCCAAGCTCGAGCTGTTCGTGATCAATTTCATGAAGGACAAGATGACGCTCCGCGTGCCGACCGCCAAGGTCGCCAATGTCGGCATGCGCAAGCTGTCCGAGCCGGCGCTGGTCAAGAAGGCGCTGGAGACGCTGAAGGGCCGTGCGCGCGTCAAGCGGACCATGTGGTCGCGCCGGGCTCAGGAATACGAAGCCAAGATCAATTCGGGCGACATCGTCGCGATCGCCGAAGTGGTCCGCGATCTCTACCGTTCGGAATCGCAGCCCGAGCAGTCCTACAGCGAACGCCAGCTGTATGAAGCAGCGCTTGATCGCCTGTCGCGCGAAATCGCCGTCGTCCAGCATTCGACGGAGACCGAAGCGGTCAAGGAAATCGAGAGCCAGCTCGCCAAGAGCCCGCGCCGCGGCGCCAAGACTGAGGCGACCGAGGGCGGCGAAGCCGATGAGGCCGATGTCGAGGCCGATGGCGACGACGCTGCCGTGGCGGACGAAGCCGCCTGAAAGGGTTCGACGGATTGAGATAAAAGCCCGGTTGAAAGACCGGGCTTTTCGTTTGGGCGTTGCGCGAACGCAGGAAGCCGCGGAGAGCGCTGCGAGCGCGAGACTTCAAATGTCGGGGGCTTCAAACGCCCGGGGGCTTCAAACGTCAGGGCTGCTTCAGAAGCAAAGGCGCCCGGATATCTGCCCTTGTGCTGGCGAGCCGGGTCCCGCCCGGAACATCAGGGCAGGCCCACCAATGGCTGCAGCAGGAGCGTGACGCTCGCGACCAGCGTGCAGCAGCTGCTCGACAATATGAAAAGAAGAAAGTTTTCCATGCCGCGATTACTTTGCCGCGATTCCGTTTCCCTTGAGAAGCCGACGTTTCAGCGCGCAATCCGTTCCGGTCATTTTTGCGGAGTACATTTGCAGCAAGAGCGGCCGACTTCTGGCTCCGCGGCGGAACCCGACGCGGCCTCTTCGTTTGAGTCCTGTGCTGGGACCTTCGCCTTTCACGCATGCGCGCCGCGGCGGACAAGTCGCTTGCGTCCGCAGTGATCGGGAACTTTCGCCTCAACCTGTCGTGCCGCCGTTCTCCCGGAATGTGGTCAGATTTCCGGCCTCTTGTGACCAAATTTAAAAGTGAGTCTGGGATTCCACATCCAATTGAACCGCAGGGGTGTTCGATGAAAACTCAAATTCCGCTGGTCTTTTTCGCCGCTTGCATTGCTGCTCTCGCGCCGATCGGCATGCCGACCGTGCAGGCGAAAGCGCAGATCAAGGAATGCAGCGTCAAGCCGCCATCAAGTGCAGGAGGGCATTGGTCCTGGCGCCTGATCGATGGGCGAAAATGCTGGTACGCCGGCAAGACCGTGATCGCGAAATCATCGTTGCGGTGGGCCGCTGCCGCGCCCGCGCGACCCAAGGCCGCCGCGGCGCCCGTCGTTGTCGCTACGACGCCCATCATCGTCGCTACAGAGAAACGTAGCGACCCGATGGATGCACAGGCGCGAATGCGCGACGCAGACAATACATTTGAGGCGCGGTGGCGCGCGCGTGTGAGCACCGAGTAGATTTAGATTGACGATGTGTAGCCCGGATGCAGCGACGCGAAATCCGGGCCGTCGCAGGACGGGTCGGGCAATCCCGGATTGCGCTTCTGTCGGGGGGCGCCTCAATCCACCACGATCTTCACGCGTTCCCTTGGCTTGACCTGCGCGTGCTGGTCGAGGCCGTTTAGGATGCGGAAGCGCTCGGTGGGGCGGTCGACGCCGGTCATGCGGTGGGCGAGCGATTCCACGGTGTCGCCGGGCTGCGCGGTGATGACCTTGATGCGCAGGGGGCGCGCGGCCTGGATTTCTTCCAGCGTCAGGCGGCGGAATGAATTCACGGTCTCGCGCGCGTTGCGCTCGCTCTCGGTGTTGCGCTGCTTGGCGGCAAAGATGAAGCGGTAGACATCGCTGCCGTAGCGCAGCGCATAGACCTTGAACTGCCATTGATCGCCGTTCGCGGAAGCCGAAGCCACCGGGAAACCGTTGATCATGAGGTCTTCCGTCGACCCCTTGTCGACGCCTTCCATCCACCCCGAGTTGAGATAATCGGCGAGCGACTGCTCGGCCGGCACGCGCACCACGTCGAAGCGCATCGCCTGCGTGCCGCCCTCGCGCACGCCGATCACGGCCTGTGCGGTGTTATCCAGCGTGAACGTCTCGGGCGCCTGGAAGGTGAAGCCGAGCTTCGGATGCAGGAAGCGCCGGCCGCGCACGAAACCTTCGCTGGGATCCTCGCCATAGACGATGTTGTCGATCGCGGCGAGGTAGGTCTCGCGGTCGCGCTCGGCGCTCTGCGGCGAGATGTATCGCCGGGCGCTGGCCTGCGCGTTCTGCACGCGCTCGGGGGTTGCCGGATGCGAGGACAGGAAATCCTGCGCGCGGGGATCGAGCGAAGTCTTGCCGGCCTTCAGCGCCGCATTGCGTTCCATCGCGGCGAGGAAGCGCGCCGCGCCGTAGGGATCGAAATGGGCACGGGCTGCAATGCTGACGCCGATGCCGTCGGCCTCGAATTCCTGCGCGCGCGAGAAGCTCGCCATCGTCAGTTTGGTTTTCGCCAGCGCCAGCGCCGTCAGATCGGGGTCGTTGCTCATGTCGGTGACGACACGGGTCACCACCGCAGCCTGCCGCGCCTGGTCTTCCCGGATCGAGGCGTGTTTTGCGATGACATGCGCCATCTCGTGGCTCAGCACCGAGGACAATTCGGAGGTATCGCTGGCGAGCGCCACCAGGCCGCGCGTCACATAGAGCTGACCGGTCGGCAGCGCGAAGGCGTTCACGGCGCCGGAATTGAGGATGGTCACCCGGTAGGCCTGTTCGGGACGGTCGGAGGCCGCGACCAGCCGGTCGACCGTCTTGCCGATCAGGGTCGCGAGTTTCGGATCGTCATAGGCGCCGCCATAGGAGGCGAGAATACGCTCATGTTCGCGCTCGCTCGCCGCCGTCTGCGCGACGGTGCGGCTCGGCTTCGGCGCCGCTACCGTCGGCTGCGCGGTCTCGAGTTTTCCGAGATTTCCACAGGAAGCAACCGTGAGCGCGGCGCACAACAGCGCCGGCGCAGCCAGGAGGCGGCAACCCATGTTTCCTTCGCGCCATTCTGCACGATGCGTCAAATCAGCCACTGGACCACGATCCGATTGGAATCGCGATCTCATCCCTGTTTTTGCGCCCGATCCAAATGAAAACCGGTGCCCAGTCTTCGGACCACACGCTATTTCCCGCCCAGCACCTCAATCTGCCCCACCCGAAGCAGTTCGATCCGTGGTCCTCCCCGCGACGAGACAACGCCGCGGACACGAATCCGTCGATTTTCGAGCGACTTAGGTCCAAGATTGGCGTTTTCGAACGCCGGTATGATGCGCCTTGAAATAGTCGCAGCAAAGTCCCGTGTCCAGTTCCGCCCGAAATTCAGGTAGGTGATTGCCCCTGCCTGCCGAACGGACAGGACTCTGCCCTCGACTACCGAAAAGTGCCCAATCGCGGACAGAATATCGCCCGGACTTTCCGCGTTTTTTATGGCCGAGGTTTCAGCCCAAATGCCCAATTTGGCATCGCGCGCGGTGCTCTCGGCGGCGGCCAGTGCTGCAGCGCAATTTTTGTCGGCGATGTCGGCCGAAGCCAGCGCCTCGCCGCGGCGCAGCAGCTCGCTTTGCACCGAGTGTTCCGAGCCGGCCACGAACACAAGGGCCGGTTGGCGGCCATAGCGATCCGGTGTGTCGTCGTCGCCATGCAGCGTCACGTCACGGCCGCCGGCGATGGCGGACAATGCGGCCCTGCCGCTGTCGGTTCCCCCGCGCTCAATGCCGGCGAGACGGATTTCGCGGCCGTCTTCGAGGCGTAGGCTGCGCCCGTCCACCACGGCGGCAACACGGCCTTCACCCTGCGGCTCAAGCAGGCAATCGCCAGCGCCGGCCGGCCCGGCGCACGCCAGCACGAGAAATGACACGGCGCATGCCGGGCGCGCAGCGCTGGAACGTAATGCCGGACGGATCATACCGCTGCTCTCTGTCTCACCTGTTGCTGTATGCTCGACTATCAACGGCATTGCTACCTTAGATTGCATTGCAGGGAGAGATCATGGAAATCAATGGCATCGCGCATATTTTTCTCACCGCCTCGAATTACGCACGCTCCCGCGAATTTTATCGTGAGCTGCTGCCGTATCTCGGCCTGAAACCCGTGATCGACACCGAGACGACCTATTACTGCGTCGGCGGCCGGACCGCGGTCGGCATCAACGCGCCGTCAGCCGAGCATGAAGGCGCGGCGTTCGAGCAGAAGCGTGTCGGTTTGCATCACCTCTGCTTCCGCGCCCGCGAGCGCGCCGACGTCGATGAGCTGCATGGCTTTCTGACGACGCTCGGCGCCAAGATCATCCGCGCGCCACGCGAGGATCAGTGGGCGCCGGGATATTATTCGATCCTGTTCGAGGACCCCGACGGCATCCGGCTGGAGCTCAATCATGTGCCGGGGAAAGGGTTGTTGGGCAGTGGAGCGCCGTAGGGTGGAGCGATAGCGAAACCCATCATGCTTTTCGCGCAGGGATTGATGGATTTCGCTGCGCTCTACCCATCCTAAGGGGGTCATTCCGCTTAGCGGAAAACATGACGAAAGCGGCTTCTCTCCGCGCCTTGCCGCTCGTGACCTCATGCGGCATGATCGCGCCGAAAATCTCAAAGCCGCAGCCAATGCGGTAACCACTAGGGAGGCCTCCGTGAAAAGAACAACAACAGGCATTGTCGCCGCGATTCTGGCGATGTCGGCGACGGCCGCACTGGCGCAAAGCAAGCCGCCGCTCAAGCTCGGCGGCATTCTCGACATGTCGAGCCTCTATGCCGATATCACCGGGCCGGGCTCGGAGACCGCTGCGAAAATGGCGGTCGAGGATTTCGGTGGCGAAGTGCTGGGACGCAAGATCGAAATCATCGCGGCCGATCATCAGAACAAGGCCGACCTTGCCGCCAACATCGCCCGCGACATGTTCGACAATCAGGGCGTCGAGATGCTTTTTGACGTCGCGGCGTCCGCCACCGCGCTCGCCGCCGGCGAGATTGCGAAGGCGCGCAACAAGATCGTGATATACAACGGCCCCGGCTCGATCCGGCTTACCAACGAGGCCTGCGGGCCCTATACGGTCCATTATGTGTTCGACACCTTCGGCCAGGCCAATGTGACCGGTCTCGCCGCCGTCAAGCAGGGTCTTGATAGCTGGTACTTCCTGACCGCCGACTACGCCTTCGGCCAGGATCTCGAAAAGGACACCACCAACGTGGTGCTCAAATCCGGTGGCAAGGTGCTCGGCAGCGTACGGCATCCGCTCAACACCTCGGATTTCTCCTCCTTCCTTCTGCAGGCGCAGGCCTCGAAAGCCAAGGTGATCGGGTTGGCCAATGCCGGCGGCGACACCGTCAACGCCATCAAGCAGGCGGCCGAGTTCGGATTGATGAAGGGCGGCCAGAAAGTTGCGCCGTTGCTCGCCTTCGTCACCGATATCGACAGCATCGGTCTGGAAACCGCGCAGGGGCTGCTGCTTTCGGAAGCCTTCTACTGGGATCTCAACGACGACACCCGCGCGTTTTCCAAGCGCTTCATGGAGCGCGTCAAGCGGGTGCCGACTTCGGCGCAGGCCGGCGTCTATTCTTCTGTCACGCACTACCTGAAAGCCGTGAAGGCTGCGGGCACCACTGATTCCGCCGCCGTCATGAAGGTCATGCGGGAGACGCCGATCAACGACATGTTCGCCAAGAACGGCAGGATCCGCGAGGATGGCCGCATGGTGCACGACATGTATTTGTTCGAGGTCAAGAAGCCGTCGGAATCCAAGGCGCGCTGGGACGACTACAAGCTGCTCGCGACCATCCCCGGCAATGAGGCGTTCCAGTCGCTGGAAGCGTCGCGGTGTCCATTGGTGAAGAAATAAGGTGCTGCCTCCTCGTCATTGCGAGGAGCGAGAGCGACGAAGCAATCCATTGGGCGGCAAAGAAAGTATGGATTGCTTCGCCTCGCTCGCAATGACGGGGTGAGGCCGGAAGTCACAACAACCAACAACAACGAAAGCACGGCACATGAGCGCAAACGAAATGGTCCTCCAGAAGCTCGACTCTGGCTTGCTCACCATCACCATGAACCGGCCGGACCGGCGCAACGCGCTCAATCCGGACATGACGCGCGGGCTGGTGGAGGCGGCGCGGCGGGCGGCGGAGGATCACGAGGTGCGCGCGGTGCTGATCAAGGGCGCGGGCGGTACGTTCTGTGTCGGCGGCGACGTCAAGTCGATGGCGGAGGGCCGGGCGCCGCTCGGCTTCGAGGCCAAGATGGCCAATCTGCGCCGCGGCATGGAAGTGTCGCGCATCCTGCACCAGATGCCGAAACCCGTGGTGGCGCAGCTCGATGGCGCCGCTGCCGGCGCAGGCCTCTCGATCGCGCTGTCCTGCGACCTGCGCGTCGCCAGCGCCTCCTGCAAGATCACCACCGCGTTTGCCAAGGTCGGATTATCGGGCGATTACGGCGGCACTTACTTCCTGACCCAGATGCTTGGCAGCGCCAAGGCGCGGGAATTGTACCTGACGTCGCCGGTGCTGAGCGCGACGGAGGCCTACAATCTCGGCGTGGTGACGAAAGTGGTGCCGGACGCCGACATCGATGCCGAGGCGCATGATCTGGCGATGTCGCTGGCGCAGGGTCCGTCGGTGACGCTGGGCTACATCAAGCGCAACATCAACAATGCCGAAACGATGACGCTGGAAGCCTGCTTCGACGCCGAAGCGATTCACCATTCGCGTTCGGGTGACACCGCCGATCACAAGGAAGCTGCAAAGGCCTTTGTCGAGAAGCGCAAGCCGGTTTTCCAGGGCCTGTAAGATGACTGAATATCTCAGGCTCAGGCAAATCTGCCTGGTGGCGCCGCATCTCGAGCCGGTGATCTCGGAGATTTCCGCGATCATGGGGCTCGATGTCTGCTACCGCGATGGCAACGTCGCGAAATACGGGCTGGAGAATGCCCTGCTGCCGGTCGACACGATTCTGCTGGAGGTGGTGGCGCCGTTCCAGCCGGGCACCGCGGCGGGGCGTTTCCTCGACAAGACCGGCGGCCGCGGCGGATACATGGCGATCTTCTGCTGCGACGATCCCGACGCGCGCGGCAAGCATGCCAATGCGATGGGCGTGCGCACTGCCAACGTGATCACGCACGCGCCCTATCACGGCGTGCAACTGCACCCGCGCGATTGCCGCGCGGCGTTCATCGAGTTCAACCACACCGACGGCAGCGACGATGTGCTGGGGCCCTATCCGCCGGCGGGACCGGACTGGCAGAAGGCGATCCGGAAGGACGTGACGCTGGCGCTGACGGAAGTCGAGATGCAGAGCCCGGATCCGCAGGGGTTGGCGGAGCATTGGGGGAAGATTTTGGGCATTGCCGTCAGCAAAGGTACGGGCGGCGAACCCGAGCTGAAACTGCCCAATGCCAGCTTCCGCTTCGTCAAGGGCGCGAGCGATTTGATGAGCGGGTTGACGTTCAAGGTGGCCGACGTTGCCAAGGTGCGTGATGCAGCCAAGACGAAGGGTTGCAAGGTGTCGGGCGATACGTTCGATCTTTGCGGCGTGACGTTCAAGCTGGTGGGATGAGGCACGCTTCCCTCTCCCCTGGTGGGAGAGGGTGGATCAATCGCGCGACGCGCGATTGAGACGGGTGAGGGTTCTCTCAGCAAGCACAGACCTCTCGCGCGGAGAGAACCTCGGCGTTCGCCACCTTCTCCCACAAGGGGACAAGGGAGATCGCGCAAGCGGGACGACCTTACCTTCCCTTGAAATTCGCCACGCGCCGTTCGGCCGTCGCCTTGACGCCTTCCTTGAAGTCCTCGGTCGCGCGGAGCTTGGTTTGCTCGGCGAGCTCGTGGTTGGTGGCGGCCATGACGCGGTCGGCGAGGCCGGCGCGCATGGTGGCGCGGGTCGAGATCAGGCCGAGCGGGGAGCATTCGGCGATCTCGGCGGCGAGCTTCATCGCTTCGGCCCGCACCTGGTCCTGCGGCACGCAGAGATTGGCGAGGCCCATCCTTGTTGCTTCCTCGCCGGTGACGCGGCGGCTGGTGTAGAAAATCAGTTCCGCATTGTTCTTGCCGACCAGTTCGGGAAGCGTCGCGGTCAGACCGAAGCCGGGATGGAAGCC
>CAWHFN010000002.1:0-87057 GCA_963828475.1 uncultured Alphaproteobacteria bacterium
GCGCGTTCGGCTCCTGCGTGGTGGCGGGAAACTCCGGCGTCGTCCTGCAAAACCGAAGCGCGTATTTTTCGCTGGATCGCAACCACCCCAATCGCCTCGCGCCGGGTAAAATTCCGCTGCATACGCTGATCGCCTCGATGGCCAAACGCGACGGCAAGCTCTGGAGCGTGCTCGGCTGCATGGGCGCGGACGGCCAGCCGCAAATCCAGATGCAGCTTTATTCGGCGATGATCGATTTCGGTCTCGACATCCAGGAGGCGATCGAGATGCCGCGGTTCCTGTCCGGCCGTTTCGCGCTTGGGCGAAGCGCGCGACACGCTGCATATCGAGAGCCGCTTCCCCGAAGCCACGATCGATGCGCTCGCACGACGCGGCCACGCGATCAACCGCTGGGACGCCTGGAACGAAATGGCCGGTCACGCGCACGGCATCACGATCGACCGGTGGAATGGCATGTTGAGCGGCGGTTCCGACCCGCGCAGCGATGGCGCGGCGATCGGGTATTAGCAGTTCGCCGTTCCCTGCATTGGCTCGCCTTTTCATTTTGCGCTACCACTCCTCCCGACAGGAGTGATGCCGATGCCATTATGGACCTGCGAACAATGTGGCGCCCAGTTTCCCGAAAGCGCTGCGCCGCCGGCAGGCCTGCCCGGTTTGCGAGGACGAGCGGCAATATGTCAACTGGAAGGGGCAGGCGTGGCTGACGCGCGAGGAACTGGCGACGCATCACAAGCTCGTCTGGCGCGACGATCTCGGCATTCCCGGCATCGGCGTCGAGCCGAATTTTGCGATCGGGCAGCGCGCGCTCCTGGTGCCCGAGGCGGATGGCTGCGTGATGTGGGATTGTGTGCCACTGGCCACCCGGGAGGCCATCGACTACGTCCGCTCGCTCGGCGGCCTGAAGGCGATCGCCGTCTCGCATCCGCATTACTATGGCGCGGTCGCCGACTGGAGCGAGGCGTTCGGCAGCGCGCCTGTGTATCTGCATGGCGACGATCGCGCTCTTGTCACGCGGCCGCATCCGGCGATCGTGCCATGGACCGGCGATAGTCACCGGATATCGGACGATATCCTTCTGGTGCGGACCGGGGGACATTTTGCCGGCGGCACGGTGATGCACTGGCGCGCGGGTGCCGAGGGCAGGGGAGCGCTGCTTACCGGCGACGTCGCCATGGTGGCGATGGACCGCCGTTCGGTCAGCTTCATGTACAGTTTTCCGAACTATATTCCGCTCAACACTGCGGCTGTGCGCCGGATCCGGGCGGCGGTCGGGCCGCTGGTGTTCGACCGCATCTACGGCGCGTGGTGGGGCCGCAACATCGCCGACAATGCCAAGGCGGCATTCGAGATGTCCGTCCAGCGGTATATCGCCGCGATCTCCGGCTGAAAGCGCTCGCGGCCAGCCGGCTAGCGGTTGCCGGCGCCGACCGCGGCTACGCCTCGCGGCATCGGCGTCGCCTTTCGCGCCGGCTGCTGTGGGATAGTCCCGCTTTTGGGTTCATTGAGCCAGCCGGTGAGGCGCGACATCAGGCCCGTCTGTTCGGCGGTCCGCGGCTCCTGCACGAAGGGGTCGGTGTAGCACCCTGCGCCCGCGGCCTTTGCGATCCGCGCCACCGCGTCCGTCATCGCCGGCGCGCCCGCGGTATAGACCACATCGTCCGGCGCCAGCATTGGCAGATGATCGGTCGGTCGGCCGCTCTGAATCGCGTGCGAGATTTGCTGCGGCTCCGACACCATCGGGATCAGCCTGACGTTGGGAAACAGCGCCAGCCGGCATAGCGCGGCATGCATGTACAGCGAGCGGATGCTGCGGGCCTGCACGATGAAGACCATTTCGCGCTGCGGCTGCTCCATGATCGCGGCGACCGCGACCGACCACATCGGGGCGAAACCAGTACCGCTGGCGACGAGAACGATGCGGCCGGCATGGCCTTGTCTGAAAAAGGCGCGGCCATACGGTCCCATCACCTTGACGCGGTGCCCAGGGCGAATTTCGTGGCCGAGCGCCGAGGATACCTGTCCGTCCGTCACCTTGCGGATATGGAAGTGCAGCAGGCGATCATGGGGACGGCCTTCGAGCGGAAAGGTCGGGCTGTAGGATCTCGCCGGAAATCCCTGAAACTGCAGCTTGCAATACTGGCCGGGAAGGTAGTCGAGCGGCTTCGGCAGTTCGACGTCGACGCCGACCACGTCGGGCGCGAGCTGAACAGTTTGCGCTACTTCCGCCGACAGCGCCACCGGCTCGGGGGCGGCCTCGATCGCAATCGCCAAATCGGACACGATCCGGGCCTGGCAGGCGTGGATCATGTCGTCGCCGCGGCTGTGGCCGCCGAATACCTGGCCATCGACGAGCCGTACACGGCAGGCGCCACAGATTCCGGAGCGGCAGTCGTGCGGAAGATCGATGCCGTTCATCAATGCCCAGTCGAGCAGAAGCTCGCCGCGATTCGCCAGAAACGGCTCGTCGTTGATCGTGACTTTGCAAATCTTTGACATCTATTCTACCTCGATACGAATCGGCCGAACGTGCCGTGTATGTCTGATCTGGCTGTGGTCGAAAGCGGCGACCCGCATGAAAACGCCGCTCTTGATCGGCACGTCAAACTGGCTTGTGGTGTCGAGCCGGCGTTTCACCTCGAGCGCCCACAGGCCGGAGGCCCAGCGAGCTGCACATCGAACGTCGGCGCGATCGCCTGAAAATTCGCCGCCCACGATGACGCCGGGGATCACGGTCCCGATCGGTATGCGGGCGTCGAGATCGGTCGAATAGGCGACGGAATCCTGATCGGTCATGAACCAGCGCGCGCCGTCGCTCTCGCCATGAGTGGGATCGAGGTCGACATCGCCCAGCGCGTCCGTCGTGGCGACGACGTCTTTGGGCAGGCGCAACGGGGCGACCAGGCGGCTGCGGCGCGGACCGCCTGAGGTGTCAGCCTCGACGGTGAAATTGTCGCGGTAATTTGCCGTTCCAGGGTCGGGCGCGAAGCCGCCTTTGTAAGGAACGACTTTGGCTACCTGCATCGGGGTCGGATCGACCGGCGGTCCGAAATGGGCGTCGTCCATCCATCCGGTTGGGCCGCCGCTGGTGGCTTTCCACTGCCAGACATCGGCGTAGCCGGCTGCCGTGTAATGCAGTCCGCGGCCGCTCATGGTGGCCGGCGCACCGGCCACCGGCTGCGGCCCTGGATGAAAGGTTCGGCCGCCGGCCAGCGTGACATCCATCGTGGTCAGCAGCACCGAAAACTTGTCTTCGTTGTATTGATGTTCGTCGCCGAGCTGAAAGCCGGAATGAAGCAGGTGCCATCCATCGGCTTCCTTGACCAGCGGCAGCTGCTTCAGCGAGCGCGTCGAATCCTGCCAGGTGAAGAGGAAATACGCATAGGTGCCGTCGTGCACCGCACGGATTTCGATTCTGGTTTCGCCCTTGCCGTCGAAATTTCCGCCTTCGCCGGTCAGGAGCGAGAACGGCTTGACGTCGCGCCAGCCCCGGTCGGACGTGTCGCCGTCGAGGATCGGTGCATCGGCGGGATTGATGCGGCGAATCCGCACGGTATCCACCGCCAGATGGTCCGTTGCCACGATCAGCGAGGCGCCGGTGATCGCCGCGGCGGCCGCCACCACGAACGCATTGGCCTGCAGGGTCGGGTTTCGCGATCGCGCGGGGCCGGCCTTGGGTCGCGGCGCGGGATCCGGCTCGCGCATTCGCTCGCCGCGCGCTTTCGGGCCGCGGCCGCAGCGGGTGGGATGAGGCTGCGGGCGGTGCGTTGACATTTTCGGATTCCGACGAGCGCGCCGACCGCTCGGCGAGAAGGCCCAGCAGTTCGATGGCATCGAGCCGCGGCGGCGGCGCAGGCAGCGGGGCGGGACGAAAGATACGCAGCAGTTGCGAAGCGCCGCCGCTCTTGTACTGGGTCAACACGTGCAGGACGACAAAGGCGAGGATCACCCAGGTGCCCACCCAGTGCAGCATCGCCACGTCGTAGCCGGAGTAGAACCCGAAATAGAGCAGGCCGCCGCTGACCAGCAGCCCCGCCATCGTGACAAAGAAAATCCAGTACATCAGCGCGATCACGGCGCTCAACCTCGTTTTCCCGCGGCGGAACAATCCGCTCAGACGAACCTTGTCGAGCTGGACCCGGCGCCCGAGACCGGAGCGAAGCATATAGACGGTGTAGCCGATCGCCACGGCGACCAGGACGATCGCGGCCTGCATATGGGCAATCCATACGCTGTCGCGCGGCAGCACGGCATCGATCAGGTTGAGCCAGGTTCGGTCGGGCGTTTCGGTCGCGATGCGCAAACCGGTAACGAGCGCAACGGCGAATGCCGCGACGAACGTCCAGTGTAGAATAATGGTCCCATAATCCGTCTTACGCTGCCGCACGTATACGCCCCGCTACTTCACTTGCCGAACAGCGACCGCGCCAATTCCACCAACCGCCGATGTAGCTGCCGTACCAATGATGGTCCCAAAGCCGTCGTTGAGGCCATCGTCGAAGGACCGCTCTCTCTGCGGGCGCAGGCCGGCGAATGCCTCTTCTCTGTGCCCGATGCGTGAGCCGGATCGGCGAACGCATTGTTGAATCGAAGTATCGGCCTCCAGCATCCCCGGACATCGGGGACGGCTGGAGGCCGCGCCGCGCGCCGCTATCCCCATGCGTGATGGAAATGATGCGCCAGTTCGGGCATGCCCGAATGGACGTGGCCCTCGACCCCGGCGGCGTGGTCGGCTGTCGCGAAGGAGGTCTGCTCGGCAGTAGCGGCCGCGACTTGGTGCACGTCCGGGGCAGCCGCGACGGCCGTGGCGGCCGGAGTTTCGGCGACGGCCGTTGCTGCGATCGCCGGCGCCGTTCCCAGCACCTCGGCCACAGTCAGGCCGTCGGGATTGTAGGCGCCTCCGGTGACGGGGACGTTGTTGCCGCCGACATCGGCCGAATTGCCATGCATCTGATCCGCGGCGGCGGCAACAAGGGCCGCGTTACCGGTCTGCAAACCCTTGATCATCGCGTCAACCTCGGCGCCGAGCGTGCTCGTCGCGCCGAGCAACTCGTTGTCGAACCGCGCCTGGAAGATGCCGCCCTGGGCTGAATCGAAATCGGTGACGTACTTCTCGAAGGTCTTGATGTTGTCGATCAGTATGGCAATGGCGTGGGTGTCGCCGCTGCCCACGAGGTCGTTGGCCTGCTGCCCAAGCGAATTGGACTGGGCGATGAAATTGGCCCAGAACACCGTCTGCGCGTCGTTGTCGATATATTTCGGCGTTGGATTGAGGGCATCTGGAAACGGCGAGAAGCCGTTGATGCCGCCCTGCGACGCCATGTTCGCCAGGTTGGTATCGCCTTGAACGATATCGATGATGTCGAGGATGTTGTCGTTACTGGCGCGTCCTGCATCGGGACTGACACCCGCCTGGTCGATATAAACTAGTTCGAGCTGGAGCTGACGCACGACGGCGTCGGCATGGACGCCGCTCAAGCCGCCGAACAGCAGCGGATTGGCTGATATCAACGCCTCCATGTCGGTGATGACGGCATTGATGTCGTCGGTGATCTGCGTCTTGTTGTCGGCGTTGACGCCTCCGAGGATCAGGCTGGCGGCGTCGTTGAAAATCGCGCCGATCTCCGCGAGATTGGCGTGGGGCGCGTTGGCGGCGGTGGTCCCGTCGGCCAGCTGCGCGGGCGTCGCCGCGAAGCCGTTCGCGTCGTTCTGCGTGGCCGCAGCGCTCAGCGCAGGGTCGGTTTTGACGATATTGATAATGTCGAGATGGCTGTTGCGGAGCGCCTGTTCTGCGGCAGCCACGCTGCCGAACGTTCCACCGCCGTTCACCGAGGCGTTGGCCGCCGAAATCGCGGTGGTGATGTCGGACAGGATCGCCTGAACATGGCCGAGCGTGGCGCCGGAAAACTGTCCCGCATTGACCTCCGCCAGCAGGCCGTTTTGTACCGAAGTGAGATCACTCGTGTAGCGGTTGATGCTGCCAAGGCCCTGGCCGCCTTCCTCGATTGCGTTTTGCCAGAGGCCGCCCACCAGCGCGCGTGTCGCGTCATTGAAGGTGGCGCCGAGGTCGGAGAAGGCGGGAGCGGCCGGCTGCGTAGGTGTCGGATCGACCGGCGGCGTCTCGACCGGCGGCGTCTCGGAGACCGGCGGCGTCGGGACGATGGGCGGGCTCGGAACCTCGTCGACTGGCGGTTTGGGCTCAGCGTGGTGATGCTCAGCGTGGTGATGATGTCCCCTGTGGGCGGAACGGGCCATTTTCGTCTCCTGTTATCCAGTCATTTTCAGGACGTAAAAGCGCGATCATCGCCCGCATTGCGGGATGTCACGCAAGGTAAAGGATCATTTAGCTTCATGGCGTCATTCCGCCGACACCGCGGCCATCAAGCGCAGAAGCAAGGTGATAGACCGACAAATCCGTGTCGCGCGCCGCGCGAAAAAGTGGCGAATAAGGCGGGCTCGAAAGCAAAGGTATCGCAGTCTTGTCTGTGTCCGTTGCGGAGGTCGGCGGCGCTGTAGTCCCGGTGCCGGAACTTTGCTCGGCCGCGCGCAGCGAAACGAAGACAAGCGGGCCTTTGCCATCGTTCTACCCGCGAGGGAACTTGAACAATCGGCATTCGTCGCATTCTCGCCGAAAAATGGTCTGCATCGCCCGTCAAGGAGACTTGCAAGGGAGATCCGACGGTCGAGCGGGTCGAAGGGCAGTTCAATGAGTATCGCTCAGGGTCAGGCAAGGAACCGAGTGCGGGCAGCGTCGACGCCGCGCGCCCTTTCCAGTCTGCTTTCAGTGCTGGCCGCCGATGATCCCGTCGCGAGTGCGATGCGCGAGAGCGCGCGCCGCATGATCGGCGTCGCCGTATTCAGCGGCGTCATCAACATCCTGATGCTGTCGGGCTCTCTTTATATGTTGCAGGTGTACGACCGGGTGATTCCGAGCCGTAACCTCGCGACTTTGTTCGGCCTTTCCTTGATGGTGCTTATCGCCTACTTGGTGCAGGGATATTTCGATGCGATGCGGTCGCGGATGCTGTGCCGGATCGCAACCCTGTTCGATGGCGCGCTGCAGGGGTCGATTCATTCGGCGCTCGCCACCCTGCCGCTGCGCGGGGTGAAGCCGGTCCTGATGCAGCAGCCGCTGCGCGATCTCGATCAGGTGCGCACCTTCATGTCGGGCATGGGGCCGACGGCGTTCCTGGACATGCCGTGGATCCCGGTCTTTCTGATCGGGCTGTTTCTGTTTCACCCGATGATCGGCTTCACGGCGCTGCTGGGCACCGCGGCGATCATTGCCATGACGCTGGTGACCGAGCGGATCTCGCGCGGCGCGACCAAGGCGGCGATGGACTTGAACGCGCAGCGGCAGGTGCTGGCGGACGCGACACAGCGCAACGCGGAAATCGTGCGCGCACTCGGCATGACGGATCGGCTGACGGCGCGCTGGTCGCAGGCCAACGAGCGGTACCTGCAGGAAAACATCCGCGCGACCGACGTCTATGCCAATCTCGGTTCGAGCGCGAAGGTGCTGCGCTACATCCTGCAATCGGGAATGCTGGGCATGGGCGCCTATCTCGTCGTCGCCGACAAGGCGTCGGGCGGCATCATGATCGCGTCCTCGATCCTGATGGGGCGCGCGCTCGCGCCGGTCGAAATCGCGCTCGGCACCTGGAAGCAACTGGCCGCCGCCCGCCAGGGCCTCACGCGCCTGCGCGACATCTTAAAGGCGACCGCCCAGCCTCCGGCGCCGCCAGTCATGCTGCCGCGCCCCTGCCGCGAATTGTCGGTGCAGAATCTCGCGGTGGCTGCACCAGGCTTCGAGATGCCGATTGTGTCCGGTGTCACGTTTTCGCTCAAGGCCGGCGCGGGGCTGGCGCTGTTGGGCGCCAGCGCGTCGGGCAAGACCTCGCTGTCGAAGGCGCTGGTTGGAATCTGGCCGGCGCATCGGGGCGCCGTGCGGCTCGACGGCGCGGCGCTCGATCAATGGCGCAACGAGGATCTCGGCCGGCACATTGGCTATCTCCCGCAGGATGTCGGCCTGTTCGACGGTACCGTGGCGGAGAACATCTGCCGGTTCGACGAAAACGCGAGTTCGGATGCCATCCTGAAGGCCGCGCAGATCGCAGGAGTCCACGACATCATCCTGCGCCTGCCGGAGGGCTATGCGACGCGAATAGGGCAGGGCGGCATGTCTCTGTCGGCCGGCCAGAAGCAGCGGGTGGGGCTGGCGCGGGCGGTATTCGGTGACCCCTTCCTGCTCGTGCTCGATGAGCCCAACGCCAATCTGGATGCCGACGGTGAGAACGCCTTGACGCGCGCCATCGGGATCATGCGCCAGAACAAATCCATCGTCGTCGTCATCTCGCATCGCCCGAGCGCGCTCTCCGCGCTGGATATGACGATGGTGCTCTACGAGGGCAAGGCGATCGCGTTCGGCCCGAGCGCAGAAGTGTTCGCGCGCGTCCGCAACGCCGGCGGCAAGGGAGCGCCGGGATCGCCGCAGTCTCCGCCGCAGGCCAAGGCAGAACAGCGCGCATCGCTTGCCGAGAGTGTTTCATCATGAAGAGTTTTGAGCGCGTGCATACCGATGAAAGAGATGCGCGCCACCGGTTCGGCGGGACGGATGAGGATGTCGCGGCGCCGCAGGGCCAGGCGCTGATCCTCGAACTGCAGCGATTGCGGCAGGCTTTCGAGCAGGACCAGCGGCCGCCGCTTCGCCACCCGGCGAATGACGAACCAGGTCCGGGCGCGCGGCGTTCGCGCCAGGCGCGGCCGAAGCGGTCGAAGAAAAAAGGCAAGATGAAGCGGGTGCTGGATTGGCTCGGTCCCTTCGGATCGCAGTCCAACAGCGTCGATGCCGGGCCTCCTCCAGCGCTGCGCGGCGGACGCAGCACGCGTGAGCCGCAGTTCATGGCGCCGCCACCGGCCAGCGGCATGCGCGGCCCGGCGGGCAATGCTTCGGCAAACCATGCCCCGGCAAGCAATTCCCGGCGGAATGAACGGCAGCCGCGCGGTCCGATCATCGCGCCCGACGATCCGTCGCTGATGAACATGCCGAGGTCGCGGCCGGAAGTGTTGACGATCGACGACACACGGCTGCCGCCGCGCATCGAGGCGCCCCAATTGGCGCCGCCGAGCCCGGCGGGCCCGGTGCCACGCGATCGTTCCGTGATGGCGGTCGTCCGCAATAGCCTGACCGCTGGCGTCGCGTTCCTTGCCAATCGCGAAGGATCGACGGATGTGGCGGGTGCGCCCGGCGAAAGCATCGTGCTGCGGGCGGCCCGCGCCTTTGAGGGCGAACTGCGTACTGGTTTGCGGGCGCTGCTCGTCGTCGGCGGGTTGGCGGGCGGCTGGATGACGCTGGTGCCGTTGTCGGGCGCCGTCGTGGTGCCGGGCAATCTGGTGGTGCAGTCCAACGTCAAGACCATCCAGCATCCGACCGGCGGCGTGGTCGCGCAGATCCCGGTCCATAACGGCATGCGGGTCAACGCCGGCGATCTGCTGCTGCGGCTGGACTCGACGCAGGCGCAGGCCAGCCTTCAGGTGGTCAGCAAGCAACTCGACGAAGTGCGGGCGAAGATCTCCCGGCTGGCCGCCGAGCGCGATGGTCTGCCGCGGCCGGCGATCCCGCCGGAAATGTCGGCGCGGCTGGACGATCCCAACGTCAAGACACTGCTTGCTTCGGAGGCCTCGCTGTTCAGGGCGCGGGTGACGGCACGCGAGAGCCAGAAGGAGCTGCTCAAGAGCAAGGTATCGCAGCTTGGCGAGGAGATCGTGGGCCTCGAGGCGCAGGTCGCGGCCAAGGCCAAGCAGCTGGACCTGATCACGGGCGAGCTCACGGGCGTGCAGGAGCTGTTCGATAAACGCCTCGTGCCGCTGGCGCGGCTCACGGCCCTGCAACGCGAGAGCGCCAGGATTGAAGGCGAGCGCGGCCAGTTGATCTCCACGATCGCGGAGACCAAGACCAAGGTCGATGAGGCGAAGCTTCAGACGGTCAGGCTCGACCAGGATGTCCGCACCGAGGTCGTCAAGGATCTCGGCGAGGCGCAGGGCAAGGAAGCCGAACTCAGCGAACGAAGCGTCGCGGCGCGCGACGTCCTTGAGCGCATCGAGATGCGCGCGCCGACGTCGGGCGTGATCCATCAGCTGAGCGTGCACACCATCGGCGGCGTGATTCGCGCCGGCGACGCCGTCATGGAGGTGGTGCCGGATTCCGACGATCTGCTGATCGAGGCCAAGTTGCAGCCGAATGACATCGACCAGGTGCGCAAGGGCCAGCAGGCATTCGTCCGCTTCTCGGCCTTCAACCAGCGGGTGACGCCGCAGTTGATCGGTCAGGTGTCGTACGTCTCGCCCGACACCACCCGCGACCAGCAGACCAATACGTCCTATTTCACCGTCCAGATCATGCTGCCGGAAGAAGAGCGTCGGCGGCTGGCCGGGCTGCAGCTCTCCTCGGGCATGCCCGCGGAAGTATTCATGCAGACCGGCAGCCGGACCATGCTCAGCTACCTGTTCAAGCCGATCCTGGATCAGTTCCAGCGCGCCTTTGTCGAGCGGTAAGGGGGCTATACCGGGTTGCAACGAGGCTAAATCTTGCCACGTCAGATGGTATCGCTATATCAGGGCTTTGCTTTTGCCCTGTTCCCAGCGAGCCCCGCATGACAACTACCGCTGCCGCCGAATCCCAGCCGTTCCAGGCCGAGGTCGCCGAACTTCTGAATCTGATGGTGCACTCGGTCTATTCGGAGACCGACATCTTCCTGCGCGAGTTGATTTCGAACGCATCTGACGCCTGCGACAAGCTGCGCTATGAGGCGATATCGGCACCCGATCTGATCGCCGACGGCGCGCCGCCCAAAATCCGCATCGCGCCGGACAAGAAGACCAATACGCTTTCCGTCGTCGACAGCGGCATCGGCATGGACCGGCAGGAACTGATCGACAATCTCGGCACCATCGCACGCTCCGGCACAAAATCCTTTCTCTCGCGCCTCACCGAGGCCAAGGACGGCACCAATCTGATCGGCCAGTTCGGCGTCGGCTTCTATGCGGCGTTCATGGTTGCCGATCGCATCGTGGTCACCAGCCGCCGCGCCGGTTCCGATCAGGTCTTTGTCTGGTCGTCCTCCGGCGGCAGCGGATTTGAAATCGCGCAAGGCAGCGAGGAGGACGCCGCGCGGGTGACGCGCGGCACCGAGATCGTCCTGCACCTTAAGCAGGATGCGGCGAAATATCTCGAGACACACGAGATCGAGCGCATCGTCCGTGCCTGGTCCGACAACATCCAGTTTCCGATCGAACTGGTGCCGGAGGAGGGCGATCCGCGCCAGATCAATTCGGCCAGCGCGCTATGGCAGCGGTCGAAATCGGAGCTCTCGCCGGAGGACTACAAGCAGGCCTATCAACAGATCGCCGGCGCCTTCGACGAGCCCGCGATGACGCTGCATTATCGCGCCGAGGGCCGGCAATCCTATGCGGTGCTGCTGTTCGCGCCGTCGACAAAGCCGTTCGACCTGTTCGACCAGGCGCGCAAGGGCAAGGTCAAGCTTTATGTCCGCCGCGTCTTCATCGCCGACGACGCCGATATCCTGCCGGCCTATTTGCGCTTCATTCGCGGCGTGATCGACAGCGAGGATCTGCCGCTCAACATCTCCAGAGAGATGCTGCAGAACAATCCGCAGCTTACACAGATCCGCAAGGCGGTCACCGGCCGCGTGATATCGGAGCTGGAAAGCCTCGGCGACAAGGAGCCCGAAGCATTCGCCAAAATCTGGGACGCGTTCGGTCCCGTGATCAAGGAAGGCATCTGGGAGGATTTTGAGCGCCGCGAGAAATTGTTGGGCCTGTCGCGCTTCACCACGACCAGGGGCGAGAAGCGTTCGCTCAAGCAATATGTCGAAGATCTCAAGCCGAACCAGACCGACATCTATTATCTCACCGGCGAGAGCGTCGAACGGCTGAAGGCCAATCCGAAACTGGAATCCGCGACCGCGCGCGGCATCGAGGTGCTGCTGCTGACCGATCCCGTGGATGCGTTCTGGACCTCGGCGCCGCTCGATTTCGGCGGCAAGCCGCTCAAGTCGCTGAGCCAGGGCGATATCGATTTCGCCCTGATCCCGCTGCTCGATGACAAGGCCGATGCGAAGACGGACGAAACCGGCGTAGACGAGGCGATGACGATCGCGCTGATCAAGGACGCGCTCGGCGAGCGCGTCTCCGACGTGCGCGCATCGCAGCGGCTGACCGCGAGCGCGTCATGTCTCGTCGCCGGCGGCGACGCGCATGACCGCATGCTTGAGCGGCTGTTGGCGATGCAGAACAAGGCGCCCACCACCAGGCCGATCCTGGAGATCAACATGCGCCATCCGCTGGTGATGGCGATCGCCGGCGACAAGGATGCGGCCAAGGACCTGTCGTTCCTGCTGTTGGAGCAAGCGCAGATCCTCGACGGCGAGTTGCCGGAAGACCCGGCGGCGTTTGCCAACCGGCTCAATGCGCTGGTGCTGCGTGGGCTGGCGAAGGGGTAGGACGATCTGTCGCGAACCGAATTTCAGAATCGGCCGTATCTGCTGGAAAGCTGGAATCCCGGGGGGCCCTCATCGCCATGACGACGCCTGACGGCACCGACATTTTCTACGGCGCGATCCCGGTCTTTCGCGGCTTTGGCAGCCTGATGGACCCGGCGATGTATTCGCCGTTGCCTGATGACTGGACCGTCGGCGTTGCCGACATCGTGGAATCGACCAAGGCGATCGCGAACCAGCGTTACAAGGCGGTCAACATGGCCGGCGCCGCCGTCATTGCCGCCGTCACCAACGCGCTTGACGGGCGCGAATTTCCGTTCGTGTTCGGCGGCGATGGCGCCAGCTTTGCGGTGTCGCCCTCAGACCTCGCGCGCGCCCGCGACGCGCTGGCGGCGACGGCGTCATGGGTCCGCGAAGATCTCGATCTGGTGATGCGGGTGGCCTTGGTGCCGGTCAAGGATATCCGCGCGCAGGGCCTCGATATCAAGGTCGCCCGCTTCGGCCCGTCGGCCAACCTGTCCTACGCGATGTTTTCCGGCGGGGGTCTGGGGTGGGCCGATGCCGCGATGAAACGCGGCGAGTTTGCGGTGCCGGCGGCAGCACCCGGCACGCAGCCCGATCTGTCCGGGCTTTCTTGCCGGTTCGAGGAAATTCCCTCCACGCGCGGCCTCATTCTGTCGGTGCTGGTGGTGCCTACAAAGAGCGCCAATCCGCTCGCCTTCCGCAAGGTGATCGAGGATATCATCAGGCTGGTCGAACAGTCGCCGGATGCTGGACGGCCGGTGCCGCCGGGCGGGCCGCCGCTGCGCTGGCCGCCGGCCGGTGTCGAGTATGAAGCGCGCGCAGCGCGCGGCGGGCCGCTGTTGAAGCGGCGCACCGTCGTGCTCGCGGTGACGCTATGGGCCTATGTCGTGATGCGGTTCGGCATCAAGGTCGGCAATTTCGTGCCGAAGAATTACGTGCAGCAGGTGGTGGAGAATTCCGACTTCCGCAAATATGACGACGGCCTGCGGATGATCCTCGATTGCACCGAGGAGCTGGAGCGCGCGCTGGCGGAGCTTCTGGCGAACGCGGCTTCAGCGAGGGTCGTGCGCTACGGCCTGCACCGGCAGGACGCGGCGATGATGACCTGCTTCACGCCGTCGGTGATGCGCAGCGATCACGTCCACTTCATCGACGGCGCCCGCGGCGGCTACGCCTCGGCGGCATCAGCCCTGAAGGCGATGGCGGCGTAGGCGGCAACGATCGCTATTAGACCATCGTGGTGAGGAGGCGCGTAGCGCCGTCTCCGGACGATGCTTCGCATCGCCGGGAGAACCATGAGGCTCCCGCCGGTGCCATTCATCGAGACGCCGCTGCGCGGGTCCTGAGGATGAGGTCTGACACCAAAGTGAGCGACTTTTACCGCCCCACCCGCGTCCAGTTTTCTCCGCCGCAGAGCGCGCCGACGCAGCCTTCGACCTTGAGCGTATCGGACCCTGCCACCGAGACGCTGCTCGCATAGGTGCCGCCGTCATCGGCATTGTAGATCTGGCCCGACCATTTGCCGGGGCCGGCAGGTTGCATGCCGCTGAACAGGGGCAGGCCGATCATCGGTCGCTTCTTTAGGGCTGGATTGGGATTCTTGTCGTCGACCTGAGGCTTGCCGGTGGCCTGATCGATCGGCTCCTTGAGGCCGACGATTATGCCGCAGATACCGCCACCGCATTTGCGGACCTTCACCCGCGCGTCGCCGGCCTGGGTCTGCCAGACGCCGGTCGGATCCGTGCCGCCTTGCGCGCGGGCGGATGGCGCGGCGAGCAATGCCGCCGCGACCGCGATGATGAAAGCCGTCCTGCAAGCCATGAATCACTTCCCCAAAAAAAGCAGGCCTGCATAGCAACAAATCAGATTTGTGCAACGTCGGATTGCGCGAAGGCGATCATTTGCTCCAGCGGGTGAAGCGGATCGACAACGCCGTACCGAGGCCGTAGACGACCATCGCCGCGCCCACCAGCGCGAACAATGTCCATGCCGGCGCGCCCGCTGAGGCCAGCCATGTGCCGCCGCCGCCGACGATCAACAATCGCGCGGTGCCAGCCATCACGGGGCCGCCGACCTTCGCAGCCCCCTGGGAAGAGAAATACAGGCAGGCGCCCATCCCGAAAAAGGCGAATGCCGGGCCTGCCCAGACCAGATAGGAAGAAGCCGCGGCGGTGACGCCGGGATCGCTGGTGAACAGCGAAACCCAGAGCAACGGCATTGCTGCGACGATCAGCCCGATGGCGCCCACGACGATGGCGGCCGCTGCGCCCGCGGTCCACGCCACCTGCCGCGCGCGCGTCACGTGCCCCGCGCCCATCGCCATGCCGACCATCGGCACCGAGGCGACGCCGAAGGCAAACGCGATCGGCGTCAGCAGAAATTCCAGCCGCGAGCCCATGCCGTAGCCGGCCAGCGTCTCGGTGCCGTAGCCGGCCAGGATCTTGGTGAAGATCAAGACCGTGAGCACGGTCTGCAGCGGCGACAGGCAGGACACCGCGCCGACCCTTAGAATGTCGAAGAACATGTCGCGCTGGAATGTGAAGCCCTTGAAGTTCAGCGTCAGCCGGCTGCGGCCGCTGACGAGATACCAGGCGAGGAACACCGCCCCCAGCGTGAAAGCCGTAAGCTGGCCCGCGGCGACGCCGCCCATGCCGAATTTCGGCAGGCCGAACAGCCCAAGCCCCAGCGCGCCGCCGACCGCGATCTGCACCAGCGCGGTGCCAATCAGCGTCACCGATGGAATCCGCATGTCGCCGGTGCCGCGCACCACCGAGGCCAGCGTGTTGACCAGCCAGATCGCCATCGCGCCGGAGAACAGCACGTGCGAATATTGCATGGCCTGTTCGAGCACGCCGCCGCGCCCGCCGAGCAGCGTGTAGAACGCACGGCCGAACATCAGCATGACAGCGGTGAAAAAGATTCCGGCGCAGGCGCCGATCATCGCGGCATGCAGCGCCAGGGTCGCGGCGCGGTCGCGATTCCCCGCGCCGATCGCGCGGCTGATGGCGGAGGAAACGCCGCCACCCATCGCGCCGGCCGACATCATCTGCGTCAGCATCACGAAGGGAAACACCAGCGCGATGCCGGCGAGCGGCTCGGTGCCGAGCCGCCCGATATAGGAGGTCTCGGCGACGGCCACCAGCGTCGTGCCCACCATGGCGATCGCATTGGGCAGCGCGAGCGTCAGCAGCGTTGGCAGAATCGGCGAGGTGAGCAGGCCGTTGGCCGGCGCGGATGGAACTGCGGCGGGGCGCATGTCGAGCGGAGCGTCAATGGTCATGCGTCGCCGGCGATCCAAATCAATAAATTATGGATGACATATTATCTACCCCATGCCGCGCAAGCCACCCGCGCCCGGCGCAGGGGTCACCACGGCAGGCCGCATAGGTCGATGATTCCGTCGCGCGGCTTGCGGGTGAAATCGAATATGAAGGGAGCCATCGCCTCAAAACGAACCCGTCCCTGCGGCTGCTCGGCATAGACCTCGCCCTGGAAGCGATGCCAGCTGCGCGCTTCATAGAACGCCTCATTGTGCGGCTCGCAGAACAGCATCGCAAACCGCACGGCCTCGTGGTCGCGCATGGTCCTGATCGCGGCGTTCAGCGCCAGCGTGGCGTAGCCGCGCGCCCGGCAGTCCGGGCGCGTCGAGACGCCGCCGATGCCGCCGATATGAACCTTGCGCCCGTCCCAAGTCGCGTCACGGAAATAGATGCCCACATGGCAGGCAAGCCCCGGCTGAGCTGCGTCCTCGGGCGCGTCGATCAGCACGCGCAGGTCGGCATGGGCCCATTTGACATGACCCCACGACAGCTTTTCGACCACATGCGCCGGCCAGACCGCCTGCATCAGCGGTTCGGCCCGTGGCCATGATGCGTTGCCGTTCAGGACATCGATCTCAATGCTCATTTCATCACCATGTTGCGCCAATGCCGCTGCCGTCCTGTCATACGCCGGACGCGGAGCGGCGTTACCCGGAAGCCCCGTTCTTGCCAAATTGCGGTGTTTATGCGCAATGGAACCTTCTATAAGGGTTCCCGTTAGACCAGACCAAGTCTCCCATCAGTTCGGACATCACCCATGACCTTCACGCTGCCCAATCTGCCCTATTCCCACGACGCCCTTGCGCCCCACATGTCCAAGGAAACGCTGGAATACCACCACGACAAGCATCACCAGGCTTACGTGACCAACGGAAACAACGCGATCAAGGGGACCGAATTCGAAGGCAAGTCCCTGGAGGAGATCGTCAAGGGTTCGTTCGGCAAGAATCCGGCCGTGTTCAACAATGCCGGCCAGCACTACAACCACCTGCATTTCTGGAACTGGATGAAGCCGAATGGCGGCGGCAGCAAGCTGCCCGGCCGCCTGGAAAAGAAGATCGCCGAGGACCTCGGCGGTCTCGAGAAGTTCAAGGCCGATTTCGCCGCCGCCGGCGTCGGTCAGTTCGGCTCCGGCTGGTGCTGGCTGTCGGTCAAGAACGGCAAGCTCGAAATCTCCAAGACCGCGAACGGCGAGAGCCCGCTGGTCCACGGCGCCACGCCGATCCTCGGTTGCGACGTCTGGGAGCACTCCTACTACATCGACTACCGCAACCGCCGTCCCGACTATCTGAAGGCGTTCTGCGATAATCTGATCAACTGGGACTATGTCGACGAGCTGTTCGGCAAGGTGTGAGGTCACACACCGTCATTTCGGGGCAATGCGAAAGCATCGAACTACGGGGTGCAATTGCGCATCATAGTTCGTCGCTTCGCGCAGCCCCGGAATGACATCCGAGAGAATTCCACAAGGCGGCAGCATCGCATTGCCGCCTTTCGTTTGTACCGTCCGGATCCTTGCGGGGATCGCTGCCATCCGGCACAAGCGGCATGCCGGGTTGACTTCGCTGATCTAGGAAAAATGCTGCGATGAGCTATTTGCTGGTCTTTTTCGGTGGCGGCCTTGGCGCTAGTCTCCGTCATCTCATCAACCTCACCTGCGCCCGCATTCTCGGCACCGGCTTTCCCTGGGGCACCTTCATCATCAACATCACGGGCTCGACCGTGATGGGGCTGGTCGCGGGCTATCTCGCCTTCAAGGGCGAGGCGTCGCAGCCCTGGCGGCTGTTTTTGATGACCGGCGTTCTCGGCGGCTACACCACGTTTTCGGCCTACTCGCTCGATTCGGCGCTGCTCTACGAGCGCGGTGAGCTGGGTCTTGCCGCGCTCTACGTGGTCGGCTCGGTCGTGCTCTCGATTGCCGGGCTGTTCGGCGGCCTCGCGCTGGTGCGGCATTTGACCTGAACGAACAGCCCGCAAATCTACTGGGCGGCGTGACGGCTTCGCATGGGCATCCCTTGGATGCGCATGGGATTAAGCCAGCTTCCGTTTGCTTCGCCGGGATGCCGGGACTAAGCAGGGTAGACTACCACCACCCGCCAAACCCATCGCCCTTGTCAGAACAACAGATAAAAGACCCGGCGCCCGCCGATGACGCCGAGCCGAAGCCGCGGCGCGCCCGCAAGCCGGTCGGCTGGTCGATGATCGTGATCGGCGCGCTGGTCGCGGTTTGCGCAGGCCTGGTCTGGCGACGCGACGGCATCGATGGCGTGCTCAAGATACTCACCCATGATCTCGGGCTGTTCGGGGAAATCATGCCGCGCGTGCTGGCCGGCTGCCTGCTCGGCGGCTTCATCGCGGAAATTCTGCCGCACGACAAAGTATCGCGAGCGCTGGGGCCGAACTCGGGCCTGAAGGGACTTTTGATCGGAACCGCGTTCGGCGCGATCCTGCCCGGCGGCCCCTTCACCGCCTATCCGGTGGCGGCAGCGCTGCTCACCGTCGGCGCCGATTTCGGCGCCACCATCGCCATGGTGGTGAGCTGGACGCTGATCGGCTACGGCCGCGCGGTCGCCTGGGAGCTGCCGATCCTCGGCACGGATTTCACGCTGTGGCGGATCGTGATCTCGCTGCCGATCCCGGTGCTGGCCGGCGCGCTCGGCCGCTTCGTCTTTGTGCGGGTTTATCCGAAGGGCGAGCCGGAGCCGCCGGCATGACTCTCTCCGCGCTGATCATCGACATCACTTTGTGGGGCTCGGTCGCCGTGCTCGGCTTCATGGCCTGGCAGCGCGGCCGCGTCGTGCTGGTGTCGTCGGTGCGCGAAGGCAGCATGGACTTCATCAACATCGTGCCGCGCATTGCGCTCGGCGTGATCGGCTCGGGCTACATCGCCGCCGTCATCCCACCGGAAGTCATCACCGGCTGGCTCGGTCCGGACAGCGGCTGGTTCGGCGTGTTGACCGCGGTCGTCGCCGGCGCGGCCACCCCGGGCGGCCCGGTGGTCGGCTTCTCGATCGGCGCGGTGGCGCTGAAGGTCGGCGGCGGCCCGCCGCAGGTGATCGCCTATGTCGTGGCCTGGGCACTGTTCGCCTTCCAGCGCATGATCCTGTGGGAGATCCCGTTCATGCCGGCCAAGTTCGTCTGGTTTCGCGCGGCGGTCTCGGTGCCGTTTCCGTTTCTCGCGGCCGCGATCGCGATGGTGATCGGGAAGCCCTGAGCGGCGGGGGCGGCCACAAGGCTTCCTGAAAGATGCTGGGAGCACTATGTTTGCAGTATGATCCGCTTGCTCGAACGCTATGAACTCTCTCCTGAGGAAGCCGCCGACCTCGATGCTTCGCTCGCCGAAGCCGCGCAGGGTGAGTTCGCGACGGATGAAGAGGTCCGCGCCGTCCGGGCGTGTCCTAACTCAGTTCAGCGCCATGCAGCTTGAATCGACACTGACCTGTCCCTCGTGTGGGCACCAGGCCACCGAGACCATGCCGACAGACGCCTGCCAGTTCTTCTACGACTGCCAGCGCTGCGGCACCCGGCTCAAGCCCAAGCCGGGCGATTGCTGCGTTTTCTGCTCTTACGGAACCATGCCGTGCCCGCCGATCCAGATAGGCGGCAAGGGAATGTGTTGCAGCCTGATTGTGTAACGTTGCCGCCAGCGGTCGGCTTGGCCTGCAGGGTACGCTGCCGTGCTTGCGCTGTAGGGCTTGGTGACCGTCGTTCGGCTCGCGCTGGCCGAATTGAAACCGCCCGCCGCCGCGACGGCTTAGCCCGCAGCCTCACATTGTGCCGCGCATAGCGCAACGCGACCTCCCAGCACCCACGGCCCTAACCGAACGACCTGGTCGCTTGATTTATGTCAAGGGGCGCTCCACCGGCAAAAGCACGATTAAAGCCGCGGGGACTAACAATGGAGGAGAGCATGAAAATGACGTTGAGAATGGTGGCAGTTGCTGCGTCGACGTTCGTGTGTGCGGCATTGTTTTCGCCTGGCTGGTCCGAGCAAGGCGGAATATCGCTGTCGATCAACAAAGCCGAGGCCCTGCAGCGGGTCTATATCACGCATGGTTACGCCGCGAGAGCTGTCTATGTCGAGCCGGGCTCCTGGTACGCCGTGAGGGCCTACTACTACGGTGGCCCGTGGAGTGGTCCCGGCTACAGTTACACCGGCTGGGCTGACTACGCGGCGCGCTATGGCATTGGCTGCACGCCCGGTACGGCGATCAAGGGCGGGGACGGCATAATGTACATGTGCCAGTAGAATTATTTTATGCGCGGGGCCGGGTCGCCGTTATGGCGGCCTGGCCCAACGCCTGCGTTGTTCAGCCGTCGCCAAGGCCCTGGTGACCGCGGCGATGTCTGCTGCGAGGGTAATCCGCAGCGCTGATCCGTCTCAGCGCCTCGACCTCGTCTGTTCCGGAGGTAGGGCCTGGAAAGCGACCTCGGACGCTGTCCTTGACGCTGCCGTACCTCCGGTGCAACGGATCGCAGTTCCGGAACCCTTGCTCTATCCTCATCGTTAACAATTTATGAAAGCCGTTGCCGCCGCATTCGTTGCTGTGTTCGTGTTGTGGGTCGTTGACGTCAATTTCAACGGCGCCCGCTATACCGACGCGGCCATGCGGATGATCCGATCTACGGCGTCATCGATTGGTGTTGGAAATTAGGGCGCCCTCGTCGTCGTCACCCGCGAAGCCGGGTGACCCAGTATTCCAGAGACAGCAGTGATTGAGCCGATAGGCCGCGGCTACCCCGCATGCGCGTGGTATGACGGAGCCGGGCGCCGCGAGAAGGCCGACCACTTCGCCACCTCGTGGACTCCCGTAATGTTATAATGTAACATTTTCTCATGCCTCACGACCATTCCCACGGCCCCGGCCATCACCATCACGGCCACGCCCATTCCCACGGCCCGGCGACGCCGCATCCGGCGCAACCGGCCCCCTGGTCGATCCTGCGCATGACCGTGACCGCGCGCCTTGCCGCGGCGCTCGCCGTCAGTGCCGGCCTGTGGGCCGTCGTGCTTGTCGCGATGAGGTGAGCATGGCGGCACAGCTCAAATTCAAGAACGTCACGCTCGGCTATGATCGACACCCGGCCGTGCACCATCTCAACGGCGAGGTCGCTTGCGGTGCGCTGCTGGCGGTGATCGGACCGAATGGTGCCGGCAAGTCGACGCTGTTTCGCGGGCTCGCCGGCATCCTCAAGCCGCTCGCGGGATCGATCGATCTCGGCGGGCTCGACATCCGCGACATTGCCTATCTGCCGCAGAGCGTGGACATCGATCGAACTTTCCCGATTTCGGTGTTCGATTTCGTCGGCACCGGCCTTTGGCGCAGCATCGGAATTTTCGGTGGCATGGGCAAATCAGCGCAGGACAAGATCACGCACGCGCTCGCCGCGGTCGGCCTCAACGGTTTTGAAAACCGCTCGATCGGCACGCTGTCGGGGGGGCAGATGCAGCGCATGCTGTTCGCGCGCGTGCTGCTGCAGGATGCGCGGCTGATCGTGCTCGACGAGCCATTCAACGCCATCGACGCCAAGACCTCGGCCGACCTGCTGGCGCTGGTCAAGCGCTGGCACGGCGAGGGCCGCACCGTGCTGGCGGCTCTGCACGACATGGAATTGGTGCGCGACCATTTCCCGGAAACCCTGCTGCTCGCGCGCGGACCGGTGGCGTGGGGCGCGACCGCTGAGGTGCTGACCGCCGAAAACCTGATGGTGGCCTTGCGGATGTGCGAGGCGTTCGACGACACCGCCGCCGCCTGCGCCGACGACATGCCATCGCGGGCCGCATGATGCTGTACGACGCGCTGATCGCGCCTTTCACCGAATTCGAGTTCATGCGCCGCGCGCTCGCCGCCGTGATCGCGCTGTCGCTCGGCGCCGCGCCGATCGGCGTATTTTTGATGCTGCGGCGGATGAGTCTCGTCGGTGACGCCATGGCGCACGCGATTCTGCCGGGAGCTGCGATCGGCTTCCTCGTCTCCGGGCTCAATCTGTTCGCCATGACGACGGGGGGGCTGATCGCGGGCTTCACCGTCGCGCTTCTCGCGGGCCTCGTCGCGCGCAATACGGAGCTGAAGGAGGACGCCTCGCTTGCGGCATTCTATCTGGTGTCGCTCGCGCTGGGCGTCACCATCGTTTCCGTCAAGGGCACCAATATCGACCTGCTGCACGTACTGTTTGGCAATATTCTGGCGATGGACGACCAGACGCTGCTGGTGATCGCCTTCAATGCGACAGTCACGCTGCTGGTGATGGCGGTGATCTATCGGCCGCTGGTGATCGAATGCGTCGATCCGGTATTCCTGCGCACCGTCTCGCGCGCTGGCGCGCCGGCGCATCTGGCGTTTTTGGCGCTGGTCGTGATCAACCTCGTCAACGGCTTTCACGCGCTCGGCACGCTGCTCGGCGTCGGCCTGATGATCCTGCCCGCCGGCATCGCGCGGTTCTGGTCGCGCGACATCACCGGCATGATCTGCATCGCGGTCGCCAGCGCGATTCTGTCGGGCTATGCCGGGCTGGTGCTGTCGTTCCAGACCCGGATTCCCTCGGGGCCGGCGATCATCCTCGTCGCGGCAGGGCTATATATCGCCTCGCTGCTGTTTGGCAGCGTCAGCGGACTGGTCCGGCAGCTGTTCCCGGGCCGTCATCTCGAGGCGTGAAGATGCGGCGGCTGTGCTGGCTTATCTGTCTGGGGTTGATCGCGGTTTGCGGTCCGGCGCGGGCGCAGGATCGGCTCAACGTCGTCGCCAGTTTTTCGATCATCGGCGATTTCGTCCGCAATGTTGGCGGCGACCGCGTCACTGTCACCACGCTTGTCGGTCCCAACAGCGATGCGCATGTCTATGTGCCGACGCCTTCGGATGCGAAAAAGGTCGCGGATGCGAAGCTCGTCTTCGTCAACGGCCTCGGCTTCGAGGGCTGGATGTCGCGGCTATTGAAGGCCGGCGGCGGCAGGGCTTCCGTCGTGACCACGACATCAGGCATCGCGCCGCTCAAGCTCGGCTCGGACGCCGATCCACACGCCTGGCAGTCGGTCGCCAACGCAAAAATCTATGTCGCCAATATCCGCGATGCGCTTGCTGCGGCGGCTCCCGCTGATGCCGAAGCCTTCAAAGCCAATGCGGGCGCCTATCTCGCCGATCTCGACGCGCTGGATCGCGATGTGCGCGAGGCGATCGCGAAAATTCCGGAAAGCCGTCGCAAGGTGATCTCGACCCACAATGCCTTCGGCTATTTCGCCGCCGCCTATGGCGTCGAATTCATCGCGCCGCTCGGTGTTTCGACCGAATCCGAGGCCAGCGCCCGCGATATCGCAGGGATCATCACCCAGGTCAGGGCCGCCAAAATACCGGCCGTTTTTCTCGAAAATATCACCGACCCCCGGCTGATGGGCCGGATTTCGGCCGAGACCGGCGCCAGGGTCGGCGGAACGCTCTATTCGGACAGCCTGACCGGCGAAAAGGGCGATTCTCCCACTTACATTGCGATGGTCAGGCACAATATAAAGGCATTGACCAGCGCGCTGAGCCAATAGGGCAGGGGCCTCCCTGCCTGCCGGCGCGCCCTGCAATTCCGCTCCGGAGACGTTATGTCTGAACCTTCGTCCCACAAAATTCCGGTGACCGTGCTGACGGGCTATCTCGGCGCCGGCAAGACCACGCTTTTGAACCGCATCCTGTCGGAAAACCACGGCAAGAAATACGCCGTCATCGTCAACGAATTCGGCGAGATCGGCATCGACAACGACCTCATCATCGGCGCTGACGAGGAAGTGTTCGAGATGAACAATGGCTGCGTCTGCTGCACCGTGCGCGGCGACCTCGTGCGCATCATGGACGGGCTGATGAAGCGCAAGGGCAAGTTCGACGCCATCATCGTCGAGACTACTGGATTGGCGGACCCGGCTCCGGTGGCGCAGACTTTCTTCGTCGACGAAGACGTCCAGAAGAACGCCCGCCTCGATGCGGTCGTCACTGTCGCCGACGCCAAATGGCTGAGCGATCGTCTCAAGGATGCCCCCGAAGCCAAGAACCAGATCGCATTCGCCGATGTGATCGTGCTGAACAAGACCGACCTCGTCTCCAAGCCCGAGCTGGCGGAGGTCGAGGCGCGCATCCGCGGCATCAATCCGTACGCAAAGCTGCACCGCACCGAGCGCTGCAAGGTGGCGCTGTCTGATGTGCTGGAGCGCGGCGCGTTCGATCTGGATCGTATCCTCGAAATCGAGCCGGAATTCCTCGATGCCGGCGATGGCCATGATCATCACCACGACCACGATCATCATCACGGCCATGACCACCACCACGATCACGGCCACAGCCATGGCGGGCTGAAGCATTATCACGACGAGGACATGCAATCGCTGTCGCTGCGGTCGGACAAGCCGCTTGATCCCACCAGATTCATGCCCTGGCTGCAAAACCTGGTCGCCACCGAAGGCCAGAAGATCCTGCGCTCGAAGGGCATCCTCGCCTTCACCGACGACGACGACCGCTACGTGTTCCAGGGCGTGCACATGATGCTGGAAGGCGATCACCAGCGGAAGTGGAAGGACGGCGAGCGCCGCGAAAGCCGCGTCGTCTTCATCGGCCGCGAATTGCCGGAGCAGATGATCCGCGACGGCTTTGAAAGCTGTATCGTCACGTGATGAAAGAGTTCGATCCGGGCGAAGCGCCTTCCATCGCTTCCATCACCGACCAGGTGCGGGCATTGCCGGTGGGCATGCCCGTCACCTCGATCCATTTCCTCGGCGATACCGCGGTGTTTGTCGGCGCCGAGGAGCACGCGGCGATGGTGAATCAGGCGGGCGAAGTCTCGAAAGTCGTCATCCACGGCGGCGGCATCCTGTGTGCGGCGTCCGACGGCAAGCGCATCGTCACCGGCGGCGACGATGGCAAGGTCGTCGCGCTCGACACCAAGGGCGAGGTCGCGGTGCTCGCGACCGACGCAAAGCGGCGCTGGATCGACAATGTCGCGCTGCATCCCGAGGGCGCGGTGGCGTGGTCGGCGGGCAAGACGGCGTTCGTCCGCAGCGGCAAGGGCGAGGAGAAGAGTTTCGATGCGCCCTCGACCGTCGGCGGTCTCGCGTTCGCGCCAAAAGGCCTGCGCGTGGCGGTCGCCCATTACAATGGCGTGACGCTGTGGTTTCCCAACATGGCGGCGAAGCCAGAGTATCTCGAATGGGCCGGCTCGCATCTCGCCGTCACCTTCAGCCCCGATAACAAATTCCTGGTTACCGGCATGCACGAGCCGGCGCTGCACGGCTGGCGGCTCGCCGACAACAGGCACATGCGGATGAGCGGCTATCCTGGCCGTGTCCGTTCGATGTCGTGGAGCGTGGGCGGCAAGGGGCTCGCCACCTCGGGCGCCGACACCGTGATCATCTGGCCGTTCACCAGCAAGGACGGTCCGATGGGCAAGGAGCCGGCGATGCTGGCGCCGCTGCAGGCGCGCGTCTCCATGGTCGCCTGCCATCCGAAGCAGGACATCATGGCCGCGGGCTATAGCGACGGCACCGTGCTGATCGTGCGGCTCGAGGATGGCGCGGAAATCCTGGTGCGCCGCAATGGCAGCGAGCCGGTATCGGCGCTGGCCTGGAACGCCAAGGGCACGCTGCTGGCTTTCGGCACCGAGGATGGCGACGCCGGAATCCTCGAATTTTAGGTGTTTCGGATAGGCACAGGTTCCCCGCGGAACCATGCGCCCCGCCGGCCGTTGAATCCTCCGAACAATTTCGTGGGGTTGAACGACATGCCTGCCGAAGAACGCCAACGCGAATACCGACGGGAAATGCTGCTCGCCTCCCTGCTGATTGCGGCCGGGCTGGCCGTCTCAGCGCTTGCGCTGACCGCGCTCACCGCGCGCGATCCCCAGCAAATCGCGCAGGCGACACCGCCTACGCAATCGACGCCGGGCGCGGAAACGAAGCCGCCCGCCCCGCCTGAGCCGGCCACGACCGGCCAAAGGCCGTCAGACATTCCGCCGCAACCGGCCCGACCCGACCCGGATGCGCAGAAGGCGGGCGCCCAGCCCGCGCTGCCGCCGGCGCCGGCAGAGAAGGTTGCGCCGCCGATCCGCGAAAAGTGATCCCACATCGTCGCAACAATTGTGCAATCGCAAAATTCGTGGGCTGGCGAAGCCTGCGGTGCGCAACTTGATGCGCGAATGTGCAGAAATGTGACCGCCGTCCGATCGTATCAATTTGTATGAGGGGCGTCGGCTCCGAACGCCTTGTGTTGATCCCCAACAAGCGGTTAGGCTTGCTGCAATAACAGCCGGCAGGTCGAATAAGCGCCGGCAGCTCAGGGGAGTGATGCATGCGTGAGCTGACGCCTGAAACGATCACGGACGCCGTGCTCGACCAGATGGCGACAACGCCCGATCCGCGCCTGAAGACGATCATGGCGTCGGCGGTCAAGCACCTCCATGCCTTCGCCCGCGAGGTCAACCTGACGCCCGCGGAATGGATCAAGGGCATCGAATTCATGACCGCCGCCGGCAAGATGTGTTCGCCGGAACGGCAGGAATTCATCCTGCTGTCCGACACGCTCGGCCTCTCGGCGCTGGTCAACGGCCTGCATGACGCCACCGCCCTGGAAGATGCCACCCACACCAGCCTGCTCGGCCCGTTTTACCGCGAGGCCACCCCGACGCTCGCCGCCGGCAGTTCGATCGCCAGGAGTCCGAAACCGGGCAGCGAATGCGTGCTTTATGGCCGCGTCACCGATGCCACCGGCAAGCCGGTCGCCAACGCCACCGTCTCGATCTGGCAGACCGGCGCCGACGGTCTGTACGACATTCAGGCCAGCGCGACATCGGTCGATTATCGCGGCGTGTTCGCAACCGATGCGAACGGCGTCTATGTGCTGCGCACCGTCAAGCCGCTCGGATATTCGATCCCGATGGATGGGCCGGTCGGCGCCATGGTGCAGGCGCAGGCACGGCATGGCATGCGGCCGGCGCATATTCATTTCCTGGTCGGTGCGCCCGGGTATCGTGAATTGGTCACCGCGCTCTATTTGCGCGACGATCCGCATCTCGCCGATGACGTCGTGTTCGGTTCGTCGGGCGATCTCGCCGTCGACGTGGTTGCCAACGATCCGGACTGCCCGATCAAGGGCATGCCGAGCATCCGCTTCGACATGCGGGTTTCGCGTGAAAGCGAGGCCGACAAGACCAGCGGGCGCGTCGGCGCCGATCCGTCGGCGATCATGAAAAAATCGACCAAACACCAACCCACGCCGGTGGGAGCCGAATAGTCTTGGTCCGACCAACCATTCGCAGCGACCGGGCGGAGATCCGGCGGAACCGAAATGACTGATCACAACGACAAAATGAGGGGGATTCAATGAAACGCAGGACATTTCTCGGCGGGGCGGTGGCGGTTGCGGTGGCTGGGCGGGGCTCAAGCGCACTGGCACAGCAGCCACCGATCAAGATCGGCATGTCGATGGCGCAGACCGGCGGCCTCGCGGGTGGCGGCAAGGCTTCGCAGCTCGGCATCGAGGTCTGGCGCGACGACATCAATGCCAAGGGCGGCCTGCTCGGCCGCAAGGTCGAACTCATCGTCTATGACGACAAGTCGAGTGCATCGGAGACGCCGGCGATCTACGCCAAGCTGGTCGACGTCGACAAGGTGGACCTGCTGTTCGCGCCCTACGCGACCGTGCCGACAGCGCCGCTGATGCCGTTCGTCAAGCAGCGCGGCATGCTGCTGATGGGGAATTTCTCGTTCCAGGTGAACAGCAAGGTCGGCCACGATATGTGGTTCAACAATGCGCCATGGGGCCCGGCGGATAGCTGGGCATCCTCGTTCCTCGATCTCGGTCAAAAGGCGGGCGGCAAGAACATGGCGCTGCTTGCGGCGGACCAGGAGTTCGCCCAGAACCTCGCTTTGACCGCGCGGGATGTCGCCAAGCAGCGAGGCCTCCCCGTGGTGTTCGACCAGAGCTACCCGCCGAACACGGTGGAATTCGCTTCCATCATCCGCGCGCTCAAGGCCGCCAAGCCCGACATCGTCTATGTCGCGTCCTATCCGCCGGACTCGGCCGGCATCCTGCGCGCGGTGAACGAGATCGGGATCGGCGACGACGTCAAGATTTTCGGCGGCGGCATGGTCGGCCTGCAGTTCGCGGCCGTGATGTCGAACCTCGGCTCGCTGCTCAACGGCGTCGTCAACTACAATACCTGGCTGCCGGAGCCGAGCATGTATTTCGACGGCACCAAGGAATTTTTCGAGAAGTACACCAAGCGTGCGGTGGAGGCCAAGGTCGATCCGCTCGGCTATTATCTGGCGCCGTTCGGCTATGCGATGGGCCAGATGATCGAGGCGGCAGCCAATTCCACCAAGTCCCTCGACCAGAAGGGCCTCGCCAAATATCTGCGCGAGAACGAGCACAAGACCATCGTCGGGCCGATCGCGTTTTCGGCGGATGGCGAGCGTAAGGAAACCGCGACGCTGCAGGCGCAGTTCCGCGGCGTGAAGGACAAGGACATCGAACAGTTCCGGTCCTCCGGCAAGCAGGTGATCCTGTTCCCGGATAAACTGAAGACTGGAAATCTCATCAGTCCCTTCGAGGCTGCCCGCTAATAGGCTAGAGCATGATCCGGAAAAGTGGGTACCGGTTTTCCCGCGCGACAAACGCGGAACGCGTTTGCGCGGAGATCACGCTCAAGTCAAAGAGGTAGAGCGGGATGACGATTCGAAGAAAAGTCATCACGCTCTAGCGGCCTTTTTTTCCGGTCCAGAACGGGCCAAGGGGGATCTGAATTGTTTTCGATGGACCTGCTGCTGGGTGCTGTCGTGCTTGGGGTGCTGCTCGGCTGCTTCTATGCAGCCGTCAGCGTCGGGCTGTCCGTCTCGTTCGGGCTGCTCGACGTTCCCCATGTCGCGCATCCGGCGTTCCTGGTGCTCGCCTCCTACGGCGTGTACCAGCTCAACGAAAGCTACGATATCGATCCGCTGCTGGCGGGACTCGCCATCACGCCGCTGTTTTTCCTGTTCGGCCTGCTCGCCTACCGCGTCTATTACGAGACCTTCGAGAAACGCGGCAGCGACGCCGGCGTGCGCGGCATCGCGTTTTTCTTCGGCATCGCCTTCATCATCGAAGTGCTGATCATCATGCACTTCGGCGTCGACCAGCGCTCGGTGACGGCGACCTATATCGGCAAGTCCTGGCGGTTCGGCGAGTTCAGGATACCGATCCGGCAGCTCGTCGCGTTCGCGGTGGCGCTGGGGCTGACGGTGCTGCTCGCCGTGTATCTGTCGAAAACCTTCATGGGCCGTGCGATCCGTGCCGTCGCGCAGGACGAGGAGGCGCTGCGGCTGATGGGCGCCAATCCGGTCCGCATCAAGCAGTTTGCCTTCGGCATCGCCACCGCCGTGCTCGGGATCGCCGGCGCGCTGTTGATCATCGTGGCCCCGGTCGAGCCGACGCTCGACCGCGCCTATATCGGGCGGACCTTCTGCGTCGTGGTCATGGCCGGGCTCGGCAGCATCAGCGGCACGCTGATCGCGGCCATCATCCTCGGCGTCGCCGAATCGATTGTGCTGACAATGTTCGGCGCCTCCTGGGCGCCGGCGATTTCGTTCGCGATGCTGCTCGCCGTGCTCGCGGTCCGGCCGCAAGGTCTGCTCGGCCGATGATGAAGCATCGCAACACCATCGTATTCTGGGCCGGCGTGGCCATCTTCCTCGCTGCCGTGCTGACGATGACGCAAATCGTCCGCAACGAGTATCCGTTCTTCGCCGGCTACGTGATCCTGCAGTTCATCGCGCTCGCGGTCGCCTGGAGCATCCTCGGCGGCTATGCCGGTTACGTCAATTTCGGCACCAACGCCTTTTTCGGCGTCGGCGTCTACACGGCGGTCGCCTTGTTCAAGGCGACGGGGGCACCGCTGGCGGTGCAGATCGGAGCCGCCGCGGTCGTCGGCATGACGCTCGGTTTTGGCGTGGGCTTATTGACCTTGCGGATGCGCGGCATCTTTTTCTCGATCGCGACCATTGCGCTTGCGATCATCATCGAGACCTTCGTGATGAACTGGCGGTTCGTCGGCGGCGCGGCCGGGATCCAGATACAGCGGCCGCCGGTGATGGCGCCGTTCGACAGCTACGTGAAGATGCTGTTCTTCGTGCAGGCGCTCCTGGTCGTCATCGCCGTTGCGATCGCGCGCTACATCCAGAATTCCCGGATCGGGCGCGGCCTGCAGGCGCTCAGGGACGACGAACTAGCCGCCGAATGCACAGGTGTGCCGACCCTGAAGCTGAAACTGGTCGCCTGCATGATATCGGGCGCACTGATTTCCGCGGCCGGCGCGCCGGCCGCGATGTACCTGCAATATGCCGATCCCTCATCGGCGTTCAATCTGAGCTACTCGGTGTCGGCGCTGGCGATGGCGCTGATCGGCGGAACCGCGCACTGGATCGGCCCGGTGCTCGGCGCCATCCTGCTCGGCTCGACGCAGCAGCTTCTCGCCGTGACCATCTCCTCGGAGGTCAACGTGCTGGTGCTCGGCATCATGCTGGTGCTGTTCGTGGTCGGCGCACCCAAGGGCATCATCGGGCTGCTGCGGCCGCGCTATCGTCTGCGCGCGGGAGGCAAGCCATGACGGTAACAGCCGCGCCGGACGCGCCCCTGCTGCAAGTCGGAACCCTGACCAAGACCTTCGGCGGCTTCACCGCGCTCGACAATATCAGCGTTGATATCAGGAAGGGCGAACGGTTCGGCCTGATCGGGCCCAACGGCTCCGGCAAGACCACGCTGATCAACTGCATTTCCGGCGCGCTGCGTCCGCAGACCGGCAGCGTGGTGTTCTGCGGCGAGGACATCACCCAATTGCCGCCGCACTTGCGCGCGCGCCGCGGCATTGCCCGCAGCTTCCAGATTCCGCGGCCGTTCAAGAGCATGACGGTGCTCGAAAACCTCATGGTCGGGCTCGACTTTGCCACCGTCGGTTCGAGCCTGCCGGAGGAAGATGTCGCGATGTCGATCCTGACGCGGATGGGCCTTGCCGCCAAGGCCGGCGCGCCGACCGATACGCTGAGCCAGGTGGAACTGCGCAAGATGGAGCTCGCGCGCGCGCTGGCGGTGCGGCCGAAACTTTTGATTTCTGACGAGGCCATGGCGGGGCTGTCCTCCTCCGAGGTCGACGAGGTGCTCGATCTCCTGATCAGCCTCGGCGAGGAGGACATCACCATCATCATGATCGAGCACATCATGCAGGCGGTGATGCGCTTTTCCGAGCGGGTGATGTGCCTCGACGCCGGCAAGATCATTGCGATCGGTGCGCCGGCCGAGGTGATGGCCAACAAGCGGGTGCAGGAGGCCTATCTTGGCACTTAGCCTTGCCATCGAGGGCCTCGATGCCGGCTACGGCGCCGTCAAGGCGCTGCGCGGCGTGACGCTGCATGTCGAGGCCGGGGAGACGGTGGCGTTGCTCGGCACCAATGGCAACGGCAAGAGCACGCTGATGAAGTGCATCATGGGCCTGGTGCGCCCGGATCACGGCCGGCTGTCGCTGACGATCGACGGGCGGACCCACGATCTGACGAAGCTTTCGCCCGAGGCGATCGTCGACCTCGGCGTCGCGCTGGTACCGGAGGGACGGCGGCTGTTTGCCAAGCTGACCGTGACGGAAAACCTGATGCTGGGTGCCTTCCGGAAATCGGCCCGCAGCGCCATCCGGCAAAATCTCGCGCTGGCTTTCGAGACTTTTCCGGCCCTGAAGGAGCGCCGCAACCAGCTCGCCGGCACCATGTCCGGCGGACAGCAGCAGATGCTCGCGATTGCGCGGGCGCTGATGTCCTCGCCACGGCTGCTATTGATCGACGAGCCCTCGGTCGGGCTGTCGCCGCTATTGGTATCGCAGACGATTACCAAGATCGGCGAACTCAAGCAGCGCGTCGGCCTAACGGTGCTGATGGCCGAGCAGAATTTCAACCAGGCGATCCGGATCGCCGACCGCGGCTACATCATCGTCCATGGCGAGATCGCGGTGGCGGCGCAGTCGGTCGACGAATTGAAGGCCAACGACATCGTCAAGCGGCTCTATCTCGGCGGCGTCGCCTGACGGATATAACGGCATCGTGACGGTGTCTGCGCCGTTCTGCCGATTTTACAGCCTCGCCTGTTGCCATCGGCTGCCCCATAATCTGTCACCGCGTCGGTGCAGATGACAGATGAGGCAAGCGATGAAGATCGATGATGTCAGGCGAACCGCCTATTCGATGCCGCTGACCAACCCGTCGTTCCCGCCGGGACCCTATCGCTTCTTCAACCGCGAATATTTCATCATCACCTATCGCACCGATCCCGATGCGCTTGCCGCTGTGGTGCCCGAGCCGCTTGAGGTGACGGAGCCCGTCGTCAAATACGAATTCATCCGCATGCCCGATTCAACCGGCTTCGGCGATTACACCGAAACCGGTCAGGTGATCCCGGTCCGCTTCAAGGGCGAGGAGGGCGTCTACGTTCACTCGATGTATCTGGACGACGAGGGGCCGATCGCCGGTGGCCGCGAACTCTGGGGCTTTCCGAAGAAACTGGCTTCGCCGAAAATCGCCGTCGAGAGCGATGTGCTGGTCGGATCTTTGCATTACGGCTCGGTGCTGTGCGCCTCCGCCACCATGGGCTACAAGCACCGCCCGGTCGACCACGACACGGTGCTGAAGGGGATGAAGGCGCCGAACTTCATGCTCAAGATCATCCCGCATGTCGACGGCACCCCGCGGATCTGCGAACTGGTGCGCTATTATCTGGAAGACATCACGCTGAAGGAGGCGTGGACCGGCCCGGCGGCGCTCGGCCTGTTCCCGCACGCGCTTTGCGACGTGGCGCGGCTGCCGGTGCGTGAGGTGATCTCCGCGCTGCATTTCAAGGCGGATCTGACGCTGGGTCTCGGCACGGTCGCGTTCGATTACATGGCAAGGTGAGGCGCGAGCGGCCTGCCCGCGATCACTGCGCGCCGCGCAGCGTGCAGGCCGTCGAACAGGTCGTCATGACGCCGCGCTCGCAGGCGATGCACACCGCGACGCACTGCTTTTTGTCCTTGGGATTGTACGGGCTGTAGAGCTTGCGGGCGCAGTCTCCGACCGACCCGGTCACGTCGGCATTGCTCTCAGGCGTGCACGCGGCCAGGGCCGCGGCCGACAGGACGATGGCAATAATGGCGCGCATGTTGGTCGTCCAACTGGGGAGCCGTCGCTCAAGAAGCTGCGGCGACGGCTTTGGGCCCTCGCAGTATTCACCCCGCAGGATTGCGCGATTGAATTAATCGAGGGTTACAGGGATGTCGGGTTCCCATGCGTATTTCTACGTCCGGGATGTGTGCAGGTGCACACATCCCGTCGGGGGGCGTCGGGCTTCCTCACCGCACCAGCACGTTCCTGAACTGCCAGGGATCCGACGTGTCGATGTCCTCCGGAAACAGTCCCGGCCGGTCCGACAGCGGCGTCCAGTCGGTGTAAAAACCCTTTACCGGGCCGAGATACGGCATCTGGATTTCCAGCAGACGATCGAAATCCATTTCGTCGGCTTCGACGATGCCTTCGTTCGGGTTTTCCAGCGCCCACACCATGCCGCCGAGCACGGCGGAGGTCACTTGCAGGCCGGTGGCGTTCTGATAGGGCGCGAGCTTGCGGGTCTCTTCGATGGAGAGCTGCGAGCCGTACCAGTAGGCATTGTTGTCATGGCCGAACAGCAGCACGCCGAGTTCGTCGATGCCATCGACGATTTCGTTCTCATCGAGGATGTGGTGCTTTTCCTGCATCTTCGCTGCGCGGCCGAACATTTCATGCAGCGACAGCACGGCATCGTCAGCCGGATGATAGGCATAGTGGCAGGTCGGCCGATAGATCGCCGTGCCCGATGCGTCACGCACCGTGAAGTAATCGGCGATCGAGATCGAACTCGTTGTGGGTGACGAGGAAGCCATACTGCGCGCCGCGGGTCGGGCACCAGGTGCGCACGCGCGTGTTGGCGCCGGGCTGCATCAGATAGATGGCGGCGCCGCAGCCGGCCTCGTGGGTACGCGCATTCTCCGGCATCCATTTTTCATGGGTGCCCCAACCGAGTTCGGACGGCTGTACGCCTTCCGACAGGAAACCTTCCACCGACCAGGTGTTGACGAAGACATCAGGCTCTTTCGGCTTTTTGGAGCGCTGGGTGTCGCGTTCGGCGATGTGGATGCCCTTGACGCCAGCCTGCCGCATCAGGTCCGCCCATTCGGCTTTGGTCTTCGGCTTGGGGGCATTGAGCTTCAGATCGGCGGCGACGTTGAGCAGCGCCTGCTTGACGAAAAAGGAGACCATGCCGGGATTGGCGCCGCAGCAGGAGACGGCCGTCGTCGAGCCCGCGGGGCGCGCCTTCTTGGCGGCCAGCGTCGCTTCGCGAAGGGCGTAGTTGGAGCGGGCTTCCGGGCCCTTCGAAGTATCGAAATAGAAGCCGAGCCAAGGCTCGTTGACGGTGTCGATATAAAGAGCGCCAAGTTCGTTGCAGAGCTCCATGATATCGGTCGAGCCGGTATCGACCGAGAGATTGACGCAAAAACCCTGGCCGCCGCCTTCGGTGAGCAGCGGGGTCAGCAAGTCGCGATAATTGTCCTTGGTCACGCCCTGTCTGGATGAATCTTACATTGTGCTTCTCGCAATGCGCCTTGCGGCCCTCGTCCTTGGGATCGATCACGGTGACGCGCGACTTGTCATAATCGAGGTGCCGCTCGATCAGCGGCAACGTGCCTTTGCCGATGGAGCCGAAGCCGACCATGACGATGGGGCCGGTAATCTTCGCGTAGATCTGCGAGGCGGGGCTCATGAGCGGGTCTCCGGAAAAAATGCGGTCTGTCGTGAATGTGGGATCAGGCGGTGCGGCGCTTCGCGGTCACTTCAATCTCGACCTTCATCTCGGGTCTTGCGAGGCCAACGACGATCAGCAACGTCGCCGCGGGGCGAATGTCGCCGAGGACTTCGCCACAGACGGCGAAATGGGCATCGACGTCTTTGGCGTCGGTGACGTAGTAGGTCGCACGGACGATGTCGGCCATCGCGAAGCCGCCCTCTTTCAAGGCGGCCTCAATGGTCCTGAAGCAGTTCCGTGACTGGCTCGTGACATCCGCCGGCATCGTCATGGTGGCGTAGTCGTAGCCGGTGGTACCGGCGACGAAGGCGAAGTCGCCGTCGATGACGGCGCGGCTGTAGCCGACGGTCTTCTCAAGGGGCGAGCCGGTTGAAATCAGGCGGCGGGGCATTGCGAACCTCGATCTTGAAGTGACTTTGGGAATGATCCGGGCGGGTTTGGCGCGGTTTAAGGGCTTTTCGCCTGCGCGCGCAACCCCTCGGGGGCTATCTGGATGGCCTGACAACGTCAGAGGCCGGGGGCGCGGAGCCGCCCCAGCGGCGCACCAGGAGGTCCCGCACGATCATGACCGAGATCACGATCAGGAGCATCGTGGTGACGACGCTGCGGAAGCGCGGGCGCTCGCCGGGGCTCGGCCCGGGAGGGGTCTCCGGCATAGGCTTCAAGCCACGCGCGGCACGAGCAGCGCCTTCCTGGCGCGGCTTGCCTTGAAACTTGCCTTGAGACTTGCCTTGGGTTTAGGCAGCGGCGCGCCGGTCGGCGCGATCATGCCCCAGGCGCCATCGAGCGCGCCCTCTGAGAGTTCGAGGCCGAGCAGCCGGTCGCGCTCGAACGCGCCTGGCAGCGACAGCGCGCCGGTCTTGGCAGCCGAGAAGCCGAAGCGGGCGTAATAGGGCGCATCGCCCAGCAGGATTACCGCGCGATGGCCACGCGCCTTCGCCGCCGCGAGCGCGTGGTCCATCAGCGCAGCCCCGAGCCCAAGCTGGCGGGAGGATGCCTCCACCGCCAGCGGGCCGAGCATGAGCGCCGGGATGCCCCCGGCGCTGACGTGCCACAACCGCACGGACCCGACCAGGCGGCCCTGGCGCACGGCCGACAAGGCAAGGCCTTCGGCGGGCGCGCGTCCGTCGCGCAGGCGCTGGCAGGTGCGCATATGGCGGTTGTCGCCAAAGCAGGCATCCAGCAGCGCTTCGCGCGCGCCGACGTCCGAGGCCCGCTCCGCACGGATCGCGAACGGAGCGGCATCGGAGATGAGGGCAGCAGTGGTCTTCCGCAAAGCAGTCATGGCACGTCAGTCCCCGCTCGCAACGGCAGCCTGCCGCGCAAAGCGTTGTCTAGAAAATCGGCAAATGATGGGGAGGGAGCCGGCGCACCGGCTCCCGTTATTCAAACCTCAAACGAGGCTGTTCAGATGTGGTAGGTCCGCAGCGGCGGGATGCCGTTGAACGCCACCGACGAGTAGGTCGACGTATAGGCCCCGGTGCCTTCGATCAGCAGCTTGTCGCCGATCTCGAGCGTCACCGGAAGCGGATACGGCATCTTCTCGTACAGCACGTCGGCGCTATCGCAGGTGGGCCCCGCGAGCACGCACGGCGTCATGTCCGCACCGTCATGCGGGGTGCGGATGGCGTAGCGGATCAACTCGTCCATCGTCTCGGCGAGACCGCCGAACTTGCCGATGTCGAGATACACCCAGCGCACCTCGTCCTCGTCGCTCTTCTTGGAAATAAGAACGACTTCGGTCTCGATGATGCCGGCATTTCCGACCATGCCGCGGCCCGGCTCGATGATGGTTTCCGGGATCTGGTTGCCGAAATGCTTGCGCAGCGCACGGAAGATCGACCGGCCGTATTGCACGACCGGAGGAACGTCCTTGAGGTACCTGGTCGGGAAGCCGCCGCCCATGTTGACCATGGACAGGCTGATCCCGCGCTCCGCGCAGTCCCGGAACACCGTCGAGGCCATCGCCAGCGCACGGTCCCACGCCTTCACCTTGCGCTGCTGCGAGCCGACATGGAACGAGATGCCGCACGGCTCCAGGCCCAGTCGCTTGGCGAGGTCGAGCACCTCGACCGCCATCTCCGGGTCGCAGCCGAACTTGCGCGACAGCGGCCACTCGGCGCCTGCGCAATCATAGAGAATGCGGCAGAACACCTTTGCGCCGGGGGCGGCACGCGCGATCTTCTCGACCTCTGCAGCGCAGTCGACCGCGAACAGGCGAATGCCGAGCGCGAAGGCGCGCGCGATGTCGCGCTCCTTCTTGATCGTGTTGCCATAGGAGATGCGGTCAGGCGTCGCACCGGCAGCCAGCGCCATTTCGATTTCGGCGACGGTCGCCGTGTCGAAGCACGAGCCCATCGAGGCCAAGAGCTGCAGCACTTCCGGCGCCGGATTTGCCTTCACCGCGTAGAACACGCGGCTGTCCGGCAAGGCCTTCGCGAAGGTCTGGTAGTTGTCGCGCACGACTTCGAGGTCGACCACGAGGCACGGCTCGGTGTCCTGGCCCTCGCTGCGGCGGTTGCGCAGGAATTCCTGAATACGTTCGGTCATAGCACCCTCCAAACGGCCTTTGCGACAGGGACCCGTTCAAATTTGATCTCGGACATGAGTGCTTCGGCGTTGTCGCACGATGGAGACGCGACAAGGCCTTGAACTCAGACCGAATTGTGCTGCCGTGGATTGGTTGGGAATTTCCCGCCCGCACACCTGGCAATGAAGGACAAGCCTTTTCAGTAGCCCGCGCCGGCGTTGGAATGCCGGTAGAGACCAAAAAAGCCCGATCCGTCGTTGCTTTAAGTCGCGTCCCCCGTTGAGAGCGGGGTGCGCCGGTTCGCCTCCGGCTGCCAGTCACGGTTGCAAAGGATGGAGAGACCTTCAACGGCATCTCTTGAGAGAGATGCTGGCCGCTTATGGAGCGACCCTCGGTTCTTCCACCCCTTGGCGGCTGTCCGGCCTCTTGTCCGGATACCTACCGACTGACACACGACCACAGGCACGTGCGAAATTGGGCAAGGCTGGAAATAAGACTTTTGATTCTGCTTCGCAACATTTTTTTTAGGCTGGGGACAAATTTCCCCACGCGTGCTTACAAATTCGTTCTCGGCGCGCGGAGCCGACGAACAAACATGAACGGACGTTAAGATTTCTGGAAGATGCGTGAGCGCTTCAGCGCCTGTGCCGCAGCGCTTTCTTGAACGCGCGCGTCAGGCGCGCTTGAAGAACGGCTCGACGCGTTGGGCAGCGCGGATGAACGCCGCCATGATCAGCACGCCGATCGCGAACAGCACCGCCTGGAGGATGTGCGCGCCGGTGTCGTCGAGGCCGAACAGGATCGCGAGCGCCCAGCCGCCGGCAAACGCCGCGCCGAACACTTCGGCCCCGATCAGGATCGCCGCCGAGATGACGGTGATGACGCTCGGCCAGACGATCGCGCGGGAGGAGGTGGAGGCGGGCTGTGGGCTCATGGAAAAGGTCCTGTTCAAGGGGCGCAATCTCTCCGAAAAGGCCCGATCTATCAAGCGTAAAAGGCCCAAAAATGCCGCATCGCGTGATATAGATTGCCGCATGTTCCAGAGCGTTTTCGAGCGAAGTGGTGACCGGTTCGCGCTAAAGAAAACGCGTCAAACCAGAGTTGGAGCCCGGCCCTGATCCATCAGGGCCGAGAGGGCTCCAGAGCAAAAGACGGGATTTGTGATGTCAGAAACCCAGCACACGGCAGCCGCTCCGGAAGCCGGAGCAAATCCGCTGCTCCAGCCGTGGCAGACGCCGTTCGAGACGCCGCCATTCGCCGAGATCGAGCCGGAGCACTTCCTGCCCGCCTTCGAGCAGGCCTTTGCCGACCATGCCGCCGAGATCGCGGCGATCACCCATGATCCCACCCTGCCGGACTTCGCCAACACCATCACGGCGCTGGAGCGGTCCGGCAAGCTGCTCTCCAAGGTCGCGGCCGTGTTCTACGACCTGGTCTCGGCGCACTCCAATCCGGCTATCCTGGAGATCGACAAGGAAGTCTCCTTGCGGATGGCGCGGCACTGGAACCCGATCATGATGAACGCGGTGCTGTTCGGCCGCATCGCGATGCTGCATGAGAAGCGCGCCAAGCTCGGCCTGACGGCTGAACAGCTGCGGCTGCTGGAGCGCACCTACACCAATTTCTACCGCGCCGGCGCCGGCCTCGACGAGGCCGCCAAGAAGCGGCGGGCCGAGATCAACGAGCGGCTGGCCCAGCTCGGCACCTCGTTCAGCCACCACCTGCTCGGCGACGAGCAGGACTGGTTCATGGAGCTTGGCGAGGACGACCGCGCCGGCCTTCCCGAGGCGTTCGTCGCCGCGGCGAAGGCGACCGCCGAAGAGCGGGGCATGGCAGGCAAGGCGATCGTGACGCTGTCGCGTTCCTCGGTGGAGCCGTTCCTGAAGAGCTCGTCGCGCCGCGACCTGCGCGAGAAGGTCTTCAAGGCCTTCACCGCGCGCGGCGACAATGGCAACGCCAACGACAACAACGCCACCATCGTGGAGATCCTTGAGCTCCGCGAGGAGGCCGCCAAGATCATGGGCTTTCCGACCTACGCCGCCTACCGGCTGGAGGATTCCATGGCCAAGACGCCGGAAGCCGTGCGCAGCCTGCTGGAGCGGGTCTGGAAGCCGGCTCGGGCGCGGGCGCTCGCCGACCGCGACGCTCTGCAGGCGCTGATCGCGGAGGAGGGCGGCAACTTTACGCTCGCCCCGTGGGACTGGCGCTACTACGCCGAGATACTGCGCCAGCGCCGCGCCAATTTCGACGATGCCGCGATCAAGCCCTATCTGGTCCTCGACCACATGATCGAGGCCGCTTTCGACTGCGCCACTCGCCTGTTCGGGATCACCTTCGCCGAGCGCAAGGACGTCCCGGTCTGGCATCCGGACGTTCGGGTCTGGGAGGTCAGGGATGCCGACGGCAAGCACAAGGCGCTGTTCTATGGCGATTACTTTGCAAGGCCCTCGAAGCGCTCCGGCGCCTGGATGACCTCGCTGCGCGACCAGCAGAAGCTCGATGGCGGGATCGCCCCGCTCATCATCAATGTCTGCAACTTCGCCAGGGGTGCTGGTGGCGAGCCGTCGCTGCTGTCGCCGGACGATGCACGGACGCTGTTCCACGAGTTCGGCCACGGCCTGCACGGCATGCTGTCCAACGTGACCTATCCCTCGCTGTCGGGGACATCCGTGTTCACCGACTTCGTCGAGCTGCCCTCGCAGCTCTACGAGCACTGGCAGGAGCAGCCGCAGGTGCTGCGGCAGTTCGCAAAGCACTACCAGACCGGCGAGCCGCTGCCGGACGACCTGCTGGCCCGTTTCCTCGCCGCGCGAAAATTCAACCAGGGCTTTGCCACCGTGGAGTTCGTCTCCTCGGCGCTGGTCGACCTCGAATTCCACACCCAGCCGGCCGCGGCCAGCCGCGACGTCGCCGCATTCGAGAAGGCCGAGCTGGAAAAGATCGGCATGCCCGCGGAAATCGCGCTGCGGCACCGGCCCACACAATTCGGCCATATCTTTTCCGGCGATCACTATGCGTCCGGCTACTACAGCTACATGTGGTCGGAAGTGATGGATGCCGACGCCTTCGGCGCCTTCGAGGAGGCCGGCGACATCTTCGATCCTGCTACCGCCAAACGCCTGCATGACGACATCTATTCGTCGGGCGGCTCGCGCGACCCGGAGGAAGCCTATGTCGCGTTCCGCGGCCGCGAGCCGGAGGCGGACGCGCTGTTGCGCCGGCGCGGCCTGCTGGAAGCGCCGGAGGCGGCTTGAGGTGATATCAACCATGCAGCGGTTACTCGGCTTGCTCCTCCTCGCCGGCGGCATTGCGCTCAGCACGGCCGCGGCCGAAGCGCATCCGCATGTCTGGATCACCGCAAAAAGCGAGGTGGTGTATGCGCCGGACGGCTCGATCACGGGCGTCCGCCACGCCTGGACCTTCGACGAGATGTTCACGACCTACGCGCTGCAGGGTCTCGCGACCAAGACCAAGGGCGTCTACACCCGCGAAGAGCTGGCGCCGCTGGCGCAGACCAATGTCGAATCGCTGAAGGAGTTCAACTTCTTCACCTTCGCCAAGGCCGACGGCAAGAAGGAGAAGTTTGTCGAGCCGGTGGATTATTTCCTCGAATACAGGGATAGCGAGCTGACGCTGCATTTCACGCTGCCGGTCAAGACGCCGTTCAAGGCGAAACAGACGGCGCTTGAAGTCTTCGATCCCTCCTACTTCATCGACTTCAAGTTCGACGACAAGGATCCGATCAAGCTCAACGGTGCCCCCGACGCCTGCAAGATGCAGTTCCAGCGGCCGAATGACGGCACCGCCAATGCCCAGCGCCTCAACGAACAGAATTTCATGAACGGCGACAATTCCAACTATGGCGCGATGTTCGCCAACAAGATCATGGTTGATTGCCCGTGAGGCGGACGCCGGCACGCCTCGCGCAAGGCATAACGGTCATACTCGCCGCGCTTGCGGCCGTCATGGTGTTCGACGCGGCCGTGCACGCGCTGATGGCGCAGAACCCGTTCGGCGGCCCGCGGCCGCCAGCCGAGCCGCCGATCGGCGGCATCATCGGATGGATCCTCGCCAAGCAATCCGAATTCTACCGCGAGATGTCGTCGACGATCCGGGCGGCGAAATCGGATGGCAGCGCGGTCTGGACGCTGCTCGGGATTTCCTTTGCCTACGGCATCTTTCACGCCGCCGGGCCCGGCCACGGCAAGGCGGTGATCTCGTCCTATCTCGTAGCCAACGAGGAAACCGCGCGGCGCGGCATCGTGCTGTCGTTCGCCTCGGCGCTGCTGCAGGCGCTGGTGGCGGTGGCGCTGGTCGCGGTTCTCGCCTGGCTGCTCAGTTCTACCGCAAAGACGATGTGCTCCGCGGAGAAGGCGATCGAGATCGCAAGCTACGCCCTGATCGCGGCCTTCGGCGCCCGGCTGGTCTGGACCAAGGGCGGCGGCTTTATGCGGGCCCTTCAGGCAAAGCCTGAGCCGGCGTTGGCGGTGGCGCACCATCATCATGATCACGATCATGACCATCATGATCACGGCCATCACGATCATGGTCATCACCACGATGGTCACGGTCACGACGAGCATTGCGGTCATTCCCATGGTCCGACGCCCGATCAACTCGCCGGTCCCGGCGGCTGGCAGCGCGGCCTGGGCACGATCTTCGCCGTGGGCATGCGGCCCTGCTCGGGCGCAATCCTGGTCCTGGTGTTCGCACTTGCGCAGGGTCTGTTCTGGGCCGGCATCGCCGCGACCTTCGTGATGGGGCTCGGCACCGCCATTACGGTCGCAACCATTGCCATCATCGCCGTGTCCGCCAAGGGCCTCGCCCGCCGGCTCAGCGCCGGGCGCGAGGGCAGCGGCGCGCTCATCATGCGCGGCATCGAATTCGGCGCGGCCGGCCTGGTGCTGCTGTTCGGTCTCGGCCTGTTATTCGGCTATCTCGCCGCCGAACGCGCGACGTGTTTGTGAGTAGTCCCGGTGCGTAGGGCGGATTAGCGCAGCGCAACCCGCCATCCCCTTCGAAGGCGCGTGGCCTTGCGAGAGTGGCGGGCTATCCGATTGCGGCTAGGTGTGGCAGCCTGTTGGCAAGCTAAATGCCCAGCGAAATGCGTCAAACTCTTCCAATTGGCAGGCCTTCGGATCCGCGGCCGGCTCAGGTTTGCTGGCGACGGCATCGGGCTTCGGCTGTTTGCGCTTCGCCCTTTGAATTCTCGTCGGCCGAATGACGGAAGGGGCGGATTCGTGCCAGTGTCGACCAACAATATCTGGTGTAACGATCGCCGGCGATATTCGAGATAGTAATTCCGCCGCTATATCATTGGTCTTCGCCAATTCGGTATCATCGGGTGCGGGAGAAACGTAGGCAACGGGCAACCGGTCAGCTTTCGTGGGAGTCTCTTGATATGCTATTGTGCCGACGGTGCGATCGACCTCTGGACGAACGATGCCGGAAGCATTGGCGGCATCGAAGTGACCAAACGCAAACCTGAATGAACCTACGCCGGCCAAAACAATCAAAAATGTGAAGCCGAGCCAAATAGTCCTGATCACATTGAGCCCCCACTCGCCGGATCCTTCGCAAAGTGAGATTACCTCAGAAATCGCAATTTGGTTCGGCGGGCGGCTGACGATCTCTTAACACAAGGTTAATCGCGATGGCCGACCCGCGCTTTTCGAGAAGATTCCGCTGGGCGCTACGTCCGGATGGATCCAGGATACAGGACTGGTCTTGCCCAAAGGCGAGCCAGACTGTTGTCGGGTTTGCTGCGTGTCACGAAAGCGGCGGCTTTGACAGAGTGATGCGGTGAGATATGCAAAGCGCCGACGAAACGGCGAAACCGGGAATCCCATGTCACGCGAACAATTCTGGTTCTTTCACCCGTTCCGGGTGCGCTATTCCGAGATCGACGGCCAGGGCGTCGTCTTCAACGCGCACTATTTGACTTATTTCGACACCGCCATCACCGAATATTTTCGGGCGCTGGGCTACGATCAGTATGCCGACGCCAAGCAGACGGGCGAGGATTTCCACGTCGTCAAATCGGTCATTGAATACAAGGCGCCGGTCCGGTTCGACTGGGAATTGGACGTCGGTGCGCGGGTGGCGCGGATCGGCAACTCAAGCCTCACCTTCGAACTCGCGATCTTCCTGAAGGGCGGCAATGAGGCGCTCGTGACCGGTGAAATCGTGTGGGTCAATACCAACCAGCAGACCCATCGTCCGGTGCCGATATCGAAGGCGATCCGTGAGCGGATCGCCGCGCGCGAACGGCATCTGGCCTACGCGATATCGGAGGGTGGGAAAAGGCGCGTTAGCGACGTGCCACCACTTAACGCACGCTCGTGATGGTGGGCACGCTGTCGCTTTGCTCACCCTACGGATCTCGCAATGACGTAGAGGGAGCTTGCGTGATAGTGATCTCACGCCGGCAAATATCCCCTGATCGCCGGCAGAAAGAAAATCGCGATGTTGATCGCGAACCCGATGCTCCAGAGAATCGAACGCAGCGTCGGGCGGTTGCCGAGATAGGTGAAGACATAGGCGATGCGCACGATCAGGAAGAGTATGGCGAGCTCGTCGATCAGGTGCTGCGGCGCCAGGCGAAACTCCGCCAGCAGGACGGCGGCCGCAAAGAACGGAAACGCCTCGATGCCGTTCTGATGGGCGCCGAGCGCGCGGGCACGGATCGCGTCCTCGTAGAACGCAGGATCGCGCGGCCTGGCATTGTCGAAATGGCGATGCCCGGCCCATTTGACCGAGGCGATCGTCAGCAAATAGAGCAACAGCGTTCCGAAAACGCACCATTCGGCGATCGTCATGGTTCCTCCCGCCCCCGGTAATCGTACCGAACCGACGGTTATCTTGACAAGGATGGTGCAACGCGCGAAGCCATCGAAATCATGACCGTCGTCGTCCCCATTGGAAATGCGAAGCCGCCGCCTGAACCCATGCCGGAGCGCGTCGGCGTGCTGCTGGTCAATCTCGGCACGCCTGATACCGCCGACGCGCGGGGCGTGCGGGTTTACCTGAAGGAATTCCTGTCCGATCCCCGCGTGATCGAGGATCAGGGCCTGCTCTGGAAGCTGATCCTCAACGGCATCATTCTGCGCGTGCGCCCCGCCCGCAAGGCGCGCGACTATCAGAAGATCTGGAATACCGAGAAAGACGAATCGCCGCTCAAGACGATTACGCGCGCCCAGGCCGAAAAGCTCGCGGAGGCAATTTCCGATCACGACCACGTCGTGGTCGATTGGGCGATGCGCTATGGCAACCCGTCGATCCGCTCGCGCATCGATGCGCTGACCGCGCAGGGTTGCGACCGCTTGCTGGTCGTGCCGCTCTATCCCCAATATTCCGCCGCGACCTCGGCGACCGTCAGCGACGAGGTGTTTCGCGCACTCGCCGGCATGCGCGCGCAGCCGACGCTGCGGGTGAGCCCGCCATACTACGACGATCCCGATTACATCGAGGCGCTCGCGGTCTCCATCAACGCGCACCTCGCGGCCTTGCCGTTTCAGCCCGAACTGATCGTGGCGTCGTTTCACGGCATGCCGCAGAAATATGTCGACAAGGGCGATCCCTATTACGCCCAGTGCGTTGCAACAACCGATGCGCTGCGCAAGCGCATGGGCCTTGATGCCGCAAAGCTGATCCTTACATTTCAATCGCGCTTCGGCTTCGACGCGTGGCTGCAGCCCTATACGGACAAGACCATCGAAAAGCTTGCGAAAGATGGGGTGAAGCGCATTGCGGTGGTGACCCCCGGCTTCTCCGCCGATTGCCTGGAGACGCTGGAAGAGATCGCGCAGGAAAACGCCGAAATCTTCAAGCACAATGGCGGCGAGCAATTTTCCGCCATTCCCTGCCTCAACGACAGCGATCCCGGCATGGACGTCATCCGCCAGCTCGTTTTGCGCGAGCTTCAAGGCTGGATATAGCTGCCCGAAAAATTTGCCGATAGCTTGCCGCCGTTCGGACATGCGAACATCTGGTGGCCGCCAAACCGTTCCCTAGCTATATAGTCAGAACTCGAGAGCGTCGGCTGAACCGGCGCCGCGGCTTTGCTGACAAACGGATAGCGCCTCCGGCAGCGCTTCCTGCCGGCCTTGGAGGGATTTTATGAGCGGTTTTGACATCTTCGCGATCGCGTTTGTTCTGCTCGTCATTGTTACGCTGTTCGCGGGCGTCAAGACCGTGCCGCAGGGCTATGACTGGACCATCGAGCGGTTCGGCAAATACACCCGCACGCTGGCGCCGGGGCTCAACCTCATCATTCCCTATTTCGACCGCGTCGGCCGCAAGATGAACATGATGGAGCAGGTAATCAGCATTCCCGAGCAGGAGGTGATCACCAAGGACAACGCCACCGTGACGGTGGACGGCGTCGCCTTCTATCAGGTGTTCGATGCCGCCAAGGCGAGTTACGAAGTATCCAATCTCGATCAGGCGATCATCGTCCTGACCATGACCAATATCCGCTCGGTGATGGGATCGATGGACCTCGACCAGGTGCTGTCGCATCGCGACGAGATCAACGAACGGCTGCTGCGCGTGGTCGATGCCGCGGTGTCGCCGTGGGGGCTGAAGGTCAACCGCATCGAGATCAAGGACATCGTGCCGCCGGCCGATCTGGTCGAGGCGATGGGCCGGCAGATGAAGGCCGAGCGCGTCAAGCGCGCCGACATTCTGCAGGCCGAGGGCCAGCGGCAGTCCGAGATTCTTCGTGCCGAAGGCGCCAAGCAGGGCCAGATTTTGCAGGCCGAAGGCCGCAAGGAGGCTGCGTTCCGCGACGCCGAGGCGCGCGAGCGCTCCGCCGAAGCCGAGGCCAAGGCGACGCAGATGGTCTCCGAGGCGATCGCCAAGGGCGACGTCGCCGCGCTGAACTATTTCATCGCCGACAAATACATCAAGGCGTTCGGACAGCTTGCGGACTCGCCGAACCAGAAGATCGTCATGCTGCCGATCGAAGCGGTGAGCATTTTGGGATCGCTGGCCGGCATCGGCGAGATCGCCAGGGCAACCTTCGGCGAAAGCGCAGCCTCCGCGGCCGCCGCCGCGCGGCGGACGTCCTCGGTGCCGAACACCGGCCCGACGCCACCGCCGGTCGCGCCGCAGCGGTAGGATTGAAAAGGGAGCGCACCACCGTTTTTGTTGACGCGTTCGGCAAACGAGAAAGTTAGAGGTTCGTGTCATGGCCGAGATGTTTTCTACCCTGGGCACCTGGAACTGGCTGATCTTCGGCTTCATCCTGATGGCGCTGGAGCTGCTGGCGCCGGGTGTCTTCATGTTCTGGCTCGGGCTCGCCGCACTCCTGGTCGGGCTGTTGTCGTTTGCGATCAACCCGTCCTGGCAGACCCAGCTCCTGATGTTTGCGGTGTTCGCGGTCGCCGCCGTGCCGGCGTGGCGGCACTTTGCGCGCAGCGAGGGCAGCCGCAGCGTGAGCAATCCATTCCTCAACAAGCGCACTGAAGCGCTGGTCGGCCGCGAATTCACCCTGGAAAAGCCGATCGTCGACGGCACGGGCACGGTGCGGATCGACGACACGATCTGGCGCGTCGCCGGCCCCGACGCCCCGGCCGGCAGCCGCGTCAGGGTGGTGCAGGCCGATGGCGCGAGCCTGACGGTGGCGGCGGCTTAGCTCAAGGCTTCTCTTTTGACGCGTTTTCTTCACGCGAACCGGTATCCACTTCGCTCGAAAACGCTATGCGACTCGCTTGCTCCACCGTTCGGCGAAATGATGCAGGGGCTGAAAACTCTCCATCAGCTCCCTGCCCAGCGGCGTCAGACGATATCCGTCGCCGGCCAGGAGTTCGACGAGGCCGGCCTCGCGCAACTCGGAGAGGCGGGCCTGCATCACCGTCGGCGAGGCGTCGTCGCAGGCGGTGCGGAGTGCACGTGAGGTCAGCGGGCCGTTGCGCAGCTCCCAGACGATCCGCAAGGTCCAGCGGCGGCCGAGCAGATCAAGCAGCGCCATGACCGGCCGGCCGGTTCTCGAGCCGCGAACGGCAGTTTTTTTGGTTGTGGCGGCCGGTTTCGGCATCGAAAGCCCTCTTGCGTATCGCTACAAATAATGTAGCGTATTGCTACGTTATTTGTAGCACAGGAGCCTGCCGATGTCACAGGCCGCACCGCGCATCGCGCCGCTTGAGCCGCCTTATTCACCGGAGATTCAAGAACAGTTCGACCGCATCATGCGCGGCGCGCCGCCGCTGCTGCTGTTTCGCGTCATGGCCGGCAACGCCCGGGCCTGGGAAAAATTCCGCGCCGGCAGCCTGCTCGATCGCGGGCCGCTCAGTTTGCGGGAGCGCGAGATCGTCATCGACCGCACCTGCGCGCGAACCGGTTGCGAGTACGAATGGGGCGTGCATGTCGCGACGTTCGCGGCGGCCGCACACCTGACCGAAGATCAGGTCCGCGCCACCGTGCGCGGCGCCGCCACGGAGGCCTGCTGGTCGCAGGCCGAGCAGGCGCTGATATCAGCCGTCGACGCGCTGCACGACCGCGCCACGCTGAGCGAAGCCGAATTCGCGGGCCTCTCGGCGCATTACGACGAGGCGAAGATATTCGAGATCATGCTGCTGTGCGGATTCTACCGCACCGTATCGTATCTCGCGAACGGACTGGCGCTGCCGCTCGAAGAGAAGGCGGCAAGGTTTCCGAAGGCCTGAACCGTCATTGCGAGCGAAGTGAAGCAATCCATGTGGCCACAAAACAGGTTTGGATTGCTTCGTCGCTTCGCTCCCTTGCGCAAACGCTTTGCGTTTGTCGCAGGCAATGACGGGGAGAGGCCGTCGGCTACGCCACGCCCGCGCGCAAAAAATCGTGCAGATGCACGATGCCGACCGGCTTGCCGGCATCCGTCACGATCAGCGTCGTGATCTTGGAGGAGTTGAGGATCTCCAGCGCTTCGCCGGCCAGCACGTCGCGGTCGATCGTCTTCGGGTTTTTCGTCATCACCTCGTCGACGGTGGCCGCCATCAGATCGGGCCCCATGTGGCGGCGCAAATCGCCGTCGGTGACGATGCCGGCGAGGTGTCCGCGGGCATCGACGATGCCGACGCAGCCAAAGCCTTTTGAGGTCATCTCGACCAGCGCGTCGGACATTTTTGTCCCGAGCGGCTTCAGCGGTACGGCGTCGCCGGAATGCATGAGGTCACGGGTGTATTTCAAGAGTGCGCCCAGCTTGCCGCCGGGATGCAGCACGCTGAAATCGACGGACGTAAATCCGCGGCCTTCCAGCAGCGCGATCGCCAGCGCATCGCCGAGTGCCAGCATCATCAGCGAGGAGGTGGTGGGCGCAAGGTTGTGCGGGCAGGCCTCGCGCGCCTTTGGCAGTGTCAGCGCGACATCGGCCGCCTTGCTGAGCGAGGATTCCCGCTCGGCCGTCATCGCAATCACGGAAATCCGGAACCGCGCGGCGTAGCTGATCAGGTTTTTCATCTCCGGCTGCTCGCCGGACCACGACAGCGCCAGGATGACGTCCTCGGCCGTGATCATGCCGAGGTCGCCATGGCTGGCTTCGGCGGCATGGACGAAGAACGCGGGCGTGCCGGTGGAGGCAAAGGTCGCGGCGATCTTGCGGCCGATATGGCCTGACTTGCCGAGCCCGGTGACGATCAGCCGTCCCTTGGCGCTTCCGGATCAGATCGACGGCAGCGATGAAGGGCGCGCGGAGATCGGATTGCAGCGCTGCTGAGATGCGCGGCGATTCCGCTGCCCTCGGCGTCAAGCGTGCGCAGGGCCGACTGGACGGCGGCATCAGCGGAGTTGGTGCCGGATGATTTTGCCATCAGCGGTTTCGGATTAGCCATGTCTGTTTCCAGGGAAGAGGGGGCGTTGCCCCCGGGCCCTTCCTTAGCATGGCCCGTCCCGCGATGCGACGCGCGCGGCGCGGCTCTCAACGGCTCATTAACCATAATTGTTTTAACTCCATTAACGACGTGCTCCCGCGAGCGCTCGGCGCGTATCAATCAAGTATCTGTTTTTGTTGGGGTATTTCTTATCGTGAGGGCGGGGCCAGCAACGGGCTGGAACAGGCGCGCGCGCGTCTTTCGCGCGGCCTTGCGGTGCCTTGCGTTGATCGCTCTGACGGGAAACGCAGCGCAGGCGCAGACCGTCACGCCGGACCTGTTCAGCTCAAGGCGCACCAGCCAGGTGACGTCGCCGGATTCGCCGCTGCGCCGGACCGCGGCGGAGGCGAACGATCCGCTCAACAATCCGAAACTGAAGGAGCGCGACGGGCCCGCGCCGTCGCGGATCGGACAGATCCCGAAATACGGTCTGCCGGCCGCCAGCGGCGCTGCCGATTCCGGTTACAACTCGCTCAACCGCAAGCGCAAGAAACCGAAATACTATCCGGGGCAGGCGAAGCCGAAGCCGCCGGTCGGTCCCGGCAGTCCGCCGCCGCCGATTGCGTCGAACACGCGGCTGCGGCTTTCGATTCCGCCCTCGGAATCGGCGCACAAAACGCCGATCCCGCCCGCCATGGCCGGTGCGGTTCTCGGACAGCCGCCGCGCAAGCGCCTTAAGGTCGACGACGATCCGTTCGGCGCGGTCGGCGATTATGCCGGCAGTTTCCTGATCAAGTCCGCGGTCGAATTTTCCGGTGGCTACGATACCAATCCGGGCCGGCTCGCGCCGGCGCAGGGCAAGCCGTTCTACGTAATCGCGCCGGAATTCCTCGCGATTTCCGACTGGGAGCGCCACGCGCTGGTCGCCGATCTGCGCGGCTCCTTCACCGGCTATGGCAGCAATCTCACGCCGAACGCCGACGGTACGCCGCTGTCGGCGCCGCTCGATATCGACCGGCCCAATTTCATCGGCCACGTCGACGGCCGGCTCGATGTCAGCCGCGACACAAGGCTGCTGGCGCAGGGGCGGTTGTTCGTCTCGACCGACAATCCCGGCAGCCCGAACGTGCAAGCCGGCCTCGCCCGATATCCGATCTACACCACGGTCGGCGGCACCGTCGGCGTTGACCAGAATTTCAACCGGCTGCAGGTTTCCGCCGGCGCCACCGTCGACCGCACCGACTATACCAACTCAAAGCTCACCGACGGCACCTCGACAACCAACGACGATCGCAACTTCAGCCAGTACGGCGGCGTCGGCCGCGTCAGCTATGATTTGCGGCCCGGCCTGAAGCCGTTCGTGGAAGTGCAGGGCGACAGCCGCGTGCATGACGTCAGGCTCGACCGCGCCGGCTTTGCGCGCGATTCCGCGGGCGGCTACGTCAAGGGCGGCACCAGCTTCGAATTCTCGCGGCTGTTGACCGGCGAAATCGGCGTCGGCTACGCCGCGCGCGAGTATGTCGACCCGCGGCTCGATCGCCTCGAAGGCCTGCTCGTCTCGTCCTCGCTGGTCTGGACTGCGACGCCGCTGACGACGGCGAAGTTTCTTTCTGACACCACGATCGCAGAGACCACGCTGCCCGGCACGTCGGGGGTGCTGACGCACATCTACACCGTCGAGGTCGACCACGACTTCCGCCGCTGGCTGACCGCGATCGGCAAGTTCACCTGGGGCTCGCTCGACTACCAGGGCGATAACCGCAAGGACAAGATCTACACGGTGTCGGGCGAGGCGATCTACAAGATGAACCGCAACGTCTGGCTCAGGGGCACGCTGCGCCGCGACTGGCTGGATTCGAACTTGCCGGGCAACAGCACGGCGTCGACGGTGGTGATGCTCGGCGTGCGGCTGCAGCATTAAGGGCGCATGATCTTTTCCGATTGCGGGAAAGGCGACTCTTGGCCCACGGTGCCCTCAAACAAAAACCCCGGCACTTCGGCCGGGGTCCTGAGATATCTTGAAGGTATTCGCTCGCTACGGGCAGGGACGGCGGAGGCCGTCGTTGCCGAGATAGGTCTGGCTATTGGGATCGTACGAGCGATAGCGCTGCATGCAATAGCTGACGGCATCGCGCCGCTGCTGCTCGGCGGCGCTCGCCGCAATTGCGCCGCCGATGATGGCTGCGCCGACCCCGATGCCGATGGCTGCGCCGACACCGTCGCCGCGACCTCGGCCCCAACCGCCGCCCCGGCCCCGACCCCGGCCGCGCTGCGCGAAGGCCGGAGAGACGCCCGCTGCAACAAAGGCGCCGGTCGTCGCAACCATGCCGAATGCGTACATGAATAGCAGGGCGCCGGCCGCCAATATGCGTGTAAAACGCTGGCGCACGGAATTGCCCGTTCCCTCAGTTCTCATATTTCCGCCTTTCCTTGTGATTCCGGATCGCAATGCCCACCGGAGGAACGGTGACTATCGATCCGAACCAGGCGAAGTTGCGGGCAAAGCGATGCAGTGTCCATACACATCGCGGCATACGTGGGCTGATCCACGCTTCCATCGACGTTCGCAGACGCAGTGCGCCGGGATGAGCCCGGCGATGGCGGCCGTTACCGCGGCAGCGTCGTCGTCCCCATCAGATACTGATCGATCGCCCGCGCGCACAGGCGTCCCTCGCGGATCGCCCACACCACCAGCGACTGGCCGCGGCGCATGTCGCCGGCGGAAAACACGTTGGGCAGCGAGGTCTGGTAGTCATGCGTGTTGGCGCGGACGTTGCCGCGCTGGTCGAGATCGACACCGAGGTTCTTCAGCATACCCTCGTGCACCGGATGCACAAAACCCATGGCGAGCAGCACGAGCTGCGCCTCGAGTTCGAATTCGGTGCCGGCGATCGGCTTGAACTTGTCGTCGACCTGGACGCAGTGCAGCTTTTGCACCTTGCCGTCGACGCCCGAGAATTTCTGCGTCAGCACCGCGAATTCGCGCTTGGCGCCTTCGGCCTGGCTCGACGAGGTCCGCATCTTCAACGGCCAGTTCGGCCAGGTTAATCCCTTGTTCTCGTGTTCGGGCGGCGCCGGCATGATTTCGAGCTGGGTGACGGATTTTGCGCCTTGGCGGAATGAAGTTCCGATGCAGTCCGAACCGGTGTCGCCGCCGCCGATCACGACGACATGCTTGCCTTCGGCGAGAATGTCCGCGACCGCACCGAGCGGCTCGGAGGAGACGCGGCGATTTTGTTGGGGCAGGAAATCCATCGCGAAATGGATGCCGTCGAGGTCGCGGCCGGGAATCGGAAGGTCGCGGCCAGCTTCGGCGCCGCCGGTCAATGCGACGGCGTCATACTGGGCGAGCAGTTCGCGCGGATCGACCGCGCCCTCGGAAGTGCCGCCGACGTGGACGCCGTAATGGAACGTCACGCCCTCGGCTTCCATCTGCGCCACGCGGCGGTCGATGACGTGCTTTTCCATCTTGAAGTCGGGAATGCCATAACGAAGCAAGCCGCCGGCCTTGGCAAACTTCTCGTAGACATGGACGTCGTGGCCGGCGCGCGCGAGTTGCTGCGCAGCCGCCAGTCCTGCCGGGCCGGAGCCTATGACCGCGACCTTCTTGCCGGTCTTGACCGGCGCAATCTCGGGCTTCAGCCAGCCATTGTCCCAGGCGCGATCCACAATCGCGCATTCGATGGTCTTGATGGTGACCGGGTTGTCGTCGATGTTGAGCGTGCAGGATGCCTCGCATGGCGCGGGGCAGATGCGGCCGGTGAACTCGGGGAAATTGTTGGTTGAGTGCAGGTTGCGCGAGGCCTCTTCCCAGTTGGCCTGGTAGACGAGGTCGTTGAAATCGGGGATCTGGTTATTGACCGGGCAGCCCGGCGTACCCGGCGCCACCGAACCGGTGCCGTGGCAATAGGGAATGCCGCAATTCATGCAACGCGCGGCCTGGTCGCGGGTGTCCTTCTCGCTTAAGGGAATGACGAATTCGCGATAATGCTTCAAACGGTCTGCGACCGGCGCATACTTGCGGTCATGCCGGTCGATTTCCAGAAAACCTGTGATCTTGCCCATTAAACCTGATGCCCCTGCATCTCTCGTTCGTATCTGTTTCGGTCACCCTCCATCATTGCGAGGAGCGCTGGCGTCGAAGCAATCCATGGTTCGGCTTGTGGCGCTATGGATTGCTTCGCTGCGCTCGCAATGACGGGCTCGTGCAATTAAGCCCCGATCGCGATTTTTGGCTCGGCGTCGGCGTTCGCCTTCATTTCCTTCAGCGCGCGGCGGTATTCCACCGGCATCACCTTGCGGAATTTCGGCAGCCAAGCCTTCCAGTTGGCGAGGATCTCGGCGGCCTTCTTCGAGCCGGTCAGCTTGGCGTGGCGCGTGATCAGCACGTGCAGCCGCTCGACGTCGGACGAGAGCAGGTTCTGGAACACGTCGACCCGGCCATGCGCTTCGAGATCGCCGGTGTGGTGATAAGTGTTGGCGTTGATCAGCTCTTCCGACAGCACCGGTTCGAGCTCCACCATCGCCATGTTGCAGAGCTTTGCGAAGTCGCCGGCCTCGTCCAGCACATAGGCGATGCCGCCGGACATGCCGGCCGCAAAATTGCGCCCGGTCTTGCCCAGCACCACGACGATGCCGCCGGTCATGTATTCGCAGCAGTGATCGCCGGCGCCTTCGACGACGGCGACCGCACCCGAGTTACGCACCGCAAAGCGCTCGCCGGCGATGCCGCGGAAATAGCATTCGCCCTCGATCGCGCCGTACATCACCGTGTTGCCGACGATGATGGATTCCTCCGGCACGATGCCGGAATTCCGCGGCGGCTTGACGATGATGCGGCCGCCGGAAAGTCCCTTGCCGACATAGTCGTTGCCTTCGCCTTCGAGGTCGAAGGTGACGCCGCGCGTCAGCCACGCGCCGAAAGCCTGGCCCGCGGTGCCCTTCAGGCTGACCTGAATGGTGTCATGCGGCAGCCCGGCATGGCCGTAGATCTTGGCGACCTGACCCGACAGCATCGCACCCGCAGAGCGGTCGGTGTTGTTGATCTCTTCCTCGATTTTCACCGGGGCGCCACGATCGAGCGCAGCCTGTGCCTTCTCGATCAGGCGGCGGTCGAGCACCTTCTCCAGATGATGGTTCTGGGACTCGGCGTGATAGATCTTCTGGCCCTTCTCTTCCTTCTGGCGGACGAAGAGTTTTGAGAAATCGAGCCCTTTGGCCTTCCAGTGCGCCACCAGCGTGGACTGGTCCAGCATCTGGGTCTGGCCGACCATCTCGTCGAACTTCTTGTAGCCGAGCTGCGCCATGATCTCGCGCACTTCCTCGGCGACGAAGAAGAAGTAGTTGATGACGTGCTCGGGTTGGCCGGTGAAGCGCTTGCGCAGCACCGGGTCCTGCGTCGCGACGCCGACCGGGCAGGTGTTGAGATGGCACTTGCGCATCATGATGCAGCCGGCCGCGATCAGCGGCGCGGTGGCGAAGCCGAATTCGTCGGCGCCGAGCAGCGCGCCGATCACCACGTCGCGTCCGGTGCGGAAACCGCCGTCGACCTGAACCACGATGCGGCTGCGCAGCCGCTCGCGCACCAGCGTCTGATGGGTTTCGGCAAGGCCGATTTCCCACGGGCGTACCCGCGTGCTTGATCGAGGTGAGGGGTGAGGCGCCGGTACCGCCCTCGAAGCCCGCGATGGTGACGTGGTCGGCGCGCGCTTTCGCAACGCCCGCTGCCACGGTGCCGACGCCGATTTCGGACACCAGCTTGACCGAGACCTGGCCGTCCGGATTGACGTTCTTGAGGTCGTAGATCAGCTGCGCCAGATCCTCGATCGAATAGATGTCGTGATGCGGCGGCGGCGAAATCAGACCGACGCCCGGCGTCGAATGCCGTACGCGCGCAATGGTCGCGTCGACCTTGTGGCCGGGCAACTGGCCGCCTTCGCCGGGCTTGGCGCCCTGCGCCATCTTGATCTGCATCATGTCGGAGTTGACGAGGTATTCCGTCGTCACGCCGAAGCGGCCGGAGGCGACCTGCTTGATCGCCGAGCGCATGCTGTCGCCGTTCGGCAGCGGCTTGAAGCGATCGGATTCTTCACCGCCTTCGCCGGTGTTGGACTTGCCGCCGATCCGGTTCATGGCGATCGCGAGCGTGGTATGCGCCTCGCGCGAGATCGAGCCGAAGCTCATCGCGCCCGTGGCGAAACGCTTGACGATTTCGGCCGCCGGCTCGACCTGGTCGAGCTTTACCGGCTTGCGCTTCTCGTCCTCGGCGGTCTTGAGCCGGAACAGGCCGCGCAGCGTCAAAAGCCGCTCGGACTGCTCATTGAGGATTTTTGCGAACGCCCGGTAACGCTCCTGCGAATTGCCGCGCACGGCGTGCTGCAGCGTGGAGACAGATTCTGCAGTCCATGCATGGTCCTCGCCGCGGGTGCGGTAGGCATATTCGCCGCCGACATCCAGCGCGGTCTTGTAGACCTGCGCGTCGCCGAACGCGTCGGTATGGCGGCGCGCGGTTTCCTCGGCGATCTCGGCCAGGCCCACGCCCTCGATGCGGGTATGGGTGCCGGCGAAATACTTGGCGACGAAATCCGCCTTTAGCCCGACGGCGTCAAAAATCTGCGCGCCGCAGTAGGACTGGTAGGTCGAGATGCCCATCTTGGACATCACCTTCAAGAGGCCCTTGCCGATCGACTTGATGTAGCGCTTGACGATCTCATAGTCGTCGAGCGCGCCCGGCAGGCGATCCTTCATCGCGATGATGGTCTCGAACGCCAGGTACGGATTGATCGCCTCGGCGCCGTAGCCGGCGAGGCAGGCGAAATGATGCACTTCGCGCGGCTCGCCGGATTCGACGACGAGCCCGACCGAGGTGCGCAGTCCCGTGCGGATCAGATGATGATGCACGGCGGCGCAGGCGAGCAGCGAGGGGATCGGAATCCGGTCCGAGCCCGCCATGCGGTCCGACAGGATGATGATGTTGACGCCTTCGCGCACCGCGCCTTCGGCGCGCGCACAGAGTTCGTCGAGCACCTGCTCCATCCCCGCCGCGCCGAAGCCGGCATGGAAGGTGGTGTCGAGCGTGCGCGACTTGAAATGGGTGTCCGCGACATCGGAGATCGAGCGGATCTTTTCGAGGTCCGCATCGGTCAGGATCGGCTGGCGCACTTCGAGCCGCTTGGTCGATGCCATGCCCTGCAGGTCGAACAGGTTCGGCCGCGGCCCGATGATCGAGACGAGGCTCATCACCAGTTCCTCGCGGATCGGATCGATCGGCGGGTTGGTGACCTGCGCAAAATTCTGCTTGAAGTAGGTAAAGAGCGGCTTCGGCCGGTCCGACAGCGCCGAGATCGGCGTGTCGTTGCCCATCGAGCCGGCTGCCTCTTCGCCGGTCGCCGCCATCGGCGTCATCAGGATGGTGATGTCTTCCTGCGAATAGCCAAACGCCTGCTGCCGGTCGAGCAGCGGCAAATTGGAGCGCATGCCCTTGACGGGCGCGGCAGGCAATTCCTCCAGCACGAGCTGGGTGCGATGCAGCCAGTCGCTGTAGGGATGGCTCTTGGCCAGCGTCGCCTTGATCTCGTCGTCGGGAATGAGACGTCCCTGTTCGAGGTCGACCAGCAGCATCTTGCCGGGCTGCAGCCGCCACTTGGTGACGATCTGGTCCTCGGGGATCTTCAGCACGCCCATTTCGGACGCCATCACGATGCGGTCGTCCCTGGTGACGAGATAGCGCGCGGGACGAAGCCCGTTGCGGTCGAGGGTGGCGCCGATCTGGCGGCCGTCGGTGAAGGCGATCGCGGCGGGGCCGTCCCACGGCTCCATCAGGGCGGCGTGATATTCGTAGAAGGCGCGGCGCTGTTCATCCATCAGCGGATTGCCGGCCCACGCTTCCGGAATCATCATCATGACCGCGTGCGGCAGCGAGTAGCCGCCCTGCACCAGGAATTCGAGCGCGTTGTCGAAGCAGGCGGTATCGCTCTGGCCTTCATACGAGATCGGCCACAGACGGCTGATGTCCTTGCCGTAGAGCTCCGAATGCACGGAAGCCTGGCGCGCCGCCATCCAGTTGACGTTGCCGCGCAGCGTGTTGATTTCGCCGTTATGGGCGATCATCCGGTAGGGATGCGCCAGCGACCAGGTCGGGAAGGTGTTGGTCGAGAAGCGTTGATGCACCAGCGCCAGCGCGCTCTCGAAATCCGCCTCGTGCAGATCGGGATAATACTTGCCGAGCTGGTCGGCGAGGAACATGCCCTTGTAGATCACGGTGCGGCACGACAGCGAGACCGGATAATAGCCGGCCATGCCGCGGTCGCGGCGCTGATAGATCGCCTGCGAGATCGACTTGCGCAGGATGTAGAGCCTGCGCTCGAACTCTTCCTCGGTCTTCGCCGTGCCGTTGCGGCCGATGAACACCTGCATGTGGTAGGGCTCGGTCGGCTTGACGGTTACGCCGAGCGAGGCGTTGTCGGACGGCACGTCGCGCCAGCCCAGCAGCACGAGGCCTTCTTCCTTGATCTGTTCGGCGATGATGCTCTGGATCACCTTTCGCCATGCCGTCTCCTTTGGCATGAACAGCGCGCCGATGGCGTATTGGCCGGGCTCCGGCAGCTTGAAGCCGAGTGCGGCGGTCTTGCGGGCGAAAAAGGCATGCGGGATCTGCACCAGAATGCCGGCGCCGTCGCCGGCGCGCGGATCGGCGCCGACCGCGCCGCGATGTTCGAGATTGCACAGAATGCTGATCGCGTCGGAGACGATCTGGTGTGACTTCTTGCCCTTGATGTTGGCGATGAAACCGACGCCGCAGGAATCCTTCTCCATGCCGAGGTCGTACATGCCCTCGGCTGGCGGGCGCCAGCTGTGCTCACGCGGCAGAATCTTCAAGCAGCGTGTCGGCCGGTTTCGAAGCCGCGGTCGCCGACAGTGCTTCTGCCACGATGTTTTCGCGTTCGAATTCCGACCCGCTCATCTTGTTCCTCTCAAAAAAGGCTAAGGGCCTCACCGCATCGTCGGCGCACCTTGGACGCTTGCGGCACCCACCGGGCCACCGCTCGTCCTCCGCGAGCCGCAATTTCTTAAATTCAGGCTTGGGCGTTCAACGTCCCTGAGGAACGGCCTTGCCTGCACTGCCCTGGAGCTCGTGGCGCCACGGTTTCGTTGCAATCCCCGTGCCGGGACCGCCCCGCAATTGAGACAGTGATACTGTCCTAACTTCGACCATGCCAAATTTTTGTCTATCACACAAGCGCGTGAAAGTCCTCGCCCGCATGAGGATCGGCGCCTGGCGGCGGGGGAAAAACCACCGGCGGGCGTTTGCGGCAGCGGCGCCGCGATATGGCCCAAGGACCGCCGGATTTCGCAATGAAATTCGCGTCCAGGCCCGGCAGGCGAGAGAGCGTAATGCTCCCGCTCGGGCCCGGGCGGCTGCGGGGCTTACAGGAGCTTTCTGATGAAGTTGTTCACGGGATCTTTAGCGGCGGGACTGGTCCTTCTGGCGGGCAGCGCGCAGGCGCAGGTGCCCGGGCCTTACGACAGTGGACGCCCGCGATACATGGCGGCATCGGATTTCGGCGCCCCCGATGTGGTGGCCCCGCGCCCGGTTCCCGGGCCGGAATACGCCCCGGGACCGCGCTACGGATACGGCCCCGGACCGGGCCTGCTGCCGTCGACGGAAGTCTACTCGGTGCTGCGCGACAACGGATTCTCGCCGCTCGGCATCCCCAGGCTCCGCGGCTTCGTCTACACGATCGCGGTGATCGATCGCGGCGGCGAGGACGGCCGACTGATTATCGACGCGCGCAACGGCCGGATCATCCGCTTCCTGCCGGCCTACCGGATGGGCGGCGACAATTTCGATCAGGAGCAGAGCGCTCTCCGCAGGCCCTTCATGCCTCAGCCACCGCTGGCTCAAGCGCCGCAGGCCCAGGCAGCGCCGCGCCCGTCACGGCCTGCCCAGGTTGCGAGCCGCACGGTGCCGATGCCGAAGGCCAGCCCGATCGCCGCCAAGCCCGCGCCGGCGCCTGTCCAGCAGGCGGCGGCGCCTGCCCCGAAGTCGGCCGAGGTGCGGGCGGTTGCCCCGGTGACGACCGGCTCGGTTGCCGCCAAGCCCGTCCCGCAGATTGCACCGACCCAGGACATGCCGAACGTGCAGGGGCTGGAGTAGAATCGTACCCCGGATTTCGCGTAGCGAAATCCGGGGTGATTTTATCCGCGGGGCAAAGGACCCGGATTGCGCTGCGCTCCGTCCGGGCTACGAAGCAGCGACGAAAAGCGCCCCGGTTTCCCGGGGCGCTTTTCGTTGGAGAGCTATTCCCGCCGTCACGCGACAGGCTCGCGACCAATGCGATGCCGTCGGATGAGAAGTTGAATCCGACTATGCTCGCGTGTCGTTGGTTGCTTTCGCCTCGACATCGGCGCGAATGGTTTTCCGCGCCACAAGGCCAAGGGTCGAGCCCTGGACGATGATGCTGAAAAGGACGACCGCATATGTCGCGGCGAGAATGGCCGGCTTGGCCTCGCTCTCCGGTATGGACAACGCCAGCGCCACGGATATTCCGCCACGGACGCCAGCCCATGTTATGAAGGGGGCATTGCGAACCGACATCAGCTTGCTCCACGCAAACACAAGCGGCGGCAGGGCCACCGCGAATAGTCTGGCGACCAGCACGATGGGAATCGCCGCCGCCGCCGCGATGAGCACCCACGGCTTGAAGCGCAGGACCAGCACCTCGAGGCCAATGAGCAGAAACAGCACCGAATTCAATATCTCGTCGATAAGCGTCCAGAGACTGAAGACATAGGTTTGTGTCCTCTCGCTCATCGCGTAACGGGGGCCGCGATCGCCGATAAGCAGACCCGCCGCCACCACGGAGAGCGGTCCGCTGACGTGCAGCCTCTGCGCCAGGACATAGGTGCCTGTCGCCAGCGCCAGCGTAATCAGCACCTCCACAGGATAATCGTCGATCAGGCGCATGGCCTGATAGGCCAGGTATCCGGTGAGCAGTCCGAGCAGCACGCCGCCACCGGCCTCGATCAGCAACAACTCGGATATTGCCAAAGCGCTGGTGTCTTCGCCGGCGCCCGCCGCGAAGCGCACCAGGATCGTGAACAGCACAATTCCGACACCGTCGTTGAAGAGCGATTCGCCCTGCATCTCGATTTCGAGATTGGCCGGCACCTTGACGTTCTTCAAGGTGCTGAGAACCGCGACCGGGTCGGTCGGACTGATCAGCGCCCCGAACACCAGCGCCCACGACAGAGGCATGGGATACCCGATCAGCAAGGTGAACAGGTAAAGTCCGGCGCCGACCACCGCCGTCGAGATCACGGTACCAAAGAAGGCGAGGATCGCGACCGGGATCGCCCGGGAGCGCAATTTGCTCAGATCGACGTGGAGCGCGCCCGCAAACAGCAGGAATCCCAGCATGCCGTTCATGACCACGGAGGTAAAATCGATCTGCAACAGCGCGGAGGTCAGGGCGTCAAAAAGGTGCTCGTTGGGCACAGCGATGTCGACGCCGACCATGATGAGCGAAACAACGACGCTCATGACGAGAAGGCCGACCGTGTGGGGCAGCGGAATGAACTTGTGATTGAGCCATCCGAAAAGCGCGGAGAGCGTCAGCAAGATCGCGGCAAGCTCAAGAAGCGAGAACGTCATTTTCGGCGGGATCCTTGGCTTGCCGAGACCAACCGCAGAAAGATTTGGGTCGAAGTCGGATAGAATCTCATATCGGATAACGTCTCGCACGCATTCGACCAGTCATCCGCGACGATCTGACGCGAATTTCAAACGGACGTCATTCTGGAACGCTTATTGCTCGCTGCCGTTGATCTCCCGGGGGAAACGATGGAGCGCCTGCAACGCGGTTCAAGGATAATTTCGGCCACAAGTCTCAGTAACAGCGACCCTAGCCAGCGTTGGACGAAACGGCGGCAGCTTCGCCGATCGTCGACGAATCGGATTATCCATGACCGCGCGCCTTCGCAAGCTGCTTGCCGACCTCGCCGAGACCTTCTGGTTGCTTCCGGCACTCCTGGTCATGGTCGGCGTTGCCGGCGCTTTCGGCCTCATCGCGCTGGATCGGAGCGGCCTGATCCCGCGCTGGTTGCTGGAAAATTGGCTTTACGATGGAGGAGCGACTGGGGCGCGCACGCTGCTTGGCGCCGTTGCTTCCTCGACGATCGGCGTGGCGGGTACGGTCTTTTCGATCACGATCGCGGCGCTGTCGCTGGCGGCAGGTCAGATGGGACCGAGGCTGCTGCGCAACTTCATCCGCGATCGCGGCAACCAGCTCACGCTCGGCGCTTTTCTTGGAACCTTCTGCTATGCGCTGATCGTGCTGCGAAGCGTACGGACCGAAACCGAGGGCGGATTCATCCCGCACCTTTCGCTCAGCGTCGGTATCGCGCTGGCCTTTGTCTGCGTCGCGACGCTGGTCTATTTCGTCGGTCATATGTCCGGCCGGATCAACGTCGACACCGTGATCGAACTCGTGAGCGACGACGTCCATTCTGCGATCCGGCGTTTGACCACCGACAGACGCCAGCCGGCCCCGCCACCGCTGACGTTCTGGCGCGATGCCGTACCCATCGCCGATTCCCGGCGTGGCTACCTGCAGCAGCTCGACGAAGCTGGCCTTGCCGCCTGGGCGGCCGAACATGAAACGGCGATCCGACTGCTCGTTCGGCCTGGGGATTATGTATTTCCCGGGGCGCCGATCGCGCTGGTGCTACCGCCGGTGGAGGGCGCCGGGGAAGCGATCCGCAATGCTACCGCGCTGGGCGCGCACAGGGTCAGCTCGTCCGACCTGCGGTTCGCTGTCCGCCAGCTCGTCGAGGTTGCAGTAAGGGCGCTGTCGCCGGGAATCAACGATCCCCATACCGCGATCAGCGTGCTGGATCGCCTCGGCGCAGCACTATGTGAGATCAAGCCCCTGTTTTTGCCTTCAGGGGTTTCGCTGGTGCAGGAACGCGCAGTGCTGGTCGTTCCCCATATTCAGTATGACCAACTGCTCAACACCATGTTTCACATGATTAGGCAGAGCGCGGCCGGTAACGCCGCCGTGCTGATGCGGCAGCTGGAAGTGCTGACTCAGGTCGTGAGTTGCGAGCGGGACCGCGAACGCATGGCTTCCCTGAAGCGGCATGCCGATCTCGTTCTGGACGACGCCGAGCGCGACATTGCGGCGCCAGGCGACCTGGCGGACCTGCGCCGACGGCATGGCGCCTTCGTGACGATGATGGATGATGGCCCGCTTGGGCGGTTCGGGTCTTAGCGACGTGCTCCTGGCACGTGGGGCGATATGCCTCTTGTGATGAAGTGCGTAAAAAAACGCCCCGGTTTCCCGGGACGTTTTCGCGTTCAGCCAATATCGGCCGAAAACCTTGACGGTCTTACGCGGCTACCGAGGCGTCGACCACCTGCGGGGCCTTCGCACCGGAGTCGATCGGAATGCTGCGCGGCTTCTTGGCCTCGGGGATCTCGCGGACGAGATCGACGTGGAGCAGGCCGTTCTCGAGCGAGGCGTTCTTCACCTGCACGAAATCGGCAAGCTGGAATACGCGCTCGAAGGCGCGCGCCGCGATGCCGCGGTAGAGCACTTCGGCATTGTCCTTGCCGTTCTCGTTGGCTGACTTCTCGCCCTTGATCGTCAGCGTGTTTTCCTTCGCGACGATCGAAAGCTCGCCTTGCGAGAAGCCGGAGACCGCAACGCTGATGCGGTAGGCGTTCTCACCGGTGCGCTCGATATTGTAGGGGGGATAACCGGGGCTGCCGTCTGAGGTCACCTGATCGAGCAGGTTGAAGAAGCGGTCGAAGCCGACGGTGGAACGATAAAACGGAGTGAGATCGTAGGTACGCATGGGTAGTCCTCCATTGAGCGACTGTTTCAGTTACCCGCCCGCCATCGGGCCGGGCTTTAGTCCTCGTGCAGCCTTGAGTTTCAGAGCCTTGGATTTCGTAGAGCCTTGGATTTCGGTTCCGAAACACTGGTAGCGGCCTGCACAGAAATGATATGGGAGGGGTGAAACGGCGTTCAAGAGGGGCGAAACCAGCCTCTTTTTTTGGCGCCCCCGCCTTGATTTCAAGCCCTTTTCACCTACCCGGTTCTTCCTCATGACGCTTGTCTCGATCCCTGCCAATCCGGTTCCGGAGGATGTCGTCTCGGGCACCATCAAGACGCCTGATGGCGCGGAATTGCGGTTCGCGCGCTGGGCGCCGCCGGCGGGGCGCAAGGGCACGGTCTGCGTCTTCACCGGGCGCAGCGAGCAGATCGAGAAATATTTCGAGACGGTGCGGGACCTGCGCGATCGCGGTTTTGCGGTGGCGATGATCGACTGGCGCGGCCAGGGGCATTCCTCGCGCCGCCTGCGCGATCCGCGCAAAGGCTATGTCCGCGACTTCTCAGATTTCGAGATCGACGTCGAAACCTTCGTGCAGCAGGTGGTGCTGCCGGATTGTCCGCCGCCCTTCTTCGCGCTGGCGCATTCGATGGGCGGAGCTGTCATGCTGCGGGTGGCGCGTGCGGGCAAACGCTGGTTCGACCGCATGGTGCTGTCGGCGCCGATGATCGACCTGCCGGGGCGCCGGACCGCGTTCCCGACGCGAGCGCTGCTTCGGACCATGCGGCTGATGGGGCAGGGCGGCCGCTACGTGCCCGGCGGCAGCGACGCGCTGACCGGAACGGAGTCCTTTATCAACAACCCCTTCACCAGCGATCCCGTGCGCTACGCCCGCAACGCCGCGATCCTGGAAGAAGACCCGACGCTGGGCATCGGCTCGCCGACGGTGGCCTGGGCCGATACCGCGTTCAGGGCGATGCATACCTTTCGGGGCATGAACTACCCGTCCGAAATCCGCCAGCCGATCCTGATGCTGGCCGCCAGCAACGACAGCATTGTTTCAACGGCCGCAATCGAAGAGTTCGCCTATCATCTGCGCGCCGGCTCGCATCTGGTGATCGCAGGCTCCAGGCACGAGATCCTGCAGGAGCAGGACCGCTACCGCGGGCAGTTCTGGGCAGCGTTCGACGCCTTCGTGCCGGGCACGCCGCTGTTCAAGTGAGGCTCAGCGCGAGGCCGGCTTCGGCAGCCGCGCCGTAATCCGCTCGGGCAGTCGCTTCTCGACGAACAACGTCCTGACTTCGGCGACACTGAGGTAACGCTCCTCGCCTTCACCTTTGCCGAGGATCTTCAGCAGCACCGGCCATTCGCCCTTCATGAGCATGGGGTAGTACCAGTGCGCCGCATCGCCGTCGCGCTTGATATTGGCCGTCATGAAGGTGTCGATCTCTTTCGCCGTCAGGCCGCGCTCGACGCCGCCGGCGGGATCCTTGCGGTCCTTGCCGAAGCCGGCGAGCCGGGCGATTTCGTCCTCATGGACCTTCGCATCGACGTCGAGAATGCGCGAGCCCCCGCCATGCTTGTCGAGCGGGCCATCGCGCAGTTCGTCGAGGACCGCGCCGGAGGTTGCGCTCTTCAACACGCGCAGCGGCCCCAGGCCGTTCGCAATGACGGCGACCAGCCAGGTTTCCAGCCCCACCTTCTTTTTGGCAGAGCCGGTTTCGCCGCTCGCGGCTCCGATCATTTCGGAGAGCTTTGAAAGCGGCACGACGTGGCCGCCGACGTAACCATTGGCGACCAGGGCGCGCAAAAACGGGCAGGGATTGTTGGGTGAAACGGGGATCTGGCCGCCCGGGGCGGTGCCGATGCTGTGGTCGGGCATGGTTAAGTCCTCAAAGGCATCGAATATGAAAAAAGCATCCGCTCCGATCGGGAGCGCGAGGAATGGTCTGAAAAGGCAATTCGGCGGCGAACTACTTCAGCGTGTAGGGAAGTTTTGGCGGAATCCGACGCGCTGTCAACCGACAGCCTCTCTTGCTGTCAGGAATCTGCGGCGAGCTTTGGCGAAGGTTCGACCAGCGTCAATTTGCTGAAGGGGATGCCGGCCTTCACCAAGCCGTCGCGGAAGTGCGCAATGTCGGCCGGGGCCTTCCAGTGAAAATTCCGCAAGTAGCGTTCGACGGTCAGGGTCGGGTAGTTGCTCAGCACAACCCCGGCCGCATTTTTCGCCTCGTCGGTTCGTCCCAATTGGGCGAGCGCCGCCGTCCGGATCGTGAGCGCCTGCAGATGATTGGGATTGGCGTACAGGGCCTCGCGCGCCCATGACAGCGAAGCGTCATATTGGCCGAGCAGGTAATGGCTGAACGCGTTCCCGGCGGCCCATTGATATCGGGGGTCGCTGTTGCCGCGCTGCGCCGCCATCGTGAGCAGTTCGATGGCTTGCCGGTGTTCGCTGCTCATGAGATGGCACATTCCGAGTACGCCGCGGGCGCCCATGTCGTAAGGATTGAGTCCGACCGCCCGCTTGGCGGCATCCATCGCCGCCTCGTGATGTCCCTCCAGCGCGTGCAGATAGCCCAGAATCTGAAACGCAAAGGACGAACGGGGGTCGAGCCGAACGCTGCTCTCGGCGAGGCTCATTGCGCTGTCCCACAATTCGCGCGTGCTCTTGATCCATCCGAACTGGATGACCTGGATCTGTATAGTGGCGAGATAGGCGCGCGCGATCGACAGAGTCGGATCGAGCGCAATGGCTTCCTTGAACAGGCTGATCGAGGTTTCGCAATCCGCCTTGGTTTGCAGGTAGTAATAGGACAACCCTTTCAGGAACCGATCCCATGCGGTGAGGTCGTTCGATGTCGAGCGCGGCGGGGCGGACGCTTCCGCCCGGTAGATTTCAGCCGCGATCGCCGCGGACAGGCTGGTGGTGAGCTCGTCCTGCATCGCGAACAGGTCGCCGATGTCGCGGTCGAACCGGCCGGTCCATAATTGCTCGCCGCTCTCGGGCGCGATCAACTCGGCAGTGACGCGGATCTTGGTCGCGGCCCGCCGAACCGAGCCCTGGATCAGATAGGTCGCATCGATCTCGCGCGCGATCAGGCGCGTGCTCACGTTCTTGCCCTTGAACGAGAACGTCGAGTTGCGGCTCAGCACCCGGTAGAACGATTGCAGCGAAAGCGCGTGGATCAGGTCCTCGGTCAATCCGTCGGAAAAATACTCGTCGGCGCTCTCGCTCAGATTCGCGAACGGCAGCACTCCCACGATCGCCGTCCGATATTGGGCCGGAAGATTGGTGGCCAACGTTTCGGCCGAGGCTTTGGGCACGAGGCTGCCGGCGTCCGACCCGGCGGGTTGCCAGGTCCAGACCTGGATCGGCTCGTCGATGTTCTTGAACCGGTGGGGGCCGGCGTCGGCCAGCGCCACGCTGAGGCGTTTGCCGGCCTCCTGACAGGCCTTGCCCGAAACCGCCACGCCGCCGGGGGCGGCAACCAATTCGAGGCGGACGGCGATGTTGACGTCGTCGCCGAATACCTCGTCCTCGTCGGCCATCACATCGCCCATGTGGATGCCCATGCGGAACTGCATGAGGCGGTCGGCGGGGAGGTGCTCGTTGCGCTCCGCCATCACCATCTGCATCGCGACCGCGGCCTCGATGGCGCCGACGATAGAGGGAAACTCCAGCAGGAAGCCGTCGCCGGTATTCTTCACCAGGCGGCCACCGTGATTGAGGATGATCGGGTAGATCGCGGTGCGATGGGCCTTGAACGTGGCGTGCGTCCCCGCCTCGTCGGCCCCCATCATGCGGGAATAGCCGGCGACGTCAGCACAGACGATGGCTGCCAAGCGTCTTTCCATATCCTCAGTATATCCCCAACGGCGCCGGAATGGGCAGGATAACCACTACGTGGTCGGCCGACCGATTCCAATGTTTATAAAATATGCGCAATCTGGCGAAAGCCCGATTTGCCCATGATAATACTGCAATCCCTCAGGGATTGGCACGCGCGCAAATTAGGCTGAGGGGCGGCAGGGGAACCGGACAAAATGATGACAGAGGCGCTCGGCATTCACGAACTCTGGCTCTTTATCCTCTCCGGGCTGCTGCTCAACATCACCCCGGGGCCGGACACGGCCTATATTATCGGCCGCAGCATCCAGTTCGGGTGGCGCGGTGGGGTGGCGGCGGTGATCGGCATCTGCTGCGGCTGTCTGGTCCATGTCTTCGGCGCCGCCATCGGCCTGTCGGCGCTGTTGATGGCGTCATCGACGGCCTTCGCGGCCCTGAAACTGGCCGGCGCGGCCTATCTCCTGTTGACGGGCATCCAGATGCTGCTGTCGCGGCCGCAACCGATTGCCGAGGCGGCGGCCGTCACCGAAACGTCACTTTCCCGGGTGTTCTGGCAGGGCGCGCTGACCAACGTGCTCAATCCGAAAGTGGCGCTGTTCTTCCTGGCCTTCCTGCCGCAATTCGTGGCCGCGGACTCAGGCCATAAGACGCTGGCCTTTCTGGCTCTGGGCATGATCTTCATCTTCACCGGCATGCTGTGGTGCCTCGGGATTGCAGCCTTTGCGGCGAGGGCGGCCGGCCGAATCAGGCAATCCGCCAATGTAATGGCCTGGATCAACCGCGTGCTCGGCGGGCTGTTCGCCTATCTCGGCATCCGCGTTGCGATGCTGGAGGCGCGCTAAATCGGGACGCGGCTCCAGGTTCAGTCGTCCGCCTGTCTTGAGAAATTCCTTCGCAAGGAATTCGCAGGTCTTGCCACGCGGCTCCGCCGGAAATTACGACGTCAGCTTCGCAAGCGCATTGCTGGCGAGGTAGAGGCCGAGAACGATCATGCCGATTTGGAACCAGCGCCGAAAGATATCCGGCTGCAGCCGTGTCCGTACCGCCTGCCCGATAAACATGCCGGCAAAGGACGCTGCCATGGCAACCGCGCCCGGCAGTGCGGTCGCGGCCGTCAGCAGGCCGGCGCCGGTGAGGTTGAGGCCAAGCGCCAGGGTCGCGACGGTGAAGAACACGCCCAACGCCTGGATCAGCTCTTCCTTTTCCATGCCGATCGCCTGCAGGAACGGCACCGACGGAATGACCTGCACGCCGGTTGCCGCCGAAATCAGGCCGGTGATCAGCCCGACGATGCCGCCGACCCATTTTTCGTTTCGGGGGGCAATGGTGAAATTGAATTTGCTCAGGCCGATGATGGCATTGATCACCAGCAACAGGCCGAGCACGATCGCGGTGTAGCGCGCATAGGGTCCGGTCAGCGACCCTGCATTGAGCCAGATGCCGGCGGCCGTTCCGGCCAGCAACGGCCACAGCCGTCGGAAAATATCGCGCAAGTACGGACCGCCGAAGGTCTGCCAGATGTTGGTGACGATCGCCGGCACGATGACGATCGCGATCGCCTGGGCCGGCGGCATCGACACCGCAAGCAGGCCCATCGACACCGTCGGCAGGCCGAGCCCGAGTGCGCCCTTCACGAAGCCCGCGAGCAGGAAGGTGGCGGTGACGAGGAAAAGCAGGGTGTCGATCATCGGGCGACATTGACCTATCGACGCATTGGGCACAATCTGGAGGTTCCGGAGATAGCCTTCGGATAAAACGAAGGCAGAGGTGCCACGCGCTCCGTCCTCATCCTGGGGAGCGCGCATGGCGCGCGTCTCGAAGGATGGCCGCGGGCGAAACCCCGGCCTGTTGGTTCGCCCGGCGATGCGCAGCATCGTCGGAGAGGCGCCTTCGGCGCTCCTCACCATGAGGGTTGAGAGGTTTGATGCGCTTCGATCTGGTCGATCTTCAGCTCTTCGTCGCGGTGGCCGAGACGCGCAGCATCACCAACGGCGCGGGGCGGGTTCATCTCGCGCTGGCGTCGGCCAGCGAGCGGATCAAGGGGCTGGAGGATGCGCTCGGCGTCGTGCTGCTGACGCGCGGCCGTCGCGGCGTCGAACCGACGCCGGCCGGCGAAAGCCTGCTCGATCACGCCAGGGTCGTGCTCCACAATGTGGAGGCGATGCGCGGCGATCTCCTGGCCTTTGCCCATGGCGCGAAGGCCACCGTCCGCTTCCTCGCCAACACGTCGGGGCTTTCGGAATATCTGCCGAAGACACTGGCTGCCTTTCTGGCAGCGCATCCCCACATTTCGATCGACGTCGAGGAACGCGAAAGCTCCGAGATCGCCCGCGCCATTGCCACTGATGCCGCCGATCTCGGGCTCGCCGCTGAACATGCGCTGCCGGACAATATCGAGCGGATGCCGTTCAGCGAAGATCGTCTGGTGCTGGTTGCGGCACGGGACGACGAACTGGCGAACCGGCGGCAGGTCGATTTCGGCGACGTGGTGAAGCGCGACTTCGTCGGGCTGATCAACTCGATCGCGCTGCACGCGCATATCAGCGGACATGCGGCGCGTCTCGGCGCGCGTCTGCGCTTTCGTGCGCGGCTGAACAGTTTCGATGCGATCGGCCAGATGGTCGCCGCCGGCATCGGGATTGGCGTGATGCCTGAAGTCGCGGCAAAACGGTGCGCGCGATCGATGAAGATCAATGTCATCAGGATCAGGGATTCCTGGGCCAACCGGAAGCTCGTGATCTGCGCGCGAAGCTTTCGGGCGCTGCCCAAGCCCGCGCAGCAACTGGCGGAGCATCTTCGAAAATCCGCGCCACGCTGAACAGAACGAAGCCGGACGTCACTTACCCGTGTTGAGGCCGGCGGCCTTGATGACGCGCGCCCATTTTTGGGTCTCGGTTCCGATGTAGTCGTGAAACTGCGCCGGCGTGTTGCCGGCAACCGTCAGGCCCTGGTCGGCGAGCTTCTGTTTCACCTGCGGATCGTTCATCGCCTCGTTGGCGACGCGGTTCAGGGTGGTGACGATCGGCTCGGGCGTTCCGCCCGGCGCGACCATGCCGTACCAGTTTTCGATCAGGAGCTCGGGCATGCCGACTTCCGCAGTGGTCGGCACGTCAGGTGAGGTGGGCGCGCGTTTCGGCGCGCCGAGGGCAATCGGGCGCAGCGTGCCGGCTTTGATATGCGGCAGCAGCACCGGCAAATCGAGGAATGCCATCTGCACTTGCTGGCCGAGCAGATCGTTGATGGCGGGCGCGGCGCCTCGATAGGGCACGTGCACGATGTCGATGCTGGCGGTCAGCTTGAGCAGTTCACCGGCCAGATGCGGCAGGCCGCCGACGCCGGCGGATGCGAAATTGAGTTTGCCGGGCTGGGCCTTGGCGAGCGCGATCAACTCCTTCATGTCGCCGGCGGGAACGTTGCTGGCGACGACCAGCATTTCCGGCACCGTCGTCACCAGCGTGACGGGCGCGAAATCCTTCGTCACGTCGTAGGGCACCTTTTCCATCGTCGGGCTGATGACCAGCGCACTCGCACTCACGATGCCGATCGTGTAGCCGTCGGGGGTTGCCTTTGCGACCGCATCGGTGCCGAGCACGCCCGCTTGGCCGCCGCGATTGTCGATCACAACCGGCTGCTTCACGATTTCCGACATGCGCTGGCCGACCAGCCGCGCGATGATGTCGTTGGGGCCGCCGGCTGGGAACGGCACGATCAGCTTGATCGGTTTGCTCGGGAAATCCTGTGCTGAGGCCAGGGCCGGCAATAATGCTGGCAACAATAGCAGCGTCAGCCCGGCAAACAGCTTGCCCAGTAGTCCCATGAATACTCCCCCGATCCCGCATCTATTGTGCGTGTTCGAGGACCATCGTACGCGATGAACCGTTCGATGCAAGGGGCCGGCTGATGGCGGCGGGAGCTACCTACGATCAAATCAGGAGTTCGTCCGTACGTGCGAGCCTGACCGATCGTCGGGCGATCAGGTTGGCCCAGACCCAGTTGTGGCGACGAATGATACTCGGCGCGCCGAGGTGGGATCGGTCATTCAAGGTATGGGCGTCCGCTACCACAACGACATCGTAATGGTTTGAAACGGCAGACCGCACGGTCGCATCAACGCAAAAATCGGTTGCCCAAGCCGCGATGAGGATCCGGTCCGGATGGCTGCGCCCCTAGCTGTTCAGCAGCTTCAGCGCGGCCTCGTGCACGCGGGCGTCGCCGGCGGCGACAATGCGGCCGCCGCTCTGGGCGGGCTTGCCTTCCCAGTTGGTGACGACGCCGCCGGCGCCGGTGACGATCGGGATCAGGGCCGCGATGTCATAGGGCTTGAGTTCGGTCTCGACCACGAGGTCGAGATGGCCGGCCGCCAGCATGCAGTAGGAATAGCAATCCCCGCCGTAGCGCGACAGCTTTACCGAACTCTCGACCCGGCCGAAGATCTCGCGGTCGGCGGCGTTCATCAGCAGCGGGCTGGTGGTGAAAGAGGTCGCTTCCTTCAGCGTCGCGCAGCGGCGCACCGTCAGCCGCCGCTCACCGGACGGCCCGGAATAATGCGCCGAGCCAGAATCGCCGGAAAAGCGCTCGCCGATATAAGGCTGGTGCATCATGCCGAACACCGGCGTGCCCTGGTGCAGCAGCGCAATCAGGGTGCCCCAGATCGGAAATCCCGCGATGAAGGATTTGGTGCCGTCGATCGGGTCGAGCATCCAGACATATTCGGCGTCCTCGCGCTCGTTGCCGAATTCCTCGCCGACGATGCCGTGCTGGGGGAAATTGGCCTTGATCAGGCGGCGCATCACCGCCTCGGCGGCGCGGTCGGCCTCGGTCACCGGATCGAAATCGCTCGCGCTCTTGTTGTCGATCGAGAGCGAGGTCCGGAAGAACGGCAGGATGGTCTCGCCGGACGCAGTCGCGAGGCGGCCGATGAAGGCTGTGAAATCGATGACCGTCACGACTGTCCCTTACCGCCAACAGAGAAAGAATGCCGCCTCTTGCCTAGCCCAATCCGCACCGCCGCGCACCGCCAACGGCGCGTTATTCCCATTCGTATTGCGAACCCGCTTTCGAATCGGCTTTCGACAAGGCTTCGTTTAAGCGTGGATTTTTGGTTAGTCCTGCCATCACGAAGTTGCGAGTTTTGGCATACCAGCACTGCAGTGAGGCCGGGGCCGGATCGGCAAATAACCTAAGATATTGATTTTAAAAATACAATTCGCAGGTATCGGATGTGTTGCCGATCCGCCAGCCTGTTCCACTTTGGATCGGAACAAAGCCAAAAACACTTGCGTTTTGTGCAGCGCGGCCGCATATTGTTGCGGTGCGGTAGGGCCTCGCCCTATCGCTGCCCTCCTTGGGCGTTTCCTCCCTAGACTTGGGCCGCTTGTTCATTCAAGCGGCCCTTTTTTCTTTTGGGTGTTGTCATTACGGGGCGCGAAGCGAACTACGGTGCGCGATTGTGCACCTGAGAATCTCGAGATTCCGGATTCGCCCGCTTCGCGTGCGCTCCGGAATGACAGTGTTGAAAATCTACTCCGCCGCCGCCTGGAACGGTCCGAGATCCCCGAGCGGCACCTGCGCCAGCGCGTCGGCGAGCGCGGCGAAATCCGTGGCCACTTGCGCAAAGCGGGGTCCGCGCTCGCGCCGCCGCTCGTCCATATAGATCGCGCGGTTGAGTTCGAGCTGCACGGTATGCAGTCCGCTGGCCGGGTTGCCGTAATGCTCGGTAATGAAGCCGCCGGCATAGGGCTTGTTGCGGCCGATCGAATAGCCGAGGCCGCTCATGATTTCCTCGACGACATCGGGCAAAAGGCTCGCGCAACTGGTGCCGTAGCGGTCGCCGATCACGATGTCGGGCCGCCGCGGTTCGTCGCGCGACACCCCGACCGAAGGCATCGAATGGCAATCCACCAGGATCACGGTCCCGAACGCCTGATGGGCCTTGTTGATCAGCCGCCGCAGCGCGCGGTGATACGGCTTGTAGAGCGCCTCGATCCGCCCCAGCGCGTCGTCGACCGAAAGCCGCTCGCGATAGATTTCCTGCCCGTCGCCGACCACGCGCGGGATGGTGCCGAGGCCGCCGGCCACCCGCATCGAGCGGGTATTGGCGAAGCTCGGCAGCCGTCCGGTGAACATCCGCGGATCGAGCTCGTAGGGCTCGCGGTTCACGTCGACATAGGAGCGGGGGAAATTGACCCGGACCGTCGGAAAGCCGCGATCGCTCAGCTCTCCGATCAGCTCGTCCATGAACGAATCCTCGGAGCGGCGCAGCGCGGCGAGGTCGATCCGCGCGGCGTTGAGGAATTCGGGCGGGTAGACCGAACCGGAATGGGGCGAGTTGAAGATGATCGGCGCCCGCCAATGCGCCGGCTCCACGATCTCGAACGGGGGCGACAGCTCGCCATCAAACTGGGTCATCGTCGGGCGCCGTCCCTTGAATGTCCGCTTTCCCTTTGGGCCGATCGATCATGCGACCGATTCTGCCGGCGAGGGCAGGGCTTTGTAAGGATGTATTGTCCGTAATCGTAATCATTCTGCCAAGCGAAAAAAGCCGCCGTTCTCCGAGAAGGCTTCGCAAATGCCCGAAAAGCGCCGCCTTGATCGATCTTGGTATGTGCCGCTACATGAATAGCACTGCCAGCCACAGCCAAGAAGCCGATACCTTTAACTGAAATTTACCCTCTCTCGGGCTTAGTGAGCGTAACGATCCTCCAAGCCGGAAGTGACGACTGACCGCCATGCACAAGATACTCCTCGCCGAAGACGACAACGACATGCGACGCTTCCTGGTCAAGGCGCTGGAAAACGCCGGGTTTCAGGTCTCGCCCCACGATAATGGCATGTCGGCCTATCAGCGGCTGCGCGAGGAGCCGTTCGAGATGCTGCTCACCGATATCGTGATGCCGGAAATGGACGGCATCGAGCTGGCGCGCCGCGCCTCGGAACTCGACCCCGACATCAAGATCATGTTCATCACCGGTTTTGCCGCCGTCGCCCTGAACTCCGATTCGGAGGCGCCCAAGAACGCCAAGGTGCTGGCCAAGCCGGTTCACCTCCGCGAACTGGTCAGCGAAGTGAACAAGATGCTGGCGGCCTGATTCGGCCGCCTTTTTGGTCCGAAAACACTCCGGAAATTACGTCCAAGCATCCTTGCGGGGGCGCTTTGGAGCCGATATACGGACCCCACCCAATACGATCAAAGCTGGAGCGGGATGACGAGATCATCCCATTTCCAGGGCGCGTAGCTCAGCGGGAGAGCACTACCTTGACATGGTAGGGGTCACAGGTTCGATCCCTGTCGCGCCCACCACCCACACTCTGTTTTCTCAGCATTTCTGAAATCACCCTCGCCCCGATCGCGTGCAAATCCTTCTTCGTCAACAGTACGTCAACAGCAAATAGCGGCCTGCCGCAGTGCTGCTGGATTAGTGCGATTACGCAATCGGTGGCCAGCGCGACATCCGCGAGCATTTCCGGATCGTCTAACTCGTAATTCGCCGTTGTGCGCGAGCCGTCACGCACGACGTGACCCATCCACAATGAGCGCTGCTCGCGCGGCACATTCCGGAAAAGCTTCTTTATTTGGTCGGCCATGAAATGGCGCAAGCTGTACTGCGAAAACCCCATCAGTCCGAGCTCTGCGCCGATACGTCGAAAGGCGCGCTTCACGGTTGCGACACGCTTGCCCTTGTACACGATGAAGTCCGAGCTCAGGTGGGGTCCGATCCGCGGCAAGGGCGGCTGCTCGCCGAGCCTCATCTTCTTTGTTCCAGACCGGCAGCCAGCCCGCGAGGCACCCGGTGAGCGGCTGGCGGGGCCGGCGCTTCTTCGTAGGTACCCAACCGATCGGAGCGAGATCAATCAAGCCACCGTTCCAATCAACCTGAGTTGCCGGATCGAAATCGATGATGGCTTGTGGCCGAGCCCATGTGCACAAACTCATTATCGCGAAACGGAAGAGATGGGGGTTTTTGAGTGATTCCAGCACCGCGGCCATCTGCTCGACGGAGAGTGTCGCCGGTCGCGGCCGACGTGCTGGGATTTTGAGTTCAGTAGCGATTGCCTCACGTTTCCACACTATTTTCGGCGCGTGGCTCATCAGCGCCGTCTCGACCTTGTTACCGACGGCATCCAATCGAATTTTGGTGACGCATGCGTCGTTGAATGCAGATCTCATCACATTGAACAACCGTTCGATGTAGCCCGCGGAATGCCGGTGTTTTTCGACGCACCATTTAGCCAACTCGAGCTGCCGGGCTGGCGTCCAAAATGCGACAGGTGCATCGATCTTGCTTATGCTGGCAAGATAGTCCGTGAACAGCTCCACCGCCCGCTCGGCCGCACCCTCTGATGCAATGTGTGACCCGCGTTCGTCGAGATATGCCTTGAGCGCGGCCACACTGAGGATCTGGTCGGGTCCGGGTGGTCCTACCCGGTTCGCGCTGCTGGGAGCGGACGCGACAAGCGCCGCAAGCCTGACTTTGGCCTCTTCGAAATCTGTTGTCTTAAGACTTCTGCGGCGGACTTGGCGAGTTCCGGGGTCATATCTGCAAGCGTACCAGAAGCCGAGATGCTCTGGATGGGGGCGCTCGAGATAGTAGCCGCCGAGCTCGAATCTCCACTGCTGCTGAGTGCCTGGTGAGGCGCCCTGCTGTCTAATTGCGGGCATTCAGATATCCTAAGATATGTACGGTCAATGTAGCTCTGCACCTGCTCTGGCGTATAGCGAGGCCCGCCGCTTTTCTTTCGGAAACTGTAGAACTCGATCCTTGGCGGGTTCGCTCGGCGGGCGCGCCGCAGCTCCGCCTTCGTGAGCATAGGCCACCGCTCGAGCACCTCGTTTTCAAACAAGAAATCCGCCGGATCAATGACACGCATCGAAAATTTCTTTCACGGCCAATCGAGCAATGAGCTCGGACGAACCATCACGGTCGCAGAGGGCTGACCCGAGGTGAACAAGTTGATGCTGAGGTCGTTAAATCGGTGGCCAAGTCGTGCAAATAGGTGGGTTGCTCCGAATGTCGTTGAGCTCAACTCCGCCTGCGCGAGCCGCCGACAGACTACAAATCTGGGGGTCAGGAGTTCGAATCTCTTCGGGCGCGCCATTTTCCCATCCGGGATTGTCTACTACAGTCCACTCTCATCCTCCGTTGCCGCGAAAACCCCTGCACCCCAGTGGTTTCTGTGATTTTTGATGGGTGTTATCGTCCCCTATCGTCCACCATTACGCGCTTGAAAAAGTGTCCCCCCAATACGTACCTCTAGCTGACTTCGAAGCTCCTTTTCAAAAATCGGGGGCAAGCAGCGGCCAGAGGACCCCGCCGTGAGGCACAAGCTAAACCCCAAGGAAATCGAGAGCCTGCTGCCGGGCACGTATGGCGACGGCAATAATCTCTACCTTGTGGTGAAGGGCAGTGGCTCACGGGCCTATATGCTTCGCTACTCTTGGAATGGCCGCCCTCAGAAAATGGGTCTCGGCTCCATCCGCGATGTCAGCTTAAGCGAAGCGCGTGACGCGGCTATCGACGCCAACCGCCTTATCGCGAAGGGCATCACCCCCGCGAGGCTCGCGACGAAAAACGCTATGCGGAGGGAGCTGTCCTTTTCGGCAACTTTGCCGAGGAGCTACGGCTCAAGAAAGGAAGCGGGCTTCAAGCACCCTGCCCACAAAGCCAAGTGGAAGCGCACCGTCAGTGTCCACTCCAAGCCGCTTCACAAAAAGCGGATTGACATGATCGATACGAACGACGTGCTGGCGGTGCTCAAGCCGATCTGGCTTGCGACCGCCGGTTGCCGCTCGTGACGTGCGGCAACATCTCGAAACGATCTTTTCCGCAGCCAATGCCGCTGGCCATCGCGGGGCCAAAACCCGGCAATATGGAAAAGCAAACTGGAGCACCTGCTGCCGAAGTCGAAGCGCAAGGAAAAGTTCGGGGTCCTCACCCGTCGCTTGCTTAGAGGAATGCCTGCGTTCATGGCGGAGCTTGCCGCTATCGACACAGTTGGCGCGCGCATGCTTGAGACCTGCATCCTGACGATTGCTCGCACTAACGAGATCATCAACATGCGTTGGCCCGACATCAATATGGACAGGGCGACCTGGATCGTGCCGCGCGAACTCATGAAGATGGACCGGGATCACGTCGTTCCGCTATCGCATCCAGTCATGACATTCTGCGCTCGGCCTTTGAAACGCGGTATGGCGATTACGTGTTTCCCGGCCGCGCTCGCGGCGAGCCGATGTCGAATATGACGATGCTCGAATTGCTTAAAGAGATGCAGCGCACCGACATCACGGTGCATGGCTTTCGCGCCACCTTCAGAACATGGGCTGACGAGGAAATGAATTTTTCCAATCAGGCGGTCGAGTTTTGCCTCGCGCATGTGCCCGGTGATGAAGCTGAAAAGGCATATCGAGCCGGAGCATGTTCGGAAAGCGCCAGCAGATCATGGAGACGTGGGCGGCATTCGCAACCAAGCCGCCCACCAAAGTTTTGAACCTCGATGGTAAGCGGGCCGCATGAGAAAAAGGCCCCGGAGCGGTCCGGGGCCATTTGTTTATTGGTCGGTGCGCGCGGGCCGCTAATGCACTCTGACGCCGTGATGCTCGATGAGGATTGAACCCTCGTCGCCGTTATCGGGGCCGTCGAACGCTTTCCAGTCAGGCTCAAGCGAAACCCGGTCTTGGCCTGCGGACTTCCGGGCTCACCGCGTCTGGCAATCTTGATGTCGTCGATGACGATGAAGAGGGCGTCAGGTCAGTTTCAACCTTCATTACGACAGTCATTTTATGCTTCGGCCTAATGTTCTTCATGCGAATGATCCTCTCATTTTGCTTGAACTGATGTAGCGTGTGCGTGGGCAGGGGCGATCTCCGGGTAGAGCAGAGCGAAGCTCAATAGGTCACATGCTCCCGACGAAGCGCAGCATCTTCACGCTTGATGAACGTGCGTTTGCCGTACTTGCTCGGTTTGAGATCACCGGCCTTGATGGCCTTGTAGGCTGTCGAGCGCCCGATCCCGATCAACCGGCAGAATTCGTCTACCGTTAGCGTCGGCCGCTCCGACAGGGGCACAGCTATTGCTTCCTTTGACGCTCTACTGGTTGACTTTTTCATCGCCTAGCCTTCCTCAGCCGCACCCGGGCTACTGTCGTCTTCTGACGTTTGTCCTTGTCCAGCCACTGGAAATTGGCCCAACATTCCGGGTCAGTACAGGAAAAGCGGCGATGCTTTTTTTTGCTGCCGCACATCGCAATGCCATGACCAAGAGTAGGATATCGCCCGGCAGTTCTTGTGGCTCTGATCAGCGCCTAGCAAAGCTGCTGGCCGCCATCGGCAAGGATCGGTCCGACGGCATCGAGCGATCTGTTCTTATCCATGACCTTGAGAAAATCAAAAGCGCATGCTCACAGTTGTAAGAGTCCGCAAGCTGCTACTGCGATTTCGAGCTAATACTGCAAAACGACGCGCGCTACGCAGACAGCTCAGACCGCTTCGGGATGAAATGCGGATTGCAGGATGGTTGCGAGATAATCCTGAGGCAGACAAAAGCAGCCTGCTCGCAGCAATTCAGGAAGCGAGTATCCCCGATCCAGCAGAAATAGAAGCGATTGAAGATCGGAAGATCGCGTTTCTGATCGACGCCATGGGCAATTTGGCCGATTATCGGAAACGGTACCTTCGGAAGTTAGCGGTTGAGCCATTTCTGCGGTCCTCAGAAAGAGCAAGAGGTTATCCCGAGCCGCGCCCTGCCGCTCAATCGCATGACTCACGCGTTTTTCGATTGGCTGCGTATGAGCCGAAGCTGCGCCTCACCGACGTAGGTATTAGAACGATTGCGCGAGACCTTCGTAGGAAGAGCTAGATAGCTTTCGTCAGCGTTGTGCGGCTGTCGAAAAAGCGGGTGCAGGATTTCGTGTACAGCCGCAGCATCAACGTCCATCATCGAGAGTGAAAACACCGCGTCTTGGCGGCTGGGTTCCCGGCACATGCGCTGGCGCGCACCCGGCTTTCGATGGTAAGGAATGCAGTAGATGCATGGTTCTTTTACGGCTGACGATGAGCATGCGCGAGCGAGCGAGCCTGAAGGCTGCGGAGGCGAGATGCCATTCACATAACCTTCTTCAAGGATTTTGCCGCCCAGCGCTACACGACTGACAACTTGACCTTGCCTCAATTGCAGGAGCGCATCTTGCAGCGTTCAGCGCGCAAGAAAGGTGATTTGCCATGGCTGAAGCTGGCGGAGCTCCGCAACAAGCGCACCGCCAAGGGCAGCCTGCGCCACGACGCCAACGTGCTGCAGATCACGGGCATCGAGTTGGATTATGACGGCGAGAAGATCACTTTCGACGACATGGTGAGAGCTGTTCGAGCGATGAACATCTCGGCATTGGTATATACGTCGCCGTCGCACGTCCTGCCGCGCCGCGCTGGCGCATTCTGGCTCCAACCTCGCAGCCGCTCTCGCCTGAGAGGCATGCCAAGCTGGTGGCAAGACTCAATGGCTGCCTAAAAGCCAAGCTCGACGCGGAGAAGATTGCTGCCAGCGAGAGTTTCGTACTCAGTCAGGCATACTTCTACGGCTGGGTCATGAACAAACCGGACCTTGATCATCGCGTCGAAGTCATGGAAGGGGGCTTCATCGACCAGCGAGACGATCTCGGCCAATACGAAGCGTCTGGCGCGAGGAGCGATAACGTTACAGCCGGGCAGATCGGTGACGCAGACGATTGCCCCTTCGTGCAGTATGGCGACGAGCAGCACCGGGAAGCGGGCCGCCTCAGAGATGCGGACATGCTCGCGTTGCTTAGCAAGCATCCGAACGGTGCAGGCGATGGCTGGCATAACGATATGCTCGCGGTCACTCATGAACTCCTCTGTCGCGGGCATGAGCCGTTCGCCATTCAGATGATTGTTGGGAGTGCCTGCCGGAAGGGCTGGAGTGATCCTGATATCGGGAAACTAATCGACAGGAAGTGGGGCGACTTTCAGGCGGCGAGGCGGGAGGCGGAGCGCGAAGAACGCGCGGCAAAAGCAGCGCAGAAGCAGGTTGATCCGGTTGACCTGTGGGGCAAGTTCGAACTGCCGACGCTGCCGCGCGGTTTGCTGCCTGACATTCTGGAAGGCTTCGCACAGGATCAAGGCACCGACATGGGCGCGGACATTTCTGGCATCGCCATGTCGGCGCTTGCCGTGTGCGCAGCGGCCATTCCCGATAACATAAAACTACAGGTGAAAAGACACAGTAAGGGATGGTGCGAGGCGGCCAGATTGTGGGTCGCACTGGTCGGGCCGGTTAGCGCAAAGAAAACTCCAATTATGGCCGCTGCAGCTCGCCCGCTACGCAAGATCGATGCCGGGCAGGGCGCGATTATGCAGCCCGGCGTTCCGAATATGAACGACTACCGAAGGATCAGAAGCTCTCGTTGACCCGGCTAAGCAAGTTCGCAGTGTTGTCGCTGGATCCACCATCGAGGCTGTGCAAGACATTATGAAAGACAGTCCCGATGGTGTGCTCTCCTACCAAGACGAGCTGTCGGATGGTTTGGCGCGATGGATAAATACTCTGCAGGCAGAGGGTCGGCAAAAGACCCGCCTTTTGGCTAGAAGCATTCAACGGCGGGTCGTATTCGGTATCGCGAGTAGGTCGCGGTTCCGTGTTCATCGAAAACCTGTCAATCTCGCTCATCGGCGGTATCCAGCCGGAGCCTATTCGTAAGATCGTCGATGATAGCGTTGACGACGGGCTACTGCAGCGCCTACTCCCCATCACACTGAAGCCTGCCGTTGCTGGTCGAGACGAACAGGCTTCGCCGATCGCGTCAGATTATGCGAAGTTGATCGACAGTCTCACTGTGCTCGGCGCGACGCTGCTGCGCTTTGACGAAGGCGCGCAGCGCTACCGGCAGGAGCTGGAAGCCAAACATTTGAAGCTGCAGTCGCTTGAAATTGTAAACCGGAGCTGGCTGCCCACATAGGCAAATACGATGGCATTTTTGCCCGGCTGTGCGTCATCTGGCACTGCATTGAGATAGCTCCGGCGTTCGACAAGTCTGATCTATCGCACCTCGTCGGCGGACCGCGAAATATGTCCAATGTCCTCATCAGCGAGGACGTTGCAGGTCGCGTCGGAGGATTTTCATGGCTTCATCCTGCCTCACGCAATCGGCTTCTACGCTGGCGTGCTTGGCCTCTCGAATGACCACGACAGTGTGTCGGCCGTCGCGGGCTACATCCTGACCCACAAGCTGGCACGGATCACCAATCGCGATCTCGCGTGGGGATCAAACCATGCGGCGGCTCAAGCCGCACGAAGCCCTGTCCACACTTGAGCAACTGGAAGCATTGGGCTGGCTGGATCGCGTGCCGTCGCCTCGGAACGGGAAGCCCGACCACTGGTTGGTCAACCCTACAGTCCACCAGAAGTTTTCCGAACGCGCCAAGTCCGAGACGGAGCGGCGCGTGGAGGCTCGCCAAATGATCGCCGAAGCTGTGGGCATGAGGGTCGAGCCATGAGCCGCCATCCGGCCGCGCGCGTCTCGATGGGTGAGAACTGTCGCGAATGTCCCTTGCGCGCACGTCAGATAAATACAAATCGGCTTCTTTTTCTCTCCGTCGCATCCATACGATCTCTTTGTGGCGCGCGCGCAAGGGACATTCGCGACACAGCAGGGTCCTTCCTGAACCGGGGTTTAGCGGGTGGCGCGCCCGCGCCGACCGCCAGTAGATCGGGCAATTTACAAGGGCCTTGAGGTCTATTTTCCTAGGAGGTGTCATTGGGTACCAAGCCGGTTGGTCAAGTCAGCGACAGTCTCAATGCGATCAAATGGGGCATATGATGATCGACATTGGAAGTCATCACCTTGCTTGAGCGGGTCATGGCTAAGCTGCATCAGCGCCCACTGCAACGCGGTTGGATAGCTCAGTTCTGCAATGGTGAGGTGCTGACTGCGTCCGAAGCCGCCTACGTAGCCCACGTCACCGCAGAAACAGTCCGGCGGTGGTGTGAGGCGGCGGACGGCACGGATCGACCGCTCGGCTATTTGATCGGCTCGCTCTGGCTTGTCGATCTGCCAACGCTGCTGCGCCTCATAGAGAAGCGCGGTGGCAACCAAGGCAAACATGACCGCTTGGCCGCCGAGGACCGCGCCAAGAAATTACCTCGGATATTGTCGTCACAACAACAATCACTGCCCAATCTGGCGAGGGCCACGACCTGACACCTACGCAAATCATGTGCACGCCGTAGTCTACTGGGTATGAAACTGTTCAAGCAGAAATCTCCAATGCAAAAGATGCAGAAGTTCCTAACGGAGCTGCGATCACGCGCGGTGGCGCTTTCCGACAGACGCATGGCTGCGGAAACTGCCCTCGCCGAGGCGACCGCCCAACGCGATAAATACATGCTCACGGGCGACCTCGCTGACGAACAGACTGTCGAGAAGCTGCAGACGGGGGTCGATAGCTGTCAGTCGCGGTTCGTGGCCTTGCCGCCGCTCTCACGGCGCTGCAGCCGCAGATCGCCGAGATCGAACTGAAGATCGCGGCCGAACAGGAGGCCGTCAAGCGCGCTGCGTATGCCGACAAGGTCGACAACCAAGTCACGGCCATCGAGGCGGCGCTGCCGAAGCATCTGGAGCACTCGCGCATTCTCGCCGATGCCCTGTCCGAGATCGGTCAATGGCATTTCGAGAGTGGCCAGATGGCGAGCTTCATCCTCAACGGCATCGGTCAAGTCGAGCTTGCGGCGAACTTCACGCTGGCAGAGCTGAAGACGATACCGGACGCAATCCGCGAGGGACGGCAGGCAATCCCCCGCCATGAACCGGAGCCCGAGCCAGTCGCACCGGTTGAACCGGCGTCGCCAACGCAAGTCGTCTTTTTGATGCGCAGCGTGAAGTTCAGGGACTGTGCTGACAAAACAGTGTTTGGCTTGCAGTATCGCGATTGCGAAATGCCCGTGAAAAGCGCGCAGTACGCGTTGCGTTGTAAGGTTAAGATGCCCGTGACCGATCCCGCGACGTCGCGATCTGAAGGGCTGCCGTGGCGGTGTGCATCCAGACCCTAACGCGCCTGATATTGTTGATCTTAATGACGACAGCGCGAAGATGTCGAGCGTCCACATCGAGAGTAATCCCGTTCTGGCGGCGGCTGGCTTTAAGGTCATCGATCGGTCCTCGGAAAATCACAAGCTCGAAATCACGGTGCCGAGGCGATGAGAAAGAGGATTGGTCCGTCGGGCTGGCAACCGCATGCGATCATGTCGCGCCCCGATGGCTACGTCAGTGTTAATGGTAGCGTGCCGGACTTCATCGCAAAAATGATCACGCCACCCCTTGCTCGGACCACTAACCGTTCAATCGCAGCTATCCGTGCTCGCATGGTCGCGCGGCAACGTGCCTACGAACGCACGAAAACGACTAAGTGCCTCGACAAGGAATATCACTATGATTAAGAATTCGGACGAACCAATCGAGATGACAACGCCGTGCGGTTCGTCGGAAAGTGGCCAGCTCGCAAGTTCGGCGGGCTGGCCGTCGTGTGATGACGAAGTTGAAGATGATTACGACAAGCTGCTCGCTTCGATGGGACGAACCGAAGAGCAGGATCGGCGTATCGCAGTTCATGAGCTGAGCCATTTCTTCGTCAATCGGCTACTTGGCACTAGTAGCATCCGCGAGGTTACGATCAACCCTGCTGAGGATTACGAGGGGCTATGCCGTGGTGCTCGACGTGCGGCATTCACTAAGGAGGGGGCTGCTGGGGTAGACGCTGCTGATATCCGCAAGGTTTTGCAGCCCCTGATGCCGAGAGCCGGGATACGATCGCGTTCCGAAACGAGATGTTTTTCAGAGCGTTCTCGATGCCGTCACGGAACTCATGGCAGGAGAAGTCGGCGAAGGAATGTTCTTCGATGAACCCGTTTTCGCTTCCGACGATCGACGTCAGGCGATTGAACTTGCTTCATTGATATGTCGATCTCCTGAAGCCGTAGATCAGTTTCTCTCGTTCTGCGAACGCCAAGCGTTGGACTTGCTTGCCGAGCACGGGACTGTTCTACTGTCGATGCAGATTATTTTGCGAATGCGCAGGACGATGTCGGGCGGCGAGCTAGACGAAGCGATCGCTAGCGTGCTGGCACATCAAACTGTGGCGCGTGAACGTCTCCGCCGCAAGGAGTGGCAACGCGTGGTCGAGCGAGCGGCGGCCTTTGAGCGTGAGCATGTGATCATGAGGACAGGGTAGCGCTAAGGTTTGCTGCCGCTTCCAGCGAATAAGATCACGCAGTTGACACATCGCCGCCACATACCGCCCATGATTGGGTGGCGAGATTGCGCGAGCTGTATCGTTGAATTGGCGGATGCACCCAATTGACGATCCAAGAAGCCCCCGGGAGACACAGGAGCTTCTGTCTCCTGCGACGCTCCATTAACCCCAGTAAGGCCTGCGACTTCCATCGAGTGTACTACCAACTAGCCGTTCCCGACATCACTCGGCTGGCAGCCCGGCCAAACGCAAGCCTTCAAGGATGCGCTCGCGGGCAGTAAGAAATGTCGGATTGTCGCTAGGCGCATGGAGGCGGAGCCGACGGAGGGTGAGGGTTGGATTGAGCGCAAGCCCAGACTTTACAGCACTTCGTGCCTCATCCAGTTCGCCGAGTAAGGCCAAGGCTGCAGCGAGGTTGAAATGGCCGGGTGGAAAACTGCGGTTGGCTTCAATGCTTCGTCGCAGCCACTCGACGGCTTCGGCCTCTGTACCGAGGTGTACCTTGGCTACACCTCAAAAAAAACATCCACTGATATACGCTAAGATCGCGAGGGGACAGACGGAGCGCGCTGAGTACATGAGGTTCCGTCTCAACGGCGCGTCCCAAATAGATCTTTCCTATACCCATTCCACCGTGGGCGAAAGCTAAGTTGCGATCAAGTGCTAACGCCTGCTCGCATTCAGAAATCCCTTGGGCAGCGCGGTTTGTCACTAAGTAGACGCCGCCCAAGGTCAAGTGAGCGAGGGCGTGGTTCGGCGCTAGGGACAGCGCCCGGTCGCACAACTCCTCAGCGGCGGCGAGTTGCACGGAGAAGTCATCATTAACGAAAATTGCGGAAGTTGCCACTTGGATACCCGCAATACCGAGCATTGCAGAAATATTCGCGGGATCGAGCGTGCATTTCCTGTTCAAAAAAGCCCCGCGCTTGTGTCAAATGCTTTGGCGTCCAACCCTTGTATAGGTAGGCCAGACCCTGAAAGACTAGGTCCGTTGCATCGGGATGCGGCGAACGCTGTGCTCGCCGAGCCTCAGCTGCAATCAATTCGGCATTCAGCATGTTGGCAAGCCGCGCTACGATCTCGTCTTGTAAGTCGAAGAAATCAGCGACTGGTTTGTCAAACCGATCAGCCCATAAGTGATTGGCGGTTTCAGCATCGACAAGTTGCACGTTTACCCGTAGCCGTTTGCCGCTGCGTAGAACTGAGCCTTCGAGCACGTAGCGCACATTTAACTCGCGCCCGATCTTCTTGATGTCGAGCGCCATGCCCTTATAGGTAAATGCGGTGTGGCGGCCGATCACGAACGAGCCTCTGATGCGCGAAAAGTCCGTGGTCAGGCTCTCGGTCACACCATCGACGAAGTAGTCTTGTTCGGCGTCACCGCTGAGATTGGCGAAGGCAGTACGACGATGGAAAGCGAGGGTGAGCATGAGCTTGACCTCTGCTCTCAGCTGTGTCGCGGGGCGGGGCGGCCCATTTAGAACGATGCATAGACTCGGACCGGCCGGTCAATGTTTTTGAGGTTCTGGTCGCCCAAATCGGGAACTCAGTGCCGACCTTGCCTCGGATATGGTCGTAAGCAGAAGACGAGATGCAGATGCCGCCGGGTTCTGCAATGCTTTCAAGCCGCGCCGCAATGTTGACGCCGTCTCCGAAGATATCGTCTGGTTCGACGATTACATCGCCAACGGTGATGCCGACGCGGAAAGCAATAGTCTTGCGCGTCGGCGAGTCGTGAGTTCTCGGATGCGGGTCTGGAATTGCGCGGCAGCTCGGACGGCTTGCACGGCGCTCGGAAACTCTGCCAAGAACCCGTCGCCGGTGTTCTTTACGATGCGGCCACCGTATTCAACGATTGCGGGGTGGATAGCCTCGGTTAAAAGGTAAGTAAGCCTGCCGTGAGTGGCTTCTTCGTCGTGGTGCATGAGCCGCGAATAGCCAGCGACGACGTTGGCGGGGAGTGGGTAAGAACAAGCCGACGTCAAACCGGACTGGCCGCTCCTCCTCCGCATTGACATCGCTCCAACCGAGGACGTAGGCCTGATGAGAGATAGGGCCGCAGCGCTAGACGCTTCCGAGGGGCGTCGAGATCAACCAGAGCAGCGAACCCGATGCTGAAGCGTTGCTGTTTGGCCATTCAGATGTTGCAGCCGCCGGACATCACACCTATCGTGCTATATAGACATCCAATTTCCCCCGAAGGGGGGCTCTCTTGAGCAGCGAGTATGTAGAGCGGCGACTGGCAGCTATTCTGGCGGCAGATGTCGCGGGCTCTTGCCGCTTGATAGGTGTCGACGAAGAAGGCGCGTTGGCGCGAATAAAAGCTCTTAGAAACACGCTTTTCGATCCCAAAGTTGCCCAGCATCGCGGACGCATCGTCAAGAATACCGGCGACGGCGCTCTGGTTGAGTTCGCCAGCGCGGTGGACGCCGTCCGATGTGCCGAGGAATTCCAGCGCAGCATGGTGGACGGCAATGCCGCTGCCGATGTGCCGCTGGACCAACAGATCGAATTCCGCATCGGCATTCATGTCGGTGATATCATCATTGCGGACGGTGATATCTTTGGTGATGCGGTGAATATCGCGGTGCGTCTCGAAGGGATTTCAGAGCCCGGTGGAATTTGCATTTCCATGATGCTTACCGGCAGGTGCGAGGCAAGGTTGGGAGCCCTCTTGAGGATATGGGTTCGCAATCTTTGAAGAATATCGCCGAACCGATGCGGACTTGGTGCGTGCGCATAGCCAATAGCTCTGCTCCCAAGACTGCCAATCGAGACCTCGCAGCCTGTCACGCTCCCCGACAAACCCTCAATAGCCGTGTTGCCATTCCAAAATATGAGCGGTGATCCCGATCAGGATTACTTCGCCGATGGCATGGTGGACGAAATCACCACGGCGTTGTCGCGGTTCAAATCTCTATTCGTGGTCGCTCGCAATTCGAGCTTCACCTACAAGGACAGAGCGGTCGATATCAAACAGGTCGGGCGCGAACTCGGTGTCCGCTACGTGCTTGAAGGTAGTGTGCGCAGAGGCAGCGGGAAAAGTCCGCATCACCGGCCAGTTGATCGACGCTATAACGGGCGCACACAT
>CAWHFN010000003.1:0-115664 GCA_963828475.1 uncultured Alphaproteobacteria bacterium
GATTCGAGCGCGATATTCTCAAGCTCGTCCTTCGTCACTTCAAGTTATCGGCCGGTGTCGACCTTATAGCCCTTGATGATATCTTCGGGCGCGACCTCGTCGCCCGTGTCGGCGTCGACCTTCAGGTAGCGGATACGGTTGCCGGTTTTCTTATTGATCTGGTTGAAACTGATCTTCTCGGACTCCGATGTCGCCGGAAACAGGGCGATCGGACACGTCACGAGTGAAAGCGCAGGAAGCCCTTCCAGTTCGCGCGCGGGGCCATGTACTCAAACTCCACCTACATTGAATGGGCTCAATATAGAGCGCAAGCCACCCCGATGTGGAGTCGTTCACCCGCAATCGGGGCAGGTTTCTCCGATCGAGGCCATGACCTCGTCCAGCGCGGCAATACAGGCTTCCGGCGTGGCGCCGGAGAAGCAATGCAGCCAGGCCTCATCCCGGGCTCTTTCCCAGGCGTGCGGATCTGAACGGTCCTTCCGGTGGCCGTGATCCTCGCACTCGGTCACCGCGCCGAAATCGATCAAGGTTCCCCAGCGCCCAGCCTGCAAGCGTGAGGAACACCGGGCGCTGACGGCGGAATGCAGGCGAGCGCTTGAGATTGCTTTTCATGGGTCGGGGTCCGAAAACTTGGGTCCTTCTCTTATATCACCCACGTCAAGCCGCAAACTCGCCCGCGTAGATTCCCCCGCTCTCCACTCACGTCCGCAGTGCCTCGTCGTTCCGTGGCGGAACTTCGTAAATCTCCAGTTTTGCCCTTCAACGACATAACATCGAACCTGAGGATAAATGGCAGTCAACAAGCCCAAGGGCGATAATGCGCGCAAGGGCGCAGTGAAGAAGCGGTCGCAAACCAAAACGACTTTGGACGGAGCGAGTGCATGGACGAAGCGCAACAAAAGCTCGGGCGAATTCATGGCCGTGAAACGGCCCGGCAAAAAGAAGAAAGCCGCCAAAAAATTCAAGGGCGTGCGCGTCGAACGGGCGGCTGCGGAAAGGCGGACGGCGAAAAAGACCAAGAAGAAAAAGTCGAAAAAGCGCTAGTGACTGAGCGACAGGCGGGCGGCGTTGGCGGCGACTATTTTCCGGTAGTTGTCGATAATCGGATTGGCATCGCGCCCCGTAAAAGGATAGCGCGCGCTTCGCTGAGAGCTTCGACTTGCTCATCCACCATCAAAAACATTTCATCCGGCGTGCTCTTTCCCGCGGCGATCAGGCGAAGACGCAGATCGATACCATTTAAAGCGTCGATCATAAGAGTAAGCATAGGGTATAAGAAAAGCATCAGGTACTCCGTGGACGGAAAAAGGGCCGTCTCATTTTGAGACGGCCCTGCGTTTTTCTTCAGACCTCTTCGGCGCTCTGTTCGATAGCGTCCGGCATTTTGGCAACGGACATCAGCATTCTGGCAATCTGGTTAAGCAGCATGTCCGCATTCTCTTCCTCTGCCAACGACTTTGCAAGCAGCGCTACGACCGCGCTGTGGCGCAGTTGCTGTGCGAGGTTCTTGGCGGTCGTATAGGCGGAGATTTCGTAATGCTCCCACGCGCTGGGCCGCGCCGATCAATGCAAGATCGGCGGGGGCATCATCTTTCTTTTCTCCTTCCGCTATGACTTCCTGGCCTTCCTCGACGAGGCCCATCATGCCCTTGCAGGGCTTGGCGCGGGCGGTTTCGCCGAGGAGCGAGAGGCATTCGTTCAGCCGCTCGATCTGGCCTTCGGTTTCAATCAGGTGCTCCTCGAAGCATTCGCGCAGGCGGTCGAACCGAGCCGCCTGGGCCAATTTTTGGGAGCGCCTTGGTCAACTGCTTCTCTGCGTGGAGAATGTCTTTGAGCTCATCGACGAGCAGATCATTGATACCTTCCGGCGCTGTCGGCGGCGAACTCTCCGTTCTGATTTCCGTCTCTGAGTCGGCGTCCGTTGCGGATAGAGCCGGGGAATCCATGAACTCCCAGCATTCCCCCTGATTCCACGGGCCACGGGCGTCGATCTCGCCGTCTTCGCCTGTCCGGTGGAATCATTGAAGAACTGATCGACCAGGCCCGGCGTCGGCGGGATCTTGCCGATCGAGAAGGGCGGCTTGTTCATGCTCTCGAGCGCTGCCGCGAACGCCTTCATGTGGGTGATTTCGCGCGTCATCAGAAATTGCAGCGCGTCCTTCGTGCCGGCGTCGTCGCAGAAATTGATCAGCCGCTCGTAAACGATCTTGGCGCGCGCCTCCGCTGCGATGTTGCTGCGCAGGTCGACGTCGAGCTCACCCGTGATCTTCAGGTAGTCAGCGGTCCAGGGATTGCCCTGCGAATTGAAGAGATTCACGCCGCCGCCGCCGGCGATCGCGATCAGCGGATCGGCTTCGGCGTGCTCGCGGTCGAACTTCATCGGCTTCAGATGCATGCGCGCCAGGCGCCGACGATCTCCAGATGGCTCAGCTCCTCGGTGCCGATATCCATCAGCAGATCTTTGCGCTCCGGATCTTCGCAATTGAGTCCCTGGATCGAATACTGCATTGCTGCCGCGAGCTCGCCGTTCGCGCCGCCGAACTGCTCGAGCAGCATATTGCCGAACTTCGGGTCCGGCTCGTCAACGCGGACGGTGTACATCAGCTTCTTGACGTGGTGGTACATGCCGCCTCTCAGGGCTGGTTCTACAGGATGCTGTAGCCCAATAAGCTCCAGCCACGTACGTTCCTAAACGGCTCCCCGCGAGGGACGGCTTCGCGTCTTCAAGGGCGGCCAGCAGGCGGGAGATTTCGCTCGCGACCGCGAAGCAGCCCGCACCGCGCAGCACGTCGGCGCTGAAGCCGCCGGTCAGCACACCCGCCGCCGCAGTGCCTGCCCCGGAGGCCGCCTCGGCATCGTAGGGCGTGTCTCCGATCATGACCGCCTCATGTCCGGTCAGGCCAAGCTTCCTCAGCGCCACACCCACGATGCGCGGGTCCGGCTTGCCGTGTTCGACATCGTCGCCGCAGGCTGTCGCCCCGATAAACTCGTCGATGTGCAGGAGCGACAGGTAATGCTTTAGCTCCGGCCCTTTGCAGTCGGTCGCGAGGGCGAGCTTGCCGCCGTGTCGGGTGAGCACCTCGAACACTTCACGCACCCCGCCGAAGGCTTTAACGGTGTGGAGGTATTTGGTTTCGTAAATCTGTGCCTGGTCATGCAGGATCTGCGCGCGCAAGGCCTCGTCGAGGTCCGGCGCGATAATTTGCAGCGTCTGGTTCCCGTCGAGCCCCGAATAGAGCTGTAAAGCCGCATACGGTACATCGACGCCGGCTTCCTCAAGCGCTTCGTGAAGGCTGCGAAGGTTTTGCTGGACGCTGTCAACGAGCGTACCTTCCACATCAAAGATATAACCCGAAAACATGTCAGCCTCGCCAAACCGAGAAATACCGGTGACAGCGCGCGAGAACGGAACAGGTTCCTTGCGGGCCGGTACTACAACAGGGGGAGGAAGGACCTGCGTTGCTATGAACTCCACGCACGCACGTCAGGTTGGTAGCAGCTCGAAGATATTGGGGGCTTGGATGACCGGTCGAACAGGCAAACGCGAATTCAAGGGGCTGCCCGGCGTCACCGCCGGTATGGCGTCTGAAAAGGACGCAAGCCGATGAGCCGGACATCGACATTGCCCAAACGATTGCAGCCGATGCTTGGGCCCGACGGATGGCCTGTTCGACGATACAGGCTGGATCTTCGAAGATAAGTATGACGGGTTTCGCATGGTCGCGAAGGTCGAAGGCGGCAAGGTCACTCTTTACAGCCGCAACGGCAAGATCATCAGCAACAACTATGTCGAAGTCGCCAAAGCCCTCGAAGGCGTGAAAGGCGACGCCGTGATAGACGGCGAACTTGTCGCCCTGGACGAAAAAGGCGTGTCGCACTTCCAGCGGATGCAGAATGCGCTCCGTCACGAGGCGAAGCTCCAGTATTGCGCCTTCGACCTGATGTTTCATGATGGGGAAGATCTGCGCGGGCTTATCCTGCTCGAACGTAAAAAACGCCTCAAGGAAATCCTGCCGCGCAACAAACTCGTCGCGTTCAGCCGTCACCGCAAAACGGAGGGTAAAGAGTTCTTGAGGAAGCGGAGCGCAAGGGGCTTGAGGGCATCATGGCCAAGCGCGCTGACAGCAAATACCTGTCAGGCGCCCGCACCGACAACTGGCTGAAGATCAAGACATCGAAGCGCCAGGAAGTCGTCATAGCGGGATTCACGGCACCGAGGCGGACGCTTCCGTCTGGAGCGCTTGCCCTCGCACTGCGAGAGAGAATGGCTGGAGTTATATCGGCCACGTCGGCACCGGCTTCAGCCACAAGACGCTTGAAGAGCTTCACGGAAAGCTTATCGAGCTGAAGACGGCGAAGTCTCCGTTTGCGGCAAAGGTGAAGGATGAATCCGTCACGACCTGGGTCAAGCCATCACTGGTCGCGGAAGTGAAATTCACCGAATGGACGACAAAAGGCGAGATGCGCCATCCCTATATCTGGCCTGCGCGCTGACAAGTGCGCGGAAGACGTGACCCGCGAGCGCGAAACGCCGAGGCACACAAAGAAGGCCGGCAGGTAAGCAGAGTATTGAACAGCGCCGATAGCCGGTGCTCATGTCGTTGACGTTGGAAAGCGGCGGAGAAGAAATGGCCTGCCGGGAACGGCAGGCCATGAGTTTATTTTCGGTTCTTGTCGAGCGCCTGAGCCATCTCAAGATGGTGCTTGAGCGCGGGCAGGGTCTTGCCGGCCCAATCCTTGAGCTTCGGATCGTCGCCGCCGTTCGCGTAGCGCTCAAACAGTGACACCGCATCTTTATGCGCGCTGACCTGCATGGGATCATATTCTGACGCAAAATCCTCGGCCTTCGCGTCACGCAGCTTGACCAGCTTCTTCTGAGAGGCATCGTCGAGTGCGGTCGGAAGAGCCGCTTTGAGGTCCGCCGGGACCATCGCCTTGATCTCATTGCTTGTCTTGGTGTGATCAGCGAGCATCATTTCTGCGAACTTCTTCTCTTCAGCATTGCCTTTCTGCTGCGCGATTTTTGCGGCCTCGATCTCCGTCATGTCGCTCATGGTCGCTTCCTTGATGAAGTCTTCAGTCTTCGGCGCGATGCCGAGCGCGGAATTTACGCCGGTTTTCTCACCAACCGACTGCGCGTAGGACGGGGATGCCAGAACGGAAAGTACCGCAAATGCCAGAATGGCTTTTTTCATGCTGTTACCTCATTGGGGTGAATTGCCATGTTTCAAATCTCCCTGGGGAACAAAGTTCCTATTCCTGAGATGGCGGGTGGCGGTCCTAGGCGCTTCGGTCACCGGCTTCGAGCGCCTGACGAAGCCGATCGAGGAAAACCGCCTGGCCCTGCAGGATCTTCTTTTGTGCCTCCGCGAGATCAAACCATGCCGCGCGGTCGAGTTCGGGAAACGATTGCCGCGTTCCGGACTTCGGCGGCCATCCGCACGCGACGCGCCATCGAGAACCTGGCTGTTCTGCGCGGCTATACCGAGACGCACCACAAGGCAAAGTCCTGGGATCGCGAACGGCGCACCGTCGGCCGTATTGAAGCGACGACGCTCGGCCTCGACATCCGCTTCGTCGTCACCAGCCTCGATATCGGATCGGCTGAATGGATCTACGACAGCCTGTATTGCGCGCGCGGCCAAGCCGAAAATCTGATCAAGCTGCACAAGACCCAGCTTGCCTCCGATCGCACCAGTTGCCGTTCGGCGCTTGCCAGCCAGGTCCGCCTCGTTCTCCATACCGCCGCTTATTGGTTGATGCTGACCGTGCGCGAGGCCATTCCCAAAGTCCAGGAATTGGCCAACGCCGAGTTCGCGACCCTGCGTCTTCGGCTCTTGAAAATCGCCGCCCGGGTTGTCGAGACCAAGAGCCGCATTCGCCTCGCGTTCGCCGCTGCTTGTCCCGAAGCCGACCTCTTCCGCGGCTTGCCCGGCGCGCTACTCCCACTCGGTCCCTGATCCGCGGGGCGTGTGCCCCGTTCGCCCAACCCATCCCTCAAGCGTGTTGCAAAGTACCGCTCGTCAGGCGGCGAAAAGCCGAAGGCAGTCCTGTGCGCTTCGTCAGAGCAAATGCGCGGTCGCATCAATCGAATCAAAAAACCGCGCTCTCACGAATAGGAAGGGCTAGGCATAACAAAAAAAGAACGAGAGTAGTTGCTGCGATGATCCATGAGGAAACGAGCATTTTGCGATTTCATCATTTGCGAACCTAGGTAGATCGGCTCTGCCGCGGGCATAGAGGAGACCTCGGCAGTTCTTAAGTTTCGCGTCGCCGTATTTCGTGCCGACGGCATTGAGATAGAGTTTCGACTTGGGATATTCGGATCTCCCGGATCCAGTCTTTGAATGTGGGTTCTTGTTGCATCGCGTAAAAAAGCTTGACCGCAGCGGAAGCGATCATGCACCGATTGCCACTCAACTCTTCCGTACTTTGTCAGTATCGGCTGCTAAGCGGCGCCCAACGTTAGGCCCGATCTTGCGCCGGACAGGCGAAAGTGTTCGGGTGAGGGCCTGTCTGACATTGGTCGAGAGCCGGCGTGGCGTGCGACCGGCTCTGGCAAAGCGGTCTGTCGTCGTGTCGCTGAATGTGGGTCCTTCCCGAGGGCCCCTCCCTCACGGCTCAAGCGCGCCCCAAACTCTCGCCAGCCGCAGCCGGAAATTTCTGACCTGACGACCCTGTCCACCTGACAAAGGTGGGGTGTCAACTGTCAACCGTGTCAACCCAGATTCTGGGATCTGCGGCTGGCGATATTCCGGGGCGCGCTTGCACCGTGGCCGGCAGGTATCGCCGGAGGACCCGGGCCTATAGGGCGCCCTTTCTGATCCGATGTGAGATCATTCGACCGGCATCGGTAGCGCCCCATAAAATGCGCCCGCCCGCACCGGGCTGTACGTGGTATTGGGCCAGGCCGCCCCCCACGAGATCGCGCATCTCTTGATCACCAAGCTCACTCGCGCTCATGTAACAATCAAACATTGCGAGCCCGTCCAGCGCGTGCCGCTGCTTGCTGGTCATTTTCTTTGCAAATTCGATTTGGCTTCTGGTTAGTTTCACTCTGTGGTTCCTCAAAAGAAAGGCTCCACCGCTGAGGCGCCTTAAGCGACACCCCTGCGGCAGAGCCGGTTAGTTCTGTGCTATATCCAAGGAATCCAAGCTGCGGATTTTGCTTGGATTGAAAGAAACCATTGTAGAATGGGCCTTCATCCAAGGTATCAGAGGAATCCAAGGGTGTTTGAAAGTTGAAGTAAAAACGCCGGCTTATGTTGAAACCGGCGTTAGTTTGCCTACACGCGCGCGACCTAAATTCCTTGGATACCTTGGATGAAGGCCCGGTTTTATTGGCTAACTTTGAATCCAAGCGGATTGTGGCGCTTGGATTCCTTGGATCCCCTAGACGGGAATTGCGTCGTCATCGAACGGCACATCCGCGCTCGCTGGCCCCCCTCCACCCGGGAGCGCCGGCCAATCGATCGGCTGGCCCACATGTTCCGAGAATGCCTCGCGGCACTCATGTAGTGATGGAATCTCATAACACCACTTTGGTTTCATCACGCCAGGCGAAATTTCGACTAAGGGGCGGGTTTTGCGGAGACCGGGCAACAGCTTAGCCAACCGTTTCCCAAACTCGGCGGAGCCGCGAGGGCGACCGATGCGGGTCGCTTTGACGTATTCCCCATGAAGCGCGTCACACACGATCCTATCTTGCCAATCGTCGGCGTCGTGAAAGAGATGATACAAAAAGTCGTCAATTGTATCGAGTGATCTGATCTTTTGGTCGAGAAGGGCCAGCGTTTGCGGTATTTGCCACAAATCGACTGATCCAAGATCGAAGTGGAGAAGATCGTGCAACAGGGTGGCACGGCCGCCGGCCGCCAACTCCTTGTCGATTTCCTTGAAATAATCGTGGTCCTGTGCGCAACGAGGATCAATGTCCAACACGCAAAATCGCCGCTCATCGACACCGGCCGGCACTACCCATCCCTCGTTCGAGGTCATCAGAACACGGATGTAGTTCGGTACGCGGATCGCCGGCATATTCTTGGCTTCAACCATCTGCATTTCGCTGGTTATCAACCCCTTTAGCCGCCCCTCAGCATCCTTGTCGCCAGCCCAAACCGCCTCGTCGGCCTGTAACAAGAGGCAAGAAATCATATGATCGTTGAAACGCCCGGTGACGTAACGCGCGTCATCGACCTGAAAGTAGTGCGGCGCGAACAATGAACCCAACACTTCGCCAAATTTGCTCTTTCCGGTGCCGCGCTTTCCTCTCAGCACCAACGCGACGCCGAGGCGGGAACGGGGTTTTTGCACGATGTGAGCCATCCAGCCGAACACCCACCGAAATATCAACTCGTTGCCGCCGGCGATGTTGGTGAAAATGTGATCGCGAAACGTTGCATAGCTACCATTTGGCGAGGGCTGCACTTCAAAGCCCTTCCAATAATTGTAGTATCCCGGCGTGCCGGCGGCGCCGTCCGGGTTCGGGAAAAACTCTACGCCGTCGTACTCGCGCCTCTGAGGGTGAGTCAGCCAGGCGCGCGCCCACGTCACCCTCTTGATCTTGCCGTCGGCGCCGGCGACTTCAGTCAGACGGTTCGCAAGGATCGTGTTCAGCGAATCGAACGTCATCAACTGAATCCGACCATTAATCGGGCCGTGCGGCCGTTCCTTCACCACAGCTGCCTTGCCGCCCCAATCGACCAAAGCGTGGTCACAGTTCATTTCTGCGATATCGAAGCCCAAGGCGCGAGGGGAAGCGTTTTCAGCGCCCTCGGCCTCGCCAGCCCCGACAGCGCCTGTGCCTTCGAAACGGTCGTCGCCCCTATTGACCACGTCTACAATCAATTTTTGCGCATTGGGCTGCGGGGGATCGAGGTAGTCGTCGCCAAACTCAACTAGATCGGCGACCCGGTTCGGACCGGCATTTGCCAGCATGTCATTTAGGTCTTGACCGGCCCCACTCATCACATCGTCGCCAAAATCGATCATGTCGGCGATCCTTTTGTGCGGGCCAGAATGAAAAACCCCGCCGGTGAGGGCGGGGTTTTCGGAAATGGTATCGGAACCAGAAATAGGTCCGGTACTTGGAATTTTGGTCATTTTGCGGAAACTCTATTCAACGCAACCGAGGCGCCTGGGCTTTATGATGCCAAAGGAAGAGAAAATTCAGAGGAGTCCTGTCGGGGGAAACGTAAGTAGCGCCCTCTCGCTACCAAATCTCTGCAATTTTGCTCGCCTTCCCTCGATCTTCCGCGGTCGCTTGCGCTCAACGGTAGCGCGCGAACGGATGAATTTGCCCCACTCAGGCAAGACTTTGGGGGAGAGTTCGGCTTGACCGAATACATCCGCGCATTCGCGACATCGGTCGAAATTCCCGTTGTCGTGGTTCGATCAGGCAAAACGAAGCCGCTGACCGATGCCGAGCCACTTCGATTTTTCAAGCATCGCATGGCCGAGCGCAATATCTGACAGCGAGAGTCCGCATAGTCATGCCCGCCACCATCCGGCGTAATCTTCGCGGCACCTGGTTCTGGCTGGCGATCTAGCGACCGGCCGGTGCCGAGTAGCCGCCGGAGTAGCGCGACCAGTAGGGCTGCTCTTGCTGGACCGGCCATGATGCATTCGAATTGCGGTATTGGTCGCTCGCCGGAGCCGGCACGCGAGCCGCCTTCTTTGGGTGATGACGCTCGGCGGCAGCGGCGAACTGGACTGTTGCGCCGGCAATCAGTGCGGTGCCGAGAATGGCGAGAATGGTTTTACGCATGGTAGTTTCTCCTCAGGCGCTGCGTGGAGCGAAGGTAACGTGCCTCACGCATCAGTGCTGTGCCCACACATAATGATGGCTCGGGCTGTCTGGTGCGATCGTGGCCATCACGATGCGGCGAGCAAATTTCTTAATCAGAAGGCGAGTAAGGCTAAATATTCAGCAGTTGAATCCAGTCCCGCTATACTAGACTTGCCGCAACCGGTCCGATCGGGGCGGGAAAGCGTGTGCCGTGAGTCCGACCGATGAAGAAATGGCTGATACTCGTCACGCTGATGGCGTGCCCGGCTTGGGCGCAAACTCAATTGACGCCCAAGATCAAGGGCGCAACCGGACGCGCCGATTCCTGCGCGCCCATCGGCAAGACTGCAAAGGGCGAACTGGTCTATTCGATGAAATGCGACAATCTGCCGGCGCCACCCGCACCACCGCCGCAGGCCGAGGTCAGGGAGGCTGCGCCACCCCCGGAACCGGAGGTTCGCCGATCCGGGCTGTTTGGCTGGTCGTATGATCGCAGGAAGCCCGACGAGTGATTGGCTGACGGCTGGACCAGTTGCCCCTCGCAATGACCATGCCTAGTTGCCAAACTTCTCATGCAACAGCGGCCAAAGCCGGTCCGGCTTGAACGGGGTCGCCGTAAAGCGGATGCCGGTGGCGTTCGCTATGGCGTTGCCGAGCGCGGCGGCGACCGGGTTGTACGGGCTTTCACTCATCGATTTGGCACCCATCGGCCCCAGCGCGTCCGACGTATCGGCGAAGAGCACTTCGGTGCGGGGAACGTCGGCAAAGGATGGCAGATGATAGTCGCGGAACTTGGGGTTGATGACCCGGCCGCTGTTGTCGATCACCATTTCCTCATAGAGCGCCGCGCCCAGCGACTGAGCGACCCCGCCCTCGACCTGGCCACGGCACTGCATCGGATTGGCGACACGGCCGGCATCGGCGGCTTGGACGCTCTTCAGGATCTTGAGTTCGCCGGTGTATTTGTTCACGGCGACGCGGAAGCCCTGTACATTGAAGGCGACGGAGCGCGGCGTGCCTGTCGAATTGCCGCTGGCGCTGAGCACCTTGCCGAGGGCGTGCGCGGACGCGGCGAGCAGGGCAAAGGACGTGCGGCGTCCGGCGCAGACCGTGGCATGGTTGTCGAGGGTGCACGTATCAGGGTCTTCGCCCAACAATGACGCCGCGAATTGCTTCAGCTGGCTTGCCAGCGCCTCGGCCGCGGCCTGCGTCGCACGTCCGGCAACGAAGGTCCCGGCGCTGCCATAGGCGCCGGTGTCATGGCCGCCATGTGCGGTGTCGGATTGCAGGAGACGGATGCGATCGACGGTCGTCGCCAGCGCGGAAGCGGCGATCTGACGATGCACGGTGCTGGTGCCATTGCCGAATTCGGCGGTGCCGACCGTGAGGTCGAAGCCGCCATCCTCGCGCAGTGAAATGCTGCAATCGGCGAAATGACCGGCCGGTGGCACGGTATCGATCATGGTCAGCGCGATGCCGTCCCCGGTCAACCAGTCCGCGGAGAGCAAAGGCATCGGCGCCTCGGCGGCCATCGCGCGCTCGACCAGATCGAGGCATTGATCGAGGCCATAGCTGCCATAGAGCACGTCGTGATATTCGGATTGCGGCGGCGACAGCATGGGATCGCCTGACTTGACGACATTGCGACGGCGCATCTCGAACGGGCTGATGCCGAGCTGATTTGCCAGTTCGTCGATCGCGGCTTCGACAGCGATCAGGGTTTGCGGCAGGCCGTAGCCGCGAAACGCACCCGCCGGAACGGTGTTGGTATAGGCAGCGATGCCATCGACCTTCTTGTTCGGGCAGTTATACACGCCGATGCATTCGCCGACCGAATGAAGCAACACCGGGCCGGCATGGTTGCCATAGGCTCCGGTGTTCGAGAGGACGTCGAGCTGTAGCGCCGTGAGCTTGCCGTCCTTGTCGGCGCCTGCCTTGACGGTGACCTGCATCGGATGCCGCGTCGAGGTCGCGATGAACTGTTCTTCCCGCGTCAGCTCGAATTTGACCGGGCGGCCGGTCTTGAGCGCTGCGAGCGCAAGAATATCCTCGACGAACATTTCCTGCTTGCCGCCGAACCCGCCGCCGACGCGCTCGCAGAATACCCGCACCTTGTCCGGCGGGAGATTAAACAGGTCGGCCAGCGTGCGCCGTGTCAGGAACGGCACCTGCGTGCTGGAGCGGACATTGAGGATTCCATCGGCATCGACCCAGGCAAGGCCGCCATGGGTTTCCAGCGCCGCATGCTGGACCCGCTGGGTCGTAAAAGTACCTTCATAGGTGACGGCGGCCTGCGCCAGTGCGCTCGCAACGTCGCCAAATTCGCCGTGGGTTTCTGCCACGATATTGCGGCCGGCGTTCGCGACGCGGTTTGCCGGCGTCTTGTCGCCGTGAATCGCGGGGGCGCCCGGCGCGATGGCAACTATGGGATCGACCACCGCCGGCAGGATTTCGTAGGCGACGTCGATTTGCCGGCAGCCTTCCTCGGCGGCGGCCTCGGTCTCGGCGATCACGGCGGCGACCTTCTGTCCGATAAAGCGGACGACATTGTCGAGCACGCGGGTGTCGTCCGGATCCATCCAGTCCCACTCATGCCGCGCGGTCGAGAACAGGCGGTCCGGCGCGTCTTCAAACGTCAGCACCGTGTGCACGCCGGGAACACCGAGCGACGCACGCTTGTCGATCGAGATGATTTTCGCGTGCGGGTGCGGTGAGCGCAGCATCTTGATATGCAGCATGCCTTCCGGCGCAACATCGAACGTATAGCGTTCTGCACCACGCACTATTTGCGGGCCGGCAGGGGCGGGAAGGCTGCGGCCGAACGCGATGCCGGCCGCAGCGTCCTCGATATTTTTCGTGTCGTTCAGCGCATCCTCGATCGCGCGATAGCCGGTGCAACGACAGATATTGCCTTTCAGCGCGGCGCCGAGGTCCTGCCGCTGCGCCTGGTTCAGCGATGCGCAGGTCAGGATCATGCCTGATGTGCAGAAGCCGCATTGAAACCCCTGCGCATCCAGAAACGCCTGTTGCATCGGATGGGTGCTACCGTCAGGCGCAAGGCCTTCGATCGTGGTCACGGCGTGGCCGTCGGCGCGGAAGGCCGGGATCAGGCAACTATGCACCGGCTCGTCGTCGATCAGCACGGTGCAGGCGCCGCAGTCGCCGGCGTCGCAACCCTTCTTGACACCGACGTGCCCGAGTTCGCGCAGGAACGTGCGCAGGCACTGTCCGGCTCGCGGGGATTCGGAAAATTCCTTGCCATTGACCTGGAACGTCATGCCGATGCCGCGCCCTGCAATTCGACGCGGATCTCTTCCGCGAGCCGCAGCGTCATATGCTTGCGCCATATTGGCTTGCCGTGAATGTCGGTGTGGTAGAGGTCGTCGGCAATGCGCTGCAAAATCGTTTCGCGCAATTCCTTGCCGTTCGGGATTCCAGCGAACGTCAATCGAACAGGCCGCTTGGTCGATGCCGTTATCGTGAGCGCCAATCCGCCGTCGCCGGTCACGCTGCCGATCAGCAGCACCGCCGAGCGGCCGACCGGCGTCAACGAAATCTGGCGAAACGCCGAACGCCGCCTCAGGGCTGCGAGCGGGATATCGACCTGCCGCAACAGATCGCCCGGCGCGAGCACGTTGCGCTGGTCGCCGGTGACGAAATCGACAACGGGAATTTTCCGCTCACCGCCACCGGCCTGCCAGATCGTGCAGACACCGTCTAGCGCCGAGGTCAGCGAGATCATCGGCCCCGCCGGCAGCGACATGCAGATGTTGCCGCCCACCGTCGCCGTCTTCCAGATCTTGAAGGAGGCGAGAAACGCGCGGCAACACTGGTTGATCAGCGGCGCGGCGATCCACTCCGGAGGGCATGCCAGCGCATCGAGCTGCGCCACCGTGCAGGTCGCTGCGACTGAAAGTGCGGTCTCACCGATGGTCAGCGCCGGCCATTTCAGGTCGGTAAGATCGATCAGCCGCGTCAGATGGACCTGCGGTTCCGAGAACAGCCAGGTCCCGCCCGCGAGCCAAGCATCGCCTGCCGTCCAAACGGGCAATTGATCCCGCGTCGTCGGATGGGCGACCGAGGCAATGGTGTTCAGGTCCATGGATACACTAGCGCTTTCAAGTAGATGCATCTCCGACTATGAAGTCTTGCAAGTCCAGCGCCAAATTGCCATTCGGGGTGGGACGGTCCTTGCAAGACAGTCATTGCAAGAGGATGGCGTTCGCAACCACGTCTTCGCAAATCAGGTGGGATCATGGACCAAACGCAGGCGATCTGGATCAAGGATCCCATTTCCATTCTCGCTGACGGCGCTGAGCGCGGCCTCGTGGTCCGCGGCGGCAAGATCGTCGAACTGGTGCCGCGGGGCCGGGAGCCGCTGACGGCAAATGTCGTCGCCTACGACGCCGGCAGCCATGTCGTGCTGCCGGGGTTGATCAATACGCACCATCATTTCTACCAGACGCTGACGCGGGCGCTTCCGGCGGCGCTGGACCGGGAACTGTTTCCATGGCTACAGGCGCTCTATCCGGTCTGGGCGCGGCTGACGCCGGAGTCGCTCCATTTGGGTGTCACCGTAGCAATGTCGGAATTGCTGCTGTCCGGCTGCACCACCACGACCGATCATCACTATGTGTTTCCGGCCGGGCTCGAGGACGCCCTCGACATCGAGGTCGCCGCCGCCCGGCGGCTCGGCATCCGCGTGCTGCTGACGCGGGGCTCGATGAACCGTTCGCAAAAGGATGGCGGGTTGCCGCCCGACAGCGTGGTGCAGGACGAGGATACGATTTTGGCCGACAGCGAACGCGTGGTGGCAAAGCACCATCAGCGCGGCGAGGATGCGATGACGCAAATCGCGCTGGCGCCATGTTCGCCGTTTTCAGTCACGACCTCGCTGATGCGCGCGACCGCCGCACTTGCTGACAAGCTCGACGTCCGCCTGCATACGCATCTGGCCGAGACCGAGGACGAGAACAAATTCTGCGAGCAGATGCATGGCTGCCGCCCGCTGGACTATCTCGAGCAATGCGGCTGGCTCAATGCCCGGACCTGGCTGGCGCACGGCATCTTCTTCAATCCGGACGAGATGAAGCGGCTCGGCAAGGCCAGGACCGCCATCAGCCATTGCGCATGCAGCAACCAGATCCTGGCGTCGGGTTGCTGCCCGGTCTGCGAGATGGAGGAGGCGGGGGTTTCGATCGGGCTCGGCGTCGATGGCTCGGCGTCAAATGATGAGTCTAATCTGATGCAGGAAGTCCGCGCTGCGTTCCTGCTGCAGCGGGCGCGCTACGGTGTCGGCCGCGTCAGCCACAGGGACGCGCTGCGCTGGGCCACCAAAGGCTCGGCGGCCTGCATCGGCCGACCCGAGCTCGGCGAAATCGCGGTCGGGAAGGCAGCCGACCTCGCATTGTTCAAGCTCGACGAACTGCGCTTCTCCGGCCATGGCGATCCGCTGGCGGCGCTCGTTCTATGCGGCGCGCACCGCGCCGACCGCGTGATGGTCGGCGGCAATTGGGTGGTGACGCGATGGTGCGATCCCCGGTCTCGATGTGCCAGACCTGATCCGCCGCCACAGCGCCGCAGCGCGGACGATGCAACAGGGGTGAGAAATTTGCGACGGTCGATTTCTAACTAGATGTTGTGTTTCTCGAAGGAGCGAGGCCCCATGCCTACTTTGCATGGGGTTGTTTTCGCAGTTTGCTGACCGTTGAAGCGATCCGACCTCTCTCCGCAAACGGGACGGAGAGAGGTAAGAGCGATGTGGCGCCTCACTTGCCCGGAATCTTCTCGTCGATGCCCTTGACGTAAAAATTCATGCCGAGCACCTGGCCGTCATCGAGATGGGTGCCGCCCTTGCATTCGACTTCCTTGCCGTCCTGGCCGACGATCGGGCACTTGAACGGCTGCAGCTTGCCTTCGGTGATGGCGGCTTGGGTGTCCTCAGCCAGCTTCTTCACGTCGTCAGGCATGTTGGTATAGGGCGCCATGACGACGAGCTTGCTCTTCAGGCCGCCCCAGAAATCTTCCGATTTCCAGGTGCCGTCGAGCTCGGCCTTGACGCGCTCGATGTAATAGGGGCCCCAATTATCCATGATCGAGGTGAGCTGTGATTTTGGCCCGAACTTGATCATTTCGGAATCCTGGCCGAACGCCAGCTTGCCGCGCTCCGATGCAATTTGCATCGCGGCCGGCGAGTCCGTGTGCTGCATGATGATGTCAGCGCCCTGGTCGATCAGTGCCTTGGCGGCGTCGGCTTCCTTGCCGGGATCGAACCAGGTGTTGGCCCAGATGATCTTGATTTTGATATTGGGATTGATCGTCTGCGCGCCGAGCATGGTGGCGTTGATGCCGGAGATCACTTCGGGAATCGGGAACGAGGCGATATAGCCGAGCACGCCCGATTTCGACATCTTGGCGGCGATGATGCCCTGGATGTAGCGGCCCTCATAGAACCGCCCCGAATAGGTCGACATGTTGGCGTTGCGCTTGTAGCCGGTGGCGTGCTCGAAATGCACGTTGGGATATTTCTTGGCGACTTTCAGCGTCGGCTCCATATAGCCGAACGAGGTCGTGAAGATCAGCTTGTTGCCGGCGCGTGCGAGCTGTTCGATCGAGCGCTCGGAGTCCGGACCTTCGCTGACATTCTCCAGGAACGTGGTTTCGACCTTGTCGCCGAGTTCCTTGAGCATGGCGAGGCGTCCGAGGTCGTGCTGGTAGGTCCAGCCGAGATCGCCGACCGGTCCGAGATAGATGAATCCGACCTTGAGCTTGTCGGCGGCGGAAGCGCCGGACAGGCCTGCTCCGGTAACGAGCATCGCAGCGGTCGCCGCGATGAGAATCTTTTTCATGGAATTCTCCGTTTGACTGACGGGTGGACGGTCTTTCCCGATGCGCGGCGCCCCGTCGCGCGCGCTTCGGGCATGTTTACCGGTCGGGCACGAACACGGTCCCAAGCGCCGCAGGCGCGGTCGAGCCACCGGTTCGTGCACGTGAAATCAGGACAAGGACAATGACGGTTGCGAGATAAGGCAATGCTGACATCAATTGCGAGGGGACGCCGACGCCCCAGCCCTGCGCATGAAGCTGCAGGATCGTCACCGCGCCGAACAGATAGGCGCCGACGACGAGCCGTCCCGGCAGCCATGACGCGAACACGACCAGCGCCAGCGCGATCCATCCGCGCCCGGCCGTCATGCCCGGAATGAAGAATGGCGTGTAGGCGAGCGGTAGATAGGCGCCGGCGAGGCCTGCGCACGCGCCGCCGAACATCACCGCGAACATCCGGATCCGGAGCACGGGATAACCGAGCGCGTGCGCGGAAGCGTGATTGTCGCCTGCGGCGCGCAGGATCAGGCCGGCCCGCGTCCTGTAAAGGAAGAACCAGACGCCGGCGACCAGTGCCAGCGAGAGGTATATGAAGGCATCCTCACCGAACAAAATACGCCCGATCAGCGGGATATCGGTGAGGCCGGAAACATAAAGATGCGGCGCCAGCGAAATCTTTTCGCCGACGAAGCGGGAGCCGATCAGGCCGGATAGGCCGATTCCGAGAATGGTCAGGGCAAGGCCGGTGGCGACCTGGTTGACCGCAAGTCCCAGCGTCATCAGCGCAAAGATCAGCGACATCAGCACGCCGGCGACGATGCCGCACAGCGCGCCGATGATGACCGAACCGGTGAGCCAGGCGCCGCCGAAGCCGCAGGCCGCGCCGACGATCATCATGCCTTCGACGCCGAGGTTGAGCACGCCGGAGCGTTCGGTCACGAGTTCGCCGGTCGCAGCCAAAAGCAGCGGCGTGGAGGCCGCCAGCACCGCAAGGATGATGGCCTCAATGAGCCCCACTGGACACCTTTGGCGACGCGAAAATGAGCTTGAACCGGTAGAGGATCAGGGAATCGCAGGCGAGCACGTAGAACAGCAGAATGCCCTGGAAGACCTTGGTGACGTCCAACGGGATCTTCATTGCGATCTGCGCCTGCTCGCCGCCGATGAAAGTGAGTGCGAGGAAAAGTCCTGCAATTAATATTCCAACCGGGTTCAGCCGACCGAGAAACGCGACGATGATCGCGGTGAAACCGTAGCCGGGCGAGATCCCGGGCTGCAGATGCCCGACGGGACCTGCGACCTCGATGATCCCGGCAAGGCCTGCCAGCGCGCCCGAAATCGCGAAGGTCAGCAGGATCAACTGGTTGGAATTGAAGCCACCGAACCGCGCGGCGCGCGGGGCGGCGCCGACGACGCGGATTTCAAACCCCTTGATGGTTCTGCCGAGCAGCACCGCGCCTGCGGCCACCACCACGAGGGCAATGACGCCGCCAAGATGCAACCGGCCGCCCTCGATCAGCAGCGGTACGGTGGCGACCGGATCGAACTCGGCCGTGGTCGGGAAGTTGAAGCCTTTCGGATCGCGCCACGGACCGCGCACGAGGTAATCGAGCAGGAGATCGGCGACATAGACCAGCATCAGGCTGGTGAGGATTTCGCTGGCGCCGAACCTGACCTTGCAAATCGCCGGTATCAGGGCGTACAGCGCGCCGCCGATCGCAGCCAGCAGCATCATCGCCGGCAATACCCACGGGCCGGCATCGGTGCCCTGCGTCTTCACGGCAAGCCAGCTTCCGGCGACGGCACCGATCAGGAATTGTCCTTCGGCGCCGATGTTCCAGGCGTTGGCGAGGTAGCACAGCGAGAGGCCGATCGCGATCATCACCAGCGGCGTCGCCTTCACCGCGATCTCCTGCAGCGAATAGCTGTCGGTCATGGGATCGATGAAGTAGACGCCGAGTGCGGAAATCGGGTTCTTGCCGAGGATCGCAAACAGAATGCTCATGGTCACGAGCGTCAGGCCGATCGCGATCAGCGGCGAGACCAGCGCGATCGTGTTCGACCGCTCGGCGCGCTTTTCAAGCACCAACTGCATGCGCCGCGTCCTTCTGCTCCAGCGTGCTTCCGCCCATCAGCAGGCCCAGTTTCTCGCGGCTCGCGTCGGCGGTTGGCATTGGCTCCGACAGATGGCCGTGGAACATCACGGCGATGCGGTCGGTGATTTCGGCGAGTTCATCGAGGTCCTGGCTCGTCACCAGCACCGCGGCGCCGCCGGCGGCGAGATCCAGCAGGGCCTGCCGGATCACGGCGGCGGCGCCCGCGTCGACGCCCCAGGTCGGCTGGCTCACGACGAGGACCACCGGGTTGCGCAGGATTTCGCGGCCGACGATGAATTTCTGCAGATTGCCGCCGGAGAGGCTGGCGGCTTCCGGATCGCGCTTGGCCTTGCGCACGTCGAAGGCCTCAGTCGCGCGGTCGACAGTCTTCAGCGTCGCGGCGGTGTTGACGAAGCCGTGCTGGACCATGCCGCTCGCGGCGTGGCCGGTCAGCAGCGCGTTCTCCGAAAGCTTCATGCGCGGCGCCGTGCCGTGGCCAAGCCGCTCCTCGGGAACGAAGGCAGCCCCAAGCTTGCGCCGCTGCGTGATCGAAAGGTGCCCCGCGGCATGCCCGTCTATGACGATTGTGCCGGGGTCTTGCGCCAGCCGTTCTCCCGACAAAGCGGCAAAAAGTTCGTCCTGACCGTTACCGGCGACACCGGCGATGCCCAAGATTTCGCCACCCTTGAGCTCGAACGAGATGTTCCGAAGCCGCACCCCGTGCGGATCGTCCGGCTCGAGGCTGAGGTCGTTGACGACAAGCCGCGGCACCGTGGGTTTCCGGTTGGCGGGCGCCTTTACTTCCTTGATCTCGCCGCCGACCATCATCCGCGCGAGCGAAGCCGCGGTCTCCGCTTTGGGGTTGCAGGTCGAGACCTTCTTGCCGCCGCGCAGGATGGTGGCGGTGTCGCAAAGCCGCTTCACCTCTTCCAGCTTGTGGCTGATGTAGAGGATCGCGCGGCCCTCGGCCTTGAGGCGATTGAGCACGACGAAGAGCTGGTCGGCTTCCTGCGGCGTCAGCACGGCGGTTGGTTCGTCGAGGATCAGGAATTTCGGATTTTGCATCAGCGCACGCACGATCTCGATGCGCTGGCGTTCACCCACGGATAGTTGCCAGACTTCACGTTTGGGATCGAGCGGAAGCCCGTAAACACGGGATACTTCTTCAAGGCGCGCCGACATGTCCTTGAAAGATTCCTTGCCGTCGAGCCCGAGGGCCACGTTTTCCGCTACCGTCAGATTATCGAACAGCGAGAAATGCTGGAACACCATGCCGATGCCGCGGCTGCGTGCTTCCGACGGTCCGGAGAGAACCATCTTCTCACCCTGCCAGCGCATTTCGCCTTCGCTCGGCTGAATCAATCCGTAAATGGTTTTGACGAGCGTCGATTTGCCCGCGCCGTTTTCGCCAAGCAGCGCGTGTATCTGCTGCGGCCAGATATCGATATCGATCGTCTCATTGGCGACGAAGCTGCCATAGCGCTTGGTCAGGCCAACCGTCCGGAGCAGCGGCGTGGCGCCGGTGTGCAGCTCGCCAAGCGTGGAATCCAGCATTCGCGATCACTTGTCCCAGGGAATGGTGCCTCAATATTGGGCTAGTTTCGATGCGCGCGTAAGTGGAGAAAAAGCGCCAGCCCTTGCTCAACTCTTTTGCAAGCAAAGCGCTTTCCTGCTTCTTGATCGCTTGGCTTATGAGCGCATTTCCGGATCGCGGCGCGCTGTCCAGATCGGACGAAAGCGCCCTGACCGATGTTGCAGATTTGTAACGGTCTGGACCAATTCGAAACTGCCTAGTCAGTCCTGACGCGAAGTTGAGCACTTTAATCGGTGCTGTGTACGAGCTGGCGGAAGCGAAGCACACGCCGTGCGTGCGTTGTTCGCCCTGCGCCAGATCGTCGCAGAAAGCCAATAGATACAGGCTTAAGTCGAAGAATCCGGTTCCACCGAAGATTGACCTGTCCGGCTCTCCACTCCGCCGACGCGCCGCCAAGATGCTGATACGCCGATTGTTTCTGATGAAACTTGCATCAAGCCATGGGGAAAGTTGAGGCTTCTCACTTCATTCGATGCACGCAAGGCTTGCTTCCAAGGGCCTCGATCATTCGATCGGCAATTTGGGGGTAATTGGGATGTCCAGTCTTCGCAGAACAGTAACCGCAGCGGCGCTGTCACTCGCAGCGCTCGTACCGGGCGGTTACGCCATCGCCGCCGACATGGCGGTCAAGGCGGTCAAGCCGGTCGCCGAGGTGCCGTTTTTCCTGGTGATTGACAACCGGGTGTCGTTCTCGTGGATGCCCAAGGGCACCGATCCCGGCATGTTCTCCGTGAACGCGAACGGCTCGATCAACGGCACCACCGCCAAGCAGGTCTATTCGTTCACGCACTTCGACGCCTGGGCTTACGGCACCAACTTCTTCAATATCTCGATGTTCAAGTCGGGTCATAACGATCCCGCTTCGCCCTGCGTCGCGCCCGGCGTCACCATCACGGGTGGCCTTGCAGACTGTGCCGGCGCCACCGAAATCTACGGCCTGTTCCGCTCGACCTTCGGCTTCAACGAGATATTCAACACCAAGGCCTTCACGATGGGGCCGCTGCGCAACGTCTCGTTCGAAGTCGGTATGGACGCCAACACGGAAAACAACTTCCTGGCGCCCGCCAAGCGTGACGTCGTCGCCGGTCTGCAGTTCGCCTTCGACCTGCCTTACAAGGGCTATGTCAACGTCGCCCCGTTGATGTATTGGGAATTCTCCAACCACAACGCGTTCACCCAGTGCGGCCTGTTTGGTCCGGGCATTCCCGGAACCACCTGCAACTCGGACGGCAACGTCTCGTACCGGCCGACATGGGCGGTCGAGATCAATTACTACATGGACCTGGGCTTCCTGCCGGCAAACATGCAGTACTTCTCGGTCAGCGGCCGCGCCGGCTGGTATGGACCGAAGGGCGATTCAAACGGACTTCCCGCGCTTTCGGGCCCGGGTCGGTTCAGCACCGCCTCCAAGACCGAGTTCAACAGCGAGCCGATCCGTCTGACGTTCGATGCCAGCAAGGCCTTCATGGGCCCGAAGTATACGCACTTCGTCGACCTCTGGGTCGCCTATCGCTACTGGCAGAACAAGTTCGGCCTCGACCACAATGCGATGGCCGGCGTCTGCACGCTCGCCGCCAATGGTCAGAGCACCAACTCCTGCACCGAATTGACCGTCTATGGCGGCATCACGGTAAAGTTCTAACCGCCTGGCCGTTCCTCCAGGTGACAAGCGATGGCGCCGCGATGTTCCCCGCGGCGCCATCTTTCTTTTGAGCGGCTTTGAATAGCTATTTCTTCCACACCCCGACGTGGACCGCCGCGGCCTCGTCCTCGAGCAGCGGGCCTACCACCTCGGTCGCGCGTTGTCCGCTGCCGAACACTTCCCGGCATGGCAGGTCGAGCGTCGGATTTTCCGGATGGTTGCCGGTCAAATCCCGCAGGCGGTGTTCGCTCAAGCCATAGACCACGCGGCCGATGCCGGCCCAGTAGATCGCGCCGGCGCACATCGCGCAGGGTTCGGCGGACGAGTAGAGCGTGGCATTGCGCAGGGTGTCGGCATCGATCGTGGTGCAGGCCTGCGTCGCCAGCAGCCGCTCGGCATGCGCCGTGCCGTCATGGGCGGGCATATAGCCGTTCTCGGCCTCGATCAGTACCTTACCGCTCGCATCAACGAGAATGGCGCCGAAGGGATGGTTGCCGTGGGTCATGGCACGGCGCGCGACCTCGAACGACCGCCGCAGGAAATGCGCGTCGCGCTCCGACGGGCTGAGCGCTGAAAGGTTCGCCATCGGCTGGTTCTACATCATTCCCTTGCCCGCGTCCGACCCGTGACGCCGCTGTCGCGCCTGGAGCACAAGAATGACGATCAGGGCCGAAAAGATCACGAGAAAGGATACGGCGCTCGTCAGCGTTCCAAGCGCGTAGATGTCCGGCTTCGTCACGGTCGTCGTCAGGCCTTGCAACTCGAGCGGCAAGGTGTTGACGGATCCGATCGCCTGGCTGGAGCGCGCGAGTTCGTCCCAGGACAAGGTAAAGCCGAACAGGCCAATGCCCACGACGGACGGCAATATGATTGGCAGCACCACATGGCGAAATGTCTGCCATGGCGTTGCACCGAGGTCGCGCGCCGCCTCTTCAAGCCGGCCATCGAACCGGTTGAAAATCGCAAACATGATCAAAAGGCCAAACGGCAAGGTCCAGGTAAGATGCGCACCAAGGCCTGAGGTAAAAAGCCCCATTGCCGTGGTCCAGCCCTCGGCGCCGCTTTTGATGATGAAATCGTCAAGCAACCGGAATTCCAGTGCGATGCCGAGCGAAGTGATGATCGACGGCATGATCAGGCTTGCGATGGCGACATAAAACAGGAAGGTCGCGCCGCGGAACGATTTGCGAAAGGCCATGCCGGCCGAAACCGAAAGCACGACCGTCAGGACCATGACGACGAGCCCGAGCTCGAGCGACCGTTTGAAGGCCGCACCGATGTCGACGATGCCGGCCCCGGCGAACACCTTGCTGAACCAGACCAGCGAAACGCCGTTCATTGGAAAGGTCAGGCCGCCGTCGGGGCCCTGGAACGAGAGGATGTAGATCGCAATCATCGGTCCGTAGAGAAACAGCACATAGGCGGCGAAGAACGCTGCCAGTACATAAAAGGATCGCGACCGCTTGTCGCCCATCTCACAGCTCCTTGCGGATATCGACGATCCGCGTCAGCGCCGAAATGATCATGATCGTGACGCCGAGCAGGATGACGGCGTTGGCTGCGGCTGCGGGAAATTGCAACGCATTGAGGCGCGCCTCGATGATCTTGCCGGCGGAAGCGATCTGCTGGCCGCCCATCACGCCGATCGTGACAAAATCACCCATGACGATCGTGATCACGAAAATCGAACCGATCACGATCCCCGGTTTTGCCAGGGGAATGACGATATTGACCAGGGTCTGCCAGCCGGTGGCCCCGGCATCATAGGCGGCCTCGATCAGCCGCTTGTCGATCCGGATCATCGAATTGAAGATCGGCACCACCATGAAGAACGTGAAGAGGTGGACGAGGGCCAGCACGACAGAGAATTCGGAGAACAGCAGCCATTCCAGCGGCTGCTGGATCAGCCCCGCGTGCAGGAGGCCATTGTTGACCAATCCGTTGCGGCCGAGAAGCGGAATCCACGCGATCATGCGGATCACATTCGAGGTCCAGAACGGAATCGTGCAAAGCAGGGAGAGTACGATCTGCCAGGTTTTGGACCGGACGTGGAACGCGAGAAAATAGGCAACGGTGAACCCGATCAGCAGCGTCAGGACCCAGGTCAGCAGACACAGTTTCAAGGTCTTCAGATAGGTTTTCAGGATCGTGCACAGGCCGGGCAGTTCGGCGATGCACCCTTCGAATGTATCGGTGTAGCCGCGGAGGCTGAAGGCGGGGAGCATTTCATATTCATTATAGTCCCACGCACTGACGATCGTCACAAACACCAGCGGCAATATGAAAAACAGCACGAAGATCAGCATCATTGGCGCGGCTTGAAGCCACGCGACAAGGGATTTGCGGTCTTGAAGCATTTGGAGGCCGATCTCAATCAAACCGGAGCGGGTCTTGCCGGGCGCGTTGGCCCGGCAACTCCCGGCACGGCATCAAGCGGCGATGAATTCGTTCCACTTGCGCACCATGTAATCGTTCTCGTCCATGACGGCGTTCCAGCAGGCGACGCCGCCCATGCGGTCGTCATAGGAGCCACCGTCACGCGTGGCGCCGGCCTTCTCGAGAATGGTGCCGTCGGGCGCCTTGATATCGCCGACGGCTGCCTTGCCCTCCATCCAGTAGCCCCATTCGTCCGCCGTCATGTTGGCCTTGGCGGTGGAGAGCACGGCGGAATAATAGCCCTGGCGATTGAGATAGGCGCCGGCCCATCCCGATAGATACCAGTTCACGAATTCATAGGCCCAGTCGAGCTTCGGTCCCGAAACCGCCTTCGACACGCAGAACCCTGACGCCCACGAGCGATAGCCTTCCTTGAGCGGCTGGAACGTGCAGGCGATTCCCATCGAGCGCACCTTGGTGACTGCGGGAGACCACATCGACTGAATGACGGTTTCACCTGCGGCCATCAGGTTGACGGACTCGTTGAAATCCTTCCAGAACGCGCGGAACTGACCCGCCTTCTTGGCCTCCGTCATGATCTTCATGGTCAGATCAATCTCGGCCTTGGTCATGTTGCCCTTGTCGGCGTACTTGTGCTGGCCGGTGGCCTCCACCACCATCGCCGCATCCATGATGCCGATCGACGGGATGTTGAGGATCGACGCCTTGCCCTTGAATTCGGGATTGAGCAGTTCGCTCCAGGATGAAATCGGCCGCTTGATCAGATCCGGCCGGATGCCGAGCGTATCGGCATTGTAGACCGTCGGGATCAGCGTCACGAATTCGGTGGGTGTTTTCGAGAATTTCTTGGAATGGGCACCCTCGAGGTAAAGCACCTTCCAGGGCGCGGTGCCCTGGTCGCCGATCTTCTTGCCGTTGGGCAACTGACCCTTCGTGAACACCGGCGTGATATTGTCGAATTGCTTGATCTTCTTGGCATCGAGCGCGAAAATATTGCCCGACGGCACCAGCTTCTTGAGCGAGAAATATTCGGTATCGAGCACGTCGAACGAATTCGGCTGGGTGATGACGCGCTTGGTCACATCGTCGGTCGTTACGGTGATGTACTCGATCTTGATGCCGGTATCTGCCAGGCATTTTTTCGCGATTTCGTCTCCCGCGTTCACCGCGGTCCCGAGGTAACGCAACACTTTCGGGTCGGCGGAGTGGACAGAAGGAAATCCGGTAATGGCGCCCGAACCTGCCGCCAGGCCCACCGCACCGGCCGCACCCTTCAGCACGGCGCGACGGCTGACACCACGATTGAACTTCGACGATTGGCTCATGATCATCTCCCTAAGATGTCAAGCCGCCTTATCAGGCGGCGGGACGGTTACAGAACGACTGGTCATCAATCGGCTTGCCTGCGCCGGGTCCCAGGTGGCGAGAACACGCTCACCGACGGCGTAGCTGGCCGCGTCGAATTGATCTTCGGTGAGCTGGACCGAGATATCGGTTCCGCCTTCGGCGGCAATCGCGATACGGATATAGGTCCCCTGGTATTCGATCTCGCTGACGGTGCCTGCGATCGACGGGCCGTCGAAGGCTTCGCCCGGTCTTCTCAGCTTGAGGCGATCTTCGCGAACCGCAAAAGTTTCGTTGCCGATGGCGATGACATTGTGGCTGCCGATGAATTTCGCCGTGAACTCGGTCCGGGGATGATTGAATATGTCACGCGGCGAACCCTGCTGTTCGATCCGGCCGCCATTCATCAGAACCACGATATCGGCGAGCGCCATCGCCTCGTCCTGACCGTGCGTCACATGAATGAAGGAAATCCCAAGCTCGCGCTGCAGCTTTTTCAGTTCGGCTCGCATCCGCAGCCGCAAAAACGGATCGAGCGCCGAAAGTGGCTCGTCCAGCAGCAGGATCTGAGGCGAGGTTATCAGCGCGCGCGCGAGCGCCACGCGCTGCTGCTGGCCGCCGGAAAGCTGCGCCGGCAACCTCGCCGCATAAGGCTGCATATCGACGAGTTCCAGCAGCTTTTTTGCTTCGGCATGGCGCGCCGCCTTGGCAACGCCTTTCATCTTCAAGGCAAAGGCAACGTTGTCGATCACGGAGAGATGCGGGAACAGGGCGTAGGACTGGAACATCATCGCCGTGTTTCGGCCGGCAGGCGGCAGGTCCGTCACATTCTTCGGCCCGACGAGGATGTCGCCTGAGGTCGCCAATTCATGGCCAGCCACCATGCGCAAGGTGGACGTCTTGCCGCAGCCGGACGGCCCGAGCAGACAGCAATAGGAGCCGGCGGGAATCTTGAGATCGATGGCGTCAACGGCGGTGACGCCGCCGTACTTTTTCGTCAATTGCACCAGTTCGAGCGCCGCCGTGGTCGTCATCCGCACCATTCCGCAGTGTCTTGCCCAGGACCCGGGCGACGTTGGCGCCGGGAACGCTATCCGGAAATGGATGCAACAGATGTGCCAAAAATTGCGACAGATGAGACAAAAAGTGGGCAATCGGGAATGTTCATGAGGGCGACCGCGTCTCCCAATCCAGGTCAGAGAGGAAGACGATCAGTTGGAGGCGCCGGTAGCCGTTACGGCTTGCCATATCTTTTCGTCGGCCCGAAGATGTCGAGGGGGAAGAGCATGCGCACAACATCGGTCAACGTCGTCCGCATTGCCACCAAAGGCCCCGGTGATGTGTCCGGCCTGCTAAACCTGATCGAGCAAGGCAAGATCGATCCAAAGTCGATCGTCGCGATACTGGGCAAAACCGAAGGCAATGGCGGCGTCAACGATTTCACGCGGGAATACGCCGTTTCCGCGCTCAGCGCTGCCCTGGCGCCTTATGTCGATCTGCCACCGCACCACGTGGAGCAGCGGATCGCGTTCGTGATGTCGGGTGGTACGGAAGGTGTGCTTAGTCCGCATATCACCGTCTTCACGCGTGACGTCGCTGCCGATCGCGTCTCCCCAGACATTTCCGGGAAACGCCTCAGCATCGGGATGGCGCATACGCGGGATTTTTTGCCCGAGGAGATCGGGCGGGGCGTGCAGATCAGGGAAACGGCAAAGGCGGTGGCCGCCGCCATGGCCGAAGCTGCCATCGTCGATCCGCAGGACGTCCATTTTGTGCAGATCAAGTGTCCGCTTCTGACCAGCGACCGCGTCGAAGCGGCAGACTGCCCGTGGGAATAAGACCGTTACAAACAGCGCATACGGTTCGATGGCGTATTCGCGCGGGGCATCGGCGCTGGGAGTGGCAGTCGCTCTTGGCGAGATCGAGGGTGAGATTGACGACGAGCACGTCCTTCGGCGGTTCGATCTGTTTTCGTCGGTGGCGTCCACCTCGGCCGGCATCGAGCTGATGCACAACGTGGTCATTGTCCTTGGCAATTCGACGTCGTCGGCCGCTCCGTTCGAGATCGGGCACGCCGTGATGCGCGACGCCATTGATGCCGCAGCCGTGATCGAGGCGTTGAAGAGCGTGGGACTGCACATCGGAGACGGGTCCGAGCTGCCGATGGCGGGCCGCCAGCTTGTCAACATCTTCGCCAAGGCGGAAGCCGCGCCGAACGGTACCGTCCGCGGATTTCGTCACATCATGCTCGAGGATACCGACATCAGCTCAACCCGGCACGCCCGCGCTGCTGTCGGCGGATTGATCGGCGGTTTGTCGGGAACCGGCGCCGTCTATGTTTCTGGCGGGGCCGAACATCAGGGCCCGCCTGGCGGCGGACCCGTAGCCGTGATCGCCCGGCTATCAACAAATGATTCCGACTGAGGATTGGGATGCTCTTGCAGTAGGAGCGGTCAATTTCGTTTACGGTCGCCTCAGAGCGATAGCAACGCTGCACACGCTCACTTGGTGCCGAACATTCTGTCTCCGGCGTCGCCCAGGCCGGGCACGATATAGCCGTGATCATTCAGCCGCTCGTCGACAGCAGCCGTCCAGATCGGGACGTCAGGACACTCACCGTGAAATCGGGCAATCCCTTCGGGGGCCGCCAGCAGGCAGACGAACCTGATGTCCCGGGCCCCTCGCGATTTGAGCAGGCTGACCGCGGCGCAAGCTGAATTTCCTGTCGCAAGCATTGGATCCAATAGAATCACGATGCGATCCGACAGATCCTGTGGAGCCTTGAAGAAGTATTCCACGGCTTGAAGCGTTTCCGGATTCCGGTAGAGGCCGATATGCGCGACGCGCGCTGACGGAACGAGCGCCAGCATGCCGTCGAGAAATCCGACACCCGCCCGCAATATCGGCGCGAGCGTGAGTTTCTTGCCCGCGATTTTGGGCGCCTTCATTGCAGCGAGCGGTGTATCGATGTCGACCATTTCCAGAGGCAATTCGCGGGTGACCTCGTAGCAGAGGAGCATGCCTATCTCGTTCAGAAGCTCGCGAAAGCCCTTGGTCGAGAGATCCTTGTCGCGCATCAGCGAGAGCTTGTGCTGGACCAGGGGATGGCTGACGTGGTTCACGGTTTTGGGTGTCATGGGATCGCTTTGTAATTGACCATCGGCCCTGACCGTCAATGCCCCGCCATGTGCCGGCCGATTTCGGTGAGATTGGCTTCGCTGGCGCGCGCTTCATGAACAAACTGCCCGTGAAACATCACGACCAGGCGGTCGGACAATTCGAGCAGTTCGTCGAGATCCTCGCTGACCAGCAATACCGCGGCGCCGCGGTTGCGCGCAGCCATGATCTCGGCATGGATTTGCGCGACCGCAGCGAAATCGAGCCCGAAGCAGGGATTGGCGGCGATCAGCACCTCGACCTCGCCGCCGAGTTCCCGCGCCAATACCGCGCGCTGCACATTGCCGCCCGAGAGCGCCGAGATCGGCGTATCCGGCGTGCGGGTCTTGATCTTGTACAGCCCGATCTTGCGCTCGGCATCCTTGCGGAAGGCGGACCGGTTCAGCCACCAGCCGCTTTTGGCAAACGGCGCGCGGTCGAATTCACGGAACGCGATGTTGTCGGCGACGCTCATGCCGCCGACGCAGGCGTTCTTCAGGGGCTCCTCGGGGAGCAGCGACATCTTGTGCCGGCGCATCTCTTCGCGGCTCGCGTGATAGTGATCGCCGCGGACGCGGACCTCGCCGCTTTCGGCCTCGCGCTGGCCGGCCAACACTTCGACAAGCTGCCGCTGGCCGTTGCCGGAGACGCCCGCAATGCCGACGATCTCGCCGCCGCGCACGGCGAGCGATACGCCGTGGACGGCGATCGCCCCGGCATCGTCGAGCGCGGTGAGTTTGCTGAGTTCAAGCCGGGCTTCCCCGACTTCGCCAACCCGTGGCGGCTGCACCATCAGTTGCTCGGCGCCGATCATGGTGCGGGCCATATCGTCAGGCGTGAGTTCGGCGACCTTGCCGTGCCCGGCCAGCTTGCCCCGGCGCAGGATGGTCACCTCATCGGCAAACGCCATCACCTCACGGAATTTGTGTGTAATCATCAGGATGGTGAGGTCGCCGGCCACGACCATGGCGCGCAGCATGCCCAGCACCTCGTCGGCCTCGCCCGGCGTCAGCACGGAGGTCGGCTCGTCCAGGATGAGAAAGCGTCGCTTCAAATAGAGCTGCTTGAGGATCTCGCACTTTTGGCGTTCACCGGCCGAGATGTCGGATACCTTTGCATCGAGCGGCACCTTGAACGGCATCCGCGCCAAAAACGCTTGCAGCTCTTTCTTTTCCTTTGACCAGTCGACGACCGCAGGCACGTCGTCGCGCGCCAGCACCAGGTTTTCGGCGACCGTCATGGCCGGCACCAGTGTGAAGTGCTGGTAGACCATGCCGAGCCCGAGCGCATGCGCATTCTTGGGATTGGCAATCGCCTGTTCGCGGCCGCCGACCAGAATGTTACCCTCGGTCGGATGGTAGTAGCCCATGATGCATTTCACCAGCGTGCTCTTGCCGGCGCCGTTCTCGCCGAGCAGCGCGTGGAACGAGCCGGGTCGTACCTTGAGTTCGACATTGTCGAGCGCGGTGAAATCGCCGAACCGCATCGTCATGGCAATGGCGTCGACGCCGAGCGTCCCGCTGGGTAACGGCGTCTCGCCGATGATCATGACAGCGCTCCAATCAGCGCCGTCGAGGTCGCGACCGCACCGAATACGCCACCCTGCATCTTGATCATTTTCAGCGCGTGGTCGTGGTTGCTCTTGTCGGTCGCGGCGCAGCAATCCTCGATCAGGACGCATTCGAAGCCGCGATCGTTGGCTTCCCGCATCGTGGTGTGGACACAGACATCGGTGGTGATGCCTGTCAGCACGATGTTCTCGATGCCGCGCAGCCGCAGCATCAGTTCGAGGTCGGTGGCGCAGAACGATCCCTTGCCGGGCTTGTCGATGATGGGTTCGCCCGGCAGCGGCGCAAGATCGGGAATAATCTCCCAGCCGGGCTCGCCGCGCACCAGCACGCGGCCGCATGGGCCGGGGTCGCCGATACCGGCGCCAATCTGCCGCGAGCGCCACTGCTTGTTGGCCGGCAGGTCGGTGAGGTCTGGCCGATGTCCCTCGCGGGTGTGGATGATGTGAAAACCTTGCTTGCGCATCACCGCGAGCAGCTTCTTGATCGGTTCGATCGGCGCGCGGGTCAGCGACAGGTCATAGCCCATCTTGTCGACATAGCCGCCGACGCCGCAGAAATCGGTCTGCATGTCGATGATGATGAGCGCGGTGTTTTGCGGGCGCAGATCGCCATTATAGGGCCACGCATAGGGTTCGGATTTGATGTAGCGCTCGGGCATGGTTCGCTCCCGCCTATCGCGTGATGGACAGTTCGGCCGGCGCGCCGGTCAGCGTGCGCTTCGGCGAACAGGTGATGATCATGATCGCCAGCGTCAGGATATAGGGCGCGGCGTTGAACAGGTGATAGCCGGAGGTGACGCCGACCGACTGCAGCGCGGGTCCCAGTGCCGCTGCTCCGCCAAAGGCCAATGATGCCCACAGGCACAGCATCGGGTCCCATCGCGCGAAGATCACCAGCGCCACCGCCGTGATCCCTTGACCGCTGGAGAGGCCCTCGTTCCAGCTCCCAGGATAAAACAGCGACAGGAACGAGCCGCCGATCCCGGCGAGAAAGCCGCCGACCATGGTGGCGCGCAGCCGAATCCACAGCACGGAATAGCCCATCGCGCGCGCGGCATCCGAGCTTTCACCGGCGGTGCGGATCAACAGGCCCCAGCGCGTGGCTCGAAACGCCCAAAGCAAAATCGGCGCGATCGCCACCCCGATCAGGAACAGCACATTGATCCGGAGCGCCGCCCGCACCTGGGGAATGTCGCTCCACCAGCCGAAATCAATCGCCGGCAGGCGCGCCGCGGTAGGCTCGATCAACGGTTTGCCGAGATAGAACGCCAGACCTGTTCCGAACAGCATCAGCGCGATACCGACGGCAATATCATTCACCCGCGGCAGCGAGCAAATGCCGGCATGGAGCGCGCCGAGCAGAGCACCCGTGATGCCGGCCGCCAGCACACCAAGCCAGGGCGAGCCACTGAGATAGGAAATGCCATAGGCGCTCATCGCGCCCATGATCAGCGTGCCTTCGAGGCCGAGATTGATGCGCCCTGAGCGTTCGGTGATGCACTCGCCGAGGCTGACGAACAGAAACGGCGTGGAGACGCGGATGGCGCCGCCGAACACGGCGAGCGGCACCGTCCAGAGCCCGATCGATGCATCCGCCATGTCAGGACTTTCCTTTCAGAAAACCGATGCGGCCGTACAGCGCGTCGCTGGCAAGCACGAAGACGAAGATGATGCCCTGCAGGACCAGCACCGAGGCGTCAGGCAGACCGAGCCGGCGTTGCAGCAGGCCGCCGCTGGCACTGATGCCGCCAAGCAGGATCGCGACAGGAATGATCGCCAGCGGATTGTGTCGCGCGAGGAAGGCCACGAGGATACCGGTAAAGCCGTAGCCGGCGGCGAGATTGGCGTTGGTGCGGCCCTGGACGGCGGCGACTTCGACCATGCCTGCGAGCCCGGCCGCGCCGCCGGCGAGGAAACACACCAACAGGATCAGTTTGCTGACGCCGAGTCCGACGATCTTTGCGGCGCGGATATTGCCGCCGGCCACGCGTGCGGCGAAACCGAACACGGTATGATAGATCAGGATATAGGATGCGATCGCCGCGACCAGGCCGAAGATCAGGCCCCAATGGATGTCGGTGCCAGGGATCGTGCCGATCATGTTGGCGGCGCCGATTTCCCGCGTCGAAGGCTTGTTGAGGCTGGCGGGGTCGCGCATCGCGCCCTCGACCAGATGATTGAGGATCGCAAGGCCAATATAAACCAGGAGCAGACTGGAAATCGTTTCGTTGACGCCGCGATATTGCCGCAGCGCGCCTGATATTGTGATCCAGAAGCCGCCGCCGATTACACCGGCGAAAACCATCGCGATCTGTACGGCTAGGGGCGGCGCCCATGGCATGGCCAGTGCCGCCGAAGTGGCTGACAGTGCGCCGATCAACAGCGCGCCTTCGCCGCCGATGATCACCATGCCCAGCTGCGCGGGCAGGGCCGTGCATAGAGCGGTGAGGATCAGCGGTGCGGCGCGGGTCAGCGTGTTCTGCCAGGAAAACCAGGTCCCGAACGCGCCCTGGTACATGTAGAAATAGAGGTCTAGCGGGTTCTTGCCGAACAACGCGACAAAAATCCCGAACACCGCGAGCGCGCCTACCAGCGCCGCGCCGGGGATCAGGATGTATTCGATGGTCGCACCGTAGCGCTGGAGGAAGCCGGGATCGGCGGCCGGAGAGACTGCGACCGCCTCCACCGGATCCACCGCCTCAGTCGTCACGAAGTTGCTCCGATCACGCCTTCGACCAGATAGTCCATCTTCTCGAGCTCAGGATCCTTTTGGCCGCGATCGGTGCCGGCGGTGATCACAGGCTTGCCCTTGTTGTCCATCATCGGGCCCTTGAAGATGGTGTAGCCCTCGGCAGACAGGAACTTGGCCTTGATCTCGTCGGCGTGCTTGCGTGCTTCCGCCGAGACCGCTTCGCCATAGGGCGAGCATTTGACGATCTCTTCCTTCAGGCCGCCGCGATAGAAGTTTGGGATAGCTTCGCCGGCCGCGATCATCTTGACGAATTTCGGATACAGCGCCTCCCAGTTCCACTCCGCGCCGGTGAGGTAGGCCTTCGGCGCCAGCGGCGACTGGTTGACGTGATAGCCGCAGACCATCGCGCCGCGGCGCGCCGCGTTCTCGACCATGGTCTTCGGGCCATCGACGTGACAGGTGAGGACGTCGACGCCCTGGTCGATCAGGCTGTTGGTGGCTTCGGCTTCCTTGACCGGCATCGACCAGTCGCCGGTGAAGATCACCTGTGTGGTGGCCTTCGGGTTGGCGAGCCTGGCGCCGAGCGTGAAGGCGTTGATGTTGCGTAGCACCTGCGGGATCGGTTTTGCGGCGACGAAGCCGAGCTTGCTGGTCTTTTGGTGAATAGCCGGCGACAATGCCCGAGATGTACTGGGCTTCGTCGATATAGCCAAAATAGCTGCCGGCGTTCGTTGGATCCTTGTCACTCCACAAGCCGCCGCAATGTTCGAAGCGCAGCTTCGGAAACTTCTTCGCCATCTTGATCATATGCGGGTTGTAGTATCCGAACGAGGTCGGGAAGAGCAGCGTTGCGCCATCGAGATTGATCATCAACTCAATGGTCTTTTCGACCGCGTCGGTCTCCGGGACTTTCTCTTCCTCGACCACCTTGAGACCGGGCATCTTCTTCAGCGCCGCAGCGCCTTGCGCATGTGCCTGGTTGTAACCGTAGTCGTCGCGCGACCCGACATAGATGAAGCCGATGGTGGTGTCGGCTGCCAGCGCCGAGCGCGCACCAAATGCCGAACCCAGTGTCAGTGCCGCGCCGCCTTGCAACAAATGCCGTCGTGAAATCCTGCCAAAATCCATTGCCTGCTCCCTCTGGGCGAGCGGGTCGCCCGTCATTGCGCAGCCGCGCCGAAACGGCGGAGCTCAGGAGAAGTGTCGCAATGTTCGTGCCAGAGATTTCTCAATGCGCATTTCGGTGTAACTGGTTGAAATTATTTCGATATGATCGATAGGTTAAATCTTGTGCAGCGAACGAATTGCCTAATAAATAATCGACATTCTCTCATTGTATGCAAGGGAGTTAAGCAATTCTTAAGCCCGGCTTGGAGGAAGGTCGGCGGCTGGATCGCCCGCAACCTGGCATCGAAGACGATGCCCGCCTGATCGTTTGAGCTGCCGGCGCCGGGATCCTTCATTCGCGCGTGGGCTCAGGCGGAATGCAGGCCGGTCACTCGGCTGCCTTGGCGCTCTTTGGTCCGAACAGTCGCGTCGGTATTGGAAAGCCACACGATGTACCGTCGGTCACCTTGACCTGGTCTTCCCATGGCAAGCGGAATGTACCGGCGACCATGTCCTGCATGAAGGTATAGGGACAATCCATCGCGCCGCCCTTCACTGCGACGTAACCGCGGTGCCAGAGCTGATAGATGTTGTTTTCGACGCCCCAGTGAATCCGTGCTTCGCGCACGAGATCAGGACGGACCTCGGCGGTGATGATCTCGTCGGCACGTCCAGTCGTGCCATGGGCAATGATGCTGCCGTCGAAATTCACGATCATGCCTTCGCCCATGGAATCGAATGAGCCATCGGAACCGCACATGCAGACATTGGCCGTGACCATCAGATTTTGGAAAGCGTTGGCCTGATTGGTGAAGCGCCAGCTCTCGCGTATCGGCGCGGTGTAGCCGGCGGTGCGGATCATGATCTCCGCGCCTTTGTAAGCGCACTCACGCGCCATCTCCGGGAACATGCCGTCGTGACAGATGATCAGCGCGATCTTCGCACCCTTCGGTCCTTCGATCACGGGAATGCCGATATCGCCGGGCTCCCATGGCTCAACCGGAATCCACGGATGGAGCTTTCGATAGTACAGCCTGATCTCCCCGTGATCGTCGATGATCAGCCCCGAATTGTAGGGGTTGCCGTCGGGGTTGAACTCCATGATGGAGAAGCAGCCCCAGATCTTGTTGTCGACGCAGGCCTTCCGGAACGCCGCCACCTCGGGGCCGTCGAGACGGCACATGATTTCCGGATTGGTGTCCATCGACAGGCCGTGCAGGGAATACTCGGGAAACACCACCAGATCCATGGTGCCCAGATTGCGCCGCGCCTTGCCAACCATGTACACGATGCGCTCGGTCTGACGCGCGAGGTCTGTCTTGGTGGCCACGACAGGCAATTGCAATTGAACGAGCCCGATGACGACGCCATCAGGCGATTTGTTGAGGCCGCCAAGTCCGTTCATGTCCTGGTTCCCTTAGCCGTTGATCGCTTATATGAAGCACCAAAGCGAAACAAAGCCGATTTCGGCGGACCGCAACAGATTATTTTTCAGGCGACTGGCGATCTGGCAGGCCTCAAGCAGAGGAAAGGCGGCAGCGGCCTCTCGCTGCCAACGATTTTCCGCCGGCCTTCACCCTGCCCAGCACTGCCCCCGCCGTCGACGCGCAGCACCTGACCTGACACGAACGCGCCCAGCGGACCTGCAAACACCTCTACGACGCGCGCGACTTCGTCGACGGTGGCGATGCGGTCCAGCGTGCCCGTTTCCACCATTCGCTCCTGATCCACCGCGCGCGTGCCCATGAAGCCGCCGGTACGGGTGTCGCCGGGGGCGATGCAGTTGACCGTGATGTCGTAGCGGCGGAGCTGGTCGGTGAGGCAGCGGGTGTAGTGCGTCATGCCGGCCTTCGCCACCGCATAGATCGAGCCGTTGGTGCGGCCCTTGAAGGCGGCGAGCGAACCGATGGTGACGATGCGGCCCTGGCGCCGCAGCATCATTTCCTTCGCCGCCACCGCCTGGCAGGTCAGGATCGTGCTGAGCAGGTCTCGGTCGATGGCGGCCTCTGCCATGACGGCACTTCAATGGACCGTGCTTGGCTTTCAGAAGAACAAGAACGCGGTGAAACGCGCAAAAAGACATCAGCGATCTTTGGCGACTGGCACATCGGCACGATAATGTCCTCCAAGTAAATTAACTTTCGCCGGCAAAAGCTCATGTCCGGTATTGCTGTCGGAAAGCTACCGTCAGCAGGGTTGACACATTCTAACGACTTGGCCAAAGCTTCTTGGCCCGGCACCAAAGAGCGATTACCGTTGAAGACGGTGCATTTCAACGGAAGGCGGAGCGGAAATGCAAAACTCTGCTTGCAGGGTTCGCACCAAGCCACGTGCGGCTCGGTAGAATGTTGCGCAAATCTGACCATCAGCGATGCGTTGATCATGATGACCGAACAGCCAATGCGCCTGCCGCACGTTCATGCCTATTCTCACTGATCGCGCTTTGTGGCTCGCTTGGAATAATCGCGTTGGTGGTCGGGCCCGCAGATGTCAAAGCTCAGGAAGCCGAGCCACGCTCCTACTCGAATACGCCGATCGGATTGAATTTCCTGATCGCGGGCTACGTCTATGCGCAAGGCAAGATGGCGTTTGATCCGAATCTTTCCATTGCCGACGCCAAGTTCCATTCCAACACCGGGTTACTGGCTTACGTTCGATCGTTCGATTTTGGCGGGCAGTCGGCCAAGTTCGATGTCATCGTGCCGGGGGCGTCGTTCGACGCCCAAGGGTTGGTGAATGGCCAGCCGCGAGAGCGCGAGATGACGGGTCTGGGCGACCCTCGGTTTCGTTTCTCGTTCAATTTGTTTGGCGCGCCCGCGCTGTCCGCAAAGGAATTCGCGAACTATCAGCAGGATCTTATCGTTGGCGTGAGCTTTCAGGCTTCCGCGCCGCTTGGGCAGTACGACAACAGCAAGCTGCTCAACCTCGGCAATAATCGCTGGTCGTTCAAGCCTGAACTGGGTATCTCCAAGGCTTGGGGTCCTTGGACATTCGAGGTCGCCCCCAGCGTGACATTCTTCAGCGACAACACCGACTTCTTGGGCGGCAACAGATTTGCGCAAGCGCCGATCTATGCGGTTCAGGCACATCTCCTTTACACATTTCAGTCGGGTGTCTGGATGGCCCTGGACGGGATCTATTTTGCGGGTGGCCACACCACCCTGAATGGCGTCAAGAGCGACAACGAGCAGCGGAATACGCGGGCCGGATTCACGCTCGCCTTGCCGATCGACCGGCAAAACTCGCTGAAGCTTTCTGCCAGCACCGGCCTCTCAACCCGCACCGGCAGCGAATTTACCGCAGTCGGCATCGCGTGGCAGTATCGTTGGGGCGAGGGGTATTGAGATATGGCAGGTAGGCCGACCACTCGCCTTCCGGGGCAGTCGGTCGCCTCGGTTCGACTACGAATTTCGGGCTTCCTGACATCAGATTCAATGATTTGGATCAAAGGGTCCCGGGCGGCGTCCGATAGGGCAGTCGAAGTGGTTGAGCGGAGTTCACGGGCGTGTTTTTCGATGAGACGAAAAAAATCGCGATGGCCTTGCCGTTTGTCGCGATAGCGACGGTTTGCGCATCATGCAGAAACGACAATCGGCTTGGTCCAAGCCAGGCCACTCCCATCATGGACTCCAGCGAAATGAGCGCTCGCGAAGATTGCCTGTATCGAGAGGTCGCCCGACTTTTGGAACCGAAGGGAAGCCCTCCCTCAGGCCTTCATAATATTGCCGCGACCGCCACTCGTTTTTGTAGCGAAGCCATAGGATCGAGATTCCAGAGGGCTTCAGTTTCCGCTCACGATGCGCAGGCCCTCGCGAAAGATGATCAAGCGAGGACCGAACAGCGTGCCTTCGCGATTGGCTTGGAGCTGCGCGAGAGACGGAATATCGGAGTGGCAGGCAACTAGTGCTCCTGGGTAACTGAAGCAGCGTGTCTGCCCGCGAAATCATGCCGTGATCGGAACGCGATGAAGCAACCTGTCGGTTGCTTCCGCGACGCTGAAAAGAGAAGGCTTCGGCCGAAGCCGAGGGCCACCTCATGTACCGCGTCGCGTGGCTCCATACGCACGATCATCAACATATGGGTCGACCAACCGCTGCCGGTTGCTCTTGGGTGTTGCCACTTTGGCACGGGGCCCAAGGGCCGCCGCATCTAGATTCGATGCGAGAATGGGATGCGGCCTGATCGCGCAATACGCAAACGGCGACAGCTCATGTGCCGACAATCTTCAGACGCGTGGATAGACAATCGAATTCACTCGCGCTGCGCGGTCGTTTCGAGTCGGTCAGCCCAACTCACTCTTCCGTAAGGGGGGCGCATTCCGAATATCCATGCGCCGCTGCCGGCCGGAATGCGGATTGATCCATATCAAGCGAGTCACCGATCATTCTCTGTCGAATGATCTCCCAACTGACCGGAAAGGGGAGGCTTTATGGAGGATCTGGTCCGCGACATCGGCGCGCTGATCCATGGCGGGTTAAGCGCAAGGCCGAATTTCAACCCGCTCGACTGTCGTCCGGCTGAACGACAGCCAGTCGGCATTCGTGAGCGCGTATAAGCGCAATGTCGAAGTCATGGGTACTAGGTTGATTTGTCAATTGGCGCGAGCGCTTTGTCTAAGGTCGAGGGAAAGTATCGGCTTTCGGAAACCCTCGTTGCATTCTGCAGTCGTTGCAGGAGTTCTTGCAGTTACAGCAGGGTGGATGGTTCCCGCGTCAGGGGAATCGAGCGATACAAAATCCCCCGATCCAGCAGTAGCTAGCAACGATCCATACTATTTCTTTGCCAATCCGTTCGCGCTGTCATCCCAGCCTCGCCTGAAGCAATCGGTGTTTGGATTCGCGGGCCGCACAAATTCCGGAAATCTCGGCAGCACATTCGCTTTCGGCAGCGGCGCTCCGGAAGCGATCTTTTTCGATAACTACATAATAGGCGGGGCGTATCAGCGGGACTTCCTTCAGTTCAACAGCGGGGTGTTCATTGGAGCCGAAGTGGGCCTTGCGGATCGCTTCGGCTACTACACTCTTTGTTGTGAGAGCATAGTTCGTTCAAATCGCCTCGCGCATTCAGCGGAGTTGTGGGGTGGGATTTCTTTTCGGCACGAAGGCCTCGCCCTGTTCGATGCGATCCGGATTTCACCTGGTTTTGTGTTCGGATTGAGTGCGATATCAAATCCAATAGGCCAGGAAGCGTTGCACCAGGTCAATCATCAAGGCAGCGCGAAGGTGCTTTTCTACCTGGGCTTTGATCTTGCATTCGCCTTGGCAAATTCCCCAAACACAGAATTGGTAATACGCATTCATCACCGTTCCGGTGGCTATGGCACGCTGGGTGGTCTGAAGGAAGGCAACAACGCCAACGTTGTCGGAATACGTCACCGCTTTTGACGGGCGCTGCAACGCGGCGGCTCAGCCGAGTGCGTTCAAACAGATTGTCACCAGGTGCACAAGGCGGCCTGCGGACCGGACTTGTACGGTTGCAGTCGAGAAGTCCCGCAGAGTCTCGGCGGCCATCACCCTGCCCAGCATTGCCCCCCGCCATCGACGCGCAGCACCTGACCTGACACGAATGCGCCCAGCGGACCTGCAAACACCTCTACGACGCGCGCGACTTCGTCGACGGTGGCGATACGATCCAGCATGCCCGTTTCCACCATTCGTTCCTGGCCCACCGCGCGCGTGCCCATGAAGCGTCCGGTGCGGGTGTCGCCGGGGGCGATGCAGTTGACCGTGATGTCGTCGCGGCGGAGCTGGTCGGCGAGGCAGCGGGTGTAGTGCGTCATGCCGGCCTTCGCCACCGCCGTTGGTGCGGCCCTTGAAGGCGGCGACCGAGCCGATGGTGACGATGCGGCCCTGTCGCCGCGGCACCTCCTTCGATACAGCCTGGCAGGTCAGGTGGTCGAGAGCAGGTTGCGGTCGAGCACCGCGCGCACGTCCTCCTCGCGGATACCGACGGCGTCGTTCGGATCGGGCTTGCCGCCCCTCGCGGCGATGTCGCCGCCGGCATTGTGGACGAGAATGTCGATCGGCCCCAATTGTTTCGTCGTGGTCTCGACCACCCGCGCGATGTCAGCGCCCCGGGTGAGATCCGAGCACGCGGATGGTGCGCACGCCACGCGCGGCTGCGACCTGTTCGGCGACCGCCGTCAGCGTCGAGCCCTCGCCATACTCCGCCGGGCCATGCTCGCGCATGCCGTGAATGGCGACATCGGCGCCGAGGCTTGCGAGCCGTTCGGCAAAGGCTCGGCCAAGCCGCGGCCAGCGCCGGTGACCAGCGCAACCTTGCCCTGCAGTGTCCGGGCGGCGTCGTATGTCGGCATGATGTCTTCTCCTGAATCGGCTTTGCAATCCGGCCGGGCTTCGATCATAAAGGCGCCTGATCTTCAAGCCGGGCCGATTTCGCCATCCGGCAATAATAAAAGAGGGAGCAAGTCTCGTGGCATATTCCAATACGCAATTGTTCATCAACGGCAAATGGCGGCCGAGCCAATCGGGCAGGACCATCGCGGTGCTCAATCCGGCGACCGAGGAAACCATCGGTACCGTGGCGCATGCCGACCGCGCCGATCTCGACGAGGCGCTGGAAGCCGCCGCCAAGGGGTTTCAAGGTCTGGCGCGCGGTGGCGCCGTTCGAGCGTTGCAGGATCATGCGCAAGGCGGCCGCGATCATGCGCGAGCGCAATGACGAGATCGCGCCGCTCATGACCATGGAGCAGGGCAAGACGCTGGCGGAAGCCAAGATGGAAGCGATGGCCGCCGCCGACGTCATCGAGTGGTTCGCCGAGGAAGCCAAGCGCGCCTACGGCCGGGTGATCCCGGCGCGCGGCCCCGGCATCTACCAGATCGCGGTGAAGGAGCCGGTCGGCCCGGTCGCGGCCTTCACGCCGTGGAATTTCCCGATCAACCAGGTGGTGCGAAAGCTCTCCGCGGCGCTCGCGGCGGGCTGCTCGATCATCGTCAAGGCGCCCGAGGAAACCCCGGCATCGCCTGCGCAACTGATCAAGGCGTTCGCCGATGCCGGCGTGCCCGACGGCGTCATCAACCTCGTCTATGGCGTGCCGTCGGAGATTTCGGAATATCTCATTCCGCACCCGGTGATCCGAAAAATCTCCTTCACCGGATCGACCAACGTCGGCAAGCAGCTCTCCGCACTGGCCGGCCTGCACATGAAGCGCGCCACCATGGAGCTCGGCGGTCACGCGCCGGCGATCGTGTTCAAGGACGCCGACGTCTCCTCGGCGGCGAAGATCTTGGCGGCGGCGAAGTATCGCAACGCTGGCCAGGTCTGCATCTCGCCGACCCGCATGCTGGTGCAGGACGATGTGTTTCGTGAGTTCGTCGACAAGTTCGTCGAGGGCGCCAAGTCGATGAAGGTCGGCAACGGCCTCGATCCGGATTCGAAGATGGGTTCGCTCGCCAATCCGCGCCGCGTCACCGCCATCGAAGGCATGGTGCAGGACGCCGTCGGCAAAGGCGCAAAACTCGAGACCGGCGGCCACCGGGTCGGTAACAAGGGCTACTTCTACGAACCGACCGTGGTCAGCGACGTGCCGAAGGATGCGCGCGCCATGAACGAAGAGCCGTTCGGCCCGCTGGCACTGATCTCCCGCTTCTCCACCTTCGACGAGGTGGCCGAGGAAGCCAACCGCTTGCCGTTTGGTCTGGCGTCCTACGCCTTCACCAGCTCGACCAAGACGGCGACCGCGATCGGTGCTGCGATCGAGGCCGGCATGGTCTCGATCAACAGCTTTGGGCTCGCGCTGCCCGAAGTGCCGTTCGGCGGCGTCAAGGATTCCGGCTACGGCTCGGAAGGCGGCACCGAGGCGATGGACGGGTATTTCAACACCAAGTTCATCACCCAGACGGGGGTGTGAGCCCGATCGCAAAGCCCGCACGGCTGGCTTCGCTTGCGCGACATGGCCCGACGCTTCCCGCAGCGTCGGGCTAATTTCATACGGGGCGTGCCTGGAGCAGGCATTGGTTCGGTGCACAATGGATAGCCCAAGTGGCTGATTTTTTGGGCATTCGTGCACTTTGCGGTGCGGCCAATTGATGATTTGCAGCCGGAAGCCACGCGTTATGTCGTGAAAAATGACGGGTCTGATGTTGGCATGTCTCTTGAATGCAATATCTCGATCGTCATAGCCGACGATCGTCTGCCCGCCGATGGGCGCTCCCCAATCAATATTTTTTGCAATCGACGACGCAGAGCTGCGTCGCCGAGTGGGACCATCGGAACCTGGAAGGCAGAGCATGCTCGACAAAGTACACAAGCAAAAGTTGGTGGTGATCGGCAACGGCATGGCCGGCATCCGCACGGTGGAAGTGCTGCTGGACCGTGCATCCGATCTCTATGACATCACCGTCTTCGGTTCCGAGCCATACGGCAATTACAACCGAATTCTGCTGTCGCCCGTGCTCGCCGGCGAGAAGACCGTCAACGACATCATGCTCAACAGCGAGCAGTGGTACGAGGATAACGGGATCGCGCTGCGCAAGGGCGAAATGATCGAGATGATCGATCGGCGTACCTGCGAAGTCGTCACCGCGGAAGGCGCGCGGGTGCCTTATGATCGCCTGTTGATCGCCACCGGTTCGAACCCGATCATGTTGCCGCTTCCGGGCAAGGATCTCCCGGGCGTCATCGGCTTTCGCGACATTCAGGACGTCGAGCGCATGGTTCAGGCCTCGACCAGCTACAAGAGCGCCGTCGTGATCGGCGGCGGCCTGCTCGGCCTCGAAGCCGCCAATGGCCTGATGAAGCGCGGCATGAACGTCACCGTCGTTCATCTGCTCGACACGCTGATGGAGCGCCAGCTCGATCAGGTCGCGGGCGGCTTGCTGCGCAAGTCGCTCGAGGCGCGCGGCATGGTGTTCAAGATGCCCGCGCAGACGGAAGCGATCCTGGGTGAGGATCGCGTCACCGGCGTGCGCTTTGCCGACGGTGAGGAGATTCCGGCCGATCTGGTCGTGATGGCGGTCGGCATCCGCCCGAATGTCGAGCTGGCGCGCAAGGCAGGCCTCTATTGTGAGCGCGGCATCGTCGTCTCCGACACCATGCAGACCTACGACGGACGAATCTATGCGGTCGGCGAATGCGTGCAGCATCGGCGCCAGACCTACGGCCTCGTCGCTCCCCTGTTCGACCAGGCCAAGGTTTGCGCCAACCACCTCGCCATGAAGGGTTTTGCCACCTATGACGGGTCGGTCGTTTCGACCAAACTGAAGGTGACCGGCATCGACCTGTTCTCCGCCGGCGACTTCGCGCCGGGCGCGGACAAGGAAGAGATCGTGATGCAGGACGCCGCGCGCGGCGTCTACAAGCGGATCATCCTGCGCGACAAGAAAATCATCGGCGCCGTCCTCTACGGCGACACTATCGACGGCCCCTGGTATTTCCAGCATCTCCGCGACGGCACCGACGTTTCGCAAATGCGCGAGCGGCTGGTGTTCGGCGCCGCCAATCTCGGCGATGGCGGCCATAGCGGCAAGAACTCGGTCGCCGCCATGGGCGACGACGACGGAAATCTGCGGATGCAACGGCGTCTGCAAGGGTGCAATCGTCAAGGCGATCAGCGAAAAGAAGCTGTTCACGATCGACGACGTGCGGGCCCACACCAAGGCTTCGTCGTCCTGCGGTTCCTGTACCGGACTGGTCGAGCAGGTGCTCGCCTTTACACTCGGCGGCGACTATTCGGTGGCGCCCAAGGTCAAGCCGATGTGCGCGTGCACTGATCACAGCCACGACGACGCGCGCCGCGTCATCATCGAGAACGGATTGAAGACCATCCCCGATGTCATGCGGTTCATGGACTGGAAGACGCAGAATGGGTGCCACTCCTGCCGGCCCGCGCTGAACTATTACCTGCTCGCCACTTGGCCCGGCGAGTATCGCGACGACCAGCAGTCGCGCTATATCAACGAACGCGTCCACGCCAATATCCAGAAGGACGGGACGTATTCGGTGGTGCCGCGAATGTGGGGCGGCGTCACGACGCCGGATGAGTTGCGCGCCATCGCCGACGTCGCGGACAAGTTCAAGATCCCGACCGTCAAGGTGACGGGCGGACAGCGCATCGACCTGCTCGGCGTGAAGAAGGAGGATTTGCCGGCCGTGTGGGCCGACCTCAATGATGCGGGCATGGTGTCGGGCCACGCCTATGCCAAGGGGTTGCGCACGGTGAAGACCTGCGTCGGCTCGGAGTGGTGCCGTTTCGGCACGCAGGATTCGACCGGCCTCGGCATCAAGATCGAAAAGTTCATGTGGGGCTCATGGACGCCGGCCAAGGTGAAGCTCGCCGTATCCGGTTGTCCGCGCAACTGCGCGGAGGCGACCTGCAAGGACGTCGGCGTGGTCTGTGTCGATTCCGGCTTCGAGATCCATTTCGCCGGCGCCGCCGGGCTTCATATCAAGGGAACCGAGTTCCTGGGCAAGGTCGCGACCGAGGAGGAGACGCTCGAAGTCATCGCCGCGCTGACACAGCTCTACCGCGAGCAGGGCTGGTACCTCGAACGTATGTACAAGTGGTGCGATCGGGTCGGTCTCGACGCCATCCGCAAGCTGGTGGTCGACGATCTCGCCAATCGCAAGGCGCTGTACGACCGCTTCGCCTACTCGCAGCAATTCTCGCAAAGCGATCCCTGGCAAGCGCGCGCCCGGCGCGGTGTCGATCACAACGAATTCAAGCCGCTGGCAGAACTGGAACTGGCATGACCAAGTGGATCGAGATCGGCGCGCTGAGCGATATCCCCGTGCTCGGCTCGCGCGTCGTGCGAACGGCGTCCGGGGACATCGCAGTGTTCCGGACCGGCGACGATGAGGTGTTCGCGCTCGACGATCGCTGTCCGCACAAGGGCGGACCGCTGTCGCAAGGCATCGTCCACAACAAGCGCGTCACCTGTCCGCTGCACAATTTCGTCATCGAGCTCAAGAGCGGTACGGCGGTCGCGCCCGACGAGGGATGCACGCGCGCGTATCCGACCAAGGTGGAGAACGACACCGTCTGGCTTTGCATCCAGACGGCGGCGGCGGTGCCCGCCGAGTGAGGGGGATCGCCGGGCTTAATTCTTGATCGCGTAAAGCGGCGTTCTCAGCGTTAATTGGTAGGAAGGCTTCGGCGTCCAGGCGATCTGCGCGGTGATGCCGAACAGCCGATTGTCGTCGTCGTCCATGCGGTCGAGGTCGAACCGCACGATCGGCTGCGTGAATGCGGGAAACGGCGTCAGGTTCAGAAGCTGCGCGCCGCCGAAATGTTGCACGCCGAAGCGGCCGGTGAACTTCCAGTTATTGTCCCACTGATAATAGCCGCCGACATAGCCCATGATATCGGGGCTGACGCGGGCAAACGGGGTATCGACCAGGACTCGGGTGTATTGCATACCCGTGAGCAGTCCGCGCGTTTCATCCGCGTTCAACGCATAATCCGCCTCGAGGATGGTGTTGTAGGCGGTCGTGGCCAGCGGCGCGTCCGAAATCGATCGCGTCGCGTTGGATTGAACGGTGATGGTCGGAAACATTCCGCCGTTCTGCTGATAGATGTCGGCCTGGAATCCGACGGTAAAGGCGTAGATTGAGAAATTCGTCCAGGGATCGGTGCCAGCCTGCGACGTGGCTCCGCTGACGCCGCCATAGACCGAGAGCCGATCGTTGACATCGACGGTCAAGGGCAGGTCGACCGAGAGGCTTTGGCTGGATGGCGAGGTGAGGGTTCGGAGCGAGGAAAGGTTTACCAGGGTCGACAACAACGGAGGCGTACTGAATCCGATTGAGAGCGAGCCGGCGGGCAGCGTCGAGTAGATCGTTCGCATATCGAGGTAGAAGTTCGGCAGCGCCGATTTTGCCTTGGCCGCATCCTCCTCACCGTCGCCATCGTCCTTTCCAAGCGCTGCGCCGGACAGGCAGAACGACAGCAGCACGCCGAGCATGACGCTTCGCATTGGTCCGAACTGCGGACGGTGGGGCGCGGTGAGTTTGGTGAGATTTGTGCTCAATCGACGCTGCCTTTGACTGGCCAAGTGGACCATTTGGCCCCGGCGAATACAAGCCGGGACCGCTACGCGGGCTCGATCTCATGGCGGGTGTGGCGCGTTTGCGCCGCCCGCACAGTTGACCTAGGTCAAAGGATTTCGGCAGCGGCCGCTTAGAAATGCGACAGCAGCTTAGGAATGAAGAATGCGCAAGAGCACGAAATATCTCGCGGCGGCCGCCGCAATCGCCCTGGGGTCGGCATCTCCATTCATGGTTGCCGCCCAGACAACGCAAAAATCCCCGGCGCGGCTTGCCGACATCATGAGCGTGGTCCAGTTCAGGCATTCGAAGCTGTGGACCGCCGGCCAGCAGAAGAACTGGGAGCTCGCCGGCTACGAACTGGAGCTGGTGAAAACCAGCCTCAACGAGGCCATCGCGTTCTATACCGACATACCCGTAGACAATATCACGATGATCGATCCGCCTATCAAATCGATCGAGAGCGCGATCGCTGCCCGAAACAGCGCAGCATTCGGCAAAGCCTTCGGCGAACTGACCACAGGGTGCAATTCCTGTCATCAATCGACCGGCCGCGGCTTCATCGTCATGACGGTGCCCACGGCGTCGCCTTTCGGCAATCAATCGTTTGCGCCGCGCCCGGCGCAGGGCAAGGACGTCTCGCGCAGGTGAGGGGCCTTGCTGGGTGTTTTCGTTATCGCGAAAGGGAAGTTTCGTTCGACTTCTCAATGACGGAAAACATCAGCGCGGCGACGATGCCGGACAGCAGCGAAGCCATGAGAACGCCAAGCCGAACTTGCTTCAGCACCGCCTCGTCATCGAACGCCAGCGTGCCGATGAAAAGGCTCATGGTGAAGCCGATGCCGGTCAGGATGGCCATGGCATAGAGTTTTCCCACCGTTGTCCCTTCCGGCATCGCAGCGAGGCCCAGCCTGACGGCAAGCATTGATGCGCCGAACACCCCGATCTGCTTGCCGACGAAAAGCCCTGCGATAATCCCGAGCGTTATCGGCTCCGCCAGCTTTGACAAGGTCAATCCGTGAAGCGATACGCCGGCGTTCGCGAAGGCGAAAATCGGCACGATGGCGAAAATCACCCACGGCCTGAGCGCGTGTTCGGTATCTTCCAGCAGGCTGTGCCCGTCACGTCTGGTCAGCGGCATCGCGAGACCGACGGCGACGCCGGCAAGCGTCGCATGCACGCCGGATTTGAGCACGCAGACCCAGGTGAATAGCCCGGCGATGAGATAGAACGATGGTCTGCGCACATCGAGCAGGTTGAGAACCGCGAGCGCTCCGACACCAATGACGCCGAGCGCCAGCGCCGTGACCGAGAGGTCAGCGGTATAGAAGATCGCGATGACGATGATGGCCATCAGATCGTCGATAATTGCGAGCGCCATGAGAAAGATCTTCAGCGAAGCCGGGACCTTGCGTCCCAGCATGGCGCAAACACCCATCGCAAAGGCGATGTCGGTCGCCGCCGGGATGGCCCAGCCGCGCAATGCGTGGGCGTCGCCCCAGTTAACCGCGGCAAAGATCGCCGCAGGCGTGACAAAGCCGCCGAACGCGGCGATCACGGGCAATGCCGCCTGCTTTGCGCTCGACAGCGGGCCCTCGATCGCCTCGCGCTTGATCTCGAGCCCGACCAGCAGGAAGAACACCGCCATCAAGCCGTCATTGATCCAGTGATCGACGGTCTTGCTCAGTCCGAACGATCCGATCCGGATCTCGCCGGTGGTCCGCAGCAGCGCCTCGTAGTCCGGTCCGAACGGCGAGTTTGCCACGATGAGAGCCGCGATGGCGGAGAGGCCGAGAACGAGGCCTCCATAGAGGCCCGCGTTGTCAGATCCGCCAGTTGCCGGCGCTTTGGCTGTCATGAATCAGCCTTGCCGGCCGTATCGATGGCGACCGACAGCGCGAGTTTCGTTTCCTTCACGATGTCCTCGACCAGTTCTTCGCGGCTGACATGGGCAACCTGGCCGGTGAGCAGTCCCTGTTCGGCGAGCATGACCACGCCGTGCAGCGAGGCCCAGACCTTCAGGGCGCTCCGCTCGCGCAGCAGCCCCACGGCGGGGGCCTCCAACGCTTCCACCAGGAGTTCGAAGGTTTCCATTGCCGCGCTGTGCAACTCGCTGCCTTTCGGTGCGCATGCCATGGTTCGCGATGCGAACATCAGGCGATAGATGCCGTTGCGGCGCAGGCCGAAATCAAGCGTGAGCTGCGCGAAGCGCGACAGCTTCGACCGCTTCGACGGTTTTTCGATCGCCGTGCGCATCATCGCGCTGAATTGCCGGAACGCTTCGGCCGTGACGGCCATCAGCAGGGTCTCGCGATCGGCAAAATGCTTGTAGGGCGCCGGCTGCGAGACGCCGAGTTTCTTGGCAAGCGCGCTGATGCTGATCGCCTCGGGGCCGCCGAGCTCGACTTCGTGCAACGCGGCCTGAACCAGGGCATCGCGGAGATCCCCGTGGTGATAGGCGTTGAGAGCTTTGCGTGCGGGTCGAGCTGGCATTTCAATGCCATGCTCTATAACTTTTGACTTGACAGCACAACGGTCACGCGAATGTAATATGATATAACTTCGCGGTGCGCCGGCGGGCCTGTGCTGCCGTGCCGAAGAATGCCGACAGAAGAACACCGCGCGGCAAAGCGCCACACAAAGGGGAACGCTGCGATGGCCGGAAAGCTGAAAATCCGCGTCGACCAGGACAAATGTCAGGGCCACGCGCGCTGCAAATCACTGGCACCCGAACTGTTCGACCTCGACGAATTCGGCAACGCGCACGAGATCGGCGACGGTTCCGTGCCCGCGGGCCTGGAAGACAAGGCCTGGCTCGCCCAGAGCAACTGTCCCGAGATCGCGATCGAAGTGACCGAGGAATAGCCGATCGCGAGATCGACTTAATCCATCTGGATCTGAACGAACCAAGCAGAGGAATTGCTCCAATGTCCGATTCCGCCAGCATCATGCCTGAACATCCGCCGGTCACCGACTGGGTCAATGATTTCGACCACACCGATCCGACCTGGACGGAAAACCCGTTTCCGATCTGGGAAAAATTGCGCGCGGCCTCGCCCGTCGTTCACACCGAGCGGTTCCTCGGCTGCTACATGCCGACCACCTACCAGGCGGTAAAGGAAATCTCCTACGATACCGACCACTTTTCTTCCCGGCGCGTCATCGTGCGCGACGTTCGCCCGGAAATCACGGCGCGGGCGCCGCCGATCACCTCCGATCCTCCCGAACACAAGCCTGCCAAGCAACTGCTGCTGCCGCCGTTCACGCCGGATGCGATGAAGAAGCTTGAGCCGCGGGTGCGCGCCATCTGCAACGAGCTGATCGACGAGTTCATCGCCGACGGAAAATGCGACGCCGCCGCGCGCTACACCAAGCACGTTCCGGTCCGCGCCATCGCGCATATGCTCGGAATTCCCGAGAAGGACGGCGATCTCTTCATCAAGTGGATTCACGGCATCCTCGAACTCGGAATCAAGGATGACGTTGCGCTGATGGAGGCGGTGAGGGAGATGACCGGCTATTTCGCCGGCCACATCGAGCATCGCAAACAGAATCCGACCGACGACCTGATCTCGACGCTGATGAACGCGAGGGACAAGGACGGAAACCCGCTGGCGGATGAGCATGTGCTGGGTTCGCTGCGGCTGCTCCTGATCGCGGGCATCGACACCACCTGGAGCGCGATCGGCTCCTCGCTCTGGCATCTGGCGCGGGTACCTGCGGACCGTGAGCGCCTTGTCGCGGAGCCCGAACTGATGCCGCTGGCGGTCGAGGAATTGCTGCGCGCCTATTCGCCGGTGACGATGGCGCGCGAGGTGATGAAGGAGACCACCATCAGCGGTTGCCCGGTCAAGCCCGGCAACATGGTGCTGCTGTCGTTCCCAGCCGCCAACCGCGATCCGGCGATGTTCCCTGATGCCGACAAGGTGGTGATCGACCGCAAGGAAAATCGCCACGCCGCGTTCGGCCTCGGCATTCACCGCTGCGTCGGCTCCAACCTGGCGCGCATGGAAATGACGGTTGCGATCGAGGAATGGTTGAAGCGGATTCCGGATTTCAGGCTCGATCCCGCCGGCAAGGTCACCTGGTCGGAAGGCACCGTGCGCGGCCCGCGCCAATTGCCCGTGCTGTTCGGCAAGGCGAACTGAGCGCTCGAGGGGTACGGCGGGGAGGGCCGATCATCTCGGCCGTCCTTTTGCGCCTCGCGGCTACTTGATCTCGATCTTGGCGTCGCTGGCGGCCTTCTTCCAGCTTTGATGTCGCGCTGCTGATCTCCGGCGATGAAACCGGCGGTGAAGATGTGCAGCCGACAAACACACGGGAGGTCGTCATGAGCCGCATTTTTGGTGCAGTCTGCCAGAACGGATACATCGTGCGGGATATCCGCGCCGCCATGGACCACTGGGTCAATGTGATGGGCGTCGGGCCCTGGTACTATATCGATCGGGTCAAGACCGATTACTTCCGCCACCGCGGTCAGGACTCCGCGATGGAGATGAGCGTGGCGCTCGCCAATTCCGGCGATCTCCAGATCGAGCTGATCCAGCAGCGCAATGACGCGCCGTCGATGTACAAGGAGTTTCTCGACTCCGGCCGCGAAGGCTTGCAGCACATGTCGTACTGGACCCGCGACTATCAGGCCCTCTACGACCGCGCGCTGTCGCTTGGATATAAGGTCGGACATGAAGGCCGGATCGGCGGCGAGAAGGGCCGCTTCGCCTATTTCGATACGCAAGCTCATCCGGGCACCGTGGTAGAAATTTCAGACATCAGCGGCAGCAAGGGGAGTTTCTTCGAGCATATCCGCAAGGTCGCCGCCGGTTGGGACGGCTCCGATCCCATCCGCGAAGTCGGCGGACGCTGAGTGGTGCGCGCCCCGGCAACGGCTAAGTAAGTTACAACCTGAGCGCGGAAGCATCCGCAAATAGTAACAAGAACAGCAAACGCAAGGAAAAGCGGATGGCAAGACTTCCCCTGATCGACCCGGCGGCAACCAGCGGCGATGTGCGCACGTCCTTTGACAGGATGCCTGTCGTACTGAACATCTTCCGAATGATGGCGCATGCCGAGGCCAATTTCATTCCGGCGATGCGGTTCGCCAATTCGATCCTGCACCGCCAGAAACTCAGCCACGTCAACCGCGAATTGCTGATTCTTCTGGTCGCGCAGCGGGAGCATGGCGTCTATGAGTGGCGGCAGCATGTGCCGATCGCGCTCGGTGTCGGCGTCACGCAAAAGCAGATCGACTGCATCGAACAAGGCAAATACGAGGACGCCGCGTTCAGTGCCGCCGAGAAGGCGCTGCTGGCGTTCAGCCGGGAAGTCATCGAGAACGTGCGCGTAGCCGCGCCGGTGTTCGCCGCGATGCGCGCGCATTTCAGCGAGCAGGAGATCGTCGAATCGATCCTGGCGGTCGGCTTCTACATGACGATGGCCCGTCTGACGGAAGCAACCGAGGTCGACCTCGATCCCGCCGCCGGAATGACCGTCTTCGAAGGCGGCAAGAAGCGATCGGGCTGACCGCGCGATAATACTTCTCAGGCCGTCACGCTGGATTGACCGATGCGGCTCTCGACATAGCGAAGCAGCCGCTCGGTTCCGGACAGCGCCGCCTTGGCGTCGCCGCGCGACAACGCAAGCGCGATCTCTATGTGGGCTTCCACGCCTTCCTTCGACAGTGTTCGGCCGTGATGCGTAAACCAGAAGCGGCGACTTAGCGGCGCGATCACCTGCATCATCGAACTCGCAAGTTCGTTTCGGCAGGCGGCAATGCAAAGGCGATTGAATTCAGCATCGAGCCGCGCGAAGGCATCAAAGTCGTGCATGCGCAGCGCGGTCTTCATCCGCGCGGCGATCTCGCTGAACCGCCTGCGTTCGGATTCGCTCGCCCGTGCGGCCGCCGTCTCTATCACCAGCGTCTCGATCGCGCGCCGCGTCTCGATCAGCATCACCTCTTCCTCGGGCCTGATCGGCGTGACGATGCAGCCGCGGCGAGGCAGAACCAGCAGAAGCCGTTCCCGCGCCAGCCGCTGCATGGCTTCCCGGACCGGCGTGCGGCCAATTCCAAGCTGGGATGAAAGCTCGGCCTCCGATACAGGCGTTCCAGGAGGCAATTGCAGGGTGGCGATCATTTCTTCGAGCAGCTTATAGGCCCGATCGGTCAGACTTTCGGCTTCCGCCGGGCCAGGCGCGTGCGCTTTGGGTTTCCTGGAGGCTTTGGACAAGGCGTCTGGTCCCGGTTCGAATCACGTTGACGTGGCACTTATGATATATTAACTGATATATCACGCCGCGGAAAGGCCGACCGGCCACGCAAGAAATCTACCCGGGAGGGAGCATGACCGTACGTCCGCCGGTTGCCGATTGGGCCACGGATTGGGATCACCTCGATCCGGCCTGGACGATCGATCCTTACGGAATTTGGGATGGATTGAGGCAGCGTTGCCCGGTTGCCCATACGGATCGCTACAAGGGTGTCTACTTCCCGACGCGCTATCAGGACATCCGCGACATCGCCTACGATTACGGGCATTTCTCGTCGCGGCGCGTGGTCGTCCGCGAGAGCGATTATCGGGTGAATTCGCCGCCGATCACATCGGATCCGCCGGACCATCGTCCGATGCGGATGGCCCTGATCGCTCCTTTCACGCCGCAAGCCGTGGCGAAGCTCGAGGCGAAGGCGCGGGCTGTTTGCAATCAATTGATCGATCGCTTCGCCGCCAGTGGCGTGTGCGACGGCGCGGTCGACTACGCCCAGAACATTCCGGTGCTCATCATCACCCATATGCTGGGCATTCCGGCCGAGCACGGCGATCAGTTTCGGGAATGGATCACGATGGCGCTGCAGACCGGCGTCACCGACGAGCGGGCGCTCCGGCAGGCGGAGGAGGCGATCGCCGCGTATTTTGAGGTGCAGATCAAGGCACGCCGCGAAAATCCGGGCGAGGATCTCGTCAGCTTCCTGATTACGGCGCGTTCTCCCGATGGCGAGCCGTTCTCGGACAGTCAGGTTCTCGGCGCCCTGCGCCTGTTGCTGGTGGCCGGCATCGACACCACCTGGAGCGCGATCGGATCATCCCTGTGGCATTTGGCGACACACGAGCAGGATCGGGTAAGGCTCGTCGCGGAGCCGGAATTGATTCCGACCGCGGTTGAGGAGTTCCTGCGCGCCTATGCGCCGGTGACGATGGCACGGGAGATCGTCAGGACAACCGAAATCGGCGGCTGCCCGATGCGGGAAGGGCAGATGGTGCTGCTGTCATTTCCGGCCGCCAACCGTGACCCCGAAAAATTTCCCGACGCCGACCAGGTCTTGATCGACCGCAAGCACAATCCACATGCCGCTTTCGGGCTCGGCATTCATCGCTGCATCGGCTCAAACCTGGCGCGGATGGAAATGGTGGTGGCATTGCAGGAATGGCTGAAACGCATTCCCGCGTTCAGCCTCGATCGTTCGAAGCCTACCACATGGTCGCAAGGCACGGTTCGCGGCCCCCGCAATTTACCGATCAGGATCGGATGACGCGGTAACGCCGATCCGTTTCGCATGCAGCAACGAAACTTGAGAGAAGGGCCAGCAATGGGCGTATCGTTTCAACGAAGCCATGACATCACGATCGAGACCCCGCCGTCAGCGGTCTACGACTACGTCTGCAATCCGAATTCCTGGCCGGAGTGGCTCGCCGCCTCCCATCACATCGACGGCGAAGACCGCCCCTTGCTGCGCGGCGAAACCTTCCGTGAGCAGTGGCATATCAAGCGCGGCGAAATTCGTCTTGCCTGGACGGTCACCGAAAGCGATCGGCCCAGCGCCTGGACCGTCGAAGCCGATACCGATTTCATCGGCAAGATCGTCATCCGTTACACCTTCGAGGCGGTGGCAGGCGGCACGAAGTATACACGGACATTGCGCAACCCCGACCGGCCGTCGGAGCCCAGCGCCGAGCAGATCGCGCGGATGGATGAGGAAGCGATGATCGGGCTCCAGAACATCAAACGCAATGTCGAGAAGCGCTTCGCCAAAGCCGGTCAGGCGTAACGCATGACCGGAGATCGCAGGCTCGTCGTCCGGATCGATGCGGAGAAATGCCAGGGGCACGCACGCTGCCATGCGCTGGCGCCTGAGCTGTTTGAGCTGGATGAATTCGGCAGCGCTCGCGTCCGCGGCTCCGGCCATGTCTCGTCGGCTCTCGAAGACCAGGCATGGACCGCCAGGGCCAATTGTCCGGAACTGGCGATCGAGATCGTCGAGGAGACGCCGGTCGCGGGCTGACATCTGCACATTGACCGCGCCACCGGTTGCAGCGATCATCGACCGGTTCAAAAGCAATTATGGCGTGGAGCGCAGGCAATGACGGGTGAGCCGGGGGCGGGCGGTCCGCGACCGTTAGGCGAGATCGCGAGCTACCATGCCCATATCTATTACGATCCGGCGACCACGCGGGCCGAGGCCGAGCAGTTGCGGGCCTGGATCGGCGAGCGCTTCTCGGTCACGCTCGGACGCTGGCACGACGTCAAGGTCGGCCCGCATGATCAGGCCATGTACCAGGTGGCCTTTGCCCGGGAGATATTCCCCGAACTGGTGCCCTGGCTGATGCTCAATCATGGCAATCTAAGCGTTTTGGTCCATCCGAATACGACCAACCCGCGCCGGGACCATGAGGCCGATCCGGTCTGGATCGGACCGGCGCTCGCCGTGCATGCCGACAAGCTGCCGGAGCACGCCGAGATGGAAGAGGCGCCGGCGCCGAATACCAATCCGGTTCTGCGGCCCTGAGCGCGGCCCCGCCCTGGGAATCCCGGCCAAGTTTGCCATTAGATGGCTTGAATCCGTGAATTCGGCCGGTCATGATAGTGGCGGGCGTTTGTCTCGATTATGCCTTACTTTAGTTTGCATTATGGTGGGACTTATTCGGTGAATCCATTAGGAATCAGACGTGATTCCGAAGCGCCGAGCCGGGGATGGATGGGTAGGAAGACGACCAGCACAGCCGGGCTTGCTTCGAGCCGCGGTACCCGATTGCTCCGCGAAGCGGCATTCGGCGGGGCGGCGCTTGCCATGGCGCTGGGGCTCGCCGTCTGGGTAACCGATTTCGACCTGGCTGCCTGGATCAATCCCGCATCCGCGAATGTCGGCAGCACTACCTCGTTCGACGAGCGCTTCGGCCCGGGCTCGGTGCGCCGTTCGCTGGCCGTCAACTACCCCTGGCGTCCCGCCGCCCGTTCGGCGCGTTCGGATTTCGATACAGAATTCGGGCACATCGAAAGCATGCTGGGGAGGCAATCGCCTGAGGAGCAGGATGCTCAGCCGGCGCAGCCCGCCCCGACGGTCGAGGCGGCAATCCCGCTGCCACGAGCCCGGCCGGTCCTGGCCAATCTTCAGTCAACAGGGAGCGACCCGGCACCGGTTTCGTCTGACAACCGCACCATGTTCGAGAAGCTCGCCGATCTGGTGCCGATGCGCTTCTCGCTGGCCTCGCTGACGCCGGGCGATGGGTTGCTCGGCGAGCGCAAGGACCTGACGGCGCTGGGCTATGACGGTCAGACGGCGGTCTATGACATTTCGGCGCGCGCCGTTTACTTGCCCAGCGGTACCAAGCTCGAGGCGCATTCCGGTCTCGGCGGCCTGATGGACAATCCGGCGCATGTCGACCAGCGCATGGTCGGTGCAACGCCGCCGAACGTCTATGACCTCAAGCCGCGCGAAAAGCTGTTTCACGGGGTCGCGGCGCTGCGCATGACGCCAGTGGGCGAAAACGAAATGCACGGGCGAACGGGTCTGCTGGTGCACAGCTATCTGCTTGGTCCCAACGGCGATTCCAATGGCTGTGTCTCGATCAAGGATTATGACAGGTTCCTCGCGGCGTACACGAGCGGCGAGGTCAAGCGCCTCATCGTGGTGCCGAGCCTGCGCGAAGGCCTCACTGCATCGCGGCGGTCACCATCTCCGTCATGAGCGCCATCGCGGGCGATGCCGCCGCTTCCGACACGCCGCTGCGTGCGGTTTTCAAGATCAACCTGAACGGCAAGACGGTGTCGATCGGCACGGTCGGCCAGGCCTATCGCTTCATCAGCAATCTCAGCTCGATCGAGTGGATCGAATTCCGGGCGCTGCATGCCGATGCCGTGCGCGCACTGCAGGGCGCCGCTGATAACGCGATGCTGACCGTGCAGGCGACCAACGCGTTGCGGGCGCTGTTCGTCCGCGCCAAGCTGCTGTGAGTCCCCATGCCCGGAAGCGATAGCGAGATTGAAGACGACCGGTTGATCCGGGAATTGCTGCAGAACTGGGCGATCTGGCGCGATGCCGGCGATTGGGAACGCTTCCGCACGGTCTGGCATCCCGACGGCCGCATGATGGCGACCTGGACGCAGGGCACCGGCGACGAGTTCATCGAAATCAGCAAGCAGGCCTGGGCCAAGGGCGTCAGCATCCTGCATTTCCTTGGCGGCATCTCGGTCGACCTTGCAGGACAACGCGCGATATCGCAGACCAAGATGACGATCTCGCAGCGCGCCGAGGTCGAGGGTGTGCTGTGCGACGTGCTCTGCACGGGGAGGTTCTACGATTTCCTCGAAAAGCGCGAGGGTCGCTGGGGCATCGTGCTGCGCCAGCCGATTTATGAGAAGGACCGGATGGACCCGGTCACGCCAGGCGCTGTGCCTGTGCTGGACAAGGCGCTGCTCGAGCAGTTTCCGCCGGGCTACCGGCATCTCGCTTATCTGCAGACCCGCATCGGTTACACGGTGAAGCGCGATATGCCGGGCCTGAAGGGGCCCGAGGTTGAGGCCCTGTATGCGCGCGGCGCGGCCTGGATGCAGGGCAAGCCGCTCAGCTGATCTCCTTGCGCGGGGCGGCGGCTGCGTCGCACAAGGCCGTGATATTTGACGCAGATCAAGGAATCCAGCCGGCTTGGGATCAAAATCAAACATTCCCAAGGCAGGGGATGCGCATGACAAGCCACCTGGAGCTGAGCGCGCGAGCGGCACTGTGCCGGCAGTTCGCGCGGCGTGAACCGAACAGCAAGGTCTATTGGCTGGCCGAGGCCGAGAGCTGGCTACGTCTTTCACGTGAACCGATCTATCCGGTACAGACGAGCGATCGGGATCCGTTCGAACAGCTTGTTGGCCTGATGGACAAAACGGCCCGACCCTAGCTGATTTCCTTACGAACGGTCGCTGCCGCATCGCACATCGCCTTCAGTTTTCCGAACGCTGTACGGCGCGGCATGTATTTCATGCCGCAGTCGGGGGCGACGACAAGACGATCCGCGGCGACATGCTTCAGCCCGTTGCGGATCCGGTCGGCCACCACATCGGCGGATTCGATCTCGGGATTGCCGAGGTCGAGCACGCCGAGCATGATCCTCTTCGACGACAGATCCTTGAGCACGCCGAGATCGAGCTTCGGCTGCGCCGCCTCGATCGAGATCTGTTCGGCGCTTGTGTCGGCAAGTTCAGCGAGGAAGGAATAGCCGGCTGGCTTGGTCGAGCCGGGCACGACGGCGGCATAGCCGAAGCACAGATGCACCACCGTCGGTACCGTGATGCCCTCGAGCGCGCGGTTGATCGCCTTCACCGCATAGCGGCGGGCAAGATCGGGATTGTTGCGTACCCAGGGCTCGTCGAGCTGGATCACGTCGGCGCCGGCCTTTTGCAGGTCGCGCGCTTCGGCATTGACGGCGGCGGCGAACGCCATCGCCAGTTCCTCGTCGTCCTTGTAGAACTCGTTCTTGGCCTGCTGGCTCATCGTGAACGGGCCGGGCAGGGTGATTTTTGCCGCGCGATCAGTGTTTTGGCGCAGGAATTTCATGTCGTGCAGCTCGACTGGGCCGCGGCGGTTCACCGGGCCTGTGACGCGCGGCACCGGCGTCTGCTGTCCGCTGCGCGAGGTGATCATGGCCGGATTCTCGTCGTCGATGCCGTCGAGCGCGGTGGCAAAACGGTTCGAATAGCTTTCGCGGCGGATTTCGCCGTCGGTCACAATGTCGATGCCGGCGCGCTCCATGTCCCTGATCGCGACGATGGTGGCGTCGTCCTGCGCTTCCTCCAGGTGCTCGGCCGGAAGCCGCCACATCGCATGCATGCGCGTGCGCGGCACGACCTTCGACAGCATCGCGCGGTCAACCAGCCATTCCGGCTGCGGATAGCTGCCGACGACGGTGGTCGGCAGCAGGTGCTTTGGCAGGTTCATGGAGTATCTCCTTGCTCTTGTTATTGCTTTCTCAATTCTCAGGCCGCACGCGTCGCCGCGGCTGCGGCTTCATCCTTGACCGGATTGCGCAGCACGCCGATACCCGACACTTCGACCTCGACCACGTCGCCATCCTTCATCCAGAGCGGCGGCGTGCGGTAGGCGCCGACGCCGCCGGTGGTGCCGGTGACGATGACGTCGCCGGGGACGAGTTCGGTGAAGGTCGAGCAATAGGCGATCAGGGCAGGGACGTCGAACACGAGGTCCGAGATCGGTGCCGCCTGCACCTCAACGCCGTTGAGCCGGGTCGCAATCGTCTGCTTGTTGATGTCGGGGATTTCATCCGTCGTCACCATCCATGGCCCGAACGCGCCGGTGCCGACAAAATTCTTTCCCGGCGCGAATTGCGAGGTGTGGCGCTGCCAGTCGCGGATGCTGCCGTCATTGTAGCAGGCATAGCCCGCGACATGTGCCAGCGCCGCCTCGCGCGTAATCCGTCGCCCGGCCTTGCCGATGATAACGGCCATCTCGCCCTCGTAATCGAAGCGCTCGGACTCCAGCGGCCGGATCATCGGCTGGCCGCTGCCGACCTGGCTGTTGGCAAAGCGGGTGAAGATCATCGGGTGCGGCGGCGTAGGATGGCCGCTTTCGGCGAGATGCGTGGCGTAGTTGACGCCGATGCAGAAGATCTTGTCCGGATCGGGCACGGTTGGCAGCAGTTCGATTTCGGCGAACGCGTAGTCCGGCCGTTCGCCTTGCAGCGCCTTCAGCGCGTCAAGTGATCCGTTCGCGAGCAACGCCTTTAGGGTTGGCCAACCCTTCAGCCGCTTGCCGGCATCGATGATGCCGGCATTTGTCACCAGGCCGTATGTTGCGGTTGGACCTGCCTTGAAACTCGCGATCTTCATTGTTTGGCACTTTCTTCGATGGAGGAAACATAGGGGGCGATCGATCGTACGATCTCGCCCGAACGGATCGGAACGCAATCGGGCGGAAAGTCCTGATGGAAACGCGCGCCAGCTTTCCCGGCGCGGTCGATAAAGCGTTCGAGATGGTCCATCGCGCCGCTGGGCAGGTCGTGCAGGACCATCAGGCTCCAGGGCTGCGACCGGCACTGCTCCAGGGCCCGGTCGGCCCAGCCGTCCGGATCGTCCCAGTCGCGCGGGATCGCGTTCCAGAGCACGCAGCTATGCTTGTTGCGCGTGAGATACTCGACCACCGAACGCTTCAACAGCCGCTCGTCGAGATTGCCGCCGCCGCCGAACGGCCGGAACCAGCGCATTGGGTGGGCGAGGTCGCCGATTGCGGCCTGCGTCCGGCCGATCTCACTCTGTGCCGCATCGGGATCATGTTGCTGCCCGAGCGGCACCGAGTGCGTAAAAGTGTGATTGCCGATCCAGTGGCCCTCGCCGTGGGCCCGCGCCGCTAGCCTGCGGCGTTCGGGGTCGCCAAGCTTCTCGCCGATCACGAAGAAGGTCGCCTTGATACCGCGTTCGCGCAAGATGTCGAGCACGCGCGGCGTCACGCCGGGCTCGGGACCATTGTCGAATGTCAGCGTCAGGTCGAACACGCAGCCCTCCGTCAGGTCGCAGGCTGCAGGGCAGTGGGCGCGATTTCTTCCGCGGCGTTCTGCCCGGCGCGTGTGCCGGTCTGCCAGATCGAGGCCTTGCGCTCGATCCATTTGATCGCGGCGTTGAAGGCGACCGCCATCGCCAGCACCAGCAGCACGCCGGCGAAAACATGCGGGCTGTCGAGAATGGTGCGGTAGCGCGAGATCAGATAGCCGATGCCGGCGGATGAGATCAGCATTTCGGATACGACAACGCCAACGATCACGAGCGCGCCGCCGACGCGCAGTCCCGACAGCACGGTCGGAATTGCCGCCGGGATAATCACGCGAACCAACCGCTGGCTCAGCGTCGCGCCCATGCTGCGCGCGGCGAGCAATAGCTGCGGATCGATGGTCTGGATCCCGGCGGCGGTCGCGAGCATCGTCGGCAGGAATCCATAAATGGAAGCGAATGCGATCTTGGACTCTGAACCGATGCCGAGCCACACGGTGAACACCGGATAGAGAATGACCAGCGGCACCGCATAGAGGCTTGAAATCATCGGCATGATCAGGATACGCGGCCGCGGCAGGCTGCCGACGATGGCGCCGAGCAGGATGCCGCCGCCGCAGGCGAACGCCATCGAGATCGCGACCTCGTAGAGCGTGACGGCAAGCGCGTGACCATATTCGCCGGCCTCGTTCCAGCCGGCGGCGAGCGTCGACGACAGCGACGGCAGAAACAACTCGGGAATGAAGCCCATGCGCGGCAGGATCTCCCACAGCGCAATCAGGCCGATCACGATCAATCTGCGAAGCGTTGCGGCGCTCATGTCAGCCTCATGCCGATTTGCGGATATGGCGCCATATGCGGTCGCGCAAGTTGCCGAACGTGTCGCCGCTCAGCATCTCGTAGGTACGCGGGCGCGGCAGCGAGACCTGCAGATGATCGACGATGCGGCCGGGGCGGGGCGACATCACGATGACTTCGTCGGCGAGATAGACCGCCTCCGTCAAGCTGTGGGTAACGAACACCACGGTCTTGCCGGTGGCAGCCCAGATTCGCAGAAGTTCGTCGCCCATGGTCATGCGGGTCTGCTCGTCGAGGGCCGCGAACGGTTCGTCCATCAGCAGCACCGGCGGGTCCTGCACCAGCCCACGCGCGATCGAGACGCGCTGCTTCATGCCGCCGGACAGCTCATGTGGATGGCGTTTTCCAAAACCGTCGAGGCCCACGAGCTTCAGCGCATCCTGCGCCCTGGCACGCCGATCGCTCTTGGTGACGCCGCGCAACGCCAGAGGAAACTCGACATTCTCTTCCGCCGTCAGCCAGGGAAACAGGCTGGCTTCCTGAAACACCACGCCGACCCGATTTGGATCGGGCTCGGGGATCGGCGCGCCACTGATGGTGATGGTGCCCGAAGTCTGCTGGCGCAGGCCGGCCATCATCATCAGGAGCGTTGATTTGCCGCAGCCGCTCGGGCCGACCAGCACAACGAAGCGGCCCGGCTTGACGTCGAGCGAGACGTCCTCGAGGGCTACGACGTCCTGCGTCGTGGTCTTGAAGATCTGACCGACATTGCGGACCTCGATCGCGCCCGCCGGCTTCAGCGGGGTTATGTTCGCCAATGGCTGCATCGCGTTTCCACCCATCTGACCAGTTCATTGAAGGCAATCGCGATCACGGCGATCATCAGCACGCCGGCCAGCAATTGCTTCATCTGAAAATTCTCGCCCCAGGTCGCGATCTGATGGCCGATGCCGTCGCGCGAGGCGTACATTTCGGCGAGGATGACGCCGGTGAGATTGAAGATCATCGAGATCCGCAGCGCTTCCAGCAGGACGGGCAGCATGCTCGGCAGGTAGACGCGGAAAGCGGTCTGCATCGGCGTCGCGCCGTAGGAGCGCGCTACCGTCAAATGCTCGACCTTGACCGACTCCACTGCCGTCGTCGTCGACATGATCACGATGAAGATGGTCGAGAAGAAACCGAAGCCGACCTTCTGCGCGAAGCCGACCCCGAACACCAGGATGAACATCGGCAGAAAGATCGACTTTGGAATGCTGAACGCGAAGAACAGTAGCGGCTTTGCGACGTCGGCAAAGTAGCGGTTCTCCGCGATCAGGAAGCCGATCAGCGCGCCGACGGGGACAGCGAGCGTGAACGCGATCACCACCTCGGTCGCGGTGACGGCGAGGTCCTTGCGCACGCTCGCCCGTTGCAGCAGCTCGCCGAGCATGGCCAGTGTGTCGGACGCGGAGGGAAGCAGGCGCGGATTAACGATGCCGCTGCGCGACAGGATTTCCCATATCGCAAACAGCGCCACCACGATGGCGACCCGCGCCGCCTTTACGCCTAGCCCGCTTCGCATCGCGTTTGGCTCAGAACTTGGTTGGAACCGGCTTGAACTGCGTCGAGATGATCTCCGCCGCCGGCCCGAGGTCCTTCATGCCGCCGGCCTTGGCCATGTCGAGCGCGAGCTGGAGCTGCTCCGGAATCTTCGCACCGTCCATGCTGCCGTCGGTTTCCAGCTTCAGAATCGTGTTGTCATATTCCAGCGCTGCGATCTCGGCGGGGATTTCATAGAGCTCGGTGATCAGCTTGACGGAGGCGTCCTTGTTGGCGCGCATGAACATCAGCGCGCCGTACAGCGCGTTCAACGTCTTCTGCACCATCTGCGGCTTGTCCTGCACGTATTTGTCGAGCGCGATCCAGCCCGCCGCGAGGTTCGGCGGCACTTCCTTGGAGAAATCGAGGATGGTGCGCGCTTCGCCCGATCTCGAAATCTGGAAACTCAGCGGCGAGTAGACCACGGCCGCATCGACATTGCCGGCGAGCAGGTTCGGCACCAGCCCGCCGCCGCCGACGGGCACGCGGGTGAACTCGATTTTCTTGTCCTGCTGGGTCCACAACGCCAGCAGGTCGGAGCCCGAGCCGGCGGAGGTGATCGCGACCTTCTTGCCGTTCAGGTCCTTCGCGCCGAGCGTCGATTTCGAAAGCGTCATCAGTTGCCAGCCGTAATAGCCCGTGGCGGCACTGGCGAGCACCTTGGAGTTCACGCCCTTCTTGCGCCCCGCCGACACCAGCGAGGTGGCATCGAGAATGACGTCGGCGGCGCCCGCGGCCATCGCCTCGAACGTCTCGGCGCCGCCGCGATAGATCGTAAGCTCGGCCGCGATGCCTTCCTTCTCGAACAGTTTTTGGCGCACCGCGGTTTCCGCGATCGTGGTCGGCCAGTAGGTTTTGGTCGGAAGGCCGATGCGGACGGTGTCGGCGGCCTGTGCTGTGGCTGATGCACCAAGGACGGTTGCTACCGTGATCGTTGCCAATACGTGGCGTCGCGTGATCTTCATTGTGACGTTTCCCTTTGGGTTTTCTTGATTGGTTTGGTCTTCGAGCGGTCAGGCGGTATCGCCACCTCCGAACGTGTTCGGTGTAGCGAGTTCGACGAGCTTCATGGTCGTCATGAAGTGCTTCGAGAGCGCGGCGACGGCGGCATCGGCGTCGCGCTTGAGGGTGGCATGCACGATTGCCGCGTGTTCGGCTACCACGTCGCGGGATTTTTCGCTGTTACGCCGGATCGCAAGCCGCCGATAGCGCTCGCTCTGCTCGTGCAGCACATCGCGAAACCCGAGCAGCCATTGCGACCCGCAGGCGTTCACCAGCATGCGGTGGAAGACGCGATGCCGCACCACCCATTCCTCGTAATGATGCGTCGGATCGTCGGGATAGGTGTGGGGAACGGCGCAGAGCGCGGTGAACGATTTTTCCACCAAGGCAAGCCATGCCGCGTCGCCGCGCTCGATCGAGCGCCGCAGCGCCAGACCTTCGATATCGACACGAGTCTGCGTCACGTCGCGAAGATCGGCCGGCGATACCGGGCTGACGCGAAAGCCGCGCTGGTCGGATGCCTGCACCAGCCCGTCGGCGACCAGCCGCGACAGCGCCTCGCGCACCGCGGCGAGGCTGACCGAAAACTGTTTTGCGAGACCGGCGATATGGAGCTTCTGGCCTGGCAACAGCCGGGTCGAAAGAATGTCCGCGCGCAGCCGCTCCTGGACGGCCGACGTCAGGCTTCGCGGCCGTTCGCCGGCAGGGCTCTCACCAAAACTCAACCCGATACTGTTCATGGCGGCGGAGATTGGCGAGGGAAGGCGATATCGTCAATCGAAAATCGATTTTCGGTCTAGCATATTGGCAATACTACGATTTTCAGTTTGGCTGCGGCGTCCACGGCCGTTTTCGGGATCGGGGGTTCAGAAATCCTGGTGACAATCGTCGCATACCGACGTAGATAGTTCGCATGCGAAATAAATTCCCGAGCCGGGTGTTCGGATGACCGCCCGCCGCGAGCACCGGCTGGTTTTCCTGCTCACTGTCGCGCAGCGCCGGCTGCAGCGCTGGATGGCGGCGCGAACCCAAAACACCGGGGTTACAGCGGCGCAATCCGGCCTGCTGTTCATCCTGGGCCAGCGCGATGGTGTGCTGATGGGTGAGGCGGGTGCTGCGCTCGATCTCGGTCCGCCCGGCATCAGCGGGCTCGTTGACCGTATGACAGCGGCGAACCTGATCAAGCGTCGAGCCGATCCGGATGATGGCCGGGCGTGGCGGCTCTGGCTGACGCCGGCCGGCCGCGCGGCGATGGCGCAGTCGAAAGCGGGTCTCGTCGAGGTCAACGTGCGCCTGACGGAGGGCTTCACCGAAGCCGAGATCGATGTCGTCGCGCGCTGGCTCACCACCATGCAAACCAGATTTCCCAGAGGAGAAGACGAATGACCGAGCATATCAAGATCGAGAAGAGCGACGGGATTTTAAGCCTGACGATGGCGCGGCCCGACAAGAAGAATGCGTTGACGAATGCGATGTACGGCGCGCTGGCCGACGCCATGGAAGCGGCCGAGAGCGATCCCACCGTTCGCGTCCTGTTGATACGGGGTGAGGGCGACATGTTCACCGCCGGCAACGACGTCGGCGAATTCGCCATGATGGCGACCGGTGCCTTTCAGGGCGAGCGGCATGTCGGGCGCTTCGTGCAGGCGCTCGCAAAATGCAGCCGCCCGCTGGTCGCCGCCGTCCAGGGACGCGCCGTCGGGATCGGCACCACGATGCTGCTGCATTGCGATCTGGTCGTGCTGGCCGAGAATGCGCTGCTGTCGACGCCGTTCGTCAGTCTCGCATTGGTGCCGGAAGCGTCTTCCAGTCTGCTGATGCCGCTCCGCATCGGTTATGCGCGCGCCTACGAGATGTTCGCGCTCGGCGAAGCCGTCGATGCCAAATCCGCGTTCGCCTGGGGGCTTGCCAACCGCGTGGTGCCGCTCGACAAGCTCGATGCGGAAGCAAAGGCACTTGCGTCCCGGCTGGCGAAGCAACCGGCGGGAGCCGTCAGTGCGACGAAGCGGCTGATGCGCAATCCGGAACTTCTCCTCGCGCAGATCAATGCGGAAAGCGAACAATTCGCGGCACGGCTGAAGACGGTGGAGGCGCGCGAGGCTTTCACGGCTTTCGCCGAACGCCGGCCGCCGGACTTTTTGAAACTCGCAAGCTAGCCGGCGTGATCGCTGACGGCATTTCGAGCGCGTGTCGGATTGGCCGGGCGAATGCCTGGTCATTCCGCGATATGGCAGATTGTCGAGCGACGTTGCGGCCACCGCAATTGAAAGTCGTTTATTTCCGCGCCTGCGACCGGGAGGCAATTGACCACCTCGGGCGGCCCCGCTACCTCTTTGGGCCGCCTGCGGGGGAAACAAATGAACAAGAACAATGAAGCTTCCGAATTCGACTACGTCATCGTCGGCGCCGGCTCGGCCGGATGCGTGCTCGCCAATCGCCTGAGCGCCGACGGCAAGCACTCCGTGTTGCTGCTGGAGGCTGGACCGAAAGACAGCAATCTCTGGATCCACGTGCCGCTCGGTTACGGAAAACTGTTCAAGGAAAAATCCGTCAACTGGATGTACCAGACCGAGCCGGAGCCGGGATTGAACGGCCGGCAGGTGTTTCAGCCGCGCGGAAAAGTGCTCGGTGGTTCGAGCTCGATCAACGGCCTGCTCTATGTGCGCGGCCAGCATGAGGATTACGATCGCTGGCGCCAGCGCGGCAATGCCGGCTGGGGCTATGACGATGTGCTGCCCTATTTCAGGAAGGCCGAGAACCAGCAGCGCGGTCCTGACAAATACCACGGCACGGACGGGCCGTTGCCGGTGTCGGACTGGCGGCATCACGATCCATTGTCGGAAGCCTTTGTCGTTGCTGCTGCCGAAACCGGCATTCCGACCAATCCCGATTTCAACGGTGCGACCCAGGAAGGCGCGGGATTTTTTCAGACCACGACAAGTCGCGGCCGCCGCGCCAGTACGGCGTTCTCCTATCTGCGTCCGGCGAAAGCGCGCGGCAATTTGCACGTCGAGACTTCAGCGCTGGCGCAGCGCATTCTGTTCGAAGGGCGTCGCGCCAGGGCGATCGAATACAAGCAGGAAGGCCGCGTGCGCACGGCGCGGGCACGCAAGGAAATCCTGGTCTCCAGCGGCGCGTATAATTCGCCGCAATTGCTGCAGCTCTCGGGCGTGGGACCGGCGGACCTTCTGAAGCAGCACGGCATTGAGATCGTGCTCGACGCGCCCGGCGTCGGCAATGATCTGCAGGACCACATGCAGGTCCGCCTGGTCACGCGTTGTGCGCAAAAAGTCACGCTGAACGACGTCGTCAATCATCCGATCCGCAAAATGATGGCAGGCCTTCAGTACGCCGCCTTGCGCAAGGGACCGCTGACGATCGCTGCCGGTACTTCCGGCGCATTCTTCAAGACCAGTCCGCGGCTGGCTTCGCCCGATATCCAGATCCACTTCCTGCCGTTCTCGACCGACAAGATGGGTGAAAAGCTTCACGCGCTTTCCGGCTTTTCCGCTTCCGTCTGCCAGTTGCGTCCCGAAAGCCGCGGCTCGCTGCGCATCAAAAGCGCCGATCCGTCCGTTCCGCCGGAAATCCGCATCAACTATCTCGCGACCGAGACCGATCGCCGCGCCTTCATCGACGGCATCCGCATCCTGCGCAAGATTCTCGCAGCACCCGCGCTGAAGGCCTACGCGGTCGGGGAAGTCGATCCCGGCCCGAAAGTGCAGAGCGACGACGAGTTGCTGGACTTTTGTCGCCGCACCGGCAGCACGGTCTATCATCCGACCTCGACCTGCCGCATGGGCAGCGATGCGCTAGCCGTCGTCGACCAGCGCTTGCGCGTGCGCGGCATCGAAAGCCTGCGCGTGGTCGATGCGTCGATCATGCCGGACCTGATGTCGGGCAATACCAACGCGCCGACGATCATGATCGCGGAAAAGGCGTCGGACATGATTTTGGAAGACGCGCGGTAGCGGCCAGAGCTATCTGCAAACACGGCTGTCATCATCCGCGAAGGCGGATGATCCAGTACGCCGTGACATCTCGATTCATACTGAGGCCGGCGATTACTGGATGCCCGCCTTCGCGGGCATGACGGCCTTTGTTATCCCTTATAGGCCCGCACCCGCTTCAGCATCTGCTCGACATGGGCGATCGGGGTTTCCGGCTGGATGCCGTGGCCGAGGTTGAAGATCAGCCGCCCTTGCGCGTAATTCGCCAGTACGTCGTCGACGGCGCGATCGAGCGCCGCGCCGCCCGCGATCAGCACCAACGGGTCGAGATTACCCTGCACTGCGACTTGGCTTTGCACGCGCTCGCGGATCATGGACGGCTCGGCCGCCCAGTCGATGCTGACGGCATTGACGCCGGTCGCTTCGACATAGGCCGGCAGCAGCGCGCCGGCGCCGCGGGGAAAGCCGATGATTTTCGCATCAGGCGCTTTCGCGCGCACGCCCGCGACGATGCGTTTCGCAGGCTCAATCGACCAGCGCTCGAATTCGCGCGGCGGCAGCACGCCGGCCCAGGTATCGAAGATCTGCAATGCGTCGGCGCCCGCCTTGAGCTGGCCGAGCAGATACTGGATCGAGTTCTCGACCAGCACGTCGATGATTTCAGCGAACGCCTCGGGATGACGATAGGCCATCATCCGCGCCGGCGCCTGGTCGGCTGTGCCTTGTCCCGCGACCATGTAGGTCGCGACCGTCCATGGCGCGCCGCAGAAGCCGATCAGCGCGATCTCAGGCGCGAGGTCGCGCTTCACGCGGCGCAGTGCTTCATAGACCGGTTCGAGCTTGCTGAAATCGGCGTGATGCGCGAGCGTCGCCACTTGCTCCGGCGTGTCCAGCGGATCGAGCCGCGGGCCTTCGCCGGCCTCGAAGCGCACGGCACGGCCGAGCGCATAGGGGATCACGAGAATATCGGAAAAGATGATCGCGGCGTCGAAGTTGAAACGGCGAATCGGCTGCAGCGTCACCTCGGCGGCATATTCGGGCGTGAAGCACATGTCGAGAAAGCCGCCGGCCTTGGCGCGCAGCTCGCGATACTCAGGCAGATAGCGGCCGGCCTGGCGCATCATCCACGCAGGCGGCACCGGCTGCCGGCGGCCGGACAGCACTTCGATAAAAGGTTTTACGGCGGATTTCTGGGACAATCGAAAAGTTCCTGCGGAGGGCTGCCGATCTTTGCGCTCCTGATACACGCAGGCTTCGGCTTGGCCAAGGAAAGAAGTGGAACCCGCGTAAATTCCCGGCGTTATCTCAGCCATGGAGGTACCCTATGGCTGAGAAATTCAACCCTGCACCGCATGACAAGCATGCCGCCGATCCCCGCGAGGCGATGTTGGCCGACCGCGAAATCCACGAGAAGCTGGAGAAGGGTCTGGTCGGTACCTTTCCGGCCTCCGATCCCGTGAGCGCGGCGCAACCGGCACCGTCGAAGGCGGATAGCAATCGCGAAAACGAGTCGTTGTGGGACAAGATCCGCGGCGTGTTCCGCTAGCGGCGGATTACGCGATGAAAACCGAATTCAACCACGCCGCCAATGACTCGCCGCGCAGCGGGAGCACCAAGAAAGCTTTCCCCGTCATCGGTGCGGTGATCGCAATCGCGATCATCGTCATCGTAGTCTGGCTGAAGACGTCCGCGTAACGTAAACGCGCACATATTGCGTTCCTCTATCGGAGGCTGGTTTCGGAACCATTCACGTTACCGCGAATTGGGTCTCCGATAAATTCATTGAGAGGAAGAAGTGATGATCAAGCGATTTGCAATGGCTGCCGTCGCGGTGGCTGGAATTTCCGTTGCGATGCCGGCCGGCGCGGAAGAAGTCGGTGTTGGTGTTGGTCCCGCAGGCGTCGGTGTGACCGTTGGTTCCGGTCATCGTGACCATTACCGTGACCGTGAGGTCGTCCGTGAGCGTGAATACCGTGATCGCGGCGAGACTGTCGTAATCAAGCGTGGCCGCGATCACGACCGCGATTATGATCGCAAGACGGTCATCATCGACCGCGACCGATGATCGTTTGTATGTGACTGGTGGAACGGCCTCCCTTGCGGAGGCCGTTTCTTTTGCACTGTCAGTAATGCGGCGGCGGCTCGTTCGCAGGGCCTGGTGCGTTGCTTTCGGCTTCCTGAAGGCGCTCCTTCAGTTCAGCGACCTGGCGCGTCAGCCTGTCGATCTCAACCCACTGCGCGGTGATCGTCTGGTTCAGCGTCTCGATGGTCACATCCTGATAGGTCAGCCGCATTTCCAGCGCGTCGATGCGCTCGCTCAAGGCGTCGGCATTACTCATCGGAGCCATCGTTCGGTCGTCGCTGCCGCAGCCCGTGGCCCAGCGCCACACGTTCGTCGAACACAAAACACTTGCCGCGCCAGCGGCTCTCTTGCTCCGGCACGCCTTCGAGATACCGCAGGATGCCGCCCTTGAGGTGATAGACCTCGTTGAAGCCGTGCGCCAGCAGATAAGCGCTGGCCTTCTCGCACCGGATACCGCCAGTGCAGAACATCGCGATCTTCTTGTGCTTCGCCGGGTCGAGGTTCTCCGCGGCGAATTGCTTGAACTGCCCAAAGCTTTTGAGGCCGGGATCGACCGCCCCGTCGAATGTGCCCATCGCCACCTCGAAAGCATTGCGGGTGTCGATGACAAGCGTGTCGGGCGCCGATATCAGTTCGTTCCAGTCTGACGGTTCGACATAGGTGCCGACCCGCTGCGTCGGATCGACAGCCGTATCCCCGAGCGTGACGATCTCTTTCTTCAGGCGGATTTTCAGCCGCTGGAACGGCATTTCGGCAGCGCTCGAAAACTTGAGTTCGAGATGGTCGAGCCGGCCACCGAAGAGGGGGCCGTGCTGCAACTCGCGGACGAACGCGTCGATACCCTCATCGCCGCCCGCAACCGTGCCGTTGATGCCCTCATGCGCCAGCAGCACGCTGCCCCTGATCCCGAGCCCGGCGGCCAGCGCGCGCAACGGCTCGCGCAGCGCCCGGAAATCCGGCAGCGCGGCGAATTGGTAAAGGGCGGCGACCTTGAGCGGCATGGCGACCATTTATCAGGCAGGCCGGGCAGGGGAAAGCCACGTCGTATTTGCCCCTGCTTTGGTATGGGCGGCGCAGATCATGGCTCCCCTGGCATGCCAGGCATTGCCCCGCAGGGGATGAATATGCCAAGAACCGTCTGCAAACCCGCTTGATGCTCAAGAAACGCTTGCAAGAAAGCTCCCGCGATGAGGAATTTCCATTTCGCCGGCCGTTCCACGGTCCATGCCCAGAACGCGATGGTGGCGACGTCGCACCCGGAGGCCGCGCTTGTCGCCATCGACGTGATGCGCGCTGGCGGCACGGCGGCGGACGCCGCGGTCGCGGCCTGTGCGCTGCTGGGGGTGATCGAGCCGCAATCGACCGGCATCGGCGGCGATTGCTTTGCGCTGATCCAGCCGAAGGGCGAGGGCAAGATAACAGCCTATAACGGCTCCGGCCGCGCGCCGATGGCGGCCAAGGTTGAATGGTATCTCGAACACAAAATTCACTCGGTGCCGCTGACATCGGCCCATGCGGTGAGCATTCCCGGCGCGATCGACGCCTGGGATACGATCCTGCGCGACCACGGCAAGATGGGGTTCGATACGCTGCTGCAGCCGGCGATCAAGGCCGCCGAAGAAGGCTATGTGGTCGCGCCGCGTATCGCCTTCGACTGGAAGAACCAGTTCGAGAAGCTGAAGAACGGCACCAATACCGAGCGCTATCTTTTGCCGCATGGCAAGCCGGCGGTGGCCGGCGACGTGATCCATCAGCCCGAATTGGGAAAGACGCTGCGGGCAATCGCCAAGAACGGGCGCGATGCGTTCTATGCCGGCGAGATTGCCGCCGACATGGTCGAAACGCTGCGCGGCATCGGCGGCCTGCACACGCTGGAAGACTTTGCGGCGCATTCGACCGAAACCACCTCGCCGATCGGCACGATGTACAAGGGGCACGACGTCTGGCAGTGCCCGCCGAACGGTCCGGGTATCACTATGCTCGTCATGCTCAATATCCTCTCGCGCTTCGACCTGACTAAATTCGCGCCGCTCAGCATCGAGCGCTTCCATCTTGAGGCGGAAGCCGCCCGCATCGCCTATCTGATGCGCGAGCAGTACATCGGCGATCCGCAGCAGGTGCATGTCGATGTCGCCGGCATTCTCGCGAAGGAATTCGCCGAGGAGCACATCAAGAATATCAAAATGGACCGGCTGCTTGACTTGCCCAACGTTGCGCCGCCGATGAATCCGTCCACCGTCTACATTACCGTCGTCGACAAGGACCGCAACGTCTGCTCGTTCATCAATTCGATCGCGCATTCGTTCGGCTCGGCGATCGTGTCCAACAAGACCGGCATCCTGCTGCAGAACCGCGCCGGCGGTTTCCGGATCCAGCCCGGCCACCCCAATTGCATCGCGCCGGGCAAGCGGCCGCTGCACACCATTATTCCCTCGCTCGTCACCAAAAACGGTCGCGCGTTGATGCCGTTCGGCGTGATGGGCGGGCAATATCAGCCCGTCGGGCAGGCCCATGTGCTGACCAACATTCTCGACTATGGCTGCGACGTGCAGGAAGCGATCGATATGCCGCGCGGCCTGCATTATGAGGGCGTCTACCAGCTCGAGGACAGCGTGCCGGCCGAGATCGTCGAAGGCCTGAAGAAGATCGGCCACAAGACCACCAGCGTGGTCGGCCCGCTCGGCGGCGGCCAGGCGATCTGGATCGACTGGGACAAGGGTACGCTTATCGGCGGCTCCGATCCCCGCAAGGACGGTTGCGCGCTGGGGTACTGAGCGTCTAGAAGCTCCGTCTCTCCAAGAAGAGGTTCAACAGATGCGCTTCTCTCGACGCACGTTCATCCGGACCGCATGCGCCGCCGTGGCGGCCACGGTTTCCACGCCGCTTGCCGTGCAGATGGCATCGGCCCAGACCGCAGGAAAACCCATGACCACAGCTTCAGGCTTGCAGATCATCGACAGCAAGGTCGGCACCGGCGCCTCGCCGAAGACCGGCCAGACTTGCGTGATGCATTACACCGGATGGCTCTACGAGAACGGCCAGAAGGGCAAGAAGTTCGATTCCTCCGTGGATCGCAACGAGCCGTTCGAGTTTCCGATCGGCCAGCGTCAGGTGATCGCCGGGTGGGACGAGGGTGTTGCCTCGATGAAGGTCGGCGGCAAGCGTACGCTGATCATTCCGCCCGCGCTGGGTTACGGCGCGCGGGGCGCCGGCGGCGTCATCCCGCCGAATGCGACGCTGATGTTCGACGTCGAATTGCTGGCGGTGAAGTGACCGCGCGCTGACAGGGGAGCGCATCGTGAAGGTCTCGATCCTCGACGATTATTTCGACACGGTGCGCACCCTCGATTGCTTCGGCAAGCTGGCTGGTCACGACGTCACCATCTGGAACGACCACGTCCAGGATGTCGATGTGCTGGCCGAGCGCCTGCAGGATGCCGAAGCGCTGGTCCTGATCCGCGAGCGTACGCAGATACGCAACGCCCTGCTGGAGCGGCTGCCGAAACTGAAGCTGATCAGCCAGCGCAGCGTCTTTCCGCATATCGACATCGACACCTGCACCCGGCTCGGCATCGTCGTGTCGTCGGGCCAGCACGCCGATACGCCGTCCTATGCGACCGCCGAATTCACCTGGGGCCTGATCCTGGCCGCGATGCGCGCGATCCCGCAGCAGATGGCGGCGCTCAAGGCCGGCAAATGGCAGATCGGCGTCGGCCATACGTTGCGCGGCAAGATGCTCGGCATCTATGGCTATGGGCGGATCGGCGCCGTCGTCGCCGGCTACGGCAAGGCGTTCGGCATGAACGTGCTGGTGTGGGCGCGTGAGCCGGCCATGGCGAAGGCGCGAGCCGACGGCTACGAAGCGGCGGCCAGCAAGGCTGATTTCTTCGAACGGTGCGACGTGCTTTCGCTGCACATGCGCCTGGTCGATGCCACGCGCGGTATCGTCAAGGCAGAAGACCTCGCGCGCATGAAACCCTCGGCGCTGCTGGTCAACACCAGCCGCGCGCCGTTGATCGAGCCGAACGCGCTGGTCAATGCGCTACGCGCCGGCCGCCCGGGCATGGCGGCGGTGGACGTCTACGAAAAGGAGCCGCTGCGCGACATCAACGATCCCTTGCTGACCATGGACAACGTGGTCTGCACGCCGCATCTCGGCTACGTCTCGCGCGACGAATATGAAATCCAGTTCACGGATATCTTTGATCAGATCCTGGCCTATGCCGCGGGCACGCCGACGAATGTCGTCAATCCGGATGTGATGTCCGGGCGGCGCTGATGCGCAGCCGGCGCCAGCGGCGTGGACAGGCGAGGAACACCGCCCGGCCATGACGAAAACCAGGGCGCCCATGCGCCGCAGGCTCCCTTAATCTTCTGGTTTGCGGCCCTGCTTTTCGATACCGTTCGGACCAACGATATTTCGAGAAGGCGCACAATGACCGGCACGCACGACCACAGCCATTCCCACGATCACGATCATTCGCACGGCGATGACGAACGCTGGAAGCACGACGGCGTCCGCGTCATTCCCGGCAACCAGCTCGATCCCAACGTGCCGTCGACCGCGGGCATGGACCGCAAGGCAGCGATCAATTTCGCCCGCGTCGGCGCACAGAAATTATGGGCGGGCACGGTGACGATCCGGCCCGACGCCAAGACCGGCGCGCATCATCACGGCCATCTCGAAAGCATCATCTATGTCGTGAAGGGCAAGGCGCGGATGCGCTGGGGCGAGAATCTGCAGTTCACCGCCGAAGCCGGCCCCGGCGATTTCATCTTCGTGCCGCCCTATGTGCCGCATCAGGAGATCAATGCCAGCCGCGACGAGGTACTGGAATGCGTGCTGGTGCGCAGCGACGGCGAGGCGGTCGCCATCAACCTCGACATCGAACCGGTGGAAAAGCCGGAGACCGTGCTGTGGGTCGATCCGGTGCACCGCGATCCCGCCGAGAAGAAGTAAAAACAACAAAGGCCGCCGTCGTGCGGATATCGCGGGGGAAATTCCATGAAGCTTGTTCGCTACGAGAGCGCGGGGCATGTCGCCACCATCACGATGGATCGTGCCTCGTCACACAACGCGCTCAATAATGCGTTGTGTGACGACCTGCGCGAAGCCTGGCTCCGCTTTCACGAAAGCGACGACCGCGTTGCGGTACTCGCTTCCGTCTGAAGAAAAGTATTTTTCGGTCGGTGCCGACGTCAGGGATCTCCCCGTCAACATGTGGCACGCGGTACCGGGATTGGGCGTCGAACTCGACAAGCCGGTCATTGCCGCGACATCCGGCTGGGTCGTCGGCGGCGCCTTCGTGCTGGTGCAGATGGCGGACATGTGCGTGGCATCGGAGACGACGCGCTTCATCTACCCCGAGGGCAAGATCGGCACCACTGCCGGCGGTATCTCGTCGGTGATGGCGCGGATGCCGCACAAGATCGCCATGGAGTTTTTGCTGGTCGGCGAGGAAATGTCGGCGGAGCGTGCCTACCAGATCGGCTTCGTGAACAAGGTCGCGCCGAAGGGACAGCATGTCGCGCTCGCCCAGGAGATGGCGGCCAAAATCGCTGCCAACGCACCGCTGGTGGTTCGGGCGCTGAAGAAACTGGCCCGGGACGCCATGCCCAAGGGGCCGCTGGAAGGGGTTGCCGAGGTGCGCCGGTTGCTCGACGTCATCAGGGACAGCGAAGATCTCAAGGAAGGCGTCAAGGCGTTCGCCGAAAAGCGCACGCCTCAGTTCAAGGGGAAGTGAGACAACTGCTCGTCATTCCAGGGCTCGACGCTCACGCGTTGCCCTGGAATGACGAAGTGGAGGGTTACGCAAACAGGCTGTGATCCATGGCCCCGTTCGGCACCACGTAGCCATAGCGCGTGTGGGACGGCTCCGGCCCCGCTTTCTCATATTCCGCCTTCATCATGGCAAACCGGTCGCCGCTGATATCGAGCATCGCGCGCTTGGGCTGGATATTGTAAAGCCGCGCATTGTTGCCGCCGAAGATCGCCGACTTCACGGGTCCGTCGGCTTCGCCCAGCGGCGCGTAGCCGAATTTCTTCTGCATGGCTTCGGGGATTTCGAGGCGCCGCAGGCCTTCGATCTGCCATTGCGGTGCGCCGGTCCACAGCGCATCGGTGCCCCAGCAGACGTGATCGACGCCGAGCCCCTTTATCAACGTGCCCATCAGTGCGGCGCAGACATTCGGTTCCGCCACCAGCGTAGTCGCGAACAATTGCCCGACGTCGCCATAGACATTGTTGACGCCATATTGCGCCGGGATATCGGCAAGGTCGCTGGTCCAGGAAATGCGCCCGGTGCGTTCGAACTCAGCCAGTGCCTGCTTGGGGTCGCCGCCGACATGGCGGTAGGCGGAGTGATAGATCACGAAGTTGAGCTGCGGCCAGTCCTTCGCCGCCTGACCGACATCGGCGACGTCGGCAAAGCCGCGCAGATTGGGAAACTGTTTTTCGATCCCCGGTGCGAACAGCCCCTTGTGAATGCAGACATTCTTGATGCCGGCCTTCACCATCTTCTCATAGCCCTTGTAGGCGACCTTCTCGTCGTCCATTCGCCAGGGATATCGGCTGATTTCCTTGTGGGTGTTGTCGCCGACGGTGTAGCCCTTGCAGGACTCGGGCTTGAGCGCGAGGCCAGCGTCGAGCTTTTCGAGCCAGCCGGGCTGTCCCGGCGTGAAGATCATGTGCGCGAACACCCGGCGCGAGCCTGCCTCGTCGTTGATCTTCTTGCGGGCGTCCGCCATCTGCTCGTTGGTCAGGAACCAGTCCTGCTCGATGTCGGAGGGCGCGGAGGAGATCAGCGAAATCTTGGTGTCGGAGTCGAGGAACATCTCCTTTTTGTAATTGTTGAACTTCAAATCCTCGATGGTCTGTTCGTGATCGCTGAGCTGCTTGTTCCAGCCGGCCTTGCCGACCGCTTTGCGCATTTCGACAAAACCCATGATGCGGGTGTCGTCGCGCAGGAAATGGGTGTGCATGTCCATGATGAACTGGTCTTTCAGCGCGCCGGCGCGCTCCTGCGCCATCGCAGGCGTGGCGGCTTCCGCCTTCGTCACGTCAAACAGCGGCCCATAGACTTCGTTCATCGCCACGAATGACGCGGCCATGCCGGCGGCGGTCTGGAAAAACCGGCGGCGGTCGAGGCCCTGTTTGCCGCCGAGATCGTCCGCCATCGCCAGCAGCCGCGACTCGACCTCGCGCTGCCGTTCGTTTTGTGGGTCGGGATAGAATTCGTCGCTCGAGACGATCTGCGTCGGGATCGGCGTCTGGTAGGCGCACAGTTCAGAAGGCATCAATGCGGCAAGTTCGGCTTCCGTCAGTTGGTTGCTCATGATTTCCCTCCCTTTCGTGGACGGTTGCGGGGCAGGATAGACCATGCAACCACCGGCTGTCAGCCGATACTCGCCATGATCGCGTGATGGTGTTCGTGCGGTGCAGCGCACACTCCTTTCAAACCATGCGGTCCGCTGTTAGACTTCATCCGCGCAAGAACATGACGCAGGGATGAAGCATGACGGACTTCGGCTATCCGCTGGCGCGACGCACGCTTCTCAGGGGATTAGGCGTCGGAGGACTAGGTCTTGGCGTAGCCGCCGCGACGTCGGCGCAAGCCGCGACCGCCGTTCCTTCCGAAGGCGGCGAAATCTGGAGCAGCGAATACTGGACCAAGAAGGGCGACATTCCTTTGTGGATGTTTCGCAAGCGGATCGGCGCGCCCAGGCCCGGCGAGCCGGCCCGGCCGGTCGTGTTTTTCGTCCACGGTTCTTCAGTGACGTCGCGGGTATTCGATCTCAATGTGCCCGGTAAAGGCGGATATTCGGCGATGAACGAGTTCGCCCGCTACGGCTTCGACTGCTGGACCATGGACCACGAGAACTACGGCAAGTCCGGCCGCACCTCGGGCAATGCCGATATAGCCAGCGGCGTCGAGGATCTGAAGGTCGCGGTCGAACTGATTGTGCGCGAAACCGGGCAACAGAAGCTGCACTTCGTCGGTGAATCCTCGGGCGCGCTGCGCGCCGGCGCCTATGCCATGGTGGCGCCCGAGCGCGTCGATCGGCTGGTGTTCGCCGCGTTCACCTACAAGGGCGAGGGATCGCCGACCCTGACCAAGCGGGCCGAGCAGCTTGACTATTTCCGCACCCACAACATGCGCAAGCGCGACCGCGACATGATCCGTTCGATCGCGACCCGCGACAAGCCGGGCACCTCCGACCCGGCCGCAATCGAGGCGCTGGCGGATGCCGAGATGCAATTTGGCGACCAGATTCCGACCGGCACCTATCTCGACATGACCGCCAATCTGCCGGTCGTGCATCCGGAGAAGGTGCTGGCCCCGGTGCTGCTGGTGCGCGGCGAGTATGACGGCATCGCCACCGTCGCCGACCTCGAGGAATTCTATAACAAGCTGCCGAACGGCGACCGCCAGTTCATCATCCTGCCCGGCACGGCCCATTCGGTCGCGCTGGCGATCAACCGGCAATTGTTCTGGCATGTGACGCGGGCGTTTCTCACCATGCCGACCCCGATCGCGACCTGACGGATGGCCCGGCGCGAGGCCGGGCTGAAGGTGCCAGGAACCCCGGCAAAAAATTTCAAACGGCATGTCGGCTCGCCGCCCCCTCGCTCGTCCTCGGGTGGAACCCTCCAAAGGAGCCCTTCATGGCCAAAATGATCTTCGTCAACCTGCCGGTCAGCGATCTCGCCCGCTCCACCGCCTTTTATCAGGCGATCGGCGGCGAAAAGAATCCGCAGTTCTCCGATGACACCGCGTCCTGCATGGTGTTTTCCGAGACCATCTACGTGATGCTGCTCTCCCACGACAAGTATCGGCAGTTCACCTCGAAGAAGATCGCCGACGCCAAGGCCACCAGCCAGGTCCTGATCTGCCTTTCCGCCGACGGCCGCGATGCCGTAGACGACATGGTCGCCAAGGCCCAAGGCGCGGGTGGCGGCGCCGATCCGGGCCCGAAGCAGGATTACGGTTTCATGTACGGCCGCAGTTTTGAGGATCCCGATGGTCACCATTGGGAAGTGATGTGGATGGATGTCGCGGCCGCAACCGCTGCCGCCTGATCGTTCAACCAGTCACACCCGGAGTTCTCCCAATGTCCAAGATTTCTCCCTGTCTTTGGTTCGACGGCGACGCCGGCGCGCAGCGCGCGATGGCGATGATGGGGATGGTCAAGCTCGATATCGAGAGCCCGAAGCGGGCGTGTGAAAGCAAGAGCGCGGCGTAACTCGCCCAGCCCGTCGTCGCCCGGCTTGACCGGGCGATCCAGTACGCCGTGCCGCCCATTGTTGCGAAGAAATTGGCATCGCTGAGTACTGGATGCCCCGCCTGAAGCGGGGCATGACGACGGTAGGCGTAGACTGAAACTCAGCTTTTAACTGACCCTCAAACCCACGCCGCCGTGAAGCCGTCAGGTTCTTGCGGCCGTGAACGTCGGCCGAGAACGAACCCGCCGAGCCGAACGCGCTGACGTAATCATTGCAATTGGCCTGCTCGTTGATCCCCAGCGGCACATTGCCGAGCATGCGGTTGATGATCATCTGGTTGAAGCGCTGTCCGGCTGGGTCGCCAATGGAGCCGGCTCGCCCGCCGGTTAGTGATTGCGGAATCGAAATGCGTTCAATGCGATGGACATGAGAATCCGGAGCCATCACACTCAGTTTTGCCGCAATGTCATCCTGTCTCATGATTCCGTGTCGGATTGTCCGTGAAGCCATTGGCCCCATCACATTCCGTTCTGCCTTATTCCATGATGCGCACGGGCACCATCGCGGCAGTCCTTTTTATTCTTGCGCATTTCGCGATGCTGATCGGCGTCACCACGCCGGAGAAATTCTATTTCGACGAGGTGCATTACGTGCCGGCGGCGCGGCAGATGCTCGAGCCGGTGATGCCACAGCCGATGCTCAACCCGATGCATCCGCCGCTCGCCAAGCAGTTCATCGCGCTGTCGATCCACTCGTTCGGCGACGGGCCGCTGGGCTGGCGCTATCCGGGTGTCCTGTTCGGGTCGCTCGCGATCGTCGCGGTGTATCTGTGCGGCCTGGCGCTGTTCGCGGCGCAAGGACCGGCGATTGCAGCAAGCCTGCTCGCGTTCTTCAATCAGATGCTGTTCGTGCAATCGCGAATCGCGATGCTGGATATTTTCGCGCTAACCTTCAGCCTGTTCGCCATAGCAGCGTTCATATACGGCTTTCGAAGAGAGTGGCCGCATCTGTGGTTCGCGTTTGCCGGGATGGGCTTCGGTCTATCGATCGCCTGCAAATGGAGCGGGCTGTTCGTGCTCGCGGTCTGCATCGTCATCGTGGCCGTGATCCGCCTGATGCAAAGCTGGCGCACCCAATTCGCCGACCCCCGGCCCGATGACTGGTACCGGCCCGATCTCTGGCCCGGCTTCAAGGCCTGGCATTTCGCGGCGTGCTTCATTCTGATTCCGGCCGCCGTCTATCTCGCGACGTTCATTCCGCTGTACGGATTTTCGGTTCCTGATATCCTGCAAGCGCAACGGCGGATCTTCAGCGACAACACCACGACCGCGATCGCGGGCCACACCTATATGAGTTCGTGGCCGTCTTGGCCGTTCCTGGTGCGCCCGGTCTGGTATCTCTTCGACAAGATCGGCGACGACCGGATCGCCGCCGTGGTCTTCCTCGGCAATCCGCTGATCCTGTGGCCGGCGCTGATTGCGGTCGCGATCTGCCTGCGCGACTGGATCGTGACGCGGCGGGTCGATGCCTTCCTGGTATTGGCGTTCTATTTCGGTCCCTATCTCGCCTGGGCCCTGCTGCCGCGAACGCTCGGCTTCATCTATTACTATCTCCCGGCGGCGACCACGGCGAGCCTTGCACTGGTCTATGCCTTGAAGCGCGGCAGCATGCCCCGTTGGTTGCTGTGGGCCTATGTTGCGGTCGGTTTTGCCGGCTTTGCCGCGATGTTGCCGATATCGGCCGCGTTCATGGGAACTTCGATGGCGACGTTCAGCCGCTTGATGATCTTCCAGAACTGGATTTGAGCGGCGGCTGCGCCGATCGCCTGACGAGCAATCGAATGACGGGTCCACTTGTAGGGGTTATGGGCTGGCCGTAGATTCATCGCCCTATGAGTCGCTCGAATCCCTGTTTTCAAGGACGAACGGCATGTGGGCCTTCTTCGAACGTCTGCTCGATTCCTCGATGTTCGCACCGCACGGAACATGCCTGCTGTGGGAGCCGGAACTGATCTGGCTCCACGTCGCGTCGGATGTCGTGATTGCCTCCGCCTATTTTTCGATTCCCGTCGCGTTGTCGATCTTCGTCTCGAAGCGCCGCGATGTCGATTTCGGATGGGTGTTCTGCTGTTGACCGACATCGTGATGCCCGGGCTGAACGGTCGGGAACTGGCCGATCAGCTGCTTCATCGGCAATCCGGTCTGAGGGTCCTGTTCATGACCGGGTATTCGCGGGATGCGATCGTGCATCGGGGCCGACTGGATGCCGGCGTGTCACTGCTGCAGAAACCCGTCTCCCAGGTTTTGCTGGCGGCAAAGATCAGGGAAATTCTCGACAAGTCGTAGATTGCGAGGGATCGGCGAGCCGTCACGTCGGGTCGCGATCGCTGCAAACGAAAGTCCGCCTGCCGCAAGCGGCAGGCGGACCGGACACCAAGGCCCTACTTGGACGCGGTCTTGGTATCCATGTTGACGACCTGAACGCGGCGGTTGGCCGGGTCCATCGGCGCATTCGGATCCTTCGGCCTGGTCTTGCCGTAACCGACTGTCACGAGGTTGGAACCGGTGATGCCGTACTTCTCGGTCAAGTACTTCTTGATCGTGTCGGCGCGACGTTCGGAAAGATCCTGGTTATAGGCCTCGCCGCCGATCGCGTCGGTATGACCGGCAACCACGAAGGTCGAACCCTTCAGGCTCGCGTCGGAGAGCGCCTTGCCGAGTTCCTGCACGGCGGTCACCGAGCCCTTGCTGATGTCGGCCGAATTGTAGTCGAACTGGATTTCGAGATCGATTTTCGGCTTGCTCGCGGCAAGTTCCGCAATCTCCTGGCGCTCGCCGAGCGACAGCGACCGTGTCTTGCGGTTGCGCAGCGTATTGACGAAACTGGATTCCTTGGCCTGTACGGCGGCGTCCACCGGCTGCTGCGGGCTGGTCGAAAGGCCGCGGCTTACGCCCGGCTTCGGCTTCAGGGCGTCCAGGATCTTGTCGGCCGAGACCGTGTCGCCGGCGACCGCCAGGCCCGTCGTCATCGACAGCGCGGCGCCGATAGTCATCATCGAAAGGTAGCGGGTCATTGTCTTAATCCTCACTGTTAACGCCGTGCAAAGTGGCGTGCATGATGTTTTGATGCTGCGAGGATAAGACGGGTTCAAAGCGGGCAATGTGATTCAGGTCACGCTGGTAAATGCCAGCTTTCCATGGCAGCGGACTTTTCAATAGGCACTGCAATGTGTTGAAGGCCGTGCAAGGTCGTCTTGCTTGCTGTCGTGTCGTAGGCGGATTGATTCATCCGACCTTCCTGGCGTGATCTGAGTCACGAGTTCGATCGGGCGGATGGCTCGCTGACCTTTTCGAGAGCCACCACTGGGGACGTATCGACCTCAACCGTCGGCCGATGCCCCGACGTCCAACGCCCCGGTCCCGTCTCCGGCATCAAAGTTTCCGGCAAGCCGATCGAGACTACGCGCGCTGGAAGGCTGTCCAAAGCATGACGGTCCCAACACGCTGCAGCACGTAGTTCTACGGTGCGTCGCGCGTCATCCGGTCGGTGAATCAATTCGCGCGGTCGACTTCCGAGAAGAAAAACGGTGGACTGTCGCGCCATCGCCGATCTGTGAACAACAAATCGGCCAGATGCGCGCCTAGCAAATTCGCTCACAAAAAAATCTGAAGAAGAATTGGTTCGGGCAACCAAACGGGCGGGGCGCGTGTTACAGTCAGTCAAACGTCAGCGTGAGTACCAGGGTTATCGTGCCAGCGCATCGGAGCCTGCCGGTTCCGGAAGTTCAATGCCAACACTGATCGGCGCGGCGATGATCGCCGCTGCAATTTTGCTGTCGACGCTGGTCAATGCGCTCGGCAGCCGCTACGCCGGGTTCGAAAGCCCGACGGAGGAGAGCGCGTGGCTGGTCGATCGTCTGACCGGCACCGTCTACAAATGCAGTGCGCCCCAGCCTGGCCGCGCCTCCTGCGAGGCCGAGATTGCAACCGGCAGCGTTGGGGATCGGCCGAAGCGGTGAGGTGAGTTCGCGCCGCGCGCCGGCGGTCACGGAACCCGGGACTCCCCCTGCGCGCGAATCCCGCTACATTGCCGCGCGATGCCCCGCGCGACTGAACCCCGATCCCTGACCAAGACCGAGGCCCGGCGAATCTGGCTGCAGGCCCAGCGGCTCGATACCAGCGAACCGTTCGGCGCCGGACCGCAGGCGGTCGCGGCGGCGGTGGACCATCTCGGCTATGTGCAGATCGACACCATTCACGTCATCGAGCGCTGCCATCATCACATTCTCTATAGCCGCATTCCCGCCTATGCCCGCGCGGACCTGCGCCAGGCGCAGAGTGTCGACAAGAGCGTGTTTGAATACTGGACGCATGCGCTGTCCTATGTTCCGGCGAAGGATTTTCGCTTTTTCGTCCCGGCGATGCGGGAACACCGGCGCGAGGGCCATCGATGGTTTGCTTCCGTCAAGCCGGAGGACACCCGCAAGGTGATGCGGTTGTTGCGGCGCGATGGCGCGTTGACCATCCGCGACATCGAGGACGACGTTCTGACCGAGAAGGAACATCTCTGGCAGAGCCGCAAACCCTCGAAGCGGGCGCTGCAGCTTGCCTTCTACACCGGCGAGGTGACGATCTCCGAACGCACCGGCATGCTCAAGACCTATGAGCTGATGACGCGGCATTTCGGCTGGGACAAGCCGCCGAAGCCGGCTCCCTCGGCGGAGATTACCGCCTACCTGCTCGACCGCGCGCTGCGTTCGCAAGGCGTTGTCAGTCTCGATTCCATCTGCCATCTCGACGCGCCGAGCAAGACGGCGGTGCGGCGATTGATCGAGGCGCGGGTGCGGCGCGAGGAATTGCTGCCGGTCGCCCTCGAAGGCGCCGGCAAGCAGGAGCACTGGACGCGGCCCGAGGTGCTGGAAGCGAGCCCACGGGCAAACGCGGGCGATGGCCTCGTGCACATCCTCTCGCCGTTCGATCCGCTGATCATCCAGCGCAAGCGTACCGAATTGTTCTTCGATTACGGCCACCGCTTCGAGGCCTACGTGCCGAAAGAGAAGCGCCTGTTCGGCTATTTCGCGCTGCCGGTCCTGGTGGGGGAGGACATCGTCGCGGCCATCGACCTGAAGACCGACCGTCAGAACAAGAAATTGCTGATGCAGAAATGGAGCTGGGTCGGCAAGGGCGCTGGCCGCGCCGCGCGCAAGGACTACAAGCGCCGCATCGAGGAAGCGCTGGATCGCTTCGAGCGGTTTCAGCTGGCGGACTAGGTTTTCGTTCAGAACCAGTCGCGGACGAGGCGGCAAAGAGCCGCCGCGCCTGAGATTTGGCTGCGCGTCCCCGCAAGCCCTTCACCCACGGAATGCCCGCGTTACCAGCGCAGGCATCGTGCGTTGCAAGCGGTGACGACCCCCGCTAATCGTCGCCGGAACAAGAAACCTGGGGGGAGAACCTATGAGCCAGCCCGCCCCGTCAGCCAAAAGCGGCATCGAAACTTCCACCATCCGAACGATCTCCTGGCGGCTGATTCCGTTTCTGGTGAACAGAAGGCATGGCTTGCGGCGAAGCTGCAGGCGCACCTTTGCGGTGTTCTGGACGCTGCCGACGGCCTGGCTGTCCGGCACGGCCGCGGCCGGCGGGATCGCGCTGATCAATTCGATCGGCAACCTCGCGGGCTTCGGCGGCCCCTATCTGATCGGCTGGGTCAAGGACGCGACCGGGTCCACCTCGAATGGGCTGTTGGTGCTGTCGCTGTTGCCGTTCGTGGCCGGGCTGCTGGTGTTCCTCGTCGGTCACGAGACGAAGACCGAGTTCGTCGGCGCGAAGTAGCCAGTAGTTGCCCGTAGCCCGGATTGCGCTTCGCTCAATGCCGGTTACGCCACTACGGCTACCACCGTTAGCGGGACAGGCAGGCTCTCTGGAGAAAGCAATTACCTCTTAACTAAACTTTCCTTCACGAATTCATGATTGATGACGAATATTGACATTCGTCAGTCGCCAATCGATACTCATCATCAGATGTTGCGATGGAGAGTCCGATGTTCGCTCGTTCGATATTCTCTAGATATTACAGGTTCTTGACGGGAGCGTCGCTGGCTTTTGCGGTTTTTGCGCTGGCCGGCTGCAATGAAAAGGCGGCCGAAACGGCCACTCCCGGCCGCCCGGTCCTGGTCGCCACCGTGCATTATGCGGCCGAGACGCCTGAGCGCAGCTTTGTCGGCACCATCCGGCCCCGGATCGAGACTGACATGGGTTTTCGGGTTCCCGGCAAGGTCGCCCGACGCCTGGTCGAGGTTGGCCAGACCGTCGATGTCGGCCAGCCGCTGGCCACCCTCGACGAGGTCGATTTGAAGCTGCAGGCCGAGCAGGCCGAGGCCGAATTCAACGCCGCCACCGGTGTGCTGGCGCAGGCTGGCGCCGCCGAGCAGCGCGCCAAGGATCTGCGCGCCAAGGGCTGGACCACCGATGCGCAGATGGACCAGAGCCGGGCGGCTGCCGATGAGGCGCGCGCCCGCCTCAATCGCGCCGAGCGCTCGGTCGAACTCACCAGGAACTCTCTTTCTTATGCAACGCTCGTGGCCGACAGCCGCGGCGTCGTCACTGCGACCCTGATCGATCCCGGCCAGGTCGTGGCCTCCGGCCAGACTGCGATCCGCATCGCGCGCTTTGCCGAAAAGGAAGCCGTGGTCGCGATCCCCGAGACGCTGGTCGGGCGAGCCAAATCCGGCACGGCCACAGTGACGCTGTGGTCGGACGCCGAGAAGAAATATGCCGCCAAGCTGCGCGAGATCGCGCCCTCGGCCGATCCGGCGACGCGTACCTATCTTGCAAAATTCTCGTTGCCGGAAGCCGACGACAAGGTCTCGCTCGGCATGACCGCAACGCTGACGCTGGCCGATGCCGCCACCGAGCGCGTGGCAAGACTGCCGCTGTCGGCGCTGTTCAGCCAGGGCAGCAGTCCCTCGCTCTATACCGTCGATGATGCCGGTGCGGTGAAGCTGCAGCCGGTGGTCGTGAAATCCTATGAGAGCAATGCGGTCGTGATCGCAGGTGGCGTCAATGAAGGCGCCAAGGTGGTCGCGCTCGGCGTGCAGAAGATCGATCCGGCCCAGAAGGTCCGGGTGGTCTCGGCGCTGTCGTTCTGATGCGTGATCGATAACAACGGATATCGTTGGAGAGTGACATGAAGCGCTTCAATCTCTCGGGCTGGGCGGTGAGCCATCCGACGCTGATCCTGTTCCTGATGATCATGCTGGGCGCGGCCGGTTTCTTCTCCTACGAGCGGCTTGGCCGCGCCGAGGACCCGTTCTTCACGGTGAAGGTGGTCAACGTTTCGGCGATCTGGCCGGGCGCGACTGCGCAGGAAATGCAGACCCAGGTCGCCGATCCCATCGAGAAGAAGCTGCAGGAACTGCCGTTCTTCGAGAAAGTGCAGACCTACTCGAAACCGTCGTTCACGGCGATGCAGGTCACGTTCAAGGATTCGACCCCGGCAAAGGACGTGCCTTACCTGTTTTATCTGCTGCGCAAGAAGCTCGCCGACGTGCAGGGCCAGTTACCCGCCGGCCTGCTCGGGCCGACCGTCAACGACGAATTCTCCGACGTCGATTCCATTCTGTACATGATGACCGGCGATGGCGCTGACTACGCGCAACTGAAGAAGGCCGCGGAAGGCCTGCGGCAGCGGCTGTTGAAGGTTACCGGCGTCACCAAGGTCAATCTCTACGGCAATCAGGACGAGCGCATCTTCGTCGAATTCTCGCATGCCAAGCTGGCGACGCTCGGCATCACGCCACAGGCACTGTTCGATTCGCTGGCCAAGCAGAACAACGTCACGCCCGCCGGCACGGTGGAAACCTCATCGCAGCGCGTGCCGCTGCGCGTCACGGGCGCGCTCGACGGCGCCAAGGCGGTTGCCGAAACGCCGGTTGAAAGCAACGGCCGCGTGTTCCGGCTCGGCGATATCGCGACCGTCACCCACGGCTTCGTCGATCCTCCGACTTTCGTCGCGCGCCAGAAAGGCAAACCTGCGATCGGCATCGGCGTGGTCACCACCAAGGGCGCCAACATTCTCGAACTCGGCAAGGACGTCGAGAAGGCGACCAACGATTTCATGAATGCCGTGCCGCAGGGCATCGAGGTCGAGCAGATCGCCGACCAGCCGAAGGTGGTCGAGCGCGCCGTCGGCGAGTTCGTGCATTCCTTCATCGAGGCGCTCGCGATCGTTCTGTTCGTCTCATTCGTGGCGCTCGGCTGGCGCACGGGCATCGTGGTCGCGATGTCGGTGCCGCTGGTGCTCGCCATCGTCTTCATCGTGATGAACGCGATGTCGATCGACCTGCATCGCATCACGCTTGGCGCGCTGATCATCGCGCTCGGCCTTCTGGTCGACGACGCCATCATCGCCGTTGAAATGATGGTGGTGAAAATGGAACAGGGCTGGGACCGCGTCCGCGCGGCGTCCTTTGCCTGGGAATCAACTGCGTTTCCGATGCTCACGGGGACGCTGGTCACGGCCGCTGGCTTCCTCCCCATCGGCTTTGCCAATTCGGCGGTCGGCGAATATGCCGGCGGCATTTTCTGGATCGTGGCGATCTCGCTGGTCGCTTCCTGGTTCGTCGCGGTGATCTTCACGCCCTATATCGGCGTCAAGCTACTGCCGAACATCACGGTCCACCACAACCACGATCCGCACGCGGTCTATGAGACGCGGATCTACCGGATCCTGCGCTCGATGGTGCAGTGGTGCGTCGACCACCGGGTCAAGGTGGTGCTGGCAACCGTCGGCGTGTTCGCGCTCTCGATCGTCGGCTTCGGCCATGTGCAGCAGCAGTTCTTCCCGCTGTCGGAACGGCCCGAACTGTTCCTGCAGTTGCGCCTGCCGGAAGGCACCGCCTTCAACGTCACGGAAAAATCCGTCAAGAAGGCCGAGGCGCTGCTCAAGGACGACAAGGATATCGCGACCTTCACCTCCTATGTCGGCCAGGGTTCGCCGCGCTTCTGGCTCGGCCTCAATCCGCAACTGCCGAACGAGGCATTTGCCGAGATCGTGATCGTGTCGAAGGACGTCCAAGCCCGCGAACGGATCAAGGCGCGGCTGGAGAAGGCGGTCGCCGAAGGCGATCTGAATGAAGCGCGCGTGCGCGTCGACCGTTTCAATTTCGGCCCGCCGGTCGGCTTCCCGGTTCAGTTCCGCGTGATCGGCCCCGATGCCAATACCGTGCGCGACATTGCCTACAAGGTGCGCGACGTCATGAGGCAGAATCCCAACGTCGTGGAGCCGCAGCTCGACTGGAACGAGCAGTCGCCTTACCTGAAGCTCGTGGTCGATCAGGACCGGGCGCGGGCGCTCGGCCTGACCCCGCAGGACGTCTCGCAGGCGCTCGCCATGCTGATCTCGGGTGCGCAGGTCACGACCATCCGTGACGGCATCGAGAAGGTCGGCGTGGTCGCGCGCGCCGTCCCGTCCGAACGGCTGGATCTCGGGAGTGTCGGTGACCTCACTGTGACGTCACGCAACGGCGTCGCCGTGCCGCTGCAGCAGATCGCCAAGATCGAGTATTCCCACGAGGAGCCGATCATGTGGCGGCGCAACCGCGACATGGCGATCACGGTACGCACGGACGTCGTCGATGGCGTCCAGGCGCCCGATGTTACCAACCAGATCTGGCCCAAGCTGAAGGAAATCCGCGATCATCTCGAGCCGGCCTACCGGATCGAGGCGGGCGGCGCGTTCGAGGAATCCGCAAAGGGCAACGCCTCGATCTTCGTGCTGTTTCCGCTGATGGTCATGGTGATGCTGACGCTGCTGATGATCCAGCTTCAGAGCTTCTCGCGGCTGTTCCTGGTCTTCCTGACCGCGCCGCTTGGCATCGTCGGCGCCTCGCTCGGCCTCAATGTCGCCAACCAGCCGTTCGGCTTCGTGGCGCTGCTCGGCCTGATTGCGCTCGCCGGTATGATCATGCGTAACGCGGTGATTTTGGTCGATCAGATCGAGTCGGATGTCTCCCAGGGCCTGACACGCAAGGAAGCCATCGTCGAGGCCACCGTTCGCCGTGCCCGCCCGGTGGTGCTGACGGCGCTGGCGGCGATTCTGGCCATGATTCCGCTGTCGCGCTCCGCGTTCTGGGGCCCGATGGCGATCACCATCATGGGCGGATTGTTCGTTGCAACCTTCCTGACCTTGCTGTACCTGCCGGGTCTTTACGCCCTGTGGTTCAGGAAGAGCCTGGAAGAAAGCGGTCAGGTCGAGCAGCCTGATCTTGCGCCGCAACATCAGATCAAGGGCCCGCACGCAATTCCGCTTGCCGACGCGGCAGAATAATTGAACATTGAGAGCTGACATGACGCTGATTTCGGAACACATCGAGACTGACACCCGGGAAAGGATTCTCGTGGTGGCGGAGCGTCTGTTCCGGCAGATCGGCTACCAGAAGACCACGGTCGCCGATATCGCCAAGGAACTGCGGATGAGCCCCGCCAACGTCTATCGCTTTTTCGATTCGAAGAAGTCGATCCACGAAAGCGTGGCACGAACCCTGATGGGCGAGGTCGAGATCGAAGCGCGGCGGATTGCGGCCCAGCCCGGTCCGGCGAAACCTCGCCTGCGCGAGCTGCTCAAGACCATCAACCGGATGAACACGGAGCGCTATGTCGGCGATTCCAAGCTGCACGAGATGGTCGAGATCGCGATGCAGGAGGATTGGGACGTCTGCGTCGTCCATATCGAATGCGTCACCGGCATCATCGGCGAGGTGATCGCGCAGGGCTTGGCGTCCGGCGAATTCGAGGCCCCTGATCTGCCTTTGGCTGCGCTCTGCACCTGCACCGGCATGATCCGCTTCTTCCACCCGCAGATGATTGCGCAGGCAATCAACAAGCCCAGCGCAACGATCGACCAGATGATCGATTTCCTTTTCAAGGCCCTTGAGCCGCGCAACGCGAATTGAATTGTTCGCTACTTGACACCGCCGTCATTGCGAGCGAAGCGAAGCAATCCATTGGCTCCGCGCGACGCGGCGCGGATTGCTTCGTCGCTATCGCTCCTCGCAATGACGGAAGAGTCCCAGCGTGACCACCAAAGACCTGCATTTCTACGAGCCGAAGAACGGCCACGGCCTCAAGCACGATCCCTTCAACGCCATCATCGCGCCGCGCCCGATCGGGTGGATTTCTTCGCGCGATGGCAGCGGCAACATCAATCTGGCGCCCTACAGCTTCTTCAATGCCTTCTGCTATCACCCGCCGATCATCGGCTTCTCGTCGACGAACTGGAAGGACAGCGCCGGCAACATCCAGGACACCGGCGAATTCGTCTGGAATCTCGCCACCATGGATCTGGCGAAGCAGATGAACGCGACGGCGGCGCACGTTGCCCGTGATGTCGATGAGTTCAAGATCGCGGGGCTGACGGCCGCGCCGTGCAAGCTCGTCAACGTACCCCGCGTGGCGGAAAGCCCGGTTGCGTTCGAGTGCAAGGTGACGCAGATCATCCAGTTGCAGGGTGCCAATGGCGACAAGGCGCAGGCCTGGCTGACGCTGGGCGAAGTCGTCGCCGTGCACATCGACAAGGCCTTGATCCAGGACGGCGTCTACCAGACCGGGCTGGCTCACCCGATCGTCCGCGCCGGGCGCCGCGGCGACTACTTTGAGATCAAGCCCGAAAACATGTTCGAGATGATCCGGCCGGATTGAGCGGCCATCCGGCTACGCCGCCGAAAAGCCGCCCCTCTCGGGCGGCCTTTCCTTTCACGAGGCGATTATTCCGCGACGGCTTCCCCGGAGCCACCCAGTTCGGCGGGAAAATTCTTGAGCTTCGGGAGGCCGTCCCGCATGCGCAGCACCGTTTCGGCGTAGTTGACGTGAACGCCCGGCTTGAACTCCAGCGTAGGAATCGTCGCAGCAAACACGTCCACCAGGCCGAGTGTCGGATGGTTGGTCATCAAGTGACCGCCGCACTTCCTGCAGTACTTGCGCTCTGAGAGCGGCGTCTTCTGAAAAGTCGCGATATGCTCGGCGCCCGACTCGATCTCGACTGCCCCCGGCTTCCATAGGCTGAAGGCGTTGACCGGCCCGCCAGACCACGAGCGGCAGGAACTGCAGTGACAATAACCCATGCCCTCGGGCGCACCCTTGACCACAAGTTTGACGGCTCCGCAAAAGCAGCTTCCGGCGTAACTCATTTGCTTCCCTTTCGTAGTTGAACAAGTCATTTCGACTATCAGGAAAGTTTTGGCCTGCCTCCAGTTCAAGGACTGTACTGGCGGTCAGCTGGCAAGCTTCTTCTCCTTTGCAAACGGACTGAGACCGAGCCAGGTCTGCATGGCGGACGCGATGCGTCGCTCGCCGGTCAAAATCATGCGCTTGCTCGCAACGGCGGCGCGGACAGTATCCAGCCCCATCCAGATCGCAGTCATGGTTCGCAAGTCGACGGACACATAGAGGTCGACGTCGAATCCGGGATCGACCGAACAGAGATCGACGTCATCCTTGGGGTCGACGATAAGCCACCAGGAACGCTGCGTTACCGGAAGTTCGGGATAAACGAACTGAATGACGCTTCGTCGCGGCGGCATCGGCGTCGTGTTTAGATTCCGCCGCATGTCCCACATCAGGAGTTGAACGTCGAGATGCTGGAGCGACAAATCTGCTTCGATGCGGCGCTGGCCCCAGATTCCAAATGCCTCGACGATCGGTCCAAGTTCGCGTCCTGACGCGGTCAGGCGATACTCGAATGCGCCGGACTCCGAGTGCGACGCCTCGCGAGCGACAATCCCTGCAGCTTCGAGATCCTTGAGCCGCCGTGACAGCAACGCCGGTGACATCCGTGGCACGCCACGACGCAGTTCGTTGAAACGCGTCGACCCCGCGACGAGTTCGCGGAGCAAGACCACGGTCCAGCGCGTGCACAGAACTTCTGCGGCCATCGCAACCGGGCAGAACTGCCTGTAGCTACCTTCGGCCATGCTTCTCTCCATCTGGCTGACGCGCGAACTTACCGACGAAAGATCGGTGGTTCTAGTTCAGTTTCTGTACCGGGATCGATTCATTTCGTGAACTGGCCGCTCGCAGCCCCCGCTTGGTAACTGGCCGGAATGCGGGCTTGGGCCGGTCTGAACCCGGCTCTCGGGCCGCAGATTTAATTCCCAAATGATAAGGACCTTCCATGAGAAAACTTCCGAATGATCCGACTGTCCTATTGGCGGGCTTTGCGGTGTTCGGCGTAGCGGCGCTTCTGAGCGTCGGCATTGCGCCTGCCTTTGCGGCTACGATTTCGCGTAGCACCGACGTAAAAGCTTCCGCCGCGGCCGTGTGGTCTTTGATCGGATCGTTCTGCGCGATCAAGAACTGGTTGCCGCCGGTGGGAGAATGCATCGAGGACGGCAAGGCACCGCCGACCCGCGTTCTCGTGACCAAGGACGGCAAGGCCGCGTTTGTGGAAACGCAAACCGCGCGGAACGATGGTGAGCACAGCTATTCCTATGCGTTCCTGTCGAGCCCGCTTCCGATCTCGAACTATACGGCGACGATCAGGGTCACCGCCAAGGGCGACGGGTCGTCGACCATCACCTGGAGTGGCTCCTATAGGCCGGACCACGGAAAGGAAAAGGTGGCCAGTGAGGCATTGATTGGCGTGTACGAGGCCGGCCTGGCCGAGATCAAGGCCAAGCTTGCGAAGTAGGGCGATGGCCTCGTCGCCTTGAAGCCGTGCCGGCCGGCCTCGAACTCTCCGCGCTCGGGGTTGGCCGGATGGCTGAATATTTCCAACAACAGGGATGCTTGAACTGCGCCGACGGGAATTTCGCCGGCTTGCGGCGAACACGGAACTCCGATCAATCCAAATCCTTGTTAAAGCGTGTTTCGGAGATTGCCGATGATCCGCTTGTTTGCCGGGCTGATCCTGCTCGCGTGCTTCGTCCGTCCGGCCTTTGCCGGCCCGGATGCAGCGTCGATCAACAACGCGGAGTTCAAGGGCAGGCCGCCGGGCGACGACAAGATCAATCCCGCCGTCGTCAAGGCGCAGGTGCTGCTCGACCGCGCCAATTTTTCTCCCGGAGAGATCGACGGCAAGCTCGGCGAGAACGCCGAGAAGGCGCTGAAGGCATTCGCCGAAGCCAAGGGGCTGGCCGCAGGCAAGCTGCCGCTAACTCCTGAAATCTGGGCCGCCTTGCTAGCTACCAGCCCGGATCCGATCGTCGTCGACTACAAAATCACCGAGAAAGACGTGAAGGGACCGTTTCTGCGGAAACTGCCGGCAAAGATGGAAGATATGAGAGGGCTGAAGTCGCTGGACTACACCGGCCCGCGCGAGGCGATTGCCGAAAAATTTCACATGAGCGAGGCGCTTCTCGAGACCCTCAACTCCGTCAAGAAATTTGACCAGGCCGGCCAGACGATTTCGGTAGTGAACGTCATGAAAAAGGAAACCAGGCCGACCGTCGTACGCCTCGAGGTCGACAAGACGGCCCAGACCGTGAAAGCCTTCGGCAAGTCCGGCGAACTGATCGCCTTTTTTCCGGCAAGCGTTGGGAGCGAGGAGAAGCCAACGCCCAGCGGCGTGCTCAAGGTGACCTCGATCGACGCCCGTCCGCATTACCGCTACAACCCGGACTATAAATTCAAGGGCGTCAAATCCAGGGAGGCCTTCACGATCAACCCCGGGCCCAACAACCCCGTAGGCTCTCACTGGATCGGACTTTCAGCCGAAGGATATGGCATTCACGGCACTTCCAACCCGTCGAAGGTCAGCAAGGCGGAATCGCACGGCTGCGTACGCCTCACCAACTGGGACGTCGACAAATTGGCAAAGCTTCTGAGGAAGGGCACGGAAGTGTCGTTCATCGAGCGCGCGGCGGCAAACCAGAAGTGATCGCAGACGCGATGCTGCCAGATCAATCGCTGGTGACGAACGCGTCATAAACCAGTTTCTTGAACGCAGGCGTGATGCGTCCACGTTCGTTTTGGGTCTGCTCAAGCAGGATGTAAATCATGTCCAGCTTGGGATCGACACCGAAGTAAGTGCCGCTACCGCTATCCCATTTCAGTTCGCCGATCGAGCCCGGCGGCGGCGGCTTGGCATTTCCCGGATCGGTGCGTACTCCAAGACCATAACCGTAGCCGAAGCCGTCGCCGGGAAAGTAGTAATAATCCCGGGCAACGCCGGACTTCGGTCCGACATGATCCGACGTCATCGATCTGAAGGCCGCTGGGCTGAGGTAGCGCTTGCCGTCGAGTTCTCCGCCGTTGAGGATCATCTGGGCAAAGCGCGCATAGTCGTTGAGGGTCGACACCAGCCCGCCGCCACCGGATTCCCATTCCGGATGGGCGCGCCGTTCAGCCTCCGCATCTTTCAGGATGGTATCGCCCGGCAGCGGCTCCGCCATCCGCGCGCGTTCGTCGGCGTTTTCGAGAAAATATTTGGTGCTGGCCATGCCGAGCGGGTCGAAGATGTGCTGCTTCTCGAATTGATACAGCGTCTGTCCGGAAACGATCTCGATGATGCGGCCGATCACGTCGGTTGAATGGCCGTAACGCCAAAGCGTGCCGGGCTGTCTTGCCAGGGGCAATCTCGCGATGCGTTCTGCAAACACCTTGTTGTCGTACTTGCCGTCGAACAGGCCGGAGTCCCTGTACGCCTTATCGATCAGCTTGCCACCGATGTAATCATAGGTGATGCCCGAGGTATGGCGCAGCAGATCCATGACGGTCACGGGCCGTTGCGGCGCGACAAGCTTCAGAAAAGGTGTTCCGTCAGCCGCAGCCGACGCTATTCCCACCTTCACGTCGGCAAACGCCGGAATGAATTTTGAGGCGGGATCCGCCAGCGAGAGCTTGCCTGCGTCGATCAACATCATCGCCGCGACACTGGTGATCGGCTTCGTCATTGAATGAAGCGCAAAGATCGTGGCTGATGTCATCGGAAGATTGGTTGCGACGTCACTGACGCCAAAGCACTTCAGGTAGACCGGCTTGCCATGCTGCTGGATCAGCACGACCGCGCCCGGCAGCTTCCCTGTCGCAACCTCGTTGTTGAAAAATTCGGTGATGCGTTCGAGTTTGGCCGATGAAGGGGCGGGGGTGTCGGCCGCATGGCTGACCTCGATCGTCCCGGTCCAGATCGCGACCGAGACGGCTGCAATCGCAATTCGTCCGGTGCGCGATGCAGCGACGCAACGTGATGCCTTGTGAGTATGCGTCCCCATGGATGTTTTTCGTTCGGTCGACGGATCGATTGATTTGACGGCGATGTCGGCTGGCCGGCGATCGTTACCATAGTGTCCGGCTCGCATCTACTTGGGCGTTTGTGTTTGAGCACTTGCCCAAACAAGCGACGAAATTGAATTCGACAAGGTAATGCCATTTTGCATTGCGAGCGTGCGCTGCGAGCGGATCAGAAAACCAGCTCTCGCAACCGGACACGGACCGGACTAACCTTAAGTTGCCAGGTCGGATCAACGGCCGGCGCACACAATGGGAGGATGCGATGCAACAATCGGGACAGCGCGATCCAGAAACCACGATATCACGACGAACGCTTGTCCACGGTCTGGCGATATGCGCCGGCGCCACCGTGGCGGGGGCAAGCGCCGCGCTGGCCCAAGGGGCCCCCCAGGCCGGCCCCCCAAGTGGCCCGGTGGCGCCGCCCTCGACAATCACCAACCCGCCGCGCGATTTCAGTCCGCGCGGCGCCCCGACCACCTATTTCTGGGACCCCGATATCATCGCGGTCGATCCGTCCTTCAACAACCTCGCCCAGCCCAACACGGCGATCAAGCGCCTCCACACCGGGCTGTTGTGGGCCGAAGGTCCGGCCTGGAGCGCGCAGGGCCGCTATCTGCTGTGGAGCGACATTCCCAACAACAGACAGATGCGATGGTCTGAAGACGACGGTCACGTCAGCGTCTTCCGCATGCCCTCCAACAACTCAAACGGCAACTCGTTCGATTTCCAGGGCCGCCAGCTCTCCTGCGAACATCTCACCCGTCGGGTGGTGCGCTATGAGCACGACGGCACCGCGACCGTGCTGGCCGATTCCTATGACGGCAAGAAGCTCAATTCACCCAACGACGTCGTCGCCCATCCCGACGGCAGCTACTGGTTCACCGACCCACCCTATGGCGGGCAGCTCTATGAGGGTGAGCCCGACGTTGCGGGCGGCCCGAGCAATTCCGGCGGCAAGCTCAATCCACGGATCGGGCAACCGGCAGGCTTCGTGCCGGGCAAGCGCGAACTGCCGACCAATTGCTATCGCATCGATCCCTCCGGCCGCATCGACCTCGTGGTGACCGAGGAACAGGTGCCGGATCCCAACGGCCTCTGCTTCTCGCCCGACTACAAGAGGCTGTACGTCGCCTCTACCGGCAAGGGACCGGGCGATACCGGTCCGGGCGGCAAGGGCGACGTGTTCGTGTTCGACGTCGGCGCCGATCACAAACTCTCGAACCCCAAGCGGTTCAGCGATTTCATGGTGGATGGCGTGAAATGCGGACCGGACGGCGTACGCTGCGATGTCAGCGGCAACGTCTGGTGTTCAAGCAACGCCGGGCGTGCGGTGGGCTATAACGGCGTGACGGTGTGGTCGCCGGAAGGCAAGCTGCTTGGCCGCATCCGTTTGCCGGAGGTGTGTGGCAATATCTGCTTCGGCGGCCCCAAGCGTAACCGCCTGTTCATGGCTGCGAGCCAGTCGCTCTATGCCGTGTATACCGCCACGCAAGGCGCAGGGCCGGGCTAGCTCGTTCTGCCTCGCAACGTCATTCCCCGATGCGCAATTGCGCATCGGGGCTCTCGCTTTTGCGAGCGCGGAATGACGGAAAGCGATTTATTAAAATTCGTCACAAATTGGCAATCAGCAGCCAACCCTTCGGGCAAAAGCTGGGCACGTCTAAACCCGGCTTTTATGGCGGGTGGCGCACCCTCCTTTTTCCAGAAAGGGAGAGGCTTGCGTACCAATGCCCGTATTCAAATATTTTACCGTCGTAGGATCCACGCTGTTGGTTTTCCTGTTTATTTCGAATGCCTATCTCACCGACGACGAGAGCAATTTGCGGTTTGACGGATCGCTGTACGCCAGCGCGCTTTACGCGCCTCGCGTGGAGGAGACCCGGACGACAACCGAGCTTCGCTTTACCCGCGATGTCACGCCAGCCGTTCGCGTTAGGGAAGTGTTTGCCGTGTTCGTCCCCAATGAGCGACGGCGCAACAAGCGCGATTCATAACACCGGCTGGCCTGCGGGTGAGGCCGGCGGGCACGCCAGACGGCTATCATCCGGTAACCTGACCGGCTTCTAACCGCCGGACAATGCAGCCATTTTGGAACGAGCCGGGGCGTTTGCCGTTATCCTCGGGTTTATCAATTTCGCTTCATTCCCGATGCGAAGCGTCCCCGAAACCCGCGCGTTTCAGCTAGAATGGGCCGTCGTTTGGCACAGGTGAGGCGCGACGTCGCGCCGCAGACCAGGAGAGTCCGCCATGAGCTTCCGCCGCGATTTCATCAGCAAGCCGATTTTCTCCTGGGCACGCGGCGTATTGCCCGCGATGTCCGACACCGAGCGCGAGGCGCTCGAAGCCGGCGACGTCTGGTGGGACGCCGATCTCTTCACCGGCAATCCCGATTGGTCGAAATTGCTGGCGAACGCGCCCGCGACGCTGACCGCGGAAGAACAGGCCTTCCTCAACGGCCCGGTCGACGAGCTCTGCGCCATGCTCGACGAGTGGAAGATCAATTGGGAATGGCGCGACCTGCCGCCGGAGGCGTGGACCTTCATCAAGCGCCACAAATTCTTCGGCATGATCATCCCGAAGGAATTTGGCGGGCTCGGCTTCTCGCCCTATGCGCATTCGGAAGTGGTGCGAAAGCTTTCCTCGCGCTCGCTGACCGCAGCCGTCACCGTGATGGTGCCGAACTCGCTCGGACCGGGCGAATTGTTGATGCGCTTCGGCACCAGGGAACAGCAGGACAGGTGGCTGCCGCGACTGGCCGAAGGCGCCGACATTCCCTGCTTCGGTCTGACCAGCCCGGAGGCTGGATCTGACGCGGCGTCGATGGTCGACACCGGCATCATCTGCAAGGGCAATTTCGAAGGCCGCGAGGTAATCGGTCTGCGGCTGAACTGGCACAAGCGCTACATCACGCTGGGGCCGGTTGCGACGCTGCTCGGCCTTGCCTTCAAGGCCTATGATCCCGATCATCTCGTCGGCGATCAGGAAGAGCTCGGCATTACCGTGGCCTTGATCCCGACCCATCTGCCTGGCGTCGAGATCGGCCGCAGGCATCTGCCGGCGATGCAGGTGTTCCAGAACGGCCCGAACTGGGGCCGCGACGTGTTCATTCCGATGGACTACATCATCGGCGGGCAAGAGCGGCTCGGGCAGGGCTGGAAGATGCTGATGACGGCGCTGGCCGCCGGCCGCGGCATCTCGCTGCCGTCGCTTTCCGCCGCGGGTGCAGCCTATGCGGCGCGCACCACCGGCGCCTATGCCCGCATCCGCGAGCAGTTCGGCATTTCCATCGGCAAGTTCGAGGGCATCGAAGAGCCGCTCGCCCGCATCGCCGGCACCGCCTATCTGCTCGACGCCGCGCGGCGGCTGACATGCGCGGCGCTCAACCAGGGGCATCATCCCGCCGTCATTTCCGGCATCATGAAGCTGCACGCCACCGAGCGGATGCGGATCGCGATTGATGACGCCATGGACATCCATGGCGGCAAGGCCGTGATCGACGGCCCGCAAAACTATCTCGGCAATCTCTATCGCTCGGTGCCGGTCGGCATCACCGTGGAGGGCGCCAATATCCTGACCCGCAATCTCATCGTGTTCGGCCAAGGCGCTATTCGCGCTCATCCTTTCCTGCTCGACGAAATGAATGCGTTGGGTGAAGCCGACCGCGCCAAGGGGCTCGATGGCTTCGACAAGGCGTTCTGGAATCATGTCGGGCACAGTTTCAAAACCATGTTCCGCGCCTGGGGCCGAAGCTGGAGCGGCGGTCTATTCGCGCCTGCGCCAGACGCCGGCGAGGCGACGCGGTTCTATCGCCAGCTCTCGCGCTACTCCTCGGCCTTCGCGCTGTGCGCCGACATGGCGCTGTTGACGCTGGGCGGCGCGCTCAAGCGCAAGGAAATGCTCTCGGCCCGGTTCGGCGATATTCTTTCCGAGCTCTATCTGTTGTCGGCGGCGTTAAAACGCTGGCAGGATGAGGGACGGCAGAAGGAAGATCTCGCCGCGCTCGAATGGTGCATGGCGAGCGGCTTCCGCACCATCGAGAACCGCTTTGCCGAAATCCTCGCCAACCTGCCGAACCGGTTCGTGGCCGTGATCCTGAAATTCCTGATCCAGCCGTTCGGTGCAAAGGTGACCGGCCCGTCCGACCGCGTCGTGCATCAATGCGCGCAGCTCGTGCTGGAGCCATCGGCGGCCCGCGACCGGCTAACGGCAGATCTTTCCGCGGTCGACGATGATGGCGGTGTTGCGCGGCTGGAGAAGGCGTTCCTGCTGGTCACGGCGGCGGAAGATATTTCCAAACAGATGCGCTCCGCGCGCCTGCATGACTGGAAGGACGCGGTCAAGAAGGGTGTCATTACGCAGGCCGACGGCGAGAAGCTTCAGGCGGCGCATGAGGCCGTTGCGAAGGTGATCGAGGTCGACGATTTCGCAGCCGAAGCACTGTCGCCGATTTACAGGAAGGGCGCCGACGTGCATCAGTTCTTCCAGGAACTGGGTGAGCAGAGGGCGGCGGGCTGATGGCCAAACCGGTTTTTATTGTGGACGGCAGTCGAACGCCGTTCCTGAAAGCGCGCTCCGGTCCCGGACCCTTCACCCCGGTCGACCTCGCCGTGCAATGCGGCCGGCCGCTATTGGCGCGGCAGCCTTTCGCGCCCGACGCTTTCGACCAGGTCATCCTCGGCTGCGTTAACGTCATCGCCGACGAAATGAACCCGGCCCGCGTCGCGGCATTGCGGCTCGGCATGGGCGAGAAGATGGTCGCCTTCACCGTGCAGATCAATTGCGGCTCCGGCATGCAATCGATCGACACGGCTTACCGCTACATCCGCGAAGGCGTTTCCGATCTGATCCTCGCCGGCGGCGCCGAAGCGTTGAGCCACGCGCCGCTGGTATGGCCGCAACAGGGGGTGCGCTGGTTCGCGGGCCTTGCGGGAGCGAAGGGCATCGGCGCGAAAATCATGGCCGCGCTGAAGGCAAGGCCGAGCTATTTCAAGCCGATCATCGGGCTGGAGCGCGGGCTCACCGATCCCATTACCGAACTCAACATGGGCCAGACCGCCGAAGTGGTCGGGCATCTCTTCGGCGTAACCCGCGCGCAGTCGGACGCCTATGCCGCCGAAAGCCACAAGCGGCTGGCAAGAGCGCAATCGGAAGGCTGGCTCAAGGGCGAGGTCGAGACCGCGTTCGCCCGCGATGGAAAATTTTACGATCATGACGACGGCGTGCGGCCGGACTCGACGCCGGAGAGTTTGGCTAAACTGAAACCGGTGTTCGAACGTCCCTGGGGCAAGGTGACCGCCGGCAATTCCTCGCAGATCACCGACGGCGCGTCCTGGGTGATCCTCGCGTCCGAGGAGGCCGTGGCGAAGCACGGCCTGACGCCGAAGGCGGCCATTCTCGACAGCCAGTGGTCGGCGCTCGATCCCGGCATCATGGGCCTGGGCCCGGTGCTGTCGGCAACCGAGTTGTTGAAGCGCAACGAGCTGACGCTGTCCGATATCGAGACCTGGGAATTGAACGAGGCGTTTGCGACCCAGGTACTGGGCTGCCTGGCTGCCTGGAACGACGAGAAGTTCTGTAAGGAAATTCTCGGCCTCGACGGCGCGGCCGGCGAACTCGACCAGAGCAGGTTGAATGTCGACGGCGGCGCGATCAGCCTCGGCCATCCCGTGGGCTGCAGCGGCAACCGTATCGTGCTGCATCTCGTCAACGCCATGAAGCGATTGGGCACGCGACGCGGCATCGCCACCGAATGTATCGGCGGCGGGCAGGGCGGCGCGATGCTGATAGAGATGGTATGAGCATGGATAGCCAGATCATGAACGTTCTCGGCGATCGCGTGCTCGAACTCGGGCCGAAGCCCGATGCCGCCGGCCCGTACAAGAATTTCAAGCTGACGCGCGATGCCGACGGCGTCGCCTGGCTATTGTTCGACCGCGAAGGCACCAGCGCCAATACGCTTTCGGCCGACCTGATTGAGGAACTCGACAAGGTGCTGGCGGAGCTGGAAAGCCAGCGCCCCACCGGCCTGGTCATCCGTTCGGCCAAAAAGTCCGGCTTTATCGCGGGCGCCGACGTCAATGCGTTTCGCGGCGCGACCGATTCGAGCGCCGTCGAGACCGAAATCGGCCGCGCGCATGCGGTGATCGACCGGCTTGAGGCCTTGCGCGTTCCGAGCGTGGCCGTGATCCATGGCTTCTGCCTCGGCGGCGGCTTGGAGGTGGCACTCGCCTGCCAGATGCGGATTGCGATCGAGGACGCGCGGTTCGGTTTCCCCGAGGTGATGCTCGGCCTGCATCCCGGCCTCGGCGGCACCGTGCGTTTTACGCAGCTCGTCAATCCGATGCAGGCAATGCCGTTGATGCTCACCGGCAAGACCATCGATGCGCGGAAGGCAAAATCGCTCGGGCTGGTCGACGCCGTGACGCAGGAGCGGCATGTCCTCAATGCTGTGAAGGACGCCGTGACCGGCCGGCTGAAGCGTGCGCAGCCCGGGCTGCTCAACAATATTCTCAGCCTTGGTCCGGTCAGGAGCTTTCTCGCCGGGCGGATGCGCAGCGAGGCCGCAAAGGCGGCGCCGGAAGCGCATTACCCCGCCCCCTACGCGCTGATCGATCTCTGGGAGAAGCACGGCGGCGACAAGCGAGCAATGCTGAGCGCAGAGAAAGCGTCGTTTGCGCGGCTGATGGTGACGCCGACCGCGCAGAATCTGATCCGCGTGTTCTTCCTGCGTGAGCAGATGAAGAAGCTCGCAGGCAGCGGCAACAAGATCGAGCACGTTCACGTCATCGGCGCGGGCGCAATGGGCGGCGACATCGCCGCCTGGTGCGCCGGTCAAGACCTGCGGGTGACGCTCGCCGACATGAAGCCGGAGCCGATCGCGGGCGCGATCAAGCGCGCTGCCGACCTCTACGGCAAGATTTTGCGCAAGCGAACTTCAGTGCGCGATGCGCTCGACCGGTTGATGCCGGACATGCAGGCCGAAGGCGTCCGCAACGCCGATCTCATCATCGAGGCGGTGCCGGAAAAGCTGGAACTGAAGCAGAAGGTCTATGCCAGCCTCGAGCCGAAAATGAAGCCAGGCGCGATCCTCGCCACCAACACGTCGAGTATTCCGCTGCAGGATCTGCGCACTACCCTGCAGAAGCCCGAGCGGCTATTGGGGCTGCACTTCTTCAATCCGGTTTCGCGGCTGCAGCTTGTCGAAGTCGTCAGCCATGACGGCACCGATGCGCAACTGCTGAAGGAGGCGCTGGCCTTTGTCGGCGCCATCGACCGGTTGCCGCTGCCCGTAAAATCCTCGCCCGGCTTCCTCGTCAACCGTGCGCTGACGCCGTACATGCTGGAAGCGATGGTGATGCTGGACGAGAAGGTCGACAAGACGGTCATCGACGCCGCCGCCAAGAAGTTCGGCATGCCGATGGGGCCGATTGAACTGGCCGACCAGGTTGGCCTCGATATCTGCCTCGACGTCGGCGACATGCTGCGCTCGAAGTTCGGCGACATGCTGCCGCCGACGCCGGCCTGGCTGCGCGAAAAGGTCGCTAACGGCGAGCTGGGCCGCAAGACCGGCAAGGGCTTTTACACCTGGAAGGACGGCAAGGCCGACACCGGCGGCATGTCGGCGATCTCGGAACCATCGGCGGAAATGATCGACCGGCTGATGCTGCCGATGTCGAATGTCTGCGTCGCCTGCCTGCGCGAGGGCATCGTTGACAACGCCGACGTGGTCGACGGCGCCGTGATCTTCGGTACGGGTTACGCGCCGTTCCGCGGCGGTCCTCTGAACTATGCACGAAGCCGTGGCGTAGAGAACGTGGTCTCGACGCTGGACGCCTTGACCGACAAGTTCGGCGGCCGGTTTACGCCGGATGCCGGCTGGGAGAACTTCAAGTGACGCAGACGCATGAGCACGCGCCGCCCTCGACCGAGGCCGAGCCGCGCGGCGATCTCTGCATTCGCACGCTGGCGATGCCGGCGGATACCAACGCCAATGGCGACATCTTCGGCGGCTGGCTGTTGAGCCAGATGGACATCGGCGGCGGCGTGTTCGCATCCAAGATCGCAAAATCCCGCACCGTGACGGTCGCGATCGAGGCGATGAATTTTCGCAAAGCCGTCTATGTCGGCGATCTCGTCTCCGTCTACGGCCATCTGGTGCGGGTCGGGCGCACCTCGATCACGGTCCATCTCGAAGCCTGGGTCGTGCGCCGCAAGGAATTGCAGTCGATCCTGGTGACGGATGGCAACTTCACTTACGTCTCGATCGACGAGGACGGCCGGCCGCAAATGGTGCGGCCGGATGGTGCCATACAGACCTGAGCTTTACGGGCAGGGACGCTCGTAGCCGTCACGGCCGATGAACGTGCCACGGCGCGGATTGTAGCTCGGCGAGCGCATGCAGCGCGGCGTGTCGTCGTAATATCGCGGCGGCGGAGGGGCGTATTGCGCCTGGACACCGCAGTAACGGGGCGACACGGCCTGCCAGCCGCCGGGCGTTTCGACGTAGCAACCGCCCTGATACCAACGATAGCCGCCGTCCCGAGGTTCGCCTTGGGCACCGATCGCGGCGCCGGTGCCTGCGCCGACGATCGCGCCGACCGCCGCACCGCGGCCGCCACCCAGCGCGCCGCCGACGATGGCGCCGGCCGCACCGCCGAACAGCGCGCCCCCGAGCGTGCTTTCCTGCGCCGCAGCCCCGTGGAGCGGTGCGCAAACCGCAAGGGCAACCAGCATTGAGAGTGCGAATTTCGGCATCATGTCGGTTCTCCGGCCATTTGAGCGATTCGCTCGCTAATACGTGACCAGCTTTGACATAGGTCCGGGCTCAGACGCAACGGGAAGCCAGGAACAATCCGCCGTGCAACCCGTTGTTGGCCCGGAAGAAATCAGAGGCTGGGCCATGTCGGACACCTATATCATCGAAGTCGGCTCACAGCCGGCGGGGATCATCGTGCGCGCTCCCGGCGGCTATCGCTTCTTTGCCGCCTCGCACCGCTTCAACCGGCTGGAAGGGCAGATATTCCGCAACGCACGCGAGGCCGAGCGCGCAGCCCGGCGTCTTGCCAGCGAGACGCCGCTGGCGGCCTGACCGCCAGCGACCATCTTTCAGCGGTCAGAGCTTGGTGGCCGACCGCGACAGCAGTTTCCAGTCCGAGCCCTGCTTCTGCCAGTTCATCAGGATGTGCAGGTTCTGCGGCGTCTTCTTGCCGTCGGTGAATTCCTGCTCGCCCACGAAGGTGAAGCGCACGATGGCGGTCGGGCCGACGACGCGGATCGTGGGATCCTTGTATTCGAGCGACGTCCATTTGTAGTTGGCCTTGGCGATGCCGTCGAGAAGCGACGCCTTGGTGTCGATCTTGGCGTTCGAGTGGCTGTAGCTGAGTTCGTCCGCGCAGAGCGGGGCGATCGCTTCGGCCTTGCCAGCCGCCTGCGCGGCACGAAAGGCTTCGATGTGCTTCGCAATCGCATCCTCGTCCGCACCGGCAAAAGCGGGGACGCTCATGAGCCCAATCCCCACCCCAAGTGCGAGTACGGGCAAGGCGAGCTGCCGGCGATCGATGTTCATGGTTTCCTCCATTCGCTTCTGGTTGTATTCACAGTGTTGCTGCGACAAATTGCTTTGTCGAGCGGCCGCACATGGTGCGGCTCGCATGGCTGGGCGCGCGGTTGCCTTAACCAGGATCCGTTGTTTCGCCCCGCCCAATGCCTTTACGGCCGGTCTCCGTCGTTGACCGCGGCTCCAATCAGCCGCACCATAAAGGCAACTTTGTGCCCCAAATCTATCGAGCAAGGGTGCCTCGCCGTGGCCGGATTGTCCCACCGTCAGACCGAAATTCTCAACATCGCCCGCGCCTTTGGCCGGGTGATGGTGGAAGACCTTGCCAAGCGCTTCGAGGTTTCGGCGCAGACCATCCGCAAGGATCTCAACGACCTCTGCGACCAGCGCTCGCTGACCCGCATCCATGGCGGCGCCATCATTGCCTCCGGCGTCGAGAACCTCGCCTATGAGGCGCGGCGTTTCGTGGCGGCGGAAGAGAAGCGGGCGATCGGCATTGCCGCGGCGTCACGGATTCCGAACGGCTGCTCGCTGTTCATCAACATCGGCACCACGACGGAAGAAGTCGCAAGCGCGCTGACCTCGCATGAGGACCTGCTCGTCATCACCAACAACCTCAACGTGGCGATGCTGTTGTATCGGCACCCGCGCATCGAGGTGATCGTGGCGGGTGGCGCGGTGCGCCGTGCCGACGGCGCGGTGATCGGCTCGACCGCGATCAGCCTGATCGGCCAGTTCAAGGTCGATTACGCCATCATCGGCGCATCCGCGATCGACGAGGAGGGCGCGCTGCTCGACTTCGACTATCGCGAGGTGCAGGCGGCGCAGGCGATCATCGCCAATGCCCGCAGCGTCATGCTGGTCGCGGACTCGACAAAACTCCGCCGCAGCGCGCCGGTGCGCATCGCCCATCTCAGCCAGATCCAGACCTTTGTGACCGATGCGCCGCTGCCGGCGGGCCTCGCCAACATCTGCCACACCCGCGGCATCGATGTGGTTGAGGCGATGGACAAGCCGGCGGCGGATATCGATGAGCCTACCGATTCAGCGTCGACGGTGGTGCGATTGAAGTAGCCCAGTCGGGCCCATCACGGGCCACATGGTTCGAGACGCGCGGCATTGCCGTGCTCCTCACCATAAGGGTCTGAGCTTTTTCCGGCGAGAAAGTGCGAGACCTCATCCAGGAGGCCGCGGCGCCGCCGTCTCGAAGGATGAAGCCCCGATTTCGGTTTGTTCCCCGTTTTCGCCTCGCTTTCGTATTGCTTTCGTTTTTGTTTGTGATTAACTCCAATCCGAAAGCGAAATCGCCGAAGTGAAGAGGCGGTCGCCGGGGAAGCGTTTCGGTGGACAGGGTATTCGACCTCGCCATTATCGGAGGCGGCATTAATGGCTGCGGCATCGCGCGCGACGCGGTGGGCCGAGGTAATTCCGTTTTCCTATGTGAAATGAATGACTTGGCGAGCGGGACGTCGTCCTGGTCAACCAAGCTGGTGCATGGCGGGCTACGCTATCTCGAATATTATGAGTTTCGTCTGGTCCGCGAGGCGCTGATCGAGCGCGAAATCCTCTGGCAGATCGCGCCCCACATCATCAGGCCGCTGCGTTTCGTTTTGCCGCACCACGCAGGGCTGCGCCCGGCCTGGCTGCTCAGGCTAGGGTTGTTCCTGTACGACCATATCGGCGGCCGGCATCTCTTGCCGCCGACCCGCTCGGTCGATCTCGCCCATGACGAGGTGGGACAGCCTCTGATTGCCAACCGCTACACCAAGGGCTTCGAATATTCCGATTGCTTTGTCGACGACGCGCGCCTCGTCGTGTTGACCGCGCGGGACGCCGCCGATCGCGGCGCGGAAATCCGCACCCGTTCGCGCGCGGTCGAGATCCGGCAGGCTGACGGCATCTGGCAGGTCACCGTCGAGAATACGATCAGCGGAGAGCGCACGACCATCCAGTCCCGCGCGCTGGTCAATGCCGGTGGCCCGTGGGTCGAACAGGTGTTGTCCGCAGGCTCCGGCGTCAACGCGCGGGCAAAAGTGCGGCTGGTGCAGGGCTCGCACATCGTGGTGCGCAAACTCTATGAGCACGACCGCGCCTACATGTTCCAGAATGCCGACGGCCGCATCATCTTCGTCATTCCCTACCAGGACGATTTCACGCTGATCGGCACCACCGATCGCGATTACGACGGCGATCCGGCCAAGGTGAAAGCCTCACCTGAGGAGATTCAATACCTCTGTGCGTCCGCCAGTGAGTACCTGAAAAAGCCGGTGCTGCCTGCGGACGTGGTCTGGACCTATTCCGGTGTGCGGCCGCTCTATGACGACGGCGCCAGCGAAGCGAAAGCTGCGACCCGCGACTACGTGTTCGAACTCGATACGCCCGGCGGCGCGCCGCTGCTGTCGATCTATGGCGGCAAGATCACGACCTATCGGCGCCTGGCGGAAGAAGCGCTGGAGCGGCTCTCGCCATACTTGCGGAGCGCCAAAGCCAAAGAAGGCTGGACCGGCAAGTCGCCGCTGCCCGGCGGCGACATGGATGTTTCGGCGGTGGCCGCGCTGACGGCGGAACTGACGCGGGAATATCCGTTCCTTAGCCAGGCGCATGCCAACCGTCTCGCGCATGCCTATGGCACGCGTGCGACAAAATTACTCGGCAACGCGAAATCATTGGCCGATCTCGGCCAGTCGTTCGGCGCCACCTTGACGGAGCGCGAAGTCAGGTACCTGATGTCGAACGAATGGGCTTGCACCGCCGATGACGTGGTATGGCGACGGTCGAAGCTCGGGTTGCGGCTGTCGCAGGATGAAATTGCCGTGCTCGACGAGTGGATCAAAGCCCACCGTGCCCCCGGCGAACGTCCCTTGCGCGAAGCGGGAGGGCGACCGTGAGCGTCACGCTCGAACATGTCACGCGAACCGTCGACGGCATGGCGACCATTCGCGATGTCTCGCTGACGCTCGAGCGCGGCACACTGAGCGTGCTGCTCGGGCCGACGCTGTCGGGCAAGACCTCGATCATGCGGTTGCTCGCTGGTCTCGACAAACCTGCGACCGGCCGCGTGCTGGTTGACGGCAAGGACGTCACCGGTGCCGACGTGCGGCAGCGCTCGGTCGCGATGGTCTATCAGCAATTCATCAATTACCCCTCGCTGACGGTCTATGAGAACATCGCCTCGCCGTTGCGCGTGCAGGGCAGGCCGCGCGAGGAGATCGACCGGCGCGTCCAGGAGGCCGCAAGGCTGCTACGGTTAGAGCCGTATCTGAAGCGCACGCCGCTGCAGCTTTCCGGCGGCCAGCAGCAGCGCACCGCGATCGCGCGAGCGCTGGTCAAGGGCGCGGATCTCGTGCTCCTGGACGAGCCGCTCGCCAATCTCGACTACAAGCTTCGCGAGGAACTGCGCACCGAACTGCCACGCATCTTCGAGGCGTCGGGCGCGATCTTCGTCTATGCAACGACCGAGCCCTCGGAGGCGCTCCTGCTTGGCGGCAACACTGTCTGCATGTGGGAGGGCAAGGTCCTGCAGGCCGGCGACACGTCAAAAGTCTATCGCCAGCCGGATACGCTGCGGGTGGCGCAGGTGTTCTCCGACCCGCCGCTCAACATCGTCGGCATCGAGAAGAAGAACGGTTCGGTGCAATATGCCGGCGGCATCCAGGCGCCGGCCATCGGCCTCTATGCATCGCTCGCCGACGGCCCGTATCGCGTCGGCTTTCGTGCCCATCAGCTCGAAGTGGCCAACGGCATTGCCGGCCGACATGCGTTCCACGCCACCGTGACGGTGACCGAGATCACGGGTTCGGAGAGTTTTGTGCATCTCAATCGCGGCGCCTCCAACTGGGTTGCGGTGCTGCCGGGCGTGCATGAATACGAGCCCGGCCATGTACTCGATGCCGTGCTCGATCCCGACAATGTTTTCGTGTTCGACGCCGCCGACCGCCTGGTCGCCGCGCCGAACGTAGCGTTTTCAAGCGAAGTGCGTAGCGGTTCGCGTGAAGAAAACGCGTCAAGAAATAAAAGCAATTGAGGGAGATGCGATATGGCCCGCATTGACCTCGTCGATCTCGCACACTCATACGGCGGCAATGACGCGCCGGAGGAATCGTTTGCGCTGAAGCCGGTGACGATGACCTGGCGGCAGGGTGGCGCCTATGCGCTGCTTGGCCCGTCCGGCTGCGGCAAGACCACACTGCTCAACCTGATCTCCGGCATCGTCACGCCGTCGCGTGGAAAGATCCTGTTCGACGGCGCCGATATCACACCGCTGTCAACCCAGAAGCGCAACATCGCGCAGGTGTTCCAGTTTCCGGTGATCTACGACACCATGACGGTCGGGCAGAACCTTGCATTTCCCCTGAAGAACCGCGGCGTGCCGAAGGCCGAGGTCGAGGCGCGGGTGAGGCAGATCGCCGATCTGCTCGACCTCACGTTCTATCTCGACCGTAAGGCGACGCGCCTGACCGCCGACGCCAAGCAGAAGATTTCGCTCGGCCGCGGCCTCGTTCGCTCCGACGTCGCCGCGGTGCTGTTCGACGAGCCGTTGACGGTGATCGATCCCGAACTGAAATGGCAGTTGCGCTCGAAGCTGAAGGCACTGCATCGCGAACTCGACCTCACGATGATCTACGTCACCCATGACCAGACCGAGGCGCTGACCTTCGCGGACACCGTCGTCGTCATGCATGACGGCCGCGTGGTGCAGAGCGGCACGCCGGCCGAATTGTTCGAGAAGCCCGAGCATACCTTTGTCGGCTATTTCATCGGCTCGCCCGGCATGAACATCGTGCCGGCCGTCGTGAGCGGACACGAGGCGTGTATCGAGGGCCATACCATCGGCCTGCATCGCAATTACGGCGTGCTGCCGGCGGGCGCGAATGTCGAGATCGGCGTTCGGCCGGAATTCGTCAACGTCGCCGCTCCCGCGTCCGGCCTGTTGTCGGCGACGATCGAGCGCATCGACGATCTCGGCCGGGTCCGCTTCGCGCGCGTGCGCATCGGCGATGCAAAATTCGCCGCCCGCGTGCCGCCGGGGTTTTCCGTTCCGGACAACTCTGTCGGGCTCGTGTTCGATCCCGCCCATGTTCACGTCTACGCCGACAGCCATCTGGTCGAGGGGGTTGCCTGATGGACAAGACCATCAACCAGAAAGCCTGGTTCCTGGTGCTGCCGGTGTTCCTGGTGGTCGCGTTCTCCGCGGTGCTGCCGCTGATGACGGTCGTGAATTATTCGATGCAGGATACGTTCGGCAACAACCAGTTCTTCTGGAACGGCGTCGGCTGGTTCAAGGAATTGCTCGATCCCTCGACCGATCTCGGCGGGCGCTTCCTGGCCTCGCTCGGCCGCAATTTGTTGTTCTCTGCGATCATCCTGGCAATCGAGGTGCCGCTCGGCATCGTGGTGGCGCTGTCGATGCCGCGCGAAGGCTGGACCGTTGCCGTATGTCTTGTGATCCTGGCGCTGCCGCTGCTGATCCCGTGGAACGTGGTCGGAACGATCTGGCAGATTTTCGGCCGGCCCGACATCGGCCTGCTCGGCTATACGCTCAACGGTCTCGGCATCGACTACAATTACGTCTCCAACGAGTTCGATGCCTGGGCTACCGTCATCGTGATGGACGTGTGGCACTGGACCAGCCTCGTTGCGCTGTTGTGCTACGCCGGGCTGAAGTCGATTCCCGACGCCTATTACCAGGCGGCGCAGATCGACGGCGCCTCGCGCTGGGCGGTGTTCAAGGCGATACAATTGCCGAAGATGAACCGCGTGCTGTTGATCGCGGTGCTGCTGCGCTTCATGGACAGCTTCATGATCTACACCGAGCCGTTCGTGGTGACCGGCGGCGGGCCGGGCAACTCGACCACCTTCGTTTCGATCGAGCTGGTCAAGATCGCGCTCGGGCAGTTCGACCTCGGCAAGGCCGCAGCGCTTTCGCTGGTCTACAACCTCATCATCCTGATCGTGTGCTGGATCTTCTACACCGTGATGACCAACGCCGGGACCGAGCGTCCCGAAAAACAGGGAGCCGCGTGATGAACTCGATTCCCGGCCGCCGCATCATCATGGTGGCGTTCCTGATCTTCCTGCTGTTGCCGATCTACTGGCTCGTCAACATGAGCTTCAAGACCAATACCGAAATCGTCACGACGATGACGCTGTGGCCGCACCAGCCGACGCTGGAAAACTACAAGCTTATCTTCACCGACGAGAGCTGGTACTCGGGTTACATCAACTCGCTGACCTACGTGCTGATCAACACCGTGATCTCGATCGCGGTGGCGTTGCCGGCCGCCTACGGCTTCTCACGTTACCGCTTCCTCGGCGACAAGCACCTGTTCTTCTGGCTGCTGTCGAACCGCATGGCGCCGGCGGCGGTCTATGCGCTGCCGTTCTTCAATCTCTATTCGGCGATCAATCTGTTCGATACGCCATGGGCGGTCGCGCTCGCGCATTGCATCTTCAATGTGCCGCTGGCGGTCTGGATCCTCGAAGGTTTCGTCTCCGGTGTGCCGCGCGAGATCGACGAGACCGCGTTCCTCGACGGCTATTCGTTCCCGCGCTTCTTCATCAAGATCCTGGTGCCGCTGATCGCGAGCGGCATCGGCGTCGCCGCGTTCTTCTGTTTCATGTTCTCCTGGGTCGAACTGCTGCTGGCGCGCACGTTGACCTCGGTCAACGCCAAGCCGATCTCGGCCATCATGACGCGTACGGTCTCGGCCTCTGGCATGGATTGGGGCCTGCTGGCTGCGGCCGGGGTGCTCACCATCATCCCCGGCGCCCTGGTAATCTGGTTCGTCCGCAACTATATCGCGCGCGGTTTCGCGCTGGGACGGGTGTAGCCGTGGAAAACATCGCATGGATGGCCTGGACGCTGCCGACCGCGATCTTCTTCGTGATGCTGGCGCTGACGCTCGGCGTCATGACATGGCTTGCGGTCGCCTATCCCGAGGCCGAGCGCGTCGGCGTGCTGCGCATTCCGACCACGCGCGGCGACCGGCTGTTCATTTCGCTGGTGCTCGCCGCCGTCATCCATCTGCTGTGGATCGCCTTTGTCGGCACCGACCCGCTTCTGACATTGCCGATCGGGGAGGGCGTTGAGATTTCGAGCCTGTGGCTCGCAACCGTAATTTCGCTTCTGTCGGCCGTTGCGATTTTTCGCAGCGTCTAGGAAGCGAAAAAGAGCAGATCCGGGATCAACCCGGGCCTGAGTTTTGTTTTGTCGCTGCAACCGGAGGATCCAACATGCGACGCTTGAGAGGAAGAAACGGTCCCTTGACCAAGGAGAGCTTTCTGACGATGACCAGCGCGGCAGCGCTGATCGCGGCTTCCGTGACCATTGCCGCACCCGCGCGTGCGGACGACGCCGTCAATCAAAAGTGGATCGACAGCGAATTCCAGCCCTCGACGCTGTCGAAGGCCGACCAGATGAAGGAGCTGCAGTGGTTCGCCAAGGCAGCCGAGCCGTTCAAGGGCATGGAAATCAACGTCGTGTCGGAAACGATCACGACGCATGAGTATGAATCCAAGACCCTGGCGAAGGCCTTCACCGAGATTACCGGCATCAAGATCAAGCACGACATCATCCAGGAAGGTGACGTGGTTGAGAAACTGCAGACCCAGATGCAGTCCGGCAAGAATGTCTATGACGGCTGGATCAACGACTCCGACCTGATCGGTACCCATTTCCGTTACGGCCAGACCGTGATCCTGTCGGACTATATGACCGGCGAGGGCAAGGACGTCACCGACCCGATGCTCGACGTCAACGACTTCATCGGAAAATCCTTCACCACGGGTCCGGACAAGAAACTCTATCAGCTTCCCGACCAGCAATTCGCGAACCTTTATTGGTTCCGCTACGACTGGTTCTCCAATCCGGAGTACAAGGCCAAGTTCAAGGCCAAGTACGGCTACGATCTCGGCGTCCCCGTGAACTGGTCGGCCTATGAAGACATCGCCGATTTCTTCACCAACGACATCAAGGAGATCAACGGCGTCAAGGTCTATGGCCACATGGACTACGGCAAGAAGGACCCCTCGCTCGGGTGGCGCTTCACCGACGCCTGGCTGTCGATGGCCGGTAACGGCGACAAGGGCATCCCGAACGGTCTGCCGGTCGACGAATGGGGCATCCGCATGGAAGGCTGCCGTCCCGTCGGTTCGTCCGTCGAGCGCGGCGGCGATACCAACGGCCCGGCGGCGGTCTATTCGATCGTCAAATATCTCGACTGGATGAAGAAGTATGCCCCGCCGCAGGCGCAAGGCATGACCTTCTCCGAGGCAGGTCCGGTGCCGGCGCAGGGCAACATCGCCCAGCAGATCTTCTGGTACACCGCCTTCACCGCCGACATGGTGAAGCCCGGCATCCCGGTCGTGAACGCCGACGGCACGCCGAAGTGGCGCATGGCTCCGTCGCCGCACGGCTCGTACTGGAAGGAGGGCATGAAGCTCGGCTATCAGGACGCCGGCTCGGCCACGCTGCTGAAGTCGACCCCGCCGGATCGCCGCAAGGCGGCCTGGCTCTATCTGCAGTTCATCGTTTCCAAGACGGTCAGCTTGAAGAAGAGCCATGTCGGTCTCACCTTCATCCGTGAGTTCGATATCTGGGACAAGTCCTTCACCGAGCGTGCGCCCAAGCTCGGCGGCCTGATCGAGTTCTACCGCTCGCCGGCGCGCGTGCAGTGGACCCCGACCGGCAACAACGTGCCTGACTATCCAAAACTTGCGCAATTGTGGTGGCAGAACATCGGCGATGCGTCGTCGGGAGCGAAGACGCCACAGGCGGCGATGGATGCGCTGGCCGCAGCGCAGGACTCGGTGCTGGAACGTCTTGAGAAGTCCGGCGTGCAGAAGGAGTGCGGGCCGAAGCTGAACAAGAAGGAGACGGCCGAGTTCTGGTTCGCCAAGTCCGCCAAGGACGGCAACATCGCTCCCCAGCGCAAGCTGGCGAACGAGAAGCCGAAGGGCGAAACCGTCGACTACGACACGCTGGTGAAGTCGTGGCCGGCAACACCGCCGAAGCGGGCGGAGGCGAAGTGAGCTTCGCGAATACGAGTGATGCATAAACTGAAGGCCGGGAGCGATCCCGGCCTTTTTCTTGCCCGCTGTTGAGCCATTTATTCTGCTGTCATCGTCCGCGAAGGCGGACGATCCAGTACCCCGCGGCTTCTCGGCTCTATCGCCGACGTCCGGAGATTACTGGATGCCCCGCCTTCGCGGGGCATGACGACTTATTGCAATGGATCACATCACTCCGCCGCTTGCGCCGCTCCCAGCGTCGGATAGTCCGTGTAGCCCTTGGCGCCGCCGCCGTAGAACGTCGCCTTGTCGAACGGGTTCAGCGGCGCGCCCTTCTTCAGGCGCTCGACCAGGTCGGGGTTCGAGATGAACGGCTTTCCGAACGCGATCAGATCTGCGGCGTCTGCCTCGAGCACCTTGGTGGCGAGATCGAAATCGTAGCCGTTGTTGGCGACATAGGCCTGCTTGAAGCGCTTGCGCAAGCTTGCATAGTCGAACGGCGCGATGTCGCGCGGGCCGCCGGTAGCACCCTCGATGACGTGGATGTAGGTCAGCTTCAGCGCGTTGAGCCCATCCACGATATGATCGAACAGCGGCTGCGGGTTGCTATCGGAGACGTCGTTCGCCGGCGTCACCGGCGAAATGCGGATACCGGTTCGCTCCGGCCCCGCCACCGCGGCGACGACCTTGGATACTTCCAGCATCAGTTTTGCGCGGTTCTCGATTCGCTCCGCCATAGGCGTCGGTACGCTTGTTGGTGCCGTCCTTGGCGAACTGATCGAGCAGATAGCCGTTGGCGCCATGGATTTCGACACCGTCGAAGCCGGCGGCCAGCGCATTCTCGGTGCCGCGCTTGAAATCCTCGATGATCCCTGGAATTTCCGACAGTTCCAGCGCGCGCGGCTCGGAGATATCGGTGAAGGTGCCGTTGACGAACGTCTTGCCCTTGGCGCGGATCGCGGATGGCGCCACCGGCTTGCCGCCGTCCGGGCTGCAGCGAGTCATGCGAGATGCGGCCGACATGCCAGATCTGGATGAAGATGCGCCCGCCCTTTTCATGCACGCGGTCGGTGACCTTGCGCCAGCCCGCGACCTGCTCCTTGGAATAGATGCCGGGCGTATCCTGATAGCCCTGGCCCTGCTGCGAAACCTGGCTGGCTTCGGTGATCAGAAGTCCTGCGGAGGCGCGCTGGCCGTAATAGTCCACCGCCAGCGGGCTCGGCACCATGCCGGGCGGCACCGCGCGGTTGCGGGTCAGCGGCGCCATCACGAGGCGATTCGGCAGCGTGATCGGGCCAAGCTTGTAGGGCTCGAATAGTTTGGTCTGGCTCATGTCGGGGGATGTCCGGATGGATGACGATAGGGGAGAATTGGGCATTGCGGGCAATTCTCGCAATCCCGGAGCCATTCGGCTTGCGCAGACGAGCTACGCCCCGATCCCGCCCCTTGGGCCGGTCGCATGGCGGAAACTGCCTTTTTGTTCGCCACGCGCTATTCCGCCGCAAATCCCATTCGCCTGTGGTCCAATTCCACGATCGGGCCTGCGGAATCGACCTGCAGCAGTTCGAAGGTCAGGCATTCGCAACCGATGGCGCGCAGCACCTGGCTGGCGGCCTTCTGCGCGCTGTTGCTGAAGCTCTGGTGGTCCAGTTGAATTTCGAGGCGGGGTTTTCGGCTGCACACCGCCTTCACCACCGATTGCAGCCGGATCGATACCTCGTCCCGGTAGTTCTGCGTACTCTCGAAGGCTGCCCTGGGATCGACGATTTGCGCCCGGACGACATAGACGAGGTGGATTGCAATCCGGTCCGCGGAAACGGCGCCTTGCGCAAACCGAAACACCTCGGGGCGCCGGTCGATCCGCGCCAGTTGGCGGCTGCCGGCGCGGATCCGGTGCCGGCCGGGCGGCAGCGCCCTTTCAAACCGGCCGTTCCGGTAGAGCAGCACGGTCTCAAACTGCTGCACGCAGATCCGATCGAAGCCGAGCAGCGCCATGGCCCCCTTCCTGAACAGCGTCGAAATCCAGGCCCACGCGCCGGCGATCACGGCGATGACGATCAGGAAAAATGCGATTGATCCCAGAAGTTCACCCACGTTCGTCCCCTGCCACGGTTTTTATCTTTGTTGGCGACACCGCGATTCCAGCTAATCTCTTGGCCGATCGTACGTCGAAATTAAGTCATCGTCATTTCAACCAGAGCGGGTAAGAAGAAATAATCCGGACTGTTGCGGTCATTTGCATTTTGAATAGACGCATCGTGATGCCTGATTGTTCGC
>CAWHFN010000004.1:0-82935 GCA_963828475.1 uncultured Alphaproteobacteria bacterium
CTGTTCATCACCCACGATCTGCGGGTGGCCGCGCAAGTGTCGACCGGATCGCGGTCATGCAGCGCGGGGTGATCGTCGAGCAGGGCGCCACGGCGGACGTTTTTGCCGCGCCCCAGCACGAATACACCAAGGCGCTGTTTGACGCGGCGCCGGGCCGGCATCAGGAATTTGCCGCGAGCGCTTGATAGCGGCATCAAGCCGCCCTGACGTCATTGCGAGCGCAGCGAAATAATCCATCTTTCTTCACTGGGAGAGAATGGATTGCTTGGCTGCGCTCGCAGGGAAATCAGCAGTTGGTATCCCGCATCAGTTCCGGACCATCGTTCGACAGCGGCGAGGGGATTTGTGGCTGGGAGGGCCGCCAATCCGGGGGCGATTTGCGCCCGGTTACGGCAGGCTTGTCCGAGGGTTGTTCGCGGGCCATGTCATCATACTCCTTTTTTGTGCATGACAACATTTTTGCGGACGTTGCGTTCCTCACGCCGGATGCGCGGCCAGATGTTCCAGCAATAACTCGCATACACGTTCCGGCGCCTGATCCGCCGCAAAATGCCCGACGCCGGGCAGCACTTCGAAACGATAGGGGGCGGCGACGAAATCGACCGTGCCTTCGGCGGCGACACGGCCGACGGTGTCGTCGGCGTCGCCCCAGATAAAAGCGTCGGCACCCGGATCGGGCCAAGCGGGCCACGGATCGCACCGCGCGCGCGATACCAGGCGAGCGCCGCTTCCATCGCCTCCTTGTTGCCGAGCACGGCGAGATGCTTCTCGATTGCCTCTGTGGGAACGCCATTGGCGGTCAGGCGATCGCGCAGCCATCTGGCGTCGTCGGCCAGCACGACATCGGCGGCATCCGGTTCCAGAAACGCCTTGTGGTGCTTCGACCGTTGCGCCTGCTCGCTGTCGGCCGCAGCGCGCGATTGAACGCGTTCGGATGCGGCCGCGAAAGAATGGTGAGCGAGGCCAGCCGCTCGTGATGGCGGTCGGCGATGCCCCAGGCGATGCTGCCGCCCCAGTCGTGGCCGGCGAGATGAAACCGCGCGCTCCCATAGGCCGCGGCCGCCACGATCGCCATCGCGTCGTCCATCAGCCGGTCGATGAGGTAATGCGAAAAATCGCGCGGATCCGGCCGCGCGCCGGGCGAATAGCCGCGCTGGCTCGGTGCTATGGCGCGATAGCCCATGTCGCCGAGCGCCGTCACCTGCGCGCGCCAGCAATGCATCGATTCCGCAAAGCCATGCAGCAGCAGCACCAGCGGTGCGCCTGATTCGCCTGCGGTGATGGCGTCGAAGATGAGATGCGGGGCGACGTGATCTGTTCGAGAACCGGCATGGGGCGATTCTATCGCGTTTTCCGGTCCGGTCCATGGCGTGAGGGATCTGCGGGCGCGCACGACCGGAATTGTGCAACGCCCGGAAAGTGCTGTATTGGAGGCCCGGGAAGGCACCCGGGAGGACAGGATCGTTGCATTATCTGAGGTCGATTGCATTCGATGCGGCGGTGGTGATCCTGACGCTCGCCGTGTCGCTGACCGTGCCGTTCATGGCGCTGTTCGGCGTAGAGCGCGACGGTGCGTGCGGTCTCGCAGGTGTGGGCCAGCGGCATCATGTTCCTGATGAAGTACGTCGTCGGGCTGGACTACCGGGTGGAGGGGCGCGAAAACGTTCCGGACGGACCCTGCATCATCGCCTGCAATCATCAGTCGCTGTGGGAGACCGCGGCACTTTGCGTGATTTTTCCCGACGCCAGCATCGTCGCCAAGAAAGAGTTGAGCCGGGTGCCGATCGTCGGCTGGTTTCTGAAGCGCTATCCGATGATCCTGGTCGATCGCTCGGCCGGCCGGCAGGCGCTCCGGCAGATGGTCGATGAGGCCCGCCGTGCGGCCGGCGAGGGCCGCAAGGTGCTGCTGTTTCCGCAAGGTACACGGCAGGCGATCGGCGAGCCCATGACATTCCAGTCGGCCGGCATCTCCGCTCTGTACACCAACCTCGATATCCGGTGGTGCCGGCGGCGTGCAATTCCGGCCTGTTCTGGGGCAAGAAGACCCTGATGATGCACAGGCGCCATCACCCTGTCTTTTCTTCCGCCGATCGCGCCCGGCCTGCCGCGCAAGGAGTTTCAGGAAAAGATGGAGCGGATGATCTCGGAGGAGGCGACCGGTTGCTCCGGTGACCGAGGCGAAGGTGTCGCGCTAGCCTGCGCGGCGTCCGGCAAGCCAGCCCGCGACCGGGGAGAGAAAAGCCAGGCACCAGACGAATTGCGCGACCTACGGGGTGACGAAGGCCATGGCCGTACCGAGCACGAATACGGCAACCGGAAACAGCGCCGTCGTCAGCAATTGCGGATCGTGTCGGCCGTTCAGCGCGAGAACCCACAACAGCGCGTTCAGCGTGGCGATCAGGTCAGATGGAGGCCGTAGATCACGGCGACCACGCCATCGAGCCGGTAGCTGCCATAGAGGCCGTTGGTCACCGGCAAAATGATGATCGAGAGCAGAAACAGCAGGTTGAGAAACACCACGCCACGCCCGGCCTCCGGCGCCACCATAAGCCGCCGGTGATGGCTGAACCAGAACAGGCCGGCGACGACGAAGCTGATCGCCAGCGCGATGACGGGTTGCGCATAGACGTTAACCAGACCGATCCAGCTCGGCGCTTGCGTGAAACTGCTGGCCTTCGGCAAATCATAAGCGAGCAGCGTCATGGCCACGCCAAAGATGGTGTTGCTCAGCATCTCCAGCCGGCGCATTTCGAAAAGATGGGTTTGCGGCAAAGTGGTCCCCAGTCTCACCAGTCCGTCTTCGCTTTCGCTGCGCTCAAGCTACGCCGGACACGCTCCGACCAGACGGCCTTCGCGTGGCTGCGCCACGCGTAGCCCCGCCAGGGCGAAGCGTGGTGCGGGCGGTGGGACTCGAACCCACACGACGTTGCCATCGAGGGATTTTAAGTCCCTTGCGTCTACCAATTCCGCCACGTCCGCTTAGTCTCACGAGATCAGGTACTTAGCGCGTTTACCGGAGAAGTGGATTGGGATAATCTCAGGCCAAGCCGCTCCCCACCTTTAAGTGAGCGCGCCCGCCAAAGCAAAGCCTCAATGCGGACACTTGGGGTGTTTACCTGCGGCGAGCTTTAGGCAATCTCAACATAATCCACTTTACGAAGGTCCGATGCCCAGCTCGTTGTCTCATCGCCGGATATTCTCGCACAGCCTCGCGGCGCTGTCGCTGGTTGCGCTCGGGGCTGGCTTGTCCGGTTGCGCCGGGATGAGCGACACCATTTCCCCGGCCTTCGCCGACCCAGCCAAGTACGATCTCTACGATTGCAAGCAGCTCGAGCCCGAGCGCAAGAGGCTTGCCGTCCGCACCGCGGAGGTGCAGGGGCTGATGACGAAGGCCGAAACCGGCGTCGCCGGTCCGGTGGTGGCGGAGCTTGCCTACCGAAATGATTACATTGCGTTGCGCGGACAGTCGAAGCTGGCCGACGAAGCCTGGCAGAAGAACAGGTGCCAGGAATCGAAACCGGAAGCCAGGCCGGCGCCGGTCCCGCCATCGATCGCGCCGGCTCCCGCTGCCAAGGGTCGTTCGAAGGTCAGCGGCGCTGGGAATTAACCGGGAACGATATCGCCTGCCGATGAGCTGATCCCGGGGTATGCTTTCGCTCCACCCGGGCTTCCGGAATCTTCACTCACACCCGCCAATCGTAAATCCAGTCCTGCCGCGCCAGCATGCGCTCGGAGCCCATCGCCTTGATGGCGAGGTCGCGCGCCAGCGCCAGCGGTCCGGTGAGATGATAGATGCGCCCCTGTTGCCGCGCGGCGCGCTGCACCCGCAGCACGCGGCCGCGCCGCAGCCGCCCATAGCGCTTCAGGGTTGCCGGGATGTGCGCGATAGTGTTGCCCGGGCTTTCGCTCAAGCATTTGGCGAGCACGGCGGCGTCCTCGATCGCCATTCCCGCGCCCTGCGCGGCAAACGGCAGCATCGCATGCGCGGCGTCGCCGAGCAGTGCGATCGCGCCATCCGTCCATTCGCCGATGTCGGGCACCGTGAACAGCGCCCAGCGCCGCCAGCCGTCGACGGCGCCGATCAGCATCCGCGCGGTCGCGGGCCAGCGCTGCGAAGCGAACGCATTCTTGAGTTCGTTGGCATCGCCGGGTGCGCTCCAGCCCGGCCTGTTCCAGGTTCCCGGCACGATCGCGACCACGTTGATCTGCCGTGCCGCCGAGATCGGGTAGGCGACCAGATGCGCGTCGGGCCCCATCCAGAGTTGCACCCGCGGCGCGGTATATTCGCGCGGCAGCGTCGTCGCATCGAGGGTTCCGCGCCAGGCGATCAGGCCGGAGAATTGCGGTTGCACCTCCGGGAATAAATGGTTCCGCACCGCCGACCAGATGCCGTCGGCGCCGACCAGCGCCACGGCCAGTTCCTGCTGCCGCGCGTTGCCGCGGCGCTGAACCACGGTGAGCCCCTTGGCATGCGATGTCGCGTCTTCGAACTGGCAGCCGAGCCGCAGGTCGATGTCCGGATGGTCGTTGACCTCTGCCTGCAGGGCGGCTTGCAGATCGGCGCGATGCATCACCCAATAGGGTGCGCCGGCGCGAAGGCTGGCGGCTTCGCCAAGCGGCAGGCGGGCGATCTCGCCGCCGGCCCGCGCGCTCAAGATGTTGATGGCCTCGGGCGTCACCGCGCGCGGCGCAAGCCGCGGCCGCAGGCCGAGATCGACCAGGATTCGGCTGGCGTTGGGCGAAAGCTGCAGGCCGGCGCCGGCTTCCTCCAGCCGCTCGGCCTTCTCCAGAATGATGACGCGAAAGCCTTTCGCGGCGAGCGAAAGTGCTGCCGTCAGTCCCCCGATCCCGGCACCAGCAACGATGATGGTGCGCGCGGCAGCCACCGAAAGGTCAGGCGACCTTGTCCTTCAGGACGCATTCCGGCGGGCGAGCCTCACCCGCGGCGAGGTCGGCGGCAAAGCGGTACAGCGTGGAGCAGTAGGGGCAGATGATCTCGTTGTCGTTGCCGAGGTCGAGAAACACGTGCGGATGGTCGAACGGCGGATTGGCGCCCACGCACATGAATTCCTGCGAGCCGATCTCGATTACCGAGAACTCCGGCGTCGTTATGGAAATGCGGAACGACATGGTCGGACATCAGGTTCACCTTGGATAGCAACGACGGGCGCACGCAACCAACGCGACGCGGCAATTTCGAAATGCCGCGCACCATAGTGGGGGGTGCCGATGATTCCTAGAGCCGATTCGGGAGGTCCCCGCCGCACATTCGCTCATGCAAATTCGACACAATCTTGTCGTGGGAGAAAAGCCCTTCTTTCGTCGGGGCAGTTGTGTCTTAAAAACGGCATACCATCTTGAGAAAGACGAAAACATTGGACTTTTTGGGATGAGGCGGTTGCGGCTCGGATCAGCTCTCGCGGGGGCGTTAGCGTGCATGGTGCTCAGCGTGGCGGTGTGCGCGGCGCTGTGGCCACACGCCCGAGAGGCCACGGCCATTCTGGCGGCGCAGGACGATCCCGCGGCGTTGTCCGATATCCACATCAATTCCGCCCTGCGGAGTAATCAGTCGCTGGTCGCCGACCATATCGAGGCGGCGCTCGCGGAGCGTGATTCCGATCTCGCCAACAGCTTCGTCGAACTCGCCCGCGACAAGGGCATTGCCGTCAGCGACGTGTTGTCGAAGCGCGTCAGCGATGCCGCTACCGACGCAGGTTCGGCGTCGCATTTTGCCAAGCGCTTTGCCACCGGTCTGGTGACCGGCAATGCCGACGACGTTGCGAGCCTGTCGGGCACGGTGGCCGGCGATCTCTTCGTGTTCGGCGACATCAGGGACGTCGTGCGCGAGGGCAAGCACCTGGCGACGGGCGAGGACGCGGACCGCCTGGTGCTGGGTCTTGCGACGGTGGGCCTCGCGGTGACCGCCGCGACCTATGTATCCATTGGAGGCATGGGGCCGGTGCGTGCCGGTCTTTCCATGGTCAAGGATGCCCGCAAGGTCGGGCGGCTGGGCGAGGGGCTGGTGCAATGGGCCGGCCGTTCGGCGCGCGAGGTCGTCGATGCGCCTGTGTTGCAGCAGGCGGTCGCGAAGGGTTCGGTGCTGCGGCCCGGCGAGACCGTCAGCGCGATCAAGGCGGCGTTCCGCGCCGAGAAGGCCGGTGCGTTGGTGCGGCTGGCGAAAGACGTCGGACGCGTCGGCGAAAAGGCCGGGACACGCGGGGCACTCGATACCTTGCGCATCGCGCAAGGACCGAAGGACGTCGCGCGTGCCGCTCGCCTTGCCGAATCCAAGGGCGGCCAGACCCGCGCGATTCTGAAGGTGCTCGGCCGCGGCGCGCTGCTGCTGGCAACCGGCGCGTTCAATCTGACGATGTGGGTGTTCGGTGCGCTATTGGCGCTGTTCGGTTTTCTGTCGTCGATCAAGGCGACCACCGAGCGGGCCACCGAAGCGTGGCTGCGTCGCAAGAAGGCGCGCCGGTTAAAAAGGCAGGCGGCAGACTTGCCGTCCGGCCCGGCTCTGGCGGGCGCTGTCGCCCAGGGCTAGACTTGCAGTCATTGCAAGGTCGTCCATTCCGATCCCCAAAATATGGAACTGATGATGCCGAGTTTTCACAACGGCGCGGTCGAAATTGCCTATCTCGACGAAGGCGAGGGCGATCCGATCGTTCTCGTGCACGGCTTTGCCTCCAGCAAGAACGTCAACTGGGTCTATCCGACCTGGGTTTCCGATCTGAGGAAAGACGGCCGCCGCGTCATCGCGCTCGACAATCGCGGCCACGGCGATTCCGAAAAGCTCTACGATTCCGCCGATTACGAAATTGCGATCATGGCCAGTGACGTCATCGCCCTGCTGGATTATCTGCAGATCCAGCGCGCCGACGTCATGGGTTATTCGCTGGGATCGCGCATGACGGCGATCCTGGCGCGCGAGCAGCCGCAGCGGTTGCGCTCGGCGATCCTCGGCGGCATCGGGATCGGGCTGATCGAGGGCGGCGGCCCCGGCGAGAACGTGGCAAAAGCGCTGGAGGCGCCGTCGCTGGAGGACGTCACCGACCCGGTCGGACGGACGTTTCGCGCCTTCGCCGACCAGACCCGCTCCGATCGCCGCGCGCTTGCCGCCTGCCTGCGCGGTTCGCGGCGACTGATGACGTCGGAGGAGGCCGCCGGGATCGGCGTGCCGGTGCTGATCGCGGTCGGTACCAAAGACGAGATCGCGGGCTCAGCCGAGGCGCTCGGGAAAATCATTCCGGGTGCCGAGGTGCTCGACATTCCGAACCGCGACCACATGCGCGCCGTCGGCGACAAGGTCTACAAGGTCGGCGTTACCGACTTCCTGTCGCGGCGGCAATGAGCGCTCGGGCGCGTCACCGGTGAAATGCCGGATAGCCGCGATCAGCACCACCGCGGTCGCGATCCACGCCATCCGTGCGCCATAGCGATCGTGCGGACCGGATATTACGGCGCAGATGAACGCGTTGCCGAGCAGGGCAAACGTGACCGTGCCGGCGAGCAAACTGAGATCGTCGAACGGCCGGCGCAGCAAGCCGCGGCCGAACAGGATTGCGGCCAGCAGCATCGAGGCCAGCGCGACGGGAACGTGAATCCGGTTGATCGCGGTGAAGTCGAAATGCCAACGCTGCTGCTGTGCCGCGCGCATCGGCTTCAGTTGGGCGGGAATAAAGCGCTCGATGATGCCGTAGGTATGGCCGACCCAGACACCGATGCCTTCACCGGTGGCGGCCTGGCCAAGTTGCTGCACGGTTGCCGTCAGCGCCGCCTTGGCCTGCCAGGCCGGATATTCGGCCAGCGAATGCAGCACAATAAAGCCCATCTCGTCGTTCAGTCCCTGAAAGCGGCCGAGCGTGTCGAACATGCTGTTGCCCCACAGGAACTGGTCGGCGGTGGCGGGAAGCTCATTGCGATAGGGGCAGAGTTTGAAGTTCTGCTTCGGACAATGATCGCGCAAATACCGCGCGACGATGCCGTCCTGCAGCATCCGTCCGAAGGCAACGCCATAACCGCCGGGCGTCCACGCCAGTTTTCCGGACAATGCGAAATTGGTCGACAGCAGCAGCACAGCCCCGGCGACGATGGTGAGGCTGCCCTGCGTTAGTCCGGAAACGGAAATCCGCCCGCGCAGAAACGGGCGCGCGATCCAGCCCGTGCAGCACAATCCGAGCAGCACCCCGAGCGTTGCGCTGTGGGTCGCGGCGGCGAAAGCGGTGAGGCCGAACAGCAGGCATTTTTCCGGGACCGAAGTCCGCTCGCCATGCGCGACCAGGATGAAGAGCGAAAGCACGGACAGGCCGGCGAAGATGTCGGTCAACAGCGTGCTGGCGAGCCACGGCAGCGAGGTGGTCAGGACCAGCACGAGGCTGATGGCCAGGAGCCGCAACGGCTGGGACTGGCCGAGCACGCGCAGCGTCAACTGCAGGATCCACAGCGTCGCCAGCGCGTTGATTCCGAGGTTGATCCAGAAGCTCGAATCCTCGCCGAAATGAAGATAGAGGCCAAACGTGGTGGAGCGGCTGGGCACCAGATAGCCTTCGTACCACCGTGCCAGGTAGCCGCCAGTATCCCACTGGAGCAATGGGTAGCCATTCCACAGGGCGGGGGCCAGCAACATCAACGGGATGGCAATAGCGGCGATCCAGGCCGACCGCGCATCCGTAGCGGTCCGCGCCCGCAATATCTGCGTGCTGGTATGGCTTCCCCCCATTTGGGCAGCATCTACCGAATGGCGGGTCCGCCGAAATTCACCAATAGTCGGACGCCCGCCGGCTTGATTTCCCGAAATCGCTGACCACCTTGAACTGACCCCAGGGGGCATTCGGCGGGGGTTTACTTTGCCGAAGCCTGCCGGGGACAGTCGTCCGCCCGCCGTGCTATATATCAACGAAACCAGTGAATTTGCGAGAGCAATCATGGCAGTGCATCAGGTCAATCCGCAAGGTTCGAAGCTCGCCGCGCTCGATCCGATCTGGGACCGTGTTCGGGGCGAGGCGGAGGACATCGTCCGCCGCGAGCCCGAACTGGCTTCCTTCATCTATTCGACCGTACTGCATCACGAGCGTCTCGAAGATTCGGTAATCCATCGGATCGCCGAGCGGCTCGATCATTCGGCGCTGTCGGGTGACTTGATCCGCCAGACTTATGACGAGGCACTGCGCGACGAACCCGATCTCGGCAATGCATTCCGCGCCGACCTGGTAGCGGTCTACGACCGCGATCCCGCAACCTCGCGCTTCATCGATCCGTTGCTCTACTTCAAGGGTTTCCACGCGCTGCAGACCCATCGTCTGGCGCACTGGCTCTATCAAAAGGGCCGCAAGGATTTCGCGTACTATCTGCAGAGCCGCGCGTCGGCGGTGTTTCAGACCGACATCAACCCCGCCGCCAAAATCGGTCGCGGCATTTTCCTCGATCACGCGACCGGCTTCGTCTGCGGCGAGACCGCCGTGATCGACGACGACGTTTCGATCCTGCACGGCGTCACGCTGGGTGGCACCGGCAAGGAGAACGAGGACCGTCATCCGAAGATCAGGCGCGGCGTGCTGATCGGGGCGGGCGCAAAGATTCTCGGCAATATCGAGATCGGCCATTGCGCGCGCATCGCCGCCGGCTCGGTGGTGGTGAAGCCGGTGCCTCACAACGTCACGGTGGCCGGCGTTCCCGCAAAGATCGTCGGCGAGGCCGGGTGCGCGGAGCCTTCGCGCACCATGGATCAGATGCTCGGCGCGATCGGGCTTTGATTTTCCACACTTTCTCGCCGCCGTATTTGTGAAGTTACGGCTGGTAGTCTGCGCCGTCTCGTCCTAAAAACCTCTCGGAAATTCAAAGAATCCGATTGGAGACCGCCGTGGACGTTCAGGAAGTCAGGAAGCTCGACGCCTATCTCAAGCGCGTATTCGGCAATCCCAAGATCCGTGTCGTGCCGCGGCCGAAAAAGGACGACTCCGCCGAAGTCTATATCGGCGAGGAATTCATCGGCGTGCTGTTCGTCGATGACGAGGACGACGATCGCTCGTTCCAGTTTCAGATGGCGATCCTCGAGGAAGATCTGGCCGACGTCGGCTGAGGCGCTAATACAAGGGTGGGCAAGGCGCCATTGCGTCGTGCCCACGCCATTCACAAGAAGATAATTGGTGGGCACGCTGCGCCCTGCCTACCCTACAGGGCTACGAGCCGGTAGCTAGCTCTTCGGCCCGCGCATCTGCGCTTTCAAGCGGTCCATCGCATTCGCAACGTCGCGCCACTGCGACAGCCAACTCCGCGGAAAGCGGAACGTCAGGTCGGCGCCGTCGACGCGGCGCTCGCTCAGGCACATGCCGGGCGTCTGGCCGTCGCGCGAGCAGCGCGCGTTGAGGCTCGGCGTTGCGGCGGAGAACAGGTCCTCATTGGCGTAGGGCGACCCGTCGCGAAACGTGCGCATCGTCAATGCGTCTTCCACCAGCGTTGAGGCCGGTTCCAGGTAGCGCGGATAGATGGTGCGTACCCGCATGTCGGGTGCCAGCGAGTCGTGGTGGGCTGATATCGATACGAAGATCCGGTCGATCGGCTGCACCTTCTCCTCGATCGTATCGGCGCTGACATGCTTCGGCGCATCCGGCGGTTCCAGCGACGGAAAGACGAAACTGAGATCGACTCTCTCCTGCGGTCCGGAGTGGCGTTGGATTTTCCGGCGGATCGCCGCTGTCGGCACGTTGAAGAGCGTACCGCCAACGCTGACCGGCAACCGATCGGGGGTGCTGGCAGGGCGCGCCACCCAGGTTGGCCACAGCAAATAGGCGACCAGCGCCACGGCGCTCGCGGCAATGGTTACCGCGACCATGATCAGGATCATGTGCGAGCGTGGGTCCCGGCGGGTGTCGCGGGCGAGGTGCTGGGCCGTCGAAAGCAAGGTCATGAACGAAGCATCGGTCGAGGAAGAGCCAGGCGAATCATCCCGCGAATATGCCATGGGTCGGGTGATTTCCTCATGATTTTGCAGGGTTTCCGGCCCCGACAGCCATGCGCAAACGAGGTCCCGGCGGCCCATTGTTAACCTTTCCTTAAGGATGCTGTGGCGGCCGCCGGCCAATTTTGCGAAAGCAGAGCGCGTGGTTTTTCGGAGTAGGGGAAGCTTGTCATGTCGCCCGATGCGTTGAATTCCCTGTTCTCCCTTCTCATCGGCTTTGCGTTCGCAGGCGCGCTCACCAGCGGCTATCAGGCGATGGCGGCGCGGCCGGCCGGGTTCGGGCTGCTTGGCGAAGGCGTGGCGCCGAAGACGTTTGCGGCAGTGCCGTTTCTGGTTTTCGCCGCGCCCTTCATCATCATGCGCAACACGTTGCGCGGCGCGAAGATCGAGCGCCGGCGCTTCGAATTCGTGATGATGGCGACCGTGCTTTCAGGCTTCTGGAGCTTGATGTCCGGCACGTTTTTCCTGATGACGCTGCGTGCCACCGGCGTGCTGGCCTGAGGCTTGCGGCCTGCTCGCTTGATCCTGCGCCAGCGGCTGTGCCAAGGTCTCCGCTAGAGCCTTTTCCGTTCTGATTGAATCAGAACGGAGCTCCAGCCTTTTGTTTTGACGCGTTTTCTTCACGCGAACCGGCAGCCACCCACGGATCAAGTCCGAGGGCATGCTTCGCTCGAAAACGCTCTCACGGAGACCTTTTTGCTATGGCGATCTACGAACTCGACGGACAGGGGCCTGAACTCCCCGGAGACGGAAACTATTTCATCGCAGATACCGCTGTCGTGATCGGCAAGGTGCGCCTGCTGAATTCGGCCAGCGTGTGGTTCGGGGCGGTGCTGCGCGGCGACAATGAGTGGATCGAGATCGGCGAGGGCTCCAACGTGCAGGACAATTGCACCTGCCACACCGACCCCGGCTTTCCGCTCACGATAGGCAGCAACTGCACGGTCGGCCACAATGTGATCCTGCACGGTTGCACGCTTGAAGACGACGCGCTCGTCGGGATGGGCTCGATCGTCATGAACGGTGCGCGAATACGCCGCGGCAGCGTCGTCGGCGCAGGCTCGATCATTACCGAAGGCAAGGAGTATCCCGAATATTCCCTGATCATCGGTTCGCCCGCGCGTGCGATCCGGACTTTGACGCCGGAACAGTCGACGGCGATGGGGCGTGCCGCGAAGTCCTACGCACGGAATGGGCCACGATTCAAAAACGGATTGAAGAAGATCGGCTGAGGACGCCGGCCTGCCTACCGGCTTAGGTGCCCTCGCTCTCGTTCGCCTCGCGGGCTCCGGCGACCTTTTCATGACCGGCGGCCCAGAGCGCATGCGCCTCGCTGCCATCCTGATACGGATTGGCTTCCGCCGGAATGTTCTGGCGCGCGGCGCGCTGGCCTTGCTCGAACGGGTCGGGGGGAATCATGCCGGCGTCTTTCCGGCTTTCGATCTTGTGTTCTTTGGCGTCGCGCCCTTCGAGAGCCCCGCACTTTTCCGCAGCGCGTCCTTGAGGTCGATCGGAATGCCGTGCTTCTTGAGCAGGTCCGCAAAGGCTTCGTCGGCCAATTCCTGAAATGTCGCCATCCGGTCGCGTGCAAGCTGGGTCAGCTTGTCCAGCGTGTCATCGTCGAAGGCGATCAATTTGCGCAAGAGCGATCCCTCCGTGCGTCGAGCGGATGTGAATTAATGATCCGGTGCGGGAATCGTTCCGGCAGGAACAAGGGCCAGGGCGCCGTCGTTGCTTCGAAAAGGAGATTTCCGATGAAGCTGGCGTCTGCAGCCGCCGCAGTTGCGGCAATCACAATACTGGTATTTCCGGTCGCTTCCTTTGCTCAGAGCTCAGGCGGATCCGCGGGCGGATCATCTGCAGGTAGCAACAGCGGGAGCGCCGTCGGCTCGCCGAGCGCAGGTTCTGCCGGTGCTGGCTCGCAAGGCATTAGCGGCGTGCCTCCCGGACCGGACGCTCCCGGAGGACTTAACAATGCCGGCGAGGATCCAAGCGGCGCGGCGAATGCGTCCAGGCGTGCGTCTCCATCTGCGCCTGGGACCAACACCGCCGGCACGGCGCAGTCGTCTGGCGGCGGCGTCAACACCGGCAGCGGCGTAACCACGGGGTCGGGAAGATCGGCAAAGGACGTCGACACCGAAATCACCGAAGAGAACAAGACGGTCGATAGCAAGATCAAGAGCATTTGCCGCGGCTGCTGATCTTCCAAATACAGTCGCGCAGAAGTGAGCAAAATTGCCCGGCCAACGCCGAGAACTCGTCCTACAGTTGCTCCGGGAGCTGTCCGGATCCGACGCCGAAAAGCGTCGGGCATTCGAACGCAAGATCACGGAGGATGGGTGATGTTACGCAAAATGATGATCGCCTTGTTCGCATCCGCATCGGTCGCCATGCTGGCGCCGGACGCGGCTTCGGCCCGCGGTGGCTTTGGTGGTGGTGGTGGTGGTTTCCATGGCGGTGGCGGCTTCGGTTTGGTGGTGGCTTCCATGCCGGTGGCGGTTTTGGCGGTGGTGGTTTTCGCGGCGGCGGAATGGGAATGGGCGGCGGCGGTTTCCGTGGGGCCGCGATCGGCGGTGGCGGTTTCCGTTCGGCTGCGATCGGTGGCGGCGGTTTCCGTTCGATGGCATTTGCACCGGGCGGAATTCGTGTCGGTAGTTTTGCCGGCAACAACTGGCGAGGCGGCAACTGGCGTGGCGGCTTCAACCACGGATTCCGGCATCGGAGATTCCCGATTGTCGCGGTGGGCTTCGGCCTAGGCTACGGAGCCTACGGCTATTATGACGACTACTACGGCTATGACGATCCCTATTACTATGGCGACAGCGGCTGTTACATCGTGCGGCGCAGCGTGCTTACCCCGTATGGCTGGCGCATTCGGCCCGTGCAGGTGTGCGACTGATTCCATCCGGCCCGGATGAATAAGCGGCCCCGGTGTTGTTACACACACCAGGGCCGTTATTGATATTGTTTGCCGGCGCGCCGTTTACATCGCATCGCATGGGGATGTTGAACGTGGTCACGGCGTCGCGGAATATGGATGAGGCGCGGGGACGTCCGTACTCCTGCGGCGGATGATTGGCGTGTCGCGACTTGATACGACAAACTCGCAGCCAACGATCTGGCGTTCGTCAAACTCGCATCAATCCGAATTTGGTTGTGCGCTAATGGGTCCGTGACCTATCTAACTCAACACCCCGTACTTTTTGAACCATGTCTGCATCTGGCTCCAGGCGTCCTCGGCCGCGTCCTTGCGGTAGCTCGGACGGTAGTCGGCGTGGAAGCCGTGCGGCGCGCCGGGATAGATCTTGAATTCGGCGGTCTTCTTGTTGGCCGCCAGCGCCGCCTTGAAGGCTTCCACCGTCGCGACGGGAATGCCGGTGTCGGCCTCGCCGTAGAGACCGAGGACGGGCGCTTTCATCTCGGGCGCGAGCTGCATCGGGCTCTTCGGCCAGACCGGATTTGGCGGATCGACCAGCGGGCCGTAGAACGCGACGCCCGCCTTGAGCGTGCCGCTGTGGGCGGCATATTCCCAGACCGTGCGTCCGCCGCGGCAGAACCCGATGATGCCCAGCTTCGACGTGTCGCCGCCCTCCGACCTGGCCCAGGCAACGGTGCTGTCGAGATCGGACAATAGTTCGGCGTCCGGTTTCGAATTCACGATCGCGAGTAGCTGCGGGATATCCGTGACCTTGGTCAGGTCGACGCCCTTGCGGAAATAGTAGTCCGGCGCCACCGCGAACGCGCCGAGCTTGGCGAGGCGCCGCGTCACGTCCTTGATGTATTCGTGCAGGCCGAAAATCTCCATCGCCACCAGCACCACCGGTGGGTTGCTGACACCGGCCGGCCGCGCGAAATAGCCGGGCATCTCGCCGTCGGCGACCTTGATCCTGACGTCACCGGTGGTCAGGCCGCTGGTGTCGGTCTTGATCACGTCGGCGCGCACCGGCCCGGCCGCAAGCGTGTAGCCCGCCGTCACGGCGGCCGATGCGGTCATGAAGCCGCGTCGCGAGAATGGTGCGACCTTGGTCAGCCCGATGACATCAGAGGTTGGCAGGGGTTCGACGCTCATGGCGGCCCTCCTTTTTGGGAGGCGCATTCAGCTTGCAAACCGGCGCGAACGCAAATCACCTGCTTGCGAGATGTCGGCCGGTTGGGGGCGCACAACGGCCCAAAACAGGCACAAAAAACAAGGCCGTCGACGCAGTATACCGTCAACGACCTTGCCAGCCCCGGATATTGAAATCGGCTCACGCCATCCGGTGAACTTCAGGATGCCCGGTATTCTGACGGGGATATGTGAACCAGTTCACAAAGGCGGAAAAAAGTTGCGGCAAGACGTGCCGTAACGGTGGAAAATATCCTGTCGCCGGCCGCCTGGTGCAGTGGCCGGAATCGGGCCGCCTCCCAAGGTAGCTGCAATGACGGTCGTTGTGAGGCGCCGGGCAGGCAGGTGCTGATCAACGCGCAGCCGGCCGCGCGTCAGCCCGCTGAACAGGCCTCATGGCCAAGTGCTGTCCAGACCGGTTAACTCCGCGCCTTGGCGCGGCTGCGGTTCGCCGTCCTGTTCGAGCGGGGCTTTGCCTTGGCTGATCGCTTGCGCGGTGAGGCAGCCGCGGAGGGTTCGGAGGCTTGCGCACTGGCAAAGGATTGCCGCAAGCCGTCGATCGCTTCCGTCAGCGTTCCGACCTGCTCGGAAAGTTTTCTGGTGTCGGTCTGCTGCGCGGCGAGCAGGCGGCGCACGGTCAGTAGCTGATCCTGCACCACCTGCAACTGATCGATCGATTCCTGCTGAGTTGCCTCCAGACCCTTGGTCTTCTCGACCAGTTGCTCGGACGCCTGGGCGGCGCGCGCCTGCAATTGCCGGGTCGCGACCACGCGTTCGGTCTCGGGCGCACTGCCGGTATAGGCACGCCAGAGAGTGATAGAGGTTACGCCAACCACAACAATAACGAGGGCCGCTGCGGCGATCGCAATCGGCTGTCCGCCGAAACGCGCGATGGGGGTGGCACTCCGGGGGGCGAGTTCGATCATGCGACTTCAAATCCGGACGTGATTTTAAAGTTCCAAAATAGCACAGGCCAGACGACGCTAAAACCCGGGATTTGCCGGGTTTGCGCGGGGATTGCGGGCAAAACCCCGAAAGATCAGGGTTTTACGGACAGGAGTGGCCTTGGGCTAGCGGATATGCGCCCGGATGAACTGGCCAGCGTACGCCAGCGCGCGCCGGCCGTCCTGCAGCCTAGCATTCCAGACCGGCCATGCATGAATCATGTGCGGCCAGATTTGCAACGTCACGTCGACATCGGCTGCGCCTGCGGCCTCGGCAAGCCGCGTCGCGTCCGCAAGCAACGTCTCGGCCGATCCGGCCTGGATCAGGACCGGCGGAAAGCCTGTGAGATCGACGAACAGGGGCGAGATCAGCGGATCGCGGCGATCGACGGATGGCGGTGCGTAAGCATCTGCAAGCTCCTCGAGATAGGCCTTGTGAATTAGCGGATCGATGGCGTCCTTGGTCGCAAGCGTGCTGCCGGACATGGTGAGGTCAGTCCACGGCGAAATCAGCCAGGCGCACGCCGGCAATTCCTCTCCCGCCGCGCGCAGGCGGTTGATCAACCCGAGCGTCAGGTTGCCGCCGGCGCTGTCGCCGCCGACAGCGATGCTCTTCGCCGCAATGCCGTGCTTGCGCAGGAAGCGCCACGCGGTGAGCGCGTCGTCATGGGCGGCCGGGTAGGGATGTTCAGGGGCAAGCCGATAGTCGATCGCGAGCGTGCGGCTGCGCGCCGCGCGCCCGGCCTCCGTCACCAGGCGGCGGTGGCTCACAATCGAGCCGGAGCAATATCCGCCGCCGTGGAAATACAACAGCGCGCACGAAGGCTCGCTGCCGGGTACGATCGACCACTCGCCGGCGACGCCATCGCAATCGACTGCCTCGCATTGAACGTCCGGCGCCACCGGCCAGGTCGATCCGACTTCGTCGAGACGTTCACGTCGTTCCGACCAGCCGACCGGCCGCGGCTTCGAGCCCAGCAATGTGCGGATGGCGTCGATCTCGCTGTGGGCCACGGCAGCTTCCCCCGATGAGGCCGTCCATCATGGCACATCGTTCGTGCAGTGCAAAAACGTAACGGAGACGGGCCGGTAGGGCGCCGAAAATTTTTCGCGGCCCCCTTGAAACCAAATCGCGTTTTTCTATTTTCTTTGCTGCCGCCGCAGGGCGGTCCGGGCGCCTGATGGGCCCGGCCTTGAGACGGGCACCGGTCGTGTCCGGTGCCGCTCGTATCCAACTTGCTCTCTGGAGGATTTGGCTATGCGCACATACGACTTTACACCCCTCTGGCGTTCGACCATCGGCTTCGATCGCCTTTTCGACCTCGTCGAAACCGCGCAACGCGCCGGCGAGGATAACTACCCTCCCTATAACATCGAGCGGCTGGGCGAAGACCGCTATCAGATTTCGCTCGCCGTCGCTGGCTTCGCGGTTGACGAGATTTCCGTCACGGCCGAGCAAAACACGGTGACGATCGAAGGCTGCAAGGCCGAGAAGGGCCAGCGCGAATATCTCTACCAGGGCATCTCCGCGCGTCCCTTCAAGCGCCAGTTCAGCCTTGCCGACCATGTGCAGGTGAAGAGCGCGTCGTTCGAGGATGGCCTGCTGCGGATCGAACTGTTCCGGGAAGTCCCGGAGGCGATGAAGCCGCGCAGCATCGCGATCAACGGCGCGGCGCCGGGCAACGTTCAGCAGATCGAGGCGAAGGCGGCGTAAGCACGTCGCGCCTCACAAAGGGACCGGCTCCCGCCCGAATATATCGGGCGGGAAGCGTTTCCCACCTTTGGGGAGAACAAATCAATGATCGACCAGGCAGACAACGTGTTTGATCTGAATGCGGTGCTGCATCCTGCGACCGTGTTCGATCACCCGCGCGAGGTGGTCGCCGACGCGACGCTTTCGTTGAGCGAAAAGCGCGCGATCCTCGCGTCCTGGGCCTCTGATGCGGCGGCAGTGACGTCGAATCCCGCGCTGCGCGAGCTGGCGGGCACGAGGCGTATCGTGACGATCGACGAGATCCTCGAAGCGCTTTCGATGCTCGACCACAAACCGCCGGGACCGCCCGGCGGCAAGCCGATGCGGCAAAGGTCCACCTCGCGCGTGGCGCTGGCGGCGTAGGCTTCGAGCGACCCTTATCCCGAAAAAGGTGCGGCCAGCCTTTGGGGGAAGGCTGGCCGCGCGCGAACCGGTCTGGGACGGGGAGGGGTGGGGATGTGACCGGCTCGCGGGTTCGTAAAATCCTTCGGTCGTTATCGATCGCGTGACGAGGCGGTGGCGACGGCAGGGCGGCTGTCACCGAGCGAGACCCACACATTGGGATCGCTCTGCGACTGACGCTTGACGAAGCGGTAGCCGGTCTCGGTCCAGGCCAGGACGTTTTCGTTCTGGTTGTCGAGAACGAACTCGCCCCTGTCGGTCTTCACCGTCAGCACCGCGTGGCCTTCGCCCTTCTTGTCGCGCACCACCGTGATCAGCAGCGCTTCGCGCGGCCATCCGGCGTCGATCAGCATCTTGCGCTTCAGAAGCACATAGTCCTCGCAGTCACCGTATCCGTCCGTCGGCAACGACCATTTCTCGATAACACCCCAATGATCCATGTCGGTGATCGGCTTGATGGTCTCGTTGACCCACTTGTTGACCCGCAGCAAATCCCGCCACGCCGTCTGCGACATCACGATGTCGCGCGGCTGTGATGTGCCGCCACGGCAATCGCCGGGATTCTCGGCGCAAAATTCGACCCAGCCGATCGGCGAACGCGCGGTGTCGCCCAGGCTGGCATAGAGAGCCTCGCCGGCTTTCGCCGAGACGCCCATGGAAGCGTTTAACCCCAACAGGACGGCGATGACCGCCAGTCCCTTCCCCTGTCCCCTGAACAACATTGTGGCCCCCGTTTCTTGTTGGGACCATGTTTCGCACAAAGGATTTGCGCCGCCGCTAAGTCGGGCAAGTACATTTGACGCGAATACTAGTAAAGCTAGCGGCTAATTCGATCTATACTTGAATTTAATTCGATTAAAATTTGAAACAACTGCAATTGATTCAAATTTTACATATTAACGCGCACGAGGCTGCGCCAACGGCGGATAAGCACGCCAAAGCCCGCCGCGTTAACCGCGTTGGCAGGCCTTAAGACACGGCAAAGGCGGCATCCGTGGTGCGGATACCGCCTCTTGAGGTTGGGAAAAGCAGGGATTTTGGGCGGCTGGCGCTTTACCGCGCGGTAACCGCTTCTTCGAGCGCTTCGCCGACTTGCTCGTGGACGAACTCGAGCGCGAAGCCTTCCTCGAGATTTCGCACCACACGGGACTGCACCTTGCCCAGCATGACCAGCGATTTCAGCGGCGGGCGGTTTTCCGCGGCGATGGCGGCGCCCGACAGCGAGAGGTCGATGATGCGGCAGGTCATCTTGCTGCCGTCCTCGAGCGTGAGCAGGGCGATCGGATTGCGCGGAATGATGCGGTCGTGGCGGCGGTCTTCCGGCAGGTTGAGGATATCGCGGTTGGCAAGCCAGGTGAGCTGGGCGGCGAGCTTGTCGCGCTTGCGCGCGGTGGCGCCGACCGTCATGGCAAAGCCGTTGTCGATGATGCGGGTGATTTTGCCCTCGACCCGGCCGATATGGTCGAGATAGGCGATCACGCGGTCGCCGACATTGCCGATGCCGGGCGCCAGCAGGGCCAATCCGCCCGGCGACATGTTAATAATCTGGCAAGGAAATTCGCGGCGATCCGGCAGCATGTAGCGGCCGAGCAGGTGGACTTTGACACGCTGAAAGCGCCGTCGCTCCTCTGCGGACGGTACAGTGGTTGTTTTCTTTTGCGCAAACGACATTTCGCTACCCGACAGCCGGTCCTTCGGCGTCAGAAAGACCCTAAGGCCGACAGGGTTAACGATGTGTTAGCGGCGGCAGGGTGAAGTGCGGCCATTCGCCCCCGGGGAAGGAGCGCTGCGCCGCTGCAATCCTGCCGTGCACCAATACACGAGGGAGTACAACCCGCTCGCTATTCGGCATTCACACCAAAAGCTGCTTCTCGATCTCATAGACCGGCATCTTGACCAGGTCCTTGGCGACCTCTCCGTGAAGCGCCTTTCGAACCGCAGCCGAGTACTCCGACCTGATCATGCCGAGCGCTCGGGGCGAGGCGACCATCGTCACGGCCGAGGTTTCGCCGGTCGTGACGGCAACATCCAGCCGGTCCGCCAGAGTCTTCAGGAATGATCGCTCCGATTCATCGTGCCAGTCGGTCTGCTCGACCGAGCTTCGCGCGTCGCTATTCGACTGGTGTACGCGACCGGGAGCATCGCTTCCTTGCGCATGTGTGGACGGGTCTGGTTGCTCGTGCACTTCCCTGGTGTGCAGGTTTGGAAACATGCGATCGCCGCGATTTTCGAGGATGAGTGCCTTGCGGCCATCGCAGACAACGATCCAGTCGCCAGTGTCGATCTTGATCTTGGTCATGTTGAAATGCTCCTGGTTTTCGGAAAGTCCTCGAGCCGGATCTCTCGGGTAAAGCAGCAGCGGCCCCGGCACTTTGCGCGAGATCAAACGTGGACCGCGTCGCCGCGCGGCCGGCATGCGCCTTTTGTCGCCGGCCGGTTGATCCAACGCAAAATGGCTTCGGCGGTCTCGGGCAATCTGCTTTCCTGGGAGGAACGCGCATGGCGATCGTAGAACAGACATCGGCGGGTAGCCCCGCCGCGGGCGGCGAACATCAGGGCTGGATCAGGGCCAACTGGGGATTGGTGCTGGCTGTCGCCGTACTGGTCGCAATCCTTCTACTGCCGACGCCGGCGGACCTACCGGTCGCGGCCCATCGCATGCTCGCCATTCTTGGCTTCGCCGTCATCATCTGGATGACGGAAGCCATCGACTACGCGGTATCGGCGGTCGTGATCGCCACACTGATGGCATTCCTGCTCGGGCTGGCGCCGAGCGTCGCCAATCCCAAGGTGTTGATGGGCACGAGCGCGGCGCTTGGGTCTCGCGTTCAGCGGCTTTGCCAATACCGCGCTGGTGCTGGTTGCGGCGGCGCTTTTCCTGGCGGCGGCGATGACGGCAACGGGCCTCGACAAGCGCATTGCGCTGACCATCCTGTCACGGGCCGGCACCGAAACCCGAAACGTCGTGATCGGCACCATCCTGGTCGGGTTCATAATCGCGCTGATGGTGCCTTCGACCACCGCGCGGGTGGCCTGCCTGGTGCCGATCACGCTTGGCATCATCGCAGCCTTCGGGGTCGACAGGCGCGGCGCCTTCGCCGGCATGCTGATGATCACGACGGTACAGACGGCCAGCATCTGGAATGTCGGCATCAAGACCGCCGCGGCGCAAAACATGGTGGCGATCGGCTTTATCGAGAAGGCGTTCGGCAGGACCATTACCTGGCTGGACTGGCTGATCGCGGCCGGGCCGTTTGCCGTGCTGATGTGCGTCGCGCTGTATTTCGTGATGACACGAATGATGCCGGCGGAAGTTGCCGAAGTGCCTGGCGGTCGCGAGGGTATCCGCAAATCGCTGTCGGAACTCGGGCCGATGAAGCCGTCGGAGATCAAGCTGTTGCTGCTGTCGATCACCTTGATCGGGTTCTGGTCGACCGAAGGCGTGCTGCACAAATTCGATACCAGCACGACGACCATCAGCGCGGTGGCGCTGATGTTCCTGCCGGGCTTCGGCATCATGAGCTGGAAGGAGGCGCAGCCCAGGATTCCATGGGGCACGATCGTCCTGTTCGGCGTTGGTATCAGCCTCGGTACGGCGCTGCTGCAGACCACGGCGGCGACATGGCTTGCCAACATCGTCGTCGATGCGTTTGGTCTAAGGAACGCGACCGCGTTGTTCATCCTCGGCGTGATGAGCCTGTTTCTCGTCGTGATTCATCTTGGCTTCGCCAGCGCCACGGCGTTGGCATCGGCCATGATCCCGATCGTCATCGCCGTGCTCAAGAGCGTGGCCACGCCCGGCATCAATGTCATCGGCATGACCATGCTGCTGCAGTTCGTGGTGAGCTTTGGCTTCATCCTGGTCGTGAACGCGCCGCAGAACATGGTGGCCTATGGCACCGACACGTTCAGCGCGCGCGATTTCGTCCGCACCGGCCTGGTGCTGACCGTGGTCGCGCTCGCGCTTGTGGTGCTGCTGGCCGCGACGTATTGGCGCTGGCTGGGCTACCTGTGAGGAGGGCGCGGGGAGGCTGCTTCAGGCGGCTGCGATTGCTTTTTGCTCGAGTTTGCGAGAGGTGATGGTTGCGCGCGGTGGCATTGAGGTTACTCTCGCGCCCGGCCGGGCCGACCAGAATGCCTGCGAATGGAGGATGCGAAATGCCGGGAGTGAAGCGGGAACGCGCCGACAATGTCGGCGTGCTGACATTGGATGAGCCCGAGACCCTGAATGCGATGACGCCCGATCTCTTGGGCGGTCTCGCGACGGCCGTTGGCGAGATCAACGATGATCCCCGGGTGAGGGCGCTGGTGCTGACCGGCGCCGGGCGCGGTTTCTGCTCGGGGCAAAATCTCAAGGCCGCGCAGATCCTGGGCGACGACATCGCCGCCGGCGTGATGAAGTATTACTGGCCGACGTTCAAGGCGTTGCGCGAGTGCCGCGTCCCGATCGTGGTCGCCGTCAACGGCGTGGCGGCGGGCGGCGGGTTCAGCCTTGCGATGGCGGGTGACATGATCGTCGCCGCGCGTTCGGCGCGCTTCATTCAGGTGTTCAGCCGGATCGCGCTGGTCCCCGATCTCGGTTCGACCTGGCTGCTGCCGCGTCTCGTCGGCCGTCAGCGCGCGCTGGAGTTGATGATGACCAACGAGCCGCTCATGGCCGACCAGGCCAAAGAGTGGGGATTGGTCCGCGAAGTCTTTGACGATGCCGCGCTTCGTGACGGTGCGCTTTCGCTGGCACGCAAACTCGCAAACGGGCCGACGCGCGCGCTGGTCGCGACGCGCCGCCTGATCGACGAAAGCGAACACGCCAGCTACGCCGATCAGTTCCGCCGCGAGATCGAAACGCAGGCGGAGATACGTCTCAGCGCCGACGCGGTCGAGGGGCGCAACGCCTTCCTCGAGAAACGTGCGGCGGTGTTCACCGGACGCTGAGAAGGGATCATGCAGCATGAAGATCGACAATGTCGCAGATCTTGGAACTGTCGATGCGGCCGACGATCACGGCGGAGCAGATCAAGGGCTTCAGCCTCTGGGTGCTTCGCGCCGTGGTGAGCGGCCGCGGCGATGAGGTGATCGATGTGGCCAAGGCCAATTTGCTGTCCCGCTAAGGGACGGACTTATTGGCGCGACACGCCCATAATCGACCCCTTTTGACCCATAACGGAACTCCGAGACTGATCACCCGGAGTTGTGACCGAGATCATATGGATCGCTCGACTTCCGGCGCATTGTAACGGCGTTATTGATATCCGTTGAGGTCCGGATGCACTGCACGAATTGCGCAGCCGAAGTGCCGGAGCAAAGAAAATTTTGCGGGCGGTGCGGAGCGGCGGTCGTGCGGCGCTGCCTGGCCTGCGGCTCGGCAAACCCGGCTCCAAACAAGTTTTGCGGCGACTGCGGCGCCAGATTGCGCGTGGATTCTTCCGCGATGGTGCCGACGGCACCGGACTCGCGCCCGATCGAGCGCCGGCAGCTTACGGTACTGTTTTGTGACCTGGTCGGATCGACGGCGCTTTCCGCGCGGCTCGATCCTGAAGACTTCAGCGCCATCATTGCCGGCTACCGGCGCTGCATCACTGAAACCGTTGCCGGCTTCGACGGCTTTGTCGCGCGGCATCATGGCGACGGCGCGGTGATCTATTTTGGCTATCCTCACGCGCACGAAGACGACGCCGAGCGTGCCGTTCAAGCCAGCCTCGCATTGGTGCAGGCGATCGCCGCCCTGCCGGCGAAGGAAAAATTGAGCGCGCGTATCGGTGTTGCAACCGGCGTCGCGCTGGTCGGCGACATGTCGGACAGCGCGATTTCCGAGGAGCACGGCATCCTCGGCGACACCCCGAATCTTGCCGCCCGGCTGCAATCGCTCGCACCGCCCGGCGGCGTCATTATCTCGGGCCGCACAAAGACGATCGCCGGACCGCAATTCGAGTATCTCGATCTCGGTAAGGTCGAGATCAACGGATTCGCAAAACCGGTCGCTGCATGGCAAGTCGCAGGCAAGACCGCCGTGACCAGCCGCTCGCACGCGCTCCAAAGCCGCGATTTGCTGCCGCTGATCGGTCGTGATGAAGAAATGGCGCTGCTGCTGCGCCGATGGGAGCAGGCGAGGGGCGGCGAAGGTCAGGTGGTGCTGCTTTCCGGTGAAGCGGGAATCGGCAAGTCACGGCTCAGCGTTGCGCTGCTGGAACAGCTTGCGCGCGAGCCGCACATACGCCTGCGCTGCTTCTGCTCGCCGCAGCATACCGACAGCATGCTCTATCCGGTCATCGGCGAGATGTTGCGCGCCGCCCGCTTTGCTCACGCGGACAGCCAGCAAGTGAAAATGGACAAGCTTGACGCGCTGCTGGCGCAAAGCTCGACGCCACCCCAGGATGCGGCGCTGTTTGCCGAAATGCTGTCGCTGCCCAACGATGGACGCTACCCCCCGGTTGAAGTCGAACCGCAGCTCCGCCGTCAGAAAACGCTGAAAGCGCTTGCTTCGCAAATCGAGGCGCTGGCGCGGATCAATCCCGTGCTGGTGATTTTCGAAGATGCGCATTGGGCCGATCCAACCAGCCTCGAATTGTTCGCCCGGACGGGTGACCTGGCCGCGAGCCACCGGCTTTTGATACTGGTTACTTTCAGGCCGGAATTCAGCCCGCCCTTGATCGGACGGCCGCACGTGACTGAGCTGACCCTCCATCGGCTGGCGCCGTGCGACATCGATTCCCTGATCGAGCGGGTCGTCGGCAACCGATCGCTGCCGGCAGGCATCCGCCAGGACATCGTCGAGCGCACCGACGGCATTCCGCTGTTCGCCGAGGAGATGACCAAGGCGGTGCTGGACGCGGAGGGTGAGAGTGACGCGCGGCGGGTCTGCGCAGGCGCGCCGACGCCTGTCGTGGCGGTTCCGGCAAGTCTGCAGGCTTCGCTGATGTCGCGGCTCGACCGGCTCGGGCCGGCGAAGAACGTGGCGCAGGTTGGCGCAGCGATCGGCCGGGCATTCCCCCACATGTTGCTGGCCTCGCTGATGCGAAAGCCCAAGCAGGAACTGGACTCCGACCTCGACCGGCTCATCGCGGCGGGTTTGTTGTTTCGGCACGGCACCCCGCCTTATGCGAACTACCTGTTCAAGCATGCGCTGGTGCAGGACGTAGCCTACAGTACGCTGCTGCGGGAGCAGAGGCGCACGCTGCATGCGCGCATCGCCAAAATCCTCGAAAGCCAGTTCGCAGAAATTGCCGAGAGCCAGCCCGAGTTGCTGGCGCGTCACTACACAAAGGCCGACCTGATCGAGAAGGCCGCGCGCTTGTGGGGCAAGGCGGGACAGCGCTCACAGGAGCGTTCGGCGCTGGTCGAAGCCGCAGAACAACTTGGCCAGGCTCTGGCGCAAATCGCGACCTTGCCCTCTACGTCCGACCTGCGGCGCGAGCAGATCATTTTACAAGTCGCGCTCCTGAACACGCTCATGCATGTCAAAGGATATGGCGCACCTGAAACGAAAGCTGCCGTAGCCCAGGTGAGAGCGTTGATCGAGCAGGCGGAACGGCTCGGAGAAACTCCCGATGACCCTTCGTTGCTGCTCTCGGCGCTCTTTGGCCAGTGGATCGTCAATTTCATAAACTTCAACGGCGACGTTGCGCGAGAGCTTGCGGCACGGTTTCTGGCGCTTGGCGAGAAGGAGCGGTCGGCGGCACCGCTTATGATTGGACACCGCACCATGGCGAGTACGCTCGCGTTCATGGGCGATCCCGTCGAGGCCAAAGCGCACTACGACAAAGCGCTCGCGCTTTACCGTCCCGCCGAGCACCGGCGATTGATGACGCGATTTGGCCAGGACCTCCGGGTAACCTGCCTGGCCTTTCGTTCGATGGACTTGTGGCAGCTCGGCTATCCCGATGCTGCGCTCAGGGATGCTGACTGCGCGCTAATGGAAGCGCGCCAGATCGAGCACGCCGCCACTTTGATGTTTACGCTGAATTTCCCAATTATTATTAACACCTACTGCGGGAACTACGACGCGGCAAACGAGCGTCTCAAAGAGCTTGTCGCGTTGGCCGAGGAGAAAGGTGCCCCGTTCCGGAAAGCGGAAGGCGTGCTACGGCGGGGCTATATCCTGACCCTCACGGGAGCCGCGAACGCCGTCGAGAGCGTCACAGCGGGTATTGATTTATGGCGGTCGGCGGGATCGACGATATTCACACCGGAGCATGAGTTCATGCTGGCAATCGCCTATGCGGATTCGGGCAAATTCGACGATGCCTGGCGTTGCATCGACAAGGCAATGACGGCGATGCACGCAACCAAGGAAAGGTGGTGCGAGGCTGAGGCCTATCGCGTTGCCGGTGAAATCGCGCTCAAGTCGCCGCAGCGAGACGTGGCGAAAGCGCAAGCGCACTTCGAGCATTCCCTGACGGTTGCGAGAGCTCAGCAGGCAAGGTCGTGGGAATTACGCGCGGCCATGAGCCTGGCGCGGCTGTTGAGCGATCAGGGAAAACGGCAAACGGCACGTGACCTTCTCGCCCCCGTCTACGATTGGTTTACCGAAGGTTTTGACACAAGCGACCTTCGAAAGGCCAAGGCGTTGCTCGGCGAGCTTCATTGATAAGGCATGGCGCGAAGTCGGAGTCTGCAAAGGCGCTTTAAGGCGGACGTCAGTTGCCCGTCTGAATTTATGGGTTCCCGGCTTAACTCAGCCGACCTGACCGACGAACTGCTGCAGTTCCGGCGTTCGCGGCGCGGCGAACACTTCCTTCGGAACGCCTTCCTCGTGCACCTTGCCGTGGTGCATGAAGACGAGCTTGGTGCCTACGTCGCGCGCGAAGCGCATTTCGTGCGTGACCAGAATCAGCGTCATGCCTTCGCGCGCCAGCTGTTCGACCACGCGCAGCACTTCATTTACCAGCTCCGGGTCGAGCGCCGAGGTGATTTCGTCGCATAGCAACACCTTCGGCCGCATCGCCAGCGAGCGGGCAATGGCGACGCGCTGCTGCTGGCCGCCGGAAAGCTCGCTCGGATAGGCGTCCATCTTTTCCGACAATCCCACCTTGGCCAGCACCTCGGCGGCGGTGGCGCGGGCTTCCGCCTTCGACACCTTGTTGACGACGGTAGGCGCCAGCATGACGTTCTCGGCCGCCGTCAGATGCGGGAACAGGTTGAACTGCTGGAACACCATGCCGACATGCCGCCGCAGCTCGCGCAGATTGGTAGCGGCGCCGCCGACCTCGATGCCGTCGGCGACGATGGCGCCGGACTGATAGGTCTCCAGCCCGTTGATACAACGAAGCAGGGTGCTCTTGCCTGAGCCGGACCGGCCGATGATGGCGACCACGTCGCCCTTGGCGATGTCGAGCGAGACGCCTTTCAGCACCTCGTTCGCACCAAAGCTCTTCCTGACGTCACGAATGCTAACGAGCGACATTGAGGCGGCCTTCGATTTTTTTCGCCCACCAGGACAGCGGGAAACACAGGCAGAAATAGATCAGCGCGACCAGCGAGTAGACCAGGAACGGCCGGAAGGTCGCATTGTTGAGCATGGTGCCGGCCTTGGTCAGTTCGACGAAGCCGATGATCGAGGCAAGCGCCGTGCCCTTGATGACCTGCACGGAAAAACCAACGGTCGGCGCGATCGCGATGCGCGAGGCCTGCGGCAGGATGACGTAACGCATCTGTTCGATGTAGCTGAGCGCGAGGCTGGAGGACGCCTCCCACTGACCTTTCGGTATCGACTCGACGCAGCCGCGCCAGATCTCGGTCAGGAACGCGCTGGTCCAGAATGTCAGCGCCAGCGTCGCCGCCGTCCACGGCGAGACCTCGATGCCGAACAGCGCGATGCCGAAGAAAAACAGAAAGAGCTGCATCAACAGCGGGGTGCCCTGGAAGAACTCGATATAGATCTTGGTGAACCATTCCAGCGGCGCGATCCGCGACGTGCGCATGAACAACAGGATCAGGCCGACGATGCCACCGCAGAAGAACGCGATCAGCGACAGCACGATCGTCCATTGCGTGGCGATCAGGAGGTTGGAGAGGATGTCCCAGAAGCTGAACTGCAGCATGGTTCACCTCGCCTTGAAGATGACGCGGCCGAGCGCGCGCAACGCCGCGCGCGTCAGCATCGCCAGCACGAGGTAGGCCAGCGCGATCAGGAGATAGACCTCGAAGTTGCGGAAGTTCCGCGACGCCACGAAGTTCGCGGCATAGGTGAGGTCTTCCGCCGAGATCTGCGACACCACCGCCGAGCCCAGCATCACGATGATGATCTGCGACGACAGCGCCGGATAGATTTTTCGGAATGCCTGGTTGAGCACGATGCGGCGCAGCACTTCCCATTTGGTCATGGCGAGGCTGAGGCCGGCTTCGATATGGCCTTTGGGCACCGCCTCGATGCCGGCGCGGATGATCTCGGTCGAGTAGGCGCCGAGATTGACCACCATGGCGATGAAGGCGGCGGTGGTCTCGCTGAGCTTCAGCCCGAGCGCCGGCAATCCGAAGAAGATGAAGAACAACTGCACGATGAACGGCGTGTTGCGAATCAGTTCGACATAGACCGCAACGACGCGGCCGAGCCAAACGGGGCCGAAGGTGCGCGCCGAAGCGCCTGCGGTGCCGACCGCGATGCCGGCCACCGTCGACACAACCGTCAGCACGATCGTGAAGATCAGCCCCTGTAGAAGCACCTTCCAGTAGGGCAGCAGTTCGGCGAATTGCAGTTTGTAAGACACGCGCGTGCCCCGGCGCTGACGTTTAGAAGCCGGGTGGCAAGGGCGCTTTCAGCCACTTCTCCGATAGCTTGGCGATATCACCCGAAGCCTTTGCCTTGGTAATGATCTCGTTGACCTTGGCGAGCAGCGCCGGCTCGTTCTTGTTGAGCCCGACATAACAGGGGCTGTCCTTGATCACGAATTTCAGCGTCGGTGCGCGGGCGGGGACCTTTTCGGCGATCGCGGCGGCCACCGTGTTGCCGGTGGCGATCAGGTCGACCTGACCGGACACGAAGGCGGCGATGGTAGCGTTGTTGTCCTCGAAGCGCTTGACGGTGGCGTCAGGCGGCGCCGAGGCGGTCAGCGCCTGTTCTTCGATCGCGCCGCGGGTGGCGCCGATGGTCTTGCCCTTGAGATCGGCGGCGCTCGTCACCGCGATCGCCTTGGTGCCGAACACGCCGGAGAAGAACGGCGCATAGGCGATCGAGAAGTCGATGACCTTTTCGCGCTCCTCGTTCTTGCCGAGGCTGGAGATCACGAGGTCGGCCTTGTTGGTCTGCAGATAGGGAATGCGGTTGGCGCTGGTGACCGGAATGATCTCGGTCTTCACCCCGAGCTCCTTGCCGATCAGGTTGGCCATGTCGATGTCGTAGCCCTGGGGCTTGAGATCGAGGCCGGCGGAGCCGAACGGCGCAAAATCCTGCGGCACCGCGATCTTGATCACCTTGGACTTCATGATGGAATCAAGCGCGTCGGCACGGGCCTGCGTCGCCACCGCAGCAGTGGCAATTGCGGCGGCAAGCAACAGTTTCTTGAAAGGCATCTTGGGATCTCCGAGGTTACGCCAATTCACCGCCTCCGAGATTCCTCTCGGCGCGTATCATTCGGCTGATGTGGCCCGGCTCCACGTCGCGATTCGACCCTGCCTGACGCCTCGCATTTAGGCAATGCTTCCCGTTGCATTTTTTGGAGGCTTTTGTGGGTCGTTTTCGAGCATGGTCACGCGACCATGCGTTGTGCTGCGGTGTTCGTTGAACCCGTCGGTTCGTGATTACCGCAGGCCTTCATACACCATGAAGCCGCGCGCAATGGCGAGCTTGCGCAAGGCGCGCGGAACGAGCTTTTGCGGCCGGTGCAAATAGCGCCACGACGTCACCTTGAAGTCCCTGATGGCGCCGAGGTCGGCTTCGAACGGCGCCAGCACTCCGGTCAGGCTGATCGGCGCATGCGCGCGGTTGTTGAACGGCAGCAGCAGCAACTCCAGATGCGCGGTCGTCCCGTCGTCCGAAGTCGCGGTGATGCCGGCAATCGCCGCCAGCATTTCTTCCGCGACGTAGCTGACGATGTCCTCGATCTCGCGGCGGCTGGCCGGGGCGAACAGCGCGGAGAAGCTGGTATCCTTAAGGTCGCGGCCGAGCAGGGCGCAGACCCGCGTTCCGGCGACGCGAAACGGGTAGCCGGCGTCGTTGTCATAGTTCAGCACGAAGATGTCGCCGAGCAGTTCGCGCACCGCGCCGGGTTCGATCTCGCTGCGGTCCGGCGCCCGCGCATCGCCGCGCTTCGCATCCCAATAGGCGAAGAACTCGCGGCTCGATGGGTGTTTCATATCTTAGTCCTCGCCCCCGGTTGCCATGAGCGAGACACTTCTGTCCCGCTTTTGCGCAACACGCCTTCCCTTAGCTGTTGTGCAGGACAGGCTTTGCAGCGTCCATGCCGGGAACGCGATTTGGCCGTGCGAGCCCGGCTTTGCGTTGTTAACGTTAAATTAACTATGAGGTTGGCGAAGGCGGGGCGGCGTGCGTAGTGTGGAACGCATCGGACGGCGCCGGCTTATCTCTGGGTTCTCGGCGCAGTTGGTACACAGGCAGCGTCAAACAGTTTGGTCATCGCGCGGGGAGGGGTGGGGATGTGATCCCGGCTCCAGGGGCGCGAGAAGATCAGCAAGACAAGGGAGGATGTTCTCAGCATCCTCCCTTTTTCTTTGCCGATTGTGCAGATCTCGTGTCCCGGACGCGGCGTAGCGCCCCTTGGCGGTGCGACCCAGAGCCGGGGCCCATGCCCTTTGCAGAATTCGTCCTGGCCCCGAATTGCCGATTGTGCACTTGCACAGGGCAGGCAAAGCCGCCTATCTGGACCCATATCCCTCGAAGCCGTCTTGCAAGGTCCTGGCCTTTGGATTCCCAGCCTTACTCATCCCAGCTCGAGCCGCCGGACGCCCCGCACGAGCCGATCCTGACGCTGCCGGGCGCGCTGACGGCCTATGTCGCGCTGATCGCGGCGATTCATTTGCGGGTGCTGCTGCCGGTGGAGCTGGAGAACTGGACCATCGACGTGTTCGGTTTCATTCCGAAGCGTTACGATTCCACGCTGCTCAACATCACCTTTCCCGGCGGGGCCGGCGCCAAGGTCTGGACCTTCGTCACTTATTCCCTGCTGCATGCCAATCTCAGCCATATCGGCTTCAACGTGCTGTGGCTGTTGCCGTTCGGCAGCGCGCTGGCCCGCCGGTTCGGTCCTGTCAGGTTCTTCGCATTCATGGCGGTGACGGCCGCGGCGGGCGCACTGGCGCATCTCGTCACCCATGAGCACGCGATCGCGCCGATGATCGGCGCCTCGGCCTCGGTATCCGGCGCGATGGCCGCCGCCATCCGCTTCGCTTTCGTGCGGGGAAGCTTTCTTTCGTTCCACCGGGGCGACGCGGATGCCGCAGCGAAGGTTCCAGCGCTGTCGCTAGCCCGGGCATTGCGCAACCCGCGCGTGCTCGGATTTCTGGCGGTGTGGTTCGGCGTCAACATCATCTTCGGCCTTGGGTCGATTTCGATCGGCACGGACGGTGCGAGTGTTGCCTGGCAAGCGCATATCGGCGGATTTCTCGCCGGCCTGATGTTGTTTTCGCTGTTCGACCCGGTGCCGCGTGCAATGCCGCATGCCGCCGATGCCCTGTCGCCGGACGAAACCGACCGCGTCTGATCGCCGCTTGCGGCGAGGGGCGATTTCATCCATCATCCACACAGGTTGTAACGCAACCCGATGCCGCTGCCGTGCAGGACAGCCGCACTTGTAGACCGTGCGCTGAAACGACACCGGCGCGGAACTGTTGATTGAAGACTCGCGAACAAGTCGGGCTCTCGGGGCACGAACGGATTCAGGGAGGCGACAATGACGGTAAGTTCAATTCTCGACACCAAGGGCCACCAGATCCAGAGCATCGAGCCGGGCGCCAAGCTTTCGGCGGCGGTCAAGATCCTTGGCGAACGCAAGATCGGCGCCGTGCTGGTGATGGACCAGGGACGGCTTGAAGGTATTTTGTCAGAGCGCGACATTGTCCGAGTGCTGGCGGAGCGCGGCGCCAGGGTGCTTGAGGAGCCCGTCAGCGCGGTCATGACGCGCAAGGTCGTGAGCTGCCGCCAGTCCGACACCGTCTCCGGCATCATGGAAATGATGACGATCGGCAAATTCCGCCACTTGCCCGTGGTCGAGGACGGCAAGGTGGTGGGCCTGATTTCGATCGGCGACATCGTCAAGCGCCGCGTCCAGGAATACGAGGCCGAGCAGGAGGCGCTGCGCGACTACATCAAGACCGCGTGATCATTGTTTTGACGCGTTTTCTTGGCGCGAGCCGGTAGCCACTCCGGATCAAGTCCGAAGGCATGCTTCGCTTGAAAACGCCACCCTATTCCTTCTCGGCCTTTTCGACCGCGGGCTCGGCTTCACCCGCCGTCGGCGGCGCCAGAATGTGGATCGCCTCCTGGATCGATTCGATGGCGCGTTCGGCCGCTTTCACGCCGTGGGCAATCAGGTCGTCGGCGCGATGGAAATCGAACCAGCCGATCTTGGCCGACGCGAGGCGAAATCAGGAGGTCCGGCGGATCGCCCGCCAGCCGTGCGCGGGTGATGCGGTCCTGCATGATGTTGAAGGCGTCGATCATGACCGAGGAGATGCCCGGCCGTCCGCCGCCGCCGAAGAACTCGCGCTTCATCGTGCGCTCGGCGGAGAAGAATTTTCCGATGCCGCGTTTGCGCGGCTCGGGTTCGGGCAGCGCTTCCGGCATCACCGATACCGAAACGCCTGATGTCGGGCCGTGGGAGTAGATCGTCGTGGAGTGCGTGAAGACGTCGCTGGAAAGATTGGCGGCAATGACGATTTCTGCGCCGAGCGCGCGTGCCGCCGACACCGGCACCGGATTGACCAGGGCACCGTCGACGAGCCAGCGGTCGCCGACCAGTACCGGCGAGAATATGCCCGGCAGCGCATAGGAGGCACGCATCGCATCCACCATCGGGCCGTGGGTCAGCCAGATCTCGTGGCCGGTGCGCACTTCGGTCGCAACGGTGGCAAATTTCACCGGCAGATCCTCGATCAGGCTCTGGCCCAGCGCGGTCTCCAGTTCGGCCGCAAGCTTGGCGCCGCCGATCAGGCCGGAGCCGTTCAGGCGGATGTCGAGATAGGAGAAGACCGTTCGCGGCTGCAGGCTGCGCGCCCATTCTTCCAGCGTGTCGAGATGTCCGGCGGCATAGGCGCCGCCGACCACGGCGCCGATCGAGGTGCCGACCACGACGTTGGGAATGATTCCATGGGCCAACAGCGTCCGGACGATGCCGATATGGGCAAAGCCGCGCGCGGCGCCGCCGCCCAGCGCCAATCCGATCACCGGCCGGCGGATGCTGCCGAGCCCTACCTTGTCCTGGGCATCGGAGCCCTTTTGGCCGCGACCCATCCAGCTATCCAACACGCAAACTCTCCTGCGGCTTCAACGATATTCGCCGCGGCGCGGCCGCGCCAGAACAGTCTATTCCGATCCGCCTGCATGGTTTATGCCCAGCGAAAGCGACCTAGGCGGGGAACGTGACTGGACCGCGTCCGCAGCATTAACATTTGGGTGCCGGAGCCGGTTCCGCCACCGCCGCAGGCCCAACTTGTGCGACGGAGGCTTGAATTTGCCGCGTTTTCAGTGAAAAGCATGGCCATGATTTCGGGCGATCACGGTATCGTTGGAAACGGGCGAGGCGGATGGCCTGTCCCGGCGCTGGCGCTTGCCTTGATGCTTGCCCTGGCACTGGCCGCGCTGCTCCCGGTCCCGGTCTCGGCCCAGATGTTCTCGGACCGCCCGCCGCCGGTGCCGCCGGCCGCGGTTCCGGATGTCCAGACCGCGCCCGCCATGAACCTGGCGCCGCCGTCGGGGACGGGAACGATTCCGCCGCTTCCCGCGCCGTTGAACCAGCCCACCATCGTGCCGCCGTCGATTGCAACGATTCCGCCGGCTGCGCCGCCAGCGGCCGCAGTTCCCACTCAGGGGGTGCTGTCGCTGACGGCCCGCTATGGCAAGGATCTGCCGGTCATCAATGGCGGGCTGGTGTGGCGGGTGTTCGCCGACAAGCCCGACGACACCGGCACATTCAAGCTGATCCGCGAGGAGCGCGGCGCGACCCCGAACATCGTGCTGCCGCCCGGCAACTACGTCGTCCACGTGGCGCTTGGCCTGGTCAGCGCGGTGCGGGCGGTGAGCCTGAAGGCGGAGACCGATCGCGTGGCCTTCGTGCTTCCGGCCGGCGGGCTGCGCATCGAGGGCCGCGTCGGCTCCAGCAAGATTCCACCGAACCAGATTTCGTTCGCCCTCTACAAGGGCAGCCAGTTCGACGGCGCCGAACGCCAGTCGCTGGTGCCCAACGTGCCCGCAGGCGACGTCGCGCTGCTGCCGGAGGGGACCTACTACATCATCTCCAACTATGGCGACGCCAACTCCGTCGTGCGCTCCGACATCCGTGTCCAGGCCGGCAAGCTGACGGATGTGACCGTCAGCCACCGCGCGGCTGTCATCACGCTGAAACTCGTCAGCGACAGGGGCGGCGAGGCGCTCGCCAACACCGCCTGGTCGGTGATCACGCCGGGCGGCGACGTCATCAAGGAATTGATCGGCGCGTTTCCGCGCGTGGTGCTGTCCGAGGGCGAATACCGCGCGATTGCCAAGAACGAAGGCAAGGTGTTCGAGCGTCCCTTCAACGTCGTCAACGGCGTCGACGGCGAGGTTGAGGTCATCGCGCGCTAGCCGCGCACGGACGGTACCTCTGCCCTGTCGGCGGCACATCTCAGGTCCCAGACACAAAATCGCGAAAACAACCCCATGCAAAGTAGAGTTGGCCCCGGAATTTAGAACCGCGTCACGATCTCAGACAGCGCCGGACGCGGGCGGTCTTCCGCAGGCTTTGCCGGCGTGCCGATATGGATGAAGCCGGCGAGTTTTTCGTCCGCTTTCAGTCCCAGTCCGTCGAGCACGTCGCGGTCGAACGCGAACCAGCCGGTGAGCCAGTTGGCGCCGTAGCCGAGCGCGGTGGCGGCGGTGACGATGTTCATGGCGCTGGCGCCGGCGGACAATTCCTGCTCCCATGCCGGCACCTTGGGGTGCGGCTTTGTAAAGCTCACCACCGCGATCACCAGCGGCGCGTCCATCAGCCGCCGCTTTTCCATCTCAATGTCGGCGGCGGGGGCAGACGGATTTTTCTTCGCGAACACCTGCGCGATGACGTCGCCGGCCCGGGCGCGAGCGTCGCCCTCGAACACGATGAAGCGCCACGGCGTCAGCTTGCCGTGGTCCGGCACCCGCGCGCCGATGGTCAGGATGGTCTCGAGTTCGCCGGCGGTGGGGCCGGGGCCGCTCATCTCGCGCGGTTTTACCGAGCGGCGGATCTTCAGGAGTTCAATGGCATCGGGCACTAAGTGTCTCTTTCGTCGGAAATGGCTGTGCCACAGATAGGGGCACAGCCGGTCCAGCGGAAGCCGATTTAGACCGATTATGATCAGCCCGCGGCCCGCATCCGCTTCACGTCCGGCGGGGTCGCTTCCTCGACCAGCGCGGCCAGCGCCTCGTCGGTCGGCAACACCTTCTGGCCGTCGCTGCCGAGCCGGCGGATCGAGACCGAATGGGTCTCGGCTTCCTTCTTGCCGACGACGAGCAGGGCCGGGATTTTTGCCAGCGAGTGCTCGCGGACCTTGTAGTTGATCTTCTCGTTGCGCAGGTCGATTTCGACGCGCAGGCCGGCGCGCCGCGCAGCGGCGGCGACCACCTTGGCGTATTCGTCGCCTTCGGAAGTAATCGTCGTGACCACGACCTGGGTCGGCGCCAGCCAGAGCGGGAAATTGCCCGCAAAATGCTCGATCAAAATGCCGATGAAGCGCTCCATCGAGCCGCAGATCGCGCGGTGCACCATAACCGGCGCTTTCTTCGATCCATCGGCATCGATATAGAATGCGCCAAAACGTTCCGGCAGGTTGAAGTCGACCTGCGTGGTGCCGCACTGCCAGTCGCGGCCGATGGCGTCGCGCAGCACGTATTCGAACTTCGGCCCGTAGAACGCGCCTTCGCCGGGGTTGATCGCGGTCTTGATGCGATTGCTGCCGCTGGCCTGAATTTCCGCCAGCACGGTCGCCATCACACGCTCGGCATGGTCCCACATCTCGTCGGTGCCGACGCGCTTCTCCGGACGGGTCGAGAGTTTGACCGTGAGTTCGCCGTCGAAGCCGAAATCGGCATAGGTCGACAGGATCAGCTCGTTGATCTTGAGGCACTCGTCGGCAAGCTGGGCCTCGGTGCAGAACACGTGCGCGTCGTCTTGAGTAAAGCCGCGCACGCGCATCAGGCCATGCATGGCGCCCGACGGCTCGTAGCGATGCACCACGCCGAATTCCGCAAGCCGCAAGGGCAGGTCGCGGTAGCTCTTCAGGCCATGCTTGAAGATCTGCACATGGCCCGGACAGTTCATCGGCTTCAGCGCAAACCAGCGCTTGTCCTCGGCCTCGTCGCCGGCCGACTGGGCCGCGAACATGTTCTCACGGTACCAGTCCCAATGGCCGGAAGTTTCCCACAGCACCTTGTCGAGGATCTGCGGCGCGTTGACCTCGCTGTAATCGCCGGTCAGGCGGCGGCGCATATAGGCGATCAGCGCCTGGAAGATGGTCCAGCCCTTGGGGTGCCAGAACACCACGCCGGGGCCTTCTTCCTGGAAGTGGAACAGGTCGAGCTCGCGGCCGAGCTTGCGGTGGTCGCGCTTCTCGGCCTCCTCGATCTGCTTGAGGTAGGCGTCGAGTTCTTCCTGCTTGGCGAACGCCGTGCCGTAGATGCGCGTCAGCATCGGATTGTTGCTGTCGCCGCGCCAATAGGCGCCCGCCACCTTCATCAGCTTGAAGGCGTTGCCGACCTTGCCGGTCGAAGACATATGCGGGCCGCGGCAGAGGTCGAACCAGTCGCCCTGGAAATAGATCTTGATCGGTTCGTCGCCGGGAATGGCATCGACCAGTTCGACCTTGAAGGCCTCGCCCTTGTCGCGGAACACTTGCTTGGTCTTCTCGCGGTCCCACACTTGCTTGGTAAAGGGCTTGTCGCGCGCGATGATCTCGCGCATGCGCTTTTCGATCGCCGCGAAATCTTCCGGCGTGAACGGCTCGTTGCGGAAGAAGTCGTAATAGAAGCCGTTCTCGATCACCGGGCCGATGGTGACCTGCGTGCCCGGCCATAGCGACTGTACCGCTTCGGCGAGCACATGCGCGCAGTCATGCCGGATCAGTTCCAGCGCTCGGGTGTCGTCGCGATTGATGAGCTCGATCTTCGCATCGTGCGCGATCGGATCGTTGAGGTCGGCGACCACGCCATCCAGCGCCATTGCCACGGTGCGCTTGGCCAGCGAGGGCGAGATGCCCTTGGCGATGTCGAGCCCGGTGATGTCCCTGGGGTATTCGCGTTTCGCGCCGTCCGGGAAGGTGAGGGTGATCTTTTCCAAGGGCTCGGCCGGTTTCAAATTGGCGAGGCCAAACTGGAATCCAGATGCGGGCGTATTCTGGTCGGGCATATCAGTCTCCTGAAGCTCACTCCTGCGAACGAGCGCAGGTAAGCGGGAAGCAGCGGTATAGCAGGGGATTCGGCTCCTGCAATCGGGCAATATCGAGAAATTCCCGATGAAATCGCGATCACAAGGCGCGGCGGCCGACGTCAGATCTGCCCAAGGCCCCCCAAGGCGAGTGGCGCTGCCGCGCGCATCGCCAGGTGGCGACTGACCAATTCGCGAGGTGGGGCTTACTTGACGAGTGGCTTCAGTATCTTTTTCCGCGTGTCGGGTTGTGGAGTTTTGGTCTCGACCGTCAAATTCCACCCCGCTTTATCGCCGAGTGCGCGGCTGATCGTTTGCATGGCGCCCTCGACGAGCAGCATGTTCTGCTGCTCGTCCACGATTTCGATGCCATTCGCGCGTAGCCGCGAAGCCACCTTGCCGGATGCTTCCGAGTCCGGACTGGCGCGGTACACGATGGTTCGTTCGGCCATAGGTGGTTATCCAGTTTGGCCCTGGAGTTAGCGTCAGGGAACGGGAAGTCCGAACCCTTCGAAGTCCCGACCAAAGCCCTCGGGCTTGCAGCTTGCATATAGGGCATCTTTTAGCGCCCGAGAACGGCCGGCGCCCACATTTTGTTTCAAGGCCGGATCGGCTGCGAGAAGATGCGCGGCAAATCCCGCCACTGCCGGGCATGCCATGGAGGTTCCGCTCATCGAGCCATGCCCGGTGCCGGGAAGGGTCGAAACGATCTCGACGCCCGCACCCGTGACGTCGATTTCGGAGCCAAAATTACTGAAATCGGCCACGAAGTCCTTGGTTAGAGGGTTTCCCTTCGGGGGTGCAACGCTGCTCGTTCCGATCGCGGTCTTCGGGAACGATCCGATCCGGCCCATCGCGGAGACGGCCGTGCATTCGGTAAATGCCGCGGGAAAGGACACGGGGTGTCTCTCATCATTTCCGGCGGCGACGACGACAATGGCACCTGAGTTGAGGGCGCGGATGATAGCGGCGCGCGTGAGATCGTCCTTGGGCCCGCCGCCGAGGCTCATATTGATGATATCGCATTTGTCCGCGATGGCGGCATCGATTGCCTTGGCTATATCGAAATTGCTCGCGCCACCGCCTTTGTCCGGAAATACGCGGTAGCTTCGCAGTGTCACGCCTGGCGCGACACCGCGAAATCCGCTCGCGGTTCCTCGCCCTCCGACGATGCCCGCAACGTGTGTGCCGTGTTCGCCTTCCTTCTTCGCAGGTCGCCAGTTCTGAGCTGCGGCAGGATTGGCGCGCACTTCATCGCTTACGCAATTGAGGCCACCCGACACGTTTGTCAGGTCGGGGTGCGTCCCATCCACGCCGCTATCGATGACGCCGACCGTTACGCCTTCACCCGCGTTTGCCGGGAGCGAGCCGTAAAGCTGACTGAGCAGCAGCGAGGCGGCGCGCACGTCGATTTTTGTCAACTTGATCTGCGACACCTTCGATGCCGCGATGTTTTCGTTGTAGAATCCCCAGAAGCCGGCCGGCGCATAAACGTAGACACGTTCAAGCTTTCGGTTCGACGAAAGGCCCAGGAGCGTCACGCGGCCATTTGCGGCGGTTGTCCCGCTGGCGCCCTGGCGTGCGGCGAAATCCGTGAATGCAACGATTTGGGCGCCCTTTATCGGCGCGCCGCCGCCCGATGCGTCAGTCACCGTGACCGTAACGCTGGAAGGCGCCGCAACCGCCTTCGCGACCTTCATCTTTCGGCGAGACTTCCCCACGGCCGTCCGGGCACCGGTCGCCGAAAGGCGCTTGTGGATTTTGAACCGCTCCCACTGCCGATGATAAAATACTTCGGGCACAATTTTCAGCCCGGGTTTGCTGAGGCGCAGGCTGAGCTCTGCCTCCGGCGACATTTCGACGAGCTTCGGCCCATTTTCGTGCAGCGAATCCAGCACCTGCATTTTTGGAGCTGGCGCGACGGCGGCCGCGCGGGCCATGACGTTGACCGTCTTGGCGCTCGGCACCAATTCGGTGGCTGTCAGTAAATCACTTAAAAATCCCTCATTGCTCATGATGATGTAACGGCGAATATCTTTGGCAGGCATGGCAGTTTCCCTCCACAACCAGTAATGGTACAAGTATGCACACGGTGTTGAAGGGTAGCGAGCGTTTTTTGGCGCGGGCATGTTGCTTTCGGGCGGCGACATGACGTTTTTCGTCCGGATGATCGCGGGCTTTGTAGCGGTCACCTCCGACGCAAGGGGCATCGCGCAACCTCCGCCACCTTCCGATTTTGGAGGGCATGGCCAACCGGAATCGCCTCGCGAGAGTTGCGGCGTCGTTGGGCATTGTTTAGCCTTGCGTCCGTCGTTGCCTTTCGCCTGGATTGTTGCGGCCGGATAATGTTTCGTTTCTTTCTTCTCACAGCCGTGCTGCTGGCGTCGGGCGAGGTGCGTGCCGAAACGCCGGCCGAAAAGGCCGGGTTTGCACCGAGGCTGATCATTTACAATGCCAAAGGCCCGGCCAATGCGTGCGGTCCGGGCTGCGATCGCTGGATTGCGGTCGAAGGCCAGGTCGACGAAGGCGCGGCCGCGCGCGTCGTCCGTTTCCTGCGCGACGTCAAGGACACCCGGCGGCCGATCTATTTCCATTCGCCGGGCGGCTCGGTCAGGCCATCCTATGTCATCGCCCGCCTGCTGCGCGGCAGGAAGGCCCTCGCCCGGATCGGACGCACCATCGCAACCGCTTGCGCCGGAGGAACCCAGGTCGACGCGGCCTGTCTCAAGATCAAGACGGCAGGCGGGGAGGTTGAGGCCGAGCTCACGACCCGTAACGCCATGTGCAATTCAGCCTGCGGCTATCTGTTTCTCGGCGCCACGACCCGCGAAGTCGCGCCCGACGCCGCGATCGCCGTGCATAACTCCAGGCTCAAGCTCTTCGTTCGCGGGCCAATCTCGGCGCAGCAGATTGCCGATTTCAAACAGCGCGGCATGGAACGGGCCGACCGCGAGCGCGCGGCTTTCGTCGTTTCCATGGGCATCAGCCGTGAGCTGGACGATCTCATCAAGACGGTGAAATTCGAAAGCCTGCATGTCCTCACGCGGGCGGAGCTCTATCGCTTCGGCATCGATACGCGCCCCATGCCCGAAACGCCGTGGACACTCGAAGCCGCGTCGCGCCCGTATGTCCGCAAGGTCGCCGCGGCAAAACAGGCGGATGGTGCGTCGTTCCGAACCATGGAGTGGCGGCTGTTCTGCGAGAACAAGGACCGCGCGCGGCTGATGTTCGTTCGGGAATCCGACCCAGGCGGTGGCGGCCCCAAGACGATGATGTTGGGGGCGGGGTCGGACAAATCCGTCGCCTTTGGAAAATACCCCGCGCGCGTCGGCAAATATGAAGTGTGGAACGATATCGTTGCGCCCGATGCCATGCAGGCAATGCTGGCGGCTTCCAGCCTTCACATGGGTGAGGGCACGTTCGACACGGACGGCAAAACCAGGCTCGCGACGTTCGATATCGATACGCTCGGCCTCGGAACGTCGTGGACGCGGCTCCTGACATCGTGCCCGGCCAACACCACGCGGCCTGCAGCGGCGTCGTCCAGTCTCAACAGCAACCCTGCTCCGGCAATTCCGGCGACGCCTGCGGCACCCGCAACTGCGACGAAGTGAACGCAAGATGCCTGACCAGGCCGAAGAAAGCGCAAGGCATGTAATCACAAGCCGCGAATGTCGGCCGGTCACTTCGCGAGATCGCCGACGAACTGCCTGATGCTGTCGAGCACCGCTTGCCGGTCACCAGCAAAGGCCCAGTGATCGGCGCCGTCGAGCTCGATGAAACGCGCCTGCGGGATGTGGTCGGCAAGATGTCTTCCAGCGCCGATGCGGACGGCGCGGTCGCCGCGGCGGTGCAGCACCAAGGTCGGAACGGCAACCCGCTTGAGAAGGTGCCGCACATCCGTGTCGCGCAGGGCCTCGAGCACGCCCTTGATGGCGCCCGGGCTTGAGGCCGCACGAAGCAGGCCGGCCCACCAGGCTCTCGTTTTGGCGTCGCCGGCGAGACTCGGCGCAAATGTCTCGATTCCCGCAGGCCCGCCCCAGGCCCCAACGAGCTGCTGCAGCCACGCATCATATTGATCGGCGTGCAACGCATGTGGATAGTCCGGTGCAAAGCTTCCTTTCGCGAGCGAGTCGAACAGGATCAGCCCCGCGACACGGTCGGGATGTTCGGCCGCGAACCGGATGCAGGCCGGTCCGCCTTCGGATGCGCCGAACAGCACGATCCGGCGCGAGCCCGCGGCATCGAGCACGGTGCGGATGTCCTGTGCGGTCGCCTCGGCGCTAGGGCTGAACCCGACCCGGTCGGAAAGGCCGACGCCACGGCGATCGAGCAGAATGAGACGGCCCATCTCCGCCAGCGATGAAAGGAACGCCCGGCACCCTGCGTTCTCCCAGACGCGTTCGACATGGGACACGAAGCCGGGCAGCATCAGGATATCGGTGTACCCTTTGCCGTAGGTCTGGAATGCGAGATGCACGCTGCCGCCGCTGACATATTGAGTCGGCGGCGGCGCCTCGGCATCGGCTTCGAGCAGCGCGTTGGTCTCGGCTTCGGGCGCCACGTCGAGTTCGTCGCGCAAACGCTGTGTCAGCGCCTTGAGCTGGCGCTCGGCCGCGGCCCGATCGCCGCCCAGCATCAGGTTGCGAATGAGGTGGCGTGCATAGATTTCGCTGAGCGGATCGAGCGCCACCAGGCGGCTGGCATGCGCGGCAGCAGATGCGTAGTCGCCCGCCGCTTGCTTCTCCTGCACCACCCGCTCCAGCGCCTGGATCGCGCGGCCGCGCAGGGCCTCCCGGCGGAAGAACGCCCACTCGTCGAATTGCGGACAGTCGCCGGGCGAGAAGCCGTCGAGGAAGTCGGCTTGATAAAGCGCGCAGGCGCGCTCGAACTCGCCGCGGTCGCACGCCGCTTCAAATCGATGTGAATCGATTTCCAGATCGAGCGTCGCCGACAGCCGGACCGTGGAGCGGTCCGCCGCAAGGACATCGCCAAGCGCGAGCTGAAGGCGATGCAGCAGCCGGCGCAACCGGGCCCGCACCACCTCCGCGGGGCTTTCCGGCCACAGCATGGTTGCAATCGCATCGCGCCCGACCGGACCTTTGGCCTCGGCCAGATAGACCAGCAGCGCGAGGCCCTTGCGCAATGCCAACGGGCACAGCCGGTCATCACACCGGATTTCCGGGAACCCGAGCGTCCGGACGCTGAACGAAGCCATGGCGATGCGATCTTCAGTGGGGGCGTCCGGGAACGCGGTGGCGTTCCGGGGACGCTGGGGGGACGCTGCGATGATAGCACTGGCGCAATTGTACCGTCACCCTCTGGAGAACCGTCATGATTGGACGCGCCGCCGCCCTTGTTTATGGCCTCATGAGCTATCTTATCTTCTCGCTTTCATTCGCCTACACGCCGGCTTTCCTCGGCAATTTCCTCGTCCCGAAGACGATCGACGTCGGACCGGACAGCGCTCCGGCTCACGCCATTCTGGTCGATACGATTTTGCTTGGCCTGTTTGCGATCCAGCACAGCGTCATGGCGCGCCCGGCCTTCAAGCGCTGGTGGACGCGCATCATTCCGGCTTCCTGCGAGCGCAGCACCTATGTGCTGATTTCGAGCGCGCTCTTGATCCTGATCTTCTGGCAGTGGCGCCCGATTCCCGCGACCGTGTGGCACGTCGACGGCTGGCCGGCGGCGATGTTCACGGCGATCTTCTGGATGGGCTGGCTGATCGCACTGCTTTCGACATTCCAGATCGATCATTTCGAGCTGTTCGGCGTGCGCCAGGTCGTTGACGCGCTGCGCGGCGCTACCGATCGCATGCAGGCGTTCAAGACGCCGCTGCTGTACCGACTGGTGCGTCACCCCTTGATGCTGGGCATGCTGCTCGCGTTCTGGGCGACGCCGCACATGACGGCGGGACATCTGCTGTTTGCCATGATGAGCACCGCCTACATCCTCGTCGGCGTCCGGCTGGAGGAGCGCGACCTCGTTGCAGCGTTCGGCGCGAGCTACGAGCAATATCGCCGCCGCGTTCCGATGCTGTTGCCGCGCCTGTTCGGCGGCAACTCCGTCGCGTCAGAAACGCGTCACGGAGGCTGAGATGCGCGCCATTCTTTGCAACGCCTTCAAAGGCATCGAAGCCCTGGGTTTCACCGAGGTCGACGAACCGCGCCCGGCGGCCAACGAAGTTCTCGTCGACGTCCATGCCGCGTCCGTCAGCTACATGGACTATCTGATGAGCTCCGGTGGCTATCAGATGCGCCCGGAACTTCCCTATGTGCCGGGAACAGATGCCGCCGGCATCGTGCTGGCCTGCGGCGACAGGGTGACGCGCTTCAAGCCCGGCGACCGCGTCAGTTGCGGCAACTGGTTTGGCGCCTTTGCGGAGCGCATGGTCGCCAAGGAGACCAGCGTCGCCATGCTGCCGGCCAACGTTGATTTCACCGTGGGGTCGACGGTGATGCACACCTATCTCACGGCCTGGTATGCGCTGATTGAGCGGGCGCGGCTGCAGGCCGGTGAGACGGTACTCGTGACGGGGGCCGCCGGCGGCGTGGGCCTCGCCTGTGTCGAGATCGCGCATCTGATGGGCGCGCGGGTCATTGCTGTCGTGGGCGGTGCGGCGAAGGCGGCCGTGGTCCGCGCGCATGGCGCCGCCGAGGTCGTCGACCATTCATGCGAGGACGTGCGGGAACGCGTGAAGGCCCTTGCAGGGGGCAAGGGTCTCGACATCTGCGTCGACAATGTCGGCGGCGCGCTGTTTGCGACGCTGGCGCGGTTCATGGGCTGGAACGGCCGGCTGCTTCCGATCGGCTTCACCAGCGGCGAAATTCCATCGCTCGCGATGAATCTGCCCTTGCTCAAGAACTATTCGGTCGTCGGCGTGTTCGTCGGCGCCTGGATGGAGCGTTACCCGGAGGAAGCCGCCTGCGCGGCGGAGTCGATCATGGCCTGGGTCGGCGAGGGCAGGCTCCGCCCGCAGGTCGATCGGGTGCTTCCGCTCCAGCGTGCCGGTGAGGCGATGGGTCTGGTGGCGAACAGGAGTGCGATGGGGCGGATCGTGCTGCAGGTCAGGCCAGACGCCTGAGCGTTTTACCGGCTCGCTGCCGGCGCGCTGGCGACGCGGGTCAACGCAGGCGTTGCGGCCATCTTGACCAGAACGTCCTTGACCGGATGCTCGGTCCAGGCCTGCGTGACATAATCGCGGTGGGTGACGCCGTCGGGCGTCTGCACGAATACGACGCTGCCGGGCCGCAGCGGTCCGTCCATGCGTTCGGTGACGGTGATGCCCTTGTCGCGGAGCATCTGCATCAGTTCCTGGTCGTGCCGCCTGGTGTAGCGGGTGTAGGAAGAGACGAAGAAGCCGGTCCGGTTTTTCTCGATCCAGGACGCGAACTTGTCGAGTTCGCCATAGACGGCGTCGAGCAGGAACACGCCGCGGACCCGGTTGGAGATGCCGCCGACCTCGAGGCTCCACGCGGTCGGCAGGAAGCCGCCGCTATAGCCGACGATCACGATCGGCAGGTTCGCGAACGCCTGCGCCGACTTTGGATCGCCGTAGAGGCGGGCGAGGTGGCTCGCCAACTCATCGATGAAGCGCTTGAAGCCGCCCGGCTGCCAGAACTTGCCGGCCGAGGAATCGGCGGCGTTCACCGCAAGCTGGGGCGCCAGCAGCACGGCGTTGGCGCCGGAATCCGAGATCTGCTGCGGCACCAATTGGCGGTCGCGGACGTCGCGCTCCAGCGTCGCGCCATTGCCATGGAAGAACACCACGATCACGCCCGGCTTCCTGACATCGAAGGTCTCGGGGACATGCACCAGCACGCGGTTGTCGTTGTAGGTCTGGTCCTGCCAATAGACCCTGCCGCCATAGCTGCGATGGCCCTTGCGGTCGCCCTTGGAGATGTTGAGGAACGGCTCTTCGGAGCGCGGATTAGTGCCGAAATACGGGAAGGCCGAGGACTTCATGCTGACCAGCGTGGTCAGTTCTTCGCGCTCGGTGCGGGGGAGCGTCAGCGTCGGCGTCAGCGACGCGACCCGCACGGTACGCACCGTGCGCGGCGGCTGAGGCGCCAGCGCGACCTGGCGCTGGAACTGCGGCAGGCTTTCATTGGCCGTCGGGAAACGGTCGGCGAATTGCGGCTTGGGGAAACGGTCCTCGAACGTATCGATCGAAGTCCTGTCGGCCAAAGTCTTGGACTTGGCAGTGCGGGATTTTGCGCCTTCCGTATTCGCCGCCAGCATGTCGGCGTTCGGCGCCTTGCCGCACTGAACCAGGACAAAGGACAGCGGTACGCACAGTGCGGCCAGCGCAACCCAATGCCATCGACGGGTCAAGGGGGACGGCGCGGCGCGGCGCGGCACGGCCGGCGACGTCGCCCGGTTGGCGCGATCAGCTATCTGGAATTTCGGAAGTGCTCCGACCATCCACCCCAATGCCCCAAGATCCACCGTCAACCGGCGTAAGCTCGCACGCGTTCAGGCGACGTTAAACGTCCGGAAAAACTCCCCACGTCCGGATCCCCTGACGAGACCATGCAATCGTGTCGCGATTGTGGGAGCGTCACGATGTTTTCGCAATCCAGTAGTGGCAAGGGGAAGGCTGGCGGTACCATAGAACCGATTTTGCATATCAATTTAAACCCTTGTTAACATTGCTTGAATTGAGGGGCGTCAGCCTGCACGATGCAGCTCCTGGCTGCGGCGCTGAAGGTACGGTCCGAGATGGCGGCATCAGAAACGGGAAGCCCGGCGTGGCCTGGCTCGCTCTCCGGCGGCGGCTCCGTTTCGGTCCTGGTGGCGGTTGCCATCGTCGTTGCCGACATGGTCGGCGTCGGCGTCTTCACCAGCCTCGGCTTTCAGGTCAAGGACATTCCCTCCGGCTTTTCGATCCTGCTGCTGTGGACGATAGGCGGCGTCGTCGCGCTGTGCGGGGTGTTTTCCTACGGTGAACTCGGCGCGCTGTTTCCACGCTCGAGCGGCGAGTACAACTTCCTCGGCCGGGCCTATCACCCGGCCTTCGGTTTTGTGGCGGGCTGGGTGTCGGCAACCGTCGGCTTCGCCGCACCCGTCGCGCTGGCCGCCATGGCATTCGGCGAGTACGGCAAGTCGGTCTTTCCCAATGCGCCGCCGCTGGCGCTTGCGATCGGCGTGGTCTGGCTGGTGTCGCTGGTCCAACTCACCGGCGTGCGGCACTCGTCGACCTTCCAACTGGTCGCGACCATCCTGAAAGTATTGCTGATCGTGGCCTTCCTGGTCAGCGGCTTCATGATCGGTTCCGGGCAGCCGGTGTCGTTCACGCCGTCCGCCTCCGACTTCACCCATGTCGTCAGCGCGCCGTTCGCGATCAGCCTCGTGTTCGTGATGTATTCGTTCTCGGGGTGGAACGCGGCGACCTATATCATCGGCGAGGTGAGGCTGCCCGAGCGCAACGTGCCGCGGGCGATGCTGATCGGAACGCTGATCGTGCTGGTGCTGTATGTCGCGCTCAACGCGGTGTTCCTGCATACCGCGCCGATCGACAAGCTGGCCGGGCAGCTCGATGTTGCCCGCATCTCCGGCAGCTACATCTTCGGCGAATTCGGCGGCCGCATCGTCGGCGCGATGATCTGTTTCGGGCTGATCTCCTCGATCAGCGCGATGATGTGGATCGGGCCGCGCGTCATGATGACGATGGGCGAGGACATTCCGGTGCTGCGGGTGTTCGCCCGCCGTTCGGCCGCCGGCGCACCGGCTTATGCCATTCTGTTTCAGCTCACGGTCGCGAGCCTGATGCTGTTTACGCGCAGCTTCGAGGCGGTGCTCGAATTTATCCAGTTCTCCCTGCTGTTTTGCTCGTTCTTCACCGTGCTCGGGGTGATCAAGCTGCGCATCACGCAGCCCGATTTGCCGCGGCCCTACCGCGCCTGGGGATACCCGGTGACCCCTGTGATTTTCCTGCTCGTGACCGGCTTCATGATGTACTACCTGTTGACCGATCGGCCATCGCAGGCGGTCCTTGGTATTTTGATCATGTTTTCAGGCCTTCTGATTTACGCCGTTTTCCGCAAGCGGGCAGATCAAGGCCCCGTGGCCGTATCCCCGGGTCGCGAATGAACATGCTGCACTCCCTGCGCATTGCGACGCTCGCTGCCGCCGTGCTGGTCGCGGCCGCTAGCGGCGTTCACGCCCAAACTGCATCCGTTGACGACACCGCGAAATTCCTGGCCGGCATGATGCCGTCGGCGGACTCGCCACTGCTGCCGCTCACCAGGGAGGCGGCCTGGCAACGCCACGCCAAATTCTTCGACAGCGCGTTCGAGAAACTCGAGCAGCGCCAGTTGTCGCGGATCCGCGCCTGGTCGGATACCAACCTGGCGGCACCCAAGCCGACCATGTTCTACATGTTCTCGGGCCCGGATTTTCTCTATGCGAACGCGTTCTATTCCCAGGCGTCGACCTATGTGCTGAGTGCGCTCGAGCCGGTCGGTTCGGTGGCTGACCTCTCGCGCCTGCCGCGCGGCGGGATTGCGTCAGCGCTCTATAATGTCGAGCGCTCGCTCGGTTCGATCCTGAGCTTCAGTTTCTTCATCACCAAGCAGATGAAGACCGATCTGCAGGCGGGCCAGGTCAGCGGCACGTTACCGATCCTCTACGTGTTCCTGGCGCGCTCGGGGATGACCGTGAAGAGCGTCAGCCCGACCTCGCTGGACGACCAGGGCGCGGCGTACTTCGCGGGCGAGAATGCCGGACCGAATGCCGTGCGCGGCGTGCGCATCTTGTTCGCAGGCAGCGATGGTCAGGAAAAGACGCTGTATTATTTCTCGACCGATCTTTCCAATGCCGGCGTGAAGGCAAGCGGTTTCCTGAAATTCTGCGAGACGCTCGCGCCCGCCAACAGCCTGATCAAGAGCGCGTCCTATCTCCTGCATTCCGGCAACTTCACCACCGTGCGCAACTTCCTGCTCAACAACAGCGCCACTATCATCCAGGACGATTCCGGAATTCCGCTCGCCTATTACAGCACGAAGAAATGGCGCTTGTTCCCGTTCGGCCGCTATCTCGGACCGATCGACGAATTCCCGGGGCGCTACCAGGAATCATATGCTGCACTCTTCCGCCGCGCGCAGCCGATCGATTTCGGCATCGGCTATCGCTGGCGCACGCCTGAAACGAATGTGCTGCTCTCGGTGAGATTGCCCGACGATGGATCGCCCGCTATCGATGCCACGGCGTCGACGGAGGCGCCGCCGCCACCGCCGCGCCCGCGCAGGCTGCGGCCGCCGGCAGATGTAGGGCCGCGGCCGCCAGCGAATTTCTGGCCGCAGCCGCGGGGCGGCTTCTTCTTCTGGCGATAGAGCGCCCGGATTTCACCAGCGTACGCTCTGACTCGGTACGATGAACGCCGCTTGGCTGGGTGGTTCGGAACGCGTGCCGAAATATTGCCACGCCGCGACAATGATGATGAGCAGCGCGAGGATCGCGAGCAGGTCGTTCAGCCGGGGATCGTGACCATGGTGGCTGATTTTCCAGCGCATCGTTTTTGTTTCCTCCCTGAGGGGAGCACCTAAATCAATGCGGACGGGGAACCGGGGTTCCCGCGCATCAGCAATGCGCGTTCATGAGCCGTTGACACCACGCCATCGGCCGTAACGCCACGGCAGATACCATCGCGCGCCCGCCGGCGTGATCAGCGGCACATTATCGATGCCGGATGTGCCCCAGGGTTGGCAGCGCAGGATCCGCGCCAGCGTCATCCATCCGCCGCCCCATAGACCGAAGCGTTCGATCGCTTCGTCGCCGTACACCGAACATGTCGGCAGGTGCCGGCAGTTGTAGCCGACCAGCGGCGACAGCGTGTGGCGGTAGATCCAGATCAGCGCGCGCCCTGCATTGCGCGGCAGACGACGGGCGGTGTTGGCACAATCCGTGCAATGCGTTCGCGGTGACGATGAATGATCTGCGGGAGCCATGCTGACTATGTACGTAGTTTTGCTGGTGTTCCAAAGCGAGGAACTCAATGCATGCCGATATTTACGCCACAGTTCGCAACTATCGCACCGCAGTATACCGGAGCACGCCAAGGTATTATGGACGACACAGGACAGTACGGTTACCGTTTCAGCAACGCTTCGATGACAGAATCATGTCGCGTTGAAGTGGGGCCATTGCCATCGCTCCCTCAGGGGGCTTGGGGGAAGGAACCAAATTGAGGTTTGTGAGGTCGCTGAAATTTCGCGGCTGGGCGCTCCTCGGCGCCACCGCCTTTTGTCTCGCATTGCCTGGCGCGATCACGACGCTGGGCAACTCGGCGCACGCCGGCGGCACCCTCGAAGAACGCAAGCAGCCGATGCATTTCAAGTGGAATGCTTGCCAGCCCGATTGCAGGGGCTGGGTCTCGGCCGTAGGCATCGTCACATCGGATAGTCCGAGGGAGTTCGAAGAATTCGCCAGGGACCGCCAGCTCGCCGGCGCGACCATCGTGCTCGATTCCAGCGGCGGCTCGGTCAACGATTCGATCTCGCTCGGCCGCAAGTTCCGCAGTCTGGGCGCGCTGACCACGGTCGGCGCCACCGTGCGCACGCAAACCGCGCAAGGCGAACGCGCAAGCGTGGCGCCGGAAGCCTATTGCGAGTCGATGTGCGTGTTCCTGCTGCTGTCGGGCAAGGCGCGTTACGTACCGGCGGTCGCGCATGTCCGCGTGCACCAGATCTGGATGGGCGACCGCGCCGATGACGCCAAGGCCGCGAGCTACACCGCGCAGGATCTGATGATCGTGGAGCGCGACATCGGCCGGCTCGCGAAATTTACCTTCGACATGGGCGCCACCGGCGATCTGCTCTCCCTCGCGCTCAGCGTGCCGCCGTGGGAAGATCTGCACGAGATGTCGCACGGTGAATTGCGCCTGACCAATCTCGTCACGACCGATGCGCTCGCCGATGTGTTCCCGCAGGACAATGCGTCGGTGCCGATGGCGGAGGCGAAGCCTGCCAAGCCGCAGGATCGCTTCGTCAGCTCCGCCGTCGAGGGCGCCGCGCAACTGCAGCCGGGCAAGTCCACCAAGACGGCCGAAGCCGCGGCTCCGACCGGCGGCTCCGCCACCGCGCCGACCCCGCCGCAGCAGAAGTAAGCTGCATCTACACAGACGCTGTCATCATCCGCGAAGGCGGATGATCCAGTACGCCGCGGCATTGGTGATAAATCGAGAATTCCCGGCGTACTGGATGCCCGCCTTCGCGGGCACGACAGGGATGGGTTGGGCGGGGACTTCTCCCTTACGCCTGCGCCGGCTGCTTGGCCTTGGCTTCGATCTGGCCGATGGCGTCGACCACGGCGTCGAAGGTCAGCATGGTCGAGGCGTGGCGGGCCTTGTAGTCGCGCACCGGTTCGAGCAGGGCGATATCAGCCCATTTGCCTTGCGGGGGAGTACCGTTTTCCTTCAGCATCTTGCGCACGGTTTCTCGCAATTCACGTAACTCGCCAGCCGTCGAGCCGACCACATGGCTTGCCATGATCGAGGAGGAGGCCTGTCCCAGTGCGCAGGCCTTCACGTCATGGGCGAAGTCGGTGACCACGGGCCCGTCCATCTTGAGGTCGACCTTGACGGTCGAGCCGCACAGTTTTGAGTGGGCGGTGGCGCTGGCGTGGGGGTCGGGAAGGCGGCCGAGGCGGGGGATATTGCCCGCCAGTTCGATGATCCGCTTGTTGTAGATGTCGTTCAGCATGAGATTAGGTGTCCCGGGTGGCGGTCCGAGCGCCCTTGGCGGCTGGGTTTCATCGTCCTATATATGGACAGGAACGGTGGAAAAACAGCCCGGCCGTTTGCCGAAGGCGTGCCGAAATGGAAACCAGTTCGCCCGCCAGAATATTGTGATGGGACTCAGGCGCCCGGCGGCAAAACCGCCCCGTCTGCCCGGTGACACTCCGGTCCTTCGGGCCGGTCGAACGGAGAAGACATGGACGCATTGATCAAATCCCTCCGACCCAGCAAGCCTTCTGAAGTGAAATCGCCCGATGTGGCCCCGGAAACCCGCCCGGCCGAGCTCGATCCGGCCGAGTTCCTGGCGGCGGCCGTTCGTGCCGACCTGCCGCGCCCGTCGCGTGGGGAGGCCGAGCAGGCCGTGCTGACGCTGCTCAGCTATATCGGCGAGAACCCCGGCCGCGAAGGCCTGCTGGATACGCCGCGTCGGGTGGTCGAAGCCTTCGACGAACTCTATCAGGGCTACCACCAATGCCCGGCCGAGGTGCTGGACCGCACCTTTGGCGAAACCGCCGGCTATGACGATTTCGTCCTGATCCGCGACATCGAATTCACCTCGCAATGCGAGCATCACATGATGCCGTTCTACGGCAGGGCGCATATCGCCTATACGCCGGTCGAGCGGGTGGTGGGATTGTCCAAGCTGGCGCGGCTCACCGATATCTTCGCCCGCCGCCTGCAGACCCAGGAGCACCTGACCGCCCAGATCGCGGCCGCCATCGACGAGGTCTTGAAACCCCGCGGCGTTGCCGTGCTGATCGAGGCGGAGCATACCTGCATGTCGGTGCGCGGCGTCGCCAAGCATGGTGCGACGACGTTCACCAGCCGGTTCACCGGCATGTTCCGCGACAATCCGGCGGAGCAGCAGCGTTTCCTGTCCCTGGTGCGAGGACCGAGCCGGTAACCTCGCTTGAAGTTTGCGAGGCCTGCCGTGTCCAAATCCGCAGATGCCAACGAGCGCGAGGAGGGGCTGGTCTTCCAGCCGAAATTCGACGCGTCAGGTCTTTTGACCTGTGTCGTGACCGATGCAGCGACCGGCGACGTGCTGATGGTCGCGCACATGAACGATGAAGCGCTGCGCAAGACCATCGAAAGCGGGGACGCCTGGTACTTCAGCCGGTCGCGCAAAGCGTTGTGGCGGAAAGGTGAGACGTCGGGTCAGACCCAGCGGGTGGTCGAGATGCGGATGGATTGCGATCAGGACGCGATCTGGATCAAGGTGGAGCAGACCGGCGCCGCCTGTCACACCGGGCGGCTATCATGCTTCTACCGCAAGATCGATGCCGCCAATGGTGACACACGCTTGTCGTTCGTCGATGCGGACCGGCAATTCGATCCGGCGAAAGTTTATCGGAAGTGACGGCGTGTCCTGGCTGCGGTGCAGCGTCCTTACGATGCACCGCAGCCAGGATCCAGACGTTTGTGCGTGCGTTGCTGGTCCGGGGCACGAATTCCCGATCCTTAACCTCCCATTAACCATAATTACGGCAGTCTCGACCGCGTATAGGCGCTGATTGCCAGGGCCTTGAGAGCCCGCGCGGTCGTTTCGCGAGGAGCGGGGCACCAGAGACATGTCGATCGACACAACAAGCGCCATGGCTGCGGCAGGTGTCGATCCCGCACGCGCGAAGATCGCGGGCTCGATCAAGCAGGCCGCGTCGACCACCGGCGCCAGCTTCGAATATCTGCTCGCCACCGCAAAGATGGAATCCAACTTCAACCCGAAGGCCGCCGCCACCACCTCGTCGGCACGCGGGCTGTTTCAGTTCATCGACCAGACCTGGCTCGGCACCGTGAAGGAAGCGGGTGCCCATCTCGGCTACGACAAATATGCCGACGCCATCACCAAAAATCCCTCCGGCAGCTATTCGGTCGACGATCCCGACGCACGCGCGGCGATCATGAAACTGCGCGACGATCCGGATGCCGCCTCGTCGATGGCGGCGGTGCTGACCCAGTCCAACAGTTTCAAACTGACCGGCAAGATCGGCCGCCGCCCGACCGACGCCGAACTCTATATGGCGCATTTCATGGGCGTCGGCGGCGCCGGCAAGCTGATCCAGAACGCCGAGGACAATCCGAACGCGTCCGCCGCGAAGATGTTTCCGAACGCGGCCGCGGCCAACCAGTCGATCTTCTATGATCGCTCAGGGAGCGCACGCAGCGTCTCGCAGGTCTATTCGGTGCTGAGCACGCGTTACGCGGCCGCCGCCAACTCGCCGGTGACGCGCACAGCGATGGCGGCTGCCGGCGGCGATCTGCCGAGGCGCGTCACGGTCGCGAGCGCCACCCCGGCGGCAACAGCGATCGACAACGCCGCCTATCTCTCGAGTTTCCCGGATTCGCGCAGCGTGACGCCGGTGGCGTCGACGTTGCAGACCGGCCTGCAGACCGCTTCGGCCCCAACGGAGCCGATCTTCCGCTCGCTGTTCCAGGCCGGCGAGCGCACGCAGCCGATATCGCCGGCGGTACAGGAATTGTGGGGCAGCAATTCGTCGCTGACCTCAGCGGGCACCACATTGTCGGGACATACACCCGAGGTTCGCGCACCCGGCCGGCTCGATCTCTTCAGCGACCGCAGCGGCGCGTTCAGTAGCTAGCAGCTCGCGCGTCGCGCGGCCCGATGACAGGCTCCGCGACGTCTCGAGCCATGCGGTCCGAGTAGTGTGCGTGGCCATCCTTCGAGACGCCGCGCGATGCGCGGCTTATCAGGATAAGGGCGGTGCCTGTGTCGGGCTACCTCGCATCCTTAACAAAACGTCAATAGAACCAGCCGTTTATGGTGAACCCTTTGTTAAGCGTCATGGTTTATTTTTTCTAATAGTGGCACCGCGTCACGGTGTCGTCACAGGTTGCGTAAGCCAGGACCATGATCGTTCGGCAGTTCATCAGTTGGATTCGTACCGCTCCGGCAGGCGAGCGGGCAGAGGCGACGCGGGCTTTGGCGCGGGCCTGGTTGATTTCAGATCTCAGCGAGGAGGATCGCATCGCCGCCGAAGGCGCGCTGCTGATGCTGCTCGATGATCCCTCGCCACTGGTCCGCCAGGCCATGGCGGAAGTATTTTCGCGCAGCTCGGACGCGCCGGCCACTATCGTGCGGGCGCTTGCGGCCGACCAGCCGTCAATCGCGCTGCCGGTGCTCGAACATTCGCCGCTTCTGATCGACGCTGACCTCGTCGATATCGTCGCGACCGGCACCAGCGATATGCAATGTTCGATCGCCCGCCGCATCAATCTGCCGTCGTCGGTTTCCGCCGCGATTGCCGAAGTAGGTTCGGCGGCGGCAGCGCTCGAATTGATCGAAAACGCCTATGCCGAGCTTGCGCCATTTTCCTGGGACCGCATTGTCGAACGGCATGGCCATCTCGCTGCCATCAGGGAAGCGATGCTGTTACTGGAGGGCTTACCGGCCGCCACCCGCGCGGCGCTGGTCGCGAAACTGTCCAACACGCTGGCGCAGTTCGCTGCCGCTCGCAACTGGTTGAGCCCCGAAAGGGCGACGCGGCTGGCGGACGAGTCCCGCGAACGCTCGACCATCAGCATCGCGGCGCGTTCGCGCGGCGAGGATATGCTGGGTCTGGTACAGCATCTGTGCGCCACGGGGCAGCTCAACGCCGGCCTGATCCTGCGCGCGCTGTTGTCGGGCAATCTCGAACTATTCGAAGCCGCGCTGGCCCAACTGGCCGACCTGCCGCTGGCACGCGTCACCGCGCTTGTGCATGATCGCGGCAACGCCAGCCTGCAGGCGCTGCTGATCCGCGCCGGCCTTCCGGAATCGACCTTCGCGGCGTTCCGCGTCGCGCTCGAGGCCGGCCGCGAGACCGGCTATGTCGATACGACCGGTGGGGCGGAGAGACTGCGCCGCCGCATGGTCGAGCGCGTTCTGACCCATTGCGAAACCGACGGCAAATCCGCCGAGCCGCTGTTGATCCTGCTGCGGCGCTTCGCGACCGAGTTGGCGCGCGAAGAAGCCCGCATGTTCTGCGAGGAACTGGTCGCCGACGAAGCGTTCGTGCCGCCCGAACGCGATCTGATCGCGGCGTAGCCAACGTTGCAGCGACATATTCGGTGTCCTCCCTGCGAACGCAGGGACCCATACCGCGCGATCTATCGACGAAGCGCAATGGCAGACGCCTTGTGTTGTCCAACAGGCGCTTTCGGATTGCTGAACCGAAGCCGTTTCCCCCTGTGCCCATTCCGCCGGCCGCGGCGTATGGGTCCCTGCGCCCGTGCGCAATTGCGCACTAGGCAGGGACGACGGATTGCAAGAGCGGGATATTATTCCGCCGGAACGATGCTCGGCGCCAGGATCGCTTCGAGATGTTCGGGGCGGTCGCGGTTGACCCTGAGCAGGAATTCGTCCGCGACCCCGCGGAGCTGCCTGCTCAGCTTGCTCGCCATCGTGGCGGTGTCGAGCTTGGTGCGTTCGCGCACGATCGCCTGAATGGCGTTGATGTGGTGCGTGATCAGTTCGGCCGGGACCTGGTCGAGGTCGGGCGCGTGCTCGATGATGCGGCAGAGGCTTTCGGCGGCAGCACCGGCGGACGGGAAGCCGAACGTGGCGGCGTCGCCCTTGATGTCATGGGCGGCGCGAAACAGCTCTTCGCGGTTGTCGGTGGTGAAGCCGTCGCGGAGAACGGCGGCATGCGCCGTCGAGAGCCGATCGGCCTCGATCGTCATCCAGTTCTTGAATTCGCCGGACAGTCCGGCGAGCGCCTTTTCAGCGCGCCCGACGGGATCGTCGAGGTCGGATTCGGGAACGCGCAGCAATACCTTGCGCAGGGGATTGGGCTGCGTGATCACGTGGTGATCGCCAAACGACTTGACCTGTATCGTTTCGGGCTTCTGTTTCGCCATGATGGTCTCTCCAGGCCGCCGCTAGACGGCCGAACGCGCCTTGTCGAGCAGCGACGGCTGCTGCATGACTTCCACCTCACCGCCGACGCGGCGCTCGGGGCCAATATAGGCGTTGTTGGTGTTGCGCCGGCGGTCGGGGCCAAAATAGGTCTTGGTCTTGATGAAGGGACGCGGGTTGGCGACGACGTTGAGGATGCGCTGGTAGAGCCCCTTGGCCGAGATCGGCTTCGCCAAAAATTCGGTGACGCCGGCATCGCGTGCGACGGTCACGCGGCGCTTCTCCGAATGCCCGGTCAGCATGATGATCGGCGCGTAAGGATTGCCCTTCGATTCCGGCTGCCGGATCATCTGCGCCAGTTCGAGACCGTCGAAGATCGGCATCGACCAGTCGGTGATGACGATATCGGGTACGTAGTGGCTGTACATTTCCAGCGCAGTGGCGCCGTCCTCGGCCTCATAGGCCTCGCGCGCGCCGAACGAATGCAGCAGCGTCCGCAGGATGCGGCGCATGTGCGGATTGTCGTCGCAAATCAGAAACCGCAGCTTGTTGAAGTCGATGCGATACATGGTCCGGCCCGGCCCAGCAAAACAGTATACAGGTGTTAACCATATCGCGGCGCTCGTTAAGGAAGGGTTGAGAAGCGGGTCTATCAGGCTCGTGCGAATACCCGATGGCGCCACTTTTTTCGGATAGGACTCTGGTCGAGGTCACCACCGGATGGTCACCGGGCGGGCTGTCAGGAGCCGAACTGTTCGCGCAGGATGCGTTCCTCGAGGCTGTGACCGGGATCGAACAGCATCCGCATCGAGATGGTCTTGTCGGACAGCACCTCGACGCGCTGGACGTCGCGCACATCGTCATGGTCGGCGGCGGCCGCGACCGGGCGCTTCTCGCTCTCGAGCACCTCGATGACAACGAAAGCGGAATTGGGGAGCAGGGCGCCGCGCCAGCGGCGCGGTCGGAAGGCGCTGATCGGGGTCAGCGCCAAAAGCGCGGCGTTGATCGGCAGGATCGGCCCCTGGGCCGAGAGATTATAGGCGGTGGAGCCGGCCGGCGTCGCCACCAGGATGCCGTCGGCGATCAATTCCGCCATCCGCTCGTGCTCGTCGATCAGGATGCGCAGATGCGCGGCCTGGTTGGTCTGGCGAAACAGCGCGACCTCGTTGATGGCGTGATGCAGATGCACCGTGCCATGGATGTCGGTCGCGCGCATCAGCAGCGGGTTGATCAGGGATTCCCGCGCCGCCGCCAGCCGCGTATGCAAATCGTGCGTGGTGTATTCGTTCATCAGGAAACCGACGGTGCCCCGATGCATGCCGTAGATCGGCTTTCCCGAGCGCATGTGGCGATGCAGCGTCTGCAGCATCAATCCGTCGCCGCCGAGCGCCACCACGACGTCCGCAGCGTCGGCATCATGATTGCCGTAGAGCTTGACGAGATTAGCCAGCGCGGCCTGCGCCTCGTCACTTGCGCTCGCGACAAAGGCGATCCGGTCGTATCGCTTGGGGGTGGCCATCGGACAACGAACTCTTGGGTAGCGGCAGGATTGGGCGGCGCCGGATTGCGCCGCGCTCGTCTATACACCTTACCGGGGCTTGTCGAGATGGCCGAACCGGCCTTTCGCGCCGGTAACGTAAACCGGCGGTCATCGGGCCGTCATTTTTCCTGCAACGTCCGGATCGGGTCCCAGTCCTCGCCCGGCGGGTTTTGGGCCAATTCCCGGGCCCGCGCGGCAAATAGCGATGCTGGCCGGTCGATGTCGGCCGAACGGCCGAAATACTGCGCGGCGCGCGCGAATTCGCGGGCCCGCCACTGCGCAAGCCCGTCGGCGTAGTTGGCGATCAATGTCGCCTGCGACGACGTCAGCCCGGCCGACGGCGCCAGTAATTGGTAGATTTTCAGTGCCTGGGTTCGCCCCTTGACGCGGATGGCGTCGAGCTCGCGCCAGGCGAACGCCTCGCCGGTGAGCGCTACCGTGGTCTCCGAGGCGATCACCGTGGTGCCGTAGAATTTGTTGGCGCCCTCCAGCCGCGACGCCAGGTTCACCGCGTCGCTCATGACCGAGTAATTGAAGCGCCGCCGCGATCCGAAATTGCCGACCAGCGCCTCGCCGGAATTGATGCCGATCCGCTGCGCCAGCTTGTATTCCTGGAACAGGGCGGAAGAAGCGTTGAGCTCCGCCAGCTGCGTGCAGCAATCCAGCGCGGCGCGCGCCGCGTTCGCAGCGTGATCAGGGTCGTCGGCCGGCGCGCCGAACACCGCCACGACGGAGTCGCCGATATATTTGTCGACATACCCGCCATGACGTTCGATCACGTCGGTCATCGCCGAAAGATATTCGTTCATCAGCTCCATCAGGCTGTCGGGCGACATCTTTTCCGCGATCAGCGAAAATCCCTCGATGTCGGAGAAGAACACGGTCACGTTGCGGGTTTCGCCGCCGAGTTCCGGCAATTTGTTCGACGACAGCATGCGGTTGATGACGTGCGGGGCAAGGTAGAGCGCAAAGCTCTTCTGCAGCAGGCGGCGGTCCTTGTCGGCGACCACGAAGCGGAATCCGATGGTGGCGGCGAGCGCGAACAGGCTCGCCAGGAATGGCTCGGCGATCGGCAGCGCCAGCGCATGGTTGAAGGCGATCGTGGCGCCGGCAACGCTGGCCATGATCACGGCCATCCAGGCCAGTGCGGCGCTGAGCGGCCGAAATCGCCACGCGGCGACGGCAGCCAGCGCTGCGAACAGGGCGGAGATCAGGAAGCGCACCAGCGGGCCGGGTTCGACCACCGCGTTGCGCGAGATCAGGTTGTTAACTGCGGTTGCGTGGATATAGACGCCCGCGATCGTGCTGATCCTGAAACCGGCCGTGACCGGCGTGCTCTCGCCCGCGCAGCGCGGTGCGCGGGCGCCTTCAAGTCCGGTCGCAAAACGCTTGGAGGTCTGCCGACGGTCCTCGATATCGAGAACGCTGCCGAAAATGACGACCTTTCCGGCGAACCAGCGCCGAAAGTAGTCCTTGTCGTTCTTGGCGGCGCAGGCCCGCAGATCGGCAAATGAGAAAGTCGGAATGTCGTCGGCGCCGCCCTCGAAATTCAGCGTCATCGTGTTCGGTACCCGGCCGGGGACGCGGTAACCGGCCAGCGTCAGCCTGCCGCGCTCATCGAACTCGGGCGCCGCACCGAGCGCCCGTGAGGCCAGCTCGACCGCCATCGAGGGCACTTTCGCTCCGTTGACGGTGAAGCTCAGCGGCAGGCGCCGCACGATATCGTCGCTGTCGATATGAACGTTGAGCGGGCGGATGTTCTGCTGCTGGCGTACGGCGACGCGCTGTCCCGGCGATGGCCTGACCGACTGGTTGCCGCCCAGGATTTCTCCCAGCACCACCTTGCCGTTCGCAGCCGCTCCGGCGAGCGCACGAAGGAAGTCGCGGTCGAAGCCGCGGACTTTCTCGCCGAGCATGCCCTCGCCGAACGGAATCTGCGACTGCTCGATTGATGTCTGGATCACGATGTCGAAGCCGGCCACCTTGGCGCCGCCTTCGAGTGTCGCTGACAGCACGCGGCCGATCTCCCCGGTCCAGGTCAGCATCGGCGCGCCCTCCAACGGGGCGGTGCGCCGGCTTTCCTCGTCGATCGCGACGATGACCGCCGGCGAAGCGACCGGATCCTGCCTGCGGCCGAACAGCTCCCAGCGCAGCGCGGTGAGAATATCGAGGGAGAGCCCGCGGATTGGTCTGGCCACCGGAGAAACCGACACCGCGGCGCAGACCAGCGCGATGGCGGCAACCACCATCCTGTTGCGCGTGCTGCGCCGGATTCTCAAGCGGGATGGCCCGACACGCCTATTCCATCCGCAGCAGCCGGCCGACGATCGGCGTCGCGCCGGGTTTGGCCTGCGCATCCACCCGGAATACGATTCGCGATGATTTGAATGTGGCGGCGTAGAGCCCGCCGGGAGCCAGGGCAGCGTTCTCGCTGGCGAAATCGAGGAAGCGTCCCTTGAGCTGGGTGCCGCCGAGACTGATCTCCTGACGCTCGCCCGGTACGTCGAGGCGCCGGATGACCAGCTTGCCGCGTCCTCTGGCTTCCACCAGTGGCGATGCGCCATAAAGCGTGAGCTGCGGCTGCGGCAAGGAGGCCGTGGTGTCGACACTGCGCAGCACGGTCGCGGCGACGCCGCTGGTCTCGCGCGTGGTCGCGTTGGCCTGGCTGGGATCGCAATTGGTTTTCTCGGCCTTGACCTCGGCGAGGTGGACGGCGCTCTCCTCGGTGCCGACGACGACGGTGCCGGCGCCGCTGATCGTCTCGCGCCGGCATGACTTCAGGTAGCTGAGAATGATGGAGCCGCCGTCGCCGATCTTGATGACCGCCCTGGGCGTCACATAATCCATGAATTCCGCGCCGGTGACCTTGCCCTTGATGTCCTCGACCACCGCGACCGGCGAGTCTGCAGCCGCCGGAGAAGCCAGCGCCAGCAGGCCGAGACAAACAGCAATCGAACGTTTCATGTTGAGACCCCATCGGAAAGCGCAGGTTCGTTAGTCGCGCCAGCGCCCGTTTGGTTTCATGGATGGATCAAAAATACCCGGCCGGTACGCCGACGGAACCGACCGATAGCACCTGACGGCCGGCGAGGACAACCACCGGACGCACCGACCGCTTTCTCACGCGATGCTGTCGGGATTGTGATTTTCGAAAAAGTTTCTCCGTGTTGTGCACCACGGCCTCATTGTCGCACTGTTGCGGCAGAACCCGCAGGGGACACGGCTGGATCGCGGGGCACAGGGAGCAAACGGCATGGCTTTTCGTTTCACGGCGACGCGCCCCATGCGCCTTGCCGCCACGCTTTTGGTCGTGTGTTGGGTCAGCGGTGCGCGCGCTGAAGAGGCGAGTTCGCCGACTTCGCAGCAACAACCTGCAGCCACGCCGTCGCCGTCGCCCTCGGGCCAGAAGGGCGGAGCAGGGCGGGGCACCGCCGCGACGCCGTCAGCGGCAGCCGAACAACACCGCTTGCCGCCGGATTCGACCACCAGGCAGACGCTGGCGCTGCCTGGCCGCACGCTCGACTTCACCGCCACCGCGGGCTCGATCCGAATTTTCGACGGCAAGGGCGACCCGCAGGCCGACATCGCCTATAACTCCTACCAGCTCGACGGCACCGATCGCGCAAGCCGGCCGGTGACGTTTCTGTTCAACGGCGGCCCGGGCGCGTCCTCGGCCTGGCTGCAGTTCGGCGACGCCGGCCCCTGGCGCGTGTCGATATCAGGTGAGGGCGCCGTGTCGTCGGCGACGCCGGATCTGTTGCCCAACGCCGAGACCTGGCTCGACTTTACCGATCTCGTCTTCATCGATCCCGTCGGTACCGGCTACAGCCGCTTCGTCGCACCCGGCGACGATGCGCGCAAGCGGTTCTACTCCGTCGACGGCGACGTCAGCGCCATCGCGCTCGTGATCCGGCGCTGGCTGGAAAAATACGATCGCCTGACGTCGCCGAAGTTCGTCACCGGCGAGAGCTATGGCGGCATCCGCGGCCCGAAGATCGTGCGCAATCTGCAGACCCAGCAGGGCGTCGGCGTGCGCGGGGTGATCATGGTTTCACCGCTGTTCGACTATCGCGACTTTTCCGGCTCGAGCCTCCTGCAATACGTGTACACGCTGCCGAGCATGGCGGCGGTCGCGCGCGAAGCCAAGGGAGCGGTGACGCGCGCCGATCTCGCCGACGTCGAGCGTTACGCGCAGGGCGAATATCTCGCCGATCTCGTCAAGGGGCAGGCGGACCGGGAGGCGACGACGCGGCTTGCCGACAAAGTCGCTGCGCTGACCGGTATCGATCAGGCGGTGAGCCGCAGGCTGGCCGGGCGTTTCGAGGTTGGCGAATTCCGCCGGGAGTTCGACCGCAGCAACGGCCGCGTGACGGGACGCTACGACGCCTCGGTGTTGGGCTTCGATCCCTATCCGGATTCGAACTCCGCGCATTTCGGCGATCCATCCGGCAATTCCCTGATGGCGCCGCTGACGAGCGCGGCGGTCGACCTCACCACGCGCAAACTCAATTGGCGTCCCGATGGCTCGTATCACCTGCTCAACGATGCCGTGTACAAAGCCTGGGATTTCGGCCGCGGGCCGACCGAGTCGGTTTCACAGCTTCGCCAGATTCTCGCGCTCGACCCGAAGCTGAAATTGCTGGTCGGCCACGGGCTGTTCGATCTGGCCACGCCCTATTTTGGCACGAAGGTGATTCTCGACCAGTTGCCGGCCTTTGCGCGATCGGACCGGGTAAAGCTCGTGGTCTATCCCGGCGGCCACATGTTCTATTCGCGCGACGCCACGCGTCAGGCATTTCGGGCGGAAGTCGAGAAGCTGATGAAGTGAGTCAAAAGAAAACCGGCGCAGTGACGAACCGCGCCGGCTATTTGTTCCGTCATTGCGAGCGAAGCGAAGCAATCCATAGCGCGGCAAAACGGATAGATGGATTGCTTCCGCCTTCGCTCATTGAGCTTCGGCGGACAAGTCGTCGCTTACGCCTCAATAAACCAGCCCCGTGCCCGGCGGCTTTTCCAGCGCGGCGGCGAGCGAGCGATATTCCTCGCTTGCCGTGCCGGTGAGCTGCGCAATCCGGTTCAGGTGATACTGCGCCTGTTCGCGGTTGCCCTGTTCGACCTGCCACAGGCCGTAATACTGCCAGGTCTTGACGTGGTTCGGATCGGCCTTGAGCGCGCGCTCGTACCAGATCTGCGAAACCTTGTAGTCGCCGAGCTTGCGATAGGAATAGCCGATCAGGTTGGCTACGGCGGCTGTGTCGTCGCGGCCGAGCGCCTTGAGCTGCGTAATCGCCGAGGCGTAGTCGTGGCGGTCGTAGATCGCGGCGTAGGCGGCGCGATAGCCATCGGCGAATGCGGTCTGCTCGATACCCGGGTGGGCTTCGCTGGATTTCTTCTTCTTCGGCGGCGGCGGGGGATCGTTGTCGGGTGCTGCGTAGACCACGCTAACGACAGGGGCTGCCGCGAGCGTGAGCGACAACAAGGCAAGAGTCAAAAGCCTGATCGCAAGTTTATTCATGCATCTCTCCTGATGGCCGGTTCGGCAATCCTACACCGAAGCACGTTGATTTGAACCCCCGGTGCCTGAGAACATTCCCGCACCGCTACCTCGATCCCGCCAATTTTCATTAGCGGGCGATCGTCAACGGACATGACGAAGATGTCATTCAGATGAACAGAATCCGAAAGTCTGCTTCAGGTGGGGTTCAGCGCGGCGCCGCTAGCGTCACCTGCATGATCGGCGAGCCCGGCCTGTCGACCGGAAATGCCCGCGGGTCCCAAGGCACTGGAAAAGGAAGAGGAGACAACCATGCTCAAGACCATTTCCGCAGCGCTCGTTGCCGTTTCCGTTCTCGCCGCGCCTGCGCTTGCCGGCACGCCGGGCAAGACTGTGCAAGCTCCGATGAACAAGACCACGCAGGCGCCTGTTATCAAGGCGGAGCAGGGTAAGGCGAAGATGCTGAACGCCAATGCCAGGATGGACCGCCATCACAAGCACTATCGGCATCACCACAAGCACATCGGCCTGCACAAGACGCATGCGAAGCACCTCGCGGTCAAGCACGTGACGGCTGCCGCAAAACGCAGCTGAATCTGATTCGCCGGCGCGCGTTTCGCCCGCATTGCCCGGCGCGCGTCTTGCGAATGTCAGACCAGCCCACGCGCCATTTGCTTCGCTAATGGCCGTGGGCTGGCGCGTGCTCAACTTTTCGAGAGTGTAGTGGGGAGATAACCAAGTTGCGAATTCCATTCCTGAGCCGAGCGGTCTAAGAGACGGCGGAGGGCAGGGGAAGAGTTCGCTTGAGACGTTCGGCCAAAATCGCGGCGATGATGTTGCTGCCGATCATGCTGTCGGCCTGTGCCGCCAGCGATGACGGCAAGCCGATCACCTTTACCGACGATCGCGGCGTCTCCGCCCAGCCGTTTCCCAAAAATTACCGCACCGAAGTGCTGGCATTTCTGAAGACCTATCTCAACGATCCCGTCGGCGTGCGCGGCGCCGTCATGGCCGAGCCGGTCGAACGCGTCGTCGGCGGGCGGCAGCGCTATGTCGTCTGCCTCCGGTTCAGCCCGCGCGAATCCGACGGCGGCTACCGCGAGCCGCATGAACGCGCCATCCTCTTCGTCGATGGCCGCCTCGACCGCATCATCGAAAACGCCGTCGAACCCTGCGCGGGGGCGGCATACGCGCCATTCGCGGAATTGGAGAAAATGACGCGCTGATTTCGCCGTCTGCCTGAGAGCGCCGCAAGCCTGGGCTTGAAGCTTGCGGTCTGGCCAGATTGGTCTTGGCAGATTCCCTGCTTGGCGGATTTCATCATAGCCTTCACACGCGACCGTGATGCTTCGGGCCGGTGTATATCGCATACGATTAAATCGGAAGGGTTGACGCTGGGGTTGATATGCTATTTGTATCGTACACGATCTAATCGTATCAGATAGAGAGCCGGAGTAAGATCCATGTCCCAGCACACCAACCCTGACCGCCGCCGCTTCCTCGGCACCGCCGCCGTGACGCTGGCGGCGGCGCCGTTTGCCATGAGCGGCTCGCTCTTGGCCCAGGCCGGTGATGCCAAGCCCGGGGCGGCGGGCGCCGTCAGGCCGGGCGCCCACACCTCGTTTGCCGCGCTGAAACAGGTCGAGGCCGGTGTCCTCATGATCGGCTATGCCGAAGCCGGGCCCGCCGATGGTCCCGTCGTCATCCTTCTGCACGGCTGGCCCTACGACATCTACGCCTTCGTCGATGTCGTCCCGGTGCTGGCACAGGCCGGCTTCCGGGTGATAGCGCCCTGGCTTCGCGGCTACGGCACGACACGCTTCCTCTCGAGCGATACGCCGCGCAACGGCCAGCAGGGCGCGCTCGCCACCGACGTCATCGCCCTGATGGATGCGCTGAAGATCGACAAAGCTGTCGTCGCCGGCTTCGACTGGGGCGCGCGGACCGCCGACATCGTCGCCGCGATCTGGCCGCAGCGCGTCAAGGCGCTGGTCTCCGTCAGCGGCTACCTGATCGGCAGCCAGCAGGCGAATGCTGGTCCGCTGCCGCCATCGGCCGAACTGCAATGGTGGTACCAGTATTACTTTGCGACCGAGCGCGGCCGGTTGGGCTACGAAAAATACCGGCGCGAATTTTCAAAACTGATCTGGCAGCTCGCTTCGCCGAAGTGGAATTTCGATGACGACACCTTCGAACGCAGCGCGGCGTCCTTCGACAACCCCGACCATGTCGCCATCGTGATCCACAACTATCGCTGGCGGCTCGGTCTCGCGCCGGGCGAGGCGAAATACGACGCGCTGGAAAAGCGGCTGGCCGAATTTCCCGGCATCGCCGTCCCCACCATCACCCTCGAAGGCGATGCCAACGGCGCGCCGCATCCGGACCCCAAAGTCTACGCCGGGAAGTTTTCCGGCAAATATGCCCACCGCCTGGTCACCGGGGGCATCGGACATAACCTGCCGCAGGAGGCGCCGCAGGCCTTTGCGGACGCCGTCATCGAAGTGGCGCGCGCTTGAAACGAAGCGAGTTTGGCGGGCCGGCGGCCTGCCGGGCCGCATTGCGCCGCTGCCGGGACGGAACCGTGAACGAATTCGGATCACTTTTTGGCGAGGGTTGAACCTTGCTTTAGTCATCCCGGACATCAACTAAGCGGGAAACCACCTCCTTAACGGAGGAAAAAACCTTACGTGCGAGGGAACTAAAGCGCTTTGTTGCTGTGTCGTCACAGTGGCGCGCCATCGGGTCGCGGGCACTTGCCGCAAGGCAACCTAAATGAAGTCACGTTGTTTGGATTGGTATCTGCAACGTTCGTAACGGGGTTAGTAAAATGAAGAAGTTCGTGCTCGGCGTTGCCGCGCTGGCTGCCATGGCGGCTCCAGCTTTTGCGGCCGACATGCAGCCGCGGCCATACACCAAGGCGCCGGCCTATACCGCGCCCCAGGTCGTCTATAACTGGACCGGGTTCTATGTCGGTGGCCATGTCGGCGGTGCCTTTGCGGGCAACAACTCCCTGCAGGGCAGCGACGCCCGCTTCCTTGGCGGCGTCCAGGGCGGCTTCGACTATCAGTTCGCGCCGAACTGGGTCATGGGTATCGAAGCCCAGTACAGCTGGCTGTCCGGCGGCAATAATAATGGCGTGCTGTTTCCGGGCGGCACCCTCGTGACATCGAACACCGACCAGCTCGGCTCGGTGACCGGCCGGCTCGGCTACACCTGGGGTCCGGCGCTGCTCTACGCCAAGGGCGGTTACGCCTGGCGCGACGGCAACAATCTCGGGGTGTCGGTGGCCGGCGTGCCGGCGGCCTTCACCACCAACGGCAGCCACAAGGACGGCTACACCGTCGGTGGCGGCCTTGAATACATGTTCGCCCCGAACTGGTCGGCCAAGGCCGAGTACCAGTATTACAATTTCGGCAATACGACCTTCCCGGCGGGCCCTGCCGATATCGCCGGCCGCAGCTTCCGCAACGACGAACACACCGCCAAGGTCGGCGTGAACTACCGGTTTGGTTGGGGCGGACCGGCTGCCTCCAGATATTGATACGGCGCTTCGTATCGACACCCAAAAGGCCGGCGTCACGCCGGCCTTTTTTTGTTCGGATGGCCGAGCGGGCCACCCCTCGTGTGCCTTGCCGCGTGCATTTTGAGTGCGTCAAAAAAAATTTCGCGCTGCACGCAACTTTTCGTCACGATGCGCTATTATGAGTTTCAGCCGGCTGGGTTGGACATCAAAACATGCGTGCTTTTGCGTTAGGGCTGATCTTTTCCGCAGCGGCGTTTCCGTGCCTTGCTCAAACTGTCCTGAAATCCGAACCGTTTATTCTTGCTCCCTATGAAGTCGCCTTCGTGCAGGACCCCTCGTGCGGGGCCGGCAAGGTGCGCAAGGTAACCGGCGCGATCAGGGGACTGCAGCGGCGCAAGGCCTGTGTCACTCTGGTTGCGGAACAGGTATCGCTGGTTTCGGCGACGCCGTAAGACCGATTTACCGTCTCGGATGGCGTCCCCGGCGAGCGGGATCCATGGGCCGAGGGGTGTTGCTTGGGCCGGGTGGTGTTATTTGCCCGCCCGCCGTCGCCTTTACGACGCCAACTGCAATTCCGTCTGCGCTTCGCGTTCGGCCTCGGCCTTGTTTCGGGCCGGGTCTTCGTGCGGTTCGAGCTGGCACGGCTTGATCTCGTAATCATGGTCCAGCACCGGGCGCGGGGCGGTGTTGTCTTCCTCGGAGACTTCATCGACCACCAGGCCGCTCTTCTGGGCAATCTTCCAGACGTCGGCCGCGGTGGGATAGGCCTTGCTTAGCTTGGCATCGTTTGAGAACAGCGCGTAGGGCATTGTCGGCTCCGGCAAAAACGGTCAACGCGGAAGCAGGGTCCGGGTTTCTTCAGGCTTGGCTGCCATGCCGCCATTCCACCGGCTGTTTCGGGAACAAATTGGCTCGTTTCGGCTCATTTTCGTGGATTTTCTGAGTCTTTAACGAGTTGTGAATGCCGGAAAAAAGAATCCCCGAGACTCGACCGCCAGAATCGCCGGATGTTTCCGGCCATGAGAACGAGCCTCCAGACCTCCTGCGAGCGTGTCCAACTCACGCTGACCGTCTGCCTGCTGGCCGCCTGCGCGGCCAACATGGCGCTGGTCTACGCCTGGCTCTGAAATTTGCTCTGACCGTCCGTGCGGCCGCCCGAACTCGGTTAGGTGTCTCGGTGGGGCTACTTCCTCGGCCGAGTTGGCTGCTCGCCTTCCCTGAGAGCCGCGTGGACCTTCGCCATGGTCGCGCTGCAATAGGCCTCGCGCTCGCGGCTGAACCGCTCCTGATGGGCGCGGAAATTCGCGACCCGCGCCCGGATCTCGGCCTGGAAATCCTCCTGCAGGTCGGGACGCACAAGCGAAGCCGGCCTCGACATCTCCCGGGGCATTTCCCTTGATACGTCTCTCGATACTTCTCTTGATACTTCTCTTGGCGCCTGGGCAGCGGGCGGCGTCTCGGCCAGCGACTCAATGTCGGAAAGGGCCGCGACCGCGTGGGTGGTTTCGGACGTCTCGACGGAGAGCAGGGCAACCGGCGCAGTCACCGTCTTCTCGGCGTCCGGCGTCTTGCCGGTCACCGATTGAACGAACGCCATCGTCTGCGCGATCAGGAGATCGCGTTCCCTCATCCATTTCATGAAACACCTCGGCCCAAGTAACTCCATCAAACGCCTTTTGTGGAATCAAGCGGGTGGGGAGGTAGCGGGGGATAACTGTCATGCTTTTGCGCGCGAGGTGACAAAACGGTGACAGTTCGTGACCCGCAACGTGCACATGACGTCAGGTAACAGCTGTTCGCGGGTCGCCTGAAGCAGATATCAGCGTTCGCGCGGATTTGTGTTCGGGACGAACGGCGCGCCGATCACGCGAACGGGCGGCTGGTTGCTGACATAGATGATTCGTTTGTCGGGTGAGGGCGCCTGCTCGATGTGGCCGGTTGTCCGATCGGCGAGCCGCACCGGCTTGTCGTCGGCGAAGCCCAGCAGTGTCGCGCCGCCCGCGATCGCCACGCTGAAAGACGTCACGATCGCCAGCAGAACCATGTTGCAGTTTTCTTCGCGAATTCTCATGCGGGAAAAACGCGGGAGAGGACGGCTAGTTCCGGCCATGGAAGCCTTAGCGACGTGGGATGCCCACAGTGCAGCGGCCTTTGGGCGAAACAGGAGAACTGCGACAAGACAGAAGAGAGCTTCGAAATGACGGTCTCGGTTGAGCGGCATCGGGACGTGCATTCGACTATGAGGACCTCAAAACTACCGATGGGCTGTGTCGGCCGGACCAGCTCAAAGAAGCCGCGATGGCGGGATCGAGCGGGTGGCCGACCCAAGCCTGCCCTCGTCGCATGGATGCCATGCAGGATCTCCAAAGTTGCTAACGAGATTGTGTCGGCGAGCGAGGTTGAATCCGTAGTAGACAGCTGACGCAATCAATTAAGCTGCGCCGGTAAATGACAGTTCATTTTTGTCCCGAAGGCCGGGTTCGATGGCCGGACAGCGACGAGTTCTCGACCGAATTCCTGAGGCTGCTGGGAACAGCCCAGGAAGGCGGCTCAATGGTTTCCGAATGCTTCCTTGCCGTCAGCCGGATCGACCCGAACGATCGTCCCAATTCCTGGTATCGGGAATGGATCAGGATTGCCGATCTCAGCGATGAGCGCGGCAACGTCGCCTTTGAGCGCGGCCACGTGTTGACCGCGCAAAGTAACTGGCTTCGCGCCATCAATTACTATCAGGCATCGACACTCGCCCTGGATGCTGCCGACACGAGGCCGCAGGACGCGCTCGGGGCCATGCGAGCCTGTGCCCGCCGCTACATCGCGCATTTGACTCCGGCCGGCGAGGTGGTCGAGATTCCCTGGCTGGAAGGCCACGCGTTGGAAGGCTATTTCCTGCCGGCCCCGGTCACTTCCGGCCGAACGCCTGTCGTCGTGTGCATGGGCGATCCCGGACACCGGAAGGAAGAATACCTCTTCAAGGTGGCGCGTTATGCCCGCGAGCGGGGAATGTCACTGCTGGCCGTGGATCTCCTCGGCTCCGGCACCGGCGCCGAATTCGAGGAAGTGGTCGGTCGTCGCGATCTGGAAACCTCGGTTTGCCATGTGATGGACTACCTGACGACGAGGGACGATGTCGACGAACACCGGATCGCCATTCTCGGCGATGGGGCAGGCTCGTCCTTTGTGGCGCGTGGCGTCGCTCTTGACAATCGTTTCGCCGCGGTGGTTTGCGACGGCGGAATCTGGGATATGCACGAGCGCGCCTTCCTGATAAATCGCCTCTCGCTGGATGGCGTCGGAAGCATGGGAATAGAAGGAAGCTGGCCCGGGCCAAGATTCCATTGCCCGGTCCTGATCACTGTTGGCGGACTGGGCTGGCTGAAAAGCGGCGTCGTTACCGATCTGTTCGAACGGCTTAAGGCCTATCATCCCGATATTTTGCTGAAGATTTTCGAAAGCTCGGAAACGGCCGCTGCGCAAGGCCACTATGACAACCCTACGCTGGCCAACGAGTTCATCTTTGACTGGGTCGCCGATCGCCTCGAATCGGTATCGGCGTGATACCGCCGCAAATCATCAGATATCCATCGCGACCTTCAGGCAGGCCTTCTCGAGGCGGATCTTCAGTGCCGCGAGCTTGCCGGTGAACTCGCCGAGTTCGCGGTCGGTGAATTCGGCAAAGATGAAATTGTTGAGCTCCTCCTGCTGGGAAGCCAGGCCAGCGATGTGCTTGTAAGTCTTGTCCGTCAAGGACATCTGCACGACCCGGGCGTCGTCCCCCGAGGTCTTTCGGCGCATGAAGCCCTTCTTCTCCAGCATTTTCGACTGGGTCGTTACGAAGGACGGGTCAACATGGAGCATCTTTGACACGACCTTCACGGGAACGCCTTCTCCCTGATCCAGATCGGCCAGTGCCATCAGGATCATCCATTGCGGGCCGCTGACGCCGAGGGCTTTCGCCCAGAAATAACGAATCTCCTGGAGGTGCACGTTGATGGCTGCGATCTCCCAGGCGAATTGCCGGGCGATGTCGTGATTCTTACCGCCGAGTTCATTCGATGCCGCGCGTTTGGCGCGGCTCGACGAGTCCGATCCCTTGTGTGGGTCTTGTGCCATGGCGTGTCTGGCCCCGAGTTTGCACGAACCAGCTTACCCGATTTAATAACAAAATCATCCAATTGGGCACCGTTAAGATGGCTCCCCGGACAGAATGTCGCGTTTTCTGCGGTGTTGCCGCAGCGACACAGTCGGCTGGGATAGAGATAGCTTAGTTCATAAAGTATTTTGATTAGCTAAGTTGCGCATGCATAGTTCCGAAGACGGTCTTGGGGTCCTCGATCGTTCCGTTTTGGTGGTTCGCTTAAGTCCCTCGCGTTGATGCGGGTGTGTCCGAAGACGCGAAACGACTGAGCGGTTTTCACAAAGGCGAGGGCGGACCTTTTCTGGGGGAACAGCGATAGGTCCGCCCTTGTCCTGGCAGAGCAACTTGGAGGTTTAACATGTCTATGATCAAGAGCCTTATTCTCGGCTCAGCGGCGGGTCTCGTCGCGTTGAGCGGAGCACAGGCTGCCGATCTTCCCGTCAAGGCCAAGGCGGTCGAGTACGTCAGGGTCTGCTCCCTGTATGGCGCGGGTTTCTTCTATATCCCGGGCACCGACACCTGCATCAAGCTGGGTGGTTATCTGCGCGTCGACACCACGTTCAACGGCGGCGTCTACGGCCAGCCCTTCTATTCGGGCGACGCCGGCCAGGGCAACCGTTACCGCGATTACTTCAACTCCCGTTCTCGTATGGCGCTGACGGTTGATACCCGTACCGCCACCGAATACGGCGTTGTCCGCACCTTCGGTCAGGCTGACTTCCAATTCCAGAACTTCGGAACGAGCAACCCGTCGAACTCGATCGGTACGGCCGGCGGCCTGAACAATGCGCTGCTTTCCACGGCAGGCGGCGGTTACGTCGCGGTTGAAATGGTGTTCATCCAGTTCGCTGGTTTCACTTTCGGTAAGTCGGCTTCGGCCTACGCGACGCCCTGGAACGGTTATCCGGGCAACAACAACTCGTTCTTGATGGGCGGCGCCGACTACGTCACCGGCGTCAACAACATCCAGTACACCGCGCAGTTCGGCAACGGCGTGTCGGCCACCATCGGTCTCGATGATCCGACCGTGTTCAACCGTACCTCCGTGCTCAACCTCGGCGTTGCCGGTGGCGCGACTTCGGCCGGTGCCAACGCCTACGGCGGCACGCATGCTCCCGACATCGTCGGTAACATTCGCGTCGACCAGGCTTGGGGTCTGTTCCAGATTTCAGGTATGGCGCATCTCGTGGATGCTTCCTACAACATCCTCGGCGCCGGCGGCGTTCCGACCGCGCTGTCGGAAATCTCCGGTCACCCCGAAGACAAGTGGGGCGGTGCGGTGATGGCTGCGTTGCAGATCAAGAACCTCCCGACCGGTGCCGGCGACGACTTCAAGATCGACGTCTCGTACGCCAAGGGTGACACCAAGGCCGTGGTCTCCACGAGCGGCGGTTCGCCGAGCTTCCTGATGTTCGGCGGCAGCGGAAACGGCGCTTACCAGAGCATCGGTTTCGGCCAGACTTCCGACGCGGTCTACGTACCGGGCGGCGAACTCAAGTTGGTGGATTCATGGGGTGTCCGTGGTGCGTACAACCACAACTGGGATCCCTACTGGTCGTCCAGCCTCTGGGGCAGCTACGGTTCGGTGCGCTACAACGGTAATGCGCTCGACCTCACCTCGGCCAAGGGCCAGTGGTGCGCCAACTACAACGCCGGCAAGGTCGTGTCGTTGAACTACACCTGTAACCCGGACTACAACTTCGCCCAGGTTGGTCTGACCACCCGCTGGACTCCCGTCAAGAACCTGACGTTCTCGGCTGAAGTCGGCGCGTTCTTCCTCGACCAGAAGTTCACGGGCTCTGCCATCCTGGGTGCTGCGGCCCCCAAGCCGACCACCGTGTACGAGTTCAAGGACCAGAGCACCGTGTTCCTGAACGTTCGCGCTCAGCGTAACTTCTGATCCCGATAGACTTGAAACACTCGGAGAGCCCCCGGCAGGAAACTGCCGGGGGTTTTTCTTTGTCGCGTGCTGAGTCTGCTATTTCCGATCGGTCGATCGTGCGAGAAAGGTACGAGAGAAGGTGCAAGTGGGCCAAAGCCTGAAAATCTCAAGAAATTTAAAAATATGATTTACTCAGGTAATTATGTAATCTAGTATGATCTCAAGGTAGCCGGCCAATTGTTGGTTGCCTCTTGGTCTCAAAGGAGACGCAACACTAACTTACGTTAAACCTCCGAAACCTCCGGCAATGCCCTGCCGGAGGTTTTAACTTTTTGGGCAACTGTCTTCTGTGTTCCGGCGCTTGGCCCGCACGATCGGATCGAATGGCCAACACGAGAATCGCCGGGAAGATGAAGAAAAGCTCAATCTCGACGCTTAAATGCTGGTGCCGGTTGAGAGGATTGAACTCCCGACCTTCGGTTTACAAAACCGCTGCTCTACCGCTGAGCTAAACCGGCAAATCGGAGCGACCGGCGAGGGGGGAAATATCCCGCCGCTTGCTCCGATCTTCGGCGGGTCGAATATCAGACTTGGTCGCAAAGGGCCAGAACCTCAAGAACGGCTTTCATTGCTCCCGCATGGAAAAGGCGGCCATTCCAGCCGCCTTTTCCGAACGCGATTCGCAAACCGCCCTACTGGCAGAGATGCCGCCGGCCATCTGCGCCGCGGAACCAGGTGCCGGGGGTGCAGACAAAACCGTTGCGACGGGCATAGGCTTCGCCGCCGATCGGGGCGGTGGCGATACCGGCCGCAACATCGCCCGGCCAGAAGCCGCTGTTGTCGTCGAAGCGGTTATAGCTGCCCCGCCAATTGCTGCCCTGCCACGTGCGATCCCGATAGGTCTGGTCTCGATAGACCTGACCCTGATAGCGGTTTTCGTAGGGATTGCCTTGACCGTAGTTCTGGCAGTTGGCGTTTGGATAGTATTGTGCGCATTTGCCGGGATTGTAGATGACCTCCTGCGCCGTCGCCGGGCCGGCGAGTGCGGACGCAAGGATTGCGGCGGCGGCGAGAATTCCCGATTTTGTCATGGGGTTACTCCGTGTCCGAGGGATGCGGGGCTAAGTACCCACGCAGGCGACAGTTCCAGTGTTCGTATCCTGGTTGAGTAAAGCCGGCGTGATGCCGATCAACGGGAAGGCGCCGGGCTTTGCGGTTTCGGTTGTGCGATCCTCAAACCGGTGTGAAGTTCCGGCTCGTTGGCATTTGAAGGATCGGGAAATTTGATTCAGGCGCGCGACGTCGATTACCGCTGCGGCGACCCCGGTTTGCGCGGCTATCTCGCGCTTGACCAGAACACCGCCGGCAAGCGGCCGGGCGTCGCCGTATTTCACGAAGGGCTCGGGCTCGGCGAATTCGCGATGGAGCATGCGCGGCGGCTTGCCGGTCGGCTACGTGGCGCTCGCCGCCGACATGTTCGGCGAGCGGCGGCAGGCATCCAGTCGACCGCCTACGGCCACACGTTGCTCGGCTTCACCAATGGCGCGCGCCTCGCCGATGGCTCGATGATAAGCACCGCGTTGTACAACAGCAGGCCGACCGCCGCTCCTGGGCGTCGATGAAAAGCCTGTTCGATGAAGTCTTGACCTGACAAAGGCTTCCAACTGGTATTTCATGGCGCTTTCAAGCGGAATGGGCACCGGTTCGCGTGAAGAAAGCGCGTCAAATCTAAAATCAGAAGTTCATCCTTGAGCCGAACTTCAACTGGCACAGTGAGCAGGGGGCGTATGTTCGGAATTCTTGGGCTGGGGTTTTTGCTGGGCATGCAGCATGCGCTCGAGGCCGATCATATCGCCGCCGTCTCCAGCATCGCCGCGCGCCGCAGCCATGTCGCCGATATCGTCAAGCACGGGCTGACCTGGGGGCTCGGCCATACGCTGACGCTGTTCGTGTTTGCCGGCGCCGCCATCCTGCTCGGCCGCGCGATCCCCGAAACCGTTGCCCGGCCGATCGAGACTGCGGTCGGTGTCATGCTGGTCGGCCTCGGGGCGCATGTGCTGTGGCGGCTGTGGCGCGACCGGGTGCATTTCCACCGGCACGGCCATGGCGACGGCACGGTGCATTTCCATGCCCACAGCCATGCCGGGGAAACCAGCCCGCATGCCCGTGCAGCCCATGCCCACGACCATGGCTTCCGCTGGCGTACCCTGCTGGTTGGCCTGATGCATGGCATGGCGGGCTCGGCGGCGCTTCTGGTGCTGGCGGCCACGCAGGCGTCCAGCCCGGCGGTCGGCCTTGGTTACGTCGCGCTGTTCGGGGTAGGCTCGATGATCGGCATGGGCGCGCTGTCCACCGTGATCGCGGTGCCGCTTGCGATTTCCGCCCGCTGGCTCACCTGGGCCAATCGCGGGCTGCAGGGGGCGGTGGGGCTTGCCACCGTCGCGATCGGAATTGTGACCGTAGTCGAGACCGTGCTGGCCTGACGCCGGGGCGTCTCCGCGCTGCGGCTGATGGCAATTATAAAGTGTTTGGAGGAGACAGGATGAAACGCCGAGATTTTCTGGCCGGAAGCGCCGCATGTTCATTGGCCGCGATGACGGGCAATGCGTTGGCGCAATCGGGGCCGCTGACCAAAATCATCTTTCCCTTTGCTGCCGGCGGCGGCGGGGACGCGCTGTGCCGCTTGCTGGCGCAACACATCGGCCCATTGCTCGACCGCAATATGATCGTCGAGAACCGCACCGGCGGCGACGGGCTGATCGGCATCAAGGCGGTGAAGGGGGCCAATCCCGACGGCACCACCATCCTCGTGACCACGGGGCCGACGATGTATCTGCTGCCGATGGTCGAGACGACGCCGGGTTTTGACTCGGCCAAGGATTTCGTTCCGGTCAGCCAGCTCGCGCGGTTCGAGTTCTGTGTCTTCGTCGGCACGGCCGTTCCGGCCGAGGTCAAGGACTTCAAGCAATTCGTCGCCTGGCTGAAGGCCAATCCGGACCAGGCCACGTTCGGAGTACCCAGCAACGGCACCATTCCGCATTTCAGCGGATCGCGGCTCGAGCAGGCGCTGGGCATCAAGTTGACGCGCGTGGCCTATCGCGGCAGCGCGCCGATCATCAACGATCTCGTCGGCGGCCACATGCCGTTCGCGATCTCCACGCTGACCGACGCCATCCCGCAGCATCGCGCCGGCAACGTCCGGATTCTCGCGGTCGGCAGTGCGCAGCGTTCGCCGTTCCTGCCGGACGCGCCGACGCTGAAGGAGAGCGGCGTCGATCTGGTGGCAGACGCCTGGTACGGCATGTGGCTGCCGGCCGGCGCTTCATCCGATTTCGCAAAGAAACTGAGCGAGGCGGCCGCCACCGCGCTCGCCAAGCCCGAGGTCAAGGAGAAGCTGCTCGCGATCGGCCTGATCCCGGTCGGCTCGACCCCCGAAGGCCTGACGCAGGAACTCGCCGCCAACACGGCGTTCTGGCAGCCGATCGTGAAAGCGACAGGGTACAAGATCACGAATTAGAGCCGCAAACTCAGACCTCATCCCGCGCAACGGCTTTGCCGTTGTCGCTGGAGGGGCGCGCATTGCGCCCGGATGAGTTGGTTTAAACCGGATACGTCCTAATTAGGGCCGTCGCCGGTTCTAGTGGGAACAATCGCGCCGGTGCTCAGTAGAGCGGGGCGTGTACTCATAAATCGATCAGGTTCGCTTGGCAAAACGGCAATATTTGCTGGAAAAATTGTCGCAAGGGGTGTCGGTTCCACGGACCCATGTACCATGTTAGTTGCCTGAATTACTGCATGATTTGTCTAATTGGCGGCGTTTTCGCGTGCTCAATGGGCCGCGAATACCACCTCGGCCGCGCTTTGACTTGACGATGATTCCCAAGTTTAACTCCAGCTATCGAAGCAGGGGTGTCGGGTTTTTGTTTGACTCAGTTTCGCCGCGGCCGCCGATAGAACAGGGGACGAGCACCGCATGAGTTCATATTTTCGGCGGCAACTTGCGGATTATGTTGAATATCATCGTGATCCCAGGAATTGCGCGATGCACGTCTTCGGCATCGTGTTCTTGTTCCTGGCCGCTGTTCTCCCGCTCAGCCTGTGGTCCATCACCGTATTCGGAATCCAAACCAGCGTGGCAACCATTGCTGTCGTGCCGGTGCTCATCTATTGGTTCCTGCTCGACTTCGCACTCGGAGCCGCGATCCTTGGGGCTGCGGTGGTGTTACTCTCGGCCGCTGCCGCGATCGTTAGTCATGTGACAACTGCCGGCATGTGGTCACTTATGGCGATCCTGATTGTTGTTGGCGTCGCATCGCAGATTATTGGGCACCGCGTGTTCGAGCGTAGGCAGCCGGCGCTTGTCGACAATCCGACCCATCTTTTGCTCGGACCAATGTTCGTCATGGCGAAGTTGCTTATCACGTTGGGCTTTCGGCGCGATCTCGCCATCATCATCCACGGGCATCCGCAAGGTGCTACATCGTGATCTCAAATAGTTCAGCTTGAGTGCATCCGCAGCATGACGCGCATACTGGTCACAGGCGGCAGTGGGTTCATCGGAAAGCACCTCGTCGCGGCGCTGATCGCGCGAGGCGGGCAGGTGAGGGTTCTCGATCTTCAGCCACCACCCCGCGCCTTGACCCAGGTTCAGTATGTCAGTGGATCGGTACTTGATCGCGACCTGGTGGACCGAGCAATGGACGGGGTCGACGAGGTCTATCACCTGGCCGGCCTGCCGGGGATGTGGCTGCCGCGAAAAGCGGATTTTCACACCGTCAATTACGGCGGCACTGAAATCGTCATTGAGACGGCGCGAAAGCGCGGCATAAAGCGCTTCCTGCACTGCTCGACGGAATCCATTCTGTTCCGTGCCTCGCCATCGACGGTTCCTGTCGCTGACGATGCGTTTCTGCCGGACGACATGCCGGGCCCATATACGCGCTCGAAAATGCTCGCCGACCGGTTCGCCATGCAGGCGGCCGCATCCGGATACCCGGTGGTGATCGGCTGTCCCACCATGCCGGTCGGGCCTTACGATCACAACGTTACGCCGCCGACGGCGATGCTCCGGTATTTTCTCAAGCGACGCCTTCAATTGCATCTTGATTTTGTCGTGAACCTCGTCGATGTGCGCGACGCCGCCGAAGGGCTGATCCTTGCCATGGATCGCGGACGCGCCGGACATCGCTACGTTCTCGGCGGCGAAAGCATGCCGCTAAGACAGGTTCTCGAACTCATGGCTGATATCAGCGGACGTCGCGTCCGGTGCATTCACGTGAACGGCAAGGTGGCCGAAATGGTCACGGCAACGCTGGAGTTCATCGCCGATCACGTGACGCGCCGGCCCCCGTCCGGTACGGCTGAAGGCGTTCGTATCGCATTGCGGGCAGGGGCCTTGTCGATCGAGAAAGCACAACGAGAGCTGGGCTATGCGCCGGGCGCCGTCGAACCTGTGTTGCGGGAAGCCATTGCGCATCTGCTCGATGCCGGCCACCATCAGCCTGAATGGAGCTCAACGCCGAGTAGTCGCGCTCGGTCGCTTCACATCGAGCGCCGGTTTGGCGGTTGATTTAATCGCTCTTTGAAGGTCCGAAACATGCTGCACGATCCCAGTCAATGGTTCGCTTTCGCCTTGAGTGGCTGGACCACTACCTGGCCCACCCGGTTGCTCGCCGTCATCTGGATCTTGTGGGTCATCAGTTGGGTTTTGGCGTCGTTCTGGTCCGGTCAAACCAAGAAACACGTGATGACCTGGGACGCGCTCAAATACCGGTTCCCCATTTTCGCAGGGGCAATTCTTTTCTTGCCATTGACCGGCAAGGTTCTGGGGGAAAAGCCGCTCTGGCAGTTTGGCAGCGTTGGCATCTACGCGCTGGCGTGCCTGGTCCTTGCGGGGATCTCGTTCACATGGTGGGCGAGAATTCATCTCGGACGTTTCTGGTCGAACGCGATTACGCACAAGGAAGGCCACCAGGTCATTGATACCGGCCCCTACGGGCTGGTGCGCCACCCGATCTATACGGGGCTTATTTTTGGGATGTTGGTGACGGGCGTCGCGGTCGGAACAGTGACAGCGATGCTGGGTGCGGTGCTGATCTCGCTCGGGATGTCGTTGAAGGCCCGCATGGAGGAAGGCTTCCTCACGGCTGAACTCGGCGCGGATGCCTATGGATCATATTGCCGTCGCGTTCCGATGCTGATTCCGTTCCTACCGCCGACCTGACGCCGCAGCATACGCTGCAAGCTACCGTTTCGGTGGCGTCGCCGCGGATGTCGCGACAGGCGGAGCGAGACGACGCGGAATCAGGACGCGCTGGCCAACCGACAGCGGTGCACTGTCCGAATACTGATTGACTTGGGTAAGTGACCACAGCGGCACGTGGTTAAGTGCCGCAAGCCGCTGCAACGTATCGCCCGAACGGGCGAATTGCGGCGTGCCACTATCCCACAGCTCGATCGGGGCATTCGGAGGAACAACGTAGCGCAGCGGCACTGCCTCTCCCTTGGCTGGCAAAGGTGTGGTCGCAAGTTGCGCAATTGCCGTCACCAACTGCTTGTGGACGGAATCCATCTTGTCGATGTTGATGTGGCTGACTTCCTCGTGCTCCTTCAAATCGAAGCTCGCGTAGTGACCCTGGTAACCCGGTTCCGCCACCACGTCGCCGCCGCCCAATACGCTGTCGGACAGGAAAATGTTGATGTAGCGCTCGACGTTCAGCGGCACCTTCGGGCTTGCGTGAGCCGGATCAATGGTGACGACCAGGCTTACCGGGATATTTTCGGACTTCAGTATCCCGGCGAACGTCAGGGCACAAAGTCCGCCCATCGAATGACCGATCAGGACGATCGGAGCGGCATTGTCACGGTAATCGCGGATAGCCTGATCCGCGATTAGCCGGCAAATGGTAAATTCGTAGACGTCAGCCCGGATGCCGGCTTCTTCGAGTTGCTTGGTCAAGCGGTCCATCCCGCGCGAGAAGATCGGTCCGAGCGCGCCCGAAACAGGTAGACGCGCGCCTGCGGCTGGGTCGCAGCTGGCGGCGCGACGGAGGCGGTCGTCGCGGCAGCATCGGTCGAGCGGGCGACCGGACCGGCGAGCGCCAGATTGCTACCGGACGAAAAGATGCAGGCGAAAAGAGCCGCCCGGAGCACCACGGCCGCAACCTGCGTCGGATTGCTCATGCACGTTCCATCCGCAATTTTAGCCATAAAAGCACGCCCCAGCGCCAGCTGGCGCCCTGCGGCTGATCTATCGTGGAGGAATTGGCAGAATTTACGGCATTCGTTCGCTTCGGCGCCAGCCCTGGAACCAGCCGAGCTACTGGCGTATCGCCGCGTTGCGTGCCGTGCCGTGCCTTACCGCGCTTGCCGCTTCAGGGTGCCGCGGCTTCTGCGCACCTAAAGCGGGTGCCGATCGGCCGAAGACGACGGCGTCGATCTCGCTTATTACCTTCCGCTGCATGACCTGGTTCTTTTCGATGGACATGTGCCCGACGCCAGGAACGTTCTGAACGTTGACATTCTCGAGCGTGCCCTGGAATTGCCCGGTCTTCGCGACCGGCTCGCCGTTGCCATTGGCTATGTAGAAATTTATGTAGCGGCCCACACGCCCCGAGAGCTTGGTGCGAAACACCGAATCCAGGCCGATTGCCAGCTTAGCAGGAGCGCCAAGCTGATCCAGCTTGGCGACCATATCGGGCAGCGCGGTCGCGCCCGAGGAATGCCCGACCAGGATGATAGTCTTGATCTTGCCACTTCGATACCCGACGGCGGCTTCGTCGGCGAGCGACGACCAGGAGGCGAAGTTCGCGACGGTGACCGGAATGCCTTGCGCCCGCAGTTGTGCCGCAATGTCATCGAGACCCAGCGAAAAGATATTGAGCACGCCGCGGAGCAGGTAGACATGGGCGGTCGAAGCCGCCGATGCGGAATTCGGCATTGCCAGCGCGGAACTTGTGCCGATCGGCAGGAGCAGCAGGACAGCGATCGCTATCGCTTGCAGCCGGCACCACGATGCCCGGCCGAGAAAGGATAACCAGCGGACAAATCCGCTATCGCCGCGATATGGCTTCATTGTTCTCCTCGAAGGACTGCGAAACGTTTTGCTGGCAATCGTAGCGCCCGCTTGATCAGAACTGCAACAAGGGTGGGAGTGAGCAGTCGCAATTTGTCGATACGGCGTGTCTCCGCCGCAACACCAATTTTCCAACTCTTCAACGGAACTCGCTAAGCGCCCGGAGCAGAAGGCAATCGTGCCCTGGGGCGGCATTCCGCGTGTAGGCGGTATTTTAAGGCTTCATTCCGATCTTCTCCCTGATCGCCCCGAGTTCGGCCTCGTCCCAGATGCCGATCAGCACGCCGTTCTTGACCTGCAATTGCTGGTCCGCATAGGCTGCGATCTTCGCGTTCGGCGTGGTGATGTGCATCCTCGGATGCAGTGCCCAGTCGAACAGCTCCGATTGCAGCCGCGCCACGATATCGGCGCAGGCGGGGTCGGCGCCGCGGTCGACGAATTCCTGCGGGTCGGTTTCGAGGTCGTAGAGCATCGGGCGGAAGCCGGAGGCGTGAATGAATTTCCAGCGGCCGTCGAACACCATGAACAGCCGGCAGCGCTCGATCGGCTGGCCGAGCGTCACGCGGACGTCCTGCATGGAGTAGTCGTATTCGGAGAACACGACTTGCGCCAATCCGCGGGCCTGTCGCCGCGCAGGAGCGGCAGCAGCGAACGCCTTCCAGAATATGATCCGGCGGATTGCTGCCGAAATATTCGAGGAAGGTCGGCGCCAGATCGATCGCCTCGACCAACGCATCGCACACGGTGCCGCGCGTGGCGTCGGCTGCGGCGACGGATCGATCACGATCAGCGGAATCTTGGCCGAGTGCTCGTGGAACAGATCCTTCTCGCCCATCCAGTGGTCGCCGAGATAGTCGCCATGATCGGAGGTGAAGACGATCATCGTGGTGTCGAGCAGGCCGCGCGCTTCAAGGAACGCAACAGCACGCCCATCTGGTCGTCGATCTGCTTGATCAGGCCCATATAGGTCGGGATGACCCTTTCGCGCGCCTCGTGGCGCGAAATGTTGCGGGAGAAGCGCATGTCCATAAAGGCGCGAACACCGGATGCGCGTTGGCGCGTTCCTCCTCCGAGCGGATCACCGGCTGCACATCGTCGGCCCGTACATGCTGGCGTAGGGCTCCGGCGCGATATACGGCCAGTGCGGCTTGATGTAGGACAGATGCAGGCACCATGGCCGTCCATCGCCCTCGGCTTCGCGATGAATTCCATCGCGCGCCGCGTCATGTACGGCGTCTCCGAATGCTCGTCCGCGACGCGCGCGGGCTTGTCGGCGTGCACGAGCAGCCAGCCGTTCTGCAGGTCCCGTCCGCGGCCGCGCCGGAGTTGGCCCACTGCTCCCACGGATTGGCGGCGTTATAGCCGTGCTGGCGCAGATACGGTCATATGGCGGCCGCGGCCGGCCGGTCGGATGCAGACCGTCGTCGCGCTCGAAGGGCTCGAAGCCGCATTCGGACTCCTGCACGCCGAAGCGCGAGTCGCGCGCCATGCCCAGCCGCTCCATGCCCGCCACGTCTGCCTCCATGTGGGTCTTGCCGACCAGCACGTTGCGCACGCCGATCTTCGGCAGATGATCGCCGAGTGTCGGCTCGCCGACCCGCAGCGGAAAGCCGTTCCAGTTCGAGCCGTGCGAGCGCATGTAGCGGCCGGTGTAGAACGACATCCGCGACGGGCCGCATACCGGCGACTGCACATAGGCGCGGGTAAACCGCCGCCGCGCGCCGCCAGCGCGTCGATGTTCGGCGTCTGCAGGATCGGGTGGCCGGCGCAGCCCAGGTAGTCGAAGCGCAGCTGGTCGCACATGATCCAGAGCACGTTCTTCGCAGGCGTTTTTGTCGTCATTTCAGGCATTTCGGCTGGAGTTCGGAGGAAGCGGGAGAGGGGGCGGGATGGGGGTGCCGACATCGCCGCGCAAATGACAATCGGGCGGTCGCCGATCCCCGGGGTCGGGCTTCCGATCCCCCAAGGCGTTAACGTTTGGATAGCGGC
>CAWHFN010000005.1:0-171038 GCA_963828475.1 uncultured Alphaproteobacteria bacterium
GATGCCGCCCACCACCCCGCCGGCGTTGTTGGACAGAAAGACCGGCGCCGTCGTCGCCCTCGCGCATCTCGTCGGCGTTCTGCTCGCCGAAAGGCCGCCGAGCCGAAGCCCGCGCCGATCTCCACGCCCTTGACCGCGTTGATCGACATCAGGGCGGCGGCGATCTCGGCGTCGAGCTTGCCGTAGATCGGCGCGCCCCAGCCCGGCGGCACGCCCTCGGCGACGACCTCGACGACCGCGCCGGTGGAGGAGCCCTCCTTGCGGACCTCGTCGAGGTAGGCCTCCCAGACGGGGGCGGTCGCCGGGTCGGGGCACCAGAACGGATTGGTCTCGGTCTCGGCCCAGTCCCAGCGGGCGCGGATCGATCCGTGCGGGCCGATCTGCACCAGGGCGGCGCGGATGCTCACGCCCGCGCCCAGCACCTTGCGCGCCACCGCGCCGGCGGCCACCCGCGCCGCGGTCTCCCGCGCCGAGGCCCGCCCGCCGCCGCGATAGTCGCGCACGCCGTATTTGGCGAAATAGGTGTAAGTCGGCATGGCCGGGGCGGAACTGGGCCGCGATCTCGGAATAGTCCTTCGAGCGCTGGTCGACGTTCTCGATCATCATCGAGATCGGCGTGCCGGTGGTGACCGGACCGCCGGTCGTCTGCGTCCTCGAACACGCCGGACAGGATCCTGACCTGGTCCGGTTCGCGCCGCTGGGTGACGAAGCGGCTGCCTCCCGGCTTGCGCCGGTCCAGCCAGTGCTGGACCTCGGCCTCGGTCAGGGTCAGGCCCGGCGGGCAGCCGTCGACCACGCAGCCCAGCGCCGGCCCGTGGCTCTCGCCCCAGGTCGTCACGCGGAAGAGATGGCCGAAGGTGTTGTGCGACATGGCCCCGCTTCTAGCCGAAACGCAGGGCGTGCGACCAAGCGGCCCAACCTCAGGCCGCCCAGGGGTGGGCGAGCTTGTGCAGCAGCGCCGCCGCGCCCTTGGCGCGGGCGCTTGACCGAGAACAGGACATAGAGGTCGCCGGCCGGCCGGCCGCGGCTCGCGGGCAGGCCCGCGCCGGGCACCCGCACCATGCGCTGGCGCACTGCATCCTCGGAGAGGCGGAAGCTCCAGGGGCCGAGGGGGGTGGAGACCTGCATCCGGGCGCCGGGCTTGAGCTCGTCGGCGGCCTTGCGCACCGCCATCCAGACGTCGCCCTGGCGAACCGCGATCTCGGGCTCCTCGTGGATGCGCACCTGCAGCAGCCAGCCCCAGACCCACACCAGGTCGCCGTCGCGCAGGCCGGGGGGAAGCTTGGTCTCGAAAGGGCGGCCGTTGAGCAGGCGCCTCGTCCTTCATTCCCCCGGCCATGGCCCGCCGGGGTGAGGTCGATCACGGTCGGCCAGTAGTCGAAGCGGCGCCCGCCGGCGTCCTCGGGCAGATGCAGGTTGGCCCGCATCACCCGGTAGGCTTCCAGCACCTCGGCGAACTGTCCGGCGGTGGCGCATTCCGGCGCCGCCCCGGGCGACCTCGATGGCGCGGTGGAAGGCGCCTTGGAGCTCGCTCGGCGGCGAAATCCTCGGTCAGCCCGAGGCGGGCTCGGGCTTCTTCGAGGGTCAAACCGGCGCCGGAGGCATCGACATAAGAACCAAGCTGATCCCGCGCCCGTCAACGTTGGGTTAACCTCGGGGGGCGACGCGCGGATAAGCCGCTGCTAAAGCCGGAAGAATGAACGACACGCATGACGACGAACGCCAGGACGACAAGCTGTTCGAGGGCGACGAGCCGTTCGTCCTGTTCGACCCGCTGGTTCGCGGCGGCCAAGGCCAGGGAGCCGAACGATCCCAACGCCATGGCGCTGGCCACCGTCGACGCCGACGGCATGCCCGACGTGCGCATGGTGCTGCTGAAGGGCTGTCGACGCGCCGCGGCTTCGTCTTCTACACCAATCTCGAGAGCGCCAAGGGCGCGGCAGCTGCTGGCCCATCCGCAAGGCGGCGCTGCTGTTCCACTGGAAGTCGCTGCGCCGGCAGGTGCGCGTGCGCGGGCCGGTCGCGCCGGTCACGACCGAGCGAGGCCGACGCCTATTTCGCCACCCGCGCCCGCGGCAGCCAGATCGGCGCCTGGGCCTCCGACCAGTCGCGGCCGCTGCGAGAGCCGCTTCGCGCTGGAGAAGCGCGTCGCCGAGGTCGACCGCGAAGTTCGGCCTCGGCAAGGTGCCGCGGCCGCCGCACTGGTCGGGCTTCCGGCTGCACGCCGCGTGCTGATCGAGTTCTGGCGCGACCGGCCGTTCCGCCTGCACGAGCGGCTGGTGTTCGAGCGCGCGCCCGAGCGGCTGGACGACCGAGCCGGCTGTTCCCTTGAGTCCGAGCCGGACGAGCCGATCCGACCGTCGAGGCCTGGCTAGGCCGGCGCGGCGATGGCGCGACCGCAGGTGATCGAGACCGCCTGCGCCTGGGTGTTCCTGACCGGCGACCGCGCCTGAAGCTGAAGCAGCCGGTCGACTTCGGCTATCCTGGACTTCTCCACCCTGGAGAAGCGCCGCTGGGCGCTGGAGCGCGAACTGGCGTTCAACCGGGCCACGGCGCCGGACATCTACCGCGCCGTGCGCCGGGTGCACGCGGAGCCGACGGCGGCTTCGCGCTGGACGGCGACGGGCGAGGCGTCGACTACGTCCTGGAGATGCGCCGCTTCGACGAGACGCGGTGCTGTCCGAGCATCCCGAGCGCGTCGACGGCGGATTTCGCCGAGGACGCTGGGCCGCGACGATCGCCGCGCTTCCACGCCGGCGCCGACCGGCGAGGCCGGCGGGCGGCGGCGTGAGGGCGCTGGCTACACCGTCGGCTCCAACGCCGAGCCTGCTCCGCGAGCTGGCGCCGGAGCCTGGGCGCCGAGCGGTCGAGCGGCTGATCGCCGCCACCGACGCCGGCCCTGCGGCCGCCGCGCCGCTGCTGGACGCCGCGCCGCGCCGAGGGCTTCGTCCGGCGCTGCCACGGCGACCTGCACCTGGGCAACATCCTGCTCGAGCACGGCCGGCCGGTGCTGTTCGACTGCATCGAGTTCAACGACCTGCTGAGCGAGATCGACGTCCTGTACGACCTGGCCTTCCTGCTGATGGACCTGGAGTTCCGCGGCCGGACGCGACGCCGGCCAACCGGGTGCTGCAACGGCCTAGCTGGACGAGGCGGCGCGGGGCTTCCGGCCGAGGCCTGTGGGACGGGCCTGGCCGCCCTGCCGCTGATCCTGTCGGTCCGCGGCGGCGGTGCGCGCCCACGTCCGCGCCCACGCCGGGCGATGCCGGCCGGCCCGGCGCCTACCTCGGCGCGGCGCTCGCCGCATCTCGTCGCCGGCCGCCGCCGGCGCTGGTGGCCGTCGGCGGGCTTCGGGTACCGGCAAGACCACCTTCGCCCGGCCTGGTCGCGCCCGGCCTCGGCGCCGCGCCGGGCGCGGTGGTCCTGCGCTCGGACGAGATCCGCAAGCGCCTGTGGGGGCGTGCGCCCCCGCGAAGCGCCTTCCGCACGGAAGCCTACCGCCGGGCTCCGGCGAGCGGGTCTATGCCGCGATGCTCGAGAGGCCGCCGCGTCTGTCTGGCCGCCGGCCGGGCGGTGATGCTGGACGCGGCTTCCTGCGCCCGGAGGACGCGCCGAGGCGCAGGCCTGGCGGCGGAGCTGGCGCGTCCCTTCCACGGCGCCGTGGCTGGAGGCGCCGCCGACCTGCTGCGCGAGCGCGATCGCGGGCCGCGTGGGCGACGCCTCCGACGCCGACCTGCGGTGCTGCAGGGCCAGCTCGCCCGCGACCCCGGCCAGATCGACTGGGCCGCGCTACGACGCCCGCGACCTGCCCACCGCCGCCGACCGCGCCTTCTGGCCAGCCTTCCAGGCCGCCTCGCTGAGCCTGTCGGCAAAGCGGGAGGCGACGCATGCTGGGCCTGATGCAGGACTGGCCGCTGACGGTGGACAGCGTCCTCGACCACGCCGCCGCCTGGCACGGCGGCCGCGAGGTGGTCTCGCCGCTCGGCCGACGGCGGGATCGAGCGCACCACCTACGCCCGCGATCCACGAGCGCGCCAAGCAGGTCTCGAACGCCCTCCTGGCCCTGGGGGTCCGGCCCGGCGACCGGGTCGGCGACGGTCGCCTGGAACACCGCCCGGCACCTGGAGGCCTGGTACGGGATCATGGGCATCGGGGCGGTCGGCCACACCCTGAACCCCCGCCTGCTCGCCCGAGCAGCTCGCCTAGATCATCAACCACGCCGGCGACCGCATGATCTTCGCCGACCTGACGTTCGCGCCCGTGCTGGACGCGATCCTGCCGGCCTGCCCGCGGTCGAGAAGGCGTGCATGACTGACTTCGACCCGGAGGGCCTGTACGACGTCTGGATCGACCGGACGCGCCACCGACTGCGCCTGGGGCGGGTTCGACGAGAACACGGCGGCGGGGCTCTGCTACACCTCGGGCACCACCGGCAACCCCAAGGGCGTGCTCTACTCCGCACCGCTCGAACTTCCTGCACACGCTGGTGACCTGCAGCCGGACGTATGGGCTGTCCGCCCGGGACGTGGTCCTGCCGTCGTGCCGATGTTCCACGCCAACGCCTGGGGCCTGGCGTTCTCCGCCCGGCCATGGTGGGCTCCAAGATGGTGATGCCGGGCCCGAAGCTGGACGGCGCCTCGGTGCACGAACTGATGGAGACGAGGGCGTGACCTTCTCCGGCCGCGGTGCCGACCGTCTGGCAGATGCTGCTGCAGCATCTGCGCGCGACCGGCGAGCAGGCTCACGACCCTGAAGCGGGTGGTGATCGGCGGCTCGGCCGTGCCCGAGCCTGATCGCGCCTTCCACGACGACTATGGCGTCGAAGTCCGTCACGCCTGGGGCATGACCGAGACCTCGCCGCTCGGCACGCGTCGTCCACGCCCACGGCGGCGATGGCCGACGCGCCCGTTCGAGGCAGCAGCTCGCCAGCTTGGCAAGGCGGGCCGCGCGCGCCTTGCGGGGTGGAGCTCAAGCTGGTAGGACGATGACGGCCGCCGCGTGCCGCACGACGGGCGGACGTTCGGTCCAACTGAAGGTGCGCGGCCCGGCGGTCGCGGGCGGCTACTTCGGGCGAGGCGGCGACATCCTCGACGACGGACGGCTTCTTCGACACCGGCGACGTCGCCACCATCGACGCCAGGGCTACATGCAGATCACCGACCGGGCCAAGGACGTGATCAAGTCGGGCGGCGAGTGGATCAGCTCGATCGAGATCGAGAACGCCGCCGTGGGCCATCCCAAGGCGGCGCTCGGCCGCGGTGATCGGCGGCGGCCCATCCCAAGTGGGACGAGCGGCCCCTGCTGCTGGTCAAGCTCAAGCCCGGCGAGATCGCGACGCGCGAGATTCCTCGGCTTCCTGGCGAGGGCAAGATCGCCAAGTGGTGGACCCCGGACGACGTGGTCTTCGTCGACGACATCCCGCTGGGCGCCACGGGCAAGATCGACAAGAAGGTCCTGCGCGCCCGCTTCGCCGACCACGTCCTGCCGACCGCCGGATGATTGGTCCGTCGCCGGAGATAGGCTCCCCCGCCAGCGCCCGCTCGATCAGGGCGATGGTCCGGTCCAGGCCGAAGATGGCGGCGAAGGAGCCGAAGCGCGGGCCCTGGCGTCTGGCCCAGCAGCACTTCGTAGAGCGCCGCGAACCAGGCGCGCAGCGGCTCGAAGCCAGCGGCCTTGCCGACCTCATAGACCTCGTTCTGCATCCGCCTCGCCGTCGCTCTCAGCCGGCCGGCAGGGCCTTCCAGCCGAGCGGCCAGGTCCTCCATCGCCGCGCGCTCCTGCTCGTCGGGCGCGCGGAAGCCTTCGCCGGCTGCACGAAGTCCTCGTAGTAGTTGCAGCGCATAGCCCGACCAGCCGGTCGAGCAGGGGCTGGCTCTCCGGCGTCGCGCCGGGGATGTAGCGCGACAGGAAGCCCCACAGGATCTCCTTGTCGAGGCGTTGGCCGCCGAGACCAGGTTCAGCAGCAGCGCTGAAGACGACCGGCGAGCCGTCTCGCCGGCGGCGCGCCCGCATGGATATGCCAGACCGGATTGTCCAGCCGCTGGTCGTCCGCGCGCCTCGGCGCGGTTGATAGGAGTCGAGCTGCTGCAGATATTCGTCCACCGCCTTGGGGATGACGTCGAAATAGAGCCGCTTGGCCGTGCTGCGGCTTCTGGAACATGTAACAGCGCCAGGCTCTCCGGCGAGCCGTAGCGCAGCCAGTCCTCCATGGTCAGGCCGTTGCCCTTGGACTTGGAGATCTTCTGGTCCTTGCTCGTCGAGGAAGAGTTCGTAGATGAACCCCTCCGGCGGCTCGCCGCCCAGGACCTTGCAGATGCGGTTCGACGGCGCTGACCGAGTCGATCAGGTCCTTGCCGGACATCTCGTAGTCGACGCCCAGCGCCGCCCAGCGCATCGCCCAGTCGGGCTTCCACTGCAGCTTGCACGTGCCCGCCGGTGACCGGGACCTCGGTCACGCGTGCCGTCCTCGTCCTCGAAGACGATGGTGCCCGCGGTCGACATCGCGCTCCAGGGTCGGCACCTGCAGCACCTTGCCGGTCTTCGGGCTGATCGGCAGGAAGGGCGAATAGGTCGCGCGCCGCTCCTCGCCCAGCGTCGGCAGCATCACCGCCTGGATCGCGTCGAAGCGCTCCAGCATCCGCAGCAGCGCCTCGTCGAAGCGGCCGCGACTTGTAGCTGTCGGTGGAGCGACATGAACTCGTAGTCGAAGCCGAAGCGGTCGAGGAAGGCGCGCAGCCGGGCGTTGTTGTGGGCGCCGAAGCTCGTCGTGCTTGCCGAACGGGTCGGGGATCGCGGTCAGCGGCTTGCCGAGGTCGCTCCGCCAGCATCTCGCTGGTTGGGCAGGTTGTCCGGGACCTTCCGCAGGCCGTCCATGTCGTCGGAGAAGGCGATCAGCTGGGTCGGGATGGCGTCGTCGGTCAGCGCGCGAAGGCGCGTGCGCACCATGGTGGTGCGCGCCACCTCGCCGAAGGTGCCGATGTGCGGCAGGCCGGAGGGGCCATAGCCGGTCTCGAAGATCACCGGCGTCGGGCCAGCGCCGGCAAGGTCTGGCACCGCCTCGTCGAACTTGCCCTGCGTGGATCAGGGTGGCGGCGAGGTCGCGCTCGGCGTCGTCCAGCCGCAGCCGCAGCGATGCGGGCCAGCAGGGCGCGCGCCTGCTCGAACGGCCAGCTCTTGGCGTCGCGGGCGAGGTGGGAAAGGCTCTCGAACATCGGGCAGGCGGTATAGGCGTGGGGAGCGCGGGTCAACGGCCGGGCGGGCGGGACCGTTGCCTTGGGGCCGCTCCGGGTCGATCATCGCACGCGGGGGTGGAGCATGACGGACGACACATTCGCCAATCGCTTATTGCCGGGCGAGCAGCTCGTCTGGTGGGGAAGGCCGGGAACCGGGCTGCTGTTCACTGGCATGGACGTCTTTCTCGTTCCCTTCAGCCTGCTGTGGGGCGGCATGGCGATTTCGATCTTCGTGGCCGGCTTCAAGACATCCGCGTCCGGCGCGCCGGCCCTTTTTACTCTGATGCCTGCGATCTTCTGCGTAATCGGCGTGTACTTCATCGCCGGCCGCTTCCTGGTCGACATGTGGCTGAGGAGCGGCACGCGCTCTGCGCTGACCGACGCAGGTGCTGATCGTCCGGGCCGGACCGTCAGCAGTTTCACGGCCCTTGACCTCACGCGCCTGCCGTCCGCAGACCTACGGGAAGGCCGGGACGGACGAGGCAGCATCCGCTTCGGCCCTGCCGCGTTCTTCTTTTGGAGGGAGCCGGAACCTGGGCGTCTGGATGCCGTCCACGGACCCGACGCCTCAATTCCTGGCCATCGAAGAAGCCCGGCGCGTCTTCGACCGGGTGCAGGCCCTTACCAGCGGGCGTTAAGTCAGCCCACCTTTCAGGCTCTTCCCGAACGCCTCGGCCGCAGCGCCCGCCTTCTTCGGCCCCAGGACGGCGGCGGCGGAGAGGCCCGGCTCCAGCAGCCGTTCGCCGACACGCTTCAGGTCGGCTTCGCTGACCGCGTCGATGGCCTCGGCGATTTCCGGGGAGTCGTAGGGACGGCCGAACAGCAGCAGCTGGCCGGCGGCCTGTTCGGCGCGGGCCAGGGGCGACTCGCGGGCCATGAACAGATGCGCCTTAGCTGGGCCTTGGCGCGGGCCAGCTCGGCGGGCTCGACCCGGGCGGCGAGCTCGATCTCCTCGGCCACCAGCCGCGCGGTCTCAGCGGCGTCCTTGGCCGCGCAGCCGGCGTAGACGCCCAGCACGCCGGCATCGGCGTAGGTGTCGGCGTAGGCGTCGATGGCGTAGGCCAGGCCGCAGCTTCTCGCGCGCCTCCTGGAACAGGCGCGAGGACATGCCGCCGCCGAGCGCCTCGGCGAACAGGCGCAGGGCGAAATAGTCGGGGTCGCGCGCGCCCGGCGCCGGGCAGCAGGAGCACCGAGGTGCGCCTGCTCCAGCGGCGCGGCTCGGCCAGCGCGGCCGCCGGCGAAGCGGCGGCCGCCGGGCGGCCAGGCGGCTCGGCGCGGCCGCAGCGTCGCCGAACGGCCCGCTCGGCCAGGGCCAGCAGCTCGTCCTCGTCCACCGCGCCGGCGGCGCTGACCACCAGGCGGTCGGGCGCGTAGAGGCCGGCGCGGCAGGCGCCCAGGGTGTCGCGGCTGGCCGGCGCGACGACTGGTCTCGGCGTCGCCGAGGATCGGCCGGCCCAGCGGCTGGCCGGCGAAGGCGGCGGCCTGGGCCAGGTCGAACACCAGGTCGTCGGGCGCGTCGGCGGCCTCGGCGATCTCCTGGCCGACCACCTGCTTCTCCCGCTCCAGGTCGTCGGCGTCGAGGGTCGGCCGGCAGCACCAGGTCGGCGACGCACCTCCATCGCCAGCGGCAGGCCGCCCTTCAGGCGCGCGGACCTGGAAGCTGGTGCGCTCATAGCCGGTGGCGGCGTTGATCTGGCCGCCGTCGGCCTCGATCGACCTCGACGATGTCGCGCGCCGAGCGCTCGCCGGCGCCCTTGAACACCATGTGCTCCAGCAGGTGCGACCAGCCGGAGCGGCCTGCGTCCTCCCAGCGCGCGCCGCGCGCCGGCGACGACGGACAGCGCCAGGGTCTGCAGGCCCGGCATCGGGTCGCAGACGACGCGGACGCCGTTGGCAAGGCGAGTGGACGCGGGCGGATCATGGTCAGGCCGCCGCGAAGCGCGCGGACATAGGCCTTCACGGCCTCGGCGTCGGCGGGCAGGCGGTCGAAGCGCTCCGGCCGGCTCGGCCAGGCCGCGGCGCGCGGCGCGGCAGCGCCGGGGCCTGACGCCGGTGGCCGGCCTCGACGGCCTCGGGGAACTTGGCCGGATGGGCGGTGGACAGCACCACCAGCGGCGCTTCGGCCGCGGCCGTCCGACGCGCGCGGCGGCGGCCACGGCCGACGGCGGTATGCGGGTCGATCAGCTCGCCGGTCTCGTTGAGGGTCGCGGCGATGGTCGCCGGCGGTCTCGGCCTCGCTCGACCGCCACGCCGCGGAACAGCGTCGCGCATGGCGGCGCAGGCCTGGGGCGGCATGTCGATGGCGCCCGTCGTCGGCGAAGGCCTGCGAAGGCGCGGCGCGGTCTCGACGGCGTCGCGGCCCACGGCCTCGAAATAGAGCCGCTCGAAGTTGGAGGCGACCTGGATGTCCATGGCCGGGCTGATGGGTCGGCTGCCACCTCGCCGCGGGCGTAGCGGCCGGTCTCGAAGGCGCGGGCGACGATGTCGTTGGAGTTGGTGGCGACGATGATCCGCTCGATCGGCAGGCCCATGCGCATGGCCGACATAGCCGGCGAAGGCGTCGCCGAAATTGCCGGTGGGCACGGCGAAGCGACACCGGCCGGCGCGGCGCGCCGAGCGCCACGGCGGCGGTGAAGTAGTAGACCGCCTGGGCGGCGATCCGGGCCCAGTTGATCGAGTTGACGCCGGACAGGTCGACCGCCTGGCGCGAAGGCTCGTGTCGCGGAACAGCGTCCTTCACGATCGCCTGGCAGTCGTCGAAGGTGCCGTCGACGGCGACGCAGGCGACGTTGGCGTCGCGGCCGTGGTCATGAACCGGCGCTGCACCTCGCAGATGCGGCCCTCGGGGAACAGGACCACGATGCGGACGTTGTCGCGGCCCGCGGAACGCCTCCACCGCCGCCCCGCCGGTGTCGCCGGAGGTGGCGCAGACGATGGTCAGCGCTGCGGCCCTGCGCGCGCCAGCACGTGGTCGTAGAGGCGGGCCAGCAGCTGCATGGCCACGTCCTTGAACGCCAGGGTCGGGCCGTGGAACAGCTCCAGCAGGCAGAGGCCCGGCGCCGAGCTGCCTCAGCGGCGCGACCGCCGGATGGGTGAAGGTGGCGTAGGCCTCGCCGGCAGATGGCGGCGAGGTCGGCGCCGGCGATCTCGTCGCCGGCGAAGCGCGCCGATCACGGCGGCGGCCACCTCGGCATAGGGCTGGCCGGCGAAGGCGGCGATCTCGTCCTGGCGTGAAGCTGCGGCCAGGTCTCGGGCACATAGAGGCCGCCGTCGGGCGCGAGCCCGCCAGCACCGCGTCGGCGAAGCCGACGGCGGGCGCCTGCGCCGCGGGTGGAGACATAGCGCATGCGTCAGGCCCTGCGGTCGCGAAAGAGCATGGCGACATAGACGCCGGCCAGGGCCCGGCAAGACCGAACCAGGTCAGCGCGTACTCGAGGTGGCGGTTGGGGATGTCGGCCGGCAGGGCGCGCGGGCGTCGGCGCCGAAGGCGCGCGGGGTCGGCGGTCTCGGGCATCAGGAACATCGGGCGCGGGCGCGGCGACGTGCAGCGCCGGCGCCATGGCGGCGCGACGTCGCGGCTGATACCAGAGGCTCTGGACCGGCCGGTTCGGCGGCGTGACGAAGTTGCGCGCGCGTCGCCCTTGCGCAGCACGCCGACGATCGAGCGGCGTCGCAGGCGTCGGGTCCCGGCGGCGACGCCGATCGACCGTCGTCGTGGCGACGAAGCCGCGGTCGACCAGGACGATGCGGTAGCGGCCGCCGTCGCACCGGGCAGGCGGCGATCAGGCGATAGCCCGGCACCGCCGTCGCGCACGGCGTACAGCCGCGAAGGTCGGGCGCTGATTGCCAGCGCCGGGGCAGCTCGGACCTGGACGCGGACGAAGTCGACGTCGCGGCCATGCGCCGAGGTGCCGCAGGACGACCGCCAGGGGCTCGGCCGGGGCCGTCCTGAAGGCCGTCGATCGTGGGCCAGCAGGCGCTTCCTTCCATTCCAGCCGCTGGAGCTGCCAGACGCCGAGGCCGATCAGGATGAGCGACAGGTCGACGGCGACCAGCCGACGGTCAGACGCGCCGACGCGGCACCGGCCGCGGCCGCGACTCCGGTCAGAGCTCAGTCGTCACGGCCGCGCCTCCGAGGCCTGGTTGATGGAACTGCGGCGGCGACCATCACGCCCTTGAACGGCCGGAGCAGGCAGCCAGGCAGAGACCAGCGTCAGCGGCAGCCAGATGACAGGTGCACCCAGATCGGCGGATGGAAGGCGACCTCGACGAAGAGCGCGCCGAAAGCCAGACCAGGAAGCCGACGATCAGGATGATGAACACCGCCGGGCCGTCGCCGAAGTCGGCCGCGGCCAGGTCGAAGCCGCAGGCCTCGCAGCGCGGGCGAGACCTTGCAGGAAGCCGTCGAACAGCGGCCCTTCGCCGCAGTTGGGGCAGCGGCCGGCGAGCCCCAGCCAGAACGGGTTCGGCCGCCATGGCGGCCTGCTCAGCCTCCGCCGCGCGCCGAAGATCACGTAGATGAAGGCGAACAGGAACAGCCAGACCACGTCGACGAAGTGCCAGTACCAGGCGGCCGCCTCGAAGCCGAAGTGCTGCTGCGGCGTGAAGTCGCCGCCGATGCGCGCGGATCAGGCAGACGATCAGGAAGATGGTGCCGATGATGCACGTGGAAGCCGTGGAAGCCGGTCGCCATGAAGAAGGTCGAGCCGTAGAGGCCGCGTCCGGCCGTAGCGAAGAACGGCCGGCGATGCGGTGTACTCGTAGGCCTGGACGCAGGTGAACAGCATGCCGAGCAGGATGGTCAGCGACCAGGCCCGATCTCGGCGCCCTTGCGGTCGCCGTGCCTGCAGCGCGTGGTGCGCCCAGGTCACGGTGGTGCCCGAGGTCAGCAGGATCAGGGTGTTGACCAGCGGCAGGTGCCACGGGTCGAACGGTCTCGACGCCCTTGCGGCGGCCAGGTCGCCCAGGCCGGCGCAGCACCTCGTCGATGCGCCGAGATCGGTCCGCGCGTCGGTGGAACAGCGCCATCTCGAAGAAGACCCAGAACCAGGCGACGAAGAACATCACCTCCGAGGCGATGAACAGGATCATGCCGTAGCGCAGGCCGATCGGGACGACCGGGGTGTGGTCGCCCGTCGTTGGCCTCCTTGATCACGTCGCTCCACCAGCCGATCATCGTGTAGAGGACGCCGGCGAAGCCCGAGCGCAAGCACCAGCCAGGTCGCGCCTTGCGGCAGGCCGAACAGGCCCTTCATGCCAGATGACGCCGCCGAGGGCCATGACGACGGCGGCGATCGAGCCGACCAGCGGCCACGGGCTCGGATTGACCAGGTGGTAGTCGTGCTTGACGTGCGTCTCGGCCATGTCGCGCTCTCTCCGACAGTTCGCGTGCGGCTCGCTATAGCGCCGCGCTTCGCCGCTCGCCAGAGCTCGTCAGTCGCGCTCTGCCGGGTCTGCGACCTCGCGCTGCCGCCGCAGGCGCCGGCTTGCGCCGCTGGCGCGGGAAGAAGGTGTAGGACAGGGTGATCTCCTGGACGTCCTTGGTGTCCGGATCCGTCGCGAACTCCGGGTCGACGAAGAAGACCACCGGCAAGTCCACGCTCTGCGCCCGGCTGCGAGCGTCTGCTCGGTGAAGCAGAAGCACTGGAGTCTTGTTGAAATAGGCGCCGGCGGTCTCCGGCGCGACGTTGAAGCCGGCCCGGCCGGTGATCGGCTTGTCGGACTGTGTTGGTGACCTGGAAGAAGGCCAGCTCGGTCTCGCCGATCTGCACCGTCTGAGCTGCGCTGCTCGGGCTCGAAGCGTCCAGCGGCAGGCCGGCGCGACATTGGTGTCGAAGCGGACCGTCACGGTCGCGGTCGAGCACCGTCGTCGGCGCCGCCTCGGCGCGCGCTGCGTCGTGCCGTCGAAGCCGGTGAGCCTGGCAGAAGCGCGTGTAGAGCGGCACGGCGGCGAAGGCGGCGCCGACCATGCCGACGACGAGCACGCCGCGCAGATCAGCGGCGACCGCAGCGTTGCGTCACAGCGTCGCCGCTGCTCGGCGTGCCTGGCGCTCAGTCGAGCGTCATGACATTGCGCGCCAGCTTGACGATGGTGACGACGAAGACCAGGATCGACGAAGGCGCACAGCGCCAGGGCGATGGCGACGGCGCGGCCGCGCGCGGCGCGCTGCGCTGGCCTCGGGGCTTCGCGCGACGCGGGATCGGCAGCGTCATCGGCGCTCATGCAGCCGAGCGGCGTCGAGGCCAGCGTGCTCGACCAGCAGCACGGCGAACAGCAGGAACAGATAGAGGATCGAGAAGCCGAACAGGTCGCGCGCGTCTCGAGCTCGGCCTTGACGTCAGAGCCGCTCGCCGTGCGTCGACGCGTCGCCGGCACGGCGACGGCACAGGCGCACGCCAGGCCGACGAACACCAGGCCGCCGAGCGCCGACGCCAGGTAGAGCCGGGCCGCCGAGGCCGGTGAAGGCCGGCGACCAGCGCCAGCGGCGCGAGGACAGCGCTGTAGAGCAGGATCTGCCGACGGGTCGGCTTGGCCCGCCTGACCACCGGCATCATCGGCACGCCGGCCTTGGCGTAGTCGCCGCGAGGTGTAGAGCGACAGCGCCCAGAAGTGCGGCGGCGTCCACAGGAAGATGATGGCGAACAGCAGCCAGGCGTTCAGCGGCGCGTGCCCGGTCGCCGCCGCCCAGCCGATCACCGGCGGCAAGGCGCCGGCGGCGCCGCCGATGACGATGTTCTGCGGCGTCGAGCGCTTCAGCCACATCGTGTAGACGACGGCGTAGAAGAAGATGGTGAAGGCCAGCAGCGCCGGCGGCCAGCCAGTTGACGCGCCAGCGCCCATCAGCATCGACCGAGAACAGCGACAGCACGACGCCGAAGGCCAGCGCGTCGCGCGCGCGCTGACCCGGCCGCGCGGGCACCGGCCGCGCCGCGCGTGCGGCGCATCAGCGCGTCGATGTCGGCGTCGTACCACATGTTGAGCGCGCCCGAGGCGCCGGCGCCGACGGCGATGCAGAGGATCGGCGACGGCGCGCCAGGACCGGGTTGATCGGCGCCCGGCGCAGCGACCAGGCCGGTCAGCGCCGTGAACACCACCAGCGACATCACCCGCGGCTTCAGCAGCGCGACATAGTCGCCACGTGCGCGGCGCGTCGGCCGAGACGTGTCGCGGCGGCGTCGGTCATGGCTCGACGGTCGACTTCGTCAGAGATGGCGCGGACCGATCTCGGTCCGGCGCGTTCCGCTCGGTCGCGGCCGCGTTCAAGGCCGGCCGCCGCGCTCAGTGCGCTGTCGGCGCTGGATGCACCGGCAGCTCGTTGAACTGGTGGAACGGCGGCGGCGAGGACAGGGTCCACTCCAGCGTCGTGGCGCCCTCGCCCCACGGATTGGCCTCGGCCTTGCGGCGGCGGATCGGCGGCCTCGATCAGCACGAGCAGGAACACGCACCACGCCGACCAGCGGTGATGACGTAGCCGATCGAGGAGACCAGGTTCCAGTAGGCGAAGGCGTCCGGATAGTCGACGTAGCGGCGCGGCATGCCCTGCAGGCCGAGGAAGTGCTGCGGGAAGAAGATCAGGTTGACGCCGATGAAGGTGATCCAGAAGTGCAGCGTCGCCGAGCGCACTCGTTGTACTGTCACGCCCCACATCTTCTCGAACCAGTAGTAGAAGCCGGCGAAGATGGCGAACACGGCGCCCAGCGACAGCACGTAGTGGAAGTGCGCGACGACGTAGTAGGTGTCGTGCAGCGCAGTAGTCGATGCCGGCGTTGGCCAGCACGACGCCGGTGACGCCGCCGACGGTGAACAGGAAGATGAAGCCGATCGCCCACAGCATCGGCGTCTTGAAGTCGATCGAGCCGCCCCACATCGTGGCGATCCAGGAGAAGATCTTGATGCCCGTCGGCACCGCGATGACCATGGTCGCGGCCACGAAATAGGCCTGCAGGTTCGACGCTGCATGCCGACCGTGTACATGTGGTGCGCCCACACGACGAAGCCGACGAAGCCGATCGCCACCATGGCGTAGGCCATGCCGAGATAGCCGAACACCGGCTTCTTGCGAGAAGGTCGAGACGATGTGGCTGATGATGCCGAAGCCCGGCAGGATCAGGATGTAGACCTCGGGGTGGCCGAAGAACCAGAACAGGTGCTGGAACATCACCGGGTCGCCGCCGCCGGCCGGCGTCGAAGAAGTGGGTGCCGAAGTTGCGGTCGGTCAGCAGCATGGTGATGCGCGCCGGCCAGCACCGGCAGCGACAGCAGCAGCAGGAACGCGGTGACCAGGATCGACCAGACGAACAGCGGCATGCGGTGCAGCGTCATGCCCGGCGCGCGCATGTTGAAGATGGTGGTGATGAAGTTGATGGCGCCGAGGATCGAGCGAGGCGCCGGCCAGGTGGAGCGAGAGGATCGCGAAGTCCATCGCCGGGCCCGGTGTGGCCGATGGTCGACAGCGGCGGATAGATGCGTCCAGCCGCCGCCGAAGCCCGTGCCCGGGCCGCCGTCGACGAACATCGAGGTGCAGCAGCAGGACGCAGGACGGCGACCAGCAGCCAGAACGAGATGTTGTTCATCCGCGGGAAGGCCATGTCCGGCGCGCCGATCATCAGCGGCACGAACCAGTTGCCGAAGCCGCCGATCATCGCCGGCATGACCATGAAGAAGATCATGATCAGGCCGTGGGCGGTGACCACCACGTTGTAGCCGTGCTTGGCCGCGTCGATCGAGGCCGTCGAGCTGCCGAGGCCATCGAGCGAGTCCGGCGGAAGACCTGGATGCCCGGCTCGGCCAGCTCCCAGCGGATCAGGCCGGAGAAGGCGCCGCCGACCAGGCCCGCCATGATGGCGAAGAGGATGTAGAGGGTGCCGATGTCCTTGTGGTTGGTCGGACAGGAACCAGCGCGTGAAGAAGCCGGGCTTGTGGTCGTGACCGTCGTGGCGCCGTGGGCGTCGGCGTGCGGCGTGCGATCGGCGGTCGGCGTGGGCCATCGATCGACTCTGTCCTCGACGAGCTCAGCGCTGCGGCGCGGACGCGGTCGGCCGGAGCGGTGCGGCGCGGCCGGAGCGACGGCCGCGGCGGTGGCGGCGCGGGCGCCGCGGCGGCGGCGGCGCGGCCGGCGGCGGCGGCGGCGGCCGGCGCCGCGGGCGGCGGCCGGCGCGGCGCGGGCTTGGGCGCCTTGGCGGCGACCCAGGCGTCGAAGTCGGCCTGGCTGACCACCTTGACCTCGATCGGCATGAAGGCGTGGTCGACGCCGCACAGCTCCGAGCACTGGCCGTAGTAGGTGCCGATCTTCTCGGCCTTGAACCAGGTCTCGTTCACCCGGCCGGGGATGGCGTCGATCTTGATGCCGAAGGCCGGCACGGCGAAGGCGTGGATCACGTCGGCGCCGGTGACCAGCACCCGCACCACCTTGTTGACCGGCACCACCATCGGATTGTCGGCCGCCAGCCGGTAGGGCACGCCCTTGGCCTTGGCCTCGTCCTCGCGGCAGCATGCGTCGAGGTGATACTCGGCGATCTTCTGGTCGGGATACTCGTAGGCCCAGTACCACTGGTTGCCGGTCGCCTTCACCGTCAGGTCGGGCTTGGGCATGTCGTGGTAGGCGAACAGCAGCCGGAACGAGAAGATCGCGATGACCATCAGGATCAGCACCGGCACCACGGTCCAGACGATCTCGATCAGGGTGTTGTGGCTCCAGCGCGCCGGCGCCGGGTTGGCCCGCTTGTTGTAGCGGATGATCACCCAGACAGCAGCGCCCAGCACGAACAGGGTGATGAGGTGATGATCGGCAACAGGATGCCGTTGTGGAAGAAGATGGCCTGGTGCTTCAGCGGCGAGGCCGCCGGCTGCAGGTCGATCCCGCCCGGCGTGGGCTGGCCCAGCAGGTCCGCCCAGGCCGGGGAGGCCGCCAGCGCCCAATGGCGCCGCCGCCAGCCCCGAAACGACCTTAAGCCTCGCATCGCCATGCCTGCCGGTTCCCTCGTAACAGATACAGGATGCGGCGGCGCCGCTGATGCCGGCCAGCCCCAGTCCGAGCCAGCCCATAGACCGTCCGTCCGGGATTGCCAAGGCGGCAGGCCGCATCCGCGGCGGCCTGCGGCTTGCGCCGCCAAGCTCGGCTCTTTCGCGCCCGAATCCGGCGTTCCCGGTCGGAATCAGCTAGCCTTGCAGGCCAAGCGTCTGAAGAGTCCGCCATGCCATACCGCGCGCCGGTCCGCGACCAGATGTTCGTGCTGAAGGATGTGCTGGGTCTCGACGACTACTCGGGCCTGCCCGGCTTCGCCGACGCCTCCATGGAAGTCGTCGAGCAGATCCTCGAAGAGGCGGCCGAAGTTCTGCGGCGAGGTGCTGGCGCCGCTGAACGGGGTCGGCGACAAGGAGGGCTGCATCTGGCGCCCGACAACACGGTCAAGACGCCGACGGGCTTCAAGGAAGCCTACAGGCAGATGGTCGACGGCGGCTGGCCGGCCTGCGGTCCGACCCGGACTACGGCGGCCAGGGCCTGCCCGGTGTCGTGCAGACCGCCTTCTCCGAGATGAGCCTCGTCGGCCAACATGGCCTTCGCCATGTATCCGGGCCTGACCCACGGCGCCTATTCGGCGATCCATGGCCGGCGGCTCGCGACGAGCAGAAGGAGCTCTACCTGCCCAAGCTGGCCTCCGGCGAATGGGCCGGCACCATGAACCTGACCGAGCCGCAGTGCGGCACCGACCTGGGCCTGATGCGCACCAAGGCGGTGCCGCACGCCGACGGCAGCTACAAGATCACCGGCCAGAAGATCTGGATCTCCGGCGGCGAGCACGACCTGGCCGAGAACATCGTCCACCTGGTGCTGGCCCGCATCGAGGGCGCGCCCGCCGGGCACCAAGGGCATCTCGCTGTTCATCGTGCCGAAGTTCCTGCCCGACGCCGACGGCGATCCCGGCGCGCGCAACGCGTTCCAGTGCGCGCGGCCTGGAAGAGAAGATGGGCATCCACGGCAACGCCACCTGCGTGATGAGCCTACGAGGGCGCGACCGGCTGGCTGGTCGGCGAGGCGAACAAGGGCCTGACGCATCATGTTCGTGATGATGAACGAGGCGCGCCTCGGCGTCGGCATGCAGGGCCTGGCCCAGGCCGAGGCCGCCTACCAGGCCGCCGCCGACTTCGCCAAGGAGCGGCTGCAGGGCGCGCTCTGACCGGCGCCGAAGAACCCCGGACAGGCCCGGCCGACCCGATCATCGTCCATCCCGACGTGCGCCGCATGCTGATGGACATCCAAGGCCTTCGATCGAAGGCGGCCGGGCGCTTGCTGCTTCTGGACCGCGCTGCAGCGGCGACCTCGCGCACGCGTCGCCCGACGAGGCCGAGCGCGAAGAAGGCGGCCGACTACATGGCGCCTGCTGACCCCGGTGGTGAAGGCGCTTCCTGACCGACCGCGGCTTCAAGGTCTGCTCGGACGCCATGCAGGTGCACGGCGGCTCCGGCTTCACCGCGCACTTCCCGGTCGGCCAGTACCTGCGCGATGCCGCATCGCCATGATCTACGAGGGCACCAACGGCATCCAGGCGCTGGACCTGGTGGGCCGCAAGCTGCCGGCCGAACGGCGGGCGGGCGGTGCATGGCCTTCTTCGCCGACATCGACGCCTTCGTCGGCCGGCAACAGGCCGACGACGAGCTGAAGCCCTTCGTCGACGGCGCTGGCCGCCGCCAAGGCCCAGCTGCAGGAGGCGACCATGTGGCTGATGCAGAACGGCCTCGCCAACCCCGACAACGCCGGCGCCGTCGCGCCACGACTACCTGCACCTGTTCGGCCTGACGGCGCTGGCCTAGATGTGGGCCCATGATGGCCAAGGCGGCGCTGGAGCGAAGGATCGCGGCGGCGACGCCATCCTTCTATGCCGACAAGCTGAGCCACGGCGCGCTATTTCCTCGAGCGCGTGCTGCCTGACGCGGCGTCACATCTGGCCAAGCTGAAGACCGGCGCGGCGCCCGTCATGGCGCTCAGCGCCGGAAGCGTTCTAGCCGAGGCTGAACCTTCCAGTTTCGACGACGAGAGGACATCACCCATGGCCGAAGCCTACATCTACGACGCCGTCCGCACGCCGCGCGGCACGCGGCAAGAAGGACGGCTCGCTGCACGAGATCACCGCCCTGTCCACTGGCGACCCAGGCGCTGAAGGCGCTCCGGGACCGCAACGACCTCGACACCGCCAAGGTCGACGACGTGATCCTGGGCTGCGTCGCCCCGGTCGGCGAACAGGGCGCGGACATCGCCCGCACCGCCGTGCTGACCGCCGACTACGCCGAGACCACGCCGGGCGTGCAGATCAACCGCTTCTGCGCCTCGGGCCTCGAAGCCTGCAACATGGCGGCCGCCAAGGTGATGACCGGCGAGGCCGACATGGCCATCGGCGGCGGCGTCGAGGCGATGAGCCGCGTGCCGATGGGCTCCGACGGCGGCGCCTGGCGGTCGACCCCTCCATCGCCCTTCCAGAACTACTTCGTGCCGCAGGGCATCGGCGCCGACCTGATCGCCACCCAGTACGGCTTCTCCCGCGACGACGTCGACGCCTACGCGGTCGAGAGCCAGAAGCGCGCGGCGCAACGCCTGGGCAGAAGGCCGCTTCGCGAAATCGGTCGTGCCGGTGAAGGACCAGCTCGGCCTGACCATCCTCGACCACGACGAGCACATGCGCGCCCGACACCACCATGCAGACGCTGGCGGCGCTGAACCCGCGTTCGCCAGGATCGGGCGAGATGGGCGTTCGACGCGGTGGCCATGCAGCGCTACCCGGAAGTCGAGAAGATCAACCACGTCCACCACGCCGGCAATTCGTCCGGGCATCGTCGACGGCGCGGCCGGCCGTGCTGATCGGCACCAGGGAGATGGGCGAGGCGCTGGGCCTCAAGCCGCGCGCCCGCATCAAGGGCTTCGCCTCGATCGGCTCGGAGCCCTCGATCATGCTGACCGGCCCGTCCTGGTGACGCGAGAAGCTGCTGAAGAAGCTCGGCATGAGAGTCGAGCGACATCGACCTCTACGAGCTCAACGAGGCCTTCGCCTCCGTCGTGCTGCGCTTCATGCAGGCTGCTCGAACATCCCGCACGACAAGATGAACGTGAACGGCGGCGCCATCGCCATGGGCCACCCGCTGGGCGCCACCGGCGGCCATGATCCTCGGCACGGTGCTGGACGAGCTGGAGCGGCCGACAAGGAGACCGGCCTGGTCACGCTCTGCGTCGGCGCCGGCATGGGCACCGCCACCGTCATCGAGCGGGTCTGAGGCCCCATGGAAAACTTCAAGATCGACATCGACGCGGACGGGATCGCCCTCGTCGTCTTCGACGTCCCGGGCAAGTCGATGAACACCCTCGACCCCAAGGCGATGAGCGAGATGGCGGAGATCGCCGAGCGGCTGAAGACCGACGAGACGATTCACGGCGCGGTGATCGCTTCCGGCAAGGCCAGCGGCTTCTGCGCCGGCGCGGACCTGCGACCAGCTCGGCGGCCTCGCCGGCGCGGGCCGATCTGGACGAGGCGGGACCGAAGCCGCCTTCGACGCCGTCTTCAAGCTGAACGGCGCTATCCGGGCCATCGAGACCTGCGGCAAGCCCGTCGCGCGGCGATCAAGGGCCTGGCGCTCGGCGGCGGCTTCGAGATGACGCTCGGCTGCCACTACCGGGTGGTCGGCGACAATCCAAGATCCAGCTCGGCCTGCCCGAGGGCAAGGTCGGGCTGATGCCCGGCGGCGGCGGCAGCCAGCGGCTGTCACCCGCATGATCGGCCATGATGGCCGCCGCGCCCCTGCTGCAGGGCAAGACCCTGCGGCCGAAGGATGCCTCGGCTCGGGCCTGGTGAATGAGGTGGTGGCCCGGCCGGCGAGGTCGCTGCGGCCAAGACCTGGGTCAAGGCCAAGCCCGAGCCGGTGGCGCCCTGGGACAAGCGCGACTTCAAGATCCCCGGCGGCGGGCCGCTATACCCCAACGGCTTCAGATGTTCGACGTGGGCACGGCCATGCTGCGCAAAGACACCTACGGAAACTATCCGGCCCAGATGAACATCATGAAGGCGGTCTACGAGGGTGGCGCGCCCGAAGAGATTCGAACTCCTGACCCCCAAATTCGTAGTCTGGTGCTCTATCCAGCTGAGCTACGGGCGCGTTTTCGCTTGTGCATTTGGGCTTTAAGCGGCCCGGATGCGTCCGAACAGGGTCCGGAAGGTCCGCGAAAGAGCGCTTTAGCTACCCGCTCCGGCCCCGCTTTGCAAGGTCCGCTTGACGGGATCTGCCCATCCATTTTCGATCGTAAACAGGCCGCAACCGGCCGCAAAACGCAGTCAAAGCCGTGCCTTACGCCCGCGCCCGCTCGTTGCGGACGCTCTGCAGTTCCACCGGGCGGTCCGGGATCGAGACCCGGAAGGTGGCGCCGATGGTGCCTTCGACCAAATGGATGTCGCCGCCATGGGCGCGCACCAGCTCGGCGGCAATCGCCAGTCCCAGCCCGCTGCCGCCGGGGCGGCCGGATGTCTGGAACGCCTCGAACAAATGCTCGCGCGCTTTCGCCGGCACGCCGGGGCCGGTGTCGGACACCTCGATGATCGCGACCGAGCCTTCGCGGCGGCCGGTGATGCGGATCTGCAAGGTCGTGGCATCGCCCTTGGCGCTTTCCAGCGCCTGGGCCGCGTTGCGCACCAGATTGAGCAGCACGCGAAACAGCTGGTCGGGATCGGCGTCGATCGACAGCGAACGCTCGATCGCGCTGATCCAGGTGATCGAAGCATCGGCGGCGAGACCGGCGGATTCGCGCACCTCCGATACCACGGGCTCGACCAGGATCATGCGACGGTCAGGCTCGGCTTCCTGCGCGCGGCCGTAAGAAAGGGTCGACTGGCAGAAATCGATAGCGCGCTCCAGCGAGCGCATCAGTTTCGGCGCAAAGCGCTGCACGCGCGGATCCGGCACGCTGGCCAATTGATCCGACAGCAATTGCGAGGACGCGAGAAGATTGCGCAGATCGTGGTTGATCTTCGACACCGCAAGCCCGAGCGCGGCGAGCCGGCTCTTCTGGGAGAGCATCGAGACCAGGTCGCGTTGCATGTCGGACAATTCGCGTTCCGCCACGCCGATCTCGTCGCCGCGCTGGCTCGGCACGATGATGCGCGCCGCGCTTTCCGGATTTTCGTGGAAGCCGACCAGATTTGCCGTCAGCCGCCGCATCGGGCGGACGAACAGATAATGCAGCGCCAGATAGACCAGCCCCGCGGCGAGCATCGCGATCCCCAGCGAAACCAGCAGCAGATTGCGGGAAAAGCGGTACATCGCCTGCCGCAACGGCTTTTCATCGACCACCACCTCGATGAATTGCGCAGCGCCGGGCGCGGGCCCCACCACGCGGATGGTCTGGTTGCCGGTCTCCAGCATGGTTTCGAACGACTCGACGATGGCCGACCACACCGTCAGCGTCCGCAGGTCGATATCACGGTCGATCGCCGCCGGCAGGTCAGCGCTGGCGAGCAGCCGGCGCTGCTGTCCCATCTTGATGGCGACCGCACGCGCGCCGACGCTGGTCAGGATCTGACGCGCCAGCGAATCCGGCACCATGCCGAGCGGTGCCGCATCCAGCACCAGGGCGGCCGTGTTGGCCGCCGCGAGGCGGTCGTTCAACCGGTTGGTCCAGAAATTCGCGATCGAAGGCACGTAGATCATCAGCAGCGCGATCATCACGAGCGGGATCGTCAGCAGCAAAAGCTTGCCGGACAGGCCGAGCCGACGCGGGCCCGTGCACCGCGGGGCTTGAGGGGTCGGCTGTTCGTCGATCGCTGACACGAATATCCGCCTTGATATCTCTGTGTTTGGAGCCCCATGTCTGGAGCCCTGCCGGACATAAGACCGGCGCTGGTCCTGACCCGTACACTGATTCCGAGGATGCGTTCTGCGCCCCTGACCGGTCAAATTACCGATCGCTAATGTCCGCCGGTTCCGATGGTCGGGGCGCGCAACCTTCTCGCTCACAAAAACCCCGCGAAAACAGATATATTCGCCCTAATTGCGACGTTTCAAAGAACTGATGCTGCGGCAACCCCCGACATTGACGAAAACAGGTCGCTCCCGTATAAGCCGCGCCAACTGTCCGCGATGGCCCGGTTCCACCGGGGGCGGCTCGTTTGGGCCGTAAATGGCCCGTTTTCGGGCCGGCCCGCATCACCGGACTTGATCTCAATCCAACAGGCAAATTGCCCGGTCAGCGGAGAACTACCCGTGAAGCGGACTTATCAACCCAGCAAACTGGTGCGCAAGCGCCGTCACGGCTTCCGCGCCCGTCTCGCCACCGCCGGCGGCCGCAAGGTTCTCGCTGCCCGCCGTGCGCGTGGCCGCAAGCGTCTGAGCGCCTGAGCCGGATCTTCCGGAGATATCATTCATGGATCGGCTGAGGCAGCGGGCGGACTTTCTCGCCGTTGCCAATGGCACGCGGGCGAACAGCGCTGCCTTCGTGGTGCAGGGCCGCGTCCGCGACGATGACGGCCCGATCCGGATCGGTTTCACCGTTACCAAAAAGAACGGTACCGCCACCGAGCGCAATCGCATCCGGCGCCGGCTTCGCGAACTCGTGAAGCGGCTGGACGTCATATCCATGCGACCACACCATGATTATGTGCTGGTAGGCCGCAGGTCCGCGCTGAACCGCGATTTCGCAACCATGCTCGACGATCTCCGTTCGGCGCTACATCGCCTCGACCGGCAGCACGGCAAAGCGTTTTCAAGCGAAGCGGACACCGGTTCGCACGGCAATCAAGTTCAAGCAGATAGCGTACACTTATCTGCGGTAGAAAACGCGTCAAAACGAAAAGCAAGGGCTTCGGCTCCGACGTCAGTCGGAACCGAAAGGGCCCGCAATCCGAATTGAATGGCGAGACCCAAAAAACGATGACCGACAATCGCAACACCATCCTCGCCGTCATTCTGTCCGGCCTCGTGCTGATCGCGTGGCAGTATTTCTACAACATGCCGCAGATGGAGCGGCAGCGCGCGCAAACCCAGACCCAGGCCGAGCTCAACAAGCCGTCACCGCAGACGGCGCCGGGATCGACCACGCCGGGATCGACCACGCCGCAACCGGGCTCGGCGCCATCCGCCACCACGCCCGCCGGCCAGCCGGGCGCGGCCGCGCCGATCGTCAGCCGCGACGCCGCGATTGCCGCCACGCCCCGCGTCAAGATCGACACGCCGCGGGTTTCCGGCAGCATCTCGCTGAAAGGCGCGCGCATCGATGATCTGCGGCTGGAGAAATTCCGCGACACCGTCGATCCCACCTCGCCCGCCATCGTGCTGTACTCGCCTTCGAATACCGCACACCCCTATTACGCGGAGTTCGGCTGGGTACCGGCCGCCGGCTCGACCGCGCGCGTTCCCGACCAGAACACCATTTGGCAGCAGGAAGGCTCCGGCGCGCTGTCGCCGAGCAATCCGGTGACCCTGAAATATGACAATGGCGAGGGCCTCACCTTCCGCCGCACCATTGCGGTCGACGACCGCTATCTCTTCACCATCAGGGACGACGTCAGCAATGTCGGCACCGCGCCGGTGACGCTGTATCCGTTCGCGCTGATCTCGCGCCACGGCACGCCTGAGGTCTCCGGCTATTACATCCTGCATGAAGGCCTGATCGGCTATCTCGGCGACCACGGCCTGCAGGAATTCGGCTACAAGAAAATCGACGAAGCCAAATTGGCCACCTTCAACGTCACCAATGCCTGGCTCGGCATCACCGACAAATACTGGGCATCGGCGCTGCTGCCGGACACCACCGCCAAGCTGCAGGTGCGCTTCTCCTCCGACCTGGTCGGCACCAAGCACTTCTACCAGACCGACTATCTGCAGGATGCGCAGACGATCGCGATCGGCGGCACCGGCAGCGCCAATGCGCGGCTGTTCGCCGGCGCCAAGGAAGCCAGCGTCGTCGGCATCAACTTCCCGTTCGCGGGCCACGGCGGCTACAACAAGCAGCTCGGGCTCAATCATTTCGATCTGTTGATCGACTGGGGCTGGTTCTACTTCATCACCAAGCCGATGTTCCTGGCGCTCGACTATTTCTACCATCTGGTCGGCAATTTCGGCATAGCCATCCTGCTGGTGACGGTGCTGGTGAAGCTGCTGTTCTTCCCGCTCGCCAACAAGTCCTACGCCTCGATGGCGAAGATGAAGTCGGTGCAGCCGCAACTGGCCGCACTGAAGGAGCGCTATCCGGACGACCGCCAGAAGCAGCAGCAGGAGATGATGGAGATCTACCGCAAGGAGAAGATCAATCCGATCGCCGGCTGCCTTCCCGTGGCGCTGCAGATCCCGGTGTTCTTCTCGCTCTACAAGGTGCTGTTCGTCACCATCGAAATGCGCCACGCGCCGTTCTACGGCTGGATCAAGGATCTCTCGGCGCACGACCCGACCAATCTGTTCAACCTGTTCGGCCTGCTGTCTTTCGACCCGACGCAACTGCCGGTGTTCGGCCATTACCTCGCGCTCGGCGTCTGGCCGATCATCATGGGCATCACGATGTGGTTCCAGATGAAACTGAACCCGACGCCGCCTGATCCGACCCAGAAGATGATCTTCGACTGGATGCCGCTGATCTTCACCTTCATGCTGGCGGGCTTCCCGGCGGGTCTGGTGATCTACTGGGCCTGGAACAACCTGCTGTCGGTGCTGCAGCAGAGCTACATCATGCGCAAGAACGGCGTGAAGGTGGAGCTGTTCGACAACATCAAGGCGACGTTCGCGTCAAAGAAAAAAGCGGAGGCCTGACGAGTAGCTCGCAGGAGTCTGCGAGCTGAAGTCTCCAGATCGTCATGCCCGGCCTTGTGCCGGGCATCCACGTCTTTAGGGTACGGTTGCACGAAGAACGTGGATGGCCGGGACGAGCCCAGCCACGACGAAGAGTGTGAACATGATCACCGACATCGATGCGAAGCTGATCGAGGAGGGCCGAAAACTCTTCGCCGGCGACTGGAAGTTCGTCTGGGCCTCGCCCTCGATCGAGACGCTGCCGCCGATGGCAGGCATGGAAGTGGCGTTCGCCGGCCGCTCCAATGTCGGCAAATCGAGCCTGATCAATGCGCTCACCGGCCGCAATGCGCTGGCGCGCACCTCGCATACGCCGGGCCGCACCCAGGAACTGATTTTCTTCGACGGCCCCGACGGCGCAGGGCTGCGGCTGGTCGACATGCCCGGCTATGGCTACGCCTCGGCGCCGAAGACCCAGGTCGCGTCCTGGACCAAGCTGATCCATCAGTTCCTGCAGGGGCGCGCCACGCTGGCGCGGGTCTATGTGCTGATCGACGCGCGCCACGGCATCAAGGATGTCGACCAGGACGTGCTGAAGACGCTGGATAAATCCGCCGTCAGCTATCAGGTGGTGCTGACCAAGGCGGATCAGGTGAAGGCAGCTGAGCTGGAGAAGCACATCGGTGAGACCACGGTCGCGCTTGCGAAGCATCCCGCCGCGTTTCCGGAAGTGCTGGTGACGTCCTCACGCTCAGGCGCTGGGATGGCCGAATTGCGCGCCGCAATGGTGCGCCTGCTGCGCGAGCGCGCCTGATGAATCGCCTTTCTCGCATCCTGATCGTTCTGGCGGCGATCATGGGCGCCGATGGCGTCATGCTGGCAGCCGCCTCCGCGCATGGCGCGGACGCGTCACGGCTGGCTTCCGCCTCGTCGATGCTGCTGTTTCATGGCAGCGCAGTATTAGGTGCCGTCGCATTGGCTGAGCGCAGGATTGTCCATGGCTGCATCGGCATTGCAGCCGCCTTCGGCTTCGTGGTTGCGGCAAGCCTGTTCGCCGGCGACCTGACACTGCGGCACTATGCGGGGCATGGGCTGTTTCCGATGGCCGCGCCGACCGGCGGGACGCTGCTGATCGTGAGCTGGCTGGCGCTGGCGGTCGCGGCCGCCTGGCCGAAGCGGGGGTGAGAATTCCGTAGCCCCACTTTGCGCCCCGCCCGCCAATCGGATAGAACCCGCCCCGACATCTGGAATGGCGAGACCCGCTTCATGACATCCGCGCAAAATATCAGCCCACTCGATCAGGCCCGCATCCTGTCGGAAGCGCTGCCGCATATGCAGCAATATGACGAGGAAACCATCGTCATTAAATATGGCGGCCACGCCATGGGCGCCGAGGAAACCGCCAAGGCTTTTGCCCGTGACATCGTGCTGCTGGAGCAGACCGCGATCAATCCGGTGGTGGTGCATGGCGGCGGGCCGCAGATCGCGACCATGCTCAAGCGGCTCGGCATCCAGTCGGAATTCGCCGCCGGGCTTCGCATCACCGACGCCGCAACCATCGAGATCGTCGAGATGGTGCTGGCCGGCTCGGTCAACAAGCAGCTGGTCGGCTATATCAACGAAGCTGGCGGCAAGGCCGTCGGCCTCTCCGGCAAGGACGGCAACATGGTGAAGGCGTCGAAGACGACGCGCACCATGGTCGATCCGGGTTCGAACATCGAGAAGGCGATCGATCTCGGCTTCGTCGGCGATCCCGACAAGGTGGATCTGACGCTGTTGAACCAGTTGATCGGACATGAGCTGATCCCCGTGCTGGCGCCGCTGGCGACCTCGCATGACGGTCACACGCTCAACGTCAACGCCGACACTTTTGCAGGTGCCGTGGCGGGTGCGCTGAAGGCCAAGCGGCTATTGCTGCTGACCGACGTTCCCGGCGTGCTCGACAAGTCAAAGAAGCTGATTTCGGAATTGTCGGTGAAGGATGCGCGAAAGCTGATCGCCGATGGCACGATTTCCGGCGGCATGATCCCGAAGGTCGAGACGTGCATCTATGCGCTGGAACAGGGCGTGCAGGGCGTCGTCATTATCGACGGCAAGACGCAGCACGCGGTGCTGCTCGAATTGTTCACCAACCAGGGCACCGGCACGCTGATCCACAAGTGATGCAAGAACGGCCAAAGAATGTCGTCATGGCCGGGTTTATCCCGGCCATCCACGCCTTTGCCGGCCCGACGAAAGACGTGGATGCCCGGGTCAAGCCCGGGCATGACGAGTCGAGAGCATCGCGGCAGCGGCGCTCCACGTTGATCCGTTTGTTGATGTCGCTCCCCGCCGCGGCGATCTCGCTCTTCGTCTCCTCCCCGCCCGCCTTCGCCGACCTCAAACTCTGCAACCGCATGAGCTATGTGGTCGAGGCTGCGATCGGCATCGACGACAAGTCGGCGACCGCGACGCGGGGCTGGTTCCGGATCGATCCGGCCGCCTGCCGCGTGGTGTTGCAGGGTGCGCTGACCGCCGACCGCATTCTCCTGAATGCCCGCGCGCTCGGCGTCTACGGCGCTTCGCCGATCCCGCAGAACGGTAGCGACACGCTGTGCATCGCGCCGGATAATTTCGTCATCGCCGCCGCCCGCCAATGCCGCGGCGGACAGACGCCCGCGCCCTTCACCCAGATCGCGCCGACGCGGACCGACGACGGCAACCTGGTCGCCTATCTCGCCGAGGATTCCGAATATGACGACGAGCAGGCGCGGCTGGCCGGCATCCAGCGGCTGCTTGTCATCGCGGGCTATGACGCCGCGCCGATCGACGGCGTCGATGGGCCGAAGACGCAAGGCGCGCTCGCGGCGTTCCTGAAGAGCCGTGGGCTCGCGGCTGATGTCGTGCAGTCGCAAAATTTCTTCACCACCATGATCGAGGCCGTGCAGAAGCCGTCCTCTTCGGGGCTGACCTGGTGCAACGACACGCCGCACAAGATCATGGCGGCGGTCGCTACCGACGACGGCAAGGCGGTGACCAGCCGCGGCTGGTACCGCATCGATCCTGGCAAGTGCCTGCATCCCGATGTGATCGGCCAGCCCAGACAGGTCTACAGCTTTGCCGAAGCCGTCGACGGCCAAAACCGCGCCGTGAAATACAGGGACAAGCCGCTGAACTGGGGCGGTCCGAAGCAGCTCTGCACGCGCGAGAGCAAGTTCGAGATATCGGAACAGGGCGACTGCGGCACCCGCGGGCTTGCGCCGATCGGCTTTGCGCCGGTCGATATGAGCAGCGGCGGCAAGACGCTGCGGTTCGCGATGCCGTGATGGGTGTGCGCTCTCACCTCAAACTTTCCCCGTCATCACCTGCGAAGGCGGGTGATCCAGTACTCCGAGACGCCTGTTGTTGCTCTCGAAGGCCGCGGCGTACGGGATGCCCCGCCTTCGCGGGGCATGACAGCGAGGATATGTGATGACCAATTCCCCCCGCCCGTTCACGCATATCGACACCTGGGTGTTCGACCTCGACAACACGCTCTACCCGCATCACGTCAACCTGTGGCAGCAGGTCGACGCGCGGATCGGCGAGTTCATCAGCGCATATTTAAAGATCTCGGCGGAAGAAGCCCGCGTGATCCAGAAGGACTATTACCGCCGCTACGGCACCAGCATGCGCGGCATGATGACCGAGCATGGCGTGCACGCCGACGATTATCTGGCCTATGTGCACAAGATCGATCACTCGCCGCTGGAGCCGAACCCGGCGATGGGGACTGCGATCGCAAGACTTCCCGGCCGCAAGCTGATCCTGACCAACGGCTCGACCGACCATGCCGGCGCGGTGCTGGAACGGCTCGGCATAACCCAGCATTTCGAGGCGGTGTTCGACATCATCGCCGCCGAACTGGAACCGAAGCCGGCGCCGCAAACCTACGACAAATTCCTGCGCGTCCATGGCGTCGATCCGGCGAAATCCGCGATGTTCGAGGATCTCGCCCGCAACCTCGTGGTGCCGCACCAACTCGGCATGACCACCGTGCTTGTCGTGCCCGACGGCGCCAAGGAAGTGGTGCGCGAGGACTGGGAGCTGGAAGGCCGGGATGCGGCTTACGTCGATCATGTCACGGATGATCTGACGGGGTTTTTGCAGAAGCTGCCTCAATCACAGTAGGTCGTCATACCCCGCGGCGGGGTATCCAGTACGCTGCGGCATATCGGTCAGAAACAGTTTCTCTGGAATACTGGGTCACCGCCTTCGCGGGTGACGACGGGAGAGTTTGCCTTGACTCTCCCCGCCCGAATCCCGAAAAAGCCCGTCAACTTTGCCCGAATCCGAGGAAATACCGATGTCCCTGTCCGCGCTCGAATCCACCGTCAACACCGCCTTCGATGCCCGCGACGGCGTTTCGACGTCGACCAAGGGCGAGGTTCGCGAGGCTGTCGATCACGCGCTCGAACTGCTCGACAAGGGCGAGACGCGCGTCGCCGAGCGCGGGGCTGACGGCAAGTGGAAGGTCAATCAGTGGCTGAAGAAGGCGGTGCTGCTGTCGTTCCGCCTCAACGACATGAGCGCGATTCCCGGCGGCCCCGGCAAGGCTTCATGGTGGGACAAGGTGCCCTCGAAGTTCGAGGGCTGGGGCGAGAACCGTTTTCGCGATGCCGGCTTCCGCGCCGTCCCCGGCGCGATCGTGCGCCGCTCGGCCTTCATCGCCCGCAACGTCGTGCTGATGCCGTCCTTCGTCAATCTCGGCGCCTATGTCGATGAAGCGACCATGATCGACACCTGGTCCACCGTCGGCTCCTGCGCGCAGATCGGCAAGCGCGTGCATATTTCCGGCGGCGTCGGCATCGGCGGCGTGCTGGAGCCGCTGCAGGCCGAGCCCGTGATCATCGAGGACGACTGCTTCATCGGCGCGCGCTCGGAAGTCGCCGAGGGCGTAATCGTGCGCAAGGGCGCGGTGCTGGCGATGGGCGTGTTCCTCGGCGCCTCTACCAAGATCGTCGACCGCGAGACCGGCGAAATCTTCATCGGCGAGGTTCCGGAATATTCGGTCGTGGTTCCCGGCGCGCTGCCCGGCAAGCCCATGAAGAACGGCCAGCCCGGCCCGTCCACCGCCTGCGCCGTGATCATGAAGCGCGTCGACGAGCGCACCCGCTCCAAAACCAGCATCAACGAGCTGCTGCGGGATTAATCGAACCGGGAAATTTCCCGCGCGACCAATGTACCGGGTGGACGGTATTCTGCCGCCCTCCGGCGCTTCTGTTGCATGGACTGGACCTGGTACCTGTTCCGCTTTGACGGTCGCATCAATCGCGCCAGATTGTGGCTCGCGATGGTGGTCCTGTTGGGCTTGATGATGTCTGTGGGGCTGGTGATCATTGCGATCCAAAGTTTTTTCGGCAGCGCCGCCCCCTTCCATTTCGGCGCCAGGGACCTGTTCAAGCTGGTGGATCCCGATGCGTATCGGTCCCTGACGTGGGACGACCTCCCTCGGCTCTTGATCAAGCTGGTCGGCACTTCGCTGCTGATGTGGGTCTATTTCGCGACCTCGATCAAGCGGCTGCATGACCGCGACAAGAGCGGCTGGTGGATGGTGCCGTTCTTCGCGGTGCCCGGCCTCTACAATCAGTTTGCGGACCGGCTTGCTGATTCCTACGCCGACATGCCACTGGCCATTGCCGCGCTCGGTCTGTGCCTGTGGGGCTTCATCGAAATGTATTGCCTGACGGGCTCGCGCAAGACCAACCGGTTCGGCGCCGACCCGCTGGCGCCGAAGCCGCCGCACGATACGCGGCCGCCCTGGGACCAGCAGAGCGAGATCGAAATGGTGCCGCACAAGGCTGGCCCGCCGCCGGTTTGGCGTGTTAAGCCGGGGTATGAATGACGCCGTTTCCATTACCCGCGACCTCGTCCGCTGCCCGTCTGTCACCCCTGCCGATGCCGGCGCGCTCGGCGTCCTCGAACGTCTCCTGAAGGATACCGGCTTCGAGGTGCATCGCGTCACCTTTGGTGAGCCTGGCACCGCCGATATCGACAACCTCTACGCCCGCATCGGCTCTGAAGCGCCGCACATCACCTTTGCCGGACACACCGACGTAGTGCCGGCCGGCGACGAGACCGCCTGGACGCACGGCGCGTTCTCCGGCGAAGTGAAGGACGGTTTCCTCTATGGCCGCGGCACAGTCGACATGAAGGGCGGCATCGCCTGCAGCGTCGCCGCGGTGCTCGACTATCTGAAAGACAATGGCGGCAAGCCGAAAGGCTCGATTTCGTTTTTGATCACCGGCGACGAGGAAGACATTTCCGTCAACGGCACCATCAAGCTGTTGAAATGGTGCGCCGAGCGCGGCGAGAAATTTGACCATTGCGTGCTCGGCGAGCCGTCGAATGTCGAGGTGCTGGGCGACTGCATCAAGATCGGCCGTCGCGGCTCGCAATCCGGTACGCTCTATGTCGACGGCGTGCAGGGCCACGTCGCCTATCCGCACCGCGCGGCCAATCCAGTGCCGGATATTTCGCGGCTGATCGTGGCGCTCTCCGACGAGCCGCTCGATCGCGGCAGCGCGCAGTTCCAGGCCTCCAATCTCGAATTCACTTCCGTCGACGTCGGCAACACCGCCAGCAATGTGATCCCCGGCCAGGCGCGGGCAAAATTCAATATCCGCTTCAACGACAACCACACCCAGGAGACGCTGCGCGCACTGGTGGAAGAACGGCTGGCAAAGGCCTGCGGCAACCGCATCCGCGCCCGCATCGTGTGGGAATATTCCAATTCGAACGTGTTCGTGACAAAACCCGGTACGTTTACCGATCTCGCCGTCAGCGCGATCGAGGAGGTGACGGGCCGCAAGCCGGAGCTTTCCACCTCCGGCGGCACGTCAGATGCGCGATTCATTTCGAGCTATTGCCCGGTGATCGAATTCGGCCTGGTCGGCCAGACCATGCACCAGATCGACGAGCGCACGCCGGTATCGGATCTGGAGAAGCTGACGCGGATTTATCGCGGGGTGCTGGACAGGTATTTTGCGTAGCTACCGCCGTCATCGTCCGCGAAGGCGGACGATCCAGTACGCCGTGACGTCTCGATCGATCACCGACGCCGCGGCGTACTGGATACCCCGCCTTCGCGGGGTATGACGAAGGGTGTGCGGATACGGCGTTGCGTCTAATACTCCACCCGCACCAGATATAATCCGTCCGGTGGCGCGACGGGGCCGCAGGCGGCGCGGTTGCGGGCGGCGAGTGCGGCGGCGAGGTCGTCGGCGCTCCAGCGGCCTTCGCCGACCCAGACCAGCGAGCCCACCATCGAGCGCACCTGGCTGTGCAGGAACGAACGTGCGGAAGTGAGGATCGAGACCGCGTCGCCCTCCCTGATCACGTCGAGCTGGTCGAGCGTCTTCTCCGGCGATTTCGCCTGGCATTCGGTGTCGCGAAAGGTCGTGAAATCGTGCTTGCCGAGCAGCCGCTGCGCCGCGATGTGCATCGCATCCGTATCGAGATGCCGCGGTATCCGCCAGCTCCGCTTGATATCGAGCGCGAGGTTGGCGCGGTGGTTGGTGATGCGGTAGCGGTAGTGGCGCCGCTTGGCGGAAAACCGCGCCTCGAAATCATCGGCGACGATTTCCGCTGAAAGCACGCCGATCGGATGCGGGCGCAAATGCGCGTTCAACCCGTCGCGCAGCCGGCCCGGCGGAAACGGCTTTTGGATATCGCAATGCGCCACCTGCGCCAGCGCATGCACGCCGGCGTCGGTACGGCCCGAGCCGTGGACGCGCGCGGGCTCACCGCTGATCGCCTTCACAGCCGTTTCCAGCGCGCCCTGCACGGTCGGCGCGTTGTCCTGGATCTGCCAACCGGAGAACGGCGTGCCGTCATATTCGATGATGAGCTTGTAGCGGGGCATCAGCCGAGCCGGGCCGGTGGTTTGAGCGGCGTGCCGCGCAAGAAGTCCGCCGCTTTCATCGGGGCCTTGCCGGCGCGCTGCAGTTCGAGAATGCGGATCGCGCCGTCGCCGCAGGCAATCGTCAGGCGATCGTCGAGCACTTCCCCGGGCGTGCCCGCGCCCGTGGCCGGTTCGCAGCGCAGGATCTTGATCCGTGCCGGCTCGCCATCGGTAGCGAGCTCGCACCAGGCACCGGGAAATGGCGACAGGCCGTGAATATGCCGCAGCACTTCACGCGCCGGCCTGCTCCAGTCGATCCGCGCCTCGGCCTTCTCGATCTTGGCGGCGTAGGTTACGCCGTCCTCGCCCTGCTTCTGGAGCTGCAAGCCGCCGCGCGCGAGCCCGCCCATCGCCCGCACCATCAGATCGGCGCCGAGCGGCGCCAGCGCGTCATGCAGGTCGGCGGCGGTCATGCTGTCCGTGATCGCCAGCCGCTCGGCCATCGCGACATCGCCGGTATCGAGGCCGATATCCATCTTCATCACCATCACGCCGCTCTCGACGTCGCCGGCCATGATGGCGCGGTTGATCGGCGCTGCGCCGCGCCAGCGCGGCAGCAGCGAGGCATGCAGGTTGAAACAGCCGAGCGGCGGCGCATCGAGAATGGCCTGCGGCAGGATCATGCCGTAAGCGACGACTACGGCCGCATCGGCCTTGTGCGCGCGGAATTCATCGAGCGCTTCCGGCGTCTTCAGCGTCGTTGGCGTCAGTACGGGGATGCCGAGCCGCCGCGCCTCCTGCTCGACCGGAGTCGGCTGCAATTTCATGCCCCGCCCGGCCGGTTTTGGCGCACGGGTGTAGACGGCCACGACCTCATGGCCGTGGGCCACGAGTTCGAGCAGCGTCGGCACCGCGAAATCGGGCGTGCCCATGAAGATCAGGCGGAGCGGCATCAGGAGGAAAATCCCGGGACGATATTAGTTTACTCCGTCATGGCCGGGCTTGTCCCGGCCATCCACGTCTTTGGTACAGCGAGAAAGGAAGACGTGGATGCCCGGGTCAAGCCCGGGCATGACGGTCGATAGAGTGGGGCTATTCCGCCGCGCGCTTGGCGGCTTTGGTAAACTTCTTCAACACGCGGTCGCGCTTCAGCTTCGACAGATAGTCCACGAACAGCACGCCGTTGAGATGGTCGATCTCGTGCTGGATGCAGGTCGCGAACAGGCCGCCAGCGTCCTCCTCGTGCACCTTGCCGTCGAGATCGGTGAAACGGATGCGGACCTGCGCCGGGCGCTCGACTTCCTCGTAATATTCGGGGATCGAGAGGCAACCCTCCTCGTAGACCGACAATTCCTCGGACGAGGAGATGATTTCCGGATTGATGAACACCCGCGGCCTCGGCTTGGTCTCGCCGTTCTCGTCCTTCTTGGCGAGGTCCATGGTGATCAGCCGCACGGGTTGCGCGACCTGGATCGCCGCCAGCCCGATGCCGGGGGCGTCGTACATGGTCTCGAACATGTCGTCGGCAAGCTTGCGGATCTCCGTCGTCACCTTCTCGACGGGTTTGGAGACCAGCCGGAGCTGCCTGTCCGGCAGGATGATGATTTCTCTTAAGGCCATAGCGCGCGATTTAAGCTGCTGATTTGTCGCGGTCAATGCGCCGGGGTGCCCGTTAAGGCCGCCTTAACCATGATTTTTAAGGCGGTGTTAACCACGAAAATTAAGCTTTCATTTACCATAAATGTTCCCTCTTCGTTCGCGAAAGCCGGCGAATCGGGCTACAAGGCCGCATGAACGAAATTCTTTTCATCGTCGGCGACCTGCCGATCCATGTTGGCGAGGCGCTGGCAGGTTTTGGCGCGCTCGCTTTGCTGCTGCTGCTGGCGATTGCCATCGTCATTGCCCGCTCCGGCCGTCGCGGCGCGGAACTGGCGATGGCCCAAGTGATCCGCGCCGACGAGCTGGAGGAGCGCCTGAGCGAGATGCTGCGGGCGCAGAGCGAATCCACCGGACGGGTCGACGCGATGGCGCAGGCGCTGGTGGGCCGCCAGTCCGAGATGACGCGGGCGGTCAACGAGCGGCTGGATTCGGTGACGCACCGCGTCGGCCAGTCGATGGAAGCGACCACGCGCCACACCATGGACAGCCTCCGCGTGCTGCATGAGCGGCTCGGCATCATCGACAACGCGCACAAGAACCTCACCGACCTGACTTCGCAGGTGACGACCTTGCGCGACGTGCTCGCCAACAAGCAGTCGCGCGGTGCGTTCGGCCAGGCGCGGATGGAAGCGATCGTGCAGGACGGCATGCCGCAGGGCGCTTACGAATTCCAGTACACGCTCTCGACCGGAAAGCGGCCGGACTGCGTGGTGTTCCTGCCCGACCAGCGCCCGCTATGCATCGACGCGAAATTCCCGCTTGAAGCGATGACCGCGCTGCACGACGCGCGCAGCGATGAGGAGCGCAAATTCGCCACCCAACGCCTGCGCAACGACGTGATGAAGCACGTCAACGACATCGCCGAGAAATATTTGATCGCCGGCGAGACCCAGGACACCGCGCTGATGTTCGTGCCGTCGGAATCGGTCTACGCCGAAATCCACGACGGCTTCGACGACGTGATCCAGAAGGCCTACCGCGCCCGCGTCGTGCTGGTGTCGCCTTCGCTGCTAATGCTGGCGATCCAGGTGATGCAGCAGATTTTGAAAGACGCGCGGATGCGCGACGCCGCCGACCAGATCCGCACCGAAGTGCTCAATCTCGGCGACGATTTGGGCCGCCTGCGCGAGCGCGTGCTGAAGCTGCAGAAGCATTTTGGCGACGTCAACGAGGACGTCCGCCAGATCCTGATCTCCGCCGACAAGATCGAAAAGCGCGCCGGGCGGATCGAGGAGCTCGATTTTAGCAAGACGGATGCGCCGGTGGAAGTGCCCCGCTTCGTCAAGAGCGAAACGCCCGAGCTGTTCCCCGTCCCGCGCAAGCTGCAGGCGGGGGAGTAGGCATTGTTGTACTGCTGTGGCTCCATACTGAGCTGTCATCGCCCGGCCTTGTGCGCAATTGCGCACTGGGACCGGGCGATGACAGTCTTTTTGTGCCCCGAATCTCTGCTAACACCTCTCCATGACAGCACCGGAAACCGCCTCCGCTTCAGCCGAAAAGGCCTCCGCGCCCTCACCCTCCTGGCGCGAGGGCCTCGGCCGTCTACCTCCAGCCGCGCGTGCTGATCGTGCTGATGCTAGGGTTCTCCTCGGGGCTGCCGCTGGCGCTGTCGGGATCGACGCTTTTGGTCTGGATGCGGGAGTCCGGGGTCGACCTTGGAACCATCGGTCTGTTTGCGCTGGTCGGCACGCCGTACACGCTGAAGTTCCTGTGGGCGCCGCTGGTCGACGCGCTGCATGTGCCATTCTTCACCCGGGCCTTCGGCCGCCGCCGCGGCTGGCTGGTGTTTTCGCAATTGCTGTTGATCGGAGCGATCCTGTTGCTGGCGCTGACCGACCCGGCGCGCTCGCCGCTGTTCGTGGCGCTCGGCGCGCTGCTGGTCGCGACCATGTCATCCACCCAGGACATCGTGGTCGACGCGTTTCGCGTCGAGAGCCTGCCCGAGAGCGAGCAGGCCGCCGGCATGGCGTCCTATGTCGCGGCCTATCGGATCGGCATGTTGATCTCTACCGCGGGCGCGCTGTTCATCGTCAGTGGATTCGAGGGCACTGGCATCACGCGTAGCGCGGCATGGATGTGGGGCTATGTGGTGATGGCCGCGCTGGTGCTGATCGGCACGATCACAGCCCTCGTCGCGACCGAGCCCGACCAATCCGCCCGCGCAGAGGCTGCGACGCGCAGTGAAAGCGCGTTCACCCGCATACTGCATGCGGCGATCGGCGCGTTCTCCGAATTCCTCACCCGCCCCGACGCCTTCGCGGTGCTCGCCTTTGTGGTGCTGTTCAAGTTCACCGATGCGTTTTCCGGCACCATGACCGCGCCGTTCGTGATCGACATCGGCTTCACCCGCAACGACTATGCCGCGATCGTCAAGGGCGTCGGCCTCGCGGCGACCCTGATCGGCGGCTTTGCGGGCGGCTTCGTGGCGCGGCGCTATTCGCTGACGACGAGCCTGTGGATCGGCGGCGTGCTGCAGGCGGTCGCGAATTTGTCGTTCTCGTGGCTGGCGCTGGTCGGCGTCAACCAATGGGCGCTGGCGTTCGCGATCACGACGGAAAATTTCACCAGTGCCATCGGCACCGTGATCTTCGTCGCCTATCTCTCGGCGCTGTGCCGCAACCCGCTGCACACCGCGACCCAATATGCGTTGCTGACGGCGTTGGCGGCCGTAGGGCGAACGTATCTTTCATCGGGCGCAGGCTATGTCGCGAAGGCAACTGGCTGGCCGATGTTTTTTGTCATCTGCATGCTGGTCGCAATCCCAAGCCTGATCCTGCTGACCTGGCTGCAGCGCCGCGGGCATTTTGAGGCGTTGGGGCCGGTGAGGGTTTAGGCTCGGGTCGTCGTCCCCCGCGAAGGCGCCAGGGACCCAGTATTCCAGAGCAGTTGCGATAGAACCGATAGTCGCGGCGTACTGGGTCGCCCGGTCCCAGTGCGCAATTGCGCACAAGGCCGGGCGATGACAGCTGAGCTTGCAACCAGCAGCAGCGCCTCAGTGCCTGGTCACCACGCTCCACTTGGTGATGACGGCTTCGCTCATCTGCCCGGCGTCCTGCGCACAGGCGACCTCGTCGACCTTGACGGAAATTTCCTTGCCTATGAAATTCTTCAGTTGCGCGGCCTGGGCGTCGCTGCTGGTGACGAGTTGAAAGGTCTCCGGCCCGGTCTCGAGGTTGCACAGCCCGTTCGGCGGCGGCAGCCGGCGCGGCTCGCTGGTGATCTGGTAGGTCGCGGCGCGCCTGGTCTTCTTGCTACCCTTCATGGCGTTGAGTTCACCGGACAGGACATCGCCGGCTTTGATCGGCTTGCCGGGTTTCGGCGCCGGCTCGGCCTGCTGCGCCCCCGCGGAAGGCGCAGCCAGGGCCACCGCCATCATGAAAACAAAACAGGAGCGCTTGCCGAATCGTCGTTTCGTCATGTCGATCAGTTCCGTTGTGTTGGCTAAAACAGCGTTCGCTGCCGCATGGCAGCCGATAGCGTACCTTCGTCGAGATAATCAAGCTCGCCGCCGACAGGCACGCCATGCGCGAGCCGGGTCACCTTGACGTTGGCGTCCTGGAGGAGATCGGTGATGTAATGGGCGGTGGTCTGGCCATCAACCGTTGCATTCAAAGCCAGAACGATTTCGCCGACTTGCAATTCGTGGGCGCGGGCCACCAGCGCGTCGATGGTCAGATCCTGCGGACCCACGCCGTCGAGTGGCGACAATGTGGCGCCGAGCACGTGATAGCGGCCGTTGGTCGCATTCGCCCGTTCCAGGGCCCAGAGATCGGCGACGTCGGCGACCACGACGATGGTCGAGGGATCGCGCCTTGGGTCGGTGCACACCGTGCAGGGATTTTGCGTATCGATATTGCCGCAGGTCTTGCAGACCTGGATCTTGTCGATGGCGACCTGCAGTGCGCCGGCGAGCGGCGTCATCAGCGCCTCGCGCTTCTTGATCAGGTGCAGCGCCGCGCGCCTCGCCGAGCGCGGGCCGAGCCCCGGCAGCCGCGCCAATAGCTGGATCAGGCGCTCGATTTCAGGACCGGCAACGCTGGCTGCCATTTCAGGTGAGGCCAAGTCCGGGCGGCAGGCCGAGCCCGCCGGTCAGCGCCTGCATTTTTTCCATCGCCGCGGTTTCCGCCTTGCGCCGCGCGTCGTTATGCGCGGTCACCAGCAGATCCTCGAGCACTTCGCGCTCCTCGGCCTTCATCAGCGAGGGATCGATCCTGACGCCCTTCACTTCCATCTTCGCGGTCATGCGCACGGCGACCAGCCCGCCGCCGGAAATGCCCTCGACTTCGAGATTGCCGAGCTCCTCCTGCATTTCCTGCATCTTGGATTGCAGTTGCGCTGCCTGCTTCATCATGCCGAGAAAATCAGCCATTTATCCGTCCTCTCGAGAGTCCGATCAGTCGTCTTCGCCGTCGGAGCTCTCGTTCAACTCTTCACCGTTAATATTGGAATCCGGCGGCTCGGCGGCAAGCCTGCGCACCTCGACCACTTTGGCGCCGGGAAATCGCGCCAGCACCTCCTGCACCCGCGGATCGGCCTCCGCAGCGCGTGCGTGCTCGTTCCGTGCCTGCTCATTCTGCGAGCGCAGCGTCGGCTGGCCGGCCTCGTTGGATACGATCACGGTCCAGCGCCGCCCGGTCCATAATTCCAGCTTGCGGGAGAGGTCGTTGACCAGCCCCCGCGCCGCATTGCGCTCCAGCGCCACCTCCAGCCGGCCGTCCTCGAAGCGAACGAGGCGCATATCGGATTCCAGCGCCGTCTTGGTCAGGATATCGCGTTTTTCGCCGGCAAGGGCGACGAGTTGCGGAAAAGTGGTGATCCGCAGGACGGGCGCGGATTCGGTTTGGACCGACGGCACCGCCATTTGCGGCCGCGCCGACGCTTCCGCGCCGGAGCGGGGCGAGGCAGGCGTCCGCATCGGCGAAGCGGCCGACATGGAAGATACCGGTGCGGTGGGCGCAACCCGCGGCGGCGCCGCGCCACCGGAGACCACTTGCGATCCGCCGCCGTTCTGGTCGAGCATCCGGATCGCCTCGTCCGGCGTCGGCAAATCGGCCACATAGGCGATGCGGACCAGCACCATTTCGGCGGCGGCCGCCGGCCGCGTCGCGGTCTGCACCTCGGTGATGCCCTTGAGCAGCATCTGCCACATCCGCGACAGCACCCGCATCGACAGTTTTGCGGCAAATTCACGGGCACGGACGCGCTCGGTCTCGCCAAACGCGACATTGTCGGCGGTGGCGGGGACGATCTTCACCCGGGTAACGAAATTGACGAATTCGGCAAGGTCGGACAGCACCACGACCGGATCGGCGCCGACGTCATATTGGGCACGGAATTCGCCAAAAGCGCTGGCGATATCGCCACGCGCCAGATGCTCGAACAGATCTATAACCCTGGTGCGGTCGGCGAGCCCCAGCATCTGCCGCACGGCGTCGGCACGGACAAGGCCCGCCGCATGCGCGATCGCCTGATCGAACAGCGACAGCGAATCGCGCACCGAGCCTTCCGCGGCGCGGGCGATGATGCCGAGCGCCTCGGGCTCGACTTCGACGCCTTCCCTTTTCGCGATGTTGGAAAGGTGTCCCATCAGCACATCCGCCTCGACCCGGCGGAGATCGAAACGCTGGCAGCGCGACAGTACCGTGACCGGGACCTTGCGGATTTCCGTGGTGGCGAACACGAATTTGGCGTGCTCGGGCGGCTCCTCCAGCGTCTTCAGGAAGGCGTTGAAGGCCGCCGTCGACAGCATGTGGACTTCGTCGATGATATAGACCTTGTAGCGGGCGCTGGCGGGCGCATAGCGCACGCTGTCATTGATCTGGCGGACGTCGTCGACGCCGGTATGGGACGCTGCGTCCATTTCCAGCACGTCCATGTGCCGGCTTTCCATGATCGCCTGGCAGTGCACGCCCAAGTCAGGCATGTGGATGGTCGGCCCCTTCACCGAACCATCAGGCTTTTCGTAATTCAGCGCGCGGGCGAGAATTCGCGCCGTGGTGGTTTTGCCGACGCCGCGGACGCCGGTCAGGATCCAGGCCTGCGGAATTCGGCCGGTCTCGAACGCATTCGAGACGGTGCGGACCATGGCCTCCTGGCCGATCAGGTCGTCGAAACTGGACGGGCGGTATTTTCGTGCCAGCACCCGGTAGGGCTTGGCAGCCTCGCCCTGGTTGCCGAGGACCAGGCCGCTCTGGCCGGCACCGTCTGACTTGTCGGGGGGAGCGCCAGCATCACTCATCGGTCGATCCGCAATTGATTGTCTCTCGGGGCCGGCTTGCGGAAAGGAACGAAATCGGGCGCAAGGTGCAGGCTTTGCCGCCACCTGGCGCGATTCGCTCGAAAAACAGGTAGGAGACTGACGAGCGACCCGATCCGGACCTCGTTAGGGCTGCTTCCTTCCGGACCTGACCCGGTTGGCGAGTGGCTCGTCCACCGCCAATCTCCCGGTCCTTATTTGGGGCCAAAAGGGCCGGAAAGCAAGCGGGCTTGGTGCGTGCCATGCGCCGAAACCACCCCTGTTTCGTCATGGCCGGACTTGACCCGGCCATCCACGTCTTGCTTGTTCCAGTTCAGCGAAAAAAAGACGTGGATGCCCGGCACAAGGCCGGGCATGACGAAGGAACGAGCATGCCCTCTGACGCCTCCGCCTGGTCGCTGCATTCCCAGCTCAAAAAGGACACGATCGACATCGGCGACCTGCCGCTGTGCAAGGTGCTGGTCATCAAGGACGCGCATTACCCGTGGCTGCTGCTGGTGCCGCGCCGGGAAGGTGCGGTGGAAGTCATCGACCTCGACGAGGTCGAGCAGGCGCAGCTGATGACCGAAATCTCGCGGGTTTCGCGCGCGCTGAAAGAGGTCACCAGATGCGACAAGCTCAATGTCGCGGCCTTGGGCAATCTGGTGCCGCAGTTGCATGTCCACGTCATCGCGCGGCGCACCAGCGACGCGGCCTGGCCGCGGCCGGTCTGGGGCGTGATGCCGCCGCTGGCGCATGACGCCGAGGAAGTTCAGAATTTCATCAACGCGCTTCGCCGCAAGATCTGGTTGGGATGAACCGATGTCCGCATTCGAAAAATATCCGCTGGGGAAGCCCGCTTTCGTCACCCATATTCTGGATCGCGCCGCGCATCTGCGCAGCAATGACGAAAAGCTGTTCGCGCTGGAGGGCCAGCGCAACGCCGGCGCCTACGTGATCTACCGCAACTCGCTCCTGGTGAAGCAGGAAGCTGAGGGGCCGCGTGTGCTGCTCGGCGTCGAAGAGGCGGTGAAGCTCGGCGCCAATCCCGGCACGATCTTTTTGGGGCTGCGCGACGGCGCGCCGGTTTTCGGCATGGGCATTTCGGCCGCAGCCGTGGAGAAGCTGATCGCACGCGACGACGTCGCCGTGACCGAGCTGCGCGGCATGGCGATGCAGGGTTCAGTGCCGCCGGAACAGCTCTCCGCCATCGCGATGGCGAAATCGATGGTGACCTGGCATCAGCGCCACGGCTTCTGCGCCAATTGCGGCGCCCGCACCGGGATGAAGGAGGGCGGCTGGAAGCGCGAGTGCCCGAGCTGCAAGGCCGAGCATTTTCCGCGCACCGATCCGGTCGTGATCATGCTGGTCACATCGGGCGAGAAATGCCTGCTCGGCCGGCAGAAGCAGTTCATGCCGGGGATGTGGTCGTGTCTGGCCGGCTTTGTCGAGGCGGCGGAGACCATCGAGGACGCGGTCCGCCGCGAGATACTCGAGGAGTCCGGCATTCGCTGCACCGACGTCAGCTATTACATGACGCAGCCATGGCCGTATCCATCATCGCTGATGATCGGATGCGCCGCGCGCGCGCTCAACGAGGATATCGTGGTGGATCGCACCGAACTTGAGGACGCGCGCTGGTTCGATCGCGCCGAGGTCGCCCTGATGCACCGGCGCGAACATCCTGACGGCTTATTTGCGGCGCATCCGTTCGCGATTGCGCATCATCTGATCGGACGCTGGGTGCATGGGGGAAACGAAGCCAGCGCATAGCGGGAACCGTCCATGGACCAGTCGATTAACTCCGGACCTTGGTTCCGGCTGAAGCCGGAACCGACATGACGGATTCCCGAATGAACTTCCAGGACAATGCACCCAAAATCGCGCCACGGATTCTCTGCATCGGCATGCCGGTGCGCGACCTTACCTTCAATACCCCCGCGGTCCCCGGGCGCGGCTCGAAGGAGAACGCGACGGGTTTCGACGAAATCTGCGGTGGCAACGCCTTAAATGGCGCGATTGGCATCGTGAGGCTCGGCGGCCGCGCCTCGATCTGCGGGCCGATGGGGGACGCCAAGGAAACATCCAGCCGTTTCATCTTCGAGCAGATGGCGCATGAGGGCATCGAAACCAAACACCTCATTCACATGGCGGGGCTGGTGACGCCGATCTCGGCGGTGATGATCGACCCATCCGGCGAGCGCACCATCGTGACCTTTCGCGATCCGAAACTGTGGCACGTGAAACTGCCCGACTTCGACACGCTGCTGGACGACTGCGCCGCCATCCTCACCGAGAGCCGCTGCGCCGAATTCTGCACCGAGCTTTGCGCCGAGGCCGTCCGCCGCGGCATTCCCGTCATCGTCGACGTCGATCGCGCGATGTCGCTGCGCGAGGGCCTGCTGAACGCCTCCACGCACCTGGTGTTCTCCAGCGAGCCGCTGCAGGAGACCGCAGACGTCACCGACGACGCCCAGGCGCTGAAGAAGATCGCCAAACTGACCCCGTCGTTCCTGGCGGGAACCCGGGGCCCGAGGGGCACGATCTGGCTCGACGAGAACGGCGAGATCCAGGAGACCCCGGCCTTCCCGGTGCATACGGTGGACACCCTCGGCGCCGGCGACGTGTTCCACGGCGCGCTTGCGCTGGCCATCACCGAGAAGCAGGAACTGCGGCAGGCGCTGCGATTCGCTTCCGCCGCCGCGGCGCTGAAATGCACCCGCTTCGGCGGCGCTTTCGCGGCCCCGCAACGTGCTGAAGTTGAAGAGCTTTTGAGCCACGACCAGGCGGCCGACGGGCTTCGGCCGGGCAATAGCAGGACTTGCCATAGAAGAATTTTCTATATATGAGGATATCAAACCTCCTGTATGGAACATTCTTCTCATGACCGACCTAGCCGTTCAGCTCCCGGAAGCCAACCGCCGCCTGGATGCCATCGACCGCAAAATCCTGACCGTGCTGCAGGAGGACGCCTCCCTCTCGGTCGCCGAGATCGGCGACCGGGTCGGGCTGTCGTCGACGCCGTGCTGGAAGCGGATCCAGCGGCTGGAGGCCGACGGCGTGATTCTGCGCCGGGTCGCACTGGTCGACCAGAACAAGATTGGGCTGGGCATTTCCGTGTTCGTCTCGGTCGAGAGCGCCGACCATTCCGAGACCTGGCTGAAAACCTTCGCCAGTGCCGTCAGCGCGATGCCCGAGGTGATGGAATTTTATCGGATGGCCGGCGACGTCGACTACATGCTGCGCGTCGTGGTCGCCGACATGGCGAGCTATGACGTGTTCTACAAGAAGCTGATCAGCGCGGTGCCGCTGAAGAACGTCACCTCGCGTTTTGCGATGGAGAAGATCAAGTCGGTGACCGCACTGCCGGTGCCGGCGGCGTAAGTAACCTCGTAATTCTACGGAGCGGGTCCGTTCACCGAACATTAGCCCTGTGCCCATAGACACGGCGGATGGGTCGGAATGTCACACTCAGCCACCGATGGCCCGCATGGCTCAACGCCGTGCTGTTGCTGATCGCCAGCTTCATCGGCGTCGCAGCACTGTCTCTTCAGGCTCGCCCGGGCACCGAAGTCGTGGCCGTAGCATTTCCCGTTTGGTGGGATTCCCAGCAGGCCTTCTCGGCCGCCGCTTCAGCCAATGCTGCAATCGTCCGCGTGACCGCCGTTCCATCGCTGCTGGTGGTGCGGCCCGACGGCGTCGAGGGATTGTCACGGCTGCATGAGGCCGGGGCCTGGTTCGTAATCGATCCGCAAGCAATCGCGGCCTGTTTCACCAACAAGGCAGCTATTTAGAACGCATATTGGGAATCCGGAAATGACCATTGTAAGCGATGATCTTGCAGCTTTGCGCGAAACCACCAGCAAGGCCTTGCTGGGATTGCTCTGGCTTCATGTTCCCATTGCGCTCGCCATCGGCCTGATGCGCGATAGCAGCTGGCTGGCGCCAACCGCGCTAATGGCGGCGATGGCGCTGGCCGCGACCCTATCATGGACTAGTTCGGGCAACGGTCTCTCGACCCGCCTGACCGTCGCGATCGCGCTGATGGGCAGCGTTTCGGTGTTCGCCTATCAGCTTGCCGGACATGCCTGGCAGATCGATATGCATATGTACTTTTTCGCCGCGCTGGCGTGTCTGGTCGCCTATTGCGACTATCGCCCGATCCTCGCCGGCACCGTCGCGGTTGCGCTGCACCACCTGGCGCTGAATTTCCTGCTGCCGGCGGCGATCTATCCCGGTGGCGCCGATCTCGGCCGCGTGGTGCTTCACGCCGTCATCCTGCTGATGGAGGCCGGCGTCCTGAGCTGGCTGTCGTTCAAACTGTCGCATCTGTTCGAGGCGACGGCTCAGAAGACGGCCGAGGCCGAGGCTGCGGGCGCCGCTGAAGCCCGCGCCAATCGTGAGCGCGTGGAAATCGAAAGCAAGGCCAAGCAGGATCGCGACGCTACGCGGCGCGAACTCGCGGCTGGATTCGAGCGCAAGGTCGGAAGCATCGTCGAGGCGGTCACGATTGCCGCAACGAAAATGCAGGGCCTGTCATCGACCGTGAGCGGCGGCAATGCGGAAACAACGCGCAAGACGGCCGCCGCAGCGGCGGCTTCGAACCAGGCTTCAACCAATGTCGAAACGGTAGCATCAGCGACTGAAGAACTCACAGCGTCGATCAACAGCATCGCGCAGCAGGTAACGCGTTCGGCGCAAATCGCCGCCAAGGCCGCCGGGGAGGCGCGCCGCACCAATACCGTCGTCGAGGGGCTTGCGGCCGGCACGCAGAAGATCGGTGAGGTGGTGACGTTGATCCAGAACATCGCCAGCCAGACCAACCTGCTCGCCCTGAACGCCACGATCGAGGCGGCCCGCGCCGGCGAGCACGGCAGGGGATTCGCCGTGGTGGCGAGCGAAGTAAAGGCGCTAGCCAACCAGACCGCCAAGGCGACGGAGGAAATCTCCGCGCAGGTACAGGATATTCAGAACGCCACGGGCGACGCCGTCAGCGCCATCCAGGTCATCGGTGGCACGATTGCCGAGATCGATGAAATATCGAGCCAGATCGCCGCTGCGGTCGAGCAGCAAGGCGCCGCAACGCAGGAGATAGCCGGCAACGTGCTGCAGGCAGCGAATGGCACCAAGGAAGTCAACGCCAATATCCTCAGCGTGACGCAAGCCTCCGAGCAATCCAGCAGGGCGGCGTCGAGCCTGCAGGAAGCCGCGAACGGATTGTCGTCGCAGTCCGAGCACCTGAAAGCCGAAGTCGACAGCTTCCTCGACTCGCTGCGCGTCGCGTGAGCGTTCGAGTTGTCATCCCCGCGCAGGCGGGAATCCAGTACGCCGCGGCTTCTCGGCGAGACCATTGACGTCTCTGGAATACTGGATCCCCGCCTTCGCGGGGATGACGGGCGCCTGTGCGAACGTAGACGGCGTCAAATCAAATCTTCTGATTATACGCGCCGACTTCCGGATGCGTGCGCAGCACCGAATCCATCGCCTCGAACATGTCGCGCATGCGCTGCTCGCTCACCGGGCTCTCGACCACCACGACCAGCTCCGGCTTGTTCGATGACGCCCGCACCAGGCCCCAGCTGCCGTCTTCGACGGTCACGCGCACGCCGTTGACGGTGACGAGATCGCGGATTTTCTGGCCGGCGACCTTGTCGCCCTTTTTCTGCAGCGCCTCGAAGTGCTTCACCACGGCGTCGGCCACACCGTACTTCACCTCATCGGCACAATGCGGCGACATGGTCGGCGACGACCAGGTTTTCGGAATCGCGTTTTTCAGGTCCGCCATCGACTTATCTGCCGCGCGGTCGAGCATCTCGCAGATCGCGATCGCGGAGACCAGGCCATCGTCATAGCCGCGGCCGAACGGCTTGTTGAAGAAGAAGTGGCCGGATTTTTCGAACCCCGCCAGCGCGCCCATCTCGTTGGTGCGGCGCTTCATGTAGGAATGGCCGGTCTTCCAGTAGGCAACCTTCGCGCCCTGCTTCTGCAGCACCGGGTCGGTCACGAACAACCCGGTCGATTTCACGTCGACCACGAATTGCGCATCCTTGTGGATCGCCGACATGTCGCGCGCCAGCATCACGCCTACCTTGTCGGCGAAGATCTCCTCGCCGGTATTGTCGACCACGCCGCAGCGGTCGCCATCGCCATCGAAGCCTAAGCCCACATCGGCCTTGTGCTTGAGCACCGCATCGCGGATCGCGTGCAGCATCTCCATGTCTTCGGGGTTCGGATTGTATTTCGGAAAGGTGTGATCGAGCTCGGTGTCGAGCGGGATCACCTCGCAGCCGATCGCCTCCATCACCTGCGGCGCGAACGCACCTGCCGTGCCGTTGCCGCAGGCGACCACGACTTTCAGCTTGCGCTTCAGCTTCGGGCGCTTGGTGAGATCGGCGATATAGCGCGCCGGGAAATTCTCGTGGAATTGATAGGAGCCGCCGGCCTTGTTGTTGAACTCGGCGTTGAGAACGATTTCCTTCAGCCGCGTCATCTCCTCAGGGCCGAAGGTGAGCGGACGGTTGGCGCCCATCTTCACCCCGGTCCAGCCATTGTCGTTATGCGAGGCCGTGACCATGGCGACGCAGGGCACGTCGAGATCGAACTGCGCGAAATAAGCCATCGGCGTCACCGCCAGCCCGATGTCGTGCACCTTGCAGCCCGCCGCCATCAGGCCGGAAATCAGTGCGTATTTGATCGAGGCCGAATAGCCGCGAAAATCGTGCCCGGTAACGATTTCCTGTTTGACGCCGAGTTCCGCGATCAGCGCGCCGAGCCCCATGCCCAGCGCCTGAATACCCATCAGGTTGATTTCCTTCTCGAACAGCCAGCGCGCGTCGTATTCGCGAAAGCCGGTTGCCTTCACCATCGGCCCGGATTCGAACTCATAGGTATTCGGAACCAGCACGGATTTGGGCTTTGGGAACATGGGCTGCCTTGTGGTGAAATGCTTAAGGGAACACCGCAGCCATAGCGAATACGCGGGCCGGGCGATAGGCGGGACCGGCGCCTTGTGGCGGCTAATTACGGCGGATTGGTAACCGGTAAACCTTACTGTTCCAGCACCAGCCGGCCGTTGGCGTATTCGAAGCGCTTCAGCTTCGACAGGAATGACAGGCCGAGCAGGTTCTCCGACAGCGCCTCGTCCGGCAGCACCAGGGCGTCGACATCGCGCACCACGAGGCCGCCGAGTTCGATCATGGCCAGCCGCGTGCGCGCGGCCTTGATGGTGCCGTTGGCGGTGGTGACGGTCGCGTTGTAGTCGCTGCGCGAGGGACGGAAGCCAAACCGCGCCGCGGACTTCTCGTTCAGCGCCACCAGCGACGCGCCGGTGTCGACCATGAAATTCATGCGCTGGCCGTCGATGTGGCCGTCGGTCTGGAAATGGCCGCGGGCGTCGCGGGGAATGTCGAGGCTGCGGCCTGAGGCCTGCGCGACCGTTTGCGCGGGCGCTTTTTTCGGCGAAGGGCTGGCAGAGGCGGGCGCGAGCGACATTTTGTCCGCCATCTGCGCCATGTAGGTACCGAGACCGACGAGAACAGCGGCAAGGATCATCAGGTTACGCATTACGCCACACTCGATTGCCAGACCGCCGATAACACCACGCCAGCCGCCAAGCCGCGACTTAACAGCGGCGACCGAGGCTGCCATTTTGACGAAAAGGATGAGTGAAGCGTTAACGGCCGGCGCGTTTACGTCCCGCGCGGCTTGACCCGCCGCGTCGGCACCGCGGTAGCCGGGTCTTCCGGCCAGGGGTGACGGGGATAGCGGCCGCGCAGGTCGGAGCGTACGGCCGCATAGCTGCCGCGCCAGAAGCCTGGAAGGTCGCGCGTTACCTGCACCGGGCGCTGCGCCGGCGACAGCAATTCCAGCACCAGCGGCACCGCGCCCTTGGCGATAGAGGGATGGGTGTTGAGCCCGAACAATTCCTGCAGGCGCACGGCGATGGTCGGGCCCTGCTCGGCCTCGTAGTCGATCGCCAGCATGGTGCCGGTCGGCGCTTCGAAATGCGTCGGCGCTTCGCGCTCCAGCCGCGCGCGCAACTCCCACGGCAACAGCGCCATCAGCGCGTCGGAGAGATCGCCGGGGGAAAGCTCCTTCAGCGAGGTCTTGTCGTACAGCGCGGGCGCCAGCCAGCTTTCGAATTCGGCCGCGAGCGCTGCATCCGACAGATCGGGCCAACTATCGCCTTCCGCCTTGCGCAGGAACATCACGCGGTCGCGCCATTGCTTCAGGGATTTCGACCACGGCAGCTTGTCGAACCCGGCCGCAATCAATCCGGCGGCGAAAATGCGCGCGGTCTCCGTCGAGGGCGACAGCGCCATCGGCGCTTCCGACAGCGTGATCGCATGCAGCGTCCGCTTGCGGCGCGCACGCAGCGCCATCGCGCCGCGATCGAACGAAATCTGTTCCGTGCTTTCGATCTGATCGGCGAAGCGCGTTTCGATATCTTCTTGCGCGATCGGCGCCGCCAGCAGAATGCGTCCCTGGGCTGCGGTGCCGGTCAATTCGGCGACCGCGATATAGGGCGCGCGGGCCAGTGCCGAGGTTTGCTCGACGGCGGCACCACGGCCGTTGGCCAGCACGAAACTGCCATTGCCGCGGTTGCGCGCGACGCGATCGGGGAAGGCCAGCGCAAGCATGATCCCGGTGGAGGGCGAGATATCCTCAGCGGGCGGCCCTTCCGTCGCAGCCACCTGCTGCGCCCAGCGCTGCGCGAGGCTGCGCGCGCTGGAAGCGCGCGGCGAGCGGTCGCGGCGGAACTGGTCGAGCCTGTGATCGAGATCGACGCTGTCGCCGCCGAGGCCGCGCTCGGTCAGGATGGCGGCGATGTCGGCCGCCTCCTCGCCTGCCCCGAGCCGATGCGAATCCACGATCATCCGCGCCAGCCGCGGCGGCAGCGCCAGCGCTCGGAGGCTTTTTCCCTCCGCGGTAATCCGACCGTCGTCGTCGAGCGCGCCGAGTTCATCGAGCAGCGCCTTCGCTTCCTTCAGCGCCGGCGCCGGAGGCGGATCGAGAAACGCCAAGGTGGCCGGGTCGCGAACGCCCCATTGCGCGAGATCGAGCACCAGCGAGGAAAGATCGGCCGAGAGAATTTCGGGTTGGGTATAGGCCGTGAGCGAAGCGGTCTGCGGCTCGTCCCACAGCCGGTAGCATACGCCGGGCTCGGTGCGGCCGGCGCGGCCGCGGCGCTGATCGACCGCGGCGCGCGAGGCGCGCACCGTCTCCAACCGGGTCAATCCGATGTCCGGCTCGTAGCGCGGCACCCGAGCCAGGCCGCAATCGACCACGATCCGGACGCCCTCGATGGTCAGCGAGGTCTCGGCGATCGAAGTCGCCAGCACGACCTTGCGCTGGCCCTTCGGCGCCGGCGCGATGGCACGGTCCTGTACGCTCGCCTCCAGCGCACCGAACAGCGGCACGATCTCGATGCTCGCATCATGAACCCGCTCGCCAAGAAAGTTCTGCGTGCGGCGGATTTCAGCCGCACCCGGCAGAAACGCCAACACCGAGCCGGGATCGGCGCGCAGCGCGACAGCGATCGCATCCGCCATCTGCCGCTCGATCGGCGCATCCGCCTTTCGGCCGAGGTAGCGCGTCTCGACCGGAAAGGCGCGGCCTTCGCTGGCAACCACCGGCGCGTCACCGAGCAGCTGGCCGACCCGCGCGCCGTCAAGCGTCGCCGACATCACCAGGATGCGCAGGTCCTCACGCAAGCCGGTCTGCGCATCGCGCGCCAGCGCCAAGCCCAGATCGGCATCGAGCGAACGCTCGTGAAACTCGTCGAACAGCACAGCGGCGACGCCTGATAGTTCGGGATCATCGAGAATCTGCCGCGAGAAAATGCCTTCGGTGACCACCTCGATCCGCGTCGCGCGCGATATTTTTGAACCGAAGCGGACGCGATAGCCGACGGTCTCGCCGGCGCGCTCGCCGAGCGTCCGCGCCATCCGTTCGGCGCTGGCGCGGGCCGCAATCCGTCGCGGCTCCAGCATGATGATCTTTTTGCCGTTCAACCAGGCCGCATCGAGCAGCGCCAGCGGCACCCGCGTGGTCTTGCCGGCGCCGGGAGGGGCCACCAGCACCGCGGCGTTGTTGGTCGCGAGCGTGCACCCGAGTTCATCGAGCACCGCGTCGATCGGAAGAGGCGTGTCGAAAGTACGAGGCAATATCTCTCATCCGTCATCACCCGCCTTGTGCGCGATGGCGCACTGGGGCGGGTGATCCAGTAAACGCAGACGTTTCTGATTACGAAGACCGCGCGTACTGGTTACCCCGCCTGGGCGGGGTATGACAACCATGGTTGCGCCTACACCTGCGGCTCGGACGTCCGCCCGACGCTCTCATACGTGAAGCCCATGGCCGCCATGTCCTCGCGACGATAGATGTTGCGCAAATCCACCACCACGGGCTGCGCCATCTTGCTCTTGATCCGCTCCCAATCGAGCGCGCGGTATTGCACCCATTCGGTGACGATCACCATGGCGTCCGCCCCCTTCACGCAATCATAAGGGTCGTCGCAATATTCGATGTCAGGCAATTCCTTCTTCGCCTGCTCCATGCCGACCGGATCGTGCGCGCGCACTTTTGCGCCCATGTCGAGCAGGCCCGTGACCAGCGGGATCGACGGCGCCTCGCGCATGTCGTCGGTATCCGGCTTGAAGGTGAGGCCGAGCACGGCAACGGTCTTGCCGCGCAGGCTGCCGCCCGCCGCGTTGGAAACCTTTCGCGCCATCGCGCGCTTGCGGTTGTCGTTGACGCCGAGCACCGCCTCGACGATCCGAAGCTGCACATCGTGATCGAGCGCGACCTTGACCAGCGCGCGGATATCCTTTGGAAAGCAGGAACCGCCAAAGCCCGGACCTGCGTGCAGGAATTTGGTGCCGATGCGGTTGTCGAGCCCGATGCCGCGCGCGACTTCCTGGACGTCGGCGCCGACTTTTTCGGCAAGATCCGCCATCTCGTTGATGAAGGTGATCTTGGTGGCGAGAAACGCGTTCGCGGCGTATTTGATCAACTCCGCAGTACGCCGCGCGGTGAACATCAGTGGCGCCTGATTGAGCGACAGCGGCCGGTAGACGTCGCCGAGCACCTTGCGGCCACGCTCGTCCGAGGTGCCCACCACGACGCGATCGGGGAATTTGAAGTCGCGGATCGCGGCGCCCTCGCGCAGGAACTCCGGATTGGAGGCGACCACGACATCAGCCGACGGATTGGCCTCGCGGATCAGCCGCTCGACCTCGTCGCCGGTGCCGACCGGCACGGTCGATTTTGTCACCACCACCGTGAAGCCTGACAGCGCTGCGGCGATCTCGCGCGCTGCGGCGTACACATAAGTCAGGTCGGCATGGCCGTCGCCGCGCCGCGACGGGGTGCCGACTGCGATGAACACGGCGTCGGCTTCCGCGACCGGCGCGGTCAGGTCGGTGGTGAAATCCAGCCGCTTGGCCTTGACGTTGGACGCCACCAGCGCGTCGAGCCCGGGCTCGAAGATCGGGATCTCGCCTCTGCGCAGAGCCTCGATCTTGCCGGCGTCCTTGTCCACGCAGGTGACCTGGTGGCCGAAATCGGCAATGCAGGCGCCGGATACCAGCCCCACATAGCCCGTGCCAATCATGGCAATTCGCATGAAAACAGTCCGTATTTGATGGTTAACACCGAACCCGAATTTGTCGGCGGTCTTAGAGCATTTTTCGGCCAAGGGGAAACCGGAAAAGCGCAGAAAGCCGGCATGTCATTTGTATGGATAAAGGAGAAAGCAACGGATCGGGCCGAAGATGCGCCCGCCTCGCGCCGAAAAGGGACACCGATGACTTTAAACGGCACAGCCGTCACCGAACGTTCCACCCGCATCGACTGGGTGGACTACGCCAAGGGCATTTGCATCGTCATGGTCGTGATGATGCATTCGGTGCTCGGCGTGGAAAAGGCGGTCGGCGACACCGGCTTCATGCATGCATTCGTCATGTTCGCCCAGCCGTTCCGGATGCCGGATTTCTTCCTGATTTCGGGCCTTTTTCTCAGCGTCGTCATCGACCGCGACTGGCGCACCTATCTCGACCGCAAGGTCGTCCACTTTGCGTATTTCTACGTGCTGTGGATGACGATCCAGTTCGGCTTCAAGGCGCCGGGCTTCGCCGCCGAAAGCGGCTGGCGCCACGTCGGCTCCCTGTATCTGGAATCCTTCATCGAGCCGTTCGGCACGCTGTGGTTCATCTATCTGCTGCCGATTTTCTTCGTCGTCACAAAACTGTCACGGCGGGCTCCGCCGCTGGCCATCTGGGTCGTCGCCGCCGCGCTGGAGATGGCGCATATCAAGACCGACTGGACGGTGATCGACGAATTCTGCGCACGCTTCGTCTATTTCTATTCCGGCTATCTGTTTGCTTCCCACGTGTTCGCGCTGGCGGATCGTTCGCGGGAGAAGCCCGCGCTGGCACTGATTGGATTGGCGCTGTGGACGCTCATCAATGGCGGCCTCGTGATCGCGGGCTTCAGCCATTGGCCGCTCATCTCACTGGCGCTCGGGTTCGCCGGGGCCTGCGCCATCATCGTGATGGGCACGCTGCTGGCGCGCATGCAATGGCTGAACTTCCTGCGCCATTGCGGCGAACATTCCATCGTCATCTATCTCGCCTTCTTCCTGCCGATGGCGGTAACCCGAACGGTGCTGCTGAAGACCGGCGTGATCACCGATATCGGGGTGATCTCGCTGATCGTCACGGTTGCCGGCGTCGCGGGCGCCGTGGTGATCTGGCGGCTGGCGCTGGCGCTGCGGGCCGATTTCCTGTTCGAACGCCCCGAAGCGTTCTGGATCGCGCCGAAAAAGGCCACCCCGGTGCTGCAGCCGGCGGAATAGGTTGCCGCATCGTTGTCGTCCCTGCCTGGTGCGCAATTGCGCACGGGGCGCAGGGACCCATACCGCGTGATCCATCGATAAGGCCTGTGGCTATGGTCCCGGCTCGCGCTTCGCTTGGCCGGGACGACGAAAATTGGCTGTGCGGTAGCGACCAAAAACCACCTCCCAAGGCTGTCAATCCGCGCAAAAATCCCTAAATTTCGGCCATGCCGAAATCAGCCCCCAAAGCCACCGCGAAATCCGCCCCCGCCGCCAAAACCGCTGCCAAGGCGCCAGCCAAGCAATCCGGCAAGGGCGACCATGTGTTCCTGGTCGACGGCTCCTCCTACATTTTCCGCGCCTATCACGCGCTGCCGCCGCTGAACCGCAAATCAGACGGGCTGCAGGTCAATGCCGTGCTCGGCTTCTGCAACATGTTGTGGAAACTGTTGCGCGATATGCCCGAGGACAACCGGCCGACGCATCTGGCGATCGTGTTCGACAAATCCGAAATCACGTTCCGCAACAAGCTCTATCCCGACTACAAGGCGCACCGACCGCCGGCGCCGGATGAACTGATCCCACAATTCGCACTGATCCGCGAGGCGGTGCGCGCGTTCGATTTGCCCTGCCTCGAACAGGTCGGCTTTGAGGCTGACGATCTGATCGCGACCTATGCGCGGATCGCGGGCGAGCGCGGCGCGACGACTACCATCGTCTCCTCCGACAAGGATTTGATGCAACTCGTGACCGACAAGGTCATGATGTACGACACCATGAAGGATCGTCGTATCGGCATTCCCGAGGTGATCGAGAAATTCGGCGTGCCGCCGGAAAAGGTCGTCGAGGTGCAGGCGCTGGCCGGCAACTCCACCGACAACGTGCCTGGTGTGCCCGGCATCGGCGTCAAGACCGCCGCGCAATTGATCATCGAGTACGGCGACCTGGAACAACTGCTGTTCCGCGCCGGCGAGATCAAGCAGCCGAAACGGCGCGAGGCCCTGATCGAGAACGCCGAGAAGGCGCGGATTTCACGGCAGCTCGTGTTGCTCGATGACAAGGTCGACCTCGAAGTGCCGCTCGACGATCTCGCGGTGCACGAGCCCGATGCACGCAAGCTGATCGCCTTCCTCAAGGCGATGGAGTTCTCCACCCTCACCCGCCGTGTCGCCGAGTATTCCCAGATCGACCCTGCGGACGTGGAGGCGGATGCGGGCAACAAGAGCGGCGCGAGCGTTTTTGGAGTTCCTCCATCCGGCAAGAAACCGGAGGGTTATTCCGAGGACGCGACGCTGTTCGATGCCCCCGGCTCTTCTTCCGCCGCGCCCTCGGGCAAGGCAGGGCCAGCACAGGACAAAGGGGCGGACAAGCAGGAGAAAGCGGCGAGCCTCAAGGGAACGCCGATCTCGCTCGCCGCCGCCCGCGCCGAAGCCGCACGAAAACTGCCGGTCGACCGCAGCAAGTACCAGACCATCCGCAATGCCGCTGAACTCAAGGCCTGGATCGCGCGCGCTTACGACGCCGGCACTTTCGCGATCGACGCCAGGTCGAATTCCGACGATCCGATGCAGGCCGACATCTGCGGCATCGCGCTGGCGCTGGGGCCGAACGACGCCTGCTACGTGCCGCTGACCCACCGCCAGTCCGGCGACGGCGCGGGTCTGTTCGACGCCGGCCTGGCGCCCGACCAGATCAAAGTGGGCGACGCGCTGGCTGCACTGAAGCCGCTGCTGGAATCATCAGGTATTCTCAAGATCGGCTTCGACATCAAATTCAACGCCGTGATGCTGGCGCAGCATGGCATCACGTTGCGCAATATCGACGACGCGCAGTTGATGTCCTATGCGCTCGACGCCGGGCGCAACTCGCACGCGCTGGCGTCGCTGGCCGAACTTTGGTTCGGTCACGCCGTGATCGGCGAAAGCGAGCTGATCGGCAGCGGCAAGAACAAGCTGACCTTCGATCAGGTCGCGATCGACAAGGCGACCGCCTATTCGGCCGAAAGCGCCGACGTGATCCTGAGGCTGCATCGCGCGCTGAAGCCGCGCCTGATCGCCGAGCACATGATGACGGTCTATGAAACCCTGGAGCGACCGCTGGTCAGCGTGCTGGCGCGGATGGAGCGGCGCGGCATCTCGATCGATCGCCAGGTGCTGTCGCGGCTGTCGGGCGATTTCGCCCAGACCGCGGCGCGCGTCGAGGCCGAGTTGCAGGAGATCGCGGGAGAGCCGATCAATGTCGGCAGCCCCAAGCAGATCGGCGACATCATCTTCGGCAAGATGGGCATAACCGGCGGCACCAAGACGAAGACCGGCGCGTGGTCGACTTCGGCGCAGATCCTCGACGAACTCGCCGAACAGGGCCATGAGTTTCCGAAGAAGATTCTGGAATGGCGGCAGGTGTCGAAACTGAAATCGACCTACACCGACGCGCTGCCGGAATATGTTCACCCCCAGACCCACCGCGTGCACACGACCTACGCGCTGGCGGCGACCACCACCGGGCGGCTGTCGTCGAACGAACCGAACCTGCAGAATATCCCGGTTCGTACCGAGGACGGCCGCAAGATCCGCCGCGCCTTCATCGCGACGCCTGGCCACAAGCTGGTCTCGGCGGATTACTCGCAGATTGAGCTGCGGCTGCTGGCCGAGATCGCCGACATCCCCGTGCTGAAGCAGGCGTTCCGCGACGGGCTCGACATTCACGCCATGACGGCATCCGAAATGTTCGGCGTGCCGATCAAGGACATGCCGGGCGAGGTGCGGCGCCGGGCGAAGGCGATCAATTTCGGCATTATCTATGGCATCTCGGCGTTCGGTCTCGCCAACCAGCTCGGCATCGCCCGCGAGGAAGCCTCTGCCTACATCAAGAAATATTTCGAGCGCTTTCCGGGCATCCGCGCCTATATGGATGAGACCAAGGAATCATGCCGCAAGAACGGCTATGTCACCACGCTGTTCGGCCGCAAGATGTACTACCCCGACATCAAGGCCTCCAACGCCTCGGTCCGCGCCTTCAACGAGCGCGCGTCGATCAATGCGCGCCTGCAAGGCACCGCCGCCGACATCATCCGCCGCGCCATGATCCGGATGGAAGATGCGCTGGCGGCGAAGAAGCTTTCGGCGCAGATGCTGCTGCAGGTGCACGACGAGTTGATCTTCGAGGTGCCCGACAACGAGGTGGCGGCGACGCTGCCGGTGGTGCAGCACGTCATGCAGGACGCGCCGTTCCCCGCGGTGCTGCTGTCGCTGCCGTTGCAGGTCGACGCGCGCGCGGCGAACAATTGGGACGAGGCGCATTAACTTTTCAGACGCCGCGCCCGCAAGAGCGGGGCGAGGGAGAACGGGAATCAATCCAGCTTCGCTTCCATGCCGCGCTTGGTAGCCGGGCGGGCCATCAGCGCGTTGTACCAGCGCTCGACATTCGGAAAATCCTTCAAGTCCACCTTGTGGCGCGGGTGACGCCAGGCCCAGCCGAGGATGGCGAAATCGGCGACCGACAGGGTGTCGGCGACGAATTCGCGGTCCGCAAGCCGCCGGTCCAGCACGCCATAGAGCCGGCGGGTCTCGGCCATGTAGCGCTTCAGGCCATAGGCGCGGTCGGTTTCATTCTCCAGCGCGATGAAATGGTGCACCTGGCCCGGCATCGGGCCAAAGCCGCCCATCTGCCACATCAGCCATTCATAGACCGGGATACGCTCGGCAAGCGGCTTTGGCAGGAACTTGCCGGTCTTCTCGCCGAGATAGAGCAGGATCGCGCCGGACTCGAAGATGCCGACCGGCTTGCCGCCGGGACCGTCGGGATCGACGATCGCGGGAATCTTGTTGTTCGGGCTGATCTTGAGGAAGGCGGGCGCCATCTGCTCGCCCTTGCTGATGTTCACCGGGATCACCTTGTAGGGCAGCCCCATTTCCTCCAGCGCGACCGAGATCTTGCGGCCGTTCGGCGTGTTCCAGGTATGCAGTTCGATCGTCATTCGGTTTTCCCCCACAAACGCTTGGGTTTCCGTACCCCGGAACCTCCGGGCCTTACAACCCGCGCTTTCCACGGGTCGCCCCTGCGAAAGCAGGACGCATGCGCCACTGTTGACGGCGCGAGATCGGCGCTGGAATGTCCGGGAAAGCGTCGATAGATTGCGCCCCGCCTGAAACCCCCGGGGAAACCGCCTTGTCCAAATCCGCCTCCCGCGCCCGCCTCGCCGAGATCATCCGCAAGCGTTCGTTCGGCCGCGGCGAGATCACGCTGGCCTCGGGCCGCAAGAGCGACTTCTACTTCAACCTCAAGCCGACCATGCTCGACCCCGAGGGTGCCGCGCTGCTGGCCGAACTGACCTATGAGGCGCTGAAGGACGACAACCTCGATTTCGTCGGCGGGCTGGAGATGGGCGCGGTCCCACTGGCGGGCGCGATCGCGCAGCTCTCCTGGATCAAGGGCCACCCGATCGCGGCGTTCTTCGTGCGCAAGAAGCCGAAGGAGCACGGCGCGCGGCTGGCCGTGGAAGGGCTGGCCAGGGGCGAGACGCTGCAGGGCAAGCGCATCGTCATCGTCGAGGACGTCACCACGACCGGCGGCTCGGCATTGAAGGCCGTTGAAGCCGTGCGCGAGGCCGGCGGCGAGATCGTCCTGGTCCTCACCATGGTGGACCGCGAGGAAGGCGCGACCGAAACGTTCGCGGAAGCCGGGCTGGAGTTTCGTTCGCTCTACAAGGCCGGTGAGTTTTTGAAGGGGTGATTTCTTCGCGGTTCGCCCTCTCCCCGCAAGCGGCGCGAGCTTGGAAAGCCCGCATTTCTTTTCTCCCTTTCCGCCTCCAGTAAAAGCTCATTTACCATCCCCCGTTAAGGTTACCTCGAACTGAAGCCTCAGCGCTTCAGCGCGTAGGTTGCGTGGGGTGGAGTTGGCGTTGCGTACTGAGTTGGCTTTTTCGCGCGTGCGGCGCCGCGCGGCATTTGTGACCGCCGCCTCCCTTGCGGGCTCGCTTGCGCTGGCACCCGGCAGCGTCTCCGCCGAAGGCCTGTTCGACTTCCTGTTCGGCGGCATCCAGAAACAGGTGCGGCAGGCCCCCGCGCAGGCGAACTTCTTCGCCGATCCGTTCGGCACCAATCAACCGGCCCATCCGGCGCCGGCGCCGCGCGTCGCGGGGTCCGGGCCTGCCTTCTGCGTGCGAAGCTGCGACGGCAAGTATTTTCCGCTGACCATGCGCGGCAACGCCACGCCGGTTCAGACCTGCCAGGCCTTCTGCCCGGCGAGCGTCACCAAGGTCTTCTACGGCAGCAACATCGATAGCGCGACCGCGGGCAATGGCGAGCGCTATGCCGACAGCGAAAACGCCTACGCCTATCGCAAGGCGCTGCGCGCCGATTGCACCTGCAACGGCAGAAGCCCGTCCGGGCTGGCGCCGGTCGATCTCACGCTTGATACATCGCTGCGCTCCGGCGACGTCGTCGCCACCACCGACGGCCTGGTGGCCTATACCGGCGTTCGCCTGGGCGCCGAGCAGACCGCGGAATTCACGCCCGTCGCCGCCTATCCCGGCCTCACGGCAGATGTCCGCGCCCGGCTCGGCGAAATGAAGGTGGCGCCGGTCAGCGCGGAGATGGTCGCGACCGGCGCGCCGCTTCCCGAGACGGGCCGCGACGTCGACGTGCCGACGGGCTCGATACCGAAGGCTGCTGCGCCGAAGCCGTTGAAACGGGTCGAAGTGAACTAAAGCGGGACTGACGATCTTCCACCGCTGGACCCAGACACAAAATATCGAAAACAACCCCATGCAAAGCAGAATGGGGCCGGGTTACGCGATTGGTCCCGAACGCATTCACCGCCCGACGATGACGCCGATCACGTTTGGCGCCGACAGATATTTTTCCTCGATCGCCGCGCGCGCTGCGGCGCGGTTTTCCGACGTCAGCAAGCCGCGCTTCTCGGCCAGGATCATCCAGCAATAGCCCCACCAGTCCGTCAGCATGCCCTGATCGTCGACGAGATCGTAGCCCTGCTCGGCTGCGAAGATGCGCGCCTGCGCTTCATCCAGCGCGTCGAGAAAGGCGTGGTCCTCGACCGAAAACAGCTCGTCGCTGAAATCGTCCGTGGTGTAGCCCCACACCGACATGCAGACCGCATTGAACTCGCGGTCGATCGCGTCGTCGTCGACGAGCCGGCGGCGCGAGGCCTGATGCAGGCGCGACAGCGAGCGCGCGAAATCGGCGATACGGGTGAGAGCGAACTGATCGAAGGCGATGGTGGACATGTAGTCCTCACAAACTCGGATAGACCATAAATGTTGTGTCGGCGACGCGCCGAATCACAATGATATATCAAATACTTGCTAAATTGTTCTTAATTTGTTCTGGTGGCGCGACAAAATATTTCCTATCAAAGATTGTCGTCCGGTGATTTGCCGCAAAGAAACGAAGACGATGGACGTGACACAGGCCACCGAGATCCGGACTTTGTTACTGGAAGCGGCCGACGCGATCGATCGCGCTAATGCGATCTTGTCCACCCTCGACGGCGACGACCGGGCCTTGCTTGCCACGTCTCTCGACGAGATATCGTCAGCCTTGCATTTCGAGCTGCTGCAAGAGCTCTATCTCCGCTATCCCGGGCTTGCCGAGGAAGGCAAGGGCTGGAACGGCGCCGCGGCATGATCCGTCAGGACCTCAATCCCTCACATCGCCGACAACAGCTTGTCGCCGCAATAATTGGCGTAGAACTTTCCGCCGCACTGCCGCTTGATTGCCGCGCAGCGCGCGGCAGGCGAAGCGCCTTGCGCGACGCCGAAGGAACAGCTCAGGCCATCAGCGCTCTTGCCGGCCTTGCCGGCGGCAAAGGCGGCGCTGGTCGCACTGATGCAGACGACCAACAACGCAGCGGCGACGATCTCGATCGTCAATCTCATGGCAGGCCTCCCGTTCTGGCGGCACACGTTTCCTCGAGCGCGCACTGGCACCCGGCCGCTCAAACCCCAGCGATTCCAACGGCTTTCGCAGCCCCTTATATCACCAAAGGGCAGCCTCCGGTGCCGCGAAATCGGCCCGGTCCTTGCATAAAATCATACCAGCGCAGTGCACAACACTCCGGCGTTGTCAGGCGTTTCGATTGCCGGACAAGGCGCGTATCTTCGTTGTGAGTCTCAACCGCAGGGATCCATGTGTTGCAGGAACAAATCCCAGAAAACTATCCGACAAACTATCCGGCGCCGGGCCAGCCGATCGACGAACTGGCGCTGGCCGAGATCAAGGGCGCGATCCTCGCCAAGCTCCGGCTCGCGATCGGCAAGGATGCCGGCATGGCGACCAGGCGGGACTGGTACAAGGCGGCGGCGCTGGCGCTGCGCGACCGCATCGTGCACCGCTGGCTGACCGCCGAGAAGCAGAGCTACGATGCCGGCAGCAAGCGGGTCTATTACCTCTCGCTCGAATTCCTGATCGGCCGGCTGTTCACCGACGCGCTGAACAATATGGGCCTGCTGCCATTGTTCGAGGCGGCGCTCGGCGATCTCGGTGTCGGGCTCGACGACCTGCGCAAATGCGAACCCGATGCGGCGCTCGGCAATGGCGGCCTCGGGCGGCTCGCGGCGTGCTTCATGGAGAGCATGGCGACGCTGGCCATTCCCGCCATCGGCTACGGCATCCGCTACGATTTCGGCCTGTTCCGCCAGATCATCGCGCAGGGCTGGCAGCACGAATACCCGGACGAATGGCTGAGCTTCGGCAACCCCTGGGAATTCCAGCGAGCCGAGGTGGTCTACCACATCCATTTCGGCGGCCACGTCGACCATGTCGATGACCGCGGCCGTGACCGCGCCACCTGGCGTCCGGCGGAAACCGTGCAGGCCGTCGCCTATGATACGCCGATCGTGGGCTGGCGCGGCCAGCACGTCAACGCGCTGCGGCTGTGGTCGGCGCGCTCGCCCGACCCGTTGCGGCTCGACGTCTTCAACACCGGCGACTACCTCGGCGCGGTTGCCGAGGAAGCACGCGCGGAATCGATCTGCAAATTCCTCTATCCGAATGACGAGAGCCCGGCGGGGCGCGAACTGCGGTTGCGGCAGGAATATTTCTTCGTTTCCGCCTCGCTGCAGGACCTGATCAAGCGCCATCTTGCCTCTGATGGGCAGTTGCGCAACCTCCCCTCCAAGGTTGCGGTGCAGCTCAACGACACCCATCCGAGTCTTGCCGTCACCGAGCTGATGCGCATCCTGGTCGACCTGCACAATTTCCGCTGGGACGAAGCGTGGAAGCTCACGGTGGTGACGCTGTCCTACACCAACCACACGCTGCTGCCGGAAGCGCTGGAGACCTGGCCGGTCGAACTGTTCGAGCGGCTGCTGCCGCGGCATCTCGAAATCATCTACCGCATCAATGCCGCGCATCTGGCGCTGGCGGATCAGCGTTGTCCCGGCGACATCGATTTCCGCGCCTCGGTGTCGCTGATCGACGAGAGGTCCGGACGGCGGGTGCGGATGGGGCAACTCGCTTTCGTCGGCTCGCACCGCATCAACGGCGTCTCGGCGATGCACTCCGACCTGATGAAGGAGACCGTGTTCCACGATCTCAACCATCTCTATCCCGGCCGCATCACCAACAAGACCAACGGCATCACCTTCCGCCGCTGGCTGATGCTCGCCAACCCGAAGCTGACCGGCCTGATCCGCGAGGCCTGCGGCGAGGCCGTGCTCGACGACTTCTCCCTGTTCGAGCGCCTTGAGGCCCGCGCCAGCGACAACGCGTTCCAGCAGCGGTTTCGCGAGGTCAAGCATCACAACAAGCTGGCGCTGGCGCGGCTGATCGGCGAACGGCTCGGCATCAAGGTCGATCCGTCGGCGCTGTTCGACATCCAGATCAAGCGCATCCACGAATACAAGCGGCAACTGCTCAACGTCGTCGAGACGGTCGCGCTGTACCAGGCGATCAAGGACGAACCGCAGCGCGACTGGGTGCCGCGGGTGAAAATCTTCGCCGGCAAGGCGGCGGCGAGCTATCGCTACGCCAAGCTGATCATCAAGCTGATCAACGATGTCGCCGAAGTCGTCAACAACGATCCCGATATCGCAGGAAGGCTCAAGGTCGTCTTCCTCGCCGACTACAATGTCAGCCTCGCCGAGGTGATCATTCCGGCCGCCGATCTCTCCGAGCAGATCTCCACCGCCGGCATGGAGGCCTCCGGCACCGGCAACATGAAGCTGGCGCTCAACGGCGCGCTGACGATCGGCACGCTTGACGGCGCCAATATCGAAATCCGCGACCATGTCGGCGCGGAGAACATCGCGATCTTCGGCATGGAGGCCGGCGACGTCATGGTCCGCCGCAAGCAGGGGCTGGATGCGACCGACGTGATCAGCCGCTCGCCGCGGCTGGCGCGGGCCATTACGGCCATCGAGAGCGGCGCGTTCTCGCCCGACGATCGCGCCCGCTTTGCCTCCATGGGCCACGCGCTGCGTTATCTCGACCACTACATGGTCTCGGCCGATTTCGATTCCTACTACGCGGCGCAGCGCGGCATCGACGCCCGCTGGCAGGTGGTTCCGGCGTGGACCCGCGCCTCGATCCTCAACGTCGCGCGGATGCCGTGGTTCTCCTCCGACCGCACCATCCGGGAGTACGCCGAGGAAATCTGGAACGTGCCGGTGCGCGCGGCCGCGCCGGTGCCGGAAGCGGGCGCCCAGCGCGGGGCGAAGGGCTGATCCCGGCGGATAGAAATCCATTACCTCTGGCGTCATTGAATTCGGCGGGATAGTCGCGATACTGCATCCACATCATTGCGAGCGGAGCGAAGCAATCCATAGCGCCACGAGAAGAAAGAATGGATTGCTTCGCTTCGCTCGCAATGACGGCGCCAGCGGCGACCTCATCGCGCGTCTCAACACCGAAGAACATCCATGCTGACAAAAGCTCCGCATCTTTTCGACGACGCCACGAAAGTCACCGCCGGCGATAGCTGCTGGCAGGGCAAGACCAGCCCGGACTACTGGGCCTTTGTCGGGCCGTTCGGCGGCTGCACGGCCGCCACCATCCTGCGCGCGCTGATCGACCATCCGGAGCGGGCGGGCGATCCATTATCGCTGACCGTGAATTTCTGCGCGCCGATCGCCGAAGGCGGCTTCGATCTCGACGTTCGGCTGGTCAAGGCCAACCGCTCGAGCCAGCATTGGTGCGTGGAGATGACGCAGAACGGCGGCGACGTCGCAACGCTGGCGACCGCCGTGTTCGCCGAGCGCCGCCCGTCCTGGTCGCACCAGCAGGCAAAATTTCCGGGCGCTGCGCCATTCGAACAGGCGCGCAGGTTTCCGAACACGCCGATGACATGGACCCATCAGTATGATTTCCGCTTCGTCGAGGGCGAGCCGAGCTTCTACGGCTCGCCGGCATCGCCGCCGCGCGACGCGTACTCCAAGCAGTGGATCGGCGACCACGTGCCGCGAAAGATCGACATGCTGTCGCTGATGTCGATGTCGGACGCGTTCTTCGGCCGGGTATTTCTGGCGCGCCAGGAATTGATGCCGTTCGGCACCGTATCGATCACGACGTATTTCCACACGGCGTCAGACGAACTGGCGGCCGAGGACGTCACGCGGGTGTTGGCCGTGGCCGATGCCAGGATCTTCCACAGGAGCTATGGCGACCAGCACGGCGAATTGTGGTCGCCGTCGGGGCGATTGCTCGCGACGACGACGCAGATCGCCTATTTCAAGGCGTAGCGGAACAGCAGGGCGCCAGGTTTCTTGTGGGGTAGGCGCGCTTGCGCCGTGTCCACCACCTATCCAATCGTTGCCTTGAATGGTGGGCACGCATACGCTTTGCCACCCTACGATTCATCAAAGGTCCTCCATGTCCGACGGCAACGCTGCCCGCATCGCCCTCCTCGGCGTCCCCATCGAGATCGGGGCCTCGCAACTCGGAACCTTGATGGGACCGGACGCGCTGCGCACCGCGGGCATTGGCCGCATCCTCGATCAGCTCGGCTTTGCCGTCGAGGACCACGGCAACATGGCCAAGCCTGGCGTTGCTCCCGCCGAGGGCCCGCCGCCGGCGAACGCCAAATATTACGACACCATCAAAGGCTGGATCCGCGCGCTCAGCGAGCGTTCCTATGCGCTGGCGAGCTCCGGCGCCGTTCCGATCTTCATGGGCGGCGATCATTCGCTGTCGATGGGATCGGTGAACGGCGTCGCGCGCTACTGGCGAGAGCAGGGCCGGCCGCTGTTCGTGCTCTGGCTCGACGCGCATGCCGACTACAACACGCCGCAGACCACGGAGACCGGCAACATGCACGGCATGTCCGCGGCCTTTCTGTGTGGCGAAAGCGGCCTCGACGGCCTGCTCGGCGGCGAGCCCCGCGCCTCGATCGGCCCCGACCAGCTCGATCTGTTCGGCATCCGCTCGATCGATCCGCTGGAGAAACAACTTGTGTTCGAACGCCGCATCGCGATCGCCGACATGCGCATCATCGACGAATTCGGCGTCGGCGTATTGATACGAAAGATCATCGAGCGTGTGCGGGCGCGCAACGGCGTGCTGCATGTCAGCTTCGATGTCGATTTTCTCGATCCCGCCGTCGCGCCCGGTGTCGGCACCACGGTGCCGGGCGGCGCGACCTATCGCGAGGCGCATCTGATCATGGAGCTGCTGCACGATTCGGATCTGGTGCGCTCGGTCGATATCGTCGAGCTCAACCCGTTTCTCGACGAACGCGGCCGCACCGCGCGCGCCGCGGTCGAACTGGTCAGCAGCCTGTTCGGCCTGCAGATCACCGACCGCCGCACGCCGAGCAACGCGGTGTTGCCGGGCAACCCCTGGAGCCGGGACTAGAGCGGGATGACTTTTCTTCGAATCGTCATCCCGCTCTATCTCTCTGGTTTGAGCATGATCTCCGCGCAAACGCGTTCCGCGTTTGTCGCGAGGGAAAACCGGTTTCCACTTTTCCGGATCATGCTCTAGCTAGGAGACGATAGCCGCGGCGGCGCCGGACCGCGCGCGAACCGGCAGCAGCAGGTAATGCACGCCATTGCTCTCGGCCTTCGGAAAGCGGCCGGCGCGGATGTTCACCTGGATTGACGGCAACAGCAGCGTCGGCGCGGACAATGTCGCGTCGCGCGCCTGCCGCATGGCGACGAACGCCGCCTCGGTGACGCCGCCGCGAAGATGGACGTTGTTCTCGCGTTGCTCGCCCACCGTGGTTTCCCAGGCATAGTCGTCGCGGCCGGGCGCCTTGTAGTCGTGGCACATGAACAGCCGCGTGTCGTCCGGCAGATGCAGGAGCCGCTGGATCGAACGATAGAGCTGGTTTGCATCGCCACCCGGAAAATCGGCGCGCGCGGTGCCGTAATCAGGCATGAACAGCGTGTCGCCGACGAATACGGCATCGCCGATCTTATACGACAGGTCGGCCGGCGTGTGGCCCGGCGTGTGCAGGACCTCGACGACGAGTTCGCCGATGCCGAACGTTTCGCCGTCGGCGAACAGGCGGTCGAAATCGCTGCCATCGGTCCGCAGGTCTTCGGCGTTGAACACGGGCCGGAAGATGCGCTGCACGTCCTTGATGTGCTCGCCGATGCCGATCCGCGCGCCGGTTTTGGATTTGATATAGGGCGCACCCGACAGATGATCGGCGTGCGCATGGGTTTCCAGCACCCACTCGATCGTCAGCTTCTCCTGGTTCGCCGCGGCCAGAATGGCTTCCACCGAACGGATATCCACGGTGCCGTCGCGCTGATCGAAGTCGAGCACGGGATCGATAACCGCGGCGCGGCGCGTCACCGGGTCGGCCACCAGATAGCTGATGGTGTTGGTGGGCTGATCGAAGAATGCCTTGATGATGGGCGCGGGGGAATTGGTCGAACGGGGCATTGGGTCTGAACTCCTGAATGAAAGCTGCTATTGACATTTATATTATCAATTACTAATTTAGCAATACCTAATCTAATGAGATATTCATGACCGCAGCACCCGCGAGGGAATTTCGGGACTTCGAAGCCAATGTGCTGGACGTCGCCAGGACCCTGCGCACGCTCGGCAACGAGCGGCGGCTGATGATTCTCTGCAAGCTGGTGGAAGCCGGCGAGATGACAGTCGGCGCGCTGGTCGAGGCGGTCGGCCTTAGCCAGTCGGCGCTGTCCCAGCATCTGGCGAAGATGCGCGACGACGAGATCGTGAGCTTTCGCCGTGACAGCCAGACGCTCTGGTATCGCATTGCCGATCCCCGGATCGAGCAATTGATCGCGGAACTTCACCGACTGTTCTGCCGTGCAACGCCCACAACCTGATCGCAAAGAAAAGGAGTTCGACCATGTCACTTCCTCAACTTCCTCATATCTCTCCCGCCAGGGCGAAAGAACTGATCGATCGCGGCGCAATCCTCGTCGACATCAGGGAGTTCGACGAGCATTCCCGCAGCCGCATCGCGGCCGCGCGCCATGCACCGCTCTCGCGCCTGGAACGGCTCGATTTCGGAACGGACGCGCCGGCCGTGATTTTCCACTGCCGTTCCGGCAACCGCACCGCCAGCCATGCCGCACGCCTCGCCCAGTGCACCGACTATGATGCATTCATTCTCGACGGCGGCATCGACGCCTGGAAAATCGCCGGATTGCCGGTAGTCGAAGACAAGGGCCAGCCGATCGAGATCATGCGGCAGGTTCAGATCACTGCCGGCTCGCTGGTTTTCACCGGCACTGCGCTCGGCGCACTCGTCCATCCCGGTTTCTACGCACTTGCCGCCTTCGTCGGCGCCGGCCTGGTCTTCGCCGGCGTTAGCGGCTCCTGCATGATGGCGCGGCTGCTGTCCTTTGCACCGTGGAACCGCCGCGCAGCCAAGGTCGCCATCGCCTGAGGAGTAACCGGACATGCCGATCCATCTCGCGGATATCGCAACGGTGTTGTCGGGCGGTGCCGTCGGATTCGTCCTCGCGCTGGTCGGCGGCGGCGGTTCGATCCTCGCCGTACCGCTACTGGTCTATGGCGTGGGCGTCGCCTCGCCGCATGTTGCGATCGGCACCAGCGCGATTGCGGTAGCGATCAGCGCGCTTGCCAACATGATGGCGCACTGGCGTGCGGGTAACGTCCGATGGCCTTGCGCGATCGTGTTCTCGCTCGCGGGCGTCGGCGGCGCATTTGCCGGCGCCGGTATCGCCAAGCAACTCGACGGCCAGAACTTGCTGACGCTGTTCGGCATCCTCATGATCGTGATCGGCGCGTTGATGCTGAAGAAGCGCGCGGGCGGCGGCGATCCATCAGTCCGCCTGACGGCTACGACCGCGCGGCAACTGATGCCAATGCTGGTCAGCACCGGCTTCGCGGTCGGCCTGTTCGCCGGCTTCTTTGGCATCGGCGGCGGCTTTTTGATCGTTCCCGGCCTGATGCTGGCAACGGGCATGCCGCTGATCACCGCCATCGGCACCTCGCTGGTCGCCGTCGTGGCCTTTGGCGCTTCGACCGCGATCAGCTACGCAGCGTCCGGGCTGGTCGACTGGCAACTGGCTGGTCTTTTCATTGCGGGCGGCCTGTTGGGCGGATTGGCCGGGATCGCAACCGGCAGATTGATCGGCTCGCACGATAGGGTGTTACGGTCGGCTTTCGCCGGCATCGTCATTCTCGCCGGCGGCTACGTCTGCTTGCGCGGGGCAATACCGCTTCTCTGAACGAGATGGTCCATTCGACCGAAAGCAAGAAGGGCGGCCCGACGAGCCGCCCTTGTCAGTCCGTTCGTTTCGCTTGAGCCTACTCCGCCGCGAGCTTGAGGTCCGGCGCGGCGGCGCGGACTTCGGCGTCGACCTGGGCTTCGAACTTGGCAAAGTTCTTCTGGAACATGCCGACCAGGCTGCGGGCGGTCTTGTCGAACTCGGCCTTGTCCTTCCAGGTAGTGACGGGATCGAGGATCTCGCTCGGCACGCCGGGCAAGGCTGTCGGCACCGCGAAGCCGAAGTACTTGTCGGTGCGGAATTCGACATTGCGCAGGCTGCCGTCGAGAGCGGCGGTGAGCAGTGCGCGCGTCACCTTGATCGGCATCCGGCTGCCGGTGCCGAATTTGCCGCCGGTCCAGCCGGTGTTGACCAGCCAGCAATCGACATTGTGCCTGGCGATCAGCTCGCGCAGCATGTTGCCGTACACGGAAGGATCGAGCGGCAGGAACGGCGAGCCGAAGCAGGTGGAGAATTCCGGCTGCGGCTCGTTGCCGAGACCACGCTCGGTGCCGGCAACCTTGGCGGTGTAGCCGGACAGGAAGTGATACATCGCCTGGGCTGGCGACAACTTGGCGATCGGCGGCAGCACGCCGAACGCGTCGGCGGCCAGCATCACGACGTTCTTCGGCTGGCCGGCGCGGCCGGTACGCGAAGCGTTCGGGATGAACTCGAGCGGATAGGCCGAGCGGGTGTTTTCGGTTTTCGAGCCGTTGTCGAAATCAGGCACGCGGGTATCTTCATCGAGCACCACGTTTTCCAGCACGGCGCCGAAGCGGCTGCTGGCGGCGAAGATCTGCGGCTCGGCTTCCTTCGACAGCTTGATGCACTTGGCGTAGCAGCCGCCCTCGAAGTTGAAGACGCCGTCATCGCCCCAGCCATGCTCGTCGTCGCCGATCAGCGTGCGGTTCGGATCGGCCGACAACGTGGTCTTGCCGGTGCCGGAGAGGCCGAAGAAGACCGCGGTGTCGCCCTTGGGTCCGACATTGGCCGAGCAGTGCATCGGCAGCACGCCCTTGGCGGGCAGATAATAGTTCAGCGTCGTGAAGACCGACTTCTTCATCTCGCCGGCATAATAAGACCCGCCGATCAGGACGATCTTGCGGGCAAAGTCGATCGCGACGACGTTCTCCGAGCGCACGCCGTGACGTTTCGGATCGGCGCGGAAGCTCGGCAGGTCGATGATGGTGAGTTCGGGCACGAAATCCCTGAGTACCGAAGCCTCGGGGCGGATCAGCAGCGTGCGGATGAACAGCGAGTGCCAGGCAAGCTCGGTGAAAACGCGGGTCTTGATCTGGAAGCTCGGATCGGCGCCGCCATAGAGGTCCTGCGCGAACAGTGTCATGCCTTCGGCATGCTTGAGGAAGTCGGCATAGAGCGCGGAGAATTGGTCCGCTGATATCGACTGGTTGCCGGCCCACCACATGTTCTTGTCGGTGGTCGCATCGCGAACCGTGAACTTGTCCTTCGGGCTGCGGCCGGTGAATTCACCGGTGTCCGCACATAGCGCGCCGTCGGCCGACAGCACGGCCTCACCGGCCGCGAGGGAATATTGATAGAGCTGCGGTGCACCAAGATTCCAGTGCACGGTCTTGAGATTTTTTAAACCGAATTTGTCGGCGCCGAAGGCGCCGTTGCGTAGACCCGTCTCTTGCACGAAGACTCCTCCTCGAACCCGCGTTACTCTATTCGCGCGCATGTCGCTTGACGCGCTCTGTCGCGGTGACCCCTGAATATAGCCTTCCGGCTCCGGTCCGGCGACCTAATACTGATGAACGCCGTGCTTGCCAAGCCGATCCCCGCGATTTGGTTTATTCGAGCAAGGGCGGTTGATCTGCATCAATCGGATGCTGCGGCGCTTTTCGTTGGTTTGCCCTCGTGGTTGCGCGACCATCCGTCGCTGGCTGCCCTGACCCAAAATTGCTGCGTCGCACAATCAAATAATTTCCAAAATTTCACCGCTCGGCGCCCTCTCCGATCAGCGCAAATGGACCCCTAGAACGCCGGATAGGCGTTGCGGGGCGAGGACGCATCGTCGAGATAGGCCAGCATGGCCTGCCGCAGCGCGTTCGGCGCCGGGCTTGTCGCCGGCGATCGTGTTAAAGGCGGACAGCACCACCCAATCGGCGTTGAGCTTCAACTGCGCGACTTCGCTCGCGGTGAGCAGGCCGTCATCGAACTCCGACGGCTGTCTTGAAATGCTCAGCACCAGCGATGGTCAGCCCCTTGCGTTTATCAGCCTTGGGCCCGCGCCTCGCCCGCCAGCCGCACCAGCATCTTGCGCAACGCCATGGCGCTGGTGACCCGTTCCGGGAAATCGAGCCGCAGCGTCGCGGTGCCGGCCTGCATGTCGATGCCGTCGGGGTCGCAGCCGGTGCAGCGCCAGTCGGCCGGCTCTGCACCCAGCAGCCTGGTCGCATACAGGTTCATCGCGTCGCGGTGATCCTCGTTCATGTGCTCCACCGCGCTCTGCTCGGCTTCCAGCAAATCGGCGGCGTCGCCGATCCCGGTCAGAAACTGCTCGGGCTTGAGGTCGATGATGCGGCCAAAACCGGCCACCAGATGCAGGCCTGACGGGGCGATCCGAAAGAACGAGAAATCCTTGAAATCCACAAAGGCTTCCGCGGATGGATGGGCGTTGAGGTAGCGCCGACGCAGGATTTTCGCAGCCTCCCCCGAGGCCTCTTCGGCCCGGCCCGCCAGCATGATTCGCGCGCCCTCCAGCGGATCGCCGGCGGCCCGCTCGTCCAGCATCAGCGATACGCGGCTGTCGCCGAGAATATTTTTTGTATGTAGCGCGAGGCGCGAAATCAGCAGGATCGGGGATGCGTCGGCATGGCTGGCGACGTTAACCAACGAGCAATAGGGATCGCCGCTTTCGGGCAGAAGGGTGGCGAGCGCGCCCTGCCGGCTGCGCCGCAGCAGCGAACGGGCAAGTTTGGAAGCATCAAAATTGGTGGTTGGCTGCATGGTTCTTTTCCGGCCATCTTATTGCAAAAAAGGCCTTTTCTCGGCCCGGCAGGGTGCTATATGGGGGACGGCACATCTCTGCAGAAACGTTTTGCGGAACTCGGTCACACTTCAGCCCAGCTTGCATTGCTCGTTGACCGTGTACGAAGCCCATTTATGCGGCGTCTGGCTGGATTGCCCGCCGTTTAAGCCACTCTCTTATTCGAAAGCAGGCTCATGCCCACAATCGCCCTGGTCGATGATGACCGCAACATTCTCACTTCCGTGTCGATCGCGCTCGAAGCCGAAGGCTATCGCATCATGACTTACACGGATGGTGCCTCGGCGCTCGACGGCTTCCGCACTTCGCCGCCGGACCTCGCGATACTCGACATCAAGATGCCGCGCATGGACGGCATGGAAACGCTACGCCGGCTGCGGCAGAAGTCCGATCTGCCGGTGATCTTCCTGACCTCCAAGGACGAAGAGATCGACGAATTGTTCGGCCTCAAGATGGGCGCGGACGATTTCATCCGCAAGCCGTTCTCGCAGCGCCTTCTGGTCGAGCGCGTCAAGGCCGTGCTGCGGAGGGGCCAGCCCAAGGATCCGACCGCCGTGCCGAAGGAGCCGGATGCGCGCGCGCTGGACCGCGGCCTCTTACGGATGGATCCGGAACGTCACACCTGCACCTGGAAGAACGAGCCGGTGACGCTGACGGTCACGGAATTCCTGATCCTGCAGGCGCTGGCGACGCGGCCCGGCGTGGTGAAAAGCCGCAACGCGCTGATGGACGCGGCCTATGACGACCAGGTCTATGTCGACGACCGCACCATCGACAGCCACATCAAGCGGCTGCGCAAGAAGTTCAAGGTGGTCGACGACGATTTCGAGATGATCGAGACCCTGTACGGCGTCGGCTATCGCTTCAAGGAAGCCTGATCTGCGTTTTCCGGGCGGAAGTGCCGACTGACACATCCGCCCGTTCGGCGTAGAAACGTGGAATTACAGAGCGGCGCATCACAACCGGCAGTCTCAGCCATTGCTAGATCGAACGCAGACCAATTCCAGCCTGAACCACGAGGAAGCCCCGGAGCTCCTCGAGCAGCGTAGCGTTGCCGACGATAGCCCGGGCGAGAAGGGCTGGAGGCGGCCGCTCGGCTGGTTGCGCCGGGCCGGGCAATTCTTCTTCGCGCTCTCCTTCTCCAGCCTCACGCGCCGGATCGTCTCGCTCAACCTGGCGGGCCTCGTCGCCCTGGTGGCGAGCATTCTCTATCTCTCGCAGTTCCGTGCGGGCCTGATCGACGCGCGCGCGCAGAGCCTTCTGGTGCAGGCCGAAATCATCGCCGGCGCGATTGCCGCCTCCGCCACCGTCGAAACCAACACCATCACCATCGATCCGGACCGCCTGCTCGATCTCAAGCCCGGCGAAAGCTACGGCGCGCCGGATGAATCCTCGGGCCTCGATTTTCCGATCAATCCGGAGCGGGTCGCGCCGGTGCTGCGGCGGCTGATCTCGCCGACCAAGACCCGCGCGCGCATCTATGGCGGCGACGGCGGCATGATCCTCGACAGCCGCAGTCTTTACGGCCGCGGCGACGTGCTGCGCTTCGAACTGCCGCCGCCTTCGACTGAAAAGCCGGGCTTTGTCGAGCGCGCCACGATCTCGATCCGCACCTGGCTCAACCGCGGCGACCTGCCGCTGTATCGCGAACTGGGTCCGGAAAACGGCAAGGGCTATCAGGAAATCGTGCAGGCGCTCGACGGCGTCAAGAGCAGCATGGTGCGGGTCAACGACCGCGGCGAGGTGATCGTCTCGGTCGCTGTCCCGGTGCAGCGCTTCCGCGCCGTGCACGGCGCGCTGATGCTCTCGACGCAGGGCGACGACATCGACCAGATGGTGACCGCCGAGCGGCTGGCGATCCTCAAGGTTGGCGGCGTCGCCTCCGCCGTCATGATCGTGCTGTCGCTGTTGCTGGCGAGCACCATCGCGGGCCCGGTGCGGCGGCTGGCCGACGGCGCCGAGCGCGTTCGCCGGCGCATCCAGACCCGCGTCGAGATTCCCGATTTCACGCGCCGCCGCGACGAGATCGGCCATCTGTCCGGCGCGTTGCGCGACATGACGAATGCGCTGTATAGCCGCATCGAGGCGATCGAGATGTTCGCCGCCGACGTCGCCCATGAATTGAAGAACCCGCTGACCTCGCTGCGGTCGGCGGTGGAAACATTGCCGCTGGCGCGCAACGACACCAGCCGCGCGCGCCTGCTCGAGGTGATCGAACACGACGTCAAGCGGCTCGACCGGCTGATCTCGGATATTTCCGACGCCAGCCGCCTCGACGCCGAATTGCAGCGTCAGGACATGGCGCCGGTCAATGTGCGGCGGCTGCTGACGACGCTGGCCTCGGTCGCCAACGAGACCCGGCTGGGTCATGACGTCGCAGTCGAGGCGCGCTTCGAGGGCCGCGGCGCAACCGACACGTTCTCGGTGCCGGGCCATGATTCCCGGCTCGGGCAGGTCGTCTCCAACCTGCTGTCCAACGCGCAATCCTTCTCCAACCCCGGCGGCAGGGTGCGCGTCACCTGCCGCCGCGTGCGCTCGGAAATCGAAATCGTCGTCGATGACGACGGGCCGGGCATCGGCGAGGATGCGCTGGAGCGCATCTTCGAGCGCTTCTACACCGACCGGCCGCATCAAGGCTTTGGCCAGAACTCGGGGCTGGGCCTATCGATCTCCAAGCAGATCATCGAAGCGCATAACGGGCGGGTCTGGGCGGAAAATCGCCACGGCCCGGCGCGACGCCGACGGCAAGCCCACGGTAGTCGGCGCCCGCTTCGTGGTTCGGCTGCCAGCGCCATGATGCCGCAGGGCGCGAGCGTGCACGCCTCCGCCGTGCTGGTGGGCGATCGCGCCGTGCTGATCCGGGGGCCGTCAGGCGCCGGCAAGTCGCGGCTGGCCTTCGATCTGATTCTCGCCGGACGCGCCGGACAGCTTCCGCCGGTCGTTTTGGTCGGCGATGACCGTGTCCATCTCGACACAGTCGCCGGACAATTGTGGGTTCGCCCGGCGCCGGAACTGGCCGGCCTGATCGAGATCCGAGGCCTCGGAATCAGACATTGCGACTATATTGGGGAGGCGGTAGTCGGCCTGATCGCCGATCTTGCGGCCAGCGACGCAGAGCGGCTGCCGCCGCCAGGAGCGCTCTCTATCCGCCTAAACGGTGTTTTTGTACCGCGAATCCCTATTGGAATTGGTTATGGCCCCCTCCCCCTGATTGCAGCCGCCCTGACGACAACTGCAAGTTCGGGTTCCGTCCAACCTTTGGATGATTGTTCGAAGGGAATTGGTAACCATATAAGCCCCAATATCGCCACTGATTAAACCGGCACAGGCCTCACTGTTTACCGCCAAGTACTGGAACAATAGCCAAGATGCCCTCTTGCGCGGGGCCTCTGGATGGTCAAAGTGGCGCGTTCGTGCGGTGCACCAAAAAGCACCCGCGAGGAGTTTCCGATGATTGGTCTAGTGCTTGTGACCCATGGGCGCCTTGCCGACGAGTTCAAGGCGGCGCTCGAACATGTCATGGGTCCGCAAAAACAAATCGAAGCCATCACGATTGGAGCCGAGGACAACTCCGATCTGTGTCGAAGCGATATCATCGAAGCGGTGAATCGCGTCGACAGTGGCGATGGTGTCGCGATCCTCACCGACATGTTCGGCGGCACGCCTTCCAACCTTGCAATATCCTGCATGAGCCGTCCCAAGGTGGAGGTGCTCGCAGGCATCAATCTTCCCATGCTGGTCAAGCTTGCCAAGGTGCGCGAAGAGCGCTCGCTTCCCGATGCCATCGCCATGGCCCAGGAGGCCGGTCGCAAATACGTCACCATCGCCAGCCGCGTCCTCGCAGGCAAATGAGCGACGACGACGCGCCCGAAAAGGAACTCGGGCCGAGCGTGCCCGCAGGCGCCATTTCGCGGGAACTTCAAATCATCAACAAGCGCGGCCTGCACGCGCGGGCTTCGGCGAAATTCGTGCAGATGGTCGAAAAGTTCAACGCCGAGGTCTGGGTGACGCGCGGCAGCGAGACCGTCGGCGGCACCTCGATCATGGGATTGATGATGCTGGCGGCGGGACCGGGAACCTCAGTTACGGTCTCCGCGATCGGCCCCGAGGCGCAGGCCGCGGTCGACGCGATTGCCGCGCTGGTCGCCGACAAGTTCAACGAAGAAGGCGTTTAGCATTTTTCGCGGCCTCTAGACCCTCATGGTGAGGAGCCGCGAAGCGGCGTCTCGACCCATGTGGCTCCCGTCGGTGCCATTCATCCTCAAAACGGGTTCGTGACAATCCCGCCGTCGACGCGAAGCGCGGCGCCGTTGGTGGCGCTGGAGGCTTTGGAGCAGACGTAGCAGATCAGGTTGGCAACCTCTTCCGGCTTGGCGTAGCGCTGCAGCAGCGACGCCGGGCGGCGTTCGGTGAAGGTGCGCTGGACGAGATCGTCGACGGTGGTCCCGGCAGCCTCGGCGCGCGCGGCCAGACGAACCGGCGCCATCTCGACCCAGGTCGGGCCGGGCATCACCGAATTGACGGTCACGTTGGTGCCTTTGGTTTGCTCCGCCGCGCCGCGCGCGATGACGAGCTGCGCCGACTTCGAGAAGCCGTAATGCACCATCTCCTTGGGAATGAAGACGCCGGATTCGCTGGAGACGAACACGACGCGCCCCCAGTCCTTGTTGTCGAGCATCCGCTTCAAATAATGCCGCGTCAGCCGGACCCCGCTCATGACGTTGACTTCGAACATCCTCGACCAGTCAGAATCCTCGATCTCGAAGAATCCCTTGGGCTCGTAGATCCCGAGATTGTTGACGAGGATGTCGACGTCAGGGAATTGCTTCACCAGCGCGGCGCAGCCGGCCGCATCGCCGAGATCGAACGCTGCGGCGTGCACCTTGGCCGACGGCGCAGCCTGCTGGACTTTTGCCACGGCCTCGCCGACCGCCGCCTCGTCGCGCCCGTTGACGATCACTTCCGCACCCATTTGCGCAAGCCCGATGGCGGTGGCGAGCCCGATGCCGCGCGTCGAACCGGTGACGAGCGCCGTCTTGTCTGTCAGGTCGATATCCATGCGTTACCCCCTTCGATTTTCCTGGTTGGCCGCTTCTATTTGGCCGGCGGCACGATGAAGATGTTCCAGGCCGTCGCGGGGCCGGGGTGGCCTAAGAAGAACCGTCGCGTGGTCATCACCATGCGTTCGGCATTGGCGGCATGGGCCTTCATCCACGCCTCGCATTTTTCCAGCTTCCAGTCGCCGACCTCGCAGATGCCGATGAAGCCCGATCGCTTGGCTTCGTCGAGCGAGGTCAGGCCGGACGACCACGGCTCGTTCGGGGTCAGCGGCGCCGGATGATCGGGGCTGTAGAAGGTGACGGGCTGGCCAGTATCGGTATAGGCCGCGACCACCGGCCAGCGCGAATAAAACCGCGTGTGCCAGGCTTCCGTCAATTCGCGGGCGAGTTCGGAACGCGCCCGGTAGGTCGCGCCTGCGGTGCGCTTTTCGCTCATTTCATAGGCGACGATCCTTGGCGATCCCGCCAGCACGACGAGCGAAATCACCAGCCAGGTCGCCGTCAGGTTCAACAACGCGACTTTACGGACCCGCACCGCTGATATCGCGATCAGCGCGAGCGGCATCAGGAAGAACAGCGGAATGCCCCAGTCGGTCTTGATGTAGACGTGGAATAGCAGGGCGCCGAGCGGGGGCCCGATCGCCACCACCGCCTGGATGATCCAGACGTTGAGCGCCTGCGACATGTTCACGCCGGAATTGGCGCCGCGCACGAAGGCCGGAAACGGCGTCAAGCGGAACGGCCGCCAGACCAGCGCGATCGCGCCGAGCAGCGCCGGCGCGGCCAGCAGCGCGAGATTATGCAGGACATAACCCAGTGCGAGATCGTCGATCATCGCGCGGTCGGTGAGTGAGTAGGTGTCGCCGGCATAGGTGAGCGGGACGAAATCCACCCGCTTCAACCACATCAAGTGCGGCAGCATCGCGACCACGAACGTGACAATCGCGACCCACGGCGCCGGCGAGCGGAGGAAGCGCAGACGGTCGGGATGGATCAGCGCGGCAAGCCCGACGGCGCCGATCATGGTCAGCACCCAGTATTTGGTCATCAGCGCCAGCGCACCGGCGAGTCCGAGCCACACACCGGACCTGATGCTGCGTTTCTCGAATGCATCGAGATAGGCCAGCACGACGAGCGGCAGCGTGACGAGCTGCAGCAGGTCCGGATTGTATTTGAAGCCCTTGAAATTGAAGATCGGATAGAGCGCCAGCATCACCACGACGAAGAACGCGCGGCGGCGATCGACCACGCGCAGCGCCACCAGCCAGCAGATCACCAGCCCGCAGCCGAGCGTCGCCATCGCCAGCGCATAGGTCGCCCAGTCCGTAACCGGAAAAAGCATGAACCAGACGCCGGCAACCCATCCCGACAGCGGCGGGTGCTTGCCATAGCCGAGCAGGAACTTCTGTCCCCAGGCGTAGGCTTCCGCGACGTCCATATGGACGTCCTGCCCGGTCTTGAGATTGACCAGGATCAGCGTCCAAAGCACCGCGTGAACCGCCGCAAAGCCGATGACCAGCCACAGGCCGGTCTTGGGATCGCTGGCGCGCGAGGCCAGCCACGCCCCGAGCCGCCGGATCGTGGGAATGCGCTTGCCGCGCGCGGCGGCGGGCAAAATGGATGCAGTCGACATGGCCCCGTGCGTAGCGCGTTTTGGCCTTGAGTGAAATCAGCTTGGCGGGAAGAATCCCCCTTAAAATCCAGCAATATGGTTGCCGCACGGGGATGTGAATGCTATCCCGCGCCCCATGACAACCGTCCCCATTTCCAACATCCGCAACTTCTCCATCGTCGCCCATATCGACCATGGCAAATCGACGCTGGCCGACCGCCTGATCCAGATGACGGGGGGCCTGACGGACCGCGAAATGGCGGGCAAGGAGCAGGTGCTCGATTCCATGGATATCGAGCGCGAGCGCGGCATCACCATCAAGGCGCAGACGGTGCGGCTGAACTACCGCGCCAAGGACGGCAAGGATTACATCTTCAACCTGATGGACACGCCCGGCCATGTCGACTTCGCCTACGAAGTCTCGCGGTCGCTGGCGGCCTGCGAGGGGGCGTTGCTTGTGGTCGACGCCAGCCAGGGCGTCGAGGCGCAGACGCTTGCCAACGTCTATCAGGCGCTCGACAACAATCTCGAAATCGTGCCGGTCCTCAACAAGGTTGATCTGCCCGCGGCCGAGCCCGACAAGGTCAAGCAGCAGATCGAGGACGTGATCGGCATCGATGCTTCCGATGCGGTGATGATCTCGGCCAAGACCGGCCTCGGCGTTCCCGACGTGCTGGAAGCCATCGTTACCCGCCTGCCGCCGCCGAAGGGCGACCGCGACGCGACGCTGAAGGCACTGCTGGTGGATAGCTGGTACGACGTCTATCTCGGCGTCGTCGTGCTGATTCGCGTGGTCGACGGCACCATGAAGAAGGGCCAGCGCATCCGCATGATGGGCACCAACGCAGCCTATGATGTCGAACGCGTCGGCTTCTTCACGCCGAAGATGGAGCAGGTCGACGAACTCGGTCCCGGCGAGATCGGATTCATCACCGCTGCGATCAAGGAAGTCGCCGATACGCGCGTCGGCGACACCATCACCGACGATCGCAAGCCGATCAGTGAGATGCTGCCAGGCTTCAAGCCGGCAATCCCGGTGGTGTTCTGCGGCCTGTTCCCGGCCGACGCCAACGATTTCGAGACGCTGCGCGGAGCCATGGGCAAATTGCGCCTCAACGACGCGAGCTTCTCCTACGAGATGGAAACCTCAGCCGCGCTCGGTTTCGGCTTCCGCTGCGGCTTCCTCGGCCTCTTGCATCTGGAGATCATCCAGGAGCGATTGTCGCGCGAGTTCGACCTCAACCTGATCGCGACCGCGCCAAGCGTGATCTACAAGATGCACCTGACCGACGGCCAGGAGATCTCGATCCACAATCCCGTCGACATGCCCGATGTGGTGAAGATTGCCGACATCGAGGAGCCCTGGATCGAGGCCACGATCCTCACGCCCGACGAATATCTCGGCAGCGTGCTGAAACTGTGCCAGGACCGCCGCGGCGCGCAGAAGGAGCTGACCTATGTCGGCTCCCGCGCGATGGTGAAATACGACCTGCCACTCAACGAAGTCGTGTTCGATTTCTACGACCGCCTGAAATCGGTCTCCAAGGGCTACGCCTCGTTCGACTACCATCTGACCGACTACAAGGTGGCGGATCTCGTCAAGATGCAGATCCTGGTCAACAACGAGCCGGTGGACGCGCTGTCGATGCTGGTGCACCGGACCCGCGCCGAAGGCCGCGGCCGCGCCATGGTCGAGAAGATGAAGGAACTGATCCCGCCGCACATGTTCCAGATTCCGATCCAGGCCGCGATCGGCGGCAAGGTGATCGCCCGCGAAACCGTCCGCGCGCTGCGCAAGGACGTCACGGCGAAGTGCTACGGCGGCGACATCACGCGCAAACGAAAACTTCTGGAGAAGCAGAAGGAAGGCAAGAAGAAAATGCGGCAGTTCGGCAAGGTCGACATCCCGCAGGAAGCGTTCATCGCGGCGCTGAAGGTGGATAGCTGAGGCGAATCCTCGACCGCCAACGCCCGATGAGATCAGGTCCGGTCTGAGGCTTCCGTGACCGGACAACAAAAATATCGAAAACAACCCCATGCAAAGTAGCTGCCGACTGCCGGCGTGCTGCGCATCTTACGAAACCATTTGACACGTCGGGCAAATCAGCGGCACTACGCCATCATCGCAGCGCCTCGACATGAAAGGCTCTGTTGAATTTCTCGGCGTAGGCCCATTATTGAAGCCAAGCCTTCGATTGGCCTTCGGCTCTGCTCGCAGATCATGACGGACAAGATGATCGCGTTGCGCATGATCGGGTTCGGAGCGTCATCGGCCAAATCGATTCCGCGACGTCCGACCACCTCGATCGCGCATTGCTCGTCGTGCTTGGTCTGGCGCAGTGATTGCTAAGCGCCGGACTGCCCGCGCGGTCTTGCCCTGCGGCTCCAGATCAGCCACCATCTCCCCGCTCAGACCATAACGACAAAAAGAGCAGAGGAAACGCATGAGCAAACCGTCCGGATTTTCCTACGGCTGGGTGGTCGTCGGCGTCGGCGCGCTGATGACCTGCGTGGCATTCGGGTCGATGCTGTCGCTCGCCGTGTTCCTGCAGCCGATTTCGCAAGACATGGGCTGGTCGCGCAGCGGCGTGTCGGCGGCGGCCACGATCGACTTTCTCGCGATGGGGCTGGCGGCGTTCTTCTGGGGTTCACTGTCCGACCGGTTCGGTACCCGCATCGTCGTATTGTCAGGCACGCTGTTGCTCGGCGCCGGGCTGATCGGGGCGAGCCAGGCCACCAGCCTGTGGCAATTCCAGTTATCGTTCGGCGTCCTGATCGGCGTTGCGGCTGGCAGTTTCTATGCGCCGATGGTGGCCGCGGCGAGCGCCTGGATCGAACATCACCGAAGCCTTGCGGTTGCGCTGGTATCGGCAGGCATGGGCGTTTCACCGCTCACGGTCGCCCCGTTCGCAAGCTGGCTGATCACGACCTATGACTGGCGCACGGCGATGCTGGTGATCGGCATCGTCGCATTGGCGCTGTTGATACCGGCCTCGTTGCTGGTGCGGCAGCCGCCCCAGCCCTCGACGCCTGCCGCCGCCAATGGAACCGATGCGCCCGACGGGCAGTGGACCGTCGCGCGGGCGCTCAAAACCCCGCAATTCATCACGCTGGCGCTGGCCCATTTCGCCTGCTGCGCGGCGCATTCCGGGCCGATCTTCCACATGGTGAGCTATGCCATGGTCTGCGGCATCGCGCCCTTGACCGCCGTCACCGTCTACAGCCTCGCCGGATTTTCCGGCCTCGGCGGCCGGCTGCTGCTCGGCGTATTGGCCGATCGGCTCGGCGCCAAGCACGTCCTGGTCGGCGGCCTGTTCGTGCAGGCGATGTCGGTCGCGACCTATCTCGCGGTCGGCCAGCTCGGCGAATTCTACGCCCTTTCGGTGGTCTTCGGCCTCGCCTATGGCGGCGTGATGCCGCTCTACGCCGTGCTGGTGCGCGAATATTTCGGCGTGCGCATCATGGGCAGCATGTTCGGCGCCGTCTCCGCCTTCGCCAGCCTCGGCATGGCGCTGGGTCCGTTGGCCGGCGGATGGGTGTTCGACACCTTCCACGCCTATAGCTGGCTCTATGTCGGCTCCTTCGCCATCGGCATCGCCGCCGTCGCGGTGGCACTGAGCTTCCCGTCGGCCAGGCGGCCATCGCAACCGTCGCTCGATCTGGGGCGGGCGACGGCATAAGAGGCCGGCAATCCCGCTGCCTTGATCGATGGCGGCGGATGGGTCACCATCGCGGCCAGGCCCAAGAACGAAGATCCAAGAACAAGAGAATGCGAGGAAACGCATGAACAGGCATCCCGGCCTCGATCTCGTCGAGCGTGCACGCGCGCTGGCGCCCCTGATCGCTCGCGAAGCCGATGAAATCGAGCGGACGCGGCGGCTGACACCGGCGGTGACCCAGGCGCTGATCGAGAACGGGCTTTACCGCGCGCTGCTGCCGAAGAGTTTTGGCGGCATCGAGGCTTCGCTGGAAGCGTTCATGCAGATGCAGGAGGAGATCGCCAAGGCCGACGCCTCGACCGCGTGGTGCCTTGGCCAGTGCAGCGTCTGCGCCATGACCGCGGCCTATCTCGATCCCGATGCCGCCAACGAAATCTTCAACGTCGCGCCGGGCATCCTGGCGTGGGGCGCGATCAACCATGAAGTGCAGGCGGTTGCGGGCGGCTACAAGGCCAGCGCGCGCTGGGATTTCGCCTCCGGTTCGCGGCAGGCGAGCTGGCTGGGCGCCCATGTCCGCGTCGTCGAGGCCGACGGCACGCCGCGGCGCAAGCCGGATGGCGCGCCGGAGATCCGCACCATCCTGTTTCCGGTGACCAGCGCCACCATGTACGACGTCTGGGACGTGATCGGCCTGCGCGGCACCGGCACCGATTCCTATTCGGTCGACAACCTCTTCATCCCCGAAAAGTTTGCCGCGCTTCGCGATGAGCCGCAGGCCCGGCGCGAAAACGGGCCGCTGTACAAGCTCTCCACCAACATGGTGTTCGGCATGGGCTTTGCGGCAACCTCGCTCGGCGTTGCCCGCGCGACGCTGGATGCGGCGATCGATCTTGCCCGCGCCAAGACGCCGCAGGCGCAGAAGGCGATGCGCGAAAACAATGCCGTGCAGGGAGTGATCGGCCGCACCGAGGCGACCTTGCGCGCGGCCCGCGCCTATCTCTATGCGACCGCGGCCGAAGTCTGGCGCGATCTTTCCCGCGGCGAGGCCGTCACCGAAGCACATCGCATCGCGCTTCGCATCGCCACCACCTGGACCATCCATCAATCGGCCGCCGTGGTTGACACCGCCTATCACATGGCCGGCGCCACGGCCGTGTTCAACGCCAACAAGTTCGAGCGCCGCTTTCGCGACATGCACGCCATCGCCCAGCAGATCCAGGGCCGCGACGCCCACTACGAAGATGCCGGCAAGGCGATCCTGTCAGGCAATCTCGAAACGCCGCCGACGATGCGTTGATGGATTCGCACCGTAGTTCTACGGATCGCGCCGCCCGCCTGTTGTTAAACAATTCATGAAATCTCTTACGGAGCCTCGTCCGCTGGAGCTTTCGTATTTCTCATGTTCAAGATTCGCTCGATCGCCGTTCGCCTGATCCTTGCCATTTCGCTGACGGTGGCCGCCGCCTGCGCCATCCTTGGAACCTTCTCGATCGTCCAGCAACGCGCGCTGACGCAACTCGCGCTCGATCAGCAGCTCAAGCTGCAATATGACAGCGTGATCGCCGCCATCGACTATGAAGGCCGCGCTGCGCTAGCGGTCAGTTCGGTGGTCGCTGCGCTGCCGCCGGTCGTCGAGGCGATTGCCAAGGAAGACCGGGGCGGGCTGGCCGCGCTGCTCGGCGACGCCATGAAGGCGTTGACGGCCCAGGGCATCCCGCTGATCACGTTCCAGAAGCCACCGGCCACGGTGATCTACCGGATCCACGCGCCAAAAGTCTTTGGTGACGATATCTCGTCCCGCCGCAGCACCGTGGTCGAGGCGAACAAGACCGGCAGGCAGATCGTCGGCGTCGAACCCGGTCGGGAAGCTCTCAGCATTTTCGGCATAACGCCGATCATGCGCGACGGAAAGAGCATGGCTACCGCCGACGTCGGCGCCGCCTTCGGCAAGGAATTCGTCGATCGTGCCAAGAAGCGCTTCGGCATCGACCTTGCGGTCTATTCGTATGACGGCAAGGACTTCAAGAAGCTGTCCTCGACCTTCGGCGCCGAAGTGGTCGCGACCGCGGGCGAGCTGAAGGGCGTATTCGACGGCCAGCCGCTGCGCCGCGACGCCACGATCGGCGGACGCCCCTCCGCGCTCTATCTCGGGCAGATCAAGAATTACGCCGGCCAGCCGGTCGGCATTCTCGAAGTCATCAAGGATACGACCGAGTACGAGGCGGCAGCGGCGAGCTCACAGCGCAGCCTGATCCTCGGCACGATCGCCATCCTGTTTGGCGCAGTCGCGCTGGCGTTGCTGCTCGGTCGCGGCCTGTCGCGCCCATTGACCGCCATCACGGCGGTCATGAACCGCCTTTCCGGCGGCGAAATCGACGTCACGATTCCCGGCAGCGAGCGCCGGGACGAACTCGGCACCATGGCCAGCGCGGTCGACGTGTTCCGCCGAAGCATGATCGAGTCGCGCAGCATGCGCGAGGCTCAGGAGGCCACCAAGCAGCAGACCGAACTTGAGAAAAAGGCCCTGCAGCGCCAGATGGCCGACCGCTTCGAGACCGACGTCAAGAGCGTGGTCGCCGCGGTCGCCCGGGCTACCACCGACATGCAGCGTGTGGCCGGCGAGATCGCGACCAGCGTGAACGGCACCTCGCAGCGTGCCGCCGCAGCCGCAGCCGCGTCCGACGAGGCGTCCGGCAGCGTCAACGCGGTTGCCGCCGCGACCGAACAACTGGCCTCCTCGGTGGCCGAGATCGGCCGTCAGGTCACCCATTCCAGCCAGGTCGCCGACAACGCCGTGGTCAAGGCCGGACAGACCACCGAAATGGTGAGCAGCCTGGCCTCGGCGGCCGAAAAGATCGGCGATGTGCTTCGCCTGATCGGGGCGATTGCCAGCCAGACCAATCTGCTGGCGCTGAACGCGACCATCGAGGCCGCGCGTGCCGGCGAGGCGGGCCGCGGCTTTGCCGTCGTCGCATCGGAGGTCAAGGGGCTCGCCAGCCAGACCGCGAAGGCGACCGAGGAAATCGCCGGGCAGGTGGCTGCGATCCAGTCCGCCACCGGTGACTGCGTCACGGCGATCGGCGGCATCAGCGATACCATCCGCGAAATCAGCGCGATCGCCACCACCATCGCCGCCGCCGTGGAAGAGCAGGATTCGGCGACGCGGGAAATCGCCCGCAGCGTGCAGCAGGCGGCCAGCGGCACCGGCGAAGTCTCGCTCAACGTGACCGGCGCCAGCCAGTCCGCCAACCAGTCTCGCGCACTGGCCGACAATGTGGCGACCGCGACCGACCAACTCAGCCAGCAGGCCGACGCACTGAACAAAAGCGTCGACACGTTCCTGGCGGGCCTGCGCGACGCCGCCTAGCCATTCGAAACGGCAGGCCGTTCTCGTCGCCCTCGGAACCCCCTTGCAAGGTGCGAGTTGCTCTTCAGCAACCGCAACAGCAAGGGAGATCCAACATGCCTCGCGGTGACAAGTCCAGCTATACGAACAAGCAGAAACGCAAGGCCGAGCACATCGAGGAAGGTTACGAAAAGCGCGGCATCAGCAAGGACGAAGCCGAGCGGCGCGCCTGGGCGACCGTCAACAAGGAAACCGGCGGTGGCAACAAGAGCGGTTCCGGCCGCGGCGTCAAGGACACCAACGTCGCGGCGAAAAAGGGCGGCCGGATCGGCGGCCCGCGCGGCGGCAAGGCCGCTGCCAGACGGCCCGCAGCGGCGCGGTCACGCTCTGCCAAGAAGGCGGCGGCAACGCGCAAGCGCAACGCCGCGGCGAGGTCCAGCGCCCGCAAGACAACACGATCCGCTGCTCGCAAGACGACGCGGTCAGGCGGCAGCAAGGCTGCGCGGAAGCGCTAGCCGCCGCTAGTCGCTTCCGACTGTCGGTCCGTGCTATGGGTTGGACGAGCAGCTGACATGCACGGAAAGACGGATGAAGAGGCCGCCAGCGAGGAAAGCCGCAAAGCGCGTCGCCGCGCGGTCGCGCGAACAATTTGCAGAGCCTGCGGTGGAAGCCGTGTTCAACTCCTACCCTAGCCCCGTCAAATCAAAGCTTCTGGCGCTGCGCCGGTTGATCTTCGATACCGCGAAGACAACGGCTGAGGTCGGTGCGCTGGAAGAAGCGCTGAAATGGGGGCAGCCGAGCTATGTTACGGCCGAGAGCAAGAGCGGCAGCACGATCCGGATCGATCAGGTGAAAGCGGGGGCCGGCCAATACGCGGTCTATTTCCACTGCCAGACCGATCTGGTCGAGACGTTCCGCGAGCTCTATCCGGAACTGCGCTATGGCGGCAACCGCGCGATCCTGCTCGACGCCGGCGAGAAGCTGCCCGAGAAAGCGCTGCGCCACTGCGTGGCGCTGGCGCTGACGTATCATGCGAGGAAGCGGAAGGCGGCCAATAGACGCGCGTAGCCCGGCAACTAAGCCACCAGCGCCGCGCCGGCCGGCGAACTCCAGCTGCCCTGCGTCTTCAACAGGCCGACGATCTCCGCATTGGGCCGCGCGCGGCTGAACAGGAAGCCCTGGCCCTCGTGGCAGCCCTCGTTGCGCAGGCAGTTCACTTCGGCTTCGGTCTCGACGCCTTCGGCCGTGATGGTGACGCCCAGGCCCTTGCCGAGACTGATGATCGAACGCACGATCGCCTGCGCGTCGGGGTTGGCGGCGAGATCGCGCACGAAGGACTGGTCGATCTTGATCTTGTCGAACGGAAAGCTGCGCAGGTAGCTCAGGCTGGAATAGCCGGTGCCGAAATCGTCCATCGAGATGCGCACGCCGAGCGCGCGCAGCGCATGCAAAGTCGCCAGCACCTCGCTGCTCTTTTCCAGGAGCAGCGTCTCGGTGATCTCGAGTTCCAGGCGCCTCGCCGGCAGGCCGGACTGCTTCAGCGTATCCGTTACCAGCGACAGCAGGTTGCCGAGGCGAAACTGCAGCGGTGACAGATTGACCGCGACGTGGACGTCGTCGGGCCATTGCGCCGCATCCGTGCAGGCGCGGCGCAGCATCAATCCGCCGACCGCGTTGATCAGTCCGGTCTCCTCCGCAACGGGGATGAATTCGGCCGGCGAGATCATGCCGCGCTCGGGATGCGGCCAGCGCACCAGCGCTTCGAAGCCAGTGATGCGCCCGCTCGCAAGATCGACCAGCGGCTGGTAATAGGGCCGCAGCGTATCGCCCTGGACCGCCTCGCGCAGCTCGGTTTCGATCTTGCGCCGGGCCTGGGCCCGCGCGTCCATTCCGGCCTCGAAGAACGAGAATGTGCCGCGCGAATCGTTCTTGGCGCGCGACAATGCGAGGTCGGCGTTCTTCAACAGCTTCTCGGACTCATCGCCGTCGCCGGGCGACATCGCAATGCCGATGCTGGCGCCGATCACGACGGAATGCCCGTCCAGAAGATAGGGATCGCCGATGGCGTCGAGCAGGCGCCGCGCCAGGAACGCGGCATCCTCAGGGCGCGTGACCCCGCTCTGGACGATGGCGAATTCGTCGGAGTTGAGCCGGGCCAGCGCATCGTCGTCGCGCAGCATCGACCCCAATCGCTTGCCGACGCCGCGCAGGAGCTTGTCGCCGATGCCATGGCCGAGCGTATCGTTGACCGCCTTGAAATGGTCGAGGCCGAGCACGAGCACCGCCATCTGCTCGGCGTTGCGGCGGGTGCGCAGCAGGGTGTCGTCCATCTGCTGACGCAGCAAATTGCGGTTCGGCAGCCCGGTGAGGCCGTCATGCTGGGCCATGAAGGTCAGCCGCGCCTCGGCGCGCTTGCGTTCGGTGGTGTCCATCAGCGCCAGCAGGATCGCAGGCCGGTCGCCGTAGACGAGCTGGCGCGAATAGATCGCCAGATCGATCAGCGTGCCGTCGGCGCGGACATGCTTCCAGGCCCGCGCAGCGCGTTCGTCGCCGGTCCATGGCAGTTCGGCATCGAAGGCCTGCAGGCTGCGGATCGTCAGCTTCTCGAATTCGCCGCGGCTGTAACCATAGTGCTCGATCGCGGCGTCATTGACGGCGAGAATGCGTTCGTCACCCAGCGCGCAGACGATCATCGGGACCGGATTGCTGTCGAACAGCAGCCGGAACGAGGCCTCGCGCTGTTTCAACTCGGTGATATCGACGCGCAGGCCGATGATGCCGCCATCCTCGGTCAGGCGCTCGTCGACCAGGATGACGCGGCCGTCGGCCAGCGTCTGCTCATGGCGCTCGCCGGGCTGGTACAGCCTCTCGAGCCGCTCGGCGATCCATTGTTCCTCGCGCCCGATCGCCTCCGGATAGTCGCCGCGCGCGACGCCGACGCGGATGGTATCCTCCAGCCGCACGCCCGGCTTGAACAGGTCCGAACTGCGGCGGTACATCTCCGCATATTTCTTGTTCCAGAGAATATAGCGGCCTTCGGCATCGAGAAACACGACGCCCTGCGGCAGGATATCGATCGCCTCCCGCAAGCGCTCGTGCGATTTGCGCGCCTCGGCAAGCGCGGCGTCGACTTCGGCGCGCTTGCGCGCGATCTCGCCGGCCACCGCGGGCGGGCGCCGCTCGCGCTTGGCGGGAGGCTTGGGCCCGGATTTTACCGGCCGACCGCGAAAGCGGACAACCGCCTGCCTGGGCTTCCCTGAAGTCGTTCGCTTTTTCGTCGACATCGCTACGCCTACCCCGCGCAATTGTGCGGGCGATGTTTGCAGATAAGTATCTGAAAAAAAGGTATCTCTTGCCGCAGAAAAGGGCCCATGCGCGCCCACACACATTGCCCGCCCGAAAGGCGGACGCACGTTCTGCGTGTATCGCTTTTGACGAAAATCGCAAATTAGCAGGATAAAATCGTCGCGCTCGCGCGGCGGACATGCGATGCGCGTCCTGATGCACAAGGAATGCGCGAAACGCCGCGCGTGCGCACGAACATAAGCCAACGATCGACAAGGTTATCGCGCCGTTAAGGACGGTAGCGACATAACGCCCGTTCAACCCAAGGCAGCCGCCGCGGCCTGCGCTTCCGGCACGACGTCGTGATCGTAAAGCCGTCTGCGGAACGCCGCATGCGCTGATATCTCGGCATCGCGAACGCCGAGATCGGCATAGGAGGAATCGTAGCGCATGCCGTTCTCGCGCGCGCCGCGCTGGACCGCCGCCACCCGCTCACGTCGCAACAGCTCATATGCCAGCAGCGCCGCCGGTACGCCGGCGCGCGTCGCCTGTGCCAGAATTGTCGCCAGCGCCATGCCATCCTCGATCGACTGGTTGGCGCCCTGGCCGAGATGCGGCAGCATCGGGTGCGCGGCATCGCCGAGCAGTGTCAAGCGGCCGCGCGTCCAGGTCGGCAGCGGCTCGCGGTCGTACAGCGCCCATCGGAATGTCTTTTCGACCTGGTTCAACAAGGTCCCGATGCGCGGGTCCCAGCCTTCGAACTCGCGACGCAGCACATCTGGATCTCCTGGCGCCGACCAGGATTCCTTCATTTCCGCATCGGCCGGCACGAAGCCGACATAGTTGATGAGTTCGCCCGATCGCACCGGAAAGCTGAGGAAATGTTTTCCCTTGCCCAGCCACATCTGCCAGCAATCGGTTGGCCAGTGCGGAATGCGCGCATGCGGCAGCACGCCGCGATAGGCGACGGAGCCGTGAAAGACCGGCCGCGATGGCGGCGCGGCATAGGGCCGGAGTTCGGAGTGGATGCCGTCGGCGGCAATGACGATGTCGCCTTCGGCGACGGCGCCATTGGCGAAAGACACCCGCGCGACCTCGCCGGCCTGCTCAAAGCCTGTGCCGCGATGTCCCGTCCGCACCACGCCAGGCGGCAATGCGCCGGCCAGCATCTCGACCAGATCGGCGCGGTGCATGCCGAAGGTCGCGTTCCAGCCAGCAGAATCCGTCACCTGGACCGGGGCTATCGGCGCACCGTCGTGGCGAAAATAGTGAGAACCGTGGCCGACCCTGGCGCCCCGTCGCTCCACCTGAGGTCCGAGACCCACGCGCTGCAATTGCCGCACGCTGTTCGGCGTCAGGAATACCCCTGCCCCAACCTCGCCGAGCGCAGGCGCTTGCTCATAAACGGAAACATCGAGACCGTGCGCTATCAGCGCGTTCGCCGCGAACAGCCCGCCAATTCCGCCTCCAATGATCACGACAGTAAGCTGCGGCTGCGTCATTGTCCCACGCAAAAAATGCTTCGGAAGCCTGCGCGTTCAAGCTATCCTTCCTTGCTGCAAACACCAAGCGCCGACAGCTCAGACCGGACAGGGCAAGTGGCAGCGGGAGGAGTTCGGAATGCGCGGCCTTACGCCAGCTCTGCTTCCCGTCCGCCATATATTGGCGATACTGACGCTGGTCCTGGCCTTCATCGCGTATGGTCACACGCCGGCACCGGCTGGCGATTACCCGGACCGTCCCGTAAAAATCGTCGTTCCATTTCCGGCCGGGGGAACGGCCGACGCAATTCCGCGAATTGTCGCCGACTGGCTGTCGCGCAAATGGGGCCAGCCGGTCGTCATCGAGAACCGTACCGGCGCCGCGGGAAATATCGGCGCCGAACAGGTCTACCATTCGGCGCCCGACGGCTACACCCTGCTCTCATCGCCGCCGCCGCCGCTTGTGATCAATCACAATCTCTACCCCAGATTAGGTTTCGACCCGACGAAGTTCGAGCCGATCATCGTCATGGCCCAGGTGCCGAATGCGCTGATCGTCAACCCGAGCAACATCAAGGCATCGAGCGTGCCCGAGCTGATCGAATACCTGAAGCGCAATTCCGACAAGACCATCTGCGCCACGCAAGGCAACGGCACGACCTCGCATCTGACCTCGGAGCTGTTTCAACTGATGGCGAAGGTGAAGCTGCGGCACATTCCGTATCGCGGCTCGGCCCCTGCGCTGCAGGGACTCGTCGCCGGCGACGTCGATGTCATGTTCGACAATCTCGGCGTTTCGCTGGCGCTGGTTCAGGCCGGCAAGCTGAAGCTGCTCGCGGTGGCGTCGTCCGATCGTCTGCCGGCGTTGCCGAACGTACCGACGATTGCCGAAATGCTGCCGGGGTTTGAAGCGGTCGCCTGGTACGGCATCGTCGCGCCGCCCAAAACCCCCAAAGACATTGTCGATAAAATCAATGCCGACGTGAACGAGGCGATGCGCCAGCCCGAGGTGCGGGACCAGCTCAAGAAGCTGTCCGCCGTCATTTTCGGCGGCTCGGTCGACAAGACGTCCAAATACATGCGTGAGGAAGTCGACCGTTGGGCGGCGGTGATCAAGTCGGCCAATATCGAGTTGCAGTAGGTCTCAATTGGTGTCGATCCGCGTGTGGCGTCGTTCGCTGCAAGCGAGCGCAGCGGCTGCGGCGAGATCAAGTAATTGCGAGGGCTTCCCCTGTCCCCGTCTTCCCGGTTTCATGCTACGTTTTGCGTGAACTAGAGTGATCCGATGAACCCTCGCCTGATTCTGATTCCCCTCCTGACCTTGATGACCGCCGCCAGCGTCGCGAGCGCATGGGCGCAGGACAAGGGCACGGTCCATCCAAAGCCGTTGCCGCCGCTGGCCAATCCCAACGATCCCAAGATCGGCGCCAAGGAGCTGTTCGGCCGCAAGGTGCTGCCGGCGGCGATGCCGACGCGCGTGTACGGGTTCTACGCGCATGGCTGCATCGCGGGCGCGGAAGGGCTGCCGATCAACGGCGACAATTGGCAGGTGATGCGGCTGTCGCGCAATCGTTACTGGGGCCATCCCGACCTGGTCGCGCTGGTCGAGCGGCTGGCCGCAAAAGCGCGCAAGGATGCCGGCTGGCACGGCATACTGGTCGGCGACATGTCGCAGCCGCGCGGCGGGCCGATGTTTACCGGCCATGCCAGCCACCAAGTGGGCCTCGATGCAGATATCTGGCTAACCCCGATGCCGGGCCGTCAATTATCGCGCAACGAACGCGAGGAAATGTCGGCCGTGATGATGGTGCGCGCCGACCGGCTCGACATCGATCCGCACGCCTGGACGCCGACGCATCTCGCCGTCATCCGCGCAGCCGCGCTGGAGCCCAGCGTGCAGCGCATCTTCGTCAATGCCGCGATCAAGAAGGCGCTCTGCCGCGAGGCAAAGGGCGATCGTCACTGGCTCCACAAGGTGCGGCCGATGTACGGCCACGACTATCACTTCCACATCCGCATCAAATGCCCGCCCGGCGCCGGCGGATGCGAGAGCCAGGCTGACCCGCCCGACGGCGAAGGCTGCAGCGCCAAGCGATCTAGCCTACTGGTTCAGCGATAAGGTGCTGCACCCGAAGCCGCCGAAAGTGCCGCCGAAGCCGAAACCGCCGATGACCATGGCCGCGCTGCCGCCGGCCTGCAAAGCGGTACTCAATGCGCCGGATGCAAAGCCCTGACCGCGCAAGATCAATTGCAGGAGAATGACGATGAAGATTTGGCCCCTGATTGCATCCATCGCCTTCATCACAAGCGTGCATGCACAAACCCCTTATGCGGGGATGCAGACGCGCCCAATCAAGGCGCTTTCAGAACAGCAGATTGCCGACACCTCGGCGCCGGCCGCGGCATGGGCCTGGCGCTCGCGGCGGAGCTGAACGGCTATCCGGGGCCATCGCACGTTCTCGAACTTGCCGACAAGCTCGAACTCTCCGCCGAGCAGCGTGCCGCCTTTACCTCTTGCCCTATCCCGACTATATTGCCAGCGCTGGCGACATCCTGATCGACCGCAAGTCCTCCAGGGAATACCGGAACGGCGCTTCCGACGGTCGCCTTAACCCAACCAACGCCTGTCTTGCGCGCGGCAACCGCGGCTCGCAATCATGCATGGAGCGCCCGATGAACCGTCTTGCCGGCCTTTTCCTGGCCTTCGCCATTTCGTCAGCAGCCATCCCCTCGCCCGCCACCGCGCAGGACAAGTCCCTGACGGTGTTCGCCGCGGCCTCGATGAAGAACGCACTCGATGAAGTCGACGCCGCCTATACCGCGAAATCAGGGGTCAAGATTGTCGCCAGCTATGCCGCGAGCTCGGCGCTGGCAAAACAGATCGAACAGGGCGCGCCGGCCGACGTGTTCATCTCCGCCGACACCGACTGGATGGATTACGCGACGTCGAAAAAGACGATCAATGAATCCAGCCGGGTCAATCTGCTCGGCAACAGCATCGTGCTGATCGCGCCGAAGGACTCCAAGATCGACCATGTGAACATCGGCCCTGGCTTCGATCTCGCCAAGCTCGCCGGCGACGGCCGGGTCGCCGCCGGCGACGTCAAATCCGTACCGGCCGGCAAGTACGCCAAGGCGGCGCTGGAGAAGCTCGGTTCATGGCAGGCGGCCGAGCCGAAATTCGCGATGGCCGAGAGCGTGCGCGCCGCGCTGACGCTGGTGGCGCGCGGTGAAGCCGTTCTCGGCATCGTCTATTCGACCGATGCCAAGGTCGAGCCGGGCGTCAAGATCGTCGGCACGTTCCCGGCCGATTCCCATCCGGCGATCATCTATCCCGTGGCGGCGACAACCACCGCGAAGCCAGAGACGACGGACTATCTCGCCTTCCTGCGCTCGACCGCGGCGAAAAACATCCTCGAAAAATACGGCTTCAAGTTTCTCGTCAGCCCTTCCACCTGATGTTCGAGATTTCGCCGGCCGAATGGACGGCCATCCTGCTGTCGCTCCGCGTCGCCATTATTGCGACGCTGGTGGCGACGCCGTTCGGCATCGCGCTGGCATGGCTGTTGGCGCGGTATGAATTCTGGGGCAAATCCGTTCTCGACGCGGCGGTGCACCTGCCGCTGGTGCTGCCCCCCGTCGTCACCGGTTACCTGCTGCTGCTGACCTTCGGCCGCCGCGGGCTGGTCGGGGCGTGGCTCGCCGATAACCTCGGAATCGTGTTCGCGTTTCGCTGGACAGGGGCTGCGCTGGCCTGCGGCGTGATGTCGTTTCCGTTGCTGGTGAGACCGATACGATTGTCGATCGAGGCGATCGACCGCCGGCTGGAACAGGCCTCGAGCACGCTCGGCGCGGCACCGTGGCAGGTGTTCGCGACCGTCACGCTGCCGCTGGCGCTGCCGGGCATTCTGGCCGGCATGGTGCTCGGCTTTGCCAAGGCGATCGGCGAGTTCGGCGCCACCATCACCTTCGTCTCCAACATTCCCGGCGAGACCCAGACCATTTCGTCGGCGATTTATTCGCTGATCCAGACCCCGGACGGCGACGCCGCGGCCGGGCGGCTGGTTGTCGTTTCCACCGCGATCGCAATGGGCGCCCTGATCGCCTCCGAATGGTTCGCGCGGCGCGCCACCAAACGACTGCACGGGAACTGACCATGCTGCGCGTTGACGTCACCAAACAGCTCGGCGAATTCTCGCTGGAAGCCGCGTTCGAGAGCCAGGGCCGTGTCACCGGCCTGTTCGGTGCGTCCGGTGCCGGCAAGACCTCGCTGATCAACATGATCGCCGGGCTGTTGCGGCCGGATCGCGGCATCATCGCGCTCGACGGCGAAACGCTGGACGAGACGTCGAAACGCATTCACGTACCGCCGCATCGCCGGCGCATCGGCTATGTGTTTCAGGATGCGCGGCTGTTTCCGCATCTCGATGTGCGGCAAAATCTCGATTACGGCCGGCGCATGAACAGGCTTGCCGTGGATGCTTCCCAGCACGCGCGCGTCACCGACCTGCTCGACATCGGCGATTTGCTCGATCGCCGGCCTGGCCAGCTCTCTGGCGGCGAGCGCCAGCGCGTGGCACTCGGCCGCGCGCTGTTGTCAAAGCCGCGTTTGCTGCTGATGGATGAGCCGCTGGGCTCGCTCGACGAAGGCCGCAAGGAGGAGATTCTGCCCTATCTCATCCGGCTGCGCGACGAGGGCATTCCGATGGTCTATGTCAGCCACGATGCGGCCGAACTGCGTCAACTGGCGACGCAGATCGTGATACTCAAGCGCGGCCGCGTGACCGCGCTCGGCGGCGTCAAGGTGCTGACGTAGCTTCTTCGTAGGATGGGTAGAGCGAAGCGAAACCCATCAATCCCGATGCGCGGAGAAATGATGGGTTTCGCTGCGCTCTACCCATCCTACAAGATTTACTCGGGAACGACGCGCACCGCGCCGCGGGCCGCGCTCGTCGTCAGCGCCGCATAGGCCTTCAGCGCCATCGTCACTTTGCGAGCGCGCTTTTTCGCGGGCTTCCACGCCTCCGCGCCGCGGGCCAGCATGGCTTCACGGCGTTTGGCGAGCGTGGCGTCGTCGACCGCCAGGCTGATCGAACGCGCGGGAATGTCGATCTTGATGAGGTCGCCCTCTTCCACCAGCCCGATCAATCCGCCTTCGGCGGCTTCCGGCGAGAGATGCCCGATCGACAGGCCGGACGAGCCGCCGGAGAAGCGGCCATCGGTGACCAGCGCGCAAACTTTGCCGAGGCCCTTCGATTTCAGGTAGCTGGTCGGATACAGCATCTCCTGCATGCCGGGACCGCCGCGCGGGCCTTCATAGCGGACCACGACGACGTCGCCGGGCTTGATCTTGTTGCCCAGAATGCCTTCGACGGCAGCGTCCTGGCTTTCGAATACCCGTGCCGGCCCCTCGAACTTCAAGATGCTTTCGTCGACGCCAGCGGTCTTCACGATGCAGCCCTCGAGCGCGATGTTGCCCGACAGCACGGCAAGGCCGCCGTCCTTCGAATAGGCGTGCTCGGCATCGCGAACGCACCCCGTGGCGCGATCGGTGTCGAGCTCCTCGAACCGGCGCTCCTGGCTGAACGCGACTTGCGTGGGCACGTTGCCCGGCGCAGCCATGAAGAATTTGCGGACGCTCTCGCTCCTGGTCTGCTTGATGTCCCAGCGGCTCAGCGCATCCTCCAGCGACTTGCTGTGAACCATCGGCAGGCCGCGGTTGAGCAGGCCCGCGCGGTCGAGCTCACCCAAAATGGCCATCACGCCGCCGGCGCGGTGAACGTCCTCCAGATGCACGTCGGCCACCGATGGCGCCACCTTGCACAGCACCGGCACGCGCCGCGACAGGCGATCGATATCCTGCATCGTGAATGGCACCTGCCCTTCATAGGCCGCCGCCAGCAGATGCAGCACCGTGTTGGTCGAGCCACCCATGGCGATGTCGAGCGTCATCGCGTTCTCGAACGCCTTGAAGTTCGCGATATTCCGCGGCAGCGCGGTTTCATCGTCCTGCTCGTAATAGCGCCGCGCCAGATCGACGATCAGGTGACCGGCTTCGACGAACAGACCCTTGCGGTCGGCATGCGTCGCCAGCACCGAGCCGTTGCCCGGCAGCGCCAGCCCCAGCGCCTCGGTGAGGCAGTTCATCGAGTTGGCCGTGAACATGCCCGAGCACGAGCCGCAGGTCGGACAGGCCGAGCGCTCGATCGCTTCCACATCGGCATCGCTGACATTGCTGTCGGCGGCGGCGACCATGGCGTCGATCAGATCGACCGCGCGGATCTTGCCCTTGATGTTGACCTTGCCGGACTCCATCGGGCCGCCCGAAACGAACACCGTCGGGATGTTGATCCGCAGCGCCGCCATCAGCATGCCGGGGGTAATCTTGTCGCAGTTGGAGATGCACACCATGGCGTCGGCGCAATGCGCGTTGACCATGTACTCGACGCTGTCGGCGATGATCTCGCGCGACGGCAGGCTGTAGAGCATGCCGTCATGGCCCATGGCGATTCCGTCGTCGACTGCGATGGTGTTGAATTCCTTGGCGACGCCGCCGGCCGTTTCGATTTCGCGCGCGACGAGCTGGCCGAGATCCTTCAGATGCACATGGCCGGGGACGAACTGGGTGAATGAATTGACCACGGCAATGATCGGCTTGCCAAAATCCTCGTTCTTCATGCCGGTGGCGCGCCAGAGGCCGCGGGCGCCCGCCATGTTGCGGCCGTGGGTCGTGGTTCGGGAGCGGTAGGCGGGCATGATCTGTCCTTTGCGGGAAGCGGGAATGGCGTCTTTTAGACGGTGAGCTCGCTCGATAAAAGCGCCTTGGCGCAAGGTCGCCATGCGCGGGGGCACCCAAAACGGGACAGGGCGCAGACGCACCTGCCCCGGCTACCGCTAGACCACCTCGCGCGCACGCAGTTCCGCGATCGCCTTCGCGTCATAGCCGAGGGAGGCCAGCACCTCGTCGGTATGGGCGCTGAGCGCGGGCGCCATGCGGTCGAGCCGGCCGCCGCCATGGGCGAGCTGGAACCCGCTGCCGGCAAAGCGCAGGCGTCCGTAGGGCGTGTCGATCTCCTGAATGGCGCCGCGCGCTGATATCTGCGGGTGGTCGATCACCTCCTCGACCTTCCAGATGCTGGCGCAAGGGGCGCCCGCGGCCTCCAGCACCTTCTCCCATTCGCGCGGGTCTCTCTTCGACAGCGCCGCCTCGATGATGGCCCGCAGCGCCGGCTCGTTTTCCTGTCGGGCGAACCAGTCGACAAAGCGCGGATCCTCCAGCACGTCAGCGCGGCCGAGCGCGGTCATCAGCGCGATGTACTGCTTCTCGCTGTTGACGGCGAGCAGCAGATAGCCCTCACCCGCCTTGAACAGATTGGCGGTCGGGCGGCGACTCACGGCCTGATTGCCGGAGAGCTGCTGGCGATGGCCGGCGACCGAATAGTCCGCGACCTGCCCGGACAGGAACGCCAGCGTCGCCTCCAGCATGGAGACGTCGACCATTTGACCCTTGCCGGTATGGGTGCGCTGGAACAGCGCGCTCGAAACACCGAACGCGGCAGTCGCGCCGGACAGGACGTCGCAGACCGCAAAGCCCGCGCGCGTCGGCCCGGTCTCGGCGTGGCCGGTGATCGACATGATGCCCGACAGCGCCTGGATCTTGCCGTCATAGCCGGCGCCCAGCCGTTCCGGTCCGGTCTGGCCAAAACCTGAAATGGCGCAATAGATCAGCCGCGGATTGATCGCGGAAAGTGACACGTAGCCGATGCCGAGCTTGTCCATCACGCCGGGGCGAAAGTTCTCCATCACCACGTCGGCCTGCGCGGCGAGCTGCTTGACGATGGCGATCGCCTCCGGCTTCGAGAGGTCGAGGGTGAGGCTGCGCTTATTGCCGTTGATGGCCTGCCAGCCCGGCGCGAGGCCGCGCTCGGCCCATTCGCGGCTCAGCGGCGTGCGGCGCATGTCCTCGCCTTCGCGCCGCTCCACCTTGACGACGTCGGCGCCGAGCAGCGCGAGCTGGTAGCTCGCATAGGGCCCAGCCAGCACCTGCGTGAAGTCGAGAATCTTCACGCCTTCGAACGGTCGGGTCAAAGGGACGTCCTCCTGCTTCTCTTCACCTCTCACCTGGAGGGGGAGGATCGCCGCACAGCGGCGGGGTGGGGTGACAGTCTCTCCACGACCAACAGTGCTCGAGTGGAGAGATCACCCCAACCCCGTCTCACATTTCGCTGCGCTCCATGCGAGCCGACCCTCCCCCTCAAGGGGAGGGTAACGTGACGGATCACGCCGCGCGATTGCCGCGCGCGATCTCTTTCTGCTTGTCGAACTCGGCGCGGCGCCGCGCCAGTTCTTCCGGGCTCATCTGTGCGATGTTGTTGTAGTCGAGCTTCCAGGAGGCATCCTCGCTCCAGCGCAGCGGCGACTGCATCGTGGTGCGTGCACCGGAGGCGGACTCGAGCAGCCGCAGCGCCAGTTCGAGCGTCAGCGCCTGCGACTCCACGTCCTGCGGCTTGCCGGCGGAGTTGCCGAGCGGGAAATCCGAAAACAAAAAGCGCGGCACCGCGGCATGTTCGACGATATCCTTGGCACAGCCCATCACAACGGTGGGAATGCCGTTGGCTTCGAGATGACGCGCCACCAGCGCTGACGTCTGATGGCAGACCGGGCAGTTCGGGACGATCACGGCGACATCGACCTTGTCGGCCTGGCAGCGGGCGAGAATATCCGGCGCATCGACGTCGATGGTGACGCGGTGGCTGCGATTGGTCGGCGCGCCAAAGAAACGCGGCGCGACTTCACCGATCCGCCCGGAGGCCGCCGCCTTCAGGAGCTGCGGCAACGGAAACCAGGTGCCGCTGTCGGTAGCCGTCGTGTGCTTGCGGTCGTAGCCGATATGCGAGATGCGCAGATCGTGCTGCCTGGCGGTGTCGCCGTCATAGACCTGATAGAACTTGGCGCTGCCGTTATACGCAGCACCCGGGCCCTGATCGCCCTTGGTGGGATCATACTTCGCGGCCGTGGTGATGATGGTGACGCGCGACTGCGCCAGCGGCTTCTTCAACGGCTGGAACGGCGCCTCGACATAATGCGCCCAGCGATAGGGCGTGGTGTAGCCGATCGCCGCATAATAATCGCGGGTCCGCTGCATATAGGGGACCGGAGAATCATAGTCGGGAGCGAAGCCGAGCTGGTCGTCGAGGGGGCCGGACATTGTTGTGTCTCCTTGCGTTTCCACCGGGCGGCCGTTGGCCGGCCCTTACCTCAGGCTAATGATACTCGGTTCATTCCTCAACTGCGGATATTGCATCAAGCCCTGCGCAGGATCGCGCTTCCTGACCACGCGGGCGAAGGCCGTGCGACGCTGAACGTCTGCTGCGTGCTGTAGATCACACCTGAACGGCAGTTCATAAAAATCCCTCGAACTTTCTCCGCGGCGGACACGTCTTACCAGCATATCAGGCAATCACGCCTGGAATGGAGAACACCAATGTTTCGCAAGATTTCCCTCGCTGCCGTCGCCGCTCTCGCTCTGACCGCGGCTGCGGTTGCTCCTGCGTCCGCCGGCGGCGGGCACGGGCATGGCGGCGGCGGCATGCATTTCGGCCACGGTCATGGTGGATTTGGTCATGGTGGATTTGGTCACTGGGGCCAGCGCCACTTTGGGTCGTCGTTCTATGTCGGCGGAAGCTGCTACAAGACGATCTTCACCGCCTACGGTCCGCGCACCGTCAACGTCTGCGACAGCGTCTACTGAGCGCGCCTGACAACGCGCCAAGCAGGAAGGCCTCAGCCGACAGCTGGGGCCTTTCTTTATTGCTTCGCCTTCCTTGCCCAAAAAGCGAGAGCGAACCGCCAGCAATATGCGGATGCCGACTTCATCATCGTCGAAGGCGCCTGAAGGTCGGCTGCGCTCTAGACCCCCGCCACCGACGACCATATCTCGGCCAGCTTGCGCCTGAACTTCTGCCAACGCGTCAGCGGCACGGCCTGCTCCTCATCCTCGGGGAGCCGCAGGCCGACCACGTTGACCCGCCCGCCGCTGATGCTGCGCGCGACGAGAACGATCGGATCCAGCACAAGCTCGGCGCCTTCCTTGGGCGCATGGTCGAGATGAATGTCGAAATAGTCCGAGAGCGTCAGCTTCGCCTGCTCGTCTCCGGCCGATACGCCATAGACCTGGGCCAGTTCACCGAGCGTATGCTCGCCCGACACCATGAAGTCGCCGAGCAGATGCGGGTCGGGCGCCGAGCTCGGCGCCATGTCGACGAAAAAGCGATCCAGCGCCTCGGCCTTTTCCGGCGGCGCCAGCAGATAGAGGTAGTCTCCGGCCGCGATCGGATCGGCCTCGGCAGGCGAGAGAATCCGCTCGTCGCGGATCACCAGCGTCGGCTTCGACCACGACGGAATCAGGCCGCGCCGGAAATAGAGGCTCTTCGCGCGGACGGGATAGCCGACCAGTTGCTGGTCGAGCTGACCCGGCAGATCGAGCTCGACGCGCCGCGGACCGCGGTCGACGCGCGGCAGCGCCACGTGCAGCCACCGCGCCGCCGGCCCCAGCGTCCAGCCCTGCAGCAGCAGCGACGTGACGACCACGACGAAGGCGACGTCGAAATAGAGATAGGCTTTCGACAGCCCGACCAGCATCGGGATCGACGCCAGAAAGATCGCGACCGCCCCGCGCAGGCCAGTCCAGGCGATGAAGACCTTTTCGCGCCAGTTGAACCGGAATGGCATGAGGCACACGAACACCGCGAGCGGCCGCGCCACGAGCATCAGCACCAGCGCCACGATCACGGAGGGAACGACGCTGCCCAGAAGGCGTTGCGGCGACGCCAGCAAGCCCAGGAGAACAAACATCACGATCTGCGCCAGCCAGGTCGCGGCGTCGAGAAACGTCACCACCGAATTGTGCGCACGCGTCGGCCGGTTGCCGATGATGATGCCGGCGAGATAGACGGCGAGAAAACCCGATGCCTGCAACATCTGCGCAGCGCCGAAGATCACCAGCGCGGCAGTCGTGACGAAGGGCGCATGCAAACCCTGCGGCAGCGCCATGCGATTGAGCGCAAGCACCATCAGGCGGCCGCCGATCACGCCGACGACGGCACCGAGCAACCCACCGCGCGCGAGCTCCATGAGAACGTGCGAAGGCGAGCTTTCACCGAGTGAAATGAACTCCACCAGCATCAGGGTGAGAAAGATCGCGAACGGATCGTTGGTACCGGATTCGGCCTCCAGGGTAGCGCCGACGCGGGGGCGCAGGCGCAGGCCCTGGGTATGAACGAGCAGGAACACCGCCGCGGCATCGGTCGATGCCACCACGGCGCCGACCAGCAGCGCCTCGGTCCAGCTGAGATCGAGCGCATATCTGGCGGCCGGCGCGGCGATCAGGGCGGTGAGCAGCACACCGACGGTCGCCAGCATCATCGACGGCGCCAGCACGATGCGGATGCTTTGAAACTTGGTTCGCAGGCCGCCGTCGAACAGGATCAGTGCCAGCGCCACCGATCCCACCAGATAGGTGGTGCGGACGTCATTGAAGCTGAGCTGGCCCGGCCCGGCATCGCCCGCCAGCATGCCGATCAGCAGGAACACCAGCAGCAGCGGCGCCCCGAAGCGCAGCGCGAGCAGGCTCGACAGGATGCCCGCCATCACCAGAACGGCGCCCAGAAAGATGGCGATGCTGACCGAGTTGAGAGAAGCCATGAACCTCCGCAATAACCTCTACAATCCTGGCAAATACTTGCAATTGCATCCTTATCGTTGCCTCAGTTGAACGCCAACCCATTTCTGCGTTAGCGGCGATGTGCCCGATTTTAAGGGCCTAACCTGCCCCGCGCCTGCCGTGCCGATGGCATCCGCCCGTCGGTTGTGAGAATCTCCCTGCTATTCGCGAATCAACTTTGTCCGGAGGGGCCGGAAAACCCCAAACGAGATTTGGCCGGTGGACCTGAAACAGATCATCGAGTTCTTGCTCGCCACCGCGCGCTCCCTCGGCGCAGAGGTCACCTCGCCCTGGTTCTATCTGCAATTTGGCCTGATCCTCACCGCCGGCGGCATTGCCTGGGCCAGCGAGGCAGCCATTCGCGCGCGCGTCGACATGACCTCGCTTGCGATGCGGTGGCCGGTGGCGCTGCGGCGCTTCGCCCACGTTCTGGTCGGCAGCGCCTCCACCGTCGTGTTCGCGATCCTGGTGATCGTGGCGCGCTTCGCGATGGTCCACTCGACCTGGCCGAGCCGCAGCTACCTGCTCGCGGTCTCCGCCAAGCTTGCGGTGGCCTGGCTCGTGATCCGGCTGGTGACGTCGGTCATTCGCAACGAGTTCATCGTGAGGCTGGTGTCGCTTTCGGCCTGGCTGATCGCAGCGCTCAGTGTCGTCGGCCAGCTCGAGCCGACCCTGCAATTGCTGGATTCGGACCCCGTCTCGATCGTCCTCGGCGGCTTGCGGCTGACGCCGCTGGTCCTGATCAAGCTCGGCGCGCTGCTGATCCTGGCCTTGTGGCTCACCAATATTGCCAGCAATTTTATCGAAAGCCGGATCAATCGCTCGACCGACCTCACCCCGTCCATCCAGGTGCTGCTGGTCAAGATGATGCGGATGGGGCTCTTGACGGTCGGCGTCATCGTCGCGCTCGGCGCCGTCGGCATCAACCTTTCGGCACTGGCGGTATTTTCCGGCGCGGTCGGCGTCGGTATCGGTATCGGCCTGCAGAAGATCGTCGCCAATTTCATCTCGGGCATCATCCTGCTGGCGGACAAATCGGTGAAACCCGGCGATCTCGTCACCATCGGCGACAGCTCGGGCCGGATCAGCGCGATGAAGACGCGCTACATCTCGGTCGCGGCCGGCGACGGCCGCGAGTTCCTGATCCCGAACGAGGATCTGGTGACGCAGAAGGTCGTGAACTGGACCTATACCGACAAGAATACGCTGGTGAAGGTGCTGTTCAGCACCAATTACGACGCCGATCCCCGCCTCGTCTGCAAGCTGGCGATCGAGATCGCGGCGGCCGCCCCGCGCGCCATCAAGAACAAGCCGCCGAACTGCATCCTGACCGAATTCGCCGAGGCCGGCATGAAGTTCTCGCTGACCTTCTGGATCGCCGATCCCGACGGCATGGACAACGTGAAGAGCGAGGCGATGCTGGCGCTGTGGGACGCCTTCAAGCGCGAGGGGATCCGTGTTCCCTATCCGGTCCGCGAAATCCGCGTCCACGGCGGTGCGCTGCCGGTCGAGCAGGTCGTGGAAGTTTCCGGCTAGATGCAAGTCTTTTTTGATGCAAGTCTTTTTAGAGTCTCCAGCCCCCAACGCCGGCTTGCCCGAGAGCGCTCCGATCACTAAATTAGACCATTAAATCAACCATTCCCGTTCCTCCGAAGCATGACAGCCCATGAGCTATATTGAAGCGTCTGACACCTCCTTGCGAAAAACCGGCCAGATCAAGCTGCATGGCGCCAGCGGGTTCGCCGGCATGCGCAAGGCGGGCGCGCTGGTCGCAAAATGCCTCGACGAACTCACCGACATCGTCAAGGCGGGCGTTCCGACCTCGCGGATCGACGAATTCGTCCGCGACTTCGCCTTCAGCCATGACGCCTATCCGGCGACGCTGATGTATCGCGGCTACCGCTACTCGACCTGCACCTCGATCAATCACGTGGTCTGCCACGGCATGCCCGGCGATCGCGCGCTGAAGGAAGGCGACATCGTCAATATCGACGTCACCTTCATCGTCGACGGCTGGTACGGCGATTCCAGCCGCATGTATGTGATCGCCCCGATCGCCCGCAAGGCCGAGCGGCTGATCGAGGTCACCTATGAGGCGATGATGCGGGGCATCGCCGCGGTGAAGCCCGGCGCCACCACCGGCGATATCGGCCACGCCATCCAGAGTTTCGTCGAACCGCAGGGCATGAGCGTGGTGCGCGATTTCTGCGGCCATGGGCTGGGACGCATATTCCACGACGAGCCGAACATCATCCATATCGGCCGCCCCGGCGAGGGCGTGATGCTGAAGCCCGGCATGTTCTTCACCATCGAGCCGATGATCAATCTCGGCAAGCCGCATGTAAAAATCCTGTCCGACGGCTGGACCGCGGTGACGCGCGACCGTTCGCTGTCGGCGCAGTTCGAGCATTCGGTCGGCGTGACCGCGACCGGCGTCGAAATTTTCACGCTGTCGCAGCGCAGCGGCGAGAAGCCGCTGACTCCGGCATAGTTGGGCTCCGGGAGATAAGTGGGTTCGGAGCCTGCGCCTGCCGCAGAGGGAGCTGACGATGGCGACGGCAGAACATGGCCGTCTGGCGAAACGCATTGCGGCCTGTCTCATCGCATGCGGCGGCTTCCTCGCAGGGCAGTGCAACGCGGCCGAGGATGCCCTGTTCGTCAGCAAGACGATCACGCCACCGGGCGAATACACGCCCGGCATCGAAGGCCCGGCGGTCGACGCATCAGGCAACCTTTACGTCGTCAATTTTCAACAGAGCGGCAGTGTCGGCAAGCTGGCCGCTGGCGCCTCGCAGTCCCAGCTCTTCACGTTGCTTCCCGTTGGCAGCATCGGTAACGGCATTCGTTTCGATCGGCAGGGGCGGATGTACATCGCCGATTACAAGAAGCACAATATCTGGGTCATCGAACGCGGCGAAACCATGCCGCGGGTCTACTTTCATTCCGATCGGTTCAATCAGCCGAACGACCTGGCGATCGCGGCGGACGGCACGCTCTATGCCAGCGACCCGCGCTTTGCATCGCCCTCAGGCGGCCAGATCTGGCGCATTACCCGGGGCGCCGACGGCAAGGGTCGCGGTGAGGTGATGTCCGGCACAAGACGCCTCGGCGTGACCAACGGCATCGACCTGAGCCCGGACGGCACGACGCTTTACGTCAGCGAGTCGAATTCGCGGCAGGTCTGGGCCTATCGCCTCGACGGCAGCAAACTGCTGGACCCGCGGCTGGTCAGGGGGTTCGCGGATTTCGAGGTCGACGGCCTGCGCACCGATATCGACGGCCGGATTTATCTTGCGCGGCTTTCGGCCGGCAAGATCGCCATTATCGCGGCCGACGGATCGCTCGTACGCGAGGTACCCCTGCGCGGAAAGCAGCCGACCAACCTCACCTTTGGCGGTCCTGACGGCAGGACCGTGTTCGTGACCCAGAAGGAGGGCCGCTTCATCGAGGCCTTCCGCGTCGACCGTCCCGGCCGCGAGCCTTGCCTGCAGGTGCCCGGCATGTGCTGATCCGACCGCGCGCCTTCCCGAACGTCGGCACGCTGTCAAAGGACGGCAACACCTATGCATTCGCGGCCGTGAAGGCCTGATAGCCGGCTGATTTGAAACAAACTCGAAGGTACCGTGCTTTGCTCGGCGCCTTTTCCTCGGAGCACCCCGCACTTTAGAGTTGCAAAAGCTCGCCGGCACGGCATGGTTACAGTGATGCCAGCCAAGACCAGCACTCCCCCGGATCAATCCACCGAGACGCCGCATTATCACGGCCACCGCGAACGGCTGCGCGAGCGCTTTTATACGGCCGGGCCGGAGGCGCTGAGCGATTACGAATTTCTGGAGATGGCGCTGTTTCCCGCCCTGCCTCGGCGCGACACAAAACCGCTGGCGAAAACGCTGTTGAAAAAATTCGGGTCGTTCGCCGAAGTCATTCATGCGCCGGTCGCGCGCCTGCGCGAAGTCGAGGGCATCGGCGAGGCCTCGATCAACCAGATCAAATTGCTCGCCGCAGCCGCAAGCCGGGTGGCGAAGGGCGAGATCAAGCGCAAGATCGCGCTGTCGTCCTGGAACGACGTGATCGAGTATTGCCGGAGCGGGATGGCGTTTGCCGACAAGGAGCAGTTTCGCCTGCTGTTCCTCGACAAGCGCAACCAGCTGATCGCGGACGAAATCCAGCAGACCGGCACCGTCGACCACACCCCGGTCTATCCGCGCGAGGTGATCAAGCGGGCGCTCGAACTATCGGCGACCGCGCTGATCCTCGTGCACAATCATCCCAGCGGCGATCCGACGCCGTCGCAGGCCGATATCCAGATGACCAAGGCGATCGTCCAGATCGCCACCCCGCTCGGCATTTCCGTGCACGACCACATCATCGTCGGCAAGAACGGGCATGCGAGTTTAAAGGGGTTGAAGCTGATCTAGCTCGCCCCACCGACGCCAATCCGCTTGCTCGCTAGCTGGTGCGCGAGTTATTCATTGTGGTCAACCGGCTGCTGTCGCCGCCGCATATGCGCGATGCCTTCGAAGCTTACATCGCGCGTTCATTGACCGAGGAAATGGATCGCGTCGCCGCTTACTATGGTGAGCGAGGCGGCGGCTTTTGGGTCGCGCTGATGGAGGAGAAGATCGTCGGCATGTTCGGCCTTGAACCCGCAGCGCCCGACGCCATGGAACTGCGTCGCATGTATGTCGACCCGTCGGCCCGACGAAGCGGGATCGCGCGGTCGATGCTGCGATTTGCCGAAGTTGAGTGCCGTCGGCTTGAGATGCGAAGGCTTGAATTGAGCACGTCTGAATTGCAGCCGGCGGCGCTCGAATTGTACAGGCACGCGGGATATCGGTTGCTGAACGAGGCCGTCGCCGAGCAGGCGAGCAACAAGACGCTGGGAGGCGGCATTCGCCGGTATTACTTCGAGAAGATCCTGTAGAAGGCCGGTGCCGGGCGCCTCGGCAGCCATGCCGCAGCGCGATGGTAGTGTCCAGCGGCACGCATCTTCATGTCGCGTACGGAAGGCGTGATCCGGCGGCCTCCATAGGTCATATGCACCAGCGCATCGTCATGGGTGCGCAAGGTCAGGCGAACGTCGAGCGACATGGCGCCATCGGCACGAAACAGCGCCCAGTCGCCGCCGCCGGACACCACCTCGCCGCACAGCCTTGGGCCTTCGAAGGTTCCGCCGGCCGCGCCGAACAGGATGCGTCGGCCGAGCGGGCCGTCACCGATGGTCAGTTTCGGATTGAGGTCGATGCGATGATCTGCGAGGTGGCGCTGCTGCTGCCGGGTGCGGAGAATCCGAAGAAGCTCCGGGCGCGCGGCATAAGATCATAGGCAGTCTGCTCGGTCCGTTTCGGACGGCTTGAGCGCAGGCCCGCTTACGGCTCGACCCATCGCCGCACCGCCTCGGCGGTGTCGGCCGGCGTGGTATTGAAGCAAATGCGACTATGCGGCGCGCCGAGGTGAACCAGATTGATGATCCGTTCGAACAGAAGCAGCCGCTCGCGCGGCTCGCGCAAGCCGGCGCCGATCACCACGCAGTCATAATGCTTTGCGCCCAGCGCCGCCGCGGCGACGGCTTCGGCCGTGTCGCCGAGATCGACCAGGCAGCTGTCGGCCTCATAGCCGATCGCGCGAAGCTGCTCGATCTGAGCTTCGATGTAGCTCCTCACCAGTTCGGTCGTGAGCCCCGGGAAGGCGCTGAAGTCAACCAGGGAAGGCTCGACGCCGATTGCGAGCACGGTCTTTTTCGTCATGCGCCTGCTCCATGCCACGTGAAGCGAATGTCCGGAAAACGCGCGCGACGCGCGCATGGTTCCGAACCGGACACGGATATCATAGTTCGATTACTGCCGAAGCATCGACGTCAGGAAATAGGGCATGATGATTTCAGTCGCCGGCGCCGCAATCGAACGCAGCCGGGCTTCACAGGAGAACACCATGACAGCCACCAACAGCGCTAACCAGCACCTGATCGTCACCGCATTCTGGGAGGTCAATTCCGGAGAGGAAGGCGCGGTTGCGGCGCTTCTGAAAGACTTTCTTCCGCAGGCCCAGCGCGAGCCCGGCGTGAAGGAGTTCCAGATTCACCAGAACGTCGCCAGGCCGCGGGAATTCTTCTTCTACGAGGTGTTCGCCGGCGAAGCGGCATTTGCCGATCATCAGCAGACCGACCATTTCAAGAACATCATCGTCGGTCAGGCGATCGCAAAACTCGCCAAGCGCGAGCGGCAGCAGTTCCGCTTCATCTGAGTTCAGGCGAACCGGACCGGCGAACTAAGCGTTATGCCGCCACATTCGAGAGGAAACGATCGACGGACGCGCGCAGATCGGCGGCCTGATCCGACAGGTCGCGCGCGGTCGACAATACGAGGTCGGCGGAACGGTTGGTGTTCTCGGTCGCGGTGGCCGTTCCGGCAATGCTCCGGGCGACGCTTTCCGTTCCGGCGGCGGCGTGGCCGATACTTCGCGATATTTCGTTCGCCGCGGCATTCTGCTGGCTGACCGCGTCGGCGATCGCCGCGGTGAAGCGATCGATCTCGTCCATGATCGACGCAATGGCGCCGACATTGTCGACCGCCTGCTTCGTCGCCGATTGCACCTCGGCGATCTGGGAGGAAATGTCCTCGGTCGCCTTGGCGGTCTGGGTGGCGAGCGCCTTGACTTCCGAGGCCACCACGGCAAATCCCCGGCCAGCCTCGCCGGCGCGCGCCGCTTCGATCGTGGCGTTGAGTGCCAGCAGATTGGTCTGGCCGGCAATATTGCGGATAAATCCCACGACCTCGTCGATATGCTGTGTGGAGCTCGCGAGGGCCCGAATCGTCTCGTTGGCCGTTCCGGCCATGCCCGAGGCGCGCTGCACGATCGTGGTGGCGTCATTGACCTGCGTCTTGATCGCTTGCACGGAATCTCCGAGCTGGCTCGCGGCGGTTGCTACGGTCTGGACGTTGGCCGAGGTCTGGCCAGCGGTGGAAGCCGTCTCGACGGATTGCTTGCCGGCGGCGTGCGCGATCGAGGAAAGGGTTTGCGCGGTGTCGGTCAGTTCGCCCGTCATCCGGTCGGTGTTGGCGAGCGCGGCGGTGAAGGTGGAACGGAAGGCCTCTATCTCGGCCTCGATGCGCTGCCGCCGGGTGACCTGCTGCGCATGGGTCTCGTCTTTGGAGGACATCAGCGCGAGATCCTGATCGGCGCGGGCCTTCAGGCTGGCCTGCATGACGGCAAGCGATTTTAGAAGCCGGCCTAGTTCGTCACGCCGCCGGACCGCGATGTCATCCGTGAAATTACCTGCAGCCACGCGTGCTGCAACGTGCACTGCAGCCGAGATCGGCTTGCTGAGCGAATAGGCAAAGGCCACGGCGATGATGAACCCGACGAGTGCGGTGCCAATGGCGATCCCGAGCATGGCGGTGCGCGCCGCGGCGACCGATGCTTCCGCCTCGGTCCGGTAGTCGAAGCCATAGGCCGCCACCAGTTCCACGAGATCGTCGAGCGCCGCGGCAGCCTCGTCGCCCAGCCGCGTCAGCGAGAAGGTCGTCGGGATCTCGGTCAGGCCGCCCGGCACCGGCTTGAGGATCTTCAGTCCGGTCTCGGACCAGCCGCGAAGGCCGGCTTCAGCCTTCTCCCGGGCAGCCTTGACGCTTGCACTCTGGACCCGATCCCGGACCACGCTGAGATCTTCGGAAATAGTGCGAACCAGCTTTTCAAACCGTGCAACGCCTTCGCTATCTGCCCCGTCGGTCAGGCTGCGCTGCATGACGAGGCGCGCCTCGTTCAAGCCCGCATGCGCGGAGCGCGCGTGATTGATCCCCATCAGGGGGCCGTCATACAGGCGCACCACCCGGTCGCCCGCGGTGGAGATACCTTGAATGCCGTAGAATGCGAGCCCGCAGGCGAGCAGGATGACAACACTGAAGGCGCCGAAAATCTTGTAGCGGATCGACATCACAAATCTCCGGCGACCGTTGGCGCGATTAGTCCGTAACCTGCACCATCATCTTCATTCGCGGATGGATGGCGCAGATCACCTGCACGTTGCCTGCTTCCTTGAAGGTCACATCAATCGAAGTGCCGGGCGCCTGCGAGCCGAGATTGAATTCGCTGCCCTTGGTGCCCGACATGATGTTGTGAGGAATACTGTCGTCATTCACATAGGTCAGCGTTTCACCTTTCTTGATGGTGATGCTCTCGGAAGAAAACACCCGGCCTTTCTGATGGATCACCTGGTTGGCAGCGAGCGCGCCAGCCGACAGGCCGGAGAGAATGACGAGTGCGAACAGAATGGTCTTGTGCATGGGATATCCTTCGATCGATAGGGCCGGGATCAGCGCGGAAGCACCGGCACCGCGGTGGGACTGAGGTTACTGGTCAGGGTTTTCATGAAGGCCACCAGGTCGGACTTTTCCTGAGCCGTGAGGCCAAGCGGCTTCATCAGGTCGGAACGGCTCGGCCGGTCGACACCGCCGCGATCGTAATGTTCGACCACCGCTTCGAGCGTGGCGAGCGACCCGTCATGCATGAAAGGGCTTCGGCGCGCGATTTCGCGCAAGCCAGGCGTCTTGAAAGCGTGCTGCATCTTGACCACGCCCGGCATGAATTCTCCGCGGCCGACGTCCTTGCTCGGCAGCCCGATGTCCTGAAAGCCGTCATTGGTGAAGTTCCAGCCCTCATGGCAGGAAGAACAGAGCGCCTTGCCGTTGAAGACGGCAAAGCCGCGTTTGGCTTCCTCGGAAATCGCCTTTTCATTTCCCTCGATCCATGAATCGAACGGCGCACGCTCGGAGACCACGGTCCGTTCATAGGTCGCGATCGCCTTGGCAAGCGTCTTGGAGCTCATGGCTTCGTTCGGAAATGCCACAGCGAACAGCGGCTTGTATTCACCGATGGAGGTAAGCCGTTCCATCAGTTGCGCGAGCGGCATGTTCATCTCGCCGGCAGCCTGGATCGGACCGAGCGCCTGCTCTTCGAGGGTGGCGAGCCGGCCGTCCCACATGAAGATCGCGCCCCACGCGGCATTGACGATGGTCGGCGAATGGCGGCCAAGCTTCGCCATGCCGTGGCCGACGCCGACCGCCAGGCCGTCGCCCCAGCCGAAGCCCGGGCTGTGACAGCTCGCGCAGGATTGCGCCGACGTCACCGACAGCCGCGTGTCGAAATAAAGCTTCTTGCCGAGCGCGGCCTTTTCCGGCGTGTAGGAATTTTCCTTCGGGAACGGGATCGTTGCCGGTCGCTTGTACTGCGCCTTCATCGCATCGATCCCGGGCGCCGCCTTCGCACCGAGATCGATCCGTCGGGTTTCGCCGACGATGACCGCGCCGAAGCCGATGCTGGCAAAGCCGAGCGCGCCAAAGCTGGCCGCAGCAACGGCCGTTGCAAACATGGTTGATCGACGAGGGAAGAATGCCGACATGCCGCGTCCTCGAATGATGTGCCAATGGCCGCTTGAAAAATGCGGCACGAGGGCGAAAGCGCAAATCCGCAAGTGTTGGCATGACGATAATCGCCAATGGTTAATCACTGTGTTCGGAATGAGCAGTCGAGATTCCGTAGTTCTACGAAGCGCAAAAACACGGGCTTCTTGCAGCGGATTCAGCAATCATGGCGTGCGCAAGATGCGCTGCTCATTCAGAAATCAACGCGCGATTTCGCTGCGTCTGGCCGCTTCGACAACGCGCCGTTGCAGCAGATCATGTTCGCGTCGGTTGCCCGCCAATCGCGCGGCGGCCTCAAATGCGGCGCGCGCTTCCGCGAAACGGGCGAGCTTGAAAAGCAGATCACCGCGCACGCTTTCCAGCAGATGATAGCTCTTGAGCGCAGGTTCGTGCGCGAGATCGTCCACGATAGCAAGTGCCGCCGCCGGGCCTTCAGCCATGCCGACCGCGACCGCGCGGTTGAGTTCGATGACCGGCGAACGCACCAGTGCCGTCAATTCGGCATAGAGTGCAGCGATACGCAGCCAATCGGTTTCGTCGGGAGTGCCGGCCCGGGCGTGGCAGGCGACGATTGCCGCCTGCAGTGCATAGAAACCACGCGCGCCGCCGAGCTCGTGCGCCCGCGTCAGCGCGAGCAAGCCGCGGCGGATCTGAAGGTGGTCCCACGCGCGCGGTTCTGATCCATCAGCAAGACCGGATCGCCGGCCGCATCCGTGCGCGCCGCGATGCGCGAGGCGTTCAGCTCCATCAGCGCGAGCAGGCCGTGGGCTTCGGCTTCCTGCGGCGCGACCCGTGTCAGCACGCGGCCCATGCGCAGCGCATCGTTGCAGAGCTGCGGCCGCAGCCATTCGTCGCCACGGGCGGCCGTGTAGCCCTCGTTGAAGATGAGATAGACGACCTCCAGCACCGAGGCCAGCCGTTCCGAAAGCTCCGCACCATGCGGGGTTTCGTAAGCGAGTCCGGATTCCGACAGCGTCCGCTTGGCGCGCACGATGCGCTGGGCAATGGTCGCCTCCGGCTGCAGGAACGCGCGCGCGATCTCTTCCGTGGTCAGGCCGCAGATCATCCGCAGCGCCAACGCCGCGCGCGCCTCGCGCGACAGTTTTGGATGGCAGGCGGTGAAGATCAACCGCAGCAATTCGTCACCGATATCGTCGTCGAGCGCCGCATCCGGATCGGGCATCGCCTGCTGCTCCTGTTCCAGATCGCGTATCAGCATCTCGTGCTTGCGCGCGAGCATGCTGCGGCGGCGCAAATCATCGAGCGCGCGGCGTTTCGCAGTGGCCATCAGCCACGCACCCGGCTTTTCCGGCACGCCGGTAGCAGGCCAATGTTCGAGCGCCGCCACCAGGGCTTCCTGCGTCAGGTCTTCGGCCAGCGTCACATCGCGCAGCATCCGGGACAGGCCCGTGATCAGGCGCGGCTGTTCGATGCGCCAGACCGCGAGAATAGTGCGATGGACGTCGGCGGCCGTCATCGCCGCCGACTGCGTCGACCGGACGTTCGCATCAGGCGTGGGCGCGCACGTCAACCTCGCAGGCGCCATCCACGCCCGGCGTCGCAAAGGAACGAACCTCGCAGGTGCCGTCCCAGCCCGGCATGTGATCGAGGTGCAGCTGCATGAATTCCCGCGCCGCCGCCACCGCCTCTTCCTTGTCGCGCAATTCGAAGATCGCATAGCCGCCGATCATTTCCTTGGTCTCGACGAACGGCCCGTCGACCACGCTGAGCTTGCTGTCGGTGATGCGCACCTGCGCACCCATCGAGACCGGCATCAACCCGCCGCTGTCGATCATGCGGCCGGCCTTGATCTCCCGGTCGGCGAGCTTGGCCATCGCCTCCATCAAGGCCGGCGTCGGGCCGCGCATGGGCTGGGACGAGGTAACGATGTACATGAAGCGCATGGTGGAACTCCCGTTGAGGCGAGTTGCGGCGGTGATCGCCCGCAAAACTGGCTCGCTATGGGAGACGACGAACGGGAGCACGCCGGATCGACAGGTCCCTGGATTAATTTTTGTCCGAATCGGCCGACCCGCACGGTTGCGCCGGGGGATGCCAGCCCCGTAGGCTTCCTCAACCGATGCGAGGGGGACCAAACATGAAATTGCGGGCTTTCAGGCTTGGTACGATTGGGGGTTTGGCGATCCTGATGGGCATATCCGCTTTCGCATCCGCGGCGGCCGACGCGGCGACGATCGTGGCGCTGGGCGCCAGCAACACCTATGGCAAGGGGGTCGCGCGCAATCAGGCCTATCCCGCGCAACTCGAGGCGATCTTGCGGGCAAAGGGCGCCAATGTCCGTGTCGTCAACGCCGGCATCAACGGCGACACCACGGAAGGCATGTTGCAGCGCCTTGACCGGGCGGCGCCGAACGGGACGAGCGCCGTCATCCTGCAGCCCGGCGGCAACGACCGCCGCAAGGGCTCGCCGGATCGAACGCCGGAAATTCAGAGCCGGCTGCGGGCCCGGGGCATCCCGGTGATCATGATCGCCAATGGCACGTTCAGGGGATTGCCGCATCAGCCTGACGGCCAGCATCTGACACCGGAAGGCTACCACATGCTCGCCGAGCAGGTGGCGTCTCAGGTCGCGGGAGTCATTGGCCGCTAGAGCTATTGCCCCCGCAGCATGATCAGCGGATCGGCGCTATCAGGCACCCGCCGCCACTGCGCATTATCGTCGGCCTCGAACTGCCAGGTCTGGCCCGTCGCCGACATCAGAATCATCTGCCCGCGTTCGAGCCGCCACTGGTTCGGCGCAAAGGCCGCAACCGCGGGATCGCATTTCGGCTTCAAAAACACCTGGAAATTATCGCCGGTGGCTTCGGTATTCGTCAGCGTCAGGCCACAGATGGTCTGGCCATTGCCGCGGACCATCGACCAGTCGCCGATCATCTGGTCCATCGATTTGGCGAGCGAGCGGGCGGCGGCGAGGTTCTGCAGGATGTAGACGCCCTCGCCGGTCCGCAAGCCTTCGAAGATGCCGCTCTCGACTTCGGTGAAGTCGATCACCGGTTGGCCGGCGGCGTCCTGCAGCCGCACGATATCCAGCCCCTTGATATTCCAGGCCGTGATTTCCTTGGTAAACGGCAGCGCGGCGGCGCAGCCGGGCTCGAGCTCGAGCTTGAGCCCCTGCGGCGTCGTATCGCTCTTCAGCGTGACGACGCAGGTCTTGCTGCGCTCGGTGGTGGCAAGCTCCCACTGCCCGACCATGTCCTTCTTCAGGTTCGAGGCATCCTGCGCCGCTGCCTGCGACGCAAGTGCGAGCAGCGCCGTCAGCGCTGCCGCCGTGATGCCAAAACGCCCAAGCGACATCAGCGTCCCTTAACCGGGGTTTCCGGCACGGGCGTCAACGGCGCCTTGCCGGCAAACCAGTTTTTCAGATTGTCGACGACAAGCTGATCCATGGCATTGCGCGTTACCACCGAAGCCGAGCCGATATGTGGCAGCAGCACGACATTTTGCATGGCCTTCAGCTCGTCCGGCACGTTCGGCTCGTTGGCGAAGACGTCGAGCCCGGCCGCGAGGATGGTGCCGGATTTCAGCGCCGCCACCAGCGCCGGCTCGTCGACGACGGAGCCGCGCGCGACGTTGATCAGGACGCCGCGCGGGCCGAGCGCCTTCAGCACGTCGGCATTGATCATCTTGGCGGTGGCGGCGCCGCCGGGCACGATCACGATCAGCGTGTCCACCGCCTTCGCCATTTCCATCAGGTCGGGATAATGCGTGTAGGAGACGGCCGAAGACGGGTTGCGCGAGTGATAGGAAACGGGCACGAGCGAAGCTTCGAGCCGGCGTCCGATCGCCTGACCGATGCGGCCCATGCCGACGATCCCGACCTTGCGGTCGCGCAGCGAGCCGACACTCAACGGATAGTTCTGGGTCTGCCACAGGCCGGAGCGCAGATAGCGGTCGGCCTTGACGAATTCGCGCAGTGTCGAGATCAGCAGGCCCATCGCGACGTCGGCGACCTCTTCGGTCAGCACGTCGGGCGTGTTGGTAACGACGATATCGTGCTCACGCGCATAAGCCGAATCGACATGGTCGTAGCCGACGCCGAAGCTCGCGACGATTTCGAGCTTGGGGAAATGCGACAGCGACTTCTTGTCGGCCGGCACCGTGTGATAGGTGACCGCGATGCCGCGGGTTTTCGCCAGGACATCGGGCGTCAACCGCTCGAGGTCGGCGCGGCTCTCCGCCTTGTGCAGGACGAACTGGTCCGAGAAGCCGTTTTCCAGGATCGGCCTGATCGGTCCATAGATCAGCAGATCGATCTTTTCGGACGAATTATTCGCGGCAGCCATCAATTTTCCTTTCCAAGCGCGCTCTCATGCCAGCGCCGTAATACCAGATGCGAAACTAGCGCCAGCAGCCCATAGATGACAATCCCGGCGGCGGACAGCAACAGCAACGCCGCGAACATTCGGGGAATGTTGAGGCGATAACCGGATTCGGCGATCCGGAAGGCAAGGCCGGAGCCGGCGCCCGCGGTGCCCGCCGCGATTTCGGCGACCACCGCGCCGATCAGCGACAGGCCGCCCGCGATCCGCAAGCCGCCGAGGATATACGGCAGCGCCGCGGGCAATTTCAGGTACCGCAGCGTCTGCAGCCGCGACGCGCCATAGAGCTGAAACAACCCGGCCAGATTGCGGTCCACCGAATTCAGCCCGAGCGTGGTGTTGGACAGCACCGGAAAGAACCCGACGATCCAGGCGCAGACGATCACCGCGGTATGCTGCGGCAGATAGATCAGCAACAACGGCGCAATTGCGATCACCGGCGTGACCTGCAGAATGACAGCATAGGGAAACAGCGAATATTCCAGCCATTTCGACGAATTGAACAACAGCGCCAGCGCGACGCCGCCGACGGCCGCGGCGATAAAACCTTCCAGCGTGGTGAGCAAGGTGACGCCCAGCGATTCCGAGAGCACCGGCCAGTCGCCGATCAGCGTCTGAAACACGAGATAAGGGCTCGGCAGCACATAAGGCTGGATGTCATTGACGCGTACCACAAGCTCCCACAGCGCCAGGCCCGCGGCGAGCACGGCGATGGGCAACAGTATGCGGCCGACCTTCTGGAAAACGCTCATGCGCTGCGCTGCCCGGAATAGGAAGGTGCGAGCGCACTGGAGACCTCGCGGCAATAGCCGGCATATTCGGCCGAAGTGCGAAACTCCTCCCCGCGTGGCTCTGCGGTGTCGATGCGAAATTCGCTTGCCAGGCGGCCCGGCCGTGCCGTCATCACGGTCACCCGCTGCGACAGATAGACCGACTCGAATACCGAATGGGTGACGAAGATGACGGTCTTGTGCAGCGTGCGCCACAGGTCAAGCAGATCGTTGTTGAGCCGAAACCGCGTGATCTCGTCGAGCGCCGCGAACGGCTCGTCCAGCAGCAGGATATCCGGATCGGTGACGAGCGCGCGCGCCAGCGAGACCCGCATCTTCATGCCACCGGACAGTTCACGGGGATAGGCATCGGCAAATTCGGCAAGCCCCACTTGCTCCAGCGCCTCCGCGATACGGCTGTCGGCATCGGTCGCCGGCGCGTGCGAAAGTTTCAGCGGCAGGCGGACGTTTTCGCGCACGCTGGCCCATGGCATCAGCGTCGGCTCCTGAAACACGAAGCCGATGGGATGCCGCCCATCCGCCCCTTTGGCGCGATGGGGAACATTCACCGTGCCTGCGCTCGGCACGCTGAGCCCCGCGATCAGCCGCAGCGCGGTCGATTTTCCGCAACCGGAAGGCCCGAGCAACGAGACGAATTCGCCTTTGGCGACATCGAGATCGAGCGGCCCGAGCGCGGTCACGCCGTTGTCGTAGATCTTGGTAACGGCGCGCAGGCGCACGGCAAGGCCGGCCGCATCGGTATCCGTCTCGGACAAGGCGGGCTCAGCCATCTCAGCGTCAGTTCTTCGGCCGCAGATCGAGACCGACGCCCTTGTTGACGAAGCGCAGCGTATAGGCCTGGCGGTAAGTCGATATCGCGGCGAACCACGCCGGCCCGCACCATCTTGTCGAAAAAGCTCGCCACGCGCGCGTCGGTCATGGCGCCGATGCCGTCGCGCTGGGTATCGCCGGAATCGACGATGCCGTATTCCTTCATCTTGGCGACGGAATAGCCGAGCAACTCGTCGGTCATTTCCGGGTTCATCTTCTTGATCATCGCATTGCCGGGCGAATTGTCGCCGTAGAGATAATTGTACCAGCCGATCGCGGAGGCGTCGACGAAGCGCTGCACCAGGTCGGGCTTCTTGTCGATGATCTCGCGGCGGGTCTCGATCAGCGTCGAGTAGGCGTTGAAGCCGTGATCGGCAAGCAGGATCACGCCCGGCTTGAAGCCGGCCGCCTTCTCGACGGCGTAGGGCTCGGAGGTGACGTAGCCCTGCATCGCGCTCTGCTTGTTCACGATGAAGGGCTGCGAATTGAAGGTGTAGGGTTTCACCTTGCTCTCGCTGAAACCGTATTCGGATTTCAGCCACTGGAAATAGCTCGCGACGCCTTCCTTGGACACGAACAGCGTGAGCGGCTTGAGATCTTCGAGCTTTGTAATCTTGGTTTCCGGATGGGTCAGGAAAACCTGCGGATCCTTCTGGAAGATGGCGGCGACCGCGACCACCGGTACGTTATTGGTGACCGCGTCGAACGATTGCAGCGTGTTCGCGGTCATGAAGAAGTCGATCTTACCGGCGGTCAGCAAGATGCGGTTGTTGGTGTTGGGTCCACCCGGCACGATGGTGACGTCGAGGCCGTATTTCTTGTAGGTGCCGTCGGCAACCGCCTGGAAGAAGCCGCCATGCTCGGCCTCCGCGACCCAGTTGGTTCCAAACGACACCTTGTCGAGGGTTTCCGCACGCACAGGCATCAGCCCCGCAGCCAGCGCGATAAGACCCGCGGTTAACGCTCGCGTCAAAAAGGCCGGGTTCATGGTTGGACTCCGTCGATCGTTCTGGCCCATGATAGGAGGCTATGGACGTTGAGAGCGTCCCCGAGGGTTTGATTCAGGGGTTGGGATCAATCCCCGGAACATCTAACAAACTATCCCGCAAATTCATCCAAAGAAACGCTTCGCTCGATGCCTTCAACCGTTCCACCCCGCGACTGGACCGAGATCCACTGGCCCGAGATCGCCAGAAGTGACGCCGCGCGCTGGATCGCGGTGCTGCCGCTGGCGGCAACCGAGCAGCACGGCCCGCATCTGCCGCTGGAAACCGACGTCCTGATCGGCGAGGCCTATCTGGCGCGCGTGCGCGAGCTGCTGCCCGCCAGCACTCCCGGTCACCTTTCTGCCCGTACAGCCGATCGGCATTTCCACCGAGCATATCGATTATCCCGGCACGAAGACGCTGCCGACCGACGTCGCATTGAAGGAATGGATGGCGATCGGCGAAAGCGCCGCGCGATCCGGGATCCGGAAGCTGGTGATGGTGACGAGTCACGGCGGCAACAGCGCGGCGATGTCGCTGGTAGCACAGGATCTGCGCGCGCATCATCAGATGCTCGTCGTCACCACGAGCTGGTTTCGCTTCGGCATACCGGATGGATTGTTTTCCGAAGAAGAGACGCGGCATGGCATTCATGGCGGCGCGACCGAGACGTCGATCATGCTGGCGCGCTATCCGCAGAGCGTGCGGAAGGAAGCAATCGCCGATTTTCGCCCCACCAGTATCGACATGGAAAAAAAATTTCGCTGGCTGTCGGCGCATCGGCCCGTCCCCTTCGCGTGGCAGACCCAGGATTTGCACGAAAGTGGCGCGGTCGGTGACGCCACCAAGGCCTCCGCGGAGAAGGGCGAACGACTGCTCGACCACGGCGCGCGTGCGTTCTGCGAATTGCTCGACGACGTCGACAAATTCGATCCGGAATTGTTTCTTCGTAAACCATGAAGCGCGGGCGATATTCCCGTAAATATCTGAAATATCTAAGAAATAATCGACGAAACCATATTTCCAGGCACCATTTCGAACCGCTTTCCAACACGCTCCGTCCAACTGGGCATGCGGACCACAATGGCCGCTCAACACAGGATGGAGACTTCCATGTCGATCAAGACCAAGTTCGCCGCTCTCGCCCTCGCCACGCTTGCCGTTACCGGCACGATCGCTTCCACCAGCCAGGCGCAGGCCAAGCCGCTGCATTGGGGCGTCGGCGCCGGCCTCGTTGGCGCCGCGATTGTCGGCACCGCGATCGCTGCCAGCAACGACGGTTACTACTACGACGGCTATCGCCGCTGCGGCTGGGTTCGCCAGTTCGACGCTTTCGGCAACTACATCGGCCGCGTCCGGACCTGCGGTTACTGATTTCTGCGGCTGACTTGGTTTCTGTTTGAGAAGCGTTCGCTTCAAGCAACCTCGTTCAGACCCCTTACAACGCTTCTTTTGTTTGACACGGCTTCTTCACGCGAACCGGAAGACCACTTCGCTCGAAAACGCTTTTGTCGTGGATTTGCGTCCAGCACGGGCGCCTCATCCACCCCCGTGCTGAACCCGACCCGCCCGGTTATCCCCCCGGGCGGGTCAACTTTTTGGAGGGCAGCCAGCGAAAGCCCGGCCCTCGCGATGTGTCCACGATGTCTCCGAACACCCGTCAGCGATCTGTCCGAACGGACGCACCAGCCACAAGTGCCCGCGATGTAGCACCCATGTCACGCAACGGTGTCATCTGGTCGCATCCGCGGCACACCTTCTTGCTATTGCGAATTACTTGCAATAAAGATCGGGAATGAACGATGGGGAACTCCGATCATGCATTGATGCAGGGGCGGGAACCGCAGCAATCCCAACGGGGGCGACGGGTTGATGACTTCATTTGTTGGGTGGCGGCAAGCATTCGAATCTGCCGTGATGGCAGGCAGCGACCGCATGGGTCGCATCGGGAATGTCTGCACTGTGAACCGCAACCGCCGATCCCTGGAACATGCGCTGGCCGGCGTCGCGTTCGGCGCACTGGCGCTCGGCAGCCCGGCGATGGCGGCCGACATGCCGCTCAAGGCACCCTATTTCCGCCCGGCGTTCGACTGGAGCGGCTTCTACATCGGCGGCCACACCGGCTATGGCCGCGGCTCATCGTTCGCAACCCTCACCGACCCAGCCTTCACCACGACCAACAGCGTAGTCAGCGGCCTGATCGGCGGCGTGCAGGCCGGATATAATCATCGCCTCAGCTCAGGCCTGCTGTTCGGCGTCGAAGCCGATCTGACCTTTCCGAACTACCTGCCGTCCAATCACGTTGTCGCCAAGTTCGCGACGGCGCGCTCTGATCTCGAAGAGCGATGGGACTATGTCGGCACGGTGCGCGGCCGCATCGGCTACGCCACCGGCCCGTGGCTCGCTTACGCCACCGGTGGATTCGCCTGGGCCGGCGAACGCTTCCTCAACATACCAACCGGCGTCGACGTCGAGGAAAAGCATATCAACGTCCGGCCGGGGTGGGCGGCCGGTGCGGGACTGGAGTATGCTTTCGCGCCGCACTGGAGCGTGAGGCTTGAATATCTCTACGCCCAGTTCGGAAAAGCTGATGTCCGCTTCCCTTCGGGAACGCAATACAGTTCGACGCTTGACTTCCAGTCGCTTCGCCTTGGTCTCAATCGCAAGGTCGATTGGCCCGGATCGAAGAGCTGGACACCGAAAACCGACATTACCGATACCGAATCCGACCGCTGGGAAATTCATGGCCAGACCACCTATCTGGGGCAGGGCTATCCGGCCTTCCGCGCGCCCTATACCGGCACTAACAGCCTGACGCCCGCACGGCAGTACCAGGCCACCTGGAGCAACAGCCTCTATCTGAACGCCCGGCTTTGGGAAGGCGGCGAGGTCTATTACAACCCCGAACTGCTGCAGGGCTTTGGCCTGAGCGACACCGTAGGCCTCGCTGGATTTTCCAGTGGCGAGGCGCAGAAGTCGAACTTCCCCTACCCGCACTACAACACCTCGCGGCTGTATGTGCGCCAGACCTTCGGATTTGGCGGCGAGCAGGAAGAGCTCGCCAGCGGGCAGCAGCAGCTGGCGGGCAAGGTCGACGTCAACAGGCTGACGCTGCAAGCCGGCAAATTCTCGGTCGGCGACGTCTTCGACGGCAATGCCTACGCCAAGGACACCCGCAAGGATTTCATGAACTGGTCGATCTGGGCGCCCGGTGCCTTCGACTATGCCGCCGACAAGCTCGGGCTCACCTACGGCGTAACTGCCGAACTCAACCAGAAGCAATGGGCGTTGCGCGGCGGCTATTTCCTGATGGGCGCGGTATCCAACTCCAACAATTTCGATACACAGGTATTCCGCCGCGGCCAGTATGTCGCCGAACTGGAGACGCGATACACGCTGTTCTCCCGTCCGGGCAAGCTGCGCACCATCGGCTGGCTGAGCAGCGCCAATTCCGGCAGCTATCGCGACACGCTGAACGATCCGGCGCTCAATCTCGATATTGCGCTGACGCGCACGGGCCGCCCCAAATACGGCTACGTCTTCAACGTCGAACAGTCGGTCACCGACGATATCGGCCTGTTCGGCCGCTGGAGCTGGAACAACGGCAAGACCGAGATCATGTCGTTCACCGACATCGATGCCTCACTGTCACTCGGCACGTCGATCAAGGGCACCAAATGGGGCCGGCCCGACGACGTGATCGGCATCGGCGGCGCGATCAACGCGCTGTCGCGCGACCACCGCGACTTCATCGCCGCCGGCGGGCTCGGCCCGCTGATCGGCGACGGGCAGCTCAATTACCGCAAGGAGCGTATCCTCGAGACCTATTACGCCTATGCGCTCACCAAGGCGATCACGCTGACGGCGGACTACCAGTTCGTCACCAATCCCGCGTACAATGCCGACCGCGGCCCGGTCCATGTATTCTCCGGGAGGCTGCACGGAGAGTTCTAAAGCGAATCCAGGCCCCGTGCCGATCCAATCGGAACGGGCTGGAGTGCCTGATCGAGGCACCCATGCTCTACTTTGTGATCAAATGCGCCCTGTCGGGCATCATCATCGCGGCGGTGTCGGAAATCGCCAAGCGCAGTCCGGCGTTCGGCGCGCTTGTCGTGTCGCTGCCGCTACTTTCGCTGTTGAGCTTCCTCTGGCTCTGGCGAGACACCGGCGATGCGGAGCGCATTGCCGGTGTCTCGGAATCGACGTTCTGGTACGTGCTGCCGTCGCTACCGCTGTTCCTGATATTGCCGGCGATGCTGAGGGCGGGCGCCGGCTTCTGGCCCAGCCTAGCGGCGAGCTGCGCGGTAACGGTGATCCTCTACTTCATCACCGCCTGGGTGCTCGCCAGGTTCGGCATCAATCTCTGAGACGGCGGACTTTCCCGGCCCCGCATTTTTCCCTTCCGCGCCGACCAGCCGATAGAGCGCCGGCAGTACAAACAGCGTCAGGAACGTCGCCGTAATCAGCCCGCCGATCACGACGGTCGCCAGCGGCTTCTGGACCTCCGCGCCGGTGCCGGTGGCCAGCGCCATCGGGATGAAGCCGACGGATGCGACCAGGGCCGTCATGGCAACCGGTCTCAACCGTGTGACCGCGCCCTCGATGATCGCCTCGCGCCGAGGCTGGCCGCGCGCGATGAGCTGCTTGATGAAGGTCAGCATCACCAGCCCGTTCAGCACGGCGACGCCGGACAGCGCGATGAAGCCCACCGCGGCCGAGACCGAGAACGGCATGCCGCGCAGCCAGAGCGCCACGATGCCTCCCGACAGCGCGAGTGGCACTGCGCTGAAAACCAGCAGTGCGTCGCGCGCGGAACCCAGTGCCGCAAACAGGATCAGAAAGATCATCGCAAAGCAGGCGGGCACCACGATGGTCAGACGCTGCCGAGCCGAGGTGAGGTTCTCGAACTGCCCTCCCCAGGCGATCCAGTATCCGGACGGAAGCTTCACTTCCTTCGAAATCTTCTCCTGGGCTTCGCGCACCACCGAGCCGATGTCACGGCCGCGCACGTTCGCCGTCACCACGACGCGGCGCTTGCCGCTTTCACGGCTGACCTGATTAGGCCCCTCCGTGAACGTCAGCGACGCCACGTCGCGCAACGGAATCGTCATGCGCGACGGCGCCCCGCCCTCGCCCGGCAGCGGCACCGGAAGGCTTAGGATCACGTCGGCATTGGCGCGCAGCGCATCGGGAAGCCGGACCACGATCTGGAAGCGGCGATCGCCTTCGAACACCAGCCCGGCCTCTCGCCCGCCGATCGCGGTACCGATCACGTCCTGAACGGCGGCAATGCTCAAACCCCGCCGCGATATCTCCTTCTTGTCGATGCCGATCTCGATGAACGGCAGCCCCGTCACCTGCTCGACCCTGACGTCCTGGGCGCCGCGAGTGCCCCGCAACACGCCGGCCACTTCGTTGGCGGATTTCAGCATCGGCTCGAACTCGTCACCGAATATCTTGACCGCGATATCCTCGCGCACACCGGCGATCAGTTCGTTGAAGCGCATCTGGATCGGCTGGGAAAAACTGAAACTGGTGCCCGTCAGTTTCTGCAGTTCGGGATCCATGCGTTCGATCAGCTCCGCCTTCGACATCGACGGATCGGGCCATTCCTCCTGTGGCTTCAGGATGACGTAAGTATCCGCGGCATTAGGCGGCATCGGATCGGCAGCGATGTCGGGTGTGCCCAGGCGAGAGAACACGAATGCCACTTCGCGGAATTTCGAAACCGCTTGTTCGAGATCGAGCTGCATGGCCTGCGATTGCGCCAGCGACGTGCTGGGAATTCGCCGCGCCTCGATCACCAGGTTCTTTTCATCGAGCGTCGGGTTGAACTCCTGTCCGAGCGACAGAAACAGCATGACGCTCAGCGCAAAGGCCGCCGCGCCGACACCGAGCACGAGGCCCGGCACTTTCAATGATCGCGTGAGCGCCGAGCGGTAAAGATCGGCAAGCCCGCGAACCAGCCGGTTCGGCTTTTCCTGCACACGCCCGGTGACGGCGATCGCAATCAGCGCCGGCACGAATGTCAGCGAGAGCACGAACGCCGAGAGCAGGGCGATGATGACGGTCAGTGCCATCGGCTCGAACATCTTGCCTTCGACGCCCGAAAACGTCAGCAGGGGGATATAGACCAGCATGATCACCGCCTGCCCGTAGACCGACGGCGCAACCATCTCCCTGGCGGCGAGCCGCACGGTCTCCAGCCGTTCGGCAAGATCGAGCTGGCGCCCGAGCTGGTGCTGCCGGTTGGCGAGATGCCGGAGGCAATTTTCGGTGATGATGACGGCGCCGTCGACGATCAGGCCGAAGTCGATCGCGCCGAGACTCATCAGGTTGGCGCTGACTTTTGCCTGCAGCATGCCGGTGACCGTCAACAGCATCGCGGCGGGAATCACCAGCGCCGTGATCAATGCCGCGCGAAAGTTGCCGAGCAGGGCGAACAGGATGACGACGACGAGGAGCGCGCCCTCCGACAGGTTCCTGGCGACCGTGTAGATGGTGGCGTCGACCAGTTGCGTCCGGTTCAGCACGGTCTTGGCGACGATCCCGGGCGGCAGCGCCTTGTTGATCGCTTCGATCTTGGCGGCCGCGGCGGCGGACACCGTCCGGCTGTTGCCGCCGACCAGCATCAGCGCGATACCGAGCACGCTCTCGTGCCCGTCGAGGCTGGCGCTGCCGGTGCGCAGTTCACGCCCGATCGACACCTCGGCCAGATCCTTCACCCGCAGCGGCGTGTCGCCACGGGTGGCGACGACGATCTCGCCGATCTCGGACATATCCTCGATGCGGCCAGCAGCCCGCACGACATAATTCTCGCCGTTGCGCTCGACATAATTCGCGCCGCGGCTGGCATTGTTGGCCTCCACCGCCTTGACGATGTCGGCGAACGAGATGCCGTAGGCGATCGACTTGGCCGGGTCCGGCGCGATCTGGTACTGCTTGACATAACCGCCGATCGCATCGGCGCCGGCGACGCCCGGCACCGCCCGCATCTGCGGGCGGATGATCCAGTCCTGCACCGTGCGCAGATAGACCGCGCGCTCGAAATCGTTGCGCAGATGGCGGCCTTCCGGCGTGAGATAGCTGCCGTCGCTCTGCCAGCCCGGTCTGCCGTCGGCAACCGGCCTATCCGTTGACGGCTTCTGGTATTCGACCGCCCACCAGTACACCTCGCCGAGCCCGGTCGAGATCGGACCGAGCTTGACCTCGGCCTCGGGCGGCAGCGATTGCCGGATTTCCTGCAGGCGCTCATTCACCTGCTGGCGCGCGAAGTAGATGCTGGCGTTGTCGCGGAACACCGCCGTCACCTGGGCAAATCCGTTGCGGGAGAATGAGCGCGTATATTCGAGGGTCGGCGTACCGGCCAGGATGTTTTCGATCTGGAACGTGATCTGCTTTTCCATCTCGACCGGCGTCAGCGCCGGGGCGATGGCGTTGATCTGCACCTGGTTGTTGGTGACATCAGGCACGGCATCGATCGGCAGCTTGTTGAGCGACCAGACGCCGAGGGCGCACGCAACCGCAGTCAATAGCACGATGAACCAGCGGTTACGGACCGACAGGTCGAGGATTTTCTCGATCATCAGTGATCCGCCTTTGCTTTTCCGAGATCGGACTTCAGGACGAACGTATTGAGCACGGCGACGATCTCACCCGGCTTGAGGCCGCCGATCACCTCGACGGCATCCTCGGTCACGGTTCCCGCCTGCACCGGCCGCGCCTCAAATCCCTCCGGCACCTGCACGAATGCCATCAACTTTCCATCGATCGTCTGAACCGCATTTCTCGGCAGCAGCAGCGGAACGGAGCGCCGGTCGACGGGAATGCTTGCACCCACGAAAGATCCCGGACGCCAACGCCCGTCCGCGTTGTCGAGCGAGACGATGACGCGCGTCGTCCTGGTTTCCTTGCTCACCATCGGACTGATGAAGATGGTCTTGCCAGTGGCCTTGGCGCGCGCGGAATCCTCGATCGTGATGCCATCGCCCTCCCTCAGGAGCGCAAGGTCCGGCGCCGAGGCGACGAGTTCGACCCAGACCGACGACAGATCAGCGACGACATAAATCTCCTTCTCCTGCTGGTCGCCGCCGACCGGCGCGCCGAGATCGACCCGGCGATCGATCACCCGGCCTGATATCGGCGAGCGCAACGCATAACGCCGCAGGTTCGCGACCGGCTGTTTCGGAAGCTCTGCGATCTCCGCCTCGTCGACATCCAGCGCGGAGAGTTTCTGGCGCGCCAGATCGTGCCGCAGCTTCGACAGCGAAAACGCGTTCTCGGCCCGGAGGAATTGCTGCTCGGCGGATATCTTCTTCTCGAACAGCGACCGCTCGCGCTCGATCAGGGTGGTTTGCAGCTCGAGATTGGCGGCCGCCGTCAGGAATTCGCTCTTGGCGTCGGCGACCTCGCGGCTTTCGAGGTAGGCGACGACTTCGCCCTTTTGAACGATATCGCCGAGGCGCTTGCGCAACTCGACCACGGTTCCGATCACCTTGGCCGGCACATGACCGATCCGATCGGGATCCATCATCACATTGCCCGGGACGCGCACCGTTCGCGAGAGCGTGCCGGGTCCGACCGGGGCCACCTCGATCCGCAAGGCAGCGATCTGTTCGGCTGACAGTTTGATGAGGCCTTCGCGGCTGCCGGCGGGCTGGCTTTCAGGCGCGGCCCAGACCGGCTGCGCAAATGCCAGGCCCAGCCCCAGGCCAAGGGCTGTTAACTTCGTTGGTATGGACATTGAGATCGTTCCTGCAGAAAGCTCGCGCGGCGCGAGCGGCGGCAGATATGCCGACGCCCGACGCGGCGCATGGACGCCGTTTCGAATCCATTCGCAGGGCGCGAAAACGCGCCTGCCGCTTTAGATGCAGGTAGTTTTTGGGGGACGTTCTGGGGTCGGCTGCTTCAACCCCTCGACAGAAAGGCACGCCGGCAGCGGAACGCTTTCTGCTTTCAATTGATGGATCGTGGCCGGCGCCTGGACTGCAGGCAATCCAACCGATCCGATATCGACCGTGTGAAGATGCGGCACGACATTATTCTCGTCGTGATCGGGCAGTCCGCAGGAACGGTCGTTACCGAGGCAGATAATCGTCGTAGCAGGCGACGCGGCCCGCGCGACTTCGACCTCATGATGCGCGCTCTCGCTCGCGGACACGGCCGCGCTCGCGCCGAACGTCACGGTCAGCGCGATACAGAATAAAGCCAACCAGCGTGACCGAAACCCGGCCAGCCCCGGCTTCCTGCGGAGGGCGTTCATGGGTGCATATATAAGGAATCAAGCGGACTCCCACAACCGCCCAACCATCGCGGATGCGTGAACGAAAATTAGCGCTGCCACAATTGCCTCAATCCGCTTCGGCGTCACGTGTCTGCCTGGGCCTGGACGTCATTGACTTTCATGGCCAGCAGCTTGTCGATGCGCCGGCCATCGAGATCGATGACTTCGAAGCGCCAGCCCTCTACCTCAATGTGATCGCCGACATCGGGTATCCGGCCGAACTGGCTCAGCAGAAACCCCGCAACCGTCTGGTAGTGACGGGACGCCGGCAATTCGAACCGGAGCAGCGAGGCAAACTCGACGGCGGGCATCCACCCCGAGATCAAATACGAGCCGTCGGCGCGCCTGGTAGCCGCCGCTTCCGGCGGCCCCTCCTCCGTGTGGAAACCGCCGACGATCAATTCCAGGATGTCTGCGCTGGTCACTACGCCCTGGAACGCACCATATTCGTCATGGACCAGCCCCATATGGACGGTGGAATCGCGCAGGATGGCGACGACGTCCCGCGCATCGAGAAATTCCGGAATGACCGGCGCCGGACGGACCAGCTTGGCGATGTCGGGCGTCTGCTCCGAGAGATAGCAGTCCAGCATGTCCTTGGCCTTGACGATCCCGACCGCGGCATCGGCAGCCTGATCGAACACCACAAACCGGGAGTGGCTGCTGGCGGCCAGCACGGAGCGGATGGCTTGCGGGCTGTCGGTCAGATTGATCATGTTCACCTCGCGACGCGGGGTCATGACGGCACCGACGGGAAGATCGCCGAGGCGCATGACGCCCGCGATCATTTCCTTTTCACCGGGCTCGAGCACGCCGGCATTCTCGGCTTCGACGACCAGGGTACGGATTTCATCCTCGCTGACTTTCTGGCTGGCCGCGCCGCGTTGACCGAATAGCCACAACAGTGCCTTGCCGGATCGATCGAGAAGCCAGACGGCGGGCAATGAGATCGTCGCAAGCAACGTCATGTAAGGCGCGACCCGCACCGCCACCAATTCCGGGTCGCGCAAGGCAATCTGCTTGGGCACCAGTTCGCCAATGATAAGCGAGGCGTAGGTGATCACGGTCACCACCGCACCAACACCGATGGCGTCGGCCACGCCTCGCGACCATCCGGCCTCGACCAGCAGGTTGGTCAGCCGCCGGCCGAGGGTGGCGCCGGAAAATGCGCCCGACAGCACACCGATCAGCGTGATGCCGATCTGCACCGTGGAGAGAAATTTTCCGGGATCGGACGCCAGCGCCAGCGCGCGGCGAGAGCCCTTGACGCTTCTTTCGGCCAGCGCCGCCAGCCGGGCTGGCCGCGACGACACGATGGCCAGCTCCGACATGGAAAGCAGGCCATTGGTGACAATCAGGATCGTGACGATCCCGAGTTCGAAGTAGAGCATTATCGCTTTCTTGCGGGTTCCATTTTAGTGCGCCGGGGAAGGCGCGGCACGGAAACCTTACCAGAAAGCCATCCCGGCAAGCCTCAACAGAGCGTGGGAAACCGCCGGAATTTTTATCCCGCCGGCTGGAACGAATCCGCGCGCGCCATCGCCCAGGCGTCGCGGAAGCGCGGATCCTGGGTGCCTTCGATCAACTCGCCCGGCCGCAGCGACGGATAGAGTTTTGCGAACGTCAATGTATCGTTCGTGGAGGATCGCTGCGAGAAGTGGATCGGCCGCAATTGCTGCGGGTGGTCGAGCCCGGCTGCGGCGATAAGTTCGGACAAAGCATGCAGGGTGGCATGATGGTAGCAGTAGACCCGCTCGGTCTTGAGCGGCACCACCAGCGCGCGGGCGCGGGAAGGATCCTGCGTGGTCACGCCAGTCGGGCATCGATCGGTATGGCAGCTCAGCGACTGGATGCAGCCGAGCGCGAACATGAAACCGCGCGCCGAATTGCACCAGTCCGCGCCGATCGCCATCGCGCGCGCCATATCGAACGCGGTGGCGACCTTGCCGGCGGCACCGATCTTGACGCGGTCGCGCGCATTGATGCCGACCAGCGCGTTATGGACGAAATTGACGCCCTCGCGCATCGGCATGCCCAGATGGTCCATGAATTCCAGCGGCGCGGCGCCGGTGCCGCCTTCATTGCCGTCGACCACGATGAAATCGGGATATATCCCGGTCTGCAGCATCGCCTTGCAGATCGCCAGGAATTCCCAGGGATGACCGACGCACAGCTTGAATCCGGCGGGCTTGCCGCCGGACAGTCGCCGCATCTCGCCGATGAAGGCCATCATTTCCAGCGGCGTCGAGAACGCGCGGTGGGTGGCCGGCGAAATGCAATCCTCGCCCATGGCGACGCCGCGAATTTTCGAGATCTCTTCAGAGACCTTGGCCGCCGGAAGGACCCCGCCATGCCCGGGCTTGGCGCCCTGGCTGACCTTGAGTTCGACCATCTTGATCTGATCGTCGCCGGCGACGCGGGCAAATTCCTCCGGGTTGAACGAACCGTCACGGTTGCGGCAGCCGAAATAGCCTGAACCTATTTCCCAAATGATGTCGCCGCCATTTTCGCGATGATAGGGACTGACGCCGCCCTCGCCGGTGTCGTGCGCGAAATCGCCCTTCTTGGCGCCCGCATTCAATGCCCGAACGGCATTCGGACTGAGCGCGCCGAAACTCATCGCCGAGATGTTGAAGACCGATGCCGAATACGGCTTGGTGCAATCGGGGCCGCCGATGGTGATCCGGAACTGCTGCATGGCATTCGGCTTCGGCGCCATCGAATGATGCATCCATTCATAGCCGTCGCGATAGACGTCCTCCTGGGTGCCGAACGGCCGCTTGTCGAGCACCATCTTGGCGCGCTGATAGACCAGGGCGCGGGTGTCGCGGGAGAACGGCATGCCGTCCTTCTCGCTCTCGAAGAAGTACTGCCGCATCTCCGGCCGGATTTCCTCCAGAAGGAAACGGATATGCGCCGAGATCGGATAGTTGCGCAGAACCGCATGGCTCTTCTGCAGGAGATCGCGAATGCCGAGCAGCGTAAGCGCGCCGAAAATCACGATCGGGATCAGCAGGATTTCCCACACCTTCGGGTTATGGTCGAAAATCCCGATGCCGGTCAGCAAGGCGGTGACGACGGCGCAGATCGTCAGCACGACATAGCGTGGCGAGAACGGCAGCAGCAGCGTTTCCATAAAATCCTCAGCCAATTATTCTTGCTGGCCGGCAGCTTAGTCCAACCGATGCGGCAAGCCCATACGATATACGGGCCGGCGATCGCGGATGTGACAGCGGACGGCAAAATATTTGCGGGTTCGGTCGCGCGCTTTTGCGGTGCAGCGTAGGGGCCGGCGCCCGCCGTTCAGTGGCTGTGCAACCGCATCTCGTGGGGAATCTTGCCCTGCTGCAGGCCGTGCTGGGCCAACCAGGCGTCGGTGGAGAGAATGGCGCGGTCGATATGATCGGCGGTTCGCGAGAAATCATAGGGTGAGCCCACCAGTGGGCATAGCGGCGGTACCACGAAATACTCGATATCGGGCCCAAGCGCTTCGAGCTCGTTGACCAGTTGCCGCGCGATCAGGAGCGTGAGCGCGTGCAGCGCGTTGGCGACCGCCCCGACCGGCGGCGTCTGGTTCGCGCAGGCGTGCCCGGTCGGCAGGATGATCAGGCGCCTGGCGCCCTTCTTCACGGCGACCTGTATCGGCGTGTTGCTGGAGATCGCGCCGTCGGCCAGATAACGATCCTTGTAGCGGATCGGCGAGAACGCGCCCGGGATTGCGGTGGACGCAACGATCGCTTCCGCCGTGGAGCCTTCCGACAACACCACGCTGTCGCCGGAGACGATGTCGGTGGTGACGATATGCACCGGCAGCTTCGCCTCCTCCAGATTGCGGTAGGGGATGTGATCCTCGATCAGCTTGCGGATGCCGTCATGCGAGATCAGGAAATCGCGGCGCCACAGAAAGCTCAGCATCGTGCGCCAGCTCATCGGAAAGACGTCGTGCCGCGTCAAGCCGCGCCAGATCGCACCGAGCCGCTGCACGCCATCGAGCGTGGGATCGCCGGCATAGAACGCGCCGTTCAGCGCGCCGACGCTGGAGCCGACCACCATATCAGCGGCGACGCCGTGGGCGGCAAGCGACTGCAGCATGCCCACCTGAATGGCCCCGAAGCTGCCGCCGCCTGCGAACACAAAGGCGGTCTTTGCCGGACCGATCTCGTCGCGTACCGACACGCGCAAACTCCCTCATCTCCGCGTCGGCAACAGGCCGCGCGGCGTTGGGGGTGGTTATAGCAGTGGGATATTGAGGTGGGCTACTGGGGTGCCCGTAGCCCGGACGGAGCGAAGCGCAATCCGGGCTACAAGAACTACGAGAACGTCACCGTTCGACGAACGCCTTCTCGATCACGAAATGGCCGGGCGTGTTGTGGCTGCCTTCGAGGAAGCCGCCGGACTCGAACATCTGCTTGAGCTCGTCCAGCATCCCCGGGCTGCCGCACATCATGATGCGATCGGTCTCGATATTGAGCGGCGCCTGATGGATGTCGTTGAACAACTGCTCGGACGAGATCAGGTCGGTGATGCGGCCGCGGTTGCGGAACGGCTCGCGGGTCACCGTCGGGTAATACAGCAGCTTCTCCGACAGCAACGGTCCGAACAATTCGTCGTCGCGCAACTTGGCGACCAGCTCCTCGCCATAGGCGAGTTCGGAAACCTGGCGGCAGCCGTGAACGAGCACGATGGTCTCGAACCGCTCATAGACGTCCGGGTCCTTGATCAGGCTCGCGAACGGCGCAAGCCCTGTACCGGTCGACAGCAGCAGCAGGCGCTGGCCCGGAATCAGATTGTCGGTGATCAGCGTGCCGGTCGCCTTGCGGCCGACCAGAATCTCGTCGCCCTCGCGGATCTTCTGCAGCTTCGAGGTCAGCGGCCCATCCGCGACCTTGATGGAGAAGAATTCGAGTTCTTCCTCATGATTGGCGCTCGCCATGCTGTAGGCACGCAACAGCGGCCTGCCCTCGACCTCCAGGCCGATCATCGCAAACTGGCCGTTCTGGAAACGGAAACCGGAATCGCGGGTGGCCCGGAAGCTGAAAAGCGTATCGGTCCAGTGGCGAACAGAAAGAACCTTCTCTCTATAGAATGCGCTCATGGGTTTTCGTTTTTCCTGACGTCTCGATGTAGAACGTTTCGGTCTTCGGGCCTCGAAGTGCCAGAAATCAGCGAAATTACTGGCGATTTTGGCGCTTCATTTGCGCACGGCAGATACATAGTCAATATGACCTACAGCACAATCGAGAACTCGGAATGGCTGTCGGTCTAATTTGCAAAAAGGTTCGATTGGCTTCGTTAACGCTTTATCGCGCAATTAACTTGCTGAATTCGGCACCGATCTGGCAATAAATGACCACATCAAATTAAGAACGTTTCAAAAAGAGATCGCATGCGAAGCCCAGCTGAGTTTCGAAAGGGAAAACCGGGCTTCTATCCGGACCAGGCGATCTATGCCGAATTTGCCTGCGCTGAATTCGGGCTCCATTTTCGTGACCTCGACGGCGGGTCGGGATTGATCTTCAGCGTTGCCTCGCACGACAAGCTGCTTCATTTCGGCGCCGGCCGATGCTCCTGGTATCCGCAAAACAACGCCACCGCTTCGACGCTGGCGTCCGACAAACATTTTACCAGCCGGATCTTGCACGAGGCCGGCATTCCGGCGCTTGGCGGCGACTATTTCTTCCTTCACGCGCGCTATCGCGCGCACCGCCCGGCCGGACATGAGCGCAGCGACGCGATTGCCTGTTTCAGGACATTGGGCGGATCGGCTTTCGTCAAGCCACTGACGGGATCGCGCGGCGACTTCGCGCAAGCCATTCACGGCGACGCGGCGCTCACTCGCTATCTCGACGAGGTGGCGAGATATTACGATGCCGTGCTGATCCAGCCGATCGTCGAGGGAAGCGAGTATCGCGTCTTCCTGCTCGACGACGACGCGCTCTATTGCGCGCGAAAATATCCGCCCTTCATATCCGGCGATGGCGTGCACAGCTTCCGCGAATTGCTCGCCGCCCACAATGACGCCTTGCGCGCTCGCGGCCTGTCGCCGGCTTCGATGCCGGAAGATCCATCGCTCGATGCCGTGCCGGTGAACGGCGAGCGGCGGGACATTCCGGGACGGATGAACCTGAGCGCGGGGGGCACGATGGTCATGGCGGACCCGCCGTCCGCCCACGCCGTGACCCTGGCGCGGCGCGCCGCACGCGCGCTGGGGCTTCGCGTCGCTGCGGTCGACATGTTCGTCGATATCGGCGGCAAGCCGGATGCGATCGATATCATCGAGGTCAATTCCAATCCGTCGATTCGCCTCTTGGAAGATTCCAGTCGCGGCGACCTGATCCTGAAGATCTGGCATCACACCCTCTCCGCCATGGGACTGCTGTAGTGTTCGACCTGCCGAAATACGGCGACGGCATCTGCCTCGCACGCATGGCCGGGTTACTGGACGCGCTCGCAATCGATCGCACGCGGCTGCAGCGCATCTCGGTGGTGGTGACCGGCTCGAACGGCAAGGGCAGTACCGCGGCGATGTGCGCCAGTGTCGGCCGTGCCTATGGCCTGCGCACCGGCCTGTTCACGTCGCCGCATCTCTTTCGTTTCAACGAACGGATCCAGGTCGATGGCGTCGAAATCGAAGACGACGCGCTCGCCCGCTTGAAACGGCGGGTCGAAGCTGCCATCGCAACCGTCTCCAGGAACATGGGCGAGCAGTTCGGCGCGTTCGAAGCGCTGTTCGCGCTCGCCTGCCTGCACTTTCAGGACAGCCAGTGCGACTTCGCGGTGTACGAGGCCGGCATCGGCGGACGCTACGATCCGGTCCGCCTCGTCGGCGCGCACGAGACTTGCGTCACATCGATCGACTACGAGCACGTCGAACTGCTCGGAAATTCGCTTGAACTGATTGCGTCAGACAAGAGCGACGCCTGTGCCGCCGGAGGCACGATCGTCTATGGCGAGAATTGCCGGGACTTGCGGCCGCACCTCGTCGAGTATAATCGCGCAGCCGGCCGTACCTCGCTGTTCGTTCGCGATGAAATCAGCATCGATAATGAGGCCGCCGCGGCCTCCGGGCAGCATTTCGATTTCCAGTTCGGATATCATGATTTTCGCCGCCTCGAAATGAACCTGCCCGGCGCATTCCAGTTCAACAATTCGGCCATCGCCGTCACACTTTTTCTATTGTGGCTGCAACGCGAGCGGCCGCGCAAGGCTCCCGACCGGATCGAAACCGCTGTCCGGGCAGGCCTGCGCGAAACGCGCTGGCCCGGCCGGCTCGAAGTCATCCAGCAGGATCCGCTCACCGTGATCGACGTCGGCCACACCCCGGACGGCATCCGCCAATCGCTCGCTAGCCTCACGGCGATTCATGGCGCCGATGACTGGATCCTCGTCACCGGCGCGTCGCGCGACAAGAAGGCGGAAGAAATCATCGGCGCGCTGGCGCCATCCTTCGACACGATCATCTGCACGGCGGCGCACCACAAGGGAGCGGATGCTGAAGATATCGGCGCCGTCGCGCGGCTCGCCAATCCCGCGGCCAATATCCATGTCGCCGCGTCGATCGAAGAGGCGGTACGCCTGGTCGGGGAAATCGCCGTCGCGCGCTCGCGAAGGATTTATGTCGCCGGCGGACTGTTCCTGGCGATCGAATACGCAACGGCCGCCCGTGGCGGCCGCCCGCAGGACCTGCATTTCTTCTGACTAATTGTTACCCTGCGTATCGTCGAGCACCTTGAATGCCTCTTCGAGCTGCGGCGAGATCGACACACCAAGCCTTTCGCCGGTCGGCAGCCGCGCGACGAACCATTTGTTGTAGAGCGGGACCAGGTCGCGGCCGGAGCCGAGCTTGCGGAAGGTGCGCTCGACGACCTCCTTCATCTGCGGCTCGCCCTTGCGGTACATGATGCCGTAGGGATCGTAGGACAGATATTCGCCGGTTACCTTGAAACTGGCCTGCGCCTTGTGCCGCGCGATCAGGCCGTAGAGCAGGATGTCGTCGGTCGCGAACGCGTCGGCCTTGCCGTCCACCAGCATCTGATAGGATTGCTCGTGGTCGGGCGACGTCACGATGTTCAGGCCGAGCGAGAATTTCTTGTCGATCGTGTGCATCGCCTGCTCGTTGGTGGTGCCCTTGGTCACCACCACGGTCTTGCCTTTCAGGTCCGTGGGCGCCGAGATGGTGGACGCCTTCGGTACCATCAGCTTGGTGCCGGCAACGAACATCAATGGCGAAAATGCCACCAGCCTGGCGCGTTCGGCATTGGCCGTGGTCGATCCGCATTCGAGATCGATCTTGTTGTCGACCACGGCCGGAATGCGGTCGTCCGAGGTCACCTTGACGTATTCGATCTTGAGATTGGCGTCGTCGACCTCGACGCCGATCTCCTCGACGATGGCCTCGCAGAGTTCGAGGCTGTAGCCGATCGGCCGGTTGGAGTGGTCCAGGAACGAGAACGGCGGCGAGCTCTCGCGGTAGCCGAGACGCACGACATGCGTGCGCTTGATGTTGGCGAGCGTCGGGCTAAGCCCTTCACCGGCGGTTTGCGCTGGCGCCGATGTAGCCAGCAGGCAGGCGGCCAGCAGAAGGCCGCCCGCCCAGGTCGGCCTGTTCGGGAACGGATGCATGCATCTCTCCCGTCAATGAGCCGGAACAGGATCGCCCGGAACGGCATCGGCGGGAACGACGTCATCAGGCCCGAGCTCGTGCTCTGCCTTCAGCTCACCCTCCCACTTCGCCACCACGGCGGTCGCCAGCGAATTGCCGATCACGTTGGTGGCGCTGCGCCCCATGTCGAGAAACGTATCGATGCCCATGATCATCAACAGCCCGGCCTCGGGAATGCCGAACTGGCTAAGCGTCGAGGCGATCACGACCAGCGAGGCGCGCGGCACGCCGGCGACGCCCTTCGAGGTGATCATCAGCGTCGCCAGCATCGCCAGCTGCGTACCGAGCGACATGTCGATGTGATAGGTCTGCGCGATGAAGATGCTCGCGAAGGTGCAGTACATCATCGTGCCGTCGAGGTTGAACGAGTAGCCGAGCGGCAGCACGAAGGCCGAAATCCGCGACGAGGCGCCGAAGCGGTTGAGGCCTTCCAGCGTCTTCGGATACGCGGCTTCCGAAGAGGCCGTCGAGAACGCGATCATCAGCGGTTCGCGGATCAGCTTCAGCAAATGGCTGTATCGCGGCCCGATCACGATGAAGCCGACCACGACCAGGATCCCCCACAGGATCATCAGCGAGAGATAGAAGCCGCCCATGAACACGATCAGCTTCCACAGCACGCCGAGACCGTTCCTCGACACGGTCGCCATGATCGCCGCCCACACCGCAATCGGCGCGAACAGCATCACATAGCCGGTCACCTTCAGCATGATATGGGCGAGGTCGTCGATCAGACCCATGATCGGCTTGGCACGCTCCGGCATCGCGCCGAGCGCCACCGCAAAGAACACGGCGAATACCACGATCTGCAGGATTTCGTTCTGCGCCATCGCATCCGCGATCGAGGTCGGGATCAGATGCGTCAGGAACTTTTCGATCGAGAAGGCCGACACCGGCAGGCCGGTCGATTGCGTCTTGTCGGGCAGCGTGCCGGGGAAGTTGGCGCCCGGCTGCAGCAGATTGACCATCACCAGGCCGAGCAGCAGCGAGACAAAGGAGGCGCTGACGAACCAGCCCATCGTCTTGGCGAACACGCGGCCGAGCTTCGAGCCGGAGCCCATATGCGCAATGCCGCCAACGAGCGTGGCGAACACCAGGGGCGCGATGATCATCTTGATCAGGCGCAGGAACAGCATGGCGATCAGGTTTACATCGGCCGCGATCTCCACCCGGCTGTCGGGCATATAATTGAAGACGATGGTCCCCATCACAATTCCGAGCGCCATCGCGATCAGGATGTATTGCGTAAACCTGTTGGACATTTCTCGCACCCCCGTATTTCCGGCAACCGCAAGTTTGGCAGATTTGATTGGGGACGCAACAAGCTTGCGGCATTTTGCGCGCTTGCCAGAATATTCCCGTTGTGGAAGGCGCGCGCAGCGATTAGCGTCGCCGCAGCGCACAATCTGTGCAGTTGCTCGCTTCAAGCACAGTCAACTGCATCAAGAACGATCAAGCTGAGGGGAGATACGCCATGAACGACACCGTCAATCGCCAGATCCTGCTTGTGGAAAAGCCGAGCGGCAAACTCGGACCTGAGCACTTCAAGCTAACCAAGGGCACGGTGCCCGAGCCCAAGGACGGCGAGGTGCTGGTGCGGACGCGTTACATCTCGCTCGATGCCGCCAACCGCGCCTGGATGCACGGCGCCACCTATCGCGCCGCCGTCGAGGCCAACACCGTGATGGCCGGCGGCGGCATCGCCGAGGTCGTCGCCTCGAAAGCCTCAGGCCTCGCGCCGGGCGATATCGTATTCGGCGACACCGGCTGGCAGGATTACGCCGCCGTGCCGGCAAAACATCTCACGAAGATGCCTGACATGGAGCCGATGACGCATCTGCTCAGCGTCTACGGCATCGCCGGCCTCACCGCCTATTTTGGCCTGCTGAGGGTCGGCAAGCCCAAGGAAGGCGAGACGGTGGTGGTCTCGGCCGCTGCCGGCTCGGTCGGATCGATCGTCGGACAGATCGCGAAGATCAAGGGTTGCAACGTCATCGGCATCGCCGGTGGCAAAGACAAATGCCACTGGCTCACCTCCGAACTCGGCTTCGACGCCGCGGTCGACTACAAGGACGGCGCCACCTTCAAGGCGCTGCGCGCCGCCGCCCCCAAGGGCATCGATGTCTATTTCGACAATGTCGGCGGCGACATCCTTGAAGCGTGCCTTTCGCTGATGAACAATCGCGGCCGCATCGCCTGTTGCGGCGCGATCTCGCAATATGACGGCGTGCCCTCGGCGCATGGCCCGCGCGGCGTACCCGGCCTGATCGTGGTGAAGCGCCTCATCATGCAGGGCTTCATCGTGATGGACTACATGAATGAGAGCGCCGCCGCGCTGGCCGACCTGCAGTCCTGGGTCGCCTCGGGCAAATTGAAGGTGCAGGAAGACGTGATCGACGGGATCGAGAACACGCCGAAAGCCCTGATCGGCCTGCTCGCCGGCGAAAACCGCGGCAAGCGGATGGTGAAGGTGTAGGGCGGGTTCTACCGCTACGTCGTCCCCGCGAACGCGGGAACCCATAACCACAGGCATTCGTGGTTATGGCGAGTTGGAGCTCCGGCGAGTCACAAAACTCGACGCGGTGGTATGGGTCCCGGCTCAAGGCCGGCACGACGTAGATTTAATGCGTGGCAGCGGGCGCTTGCGGCGCCGTCTGCGCACCGGCCTTTCGCTTCTTTCGTTCCTTCAGCCAGTTCTCGAACCCCTGCACCACGACGAAGAACGTCGGCACGAACAGCACGGCCAGACAGGTCGACGCCAGCATGCCCGAGAACACCGTGATGCCGATCGACTTCCGCGCATTGGCGCCCGCGCCGGTGGCGAGCACCAGCGGAACGACGCCGAGGATGAAGGCGAACGACGTCATCAGGATCGGTCTGAACCGCGCCCGCGCCGCCTCGATCGCGGATTCCAAGAGCGGCTTGCGGTCGCGCACGTGCAGTTCGAGCGCCACCTCGACGATCAGGATGGCGTTCTTGGCCGACAGCGCGATCAGCAGGATGATGCCGATCTGCGTATAGAGGTTGTTCTCGATCCGCAGCCCCGTCAGCACGATCATCGGGCCGAGCAACGACAGCGGCACCGCGAGAATGACCGAGATCGGCGCGTACCAGCTTTCATATTGCCCGGCCAGCACGAGATAGACGAGCAGCAAGGCCAGACCGAAGGCCCAGTAGATCTGTCCGCCGACGACTTTTTCCTGATACGACATCGCCGTCCACTCGAAGCCCGTGCCCGGCGGCAGGGTCTTCGCGGCGATCTCTTCCATCAGCTTCATCGACTGGCCGGAACTGTAACCGGTGGCCGGCAGGCCGATGACGGTTGCGGCAGGATAGAGATTGTACAGGCTGATCAGCGACGGACCGACCGACGGCGTGATCGTCGCCACCGTGCCGAGCGGAATCATGTCGCCATTGCTGTTGCGCACCATCATGTTTTGGATGTCACGCGGCGTCAGGCGGAATTGCGCATCCGCCTGCGCATAGACCTGGAAGGTACGGCCGAACTTGTTGAACTGGTTGACGAAGGTCGAACCCATGTAGGAGGACAGCGTCGAGAAGATCTGGTCGGTCGTGACATGCAGCGTCTGGGTCTTGATCCGGTCCACCTCGATGTCGAACTGCGGCACCATCGAGCGGAACGGCGAACTCACCCGCTGCAGCGCGCTCTGTGACGACGCATTGGCGACGATCGCGCTGGTGATCGCCTGCAGCTTGCCGAAATCGGAGTTGCCGTCGCGGAGCTGGACCTGCATGGCAAAGCCGGCGGCATTTCCGATGCCCTGGATCGGCGGCGGCGGGACCACCAGGATCCGCGCCTCGTCGATGACGGAGAGCTTCTCGTTCAAGCCGACGAACAGCGACCGCAAATCCTCGCCTTTGCCGCGGGCGCTCCACTCTTTCAGGATCAGATAGGCAACGCCCGCATTGGCGAGGCTGGATGAATTATCGAGCGCGGAGATGCCGGCGATGGTGATCACCTGATCGACGCCTGGGGCCTTGCCGGTTATCTCGCTGACCCGGGTCAGCACACGCTGGGTACGATCGAGCGCCGCACCGTCGGGCAATTGCACGGCGACCAGGAGATAGCCCTGATCCTCGATCGGAATGAAGCCGGTCGGCACCCGCGACAGGCCGTAGCCGGCGATGGCGATCAGGATCAGCGCGCAGATGACGGAAATGTTGCTGTGCGCGACCAGCCGGCTGATCAGCCGGCTATACCAGACCTCGACGCGGTTATAGACTGCATTGAAGCCGCGATAGAAAAAGTTGCGCTGCTCCGGTGGAACCGGCCGGCGCAGCCATAGCGCGCACTGCGTCGGCTTCAGCGTCGCCGCATTGACGGCGCTGAGCAGCGCGGTTGCGGCAATGACCAGCGCGAACTGCGCATACATCTGCCCGGTCAATCCTGGCAGAAACGCCGACGGCAGGAACACCGAGATCAGCACCAGCGTGATGCCGACGATCGGCGCGAACAGCGCGTCCATCGCGCTGATCGCGGCGTCATGGCCGGACATGCCCTTCTCGATGTTGTGCGCGGCGCCTTCGACCACGACGATGGCGTCATCAACCACGATGCCGATCGCGAGCACGATCGCAAACAGGGTCGAGATATTGACGGTGAAGCCGAGCGCCGCCATCGCCGCAAAGGCGCCGATGATCGTCACCGGCACCGTGGTGGCGGGCACCAGCATCGCCCGCCAGTCCTGCAGGAAGATCAGGATCACGACGAGAACGAGCAAACCCGCCTCGATCAGCGTCTTGTAGACCTCATTGATCGATTCCGAGACGAACTTGGTGGTGTCGAACGGCGTGTCGAAGGTCACGTCCTGCGGAAACGACTTCGCCAGCACCTGCATCTTCTGCTCGACGGCCCGCTGGACCTCGAGCGCGTTGGCGCCGGGCGACTGGAACACGCCGATGCCGGTGGACGGCTTGTTGTTGAGCGAGAACGCCTGGCTGTAGGTCTGGGCGCCGAGCTCGACCCAGCCGACGTCGCGCACGCGCGTAACGTCGCCGCTGGTGCCGGTCTTGACGACCACATTCTCGAACTCGCTGGGCTCAGCGAGCCGCCCACTGACGTTCAGCGTATACTGGAACGCCTGCCCCGCAGGCGTCGGCGGTGCGCCGACCTGGCCCGCGGTGACCTGCTGGCTCTGCTGCTGGATCGCGGAAATGACATCCTGCGGCATCAGGTTGCGCGCGTAGAGCTTGTTCGGATCGAGCCAGACCCGCATCGAGTACTGGCCGGCGCCGAACACGGTGACGTTGCCGACGCCGGGCAGACGCGACAGTTCATCGCGAATATTGATAGTGGCGTAGTTGCTCAGGAACAGGCTGTCATAGGTCGCTTTCGGCGAGCTCAGCGTCACGAACAGCAGGATCGCCGTCGATCTTTTCTGCACCGTGACGCCCTGGCTCTGCACCGATTGCGGCAACTGCGAGAGCGCGCTCGACACGCGATTTTGCACCAGCACCTGCGCGAAGTTCAGGTCGGTGCCGATCTTGAACGTCACCGTCAGCGTATAGGTGCCGTCGGCGCCGCTGTAAGACTGCATGTAGAGCATGTCCTCGACGCCGTTGACCTGCTGCTCGATCGGCAGCGCCACGGTATCGATCACGGTTTTCGCGCTGGCGCCGGGATAGCGCGTGGTGACCTGCACCGTCGGCGGCACGACGTTGGGATACTGCGCGACGGCGAGCCGGAACAGGCAGACGCCGCCGATCAGGACCATCAGGATCGCGATGACGTTGGAAAGAACCGGCCGCTCGATGAAGAATTTCGAAATCATGGCCGGCTCCTACTTGGCCGCAGTCGACGGCGCTTCGATCTTCTTCAGTTGCGGGTCGACCTTCTGGCCGGGAATCGCGCGCAACAGCCCGGCGGTAATGACGCGATCGTCGGCCTTCAGGCCTTCTTCGATGACGCGCAGCTCGCCTTCCAGCGGCCCGACCCGCACCTTGCGCTGCTCGACGACATTCTCGCCGTTTACGACCAACAGGTAGCGCCCGGACTGATCGCTGCCCAGCGCAACGTCAGGCACGAACAGCCCGTTCTGCACCTGGTCCACGGGGACACGGACGCGGACAAAGAACCCCGGCAACAACGCGCGGTCGGAATTGGGCAGCACGCCGCGCACCGGGAGCGTGCCGGTCGACTGGTTGAGCGTCACCGCGGCATAGTCGAGTCTGCCCTTGTGCGGATAGCCGGTCTCGGTCTGCAACCCGACCTCGATCGGCAATTGCCGGAGATCGTCCGCCGTCAACCCGCGCCGGCGCGCCTCCGCACGGATCCGCAGCACGTCCTGTTCGTTGACGTTGAAATTCACCCAGATCGGGTCGAGCGCCACGATGGTCGCGAGCTGCGTCGGGGACGACGCGCCGACGAGTTCGCCGACGGAAACCAGATGCGCGCTGACGACACCGTCGAACGGCGCGGCGACATGGGTATACCCGTAATTGACCGCCGCGATCTTGGTGTTGACCTGCGCCTGCAGCAGGTTCGCCTGCGCGTTGTCGCGCGTCGAGGTGGAGGTATCCAGCGTGGCCTGGGAGACGGCCTGCCGCTGCACCAATTCCTGCTGGCGCTTGAAGTCCGCCTCGGCCTGCCTCAGCGAGGCCTGCGCGCCGGTTTCCGCGGCCTGGGCCTGTTCGAGCTTCAGCTTGTAGGTGTCAGGCTCGATCGTGAACAGCGATGTGCCTTCCTTCACGAACGCGCCATCCTTGTAGTTGATCGATTGCAGAAAGCCCTGCACGCGCGCGACCAGATCGACATTCTTGATCGCGGCCGTATTGCCGGTCGCTTCGAGATAACGTGTGAAAGGCCGCTGCACCGGCACCGCCACATCGACTTTCGCCGGGGGCGGCGGAACAAAAGCATTTTGTTCGCAGGCACTTAAGATACCCATGGCGGCGATGGCGAACACCGCGCGCCGGATCGAAGCGCCTCCTTGTCCGATGCTGCGGTGCGGACAAGAGCGTGCTGGCGAACGCATGGGCTTCATTTTTCGTGCCTCAATTGGTTTGTTCAGAAAATTGTCTATTCAGAAATCGGCGTTCGGCGCCACCCCATGAAAATAGCAACAATCCGCTTGCAGTGGAACCCGAAAGCGAAAATGATGCGGGCCGTTAGAATTTTTACTGAGAAATTTTACTGCGGTTGAAGCGCCGGCTTCCTGCGACGCCAAAAGGATTTATTCAAATGATCAACACGTTGAAACGTGCGACCAGGCTCGCGCCGTGGCTTTCGGTCGCCGCGATATTGGCAACCGCAGCGCCGGCTTTTGCGCAAGCGCCGAGCCAGGCGCAACGCGACGCCATCAAATCCCAGTGCCGCTCCGATTACATTGCGCATTGCTCCAGCGTGCCGCCGGGCGGCGAGGCCTCGCTGCAATGCCTGCAGAAGAACATGTCGAGCCTTTCATCGAGCTGCCAGAGCGCGGTTCGCGCCGTGGAGGCGCCGGCGGCCGCGACTTCCAAGCCGGCTGAGAGCGCCAAGCCGGCCGACACCGCGGCGCCGAAAGCCGCGACGCCCGCGGCTGCAACGACTGCAGCGCCCAAAGCTGCCGAACCAAAGGCTGCGGCAGCCCCCGCAGCCGGACAGCCGACCAGCGCGCAGATTTCCGCCATCCGCAGCGCATGCCGCTCCGATTATCCGAAGGTCTGCGCCGGCGTGCCGACCGGCGGCGCGCCGGCGCTGCAATGCCTGGAGAAGAACAAGGCGAAGCTTTCGGCCGGTTGCGAGAAAGCCGTCTCCGCCGCCAGCGGCGGTGGAGCAGCAGCGGCTGCGCCCGCGGCAGGTGCGGCTCCGGCCGCGGCGGGAGCGGCGGCCGCCGCTGCACCGGCAGCGCCGGCCGTGATCGTGCTGCGGCCGATGCGGCCGCGTGAAGAATTGTTGGTGCTGCGGTCGGCCTGCGGCGCCGACGTCCGCTCGATCTGCGGCGGCGTGGCGCCAGGCGGCGGCCGGATCGTGCAGTGTCTGGCGACCAATGCCGCCCAGCTTTCGCCGGCCTGCAAGGACGTGCTGTCCCAGTTCGCGGCACGATAATCACGCACCCCCTCGGCGGTCCTGCATTGATCCGGGGACCGCCGGTCACTCGCCGCCGCGAAAGGCGAGGATGAGCTGAATGAGCCGCACCGAAAGCGCGACATAGAAAATCGCCATCAGGGCTTGGTACGCAATATGCCAATTGAGCCTGGCGAGCTTGTAGAGACCATCGATGAAGTTCAGCAGCAGCAGAATGACGCCGAACAACATGACGCCGCGGCCGATGAGACCATGGCGCAGATAGCCGAACAGCACGATCGCCGGCTCACTGCTCGATACATGGGCGCCGGCCGATACGATCAACGTCCCGATGATCAACTTCTCGACGTGAGAAAATATTTCCTTGGAGACCGGCTCGACATGTTCGGAATAGAACGCCAGCCATTTGGCTCTGACCTCCGCCATGGGTTTTCCTTGATTTTCCTTGCGGCTGCTAATCGGAGCTTCACTACAGCGGGTCCGCGATCAAGAAGCAAGAAGGCGGCCGGCCTTATCTGCGGACAGTCACCTCAACGATCGGCCGCCAAAAGAAAAGGAGAATTGATGCGCACCATCCTGACCGCCACCGCCATGCTCTGCATGGCGCAGGCCGCATCAGCGCAGGAGCTGACCGCCGAACAGCGCAGCGCCTGCATGGGCGACTACGAGAAATATTGCAAAGGCGTTACCCCGGGCGGCGGACGCATCATCGCCTGCCTCGCCAAGGAGAGCGACAAGCTCGCACCCGCCTGCAAGAAGGTGCTGGCCGCGGCCGAGAAGAAATGAGGGAGACGGCTGGCGTTGATGCCGGCCGCGACCCGAACCGGGATCGGCGTGCGAGCACGCCGCGACAGGCATCCGCAGAACCTTGCGAAGAAATTTTCAAGAAGAAAATTTCAATACCTGAACATCAACCAGTACAGTCCGGGAGACCAACATGCGTTGCCTTTTGATCATTGCATCCGCCCTGTTCGCCTTTGGCGCCACCATGACATTTGAGTCGGGCGAGGCCTACGCCGTGGTCTGCGCCAATGGCGTCGTCCGCGCCGGCTGCGCCGGTACCCGTGGCGCGGTCGTCGTCCGCAAGCCGGTCGTGGTTTGCAAGACCGTGTGGGTGAACGGCGTAAAGGTTCGCCGCTGCGGCTGAGCCCCCGGCGTCACCATCGCCGGACCCGCCGCAGAGCGGACAATCGTTCGCGGACAGAACCAGCGGGGTTGAAACGGGTCATTGCCGTCCGGTCGGGACCGGACGTTTACGCGTTCCCTGATCATTTTTCTGTAGCGCAAATTTCCAGCGCGGATTAGGCTCCACTCCAAATTAGTAAGTATACTGTCGATTGGGAGGAAGACGTGCGTATCGCCGTCATCGGCGGAGGCCCCGGCGGTCTCTACTTCGCCTATCTCTGGAAGCGGCGCCATCCGGACGCGCATATCGACCTGTTCGAACAGAACCCCGAAGGCGCGACCTGGGGGTTTGGCGTGGTGTTCTCCGAACAGGCGCTGGAATTCCTGCGCGCCGACGATCCCGAGACCGTCGATGCCATCACGCCGCGGATGGAGAGCTGGAGGAACATCACGCTCAATCTGCGTGGGCAAAGCGTCGAGATCGACGGCGTCGGCTTTTCCTCGATCAGCCGGCTCGAACTCTTGACCATCCTGCAGCAGCGCGTCCGCGCGGCGGGAATCGCGGCGCGATACAACACCACGATCCAGTCATTGGACGAACTCGGTGAATACGACCTGATCGTCGCCGCCGATGGGCTGAACTCGCTGGTGCGTCGCGGCTTTGAGAAGGAATTCGGCGCCTCGGTTTCGCACGCGACCAACAAGTTCGCCTGGTATGGCACCACCAAGCGCTTTGCCACGCTGTCACAGACTTTTGTGAAAACCGATTTGGGGGCGTTCAACGCCCACCACTATCGCTATTCGCCGTCCATGAGCACCTTCCTGGTCGAATGCGATGCGGCGACCTGGCAGGCTTACGGCTTCGAACACAAGACCATCGAGCAATCGCAGGCAATCTGCGAGGGGATCTTTGCCGACACGCTCGATGGTCATCCGCTGGTCTCGAACAAGTCGGTGTGGCGCAATTTTCCCTGGGTCTGGAACGAGAACTGGTCGCACGGCAACATGGTGCTGATCGGCGACGCCCTGCATACCGCGCATTTCTCGATCGGTTCGGGCACCCGGCTCGCGATCGAAGACGCGATCGCGCTGACCAAGGCGCTGGAGGCGGAGAACGATATCACCGCAAGCCTTGCCCGCTACCAGGCCGAACGCAAGCCGATCGTGCAGAAGCTGGTGACCGCGGCGCGCACCAGCGCCGACTGGTACGAACACTTTCCCGAGCACATGAAGCTCGACCTGATGGATTTTGCCTACAGCTACATTACCCGCTCGGGGCGGATCGCCGACGCGCGGCTGCGCGCGATGTCGCCGGAATTCATGGCGCGCTACGAGGCGGAAAAGAAGATCGGGGGCCAGGCATGACGTCACAAGTTTCCGACATGGTCCCCCGTGACAATCCCGGCGCGCGCGAGATCGGCTTTGCGATTCCGGAAAATTATAACGCCAGCCGCATCCTGTTCGATAATCTCGCGGCCGGCCGCGGTGACCGGCTGGCGCTGACCGGCCCCGGCGGCACGCGCACTTACGCGCAGCTCTGCGCCGAGGCGTCGCAATGGGGGCATGGCTTTCAGTCGCTGGGCCTGAATCGTGGCGACCGCATCCTGATGTTCCTCGACGACACTCCGGTCTATCCGGCAGCGTTTTTCGGCGCGGTGCGCTCGGGCTTCGTGCCGCTGCTGATCAACACGCTGACGCCGCCGGACCTGCTGCAGTTCTACCTCTCGGACGCCGGCGCGGCGGTAGCGGTCGCCGAGGCCGAGTTTACCTCGCGATTCAATGCGGAGGCCTGCAAGGACACGCCGCTGCAAACGCTGATCGTGGTCAATGGCGCGGCGGGCGAACACGCCGTGCCGAGCAGCTTCATCGCCGCACAATGGCTGCAAGAATTCTCCACCGATCTGCCGGAAGCCGACACCAGGCGCGATGACATGGCGTTCTGGATGTATTCATCCGGCTCGACCGGACGTCCCAAGGGAATCGTTCATCTGCAGCACGACATGGCCTATAGCGAACAGGCGTTTGCGCGCAACGTGCTCAAGCTGACGCCCGACGACATCTGTTTCTCGGTGCCGAAGATTTTCTTCGCCTACGGCTTTGGCAACGCCATCACCTTCCCGTTCTCGGTCGGCGCGGCGACGCTGCTGCTGCCCGGCCAGCCGAAGCCGGCAACCATCTTCGAGACGATCGGACAATACCGGCCGTCGGTATTCTACGGATTGCCGACACTCTATACTTCGCTGACCAAGGCCGAAGGTGCTGCCGCCACCGATTTCTCCTCGCTGCGGATGGCGCTGTCGGCCGCCGAGGTGCTGTCGGCGGAAGTCTTCAACGGCTGGAAAGCGCTGACGGGGCTGGAAATCATCGAGGGGCTCGGCTCGACTGAAGTGCTGCACATCTATCTCTCCAACCGCCCCGAGAATAAAAAGCTCGGCGCCGCCGGCCTGCGCGTTCCAGGCTATGAAATCCTGCTCAGGGACAAGGACGGCCGCACGGTCGGCGACAACGAGGAAGGGATTTTGTGGGTGCGCGGCGATTCCAACACGCCGCTGTACTGGAACCGGCCCGACAAATCGGCGGAGACCATCCGCGAGGGTGGCTGGATCTACACCGGCGACCGCTTCCTGCGCGATGCCGACGGCTTCCATTTCTTCCGCGGCCGCGCCGACGATTTGATCAAGATATCCGGCCAGTGGGTCTATCCGCTCGAGGTCGAGCTCTGCCTTGCCGAACATCCCGATATCAGGGAATGCGCGGTGTTTGCCGCCGAGCTGCCTGATCGGCGCATGACGCTGAAGGCGGTGGTGGTGATGAACAAGGGCGAGTTCGATGCCAACGACGCCACGAAGACGCTGCAGGATTACGTCAAGGCGAAGTTGCTGCCTTATAAGTATCCGCGCGAGATCCGGTTCATCGCCGAATTGCCGAAGACGGGTACCGGCAAGATCGACCGCCAGGCGTTGATGAAGATGTAGCGTAGTAGCCACAAACTCGGTGACGTCCCTCCGAACGCAGGGACGACAGCGGAGTTTTTGGCGCTAACTCCCCAGCCCCGACCCGCCATACAGCCAGGCCAGATCCCCATACCACTCCTCCGAGGTCTTCGCGCTCATGATCTCGTTGCGCAGCCGGGCATGTCCACCCGAGGGATGATAGATGTGCTCGCCGATGGCGCGAGACATCAACTGCACCTTTGCGGTGCGCAGGAAACGCTGCGTGCGATAGGCTTCCAGCGCCTTCGCATAATCGTCATGCTGCGCCAGCATGTGCGACAGACACACCGCGTCCTCCATCGCCTGGCAGGCGCCTTGCGCGAAATATTGCAGCATCGGATGCGCGGCATCGCCGAGCAGCGCGACGCGGCCGTCGACCCAGCGCTCGACCGGGTCGCGGTCGCACAGCACCCACAGCCGCCAGTTCTTTCCGTGACGGATAATCTCCTGCGCACGCGGATGGATGTGCCCGAAGCCCTGCATGACCTCTTCGTCCGACACTGGCTTGCCGGCGACCGGCTCTGGCGCATCGTTGTGATAGGTGACGACGAGGTTGAACACCTTCCAGCCCGACAGCGGATAATGCACGATGTGGCATTTCGGCCCGGCCCACAGCGTGGCCGCGTTCCAGCGCAAATCCTCCGGCATCTGCTCGGTCGGGATCACCGAGCGGTACGTCGTGTGCCCGGACACAAGCGGCGGCCCGTCGGCGACCACCTGCTTGCGGACGTTCGACCACAGGCCATCAGCGCCGATCAATAGCCGGCCCGTGACGCGCTCGCCATTCGCCAGCCGCGCCGTCACCGACGAGCCGTCCTGGTCGTAGCCGGTCACCTCGCTGCTGACGCGCAAGTCGATCAGCTCATGGTTCTCGCAGGCACGCAGAAACACGCCATGTAGATCGCCGCGATGCACCACCGCATAGGGATTGCGGAAGCGCGAGCGAAACGCGTCGCCCAGATCGACATGGGTGATCTCCTCGGCCGTCAGCGCATCCATCAGCCGAAGCTGATCGATGTAGACGGCCATGCTTCGTGCGGCCTCGCCGACGCCGAGATAGTCGAAGGCGTGAAATGCATTGGGCCCGAGCTGGATGCCGGCGCCGATTTCGCCGAGCTGCGAGGCCTTTTCCAGCAGGACCGAGCGGATGCCTTGTTGCGCCAGACCAAGCGCCACCGCGAGCCCGCCGATGCCGCCGCCTGCAATGAGAACCGGTCGCGTGTCCATCAGTTCGATTTCCCCAGATGCTCGAGCGCGTCTTCGGCGCGCAGCGGCACGCGCGAGGCCTCGTTGTTGAGATCGACGAGTTGCGTCAGCAGCGCCAGCAGCGTTTTGCGGTCGGCCGGCTTCAGCGGCTGCAGCATGCGCAACTGCGCGTGCTGCACCGAAGGCATGATGTCGCGCAGCACGGCGGCACCCGATTTGGTCAGATGGAGCAGCTTGACGCGCTTGTCCTCCCGCGAGGGCTTGCGCTCTATCAGCGCCTTGCTCTCCAGCCGCTCGATCACGTTGCCGAGCGTGGAGCGGTCGAAGGCGATCACCGCCGACAGCCGCGTAGCATCGATGCCGGGATGGGTGTGGATCGCCACCAACGCGGCGTATTGCACCGGCGTCAGGTCGAACGCCCTGCATTCCTCGACGAAGATCGAGACCGCGATCTGCTGCATCCGGCGGAACAGGTAGCCGGGCGCGGTGTAGACCGCGTCCATGGTGATGGGCGATGGCTTACTCGGCATCGGGCTGCCTGTCCGGCGCGGCGTCGGCGAACGCCTTCATTTCCTTCGCGGCAGCCTCGGCCTTGAGCAGGCGCGGATAGGCCGAGACGTCGACGCCGAAGCGCCGCGCATTCCCGAGCTGCGGGATCAGGCAAAGGTCGGCAAGGGTAGGCTTGTCGCCGAAGCAGAACGGGCCGGCCTCCCCGGCGACCAATATTTCGCAGGCGGATAATCCTTCACGATTGGCCCAGGCCGCCCATTCCATCACTTTCTCCTCGGGCAGGCCGAGCTGGCGCAGACGCGCCAGAACCTTGAGATTTTGCACGGGGTGCGTATCGCAGGCGAGCGCCATGGCGAACGCGCGCACCTTGGCGCGGCGCAGCGGATCCTTTGGCAATAGCGGCGGGTTGGGCTGGGTCTCGTCCAGCCATTCGATAATGGCGAGCGATTGCGTGAGCACCGTGCCTGCATCGTCCACCAGCGTCGGCACCAGCCCCTGCGGGTTGATCGCAAGATAGGCCGGCGCGCATTGTTCGCCCTTGCGAAGGTGGTGCGACAGGTGATCGGTCGGCAACCCCTTGAGGTTCAGCGCAATCCTGACCCGGTACGCCGCGCTGCTGCGGAAATAGCCATGCAGCTTCATCGGAACCTCCCTCGGATTTTATCGTTTGCCTGCCGGCCTGTCATTGACGCTATCCATATTGTAAGTATACTGTCAATCCATAGACGATACAAAAATGACGGGAGGCTTGACCATGGAAGCCGTGCAGAAGACCCCGGAACGCGAAGCGTTCTACAAGAAGATCGACGGCGAAAATCTCTCTGCGCTGTGGAATGTGCTGGGCGATCTCGTCACGCCGGAACCGCGAAGCGCCTGCCGGCCGCATCTGTGGAAGTTCGATTCGATCCGCGATTACATGACCGAGGCCGGCAAGCTGATCACAGCCAAGGAAGCCGAGCGGCGCGTGCTGGTGCTGGAGAATCCCGGCCTGCGCGGCCAGTCGAAGGTCACGACCTCGCTGTTCGCCGGCGTTCAGATGGTCGTTCCGGGCGACGTCGCTCCCGCCCACCGGCACAGCCAGTCGGCGCTGCGCTTCGTGCTCGAAGGCAAGGGCGCCCATACCACCGTCGACGGCGAGCGCACCGCGATGGAGCCGGGCGATTTCGTCATCACGCCCTCGATGACCTGGCACGACCATTCCAACGAAACATCGGAGCCGATGTTCTGGCTCGACGGGCTCGACATCCCGATGGTGCAGTTCTTCGATGCCTCCTTTGCCGAAGGCTCGAACGAGGACCAGCAGAAGATCTCAAAACCGGCCGGCGACAGCTTTGCGCGCTACGGCCACAATCTGCTGCCGGTCGACGAGAAGCGCAAATCCAAGACCTCGCCGATCTTCAACTATCCCTACAGCTACACCCGCGAGGCGCTGGAGCTGGCCAAGACGCGCAACGAATGGGACGCCTGCCATGGGCTGAAGCTGAAATTCTCCAATCCCGAAACCGGCGATTTTGCGATGCCGACGATCGGCACCTTCATCCAGCTATTGCCGAAAGGCTTCAAGACCACGCGCTATCGCGCGACCGACGCCACCGTGTTCGCCGCGATCGAAGGCAAGGGCCGCACCCGGATCGGCGACAAGACCTTCGAATGGGGCGCGCGCGATTTGTTCGTGGTGCCGAGTTGGCACTGGGTAACGCACGAAGCGGAGGCCGATTCGGTGCTGTTCTCGTTCTCCGACCGTCCTGTGCAGCAGAAACTCGATCTGTTCCGCGAAGACCGCGGGAATGCGTGAGGTGACGAGCTCTCTCCGCCGTCATTGCGAGCGCAAGCGAAGCAATCCATTGTGCCGCGCAAGGAAAGAATGGATTGCTTCGTCGCTTCGCTCCTCGCAATGACGGGGATGCAGTTCACCGCATCTACCGCCAGTGCAGCAGCTTCGCTTCCAGCACGTTGATCGCTTTCCCCACCGCCAGCCCGAACAGCGACAGGATCACGACACCGGCGAGCAACTGATCGGTCTGCATCAGATTGCCGGCCTGCAGCACGAATGCGCCGATGCCGAACTGGGCGCCGATCATTTCGGCGCTCACCACCAGCAGCAGCGCCACCGACGCCGTGATGCGAAAGCCCGCGAGGATCGAGGGCAGCGCGCCCGGCCAGATCACGCGGCGGACGATGGCGTGGAACGGCACATTAAAGCTCTGCGCCATCCGGATCAGGTTGCGCGGCACCGCGTCGACGCCGCTATAGACCGAGATCGCGGTGGAGAAGAACACGCCGAGCGCAATGGTCGCGATCTTCGGCTCCTCGCCGATTCCGAGCCAGAGGATCAGAAGCGGCAGCAGCGCGATCTTCGGAATCGGAAACAGCGCCGAGATGAAGGTGATGCCGACGCCGCGCGCCAGTGTCGACAGCCCGATCGCAAAGCCTGTGATCACACCGGCCACGGTGCCGAGCAGCCAGCCGCTGCCGATGCGAACGACCGACGCCGAAACGTGCTGCCAGAGCGCGCCACTCAACGCGAGCTTATAGATCGCGACCGCAATCGCTGAAGGCGCCGGCAGGAACAGCGGATTGACCCAGCCCGCGCTGCCGGCCAGTTGCCAAAGCGCAATCACCAGCGCGAGCGCGATCCAGCCGGAAGCGCGCCCGCCGCCTGGCATAAAACCAGCCCCGCGGAATGCGACAGGCCGGGCTTCGGTTGCGCGATCGTCCTGCGGGGCGCGCTCAAGCATGCTGCACCTCGCGCTCGGCATCGATCGCCTCCTCGCGGATCAGCGACCACAGATCGTTCTGCAGCGCCAGCAACTTGCCGCGCGCATCGATCGCGCCACGCTCGGCGCGCGTCATCGGGATTTCGACGATCTCCCTGACGCGCCCCGGGCGGCGCGACAGCACCACGATTCGGTCGGCGAGCCGCACGGCCTCTTCCAGATTATGCGTGACATAGACCGCGCCCATCGCGCCATCGGCGAGCAGGCGGATGAAATCCTCCATCAGCAGTTCGCGGGTCTGCGAATCCAGCGCCGACAGCGGCTCGTCCATCAGCAGAATCGCGGGTCGCACCGCGAGCGCCCGCGCGATGCCGACGCGCTGGCGCATGCCACCCGACAATTGCTTTGGATAGGCGCCGCGGAAATCGGACAGGCCCGTACGCTTCAGCGCGTCATCGACGACGGCGCGGCGGGCGGCGGCGTCGAGCGCGGTATGGGCCAGCGGAAATTCGACGTTCGCTTCCACCGTGCACCACGGCAGCAGCGCAAAATCCTGGAACACGAAGGTCAGCGGATTGAGGCTGTCGGCCGGCGGCGCGCCACGCAGCGCGGCCCCTCCCTCGCTCGGGCGCAGCAGCCCGCCAAGGATCGACAGCAGCGTGCTCTTGCCGCAACCGGACGGCCCCACGATTGCGACCACTTCGCCTGAGGCGACGGTGAACGACACGCGATCGAGCACATCAAGTCCGCCGAAGCGGTGGCTGATTTGGTTGGCGATCAGGTCCATTTGTGTCCTAATTCGATACCGGCACCGTCATTTGCGAGGAGCGAAGCGACGAAGCAATCCATCTATCCCATGCCGAAGCATGGATTGCTTCGCTGCGCTCGCAATGACGGTTTTGGCACACATCACCATCAATCCGCCTTCACATATTCCTTCGCGATGATCGCATCCGCCGCGAACCCCTTGTCGACAAAACCCTGCTGCTGCAGCCACGCGATCTGGTTGTCGACGTTCTTGACGTCGAGCTTGCCGTCGGGATCGATATAGGCGCAATTGCCGACCACCTGCTCCACCGGCAGGTTGGTGTACTTGGCGATGATCTCCAGCAACGGCTTCGTCCTGTCGTTGATCACGGCCTTGCCGTCCTTCACCGAAGCCAGGATCACATCGTGATACTCGCGATCGGCGCGCACCAGTGCGGCCAGCAGCTTGGTCACCATCGCCTTGTTGGCCAGCGTCTTCGGCGCGGCAAACACGGCGCCGAGCTGCCACGGCGTCTCGTCGCCGACCCAGCCGAGGAACTTTGCTCCGCCGGAATCCACCAGCGACCGCGCAGTCGAGATCGGCAGCAGCGCGGCATCGACAGTTTCGCCCTTGAGCGCGGCCGCGGCATTCGACAGCGACTGCAGCGGCAGCACTTTTACATCCGCGAGCTTGAAGCCGTATTTATCGGCGAGCAGGCCAAGCGAATAATGAAAGCTGGAGCCGACCTGCGTCACCGCGATGCGCTTGCCCGCAAGGTCTTTTGGCGTCTTCAGGCCCGCCGCATAGGCGTTGTTGCTGGCGAAGTAGCCGATCAAGGGATAGCCGGCCTTCTCGCGGCTCATGCCGCCGATCACCTTCAGCGTGCCCTTGCCGGCGAGATTGTAGAGCCCGGCGGTGAACGCCGTGATGCCGAAATCGACGTCGCCCGAGGTCGTCGCAACCGCGATCGGCTGCGCCGCGTCGAAGAATTTCAGTTCGATATCGAGGCCTGCCTCGCGGAAATAGCCCTTGTCCTGCGCGATGAACACCGGCGCCGACGACGACAGCCGGAGCACGCCGATTTTCGCCCTTTGCGCGTCATCGGCCCGCGCGATCCCACCCGCCGATATCGCCAACAGCCCCGCCAGCGCGAGCCGTGCAAACTTCATCATCCCGTTTCCTCCGTCTTTTCTTACAACCCCTCGGGCACGCTCTGGTCCCGCCCAATAAAGGCGCCCTGTTGTTTCAAGGTTTGTTGCAACTTTTCTACCGCAATGTCGCGTGGAATCGTATTGCCCGACAGCGCCAGCGCCGCCGCGGAGCCAGCCGCCTCTCCCATCGCAAAGCAGGCGCCGGAGACCCGCGCCGCCGACTGGCCCTCATGGGTCATCGAGGCGCAGCGCCCGGCCACCAGCAGATTGTCTATGCCTTCAGGCACCAGCATGCGATACGGCAATTCGTTGAAACCGCGGGATTCCGGGATCGGCGGAAACGTAAACGTCACATCGCCAGCGACGTGCTGTTCCATCGGCCAGCCATTGACCCCGATGGAATCCTCGAACGAAGCACAGCCGAGCACGTCCTCGCCCGACAGCATGTAGCCGCCGATCACGCGCCGCGTCTCGCGGATGCCGAGCTGCGGCGGCAGGTCGACGATGTAGGATTTTTCAAAACCTGGCACCGTGCGCAGGAATTCGAACGCCTGCAGCGCCTGCCGGCGTCCCTCGATCTCGCCGCGCGTCATCTGGTCGGGATCGATCCCGCTGACCGCCGTGCCGTCCTCGCGCGCAAGCTGGGTAAAATTCACCCGCCATTCGATTGCCGACCGCTGCGGCCGGACGATCGCGGTCTTGCGCGGAAACCGATGCGTGCCCGCGGCTTCCGCCTTTTCCATTAGCGCAGGAATAGTGCGCCAGGCGTCGCCGGCCTTTTCGGGGTCAATGCCGTTGAGGCGGAACATCATCGAGGGGTAGAGCATGCTGCCGGCATTGTCGCCGACTTCGAACGGCGCACACGCCCAGGCCGCGAGGTCGCCATCGCCCGAGCAATCGATGAAGATGCCGGCGCGCACCGCCTGCCGCCCGGCCTTGGTCTCGACCATCAGTGCATGGATGTGCTTCTCATCGTCCATCACTACGCCCGCGCCCAGCGCGTGAAAGAGGATATCGACCTTGTGCGCGGCGAGCAGGTCGTCGGCGGCGATCTTGTAGGCCGCAGTGTCATAGGCCTGCGCGAATATCTTGCCGAGGATCAAATGCGGTGCGTTGAGCCCGTCGAGCCGGTCGATCCGAGCAAGCAGATCGGTGGCGATGCCCTGCACCACCCGATGCATCTCGCCGTAAACATTGGCGTGCAGCCCGCAGAAATTCGTCACGCCGGCGGCCGTGCCCATGCCGCCAAGAAAGCCGTAACGCTCGATCAGCAACGTACGCCGTCCGGCCCGCGAAGCAGCCACGGCCGCGGCGATGCCGGCGGGACCGCCGCCGAGCACGGCGACTTCATATTCGCCATACAGCGGAATCTGGCGAGCGGGTTCTTCAATGGTTTTGGCAGGCAAGGTGACATTCCCGGATGGCGTGCGGGTGATAATGCCCCGGACGAGGGATTTTAGCTATTGCGGCGAGATGCTCAGGTCCCGACCTGCAGCGGCGAGGTCAGCTTGCGCAGCGCCGCGATCACCGAGAGCGCGGTGATGCGCCCTGTCTTGGGATTTTCCGATGGGATGTTCTCGATTCCCATCGTGAACGAGGCCGAATCGGAATCGACCCTGATCTGGTGGCAGTTCCGCGTCACCGCCGGATCGGCCCAGATTTCGATCGTCGTGCGATCGGGGCCGATGCCTGCGAGCGACAGCGCCGCCACCACGTTGACGTTGGCGGGAAAGGCCGCAGCGGCATCCCGCGCCGAGCCCTTGAAGACGCAGAGGGCGGATTTCAGCCCCTCCATGGAAATCCCGTTCTCGACGAGATAGGGCGCGCCGGCGAGACCGCCGGGCGGCTTGCGCGTGACCATCTGCACGGAATGGATGGTGCCTTCGGCGGCGGCCGACACTGCATCGAAGCCGATCAGGGCGCCGGTCGGCACGATGATCTGACCGCCATGCGCCCGGGCGAGATCGATCAGATCGGGACGGGGCAGCAGCGCACTGGAGCTGAGCACCATGACCTGCTTGCCGGCGCCCAGCATCGGCCGGCAGATCTGATCGAGGATATCAGCCGGTGCACATTCGACAACGAGATCGGCATGGTCAGGCAGTTCGTCCAGCGAAACCAGCGGACAGGCGATGCCTTCGCGATCGAGCCAGGCCTGCGCCTTCGCCCGGTCCCTTGCCGCGATCGCCGCGAGAGCAAGTCCGGGCAATCCCTGCGCCAGCTTGCGCGCCACGGTTTTGCCGATCTCCCCCAGCCCGGCAATGGCGATACGTTTGGAAGTCAAATCCGATACTCCTGCAACAGACATTATAGATAGGGCGCGGCAGATCCCTGACGCTTATGCGCTGTGTCCCCAATTCGCCGCTCGCTTCTCCGCAAACGACGCCAGCCCCTCCGACGCTTCCCTCGTCTGCCGCCTGTCCGAATGCATCTTCACCAGCCGCGCATAGGCCTCATCATCCACGCCCATGCCGCCGAATGAGCTTTCCAGCGCAAGCGCCTTGGTTTCAGCCATTGCTTGCGGACCGTTGGCCAGCAACTGCTCCACGACCTTAGCGCCCGCAGCCTCCAGTTCGGCCAGCGGTACCACCTCGTGCACCAGCCCGATCCGCCGGGCCTCCGCTGCGCCAAAACGCTCGCCGGTCAGCGCGTAACGGCGCACCTGGCGGACGCCGATGGCGTCGCAGAGTTGCGGGATGATGATGGCGGCCGTCAGCCCCCAGCGCACCTCGGTGATCGAGAACAGCGCATTGTCGGCGGCGATCACGACATCGCAGGCCGAGATCACGCCGGTGCCGCCGCCGAAGCAGCCGCCCTGCACCAGCGCCACCGTCGGGATCGGCAGCGTATTCAGCCGCTGCACGGCTTCGAACGTCGCGCGCGACACCGCTTCATTTTCTTCCGGCGACTTCGGCCGCACGCCGTTGATCCATTTCAGGTCGGCGCCGGCCTGGAAATGCTTGCCGTTACCCTTGAGCACCACGACGCGGAGATTGGGCTTGTGGCCCAGTTCATCAATCGCCGCGAGCACGCCGTTGATGAGGCCCGCGTCATAGGCATTGTTTACCTCGGGACGGTTCAACGTGACGGTTGCGACGCCGCGCGCGTCGAGATCCCACAATACCGGATTGGCAGTCATTCAGCGGCCCCTTTGTTCGGCATCTTGTTATGCCGGACAATAGGCCGGGATCGTAGCCATTGTCACCGCCGCCGATCTACCTCCGGCCGCGCCGCTGCATCATATCTGCCCTGTCGGCAATGGATGTCCGCCTTGGGCCGATCGCCTCGAACTGGGCCTTCTGCTCGTCGCTCAGCATCGCATAGAAATCATCGAGCGCGGTGCGAACGAGTTTGACCGACTGCAGCATGACGTCGAGCCGCTTGCCGGCGGCGGCGAGCCGCGCCGGCGGCGTGGCCGCTTCATCGATCCGGCACGATGTGGCCAGCATGTCGGCCGCCTTTGCGCTGGCGTTCTGCAGGGCGGCAAGGCCGGCGCGCTGCGCTTCGGTCGGATGCAGCCGCGCCTCGATCTCCTCGGCCGGCCATTGCAAGCTGGAGGATTGCGTGACGTCGCAGGGCCGCGCCAACGACCGGTTGCGACGCCGCCCGGTCTTGCTTTCCTGATCTTCGGCGATGGCGTTCATCCGCGCTTTCTGTTCGTCGGTCAGCAGACCGTATAGTCGATCCAGCACCGGCTGCACGGTCGCGACACCGGATATCATCGCCTCGATGCGCTGCTGCATCGACGCAAGCCGGCCGGACGCCGTCAGCGCGACCGTGGTCGGGCAAGCCGCCTTGATCTTCTGCGCCGACGTCACCGATGCGTTGGCGAGATCGTCGAGGGCGGCGCGTTGCGCCTCGGTCGGCTCGATCGCCTGCGCGATCAGGTCGATCGGAAGGCCGGCGATGTCGCGGCTGTCCTCGCCGCATAACAGCGCGAGGCGGTCCGGCCCGGCGCCGGGCGAACCGCGCGGCGGCAGGTAGCCCGCAAGGCCCTGATAATCGTAGGGGCCGAACAGGCCGGCATAAATATCGTCATAGCCGTAGTACCAGAACGGGGCGCCGACACGCGGTCCCCACAGCGCATAGTCGTAGATGTCAAAATAGGCGAACGGCCAGAACAGCGGCCCGACCCAGCCGTAGCCGCCATTGCCGTGACGCCACCAGCCGCCGCCTCTGGACCGTCCGTATTGCCATCCGGCGAGCGCCGCGCCCGCGGTAACGCTGGCCCGTACCGCGGGACGATGCAGCGCTGCGGTATGGCGATAGCTGCGGGCGAGTGCGCGCGAGTTCAGCGCCCGGCCGCTCCCTGCGAAATTCATGCGTTGCGCGGAAAACGAACGATGTGCGGAGAATGAACGGAAATGCGCCGCTCTGCCATGAAAATGGCCGCCGCCATGATGCCGGCCGCCGAAATGGTGGCCGTGACCGTGACCACCACCATGGTGCCCTCCGCCATGATGACCGCCGCCGCGACCCCCGCCGTGACCGCCTCCATGACCACCGCCGCCCCTTGCGATGGCAAAGTCCGCGACCGACAGCGCCATTGCGAAGACAATGGCGGCAATTCCCAGGGTGATCCTTGACATGGCACGTCCCATCATCGGTGCACGTCCATTGTCGCTATGTCGCGAACTTGACGGCACGCCGATGAACGTCGACTGAACGGCGGGGTTCCCTGCACCGCCAAGGCCGCGCCCTCCGCAACCCGCCCTGTGCGGCGGACCAGTTGCGCCCGACCACGGCTTGTGAAAACTAGCAACGCGCTTCCCTCCCAGCAGGATTTCCACCCATGCGGATTTGCGTTTTCGGTGCGGGCGCCGTCGGCAGCCATTTTGCCGTGCGGCTCGCACTGGCAGGCCATGACGTTTCCTGCGTGATGCGAGGTGCGCATCTGGATGCCGTGAAAGCCAACGCCCTGACGCTGCGTGTTGGAAATGGCGAGTTCAAGGCGAAGGTGCGTGCATCCAGCGATCCGGCCGCGCTCGGCCGGCAGGACGCCGTCGTCTGCACGCTGAAGGCAACAAGCCTCCCCTCCCTCGCGGACGGGCTGCAGCCGCTGCTCGGCGAGGAAACCGCCGTGGTGTTCGCGCAGAACGGCGTGCCCTGGTGGTACGATATCGGGCTCTCGCCAAAGCATCCGCCGGTGCCGGATCTGGCCTTCCTCGATCCCGGCGGACGCCTGCGTGCCGCGATCCCGAAACAGCTTATCGTCGGCGGCGTGGTGTTTTCGTCGAATGAAGTCGTCGCGCCCGGCGTGGTCGCGAACCTTTCGCCCGAGCGCAACCGGCTCCTGATCGGCGAATGCGACGACCGCGCCAGCGAGCGGGTCGCGCGGCTGCGTGCGGCGCTGAACGACGCCTCGATCGATTCGCCCGAGGTCGCGCAGATCAGGGAAACGATCTGGTCAAAACTCCTGACCAACATGTCGATGTCGGTGCTGTGCCTGTTGACCGGCCAGACCGCGCGCGCCGTGCGCGACGATCCTGATCTTGCCGACATCGTGCCGCGCCTGCTCGACGAGGCCAACAGCATAGCCCAGAGCTGCTTCCCCGAGGTCAAGCGCGTGACACGCTCCGGCCCTGCGCCGGACCACAAGCCTTCAATCCTGCAGGATTACGAACTCGGCCGCGACATGGAGATCGACGCGCTGGTTCGCGCCCCTGCCGCGTTCGCGCGCGCCGCCGGACTTGCGACGCCAATGCTCGACATGATGGCGGCGCTCGCAATCCGTCAGGCGCGCGACAAGGGGCTCTATCAGGGCTGAAAGCGCTGCCGTTACAAACCCGGTCAGATCGCCTGCAGTCCGAGCCGCGCGAACAGTTTTCGGTCGGCCTCGTCCTCCGGATTGCCGGCCGTCAGCAAGGTGTCGCCGACGAAGATCGAATTCGCCCCTGCAAGGAAGCATAGCGCCTGCATCTCGTCGGTCATGGCCGAGCGGCCCGCCGACAGGCGGACGTATGATTTCGGCATCATGATGCGCGCCAGCGCAACGATCCGGACGAACTCGATGGGCGCGATCGGCGCCGCTTCGGCGAGCGGCGTGCCAGGAATCGGAATCAGCATGTTGATCGGCACGCTTTCCGGCGGCTCGGCGAGATTCGCAAGCGTGACCAGCATGTCGACACGGTCGGTTTCTTCCTCGCCCATGCCGAGGATGCCGCCGCAACACACTTTCATGCCGGATTGCCGGACGTTCTCCAGCGTGTCGAGACGATCGGCGAACGTACGCGTCGCCGTCACCTGCGGATAATAGCGCGCCGACGTATCGATATTGTGGTTGTAGTAGTCGAGCCCCGCCGCGCTGAGGCGGTCCGACTGATCGCGGTCCAGCATGCCCAGCGTCATGCAGGTCTCGAGCCCGAGCGCTTTCACCTCGCCGACCATCTCGACGATGGCATCCATGTCGCGCGGCTTCGGATTGCGCCATGCCGCGCCCATGCAGTAGCGCGTTGCGCCGCCGTCCCGCGCTTTGCGCGCCTCGGCGACGACCTTTTCGACCTCCATCAGCTTCGAGGCGGCAAGACCCGTCGAGTGATGCGAGGACTGGCTGCAATAGCCGCAATCTTCCGGGCAGCCGCCGGTCTTGATGTTGAGCAGCTTGCTGAGCTGCACGCGGTTGGGATCGAAATGGCGGCGGTGAATGGTTTGCGCCTCGAACAGCAGGTCGTTGAACGGCAGCCGATAGAGCGACCAGGCCGCCTCGCTCGTCCACTCGGGTTTGTCCGCAAGCGGCGCCGTCACAGCCGGTTCATCCCGCACTTCGAGCATTCTCCGATTCTCCTGATCCTGATTGTCGTCCGGCCGTCATGGCACGCTGGCGAAGCCGACGCCAGCGGCGCGCATCGTGCCTGCAAAAAATTGATCGACGGCGCAAACCGGCATTGACGGTGCAGCGCAGCTCGTATCACTCTCGACCCCGCGCAAGAAAAAGAAACAAGGGGAAACCGAACATGAATGTCAAAGGCAAGGTCTGTGTCGTCACGGGAGCCGCGAGCGGCATCGGCGAAGCGGTGGCGCGCGCCTATGCGCAGGCCGGCGCGCGCGGCGTCGTCATAGCCGACCTCAAGACCTCGCGCGACAGACTGGCGAAGGTCGCCGGCGACATCGACGGCTTGCCGATCACGGCCGATGTCGGGCTGGAGGAAGACATCAAGGCGCTGATCGCTGCGGCCGAGGACAAGTATGGGCCGGTCGACGTGTTCTTTTCCAATGCCGGCCTCTCGCGCAAGGGACAGGAGACCGCCTCCGATGCCGATTGGGACGTGAGCTGGCGCGTCCATGTCATGAGCCACGTGTTCGCGGCACGCACTCTCGTTCCGGGCATGCTCGCGCGCGGCTCCGGCTATCTCCTCAACACCGCTTCCGCGGCCGGCCTGCTGGCATCGCTGAACTCGATGCCTTATGGCGTGACGAAAAATGCGGCGGTCGCGCTCGCCGAACACCTCGCCATTCAATATGGCGACCGCGGCATCCGCGTGTCCGTGCTGTGCCCGCAGTCGGTGCAAACCGGCATGACGACCCCCGGCCCCAGCGCGGCAAGGGTCGACGGCGTGCTGCAGCCGCCGGACGTGGCGCGCATGGTGATGGAGGCGATGGCGGAAGAACGCTTTCTCATTCTGTCGCACCCGCAGGTCGCCGAATACATGCAGCGCAAGGCGTCCAGCCGCGACCGCTGGCTCACCGGCATGCGCCGGTTGCGCGACAAGATCTACGGCGCGCCGCAATCAGCCTGAAGGCTTCGGCGCGAACGGCGCCAGTATCCCGTCGTATTTCTTCACGCCCGGTGACGCGTACGAACCTCGCCGCGATGTCGTAAGCTTCAAGCCCGCCAGCGCCTCGGCCTGTTTTACCGCAGCCGCCACGCCATCGACGACGGGTACGTCGAATTTTCGCGACAGTTTCTGTGCGAGATCGGCCATGCCCGCGCAGCCCAGCACGATCGCTTCCGCGCCCTTGTCGAGCGCGCGGGCAATCTCGGCCTCAAGCTTCTGCTCCGCGCCCGAGCCGGGCTTTTCCAGATCGAGCACCGCGACGTCGCAGGCGGTGACTTGCACCCTCTCGGCAAAGCCATAGCGGCGTACCAGTTCCTCCAGCGGCACGATCGAGCGCGGCAGCGTGGTGACGATGGCGATGCGTTTTGCGATCTGGCCCGCCGTCACCAGCGCCGCCTCGCAGATGCCGATCACCGGAAAAGGCGCGGCGGTGCGGGCGGCATCGAGGCCGGTGTCGTCGAAACAGGCGACGATCGCCGGCATCGGCATCCGGCGCATTCATCAGCGCCTGGATCAGCCCGGGAACGGCGAAGGCCTCATCGTAATAACCCTCGATCGAGACGGGGCCCATCGCCGACGTGACGGCGGAGATTTCGGTGCCGGGCGCGGCGACGGCGCGCGCGGCGGCGCCGATCGTTTCGGTCATCGAGGCCGTCGTGTTCGGATTGACGATCAGGATCTTTGCCATGGATGCATCGTAGCCGGGATGACGCGTGCCGTGCAATCCGCGTCAACCAACGACTCCGTCGACCCACGCCGCGAATGCGTCCAGCGCCTCGTCCATCACCTCGCGATCATTCCGCCCCGAGCTCTTCAGCACGTGGAAGGAATGATCGGCGCCCTCAAGCAAATGCAATGTCGCGCGCGATCCCAGCCCCTTGACGACTGGCTCGAGCAGGCTCAATTCCGCCAGCGCATCGCGCGTGCCCTGCAGGAACAGCATCGGGATTTTGACTTCAGCGAGATGCTTGGCCCGATCGCTGGAAGGCTTTCCGGCCGGATGCAGCGGAAAGCCGAGAAACGCCACCCCTCGCACACCGGGCAAGGGTGACAATGCCTGCGCCTGCGACGTCATCCGCCCGCCGAACGATCGGCCGCCCACGATCAACGGCAGCGAGGAGCAGCGCCGTCCGGCTTCCGCCACCGCCGCTCGCACCACGGCATGCGCGACCGCGGGCGCATCGGGCCGCTTGCTGCCTTTCTCCATGTAGGGGAACTGATAGCGCAGCGTCGCAATGCCGCGCTGGCCGAGGCCGGCCGCAACCGTTTCCATCGACGCATGGGTCATGCCGGCGCCGGCCCCGTGCGCGAACACGTAACACAGGCGGGATTGCGGCGGTTGGATCAGCAATCCGGAAACCGCCTCGCCCGGGCCGGTCTCAATTCGGATCGATTGCGCCGGGGCGGCCGTCATGTGATCTGACCGATATTCAACTGCATGATCGAGACTCTATACTGGAAACAGCCTGGCGAAAGCCGGGCCGGGCGGGAAACCTCATGGTCCGGGAAATCGGGTTCATGGACAGGTCTTTGGCGCCACTATAAGATGGCATCATACTCAACCGCACGCCGAGGGTGATTCGCCTTCCGGCGTTTTTTGATAACAGACCGATATTGCGCGCCACTGGCGCGGTTTTGGGGAAGGGGCAGCCATGCGTGGCAAGAGGATTGTAAAAATCGTGATCGCGCTGGCAATCGTCGGCGGCGCCTACGTCGCCTTCAAGGACGATATCGCCAACCTCTGGAACAATCTTCATGTGAAGATCGCGGAGTATCCGCAGCCGAAGAAGACCGTCTGGCTCGACCAGGGCATCGCCAAGGAAAAGCTGAGCTGGTTCTATCACGCCGACCAGGGCACGCGGACGTTCGGCTTCCCCTACGAATGGTTCATGGCGCTGGAGCAGCCGACGATCCCATGGCTGATCTTCAACAAGGTCGACGACTTCAGCGAGACCGCTTATCTCGACCGCTACGGCTTCATTCCGGATACCATCATCCCGGGCAAGAAGGCGCTTCCAATCGGCTTCGCAAAGGGCGGCCCGATGCTGGATCCCTCGGGCGCGCCGTGGAAGAACCCGCGCACCAAGGAAACCATGAACGGAGTTGGTCTGACCTGCTCGGGCTGTCACACCGGACGCTTTACCTACAAGGACACGGCGGTCGTCATCGACGGCGGACCGGCGCTCACCAATCTCCTGGCGATGAAGCAGGGCATGGGCGTTTCGCTGCTGCTGACGCGCTTTATCCCGACCCGGTTCAACCGGTTCGCCGACAATATCCTGGGACCGGATTCCACGGTCGCCGACCGCGAGGTGCTGAAGGACCAGCTTAGCCAGGTCCTGAAGCAGTACGGTGAAATCCAGGCGCTGGAAAAAAGCGTCGCTTCGCAGAGCATCGTGGAAGGTTACGGACGGCTGGACGCGCTGAACCGGATCGGCAACCAGGTGTTTTCAGTCGACCTCAAGAAGCCGGAAAACTACGCGGGCTCGACGGCGCCGGTGCATTACCCCCGGATCTGGAACACGCCGTGGTTCGACTGGGTGCAGTATAACGGTTCGATCATGCAGCCGATGGTCCGCAACGCCGGCGAGTCGCTCGGCGTGTCGGCCGAGCTCAATCTGACCGATCCGTCAAAGGGTCTCTACAAATCGAGCGTGAACGTGGAGCAGCTGTTCGAGATGGAACAGATGATCAAGGGCAACACGCCGCCGAACGCGAAGGACGGGTTCTCCGGTCTGAAATCGCCGAAATGGCCGAACGATATCCTGCCGCCGATCGACCAGAAACTGGCCGACAAGGGTGCGGAGCTCTACAAGACCCATTGCCAGGAATGCCATCGCCCGCCGGTGTCGAGCGCTGCGTTCTACGACTTCAACAACAAGGACTGGTGGACGAAGAACGAGGCCGGTGAACCGATCCTCAAAGTCGAGAACGTTCCGATCTCGCATATCGGGACCGATCCCGCGCAGGCCGCCGACATGATGAGCCGGACGGTTGCGCTCCCCGCCAATCTCGGCATCGACAAGAGCGACTTCGCCGACGCGCTCGGCGCCGTGGTCGCCAAGACGGTCAATTACGTCTTCGACCAGAAAAAGCCGCCGGCGAGCCCCGCCGAGCGGAAGCGGATCGACGGCTATATGCCGAACGAGCTTCGCGGCGAGCTCGCCTACAAGGTTCGCCCGCTCAACGGCGTCTGGGCGACGCCGCCCTATCTTCACAACGGCTCGGTTCCGACCGTCGAGGCATTGCTGGGCCCGCCCGAAGAACGGCCGAAGAAATTCTATCTCGGCAACCGCGAATACGATCCCGTGAACCTCGGTTACAAGTACGACAAGATCGACAACGGTTTCGAGTTCGACACTTCCATTCGCGGCAACTCGAACAGAGGCCACGAGTTCAGGAAGGACTTCGACAAGAACAAGGAAATCAAGGGCGTCATCGGGCCGGCGCTGTCGGCGGATGACCGAAAGGCGCTGATCGAATATCTCAAGACACTCTAGAATGCGACCTGGGATTATCCGCGGCACGCGATCCCGGCGCCCGGCGCGCATGTCAGGCCCGCGTAACCGCGGGGCCGGGATCGTGCTGGCACGATTGACCGCCAGTACGCTTTACGCTGTTCTAGCAGGCATGATCGCGAGCGAATGAAAGCGCCGCCGGCAAAAGGAGCGGCGTGGGCGCGCGACTGGAAACGGTTCATTCAGGGAAACCCGCATGCCGCCTGCGACGCAAGACCAGCCGCAACGTGCGCCGGAAGCCGGCGCGGCCTTCGATGCCATCATTGTCGGCGCCGGCTTCGCCGGGATGTACATGCTGCACCGCCTCCGCGGACTCGGATTCACCGCGCGGGTCTATGAGGCCGGCGGGGGCGTCGGCGGCACCTGGTACTGGAACCGCTATCCCGGCGCGCGCTGCGACGTCGAAAGCATGCAATATTCCTTTTCATTCTCCGAGGAACTCGACCAGCAATGGGACTGGTCGGAGAAATACGCGCCTCAGCCGGAGATTCTGAGCTACGCCAACCATGTCGCCGACCGCTTCGACCTGCGCCGGCATATCCTGTTCGACACGCGCGTCACGGCGGCGACCTTCGACGAAGCTGGAAAATGCTGGCGTATCGAGACCGATCGCGGCGACAAGGTATCGGCGAAATTCTGCATCATGGCGGTGGGCTGCCTCTCGGCGGCCAACCATGTCCCCTTCCGAGGCCGCGAGGATTTTCGGGGCCCGATCTATCACACCGGCGAATGGCCGCATGAAGGGGTGGATTTCACCGGCCTTCGCGTCGGCGTCATCGGCACCGGATCGTCGGCGATCCAGTCGATCCCGATCATTGCCCGGCAGGCATCTGCGCTGACGGTATTTCAGCGTACCGCGACCTACTCCGTACCGGCCTGGAACACAAAATTGACGCCGGCGTATCGCAACGAGATCAAGGCCGACTACCCGGCGCTGCGCGCCAAAGCCCGGGCGCGGCCGACGGGCTTTTATTTTCCGTTCAACATGAAGCCCGCGCTCGAAGCCGCTCCGGAAGAGCGCGCGCGGCAATATGAAGAAGCCTGGCAACGCGGCGGGCTGCCTTTCCTGGGCGCCTTTGGCGACCTGCTGTTCGAGAAAGCCGCCAACGACACCATCGCCGAATTCGCGCGCGACAAGATCCGCGCCATCGTCCGGGATCCAGCCACCGCCGAGCTGCTGTGCCCTCACAACGTGTTCGGCTGCAAGCGCCTGTGCGTCGATACCGGATATTTCGAGACCTACAATTTGCCTCATGTGAAGCTGGTCGACGTGTCGACGACACCGATCGAGCGCTTCACGGCCGCCGGCATCGAAGTGAACGGCACGGAACATCCGCTCGACGCCATCGTCTGCGCGACCGGCTTTGCGGCGATGACGGGATCGTTCGACAGGATTGCGATCACGGGCCGCCACGGCAAGACCCTGGCGGAGAAATGGCGCGCCGGCCCCCGCGCCTATCTCGGCGTGGCCACGGCGGGCTTTCCCAATCTCTTCACCATCACCGGGCCCGGCAGTCCGTCGGTGCTGGCGAGCATGATCCAGGCGATCGAGCAGCATGTCGACTGGATGGCGGACTGCATGGCGCACATGCGCGACATTGGCGCAGCGACCGTCGAACCGGTGCAGGCCTACGAGGATGAATGGGTCGAGCATGTCAACGAGGTATCGAAGGTCTCGCTGCGCTCGACCTGCAGCTCGTGGTACGTCGGCGCCAATATCCCCGGGCGGCCGCGCGTCTTCATGCCCTATATCGGCGGCTTCCCGGTCTATGTTCAGAAGTGCAACGAGGTCATGACCAATGGCTTCGAGGGCTTCGTCATGGAAGGCGCCGATACCGGCAACGAAGCGCCGCGCGTACGGCTCACCGAACGATGGCGGGTGCCGCTCGACATCGAGGTGATCTCGCCGGCCGCGGTCGCCGCGCGGCGTGTGCCTGTCGTGTGAAGGCTTTGGTCTCGCTACCGGCTGGCGACCAGCCGCAAATGCGGCTTGATCGTCTCTTCCAGCTCGACCTTGAGCTGCTGCACGCGCGGATCGCCCGAGCGCGCCGCGCACACCGAATATTGGTTGACCGAGCATGCCAGCGCATGCCGCTCTTCAGCGGTCCGCGTCACTTCCGGGCTGGACAGCCTGAGCACCATCCCGCCGAGTTGCACCAGCATTTCGTCGAGCGCCCGATCCACTCCGGCTAACTGATTCATCGCACCACTCCTTCTGGAAGGAGTAATGATTGGCGCGCCCGCCCGTTCCCCGCGCATGCCTGTTTACGGATAACAAGAAGTAAACGGAGCACGGTTCTATCAACGGGGCCCGCGCATCCGCCTGCGGGACCCACTATCAATTGAAGGAAATCGGCTGGTCTGCCCTGCAAAATGCCGCGATTGCGGCGGCCGCGACCGTTACCTATGCTGCCGTCTTGTTCCGGAATGAGGCACTCCGTATGGTTACACCGCTCGATCCCGTCGTCGCCCAGATCATTCCGCTGCTGCCGCTGCGCGATGCCACGACGATGACGCCGCAGAGCGCGCGCGATGCGCTACGCGCACTTGCGGCCTCGCGCGCGGCGGTCCCGCCGCCGCCGGTGATGAGCGCGGAGGACATCAAGGTGAAGGGCGCCGCCGGGTTCCTCAGCGCCCGGGCCTACCGGACCTCCCGCGACACGTCGCCAACAGTGGTGTTCTTCCACGGCGGCGGCTGGGTCGCGGGCGATCTCGACACCCATGACCGGCAGGCGCGCTGGCTTGCGATCGAGACCGGCGCGGTGGTCGTCTCGGTCGATTATCGCCGTCCGCCCGAGGTGCGGTTTCCCGGCGCCTTCGAGGATGCCTTCGCGGCCACGAAAGACATCATCGCCCGCATCGCCGAATTCGGCGGCGACGATGCGCGCGTCGGCGTCGCCGGTGACAGCGCCGGCGGCAATCTGGCGGCCACCACCGCGATCGCCTGCCGCGACGCCAGTATAAAGCTTGCGGCGCAACTGCTGGTCTATCCCGTCACCGACGTCGCCGGAAATTTCGTGGACGCCAAAGAGAACGCGCGCTTTCCCTCGCGCAGCGAGAACGCGGAAGGTTATTTCCTCACCCGCGCCACCATGGAATGGTTTTGCGGCCACTACCTCGCCGACAAGGCCCACGGCTCCGACTGGCGCGTCTCGCCGCTGCGCGCCGAAAAACTTGCCGGGCTTGCACCTGCGATCGTCGCAACCGCCTGGTTCGATCCGCTCCGCGACGAGGGCAAGGCCTACGCCGACGCGCTGAGGGCTGCCGGCGTTCCGACCAGCTATTACGACGGCCTCGGCCTCATCCACGGCTATTTCGGCCTCGGCGAGGCTTCTGAAACCGCCAAGCGCGAAGCGCAACGGGCACGGGCGGATTTCAAGACGTGGCTCGAAAAGGGCGCGTGAGAGGCGATTTGGAAAACTGGCGATCCCGGGAAGACTCGAACTTCCGACCTACGGTTTAGGAAACCGTCGCTCTATCCGGCTGAGCTACGGGACCGCGAACCTGCTGGTGGGCAGGTGCTGGGCCGCTTCATAGCAAAGCGGACGTGGCATCGCCAGCCCTCCGACACGGCCTATCTTGCCGTGTCGGAAGATGCTGGTTCCGGATCGGAGATGCCGGGATGGTCGCCCGCCGCCGCTTACGCCTTGATGTTATTCTCCCGCACCACCTGGCCCCAGACGCTGACCTGCTTGGCGAAGAACGTCGAAAACTCCTTGCCGTCGGCGAGCAGCAACTTCATCTGCTGCGTCTCCTGCAATTGCGTCGCTATCGCGGGCTCGCTCAAAATCTCCTTCACCGATTTCGCCATGCCGGCGATGACATCGGGCGGCGTGTCCTTTGGCGCGAAAACGCCCCACCAGGCCAGCGTCTCGAAATCGGGGAAGCCGGCCTCGATCGCGGTCTGCGTATCCTTGAGAACGGACATCCGCTCACGGCCCATTTGCAGGATCGGACGCAGCATGTTGGTGCCCAGTTGCGCCGTGACCAGCGCCGCCGACCCGATGATCAGGTCGACATGGCCGCCGAGCACGTCGTTCATCGCCGGACCGCCGCCGCGGTAGGGCACATGGGTGATCTCCACGCCGGCCTTCTTGGCAAGCACTGTCATCGCGAGGTGGCCGAGCGTCCCGATGCCGACGGAGGCGTATTTCACCACGCCGGGATTTGCCTTGCAGGCGGCGATCACGTCGGCAAACGTTTTGTACGGCCGCTCGGCATTGGCGGCGAGGACGTAGGGCGCGGTGCCGACCAGAAACACCGGCAGCAGATCTTTTTCGACATCCAGCCCCGGCTTTTCGAGGATCGAGGGAATGACCGCGTGCGAGTCAAAGGTCACCAGGAACGTCGCGCCGTCAGGCGCGCTCTTGGCGACCTGCGCGGCGCCGAGCGAGCCGGCCGCGCCGGACTTGTTCTCCACCAGCACGGTCCGGCCGAGCCTGGTCTGCAGATGAGACTGCAATAGCCGCGCCAGCGCGTCGGTGGAGCCTCCGGGCGGGAACGGCACCACCAGCGTCATGTTCTTTGCCGCCTGCCCCAGCGCCGGCGTCACC
>CAWHFN010000006.1:0-15190 GCA_963828475.1 uncultured Alphaproteobacteria bacterium
TGTTAGATTGATGATTTAAGTTCGGCGATTGAGGTAGCTCGCCTCGTGCCAAAAAAGCAGGCAGCGAATGCGTGTTCATAAAGTTTCGAAATGCAGTTACTTAGCAGATAATCCGTTCGCCATTCGCAAATGAAGCCTGGTCTAATTGGCACAGGTGCATCGCGGACAGATCAGCTGTGGAGACAAAATTTCACGCCCCGTAGGACGTACGCTGCGAATCGCTTGACAATTTTATCGTGAAACGGTTACGAGTCGCATTGTGACCTCGCTGAGCGAAAGTCGCTCCGAACTCGATGCAATGGTCGCCGACATCGAGCTCACGCTGGTGAGCATCATTCAAGGTGTCGCGCTCACGGTGCTAATCGAATCCTCGCGTGAAGCGATTGCCAAATTGGACTGGGTGATGTGGCCGTACGTTCTCTCGGGTCTGATTATGATCCTGGTCTTCTGGTCGCGTGTTGTGCTGCACATTCTCACGGTCATACGCTGGCCGTTAGAGTTCGGGCACAATTTTCTCTATATTGCTTGTGCGCTCGTGGAGGCGTTTTCATTCGCACAGCTTGGCAACCCTGCGCGCTGGTTCGCGTTCGTAGCAGCATTTCTTGCCGTCGGCTGGTTGCTGTTTGCCTATGATCTGCGCATCATTCGCACGCGAGTGCGCGATCGCACCGGAGATGTGAGCAACCGGTTGTATGCGCTCGTGGCACGCGATCAGTCGCTCAACCTCGGATTGCTGTTGCCTGCTTTCTTTCTGGTGAATGTTGCCTGCGCGGTCTCAATTCATTTGCGGCCCGAGTTTTTTCTCACTCGAGATGGACATATCTGGCTAATCGCCCTGCAACTGGTCGCTTTCGCGGGATATTTGTCATACGTCGTGATTTTTTATACCAAGCTCGCGCCCTTGATTGCGCAAGCGCGCGCGGAATGGCGGGCGAAAAGCCGTGCCAGTGGGACGTCCGCTTAGCTGACGAACGGGGTCTCGGAACTCTTAGCGAACCGTGTCGCCTTCATCAGTGCGTACAATTGGTTCCGCATCTGAAGACAGTTGAAGTTTGCTCTCCAGATAAACGACTACAAAGGCGATGCCCACCAAAGGCTGCAAAATCTTTTCGACAGCGCCCAAAACAAAAGCGGAAATATTAAAGCCGCTGGCTTGCTGCGCCTCAGTCATTTGTTGCAACAGCGCCTGCGGATCCTGTGTCGTCAGCAATTGATTGAAGTAATGCTGCAGCGTTCCCCACTGCGCACCGAGCGTGATCGCCAGCACAACGGCAAACCAGATCGAGGCGATGAACGAACCCCGCCACAATGGGCGTTGAAACCACGGAAGATCACGTCCGCTGCGCGCCAGATCGCGACTCTCACGCAATGAATCGATGAATCCCGTCAGCGCCAGCACGGCGATGGCGCGATCGATCGCATTGGCCCCGCGCGCGGCGTCGGCCACGTTGCGCATTTCGTCCGACACGACGGGGCAATTGTCCTGCTCGAAGGGATCGACGCCCGTGACATCCCACAACAAGGTCGCGGCATGTTCGAGCGTGTCGCGCTCGGCGAGGTCGACGCAATTGACACCACGGTAGATCGGCCCGTCCTCGGTAATGGTGGCGACCGCCGAATCGATCACCGGCAGATCAGCGTCGAAGCTGCGCATGCCGCGCGGCTCTGGTGCCGGCGTGCGCCGCTCCTTCAGGGTTCGGACGTCCTCGGCGCGATATCGGTGGCTGCGGGAATCCTCCGACGGCTCCGAGCGGATCAGCCCGCGGCTAACATAGGCGTAGAGCGTCGCCTGCGAGATCGCGAGTTCGGCGGAGGCCTCGCGGGCCGAGAGGTAAAGGCCGGCGGATTTTTTCATATTGATTTACATAATCAAGATTGATCAAGCTGTCGAGAGGGCTGACCTTTACAGGCGACAAAGGAGAGCCCCCATGAACATGCAGCTTTCGAAGACCCCGATCGGCCTGGACGGGATTCCCGCCGCCGAAACCGTGCTCAGCCATGTCGACGGCGAGCGCGGCGAACTGATCATCGCCGGCGAACGGGTCGGCGACCTCGCCCGCAAGACCGGCTTTGAGGGCGTGACCGCCCGGTTGTGGAGCGGCGGAACCGGCCACCCGGTCGGCGAAGCCGCCGTGCGCGCCGCCCTCGGGGCAGGACGCGAACGTGCCTTCGCCCGGCTGCCAGATCTACTCGGCATCACGCGCGGCCTATCGATCGTCGACGGCTTTCGCGCGGCGATCGCGGGGCTGCGTGCGGAAGCGGGACTTGCGCATGAGGCCACCATCGTCGGCGCGTTTCCGGTGATTGCAGGCGCGCTGGTCCAGCGCGCGAGGGGGAACGACCCGGTCGCACCCGATCCCACGGCCAGCCATGCCGCCGACACGCTGTCGATGATGCTGGGCCGCAAGCCTGACGCGCGGGAAGCCGCGGCGCTGGACGCCTATTTCGTCACCGTGTGCGACCACGGTATGAACGCGTCGACCTTCGCGACGCGCGTGGTGGCCTCGACGCAGGCGGATTTGTTCGCGGCCGTCACCGCCGGCTATTGCGCGCTGACGGGACCGTTGCATGGCGGCGCGCCGGAGCCGGTGCTGGAAATGCTGGATGCGATCGGGTCAACCGAGCGCATCAAGCCGTGGGTCGACAGTGCGCTGGCCCGCGGCGAGCGGCTGATGGGATTCGGCCACCGCGTCTATCGCGTCCGCGATCCGCGCGCCGATGTGCTGAAGGGTGCGATCGAGCGGCTGGCCGGAGACGGCGCGGACCTGCCGTTCGCCGGCGAAGTCGAGGCCTATATCCGCAGTGCATTGCGGATAAAAAATCCGGACCGCCCGCTCGACACCAATGTCGAGTTCTTTACCGCGATCTTGCTCGACGCACTGAAAATCCCGCGGCAGGCGTTTACGCCGATCTTTGCCGTGGCCCGCGCCGCGGGCTGGACCGCGCATGCCCGGGAGCAGCAGCGTGGTGGCAGGCTGATACGGCCGAGTTCCGCGTATATTGGTCCGATGCCGGGTGATTGACGAAAGCGTTTGGAGGGCAACAGCGGGGGCCATTATCTCCAGTGTCGTCCCTGCGAACGAAGGAATCCATAACCACAGGCATTAGTTATTGCGCGAAAGCCGTCGACCAGCCGTTTGAAATCGAGAAGCCGCGGCGTATGGGTCCCTGCGTTCGCATGCGTTCGCAGGGACGACGCCAGATTTACGCCAGGCGCTACGCGCCGCGCACCACCGTCTTTAGATAATTATACGCCTTGATGATCTCGATCAGGCGGTCCTCGGTGGAGCGGTCGCCGCCGTTGGCGTCGGGATGGTGCTGCTTGACCAACGCCTTGTACTTCGCCTTGACCTCCTCGAGGGAGGCTTCGGCGGTGAGGCCCATCACCTGCAGCGCCTTGCGCTCGGCGTTCATCACCTTGCGGGTCTCGGCCTTGGCCTCGGCGCCCGGACCGGGCCGCCAGCGGCCCCGGCCATTGAGTTCGGAGAACATGCTGAAGGGATCTGAAGCGCCGTCAAAATCCTCGGCGGCCTGCTTGCCCTTCTTGCCGGCGGTGTTGGCGCCCATCTTCCAGGTCGGGCGATGTCCGGTCAGCGCATCCTTCTGGTAGCGCGCGACGGCATCGGCATTCATGCCCTGGAAGAAATTGTAGTTCTGGTTGTATTCGCGGACGTGATTGAGACAGAAGTGAAAGTACTCCCGGGAATTCTCCCGGCCCTTGGGCGCGCGGTGCGGGCCCTTGTTCTGGCAGCCCGCCCACTCGCACATGGCGGCTTCCTCACGCGCCTGCGCCTGCTGCTTCGCGCTCAGCTTGTTGGGCTTGATGCGAATGGAATCGAAGAATTTTGATGAATCAATTGCCATGACTGACTTTGACTACGCAATGCCCGCGGCTTCAAGTCTTGACATTGCGAATCCCTCTCTTCGATGGCGCCATTGACGGAGAGCTGATGCAGAATTATCTGCCGTTATGATGAGCACCAAAGACGTTATCATAAACAAGTTGCGTGAAGCTTTCTTGCCGGAAAGCCTCGACGTTGCGGACAAATCTCATCTGCATGAGGGCCATGCGGGTCACCGGCCGGGCGGCGAGACGCATTTCAGGGTCTATATCGTATCTCCGGCGTTCGAAGGGAAGAGCCGGATCGAGCGCCATCGTATGGTAAATGCGACGCTTGCGGCGGAACTCCAGGGCTCCGTCCACGCGCTCGCCATCAAGGCGCAGGCGCCGGGAGAAACCGCCGGCCGGTAATTCGGTCTGCCGCAAGAGTATGAGCGTCCGCTGACGCTGGGTACTTCAGCAGCACACCAGCCGAGACTGTCCGCGGCTTCCTGTGAAGATCGGTCGGGACCGTAGAACCGTTTTCGCAACTGTGAGACAATCGCCGAAGCGATGGATCAGGTTCCGTTCGGACGCGGGGTCGGGCTGATCCCGATGCCGTCGCAGGTCGATGGGGTCGTCCGATGCGATATTGGGCACGCTTCCGATGGGCCGCCGCCGTGGCGTTGCTGGTTGTGGTCCCCCCAATCAGGGCGCACGCGCTGGATATGCCGAGCCCCTTTGTGCAGGAAGTGCTGATCAAGAGCATTCTGGTGACGCTCAATGACGCGGTCGCCTCGGATAATTTCACGGTATTCCACGCCAAGATCTCAACGCCGTTCCGCGATCAGTTTCCGCCCGACAAGCTGCGGGCCGTCTTCAAGGACCTGGTCGAGAAGCATGCCGTGTTCGACGCGATCGTCGCAAACCCTGTCATTCCGGATGAAGATGCGAAGATCGACGACAAAGGCGTGCTGCGCCTGAAGGGCCATTTCGACACGACGCCCAAGAAGGTGAAGTACCAGCTCGGCTTCATCCCCTCCGACGGTCAGTGGAAGCTCAGCGGCATCACCATCGATATCGAATAGCGGACGTTCAGAAGGCGGTCCCCGCCCGCTTCGGCTTCGGATCCTCGCCCTCGGCTTCGCGCGACACCGGCGCGATCTTGAGCGCCGTGATGCGGTTGCGCTCACGCCGCAGCACGCGGAAGCGGAAGCCGTGGAAAGTAAAACTCTGGCCGCGCTCGGGGATCGAGCGAGCTTCGTGAATCACGAGGCCAGCGACCGTCGTTGCCTCCTCGTCCGGCAGATGCCAGTTCATGGCGCGGTTGAGATCGCGGATCGGCACCGAGCCGTCCACCACCACGGAGCCATCGCTCTGGGCGCGGACGCCGGCCACCACGACGTCGTGCTCATCGGAAATATCGCCGACGATTTCTTCCAGAATGTCTTCCAGCGTCACCATGCCCTCGACCTCGCCGTATTCATCGACGACGAGCGCGAAATGGGTCTTGCGGCGACGGAACGCCTTCAACTGTTCGGACAGAGGCCGCATCTCCGGCACGAACCACGGCGGCAGCATGATGGCGGTGACGTTGATCCGCGAGGTATCGCCCTCGGACGCCCGGATCGCACGCAGCAAATCCTTGGCGTGCAGCACGCCGATGATGTTCTCCGGCTTGTCGCGCCATAGCGGGATGCGGGTATATTCGGTCGCCAGTACCTCGCGCACCAGTTCGTCCGGCGGCAGGTCGGCATTGATCAGCACCATCGCGGTGCGGTGGACCATGACGTCGGACACCGCGAGATCGCCGAAACGGAAGACGTTGTGGATGTACTCGGCCTCGCCGCTTTCGATTCCGCCATGCTCGGCCGATTCCTCCACCAGCCCTTCGATCTCGGAGTCGGTGAGAATGTCGTGCTGCGAGGATTCCTTGACGCCGAGCAGGCGCAGGATCCCGCGCGAGGCGCTGTTGAGCAGCCAGTTCAGCGGGTAGAACACCAGATAGGACAGATGCAGCGGATAGGCGATCCATTGCGAGACCGGCATCGGCTGGCGGATCGCGAGCGTCTTCGGCACCTGCTCGCCGATGACGATGTGCAGCGAGGAGAACACCAGAAAACCCGCCATGAACGACACGAAATGCAGGGTGCGCTCCGACATGCCGAGCGGGATCAGCACCGGTTCGAGCAGCGCCGAAACCGTGGGTTCGCCGACCCAGCCGAGGCCGAGCGAGGCCATGGTGATGCCGAGCTGGCAGCAGGCGAGATAGGCCTCGATGTTGCCCATCATGCCCTGCAGCAGGCGCGCTCCGAAGCGGTCCTGCTCGACCATCGCCTTGATGCGAAAGCCGCGGCTCTTGACCAGCGCAAATTCGGCGGCCACGTAAAACGCGTTGGCGGCGAGCAGCAGGATCGCGAGCAGCAGATTGGACGCGGTCGAACTCATATATGCCTCGTGACGGCCCCGGCCCCACGCGACGCTTGACCCACACTGCGTCCCGACAATCCGGTTCTCATCCCGACAACTTCTGTTGCAGGAAATCGCGCACCAAAGCCGGCTCGACGTCGTTTGCGACCACCGCGCGGCCAATCGCCTGCAGCAGGATGAAGGTCAGCCTGCCGCGCTTGACCTTCTTGTCCTGCGCCATCAGCGCCATCAGGGCGTCGGCGTCCTTGAGCCCCTCCTGGGCGAAGCCCGCGATGTCCCGCAAATGGGTCGGCAGGCCGACGGAAGCAAGATGGCGCTCGACGCGGACGGCATCGCCTTGCGAGATCATGCCGAGCTTGGCGGAAAATTCCGCCGCCAGCACCATGCCGACGGAGACGCCTTCGCCGTGGAACAGGCGATCGGAAAAACCGGTCGCAGCTTCAAGCGCGTGGCCGAAGGTGTGACCGAGATTGAGCAGCGCGCGTTCGCCGTTCTCGCGCTCGTCGCGGGAGACGATCGCCGCCTTGGCGCGGCAGGAGGTCGCAATCGCGTGCTCGCGCGCCGCGCCGCCGGAGAAGATGTCGGCATGGTTGGCCTCTAACCAGCTGAAAAAGGCCTCATCGCCGAGCACGCCATATTTTGCGACTTCGGCGTAGCCGGCGCGGAACTGGCGCGGCGACAGCGTGTCCAATACCGACGTATCGGCGATCACCAGCACCGGCTGATGAAACGCGCCGAGCAGGTTCTTGCCCTGCGGCGAGTTGATGCCGGTCTTGCCGCCGACCGAGGAATCGACCTGCGCCAGCAGCGAGGTCGGAACCTGCACGAAATCGACGCCGCGGCGCAGGATCGCCGCCGCAAAGCCGGCGAGGTCGCCGACCACGCCGCCGCCGAGCGCAATCACCAGGTCGTTGCGCTCGATCTTCGCCGCGATCAGGGCTTCGGAAACCCTTTCGAGACCGGCATAGGTCTTGGATCCCTCGCCTTCGTCGACGATGACGCGCGAGGTCGGAATGCCGGCCTCGGTAAGCGAACGCTCGGTCGGCTCCAGCCAATGCTTTGCCACGGTGCGATCGGTGACGATGGCGGTGCGCACGCCGGGGCGCAGCGCAGCGACGCGCGCGCCGAGCGAGCCGAGCACGCCGCGGCCGATGACGATGTCATAGGCGCGCTCGCCGAGGGCAACGTCGACCGTGATATCGGCGGAATGTTTCAGTGGCGCAGTCATGGCGTAACGCTGATCCCGTCGGTTGTCGGCTGAGCCGAAGGCGCGTCGGCGCAGAGCCGGGCGCGCAGGGCATCGATACATTCGTCGACCACGCGGTCGTGCGGCACGTCGCGTGAGCCTATCGTCAGGTCGGCGGTCCGGTAGACCGGCTCGCGCGCTTCGAGCAGGCGGCTGACGGTTGCCGTCGGATCCTCGGTCTGCAGCAGCGGCCGGTCGGCGCGGCGCTTGACGCGCTTCATGATGATGTCGACGTCCGCCTTGAGCCAGATCGAGACCGCCTTGTCGCGGATGCGGTTGCGGGTTTCCTCGCGCATGAAGGCGCCGCCGCCGGTGGCGATCACGGCCGGGCCGCTGTCGAGCAGCCGCGCGATCACCCGCGCCTCGCCGTCCCGGAAATGCGGCTCGCCATGGGTTTCGAAAATGTCCGGGATCGACATCCCGGCCGCCGCCTCGATCTCGATATCGGCATCGAGGAACGGCAGCCGCAGCCGCGCCGCCAGCCGCCGGCCGATGGTGGACTTGCCGGCGCCCATCATGCCGACCAGCACGACCGAGCGCCGTCCCAGCGCCGACGTGATGTCGGCCTCCTGGGTGGGGCTAGGCTGTGCCGGTGCGGCGGTCTCGGACATCAAAAACTCGGTCGTTTTGCGGGATTTGCCCGCGGCTGCGACACCTATACTACCCCCATCGCTGCCGTTGCCAGAGACTCTTGCCACGGGGATGGGAACATGTTGGATGATTTCATTGGTTAATTCGCCGCCCTGAGCCCCCTATGCCCAGTTTGTTCCGCTTTCTGACGGTCGTCGCCATCATCGCCGCGGTGATCTATGGCGTGATTTTTTCACTGGCGAACTTCGTCACGCCAAAGCCCCGGGAAATGACGGTCACCATCCCCGCAGACAGGTTCCTCAAGAAATAGCCGCTATCGTCTGATTTGTGTGAGAGACGAATTCGGGGAGCGGCATCTCGTGACGGGACGCCGGGGGCAATGCGTTCCAGCAAGACGGCCAAAGACGATAAACTGATCAACCTGTTCCTCGACATGCTCGCGGCGGAACAGGGCGCGGGCAACAACACGCTCGACGCCTATCGCCGCGACCTCACGGATTTTTCCGAATTTCTCGGCCGCCGGGGACAGAGCTTTGCCGGCGCCGGGACCGATGCGCTGCGGGACTACCTCGCCGACCTCGACACCCGCGGCTTCAAATCCTCCAGCGTGGCGCGCCGGCTGTCGGCGATGCGGCATCTGTTCCGCTTCCTCCTCAACGAGCGCATCCGCAGCGACGATCCGGCGGCGATCCTGTCCGGCCCGAAACGCGGCCGGGGCTTGCCGAAGGTGCTGTCGATCGCGGATGTCGACCGTATGCTGACGCGGGCCAAGGAATTGACGGAGGCCGGGAACGCTTCACCGCAGCATCGGCTGCGCGCGTTGCGGCTGTATTGCCTGCTGGAAGTGCTCTACGCCACGGGCCTGCGCGTCTCGGAACTGGTGGCGCTGCCGCTGTCGGCCTCGCGGTGCGACGCCCGCATGATCGTGGTGCGCGGCAAGGGCAACAAGGAGCGGCTGGTGCCGCTCAACGAAGCGTCGCGGCAGGCGATGGCCGACTATCTCGCCGCGATGGAAGCGCTCAAGCCCGAGAACAAGAAAAGCGCACCCAGCTCGAAATGGCTGTTTCCCTCGTTCGGCGAGAGCGGCCATCTGACGCGGCAGCATTTTGCGCGCGACCTGAAGGAGCTGGCGGCGGCATCGGGCCTCGCGCCGCGGCTGGTCTCGCCACACGTGCTGCGCCACGCCTTTGCCAGCCACCTGCTGCACAACGGCGCGGACCTTCGCATCGTGCAGACGCTGCTCGGCCATACCGACATCTCGACCACGCAGATCTACACCCATGTGGTCGAGGAGCGGCTGAAAAGCCTGGTGCGCGACCTGCATCCGCTGGCAGAGAAGTAGGCTTCGTCGCAACACCCGCCTTGACTTCCGCGCCATCTCCCCCGAAACAGCCGTCTCCCGCCCGCGGCCTTGTTTGGCGCGCTTTCGGAAAAAACCCGGGGTCACCTGGACCGAATGCACGCTAAATCATTGAAGATGCGTGCTTTCCCTAAGCGAATCGAAACCGCTTCGCCTCAAAGCACGTTGTTATCTATATTGTTTCGATGCCGGATCAGATGCGCAGCTATCTCGACTTTGAAAAACCCGTCGCCGAACTCGAGGCCAAGGTCGATGAACTGCGCGCGCTGGCGGCAACCGGCAGCGACATCGGCGACGAGATCGCGCGCATAGAAGACAAGGCGCAGCAGGCGCTGGCCGACCTCTACGCCAATTTGACGCCATGGCAGAAGACGCTGGTGGCGCGCCATCCGCAGCGCCCGCACCTCACCGATTTCGTCAATGCGCTGATCACGGAATTCACGCCGATGGCCGGCGACCGCAAGTTCGCCGAGGACGAGGCGCTGATGGGCGGTTTCGGCCGCTTCCGCGGCGAGGCGATCTGCGTGGTCGGCCAGGAAAAGGGCGCCACTACCGACAGCCGCATCAAGCACAATTTCGGCATGGCGCGCCCCGAAGGCTATCGCAAGGCGGTGCGGCTGATGGAGATGGCGGACCGTTTCGGCATTCCCGTGCTGTCGCTCGTCGATTCCGCCGGCGCCTATCCCGGCATCGGCGCCGAGGAGCGCGGCGTGGCGGAAGCGATCGCACGCTCGACCGACACCTGCCTCTCGCTCGGCGTCCCCAATGTCGCGATCATCACCGGCGAGGGTATGTCGGGCGGCGCCATCGCCATCACCACCGCGAACAAGGTGCTGATGTTCGAGCACGCGATCTACAGCGTGATCTCGCCGGAGGCGGCCTCCTCGATACTGTGGCGCGACGGTACCAAGGCCCAGGAAGTCGCCAACGGCATGAAGATCACCGCCCAGGACATGCTGCGATTCGGCGTGATCGACCAGATCCTGAAAGAACCCTCCGGCGGCGCCCACCGCGATTCCGCCGCCATGATCTCGGCCACGGGCGATGCGATCGCCGAGGCCTTCAACGACCTCCGTAGTCTGGACGCAGACGGCATCCGCCGGCAGCGACGGCAGAAATTCCTCGATATCGGCCGCAAGCTCGGCTGATCGGCCCCTCGTCCTTCCCCTGATGGGGCGGCCCGGCGTGTCATTCGCTAACGCCGCCTTAAAGGCGCTTTATTTCGTCGGATCACTTGATTCGGCCCTATTTAGGCCCAGACCCGGTCTTTAAACTCTATTGACCATGCTTGGCCGTGGAAGCGGCTGGCGCAGCGCGTTCGGGTTGCGGCGCGGAAGGTCAAAGGGTACAATTTTATGCATTGGCTTCAGGGCATGTTCGCTGTGATTTGGGGTGCGAAAATGTCCGGTGGGTGTGGAGCTTAGCCTTTGAATAACCGCTCGCTGGTTCGCGCGCTTATCACGTCGGCCGCCATCGCGGGCGCAGGCGCGCTGCTGGCCAGTTGCAACGGCGACGGGATCTCACTGGCCAACAACGCCAAGGCCAACCAGCCGGTCCCGCCCAAACTGATCGCCGACATGACGGCGAAAGACATGGACCTGCAGTCGCCGATCCTGGTCCGCCTGTTCAAACAGGAAGCCGAACTGGAGATCTGGAAGCAGGACCGCTCCGGCCATTTTGCGCTCCTCAAAACCTATCCGATCTGCCGCTGGTCGGGCGATCTCGGCCCGAAGGTCCGCGAAGGCGACCGCCAGGCGCCGGAAGGCTTCTATGCGATCTCGCCGGCGCAGATGAATCCGCAGTCGGCCTATTACCTCTCCTTCAACACCGGCTATCCGAACGCGTTCGACAAGGCGCTGGGGCGTACCGGCTCGCAGCTTATGGTGCATGGCGACTGCTCGTCGCGCGGCTGCTACGCGATGACCGACGAGCAGATCGCGGAAATCTATTCGCTAGGCCGTGAATCTTTCTTCGGCGGCCAGAAGTCGTTCCAGCTGCAGGCCTATCCGTTCAAGATGACGCCGATGAACATGGCGAAGCATCGCAACAATCCGAACATGCCGTTCTGGAAGATGATCAAGGAAGGCTATGATCATTTCGAGGTGACGAAGCAGGAGCCGAAGGTCGATTTCTGCGAAAAGAAATACGTGTTCGATGCGGTCAAGCCGCCGAATGCGACGCGCGACCTGGTATTCGATGCTTCGGCCAAGTGCCCGGCCTATGTGATTCCCGACGAACTCGCCGATGCCGTGCGCGAGAAGCAGGCCACCGATCTGGCCGAGACCGCGCGGCTGATCGCCAAGGGAACCCCAGTGGCGCGTATCAACACCGGCATCGACGGCGGCATGAACCGGGTGTTCGCCGCCCGCGTGCCGGAGGGCAATACCGGGCTTTCGGAACCCGGCGACGGCTCCTTGTCGCTGATGGCGCGTGCCCCCGGCACCATTCCATCCCACGTCAATCCGCCCAAGGCGCCCTCCGATAATCTGCTGATGGGTGCGCCGGAACCGCCGAAGCTTGCCGCAGCCCCAGCCCCCACCCCTGCGGCGGCGCCGACGCGCGTCGCCAATGCGACGCCGGCGGCCGAGAATGATGGCTTCTTCTCCAGCCTCGCCCGCAAGGTCGGTATCGGTGGCGGCGCCGACGCTACCGCAAGCACACCGCCTTCGAAGCCGAAAGTGATCGAGGCCAGGCGAAGCGAGCGGCCGGAAGCGCCGAAGGCTACGGCGCCGAAGCCTGCTGACGCCAAGCACGTCGCCGCCGCCCGCCCGCCGCTGAAACCGTCGGTGGACACCCCAGCCCCCGCCGCCAAGGATCATCTGGTCTCCGGCTCCGCGCCGATCGTGCCGCCGAACTCGTTCGACAGCCGCTTCGGCGCGGTGAAGTAACAGTTTCACTTGCCTGCCGCCGCCAAGCGCCGCCATGCCCCCGAGCGCAAGCCGGCTACCGCGAATTTCCTGACAATCTTTATCGCAACAATGCCCGCGGCTCAGCGCGGTCGAATCATGACGCCGCTTCGTCCTGCGGCACGAGGCCGACGCCGGTGACGGGCTTCGTTGCAGGCGTGACGACGGAGTCAGCCCGGCGGCTTGCGACGATCGCAATGGCGCAGACCACATAGAAGCACGCGCCGAACGCATAGGTCTTGGCGATACCGAACTGGATCGATAGGGCCATACCCAGTACCGACGCCAGCATCGACGTAACCCCGTTGGTGCTCCAGAAGAACGGCAACAGCCCTTCATGGCGGCGCCAGATATTGAGGCCGAGCGGAAACATCATACCCATGCAGAATGCCGGGGGCGCCAGCAGCAGGACGGAAACCAGAATGCGGATATCGGTCGGTTGCGACCGCGTCCAATTGGTAACCAGCGGCGTTAGCAGCCCGGCAGCCAGGATCGCGATCAGGAGAACGGCAACCCTCCAGACAATGGCGCGCGGCCGAGGGGTATCGGCGCCGACGGTGGCACTGCCGATACCGCTGAAGAGGAGAATCGTGAAGAGCACCACACTGAGCCCGTAGACGGGATGGCCGAGGAAAACCATCAGGCGCTGCATTTGCGATATCTCGATCAGCATGAAACCCATCCCGATCGCGCCGAAATAGGCCATCGGCGGCGTCAGCGTCGACAACGGCATCCGCCTCGCAAGACCGAGGAAGGGCAGGACGATGTAGTATCCGCAGGCAAAGAGCGCGATGATGATGAGCAAGCCGGTCATGCTGACCGCAACATTGTTGTTCATCGCTCCCCACGGATATATTTTCGTCAGATCGCCGAGACGGGAAGTGAAGAAGAAGAACGGTTTGTCGTCCGTCGATGGAGCGATATTTTCCGCCAGCGAATCGAAGAACGCCGCGTCCGCCTTGTCGGACAGCAACGTCGAGGTGATCGCATCGAAGGTGACATCCGGCCCCAAGAATATCTTAAATCCCTGCGCCTGCAGCCTTCCGCGCGCCTCCTGCCATTGCACATCGGTGAACGCGTCAGGCCGTGTAATGACGGTCACGATGTTGCCGACGTTCAGCGCGATAATATGATGCCGGAGTTCGGCGGCGGGCACGCCTTTGTGCTGCAAGGCGCTGGCCGCGATCGCAACCAGCCGATAGAATTCGCCGCGGTACTTGTCCCCGTCGTACCAGCGCGAGACCGACAGCAGCCCGCCAGGCTTTAACGCGCGGTAAAAATCATCCCAGGCTTCGACGGTGTAGAGACGATTTTCGGTGAGCGTCAGACCGCCTGCCGCCGTCGCGGCCCAAGTGTCAATCAGCGATATCTGGACCAGATCGTACCGCTCGGACGAGTGGTTGATATAACTTCGCGCTTCGGCATTGACCAGGGAAACGCCGGGCTGGCGCTCGAGATGGCCCGCGAAATCGGCGAATTTTTCGGTGAGCACCTCAAAGATCGCCGGATTGATCTCGATGCCGCGGATCTGCTTGGCGCCGAAAAACAGACCGGAAAGGATGTCGCGGCCGCCGCCGACGCCAACGACGGCGACGTCGGCTGCGGGCTGCACGAGGTAGGCGGCATTGACGACGTCATCTTTCAGGTAGCTGAGTTTGCCGATGTCGCCATCGTGCCTGGTGATGACCGTGCCTGCATCGGCATCGATATCGATGTAATGCTGGTCAACCCTGACATCAGACGGGCGGGCGTACCCCCAGCCGACCGGTTCTTTCCCGGCCCACTCTCGCACCCGTACCCGTGAATAGGTGTTCCATCGCTCGAACAGCGTGCCGGCCTGCTCCTCGCCCTTGGCCCAGAACACACCGAGGTGGCTCTTGCCGGTCAGGTCAAGGCCGCTATGCACGGTGGCCAAAACGGCCATCGTCAGCGGGACCGCGCCGCTCAGGCGCAGGCTACGGACCTCGTCGCTGTTGCGGACGACAAGCCAACCGACGCCGGCAGAAAGCGCTGCGATCCACAACGTAGCGCTCACGGGATCGATTACCAGCAGCAGGAAGATCACGCCGAGGCAACCAACTGCGGCCCCCAGAAGATCGGCTGCGTAGAGCCATCCGCCACGATATGGCAACCGGGTCAGCAAGAGCGTTATGCAAACGCCGCCTTCCGTGAAGGGCCACACGAAGGCGACGATCGCCAGCGCAAGCGCGACAGGAACGGCGTCAACCGGCACCAGGGGCGGCAAGCACAGCAGCGCGACCATGGCGCCAACGCTGCCGAGTGCGAACCAGGATGCGTGCCGCGCGAATTCGACGCCAACCCGTTCGGACGTATAACGTGCGGGCTTGCCGTAGACCTCCATCGCTCCGCGGGTGAGCCCGAGCATGGCCAGTGAAATGGCGGCGAACGCGAAATGATAATAGAGCATAACGCTGAAGAAGCGCGTTATCAGGATCTGGTAGGAAAGCGTCGCGGACGCCAGCACGAAGATCGCCAGATAGTAGCGGCCGGGAATCTTGGATATGGATTGCAAAGCGCTGCCCTCTAATGGCCCGGGACGGTCCCACAGGTGCGCCTTGACCAACTCGCGCAACGCGCGATCGCCAAATTGGACACAACGTCCTAATAACTCGTTGACATGCCGGCAAAGATTGATCGGTTGCGGGCATTCGCATGCGCTCAACCCCGGGCTGATATAGGCCCCGCGCGCGATATCCCGCCCTCAAGGGCGAGTTCGGCCGTCAGACGAAATCAGGAGGGTGGGAGCCGGCAAGCGCGGCGCAAAGCCTCGCCCGCCGACGCGTCAGGGCGGGCTCAGGCGTACCTGCCGTGGCAGT
>CAWHFN010000007.1:0-50082 GCA_963828475.1 uncultured Alphaproteobacteria bacterium
AAGGGAAACCTGAGTGGGCTTTGTCAGGCTTCGGCTTACGCCGTCTTCATGAGGAAGCTCTTCGCCCCTCGTCCTATCCCTTCCGAACCATACGTCACCCCGTGGGCCTTTATGGCCAACGTGGTCGCGTGGTTCTCGTCACGAAGCGCCTTCTGCATCCTTGAGCGCGTGAGGCTTGAGACCAAACTCCCGGATAACGACCTTCATGGAGGTGCGCCCCGGACTTCGGTTTGACAACGTTACAATCGTTCCTGCGGCAACCCGCTGCGCTCGGCGCGCACCTTGGGGCCATCAAGGTCCAATGGCCAATCCTGCACCGAGATATTGGGCAGCTCCTGACGGATATACTTCAGTATCTCCGTGCCGCGCTCGCCGTTAGGTACACGATGAATACGTCGGTCGGTGCGCACCGGCCGTGTTCATCAATAAACTTGCGGAGCCGTACTCGGCCCATGGTCTGTATGATCGAGGTCGCGAGATGTCGCCGCTGGAATAGCTCACGGACGTCTGCGTGCTCTTTCCAGGACGGATTGTCATGCCATTCGTCGCTTTGAGCACCTTGGAAGGCAAAAAATACGCCGGTGCTCCAGATGCGATCCCTGAACGGAAGGCCGAAGATGATGGCAGTGTCGAAATCCTTTTAGTCATTGCTGCCGTCGATTGCTCCCCAATGAGCCGAGGTTACTTCACCGACCCCGAGGTCTGCATGCGTGGGCACCAGATGCTCAACGTGCTTGTGAACGCAGAATAGGACTTTGCGATTCCTTCGATAGTCGTTCAGCAAGATTGGCCTGCAACTGCGGAAATCGCTTCGGTGCTAGCTCCTCCATTTTCGTTTTGCCGATGCTTGCGCTGCGGGCGACGTGAAGGGTGACGTTGCTGTAGTCGCGAACACCGGGAGGCGTCGGAATGATGTCAGCGCGGTCTTCCATTAGCTGGTACATCAGGTCGACACCGGCCGTTGCGTCGAGCACGACTGGCCCCGGAAGCTCTAAGGGCACCGCAAGGGCCGCCGAGTTTAGCGAGTACTGGTTGCCGGTGAGTGCCATAAAGGCGTACTGATCCAACAGGGCCTCGGCGGCACTGAGAACCTTGTCGTGCCGCATAGCGAGGCGTTGACGTTCCTTCTCATCGTCCCTGCCGATTTGCCTGTCATAACGGAGCTGACGCATAGCCGCTCTCAGCGCAGTTAGGTCCGCCGATCAGGAGCCTCGCCCTCCACCCACGCGAGCGAAGTGCCGACCCCGAACCCATCATTGACGCCCGCATGAACAAGCATACTCTCCCGCAGGGTTTCTAAGGCTTCCACATCTAGCGTGTGAGCTAGCCGAACTTCATGCGGTATCAGGCCAATGAGGATTGAGGTCATCGAGTTTTACTTGGCTGCGCCGCCTTTGCAGTTGCAGTCCCGGGCAAGGGTGACCTACGCCTGTAACCCAGATTTCAACATTGCTCAGGTCGGTGTGGTCACGCGCTGGACTCCTGTCAGGAACCTGACGTTCTCGGGTGAAGTCGGTGCATTCTTCCTCGACCAGAAGTTCGCGGGTTCCGCAACTCTCCCTGGCGTGGCTCCCAAGCCGACCGCGATCTGCGAGTACAAGGATCAGAGCACTGTCTACCTGAACGTTCGCGTTCAACGCAACTTCTGATCCCGAAAGACTTGAAACACTAAGGAGAAGAGAGCCCCCGGTAGGAAAATGCCGGGGGTTTTTCGCTCTTGATGCTGAAATTTCACTGACGCCTCGAACGCCGCACGCGGCTCCGTAGAGAACTCAGCTATGGGCCTTTGCGGGAGGGATACCCCATCCTTGACCTCTCGCACATCCACTGGACGCCCGAGCGCTTGGGTACATGAGGAGCCAAGAGGGTCCGCGGGGGGACCAGGTAGGTGCTCCGGCCCTGGCCTGCAGAAAACCTCGGAAAACACAGTGGTCCGCGTGCGGACCGGGTAGGCCGGGGTGGTACTGAAACTCTTACTGACATCAGAATTTGATGTCCTCGCCGTCCCCTCGTCCTCGCTCGCCGGGAGCACATACATGCGGACCTTTTGGTCGCCTACCGTCTTGCGCACATGCGTGGCCCCAGCGAGCCGCAAAGCTGTGCCCACCTCTTTCGTATTCTTGGCCTGCGTGCCATAGCCGTCTTTCGACAACTGACGCGCGAGTGCATCAAACGAGAACTCGGCTCCAAGCTCGCGGCGGAAGTGGCCGCTCACCACTGCGTCGATAATGTAGGTGTGCAGCGGATGCTCGCTCTCAGTGATGATCTGCCGCTTCGCCTCGGTCATCGGGGGGCGCCGGAACGGGTTGAACTCGGATAGGTCGCGTCGCTTCAAGAAACCATAAATGTCGTTCATGGTCCGGCGTCTCAATCTAGCTGTACAGGCGGTCATAGTACTTGTCATCGCTCTGGCTGCGCGTTGCTGTTGAACACGAAGTAACGCCGGTCACCTTCCTCGATGTTAAGCGGCGCGCTGTGATTCGAAAACATGATAAACCGGGCGTAGTTCTCGATTTCAACCTGAGGGCCGTATTTGATGTTCGCGCTGACGGTGGGCTCCGTGATCAGAGGTTTCAACTTGTTCGCCAAGTCCCAGTTTCCTGCCTCGTAAACCTCATCGACCTGTACCACGAGTTTGCCGATCAGCCAGCCATCAAAGGAACTCTTGAGGTCCTTGGTCTGTGCAACACGGCTGTTCTGATCCCCAACCAAACGGCTCACCATGGTCCCCAACGTGGACTTGCCGATCCCTTTGGCTCCACTGGTGATCAAGAGCGCGTGGCCGATGCGCTCGTGGGGCCGCTGTACGAGATGCGCGAGGAAGTTCAGGACGTGCTCGATAGCGGGTCTGTCGTGGTCGAACAGATAAGCCAGATGATCGAGGAAAACCTTAGGCTCGGCTGCGTGTCCATCAGAACTCCATGGCGGCGGCCTCCAGAGGTTCAGCACCCGACAACCGTCGTCATCATGGGTAACCTCGGGTTCACCCGGCAAGAACTCGATGCGCTCGGCGATCACAAAGTCGCCATCGTAGGGGTCGTCCTCGTGATACTTAGGTTCCCCGTACTGCGAGAATACCTTCTCGAAAGACGGACACCAGAGCCTCGTTCGGCCCTCAGTGTCGTCGTAGCGAAAGCCGAACTCTGCCTTCACGATGCGCATGAAGACGTGGTCCTGAAGTGGCGCCATCTTCATCGGATTGCGACGAAGCACATCCCTCCGTGCTGTGCCGTCCAAGCGTACTTCTCGCAGGCTTCGCCATGGCCTCCTCGCATCGCGTGTCGAACTCAGGCGTGTCTTCGTGGGGCAGATCGTCCGGCTGCGCGGCACGATGCGCGGCTTGCTCTGAGGGTCGTTTCCGGCTCGGCGTTCTTGCTTGAGGCCGCGTCTTCGAGACCTGCCGTGGTTGTGCACTCAGCCCAAAGGTGTCTCATCGGTGCCGTTCGGCTCCCCTCTGGTCGACAGCGTCAGATACAGGAGTCGCTCAGGAGATGCAGACAATGTCAACCCGAAGCAACCCGAAGTATTTCAATAGGTTTCCGCGGCCCCTGGTTATAAACTTTTTGCGGCCGGATCGCCCGAGGGACGGCGCTTTGCCGCCCCCGCTTTGTGACTTGTCACCCCTGGTGGGCAGGCTTGCCATCAGTTGCGCCAGAAGTTCTTAAAGCGGTCGGCGACAGCTCGGTGTAGCGCACCGTGTGCTGGATGTTCTTGTGCCCGAGGTATGCCTGAAGCGCCCGCGTATCGTGGCCCTTGGCTGCCAGCGCGAAACCGCAGGCGTGCCGCAGCATGTGCGGATGCGCCTTGAAACCGAAGCGCCGCCTCGACGCCCGCCCGCTCGACCATGCGGGCAAACCCGGCGGTCGTGAACGGTGCGCCGCGCTCGGAGGTGAAGACGAAGGGCGACAGGGCTCTTGCTCGCGCTGAAGCCGCCGCAGGCAGCGTAGTTCATCCCCGAGGATCGGATGGGTGCTCGGCGTGCCCTGCTTGACCCTGCGGACGTGCAGGGTGGCCGTAGCGAAGTCGACCTGATCCCAGCGCAGGTCGGTCAGCTCGCTCGCCCGCAGGCCATGGCGATAGGCGACCAGGATCATCGTGGCGTCCCGGTGCGGCCAACGGTTGCCTTTGGCCCCCATGAGGAGCCGGTCGACCTCGGCCTCGGTGAGGTCTTCTCGGGTCCGGAGGTCAGCGTTCGGGCGGCGGGTGGGAGCAACTGTTCGTTTTTCGGTGGCTGGCGTGACCAGCTTCAGGTGTGATTTAGCCACGTGTTTGGCCCACCTGCTTGTCCTAACTGTTCCTATAACAACCCAATTACGAACAGTTGACAACGGTCGAATATGCCAGAGGACGCGATATTTTGGGTCCCATATCGGGCCATGGGACCCTTTCGGGAACACTGGCATACTCGATTTCAAAATATCGACCTTTAGGCCGCCGCCGCTGCTGCCCGCCTCGCTGCAGCGATGAATGCATGTCGGACGATGTAAGGTGCTTTGGAACCCGGCTGAGGCTGGACACGTCATAGTTAATAGCTGGGCGGATCAACCTATGCTGTATCGCGGAAATTTTCTCATCGCGTCGGCTAGGTCTTCGGGAATTGGCGTGGTGTAGGCTCTGCCAGTCGTCGCTGGTGTGTGGCCGGTGATTGCGTCGCTATAGCGCTCATCCATCCCGACCCGCGCCGCTTGCGCCTTGAACGTATGTCGCCAAGCATGGTTTGGGCTTAGTCTCAGGATCGGTGATGCCGAGGGAACGTACCCGGCTCCTAAACGGCCGCGCGTGCGTTCCGCTGGGCTCTGTAGGGGGCTCTTTTTGTCCGGCGATGGAGCCGTCATCTTTTCAACATCATAGAAGAGCGGCCGGCCCTAGCTCTCTCGACGAACTCGAGGAATCCTTGGGAGATCAGGTGTTCATGCAGAGGGATGGTCCGCGCTTTACGCGTTTTAATCTTCCCGGCGGAAGGTGTTAGGCGCACGAAGTAGTCGCTGCCTCTTTGCTGGATGTCGATCCCGCGCACCTGCGTAATTTCGCCAGCACGCGCGCCACTGTAGGCGCAAATCCATGGAACCCAGCGTCGCGCTCGTTCATCGAAGGATTTCCTATCATCACAGGCGAGAGCCGCGACAAGAATAATCCTGACCTCGTCTTGGCTGAACGCCTTCGTTTCTCGTCGATGTTTTTGCGGGGCACATTGATACGAACGTCACGGAAAGGGTTGTTCTTGACCAGCTTCTCGGCGATCCCCCAAGCAAACACGGTCTTAAGCGCCGTTCTCCATGCCGTGGCAACCGTGTATGCCGAGCGTTCCTTGTTGATAAGGCCATTCATCCACGCCTTGGCGCTGGCGAACTCTATGTCTACGGCATCCGCAAAATGCTTATCGGCCTCATTGAACACAGCCGACCATCGGTCAAACGTGCTGGTCGCTGGCTGGACTGCTGCTGCCCAAGCCTCGTACAAGGCTTTGACACCAAGACGGGGAGAGGGCTCGGCAGCGACGCCCTCGTATTGCGGAAATGAAGCGAGGGTGTCGTCGGGCGCGAAATTGCCGCGAGCAATGTTTTCCAATCGCACAAATGCGCTGTAGAGGCTGTCAGCCACAGCATCAACAAACAGATTATTCGCGTCCGGCGTCAAGCTGATGCCCTTGTTCGATCAGGAAGGCTGTTGTCTGAGCTTCTGTCGCTATCGCTGGCCTTATTGCCGTGCGTACCTCTGCATTATACTGCCAATCCCAATGCCGATCGCATTTGGGGCGACTTTCGTACTCTTCAGGCGCATGTGGGCGGATGACATCCCACACCAGCGTGTCCGCTAAGGCCTTCCAGTGCCCCGGCGTGCGGATGTCTTTCTCGTGGCGAGCGATGAACCAAGCGTACCAGCGGCCTGCTAAGGCATAGGCGTTCTGCCGGGTGAGAGGCTCAGGGGCCTGCTGCTTTGCTGCACGAAGTTTGCCGATCCGCGTTTCTATGTCGGCCAACCACTCGCCGAAGCGCGCCTTGGCTTCGTGTTCGGATACGGCGGGGCCAAGATAGAACTTTTCCTCCCACGCCATTCCGTAGCGGGCAGCGTACTCGGACCTGATGTCCTTCGGGATGACCTTGCGAGCAACATACGCTCCCGTGGTCGAACGGTTCAACTTAGCCATCTAGCAACGCCATTTTGTACGATGCCTTGTACTTATCGGCATCCAAATAGCGTTGGCAATCAACAAGTTATTGATTTTTTGGACCTTGGCGCGCCCGTTCCCCGGATCGCTTAAGTCCCTCGCGTTCATGCGGGAGTGTCCGAAGGCGCGAAGCGACTAAGCGGGTTTCAGGGGACAAGGGAACCAACCTTAGGGTGTTACACCCAGCGGATCCGGAACCTTCCCTACAGAGCAACTTGGAGGTTTAACATGAAGATGGTTAAGAGCCTTATTCTCGGCTCAGCGGCGGGTCTGATCGCCGTGAGCGGAGCTCAGGCGGCCGATCTTCCCGTCAAGGCCAAAGCGGTCGAGTACGTGAGGATCTGCTCCCTGTATGGCGCGGGTTTCTTCTATATCCCGGGCACCGACACCTGCATCAAGCTGGGTGGTTATCTGCGCGTCGACACCACGATCAACGGCGGCATCTACGGTGGGCCGTTCTGGAGTGGCGATAACGGCCAGGGCAATCGCTTCCACGATAACTTCAACTCCCGTTCTCGTATGGCGCTGACGGTTGATACCCGCACCGCCACCGAATACGGCGTGGTCCGCACCTTCGGTCAGGGCGACTTCCAGTTCAACAACTTCGGAAGCTCCAACCCCGCACTTGCGGTCGGATCGCAGGGAGGTGGTTTGAACAGCTCGCTGCTCTCCACCGCTGGCGGCGGCTATGTCGCGGTTGAAATGGTGTTCATCCAGTTCGCCGGTTTCACCTTCGGTAAGTCGGCTTCGGCCTACGCGACGCCTTGGAACGGTTATCCGGGCAACAACAACTCGTTCCTGATGGGCGGTCCTGACTACGTCACCGGCGTCAACAACATCCAGTACACCGCGCAGTTCGGCAACGGCGTGTCGGCCACCATCGGTCTCGATGATCCGACCGTGTTCAGCCGTACCTCTGTCGGCAACCTTTCGCTTGGTCTCCCGGCTGCCGGCACCAACATACCCTCCAACGCCTACGGCGGCATCAAATGCTCCGGACATCGTCGGCAACATCCGCGTCGACCAGGCCTGGGGTATATTCCAGATCTCGGGCGCGTTGCATGACGTGACCGCTTCCTACAACGTGCTTGGAGCGGGTGCTGCTGCGACCACCCTCTCTGAAATCAGCGGTCACCCCGACGACAAGTGGGGCGGTGCTGTGACGGCTGCCTTGCAGATCAAGAACCTCCCGACGGGTGCCGGCGACGACTTCAAAATCGACGCTACCTACGCCAAGGGCATGACGAAGGCCGTGATCTCGACCTCCGCCGGTTCGCCGAGCTTCCTGATGTTCGGCAACACGGGGCTTACGGGCGCTTACCAGAGCATCGGTGCCGGTGCTACAACTGACGCCATCTACTCCGGTGGGTTCGGTGGCGGTGCCACGCAGGGTCTCAAGCTGACGAACGCCTGGGGCATCCGTGGTGCCTTCAACCACAACTGGGATCCCTTCTGGTCGACCAGCCTTTGGGGAAGCTACGCTGCGGTTCGGTACGACGGCAGCGTGGGTGATCTGACCTCGGCCAAGGGGGCTATGTGCGCCGCCTTTGGAGTTGCAGTCGCGGGGCAAGGGGTAACCTACGCCTGTAACCCGGACTTCAACGTCGCTCAGGTCGGTATGGTCACGCGCTGGACTCCAGTCAAGAACCTGACGTTCTCGGGTGAAGTCGGTGCATTCTTCCTCGACCAGAAGTTCGCGGGTTCCGCAACTCTCCCTGGCGTGGCTCCCAAGCCGACCGCGATCTACGAGTTCAAGGATCAGAGCACTGTCTACCTGAACCTTCGCGTTCAACGTAACTTCTGATCCCGAAAGACTTGAAACACTAAGGAGAACCCCCGGCAGGCAACTGCCGGGGGTTTTTCATTGAGGTACAAGTTGGACGGAAACTGCTGCCATGAAGGTGGCAAGCTCAGCGAGTGAATCCTCTCGACGAGGTAGCCGCAGGTACCTCCGCTCGATCGTTGGAGCCGCCGGTTGGAAGGCTGGATGCCAGATCCGTCTCCACCGATACGGCGCCTGATTAGCTCATATGATTAGCTCATGATCGGAGCAAACCGCGTTGTCGAACTGATCAGTTGATTGAGATCGAAGGATCTCCTGCCGATTCTTATCTTTCCTGAGCAAACCGCGCAGCCGTTGCATGACCTCATCGGCACGATTGTCTTCCTGCATGATGTCTCTCCGGGCGTCACAAATCCTTAGGAAGTTTGGTGATTTCGGTGCCAGCAGATAGAGCGTAACATGCGCGTTTGACAAGATTGCCGCAATTGGACGCATTGATTTAGATCAAGATCGCCGATTTTCCCCCGAGTGAGGTTTCCGCTCGTGCTCGGAGTAGTGGTCCTTGACCAACATCCAGTGATGGTCGACCGGGGGGTGACATGTGACATGGCGGCGCTCTTCTCTGCCTCCACGGCTGAGGCTGAATGTCACGGTTGATGACTGTTCCTCGCAGTCTAACGGGATGATCTGGGTACCCGGTGGCACGTTCCGCATGGGGTCGGACAAGCATTATCCTGAAGAGGCTCCGGCGCACCATGTCACGGTGGACGGTTTTTGGATCGACCGCTATCCGGTGACGAACCGGCAGTTCAGGGAATTCGTAAGGGCTACCAGGCACGTCACCGTCGCGGAGATCGTACCCGATCCCAAGGATTATCCTGGAATGCTCCCGCACATGGTCTATGCGGGCTCGCTCATGTTCTCTCCCCCCGCGCATCCGGTCAGCCTCCGCGACTTCAGTCAGTGGTGGACCTTCGCCAAGGGCGCGGAGTGGCGGCATCCTTACGGACCCGGAAGCAACATCCGCGGGCTGGACGATCATCCAGTCGTGCATGTGGCCTTCAGCGATGCGCTCGCCTACGCCAAATGGGCTGGCAAGGATTTGCCGACCGAAGCGGAATGGGAATTCGCGGCGCGCGGCGGGCTCGCGGACGCCGAATTTGCGTGGGGCGATGAATTCACGCCGGCCGGCCGTCACATGGCAAATACCTGGCAGGGAGAATTTCCTCGCCAGAATGCCAATGCCGATGGCTTCGAGCGCACCTCGCCGGTCAGTGCATTCCCGCCAAACGGCTACGGGTTGCACGACATGATCGGTAACGTCTGGGAATGGACGGCCGACTGGTATTCACCAAAGCATCAGGCAGATGCTCCGAAGGCTTGCTGCATTCCAGCGAACCCGCGCGGCGGCCGTGAGGCCGACAGTTACGATCCCAGAACCACCAATGTGAAAATTCCACGAAAGGTCATTAAAGGCGGCTCGCATTTGTGCGCGCCGAACTACTGCCGACGCTACCGGCCGGCAGCGCGCCACGCGGAGCCGGTCGATACTTCCACGAGTTCATCTCGGCTTTCGGTGCATCAGGCGAGGAGCCTCTGACGCATCATAAACAGGAGAGCGTAACCATGTTGAGTTCCATATTGCCCGACAAGTCGCCTTCTATTGCAACGCCGCCACGCAAGACACCTGGTTTGCGGTCCTGCGCCTCGCTGCTTGGTGCGACGATGTTGATGTCGCTGTCCGGGCCGGCCAGCACGCCGGCGGCCGCACAGCAGCCGGCACAGAAACCCAACATCCTCTTCATCATGGGCGATGACATCGGCTGGATGCAGCCCAGCATCTATCACCGCGGCCTGATGGTCGGCGAGACGCCCAACATCGATCGCATCGGCAATGAAGGCGCGATATTCACGCATTACTATGCCGAGCAGAGCTGCACTGCTGGTCGCAACGCCTTCTTCACCGGCATGCATCCGCTGCGCACCGGCATGATTCCTCCGCAGCTTCCCGGCAGCCCGTCCTATCTGCGGCCCGGCACCCCGGCGCTGGCCAAGTTCCTGCTCGATCTCGGCTACAACACCGGCGAGTTCGGCAAGAACCATCTCGGCGACCACACCGACGCACTGCCGACCGCGCATGGCTTCCAGGAATTCTGGGGCTACCTCTATCACCTCGACGCGATGCAGGGCGTGAGCTTCCCGGACCTCAACAAGTCCCCCACCCAGCAGGCGGTTGCCCCGCCATGCAAGAACACGCCGATCCCCGGTCTCCCCGAGGTGCCGGGCGCGGTCGATCCGAAAACGGCGGCGGTTTGCCTGACGCCTCCACGCCCCATCTTGTCGTGCAAGTCCGATGGTACAGCCAGGACTCAGCAGTGCATCGACCAGGGCCCGCTGACGCTCGAGCGATCGAAGGGGGTTGACGAGGAAATCTCGGCCAAGGTCATCGACTTCATCGATCGCAACGATCCGAAGACGACGGGCAAGCCTTTCTTCGTCTGGTACAACCCCGCGCGCATGCATGTGACGACCGTGCTGAATGACAAGTACCTGGCCATGGTCGGCGAGCCCGGCGGCAAGGACTGGGGCCTCAACGAGGCCGGCATGAAGCAGATGGATGACAACATCGGCTATGTGCTCAAGAAGCTCCAGGACATGGGCCAACTCGACAACACGATCATCGTGTTCACCACCGACAACGGCGCCGAGACCATCACGTTTCCGGACGGTGGCACCACGCCGTTCAAGGGCGGCAAGCTGAGCACCTGGGAAGGCGGCATGCGCGCTCCGGCGCTCGTTCGCTGGCCAGGAGTCATCAAACCAGGGACCATCAAGAACGAGATCTTCGCGTCACTCGACTGGCTGCCGACGTTTGTCAACATCGCGGGCGGCGCAAAGGGAGACGCGCTCAAGAAGCGCATCGAGGCCGGCCAATATCCCGGCATCGTGAAGACGACGCTCGATGGCGTCGATCAGACCGAATACCTTTCCGGGCGTTCGGAAAAGTCGGCGCGCGATACCTTCTTCTACTATTCGGGCAAGGATCCGTCGGCGGTCCGCTACAAGAACTGGAAGATCTACTTCACGATGGTGTCCGACAACCCGGCGGGCTTTATTGCCGGAGCGCTTCCTTATCACTGGGCCCAGGTCGTCAACATCAAGCGAGACCCGTTCGAGACCTCGATCGGTTCACAATACAAGACGCTTATGGGCCAGGGCGGTACAATCGGCTCCGCTTCTACAGCCTACATCTATGATTGGAACATGCTGCCCATTGGCCAGGCGCTGTGGCTGAAGGAACTCGAGAGCTATGTTGCGTACCCGCCGCTCCAGGACCCGGCAAGCTATAACCTCGACCAGGTGCTGCAACAGGTCAAGCAGGCCAGAACTGCCGGCCGCAGCGACTAGCCGCGAGCCACGAGCGTGATCTAACGAAGCGGGCGCCCCACGACGGGCGCCCGCCAACGGAATAGCGAGCAAAGTGAAAAGTGCTAGGCGCCTGCGCGGGCGGTCGGCACCCCACAGGCCGCGTCGGCTTCCAATGCATCAAGCAAACAGAACCGATTGCGTCACAACGGAGAGGAGCACGTCATGAGTAATAAGCTTCCGCCTGGAGATTCCCACGACGCTACTCCGCAATCGGGCAGCGGAATGAAACGCCGCGATCTCTTGTTGAGCGGGAGCACTCTTGTCGCCGCTTCAGCACTCTCCGCGGTCGGGCTAACGAGTTCGGCGCAGGCGCAGCAACCAACGCCGTCATCCGCGGCGGCAGGCCAGCGGCCAAACATCGTCGTCATCATGGGTGACGACATCGGCATGTGGAATATCGGCGCTTATCACCGCGGCCTGATGGCCGGCCGGACACCAAATCTCGACAAGCTTGCCGCGGAAGGCATGCTGTTCACCGACTATTACGCCGAGGCGAGCTGCACGGCAGGTCGCGCCAACTTCATCACCGGCGAATTGCCGATCCGCACCGGCATGACCACCGTCGGCCAGGCCGGAGCTGCCATAGGCATCCCCCCGCAGGCCGTGACCATCGCCACGGCGTTGAAAGGAATGGGCTACGCCACCGGCCAGTTTGGCAAGAATCACCTTGGCGACAAGAATGAATTCCTTCCGACAGTGCACGGCTTCGACGAGTTCTTCGGCTACCTCTATCACCTCGACGCGATGGAAGACCCCGCGCACCCCAACTACCCGCAGGATCTGCTGAACGTCGTCGGTCCGCGCAACATGCTTCATACCTATGCGACCAACGTGGATGACCCCACGGTGGACCCGCGTTGGGGCAAGGTTGGCAAGCAGAAGATCGAGGATGCTGGAACGCTCTATCCCAAGCGGATGGAGACCGTGGACGACGAAATCCGCGATCTCGCGCTGAAGTTCATCGAGAAGGCCAAGGCCGACAACAAGCCGTTCTTCCTGTGGCTCAATCCAACCCGGATGCACATCGTCACCCACCTCTCGCCCAAATACCAGGCCCTGCGAAACTCCAAGAACGGCTGGTCGATCCATGAAGCCGGCATGGCGCAGCTCGATGACGACGTCGGCATCGTGATGCAGAAGCTCAAGGATATGGGCGTGGACGACAACACCATCGTGGTCTTCACCACCGACAACGGCACCGAGGTCTTCACCTGGCCCGATGGCGGACAGACGCCTTTCGCGCAAAGCAAAGGCACCGTCATGGAAGGTGGCTTCCGCGTACCCTGCATGATCCGTTGGCCGGGCAAGGTGCCGGCCGGCAAGGTCGAGAACGGCATCATTTCCGGCCTGGACTGGTTTCCGACCTTCCTGGCGGCGGCCGGCAATCCGAACATTGCCGAGGAGCTGAAGAAGGGTAAACAGATCGGTGACAGCACCTATAAGTGCTATCTGGACGGCTATAACCAGATGGACATGATTACCGGCAAGGGACCGTCGAACCGTCACGAAATCTTTTATTTCGGAGAGAGCGAGCTCGGTGCGGTTCGCATCGACGACTTCAAGTATCGTTTCATCGATCAGCCGGGCGGCTGGCTGGGCGATAAAACCAAGCCCGACGTACCGTACTTGATCAATCTTCGCCTCGATCCCTTTGAGCGCACCGGCTGGCCCAACAGCGGGACCAAGGAAGGCGCCCAGCAATACTTCGACTGGTTCAAATACGAGTTCTGGCGCTTCGTGTTTGTTCAGCAGCAGGTGGAAAAGCTGGCGATGACGGCCATCGAGTTTCCGCCGATGCAAAAGGGCGCGAGCTTCAACCTCGATGCCGTGAAGGCGAAAATCGAGGCGGCCCGGGCGGCGATGGGCAAGTAGTCGCCAGGATTTCGACCGGTATCATGGCGGGCGCGCCGAACCTCTGTGCGCCCGCTCGGCAGCGGAAGGGAATCGACCATGAAACCGATCATCCGTTTTCCTGCTATCGATCGCCGCGTCCTTCTCTCGTCCCTGGCGATGCTTCCGGTACTGTCAGTCGCACTCCGTTCCACGTCCACAGTGGCGCAAGCGCAGAGCGATCCGCTGCAGTCCTGGAACGACGGCGCTACCAAAGCGTCGATCGTCGACTTCGTCGCGCGCGTCACGACGCAAGGCGGGCCCTTCTTCGTGCCGGTCGACCAGCGCATCGCGACCTTCGACAATGACGGCACGCTCTGGGTCGAGCAGCCGATGTATGTGCAACTGGCCTTCGCGCTCGACCGCGTGAAGGCCATGGCGCCCATGCATCCGGAATGGAAGACCCAGCAGCCGTTCGCGGCGGTGCTGAACGGCGACCTGAAGGCGCTGGCCGAGTCCGGCGAAAAGGGGTTGGTCGAGCTGATTGCGGTGACACATGCCGGCATGACCACGGCAGAGTTTGAGAAGATCGTCACGGATTGGCTGGCGACCGCGCGTGATCCCCGCTTCAAGCGGCCCTATACCGAATTGGTCTACCAGCCGATGCTGGAATTGCTGGCCTATCTGCGCGCCAATGGTTTCAGGACCTTTATCGCTTCAGGAGGCGGCGTCGAGTTCATGCGGCCGTGGACCGAACGGATCTACGGAATACCGCCGGAGCAGGTCATCGGCTCATCGATCAAGACCCGATTTGAGATGAAGGACGGTGCGCCAACGCTCTTCCGGCTGCCCGACATCAATTTCATCGACGACAAGGCAGGAAAGCCGATCGGCATCAACGAGCACATCGGCCGCCGTCCCATCGCCGCCTTCGGTAACTCCGACGGCGATCTTGAAATGCTGCAATGGACGACGCTCGGCGCCAGTGGCGTGCGGTTCGGCCTGATCGTCCATCATACCGATGCGGAGCGTGAATATGCCTACGATCGACACTCGCATTTCGGCAAGCTCGACGTGGCGCTGGACGCGGCAGCGGTGAACAAGTGGACCGTGGCCGACATGAAGAAGGACTGGAAGCGGATTTTTGCGTTCGACTAGACGACGTGCCCTCGAGAAGCGGCCGCCTGCCACCGAGACAGCCGCCGACACGCGACGTCCTTTTCAATAGTCACGCCACGAGAACGGAAATGCTTCGATCCTTGATCCTCGCAGCGGCTCTCTTGACGAGCGTTCAGGCGGCAATGGCCCGGACGCAAAACACCTGGACGCAGGTGGGAATGCCGACCTGCAAGCTAGCTCGTTCGGTTTGAGGCGATCGCAAGTGAGCCAGCAATGATGACGCAACTAAAAAAGTTGATGCGGCGCAACGGGCGATAGACCAACCTCGTTGTTGCTCAATTGTCACCGCATCGAAAATAGCGCGCATGGTTTTGATCCCATCAATGAAGTCGCTTGGCTTCCTCGTAATATATTCGGGAGTTGTAGCCGACTTTTCAGGAGGCGACAGTGCAAAAACGTTTCCTTGCGGGAATTGCTGCAGGATTGTTGAGCGGGTCTGCTCTTGCATCGGACTTGCCTGCCAAAGCCCCCGCGTATACAGCGCCGATCGCGCCGCCGTCCTATAATTGGTCAGGGTTTTATGTAGGTGCCAACTTCGGCGGGGGATGGTCCAACGGCAGCCTGAACATTCCCGGCAACAATCTGTATGGCGGACTAAGCGAATTCATTGGCGGTGTGCAGGCGGGCTATAACTTCCAGGCCGGTCACTTTCTATTCGGTGTCGAAGGTGAGTTCGATGGGGCCGGCTTTGCTCATCCGGTCCTTCCTGCTCCGATATTTGGCCTTGTAGACCAGCGCTGGATCGGCACCGTGGCAGGCCGCGTCGGACTCGTGAACGATCGATGGCTCGTATTCGCCAAGCTCGGCGGCGGCTGGGTGAACAGCAACGCTACCTTGAACCTCCCAGGCACAGTTTGGAACGGGTCCAGCACCAGCAGCGGTTGGTTAGCGGGTGGTGGCATCGAGTACGGCTTCAAGTCGCATTGGACCGTCAAACTCGAATACGATTATCTCGGGCTGTCAAACTGGAATTCTCCCACGGTCCCTGCGGCGGCTTTGAACCGCGACCTTCAGATGGTCAAAGCCGGGATCAATTATAAATTCGTGAGCGGCCTTTCTGCGGAGGCCGCGCCATCGCGCGCCGCCCATTCTGATGAGCATTCGGAAGACTTGCAGAAGGCATCACAAAACCCGATCGCCGATCTGGTCAGTGTGCCGTTCCAGAGCAACACCAACTTCAGCGCAGGACCATTCAATCGCACCCAGGAAGTATTCAACATTCAGCCCGTCGTGCCGATGCACCTGAGCGATGACTGGAACTTGATCTCACGGACCATCATTCCGTTGCTGAGCCAGCCGAGCCCGTTCTTCGACAGCAACACCAACGGCGTTGGCGACATTACTCAGTCATTGTTTCTTTCCCCCACGCATCCGGGCAAACTCATCTGGGGCGTAGGTCCAGTTTTCACCATTCCGTCCGCCAACGATCCCATCCTCGGGACCGGAAAATTCCTGTTGGGACCAACGGCTGTCTTCCTGGTCACACCGGGACATTGGGTGATCGGCGTATTGCTCAACAACCAGTGGTCTGTCGGCGGCAATCCGCTGCGACCGCCCGTCAACGCTTTTCTCGCCCAGCCCTTCGCCAACTACAATATGGCGCACGGCTGGTACCTGAACACATCACCCATCATCACCGCGGATTGGCTTGCGGCGTCGGGCGAGCGATGGACTGTGCCGGTCGGCGGCGGTATCGGTCGGGTTTTCAGAATGGGTGATCAACCGGTCAACGCATCGATTCAAGCCTATTACAACGCGATCCGTCCGACTGGCGCTCCGGCCTGGTCACTGCGAGTTTCTCTCGCGCTGCTGTTCCCGGTCAAATGACGTGGCGACCGGGCGCGTAACGGGACTTGCGCCTCGGTGTTCGAAGCGGGTCATTCGCGTCGGTTTGAGCGAGCACGGGCGATTCCGTTCTACCCCCCGGTGAGCAGACCTTCTCAATAGGCAGGCATGTCCCAAGACAGGCCGCAGCTTGGCTGATCCTAATATTTTCTGACGATGGGTTTTGTTGTCGGAGGCGCTCCGGGCGCGGGCGGCGAGATGGCAAAGGTCACCCAGGCATTCCAGCCGGACGGCCGGTTTTCCGCAGCGAACTCGCCGTAAGCCTTGAAATTGAGATAGCCCTGCATGTCGCCGACCGGAAAAAGAAACCCGATCTGGGGACCGATGCCAACCACCTGGGACTGGAAGCAGCCGACACGGTCGCCTGGACCGCTGTCGCAGCCGAGCTCCTTGTAGACGTAGCCCACGAGGCCAACCATGACCTGCTTCGACAGGAACTGCGATGCACCCCAGTCGAAGTGCATGTCGACGCCGCTCTTATAATCCGTCGAGTTATTGATGTAGTTGTAGGTGAAGCCCAGCACGCCAGAAAACTCATGGCCGGTCTGCGGATTGAAATAGGTATAGCCGCCGCCGCCGTCGATCGCGCCGTGTCCGATGCCAATATTCGACAGGCGGCTGGATTGATAAGCGCCAACCGGAATGTCGCCCGTAATATAGGTCATGTAGTTGTGGACGCCGGCGTTCCAGCGCAATGAGAATTGCGGGATCAGATCCCCAAAGCCCCATGTGGTGTCGCTGATGCTGTCGGACCGCGCGAAGGGGACGCTGTTGCCCAACGGGCCCGTGACCACGCCTGACAAGGTCCCCGCTAGGCTGGTGCCGACGACGCCATAGGATGTGATGAGGGACACCGACGCCTGGCCGCCGAGCACGGGCGTCGCGAATACATAGGTCGGGATCACAAGGCCAAGATCGCCGGTGGCTTTGACGTTCAAATTCAGATTTGCGTTGACGGTAAGGTTGCCGGGAACCCTGCCGAGCGTGAATTCACGTGCGCGCGCGACGTCGGCGCCGGCCGATACGGAGGTATGGTAGTAGATATTCGCCAGGGACCAACCCGGCTGCTGCGGCGTGGCCGCCAAGCTTCCAAAGAAACCGGGGACCCAGAAGCTGATGCCGCTTTCGTCGGCATATGAGGCTACAGGGCAAAGGAAGATCGCCGCAGTCGCTGCTGCGTATCCGAATTTCCCGATGTTGAATTGAATCTTGGCCATGCAACGTCCCCAGTTGTCTGCTGCAACAGGATGCTCAATTCAGCTTCTATCTAGGAATCGGAATTACTCGTCACAGCCTCAATGGTAAGCCACAACCTGGCGTGGAGGCGTGATGGATTGGTTACACCCAAGTTTTATTTGGTTGCGGCCTGAATACTCGGCGAAGCTTTGAAATGTGTTCGTCAGTCCGTGCGAATTCGCGCGGAGCCACGAATTCCCCATAGCGTGCATATAGGCACGTCTGGGAGTTCCCGCTTCGCAATCTCCGTCAGGACCGCCGGAAGCGTAACCTTGAGATCCCGCTTATTCGACGCTGGCGCCGCGATGCAGATCGGCTTCGATCTGGAGCCTGGTCCCGCCGCCGAAGCGCGCGCGATAGACCTGCAGGTTCTCCATGATCCGCTGCACATAATTTCGGGTCTCGGAGAACGGGATCAGTTCGACCCAATCGACCGCGTCGACCTTGGGATCGCGCGGATCGCCGTAACGCTCGATCCATTTTTTGACGCTGCCGCGACCGGCATTGTAGCCGGCAAAGGTCAGGATGTAGGAGCCGCGATAGTCCTCGAGCAGGCCGCCGAGCTCGGCGGCGCCAAGCGTGGCGTTGTAGACCGGGTCGGTCTTCATCCGGTTGAGGTCGAAGCTGACGCCGGCCCGCTTGCAGACATAGCGCCCGGCGTCCGGCGTCACCTGCATCAGCCCGTAGGCCTGCGCCGGCGAGACCACAGCCGGGTTGAACGCGCTTTCCTGCCGCGCAATCGAAAAGACCACGCTCGGCTCGACCTCGGGGCCGATCTGCTTGAACGACGGAATGCCGTTGACGGGATAGGCGTAATGATCGAACGGCAGGCCGCGGTTGAGCGCGGCCTTGCCGAGCAGCAGCATGCCGCGGGCGTCGCCGTGGCGCGAGGTGAGTTCGCCGAGGCCCACTAAGGCATCGGGATCGCCATTCTCGCCCATGTCGGCGAAAATCGGGATCGCAAGCTCGCGCTCGTCGAGCTCATAAAGCAGTTGCACGGCGCGGACGATCTCCAGGCGTTCGACCCCGCGGCCGCGGCCAGTGGGGACGCCATTCAGATCGAGCTGCGGCAGGCCAAGCTTGGCACGTGCGAGCTGGCCATAATAGCTGGTCGATTGCTCGGCGGCGCGGCCGTAGGCGGCGCGGGCTTCCTGCGTGCGGCCCGCCGCTTCCGCAGCGCGGCCTTGCCAATAGCCGGCGCGCGCCAGCGCGGTCGGGTTTGCACTGCCGACGCCGATGCGCGCGAAATGCTGGGCGGCGACCGCCGGATCTTTCAGGAAGCGCAGCGCAATCCAGCCCGCGGTGAATTCCTGCTCGGTCTTGTAGATGTCGCGGGAGGGAAGTGCGGCGTCCCGCGCAATCAGATAGGCGGTGCGATGTTCGCCGACGTCCAGCATCTTGCGCGCCAGGAGGCGCCGCTCGATCCACCATTCGTTCAGGTTATGCAGGCGGTTCGGATCTTTCGGCACCGCCAGCATGAGCTGCGCGGCCTCGTGGAATTTTTCTTCACGGCGCAGCCACTGGATCCTGGCGAGCATGTAGCCGGGGTCGCTGTGCAGCTCCCGCGGCACCGCATCGAGCAGTGACTTGAGGCTGGAGGATTTCTTGTTGGCCGCGATCCGCGCCTTGGCGAGCGCGACATGGCCGGAACCGAGCCGCTTGGCGGCGCGCATGCCGCCGGCTTCCTGCTCGGTGCTGTAGAGCAGCGTGTCCATCCGCGCCTTGTGGTCGCCCGCCGTCAGCAATGCGCCGAACATATCGAGCGCGGCCCTCTCGGTATCTTCCGACATGCCATCGTTGCGCCAGGCCTCGCGGACCAGCCGTTCGGCGTTGGCGCGATCGCCGCGCGCGAGCATGGCCTTGGCCAGCGCGAACTTGCCCTTGGCCGAAATCGGCGATTCGGTTCCGAACCAGGACCAGACCGTGGCGTCGTCGCGGCGGTCGTCCCACATGGCGGCTTCGATACGCCGGCGCAGGAAGGTTTGCGACGGCCAGCTCGGATTGGCCGAGACAAACGCGCGGTAGCGCTCGACCGACGCGCCATTGTTGTCGCTGCGCAGGATCAGCCATTCCGCAAGCTTGCGCGCGACCGGATCCGATATCGCGGCCTGGGCCTGGGCGGCGTCCCCAGGCTTCTGCTTGCGCACCAGCTCGATGACGCTCTCCAGAGCGTCCTTGTCGGCCTGCGACGTCGAGGACGTCGCGGCTACCGCTGCCGGCGCCACGTGCTTGCGCGGGGGCGGCAAGGCGGCATGCTGGCGGGTCGCAGGCGCTAGAACTGGCGGCGCAGGAGCGGGCGCGGCATGGGCCGCAGCCGGGGTGTGGGCGGCGGGCGCGCCGCTATGTGCCGCGGCCTGTGCAGTCGACTTGGGAACGACGTTGCGGGCGATCGGCCGCGGCTTCGGCAGGGGAACTTTTGGCTTGGCCCAGGCATCCAGGGGAAAGGCAGCCAGTCCAACGGCCAGCGCCAGGCTCGTGGCCAGTGCGGTCGATCGCAAGGCGGCGGCGCGGGCGGAAGGGATCACGGCGTTCCTTTGCGGCGGCGAATCATTCAATCGTTCCAGCCTTAGGTCTATTTGATTGAATATGTGGACAAAATGCTAAAACGTCGCGGCCGGACCTGTTTGCGCCATCACCGCGGCAAAATCGCGGCTGTCGCCTTGCCGAGGAGGGCGGCTCGGCCAAGCCTGAGAAAGAGCGTCGAAACAAAGCGCTAGCGCCGTACGGCACGGCCCTTTCGCCTGATCGCCAGACCCGATATGAATTGAAATCCAGTTTCGGTCGTGCCGTTTCTTAAGCGTTTGGAGGAAGCCCATGGCAGCCAAGACAAAATTCCGGGGGTCGTTCACCGCCTTGGTCACGCCATTCAAGAACGGCTCGCTCGACGAGGCCGCCTTCCGTGGGCTCGTGAGCTGGCAGATCCAGCAGGGGTCACACGGTCTCGTCCCCGTGGGTACCACCGGCGAAAGCCCGACGTTGAGCCATGCAGAGCATCATCGGGTAGTCGAGATGTGCATCGATGAGGCGAAAGGACGCGTGCCTGTCATCGCCGGCGCGGGCTCGAACTCAACGCGCGAAGCCATCGACCTTGCTGTTCACGCCGAGAAGGCCGGTGCCGATGCCGTGCTGGTGGTGACGCCGTACTACAACAAGCCGACCCAGGAAGGGATGTATCAGCACTTCAAGGCGGTGAATGACGCGATCGGGATCCCGATCATCATTTACAACATCCCGCCGCGCTCCGTCGTCGATATGTCGGTCGAGACCATGACCCGGCTGTTCGAGTTGAAGAACATCGCCGGCGTCAAGGACGCCACCGCCAATCTTGCCCGGGTGTCACAGCAACGCCATGCGATGGGGCCGGATTTCATCCAGCTGTCCGGCGAGGACATGACCGCACTGGCCTATATGGCGGCGGGAGGACATGGTTGCATTTCGGTGGTCGCCAACGTGGCGCCGAAGCTGTGTGCCGACCTGATGTCAGCCGTTATGCAGGGTGACTACGCTACCGGACTGAGGATCCAGGACCGCCTGACGCCGCTGCATGATGCCGTCTTCAAGGAGCCCGGCCTCGCGGGAGCCAAGCATGGCCTCAAATTGCTGGGGCGGCTCGAAGAAGAAGTGCGCCTGCCGTTGATGAACGTGACGCCGCCGACCGGCAAGGTGATCCGCGACGCCATGGTGCACGCGGGCCTGATCAACTAACCCGGCAAGCGTTCCGTCTGAACCGCGATAAGGGGCCTCAACGTGCTGAAGGAATTCCGTGAATTCGCCATGAAGGGCAATGTCGTCGACCTCGCCGTCGGCGTCATCATCGGTGCGGCCTTCGGCGCCATCGTGACCTCGCTGGTTGGCGACATCATCATGCCGATCATCGGCGCGATCACCGGCGGTCTCGACTTCTCCAATTATTACACGGGCCTGTCGAAGTCGGTGACGGCGACCAATCTGGCCGACGCCAAAAAGCAGGGCGCCGTATTGGCTTGGGGCAATTTCCTGACGCTGACGCTGAACTTCATGATCGTCGCTTTCGTGCTGTTCCTGGTCATTCGCGCCATGAACCAGCTGAAGCGCAAGGACGAGGCCGCGCCCGCGCCGCCGAAGCCGACCAAGCAGGAAGAACTGCTGACCGAGATCCGCGATCTCCTCAAGAAGAGCTAATGGCCGAGAAGAACGAGCGCCCGATCAAGGTTGTCGCCGAAAACCGCAAGGCCCGGTTCAACTACGCGATCGAGGACACCATCGAAACCGGCATTGCGCTGACCGGCACGGAAGTGAAGTCGATCCGCAACGGCAAGACCACGATTGCGGAATCCTATGCGGATTCCAAGGATGGCGAGATCTGGCTGATCAACGCCAATATCCCCGAATATCTGCAGGCCAACCGCTTCAACCATGAGCCGAAACGGCCACGCAAGCTGTTGCTGCACCGAAAGCAGATCAACAAGCTGATGGGCGCGGTCGATCGCGAAGGCATGACGCTGATTCCGCTCAAGCTGTATTTCAACGAACGCGGACGCGCCAAGCTCTTGCTGGCGATCGCCAAGGGCAAGAAGCTGCACGACAAGCGCGAGAGCGAAAAGAAACGCGACTGGGGCCGGGAAAAAGGCCGCCTGATGCGGGCGCGGGGATGAACGGTTTACCCATGTCTATCCGTCATTGCGAGCGAAGCGAAGCAATCCATCGGACCGCACCGAAGCATGGATTGCGTCGCTTCGCTCGCAATGACGGCTGATGGAGGGGAGCTCATGAACCAGAAAAACCTGCTCGAAGTCGATTGGAGCAAGATCCCGGCGCCTGTGGACGACGGCGCTGCGGCGCATCTCGTCGGCATGACGATCCCGCCGGTCAGCTTGCTTGCCACCGACGACAACTCGGTGACGCTGTCAGCGCTTGCCGGCCGCACCGTCGTATTCGCCTATCCCCGCACCGGCGAGCCCGGCAAGATCAGCCTGGTCGACGACTGGGACATGATTCCCGGCGCGCGCGGCTGCACGCCGCAAACCTGCTCGTTCCGCGACCTGTTTGCGGAGCTGAAGGCCGCCGGCGCCAACCACGTGTTCGGCCTCTCGACGCAGGACAACGTCTACCAGACCGAGATGGCGTCACGGCTGCATCTGCCGTTTCCGGTCCTGTCGGATGAGAAACTGAAGCTCGCCCGCGCCCTGAAGCTGCCAACCATGGAGGTGGCCGGACTGACGCTGATCAAGCGGTTGGCGCTGATCGTCGATGACGGCCGTATCACTCACGTCTTCTATCCGGTGTTTCCGCCCGACCGAAACGCCGGCGATGTGCTGGCGTGGCTGCAGGCAAATCCGGCTTGAATCGGAGGGTGGGCAAAGTGCAGCGTGCCCACCATCTAGACCACCGCCAGGAATGGTGGGCACGCTGCACTTCGGCCACCCTACAATTCTCCAGCTTTACGAATCCAGATCCTTCCGCACCTTCGCGAACACGTTGCGAAACATCTCCGGCGTCAGCACCCGCGTGTTCGTATTGTAGCGCGAGCAGTGATAGCTGTCGTAGAACTTGACCGCACCGGCCTCATGCACGGCGCCGTGCGCAAAGGGGGCGGCGCCATTGCGAAGGCCTAGCGCCTTCAACGTCGAGTCGTGGGCGATGCGCCCGAGCGCCACGATCGCGCGAAGCTTCGGCATGGTCGCAATCGTCTTCACCAGGAATTGCCGGCAGGTGTTGATCTCGGCAGGCAACGGCTTGTTCTGCGGCGGTACGCAGCGCACCGCATTGCTGATCCGGCAATCGACCAGCGTCAGCCCGTCGTCGGGACGGGCCTGATAGACGCCTTTGGCAAAGCCGTAATCGAGCAGCGTCGCATACAGCAGGTCGCCGGCGTAGTCGCCGGTGAATGGGCGTCCGGTGCGGTTGGCGCCCTGCATGCCGGGCGCTAGCCCGACAATCAGGAGCTGCGCTTTGGGATCGCCGAATGAATCGACCGGCGCATTGTACCAATCCGGTTGTTTCGCGCGCGACTGAGCGCGAAATTCGGCGAGCCTCGGGCAGAGCGGGCAATCGCGGCCGGGTTCGAAAGGGTCACGGGCGGGGAGACTAGCCATGTTTCCAAAGTGTTTCGAGCGAAAGCCGGCCCACGGATCTGGATCCGGGATCGAGGCCGGGTCGCGTCGACGACGCGCGTCAAAACAAAAAGCCCCGGTTCCGTTTCAATCAGAACCGAGGCTCTAGCAGCGTACTGCCGTATTCTCAATCGTCGAAATCGTCATCGCCGGCCCGCGGCGCCACGGTGGTCGCGCGCTGCAGGAATTGCGGGGAGTGATGGCGCGGTTCGCGCGGGGCGGGACGCTCGGAGGGATCGCGGCCCAGTTTCGATTGCAGCTCGACGAGGTCGGTGAAGACGTCGGCCTGGCGGCGCAGTTCGTCGGCGATCATCGGCGGTTGGCTCGAAATGGTCGAAACCACCGTGACGCGAACGCCCCGACGTTGCACCGCTTCGACCAGCGAGCGGAAATCGCCGTCGCCCGAGAACAGCACGATCTGGTCGACATGCTCGGCGAGTTCCATGGCATCGACGGCGAGCTCGATGTCCATGTTGCCCTTCACCTTGCGCCGGCCGGACGCGTCGATGAATTCCTTGGTCGCCTTGGTGACGACGGTGTAGCCGTTGTAGTCGAGCCAGTCGATCAGCGGACGGATCGAGGAGTATTCCTGATCCTCGATGATCGCCGTGTAGTAGAACGCACGCAACAGCGTCCCTCGGCTCTGAAATTCCTTGAGAAGGCGCTTGTAATCGATGTCGAAGCCGAGCGTCTTGGCCGTTGCGTAGAGGTTGGCGCCGTCGATGAAGAGCGCAATCTTGTTGGAAGCGGGTGACATCAAATGGTTCTCACGTTGTTGTTAGCTTTTCTAGCGCAGCGGCCATCGGCCGCGCGCACTTTCCAGGTCTGTTGCCTAAAGTTCGGTGAATCGTGCCCCACGACAGTCACCACTGCAATTATGGTGCGGCGAGGGCGAAAAACCTATACTTTTGACTGTGCAATGAAGAGATTTACTTGTCCTGTACGGCAACCCTGCCGCGTCTGGACGCTCCGGCCATTCTGGCCCCGAAGCTGGGGTTAGCAGAGCCCATTAGGAAGGCAAATCACAAATTTAGTCTTGCGAAACGGCCTCCGCCGCTATAACTAGCCCCCAATACCGACATATTTGGCCCCAAATAACGGAGCGACAGTCTATGGCGCGCGTCACCGTGGAAGATTGCATTGATAAGGTCGACAACCGATTCGACCTGGTGTTGCTGGCTGCACATCGCGCCCGTATGATCTCGTCCGGTTCACAACTCACGGTTGATCGGGATAACGACAAGAACCCGGTCGTTTCGCTGCGGGAAATCGCTGATTCCACTATTTCCCCGGAAGACCTGCGCGAGGAACTGGTTCATTCCCTGCAGAAATTCGTCGAGGTCGACGAGCCAGAGCCCGACACCGTGCCCTTGATCGGTTCGGCTGGTGCCAGCGTCGATGCCGACGATACCGAGGTCGCGGTCGAGCGCATGACCGAGGAAGAGCTCCTCAAGGGCCTGGAAGGCCTGGCGCCGCCGGAAGAGCAGCCCGAAGAGGACGAGTAATCCGGAACATCCCGGACTGTCCCAAACTCCCCGATCTGTCAAAGGCCCGGACCTCCGTCCGGGCCTTTGCTTTTGTTGACATTTTTGCGGTTACAATGCGTCCTTGGCGGGCGCGGCCGAAATCGGCTGACTTAGCCTGTCCGGCAGGTCACCGGGGTGGGCGTCGGATGGCCGCTGACCCAAGCGAAATTGAACCGTTTCGCGGCCGAGCGGCGTGCATCGCCGTTCGAAAACGCATTAGATACATAAACGAGATACCTAAACGGCGGGACCCCGTCCGGGTCTGGTGGAAGAAGGCAGTGATTGAATGGCGTATTGGCGCCGCAGCTCCCGGCAAATGCAGGCCGCGACCGGTCAGGTCGCGGTCGCGCCGAGTTCGCCTGTGACGGAGAAGCCGAAATCGCGCTCGCGCATGATGCGGCAATACGATCTGGTCGAGCGCGTCCGCTCCTATAACCCCGATACCAACGAAGACCTGCTCAACCGCGCCTACGTCTACGCGATGAAGGCACACGGCACGCAAACCCGCGCGTCCGGCGATCCCTATTTCTCGCATCCGCTCGAGGTTGCGGCGATCCTGACCAACCTCAAGCTCGATGACGCCACCATCGTCGCTGCCCTGCTGCACGACACCATCGAGGATACCGAGGCGACGCGCGCCGAGATCGACAACATCTTCGGCCACGAGATCGGCGCACTGGTCGAAGGGCTCACCAAGCTGAAGCGGCTGGAGCTGGTCTCGCGCGAAGCCAAGCAGGCGGAGAACCTGCGCAAGCTTTTGCTGGCGATCGCCGACGACGTTCGCGTGCTCCTGATCAAGCTCGCCGATCGCCTGCACAACATGCGCACGCTGGAATTCGTGCCGCACGCCTCGCGCCGCCGTATCGCCGAGGAGACGCTGGATATCTATGCGCCGCTCGCCGGCCGCATGGGCATGCAGGAAATGCGCGAGGAGCTCGAGGACCTCTCGTTCCACACGCTCGATCCGGAAGCCTATGCGGTGGTGATGCAGCGGCTGGATGCGCTGGCCGAGCGCAACCGGAATTTGATCGGCGAGATCGAAAGCCAGCTCTCCAAGAACCTGCAGAAGAACGGCATCGCCGCGCGGGTCTATGGCCGCCGCAAGCAGCCGTTTTCGATCTGGACCAAGATGGAGCGCAAATCGGTCGGCTTCGAGCAGCTGTCCGACATCTTCGGATTCCGCGTCGTGATGCCGGATGTCGAAGCCTGCTACCGCGCGCTCGGCGTCGTGCACACCACCTGGCCGGTGGTGCCCGGCCGGTTCAAGGACTACATCTCGACCCCGAAGCAGAACGACTACCGTTCGCTCCACACCACCGTGATCGGCCCCGGCAACCAGCGCGTCGAGCTGCAGATCCGCACCGAGGAAATGAACCAGATCGCCGAATTCGGCATCGCGGCCCACGCCTTCTACAAGGAAGGCATGGGCTCGCCGACCGAGCGGCTGAAGCACGAATCCAACGCCTTTGCCTGGCTGCGCCACACTGTCGGCATCCTGTCCGAAAGCTCCAATCCGGAAGAGTTTCTGGAGCACACCAAGCTGGAGCTGTTCCACGACCAGGTGTTCTGCTTCACCCCGAAGGGCAAGCTGATCGCGCTTCCGCGCCAGGCCAACGTGATCGACTTCGCCTATGCCGTGCATACCGATGTCGGCAACTCGGCGGTGGGCTGCAAGATCAACGGCAAGTTCGCGCCGTTGTCGTCCGAACTGCAGAACGGCGACGAGGTCGAGGTTTTGACCTCGGCGGCGCAGTCGGCGCCGCCCTCGGCCTGGGAATCGCTTGCGGTCACCGGCAAGGCCCGCGCCGCGATCCGCCGCGCGACCCGCACCGCGGTACGCGATCAATATGCCGGCCTCGGCCGCCGCATCATCGATCGCCTGTTTGCCCGCGCCAAGATCGAGTACGCCGACGACAAGCTGAAGGGCGCGCTCCCGCGGCTGGCGCGCACCTCGATCGAGGATGTGATGGCCTCCGTCGGGCGTGGCGAGCTCAAGGCCTCCGACGTCGCTCGCGCCATGTATCCGGACTACAAGGAAGAGCGGATGGTGCGCTACGGGGCCAAAAAGAGCCTCGCGGTGAAACTGAAGCTGAAATCGGAGCCGCCGCATCCGGCGCGCAGCGCCTCCGTCATCCCGGTGCGCGGCATCAATTCCGATCTGCCGGTCAAGTTCGCGCCGAACGGCGGCGCGGTGCCGGGCGACCGCATCGTCGGCATCGTCACGCCGGGCGAGGGGATCACGATCTATCCGATCCAGTCGCCGGCGCTGAAGGATTTCGAGGAAGAGCCGGAGCGCTGGCTCGACGTCCGCTGGGATATCGACGAGACCATGCCGCAGCGCTTTCCGGCGCGGATCCTGGTCCATAACGTCAACGAGCCCGGCAGCCTCGCCCAGGTCGCCACCGTGATCGCCGAGCATGACGGCAATATCGACAATATCAGCATGTCGCGCCGCTCGCCTGATTTCACCGAGCTGACCATCGATCTCGAGGTCTATGACCTCAAGCATCTCAGTGCAATTATCGCCCAATTGCGCGCCAAGGCCGTCGTCGCCAAGGTCGAGCGCGTCAATGGGTAGCGCTTGCGTGCCCAACCCTCATGGTGAGGAGGCGCGAAGCGCCGTCTCGAACCATGCGGCCCGGCTGGTGGCTCTCATCCTTCGAGACGCGCTTCGCGCTCCTCAGGACGAGGAACTCGCACTATAGTCCGAGCTTGTTCGAAAGATCTCTGCGAGTCCAAAAATGCCCGTTGCTCAACTCCGCCTCGGCGTCAATGTCGACCACGTCGCCACCCTGCGCAACGCGCGGGGCGGGGAGCGGCCGGATCCGGTGCGTGCGGCGCTGGCCGCGATCGAGGCCGGCGCCGACGGCATCACCGCGCATCTGCGGGAGGACCGCCGCCACATCCGCGACAGCGACATGGCCCGGCTGAAGGCCGAGATATCGAAGCCGCTGAATTTCGAGATGGCGGCCACCGAGGACATGCTGCGGATCTCGCTCGCGACAAAACCCCACGCGGTGTGCCTGGTGCCGGAACGGCGCGAGGAACTCACCACCGAGGGCGGGCTGGACGTGGTCGGCCAGCACAATGCGCTGGCTCCCTTCATCGCGCGGCTCAACGATGCCGGCATCCGGGTGTCGCTGTTCATCTCCGCCGATCCCGCCCAGATCGAGATGGCGGCAAGGCTGCGCGCCCCCGTGATCGAGATCCACACCGGCGGCTGGTGCGACGCCGTCGTCGACGGGCACGCCGAGAAGGCCGAGGCGGAATGGCAGCGGATCGTCGCGGGGGCCGCCTTGGCGCGCGCCGCGGGGCTGGAGGTTCATGCCGGCCACGGGCTCGACTACCAGACGGCCGAGACGATTTCCGCGCTGCCCGAGATCGCCGAACTCAACATCGGCTATTTCATGATGGGGGAGGCGCTATTCGTAGGCCTCGGCGAGACCGTGCGGCAGATGCGCGCCGCGATGGACCGCGGCCGCGGGAAGATCGCGGCCCGGCCATGATTATCGGCATCGGCTCCGACCTGATCGACATCACGAGGGTTGCCAGGGTGATCGAACGCCATGGCGACCGCTTCCTCGACCGCATCTTCACCGACGCCGAGCGCGCCAGGGCGGCCCGCCGTGCCAACAGCGAAAAGATGGTGGTCGCGACCTATGCCAAGCGATTCGCCGCCAAGGAGGCCTGTTCCAAGGCGCTCGGCACCGGGATCCGGCGCGGCGTCTGGTGGCGGGACATGGGGGTGGTGAACCTGCCGGGGGGCCGGCCGACCATGAAACTCACCGGCGGCGCGCTGGCCCGGCTCGAGGCGCTGACGCCGGAGGGGTTCGAGGCGCGGATCGATCTGTCGATCACCGATGACTGGCCGCTGGCGCAGGCCTTCGTCATAATTTCGGCGGTCGTTCCCGGCAAAGCTTGAGCCGCGCAGGCGTTTGCGCCGGGGAAGCGAGAAAACTAAAAATCATTGATTTATCAATGGATTACGAAGTTTTTATTGGGCGCTTGATTGCGCGCCCACGAACAACCGTCTAAAACGCCGCAACGTGTTCGAGCCAGGGCCGATTCAGGTTAGCACCGGAATTGGGCTCTTAACTTCAGTATCGAGACCATTTTCCTGACGCGAACGGATAGGCGATTCGCGTGCGGAAAACGTTCTGCCACCGTGCGGGCAAGGGCTCGCGGGAATTGGGAAAGCAATGAGCGTGACCTCCAGCACAAAATCTGAAAGCGGCTTGGGCGAAACCATCCGCGTCGTCATCCATGCTCTCCTGATCGCGCTCGTGATCCGCACGTTCCTTTTCCAGCCGTTCAACATCCCCTCGGGATCGATGAAGGCGACGCTGCTGGTGGGCGATTACCTGTTCGTCTCGAAATATTCCTACGGCTACAGCCACTATTCGATTCCATTGTCGCCGCCGCTGTTCTCGGGTCGCATCTTCGGCTCGGAGCCGAACCGGGGCGACATCGTGGTGTTCCGCCTGCCGAAGGATGACTCCACCGATTACATCAAGCGCGTGATCGGCCTGCCGGGCGACCGCATCCAGATGCGGGAAGGCTTGCTCTACATCAACGAAAAGCCGGTCAAGCGCGAGCGGCTTTCCGATTTCATCGGCGAGGACCCTTGCGGCTCGGATGCCACCGCGCGCGTCAAGCGCTGGAAGGAAACGCTGCCGAACGGCGTCAGCTATGAATCGCTCGATTGCGTCGACAACGGTTTCTACGACAACACCAACGTCTACACCGTGCCGGCCGGCCACTTCTTCATGATGGGCGACAACCGCGACAACTCGACCGACAGCCGCGTGCTGTCGGCGGTGGGCTATGTGCCGTTCGAGAACATCGTCGGCCGGGCGCAGATGATCTTCTTCTCCATTGCCGAGGGCGAACATGCCTGGATGTTCTGGCGCTGGCCGACTGCCGTACGCTGGAATCGCCTATTCACAATCGTGCGATGATCGACGAAACAGCGACCATTCCTGACACATCGACCTCGGGCGAGCCGGGCCAGCAGGCCGAAGCCGCCGGCGTCGCTGCGCCGAAAAAGAAGCGCGGCAAGGCCGGGGCCAAGGCGGCCGCTGCCGCGATCGAGGGACGCATCGGCTACAAATTTTCCGATCCCGCGCTGTTGACGACCGCCTTTACGCATGTCTCCGCCTTGAAGCCCGCGACACGCCATCGCGCCGACAGCTATCAGCGGCTGGAATTTCTCGGCGACCACGTGCTCGGGCTGATCATCTCCGACATGCTGTATCGCGCCTATCCGCGGGCCGACGAGGGCGAATTGTCCAAGCGTCTGGCCGATCTCGTGCGCAAGGAAAGCTGCGCCGACGTCGCAAAATCGCTGGGGCTGCTCGACGACATCAAGCTCGGCGCGGTAGGCGCTGGCGCAGGCGCGCGGTTGCGCAAATCCGTGCTCGGCGACATCTGCGAGGCTGTCATCGGCGCGATCTATCTCGACGGCGGCTATGCGGCGGCGTCGCAATTCGTCGAGCGCAACTGGCTGGAGCGGATGCGCAAGCCGCGCCGGCCGCTGCGCGATCCCAAGACGGTGTTGCAGGAATGGGCCCAGAGCAAGGGATTGCCGACGCCGGTCTATCGCGAGATCGAGCGCACCGGGCCGCATCACGACCCGCAATTCCGCGTCGCCGTCGATCTGCCGGGCCTGGCGCCCGCCGAAGGCGTCGGCGGCTCCAAGCGCGCCGCCGAGAAGGTCGCGGCCTCCGTGATGATCGAACGCGAAGGCGTCGGCGGCAGCAATGACAGTTGAACCCGCACCCGCCGCGCCCGCCGAGACCGCTTGCGGCTTCGTCGCGCTGATCGGCGCCCCCAATGTCGGCAAGTCCACGCTGGTCAACGCGCTGGTCGGCTCCAAGGTCACCATCGTCTCGCGCAAGGTGCAGACCACCCGCGCCCTGATCCGCGGCATCGTGATCGAGGACAACGCCCAGATCATCCTGGTCGATACACCCGGCATCTTCTCGCCGAAACGAAGGCTCGACCGCGCCATGGTCTCCACCGCCTGGAGCGGGGCCCATGATGCCGACCTCGTCTGCGTGCTGCTCGACGCCAAGGCTGGCATCGACGATGAGGCGGATGCGATCCTCACCAGGCTCGCGACGGTTGCGCACCCGAAAATCCTGGTGCTGAACAAGATCGACCTGATCCCGCGCGAAAAACTGCTGGCGCTGGCGCAGGCCGCCAATGAGCGCATGAAATTCGAAAGCACCTTCATGATCTCGGCGCTGTCGGGCGATGGCGTCGCTGATTTGCGAAAGACGCTTGCGAAGATGGTGCCGCCGGGGCCGTTTCATTACCCCGAGGACCAGATGTCGGATGCGCCGCTGCGGCATCTGGCAGCCGAAATCACCCGGGAAAAGATCTACCGCCAGCTCCACCAGGAACTGCCGTATCAATCGACCGTCGAGACCGATAGCTGGACCGAGCGCAACGACAAGTCGGTGCGCATCGAGCAGACCATCTTTGTCGAGCGCGAGAGCCAGCGCAAGATCGTGCTCGGCAAGGGCGGCGCCACCATCAAGTCGATCGGCGCGGATTCGCGGAAAGAAATCGCCGAGATTGTGGGCGTGCCCGTGCACCTGTTCCTGTTCGTCAAGGTGCGCGAGAACTGGGGCGACGACCCCGACCGCTACCGGGAAATGGGGCTGGAATTCCCCAAGGAATAATCAAGGCAATGTATGCGATCGTCATTGCGAGCGAAGCGAAGCAATCCATGTATCAGCGCATGAAGGAAGCATGGATTGCTTCGTCGCTTTCGCCCATGTGCAAACGTTTTACGTTTGTCGCACGCAATGACGGGCAGAATATGGCCCGATGACCGTACCCGAAGAACGTGCTGTGGTTTGAAGTTATGCTGTATCTGTCGCTGACGCTGGATGCGGTGTCGGTGGCGTTTCAGGACCGCACGCCGAAGGCCGACATGACCGAGCAGATGATCAACGTGGCGACCGTGATGGCTGCCGGCCTGATCCTGCTCCTGGTCTATTTCGTCTGGCTCGCCGCCCAACGCCGCAAGAACTGGCCGCGCTGGGTGCTGGCCGCGGCGCTGGTGCTCTCGGTGATTTCCCTGGTGCAGGCGATCGGCGCGAAGGGCCTGGAGTTCGATAGCGGCATCGAGGTGATCTCCTGCGCGCTGACCGCGATGGGGCTGTATTTCTCCTTCACCGGCGACGCAGTGGGATGGTTCGACGCGTGAGCACGCCTCCGTCATTCCGGGGCGATGCGAAGGATCGAGACCACAGATGCGCGATTGCGCATCGGAGAATGAAATCCCCGATGTGCAAGTGCGCATCTGACGTTCGCATCTTCGATGCGCCCCGGAATGACAGGCAAGAACCGCTGCGTCCCTCTGCGAAATCCTGTAAACTCCTAGCCCATGGAATGGACCGACGAAGGCATCGTGCTGGGCGTGCGGCGGCATGGCGAATCCTCCGCCATCGTCGAACTGTTGACGCGCGAGCATGGCCGTCATCTGGGTCTCGTGCGGGGCGGGGCGGGCAAGCGGATGCGGCCGTTGCTGCAGCCGGGCAACAGCGTCACCACGGTGTGGCGGGCGCGGCTCGACGAGCATCTCGGATATTACGCCATTGAGGGCACGCGCTTGCGCGCGGCCACCCTGCTGGCGTCGGCGCACGCGACCTATGGCGTCACCCATCTGGCCTCGCTGGCGCGGCTGTTGCCGGAGCGCGATCCGCACGAGGACATTTTTGAGATGCTCGACCGCACGCTCGACGATTTTGACGATGCCGGCGGCGCGGCGGCCCACCTCATCAGGTTCGAGCTCGCAATGCTGGCCGAACTCGGCTTCGGCCTCGACCTGGAAAACTGCGCCGCCACCGGCGCGACCGCGGACCTGATCTACGTCTCGCCGAAATCCGGCGGTGCGGTCTCGCGGGCTGCGGGCGACCCCTATCGCGACCGGCTGCTTCGGCTGCCGGCCTTCCTGCGCGAAGGCGAGGGCGGGGCGAATGGCTGGTCGGACCAGGACCTGCAGGACGGTTTTCGCCTGACCGGGCTGTTCCTGCTCCGCCACGTGCTGGAACCGCGCGGGCAGGGCCATTCCGACGCCAGGGACGGGTTCATCAACGCGGTGACGAGGAATCGGGCGCGAATCAGTTCCTCGGCTTCGTAGCTTTCCGCCTTCTCTCGCGGGTCGTCCCTGCGAACGCAGGGACCCATACGTCGCGGCGCGTCGTTTGGCCCGTGCAGCCCCAGCCACTTTTTGCCACAAACACTTGTGGTTATGGGTCCCTGCGTTCGCAGGGATGACAGTTGGGGGTGTCGCCTCATTCGCGTCTTGCCCGATTCACCGCAAAAGTTTAACGCCTCCCCATGGGAAAACGACAGCTGCCGCCGGAAGAGCCGGCCGAAATCCACGAGGTGATGCTGCGCGATGCGCTGGAAGAGCGCTATCTGCCTATGCGCTCTCGACCATCATGCACCGCGCCCTGCCGGACGCCCGCGACGGGCTGAAGCCGGTGCACCGGCGCATCCTCTACGGCATGCGTCTGTTGCGGCTCGACCCCGGCACGCCGTTCAAGAAATCCGCCAAGATCGTCGGCGACGTGATGGGCTCGTTCCATCCGCATGGCGACCAGGCGATCTACGACGCCATGGTGCGTCTGGCGCAGGATTTCTCCTCGCGCTATCCGCTGGTCGACGGCCAGGGCAATTTCGGCAATATCGACGGCGATAATCCGGCCGCCTACCGCTACACCGAAGCGCGCATGACCGAAGTCGCGCGGCTGCTGCTGGAAGGCATCGACGAGGACGGCGTCGAGTTCCGTCCCAACTACGACGGCCAGACCAAGGAGCCGGTGGTTCTGCCCGGCGGCTTTCCGAATCTGCTCGCCAACGGCTCGCAGGGCATCGCGGTCGGCATGGCCACCTCGATCCCGCCGCACAACGCGGCCGAGCTGTGCGACGCCGCGCTGCATCTGATCGACAAGCCCGACGCCAAGTCGAAGTCGCTCTTGAAATGGGTCAAGGGCCCGGATTTCCCGACCGGCGGCATCATCGTCGATTCCAAGGAAAGCATCGCCGAAGCCTACATGACCGGGCGCGGCTCGTTCCGCACCCGCGCCAAGTGGACCCAGGAAGAGGGCGCGCGCGGCACATGGGTCGTCGTCATCACCGAGATCCCGTGGCTGGTGCAGAAGTCGCGGCTGGTCGAGAAGATCGCCGAGCTGCTCAACGAGAAGAAGCTGCCGCTGGTCGGCGACGTCAGGGACGAATTCGGCCGAAGACGTTCGCCTCGTGATCGAGCCGAAATCCCGCGCGGTCGATCCGGCGCTGATGATGGAATCGCTGTTCCGGCTCACCGAGCTCGAGAGCAAGATTTCGCTGAACCTCAACGTGCTGATCAAGGGCAAGATCCCCAAGGTGGTGGGGCTTGCCGAGTGCCTGCGCGAATGGCTCGACCATCTGCGCGACGTGCTGGTCCGCCGCTCCAACTACCGCAAGAACGCAGATCGAGAACCGGCTCGAAGTGCTCGGCGGTTACCTGATCGCGTACTTGAACATCGACAAGGTGATCAAGATCATCCGCACCGAGGATGAGCCGAAGCCGGCGCTGATCAAGGCCTTCAAGCTGACGGAAGTCCAGGCCGACGCCATCCTCAACATGCGCCTGCGCTCCTTGCGCAAGCTCGAGGAATTCGAAATCCGCACCGAGGACAAGAACCTTCGCGGCGAGTTGAAGGGCCTCAAGGCTCTGCTCGCGTCCGAGACCGAGCAATGGTCCAAGGTCGGCGAGCAGGTTCGGAAAGTGCGCGACCTTTTCGGGCCGAAGACCCCACTCGGCAAGCGCCGCACGATGTTCGCCGACGCGCCCGAGCACGATCTCGCCGCGATCGAGGAAGCCTTTGTCGAGCGCGAGCCGTGCACGGTGGTGATCTCCGAGAAGGGCTGGGTGCGTACGCTGAAGGGCCATGTCGAGGATATCTCGGGGCTTGCCTTCAAGACCGACGACAAGCTCGACCATGCCTTCTTCGCCGAGACCACGTCAAAGCTGCTGGTGTTCGCCACCAACGGCAAATTCTACTCGCTCGATGTCGCAAAGCTGCCGGGCGGCCGCGGCCATGGCGAGCCGATCCGCATGTTCATCGACATGGAGCAGGACGCCGCAATTGTGTCGCTGTTCGTCAACAAGGGCGACCGCAAGTTCCTGATCGCGAGCAGCGAAGGCCAGGGTTTTGTCGTCAAGGAAGAGGATTGCGTCGGCAACACCCGCAAGGGCAAGCAGGTGCTCAACGTCACCATGCCGAACGAGGCCTGCGCGATCGCGACAGTGTCGGGCGATACCGTCGCGGCGATCGGCACCAACCACAAGATGGTGCTGTTCCCGCTCGACCAGGTGCCGGAAATGGCGCGCGGCCGCGGCGTACGGCTGCAAAAATATTCCAGCGCCAAGCTGTCTGATGTCGCCGTGTTCGAGCTCAAGGCGGGGCTGACCTGGAAGGATTCCGCCGGCCGCGAGCAGAGCATGAGCGCCAAGGAATTGGCCGACTGGCGCGGCAACCGCGCCGACGCCGGCCGCCTCGCGCACGGCCTGCCGAAGTCGAACAAGTTCCTGCGGGGCGTGGAGTAAGGCCCCGCGCCAGGCGCGAGAAGATTGCGCCGTCAGGCGTCGTTTCGCAGCGAGCCCGTGGCGGCAGCGAGGCCGACCAGCCCGGGGTTCATGCTGTCGACCATGGCCGTCGGCATCAGGATCGTGGCGCCGCGCTCCTTGGTGGTTTCGTAGATGATGTTCATGGCGCGGAGCTGCAATGCTGCCGGGCTGCGGGCATAGATATCTGCCGCCGCGACGAATTTCTGGGCGATTTCCTGTTCGGCTTGTCCCAACAGGACGCGGGCTAGTTTCTCGCGCTCCGCCTGGGCCTGCCGGCTCATCGCGTCCTGTAACGCAGGCGGCACGCCGATGTCGCGGATCTCAACCGAGAGGACCGAGACGCCCCATTCGGCCGTCTTGCGACCTATATCCTCGCGCAGTTGCTGATCCCCCTGTTTGCGTTCGGACAGCAGCGTCGACAGCAACGACGAACCAACGATCTCGCGAAGTGAGGTCTGTGCGACCTGGGTGATCGCCTGGCGGTAGTTGGTGATTTCGAGCGCGGCGCGCTGGGGGTCGTGGATCTGCCAAAACACCACCGCGTCGATGTTGACCGGCACGGTGTCCTTGCTCAACGCCTTTTCGGCGTTGATTTCGGTGGTCTGGATGCGCTGATCGAGCCAGGAGGCCACACTGTCGATGAATGGCACGATGGCGAACATGCCCGGGCCGCGAATGGCGGTGAGCTTGCCAAGCCGAAGCACCACCGCGCGCTCCCACTGATCCGCCACCATGATGGATTGAGGAATCAGGAACGCCAGGATTACGAGGCCACCGGCAATCCAGTAGCCGCTGCGGGAGCCGCTGTCATAGGCGAGCCATACACTCAATGCCGCGGCCGCCAGGCCCAGGGCTGCCAGCACGATCGCGGGTCGGTTCGCTCCACTTGCGCTAAAATAGTTGCTCATGACGACTATTCCTTCTGCTTCGCGAGGGCCGTTATTCGGTCAGCTACGGCGACGGGGTCGAGGCCCATCGAGGCCGCCGTGGCGAGAACCTGTTTCGCCAATCCATCAACCTGAACCTGTCGGGCACGCGCGCCCATGACGGGAGGGGGCTTGGCGACAAAACTGCCGCGCCCACGAACCAGCGTGATGGCACCGATCCGCTCCAGTTCGTCATAGGCGTGCCGCACCGTATTGAGGTCGATCTTCAGTGCGACTGCGACTTCGCGCATGGTCGGCATCTGATCGCCGGCAGCCAGCACCCCGGCGCCAAGCTGCCGCAAAATCTGTTCCCGAAGCTGGACATAGATAGGAACGCCGGAGCTTTCGAGCCGAAGGGTGGTGATCAAGTCTGTATGCATTAACTAGTACACTAGACATTAGATACTTTTTGGTCAATACTTTTCCGCGAGGGGCGGAACCACGACCGACAACGCCTGCGCTGGCGCAGGGATGGAGGCATCGATGGACAGAGCAATCAAGTGGACGCACGCAGCAAAAATCGGCATCGCTTTCGCGCTGTTGGCATCGCCGGGCGCACTTCACGCCCAGCCGATCCCCGGCGCGATTCCCGAATCCACCAAGGCGCTCTCGCAAGGCGAATGGCCGGCTTATGCCGGCACCTATGCCGCCGCGCACTATTCGCCGCTGACGCAGATCGACCGCAGCAACGCCAAAAACCTGCATATCGTCTGGCGCTGGAAATCGCCCGACGTGGCGATCCAGGAGGCCGATCCGGAGATCGGCCCGAGCTTTGCCAACGAATCGACGCCGCTGATGGTCGGCGGCGTGCTCTACACCTCGACTTCGCTGTCGCAGGTCGCCGCCATCGATGCCGCGACCGGCGCGACCAAATGGGTGTTCGATCCGAAGATCTATGAAAACGGCCTCGGACATTCCCGCCAATCTCGGATGGCTGCAATCGCGGCGTCGCCTACTGGCGCAACGGCGATGACGAACGCATCGTGATCCTCACCGCGTTCGCGCAGATGATCGCGCTGGACGCAAAAACCGGAAAGCCGGTGCCGGCATTCGGCACCGACGGCCGGGTCGATCTCACGCAGGGCCTGCGCCGGCCGGTCGATCGCAACTATTACACCATGACGTCGCCGCCGGTGATCGTGCGCGGGGTGATCGTCGTCGGCTCGTCGGTCATTGACTGGTGGGGCGAACGAGCCATCGCCGCCGGGCGACGTGCGCGGCTTCGATGTCGTCAGCGGGCGTCTGCTCTGGACCTTCCACACGGTTGCGCAGGGCGAGCGAGCCCGGCGTCGAAACCTGGGAGAAGGATTCCTGGAAGGAGGCCGGCAACGCCAATGTCTGGGCGCCGATGAGCGCGGACGAGGAACTCGGCTACGTCTATCTGCCGGTGAGCACGCCGACCAACGACTATTATGGCGGCGATCGGCCGGGCGACGGGCTCTATGGCGAAAGCCTGGTCTGCCTCGATGCCGCGACCGGCAAGAAGGTCTGGCACTACCAGCTCGTCCATCACGGCCTGTGGGATTACGACCCGCCGGCCGCGCCCAACCTGATCGACATCACCGTCGGCGGGAAAGCCGATCAAGGCGGTGGCGCAGGTCACCAAGCAGGCTTTCATCTATGTGTTCGATCGCGTCACCGGAAAACCGGTGTGGCCGATCGAGGAGCGGCCGGTTCCGGCTTCCACCGTGCCCGGCGAGCGTGCGTCGAAAACACAGCCGTTTCCAACCAAGCCCGCGCCGTTCGATATCCAAGGCGCGCGCGATGAGGATCTGATCGATCTGACGCCGGAGATTCACAAGGAGGCGATCGAGATCGCCACCGCATATGATCGCGGCGGGCTGTACACGCCGCCGTCGTTGCGCGGAACAATCCAGGTGCCAGGCAATGCCGGCGGCGCCAGTTGGGCGGGAGCGGCGATCGATCCGGAAACCGGCATGCTTTATGTCGGGACGCAGCGACTGCCGTCGCTTCTTTTCAGTTCGCAAGCCCGAGCCGTGGCAAGGCACCTACGACTTCATCGGCCGTCCGCAATACCTGCCGGGACCGCGCGGGCTGCCGCTGCTCAAGCCGCCGTTCGGCAGCATTGTCGCCATCGACATGAACAGCGGCGATCACCGCTGGCGCATTCCGGTCGGGCGGAGCGCGGCGATGGCTGCGGTCCGGAAGCTGTAACATCTCGAGCGATCTGGGATTGCCGCTCGCGGAGTTGGGCGCTGGTGACCAAGACGGTCATGATCGTCGTGCAAATGGGATATTACGACCCGCCGCATTTTGTGCCGGGGCTCAATATGCCGATACGCGACCTCCACAATCTCGATCCGCATCTGTGGGTCTACGACAAGACGAGCGGCGAAATGCTGGCCGAGATGGAGCTGCCGGCCAATGCGACGGGCGCGCCGATGACCTACATGGCCGGTGGCAAGCAGTTCATCGTGTTTCCGGTCGGCGGCGGCCCGCTGGTGGAGGAACTGATCGCGGTGTCGCTGTAATAGTATTCGAAATTCCCCGCGCTATATAAGTCGCCGTCGAAACATCAGATCGAGGTCGGCGGAATGGCGCACGATCACGCTCATCACGATCATTCCCACGGGCCCGATCATTCCCATGGTCATGCCGGCCACAGCCATACGCCGGATAATTTCGGCTGGGCGTTCGCCATCGGCGCCGCGCTCAATACGGCGTTCGTCGTTGCCGAGTTGATCTTCGGCTACGCCGCCAATTCGCTGGCGCTGGTTTCGGATGCGGTTCACAATCTCTCCGATGTGATCGCGCTGCTGCTGGCATGGGGCGCGGCATGGCTGTCGCAGAAGCAACCGACGCAACGTCACACCTACGGTTATCGCCGGGCTTCGATCTTGGCGGCGCTGTTCAACGCGGGCTTGCTGCTGGTGGCGGTCGGCGGCATTGTCGTTGAGGCGGTCAACCGGCTCTACAGCCCTGCGCCGGTTGCGGGCTGGACCGTAGTGACGGTTGCGGCGCTTGGCGTTGCCATCAACGGCTTAACTGCGTTGCTGTTCATGCGCGGCCGCCATGGCGATCTCAACATCCGCGGCGCCTACCTGCACATGGCGGCTGATGCCGGCGTTTCGCTCGGCGTGGTGGTCGCGGCGCTGATCATCATGCTGACGGGCTGGCTGTGGCTCGATCCCGCGATCAGCCTTGTCATTGCCGCCGTGGTGTTCTGGAGCGGATGGGGCTTGGCGCGCGACAGCGTCAATCTCGCGCTCGACGGCGTGCCGCGTGGTATCGAGCTTGCGAAGGTCAGAAACTATCTGGGCGGTCTCGAAGGTGTCGCTGAAGTTCACGACCTCCACGTCTGGGCCATGAGCACCAACGAGACCGCGCTGACCGCGCATCTGGTGCGGCCCGGCGGCAGCGACGACGCCTTCCTGCATCATGTCTGCGCCGAGCTGTCGCACCGTTTCAGGATTTATCACGCGACGCTGCAGGTCGAAATCAACGGCGACATCTGCAAGCTCGCGCCGGAGGAGATGGTGTAGACGAGATCGCAGGTGCGTAGGATGGGTAGAGCGAAGCGAAACCCATCAGCGTCGTAACCAGTATCGATGGGTATCGCTTCCCTCCACCCATCCTACGAGATGGCTCAAACCACGCCCACCATCCGCAACGCCACGCCCGCTACGCACGATCCCGCCAGCACCCACAGCATCCCGATGTTGAGACGGAAAATCGCGGTTGCCGCGGCTGCCGCCAGCACGAAGGCTGGGAGATCGAGACTTCCCCATACCGGCATGTCGAACGACAGCCCGAGCGAGCGAACCGGCACGGTCTGCCGGAACAGCGTGTGCAGCGCGAACCAGATCGACAGATTGAGGATCACGCCGACCACGGCCGCTGTGATCGCCGACAGCGCGCCCGCGAGCCCCTTGTTGCCGCGCAGCGTCTCGACATAGGGGGCACCGAGGAAGATCCAGAGAAAGCAGGGGATGAAGGTGACCCAGGTCGCCAGCAAGCCACCGAGCGTGGCCGCAACCATCGGCGACAACGTGCCGGGATCGCGATAGGCGGCCATGAAGCCGACGAACTGCAGCACCATGATCAGCGGGCCCGGCGTGGTCTCGGCCATGCCGAGGCCGTCGAGCATCTCGCGCGGCTGCAGCCAGTGATAATGCTCGACCGCCTGCTGGGCGACATAGGCCAGCACCGCATAGGCGCCGCCGAACGTCACCAACGCCATCTTGGAAAAGAACAGCGCGATCTGGCTGAATACGTTGGCTTGCCCGAGTCCGATCAGCAGCGCGGCCACCGGAACCGCCCACAGCAACAGCCACACCGAGCTTACGCGCAACGCGCGGCCTACGCTCGGGCGGACGTGCTCCGGCAATTCCTCGCCGAGCAGGCTGTCGACGGCGGCGGCCTTCTTGTTGCCGCCGCCATGCGCGACGGCGGCGAATTCCGGCCACCCGCTGCGCGCGCCGAAATAGCCGATGGCGCCGGCCGCGATGATGATGACCGGGAAGGGGACGTTGAAAAAGAAGATCGCGACAAAGGCGATCGCGGCGAGTGCAATCATCACCCGGTTGCGCAGCGCGCGCTTGCCGACGCGAACGACCGCATGCACGACGATCGCGAGCACCGCGGCCTTCAGACCGAAGAAAATTGCCTCGACGAAGCCGACATTGCCATAGGCCGCGTAGATGTAGCTCAGCCCCATGATGGCGATGACGCCGGGCAGGATAAACAGGCCGCCGGCCATGATGCCGCCGGCGGTCCGGTGCAGCAGCCAGCCGATATAGGTCGCAAGCTGCTGCGCCTCCGGGCCCGGCAGCAGCATGCAATAGTTCAGCGCATGCAAAAACCGGCTCTCGGAGATCCAGTTCTTTTCCTCGACCAGGATGCGGTGCATCACCGCGATCTGTCCGGCCGGGCCGCCGAAACTCAATACGGCGACCCGCAGCCAGACCCGGAATGCTTCGGCGAAACTGATGCCGTGACCGAGGTCGCGGCTTGCGCCGGCCCCGGTCGCCTTGTCCGTGATGGCGTCCATTACGGCTTCGCCTTGTTGGTCGGCCAATTATGCGTCTCGCCGGAGGCGTCGCGGCACCACCGGTAGAACGCGTCGTACAGCAACATGCCGGCCTCCAGCTGCTCGAGATCGTCATCGAACATGCGCGACAGGCCGAGCGAGGCGGCGAGCAGGCCGGATGCTTCCGGTGACAGATCGAGCCGCCCGGTGTCGGCGCCGCGGACCATCGCCGCCAGCCGCAGCAGAGGCGGCGTCGCGAGCCCGAATTCCTCGACCATGACGTCGAAGGTGCAGAGCTCACCGCGGTGGCTCCAGAACACGTTCTCGATGTCGAAGGGGGCGGCGTTGAAGCGCTCGCCGACGGCGATAACCTCGGAAGGCGCCACGAACAGGAACACCGCGGTCGGATCGACAAAGCGGCGGATCAGCCACGGGCAGGCGATGCGATCGATCTTCGGCCGGGCCCTGGTCACCCAGACGGTGCGGCCCTGCGGGTCGCGCGGCGGCAGTTTCGATGCGTTCACCAGCGGAAGCTTTGCCTCCTTCCAGCCTTCAAAGCCGCCTTCGAGCGTTTCCGCGGCAACGTTGGAATGCCGCAACCAGGCGGCCGTGCCCTGCGCGAGCTTTGCCCCGCGCATGCAGATGACGATGGCTGAGTTTCCGGAAAATTTGCCGCTCCAGTCGCCGGCTTCCTTGTGGCTGCGCCTGATGGCGCCGGGAATCAGCCGCTGGTCGGCGGCGAAATCCTCGTCGGTACGAACGTCGATCAACGCCGGCAAATGCGCCGTGCCGATCAGTCGTGAAAGCTTGTCTGAAGATATCGTGGTGTAGGATGACATGGCTGCGCCCTCGTAAAAGAAAACGGGACGCGATACTTGGGCATGTCGCCTCGTGGGGAGATCGCAAAATCCCCATGCGCTGAATTAACCGCGTAGCCGTTCGGCTGTCAACCGGTTCGTAGGATGGGTGCTTGCGCTAACCCGACTTCAGTCCTAGCTTGGCTACATCGGGGACGAAGCAGGCTCCCCGTCAGACGGACCGCCGTCCAAGCTCTGCGCACTCTCGACATGTCGAGGATGGCGCATGGACGCAAGCGTGACCGATACTGCGGCCGAACCAAAACCCTCCACCGCCAACGCGCTGATCAGGTTGCTCTATCTCGCGCGGGGCCTGCGCGGCTTCGGCGACGGTTTTGCTATCATCATCCTGCCGGCCTACATGACGGCGCTGGGCTATGACGCCGTCGCAGTCGGCCTTGTTGCGACGGCGTCGCTTTTGGGAACTGCGCTGCTGACGCTGATCACGGGCTGGATCGCGCCGCGCCATGATCTGCGCGCGCTCCTGATCTTTGGCGCAGGTCTGATGGCTGCCACCGGTTTGGCGTTTCCGGCCGTGGAGCAGTTTGCCTTGATCGCGCTGGTCGCGTTCATCGGTACCATCAATCCCTCCGGCGGCGACCTTGGCGTGCTGGTGCCGCTCGAACACGCGGTGCTGGCGAAGAGCGCGACCGACGACCGTCGCACGCAGGTGTTCGCCCGCTATAGCCTGATCGGGGCGCTCTGCACCGCCGCCGGCTCGCTGGCGGCAACCTTACCTGATTTGCTGGTTTCGCACGGCAGCACGATGCTCGGCGCGTTCCGCCTGATGTTTTATGCGTATGCCGCCCTCGGGATACTGAGCGCCGCGCTCTATCGCTACGTGCCGCACACGCGCGGCGAGGAGAGGGCGCCACAGACGCCGCTCGGGCCTTCGCGCGGCACCGTCTACAAGCTCGCCGCGTTGTTCAGCATCGACGCCTTTGCCGGCGGTTTCGTCGCGCAATCGCTGCTGGTGCTCTGGCTGTTCGAGCGCTTTGATCTTTCATTGTCTGCGGCCGGATTGTTTTTCTTCTGGTCGAGCACGCTCAGCGCGTTTTCCTATCCGGTCGCCGCCTGGATCGCCAAGCGTATCGGCCTCGTCAATACCATGGTGTTCACGCACATTCCTTCCAGCATCTTCCTGATCCTGGCGGCGTTCGCGCCGAATCTCTATGTGGCGCTTGGGCTGCTGCTGTTGCGCTCGGCGCTGTCGCAAATGGATGTGCCGACCCGCACCTCTTACGTCATGGCGGTGGTGACGCCGGCCGAGCGGCCGGCGGCCGCCAGCGTCACCGCCGTGCCGCGCAGCCTTGCATCCGCGATTAGCCCGGCGATTGCGGGCGCGCTCTTGATGACGTCGTTTACGGGGCTGCCCCTGGTGGTCTGCGGCACGCTGAAGATCGCCTACGATCTCGCGCTGTTGTTCTCGTTCCGCCATATCAAGCCGCCGGAGGAGCAGGGGCGTTAGACCGGCACGGCCCTGTGCGCTATCGCTCGTTCTTCACGGCAAAGGGGCTCATCAATCGGCGCTCGTCGCGACCATGCGACCATTGCGCCAGTTTGACTTCCGGAAAGTCGGCGGTGTTGGCTTCGTCAGAGCGGAAGGCGATTTTCTGGCTGGCCTGGACCTGATACTTGGCGGCCTGCGCGAGCCAATACCATTTCTTGTCAGGTTCTCTCAGCGCGCGCTGACGGCACTCGGCTTCCAATTCACGTAGGCGGATCGCTTCTTGCATTGCCAATTCCAGAACCTTGAGGCGTCCAAGACGCCGGAGCCTCGAACCACCGGAAAAGTAGTTCCGGTTAACTTGTCTGACAAAAATTTCTTAGCGTCATGCTATGGGGGTTCGATGCAATTGATTGAAATTTTGGATTGGATTGAGGCGATAATGAGCGAGCGCGGCCGGTTGCAGGCCGAACCCATTGCAACGTTGCTCGCAGTGCCCGGCTAGACCACCAGCAGGATCCCCGATGCCAGAAGCAGCAGCATCGTCGGTTACTCGTGATGATCGTGCTGCTGACAACTGCCGCCATGCTGACAGTTGTCGCCATCCTGCAGAAAGCTTCGCGCGATAAACGCTTTTTGCTCGCGCGCTGCTCTGTCGCGATCATATGTTCAGCCAGGCGCTACAGCCGATGGCGCGTCAAATGCGGAGAGAAGGCGTGGGCGAATGGATTGGGGTCACGATCGCGCTGGTCTCGAGTTGCCTCGGCGGCACCGCGGCGGCGATCACGCGCTATCTTGCCGGCAACACCGATCCGATCACGCTTGCGATCCTGCGCTGGGCGATCGGCTTTTGCTGCGTGTTGCCGGCAACGCTGCTCCTGAAAGCGCGATGGCCGCAACGCCGGGACTGGCCCGCCGTCGCCGCGCTGGGCTTTTGTTTCTTCGGTGTGTTCTTCGTTCTCTACAATATCGCGATGTCCTACACGACCGCGGCACGCGCCAGCCTCGCGCTGGCGACGCTGCCGCTGCACACCATGGTGGTCGGCGCGTTGCTCGGTATCGAGCCGCTGACGAAACGGAAATCGATCGGGGTCGGCATTGCGGTGCTCGGTGTCGCCGCCGCGCTTGCGACGGGATTGTCGGCCGCGCCGCCGGGAGCCTGGCGCGGCGAACTGATCATGACCGCGGCCGTCTTGTGCATGGCGTTCTACAATGTCTGGTCTCGACCCTTCATCCAGCGATCGAGCGCGCTTGGCTTCCTCACCGTCGGCATGGGAACGGGCGCCGCGGCGCTGATCCTGGTCGGGTCGCTGACGGGAAGCGTTGCGGCATTGAGCCAGTTCAGTACGCCGCAATGGATCGCCGGTATTTATCTTGGCGTTGCCGGCGGCGCATTGGCGTTCATCCTGTGGGTGCTGGCGCTGGAACGGGCGTCGCCGACGCGTGTCGCCAACACCATGACCGTCAATCCGCTCGCGGCGGGGCTGCTGGCTACGCAGTTGGTCGGAGAGCCGATCACGCCGAATCTCGTGCTCGGGCTTGTCGCGGTGTTCGCCGGGATCTGGATCGCTACGTCGGAGGTCAGGAAAGCCTTGAATGCGTGACGCTCACGCCGCGGCAATGGCCTCGATCTCGATCAGGAAATCCGGGCCGTAGAGTTTCGACACCTCGACCAGTGTGACCGCGGGTGCGGCCTGCGGCGTCACCGAGGCAAAGAAGCGGTTTCGGGCTTCGCGATAGGGTCCGAGATTATCCATGTCGGTGAGGAATACCGTGAGCTTTACCAGATTGCCCGGCGTGCACCCGCTGGCCGCCAGCGCAATCGTGAGATTTCGAAACACCTGCTCCGCCTGAGCGGCGAAATCATTTCTGCCGACGACGTTCCCGTCGCGATCGAGCGCGGTCTGACCGGCGATGAAGATGATGCGCCCCGCGGTCACCTCCACGATCTGCGAATAGCCCGGCGGTGAGCCGAGCTCAGGCGGATTGATGCGGTTGATCATTCAGGCGTCCTCCTCTTTCGTCACGCTTCGAGGCGGCGGTGCACGCAGCAAGCACAGCGCCAGCAGCGCGGCAAGACTGAGCGCCGACGACACGATCAGGATGCGGCTGCCCATCACGTCGATCAGCAGGCTGAACGCCAGCGGCGCGCCGGCCTGCGCGATCCGCGCCGGGGCGCCGACGACCCCGAGGCGGTAGGCATAGTTCTGCGGGCCAAAGATCGCGAGCGGCATGGTGCCGCGCGCAATGGTCAAAATGCCGTTGCCCGTGCCGTGAAAGATGGCGAATACGCTCGCCGCGCCGCCGCCTGCCAATCCGATAATGGCGGCGCCGATCGGATGGGTCAGGCACGCCAGCCGGCCCGATACCAGCGGGTGATATCGCGACAGAAAGCTTGCCTCGAAGATGCGCGCCGCCACCTGCGATGGCCCGATCAGCGCGCCGGCCGCGACAGCCTGCAGCGATGTCGCGCCGGCGGCTTCCAGAATCCGCGGCAAATGCGCGGCCATCGCACCGGTGACGCTCCACGCCGCGGCGAAGGCAAACGCCAGCAGGATCATGGTACGGTCGAGCGGAATGTGCGGCTTGACGGCGGCGGCAACCGCAGCCTTCGCGCCGGCGACCTGTGGCAGCATCAGCCAGTTGATCGGCAGGCCGATCAGGATGTGCGCCGCTGCCCACGCAAAACAGGTGTTGCGCCAGCCGATCGTCTCCAGCCCCCACGCGGTCAGCGGCCATCCGACGGTGGAAGCGAAGCCTGCGATCAGGGTGATGCCGGTGATCGAGTGCCGCGCCGCGTCGCCGTAGATGCGGCCGAGCGCGCCGAAGGCGGCGTCGTAGAGGCCCGCGCCCATGCCGATGCCGAGCAGGAGCCAGGCGACGAGCAGGATCGGTATCGAATAGGTGAGGCCGAGCAGCGCCAGCCCCGCGGCCAGCACGAGGTTGGATAGTGACAACACCGACCGGCCGCCGACCAGATCGATCTGCCGGCCGATGCGCGGCCCGAGCATGGCCGAGATAACCAGCGATGCGGAGAAGGCGGCGAAGATCCAGTTCGAGGAGACGCCGAGATCGCGTGCGATCGGATCGGCGAGGATCGCGGGCAGGTAATAGCTCGAGGCCCAGGCCAGCGTCTGGGTGGTGCCGAGCGCGACGATGATGGAAAACTGAGTTCGGTTCACGGCTGTGGCGTCTCTTTTCTCGACCAGAACAGCGCCAGCGGTCCAAGCAGGATCCCCGCCGCCAGCACCGAAAATGCGGCCATCCAGGCCGATGAATTCTGCGGCCCGCCCGTGGCGTCCAGCGCCACGCCAACCGCCCACGCGCCAAGCGCGGACAGGCTGAAGCCGACCGTGGAATGCATCGCCATGGTCGCGCCGCGATATTGCGGGTCAGCAGCCATCGACATGCCCGAGGTCAAGGCACCGGAATTGGCGGGAACCGTGATGGCATAGAGCAGTATCAAGGGCAGCAACAGCCAGGGCGACCTGTCGGCGCATACACCGATCAGAAGCGCGACCGCAGCGGAGCAGAACATCACCGCCGTAATGGCGCGATGGCGGCCGAGCCTCAGCGCGAATTCATTGCCGAGAATGCTCGCGGGCATCGCGAGCAGCGAGAATACGACGCTGACCACGATCGGCGTCAAGATCGAGGCGTTTGAATTTCTTAGCGAGACAAAGGTCCAGAACGCCACGATCCAGGTTCTGATGCCGTAGAGCTCGAAACAATGCGCGCCGTAGCCGAGGACGAACCCCATCGCTTGCCGATTTCGAAACACCGGCGCGAAATCCAGCAGGCGTCCCGTCGCCGGCTTCGGCTCGACCGGTCGCAGCAGGAAACAGACGGTGAGCATCACGAGCGGCCCGGCGGCGGTGACAAAGAATGCGCTGCGCCAGCCCCAGGCTTCGGCGACCAGCTGGGAAACCAGAAACGACAGGCCAACCCCGAACGAGAAGCTCGACGTGTAAAGCGTGATCGCGCGGGAGGAATTGCCTGGCGCCAGCCGGTCCGTCAGCGCCTTGAGGCCCGGCATATAGGCGCCGGCAAAGCCCGCGCCGGCGACCGCATTGAAAGGGCGCCTGACCAAAGCCCGGTCGCGAACAGGCCGAACAGCAATGTGCCGAGCGCGCTTACCGCGGAGCCTGCGATCAGGATTTTGCGCGCGTCGATGCGGTCGGTCAGCGTCGCCAGCACCGGCACGGTCAGCATGTAGCCGGCAGCGCCGGAGCCAGCCAACAGGCCAGCCTGCGCGCCGCTCAGATGCCACTCCGGAATCAGGAATGCCGCCAGAATGGAAGGCACGACGACATGCGGGAGCAGGCTGCCGAGCTGCCCCATGCACATCGCGACAATGACGGATCGGCCTTCCAGAAAAATTCCGTTCACTCCCTATTGTTCTATTGATCAGGAGGCGCAGCCGCATCCCGTTTTGCCGTTTTGCTTTGCTTTTTCATCGGCGACGCAGCAGGCGTCAACATCGGATAATGCAGGGCCGCCGCAACAATTGCTGGCATCTGGCGCAAGCGATCGGCTGCAGACGCCGGTTTCCGGCAGCACCAGTTCGACCCGCTCCGCGGCTTCGCGGTCGCCGGCGATGTCGGCAGCGATCGAGCGCACCTGTTCGTATCCCGTGAGCATCAGGAAGGTCGGCGCGCGGCCGTAGGATTTCATGCCGGCGAAATAGAAGCCGGGTTCGTCCTGCGCCAGTTCACGCGCGCCGTGCGGCCGCACGGTGCCGCAGCTATGCTCGTTGGGATCGATCAGCGGCGCCAGCGCGACCGGGCACTCGATGGCAGGGTCGAGCCGGGTACGCAGTTCGCGCACGAAATCCAGGTCCGGCCGAAAACCCGTCGCCACGATGAGTTCGTCGACCACCGTCCGGCGGGCGCTGCAGCCCGATATGGCGCCGACGACGAGGCGAGCGCCGTCGGTGGTGAGATGCGAGACGCGAAATTCGCTTTCGACCTCGATCCGGCCTGCCGTTACCAGCGCGGCGAAGGCGGCGCCAAGTTCGCCGCGGGCGGCCAGCTTGTCATTGGCGCCGCCGCCGAAGGCCTTGGCGGGATCGCTGCCGCGCAACAGCCAGATCGGCCGGGTTTCAGGCACTTCTGCCGCAAGCTTCGCCAGATCGGTCAGCGTGCCGATCGCGGAATGCCCGGCGCCCAGCACGGCGACGGTCTTGCCGGCATAGCGCGCGCGGTCCTTGCCCAGCACGTCGGGCATGCCGTAGGCGATCCTGTCGGCGGCCTCTGTCTCGCCGATGGCGGACAGGCCATTGGCGCCCGCCGGATTTGGCGAATGCCAGGTGCCGGATACGTCGATGACGGCGTCGGCCTTGACGATCTCGGGACCTTGCCCGTTCTGATAGCGGATTTCGAACGGCGCCGCTTCGCGGCCCTTGGTCTTGAGCTTGTCGAAGCCAACGCGGCTGATGCCGGTGACGCGGCTCGAGGTGCGGATGTGGGGCTTGAGCGCGGTGTTGTTGGCGAGCGGCTCGAGATAGCGCTCCACGAGCTCGCCGCCGGTCGGATACTGATCGGGCTCGGGCGAATTCCAGCCCGTCGCCGCCAAGAGCCGCGCCGCCGCCTTGTCGAGATTGTATTGCCATGGCGAGAACAGTTGGACGTGGCCCCATTGCCGCACGGCGTGGCCGACGGTGTCGCCGGCTTCCAGCACGATCGGCGGCAGCCGCGTTCCAGAACATGGGCGGCGGCGGCAAGGCCGACCGGGCCGGCGCCGATGATGGCGACGGTCTTGGCTTCGCGCATGGAGTTCTCCCATAAAACTGGAAATATCGAAATAAAGGTCGCAAACGATGACGCTTATGCTGCCGTCTTGGCATCCCTTGTCTCGGCGCTTTCGGTGCAGCATTCGGCGACCAGAAAATCCACCAGATCCCGCATCACGTCGTAATTGGCGTGGCACATCAGCGTGGTGGCGTCGCGGACCTGGGTGACGAGGCCGACCACCACCAGCGACTTGATGTGGTGGGAGAGGGTGGAGGGCGCGATCTTCAGCTTTTCCTGCAAGCGTCCGACCGCCATGCCGGCGCCACCCGCGCGGATCAGCATGCGGTAGATTTTCAGCCGGGTCGGGTTGCCCAGCGCTTCGAGATGGGCGGCAGCGTCGTCAGAGTTTCA
>CAWHFN010000008.1:0-207261 GCA_963828475.1 uncultured Alphaproteobacteria bacterium
TTAAGCCGGCTTCTCCATTTTAAGCCAGCTTCTTCAAAGCGCGTTCCAGCAGGTCCAGCCGATCCTGGCCCCAGAAGATCTCACCCGAAGGCAGCACGTAGCTCGGCGCACCGAAGACGCCCGCACTCAGCGCCTCCTGCGTGAACTTCTCATGCAGCGTGTCGAGTTCGGTGTCCGGCGGAGCGCCCGCACGCAGTTCCGCGGCATCAAGACCGGCGCGCTGGGCGGCCAATGAAATCGCGGTGGGATCGGCGAGCGTTTCCTCTCGTTCCCATACCGCGCGCCCAAGCTCCAGCGACAGCCTGTGGGCATTTTTGCCTTGCAGCTTGGCCGCGATCACCAGCCTGGTCGCGGCGGCGTCGTCGCAGGGAAAATGCTTCGGCTCAAGATTGATCGGAATGCCCAGCACCTCGCGCCAGCGCTTCAACTCCATCATCCGGTAGGCGCGCCGCTGTGGCGAGCGCTTCGGCAGCGGCAGCCCGCCGGTCTGCTCGAAAATCGGCCCGAACTTGCAGGGCTTGATGTTGATGGTCGCGGCATTGCGCCCGGCGATCTCGGCGAACGCAGCGCTGCCGAGGTAAGTCCACGGCGAGGTGAGCGACATGTAGTAGTCGATGGTGACGGGCATAATCCGGGGTTTTTCCATGCAGACGGACGTCACGCAAGCTAACCTTGCGAACCTATGCCAGCATACTCATGGCAGACCGCCTTCAGTGCAAGGCGTTTGTGATCTTGTGATCGAGATGACCTGTCTTGTAGTCGCGGCGAAGCTGGCTCAGCGATGTCTCGTTCAGGTGAAGCAAAACATCGCTCAGTCTGTCGGTTGGGGGATAACCGGCGGCAAAACCTTGCCCGTAAATCTTGCGCAATGTGCCGATGGCGGTGGCGCCGTGCTTGTGGCCAATTTCACTATCCTGCTTGCGGTTGTCGAGACCTGCCTTGCTCATGCCGCTCTCCCTTGTGCCGATGCGCAAGCATCCTCCCGCTGGGATGGAATGGCAATCGTGCACTGCAACCAGGGATTAAAGCGGCCTGGCGCTCAGGCGAGTACGGCGGGCAGCTTTGCCGGCGATTGACTACGGCTTCGCCGCCCGCATCTCCTCGCTCGGCTTTACATCCTGCGAGCGGCTGTAGATCGCAACCGCAACGATCAGCACCAGCGTCAGCGTCCCGAACAGCGCGCGGTAAGCCTCCTCGGTACGCGCACCGCTCGCCAGCGGCTCGAACGCGCCGATGATGATGCCGGACAACGTCTGCATGCAGGCGACGCCGAGCATCACGGCGGTGTTCATGGTCGAGATGCCGCGGCCGATCAGGCGGTCGGGGAAGATGCCGCGGCCGTGCGTCATCACCATGGTGCTGGAGGCCGAGAAGAAGCCCATGGCGATGATGACGGCTATCGGCAGCCAGACCGGCGGGTGGGAAAACAGCGCCAGCGTCGCGAGCAGGCAAATGATCATCACCGTGCCGCCGATTGCGATTCCCTTGCGGGTGTCGAGCCGGCGGTCGAGCGGGCCGAAAGTGAGCATGCCGGCCTGGTAGGCGATCACGGCGCAGAGCAGCACGTTGCCGGCGGCGATCGGGCTCAAGCCGTGCACCTCGCGCAGGAATGCGCCGCCCCACAGGCCTTGCACCGTGAAGGTGCAGGCGTAGTTGCAGAAGTTCAGCGCCAGGATCGGCTTCAGGCGCGGGTTGCGAAGCACCTCGAGCATTCCCCTGAGCATCTCGCTTGATGGTTCCACCTTGCGGGAGAGAAAAGGATGGCCGGGCGGCGCGTCGCGCACCACCAGCCAGATCGCGACCGTCGCCAGCGCGATGAAGACGACGACGGCGCCGAACGCCGGGCGCCAGCCGATGTCCTGCGCGGCCCAGGCGAGCGGCGTGGTGGCGGCGAGGTTGCCGAGCAGGCCGATCGACAACACGACGGCCGTGAGCGTGGAGAAGCGGTCCGGCGGAAACCAGCGCGAGATCATCACCATGCTGCCGATCAGCATCACGCCGCAGCCGGCGCCCATCAGCGCCCGGCCGGTCAGCAGCACCGGCCAGTTCGGCGCCAGCGTGAACAGCGCGCCGCCGATGGCGGCGACATCAGCATGCCGACCACCGTGTAGCGCGGCCCGAAGCGATCGAAGAAGAAGCCGCAGGGGATCTGCATCGCGGCAAAGCCGAAGAAGAACGCGCCGGTCAGCGCGCCCAGCGCCTGCGGCCCGATGGCGAGATCGCGCATCAGATCGAGGCCGATGGTGACGTTGGAGGCGCGGAAAAAATGGCTGGCGACATAGGCGGTAGCCATGGTCGCGACGATGATCAGGCCCCGGCGGTAGGGCAAAGGCCGCTCGGCGGACTGCATCGGTAAGGGGGCGTTTCCCGTTTATTTTCTTGTTGCTGCAGCGACCCTATGCGGGCCGGAGGCGCAGTTCAACAGGCATTCCTGCCTCATGTCTTCTGCAGCGCCAGCATCACGATGTAGATGAAGCAGGCAAGCTCGCGGCTCCATGGCAAGCCGCGCGCATGGCGCTTTGCGGGAAAAAAATCCGGCGCGCCGGTGGGACACGCCGGATAAGTCCGACCAGCTTTAAAATCGAAGCTGGTGGCCCGAGCCAGGGGGAGTACCTGGCCGCGAACAGGGTGTCGTTCGCAATCGCCGGTCCCAAAGCGAAGTTTTCGGGATCGGCGGTTGAATCAGCAGAGATGATGATACCGCCGGTGTCGCAGTCCGAAGGTGATCTGGTTCACACGGCGCGCGCTCAACTGGAAATTCATTTCGCGAGCTCAGTTCCGTTGATCGTCGCGCGCGACGAGGATTGCTGCGATTGCTGGCGAATGTCGCGCGGTGCCGGCCGCTCGGCCGGATCGCGGCCGACCTTCGGCTTCAATTCCGCGAGATCAAGGAAGGCGTCGGCCTGACGCCGCAGTTCGTCAGCCACCATCGGCGGCTGACTGGCCAATGTGGAGACCACGGTAACGTGCACGCCGCGGCGCTGCACCGCCTTCAGCAGCGGGCGGTAATCCCCATCACCCGAGAACAGCACCATGGCGTCGATATGATCGGCGAGCTCCATCGCATTGACGGCAAGCTCGATATTCATGCTGCCCTTCACCCTGCGGCGGCCGCCGGCGTCGACGAATTCCTTGGTGGGCTTGGTGACGACGGTGTAGCCGTTATAGTCGAGCCAATCGACCAGGGGACGGATCGACGTATATTCCTGATCCTCGATAATCGCCGTGTAGTAGAACGCCCGCAATAGCGCGCCACGGTCCTGAAATTCCTTGAGCAGGCGCCTGTAGTCGATGTCGAAACCGAGTGCCCTGGCGGTCGCGTACAAATTGGCGCCATCGATAAAGAGCGCCGTTCTGGCAGATGTTGACATCGGACAATGACCTCTCATTCAAAATGCGCGGGCCGGGAGAGCATTGGCTCAGGCTTGCCCGCAAGGCCGATGGGCGCCGAAATTGACCGAGGTGACGAGGCAGGCGGCGCCGACGACCGGAGGAGAGATCGACGATGCACAAGCAACGCGAGCATGGATATCCTGCCTCGCCATGCCGACATTAGGCTCCCTGCGCGCCATGCTCAATTGTACCGAGGTAAATAGCCGGCATCGAAAGGGATAGACCCACTATACGAAGGTTTAGGAGCCCGGCTTTCGTCGTGGCGGGAACCGGGTATGGGCACAGTGCTGGCAAAGCAGGCGGCCCTTTACGGAACGGACCTGCTCTGACGGCGGTGCAGAAAACGCTTCAGCCATTTCCATGCCGGCGCGAAGACAAAGCCTGCGACCGGAATCGATGCGGCGCCAACCAGCAATCCGATGAGACCGGGATGGCGGCCTCCACCACCCATTCGAGAATCCCGGCGATACGAGCGCCAGCACGAGCGCCTGCTTCCACCGGCTTCCCGTGGGGATGGCCGCCAGCGTGATCGCCATGATCTCGGCCGAGAGGATGAAATCGGTCTTGATCGCGCTTGCGACTTTCTCGTCGTCGACCGACTGCGCGTTCAAGGCTGCCGTACCTAGCTCGGCCTCGTGCCGATGCGCGGAGTGCGGCATGACGGCCTCGAGCATCTTCTCACGTAAGCGGGCGTAACCGCGGTATCGTCGATCACGACGCCTGCGGCTTGTGACACGACAAGAAAAATCCGGCGCGCAGTGCGCGCGCCGGATTCATTCTACGCGAAAGCGACGGCCAGTTAGCCCGTAGCGGCCCGCGGCGCGCGGTTGCGCGAGTTGCGCTGGAAGAACAGCGCCTGACTCGCGACCGCCGAGACCATCGCGGGCTGGAACGGTTTTGAGATCAGGAACGCCGGCTCGGGGCGTTCGCCGGTCAGGAAGCGCTCGGGGTAAGCGGTGATGAACACCACCGGCACCTCGAATACGCGCAGCAATTCATTCACTGCATCCAGGCCCGACGAGCCGTCGGCGAGCTGGATGTCGGCGAGGATCAGGCCGGGCTTCTTGTTCTTGGCCAGCGCCACCGCATCGGCATGGGTGCGGGCGACGCCGATCACGTTGTGGCCGAGGTTCTTCACGAGGCTCTCGAGGTCCATCGCGATAAAGGTCTCGTCCTCGATGATCAGGACGTCGGTGGCGATTTCCGCCGCCATCTCGCGGCCGGCGGTGTCCGTCAGCTGCCGGGTCTCGGCGATGTCGGTATTGAGGATGAACGACACCTCCTCCTCGGAGAAGCCTTCGAGCGAGAGCAGCAGGAACGCCTGCCGCGGCAGCGGCGTGATGTTCGACAATCTGCGCTCCGGCGGCAGCGCCAGCGTCGCGACATCAGGATTGTCGTTGAGCGAGACCGAATTCCAGATCTGGGTGAACAGTTTGAACAGCCCGGCGCGCGGGCCATGTCGTTCGTCAAGCAGCGAGCCGTCCTGCAGCAGGGCCTCCAGCATGGCGGCCACATAGGCATCTCCCGAGGCCTGATTTCCGGTGAGCGCACGGGCATAGCGCCGCAACAGCGGCAGATGTTCAGCAACGAGCTGTGATCGGGACATCCCCATTTCATCCTTATCTTGGGCCGTATCCTTGGCCAAATTACTTAGGGTCTCAGCCGGGCGGACGTAACCTTGAAGCCCGCGTCGGGCGTCAAATTTAGTTTCGGCGGGGGGACCCCGGTTCCCCTGTCTCCCCGATTACTCGCGGGGGACAAAAAAGTTCCAGAAAAAGTTCCCAGATTTCGGAACCTTCCGCAGATATTCGCATTAGCTTTGGACCTATAACGCGGCGGCCAGGCCCAATTTCGAGGTAACCTCTTGAAACCACAGAGACTTAACTCTCGGGGAAGCGTGGATCAGACCATGAAGGAAGTAAAGAAGCAGGGCGGGCTTAACGCCGAGATTCAATCCAGGATCGGGCATCAGCTGCGCGCCATGTACGACGATGTGGTCCGACAAGGTGTGCCGGATCGCTTTGCGGAGCTGATCCGGAAGCTCGATGGGCCGGAAGCGGCGGCCGAACTCGCAAAAAAAGATGGAGGTGAGTAATGCCTCTCACCGACTCCCTTCGCGACGACATTTTAGCGTCGGTACCCAGCCTGCGCGCGTTCGCGATCTCGCTCTCAGGCAATGGCGATCGTGCGGACGACCTGGTTCAGGAGACGTTGCTGCGCGCCATTGCCAACATCGACTCGTTCCAGCCGGGCTCGAACCTGCCTGCCTGGCTGTTCACCATTTTGCGCAACCTGTTCCGGTCGGATTACCGGAAGCGGCGGCGCGAGGTGGAGGACGCCGAGGGCAATTACGCGAAAACCCTGAAGACCCAGCCGGCGCAGAATGCGCATCTGGAGTTTGAGGAGTTTCGCACCGCGCTCGACAAGCTGCCGCAGGACCAGCGCGAAGCGTTGATCCTGGTCGGCGCCTCCGGCTTCTCCTATGAGGACGCGGCTGCGATCTGCGGCTGCGCGGTCGGCACCATCAAGAGCCGTGTCAATCGTGCGCGCTCGAAACTCTCCGCGCTGCTCTATGTCGATGGCGCCGAGGACTTTGGGCCTGACGAGACCGTGCGCGCGGTGATCGGCGGCAACGGCGGCTGATGACGCTACCGAAATGACATATAAAGAGGCGGCCCGCGTGGCCGCCTTTTTTGTTTTGCGTAGCCCGGGTGGAGCGCAAGCGTAACCCGGGATTCAAGCGTAACCCGGGATTCACTGCCAACGCCTCCGCGGCATAGACCGGCCCCGGATTGCGCTTCGCTCCATCCGTGACACGAAGCAGCTCGCAATTCAGTGCAGGCCGCCGAAGGCGTAGATCAGAATCGGAATCGGCACGCCGAGCAACCACAGCAGCAAATAACGTCCCATGGGCGAATTCCTCCATCGTCCATTTGATGGGGCCAATGCGTGGAGAGGTGACGGGGTTCCTGCGCCTATCGTATCCAACGGCGTCGTCCCTACCTCGCCGGCCACACCGGCGCGGAAATCTGCTCGGTTCGGTCGCGCTCGGTCATGTCGACGACGGTGACCATCGGCGCGGTGAGTTCGTAGACATAGCTGACGTCGGTGAAGTAGCGCTTCGCGGTGCCGCCGAGCGCTTCGGGTGCTACGCGGTCGAGCAGGATGAGGCCGAAATCACTGTCTTCCCGCCGCGTCGCCGCGCTGGTGTTGAACTCTTCCCAGCGGAAATGAAAGATCGTGTCCGGCTCCTCGCCCGAGATTTCCCAGTTGGCGACGATGTGCGGGTGCTTGCCGACCAGCGACAGGCCCTCGTCGGAATGCGACGCCAGTTCGAAGAACAACAGCGACAGCGACTGCGCGGCGCGCGCACTGACGGCGATATCCGGGCCGTTGACCACGATGCGGTCGGCGTGCGGGATCGCGCGCGACTCGAACAACCCCCTGAGCTTGACGCCCTGCCACTGGCTTTCGCTGAGCAGCGTCACCACGTTCGACATCGCATGGATGCGGCCGATCAGGAGCTCGCGTGACACGTCCATGTCGGAGCCATGGCGCAGCGTGCGCGTCACGATCGACTGGATCACGGCGAGGATGTTCTTGACCCGGTGGTTGAGCTCGTCGATGACGGCGGTCAACCGCCGCTCGAAACCGATGCGGACCTGGATCTCGCGGCTGAGCCGCAGATTATTGTACGCGACATAGCCGAACAGGCCGCAGACGATGCCGGTGAGCGCAAAGCCGATGGCGGCCACGATGATCGCCGTCTGCTGCGCGCGCAGCGCGGCATTGTTCTTGGCATAATAGCCGAGCGACCAGTCGCGGCCGCCGAACGTGACCGTCCGCACCACCGACGGCAACGGATCGCCCTGCTTGACCGCCCGCAGGGTGATGACGCCCTGGTCGTTGGCGACGTATTCGTCGCTGGCGTCATAGGGGTCCTTCAGCACCACCGAAAACAGTGAGCGGTCGTCATTGGTCAGCATCAGCGGCGCCAGCTCGTAGGAAAAGGTGATAAAGCCGGCGGGCTCCGCGCTGCCTTCCTTCGAAATCGGGGACGCCAGCACGAGGCCGATCGGCCCATTCTGCCGCAAAAGCGGAATCGGGTCCGACGCCACCGGCTTGCCGGTCTCAGCCGCCTTCGCCAGCATCGGCCCGATCACCGAGTGACGGCCATAGGCGCGGCCTGGAAAGCCCAGCGTATCCGGGCTGCGCGGTTCGAGGTCCATCAGGACTTCGAGCGGCTTGTCGATCGCCTTGATGTCGAGCGGCCGGTCGTCAAAATCCCGGATCGTCGGGTTTGTGAAGCCGGCGCTCTTCAGCTCCGCCTCCGCAGCCGGGAGATCGGCGGGCTTGAGCCGCGCGATCCAGAACGCGGTCACGAAATCGGTCTTGAAGGCATAGATCGCCGAGCGCAGCGGCTGCAGCATGTTGGCTTTCACCACCGAAGGTGCGCGAAACAACCCGGATGCAACGCGTGCGAGCAATTCGCGCTCGGTCAACCGGTCCTGCACGAGGCTGGCATGGACGTCGATGGCGCGGGACAGCGCGATACCGTCAATCGCCAGTTCCTGTTCGTGAACGCGATGGGCCGCGAAACCGGAGAGCAGAACTCCGATCAGCGCGATGAAGCCGATAATGAAGCCCAGCCGAACCACTCGCTTACTCGGGAATGAAGTGTTTGCGAAGACGTATCGGAAGCATCTCAGGGTCTGCCGGGGCAGAGAGACATGGCAATAGCGCGAAGGCCAACCGTGGCGAATATGACGGAGCGTTCATCAGCAGGCAATGACAGGTTGGCAGCGCGGTAAACAACATGGCCGCCGTTAACGCTGATTTGGCGGGGCCAGAGGTTGATAAATCTGACAGCGCCGATTTGGTTCCGGCGCGGACCGACAAATCCGCAGGCCGCGGCAGCGAACCGAGTATTAATATTAACGGGCCGCCTGCTCCGGCCACTGGCCGGACCGCTTGCCGCTACTTATCCGCCGGGCTCGGCCGTATGACCTTATCCTGGCCTACCCGGCCTTGACCTTCGCGGCCGGGCGCAGGCCGCCCTTGGTCTCGATGAAGCCGATGATGCGATCGAGCCCCTCGCTCTTCTTCAAGTTGGTCATCACGAACGGCCGCTCGCCGCGCATCCTTTTGGCGTCGGTCTCCATCTTCTCCAGCGACGCCCCGACATGCGGCGCGAGATCGATCTTGTTGATCACCAAAAGGTCCGACCGGGTGATGCCGGGCCCGCCCTTGGAGGGGATCTTGTCGCCGGCGGCGACGTCGATCACGTAGATCGTGAGATCGGCTAGTTCGGGCGAAAACGTCGCGGCGAGATTGTCGCCGCCGGACTCGATCAGCACCAGATCGAGGTCGGGAAATTTCGCGCGCATGTCGGCAACCGCCGCGAGATTCATCGAGGCATCCTCGCGGATCGCGGTGTGCGGGCAGCCGCCGGTCTCGACGCCGGCGATGCGATCGGGCGTCAGCGAGCCCGAGCGCACCAGAAACTCCGCATCCCATTTGGTGTAGATGTCGTTGGTGATCGCCGCGATGTCGTAGCGCTCCCGCATCGACTTGCAGAGCAGATCCATCAGCGCGGTCTTGCCGGAGCCGACGGGACCGCCGACACCGATGCGGAGCGGGCCGTGAGATTTAGACATGTGCGCAGCCCTCTCTATTGTCGTCCCTGCCTAGTGCGCAATTGCGCACGGGCGCCGGGACCCATACCGCGTGATCTATCAATAAGGCAGAACGGCCGACCTGTTTGTAACAACGAAGGCCGGTGGCTATGGGTCCCTGCGTTCGCAGGGCGTGCCCCATCATGACCGGAACAACCGCGTATACTGCGTCTCATGGCGCAGGCCGGCGAGATCGGCGCGGAAGGTGGCGCTGCCGAGATCGTCGAGCGATGCTTCCAGCGCGCGCTTTGCGGTGGCGGCGACGTCGGCTTCGAGGCTTGCGAGAATGCGCTGGCTATCGGTTTGCCCGAGCGGGACCAGCCGCGCGCCGGCGGAAATCCAGTTCGACACCACGGCATGCAGGAAGGCGTGCATCGCCGGCGCCAGCGGAACGGCATGCGCCGCGCTGACGAGGCCGACGGCTATGGGATACACGACCGGACCGCCGCAAGCGGCGACCATGCCGTCGAGCCCGTCGCAGGCCCAGGCTGAGCGTGCGATCTCGATAAAGGCGCGGCCCTGCGTCGAGGTCTCGAGCTGGCGCTCGCGCGAGGGCACGAAGGCGGCGGCGAGTTCGGCGACCTCGCGTAGTCCAGAATCGTCCCGCGCGGATGCGGCGCGATGCGCCTGCGCCAGAAACACGGCGTCGCAGAAGCCCGAGCCCTCGCCGAGCATTGCGGCCAGCCAGTCGCGCAGCGCTGCGGCATCCGTGATGTCGCCCGCCTCCACCGCCCATTCGATGCCGCTGGAATAGGAGAACGCGCCGACCGGAAACGACGGCGACAACCAGGTCATCACCCGGTACAGCGCCGCCGCCTCATCCGCATTCATTCCGCTGCCCGCGTCGAGGGCTGCGGGCTCACTTGTGGTCATGAGCATGAGAGTGATCGTGGTGGTGATGATCGTGGTCGCAATGTTCGTTGTGGCGATGGTGGTCACTATGGTCGTGATGACCATGATCGTGATCATGCGAGGAATGGGCATGGGCGTGGGCGTGCGAGGAATGTGCATGTGCATGCGCGTGGGCTTCCGACGCATGGGCCTGACTGCTCGCATAGGCGCCGCCCTCGGGATCGAACGGCGCCTCGATCTCGATGATGCGCGCGCCCAGCCCCTTCACCATCGCCTCGATGACGTGATCCCTGCGGATGCGCACGCCTTTCGGCATGATCTGGGTCGGCAGATGGCGGTTGCCGAGATGCCAGGCGACGCGAACCAGATGCAGCGGATCGGCGCCGCGGATTTCCACCAGCGGCTCGGCCGCGGCGACCACCTCGATCAGCCGGCCATCTTCCAGCACCAGCGCATCGCCGCCGCGCAACGCGACGGCGTTTTCCAGATCGAGCAGGAACTCCAGGCCGCGCGTGCCCGTCATCGCCATCCGCCGCCGGTGTCGGTCGTCGAAATCGAGCACGACGGTATCGGCCGCGGACTGCGTCCAGCGATGCTGACCCAGGACTTGAGTCGCGCGGATCATATCAGTGTACCCAACGTCACGTCAGAGCTTCTCCACCTTGCCGTCGCTGATGATTTCGATCACCGTCGGCGCCGTCTTCATCTGCGAGGAATATTCCCGCCACACCTTCATGTGCGGCGCGCGGCCATGCGCATTGAGGTCGTCGCGGGTTTCCCAGCGCTCCACCACCACATACAGGTTGGGATTGTTGACGCTGACATGGCCGTCATAGGAGAGGCAGCCTTTCTCCTTGAGCGTTTCGGCGGTACAGGCCTTGTGCCCCTTGATGAAGTCGTCCTTGTTTTCCGGCTTCATCGGGGTGGTGGCGATGACGTAGATCATGAATTTTTCTCCCTCGGCTTTTCTTGATTAGCGGACGTCGACCTTTTCAGGGGTAATGACTTCGATCTTCGGCGGCGCGCTCATGCATTTCACGGCGACCCGGCCGAAGGTCTTCATGTGCTCGGCACCGCGATGCGGCACCAGCGCCTCGGCATTTTCCCACTGCTCGACAAACACCATCTTGGAGGGATCGGTGACGCTTTCGTGCAGGTCATAGGCGATGTTGCCGGGCTCCTTGCGTGTTTCCTTAATGCAGGCGGTGGCGGCGGCGATGAAATCGGCGCGCGTTTCGGGCTTGATGGTCAGCGTGGCAACGACGTAAATCACTTCAATCCTCCCGGACTTTTGTTCTGGCTTTGATCGCCCGGGCGGGACCTTAGAACATGAAATACCTCTGCGCCATGGGCAGGACCTCGGCTGGCGCGCATGTCAGAAGCTCGCCGTCTGCGCGCACCTCATAGGTCTCGGCGTCGACCTCGATCTTGGGCGTGGCGCCGTTGTGGATCATGTTCTTTTTGGAGATACCGCCGCGGGTGTTTTTCACGGGGTAGAGCTTCTTTTCGATCCCGAGCTTGCGCGCCAGCCCGCCGGTAATCGCAGCCTTCGAGGTGAACACCACGGAAGACGCCGTCAGCGACTTGCCGTAGGCGGCAAACATCGGCTGGTAATGCACGGGCTGCGGCGTCGGGATCGACGCGTTGGGGTCGCCCATGGGAGCAGCCACGATCGAGCCGCCCTTGATGATGCAGTCGGGCTTCACGCCGAAGAACGCCGGCGACCACAGCACGAGGTCGGCGAGCTTGCCCTTCTCCACCGAGCCGATCAGCTTCGAGACACCGTGCGCGATCGACGGGTTGATGGTGTATTTCGAAATGTAGCGCTTGACGCGGAAATTGTCGTTGTCGTTGCCCTTGTCCTCGGGCAGCGCGCCTCTTTGCTTTTTCATCTTGTCCGCGGTCTGCCAGGTGCGGATGATGACTTCGCCGAGCCGCCCCATCGCCTGCGAGTCCGACGACATCATCGAGAGCGCGCCGAGATCGTGCAGGATGTCTTCCGCGGCAATCGTCTCTTTCCGGATGCGGCTTTCGGCGAAGGCCAGATCTTCCGCGATCGAGGGATCGAGATGGTGGCACACCATCAGCATGTCCAGATGCTCGTCGATGGTGTTGCGCGTAAACGGTCGCGTCGGATTGGTCGAGGACGGCAGCACGTTCTTCAAGCCGGCGATCTTGATGATGTCTGGCGCGTGGCCGCCGCCGGCGCCTTCGGTATGGAAGGCATGGATGGTGCGGCCCTTGAACGCCTTCACGGTATCTTCGACAAAACCCAACTCGTTCAGCGTGTCGGAATGCAGCATCACCTGCACGTCGTAATCGTCGGCAACGCCGAGACAGTTGTCGATCGCGGCCGGCGTGGTGCCCCAGTCTTCATGCAGTTTCAGCGCGCAGGCACCGCCCTTGATCATCTCGACCAGCGCAGCGGGTCGCGCGGCGTTGCCCTTGCCGGAAATGCCGAGATTGACCGGGAAGGCGTCGAACGACTGGATCATCCGCCCCATGTGCCACGGCCCGGGCGTGCAGGTGGTCGCGAACGTGCCGTGCGACGGGCCGGTGCCACCGCCCAGCATCGAGGTGACGCCAGACATCAGCGCGTGCTCGATCTGCTGCGGGCAGATGAAATGGATGTGGCTGTCGAACCCGCCGGCGGTGAGGATTTTCCCTTCACCTGCGATGATATCGGTGCCGGGGCCGATCACGATGGTGACGCCGGGCTGGATGTCGGGATTGCCGGCCTTGCCGATCGCGGCGATCATGCCTTCCTTGATCGCAACGTCGGCTTTGACGATGCCCCAGTGATCGACGATCAGCGCGTTGGTGATGACGGTATCGGCCGCGCCTTGCCTGTTGGTGACCTGCGACTGCCCCATGCCGTCGCGGATCACCTTGCCGCCGCCGAACTTCACCTCCTCGCCGTAGACGGTGAAATCCTTCTCGACCTCGATGATGAGATCGGTATCGGCGAGCCGCACCCTGTCGCCGGTGGTCGGACCGAACATGTCGGCATAGACGGAACGCTTGATTTTCGTGCTCATAGTTTCCCCTGCACGTCGCCGCGAAAACCGTAGATGACGCGTTTGCCGGCGAGGGCGACGAGCTGCACGTCGCGAGTCTGGCCGGGCTCGAAGCGCACGGCGGTGCCGGCGGCGATATCGAGGCGCATGCCGCGGGCTTTTTTGCGGTCGAATTTCAGCGCGGGGTTGGTTTCGAAAAAATGGTAGTGCGAGCCGACCTGGATCGGACGGTCGCCGGTATTGGCGACGTTAAGCGTCACCGTCTTGCGGCCGGCATTGAGTTCGATTTCGCCGTCCTTGATGAAGAGTTCGCCGGGGATCATCTGGTGCTCCTATCGGATCGGCTCGTGGACGGTGACGAGTTTTGTGCCGTCGGGAAAGGTCGCCTCAACCTGGATGTCGTGGATCATTTCCGGGATGCCGTCCATGCATTGCGCGCGGGTGATGACCTGCGCGCCTGACTGCATCAGCTCGGCCACCGTGCGCCCGTCGCGCGCGCCCTCGACGATGAAGTCGGAGATTATGGCGATCGCCTCGGGATGGTTGAGCTTGACGCCGCGCTCCAGCCTGCGGCGCGCCACCATGGCCGCCATCGAGATCAAGAGCTTGTCCTTTTCGCGGGGGGAGAGGTTCATGCGAGCACTCTGGTGATTGAAGACCTAGTTGAGCCAAAGCCGGGGGAGCGGGACGCCGCTGGCGCGGCCAAGCACTGTCATCATGTCGGCACGGAGCCGGGCGGCATCTTGGGCACAGAAGCGCGCCATTGCAAATCCATTCCAGCAGGAGATGCCGACCTCGCCGCCGAACGTTTCCGAGGCTTCGCGAATCCGCTCCACCAGTGCCTCGTCGCCGGGCACGATCAGCGCGGTGCCGATGGCGACGCCGCCGTTGGCGATGGCCGGCCGCGCCAGCTTTTCGCCGATGTCGCCATCGAGCCGGACGGTTTCCGCAAACACCAGACGGCCGCCGCGGCGCAGGCGCCAGCGGTCGACGAACTCGCCATGCCGCATCGTTTCGCCCATCGCCGTGCGGCCGAACACCACGATTTCGCAGAGCAGAAGCGAGGCGTCGTCGGCCAGCTCGATATCGATGCGCCGCGATATTCGCGCGCGGTCGAACAGGATGGTTTCCTGCGGCAGCCAGGCCAGATGCGCGCCGGCTGCTGCCTTGAGCGCGATGTCGAGTTGCGCGGCAGGTCCGGGCGCGCGATAGACCTTTTCCGCCGCCGCCGTCGTCAAGGTCAGCCGCGCGCCCTCGCCAGCCGTGATATCGATATCAAAACGATCGCCGCCGGCGATGCCGCCGGCGGTATTGACGAATACGCCGGACAGCCCCTCCTGCTCCGGAGAAGGAAAGCGCACGCGCAGCGAGCCGGATTCATGCAAATCGCCGCGGCGGGTGACGCCGTCCGTGACATGCACGCCAAACCTCACCGTGCCCTGGGCGCGGTTGGCCGCGAACATCGCCGAACTCGCGCGCGTGCTATCGGTCCGCATCCGTCCCCCAAACACAACGCCCGATACGGCCTTACAGCGCCATCTGGCGGCTGATCTCGGCGGGATCGAGGCTGGCGCGGTCGCAGGCATATTTCACCGCGCCGCGATCCATGACCGCGAAATTGTCGCCGAGCTCGCAGGCAAAGTCGAGATATTGTTCGACCAGCACGATCGCCATGTTGCCGAGGCTGCGCAAGTACGTGATGGCGCGGCCGATGTCCTTGATGATCGACGGCTGGATGCCTTCGGTCGGCTCGTCCAGCAGCAGCAATTTCGGCCGCATCACCAGCGCGCGGCCGATCGCCAATTGCTGTTGTTGCCCGCCGGAGAGATCGCCGCCGCGCCGGCCCAGCATCGTGTTCAGCACCGGAAACAGCGAGAACACGTCGTCGGGGATGTGGCGCTCTTCGCGCTTGAGCGGCCCGAAGCCGGTCTTGAGATTTTCTTCCACCGTCAGCAGTGGAAAAATCTCGCGGCCTTGCGGCACGAAGCCGATGCCGCGCCGTGCGCGCTCGTATGGTTTCAGGCCAGTGATGTCGTTGCCATCGAGCGTAATCGACCCGCCCGCGATCGGGTATTGGCCGACCATTGCGCGCAAGAGCGAGGTCTTGCCAACGCCGTTGCGGCCGAGCACGCAAGTGACCTTGCCGGGCTCGGCGGAGAGCGAGACGCCGCGCAGGGCCTGCGCCGCGCCGTAGTACAAGCTGATATTGTCAACCTTCAGCATGATTCAGCGCCCCAGATACACTTCGATCACCCGCTCGTTCGACGAGACCTGATCGATGGTCCCTTCCGCCAGAACCGTGCCTTCATGCAGGCAGGTCACCTTGACGCCGAGCTCGCGCACGAAGGTCATGTCGTGCTCGACGACCATGACCGTCTTTTCCTTGTTGATTTCCTTCAGCAGCTCGGCCGTCTGATGGGTCTCGACATCGGTCATCCCGGCGACGGGCTCGTCGACCAGCAAAAGCTTCGGATCCTGCGCCAGCAGCATGCCGATCTCCAGCCATTGCTTCTGGCCGTGCGACAGGCTTCCGGCGAGCCGGTTGCGGGCATCGGTCAGGCGGATGGTTTCCAGCACACGGTCGATCCGCTCGGCTTCGTCCCTGTTGCCGCGCCAGAACAGCGTGCCCTTGACGCTGTGATCGATATTGAGCGCCAGCAGCAGATTGTCCTCGATGGTCTGGCTCTCGAACACCGTCGGCTTCTGGAATTTGCGGCCGATGCCGAGTTCGGCGATGCGGGTTTCATCAAGCCGCGTCAGGTCGGTCATACCGTCGAACAGCACCGTGCCCTCGTCCGGTTTGGTCTTGCCGGTGATGATGTCCATCATCGTGGTCTTGCCGGCGCCGTTCGGACCGATGATGGCGCGCATTTCGCCGGGCTCGAGCGTCAGCGACAGGTTGTTGATGGCGTGAAACCCATCGAACGAGACGTGCACGCCGTCGAGATAGAGCAGCGCGGAAGTGGTCCTTCCCTCCATGACACTCATGCGCTTCACTCCGCCGGCTTCGGTTCGCCGACGCCGTCTTCGAGATCGGCGCTTTCGGCATTGGCAGCTATCTGTCTGGCTTTCCGTACCTCCCACCAAGCGTTGAAGGTTCCGATGATTCCCTTCGGCAGCAGCAGCGTCACCAGGATGAACAGCGCGCCCAGCATGAACAGCCAGTACGGCGCCAGCGGGCCCGAGGTGAAGTAGGTCTTGGCGTAATTGACGACGACGGCACCGAGGGCGGCGCCCACCAGCGTGCCGCGACCACCGACGGCCACCCAGATCACCGCCTCGATGGAATTGCCCGGCGCGAATTCGGAGGGGTTGATAATGCCGACTTGCGGGACGTAAAGAGCGCCGGCGACGCCGGCCATGCAGGCGGACAGCGTGAACACGAACAGTTTGTAGGACTCGACGCGATAGCCGAGGAAGCGCGTGCGGGATTCGGCGTCGCGGATCGCGATCAAGACCTTGCCGAGCTTCGAGGTCACCACCGCCCGGCAGATCAGGAAGGCCAGAATCAGCGCGAGGCAACTCAGCGCGAACAATGCGGCACGGGTGCCGTCGGCCTGCACGTTGAAGCCGAGGATGTCCTTGAAGTCGGTCAGGCCGTTGTTGCCGCCAAAACCGAAATCATTGCGGAAGAACGCAAGCAGCAGCGCATACGTCATCGCCTGCGTGATGATCGAGAGGTAGACCCCCGTGACGCGGGAGCGAAACGCCAGCCAGCCGAAGCAGAACGCCAGCAGGCCCGGCACCAGCAGCACCATCAATGCCGCGAACCAGAACATATCAAAGCCGTGCCAGTACCACGGCAGCTTTGGATAGTTCAGGAACACCATGAAGTCGGGCAAAATCGCGTTGCCATAGACGCCACGGCTGCCGATCTGCCGCATCAGGTACATGCCCATCGCGTAGCCGCCGAGCGCGAAGAAGGCGCCGTGGCCGAGCGAGAGAATGCCGCAATAGCCCCAGATCAGGTCGATCGAGAGCGCCAATATAGCGTAGCAGGCATATTTGCCGAACAGCGCGACCAGATAGGTAGGCACCTGGAGCGCCGAGCCCACCGGCAGCAGCAGGTTGGACAGCGGGATCAGCACGCCGAGTCCGGCGACCACGAGGATGAAGATGCTGGCGCTGCGGTCGAGCGAACGCGTCAGGACGTGCGGCGTCATGCTTCCACCGCCCGGCCCTTGAGCGCGAACAGTCCGCGCGGCCGTTTCTGGATGAACAGGATGATCAGCACCAGAATGGCAATCTTGCCGAGCACGGCGCCTGCCACCGGCTCCAGGAACTTGTTGGCGATGCCGAGCGTGAAGGCGCCGACCAGCGTGCCCCAGAGATTGCCGACGCCGCCGAACACGACGACCATGAAGCTGTCGATGATGTAGCTCTGGCCGAGGTTCGGACTGACGTTGTCGATCTGCGACAGCGCCACGCCGGCGATGCCGGCAATGCCCGAGCCGAGGCCGAAGGTCAGCGCATCGACGCGCGAGGTCGCAATGCCCATCGAAGCCGCCATGCGGCGATTTTGGGTGACCGCGCGCATCTCAAGCCCCAGCGCCGTGTAACGCAGCATGGCGAGCAGGATGGCAAATACCGCGAGCGTGAAGCAGAGGATCCAAAGCCGGTTATAGGTGATGGTGATCTGCCCGAGCTCGAACGCGCCGCTCATCCAGGAGGGATTGCCGACCTCGCGGTTGGTGGGACCGAACATCGTGCGCACCGCCTGCTGCAGCACCAGCGAAAGACCCCAGGTCGCCAGCAGCGTTTCCAGCGGGCGGCCGTAGAGAAAGCGGATGATGCTGCGCTCGATCAGGACGCCGATCGCGCCGGCGACGATGAAGGCCAACGGCACGGCTATCAGCAGCGAGTAATCGAACAGCCCGGGATAACTGGTGCGGATGGTTTCCTGCACCACGAAGGTGACATAGGCGCCGATCATCACCATTTCGCCATGGGCCATGTTGATGACCCCCATGACGCCGAAGGTGATGGCGAGCCCGATCGCGGCGAGCAAGAGCACCGAACCCAGCGACAGGCCGTACCAGGCGTTCTGCACCATCGACCACATGGCCAGATTGCTCTGGATCGAAGCGATCGCGCTGGCCGCAGCGCGCGCGACATTGGGCGGCACGTCGTTGCCCAAGCCGGTCAACAGCGCCATCGCTTCCTGGTCGCCGCGCGCCTTGACGACGGCGACGGCCTCCAGCTTTTCGACCTCGGTTGCGTCAGGCTTGTAGAGCAGGATCGCGGCGCGGGCCTCGGTGAAGGCTGCCTTGGCGCCCTTGTTGGTTTCCTTGGCCAGTGCGCCGTCGATCACGGCAAGCGCACTTTCCTCGTGGTTCTTGAACACCGACTGCGCGGCCGCGATGCGCTTGGCGGGATCGGGCGACAGCAGCGTAAGGCCGCCGAGGGCAGCCTCCACGGCGCGGCGCAGGCGGTTGTTGAGACGGACGGCGGCGGCGCTATCCGGCAGCTTGTCCACCGTGGCGCCAGTGGTGGCGTCGATGATCTTGCCGTCGGCGCCCGTTACGAAGACCTTCTTGGTATCCGGATCGGCCGACAGCCGTCCGTCCTGCAGCGCGCTGATGATGGGAAAGGCCAGCGGATTGCCCGACGCAGCGACCACACCGATCGCCTCGTCGGTGTCGGAAAAATCGTCATTGGCGAATTTGGCGACCGCATCCTCGAACGGACCCGCCAGCGCCGGCACGGCGAAAGCTGCGGTCAGGAGGATTGCGAGTAAAGCCGCGCGAATACGGTCGAGGAAATTGGCAGGCACAATACTACCCCGGCAGGAGTGTGGGGAGAAGGCGGCGGTAGCGCCGCCTTCTCCGGTCTCTCTTGGTAGTTCTCTTGGAAGTTATTCTTGCAAGCTAGCGGGAGATCAGGAGCCCTGACCGCCGCACTTGTTGGTCTTGGTGTTGTAGTTGCCGCACTTCTTGCCAACCCAGTCGCCGATCAGATCCTTGGAGCCTTCGAGCTCCTTCGACCATGCGTCGCCAGCGACAAGACCCGGGGTCTTCCACACCACGTCGAACTGGCCGTTGGCTTTGATTTCGCCAATGAACACCGGCTTGGTGATGTGATGGTTCGGCAGCATCTTGGAGGTGCCACCGGTCAGGTTCTTGGCTTCGATGCCGGGCAGCGCGTCGATCACCTTGTCGGCGTCGGTCGACTTCACCTTCTCGACCGCCTTGACCCACATTTCGAAGCCGATGACGTGGGCTTCCATCGGATCGTTGGTCACGCGCTTCGGATTCTTGGTGTAGGCCTGCCAGGCTTTGATGAACTTCTCGTTGGCCGGATCCTTGATCGACTGGAAGTAGTTCCAGGCGGCGAGATGGCCGAGCAGCGGCTTGGTGTCGATGCCGGCGAGTTCTTCTTCACCGACCGAGAATGCGACAACCGGAATGTCGGTCGCCTTGATGCCCTGGTTGCCGAGCTCCTTGTAGAAGGGAACGTTGGCGTCGCCGTTGATGGTGGAGACCACGGCGGTCTTCTTGCCGGCCGAGCCGAACTTCTTGATGTCGGCCACGATCGTCTGCCAGTCGCTATGACCAAACGGCGTGTAGTTGATCATGATGTCTTCCTGCTTGACGCCCTTCGACTTCAAGTAGGCTTCGAGGATCTTGTTGGTGGTGCGCGGATAGACGTAGTCGGTGCCGGCCAGCACCCAGCGCTTCACCTTCTCGTCCTTCATCAAATAGTCGACCGCGGGGATCGCCTGCTGGTTCGGCGCCGCACCGGTGTAGAACACGTTGCGCTCGCTCTCCTCGCCTTCGTACTGCACGGGGTAGAACAGGATCGAGTTCAGTTCCTTGAAGACCGGGAGCACGGACTTGCGCGACACCGAGGTCCAGCAGCCGAACACGACCGAGACCTTGTCCTTGGTGATCAGCTCGCGCGCCTTTTCGGCAAACAGCGGCCAGTTCGAGGCGGGGTCGACCACGACGGCCTCGAGCTTCTTGCCGAGCACGCCGCCCTTCTTGTTCTGCTCGTCGATCAGGAAGAGGATGGTGTCCTTCAGCGTGGTTTCGCTGATGGCCATGGTGCCGGAAAGCGAGTGCAGGACGCCGACCTTGATGGTGTCGTCAGCGGCCTTGGCGTTTGAAAATGTGGCCAGGCCCAAAACCAGGCCGGCGGTCGCCGCCAGCCAGCGACGGCGGCTCATCATCGATATATCGTGAGTCAATTGAGTAAGCATGAGGTGTCATCTCCCTGACGCAGACGTTAAACGCGCTGCGAACGGCCCCACGGCCGCCTGCGTTAACGGAATCGCAAGAACCATGCCAGTGGTTGAAAACGGGATAAGTCTATATAATCGCTTTGGAATCTTGGGTATGCGGAAACCAGCGGCGGTAAATCTGCTTATTTTTTACACCGCAAAAATGTATGCTTTGGCGGCAAACTATCTATTTTTTAGGCAGACGCCGCAATTTGGCTAAATTTCTTGCATGAATTTTGGTCGTTTGGATTTCTGGCGGGCGCAAAGATTGCGGCTGGCTGACCGGTTTCCTTAACCGCGCGGACGACTTGCGCGTAATTCACCTTGAAAGCGCCGCGCTTGTGCTCCATATGATCGGCGTGACCTAGAGAATCATCAGGTCCTTGCGAGCCGCGTGTTCTGATCCCGTTTTGCGGTTTCTGGCTTGCCCCTTCAGCTAGCAAAACCGACGCCCCAAGCACGCGGGTGTCTCTGACACCCCCTCGCGCGCTCCTGGCCATGGAAGCCGGGCGCCTGCCTTTTTAATGGAAAGAACCCTCTTTTGACCTCCTTTCAGGATTTCGGCCTCGCCGATCCCATTTCGCGTGCACTCAAGGAAGAAAATTACCACACGCCTACGCCCATCCAGGCCCAGACCATCCCGCTCGCCATCACCGGCCGCGACGTCGTCGGCATCGCCCAGACCGGCACCGGCAAGACCGCAGCCTTTGCGCTGCCGATCCTGCACCGCATTCTGGAAAACCGGATCCGGCCGCAGCCCAAGACCTGCCGCGTGCTGGTGCTCTCGCCGACCCGCGAATTGTCCGGCCAGATCCTCGACAGCTTCAACGCCTATGGCCGCCACATCCGCCTGAGCTCGGCGCTGGCGATCGGCGGCGTGCCGATGGGCCGCCAGGTCCGCTCGGTGATGCAGGGTGTCGAAGTCATGGTGGCGACCCCCGGCCGCCTGCTCGACCTCGTCCAGAGCAACGGGCTGAAGCTCGGCCAGGTCGAGTTCCTCGTGCTCGACGAAGCCGACCGCATGCTCGACATGGGCTTCATCAACGACATCCGCAAAGTCGTCGCCAAGCTGCCGATCAAGCGGCAGACGCTGTTCTTCTCGGCCACCATGCCGAAGGACATCGCGGAACTCGCCGAAGCCATGCTGCGCGACCCCGCCCGCGTGGCGGTGACGCCGGTGGCCTCGACCGTCGAGCGCATCACCCAGCGCATTATCCAGGTCGATTTTTCGGCCAAATCGGGCGTGCTGGCGCAGCTCCTCAAGCAGGAACCGGTTGACCGCGCACTGATCTTTACCCGCACCAAGCACGGCGCCGACAAGGTGGTGAAGACGCTGGAGAAGGCCGGCATCGCAGCCAACGCCATTCACGGCAACAAGTCGCAGAACCACCGCGAGCGCGTACTGGCCGCGTTCCGGACCGGCGAGATCCGCACCCTGGTCGCCACCGATATTGCCGCGCGCGGCATCGACGTCGACGGCATCAGCCATGTGGTGAATTTCGATCTGCCCAACATCCCGGAAACCTATGTCCACCGCATCGGCCGCACCGCGCGCGCCGGCGCCGAAGGCGTTGCGATCTCGCTGATCGCGGGCGCCGAGGAGATGGGCTATCTGCGCGACATCGAGCGGCTGATCCGTATCACGCTGCCACGGGAAGACCGTCGGACGCCCGGCAGCCGCGACGCCGCGCCGGCCCCCGCGCAGCGCCCTGCGCAGCACCGCGGCGGACGTTCCGCCCCGCGTGCCCATACCGCCCGGTCCCAGGACTCCAGGGGACATGAATCCCGGGGGCATGATTCCAGAGGTCATGAATCCCGTGGACATGAATCGGCACCGGGATCAAAAGGCCCTCGCCGTCCCCGCCGCGGTGGTGGTAACAATGCCGCGCCGCAGCCGAACCGGCACGAACAGCCGCGTCCGGCGCAGCAGGCCGGCAAGAGCCAAGGCGGGAAAAGTGAGGGCATTCAGGGCGTCGCCTTCTTGCATCGCGAGAGCCGTCCGAATACTCAACCCAACCGTACCCACCGACCGCAGCGCTAGCCTCGGATCGACCTGGAGACCACCATGGCTAAAGAAGAGCTGATCCAGTTCGAAGGACTGGTGACCGAAATCCTCCCCGACGCGCGCTACCGCGTGCAGCTCGACGCCGGACACGAAATTGTTGCCTACACCGCCGGCAAGATGAAGAAGAACCGGATCAAGACGCTGGCAGGCGATCGGGTCACGATCGAAATGTCACCCTACGATCTGGAGAAGGGTCGCCTGATCTTCCGTCACAAGGACGAGCGTCCCAGTACCGGGGCCCCGCGTGGGGGCCCGCCGCGCGGCGGCCAGTTCCGCCGCCGGTAAACGCACCGTTAACGCCTGCCGAAATCGCGCCCGATACGCCCTATCGTGCGCGGTCGCGGCCGGCTGGCCGGCCGAATCAAAAAATCGTGCACGTCAGGATTGTTTTGAGGGATGCAATCGAATAATATTGTCCATCGATTTTCGGCCGGACGACATTAGCTATCCACCGGTACAGCCGGTTTAGACGCTGACGACCCTTCCAAAAATTCGATCTCACCAGCCCATCGAAGGGTGGGCTACGACTTGTATATCTGAGAAGGGACTACCCCCGTGAGCATGGGAACCGTGAAGTGGTTTAACGCAACCAAGGGCTATGGCTTCATCCAGCCGGATGATGGCGGCAATGACGTGTTCGTGCACATCAGCGCTGTCGAGCGTGCCGGTCTTGGAACGTTGCGTGAAGGCCAGAAGATCTCCTACGAAATCGTGGCAGATCGCCGCTCTGGCAAATCTTCGGCCGACAATCTGCGCGCCGCCGGATAAGCGATTTTCCGGGATGCGCGACAGCGCTCCCGGAGAAATAAGGGTCCGTATCCGGCGGTTCGACTGGATTAAGCGGCAAGAGTTTTCTTTCGCCGTAGTTTGGATGTCAGATCAATCGTCGCGCCAGCTTCGACTCCTCCGATTGGGTTTCACCCCTTCCCGTCGTTCCGAGGCCGGTTCCGGAATTAGTCGCATGGCCGATACGATATCGCTGTATGTACACGGAACCACTCTGTTGACGTAGCGAAGATCTCCGCGAAATATCCTCTGCTGGACTTTTGCGAGCAGTCTGCTTTATCCGGTGTTTGTCCATCGGGCCGCGGCTTTGCTCCACGCTTCCTTCAGACCCCACCTCGCGGTGACGCCCTTGCGCTTCGCTAATCCTTCGCCGCCATCAGGCTGGATAGAAGACTTTCACCTCCAAGCTGTCGATCATGCTCGGCACACAACAAAAAGGCCGCGCCCATGGCGCGGCCTTTTCCTTTTGCTTTCGTTTCGGCCGGGACGGCCATCTCACGTCTTGGTACAGACCGACGTATTGTACATCACGCAAAGCCCCTGGCGCGGACGGGTGTAGCTGATATCACTCAGGACGATGCCGCTCACCTTGTTGATGAACCAGGCAACGCTCGGCACGTATTTGTACTTGACCTCGCTGTAGATCAGGTAGGTGTCGCCAACCTTGAGCGCATCCGGGATCTCGATGATGTCGCCCGGCGCATGCACACTGGTGCCTTTGCTCCACTGCACTCGTGCTTTCAGCGTGCTGGGATTGATGTAGAGTTCCGTGATCGTGCCCTCCACCGGAGTCGACGGATAAGGCGACATGATCGCCCCGCTGGCATTGAAGAAGTTGGTTAGTTTGTTGTCGTCGACCGAAGTGTTCTGCGACGTCAGATCCGAAAGCGTGCGCGCCACGATCGTCACCTTGCGATCGATGGCGACGCCCGCGGAAAATTCGTAGGTTCCAAGTAAAAGCATAGCCATGAGCGGGATGATCATGGCGAATTCGACCGCGGCGAGACCGCTGCAGTTGCTGGGCAGAGCGGCGGCGTGGCGCCGCAGGCGCAACAACCATATCGATGACGGCATTTTCGTTTTCACTGAAAAGCTCATGAGCAGGTGACACCGGGGGTCGGGAACGGCTCGTTCTGGAATGCAGCGGTGGCAGTCAGAAGACGCTTGTTGCTGCCCAGGTTCGCCAGATTGAAGCCGAGGCCGGTGACGAACACCGGCCATTGATAGAACAGCCGCACCACGACGACGTCGCCGTCCTTGCCGGGGCAGTATTTCATGGTGTTGACGAAGGAACCGGAAGAATCGACCGGAGGGGCGATGTTGATAGAGGCGAACTCGGGATAGCTCCGCACGTCGATGTAGATTCCGTTCAGGCAATCGAACATCACGGTGAGCTTGGCGCAAACAGCATCCTTGAACTGCTGCTGGGTCAAAGCGGCGTTCTGCGCCTGGCCGGTCAGAATCAGGCGCGCGCTGTCCTGCGTCACGGTCTCGAGGATCTGGCTGGCAAAGAACACCAGCGCCAGTTCGATGATCGCGAACAGCACAGCGAAGAAGATCGGTGCCACCAGCGCAAACTCGACGGCGGCCGAGCCCCTTCGGTTGCGGCGAAACCTGCGCAGGATGTTGGTCTTGGGAGCTGTGGAAAGCGGCATCGAGGAAACCTCTGAACGCGAGGGAATTGCCACGAAAACCTATCCGAAACTGATTGTTGAATTGTTGCGGCCGTTCCAGACAGAACGGCCCGCGCTATTAACCGGATCCTAACCGTGCCGCGCGACGGGCGCCTTGCGCAGCGGGTCAGTTCACTTGCTGCCGCCTGCCGCAGAGCCCGCAGCCTGGCTGGAAAGCGAGCCAGCCTGATCGATCGCCGCCCTGAAATAGTTCTCGCCGTCGCCGAGGGTGACGCGACGCTGGCAGATCGGCATGCAGCTATAGGATTCCCGCTCGACGCCGCGATAGACGGTGACGAGCTGATCGGTCGGTCCCTCGACCTGAATCTGGCGGTCCACCAGCACCTCGCCGTTGCGGTCCATGGCGATGAAATTGGTCGCGCCGTAGCCCTTGCCGGTGACGACGACGATGCCGCCGCTCTGCAGGGTCACGTCCGCAATCAGCGGGTTTCCGACCACGATGGTGGAGACCTTGGCTGGAAGCTTCACGAGCTTTGCCTGGTCGACATAGACGGCGATACGGTCGGGATCGGGCGTGGCCAGGCAGACGGCCGGCCACAACAGGATGGCGGTTGCGAGGGAACGCAACCCAAACCGCGCACGCGCGCGAATACGCTGGGACTCAAACGACATACTCTACCCCGGGGCGTTGACAAGCCGGAAAAGGCGATACGCTGCGGAACCGGCGCCCGACGGTGATAATCTGACGTCAATGAGTGAACGAAGTGCAAATGACCTGCGGAATTCCGCCGTTCCGCCCATTTTCAAATACCGGGCTGCCGAACCACGGCGTCTTCCAGCTCTGCAGCGGTCCGGTCGTTGTTGTCCGCCCGGACTGCCGTCTATCCAGTCCGGCTTATCGGCCGTGACGGCGGCGCGACCATAACGCTCGCAGGTTCTGGAGATCCAACGGTGCGCGGAGAGCCCTGCTCATTTTGCGCATTGGCCGTGATTTGATCATCCCGCGCAAGCAGGTAGCGCACCGGCGCTTCCGGGCGGCGCGCCAGATACCCCATCGCGGCTGCCACGAAGCCCGCGGTCTCGCCGCGGGCGATGCGCCGCGCGAGCATAACGGCTGTAGCATCGATCTTCGACAATGGCCCGGACAATACGAGCACGATGAGGATCACGGCCGGCGCCACGAACCACCGGGCGATCTGCCACGGCAGTACCGGATCGAGAGACACCAGCAGCCAAGCGCCGAAGCCGAGAACGAAAGGCCAGTGCAGCAGATAGATCGTAACCGAGCGGCTGCCGATGGACATGCAGATATCGGATGCGAGAATCCGCCGGGCAAAGCGCGACTGCACAATCGCGACGAAGATGAGTATTGCACTCATCGCCTGCCGGATCGGGCTGCCGGCATCCTCCGACAAATAGACGCCAGCCGTGAACAGAGCGAAGATCACGACCGTTCTGAACCGCCTGGGCAACACTTCGCGATCGGCCAGATTTGCGGTGGCAGCAAGGTGACCCGCCACGAAACATGCCAGCATCGGGGACGCCGCAGAAGCGATCAGCATCGACCCTACCCATCCGACGCCGTGCCTCCTCCGGCAGAAGGCCAGCCACATGACCAGCAGCGATCCGATCATCTCGACGCTCAGCGTCCATACCGGTGCATTGAATGCGTGTTCCGCATTGATCAGCGCCGGTATGACCGCAGGGATCATCGGGGCAATCAAGCCCTCATGGTATCCGGTGAAGATCGGAAATACCAGTACATCCCGGAGCACGCCGGCGACACTCGTGTCTACGTTCCAGCATGACTTGAGAAATCTGCTGCCGTTCCAGTCCGCAAGCTGATCATGTGCAGACGGAAATACGAAATACATCAAGACCGCGATCGCGCCGAACAACGCGGCAGGAATCCATAGTCGTACGATGCGGGCCTCGATGCGGCGCGCCGTGTCGCCGACATCGCCATATGCCGCCGTCAGTACATAACCGCTGAGGACGAAGAATACGGAAACCGCGAGCCATCCGTTGTAGAGCACGAACAGCGGAGATTGCCGGATCGCGTTCCCGAAGGATCCCGGCGCGTACTGGATGAATCCAGGGAAGTAGCCCGACAATACGTGAAGCAGCAGCACCTGTAGACAAGCAACCCCGCGCAACCCGTCGAGATACCGCACCCGCCGTTCGCCCAGCCCGCTCTCCATGCGCGTCCTGCCCTTCCTGCCTCTAAACAACCGCTTCACGCAAGCCCGCGTCGCTACGCGAACGGTCTCCTCAATCGATTCGGGAAACGCCCGCAGAGAGACGTCATGTCCAGCGGAAACAATCTGACGTCTTCGCCTCGCAAAGTCGTAACGGCGTGATGGCTGGAACTTCTTTATACGTGCCTTGGTGAATCCTTCGCAAACGCCTCCCTCAGGAAAACCAAGGTCGAGGCCTGCCATGGCCGAGGAATGCGGCCGTCCGGGTCGTGCTCCCTACCGAAACGGATAGACCCATTGCCGGACAATGCCGGACGGAAACGACGCCTGATCAGCGATGCCATATTCACCCGGCAGTTGATTTTCCGGCATCCGGAACGTTCCGAACAGCAGATCCCAAAGCGGAAAAGTCCCGGCGAAATTGGTCTCCCCGCCTACTTCTCGCGCGGTATGATGCCAGCGGTGGAAGACCGGCGTTGCAATCACATACCTGAACGGGCCGAGGTCCCAGTTGAGATTGGCGTGGACGAAGGCCGAATGGAAGATATTGAACGGGCCAAGCCACAGCATCGCGGTCGGCGAAATACCCGCCAGCAGCAACACGACGTCGACCCCGATGGTGCCGAGCAGGAGGTTCACGGGATGAAAGCGCGCTGCCGAGATCCAGTCGACGTCCTCCGAGGAATGGTGGATGGCGTGATATTTCCAGAAGCCGCCGCGGTGAAACATCCGGTGCAGCCAGTACATCATGAAGTCGGCGAGCACCAGGAACAGGATCGCCTGCAGCCAGAGCGGCAGCGCTGACAGCGGCCCATGGCCCTGGTCATAAAATGCGATCAGCTCGTCGGCGTCGCTGATATTGAAAAGCAAGGCCGCCGCCACCACCAGCAACGCGATCCGAAACACGCGCGCGAACAGAGGAACCAAGAACCAGTAGCAGACATCGGTGACGAGCTCGCGCTTGCGCCACCAGGGCTTGCCGGGATTGCAGGCCCAGAAATGCGCCAGCACCGAGAATACCAGCGCCAGCGCGATCGTGATCGGCACCACCTTGGCCAAGGTCTGGCCCAGCATCTCGACGACTTCGTCCGGCAGGTTCATCCGACCCGCGTACCAGAATCCCGGCCCGCCCGCCAGTTCGTGCGTTCTGGAGCCATTTCGGTCCACCCCGGATCAAGTCCGGCGCAGGCTTTCGTTCGAAAACGCTATAGGATCAGTTGGCCGCGCGAACGTGCAGCACCGCGTTCTCGTCGGCGTAGGCGCGCCGCCAACCGCCAATATGATCGAGCAGCCCGACCGCCGGGGTGTGCGGCGTCAGCAGTACGGCGTCGATGTCCCATGTCTTGAGAATGTCGAGAAACTGGTTGACGTCCTTTAGCTGCATCGCGCGGTAGTAGGCCAGTTCGAAGGCTTCGCCGTAGAGTTCGGCGCGCCCGTCGATGAATACGGGTATCTGCCGCGAGATCAGATAGCCGCCGAACGGGAGGTCGTTGAGGACCCGCTTCGGATTGTACGTCTTCAGCGCATCGACGGCCGCCGCCGGCGACTGGCTTTCGAGTGGCGCAAAGGTGGTGTTGGCCGCGAGCAGCCAAGTCCAGCCGCCGATCAGAATCAAGACGGCCGCCATGACGGGCGTCGGGGCGCCGGTGCGGGCCGGCCATGCCGGCCGCAGCGCGAACTGCGACGCCACCGGCGCAAGCACCACGATCGGCAGCAGCAGCGCGAAGATCTCGAGATTCCTGACATGCGACAGGGCCATATGCAGCAGGCCCAGCACCAGCGCGATCCGCGGCGGCGTGAGCTTGACGCCGCCATAGAGCGCGCCGGCGATCAGCATGAGGATCGCCAGCTCGAACCCGCCGAACTTGCTGAAATTCGCCGGCATCCATTCATAGATCAGATGCAGGAGCTCGCCGAGATCGAGAATCTTGCGTGCGGCGAGGATCGATCCCCAGCCGTAAGGCGTGGCGCAGCAGGCCACCAGCGCGCCGACGCCGAACGCCGCCCAGCGCAACGCCAGCGACCTTTGTTGCACACGCTCGGCATTCCATAGCGCGTCGAGCGCGAACGCGCCGACCAGCACCAGGCCAAACACGAACCCGCCGTGCAGGTTTGCCCATAGCGCGATCAACGGCAGCAGCCATGGCGACGGCGACCGGCCGCGCTCGCTCGCCAACATCAGCCCGTACGCCCACGCCAGCATGATCGGCAGAACGAGCACGTGCGGGCGCGCCAGAAAATGCCCCATCGAAAGCATCAGCGCCGCCATCGCGACCGCGACCGCATAGGCCGCGGGGATGCGGCGGCCGAGAATATGAACGAGCAAGGCGAAGGTCGAGCCGATGCAGCCCGCGGCGAGAACCACCGGCCCGGTCCAGCCCGCCAGATTGTAGCTTGCGGCAAACAGGACCTGGGCCAGCCAGGACGATGATGTCCACGGCTCTCCCGTCCTGGTGAAGGAATAGATGTCGACGCGCGGCAAAGCGTGGTGATCGAGGATCCACTGGCCAACGGCAATCTGCCAGTAGGTGTCGGAATCACTCAGAAGCACGCGGCCACCAATTAGCGCCAGCGCGTAGACGCCAATTCCGAGCCAGAGCCATGCCGGGATGTCGGCAAGGCTGAAGGTTTTCTCCCGCGGGATCGCTCCGGCTTCAGTGCTCATGCGAAACTGCCGGCTCGACTATTGGCGGAATGGATAGGCCAATTGCCCACCTATCTCGGTGGGGATCTCCTGATCGTCCACACCATAACCGTCGGGCAACCGGTTCTCCGGCATGCGGAACGTGCCGAACAGGATGTCCCAGAGTGGGAAGGTGCCGGCGAAATTGGTGTTGCCGCCCTCTTCCAGCGAGGTGTGATGCCAGCGATGGAAGACCGGCGTGGCAAGCACATATTTGAACGGCCCCAGCGTCCAGTTCAGGTTGGCGTGAACGAAGGCGGAATGGAAGGTCGTGAACGGTCCGACCCACAGCATGATGTTGGGGGAAATGCCCGCTATCAGCAGGATGACGTCGACCAGAATCGTTCCGATGAACAGGTTGACGGGATGAAACCGCGCCGCGGAGATCCACTCCAGATCCTCCGAGGAATGATGGATGGCGTGGTATTTCCAGAACCCGCCGCCGTGAAACATGCGGTGCAGCCAGTACAGCATGAAGTCGGACGCAACGAGGAACAATATCGCCTGCACCCAGAGCGGAAGCTGCGACAACGGCCCATGGCCATTGTCGTAGAATGCGATCAACTCGTCGACCTCATGGATGTTGAAGAGGACGGCGGCGCCGAGCACCAATAGCCCGATGCGGAAGATGCGCGCGAACACCGGCACGAAGAACCAGTAGCAGATGTCGGTGATGAGTTCGCGCTTGCGCCACCAGGGTTTACCCGGATTGCAGGCCCAGAAATGCGAGAGCGCCGTGAACACGAGGCCGAGCGCGATCGTGACCGGCACGACCTTCGCCATCGTCTGGCCTACTACCTCGATGACTTCCATTGGCAAGCTGGACATGGCGGCCTCGTTCTATCGGAGACTTCAGGGGTATCTGCTCGCGCTTAAGGAGCTGTGAATCAACGGGGTCGACCGACACGGCGCGGGCCTGACGAAAGGCCTCCGCAATCCGCGTGCATTTATTCGGAGGCCTTAATGCGGTGTTTACTGTGCTCAAGAAGTGCAAGTTCCAAGCATTTTTGCGTGGTCGAATTAACTGCGTCGAAATTGTCGCACCCTAGGGTCACGCCATGGTCACGGCGCTGAGAACGCCGGCAAGACCAAACTTAAGTTCGACCAGCCATGTGTACACAGGAGTTATCATCTATGAAGAATCTCGTTTCGCGTTTCGTGAAGGATGAGTTCGGCGCCACCGCCATCGAATACGGCCTGATTGCCGCCGGCATCGCGATCGCGATCATCACCGCCGTCAACGGCCTCGGCAGCAAGCTGTCGACGAACTTCAATACGATCTCGACCTCGCTGAAGTAAGCGATCGTCGCGTATGTGCTTTAGGGGCCCCGGCATCGCCGGGGCCCCTATTGTTTTGGTCTCGATTAATTACCGATCGGCAGAGGCGCGGACGCCGCATCGCCGGACACGCTTTACGCTTTGTTGGAAATGGCCGGGTAGCCTGCCACCTCCTCCAACCTTCCAGTTTTCATGACCGTCAGCGAGAGGATGATGCCCCAAAGCGCTGTTCGGCCGGCCACATGGCGCGGCGATGCCATGCTGGGACTGGCAGGTGCCCTGCTGGCGCTCTGCCTGCATGCGCTGGCCGGCTTCCCGACGCTTCCGGTTGCCAGTGGCGACAATGACAGCCTGCTCCGGCTGGTCGAGGTTCGCGATCTCATCGGCGGCCAGGGCTGGTTCGACCTGCACCAGTACCGCATGGGCCCGGCGGGCGGCTTCGTCATGCACTGGTCACGCCTCGTCGATGCCGCAATCGCGGCGATCATCCTTGCCGTAACCGCCCTTACCGGAAAGCCTGCGACGGGCGAAGCTTTCGCGCTGTTTGCCTGGACCACGCCGTTGATGGCGGCGGCGCTGGCTTTCCTGTTGCGGATTGCGCGCACCGTCGGCGATGATTGGGCGGTGATGCCGGCCTTCATCATCTGCGCCGCCGCGCTTCACTTCAGCGGCGTCTTTGCGCCAGGCGATATCGACCACCACAATGTCCAGCTCACGCTCTGCCTCGCCGCCATCACTGCCCTGATCGTCGGACGCAGTTATGCGGCCGGGATTGCCGCAGGCGCCGCCTGCGCGTTGATGCTGGCCGTCGGCATGGAGACGCTGCCCTACGTTGCCGTCGCCGGGCTGACCGCATCAGCCGCCTACCTGTTGGGCAATCGCGCTGAGGCCGCCAGGGAGGTTGCCAAGCAAGCCGCCAAGGCGGCAGGATTCGGGCTGGGCCTCGCCGGCGCCGGCCTTGCCGCCTTCGTGGCGACCGTGCCTACGGGCGACTGGCTCGCTCCCTCTTGCGACGCCTACTCAATCCCGCAATTCGCGGTGGCGGCGATCTCCGGGCTCGGCCTGGCGGCAATAGCGGCTTCTCCCGCGCTCGGCCGCAGCTTCGGCAGAAGGCTCGGAGCGTTGCTGGCACTCGGCATCGCGGTTGCCATCCTTGTGGTGACATTCTTCCCGCAATGCCTCGCCGATCCCTATGCCGCGCTCGATCCGAGGCTGCAGCAATTCTGGCTGAACCAGGTGACCGAGGCGCAGTCCTTCCGGGGCGTGCTCTCCGACGATTGGGTCAAGGCCGCAGGCATTTACGTCACGCCCATCCTCGCGCTGGTCGTGCTCGGCTTGCGCCTGCGCCGACGTAGCAACGCGGCGGGATGGATATTGATGGCACTCCTGACCGCAGCCTTCGCGGTCAGCCTATGGCAGGTGCGCGGAACGACTTTCTCGCTGCCGCTTGCAGCCATCGCGCTCGCGGTCTGGGTCGGCGACTGGCGACACCGCACGGCCTTGACCTCGGATCGCACGTCCATGCTGCGCATGGCGCTGGTCTGGCTGGTTTCCCTGAATGTCACCTGGAGCGCGGCCGCACATGCGGCGTCGGCCGCCCTCAGAGATACGGCCTCTGCGGCCACGCCCACGGGCACATGCGAGCGTCCTGCCGACTACGCCCTGCTCGCTGCGCAGCCGCCGACCACGGTGCTTGCCATCTCCAATCTCGGCTCGCCGATACTGGCGCGCACCGCTCATCGCGTACTGGCCGGGCCTTATCACCGCAACGTCACCGGCAACTTGCATGCGCTCGATGCATTCATGGGCACGGCAGAGCAGGCGCGGCCTATGATCGAGAGCAATCGAGTAGGGCTTGTCGTCGTATGTCGCGGCAACGCCGAGACGGCACTGCTGACCAGGTCTGCGCCTGCCGGCCTGCTCGCCTCGTTGATCCGCGGCGAGCCTCCGGACTGGCTCGAGAAGTTGCCGCAGACGGCAGGCGAGCCAGTCGAGATCTATCGCGTCCGACTGCGCAGCTGATGCCGGCCGGTGCCGTTTTCCGATCGTTTACCTATCGTCAATAGGCTGCGCCAACGCGCAAGGCGCTCTCAACCCAATGGGCCATTACGCCATGATCCTCGATACCGCCCGCCTCCTGCTGTTTCCGGCCCTGATGGCGTTCGCAGCCGCTAGCGACCTGTTCACGATGACGATTTCGAACCGGGTTTCGCTGGCGCTGATCGCCGGCTTTGTGGCGCTCGCGGTGCTGGGCGGCATGGGCCTGCACGACATCCTGCTGCATTTCGGCGCCGGCGCGGCCGTTCTGGTGGCGGCCTTCGCCTGCTTCGCGATGGGATGGGTCGGCGGCGGCGACGCCAAGGTCGCGGCCAGCGTGGCGCTCTGGTTCGGTTTTGACCATCTCCTCAATTATCTGCTCTATGTCTCGCTGCTCGGCGGGGCGTTGACGGTCCTGCTGATTCAATTCCGGCAATGGCCGCTACCTTCCCTGCTGGCGGGACAGGCTTGGCTGAACCGGCTGCACGACAAACAGGGCGGCATTCCTTACGGCATCGCGCTCGCCGTCGGCGCGCTGATCATCTATCCGCAGACCGAATGGATCAGGGCGATCGACCTCGCTCACCTCGCGATGCGCTGATCCAACGTCGCTAACTTTCCGTTAAGGCAATTTACACACGCCTCATTAACCATGCTTTGACGAATAGCTGGTCAACTCCCATCACGGCGACGGAAGCGTCGCAGCGTAATGTGGAAAGTGAAGCGTAATGAATACCGCACGCATTGTGGTCCTGGCCATTGCCATCGGCGCCGGCGGCATTGCCGCATATCTCGCCAGCGGGTCCGACGACAAACCAGCGCCGGCTCAGGCGGTCGCGCAGCTGCAGACCGTCGATATTCTCGTCGCCAAATCGGACATCGGCCTCGGCCACTCGGTCAAGCCGGACGATCTGCAATGGCAGACCTGGCCGGCCGCGACCGCCAGCAGCAGCTTCATCAGCCGCGCCAGCAAGGCCGACGCCATCAAGGAGATCACCGGCTCGATTGCGCGCTCGCCGTTCATCGCGGGCGAGCCGATTCGCGAACAGAAGCTGGTGAAGGCCGACGGCTCCGGCTTCATGGCGGCGATCCTGCCCGCCGGCTACCGGGCCATTTCCACCGAAATTTCGCCGGAAACCGGCGCCGGCGGCTTCATCCTGCCGAACGACCGCGTCGACGTGCTTCTGACCAAGCGCGAGAAAAATCCGGACGGCAAGGGCCCGGACATCTCCAATTCGGAAGTGATCCTCACCAATGTCCGCGTTCTCGCGATCGACCAGGCGCCGAAGGAGAAGGAAGGCGCCAATTCGCTGGTCGGCAAGACCGTGACCCTCGAACTAAAGCCCGAGCAGGCCGAGACGCTGGCGCGATCGCGCCAGGGCGGCTCGCTGACGCTGGCGCTGCGCAGCATCGCCGACGCCAACGCGGTCGAGAAGCCGGACGAACAACTCAACAAGCGCGGCGAAAACCTCAACGTCATTCGTTACGGCGTTGCCAGCCAGCAGATGATGCAGAAGTGACCGAAAGGACGCACGATATGAAGTGCAGGGAAATTCAGCCGATGATGCGAACGTTCATCGTCCGCGCCCTGTCGTTTTCGGCCGTGGCTGCGCTTACGCTCAATCCGGCACTGACGCCGGTGGTGGCGAGCGACTATCGCGTTGCTGCGCCGGCCACCACCGACGGCCAAATGAACGCGCGGTTCGTTTCGCTCGGGATCGGCAAGTCGTTCGTGATCGACCTGCCGCGGGAGATCAAGGACGTACTGGTCGCCGATCCGAAGGTCGCCAACGCGGTGGTCCGCTCGACCCAGCGGGCCTATATCATCGGCTCCGCGGTCGGCCAGACCAACATCGTCTTCTTCGATTCCACGGGCGCGCAGATCGCGGCCTACGACATCGCGGTCAAGCGCGACCTCAACGGCGTGCGCGCCGCGCTGAAGCAGTCGTTGCCGAATTCGGACATCCTGATCGAGGGCGTCGGCGACGGCGTGGTACTGAGCGGCTCCGCGGCGAGCCCGATCGAGGCACAGCAGGCCGCCGATATCGCCGCCCGCCTGGTGGGCGGCCCGGAAAAGGTCGTCAATTCGATCGCCGTCCGCGGCCGCGACCAGGTGATGCTGAAGGTTACGCTTGCCGAAGTCCAGCGCTCGATCATCAAGCAGATGGGCATCGATCTCACCGCCAGCATGACATTCGGCACATCCGTTGTTTCGTTCACCAACGCGACCCCGTTCACCGCAAACAATGCGCCGCTTGTCGCCGGAAACGCCCTCCAGGGCACTTTCGGCACGACGCCATCCGTGCGGGCGACGCTGCGCGCGATGGAAAGCGCCGGCGTGGTGCGGACCCTTGCCGAGCCTAACCTCACAGCCATTTCCGGCGAGTCCGCAACTTTTATCTCCGGCGGCGAATTTCCAATTCCGACCGGCGTGACCTGCCAAACAACATCGTCCGGTGGCATCGGACAATGCGTCCAGACCGTCAGCTTCAAGAAATTCGGCATCTCCCTCAACTTCACGCCGGTCGTGCTGACGGAGGGACGTATCAGCCTTCGGGTGATGACCGAAGTGTCGGAAATCTCGTCCGAAAACGCGCTGACTGGCGGCCAGGGTGGAACAACCATTCCGTCGATCAAGACCCGCCGCGCCGAGACGACGCTGGAAATTCCCTCCGGCGGCGCGATGGCCATGGCCGGCCTGATTCAGGACCAGACCAAGCAGGCCATCAATGGCTTTCCGGGCCTGTCACAACTGCCTGTTCTCGGCACGCTGTTCCGCAGCCGCGACTACATCAACAACCAGACCGAACTGATGGTTCTGGTCATGCCCTATGTGGTGCGTGCGGTGGCCCAGAAGGACCTGTCGCGGCCCGATGACGGCTTTGCCAGCGCGTCGGATCCGCAGGCCGATCTGCTCGGCAGCGTCAATCGCATCTACGGCGTTCCGGGCCGCATCGAGAAGGCACGGAATTATCGCGGCACCTACGGCTTTATTACGGACTGAGGCGGGACGATGACACCCAGAATGAAATCAAAAATGCCCGCCGATCCCAGGCGCTCCCTCTGCGTGGCGGGAGCATTGATCGGTCTTTCCGTGGCGCTCGGTGCCTGCAAGCACACCACCGACGTCGTGACGACGGCGAGCGCACCTGACGACTATCGCCTGCGCCATCCGATCGCGATCCAGGAAGCCGACCGCTCGATCGTGGTTTTCGTCGGCCGCGGACGTGGCGGCCTTTCGGCCTCCCAGCGCGCCGACGTGATGTATCTGGGCCAGACCTGGATGCGGGAAGGCACCGGCATCATCAGCATCGACGTGCCCGTCAATACGCCCAACGCGCGGGCGGCCGAAGATTCCTTGCGTGAGATCCGGGCGACACTGGCCGCCGCCGGCGTGCCGCCGCGCGCCACCAATGTCCGCCAGTATCGACCCGAAGATCCCAGGCACATGGCTGCGATCCGCCTCAACTATCCGAAGATTTCGGCGGTGGCCGGCCCATGCGGGCTGTGGCCGGAGGACATCGGGCCGTCGATCAACAACAAGAGCTATTTCGACAACAAGCAGTATTACAATTTCGGCTGCTCCAATCAGCGCAATCTGGCGGCGATGGTCGACAACCCGTCGGATCTCGTGCAGCCGCGTCCCGAAACCCCAGCCTTCGCACCGCGCCGTGGCATCGCCTTCGACAAATATCGCAAGGGCACCACGACCGCGACCACCTATCCCGAGAGCGAGAAGGCCAAACTCAGCGATACCGGCAAATGATCACTTATTCGCGCCAGAATACAGAAGGGCAGCCGGATATCGCGGCGCCGTCCACCGAGGATCACATCGCGCCGGCACCGCGGGTGTCGGTGCAGGCGTTCTGCGAGACGGTGGAAACCGCGGCCGCCGTGCAGTCGGCGGGCGAAGACCGCCGCCTCGGCAAGGCTCACCTCAAGATCCAGATGGGCGGCATGGCCGCTGCCGTCGAGGCCTACCGCTCGGCCCCGACCCCGAACGTCATCATCCTGGAGACCGAAGGCCGCAACGACATTCTCCTCGGCCTCGACCAGCTCGCCACCGTCTGCGATGCCGGCACCCGTGTGATCGTGATCGGGCGCATCAACGACGTCATGCTCTATCGCGAACTGGTGCGCCGCGGCGTCAGCGACTACGTCATCGCCCCGGTCACGGCAATCGACGTCGTGCGTTCGGTCTGCAACCTGTTCTCCGCGCCGGAGGCCAAGGCCGTCGGCCGCATCATTGCCATCGTCGGCGCCAAGGGCGGCGTCGGCGCGTCCACCGTCGCCCACAACGTCGCCTGGGCGATCGCGCGCGATCTGGCGCTGGATTCCGTGGTCGCCGACCTCGACCTCGCCTTCGGCACCGCCGGCCTCGACTATAATCAGGACCCGCCGCAGGGCATCGCGGACGCGGTGTTCTCGCCCGACCGGGTCGATACCGCATTCCTCGACCGCCTGCTGTCGAAATGCACCGACCACCTCAGCCTGCTGGCAGCGCCGGCAACGCTCGACCGGGTATACGATTTCGGCGCGGAGGCGTTCGATTCGATCTTCGATACGCTTCGCACCACGATGCCTTGCATCGTGCTCGACGTCCCCCATCAATGGTCGGGATGGACCAAGCGCGCCTTGATCGCGGCCGACGACATCCTGATCGTCGCGGCGCCCGATCTCGCCAATCTGCGCAACACCAAGAACATCTTCGACCTCTTGAAGGCGTCGCGGCCGAACGATCGCGCCCCGCTATATTGCCTCAATCAGGTCGGCATCCCGAAGCGTCCGGAGATCCCCGCCGCCGAGTTCGCCAAGGCGATCGAAAACCACCCGATCGCCACCATACCATTCGAGCCGCAAATCTTCGGTTCGGCCGCCAACAACGGCCAGATGATCGCGGAAATCTCCGCAACCCATCGCACCACCGAAATGTTCCTGCAGATCGCGCAGCGGCTTACCGGCCGTGGCGAGACCAAGAAGCCGAAGAGTTCGTTGCTGTCGCCTTTGATCGAGAAGTTGCGGGCCAAGAAGTAGATCGCCCGCGTGGAGTGCCATCGTGTTCGGTAAGCGTAGTGGAAATGATAGTGATACGCGGGTAATGAAACCCGCCGTTCAGGCGCCGGAACCGGTTTCCAGCGCCGCGGCAGCACCGCGCGAGATCGCCGCGCCGGTCGTGGCTTCGCCACCCATTGCTCCCGCAAAGCAGCAGCCCGCCCCAAGCATGGAAGCGCGGCGCTCCGACAATTACTACCAGGTCAAGGCGACCATCTTCGGTGCCCTGATCGAGGCGATCGACCTTGCCCAGCTCGCCAAGCTCGACGGCGAGTCCGCGCGCGAGGAAATCCGCGACATCGTCAACGAGATCATCGCGATCAAGAACATCGTGATGTCGATCGCCGAGCAGGAAGAGCTGCTCGACGATATCTGCAACGACGTGCTCGGCTACGGCCCGCTGGAGCCGCTGTTGTCGCGCGACGACATCGCCGACATCATGGTCAACGGCGCCGGCACGGTGTTCATCGAAGTCGCCGGCAAGATCCAGAAGACCGGCATCCGCTTCCGCGACAACCAGCAGCTGCTCAACATCTGCCAGCGCATCGTCAGCCAGGTCGGCCGGCGCGTCGACGAATCCTCGCCGATCTGCGACGCCCGTCTCGCCGACGGCTCCCGCGTCAATGCCATCGTTCCGCCGCTGGCGATCGACGGCCCCGCCCTCACCATTCGTAAGTTCAAGAAGGACAAGCTGACGCTCGACCAGCTGGTCAAGTTCGGCGCGATCTCGCCGGAGGGCGCGCAGATCCTCCAGATTATCGGCCGCGTCCGCTGCAACGTGCTGATCTCGGGCGGTACCGGTTCGGGCAAGACCACGCTGCTGAACTGCCTGACCCAGTTCATCGAGCATGACGAACGCGTCATCACCTGCGAAGACGCCGCCGAACTTCAATTGCAGCAGCCTCACGTGGTGCGGCTGGAAACCCGCCCGCCCAACATCGAAGGCGAAGGCCAGGTGACGATGCGCGAACTGGTGCGCAACTGCCTGCGTATGCGTCCTGAACGCATCATCGTCGGCGAAGTCCGCGGACCCGAGGCGTTCGACCTGCTGCAGGCCATGAACACCGGCCACGACGGCTCGATGGGAACGCTGCACGCCAACAACCCGCGCGAAGCCCTGTCACGTTGTGAATCCATGATCACGATGGGCGGCTTCTCGCTGCCCTCGCGCACCATCCGCGAGATGATCTGCGCCTCGATCGACGTCATCGTGCAGGCCGCGCGCCTGCGCGACGGTTCGCGCCGCATCACCCACATCACCGAGGTGATGGGCATGGAAGGCGACACCATCATCACCCAGGACGTATTCCTGTACGACATGATCGGCGAAGACGCGAACGGCAAGATCATCGGGCGACACCGCTCGACCGGGATCGGACGTCCGCGGTTCTGGGAGCGCGCGCGATATTTCGGCGAAGAGAAGCGGCTTGCGGCTGCGCTCGACGCCGCCGAAGTCATCGAGAATACGTAAGGAGTCCATGAGCATGCAAGCGCTCGCACTGGCGTTTCTTGCCGCCACCGCCATAGGCGGCCTGGCCTGGGTATTCATCTATCCATCGCTGTCGGGCCAGAGGAAGGCCGAATCCCGCCGCGCCTCGATCGCGCGCCCCGACGCTCCGGCGCGCCAGGCGGAGAAAAGCCAGCGCTCCCGCCGTGAGCAGGTCGAGGGATCGCTGAAGGAACTCGACGCCCGACGCAAGAAGGAAAAGGCCGTCCCGCTCAGCACCCGCCTTGCCCAGGCCGGTTTGGGATCCTGGACGCCCCAGAAATTCTGGATCGTGTCCGGCATTTCCGGCGCGGCCGGATTCGTGCTCGCCTATGTGATCGGCGGCCACCCGCTGGGCGCCGCTGTGATGGCTTTCGGCACCGGCCTCGGCCTGCCGCGCTGGGTCCTGGGCTTTCTCAAGAAGCGGCGCGAGAAGGCGTTCCTGAAGGCGCTGCCCGACGCCGTCGACGTCATCGTGCGAGGCATCAAGGCCGGTCTCCCGCTGTTCGAGTCGATCAAGGTGGTGGCGGCCGATTCACCCGAGCCGCTAAAGAGCGAGTTCAACGCCATCATCGAAACCCAGACCATCGGCATGCCGCTCGGCGAGGCCTGCGCGCGGCTGTATGAGCGGATGCCGTTACCGGAGGCGAACTTCTTCGGCATCGTGGTCGCGATCCAGCAGAAGTCGGGCGGCAACCTGTCGGAAGCGCTCGGCAACCTCTCCAAGGTGCTGCGCGACCGCAAGAAGATGGCGGAGAAGATCAAGGCGATGTCGACGGAAGCCAAGGCCTCCGCAGGCATCATCGGCTCGCTGCCGCCGATCGTGATGCTGCTGGTCTGGATTTCGACGCCCGACTACATCTCGCTGCTTTGGACCCATCACATCGGCCAGTTCATGCTGGTATGCTGCGTCGGCTGGATGACGATCGGCATCCTGGTGATGAAGAAAATGATCAATTTCGACTTCTGACGGTGCAACCATGATTGATTTTCTGATCACCAAGATGCACGACGCGCGGTTCATGACCATGCTGCTTGCCGCCATCGCGGCGAGCGCGACCGCCTATACGCTGATCATGCCGCTGCTTGCCGGCGAAGGCCTCGCCAAGCGCATGAAAGCGGTTGCCAGCGAGCGCGAGCGGCTACGGCAGCGCGAGCGCGACCGCCTCTCCAAATCGGAAAAGGTGTCGCTGCGGCAAACCCCGAAGCAGCTCGTTTCCAAGGTGGTGGAAGATTTCAACCTGACCAAGTGGCTGGCGCAGGAAGCTGCGCGCGACAAGCTGATCATGGCCGGCTATCGCGGCCATGCGCCCTACGTCACGTTCCTGTTTGCCCGCGCGGTAACACCGATCGTGCTGTTTGTGGGCGCAGCCCTCTACGTGTTCGTGATCACGCATATGGACAAATCGCTGACGGTCAAGGTCGGCATCTGCGTCGCCGCCGCCTATCTCGGACTGCAGGCGCCGATGCTGTTCCTGAAAAACGCCATCAGCAAGCGGCAGCTCTCGATTCGGCGCGCCTTTCCCGACTCGCTCGACCTGCTGCTGATCTGCATCGAGTCCGGCATGTCGGTCGAAGTCGCCTTCCGCAAGGTCGCCACCGAAATTGCATCGCAGTCGATCGCGCTGTCGGAGGAATTCTCGCTGACCACTGCCGAATTGTCCTACCTGCAGGACCGCAAGGTGGCTTACGAGAACCTGGCCAAGCGCACCGGCCTCGAGGGCGTGAAATCGGTCTGCCTGGCGCTGATGCAGTCGGAACGCTACGGCACCCCGCTCGGCCAGAGCCTGCGCGTCATGGCGCAGGAAAACCGCGACATGCGGATGAACGAGGCCGAGAAGAAGGCAGCCGCGCTGCCGCCGAAGCTGACCGTGCCGATGATCGTGTTCTTCCTGCCCTGCCTGTTCATCGTCATTCTCGGACCGACCTACATCAAGATCCAGATGATGCCGTAAGGCCGCGGGGCGGACTGGGACCACGCCGTCCGACCGTCGTCGTGGCGCGGGCTTGTTGCCTCGCCAGGACTTCAGCTAGCCGGCCCTGGCAAAATGGCCCAGGCAAGTCTTGGTTTGGGCGCCGCGCGGACAAGGCGTAGCGGTACGCGCGTTACCCGGCGCGATGACGAACAGCTCTGGAATACTGGATCACCCGCCGGAGCCCTGTCATCGGTCGCGCTCGTGCGACCCGTTGGCGCGTGACGACGGCTGCGCGCGGGGTAACGACGGCTGCGATGTTCAGTCGAGCCGGTTGAGGGCTGCGACCGGGACGGTCGCCCTGTTGCCGGGAGGACGCGAATTGTCCTTGTCCTTGCGGCTCAGCATTTCCCGCAGATAGGCCACATTGGCGGCCGCCTCGTCGGCGGGCAGATCGCCCTTGGCGATGGTCTCGGCTTCCGCGAAGCGGCCCTGCAGGCCGACCACGAGCGCCAGGTTCTGCCGGACCCTCGCGTCGGCGCGGGGATTGGAATAGGCGCGGCGCAGCGTTTCCTCCGCCTGCGGCAATTCCCGCGTCAGCATGTAGGAGAGACCGAGATTGGACAGCACCGAAGGCTCTTCCGGCACGATCTTCAGCGCGGTCGCGTAATAGCGGCGGGCCTCTTCGTGCTTACCCATCTTGTCGAGCGTGGTGCCCTGTACCGAGAGAATGCGCCAATCGGGATTGGCGGGCGAATGGGCGCGGCTCAGCACGTCGAAGGCGGCCTGCGAATTGCCATTGTCGGCGAGTGCGCGGCCGTAAGCGGCAAGCAGCGTCTTGTTGCCGGGATGAGCGATGGTGGCCTGTTCGAGCACGGCGACGGCTTGCGCCCGCTGGCCGGTAGCGCGGAGCGCCTGGCCGTAGCCCAGTGCCGCCTCGGCATCCTTGGGATTGGCACGATAGCGCTCGCCGTAGGCCTCGGCCGTGCGCAGCGGATCGTCGGGAACGGCTTGCGCCTTTGGGGACGATGAGGTCAGCGACCCCGTGATGTCGGACATGGTCTGGCAGCCGCCAAGGCCTGCGGCGAGAACCGCCGTCACGGCCGCGGAGGAGAGGAACCGGGCGAGAGACCCGGCATGGCTGGACTTTAGACGCATCGACTTCAACTCACGGGAATGGCTGACGAATGGGGCCGATCGCGCCCAGCAATAGACTGTTAACCCTAACGGCCGGTTAATTGCCCGTGCTATGCCATCGGCACCACCCTGCCCGTTCCCTCTAGCGAGACCCGCATGCAATCCCCGTTCGAGACCGTCCCCGACGCTGCTGCCATTCCGATACTTTTCGCCACCAAAACGACATGGGCCGGGATCGCCAGGGAGCTTCCCGAGCACGCCCGGCAGTTTGCGGCGGCCAACGACTTCACCGCCAAGCCCGGCAAATGCCTGACGCTGCCCGCGCCCGACGGCAAGATCGCGCAGGTGGTTTTCGGCCTCGAGGACGAGACCAGCAAATCCCGCGACCTGTTCCGCCCCGGCGCCCTGCCCGGCCTGCTGCCATCAGGCGTCTATCGATTCGCCAATGCGCCGCATGATGTGCGCCTCGCGACGCTGGCGTTCGCGCTGGGAACCTACCGCTTCGGCCGCTACCGCAAGAACGAAACGCCCGACGGTCCGGCTGGTGCCGCCCGACGGTGTCGATGTCGCCGATATCGCGCGGATGGCGGAGGCGGCAGCACTTGCGCGCGACCTGATCAATACGCCATCGAACGACATGGGGCCGGAAGAACTGGCGCAGGCAGCGCAGGCGTTGGCGACACGGTTCGGCGCGACCTTCAACTGCATCGTCGGCGACGAGCTCGTAAAGCAGAACTTTCCGCTGATTCACGCCGTCGGCATGGCCTCGACGCGCGCGCCCCGCTTGATCGACCTGAGCTGGGGCGATCCCGCCCATCCCAAAGTGACGCTGGTCGGCAAGGGCGTCTGCTTCGACACCGGCGGCCTCGACCTGAAACCGTCCAGCGGCATGCTGATCATGAAAAAGGACATGGGCGGCGCCGCCAACGTGCTGGCGCTGGCGCAGATGGTGATGGATGCGAAGCTGAAGGTGCGCCTGCGCGTGCTGATCCCCGCGGTCGAAAACGCAGTGGCCGGCAACGCCTTCCGCCCGCTCGACATCTTCAAGTCGCGCAAGGGACTTAGCGTGGAGATCGGCAACACCGACGCCGAGGGACGGCTGGTGCTGGCCGATGCGCTGGCGCTGGCCGACGAGGAGAAGCCGGATCTGCTGGTCGACCTCGGCACCCTGACGGGTGCGGCGCGGGTGGCGCTGGGGCCGGATTTACCGCCCTTTTACACCCCTGATGAGACGCTCGCCGATAGCGTCGCAGCTCATGCGAAACGGGAGAACGATCCGTTGTGGCGAATGCCGCTGTGGCCGCCCTACGATTCCTGGCTGGACTCAAAAGTGGCCGACATCAACAACGCACCGTCCGGCGGCTTTGCCGGCTCGATCACCTGCGCGCTGTTCCTGCAGCGCTTCGTCACCGATGCCAGAAGCTGGCTGCATGTCGATATCTACGGCTGGACGCCGTCCGCAAAGCCCGCGCGCCCCGAAGGCGGCGAATGCCAGGCTGCGCGCGCCATCTACAAACTGCTGAGCGAACGCTATGGATGATCCGCGCCTGACGCCGGCACGGCCTGAGATCGCCGCGAAATATCTCGAAGGCAAGGTAAAGGCCGCGCGCTTTGTCGACGGCGAGGAATTTTGCGTGCGTGGGGCCATCGCACCGCTGTGGGATGCACCGGCGGCAAACGCCATGCTGTCGACGCAGGCGCTGAAGGGCGAGCGCGTCACGATCTACGACCGCAACGGCGAAGGCTTTGCCTGGGGCCAATTGAACGGCGACGGCTATGTCGGGTGGATTCCGGATGCCGCGCTGGCCAAGGCCGCCGCAGCTCCGACACACAAGGTCACGGCGTTGCGGACCTTCGCGTTCCCTGGCCCGTCGATCAAGCTGCCGCCGGTCGAGACGCTGCCGCTGGGCGCGCGCGTAACCGTTGCCCGCGAAGACGGCGCGTTCGCCGTGACAGACGAAGGCCGCTATCTGCCGCGACGGCATGTCGGCAGCCTCGACGCGATGGAAACGGATTTCGTCGCGGTCGCTGAACGCTTCGTCGGTACGCCCTATCTCTGGGGCGGCAAGAGCTCGCTCGGCATCGACTGCTCCGGCCTCGTCCAGGTATCGCTGAACGCCGCCGGCATCGGCTGCCCGCGCGACAGCGACATGCAGCAGGATGGGCTCGGGCGGACGCTGGATGCGGGCGAGATGAAGAGATTGCGGCGCGGCGATCTGATCTTCTGGAAGGGGCATGTCGCGATCGTGCGCGATGCCGACACCATCGTGCACGCCAATGCGCATCATATGGCGACGGTGGTGGAGAACTCGCAGGAAGCGATCGCGCGGATCAAGGCGGCCGGCAGTGAGGTGACAGCGATCAGGCGGCTATAGCCGCACCTTCCACTGTCGTCACCCGCGAAGGCGGGTGACCCAGTATTCCAGAGACGTCAGTTATAGAACCGATAGGCCGCGGCGTACTGGATCCCCGCCTTCGCGGGGATGACGACTCCTGGTGTGACGCCAGCTTACCACTCCGGCACCGCCTCGATCCGGAACGCAGCAGCGAACAGCGCGCGGGTGTAGTCGCTCTTCGGGTTCTTGAACAGCTCCGAGGCGGGCCCCTCCTCCACCACCTTGCCTTGGCGCATTACGATCAGATGGCTCGCCAGCGAGGCCACGACGCGCAGATCGTGCGAGATGAACATGTAGGTCAGGTCGCGCTTGCGCTGCAGTTCGCGCAACAGGTCGACCATCTGCGCCTGGAACAGCATGTCGAGCGCTGAGGTCGGCTCGTCCAGCACGACGAAATTCGGCTCCAGCACCACCGCGCGCGCGATCGAGATGCGCTGGCGCTGGCCGCCGGAGAACTCGTGCGGATAGCGGAATCGCGTCTCCGGATCGAGGCCGACGTCCCGGAGCGCCTTGACGACGCGCGCCTCGCGCTCTTCATACGACAGCGACTTCTGATGCACGCTCAATCCCTCGGCGACGATATCGCCGACCGACATGCGCGGGCTCAGCGCGCCGAACGGATCCTGAAACACGATCTGCATGTCACGGCGGAACGGCAGCATGGCCTTGAAGCGCAGACCCTGGATGTTGTTGCCGAGGAACACGATCGGTCCGTCCGAGGAAATCAGCCGCAGCAATGCGAGGCCCAGCGTGGTCTTGCCCGAGCCGGATTCACCGACGACGCCGAGCGTCTCGCCCTTGCGCACCGCGATGCTGACGCCATCCACCGCCTTGATATGACCGACGGTCGAGCGCAGCAGGCCCCGTTTGATCGGAAACCAGACCTTCAAATTATCCGCCGACATCACCACCGGCGCTTCGGGCCGCGGCGGCGCAGGATCCGGTTTCGGCTCGGCGGCCAGCAGCGCCCGCGTATAGGCGTGTTTCGGCGCGGTAAAGACTTCCTCAACCGGCCCCTGCTCGACGATCTTGCCGGAATTCATCACGCAGACGACGTCGGCGATGCGGCGGACGATGCCGAGGTCATGGGTGATGAACAGCATGCTCATGCCGAGCCGCGACCTGATTTCGGCGAGCAGCGCCAGGATCTGGGCCTGCACGGTGACGTCGAGCGCGGTGGTTGGCTCGTCCGCGATCAGCAAGTCCGGCTCGTTGGCGAGCGCCATTGCGATCATGACGCGCTGGCGCTGGCCGCCCGACAATTGATGCGGATAGCTCTTCAGGCGGGTTTCGGGATCGGGAATACCGACCTGCGTCAACAGCTCCAGCGTGCGCGCCCGCGCCGTCTGCCCGCGGATGCCGCTGTGCAGGAGCAGAATCTCGCCGATCTGCGCCTCGATCGTGTGCAGCGGATTGAGCGAGGTCATCGGCTCCTGGAAGATGATCGAGATGTCGTTGCCGCGGATCTCGCGCATCTCGCTTTCGGGCGCCGTCAACAGCTCGCGGCCGCGGAAGCGGATGTTACCGGAGGGATGCGAGGCGCTCGGATACGGCAACAACTTCAGGATCGACAGCGCGCTGACGGATTTTCCGGAACCGGACTCGCCGACCAGCGCCACGCATTCGCCGCGCTTGACGGAAAACGAGACGCGATCGACCGCGAGCGTTTTGCCGAACGCCACCGAGAGGTCGCGGACATCGAGCAAAGGCTGGTTGATGGCGTCCATGCCCGGCCCCTACCTGAACGTTTTGCGCGGATCGAAGGCGTCGCGCGCGGCTTCGCCGATGAAGATCAACAGCGACAGCATGATCGCGACCGAGAAGAACCCGGTCAAACCGAGCCACGGCGCCTGCACATTGGCCTTGCCCTGCGCCAGCAACTCGCCGAGCGACGGCGAACCCGGCGGCAGGCCGAAACCAAGGAAATCCAGCGCGGTCAGCGTCATCACCGAGGACGACACGATGAAGGGCAGGAACGTCATGGTCGCCACCATCGCGTTCGGCAGCAGATGACGGAACATGATGACGCCGTTGGAAACGCCGAGCGCCCTTGCTGCCTGGATGTATTCGAAATTGCGTCCGCGCAGGAATTCGGCGCGCACGAGCCCCACCAGCGACACCCAGGAGAACAGCAAGAGAATGCCGAGCAGGATGAAGAAGCCCGGCGGCAACACCGCCGATATGATCAAGAGCAGATAGAGCGAGGGTATGGCGGTCCATATCTCGATAAACCGCTGGAAGGTCAGATCGATCCAGCCGCCGAAATATCCCTGCACGCCGCCGGCGGCAATGCCGATGATCGAGGAGAAGATGGTGAGCGTCAGCCCGAACAACACCGAGATGCGGAAACCGTAGATCAGGCGCGCGACCACATCCCGGCTCTGGTCGTCGGTGCCGAGCCAGTTGTATTCGAGGTCGCGGCAGCTCTTGAGCCCCTTCTTCTGCACCACCCCCTTGCACTGCTCTTCCGTCAGCATCCAGGTCGGCTTCGACGGCGCTGGCGTCGGCGGGTCGAGATTTTGGGTCTTGTAGGAGTAGCGGATCGGCGGCCAGATGATGGTGCCGCCCTTCTCCGCAATCTGCTTCTGCAGGTAGGGATCACGATAGTCGGCGGTGGTTTCGAAATCGCCGCCGAAGGTGGTCTCGGAATAGTTGAAGATAACCGGCCAATAGAGACGGCCGTCATACTTGACGACGAGTGGCTGGTCGTTGGCGATGAAATTGGCGAACAGCGAGACCGTGAAAAGGACAAGGAAGATCCAGAACGACCAATAGCCCCTTCGGTTGGCCTTGAAGTTCTGCCAGCGGCGGCGATTGAGCGGCGACGGCGTAAAGGCATGACGGATCGGCGGCACGATTTCGCCGAGCGGCGACTGCGTCGTGGTTTCTGCGGGCTGGGGCGCGGTGATCGTCATCAGACCTCACGCGCCTCGAAATCGATCCGCGGATCGATCCACATGTAAGCGAGGTCGGAGATCAGGTTGACCACGAGACCTATCAGCGAAAAGATGAACAGGGTGCCGAACACGACCGGGTAATCGCGGTTCAGGACGCTCTCGAAACCGAGCAGGCCGAGGCCGTCGAGCGAGAAGATGGTCTCGATCAACAGCGAGCCGGAGAAAAAGGCGTGAATGAACGCGCTCGGGAAGCCCGCGATCACGATCAGCATCGCGTTGCGGAAGATGTGGTTGTACAGCACCTGGCGTTCGCTGCAGCCCTTGGCGCGCGCGGTCATCACATACTGCTTGCGGATCTCGTCGAGGAACGAGTTCTTGGTCAGCAGCGTCATGGTAGCGAATGCGCCGAGCGCCATCGAGACCAGCGGCAGCGTGATGTGCCAGAAATAGTCGATGATCTTCCAGTACCAGGGGAACTGCGACCAGCCGTCGGAAGTCAGCCCGCGCAGCGGGAAGATGTTGAGGAACGAGCCGCCGGCGAGCAGGATGATCAACAGGATCGCGAACAGGAATCCCGGGATCGCGAAGCCTACGATGATCACCGCCGAGGTCCAGGTGTCGAACTTCGATCCGTCGGCGACGGCCTTGCGGATGCCGAGCGGAATCGAGATCAGATAGGTCAGAAGCGTCATCCAGATGCCGAGCGACATCGACACCGGCAACTTCTCCTTGATCAGCTGGATCACGCTGACGTCGCGGAAGTAGCTCTTGCCGAAATCGAAGCGGGAGAAATTCCACACCATCAGCGCAAAACGTTCCGGCGCCGGCTTGTCGAAGCCGAACTGCGCTTCCAGCTTCTTGATGAAGTCAGGATCCAGCCCCTGCGCGCCGCGGTATTTCGAACTGACGACATCGGCGGACGCGCCGACCTGGCCGCGCGGACCGAAATCTCCGCCGCCGCCCGAAACCCGCGACGTGCCGCCGGTGTCGGCGCCGGAGAGCTGCGCCAGCACGCGCTCGACCGGTCCGCCCGGCGCGAACTGCACGACGATGAACGAGACGAACAATATCCCGAGCAGCGTCGGGAACATCAGCAAGAATGCGGCGGGCGATATAGGCGGCCATGAGATTACTTCGCCTGCTCGAGCTTCGCGGACTTGGCGGCGTCATACCACCAATTGTCAGGCGCGCCGGTGCCTTGCGCATAGCGTGCCGGCTTTGGCGGATGCGCGAACAGGTCCCAATAGGCGATCGGGTGGTTGGTGCGATACCATTGCGGCACCCAGTAGCGGCCGGCCCGGAACACGCGATCAAGCGCGCGGCACGCGATCGTCAAATCGGTGCGCGTCTCGGCACCGATGGCCTTGTCGACCAGCGCGTCGATCGCAGGATTGGCCACGCCCGCCAGATTGTACGATCCCTTGGTGGCGGCCGCGTGCGACGTGAAGTACGGCCGCAGGCTGTCGCCCGGCGTCGGCGACATGCTCAGGCGCATCGTCGTCATGTCGAAATCAAACGCTTCCACCCGCGCGCGGTATTGCACGGCGTCGATCAACCGGATGCTGGCGTCGATGCCGAGCTGGCCGAGGTTCTTGATGAAGGTGGCGTGATGCGGCTGGAACGACGGCTCGTCGAGCAGGAATTCGATCGCAAAGATCTCGCCGTTCGGCATGACCCGCTTGCCGTCCTTGACGGGAAGCTTTGCCTCCTGCAGAAATTGCTGCGCCTTGCGCAGCAGCGCCCGGTCCTGGCCCGATCCATCCGACACCGGCGGCACGAACGGCTCGCCGAACACCTCGTCCGGTACCTGCCCGCGGAACGGCTCCAGCAGCTTCAGCTCTTCCGGCGAGGGCAGCCCGGTCGCCACCATGTCCGAATTCTGGAACGGCGACACCGTGCGCGCATAGGCGCCATACATCACGGTCTTGTTGGTCCACTCGAAATCGAACGCATTGATGACCGCTTCGCGCACCCTGGGATCTTTGAACTTGTCGCGGCGGGTATTGAAGAACCAGCCCTGCCCGCCTGACGGCAGTTCATCCGGCAGGGTCTCGCGCTTGACGCGGCCGTCCTTGATCGCGGGAAAATCGTAACGCGTAGCCCAGATCCGCGCGGTGAATTCCTCGCGATAGAGATAGTTCTTGCCGGTAAAGCCTTCGAACGCCACGTCGCGGTCGCGATAGAACTCGTAGCGCACGGTGCCGAAATTGTTGCTGCCGCGGTTGACGGGAAGATCGGCCGCCCAATAATCCTTGACCCGGTCGAATTCGACGTAGCGGTTGATCTCGTATCGGCCCACCTTGTAAGGGCCGGAGCCTAACGGGATTTCGCTGGTCGATTCCTCGAACGGACGGGTCGCGTAATAGGCCTTGGAGAAGATCGGCAGGCTCGCGACGTAGAGCGGGACGTCGCGCGCGCGGTTCGGCGCGAAGGTCACGGCCACCGTCGCATCGTCCAGCGCCTCGGCCTTCACGAAGTCGCGCAACTGCACCACGATCAGCGGGTGGCCTTTTTCCTTCAGCGTGTTGAGCGAGAACGCGACGTCATGCGCCGTCAACTTCGAGCCGTCGTTGAAGCGGGCCTCGGGGCGCATCGTGAAGCGGTAGGTGAGCTTGTCGGGCGAAATCCATACCGACTTCGCCGCAAGGCCATACATCGCGTCGGGCTCGTCGTTGGCACGCGCCATCAGCGAGTCAAAGGTCAGCTCCATGCCCTTGGCGCCTTCGCCCTTGAGGATGAAGGCGTTGAACGAATTGAACGTCTGGAAGGACTGATTGTAGGCGCGAACCGACGGGATCGTCGAAAACAGGCCGCCCTTCGGCGCATCCGGATTGACGTAGTCGAAATGCTTGAAGTCGGCCGGGTATTTCAGATCGCCGAACACCGACATGCCGTGCATCTCGCTGCCGCCATTGTCGGCGGCGGCGGGGCGAAACATGCCCGCGCTCAGCGCCCCGATGCCGAGACCGAGCGCGTGTCGACGGTTGAGTAGCGCCATGCGCGATTCCTTCAACTGCGCTTGCCGATCTTGGCTGCCTTGTCGGCGTCATACCACCACACCGTCGGGAATCCCGACACGCCATATTTGGGCAAGGGGTCGGGGTGGCTGAAACGATCCCAGCGCGCATAGCGATTGAATCCGTAGTTGAATTGCGTGACGCAATAGAAATTCCAGAGCAGCACGCGGTCCATCGCCTTGCAGGCCGCAATCTGCTCGGCGCGGTTCTTGGCGAAGATGATGCGATCGATCAGCGCATCCACCGCGGGGTTCTTGATCCCGCCCACGTTGCGGGAACCGGGCTTGTCCGCCGCTTGCGAGCCGAACCATTCGCGCTGTTCGTTGCCGGGCGACAGCGACTGCGGCCAGACCACGGTGGTCATGTCGAAATCATAGTCACGCGTGCGGTTCTCAAACTGCACGCTGTCGACGCGCCGGATGCTCACGGTGACGCCGAGCCGCTCCAGCGACGGCTTGTAGAACAAGGAGATTCGCTCGTTGCCCTCGTCGGCACACAGAATCTCGACGCTGACCGGCTGTCCTGAGGGATCGACCAGCTTGCGGTCGCGGACTTCGAATCCGGCCTCCTTCAACAGCCGCGTCGCTTCGCGCAGATTGGTGCGGACGGCTTCGGGGGTGCCGTTGACGGGATCCTTGTAGAGCGTCGTGAAAACCTCCGGAGGTACCTTGTCGCGCAGCGGCTCCAGCATTTCCAGTTCGAGGCCCTCGGGAAGTCCGGTCGACATGAAGTCGGGTATGCCGTCGAAATAGCTGCTGTCGCGATGGTACTCGCCGGTCGACAAGGTCCGGTTCATCTCCTCGAAGTCGAACGCGTAGTTGAAGGCGCGGCGCAGCCGCACATCCTTGAACAGCGGCCGGCGCAGGTTGAAGGCCCAGCCCTGCATCCGCCCCGAACTCAGGACCGGAAACTTTTCCTTGATCACCCGCCCGTCGTGCACGGCGGGGAAGTCATAGGCCACCGACCATTCCTTGGCGCTACGCTCGGCATACCAGTCGAACTGGTCGGCCTTGAAGGCCTGGCGTCCGACGACGTCGTCGCGGAAGAATTCGTACCGGAGTTCGTCGAAATTATCCTGGCCGATGCTATTGGGCAGATCCTTGCCCCAGTAATCCTTCACCCGTTCGAGCACCAGCGACCGGCCGGCGACAAAGTCCTTGATGCGGTAGGGGCCCGACCCCAGCGGCGGCTCCAGCGTGGTTGCCGTCACGTCGCGCTTGCGGCCCTGCGCGTCGGTGCCTTCCCACCAGTGCTTTGGCAACACGTTGAGTTGCCCGGTGATCAGCGGAAGTTCGCGATTGCCGGGGCTGTCGAAGAAGAATTTGACGTCATCGGTCGCCGACCTTCTCGGCCTTGACGATATGCTGGTAATAGAAGCGCGCCCTGGGGCTGCTCGCCTTGGACGTTTCAAATGAAAAAACCACGTCTTCCGGGGTCACCGGCTTGCCGTCATGCCATCGCGCCGCCGGACGCAGGCGATAGATCACATAGGAGAAGTCGTCGGGATAGGTGACGAGTTCAGCCAGCGTGCCGTAATAGCTGTCCGGCTCGTCAAGGGCCGGATCCATCAGCGACTGATAGATTCTTCCAACGCCGGAAGGGACCGATCCCTTCAACCCGGCGACCACGATGTTGAAGCTGTCATACGTGCCAAGCTCGAACAGGCGGGCGACGCCGCCCTTGGGCGCATCCGGATTGACGTAGTCGAAGCGCTTGAAGCCGGCGGGGTACTTGATGTCGCCGAAGGTGGAGATCCCATGCCGCCATTTCGGTCCGTCCGGCGCGGCCTGTGCCAGCGCGGGAGAGGAAACGCCAATGTTGCGCCCTAGCGCCGGAATCAGCGCGGCTGCGGCAGTGCCTTGCAGGAGATGTCGTCGTGTTATTGCCAAGTGCGGAAATCCTGTTGCTTACGGGAGCCAGCCAGCACCCAATATAAGGCAAGGGTTCGACAAAATACGTTGCTTTTTCCTCATGATATCAACATGGGAACCGCGCCGCTGCGGCGAAACGTCCCGATAACAACAACGCGATCAGCATATGCAAACGGCCAGGCAATGGCCTGGCCGTCATGACGCGAGCAAGTCCATGAAGGACTGTCGAAATATTACTTCGCAGCTGTCGGCAGCGGAGCCGGATGCTCTGAAAGCGAGTTCAGATAGGCGATCACGTCGGCGCGCTCGCTGTCCTTCTGGATGCCGGCGAATCCCATCGCCGTTCCCGGAATGAAGCCCTTGGGGTTGGCGATGAACTTGTTGAGATCGTCAATGGTCCAGGTGCCGCCCTTGGCCTTCATGGCAGCGGAGAAATTGAAGCCACGGCCTTCGCCGCGCTTCTCGTTGACGATGCCATAGAGGTTCGGGCCGACGCGGTTGGGGCCGCCCTTCTCAAAAGTATGGCAGGCGGCGCATTTCTTGGCGGCGGCGGCGCCCTTCTCGACCGAGGCGGTCTGCAGCAGCTTCTCAATCGGCTCGGCGGGAGCGGCGGCTTCCTTGGCTTCGCCGCCATGGGCCGCTTCCTTCACGGCGATCTCGAAGCCCGGCTTTTCCGGATGCACGGGCGCGAAAATCGCATGGGCGGCAAAGCTCGTCACCAGAACGAGAATGCAGGTGCCGAGGAGGGCACCGAGAATCTTGTTGAGTTCGAAGGAGTCCATAGTTGGGTCAGGCTCCAGGCCGGAAAGTTCGACTGAAGGCCGGCAAAACGGCCGCGGGTGCGCATCAGGAATCAGCCTTTCGCGCCGCACCCTCAGCAGGGTTGAGATATCGGTTTGCCCGGGCTCTGGCAACCCGTATAAACGCCCCGACTTTCCGCCAGTCCCCCATTATTTCCGGCCTGTTCTTGCTGGCCGGCTGACCTCGTTCCGGATGACCGAAACCCGAATTCTAGTGCTGATTCCCGCCCGCATGGCGGCGACCCGCCTGCCCGGCAAGCCGCTGCTCGACATCGGCGGCCTGCCGATGATCGTCCACGTGCTGCGGCGGGCCGAGGAGGCCAAAATCGGCCGGGTGGCGGTCGCCACCGACACGCCCGAGATCGCGGCCGCGGTAAAGGCCGCCGGCGGCGAGGTGGTGATGACCCGGGCCGATCATCCTTCCGGCTCCGACCGGATCCATGAGGCCATGCGGAGGATCGATCCGGACGGTCGGGCCGAGATCGTGGTCAACCTGCAGGGCGACTTTCCCACGATCGCACCGGACACGATCCGTGCCGCGCTGCCGCCGCTTGACGACCCCGCCGTCGACATTGCGACGCTGGCTTCGCAAATCCATACCGAGGAAGAGGATCAGGCCCCCAGCGTGGTGAAGGCGGTCGGCTCGCCGATCGGTCCGAACCGGCTTCGCGCCCTCTATTTCACCCGCGCCACGGCGCCCCACGGCGACGGTCCCCGCTACCACCACATCGGCCTCTACGCCTATCGCCGTGCCGCGCTGGAACGGTTCGTTGCGCTGCCCCCGTCTCCGCTGGAGCAGCAGGAGAAGCTCGAGCAGTTGCGCGCGCTGGAGGCCGGGATGCGAATCGACATCACCCTCGTCGACAGCGTCCCCCGCGGCGTCGACACCCCGGCCGACCTCGAAACCGCCCGCAAGCTACTAGCCAAGACATACTAGCCAAGGCCTCAGCGGCTGCTAAAAGGCCCGCCAGAGAAACGAGACATGACCCAAAAGCTGAAAATCGCATTCCAGGGCGAGCCTGGCGCCAATTCCCATATCGCCATCGTCGAGGCCTATCCGGACGTCGAGCCGTTGCCCTGCGCGACCTTCGAGGACGCGCTGGCCGCGATCGCCTCGGGCGAAGCCGACCTCGGCATGATCCCGATCGAGAATTCCGTGGCCGGCCGGGTCGCCGATATCCATCATCTGCTGCCGGCCTCCGGCCTGTTCATCGTCGGCGAATGGTTTCTGCCGATCCGCCATCAACTGATGGCGGTACGCGGAACAAAGCTCACGGACATCAAGACAGTGGAGAGCCACGTCCACGCACTCGGCCAATGCCGCCGCATCATCCGCAAGCTCGGTATCAAGCCGATCGTCGCGGCCGATACCGCCGGCAGCGCGCGCGACGTTTCCGAACGCAAGGACAAGAGCGTGGCCGCGATCGCGTCGCGCCTGGCGGCCGAAATCTACGGTCTCGATATTCTGGCCGAAGATGTCGAGGACGAGGCCCACAACACCACGCGCTTCGTGGTGCTGGCGCGCGAGGCAAATTGGGCCAAGCAGGGATCGGGACCGCTGGTCACCACTTTTGTTTTCCGCGTGCGCAATTTGCCCGCTGCGCTCTACAAGGCGCTCGGCGGCTTCGCCACCAACGGCGTCAACATGACGAAATTGGAAAGCTACATGGTCGACGGCGAATTCTCCGCCACGCAATTCTATGCCGACGTCGACGGCCATCCCGAGGACAAGGGCCTCGCCTTTGCGCTGGAGGAGTTGAAATTCTTCTCGCGCGAATTTCGTATCGTCGGCGTCTATCCCGGGCATCCGTTCCGGGCGACGTTCAGCGAGAAGGCGGATTGAGCGGTCAGCCGAACCGCTTCAGCGCCGCCAACCACAGTTTCCATATCTCCGGGGTCTGCTCCAGTCCGGTGTGCACCATCACGATTTTGGAAGCCGGATCGATGCAGATCCGCTGACCGAAATCACCGAACATCGCAAACTGGCGCTGCCCCCAGGGCAGCAGCCACAGCAAATAGCCATAGCCGAAATCGCGATGGGCTTTTCCCGGTGCGAGATAACCGTCTGACGGCCGCACCGCAGTCGCATCAACCATCCACTGCGCCGGGACGATCTGCCGCCCGTCCCACGCGCCGTCAAACGCCAGCAAGCGCGCGAGCCGGGCATAATCGCGCAGCACCGCATTGAAGCCGAAGTGTGCGAGTTCGAACCCTTCGGCGTCCACCATCCATCTGGCATCGGCTTCTGCCCCGATGGGTTGCCAGATTTTTTCCTGCAGGTAGTCGGACAGCGAATTGCCGGTGGCCGCACGCAGGACCAAGCCAAGCACATCCGGTTCGATGCTGGCGTAATGGAACCGCGCGCCAGGCGGAGCGATCCGGTGATTGAACTGAATGATGCTGTTGACCGTGCCTTTTCCTGAAAAGCCGGCGACCATGTCCTGCCACAGCCGGTTGAGATCGCGCCCACCTTCCGCCTCTTCGCCAAAGTCGATCCCTGAGGACATGTGCAAGAGATCGCGGATTGACGTCCGGCCATATTCGGATCCGCGGAAGCCCGGCACATAGGCTTCGACCGTGTCGTCGACCGATTTGATCGCGCCTTCGGCAATCGCGACGCCCATCAACAGGCCGGTGACCGACTTCACCATCGACTGGGAGACAAACCGGTCGCCGTCGGTCCGGCCGTACTGATAATGCTCGAACAGAATCTGATCGTCTTTGGCGATCAGGAGACCGGTGACGGGATTGCGTGCGAGATAGCCAGTTACTTCGGCCCGAAAGGGATCGGACAATTCCGCCGGGGCGCGCTTGAACGCCCATTGTATGGGGGCGCGTTTCACCCGCCGCGTCGGATAGATGTCATCGATGTGGGTGAACGCACCGACGCGATCAGCTGGTGCCCACGGATTGCCTTGCCACCGCGCCCTTGCGGCGTCGGGGACGGGATAGCCCGCCGCGGCGCCGTAAAGTTCGGCGTTGGGACCGGTGGAAGAGAAGATCGGCCCCGCCTCTTCTGCGGATGCCCGGGGCATCAGGCTGGCGGCGCAGGTCGCGGCCAGGCCGCTGAGCGCCGCGCGGCGGGAGAGAACGGGGTGCTGTTCGCTCGACATTCGACGGCTCTCAGCGAGTCGTGGCCGCGAACGCGGGGACCCATAGCCACCGACCGGAGTTGTCGTTGAAGATTTCAGCCATACTGCCTCGTCGATAGATCACGCGGTATGGGTCCCTGCTTTTCGCCGGGACGACACTGCTTATGCGGCCACTTTCTTGTCCAACCCAAAGGCATCCGCCAGCAGACTATACGACTTCTTCCTTGCGTCGTGATCGTACACCGCCGTGATGATCATCAATTCATCCGGCTCGCTCGCCGTAATCATTGGCTGCAGCTTCGACAGGATCGTCGCCGGACTGCCGACGAACAGCCGGGAGCGGTTGCGCATGACGGAAGCGCGCTCGGCGTCGCTGTAATTATAGGCCAGCGCTTCCTCGACGCTTGGCAGCGGCAGATATTGCCCGCGGTCGCGGCGCAGACGGTTGAGGTCCATCGAGGAGGCAAGTTGTTCGGCTTCCGCATCGGTTTCGGCGGCCACGGCAGCGACGGCGAGGATGCCGTGCGGCGTGGCGCGCCAGCCGGACGGCTTGAAATGGTCGCGGTAGTTGGTCATCGCCGCGATCGCGTCATAGGACGCAAAATGATGCGCGAACGCGAAGCCCATGCCGACTTGCGCGGCCAGTTCCGAACTGTAATCGCTCGAACCGAGCAGCCAGATCGGCGGCAGCGGCGTGTCGTCGGGCATCGCCACCACATTGTTGTAGGGATGGCCGGCCGGGAAATCGCGGGTCTCCCACAACACCAGTTCGCTTAAGCGTTCGAGAAAGTCGTCGCCCTCGCGGCGATCGAGCCGGCTGCGCAGCGCATGCGCCGTGGCCCCGTCGGTGCCGGGCGCACGGCCGAGGCCGAGATCGATGCGGCCGGGAAACAGCGCCTCCAGCATCTTGAAGCGTTCGGCCACGACCAGCGGCGCATGGTTGGGCAGCATCACGCCACCGGAGCCGACGCGGATGTTCTTCGTCACCGCCGCGATCTGGCCGATCATCAGGTCGGGCGCGGGGCTCGCCACCGAAGCCAGATTGTGGTGCTCGGCGAGCCAGTAGCGGACATAGCCGAGCCCATCGACATGGCGCGCCAGATCGATGCTGTTCTGCAGCGCGTGGGCCGGACGGGTGCCTGTGGTGACGACGGAGAGGTCGAGGACTGAAAGCGGGATCATCGCGTCAACCTAATGCGGTAAACGAGACCGACAAAGGCCAGGCTGGCGCAGATCAGGCCCGCGCTTGTGGGGAAAGGGAGCGTTGCTCCGCAGTTTATCGGTGGGACAAAATGTGACAGATGCAATGAAATTGACGCCTGCCCACACCCACCCTACCCCATAGAAGAACTTTATTTTGTCTAACATATTGTTTTTATTTGAGAAATATACGTATAGCCAAAGCCCACTCGCTCTTCACGAAAGACATTTTATTCCGCATATTCCGCATCTATTGGGCTATTTCCCATCATCGATGGGCTGTTTGGCAGGCCCCGTTTGGCCTATTTTAGCTTCTGGCCGATAGGCCCGATGCCGACCCATTTCTGCGGAGCTTTTGTGAGTGTCATGACCGAGGTTACGCCCCCCGCTTTCGACGGCCATCGCGCGCTGCACTCGCCAAAAATCTCCTTCGAGTTCTTTCCGCCCAAGACCGAAGAGATGGAGCGCAGCCTGTGGGAGACCATCAACCGGCTGGCGCCGCTCACGCCGAATTTCGTGTCGGTGACCTATGGCGCCGGCGGATCCACGCGTGAGCGCACCCATTCGACCATCGCCCGCATCCTGAAAGAAACCCGCCTGACGCCGGCCGCGCACCTGACCTGCGTTGGCGCGCCGAAGGGCGAGATCGACGACGTGGTGGCGCGCTATCACGAGATCGGCGTACGCCACATCGTGGCGTTGCGTGGTGACCCCACCACCGGCATCGGCACCGCCTATCACGCCCATCCCGACGGCTACCAGAGTTCGCCCGACCTGATCGCCGGCATCAAGAAGCGCTATCCCGATATCGAAGTCTCCGTCTCAGCCTATCCCGAGAAGCATCCCGAGAGCCCGACGCTCGATGCCGACATCGACACGCTGAAGGCCAAGGTCGACGCCGGGGCGGCGCGCGCCATCACCCAGGTGTTCTTCGACAACGACCTCTACTTCCGTTACCTCGACCGCGTCCGCGCCCGCGGCATCGATATCCCGGTCGTGCCCGGCATCATGCCGATGCACAATTTCAAGCAGGCGCGGAACTTCGTGACGCGCGCCGGCACGACCGTGCCGGACTGGCTCGCCGACAAGTTCGAAGGGCTCGACGACGACGCCGAGACGCGCAAGCTGGTGGCGGCAACTGTCGCCGCCGGTCAGGTGCAAAAACTGGCAAAACACGGCGTCGATACCTTTCACTTCTACACCATGAACCGCGCGGACCTCGTGTTCGCGATCAGCCATCTGCTGGGCATCCGCCCCAATGGCGCGCAGAAAGCTGCCTGATCCGATGAGTGTATCGATTTCGCCCAAGCGTACCGCCCTGCTTGCCGCCGCCCGCGAACGCATTCTGGTGCTCGACGGCGCCATGGGCACGATGATCCAGGGCCTGCAATATGACGAAGCCGCGTTTCGGGGGCAGCGCTTTGCGGATTTCCATCGCGATGTCCGCGGTAACAACGACCTCTTGATTCTGACCCAGCCGCAGGCGATCGAGGATATCCACGCGGCCTACCTGCGCGCCGGCGCCGACATCGTCGCCACCAACACGTTCTCCTCGACCTCGATCGCGCAGGCCGACTACGACATGTCGGACCTCGCCTATGAACTGAACCGCGACGGCGCAAAACTCGCCCGCGCCGCGGCGATGCGCGTCACCGCCGAGGACGGCAAGCCGCGCTTTGTCGCCGGCGCATTGGGCCCGACCAATCGTACCGCCTCGATCTCGCCGGACGTCTCCAATCCCGGCTATCGCGCCGTCACCTTCGACGATCTGCGCAAGTCCTATGGCGAACAGATCAACGGCCTGCTCGACGGCGGCGCGGATATGCTGCTGGTCGAAACCATCTTCGACACGCTGAACGCCAAGGCCGCGCTCTACGCGATTTCGGAAATCAGCGAAGAACGCGGCATCGACGTGCCCGTGATGATTTCGGGCACGATTACCGACAAATCAGGCCGGCTGCTGTCGGGGCAATTGCCGGAAGCATTCTGGAATTCGGTGCGGCACGCCAAGCCGGTCACCATCGGCTTCAACTGCGCGCTCGGCGCCGAAGATTTGCGCGCCCACATCGCCGATATCGGCCGCGTCGCGGATACGCTGGTCTGCGCCTATCCGAACGCCGGCCTGCCCAACGAATTCGGCCAGTATGACGAGAGCCCGGAATACATGGCGCGCCTGATCGGCGAGTTCGCCGAGGCCGGCCTCGTCAACATCGTCGGCGGCTGCTGCGGCACCACGCCGGACCATATCGCGGCGATTGCAGCGGCTGTCGCCCCGCACAAGCCGCGCCTCGTGCCCGAAATCGAGCCGCGACTGCGGCTCTCGGGCCTCGAGCCGTTCGAACTGACGCCCGCGATCCCGTTCGTGAACGTCGGCGAGCGCACCAACGTCACGGGCTCGGCGAAATTCCGCAAGCTGGTCACTGCGGGCGATTACACCGCAGCGCTGCAGGTGGCGCGCGACCAGGTCGAGAACGGCGCCCAGATCATCGACGTCAACATGGACGAGGGCCTGCTCGATTCCGAAGCCGCGATGGTGACGTTCCTCAACCTCGTCGCCGCCGAGCCGGACATCGCCCGCGTGCCCGTGATGGTGGACTCCTCGAAATTCAACGTCATCGAGGCCGGCCTGAAATGCGTTCAGGGCAAGCCGGTGGTGAACTCGATCTCGATGAAGGAAGGCGTGGAGAAATTCATCCACGAGGCCCGCATCGCGCGCCGCCATGGCGCGGCGGTCGTGGTGATGGCGTTCGACGAGGTCGGACAGGCGGACACGTTTGCGCGCAAGACCGAGATCTGCAAGCGCGCCTACGACATCCTCGTCAACGAGGTCGGCTTTCCGCCCGAGGACATCATTTTCGACCCGAATATCTTTGCGATCGCGACCGGGCTGGAAGAGCACAATAATTACGGCGTCGACTTCATCGAGGCGACGCGCTGGATCCGCCAGAACCTGCCGCATGCGCATATCTCCGGCGGCGTCTCCAACCTCTCGTTCTCGTTCCGCGGCAACGAGCCGGTGCGCGAGGCCATGCATTCGGTGTTCCTGTATCACGCCATCAAGGCCGGCATGGACATGGGCATCGTCAATGCCGGGCAGATGATCGTCTATGACGACATCGATCCTGAGCTGCGCCAAACTTGCGAGGACGTCATCCTCAACCGCGACCCCGGCGCGTCCGAGCGATTGCTGGCGCTGGCGGAAAAATTCCGCGGCAAGGAGAAGCAGACCAAGGAGCAGGATCTCGCCTGGCGCGAATGGCCGGTCGAGAAGCGGCTCTCCCACGCGCTGGTGCACGGCATCACCGAGTTCATCGAAGCCGACACCGAAGCCGTGCGGCTGACGGTCGAGCGGCCGCTGAACGTGATCGAAGGCCCGCTGATGGCCGGCATGAATATCGTCGGCGACCTCTTCGGCGACGGAAAAATGTTCCTGCCGCAGGTGGTGAAATCGGCACGCGTGATGAAGCAGGCGGTCGCCTACCTGATGCCGTTCATGGAAGAGGAAAAGGCGCGCAACCTTGCCAATGGCGTGACCAGCGACGGCCGCAACGCCGCCGGCAAGATCGTGCTCGCCACCGTCAAGGGCGACGTCCACGACATCGGCAAGAACATCGTCGGCATCGTGCTGCAGTGTAACAATTTCGAGGTCATCGACCTCGGCGTCATGGTGCCCGCCAGCAAGATCATCGAGACCGCGAAGGCGGAGGACGCCGATATCATCGGGCTGTCCGGCCTGATCACGCCCTCGCTCGACGAGATGAGTTTCCTGGCCGGCGAAATGGAGCGGCAGGGCATGAAGATGCCGCTGCTGATCGGCGGCGCGACGACAAGCCGCGTCCATACCGCCGTCAAGATCGACCCGAACTACAAGGGCGGCCCGGTCGTGCACGTCAACGACGCCAGCCGCGCCGTCGGCGTGGCGTCGTCGCTGCTCTCGCCCGAGCGGCGCGAGGCCTATGCGGCCGACATCCGCGCCGAATACGCCAAGATCTCCGCGGCGCATTTCCGCGCCCAGGCCGACAAGAAGCGGCTGAAGCTGGCGGACGCCCGCGCCAACGCGGTCAAGGCCGACTTCGCCAAGGCGCCGCCGAAGAAGCCGGCTTTTCTGGGTATCAAGAGTTTCGACGCCTACGACCTCGCGGAGCTGGCCGAATACATCGACTGGACGCCGTTCTTCCAGACCTGGGAACTGACCGGACGTTTCCCGGCCATCCTCGACGATCCCAAGATCGGCGAAGTAGCGCGCTCGCTCTATGACGACGCGCGCAAGATGCTCGATCTCATCATCAAGGGAAAATGGTTCACCGCCCGCGCCACCATCGGCTTCTGGCCGGCCAATGCCGATGGCGATGATATCGCCGTCTATGCCGATGACAGCCGCAAGCAAAAAGTCGCGACCTTCCACACGCTGCGCCAGCAGCTGGAGAAGCGCGAAGGCCGCTTCAATGCCGCGCTGTCGGATTTCATCGCGCCGGTGTCCTCAGGTGTGCCCGACTATGTCGGCGCCTTCGTGGTCACCGCCGGGATCGGCGAGGACGCCGTCGCCGACCGCTTCAAGAACGCCAATGACGATTACTCCTCGATCCTGTGCAAGGCGCTGGCCGATCGCCTTGCGGAAGCCTTTGCCGAGCGGATGCACCAGCGCGTGCGCAAGGAATTCTGGGGCTACGCGCCGGACGAGGCGCTGGCTTCGGATCAGTTGATCCTCGAACAATATGCCGGCATCCGCCCCGCGCCCGGCTATCCCGCGCAGCCCGATCACACCGAGAAGGCGACGCTGTTTTCGTTGCTCGATGCGGAAAACACCGCGGGCGTGAAGCTGACCGAGAGCTTTGCGATGTGGCCTGGCTCGTCGGTGTCGGGGCTTTATTTCAGCCATCCCGAGAGCTTCTATTTCGGCGTCGGCAAGATCGAGCGCGACCAGGTCGAGGATTACGCCGCGCGCAAGGGCATGAGCGTGGCCGAGACCGAGCGCTGGCTGGCGCCGGTGCTGAACTACATTCCTTCGCAGGTGCAGGCGGCGGCGAAGGAGCCGGCGCCAATGCCAGCCGTGCCCGCCAACGACGTTGCCTCCCATCCGCCCGGCTGCACCTGCGCGGTGCATCTGGCCTGGCGCAAGAAGGCGGTGGGCGCGTAGCTCGTCATCGCTGGGCTTGACCCGGTGATCCATCTCACGAAGATGGCTGGATGCGCGGGTGAAGCCCGCGCATGACGCATGCATGGAGCCCCCATGAAATTCTATTCGTTCTGGCGATCGCTGGCGAGTTTTCGCGTTCGCATCGCGCTCAATCTGAAAAACGTGCCGGCCGATATCGTATTCGTCGACCTCGATGCCAACGCGCATCGCGATCCCGAATACCGCAAGATCAATCCGCAGATGGCGCTGCCGGCGCTGGTGGAAGATGACGGCACCACGCTGTTCCAGTCGCTCGCCATCCTCGAATATCTCGACGAGAAATACCCCTCCCCGCCGTTGCTGCCCGCCGATATCAACGGCCGCGCCCGGGTCCGCGCGCTGGCGCTGATGGTGGCCTGCGAGGGCCACCCGCTGCTGGTGCCGCGGGTGCGGCGCTATCTCGACCACGAACTCAATCTGCGCGACACGCAGCAGGCGGCCTGGCGGCGGCACTGGACCGTGGAGACGCTGGCCGCGCTGGAGGGACATCTCGCCGACAACAAGGACACCGGAACATTCTGCCATGGCGATGCGCCGACGCTGGCCGACATCTGCATGGTCGGACACGTCACCGTCGCGGTCACGCAGCAGATCGACCTGAAGATCTATCCGACGGTGAAGCGCATCTTCGAGACCGCGATGGCGCTGCCGGAATTTGCGAAAGCGCATCCGCTGGCGCAGCCGGACACGCCGGAGGCAATGCGGAAGAAGGCGTGAGCCACATGAGCGTCGTGGCGGGTGCGGGTCCGTAGGATGCCCAAACACAAAATATCGAAAACAACCCCATGCAAAGTAGGCGTGAGGCCGGTTTACGGTATTTAGGTAGAGCATTCTGGCAGACCGGAACGTTGGATTCCCTCGGGCGTTACCGTCAGAATTTCTCTGTGGCCTGACGGCCGCGCAGGTCCAGAAGAAGGATTCCGGATGCCGGAAATCGCAATTCCGACGCCGCATGTTGCCGTTCGCAGCCGTCCCCACCGCCCAGACGCAAAGCTCCGAGGCTTATTGAGAGAAGCAACAGCCGGCGACCACGCACGGCTGGACGCGCAGCTTGGCGCGCTGGATCTGTGCACCATCGCGGGCTACCGCCGCTTCCTCGAAATCAACGCGGCCGCCCTTTTGCCGCTCGAGCAGGCGCTGGTGCGCGCCCGCGTGCGCGGCCTGCTGCCGGATTGGGACGCGCGCGCGCGGACCGATGCCATCCTTGGCGATCTCGTCAAGCTGGGCGGATTTCTCCGCCGGTTCGAAACACCGGAACTGCCCGACCGCTTCGCCGTGCTCGGTACGCTCTACGTCCTGGAGGGATCGCGCCTCGGTGCGGCGCATCTGATCAGGACGGTAAGGCAGGCCGCCGATCCCCTGATATCGGGCAATACCGCCTTCCTCGGCCACGGCGCGGGCCAGCCGCTCTGGAGCAGCTTCCTCGCCGTCCTGGAAAGCCACTCTGGAGCGCTCATCGACGAGCAAGAGATCGTCGCGCCCGCGCGCCGCGCCTTTGACCTGTTCGCACAGGCGGCAAAATCATGAAGCCGCAGGTCGATCTCACCAATTGCGATCGCGAGCCGATCCACATTCCCGGCAGCGTGCAGCCGTTCGGCTTCCTGATCGGGCTGCAATCGGATTTCACCATCTGCATGGCGTCGGAAAACGTCGCCGACTATCTCGGGCGCGACACGTCGGATATTTTCCAGCGGCCGGTCGACACCGTCCTGTCGACGGCCGCGGTCGACGCCATTCGCGCCCGCGTCGACTATCTCGCCGGACCCGACGCGACCGAGCGCATCTTCAACGTGGTGCTGCAGGACGGCGGCAGGCCGTTCGACATCGCGATTCATTTTTCCGGTGTCTATCTCATCATCGAGGCCGAGCCGTCGGTGATCGAGCCCGACGTCAATTCCGGCGAACTGGTGCGGCTGATGCTCGGCTGCGTCCGCAAGACCAAGGGGATCACCGAGCTGGCGCAGGAGGCAGCGCGGCAGGTCACGATCCTGACCGGCTTCGACCGCGTGATGGTCTACCGCTTCCAGCCGGATGGTTCGGGCGAGGTCATCGCCGAGGTCGCCAGGGCGGGGCTGGAAACCTTTCTTGGCCTGCATTATCCGGCCTCCGATATTCCCCAGCAGGCGCGCACGCTCTATACCCGCAACTGGCTGCGCATCATCGCCGACATCAACGCCAAACCGGCGCCGCTGCTTTCGACCGCCACCCACAGCGCCGGCTTGCTCGACCTGTCGATGAGCACGCTGCGGTCGGTGTCGCCGATCCATATCGAATATCTGCAGAACATGGGCGTCGGCGCCTCGATGTCGATCTCGATCCTGCGCGACGGCAAGCTGTGGGGCCTGTTCGCCTGCCACCATTATTCGGCGCACCACGTTTCGTTCGAACGGCGCACCGCCGCCGAACTGTTCGGCCAGATGTTCTCCTGGATCATCGAGGCCCGCGAGCGCGAGGCCGTCGTCGCCTATGAGGCCCGCGCCCAGCAGATCCAGGAACGGCTGATCGAGGCCGCCGCCAGCCACGAGCACAGCCATCGCGCCATCGTCGATTTCGTCGACGACTACCGCAAGATGATCGAATGCGACGGCATCGCGATCTGGTCCGACGGCGAGGTCACGCTGTCAGGGGACGCGCCGACGACGGCGGAAGTGAAAGACCTCGTCGCCTTCATCAACCGCACCTCGCCCGACCGCATCACGGCAAGCGCCGAAATCGGCAAGGTCTATGCGTCAGGCGAATCCTTCCGCGACCGTGCCGCCGGCTTTCTCGCCATCCCGATCTCGCGCTCGCCGCGCGACTGCCTGGTCTTCTTCCGCCGCGAAGTCCTGCGTTCGGTGAAATGGGCCGGCGCGCCCGAGAAAGTCTATGCCAACGGCCCGAACGGGCCGCGGCTGACCCCGCGCAAGAGTTTCGAGCTGTGGCAGGAAGTGGTCCACGGCCAGTCGAAGCCGTGGACGCAGGCCGATCTGCACATCGCCGAGAGCCTGCGCATCACCCTGCTCGAGGTCATCCTGCAGCTCGCCGACCTCGCCGCGCGCGAGCGCAAGAACGCGCAGGAGCGCCAGGAACTGATGATCGCCGAGCTCAATCACCGTGTCAGGAACATTCTCAGCCTGGTGCGCGGGCTGGTGACGCAGAGCAAGGACACAGCGGCAAGCATCGAGGAATTCGCCGGCGTGCTGGGCGGACGCATCCAGGCGCTGGCGCGCGCCCATGACCAGATCACCAGCCTGAACTGGGCGCCGGTGGCGCTCAAAGCGCTGGTCGAATCCGAGGCCGGCGCCTATCTCGGCGCCCGCGCGGGCCGCATCCAGATGGACGGACCGGAAGTGGCGCTCGATCCAAAGGCGTTCGCGACACTCGCGCTCGTCGTCCACGAGATGATGACGAACTCCGCCAAATACGGCGCGCTCGCTGATTCGACCGGCAAGGTCGAAATCGCCTGGAAGTTCGACCAGAGTTCGAGCCTCGTGATCGACTGGAAGGAAAGCGGCGGCCCGCCGGTGCAGCCGCCATCACGGCGCGGCTTCGGCACCACCATCATCGAGCGCTCGATCCCGTTCGATCTCAAGGGTGACGCCGAGCTGCGTTTCGACCTGCTGGGCGTGCATGCGCACTTCGTGATCCCGGCCAATTATGTGGAGATGGTGACTTCCATGACAGGCATTGCAACGAAACTGGAGGCCGATACCCCGGCGACGCCGCGGCTTTCGGGCACGGCGCTGATCGTCGAGGACAATCTGATCATCGCGATGGCGGCCGAAGTCATCCTGCTCGAACTCGGCGCGCGGCATGTCGAAACCGCGGCATCGGTCGGCCAGGCGCTCCCCTCGATCGCGCGCACCAAACCGGACTTTGCACTGCTCGACCTCAACCTCGGCAGCGAGAACAGCATTCCCGTTGCGAACAGACTGCGCGAACTCGGCGTGCCCTTCATGTTCGCCACCGGATACGGCGAACGGGCGCCGATCCCGGAGGACCTTGCAGGGGCACCCGTCGTACAGAAACCCTACACGCGTGAAGTGGTGGAAGCGGCGTTGGGGAAGTTGAAGGGTTAGGCGTTTACGGCGGGCTCTATGCCGGGTGGGGGCTGCTTCCGCATCGGAAGTGTTCGTCGTGGAGACACCCCACACCGGCCCTCCCCGCGCGCGGGAGAGGGAGTGGACCGCCCGCGCGGCTCTCGGAATTGATTTCGCTCTAGTTCTTCGGTGGCTCCAACGCTTGCACGATCTCCTGGAATGCCGGCAATGCCTCGCACCGTGCCGAATGCGCCTTCAGCGCCGGATAGCGCGCATCGAACAGGCTGGGATGCGCCTCGCCAATAAATCGCAGCGCGCAACCAACCGCGATATCGGCGTGGCCGATGTTTTCGCCGAACCAGTACGGCGTCTTGATCGCCGCGCGCTCCTTTTCCAGTACGTCGAGCACGCCCGATATCTGCGACGTGCAACGCTCGACCCAGAGATCGAGCTGCTTCTCCTTGCGCAGCACGCGCTCGTACAGCAGGCTGACGCCCTTGTCGCCGAGCCCCATCGCCAGCGCGCAGATCCGCAAATGCCGCCGCCGCGTTTCGCCGCTGCGCGCGATCATCGCTCGTTCGGGGCCGACGAGGTCGTCGAGATGATCCAGGATCATCGCGCTCTCGATCAGCGCCTCGCCGTCATCGAGCACCAGCGTCGGCACCCGCCGCAGCGGATTATACGGCGCGATCTTGTCGGCATCGCCGAAGGTCGACCATGGTCTGTGCTCGAAGGGGATGCCGTAGAGCCGCATGGCGATGGCGACGCGGCGGACAAAGGGGGAGTCGTATTGGCCGATCAGGATCATGGGCGTCTGCCTTTCCACACATATAACCGTCATACCCCGCGAAAGCGGGGTATCCAGTACGCCGCGGCCTTGCAGCTCTTTCGCAGGTACTCTGGAATACTGGATCATCCGCCTTCGCGGATGATGACAACCGAGGCATACTACGTATCCTGCATATCGTTGACCACCGGTGGGGAAGACATGCCCAGCATTCCATTCCGAAGCCTGATCGGACTTGCTCTGATGCTGACGGTCAGCGCGGTTATGGCCCAATCCGGCCCGACCGGCTTCCAGTCCCCGTCGAAAAACATCACCTGCCAGTACTTCGACTACGACAAGCAGAACATCCTCCGCTGCGACATCGCCGCGATGGAGACAAAACCGCGGCGCCCCGCGGATTGCGACCTCGACTACGGCGGCGCCTTCGAAATGAACGCCAAAGGCCCCGCCGCGCGTCTCTGCCACGGCGACACCGTGATGGATGGTTCACTGCCGGTGCTTGCTTACGGCGACGTGTGGCAGCGCGGCGGGTTTACGTGCAAGTCGGAGCAGATCGGGATTACCTGCTTCAATGCGGACCGGCGCGGATTTTCGCTGGCGCGGGCGAAGCAGGATTTATTTTGAGTAGAAGAGACGCCCCGACCACACCTCGTCGTACTCCGCGAAAGCGGAGTATCCAGTATGCCGCGGCGTCTCGGTTCTATCGCAACTGCTCTTGAATACTGGATCCCCGTCTTCACGGGGATGACGGCGGAGGATGAGGACGCTTTAGTGCCTCACTCGATCACCGGCACGTGCCGCGCCACATCGCGCGGGACTGTCCCATCGAGCCGCGGATCGTTGACCACTTCGACCTGTCGCCGGAACGGACGAAAGCCTGAGCGCTGGTAGAAGGCGAGCGCGGCGGGATGATCGAAGGTGCAGGTGTGCAGCCACACGCGCGTGACCGGCTGCGACCAGGCGAGTTCCTGCGCGCGGTTCATCAGCCAGCGGCCAGCGCCGGTTCCGACAAGTTTTTCGGTGACCCCGAAAGAGACGATTTCGCATTGCCCGGCTTCGCGAAAATCCATTTCAAGCAAGCCTTCCTCGCGTCCCGCATGCGCCAATGCGTAGATTGCCATCAACGGCGATTGAATGATCGCAGCCAATTCCGCGTCGGGCATCCGTATCCTTGAAATCCACAGCCATGGCTGGCCGACCCGACCATAGAGATCGCGATACCAGTCGAGCGCGGGAACGTCAGCCCGCCGCAGCGTCCACGCGCCCGCGGGATCGGGACGCGGCGCGGGGTGCGCGGTCATTTCCAGATGCGTGACGATCGCGGCGATCTTGCCGGCGGGAACGTCGGAATAGCCGTCGGGCAAAATCATCCGGTGCTACTCCCCCTCATCACTCGCCAGCACGCCCTTCACCGCCCTCGCCCAGCCTGCAAGCTTTCGCTCCCTCGTCGTCGCACTCATTGCCGGCTTGAAGCGGTGCTCCAGCCGCCAGTTGTCGGCAAACTTTGCCGGCTCGGGATAGACGCCGGCCTGTAGCCCGGCGAGATAGGCGGCCCCTAACGCCGTGGTCTCCTGGATCATCGGACGATCGACCGGGGCGTCGAGCAGGTCGGCGAGGCGCTGCATGGTCCAGTCCGACGCCGTCATGCCGCCGTCGACGCGGAGCACGTTGGCGGCCTTCTCGCCCGGCCAGTCGGCGCGCATCGCTTCGCGGAGATCAAAAGTCTGGTAGCAGACGCTTTCGAGTGCGGCGTGCGCGAGTTCGGCGGGGCCGGTGTTGCGGGTGAGGCCGAACAGCGCGCCGCGGACGCGCGGATTCCAGTAAGGCGCGCCGAGGCCGACGAAGGCGGGAACGAGATAGACGCTCTGCATGGAATCGGATTTGTCGGCGAGCGGGCCGGTCTCGGAGGCCTGCTTGATGATGCCGAGGCCATCGCGCAGCCATTGCACGGCGGAACCTGCGACGAAGATCGAGCCTTCCAGCGCGTAGGTGCGCTTGCCATTGAGCTGATAGGCGATGGTGGTGAGCAGCTTGTTCTTCGAGGCGACCGGCGTGGTGCCGGTGTTGAGCAGCGCAAAGCAGCCGGTGCCGTAGGTCGACTTGATCATGCCGGGGGTGAAGCAGGCCTGGCCGATGGTGGCGGCCTGCTGGTCGCCGGCGATGCCGGAAATCGCGATCGAACCGCCGAACAGGCTCGGGTCGCTGTCGCCGAATTTGACGGAGGAGTCTTTTACCTCCGGGAGCATCGAGCGCGGCACGCGCAGGAGTTTCAGGAGTTCATCGTCCCACTCGCCGGTGTGGATGTTGAACAGCAGCGTGCGCGAGGCGTTGGTGGCGTCGGTGGCGTGCACACGGCCAGCGGTCAGCCGCCACAGCAGGTAGCAATCGACGGTCCCGAACATCAGTTCGCCGCGGCCGGCGCGTTCGCGCGCGCCCGGGACGTGGTCGAGGATCCAGGCGACTTTGGTTCCGGAGAAATAGGGATCGATAATGAGACCGGTCCTGGCCGAAATGTTGGGCTCGTGGCCTTCGGCTTTCAGTCTGGCACAGATGTCCGATGTGCGGCGGTCCTGCCAGACGATGGCGCGGTGCACGGCCTGCCCCGTGGCGCGGTCCCACACCACCGTGGTCTCGCGCTGGTTGGTGATGCCGATCGCGGCGATGTCCTGCGCTTTGAGGCCGGCTTTTTCTAGCGCGGCGCGGCAGACCTGTAACGTCGAGGTCCAGATGTCTTCCGGCTCGTGCTCGACCCAGCCGGAGGCCGGGAAATGCTGCGGGAATTCCTGCTGCGCGGTGGCGGCGATGGAGATGTCGCTGCGAAACACGATGGCGCGCGAAGATGTGGTGCCCTGATCGATGGCCAGAACGAAGGACATGACGTTGCTTCCCCGGGAGGTTTTGGTTGCGTGAGAGGCAATCCGATTGGGAGGCGGAGGTCAAGTTGGAGAGAGCCGCGCGCGGCGACGCTCGAGTTGAGAGACTGTCACCCCACCCCACCCCGTCTCACATTTCGCTGCGCTCAATGTGAGCCGACCCGCCCCCTCCAGGGGCGGGTAAGGATCACGTCGCTGCGGTCGTCACGCCGCCGTCGACCACGATGGTCTGGCCGGTCATGAAGGTGGAGGCGTCCGAGGCCAGATAGGCCACCGCGCCGGCGATTTCTTCGGGCTCGCCGATGCGGCGGAGCGGCGAGCCTGACGTGCGGCGCTTCAGGTTCTCCGGGTCTTCCCACAGCGCGCGGGCGAAATCGGTCTTGACCAAGCCGGGCGCCACGCAATTGACGCGAACGCCCTTCGGGCCCCATTCGCCGGCGAGGCTGCGGCACAGCGCAAAATCAGCGGCTTTCGAAATGCCGTAGGCGCCGATCACGGTGGAGCCGCGCAGGCCGCCGATCGACGAGATGATCACCACCGAGCCGTTGCCGCGCTCGGCCATCTGCGGGATCGCCAGCGCGCAGAGCCAGATGTTGCTCTTGACGTTCGAGCCCATGATCTTGTCGAAGGCCTCGTCCTTGATGTCGAGCAGCGGGCCGTAATACGGATTGACCGCGGCGTTGCAGACGAGGATGTCGACCTTGCCGTAGTGTTTTGTCGTGCCCGATATCAGCCCCTCGACTTCCTCGCGGCGCGAGATGTTGCAGGGAATGACATGAGCATCGCCGCCCGCCTTCTTGATGCCCTCAGCCACCTCGTGACAGGCATCGGCCTTGCGGCTGGAGACCACGACTTTTGCGCCGAGCTTGGCGAGCAGCTCTGCGGAAGAACGGCCGATGCCGCGGCTGGAGCCGGTGATGACGGCGACTTTTCCGGTGAGATCGAACGGGGTGTTTTTCATTGTTGTTGGCTCCCTGCTTCCATTCATTCAGTCGTCATCGCCCGGTTCAGCCGGGCGATCCAGTATTCCAGAGACGATTGCGCGAGAGCCGATAGGCCGCGGCGTACTGGATCCCCCGCTTTCGCGGGGGATGACAGTCAGCTTGCCTTACACCAGCCCGCCCGCGTCGGTGACGCGGCGGAGGTGGTAGTCGGTGTCGCCAAAGGTGTTTTCGATCATGGTCAGGCGCTTGAAGTAGTGGCCGATCTTGGCTTCCTGGGTCATGCCGATGCCGCCGTGAAGCTGGATCGACTGCTGGCCGATGAACTTGCCGGACTTGCCGATCTGCACCTTGGCGGCGGCCACTGCCGTGGCGCGCTCTTTCGCGCTGTCGAAATCGGCGGCCATGGTCGCGAACATCGACATGCTGCGGGCCTGTTCGAGCGCGACGAACATGTCGGCGGCGCGGTGCTGCAGGGTCTGGAAGCTGCCGATCGGCACGCCGAACTGTTTTCGGGTCTTGAGATATTCAACCGTGCTCTTCAGCGATTCATCCATCGCGCCGACCGCTTCCGCGCACATCGCGGTGCGGGCCTCATCTACCACGCGCTCGATCAGCGGCAAGCCGTTCTCGGGATCGCCGATCGCGGCGTCAGCGCCGACCTCGACACCGGTGAAGGTGATGTCGGCGGCATGCAGGCCGTCCTGGGTCGGATAGCCCTTGCGGGTGACGCCCTTGGCAGACGCCGGTACGAGGAACACGCCGATGCCGGTCTTGTCGCGCTGGCTGCCCTTGGTGCGCGCGGTCACGATCAGGGTGTCGGCGTTCTCGCCGTTAAGCACGACGAATTTTTCGCCGTCGATGACCCAGCCCGTGCCCTTCTTCTTGGCGGTGGTTGAGACATCGCCGAGGTCGTAGCGCGAGTTCTTCTCGAGCTGGGCGAACGCAAAAGTCTTGCTGCCGTCGATGATGCCGGGAATGTGCGCGGCCTTCTGCTCGGCCGATGCGCCATGGCGCAGGAAGCCGCCGCCGATCACGACGGTGGCGAGATACGGCTCCAGCACCAGCGCCTTGCCGAGCGCTTCCATCACGATCATGGTCTCGACCGCGCCGGCGCCAAAGCCGCCATCGGCTTCCGCGAACGGCAGGCCCAGCAAGCCCTGCTCGGCCAGCTTGCCCCAGACGGCCTTGCTCCAGCCGCCCTTTTCCTTCTGGTACTTCTTGCGCGCATCGAAATCGTAGGAGTCGGTCAACAGACCGTCGATGCTTTCCTTGAGAAGACGCTGCTCCTCGGACAAATCAAAATCCATGTTCGTTACTTTCTCTTAAATTCAATGTGGCAACGCCGTTGCCGAGCCCTCTATCGTCATCCCCCGCGAAGGCGGGGGATCCAGTAATCGCAGGCGTTCATCGCAACCACAATCGCCGCGGCGTACTGGGTCCCCCGCCTTCACGGGGGACGACAGGTGTTGTAGTTGCGAGCACTAAAGCCCCAGCACCGCCTTGGTGATGATGTTGCGCTGGATCTCGTTGGAGCCGCCGTAGATCGAGACCTTGCGGTTGTTGAAATAGCTCGGCGCGATCTGGGCGGTCCAGTCCATGGTCTCGTTAGAGCCGTCGTCGCCATGCACGTCGTAGGGCGCGGCGAACGGGCCGATCACTTCCATCAGAAGCTCGGTGGTGGTCTGCTGAATTTCCGAACCCTTGATCTTCAAGACCGAGGACGCCGGGTTGGGCTTGCCCTTGCCGTGCTTGCCCTCGTCGGCGACGACGCGGAGCTGCGTCAGTTCGAGCGCCTTGAGCTCGATCTCGCAGGCCGCGAGCTTTTCGCGGAAGCCCTGGTCTTCCAGTACGGGCTTGCCGTTCTGTTCGACCTTGGAGGCGAGGTCCTTGATGCGGCGCAGCCGCTCCTTGGAGACGCCGACGCGGGCGATGCCGGTACGCTCGTTGCCGAGCAGGAACTTTGCGTAATCCCAGCCCTTGTTCTCCTCGCCGATCAGATTCTCGACCGGCACCTCGACGTCGTCGAAGAACACTTCGTTGACCTCGTGGCCGCCGTCGATGGTCTCGATCGGGCGCACCGTGACGCCCTTCGACTTCATGTCGAACACGATGAAGGAGATGCCCATCTGCTTCTTCGCATTGGTGTCGGTGCGGCAGAGGCAGAAGATCATGTCGGCGTGCTGGGCCAGCGTGGTCCAGGTCTTCTGGCCGTTGATGATGTACTTGTCGCCCTTGCGCTCGGCCTTGGTTTTCAGCGAGGCGAGGTCCGACCCGGAGCCGGGCTCAGAGAAGCCCTGGCACCACCAGTCGTCGACATTGGCGATGCGCGGCAGATACTGCTTCTTCTGCTTCTCGTTGCCGAAGGTGTAGATCACAGGCCCGACCATGCTGACGCCGAAGGCGAGCGGCGCGGGTGCGGGGTGCATCTGCAGTTCTTCGTTGAAGATGTAGTGCTGCACCGAGGTCCAGCCCGTGCCGCCATATTCCTTCGGCCAGTGCGAGCAGCCCCAGCCCTTCTTGTTGAGGATACGCCACCAGGCGACCATCTCGTCCTTGGAGAGGTGACGCCCCTCCACCATCTTGCGCCGCGTTTCCGGCGGCACGTTGTCGCGGAAGAAGGCCCGCACCTCCTCACGAAACGCGATTTCTTCCTTGCTGAAAGCGAGATCCATCGGATCCTCCTGTGAGCGAATGAATTACACTCTGACTAAGCGACGTCTTTCTTGATGTTTGCCTGCGGCGGAGATTGCTGCAGGCGCAGTTCGTGGCGCGAGAGCTTGCCGACCGGCGTGCGCGGCAGCTCGTCGACGAAATCGACCGCCGCCGGAATCTCGTGCTTGCCGAGCTTGCCGGTAAGGAAGGTGCGCAACTCGTCCAGCGTGAACGGCTTGGCGCCATCGCGCAGCTTGATGAAGGCTTTTGCGGCTTCGCCGCGATAGTCATCGGGAATACCGATCACGATCACTTCCTGCACGGAAGGATGGGTGTAGATCGCCTGCTCGATCATCTGCGGATAGACGTTGAAGCCGCCGGAGATGATCATGTCCTTCTTGCGATCGACCAGATAGAAATAGCCGTCGGCGTCCATGTAGCCGATATCGCCGGTGAGGAAGCGGTCGCCAACGAAGGCTTCGGCGGTTTCCTTCGGCCGGTTCCAGTAGCCCTTGGTGACGTTCGGGCCGCGGATGCGGATTTCGCCGGCCTCGCCTACCGGCATCAGTTTGGTCGGGTCTTCCAGCGACACCACGTCCATCTCGATGCCGGGCAGCATCAGGCCGATCGAGCCTGGCTTGTCCGGCCCTTCCTTCGGGTGAGCGGTGCCGGGCGAGCAGGTTTCGGTCATGCCCCAGCCGCTCTTCAGCTTCATGCCGACCCGGCTCTCCAGGATCCGTGCGACCTCGACCGGCAGCGGCGCACCGCCCGAGCCGACGCTGACCAGCGAGGACAAATCGCGCTTGTCGAGATCGGGAAGTGCCGCGATCGCGATCCACATCGTCGGCACGCCGGGAAACGCGGTCGCGCGCTTGACCTCGATGTCGCGCATCACAGCTTCGACGTCAAAACGCTGGTGCAGCGAGATCAGATGGCCGCGCCGGATCGCGGAGAGCAGCACCACCGTCAGCGCGTAGATGTGGAACAGCGGCAGCACGCAGATCACACGCTCGATCGGGTCGTTGCGCTCGGCGCGCGCCGGCCTGCCCCAGACATCGTAGACCGACACCGCCGAGGTCAGATTGCCGTGGCTGAGCATCGCGCCTTTTGGAAGACCGGTGGTGCCGCCGGTATATTGCAGCAGCGCGACATCATCGGCCAAGATCGCCGGCCATTGCGTAGGCTTCGCCGCACCGTCGGTGAATTGCCTGTAGGTGATGATATCAGGATTATCCGGCAGCGCCGTCTGCGGCGTTCCGACCTTGCCCCAGGTGTCATCCTCGCAAACGATCAGGCGGTCGAGCAAACCCTTATCGAGGAATTTCAGCGCGGTCGGCAGCAGCGCCGAGAGATTGCTGGTGACCAGCACGCGGGCGCCGGAGTCCGAGAGCTTGTGCGACAGCGCGATTTCGCCGTCGAGCGGCGACAGATGCACGACGCGGGCGCCCGCCTTCAGCGCGCCGAAGAAATTGACCGGATGGTCCGGCGAATTGCCGAGGAACAATGCGACCGAATGGTTCTTGCCGTAGCCGGCGCGGAGGAAGGCGCTGGCGGCGGTCTCCACCAGCGCTTCGAGTTTAGAGTAGCCGATCGGCCGGTCGCGGAATTCAATTGCCGGCCGCGAGCCAAACTCGGCGGCCGCCGCCGACAATAGGTCCGGCAGCGTACCGCGCGCGATCGGATCGTCCCAGCGGACGCCTTGCGGATAGAACTGCTCGCCGGGATGCCCCATCAAGCCGCCTTCGACTGCGCGGCCAGCGAGGCAAAGGTCTTGCCTTCCGCGGCGAGACGCTTGAGCAGCGGGGCCGGTTCGAGCGAGGGGTCGTTGGTCTCCTTGGCGTAGTACGACAGACGATCGGCGATGTGCTTGAGGCCGACCTGGTCGGCATAGAACATCGGGCCGCCGCGATAGATCGGCCAGCCATAGCCGTAGAGCCAGATCACGTCGATATCGCTCGGCCGCGCCGCGATGCCCTCTTCGAGGATGCGCGCCCCCTCGTTGATCATCGGGTACATCATGCGCTCGAGGATCTCGTCGTCGCTGACGACGCGCTTCTTGCGGCCGAGGCGCTGCAAGGTCTCGTCGATCAGCTTCTCGACTTCCGGATCCGGCAGCGCCGCGCGGGAGCCGGCTTCATACTTGTAGTAACCCTTGCCGGTCTTCTGGCCGAAGCGCCCGGCCTCGCACAGCGCGTCGGCGATTTCCGACTTGATGCCGCGATCTTTACGCGAACGCCAGCCGATATCGAGGCCGGCGAGGTCGCTCATCGCGAACGGGCCCATCGGCATGCCAAACTTGGTCACCACGGCATCGACCTGCTGCGGCAGCGCACCTTCGAACAGCAGCTTTTCCGACTGCTTGCCGCGCTGGGCCAGCATGCGGTTGCCGACAAAGCCGTCGCAGACGCCGACCACGGCCGGCACCTTTGCGATCTTGCGCGCGATCGACACGGCGGTGGTCAGCGCATCCGGCGCGGTCTTGTCGGCGCGCACGATTTCGCACAGCTTCATGACGTTGGCCGGCGAGAAGAAGTGCATGCCGAGCACGTCCTGCGGACGTTTTGTAACCTTCGCGATCTCGTCGATGTTGAGATACGAGGTGTTGGAGGCGAGCACGGCGCCCGGCTTGGCGTGCTTGTCGAGCGCCTCGAACACTTCCTTCTTCACCGCCATGGTTTCGAACACGGCTTCGATTACAAGGTCAGCGTCCTTGACGTTCTCGAGGCCGACGACGCCCGTGATCAGGCCCATGCGCTTGGCCGGGGCATCAGCAGGGATACCGCCGCGCGCCGCGGTCGCCTCGTAGTTCTTCTGCATCACGCCGAGGCCGCGCTTGAGCTGCTCCTCGCCGGTCTCGATCAGCGTCACCGGAATACCGGCATTGGCGAACGACATCGCGATACCGCCGCCCATGGTGCCGGCGCCGATGATGGCGACGCGCTCGACCGGACGCGGCTTGGTGCCCTCAGGCACGCCGGCGATCTTGGCGGCCTCACGCTCGGAGAAGAACGCATAGCGCTGCGCCTTCGACTGGTCGCTGGATACCAGCTTGAGGAAACCTTCGCGCTCCTTCTTCAACCCTTCGTCGAACGGCAGCTCGATCGCGGCCCGCACCGCATCCGCGGCAGCGAACGGCGCTTCGAGCCCGCGCGCCTTCTTGGTCAGGGCGGCGACCGCATTGGTGAAGATCGAAATGTCGGCCTTGGCGGCTGCGAGCTTGGAGTCGTCGTCGCGCAGCTTGCGCAAGGGACGCTTCTCCGCCAGCACCTTTCGGGCAAAAGCCTCGCCGCCGGCGGCCGGGCCTTCGACGATTTCCTCGATCAGGCCGGCCTTCTGCGCTTCCGCCGCGCTGATCGGATCGCCGCTGACGATCATCTTGACCGCGAGTTCGGGGCCGACTGCGCGCGGCAGCCGCTGGGTACCGCCGGCGCCCGGCAGCAGGCCGAGCTTCACCTCGGGCAGGCCGAGCTTGGCTTCCCTGGTCGCCACGCGATAGTGGCATGCCAGCGCGACTTCGAGACCGCCGCCGAGCGCGGTGCCGTGAATCGCTGCAATGATCGGCTTCGGCGAGTTCTCCATCAGGACCAGCACTTCGGCGAGGCCGGGCGGCTTCGGCGGCTTGCCGAATTCGGTGATGTCGGCGCCGGCGATGAAGGTGCGTCCGCCACAGGTCAGCACGATTGCCTTAACTTCGGCATCCGCAATCGCGCTCTTCATGCATTCGAAGATGCCGCCGCGCACCGCGGCGCTGAGCGCATTGACCGGAGGGCTGTTGACCGTGACGATGGCGATGACGTCATGACGCTCGAGCTTTACCACTTCGTTCACGGGACTCTCCCTGGATCGTTTGTTCTCTGGATCGTTTGTTGGATCGTTTGTTCTTGGATGCTGCACAACTTGCGTTGAGTAGCTACGGTCGATTTCGCCGATTTCGCACTGCGAAATTTAATTCCACATCTTGACACGGAGGGTTATTTTGAAGCACGTCGCTTGTCAACGAGCTCATCAGCAGTAGCGGGTAATGAAGCGTCCAGGGAAAAAGGTGGCGACCGATCGCAGCTTCGTCGTCGCGCTCTCCCGCGGACTTGATGTCTTGCGCGCATTTCATCCCAACGACGGGCTTCTCGGCAATCAGGAACTTGCCGCCCGCACCAATTTACCGAAGCCGACCATTTCCCGGCTGACCTACACCCTGACCAAGCTGGGTTACCTTACACCCGTTCCGCGTTTCGAGAAGTATCAGCTCGCGCCATCAGCCATGGCGCTGGGGTATGCCGCGCTGGCCAATCTCGGCGTTCGGCATTTGTCCGAACCCTATCGTGAAGAGGTGATGCGCGAGACCGGCGGCGCCGTTGCCGTCGGCGGACGCGACCGTCACAGCATGATCTATTTCGGGCAGAGCCGTAACGGGCTGACACTCGGCGTGCAGCTCGACGTCGGTTCGCGCGTACCGATTGCAACTTCGGCGATGGGACGTGCGTATCTCTGGGCACTGCCCGACGACGAACGCGCCGCTTTATTGCGCGACCTGCGCGACCATTACGGCAGCCGATGGGCGCGAATGCGCGACGGCATCGAACGCTCGGGCGAAACGGTGGCGAAATACGGCTTCGCGATTTCAGCGGGCGAGTGGCAGAACGACGTGCACGCGGTAGGTGTGGCACTGAAGCTCAATGACGGAACTGGGCCGTATGCCTTCAATTGCGGCGCGCCGGCATTCCGCTTTACGGAAGATCGCCTGATGACCGACATTGGACCTCGCCTTGTCACGATGGTAAGGAAAATCGAGGCAGCGCTGGGCGGCGCAGCGCCGCAATCAAAAAAAGCAGACAGCAAAAAATTAAAAGCAGGAGGGAAAGTTGCACGTTTGGCCGAGGGGATCAGATAGCCTTCACCATGACCGGCGAAAATATTCGCAAGGTCATTCCCGCTCCGTGATCAGGGCGGGCGAGACGAGATGACGCAGGCACAGCTCGCGCGGGGAAATGCTCCCCTGCTCGCGGTTCGCGACGTCAGCGTCGTGTTCGGCGGCATCATCGCGCTGAATGGCGTATCCTTCGACATGCACAAAGGTGCAATCCTCGGCCTGATCGGACCGAACGGCGCCGGCAAGACGACGCTGTTCAACTGCCTCTCCAGACTCTATCAGCCGTCTTCCGGCGATATCCTGATGGAGGGCGCGAGCATCCTGACGCGCCCGCCGCACCGGATCGCCGAAATCGGCATCGGCCGCACCTTCCAGAACGTCGCGCTGTTTCCCAATCTTTCGGTGCTCGACAATGTTCGCGTCGGCACCCACGCGCGCACCTCGAGCGACATCATCTCGGACTCGCTGAAGCTCGCCTGGGTTCGCCGCAGCGAGGCCGACGTCAACAAGAAGGCGCTTGAGATCCTGGCCTATCTGGACCTCGAAGACGTCGCCCACACTGTGGTGTCCGGCCTGCCGTTCGGCACCCAGAAGCGCGTCGAGCTGGCGCGCGCGCTTGCTGCGGATCCGAAGATCCTGCTGCTCGACGAACCCGCCGGCGGCCTCAACCACGAGGAAGTCCATGTGCTCGGCGATTTGATCCGCCGCATTCGCGACGATCGCCACATGACCGTACTCCTGGTCGAACACCACATGGGTCTGGTGATGTCGATCGCCGACCATGTCGTCGCCCTCAATTTCGGCCGCAAGCTCGCTGAGGGAACACCGGCCCAGGTCCAGGCCGACCCGGATGTCATCAAAGCCTATCTGGGGAGCAAGGACCAATGACCGCGATGCTCAACGTCAAGGATCTCCGCGCCTATTACGGCCAGGTCCAGGCGCTTCATGGCCTAAGCTTCTCCCTCAACGAGGGCAGCCTGACCACGCTGCTCGGCGCCAACGGCGCCGGCAAGACCACCACCCTGCGGGCGATCTGCAACATGGTGCGTTCGACGGGTGCGATCGAGTTCGAAGGCAAGCCGCTCTCCGGCAAGTCGACCGAAAACGTCGTCCGTCTCGGGATTGCGCATGTGCCGCAGGGCCGCGGCACCTTCACCACCATGACGGTGGAGGAAAACCTGCAGCTCGGCGCCATCACCCGCAACGACAAGAAGGCCGTTGTCGCCGACATCGAGCGCATGTACGAGCACTTTCCGGTGCTGAAGGAGCGGCATACCCAGCAGGCCGGTACGCTGTCGGGCGGCGAGCAGCAGATGCTCGCGGTCGCGCGTGCGCTGATGCTGCGGCCGCGGCTGATGCTGCTGGACGAGCCGTCGTTCGGCCTGGCCCCCCTGATCGTGCGCGAACTGTTCAAGATTCTCGGCAAGATCAACCGCGAGGAAAAGGTTACCATCCTGGTGGTCGAGCAGAACGCGCAACTGGCGCTGGAACTCGCTGACCAGGCCTATGTGATCGAAACCGGACGGATCGTGATGTCGGGCGACGCCAAGGACATCGCGACCAACGAAGACGTCCGAAAATCCTATCTCGGCTACTGAGGAGCAGGACAATGGAGCTTTTTACCAACCAAGTCCTGGCCGGCATTGCCACAGGCGCGATCTATGCCTGCATGGCGCTCGCCGTGGTGATGATCTACCAGGCGATCGACCATCTCAATTTCGCCCAGGGCGAAATGGCGATGTTTTCGACCTTCATTTCCTGGCAGCTGATGCAGTGGGGGATCCCCTACTGGTGGGCTTTCCTTCTCACGCTGGTCGTCTCGTTCGCCGGCGGCGTCGCCATCGAGCGGCTGCTGTTCAAGCCGCTTGCCAAGGCTCCGGTCCTGACCAACGTCGCCGGTTTTATCGCGCTGTTCGCGATCATCAACAGCGTCGCCGGGCTGATCTGGGACTTCACCATCAAACAGTATCCGACGCCGTTCGGATCCTCGCCCTTCCTCGGCAGCCAGTTGATATCGACGCATCAGGCCGGCATGATCGGCGTCACGTTGCTGCTGCTGGTCGCACTTTACTTCTTCTTCCAGTTCACGCGGATCGGGCTTGCGATGCGTGCCGCCGCCTCGCTGCCTGAATCGGCTCGCCTGGTCGGCATCAACACGTCATGGATGATCGCGCTGGGCTGGGGCATGGCCTCCGCCATCGGCGCGATCGCCGGCATCCTGATCGCACCTGTCGTGTTCCTCGAGCCGAACATGATGGGCGGCGTGCTGATCTACGGATTTGCCGCGGCCGTGCTCGGCGGCCTGACCAGTCCCCTCGGTGCGGTGATCGGCGGCTTCCTGATGGGCATCTTCGAAAACCTCGCGGGAACCTACATCCCGGGTGTCGGTAATGAACTGAAACTGCCGATCGCGCTTGCGCTGATCATCACCGTACTGGTCGTCAAACCGGCTGGCCTATTGGGTCGGCCCATCGTGAAGCGAGTTTGATCATGAGCGCAGCTGAGGAAGTCGTCACAGAAGCATCGGCCGTCGAAGCCGTTCCCGAGCGAGGCATGACGCTCGGCTTGGGCACCTCGCTCGTGGTGCTCGCCGCGCTGATAATCGGACCGATGTTCGTCAAAAACTTCATCATCTTTCAGATGACGATGCTCCTGATCTACGGGCTTGCGGTTCTGGCGCTGAACATCCTGACCGGCGGAAGCGGCCAGTTCTCGCTCGGCCAGAGCGCATTTTATGCGGTCGGCGCCTATACGTCGGCGATCCTGATGGAACACGGCGGCATGAACTATGCGCTGACGTTGCCGATCGCCGGCATCATCTGCTTTGCCTTCGGATTCGTGTTCGGCCAGCCGGCGCTGCGGCTGAGCGGGGTTTACCTCGCGTTGGCGACCTTTGCGCTTGCGGTCGCCATGCCGCAGTTGCTCAAGCTCGGCTTCTTCGAGCATTGGACCGGCGGCGTACAGGGACTGGTGGTAACCAAGCCTGATGCGCCGTTCGGCCTGCCGATGTCGCAGGACATGTGGCTGTATTACTTCACGCTCGTGATCACGATCGGGATCTATATTGCCTCGGTCAACCTGCTGCGGTCGCGCTCGGGCCGCGCCTTCATGGCGATCCGCGACAACGAGATCGCAGCCTCCGCGATGGGCGTCGACGTCGCGCTGTACAAGACACTGGCGTTCGGCGTCAGCGCCGGCATCACCGGCGTTGCCGGCGGCCTGGGAGCGATTGCCGTGCAGTTCGTGGCTCCCGACAGCTACACCATCACGCTCGCGATCTCGCTATTCCTCGGCATGGTCGTCGGCGGCGTCGGCTGGCTACCGGGATCGATCGTCGGAAGCGCCTTCATCATCTTCGTGCCGAATATCGCCGAAGGTATCTCCAAGGGCCTCTCCGGTGCCGTATTCGGCGTGCTTCTGTTCCTCGTCATCTTCCTGGTGCCGCACGGCGCCCGGCAGGTCGCGATGGTTGCCCAGCAACTCATAGGAAAGCTGAAGAAATAACCCTCACTCAGGAGTAGCAATGCGTTCCGTAACAATAAGAAGCGCCGCCTTCTGGACGGCGCTCATCACTTTCGCTGCCACAAGCGGCAGTGCACTCGCCCAAAAGAAGTATGATACCGGCGCGACCGATACCGAAATCAAGGTCGGTAACATCGTGCCCTACAGCGGTCCTGCCTCGGCCTATGGCATCATCGGCAGGACCGAAGAAGCCTACTTCAAGATGATCAACGAGAACGGCGGCATCAACGGCCGGCAGATCAAGTTCATCTCGTATGACGACGCCTACAGCCCGCCGAAGGCCGTCGAACAGGTACGCAAGCTCGTCGAGAGCGACGAGGTGCTGGTGGTTTTCAACGCCCTCGGCACGCCATCCAACACGGCGATCCAGAAATATCTGAACTCCAAGAAGGTGCCGCAGCTGTTCGTCGCCACCGGCGCCACCAAGTGGAACGATCCGACGCACTTTCCGTGGACCATCGGATGGCAGCCCAGCTATCAGAGCGAAGCGCGCATCTATGCGAAATACCTGATGAAGGAAAAGCCCGACGCCAAGGTCGCCGTGCTCTACCAGAACGACGATTTCGGCAAGGACTACCTCAAGGGCCTGAAGGATGGCTTCGCCGGCAAGGCATCGGCGATCATCGCCGAGGAAAGCTACGAGGTCTCGGAGCCGACGATCGACAACCATATCGTCAAGCTCAAGGCCAGCGGCGCGGACGTCCTGATCAGCATCACGACGCCGAAATTCGCGGCACAGACCATCAAGAAGATGGCCGAGATCGACTGGAAGGCGCTCCAGATCGTGGCCAACGTCTCGACCTCGGTCGGTGCTGTCATGAAACCGGCGGGCTTCGAAAACGGGCAAGGCGTCCTTTCGGCGCACTACGCCAAGGACGCCGGCGATGCGCAATGGAAAGACGACCCCGGGATGAAGAAGTTTCTCGCCTTCCTGGAAAAGCACTATCCGGATGCCGACCGCACCAACAGCCAGGTGATCTATGGCTATGGCGCGGCCCAGACCCTGACCAAGGTCCTCGAGATGTGCGGCAACGACCTGACCCGGGCCAACATCATGAAACAGGCGGCGAACCTGAAGGACTTCACGCCCGATACGCTGCTGCCCGGTATCAAGATGAACACGTCCGCCACCGACTTCGCGCCGATCGAGCAGCTTCAGATGATGCGCTTCAAGGGCGAGAAGTGGGACCTGTTCGGCGAGGTCATCAGCGGCGAAGTCGGCCATTAACTAATATTCCGCCCCGCGGGCAGTTGTCCGCGGCATCAGACTAAATATCGTCCCCCCGCGGCCCCGTCGCGGGGGGCTTTTTGTTGCTGGACAGGGCCGAAAGGTATTCAATGTCCCCAAGAGCCGCCAAGCGCTCCAATCAAAAATAAAATGACACATCCATCGTGATCCTAGGGAGATCAAAATGTCCGTTATCAACCTGCGAATGGGAGCCTTTGCGGCTGCCCTCGCATTGCTTGCCGCATCCAGCAGCGGCGCATTGGCACAAAAGAAATACGACACCGGCGCCAGCGACACCGAGATCAAGATCGGCAATATCATGCCCTATAGCGGGCCGGCCTCGGCCTACGGCGTGATCGGAAAAACCGAAGAGGCCTATTTCAGGAAGATCAACGCCGAGGGCGGCATCAATGGCCGCAAGATCAACTTCGTCAGCTATGACGACGCCTACTCTCCGCCGAAGACGGTGGAGCAGGCACGCAAGCTGGTCGAGAGCGACGAAGTGCTGCTGATCTTCAATTCACTGGGCACGCCGCCGAATTCGGCGATCCAGAAATACATGAATACGAAGAAGGTGCCGCAACTGTTCGTCGCCACCGGCGCCACCAAGTGGAACGATCCGAAGGACTTCCCCTGGACGATGGGCTGGCAGCCCAACTACCAGAGCGAGGCTCAGATCTACGCGAAGTACATCCTGAAGAACCATCCAAACGCCAAGATCGCCGTGCTCTACCAGAATGACGACTACGGCAAGGACTATCTGAAGGGCTTCAAGGATGGGCTTGGCGCCAAGGCCGCCTCGCTGATCGTCATCGAGGAAAGCTACGAGGTTTCCGAGCCGACGATCAACTCTCACATTGTCAAGATGAAAGCGACCGGCGCGGACGTTTTCTTCAACATCACCACGCCCAAGTTCGCGGCGCAGGCGATCAAGAAGAACGCCGAGATCGGCTGGAAACCGCTGCACTTCCTCAACAACGTCTCGGCCTCCATCGGCAGCGTGATGAAGCCGGCCGGCTTCGAGAACGGACAGGACATCATCTCGTCGCAATACCTGAAGGACCCGACCGACAGGCAGTGGGCGAATGACGCCGGGATGATCGGCTGGAACCAGTTCCTGGATAAATACTATCCGGAAGCCAACCGCGCCGATGGGGCGGTGATGTTCGGCTACACCGTCGCCCAGGGCCTCGTGCATGTGCTGAAGGCCTGCGGCGACGACCTGACCCGGGCCAACATCATGAAGCAGGCCGCGAGCATCAAGAATCTGGAGCTTGGTGGCTTTCTGCCGGGCATCAAGGCCAACACGTCGGCGACCGACTTCGCCCCGCTCTCGCAACTGCAGTTGGTCAAGTTCAAGGGCGACACCTGGGAACGCTTCGGCGAAATCCTCTCCGCCGACGTCGGCGGCTAGTGCATCGGAACGGTCTACAAAAGAAGCAGCCCCTGCGGCTTTGCCGCAGGGGCTTTTTGTTGTGAGGCTTCCGGCAAGATGGTAAGCACGCGACGTCAAAAGAGCTTCGTTCAAGGGGCCGGACGACTATCTTTGGTTTAAATGAAAAGGGAGAGACAGAAATGTCCACATTGAAAAAACTGGCGGTCGCTTCGGCTGCGTTTGGACTGGTCGCGGCGACTTCGAGCGGCGCGCTCGCACAGAAGAAATACGATCCCGGCGCGAGCGATACCGAAATCAAGATCGGCAACATCATGCCCTACAGCGGACCGGCTTCCGCCTACGGCGTGATCGGCAAGACCGAAGAAGCCTACTTCAAGAAGGTCAACGCCGAGGGCGGCATCAACGGCCGCAAGATCAACTTCATCAGCTATGACGACGCGTACAGCCCGCCGAAGACGGTGGAACAGGCGCGCAAGCTGGTCGAGAGCGATGAGGTTCTGCTCGTCTTCAATCCGCTGGGCACGCCGCCGAATTCGGCGATCCAGAAATACATGAATGCCAAGAAGGTGCCGCAGCTGTTCGTCGCCACCGGCGCCACCAAGTGGAACGATCCGAAGACCTTCCCCTGGACGATGGGCTGGCAGCCCAACTACCAGAGCGAAACGCAGATCTATGCCAAGTACATCCTGAAGAACAAGCCGGACGCCAAGATCGCGGTGCTTTATCAGAACGACGACTACGGCAAAGACTATCTGAAAGGCTTCAAGGACGGGCTTGGCGCCAAAGCGGCCTCGATGATTGTCATGGAGGAAAGCTACGAAGTCTCGGAACCGACGATCGACTCCCATATCGTCAAGCTGAAGTCGACGGGCGCCGACGTATTCATGAACATCACTACGCCGAAGTTCGCGGCGCAGGCGATCAAGAAGAACGCCGAGATCGGCTGGAAGCCGCTGCACTTCCTCAACAACGTCTCGGCCTCGATCGGCAGCGTGATGAAACCCGCCGGCTTCGAAGCCAGCCAGGGCATCATCTCGTCCGCCTATCTCAAGGACACGTCCGACCCGCAGTGGAAGGACGATGCCGGCATGAAGGCGTTCGACGAATTCCTGACGAAGTACTTTCCGGAAGGCAACCGCATCGACGGATCGGTGATGTTCGGTTACACCGTCGCGCAGGGACTCGTTCACGTGCTGAAGGCTAGCGGCGATGACCTGACCCGAGCGAACGTCATGAAGCAGGCTGCCAACATCAAGGATCTTCAGCTCGGCGGCCTGTTGCCGGGCATCAAGGTAAACACCTCGCCGACCGACTTCGCGCCGATCTCGCAGGTTCAGCTGCAGCGGTTCAAGGGCGAAGCCTGGGAGTTGTTCGGCGAAATTCTCTCCGGTGACGTCGGCGGCTAGCCTCGTCTCCACAACCGGCAACCACATCAGGCCCCCTGCGACACCGTCGCGGGGGGCCTTTTCGTGAGCCTTCGGCTATCGCCCGATCGGAAAAGGCGATTGGCCAGCCAAACCGCTTACACTCCGGCGGATCATGCGCTAGGTATCGGCTCGGCACCCCCCACAAGAAGCCGCAGCGCCTATTCCCCGGGGCGCGGAAGAACAAGGAGTTTTGCGAAATGTCCCTGCTGACCCGACGCCGTATCGCGACCACCCTGCTCGGCCTCGCGATGGCCACGAGCGCCACCGCCGCACTGGCGCAGAAGAAGTACGACACCGGCGCCAGCGACACCGAGATCAAGATCGGCAACATCGTGCCCTATAGCGGCCCGGCGTCGGCCTATGGTGTGGTCGGCAAGGCGATGGGCGCGGTGTTCAAGAAGGTCAACGACGAGGGCGGTATCAATGGCCGCAAGATCAATTTCATCTCCTATGACGACGCCTATTCGCCGCCGAAGGCCGTCGAGCAGGCGCGCAAGCTGATCGAGAGCGACGAGGTTCTGCTGCTGTTCGGTACGCTCGGCACCCCCTCCAACACCGCGATCCAGAAATACGTCAACAGCAAGAAGGTGCCGCAGCTGTTCGTCGCCACCGGCGCCACCAAGTGGAACGACCCGACGCACTTTCCCTGGACCATGGGCTGGCTGCCGAGCTACCAGAGCGAGTCGCGCATCTACGCGAAGTATCTCACGAAGGAGAAGCCGGCGACCAGGATCGCCGTGCTCTACCAGAACGACGACATGGGCAAGGACTATCTGAAGGGCCTGAAGGACGGCCTCGCCAAGGATACCTCCCGCATCGTTGCGGAGGAAAGCTACGAGGTGTCGGAGCCGACCGTCGACTCGCATGTGGTGCGGATCAAATCGTCCAATCCGGATGTCGTGGTGTTCTTCACCACGCCGAAGTTCGGCGCGCAGGCGATCAAGAAGCTCGGCGAGATGAGCTGGAAGCCGGTCACCATCATCTCCAATGTCAGCGCATCCACCGCGACCGTGATGCGGCCCGCGGGGCTGGAGAATTCGCAAGGCGTGATCTCGGCCGCCTACGCCAAGGATGCCAGCGATCCCCAGTGGGAGGGCGATGCCGGCATCAAGGCGTTCGACGCGCTGCTGGCCAAATATCTGCCGGATGTCAATCGCGTCGATTCCTCGGCCATGACCGGCTACAACATGGCGACCACCATGGTCGAAGTGTTGAAGCGCTGCGGCGACAATCTGACCCGCGAGAACGTGATGAAGCAGGCAGCGAGCCTGAAGCAGTTTCCGCAAGGCGGACTGCTGCCGGGCGTCACCCTCTCCACCGGGCCGGACGACTTCCAGCCGATCGAGCAATTGCAATTGATGCAGTTCAAGGGCGGGCGCTGGCAGTTGTTCGGCGACGTCATCAGCGGTGAACTCGCCCACGCCCACTAGGACAGGATTGCCATGACCGACCGACGCCCCTTCCTGCGTTCGATCTTCGATGCCGCGGTTGCAGCCGCCCATCCGGACGTCGTGCTGGCGCCGCATCTGCGCCCGGTGCCGAAGGGCAAGGTGATCTGCCTTGCCGCCGGCAAGGGCGCGGCGGCGATGGCGGTCGCGGCCGAGCGGCACTATCTCGACAGGCTCGGGCTCGAGCCCGAGCGGCTGATCGGCATCGCCACCACCCGACACGGCCATGGCCTGCCGACGCGGCGGATCAAGGTGGTCGAGGCCGGGCATCCCGTGCCCGACGAAGCCGGGCTGAAAGCCGCCGACGACACGCTGAAGCTCGCCGCGCAGGCAACCGAGGATGACCTGCTGCTGGTGCTGATCACCGGCGGCGGCTCCGCGAACTGGATCGCGCCGGTCGACGGTGTTTCGTTCGCACAGAAGCAGCAGGTAAACCGCGCATTGTTGCGTTCGGGCGCGCCGATCGGCGAGATGAACATCGTCCGCAAGCATCTGTCGCGGATCAAGGGCGGCCGGCTGGCCCGCGCCGGACAGCGCGCCGCCGAAATCGTGACGCTGGCGATATCCGACGTGCCGCATGACGATCCCTCCGCGATCGCATCGGGACCGACGGTGCCGGATCCGAGCACGCTGGCGGACGCCCGCGCGCTGGTGGCGCGCTATAATCTCACGGTCGACGATGCCGTCAGGCGCGCCCTCGAAGATCCCCGCAACGAAAGCTGCAAGCCCGGCGATGCCGCGTTTGCCCGCGCGCAATTCGAGATGATTGCGAAACCGAAGGCTTCGCTCGACGCGGCGATCAAGGTCGCAAAGGACGCGGGCTATGAGGTGATCGATCTAGGCGCCGATCTCGAAGGCGAGGCGCGCGATGTTGCGGCCGATCATGCGCGCCTGGCGCTGAAGGCACGGAGCGAGGGCAAGCGCATCGCGATCCTGTCGGGCGGCGAACTCACGGTGACCGTGCGCGGCAATGGCCGTGGCGGCCCCAACCAGGAATATGCGCTGGCGCTGGCCGACCTGCTGAAGGACACGTCAGGCATTGTGGCGCTGGCCGCCGACACCGACGGCGCCGACGGCGGCGCCGGCAGCGCAACCGATCCGGCCGGCGCCGTGATCGACCAGACCACGTTTGCCAGGATGAAGTCGCTCGGGCTCGACCCCGCGGCCTATCTCGCCAACAACGATGCCACCGCGTTCTTCTCTGCTACCGGCGATCTGCTGCTGACCGGCCCGACGCTCACCAACGTCAATGACGTCAGGGTGATCCTGGTGGACCCCGCTTAGGTTTTCCGGGCCGCAACCCGCATCCTGTACGTGCTAAAATGGCGTTAACGCTCTGTTGAGCAAGTTGCGAAGAACCGACGCGCATTGGCCGGTCTCGAAGCCGCAATTCACCAGCTTGGGCTTCTAATGGCCGCTCTCCTGGAGGAGGAGGGCCGCCGATGGCGGCTGGGGAACGCCATATGACGGATCACGGCCGGATAACCGCCCCGCGGTCAGCGCCCTTGAGCGCGCGGCTCGAAGAGGCGATCAACCATTTATCGCTCGGGATCGTCATTTTCGACGAGAAACGCGAAGTCGTTTTCTGCAACGAGCGTTACAGGGAAATGTACGCCCTGTCGCCCGAACAGGTGAAGCCGGGCACACCGACCAGTGAACTGATCCAGCATCGGCTGGATCTCGGCCTGAAGGTGCCGGTCGCCCCCGATGATTACATCCGCCAGCGCGTCGGCCGCGACATCGCACTCGACACCACGGTGCAGGCGTTCGCCGACGGCCGGATCATCGCCTACACCGTCTATCCGGTACCCGGCGGCGGCGGGATGGCGACCCACGAGGACGTCACCGACCGTGAAGAGCTCAATGCCCGGCTGAAGAAGCAATACGAACTCGGCAAGGCGCAGGAAGAGACGCTGCGCGTCAGGAACTTCCAGTTCGACACCGCCATCAACAATATGTCGCAGGGGCTTTGCTTCTTCGATTCAGGCCACCGCCTGATCGTGTGCAACGATCGCTTCGCCGAGATGTATGACATCGCGCCCGAGCGCGTCAGCCCCGGCATGCCGCTCGTCGAGATCGTCGACCTGCGCTTCGAAGCCGGCAGCTTTCCCGCCATGACGCGCGATGAATATCTGCACTGGCGCACCAACGTGGCGGTTTCCAACGAGGCGAAAGACAGCGTCGTCGAACTGATGAACGGGCGTACCTTCAAGATCCGTCACCGCCCGATGCCCGGCGGCGGCTGGGTCGCCACGCATGAGGACATCACCGAGCAGCGCCAGTCCGAGGTCAAGATCGAGTACATGGCGCACCACGACGCGCTGACCGATCTGGCCAACCGGGTGCTGTTGAACGATCGGCTCGAATACGTGCTGGGCCGGGTTCAGCACGGCGAAATGGTGGCCGTCCACCATCTCGACCTCGATCAGTTCAAGGCCGTCAACGATACGTTCGGCCATCCCTGCGGCGACAAGCTGCTGCGGATCGTCGCCGAGCGGCTACGCGGACTCGTTGGCGAGGCCGACACGATCGCGCGGATGGGCGGCGATGAATTCGTGATCGTGCAGGCCGCGATCGCGGACCCCGCCGATGCCACTTCGCTGGCACAGGGCGTCATCGATGCGCTGAGCGAGCCCTATGACATCGACGGCCAGCAGGCCGTGATCGGCGTCAGCATCGGCATTTCGGTCGGCCCCGGCGACGGATCGACCCCCGACAAATTGCTGCGCAACGCCGACCTCGCGCTCTACCGCGCCAAGAGCGACGGTCGCGGCACGTTCCGCTTCTTCGAACCCGTGATGGACCTGCAGATGCAGACCCGCCGCATCATGGAGCAGGATCTGCGCAAGGCGCTGCCGGCAGGCGAGTTCGAGCTGCACTACCAGCCGGTCGTCAACTTGGCGAGCAAGGAAATCAGCGGCTTCGAGGCCCTGATACGCTGGAATCATCCGGGCAAGGGGATGATCTCGCCGGCCGACTTCATTCCGCTGGCCGAAGAGATCGGCTTTATCGTGCCGATGGGCGAGTGGGTGATCCGGCAGGCCTGCACCACCGCGGCGCAATGGCCTGATAATCTTCACGTCGCCGTCAATATCTCGGCGATCCAGTTTCGCAGTCCCGGCCTGATGCAGGTGATCGTCAGCGCGCTCGCGGCTTCCGGTCTCGCTCCGACGCGGCTGGAGATCGAGATCACCGAGAGCGTGTTGCTGCACAACAAGGAAGCGACGCTGGCGGTGCTGCATCAGTTGCGCGCGCTCGGGATCCGGATCGCGATGGACGATTTCGGCACCGGATATTCGTCGCTGACGTATTTGCAGAGTTTTCCGTTCGACAAGATCAAGATCGACCGTTCCTTCGTCAAGAACATCACCGAGAATTCCAGCTCGCTCACCATCGTGCGCGCGGTTGCCGCGCTCGCCAACGGCATGGGCATGACCGCTACCGCCGAGGGCGTGGAAACCGCCGAACAACTCCACAGCATCGCTTCCGAAGGATGCACGGAGATGCAGGGCTTTCTGTTCAGCAAGCCGCTTCCCGCCGCCGAGATCGAGCGGCAATTCCTGTCGGGACGCGAATCGAAAAAGAACCCCGGTCGCATCGTCGCAGCCTGACGGGCTCACCGCGGCCATCCCGGGCCTCGAAGCGAACCCGGAATCTCGAGATTCCGGATATGGTCCTTCGGACCATTCCGGAATGACAGGCAATCCTCAAAACTCCGCCGCGATCTTCGACAGCATTTCGAGCAGCGCCACGCGGTTGGCGGGGCCCAGCAATTCGTTGAGCCGCGCCTCGTGCTTGCTGGCAACGAGCTTCTTGGCGCGCGCCAGCACCGCCCTGCCCTTGTCGGTCAGAACCAGGATGTGCGAGCGGCGGTCGTTGGTCGAGCGCATCCGGGTGCACAGGCCGCGGCTCTCCAGCGCATCCAGCATCGAGACGAAATTCGGCCGGAGGATGCCGAGCGTGTTGGCGATTTCGGTCTGGTTGCGTCCGGGGTTGCGGTCGAGCAGCAGCAGCACCGAGAATTGCGCCGGCGTCAGCTGCAGCGGCGCGACGCAGCGCAGGAAATCCTCGAATACCTTGAGCTGCGCACGCTTGAGCGAATAGCCGAGCAGTTCGGCCAGCTCGCCCAGTTGCAGCCCGGCATTGTCAGCGGCGCCGTCGGCGCGCAATTTCCTTGCCGTTGTTGCGCGACGGCTTGACGGCATCGGTGGCTGCCTTGGAAACTGTCATGGCGTGAGGCTCGCACCCGAAAAGGGCTTGGCCGGCGGCCGGGCCCTTGATGTTATATTTGATAATTGTTATTGAATATATCAAATGTCGGCGCCTTTCAACTGCCGAGATGTGGGACGGCCGGCGGACCGCGCGAGGTCAGGACCGGCGACGCTTTTAGGGGGAGCGCCAGTCTTGAATACGACGATCATGCTGTTCCTGCTGCAGGACGGCATCACCAATGGCGCGATCTATGCGCTGCTCGGGCTGGCGCTGGTGCTGGTGTTTGCCGTCACCCGCGTCATCCTGATCCCGCAGGGCGAATTCGTCACCTACGGCGCGCTCAGCTACGCCGTGCTGGCGACCGGCAAGGTGCCGGGCACCGCGTGGCTCGCCATGACGATGGGCGTGGTCGCCTTCGCGCTCGATCTGTTTGACGCGCGACGATCGCTGCAGCTCAAGAAGGTGTTGCGCTCCCTTGCCCTCAACATCGCCCTGCCGGCCGCGATTCTGGCCCTGGCTTACGCGCTTGCCGGAGCCGGGACGCCGATCGCGGTCAACATCGCGCTGTCGCTCCTGATCGTCGCGGCAATCGGACTGTTCCTTTATCGCATCGCGTTCCAGCCGATCGCCCATACCTCGGTGCTGGTGCTGCTGATCGCGTCCGTCGGCTGCCATCTCGCGCTGCAGGGCCTCGGACTGGTATTCTTCGGCGCCGAAGGCCTGCGCGGGCCGGCGCTGTCGAACACCGCATTGACGATCGGCCCGCTGCGCTTCACCGGCCAGAGCCTTGCGGTCTATGGGCTGACGATTGCCTTCATCATCGCGCTGTGGCTGTTCTTCGGATTCACGCGGATGGGCAAGGCGCTGCGCGCCACCGCCGTCAACCGGTTAGGCGCGCGCCTCGTCGGCATCCGCACCACGCTGTCGGGCCAGATCGCCTTCCTGCTGGCCTCCCTGATCGGCGCGATTTCCGGCATCCTGATCGTGCCGATCACCACGCTCTATTACGACACCGGCTTCCTGATCGGCCTGAAAGGTTTCATCGCCGCGATCATCGGCGGTCTCGTAAGCTATCCGCTGACCGCGGTGGCGGCCTTGATCGTCGGTAGCGTCGAGGCCTTTTCCTCGTTCTACGCCAGCAATTACAAGGAGGTCATCGTCTTCACGCTGATCCTTCCCGTGCTGGTGCTGCGTTCGCTCGCAGCGCCCGCGGTCGAGGAAGAGAAGGACTGACGGCGATGAAGCAGCGAACCCCTCTCATCATCTTCGCAGCTGTCATGGCGGCGATCCCGTTCGTTCCGGGCGTTCCGCCGTTCTGGATCGTGCTGCTCAACAATATCGGCCTGGCAGCCCTGGTGGCGATGGGGCTGGTGTTGCTGACCGGCGTCGGCGGCCTCACGTCATTCGGCCAGGCCGCCTTCTGCGGCTTCGGCGCCTACACGACAGCGGTGCTGACGACTGCCTACGGATTTTCGCCATGGCTGACGCTGCCACTTTCGCTGCTGGTCAGCGGCATCGCCGCCGTGCTGCTCGGCATCGTCACGGTGCGGCTGTCGGGCCACTATCTGCCGCTCGGCACCATCGCCTGGGGCATCGGGCTGTTCTATCTGTTCAGCAAGCTCGAATTCCTCGGCCGCAATGACGGCATCTCAGGCATCCCGCCGCTCTCGATCGGCAGCTTCCGCATGCTCGATCCCGGCACGATCTATTACGCGATCTGGATCGGGGTATTGATCTCGGCACTGCTGACCATGAACCTCCTGGACTCCCGCACCGGCCGCGCGATCCGCGCGCTGCGGCGCGGCCATATTGCCGGCGAAGCGTTCGGCGTGCAGACGCCGCGCGCCAAGCTTCTGGTGTTCATCTATGCGGCGGTTCTCGCAGGGCTCTCCGGCTGGCTCTATGCACATTTCCAGCGCGCCGCCAATCCGACGCCGTTCGGCGCACAGGCCGGCATCGAATACCTGTTCATCGCGGTGGTCGGCGGCGCCGGCTATGTCTGGGGCGCGGTGCTCGGCGCCGGCATCGTCGTCATCCTGAAGGAAATCCTGCAGAGCTATCTGCCGTATATTTTTGGCGGCCAGAGTCAGCTCGAAACCATCGTGTTCGGCATCCTGCTGGTGGTTCTGCTGCAACTGGCGCCGACCGGCGTCTGGCCCTGGCTGATGGCGCGTCTGCCGCTCAAGCCGGGCCGCAAGATCCCTGACACGTCGCTTCCCCTTGCCAAGCGCGAGCGCGCGCCGGCCTCCGCTGCCGCACTGCTGCAGATCGAGAAAGCGCGCAAGCAGTTCGGCGGCGTGATTGCCGTCAACGATGTCTCCTTCGACGTCCAGGCCCGCGAGATCGTCGCCCTGATCGGCCCCAACGGCGCCGGCAAGAGCACGACCTTCAACCTGATCACGGGCGTGCTGACCACGACCGGCGGCACCATCTCGGTGCTCGGCCACAAGGTCGACAACGCGCCGCCGCAGGAAGTGGTGAAACTCGGCGTCGCGCGCACCTTCCAGCACGTCAAGCTGGTGCCGGACATGACCGTGCTGGAGAACGTCGCGATCGGCGCGCATCTGCGCGGGTCTTCGGGCGCGATATCAAGCATGTTCCGGCTCGACCGTGCCGACGAGGCGAAATTGCTGGCGGAAGCCGCGCGCCAGATCGAGCGCGTCGGCCTTGGCGACCAGATCGACCAGTTGGCGGGAAGCCTGTCGCTCGGCCAGCAGCGCATCGTCGAGATCGCGCGCGCGCTATGCGTCGATCCGCTGCTGCTGCTGCTCGACGAGCCCGCCGCCGGACTGCGCCACATGGAGAAGCAGCGGCTCGCCGCGCTGCTCCGCCAGTTGCGCGACGGCGGCATGTCGGTGCTGCTGGTCGAGCACGACATGGGTTTTGTGATGGACCTCGCCGACCGCATCGTGGTGCTGGATTTCGGCACCAAGATCGCCGAAGGCACGCCGGCTGCAATCAAGACCAACCCGGATGTGATCAAGGCCTATCTCGGAGCCACCGCATGAGCGCGCTGCTATCGGTCTCCGACGCCCATGTTTCCTACGGCAAGGTCGAAGCCGTGCGTTCGGTTTCGCTCGACGTCGCCGACAACGAGATCGTCACCATCATCGGCGCCAACGGCGCCGGCAAGACCACGCTGTTGAACGCCATCATGGGCGTGCTGCCGCTCAAGGGCGCTACCGCCTTCGCAGGCACCGACATGGCCGCGCTCGACATCGAGGATCGCGTCGCGGCGGGCTTGTGTCTGGTGCCCGAGCACCGCGAATTGTTCGGCACCATGAATGTCGAGGACAATCTGGAGCTCGGCGCCTTCCGGATTCCGAAGGCGACCGCAGCAAAATCGTTCGAGCGCGTCTATACGCTGTTTCCGCGGCTGAAAGAGCGCCGCAAGCAACTGGCCGGCACGCTGTCGGGCGGCGAGCAGCAGATGCTGGCGATGGGCCGCGCTTTAATGGGCGCGCCAAAACTGTTGATGCTGGACGAGCCGAGCCTCGGGCTGGCGCCGATCATCGTCGCCGACATCTTCCGCACCATCGGCGAACTACGCGCCGCCGGCGTCTCGGTGCTGCTGGTCGAACAGAACGCGCAAGCCGCCCTGCAGATCGCCGATCGCGCCTATGTCATGGAACTCGGCGAGTTCATCCTGAGCGGATCGGCGAAGGATATCGCCAGCAACCAGCGCGTCGCGGCGAGCTATCTCGGATTCCAGCACGAGGGCACAGGCTGAATCCAGAGCATGATCTTTTCGGAAAACCGGAACCCACTTTTCCGGATCGCGCTCTAGCAGGCGCGGCCGCTGCCATCACTAACGAAATCTTAAGCATGATGAGAGTTACCGCCGGTTCCTTGTGAGTTGCACAACTTCCTGATCACTCGCGGCCTTCTAACCTTGCGGTGCTGCAGCCATTTTCCGCCTGACGCCAGGTGTCGACGATAGCTGGCGGATCACAAGGTAGGACGATGCACGCCTCCGATTACTTCACGGTCGATACCCCCGAGTTCCTGCTCGCAGCGCTTGAGCAGGCGAGCGAGGCTGTCGTCATCATCGACGGCGACTTGCGTGTAAGCCATTTCAACGCCGCGGCCGAATCGATCTGGCGCGTGCCGCGCACGGAAGTTCTCGGCTGCGATGCTCGCGGCCTCGGCTTCAATGACCTGCAAAATGGCGCCGAGTACGGGATCACGATCCGGCGCAACGACGGCAGCCGGATCCGGGCTCAGCTATCGGTGTCGCGTGTCGAGATCGGGGGCCGGGCCAACTACATGGGCTTCGCTCGTGACACCACCGCAGAGGTCGAACGACGCGAGAGGATCGCGCTGCTCAATCTGGTGGCCGACAAGACCAACCGCGCGGTCGTCGTCACCGATCGCAAGCTGCAGGTCGTCTATACCAACGCCGCGTTCTCCGGAATGTTCGGATACTCACCTGAAGAAGCCCAAGGACGGCAGGCGGGCCAGTTGCTTGCCGGCCAATTCACCGATCGCAAGACGCTGCCGAAGCTACGCCGCCGAATCTACGATGACAGCGGCGCTGAAGAGGAAATCCTGGTCTACGACAAGAACGGCGATGAAATCTGGGTCTCGGCCATGGTCAAGCCGTTCCGCAATGCCCGCGGACGGGTCAAGTACATCTTCGCGCTGCTGACCGATATCACCGAAACCAAGCAACTGAGGTCGCTGCAGCAACTGATCATGGGTGCGCTCGCCGACGAACTCCCGATCACCGAGATCGCCGACCAGCTGTGCCGGCGCGTCGAAATCATTGCACCTGATGTCGTAGCTTCGGTGCTGCACGTCGATTCCGACGGGCTGGTGCATCCGCTGGGCGGACCCAGCCTGCCTGACGATTACTCCCGCGCGCTCGAGGGCGTCGCCATCGGTCCCGACGTCGGCTCGTGCGGGACGGCAGCGCATTTCGGCACGCCTGTATTGGCCGAAGATCTCGACACCGATCCGCGCTGGCAGCCCTACAAGACGCGCCCGCTCGAGGTCGGCCTGAAGGCCTGCTGGTCGACACCGATCAAGGCCAAGGACGGCCGCGTGATCGGAACCTTCGCCTTCTATTTCAGGGAATGTCGTGCGCCGAGCCGCTGGCATCAGCGTATCGTCGAGGCCTGCGTTCACCTCGGTGCGCTGGCGATCGAGCGCAAGGAGGCGCGGGCCCAGATCGCCCGGCTCGCCTACCATGACATGCTGACCGGGCTGCCGAACCGGGCGCAGTTGCGTGAACTGATCACCCAGGCCATCGACGACTGCGCGCCGGGAAAGCAGCTCGCGCTGGTGTTCCTCGATCTCGATCACTTCAAGGACGTCAACGACACCCTCGGTCATTCGGCCGGCGACGCCCTGCTGATCGAGTTCACAAAACGGCTGCGCGCCCGCATCCAGACGTCTGACCTGCTGGGACGCCTGAGCGGCGACGAGTTCGTCATCGCGCTGCCGAATTGCGATCCGGCGCGCGCCTCGCTGGTCGCCTCCAACATCACCGAAGCGCTGGCGTCGCCGCTGTGGATCGACAACAGGCAGGTGCCGATTTCCGCCAGCATGGGCATCAGCATCTATCCCGACAACGCCACCGATATCGATACGCTGATACAGCAGGCCGATGCGGCGATGTACAAGGCCAAGCAGGCGGGCCGCTCCACCCACCGGTTTTTCAGCGCCGACATGAACCGGCTTGCCGAGCAGCGGCTCGTCTTCAGTGCGGCGCTCCGCCAGGCCATCGCCAATGACCGGTTGAAGCTCGTCTATCAACCGCAGACCCGAACCGTCGACGGCGCCCTTTACGGCGTCGAAGCGCTGGCGCGCTGGCACGATCCTGAGCTTGGCCAGGTCCCGCCCTCGAAATTCATCCCGTTGGCGGAGGAAGTAGGCCTGATCGAGCAGATCGGCCTGTGGTCGATCCGCGAGGCGTGCCGGCAAATGGCCGCGTGGCGCCATGCCGGACTGGACGTGCCCTGCGTGGCGGTCAACCTGTCGCCGCTCAATTTCCAGAATGCGAAGCTCGCCGCCGTGGTGGCGGAAACCCTCGCGGCGAACGGCCTTCCGCCCCAGACATTGATGCTCGAGATCACCGAAGGCGTGCTGGTGAACGAGCGTTCGGCCGCGATCGAGACCATGAATGCGATACGCAAGCTCGGCGTCGGACTGTCGCTGGACGATTTCGGGACCGGCTATTCGAGCCTGAGCCGGCTGGCGCACCTGCCGATTCGCGAATTGAAGATCGATCGCAGCTTCATGCGCAATATCGAGCGCGACACCAGCGCGCTCGCGATCGCCACCGCCGTCGTCCGCGTCGGCCAGAGCCTGAAAATGGCCGTGGTCGCCGAGGGAGTCGAAACCGAGGGACAACGCCAGCTATTGGCCGATCTCGGATGCGACGTCGTGCAGGGCTATCTCTGCGCGCCTGCGATGTCGCCCGAAGCGTTCGAGCGCTGGCTGCTCGACCACGTCGCCGACCGGGCGCGGATGATGCGCAGGAGCGTCGAGGAGGCTCGTTCGCAGCCGACGCCGTCGCTGCTGATCGCTTCCACGGGTGGCTAGGCGAGCAACCTTCGGATTCAGCAGGGTGGGCAAAGGCGCAACGCGCCGTGCCTACCCTTCTCAGATCTAATCCTGAGAAGCGGCGTCTTCGCCGCGTCTCGAAGGATGAATGGCAACGGCCGGGCCTCATGGTTCGAGACGGCGCTACGCGTCTCCTCACCATGAGGATCTGGCAGTCACTTCGCCGGGACGTACTTTCCGTCCTTCACCGTCAAAATGATCCGCGAACGGTCGTCGAGGCCGTAGCGATCCTTTTCGGTGAAGTTGTAGACGCCCTGGCTGGCCGCGATTTCCTTTTCGGACATCAGCGCCTGGCGGATGGCCTCGCGGAATTCCGGCGTACCCGGTTTTGCCTTCTTCAGCGCCACCGGCACCACGCGCTTCAACACTTCGAAGGCGTCGTAGGAATGGCCGGCGAACTGGCTGCGGCTGTTGGCGCCATACTTGGCTTCATAGGCGGTGTTCAGCGCCAGACCCGGCTTCTTGGTCAGCGCGCTGTCGGGCTGGGTTTCCGGCGACATCACCGGACCCGACGCCATGATCACGCCTTCCGCCGCAGGACCGGCGATGCGGATGAAGTCCATGCTGGCGGCGCCGTGGGTCTGGTAGATCAGTCCCTTGTAGCCGCGCTCGCGCAGCGTGGTCTGCGGCAGCGCCGCGGCGGTGCCGGAGGCACCGACGAGAACGGCGTCGGGATTGGCTGCGAGGAGCTTCAGAACCTGGCCGGCGACCGACGTATCGGGCCGGGCGAAACGCTCGTCAGTCGCCAAGCTCAATCCCATCGGGACGGCCTGAGCCTTGAAGTCGTTCATCCAGAGGTCGCCGTAGGAATCGGAGTAGCCGATATAGCCGACGGTCTTGATGCCATGCGCCTTCATGTGCTCGTACAGCACCTTGCCCATGATCGGGATCGGCTGCGGCATGGCGACCGACCACTTGGCGCGCGCCTCGTTGATCGGGAACGGCGCCAGGCCGAAATGCGGGATCCCCGCCTCGTTCGCGACGGTTGAGACCGCAATGGTGGGAGGTGTCGTCGACGAGCCCATGATGATATCGGCCTTGGATTCGGTCACGAACCGCCGCGCGTTGGTCGTCGCCGCGGTCGGGTCGCCGCCGTCGTCGAGCACGATGACCTTGATGGGGACGCCGCCGATCTCCTTCGGCACGAACTCAAGCGCGTTGCGTTCGGGAATTCCGAGCGCCGCCGCAGGCCCGGTCGTGACGACGGTGATGCCGATCGTGATCTCGTTCGCCTGCGCCAGCGCCGGCGAACCCGGCAGGGCGAGGACCGCTACGAGAGCCGCAGCGGACAGAAAAGTCTTCTTCATTGATTCCTCCCTTGATTATCTCTTTTTCGTCTTAAGCAAAATCCAGTGCCGAATTCAGCCCCTCCTTTAGGTCATGCGGTGGCCAGTCAGCCCCGCATGAACCGCTCGATGATCTCCGGCGGCATCGGAGCCGATTTCAGCTTCGCCGGGTCGTCCGGATGCTTGCCGACCAGCACGCGGGTCTCGAACGCCTCGATCGCCAGCGCCTCCCCCTTGAAGACGCTGTGGATCACCTCGAAGCTCGATCGCTTGAAGCCCTCGATCCGGCTTTCGATTCTGATCCAGTCGCCATGGGTGGAGGGGATGTGGAATTTCGCCCGCGTATCCACCATCGGGATGCCGACCAGGCCATATTTGTGGATGAGGTCCTGCTTCGAATAACCGGCCGCTTCGAACATGATCGAGGTCGAATCGTCGAACATCGCGAAGTAGCGCGGGTAGTAAACGATGTTGGCGGGGTCGCAGTCGCCCCACTGGATCTGCACGTCGCGCCGGTTGATGAACATGAGCTGGAATATCCTAGCGCGGCGCCATGCGAAGCGCGGCATCGAGCCGCACCACTTCGCCGTTCAGATAGGGGTTGTCGATCATGTGCAGCGCCAGCGAGGCGAACTCATCGGCCTGACCGAGCCTACGCGGGAACGGGATCGAGGCGGCGAGCGAGTCCTGCGCCTCCTGCGGCAGATTGGCGAGCAGCGGCGTCAGGAACAGGCCCGGCGCGATCGTCAGCACGCGAATGCCGAACTGCGCCAGTTCGCGCGCGATCGGCAGCGTCATGGCGACGATGCCGCCCTTGGAGGCCGAATAGGCCGACTGTCCGATCTGGCCGTCATAGGCCGCGACCGAGGCCGTGGAGATCACGACGCCACGCTCGCCGGTCGAAAGCGGCTCCAGTTTCGACATGCCTGCCGTCGCCAGCCGCAGCATGTTGAAGGAGCCGATCAAATTGACCTTGATCACCCTTTCGAAATCGCCGAGCGCCATCGGACCTTCCTTGCCGATCACGCGCTTGGCGACGCCGATGCCGGCACAGTTCACCAGCACACGCGCCGGACCGTGGACCGCTTCCGCCTTGGCGATCGCGGCTTCCGCAGAGGTGGCATCGGACACGTCGCAGATCACGGCAGTGCCGCCGATTTCGGCAGCGACGGTTTCGGCAAGCTTGGCGTTGAGATCGCAGACCGCGACCTTGGCGCCCTGCGCCGCGAGCCGGCGCGCGGTCGCGGCACCCAATCCCGATGCGCCGCCGGTGACGATGGCCGCCTGGTCCTTCAACTGCATGGTGTTCTCCCTGACAAACTATTCTTCGAATTCATGACAGCGTGATCACCTGCGCCGACGGCGCGGGCGAATAAATTTCCTCGATCAGCGCGCTGCGGTTCTCCAGAACCGCGCGCTGGTTGATCGAACCCTTGTCGGTGACCTCGCCGCGATCGATCGACAGCGGCGTATCGAGCAGCACGGCGCGCACGATCCGGGTCGACGAGCCGGTCGCAGCAGCGACAAGCGCCTGAAAGCGTTCGCGGAAGGCCGCGACGATCAGCGGGTCGGACGCCGCAGCGGCGAGATCGTCCAGCGGCAGCGTTGGATTGATCAGCCGGCAACCATCGAGGTCGAGCACCACCAGCGCCGATATTTCGTCACGGTTGATGCCGGCAATGACGACGTCGCGCACCAAGGGCGCGCAAGCTCCGACGAAGCGCGCACGCAACGGGCCGACGCTGACCCAGGTTCCGCTGGCGAGCTTGAAGTCTTCGCCCGTGCGGCCGTCGAAATCGAACCCGGCGTCGAAATTATCGGGGTCGACCGGCTTCAGCGCGTCGCCCATTTTGTAGAAGCCTTCCTCGTCGAAAGACTTCGCCGTCATATCCGGCTGACGCCAGTAGCCCGGCATCACGTTCGGTCCCTTGGCGCGAACCTCCAGCTTGCCATTGTTGGGCACGAGCTTCGCATCATTGCCCAGCACCGGCAGCCCGACATGGCCGGAGCGGCTGGTGTGCGGATTGACCGACATGAAGAACGGCGCGGTTTCGGTGGCACCGAGGCCGGTCAGCATCGGCACGCGGTAGCCGGTTTCGCGGACCGAAAGTTCGTCCAGGCTGTTCCAGACAAAGGCCGACAGCGCCGCGCCCGAGAAGAACATCGCATGGAGGCGAGCAAAGAATTTCTTCCGCAACGCGGAATCGTCGCGCAGATAGGGCAGCAGCAATTCATAACCCTTGGGCACGTTGAAATAGACCGTCGGCGAAATCTCCTGGAGATTGCGCACGGTCTCCTCGATGCCGCCGGGCATCGGCTTGCCCTCGTCGAGATACATCGAACCGCCATTGTACAGGGTCAGCCCGATATTGTGATTGCCGCCGAAGGTGTGATTCCACGGCAGCCAGTCGACGATGACCGGCGGCTCGTCCTTCAGGAACGCCAGCGTCTCGCGCAGCATCACCTGGTTGGCGCAGATCATGCGCTGGGTATTGATGACCGCCTTCGGATTGCCGGTCGAGCCCGACGTCAGCAGGAATTTTGCGATCGTGTCCGGGCCGATCGCGTCGTGCACCGCGTCGAGGCGCGGATGCAGCGGCGTCCCCATCAGGTCCGCCAGCGTGGTCACGTCGCGGCCGGGCACCGCGCCGCGCGAGGCCGCGATCTCGGTGCCGATAGATACGTTGGCGGTCAGCGCATCGGCGAATTTCGTGGCGTCGTCGGCGAAGACGAGGCCCGGCGTCAGCAGCTTCATCAGATAGGCGAGCTTGCCGTAGTCCCGCGACACCAGCGAATAGGCCGGCGATACCGGACAGAAGGGAATGCCGGCATAGAGCGCGCCGAACGCGATCAATACATGATCGATCGAGTTGCCGGAAAGGATGACGACCGGCCGCTCGGCCGAAAGGCCGCGCGCCAGCAGCGCAGACGCGATGTGCCGCGATGACGCCAGCAGCTCCGCATAGGTGATCTGCCGCCAGCCGCGTGCAGCATTTCGCTCCGCCATGAAGACCCGGTCGGGCGCAGCTTCAACCCAATGATGCAGACGGTCGGTGATGCGCACCGGATAATCGCGCAACTGCGCCTTTGGGCGCAAGTAGATGGTGCCGTCGTCGCGGCGCTCGACATGCACGGCGGGCGTGCCGAACGAAATCGGCCGCAGCGGATGATCGGCGCGCGCGGTGGCGTCGGCCGAGGCGGACATGTTGGGCACAGACATGTTGGGCTTGGCGCTCATGTCAGGTCGGCTTCACCTTTGCGGTCTTGTGGTCGAGAAACGCGCGAATGCGGCGCTTTGCCTCTTTGTCGCTCTGCGCCACCGTCGCCATCAGCGATTCCATCAACAGGCCGGTCTGCGGATTGGCCTCCGCGATCATCGGCAACGCCTGCAGCACCGCAAAATTGGTCAGCGGCGCGTTCGCGGCCACGCGCTCGGCCAGTTCCAGCGCTTTCGGAAGCGCGCCGCCGGCGTCCGTGAGATATTGCGAGAACCCATAGGCCGAGCCTTCGGTCGCCGAATAGACCCGCCCGGTGAGCATCATGTCGATCATCCGCGCCACGCCGATCAGCCGCGGCAGCCGCACCGATCCTCCGCCGCCGACGAAAATGCCGCGCTGGCCCTCGGGCAGCGCAAAATAGGCGCTAGGCTCGGCGACGCGGATATGCGCGGCGCAGGCCAGTTCCAGGCCCCCGCCGATCACCGCGCCCTTCAGCGCCGCGATCACGGGCACGCGGCTATACTGGATGCGATCGAACACCCGGTGCCACATCTGGGAATGCCGCAGGCCCTCGGTGGCGTCGTGCTCGGTCAGTTCGGACAGATCGAGGCCGGAGGAGAAATGGTCGCCGACGCCATGGATCACCACCGCGCCGACGTCATCAGGCAGATTGGAGAAACAATCCTGGATCGCCAGGATGATGCCGTCATTCAGCGCATTGCGCTTGGCCGGGCGGTTGAGGCCCACGGTCAGCACCGCGCCCGTCTGCTCGATCTTGAGCAGGTCGGATGAACCCGCCGATGCGGTGGAGGCGTTTCCCATGGGTCTGTATTGCTTCCTGTCCAGAATAGTTATATTTTATAACGATTATGGCGGGAGTCAATGAGGGAAGTGCTTACCCTGCCCCTCCAGGCCCCTCCGGGGGAGGGTAAGAGAGCCTCACAGCACCTGATGGACGTCGATGACGACGCGGTCGGCGTGGCGGGCGGCGGAGGCGATGAAGAGGTTTTCCATCAGCCAGCGGTATTTTGCGGCCCCGGTCTCGAACCGCGGCACGGTGCGGAAATAGATCAGTTTGGGATCGACCGGCTCGCCGCGCTTGAGTTTTTGCAGCAGGTCGACCGGGCCGAAGCGCAGGCCCTTGTTCTCGACATAGACAATTGCGCCGTCGTCGGTCTCGAAGGCGTATTTGGCTTCCAGCTCGATCAGCTCATTCGGGCGGATGATCTGGAAATCGGCGCCGAAGGCGCAGACCTTGCCGCTGATCCCCTCGCCCTTCACTTCCCCACCGATGATCGGAATGATCCGGCGCACACCGGTGCCGATCTCGCCGGCGGATGTCACCTCGCCGATCCGGGCGGTGATGGTGAAGACATATCTGGTCGAAAGCTGCGGGGTCATCGGGCTACTCTATCCGGCCATACGTTGCGGCAACCAGAGCGCCAGGATCGGAAAAGCGATCAGGATCACCAGCCGGATCAGGTCGGTCGCCACGAACGGGATCACGCCCCGGAAGATGGTCGAGAATGACACGTCCTTCACCACGCTCTTGATCACGAACACGTTCATGCCGACCGGCGGATGGATCAGGCCGAGTTCGACCGTCATCACGATGATGACGCCGAACCAGATCGGATCGAAGCCGAGATGCATGATGACCGGGAAGATGATCGGCACCGTGAGGATGATCATCGCCATCGCATCCATCAGGCAGCCCAGCACGAGATACATTACCATGATCAGCGCGAGGATACCGTAGGGGCCGAGGCCGAGGCCGGTGAGCAGTTCCGTGACCTTCTGCGGGGTCTGCGTCACCGTCAGGAAGTAGCCAAAAATCAGCGCGCCGATCAGCACCGTGAACACCGCAGCCGCCGTGCGGGTCGCCTGCAACAGCGAGTTCAGGATCTTCTCCTTGTCGAGCCGCCCGGTGAGCACGCCGATCAGGAACGCGCCGGTGGCGCCGACGCCGCCCGCCTCGGTCGGCGTAAAGCGGGGCAGGAACGGCAAACCATAGAGCCCGCCGATCACGAAGATGAACAGCAGCACCGGCGCCCAGATATCCTTCAGGCCGGCAAACCGCTCGCGCCATGTGGTGTGCGTTCCCTTTGGCAGAAAGCCGGGGCGGAAATATCCGATCAGCGCGATGGTGATCATGTACATGGTCATCGCGAGTATGCCGGGAATGATGCCGGCAATGAACAGCTTTCCGATGTCCTGCTCGGTGATGATGCCGTAGACCGCGAGCACGGTCGACGGCGGCAGCATGGCGCCCAGCGTGCCGCCGGCCGCGATGACGCCGGTGGCGAAGGATTGCGGATAGCCGAAGCGGCGCATTTCCGGATAGGCGACCGCGGAGAAGGTCGCCGCGGTCGCCACCGACGAGCCGCAGATCGCGGCGAAGCCGCCGCAGGCCGCAACGGTGGCAATGCCGAGCCCGCCGCGCAGATGGCCGACAAAGCCGTTGGCGGCGCGGAACAGTTCGCGGCTCATGCCGGAATTGCTGACGAACGTTCCCATCAACAGGAACATCGGAATCACGCCGAACGTATAGTCGGTCACCGTGCGCATCGAGGTCTGGCCGACCAGTTTCAGCGCCGGCGCGAAGCCGACCAGATACCCGAAGCCGCAGACGCCGACGAGGCCCATCGCCATGCCGACGGGCACGCGCAAGAGCATCAGCGCAAACAGCGCGACAAATCCGAGGACGGCGACGGCGTCGGTGCTCATGTCGCCTACTCCACCGTCTTCACTTTGGCATCATGGATATCTTCGGGATGGAAGATCAACCGATAGGTACGAATTGCGATCAGCAGCACCGCGGCGCCGTCGCCGGCCCAGGCGACGGCGAAGAATGGCCAGGTCGGCATGTGCATGTCGAAGGTGAGCACGTTGTCGTTGTAGGTGCCGCGCACCTTGTCGAACAAGGTGTAGGTCTGCACCGTCACGACGAACAGCAGCACCAGCGTCGCGAACACGTCGATCATGCGCTGATACCTTGGACCGACATTGGCCCAGACCAGGTCGACGGTGATGTGGCCGCCGCGGTAGCTGGTGGCGGCGATACCCCAGAAGATCAGGATGCCGAGCAGCATGCGGCCGATGTCGAAGGAATCCGGGATCGCATAGTTGAGCGTGTTGCGCAGCAGGACGCCGACGAAGATGTTGAGCGCCACGATGCCGACGAAGCCGGCGGCGATCCATTCGATGGTGTCGATGAAACGATCCATCCACGCGCGATTCATGTCCGCTCCGAACGGGTGGCGATGGCAGGAGGAACGGCGGCAGGAGAATGCCTGCCGCCGGTGAAGGAGTTCGCGTTTCTACTGCGCGAGCGCGTTGTACTTGGTGAGCGAAGCCTTGAGTTCGGCCAGCGCCGCGTCCGGGTCGCCGCCGTTCTTCTTGACGCTCTCGCCCCAGGTCTTGACCAGCGGCTCGGCGGCCTTTTTCCACAGCGCGGTCTGCTCCGGCGTCAGCTTGTAGACCTCGTGGCTCGATTCCGCCTTGACCTTGTCGAGACCGGAATCCTCGAACTTGCCCCAGGGCTCGCCGACGCGGCCCGCGGCCTCGGTGTTGCAGTTATTGTCGATCGCCTTTTTCTGCCGGTCGGACATCTGATTGTATTTGTCCTTGTTCATGACGAAGGCGAAGGTCGTGACATAGAGCGGGGCCTCCATGTCGTACTTCGTCACCTTGTCGATGCCGAACAGCACCAGCGATCCCCACGGGAAGGTGACGGCATCGGCGACGCCGCGCTCGATGATGTCGCGGACCTCCGGCGCCGAGGATTGCACGTTGGTGCCCCCGAGCTGGGTCACGAAATTGGCCATGGTGGCGTGGGCGGGGCGGATCTTCATGCCCTTGATGTCGTCGGGCACCACGATCTTCTTGGTCCGCGAATGGAACGACGACGGCGAATGGATGAAGGCGAGACAGAACTTGACGTCCTTCATCTCCTTCTCGGCATATTTGCGGTACCAGGCGTCGAGCGCCATCGAGCCGCCCTTGGCATCCGACATCAGGAACGGCAGTTCGCCGGCACCGATGATCGGGAACCGGCCGGGCTGATAACCCGGATTGATGTAGGTGACGTCGGCGATGCCGTCGCGCGCCATGTCGTAATGGTCGAACGCCTTGCCGAGCTGCTGGGCGGGAAAGACCTTGTATTTGATGGTGCCGCCGGATTCCTTTTCGACCGCATTGCCCCAGTCCTCAAGGGCCTTCTGCAGCGGGTGCGAGGCCGGTACCCAGTGCGACAGTTTCAGTTCGAAGGTTTTTTCCTGCGCCAGCGCAGGCGTGACGCTGGCGGCCAGCAGCAACGCCAAGAGCATTTTCTTCATCGGCATCTCTCCCCTTTGTTCATGACGCGGGCTCCTTTGAGCTCCGATCTTGTTAATTAACATGTTATCTAGATTGCGCCGTTTTTCAAGCGAACAAGCAACCACCCGTTTTTCGCGGTGCGGCGGACTGCGCCTCGCGATTTTTGCGCCAACGTCCCTTTGCCAAAAACGTTATATGATATAATTATCAGGGCAAGTCCGCGGCGACCAGCAGACTACAGCAATCGGGGAGCGGGTATTGAGGACAAAAGTAGCAATCATAGGCGCAGGTCCGGCAGGATTGTTGCTTGGGCAACTATTACGGCTTTATGGGATCGAAAACGTCATTCTCGAGCGTCAGACGCCGGAATATGTGCTCGGGCGCATCCGCGCCGGCCTGCTCGAAGAGGGCACCGTGGCGCTGCTCGACGAGGTCGGCGCCGGCGACCGCGCCCATCGCGAGGGGCTGGTCCATCATGGCGTGGAACTCGCCTTTGGCGGCGCACGGCACCGCATCGACATGCACGCCGCCACCGGCAAGACGGTCATGATCTATGGCCAGACCGAGGTGACGCTCGACCTGATGAACGCCCGCAAGGCGGCCGGGCTCACCACCGTCTACCAGGCCGCCGACGTCAAACCGCTCGATTTCGATACCGACCGCCCGCGCGTCACCTACGTCAAGGACGGGGTGAGCCACGAGATCGAATGCGACTTCATCGCCGGCTGCGACGGTTTTCATGGCGTCAGCCGCGCCACTGTAAAACCGTCGGCAATCCAGACCTATGAGCGGATCTATCCGTTCGGCTGGCTCGGCATCCTGTCGGAGACCCCGCCGGTCAGCCCCGAGCTGATCTATTCCAACCACGCGCGCGGATTTGCGCTCTGCACCATGCGTTCGACAAAGCGCAGCCGCTATTATGTGCAGTGCCCGCTCGACGACGATATCGCGCAGTGGCCGGACGAGCGCTTCTGGGACGAACTGAAGCGCCGGATCGACCAGAAGGCGGCGGACGAACTCATCACCGGCCCCTCGATCGAAAAGAGCATCGCGCCGCTGCGCAGCTTCGTCGCCGAGCCGATGCGCTTCGGCCGGATGTTCTTGGCCGGCGACGCCTCCCATATCGTGCCGCCGACCGGCGCCAAGGGCTTAAACCTCGCCGCCAGCGACGTGCATTATCTCTCGCAGGCGTTCCGTGAATATTACGACGAGAGGTCATCGGCCGGCATCGACGGCTATTCGGCGAAAGCCTTGGCACGGGTCTGGAAGGCGGTGCGGTTTTCCTGGTGGATGACCTCGATGCTGCACCAATTCCCCGACGAGGGCGAGTTCGGTGCGCGCATTCAGCTCGCCGAGCTGGACTATGTCGTCAACTCGAAGGCAGCTTCGGCCTCGCTGTCGGAGAATTATGTCGGGCTGCCGTTTTAGGTAAGTCCGTGGCGCCAAATTACCGTCGTCATACCTCGCTAAGGCGGGGTACGCCGCAGCTTCTCAGTTCTATAACAAACGCCTCTGGAATACTGGTCACTTGCCTGCGTGGATGACGACAACGCGGCGGTCGATTTCAAACACTCCCCGAAATCACGTTTAAAACTTTGTAGGCGGTGACTTTGCGGGGTGCGTTGCGTTCAATGATGGCAAATATCGTCACGACGCGAGTTGCCAATGACAGTCACCGACATCCCCGATGGTTTTGAACGCCGTACCCGCAAGAGCCCGCTCACCGATCCCTGGGAGCCGCTTTACTCCAAGCGGACCGACAAGGCCGTCATCATCGGGCTGCGCCTTGCAAAACCGCACACCAACGGCCGCGGCCTGATTCATGGCGGGCTGATTGCAGCACTTGCCGATGCCGCCATGGGCCATAGTTGCGCCCATGTCATGGGCAGCGTGTCCTCGCTGGTGACGATCGGGCTCGCGGTTGATTTCGTCGGCACCGCCGAGGTCGGGCAATGGCTCGCGGTCGAGAGCGACGTCGTCAAGACCGGCAAGACGATCTGTTTCGCCCAGAGCCTGATCAAGGCCGACGGGATCGTGATCGCGCGGGCCAACGCGACGTTTCGCGTGGTGCCGAAAAAGGAGCCGGTAAATTAGCCGAAATGCCAGTCGGCCATCTCGGTCACGAGATCGATGAAGGTGCGCACCTTGGCCGACAGCAGCCGCGACGTCGGATAGACGACATGAATCGGCAGCGCCGGGTGCTGGAACTCTGCAAGCACGACCTGGAGCCGCCCGGCTTTCAGCGCGGCGGCCGCCTGATAGGCGAGAACCCATGTCAGGCCGCCGCCCTGCTCGGCATGCTGAATTGCTGCATCGGCGCTATTGGTGGTGAAACGTGGGATACTCGCGACGCGGACCTCGCGGCCGTCCTCGACAAATCGCCAGTCCGGCGCTGCGGACATGGCGCCGAAGTGGATGGTTTCGTGGGATGAGATATCGGCCGGCGTCTTCGGCTCGCCACGCGCCGCCAGATACGCCTTCGAAGCCACCACGATCCTGCGCATCTCGCCGACGTGGCGCGCCACCAGGGTCGAATCAGGGAGGTGACCGATCCTGACGGCGAGATCGACGCCCTCTTCCACCAGATTGATCAGGCTGTCCGACAGCCGCAGGTCGGCACTGACCTCGGGATAGCGTTTGAGATAGGCCGACATCACCGGACTGACGTGCAGGCGGCCGAAGCCGACGGGCGCCGAGACCACCAGCCGACCACCCGGCCGCGTACGCTCGCCCTCGGCCGAACTTTCGGCTTCCTCCACATCGGCGAGGATGCGGCGGGCGCGCTCCAGGTAGCGCGAGCCGACATCGGTCAACGTCACCGACCGCGTCGTCCGCTGCAGCAGCCGGGCCCCCAGCCTGTCCTCCAGCGCCGCGATCAGCCGCGTCACGCCGGAAGGTGACAGGCGAAGTTTGCGCGCCGCGGGAGCGAAGCCCCGAAGATCCGCGACAGTGACAAAGGCCTGCATGGCATCGATCCGGTCCATGCCATTATTTCATATATTGCAATTATGAAGTGTCAATTACAATAATTGTTCTGCAGATAGGTGGAGAGCATATAGCGATGACAGAGCGGATTTTCGCTCGAAAGAAAGGTTCGCCGTCATGTCTCGCCTCCCCACCCCCGCCTCGATCGAAACGTCGCCCGCCGCGTCGCAGCCGTTGCTGCAGGCCGTGAAGAAACAACTCGGCGTGGTTCCCAACCTGTTCCGGCTGGTCGGCAACAGCCCGGCCGCGCTGGAAGGCTATCTCGGATTGAACGGAGCGCTGGCCAAGGGCGCGCTCGAGGCTCCGACCCGCGAGCGGATCGCGTTGGCCGTGGCCGAGGTCAATGGTTGCGATTATTGCCTGTCGGCCCATTCCTATCTCGGCAAGAACCTCGCAAAGCTTTCCGACGCCGAGATCGCGGCCAATCGAAACGGTCATTCGGCCGATGCGAAGGCCGACGCGGCGGTTGGCTTTGCCGTCAATCTCGTCAAGGCCCGCGGACACGTCTCGGATGCCGATATCGAGGCGGTCAGGAATGCCGGCTACAACGACGCGCAGGTGATCGAGATCGTGCTGCATGTGGCGCTCAACACACTCACCAATTACGTCAATGAGGTCGCGAAGACCGCGATTGATTTCCCGGCGGTCGCAGCACGTGCCGCATGATTGCCCGGGCGGCGCATCGATACGGTGCGCCGCCCGACCGCTCGAACCGAAGATCGAAGGAGTTTCAGATGTCTGACGTTCTCACCCATTCCAGCGACGTCGCCTTTACTCCGGCGGTGAAGGCGATCCAGGTCCGCAAGGGCTCGCGTGAGGGCTATGCCAACGTCGAAGCGCGGGGTGGCTGGCGCACCGAGATCGACGAAAATCTCGCGGGCTTTCTCGCCGAGACCAACAGCTTCTATCTTGCGACGGCGTCTGCGGACGGCCAGCCCTATATCCAGCACCGCGGCGGGCCGAAGGGCTTTGTCAAAGTCCTCGACAAGAACACGATCGCGTTCGCCGATTACAGCGGCAACCGGCAGTACATCACCCAAGGGAATCTGTCGGAGAATCCAAGGGCGCATATTTTCGTGATGGACTATGCGCATCGCCGCCGCGTGAAGATCTGGGGCGAGGCGCGCGTGGTGGAGGACGATCCCGCGCTGACGAAATCGCTGATGCCGCAGGGCTACAAGGCGCGGCCCGAACAGGTCATCCTGTTCAAGATCTCGGCGTGGGACACCAACTGCCCGCAGCACATCCCGCAGAAGTTCGATGCCGCCGACGTGGCGCAGGCTCTGGCGGTGCGCGATGCGCGCATCGCCGAACTCGAAGCAGAACTGGCCGCATTAAAGGGCCAGCCCGCACCGGCGATGCCGTAATCAAGCAGCTTGCTCTTGCTGCAGCGGCGCCCAGGCGAATTCCGGATAATACACCAGCATCATCCGGTCGACATAGGCGGTGAGATTGGCGAACTGCTCCGTCCGCTGACGCAGCGCCGACTCGAAGAACGGCGTCAAAATTCCGGCGAGCGCGCCGAACGCGGTGGCGTCCATGCCGCATGGCGTTTCGCCCATCAGAAAGGGCTTGTCGCCGAGCTGGACCGACAGCGCAAACAGTGAGCGTACGGCAAGGTCGATATCCTCTTCGGGCGCGTGGCGGCCGAGGCCGCTGAGCAGGTAGTTCTCCGCGACCCGAAATTGCGCGTCCTCGCGCATCTTCTCACGCAGGTGCAGCGGTGCGCCGTCGAAGAAATGCGAGGGTCCCTTGGCAAAATTGTCGCCATCGACCCAGCGCGCGCCGACCAGCGCCCAATAGACGTGATGTTCGATCATCCGCTCGAACGCCCAGGCCTGCGCTCGCGCCTGCAGGCTGAGCGGGGCATCGAAATCGAAGCCGTATTTGGCTTCCAGATGCGCGCGAATGAAGGTGGAATCGGCGATCGTCTCGGCTTCATCGACGATATAAGGCAACTGCCCCTTCGGCGAGGCCGGCGGCTTGGCCTTCTCCTTGCGATAGGCAAGACCGGCCATCTTCAGCTGGACCTCGGTCTTGGTCACAAAGGGGCTGATCTCCGGCAGGCCGAAACCGGCGCCGAAGCCATAAAGGGTAATCATACTTGTCTCCCGATCTCATAAGACGTGCCTGAGGCTTAGCGCCCCCCTGCTGCCACCATGGTGTCAGCAGCAGCAATGCCGGCCGCGGCCCTCCTCGGACCGCGGCGTACGGGCCTTGCGCGCCCAGGAGACAAGCCGCCCTTGTGCAAAGGCACACATTGCTGTGAATGAACGCCACGCCAGCTCAACCATCGCCCAGCGCAGATCGGTGGTGACGCAATGGATGGAAACCAGCTGTTCGAACGCAAATCCCCGGGCCTTCACCAGAGGTAGGCGGCTTTCCCGGAAGCCGACATCGCTGAAAATCGTCATGGACAAATTCCCTTCACTTGAGGTGTTGTCCCGATATACCCACCCCCTGCTGCCAACATGCTGTCAGCATCGGGCAGGCGCTTTTGGAATGAGTGCCTTTTAGAAAAGAGAACGCGCCATGCGACGGGCCGACCGGCTGTTCCAGATCATTCAGGTGCTTCGGCGCACCCGCAAACCCCTGACGGCGGACGCGATTGCGGCCGAGCTGGAGACATCGAAGCGAACCATCTACCGCGATATAACGACCCTGATCGAGCAGCGGGTACCGATCCGCGGTGAAGCCGGCGTGGGCTACATCCTGGAAAAGGGATTCGACCTGCCGCCCTTGATGCTCACGCCGGATGAGATCGAGGCTTGCGTGCTCGGCGCGCAATGGGTGGTGGGCCACGCCGATCCCGCGCTGGCCCGCGCCGCCCAGGACCTGATGGCCAAGGTCGCCGAAACCGTACCTGAACGCTTGCGGCCCTTCGTACTGGAGCCGGCCAGCCGCGCCCGTTCGGCCTGGAACCGGGAGCCCGACCGTATCGACATGGTGCGGACACGGACGCAAATCCACGAGGGCAAGAAGATCACGCTGAACTATCGCGACGAGCATGGCCGTGGCAGCCAGCGCACGATCTGGCCGATCGCGGTCGGCTATCACGAAGCAGTACGGATACTGGCGGCGTGGTGCGAACTGCGGAAGGATTTCCGCAGTTTCCGCACCGACCGTGTCGTCGATGCGGTGTACCACGACGAAAAATATCCGGAGCGGCGCGACATCCTGCGGGCGAAATGGCGGCGCAGCCTGGTCTGGGAGGCACCCAAAGATACCTGACTCCGATCGCTGGCCGCGGCGGTCATTTGGGGCTAAACGCAGGGCATGCCTCGAATCGCCGCCGATAACGAGAACCCCTGCCAGGCCTGCGGCGCCTGCTGCAGCTACTCGCAGAACTGGCCGCGTTTCACCATCGAGGACGATGCGGCGCTCGACCTGATCCCGGAAGGGTTCGTCAACGAAAGATTGTCGGGAATGCGCTGCGTCGGCGACCGCTGTTCGGCGCTGTCAGGCAAGGTCGGCGAGGCGACGGCGTGTTTGATCTACGCGATGCGGCCCGAAGTGTGCCGCACCTGCATGCCCGGCGATGTCGAATGCGCGATGGCGCGAAAGCGGCATGGATTGCCGGTGCTGGGTTAACACCGGCGACGGGAGAGCCGAATCAGCTTACGCCGTCACTGCGTCGGCAAAATCTTCGTCGTCGACCTCGTCCTCGATCGGCTTGAAGGTCGAGAGCGGCTTGGTCGAAAGCGTGATCGGCTTGCGGCCGCCGTGGGATGCCGCCGAGGCGGAACGCCCGGCCGGTTCGCGCGACAGCGCATAGAGCGTGGAACCGACCCGGCCGCCCAATTGGATCAGCTCGCGTTCGGTGCAGCTCGCCGCGATGGCAACCGCCAGCGCGTGGAGGTGGCTGCGGCGATAGCAAAATAGCGCCAGCATGGCGCGGACCTCGGACGAGACGCTGTCTACCAAAAGCGGCAGACCGTTCGCATTGGCGCGATACATCTCGCCGAGCAGCTCGTCGCGGACCGGACAAAAATCGTTCTCGAATGCGTCACGGCTTGAAAACATTGCGGGTTCTCCCTGAGCGGAAGATGCAGTGCAATACTCTAACGAAAGGTTAACCACGCACACCAGTAGTGTTCCGGGTGTCTTGTCAGCCACACCCGAATCGGAAATCGGAACATGATTCGCACCTGAGCGGATGCGCGCCGTCCGATGCCGGAGCAGGATTGAAACAAGCGGGCCGACGCCATCGGCCGCGCGGGATCAGTTCGCCGCCATGAAGATCGACAGGCCGAAACCGGTGAGATGGTGCAGCGCCTGATCGACGCCGATCAGCGTCCAGAACCACGGATGCTCGTTCTCCATCGTCACGCCGTAGCGGGAAGCCATGATCCCCTTGATACGGTCGACGGTGATGTGAATGGCGAAGTCGATGAAGGCGACGAACCAGAATCGCGGCGCGACGATCAGGATCAGCGCCATCGCCACCGCGAGGTGAACGAGGCAATGCGCCAATAGCGGCAAGGCCCAGCCGGTCTTTTGATCCTTGCCGATCGCCATCCAGGAGTTCTGCAGCATGAAATCGGCAATGACGTGCTTCACGGTGAGAAGCAGCATCCATCCTATCAGCGCACCTACCGGGACCGAGGACGACATCGAAGGAAACAACAAAGCTGACGCCCTTTGCTGGGACTGGAGAGGTGGCGAAAAACCGGGACCTAGGCTGTCAGCGCAATGTTGTTGTCAAACCCGGACTGTTCGAACGTTGCCTTCATTTATGACATCTCCCGGACCGGAATGCACCTGTGGGTAGTCCGAAAATCGCACGGTGTGGCGGAACTGCGATACTGCGGCGGCGGCGCGCAGCGCGGTCTGCGGGATAAGGTTACCGGCCGGCGCGGTTTGCAATCCCATAGGACCGGGCTATCATGGCCGGCGGGCAAATTATCGTTCTTTTCTAGGCATTTACGAATTCATTCGGACGGCCTGCGGCCGGCTTGGCGGCGACACGTCCCTGACCTTGCAGGTGCGAGCCATGAGTGCTGAAGCCCCAACGCCGCATCCGGAAATGCCGCGTCGCCATTCGCGGATCGTCAAGAGCAACCGGACCCAGATCCTGCTGTTTTCCATCCTGACGCTGATCCTGACCGCCGCCGTGGTGTGGGGCGGTCGGACCTGGCTGCGCAACTCGGAGACGCTGGTGTTTGCCGTCGGCGAGGCCAACGGCCCGGAAGCGCGCTTCGCCGCCCGGCTGGCGACCGTGCTGAAGAACAATTCCTCGCGGTTACGGCTCAAGATCGTGTCCAACAGCGACAATGCAAAGGCGTTGTCGCAGTTCGACCGCAAGGACGCCAACCTCGCGATATTGCGCACCGACGCCCGGATACCGCCCCGCGCCCGCGCGCTGGCAATCCTCGAACACGACCTGCTGCTGCTGATCAGCCCGAACGGCAAAAAGATCAAGTCCGTTGCCGAGCTGAAGAAAAAGAAGATCGCGGTCATCGCTGACAACGAGAGCGGGGCTGCCCTGGTGCGCAATATCCTCGAACTCTCCGATACCCCGGAGGCGGCGGCGCGGGTTCAGATGGCGCCGCCGGGCGCGACCTTCGACCAGCTGTTCGCCGCAGGATTCGGCGCCGTGGTCAAGATCGCGCACGCTTCGCGGATCGTGAAGGACAAGAGCTACGAGCACTATACCAGGCGCGGCGGCTTCACGTTGAATGCAATCGATTCGGCAAAAGCGATCGCCAGGAAATACCCGGCGATTTCGGAGGAAACGGTGGCGACCGGAATGCTGTCCGCCTCGCCTGCCGTCCCTGCCGAAGACGTCGACACGATCGGGCTCGAATGGCTGCTGGTCGCCCAATCCAAGCTCTCGACCACGACCGTGAGCGACCTGGCGCGGATCATTTACGAGAACAAGGCCGAACTCGCGCTCACCGGCGGCTTCGCCTCAAAGATCGAGCCGGCGGCGACCGACAAGGACGCCTTCATCGTGGCGCATCCGGGCGCCGCCGAATACATCAACGACGAGGTCAAGTCGTTCGTCGAACGCTACAGCGACCTGATGTATGTTGCGCTGGCGGCGCTCAGCATCATCGGCACGATCTTTGCCGCCATCTACACCAAGGTCACCCGGATCGCGCCGGAGAAGGCCAGCCAGCTCGCAACCGCCATTCTCGATATCGGCGAGCGCATGGAATACGCCAAATCGCTGGACGCCCTCGACCAACTGCAGGACGAACTGGAAATGATCCTGCGCGGCGTGGTGATAGGGTTGCGCGACGGCACCATCTCCAGCGACGGGCTGGACACCTTCAAGCTCGGCTATGAATTCGTGCGTGACGAGATCGGCTTGCGCCGCGAACATCTCAAGCGGCACCCCCCGCTCGGGGATGACAAAGTGGTGGCCGTGAAGACCGCGCAGAGCGCGTAAAATCAGGCCGCATTCGCGCCGGCGGGCACCCGCGCGCGGATTTCGGCGATCTTGCGCTTGAGCGCCGCCTGCCGCGGGTCGGGTAATGCGGCGGCGCGCGCCTCGGCCACCGCACTCGCCAGATCAGGCAGCGCCAGCACGCCATCGAAGGTCGGCTTGACCAGCCCGTCGATGATCGCGTTCCAGTCCGCCAGGCCCTGCCGGTAGACGTCGCCATATCCCTCGATCATGGTCGCGGTCTGCACGATCGCGGGCGCCGCCTGGGGCTGCTTGGTCAGGCTGCGGTCGATCATGTGCAGCCAGCGTTCGACCCAGACCCGCTCCTTCGAATAACGTACCGACAGCAACCGCCATCGCCGCAGCTCCGCCTCGATCTTGAGGCGGCGGATGCCGAACCGGCTTGCCGTGCTGAAGCGGATCGAGACCCGCTTGTGCATCCAGCCTGCCCATTCGAGTCCATCGAGCACGTACTCGGCGACGACAGCGGGAAGCACGCCGATCAATTCCTCGAGTCGGAATTTCCTGACGTCGACGGACCCGGCCGACCCGGCGGGTGCGCCGGCAAGTTCGGCAAGCTTCAACTGCGCGATCCGGATCGGGTCCTTGTAACTCATGCGCACCGCCATCAGCCGCGCAATGTCGGTCAGCATCGCGGCGTCGACACCTTGCTTGCCGATAAACCGGTGCAACCGGTCGACATAAAGGTGCGCGTAGCTCGGACCCTGATAGTCGATCAGAAGATGGATCGCCTCGCTCGCCACCGCCATCACCGGCTCCGGCAAGCCCTCGGGCAAAAACGGCGGCGTGTCGTCATCGTCGCCGATGAAATCGGCGAGCAGATAACGCAGCGACGACAGGATACCGCGGTCCGCCACTCTCCGTGCTCCGGCCTCTAGGCGGGCTTCGGCTCAGCCGTGGACGCGAGGTGCTGGGCCAGCCGCTTTTCCGCCGCGTCCAGGTTCTGGAACAGACGGGCGCTGGCAAGACGAAGGAAGTAGAAGCCGAAAGCGGGGTTCTGCACGTAGAGCTCCTCGACCTTGCTGTAGCTGACGCTCAGGATGAGTCCGGCCTCGACACATTCCAGCGTCTGGGTTCGCGTGTTCGAAGGTGACAGCATGCCGAGTTCGCCGACGATGGCGCCGACCGGCAGCACGATGCCGGACTCGACCAGCTTGAACCTGCCGCTGACGATATAAAGCATATCCTCGGCTTTTTCGTCCTTGTAGAACAGAATCTCGCCGGCTGCGTATTGACGCTCGGTCATGAACGGCTTCAGCCATTCCATCGAAAGGTCGCTGTTGACGGATTTCTTCACGTCGCGCACCAGCTGCAGCATCTGGTGCAGGCGATAGGAATTGACCAGCAGCATGACCACTTGCACCCCCATCACCAGGAAATTATGGGTCGGGATCGCGGTCACGATCAGAACGACGTTGGCGAGGATGCCGAAGACCCGCAGCGGGATCATGGTCCGCATCGTGGTGGTGGCGACCACGAAGATCGACGCGAACAGCGCGCCCGCGGTTCCTGCGTGTTGTGCCAGATGAGACGTATCCATCGGAAACCAACCAATATCCAAACGTTTGCGTTTTCACGATTCTGTTGCAGCGCCCGCTATCGTAATGTCCGCGGGATCATTTTGATATACGAGGAAAGAACGACGATTTGTCGGGATTCTCACCATTCCCGGGGCAAAATTCGGCCTCAGCCCGGCGCCCAGCCACGGGCCGGACCGGCCGCCGCGAGGACGCGTCGCGCGGTGTGAAGGCCGTCGTTGACGGCCTCTCCGCAGGCAGGCACTTTGCGGGCTTCGGCCACGCTGCGGCTTGACCGTGATCCAGCTTGTATTGCACCCATCAGGCCCTCTTCATCCGATGTCCAAGCGGCTCGTTCTCTCGGCACTGGCTCAGTTCACCGCCAAGACGGCCGGCCGCAACATGACCAAAGCGGCCTATGCCGCGGTGGCGGCCGGCGTCGCGGCGATGGTGGTGCTCACCGTGCCCCCCGCCTACGAAATGGCCCACCATTGGGTCGAAGCGGTGCTGTTGACGTGCCTCATCTATTTCGTGTTCGAATGGCTGGTGCGGTTGCGCCATATGGAGCGGCAAGGCCGGCTTTCGCTCTACGCGCTTTCCAGCAGCGGCATCGTCGATGCGATTGGTGCCCTTGCCGTACCCATCGCGCTCCTCTCGGGCATCGAGCCCCGGACGGCGTGGCTGCTCAGCATCCTCTGGGTACTCAAGGTCGTTCCGGGCATCCCCGGGCTGCGGCAGTTGCGGCGGGTGCTGGTACATGAATCGGGGCCGTTGCTCAGCGTGCTCGTGATCTTCCTGATGGTGGTGTTTCTGGCGTCGGTCGCGGAATATTTCCTGGAGCACGACGTGCAGCCGGGGACCTTCGGCAGCGTGCCGGCGGCGCTGTGGTGGGCGGTGGTGACGCTGACCACCACCGGCTATGGCGACGTGGTGCCGATTACGCCGCTCGGCCGCATTGTCGCGGCGCTGGTCATGATCTCCGGCCTCGGCGTGTTCGGGCTCTGGACCGGTATTCTGGCGACCGGCTTTGCCGCCGAGACCCGCCGCGACAATTTCCTGAAAACCTGGGAGACCGTCAGCAAGGTGCCGTTCTTCGCCACCCTCGGCCCGGCTGCGATCGCCGACGTCACCCACATGCTGCGAACCATGGACCTGCCGGCGCGCACCATGATCATCCGCAAGGGCCAGCAGGGCGACTGCATGTATTTCATCGCCGCCGGCGAGGCCGAAGTCGATTTGCCCGGCAAGAAAGTGGCGCTCGGCGAAGGAGCGTTCTTCGGCGAGATGGCGCTGCTCGGCAACAATGTGCGCGGCGCCAATGTCACGACCACCAAGGTGACGCGGCTCCTGGTGCTCGATCTCGTGGATTTTCGCCTGCTGATGGCGCGGCATCCCGATCTGGCCGAAACCATCGATGCCGAGGCGCAGCGGCGCGCGCAAGAAAACAGATAGATCAAACAAGCAAGAACAATGGAGAACAGCATGTCCGATGCAGCCGAGGCGGCAAGCGCGCCGGTACTCGAAATAACGGGGGCGCGCGCCACCATCCGCCTCAACCGGCCACAACATCTGAACCGGCTGCAGAGCGAGGATCTCGGCGATCTCGTCAAGCTGTTCGACCGGATCGAGGCCGATCCCGCGATCCGCGCGCTGGTGCTGACCGGCACCGGCCGCGCCTTCAGCGCCGGCTACGATCTCAATTCGGTGGCAGACCGCGCAACGAGCGCGACCGCGCAACCGAGCGCGGGATCCGCATTCGAAGCGGTGGTCGACCGCCTGGAGGACCTCGGCGTACCGACGATCTGCCGGCTCAATGGCGGCGTCTATGGCGGCTCCACCGATCTGGCACTGGCCTGTGATTTCCGCATCGGCGTCGATACCGCTGAAATGTTCATGCCGGCGGCGCGGCTCGGCCTGCACTATTACAAGAGCGGCATCGGCCGCTATGTGTCGCGGCTCGGTGTCGACAACGCAAAGAAGCTGTTCCTGACGGCGCAAAAAATCACGGCGCCGGAAATGCTGCGGATCGGCTACCTCACCGCCATGGTGCCGCTGGAAATGCTGGACGAGGAAGTGGACAAGCTCGCCAACATCCTGGCCGGCAATGCGCCGCTCGCCATGCGCGGCATGAAGCGCGCCATCAACGAATTCGCCCGCGGCAAACTCGATGAAGAAGCCGCCGACCTCCGTCATCGCGAGAGCATGCGCGGCGCCGAGATCAAGGAAGGCATCAAGGCCTTTGCCGAGAAGCGGCCGCCGAAATTCTGACCGACCCGGGAAAATTCAGGCCCGCTTGGTTCGCATCGCGCGGACCTGCTTGATATCGGGATCGCGCGCAAACGCCTGGTAGCGCTTGCTGTCGACCGCATAGATCGCGACGCGCCCCTCGGCATCGGCATGCACGCCCCAGCCGAAGCGCTTGCCAAGCCCTGATGCCCGCAGACACGCCTGCCCCTTGGAGAAGAATTCGTCGCGGGCAAGACTTCGCGCCTTCTTCGTCGCCTTCGCATCGAGCTGACGGCCGTGGGCGGAGGTCGCGAATACCACATCGTCCGACGTATACCTGTAGGGAGCTTCCGCGATCATCCGGTATTGCAGGCCTGCGACCGTCGGATTCCCCGCACGGGCTGGCGGCTGCTCGCCGGTACGCGCGGGGCAATCCTCCGCGACCTGGATGAAGGTGTCGAAACAGTTGGTGGTGTGAACTTTCTTTGCCATCAGGGAACCCGTGGTACCGCTCACCCGCCGCAAGCCGCGGCGTGCTGCGCCGCCATCTCGGCATCGGCGGCGGTGATCCGCTGGAAGGCGGGACGCGACGTGATGCGCTCGGCATAGGCCACAAATACGTCCTTTCGCGGCACGAGGCCAAACATCATCGTCCAACTGAACGCCACCCCCCAGAGAATGTCGGCCGCCGTCATGCGTTCTCCAAGCAGGTAAGGCCCCCTGGAAAGCTGCGCCTCCAATGCGCCAAGCATGGCGTCGTAATCTGAGTAGGGGGATTGCGTCGGCGGCGCCGGTTCGTGCTTCATGAATTTATCGATCAAGGCAGGCTCGAAGGACGAACCGTAATAGGCGATCCAACGCAGATACGGGCCGCGGCCGGGATCGTCGAGCGCAGGCGTCAGCCCGGCTTCCGGAAACAGGTCGGCCAGATAAATGTAGATCGCCACCTGCTCGGTCACCAGCGCCTCGCCGTGGCGAATCACCGGCACCTTGCCCAGCGGGTTGACGGCGAGATAGGCCGGCTGGCGCTGCTCGCCCGCTTTCATGTTCAGGACATGGAGATCATAGGGGGCGCCCAGTTCCTCCAGCAGCACCCGCGCGCCCGTCGCACGGGTCTGCGGTGAATAATAAAGCGTGATGCGGTCCTTGCTGGTCATTGGCAGTCTCCTTGTGAACCCGCTGCTTTAAACTCTGCGGGCACTGGACCTTGTTTGCCTGACCATACCTGACATCCTGTGTCAGGTATGGTTTAAGGAACCATGCGCGCGAGCCGGCTGCTTTCGATCCTCACCACCCTGCAGGCGCGGGGACAGGTCACCGCGCCCGAACTCGCGGAGGCTTGCGAGGTTTCGGTGCGCACCATCTATCGTGACATCGACGCGCTCGCCGCCGCCGGCATTCCCGTCTATGCCGATCGCGGCGCGGAAGGCGGCTATCGCCTGCTCGATGGCTATCGGGTGCGGCTGAACGGACTGTCGCAGCCGGAGGCCGAAGCGCTGTTCATGACGGGACTGCCGGGGCCTGCGGCCGCGCTCGGCCTCGATGCCGCGATGCTGGCGGCGCAGACCAAGCTGATGGCGGCGCTGCCGGCCAACCTGCGCCCGGACGCCGGCCGGATGCAGGAACGCTTTCATCTCGATGCCCCAAGCTGGTTCGGCGAAGCCGAGCAGCCGACGCATCTGCGCGCCATCGCCGGTGCGCTGCTGCGCGAGAATCTGATTGAAATCCGCTACCAGAGCTGGCGGGCCGAGAAACGCCGCCGCGTCGCGCCGCTCGGTCTCGTGCTGAAAGGCGGCAGCTGGTATCTCGCAGGGCACGTCGATGGCAGCGTGCGCACCTATCGCGTGGCGCGTGTTCTCGACTGCAACGTTCTGGAGGAGCGCGGCGTCCGGCCCGCCGATTTCGATCTCGCCGCCTATTGGCAGGCTGCAACGATCCGGCTCGAAGCCGAGATGCATCCGAACACCGCCACCGTGCGGCTGTCGCCATCAGGCATAAAACTGCTCAACGCCCTGAGCCAGCCTTACGTGAGGACGCGCACCCGTATCGAGGACACCGAGGATGCCGCCGGCTGGCGGATCGCCGTCGTGCCGATCGGAAAGACGCTGTGGCATGCGGCGGCCGAGCTGCTGCGTCTCGGCGCAGAGGCCGAGGTACTGGCGCCGGCCGAGCTGCGCGACAGGATGGCCGAACTCACGGAAGCCATGGCCGCACGTTACCGGACGGCGCAACATGGTTACCAGGATCGAAAGGAGATTCGCAAATCTCGCGCCACGAAACATTCCTGAAACATGATTCTCCCCTTCGCGCATGAACGCGAGGCGCCTTCGATCCGACTGACGGGCAGGGACGCAACAACGGCCTCGCGCCAATCAAATTGGAGAATATCTAAAATGTTTCGCAAGATGACCCTCGGACTGATCGCCGCCGCAGCGCTCACCATTGCCGCCGCAGCGCCCGCTTCCGCCGGCGGCTTTTACCACGGCCATCATCATTGGGGCCACGGCTGGGGTCCCGCCATCGGCGTCGGCTTCGGCGGCGTCTATGTCGACAGCGGTTTGAACGGCTGCCTGCAGCAGCGCTGGGTCGAAACCCGCCGCGGCATGCGCCTGCGCACCGTCAACGTCTGCGCCTACTGATCGAGCGTCCCTGGCAATACAAATCCCGGCCGCTTGCCACGCGGCCGGGATTTTTCTGCCCTGGGATCGTACATGATCGGCCCGTTGACCATCGCCAGCGCCCGCAATATTGTAGCGGATGCGGTGCAAGCCGCTCCCGGGCCCGCGGGAAGGGTTGAACCCACTTGCAGCTTTCGAGCGACATCTAGAGCCTTTGTGCAGCCGGTATTGCGGGCCGTCGGCGATGTCATGCACGGAGGTGTTTGATGAACCCGCTCCCCGATCGATTGAATCTCGATCATCTGAAGAAGCAAGCCAAGGAATTGATCCGCCTCTATCGAAGCCGCGATGCGGCGGCGATGGCGCGGTTTCGCAGCACGCTGCCGGCAACGGCAGGCCTCAGCAATGAGGACCTTTGGTCCCTGGGATTGCGCCTGCACGATGCGCAATCGTGCGTGGCGCGCGAATACGGCTTTGCATCCTGGCCCGACTTGAAGCGTTACGTTGAGGTGCAGGCGGTCGCGCAGAAGGAGCGCAGTGCGCGCATCCTGCACTGGGCTCAGCTGCTCTATTCCGGCGATGTCAGCGGCACTGTCAACCGCGCCAACCCGCGTGTTGGCTTGCGGATGCTTGCCGACGATCCCGATCTGATCGCAGGCGATCCCTGGCTCGCCTGCGCGATTGGCGACGAACGCGCGCTGCGGCGGGCGACGCAGGCCGATCCGGCATGCGTCAACCGATCAGGCGGTCCGCTGCGATTGCCGCCGCTTGTCGCCGTCTCGCATTCGAGCCTGCTGCGCATGGAGGAATTTCGCGATCGGCTGCATCGCAGCGCGGCATTGCTGATCGCTGATGGCGCCGACGCCAACCAGCACATTCACAGCCGCTGGGCGCCGGGATCGCTGAACGAGCCCGACCAGCGCTATCCGCTGTCGGCGCTCTACGGCGCCGCGGGTAACAACCATGATCCCGCATTGACGAAACTTCTGCTCGAAGCTGGCGCGGACCCCAATGACGGCGAATCGCTTTATCACTCATTGGAGAATCCGGCATGCACGCGCCTGCTGCTGCAGCACGGCGCCCGCATTGCAGAGAGCAATGCGATCTACCGCGCCATGGATCTCGACGACGATGCCGCACTAAAATTGTTGCTGGAGCATGGCGGCGATCCGAACGAGCCGGCGCGCAATCAGCCGCTGACCGATTGGGGTTCGCCGCTCGCGTGGGCGATCCGACGCCGACGGCCGCGGCATGCGAAGGCCCTGCTGGATGCCGGCGCGGATGCTTCGCGGCATGCCTCTGACGGTACCAGCCCCTACCGGCTGGCGCTACGGTTCGGGCTTCCTGACATTGCCGCTCTGCTGCGTACGCAAATCGAGGTGCCTGATATCGCAGACGAGGAACAATTCGTGGCAGCCTGCGCGCGCGGCGACGAAGCCGAAGCGCGGATGATCCGCGACAGCCGGCCCGATCTGCCGGCATCGCTGTCGCCGGCGCAATTGCGATTGCTTCCGGACATGGCGGCGGAGGGCGCCGACGACGTCGTCAGGCTAATGGTCAGCCTCGGCTGGCCGATCGCCGTGCGCGGCGGCGACTGGGATGGGTCCGCGCTCAATCACGCAATCTTTCGCGGCGACGCCGGCCTGACGCGCTTTCTGCTCGAGCACGGAGCGAAATGGACGGAGCGGCACGGTTTCGGCGACAACGCCTGCGGCTCGCTGTCCTGGGCGTCTCTCAACGCGCCGGTCGACGGCGGCGACTGGCCTGGTTGCGCGCGTGCCCTGCGCGATCACGGCATGCCGCGCGCAACGCCAATCCCGGATGATCCCGACTGCGTTCTCGTTGCAGGAGTGAGAAAGCAGTTCTCCGACGAAGTCACCGAAGAGCTGCTGGGCTAGCTGCACGTGCGCCAGGCTGAACATGGCTGGGTCAAGCGATTAGCTTGACCCGAAAACCCTACACTCTGCCCTTCAGCGCGTCGCCGATTTCGTCGAGCACCTTGGGGTCCTCGATGGTGGCCGGCATGCTCCAGCTCTCGCCGTCGGCGATCTTCTTGATGGTGCCGCGCAGGATCTTTCCCGAGCGCGTCTTCGGCAGTCGCCCGACCGTGATCGCAAGCTTGAAGGCTGCCACGGGCCCGAGCTTGTCGCGCACCAGCGCCACGATCTCCTTTTCGATCTCGGCAGGCGCGCGCGTCACGCCGGCCTTCAGCACCAGGAAGCCACAGGGTACTTCGCCCTTGATCGCGTCCTTGATGCCGAGCACCGCGCATTCGGCGACGTCGGCATGCGAAGCCAGAATTTCCTCCATGCCGCCGGTGGAAAGCCGGTGGCCGGCGACGTTGATGATGTCGTCGGTGCGGCCCATCACCCAGACATAGCCGTCGTCATCCTTGTAGCCGGCGTCGGATGTCTTGTAGTAGCCGGGAAACTCCGTGAGGTAGGCTTCCCTGAAGCGCGCATCCTGCTCCCACAAGGTCGGCAGGCAGGCCGGCGGCATCGGCAGCTTGATCACGATTGAGCCCATGGTGCCCGCGGGCACCGGCCTCGAAGCCTCGTCGACCACATCGACCTGATAGCCCGGCATCGGCACCGTCGGCGAGCCGTGCTTGACCGGCAGCATGCCCAGCCCCACCGGATTGCCGGCGATGCACCAGCCGGTTTCGGTCTGCCACCAGTGATCGATGACCGGCACTTTCAGTTGCGCTTCCGCCCACTCCACCGTCGGCGGATCGGCGCGTTCGCCGGCCAGGAACAGCGTGCGGAATTTCGACAGGTCGTATTTCCGGATGAACGCGCCGTCGGGGTCCTCCTTGCGGATGGCCCGGAACGCGGTCGGCGCGGTGAACAAAGCGACCGCCTTGTGTTCGGAGATCACGCGCCAGAACGCACCGGCATCCGGCGTTCCGATCGGCTTACCCTCATACATGATCGAGGTGGCGCCATGAATCAGCGGGCCGTAGACGATATAGCTGTGGCCGACCACCCAGCCGATGTCGGAGCCGCACCACCAGACCTCGCCGGGCTTGACGCCGTAGAGGTTGAACATCGACCATTTCAGCGCGACCAGATGCCCGCCATTGTCGCGCACGACGCCCTTCGGGATTCCCGTGGTGCCCGACGTGTAGAGAATGTAGAGCGGATCGGTCGCCAGCACCGGCGTGCATGGTGCGGCGTTGCCGGCGGCGAGCGCGGCACCGCGGAGCCTTGCCCAGTCGTGATCGCGGCCGGCCGTGAGTTCGCAAGCCTGTTGCGGCCGCTGCAGGATGATGCAGTTCTCGGGCTTGATGCTGGAAAGCCTGATCGCCTCGTCGAGCAGCGGCTTGTACTGCACGATGCGGCCGGGCTCGATGCCGCAGCTCGCCGAAAAGATCAGTTTCGGCTTGGCGTCCTCGATACGCGTCGCCAGCTCTTTCGCGGCAAAACCGCCGAATACCACCGAATGCACCGCGCCGATCCGTGCGCAGGCCAGCATCGCAAACACCGCTTCGGGCACCAGCGGCATATAGAGGATGACGCGGTCGCCCTTGGCGACACCGAAGTCCTGCATGACGGCGGCGAGCGTCTGCACCTCCTTGAGCATCTCGGCATAGGTGAATTTCGAGATCGAGTTGGTGAGCGGCGAATCGTGGATCAGCGCCACCTGGTCGGCGCGTCCATTCGCGACATGGCGATCAAGCGCGTTGTAGCAGGTGTTGACGACAGCGCCGGCAAACCAGCGGCCATATGCGCCCATCGAGGGATCGAAGATCTTCTTGGCCGGCTCGATCCAGTCGATCTCGCGCGCCGCCTCGGCCCAAAAGCCTTCCGGATCGGCCAGCGAGCGGGCATGGACCTCGTGATAGCGGCTGTTGTTCTGAACGTTCATGGCGTCGCTTCCCGTGAATTTATGACCGGCCATCGGTTCTTCTTCCCGTTCCGGGATATGCCCACCTTAATCTGGATCAAGGAAAAAGAAGGGATTTTCTGCACTGGGGAAAGCCTCGTCGCGTCCTCCAGTCGGTCACCATAGGTCCGGTTGCCAAAAACTTAACGATGACGAAAGCGATTTTACCATCTCCCGCGAAGCAGCTCAGCGCAGGCACCTGCAGGCGGTATAATTGGCTTCATCGACTAGTAGTTCAGGGATCCCCATGCCGCAGTCCCGCTTCCTGATCCAAGCATTCGACCTGAAGCAATGGTGTCCCGTTCTGCAGGCGATGTTTCTTGTCGACGATCGCAAAGCGCTCCGTGCAATTCTGGCGGGAAGGGCGGGCGATGACCCTGAGGCCGGGCGGATTGCCGAATTCAACCGCTTCCTCCGAGGATCGGTCGAGATTGTCGCTCGGCGCGACGGTGCCACGGAGAGTGTTTGAAGCTCCGGGTCATGACCAGAATTATTCAGGCCAAATTCCCTTGAGGCACCGTCACGGGAAGCGGCATCTACCCCCAATCCGAGGCCGAGAACGTCCTAGTAACCGTCGATCCCGTTAATCTTTTGCAGGCGCTCGCGCATGGCCTTTTTCAGATCGTAGCCGGGCCGGCCGTATTCCGCATTGCGCCGGGAGATATATTCCTGCTGCTCTTGCCGCAGCGTGCGCGCCTGCTTTGGGGTCATCTTCTCGGCCGCGGCCCTGACATACGAGCCCTGGACCTCGCGGTCGAGATCGGCAAGCTCCGGATTGGCGCAAATCGCTTTCTCCACCTTGCGGCGGGCGGTGGCGCAATTGAAACTCGGCTTGCCGGCGATCGCCTTCAGCGCGCCCTGCCGCTCCGCCTCCTGCGCCGACAATCGATGGTTTGCTCTCGCGGCGACGTGGTTCGGGTTCAGCTTGATCGCCGCCGCAAAATCCGCCACCGCCTTCGGCAGATCGCCCTTCCTGCGCCAGAGTTCGCCGCGCGCGTTATGGACATCGGCCTGCGCCGGATTGAGCCGCAACACGCCGTCATAGTCGGCGATGGCGCGGTCGATCATGTCCTTGCGCTCATAGGCGACAGCGCGCGCGATCAGCGCCTTGATGCGGTCGGCCTTTTCGGTCTTTGCGTTGTCGATGAGCGCGCCGCAGGCACTCACCGTCCTGTCGTGATCTTGCGCCAGCGCGGCGGCCAGACAGAGCGCAGGGTCGATCCGCAAATCCTTGGCCGGTTCGACACCGGTCGCCGATACGCCCTGCGCGAACGCGATCCATAGCAAGGAAGCCGCGACCAGCTTGCGGATGTCGGAATAGCCTAGCATCAATTGATCCGGGAAGCCTTGTGATGGGGGAAGCCTTCTATCCACGATAGTATTGGATTGACACCTGATCCTAGCAAGCCGTTCGCTTTTTCGACAACGGGCGCGTGCGCGTATCCGTTTTCCTACGGGGACAGATTCTGGCCGAAACGTGACACGCGCGAGAGCGTAACCGTCTACACGCGAACGGATGCTTTTGGTCAGAAAATTTGTCGTGAACCTTTTGCAGGTCTCACAGACTCAACATCCATGACCACATTGACCGACTTCAATCCGCCGCGCGCCATCGCGCAATCCCAATCAGGCTACTTCTATTTCTACATGGCGCTGGCCTGCACGGCCGTGGCCTTTCTCGGCTTCGCGCCGACCTATTGGCTGCCACTGGCGAAACGATCGTTTTCGGCCTCACCCGTCGTGCATTTTCACGGACTGCTGTTCTTCGCCTGGTCGCTCTATTTCGTATTCCAGAGCTGGCTCGCCGCATCAGGCAGGGTCGCCCGGCACCGCACCATCGGCATGATCGGCGTATCGCTCGCGACCACCATGACGATCTTCGGCTTCCTGGTAGCTGTCAACGCGATGAAGCGCTCCGCCGCGGCGGGATTGACCGATGACGGAATCGCATTCGCGATTGTTCCGCTTAGCGGAATTCTGTTCTTCGCGGTGGTGTTCACACTGGCCATTGCGGCCATCCGCCGACCGGAAACCCACAAGCGGCTGATGCTGCTGGCCGGCATCTCGCTGCTGGACGCCGCGGTCGCGCGCTGGTTTCTCACCTTCCTGGCGCCTCCCGGGCCTGTCGGCCCGCCGCCGGTGCCGGTGACCATTCCGCCCGCCTTCGTCGCCTATCTCCTGCTCGTGGTCGCCATGGTTTTCGACTGGCGCACGCGCGGCCGACCGCATCCGGTCTATGTCTATGGCGGCCTCGCGCTGATCGCCGTCAAGCTCCTGAACTGGCCGATCAGCGTCACGCCACTGTGGCATTCCTTTGCGGGCGGCATATTGGCAATGGTGCAATAGACTTGCCGGATTTGGTGCTAGGTTGATGGCGACATCGATCTCGACCGGCAGGAATCCCGGATTTGCTAGCATTCGAATGGATCATCGGGCTGCTGCTTGGCGCGGTGCTGCTGTCCGCGCTGGCGCGGCGGCTCAAGGTGCCGTATCCGACATTTCTTGCGATCGGCGGCATGTTGCTGGCCTTCGCGCCTTCGGGTCTGTCGTGGACGCTGGAGCCTGAGCTGGCGCTGGCGCTGTTCGTGGCACCGGTACTGCTGGATGCGGCTTTCGACACCTCGCTGCGCGACCTTCGCAACAACTGGCTGCCGGTCTCGACACTGGTGCTCGTCGCGGTCGGGGTCACGACCGCCGCCGTCGCTGTGGTCGCGCACTGGCTGCGCCCGGACATGCCATGGGCGGTCGCGATCGCACTCGGCGCCATCGTGGCACCGCCCGACGCCGCGGCGGCCACCGCGATCCTGCGCCAGGTCAACCTGCCTTACCGCATCCAGAAGATCCTCGAGGGCGAAAGCCTGCTCAACGACGCCAGCGCACTGCTGATCTATCGCGTCGCGGTCGGCCTGGTTGCCGCCGAGCACATGAAGGTGCACGAGTTCGTGCCGTCCGTTGCGCTGGCGCTGTTCGGAAGCCTCATTGCCGGCTTCCTGTTCGCGCGGGTCTGGACACAGATCACGCGCCGCATCACCGAGGCGCCGAGCGCCATCATCACGCAATTCGCCGGCACGTTCATGGTGTGGATCGTCGCCGAGCATATCGGGCTGTCGGGCATTCTCACTATCGTCGCCTATGCGATCACGATCGCCCGCACCGCGCCCGAGCGGACCCCGGCGCGGCTGCGCGTGGCCTCCTATGCGGTATGGGAAACCGTCGTGTTCGTGCTCAACGTGCTGGCGTTCATTCTGATCGGCATGCAGCTCAATCCGATCTGGTCCGAGCTCAACGACGAGGTGCGACTCAGGTATTGCAGCTTTGCCGCCGCGATCCTCGCCGTCGTGATCCTCGCCCGCATCGCCTGGGTGATGCCATATGGCGCCTTCCTGCGCGCCTTGAACGCGCACGGCCTGCTTCCTTCGCATGTATCTCCCGCGGTACCGACGATGAAACGCGGCATCATCGTATCCTGGTGCGGAATGCGCGGCATCGTTACACTGGCGGCCGCGTTCGCGCTGCCCGAGAGCTTCCCGTATCGCGATCTCATCCTGCTGACGGCCTTTGCCGTGGTGCTGGGGACGCTCGTGGTCCAGGGCCTGACGCTGCGGCCGATGATCCTCGCGCTGAAATTCGAGGAGGACGATCCGGTCGCGCGCGAGGCCGCTCAAGCCCGCTGCATCGCCTATCGCGCCGCGCTCGAGGCGATCGAGTCCGATCCGTCCGAGGAGGCCGAGATCCTGCGGCTCGAATATCGCGCCGTGCTGCTGCGTGCCGAAACCGAACCCGAACTCGGCATCGCGAGCAGCGAACTGCCGGCCGATCCGCTGCGCCGCCGCGCCATCGGGGCGGCGCGGGATGCGCTGCTGCGGATGCGTCGTTTCGAGGAGATCGGCGACGACGCCTTCCACCAGGTGGAAGAAGAACTCGACCGCGCCGAACTGGGCGCGCAGGGGTAGCGGGAAGACAGCGCGTCACGCGCCCGACTTGCTCGTGATACCGCCATCGACCACGAGCTCAATGCCGGTGACATATTTTGATTCATCGGAGGCGAGAAACAGCGCCGCATTGGCGACGTCCCAGGCGTCGCCCATGTGCCCCATCGGCACCTGCGCGTCGCGCGCCCGCCACATCGCCTCCACATCGCCCTTGGCGTAGCTCTGCGCGAGACCCGCCGAATGCTCGACCATCGGCGTTTTCATCAGCCCCGGCAGGATCGCGTTCACGCGCACATGCTTTGGCGCGAATTCGACCGCGGTGGAGCGCGTCATCTGGTTCATCGCCGCCTTGCTCGCATTGTAGCTGACGTAGGAAATGCCGACATGACGGATCGAGGCAATGGAGGAGATGTTGATGATCGAGCCGCCACCCTGCTTGGCCATCACCGGAATGACGTGCTTCATGGCGAAATAGGCGCTCTTGAGATTGACGGCGAAGACGTGATCCCAGCTCGCTTCGCTCACCTCGACGACGCTGCCGACCTCGGCGATGCCGACATTGTTGTCGAGCACGTCGATGCGGCCATACGCTCTCAGGCACGCCACCACCATCGCCTCCACCTCGGCTTCACGCGAGACGTCGGCGGTGAAAGCCAGCGCCTTGCCGCCCTCGCCCGTGATGATCTCGACCGTCTCTTTTGCTGCCGCCGCGTTGCGGTCGACGCAAAATACCTGCGCGCCTTCGCGCGCAAAGGTGACGGCGGTCGCCTTGCCGTTGCCCCAGCCAGGACCGATCGAGCCCGCCCCCACCACCATCGCCGTCTTGCCCTTGAGCCGATCCATCGACTTCTTCTCCCTGAAAGTTTTCGCTTTCTTGTAGCCCGGGTGAAGCGCAGCGCAACCCGGGAATCTCGTTCAGCGGTTTCTCCGGATTGCGCGGAGCCTGCCATCGGGCGCGCATTTGCGCGACCCGTTGGCTCCATCCGGCTACGGAATGTTGCAGGCGCTCATCGTCGTGACATGGGCCCCGACCGGATGCCCGAAAATTGCCGACAATGTCCGGCATTTGCCATCATGGCACAGCCTCCATTCACCGGCAGCCCCGGAATTGCCGAGCACGACTTCCGGCATGGCTGGGCGTTTCGGCTGCCATTGAAACCAGCCATCGATCAATCGCGCCTCCGGCGGCGGCTCCATGCCGGCGCCCGAGCCCTTGACGCGCGCCTGCACCAGTTGCAGCCCCTGCGGTGTGACGCGCCAGTCTTCCTGCCAGTCGACCTTTTCGATCGAATGCGTCCACACCAGCGTGAACGCCGCGACCGACAGCGTCTTCACGATGCCGGCTGAGGCGAGGCACAGGCTCAAGCCGCGGCCACCGCGTTGCGCGACCGCTGCCGCCATTGCCAGACGATGACGGCCGCAGCCAGCGCGAATCCTATCGTGTCGCTGAACGCGAATTCGCCGAGCAGGCACAGCGCTGCGATGAAGGCGACCGCAATCTCAAGCCAGGTCAGCCGCGTAAACAGGAAGCCGATCGCCACGATGCCGAACAGGGCGATCGCGACCAGCGCCTTGAAGGTCGCCAGCACCACCGCGCCGTAGAAGCCGAGTTGGGCCGCCATGGGATCGCCGGCCTGCAGCATCAGGGCCGGCGAGTATACGAAGATGAACGGAATGACGTAGCCTGCGAGCGCAATGCGCATCGCCTCCCAGCCGATCTTGTCAGGGTTTTCCTTCGCGATCGGCGCGGCCGCCAATGCCGCCAACGCCACCGGCGGCGAGAGGTCGGCCATGATGCCGTAGTAGAACGCGAACATGTGGCTCGCAATCAGGGGCACACCGAGCTTGGCGAGCGCGGGCGCTGCGAGCGCCGCGGTGATGATGTAGGTCGGAATCGTCGGAATGCCGGTGCCGAGCAGGATCGACAGCAGCATGGTCATGATCAGTGCCAGGAACAGGCTCTTCGCGCCGAGCCCGATGATCCAGCCGCCGAAGATGGTGCCGACGCCGGTCTGCGTCATCATGCCGATGATGGTGCCGACGATAGCGCAGGCCATGCCGACGGTCAGCGCCGATTTGGCGCTGTCGGCGAGCGAGTCACGACAGGCGGCGAGCGTCGCCCGGCCGCCGCGCGTGATCGCGGCGATCACGATCATGCCTGCGACGACGCACGTCACCGGCACGATCTCGAGGCCGGTGCGCGACACCGCGGCCACCACCAGCGCCAGCCCGATCCAGAAGATGTAGCGCAGCACGGTGTTTGAGAAACCGAGCGTGATGCTGGCGCCAAGGATCAGGGCGACCGTCAGTGCAAGACCCATGCTGCCGGCATAGAGCGGCGTAAAACCTTCGAACAGCATGTAGACCAGCGCCGCCAGCGGCAACACCAGGTACCAGCGCGCCACCAGCGCCTTCCACGCGCTCGGGGTTTCCGAACGCTTCATGCCGACCAGGCCGTGCTTGCCGGCTTCCAGATGCACCATCCAGAACGCGGAGGCGAAATAGAGCATGGCCGGGATCACCGCGGCCTTGACGACTTCCGAATATTGCACGCCGAGCGTCTCGGCCATGATGAAGGCGACCGCGCCCATCACCGGCGGCATGATCTGTCCGCCCATCGAGGCGGTCGCCTCGACACCGGCGGCAAAGGCGCGGCGATAGCCGAACTTGATCATCAGGGGAATCGTGAACTGGCCGACCGTGACGACATTGGCGACGCCGGAGCCCGAGATCGTTCCCATCATGCCCGAGGCGAACACCGCAACCTTGGCCGGACCGCCGCGGGTGCGGCCGAACAGGCCGAGCGAGACGTCGGTGAACAACTGGATCATGCCGGCGCGTTCGAGGAACGAGCCGAACAGGATGAACAGGAAGATGTAGGTCGCCGAGACGTAGATCGGAACGCCGTAAAACCCTTCGGTACCGAACGACAAATGGGTGATCACCTGATCGAAATCATAACCGCGATGATTGAGCGGGGAAGGCAGATACTGGCCGAAGAACCAGTAGAGCAGGCAGGCGCCGCACATCAAAGGCAGCGCGAGGCCCATCAATCGCCGCGTGCCTTCGAAGATCAGCACCGCAAGCAGCGTGCCGACCACGAGATCGACCCGCGTCGGGTCGCCGTCGCGCGCGATCAGGTCGGCGTAGAAAATCCACTGGTATAGCCCGCACAGGAAGCCGGCGCCCCCGATCAGCCAGCCGAGCGCACGGCCGAAATCGCTCTTGGCGGTGAAGTTGCCGATCAGGCCGAAGGTCATCAGCAGCAGGAAACCGACGTGAATGCCGCGCACCACCTGGCTCGGCAGATAATTGAAGGCGGCGACGTAGAGCTGGAACACCGCAAACGCGATGCCGATGGCGTAGGCCAGATAGCCCCAGCCGCCCGGACCGAAGCCCGCCGGAAAACCGTGCTCGAAATTGTCGAATTCGACCTTGACGGTCTCTTCCGTGCCCTCGGCTTGCAGCATGTCGTTCGTCCCCTGCCCGTGCCGCTTATACCCACCCGGCCTCTCTCCGCAAAGACAGGAAAATCGCGAGGTCACCATCATTGCGAGCCAACGGGTCGCGCGCACGCGCGCACGGTGTCAGGCTCCGCCAAGCAATCCATCGCGCCGCAAGCGGACAGCCGGATTGCCTCGTCGCTACGCTCCTCGCAATGACGGTGTGGGCTGTGCAGCAACCCTTACTTGATCAGGCCCTTTTCCTTGTAATAGCGGATCGCGCCGGGGTGCAGCGGCACCGGACTGCCGTTCGCGGCGGTATCGAGCTTGATCTCCTTGCCGGCGGCATGCGCATTGGCGAGTTCCGGCAGCGATTCAAAGACAAGCTTGGTCATCTGATAGGCCAGATCGTCGGAAACCGCCGAACTGGTCACGAGATAGTTGATCACCGCAGCCGTCGGGACGTCCTTGTCCTGGCCGGCATAGGTGTGGGCCGGGATCATCACCGACACGAAGGGCGGACCGATCTTGTCGACGACCGCCTTGGGGACCGACACCACGGTGATGTCGGTCGAGGTCGAGAGGTCCTTCAGCGAGGCGACGCCGAGGCCGGCCGACTGCAGCGTCGCATTGAGCTGACGATTTTTCATCAGGTCGACGGATTCGGCGAAGGGCAGATATTCGACCTTGCCCATGTCCTTGTAGGTCATGCCGGCGGCGGCCAGAATCGCGCGCGAGTTGAGTTCGGTGCCGGACTTCGGCGCGCCGACCGAGAGACTCTTGCCCTTGAGATCCGAAAGAGTTCTTGATTCCGCTCTCGGCGGTCGCAACGATCTGGATGTAGTTCGGATAGATCGCGCCAATGGTGCGCAGCTTGTCCAGCTTGGACTTGAAGCCGGCTTCCTCGTCGCCTACCCAAGCCGCTTTCAGCGAATCGCCAAGCGTGAAGGCCAGTTCGCCGCGGCCCTGCTGCAGCAGGATCAAATTCTCGACCGAGGCCTTGGTCGCCTGCACCTGGGTCTTCACGTTCGGAATCTTGTCGCCGTAGATTTTCCCGATCGCCACGCCGAGCGGATAATAAACACCGGATGTGCCACCGGTCAGCACGTTGATGAATGATTGGGCCTGTGCCGCAGGCGCCGATAATACCGCCGCCGCCGCAACGGCGAGCGCCATCCACTTCGAATTCATGAGCATTATTCTCCCTTGATCGGCCGGGAAATTGGACGGACGGGAGGGCGGGGTCAACCCATCCAAACGGTGCACGCGCGGGGCAAATCCGCATGCCCGCAGCCGTGCTGGGCCGATCCGGGAACTCGCTGCCGACGCCGCCGTTAAGACAGGATTTCAGTGCGAGGGTGCCGATTGCAGCCGTCCGGACAGACCGTGGAACGCTGGCTGGATGCGCTGAATTTCTTTCTCGCCGACGTACGGGACGGCCTCGGCCCCTATCTCGCGATCTACCTTCTGACAGAGCAGAAATGGGATGAGGCCTCGATCGGCATCGTGATGTCGGTGGCCGCGCTCGCCGGCATCGCCGCCCAAACGCCCGCGGGCGCCCTGATCGACCGCTCAACGGCCAAGCGCGCGCTGATGGTAACGGCGGCCGTCCTCGTCACCCTTTCCTGCATCGCCCTGCCGCTGATCCACCGGTTTGAACTGGTCGCGGCAACGCAGGCGATCGCGGCCGCCGCGGGCGCGATTTTTGCTCCTGCGGTTGCGGCCGTGACGCTCGGCATCGTCGGCCCGCGGGCCTTTGCCCGCCGCACCGGCCGCAACGAAGCCTTCAACCATGCCGGCAATGCCGTGGCCGCCGCCATTGCCGGCGTCACCGCCTATTCGTTCGGGCCCATCGTGGTGTTCTGGCTCCTGGCCGCGATGGCGGTCGCGAGCATCTTCGCCACGCTGTCGATCCCACCGGGCGCAATCGACCATCTTATGGCGCGCGGCCTCGACGATACGACCGAACCGGGTGGCGCCCGGCACGACACGCCGTCCGGCTTTCAAGTACTTCTGACCTGCAGGCCGTTGCTGATTTTTTCCATCGCAACGGTCGCGTTTCATTTCTCGAACGCGGCGATGCTGCCACTGGTCGGGCAGAAGCTGGCACTCGTCAACCGCGACCTCGGCACCACGCTGATGTCGGTCTGCATCATCGCCGCCCAAATGGTGATGGTCCCGGTCGCGATGCTGGTCGGGCACAAGGCAGACGTTTGGGGACGCAAGCCGATCTTCGCCGCCGCGCTGGCCGTGCTGATGCTGCGCGGCATGCTTTATCCGCTTTCCGACAATCCCTATTGGCTGGTATCGGTCCAGTTGCTCGACGGCGTCGGTGCCGGGATTTTCGGCGCGCTGTTTCCGCTCGTCGTCGCCGATCTCACGCGCGGCACCGGACATTTCAACATCAGCCAGGGCGCGATTGCGACCGCCGCCGGCCTTGGCGGCGCACTCAGCACCGCGGCCGCCGGCCTTATCATCGTCACGGCCGGCTACAATGCGGCATTCCTCTTTCTGGCGGCAGTGGCCGGTGCCGGGCTGATCGGATTTGCGACCATGATGCCGGAGACGTTGCGGCCTGCGCGGGATGAGGGACAGTCCAGCGACTAAGGAATACGTCTGTCGATTATTTCAAGGAAACCGTCGAGCTCGACCGCGGTCTGCAGAAGACCGCGGTCATTTTTGCTGACAGAAGAGTTGTGCGTTGCGTCATTGCTGCTCACGCGAAGAAAAAGCGGAAGGCGATACACAAGCCGCTGATATCGCGACGCCGAGAAGCGACACAGGTGTTAATGCGCGGGACTGATCAGATTTTGCCCAGGCAAGGCATCGGCTCACTGAAAGCCCAAGAAATGGATGGACTTATCCGGCGCTCGCGCCGGGGGCCGCCGCGCCAGGTTGATCTCCTAAAACTTTATTCGTGTCGGCGGCTTTAACCCTACTGAAGTAATCCTGTGACCCTCCGCAAAATTCCGCAATTGCGACCTCAACGCGGATGTACCAATGGGCCGGGGTATCTGTTGGGAGGGCGGTATGGAGCAGGTCAATTTTAGCGAGCATTCGCGCGCAACGCATTTCGGGCACCGGAAGCTGGCGCCGAGAGCCTGCGTCATCGACAGCAAAAAGCACCTTCGTTTGTTCCTTTCCGACGCTCTCGAGGATCTCGGCTTCGTGACCTGCGAATGCGGTCAGGCCGGAGATTTGGCGGGCGTATTGCAGGCGGAGCAGCCGGACCTGATCGTGCTCAGCGTGTGTGTCGACGGGATCAATGTCGGCGAAATTCTCGAAGCAGTCGTCCGGAGAAATTTCGGCGGCAAGGTCCTCGTCATCGGCCAACCCAACTCGATCATGGTAAAGGCCGTCAGGCAAATTGGCGACGAATACGGCATCGCCATGCTGCCCTCGCTGCAGACGCCGTTCGGCGCGGCGAGCCTGCGCGCCAGCGTCGCGGAGCTGCTGCCGGCCGAGCCGGCGCCAAGCCCCGCCGTCGATGTCGCCGAGGCGTTGAAGGCCGGCTGGCTCGAATTGTGGTATCAGCAGAAGATCAACACCCGCACGCTGGCGCCGAGCGGGGCGGAGGCGCTGGTCCGGATGCGACATCCTGCCTGGGGCGTGGTCCCGCCGGCCTATTTCATTCCCGACGACAACGATCCGCATTTTCGTAAGCTGTCCGAATTCGTGGTCGGCCGCGCCATCGAGGACTGGCGCTATCTGCTGGAGAGCCAGGGCCCGGTCGACCTTTCGATCAACCTGCCGGTATCGTTCTTCGGCAATGCCGCGGCGGTGCGCGATCTGTGCCGCGCCATGCCCGCTCACCCTGCATTCGCTGGACTTTTAATCGAAATCAGCAGCAGCGAAGTGATCGACTATCCGGAGCTGGCGGTAGACGCCGCAAGACGCCTGCGCCTGCACAATATCGCGATCGCCGTCGACAATGTCGGCGCGGATTGGCCGTCGCTCCTGGAACTCCGGAGCTTCCCGTTCGTCGAGCTGAAGGTCGACCAGCAATACATCAACGGCTGCGCGGATGACCGGCTGAAGCAGACGGTATGCCGGCGCATCATCGAACTGGCCCGGGACAACGGCGCCCGTGCCATCGCCCAGGGCATCGAGACCCGCGCCGATTTTCTCGCCGCTCACGACATGGGGTTCGATCAGGTCCAGGGCTACCTGTTCGGCAAGCCGGTGGCGGTGCGGAAATTTGCGCGCTCCCGCCCTCAGCTCGCCGCCAGTTCCGACAAGATGCCTTGAGCGGAGCTTACTCGAACTTCATGTCGAGGCATTTCGAGATGTCGGAGCCGAGGCCGGACGAGATGATGATGCAACCGCGCACCTTCAGATTATTGTTGTCGCTGGCCCATACCGCATAGCCGCCGGGACCGAAGAACGAATTGGTGTTCGGCGCCTCGGTTTCGGTGGCATCGAACGAATAGCTCGAAATCGGCATCGAAGATGCGCGGCTTCTTGGCGCAGCCGCCGTCGGCCTGGACGTTGATGACTTCCTTGTTGTCCCGCGTCAGCGCCAGCGAGACCTGGCAGCGGAAATATTCCGACGTCTTGGTGTTGAACACGTAAGCATAGGATTTGCAGGTCGCCGTGTTGAGCTTGCCCGGGGCCAGGCCCCGGCTGCAGGCAATCCGCTGGTTGTTGGAGAGCTTGAAATCATCGGCTGCTGCGGCTTGAGCCAGCGTCATGAACGACAGCGCAACACCCAGACCGATCTTCATGACGTGGTTCATCCTGACCATCCCTATGAGGTTTTTCGCAATGCATGCTTGTAGCCGAAAGGCGAACATAGTCGCGAAGTCGAACGCGGGGAATCACAAAGTCTCAAGAGTGATGTGATGCGTCGAAGGTGCCGATTGACGGCATGACACCGTTCGTGATTTGTTCAAAAGCATGGGCACGAAGCCGAATGGCTGTGGGGAGGATGGATGATGACGAGCATTTCAACGAAGACGGTTTTGGCGATGGCCCTCTTGGCAGGGCTTTCGACCTGCGCATTCGCGCAAGGTGCGGCGCCGACACCCTGGGAGCTGAAGCAGGACATGGCCTATGCCTACGGCAAGGACGGCAAGACGCTGTCCTACAAGATGGGCACCAATAATGCCGGCACGCTGCTGAAAGGCGCCAAGAAGGTGCCGAAGGGGACATTGTTCTTCATCGGCCAGAACGGGCAGCTCTATATGCGCCCCGGCCCCTATCTGGAGGGCGACGGCAAGTTCATGTTCGGAAGCGAGTGAGGGATTGTTGCCACCAGGCAAGGTGTCATCATCCGCGAAGGCGGATGATCCAGTACGCCGCGCCGCCTGCGACCTTTACTGATGGCGCCGATTACTAGATGCCCCGCCTTCGCGGGGCATGACGGTTTTGGGGTTGCGGCACGATTAAAACGCCCCAGCCAATTCCTTCGCGCCGGGCTTGCCAGAGTTGAAATCCATGCGCTCGTCGGTGACCGCGAGCAGTTTCGCCACGGTGTTATGGCGGATCGCGACGGGATTGCGCTCGTAGCCGCCGCGCTGGAAGAAATTCGAGGTCGGCACCTTCTCGCGCATCGCCTGCGGCATGGTCACCATGTCGAGGCCGGTGCCGTCGCCGGTCAGGTTCATCATTTCGAGTTCGGCGGCCGAGAGCGGGCGATTGTAGCCCTTGGCGCGGGCGAAGATCACCGACGTCAGCAGCTTGTGGGTCTGCAGCATCGGCCCGACGTCGATATCGAGCACCATGGCGTGCACCGCCCAGCCCTGCGCCGTATTGGCGAGCTTCTCATGCTCGGACCACGTGTCCGGCACGGTGCGCGTGAACGCCACCATTTTTTTCAGCACCGCAAGCTTGTGATCCATCGCCTTGCGCGGCGCACCCGACAAGGTCGCGGCCCTTGCCGTCAATTCCCTGATGAATTCGTGGCCCTGTTCGGCCAGTAGTTCGACGCTGTTGGTGGTGAGCAACTGATTGTAGCCGATCGCGGTCGAGATCGCGCGGGAGCCCGGGCGCGAGGCGCTCAAGCCCGACTGCATGTCGTGATTGCCGGTGCCGCCGGTCTCGAACGAATAGACCCGCACCGCCTGCTCGCGCGTCAATCCCGCCGCGAGTGCGTAACGGGCATAGGCGCGCTTGAACTCGACTTCGGATGACGGCCGCTGCGGCACGAACTGGAAATTGTCCGCGGCAGCTTTCAGGAAATCGGCGACGACCGGAATCCGCTTGCGCTCGCGCGGCGGCTTCCGTTCTTCCGGTTCCGGATTCACCGGGCGCTTCGGACCGGCGTAGACCGGCGGCTGGGTCAGCACGTAATCGTCAAGCGCAATGGCCTGGCGCTCCCGGCGCTTGGCGTTGCGGCCCTTTCGTTTTTCCGAGATCGACGACCAATAGGCCCCCGCCTCCTCCTCGAACGAGGCGCGCGCTTCCTGATACTCTTTCAGCTTGCGGCGATATTCGGCGATCGCCTGCGGCGAGGCGGCTTGCGCCATCGCGTCGGCGGTCGAGGAAGGGAGCACGTCCGCTTCGAGTGCCGAGGCAGGCCCGCCCGCGAGCAGCGCGAGCGTGACAAATCCGGAACCCATGCGAATCAATTGCAGGCGCATGGCCCCGTTGTAGCAAGCGTGCCCGTGAAGTCAGCCCCGAAACGGCCCGGTGTTCGGCGACGCTCTTTCTTCCTTTTCCCCTTGTGGCAGAAGATGCTCAGAGTCCCGGCCTCGCCCGTGCGCGTCACTCCTGCTCGACGCCGCTGGCCTTCACACGAGCTGCGACCATGTCACTTGCGGCGTCTAGGGAATGTGGGTGAAGGCAGCCTTTGTCACCTTCTCCCACGGCGGGTGTAGGATGAATCTTCAATCCTGCTCGAGCCGGTTGCTTTGTCGAGTTGCGAGTAAGATCCTCACATTCTCGTCGACGAGGCCAGCATAATCTTCCGGCGGGCCGGGCGAGATCTCGTTGCCGTCATTGCCCATCTGGTTCTACACCTATTCGGAGGCGAGGGCGTCGAGCAGGTCTTCATCACCGCCCCCTCGATCACGACGCCCTGGGTGACGTACTTCCACAACGCCACGAGAAGCTTGCGCGCCAGCGCCACGATCGCGCGCTTGCGGCCTTGCGGGCTTCGCTCCTTGAACCAGCGCGTCAGGGCAGAGTTCGGCTGATGACCTATCCACAGCCAGGCGACCTGGATCATGGTGGTCCGCAGCCTGGGATAGCCGGCCTTCGACACCCCCTGCTCGTGCCGGATGCCGCCGCTTTGCCAAGGCGTGGCGGCAAGGCCGGCATAGGCGGCGACCTGGCGGCGGTTGGCGAACTGCCGATAGAACGCCTCCGACCACAGCACGGCAGCGAAGTTGGCGCCCATTCCTTTCAAGGCGAGCAGCATCGTGACCGGGTTCGGCGCGGCCGCTTCGCTTGCAGGCTTTCTCGCCGCCGCGAGCAGGGCATCCCGCTCGGCCTCGACGGACTTGATCTGTTTCAGCAGCAGCTCGATCAGGTCGAGTTCGCGGCCGATCTGCGCGGGGGAATGACGGATATACCGCCAGCGAATGCGAGCGCATTGCCGATCATGCCGATCGGCGCGAAATCCTTGCGCGGCATCGAGCCGGTCTTCTCCTCGAGCGAGGGACCGATCGCCAGCGTGCCGGTGTAGCCCAGCAACAGCGTCTAGCCGTCGGGATCGCTCTTGGCGACCGCTTTGGTGCCGACCGTGCCGTCGGCGCCGAGGCGATAGTCGACCACCACCTTCTCGCCGAGCAGTGCGCCATCTTGTCGGCAATCCCGCGTCCGATGATCGAGATAGCTGCCGCCGGGCGGAAGGAATGACCGCCGTGACGCTGGCCTGGACATCTTCTAGCCCTTGCGCGGCGACAACGACGTCACCAGCCAATTCTTTCGGCTCAGTTCCAGCGACACAAAAATTGCGCCAATATGCGTGCGGATAGCGGCCAGTCCGTCGGAAGGATGATCGAGCAACATAGTTGTCTCCAGGTTGAGTGGTTTTGCAACCTAAGTCTGGCCTCAGACTTGGTCGCTACACTATGGATTGCTTCGCTGCGCTCGCAATGACGCCAGGTCCAGCCCTATTTCCACGCGAATACCGGCTGCTCCAGTTCCGCGACGCGGGTGTTTCTTCCCGCCAGCAGTTCGGCAAATTGATAGATCAGCGCCGCCGTTGGCGCGTGGATATGCTGACCGGCATGGCGGAAGCGGATCACGCGCCGCGTGCTTTCGGGGATCGTGGTGAAGCTGAAGGCGTCGCTTCGTTCGATATCGGCGAGGGCTATGCGATGCACCGAGGCGACCTCCGCGGGATTGGGCACCAAATCGGCGCTGGTGCTCACCCAGACCACGACAGGCGTAATGAGATAGCCCGATCGCGTCGGGTAATCGTCGAGCAGGCCGAGCACATCGCCCTCGCGGAGACCGACGCCGAGTTCTTCGTGCAGCTCACGCAACGCGGCCTGCGCCTGCGTCTCGCCGTGGTCGCAGCGCCCGCCCGGCAGCGCCCATTGCGCGGCATGCGAACGCAAGGTCGCGGCGCGGCGGGTCAAAAGAAATGTCGCCCCGCCGCCTGCCTCGGCTTCCGTCAGTGCGATGGCCACGGCAGCACGCTTCAGCCCGGGCTCAGTGTCGCCCGATGGCGTCCGCGTGAATGCAGCGCAGAGCTCTGCGATATTCCGCCGGGTGGTATCGTCAAATGACCGGGCCATCCTGCTTGACTACAACACATGCGCAGCCGATGAAATGACCCGAACCGCATGACAACCCGCAGGGAATGGACAGCACGACATGACAGCCAAGGCCGCGGACAAACTCAAATCCGACGGCTGGAAGATCGTCGAAACGTCGGGTTTCCTGCATCTGATCGGCCCGCTATGGCAGCGCGTGGTCGACGGCACGCACGAATACGCGCTTGCTACCGAGGACAAGCACCACAACCGCCGCGGCCTAGTGCAGGGCGGCGTGATCATGACCTTCGCCGACCGCACCTGCGGCATGACCGCCCGCTTCGTGTCGGGCAAGCCGACGCTGGCAACCGTGCAGCTCGATACCCACTTCGTCGAAGCCGGCAAGATCGGCGAGGTTTTGGTGTCGAAGCCGCATGTGGTACGCTCGACCCGCAGCCTGATTTTCATCACGACGGAAGTGACGGTCGACAAGCGCTGTATCGCGATGGCGAGCGGCGTGTTCAAGATATTGAAGAATGAGAGTTAGACGCCGTCATTGCGAGCGTAGCAATCCACCTTCCGCTTGCTGAGAGGCATGGATTGCTTTGCGCGCTCGCAATGACGACGTAGCGCCAGAGGAGCCACCCCATGCAATACCGCCAACTCGGCCGCAGCGGCCTGAAGATTTCGCCGATCTGCCTGGGCACCATGATGTTCGGCGGCCCCACCGACGAGGCGACGTCGTCACGCATCGTCGCGAAGGCGCGCGAGGCCGGCATCAACTTCATCGATTCTGCGGACGCCTATAATGGCGGCCAGTCCGAGCAGGTGGTCGGCCGCGCCATCTCCAACAACAGGCACAACTGGATTCTGGCGACCAAGCTCGCCAACCAGATTGGCGACGATCCCAATCGCGGCGGGCTGTCGCGGCGCTGGGTGCTGCAGGCGGCGGACGAGAGCCTGAAGCGGCTCGGCACTGATTTCATCGACATCTACTATTTGCACAAGGAGGATCACGCGACGCCGCTGGAGGAGACGGTGCGCGCCATCGGCGACCTGATGCGCCAGGGCAAGATCCGCTATTTCGGCGTCTCGAACTACCGCGCCTGGCGCGTCGCCGAGATCTGCAACATCTGCGACAACAACGGCATCGATCGCCCGATCGTCACCCAGCCCTATTACAACGCCATGAACCGCATGGCCGAGGTCGAGCACTTTCCGGCCTGCGGCTATTACGGCCTCGGCATCGTGCCCTATAGCCCCTTGGCGCGCGGCGTGCTGACCGGCAAATACAAGCCCGACGCGGCGCCCGACAAGGACACCCGCGCCGGCCGCGCCGACAAGCGCATGATGCAGACCGAGTGGCGGCCGGAATCGCTGCAGCTCGCCCAGGAGATCAAGCGGCACGCCGAGGCCCGCGGCATCACTGCCGGGCAGTTCGCGGTTTCATGGGTGCTGAATTCGTCGTTCGTATCGGCGGTCATCGCAGGCCCGCGCACCGAGCAGCAATGGGACGATTACCTTGGGGCGCTCGATTATCGCTTCACGGCCGAGGACGAGGCGCTGATCGACCGCCTGGTGGTGAGCGGCCACCCCTCGACGCCGGGCTTCAACGACCCGGCCTATCCGATCGAGGGGCGGCGGGCGCGGACCGGAAGCCAGGCCCGATAGGCTGATGGAACGGCCCTCTGGCAGGCCACCACTCTGCGTTGCATCAGGGGTCGGGTATACGGTAACCAGATAGTAACTTCGCCGGTAGAAAACTACCGCCATTCAGGCGGAGGTCCATGTGGTGGACGAGCACAGGATAGCAGCACGGCGGCGGCTGTTGAAGGCGGGCAGGATTTCGTTTGGCGGCGGCGCTGCCTTCGATTGCACGATCCGCAATCTTTCCGAAACCGGCGCCGCACTCGAGGTGGGCTCTCCCGTCGGCATTCCCGAACGCTTCACGCTGGTAGTCGAAGCCGACCACCGCCATCTGCCGTGTCGCGTCGTCTGGCGAAAAGAGAAGCGGATCGGGGTTCATTTCGAAACCTGACTCGAAAGCCTGACTCGAAAGCCTGACTCGCGCCGCCGCGACAGCGGTGGGCCGACAGATCGCAGCGAGTCCGATCTGATGTGTGGTGACCGGACCCGCCGTGATGATCGCTCCCGCAGGCGTCAGTGTCTGGATTCGAGGCTGACGATAACGCCGGTCGGCTCGGGCTCGTGCGGCGACAGTTTCGTCAGCGTCTCATCGCTCCAATAGGCGAGGTTGACGATCATGCCGGCGGGCGCTTCCTGCTCGGAAGCCTCGGCCGGCTCCAGCACATTGAGCCCGCCGCTGTCGATGAAGAACGTGTGATCGCCAAACATGCTGGCCAGCTGCGGGACCACGGGATGATCGTCGGGAAGCGCCTGGGCTTCGAATTGCGTCAAGGCGCGCTCCACCTGTGCCGAGTTCAGTTTCATGCACAACTCCTTAAACTAGCTTTCTGGTTGGTTGAGGACCGCGCGACGGCCAGAGCCGGACGCGGCTGCTCCCTGCGGAGGATACGAAGGCGTCAAGGGTGTCGGATCCTGATCGCTCGTCCCCACCAGCGCAGCGCGCTGGCTCGCAAGTTCGCTTTCAAATCCGCCGCAAGGCGAATTGAGTTCGGAACAGTGGTGCCTCTTGGCGCCCGTTCAACCCGGCAACGAAATTAAATTCGCAATGTTCCGAACTTCGTAAATGTTCCGAACAAGACCAAGTGTTCCGAACCAGCCCAAGTGTGAAAATCTTGTGGCGGTCGCCCACGGCGGCCGACTATCTCCCGTCGGGAATCGGATGCAGCCTTGCCAATTCGTCTAGCGGCAGATGCGCCTCCGCATCGCTCAGCGTGAAACGGACAATGACATCCTGACGGCCCACCTGCCCCCAGAGCCCATCCGATGACCATTTCTGCGGCACGGGCCCGCGCAGACCTTCGACCCAGACAAAATACCATTCCGTCATCGGTGCACCTCTTGGCGCCTGGTCGGGAACCAGATGCGTCGTGGCCTCGTTGAGAAGACGCCGCCAGCCCCGAGGACGATAAGGCCGATCGGCCCGTGCCGGAATTCAGCGCCGCCCCGGCAAGTCCCGTACACATCCTGCGATAAGGATTTCATCATGGAAATCAGCATTTCAAGGGTATGTCGCCGAACTGCAGGAACTGGTGAGTATCGAAGACCAGCTTGCAGAAGCACTGGCGCGCATGGCGGGAGTCCGATCCGTGCAGCCTGATCGTTCCTGACAGGACTGCGGAGAGACCGCCTTTGCGCGGTCTTTTGGTCTGCAGAAAATCGTCTACTCTGCAGCGATGAACTGGCTCCTGATCACGGCCGCCTTGACCTGCAATCCCGGCGACCGCCTGGTTGACCTGCGCGAGAAGATTCCCCGCAGCCTGAATTCGATCGACCTGGTGGTCACCGTCGAGCCGTTCTATGCCCGCTTCTACATCTACCAGCCGGGTTTCCCTGACAGCATCCAGCATTGCTGCAGCAACAAGCCATCCTCGATTATCAAGGTGCCCGTTGTCGACGGCCGGTTTTGCGTCAGACAAAGTCAGCCGCGGATGAAATGGACGGTTCGGGTCCTCCTCAGGCCCGATATTCAGATGTAGTTAGGCCGACTTCCAGGTCGACTTGAGCCCTTTCCCGCCCAGCGGCGACAAAATCCGCATCATCGCTTGGGGAATTGCCGGCCATGAATTCGCCAGAGCGATTGAACTGTCAAACAGCGAGAGGGTATGCGTCCGCGTTCTCGCGGCTGAAATGCGCCCGAGCTTTGCGTAACTTTCGCCCTCCACAAAAACAAAGGGCGCAGGGAAAGCCGGGTGCACGCTGCACCCGCGATCTCGTGTGCAATGTGCACGAGGAAGTGCGCACACGAGCATACAGGTCCAGCGGAGGCATCCCGGCTTTCCCTGCGCGATGGGTTACGGCTTACTTCGTGCTCTTCCCGGAGAACGGCTCTTTTGCCTCCGTCGCTCCACGATATCGCGCTCGTCCGACAGGATCGATGCACAACCGTGAAACTTAGCGCCAGCACCGCGACGCCCGAACCACACGACTTCACCGTCCGCGTCAGGCGCTTTACGTCAGCTGCGCCCTTCGCGTCCACCGCATCTCACCGCGCGTTCGTGACGTGGCCAACGCCCCTTTGGTGGATGAGACGCGCGGAGTTATGGCGCTGATTTGGGTCGCGCGTGAAGCGGAATATTTTTGCGCACGGGGCTGGACAGGTTTTGCTGATTTGCCCGTCGTGCCAATTGGTCGCATGCAGCGAGCGGCGATTTGCGCTTGCGATGCAGGCAAATCAGCTGGCAGTCGCGGCAGCGAGTAGCCCGCATGAGCCAAGCGAGATGCGGGGACGGCAGGGGACTCTCATCGCTTCGCGTCAGCTCGTGTTCAGATAGACCGATGCGGGTCCTGAAGACGTGGAGATCATCGACTATCCCTAGGAGTTTGCACATGGCAAAGAAACTTCCGCCAATTCATCCCGGCGAAATCCTGCGGGAAGAATTTCTCGTTCCGCTCAAGCTGACACCGTACGCCATCGCGGCCGCGCTGCACGTGCCGCGGCCCGGACCGCTAACGAACAGTAGGATTGAGTGATCGGGTGCCGCTCGGAGATCCCCGGTACCATGTGACCGCGCGACAATATTTGCGGTGTCGGCTATGCTTGTCGGTGATCGGGGTGTGGAAGCGATCATGATCAAGAACGGGCTCTATTCGCTGAATGCCATTGCCCGCGGCGGCGCGGCCGACGACGTTAGTGGTGTCTTGATATTGCGTGACGGCCAGATGCATGGCGGCGACGCCTACGTTTATTACACGGGAAGCTATGAGTGCTCTGCTGGAAACTGGCAGGGCAAAATGACCAGTCAGGAACATACTCCGACTGGTCGACCGATGGCGGCCCGTGTCCAGCACATCGGATTTCTCGGCACCTATACCGATGCCGGCGCCAAGGTCGATGCGATGGCTCTCGTCGGCGAGCAAAGTATTCGATACGACGCAACGCTGCGCTTGCTGGCAGCTGACTAACCCGGCGGACTGAACCAAAATCCGGATATCGCCGCGCTCATCCGCGCCATGCTGCTCTATGTCTGCCCTGCGCGGCTTTTCAGGATGGCGGCCAGCGGATTGAGCTTCGGCGCTTCGATGCGCTTCAGGGTGTTCGTGTCGTGATGGTTGAACGGGCGGTCCTGGCCTTTTACCAGAAGCTCGGTTTCGATCAGATAAGTCCAGCTTCCGTCAGCATTGAAGGTGATGCCGCAACTGTAGGCTTCGGTGCGGAAAGCTTCATCCAGGAATTCGGTTGAGCAAATTCCGTAGCGCGTGTCGCCGCGCTTTGCCGTGACGGAAATCTTCGTGTCATCCGGCTTCGCCTGCCCCGATGCGAGCAGGACCTGGCCGCGCGGAATCGCCACGGTCTGCATGATAAGGCCAGTTGCCGGCTCCCAAAGCCAGTAGCCGACCTGATCGTGAAAGGTGATGTCTTCCTCGGGCGTGTTGATGTGGATGTGATAACGCAACCCATAAAAGAGCTGCGGTCCGTTGGCCTGCGGATCGATCGGGTCCATCCGGATATGTTCGCGAAAGATCCGACGCTCCGGGCCCTCGGCCTTGGGGTTGACGTCGACGCCTTTGTCCGCCTGCCAAACACCCGCCAGATGACGCAGCGGTCCGAGGTTGGCCAAGCCGTCGGGGGATACGTCGTCGGGCTCGGTGAAGATGTCGGCGGGAATGGGCAGCATACGAAAGCCTCGCGTGATCGCGGTATCGGCAATCTTATGCTGACTGATAGCGTGGAGTCACCTCGATCATGCGAGCGGTACGGCGTTTCCGCAAGGTTTAAAGGGTGGTTGAGGCCTTTGCCATATTGCAACCGGCGCGCGTCGGATTAAAGTCCCCGCATCGGGAGGGCTCCGATGCGGATCTTCGTCTCGTCGTCGTTCGAGGACCTGAAAGACCATCGCGCTTCGGCAATCCGCGTGCTGAGACAGCTCGGGCACGAAGTGATTGCCATGGAGCACATGACAGCGGGCTCGCTGGCTCCCCTCGCAAAAGTTCTCGAAATGGTGGACCGCAGCGAGGCTTATGTCGGCATTTTCGCCTGGCGCTACGGCTATGCGCCGCAAGCCGGCGCCGGCGCCGCCAGTCGTCGTGGGAGCCACGCCGGGCCAGACCTCGATCACGGAATACGAATACCTGCGTGCCATCGAGCGCGGACTGCCGGTCATGGCCTTTCTGCTCGATGAACGCTGGCCATGGCCGCCGGAATTCGTGGATGAATTCGACCGGACGAGGGCCGGTGCGCAGCCGGATACCGAGAGGATTCGAGCGCTCCGGCTCGCGCTCCAGCAGGAGCGCGTCGTGTCGTGGTTCACGACCCCGTCGACCTCGAAGCGCGGGTTAGTGCGGCCGTCACCACGGCGGGCCTTACAAATCAACTCGATCTGCAGGCCGCGGCAGCTTTGCGGGCCGAGAGCCGGCGTGGCAGGCGACAGCTCGGCCGCAGACGGCATAACACAGGCCATCATAACGGCGGGCGACCAGCAGCGCGCGCTGAAGATCGATCTCGCCACCGAATGGTGGTCGACCCGGCTTTATCTCATCGCGAGCCTCGCGCAGCGATTGACCCCGGCGCGCCGAATCCTCATCGTCGACGGCTCCACTCGGCCGCAGGCAACGAATCTCAAGGCCTCGCCGCGTGCATCGCCAACGCTGTCAGAAGAACGCTTCGTCGGCCAGCTCTCTACGACCGCCGCCCTTTCGTTCATCGGCGCAAAATCGGCAGAACTTCGGAACTTCGAGGAAAGGCTGCGTGAGCTGCCGGTCACCTAAACGACGTCACCGTCGAAATCAGCGAGCTGTTGGGTCTTTGGGCAAAGAGCTTCAAGGACGGCGTCGGAAACTCCGCTAAAGAGAGGAACATCAAGATCGAGCTGACGCCTGAGATTCTGCGTCGCTGGTTCGGGGAGATGATGCTGACCCAGCCGCTGGAAATCGGCGATCTGCGCAGGACCTCGCGGTCGAAATGCTCGTCCTTCTCGATACCCGAATGACTTCGTCCCGGTCCTCACGCGACCCGAAGGGACAGACGTGCCCACCACAACGCGAGTTCGGCCCCGTGCGCGTGACGGTGAAGTTATAGCCCTGCAGCGCAAGGTATGCGGCTTCGTCGACAGGGCGCGCATCGCTTCACCCAACGCGCCGCCGCCGCGGGCGTAGAGATCATTCCCCCGACGACGAGCAAGCGACGAACCGAGATGAAAAATAACCTGTCAAAGAAATTAGCGTGTCTCACTTGAGGGTGCAGTCCGGGCGGGAAGGCAGGAAAATGTTGTGTGGTGTACCGTAATCTAATCATAAATTGCGTCGAAACCAGGCACGCGAGCCGTCGTACAGGGTCAATAACCTCCGCACGCTTTTGCAATAGGCCATTTCGCTAGGTGAGACCAGAAGCTGCACGTAAAAACTGCGGGTTGAAACAGGGAAGTTCAATTCGCTCGACATTCCGTGCCCGAAACCAGGTCCGGTTAATACACCCGCTGACGCCTACAGCAATTCTTGGCTTCTGCGAAATCTTTATCGCGGTCTGGAATGTCCTCATGCACAACGCGCACTTGGCCGGCAATTCACCGATTCCGCGGTGATACCGGTATCGCCTAAGCTCGGCTTTCGTCTGCTGCCACAGCAAATAGCCAAGAAGACCAAGGATTGGACTATCGGAATGCTATCTAGGACTTTTGCGCAATCTTCGACCGATTTACCGAAATAATTCATCAGCGACACGCACAGGAAGGCTCAAGAGAGCGATCATCGTGAATAGCGACAAAGGCAACCGTTCACATAGAACGCTCGAAAGTCGCGCTGTTCAGTCGATCGAACAAATTGATGATCGGCTATTCGAGCTGCACCGATAAGGCTCCTTCGTTCTCTCTGAGCATTAGCTCAATGGCCATTGTGGCCTTGCCTATCTCCAGAAAGTCCTCATGGCGTCGCTCCAAAAACGCGTCGACTGATGTTTGCCCTGACCGTGACAATGCCAGCAGAAAGCTATCAATGTCCCTTTGCATGAAACGAGTCGTGTTGGTTAGGTGCGTAGTGTGACTGCCACCGGTTCGAAAATGATCGAGAACGCCGGTACAGGCCGGACCCAACCGGATATTCGAAGGCCTTGATTGCGCCGGCTCCTAAGACAAACACTGTTTTGACGTTGATCAATTGATCTCTCCCTCAGCGCATATATATTCCCAAGCTTCAAGTACGGGATTACGGGATTACGTTGACAGTGCACTCAATTCGTCTCCAGCTTACGGCTCTGCGCCTTTTCGGTCTTGCGAACCGTGAACAACGGACACGATGACGATTTCGTCGCGGTCTTCGTAGACCTTGTAGACAATGATGTAGGGCCACTCGAGAAGTTCGCCCGTACCGTAACAAGACCGGGGCGTCGCATAAAGGTGTTCGGGGCTTGACAGTCAAATACCTGTCCACGAACGGCGATCATGTTCAGCGCGGCTCGCGAGTTGTCCCTGGCAATCCAAGCAAAGATGCTATCGCTCGTCGCTGATGACGCCCTTGAAAGAAACCTTCATTGAGACGAGCGGAACCGCTTGAAGACTTCTTCGGCGGGGATCATTTGCAGGCTCGGCTTGGCAAGGCGCCGTCGCACTTCCGCAGCTTGCTCATCGGTCAGCCGCAGCGCGCTGTTGTCTTGTTCTTCCATCAGCTCGACCATATGCGCGACATCCGCCTGCCGGTCCGGCGGACAGGAGCAAGCGGTCACAATCGTTGAGCCCAGATGGTGCCCAGGGGCGGCGCCCTATTTATTCCCTAACCATTTGATTTAATTGCGTTTTTAATTAGGCGCCTTTGATCCCTACCAACGTCCCTACCAACAAGCTACGGGAAGTATTAGTAATTGCGGGCGTGAAATCGTTTACGGCGCGAAACCGAACGGCTTAAGCATTCATCGTTTCGGAAGGGTCCTCCTTGGCTGCAGCGGATCGCTAAGTTGCACGACGAATTGACCGAGTTCGCTAACACTCAGGTCGCACTCGATTTCAGCAAGCTATCTACCATCGAGCAACTCGCGCCTAGCTGCATTCACACCGCTTTACTGGCAAGGGAAAAGACACGATTGATCGATACAAATCTCAGTTGAGAAGTTACCATTAGGCACGCGCCGCAGGCGCCTAACCGCGAGCCATCGCCCAGAAAACCTATGTCCACCGCCCGCCACATCCTGACCCTACTGAAAAGCCACATCGCCGGTGACGAGGATCGATTTCTTGCCACCGCGATGCAGCTTGCCGCTCATGAGGCTAGGCAAGGCCACGGGAAGCTCGCGCAGGAGCTCAAGGAGCTGGTGGACGCGGCGAAGGCGAAGGAGCCGGCCATGCGACGGCCGGGCGGTCCGGTGCCCCTGGTGCAGCCGAAAGGGGAACTCGCGGGGCTTTTGAGCGCCCGCTACCCCGAAACGCGATTGTCGGACATGATACTGCCGGACACCATTCGCGCGCGGCTGGAGCGCGTCCTTAATGAACAGCGTCAGCAACAAGGCCTTCGTGGTCACGGCCTGCATCCCCGGCGGAAGCTGCTGCTGATCGGAGCACCTGGTTCCGGCAAGACAATGACGGCCGGAGCCCTTGCTGGCGAGCTGCACTTGCCTCTCTTTACTATCGTGCTGGATGGGCTGATCACCAAGTTCATGGGTGAGACGGCGGCGAAACTGCGGCTCGTGTTCGATGCGATGCAGGCGACCCGCGGCGTTTACTTCTTCGACGAGTTTGACGCCATTGGCGCGCGCCGCGGCGAACGCCACGACGTTGGCGAAATTCGGCGCGTTTTAAATTCGTTTCTGCAGTTCCTCGAGCAGGACGAGAGCTATGGCCTAATCGTCGCCGCCACCAACCATCCCGAACTTCTCGACAAGGCTCTGTTTCGCCGCTTCGATGACGTGATCGAATATGCCGTTCCCGACACGGCGCTAGTAGAAGCGTTACTGCGCGCCCGCCTTGACCGTTTCGACACGCGCGGCCTGACGTGGCGTGATGCTGCCGAACAGGCCTCGGGACTTTCGCAGGCCGAGATCGTGCGCGCCGCCGACGATGCAGCCAAATCGATCCTGCTGCGGAATGCAAAGCGGATCACATCGGAAGCGCTTATCGAGGCGCTGATGGAGCGCCGGCGGAGCAACGCTATCGGGCTAACCTAGCGGACGTCAGATGGCAGATGATTTTCCGCGCGACCGCCCGCATCCGTTGCTGCGATATAACGGGGTCACCGAACCTTATCGCCGACCGAACCAGATTATTACGCCGCCCAGATTGCCACAGCGGGAGCGGGCTGCCCACGCCGAGGCGCTTGCACAAGCGGTCGGCCAAGCACTCAACGCGGCACGCCGGCAGATGAGTACTCGGGATGCGGGCATCGCCGTTGGCACGCCCGGGTTCTATCTGGAAGTCCAGCTTGCCGGATCGGAGCGGGCGGGGCTCGACCTCTTGGGCGACCGCCGACAGCACATGGAAGTCGTAGCGGTGCGCGAACCGGCCGAGCTTGGCGATCCGCTGCTCGCATCCATCTTCGTGCCAGCCCGCGCCGAGGAGTATTACCTGCGCAAGATCGAGGCCTACCGCACCGTGGACACGCAGTCAGGTCGGCCTAGGAACGAGCCGCTTGTCTCGCGGATCGAAACGGTCCGGCTGGCGACGGCCCGATCGTTGTTCACCGACGAGGATCGGCTGTTTCCCGAGCAAGCTACTGAACGTGTGTGGTGGGAGGTGTGGCTGCGGGAAGGACGCCGCGAGACATTCGAGCGCATTGCGCAAGCTCTAGATATCGTCCTTCGCCCGCACGCGGTGCGCTTTCCCGAGCGCGAGGTCCTGCTCGCATTATCGGACACAGCCACCTTCGATCGCCTCGTCGCCCACAGCGACGTCGTCGCTGAGTTTCGTCGCGCCAAGGACACGCCGGCCTTTTTCATGGGTTTGGGCGGCGCTGAGCAGCGAGCCTGGAGCGCCGAGCTCTTGGATCGCCTCGTTGCGCCGACAGACGTCAACATCGCGGTGTGTTTGCTCGACAGCGGCGTGCGTCGGACGCACCCGCTACTCGAACCCGCGCTAGCGGAGGCCGACTGGCACACCATCAATCCCGCTTGGGGCGCCGACGACACACCCGCTTGGCAGGGCCATGGCACCCGCATGGCCGGCGTCACACTCTACGGCGATCTGTTTCCAGTCTTGGCCGGTGGCGAGCTGATCTCGCCATCTTACCGGCTGGAAAGCGTCCGCATCCTGCCGCCGGCTTCAGGTCCCGCCAACGATCCCGAACTCTACGGCGCGATCACCGGCGAAGCGATCGCGCGTGCTGAAATCCAGGCGCCGCAGCGGCGACGCGTCATTGCCATGGCGGTCACCAGCGCGAACCCAACCCGGGGACGCCCCTCGTCTTGGTCGGCGGCTGTAGACCAGCTTTGCTTTGAGGAAGAGAACCGACGTTTGATTATCCTTTCGGCCGGCAACATAGCTCAAGACCTGATCCCGGACGATCACCTCGTCCGTAACGATCTCGAACCCGTCGACGATCCGGCGCACGCCTGGAATGCGCTGACCGTCGGCGCGTTTACCGACAAGGTCGACATTATCGACCCGGCGTTTGCGGGATACGCGCCGATCGCGCCCGCCGGTGAATTGTCGCCCCGCAGCCGGACATCCGTGACCTGGGACCGGCAATGGCCTGTGAAGCCCGACGTCGTCTTCGAAGGCGGCAATCTTGCTCACGACGGCACGCTTCCCGGCGAAGCGATCGATGACCTGCAAATTCTCACCACTCATTTCCGCCCGGAAAACCGGCATTTCACGACGATCGGTGACACCAGCGCTGCGACGGCGCACGCCGCCGGCATGGCCGGCGGGATTATCGCAGCTCGTCCAGACATCTGGCCCGAAACAGTCCGCGCGCTGATCGTTCACTCCGCAGAATGGACGCCGGCGATGAAAGCGCGCATCGATGACTGTCATGGCGCGAAAACACAGATCCAATCGCTCGTTAGACGTTACGGCTATGGCGTACCCGACCTCGGTCGCGCGCTTTTGTCGACGCGCAACGATCTGACCTTGATCGTCGAGGACGACCTGCAACCCTTTCGGCGCGAGGGGAGCGCGGCGGCCAAGACGCGCGATATGAAGCTTCATCGCTTGCCATGGCCGAAGGACGAACTAGCCGCGCTGGGTGAAGCGCACGTTGAACTGCGCGCGACACTGTCTTACTTCATCGAGCCCAACCCGGGTGAGCGAGGATGGACGCGCCGCCATCGCTATGCATCCCATGGTCTCCGCTTCAGGGTGAAGATCGCTACCGAAACAGTGGACGAATTTCGATCGCGCATCAACCAGGCTGCGCGTGACGAGGAAGAGGGATCGCCGGCCGGCGGTGCGGCGGAGGACTGGTTGCTCGGGACGTTCCGCGATCGCGGCTCGCTCCATTCTGACTTCTGGCTGGGGACCGCCGCAGACTTGGCCGAGCGCGATGCAATCGGCGTGTTTCCAGTCGGCGGCTGGTGGAAAGAGAAGCCTTATCTCGAGCGGTTTGACGACCGTGCTCGTTACGCGCTGATTGTCACCATCCGAGCGCCTGGATCCAACGTCGATATCTTTACGCCCGTCGAGAACGCCATCGCATCTATTGCTGTCGCGATCGGGACGTGAGTTGATCGCTGGCCTCAGCGCTCCTCGTTGTGCAAGCGCCGCGATCAGCCGCCACCGCGGCGGCTGATCGTCCGGATCAAGGGTGAAGAACCCGAAGTCGCTGGCGATGAACCGCGAAGGATGGGTTTTCCTGAGCGGCGCAACGCTCGCTGAGGCTCTTCGTTCGACGTGACGGGATCAGCCGACGCGGAGATTTTCCGCCGACACCTTGCCGCGGTTGTCGGTCTCTTCGTAGCTGACCTTGGCGCCCTCGTTGAGCGAACTGAGGCCAGCGCGCTCGACGGCCGAGATGTGGACGAAGACGTCCTTGCCGCCGTTGTCCGGCTGAATGAACCCGTATCCCTTGGTCGGATTGAACCACTTCACAGTACCGATCGCCACGTCCGTTTTCTCCTTGCTGAGATTAAAAGCGCGCCAGCCTACGGTGATCGACTTGTTCCTGGCAAGCGGCGCGCTACGGCGCCGCCGCGCCCAGCCGCGTCAGCCTCCGCCTGGTGCTTTCCAAGACTGGAACAAATTGCCGGTAACTGTCCATTAATCACACCTCCACGGACCTATGATCCGAACTCACACTTTGAACGTTCACACAGAACATTCTGCGACCCTGGCGCCACAACAAAGAGGTCTGCCTTGCGAGAAGGAGATTACAGCGTTTGGTTCCGGACGCCGGGCGGTACCGGCACCGGCCTCGTTCGCGTGAAGGACGGCCGGATAACTGGCGGCGATGCCTTCATCGAATACGAGGGCACATACCGTTTCGACGGCAACAAGTTTGACGCGGTAATAAGCACAAAACGCCACACGGATGGACCGCCGACTTGGTTCGGGATTGACGAGGTCACGATCCGTGTCTCAGGAAATTCAACAGGAAGAATATCCGCGGGCGCCGCCACCGTCGATCAGTGTCCCGGACTGCCGCTCGATGTTACGCTGATGTGGATCGAAGAGGAGCATCACAAAAGGCACATCGACTACTCGAAAGTCGAACTCCACCCCGAGCGGCTGCCCAGCCCAGGGCGATAGCATGTTGCCGTGGCCGCGCTTCGCTGCGTCCTACTTTCGACAACCGGGACAGCACGCCCTGTTGCGCCGCCGAGTGAAACACCACATAGGCCTGTGCACCGGCTAAAGCACCGCTTCCACTAGCCCTAAGGTCAACGCTTCGTGCGCCTCGAGATACCAATTCGCGGGCGCTTTCTCTAGCACCTCTTGCAGCGAGACGCTCGACCCAACAACGAGGTTTTGAAAACCCTCGTTTTGTATGGCAATCGAACATTCGATTTCGTTCAGCGTTGCCTTCACCACCGCAATGCATGTCGTAAGTGGGCCGTCGATGACTAGCTTTTTAGACAGCTTGCGTTCGTGGATCATGAGGCGCGTGCCCCGCGCCAAGTAGCGGTTCGGCTTTGCAAAGAAACTCATGAACGTTGTCCCGGCTGAATAGATCGCCGCCTTGCCAAGAAAAACAAATCTGCGCTGCGTCTCCATTTCGCTTGCGAACCGGATATCCTCGCCCATCATTCGAGCCACTTCTGGATCCCCGCCAAGCGTCGACAGTTCCACAACAATTAGGTCGCGATCGTTTGCAGCGTCGAACTGCGTTCTAAACTTCGTGTACATGTCGTAATCCACGACGCCGGAAAGGCAAATCGCGGGTGACTTGAAAGCGGCAGCGTTCAATCGCTCAAGTTCCATTGAGGCATCCTTCCTTGATTGGTCGCACCAATATGCAGGTAGCGTGCCGATTTTCTCCCCCCGACCCCGTTGACCGGCCGGTGGTGTCAAACCGCCAAATCGGTCCAATGGGTAGCGGCTTGCTGCCAGTCGCGAGGATCGGCAAACTTGGCCGTTATGACGACTAAGTCGCGCGAATACCTCTTCGGCCAAACGGTCAAAGCTAAAGCGGAACAGGCGGCAACAGCTCGGAAGAATGCCGACCGCTTGGCGTGCGAGGCTTGGAACGCCCGTATGCTCGGCTTCCGAGGGCCAGCGCCGCCTTCGCCGGCCATCGGCGACGCGCTCAACGCCGGCTACGGCTATCTCGAGGTCAAGTGCCTGGGCTGCAGCACACATCAGACGGTCGCTCTCGACATCGTCCGCCGACCCAAGACGACGCCGGTGCACGAGTTAGAGCGCTACATGCGCTGCAAGGATTGCTCCGCGGTGAGACGGTACGCTTTCAAGCGCAGCCAATTGATTGCGCTCCGGCCGAATAAGATCACGGCTGAAACCCCTCCATCGGAACTGTGGCCGGGTGATCGAGGCTAGCGTCTATGGGGTTGAACGTCATTAAGCATTTGCGGCTATTAGAAGGTGCAGTTCGCAATCCTTCGAGGAACATCGGTGCATCGCGCTCTAGGACGATTGCTGTTGCAAGGCGCGCTGCGCGTAGCCCTCGTTGCCGTCGCTACCGCCTGTGTCGTGGGGTTCTTGTCGCTTATCGCCCGCGCCTCGCAGGCGCCCGGCCAGACGCTTGCCGGCGCCAAGGCTCAGACCCGGGCGTGTATGCCCAGCCATTGCCGCGCAAAGCCAGAGACCGTTCTGCGCAATAATAAACGGTGAAAGGCGGCTGTTGCGCCCAGGCCTCGATTTCGAGCACGGCGAGATCGGCCTATCTCTTCCGCCTGCGCAACGCTCCTCGCTTTGATCGCTCAAAATAAGCTGCGCGTGGCTCCCATCTGTAATCGACATGCCGCGTTGGTTCGGGCGACCGCGCGGGTTCAACTGCTCTCGCCGCTTCGGTAGCACGCGACGGCTCTGGCGCACGGCTCAGCATCGGAACGCGGCTCGGTTCGGGCGAAAAGGCGCGCCTGATGCCGGTCAGGATCACAGACATAGAGCTATGGTTGTCATGGCCCATCGGGCGATGCTGGCGTGACGGTCTTAACAAATGGTTAGTTGGATCCGTGGCTCTACCGAGAACATCGAGTTCTGTCCGCGTAGTTTTACCGAGAACATTCCGTCAGGCGCAGTTCGGAACATTACAAAGTGTCCGCCCCACAATATCAGCAACAAAAAGCCCACTTCGCGAACGCAGGCTAATCAGGCCGTGCCGCCGCACGGCCCGATAGCCGGGTGCCGTCCACTTACCCCCAAGGCCGAGCACTCGGCTATTATGGCCGAAGTTGCTTCTACCGGCTGTCACAGTCGGGCCACACACCCACGGTTTGTGAAAAGGCCCACCGACCCGGTTCATCGCTTTGTTTCAACCTGCTTGCGCCGGCCGGCGCGCATGATCAGCAAAGTTTTTTTCCCGCCGGCTAAAGCTATCAATCGGATTACCGCCGGTGAGGCTCATTTCTGCAAGACTGTGCCACTCGTTAGCGCGCGGAGTGTGGGTAGCGGAGCGGGGCACAATCCATCTTCTCGCGCGACCTACTTCTTGAGGACGCCGGCGTCTGTATTGCCGAGGCTCTGCGTGGCTGCGTTTGCCGCGGGAGTGTCAACGGCATTGTCACGGGAGGCCGGCGCGGAGCCAGCGCCGCTCGTCTGCGGTGCTCCGAGGTTATTACCGGTTGTGCCCTTACCGAGGGCATTCGCAGTGTTAGGGCCCGGTGAGCCTCCCGTACCGCTGATCGTGCTGCCATTTGAAAGCGTCGATCCGGCCGCCCCTCCTGCCCCGGCTGCTGCCCCAGCGGATGATCCCGCAGATGTCCCGCTGGAACTCTGCGCAGAAGCGTAAGAACACGCTGCGAGGCTGACGCCCAAAGCTATACAAATGACCTTCATCGAAACCTCCAAAAACGCGCCAGGCCGGCCTCTGATACCGCAGACCGACCGGGACAATCGAATGGCGGCGACCTCGTTCCTATCGCAGGAACGAATTGATGATCGCGTGCTTTAAAATCAAAGTTGGAGTTTTGTTGTGGAGTGTCGGATGCGTACGTCCAGTTGGACGCCTTCCATAGTGCCGGATCGAGCCGATCAAACGGTGTATCTTGTCGAGAATGATTTCGGCGGGCTGGGCCGGTCGTTCGTCGAGACGGATTGCGAACATGCAGATTTGGAAACAACGATAACGGCCTTGCTGGAAGGTCAATACAACAATCCTGTCCGCATCGTCGCGTTCAACACGGCAGAGCATTGGTCAGAGGACGTTTCCGAGGACATTGCTCACGAACTACGCCGCCGATGCGATCTGCAACTGCGCGATGTACCCTCCCCTATCCAAGACTTCGTGGAAGGGCATGGGGTCGTTATCGCCAGTTGGCCTTGCGGCTGGTTTGACCGTGGCCTTTCAGCGCAAGAAGTCGCCAGCAATAGGGACCAAAGGTCCCTTTCCGGGCTTCATCGAACCAGCACTGGCGACCCCGATTGAGAAGGTGCCGGGCGGCGAGCGTTGGCTCCATGAAATCAAGTTCGATGGCTACCGCGTCCAGGTGCACGTTGTTAACGAGGCCGTGAAAGTTTTCACGCGACGCGGCCATGACTGGACCAAACGCTTCCGCAAGATTGCTGATGACGCCTGGCACGTTGCCGCCCGTTCAGCGATCATTGACGGTGAGGTCGTTGTGCCGGCCGCCGACGGCTCTACCGACTTCTCGGTTTTGCAAAACGAATTAAAGGGCCAGTCGACGAAGATCGCGCTGGTCGCGTTCGATCTGCTTTACCTAAACGGCCACGATCTGCGCAAGTTGCCGCTGGTGGAGCGGAAAGCCCAGCTAAAAACGATCATTCAGCACACCGACATCCAATTCAGCGACAGCTTCGAGGTCGATGGCGCAGAAGTATTCGCCCATGCCTGCAAGGTCGGGCTCGAGGGCGTGGTCTCCAAAGTCCGGGATAGCAGTTATGTTTCCGGTCGCGGCAATAACTGGGTGAAAAAAACCTGCGTACAGCGCGAGACGCACGATCGCAGGCTTCGCACTCGATGGCAAAGATTGGGACGGCATCTATGTCGGCCGTCGCAAAGGCGGTGACCTTGTCTATGCCGGCAAAGTCGATCACGGCTTCGATAAGCAATCGGTCGCGGTCTTGCATAAGCGTCTCACTCCGTTGATCCGCAAAACGCAACCCTACAGTAAGCGCATCGCCCATAAGGGCATTTGGGTTGAGCCACAGTTGATGGCCGAGATCGAATACCGGGCCAAATCCGCAGAGGGCAAAGTTCGCCATCCATTCTTTCGAGGGCTGCGCGAGGACATATGAGCGATCCTCAATTTGATTTCGATCAAGAGGTGGCCATCGTTCGATGGCCCTGCTGCAAAGTCGGCGCGCTCGTCCAGGAGAAGGGTCCCCGCTCCAACGGAATGGATGCAGATGCAGGCGCCGACCTGTCGGCGCTCAAGCCGCGCCCACGCGCCTCAGGTGAGTTCCGGTCCCCCTCCTCCCGCGCTTGAACTTTAAACGTGTGAGCCACAGCCAACGTGGCTTGCTCATCCGTCTCCAGCGCAATTTTTTGAACAAGCATTACGTCGCCTGCAACTAGGCCCCCCGATGGGACAAAACACCAGCCCATGTCTGACCGCCCGGCTTCGTCTATCTGATGCACATTCGTCACCCTGCCGTAGTGGATACGATAGCGCCTTCCGCTTTCACAGCCGACAACGTCAAAACATTTAGATGCGTCGAACTGCGCTCGTTGCGCTGGAGAGAGCCATTCCCGCAGCAGGGCTATCCCGCGAGCCTCTCGGGCCGCTTTGATCGCCCTGTACCGCTCGGGCAAAGTTAGAACGTTGCGCACGCCCTCGCTTACCGAGTGCCATAGAAGACCGGTTACGGTACTGAGCCGCTGCGTCAACATGACGAGACGTCTAGCCGCCGACAAGTCGCGGATAGAAGACCGTTTCTTCGGCCGTCGGGTCAAACGAGCGTGTCACGGTAGCTTTCCCTGCGGCGTCGCGAACAGCCGCCGTGTAGCCGACTGTGGTCAACGACTTGAAGCGTTTCTCTGCCTTTGAAAGCGCCTCGGTATCATTCGGGTCGAACCAATGCCGGGTGTCGCCGGTTTGATCCATAACGATTTGGATTGCCATGCTTGCGCTCCAGGAGTTCTCGCCCCCACGTCATGATAGACGTTGCGGGGCAAAAATGCTGAGCCCAAACTTTCGTCACACGACAATTTGTAGTGAGGACAGGAGGCGCAAAGCTAAACAATTGCGAGGGTGCTGAGGCGGAGCCCGGCGGCGATTGACGCGCGCCCTATGGGATATGGCTACGTCAACTAAGAACCGGGTGGGCGCCGCTCGGCGGCGACCGTGGTCGCAATCTCTTGCGATGCCATCGTCCATGAAAATTCAGCAACCGTGAAGCGCTTGTGGCCGTCACTGATAGAGATGCCGCCAAACCCATTCACAACATGCCATTCGACCGCTTTTGCAAACGCTTCTTCCGCGGTGTTGGCATTCACCACCAGCGCGATATTGTCAACGTGGGCCTTCACAACAAAGGACATGTTTGACCTATGCCTTGGTCCGTCTTTAAACCGAAGGGAACACGCGGCCGCAATCGCCCGCACAATGCAAGCAGGTTACTTCAGGACGCAATCAATCGTGTTTTTAAGAAAGCGCTGTCGCCAAACAAAACGCGGCCGCAGCTTTTCGCTTTGAAACTGCTCCGCTACGAAGTTTGTGGAGCGGGCTCATAGTGACGCAAAATGGTGAATACAATCTGAATTCGCGGCAGACGCTGGCCGGCCCGGCGTGCCCACCCCCAAACGAAGCTGCGCCGGCGAGACGTCAGCTACGGTGCCAACCATCCAGGTCGACCCTTATCGCTTTGCGGGATCGATTGTTCTTCGACTTCACGGACGTCATTATCAAATGGTAGGCGTCATGGTCGTCGACCACCGCCGTCGCGACGTCGCCCTCGCTCATGGTCGGTAGAAACAGAAGGCAATGCCCGCAGTCGTCGCAGGCGATGTTGTCGCCATCTTCCAGCCAGTGAAGGGTCCAGCCGGGTTTTAGATCCCATAGCCTAGCCATCAGCGTCCATCCATTCCGATCGGATGGCCGGCGGTGCCGTTGGCGCCGCCAGCGCTTGCGGATTAATTGCCGCTCCGTCCTTACCTAATAGGATCGCGTCGCGGACGGAGCCGCGAGGGGCATAAAGCAATAAGTGTGCCATAGCAGCGCGCGGCGGTATTGCGTTAGATCGAGTGCTGGCACCCTGCGAGGGATGGAGGCGAGCTTTTCGCCCCACGTCCGGAGCGGCAAAACAGCACCGGCAAATCGTGGGTTCGAATTTTTCCGCCCGGTTCGTCACGTTGATGACGTTGCGGGCGCGCGCGGTGCAGCCGGAGGAAATCACCCCTGTCGGTGGCTGGGGGGCCGAGAAGAGCCGGCGACAGATTGATAATCAGAACGGGATAGGCTCAGGCCAATGGCGTAGCTCTTGCTCCCACTCGCCGGGTTCGTACAGGAGGGCCTTGAAAAACCCGGCGCGATCCCAGCGAATGTCGAAGACCTTTCGGCCGCTCGCGCGGATTTCGATGTGGAAAACTTCCGTTGGGTGCGCTGAGACGCCATGTGGCGAGAGTAGCTCCAACGACAACGAGCCATCCTGCGAAGTCCGCAGGTACTTGTTTTCATCGTCGACGGTGAGCACGCCAACGAGTTCGGAGCACTTTAAAATGCGGTAGGCTATCCGCCCGAGAGACTTAACCGTCTGTATTCTTTTCTGGCGATCGAATTGGCGCAAGAGTGTGCCTCACATAAAAGGACGGCGGCCGAAGCCGCCGTCCCGTTTTAGCTTGATCTCCTTTTTTGAATATGTCGCTGCGAGCGCTTAGCTATACCCTTCGCGGATCGAGGCTCTCCGGCATCATGTAGGCTCTAGCGTTTGGAAACTTTTTTATTTCGTCGCGCATACCATCGAGTGAACGATACGCGAGCCGGTTCACAATGTGCTTAGAGGCTTTCACCTGCGATTTTAGCGTGCCAGCCGCCGGGATCGTATCGACCTCGGCCGCCATACACATGATTTGAAAGGCCACTCCTGCTCGACTGGTCGGTGTGAGTTCGGTCGCCGCCATAGCAAATCCAGCCATCATCTGGCCGAGAGCCTGCGTCAATTCTTCCGAGTTGGTCTGCGAATGGCGCTCTGCCAACGCGTCGTATTCGATTGCGAGCGACAAGACGGGACATGTTGTTTCAAGCATTCAGCTTCTCCCCCGGTTGAAAGAAGTGAAAGCGTGACGGAGTTGCCTGTAGTCGTCAAAGGATAAGCCAGTAGCTGTGGAACACTACGATCTGTAGGAAAGAGCAGTTCAATCGCCGTCATCAGCTTTGAACGTCGAGGCGAGCGCTCGTTCGACACAAATCGTAGTTTCTACACATCGTATTCGTTAGAGAGGTTCTAAGCGTGGTCACGGTGAGCGCGTCGCTCAGGTCGTCTTGTGAGTTGGACAGACCGCACAGCTTGAGCAGCTCGGCCGGCGCGCTGCGAAGCGAGAGCGCGCCTTTCCATCGCACGAACGGCAAGGGTCGAGCGTTGGCCAGAACAAATGCATAGTTACCTTGAGCGTGCCATTTGCTGTCGTGCATCCTCACGCAGTCAACGACATCAGCGATGCCGACGACGCCGCCTAGGGGCTGTAGCGATGGTGGGCTAACGCCGAAGCGCCGTTCGATGTCCTCGAGCGATATATTGTCGGGCCGCTGTGATGCGTGAACGAGGATCGGTCCACGGTAGCGTGTGGGCCAGGTGCGATTTTCGACGTCCTTCAAGCCGCTCACGATTAGAGCAGCCCAGGGTTGTCTGATGCTGATGATCTTCATGCTGCGCTCAGACTAACGGCGCCTCTGTCGAAGCCAACGAAAAACGGGCGGTTCTGCACAAGCACCGCCAGATTTTCTACAAGTTAAGATTGTTGGAAGGAGGAACACGCGCTTTGCTGAGGTAAGGCTTCTCATTAGCGGAGCGGCGGGTCCAGGAGAGCACTCCCTTGGGGCGTCGCGTACACGTTGCGGAAGTGCTAGCCTGCAACGCGTCTAGATGGCCCCGGGTAGCCCATGTCAGATCTTTTCAAGATTGCTGGTCCCCACGGAGAACCCAGCGGGAGTGTTCTGCTGGTGCATGGCCTCAGTGGACATCACTATGACACATGGCGCTGTGGCGGCGCGCGCAAGCTTTGGAGCGTGGACGAGACATTTTGGCCCCTCTGGCTGGCTCACGACCATCAAGCACTTGCCGTTTACGTAGTCGGGTACAGGGCGCCGGTTTCGCGTTTGCGCGGAACGGCGATCCACTTGACCGACCAGGCCACGAGCATTCTCGCGAGGCTCCTCGCCGAACGGGCGCTCGAGCGCGGACCATTGATCTTCATCGGGCATAGCCTCGGGGGACTGATAATTAAACAACTGCTGCGGACGGCGGATAGCACGGCGCGCTATGACGCCCGGGCGGCCGGTTTGATCGAGCGCGTCGAGAAGGTCGCGTTTCTTGGTACCCCACACGCGGGAGCGGGCTTGGCAAGTTGGGGAGATCGGCTGCGCATAATCGTCCGGCCTTCGGCGGCGACCACCTCACTCGTGCGCAACGATCCGAACCTGCGCGATCTGAACAATTGGTATCGCGAATGGGCCAATGCGCGCGGCATTGCTCACTTAATTCTGACCGAGGCCCAGCCGACTGTTATCCTGGGCACGATCGTGCCACCCGACAGCGCCGATCCCGGGCTCGCGAACGTGCGACCGGTGGCGATCGACGCTAATCACATTGGCATTTGCAAACCGATCGACGAGACGAAGGACATCTACATCCTTTTGCGGGACTTCATCACTCTGCCAGTTCAGCGCGCGAAGGCGCTATCGGATGTGGTTGCGGAGAAGGTTCTCGCTGCACTCGATGCTCGCGGCGAGACCGCGCGGGCGGCCGAGGCCGGTGTCGAGAGGCGAACCCTGTTCGAGTTGGCACGACGGTTGAAGCCCGACGAGATGCTCGATTTTGATCAGGCGGTTGCAGAAGTAGCCGCTGCCGTCGAAACCGCCATTGAGGTCAGCGAAACGGGCGCGCGTGGCAGCAACCTTGACGCCCTCGTTGATACGGTTCTTGCCGCCGTTGGTATTAAGACCCGGGACGGCGACATCGAGGGGGCTGCAAGGGAGGCCGACCAAGGCTTCGCCGAATGGGAGCGCGCGGAGGCAGAGCGCCGCGCCGTTTCCGTGCAAAGCGGGATTGCTCTTCTGGAAGCGGGAATACGACAAAACGTCTTGCGGCGTGATGCGCGGGCCGTCGCGCACCGGGTGGAGAGGATCGCTGCGCTGACGTGCCCCGACGATGCATCAGCTCGTTTCGAGGCAATGCACGAGCGGCAGCACGCATTCTATGCGCGCGGACGTGACAAGGGGGTCAATTTTGATCTTCTGGTCGCGATCGAGATCGCCCGTCTTGGGCTCGCCTCCGCGCTGAACGCAGCGCAACACGGCGCGACATTAGTTGTTCTCGGCGACGCGCTCTTGGGCTGGGTGAGCGCGAGAGCAGCACCGCCCGGCTCGAGGAGGCGGTCGCCGCCTATCGCGCGGCCTAACGGAACCCACCGCGAGCGTGTGCCGCTCAATTGGGCCACGACACAGAACAATCTCGGCAACGCGCTCTTGAGGCTGGGTGAGCGCGAGAGCGGCACCGCCCGGCTCGAGGAGGCGGTCGCCGCCTATCGCGCGGCTCTCACGGAACGGACTCGCGAGCGTGTGCCGCTCGATTGGGCCACGACACAGAACAATCTCGGCGAATCGCGCTCCTGAGGCTGGGTAAGCGCGAGAGCAGCACCGCCCGGCTCGAGGAGGCGGTCGCCGCCTATCGCGCGGCGCTCACGGAACGGACTCGCGAGCGTGTGCCGCTCGACTGGGCCACGACACAGAACAATCTCGGCGACGCGCTCTAGAGGCTCGGTGAGCGCGAGAGCGGCACCGCCCGGCTCGAGGAGGCGGTCGCCGCCTATCGCGCGGCGCTCGCGGAACGGACCCGCGAGCGTGTGCCGCTCGATTGGGCCACGACCCAGAACAATCTCGGCAACGCGCTCTCAGGCTCGGTGAGCGCGAGAGCGGCACCGCCCGGCTCGAGGAGGCGGTCGCCGCCTATCGCGCGGCGCTCACAGGAAACACTCGCGAGCGCGCGCCGCTCGATTGGGCCATGACCCAGAACAATCTCGGCAACGCGCTCTTGAGCCTGGGTGAGCGCGAGAGCGGCACCGCCCAACTCGAGGAGGCGGTCGCCGCCTATCGCGCGGCTCTCACGGAACGGACTCGCGAGCGCGTGCCGCTCGATTGGCCATGACCCAGAACAAACTCGGCAACGCGCTCTTGAGGCTGGGCGAGCGCGAGAGCAGCACCGCCCGGCTCGAGGAGGCGGTCGCCGCCTATCGCGCGGCGCTCACGGAACACACTCGCGAGCGCGCGCCGCTCGACTGGGCCATGACCCAGAACAATCTCGGCAACGCGCTCTTGAGCCTGGGTGAGCGCGAGAGCGGCACCGCCCAGCTCGAGGAGGCGGTCGCCGCCTATCGCGCGGCCTCACAGGAAGGGACTCGCGAACGTGTGCCGCTCGACTGGGCCACGACACAGAACAATCTCGGCAACGCGCTCTTGAGGCTGGGTGAGCGCGAGAGCGGCACCGCCCGGCTCGAGGAGGCGGTCGCCGCCTATCGCGCCGCGCTCACGGAGTACACGCGCGAGGGCTTGCCGCTCGATTGGGCCACGACGCAGAACAATCTCGGCAACGCGCTCTCCACGCTCGGCGAGCACGAGAGCAGCACCGCCCGGCTCAAGGAAGCGGTCGCCGCCTATCGCGCTGCGCTGACGGAGTACACGCGCGAGGGCTTGCCGCTCAATTGGGCCACGACGCAGAACAATCTCGGCAACGCGCTCACCACGCTCGGCGAGCACGAGAGCAGCACCGCCCGGCTCGAGGAGGCGGTCGCCGCCTATCGCGCCGCGCTGACGGAATACACCTACGAGCGCGCCCCGCGCGATTGGGTCAAGAGCACAGCCAATCTAGGCGTCGCACACACGTTGTTTGCCGAACGAACCGGCAATACACCGATGGCCCAGACGGCACTCTCACAGATCGAGCTCGCTCTTGCCACGGCGCGCAGCAGCGGTGATATACAACTGGTCACGCTCTGCGCGGCACAACTGCCGAAGGCCCGTGGCATTGTTGAGCGACTGAACGACCGCTGAGGACGCGGTCAACTTGTCAGAACGCTGGGGGTTCAGCGTGCTGATAACCGCCCGTGCCTCGATGATTTTGGACACTAGTTCCCGCCCCCTTGCTCGGTGTCGACCAACCGGAATGCTTGACGCCGCACCCGAGCCTCCGCGTCGCTTATGTTACCGTGGATCGCGACCAAGCTAGCGACTTCGTCGACGCTGCAGCCGCAAAGTGCCATCGTCACGATGCCTCGCTCCAGCCCCGGCGGAAGCGACAGCGCGAGGATGGCTCGAAATCGATCTCGCTCGAACTGGATGCCGGCTTCGAGGGCGCGCTCGACCGCGCTTTCGATGGAGCGGTCGCGATCAGCGAAGATCGAGTTCATGATCTCCGTACGGACCTCAGCCTTCGTTCGTGGTGCCAGTACCAGGACAGACTGACCGCCGCTCATCTTAGGCGCGCTCTCAGCGCAACGCCGCCGCAATCCCTTTGCGAACACCGGCGGCGTGCGCGTCATCCAGGCGCGCGTGCAAAGCGTCGATTTTCCCGTAGAGCCGTTCGATCTTGTCATCTTGGGGGAACTTGGCTGTTGCCTTCCCATGAAGCTGGGCCATTTCGCTGACAACGTTCTCGATCGTTCCGACGGCGTCGGCCAGCCGACTTGAACCGCTTCGCTGCCGATGTAGGTTCGCGCCTCCCATGTCCCGGATCGCCCGCTCGCTGAGTTTCGGCCGGTGCTTTGCGACGCCCTCGACGAAAAGATCAAAATACTTGTCGACTTCGCGCTGGATTTCGTCTCGGACATCGTCGCTCAGTGGCTCATAAGGGTTGGCGTCCGCCTTATGGGCTCCGGCAAAGACCAGCGTCGGCGTGATGCCTTGGGCATCGAGGTTCCGGGAATAGTCTACGTGCATCGCGAGGACGCCAATAGAGCCGACCACGGCTGACGGCGCGACCACAATTCGAGAAGCCGCAGCCGCGATCGCGTAGCCGGCCGAGCAGGCCATTTGATTAGCCACTGCCAGCACTGCGCGGCGTCTCGACACCTGATAGATCAGATCGGCGCACTCGAATGCCCCAGCCGCCGCGACACCGCCGGGCGTATCGAGATCGAGCACGATGGACGTCACGTCCGCATCCCGATCGGCCGCAAGGATTGCGGACTTTAATCGATCGTAGCTGACCAATCCGCTCTCGGCCTCGAGATAGCTTCCCGCGCGAAATGAGCAAACCCACGACCGGGATAAGGGCCACACCTCCCCATCTTCGCGTACCCGGCCTGGCCAGACGAACCGGCAGTGGTGCGCCGTGCGGTCGGGGCAGGAGCAGGCACCGCAAGCGCATCAGCGTCGACACCGATGCGCGGCCCCAGTACAGCGGCAATCGTTGCGGCTTTCGCCGGCAGTAATGCCAACGGCCTATTCAGAACTTGATCTGCAATGTGTGCGAGAAACTGCACGTCCGTTGCTCCCTACACGGCCGCCGGCGATGAGACCGGCACCGGCTTGAGTTCGATGCATTCCGGGCGCTCCGCTGGTTCGCTCGAACCCGACGAGCCGCCGTCGAGGAAGTGAGGCAAGCGGAGGGCCTTATGCAAAGGCTGGAATGGCTCGTGATCCTCGCGCGGATGGAACCTCACCTGCCGATACGGTCAACAGGATGGCGGGATAGCTCAGGTGCGCGCCCGGCAAGTGGCCGCGTTCGGGAGAAACTTGAATGACCTCATCCTGTGCACCGACCAGCTCGCCGGTTTCTTCGAAGGCCCACATGTATACCACCGCTTCCTCGATGACTTTGCGCGGTGCTGGTTCGCGCCAACGAGCCCGAAAGTCTGCGACTGCAAGGGCTCGATATCCTTGGGCAGCGATCTATTCAGTTCCTCGATTTCCCGCTTCGTTTTCGGCAGCGGCGATCGCAAGTAGAGCGGAGAAGCGCCGCCGCCCTACCGCCGTCCTCGCGAATTTTCCGGGCGAGTTCTGTGGATGTTTTCTCCAACGCAACGCGCCGCCGCGCGACAGCGCGGCGCGCGCATCGTCCTCGACTTGGCGCTGGCAATCGACCTCCAGCTTGCTGACCAGTTTCCGCAGCCGGTCCGCTTCAACGAGCATCGCTCCGCGATCGGCCAGCCAACTCGCGTAAGTCTCGGGACCGGCGAACGCGTCCGCCTCCATTTTGTCCAGTTCGGCAACTTTTTTTTCGGCTAGGAAAGATCCTGCCGCGCGCTCGCCAGCCGCTGTTCCAGTTTCGTCATCGGTATTTTCCTCCGCTGTGAGCGCCGCCGGTTTCACCCGGCGGCGCCGGTCGTTCTCGGTCATCACCTTCAACAAGGAGAAGCCCAAACTAAGCGATCCGACCGGCTCGCGACAACCTTTGAAACGCGCAAACCGCTCGCGGTCAGGTCTCCAAATCGCGCGAACCGCTCGCGAGATGTCGAAGCAGCCTGGACTTTGAGACAAACCAGCGCGTGCCGATCTTAATTGCAAAGCCGGCATCACCGTTAATGGCGTGCTCCGGGCGCCAGGAGTTCATGGTCGACTTCGCCCGTCGAGCCAGGCGAGCTGCCGCTGCCGACGAAATGAGATCGGTTAATCCATGATCTGGCCGGTCATTGAGCGGCGCTTCTGTCGGTGCGCGAAGCCGATCGAAGGCTGCCTGAGCGGCCGCAATGGCAGACGCGGCCGCAGAGATAGCCGTGTGAAGATCGTCCCGGAGGCGATCACTTTCGGTGATTCATGCCCCCGTCGAGTTTTGCGTGATACAGCTTGCGACGGCCAAGCCGGCCGCCGTCCGAAATCTTGCCAGCGCGCTTGAGCGCGGCGATCGCCTCGAGTCGAAGATTCATCGATCGATTGACCCACCATTTGGCACCCAAACGGTGATTTCGCGGGGTCCGTCCCCAGTACATCAGGTTGCCGATCTCGATCGCCGTCAGCGGCCCGTGCCGCTTTAGCGCGCGCGGAATGTCCGCGCGCAAGCGCAGCCGCGCTGCAACCTGAATTTCACCGTCGGGAAGTCGAAACCGGCCTGGAATGGGCATTTCAGCGCTCCCGTCCCACTATGAAACTTGAAATTCCAAAATCCCAAATAAGCAGAAATGCAGCACGCGTCCGACGCGCAAGTGTGCTCCCCGTTTGAAAGATACTTAATCGATTTGCGCTCAGAGCACGGCTAGGACGCGCTGGCAGCGTCGCTGGCGGCTCTGCTGCGCTAGACCTTGCGAGACAGCGGGAAGCGAGGGAGCCGCCACCAGCGCGCTTGCCACGACGGGCGTTGCCGCTGATTAGAACGCCGCTGGCAGCTGCTCCGGCCAGAGCGCTGTCTGCTTGCGGTTCGACCGCCACGCCACCGACGCCGCTGCCATAGCGCGCAAGCCGCCGCAGCGCGCCGGGCGCGGCGCTGGCTCGCGGACACGACGGCGACGGCGAGGTGCATCGCGTCGCGCGCGCGCGCGTATTCTTTCTATCGGCTTGGCAAGGTGGTGGTGATGACATTCTGTCCGCTCCTATAGAGGTGCCGATGGATTGGTTTGAATTAGAGGTCTCCAACGGGATCATTCAGGTCGCTCCGGTACCGACTGTTGATGTCGGCTATTGCCTTTTGTTGGGCTGTCGACGGTTTGGCCGGGGCCACGGGCGCGTTAGCGCGCCGCGGCCTGCTCACCCGCTTGGCGCTGGACGAAGCGGCTTGCGATCTCGGTTGTGATCTCCCCTCTTCGCGGGGCTTCATGATCAACTGCCATGCCCCCACTGTTCCCTCACTGAGTTCGGCTCGATCGTCTCTCAGGAGGAGAACCCGGACCTTGCCCATTAGTCCGACCATGTACGGTCGCCCTGAGGCAGATTTCCGCTCGTACAAGGTAACCAACTCAATTCCACCGTCGATCATTGTCTCCTCCAAATCCGTCCAAGCCCAACAAGCCCAATTGGGCCTGTTGGGCTTCTTGTTGGGTATCGGCCAAGCCCAATCCCCAACCCCAACACGGCCCCCCTTTAGGGGGGGCCGTTGGGCCTGTTGGGGGTGGCCCCAAGGCCCAACGAGATTGTTTTGTTGTCAAAGTCGATCAGCCTCGCATTCTTCAGTTCGATGAGCACCTTTCGGAACTGTTCAGCGGTACTGGCAGGTGTTTTCCCTTCGACCAATTTGCGATCGCGAGCGGCCGTAAGGCTCGATTGTCGGTCGACCACCCCATCGCTTGCCATTTCGGTGATTAGGCTGAGGATCCGTTCCGACCGTGAGGGCTGAGCATCGTCTGTCAAATCGCTCGGGTGACTTTCGTCGACGGCATCGGCTTCGGTCGCCGCGATCACGATCTCGGCGTCGGCATTGGGGTGCTCGCGATACTCCACGGTTCGAGCCGAAATCCCAGTGATTGCCCCTCCGCCACATTGTTGGCCTTGGAGACAACCAGGCGTTTGGATTTGCCTTTGGTTTCGAGGCGAAGTTCTAAATCAACACCGCCGACGAGCGCGGTCGAACCGCGCATTTCGCCATTGCCGCTCTTGCCGGCATGATGGACGAACATTACAGCGGCACTGGGGACCTGTTCCGACAGCCGTGTCAGCCCTTCAACCACCAGCCCCATATCGCGAGCGCTGTTCTCGTCCAAGCCCGGCATACACCGCGCGAGAGTATCGATCACGATCAAGACTGGGCACGAGCGCTCATTGTCGCAAACCTGATGGATGCTCGTTGCCAGTTCCTTGACATCGGCCGGGCTTGCTAAGTTCGGACGAGCCGATGCAATGTAGAGCGGAGCCTTGCTCTTGCGCCTGATCGCAATCAAGCGACGGGTCGCTTCGCTTCCACGTTCAGCGGCGATATAGATTGCGGGGCCGGGCATGACGGGCCGCCCGAAGAACGGGCGGCCCTCCGCAACGCAGGTGACCAAGGCTTGTGCCACCGCGGACTTGCCTTCACCGGCCGGGGATACGAGAGCCGCAATCTCTCCGACGGCGAGCAAATTTCGGATGATCTCTTCGCGCGTGGGTCGCTCAGGCAGAGCGTCAAGACGATGCAGTTTGAAGCTGCGACCGCGAGTGTCCTTGATCGAGATCAGGTCTGCCATAGGCGGTTCCAGGAAAGTTGGCGCCGCGATACCTCGTACGTCCGGAGGTGCGCGGCGCCGACGCGCCGGCGCGGGAGACTGCGACCGCGCGGCCGCCGATATCTAAGATAAGCGGCGGTCATGCTGCGCTCGGCTGCACGGCTGCAAAATACAGCGCGTAAAGATCTTCGACAGGTACACCTGTGCCGCCGGCTCGCGGCACGATACGCAGTTGGCCTTCCGCACGCATCGAATACAGCTTGCTGTGGCCGCAGCCCTGAAGTTCGCAGGATCGTTTGATCGGCACGATTGGTGGAAGGCCGAAATTGCGGATGAATTCCTCGAGGACATAGGCGCGCCCCTGATCCCATTCGGCGAGGATTTGTGAGTTTGTGTCTCTCCCGGCCTACGGCCTGTGACGTTGCCTTGGGGAAGCGTCATGCAATCAAGCTCCAGTTTCGTACGCGGTTGACCGCTGAACAACGGATGGAGCTTTATGGAGAAGTCTATGAATGTCTTCCCGGTACCCGCTATCTACCCGCCAATTGCGGGCGGGCGAGTGACCCGCAAATCATTGCTTTCTAACGATTAGACTGCTTTGAAGATTTTTTTCACCCGCTCGTCGAAAGCCGTCTTCTTCGGGATGGGCCATCCAAGCCGATCGAATTCAGCACTACTACGGCGTTTGACCTCAGCCTGACTGGCGCGCTTGCCAGGAAGTCTCTTCACCTCCTTGGCGATACGTTCGATCACCGGATCATACTGATCTGGCGGATATCGGAAGCGATCGTCCGGTTGGATCGCTTCCTGGATGGCCGTGGCGGATGCGCAGCGCCTTGCATCTATCGGAACCACGCAAACCGAATAGAACACCTCGCCACTGCGACCGATAGCATCGCTAAGTTCGAGGTTCTCGTCGCCACCCGGGACATCGCGTCTGTCAAGGTCATCCGGAGGCTTAATTTCCAAACCGACCAACTGGTCAAGCTCCAGCCGCTGGAAATCATTTCGCAGGTCGCCAAGCCGCGCCTCGTATGCAGCGTTGCTCGATGCTAAAGCACGTTTGAAGCTATGCGACATCCGGTTCGTTAGACTATGGATTAGAGAAGAAATTTTTTGGACTTCCTTTTCCAGGTGGCTAGGCGGCTTCGTATTCAGCAGCTCCTGATAGAAGGCGTGAGGTTCGTTGATGGGTCCCAACCATCTTTCGTCAATATTCCAGTCGTCTGGGTCGTCCTCGGTTGAGTACTCCTCGAGCATGAAAATTCCGGTTCGGGCACACATGACAAACTGAACGTGTTCAAATCTAACTCTAAGCGTCCAGTCTCCGAACCCAGCGTCTATTGCCCATTTGAGACCTAATTCTGCCAACGCCCCCTCTAGAAGCGTTGTGAAGTTCGTCTTCCACTCAGCTGCGCTTCTGAGATACTCTGGACCGAAGTAGAACGGCGCCCGATATGGCGGCAACCTCTTGACGGCAGTTTTATGCTTCGCCACGGATCGCGCCTCCAGAGTGCGGTTTGCTGGTAGCCCCGTCGGCGTTCCAGCGCCGGCGGGGCAATCTAACTTTTTAGGCTCGCAACGAGACGATGCGACCCACGTCGCGAAGCTGATCCAAATAATTTCCCCACCATTTCATCATTCGCACGCGTTCTTCCCAAAACTCAGCGTGATTGTACGCACCTCGAACTTCGTCTTGCTCTTGGTGCGCCAGTTGACGCTCGATCGCATCGCGATGCCACTTTCCACTCTCGTTCAGGAGTGTCGACGCCGTTGAACGGAAGCCGTGCGCCGTCATTTCTGACTTATCATAGCCAAGGCGTCGCAACGCTGCATTCAGCGTCCCATCTGATATGGGACGATGCCATGATCGAACCTGGGGAAACAGGTAGCGACAACCACCGGTGATGGACTGGAGGTCTCTGATAATGGTCAGCGCTTGAGGAGAGAGCGGCACTCGGTGCGGACGGTCCATCTTCATCTTGGCGGCCGGGATCGACCAAACAGCGGCGCGAAGATCGAACTCTGTCCACTCAGCATTCCGCAATTCACCAGGACGCACAAACACGAGCGGAGCCAACTGCAAGGCAGCCTTGGTAGCCGGTTGTCCGTCAAATCCATCGATGGCGCGCAAGAGCGCGCCGACGGCCTTCGGCTCAGTGATCGCCGCACGATGTTGAACTTTGGGCGAGATCAATGCGCCGGCGAGATCGGTAGAGGGGTCCCGCACCGCCCGGCTAGTCGCAATCGCGAATTTGAACACGCGGCCGCTCAGGCTGCGCACTCGACGCGCTGTGTCGTATCGACCGCGTCGTTCGATCTGGCGGAGCACATCGAGCAGTTCTGGCGCTTTGATTTCGGCAACCGGACGATCGCCAAGTTCCGCATTGACGAACCCCAGCAACCATTTTTTCTTTTCGAGTGTCTTTGGATCATCGCCCTCTGCTTTGAACTTATCGAGCAGCTCATCCGCCACGATGCGGAATGTGTTCGAGCGCGCGATGCGCGCGGCGCCTCGATCGATCTTTCGCTGTGCAGAGGGATCGATGCCTTTCGCAAGGAGAGCCTTGTTCGCATCGCGGCCGGCGCGGGCGTCGGAAAGCGCTACAGAAGGATACGCTCCGAGCGCGACGAGTTTTTGCTTTCCGTCGAACCTATAAGCGTGCCGCCACAGCCGCGATCCGTTCGTTTCAACGAGCAAATAAAGGCCGCCGCCATCGCTCAGTTTGAAGGGTTTTTCGCGCGGTTTGCTGGTACGGCAGACGACGTCTGAAAGTGGCATTGGTTCGATCCCCGCGGGCCGATCTACCAACAGCTAGCCGGCCCTCTACCAACACTCATACCAACAAATCCCCCGGCTGTCAGCGGAAAGCCACGGAGACCGTAGGACAAGAAATCCGCTATTCACAAGGGTTTAAGGGATGTCAGCGGAGGCCGAAGGAGACTTGCGGAGGGGTCGAATGGTGCCCAGGGGCGGGATCGAACCACCGACACTGCGATTTTCAGTCGCATGCTCTACCAACTGAGCTACCTGGGCATACTCGGACGGCCCAAAGGGCGGTGCGAGCGGGCGGTTTATAGAGAGGTCGGGAGCGGCATGTCCACCCAGCTTCGCCTTCGGCTTCGCTGGGCGCGGCCCGCCTTCGTACCCATCCCCAAATTACTGGGGAATCTCGGTTATTCGGCGTCTTCGGGGTCGGTGTCGCGGCCGGGGATGACGTACTTGCCGGAGAGCCAGCGGTTCAGGTCGACGTCGCGGCAGCGCGGGGAGCAGAACGGGGCGCGTGGCGGGGTTCGCCGGCTTGCCGCATTCCGGGCAGGGTTTTGATCCGCCCTTCGACCCGCCGGCGTCCTTGGCAGTATCCTTCATTATCTTCGGGCGGATCAGCTGGCATTGAGCCAGCCGAAGCGGATCGGAAAACCCTCGCCGCCCAATAGCGTGACCGATTCGTAGAGCGGCAGGCCGACGACGTTGGTGTAGGAGCCGACCATCTTGACCACGAACGATCCGGCGATGCCCTGCACGGCGTAGCCGCCGGCTTTGCCGCGCCATTCGCCGGAGCCGATATAGGCCTGGATGTCATCCTCGCTGAGGCGCTTGAAGCGGACGCGGGTTTCGATCAGGCGCTGGCGGAACGCCTCCTTCGGCGTCACCAGGCAGATGGCCGTGTAGACGCGGTGGTTGCGCCCCGACAGCAGCCGCAGGCACTGCGCGGCCTCATCCACCAGATTGGCCTTGGGGAGAATGCGGCGGCCGACCGCGACCACCGTATCGGCCGCGAGGATGAAGGAGCCGCGCAGTTCGTCATCGAGCTGTACGGATTTCAGCGCCGCGTCGGCCTTGGCGCGGGCCAGGCGGTTGGCGCAGGCGCGCGGCAGTTCGCCCCGCTTCGGCGTTTCGTCGACATCGGCCGGGCGCAGCGCGTCGGGCTCGATGCCGGCCTGGTTGAGCAGGCTGAGCCGTCGCGGCGAACCGGAAGCGAGAACGATTTTGGGACGGCCAAGCATGCGGGATTTTGTCGGGATTGGATTCGGATGGGATGCGCGCGCGGAACCTATCGGAAGGCACTCCATTCCACAACCGGGGAACAAGTGGTTGGGGGAACTACGATTCTTTCGTCGTCCCTGCGAAAGCAAGGACCCATAACCACAGGCCGTTGTCATTGGAATGACAAGGCTTGACCGACGCTTCCTCAAATCGCTCGGGGGCGACGGAAGAAACCGCGTCACCCGCTCGCCGCGCCGGCCTTGGCAAACCGGCGGCGGATGCGCATCGACAGGCCGTCGCAGACCTCGCGATAGGCGGCGAGCTTCTGCTCGCGGTTGCCTTCCATGCCGGTCGGATCCGGCGTCGGCCAATATTCGACATCGGCGGCCATGGTGCGCGTCAGCTCCAGCGCCTTGTGATGGGCTTCCGGCGCCAGCGTGATGATGAGATCGAAATTGAGCCCTTCCCAGTCCTCGAGCTCCTCGAACGTCGTCGGCTTGTGGCCGGAAATATCCTGGCCGAGTTCGGCCATCACGGCGACCGCGAACGGATCGAGCTCGCCCTTCCTGACGCCGGCGGATTTCACGTAGAGCGCCTGCGGGAACATCTGCTGCAACAGGCTCGCCGCCATCGGCGAACGCACGCTGTTCAGGCCGCATGCGAACAGCACGGCCTGCGGATTGCGCGCGCGGGGCGCATCCATGCGTCACGAAATCCTTGCGGCGAAACTGCAGAGGGTCATGCTTTTCTTCTTACGCATGAGCTTATCCGAAAACCGCTTCGCACTTTTCGGGCTCATGCGTCCTGCCCCTTCCAGTGCAGGACGCAGATCAGCGTGAACAGCCGCCGGGAAGTCTCGAAATCGATTCTGACCTTGCCCTTCAGCCGCTCCTGCAGCGTGCGCGAGCCTTCGTCATGGATGCCGCGGCGGCCCATGTCGATCGCCTCGATCTTGTCGGTGGTCGCGGTGCGGATCGCCTGGTAGTAGCTGTCGCAGATCATGAAATAGTCCTTCACGATCCGCCGGAACGGCGTCAGCGACAGCAAATGGGCGACAACCGGCGTGCCGTCCTCGCGGCGGATGTCGAACATCAGGCGGTTGCCTGTTATCGCGAGGTGCAGCGTGAACGGGCCCTCGCCCGCCCCTTCCGGCGCGAACAAATTCTGCTCGATCAGGTCGTAGATCGCAATCGCCCGCTCATGCTCGATATCGGGCCCGGAACGCCCGATCAATTCCTCGTCGAGCGTCACCGCGACGATGCGGTTGTGCTGGTCATCGTCTGGTGGCGGCTTGTTCATGGCAAATTGAGGCGCAATCCGACCGAGCGTGAATGGGCGTCCAAACCCTCGGCCTTGCCCAAGGTCATCGCGGCAGGCCCCAGCGCGCGCAACTGGTCCGGTCCGCATTTGAGAATCGAGGTGCGCTTCATGAAGTCTAGCACGCCGAGCCCCGACGAAAACCGCGCCGAACGCGCCGTCGGCAGCACGTGGTTGGAGCCGCCGACATAATCGCCGATCGCTTCCGGTGTGTGGGGCCCGAGAAAGATCGCGCCGGCGTTGCGGACTTTTGCCGATAGACCTTCCGCATCCGCGGTCATGATTTCCAGATGTTCGGCGGCGATGGCGTTGGCGAGCTCGACCGCCTCGTCGAGTTGTTTGACCATGATGATGGCGCCGAAATCGTTCCACGAGGCGCGGGCGATGTCGGCACGCGGCAGCGTCTTGAGCTGGGACTCCACCGCGCTTTCGACCTCGGCGGCAAGCCTGGCGCTGTCCGTGATCAGGATCGACTGCGCGCTCGCATCATGCTCGGCCTGCGCCAGCAGATCGGCGGCAATCCAGCCGGCATTTCCCGTGTCGTCGGCTATCACCAGCACTTCCGAGGGACCTGCGATCATGTCGATGCCGACCTTGCCGAACACCTGCCGCTTGGCGGCGGCGACATAGGCATTCCCCGGACCGACGATTTTTGCGACCGGCGCGATCGTCGCCGTGCCGTAGGCCAATGCCGCCACCGCCTGCGCGCCGCCGACGCGATAGATCTCGGACACGCCGCCGAGGTGCGCGGCGGCCAGGACCAGCGGATTGAGCTTGCCGTCCGGCGAGGGCACCACCATCACCACCCGCGGCACGCCGGCGACCCGGGCCGGAACCGCGTTCATCAGCACCGAGGACGGATAGGCCGCCGTGCCACCCGGCACGTAGAGGCCGACCGCATCGACCGCGCTCCAGCGCCAGCCGAGCTCGACGCCGAGCGCATCGGTGAAACGCTCGTCCTTCGGCAATTGCCGCTGGTGGAACAATTCGATCCGGTCGCGGGCGAATTTCAAGGCGTCGAGCGTGGCGGCGTCGCAAGCCCCGAGCGCGGCAGCGACCTCGGCCGCGGTCACGCGCAGGCCGGAGGCGTCGACCTCGAGCCGGTCGAATTTCCTGGTCGCCTCGAGCAGGGCCGCGTCGCCGCGCGCGGCCACGTCATCGACAATGGCGCGGGTGGCGCGCTCGACATCGGCCGAAACCTCGCGCTTGGCGGCGAGGAATTGCTTGAAGCGTGGGCCAAAATCGGCGCTGCTGGTATCCAGGCGAACGGGCATGGCGGCTTTCTGAGAGACAGCGAAGGCCCCTGCTCAATGGCGCGGCGGCCAAGGGCCGTCAACCCTTGCCATACCGGAAATGCGACCACACGGCCCTGTCAGACCTGGTCCTGAGGAGGCGCGTAAGCGCCGTCTCGAAGGACGAATGGCACGATCGGGGCCTTCATGGTTCGAGACGGCGCTTACGCGCCTCCTCATCATGAGGGTTAAATAGTGGCAGAGGGTACCGCGGCGTTTTCACCCCTCCCGCCCAAGGGGCGCGATGGCGAGGTCGCTGGTGCCGAGATCGTCGGTACCGAGGTCGGTCAGCTCGCATTCCAGGCATTCGACGTCCAGCCGCAGCGCCTCGCCATGGCTGAACAGCAGAAGCGCGCTGCCGCCGGGGGCTTCGCCCGGATGGAATTCGATCCCGACCAGTTCCAGCACCGCCTCGGGCTGTTCCAGGTCGATGTTGCGCGACTTGCAGGCGAGAACGCGGTCGAAGCGCAGCGCCGCGATCGAACGGCGCGGCTCGGTTCCGCCAGACAGCGTCTGCTCCCAGTCCAGCCGGTCGATGCCGACCACCAGCCGCTTTTCGTCCTGCCGCCAGACGATGTCGGACGCCTGGACGCGGCCGTCCTGCACATGGGCCGATATGACCGCGAGATCATCGGCGTCGAGCGCAATCAGTTTGAGCGGGTCGGGCGCCGGCATAAAATCCTCGTTTATCCTTTACTCGCTGATGCGCTGGATCGACGCACCGCAGGCCGAGAGTTTTTCCTCGAGCCGTTCGAAGCCGCGGTCCAGATGATAGATCCGGTTGACCATGGTTTCACCCTCGGCGGCAAGCCCCGCGATGACCAGCGACACAGACGCCCGTAAATCGGTCGCCATGACAGGCGCACCGCGCAGTTTTGCGGTGCCGTCGATGGTCGCGGTTTCGCCGTCCAGTGATATACGCGCACCGAACCGCGCCAGTTCCTGCACATGCATGAAACGGTTCTCGAAAATCGTCTCGGTGATCTGCGAGGAACCGCCGGCGCAGGCCATCAGCGCCATCAATTGCGCCTGCAGGTCGGTCGGGAAACCCGGGAACGGCGCGGTCGACACCGTCACCGGCCGGATCCCGGCGCCATTCCTGGCCACCCGGATGCCGTCATTGTTGACGGTGATGTCGGCGCCGGCCTGCGCCAGCACGTCGAGGGCCGACTGCAGCAATTCGGGCCGCGCACCGGAAAGCTGCACGTCGCCGCCGGTCATGGCGACCGCCATCGCATAGGTGCCGGCCTCGATCCGGTCCGGCAATACGGTATGCCGCGCGCCGTGCAGTTTTTCGACGCCCTCGACCACGATCCGCGGCGTGCCGGCGCCGGTGATGCGGGCGCCCATCTTGTTCAGGCAATCGGCGACGTCGGCGATTTCAGGTTCGCAGGCCGCGTTGGTTATGATGGTGGTGCCCTTCGCCAGCGTCGCCGCCATCAGGGCGACATGGGTGCCGCTCACCGTCACCTTGGGGAAATCGATCGCAGCCCCGCGCAGGCCGCCGGGCGCCTTCGCCACCACATAGCCGCCATCGATGGTGAGCTCGGCACCGAGGTTTTCCAGCGCCATAATGAGAAGGTCGACCGGCCGCGTGCCGATGGCGCAGCCGCCCGGCAGCGAGACTTTTGCTTCGTGCATCCGCGCCAGCAGCGGCGCGATCACCCAGAAGCTGGCGCGCATCCGCGACACCAGGTCGTAAGGCGCCGTGGTGTCGATGATGTCGGCTGCCGAGATGTGCAGGGTCTGGCCCTGATATTGGCGATCGCCGGGCCGCTTGCCCGCGGACATGATGTCGACGCCGTGATTGCCGAGGATGCGCTGCAACTGCGCGACATCGGCGAGCCGCGGCACGTTGTGGAGGATCAGGGTTTCCTCGGTCAGCAGGGCTGCGATCATCAGGGGCAGGGCGGCATTCTTCGCGCCTGATATCGCGATGGTGCCGTTGAGCTTGCTGCCGCCGACGATACGAATGCGGTCCATGCCACCCCCCTTGATAGGCGCAGATTGCTAAAGGCTGCGCTCCTGCCGCAGGAGCCGTGATATTTGCGGCGATTTGATGGGGTGGAGGCGCCAGCAACGACGCGGCACTCAGACCGCGTTGATGTCTGCGCTCTCCAGTATCGGCTTCGGATAGCCGTCGCGTGCCACCTTGATCATGGCGCGGCCGAGTCGCTCGCTGGTCGTCATTTGGTTCGGCGTGACTCGCACCATCCACGACAGCAGCGGTGCAGTGACGGCATAGACCACGTTGATCCAGCCGGTCTTCGACCTGACGCCGTGCAACGGCTGGATGCCGGACGGCCGGAACATGTACGCCGCCTTGAACGGCAGCTTGAGCAGATCGTTCTCGGTCTTGCCCTTGACCCGCGCCCATCGGAGCGAGCCTTGCTCGGTTGAGTCAGTGCCCTTGCCGGTGACGTAGGTGAACACCATGCCGGGATTGAGCCGCGCCAATGTTTTCGCCGCGGCCATGGTGACGTCGTAGGTCAGGTGCCGGTAACGCTCCGGATCCATGCCGATCGAGGAGACGCCGAGGCAGAACAGGCAGGCGTCGTACCCTGCCAACCGGGATTCGATCTTCGAGAAGTCGGTGAAATCGTCGTGCAGGATTTCATGCAGCTTGGCGTTCTGCACCCCGGTCGGACCGCGCCCCACCGACAGCACTTCCGTGACGCCCGCATCGACGAGGCATTCGCGCAGGACGCCCTGCCCGACCATGCCAGTGGCGCCGAACAGGATGACTTTCATGTCAGGGTGAGCTCCGCTCATCCCTTGATGAACGCGAGCAGGTCGGCGTTGATAGTGGCGGCTTCCGTGGTGGGCATGCCGTGCGGAAAGCCCTTGTAGGTCTTCAGCGTGCCGTTCTTCAAAAGCTTCGCCGACAACGGCGCCGAGTTCGGCGTAAGGAACGATCTGGTCGTCATCGCCATGCATCACCAGCACCGGCACCGTGATCTTCTTCAGGTCTTCGGTAAAATCCGTCTGCGAGAAGGCAACGATGCCATCGTAATGCGCTTTCGCGCCGCCCATCATGCCCTGACGCCACCAGTTCTGGATAACGGCTTCGGACGGCTTGGCGCCCGGCCGGTTGTAGCCATAGAACGGGCCCGCTGCGAGCTCGCGATAGAAGTTTGTGCGGCTGGCCGCAAGCTGGGCCTGAAGCCCGTCAAAGACTTCCTTGGGCAGGCCGCCCGGGTTGGCTGGCGTCTGCACCATCAGCGGCGGCACGGCGCTGATGATCGCGGCCTTCGCCACCCGGCTCTCACCGTGGCGAGCGATATAATGCACCACCTCGCCGCCGCCGGTGGAATGGCCGACATGGACTGCGCTCTTCAGGTCGAGATGCGCGGTGACGGCCGCAAGGTCGTCGGCGTAATGGTCCATGTCATGGCCGTCGCTGACCTGGCTGGAGCGCCCGTGGCCGCGGCGGTCATGGGCAATGACCCGAAAACCGTTGTTTGCGAAGAAGATCATCTGGGTGTCCCAGTCGTCGGCCGACAACGGCCAGCCATGGCTGAACACGATCGGCTGACCCTTGCCCCAATCCTTGTAGAAGATCTCGACGCCGTCCTTTGTCGTGATGGTGGGCATGGGAAAGATCCTTCCGTTACGCGGTTACGCCATCATTCCGGGACGCCTACTAGCGCGCCGGAATGACGTGAGTGGTCAGCCAGCCTCACACCGGGCGGAAGCGCCGCCAGGCGCCGATGATCATGAGGACGGAAAACACCAGCACGATGCCCTGGACGACCGCGAACACCGGTCCGGAGGGCGGGTTGCCCGGCGCCAGCGCCGTCAACGCCGGGATCTTGAGGAAGCTCTGGATCACCAGCACGAACGTGTTGAGGTACAGCGAGATCAGCGCCGTCAGCACATAGATCCAGCGCCATGAGCCGGCGAGCTTCATGGCGTAGAGCGCGATGCAGGCGATCGCCAGCAACACCAGCGAGAGAGCGCCGATGATGTGCGAGGGCAGCAGCGTTTCGGTCACCAGCGGCGGAATCACGAAGCCGGTGGCGCTGGTCAGGATCGTGAACAGCAGGAAGATCGCGGTGAGACCGGGCTGAGATTTTGAGCCGAGCATTCCGAACATCACGATCAGGCCCGCGACGATTGCAATCAAGCTGATGACGACATGCACAAGAATAAACGTCGCCATGCTCATACCCAAAATCATAACGGGCCCCCTCCGTTGGAAACATTCTAAACGTTACGACGCAGCTCGGAAAATTTCCACACGCATCACGTGCGGCTTTGGCAATGCAGGCATGTGCGCGAATAAAGACACATCAACGAAAGTTGTATGATGCCCGAAATATTTGCACTGATGTCACAAACGAAAGCAGAGCTCCTGCCGGCAAAGCTCTTCTCGAATTTTAGCGATTGAGAAATTCGACAAGCTTGGGAATCACCTGATCGGGCGCCTCTTCCATCAGCCAGTGTCCCCGTCCCGGCACCAGCACGCCCTCGACATTGGTTGCAACCATTTTTCCCTGCTCGATCAGGAACGGACCGCCGGCCTTCTCGCCCGACAGCACCAGCATCGGCATCGACAATTTGGTCTTCGCAAGGTCGGCAAACTCGACGGCATCCTGCGGGAAGGCGCGGAAGACCTCCATCCCCGCCTTCATGTGGCCGGGCCTGGCGTACTCCTTGGCATAGAATTGACGATCGGCTTCGGAGACAGATTTCGTGGCATCGGCGGCAAAGTCGTTCCAGAAATGTTCGAGATAGATGCGCTCGCGCCCGGTGACCAGCGCCAGCGGCGTCTTGCCGAAGAAGTGGAAGTGCCAGAGATCGCGCAGCAGGAAGACGTTATTCCATTCGCCAACGCCGGGCAGGAACGCTTCCATCAGCACGATCCGGTCGACCTCGTTCGGGTACTGCGCCGCGTAGGCGTAGGCGACCATCAGCCCGATATCATGGCCGACCAGCCTGATGCGGTCGTATTTGAGGCTTTTCACCAAGGCGTGGATGTCCTGCGCCATCGCCTTCTTGGTGTATCCGCCCTCCGGCGCCGACGACCGGCCGAAGCCGCGCAGATCAGGCGCGATCACGGTGTGCTTGTCGGACAGCTTTGCGATCAGCGGCCGCCACATATGGCTGGTTTCGGCAAAGCCATGCAGCAGCACGACGGGATCGCCCTTGCCGGCCACCAGATAGTGCAGCTTGACGCCGTTGATTTCGGCAAATTTATCCTGAGGCGCAGATCTTGCTTGAGGCGATTGTGCGAACGAACCGCCCGACGGGATCAATGCGACCGATAATGCCATCCAGATGACAGAAGCGATGGCGCGTAGCGTTCTCGGTACGCATGACATGTGAGATTCCTCATTCTTCGTTGAAAGAGGAATCAGTAGTAGCGCGGTATCGGTCCGTTGTGTGGAGTTTTTCGGTTCGACAGATCGAACAGCACTTCGTCGACATAGCACCAGCCCCAGCCTTCCGGCGGATCGTAGCCCTCGATCACGGGATGGCCGGTGGCGTGAAAATGCGCGGTCGCGTGCTTGTTCGGCGAATCGTCGCAGCAGCCGACATGGCCGCAGGTGCGGCAGATCCGCAGATGCAGCCACTCGCTTCCGCTTTTCAGGCACTCCTCGCAACCGAGCGCGCTCGGGGTCACCGTTTGAATGCCGGCGATGTGGCTGCAGCCCTTTTTCGTCACCGCTTCATACCTCGCTTGTCCCTGCGTATTGGCGCCCGCGCATACGCCGCATCATAGCGACGGCTTCATGGCGTCCGCCAGATAGCCGTGCAGCGCCGCCACCACCTGCGCGCCCTCGCCGATCGCGCCGCCGACGCGCTTGACCGAGCCGGCGCGCACGTCGCCGACCGCGAACACGCCGGGCACCGACGTTTCCAGCGTCGGCACCGGACGGCCGAGATTCTGCTCGGACTGCGCCCCCGTCACCACAAAGCCCGCGCGGTCCAGCGTCACGCCGCAGCCATTCAGCCAATGGGTCGCCGGGTCGGCGCCGACGAACAGAAACAGGTTGCGGACGTCGAAATGGTGCTGTTCGGGCGCCAGGCGGCTCTTCCAGCGCACGCGTTCGAGCGAGCCATCCTGGGTGCCTTCAACCCCAATCACCTCGGCATTGAAGACCAGTTCGATATTGGGCGCCGCCTCGATGCGCTCAATGAGATAGCGCGACATGCTGGCCCCCAGCCCGCCGCCGCGGATGACCATATGGACCTTGCGCGCATGGCCGGACAGAAACACCGCGGCCTGGCCCGCCGAATTGCCGCCGCCGACCAGCACGACATCCTGGCCCACGCACAGCTTGGCCTCGATCGGCGAGGCCCAGTACCAGACGCCGCGCCCCTCGAACGCATCGAGATTCTCGATCTCGGGCCGCCGGTAGCGCGCCCCGCTCGCCACCACGATGGATTTGGCGCGCAACGACTGCCCGCATTCGGTCGCCAGCGCGAACGCGCCGTCGCGCTGCGAACAATCCAGCGACCTGACACAAACCGGAATCAGCATGTCCGCACCGAATTTTTGCGCCTGGGTGTAGGCGCGGCCGGTGAGCGCCTGCCCGGAAATGCCGGTCGGAAATCCCAGATAATTTTCAATGCGCGCACTGGCGCCGGCCTGGCCGCCGAAGGCCCGCGCATCGAACACCGCGACCGACAGTCCTTCAGACGCGGCATAGACCGCGGTGGCCAGACCAGCGGGACCGCTGCCGACCACGGCGACGTCGTAGAGCCTCTCATGGGCCTGGTTGGTGATCATCCCCACCGCCAGCGCCAGCGACGTCTCGGACGGATTGCGCAGCACGGTGCCGTCGGGGCACACCACCAGCGGCAGATCGGCGCGCGAGGGCGAATAGCGCGCGATGAGGTCGGCGGCGTCCTTGTCGGTTGCGGGATCGAGCACGTGGTGCGGCTGGCCGTTACGCACCAAAAAATTCTGCAGCCGCACCGTGTCGCCGAGCGAGCTCGGTCCGATCAGCACCGGGCCGCCGACACCGCCCTGGATCAGGTTGACCCGGCGCAGGATCAGCGCGCGCATGATCCGCTCGCCGAGTTCGGCTTCCGCGACCAGAAGCGCGCGCAATTGATCCGGCGGAATCAGCAGCGTTTCGACCTCGCCCTCGGCATGGCCGTCGACCAGCGCAACGCGGCTGGAAAGCTGGCCGATCTCAGCGAGAAATTGTCCCGGGCCCTGGTCGATGACGGGAGTGACATGGCCGAGGCCGTCGCGCTGGGTGATCGCGACATGGCCCGACAGCACCACGAACATGCCGGGGCCAACCTTGCCGGTCTCGAACAGGGCTTCGCCGTCCTTGTAGGTTCGAAGCTGCCCGAACCGGCGCATGCGCTCGATTTCGTGAGGCGCGAGCGTCGGAAATGTCTGTTCGTGACGGGGAAACGCAATGGAAGCCGCGCCGATCGCCGGATCGGCCGTGATGTCTGCACTCATGGTTTGTCGCCGCCTAAAAAAGAAACAGAACCGTGCAGAAAACGAGCCATGCAACCCGGCGCGCGAAGCGGGATTTCCCTCTGCGCGCCGGCTTAAGGCTTTTCTCCGCCGGCGTCATTTAGGGAGGCATCGGCGTTTTCGGAAGATGCGCCAGCATCGCTGCGGCCCCGGGCCTGCGACTTTCGCCGCTTGAGATTTTCGCGCAACGCCAGCTTCAACCGGTCCCGTCGCGTATCCTTCACGTCCGTGTCGCTGTTTTTCGAAAGCCTGCCTTGATCGCCCTTCATCGTCCGTCCGCCGAATTGTGCCTTGGTCCAAACGGGCACCACGCCGCCCGCAACGCTTGCCTCCCGAACATAGTGGGTTTCGCCGCCCGTCGCCGCAATGACCCGCACGGCCGCCGCGAGGCCATGCAAGGTCATGATTCGGCGCTTCCGACGCCGGCCAGGGATGGTTGGGAACCGGATCGGCCCTGGGAGTTTTCCTTGGGAGTTGACCGCTTTAAAGGAGGTTGTCGGCAACAAGCGCCGCTTTTGACGATTTTGGGCCCTTTCCGGCCCGCCCGCGTGCTTGCGCCAGAGGGGTCCTTGTGGCAAGAACCGGCCGCCGAGTGGGCGGCCATTTGGGCCGATTCCCCGATGCTGGCCATGCTGCCGTAGCTCAGTGGTAGAGCACTCCATTGGTAATGGAGAGGTCGACAGTTCAATCCTGTCTGGCAGCACCATTTATCCAGTTGAAATCATTGCGTTTTCTGTAATAGATTTACAAGGCTCTTTCCCGCCGGTACTTAAAGGAACCACCGCGTAACCACGCTGCGCTTTTCCGGCCACGAAGCGTTGTCCATGCATCCCAGCGAAAGCAATCACCAGTGCGACCGGGAAACCGCAGGCTCAGTTGGGTTTTATGATACTCGCGATTAAACGGGCCGTTCCCATCATTCATTTAGCTTTGGGCGTTTGCGTAATGGTCGCAGCGTGGTCGAACTACGCTGCGGCGATGGAGTTCTCAACTAAACAGGCCCCGGATGGAGACCGTTTCGTTTTGGCAAAGGGCGAAATAGTCGATGGTGATGCCGAGCGTTTGCGCATTGCGCTTCAGTCCGTAGGACGAAATCGGTATGGCAACAAGGAGATGGCGCTTGAGAGCGGAGGAGGGTTGGTTGCCGAAGCGCTAAAAATGGTCGCGCTGATGGACGAAGAAAAAGTCTCGACAGTCGTTCTACCAGGCGCTGTGTGCGCGTCGGCATGCGCACAAATAGTGTTCTTGGCGGGCGTGCATAAAGTCGTAGCCGATGGTGGTCAGCTCGGCTTCCATACCTGCGCAGTGGGACGCAACAAATCGCCGCTTTGCAATGAAATCATCGCACAGAATGCCTTGGAGCATGGAACTGACCACGGCTCAGTCATGGCTTTCATGAAGTATACTGGCCCGTCCGAAATGATTTGGTTTAGTTCCAAAGACGCTGATTGTTACGGGTTCACACGGTGGCCCCCCGGGGCAAATCGGGGGAAGCAGCCGGGCGAAATTGCTCCATGTGTTCGCGACGCCATTGTCAGTGCGGGGCGGAGAAGCACGACAGTTGCCGACCAAATCACTCTTCTTTGTTCGGGAACCTTCCAAGCAATTGAATTCCATGGACCTGTGATGCCTACGAAAGAAACAATCGTAGTCGACTATGGATCGCGTCTAGTCACCGGACCACTTGGATCGTATCGGCTAACTTCACTAACAGAGACAAAAATAGAGTTTCTTCAAGCTTACGTTGCCAAGAACAACAGCCCGATGGTGATGGACGGGCAAATAGACCGGGTGAGTGGGGAAACGAGGATAATTGTCAGACGGGAAGACCAGCCGCAGGGTATCTCGGTATTTTACGCGTTAAACTGTCAGCCTGCTCGACGTGCCTTTTAAGTTCGTCCTATCACACCGCCGCCGTTTCTCGCATCTCGCAAATCAGTGCAGCCAAGCGCCGACGCTCATGCTTGTAGCATTTTGATTGCCCCTTAGGCGCGCGCCCGATGACGGACCTCCGTGCATTCTGCATCTTCCGTTCGGCATCGTTGGGTCATCTGAGGATCAAAGTGTGCTGCTCGTTATCGACCGACCATGATTTGAATCTGTTCAAGAAGCTTTGTCCGAGGAGAATTTCCCCATTCACGGATGCCACGCTTGCAACTACGTTTTCTACGGTTTTGTTGCCAACTTTCAACGACCGAATACGAAACTGTTGGGATGGCACCTTTGAGCCGTCTGCAAGAACATAAATCTGTTGACCCAAGAAATCCCTGTCCGTGATAGTTTTGGTACGTATCAAGGTGGACACGATGTCAGCGGGAATGCTCATGTCGCTCGCACCGCTATCAACGATAGCGTTCAAGGTAATCATGTCGTTGAAGCGAACGGGAACGACATACACGCCCCCTTCCTTTTCCATTCTAATCGATGCCGGGTCGGCAGACGTCACATCGAGTTGTGGGACGGACGTAAGCGTAAGGGCATCCAACTTGCTTTTTATATCCTGATTGGTCGGATCACGCTTCAATAGGTATTCATAATCTTCAGCGGCACTTCCCTTTCTTCCAACCGCAACGAGCGCTTCTGCACGTTTGATCCGCGGCCAGTAAAAATCGGGCTTCAAATCGATGGCAACGTTGAATGCTTCAATAGCCTCTTTATAATTACCTATCCCAGCGTAGGCAGTCCCGAGATTGTTATAAACGTAGGAGTATCGTGGTCGGATACGGATCGACGCCTTGCAATCCTCGATGGCTTGCACGAACTGTTTTTTTACATGATAAGCCCAACAGCGGCCGTCCAGCGCCTCAGCCAATTTAGTCGAAGATCCAAACCCATCCGCTTTGATCACCGACGTACAGCCAACCAAGCGCTTATTCTCGTCAGACGAATGACAGTCCTTCCAAGCGAGCGCTAACCCACTTTGTGCCCTAGCAAGTTGGGTATTTGCTCCAAAACACAGCAAGGCGAAAACAACAAATATGATGCGCATAAGCCCCCCATTCCCTGCTTGATCTTTCCGCAAGTAAAAAGCGAGAGCAAGGGAAATCCCGGGTGGTAACTTACCGCGTCGCCGTCTCTCGCATCTCGCGAATCAGCGCAGCAAAGCGCCGCCGCTCTTCGACGGATAAGGCAGAATACCGCCCATGCTTATAGGCGTTTTGATTGCCCTTAGGAGCGCCCGGTGAGGGCCCCCCGTGCATCCTACATCTTCCGTTCGGCATCGCCGGGGATTGGCAACGGCAATTCCAATGCTGTGCGAGGCGTCGGTTAACTGACTGAAGTCGACGGGTCGACCAAATTCAGAGCGCGTAGAGTTGAGGAAGGCGGCGCAGGTTAGAGCTTCCTGATTCCTTACGTGAATGATAGGCCTTCAGCACTTTTTTGGACGTCTCGACGTCCAACCGAGCGAAATCTGCTTTCAATGCGTCCAGATCTTTCGCCGCGATCCGATAATCGGGGGCTCCAAGAAACAACAACGCCATGGTCGTCGTCCAGGATAAGTCGAGGGCTTTCGCCAAGATCAGTAGCGCCTCTTTATACGGGGCGAGCAGTGCCCGCTCCACCACATCGACCGGCAAGGTGCACGACAACGATAGCGCGACGATGGCTTCATTGAGTTTGCGGGCCTGCGCGTACTCAAGAATCTGGGCTTCTCCAAGGTCGCCGCGTTGGTGCTGCACACCTACGGTTTTCTTGGCGGTAAAGTAATCTTTTGACGCAGGGCCAAACATCGCATGCAACGATCCGGCTACATCGGCGACCGCATTCCCGGCCTCAGGCCGCTCGATTTGAAGTTTCTTTCGTACCTCGTCGGACGCCTTCGCAATCAATTGCTGGAACAGGTGCCTTGGGATATCCCGTCGCCGCCCCAGATGCTCGGCCAGGATGGAGTCATTCTCGGAACGCTTGATCAACTGCAGAAAGCCCGAATCCGAGAAGCGTGCGCCGGTATTGTCGGCGACCGAATTCACGACCGTCTGGTCGCCTCTCGTCACGAGCACATCGGTGACCGGCTCGTCGATCGATTTTCGCCGGGAGATTGCGAAGAGATGTTGCTGACTTTTGCAGCGGGCGTTCGCAACGAGGACCTGATTGGTAAGCCGCTCGGAATAGCGAAGAATGGGGCCGGCGACATCGATTAAATCGTCGGAAGCGAGCTTGTTGACCATTTGGGTCGGCGCTTTGTCGCTTCGGGCCAGCCGCTTTGCGAGCTGGGAGCGGGCATCAGTTCGATTTCCTCCGAGAGGCGCCCGATCACTTCCCCAAAAATCCAGATCTCACTTTCGGTGTACCGGCCCATTATCAGCATGTCGGTTGCATGCCACAAAGCCTGCAAACGGCTTTCGGGCGTTCCCTTGGAGATGGCGTCATCTAATTCCTGAAGGATCGACATCGGTTTTGGTCCAGAAGGATCCCTGATCTGGGTAGCCTTCATTTAGCCAGATTAACGCTTCTCGGAGCTCGAGGGAAATGAGCCGCTCTTGTGGAGCTGACGAGCAGTCGTCATCCGAGAGATAGAGAATGAAGCCGCTGCTATTTCGGAACAGGACCTCGCGGGCACTACCCGCTTCAAGCGATTGACTGTCAATAAAGCGAACGATCCGCGAAGAGACGAGCTGCAAACTATTCTCCTCAGAATGGCGCCGCGAACGGCTTGATGTTTGGAAACTCTGCGACCCAATCGGTTAACGGCGCTTTTGTATTGGAGGAGATCGGTCCAACAACACCTTGAGCGGCCGAAAACTCGCTATCGGAAATCGGCAATGAAAAGCAGGTTAGGGATTTGCTAGGCCTTCAATCCAGTCCAGGGTCCGAAGGACGCCGGGATACCTCTAAAATCATTCTCGCCCGAAGAAATACCGGTGGCGGCTGTTCTCGTCTCTGATGGCACGCCTAACACGCTTCGCAAGAAAGCCGGTTTTTCGAAGGCTGCTCGCTCGCAGCGCCGGTCCGCCTGTCACCGACATTATGAACAGTAATGGTAAAGCGATGATTAAGGTCCCCTGCTCAACGAGAGCGCGCACTTTCGCGAAAAGCGCTCGCGGCGAACTGATCCCGCAGCGCCGATCCGGCAGCAACGATCCAATTAGGAACACTTAAGTTGTTGCTGTCATATTACTGGCATGGTCGAAACCCGGGCAGCCCCGCGACACCGCGTCATGAAGCCAGCCAAGATAGAGTTTGGCGGCTATAAGCGTGACTGTGTCATTCGAGACATATCCACTGCCGGCGCCGCGCTGGAAGTGACGGATCAAGCCAGCATCCCGAAATACTTCAATCTAATTGTGCCAGCGGACAATTTAGAACTACCTTGCGCCATTGTTTGGCGCCGAGACTTTCGGATCGGCGTAACGTTCGATTGAGAACACTTTTGCTATGCCAATTTCTCAAGCCGTGTTCGAGATTGTCCCGGTCGGTGAAGAGAATGCTGTCGCAGGGGCGGTCGCTAACCGCATTTCGCAGCACCGCCACTCGATCAGCAGCATGGTGACAAAGACTTGCCACCATGCTGCTGTCGTCTACGTTAGGGCAGCACGTTGGTGAAGCCTCCGCCCACACCTACACCGGAATTGTTGGAGAAGGCGCCGCTCAAGGCCGCGCCATTCGGACCGGCCACTGCACCGGACTGAGCGGTTGACTGACCGATGGACGTGCCAATGCCCGCACTGAGGCTCCCCAAAGGCGTGGCAACGGCAACGCCGCTACCCACCGAGGTATTGACACCATTGGCCGCCGAAGCAGCCGCAGCGTTGCCCAAAGCTCCGGCGCCGGTGATCGTGGTCACATTACCAAGATTGGCACCGCCGCCGATGGCGAGCGTGGAGCCGGCATCAGCCGGAACAGCGCTGCCCACAAGGGCGATGAACGCAACACTCATCAATAGCTTCTTCATTGTGACTTCCTCTCGGTTTCCGCCACGGCGGTTGCCGGGGCGGGTAATGCCGCCGTGTGAGACACTTCACCACTCGCCGTCGCCTTCTTCTTCGGTGCCGAATGGCGGACGGTGCGGGCCCAGACACGGCAGCTCAGCTGGGCCACATCGTAATCCTTGCAAAGTCGGGTCTTTCCGGTCGTGCCTTCCACCAGCCAGATGTCGCCGCCGGTGTAAGGCTGCTCGTCGGAGGCTTGCGCTTCCGCCACACGTGCGGGGAGCGGCCGCGGGGCAGAATTGCCCTGCGCGCGCTGCGGCAGGTATTTGTCGCAAACCTCCGGCATCGAGCGGTAGATGTCGCTGTTGAGGCAAAGTCGCGCCACCGCGGCCTTCTTCAAGCCCATGCTCCACAGCGTTCGCGCATCGAGCCGCGCCGCGCAGGCGGGATCAGGGACCGTGGTGCCGAAGCTGATTCCGGTCCCGACGAACGCTCCGCCGGCGGAGACCGACCCGAGGCACGTTTCGAGGCCGGCTGCCGCGAGGCCCGGCGAAAAAACGCTCGGTACGTTCCTGATCGTCTGCTCGGCCGGCACGCTGCTGCTGCTGGTGATCGACGCGATCCCCGTGCCGCCCTGTCCCGAGGTTGACTGGGAACTTGACGTCGATCCTGCGACGCCGACGCCCGTACCCGCGGCTGTCGATGATTGGGCCCATGCGGGCCCGGTCGCCGCCATCGCAACGATGGCAGCCAGCAATTGCCGCTTCATGTGTGGTTCTCCGCGCGCCGGTGCAATGAAAAATCACAACCGTCCGCCGACGGCACACGAAGAAAGAAGAGGCTCCCTGGTTCTCGCCCGCTCACGAAACGCACTGCATCGGTGAACTTTGCGATTGATTCAATTTATCTTAATTTTTAAGTTTTGCTTCACCATACTTGTTTCGTGGTTAACAGGCGAGGCACGCTGGGGCATTTTGCGGGCAGAGCAAGGGAAATTCCTGGTGGAGTTTACGATGCCGCTGCCGTCTCTCGCATCTTGCTAATTAGCGCAGCAAAGCGCCGCCGCTCTTGGATGACCGAGGCAGAATAGCGCCCGTGCTTGTAGGCGTTCTGATTGCCCTTAGGAGCGCCCGGTGAGGGCCCACCGTGCATCCTACATCTTCCGTTCGGCATCGCCGGGGACTGGCAGGGCTTTCCGCTGCGGGTTTTCGCCCCGCATCGGGGCGCTAGGTGCATGGGCAATTGCATGGGGTTAAACCTCAGTATATTTTCCATCCCCCCGGGGGGTGACGTTTCCGACGATGGCTTGGCCACCCTGATAGACGTGCACATGTTCAACGGTGACTTTCTGCTGGCCCCGATTGCGATGCTTCGCCAACGCTTCCACTTGCGCGGCATTGGCCCGCGTGAGCTTGGCGGCTTGGGTCAAATTGATCTGCCGAGCCTCCAGCGATTGATCCGGCAGCATCGCCCGGCGGTAGCATTCCATTGCCGCAGCATGAGAGGCGAAGAGTTGAGCGGCCATCATTCCCTCAATTACGTCTTGAGGGTTTACCCCGGTCAAAAATGCCAGATGAGAGAAATACTGCTTTGCCTTTTCCTCTGGCGTGGCGCTTCTCGGATATCGAGCCGAGGTCAACACCTGATTGCAGAGGGCCTGATTCCAGTCATCGTGAATTGAGCCGCCCAGATGCTTCAGCAGCGGCTCGCTTGTGTCCAGCTCCGGCGGGAGCGGACAACGCGCAACGCTTTCCTTTGGCTTGTCTGGCGCGGGCGGCGCTGCCGGCAATGACGGCGCCGCCGCTGGCTTGGCTTTCGGGGCGCAAGTTGCGCAAGTTGCCGCAGATTTCTTGCTGGTTCTCTTGTGGCTCCCTTGTGCTCGGGGACTCATTTGGCACCCCCGCTCTCACCATGTGCGCCCAAATCTGTCATGTGCGCCCTTGTTTCAAAAGGGGCGCACATGGTGTTTTCGGGCGCACATGGAGCACCGGGCAGGCTCAGAACATAGCGAGCGCCGGGGCCGAAGCCCTCCCGCGTCGTCGCCACCCCGAGGGCTTTTCGGGCTTCCCGGAACGCCTTGTTCTGGCGCAGCGGCTTGTCAGCCCCGAGCAAAGTTGCGGCCCGGGCGAGACTTTCCACCTCCAGAACGTCGCGCGGACCATGAGCCAGAACGTCGCTCAAAAACTCCGCCGCGTCGTCCTTTGAGGTTTGGCCGCCGGCCGCCGAACCCTTGCTTTCCGATGCCGTCAACGCCTCGTCGATCGATTGCGAAACGTGGTCGCTTTCAAACATCACATTCGATGAAAGAATATCGCCGTCAACGATCCGCTGTTCCAGCCGAAAGGCCAGCCCTTTGCACTTGGCCCCGAGATTGTTTTTCGCTTGTAGTAATAACCGCCGGCCATCGTCTTCCGAATCTTCGATGACTGCGAATGCCGCACGAGCTGCCGCCACGAATGCGATTGATCCCGCGAAACGGTTCAATGCACTTTGGCCCCCAGCACCGCCCTTGTTCAAATGCGTCACCGCAACCACCGCTATGCGGAGCCGGTCGGCCATCTCTGCAAGAGGCTCCAGAACTTCGCGTGTTTCAACGTTGCCGTTGCCGTCAGCCCCTCCCATATATGCCGATATCGGATCGACTATAATTAGCCGAACGCTGCCAATCTCCCTCGCCTTGGCCTCAAGTAAATCAACATCTGTTTTCAGGCTGAAGGTTTTGCGCCCGGTGCCATCAGGCTTTGTCGCCGCCGCAACGATGTGAACTCTACTTGTATCGGCGCCGGCCGCCATCAATCTCGGAACGATGGTGTCCCGGATACCGTCTTCTGCACTCATGAAGATAACATCTCCCTGCAGCGTCGTGCCCTCGCCGCACGGCCACGTTCCGCCGTTAGAAACCACCGCCGAAATAAAAGCCGTCAACTGACTCTTGCCAAGACCCGGCGGGCCACCGAGCAACACCAGCTTGCCCTCTGGAATCCTGCCCGGCCAAACCCAAACCAACCGCTCCGGCTTTAGGTCGCTGGCACGATGGCTGATAAGTCGCCGCGCGGACCTTTCCGGCTGCGACGATATCGGCGGCAAAACCACCGCTGAAATCGGAGTGGGGATTTTCTTGAAATAGCTGCCAATCATTGTTTCGATGCCGCTCGCGTCTTGACCGAAAAAGTCGTGCGCTGCGGCGATATCGCGGAGCCGGTCGACCACTACATTTTTCGGCAACCACTGTCCCGCCACCGCTTCGGCCAGTGACGCTGCCGCTTGCTCGAACACGGCAAGCCGCGCGTCATTGGGTGCCAGCGCAACGCTTCGTCTTGCATCGCGCATAACTTGCGCTGCCATTTTCCCATACTGTCGTTCGTCGCCTGGCTCGGGGATGAAGGTTTCGACCGGTGGTGCTTCGCCATTCTGATCGTTCTGCGGCGGATTTGCGTCCGACAGAACGGCAGCGCGGCGGCTCAACTCGATCGCCGTCAACGGTGGGCGCGTTTGATGAAATGTCATGACGCGCCCCCTTCAACGACCGTAACTAAAGTTTCTAGGCGGTAGCGACCGTGCTTCCCGGGGAAGTCGCCCTTGTGAGATTCATAATCCGTTGAGATTGCCAGGCCGGCCCTGCGTAACTTGAAAACGTAATGCGACCACCGGGGGGCGGGATGATCGACAGTCGTCAAGCCTTTTGGTCCTGCGTCGACAAGGCGGCGCAGCGTCCAAGCCTCACGCCCGGCGAAGCATTGCTGCGACCCATCCGGCAGGCGGATTTTGATTTTCGTACTGCTCATTGGTCCACCGCCGATCCAAGGCCGGCAAGCGTCGCGATCAAGTCGGCATGGCCGGGTGGAACCGGAAACCGAGAGCGGATATAGCGCCCGGCCCGACTGGTCGGTTTGTTGACGATGGCTGCCCTCCAGTCGAACAGAGGAAGGCCGGAAAGCCCTTGGAGTTTTCGCTCTATTTTGGTATGTCTCTTCACGTTCTGAATTCCTATCGTTGACCCGGTGCGCTCGCTGATCCCGCCAAGGAATCGAGCCGCCGGGTTTTCATTTCCAGGGGTTACGCAGTTGCTCGGCTTCGGACGTTGACCGGACCAGCGGGCCAATCTTGGCAAGTGCCCAAGCATCAAGGCCCGATGTCGGATAGAGCGGGAAACGTCCCGCGAGCCGAAACGGGGGACCGTTCGAGCTAACGCAGGCAAGCTTCGCTAGTGTCTTGGGAGAGCAGGGGACGTTGTAGGTTTCGACAACGTATTTCGCGGCCTCAGCGCGCCTAAGGTGGCGTTCAGTGGCTCCATTGTCGGGGGAAATATCCATCGGTGCCTCGCATCTTCAGGGAGAAATCTCCGGTATCGATGCGGGACGATAAAATTCTTGCGACGACCGATCAGCCGAGAATGGCCGAGAATGGCCGAAAATGTCTGGAGCTATTTTCGGCTAACGCGCCAATGCGCAATGGTTGATTTCAAGTGAGATTTTACGGTGCTTTCCGGTGGCTCGTTCCCGTCATTGAATTTGGTCATGTAGTCTATAACCAACCGCATCAAATCAGCTTGGCTGCGCCAACCGGCTTGGGCGTGCTCAGGACGGCTAAAATCGCCACGTTCGTCCAATTGCTTTACGGCAAATTCCATCGCGTCCGACCAATCGTAAGTCGGCGCTCTACCCTTGCGGCTTGCAACGATGGGCACGTTTTCCGGCCGACCAGCAGACATAGGGAAAGCGGATATGACGTCGTCACTTTTGACACGGACATCGTTCCAAGCTTCGACAAAGCCATCGCGGTGCCTTACGGTCATTTCACCCGCGAGACTGTCATCCATAGTTAGATCGGCCCATTCTAAGGGAGTGATCGGCTCTCGGTCGAACGAGCCGCGACGTTGGCCTGACGCGGTCAGCAATCCGGACTGGAAGCTGCGCAACACGGCTCTGCGAACGTCATTAATAGACTGGAATGGCGACTTAGTCCTAGCCAAGCCATTTTCGTCAGCGCAACTGTCCGCCACCTCGGCTGCGAAGTGTGGAAGACCCGCCGGCATGGAATGGTCGCGTCTAGCCAAGTCTTTGGTCGAACTTGAGAGAGCATCAACGGGGAATGGGCTGCGGGTCTCAACCCATGCAACGATTTGGCCAAGATTCCAGAAAACGTCTTTGAACCCTTCCAGATTATGAGCTGAAACAACCTCCTCAAGATAAGATTTGGCGTCTGTCATCGGCACCTCCGCTGGTGCATTCGCATGAGGACGACGCGGCAGGCTGGTGCGGACCAGCTTTTCGGGAGCTACCCTAGCCGCGCCGATACTTTAATTCGCTTTGCCTATTAAATGCTGATGACGTTCGCACTGGGGGCTTTCACTTCGCCCATCGCTGCGGCCGACCGTGCCGGATTCCCGGATGAAGCTGCTCGTTTCACCAAGTGGCTCTTATTTCGGTAATTTTGTAGCTCCATTGAGGGTTGCTGCTCGCCGGCATATTCTTGAATGCCATCGGGTAAGTGCTGAAAAGACGGACTTGGCTAGCGGGCACTATTGGCGTTCGGTCGTTGTAGGAATACGAGCCGGAGTTGGTGCTTGCCGCTTCTTGCCCGACCACTTTGCAATTTTGCGGTTGAGGGCAGTCTTGAATGGTGACTAGAAAACCGATCTTACCAAGAGCATATTTTGAATTGTTCGTGATGGCTCCTTTTAGGTACCACCATGCACCTTCCTTTTTCAAAGTTACATCGGCTAGCAACAGGTCTTCGGTCTGTATTGCAGTCACCGCGAAGCGTTCGTTTTCCGCTTGCTGACGTTGTCTCACTTTTTCTTCCTCATTGCTGTTGTAAACCACCCAAGCAATTCCGAGGCTGGCCAGTATTAGAAGTCCAATTGCAATTCTTCGAAAGGCTGGCGAGACAATCATGAACCAAATGATGGCGACAACAACCAGAGCGCCAATTAGGAAATGCATAAAAGCCGCCCCCACAAATCGATAAACAAGTATAGCACGGGGTTTCCTTGGGGGCTGCAAGCCCTCGCCAACGATGCAATCGAGTATCTTACCCGCGCCGGTTCTTTGATCGATTCGCGTTTGAAATGCTAGTGACGTTCGCGCGCGGCGCCTTCACTTCGCCCATCGCTGCGGCCAACCGGCTCCCGATGTTTTCGGATGCTTTTTTCAACGGGTCATTGTCGAGGTGCGCATAGCGTTGCGTCGTGGCGGTTTGGGTATGACCCAGCAGCTTGCCGATGATCGGCAGGCCAAGCCCGGCTCCGGCCCCGACCGATGCGTGAGTGTGGCGCAAATCGTGAATGCGAACGCCCGTCAGGCCCGCGCGGGCCGCGACAGCCTTCCACGGCTTCTTCAGATCGGAGCGCGGGCTATCAACCGACGTTCCCGCGATGACGTATTCGCCGCTCCGGGGCAGGGCATTCAGGATCGCCAAGGCCGGCGCGTTCAGCACGATGGTTTTCTTGCCGGTCTTGCTGGTCGGCAACAACAGTAGCCCACGCTCAAAATCGACGTGCTCCCACCGCAGATGCAGGATTTCCCGGAGCCGGGCGCCCGTGAAGATCAGCAAGCGAAGGGCGGCGGCGGCGTGCCGTCCGATCACGGTGCGGCGGTTGGCCTCCTTGGGCGCGTGCTTGGCCTTGGGCCTGGTAGCGTCCACCGTGTAGGGCAACCCGATTGTCTCGGCCTCCCGGATTGCCTCCCCGATCTGCGCCAGTTCCAGTGTCGTCAGGTACCGCTCGCGGCCTTCTTCCGGGAAATACTCGATCCCCCGGCAGGGATTGAAGCCGACCGGGACAACATGGGTCTTGCCCGCGAAGGTAAAGAGGCTGCTGAGAACCCGGAGCAACCGGTTGGCTTGATAAGGAGTGTGGGCATTCTTGCTGTGCAGCCGCTGAATTTCGGCGGATGTGATCTTGTCGGCCTTTCGCTTCCCGATTTCCGGAGAAGCCAGCCGCTCCAGCAAATCGCGGTATGATCTGGCGGACGATGCCGAGCGCTTGGCCTCTACATGCTCAGTCAGGAATTGCTCGGCAACCTCTGCGAAGGTTGACGCGCGCTTGTCAGCGGCCCGCTGGGCGGCCGGATCGGCGCCGTGGGCAACCGAGCCAAGCGTTTTCTTGGCCAGCGTACGGGCCTCGTCTGGCGTGATGGTGCCAGCCTTAGCCAGCGTGAGACGCCTTGTAGGGGCGCTGCGGCCACTGCCGGCGCGATATTTCACGACATAGGACATTGCGCCCGTCGATTGAACGCGCACGCCAAAGCCCGATAGCGAGCCGTCCCAAACGAAATATTCACCCCGGCGCGGCTTGAGGTTGTCAATCAGCCGTTTGGTGATCTGGGATGTTGCCACTGCCGAGCGCCCCTTAGGAACCACGGAACCACCGAGTAACCACCGGGCGGGTATCACGGGTAATCTCAAGGAACCACCGTAAAGCAGAAAACCCCTATATCAATGGCATTTTTGATATTTCGGAAATGCTGAGTAATCTCAGGATATTACGGACCTTATAATTGGTAATGGAGAGGTCGACAGTTCAATCCTGTCTGGCAGCACCACCTCTTCCCCTGAAAGATCAATAGCCTATTGGTAGGCTTGAGCTTTTCGCGTCGCCCCTGATACACCGGGGTGTTGCACGATGGTTTTAAGAATGGCCTGCCCGACTAAACGACACGGTTCTGACAACTGGTACTTCCGAAGACAAATTCCCGCCGATGTGCGGGCAATTCTTGAGAAGCTTCCGAAGTCGCAGCGACCCGCCAACTGGTATCGCACCCACATCAGCATATCGCTCAAGACGCCAGATCGCACCACCGCGAAGGCGAAGTGTCCCGATGTTGCCGCCGAGGTCGAGCGCACAATGGCCGCTCTGCGGGCCGGACCCAAGCCTCTCACCGCCAAGCAGATCAGCGCCCTTTCGGGTGAACTCTACCGGGCATTCGCAGAGGACCTTGAAGACAACCCGGTCCTCACCGCCGAGCAGTGGTTGCGGGTCTCAGAGATGAATGAGGAAGCGCGCCGAGGGGAGTACGGTCTCGTGGCTACGCTCGGCATCTACAAGTCTGCGGAGGGCCGTCGCCACGCCTCAATGGAGAAACGCTTCGGCAAGATGGCTGACGCCTTCCTGACTGGGAGCGGCATCGTCACGGACGAAGCGAGCCGGTGGAAGCTGATCGAAGCATGGCGTCCTCGACTTGTCGGAAGCCGCGAAGAAACTCGCCCGGAACGCCGATGGCGACTACTCACCGGATGACTACGCACGGCGCTTCCCCAAGTTCGAGGAACGATCGGCCGCTCATCGTCTCGGCCGGACTCTGACGGGGCTTGCCGAGGCATGGCACAAGGCGGCGCTGGCCAGAGGAGTTCGTCCCCGTGATGCGAAGCGATGGAAGGCGTTGTCTCCGGTTCAAGGAGTGGCTGATCCATGACGATCTGAGCCGGATCACACCGGAGAAGGTTCAGCGTGGGGCGACGAACGCAGCGCGGCTGGCATCGGCCAAGACGATCAATGACACCGATTTCGCAGCACTGAGAGCCGTGTTCAGGTGGGGCAAGAAGCGCGGCTGGCTGTCAACCAATCCAGCAGCGGAAGCAAGGATCGAGGGACGGGGAAAGAAGATCACTCGCGAGAAATGGTTCTTGGAAAGCGAGAGGGCAGCAATCCTCAATGTCGCGCTGGCAGTTCAAGGCTCCAAGAGGGAGAGCCCCAAGACCACTGCTGCCAAGCGTTGGGTGCCGTGGCTCTGCGCCTACTCGGGAGCGCGGGTTGTTGAGATGATCCAGCTACGCAAGGAGGACGTGAGGCGCGAACAGGGTGGGTGGGTCATCCGCATTAATCCTGACGCTGGAGACACCAAGACCAACGATTATCGGGATGTCCCATCCATGAGCATCTTGATCGCGATTGGCTTCATCGAGTTCCTACAACGAGTCGAAACTCGGCCACCTGTTCTGTGACCTTGGCGAAGATGGTACGACGAACGGACCCGCTGAGGGCGTCTACAAGCGTATCCTGACCATGGTGCGCAGCGTCGTAGACGATAAGCGCGTACAGCCCAACCATGCATGGCGGTACACCTTCAAGACCTACGGCCACGATGCCGGATTGAATGACCTGACGGTTGACGCGATCTGCGGACACGCTGCCCGGACGCAGGGCGAGGCATACAGGGGCATCACCGTCAAGAAGCGGATGGAAGCCATGGCGAAGCTACCGCGATACAACTTGACGGTCAGGCCGCTCCCTCGGTAATCTGCGAGAGGCAGTGCTCCCCTTCCATTCGTAGACTGACTACGACTGGCAACCGTCAAAAGGAACACCGCTATGCAAGACATCTTCGAGACACCCTCAGTCCACCTCACCACCGCCCTCGGGCGCGTTGGCGCTGACCCTGCGAGGCTCATGACCATCCGTGAATGGTGGTACGAGATGGACGAGCCGGTCGCCATGCTGGCCAATCCACAGGCCATGTTCCGAGAAGACGAGCGCAGCATGATCGAGCAGTGTCGGAGAGACGGCCTCGCCTATCGCACAGCGTCGTCGGAAGGCGGGCCATCCGCGTTCCCGGCGTGGCGGCTCGCGGTGTTCTACGCCAACCCGTAGCACGTAGGATTGTATTGGGGAGTCACTGGCGCGTTCACTGGCGGGACCGGACCCGGGACACTCCAAGGCGCATCAGTGACTTCTCTCTAAGTCATTTAGGGCATGCTCGCGTAGGGCATGCTCGCGAGCGTCGCTTGGTGCGAGCTTCAGCGAGTTTCAGGAACGCGGGGGCCCAGTAGGTTTGGGGGGTTGGGTTGCACTACAGCAATAGGCACGCCATCCTGCCAGACCCTCGGATTACCCGAAGGCACCCGGTAGGCACCCAATAGGTTGCACCTAAGCTAATGGGAACGTCCCTCCCGGTTCCCCGATAGGTTGCCCGCACACCCTACGGAGTGCCCCTCCCGGCTCCATCAAAAATAGGTTGCCCCTCCCGGGAAAGGAAACGCCCTTGCCTCGGGGCCCCCTTACAGTTTCTCTAACATGCCCTCCATCGACCGCCCGGACACGCAGTCGCCGGTTGATGGAGACCGCCGTCCCGCAGTCGTGGTGCCTGTGGGACGGCGTTAATAGCCCTCTGCGTGTGGCAGCTCTCAGCCGAGTTTTGGTCTTCGCGACTGATCTGAGCGCACCGCAGGGGAGCTTGCCCTTCCACCACCTAACCTCTCCGTCAAACGCTTCGCTGCACATGGTCCGTTCCTCGTTAGAGGCGCGGTGCTTGCGGCACTTCGCATGTGCACTCTGGGCGAAGCGTTTGGCAGAGCGGTGACCTCCTCCACCCTCCGGCCCCCTTCGCGGGCCTCTGATAACTCCCTCTGAAAGCAATCATGAACACCGAGACTACTTCCAAGATCACTGTGCTGGACGCCATCATGGGCAGCGGCAAGACGACTTGGGCAATCGACCACCTCAACGTCTCGCACGCCCAGAACGTCAATGACCGATTTGACGGGAAGGCAGGCGACCGCCGTTTCCTATTTGTTGCTCCGTTCCTCTCCGAGGTTGACCGCATTCGTGATGCGTGTCCCGAGCTGAGCTTCCGCGACCCGCAGCCCATCCACGGCCGCAAGCTGTTTCATCTGGAGAAGCTGGTCGAGGACGGGCACAACATCTGTACTACCCACGCTCTGTTCTCGATGCTCAACCGGCGCATCTATGATCGGCTGAGAGAGCAGAACTACACGCTGATAATCGACGAAGTGATCACCTGCGTCGACCTACTGAAGACCATGACCAATTGCGACCGCAAGAACCTGTTCGATGGCGGGTATGTCATCGTTGAAGATGGCGACCGCCTTCGCTGGAACCATGCCAAGCACCCCGGCTACAACGGCCGATACAACGATATCAAGAACCTGTGTGACAACGGCAACCTCGTCGTCTACGGGCGAGACAGCAAGACCAATCTGCCGACCGTGCTGATCTGGGAATTCCCTTCCGACTTCCTACGCTGCTTCACGAACGTCTTCGTTCTGACCTACATGTTCCACGGAAGCCCGATGCTCTCGTACTTCCAAGCCGAGGGCCTCTCGTTCGAGATGAAGTCCATCAAGGACGGGACGCTGGTTGAGTTTGGAGGCAATGACGAAGCAGCGATCAAGGCCAAGCTGCGCTCGCTCGTCACGATCTACGACGGCAAGATGAACGACATCGGCAAGACCAAGCCTCGGTCTAATCCGCTGTCAGCATCGTGGTTTGATCGGGCAGACGAAGCGACCTTGAAGAACCTGCGGTCATCGACCGAGATGTTCTTCCAGCGCATCGCCAAGACACCTTCCGCCCTCAGCGGCTGGACCACCTTCAAGAAGGTTCTGCCAAAGCTGAAGGGCAAAGGCTACGGTCGAGGCTTCATCCCGATCAACGCCAAGGCGACGAACGACTATATCGACAAGCGAGCGATGGCGCAGCGCATCAACAGTCCCTGAAGGATTTGGCTGCAGCCGCCCTTGCAGCCGAACAGTCCGCCCGTCCATCCTCCGGTTCACTGATGCGGACCAACGCCGCGACGAACGCCAGCATTGTGATGCAGGGTGGCCGCGCTACGATCACCTCAGGCGCAACCTCGCATGGCAGCGCAGTCTCCTCGCCGCGTCCGGGAATGGTCACTGTAGGTGGAATGACCACGACGATTGAAGCTGCGAAAGCGGCCGGACTGATCCCGCAGGACTATCAGCCGGGTTTTAGCGCAGGGGTGGCCGCTGCCCCGCAAGCCAACCAGCAGCCCCAGGTACAGCAGCAGCAGGCAGACGACGGCAACACCCTCGCCGTCTCCTCTGCCGAACAGGCATCGGCGATCAACGCGGCCACCGAAGCCCTCAACGCGGCTAACGGGACCGCTGGTCAGATCGTGGTGAACGCGATGACTGAAGACGCCATCGTGTCCGGTGAACTTCCGACGAACCTCCCGGCGGGGCTCAGCAGCGAGCAAGTCTCGGCGGTTGTCGCAGGCTACACGGCTCAGGCCAACGCGGTATTGCACGACACCGGCGCTACGGTGGACCTCCTCACTGACATGCTGACTGAGAGTGAGCTGCGGACTGCACGATTGGCAGTCTATCGGGGCAATGACGCGGAGCTGAAGGAGCTGGGAGGCCGTGCAATGGCGCGGCTGGCTAAGCTGCCGAACGACCCGGCGATGTTCAAGGCGATGACCGCCGACTGGACGGACGTACAGATCACCCGCAGCAAGGACGGGGGACACGATGGTACGCGCTCCGGGCTGGCCTAAGGCAATGTCTTGGGCCGCTGCCGTGCGCACTGGAATGATCTGGGCGTGAGCCTGAAGAAGAAACGGCAGAAGAGAAGGCACGGCGCGGATGTCGTGCTTTCTCCTTCCGTTGTCGAGCAGATCAACAGGCTGGCCGACAACGTCGCGCTGCCAACGGGCAAGGGGTTCACCCGGCACAACTTGCGCCTCAAGATCGAGGCCATGGTCCGGCGCAGCATTGCCGACAGCGGCCCGGACCTCCCTCCCGACACCTTCGACTAACCTGAGAGTGCGCGTTGCACTCACCACGAACAACACCCTTCTAAGGATCGAATGACCCCGACCAAGAACACCACGACCACCAAGGCGAGAGCCACTCGGCGAGCCTCGTGCCGCTGTTGTGGCGTAGCACTCGACGAGAGCAACACTTACCGCACCGTTGGCATGCCTATCTGCCGAAGCTGTTTCAACCGCCGGCCCCGCAATCCAATCGAACGCCTCGTGCAGCGGTCCCGTGGCAGAGCGCGCCGCCTTGGCCTACCGCACACCGTCAAGGCCACGGACCTCAAGCTGCCGACACACTGCAGCGTGACCGGCCTACCGTTGCTTCACGGCAGGGGCATCTGCAGCGACAACTCACCGGCCCTCGTTAGGTTTGTCCCGGAACGTGGCTGGGTGCCAGACAACGTCGCCATCGTTTCGCATCGTGGCTCTGTGCTGCACATGATCGAGACCCGGAAGCAGCGCAAGGCGACTGCACGGGCACTGAAAGTGGCTTGAGGGGTTCCCGGATATTCTGCCGAAATCTCTGAAGCACCAATCGAGATAGAGCGAGGCGCGACTTCCCCCTATGCCCCCTCGATCTCCCGCGAGGTGTCGCACCGAGTGCTCGCGAACAGCCCCCGAGCGTTCGCTTCACATCTCGGCAGCACCCGGCAGCACTCGCCTTGACAGGCCCCCGCAATTGTCTGTATCACTTCATCGTAACGAGCGTAGCGATGTTATGATACGACGCAGGAAGGCGCGGTGAAGCATGATCAAGAAGCGGGGGATGAAGGTTGTCGCGTACTACCGTGTCTCGACAGACAGGCAGGGCCGCTCTGGATTGGGCCTCGACGCACAGCGGGTTGCTGTGCAGGGCTTCATTGAGGCTTCCGGTGGCTGGCCTCCGGTTGCCGAGTTCACCGAGACAGAGAGCGGACGCAAGGTCGATAGGAAGCAGTTGGCCGCCGCGCTGGCAGCGTGTCGCGTTCATCGGGCGGTTCTTGTAATAGCCAAACTCGACCAACTTTCACGTAACCAATCATTCCTGATGGCGCTGATTGATAGCGGCGTTGACGTGCTGTTCTGCGACCTCCCTCAAATCCCTGCCGGTGCAGTCGGGCGGTTCATGCTGCAACAGATGTCCGCAGTGGCGGAGTTGGAAGCAGGGCTTATCAGCGAGCGGACCAAGGCTGCATTGGCTGCGAAGGTTGCCCGCGATGGGCAGTGGGACCGGAAAGCGAAGCATCATCTGGTCGCTGGTGTCGGTCAGAAGGCCGCTACAGAGGCCGTGAGGGTCTGTGCTGCACAGAGGGCCAGCGACCTAGCACCGATCATTGCCGAGATCAGGAAGGCCGGAGCTGACTTCTCTGAGGGAGATCGCGAAGGCTCTCACCGGGCGTGGCATACCGCAGCCGAGCGGTGGCATGGGCGCGTGGTCCGCAGTGCAGGTATCACGAACGATGGCCCGGCTGTGAAGTTCTCGGGTGAACCTCGGGGGCTGCAGGAATGTTTTCATTTCTGTCAGCCTATCAGTGTTTTTGCCAACCCCTTCAGGCCACCATTAGTGGACACTAAACCTTGGGCTCAAGTTGAAGGATTAGTCCGTTCCGGGTAAATTGCGTCACTCTGACAGCGCGCCGCGAACTTCCGCTTTTCCCCGATCAGCGGACATCGCCGATCCGTTGCGTCAGGTCCGA
>CAWHFN010000009.1:0-35346 GCA_963828475.1 uncultured Alphaproteobacteria bacterium
GGAGCAATCCATCTTCGTGCCTGGTGAGCTACGGATTACTTCGCTATGCTCGCAATGACGGTTGAGGCGAAGTTCTGATCAAACCGCCACCAGCAGCGCCACACCCACCACGATCAGCACGATGCCGGACAGTTCACGCGCCGACAAGGGCTGCTTGAACGAGTAATACGCCACCGCCTGCGCGAACAGCACCTCGACCAGCGCCAGCGTGCGCACATTCGCAGCCGCCGTCAGCGCGAACGCCAGGAACCAGAATTGCGAGGCGAACGCGCCCATGAAGCCCGCGAGCATCGAGGGCCGCCACAGGCCGAAAATCTTCATCAGCACATCGGGCGCGCGGACGAGCAGATAAATCGTCAGCACCAGCGTCTGCACGAACAGGCCGAACACCAGCGTGTAGGACGCCGCGGTGACAAAGGAGACGCCTGATACCGTGATGATGGCGCCGCGAAAGCCGATCGCCGAGAGCGCGAAGCAGCCGGCGGCGACCAGGCCGATGATGGTCGGCTTCAACTCCGCAAACCCCTTTTCGCCGCCCGGCCGCAGCGCCGTGATGACCACGCCGACGGTCGCGATCAGGATCGCGACCACTTTCAGCACGGTCAAATGATCGCCGAGGAAGATGAAGCCGAAAATCGCAGTCTGAATCGCCTCGGTCTTGAGATACGCCGTCGTCACGACGAAGGAGCGATCGTTCATCGCAAGCAGCATCAGACCGGTGGCGACGATCTGGCTGAGCGCGCCGAGCAGCAGCCACGGCCAGAACGCCGCCGTCGGCCACGGTATGCGGTCGCCAGTCACCGCCACCACGACCGCAAAGAAGAGGATCGAGAACGGAAAGCCGAACAGGAAGCGGATATTGGTCGCGCCCCAGGTCCCGAGCGGCCCCGTCAACGACCGCTGCATCGCATTGCGGGCGACCTGGCCCAGCGCAGCGATGATGGTGAAGGGAATCCAGAGTGAGGCGACGGAGAGCATGGGGAATACCGGCGGGAAGCTGGCGCACCGTGCCGGGCGGAACGGATGCGGTCAACCGGAGCCCCGTCATGACAGCATTGCGCGTGCGCTATAAACCGCAGTCGTCCCTGCGGTCGCAGGGACGACCACGCGGAGAGATTGCGCTTCCGTTACTGTGAGCTACGATGCGTCCCAATCAAGAACGATTGGGAGAACGCCAATGTCTTCGTTGTCCGGCAAGCAAGGTCCGCGTTACAGGCACATTGTCGGCGAATCTGACCCCTACGAGACCATCAGCGTCGAGAAGCTCACGCCTATCATCGGCGCGGAAATCTCCGGGGTCGATATCGGCAAGCTCGTCTCGGACGATGCGCGCTCCAACCGTCAGATGGATGAAATCCACCGTGCGCTCGCCGAAAATCTCGTGATCTTCTTTCGCGACCAGCACATCAGCTCCGACCAGCATCTCGCTTTCGGCCGCAAGTTCGGCGAACTGCATGTGCATCCGGCGGCGCCCAACGAGGGCGATCCGGCGCTGATGAAGATCTATGCCGACAAGGATTCCCCGCGCGCCAATGGCGAGGGCTGGCACACCGACGTGTCCTGCGACGTCGAGCCGCCGATGGGGTCGATCCTCTACATCAAGCAATGCCCGCCGCGCGGCGGCGACACGCTGTTCGCCAACATGTATGCCGCCTATGAGGCGCTGTCGGACCGGATGAAGGCCTATCTCGACGGGCTGACCGCGCTGCACGACGGCGAGCAGACCTATCGCGGGCTCTACGCCAATTACGGCGTCGCCGACCGGGTGGAATATCCGCGCGCCGAGCATCCGATGGTGCGCACGCATCCCGTGACCGGCAGGAAAGCGCTCTACGTCAACCGCGGCTTCACGCGCTTCATAACAGGCATTCCTCGCGACGAGAGCGACGCAATGCTGGCCTATCTCTACCAGCACGCGGAAAACCCACTGTTCCAGTGCCGCTTCCGCTGGACGGAAAACGCCATCGCCTTCTGGGACAACCGCTGCGCGCAACACCGCGCGATGTGGGATTACTGGCCGCATACAAGATCAGGCACGCGGGTGACGGTGAAGGGCGAGCGGCCGGTGTGAAGACAGCGCGTCCCGCGCGACGCGCCATTGCCATCCCGCTATTGCGATAAAAACCCCTCTCGTGTGAACCACGTCACATTCGTCGCGCCTGCACGCCGGATAGGCTTTGCCGCGCTACGCAACCATCCGTTGCACGGAGTGTCCATCGATAAAATTCAAAATGATATTTCAGGGGTGCGAAATGGCAGAGGAACGGCTCCACGTATTCATCAGTTATTCTTCCGAGGATCGAGATCTCGCCACCGCAATCGCTGAAGAGCTGCGGCGCGCTTTCAATCCCACCATTCTCAAGCTGACCATCGACGTCGAATTCTCGCTTGGCTCGAACTGGCGTGATCGCCTGAAGGCCGATCTTGACGACACCGACATTCTGCTGGTCGTCGCCACCGGCAAACAAAAAGTCAGCCATTCGTTCACCGGATTCGAAGTCGGCTATTTCGATGCCTCGATTTCGCATTCCCCGAAGATGGAGCATTTTCCGACCCAGGACCGGATCATGATTCCGATCGCCGTCTTCACCAAGACGCCGGAGACCATGTCCGAAATTCAGGCGCTGCAGATCAATGCGCCGTTCGATCCGATGGTGGTGGACCCTGCCGCCCTGAAAAATCCGGCGAGTCCGGCAGGCGGAACCAACATCGCCATGAAGAAAACTCCGATCTTCAGGCTGTTCAAGCGCATCCAGGGGATCATCAACCAATCGATCCAGCTCTCCGACGAAGAGCTGGAGGCTTTCAATGAGCAATTGCTCGAGTCCTCCGCGCGGCTCTTCAACATCATTCATATCGAGCTGCAGAAGCGCGTCTACCAGGAGAATTTTCCCGAACGCAAGATCGTCGTTCGCACAAGCCTTGCGGCGGCCAGTCCCGGCCGCGGCGACGCCTTGTCGGACGCGACCGTCGAATTCTTCGGGAGGTTTGATTCGTTCGGATTCCAGACGCCGCAAGGGGGGCCAGTTTCCTGGTCCCAGTTCGCCGAGAATATCGGGGAGGAAGACGTCGCCCGCTGCTGGACTTCCACCATTCAGATGCTGGTGTCGGCGGCGATGCGCGGCGATTTCCGGGACAATCGGCAGGTCGTCACCTCGCAGGAGAAGGACCGCGCGTTCAGAATGTTCGTTGCGCGAAGCGTCATTTATTACAGCGGCGTGCGGGAGTTTCACATCTACATCGTCGAGATCAGGTACAAGGATTACGGCGATCCGACCACGACGATGCTGCTGAAGGCGATTTCCATCGGGCTGCAGTACCGCTTCATGTTCCTTGAAGGCAAGACGAGCGAATTTTCGCCCAATAGCTTCAATGCGACGTTGCAGCCAGGTCTGCGTGGAAAAATTGCCGAGATGATCCAGCAACTGGATTACCTGTTGTGGTACAGCCAGGACGCCGGCTTGAACGAGCCTGAAAGCATTCTTCAAATCCTGGGCGATCTGCCAACTGGCGAGATCGACAGGAAGTCGAAAATCTGGGAGGAGCAAAAAAGCAACCTTTATGCGGCTGCGCGCAAAATGCTTGCGACCGACGACCAGCAGCTGTTGCAAAACAAGGTCGAGTTCGTAACCGTGCTGCAGGCCTTCTGTGACAGCACGCGCGTTCTAAATGAAGATTTCACCTCCAAGGTCCTGCTGGCGCTTGGCCGGATCGTGTCGGGGGAGCAACCGAAGGTCGGGCTGAACGCAGCGGCGTGACGGCGTTGCCCGTTGGGACCCAGGACAAGTGGAGGGCGCGCGTCGCGTGCCCTCGCAAGACACGTTGACGTCTCGTCGCCTCTGCGCCACTCTCCGGGAAAAGCAAAACAAGACCGGAGGTCTCCCCATGCTCCGCGCAGAAGACAACAAATTCCTCACCGAGAGCGGTGCCGGCACCGGAATGGGCGAATTGCTGCGCCGCTTCTGGATTCCCGTGCTGCTGTCGGAAGAATTGCCGGAAGCCGACGGTACGCCGAAGAAGATCGTCGTCATGGGCGAGGAACTGCTCGCGTTCCGCGATACCCGCGGCGTGGTCGGCGTCATCGATCAGTATTGCCCGCATCGCGGCGCCAATCTCTGGCTTGGGCGCAACGAGGAATGCGGCATCCGCTGCGTCTATCACGGGTGGAAGTTCAATACCGACGGCGCTTGCGTCGACATGCCGACCTCCTATCCCGACCTCAACGCCAAGGACCTGATCCGGATCAAGTCGTATCCGGTGCGCGAATGGGGCGACATGATCTGGGCCTATATGGGCCCGGCGGATCAGGTGCCCGAATTGCCCGATCTGGAAATGGCGCTGGTGCCGGCCTCGCACCGTTACGTCTCGAAGAAATGGCAGGACTGCAACTGGGTGCAGGCACTGGAAGGCTCGATCGACACCGCGCATTTCACCTTCGCGCATCTCTCCTTCGAAAAGGAAGAGAACGAGATCCTCGACATCAAGAAGCACTTTGTGAATCCGCTTGTACGGGTCGCGACCGATCACATGCGATGGATCGCCGAAGATCCGCGCCCGGTTATCAAGATCAATCCGCACGAGGCCGGCCTCACGGTCGCGGGAGGACGGCTCACAGGAACCGACAACATTTATTGGCGCATCGCCCAGTTCCTGATGCCGGTTCACGCCTATGCGCCGAGTTCGATGCCGGGTGAGAATATTTTCGGCCAGAGCTTCATTCCGGTGACCGATACGAGTTGCTGGATCTTTACCTATGCCTGGAATCCGGAACGCCCGCTGACACAGGCCGAGCGCGATGGCTATGACCGCGGCAACGGCGTGATGTCGGAGGTCGACGAGAACTATATTCCGCTGCGCAACAAGGCGAACGACTACCTGATCGATCGCAAACTGCAGAAGACCCATAGCTACACCGGCATCAAGGGCGTGTCCGAACAGGATGCCGCCGTGCAGGACAGCCAGGGCCCGATCGCCGACCGCACCCGGGAACATCTCGGCCCGACCGATCTCGGCATCATGCATTTCCGAAAAACGGTGATGGATGCCGCCCGCGCGCTGCAGAAGGGTGAGGCGCCGCCGCACCTCAAGCATCAGGATCGTTATGCGGTGCGATCCGGCGCCTGCGTCACCAGCAAGACGAAGGACCTCACCGCGGTCATGATCGAGCGGTTCGGCGACGCGGCGGGCTATGTCGGTCATCTCGGCAGGAACGCGGCGGCGGAGTAAGGCTCCAACCCATCGTCATTGCGAGCGTAGCGAAGCAATCCATGGGCACCTCGTGCGCGGCAAGAATGGATTGTTTCGCTTCGCTCGCAATGACGGCTTCTATAGCGGTATCTTCCGATATTCCCGGTTGCTCAGGCTCGCTTCTTCCAGGTCGAGATCGCGCTCGATCCGTCGCCGCGTTTCGTCGGTAATCTTGCCGTCGCGCAGCAGAACGTGGATGAATTTCCGTTCTTCCGCGATCAATTCCCGTGTCAGCGCGGTCCCCGCCATCGTAACGTCATGGGCGGCGGGATCGAGCGAATCGGGAAGCTGATTGGAGCGGACCTCGTGCCGGGCGCGCAGCAACTTGACGACCTCATCGGAGAGTTCGCGGTCGTCGGTGATGGCATCCAGCGATTTGAGTGCCGCATCGAGCGCCTCGCGGCGCGCGGCGATCTCCGCTTCATGCTCGGCCCGGTGCTCGTTGCGGCCGTCCTTGGTGACGTCGAGCCAGCGTGCCACCAGCGGCAAGCCTGTGCCAAGTCCCACCAGCGTGATGAAGATGACGCCAAAGGCGACGAACAGGATCATGTCGCGATAGGGAAACGCCTCGCCGCCCGGCAGCGCGAGCGGCAATGCCAGCGCGGCCGCCAGCGACACCGCACCACGCACGCCGGTAAAGGAGATCACGAAAACGGTGCGCCAGTTCGGCGCGGGATCGCGCTCGCGAAGGCGCGGGCTGATCAGGCGCGGCAAATAGGTCGCCGGATAAACCCACGCAAAGCGCGCGACGACGACAATGATCGCGACCAGCGCGGTGGTGAGCAGGATATCCTCGAGCGGAAATGCTTTCGATTTCTCGAACAGCAGCCGCATCTGGAATCCCGTCAGCAGGAACAGCAGCCCCTCGATCAGAAAGATGACGAGGTCCCAGAAGAAGATGCCCTGCAGGCGCGTCGCCGACGAGATCAGCAGCGGGCCGTTCCAGCTGATGTAGAGGCCGCATGCCACGGTCGCGAGGATGCCGGAGCCGCCGAGATGTTCAGGAATCCAGTAGGCGAGGTAGGGGGTAATCAGCGACAGCGTGATCTCGACCTGCGGATCGCGCGCGCGGTGCCGCGCGCGCAGCGAGAGCCATCCTACGGCCACGCCGAACAGGATTTCGGCGACAACGATAAGCGCGAAGGTGCCGGTCGCCTTGGGCAGCGAGAACATTCCGGTCGTAATGGCCACCACCGTGAACCGATAGAGGATCAGCGCGGTGGCGTCGTTGGCGAGCCCTTCGCCCTCGAGCACGACGAGAATACGGCGGGGCATGCCGAGCCTGCGGGCAATGGCCAGTGGCGCCACCACGTCCGGCGGCGCGACGATCGCCCCCAGCAGGAAGCCCACCGTCCAGGGCAGCCCGATCAGGTAATGCGTCGCGGCGGCGACCGCGAAGGCGGTGAAGATCACGCAGCCGACCGCCAGCAGAACGATCGGCCGCAGGTTGGCCTTGAATTCGCGCCAGCTCATGGCGACGCCCGCCGAGTAGATCAGCGGCGGCAACACCAGGAGCAGCACCACTTCCGGCGGCAATTCCACCGCCGGCATGCCGGGCACGAAGGCGAGCGCGATGCCGGCGAGCAGCAGCAGGATGGCCGGCGCGACGTTGATTCGCCGCGCCAGCAGCGAAGTCCCCGCCAGCACGGCGAGCAGGATCAAAAAGATCTGAAACCTGGCTTCCATGATCGCCCCCATTCGCAGGGAAAAACCGCGGGGTCAATGCGCAAGGCGCGCGTGCTCGCGGACGAAGGGCGAAGCGGTTTCAGGCACCGGCGGGGGCGCAGACCTGCGTGGCTGTTATTCGCGCAGATCGTAGCGGTAGGATTTCGAGACGATCTTCCAGCCGTCGCGCAGTTTCATTGCCACCAGATAATCGGTGAAATAGCGCGGCGGCAGCTGGCAGCGCACCTTGATGAAGGCGGTCTGATCATCGGAGCGGTCGATCGTGACGATGAAATCCTCGCGCGGCTTGCCTTCAGCCTTGGCCGAGGGTCGCTTGCGCACGCGATCGAGCCAGTCCGGCACGGTCAGCACCTGTAACTCGCCCTTCTCCAGCCAGCGCAGATCCGCAGTGGGATCGAATATCGCGCCGAGCTTGTCGGCATCGCCTTCATACAGGCCATCGAAATAATTCTTGACCACGGCTTCCACGGTCGATCGGTCGTGACTCACGGCAGTTCCTCCCGGCGAAAGAAATTTGTTCGAGCTGAATTAAGCCACGAACCGCTCCATTGCGCTAGGCTGGCGTCATCACGGTTACGAGGAGTTGCAGGTGGCAGATTCAGCAAAACCGAATGCTCGCATTCTTGCCGGAGAATGCTTTTGCCGCGCGGTCAGCTATGCCGTGGCTGACGAATTCGGCTACGCCTTGAACTGCCATTGCTCGAATTGCCGGCGCACCACCGGTGCGGCGTTCAAGCCGTTCGCCGGCATCGCGCGCGACAAATTCAGCGTCACCAGGGGCGAGGACGATCTCATGATCCATGGCAACGAGATCGGCCACGACGCGCATTGCCGCAAATGCGGCTCGCTGCTCTATTCGGTGGTGCGCGAAGGCGCTTTCGTCCATGTCGCCATGGGCACGCTGGTCGATGATCCCTCGATCCGTCCGACCGCCCACATCTTTGTCGGCTCCAAGGCATCGTGGGTTCGCGATCACGGACGACCTGCCGCAATACCGGGAGCACGTCGTGCCGCGTTGAGCGGCTCACGCTGCTCCGGGAATACATGCTCGTCGCCGGAGGTTTATATCCGGACGGGAACCCCGCGGAAAAGGTCACCGCCATGGCCGAACCGGCGGGGCGCTGGCCCGACTAAGGATATAGCGATGGCGCGATTCACGTTGCCGTGGATCGTGACTTAACTCACAAAGCCGGGCTCTGGCTTCTGATAGTCAGGCCGGTGTGGTAAAAAAGTACAAGACTCCGGAGGAGTCACGATGATGTCTGGATCGCAAAAGTTGTGCCGATGGGCACTTGCAGCCGCCGCGTTCCTGCTGGTGAGCGGGCCGGCGTTTGCCGAAAAGCGCGTGGCGCTGGTGCTGGGTAATTCCAACTACCAGAATGTCGCACCGCTGCCCAATCCGGTTAACGACAGCGCCAAGATCGCGGCGACGCTAAAGGACGCCGGCTTCGACGTGGTCGATTCCCGCCGCGACCTGCCGGCGGCCGAGACCCGTCGCGCGCTGCGCGATTTCGCCGATCGCGCGCGCGATGCCGATATCGCGGTGGTCTATTACGCCGGTCACGGCATCGAGGTGGACGGCGGCAACTACCTGATCCCCGTCGATGCGCGGCTGGAACGCGACACCGACATCTATGACGAAGGCCTCTCGCTCGACCGCATCCTGATCGCGATCGAGCCGGCCAAGAAGCTGAGGCTGGTTATTCTCGACGCCTGCCGCGACAATCCGTTCGCCCGCACCATGAAGCGCACGGTCGCGTCGCGCGCGATCGGGCAGGGCCTGGCCAAGGTCGAGCCGACCAGCCCGAACGTCCTGATCGCCTATTCGGCCAAGGCCGGGTCCACCGCGGCCGATGGCGACGGCAAGAACAGCCCGTTTACGGCGGCGCTGTCGCATTATCTGACGAAGCCCGGGCTCGACGTGCGCCGCGCGTTCGGCTTCGTTCGCGACGAGGTGCTCAAGACCACGGGCAACAAGCAGGAACCTTTTGTGTACGGTTCGCTGGGCGGCGAGGATGTCCCGCTGGTGCCGGCGCCCCGTGCGGCGCCAGCGGCGGCCCCTGCGCCAGCCCTCAGCGCGCAGGCTGAAGCCCGCCGCGATTACGAACTCGCGCTGCAGATCGGCAACAAGAGCGCGCTCAACGCCTTCCTCGCGCAATATCCCGATGGTTTCTACGCGAGCCTTGCCAAGCTTCAGCTCGACAAGATCGCCGCCGAGGAAACGCGCGTTGCGGCGACCGAAAAAGCCCGGCTGACCCAGCAGGAGCGGGCGCGGCTCGCCGCCGAGGGGGCCCAGAAGTCGCAACAGGCAAAGGCCGAAGCCGAAGCCAAGGCCGCCGAGCAGGCGCGCATCGCGGCTGAAAAGGCCAAGCAGGTGGCGCAGGACCAGGCGGCCGCAGCCGAACAGGAGCGCGTCCGCCGCCGACAGCGCCGCCGACAAGGCGTCTGCGCCAGCCCCCGCTGACAAGGCGGTGAACGTTGCCGCGCTCGCCGCAGGGCCGCCGCAAGCCGACGTCACCAAGTCGGTGCAGGCCGAATTGCGCCGCGTCGGCTGCCTGAGCGGCAACGCCGATGGCAACTGGAACAGCTCTGCGCAGCGGTCGCTGTCACAGTTCAACCGTTACGCCGGAACCAAGCTCGACACCAAGGTCGCCAGCGTCGATACGCTCGATACGATCAAGCTGAAGTCCTCACGCGTGTGTCCGCTGGTCTGCGAACACGGCTTCCAGGCCGATGGCGACCGCTGCACCAGGATCACCTGTGCCGAGGGCTCGTTCCTCAACGACGACAATGAATGCGAGAAGCGTCGTGCCAAAAGGCCGGTGGCAACGCGCGACAGGCCGGAATCACGGCGCGCTCCCGAAGCAAGGCGCGTTCCGGAAGCAACAAAGCGAGTTTATATCACGCGCTCTCAAACACCTGGTGGTGCAGGGATCGGTTCCAAGGGCCAGCCTCTTACCGGCGATCGAACGTGAGTGGGGTTGCAACTCGTGCGAGCGCCATCATGTCGGGCGAGTGCCCATAGCCATAAACTCGGCGGGGTCCCGGCTGCATCTCGTCTTGACGCCAGGAGTTCCGGGGCCCGATTCTAGGCCGGGATGGCAGGTAGTCAGATCGCACTCCCCGCAATATTGACCATCAACGCGATCAGCGCGGTGTTGAACACGAACGAGATGATGCCGTGCACGGTCGCGGTGCGGCGGATGATCTTGTCGGTAATGCCGACGTCGGAAACCTGCGCGGTCATGCCGATCACGAACGAGAAGTAGACGAAGTCCCAATAATCCGCCTCGGCATGCGCGTCGCCGCTCGGAAACTGCAAGCCGCCGGGCATTTTGTTGCGATAGAAGTCGTGCGCGTAGTGCAGCGCGAAGGCGGTATGAACGGTCGCCCATGACAGTACGATCGTCACCGTGGCGAGGATCAGCCCGGCCGGGTTGCCTTTCGAGGCGCCGAGCTCGAGCACGATGGCTGCAAGGCTCGCGAAGGCGCCGAGCGCGGTGACCAGCAACATCACGAAACGCCCGTCATCCTGCATCACCGCGCTGCGTCTGATATGGCCGACGTCGCAGCGCAACATCATGATGTAGGCGAGCACGAGATAGAGGCCGGTGAACACGTCCCAGCCGACGACAAGCCGCGTCGGAAGCCGCAGCGTGCCGGGTAGCAGGAAGAACGCGATGACGCCGGCCGCGAGCGCGATGAAGGTGCGCGGCCTGCTATAGACCACGCGGACCGGCAGCGGCAGGTTGCGAAACCGAACAAGGTGCTCTTCGAATTCCTTGCTCATCCGCTGCCTTCAACGTGCGCTAGTTCTTGCGCTCCGCGACGAAGCGTGCGGCCGCCCGCAATACGTCGCCCTTTGTCCCGAAGATCGCAAGTGCTGAATCGGCGCGCGCCAGCAGGTCGCGCACGCGCTGCTTGGCGCCGTCGATACCGAGCTGGGTGACAAAGGTGGTCTTGCCGAGCGCCGCATCGGCGCCGGCCGGCTTGCCGAGCGCTGCGGCGTCACCTTCGACGTCGAGCAGATCGTCGGCGATCTGGAACGCCTCGCCGAGCGCGCGGCCGTAATCGTCGAGCGCCTGATATTCGCTCGGCGTGGACTGGCCGAGGATCGCGCCGGCGATGCAGCCATAGCGCAACAGCGCGCCGGTCTTCATCTGCTGCAGCCGCGCCACGTCGACCGGCTCGCGGTCGCCGAACCGCCCCTCCCCGGCGAGGTCGAGGATCTGGCCGCCGACCATGCCGCCAATGCCGGAGGCGCGCGCCAGTGCACGCGTCAGCAACAGCCGCACCGTGGCATCCTTGTGGATCTCGTCGCGGGTGACGATGTCGAACGCCAGCGTCAGCAGGCCGTCGCCGGCGAGGATCGCGGTGGCGTCGTCGGTCTTCTTGTGCAGCGTGGGACGGCCGCGGCGCAGGTCGCTGTTGTCCATCGCCGGCAAATCGTCATGGATCAGCGAATAGCAGTGGATGCATTCCAGCGCCGCGCCGACCAGTAGTGCCGCCTCGCGCGGAACACCGAATACGGCGGAACTTTCGGCCACCAGAAAGGGCCGCAGCCGCTTTCCGCCGCCGAGGCTGGAATAGCGCATCGCCTCCATCAGCCGCTTCGGCCGGGTGATCTCGTCGGGCAGCAGCGTATCGGACAACAGCTTCGTCAGCAGGGCTTCGGTATCGTCCGCGGTCTGGTCCAGGCGTTTGGAAAAATCGGCTGTGGCGGTGGTCATTAAGAATAGCTCCAGATCAATTTGGCCGGACAATCGTTGATGGCAAGGGCTTCGTCAATTCCATGACCCCGGTCACAAAAGCGCTGGAAAACGCACGAAATATCATGGAGATGTCACGTGGGTGGGGCCATTTTACCGGCCCCGGGCCAGCCTGGGCTGAACCGGAAGCATCCAATTTGCGCATTGTCCGAATTTTCGTGCTGATCCTGCTCGCGGTGCTGTTGCTGCCCTATCTGGTGACGCCGCTCTACCGAACCGGCCATCCGGTGTCCGCGCTGATGGCCTGGCGCTGGCTGAAGGGCGCGCCGGTGTCCCGGCAATGGGTCGGCTTCAACGCGATCTCCCCATACCTGCCGCGCTCAGTGGTGGGTTCCGAAGACGCCAAATTCTGCAGCCATCGCGGGGTCGATTGGGGAGCGCTGCAGGACGCGATCGACGATGCCGAGGACGGGGAGCCGGCCCGCGGCGGGTCGACCATCACCCAGCAGGTGGCGAAAAACCTGTTCCTGTGGCCGGGCCGCAGCGTGGTCCGCAAGGCGCTTGAACTGCCGTTGGCGATGTGGATCGATCTGGTGCTGTCCAAGCAGCGGATCCTGGAAATCTACCTCAACATCGCCGAGCTCGGCCCGTCCGGGCAGTTCGGGGCCGAGGCCGGGTCAATGTACGCGTTCGGCCGCCCGGCCGCGACGCTCTCGGCGCGCGAGGCTGCACTGCTGGCGGCGATCCTGCCCAACCCTGTCCGGCGCAGCGCCCGCAACCCCGGCCCCGGGGTACGCCGTCTGGCCGGGACCTACATGGCGCGAGCGGGTGCCGTACAGCGCTGCTGGAACGAAAATCGTGCTTTTTGAGCCAATTTTCGGCCTTTTTAACCGCAAGCCGGCCTAGCTTTACGCCATGCCATCCTCTATAAGCGCGGCCTTATCGGCATCGCAGCCTGTGCGCGCAGCGCTGGGCCGTCCGGCTTCGGACGATGCCTCCGACAAAACCCCTAGAGGACCGTTATGGCCGTTCCCAGAAGAAAAACATCGCCCTCGCGGCGTGGCATGCGCCGTTCGGCGGACGCGCTGAAGAAGCCGACCTATGCCGAGGACAAGGATTCCGGCGAGCTGCGCCGCCCGCACCATCTCGACCTCAAGACCGGCATGTACAAGGGCCGGCAGGTGCTGAAAAAGAAGGAATCCTGATCGGATCGGGGATAAGGCGCGGCTTCTTGCGGCGTCTGCCCGAATTTGGCCAACGAGTGGGCCAACGGTTCCACAGGGCAAAGCGATGCTTTGCCCGGGGACATTCCGATTATCCTAGGAAGGCGCGATACCCATGGTCGGTTTTCCGCTGCTTCTGATTCCGCTCGCAATCTACAATATCATCGTCTTCCTGATGCCCGGCGTATCGTTCACCGATCCGCTGGTGAAGCTGACGTTGGTGTCGGGCGCGGAATTGCCGGTGACGCTGAGCGACGTGCTGCTCGCGCTCGGCATCCTGCTGCTGCTTGCCGAAGTCATCAAAGGCGCGCGCCCCGGCGCGAAATACCTCACCGACCATCTGCTGTCGTTGATCGTGTTCGGCGCGGCGGCGGCTGAATTCGTGCTGTGGCCGAAATTCGGCACCTCGACCTATTTTCTGCTGACGGCGCTGGCGCTGGTGGACTTCCTCTCCGGCCTTGCATTGCGAACGCGGCGCCGTGCCGTTGCGGTAGCGCCTGCGCCTGCGCCAAAAGCCGCCGAACCTCCGCCAAAGGCCGCCGAAAAAGTCGAGGTACCGGCCGAGCCTCAACCCGATCCTGCGCCGGCACCGGCACCTGCACCTGCACCTGCACCCGCGCCTGCGGCGCCATCGGTGCCGCCGGCAGTCTCGATTGCCGAATCCGTGTTGAAGGATCTCACCGAGCCGAAACCGGTGCAGCCCGCCGTCGCGCCGGAGGCGGCCGCACCGAAAACGCCGGCGCCGGAAACCCGTTCGCCGGAAGTCTCGCGGCCGGAAGCTGCGTCGCCGGAAATCTCGTCACCCGAGGTCCCGTCACCGGGACTGCAGCCGGGCCCGGGCTTTCCGCCACCGCCGGATAAGCCGGACACGCCTCAGCGCTGATCGATCGCTTTTTCGAGCCAAGCTCTTAGATGGTTTGTCGCGTCCGGAAGCCGGTGCCGGACCGCCGGATCTGGCTGGCGCCATAGGCTGTCTGGGCATCCGCCAGCGACGCCCGCCGGAGGCTGCGGGTTTGCGGCGCCTGGTCGGCAGTCGCGATCAGCTGCGCGACGAAGGTTGGATCCGGCCGTGGCGCTGGTTTCGACGACCAATGCACCGGGGTCACCGGCACCAGCTCGGCGCCGGCCGGTTCGTCGAGATTGACGAACTCGCCGTCCAAGATTTCGTCTGATCGATCGACATCCAGCATCGCACACCGTAACCGGCTAAACTGTCACGTTTTGGGACGTTATGCCCCCACTGCGATCTGACCTCGCAAGGCCTATGCCGCGCCCTCCCAATTCGTTCCTGCCGGGCCCGGGAAGTCTATGAAACGTGGTTTCCGGATTATTTATGAACTTGGCCTAGCCTCGTGTTCGAAACCGCCACTATCCTTAAGGCCTGTGGGAATCACCCCGGCGGTGTCCCGAATCGAGGCGTCCCGATGCTCCCTGTCCCGCAAGCCTCCAGCATCCTTGCCTCGCTCGGTCAGGCGGCCTTCCTCTGGGACCTGACGGCGGACACCATCGCCTGGAGCGACAATGCCGGCGCGGTCTTCACCGATATTCCGGCGGAGGCGCTGGCCAGCGGTTCCGGCTTCGCCAGGCTGATCGAACCCTCCCGTTCGATCCGCGACGAGGCGCTGGCTCAATCGGCGCCGGCGCGGACCGGCGAAGAAGGCATCGCCTACCGGATCGAATACGGCGTACGGGCCGCGGCCTCGGCGCCAGTGATCTGGATCGAGGAAACCGGTTGCTGGTTTGCAGGGCCCGACGGGAAGCCGGTGCGCGCACAAGGCATCGTGCGTGTCAACAACGAGCGCCACGCCCGCGACGAACAGCTCATGCGGCTGTCGCGGCACGATCCGCTGACCGGTGAACTCAATCGCACGCATCTCGTGGCTTCGCTGGCGGAAACCATCGAAGAAACCATGCGTTTCCGATCGGCTTGCGCCTTCATGCTGATCGGCATCGATCATCTGGCGCGCGTCAACGACGCCTTTGGCTTCGACGTCGCCGACGCCGTGATCGCCGAGGTCGGAAAACGCATCCGCGCCAGGCTGCGTGGAGGCGACGTGCTCGGCCGGTTCTCCGGCAACAAGTTCGGGCTGGTCTTGAGGAACTGTACGGTCGACGACACCAATACTGCCGCCGAGCGCTTCCTCGCAGGAATCCGCGACGAGGTGATCCCGACCAAATCCGGTCCGGTTTCGGTGACGGCCTCGATCGGCGCGATCAGCATCCCACGCTATGCCCGCACGGCCGATAAGGCTATCACCCGCGCCCAGGAAACACTCGATGGCGCCAAGCGCCGCCGCGCCGGATCGTTCTCGCTATGGAAGCCGAATGTCGAACGCGATGCCCAGCGCCGCGTCAACATCCGCGTCACCGACGAGATCGTCACCGCGCTGAACGAGCGCCGCATCGTCACGGCGTTCGAGCCGGTGGTCGAAGCGCGCTCGCGGCAGCCGGCGTTCTACGAGTGCCTGGTGCGGATGGAGCAGGCGGACGGGCAGGCGCTGCTGGCGCCCGATATCGTTCCGGTCGCCGAACGATTGGGGCTGATCCGGCTGGTCGATCACCGTGTGCTCGAACTCGCGGTCGCCGAACTCGCCGCTTCGCCGAACGTGCGGCTCAGCCTCAACATCTCGCCCGACACCACCATGGACCAGGATTGGTGGACTTCGATCGAATCGCTGATGCAGGCGCACCCCGGCGCCGGCGAGCGGCTGATCGTCGAAATCACCGAAACGGTTGCGATCCAGGATATCGACGACATCAGAGGCTTCATTACGCGACTGAAAAACTTCGGCAGCCAGATCGCGATCGACGATTTCGGCGCCGGCTACACCTCGTTCCGCAACTTGCGCAAGCTCGGCGTCGATATCGTGAAGATCGACGGCGCCTTCGTGCAGAACATCGCGCGCTCCGCGGACGATCGCGCCTTCGTGCATACGCTGATCGATCTGGCCAACCGCCTGCAGATCAAGACGGTGGCGGAATGGGTGCAGGACGAGGAAGCCGCCGTGATGCTGCGCGAATGGGGCTGCGATTACATCCAGGGCCGCCTGATCGGGCTGGCCTCGCCGGAACGGCCGTGGGCGGTGGCGGGTGAGGCCGTGCTGCCGGCGGCGGGCTGATCACAGGCAAACACGCGGCGGGATCGGGCGTGCGTCAGGCCGGGGCGTGGCCGTCGGCCGCAGCAGCCGCATCCTTCTGCACCTGGCCGTCGACGACGTGAATGCGGCGATGCATCTGCGCGGCGAGATCGAGATCGTGGGTGACCGCGACCACGGTCTTGCCGTCCAGCGTCACCAAGTCGCGCAGGATGCCGAACACCTGCGCGGTCGAAACGGAATCGAGGCTCCCGGTCGGTTCATCCGCGAGAATGACCGGCGGATCGTTGGCGAGCGCCCTGGCGACCGCGACCCGTTGGCGCTGACCGCCGGATAATTGATCCGGCGTTTTGTGGCGATGGTCACCCAGCCCGAGCGAATCCAGCAACTCCTCAGCGCGCGCCAGGATTGCCCGCGGGGACAGTCGACCCAACGCGCGCATCGGCAGCGCGACGTTCTCGGTAATGCTGAATTCCGGAAGCAGAAAGTGGAATTGAAATACGAAGCCAAGCCGTGCGAGACGCACCTTGGCCCGTTCGTTCTCCGTCATGGTGGTGGTAGAGCGTCCGTTGATCAGAACATCGCCATCGGTCGGCAGGTCGAGCAGTCCGAGCAAGTACAACAGTGAGGACTTTCCGGAGCCGGACGGGCCTGTGATGGCAATAAACTCCCGCGGCATGATGGCGAGGTTGATGTCCCGGACCAGCGTTACCGGTACCACACCACTCAAGATCCTGGTGACGTGCCGTGCCTCGATGAGCGGCGTGCTCATGTCGCCCCCCTTATAATATCGACGGGATGAAGTCGCGCCGCGGCGCGGGCAGGGAAATAACCTGCGACCAGGCTCGACAACAGCGCCACGGCGGTCGCCAGCAGATAATGTGCCGCAGAATAGATCACGGGCAGATGGTTGTTGTCGGAGAATGGCGTCTTGAATTCAAGCGAGGCAAGGCCGCGGGTCAGCAGATAGCCGAGGATCCATCCGAGCGCCGCCCCGGCGAGCCCGACCAGCAGGGCCTCAAGCAGGAAAATCGCCCGGATGGTCTGGTCCCGGAAGCCGAGCGATTTCAGGATCGCGATGTCGCGGGTCTTCTCATGGGTGATGGTGGAGATGATGTTGTAGGTGCCGAAACTCGCGACGAGCAGGATGGCGCCGACGATGATGTACATCAAAATATTTCGCACCGTGATGGCCGAGAGCAGATCCTCCTGGGCTTCCTGCCAGGAGATTGACCGATACCCGGTCTGTTCGCCGATGCGCTCTCCGATCAGGCGCGCCGCCATCGGGTCGCGTGTGCGGACGCGGATTTCGTTGACGACGCCGGTCTGCTTTTCCAGAACCTGCGCGGTCTTCAGCAGCACATAGCCCGTCGTTTCGTCCGTCATCCGGAACCCTGAATGGAACGTGCCGACCACGGTGGCGCTCATGCTGGCGCCCTCGGCGGAGGCAAGCGTGACGTTGGAATTGACGCGCGCGCCGATCTTGCTCGCCAGCCGGTCGCCAAGCAGAATCGCATTGGACGCCCGATACAGCGAATGCAGCGATCCCTGCCGCATGTAGGTCGCCAGATTGGAGACTTCCGCCTCGGTGCGGGGATCGATGCCGACGATCGAAATGGTGAGGTTGCGGCCGGCGAAACGCAGTACCGCCTTTGACTGTACCGACGGCGTCAGCGCGCCGGGCACCCAGGTCTGCAGCGAAGCAATCGTGGCCATTGGGTTCTTGATGCCCGGGCGGCGCACCTCCGGCGTCAGGCCGTGAAATTCCGCCGCCGCGTAACGGATGTCGGCCGGTTGCCGGTTTGGCGCGCGCAATTCGTCCGTCACGGAAATATGAGGCAGGGCGTTGACCAGCGTCCGGATGAAATCATCCTGCGAGCCTTGCATCATGGCCGCCATCATGATGGAAAAACCGACCCCGGTCATGACGCCGGCGATCGCTACGAGCGTCTGGCGGGCGCGGTGGCGGACGTGTGTCCAGGCAATGGTCAGGATCAAGTTCACGACGGCGGCAACTCGTTCGGCGTCGCGCGGACCCGGGAGCCATTCTTGATGTTGGCGGTTGCCGGCGCGGCGACCCATTCACCCTCGTTCACGCCTTGCAGGATTTCCACGAAGCCAGTGCCGCGGATGCCGATCGCGACCTTGCGCAGCCGCGCGTGGCTGTCTTCGATCGTGAACAGGCTGTTGTTGACCACGGCGTTGGCCGGAACGAGAACGGCGTCAAGTTTTTCTCGGCTGATGATGTTGGCTTCGACACTCATGCCGACCCGCAGCGGCGTATCGTCGGGCAGGCCGATCCTGACGCGAAACGTCTTCGATACGGGATCGCCGGCCGGCGTGATCTGCTTGACGGTGCCCGGCAAAACCTGACCGGTGAAGGCGTCGGTACGCAGTAGCGCGCTCTGGCCGACCTTGACGCGGGGGATGTCCTCCTCATTGACGTCGGCGACAACCCACAACGGCGTTTCCAGCCCAACGCGGTAAAGGATCGTGCCGGGTTCGACCATGTCCCCGACCTCGCCGTCCTCCTTGAGAACGGTTCCGTCCATCGGCGACACCAGCTTGTAATATTCAAGACGCTGCGCCTGCGCCGCAATCTGCGCCTTGATGCGCGCGAGATCGCTCTCCGCCTTCTGGAAGGCCTGCGAGGTCGCAACGCCACGTGACAGCAATTGCGACTGGCGGTCGAACTCGCGTTGTTGGAACTCCTCAAGCGCATGCAGGTCGTTCAACGTCGCCAGAGCTTCCTTGTCGTCGAGACGAGCGAGGAGATCACCGCGTTTGACGGCCTTGCCCTCGCATCGGCAGCGCTCGATGATCCGACCGCGAACCAGCGGCGTCGAACGCGACCATGTCTCGGGCTCGACCGAGCCGGTCGCGTAGACGATTTCAGCGGCTGCGCCGCGCGTGACGCGTGCAACCGTAATCGCGGGCCCTCGCAGCAGCCACCAAGCGGTGGCGGCCGCCGCGGCCGCGATCAGAATCGCAACCGCAAGCTTCCACGAAAGGCGCCGGGTTTTCTCGGGTGGCAGCCCCATTGGGGCTGCAGTCGAAGTTGATAGCCGCAACGCGCATGTCCATATAGACATTATGATCGCGGCAGCGGCTTTCCTGCTTGATTCAGGTCAACGGGAAAGACAACTCTCTTTGACAATCCCCACGGACCAAAACCGCGACGATTGTTGCGCGGGCGACGGAACAAGCCGGGCCTGCACGCCGCCAGCCGGTCGATGCCGCAGGGCGGCTACTCTTCCTTCTTCGGCTCTTTCGACATGCGCTCGAGGCGGTCCTGCATGTCCTTCATCTGGCGGCGAAGGTCGTCGATATTGTCTTCGTCAGCCGCCGGCTCCGGCAACTTCTCAGGCTCGGTCGTGGCTCGCGCCCGGGCGCGGCGGCACGAACGGCTTGAACATCGAGAACGTCTGCTGAAACAATTCCATGTTGCGGCGGACATGTTCCTCGAGCGGCGCGAACGGCGTTCCGCTGAAGGTGTTGGTGAGCTGCTTGCGGAATTTTTCCTGTTCGCGCGTCAGCGTGTCGATCGACTGCTCCAGATATTTCGGCACCACCATCTGCATGCTGTCGCCGTAGAAGCGGATCAACTGCCGCAGGAAAGTGGTCGGCAACAAATTCTGTCCGGCCTTGTTTTCCTGTTCGAAGATGATCTGGGCCAGCACCGAGCGGGTGATGTCGTCGCCGGTCTTGGCGTCGTAGACGAGAAAATCCTCGCCATCCTTCACCATCGCCGCGAGATCTTCGAGCGTCACATAGGTGCTGGTGCCGGTATTATAGAGCCGCCGGTTGGCGTATTTCTTGATGGTCGTAGGTTGGTCTGACTTTGCCATAAGCTCACACAATACACCGAGAGCGGGGAACCCGACGGCATCGCCGACGGGCAGACGAGCAACGCAACGCAGCAAAGTAAGCATTTTCAATGCCGTTCGGCTACCGTTTTGTGCGGCACGGTTAATTCCAAGGCATGGACGCTGCTATGGAAACCCTCATAGGGATCAATTTGAATGCGCCGCGGAAGGAATTTAGGCCTTGGCCGATTGACATGGGTCAACGGGGTTAACAGGATAAGGTGAGAGACAGGCACGCCGTCCGGCCGCCCGCCGTCACAAGAAACCTCAACCTCAGGAGATGTCCATGTCAGACGATGTCGTCATCGTCAGCGCCGCCCGCACCCCGGTCGGCAGCTTCAACGGCGCGTTCGCCACCACCCCGGCCCACGACCTCGGCGCCGTCGCCATCAAGGCCGCGCTCGAGCGCGCGGGCATCGAGCCGGGCCGTGTCTCGGAAGTCATCATGGGCCAGATCCTGACCGCAGCCCAGGGCCAGAACCCGGCCCGCCAGGCCTCGATCGCCGCCGGGATTCCGGTGGAAAGCCCGGCCTGGGGAGTCAACCAGCTGTGTGGTTCCGGCCTGCGCACGGTGGCGCTCGGCTATCAGGCGCTGCTCAACGGCGATTCTGAAATCGTGGTCGCCGGCGGCCAGGAATCCATGAGCATGGCCCCGCACGCGCAGTATCTGCGCGGCGGCGTCAAGATGGGCGGCCTCGAGCTGGTCGACACCATGATCAAGGACGGCCTCTGGGACGCCTTCAACGGCTACCACATGGGCAACACCGCCGAGAACGTCGCGCGGCAGTACCAGATCACCCGCGCGCAGCAGGACGAGTTCGCGGTTTTCTCGCAGAACAAGGCCGAGGCGGCTCAGAAGGCCGGCAAGTTCAAGGACGAGATCGTCCCCGTCACCATCAAGACCCGCAAGGGCGACATCATCGTGGCCGACGACGAGTATCCGCGCCACGGCGCCACCATCGACTCGATGGCGAAGCTGAAGCCCGCCTTCGAAAAGGACGGCACCGTCACTGCCGGCAGCGCGTCGGGCATCAATGACGGCGCCGCCGCCGTGGTGCTGATGACCGCCAAGCAGGCCGCCAAGGAAGGCAAGAAGGTGCTCGGCCGCATCGTGTCGTGGGGCCAGGCCGGCGTCGATCCCAAGATCATGGGCACCGGACCGATCCCGGCCTCCCGTGCCGCGCTGAAGAAGGCCGGCTGGAACATCGGCGACCTCGATCTGATCGAGGCCAACGAGGCGTTCGCGGCGCAGGCCTGCGCGGTCAACAAGGACCTCGGCTGGGATACCGGCAAGGTCAACGTCAACGGCGGCGCGATCGCGATTGGTCACCCGGTCGGCGCGTCGGGTGCGCGCGTGCTGGTAACGTTGTTGCACGAGATGCAGAAGCGCGATGCCAAGAAGGGCCTCGCCACGCTGTGCATCGGCGGCGGCATGGGCATCGCGATGTGCATTGCACGCGACTGAACTAAAGGCAGAGTGACTGGTTGAATGATGAAAAGATCATCTGTCACCTGCAGCCCGAATTGCTAAAGATGAAATGCCCGGTCTCGCGCCGGGCATTTTCATCTCCGGGGCGTTTTCAGGAGCGCTTCAAACCTGCAGGTTGAGCTTCGTCAAAAGACCGGGACAATTCCGGCTTATAAAGAAGACCACCAAGGAGGACTACGACATGGCACGTGTTGCATTGGTAACGGGGGGTACGCGAGGCATTGGCGCGGCGATCAGCAAGGCGCTGAAGGCTGCGGGCTACAAGGTGGCGGCGAGCTACGCCGGCAATGACGCCGCCGCCGAGAAATTCAAATCCGAGACCGGCATCCCCGTCTACAAATGGGACGTCAGCTCGTTTGACGCCTGTGCGGCCGGCGTCAAGCAGGTTGAAGCCGACCTCGGTCCGGTCGACGTGCTGATCAACAATGCCGGCATCACCAAGGACGGCGCCTTCCACAAGATGACGCTCGATCAGTGGAACGCGGTCATCAATACCAATCTCGGCTCGCTGTTCAACATGACGCGCCAGGTGATCGAAGGCATGCGCGCCCGCAAATTCGGCCGCGTCATCAACATCTCCTCGATCAACGGCCAGAAGGGCCAGTTCGGCCAGGTCAACTATTCGGCGGCCAAGGCCGGCGACATCGGCTTCACCAAGGCGCTCGCCCTGGAGAATGCCAAGGGCGGCATCACGGTGAATGCGATCTGCCCCGGCTACATCAACACCGAAATGGTGCAGGCGGTGCCGAAGGAGGTGTTGGAGAAGAGCATCCTGCCGCTGATCCCGGTCAACCGCCTCGGCGAACCCGAGGAAATCGCCCGCGCCGTGGTGTTCCTCGCCGCCGATGAGGCCGGCGGCATCACCGGCTCGACGATGACGATCAACGGCGGTCAGTACATGGTGTGATTGGTATCGACCGTCATTGCGAGGCGCATGGCGACGAAGCAATCCATTTTCGCTATTGAGAAAGTATGGATTGCTTCGCTTCGCTCGCAATGACGTTCCCATGAACCCCCGTGCCGCCACGCTGATCGGACTGACCGCGATCCTGATGTGGTCGCTGTTGTCCGTCCTGACAGTTGCCACCGGAAAGATCCCGGCGTTCCAGCTCGCCGCGATGACGTTTGGGATCGGCGCGCTGGTCGCCTTCGCGAGCTTCCTGTTCCGGCCGTCCGCCTTCAATGCGCTGAAGCAGCCGCTGGTCGCCTGGGTCGTCGGCGTCGGCGGCCTGTTCGGATATCATGCGCTGTATTTCCTCGCGCTGCGCTTCGCGCCGCCGGCCGAAGCCGGCCTGCTGAACTATCTCTGGCCGCTCCTGATCGTGCTGTTCTCCTCGCTGCTGCCGGGCGAGCGGCTGGCGCCGCATCACATCATCGGTGCATTGCTCGGGCTCGTTGGAACGGTGCTGCTGTTCGTCGGCAATACCGGCGCCTTCGCACCGGGTCAGATACCGGGACTCGCTGCAGCTTTCGTTGCCGCCTTCGTGTGGGCCGGCTATTCGGTGATGTCGCGCAAGCTCAAGGCGGTGCCGACCGATGCGGTCGCAGGCTTCTGTCTCGCCACCGCGCTGCTCGCCGCGCTGGTGCATGGCGTGGTCGAGACCACGGTATGGCCGGAGACGGTCGGGCAGTGGCTGGCGATCCTTGCGCTCGGCGTCGGCCCCGTGGGGGCCGCGTTCTTCGTCTGGGACATCGGCATGAAGCGCGGCGATATCCGCGTGCTGGGCGCCGCGTCCTACGCAACGCCGTTGCTGTCGACGGCGTTTCTGATTCTTGCCGGCTACGCCCAGCCGACCGCCACGATTGCGATTGCCGCGGTTCTGATCGCCGGCGGTGGGTTGATCGCAGCGAAAGAAATGGTGTGGAAGCGATAGGAAGATGCCGGTACTCAAATTCTTGCTGATCCTTTTCGTTGCTGCCTGTCCAACGCTGGACAGTTTGGCTGCTGCAGAGAACCAGGCGCGCGGTGTCTTCACCGGGATCCATTCGAAAGAAGCAGTCGGGGGGCGGCCCAACACTGCCCGAATAAGCGATGGAAAGACCTTCATCGACATCAGCGAGCAGGAATATCGGGAGCAGGGCTACATCCCCACCTTCGACAAACTGCCAATGTTGATCGTTCGGCGGCTTCCCGTGCGAATTCCCGCGCCGAGCGAGCAGGATAGGTAATCGCAAGGCTGCGGCGATAGAATTGAATTACGTCGGCTCCCACTCCTTCGGTGCCAGATCAAAATTCGCGAACTCGAATCCCGGCGCGACTGTGCAGCCGACCAGCGTCCAGTCGCCGGTGCTCTCGGCGGCCTGCCACGCGTCCGCGGGCACGATCGCCTGCGGCCGTTCGCCGCCAGCCACGTCAGGGCCGAGCCTGACCGTGTGCCGGGTGCAGCCCTCATGGGCGATCTGCAGGATCAGCGGCGCGCCGGCGTAGTAATGCCAGACCTCGGCCGCATCGATGCGGTGCCAGTGCGAGCGCTCGCCGCGCGCCAGCAGGAAATAGATTGCGGTCGCGCATGACCGTTCGTTGGCATCAGTCCGCTGGTCGCGAAACGTCTCGCGATAATGCCCGCCTTCCGGATGTGGCTTCAGTTCGAGCCGCGCGATGATCTCGGCGGCCGCTTTCGGCAACGCCATCAGGATTTGTTCTTGCGTTCGCGCAATTCGCCGAACACTTTTTCGGCGCTCGCGCCCTTCATGTGCAGCTTGGCCGCCACCGACGGCTCGTCGGCGCGCAGGAAGACGTTGGCTTTCTTCTCCTCGCCCAGCAGCACCGGGATCGTCGGCTTGTTCTCCGCGCGCAACCGCGTCACTTCTTCCGCACGCGCCTTCAGCGCGGGGTTATCGCCGTCGACGGTAAGCGCGAACTTGACGTTCGACGCGGTATACTCGTGACCGCAATAGAGTTTGAAATCGTCCGGCAGCGCGCGCAGCTTCAACAGCGAATCCCACATCATGGGGTAGGTGCCCTCGAACACCCGGCCGCAGCCGATCGAGAACAGCGTGTCGGCGGCAAACAGCGCCTTTTCGTTATCGAACACATAGGAGATATGATCGAGCGTATGGCCCGGCGTTTCCAGCACCCGCGCCAGCAGGCTGCCCACCTTGATCACGTCGCCATGGGCCGCGCGCAGGTCGACATTGGCGATCTCAGTAGATTTGTCGTTGGGGGCGACGACCCGGCAATTATATTTCTGCTTCAGTTCGGCGACGCCGCCGACATGGTCGTGATGGTGGTGCGTGACGAGAATATCCGTCAGCGTCCAGCCCTCGCGCTCCAGCGCCTTGATGATCGGGCCGGCTTCCGGCGCGTCGATCGATGCGGTGGCCTTGGTCGCGGGATCGTGGATCAAATAGCCGAAATTGTCGTTGAGGCAGGTGAAGGTGCGAATTTCCGCGGCCATGATAGCTCCGTGGTTAAGGCTTTCAGCCCCATTAATGCTCCAGAAATATGGCGTTAACGCTTGCGCGGCAATGCCATTTTCGGCGCGCCGCAATGAAACACGGTGTGGTAGATTGTGCCCATGACCATCGACGTCATCGATCTCCGCGATTTCTATTCGCAGCGCCTCGGCATCGTGGCCCGGCAGTTGATTAACCGCGGCATCCGGGCGCGCTGGCCGGATGCGACCGGTCAGCGGGTGCTGGGGCTCGGCTATCCGACGCCCTATCTCGGCCTGTTTCGCGAGGATTCCGAGCGCTGCATCGCCTTCATGCCGGCGGCTCAGGGCGTGTTGAAATGGCCGACAGCGCGGCCTGCGCTGGCGACCCTGATCGATGAGTTCTCGATGCCGCTGCCGGACGCCGCGGTGGACCGGATCCTGCTGGTCCACGCGCTGGAAATGTCCGACGATCCGGAGCGCCTGCTGCGCGAGGTGTGGCGCGTGCTGGCGCCGTCTGGCCGCCTGATCGCAGTGATCCCGAACCGGCGCGGCGTGTGGACGCGCACCGACAATACGCCGTTCGGTCACGGCCGGCCCTATTCGCGTGCGCAGATCACGCAATTGCTGCGGCAGACCTGGTTCACGCCGGCTTCGTGGGGCGAGGCGCTGTTCCTGCCGCCGGTCGGCAATAGCTGGTTCCTGCGCTCGGCGATGGCGTGGGAGCGCGTCGGCGCCGCGCTGTCGCTGCCGTTCGCGGGCGTCCATATCGTGGAGGCGACCAAGCAGGTCTATCGCGCGATTCCCGCGGGCCGCGAACGCACGCGGTTGATACCATCGCTGGAGCCGGTGCTGGTGCCGTCGTCGACGGCGACAAGGGACAAGGCGTAATCTCTCAACGGGTCGCCCCCGCGAACGCGGCGACCCATAACCACCGTCGGTCCTTGTTTCAGAAAGGTCGTCCCTCCGCGTGCCTCAAATGAAGGCCGCGGGCTCATCGGCCCCCTGCGTTCGCAGCGACGACGAAATACCGATGTTTGCCGCTACCTACTCATTTCCCGGATTGAAGTCTTCGCTCGGCGCGGCAGGCGCGGCCATGCCCTCGGGACGCGGGCCATGCGGCCGGCGGCGCCGGCGCGGGAAACGCTCGCCGCCACGGCCCTCTTCATATCCGCCGGGCGTGCCATTCACCTGCGGCTGCGGGCCGGTGATGAAGGAGGGCAGGCGATCGACACCGCCGGTGTCGGCAATCACCGGCTGCGGCTGGGGTTGCGGCTGATATTGCGGCTGGGGACGGTGCTCGCGTTCGCGATGATGCTCGCGCGGCTGCTGGTCACGCTGATAGGGCTGACCGTCGCCGCGCTGTTCGCGCGGGTTGTTGTCGCGGACGTAGGGCTGCGGCTGCTGCGGGGCGAAGCCCGGCTCCTGGCCGAAATGCGAGAAGCTCTCGCCATCGTCGTCGCCGTCTTCCGTCGCCGGCTGCATTTCGGTGTCGACGCGGGGCTGGGGCTGGTTCTGCCGGAACTGCTCCTGCGCGGCTGCGATCAGGCGGAAATAATGTTCGGCGTGCTGGTAGTAGTTCTCGGCCGCGACCGGGTCGCCGGAAGAGCGCGCGTCACGCGCCAGCTGAACGTATTTTTCGGCGACGTGCGAGGCGGTGCCGCGGATCTTGATATCGGGTCCGTTCGATTCGAACACCCGGGTCATAGGGTTCTGACCGCGCCGGTTATTATTATTGTTGTTGTTGCTGTTGTTATTATTCCGGTTACGCATCCGCTTGTTGTTCTGACCGTTTCTCATGTCTCGCCTTTATTCCAGCCCTGAAGTTATGCAGTTGCCGTCGTAGCCCGATCCGACATGGCGGCACGCCGAGGCACACCGAATCACGATGCCGTTCAGATTCATGTCGTCGATTTCGCCAACCATCGCGTTCAGCAAAGACGCGTTCCCCAACCAGCGGCGTACATTCGCCCGCCGGACCAAATTTTCAGCCTGCCAAAACCAGCCTAATCGTCTTGCGAGACGGCTTAGCGTGACCAACTGTTGCGTAAGTCTTCAAGCGCAATATCAGGCTTTCGTTCGCTTTACGGTCGAGAGCAGCACAGCTCCAGCTATTGCGCTCAATTCGACCTGCTTTTGGAACCTTTCACCCGGCGGGCTCTCGTTTCGAGAACTCTGGCCTCACCCGCATCGCCTTACGGGGCCAGTAACCCTGGACCGATGTTGTGGCCGGAACGTAGTCGCTCCCGGGGAATATTCCAAGGGGTTTTTTTGCGTTCCAAAAGGACTTTATCAGGCCATTTTGTGGCCCGCGACCGCCCTCGGAATGCCCGCCAGGTCGGCTTTGGGGGCGGTTGCAGGCGTTAACCCCGCATTCGTCATAAAAGCTTCGATTGGGCCGCTTTGGCCTTGCCCGGCCTCCACGACAAGGGATCCGCCCGGTGCCAGAAGGCCAGCCGCCGGGGGAATCAGCGCGCGGTAGGCGTCCAGCCCGTCGGCGCCGCCATCGAGCGCGGCCGGCGGATCGTATTCCCGGACATCCACGGCCAGGCCGTCAATGTCAGCCGTGCGGATATAGGGCGGATTCGAAACGATCAGATCGAACGGGCCGGCTAGCCCGCTCGCATAATCGCACGCGATGAACGTCGCACGATTCGAAAGCCCCGCCCGAGCCGCATTGGTGCTGGCGATTTGCAACGCGGCTTGCGAAATGTCGGTTCCGAATCCTTGCGCCGCCGGCAACTCGCGAGAGCAGCGCGAGCAGGATTGCGCCGGAGCCGGTGCCGAGATCGGCGATGCGCAACGGACGATCGAGATCTCCGCCGGCGCGCAGCAGTTCGAGCGCCAATTCGACCACGGTCTCGGTATCGGGCCGCGGCACCAGCGTCGCGGATGAGAGTTGCAGCGGCAGACCCCAAAATTCCTTCTCGCCGAGAATGCGGGCGACCGGCTCGCCTGCGAGGCGACGGCGGGCGAATTCCTCGAGGCGCGCGGATTCGTCCGGGGTGAGCTGGCGCCGTGCGGCCGATATCAAGCCGGTCAGGTCGAGGCCAAGGGCATGGCCCGTCAGGAGCCGTGCGTCGAGTTCGGCGGATTCGATGGCGGCGGATTTGAGCCTCGCTGCGAGCGCGCGCCGCGCGGCCTCGACGGTCGGTGCGCTCACGCCGCAGCGCCTTGCGCAGCAAGTTGCGCGGCCTGATGCTCTGTCGTCAGCGCGTCGGTCAATTCACCCAGCGCCTCGCCCGAAATTACCTGCGGCAATTTGTAGAGCGTCAGGTTGATGCGGTGGTCGGTGACGCGGCCTTGCGGGAAATTATAGGTGCGGATGCGCTCGCTTCGGTCGCCGGAACCGACCTTCTCCTTGCGGTCGGCGGAGCGCGCCGCATCGACGCGCTGCCGCTCGGCGTCGTAGATGCGCGAGCGCAGGATGTTCATCGCGGAGGCGCGGTTTTTATGCTGCGAGCGGCTGTCCTGCATCATGACCACGATGCCGGTCGGGATGTGGGTGATCCGGATCGCCGATTCGGTCTTGTTGACGTGCTGGCCGCCGGCGCCCTGCGCGCGCATGGTCTCGATCCGCAAATCGTCGTTCTTGATGTCGACATCGACATCCTCGACCTCGGGCAACACCGCCACCGTTGCCGCCGAAGTGTGAATGCGTCCCTGCGTCTCGGTGTCGGGTACGCGCTGCACGCGGTGCACGCCGGATTCAAATTTCAGTTTTGCAAACGCGCCGCGGCCCTGCACTTCGGCGACGATTTCCTTGTAGCCGCCCATGGTGCCTTCGGAGGCCGAGATCACCTCGACCTTCCAGCCCTGCAACGCGGCAAACCGCTCATACATCCGGAACAGGTCGCCGGCGAACAGCGAGGCTTCGTCGCCGCCGGTGCCGGCGCGGATTTCCAGCACGACGTTGCGGTCGTCCATGGCGTCCTTGGGCAATAGCGCCACGCGAATCTTCTGCTCCAGTTCGGCTATGTGCGCCTGCAGCGTTTCGAGCTCGGCTTCGGCCATGCTGCGCATTTCCGGATCGGTGGCGGAATCCGCCAGCAGCGATTCGGCGCCGGAAATCTCGGTCCGTGCTGCGCGATAGTCTTTCACCGCGTCGATCAGCGGATTGAGCTCGGCGAGTTCGCGCGTGATCTGGACGTATTTTTCGGAATTCACCTGGCCCAGCAGTTCGGCCTCCAGCGAGGCGTGGTGGGCGAGCAGGATATCGAGTTTGGCTTCGGGTAGCATGGCGTGGTTCTCAAGGACCGAAAGGGAAGGCGGCGTTGTCGGGGCTGAGCCTCGCTACAACGACAGCCCCTCGGCTTCCGCGAATTCCGTCAGTTTCTTCCGGATCGAGACGCTGCCGGCCGGCGCGTCGAGCAGCGGCATGATGACAGCCTCGGCCTTCTTGGCGTCGAGCTCCAGGATCATCGCCTTCACCGGGCCGTGGGCCGTGGCCGACAGCGACAGCGAGCGGTAACCCAGCGCAATCAGCGCCAGCGCGCCGAGCGGCTTCGAGGCCATCTCGCCGCACAGCGACGCCGACTTCTTCGCCGCCTGCGCCTTGCGTACGATGTCGCGCAACGCCCGCATGATCGGCGCCGACATGGTGTCGAACCGTTCGGAAACCTTGGCGTTGCCGCGGTCGACCGCGAACATGAACTGGAACAGGTCGTTCGATCCGACCGAAACGAAATCAACCTTCTTCAGGAGTTCGTCGAGCTGATAGAGCAGCGCTGGCACCTCCACCATGGTGCCGACGTCGATCCGTTCCGGCAGCGCATGGCCGTGCTGGCGCAAGTATGTCAGCTCGCGCTCGACGATCGCCTTGGCCTGGTCGAACTCGGCGACATCGGAGATCATCGGGAACATGATCTTCAGCGCGCGGCCGCCGCCGGCCCGCAGCAGCGCGCGGATCTGGCCGCGCAAAAGTCCCGGGCGGTCCAGCCCGAGCCGGATCGCCCGCCAGCCGAGCGCGGGATTTTCCTCGATCACGGTCTCCATATAGGGCAGCGCCTTGTCGCCGCCGATATCGAGGGTGCGGAACGTCACGGGCTTGGAGCCTGCGGCGTCCAGCACGGTGCGATAGAGCGCGAGCTGGTCGGAAGAGCGCGGCAGGCTCTGGCCGACCATGAATTGCAGTTCGGTGCGGAACAGCCCGATGCCGGCGCTGCCGGTGTCGTCGATATGCGGCAGGTCGATCACGAGACCCGCATTGATCATCAGCTCGACCTTTTGGCCGTCCTTGGTGACGCAAGGCATGTCGCGTAGCGCGGCATATTGCGCCTGCCGCCGCGCACGAAACCGCACCCGCTCGGCATAGGCCGATTCGATCTCGGCCGAAGGGCGGACATAGATCGAGCCCGAGGTGCCGTCGACGATGATGGCGTCGCCGGGATCGGCGATGCCGGGAGCGTTCGGCACTTCGCCGACGGCGGGAATGCCGAGCGCGCGCGCCACGATCGAGACATGTGAGTTGGCCGTGCCTTCCTCCAGCACCAGGCCGCGCAGCCGCTTGCGGTCGTAGTCGAGCAGCGCCGCCGGTCCCATCGCGCGCGCGATCAGGATGGCGTTCTCAGGCAACTGCTCGCGCGACGGCGCATGATCCTGTCCCACCAATTGCCGCATCAGGCGATGGCCGAGGTCTTCCAGATCGTGCAGGCGGTCGCGCAAATAAGGATCGGTCGAGCGCAGCATGCGCGCGCGGGTGTCCGACTGCACGCGTTCGACGGCGGCCTCGGCGGTGAGGCCGGTGGCGACCGCCTCGTGCAGCTTGTGCGACCAGCCGTGGTCGTTGGCGAACATCCGATAGGCTTCCAGCACCTCGCGGTGCTCGCCGCCCTCGGCGACGTCGCCGCGCTCCAGCATGCGGTCGAGGTCGGCGCGCAGCTTGGTCAGCGCCGCATCCAGCTTCTTGATTTCCTTCGGCAGGTCTTCGGCGATGTAGTTGGTGATGACGACGCGCGGCTCGTGCAGCACGACATGGCCGAGCGCGATGCCGTCGGAGAGGATCGCGCCGGTCTTGTGCAGGGAATGCCCCGCCGCCGGTTCCGCGCCGGGCTGTGCCAGCGCCGCCAGTTCGCCGGAGGCGATCATTTCCGCCAGCACCATGGCCGTGGTCTGCAGCGCCTCGACCTCTTCCTCGACATAGGTGCGCTTGGCGCGGTTCTGGACGACCAGCACGCCAAGCGTATTGCCGGCCCTCAGGATCGGCACGCCGAGGAACGAATGGTAGATTTCTTCGCCGGTTTCCGGGCGGAACGAGAACGCCGGATGGCTTTGCGCGTCCGAGAGGTTGAGCGGGCTCGCCTCGCTGGCGACCAGGCCGACGAGGCCCTCATGCGCGTTCAGCACCGTTCGGTGCACCGCGTCGCGGTTCAGACCTTCGGTGGCATAGAGTTCGAGCGTGTTATCGATACGCAGCACGTAGCAGGAGCAGACCTCGGCCACCATGTTGGCCGCGATCAGCACCACGATCTTGTCCAGGCGCTCCTGCGCCGAGACCTTCTCCGCCATGGTTTCGCGGAGCCGTCTCAACAAGACGCGGGGGCCTCCCGACGTGCTCCGCATGTGCTGATATCCTCCCCCCGCGAGTCCAGCCCGCCGGGTGGCCGGCAGCTGGCGTGAAACGCACGAAACACTACAATTTTATTCATTCGGCGCGGCCGCAGGCACCTGATCCCGGCCGAATCGGGATCGCCAAAACCGTGGCGCAGTTTGCGGCAACCCACCTCACAGGCCGTATAGCCAATCGAGGCTTGCTTTGCCAAGCAAAACGCTTGCCAGAGGCAATAACGTGTGTGTCAGAGCCGATGCTGCGCCAGCGAAGTGCATGGTCTGCCAAACCGCCGCCGGTTTGGCGATCAGACCATGCGCTAAATTTGAGAGAAAATCGTTCTAAGTCTGGTCGAGTCCGTAGAGCGTGTGCAGCGTGCGCACCGCGAGTTCGGTGTAGGCGGCGTCGATCAGCACCGAAAACTTGATCTCGGAGGTGGTAATGGCACGGATGTTGATGTTGCGCTCGGACAACGCCTTGAATGCCTTTGCCGCGACGCCGGCATGGCTGCGCATGCCGCTGCCGATCACGGAAACCTTCGATACGTCGGTGGCGCTGTCGAGCCTGATGTAGCCGATCTTGCCCTTCGACGAGGTGATGGTGTCACGGGCGCGGTTATAATCGGAGGCCGGAACAGTGAAGGTGAGGTCGGTGGTCTTGCCGTCCTCGGAGACGTTCTGGACGATCATGTCGACATTGATGTTGGCGTCCGCCAGCGGCCCGAAGATCGCGGCGGCAACGCCGGGCTTGTCCTCGATCTGGCGCAGCGAAATCTGGGCCTCATCCTTGGTGAAGGCGATGCCGGTGACGACGTGGCTTTCCATGATTTCCTCCTCGCTGCAGATCAGCGTGCCCGGCGGCGTGCCGTGCGGGTCGATATCCTCGGGCTTGTCGAAGCTGGAACGGACGAACACGGGCATGTTGTGCACCATACCGAGTTCCACCGAGCGCACCTGCAGGACCTTGGCGCCCAGCGAGGCCAGTTCCAGCATGTCCTCGAAGGCGATCTTGTCGAGCCGCCGCGCCTTGGGAACCACCCGCGGATCGGTGGTGTAGACGCCGTCCACGTCGGTATAGATGTCGCAGCGGTCGGCGCGGATCGCGGCCGCGATGGCCACCGCCGAGGTGTCCGAGCCGCCGCGCCCGAGCGTGGTGATTCGGTTGGTCTGCGGATTGATGCCCTGGAAGCCGGCGATGACGGCGACTTCCTTGCGGTCGGCGAAACGGTTGATGATCTCGGTGCCGTCGATCTCGAGAATCCGCGCCGAGGCGTGGGCGTCGGAGGTCAGAATCGGGATCTGCCAGCCCTGCCAGGAGCGGGCCTGGATGCCCATGCCCTGCAGCACGATCGCAAGCAGGCCCGAGGTCACCTGTTCGCCGGATGCCACCACGGCGTCATATTCGCGCGCATCATGCAGCGGCGAGGCGTCGCGACACCATTCCACCAGCTCGTTGGTCTTGCCGGCCATGGCCGACACGACGACGGCGACATCGTGACCGGCGTCGACTTCGCGCTTGACGTGACGCGCGACGTTGCGGATTCGGTCGATATTGGCGACGGACGTACCGCCGAATTTCATCACGAGGCGGCCCATGACGACGCGTGCATTCCCTGTGAGGATAAGTTAGGTGACCCGCACGGAAAGTGGAGCGCCCGGGCCGAAAGCGGCGTATACATAGCGGCGCGGTCCGGGGCAAGCACCCCAAGTTCCGTTTTCGGCTCAAAATGGCGCAAATTGTTGTAGCAGCGGGTTAATTCAGGACGAGCGTATGGGCCGGTATATCGACGACATCCTGCAACCCGGCGAGCGGGTGCTGTATTCGACCAACGCGCACTGGATGTTCTATCTGCCGGCGATCGGGGCCTGGATCGTTGCGATCATTTTCCTGGTGCTGTCGCGCATGGTCGGCACCGACGTTCTGATGCTGGTCTGCCTGGCGTTCGCCGCTGTCGTCGCACTTGCCGCCCTGTACTGGACCGCGACCGCCTGGTTCCATCGCTGGACCACCGAGACCGACGTCACCAATATGCGAATCGTCCACAAGACCGGCTTTATCAAGCGGCGCACCTTCGAGATGAGCCTCGACAAGGTCGAGAGCGTCGACGTCAACCAGAGCATTCTCGGCCGCATCATGAACTACGGCAACGTCACGATCATGGGTGTCGGCGAGGGCAAGGAAACCATTTCCGCCATCGCCTCGCCGCTGGCGTTTCGTAACGCCATCACGACACGACCGGTCGGCACCTGAACCATGGCCATGCAGCAAAATTCCTCCGCCGGCGGTTTCTCCGCTACGGGCTCGACCGTCGATCCGGCCGAAGTCGCAAAATTTTCAAAACTGTCGGACGAGTGGTGGGACCCCAAGGGCAAGATGGCCCCGCTGCACAAGATCAATCCGCTGCGGCTCGCCTATATCCGCGACGCCGCATGCCGCAAGTTCGATCGCAACGCCAGGAGCCTGAGTTGCCTGTCGGGCCTGCGCATCCTCGATATCGGTTGCGGCGCAGGTCTGTTGTGCGAGCCGTTCACGCGGCTGGGCGCGCAGGTGATCGGGATCGATCCGTCGGCGACCAACATCGCCGCCGCGCGGTTGCATGCCGACAAGGGGCATCTGTCGATCGACTATCGCTGCACCACCGTCGAGGCGATGGATGTGCGCGAACGTTTCGACGTCGTGCTGGCGATGGAAGTGATCGAGCATGTCACCGATGTCGGCGCGTTTCTTTCCCGCTGTGCGGCCATGGTCAAGCCGGGCGGGTTGATGGTGGTCTCGACGCTGAACCGCAACTGGAAGAGTTTTGCGCTCGCGATCGTCGGCGCGGAATATGTGCTGCGCTGGCTGCCGCGCGGTACCCACCAGTGGGACAAGTTCGTCACCCCCGACGAACTCGCCCGGCATCTTGCCAACAACAAGCTCGCCATCACCGAGCAGGCCGGCGTGGTCTATAACCCGCTCGCCGACCGATGGAGTATCTCGTCCGACATGGGCGTGAATTACATGGTGGTGGCGGAGGGGGCGTAAGTCGGCCCCAGCACCTTGGCCACCGCCTTTTGGGGCGGATGCAATCCTGTCATGACGCCGGTCCGGTTGACCGCATCCGTCCCGCCCGGCACGGTGCGGCAGCTTTCCCGCCGGTATCCCCCATGCTCTCCGTCGCCTCACTCTGGATTCCCTTCACCATCATCGCTGCGCTGGGCCAGGTCGCCCGCAATGCGATGCAGCGGTCGTTGACGGGGCCGCTCGGGACCTGGGGCGCGACCAATATCCGCTTCCTGTTCGGCTTTCCGTTCTCGATTCTCTTCTTTGCGGTCGTGGTGGCGGTGACTGGCGACCGCATACCGTGGCCGACGGCGGCGTTCTGGCCGTGGCTGCTGCTCGGCGCGCTCAGCCAGATCGTCGCCACCGGTCTGATGCTGCTTGCGATGAACGATCGCTCCTTCGTCGTGACGACGGCGTATCTCAAGACCGAGGCGATTCAGACCGCGATTTTCGGCTTCATCTTCCTCGGCGATCATTTGACCGTGCTGAAAGTGGTCGCGATCCTGATCGCGACCGTCGGCGTGGTCATCACGGCGCTGCGGCCGGGCGGCGAAAAGGGTTTTGCGGAGTTGAAGCCGACCATCATCGGCCTGGTCGCCGCCGGTTGCTTCGCGCTTTCGGCGATCGGTTTTCGCGGCGCCATCATCACGGTGCCCGGCGTCTCCTTTGTCACGGCTGCGTCCTACACACTGGTGTTCGGCCTGTTCGTGCAGACGCTGGTGCTGACGATTTATCTGCTGGCCCGCGCGCCCGATGTGCTGATGAAGATTTTCGGCCTGTGGCGGCCCTCGATGCTCGCGGGCTTCATGGGCGCGTTCGCCTCGCAATTCTGGTTCCTGGCGTTCGCGCTGACAGCGGCTGCGAATGTGCGCACGCTGGCGCTGGTCGAGGTGCTGTTCGCGCAGGCCGTGGCGTATTACTCGTTCAAGCAGCCCTTGTCGGCGCGTGAACTGTCCGGCATCGTGCTGATCGTGGTGGGCGTGGCGCTGCTGGTGGCGGTTTGATCAGAACTTCGCCTCAACCGCAATGGGAGGAGACATAGCTCACCACGCACGAAGATGGATTGCT
>CAWHFN010000010.1:0-112563 GCA_963828475.1 uncultured Alphaproteobacteria bacterium
ACACCCGATTACTCTCCTTCACCTTCTCCGCATCCAGATACACGCTCGACCCCATCTCCTTGAACTTCTGGCTCATCGCCGCCATGCCGTCCTCGATGGTACCTGACACCGACATCCCCACACTCGCCGGATCGTTCAGCGTCGCCGCGTAATCCCGCACGTCCTGCGTGATCTTCATCGAGCAGAATTTCGGGCCGCACATCGAGCAGAAATGCGCGACCTTGTGGGCTTCCTTCGGCAGCGTTTCGTCGTGGAAGCTTTTTGCGGTGTCCGGGATCGAGGCCGAGGTTGAACTGGTCGGTCCAGCGGAAGTCGAACCTCGCGCGGGAGAGCGCGTCGTCGCGCAGTTGCGCGGCGGGGTGGCCCTTGGCGAGATCGGAGGCGTGGGCGGCGATCTTGTAGGTGATGACGCCGACCTTGACGTCGTTGCGGTCGGGCAGGCCGAGATGCTCCTTCGGCGTCACGTAGCAGAGCATGGCGCAGCCGAACCAGCCGATCATGGCGGCGCCGATGCCGGAGGTGATGTGGTCGTAGCCCGGCGCGATGTCTGTCGTCAGCGGGCCCAACGTATAGAACGGGGCTTCGCCGCATTCCTTGAGCTGCTTGTCCATGTTGATCTTGATCTTGTGCATCGGCACGTGGCCGGGGCCTTCGATCATCACCTGGCAGCCTTTCTCCCACGCGATCTTCGTCAGTTCGCCGAGCGTCTCCAGTTCGGCGAACTGCGCGCGGTCGTTGGCGTCCGCGATCGAGCCGGGACGCAGGCCGTCGCCGAGCGAGAACGAGACGTCATACTTGCGCATGAGGTCGCAGATCTCGTCGAAGTGGGTGTAGAGGAAGCTCTCCTTGTGATGCGCCAGGCACCACTTCGCCATGATCGAGCCGCCGCGCGAGACGATGCCGGTGACGCGGTTGGCGGTGAGGTGGATGTAGGGCAGGCGCACGCCGGCGTGGATCGTAAAATAGTCGACGCCCTGTTCGCACTGCTCGATCAGCGTGTCCTTGTAGAGCTCCCAGGTCAGCTTGACCGGATCGCCTTCGCACTTCTCCAGCGCCTGATAGATCGGAACGGTGCCGATCGGGATCGGCGCGTTGCGAAGAATCCATTCGCGCGTGGTGTGGATGTTGCGCCCCGTCGAGAGGTCCATCACGGTGTCGGCGCCCCAGCGGATCGCCCACACCATCTTGTCGACTTCCTCCTCGACCGACGACGTCACGGCGGAGTTGCCGATATTGGCGTTGATCTTGGTGAGGAAGTTGCGGCCGATGATCATCGGCTCGAGTTCGGCGTGGTTGATGTTGCAGGGAATGATGGCGCGGCCGCGCGCGATCTCGGAGCGGACGAACTCCGGGGTGATGAAGGCGGGGACTTCGGCGCCAAAGCTTTCGCCGTCGGCGAGCGCTGCTTCGGCGCGTTCGAGCTGCTGCTTGCGGCCGAGGTTTTCGCGCTCGGCGACGTAGATCATCTCTTTCGTGATGATGCCGGCGCGGGCGAATTCGAGCTGGGTGATCTTGTGGCCATCGAGGCCGCGCAGCGGCTTGTGATGCGCAGTGAAGGCCTTTGCGGCGTGCGAGGCGCCGACATTGCCGTTGTCTTCCGGCTTGATCTCGCGGCCCTGATATTCCTCGACGCCGCCGCGCTCCTTGACCCAGGCGAGGCGGTTGCGCGACAGGCCGGCGTTGACGTCGATGGTGACGGTCGGATCGGTGTAGGGGCCGGAGGTGTCGTAGACCGGCAGGTTCGGCTCGCCGGCGCCTTCGCTGAGGATGATCTCGCGCAGGGGGACGCGCAGGTCAGGCGCGGCGTCCGGGGTGGCGAAGATTTTTCGCGACGAGGGAAGGGGGCCGGTGGTGACGGCGGGCAGGGTGGTGTCGGGATTGGAGCGGATGTTCATTATGTTATCCTCCTTGTTCTAATTCGTTGGCATCGCTGAGCGAGAAACGGCCACCGCTGTCATCCCCGCGAAAGCGGGGATCCAGTATCCCAGAGGCTGCGCGGTAGGACGGAGAGGTCGCGGCGTACTGGATCGCCCGGTCAAGCCGGGCGATGACGGCGGAATGAATGGTACGAGGCTTCGAACAGTGCACATCACGCGGCCTCCGCGCTTTGGCCCAGCCACTGCCGCACCCGCGCATCGGGGTCGGCGTTCTGGGTGACGTCGCTGACGACGGCGATCGAATCCGCGCCGGCTGCAAAAATCTCGGCCGCCTGTTCGAACTTGATGCCGCCGATCGCGACCAGCGGGATGTCGCCGATGCGCTTTTTCCACTCGGTGATCTTTGCAATGCCCTGCGGCGCGAAGCGCATCGATTTCAGCGTGGTCGGAAAAATGGGCCCGAGCGCGATATAGTCCGGCTTCGCCGCAAGCGCGGTCGCCAGTTCCGCGTCGTCATGGGTGGAGATGCCGAGCGTCAGTCCTCCTTTGCGGATTTCGCCGAGGTCGGCGTCGGCGAGGTCTTCCTGGCCGAGATGCAGGTGCTTGGCGCCGGCGACGATCGCCGCGCGCCAGTAATCGTTGACCACGAGTTTCGCGTCCGTGCCCTTGATGGCCTCCAGCGCGTCGGTCACAATCTGCAGTGCCTCTGAATCATTGAGGTCCTTGGCGCGCAGCTGGATGGTGCCGGCGCCGAGCAGCGCCAGCCGCGTCACCCAGGCGACGTTGTGAACGACGGGATAGAATTTGTCAGGATACGGCATGCCAGAACGGTGTCCCGATCACAGGGGTTGAGGGCGAGGCGAAGTCGCGGGCTTCCATCAGGCCTGCTTCATAGGCGGTGCGACCGGCTTCGACGCCGAGGCGAAACGCATTCGCCATCGCGACCGGGTCGGCGGCTTTTGCGATTGCCGTGTTGAGCAGCACGGCGTCGTAGCCGAGTTCGAGGGCATGCGCCGCATGCGAGGGCGCACCTAAGCCGGCGTCGACCACCAGCGTGATGTCGGGCAGGCGCTCGCGCATCAGTTTCAGCGCATCGCGGTTGGTGATGCCTTTTGCACTTCCGATCGGCGCGGCCCATGGCATCACGACCTTGCAGCCGGCATCGACCAGCCGCATCGCGACCGAAAGGTCTTCGGTGCAATAGGGGAATACTTCAAAGCCGTCCTTGATCAGGATGGCGGCGGCTTCGACCAGGCCGACCACGTCGGGCTGCAGCGTGTCGTTGTCGGCGATCACCTCCAGCTTGATCCACGGCGTGCCGAACAACTCGCGCGCCAGCTTTGCCGTCGTCACCGCCTCGCGCACGCTGCGGCAGCCGGCGGTGTTCGGCAATACGGTTACATCAAGCTCGCGGATCAGCGACCAGAACGCATCGCCGGTCTTGCCGCCGGCGGCCTCGCGCCGCAGCGACACGGTGACGATGTTGGCCCCTGAGCTGCGGATCGCGTCCTGCATGATCGCCGGCGAGGGATACAGCGCGCTGCCGATCAGCAGGCGGGAGGAGAAGGTTTTGCCGTAGAAGTTCAGCATGGTGGTCACGGTCCGTCTCGCCGTCCCACGCATCAACTCGTCATCCCCGCGAAGGCGGGGATCCAGTACGCCGGGAAGCTGGCGTTTAAATCGAGAAGCCGCGGCGTACTGGGTCGCCCGGTCAAGCCGGGCGATGACAGCTTGGCTCCCTCGCCCCGCGCTTGCGGGGAGAGGGTTGGGGTGAGGGGCTCTCTCCGCGAGTGTGATCTATCGATGGACCTGTACCCCCTCACCCGGATCGCAAACGCGATCCGACCTCTCCCCGCAAGCGGGGCGAGGTTAAGAAGGAAAGTGCGCACGCCCATCACATCACCCTCCCTGCCTTGGCGTGATGATCTCGATCTCGTCGCCGCTCTTCAACGTCGTCTCGGCCCAGCGGCTTTTCGGCAGCACGTCGTAATTCAGCGCAATCGCGAAATGCGTGCCTTCGTATTCGAGCTCGCTGAGCAGCGCGTCGACGCGGGAAGAAGCGATCTCCCGCGCCTCGCCGTTGACGGTCACACGCATCGCATCACCTCATTGTCGATTGCGCCGCGCTGCACGTAGCCAAGCGTCAGCTCGGCCAGCGCGGGGGCCAGCAGAAAACCGTGGCGATAAAGGCCGTTCACCGCGATCTTGCTGTCGACCGTGATGCGCGGCAGATTATCCGGGTAGGCGGGACGCAAGCCCCGAGCCGAACTCGACGATGCGCGCTTCGGCAAACGCCGGGTGCACGGCATAGGCGGCGCCGAGCAGCTCCAGCGCCGAGCGCACGCTGACGCCGGTGTCCTCGGCCTCGATCGAGGTCGCGCCCAGCATGAACTTGTTGTCGCCGCGCGGGATCACATAGAGCGGCCAGCGCGGGTGGATCAGCCGCACCGGGCGCGACAGTTCGACCTCATTCGTCTCGACGATAATCATCTCGCCCTTGACGCCGCGCAGTTCGGGCTGCTCGTCCCGCGCCGAAAGCCCGCGGCAGTCGATCACGATGCCGTCGAGATTTTCGGCCTTCGCATCGCAGTCGAACTTGATGGTGCCGCCGGCGGCTTCGATGCGGGCATGCAGTTCGGGGAGCACTTTTCGCGGCTCGACATGGCCTTCACCGGCATAGAACAGGCCATCGCGGAAACGGCCGTCCAGCGACGGTTCGAGGTCGCTTAACCCCCGCGCGTCGAGCCTGACATGGCCGGTGGTCAGTTTCGCAAAGCGTTCGAAATCGGCGCGGTCGCGCGCATGCGCCACGACCAGCGAGCCGTTGAACGGGGTTTTGGGAAAATGCTCGCGCCACAGGTCGAGCGAGCGGATGCCGAGCCGGCCGATCACCGGCTCGGAGGTCTCGGCCTCGCACCAGGGGGCCAGCATGCCGCCGGCCCAGTGGCTGGTCGAGAGCGTCATATCGGCGTCACTGCGCTCATACAGGGTGACGGCATGGCCGGCCTGTGCGAACAGCAGCGCCTGCCACGCGCCGGCAATGCCCGCGCCGATGATGGAAACGGGGGAATCCCCCCGCGGATCTGACTTCTGGTACATCCCTGTCCCTTCGCCGGCATGACCCGGATCAGGTTCAAAGGGTCACCGCGGTCTCGGCACCTCTACTTTGAAGTAGAACTGCCCAAGCTTGCGGTATCTCAGCTCCTCATCGGAGCACCCCTCGGAACAGGGCTAATGTAGGCGGTTGTGCTGACGTGTCAACGCGGCTTTGCGGGAACTGCACCGCTGCCTTGCCCCGGACGCGGCTGAGCCGGGCGCCCAAAACCCCGCTACTGGGAGGTCTGCATTGCGTTCGCTTCAGAGGGCGTTTTCGCCGCTTTGCCCGGCCCGGCGACGATTTTCGGCGGGGCACCGCTGGCGAGCACCGGCGTGGCGAGCCTGGGCCGCTCCTGCCGCTGGCGCTTTGCAGCGTAGTAATAGCCGCCCGCATAATAACGCACGGCTCGGCTGTGATCGCCGTTGGCGGCACGGTAGGCGCCGGCCAGATATTTGACGCCCCAGGCGAGATTGGTATCGGGATCGCGCAGGCCGGCGGCGTCGCCGGTGTAGCCGAGGCCGCGCGCGGTCGGCAGCTTGATCTGCATCAGCCCGATGGTGCCGCCGCGCCCGACGAGGTTTGCATGGTATTTGCTCTCGCGCACGATCACGCGGTGCACCAGCGCTTCCGGCACGTTGTTGGCGCGCGCATGGCTTGCGATCATGCTCTCATACTGCGCGCGGCTCTGCGCCATCGCATCGGGTGAAACCAGCAGCGCTGCGATTGCAGCGAGCGCAAACTTCGGAAAACTTTTCATAAAAACAATCTCTGCGAACTGGGGCGGTAACGACTGGCGTTTTCGCTAGTTCCATTACCGGGCGCAGATGTGGCGAAAAATCGACGACATCGCGGCGAGATTTCTGCGTTGAGGTACGTGTTAACGAACGCCGTCCGCGTGACGCTAACGTTGTGTGTGCGGTGCATCGCTTCTGTCGACGCGAATCTGCGTCATGCAGACGCGCAAGGAATGTCGTGCAAAAGTCGCAGTCAAGGTGTAAAGAAGACGCCGCGACAAAACCAGTTCATTCCGACAACCAGCCTGTCCCATTAACGACATTTTAAAAAAGCGAGACGTCGTTACGACGTCCGAAGTCTAGGGAGATGCGCCATGGCTCGACTCGATTCCAGCTATCTGCCCCGCGGCAATCCCTGTGCCCAGTGCGGCAAGCCGATCCCGAGACCCGACTGGGTCGAGAGCAGTCCTGGCCGCACGTCCTTCCTCTGGTTCTGCCGCGCCTGCGACTATCGCTTCGAGGCGATCGCGATCTACGAGGAAGCCGATCCCGACGCGCTGGCCGCTTGACCGTAATTTTTATCTAGGCCGCAGCGCGGCCACTGTTCTGGTGGATTGGCAATCGCATCCGAACCACCAGTCCATGCGGCTGCCGGTCGTGCAGCGACAGCGTGCCGCCGTGTGCCGTTGCGATGGCGTTGGTGATCGAAAGACCAAGGCCGAAGCCTGCCGCTTCGTCCATGTTGCGGGCCTCGTCGCCGCGCACGAACGGCTCCAGCATGGTCTGCTTCAGCGCATCCGAAATGCCGGGGCCGTCGTCCTCGACATCGATGGTGAGTTGATCCGGTGAGACGCGAAGGCGGATCACCGCTTCGGCGCCGAACCGCACGGCATTCTCCACCAGATTGGTGACGGCGCGATGCAGGTCGTCCGGCCGCACCGTGGCCATGGCATGGGCGGGGCCGTCATAGGCGACCTTGCGTCCCATGTCGGCGAACTGGTCGGTGATGAGCTGCAGCGTGCTGGCGATGTCGGCCAGCGTCATGGCCTCCAGCCTGCGGCCGTTGCGCAGGAACGACAGCACCGACTCGAGCATCGCGCGCATCTGGTCGAGATCGCTCAGCATGCGGCTGCGATGGGTCTCGTCCTCGATGAATTCGGTGCGAAGGCGCATCCGCGTGATCGGCGTGCGCAGATCGTGACTGATCGCGGCGAGCATTTTGGTGCGGTCGTCGATCAGGCCGGTGATGCGCTGGCGCATCCGATTGAACGCGCGCGCGACCGAGCGGATTTCCTCCGGCCCGCGCTCGGGCAGCGGCGCCGCGCCGCCATTGAGGCTGAAACTCTCGGCGGCCTTGGCGAAGGACGACAGCGGCGCGGTCAACGCCCGCGCCGCCCACAGGCCGAGCAGCGTCACGCTGATGACGGCAAACAGCAGCGTCATCATCCACGGTCCGCCGAGAAACGGCGGCCGCGGCCGGTCCGGCAGGACGTTGGCCGAAATCATCATACCGTCAGGCAAGCCGATGCCGAGCCTGCGGCCCCCGCCGCCCGCGAGCGGAAAAATCCGGTAATCATGGCCGAGGCGCCGCTGCAGGCCGTGCGGGTTGAACCTGTCGGGACCATCAGCCGCAGGCACGGCTCCCGCGGGGAGGATCTCGATGCCGAGCTGTGGAAAGGCGCGCGCGATGTCGGCGGACAGCCGCGACCGTTCCGAGGCTGGCGCGGCGCCGAGCAACTGCACGGAAGCGGCAAGTTGGCCGTGGCCGCGGTCGGATGACGGCTCCGGCTGGTCGGGCCGGTGCAGCAAAAAGCTCGCGGTGATGATCAGATGAAGGGCTACGATCGAGACGACGACGAGGGCTGCGATCTGGCCGCTGATGCCGCGCAGGTTCAAAAGGCCCTTCATGATCAGTGGCCGGCGGCGGTCACCGCCTCGACGCTGACGGGTTCGACGCGCGGGGTGAACATGTAGCCGCCGGAGCGCACCGTCTTGATCACGGTGGCGTTCTGCGGATCGGGCTCGATCTTGCGGCGGATGCGGCTGACCAGCACGTCGATCGAGCGCTCGAACGAGCCGGCGTTGCGGCCCTGCGTGAGGTCGAGCAGGCTGTCGCGCGACAGCACGCGGCCGGGCCGCTCGCAGAATGTTCGGAGCAGGTCGAACTCGGCGCTGGTCATCGCCACATGCGCGCCCTCGGGATTGCGCAATTCGCGCAGCCGCAAATCGATCCGCCAGCCCGCAAACACAAGCGCCGTCGCGCCCTCGGTGGCGCTGGCGGTGTAGGCCAAGGCCTGCCGGCGCAGCACCGCGTTGATCCGGGCCAGCAATTCGCGCGGGTTGAACGGTTTTGCCAGATAGTCGTCGGCGCCCATTTCGAGGCCGAGGATGCGATCGATGTCCTCGCCGCGCGCGGTCAGCATGATGATCGGGGTCTGCGATTGCGCACGCACCTTGCGGCACAGCGTGAGGCCGTCCTCGCCGGGCAGCATGACGTCGAGGATCAGGAGATCGACGCGGCGGTCGGTCATGGCGCGGGCCATCTCGCGGCCGTCGGCCGCGGTCGCCACGTTGCAGGCGTTGTTGCGCAGGTATTTTGCGATCAGCGACCGCGTCTCGCGATCGTCCTCGACGACGAGGATATTGGGTGTTGCCTGGGCCATGCCGATCTTTTGTCGGTGATTCGGGCCCGCGCGCGAAGGATTTTTGTTTCCAGATGTTTCTGGATGACTCCGGGCAATACCGGGCAACAGGCGAGGGGGCGGGCGAAAAGACCTCGTTAAGACCCGCAGCCCTACGGTCGCTGCGTGCTTCCACGAGTACGAGTCCCTCGACGAACCACTAGACGATTCCTCTCCGATCTCTTGACGATTCCCTGGAGCTATCATGACCTCGATCTCGGCGGCCTCCGTAAATACCTATCAATCGCCACTGCAGAAGTTGCAGAATGAGTTGCTCTCCGAAGTCAATTCCGGCGCCATCAGTTCGTCGGACAAGGACGCGCTGGCGGCGGCCCTGACCGATATCAATTCCTCGCTGCAGTCCAGCCGGGCCAGCGACCAGGCCAGCGGAACCAGACCCTCGCCCGACGACCTGAAGTCCAGGATCGACGACCTGATCGCCGGCGAAGTTTCCTCAGGCAAGCTGACCAGCGACCAGGCCACCGAACTGCAGGGCGTCTTCAAGGCCGCCTTCGCCAACGGCCCCGGCGGTGCTGGCGGTCCCGGTGGCCCAGGCGGCCCTGGTGGAGCCGGCGGCCCGCCTCCGGGAGGCCCGCCTCCCTCGGGCGATGCGTCCTCCAGCGACGACACCTCCTCGTCTTCCTCGACATCGATCGACGACATCCTGAAGCAGTTCCTGCAATCATTGCAGGAGTCACTGTCGGCCTCGTCATCGACGTCCTACGGCGTGACCGGCACGACTTCGAACAGCAGCAGCGCTTCGTTCTCGGCGCTCTTGATCGACTACCAGAGCTGACATTTTTCCAAGTCGCTTCTTTTTTCCAAGTCGCTTCTTTCCAAGTCGCTTCCCCAAAGCTGCGCCTTGCAACCATCCTTTCCGAATAGGAGAGGATGGTTGTCTTATTTCGCGGCGGCGGAACCTGTCACGCAGTGCAGCGTTGGTTCCCATTCACGTGTGGAGGGTGCAATGGCAAGCGATGTCATGACCAAGCCGCATCAGTTGGTCGCGAGCGACCGCGTCGAGGGGACCGCGGTGCGGCGGCCGAACGGGGACATGATCGGCCATATCGAGCGGCTGATGATCGACAAGGTCACCGGTAAAGTATCCTATGCAATCCTGAGTTTCGGCGGCTTTCTCGGCATCGGCGCCAATCTGATTCCGTTGCCATGGGGACGGCTTCGCTACAATACGAAGTTCGAAGCCTATGAACTCGACATCGACGATGAAGAGCTGCGGCGCGCGCCATCGTTCCGTGCGGACAAGGATTTCGACTGGGGCGATCGCGCAAAGGAAGCGGAACTGCATCGCTATTACGGCATGCCGCCTTACTGGGGCGGCTTTTGAGCGCAGTGAGGCGCACGTGTTCCATGCGAAATGCGTGGAACACTTGTTGAAGTGACGGGTTTTCCCAGTGCGTTTCTGAACTGAGGAGAACCGATATGTTGACCAAAACTGCCATTGCCGGCGTCGCGGCCTCCGCGCTGCTGGCGAGCGTCGCGTTCGCGCAAAGTCCTTCGGCAACGACTGACCGCGCCACCACCGCCTCGCCTGCGGCGGCGTCTGACACCTCGTCGTTCAAGGGTAACTGGCGGACCTCCAAGCTGGTCGGCCTGAACGTGTACAACGACAGCAAGGAAAGCCTCGGATCGATCAACGATCTCCTGGCCGACAAGAGCGGCGACATCAAAGCCGTGGTGATCGGCGTCGGCGGCTTTCTGGGCGTCGGCGAACATCTGGTCGCGGTGCCCTTCGACAAGGTGAAGTTCGTCGATGAGCCGATGGCCTATACCGGCGCCTCGAACTCGCCCGCCACCGGCGGCGCAAGGCCTTCGTCGAATACGACGACCGGCGCTGCGACGACGACGGCTGCCGCGCCCAAGAAGAATCCGTGGTATCCGGATCACGCCGTGTTCAGCGCGACCAAGGATCAGCTGAAGGCGATGCCGGAGTTCAAATATTCGACCCAATAGGGCCGCGGTCTCAAACACTTTCAAATTGGCCGGACGGCGTGATTGCCGCCCGGCCGTTTGATTTTGGAAATACCTGTTCGCTCAATGGTGCAGCGCATCCTATCAGTGTGCGCGTCCCGATGTTAGGTTGTGTCGCGGCAGGAGCACCTGCGTCCTGCCTTGTGCAGACCCTTGCATCAACGGGAGGACGACATGGCTGATAGCGTCTACAAGGTCATCGAGCTGATCGGCACCAGCACTGAATCCTGGGAAAAAGCCGCGGCGGCTGCGGTCAACCGCGCGGGAGAGTCGCTGCGCGATCTGCGTGTCGCCGAGGTCGTGAAGCTCGATCTGCAACTGGACGCCAAGGGCAAGGTCGAGGCGTACCGCGCCAAGGTGAATGTCTCGTTCAAGTTCGAGGATTAACGAAGCGCCAAGTTGTGCGTGCCCGCTTACCTGACCTCGTCCCGCTTGCGGGGCGAGGTATCCGCCGCTCATTTCAAGCTGACCCGGACGCCGGGGCTGATCTGATCGCTGGGATCAAAGATTACGCGTTCGCCCTCGGCGAGCCCGTTCCGGACCGCGGTAAAACCGCGCGAGCGGCGCAAGAGTTGGACGGTTCGCGGTTGTGCGCGGCCATCGACGTCAATGTAGATGCTGAATGTAGATGCTTATGCGTGCATGAAGACCGCTTGGATATTGCGCGCATCAAGGCAGTGATTGCGTTTCTCGAAAAGCGCGTCGAGGCCGACAAAACGCTTTTGACGTCGGTCAGGGGCAGGGAAAAGCGAATCTGGTCCGATCCGGGTGCTCAGGACTGGTGGGCTGAAAACAAAGGCTGTTGCAGCCTTTCGTTGTTTCCAAAGACGTCAGGCCAGCGATTTCAGCCGGTCAACGTTCAATGCAGCATCCGCCCGCATCCCAGCGCCTAATTTCCAGTCAGTCGCGATCAGGCGATTGCGCCAGTCTTGGCCTGTTAATTGCAAAAGCGATTCAAATGGTTGCGAGGCCGGTCATGCTGCAAACCGACACACTCCGCCAAAATCCGCGTGCGGCTGAGGCAAATCGTTCGAAAGTGCTCGTGCTGTCCGAAGCCGAGTGGCTGGAGGGTCGCAAGCCCTTCGTGCTGGATCGACTTACCCCACAGGAACGCGAATACGTCATCCGTCAGTGCAAGCCGAAACTGGCCAAGCGCCATTCCATGGTGTTTCGCCGCGGCGACCCGCAGAAGGGGATTTACCTGATCCTTTCGGGTGGCGTGCGGGTATTCTATGCCGCGCCGACCGGTCGGGAGATCACCCGGGCCTACTGGTTCGCCGGGCACTTCATCGGTGGTCCCGATGTCTTTGCCCAGACCCCCAACATGTGGTCGGCGGTTGCCATAAGAGACACCAGCCTGCTGCTGCTTCCGAGTGCAACGCTGCGCGCGCTTTGTGCGCAAATGCCAAATTTGGCGGTCGGGCTGATCGAGGCCATGGTGTTCAAGGGCCGTTGCTATGCGGCGATGGCGCAGATGCTGGGAACCCGAACGGCGGGCGAGCGCATGATGCGGGTGTTGCTGATGCTTGCTGAAATTTACGGTGTCAGGACTGGGCAAGGCGTTGCCATCGCCGTTCCGATCACCCACGAGGAAATCTCACACATGGTTGGCGCGACGCGTCAATGGGTCACCGTGGGATTAAAACGACTGCAGTCGGAAGGCCTCATTGAGGTGAGCCGGGGCAAACTGCTCATTCGCGACCTCGATCTGCTTGCAGGACTGGTCACGGACGACTGACGCCTCGCGGGCCGGGTGCCAGCGTCGCAAAGCTCATTCTGCAATTTGTTGTCGTTTGACACCCGATCTTGCTTGAGGCCCGCGTCGGCATCGGTGAGTTTTGTCTGGTCCCGTGCGCTGCGGTTCGGTACGACCGTCGCCCGTTTTGGAAGGTGTTTGCTTTGGCTGTCTCCCTGCGCCCAAACCTGAACCTCGTTTTTGCGTCCGAGCGGTCGCCTCCTCGTGAGAAGGCCGGGGCTTGGGCGCCTGCGAAAAAGCCGCAATCTCATCCGACGGACCAGGGCCGGATCGAGGGGCGCGGGCTCGCGATGCATTTCGAGACCAATTCCGGTCAGATGGTCGCGCTCGACGATCTCGATATCGACATTCGCCCCGGTGAATTCGTCGCCTTGCTCGGGCCGTCGGGCTGCGGAAAATCCACGCTGCTCAACCTCGTTGCGGGAATTCTCAAGCCGACCACCGGCAAGATCATGGTCGACGGCAAGCCGGTGAAGGGACCCAATCCGGATTGCGGAATCGTGTTCCAGAATCACTCGCTGTTTCCGTGGATGTCGGTGCTGGAGAATGTCGCGTTCGGCCCGAAGATGCTGGGTCGTGGAGATCCGATCGGCACGGCGCGCACCTTCCTGGCGCTTGTCGGTCTGGAAAAGCAGGGCTCGGCATGGCCATCAAGCCTGTCCGGCGGCATGCAGCAGCGCGTCGGCATTGCCCGGGCGCTCGCCACCTATCCGCCTGTGCTGCTGATGGACGAGCCGTTCGGCGCGCTCGATGCACAGACCCGTTCGATCATGCAGGAAGAGTTGCTGAAGATCTGGTCGCAATTCAAGACGACGGTGATTTTCGTCACTCACGACATCGAGGAGGCGATCTTTCTCGCCGACCGCGTCATCGTCATGAAGACTCTTCCCGGCGGCATCAAGCGCGAGGTCGCGATCGACCTGCCGCGGCCGCGTGAACCGTCGATGATCAAGTCCGACCTCTTCAACGAGTATCGCGGAGAGATATTCGAATTGATCCGCGAAGAGACCCTGAAGGTGTTCCGGAATTCCGACTGAAGAGGGAGCTTGTCATGGCGACCGCAAACGTGAGTGCGAGTGGTGGAAAGCGCTGGGGGTGGGCGCTGATTGGGGTCGCGCTGTTTCTGCTGCTGTGGACGGCGGCTTCGCTGCGGATCGGCAATCCGGTCCTGCTGCCGCGACCGGACTCGGTGCTGTCCGGATTCCTCGAACTGGTTCGGGAAGGCAGTCTGTTTGGCGATGTCCTGGCCAGTCTGCGACGGGTGATCGGCGGGTTCCTGATTGCTTCCTCGATAGCAGTTCCGCTGGCGCTCCTGATGGCGTTCTTCAAGCCGCTTAACCTGCTGCTCTCCCCGATCGTCAGCTTTCTCCGCCCGATCCCGCCCATCGCCTGGATTCCGATCGCCATCCTCTGGTTCGGCATAGGTGATCCGCCGAGCTATTTCATCACGGCGCTGGCGGCGTTCTTCCCGATCTTCATCAACAGCTTCGCCGGCGGCAATGCGGTCCGGCCGGAGCATGTTCATGCCGCCCGCTCGCTCGGCGCCGGGCCACGTGCCTTGTTCACCCGGATCTATCTGCCCTCTGCGATGCCGATGATTTCGACCGGATTGCGGATCGGGCTCGGTCAATCCTGGATGGCCGTCGTCACCGCAGAACTGATCGCCGCCCAAACCGGGCTCGGTTACATGATTCAGGCCAACCGCCTGGCGCTGGAAACCAGTCTGGTTCTCGTCGGAATGTGCACCATCGGCTTGCTCGGCGCGCTGATGTCGGTCGCACTCGAAGCCCTGGAGCGGCATGTGCTGATTCCCTGGAAACAGACCTGAAAATTGAACTGGAGAGAGACATGCAAGTGATCGTGCCCAACCACGTCCGCAGCTTGGCCGTCGTCGTGCTCTCGCTTGCGGCGGCCATCTGCGGGATGCCGACGATAGCCGGCGCCGCCGATCCCGAGATGCGGATTGCATTCCCGAGCGGCATGAATGGCCAGATTGTGGTGACCATGGAGAAGGCGGGAATCGCCGAGCAGAGCGGCATCAGGGCCAGGTTCGAATCATTTCAATACGGCCCGCCAATGATGGAAGCCCTTGCAGCCGGCTCGATCGACGCGGTCGTCACGAGCCTGATGCCGGTGACGTCGTACGCCTCGAAGATTCCGGGTGATATCCGGATCGTCGCGATGGTTGGCCAGTCTAGCCACTCGCTGATGGTCAACAAGGACAGCGGCATCGGCACGCCTGAAGCGCTCGCCGGAAAGAAAATGGGCGTTTCCTTCGGTTCGGATTCTGCATCTCGACACACTGGTGTGGCTGAAGACCGCGGGCCTGGCCGACAAGGTTTTGCTGGTCAATATCGCGCCTGCCGAACTCGCCACGGCCCTTGCCAACAAATCGGTCGATGCGATCGTGATCCGCCAGCCCCAGGTGCTGAGGTTGCAGCAGCAGTCCAGTGCCAAGATCCTTCACACCTGGCCATTTCGCTTCGTCGCGATCGTCAAATCCAAATTCATCGCCGAGCGTCCGCAGGAGGTAGAGAAATTCGTTGCCGGTCTGCGCAAGGCAATCCTTTTCATCGCGCAGAACAAGCAGCAAGCGGCGACGTGGTTCGCCGAGTACCTCCGGACGGACCCTGCGGTCATCCAGGCGGTTTCGAAAGACGATCCGTTTTATGCGGTGACTGACATCAGCCAGATCGACATTTCGGTCAGTCCGGGCAGCCGCGCACTGATCGAGAAATGGGCGGCCGACGCATTCGAATACAAGATGATCAAGCGAAAGCTGGATCTCGAAACTCTGCTCCCTTAACGGCGCGAACGCCTTCGAACCGGCTCGCGGCAACGAGCCGGTTCGTTTGGCAATTAATTATAGCGTGGCTGGCGCTTTTTGTTTCACCGGTTGCGCGTCCGTTCCAAGCTTTCAAACGTCAACCGGAACGAAGGATCTCCATACATGAGCCAGCGGCAGCAACAGCCTCGCATCGCAAATCCGAACGAGGCCGAAACGTTTCATCTCTGGGTGTTCTCCGATGCGCATGTCGCGACCGACAAGGCCGTATCGGCGGCAATCCGCAACGGCATGGAGTTTACGCCTCCCGCGGCCTATCCCGAGAGTCTCGCGTCGGCGCTGCGCCAATCCGAGAATGGCGGCGACCTCGGTGGTCCGCCATTCCGCTGGGACATTGCGCTCGATCTCGGCGATAATGCCGGGCTCTGGGATTTGCCCGATGACGAGCAGGGGCGTGAGGTGGCGCGGCAATACGGCTTTCTGACAAAGCATCGCCGCGAACAGATCTATGCCGTCGCCGGCAACCACGATGCCTCGCCGGGGAATGCGCCGTCCAGCGCCGGGAAGCCGGCAAACTGGTGGTTTCGCAAATGGGTCGATCCGATCGGCGAGAATACCGCGACATCGGGTGTCGATGCGTCCCGGCGGCCGTATCCCGTCGATGGCAATTGGGAACGCTATTCCTTCCGCGTCGGCAATATCCGCTTCCTGATGATGAGTGACCGCAACGATCTTCCGTATCCCGTCGGACGCCGCGAATTCGGCGGCGGCTCGCCAGCCGGCGCGGTGACGAGCGACACCTGGGCGTGGTGGCAGCAGAATGTGGAGGCGTCAAAGGACGAAATCGTCATTAGCTGCCACCATCACATGCTGCGCGAAACCACGGTTGCCTCCGGCGACTTTGAAGGCGTCTCCAAATATCCGGATGGCAGGTATCGTCACGGCCGCTATCACGGTGTCGACGGCGTGCCGGAAGGCGCTTCATACTTATACTTCGTCGATCACGAACCGAAGGCCCAGCGGTTTGAACGGTACATCGAACAGCATCCAGGCTCGGTCGATCTCTGGCTTGGCGGACACACGCATACCTTCCCGGACGACGTGGTCAGCGGTCGCGGCCATGTCGAGCGCAAATGGGGCACCAATTTCGTCAACTGTGCGCAGCTTTCGAAGTACCATTCCTTCGTGACCTGCCCTCCGATGAGCCGGCATTTCACCTTCACGGTTGGGTCGCCACTGGTGCGCGTGCGTTGCTATCTGCACGACGACACGCACGCGCCGCAAGGCTGGTACGCGCCGGCGGAACGGGTTCTCGAGTTCAGCAAGCCGTTCGCCATGAGGCCTGTTTCCGCCGCAATAGAGCAGTTGAGCCCCGCCCTCGAGCCGTCGTGAGAGCCCGTCACAGCGCCGGCAGCGCGCTGACATAGACGTTGATCGCGCCTTCGGCTTCCGCGATCACGCGCAGCGTCTTGGAATCGAAGGCGATGTCGGCGAGGCGCAGCTTGGTGATCTCGGCCGAGACCCGCAGGCCGTCCTCGTTCTTCTGGAAATCGGCGATCACGGCGGCAATCTTTTTCTGGGCGTTGGCGGCGAACGGCTTGAGGTCGACGGTGGCCTTGTCCGCCAGCGTCTTCTGCAGATGCGGGATCGCCGCGCGCGCCGCGGCGCCCAGCAGCCCGAAGGCGGCCTCCAATTCAACGGCAAGTTCGACATCGGTCAGCCGCAGCGTCTGCTCGGCCTGATCGAGTACCGGCCTTCCCCAGATATGCACATTGGCCTCGCCGCCCAGCCCCAGGAAGCTCTTCTTCTCCTTGGCGCTCACCAGCAGCGAAATCAGCAGGCGCTTGCCCGACGCCGCGACGCTGGCGCGCTTGACGGTGACGTCGACCGAGCCGGAACCATCTTCCGGAAAAGTCTTTCCGGCGAACTGCGCTTCCACGATCTTGTTGATCTCGGTGAAGGGCATGTCGATGGGCACGCCGATCGCGACCCGTCCCGGCGTCGGCGGCACGATGACGATCTCGGCGGGGAACGGGCAGGCCGGCTTGGTCTCGGCCGGCGTGATGCGGGTCTCCGCCTCGATGCCGAGCGTCAGCGTGAGGTTTGAAGCGTCGATGCGCGGCTGCGCGGCAATCGCCCGGATGGGGCGCAATTCCAGCCACAGCGTCGGCATCGTCGAGCCGGCCGTCGTGCCCTGTAGCGGGATCGAGCGGCAGGCCTTGGCCCACTGCATCCGCGCATTCTGCTCGAAGGTCGGATCGTTGCGCATGCGCGCCTGCACCAGCGCGATCTGCTCGGCGACGTTCTTGTCGATCAACGGCTTCACCTGCGCGGGCACGTTGACGCGCGCACCGGCCACGCTGAGGCTCGAGTCGCCGAGATTGACCTGCGCTGCCAAATTCGGCTCGATGCGCCAGTTCGCCGCTATCTTCGGCCGCGCTGTGATGATGACGTTGCCCTTGATCTCGGCGCTGGCGTTGAGGTTCTTGATGTTCACGCTGCCGATTTGTTTGGCGACGTTGCCGCCGAGCAGGCCGCCGAGGGCTTCGCCGACCGCACCCGTCGCCTTTGCCGACAGTGAACCCGTGACGTTCAATGTGCCCGTCAGCGGTGTCGCCAGCGTCAGCACGTCGGGCGCGCCGGTCGCGCTGATCGGCCCGCGCGAGGCGGTCCAGCCGATATCCGCATTCTGCAGGATCTGCGAGATCGGATTGTCCGCCTTGCCGGCGAAGTTGCGCGGCGCGCCGCGATCGGCGGCGTCGCGGATTGCCGCCAGCGTCACCGCAATCGGCGCCATCACGGTGGATGCACGCGGCGCCGGCGGCAGCGGCGGCAACTCGGCGAGCGCGGGCGGTCGGTTCGTGGCGCGCGGCGCGACGAAGTCCATGACCTTCAGGCTGGCTACAAACGAGACGATGACGACCGCGAGCGCAATCGAAACCGTCTTCAGATGCATCGGCAGACGCATCGTCCCCCCGAATCCCATTGAATCGCCCCCCGAGCATTTTACAGGGGCGGGGAGAGGGACGCCAGAGCGCGCGGCGACTCGCCAATTCACGTCTTCCGGGCTACTTTCGTCGCATGCGATAGATGGCGGTGCTGTGGCAGGGGATTCCGGCAAACGGCCGGTCTGAAGTGGACATCGCCGCGCATGCGCGCGCCGTCCGGAGTCGGAAGGACTTTCGACGCAGCTCCAGGCTTCTTACGGTGCCGGGACCGGCGAGAATGACTGGATCTGTTGCATCAGCCGGACGTGAAATGAAACGGACCGGCGAATGCCGAAGCCGTTTTTGGATGGGCGGCGCATCCATGGGTGCTTCCACGCGCTCTATCTCCTCAGGGCAATAGTCTCAATAGCCGGGCACCCAGTGGCGCCGCCGGTGACGCTGCGACAACCTGCTTCGATCGATAACAAGAAAACAGCAGCACGGCGCATTCGAGTTCATCTGCAGCCCACAACCAGGGAGACAACGATGCTCACTCAATCCGATGTCCGGCATCCGGCCAGCGATACCTCGCGAAGCTGGCCCGTTGAAGCCCAGGCTCCGAAATTACCCCAACATGTTTCCGCGACGGAATTCCGCGAAGCCCTCTCGCGGGTCGCGTCGGCGGTATCCATCGTGTCGACCGACGGCCCTCACGGCATTGCGGGGTTCACCTGTTCGGCGGTGTGTGCCGTGAGCGACGAACCGCCGATCGTCATGGTTTGCGTCAATCGCAAGAGCGCGGCCAATGCCGTCATCAAGGCAAACGGTGTTCTCTGCATCAGCAGCCTCGGTGCCGAGCAAGTCGACCTGTCGCAGATGTTTGCCGGCGTCGGACGTGTCGCCATGCCCGATCGCTTCTCCGGTCCGCACTGGAGCGTGCTCAGCACCGGTGCTCCTTACTGCACGACTTCACGCGTCGCGCTCGATTGCCGGGTGGCCGATGTCAAGGAGGTGGGCACCCACAGCGTGTTTCTCGCCGAGGTGATCTCGACCGTGCATGCAACGAATGACGATCCCCTGATCTACCACTGCCGCAATTACGCGACCATCCGCAACATGGCCTAACCCCGCCGGCCGCTGGCCCGCGAACCAAAGGAGCAGAAAATGCTACGTACCGGCGCGCAATACCTGGAAGCCCTCAACGACGGTCGAGATGTCTGGGTCGGCGACGAGAAGATCGACAATGTCGCGACCCACCCGAAGACGCGGGATTACGCCCGCCGCATCGCGGACTTCTACGACCTGCATCATCGCAAGGATCTTCAGGACGTTGTCACATTCGTCGACGAGGATGGCGTCCGCCGCTCGATGCAATGGTTCGGCCACCACAACAAGGAAGAAGTTCGCCGCAAGCGCAAGTACCATGAAACCGTCATGCGCGAGCTGGGCGGTACTTCGTTTCCGCGGATGCCCGATACCAACAACTACACGCTCCTGACCTATGTCGACGATCCGCAACCGTGGGAAAAATCCGCCGTCGGTGCGGACGGACGCGGGCTGGCCAGCAACATCGTCAACTTCTTCCGCTTCGCGAGGGATAATGACCTGAACTGTACGCCCCAATTCGTCGACCCCCAGGCCGATCGCTCCAGCGCGGACGCACAGGCCAGGTCTCCGGCGCTGCGGGTGGTTGAGATCAACGACAAGGGGATCGTGGTCGACGGCGTCAAGGCGATCGGCACCGGAACGGCGTTTGGCGACTGGATCCACATCGGCGTGTTCTTCCGGCCCGGGATCCCGGCCGAGCAGATCATCTTCGCGATGACGCCGGTGAACACCAAGGGTATCACGGTGGTGTGCCGCGAGAGCACGGTGAAGGACGATCCGGTCGAGCACCCGATGGCGTCCTCGGGCGATGAGCTTGATAATCTCACGGTGTTCGATCACGTCCTCATCCCGTGGAAATATGTTTTCCATATCGGCAATCCGGATCATGCCAAGCTCTATCCGCAGCGCGTGTTCGATTGGCTGCACTATCATGCCATCATCCGCCAGATGGTACGCGCCGAATTGATGGCCGGTCTTGCCATCCTGATCACCGAGCACATCGGCACCAGCAAGATACCGGCCGTGCAAACGCGGGTTGCCAGATTCGTCGGCTTCCATCAGGCCATGATCGCTCATGTGGTGGCGTCGGAGGAAATGGGCTTCCTCACACCCGGCGGGCACTACAAGCCGAACATCCTGATCTATGACTTCGGACGCGCCTACTACCTCGAGCACTTCTCGTCGATGATGTACGAACTGCTCGACCTGTGCGGCCGCAGCGCGCTGCTGTTTCCGACGGAGGGCCAGTGGCAAGATTCGAAAATCGGCCCGTGGCTCAAGCGTCTCAACACCGGGCCGAGCGGCCAACCGCATGACCGGCTCAAGATCGGTCGGGTGATCCGCGATCTCTATCTCTCCGACTGGGGCGGCCGCCTGTTCATGTTCGAGAACTTCAACGGCACGCCGCTGATGGCGATCCGGTCGCTGACGATGCAGCGCGCGGAATTCTCCGGTGCCGGCGATTACGCCAGACTGGCGCGAGAGGTCTGCGGCATCGAACTGGAGCAGGATAGCGCGACCGAATACAGCGCCTCCGCTTCCTATGCACGGGCACAGGATTCCGGGAAGGCGCTGGAATTGGCAGCAGCAACGATCGCGCCGGCTGGCCGGCGCGCCGAGGCGGCGGTCTTCGATCCGCGCTAGCCGGTGTCGGTCGGGGTCAGGGAGCGGAGCGATCGTCCCCTGGCCCCGAGTTCCGAAGCGGATACTCGAAAACTTTTCGCATTGGGGGCGGCGATGACGAACTTGAACGATGAATATCGTACCCGCACGACTAGGGAGCCGCCGGCGTCGCTGGGCTGGCCGGTGATCTCGGTGGTCGCCATGTGCGCCGTCGTGGCGCTGCTTGACGGCTTCGATACGCTCGCTATCTCATATGTTGCGCCGGTGATCGCGGACGCCTGGCGCGTGCCGAAAGAAACATTCGGTCCGATCTTCTCGGCACATTATGTCGGGGCCGCCATCGGCGCGGCCGCCTTTGGAATGTTGGCCGACCGCTACGGCCGCCGTCCGATCATTCTGGTTTCGACCTTCGTGTTCGGCGTTTGCGCGCTAATGACGTCACTGGCATACGACCTTCCCTCGCTTCTGATTTTGCGGGCTTTGACCGGCCTCGGGCTCGGAGGGGCGCTTTCCAACGTCATAGCCATGGTTTCCGAATACGCGCCGGCACGTCTGCGCGCCACGCTCGTCAGCCTGATGTACGCGGCGTTTCCGCTGGGAGGGGTTCTAGGCGGACCGATGTCCGCAGCCGTGATAGCGGTCTACGGCTGGCAGGGAGTGTTCTTGATTGGAGGGATTGCTCCCCTGATACTTGCCGCTGTCCTGGCGGCAGCCCTTCCTGAGTTGCCACGCTTCATGTTGATGCACGGCCCCGGCGATCCGAGGCGATCGGCCGGCGCGACGCTCCCTCTCGCGCAAACGGCACAAAGCTCGTTCAGGCAATTGTTCGCGGGCGAGTACCGTCGAGTGACGGTCCTGCTGTCATTTGCTGCGTTCCTGACCCAGTTGGTCATCGTCTTCGTCATCACCTGGATGCCGACCCTGCTGACATCCGCAGGTTTGCCGCTCAGCCGTTCGATCCTCGTGTCGGCGACCTTTTCGCTGGGAGGAATCGTCGGATCCTTGCTGCTTGCGCGCCTCATCGACCGGCAGCAATCCTTTCGTTCCCTGATCGCGACGTTTGTCGCGTCGTCAGTGGCGATCGGGTCGATCGGCTTTTCAACCTTCAATGCGGGCTGGCTGATGGCGACGGTGGGCGTGGCCGGGCTTCTGATCGTCGGCGCGCAGGTCAATCTCAGCGCCTACACCGCGGTCGTCTATCCAACCCGCATCAGATCGACCGGGATCGGCTGGGTCGTCGGCATAGGTCGTATCGGAGCGATCGCGGGGGCACTTGCGGGGACCGCGCTGGTCGCCGCCGGACTGGATCTTGGACAGCAATATTTGATTGCCGGAATTCCGGCACTGCTTGCAGCACTAGCTGTCGCCCTGACCAGGGCGCGGGATCAGGATTTTGCCGAGGAAAGCGAACGAGAACCGGCCCGGTAAGTTCAACGGCCGTCATGCGGACTGGCGAAAGTACCAGAGCCGCGGAGGGCGCAACAACAGGAGAAAGCCATGCCGTATGTCACCGAGGCGAACATCACGGACGTTGTTCTTGATCGATGGAGCGCGGTGCCGGATCCACGGCTGCGCCAGATCATGCGCGCGATGATCAGCCATCTGCACGCCTTTGTCAGGGACGTCGAGCCCAGCGAGAAGGAATGGATCGCCGCGATCGAATGGTTGACCCGAACCGGGCAGCTCTCAAATGACAAGCGGCAGGAGTTCATTCTGGCTTCCGACGTTGTCGGCGTGAGCATGCTGGTCGACTGCATCAACCATCGCATGCCCGGCGAGGCGACGCCGACGACGGTGACCGGGCCGTTCCATATTCACAATTCGCCAAGCCTGTCCGATGGCGCCGATATTGCCAACGGTGCGCCCGGAGAGCTGTGCTTTGTCGCGGGCTCGGTGCGCGACATGAACGGACGGCCGATCGCCGGCGCCAGGCTCGACATCTGGCAGGCTGACGGCGACGGCCTCTACGAAGCGCAGCGTGGCACCGACGAGCCCTGGATGCGGGGCGTGTTCACATCGGGGGCGGACGGCTCGTTTGTGGTGCAGACGGTGTTGCCTGTTCCCTATTCGATTCCGATGGACGGCAGCGTCGGTGAATTGATGACGCATACCAACATCAGCCCGATGCGGCCCTCGCATATTCATTTCCTGATCGATGCGCCCGGCCATGAGCGGCTCATCACGCATCTTTTCAAGAAGTCCTGTCCGTTTATCGAAACCGACGTGGTCTACGGCGTGAAGGCGCCGCTGCTTGCCGAGTTTCGGTTGATCCCGGCAGGCGGCACGACGCCTGCCGGACATATCGCCAACCAGCCGTTCTGGCTGCTCGAATACGATTTTGTCCTTCAGCCGGTATCGGTGGCGGCAAGTTCCGAACCAGAGATCGTGGCCGTGGCCTGAACGCCGCGTGGTTCTATTTGCGCGCCGGCGTCTTGCGGCCGCCGCCGAACCGGGCGTTGACGATGGAGCGTAGCCATTGGTTGCCTGGGTCCCGATCGAAGCGCTCGTGCCAGTACTGCGCGATCTCGAATTCCGGCAACTTGACCGGCGCCTTGGCGAGTTGCATGTCGAGTTCACGCGCCAGAACGGTCGCGACCGGGCCTGGCATGGTGACGATCGCACCGCTCATTTTGGCGAGAATGGCTGCCGCGGTGAAATTTGGAACATGCGTAAGGATGTTGCGCGGCGGCAGCTGGTCTTCGAGCGAGCGCTCGGCGGCCTGATGCGCGGGGCCGATTCCCGCCGCGGTCACGAGGACGTGCTGCTCTTCCAAGAATTCGCTGAGTGACGGAGTTGGTCCGAGACGCGGATGCTTCCTTTGAAAGATACTCATGTGCCGGCCCGAAAACAGTTTCTGCCGGCGGATACCGGGAATGAGCAGCGGGAATTCGCCGATCGCCAGATCGATCTGGCCCGACTCGAGCGATGCATGGAGATTCTGGATGTTTAACGGTGCGGCGCGCAGCCTGACGCCGGGTGCCTCGCTCATGAGCTGCGAAACCACGCCTGGAAGCAATACGATGACGCCGGCATCGAGGGTGAACACGTTGAAGGTTCGGCTTGAGCCCGCAGGATTGAAATGGACGCGTTCGTTGCGAAGAAGCTGCATGCCATCCAGCAGCGCCCGAACCGGCCGCTCGAGTTCGAGCCCCTTCGCCGTCGGCTCCATATGCAGCGCGACCCGCACGAACAGCGGGTCGTCGAAATACCGGCGCAGGCGCGCAAGCGTCTTGCTCAGCGCGGGTTGCTGGGTGTTCAGCGCATCGGCGGCGCGCGTCAGGCTTCGTTCGCGGAACAGTGCATCAAGCACACGCAGCGCATGCAGATCGAGCTCGTCCGTGTGCCTCTTTGGAATAGTCTTCATAGCTGCCCGGCCATTAGCTTAGCCGTCGGCATCGCGATACGCTAGTTACTCTAGCCGGATGGCGGCAGGAAACTTCACTGGAAGTGACGTCTGGAGAACCGGAGATGAATGCCTTCGTTTTCGAATCGTTGCCCGGCCGGGTGGTGTTCGGGTCGGGTGCGCTTGACCAATTGCCGCAGGAGATCGAACGCCTCGGCGCCAGGCGCGCGCTCGTTCTGTCGACCCCGCAGCAGCAGGGCCTTGCCAGGGATATTGCGGAACGCATTGGCGAACGAAGCGCGGGAATATTTCCGCAGGCGGTCATGCATGTGCCCGTCGAAGTGGCGCGGCAGGCCTGCGCAGAAGCCGCGCGGCTCGGGGCCGACTGCGTGGTCGCCGCTGGCGGCGGTTCGACCATCGGGCTCGGCAAGGCGATTGCGTTGCATTCGAGCCTGCCGATCCTGGCCATCCCCACGACCTATGCCGGTTCGGAGATGACGCCGATCTACGGGCTCACCGAAGCCGGCCAGAAGCGGACCGGGCGCGATCGTCGCGTATTGCCAAGGACAGTGATCTACGATGCGATGCTGACGCTTGATCTTCCGCCGGCACTGTCCGTCACCAGCGGGTTCAACGCGATTGCGCACGCGGTCGAGGCGCTCTACGCAGAGGAGCCCAATCCGATCACCGCGATGATGGCGGAGGAAGGCATTCGCGCGTTGACACGCGGAATGCCCGCGATTCTGAAAAGCCCGCATGACGTGGCCGGACGGAACGATTGTCTCTATGGCGCCTGGCTCTGCGGCTCAGTGCTTGGAACGACCGGAATGGCCTTGCACCACAAGCTCTGCCATGTGCTCGGAGGAACGTGGAATTTGCCGCACGCCGAGACGCATACCGTCGTGCTGCCGCATGCCGTGGCCTATAATTATGCAGCGGCGCCCGAAGCGATGAAGCGGATCGAGCGGGCGATGGGTACGTCGAATGCGGCGGCGGGCATCTTTGAGTTGATGGTGCGGTTGAACGCGCCGGTTTCCCTGAAGGAGATCGGCATGAGGCACGACGAACTGCCGCGTGCCGTGTCGCTTGTGATGGAGGCGCCTTACTACAATCCGCGCCGGCCGAGCGGCGAGGAGATTGTCCGCTTGCTCGAGGATGCTTTCCACGGCCGGCGGCCGAATCCGTGAGCGGCAACGTCGATCGCCTTTGAAGATCTGTCGGGGATGGGCGAATGACGGGGACGGCGAAGGTGATGCCCAAGCGCCCTGCAGCGACTAATGGTCAATACAAAACGGCCCCGGCGAAAGCCGGAGCCGCTTGTTGCGCTCGAATTCCTTGTCGCCTCAGCGGATGGTCACGGCCCAGATCGGCGCGGCGATCCGTCATCGGCAGCACGATCACCTTGGTGCCGACGTTGACCCGCGAATAGAGATCGCTGACGTCTTGGTTGGTGAGGCGGAGGCAGCCCGAGGAAACGCGGGTGCCGATCGTCGAGGGGTCGTTGGTGCCGTGGATGCGATAGATGGTGCCGCCGAGATACATCGCGCGGGCGCCGAGCGGGTTGCCGGGGCCGCCGGCCATGTGGCGCGGCAGATAGGGCTGGCGGGCGATCATTTCCGGGGGCGGGGTCCAGGCCGGCCATTCGGCCTTGCGGGTGATGGTCTGCGTGCCGGACCAGGTGAAGCCGTCGCGGCCGATACCGATGCCGTAGCGCATTGCCTGGCCGTGGCCGAGCACGAGATAGAGGTAGGTGTTCGGGGTATCGATGATGATGGTGCCCGGCGCCTCGCGGGTCGGGTAGCTCACGACCTGGCGGCGCAGGCGCGCCGGCAGTTCGACCGAACGGTCTTCTTCATCCTGGGGCGCAGCCTGCACCGGCGGCGGGGCCGCTTCGATCTGCGGCAGGAAAAACGGAAACAGCGGCAGCGGAGCAGCTGTGGCAGGTGCGGAAAATGCGGTCGCGCCGATCGCCAGCGCACCAAAAGCGGCGGCAGCAATGCGGGTCTTCAGGTCAAATGAATTGAACATTGGTCGTCCCCTGTTCTACGCCCAGTCGCACCGTTTTCGGCGCGTCGTTGGACAAAGATGTACAGGTGAACCGTTTCAGGACATTTGCACGAAATCGCCAAAATGGTTTCGTCGCGTTAGGGAATTGTTTCATTAAGGTTTCGTTGCCGATGCCGGACGGTCCGGTGAGCGTAGCTCGCTCCAGAAGTGGCCGACGCTGCAAAGCGGCGGTCAAACGAGCGAGGGCCTCCCGCCCAGCCCCGCGAAGCAGGCGGAGCTTCTTTTCCCGGGCTGTCTTAGCTTGACGTAGATCAAGGCACCGGCGCGTCGACCGGCGTCCTAGCTGGGATGACCCATCGTACCGCCGGGTCGTCGGCAAGGCACTGTCCCGATAATCAATCACTCAACGTGAGATGAGGCATCAATGCCGGATGATCCAAAGGATGTGATCGAGCACGCCATTCGCTCGGCCTTTGTCAGTTACCCGAAGGAAGATGAGCCGGATTGGAGAAGCCCGCACTGGATCACGCCAAAGGAATGCGCGTATTTGGCTACGGCTGTAATACTCGAATTGCAGGCCAAGGGATTTGAAATCGTAAGAGCGGCAGCAACACCGCAAGAGAAAGGGTGATGCGCATCCCGGCGTTGGCAATTTTCACGATTGGGATGGCTTTGACCTCGGCATCGGCCTCCGCCCAGACGTATGATCCTGGCTATCCGGTCTGCCTTCAGACCTACGGAAGAGACGGAAACGCCATCTCATGCGGCTATAGCTCACTGGCGCAGTGCAATGCGTCGGCGTCAGGCCGCGCCGCCCAATGCATCGTCAATCCATACTTCGGGCGTCCGCAAGCCGAACCACGTCACAGCCGACGTCGCAGCGTATATTGACGTCGTGTTCCATCGCGTGGGGCGCGCTCCCGAGTGCCTTCCGAACGAGCGCAAGAGTTCCATTCACGACACTTGGCTTTGATTTATGTCAATCGACGTCGTTGCTCCGTCCGCATGAATTGCGGTCCTAGCCTTGCTATCTGGCTAGAGCACATGCGGTTCCTCAGAACGATCTGCTGGAAGTGCGTTTGGAATGCTGCATGTCATCATACCCGCACGAAGCCAGAACAGCGATGCGAACACTCAGACACCAGGCAGCGCGCCCAATCAAACGCCAACCGCGACGTCTTTGTGGAGCTGTAGGTATGAAATGTCTGACGGCGATCCTCGCGGCAATGCTGCCGCTTGCGCAAGCGGAAGCAAGCCATGCGCTGGTTCGAATTACCGATGACCGGGGTGGTCAGATCGGGCGCTACGTCCATCGATATGAAAAATTGCGAGCATCAGGACAGGCCATCATCATCGATGGCCTTTGCGCCTCCGCCTGCACAATTGTCCTCGGCGCGATCCCCTACGATAGGATCTGTGTCACTCCGAATGCAGAGCTCGCTTTCCACGGAGCCTGGGATTTCGGATCTCGGGGGCGCGCTATTCCGAATCCGGAAGCAACCAAAGAGCTTTTTTCAATGTATCCATCGCCGGTTCGACGTTGGATCGCCAGTCGCGGTGGGTTGTCTCCGCGCACGATCTTTCTACGAGGCAGGCAACTCGCAGCGATGTATCGCCCCTGCTACCTGGACGCTCGAGCTGCTGCGACGCGGCGCATTGAGCATTCTGTCTTAGCCAATCACAGCCGCCGGGAGCGGCTCGGTTTCTTTGCAAGGGTTCATCAGCGGCGATAGTGATGAACCCCGTATATCCCGTAGCTGCTGCCCGATACGGGCGCGATCGGGCAAAGCCCGCCGAGCAGTCAGCCCTGATGGACGCGCACCCGCGGCGTTCCGGCAACGCCGGCACCGAGCACGACGCGGCGGTCGGTGACCGCATGATGGAATTGTTCGAGCGTCAGCGCGATCACCGACAGGTCGCTTTCCTCGACGGTGCCGTCGTCATAGCAATCCAGCGTCTCGCGCAACATAGCATCGGCCGCGCCTTGCATGTCGGCCAGTTGTTCCGGCGTTTCGGCCATCCTCACCCTGGAGATCAGCTCGAGCAAATGATCCCGATGGGCAATGTACTGCTCGCGCTCATCCTTGTTCCAGTAATGCCTCAGCCAGGCGCCGGCCGATCCCAGGCCCGAGAGGATCAGGACCAAAAACCAGATGTAGTCGGTGTATTTTTCGAGGAATGTTCGCTCGTTGCCGTCGATATAGGCGGCGGCTCCCGCATGCGCCGGCAGCGCGGCGTCCTTGTCGGTGTCCGGCTTTTCGATCTGCGAAGCGGACGGCAGTTCGCGCGCGAGTTGCTGGCGGTTGGTGAAGAGCTGGCGGGCAAAGGCGGCGACCGCCGTGTCCGACAACGACTTCGGCGCGATGATCAGGTGATTGACGGCAACCGTATCGACCTTGTCTTCCGGCCGCTGCGGCGAGGAGCCGAAGATGCTGGCGGGAATCTCCTCGGATTCGTAGATCGGATTCTTCTTCGCGATCGCGTCGGCAACCTCGATCGGCAGGAACTTCGGCTCGCCGCGGGCCGCAGCCGTCGCCGCGATCGCGTCCACGGTGATCTTGCTCTTGAGCGGGCCGACGGCCATGAAGGCGTCGACCGACTGGTCGCGCGCCATTTCGCCGATCTGGTTTGTACCGAACTGGCTGATCGTGACCTTGTCGGGATTGATGCCGGACTCTTTCAGAACGTTACGCAGCAGCGTGACATTGGCCTGCGTTCGCCCGATCACGCCGACGCGGTGGCCGGCCAGTTCGTCGAGACTCTTGATCTTGGGTGCGGGCCGCTTCTTCGAACCTTTGGCGGAACGGCCTGAAGGCGCCCACAGCACGACGACATTCTTGCGCAGGATGGCGACCGACTCGGCATTCGCCGGCAGGTTCAGGTCGCCGCGGGCGACCGCGAGATCGGCCTTGCCGGCCGTGAACAGCGCGATGCTTTCCGCTGTGCCTTCCGTCGTGACCAGCGACAGACGCACCGAGCTGCCCTCGCGCGCAAACGTCTGCGCCATCAACTGGACCAGTTTCTGGTCCTCGCTGCCGGCAGGTCCGACCGCAATCCGCAGCGTCGTCGGGCGCAACACGTAATACAGCGCGCCGGCGGCAACGCCGAATGCGAGCATGCCGGCGGCAAGGATCAGAAGCGCGTAGCTCCGCCGCTGTCGCCGGCGGCGGGATCGTGCAGTGTTGTCGTTCGGGTCTGACATTATTCTGTCACGTTACCTGAAAAGCGTGGAGATGGGTTTAAAAAACAACCTTACAGAACGATGACGTCATACGCCTGAAATATCCATGTCCCAACGTCGGATTTGAGAATCGTTCCGACGTTCATCCCAGGTCCCGGACATGAAGATACTGATTGCGACCGACGCGTGGCATCCACAGGTGAACGGCGTCGTGCGCACGCTGACCTCGCTCGCCCGCAGTGCTTCAACGCTGGATGCCGACATCGGCTTTCTCACGCCTGACGGATTTCCGTCGATGCCGCTGCCGACCTATCCCGGCCTGCGCATCGCGCTGCCGAACCGGCGCGAGATCGCGCGGCGGATCGAGCAGGCCGCACCGGATGCCATCCATATCGCGACCGAGGGCCCGATCGGCTGGATGGTGCGCGCCTATTGCCGCCGCCGCAAGCTTGCGTTTACCACGTCCTATACGACGCGCTTTCCCGAATATGTCGCCGTCCGCACCGGACTCCCGCTCAGCGTCGGCTACGCGGTGATGCGGCACTTTCATGCCGCGTCTTCCACGGTCATGGTCGCGACCGATTCGCTACGGCAGGAACTCGGCGCGCGCGGCTTTCGCAAACTCGGCTCCTGGACGCGCGGCGTCGATACCGAGCTGTTCAATCCGCACAATCCCGCAACGCTCGATCTGCCGCGGCCGATCTTCATGACCATGGGCCGCGTTGCGGTGGAGAAGAATCTCGAAGCGTTTCTGTCGCTCGACCTGCCGGGATCGAAAGTGGTCGTCGGCGACGGACCGCAGAAGGCGCAACTCGCGAAGCAATTTCCCGACGCGATTTTCCTCGGCGAGAAGAAGGGCGCGGACCTGACCGCGCATCTGGCGGCTGCCGACGTCTTCGTGTTTCCGAGCCTCACCGATACGTTCGGCGTCGTGCAACTCGAGGCATTGGCGTGCGGCACGCCGGTCGCGGCGTTCCCGGTCACCGGCCCGAAGGATGTCATCGCCGATCATCCGATCGGCGCGATCGATACCGATCTGCGCAGCGCGTGCCTGCGCGCACTGACGATGTCGCGCGACGCCTGCCGGAATTTTGCGCTGTCGCGTTCCTGGGAAAACAGCGCGCGGCAGTTCATCGGCAATCTGACGGCGCTGCAGCCGAGCCGCGCGCTGCGGCCGGTGCGCCGGGCGCCCGCCGCGAGCGCCGTGCAGGGTTGAATATCAAACCAGTCATACGAGTGAGACGAGAAGGCAGAACCAACCATGGCAGACATCATCAAGCTTGACGGCAGCAGGACCCTGGATTTCGACCGCGAAACGGTCGAGCAGGCCTATGATCGCTGGGCGCCGGTTTACGACCTCGTGTTCGGCGGCGTGTTCAGCAAGGGCCGCAAGGCGGCGATCCAGGCGACCAACAAGATCGGCGGCCGCGTGCTCGAGGTCGGCGTCGGCACCGGCATTTCGCTGCCGCTATACGCGCCGCATCTGCGCATTTTCGGCACCGATATTTCGGAGGCGATGCTGGAGAAGGCGAAGAAGCGCGTCGACGAACTCGGCCTGAAGAACGTCGAGGGGCTCGCGGTGATGGACGCTGAAAACCTCGAATTCCCCGACAATTCGTTCGACGTGGTGATGGCGCAATATGTCGTCACCGCGGTGCCGAACCCGGAAAAGGCGCTCGACGAATTCGCCCGCGTGCTGCGGCCCGGCGGCGAACTCATCATCCTGACCCGGGTGAGCGCCGATGCCGGCATGCGCCGCTTCATCGAGCAGCGCCTGCAGCCGGTGGTTCGTCCGCTCGGCTTCCGCACCGCCGAGTTCGCCTGGTCGCGTTATGCGCAATGGCTGGCCGGCGCGCGCGGCATCGAACTGGCGGAGCGCCGCCTGGTGCCGCCGCTCGGGCATTTCTCGCTGGTGCGTTTCCGCAAAATCGAGGTCGCTGCGGCGGCCTGACGCGTAGCGGTTGCTGTTGCGTCATCGCGTCGCTGCAAGCCGTCACATGTCAACATGATGATGTCACATGCCGGACATCGAATCCCGGTAAACGTCAAACAGATGAGAATTTGGGGGTAGAGAATGATCAAGAACTTCCTGCAGGAACTGCGAACCCAGCGCTGGGACGACCACCGCTTCTATCACCACAGCCGCATCAACCAGTCGCTGCACTTCGTCAGCGCCGCGAGCTTTCTGTTCGCCTATGCGATGCTGTTCATCGATCCGATGGTGTCGGCGCTGGTCGGCTGGCTGGTCTCCATGACCTCGCGGCAGGCCGGTCACTTCTTCTTCGAGCCGAGGGGATACGACCACGTCAACCAGGCGACGCACGAGCACAAGGAAGAAATCAAGGTCGGGTACAATCTGCAGCGCAAGGTCGTGCTGATGGCGATCTGGGCGCTGTCGCCGCTGGTACTGTATTTCGACCCGACCCTGTTCGGCCTGTTCACGCCCTGGACCTCGCCGGCGGACTTCATGCGCCAGGTGGCCAAGATCTGGCTCGCGGTCGGCGCCGGCGGGTTGTTGTTCCGCACCATCCATTTGTTCTTCATCCGTGACGTCGAGACCGGTCTGGTCTGGATGACGAAAATCCTCACCGATCCCTTCAGCGATCTCAAGCTGTACTACAAGGCGCCGCTGTACCTGATGAAGGGCGAACTGATCGATCCGGGTCTCGAGAAGCACGTCAAGCACGCGTGAGCGTTGGACTTGATCCAACAACGCAGTCATGGCCGGGCTTGTCCCGGCCATCCACGTTCTTGAGCACCAGTTGTGAGATCGTCATTGCAAACGAAGCGAAGCGATCCACCTCTCCGCGCGGGGATAGATGGATTGCTTCGTCGCTTCGCTCCCTTGCGCAAACGCTTCGCGTTTGTCGCAGGCAATAACGGAGGGGCTAGCCCGGTTGTGATGATTGTCGAAAGCGCGCCCTCAGCGCCCGAACCTCTTGGCGAGCATCTCTTTCAGAATCCGCCGCTTGATGTCCTTGTTGGTCATCGAAGCATCGTGCCACCACCAGCCGTCGCGCTTCATCTTCCCGGTGGCCGCGACAAAGCGGTCGGCCACTTCAGTGAAATCCGCGTCCGTGTAGTTGAGGCTGAAGATCAACCGGCCGGTGCCGACCCAGCTCAGCGCCAGCCCCTCGGCGCGCAGGTAATATTGAAGCATCCAGTTGTAGCGGGACGGCTCGGTATATTGCACCATCCAGATCGAGGAGATGTTGCTGACGCGCACCGGCAGATCGCTCGCGGCCAGCCGCCCGTTCAATGCGGCGGCGCGGCCGTTCCAGGTCTCGTCGAGCCCCTGGTAGACGTTGTTGAAATTGGGGCTGGCGAGGCGGCTGAGGAATTCATCCATCGCCGTCATCACGTAAGGATGCGAATTGAAGGTGCCGCGGGCGAAGCAGACGTCGGCGGGGCGGTCATCGCGAAAGCGCCGCATCAGCTCCTTGCGGCCGCAGACGACGCCGACCGGCAATCCGCCGGCGAGGCTCTTGCCGTAAGTGACCATGTCGGCGCGAACGCCAAAGTATTCCTGGGCGCCTTTGGCTGCGAGGCGGAAGCCGACGAAGACTTCGTCGAAGATCAGAACGATGCCGCGCTCGGTGCAGACGTCGCGCAGCTTCTTCAGCCATTCGGTGTAGGCCGCGCGATCGAAATTTCCTTTTCGCGAGCTGTCGACGAGCGCGGAATCGCCGGGCGCGTTGGCGTTCGGATGCAGCGCTTGCAGCGGATTGACCAGCACGCAGGCGATGTCGCGGCGGGTGCGCAGCACATGCAGCGTCCGCTCCGACATGTCGGCCAGGGTATAGGTCTCGCGCGGCGAAACCGGATTGCCGACGCCGGGCTGCACGTCGCCCCACCAGCCGTGATAGGCGCCGGCGAAACGAACCAGGTGCGTGCGCCTGGTGTGGTAGCGCGCCAGCCGCACCGCCTGCATGACCGCTTCGGTGCCGGACATGTGGAACGAGACTTCGTCGAGTCCGGAGATTTCGCACAGCCGGCGGACGTTGTCGGTGATGACGGGATGGTAGGGGCCGAGCACGGGCCCAAGCGCATGGGCGCGCTTTTCGGCGTCCGTGATGCACTCCTTGTAGAAATCGTTGCCGAAGATGTTGACGCCGTAGGAGCCGGTCAGGTCGTAGAACACATTGCCGTCGACATCGGTGACGGTGACGCCGGCGGAGGACTGCATGAAGGCGCCGGTGCCGAGATTTTCGCGCACCAGGCGGCTGTACTGGAACGGCACCCGGTAGCTTTCGGTGAACTGCAGGTCGGAGATGTGCGCAGCCGCCTCGGCCGTCATCTGCCGGCCCTTGGCGTAGCGCTTCTCGTAGAGGCCGGCGAGGCGGAAGAAGGCGTCCTGGCGCTGCATGGCGACGTTGCCGGGCGCGCCGTCGGAGCAGAAGAAGCCGTCGATATCGAACTCGTAATGCGGCAGCAGCCGCGCGACCGTTTTGGACATTTTGGAATGTCCGGCCAGCGAACGGTGCTTGGCACGCGACAGCGCCAGCCGCGCCTGCAATTTGGGGAAGACCGCCGCGGCGCTCACGACCGCAACGGCGGACAGCGAAAGAATCGGAAGGGTCGAATCCATGCCTGAAGCGCTAGCCAATCCTGCTGACAGATTGATGACAATAAGGGGCCTGATCGCCCGCTTTGCCCAGCAGGAAGACCTCAACTTCCTGTTGACCAACCGCATCCCGCGGGCGGCGCTGACGCGCTTCATGGGCTGGTTCAGCAAGATCGAGAACCCGTTTGTGCGCGATGCCTCGATCGCGTGCTGGCGGCTGTTTTCCGATCTCGATCTGTCGGAAGCCAAGAAGACCGAGTTCCGGAGTCTGCACGATTGCTTTACGCGCGAACTCCGCCCGGGCTTGCGCCCGGCCGATCCCGATCCCGCTGTCGTGGTCAGTCCCTCCGACGGCATCATCGGCGCCTTGGGCAAAATCGCGGATACCGAGCTGTTCCAGATCAAGGGCGCGCCTTATTCATTGCTCGACCTGCTCGGCGATCCCGCACTGGTCGAGCAGCACCGCAACGGCCGCTTCCTCACGCTGCGGCTGACGTCGAGCATGTACCATCGCTTCCACGCGCCCTATGACGCCACCATCAAGAGGGTGACGTTCATCCATGGCGATGTCTGGAACGTCAATCCGATCGCGCTGAAGCGAGTGGAGCGCTTGTTCTGCAAGAACGAGCGCGCGGTGCTGCGCACGCGGCTTTCGACCGGCGAGGCGCTGACGCTGGTGCCGGTCGCCGCCATTCTCGTCGCCAGCATTCGCCTGCATTTCCTCGATGTCACGCTGAACGCGCAGAGCAGGGGGCCGGTGGACTTCGCCTGCTTTGCGCGGGTCAAGAAAGGCGACGAACTCGGCTGGTTCGAGCACGGTTCGACCATCATCGTGCTGGCGCCGGAGAGTTTCGAATTCGCCGACGGTGTCGCGGACGGCGCGCGCATTCGCGCCGGCGAGCCGTTGTTGCGGAAACCGCAGGTTTAGGCTCGATTCTCCGCGCCCATCCCTCTATATGCTCGCGGTCGCACTGGATTCGCTGGGTGCGATCATGCGGGAAGAGAGAGATGGCGCGATCGCCCGTTCTGGCGGCGGGAGGTATTGTATTGCGGCAGGGGCAAACGCCGCTGGTCGCCGTCGTGCGCTTGCGCAAGCGCAGTGAATGGGTGTTGCCCAAGGGCAAGCTTGAGGACGGAGAGACGCCGCGCGCCGCCGCCGAACGCGAGGTGATGGAAGAAACCGGGCACGATGTTTCCGTGCACGAATTTCTGGGCACGCTGGTCTATGAGACCAGCGGCGGCCCCAAGGTCGTGCATTACTGGCGTATGGAAGCGCGCGGCGATGCGGTCTATGAGCTGATGCGGGACGTCAAGGCGGTGGACTGGCTGCCGCTAGCGGACGCCGTCGACCGGCTTTCGCGTGGTTATGAGCGTGCCTTTCTTGAAAATGTAGGTCCGATTGCACTGGCCGCGGCCGCGCATGCCGCGCCCGCCCGGAAAGCGCGCGCCAAGCAACCGGCGCCGGAGAAGCGTCGGGCGCCGCGGACCGGCGTCGACAGCGCCGCCTGCGGTCACTCCCGTGCCTGCTTCGCCTGTCGCCGATGAAGCCTCGCCGCCGATTGCGCAGGATGAGAAAGTCACGGTGGTGATCGATGCGACTGCCGGTGCTTCCGTTGATCAAGCCATTGATGAAGCGCAGCCGACCGGCCCGCCGTCATTTACGCTGGAGATAGAGCCGGTGGCGGTCGAGATGCGAACGCGACAGCAACCGCGAAGCTTCATACAGAAGCTGCGCGACTGGCTACGGCGCGATTCCTGACTCAACTCTTCCGGCTACCGCTGCTCCTTCGGCAGCGGCTTGCCGCGTTGCGGCGCAGGCCGCCTCGGCGCGGCGGGCAGTCCCGGACGTTGCAGGGCCGGCGCACCCTGAACGCCGGGCGCGCGTTGCAGTCCGGGCACGCCGTACCTGTTCGGCAATACCGGCCGTGCCGACGGCGCGGCGGGCTGTGCCGGCACTGCGGGCTGTTGCGGCTGGCTTGCGCGGGGCGGCAGGCCGGGCTGCGGCGGCAGGTTCGATCGTGACGGTTGTGCGGCCCGCGGCGGCACGCCGGGTTGATTGGGTGAGCCGGGTTGCGGCTGTCCCGCGCGCGGCGGCATACCCGGTCGTTGCGGCGAACCCGGCTGCTGCTGTCCCTGGCGGTTCGGTGCGGCCGGCAGTGGCGGCTGACCGGGTTGCCCGGGCAGGCCGTTCTGTCGCGGCTGGCCGGGACGATTGAGCTGGCCGGGCTGTTGTTGTCCGGGCCTGTTCTGTCCGGGCAAACCATTTGGCCGTTGCTGGCCAGGCTGCAATTGCCGGATCGGCCGGTTCGGATTGACGAAGCCGGGATTGGCGCGGCGGAACTCGCGTTGCTGGAGCACGACCTGCCGCCCGAAATTCTGCGTCGAGTGAAGCTGGCGCACAAATCCCTGGTCGCGCAGCATCACCGCTTGCGGAATCGCCAGCGGCACCGCGGCGAAGCGCGCGCCGCCCGCGCCCGGGCGGATGGTGAAGCCGCTCGCGCCCTGCGTCAGAAAGCCGAGCCGGGTGCCGGCGCGGTCGTTGACCTCGATGCGGCCGACGCGCCCGTCGGCATCCGGATAAAGCTTGACCGCGACGTTGTTCGGATTGTTGGCGGCGGCACCTTCCGGCACTTCGACGAGACCGGTGGTGCCGCGAATGCCGAGCGTCGCCGTCGGTGTCGTGATTTTCATGTCGCCGGTTTTTGCCACCGACGGCGGCGACGAAAGCAGCCGTGCCCTTGGCGACGTCGAAGATCGCGGCGTTGCTCTTGCCGCCGTCCTCATAGACGTAATTGTCGATGGTGATCTTAGTGCTCGCCTTGAGATTAAACGTGGTGGCGTCGATGAAGGTGATGCCGAGCGCGGAATTCGCGGCCGTCTGTACCACATCATTGAGATAGATATCGTCCTTGATCTTGAGCGGCGTGGTCTTGTCGTTGCGGATCACGCTGGCGCTGCCGGTTACGGTCGCGACATTGCCGATCGGCTCCTCGGGCGCATCCGTGGCGTTTGCGTCAGGCGTGGCAGGATCTGTCGCGGCCGCCGTCGGTGCGGCGGGCTGCGAGGAATCGGGCTGTACCTGCGCCAGTTGCGTCAGTTCGGACTGGCCTGCGAAAACTTCGGTCGTCCCGATCGTCGTGCCGCAAGCCAGCAGCGCAAGCGCGAAGGAAAGTTGGCGCAACATCGGGGATTCCGTTCACGGGGGAAGGCAGAAGGCGGGGTTTCCGATTTCAGCGTCATCAGGCTGAATGCGGGATGAACGCCGCGTTTGATGTCACGGGAGGCCGAACCGGGCAAGCGCCACCTCCGGGATACCGGGACACGAGAATCAGCTACAATCTGATTCTGGCGCGGCCCATGCCTCCCCCCTCCGTCGGGAAAGCATCATTCATGCGGGGCCATTGCGATCATCGAACCAACTGTTCGAGCACCAAGCATAAGGAGGGGTTGTGACAATTGCTCGCAATAGGAGGTTCTTCGATGAAGCTGTCTGCGCCCCTTTATCACTTGAAGCGTAAGGCCAAACTTCTATCCCGTGCAGAAAATATCCCGCTGCACGAGGCGCTTGACCGCGTTGCCAGGCAAGAGGGGTTTGGCGCCTGGAGCTTGATCGCGGCCAAAGTGACCGCAAGCGCTCCGGCCGAAAAACTGTTTGCCCGGCTGGCTCCCGGCGACCTGGTGCTGGTGGGCGCGCGCCCCGGCCAGGGCAAAACCCTGATGAGCCTCGAACTCGCCGTGCAGGCCATGAAGTCCGGCAGTCGAGGTGTGTTCTTTACGCTGGAGTATACGGAAAAGGACATGCTGGATCGTTTCCGGGCCATCGGCGTGGCACGGGAGGATTTTGCCGGTCTGTTTGAATTCGACAGCTCCGACGCCATGAGTTCGGATTACATCATCAAGCGGCTGGCAAGCGCGCCTCGCGGCACGCTGGTGGTCGTGGACTATCTGCAACTGCTCGACCAGAAGCGTGAGAATCCGGAATTGATGGTTCAGGTTCGCACCCTGCAGTCGTTCGCGCGCGATCGAGGGCTGATCTTCGTCTTTATCTCCCAGATCGATCGCTCGTACGATCCGTTGAAGAAACCATGTCCCGATCTGGAAGATGTCAGATTGCCCAATCCGCTGGATCTGAGCCTCTTCACCAAGACATGTTTTCTGAACGACGGTGAGGTTCAGTTCCGCGCGGCAAACTAGGACAGCCGCGCCATTTGGCGAAGCGGATAAAAGGGGCCCCGTGAAATCTCACGGGGCCCAGATCTTGGAGAAAAAGTCTTGGGAGAAAAGTCTTGCGAGAAAAGTCTTGGGAGATAGGCCTCGGGTAGAAATAACTCGGGGAGAAATAATCAGCTCACGCGTTTCCAGATCTGGCCGCCGCAGAACATGCCGCCGAAGGCGCAGCCCTGGACCTTGAGCGTATCGGTGTTCTTCAGCGCGATCGTCGAGTCGTAGTTGCGGCCGCTGTCGGGGTCATGAATCCGGCCGGCCCACTTGCTGCCTTGCGGCTTCATGTTGATCAGGATCCTTGCGCCGGTGTTAACGGCATAGCCGCACAGATTGGCGCCGCATTCCTCGATGCGGACGTTGCCCTTGTTCTCTTCCGTCGCCCAGATGCCGAGCGGCGAGTTCGGATCGGCCGCGGCGGCAGCCGGCTGCGGTGCGGGTGCCGGTGCGGCCGCGACAGGCGCGGGCGGCGGAGGCGGAGCGGGCGGCGCAACTTCGGTCCGTGCCGGCGTCGACGGCGGCAACGGTCGTCTGCGCGGGGGCGAGGCCACCGCGGTCGCGGCGGGAGCGGGGGGCTGCGGCGCGGTGGCTTGAGCCGGAGCGGGCGCGGGCGGAGCCGCCGGCACGGTGTCGGCGACGTCATCGTCCTTGCGCTTGGAGCCCATGCCCTTGAGATCGATATTGCCGAGCGTGCCGCTATAGCCGGGCGCGGTGATCTTGATGCAGGAAATGCCGGTGCAGTTGCGCGGCGCTTCAACGCGAACACGCTCACCGTTGATCTGGAGGGTAATTCCGCCGGCATGGGCCGAGGTGGTGGCCATCAACAATGCGGCGAGGATGTAGAGCTTCTTCATGACAGGCTCCTGAGCGGCTTGTGAGCGCATGGCGGTGAACGTACGCGGACCCTACGCGGCGCGAGGGAGGCGTTCTGTGACGTAGGTCTCACAAGGCGCCTGGAAGCGCCGCAACCCGGAAGCACCACAACGGCCCGGTTCGGTGATTCAAATCACATTCAGCCAGGGTTCCTCGCGGCTAGTTTTCCGTGTCACCAGCGGGGAGGCTCCAATGAAACGATTTTGTTTTCTCGCCGTGCTGATCGCGCTGAGTTCGTCGGCCCATGCCGGTCGTTCGATTTCATTCAGCGTCGGTAGCCACCGGGTGCACATCGAATCCTCCAGGCATTGCCATTCGGTGTCGTGCGCCAGGATGTCGATCTCCAGAAGCCTCGACCCGCGCCGCAAGCGTTTGCGCAATGACGACGCGCGCGACGCGGCGGCGCCGGCGAAGCCTGTACCGTCTGCACCGCAGACGGTCGCGCCACCCGTGCCACAGACGGTCTCACCGCCGGCACCGCCGGCGACTACGGCGCCGGCCAAGACCATCGTTGCCGCGCCACCGCCGGCCGTTTACACGACGGCCGCATCGAGAAGCCAGCCCGTCGCTGCGCCTCCGCCATCTCCGCCGCTTGCCCCGCCACCGGTTGAACAGGTCTCGATTCCAGTGCCGCCGTCCGGGCCGCCTCCGAAACCGGTCGAGGCCGCGCAGCCTGCGCCGCAGGTGGAGCACGCCTTGCATCAGGCCGAGGAAGAGCCATCGGATTCGCCAATCGGCGATTGGCAGACCGAAGGCAAGGGGACGGTGCGGATCGCAAAATGCGGCAATGCGCTGTGCGGCCATGTGCTCGGTTCATCGAACGAGAAGGGCGAAGCGATCCTGATCAACATGAAGCCGAAGACGGAAAGACAATGGACCGGCGGCATCTACAGCCAGGACTCTGGCGAGACGTATTACGGCACGATGTCGATGAAGGGGATCAACACGCTTCGCGTCGAAGCCTGCGCGCTCGGACGCTTCTACTGCTCCGGCAACAATTGGAGCCGCATCACGCGCCGGGCCGACAGCCTGGTGACGTCGTGGCAGGTGTCCCCCGAGTCGCGCTCGTAGGGCCTTGAATTAAAATCGGGCTCCAGCTTTTTGTTTTAACGCGTTTTCTTTTACGCGAACCGGCTCCACTCACGGATCAAGTCCGAGCGCATGCTTCGCTCGAAGGTGCTATGTGTGCTCACGAAAACGCCCGGTGACACCGTCACCGGGCGTTCAGGTCCATCTCCGGACGGGAAGTCTAGAACACGCCGAGCACAATCGCGCCGACGAAGGCGAATGCAACATACGCGGTTACAACGCTAAGTCTGCTCACGAGAGGACTTACGAAATCCATTGGGAAAGCTCCCTGGGTTCACGTCGTGCGCGCAATAACAGCTAAGGCTAGCAAAGCGTTCCCGGCCCAAAAAGTCAGTGTTGCTGTCCATCCGTGGCCACGCCACAAGCTCCAGCCCCCGGCAACATGGTAAAAAATTCGTAAAATCAATATGTTGAAGAGTCTTTAAATAAATTCGTTGAACGTGCGGGCGATGACGCGCGGAGTTCGTTTGTATCTCGTCGGCTCCTTCGTCCTCGTCTCGCTAGCGGGTTGTGGCCGCGGATTTTTTCAGTCCGCCGAGCGCGAACCATGGCGTGCCGAGGCCGAAGTCGCTTGCCTGAAGTCCGGCGCGGTCAAGGAGAGCCCGGAATTGGTCCGGATCGACCCGATCTCCGGTCCCGGCGTATGCGGCGCGGAATATCCGCTGAAAGTGGCGGCGCTCGGCGACAACATCACCAGCTTTGGCTTCGCCGACGAAAGCCTGCGGCCGCCCGGCAATATCGGCAATCAGCCGCGCTGGCCGATCACGCGCGCGCCGGCGGCGGCGCCGTCCCAGGGAAACTATCAAGGAAACTATCAAGGAAACTATCAAGGAAACTATCAGGGAAGCCGTTCGGGAAACTATCCGACTCCGGCGCCGCGGCAGCCGACCTATGCCGCGCCGTCGAACGGACCGATCTCGCTGTCCGCGCCGGGCGTCGGCCCGCAGGAGGATGACGTCGACCTGCCACCCGAAGGCACGCCGACATCGCGCGACGGCGGCTATATGGCGGCGCCGTCCTATCCGCCGCGCGATCGCTACCCGCCGCCTTCTTCCGCGCCATATCCGCAGCCGTCCTATTCGCCCCCGCCGGCAACGCCGGCCGCGCCGCGGCTTGGGCCGGCGCAGGGCAATTCCGTCAACGCCTTCGGGCAGGTCTCGATGAAGCCCGCGGCGACGCTGGCCTGCCCGATCGTCTCGGCGCTCGACCGCTGGCTCACCGATTCCGTGCAGCCGGCGGCGATGCGCTGGTTCGGCGCGCGCGTCGTCGAGATCAAGCAGATATCGGCCTATTCGTGTCGCGGCATGAACGGCAATCCGCACGCGCATATTTCCGAGCACGCCTTCGGCAACGCGCTCGACATCGCGGCCTTCACGCTCGCCGACGGCCGCCGGATCACGGTCAAGGGCGGCTGGCGCGGCATGCCCGAAGAGCAGGGCTTTCTGCGCGACGTGCAGGGCGCCGCCTGCCAGCAGTTCAACACCGTGCTGGCGCCGGGCTCGAATTCCTATCATGAGGATCACATCCACGTCGACCTGATGCGCCGCGCCTCCCGCCGCACGATCTGTGAACCGGCCGCCGTGTCGGGCGAACAGGTCGCAGCCCGCGCCGGGCGGCGTAACCCTTACGCGTCACGCGATCCCTATTCGACGGGGTCGCTCGGAGCCAGGAAATCGGTGTCGCGCTGGTTCAAGGGCAACAGCAAAGTCAACGAGGAAGACGAGTTCGAGGATCATTGAGGCGTTCTCAACTTCGTGAGACAGATCAGCAGAGGACGTAATCCGCCGACCGCAATGCCATCGTCTCGTAGACCGTCCAGGAAACCTCTCGGCGTTCAACGGCCCGCCTAGTTCGTTGGTGCGGGCTTTAAGAGAGGACTGGGTTCTCTCCCGGTCAAAGCCGGCCCATGCACGCCCGGCACGGTTACAATGTCGCGGCGAAGCTCTCATCGCGTCAGGCAGATCCTGGCGGCTCTAGATCGACTGGGAGCCTATAGCCGTCGGCGTAGCCGCGGGGCCCAAAATACCAGCTTGTTGACAATGGTGTTCGACGGTACCGTGGTGACGATTTTTCAGGAACCTAAATGATTTGCCAGAGGTGTCAGCACGAAAACGGCCCTGCGGCGAAGTTCTGTGAACAATGTGCTTCAGCGCTGGCACGCGTTTGCACGAACTGCGGCACTCAAATTGCGCCGGCGGCAAATTTTTGTTCACATTGCGGTCATTCAACGAGTCAGAGCGTCGCAAACTATCTGTCTGCGCGCTCTGAGGCGTTGAAGCCACAGACGGGGCACTCCGTCACAGCGAACATTCTCACCTCCAGCACCGAGCTTGGGGGTGAACGAAAACACGTGAGCGTGCTGTTCGCGGACATCACGGACTCACTGGCCCTGATATCTGGCCAGGATCCGGAGAGCGCGCAGGCGATCCTCAATCCTGTGCTCGAGCAGATGATCGATGCCGTCCACCGTTATGAAGGGACTGTCAACAGGATCCTGGGTGACGGCATCATGGCGATCTTTGGCGCGCCGCTCGCCCATGAGGATCACGCCGTGCGCGCCTGTTCCGCCGCCCTGATGATGCAGAGCTCCCTGGCCAAATTGGCGGACCGCGCCAATACGCCGCTCAAAATTCGCGTTGGGCTCAACTCGGGCGAAGTTGTCATCTGTGCCATCAGCAGCGAGCTTGACATGGAGTACACCATTGTTGGTGAGGCGGTGCATGTGGCCGCTCGAATGGAGCAGATGGCGGAGCCCGGCTCGATCCTGACGACGAAGAAGACCATTCGATTGGCCGAGGAATACGTCATGGCGCGGCCGCTCGGTCCGTTGCCGGTTAAGGGGCTTGCCGAGCCCGAGGAGGTCTATGAGCTCATCGGTGCGGGTCCCGCGCGCACCCGTTTGCAGGCCGCGACGATTCGCGGCCTCACCCTGTTTGTCGGCCGCGAGGCGGAGCTCGATGTGCTGCGCCGCGTACAGCAGCTGGCCGATACGGGGTCGGGCCAATTGGCGGCGGTCATCGGCGAGGCCGGCATCGGCAAGTCACGGCTCGTCTATGAGTTCACGCATACAAGCCGGCTTGCTGGTCTGCTTGGCTGGCTCGTGCTCGAGAGCACCTCGCTCTCGCACGAAAGGGCGACCAGCTACTTGCCCGTGATCGAGCTTCTCAAAAGCTATTTTGGAATCCAGGATCGGGATGAGCTTGATGAGATCCGCCAAAAGGTGGTCCGGAAAACCATCGCGCTCGACGAAAAGCTGGAATCGACGCTTCCCGCGTTATTGGCTTTGCTCGATATCCCCGTCGATGACCAGGGCTGGCATGCGCTCGACCCAGCTCAGCGTCGGCGTCGCAACATCGACGCCGTAAAGGCCTTGTTGCTGCGGGAAGCGCGCAAGCAGCCGGTCCTCCTGATCTTCGATGACCTCCATTGGGTGGATAACGAAACGCAGGAATTGCTCGATGCTCTGGTGAGCGCCATGGGTTCGGCAAGCCTCATGCTGCTGGTCAGTTACCGCCCGGGCTACCAGCACAATTGGGGGAGCCGGGAGAACTACCATCAGATCCGGCTAAGCGCTTTGCCCAGACGTGACACCGGCTATCTGCTGGAGGCGCTGCTTGGCGAGGATCCCGACATTGCTCCACTCAAGCGGTTTCTGATCGCGCGGGGTGGTAATCCGTTTTTTATCGAAGAAACCGTCCGCTCTCTGGTGGAAACCCAATATCTCGTCGGAGAACGCGGTCGTTATCGACTGATGAGTCCGACCGGGACCATTCAGGTTCCACCAAATGTCCAGGCCATCTTGGCGGCGCGAATAGATCGGCTCCTTCCCGGTGACAAGAATCTTCTGCAGATCACTTCCGTCGTGGGTCGGGAGATTCCGTTTGCCGTGCTCCGCGCGATGGCCGATCTGACAGAAGGCGCTCTGGATGGCGCGCTCGACCGGTTGCAGGCGGCCGGCTTTCTCCATGAGACCAGGTTTTTTCCGGACGTCGAATACGCGTTCGTACACGCGCTCACCCACGAGGTGACATATGAGGGCTTGCTGCGGACACGACGGCGCGCGCTGCACGCGCGACTGGTCGACACGATCGAGACCCTGTATCGCGACCGGATCGGCGAGCACATCGAGCGTCTCGCGCAACATGCGGTTCGCGGGGAGTTGCCGGACAAGGCTGTTCGATACCTGCGACAGGCCGGACTGAAGGCGCTCTCGCGGTCGGCCCTCGAGAACGGGCGAGGCTGGTTCGAACAGGCGCTCGCCATCCTCGAGAAGTTACCCGAAAGCAACGAAAATATCGAACTTGCTATCGATGTTCGCTTTGATCTGCGAAACGCCCTTCATCCCCTGGGACACCTCGATAAATGCCTGGGCCACCTGCAGAAGGTGCAGGCGTTGGCTGCTCAACTCGCTGACAAGCGACGGCTCGGACAAGCTTCGTCGTTCCTGTGCCAATACTACCGGCTCATGGCGGATCTCGGCCCTGCCATCGAGGCCGGCGAAAAGGCAATAGCTATTGCAGAAGAGCTGGACGATCTACGCCTCCATATAGTGGCAGCCGGGCATTTGGGGCCGGCTCTGACTGCAAGAGGAGACCATCATCGCGCGTCAGAAATATTGGGCGCGGGCGTCGAGCGTCTTCGAGACGATCTCGCGGCCGATACGATGGGCACAACCGGCGTTCTCGGCGTATTCACGCGCGTATATCTGGTATCCTCGCTGGCCGAACTCGGCGAGTTTGATCGGGCGCAGCGCTTCGCGGAGGAGGCTGTGGAAATTGCCCTGGCCGCCAACCACGTTTACAGCCTCGCGTTCTCCTATTACGGACTCGGCACCGTTCTTGTCCTTCGGGGCGAGGTTTCGCGAGGCATTACGGTGCTCGAGCAGGGCCTCGAGCTTTGCCGTTCGTGGATTCTTCCACTGATGTTGCCACTGCTCGGCACCTCGCTTGGATACGCTTATCGACTGGATGATCGCGTCGACGAGGCCATTGTCCTCCTGGAGGAAACCGAACGCGAGTTCGAGCGCAATGCACCGCATTGGCGGGCTCGCCATGACGGTGGTCCGATTGGGTGAAGCCTACCTTCAGAAGCTTCGCATCGCCGACGCCGAGCAATGCGCGCGACGGGCGCTCGGACTTGCGCGCAAACATGGTGAGCGCGGCCACGAAGCTTACGCGCTGCGATTGATCGCCGAACTCGGCGTGACAGACGCGCCTCATCTCGATGAAAGCGAGACGAATTTTCTCCAGGCCCTCCGAAGGGCCGAGGAACTCGATCTGCGGCCGCTGGCGGCGCAGTGTTATCTCGGGCTTGCAAAGCGCTACCGGCGCATCGGCAAGCAGGCGAGCGCGGAACAGCATTTCAGTGCCGGGGCAGCCCTGTTTCGGCAGCTCGGTCTGCAATTCTCCCAGGAGGATCACGCGACGTGCAACGGCTAGCTCAACCTTCCGGGTGAGGGTGAGCCAGACCGCGTAACGGACGATCGTGCGGCAGACATTGGAAACCGGCGGGCTGAATTCCCGGCTAGCCGCGATTTGAAGTTTCGATCTCGATGCCGCTGACCTCCAGTCCGCACGAGCGGGCGAGAGCTCGCAGCTGGAGTTGGATTGTCTCTAGCTGATGAGTATCGAGGTCGCGATCGATCGTCACCGTAGCGACGGCCGGGTTCTCAGCTGCCCTTCTTCTTTGCGGCCTTCTTTTTCTTGGCCTTGCTCGCGTCTTTATAGGCCTTGGTCGCTTTCCAGCTTTTCTCAAAATCCTTCACTCCGGCCTGAAATTTACGAAGCAGCGCTCGTGTCTCCGGACTCTTGGGTGTGACCGCCACCCGAATTTGGGTTCGGCCTTTGCTCAGACGTTTGAAGACCTGGATGTTTGCCATAAGCTTTTGCCCCTTTCGTTGCTTTCAGGCGGCCTCGACCAGAGGCTGCCCCTTGCCAAGCGTTCATGATGTTATCTGAGAAATCGGACGCGTGGAAGATGCGCGGCGCTCCGTCGAGGTCTCGCAGCATGTACCAATCCGGCGCAGCGTCGTAGCTGTCCTCGATGTCGACCGGCAAACCTCGCGCCAGACGGACGAAAGTTTTCACCATGTTCTGTTTTCCAACCAGATCAAAAATGTTGGTCGCCGACGAAAACCGGCCCGCGTTGATTTCCGTGATACAGGCAATGCCGCGCGCATTCTCTTTGAGATCCACGCTGAAGACGCCGGATGCTTTTGCATCGAGCAACCTGATGGCCCGGACGCAGGTGTCGACGATTTTCGGTTCGACGACTGTTTTTGCGAGCGCTGCCACCGAAGAGACTTGCGACGGTTGACTGCCCATCCCGAGATAGGAAAGCCTTTCATACGTCTTGATCAGTACCAGCTCGCCATTCTTCCAAAGGCTTTGACAGCCGAAATCGCGGCCTGGCAGGTACTCTGAAAGTACAAATGAAGCCACGGGTATGCCGCGCATTTCTTTCCAATACCGGATCCAGCCGCGCGCCTGCTCGGGCGTCCGTACCGGCAGGGCGCCAAGCGCGCCGGCTCCGCTTCGAACGCGGCACCAGAGGGGGCGCTTCCCGCCAAGCTGGCGGAAAATCCCGGTGATTTGCCTCATATCCTTCACCGGGTAGCTCGCCGGCGCGTCAACGCCGTTGCTGCGCAGGAGCTCAATGAGACGGTACTTGTCTCGGCAGATTCCGACCACGGATGCCCGCGGGAGGAACAGGTATTCACCAAGGCGGTTACGCGCGCGCGTCAAGTCATCTACATCGGAATCGACGGTCGGAATAATGAGATCCAGGCATTCGGTCTCGGCGATCCATCGCAGTGTCTGGGCCCACTCCGGATGGTTTGCGGGCGGAACGAGATAATGTCTGTCCGCGTCGGATTTCTTCAGGGCGAACTGGTCGTCGTTACAGCCGACTATGAAGACAGGCTCGGCACCCGTTCGCAGGCTGCGGGCCAGATTGTTGCTCGGAGCGTTACCAGCGTTCGTAAAGAGCAATCGCGCAGCCAACTCACTTCTCCTGCGTCTGCCAGCGAAATGTCGCTGATAGAAACACACTATGGATCATAAGACATGGAAAAGTCATTCAATTTCGGCGGCATCTTCGCCGACGTCACACCGGCGCCTCCCGGCGATCGGCGCAGTCGCTCCGTTATGGTTCTGCGGGGAGCTAAGTTCGCGCCTATGAGCCTGTGGCCTGGTTACCCGCCAGCCGTTCCAGCAAGTCCTGCACGACGCCCTTCAGCAGATCGAGCTTGTATCCGGTCATCGGCAACGGCCTTGCACCTGATGTCGCTTGTTCCGCGGCACTGGCAATCGTTGCTGCATTGGCCTGCTTGCCCTGCAACGCGGCCTCCGCGGCGGGGAGCCGCAGCGGCACCGGGGCGATGCCGCCGGCGGCGAGGCGGATGAACTGGAAGGTGCCGTCCTTGATCACGGCGCGGGCACAGATCTCGACCAGCGGCCATTCGGCATAGGTGCGGCTGATCGCGCGCTTGTACAGCGCGCGCTCGCCTTGCAGCGGATCGGGAAGCTCGATGCTCTTGATCATCTCGCCCGGCTGCAGCGCGTTGTCGGCGCTGCCGTTGGAGCCGTCGCCGAGGAGGTCGCCGATCGAAAGCGAGCTCCTGCGGTCGGTGGTCACTTTCGCGTCATAGGCCAGCAACGCCGTCGCCATGGTGGAAGGATGCGGCGCCACGCAGGGGCCGAGATCAAACGCAACGTGATAGAGATGATTGCCCGGTCGCGCCGGACAATCCGATCCGCCCTTCTTCAGGCAGGCGATATGCGGATTTCGAAAATACCAGCAGCGCGAACGCTGCGCGAGGTTGCCGCCAAGCGTCGCGAGGTGGCGGATCTGCGGCGTCGCCAAACCTTGCGCAGACGCGGCAATGCCCGGATACGCCGCAGCGAGGCGCGCGTCGGCGGCGATGGCGGCAATGGTGGTGAGGGCGCCGATGCGCAAACTCCCCTCGGTACCCCAATGCATCCCGATCGTATCTGGCGCGGCCGATATATCGATCAGCGGTCCCGCCGAGACGCCGCTACGCCGCCGCTCGGAGAGATCGGTGCCGGCGGCGCGGAATTCGGCTACATGCGTGGCGGTCATGGCTGTCGGTGTCATGCGGCGGCCTTCCCTTTGAGCGCGGCGACGAGACGGTCGGGACGGATCGGCAGTTCGGTGAGCCGAACGCCGGTCGCATTGTGAATGGCGTTGGCGACTGCGGGCGAGGTCGGAACGGTGGCGACCTCGCCGATGCCGACGCTGCGGCCGAGCACGTGATCGAAGCCTCCCTCGTCGAAATGCACGTGGATCATGGGCGTGTCCGCGATTCCGGGAATGCGATAGTCCTCCATGCCGCCGCTGAGCACATCGCCGGTGCGGGAATCGACTTCGCGTGCTTCGTAGAGCGCGTAGCCGATGCCCTGGATGACGGCGCCGGCCGCCTGGCTGTGCGCCAGCGCGGGCGCTACCACCTTGCCGATCGCAATACCGGTGTGAACGTTGACGACGCGCACGTGGCCGAGCCAGGTATCGACTTCGACCTCGATGACCTGCACCGAACTCGGCACGCCGGCGCCGATCGCAAGGTTGGAGAAGCGCCGCATCATCCAGCCGAAGATCATCCCCATGAAGCCGGCTTGCTTCAACGGCGACTGGACGCCCGGCGCCGTCGGCTTGGAGTCTTCCGGCCGTACGCTGGAAACGCTGAGATCGGGCGAGGCCGCGAGCCATTCGCGCCACGGCGCGTTGGAGCCGGGGACCGGCTGCCGCTTTGCGTTTTGCCGGATCGACGGCCTTCAACTGCTCGATCGCCAGCAGCATCGGCGGGATCACCGAAGCCGTAACGCGGCTGCCGCCCGAGCCCGGCCCTTCCGGCAGTTGTGAATCGCCGATCCTGACCTCGATCTCATGCGGCTCCAGCCCGAACTCGCGCGCGACCGTATTGGCGATCACGGTGCGGGTGCCGGTGCCGATATCCTGCGTCGCGGTGCTCGCGATCAGGCGGCCGCCCTTGACAGCCACTTCGACCTTCGAGCCCGGTTGCCACAGATAGAGCCAGTAGCCGGTGGCGACGCCGACGCCGCGGCGATAGCGGCCGCTCTGTGCGGCCATGGGTCTGCGGTTGCGCCAGACCTCCAGGCCCAGGGCCCAATCGTACAGCCGTTGCCGGTTGGGATCGGGATCCCAGCGTTTGCGCAGCGCGATCGGATCGATGTTCATCCGCAGCGCCGCTTCGTCGATCGCCTGTTCCAGCGCAAAGGCCATCGGCGGCCCGCCGGGCCCACGGAAGGGGGCGCCGGCCGGCAGGTTGCTGATGACGTCGAAATCGGCGAGCTCCTTGCCTTCCGCGGGATAGATCAGGCGGGCGAGCGCCGCGATGGTCGAATTGGTCGCGGCGCCCGTGTCGGCATAAGCGGTCAGCGAAAGTGCCTTCAGTTCGCCCTGCTCGGACGGCAGCAATGCAATTTTCACTTCCGTTGCCGGCCGATAACCGGTCACCGAAAGCTCCTCGTGCCGGTCGTAGGCTACTCTGACCGGCGCCTTGGCTTCGCGCGCCAGTTCGATCGCGGTGGTGGTTTCCACGCCGAGGGCTGCCTTCGAACCAAAACCGCCGCCGACATGATCGGCAATCACGCGCACCTTGTCGTGGCCGAGCTTGTAGCGCTTGGCGATCAACTCCATCGTGTGAAACACCGCTTGCGTCGAAACATGCACGGTGAGCCGGTCGCCGTCGAAGCGCGCCACCGCGGCATGCGGCTCGAGGCAGGCATGCTGTTGCGTGCCGGTGCGGAAGGTACCCTCGACCAGCCGCGGATTGTTCGCCGCGCGCGCGGCGTCGATCCAGCTCCGCACTTTTTTCGGCTTCTTGGAGAACGCCGCCGACGGCCCGCGGATGTTGCCTTTCCAGGGCGCCGGCGAGCCGCCGCCTTCGGAGACATTGCCGGCTCTCTTGCGCGCGGATTTTTCGAAAACGACCGGCGCATCGGCCCTGCGCGCCTCGTCGAGTCCGATCGCCGAGGGCAGGCGTTCGCTGCCGAGCTTGATGGCGGCGATGGCAGCGAGCGCGGTCTTGCGATCCCTGGCCGCGACGGCGGCGATCGGTTCGCCGACATAGCGGACGATGCGATCGTCGCGGAGCAGCGAGATCGCCGCACTCACGCCTGCAATCGCGCGCGCCGGCGCCAGATCGAGTTCGCCGATACGCGCATGCGCAAAGGGCGAGCGCAAGATCACGCCTTCGAGCTGGCCGTCATGATGGATGTCGACGGTGTACTTCGCCGATCCGGTCACCTTGTCGCGCGCTTCCATGCGCGGCGGCAGGATGTCGTTGCCGTCGAAGCGGCCGGCGCAGGCATCCGCCACGGCGCGGAAGATGCCGTCATAGGCACCGCAGCGACAGAGATGTCCCGACAGCGCCGCGCCGATTTCCTCGCGCGACGGCACCGCCGTTCCCTTTGCCGCGCGCCAGGAATCATGAAACGACGCGGCCTCGACGATGAAGCCCGGCGTGCAGAACCCGCATTGCAGGGCGTCGTGCGCCATGAAGGCCTTTTGCACCGGGTGCAGGTCGGCTGCGCCGATGCCCTCGACCGTCGTGACGCTCTTGTTCGCGGCTGATCGAGCCGGCATCAGGCAGCTCACGGCAGGCTCGCCATCGACCAGCACGGTGCAGGCGCCGCAGACGCCGGCTCCGCAGACGAGCTTGGTGCCGGTGAGATCGAGCGCGTCGCGCACGACGTCGACCAGCAGCGCATCGGGATCGTCGGGGAGGGGAGCGAGCTTGCCGTTGATCGTCATCGTGCTCATCTGCGATCTCCAGTTTTGCGGAAAATGGATCGGGGGACTGCTTTCTTCGCGGGCCTTGGCGTCGCGGCGCGCGGCTTCGATTCCGGGCGCACGGCGCCCGCGACCAGCATGCGCAACATGATTTCCAGATCCTTCAGGAAAGCATCGGCCGGCTGCATCGCGGGGTAGGCGGATTTCGTGCCGTTGACCGCCATCTCAACGCAGCGTGCGAGATCGCGCGGCGTCATGCCGGCGGCGAGCGTCAGGCCCTGCTTGCGGCAGACGCGCGCGATGGTCGCGGCAAGCAGCTCGGCATAGGCGGCAGTGTATTTCTGGTAGAGGTCGCGCGCCTGCAGGAGATGTTCGGAGAACAGTTCCTCGACATGGGGCGAGCCGTCGAGCGAAGCAGCCAGTTGCCCGAGCTTGGCGGAGACCGACGCGACCAGAATGTCGGCAAGGCTGCCGCCTTGTTTCTCGACGGCGCCGGCTGCCGCGATCTCGGCGGCGAGCGCGTCCTCATGCAGCCGCTCGATGACGGCGCGGAACAGCGCTTCCTTGGATTTGAAATGATGGTAGAGCGCCTGCCGCGTCAGCCCGGCGGCCTCCGCCGCCTGCTCGATCGACGAGCGCCGGAAACCCTGCCGGCGGAATACCAGCATCGCGGCATCGAGTATGCGGGTGCGCGGTCCCATTTGACGATTTTGACAAAAATAGAAGAAGTGTCAAATGACGAGATCGCGAACGGCGCCAGGCCCGCGACGGCAGGCCCGATGTCACTGATCGGACGGCACTTTATGCGTGCGGCAGCCGTACGGCCCGCTCCCGTCGCGGCCGACAGCCTTGATGTTCGCGTTGAAGAACTGGCCCATCGAGGGCGCGTTCAGAAACGCATCAACGGTGTCCTTCGGCAGATCGCAATATTGGTGGTAGGCCGCGTGGTGCTGGACCAGCATGCGGCGGCTTTCGGCATCGTAGCAGACCCGGCTGACGACGCTGCTCCGGGTGACGTCCTGACAATTGAAGGCCTTGAGGTCGACCGCTTCCCCATCTTTCACGTCAACGATCTCGGCTTCCTGCCAGGGCGCGGTGAAGAGCAAAGCGAGGATGAAAGCAAGACGGGTCATGGCGTTTGTACCGGCAAGGGCGCAGGGAAATCTGCGCCCTCAGCGAGGAAGCAGCAGCGCCTGCGCCCGTCAGGCTACACGAACTTGATCCCGATCACATCGCCCTTTACGCAACCGAACGGTCGCGGCGCCGACCATGGCAAGCGCCCATCGCATGGCGGCCTGAACCGTCAGGTCTGGCGCTTCGTCTGCTTAACTCGTTTGGACAAATACTAATTCTAACAAGCGGCACGTCACGACCTGTCTTGCCCGCGGCGACTGCTTCCTCGGTCTGGCCGCACCGTGCTCGGGAGCGCGACGTACAGGTTCTAGCGCGTCATCAGGAAAAGTGGAGGAGGGGTCTACTTCGGCTTCGCCCGGTACGTCTGCAAAAATATCCGCATCGCGCTGTCGACCACACGCGCGATGCGCTCCGCCGATGGCGCCGGCTCTGCCTGAAACACGAACGGCAGAAACAGCGTCGCCTGGCACATCTGCATGAACTGCGCTGCTGCAAGCTGGCAGTCGTCGATGGCCAGATCGTTCGCCTGGACATGGGCCTGCAGATAGTCGGCGAGACGGTTGATCGTCTTCGCCAGCACGTTCTCGTAGAACCGGCGTCCGACCTCCGGCATCCGTTCGGCGATCGCCATCACCGTGCGGATTGACGATCCGCCGCCTGGCCGGCACATCGTGCCGATGTAGGCTTGGCCGAACTCCCGCAGCGTGGTTTCGACGTCGCGCCTTGGATCGAGATTGTAGGCGATCTTGCCCTTTTCGAGCGCTTCGTCCTCGACGATGGCTTCGAACAGCCGGCTCTTGTCGGCGAAGTAGACGTAGAGCGTGCCCTTGGAGACGCCGGCGGCGCGCGCGATCTCGTTCATGCTGGCTCCATCAAAGCCCAGATCCATGAACACCTTTCGCGCGCCGTCCAAAATCTGGCGGCGCTTCGAACTGTCTTCCTCGCCAAAGGGATGAATAGTGTTCGATGTGGATGCAATCATTGGTTTATCTTCTCGCGCAAGAATTCAACCCAAGGATATGGCAGGAAGTCTTTCTCGCGTTATGGTATGTCTAGAACCAACATAGCTTGACCGAACCGTTCGGTCAATGATACATTTTAGATTGAGCGCCAATGCGGCCGGTTTCCTTTCAGGTTGCCTTGGCCCCGCGTGCTTTATGATATTTTTGAATGGGGAGGCCTGTAATGGCCGCAGCGAGAGACCAGGCCGCACGCATCGTTCGCGAAACGGCGAACGATGAGGCCGCGCCCGAGGCCGGTGCGCAGCTTGCGGACCAGTTGCGGACTCAAATTACGGATGAAACCCGGCGTCGCCCAGCGGAGCCGCCCAGCGGTCCCGCATCCGAAAAGCCAGCCGCGGCATCCGCCGATGCGGCGAAACCGGGCAAGCGCAAATTCATCATGATCGGTGCGCTCGGACTGCTCGCGCTGGCCGCGATCGGCTACGGCGTCTACTTCGTCCTGGTCGGCCGCTTCTACGTCTCGACCGACGACGCTTATGTTCGCGCCAACAACACCACGCTCGGCGCCCGCGTTTCGGGCCATGTCGCGGCAATCCTGCCCCGTGACAATTCGATCGTTCGCGCCGGCGACGTGATTTTCAGGATCGATGACGGCGACTATCGCATCGCCGTGGATGCCGCGCGGAGCAGGATCGCGACCCAGCAGGCCACCATCGATCGCATCGGCCGTCAGGTCACGGCGCTCGAAAGCGCCGCGGAGCAGGCCAAGGCGCAGCTCGCTTCCGCGGACGCGGCGCTGAAGCGCGCCGGTCTCGACTTCGATCGCCAGCAGACGCTGAGCACCAAGGGTTTTGCCTCGCGCGCCGCCTTTGAAGTTTCGGAGGCGAGCCGCGATCAGGGCATCGCGGCGGTCAAATCCGCGCAAGCGGCCTACGACGCCGCGGGCGACAATGTCGAGGTGACGAAAGCGCAGCAGGCCGAGGCCCGCGCGCAGCTTGCGGAATTGCAGACCCAGCTTGCCAAGGCCGAGCGCGATCTCGCCTTCACCTCGGTGCGCGCGCCGGTCGACGGCACCTTCTCCAACCGCCTCGTCAATACCGGCGATTTCATCCAGGCCGGGCAGCGGCTCGCCAACGTGGTGCCGCTCAACGACGTCTTCATCGACGCCAATTACAAGGAAACCCAGCTCAAGCGCATCCGTCCCGGCCAGCCCGTGAATATCTCGGTCGACGCCTATGGCCATCGCAAGTTCGCCGAAATCGTCGACAGCATTTCGCCGGCGGCGGGATCGGTGTTCACGCTGCTGCCGCCGGACAACGCGACCGGCAATTTCACCAAGATCGTGCAGCGGCTGCCGGTTCGCATTCGCGTGCCAAAGGACGTCGCGAAGCAGAACCTGCTGCGCGCCGGTATGTCGGTCTATGTGACCGTCGATACCCGGGAGGGCGCGGCCGACGCCGACAGCGAGGCCGACCTCGATGCGCCGGGCATGGTTCAACCGCAATAATTTTCCTTAGAGCCCCGGGCCAACGCCCGGCGCCTGTTCCGAGCTGATCATGGCCGACGCCACCGCCGCACCGCCTTCCATGAATGCCGCGGCCGACGACCGCATCCCGCCGCGGCGGCTGTTCACGTTTCTCATCATGGTGTTCGGGATGTTCATGTCGATCCTGGACATCCAGGTCGTCTCGGCGTCGCTGCAGCAGATTCAGGCCGGCCTTTCCGCCAGTTCCAGCGAAGTGTCGTGGGTGCAGACGTCCTACCTGATCGCCGAAGTGATCGCGATCCCGCTTTCCGGATTCCTGTCGCGCGCGTTCGGCACGCGTTTGCTGTTTGCGATTTCCGCCTCCGGCTTCACGGTCGCGAGCTTCTTCTGTGGCTTTGCCTCGACCATCGAACAGATGATCCTGTGGCGCGCGATCCAGGGATTTCTGGGGGCGGGCATGATTCCCACCGTATTCGCATCCGCCTACACGGTGTTCCCCCGTTCGAAATTCCATATCGTCGGTCCCATCATCGGCCTGGTCGCGACGCTGGCGCCGACGATCGGGCCGACGGTCGGCGGTTTCATCACGGACATGATGTCGTGGCACTGGCTGTTCTTCATCAACATCGTTCCCGGCATCGCCATCACCATCGGCGTGCTGGCGCTGTGTGATTTCGACGAGCCGAACTTTGCGCTGCTCGAGCATTTCGACTGGTGGGGCCTCTTGTTCATGGCCGGCTTTCTCGGCACGCTGGAATATGTGCTGGAAGAGGGCCCGCAGTCGCAATGGCTGGAGGACACCTCGGTCGCGGTCTGCGCGGCGATCTGCGTGGTTTCGGCGATCGCCTTCTTCTGGCGCGTGCTCAGCGCGCGGGAGCCGATCGTCGACATCAGGACCTTCACCGACCGCAATTTCGGTGTCGGCTGCCTGATCTCGTTCTGCGTCGGCATCGGCCTTTACGGCCTCACCTACATGTATCCGCGTTATCTCGCCGAAGTGCGCGGCTATAGCCCACTGATGATCGGCGAGACCATGTTCGTTTCAGGCATCGCCATGTTCCTCACCGCCCCGATCGTGGGGCGGCTGATGGCAAAATACGACATGCGTTATTTGATCGCGATCGGCTTGGTGCTGTTCGCGTTCGGCTCCTATCAGATGACCTGGATCACCAAGGAATATGATTTCTACGAATTGCTGCTGCCGCAGATCCTGCGCGGCATGGGCATGATGCTGGCGATGGTGCCGACCAACACCATCGCGCTCGGCACCCTGGCGCCGGAGCGGGTGAAGAACGCCTCGGGCCTGTTCAATCTGACGCGCAATCTCGGCGGCGCGGTGGGGCTCGCCGTCATCAACCAGGTGCTGAACGAGCGCACCGACCTGCACATCTCGCGCCTGCACGACCGCGTCAACTGGGGCAACGCCACCGCGGTCGAAACGCTCAACATGTTCACCCAGAAAATGCAGGGCGTGGGCGACGCCGCGCTGATGGCGATGAAGCAATTGTCGCAGATCGTGCACCGCCAGGCCGTGGTGATGGGCTATGGCGACGCCTTCTTCATGCTGACCGTGTTCTATTTCGGCCTCAGCCTGCTCGTGATGGTGTTGAAAAAGCCGTCCGCAACGGTGCTCGGCGGCGACGCGCATTGAGAGACAACGTGTTCACGCCGATGTCATGTTGCAAATCACCGGCGATGCATTTATAAGCAGCGCATTGTCGCTCGAACCGGGGAGATTTGCATGATTTCGATGTATTTGCAGATCGTACCCTCGCGTCCGATGCCCGTGCTGGATTTTCGGTCGCTCAGCTGACCGCGATCACCGCCAGCCCTGATCGGGTCTGACGTCCCGATCATCAAGCTTCCCAACGACTTAACGATATTTTTCAACGACGCGTGCGTTCGGCCTCTCGCCGCCCGCGTGTCCATTCAGATGGAGCCGGCGTGTGCCCCAGGCGCAGCCGGATGACGCCATGACCGCTCTCAAAGACAAACGTCCCACGGCGATACGCGTGGTGATCCCGTTCGTGTTCCGCCACTGGCTGCAGCAGCCCGCCCGCGCCGCCGTCGTTGCCGGCGGCCTGCTCGGCGCGACCGCGGCCGACCTGTTCATGCCGGTCTTCTCCGGCCGCCTGGTCGATGCGCTGACCTTGGGCACGTCAGACCCCGCGGCGCGGCAGGCGGCATTCGCAGCCTTCGGCGGGATCGTCGCGCTCGGCCTGATGTCGATGGTGCTGCGGCTGACCGGCCTGCAGGCGATCGTGCCGTTCACGCTGAAGACGATGTCCGAGGTGTCGCGCGATGCTTTCGCGCGCGTGCAGCGTTTCTCGACCGACTGGCACGCCAACTCATTCGCCGGCTCGACCGTGCGCAAGATCACGCGCGGCATGTGGGCGCTCGACCTGCTCAACGACACCATTCTGATGGCGCTGGCGCCGTCGCTGCTGGTGCTGCTGGGCTCGATGATCCTGCTCGGGCTGCACTGGCCGGTGCTGGGCGCGGTGATCGCGGTGGGCACGGTGATCTATGTCTCGATGACGTTGGCGTTCTCGATGAACTACATTGCGCCGGCCGCGCGCGTCTCCAATGCCTGGGACACCAAGGTCGGCGGCACGCTGGCCGATGCGCTGACCTGCAACGCGGTGGTGAAATCGTTCGGCGCCGAAGCGCGCGAGGATGCGCGGCTGGCCGGCGTCATCGGCCGGTGGCGCACGCGCGTGCGGCGCACGTGGTACCGTTACAACTACACCTCGACGGCACAGCTCGCGGTGCTGCTGTGCTTTCGCGCATCCGTGATCGGCGGCGCGATCCTGCTGTGGATCGCCGGCCGGGCTACGCCGGGCGACGTCACTTATGTGCTGACCAGCTACTACATCATCCACGCCTATCTGCGCGATGTCGGCATGCACATCAACAATCTGCAGCGTTCGGTCAACGACATGGAGGAACTGGTCGCGATCCATGCCGAGTCGATCGGCATTGCGGATGCGCCTGATGCGAAGCCGATCGACATCCAGGGCGGCCGCATCGTGTTCGACGGCGTGACGTTCCATTACGGCGGCCATCGCACGCCGTTGTATGACGGCCTGTCGGTGGAGATCCGCGCCGGCGAGCGGGTCGGCCTGGTCGGCCGTTCCGGCTCCGGCAAGACCACCTTCGTCAAGCTGGTGCAGCGGCTGTATGATATCGGCGGCGGAAAGATCCTGATCGACGGTCAGGACATCGCGAAAGCCACGCAGCATTCGCTGCGCAGCCAGATCGCGATCGTGCAGCAGGAGCCGATCCTGTTTCACCGCACGCTTGCCGAGAACATCGCCTATGGCCGGCCGGGCGCCAGCATGGCTGCGATCGAGCAGGCGGCGCGGCTCGCCAACGCGCACGACTTCATCCTGCGGCTGCCGAAAGGCTACGGCACGCTGGTCGGCGAACGCGGCGTCAAGCTGTCGGGCGGCGAGCGGCAGCGCGTCGCGCTGGCGCGTGCGTTCCTGGCGGATGCGCCGGTGCTGATCCTGGACGAGGCGACCTCGAGCCTCGATTCGGAATCGGAAGGCCTGATCCAGCAGGCGATGGAGCGGCTGATGAAAGGGCGCACCTCGATCGTGATCGCGCACCGGCTGTCGACGGTGCGCAGCCTCGACCGCATCCTGGTGTTCGATCGCGGCGAGATCGTCGAGCAGGGGACGCATGCGGCGCTGACGACACGTCCGGGTGGCGTCTATCGCGGGCTGTTCGAGCTGCAGGCCACCGAGTTCGGCCGCATCTCGGCGGCGGAGTGAGGTCGCCATTCTTGCTAATCCCATCGACGGCGGAATATATTTCGGCTGTCGATGGGGCGGACGCGATGCGCTGGTTTCGAAAAGAGCGGAAGCCGGACGTCTGGGAAGCGGCGGACATTCAACCGGCCGGGGACATCGAGACAGCGCACATCATTCGCGACATTTGCACCTCAGCCGCGGCCATCGTCGATCATATGGCGAACGTTCGCGGCCGCAAGGCGGAGCAGGAACGGACCTCCGACGCCGAGCGATACCAGGCTGCGATCAAGCGTGCGCTCGAAATAGCGATGAAAATCTCCGACGATTCGATGCGCGACGTTTCCGTCAGCCAGATCATCAGGCTGAGCGTGACGGTAAACCATCTGAAAACCGCAAAGGTCCTGCTTCGCGCCATTCAGTCGGAAAAGATGCGAGCCGAATTGATTGCGGAGTATCCGGCCCTGATCGATCAGGATGCGGCCAGCTGAGGCGGTTCGCGATCGCGCTGCGGCGGCGCAGGTGCGGCCTTGGTGCGCGTGCGCGTCGAAATCGCGACCGTCACCACAACGGCGGTGGCGAACAGCAGGATCTGCAGCGTGATGGTTTCGTCGTTGAAGAACGCCGCCAGCGCAAAGGTGACGAAGGGTTGCAGCAACTGGATCTGCGACACCCGCGCGATGCCGCCCATCGCCATCCCTGCGTTCCAGGCGAAGAACCCGATCCATTGCGAGAACAGCGCGACATAGAGCAGCCCGAGCCACGGCCTCACGGCGATGTGGCTGATGTCGGCAGGCATGGTCAGCGCAGCCGCGGGGACCGAGAGCGGCAGCGCGATGACCAGCACCCAGCTTATCACCTCCCAGCCCGGCATTTGCGACGTGAGCCGGCCGGAGAACGCGTAGCCGACCGCGGCGACTGCGACGGACGCGAACAGAAACAGATCACCCGCTGCGAGCGCACCGCCGCCTTGACGCAAGGCAAACGTGATCACCAGCGCGGCGCCGGCGACGGAAGCGATCCAGAACAGCGGCCTCGGCCGCTCATGGGTGATGGTAACCGCAACCAGCGCGGTGGCGATCGGCAGCACGCCCAGCACCACGCCGCCATGCGAGGCGTCGACCCGCTGCATCCCGAGCGACATCAATAGCGGAAACAGGATGGCGACGCAGAGCATGGCGATCACGAGTTGCGGCCACAGCGCACGGGGCGGCAGCTTGCGGCGCAACACAAGGAGGAGCGCCAGAGAACACAGCCCGGCGATCGCGGTGCGCAGCGAGGTCAGTGCAATCGGATCAATTTCCGCAACCGCAATCCGTGTCGCCGGCAACGTGCCGCCGAAGATCACCATGCCGATGAAGCCCAGCAGCAGACCGAGACGCTCGCGTGATGCAATGGAAGTCATGACGCGATTGGTTAGCGGCTTCACCGGCCAGCGTACAGCAATCTACTCGGTGCACATGGCGGCCATGCGCGGTCACCTCGGAGCAATGCTGCTCCACACCAATCCGAGCCCCGACAGGAAAAGCAGCGCGAGCACGACGTCGTAGAAATTCCGGTCGTTCAAGGCGCGGTAGGTCCGCATGCCGATGCGGGCGCCGATCAGCGTGCCGGGCATCGCCAGCATCGCCAGCCAGAGGACGTTCAGCTTCACGAAACCGCTGGCGGCCTGCAGGATCAGCGCGGCGCTGAGCACGGTGCCGTTGAAGATCTGGAAAACGCCGCGGCGCTGATCCTTGGTCCAGCCGCGTATGCTGGCCCACAGGGTCGGCAGCGGGCCCGACAGCCCGGCAAGGCCGCCAAGAATGCCGCCGGCAAATCCGACGCAGGCGTCCGCAATTCGGCCGCCGAAGCGAAAGGCCATCGGCTTGCGGATGAAATAGAGCGCGGTCGGAAACACCAGCAGCATCACGCCGACGCTGAGCTTGAAGTTCTGCGGATCGGCGCGCGCGACCAGGAGCGCCCCGATCGGCATGCCGAGGAGACCGCCGGCCACGAACGGCAGGGCCAGCCTGAAATCAAGCAGCTTCCACATCGACGGCAATGTCGAGATTTGCGAGCTGACCGAACAGATCAGCACCAGCGGCACGGCAACCGCCGGCGGCAGGATGTAAAGCCAGATCCCCAGCGCCATCAGCGCCGTGCCGAAACCGGCAAGTCCGGAGACGAAGCCGCCGGCGAGCGCGCCGGCAAGCAGGATCGCGTAGGTGGCCAAGTCCACTCTTTTATTCCTTCGTCATTCCGGGATGGTCCGAAGGACCAGACCCGGAATCTCGAGATTCTCAGATGTGCAATCGCACATCCCAGTTCGCATCTTCGATGCGCCCCGGAATGACGACGTTGCATTTGTGCCGACGTTTACACGACGCGGCGGACGGGTACTATCGCAATCGACGCCTTCAACAATAACCTGGTGGAAACAATCCGATGAGCGCAACTCTTTCGAAAACCTTTCTCGTTTGTCACGGCGCGTGGTCCGCCGGCTGGGCGTGGAAGAAGATGCATCCGCTGATGCAGGCGGCCGGGCATCGGCTTGTCACCCCCACCTACACGGGGCTCGGGGAACGCGCCCACCTGGCGCATCCGGGAATCGATCTCGACGCGCATATCGAGGACATGCTCAACGTCATCAAATATGAGGATCTGCGCGACATCGTGCTGATCGGCCACAGCTATGGCGGCATGGTCGCGACCGGCGTCGCCGACCGTGCGCGCGACAAGGTCAGGCAACTGATCTATGTCGACGCGTTCGTGCCGCAGGACGGGCAGTCGCTGCTCGATCTGAACGAGGTCGCGCGACCGCGGATGCAGGAGCTTGCCAAGACGGGTGACGGCTGGCGCGTGCCGCCGAACCCGACGCCGGAGGATACGTCGCCTGCCGATGTCGAATGGCTCAGCGCCCGCCGCGTCGACATGCCGATCAAATGTTTCGATACCAGGCTCAAACTGACGGGCGGAGCGCTGACTTTGCCACGCAGCTACATCTACGCCACGCGCATCACCCCGGCCGATACGTTCGGGCCGTTCGCCAGGATGACGAAGGGCGATCCCGCCTGGAGCTATTACGAGATCGACGCCAGCCATTCGCCGAACGTCACCGCGCCGGAAGCGTTGATGGGGTTGTTGCAGAAGATTGCCGCGTAGCCCGGATTGCGCTGCGCTCCATCCGGAGCTACGAGGTGTCACTGCGGCCCCGCATACGGATTGACTCTCCGCCATCCGCCCAACAAGCTGGGGAACCGGTGGTCGACGTCGATCGCGGAGGGCAGGGCCATGGCGGCCAGAACGGCAGGCATCGAGACGTGGTCGACTGGTCCGGTCGAGCCGGAACGGCGCCTGGACTATTGGATCGGCGCCGTCTGCGAATGTTTTCTCGAAATGGATATCACGACCCAGGTCAGCTCGGGTTTCGACTGCACCGTTCAGCGCGGGCAACTCGACACGATCGGCATCAACCGCGTGCAGGGATCGGCGCAGCACGTCTACCGTCGCAAGGCCAGCGTCGCCCGCAGCGCGGCCAACTACTATTACCTGCTGTGCAAGACCGACAACGACTGGACGGTGATGCAGAACGGTCACGCGTCGCGGATGCGGCCGATGGATCTCGTGCTGCTGGATTCCCGGCGCTGCTATGAATTCAACTTTGCGGTAACCGCCGACACGCTGTCGCTGGAACTGCCGATCCCTTGGGTCGAATCCTGGATCACCGATCCCGAGCGGCGCATCGGGCAGCGCATCGACGGACGCGCCGGCTGGGGCGCGGCGCTCAGCGCATTTGCCTGCCAATTAACGCCCCAGCTCGCCACGAGCCGGCCGCTGCCGGCGCGGGTGCTGACCGACCAGCTCGGCGCGCTGCTGGCGCTCGGGTTCGACAGCGAGATTCCGGCGACGCCCGCCGAGCAGCGCGATGCCGCACGACTTCTGGACCAGATCGGCCGTGCCATCCGGCTGCGCTATGCCGAGCCGGGACTGACGGCTGTGGCGGTTGCGGAGGATTTGCGGGTCTCGGAGCGAACCTTGCACCGCTGTCTCAACAAAGCGGGCTTGACGTTCAGCGGGCTGCTCTGCGATTGCCGGATGGCGGCGGCGCGCCGGATGCTGAGCGAGCCGCGGTTCGATCGCATCAGCATCAGTGGCATCGGACTGCGGGTCGGTCTGTCCGATCCGTCCCACTTCATCCGCCAATGCCGCAAGTCTCTCGGCATGACGCCGGGCGCATTCCGGCGGCAACGCTAAAGCCTGGTTGTAATCCCCTTGGCGCAATCAGGCGATGGCGGTGGCCGAATCCGGCCATTGGAGGCGAACGCCGTCTCTATCAAGGTTCGATTTCTCGAAATCGAGGGGAGACGCGAATGGCGGACACTTACGTACTGGTTCACGGCGCGTGGCACACCGGCGCCGAGATGGAGGCGGTGGCCGGGCATCTTCGCAAAAGCGGCCACGTTGTGCATTGCCCGACGGTCGCAGGCAACAACAAGGACGACGATCGCGAGAAGATTGGTCTCGAGCAGGCGATCTCGTCGATCGTTGCCTACATCGAAGCGAACAATCTGCGCGACATCCGCCTGGTCGGCCACTCCTATGGAGGCATGATAATCTCTGGTGTCGCCGACCGCTTGACGGACCGCATCAGGCGCCTTGTCTATGTCAACGCTTTCGTTCCGCTGGACGGGCAGTGCCTCAACGACATGGTGCCGCCGCACTATGTCGGCCTGTTCGACGCCGTGGCCGCCGCCAACAAGGGCGCCGTGATGCTGCCGTTCGAAATCTGGCGCGATGCCTTCATCAACGACGCCGACCTCGAACTGGCGAAGTCCGCCTTCGCCAAGCTCAATCTGCATCCGTACAAGACGTTCACCGACAAGATCACGCTGAAGCAGGCGTTGGCCGAACTGCCGGTCGGAAAATCCTACGTCAATTGCCGGCAGGACATCGCGCTGCCGCACGGCATGCCATGGCATCCGCGGTTGTCGGAGCGGCTGGGGCTGTTTCGTTTGGTCGAGTGCGACGGCAGCCACGAGATGTTCTTCAGCAATCCGGCGCGGCTGGCGCAGGCGATCGCGGAAGCGGGGCGCGATTGAGATCGTTGCGCGCGAGTAGCGGAGCCCGGATGGAGCGCAGCGCAATCCGGGCTACAGGTTGCGTTGGTTGAAATGGCGAGGGGTCCGGCGTGATCGCGCCGAACCCCTCATTTTTAGAGCATCAGCCAGCCTGTAAGCCGGGTTCTGTAGGGCACCGCTCGCTTGCGCAAGCGGTACGTGACGGCCATTCCTCTGGGGCCATGTTTGCACATGGCCTCGAGCAACCTACCCGGACGGCGAGCCTGACATCGCCCTGCGGAGTTATCACCCGAAAGCGAACTTTCCGCGTTGCCGTCCCTATTCGGTTTTGCTCCCGGTGTGGTTTGCCATGCCGTTTCCGTTGCCGGACACGCGGTGCGCTCTTACCGCACCTTTTCACCCTTACTGCCCCTCCCTTTCGGGTGGGGGAAGCGGTTCGTTCTCTGTGGCACTTTCCCTGGGGTTGCCCCCGCCGGACGTTATCCGGCACCGTATGTCGATGGAGCCCGGACTTTCCTCCCCCGCAGCCTTTCGACCGTAGCGGGAGCGGCCGTCCGGCCGACTGACGCCCTACGCATGGGGGCTCACGCGCGCGGCGTCAAGGGACCGCGATGGTTAATCGGGTTCCCGCCGACCTTATTTTGACATCGGCGAAGCGGCGGCATTTGATGCCAATGATTGAGGACGACGAGCAGATGCGTACGATGAACATTCCTGCCGGTCTTGCTGAAGCGCTGCTGCACTCAGCCTCCGACGCGATCGTCGCCACTGATCGCGACGGTCACATCACGTTCTGGAATCCCGGTGCGGAGCGGATATTTGGCTTCACGGCCGCCGACGCCGTCGGCCAGTCGCTCGACCTGATCATTCCCGAAAACCTGCGTGCCCGGCACTGGAGCGGATTTCGCCATACGATGGCGACGGGAACGAGCCGCTATGGCCATGGCGACCTGTTGTCGGTACCCGGCCTGACCAAAGACGGCGCGCGGATTTCGGTCGAGTTCACTATCGTGCTGCTGCGCGACGGCGGGCAGGCCGTCACGGGCACCGTGGCCGTGATGCGCGACGTGACCAAGCGGTTTGAGGAGTTGAGGGAATTGAAGCGGCGGCTCGCCGGGGCCGGCGGGCAGTCCTGATCGCCAGCTCCATGATTGCCGTTCCGCCGGAAAAATAATTTGCCCAAGGTGTCGTCCTGCGGGAGCCCCGTTCGACTGGGTGTCGGCGATCCAGCCGATCAGAAGGAGCTATCGAAATGCAGTATCTGTTGATGATCTATCGGAGCGAGGCCGAGCTTGGCAAAATGGACGCGGCGGCGCGCAAGGAAATGTCGGCGGAATACGGCGTGTTCACCCAGTCCATTATCCAGAGCGGCCATTTCAAGGCCGGCGACGGCTTGCAGCCGACGACAACGGCGACCACGGTGCGCGTCCGTGACGGCAAGACACTGACGACGGACGGTCCGTTCGCGGAGACGCGCGAGCAGCTTGGCGGCTATTACCTGGTCGAGGCCAAGGATCTCGACACCGCGCTGGCGATTGCCGCGCGCATTCCCGGCGCCAAGACCGGCTCGATCGAGGTGCGGCCGGTCATGGTTTATGATTGACGGCATCGTGCCCGCATGACCCCGGTTGAGGTCGAAAAGATATTTCGCGACGAGGCGGGCAGGGCGCTGGCGACCCTGATCCGCCTCGTCGGCGATTTTGATCTCGCCGAGGATGCGTTGCAGGACGCGTTTGCGGTGGCGCTGGAGCGCTGGCCTAATGCCGGCCTGCCGTCCAATCCGCGGGCATGGCTGGTCAATGTCGGACGCAACAAGGCGATCGATCGCATTCGTCGCAACGTCACGCTTCGCGGCAAGCAGCAGGAGCTGACGCGCGAAATCCTGCTCAACGTATCAGCGCCATGTGAGGACGCTGACAACGCGCTCGACGACGACATGCTGCGGCTGATCTTCACCTGCTGCCATCCGTCCTTTGCCGCCGAAGTCCAGGTCGCGCTCACGCTGCGCACGGTGTGCGGGCTGACGACCGCACAGGTTGCGCGCGCCTTTCTCGCAAGCGAAGACGCGATGGCACAGCGGCTGTTGCGCGCCAAGCAGAAGATCCGTCTCGCCGGCATTCCCTATGAGGTGCCGGAGCGCGATGCGCTGGAGCCGCGGCTGCGCGGCGTGCTCGCGGTGATCTATCTCGTGTTCACCGAAGGCTATGTGGCGACATCAGGCGAAGACCTGATGCGGCCGGACCTGGCGCGCGAAGCGATCCGGCTGGCGCGGCTGCTCGATGCGCTGATGCCGGCACGCGGCGAGATCAAGGGGTTGCTGGCCTTGATGCTGCTGCACGATTCCCGCCGCGCCGGCCGCGCGACCGCGGGCGGCGACATCGTGCTGCTGGAAGAGCAGGACCGGACGCTGTGGGATCGCGGGCAGATTTCGGAGGGATTGCTTCTCGTGGAAGAGGCGCTGCGGATGCCGGGCCGGCCGCAATCCTATGCGGTGCAGGCGGCCATTGCCGCGCTGCATGCACGCGCGGCAAACTATGAGGACACGGATTGGAGGCAGATCGCGGGCCTCTATGAGGTGCTGCTACGAATCAGCCCGTCGCCGGTGATCGAACTGAACCATGCCGCCGCGGTATCGATGGTCGACGGGCCGGCGCGGGCGCTCGACCTGATCGACGCGCTGGATGCGCGCGGTGGGCTGAAGGGGTACGAACTGCTGCCCGCGGTTCGCGCGGATCTGTTGCGGCGTCTCGGCCGGCGCGACGCGGCGCGGGCGGCGTATCTGAGGGCGACGGCAGCGACGCAACTGGAGCCGTTGCGGCGGTTTTATGCGCGGCGTATCGCGGAGCTCGAATGAAGGGGGCGAGCCGAAAGGTCTAGCGCGCGGCGACGGCCTCGTAGATGTCTTCTTCCTGCGCGGTGTGAAGGCGGACCAGGGTCTCGATCGCCTCGATCAGCCGCTGCGCGTCGCGAATCAGATAGCGGTCGACATTCTCCGACGGCAGCTCTTGCGCGACGCGGGCGAGCAGCCGGGCAAGATGCAGTATTTCGCGATGCGCCCGGCTCATCGCCGAAAGCCCGTGGACTTCCCGCAGCACTTCGGCGAGTTGGGGATAGACATGACCTTCGTCGTCGCGTTCATGCGCGACCACCTTGTCCTGAACCAGGACGTTCGCTTCGGCAATCAGCGCGGCGGCACGCTCGGGGACGGCGTCGTCGAGCGCATCGACGATCGAGCGCAGCCGGTCGAGACTGCGGAGCAGGGCGAGATGATTGTGATGCAGTTCGCGGCCGGCGGCTGCGGTCATGCTCTTGCCGCTGCGGATGCCTGCCGGCTTGAGCGCGCGCAATGCATTGAGGATCACGGCAACGTCGATCAGCTCCTGAAGGATGGCGGCCGGCACCGGCATCAGCCAGCCCAGAGCCGCTGCCAGCATGGCCAGCATCGAAAGTCCCATCCCCACGACGATGCTTTGGATGGCGATATGCCGGGCTCGCCGCGCGATCACGATCGCCTCGCCGACCCGATCGAGCCGGTCGGCGAGAATAACCACATCCGCTGCTTCCGAGGATGCGCTGGCGCCGCGTGCGCCGAGGGCGATCCCGACGTCCGCCGACGCCAGTGCCGGCGCATCGTTGATGCCGTCGCCGACCATGATGGTTGGATGGAGCCGCTGCTCGGAGCGCACCGCGTCGACCTTGTCGGAGGGAACGCGCTCGGCGAGCACGCCATCCAGATCGAGGGCGGCGCCGATCGCCTGCGCCGCGGCGGCGCGGTCGCCGGTGACCATCAGGATGCGGGCAATGCCGGCCTCGCGCAGCAGGCGGATCGCCCGCGGCGTGTCGGAGCGGAGTTCGTCGGCCAGCAGCAATGCGCCGGCCGGCCGCCCTTCGACCGCGATGAATACGACCAGGGCCGATCGCCATGAGGCGCGCCGTATGGTCCGTATCGCCCAATCGGCGAGGCGTTCGCCGCCAAAAATCATCTCGCGCGAACCGGCGGTCACACGCCGCTCCCCGATCACGCCCTGCAGCCCCGAGCCCATGGATTCCCTGACCCTTTCGGGTAGTGCGAGCTTCAGGCCGCGCTCGGCCGCGGCCTGAACGATAGCGTCGGCAATGACATGATGCGACGCCTGCTCCAGCGAGGCGCCCAACATCAATATCTCTTCGGCGGTCTCGCCGGGCGCCACCTCGACGGATAGCAGTCGCGCTCCGCCGATCGTCAGCGTCCCGGTCTTGTCGAACAGCACCGTATGCGCGCGCGCCAGCGCCTCCAGCGGCCCGCCGCCCTTGACGAGGATGCCGCGCCGGGCCGCTTGCGCCACGCCGGCGATGAAGGCGACCGGTGCCGCCAGGATCAGCGGACACGGTGTCGCCGCCACCAATACGGCGAGGCTGCGAAGCAGATCGCCGGAGATCAGCCAGGCGACGAGCGCGAGCGCCAACGTGACGGGCAGGAAGATCAGCGCATAGCGATCGGCCAGCCGCACGAACGGTGCCTTGGCGGTCTGCGCCGCGGTCACCAGCCGCACGATGCCGGCATAGGTGCTTTCGCCGGCAAGCGCGGACACCGACATCTCAAACGTCTCGCCGGCATTCAGCGAGCCGGAGAAGATGGCGGCGCCGCGCGCCTTGGCAACCGGTATAGGTTCGCCCGTAAGTGCCGATTCGTCGATCGTTGCAGCATTCGAGTTGACGACACCGTCGACAGGTACGACCTCGCCCGCGTGCACCAAAAGCCTGTCACCGACGGCGACGGCGGATATCGCCACTTCCTCGATGCGGCCCTCTGCAACGCGATGCGCCTCCCGTGGCGCGCGGTCGACCAGCGAGCGCAAATCACGCTCAGCGCGGGCAACCGCGATATCCTCGAGCACGTTGCCGCCGGAATACATCAGCGCCACGACGGCCCCGGCAAGCGGCTGGCCGAGCGCGACCGCGGCACTCATCGAAACCAGCGCGATCGCATCGACGCCGAGCCGACCGGCCAGCAGGTCGCGCGCCATCGAAACCGCCAATCCCGCGATCACGGGCAAGGTGGCAAGCGTCCAGCAGAGATCGGCTAACGCCGGCCGGCCGGCGAGTGCAGCGGCTAGTCCGGCCGCCAGTCCAACAATTGCGATCGAGACCAGCGCCCATCGCATAAAGCGCTCAAATGACATCGGTCCATTCCGTGCTCAAGCCGCTCGCGGCTTGTCGCCGACAATGCGTCGCCCGCCATTGAGGGAAATCAATTGCCGCTCGGCTCAGTCCGTCGCTATCGGGCGGCCGAGCAGGCAGTTAGCCGGGAAGGAACTACCTCGCCGCAACCACCGTCGTCATCGCATCCGCCGGCAGGCTCGTCAGCAGCGCGTGCAGCGTGCTGATGGTCGAGTGATCGGCGATCCCGTCGACGCGCGCGGGACGGAAGTGGCGCTGAAACGCGGTGACCACTTCCATGGTCGGGCCGTCGAACTTGCCGTGGGTCGGGATATTGTAGCCGTATTTGGCCAGCGCGGCCTGCAAACCTGCGACATCGTTGCTGATGCTGCCGAGCTTGAGCGGCTCGCCGCGCACGATCGGCGCCGGTTGCACCCAATGGCCGACGCCGGAATTGGCCAGCGAATGCCACGGAAACTTTTCGCCGGGATCCCTTTTGCGCGAAGGGGCGACGTCGGAATGCGCGAGCACGCGATGTGAGGGAATCTTGCGGCGGAGCATGATGCCGCGGCACAGCGCGATCACGGCGGCGATCTGGCGCAGCGGGAAGTCCGGATAGCCCCAGTCGTGGCCGCGATTGATGATCTCGATCCCGATCGAGCAGGAATTGATGTCTTCCTCGCCGGCCCAAAAGGACACGCCGGCGTGCCAGGCGCGCTTGGCTTCCGGCACGCATTGCACGATGCGGCCGTCCTCCAGCACGATGTAATGCGCCGAGACGTCGGTGCCGGGGGTGCAGAGCTGGGCAATCGCGCCTTCCACATCCGGCATGCCGGTGTAGTGCAGCAGGATCATGTCCGCGACGCGGCCGTTGTTGCGGTCGCCATGGTTCGGCGACGGAATGACGTCCGATGCGATCGAGGAATCCGGGGTAAAGGTCTTCATGTCGGCGTTGGCCCTGGGCACGGGAAGGGCGCGTTGACGCTTCGAATCAATACCAGCAGATGCGAACGAACCAGAAGGCATTTCTTAAACTCAAAGCGGGCGAGAGAACGGCAATAAACTGTTTCAAGCAATGCCATTTACTATTCCTTTACCCCGTGCCCCGCGCAACGCGGCGGCTGGGTTCCATCTCGCATTTTGAGCGAGTGTGTGCAGCGCGCATCACCAATGTTCAAGTGTGTAGAAGGCGCTGAAAATGCGCAGCCGACCGTCAACGCTTTCTTAACGCTAAGTGCCGTTACTAAGTGGTGAAGAGCCGAACCGGGTTGGGGACGGCCGAGGCCCTCTTTCGCGCTCGAAATGCCATGGCAACCCAGCAACTTCCGTCCGGAAATGAGAGGGCGCGAGGCCGGGTGGGGAACGGCAATCGCGCCAGTTCAGGGCCTTTTGGTCGGAAATGCCCGGCGAAGCGCAGAGATTTGAGGCGCTATGGGCCGGTTCGCGTCCAGTTTTCGTACCATGGACTGGAAAACGCCAGAGGACGGCGCATGAGCCCGACTGCGCCACGCCATATCTCCGTTCTTGGCCGCGAGGCGGTCGAAATGCTCGATCCCAGGGACGGTGGCATCTATGTCGACGCAACCTTTGGCGCTGGCGGCTACAGCCGCGCAATCCTCGGTGTCGCGGGAACCCGGGTCATCGGCATCGACCGCGACCGGTCAGCCATTGCCGGCGGATTCGATCTGGTCGACCAATCGGCGGGCCGGCTGATCCTGGTCGAGGACCAATTCGCCAATCTTGCAGACGTCTGCGCGGCGCAAGGCGTGGCCGAAGTGGACGGCGTGGTGATGGACGTCGGCGTTTCCTCGATGCAACTCGACCAGGCCGAACGCGGCTTCTCGTTCCGGCTCGGCGGCCCGCTCGACATGCGGATGGGCCATGACGGGCCGACGGCGGCGGATGTCGTTGCGAAAGCTTCCGAGGCCGATCTCGCCAACATCATCTATATCTTCGGCGAAGAGCGCCATTCCCGCGCCGTGGCGCGTGCCATCGTGGCGGCGCGTAAGGAAGCGCCGATCACGACCACGCAAGCGCTGGCCGATATCGTCGGCCGAGTGGTGCGCTCCAAGCCAAACGAGATTCATCCGGCGACGCGCACGTTCCAGGGCTTGCGAATCTTCGTCAACGCGGAACTCGACGAACTGCATCTGGCGCTGGCGGCAGCCGAGCGCGTGCTGAAGCCGGGCGGCCGGCTGGTGATCGTGTCGTTTCATTCGCTGGAAGACCGCATCGTCAAGGATTTTTTCAACGCGCGCGGCAAGACCGGCGGCGGATCGCGGCACTTGCCCGAGATGGCGCAGGCGGCACCGAGTTTTCGTATCCTGACCAAACGTCCGGTCACGCCAACTGAAGCGGAAGTGTCAGCCAATCCACGCGCGCGTTCCGCAAAACTGCGTGCCGCCGAGCGCACGACGGCGCCGGCGCATGCAGCAGACCGCCTGCCGGGCTGGCCCGCTCTGGCCGACGTGATGAGGGGAGGCTGACCATGCGGATCATCCACTTCCTCGTCATCGGCGTGCTGGTGTTCGCGGCGGCTTACGTCTACCGGATCAAGATGGAATCGACCGCGCGCGTCGAACGCGTGCTGCGGCTCAACGCCGAGATCCGCGAGCAGCGCGACGCCATCGCGGCGCTGCGCGCGGAATGGGCCAAGCTCGATGCGCCGATGCGGCTGCAAGGGCTCGCCGAACGCCATCTCGGCCTGAAGCCGCTCAACGCCACGCAATACGATCAGTTGAAGAATTTGCCGGAACGGCCGCCGGCCTTTGCAAGGCCCGATGCGCCCGATCCGATCGGCGCGATGATCAATACCATCGAGGCCGCCACCGATGCACCGCCCACAACCGGGTCCGTACCCGCGCCGGGAGATCAGCAATGACCGGCCGGGCGCTCACCAACGTCAAGCGGCCAGCGGAGCCGTGGCGGCAGCGGCTGATCCGCAGCCTGCTCTACGGGCGCAACGTCGATCGCGCCGCCAAGGCGCGGGCCCGGGTGGGGCTGGCCATCCTGCTGTTCGCGGCGATCTATGCGGTGCTGGCCGGACGTCTTGTCATGTTCGCGGTCGGCGCCGACAGCCACGGCGCGCGCCGCACCGGCTCGCAGGACGCGATTGCGACCGCGCGGCCCGATATCGTCGACCGCAACGGCGAGGTGCTCGCCACCGACGTCAAGGCGCCGAGCCTGTTCGGTGAGCCCAGGCGCATCATCGACAAGGACGAGGCGATCGAACTGCTGACCGCGGCGCTGCCGGACCTCGACGAAGCGGAGGCGCGCACCCGCCTGTCGTCGCGCAAGGGTTTTGTGTGGCTGAAGCGCGAGATCACGCCAAAGCAGCAGCAGGACATCCACAAGCTCGGCATTCCCGGCATCGGCTTCCTGCGCGAGAACAAGCGGGTCTATCCGACCGGTGCGTCGGTCGCGCATCTGATCGGACTCGTCAACATCGACAACCAGGGCATCGCCGGCATGGAGAAGTGGCTGGACAATAATGGTCTGGCCGATCTGCACCGCGCCGGCTTTGCCACCGATCGCCTGCAGCGCCCGGTGGAACTGTCGATCGATCTGCGCGTCGAACATGCGCTGCGCGACGAATTGTTGAAGGCGAAGGAAAAGTACAAGGCCAAGGCAGCATCCGGTCTGGTCTCCAATGTCAAGACCGGCGAGATCGTCGCCCTGGTGTCGCTGCCGGATTTCGATCCGAACAACCCGAAAGAGGCGCACGACCCCGACCGCATCAACCGCCTGACCACGGGCGTGTTCGAAATGGGATCGACCTTCAAGGCGCTGACGCTGGCAATGGCGCTGGATTCCGGCAAGGCAACGCTCAACACGCTCTACGATGCGCGCGGCGCGTTGCACTTCGGCAAGTTCACCATTCACGATACGCATCCGCTCGGCCGCTCGATCACGTTGTCGGAGGTATTCACCTTTTCCTCGAACGTCGGTGCCGCCAGGATCGCGCTGGCGCAGGGCGTCGAAGCGCACAAGGCGTTCCTGAAAAAACTCGGCCAGATGGACCGGCTGCGCACCGAACTGCCGGAAAGTGCCTCGCCGATCGTGCCGAAGCGCTGGAGCGAGCTCAACACCATCACGATTTCCTTCGGCCACGGCATCGCGGTGGCGCCGCTGCAGGCGGTGATGGGCATCAACGCGGTCGTCAATGGCGGCCTCTTGATTCCACCGACCTTCCTCAAGCGGTCGGAAGAGGAAGCCAAAGCGATCGCCAGGAGGGTGCTGAAACCCGAGACCTCCGAGAAGATGCGCTATTTGATGCGGCTGAACGCCGAGATCGGAACCGCCAAGCAGGCCGACGTGAAGGGCTACTATATCGGCGGCAAGACCGGCACTTCGGAAAAGGTGGTCAACGGGCGCTATTCCAAGAAGCAGGTGCTCAATTCCTTCACCGCGATCATTCCGGCCGACAATCCGCAGTACCAGTTGCTGGTGATGCTGGACGAGCCGAAGGCGCTGCCGGAAACCCATGGCTTCATCACCTCGGGCTGGAACGCGGTGCCGACCGGCGGCAAGGTGATCGCCCGCATCGGGCCGCTGCTGGGCATCGAACCGCGCTTCGATCTGCCGCCGTCCGACCGCCTTATTCTTGCGGCATCGAGGACAACCCAGTAAGGCGTAAGATCACGCGCGCCTCACTGCGCCGGCCGGACTGGAACACGATGAAACTTCGCGACCTCTTCAGCGATGACGCTGCGATCGAGCCGCAGGCGAATGCTGTCGACGTGAAGGGCCTTAGCGTCGACAGCCGCGCGGTGAAGCCGGGCGACCTGTTCTTTGCCATTTCAGGCAGCAAGACCGACGGCTCGCGCTTTGTCGATTCGGCGATACAGGCTGGGGCGGTCGCGGTGGCCGGTGACCATGCCCCGGCGGGCGGCCTCCGCGTGCCGTTCGTCGTCACGCCAAATCCGCGCCGCGCGCTGGCGCTGGCGGCGGCGCGATTTTTTCCGCGGCAACCCGCAACGATCGCGGCGGTGACCGGCACCAGCGGCAAGACGTCGGTCGCCGCCTTCACGCGCCAGATCTGGGAACGGCTCGGCCACGCTTCCGCCAGCATCGGCACCATCGGTCTGGTTTCGCCGAAGCGCACGGTGTACGGCTCGCTGACGACGCCGGACCCGATCGCGCTGCACCGGCAGCTCGACGAAATCGCGGGCGACGGCGTCACGCATCTGGCCTTCGAGGCATCCTCGCATGGGCTCGACCAGTTCAGGCTCGACGGCGTGCGCATCGCCGCCGGCGGCTTTACCAATCTCACGCGCGACCACATGGACTATCACCCTGACGTCGCGCATTACCTCGCCGCCAAGTTGCGGCTGTTCCGCGATCTCATTGCGCCTGGCGGTGCGGCGGTGATCTCGGCCGATCATGAGTGCTCACCGCAAGTGATCGAGGCTGCGACGGCTCGCGGCTTGCGGATCATCGCCGTCGGCCGCAATGCAGACGGGACAGGCGAGGGCATTCGTCTTCTCGATGCTGCTGTCGAAGGCTTTGCGCAAAAGCTCACGCTCGAACATCGTGGGCGCAAGCACACGATCAAGCTGCCGCTGGTCGGCGAATTCCAGATCGAGAACGCGCTGGTCGCCGCGGGGCTTGCGATCGGCACCGGCAGCGAGCCGGGCGCCGTGCTGGCTGCACTCGAACATCTCGAAGGCGCCAAGGGGCGGCTGGAACGGGTCGGTGAACGCAATGGCGCGCCGATCTTCGTCGATTACGCGCATAAGCCGGACGCGCTGGCGAAGGCGCTGCAGGCGCTGCGGCCCTACGCCAAACGCAGGCTCGTCGTCATCTTCGGCGCTGGCGGCGACCGCGACGCCGGCAAGCGCCCGATCATGGGCGCGATTGCAGCTGAGAACGCCGATCAAGTCATTGTCACCGACGACAATCCGCGCAGCGAAAATCCGGCAACGATCCGCGCCGCCATTCTGGCGGCGGCGAAGGGCGCAAGCGACATCGGCGATCGTGCTGAAGCGATCAAGGCGGGGATAGCGGCGCTGCAGCCCGGCGATGTATTGCTGATTGCCGGCAAGGGGCACGAGACTGGCCAGATCGTCGGCGACAAGGTTTTGCCGTTCAGCGATCACGAGGCGGTGGCCGCCGCGCTCGCAGCGAGGGTGGCATGAGCACGACGCCGTTGTGGACCATTGCCGAAGTCGCGCGAGCGCTCGGACTATCAGGCGAATATCCGGATACGCCGATCGATTTCGTCACGCAGGACAGCCGGCTCGTGAAACCGGGCTGCCTGTTCGTGGCGTTGAGCGGCACGCCGAGCGGCGGCTTCATTTCAAGTTTCGCCAGCGCGCGCGACGGCTGGGAATTCGCCGAGAAGGCGCAAGCCGCCGGCGCAGTCGCGATGATCGTTCCGCATCGGATCGACGGCGTCAGCGTTCCGCAGTTGGTCGTCAAGGACACGCTGATCGATGGCTTGTGGAGGTTGGCGCGCGCCGCGCGGGCGCGCTTTGCCGGTCCGGTGATCGGCCTGACCGGCAGCGCCGGCAAGACCAGCACCAAGGAATTCCTCGCCGCATATCCTGCCGCCTATGCCAGCCCGAGCAGTTTCAATAATTTCTGGGGCGTGCCGCTGACGCTGTGCAATGCCAGTCCCAAAGCAAGCGTGTGGGTCGTCGAAATGGGCATGAACCAGTCGGGCGAGATCGCGCGGCTCAGCGAACTGACGAGGCCTACGGTCGCGCTGGTCGTCAACGTGCAGCCGGTGCATCTGGAAAAGCTCGGCAGCCTGGAAGCGATCCGGCGCGAGAAGGTGAGCATCGCGCAGGGTCTGCCAAAGCACGGCGTGCTGGTGCTGCCTCACGATGTCGACGCGCCGGAATGGAATGGCAAGGTCGTTCGCTTCGGCGACGGATCCGAGGTGCGGGCGTTGAAACACAGTGCTCGCGGCGAAAGCTGGGATGTCGCGGCGGAGGTGAGCGGCAAGCCAATCGAATTCGGCCTGACGCCCGGCGCGCCGCATCGCCTGCAGAACGCGCTGGCCGCGCTGGCGTCGATTCATGCCGCGGGCCTCGATGCGGCGGTGCTCGCCGGAGAGCTCGATCATGTCGGCATCATGACCGGCCGCGGCGTCGAGCAGGCGGCCCATGGCGTCACCGTGATCGACGACAGCTTTAATGGCAATCCGGCCAGCATGGTCGCCGCGCTCGGCAGCCTGAAGGCGCGGCCGGTGAAGGCCGGCCGGCGCATCGCCATTCTCGGCGACATGCTGGAACTGGGCGCGGATGCGCCCGCCTATCACGAGAAACTCGCCGGCGACCTGCCGGGCATCGACGGCATCTACTGCGTCGGTCCGCTGATGCGCCATTTATACGATCTCGTGCCGGCGGAGCGGGCGCTTGGCTGGCATGAAGACCCTGCCACGCTCGATCCCCAACAAATCGCCGCATTGCTGCAGGACGGGGACGTGGTGGTCGTCAAGGGCAGCAAAAAGATGTTCTGGGTGAACAAGTTTGTGCCCAGGCTGCTGGCCGCCTTGCAGGCAAAGGCGTAAACTGGCGGCACCTGACGCCCGTTGTGTCCGCGAGAGGCGATTCGTCAATAGCCCTGTATGACCAGGATTTGCGTATGACCAAGATTTGCTTCGTTTGAGGATGAAAACGATTATCAAGGCGCTGCCGGAACGATGGCGTTCCCGGGAGCGCTTCCCGCCAAAGACGGCGCAACCAAGCCGCGTGATAGGGCCTACTTGAATGTTTTACTGGCTGATCGAGCTTTCCAACACCGTCCCGGGTTTTGGCATCTTCCGCGGCTTGTTCAACGTGTTTCGCTACATCACCTTCCGCACCGGCGGGGCGATGGTGACGGGCGCGCTGTTCGTGTTCCTGTTCGGGCCCTGGATCATCGATCATCTGCGGCTCCGGCAGGGCAAGGGCCAGCCGATCCGCACCGACGGCCCGCAATCGCATTTGATCTCCAAGAAGGGCACGCCGACGATGGGCGGGCTGATGATCCTTTCCGGCCTCGTGGTCTCGACGTTGCTGTGGGCCAATCCGCTCAACCCCTATGTCTGGATCGTGCTGGCGGTGACGCTCGGCTTCGGCTTCGTCGGTTTCTACGACGACTACCTGAAGGTGACGAAACAGAGCCATAGCGGATTTGCCGGCAAGCTGCGGCTCCTGATCGAAGCGGTGATTGCAATGGCCGCCTGCTACGCGCTGGTGCGGCTCGGCCGCGACGCGACCTCGACGTCGCTCGCGATACCCTTCCTGAAGGACGTGGTGATCAATTTCGGCTGGTTCTTCGTGATCTTCGGCGCGTTCGTCATCGTCGGCGCCGGCAACGCGGTGAACCTGACCGACGGCCTCGACGGGCTGGCGATCGTGCCTGTCATGATCGCCGCCGCCAGCTTCGGCATGATCTCGTATCTGACCGGCAACGCGGTGTTCTCCGACTATCTGCAGATCAGATACGTCGCCGGCAGCGGCGAGCTCGCGGTGCTGTGCGGCGCGGTGCTCGGTGCCGGACTCGGATTCCTCTGGTTCAATGCGCCGCCGGCCTCGATCTTCATGGGCGACACCGGCTCGCTCGCGCTCGGCGGCATGCTCGGTGCGACGGCGGTTGCGGTCAAGCACGAGATCGTGCTGGCCGTGATCGGTGGATTGTTCGTGCTGGAAGCCGTCTCCGTGATCGTGCAGGTAGCTTCGTTCAAGCTGACGGGCAAACGCGTGTTCCGGATGGCGCCGCTGCATCATCATTTCGAGCAGAAGGGCTGGACCGAGCCGCAGATCGTGATCCGGTTCTGGATCATCTCGGTGATGCTGGCGCTCGCCGGCCTCTCCACGCTGAAGCTGCGGTGAGCCGCGCGCGATGATCCCCGTCACCTCCTTTGCCGGCAAGACGGTCGCCGTGTTCGGGCTTGGTGGTTCGGGCCTTGCGAGCTGCCACGCGCTGAAGGCCGGCGGTGCGGAAGTGATCGCGGGCGATGACAGTGCCGACAACGTCGCCAAGGCGGCGCAGGCCGGGTTCACCACCGCCGATCTGCGCACGGTGTCGTGGACGAATTTCTCGGCGCTGATCTTGACGCCCGGCGCGCCGCTGACGCATCCGGCGCCGCATTGGTCGGTGCTGATGGCGCGGCAGGCCGGCTGTGAGGTGATCGGCGACATCGAACTGTTCTGCCGCGAGCGCCGCCGTCACGCGCCGGACGCGCCGTTCGTTGCGATTACCGGCACCAACGGCAAGTCGACCACGACAGCCCTGATCGCGCACCTGATGAAGGTTGCTGGCTACGACACCCAGATGGGCGGCAATATCGGCACCGCGATCCTCTCGCTGGAGCCGCCGCGGATGGGGCGGGTGCATGTGGTCGAGATGTCGTCCTACCAGATCGATCTGGCGCCCTCGCTCGATCCGTCGGTGGGCATTCTCCTCAATGTCAGCGAAGACCATATCGACCGCCACGGCACGCTGGAGCATTACGCCGCCGTGAAGGCGCGGCTGGTCGCCGGCGTGCAGCCGCAGGGCACCTCGATTGTCGGCGTCGATGATGGCTGGTGCCGCAACATCGCCGATCGTCTCGATCAGTCGGGCAAGCGCGTGGTGCGGATCTCCGTGAAGAACCCGCTGCCCGACGGGATCTATGTCGAGCGCGAAACCATCGTGCAGGCCTCCGGCGGCGCGCGCCGCGAGATCGCGCGGCTGGGCGGTATCGGATCGCTGCGCGGCCTGCACAACGCGCAGAACGCGGCCTGCGCATCGGCCTGTGCGCTGGCGATGGACATCTCGACCGACATTTTGCAAAACGGTCTGCGCAGCTTCCCCGGCCTCGCGCACCGCATGGAGCAGGTCGGCCGCCGCGGCAACGTGCTGTTCGTCAACGATTCCAAGGGCACCAACGCCGACGCCGCCGCGCACGCGCTGTCGTCCTTCGGCGACATCTTCTGGATCGCCGGCGGCAAGCCGAAGCAGGGCGGCATCACCGGGCTCGCCGAATACTTCCCGCGTATCCGCAAAGCCTATCTGATCGGCGAAGCCGCGCAGGAGTTTGCCGGGACCCTGGGAGAGCGCGTGCCGCACGAGATTTCCGAAACGCTCGATGTCGCCGTTGCGAATGCCGCTCGGGACGCGGAAGCTTCCGGGATCGCCGATCCGGTGGTGCTGCTGTCGCCCGCCTGCGCCTCGTTCGACCAGTACCGCAATTTCGAAATCCGCGGCGCGAAGTTCCGCGACCTGGTCACGGCGATTCCGGGTGTGAAGCCGGTGGTGTGACTGTAGGATGGGCCGAGCGCAGCGAAACCCATCAGCTACGCTCCTGCTCATTCGAGGGTGTCGCAAATGGCAGTTCATGCTCCCTCACGCGCCCGTGGTTGTTTCGCGGTTGCAGTCCTTTCAGCGACCGTTGCGCTTCATGTCGTCGCAAGTGCGGCTTCGCCCGCATCCGACGGCGTGTCTCTCAGCGAGTCGACGATTTCGTGGAGCACCGTCAAATACGCGACTTCTGCGGAGAACGGCTTCGTCAGCGGGTCGCTCGACAAGAACACCATCGTCGATCGCACATTCAAGACTCATGTGCTCGAGAATCGCTATCTGAAGGTGACGCTCGTGCCCGAATTCGGCGGGCGCATCCTTTCCATGATCTACAAGCCGACCGGCCGTGAGCAGCTTTACCGCACTGAGGTCGGCGTGCCCTTTGGCATGAACGCCGGCAATTTCTATTACGACTGGCTTATGGTGTATGGCGGCATCTTCCCGACCTTCCCGGATCCCGAGCACGGCAGGGCATGGTCGAAGCCGTGGGACTTCAAGGTCGTGAAGGAGAGTGCCGGCGAAGTGACGGTGTCGATGTCGTTCAGGGATGATGTCGCCTATCCCGCCGCCCCGGGCCGGTTTTTCAAGGGGACCACCGGTATCGAAGCCACTTATTACGTCACGCTGAAAGCCGATCGCGCCGCGCTGGACGCGCGCGTGGTGCTCAGGAACCCGCAAAGCCGGACGATCGATTATGAATACTGGACCTGTACGACGCTGGCGCCGGGATCGGACCCGAACAACCCCAGAACGACCGGCGGCGCCGAAATCATCGCGCCGATCGAGGCCTACACCACACCGCGCTACTGGGCCCACCTGGCCGAAGGCGATGAACGCACGGGTGCGGGCAGCCGTTTCGAAAAATTGCGCCACTTCAGGAACTGGCCGACGATGGGCATCGCCTACGCGGCCCCCGACATGCAAGGCGGCAACTTCTGGGGCGTGATCAACCACGACAATGAAGAGGGCATCATCCGCATCGCCGACAACAGGCTCACGCGCGGTTTGAAGATGTGGACATGGGGATTTCCGTCCTTCACCAACCAGGCCGACGCGCGCAAGGAGCCGAGCGAGGCGCAGCCTTACGTCGAACTGTGGGCCGGCGTGTCGGACCAGTTTTTCCACCGCGCTCAACTTCCCGCGCGGGGCGAAGTGTCGATTCCTGAAACTTACAGCCCGACCGTCGGCATGAGCAACGTGACGGCTGCGAACGAGAATATCCTGATCAACTTCTCGGCCGCGGCCTCCAACGTTGACCTTCAGTTCTTCAGCATCGAACCGGCCACGCCGTTACGCGTCACGTTGAAGCACGGCGATGCGATATTGTTCAACGACGCGGTGACAGCCGACCCGAAAAACGGAAATCGGATTTCGGCGGCGATTCCTGCGGGCCACAACGGCGAACAGGTGCGGCTGACGATCACGACCGCGGAGGGCAAACAGCTGATCGCGGCCGAGACAAGGATAAAGTAGTTTGACCGCAGGATGGGCAGAGCGAAGCGAAACCCATCATCCTTCGCCAACCGCAATTGATGGGTATCGCTTCGCTCCACCCATCCTACATAGCGTCGCCTGATCCCTCAAAAGTTACCCACCTTATTAACCCCCCATAAACCATCCTCCGCCACCAATGGGCGTTACCTCTGCCATTTGGGGACGCCTATGCTCCACCGTGACCAACGCACCCCGTTTTCGGACTGGTGGTGGACCGTGGATAAGCTGCTGCTCGGCGCGATCCTGGCGCTGATGCTGGGCGGCGTCATCCTGTCGCTGGCGGCGAGCCCGCCGGTGGCGACGCGGATCGGGCTCGATCCCTTCCATTTCTTCGGCCGGCACGTGCTGTTCCTGCTGCCGTCCCTCCTGGTGCTGATCGGGGTATCGTTCCTGTCGCCCAAACAGATCCGCCGCCTCGCGCTGCTGGTGTTCGTGGTGAGCATTCTCTTGATCGTGGCGACGCTTGTCTTCGGCCCGGAGGTGAAGGGTTCGCGGCGCTGGATCACGCTGCTTGGCGTCAACATCCAGGCGTCTGAATCCGCAAAACCCGCTTTCGTGGTGATGGCGGCGTGGCTGTTTGCGGAATCGACCAAGCGGCCGGAAATGCCGGCGACCTCGATGGCGATCGTGCTGCTGCTGACGCTGGTGGCGCTGCTGGTGATGGAACCGGATTTCGGCCAGACCATGCTGATCCTGATGGTGTGGGGCGCGCTGTTCTTCATCGCGGGCATGCGGATGATCTGGGTGGCCGGCCTTGCCGGCGCCGCGGCGGCCGGATTGTTCGGCGCCTATCTGCTGGTTCCGCACGTCGCCGGCCGTATCAAGCGCTTTATGAATCCGGCGTCCGGCGACACGTTCCAGGTCGACATGGCGATGGAAGCGTTCTGGAACGGCGGCTGGTTCGGGCTTGGGCCGGGCGAGGGGATTGCAAAACGCAGCCTGCCGGATAGCCATACCGACTTCGTGTTCGCGGTGGCCGCCGAGGAGTTCGGCATCATCCTGTGCCTGGCGCTGGTTGCGCTGTTCGCCTTCGTCGTGATCCGGACGCTGACGCGCGCCTATTCGAGCGAGGATATGTTCGCGCGCTTTGCGGCGTCGGGGCTTGCGATCCTGTTCGGCGTGCAGGCCGCGATCAACATGGCGGTCAATCTGCAACTGATTCCCGCCAAGGGCATGACGCTGCCCTTCATCTCCTATGGCGGCTCTTCGATCATCTCGCTGGCCTATGGCGTCGGCATGATGCTGGCGCTGACACGGCAGCGTCCGCGCACCGAGGTGGAATCGATGAACGCGGCCGGCGTGGCGCGCGGTTACGCATAATAGCGAAGTTATCTCCGCGTCATTGCGAGCCAACGGGTCGCGCGCCCGCGCGCCCGATGACAGGCTCCGCGAAGCAATCCATACTTCAACCCGGGGATAGATGGATTGCTTCGTCGCTGCGCTCCTCGCAATGACGGCTGATTGCCTGTAAAAAGCCCCCATGGACAACGCACCTCTCATTCTACTCGCCGCGGGCGGCACCGGCGGTCATCTGTTTCCCGCCGAAGCGCTGGGCGTGGAGCTCATCAAACGCGGCCTGCGCGTGCGATTGGCAACCGACGCCCGCGCATTGCACTACAGCGGACTTTTCACCAGGGATAATATCGACGTGGTGCCGAGCGAGACCGTGCGCGGTCGCTCGCTGGTGGCGCTGGTGCGCACCGTCTACATGCTTGGTTACGGCACGCTGGTGGCTGCCAGGCTGGTGCGGCGGCTGAAACCTGCCGCCGTGGTCGGCTTCGGCGGCTATCCGACGTTGCCGCCGTTGATGGCGGCAAGGCTGCTCGGCGTGCCCGGCATCATTCACGATGCCAATGCCGTGCTCGGCCGCGCCAACCGCTTTCTCTCCCGTCGCGTCGACGCCATTGCCACCTCGCTGCCGGGCGTGCTCGATCGCGATCCCGATCTCGCGGGCAAGACCGTGACCGTCGGCACGCCGATGCGGCCCGCAATCCTCACGGCCGCCGCCGTTCCGTTTGCATCTCCCGAACCGAACGGGCCGCTGCGCCTGCTGGTGGTCGGCGGCAGCCAGGGCGCGCGGGTCATGAGCGATATCGTGCCGGGCGCCATCGAAAAGCTGGAGCCGATGCTGTGGAGCCGCCTGGTTCTGACTCAGCAGGTGCGCAAGGAAGACATGGCGCGGGTGCGCGCGATCTATGAGCGGCGCCGGATCAACGCCGAGCTCGCGCCGTTCTTTACCGACCTGCCGGCGCGGCTGGCGTCCAGCCATCTCGTGATCTCGCGCTCCGGCGCCGGCACGGTGGCGGAACTCGCCGCGATCGGCCGGCCCTCGATTTTGGTGCCGTTGCCCGGCGCGATCGACCAGGACCAGTTTGCCAATGCCGGCGTGCTTGCCCAGGTGCACGGGGCGTTGCGGATTCCGCAGGCCGAATTCACGCCCGACCGGCTGGCGGCGGAAATCTCGACATTTGCCGCCGAACCGGCACGGCTGACCGCGATGGCATCAGCCGCCCGCAAGGTGGGCCGGCTCGACGCCGCCGAACGGCTGGCCGATCTGGTGATGAAAACGGCCGGAATTTAGGCGGCGGCGACGATTTTTACACGTTCTGGCGTCACGGCCGGGCTTGTCCCGGCCATCCACGTCTTTCATAAGTCGGTGGGAATAAGACGTGGATGGCCGGGACAAGCCCGGGCATGACGGGAACATACGAGACGCACCATGAGACTGCCGCGCGAGATCGGACCCATTCACTTCGTCGGGATCGGCGGCATCGGCATGAGCGGCATCGCCGAGGTCTTGAGCAATCTGGGTTATACCGTGCAGGGCTCGGACGCCTCCGAAAGCGGCAACGTGACGCGGCTGCGGGAGAAGGGCATCACGGTTTCGGTCGGCCACAAGGCCGAGAATGTCGACGGCGCCGACGTGGTCGTGGTCTCGACCGCGATCAAGCGCGACAATCCGGAACTGATGGCGGCCCGTGCCCAGCGCATTCCGGTGGTGCGCCGGGCCGAAATGCTGGCCGAACTGATGCGGCTGAAAAGCTGCATCGCGATTGCGGGCACGCACGGCAAGACCACGACGACGACGATGATAGCGACGCTGCTCGATGCCGGCGGCCTCGATCCGACCGTGATCAATGGCGGCATCATCAACGCCTATGGCTCCAACGCCCGGCTCGGCGCCGGTGACTGGATGGTGGTCGAAGCCGACGAGAGCGACGGCACGTTCCTGAAGCTGCCCTCCGATGTCGTGATTGTCACCAATATCGACCCCGAACATCTCGATCACTTCAAGACGTTCGAGGCAATTCAGGACGCGTTCCGCAATTTCATCGAGAACGTGCCGTTCTATGGCTTTGCCGTGATGTGCACCGATCATCCCGTGGTGCAGACCCTTGTCGGCAAGATCGAGGATCGCCGCATCATCACCTACGGTGAAAACCCGCAAGCCGATGTGCGGCTGGTCGACCTGACGCCAAACGGCGGCAGCTCCAACTTCAAGGTCGTGTTTCGCAACCGCAAGACCGACGCCACGCACGAGATAGCTGATATCACGCTGCCGATGCCGGGACGGCATAATGCCTCGAACGCGACAGCGGCGATTGCAGTGGCGCACGAACTCGGCATGTCCGATGAAGCGATCCGCAAGGCAATGGCAGGCTTCGGCGGCGTCAAGCGTCGCTTCACCCGGACCGGCGAGTGGAACGGCGTTACCGTGATCGACGATTACGGTCACCACCCGGTCGAGATAGCCGCCGTTCTTAAAGCGGCGCGTGAATCCACCAACGGCAAGGTCGTCGCCGTGGTGCAGCCGCACCGCTTCACCCGGCTGCAATCGCTGTTCGAGGAATTCTGCACCTGCTTCAACGATGCCGATGCGGTCGTGGTCGCCGAAGTTTATCCGGCCGGTGAGGCGCCGATCGAGGGCATCGACCGCGATCATTTCGTGCTCGGCCTGCGCGCGCACGGCCATCGCGAGGTTATCCCGCTGCAGAGTTCGGCGGAGCTGGCTAAGGTGGTTCGCGGCATCGCGGGCTCCGGCGACCTCGTCGTCTGCCTGGGAGCCGGCAACATCACGCAATGGGCCTATGCGTTGCCGGGCGAATTGAAGGCGTTGGGTTAGCCGTGACCTTCCCCGACATCACCTCCAACCTCAAATCCGCCATGCCGCAACTGCGCGGGCGGCTGCTGGCGAACCAGTCGCTGGCGGAGCTGACGTGGTTTCGCGTCGGCGGTCCGGCGCAGGTGCTGTTCACGCCGGCGGACGAGGACGATCTCGCCTACTTCTTGAAGCTGCTTCCGAAGGAATTGCCGGTCTATGTCGTCGGCGTCGGCTCCAACCTGATCGTGCGCGACGGCGGCATGGCGGGCGTGGTGATCCGGCTGTCGCCGCGGGCGTTCGGCGAGACATCTGCGTCGGGCGATACCGTCAGCGCGGGCACGGCCGCGCTCGACAAGCGCGTGGCGGAGACCGCGTCAGCCGCCAATATCGGCGGCATGGAATTCTTCTTCGGTATCCCAGGCACCATCGGCGGCGCGCTGCGGATGAACGCCGGCGCCAACGGCAGCGAGACCAAAGACGTTCTGATCGAGGCTGTCGGCATCGACCGCGACGGAACGAGGCATGTCTTCAGCAATACCGACATGAAGTTCGTCTATCGCAACAGCGGCGTAGATTCCTCGGTGATTTTCACCTCCGCACGTTTTCGCGGCGTCGTCACGGACGCCGAGACCATTCGCGCGCGGATGAACGAGGTGCAGACCCATCGCGAAACCGCTCAGCCGATTCGGGAAAAGACCGGAGGGTCGACCTTCAAGAATCCGCCCGGCAACAGCGCCTGGAAACTGATCGACGCCGCCGGCTGCCGCGGCTTGCGCGTCGGTGGCGCGCAGGTCTCGGAAATGCACTGCAATTTCCTCATCAATACCGGTAACGCCACCGGGCATGATATTGAAACGCTGGGTGAAACCGTGCGCGAGCGGGTTAAAGCGAATTCTGGAATCGAGCTACACTGGGAAATCAAGCGGATCGGGATCGAGCAAGGCTGATGCGGATTACCATTCTCTTTGGCGGCACCAACACGGAGCGGCTGGTCTCGGTCGCGAGCGCCCAGGCGCTGCACCGGGCGTTGCCGGAAGCCGATCTCTGGTTCTGGGACGTTGCCGATACCGTGCATGAGGTCGCGTCGCAGAAGCTGCTCGGACACGCGCGTCCGTTCGAGGATGAATTCAAACCCGGCAACCGCGGCCTGCCGCTCGAAGCGGCGCTCGACAAGGCGAAGTCCGAGGATCGCGTGCTGGTGCTCGGCCTTCATGGCGGCCGGGCCGAGAACGGCGAATTGCAGGCGATGTGCGAATTGCGGGGGGTACCCTTCACCGGCTCCGGCTCGGCGTCGTCCAATCTCGCCATGGACAAGGTGGCGGCGAAGCAATTCGCGGCGATTGCGGGCGTTACGGCGCCGGCCGGTGTCGCCCTCGAAAACCTCGACGCGGCGTTTGCCGAATACGGCAGGCTGATCGCAAAGCCGGCGCGGGATGGATCGAGCTATGGCCTGATCTTCGTCAATGCGAAGCAGGATCTCGTCGCCGTGCGCAACGCCGCCAAAACAGAGGAATATTTGATCGAGCCGTTCATCTCGGGCGTGGAGGCGACCTGCGGCGTGCTGGAGCGGTCCGACGGATCCGTGCTTTCGCTGCCGCCGATCGAGATCGTGCCCGCGGATGGCGCGTTCGACTACGCGGCGAAATACCTGCTGAAATCGACCCAGGAGATCTGTCCGGGAAGATTTTCGCCCGAGATCAGCGCAGCGCTCATGGACCAGGCGCTGCGGGCGCACCGGGCGCTGTCGTGCAGCGGTTACTCCCGGACCGACTTCATCGTCTCGGCGAAGGGGCCGGTTTACCTGGAAACCAACACGCTGCCGGGCCTGACCGCCGCATCGCTCTACCCGAAGGCGCTCAAGGCGCAGGGGATCGAATTCCCGGATTTTCTGCGTGATCAGATCACACTGGCCGAACGGCGTAGCCGGGAACGGGTGTGACTGGCCGATCGGCCAGTTAACAGGCCGTTAACCCGGAACTAACCTCGCCACGAGAATTGTTGCTAAAATCCTAAGAATTGTCCGACAAACCGCTCAAAAGACGGGCCAAAGCGCATCACCAGCCCCCCGTTTTTACACTTTGTTTACCAGGAAGAACGAAGGTTAACGCTGGCGGCGCATGTGGCGCTTGGCTGCCGGGGCGTGCGCTGTTCCGACTTCAGGTCAGCACTTAAGTCCGGCACGGCCGAGACGTCACTGAGCCAGGCTCGCAAAAAAGCTTGCGGGACCAACACTTGGACAGGCTCGTGCAATGGATGGTGCAGGACGCCGCGGACGGTCGGTGAGATCGCTGGGGCCCCAGGCTGACCTGAAAGCAGCCGCTATTGGAGCGGTCGTGCTGCTGCGCGAGCGGCTGGGTCGTCGCGCCCGTGTGCCGGCCAGGCCCGTGATCGATCGCGAGCCGTCGAATCGCCTGGTCATTCTGGTCGAACGTTACCTTCCGAATCGGCTCGGCGTCGCCTTGACCGTCTTGATGCTGCTCGGCAGCGCCGGCTTTGGCATCGTCAAGGGCGGGCACCTCGACGCATTCATGGCGGCGGTCAGCGATACCCGTAATGCGCTGGCCAATTCGGCCGGATTCCGCATCACCACCGTCGCCATCAACGGCCGCAAGCAATTGAGCCAGGATGAGGTGCTCGCGGTCGGCGGCGTCAATGGCCGCTCCTCGCTGTTGTTTCTCGACGCCGCCACCGTGCGCGACAGGCTCAAGGCCAATCCGTGGATCGCGGATGCGACAATCCTGAAGCTTTATCCCGGTCAGCTGCAGATCGACATCGTTGAGCGCACGGCTTTCGCGCTGTGGCAGCAGGACGGCCGGCTGTCCGTGATTTCGGAAGACGGCGCGGTGCTGGAGCCCTACGTGCCGCGCCGCTTCGTGACGCTGCCGCTGGTGGTGGGCAAGGGCGCCGACGTCAGGGCCCGCGACTTCCTCGCCCTCCTGGACCGCTATCCGCAGGTTCGCATCGCGACCAGGGCTGCAATCCTGGTCGGCGAACGGCGCTGGAATCTGCGGCTGAAGGACGGCCTCGACATCCGCCTGCCGGAGAACGACGTCGGCAATGCGCTTGCCATGTTGAGCAAGCTCGACAAGGAGGAGCGGCTGTTCTCGCGCGACATCGTCGCCGTCGACATGCGCCTGCCGGATCGGTTGACGGTGCAATTGTCCGAGGACGCGGCCAAGGCCCGCGAAGAACTGTTCAAGGACAAGAAGACCAAGAAAAAGGCCGGTGACGCATGACCGGCCTCGACCGCAACCAGACCCCGAAGACGCGCCCCGTCGACCACAAGCGTACCGCGCTGGTGGCCTCCCTCGATGTCGGCACCAGCAAGATCGCCTGCATGATCGCGCGGCTGAAGCCGTCGCCGCCGAGCGAGGCGCTGCGCGGCCGCACCCATGCGGTGGAATTGATCGGCTACAGCCAGATCCAGTCGCGTGGTGTCAAGGCAGGCGCCGTGGTCGATCTCGCCGAATGCGAGCAGGCGGTGCGGCAGGCCGTGGCGCTGGCCGAGCGCATGGCCAAGGTCCGCGTTGAGTCAGTATTGCTGTCGGTTTCCGGGGGGCGGCTGCAGGGCGCCCTGGTCGAGGCCGCCGCCGATATCAGAGGCGGCGCCGTTACCGCCGATGACGTCACCCGGGTGACCTCCACCGGCATGCGCCACGCCACCGGCGAGGGCCGCACCGTGCTCCATGCGCTGCCGGTCGGCTACGCGCTGGATGGCGTCAAGGGCATCCGCGACCCCCGCGGCATGGTGGCCCGGCAGTTCGGCGTCGACATGAACGTGGTGACGGCAGATGCCACCGTTGCCCGCAATTTGATGCTGGTGGTCGAGCGCTGCCATCTCAATGTCGAAGCCATGTCGGCGAGTCCTTATGTCGCAGGCCTTTCCGTTCTGACCGACGACGAGGCCGATCTCGGCGCCGCCGTGATCGAAATGGGTGCCGGATCGACCACGATTGCGACCTATTCCGCCGGCCGCTTCGTTCATGCGTCAGGATTTGCGCTCGGCGGGCAGCACGTGACCATGGATCTTGCACGTGGCGTCGGCGCATGCATTGCGGATGCCGAGCGAATCAAGACTTTATACGGGACCGTGCTGACCGGCGGGTCCGACGCGCGCGAGCTGATGTCTGTTCCGACTGCAGGCGAGGAACACGATGCTCCGCAGATCGTCTCGCGCGCCACGATCGCGAACATCGTTCGGCATCGCGCCGAGGAGATTTTTGAAATGGTCCGGGACCGGCTCGCGGATTCCCCCTTTGCGGCAGAGCCGCGGGCGCGGGTTGTCTTGAGCGGCGGAGCCTCCCAGCTGACCGGGACGGTCGAACTCGCCACCCGCATTCTCAACCGGCCGGTCAGGATCGGCCGTCCGCTCGGCTTCGGCCGGCTGCCCAACGAGGCCAAGAGCGCCTCGTTCGCGGTGCCGACCGGCCTTTTGGTCTATCCGCAATACGCTCATCTGGAACACGTCGAACCGCGGCATACGCGGCAACTCAGGACAGGGACTGACGGCTATTTCGGAAAGGTCGGACGATGGCTTCGCGAGGGCTTCTGATGACCGGTCCTGTGACCAAACCATTTTCACCAAATGCCGCGGCCGCCGGCCGGGGCGAACCAAAGCGCGCGTCGTAAGAGAGGCAACCATGGCACTCAATCTGACCCCCCCTGACATCAGCGAGCTGAAACCGCGGATTACCGTCTTCGGCGTCGGTGGAGCAGGCGGCAATGCCGTCAATAACATGATCACTGCCGGGTTGCAGGGCGTCGATTTCGTCGTCGCCAACACCGACGCGCAGGCGCTGACCATGTCGAAGGCGCAGCGCATCGTGCAGATGGGCACGCAGGTGACGCAGGGCCTCGGCGCGGGGTCCCAGCCTGATGTCGGCGCGGCGGCGGCACAGGAAGTCATCGACGAGCTTCGCGACCATCTCACGGGCGCCAACATGGTGTTCGTCACCGCCGGCATGGGCGGCGGCACCGGCACGGGTGCTGCCCCCGTCATCGCCAAGACCGCGCGCGAAATGGGCATCCTCACCGTCGGTGTGGTGACCAAGCCATTCCACTTCGAAGGCATGCGCCGCATGCGCACCGCGGAGTCCGGCATCGCCGAACTGCACAAGGTGGTCGATACGCTCCTGATCATCCCGAACCAGAACCTGTTCCGGGTCGCCAACGAAAAGACCACCTTCGCCGACGCCTTCGCGATGGCTGACCAGGTGCTCTATTCGGGCGTCGCCTGCATCACCGATCTCATGGTGAAGGAAGGCCTGATCAACCTCGACTTCGCCGACGTGAGGGCGGTGATGAGGGAGATGGGCAAGGCGATGATGGGCACCGGCGAAGCGACCGGCGACAAGCGGGCGCTGACCGCGGCCGAAGCTGCGATTGCCAACCCGCTGATCGACAACTCATCGATGAAGGGCGCCCGCGGCCTGCTGATCTCTATCACCGGCGGCAAGGACCTGACCCTGTTCGAGGTCGACGAAGCCGCTACCCGGATTCGCGAGGAAGTGGACCAGGACGCCAACATCATCGTCGGCGCCACCTTCGACGAAACGCTCGACGGCATCATTCGCGTCTCCGTCGTCGCCACCGGCATCGAGCAGGCGCAGATCGCGCGCAATGCCGCCGCCGCCCCGGCGGTCGCGACCGCTGCCGCTGCCAGCCGCCACGTCCGCGCCCGACAACCGTCTGGCCGAACTGACCGCTCGCCTGCGCGCCGACAATGCGCGCCTGGCCGAACGCGCCCAGAAGCTCGAGCCGGCGTCCGCGCCGCAGGCGGTTGCTCCCGCTCCCGCGCAGGCCCACGTTGCGCCAGCGCAACGTTCGTCCAGCAACGTTGAGCGTGCAGCGCTTGCAGCGATCGCCGCAGCCGTCGAGACGCCGCAACAGGCTCCGATCCAGCCGGCGTCCTATGGCGACGTCACGGTCCGCCCGATCGCGCAGAAGCCGACTTTGTTCCCGGATCATAATGAGGCCGCCCGCATCGAGCCCGAGCAGCCCGCGACCCCCGAAAACTTCATCCCGCAGGCGGCGGAACGCGCGCCGCTCCGCGCCCCGCGGATGCCGAAATTCGAGGAACTCCCGATGCCGGCGCAGGCCGAGATCCGGCAGGCCCGTGGCGAGCCTGAGGAAGAGCATCCGCAGAAGTCCAAGCTCTCGCTGCTGCAGCGGCTCGCCAATGTTGGCCTCGGCCGCCGCGACGAAGAGAGCGAGCCGCCGATCGCGGCGCGCGCCTCCGGGCCCGCGATGGCGCCGCTGCCCGATCGCAAGCCGCAGCGTACCGTCGCCCAGCAAATGGCGGCGAATCACGAGCCGGTATCGGAATACGCGAAACGCCCGGCACCGCAAGGTTTGGACGCCCATGGCCGCCCGGCACCTGTTGCCCCAGCGCCACAGGGCGACGACCATCTTGATATCCCGGCCTTCCTCCGACGCCAGGCCAACTGAGGTTTTGTTACAATCGAGGTGAGCCAAAGGGCCCTGGCTGTTCCAGTCGGGGCCCTTCTCTTTGCGGTACAGGCGAGCCTCGGTCAGTCAGTCAACCAACTGATTTTAAATGATTAATTATTCATTCCGTGATCAGATATCACAGCTGAAACGGCCGTCCGCCGTGCCGGAATTGGGTTAACCCTTGGCGCGATTGCGGCAGAGATAGGGTAACAATCCGTAAAGAAGCGTGAGTTGGCGCGCTTTGGGAAATGACTATGGTCTGCCGTGACTTGGGGATGCCTAGAACGCGAATCGCCACCTACGCGCGGTTCTCGTCTCTTAGGTTAAGTCGGGTAGTGGGCAGTTATCGATGAAATTCAGCCGCCAAACCACGCTTCGGTCGCAAGCCACCGTAACGGGCGTCGGCGTTCATTCCGGTTTACCTGTCAGTCTGACGCTTGGACCTGCTCCTGTGGATGCGGGTTTTCTTTTTGTCCGCACTGGCCTTGATGAGGCCGACCGCGAAGTTCCCGCCGTCGCCGCATCCGTGACCGCAACCGATCTTGCGACCGTCCTCGGCGACCGCGAAGGTCCGCTGGTCTCCACTGCGGAACATGTGCTCGCTGCCTTGCGCGGCATGGGCGTCGATAACGCCATCATCGAAGTCGACGGTCCCGAAGTTCCGATCATGGACGGCAGTGCGGTGGCTTTCGTCGCCGCCATCGATCAGGCCGGCATCGTCACCCAGTCGGCCTCCCGCCGCTTCATTCAGGTGTTGAAGCCGGTGCAAGTCGCGATCGGCGATAGCTTTGGTGAGTTGCGGCCGCATGCAGGCGGGTTCCGCGTCGAGATCGAGATCGACTTCGCCAATCCCGTGATCGGTCGCCAGAATTTCTCGCTCGATCTCAACCCCGAAAGCTTCCGCCGCGAGGTTTCCCGCGCCCGGACCTTTGGCTTCATGAACGACGTCGCGCGGCTCTGGAGCGCCGGTTTTGCGCGCGGTGCCTCCTTTGAGAATACCGTGGTGCTCGACGACACACGTCTGCTCAACACCGAAGGGCTGCGCTTCAGCGATGAGTGCGCCCGCCACAAGGCGCTGGACGCGGTCGGCGATCTGACCTTGGCCGGTTTGCCGCTGCTCGGCGCCTACCGCTCGGTGCGTGGCGGCCACAAGCTGAACCATGCCGTGCTGACGGCCCTGCTGGCCGACCGCAGCGCCTGGCGGGTGGTCGAGGCCGAACCGGCACGCCGTACCCGCGGCCATGTCGAGGCCGGCGCGGGCATGGTGGGCGGCCTGATCGCCCCGGCCTATGGTCCGGATGTTTCCTGACTTTCGCTTCGCTTGCGAAATGTCCTGACTTTCGCTTGCGAAATGTCCTGACTTCGGCTGCAAAAGACCGGGCTTTCATGCCGTACGGGCGCATTTTCCGCAATAACCACAATCGGTAATGCCGCCGTTCAGCCGCCTTAATCCGGGCGAATTGGCTGCGTATTCGGTTGGTTGAGGACCATTTTTCGGCTACAGAGGCCCGCGGTTGCACGATAAGCCCACGGACCCCTGAGGAATTACGCATTGGGCACGGGAAATATGGCTTCCATGACCGCGGTTCATGGCCAGGCGGGCTCCAGTCATCAACCGCATCAAAGGCGTCAGGTCACAGATTCAATGTCGGCACAGCGTATGACGCTTGAACCACGCAAATCACTACGGTCGCTGCGGCTGGCGGCGGGCCTGATTGCGCTCGCCATTCCCTTGAGCGGATGCGGCACCGGCGCGCTCTGGGACAAGTTCACCGCCAAGGACGACACCTTCAACGAGGAACCGGCGGACAAGCTCTACAATGAGGGCTTGTACCTGATGAACCAGCGCAAGGATAACAAGGCGGCATCGAAGAAATTCGAGGAAGTCGATCGTCAGCACCCCTATTCGGACTGGGCGCGCAAATCACTGCTGATGTCGGCCTATTCCTTCTACAATCAAGGTGACTATGACAGCTGCATCGGCGCTGCCACCCGTTACGTCACCCTGCATCCCGGCAGTCCCGATGCTGCCTACGCGCAATACCTGATCGCAGCCTCGCATTACGACCAGATCCCGGACATTTCACGCGACCAGGGCCGCACCGAAAAGGCGATCGCGGCGCTGGAAGAGGTGATTCGCAAATACCCGACCTCGGAATATGCCAATTCCGCCAAGGCCAAGCTCGAAGGCGCGCGCGACCAGCTCGCCGGCAAGGAAATGGACGTCGGCCGCTACTACATGGAAAAGCGCGACTACACCGCCGCCATCAACCGCTTCAAGACCGTGGTCACGCGCTACCAGACCACGCGCCACGTCGAGGAAGCGCTGGCGCGGCTCACCGAGGCCTATATGGCGATCGGCATCGTCGGCGAGGCGCAGACGGCGGCGGCCGTACTTGGGCACAATTTTCCTGACAGCCGCTGGTACAAGGACGCCTATAATCTTGTAAAGTCAGGCGGTCTCGAGCCGAGCGAGAACAAGGGTTCCTATATTTCCAGGGCCTTCAAGAAATTGGGTCTCGGCTAGGAATTTACTTCGCATGCTGGCGCGTCTGTCGATCCGTGACATCGTCCTGATCGAACGGCTCGATATCGAATTCTCCCGTGGCCTCGCGGTGCTGACCGGCGAAACCGGTGCGGGCAAATCCATCCTGCTCGATGCTTTCGCGCTGGCGCTCGGCGGCCGCGGCGATTCGGGCCTGGTCCGCCATGGCGCGGAGCAGGGCCAGGTGACCGCGACTTTCGACGTCCCCAAGGGTCATCCGGCGGCAAGGATCCTGTCCGAGAACGGCCTCGACGATACCGGGGAAATGATTCTGCGCCGCGTGCAGCTTGCCGACGGCCGCACCCGCGCCTTCATCAACGACCAGTCGATCAGCGTGCAGACCCTCAAAGCGGTCGGCGCTGTTCTGGTCGAGATCCATGGCCAGCATGACGAGCGCGCGCTGGTCGACGCCTCGACGCACCGGCAATTGCTCGACGCCTTTGCCGGGCTGGAGAAAGAGGTCGCGGCAGTGGAAACGCTGTGGGAGGCGCGCCGCACCGCCAACACCGCGCTCGAAGCCCACCGCGCCAGCATGGAACGCGCCGCGCGCGAGGCGGACTATCTGCGCCACGCCGCCGACGAACTCAAGGCCCTGAAGCCGAAGGACGGCGAGGAGACCGCGCTCGCCGGACGCCGCACCACCATGATGCAGGGCGAGAAGATCGCCAGCGACCTGCGCGAGGCGCAGGAGGCGGTCGGCGGCCCCCATTCGCCGGTGCCGGCGCTGGCCGCCGCGGTCCGCCGCCTCGAACGCCGCGCCGCCAATTCGCCCGCGCTGGTCGAGCCGGCGGTGAAAGCGATCGATATCGCGATCAACGCGCTGGAAGAGGCCGACCAGCACCTCAGCGCCGCCCTGGTCGCGGCCGATTTCGATCCCGCCGAGCTGGAGCGCATCGAGGAGCGGCTGTTTGCGCTGCGCGCCGCCTCGCGCAAATATTCGACGCCGGTCGACGGGCTGGCGGCGCTCGCCGCCAAATTCGTCGCCGACGTCGCGCTGATCGATGCCGGCGCGGATCAGTTGAAGAAGCTGGAAGCCGCCGCTGCCGAGGCCGACCAGCGCTACAGCGCGGCGGCCGAGAAGCTTTCCGCGGCCCGTAACAAGTCCGCCGAGAAGCTCAACAAGGCCGTCAACGCCGAACTCGCGCCGCTGAAGCTCGAACGCGCAAAATTCATGACGCAGGTCGAAACCGACGCGAAGTTGCCCGGGCCGCAGGGCATCGACCGCGTCGAGTTCTGGGTGCAGACCAATCCGGGGACCAAGGCGGGCCCGCTGATGAAGGTCGCCTCCGGCGGCGAGTTGTCGCGCTTCCTGCTGGCGCTCAAGGTGGTGCTGTCCGACCGCGGTTCGGCGCCCACGCTGGTGTTCGACGAAATCGATACCGGCGTCGGCGGCGCGGTGGCGGACGCAATCGGCGCGCGGCTTGCGCGGCTCGCCGGCCAGGTCCAGGTCATGGCGGTGACGCACGCGCCGCAGGTCGCCGCAAGGGCCAACCAGCACCTCCTGATTTCCAAGGACGCACTCGACAAGGGCAAACGCGTCGCCACGCGCGTCAACGCGCTCGCCGCCGACCACCGCCGCGAGGAAATCGCCCGCATGCTGGCGGGCGCCGAGATCACCGCGGAAGCGCGCGCGGCGGCGGAACGGCTGCTGCGCGCGGCGACGGCGTAGCCTTTCACCGTCATGGCCAAGACAGCAAAAGCGAAATCCCTTACCGATGTAGCCAAGCTCACCAAGGCGCAGGCCAAGGTCGAGCATATGCGGCTGGCGCTGGAGCTGGAAGGGCACGACAAGCGCTATTATCAGGAAGATGCGCCAAGCGTGACCGACGCCGAATATGACGCGTTGCGCCAGCGCTACAACGCCATCGAGAAGCGGTTTCCTGAATTCGTCACGTCGGATTCGCCATCGCAGAAGGTCGGCGCGGCGCCATCAGGGCGTTTCAAAAAAGTCCGGCATACGGTGCCGATGCTGTCGCTCGACAACGCGTTCGCCGAACAGGACGTTCTCGACTTCGTCGGCCGCATCGAGCGCTTTCTCAAGCTCAGCGACGACAAGATCGATTTTTCCGCCGAGCCGAAGATCGACGGTCTGTCGATGTCGCTGCGCTACGAGGGCGGCGAACTCGTCACTGCCGCGACGCGTGGCGACGGTGCGGAAGGCGAGGATGTCACTGCCAATATCCGCACGCTGGAAGACGTTCCGCAGAAGCTCAAGGCCCGCAACGTACCTGACATTTGCGAGGTGCGCGGCGAGGTCTACATGACCAAGAGGGCGTTCCTCGCGCTGAACAAGAAGCAAGTCGAAGCGGGCGAAGCTCCCTTTGCAAATCCGCGCAATTCGGCAGCGGGTTCGCTGCGTCAGAAAGATCCTTCCATCACCGCTTCGCGGCCGCTCGGCTTCTTCGCCTATTCCTGGGGTGAAACGAGCGCGATGCCGGAGGATACGCAGACCGGCATGATCCACTGGTTCGAGCGCTGCGGCTTCAAGACCAACCCGCTGACAAAGCTCTGTCACTCCGTCGATCAGCTGATCGCATTCCATCGCAAGATCGAGGAACAGCGCGCCGAGCTCGATTACGACATCGACGGCGTCGTCTACAAGATCGACCGGATCGACTGGCAGGAGCGGCTCGGCTTCGTCTCGCGTACGCCGCGCTGGGCCATTGCACACAAATTCCCGGCCGAGCGCGCCACCACAATACTGCGCGACATCGAGATCCAGGTCGGCCGCACCGGGTCGTTCACGCCGGTCGGCAAGCTCGAGCCCGTCGGCGTCGGCGGCGTCATCGTGCAGAACGTCACGCTGCACAATGAGGATTACATCAAGGGCATCGGCGGCGACGGCGAGCAGTTGCGGGAGGGCCGCGACATCAGGATCGGCGACACCGTCGTGATCCAGCGTGCCGGTGACGTGATTCCACAGGTCGTCGACGTCGTGATCGGCAAGCGGCCGAAGGGAGCGAAGGAGTTTCACTTCCCGAAGAAATGCCCATGCCCACTGCACACCGATGTCGTACGCGAGGAAACGGCAACCGGCGAGGAGGGCTCGCGCGCCCGTTGCACCGGCGAGTTCGCCTGTCCGTTCCAAAAGATCGAGCATCTGAAACTGTTCGTGTCGCGGCGCGCCTTCGACATCGACGGGCTCGGCGAAAAGCAGCTTCAATACTTCTTCGATGAGGGTTGGGTGAAGGAGCCGGCCGACATCTTCACGCTGCAAAAGCGCAACACCAAGCTGAAGCTCGAGGAGATCGAGGGCTACGGCGAAACCTCGGTGCGCAATCTCTTTGCCGCGGTCGAGAGCCGCCGACGCATTGCGCTGGAGCGTTTCATCTATGCGCTCGGCATGCGCCATGTCGGCGAGACCACCGCGCTGGCGCTGGCGCGCGGCTATGGCTCGTGGGAAGCCTTTCACGACGCCTGCCTCAAGGTCGCCAAGGGCGACGAGGAAACCATCGCCGAAATGGATGCGCTCGACCAGATCGGCGATACTGTGATCAAGAGCGTCGCCGCCTATTTCGGCGAAAGCCATAACCGCGGCATCGTCGAGCGGCTGGTCAAGGAACTCAATGAGATCATTGATGCCGAAAAGCCTAAGAGCAATTCGGCCGTCGCCGGCAAGACCGTAGTGTTCACGGGTTCGCTCGAGAAGATGACGCGTGATGAAGCGAAGGCCACCGCCGAACGGCTGGGCGCCAAGGCCGCCGGCTCGGTATCCAAGAAGACGGACTATGTCGTCGCTGGCCCGGGGGCGGGGTCAAAACTGGCGGAAGCCAAGAAGCACGGCGTGCAGGTGCTGACCGAGGACGAGTGGCTGAAGCTGATCGGGGAGTGAAGATGGTTCTCGCTGCGCTCATCCGGGCTACAGCATCCCCAACTCTTCTTCCTCGCGTTTTCGACCAATTCCTCGCAAGAGTTCGGCGGTCAGTTGAATTCGAGGCGCTGATATTCGTCCGACGACCGGAAGAGTGAGACCACGCGTCCCCTGCGGTCAATGCGTCCCCATTGCCCGCCCTGGTACCATTGGGCTTTTCGTTTGTCAGTCCCACCGAGCAACAAGACGGAAGCCAGCCCATCACGGTCATATGGAAGTCGAGCCAAATAGGATCGCTTCAAGCGCGGTCGCCCGTCGGGGCCGGTTGCCGCGCATTGCTTGAAAGTGCGCTCGGGCTCCCAGCAATCAAACGCCACTGGCGCAACCGTGTCCTGATCTTTTGCTATGACCGGCTTGGACGAGTGCAAGCACGTCTTGCCGTCGCCATGCCGTGGGCATGGCTGCACGGGCAAAGCCGCGCCTCACGGCGGCAGAGTTGCAGAAGCGCGTCTGTGCGTGGGGCCTCTTACGTACCGGGCGTTTTGACGACGAATTTCCCGTTCAAAAGGCCGGCTCCCTTGAACGCGGTCGGTACGCTTTCAAAACCGCCTGTGCCCGTGGCGTTTGCGTAAACGCCCGTACCAGAAAGGATCGTATATTCGCCCTTCGCCCGGCCTTCCTTGACCGAGCCAGCATAACGCGCGGTGATCGAGGATCCGTCCTCGAAAGTGTAGGTGCTGTAGCCGTAAATGGGTCCGGAGCCTTTGAGCAAGTCAGCGGAAGCCACGTAGTCCTTGACGGCAGTGCGACCGTCCTTGAAGAAGGCCACGCCGAACATTTTGCCAGACCCGACCACTTGGCCTTCAATATTTGCAGCCTCTGTCACCTTGTAATCGATCGGCTTGGTGACGAGCTTGAACTCTAGCACCTGCTCTCCGGCTAGAGCAGTCGACGCCGCAATGACCAGTGCCGCGCCAGAAAGGAAAACGGCGAGAGACTTGCGCATAGGCTTCTCCTCCGCTTGCTGGAATTAAAATCTGAAATACTTGCTGCGCCTCGCCGGCGGCTGAAGTTTTGGGGATCGTCCAGCATGCAAGCTCGGACACAAGTATGGGTCTTAGCTAAGGAAGAAAGGTTCAGGGGCGCGAGGGACATACCCGTTAGGGTGCACATCTATCACGTCATCACATAGCGCACCGCCATGTGTACGGGATCGTGCATAATTTAGGGCGATGTGACGATTTGCAAATATATTCATAAGTCACGATCGCGCGGTCCCCGCGCTTGGGGCCTCTCCCAAAAAGACCGGGCACCGGACTGCGGAGGGTCGCCGTCTTGGGACGGTCCCCGCCGCTTGCACCACATCACCAGACCGCGTTGCCAGTATTGCGCGCCGCTTGTAGTTGTCCGAATATGAACGTCGTTGCCGCTTTGCCAACGGACACCTCCTGGCCGTCCAAGCCTACTACAGGTGTCCACCCATTCGGGGGAGGTTCACATCACCGTCTGCGCCGGCATTGATGGGTATCGCTTCGCTCCACCCATCCTACGCCTACGCGCTCTTTGAAAAGTGAATCAGGCATTGTGCATGGGGCTGTCTTCGTCGGCGCTCCCTCACAACATCCCGCTTTCTTCCTCCTCCGCCTTCGCCATCAATTCCTCGCTCACCACGACCGTTGGCCGCGGCACGAGAAAGAACATCGCCGACGCGCACGCGATCGAGAGCGCGAAGATTGCGGCCGTCAGCGGCAGCGTGGTGGTGGAGTGGCCGCCGAGATAGGCGCCGAACTGCGAGACCAGCGCGCCGATGCCCTGCTGCAGGAAGCCCATAGCGCCCGCCGCGGTGCCGGCGGCCTCGGGGCGGACGCTGATGGCGCCGGCCGCGGCGTTGTTCATCACGAAGGCGTTGGCGACCATGACGATCATCTGGGTGCCGAACAGCCAGAGCGGCGCCTGGTTGGTCCCGACGATGCTCAAGATCAGATTCAGCAACGCGCCGCCGAACTGCAGCGCCAGGCCGAACCAGATCAGCTTTTCCAGCGAATGGCGCGGCGCGAAGCGGACGCAGAACAGGTTGCCGACCAGATAGGCAAATCCGGTCGTTGCGAACCATGCGCCGTATTCGGCCGTGGTGCGGCCCATCTGCGTCACCACGATGTAAGGCCCGCCGCCGGCAAAGGTGAAGATGATCTGGGAAGCCAGCACCTGGCACAGCACATAGCCGAGAAAGGCGCGGTCGCGGATCAGCTTGCCGACGTCGCCGCGGAAGCTGCCGCTCGTCCCGCGGTCGCGGCGCGTCTCGGGCAGCGCAATGGCGATCAGGACTGCAACGCTGAGCGACGCCGCCGTGATGAAATAGAAGATCGCGCGCCAGCCGAAGGCGGTTTCCAGCAGGCCGCCGGCGAGCGCACTCAGCATCTGCGCCACCATCATGACCCCGATCACGAGGCTGATCATGGTGCTGATGCGGTCGCGGCTGTAGAGGTCGCGGATGATGGCGCGGCTCACCACCATGCCGGTGGCGCCGCCGAGCGCCTGCAGGAAGCGCGCGGCGATCAGTTGCGGCAGCGTCTGCGCCAGCGAGCACCCGATGCTGGCCGCCACCATCAGGGCGAGGCCCGCCAGCAGCACCGGACGGCGGCCGAACTTGTCCGACAGCGGTCCCATGACGAGCTGCGAGCAGGCGATGCCTACCATGTAGAGCGACACCGTCATCTGCGCGACCGAGATGTCGCCGCCGAACGTCGTCGCCAGCACCGGCAGCGCCGGCACCAGCATATAGAGCGAGATCGGCGCGACGCCGGTCATCGCGACCAGCATCAGCAGCATGATTTTCGATGTCGCGACGGCATTCGCTGCCGCGTCGGGCGGTTTGCCCACGACGCCGTGCATTCAGTCCGATCCGGCTGGTTGAAGATTCTGTTGGTTGGATCAGACCATAGCGCGATGGCTCATGGCCGATACGGACGTTTCAGCATGCGGCCATGCCGAATTCGGGAGGCGGGAGTCATTTGGTTAAGCGCTGCGAGCTCCGCCGTCGTCCCCCGCCTTCGCGGGACGAGCGAAGGGGTGGCAACGATCAAAGCGGCAGCATCGCCGCCGTCGCGTCATCCAGCCATAGCTTGGTGGCGTTGTCGTCGAGATGGGGACGCACGGCGCGGTTGACGCGCTCATGGTAATCGTTCAGCCATTTCAGCTCCGTCGCGCTCAGCATGTTGACGTCGATCAGGCGGCGGTCGATCGGCGCCAGCGTCAGCGTCTCGAAGGCATTCACCGGCTTCTCGGCACCCGGCACGTCGGTGCCGATGACGAGTTCGAGGTTCTCGATCCGGATGCCGTAGGCGTCGGTCTTGTAATAGCCGGGCTCGTTGGAAAGGATCATGCCGCGCTTCAGCGGCGTGGTGCCGAGTTTTGAAATCCGCGCCGGGCCTTCATGCACCGAGAGGTAGCTGCCGACGCCGTGGCCGGTGCCGTGCTCGAAATCGAGGCCGGCCTGCCACAAAAATTGCCGCGCGAACGAGTCGAGCTGCGCGCCGGTAGTGCCGTCGGGAAACATCGCGCGTGCGATCGCGATATGTCCGCGCAGCACGCGGGTGAAGCGGTCGCGCATTTCGTCGGTGGGCGTTCCGATCGCGATCGTGCGGGTGACGTCGGTGGTGCCGTCTTCATATTGCGCCCCGGAGTCGATCAGCAGGAGATCGCCGGGCGAAATCCGCCGGTTGCTCTTGCGGGTGACGCGGTAATGCACGATCGCGCCGTTCGGTCCTGTTCCGGCGATGGTCGGAAACGAAACATCCTTCAGCGCGCCGGTCTGGCGCCGAAAAGTTTCCAGCGCCTCGACGGTGTCGATCTCCGTCAGCGCGCCGGACGGCGCCTCGCGATCGATCCAGGCGAGGAAGCGCGTCAGCGCCACCGCGTCGCGCTGGTGCGCGGTCCGCGTGCCCTCGATTTCGGTGATGTTCTTCACCGCCTTCAACAGGCTCACCGGATCGTTGCCGCGCACCGGCTTTCCCCCGGCGCCCGCGATCAGGCGGCTGAGCGCGTCCGCCGCGGTGGCGCTGTCGAGGGCGATCGCGGCGCCGCTGCGCGCGAGCTCGGTCAGATCGGGCACCAGCGCGTCGGTCTCCCGGACGTCGGCTGATTGCTCGAGATGGTCGCGCGTCAGGTTGGACAGTTTGCGATGGTCGATGAAGATGGTGGGGCGGCCGTCCTTCGGCACCAGCGCGTAGGACAAAGGCAGCGGCGTGTGCGTGACGTCGGCGCCGCGGATATTGAAGGTCCAGGCGACCGCGTGGCTATCCGACAGAACCAGCGCCTCGGCCCCGAGCTTGGCGATCTCGAGCCGGATCCGCCTGAGTTTTTCGGCTTCGATCTCGCCGGAAAACTGCACGCCATGAACCGAAACGGGGCCGAGCGGCGGGGCCGGGCGCTCGGTCCACACCTGGTCCAGCGGGTTGCTGTCGACCGCGACCAGCTCCGCGCCGGCCTTGGTGCAGGCGGCGGCCAGACGCTCGGCTGCCGCGGAAGTGTGCAGCCACGGGTCAAAACCGAGGCGGTCGCCGGCCGCGAGGTGCTTGCCCAGCCAGTGTTCCGGCGGCGGATCGGCCAGCGGCTCGATATGCCAGGCCTTGCGGTCGACCTGCTTGGCGGCCTGCAGCGTATAGCGGCCATCGACGAAAACAGCAGCCTCGTGGGTCAGGACGATGGCCATGCCGGCCGAACCGGTGAAGCCGGTGAGCCAGGCCAGCCGCTCTTCGGAGGCCGCGACATACTCGTTTTGTTGTTGATCGGCCCGTGGAATCACGAATCCGGTCAGCTTCCGCCGCGCCAGCTCTTCGCGGAAGCGGGCCAGCCGCGCAGTCAGCGCCACGCCGCCTTCGGGTTCTTCGAATGTCTGAAAATGGGCTTCGAACATCGCCTAGTCACTCTAGAGTTGGGTGGAGAGGTCCGCAATGCGCCGGGCGTTGGCCACAATTTGGCATAATCCGTGCTTCACTATATCCGTCCGCGTTAGTCGGATCGAACGGTATTGCGTTGCGGGCCGTTCGGCTCAGGATATCGGGAGGCTCCAGGAGTGTTTCAACTCAACGAAGAGGGGATACACCATGCCTGCTTTCACGTTTGAGAAGATTTCCCCACCGGCCGATCGCGGCCCGGTCCCGCCGGTCGCCAACAAGAAACAGCGCGGCGTCATCGTCCAGATGCTGGACCGGTTCGCGGAAGCGCGGGTCAAACGAACGTTGAGGGAAGGAAAGGGCGTGATCGCCCGCAATGATCGCAAACCAGCCGATTGAGTTTCAATTCACCTTGCGCAGCAACAGGCTGCTCCAGCCTTCGATACGAAGATGCCGCACCGGCACCAGCCCGCGGGCGCGATAGGCGGCGATGACGCCGGGCGCCTGATGCGTCAGCAGGCCCGACAGAATGACCAGCGCCGATGGCGCCAGATGCCGCGCCATCGGCGCTGCCAGTTGCCGTAACGGATTGGCAAGGATATTCGCCAGCACCAGGTCGAACGGCGCGGCTTTGGCGAATTGCGGCGCCGCGAAACCGGTGGCGCGGATCGCCTGCACCAGATGCCCTGACACGTTCAGCCGCGCGTTTTCGCGGGCGACCTGCACCGAGGGCGGATCGATATCGCTCGCCAGCACCTTTTCGTGCAGTGCCTTCGCGGCGGCGATCGCCAGCACGCCGGTGCCGGTACCGAGATCGAGCACGCGGCGCGGACGCCAGGCTTTCAGGACATGATCGAGCAGCAGCAGGCAGCCGCGCGTGGTGCCGTGGTGGCCGGTGCCGAACGCCAGCGCCGCCTCGATTTCGATGCCGAGTTTGTTCGGCGCAATCCGCTCGCGGTCATGCTGGCCGTGGACGATGAAGCGTCCGGCCGGCACGGGGACGAGGTCTTCGAGGCTGGCCTTGACCCAATCCTTGGCCTCGACTGTGTCGAAGGTGATGCCTGCGGCAATGTCAGCATCCGCGGCATTGGCCACGAGTTCGCGCACCAGCGCCTGGTCGGGCGCGTCGGCGAAGTGCACGGTAACGTCCCATCGGCCATCCGGCCGCTCGAATGCGGCGATTGCGGCCTGGCCTTCAAAAAAAATTTCGGTCAGGGCATCGACGACGCCTCTGGCCGCGTGCTCGTCGCCCACTGCAAAGCTGACGCGGTGTGTAGGGGCGATGGAAGTCATTGAAGAACCTGTAGAAAAAGTAGGGCGATGTGATCGTGGGACACGGTGATTTATTCAAATTTGAGCAAATTTCACGTTGTAATACTCGGAAAAGTTGCAGGGCTGGCGTTAGGGCAGCCTTAGATTCATGTTTGTAGGTTCCGGGATAGGAACCGCAGGGGGAGCCTCGGTTCCAGGAACACAAACCCAGGTCGGAACCAGCCAATGTCTAGTCATTAAGTCATTTTTGAAGGACGAATCGGGAGCCACGGCCATCGAGTATGGCCTGATCGCAGCAGGCATCGCGATCGCGATCATTACTGCCGTGAACGGTCTCGGCGGCAAGCTCAGCGAGAACTTCAATACCATCAGCACCTCATTGAAGTAACCGCCCATTTCGGGGGCGTTTCGGGACCGGGCGCGCCAAGCGCCCGGTCCTTTTCGTGTGGGGCAGCGGTTGGCTGCGGTGAAGTATCCACCTTCTATCCACAGCCCGCGCGGACATTGCGGATCCCGTTATGCGCGGTAGATACCCGCTTTTTCCACAGCCGCTGCGGCGAGTTTTCGACAATCAATCCACAGGCTTTTCCCGTCATTACCCACCGGCTTTGCACATCGCCTGCATCTGGTCCGGCTTTGTAAGCCGAAAGGCGATCCTGAGGACTTGGTTAAAATCGCGTTCACGGCACGTCGTACACCTCCGGTTCACCGCGCCCCAAGCTGGTGCCCACCAACCGGCCACATGGAACCGCACATTAAGTGGCCAGGCCTAAGAACGGAGCACGCTGAAAACAGCGAAAAAAACAGGGAGAATTTTCAACATGAAGAAGATTACTGCGGCTGTTGCCTTGATGTGCGCCCTGAGTGCGTATGTGAGCTATCCGTCGGCCACCAAGTCCGGCGGCGCGGTGCCTTCGCTGGCGCTGTCGATGCAGGAATCCCGTTCGCTTCCGATCGAATCCTACGACGCCGTTTGATTTGACAATTTGATCGTTTCGCAAGGCGCGACGCCGGTCCCGGCGTTGCGCCTTGTGCGTTTCATCTATCCGAACAGCGCGCGGTGATCGCTTAGAATCACGCGCGAAGCGTTGTGGCCGGGGGCGCCGGTGACGCCGCCGCCGGGGTGAGCGCCCGAGCCGCAATGGTAGAGGCCCTTCAGCGGTCCGCGATAATCGGCATGGCCCAGCATCGGCCGCGCCGAGAACAATTGATTGAGCGATAGCGCCCCGTGAAAAATGTCGCCGCCGAGCAGGCCGAACTGCCGCTCGAGGTCGAGCGGCGACAGCACCTGGCGGCCGATCACGCTTGCCGCAAAGCCCGGCGCGAATTTATCCACCGTTGCGATCATGAGGTCGGCGACCTCCTCGCGATGGTCGTCCCATGATTTCCCGTCCGGCAATTCCGGTGCGACATGCTGGCAGAACAGGCTCGCCACATGTTGGCCTTCCGGCGCCAGCAAATCGTCGAGCGTCGAGGGGATCAGCACTTCCACCACGGGCTCGCGGCTCCAGCCATGGCTGCGCGCGTCCTGCCAGGCGCGGTCCATGTAGCCGAGGCTCGGCGCCAGAATGATGCCGGCGGTGAGATGGTCGCCGGCGCCGGGTAGCGCCGTGAAGGACGGCAATGCGTTCAGTGCGACGTTCATGCGAAAAGTGCCGGAGCCGTTGCGCCAGCGCGCGATGCGTTCGAGGAATTCCGGCGCCAGCGCGCCCGACGGCACCAGCCGCGTATACAGCAATTTCGGATTGACGCCGGAGACGACGTATTTCGCACGGATGGTTTTGCCGTTGTCGAGGATGACGCCCGCGGCGCGCCGGCCCTCGACGATCACTTCGCGCACGCCCGCTTCCGTTTCGATTTCGGCGCCGTGCCCGCGCGCGGCGCGTGCCATCGCTTGCGTGATCGCGCCCATACCGCCGATGGCGTGGCCCCATACGCCCTTCTTGCCGTTCACCTCGCCGAACGCGTGGTGCAGCATGACGTAGGCGGAGCCGGCGGCGTAGGGGCTGGCGTAATTGCCGACGATGGCGTCGAAGCCGAACAGCGCCTTCACCAGGTCGTTCTCGAAACGCTCGTCCAGCATCTCGCCGGCGGAACGCGTGAACAGGTCGAGCAGGTTGCGCTGCTGCTCCAGCGAAAGCTTGCGCAGGATGCCGGCGGTGCCCACCGCATTGAAGGCTTCGTGGATCGCGCCGATGCCAAAGCCCTCGACGATGTTCGGCGGCGCGCGCAGCACGAATTGCCGCAGCACGTCGGCGATGGCCTCCAGCTCGCGCGAGAAGGCATCGATGGTGGCCGCATCGCGCTCGCTGAGTTTTGCCACCGATTGGCGGGTGCGGCCCTCGCCGGTCAGCAGATAGCTGCCGTCGGGCGCGGGCAGAAAATTCTGCGCGCGGCGCTCGACGATGCGCAGGCCGTGTTCGGCGAGCTTCAGGTCGGCCATGATCCGCGGATTGAGCAGGCTGACGGTATAGGCGGCCACCGAGTTGCGGAAGCCGGGGTGGAATTCCTCGGTCACGGCGGCGCCGCCGACCGCCTTGCGGCGCTCTACTACTCTCACGCGCAGGCCGGCCATTGCGAGATAGGCGGCGCAGGTGAGGCCGTTATGCCCCGCCCCGATGATGACAACGTCCGTCTCGTTCATGCCAGCTTCAGCTTCAAGAAGGTTTGATCGGAATCGGCGCGGCGCGCCCTCACCGTGCTTTCTTATCCCGCATTGCTCGCCGTGTCGCCCTATGCTCCATTGCGCCCCGCCGGCGGCCCTGCCGGGCATCCCGCCACCGGCGCCAGTCGGTTTCCAGCCGGAGTTTTGATGTCCTCTCCCGATCTGTCCGTTTCAGCGGACCAGCCTTCCGAAGGTCGGAACCGGCTGGTTCTGGTCGTCTACACCGCCGCGATCTTCGTCAGTGCGTTGCTGCTGTTTTCGGTGCAGCCATTGTTCACCAAGATGGTGCTGCCGCGGCTCGGCGGCTCGCCTGCGGTGTGGTCGGTGGCGATGGTGTTCTTCCAGTCGCTGCTGCTCGGCGGCTACGCCTATGCGCATTTTCTGATGCAGCTCCGCAACCGCACGCTTCCCGTCGTGGTCCATTTGCTGCTGCTCGCGGTGGCGATGCTGACGCTGCCGCTGTCGATCTCGAGCGGGTGGGGCGATCCGCCGACGTCAGGCTATGCGCCCTGGCTGCTCGGCCTGTTTGCGGTGTCGATCGGGCTGCCGTTCTTCGCGCTCGCGGCCAACAATCCGCTGCTGCAAGCCTGGTTTGTCCGCACCGGCCACCCCAACGGTCCCGACCCGTATTTCCTGTATGCTTCCTCGAACATCGGCAGCTTCCTGGCGCTGTTGTCCTATCCGGTACTGCTGGAGCCGATGTTCGCGCTGCGCACGCAGAACCTGATCTGGACCGGCGGCTATGGCCTGCTGATCGTGCTGATCGCAAGCTGCGGCGTGTTGCTGCTGCGCTCGCCGGCGAAGGCGGCGGAATTGAACATGCCGGCCGATGATGTCGGCGCGCCGGCGCCGTCATGGATTTTGCGCGCCCGCTGGATATTCCTCGCCGCCGTACCGTCGGGGCTGCTGATCGCGGTGACCGCGCATATTTCCACCGACGTCGCCGCCGCGCCCTTGCTGTGGGTGCTGCCGCTGTCGCTCTATCTCTTGACCTGGGTGCTGGTGTTCCAGTCGCGGCCATTGCTTCCTCATAAATGGATGCTGCTGGCGCAGCCATTGGCAATTGCAGGCGTCGTGGTGCTGCTGGCGATCGGCGGCGAGCAGAATTTGCTGCTGACGCTCGGCGGGCATCAGCTCTGCTTCTTCGTGATCGCGATGGCCTGCCACGGCGAACTGGCGCGCACCCGCCCGGCGGCGAAGTATCTCACCGGCTTCTATGTCGCGCTGTCGTTCGGCGGCATGGTCGGCGGATTGTTCGCCGGCCTGATCGCGCCGTTCACCTTCTCATGGATCGCGGAATATCCGATCCTGCTGGCGCTCGCGGCGCTGTGCCGGCCGCCCGGCGGCGAACGCCTGCCGCGCTGGAGCGCATGGTACTGGCCGCTCCTTGCGGTGCTGGCGGTGGCGCTGATCGCACCGGCCTGGTCGACCGGCAAACTGTTCATCTGGCTCGATACTTACAGGGTCTGGGTGATCGGCGCGGTCGGCGTGCTCTCGGCGCTGCTGGCGCTTGCGCTCAACGCCAACCGCTGGAAGATCTTTGCCACCGTCGTGGTGGCGCTGGTGCTGCTGCGCGCCTACCCCTCCGACGACGGGCGGGTGGAGACGGTGCGAAGTTTTTTCGGCGTTCACAAGATCGTGGTGACGTCGAATGGCCAGTATCACGTGCTGATGCACGGCACCACGATCCACGGCGCCGAGAAATTCAAGAACGACGATGGCTCGCCGGTCGCTGGCCAGCCGGAGCCGATCACGTATTACCACAAGGACGGCGGCATCGGTCAGGCGATCACGGCGATCCGCGAGCGCAAGGGCGCGCCGCTGCGGGTCGCCGTGATCGGGCTCGGCTCCGGCACGCTTGTGTGTGCTTCGGAGCCCGGCGAGGACTGGAAGTTCTTCGAGATCGACCAGACGATGGTCGATACCGCGCGCGATCCGAAATATTTCACCTACATCCAGGTCTGCGAGCCGAACCTCGAACCTGTGATCGGCGATGCGCGGCTGACCTTCGCGCGCGAGCCTGACGGCGTCTACGACCTGATCATCGTCGATGCCTATTCCTCGGATGCGATCCCGATTCATCTGGCGACCGAAGAGGCGATGGAAATCTACAAGTCCAAGCTGGCGCCGCAGGGGGCCGTGGTGATGCACGTCTCCAACCGGCATCTGGAACTTTCCAGCGTCGTCGTCGGCATTGCCGATGCCAATGACATGAAGAGCTGGGTCTACAGCGAGGATTCCGGCCGCGACAGTGAATACATCTTCTCGACCTCGGTCGTGGTCTCGGCGCGTGAAGAGGCCGACGTCGGCAAGCTGGCGTCGTCGGATCAATGGGCGCTGACCGAGGCCGAGGATCACCAGCGGGTCTGGACCGACGATTATTCCAACGTGCTGGGGGCGGTGTGGCGGCGGCTGAGAAGGGGCGAGGAATAGATGGTGTGCGGGCTCCGAGCGTCTGACCTTCAGGCCGGAACTTCGTCATTCGAGACGGATTTCTTCCTCATCGCGGACTGCATTTAGCTTGCCCGATGGTTTCGCCGTGCCGGCCTCAAATTGCGTGAACGCTTCCAGTGCATGGCTCGCATACATGACCGATGGGCCTGCGCCCATGTAGATCGCCATCCCCAGCGTCTCGCTGACTTCTTCCCTGGTCGCACCGTGTTCTACGGCCGCCTTGGCGTGGAAGGCGATGCAGTCGTCGCATCGCGTGGCCACCGCAATTCCGAGCGCGATCAGTTCCTTGGTTTTGGCATCCAGCGCCTTCGAAACCGTCGCCGCCTTCGCAATGCCCGCGAACGCCTTCATGACATCGGGGGCCGCTCCGCGAAGGCTACGCAAGAGGGTGCTCAAATCGGTGGTCTGTTGCGGCCAATTGGTCATCGATTTTGCCTCGTGGTTTGCTGGCACGATATATCCAGTAGCGTGCCAGGCCGGCATTGCGATGGATCAAGGTGATAGCCATCCCGCTATTGCGATCACGCGTGATGTGCCTATGATTCAGCACGCTCATTGAACCCAAGGAAGCCTGTTATGGCCAATTTCACTCCCGTATCGGCCGCGATCGGCGGCGTGCTGATCGGGCTTTCCGCGGTCCTGCTGATGTTGTCGACCGGCCGGATCGCCGGCATCAGCGGCATCTTCAGCGGGCTGCTGAATTTGCCCAGCGAGGACAAGGGCTGGCGCATTGCCTTCATCGCGGGGCTCATTCTGGCGCCGATCCTCGCAGGCCTGATCGGTTACGGTATGGCGCAACCCAAGCTGCCATCGAACTGGGTCGTCATTGTCGTGGCGGGACTGCTGGTCGGGTTCGGCACGCGGCTCGGCGGCGGCTGCACTTCCGGTCACGGCATCTGCGGAATAGCGCGGCTGTCGCCGCGCTCGATCGCCGCCACCCTCGTCTTCATGGTGACGGCGGTCATCACGGTCGCGATCACGCATCACGTGCTGGGAGGTTGAGCCATGCGGATCGTCGCTCCATTGATTTGTGGCCTGATCTTCGGCGCGGGCCTGCTGATTTCAGGCATGGTGCAGCCGACCAAGGTTTTGGGCTTTCTGGATATCTTCGGTGCGTGGGATCCGACGCTTGCGGTGGTGATGGCTGCGGCGCTCGCAGTGTCGGTGCCCGGCTTCAGGCTGGCCGATCGCGGCGCGCAGCCGTGGTTTGCCGGGCAATATTTTCGGCCGGGCAAATCGGGAATCGATTTGCCGCTGGTCGCAGGCGCGGCGCTGTTCGGAATCGGGTGGGGCCTTGTAGGCCTGTGCCCGGGACCGGCGCTGGAAAGCCTTGCGACGCTGTCACCCGGGGTCATCGTCTTCGTCGTCGCGATGGCCGCCGGCATGGTGGCGCACGACGCCTGGCAGCAGTCGCGGCTGACCGCGCAACGCGACCGGCAGCTTGCGAGTGCGATCGACGGCTGAGATTGCGGGCGCTATGAACCCGCTGGCTAGTTCTGGTAGCTGAACAGCCCGCGCGGTTGATAAGTCTGCCGTGGCTGATAGTAGTAGCCCTGCGGCGCCGGCGCATAGCCGCGATTGTCGTAATATTGCTGCTGCGGTTGCTGCTGATAGGCTTGGGTATCGTAGCCGCGGCGGCTGGGCGGCGCCGGATAGCGCGCTTCGTTCGAAGAACCATCGGCGGGATAGATATAGCCATCATCGGCCCGCGCCACCGGCGCCAAGCGCTGCTGCTGCGGCGTGATCACGACGGGATCGCCTGCGGAGCCGTATTGCTGCTGCTCGTATTGCGGCGGTGGCGCGCGGCGGGCGACGGCCGTATTGGCGCGCCGCGGATTGCGCGCCAGCGCCACCTGGGAGGAGCCGGTCAGCGTCACCGTGGTATTGAGCACGCCTTCCTGCTTCACCAGATCCCAGAGCTTTGTGGCATTCTCGCGCGACAGTCGCACGCAGCCATGCGAGGCCGGGCTGCCGAGCCGGCTGACGGAATCGGTGCCGTGAATGGCGTGGCCGATCTTCGTGAAGAAGATCGAATGCGGCATCGGCGCGTCGTCGAATTCCTTGGAGTAGTGGTCTTCCTCCATCCGGAAGGCGCGGAAGCTGCCGTTCGGCGTTTCATAGGAGGGAAGGCCTGACGATACCGGCCAGCGGTAACGTTCGACGCCGTCGACGGCGACGGTCATCTGCTGGTTATCCTTGTCGACGGTGATGGCGACTTTGGCTTGGGCGGCGCCCGAGGCAAACAGCGTCAGGGCGGCGATGGCAATGAGGAAGGAACGCATTTTACCTTTGGCCTCCAGGCCCCTGTACTAAACGCCGGCTCTCCGTCCCCCCGAGCATCAATATGCCCTGGTTGCGACTTTGGTTCCAGCAGCAGCACCTGTAATCGTTAACACCCCCCGCGGCGCAAACAAGGCCGCAGCGCGGCGCACGTCGGCTGCGGCGCTGACATTTTCGCGAGCGGGAGCAAAGGGGCCCGTAGCCTGCATGGAGCGAAAGCGAAATCCGGGGCCGCTGCCAATGATTGAACAGGTGTCCCGGATTGTGCCCATCGGGCGCGCATTCGCGCGACCCGTTGGCTCAGTCCGGGCTACAGCTGCGCGTCAATTCTTCAGCCGGTAGCCGGTCCGGAAAATCCACCACACCAGGGCCATGCAGATGGCGAGGAAGCCGAGCGTCATGCCGAGGCTCAAGCCCACGCCGACGTCGGCGATCTCGTAAAAGCTCCAGCGGAAGCCCGAAATCAGATAGACCACGGGATTGAGCAGCGTGACGGTGCGCCAGCCCGAGGGCAGCATGTTCACCGAGTAGAAGCTGCCGCCGAGGAAGGTCAGCGGCGTCACCACCAGCATCGGGATCATCTGCAGTTTTTCGAAGCCGTCGGCCCAGATGCCGATGATGAAGCCGAACAGGCTGAAGGTCACCGCGGTCAGCACCAGGAAGGTCAGCATCCACCAGGGATGAAGGATGTGCAGCGGCACGAACAACGCGGCGGTGGCCAGGATGATCAGGCCGAGGATGATGGATTTGGTCGCCGCCGCCCCGACATAGCCGATCACGATCTCGTAATAGGAAATCGGCGCCGACAATATTTCATAGATGGTGCCGACGAATTTCGGAAAATAGATTCCAAACGAGGCGTTGGCGATGCTCTGCGTCAGCACCGACAGCATGACGAGCCCCGGCACGATGAAGGTGCCATAGCTGACGCCCTCGACCTCGGTGATGCGCGAGCCGATCGCGGCGCCGAACACCACGAAATAAAGCGAGGTGGAAACCACCGGCGAGACGATGCTCTGCAGCAGCGTGCGCCAGGTGCGGGCCATTTCGAACAGATAGATGGCGCGGATCGCACGGTAATTCATGGCGCCCTCACCAGGCTGACGAAGATGTCTTCGAGCGAGGACTGGCGGGTATCGAGGTCCGAGATGCGAATGCCGGCATTGCGGAGATCACTGAGCAGGCTGGTGATACCGGTGCGGTCGCCCTTGGTGTCGTAGTCGTAGATCACGGCGTGGCCGTCGTCGGTCAGTTCGAGATTGTAGGCGGCGAGCGCGGCGGGGATCACCTCTAACCTGCTTTGCAGATGCACCTTCAGTTCCTTCTTGCCGAGCTTCTGCATCAGCCCGGCCTTGTCCTCGACCAGGATGATCTCGCCCTTGTTGATGACGCCGATGCGGTCGGCCATCTCCTCGGCTTCCTCGATGTAGTGCGTGGTCAGGATGATGGTGACGCCGGCCGCCTGCAGGGTGCGCACCACTTCCCACATGCCCTTGCGCAGTTCGACATCGACACCCGCGGTCGGCTCGTCCAGGAACAGGATCTTTGGCTCGTGCGACAGCGCCTTCGCGATCATCACGCGGCGCTTCATGCCGCCGGACAGCGTGATGATCTTTGAATCCTTCTTGTCCCACAGCGACAGGTCTTTCAGCACCTTTTCGATATGCGCCGGGTTCTTCGGCTTGCCGAACAGGCCGCGGCTGAAACTCACGGTCGCCCACACGGACTCAAAAGCATCAGTGTGCAGTTCCTGCGGCACCAACCCGATCAGCGACCGCGCGGCGCGATAATCCCGGTTGATGTCGTGGCCGTCGACGCTGACGCTGCCCTCGCTCAGATTGGCGATGCCGCAGATGATGCTGATCAGCGTGGTCTTACCCGCGCCATTTGGGCCAAGGAGCGCGAATATCTCGCCGCGCTTGATGTCCAGATTGATGCCGTTCAGCGCCTTGAAGCCGGAGCCGTAGGTTTTTGAGAGATTTGAGACGGATATGATGGGTGGCATGCGAGCATGGCAGTCTGAAACGGAGATGGCGCCAACGACAAGCAGCGCTCGGCCGGGTCGAGGCGGGGAAGGGGTGGGAACCGGGAGATAGGAACGCCGGCGGCGTTCCGCAATGGTGGAATCTACTTTGCTGTAACGAAGCCTTCGCACCCTTAGCC
>CAWHFN010000011.1:0-1073950 GCA_963828475.1 uncultured Alphaproteobacteria bacterium
CGCAAAGCGGTCAATGAGGTTTGCATATATACACCTCGACATCGGCGGAAACGATAACGTCTCGGGTATCATGATCAGTGAGGACGTTGGACGTCAGGGAGTTGCGATCGTTCAGGAAGGATCCGGAGTGATCGGAGGACGTCCAAGCGGCGCAGTTGCCCTGACGCTGCTCATAAAAATAGTCGGGGCTCGTTCTCTGTTCGGTTAACTTCGCGCAGATCGGGAGACCGCCGTTTTGTGGAGTTCCAATTCGATCGCCTCGGCGTGTATTCGAAGACGGGCTACAATTTCGTCCACGCGCTTGGGCGAGAGCCGGCGCGATATTGAGTTAATGGTCAGGGCACTGTAAGCCGCGCCGATTGAAGATCGGATCATCACCGATACAGCGCTCGTCCCAGGAGTGAGTGCTCTTGCGCGCGACGCAAAGCCTTTCGCTCGGGCCATCGCCACATCCTGCAGGATCGTCTCCGTCGATACGCCATATCGCGAAAAGCGCGACCGGTTCTTGGCAAGTACGCCGCGGACCGTATCGGCCTGCATGCCTGACAGGATCGCAATTGCGGCAGTGGTGACGCCAAGAGGTCGGCGCTCGCCGACGTCCCAAGCGAGCACCTGGATGGGGTAGGTGCCCAGCTGCCTTGCCACGCAGACAGTATCAAGGCCGGCACGGCGTGTGAAAAAGCCGGTATCTCCGATTTCATCAACAGCAGCCCTCAGATGAGGACGGACGATATCGAGCAATGGATCGCGTGTCCGGCGCGACAGTGCCAGCAGCGGTATCTGCTCGCCAACGACATACCGACGCGTGCCCGGTCGCTGTTCGACGATGCCTTCCGCGACCAGAACGCACAGAATACGATGCGTCGTCGGGCGAGTGAGCTCGGCATGCATCGAAATTTCTGCGAGTCCCAGGCCGGTCTCGCGGGCAGTCGCCAGAATGCGCAACACCGCTACGGCCCGTTGAATGCTCTGCGTTCCACCCGGCAAATCAACGGACGCAGCGTCGGCTCCGGTCGTACCGCGATGACCATGAGCCATGAGACGCGCCTCGCACAGCAGGATAAATCCAGTGGAACAGCCACCGTCACAATGCCACGTCACTTCGACTGAGTCCACAATGTGGAACAATCAGGAGGTTTTCTGTTGCATTGATGGCGGCCAATCACGCAGCTTGCATCCGGATCGTTTCGAAGTTGGGTATCGCCGCCAATACACGGGTACGGGGAGAGATAAGATGCGCCGACGCATTACGACTATCTCAGCAATGATCGCGTTAGGACTTACCTGGTTCTGTATTTCTGCCTGGAGCACGGCACGAGCCACCGAGATCAAGCTCTTGAGTGCAGTGGCTTTGCATCCGGCAATCGATGCGCTGATACCGGATTTCGAAAGTTCTTCGGGGCACAAAGTATTGGTTGCCTACGGAACGGCGGGCGGTGTCGCCGAACGTGTTCAGAAGGGGGAGCCCGTCGACCTCGTGATAACCGCTGCGCCACGAATCGACCAACTCCAGGCGAAAGGTAAAGTCGTGGCTGGCGACCGCATTATCATCGCGAAGGTTGGCGTGGGAGCCTTTGTCCGCAAGGGTGCTTCGAAGCCCGACATCAGTTCAGCCGACACCTTCAAGCGCTCGATGTTGGCCGCAAGATCCATTGCTTATCCTGATCCGGCCGGTGGTGGCGCCAGCGGAATCTATGTGGCCAACTTGCTCGAACGATTGGGCATCGGTGGGGAAATGAAACCTAAGACCAAGCTGCTTCCTCCCACGGAAGCGCTGTACGGAAGCGTTGCCAGTGGGGACGTTGAAATCGGATTCAATCAAATCAGCGAAATTTTGGCTCAACCAACCGTCGAACTCGCTGGTCCATTGCCACCAGCCATTCAGAACTACACCCAGTTCACTCCCGGTATTGTTACCGGCAGCAGTAAGGCTGACGCTGCTACAGCGCTGGTCGCATTCCTTTCCTCGCCTCCCTCCCAAGCCGTGCTGAAAGCAAAAGGCTTCGAATAGAGAGGCGAGTGGCGTGCCAAGCGGTTCAACGCGCGCGCTTCAATTGCTAACTGCGCAAGTCCGAAAGTGGCACATTTCGACATGCCCCAATTTTCCAAGTTAATTCTGCTTTCGCGGTAAAGGCTGTGAAAAGGCGTCCAAGATTGACCCCTCCTCCGCTTGGTAGGTCAATAGCTTAGCCCGACCGATCGGCGTCGGACCCCACGCCGATTGACACTCACTCTCTTGAGCTGCCAGCAAGCCCCTTGATGATGTGCCGGACCCAGCGGTCTTCTTCCTCACGCTTTTTGAGTTCAGCGGCCTCAAAGGTGCGGTCGGTGGATGTTTCGGTTCGACGCGGCGGCGCGTTCTTCTCAATGAGAATGAGCATGCTGGCCTGCTTTCCACAGAACCAAGCCACTCAGATGCAATAGTGTTCCCTCTCAGACAGCCTTTGTTCGCGCTGAGGCAGACATTTGTCGTTGTTCGCCCTCTTGTCTCATAGTTGGTGGTACGTGGCGCGACCCAGACGAAGTAGCCCCGACTTTCGCTGTTGTGAAGGTTTGCGGAAGCCGGCCCCGTGATGGTGGCGCGGCACACGCCGGGGGCCGGCGTACGCGGGAGGTATGGCGAGGCCGCGCGTCAGACGCTATGGGGATTTGGACGCTGGCGGCTTGTTGCCGGGATGCGTTGATCGCCTGTCTGGGAAGCAGTCGACGGGGCAGTGAGCAGTGTCGGCCCACCGCGACAGGCGGAACCGGCGTGGCGCAGCAGCGATCGAACGACAGGACGGCTGTTCCGTGCGCGAGGGCGAGGCTGATCATTGCCGGTCAGGAGGCAGCGATACAGAAGGGCCGCGCTGGGGTGTCGCCGCGACTTGACTTCGATCATGATGTATCAATCCTGATTGCGGCGGTTGATGCCGCCGGCCGATAGCGCGGCGAGGCGCCGCGCTGGAATGTCTCGATGACTCGCTTCGAATCCGCTTCACAGGAGGGACCTTGAGCATGAAAACTATCCGATCGCCCAAGGTGGCGGAGGCGCCGCCGCAGACTTGGTCCAACATGAAAGTGGCAAACGGATATTTCCACATCGCGGGGATGACCGGCTCTGGGCCTAAGGGGGAGCATCCAGGCGATGACATGTACATTCAGGCCAAGTCGATTTTTCAGAAGTTCAAGGACTTGCTGGAGGCCGCGGGCGGCAACATGAATGACATCATGTCTATCACGGTGTACGTCACTAACCTCGATGAAAACACCGAGGTGTGGCGCGCGCGCCGGGAGTTCTTCACCGGCGACTTTCCCTGCTCAACCTTGATCGAGGTAAAGCGCGTTGGTTCGCCCAAGGCCATCCCGCCGCTCAAGGTGGAGATCAACGCGACCGGCGTAATCGGCGCGGGTGGCTAGTTTGCCGTTTCCGGGCGTCCAGCGAGCTTGTCACAGAGAACCCGGACCTAACGGTCTGGGTAGTGCCAGCGATAATTAACTGCGGGAGCGATCCCGCCTGATCGTCGGCTATTGGCGCAAAGCGGACTGCACGCAGGGAAGGGATGGTTTCTGATTGCCGCTCGACGGGGCCGGTGTGCACCTGCAGGGTAGACCAATTTCAACCCGTACCTTCAGGCGGCCTGCGCGCGCGCCGTAGAAAAGCGACGCTGCGGCTTTCCGCCGGGCGGGTTCCGTGGGTCGTCATCGAGCTCGCATAAGGCCTCCAGGATGGCGTCGATGCTGACCGGCATCTTCAGTCCTTCCGGAGCGCGTAGCGCAGGCCAAGAGGCGATCGCCGACGCATCGGAAGCCCAAGAGGCGAGGATTGCCCGCTTTTCGGCCAGCGTCAGGGACGGATGTATCACCACGTCCTTGGGGTGCTCGAAGACGGTGCCGGGGTGAAGGAGCGCTTGAAAGTCGAAGACGTTGTCGACTGTGGCGGTCGTCGGCCGCATGGTTTCCTCCGTTCAAAGACGAGTGGGGCGGCAGCCCGAACTCCGGGCCGCCGCAATACGCGTTCGCTCAAGCCGCCTTGGACTCGATCTGGTGCACGTTGGCCTGCGCCGCGCCGTTGATGGCGATCCGCCGCGGCTTCATGGCCTCGGGAATCTCCCGGACCAGTTCGATCTTCAGCAGACCATTGTCGAAGGACGCGTTCTTGACCTGGACGTAGTCGGCCAGGTTGAACTGCCGTTTGAAGTGGCGGGTCGAGATCCCGCGATACAGGAATTCGCGCTCGGCTTTCTCGGTCTTGCCGCCTTCGATGGTGACGACGTTCTGCTCTGCGGTGATTGAGATTTCATCCGCCGAGAAACCCGCGACCGCCAGCGTGATCTGGTAACGGTCTTCGGCCAGCCGTTCGATGTTGTAGGGCGGGTAGCCTTCGTCGGTAACGCGCTGGGCGGTTTCGGCTAGGTCGAATAGACGATCGAAACCGATGGTCGACCGGAACAGGGGCGAGAAATCATAAGTGCGCATAGCCAGATCCTCCTAGGAGCAAAATGGTTAATAGCGGCACCGGACACGTCCGGTGCCCGTCTGAATTTCCCGGACCCATCAGGCGCCCGGGAACCACCTTGCGGTGGCGACTTGGAAAATAAAAAAACGCGTTTTTGGTTTCAAGGGGGAGCCCGAAAATTTTTCAGTATCCGTCTAACGGTCGGCTGCGGTCGCCCCCTAGGGGCTGGAAATCGTCTCCTCCCAGCGATGGCGCCGTGCTACGTTTTCCGTGCGGCGCTCGCCGCGGCCTCTTATTAAACGGGACTAACTCATGCCCACCCAACCGGGGAAGGAGTCAGTATCGGCCCCCACGGCGGCCACCGATCTCACTAGGGAGGAGCTACCTTACCGGTTGCGGCAACAGTCCCTGCTTGGAGAGTTCGGTCGCTCTGCGATGCAGACCCGGGACATTGGACAAATCCTGCAACGCGCAACCGAACTCTGCGCCCAAGGCCTCGAAACATCCCTGGCCAAGGTGCTTGAGTATATACCTGACGACAGGCGGCTGCTGGTCCGTGCCGGCGTCGGCTGGGCACCGGGAACGATCGGGCAGGTGTCGCTCGGGATTGATATGGAATCTCCCGCCGGTTACGCGTTCCAGACCGGCCAAATGGTGATTTCAAATCATCTCCAGGAAGAAACACGCTTTCGTACGCCCAAGCTGCTGTCGGATCACGGGATCAAGCGGGCGATCAACGTCCTGATAGCGAGAGGCGGGGAGGGAAATGTGCCGTTCGGTGTCTTGGAGGTCGACAGTGCCGACCCAGGCCAGTTCGATGCTGCGGATGCTGATTTTCTTGCCGGCTTCGCTGGTTTGCTCGGTATTGCCATCGAGCGGCAACATGCTGACGCGGACCTCAAGGAAGCACTCGACCACCAGGCCATGCTGACGCGCGAGATGAGCCACCGCGTCAAGAACAGCCTGGCGTCGGTCGTGGGTCTGCTCCGCGTGCAGGGGCGCAACGCGGAGTCGGAAGATGTCCGACATGCCCTGAAGGACGCGGCTTCGCGCATCACCACGATTGCCCAGGTCCACGACCACTTATGGCGCAGCAACAAGATCGGCTTTGTTGACATCGCCGACTTTGCGGGCGAGCTTTGCCGGAAGCTGCAGGAAACCGTGGCGCACAAGATAAGCTGCGCTTTCGATCCCCTGATGATTTCCGCCGACAAGGCGATTCCGCTGGGCCTTCTGATCAATGAAATTGTGACGAATTCCGCGAAGCACGCTTACCCTGACGGATCCGGCGAAATCCGTGTTTCGGGCAAACGGCACGGCAGCGACTTGCGTGTGGAGGTATCAGATCAGGGAATCGGTCTGCCGACGGACTTCGATATCGACCAGCCACGGGCGAGTCTTGGCTTCAAAGTGATCAAAAGCCTGATCGCCCAACTTGAGGGACGCATTGCAGTAACGTCCAACACGCCAAAAGGCGTCATGATCCAGCTTGACGTGTCCTTGGACGAGAACATGAGCTGAGCCGCGCCGGCGGTCGGGGGTATTCAAATATAGGTTGCGGTCAAGGGAACTCCCCGTGGATCGCGCCGTTGTGCCCATGATCCCCGAGCGGAGCGGGATCGGGTATCAGCCACAGTCAGCAGCCTCACATGAACAACACTTTTACGTCCCTGGCCATATTCGGCCTTCTGGGAGCGGCGGTTATTACCTTGCCGGGTTTTGCGCCTCAGGTGGCCGCGGGCGAGACCTCCGTGCTGGCGAAGTCGGACCGGCTTGAACTTCCGACTGTCGCGCGAAATTGTTCACAGCAGGTCTGGCCACGCTTCGACGCGCAGTGTCTGCATAGCGGCGAGGCGATGGTTCGCGAAGTTCGCCTGGTCACGGCGCGCCGCTAGGTAAGCAGCTTGGAGACGGGGCGAACCGGAGACCTTGATGACAAGTTCAGAAGCTCGCAATTCAATTCAGGTCGACAGCGCGTGTAGCGCCGCGATCTGCGAGGAAATAGGTGCTCGGCTGCGGATCAGACTGGCAGACGAGCATGATCGATTACCGCAACACCTGATTACGCTGATGGACGCCATGCGGACCAACGATTGAGGTAGCAAGATGAATATGTCGAGCGAAAGCCTCTTGGTCATATTGTTCGTAGGTCTCGTTGCAGGCTGGTTGGCCGGTCAAATCGTGCGCGGGACCGGATTCGGGATCGTCGGCGATCTGATCATCGGTATCCTGGGTGCCTTTATAGGCAGTTGGTTGCTGCCCCAGCTCGGCATCCATCTCGGCAGAGGTATCATCAGCGCGATCGTCAATGCCACCATCGGCGCGGTACTGCTGCTCTTCGTGGTGCGGCTTCTCCGCGGTGGCGGTGGATGGGGAAGCAGATGGCGCGGCCGCTGGGGATGGTAACGAATCCATGCGCAGCGGAAGCAGTTCGTTGGTGTGACGCGGCGACGAAGCCCAAGGTCGGCTCTCGATCGATCCCAGCATGAAAGACTTTTCAAATGCATCCTTTTCTCCTGAAACGATAGGCATTATGGAAGATGCGTTGGAAACGGCGGTTGCCTCACTGCCGGACCCCGTCAGTTCCGCGCATGTCCAGGCCATCGCGGAAACAATTCTTCGCACCGCTAAGGACGGCGAGCGAGACCCCGCCATATTGCGAAGAATGGCATTGATGGAGCTACAGATCCTGACACGATTATGATGCCGGTCCGCAACGAGGACCTAGATCTCCCTCTAATATGCGATGCGTCGAAAAGGAACGATTGTTCGGCGCCGTGCTTGATCCATGCAGTCGTGGCCTGGATGTGCCCACCGGAAGGGTGGAAATGCCTACAGTCTTGGTTGTCGAAGATGAGATCCTGATCAGGGAACTCGTCGCGGAAGAACTCGAAGAAGCCGGATACTCCGTCGTCGTTGCAACCGATGCCGACCAAGCGATTGCCATTCTCGAAGCCCGTCAGGATATCCACCTCGTTTTTACGGATATCGACATGCCCGGCTCTATGGATGGGCTGAAATTGGCCGCTGCGGTAAGAGACAGGTGGCCGCCGGTTCACATCATAATCACCACCGGCAAGGTTCGGCCGCTGGAAATCCCGGCGAACGCGCTTTTTATTCCCAAGCCTTATGTCGGTAAGAATGTTGTCGCGGCGATGAGAACGTTCGAAAATATGAATTAGAGGCCAGAGGCGAGCGGGTCTTCGCTTCCGAGCGGCTCAAGAGCTTGCTTGCCCAACACAATGGACGCATCGCGGTCTCATTAAAACGAGCCAAAGCGCACAACAATCCAACTTGATGTACCACCCAATGGGGATTGACTGACACTCTCTCCCCCAATTTGCACGATTTTGTGCGCCAACCTACGATTTTGGACTATTTCGTCCGCGATAGCCTGTTGGGCCTCGACGCTTGCGCGGGCGCAATAATGCAGGATCCACACAATTGTGGCTCAGCCCCCAGAATACAATCGTGCGATCAGTACGGCCGGTACTCTTGGTTTCAGGCGTCATCTCGAAAAAGTCGCAGCAGCGCACAGCGTCGTTTCTGGTGCGGTGCCGCTTCGGAGTTGCGAGGGGCCGCTTGTGTGAAGGGTTTCGGATGCCGGCCCCATGACGGTGTTGCCGCGCACACGGGGGCCGGCGTCCGAAAGCCTCCAAAGGAGGAAACCGCGCTGGGGGGACGTAGGACGATGCCGCGTGATCGAGCTAAGTCGCGTCAAACAACCTTCAGACGATCAGGACGATCGCCTATGGGGATTTAATGTTTGGCCGCACCTGTACTTTCAATGGCTTGGCTATAGCAAAAATACCACACCACACAATCTAAACGTGAGCTCCTCGATATTTGAAGGCCATGAGGCAAACTGATCTCTAGCGACTTGGAAAGCTCCCGGAGCTATCAGAGCCGAAACTGTTTCGAGCTGCTCGTCAAGAGCATCACCGCATTTGTAACTCTGCTTACGTCGAGATTCCTGGACTGGGTCCAACTAGCGCGACGTTGCACACAATCACGATCGAGGATTCGAGTTGGCTCTTGTGCAATGATTGGTGCTCCGCCACGAACTTCCAGATCAGCACGTCTCGATCATCGGATCATCGCCAGCTACGGGCTAATTGCCCCGCTCGTCACCATGAGCTGTCGCCTATTGCTTCGCCGTGTCGCCAGCCGCGGCGTTCTACCGCGCGAGCGGTTTAGTCGTGTGCTGGGCATGTTCAGTAGCTTGGAGGTGAAAGTCCTCTACCCAACCTGATGGAGGTGAAGGGTTAGCAAGAACGCAAGGGCTGTCGCCGCGAGGCGAGGTCTGAAGGAAGCGTCGAGCAAACGTGCGAGTCGATGGACAAGAACCGGATACAAGGCGCGAGCGTCGGACGAGCGGGCGACTTACCGCGAAGTCCATATCCATCAAGGATGCGAAGCGTAGATCCGGCGACGGTGCACGGAAAGCGACTGAACTTACCCCAGGAGATCTGCTCGGTGTCGCCTCGGCGACTGAGAGCGCCGTGAGGCGGTCTGACCGCAGGGCAGAAGTCAGCAGAGGGCGTATTAGGTCATGTCGTCGGCAAGGCTAGTGAGGCACTCCGTGCCGAAAGGCGGAGTCAACAGATAGGTCGAGCCGGGAACGGTGGCTGAAGGCCCGAACGAGAGGAGAGGCAAGTAGGACATGAGCCTCGAAGGCGACAAGCGGCTGAACATCCAGTTGAGACTGGACTTCTCATCGGTACCGACGGGTGAAGCCCGGCAGGCGGGACGGGAAGACATCGAATCGCCCTCGGTGATGAGTGAGCCCGAACGCCCAGCCAACACGAGTTGAATCATGGAGGAAGTGTGTGAGCGAGCAAACTTGAAGGAAGCATTGCGGCAGCTGAGGGGCAACAAAGGTAGCGCCGGCGTCGACCGGATGACGGTCGATCAACTCGGCGACTACCTGAAGCAGCACTGGCCGGCTATTCGGGAGCAATTGTTGAACGGGACCTACGAGCCGAAACCGGTGAGACGGGTGGAAATCCCGAAGCCGGATGGCGGAGGGGTGCGAAAGCTTGGCATCCCAACCGTGCTGGACCGCTTTATCCAGCAAGCGGTGATGCAGGTTCTACAGAGGCAATGGAACTCGACGTTCTCCCAACACAGCTACGGGTTTCGACCGCGTCGGTCGGCGCATCACGCCGTGGCCCAAGCGCAGCAGTACATCGCGCAAGGCTACAGCTGGGTGATTGATCTCGATTTGGAAAAGTTCTTCGATCGAGTCAATCACGACAAACTGATGGGCCAGATCGCGAAACGCATCGAAGACAAGCGGCTGCTGAAGCTCATCCGGGCATTCCTGAATGCCGGGGTGATGGAGAACGGACTGGTCAGCCCGAGCGGGGAAGGAACTCCGCAAGGAGGACCGCTTTCGCCACTGCTAAGTAATCTCGTGCTCGACGAACTCGACCGGGAGCTGGAGCGCCGCGGACATCGCTTTGTTCGCTATGCGGACGACTGTAACATTTACGTTCGCAGCGAACGCGCGGGCCAGCGGGTGATGGAGAGCATCTCGCGCTTCATCACACAAAAGCTCAAGCTCAAGGTAAATGAGGCGAAGAGTGCGGTGGCACGACCGCAGGAACGGAAGTTCCTCGGGTTCAGCTTTACGGCTGGTCCGGACATCAAGCGCACGATTGCGCCGAAATCTCTGGACCGGTTTAAACAGCGAATCCGGGATATCACGCGAAGGGCCAAGGGCGTCAGCATCAAGACGACAATGGAGGAGCTGGCCCAGTATGTGCGGGGCTGGCGCGGCTATTTCGGCTTCTGCGAAACGCCCGAGGTGTTGATCGCCCTCACGCGCTGGGTCCGGTTGCGACTGCGGGCCGCTCTTTGGCGCCAATGGAAAACACCAGGACGTCGTCGAGCAGCACTCATCGCGCTGGGGGTCTCAGGGGAATTGCGCAACACGGCCGGTAGCGGCCGTGGACCATGGCATATTGCCCGGAGCAAAGCCCTCTCAGTAGGACTCTCCAATGCCCACTTCAAATCGCTCGGTCTCCCTTCCCTGATCGATGCGCGTTAGCGTAACTTCTCGAACCGCCGTATACGGACCCGTACGTACGGTGGTGTGGGAGGGGTGGAGCCGCAAGGCTCCCCCCTATCCCGATCTGTGGCGCAGAGCGGACGTTCAGCTTGAGGGGAAGTAGGGAAGGGCCACTTGCCGAGGTCGCGACGGGACCTTCCAATGTGGCTCTTCCCTGACCAGCGGACATTTGTTGGGATGGCGATCAAGGCCGCTTAGGCCAAGAGTTGGCGTTGTGAGCGGGCGGGCTCTAGCAATGCCCCCGCAGCTTCTTCCACGTCGTACGGAAATATCCAGGCCGCGGCCGACATCCATTCCCGCATCCTCTCCGCCTGTTCGGAAGGGTTTCCGGCTGCGGATCGGTAGAACCTGCCAGCGAGGCGCGAGGCGGCCTGGACACCGCTCGTGCGTCCCAGCCTCAGGTTCTGGTAGGCTTGCAGCCTCGCCGAAATTTCGTCGCGCCGTGCGTGCTCGAGCAGAACGGCAAGTGCAAAACCGTCCTCAATGGCTTGCCCGGCACCCTGGCCGAAATGCGGGACCATCGGATGAGCGGCATCGCCAAGAAGCGTGACACAGCCTTTCGACCAATAGGGTAAGGGTGGCCTGTCATAGATGCCCCAGCGAAAGGTGTGATCGAGCGCTGCGATGAGGTCCCGGACGGGAGCGTCCCAATCCCCGTACTTGCCCGCGAGTGTCACGACGTCGCCCGGCGCAAACCAGGTCTCTTCCGTATCGAGGGGGCTCGGCACGAACGCGACAATATTGATCAAGCGCCCCTGGGACACCGGAAAGCAAATAAAGCTACGGCCGTCCCCCATCCACATGTTCAAGCCGCGGAGTTCTCCGGCCCATGACAGTTTTTCCGCCCGCACGAGTCCTCTGTAAGCCACGATGCCTTCGCTGGTCGGGCGCGCCGTAAGGCCAATCTCGCGCTGAACGATTGAATGGATGCCATCTGCACCGATGACCACATCCGCATCGCAGACGGCACCATTGGCAAATCTCAGCCGCGCTCCGGTTGGCGCTTCATCGACAGCAATACAGCGATGTCCGAATCGGACAGGTCCTTTCACCGCACCAAGCAGCATCTCGAGGAACTCGACGCGGTGGATCTGATAGCTCAGCACCGCGGGAGAACCAGGCGAGATAGGCTCTCCCCGTGAACTCCGCAGCGTGAGTCCCGGGCTCCTTGTGGTGATCCTCTCGATGTCATCGCGAAGCGCTGTGCGTTTGAGCAAGAGCACTGCATTCGGAGGGATGGATAGTCCGGCCCCGGCCTCACGTGGGGACTCTGCGGCTTCGAAAACGGTGACGTTCATGCCCCGCGCGCTCAATGCGAGCGCCGCAGACACTCCACCAATCCCCGCGCCGACGATGGCAATATTCAGTCTGTCGGTCATTGGCCCCGATCCACCCATCGAACATCTTCGTTTCGCGAAACGATCAATCGTCAGTTGCCGATTGCATCATCGAGCAGCACCCATCTGGTGCCGTCGAAACGTGCCATCCTGGCCTTTCTCCAGCCGATCCGGCTCGACGGGGTGACGTTGATCGTCAGGCCGGGCAGAAACGTTGCCAGCTGAAACCCTTGAATATTGGTTGCCTGCCTGATGAGGTTTTCCCGCGACAGCTCGTCGCCGCACTTCTTCAGGACCTCGACGATAATCTGGGCGGTCGCATACGGGAAAATCAATTCCTCGATATCGTCGTTCGGTGCCCACCCCTTCATGAAGGCCCGATACTCCCGCATGCCGGCATCGTCATCCCACATGGGATCCTCTGATGTCTTCAGCCAGAACGCGCTGACTGCGCCGGTCGAGGCCGCAAGTCCTGCCGGACGCAGGACCGCCGAAATGCTGCTGACTCCGGATAGCAGCACATGCTGGACCTTCCAGCCAAGCTCATGCGCCTTGCGGATGGCTTGCGCGGCAAAGCGTGCGTTGGAGGCATGAAACAACGTATCGGCACCGGAGGCCTTGAGTGCCACGATTTGTGAATCGACCGTTGGATCCAAGATGTCGTAGGCGGCCTCTCCGACCACCATGGCCGAGGCCCTCGATCCCAGAGCAGCCTTGAAGCCGGCTAGGTTGCCCTTCCCCAGATCGTCGTTCTGATAGATCACCGCGACCTTCGAGTCAGGCTTGGTCTTCAGCAGATACTCCGCGTAGATCCTGGTCTCGACCGGCTGCGGAATCATGAATGTGGTCGTCCATGGCAGATTCTCGGGGTCGTCGAGCTTCGGCGTGCTGGAGAGCACGAGGATTTGCGGCACGGCCTTGCTGTTGAGATATTTCGCAACCGCAAGATTGGTCGGGGTTCCAACCGATCCCACGATCGCCAGCACGCCATCGCTCTCCACCAGCTTCCGCGTCTGCTCGACCGTCTTGGCCGGCGCGAACGCATCGTCGAGCGAGACCAAAGTGACCCGGCGGCCGTTGATCCCGCCGGACGCGTTGATCTTTCTGAGATAGGCCGCCTCCACGCGGCCGAACCTGCTGAGCGAAGAGAGCGGCCCGCTATATGGCATGGTCTGGCCGAGCTTGATTTCGGTGTCGGTGACACCGGGGCCGTATTTCTTGTCGGCCGCCGCAACGTGCGAAAAGCCGACGATCGAGAGACCTAACGCAGCAAGGATCAGGGGCCGGTTCATGGAGGCGTACCTCGTATTGGCGGTTTCGACAGGGAGCGTTTTGCTATCCCGGGCTGCAGGATGATGCTGTACAATCGTCCCTGTGTCCCGAAACTCCGCCGAAATTTTCCGAAAGCAAGTTCCACGAGGCGTCCTTGTTGAAGTCATCGCAGCATTCGATCATCGTCGGCGACCGGACCGTGGATCTGGCCCGGGAAACGTTGCGCGACGAACGGGGCCACATCGTCCCGCTGCGTCCGCGCGCCTGGGCGGTGCTACGCCTGCTTGCGACACGGGCCGGGCAGTTGGTTGGCAAGGACGAAATCATGGACGAGGTCTGGTCGGATTGCGAGGTCACGGAGGACTCGCTCGTTCAGGCCATCGGCGACATCAGGCGCGCCCTGGGAGACGCGGGCCGGTCGGCCCTGAAAACGCTGCCTCGCCGCGGCTACATGCTGGTCACGAACGGAGAGCCGACTGACGGCGCGGTCGTTTCCGGCGACGCGACTTCGAGGTCGTCAAATATTGAAGGCCTGGCCGCACCATCTTCGATGCCGCATTTGTCGATCATTGTTCTGCCGTTCGCCAACATCGGCGGCGATTCCGCGCAGGACTATTTCGTTGATGGCGTGACCGAAAGCCTGACGACTGACCTGTCGCGCATCGCCGGCTCGTTCGTCATCGGCCGCAACACCGCCTTCACCTTGAAGGGAAAGGCCGTCGACACCAGGCAGATCGGCCGCGACCTGAACGTCCGCTACGTGCTGGAAGGCTCGGTGCAGCGCGGCGGTAACCGTTTTCGCCTGAATGCGCAGTTGACCGACACCGAGACCGGAAGCCATGTGTGGGCCGACCGTTTCGACAAGCCCGCGGCCGAGCTCCTGGACATGCAGGACGAGATCGTGTCGCGGCTGGCCAACACCTTGAATGCCGAACTCATCGCCGCCGAAGCGCGACGCGCGGAACGATCGCCGCGCCCGGACGCCATGGACCTGTATTTCCAGGGCAGAGCTCTCCAGAACAGAGGCGTGACTCGCACGCTTCTGGCGCAGGCAAGGGATTTCTTCGCGCGATCCCTGGCGCTCGATCCCGACAATATCGAAGCGGCGGTCGCCGCGGCGCAGGTCGATGTGTCCGTGGGCTCGGCCTTCATGGCCGATGACGTCAACGTGCATTTCGACGCCGCGGAGGCTGCCTTGAACAGCGCGTTGCTCCATGCTCCCAACCATCCCAGAGCCCACATGCTGCTCGGCGCCGTGCAGATTCAGACGGGCCGCATCGCAAACGGTATCGCCCAATGCCGGCGGTCTCTGGCGCTGGATCGAAATCTGGCCGATGCACACGGGTTCATCGGTCTCGGCAAGTATCAATCGGGCCATAGCGAAGAGGTCGAGGGGCACATTCAGGAGGCGCTCCGGCTGTCCCCGCGCGATACGCGCACCTTCCTGTGGTTCATGTTTGTCGGGCTGAGCAAGTTGAGCATCAACGCAGACCACGAGGCCGTCGACTGGTTTCGCCGGAGCCTCGAAGTCAACCGAAATCACGCGCTGTCTCATTTTCACTTTGCGACCGCGCTGGCGCTGGTGGGAGACCTGAAGGAGGCGCGATCGATCGCCGAGGCAGGACTTGCCCTCGATCCCGGCTTCACGATCCGCCGCTACCGGATCAACGCCAAAGGCAACAATCCCATCTATCTCGCGCGGCGCCAGCGCTACTTCGAGGGTTTGCGCCTGGCCGGCGTGCCGGAGGGCTAAAGTCTGGCTATGGGTCAAACTGCGACCTAGTGGGGGAGGGCGGCGCATTGCGGACGGGCCGATTGCGGGCGGCATGCCCTTTTCAATAGGAAAGCCGATGTCGCCACGAAAGGGGAGCTGCGACTTGTTGCCAGGCTAAGGCGTCCGCCTTGAAAGGCACTTATGCGCTGAAAGCGCACTTTATTTCTTTGCCCCTTTTGGCAAATCATTGAGATCGCAGGCAAATGCGACCGCCCTCCGAGCGCACCACAAACCCACGTTTGGAGTTGAAATTGCTCGGCTAAGTGGGTCGTTTTTTTAGCGGACTGTGAAGATGCCATCGAGCGAGTTAGGCCGTCCGTCCACCGGCAAAATCTCCTCTGCGGCTCTTGAGCTCGGTCGAGCGGAAGGTGCTGAAGCCGTGGCGCCTCTGAAGTTTTGCGAGCCGCTTATCGAAGCGCTCCCACTGGGATGGCGTGTGCCGATAAAGCCGGCCATCACCACATTCGGCGTGGGCCCGTGCGTGTCCGACTCCGTGAAGATCACGGGCGTGCGGTCGCGGATTTGCGTTCGTCCGGGGCTCAAGACGCAGCGCCACGGATCGTCGGAGAAATAAACTAAGGCTCGCGTTCGGCTGGCCAAGTCCTGAACCTCGAAGGAGTCGGCGCGCTCGACCAGATTCCACCGCTTCGAGAGGTTTCCATTCGGTAATTCTAGCTAGCAGGCTGGATGGCAACGCCTGGCTAGCCTGCTCAACGCCGAGGACAACGAGAAGAGTTTTGCAAACGTCTCAGAAGTGGCCGGAAATAGCCGGATCAAAATGTAGGGGGGTTGCAAAACTAGGTGAGGGATTTCAACGGCCTAGGCCGAAAGCCGTTGTGCTACCGTTACACCATTCCCCAATAACTGCTCAACGATATCAATAGCTTGCATGGATATCTGGGCAATCGGCTGGAGCGGAGAATTTTGCAAATCACCGCCTTCGCTGGTGCGTCGTTCTACTCGCTCGGTCCGGGCCTTGGCAAGCGCGGAAGGAGGGGCATTTTCGGGCTGAAGGCCGGCTTGGGCTGGTGCCGTTTGCCTGCTTGAGGCCGTGCGCATGGCGGTGAGGGCGCCCACATTCGATTGCGGCAAGTTCGGCTGTTGCGGCTTTGGTTTGCGCCAAAACCTTCTCAAGGCGAGCGAGCCGGATGCAGACAGGCGCCCGATCAAGCACGGCTTCTGATTTTCTGCGAATTGTCGCAAGAGCCGCGCTGTCTTGGGCGGTAACTTGCCGAGACCAATCGGCCATGTAATGCTGAAGGATAACAAGAGGGCGGTGGCTGTTAGGCCGGTCGCATAATCCAGGGCTCAAAGAAGCCCGGCATTGGGGAGGGTCTACAAATGAATCTTCAAATGAAATTGAATCATATCGTAGGACTGCTTTCTGCCGTCGCGATGTCGGCTGCCATCGCGGGTGCGGCCGCGGCCCAGGACAAGACCGTCAAGATCGGCGCGATCTTTCCCTTGAGCGGCAACGCGGCCAGCGCCGGCGTGCACGGCAAGGCGGCAATCGAAACCGCGGTCGAGATCATCAACAGTGGCAATCCCGGGCTCGGCAATTTGCCGGTAACGAAGAACGCGGGCCTCAAGGGCCTCGGTGGCGCCAAGGTCGAGGTGGTCTTTGCCGACAACCAGGGCAGCCCCGCGGTGGGGCAGAACCAGGCGCTTCGCCTGATCACCGAAGAGAAGGTGGTGGCGCTGACGGGTGCCTATCAGTCCGGCATCACGCTCACCGCGAGCGCCATTGCCGAGAAGTACGGTATTCCGTTCGTGAATGGCGAGTCGGTTGCGGCCAACCTCACCGAACGCGGCTTCAAATGGTTCTTCCGCGTGACGCCGGTGGCGTCCGACTTTGCCAAGATCTATCTCGAGTTCCTCAAGGAGATGAAGGCTGGCGGACAGAAGGTCGATAACATCGCCCTGGTGCATGAGAACACCGAATACGGCACGTCGGTTGCGAACGTCATCACCGGCCTGTTCAAGGAGAACGGGCTCGCCATCGCCCAGGACATCGCCTATTCGGCCAACACCACCGACGTGCAGAGCCAGGTGCTGCAGCTCAAGGACAAGAAGCCGGACGTGGTGATCATGATCAGCTACACGTCGGATGCCATCCTCTACGCCAAGACGTTCCAGGCGCTGGATTACAAGCCGCCGATGATGATCGCCGATAACGCCGGCTTCTCCGATCCCTCGACGCTCAAGACCGTCGGAAAGCAAATTCAGGGCATCTTCAACCGTTCCTCCTTTGCGATCGGGGCTCCGGGGTCGCCGACCTTCCTGATCAACGAGATCTACAAGAAGAAGAGCGGCGGCGACGATCTCGATGATACGGCGGCGCGCCAGATGCAGGGCTTCTTCGTGCTGGTCGATGCTATCGATCGCGCCGGCTCGACCGATCCCGCCAAGATTCAGGCGGCGCTGAAGGCCACCGACCTCAAGCCCGATCAGTTGATCATGGGTTACAAGGGGGTGAAGTTCGACGACAAGGGGCAGAACGTGCTTGCCGCCGGACTGGTGATCCAGCTGCAGGACGGCGAGCACTACGTTCCGGTATGGCCGAAGCAACTGGCCAAGACGGCACCGGTCTTTCCCTACAAGGGCTGGTAACGCGCCTTGAGGGCGGGACGTCAGTCCCGTCCTTTTTGATTTCGCTGCGCCCGTCATCGCTGAAAGCAGACCGCAAGCTGTCATGTCGTCCATTCTCGTTCAGGTGATCGTCGGCGGGTTGTTGCTCGGCGCGGTCTATGCGTTGTTCTCGTCCGGCCTCACCTTGATCTGGGGCATGATGAACATCGTCAACTTTGCCCACGGCGATTTCGTCATGCTCGGCATGTATGTCGCATTCGTGGTGTGGACGGTGCTCGGCGTCGGACCGTTCGTCGGCGCGCCGGCAGCGGCGCTCGTTCTGGCGACGCTCGGGATCATCGTCTATTTCGGGCTGATCCGAAGCGTCATGAAAGGGCCGATGCTGGCCCAGATTCTCGGCACCTTCGGCTTGGCGCTGCTGCTGCGTTACTCCGTGTTCTGGGGTTTCGGCGCCAACTTCCTGACGCTGCCGGAAAATCTGGTCGGCGGCACCTATGACGTGCTCGGCATCAAGTTGCAGGCCTCGCGCCTGCTGGCCGGTGTCGTCGCCTTGCTGGTGACGTTGGGGCTGCATCTGTTGCTGACGCGCACGTCGCTCGGCTCGAAGATGCTCGCGGTTGCCGAGGACGCCACCGCCGCGCAATTGATGGGCATCCGCCCCGACAGCATGCAGGCGATTGCGTGGGCGATTGCCGCCGGTGCAACGGGAATCGCAGGCGCGCTGATCGCGACGTTCTTCTACATTGCACCCACCGTCGGCGAGACGCTCGGCATCGTCGCCTTCGTCACGGTGTCGCTGGGCGGTTTCGGCAGCGTGCCCGGCGCGCTGATCGCGGGGCTCCTGATCGGCGTGATCGAGTCCGTTTCGGCTTACTGGATCGGCGCGGTCTACAAGGACATCGTGGTGTATTCGCTGTTTCTTTGTTTCCTCTGGTTCCGGCCACAGGGCCTGATGGGCAAGATGTGATGCGGCGTTTCATCTGGCCTGCGGTCGCGCTCGCACTGGTGATCCTCTATCCGCTGGTGTTCACGACGCCATTCCAGCAGCGACTCGGTGCGCTGATCCTGCTCTATGCGATTGCCGCATCCGCCTGGAACATCATCGGCGGCTATGCCGGGCAGGTGTCGGTCGGCCACGTCGTGTTCTTCGGCTGCGGCGCCTATGCCTCGATGGCGGCCTATTCGCATTTCGGCTTGCCTCCTTTGGTCGGAATTCCCGTCGGTATCGTCGTCGCTGTTCTGATTGCCGCCGTCATCGGCGTGCCGACGCTGCGCCTGTCCGGGCATTATTTCAGCATGGCGACGATTGCGGTTGCCGAACTTGCGCGCTTGATCGTGACCAACATGGAAGTTCTCGGGGCCGCGGTCGGCCTCAGCGGTCCGACCGTGCCGCGCACGGTGTTCGATCTCTCGTTCATCTCCGCGTTGCCCTACTACTACCTGTTCCTGAGCGTTCTCGTCATCACGCTCGGCATTACCTGGTGGATGACCAACAGCCGGATGGGATTTTATCTGCGCGCCATCAAGGATTCCGAGCGTGCCGCGCGCTCGCTCGGCGCGCCTGCAAGCCGCACCAAGCTTTATGCGTTCATGCTCAGTGCCGGCCTTACCAGCGTTGCCGGCGCGCTCTATTCGATGATGTTCGGCTTCATCGATCCCGATTCCGGCCTCGGCATTCTGATCTCGGTGAAAATACTGATCATGGCGGCGCTCGGCGGGGCCGGGCTGTTATTCGGCCCGCTGGTTGGAGCGGCGATCCTGGTGCCGCTGGAGGAAATCTCCAACAATCTCCTGGGCGGCAAGGGCGCCGGGCTGACCTTCGTCGTCTACGGCGCGATCATCGTGATCATCGCCCGGTTCCAGCCGGGCGGCATTCTGGCCCTGATCAACCGGGCCTGGGCCAGGCGCAAACCCGCCGGGGCCGCTAAAGGAGCCGCCAATGCTCCTTGAAGCCCGCGACGTGACCAAGGCTTTCGGTAGTTTCAAGGCCGTCGATGCAGCCAGCGTGACGTTGGAGCAGGGCGACATTCTCGGCCTGATCGGGCCGAACGGCGCCGGCAAGTCGACCTTCTTCAATTGCCTGACCGGCGATCTCGTCTCGACCTCGGGCAAGGTGCTGTTCGAAGGCCATGACATCACCAGCATGACACCGGAGGCGAGGGCGCAACTCGGCCTGGCGCGGACATTCCAGGTGCCGCAGACCTTCGAAGGCATGACGGTGCTGGAGAACGTGATGATTGGCGCGTTCCTGCGTACCCCGCATCGCGCGAAGGCCGAAGTGAAAGCCCGCGCGGTGCTGGAGCGCGTCGGAATGAACCGGCTGGCGGATGCACCGGCGCGCTCGCTCGGCACGCCCGGCCGCAAGCGGCTGGAGATCGCGCGTGCGCTGGCGACCGAGCCCAAGGTGCTGCTGCTCGACGAGGCCATGGCCGGTCTTACCCAGCAGGAGGTGAAGCTCGCGATCGACCTGGTACGCGACATTCACCGCTCCGGCATCACGCTCGTCATTGTCGAGCACATCATGGAAGTCATCATGTCGCTGGCGAGCCGGGTGGTGGTGTTCCACCAGGGCAAGGAGATCGCCCGCGGCAGCCCGCGCGAAGTCACGGCCAATCCTGCCGTCATCGCGGCCTATCTCGGCACCCGCGCCGCCAAGGCGGCCGCGGGCCATACGCCGATCGAATTGATGGGCGGACCGGCGACATGAGCGGCCCTTTGCTACGCATCGACCATCTCGAGGTCCGCTATGGCGACCTGATCGGCGTTTCCGACGTGTCGCTCCAGGTGCCCGAGGGCAGCGTGGTGGCGTTGCTCGGCTCCAATGGCGGCGGCAAGACGACGGTACTCAATGCCATTGCGGGTCTCATCCCCGTGCATGGCGGGTCGATCCGCTTCAATGGCGAGGAGATCGGCGGCCAGAGTGCATTTGCAATCGTGCGCAAGGGGCTCGCGCTGTCGCCGGAAGGCTGGCGGCTGTTCGTGCAGCAGAGCGTGGAGAACAATTTGCTGCTCGGCGCGACGCCGCTGCGCAACAAGGCGCGTGCGGCGACGCTGCTGGAACGGGTCTATGAGGTGTTTCCGAAATTGAAGGAGCGCCGCAGCCAGCGCGCCGGCACCATGTCCGGCGGCGAACGGCAGATGCTGGCGGTCGGACGCGCTCTGATGAGCGACCCGAAGCTGCTGATGCTGGACGAACCGTCGCTCGGGCTCGCGCCTGCGGTGGTGGAGTCCATGTACGAGACTTTTGGACGGTTGCATGGGGAAGGATTGACGATCCTGCTTGCCGAGCAGTCGATCGAACTCGCGCTCGAAGTCTCCGATTTCGCCACTGTGCTGCAGGTCGGCAAGAGCGTGCTGTCAGGCACCGCCGCAGCGCTGGCCCAGGACCCGCAGGTGCAGAAGGCCTATCTCGGGACCGGCTGAATTCGTAGGATGGGTTGGGCGCAGCGAAACCCATCATCGTCACGGATAGCCGTCGATGGGTATCGCTGCGCTCCACCCATCCTGCGGCTGCGACTAACGTTTGCGTCTCCGCGAACCGCTTTCTGGAGCAGTCTCCGCCTGCAGCAACAGCAGCAGGCAATTCGCCAGCCGCTCTTCCATTTCGCGGTCGTGAATCGATAGCGGCCCGGGATCGTTGAGAATGGCGTTGACCAGCGTTCCCAGCACGACCTGAAAGCCGAAGGCGATGGTGCGGGTTTTGACCGCCTTGTTGGCCCGGCCCATGGCGCCAAGCAGGATGGGCGTAGCGTCCGCCACGTTGGCGCGGGCCAGCCCCTTGAACGTCGACCAGCGGTCCGGCCTCGTATCGTCGTGCTGAAGCGCTGCGCGCAGCACGCCTTCGTGGTTTCGTATCCAGCCGGTGGTGCCGCGGACCAGGAGGCGGCTGAGCTCGGCGAGGTCGGCATCGGCCAGCCGCTTGTCTTCCTTCATCCGCGACAGCCGGCTTTCGCCGTCGTGCGCTGCAAGCGCCATCAGGGCATTGAAATAGGCGTCCTTGCTCTCGAATCGACTGTAGAAAGCGCCGACGGTGACGCCGACCTGCCGGCACAGCGCCTCGATCGACAATTCCGCCAGGCTGTGCGTGCGCAACATCTCCGCGCCGGCCTGGAGCAGGGCGGCCGTGGTCTCGCGGCTGCGCTTCTGCCGCGACGGGGTCACGCCGGGGAGGTCGAGTTCGGCCGATCGCCGCATCCGGAACTTGCGTCTCCGTTCGAAATAATCATAATCATAATTCGGATTATGGTTTTTGGCAATGCGCAGGCAGCGCGTTGCCGTTGCTCCGGCGAGCCGGCGGATCAACCGCGGTCGCATCCAAAAAGCGGGAGGAAAGCATGGCGGCAGGCAGCGCAAAACCGTTCGGCGGCACGATCGGAAAGACGGTGGCCGGATCGAAGCCGTGGTGGCCACAGGCAGCAAGACCGCCGCAAGGTGCGCCAAACATCCTGGTCGTGCTGTTCGACGATGTGGGATTCTCCGATTTCGGCTGCTACGGCTCGGCGATCAGGACGCCGACCATCGACAGGCTCGCCGCGGAAGGCTTGCGCTATGCTGGTTTCCACACCACCGCGATGTGCTCGACGACGCGCGCGGCGCTGCTCACCGGGCGCAACCATCATTCGGTCGGCGTCGGCTGCCTCGCCAATTTCGATAGCGGCTATCCTGGATATCGCGGCAAGATCGCGCGCGAGGCGGGGACGCTGGCGGAAATGCTGCGGCCGCACGGCTATCGCAACTACATGGTCGGCAAATGGCACGTCACGCCGCTGACCGAAAGCGGCGCCACCGGACCGTTCGACGGCTGGCCGCTCGGCCGTGGCTTCGACCGCTTCTACGGCTTTCTCGATGCCGAGACGGACCAGTTTGCGCCGGAACTGGTTTCCGACAACACCCACGTCGATCCCCCCGGAATCTATGCGGACGGCTATCACCTGACGTCCGATCTTATCGACCAGTCGATCCGCTTCATCGCCGATCACACCGCCGACCGGCCCGATGTTCCCTGGCTGACCTGGGTGGCGCTCGGCGCCTGCCACGCGCCGCACCAGGCGCCTATGGAGATCATCAAGAGCTATGACGCGATGTTCGCCCATGGCTGGGACGTCGAGCGCGAGCAGCGGATGGCGCGGCAGAAGGCGATGGGGATCGTGCCGCCGGAAACCCGGTTGCCCGCCCGCAATGACGGTGTGAAGGCATGGGACGATCACAGCGCAGACGAAAAGCGCGTCTTCACGCGGCTGCAGGCGGCGTTCGCCGGCATGCTCGATCACGCCGACCAGCATCTGGCGCGGCTGATCGGCTTTCTCGACACGGCCGGCATTCGCGACAACACCTTGATCCTGGTTCTGTCGGATAATGGCGCGAGCCAGGAGGGCGGGCCGCTCGGTTTCGTCAACGCGATGGGGCCGTATAATTTCCGTCCCGAACCGATCGCGGAAAAGCTGCGCCGGATCGACGACATCGGCGGGCCGGATTCGCACAGCAATTTTCCGCACGGCTGGGCGATGGCGTCGAACACGCCGCTGCGCCGCTACAAGCAGAACACCCATGGCGGCGGCATCCGCGATCCCTTCGTCATGACATGGCCGAAGAAAATCGCCGCCAAGGGCGAGGTGCGCCATCAATTCGTTCATGCCTGCGATCTGACGCCGACCTTGCTCGACCTGATCGGCATCGCGCCGCCGACCGAAATCGGCGGCGTCGCGCAGATGCCGATCGAAGGCGAGAGCTTTGCGCGCTCGATTGCCGATCCCGTCGGCGCCGTCCAAGTCTTCGTCGCAATACTTTGAAATGTTCGGGCACCGCGGGATCTGGCATGACGGCTGGAAGGCGGTTTCGTTCCATCCCTCCGGCACGCCGTTCGAGAATGACAAATGGGAGCTGTTTCACCTGGCGCAGGATTTTTCGGAAACCGACGATCTGGCGGCGGAACAGCCCGAGCGGTTGGAGGCGATGGTCCAGCTGTGGTGGAGCGAGGCCGAGAAGCACAATGTGCTGCCGCTCGACGACCGGTTTGGCCCGCGTTTTGCGGAAAACGCCGCGCGCTTCCACGGCGCGCGCAACAAATTCACCTTTCACGTCGGCATGGGACATGTGCCGACCGACGTCGCGCCCGACGTGCGCAGCCGCAGCTACACCATCGAGGCCCATGTAGAGATTGGCGATGATGGCGCCGAGGGGGTGCTGATCGCCCATGGCGATGCGACGTCGGGCTACAGCCTCTACATCAGGGACGGCGTGCTGGTGCACGATCTCAATATCGGCGGCGGCCATGAGATCGTGACTTCGAACCGCAAGGTGCCGTCAGGCGCGCACCGGCTCGGCGTGCATGTCGAGCGCTTATTACGCAAGGAGCCGCCGGCCAAGGGCGCCCGCACGGGCGTGACGGCCTATACGCTCCTGATCGACGGCGAGGCGGCAGGCTCGATCCAGACCCAGTCTGCCTTCAACAATTTCATCTCCTGGTCCGGCCTCGACATCGGCCGCGATCGTTCCAGCCCGGTTTCGCACTACGAGGCGCCGTTCGAATTCACCGGGAAATTGCTGAAGGTGACGGTCGACATGCATGACGACCAAAAGCTCGATGGCGAGGGAGTGGCGGCTGCGGAGATGGCAAGGCAGTAGGGGCGCCGTCATTGCGAGCGCAGCGAAGATTCCATGGGGAGTGGATAGCGACCAAGTCTGAGGCCAGACTGAGGTTGCAAAACCACTCAACCTGGAGACAACGATGTTGCTCGATCATCCTTCCGACGGACTGGCCGCTATCCGCACGCATATTGGCGCAATTTTTGTGTCGCTGGAACTGAGCCGAAAGAATTGGCTGGTGACGTCGTTGTCGCCGGGCAAGGGCGAGAAGATGTCCAGGCGCAGCGTCACGGCGGGCGATGTGGCGGGGCTTTTGGCGCTGTTTGCGGAACTTGGGCGCAAGGCGGAGGCCCGGACCGGCCAAAGCTATCCGATCATCACGATCCAGGAGGCGGGGCTGGACGGGTTCTGGCTGCACCGCGTTCTGCAGCAGAACGGCATTGAGAGCCACGTGGTCGATCCGGCCTCGATTGCTGTGCCGCGACGGCGAAAGCGCGCCAAGACGGACAAGATCGACGGCGAGACGCTGTTGCGGACGCTTCTGGCCTACAAGCGCGGCGAGCCGCGGGTCTGCGCGATGGTGGTGGCGCCCTCGCCCGAGGAGGAAGACCGGCGCAGGCTTTGCCGCGAACGGCAAGCCTTGATCGCGGAGCGCATCAGGCATGTGAACCGGATCAAGGGGCTTCTGTTCGCGCAGGGGATATCCGACTACAAACCGCTGCGGCGCGACCGGCGGGCGCGGCTTGAGGCGTTGCGCACCGGAGACGGGCGGGAGCTGCCGTCGCACCTGAAGGCGCAGATCGGCCGCGAGCTCGACCTGATCGAGCTGCTGCTGAAACAGATCAGGTCCGTCGAGGCCGAGCGGGATGCCCTGCTCGCGGCGGCGAGAAAGCCTGCAAGTGAAGCGGCCGCGCCGAACCCGGTCACGATGCTGCTCGCCTTGAAAGGAATGGGCGCCAACTTCGCTGCCGTGCTCTGGTCGGAGGCGTTCTATCGGCAGTTCGCCAACCGCCGCCAGGTCGCCGCCTATGCCGGCCTTGCCGCCACGCCTTGGCAAAGCGGAGGCATCCGGCACGAGCAGGGGGTGTCGAAGGCCGGCAATCCCAGGCTGCGGACCACCATGATCCAGGTCGCCTGGCTGTGGATAGGTCATCAGCCGAACTCTGCCCTGACGCGCTGGTTCAAGGAGCGAAGCCCGCAAGGCCGCAAGCGCGCGATCGTGGCGCTGGCGCGCAAGCTTCTCGTGGCGTTGTGGAAGTACGTCACCCAGGGCGTCGTGATCGAGGGGGCGGTGATGAAGACCGCCGCTTAGCATAAAGCCCGCTTCCCACTTCCAATCTGCCGAGGCCCGATCAGCCTCGGAAGATCCGGGTGGACGAACCGATGGATTGCATGGCTTCAAACGCCGCAACGAAGAATGGCCTCGTCCTCTCGAGCCTGCCCGCCGCAAGCGGAATCCTGGTGCGGTCGCCTCGCGCGACGACCGAATGTGAGTTTGATCTGGCAAGCAACCCAGATCGCCAAACCGGCTCGAACCCTGGATCGCAAATGCGAGGATTGAAGATGCCCTGACCGAACCGCCATCACGAGGAGCCCCTGTCGTGCCCAACCCACCAAGCATGATGCCGTGCTCGCTCAACTCAAGGCCAAGCCGCTGCGCGGCGGCCCCAACGGGCCGGCCTTGACTTGATCTGCGCGCGTCATCCTGCAAAGCCCGCGGTCGGGACGGAAAGGTGGCCGCAGTCGAACAAAAAGGTAACTGCTCATCCTTGACACACACATTCCCCATGTGAGCAATCCATTTGTCATCCGCGGAGATATGGATTGCTTGGTCGCTTCGCTCCTCCAATGGCGGGGCTGATATGGAGTAAGCCTACTTGATCTTCTCGTACGCCGCGGCAAAATCCGCCAGCGGCATCGGGATGGTGATCGTCTCCTTGGCCATATTCTGGAACGAGATTTTCAACTGTTTGCCGGATTTCAACGCGGCCAGCACGTCGGGCGAAATCTGCAGGTTGGCGTAGCAGCCGCGCGCTTCGCAGGTCTGGATCTGCAGGTCGGACGTCTTGCCGTCGTCGACCTGGAATTTGGCGCCAGCCGGCAGATTGAGTCCGAGCGGCAATTGCACGAGCGCGATCGGCGCGCGGGGTTCTGCAGGCACGCGGATGTTGATCAGCACGATCAGCTGGCCGGTCTTGGTCAGAACCGCGCTCTGCTCGATCGCGCATTCGAGGGGTGCGCCGCGGCTTGCGCTGCTGCACCGCGCGATCCAGCCGGGAGGCGCTGACGCATTCGCGCCCTCGGCCGCAGCCGCGGCAGGAGCCGGCGTTGCCTGCGCCACAGGCGCAGCGTTATTGGCGTTATTCTTGGCTTTGAGTGCCTGGGCGTGGCTGTGGCTGCACAAACCTGATATCGCCGCCGCGGCGACCGCAAACTTTACTAAAATCTTCACTGAACCGGCTCCGAAAAGAACTACCTTCGGTAGTGTCGGTTGCCGCGCAAAGTCAAGTCACTCGGCCGCCTGCTTGACTGAAGCTTGTGCGTCCGGATGCAACTCATGGTCGGCCGGCCGGCCCCATCGCGCAAACGCGTTCGAGAGCCGGTCGAGATAGAGGTAGACCACCGGCGTCGTGAACAGCGTCAGCGCCTGGCTGACGATCAGGCCGCCGACCATGGCGTAGCCGAGCGGCTGGCGAATTTCCGATCCGGTGCCGGTGCCGAGCATCAGCGGCACGCCGCCGAGCAGCGCCGCCATCGTCGTCATCATGATCGGGCGGAAGCGCAACAGCGCCGCCTTGCGGATCGCGGCTTCGGGCTCGAGCTGCTCGTCGCGCTCGGCGGTGATGGCGAAGTCCACCATCATGATGCCGTTCTTCTTCACGATGCCGATCAAAAGCACGATGCCGATCAGGGCGATCAGGCTGAAGTCGAACCCGAACAGCATCAGGATCGCGAGCGCGCCGACGCCGGCCGACGGCAGCGTGGACAGAATCGTGATCGGGTGGATGTAGCTTTCGTAGAGGATGCCGAGGATCAGATACACCACCACGAGCGCTGCAAGGATCAACAGCGGCACGGTGCCGAGCGACTGCTGAAATGCCTGGGCGGTGCCCTGGAAGCTCGAATTGAGGGTTGCCGGCGCGCCAAGTTCGACCATCGCCTTCTGCACTGCGTTGGTCGCCTGTCCCAGCGCCACGCCCTGGGCGAGGTTGAAGCTGATCGTGATCGCCGGGAACTGGCCCTGATGGCTGATCGACAGCGGTCGCACCGGCACGCTGGTCCAGGTCGCAAAGGTCGACAGCGGCACCTGCTCGCCGGTCGTGGGCGATTTCACGTAGATCTTGTTCAGCGTGTCGAAGCTGCCCTGTAGCTCCGGCAGCACCTCGAGCACCACCTTGTAGGTGTTGAGCTGCGTAAAATACTGCGTCACCTGGCGCTGGCCGAACGCGTCATAGAGCGTGTCGTCGATCAGCTGCGGCTGGATGCCGTAGCGCGAGGCGGTGTCGCGGTTGATCTTGAGCTCCAGCGTGGTGCCGTTGGTCTGCTGGTCGGTAGCGACGTCGCGCAGTTCCGGCAGCGTCTGCATCTTCGTCAGGATTTTCGGTGCCCATTCGTTCAACTCGGTGAGGTCGGCGTCCTGCAGCGTGAACTCGAACTGGGTTCGCGTCGGCCGCCCGCCAAGCCGCACGTCCTGCGCCGCCTGCATGTAGAGTCGCGCGCCTTCTACCTTCTCCAGTTGGGGCCGGAGGCGGGCAATGATCTGTTGCGCGGTCGCCTTCCGCTCGTTGCGCGGCTTCAGCGTGATGTACAGACTGCCGTTGTTGCCGGCGCGTCCGGAGCCGCCGATTACCATCGCAACCGAAGCCACGTCCGGGTCGGCCTGCACGATCTTGCCGAGTGCCTCCTGATGCCGCTTCATATCGGCGAAGGAAATGTCCTGGCTGGCCTCCGAGGTGGCTGTAATCAAGCCATTGTCCTGCTGCGGAAAGAACCCCTTCGGGATGATGATGAACAGATAAACCGACAATCCCAGCGTGGCGAAGAAGATCATCAGGGTGGTGAACTTCCAGCGCAACGCGACGTCGAGACCTCGCTCATAGGCGCGCAGCATCGTATCGAAGGCGCGTTCGCTCCATTGGTAGAACCGGCCATGCCTGGTTTCGCCATGCGCGCGCAGAAAGCGCGAGGCCATCATCGGCGTCAGCGTCAGGGAGACGGCCATCGATACGAAAATGGTCATCGCGAGCGTCACGGCGAATTCGCGGAACAGCCGCCCGATGATGCCGCCCATCAGCAGCAGCGGGATCAGCACGGCGACCAGCGAGATACTGATCGACACGATCGTGAAGCCGATCTCGCTGGCGCCCCTGAAGGCGGCGGCGAGCGGTTTTTCGCCTTGCTCGATATAGCGCGTGATGTTTTCCAGCATCACGATGGCGTCGTCGACCACGAAGCCGACGGCGATGGTGAGCGCCATCAGCGACAGATTATCGAGCGTGTAGCCGAACACCCACATCAGCGCGCAGGCGCCGAGCAGCGCCAGCGGCACCGTGATGGTCGGGATCACGGTGGCCCAGAAGCTGCGCAGGAAGATGAAGATCACCATGACGACCAGCGCGATGGTCAAGAGCAGGGTGAATTGCACGTCCTCGACCGCGGCGCGGATGGTCTGGGTGCGGTCGCTGATGACCTGGATCTTGATCGCCGGTGGGATCGCCGCCACCAGCCGCGGAAGCGTCGCCTTGATCTTGTCGACGGTCTCGATGACGTTGGCGCCGGGCTGCTTGAATATCACCAGGAACACGCCGCGCTTGCCGTTGGCCCAGGCCGCCTGCTTGGCGTCTTCGGGCCCGGTAACGGCCCGGCCGATATCGCGGATCCGCAGCGGGCCGCCATTGCGGTAGGCAATGATGACGTCGTTCCAGTCCTTGGAATTCGGCAACTGGTCGTTGGCGTAAATGGTGTAGGCGCGGCGCTCGCCGTCGATATTGCCCTTCGGGCTGTCGACGGTCGTGATCGCGATCTGGCTGCGCACGTCCTCCAGCGACAGGCCCTTGGCGACGAGTTTGCCCGGGTCGATCTGGATGCGGATGGCCGGCTTCTGCTGGCCGCCGATGATGACCTGGGCGACGCCGGAGATCTGGCTGATCTGCTGCGCGAGCTGGGCGTCGACGGCATCGCTCACGGTGGTCAGCGGCAGCGTGTCCGATGTCGCCGACAGCAAGAGGATCGGCGAGTCCGCCGGGTTGACCTTGCGATAGGTCGGCGGCGAGGGGAGGTTCTTCGGCAACTGGCCGCTGGCGGCGTTGATCGCGGCCTGCACGTCGTTGGCGGCGGCGTCGATCGAGCGGTTGAGATCGAACTGGATCGTGATCGCCGCCGTGCCGAGGTAGCTGGTCGAGGTCATCTGCGCGACGCCGGGAATCTGCGCGAGCTGGCGCTCCAGCGGCTGCGCCACCGACGAGGCCATGGTTTCCGGGCTGCCGCCGGGCAGCGAGGCGGAGACCTGGATGGTCGGAAAATCGACCTGCGGCAGCGGCGCGACCGGCAACAGCGGATAGGCGACGAGGCCGACGAACAGGATGCCCGCCATCATCAGCGACGTGCCGATCGGGTAGCGAATGAAGGGTGCGGAGATTCCCTCGCTCATTCCCTGATAACCTTGGCCTGAGTTTGATCCGAGCTGGCGACCGCCGTCGTCACCAGCGTGCCGGGCTGCACCTTGAACTGGCCCGCTGTGATCACCTGCTCGCCGGGCGCCAGCCCTTCGTCGACCACGGAGCGGCCGTCGATCGAGCGCGTCACCTTGATCTTGCGGAGTTCAGCCTTGTTCTCCTTGTTGACTATGTAGGCGTAAAGGCCGCTGGGACCATGCTGAACCGCATCGTCGGGAACTACGGTTGCGTCCTTCAGCGTCGCAATCAGCAGCCGGGTCGAAACCGACTGGCCCGGCCACAGCGCGTGATCCTTGTTGTCGAATACGGCCTTGAGCCTGACGGTTCCGCTCGACGTGTCGACCTGGTTGTTGATCAGCGCAAGCGTGCCGGTCGAAAGCACCCGCTTGCCGTCGGTGGAGAGCGCGATCGTCCTGGGCGAACCGGCGGCGAGTGCGGCCTTGATGTCCGGCAACTGGTCTTCCGGCGCGGTGAAGATCACAGCGATCGGCTCGATCTGGGCGATGGTCACGATGCCGGTCTGTGTCGCGGCGTTGACGATATTGCCGACATCGACCTGCCGGAGCCCGACGATGCCGGAGATCGGCGCCTTGACGGTGGCGTAATCGAGCTGCGTCTGGGCGTTCTCGATCAGCGCGGTGTCGGCCTGAATCTGCGCCGTCAACTGCGCGACCGTGGAGCGTTGGGTATCGGTCTGTTGTCGGGTCGCGAATTCGCCGAGCTTGGTAAAGCGCTGCAAATCGAGGTTGGCGTTGGCAAGGTTGGCTTCGTCCTGGGCCTTCTTGGCTTTGGCCTGATCGAGGGCGGCCTGGAACGGCCGCGGGTCGATCTCAACCAGCGTGTCGCCTTCGCGAACGAACTGGCCTTCTTTAAACGCGATCCGGTTGATCTGGCCGTCGACGCGGGTGCGGACCACGACGGTGTTGAAGCCTTGCACGGTGCCGAGGCCGGTCAAATAGACCGGAAAATCGGCCTTTTCGACGGCGGCGGTCTTGACGGGGACGGCGACCCGGGCCGCTGCGCGCTTTTGGGCATTGTCGGCCTGCGCCGCATGGTCCTCACCATGAAGGCGGTGCCAACTGAAATAGCCCAGGCCCGCCATTGCTGCGACCAGCATCACCCAACGGATTGTGCGCGACGTGGACATGCGGGCTTCTTGGGTTCCAAAGACAAGCCATGGGTATTGAAAACGTTCCCAGCGAAACCCGATATGATATGCGTGCACTTAATGTGTAAACACACTATAATTTGAAGAATCCTAAACAATTGGAAAGGTTTGGGATCATCACACAGTGGATAGTCTACCCAAAATGTCGCTCGATCTGAAACGCCAATTGATTGCCCAGCTTGTCGAGAGTTCGCGTCTGCTGCGCAATTACATCGACAACCGTGCCAAGAGCCGCGGGACCACGCGCGCGCAATGGATCGTGCTGTTTCGGCTTCGTCAGCAAGAGGGGCTGTCGCAGGTCGATCTGGCCGACGTGCTCGAACTGCAGCCGATCTCGCTGGTGCGGCTGCTCGATCGCCTCGTCGAACATGGACTGCTGGAACGCCGGCCCGATCCCAAGGACCGACGCGCCAACCGCTTGTTCCTGACCAGAAGCGGTCGACAGCTGGTCGACGATCTCGATAGTTTGCGGGACGCGATCGCATCAGATGTGCTGCGCAACGTTCCGGCCGATGCGCTACAGACCAGTCTCGATACATTGGTCGAGGTCAAGGAGCGCATCAAGAGTCTTGGCGAGGCTCCAGATACGATTGCCGCGAAGTAATAGCTGCCGAGGTATCGCCCCGCGGATTTCATCTGCGCCATTTCGAAACGGTTGAAATGCGATTGGACGTCGTCCATATCGCGCGCAGCACATTGCAACATCGGGGGTGCGGGATGGACGAACTGAACGGACGCATAATGGCGTGCCAGATTCTGATCACGGGATTGATTGCGCGCGTCGCGAACAATTCGCCCGATCCGTTGCGCTTCCTCACCGAGTTTCGCGATGAGATCAAAGCTGTCGTGAAGGGCGTTAACATCGCCGGCATGGACAACACCGATCGCGTCCGTCAGGTCGCGCAATCGACGGTCGATGAATTGTTTTCGCTGATGAAGCCGCCGAGCACGGATTAATGGTAGCGAAAGCGATGACGCATCTAATGCCTGAGTTTACGGCGTTTCCTGCGTCTCTTTAGAACGCTTACAAAGTAGAATCATTTCAAACTGCGATTTAGAATCGTTGTGATTTAGAATCGTTGTGATCTGGATGGATTCAACCGCGGTGTTGCCCCAATCGCGTTGACCCCAAAATTCCCGCTCGGTACTTACCGCACGGGACCATTCGCCGCATGTTGATTTGCGGCGAATTGAAATGATCAGGGGCACGTCATGAATCCTGCAAAAGCACCGAGGTCGCTTCGCTTTGAAGCGGCGGTTAACTCGGTCGGTCAGTCGTTAGAGAATAGCTCCGGCAAGAAGGTTTCCGCCGTTGCGGGCCTCATTGCGGTAGCGTCGTTTTCCGGCGCTGAAGCGCAGCAATCCAACCTCCCGCCGGTGACGGTCGATGCCCCGGTCGCTCGCCCGCGTCCGGCCGCTTCAAAACCTTCGCCGGACCAGGTCCGCGCCCGGACTGCGCTGCGCCGTGCCGCGCGCCGCACGCAGCCGCAGGTCGCCGCCGTGCCGTTCCCCAACGCCGGCGGGCTCAACGCCGACCGCGATCCCTACGCGAACCCGGCAGCACCCTACATGGCTACCCGGGTGCAGGCGTCCGGCAAATTTCCCGAGCCGATCCTCAACACGCCAAAATCGATCACGGTGCTGACAAAGGACGTGCTGGCAGACCAGAATTCGACCACCCTGAAATCGGCCGTGCTGAACACGGCCGGCGTGACGCTCGGCACCGGCGAGGGCGGCAATGCCTTCGGCGACCGGTTCTTCATCCGCGGCTTCGACGCCCGCAACGACATCTTCCTCGATGGCATGCGCGACGCCGGCGTCAGCGTCCGCGAAAACTTCTTCACCGAGCAGGTCGAAATCCTGCGTGGCCCGGGCTCGTCATTTGCGGGCCGCGGCACCACCGGCGGCGCGATCAACATCGTCACGAAGCAGGCGACGACTGAAAAGAGCTTCTACAATATGGACACCACGTTCGGCACCGACCACACCAAGCGGGTCGTGCTCGACGTCAACCAGGTGATCAGCCCGACGCTGGCGGTTCGCGCCGGCGGGCTGTTCCAGGACGCCGGCGTCGCCGGCCGCGACTACATCAAGGACGACCGCGACGGCGGCTTCGTTGCTGCGAAATGGACCCCGCTCGACACCGTGAAGCTGTACGCGAACTACATTCACACCAATCTGCACGGCCTGCCTGATTTTGGCGTGCCGTACTACCGGCCCGGTTCGCCCAATCCGGGTCCGGGCAATTTCTACCCGACCAAGGCAGGTGGCCCGTATCCTGATTTCGGCGTCAGCCGCAATAATTTCTATGGCCTCGTCAACCGCGACTATTACAGCATCAAGCAGGACATTGGCACGGTCGGTGGCGAGGTCTCGATCACCCCGGATCTGACGCTGAGTAACAAGACCAGGTTCCAGCGTTCGGTTCTCGACTACATCGGGACGCTTCCGGAAGCTCCGGTCGATAACGGCAAGACCCTTAGCCTCAATCCGCAGAGCCGCTATCAGGTTACCGAAAACATCGCCAACCAGACCGAGGCCGTCTACAAGTCCTACATTGGCGGCTGGAAGAATACGACGACGGGCGGCGTCGAAATTTCGCGCGAGATCGCGAGCATCGACAGATATGCGGGCCTTAGTTCCGAAGCGCTGCCGGGCGGAAATCCCGGCGGCAACATAGTCGGAGCCAGCATCTACTATCCGCAATTCACCTTTGCGAACACTGGCGGCAATCCGCAATGGACCGGGCGACCGACCAAGATCGCGGTCGACACCACCAGCGCGTACGTAATCAACACCTCCAACTATAACGACTTCGTCATTCTCAATGGCGGCATTCGCTACGATGACTACAACATCAAGGCCAGCGGCTTCGGCACGCAGAACAACCAACCCAATGTTTTCAATTCGCAGGAACAGCAGCACGGCATGCCGAACTTCAACCTCGGCGTGACGCTGAAGCCGCTGCCGTATGGCAGCGTCTATGCTGCCTATGCGACGTCGTCGAACCCGGTCGGCGCCGAGTTTGACGGCACCAGTGCGCAATATGGTGGCCTGGCGCCGGCGCTGAACGGAAATCCCAACCAGATCTTCGGGCCTGAGAAGAACAAGGCGATCGAAATTGGCACCAAATGGGAGCTGTTCGACCGGCGCTTGCTGGTGACGGCAGCGCTGTTCCAGACGGAGAAGGAAAACGCACGTGAATCGCAGAACGTGAATAGCGTTGCGGCGGCGAACTTGATTCCGGGCTGCTCGTATAATCTGCCGGCGGGGTCGGGTAACGTGTCCTGCATCACCGCGGGCGCGGCCTATCGCATCCGGGGCATCGACCTCGGCATCGGCGGCAAGATCACCGACAAATGGAGCGTGTTCGGCGGCCTGGTGCTGATGCAGTCCGAGGTGACGAAATCGCTGGTCCCGTCACCGCAGCCGCTGCTGTTCCCGACCAATGTCGGGCTCAAGCTCGCCAACGTCGCGCATCAATCGTTCAGCCTGCTGAGCAAGTATCAGCTCACGGACGTCTGGGAGATCGGCGCTCAGGCCGTGTACCGCTCCGAGATGTTCGGCGGAACGTTCCTGGCTGCGAACCAGGGCACGTCGATCCCAAGCTTCTGGCGCTTCGATACCTTCGTGGAAGCCAAGATCGACAAGAACTGGACGGCAAAACTGTTCGTCGCCAACATCACCAACAAGCTTTATTACGATGCGCTCTATCAAAGCGCGACGCCGTTCGTGTTCGTCGCGCCGGGCCGCAGCGTGAGCATGGTGATCTCGGCACGGTTCTAGATAGATTCCAAGGATGCAGGTGGCATGCTGATTTGCATCCCTGAGATACTGAGCAAGGCTGATGTGGCGGATTTCCGCCGCATCATGGACGCCTCCGCCTGGGAGGACGGCCGCTCCACTGCGGGTGCGCAATCGGCGCATGGTCAAGCGCAACGAGCAGCTTCCGCCGGACAGCGAGGTAGCGCGCACGCTCGGCAATCGCGTGCTGTCGGCGCTGACCGCCAGCCCGAGATTCATCTCGGCCGCGATCCCGCTGCAGATATTTCCGCCGCTGTTTAATCGCTACGCGGCCTCCGGCGGGCACCATTTCGGCCTCCATGTCGACAACGCGGTGAGGGGAGATCGTCTCACCGGCCAGCGGATCCGGACCGACCTGTCGGTGACGCTGTTTCTGTCGGAACCGGACGAGTACGACGGGGGCGAACTGGTGGTCGAGGATCTCTATGGTTCCCACGAAATCAAGCTCGCGGCCGGGGACCTCGTGCTTTATCCTGCGTCTAGTTTGCATCTGGTCACGCCGGTCACCCGGGGCATGCGCGTGGCGTCTTTTTTCTGGCTGCAGAGCATGGTACGGGATGCGCACGCCCGCAGCCTGATCTTCGATCTCGATACCTCGATCCAGGCCCTGGTGGAGCGGCTGGGGCGAGACGACCCTGAAACGGTCAAATTGACCGGTATCTATCACAACCTGATCCGCTACTGGGCCGAAGTATGAAGAACATGTCTCTATCTCGCGTGACGACATTTGCGGTGATCTCGGCGCTGGCGATGCTGACGCTGGCCGGGTCGTCGTCGGCCCAGCAGAGCACCGCTCCTGCGGCTCCGCCTGCACCTGTGGCCCAGCAGGCGCCTGCAGTATCGCAGGCGCCCGTCGTCGCGCCTGCCCAGGCAACGCAGTCGACTCAGGCAACGCAGCCGGCAGCCCAGTCAACAGCGACCGCTACGCCTGCGGATACGACCGCGGCACCGCCCGAGCGCGAGGGCAAATTGCTGAAGGCGGCGGCTGCCGAGCTGCGCGAATTGTCGCCGTGGTCGATGTTCAAGTCGGCCGACGTGCTGGTCAAGGCTGTCATGATCGGCCTCGCCTTTGCCTCGCTGGTGACCTGGACCATTTTCATCGCCAAGATGATCGAGCTGACCGTCGTTCAGCGCAAGCTGCGTTCGGCGCTGGGCAAGATCGCCGACGCGCGGTCGCTGGCGGAAGCGCAATTTGCGCTCGGCGCCAAAGGCAGTGTGCTGGCGTCCTTCTTGGCGGCGGCGATGCGCGAAGCGCGCCTGTCGGCGGGCATTTCCAGCGACGCCGGCATCAAGGAGCGCGCCGCTTCCAGTTTTGCCGAAATCGTGCGCGCCGAAGCGCGGCGGATCCGGCTCGGTATGGGCCTGTTGGCGACGATCGGCGCGACGTCGCCCTTCGTCGGCCTGTTCGGCACCGTCTGGGGCATCATGAACAGCTTCATCGGCATTTCGAAATCGCAGACCACAAACCTTGCCGTGGTGGCGCCCGGTATCGCCGAAGCGTTGCTGGCCACCGCCTTCGGCCTGGTCGCGGCGATCCCCGCCGTCATCATCTACAATCACTTCGCGCGGGTTACCAAAGGCTACCTGGAATTGGTCAACCGCGCGTCGGGCGCGGCAGCGCGGCTATTGTCGCGCGATCTCGACCGCACGCATGTCAGCGGCGGGCAGCGCGCCCGCGGAGCAGCGGAGTAGGCGATGGGCGCGTCGATCGCAGAGCACGACCTCGATGACGACAGCGATTTCGCGGAATCGCACGAGATCAATGTCACGCCCTTCATCGACGTCATTCTCGTCCTGCTGATCATCTTCATGGTTGCGGCGCCCTTGTCGACGGTTGATTTGCCGATCGATCTGCCGACCTCGACCGCAACGCCGCAGAAGAAACCGGACAAGCCGACCTATGTCAGCATCAAGCCGGATCTCGCCGTTGCGATCGGGGAAAACATGGTCAAGCGCGTCGACCTGGTGCGCTCGCTCGATGCGATGGCCGATGCCAGCAAGGAGCGCTACATCTTCCTGCGCGCCGACCGCGCCGTGCCCTACGGTGAGTTGATGGACGTTCTCGAAATCCTGCGCGCCGGCGGATACTCGAAGATCAAGCTGGTAGCGCTGGAAGGCGTTCCTGATGGAGCGGCGTCGCAAGCGGCGGCGCCGGCAAAGCCTTGACCGGCCTCGACGAGCAAAAGCCATCCCGGCGGCTCTGGATTGCTGCCGCAGTGATCGCACTCGCACTTCACGTCGGCGGCGCGGCGCTGGCGATTGTTCATTTGCAGACCGAAGAAGCCGATGACGCCCTTGGCGCGTCGGCAATTGAGATCGGGCTCGAACTGGCGTCGGTACGCCATGAAGTGACCGACCTGCCGCCCGGCCCGGATACCGATGCTTCCGTGGCTTCGCCTCAGCTCTCCGAACAGAAAGCCGAGGTCAAGGAAACCGAGCTGCCGCAGGACAAGCCGACCGAGACCGAAGAAGCCGACCGGGTGGTGACGGAGAACGAGTCGAAAAAGCCCAAGGAGGACGACCCGAAGATCGCGGCGGTGCAGACCTCGGCTTCCACCGAGTCGGTTGCCGCCGAGGCAACTGCGACGCCGAGTTCGGAGGCGATTCCGGAAGGGCAGCGTTCGGTCGCGCCGGTGATCGGCACCGGCGAGAGCGCACGCCGGGCGCGTGCGACCTGGCAGAAGGAGCTGGTCGCGCATCTCGACAAGCACAAGCGCTATCCGAAGGAACGGCAGCAAAAATCCGCCGAGATCCAGGTTCGCTTCACGCTCGATCGGCTGGGCCACGTGCTTTCGACCGATATTGAAAAGGGCTCGGGCGATCCGGCCTTCGACGAGGCCGCGCTGGCGATGGTGCGGCGCTCCGATCCTGTGCCGGTACCGCCGCCATTGATCGCGGACGAAGGACTGACCTTCACCTTGCCCGTGATCTTCCGCGTCAGGAACAAGAGCTGAAGTTCGTAAGGCGGCTCGCGCGAAGCCGCAGCCGCGAAGATGCCCGCGTCAGCGCCAGTAATAGCGGATGCCGACATAGACTACGGCGAGGCATGCAAAGATCAGCGTCACCGGAAGCCTTGGTTTTGTCGTCGGGCCGGATGCGGCGGCTTTGGGCCGCGGGGGCGGCCGTCGGAACGCGGTGACGTTACCGGTATCGGCGGCCGGCTCGCTCGCGCGCGAGGGAATTTCGGGTGGCGTTCCGGAGCCGCCCATCTCGGCATAATAGCTCTTGTACATGAGCTGGATGGTGGCCTCGGAGGCGTCAGCCTCGGTCATCCTCGCCAGCAACTGCCGGTAGCTTTCCAGAAAGCTCTGCGCCTCGGCGGGCAGGGCGGAGAAGCCATTGAGCTTGGCCAGCATTTTCCACGTCGCAAAATCTGCCCTCGCGCGGGTATCGGCGCGGCGTGCAATCAACATATCGGCAGCTTTTGTCGGCATGGCCTAAGTCGATTCTTCCCTATCCCTTGCTTTCTATCTGAAGTTTATGCGTTGCCGGTGATGAAGAGAAGCGCGCTGATCACATATCCGGTCAGTGTCCGAAGTATCGCCGAAATAACATCAAGATTTAGGCCGAGTTGCGCGCCGATGACGGGAAGCAGGATCAGAAGCGCGATCAGGATCAGCATGCCGTAGGGTTCCAGCCGGGACAGCGGGTAAGCCAGCACCCGCGGCAGCAGCCCGACGGCGACGCGGCCACCGTCCAACGGCGGAATCGGCATCATGTTGAAGATCGCCAGCACGATATTGATCAGGAAAGCGTTTTTTAGGTTGTCGGCGGTCCATTTGGCGGCCTCCGCCGGCACCAAAGGCAGGGCATGGAAGGCAAACGCCACGATCGTCGCCAGGATGATGTTGATGGCCGGGCCGGCCAGCGCCACCCAGACCATGTCGAGCCGGGGATGATTCAAGTTCCGGAAATTCACCGGGACCGGCTTGGCGTAGCCGAACAGGAAGGGAGAGTGCGACAGCAGCAGCAGGCCTGGAAGAAGCACGGTGCCGAAGGGATCGATATGTTTGATTGGATTGAAACTGACCCGGCCTAGCTGCCAGGCGGTATTGTCGCCGAGCTTGTATGCCACAAAGGCGTGCGCGGCCTCGTGGAAGGTGATGGCGATGAGGAGCGGGAGCACCCAGACCGAGATGGCGTATAGCGAGATGTTCAAGCGGTCTGCCCCGGTTTTGCGCTTCGAAGCCGGTAGCCTAGCACGGCGCCGCTACTGGGGAACCGTCTCCTGATATTGCGGTAAACCGTCGTCGAGCCGTACCCAGGCCATCTTTTCCGAGACCCAGATATGCTCGGTCGGCGCGAAGGCGTTGCGGTCGTCGAAGGCGGCCAGCGCGACGCCGACCACGGTACCGTTGGTCCGCCGGGAAAACAGCCGCGTCCCGCAAACCTTGCAGAACACCCGGTCGAGCGCCTCCGACGACGGATAGCACGCGGTGTCACCCTCGACCGAAAGCGCCCGCTGGTCGAACAGGGCGCGGGCAAAGAACGGCGAGCCCATCGCCTTCTGGCAGTTGCGGCAGTGGCAGATGCGGACATTGAGCGGCTCGCCCTCGGTCTTGAACCGGACGCTGCCGCAGAAACATCCGCCTTCCCGGATGGCGTACATTTCAGTACGTCGCCCGGCCGCCGGAAATGTCGAACACCGCACCGGTAGAGAACGCGCAATCCTCCGAAGCCAGCCACGCCACCATCGCTGCGAGTTCTTCGACGAGGACGAACCGTCCTTTCGGAATCTTCGACAGCATGAAGTCGATGTGCTGCTGCGTGAGCTGGTCGAATATCGCGGTTTTCGCCGCCGCGGGCGTCACCGCGTTGACAAGGATGTCGTGCTGCGCGAGTTCCTTGCCGAGCGACTTGGTCAGTGCGATCAGGCCGGCCTTCGAGGCCGAATAGTGCGCCGCGTTGGGGTTGCCTTCCTTGCCGGCGATGGAGGCGATGTTGACGATGCGGCCGTATTTTTGCGCGAGCATCGCCGGCACCACCGCCTTGCAGCAGATGAAGGGGCCGTCGAGATTGATGCGCAGCACCTTGCGCCATTCCTCGAGGTCGGTTTCCCACACCGTCTTGTTGACGCCGGCGATGCCGGCATTGTTGACGAGGATGTCGATCTTGCCGAGCGCCTTCAGCGTTTCGTCGCGGGTCTTCTCGACGGCGGCAAGGTCGGAGACGTCGACCTTGAAGGCCGAAACGGCCGAGCCGATTTCCCTGGCAGTCTTTTCCGCAAACGGCAGGTCATGGTCCCAGATCGCGACCTTCGCGCCCGATGCGACGAAGCGTTCGGCAATCGCGCGCCCAAAACCCTGCGCCCCGCCGGTGACGACGGCGCAACGCCCGTTCAGATCGATCTTGTTCATCGTGAGCCCTTTTGTTTGGTGACCCTCATGGTGAGGAGCGGCGCACTTGCGCGCGTCTCGAACCATGAGGCCCCGGTGCCATCCTTCGAGACGCACGCTGACGCGTGCCCCTCAGGATGAGGTTCTTTCCTACAGCGTCCAGCCGCCGTCGATGACATGCGCGACACCGGTGGTGAACGCGCTTTCGTCGCTGGCGAGATAGACGGCGAGGGCTGCAATTTCTTCGGCGGTGCCGAGCCGGCCCATCGGTTGCCGCGAGATGAACATCTCGCGCCCATTGGGGCCGGCCGCGGCGGCGCGATCCAGCATCGAGGGGGTTTCGATGGTGCCGGGGCAGATGCAATTACATCGTACGCCCTTGCTGACGAAATCGACGGCGACCGAGCGCGTCAGCGCGGCGACGGCGGCCTTGGTCGCGCCGTAGACGTAGCGGTTCGGCGCGGCCTTGAAGACGCCCGCAGCCGACGAGATGTTCACGATCGCGCCGCGGCCTTGTTCCAGCATCCCCGGCAGGAATGCGCGGATCGTGCGGTGCATCGACTTGACGTTGAGGTCGAAGGAAAAATCCCAGTCCTCGTCGGAGCAGTCCAGCACGGTGCCGTGATGCACGAAGCCGGCGGCATTGAGCAGGATGTCGGTCTTGCCGGCGCGCCTGGCCATGGCCGCGACGGCTGCGCTGTCGCGCGCATCGAGCTTGGCCACTTCCGCGATCCCTTCGCTCTTGAGGGCTGCGAGCTTGGCTTCATCGATGTCGGTGGCGAATACAGTCGCGCCTTCACGCGCAAAGGCCATCGCGCAGGCGCGGCCGATGCCGACGGCGGCGGCGGTGACGAAGGCGCGCTTGCCCTTCAGGCGGTCTGACATTTTTTCTTCTCCTTATCCTTTGTCATTGCGAGGAGCGTAGCGACGAAGCAATCCATCTATCCCCGTGCGGAGGGGTGGATTGCTTCGCTGCGCTCGCAATGACGGCAATCAGCTAATGATTATCCCGCGCCACGCCGACCGTACCCGCAATATTATGATAGCGCGTGGCGAGTTCCATACAGGCGCCGGTGGCCTGCTGGCCGACGGTCGAACGATAGAGCTCCTGCCACGGCGTCTGGTTGGCCGGGTAGGGGAAGCCGCCCTTGTCCTTCAACTCGGCGCGACGCTTCTTCAGTTCATCGCTCGATATCAGGATGTTGGCGTCGCCCTTGTTGAGGTCGATGCGAACCTTGTCGCCGGTCCGCAAGATCGCAAGCCCGCCGTCGGCGGCGGCCTCCGGCGAGGCGTTGAGGATCGAGGGCGAGCCCGAGGTGCCGGATTGCCTTCCGTCGCCGATGCAGGGCAGCGAGAGGATCCCGCGTTTGATCAGCGCTGCCGGCGGCTGCATGTTCACGACCTCGGCGCCGCCGGGATAGCCGATCGGCCCGGCGCCGCGGATGAACAGCACGCAGTGCTCGTCGATGTTGAGCGAGGGATCGTCGATGCGGTCGTGATAATCCTCAGGTCCCTCGAACACGATGGCGCGGCCTTCGAACGCATTCAGGTCTTTCGGATTGATCAAATAGCGGTCGCGGAATTCCTTCGAGATCACGCTGGTCTTCATGATCGCGGAATCGAACAAATTGCCGCGCAGCACCAGGAAGCCGGCATCCTTCACCAGCGGCTTGTCGTAGCTCCAGATCACGTCGCCGTCGGGCTTGGGCGCCTCGCGGCAGTTCTCGCCCATGGTGCGGCCGTTGACCGTGATGGCGTCTTCGTGAATGCGCTTGTGCGCCATCAATTCGCGCACCACCGCCGGCACGCCGCCGGCGCGATGATATTCCTCGCCGAGATAAAAGCCGGCCGGCTGCATGTTCACCAGCAGCGGGATGTCGTGGCCGTGTTTCTGCCAGTCGTCGATCGAGAGCTCGACGCCGATATGCCGCGCCAGCGCGTTGATATGGATCGGCGCGTTGGTCGAGCCGCCGATCGCCGAATTCACCACGATGCAGTTTTCGAACGCCTTCCGCGTCAGGATGTCGGAGGGTTTGAGGTCCTCCCAGACCATGTCGACGATCCGCTTGCCGGTTTCGTAAGCGATCTGGCCCCGCTCGCGATAGGGCGCCGGGATCGCCGCGCAGCCCGGCAGCGACATGCCGAGCGCTTCCGCAAGCGAGTTCATGGTCGAGGCGGTGCCCATGGTGTTGCAATGGCCAACCGAGGGAGCCGAGGAAGCCACGATTTCGATGAACTCGTTGTAGTCGATATCGCCGGCAGCCAGCCGTTCGCGGGCTTTCCAGACGACGGTGCCGGAGCCAGTGCGCTCGCCGTTGAACCAGCCGTTCAGCATCGGCCCGCCGGAAAGCACGATGGCGGGCAGATTGACGGTCGCCGCCGCCATCAGGCAGGCCGGCGTCGTCTTGTCGCAGCCGGTGGTGAGCACCACGCCATCGAGCGGATAGCCGAACAGGATTTCGACCAGGCCGAGATAGGCGAGGTTGCGGTCGAGCGCTGCGGTCGGTCGCTTTCCGGTTTCCTGGATCGGATGGGTGGGAAATTCCATGGCGATGCCGCCGGCGGCGCGAATACCCTCGCGCACCCGGTGCGCCAGTTCGAGGTGGTGCCGGTTGCACGGCGACAGGTCGTTGCCGGTCTGCGCGATGCCTATGATGGGCTTGCCGGACTGCAATTCCTCCCGGGTCAGACCGTAGTTCAGGTAGCGCTCGAGATAGAGCGCGGTCATTCCCGGGTTATGCGGGTTGTTGAACCACTCGAGGGAGCGCAGTTTCCGGCCCTTGCCATTGGTGGCAGTTTTGTTGTCGTTGTTTTTCATTGGTTCCTCCCGCACTGCAAAAACGTGGACGGCTTAAGTCACGGCAGCGATGCACCATGCCGAGAATTTCATCCGCTGCAACGCGCTTGCCTTCTCCCGTCTGAGCGGACCGATCTTAATTCGAGCCAAAAGATAGCGCTACCATTTTCTGTCTGCGTCGCTCCATGCAGGCGTGCCGGCCATCAAGTGCCTTGCGGTGTCGAACTCTCGCGGACCATCAACTGAAAACCAAGGTCTAGAACCGGCTCCCGCGGGCGGCGGCCCTCGATTGCGTCGATCACCATCGTCACGGCGTGCCGGCCCATTTCGTAGCGATTGGTGCGCACGCTGGTGAGCGAGGGGACCGCAGAGGCCGTGAATTCCAGATCGTTGAAGCCGACAATGGCCAGATCGCGGGGAACCGACATCTGCCGACGTCGGCATTCGAACAGGACGCCGAGCGCGAGGTCGTCGTTGACGCAGAAGACTGCGTCGATGTCGGACGTCCGGGCGAGGAGATCGGCGAACAATGTTCCGCCGAGCGTGACGGTGGTCGGCACCGACGTGGTGACGACGAGGTTCGGGTCGAACAGCGAGGCCGCTTTCATGGCATCACGATACCCTTCGAACCGCCGCTGCACGCGAGGATCCATTCGCGCACCGAGAAATCCGATGCGGCGGTATCCTTGCTCGAGCATATGCGAAATGGCCGCAAAAGCGGCGTCGTAATGCGAGAAGCCGACCATCATGTCCACTGGACTGTCGCCGATCTCCATGATCTGCGTGACTGGGCAATTCATGGACTCCAGGATTGCGCGCGATTCCGCGGTCTGGTTGATGCCGGTGACGATCAATCCCGCGGGCTTCTGCGCCCGAAACAGGCGCAGAGCCTTTTCCTCCTGCAGGATGCTGTAGCGGGTATTGGCAAGCTGGATGGTGTAGCGGCTACCTTCGGAAGAATCGTAGATGCCGCGCAACACGTCGGCGAATACGTTGTTGGTGAGGGAGGGGATGACGACGCCGATGACTTCGGTGCGGTGCGAGGCCAAGGCACGCGCGGCGAGATTGGGTACGTAACCCAGTTCCTTCACGGCGCTATCGACGCGTTCCCGCTTGCTCAACGACAATGCTTCGGGGTTCCTGAAAAAACGCGATGCCGTGATTGGGCTGACGCCAGCAAGCTTGGCGACCTCGGTGAGGCGGATTTTGCCAGACTTTGTCTGTTTTCGTCCCATCCTGCGCTCATATCACAACGGATTAGACGTTTGAACAATTATTGACAGCGCTACCATTGGATTGCTAAAAACCGCCAAACTGCGGATGATGATGACGGTTGAATTCGCCTTCCGGCATCAGAGTCGAAAAGACAGCAGAGCGCCGCCTTCCAGATGTGGCGCCACAAAACAGAAAATGAGGGGAGAGACGATGTCGTCGGTACAGATTCGCGACGTGCGAAAGTCGTTCGGCAATTTTGAAGTTTTGCACGGCGTGTCGATTCCGATCGACGATGGCGAGTTCGTCGTGCTGGTCGGCCCCTCCGGCTGCGGCAAGTCGACCTTGCTGCGAATGCTTGCCGGCCTGGAAAACATCACCTCGGGAACCATTTCTATCGGTGATCGCGTCGTCAACAATGTTCAGCCGAAAGAGCGCGACATTGCGATGGTGTTCCAGAACTACGCGCTCTATCCGCACATGACCGTCGCCGACAACATGGGCTTTTCGCTCAAGCTGCGCGGCGCGAGTGCCGATGAAATCTCGAACGGTGTCAAGCGTGCCGCGGAAATCCTGGCGCTGACGCCGCTGCTCGAGCGCTATCCCCGGCAATTGTCCGGCGGCCAGCGCCAGCGCGTCGCCATGGGCCGCGCCATCGTGCGCGATCCGCAGGTGTTTTTGTTCGACGAGCCGCTTTCCAACCTCGATGCCAAGCTGCGCGTCGCGATGCGCACCGAAATCAAGGAGCTGCATCAGCGGCTGAAGACCACGACCGTCTACGTCACCCACGACCAGATCGAGGCCATGACCATGGCGGACAAGATCGTCGTGATGCATGATGGCGTCGTCGAGCAGATGGGTACCCCGCTCGAACTCTACGACAGCCCGGCCAACCAATTCGTGGCGGGCTTCATCGGCTCACCGGCGATGAACTTTCTCAAGGGTCAGGTGAAGTCGAACGGCAGCGCGGGCTTTGAGGGGCCGAATGGCGTCAAGCTGCCGCTGGCATCGGCGCCGGCCAATTCGGAAGGGCGGCCCGCGGTCTATGGCGTCCGTCCCGAACATTTCACCATCGCCGATGACGGCGCCGAAGCCGAGATCATCGTGGTCGAGCCGACCGGCTCGGAAACGCAAGTGTTCGCCAAGCTCGGCGGCGAGCAGGTCGTCGCCGTATTCCGCGAACGTCACCAATTCAACCCGGGCGACAAGGTCCGGCTGAAGCCAGACCCGGCACTGGTGCATCTGTTCGACGAGCAGACCGGGAAACGACTGAACGCCTAAAAATAAGGTCAAAATCATAATCAACGGGAGGATGGACTATGCAGGATTTTACCCGCCGTACCCTGCTTCAGGGCGGCACCGCGCTTGCGGCAACTGGCGTGCTGACCGGACCGGCGCTGCTTGATTTCGCCAAGGCCTGGGCGCAAGCCTCGCCCTGGAAAGCGGAGTCGGGCGCCAAGCTCACGGTGATGCGCTGGAAGCGTTTCGTGCCGGCGGAAGATGATGCGTTCAACGCCATGGTCGCGGCGTTCAAGACCGCCACCGGCACGGAAATGAACGTGTTCTCGGAATCCTTCGAGGACGTGCAGCCGAAGGCGTCCGTTGCAGCCAATACCGGGTCGGGCATCGATCTCGCCTGGGGTCTGCACACGTTGCCGCAATTGTTCCCGACCAAAGTTCTCAAGATGAACGACGTCGCCGACTATCTCGGCAAGAAGTACGGCGGTTGGACCGACGCCGCACAGAAGACCTGCATGTTGGGCAATGACTGGCTCGGTATCCCTGTGGCAACGATCGGCGGCTACATGACCTACCGCAAGTCGGCGCTCGACAAGGCCGGCTTCAAGGAATTTCCCAAGGATTTCCCGGGCTTCCTGGCGATGTGCAAGGCGTTGAAGGCGAACAACACTCCGGCGGGCTTCGCGCTCGGTCATGCCACCGGTGACGCCAACGGCTGGCTGCACTGGGTGCTTTGGGGGCATGGCGCCTATACCGTCGACAAGGACGACAAGGTCATCATCAACTCGCCGGAAACGGCGAAGGCGCTGGCTTATTGCAAGGAACTGTCCGACGCATTCATTCCCGGCACCGCATCCTGGAATGACGGCTCCAACAACAAGGCGTTCCTGGCAGGTGAGCTCTTCTGCACCGCCAACGGTATCTCGATCTACGTCGCCGCCAAAGACGATCCGAAGATGAAGGACCTTGCGGAGGATACCTATCACGCGCTGTGGCCGGTCGGCCCGATTGGAAAGCCGACCGAATTGCAGCTCGCGGTTCCGATCCTGGCATTCAACTTCACGAAGTATCCGAACGCCGCGAAGGCTTTTATTGCGTTCATGCTGGAAAAGGAAAACTACGAGAAGTGGCTTTCGGGCGCACGGGGCTATCTGACCCAAACGCTCAATGCCTACGACTCGGCGCCAGTATGGACGGCGGATCCGAAGAACGCGGTGTTTGCTCAGGCCAGCAAACGCGCGCTTCCCGCCTCGGGCATCGGCAAGGTCGGCGAAAAGGCGGCAACTGCAATCGCCGACTTCATCGTGGTCGACATGTTCGCCAACTTCTGCACCGGCGCCAAGGATGCCAAGACCGCCATGACAGAAGCCGAACGGCAGTTGAAGCGCATCTATCGTTGATAGAACTGGAGCGGACGGCGGCCGACCGCCGTCCGCTCCAACAACAGTTAAACGGGACACCGCCCATGGCTGACATCGCGCTCCAACCACGGATAGCCAAGCCGCAGATCCGCGAAGCCACTACGTGGGACCAGATCAAGACCAACCGCAACTGGCTCGGTTTCTGGTTCATGCTGCCGGCGATGGGGTTCCTGATCTTCTTCCTGGCCTATCCGCTGGGGCTGGGCATCTGGATTTCGTTTACCGACGCCAAGATCGGCCGGCCCGGCACATACATCGGGGTCGAGAATTACGAATGGCTGTGGGATGATTCCATCTTCTGGCTCTCGGTCTTCAACACGCTGCTCTACACTTTCATCGCAAGTGCGATCAAGTTTGCGGTCGGCCTCTATCTGGCGCTGCTGTTGAACGAGAACATGCCGTTCAAGGCGATGCTGCGGGCGCTGGTGCTGATTCCCTTCATCGTGCCGACCGTGTTGTCGGCGCTGGCGTTCTGGTGGATTTTCGATTCGCAGTTCTCGATCATCTCATGGTCGCTGAAGCATCTCGGCCTGATCACACAGAACATCAATTTTCTCGGCGATACGACCTGGGCCCGCATCTGCGTGATCTTCGCCAACATCTGGCGCGGCGTGCCATTCGTCGCCATCACGCTGCTCGCCGGCCTGCAGACCGTGCAGCCCTCGCTCTACGAAGCTGCGACGCTTGATGGCGCTAGCAAGTGGGAGATGTTCCGCTTCATCACCTATCCGTTGCTGACACCGATCATTGCGGTCGTGATGACGTTCTCCGTGCTGTTCACCTTCACTGATTTCCAGTTGATCTGGGCGATGACGCGTGGCGGCCCGGTCAACGCGACGCACCTGATGGCGACATTGTCGTATCAGCGCGCGATCATCGCCGGGCAGTTGGGCGAGGGCGCGGCGATCTCGAGCGCAATGATCCCGTTCCTGCTCGCCGCGATCATGGTTTCCTGGTTCGGGCTGCAGCGTCGCAAGTGGCAGCAGGGTGAGAACAATGACTGATCTTCCCACCTCGAGGATCGATCTCAAGGCCGTTCTGCATGGCTCGGCGCCAACCGTTGCCAAGGACGATCACAGCGAGGGCATGAGCTATCTGCAATCGGTGCCGCGACGGCTGGTGACACTCTATCTGCCGCTGTCGATCATCGTGTTCGTTCTGCTGTTTCCGTTCTACTGGATGGGGCTGACGGCGATCAAGCCGGACGAGCAACTGATCGACCTCGATACGTATAATCCGTTCTGGACCTGGAATCCGACCTTCAAGCATATCCATAAGCTGCTGTTCGAGAGCTACTATCCGCACTGGCTTTGGAACACGATGTATGTCGCGGTCGGAGCCACCGTGCTGTCGATTTTCGCCAGCGTGCTGGCAGCCTATGCCATCGTGCGGTTGCGCTATCGTGGCGCGCATTGGGTCGGCGGCCTGATCTTCCTTTCCTATCTGGTGCCGCCCTCGATCCTGTTCATTCCGCTCGCGACCGTCGTGTTCCAGTACGGCTTGTTCGACTCGCCGATGGCGCTGATCCTGACCTATCCGACCATCCTGATCCCGTTCTCGACCTGGCTCCTGATGGGATATTTCAAGACCATCCCGTTCGAGCTGGAAGAATGCGCGCTGATCGATGGCGCCAGCCGCTGGCAGATTCTGATCAAGATCGTGCTGCCGCTGGCGATACCCGGATTGATTTCAGCCTTCATCTTCTGCTTCACGCTGTGCTGGAACGAGTTCATCTACGCGCTGACCTTCCTGCAATCCACTTCCAACAAGACGGTGCCGGTCGCGATCGTCAACGAGTTCGTCGATGGCGACGTCTATCGCTGGGGCTCGCTGATGGCGGGCGCGCTGGCGGGCTCGCTGCCGCTGGTCATCCTTTACGCGTTCTTCGTCGAGCATTATGTGTCGGCCATGACGGGAGCCGTGAAAGAGTGAGTGCGTGAGGCCCGTGTCGAACATTATCTCTTGACGCGTTTTCTTCACGCGAACCGGTTCCCACTTCGCTTGAAAACGCTATAGAAGAGTTCAAAAAGGAGACGGGTCTTGCATGTTCTGATTCTCGGCGCCGCCGGCATGGTGGGCCGCAAGCTGACCGAGCGGCTGTTGCGCGACGGTCGCCTTGGCAAGCACGACATCACCCGCATGACGTTGCAGGATGTCGTGGCGCCCACCAAGCCCGCCAACGCCTCGATCCCGATACAGGTCGTGGCTTCCGATTTTGCCGATCCCGGCGCGGCGGAACCGCTGATCGCCCATCGGCCCGAGGTGATCTTTCATCTCGCCGCCATCGTCTCCGGCGAGGCCGAGGCCGAGTTCGACAAGGGCTACCGGATCAATCTCGACGGCACGCGCCACCTGATCGACGCCATCCGCCACGCCGGCGGCGGCTACAAGCCGCGGCTGGTGTTTACGTCCTCGATCGCGGTGTTCGGCGCGCCGTTCCCGGAAAAGATCGGCGACGAATTCTTCCATACGCCGCTGACCAGCTACGGCACGCAGAAATCGATCTGCGAACTCCTGATCAACGACTACACCCGCAAGGGCCTGCTCGACGGCATTTCGATCCGCCTGCCGACGATCTGCGTGCGGCCGGGCAAGCCGAACAAGGCGGCTTCCGGCTTCTTCTCCAACATCATCCGCGAGCCGCTGGCGGGCGAGGAGGCGGTGCTGCCGGTCTCCGAGGACGTGCGGCACTGGCACGCCTCGCCGAAATCGGCGGTGGGCTTTCTGGTCCATGCCGGCACCATGGACCTCGACGCGATGGGGCCGCGGCGCAATCTCAGCATGCCTGGCATGTCGGTGACCGTCGGCGAACAGATCGCAGCGCTCGACCGCGTAGCCGGCAAGAACGTCACCGCTCGCATCAAGCACGTGCCCGATCCGACCATCATCGGCATCGTCTCCGGCTGGCCGCGCGACTTCGTCGCTGACCGCGCGCTCAAGCTCGGCTTCACCACCGCCGAGAAGACGTTCGACGACATCATCCGGATCCACATCGAGGATGAACTTGGCGGCAAGTTCGCAGGCTAACGTGACTTCACGCTTCTTCATGCGGATGCGGTCATGAGCAAGGTAGCCTGCATCGGCGAATGCATGGTCGAGCTGAAGCAAGCTGATGGTGGCCTGTTTTCGCGCGGCTATGGCGGCGACACGCTCAACACCGCCGTCTATCTCGCCCGGCTCGGCGTCAGCGCCGATTATGTCACCGCGCTCGGCGACGACAGCCTCAGCGACGAAATGATCTCCGGCTGGTCGGCGGAGGGGGTCGGGATCAGGCAGGTGGCGCGGCTGCCGGGAAAGCTGCCGGGCCTCTACATGATCCAGACCGATGCCAAAGGCGAGCGGCGGTTCTTTCACTGGCGCGACAGCGCCGCCGCGCGCAGCCTGATGGATTTGCCGCAGACGTCGGAGATCCTGGATTCGCTGGCCGGCTATGATTTGATCTATCTCTCGGCGATCACGCTGTCGCTTTACGGCGCGGAAGGGCGATCGCGGCTGTTCGCGGCGCTCAACCGCGCGCGGGAAAGTGGGGCACGCTTTGCTTTCGATACCAATTTCCGGGCGCGCGGCTGGCCCGATCTCGACGTCGCGCGTGCCGTTTTTCAGGAGGCCTTTGCCGCCGCCGATATCGTGCTGGCGTCCACCGAGGATTTGCTGCCGCTTTATCCGGGCGTAACCAACGAAGCCTTGCTGGCGCGGATTCAGGGCGCCGAGGTGGTGTTGAAGCTTTCGGAGCCGGCGAGCATCGTGCGCCTGGAAGGCGTTCCTTATCCGATCAAGGCCAAGCCGGTGGAGGCGCCCGTGGTCGATACGACGGCGGCCGGCGACAGTTTTGCGGCCGCCTACGTGGCCGCGCGCCTCGTCGGCGCGGATCCGATTGAGGCCGCCCGGGCCGGGCATCGTCTGGCTGGCGTTGTAGTATGCCATCCCGGGGCGATCATCCCGCGCGCGGCGATGCCGCTCGCCCGCTTTCCCCTTACCTCCCGCAGGGCATCTCCATGACCGCAGCCACAAGGCAGGACCAACTCGCCGCCATCTTCAAGTCGGCCACGGTGATCCCCGTGCTCACCATCGAACGGCTGGAGGATGCGATACCGCTGGCCCGTGCGCTGGTTGCGGGCGGGGTGCGCGTGCTGGAGGTCACCCTGCGAACGCCGGTCGCCGCCGACGCCGCCAAGGCCATGATCGCGGCGGTGCCGGACGCCATTGTCGGCATCGGCACGATCCTGAGCGCCGACGATCTGGCGAGGGCGAGAGCGCTCGGCGCCAAATTCGGTATCAGCCCCGGCGCGACGCCGGAGCTGTTGAAGGCTGCCGCGGCTGGCGACCTGCCGTTCGCGCCCGGGATCGCGACCGCTTCCGAGCTGATGCGGGCGCTGGCGGCCGGCTTCGATCTGGTGAAATTCTTTCCCGCCGAGCAGGCCGGCGGTATCAAGGCACTTCGGGCACTGGCCGGGCCGTTTCCGAACATCAAGGTTTGCCCGACCGGCGGCATTGGGGAAGCCAATGCGGCGAGCTGGCTGGCCGAGCCGAATGTGGTGGCGGTGGGCGGTTCCTGGCTCTGCCCGGCGGCCGATATCCGATCCGGCAATTGGGCCGGCATAACCGCCATGTGCGCGAAGGCGATGAAATCGCTGAAAGCGGCCCCAAGATAGGTTACAAACCGGAACCGAAATAGGGAGAACAACCATGACAGCCAGCATCGTCGGGTGGGCACACACGCCATTCGGCAAGTTCGACGCCGAAACCGTCGAGAGCCTCGTGGTGAAGGTTGCGACCGATGCTCTGGCGGATGCCGGCATATCGGCCGCGGACGTCGACGAGATCGTGCTGGGGCACTTCAATGCCGGCTTCTCGCCGCAGGATTTTACGGCCTCGCTGGTGCTGCAGGCTGATCCCAAACTGCGCTTCAAGCCGACCACGCGAGTCGAAAACGCCTGCGCCACCGGTTCTGCGGCGGTACATCAGGGCATCCGGGCGATCGCTGCGGGCGCGGCCAAGGTCGTGCTGGTGGTCGGCGTCGAGCAGATGACGCGGACGCCCTCGGCCGATATCGGGCGCTACCTCCTGAAGGCGTCCTATCTGCCCGAGGATGGCGACACCGTCGGCGGCTTTGCCGGGGTGTTCGGCAAGATCGCGCAAAGCTATTTCCAGAAATATGGCGATCAGTCGGACGCGCTGGCGATGATCGCGGCCAAGAACCACAAGAACGGCGTCGCCAACCCCTATGCGCAGATGCGCAAGGACTTTGGTTACGAGTTCTGCCGCGCCGAGAGCGAGAAGAACCCGTTCGTCGCAGGCCCGCTCAAGCGCACCGATTGTTCGCTGGTGTCGGACGGCGCGGCGGCCTTGGTGCTGACGGATTCGGAAACCGCGAAGACGATGGGCAAGGCCGTCAACTTCCGCGCCACGGCGCACGCGCAGGATTTCCTGCCTATGTCCAAGCGCGACATCCTGCAGTTCGAAGGCTGCACCGTTGCCTGGCAGCGCGCGCTGGCGCAGGCCGGCGTGCAGCTCTCCGATCTCTCCTTCGTCGAGACCCATGACTGCTTCACGGTTGCCGAACTGATCGAATATGAAGCGATGGGCCTGACGCCGCGCGGGCAGGGCGCCCGCGCCATCAAGGAAGGCTGGACCCAGAAGGAGGGCAAGCTGCCGGTCAATCCGTCCGGTGGCCTGAAGTCAAAAGGCCATCCGATCGGCGCCACCGGCGTCTCCATGCATGTGATGAGCGCAATGCAGCTCGTCGGCCAGGCGCCCGAGGGCATGCAGCTCAAGAACGCCAAGCTTGCTGGCATCTTCAACATGGGTGGTGCGGCGGTGGCGAACTACGTTTCCGTGCTGGAGCCTGCGAAGTAGCCGCGAAACGTGCTACCGTAGGGTGGGGAAAGGCGCGTTAGCGCCGTGCCCACCATCTATCACCGATCAAGCTGCTTGGTGGTGGGCACGCTTCGCTTTGCCCACCCAGCAAATCATCCGGAGCGTGCATCATGAGCAACGAGAGCTCGTTGTCATTGGCAGAACTCAACGATCGGATCAGGATTCTGGAAGACAACATCCGGCAGTTGATCGAACAGGCTGCTGCCGCTTCCGGCGAACGGAACGAATCCCGCATCGCTGACCGCCTCAGCCAGCAGAATGAAGAGCTGGAGCGCCTGACCCGGGAGCGTGACGCCAGATCGAAGACATAGCCGCCATCGCGCGCATACGGCCATACGCTGGGCGCGCCTTGATCTTCGCAAGTGCCTGCCGTTACTTGGTCCTCACAACGATGCGAGGCCAGATGGCCGCATACCGGGGAGCGGGCTGAGCCATGGGACCATTAGAGGGCATCAAGGTCATCGACATGACGACCGTGCTGATGGGGCCCTATGCCACCCAGATGCTCGGCGATTACGGCGCCGACGTTATCAAGGTTGAATCGCACGATGGCGACGTGACGCGGCAAATCGGCCCGACCCGTCATCCCGGCATGGGGCCGGTGTTTCTCAACACCAACCGCAACAAGCGCTCAATTTGTCTCGACTTGAAGAAACCGGCCGGGCGCGACGCCGTGCTGCGGCTGATCAAATCCGCCGACGTGCTGGTATACAATGTGCGCCCGCAGGCGATGGCGCGGCTGAATCTCGGTTACGACGTAGTGTCGAAAATCAACCCGCGCCTGGTCTATGCCGGCGTGTTCGGCTTCGGCCAGGACGGGCCATATGCGGCGAAGCCGGCCTATGACGACCTGATCCAGGGCGCGACGGCGTTGCCGGCGCTGATGGCGCAGACCGCCGACGGCGTGCCGCGCTATGTTCCCAATGCACTGGTCGACCGTATCGTCGGGCTCACCGCAGTAGGCGCGATCTGCGCCAGCCTCGTCGATCGCGAGCGCACCGGCCGCGGCCAGCGTGTCGATATCCCGATGTTCGAAACCATGGCCGGTTTCGTGATGGGCGACCACATGGGCGGTCTCACCTATGAGCCGCCGCTCGACAAGGGCGGCTATGCCCGTCACCTGTCGCCTGACCGGAGGCCCTACAAGACCTCGGACGGCTACATCTGCGTGATCGTCTACAACGACAAGCAATGGCAGAATTTCTTCGATGCGACCGGCCGCGACGATCTTCGCGTCCACACGAAATTTGCGACCTTCGCCGGCCGCGCCGTCAATATCGACGCCGTTTATGCCGAACTGGCGCGCATCCTCGAGACCAAGACCACCGCGGAGTGGACCGCTATCCTGGAAAAGGCCGACGTGCCCGTCATGCCGATGCACGACCTCGAAAGCCTGCTCGGGGACCCCCACATCGTCGCGACCGATTTCTTCCCGGTCGTCGATCATCCGACGGAGGGGCGCATTCGCAACATGCGGCCTTCGGCGCGGTTTTCCGAAACGCCGGTTGAGACCAGCCGGCTGGCGCCGCGCCTGAGCGAGCACAGCGCGGAAATCCTCCGCGAAGCGGGGTTCTCGGCGGACGAAATTGCCGCCTTGGTGCGCGAAGGTGTCACCAAGGCCGTGCCAAACACATAGGACGGACATATGGATTTCGCGCTATCCGCCAACCAGGAATCGATCCGCGATGCGGTCGGAAAAATCTGCACGCGCTTCGACGATGCATATTGGCTGAAGAAGGACAAGGAGGGCGGCTATCCGGCCGACTTCCACCGCGCGCTGGCGGATGCCGGATGGCTCGGCATCTGTATCCCCGAGGAGTATGGCGGCTCGGGGCTCGGCGTCACCGATGCCGCGATCATGATGCGGACGATTGCGGAATCGGGCGCCGGCATGTCCGGCGCATCCGCCGTCCACATGAACGTGTTCGGGCTCAATCCCGTGGTCGTGTTCGGCACCAAAGAGCAGTGCACGCGGATGCTGCCCCCGATCATCGACGGCCGCGACAAGTCGTGTTTTGCGGTGACCGAACCCAATACCGGGCTCAACACCACGCAGTTGAAAACCCGCGCGGTACGCAAGGGCGACAAGTATATCGTCAATGGCCAGAAGGTCTGGATTTCCACCGCCCAGGTCGCCAACAAGATCCTGCTGCTGGCGCGCACCACGCCGTTGGAGGAGGTGAAGACGCCGACGCAGGGCTTGAGCCTGTTCTATACTGACTTCGACAAGAAACGCGTCACGGTGCATGAGATCGAAAAGATGGGCCGCAAGCCTGTCGATTCCAATGAATTGTTCTTCGAGAACTTCGAGATCCCGGTCGAGGATCGCCTCGGCGAAGAAGGCCGCGGCTTCGAGTACATCCTGCACGGCATGAACCCAGAGCGCATCCTGATCGCGGCGGAAGCGGTGGGCCTGGGCCAGATCGCGCTGTCACGCGCCTCGGCCTACGCCAAGAACCGCATCGTGTTCAATCGCCCGATCGGCATGAACCAGGGCATTCAACATCCATTGGCGAAGAACTGGATGGAGTTGGAAGCCGCATGGATGATGGTGCTGCGCGCAGGCTGGCAATACGATCAGGGCATGCCATGCGGCCCGGCAGCGAACGCCGCAAAGTATCTCGCAGCGGAAGCCGGTTTCCACGCCTGCGAGCAGGCGGTCATGACGCATGGCGGCTTCGGTTACGCCAAGGAATATCATGTCGAGCGCTATTTGCGGGAATCGCTGATCCCGCGCATCGCGCCGATCAGCCCGCAACTCATTCTCAGCTTCATCGCCGAGAAGGTGCTGGGTTTGCCGAAGTCGTATTGAGAAACAGGCCGTCATGAGTTTCATCACCGGCGTTGGGCTGACGTCCTATGGCAAGCATGAAGGATCGTCCTCGCTCGATCTCATGAGCAAGGCGGCCGAGCTTGCCATTGCCGATGCCGGGCTGAAGCGGTCCCAGATCGATGGCGTTCTCTGCGGCTACAGCACGGTGTCGCCGCACATCATGCTCGCGACCGTGTTCGCCGAGCATTTTGGCATCCAGCCATCCTATGCGCATGCGGTGCAGGTCGGCGGCGCCACAGGTCTCGCCATGACCATGCTGGGGCACCATCTGGTCGACGCCGGCGTCGCAAAGCATGTGTTGGTGGTTGGCGGCGAAAACCGCCTCACCGGGCAGAGCCGCGATGCCTCGATCCAGGCGCTGGCGCAGGTCGGTCACCCGCAATACGAGGTGCCGCTGGGGCCGACGATCCCCGCCTATTACGGCCTCGTCGCGTCGCGCTACATGCACGAATATGGCGTCACCCAGGAAGACCTCGCCGAATTCGCGGTGCTGATGCGCGCCCACGCCGTGACCCATCCCGGCGCGCAGTTCCACGAGCCGATCACCGTCGCCGATGTAATGGCCTCAAAGCCGGTGGCGATGCCGCTGAAGCTCCTGGATTGCTGCCCGGTGTCCGACGGCGGCGCCGCGTTCGTGATCAGCCGCGAGCGCACCGGCCCGACCGGCATTCGCGTGCGCGGCTGCGCGCAGGCGCACACCCATCAGCACGTCACGGCCGCGCCCGCATTGAGCGAACTCGGCGCGGAGATCGCGGTTGCCAAGGCCAAGGCCGCTGCCGGCCTGGCGATTTCGGATGTGCATTACGCCGCGGTCTACGACAGCTTCACCATTACGCTGGCGATGCTGCTGGAAGACCTCGGCCTTGCCGGCCGCGGCGAGGCGGCCGCGCGGGTGCGGGCAGGGCATTTCGGCCGCGACGGCGCCATGCCGCTCAACACCCATGGCGGGCTTTTGAGCTACGGCCATTGCGGCGTCGGCGGCGCGATGGCGCACCTGGTCGAGACGCATTTGCAGATGACGGAGCGCGCCGGACCCCGGCAGGTCCGCGATGCCTCGATCGCGCTGTTGCACGGCGATGGCGGCGTGCTGTCGTCGCATGTCAGCATGTTCCTGGAGCGGGTGCGATGACCGACAAACTCGCCGACTGGACCAGGGGTGCCGAGGCCATCGTCTATCAATCCTGCGGTGCCTGCGGGAAAGCGCAGTATTTCCGCCGCAGCTTCTGCGCCGCCTGCGGTGCGCCGGATCCGACTGAGAAGCGCGCCAGCGGAACTGCGACGGTCTATGCGACGTCGCTGGTATGTCGCGCCGCGACGCCGGAGACGCGCGCGCATGTTCCCTACAATATCGTGCTGGTCGATACGGCGGAGGGCTTTCGCATGATGGCCCACGGCGACAACGATCTGGCGATCGGTGACAAGGTCATCGCAAGCTATCGGCCGTTTGCGGGAAAGCTGGTCCCTTATTTCGGGAAAACATGAATCCCAGACGCAAAATGCTCACGCTACGAAGCAACCCAGAATTACGCGGAACAGGTGAAAATCTGAGTGCTTCGACGCGTCAACATTCAGTGCCAGTAGAACACGACGCTGGCGATAACGAGCATCGCTGTTACCGCCATCATCTGCGCAAGCGCTTCCGAGGCCGCCTTTTTGGTGGCTTCCTTCATGCCTAACTCCCTAGACTTGGGCATGAGTTATCAATGCCCGTGAAGGCCTGATGAACTCAGTTTGGTTTTTACTCGGAACACCCCGCGACGAGTATTCGCTCTTTTGAGTCCCCACTCAGCGAATATCGACAGTCCCGAGAATCGACCAGCATTGAGGCGGCAATTTGGCTCGCTCGTAGCCGGTTTGTGCACGCGAGAGGGAGTTTTTTGGCGCGCGTCGAGCAGCTGGGAAGCAGACCCGAACCTGCGTCGGCAGCATTTCGGCGTTGATCAGCCTCCTGCTGCAGTGCATGATCCCTCTGTCAACAAATCAGAAAATCCCCAAACCCCAAGGTGATGAATGGCCCGCGTCGAATACAGCGATCCCGCCAAACACAACGATCGTACCCGCGAATTGCTGGGCAAAAACCGCAATGCCAACATCTTTCGCATGATGGCGCATTCACCGAGCTACCTCGAACAATACTGCCGGCTGGGCGGGGCCATCAGGCACAAGGGCGAACTGGACCCGATCGTGCGCGAACTCGCCATCACCCGCACCGGCATCCTGTGCGAGGCGCCCTATGAAATCGTCGCCCACAAGCGGATCGGCAAGAACGTCGGCGTCACCGACGAGCAGAACGCGGCGCTGGCGAATTGGGAGGCGGCGACCTGCTTCAACGATGTGCAGCGCGCCGCGCTTGCCTTCACCGATGAAATCGTCCGGCGGCACAAACCGACCGACGCGACCTTCAACGCGATTGCCTCGAAACTGAGCCCGGCCGCCTTGGTCGAACTGCAGCTCTCGGTCGGCTTTTACATCATGACATCAAAATTCCTGGAAACGTTTGCCATCGATCTGCAGCCGGTGGGGGAAGTGGTAGGCTGACGGATTTGTCGCTTGGGTAAGAGTGATGTCGTGATCAACGAGGAACTCGAATCTTCGGTACGTGCAGCCATTGCTCGATTGCATGCGGCGATGGCCATGGTCGCGAACGGTGATGTCTCGGCGATCAAGGATCTCTATTCGCACACCTCCGAGGCAACCAGCTTCTATGGGTGGGGCGGTTACGAAAAGGGATGGGAGGCGGTTTCGCTCCGTTGGGATTGGGCCGGTGCCCAGTTCAAAGGCGGAAGCGTGCGTCACGAGAATATCTCGACGATCACCACGCCGGAGATGTTCTATGTTACCGACGTCGAGACCTTCGAGGGTCAGCGCGTCGCAGGTGTAGAGGGCACAACAGGGTGGTCCAACCGGGTTACGCATGTTTTCCGCCGCGAAGCAGGCGAATGGCGTCTCGTTCACCGCCACGCTAACCGGCTGGAATCGCAACACGAGCCATCTGCCAGACTTGCAACAGCGCCTGCGAAATAATCTCAGCTCGCGGGCCCGTATCGTCGCAGCGCCTCCAGCGTCAATCCCTTGCCGACCGCGCCGAAGATGTCACCCTCGACGATGCGGGCCGACGGCACCGCCTTGACGATCGTGTTGCGAACGTGGGCGAGTTTTACCGAGCCGCCGGTCAGGAACACCGAGTCGATATCACCGGCGACCAGTCCTGCCTGGACAAGGCAGTTCTTGATACGCGCCGCGATGCGATCGGCCAGCTGCTTTGTGTGGCTGACGAGATCGGGGCGGCCGATATCAGCGCCAAGGCCGGGGGTAACCCACTCCAGCGGGATGTCTGCCCGGCGCTTCTCGGACAGAGCGATTTTGGCGTCTTCGACTTCCATCGCCAGCGTGTGGCCGCGCTGTTCGTGCACCACGCGTATCAGCCGGTCGAGAAGTTCCGGCTCGCTGGCCTCCAGCCGGACCTGGCGGATATCGGCCATCACGCGCGGCTCATACATGCGGTTGATGCTCGACCAGGTCGCGAGGTCGTGAAAATAGCTCGACGGCACGTCAAGCCCGGGACGCTTCATGGCGCTGCGGAATCCGAACAGCGGCATGATGACGCCGAGGCTGAGCTGACGGTCGAAATCTGTGCCGCCGATGCGCACGCCGTCACTGGCGAGAATGTCGGTTGCGCGATCAGCCTTGCCGTGGCGCTCGGGCCCCAGACGCACGATCGAAAAGTCTGACGTGCCGCCGCCGATATCGGCGATCAGTGCGACTTCCTCGGATGTGATCTGTTGCTCATAGTCGAGGGCCGCGGCGATCGGCTCGAACTGAAACGTGACCTCGTCAAAGCCGATCCCACGCGCAATTGTCCTTAGGGTGTCCTCCGCCTTACGGTCGGCCTCCGGCGCGTTGTCGACGAAGTGTACCGGCCGGCCATGAACAACCTCGCGCAGTTCGCGGCCGGTGGCTTGTTCCCCGCGGCGTTTGACCGCACCGAGGTAATAGGCGATGACGTCGCGAAAGCTGACCCGTGCGCGCCCGAGCCGGGTGGTTTCGTCGATCAGCGAGGTGCCAAGCACCGACTTGAGGCTTCGCATCAGGCGGCCGGGCGCACCTTCCACATAGGCTTCCACAGCCCTGCGGCCGATCAAAGCGCCGCCGTCCGTCTCGTAGAATATCGCACTGGGTATAGTGGTCTGGGCCGCCTCCAGCGCGGCCAGAACCGGCGCCCGGCCTTCGATGGTGCCGAGCGTCGTGTTCGACGTTCCGAAATCAAGGCCGCAGATTGACATGGGTACTCCGAAGGGGAGCGTCCGTTTACACATTACAACGCCATCGATCCACCCTTATCTTGTGTCATCGCAACTGGTTGTTCGCACATATTGAGTTGTTCGATTAAGGCCATCCACAGATCAATTTGTTTCCTGCGACGCCTTGATGAAATAATCTGCGATGGTCCATAAGCGGCCTCCGGCGGCGGGGGCGATTCACCTGCCGCCCTGATTTCGGGAAAGATTGGCCGTGGCAAATATCAATCGACAGATCGCGGAAGAACTCGGCGTTCGCGAGCAGCAGATCTCGGCGACAGTCGAATTGCTCGACGGCGGCGCCACCGTGCCGTTCGTGGCGCGCTATCGCAAGGAAATCACCGGCGGGCTCGACGATGCGCAATTGCGCACGCTGGAAGAGCGGCTGACTTATCTGCGCGAACTCGAAGAGCGGCGGGTCGCCATCCTCAATTCGGTGCGCGAGCAGGGCAAGCTCGACGCCGCGCTGGAAGCCGCGATCATGGCGGCCGACAGCAAGGGGCGTCTGGAAGACATCTATTTGCCGTTCAAGCCGAAGCGCCGCACCAAGGCCGAGATCGCCAAGGAAGCCGGGCTCGAACCTTTGTCCGAACTGTTGCTGACGCAACCGCAAAACGATCCGCAGGTGGTGGCCGCGACCTTCGTCGACGCGGAGAAGCAGGTGGCTGATGTCGCCGCCGCGCTCGAAGGCGCGCGTGCGATCCTGGTGGAGCGCTTTGCCGAGGATGCCGATCTGATCGGGCGCTTGCGCGAAGAAATGTGGTCGAACGGGGTGATGACATCCACCGTTCGCAAGGGCAAGAAGCTCGAGGGCGAAAAGTTCAAGGATTATTTCGACTACAACGGAGCCCTCCACAAGCTACCGTCGCACCGCATTCTCGCGCTGTTTCGGGGCGAGAAGGAAGAAATCCTCGAATTGCAGATGATGCCCGAGGCGAATGTTCCGGCGGCCGGCGTCCCCGGTACGTATGAACTGAAGATCATGCAGCGCTTTGCGATTACCGATCAGGGCCGCCCGGGCGACCGCTGGCTGATCGAGACCGCGCGCTGGGCCTGGCGCACCAAGATCCAGGTGCATCTCAACATCGACCTGCGGATGCGGCTGTGGACGGCGGCGGAGGCCGAGGGCGTGCGGGTATTCGCCTCGAATTTGCGCGATCTGCTGCTGGCGGCGCCGGCCGGCGCGCGCGTGACCATGGGGCTCGACCCCGGCTATCGTTCCGGCGTCAAGGTCGCGATCGTCGACGCCACCGGCAAGGTGGTGGCGACCACCGCGGTCTATCCGCACGAGCCGCAACGGCAGTGGGACGCGACGCTGGCGACGCTGGGCAAGCTCGCGGTCGCGCACCGCGTCGACCTGATTGCGATCGGCAACGGCACCGCCTCGCGCGAGACGGATAAATTGGCGACCGAACTGGTCAAGCTGCTGCCGGACCTGAAAATGTCGAAGATCGTGGTGTCGGAAGCGGGCGCGTCGGTCTACTCCGCCTCGGCCTTTGCGTCCGAGGAACTGCCGGAACTCGACGTCACCTTGCGCGGCGCGGTGTCGATCGCGCGGCGCCTGCAGGATCCGCTAGCCGAACTCGTCAAGATCGACCCGAAGGCAATCGGCGTCGGGCAGTATCAGCACGACCTCGGCGAAACCAAGCTGGCGCGCTCGCTTGATGCCGTGGTCGAAGACTGCGTCAACGCCGTCGGCGTCGATGCCAATACCGCTTCCGCGCCGCTACTGGCGCGGGTGTCGGGCATCGGCGCAGGGCTGGCGCAAAGCATCGTGCAGCATCGCGACGCCAACGGGCCGTTCAAATCGCGCAAGGCGCTGAAGGAAGTGCCGCGGCTGGGACCGAAAGCGTTCGAGCAATGCGCGGGATTCCTGCGCATCAACGGCGGTGAAGACCCGCTCGATTCGTCCGGTGTGCACCCCGAGGCCTATCCGGTGGTGCGGCGGATACTCACCGCAGCCAAGAGCGACATCAAGGCGCTGATCGGCAACGCCGAGATCGTGCGCCAGTTGAAGCCGCAGGCCTTCGTCGACGACACGTTTGGTCTGCCCACGGTCACCGACATCCTGCGCGAACTGGAAAAGCCCGGCCGCGACCCGCGTCCGGCCTTCAAGGCCGCCGTCTTCAAGGAGGGGGTCGAAGAGATCAAGGACCTCAAGCGCGGCATGATCCTGGAAGGCACGGTGACGAACGTCGCCGCGTTCGGCGCCTTCGTCGATATCGGCGTGCACCAGGACGGCCTGGTGCACATCTCGGCGATGTCGAAAACCTTCATCAAGGACCCGCGCGAGGTGGTGAAGCCGGGCGACATCGTCAAGGTCAAGGTGCTGGAGGTCGAGGTCGCCCGCAAGCGCATCGCACTGACGCTGCGTCTCGACGACGAAGTGGGCGCCAAGGGGCCCAAACTGTCGGAAACCAAGATGCGCGAATATTCCAAGGCGTCGATGACGTCATCCGCGCCGCGCAAGGCGGAGGAGCAGGGCGGCGCGCTGGCCGAGGCCCTGCGGCGTGCCGCCGAGAAGAACGGGCGCGGCCGGCCCTAGCTCGGCGTCAACAGATTTACCTTGGCATTCGCCAGGATCAGGCGGTCGGCCAGCAATTGCGCGAGGTTGCGCATGATCCGCTCGCCGGCGCGTGGATGCTGCTTTCGGAAACGTTCGAAATCGCGCAGCGGGATTTCGTAAGCCGTGGCTGCCATGTCGGCAAACACGTCGGCGGAGCGGCGCGGCTCCAATAGCGCCATCTCGCCGAACGGCATTCCGGCTGTCAGCGTCGCCAGGCGGATACCGTCGGGCAGGGTGACATGCACCACGCCGCTCCTGAGAAAGAACAGGGAATCGGCGGGATCGCCGGAGGCGATGATCTTTTCGCTCGCCTGATAGGTCCGGATCGAAGCAAGCGAGGCGAGATCGGTCAACTCCTCCTCCGTCAACCCCGCCAGCAGCGCCTGCTCGGAGAGTTCGGTCGCCTCAAAGAAATCGATCGCGCCGCCGTAACGATAGACCACCTGGTCTTCCGCCCATTCGATGGCGGCATCGAGCAAATAGTAGTTGCGGATGTTGCCGAGACCTTCCGTCCAATCCCCGATCATCTTCCATTCCGGCGACGACCGCCTGATGCCGGACAGGATCACGGTGACGTGGTAGCTTGCGAGTTCGCGGAACTCTTCGGCGAGCAGGCGGCTGCCGGCGCGGGTCATGGCGGTGACGCGGCGGAGGTCGAAGATGACGAGCTGCGGCCGCGGCTTGGCCGCGAGCTGGCGCGAGACGTAGTCGACATTGGAGAACGACAGCGTACCGATCAGCTCGATCACGCGAACGTCCTGGCGATGCGCGGCCAGGATGTTCTGTTCGTGCGCGCGCCGCACCCGCCGCGACGGGCTGTTGCCGATATCGTAATCGGCGATGATGCTGTTGCGGGCGTCGTCGCTGCGGTTCAGCATATGCAGGTCGTAATGCGATGACAGCGCCTCGCAGACCTTGATGCCGCGCACGCTGTTGCCGTGCTTGTCGAGTTTCGGCGAATAGCTGCCGAGCCCGAGCCGCGCCGGCAACGCCGCAAGGATGCCGCCGCCGACGCCGCTCTTGGCGGGGATGCCGATCCGGTAGATCCATTCCCCGGCGTAATCGTACATGCCGGAGCTCGTCATGACGGAGAGCGTTCGCGAGATGGCATACGGTGTCAGCACCTGTTCGCCGGTCACGGGATTGATGCCGCGGTTGGCGAGGGTGGCCGCCATGACAGCGATATCGCGCGCCGTCACCAGGATGGCGCATTGCCGGAAATAGACCTCCAGCACGGACGCCACATTGTCCTTGATCACGGCGTTGGTGCGCAGCAGATAACCGATCGCGCGGTTGCGGTCGCCGGTGGTGCTCTCGGAGGCGTAGACGGCGTCGTCGACCTCAAGCTCGCGCCCGGCAAACCGGCCGAGCGCCTGCCGGATATAGTCGAATGCAGCCTCGCCCTTGGCCTCGTGGATCAGGCCGGAACAGGCGATCGCGCCGGCATTGACCATCGGGTTGAAGGGGTGGTTCTCGGCGTTGAGACGTATCGAGTTGAACGGATCGCCCGACGGCTCGACGCCAATGACGCTTTCGACCCGAGGTGCACCGAGCGTATCCAGCGCCAGCGCGAATACGAACGGCTTTGACATCGACTGGATCGTGAAGGGGATCTGGGTGTCGCCGACCTCATAGACATGGCCGTCGAGGGTGGCGAGACTGATGCCAAAATGGGCAGGGTCGGCCTTGCCGAGCTCCGGGATGTAATCGGCAACTGCGCCGCCGGTCTCGGTCGTGAATTCGGCGTGGCATGCATTGAGGAACCGCAGCAAGGGCGGCTTCGAACTGGTCCAGGCCGTAGGGCCGGCGCCAAGCGAAGGAGGCGATTGTTTCATCGCTTCCTCTTGTGCAACGCAATCAGGGTGCGCGCAACTGGTTCGGCGCCAGGGTCTGCCGCCGTATCAGCAGCAGTGCGACCAGCGCGGTCGGAACGAGAATGGCGAGGCCGAGCAGGGTCACCTGCATCTGTGACAGCGGCATGATGCCGCCGCCGGGAGTGGCCACCACGAATCCTCCGATCACGAGCAGCACCCGCAGCGGCCATTCCAGCGCGCCTGCGCCCCTGAGGTCTCCGACAAAAACCTGATAGCCCTGAATGCCACCGCAGATGAACAGCGTGCCGAAGCCCGCCAGCGCCATTAGCCCCAGCCCTTCCAGATACGGGCTTGGTCCCTGCAGCACCAGCGCCGGGTTCAGCACGAAGAAGAACGGAATGAAGTAGATGATGCTGCCGACCCACATCGATTCCCACCCCGTCTTCATCGCCGGCGAGCCGGCAATGCCGGCTGCGGCAAAGGAGGCGATGGCGACCGGCGGCGTGATCGAGGACAGCATGCCCCAGTAGAAGATGAACATGTGCACGGCCATGCGGTTGAGGCCGAGCTTCTCCAGCGCGGGCGCCACCAGGATGGCGAGGAAGATGTAGCAGGCCGTCGTCGTCAGCCCGAGTCCGAGAATGAGGCTGGTCAAGGCGCACATGCCGAGCAAGAGGAACGCATTGTCGCCGGCGATCCGCAGCAGGTCGTTGGCGAGGCTGGAGACCACGCCGGTCATCGAGAACGCGCCGATCAAGAGGCCGCAGCCGGCCAGGATGCCGACCAGCTCGACGAAGGTGCGGCCGTTGACCTCTAGGAACTTGTTGATGGTCGAGAGCGTCCAGCGCGTGTCCTTGGAGAACATCTGGTTCAAGACCAGCAGCAGTGCGGTCGCGTAGAACGGCGCGTGGCTCTCGCGTTTGAAATACAGCAGCATCACGATCAGAAGCGCGATCACGAAGATGTAGTACCAGCCGGCCTTGATGGTGTCCCAGACCTTCGGCAACTCGGAGCGCGGAATGCCCTTTAGCCCGTGGCGCGCGGCATAGGAATCCACCTGCATGAACAGGCCGATGTAATAAAGCACCGCCGGAATGATTGCGGCGAGCGCGACGTCGGCGTAGCTGATGTTGAGAAACTGCGCGATCACGAACGCGGTCGCGCCCATCACCGGCGGCGCCAGCACCGCGCCGGTCGAGGCGCAAGCCTCGATCGCGCCGGCATAGGAGGCGCGGAAACCGCTCTTCTTCATGACGGGAATGGTCATGGTGCCGGCGGTCAGGACGTTGGAGATGATCGAGCCGGACATCATGCCGAGCAGGCCGGAGGCAAAAATGCAAACTTTCGCGGCGCCGCCGCGGAAGGTGCCGCACAGCGCAAAGGCGATGTTGATGAAGAATTTTCCGGCGCCCGTCATCATCAAGGCGGTGCCGAACACCAGAAAGCCGATCACGGTGTCGGCAAAGGCCTGGATCGGAATGCCGAGCAGGCTTTCGCCCGACAATACGTGATAGGAGGTCGCCTGTTCGAGCGTCGATTGCGTGCCACGGAACGGTCCCAGCCACTTCGCTTCCGCAAACAGCGGATAAACCGTAAACGGCAGCACGCTCAGCAGCAGGCTCCAGCCGCCGGTGCGGCGCAACGCCTCCATCAGCACCGCCCACATGATGAGGCCGGCGACGATGACGGGCGTCGGCGCACCTCCGAATTCCCAGCCGGCCTCCGCCGCCTTGCGGACGCTTCGCATCAGGAGAATGGCGCAGGCGAAAGTGACGACGAAAAGCAGGATGTCGTACCAGGGAATTCGGTCGAGCGGCGAGGTCTCGGTTCCCGGAAAGATCAGGAACGTGAAAGGCAGCATCAGCGCGATCAGCAGATAGAAATACTCGGTGTTGAGCTGCGTATAGCCGAGGAAGAAGCGCAGCGAGAATTGCTGGTTGATGCACAAAAGAATGGTGACCGCGGTCGCGATCACCAACGCCCAGCGCCACGCCCCGCGCAATGTTCGCACCCGCGTGACTTCGGCTTCCTGCATGTTGGCATGCGGGTCGTCGAACACAATTGGTTTTGCAGGCGCGACTACGCTATCGCTCGCAGAAGGTGACATTGTTTCCCCCGAGACGGTGTTGGCCTTCGACTTGAGCGAATAGCGTCGGTGCTATTCGAAGCCGTTCGGCATATTCGCCTTGGCCAGCGCCGCGGCGCGCGCCTTCATCCAGCCGTCAAGGAAGGCCTTGTCATCCGACGGTGGGCTGGACTTGCCATAGTCCGTCCATGCGGCGGCCAGCACTTGCTGACGCTTCAGCAATTCCTTGTTGTGGGCTTCCTGTGCGTCGGTCCACTGACCGGCTTCTTTCAGGGCCTTGGCTGCGCCCGGATGAACCGGAACCACCCAGTTCTTGGTCTGCCGGTCAGCGGCGAGACCAGGCGCGCCTGGTGCGGAGTCCTTATAGGCGTCGTAGCCCGTGATCATCGCCTTGGTGATGGAATAGACCTCGTCCAAGGGCAGCGATCCATAAGACACGAAAATCGGGTAGGGGTAGTTGCCGAGTTCGACCGGCTTGTCCTTGGAGATGCCGGCGCCGCAGGTCGCGACGTGCGGGAAGAAGAACGAGCCAACCTTTTTCACGCGCTCCCAGCCGGCCTTGTCGCTGGCGGGCAAAGGCGGCCAGACGATGCCGCGCGGCGATGTCTCGAGTTCCTTTGCCGGGCCGGTGATGGTGGTGGCAAAGGCGGCATCGACGTCGTTGTTGATCATGCCCTTCCACATCGCGCCGTAGCTCGAGAACTCGACGATCTTGACGTCGCTTTGCTTGAGGTCGCCGAACGCCAGGACCGCAAGCGCATTCTGGTTCAGCGCCGGCGAACCGACCACGAAGCCGACGCGCTTGCCCTTGAGCTGCTTGATTTCGGTCACGCCGGTATCCTTGGCGACGCCGAGCGAACCGGCGTTGCAGTCGACCGAGGACAGCACCAGTTGCAGGGCTTGCGGACCCCATTCCTTGGTACCGAACTCGAACACGCCTTCCTGGGCGAAATAGGTGCCGGAACCCATCGCGGACATGGCCGCGCGCTTGGCGCGCAGCGGCGCCAGTCGCGCCACGTCGTTGCCGGCGGGCAGCACGCGGACGTCGGTGCCGTATTTGTCTTTCATCATCTTGCCGACGCCGACGGCGATGTTGAAGCCTGCGGTGCCGGTGTCATAGGCGGTGACGACCATGGTCGGCGGCAGTTTTACGTCTTCGGCGTTTGCCGCGGGCAAAGCCAGCAGCGAAATGCTTGCAAGGGCGGTTGGCGCAAGCGCCTTCAAGCGATGAATCATAGTTTTTCCCCTCAGATGGAATTCACATGTCAGCACTAATCATGTCATCGGCCGCATGTGATGGCAACGTTGGCTGGGCATACGTCAACACCAACATCTGGGCTAGACAGATTGTCGCGGCACTCGTCGCAAGCAAGTCTATGACGTGATCCGGTTAAGCTTCGATGATTGCGACGACCTGTCCTTCAGCGATGACGTCGTCGAGTTTGACCAGGATAGCCTTGATTCTTCCTGCCGTCGTCGACGTCACCGGAATTTCCATCTTCATGGCTTCGACGAAAGCAATCTCGTCGCCGTCGCCGACATTTCCGCCGGTTGTGACGGGAAGCGCGCACACGCGGCCCGCGACTTCGGTGACGATCTTGATGTCTGGCATTTCCGCTCTCCGGGGACCGTCTGACGGACTCGTGTCCTCGCGAACGGCTTTTTGTTGTGGCCGCAGATTGCCTGAGGTAGTTTGTTCTGCAAGTGGAATTTTATTCCGCAGGGCGGAATGGAGCCATAACACATGGGAAGACGCTCGGAACGGCTTAGCAAGCAGGGAATGCTCGCCAGCGATCTCGCAGGCGAGGGTGATGTGATCCAGGTGGTGTCGCGGGCGTTCGACGTCCTGCGCTGCTTCGAGGGTCATGAAGCGCGACTGGGCAATCTGGAAATTTCCAGCCGCTGTGGTCTGCCGCGGTCGACGGTATCGCGGCTGACCCATACGCTGACGCGGATGGGCCAGCTGGTTTATCTGCCGCGCGACCAGAAATACCGCATCGGTCCAAGCGCGGTGGCGATGAGCACCTCGATGATGAAGGGGTTGCAGCTTCGCAATCTGATCCGGCTGCGGCTGCAGGACGTCGCCGATCAATTGCCGGGCACCGTCGGCTTCGTGATTCCCGATCGCTATCATCTGGTCTATCTCGAATTCGCGCGGGCCGCGAACGCGCTCGGCCTGCATGAAGGCACCGGCAGCCGCATCTCGATGACGAGCACCGCGGCCGGCTTCGCCTACACCGCAGCCCTCGATACCGATGTCGGCGACGCCTTGATCGCCGAAATGGAGCGCGAGATTCCGGGAAACGCGGGGGCGTTGAAGTCGCGCATCGAAGACAACCGCCGCCATTTGCATGAACATGGCTATGTCGTGGGCTGCGGCACCTGGAGCCCGCATATCAACGGTTGCGCGGTGCCGGTGTGGTCGCCGCAATATCAAACCTTCGTCGTCGTGACGATCGGTCTGCTCGCCGCGATGTTTGATGAGAAGCGGTTGCACAGGGAAGTGGCGCCGCAGATGCTCCAGCTCGGCGTTGCGATCGGCGGCCTGCTCGAAGGCGCCGAGGGCGACATCTTCTCAAGCCGCATGGAACGAAAGCCGCTTCCGGTACCGACCCATAACAACAAGATGATCAAGACGGAGGATACGAATGAACTGGAAGCCGGAGCTCGACGAGCTCGCTCGGCGCGAAGCGTTCGCGCGCGAGATGGGAGGCGTTGACAAGGTCAAGCGCCAGCATGACCAGGGCCGGCTCACGGTTCGTGAGCGCATCGACGGACTGATCGACAAGAATTCCTTCCACGAGATCGGCGCGATTTCCGGCATCGCCGAATACGACGACAACAGCGAACTCAAGCACCTGACGCCGGCCAACTGCGTGTTCGGCCGCGGCAAGATCAACGGCCGCACCGTGGTCGTGGTCGGCGACGATTTCACCGTGCGCGGCGGTTCGGCCGACGCCTCGATCTCGGCCAAGCCGCTGATGGCCGAGGAGATGGCGCATGATTTCCGCCTGCCGATCATTCGCGTGATCGAAGGCTCGGGCGGTGGCGGCTCGGTGAAGACGATTGAAACGCGCGGGGCTGCCAATCTGCCCGGCGGCGTCGGCGGCACACGCTGGTACTGGTTCACGATCGCGAACATGGCGCGCGTGCCCGTGGTGGCCCTCGGCCTCGGTTCGGTCGCGGGCCTTGGCGCGGCGCGGCTTGCCGCCAGCCATTATTCCGTGATGACCAGGAATTCTGCGATGTTTGTCGCGGGTCCCCCGGTGGTGAAGCGCCTCGGCCAGGACCTGACAAAAGCGGAACTTGGCGGCGCCGAGATCCAGACCCGCGCCGGCGGCGTCGACGATGCCGTCGACACCGAGGAGGAGGCGTTCGAACGCGCCAGGCGTTTTCTGTCCTATCTGCCGTCATCGGTATACGACCTGCCGCCGACCACGCCCTGTACGGATGACCCGGAGCGCGCGGAAGAATCGCTGTTGAAGGCAGTGCCGCGCAATCGCCGCCAAGTCTACAAGATGCGCCCGATCATCGACGCCGTGGTCGACAAGGGCTCGTTCTTCGAGGTCAACGCCAATTTCGGCCGCCCTGTCATCACCGGGCTAGCCCGGCTCGATGGCCGCGCGGTGCTCCTGCTGGCCAGCGATCCCTTCCACTATGGCGGGTCGTGGACGGCGGAAGCGTGCCAGAAGGTGGTGCGCTGGGTCGATTTCGCGGAGACCTTTCATCTGCCGGTGGTCTATCTGATGGATTGCCCGGGTTTCATGATCGGGCTCGAGGCCGAGAAGTCGGCGACCATTCGTCACGGCGTGCGGGCGATGGCGGCGGTCAACCAGTCGACCGTGCCCTGGTGCACCATCATCGTGCGCAACGCGTTCGGTGTGGCCGGTGTCGTGCACCAGCCGGCCAACCGTTATTCGATGCGCTACGCCTGGCCGTCGGCCTATTGGGGCTCGCTGCCGCTGGAAGGCGGCATCGAGGCCGCCTACCGCGCCGACATCGATGGTTCAGATGATCCGGCCGCGAAGCTGAAGGAGATTGAGGACCGCCTCAACAAGCTGCGCTCGCCGTTCCGCTCGGCCGAGAAATTCTGGGTCGAGGAGGTGATCGATCCCCGCAAGACGCGTTCGCTGCTGTGCGAATTCGCGCGATTGGCGGAGCCGATCCGCAGCGTGGGGCCGCCGAGCAACATGTCGACGCGGCCGTAGGAGGCTTGCACCGAAGCGGTAGGGTGGGCAAAGGAGCGCGAGCGACGTGCCCACCATCTATCTTCGAGCGCGCTGCGAAATGGTGGGCTCGCTTCGCTCAGCCCACCCTACGGCCCATCATGCCGTCACCGGCTTCGGCCGCGAGATCGCCAGCACAATCAGCGCGGCGACGATGCAGAGTGCGCCGGCGACGAAGAACGCCGGCAGGTAGGTCTGCAGCAGCGTTCGCGACAATCCGGCACCGAACGCCGCGACACCCGCGCCCAACTGATGGCCGGCAAAAATCCAGCCGAACACGAGGTTGGCGCGTTCGGGACCGAAGCGCTGGGCGGTGAGCCGCACGGTCGGCGGCACGGTCGCGATCCAGTCCAGCCCGTAGAACATCGCAAACATCGACAGGCCGTAGAACGAGAAATCGGTGAACGGCAGAAACAACAGCGACAGGCCGCGCAGCCCGTAATACCAGAACAGGAGCCAGCGGTTATCGTAGCGGTCGGACAGCCAGCCGGAAGCGATGGTGCCGACGAAATCGAAAATGCCCATCGCCGCGAGCAGGCTCGCCGCCTGCACCTGTGGAATGCCGAAATCGAGGCACATCGGGATCAGATGCACCTGGATCAGGCCGTTGGTCGAGGCGCCGCAGATGAAGAAGGTGGCGAACAGGATCCAGAACACACCCGACTTCGAGGCGTCGCGCAGCGTGCCGAGCGCCGCCGCCATGATCGGCGTGTTGTTGGGGGGAGGTGCGGGCAACGGTTCGGTGCCTTGCGTCGCCGAACGGCCGCAAGCCGACGTCGCTTGGCCGGTCGCGCATGACCATCAGCACGGCGAAGGCGGCCACGCCCAGCATCACGCAGACCAGCGCCAGCGCGATCCGCCAGCCATGGCGATCGGTGAGGCTGGCCAATAGCGGCAGGAAGGCAAGCTGCCCGGTCGCAACGCTCGCGGTGAGGATGCCGACCACAAGCCCACGTCGCGCCGCAAACCAGCGCGCGGCGATCGTGGCGCCCAGCACAAGCGCCGTCATGCCGGTGCCGAGCCCGATCACCACGCCCCACAGCAGCATCAACTGCCAGACCTGCGTCATCGCCAGCGACGCGACGAGGCCGGATACGACGATCAGCAGCGCCAACAGCGTCACATTGCGCAGGCCGTAGCGGTTCATCAGCGCGGCGGCGAACGGCGCCATCAGCCCGAACAGGATGAAGCGGATCGACAGCGCCGAGGAAATCTCCGCCGTGGTCCAGCCGAATTCCTTCTGCAGGGGCACGATGAAGACGCCGGGCGCGCCGACCGTGCCGGCCGAGATCAGCGCGGTGAGGAAGGTCACGGCGACCATCACCCAGCCGTAATGGATGTTGCGGCGGGCGAGGGCGGCTGACAGCCAGTTCGAGATCATTGAACCTCAGAGGATTCCAGAGGGAAGATTTGTTTGGTTGGCTTACGCATTCTGACGTGATGGCCGTCTGACTTGAATGTCATACTTCCCTCATTTCAGGACATCACGGGAGTATTGCGCCAGGATCGATCCGGGCGCGAGTTAGCCCCAATATTGGATTACGCTGATAATATTATGCGCTGCAACAAATCGCAACGGATCATCCCATGAAAAAATCTCTCCGCTCGCATGAGAGAAATTGATCGATCAAGCGCCCTGAGGCAGCGATTGTCGCGTACGGTCGCTATTTCAACCCGTCGAGCGCGGTCTCGATGGCCTTTTTGAAAGCCGCGATGTCGCCGAGTTCGTGGCCGAGCACGAGCGCAAGCCGAGTCAGGAACAGCGCTTCGCATTCAGGCCCGGCCTGGTCGATCGCAGTCGCCAGTGTCTCATAGGCGGTCTCGAAGTCCTCGAACAGCATGGCGCTCATGGCGTCTCGCCTCCCAGGCAAAGGCTTGCGGCTTTCAGGATCTCGCCGGGGACGACGGTCTTCCATCGCCCGGCGATGTGCAGGTCGGGCCGTAACAGATAGAGCGTACCCGGTCTTGCGGCGAACAGCCGGGCGATTTCGCCATCCTGGTCAGGAATGGTTTTCGCTTCGGAGGCCGGGCCGCATGAGGTGACGAGCACCGCAACGAAGCGCTTGTCGATCCGGCCGAGTTGCGCGAGCAGCGCGGCCTGTTCGCCGGTGGGGCGCGCCTCGCAAAACAGGATCGCCGTCATGCCATTGCCGGCGCGATCCAATAGATAGCTCCCGTCGGCGAGCACGGCGTTCGGCGCGACGCTGCCACAAGGAGCGCCGCCGTCAAATTCAGCATCGCGTTCGGCATAAGGCGTCAGCGGGCTTTCCGAATAGGTATAAGGCTGCATCTGCCGCGGGTTGGCGAGCCCTCGCGGAAACGTGTGTTTCAAACTGAGCGACAGCGCTGCCTCGCGTGCCAATTGCCAGCCGCGTGTCGGCGGCGTCATGAAGCGCGTGCTCTTGGTGGCATTGGCAAAGACGTCGAGTGTGGCGCCACGCCGCTCCGGCGAATAGCTGTCGAGCAGCCGCTCGTCCGCCTCGCCATGGAGTACGAGCGCCAGCTTCCAGCCGATGTTCTCGGCATCCGCGAGGCCATTGTTCAGCCCGCGCACGCCGAAGATCGGCACGATGTGCGCGGCATCGCCGATGAAGAACACGCGGCCGTGCCGGTAGTCATCGAGGCAGAGCGTGTTGGCGGAATAGACGCTCCACCATTCCAGATCCCATGGTTTTGTGTGGCCGACATCTGCAAGGATGGCGCCGACGCGCGCCCGGAGATTTTCCTCTTTCAGGGCATCCTGTTCGCTTTCGCCTTCGCGAAGCTGGTAGTCCACGCGCCAGATATCGTCCGGCTGCTTGTAAATCAGCACCGTGCCGCCGGGATTGCCGTTTGGTTCGAAAAAGGCGCGGCGCTCGGTCGGAAAATCATGATCCATGCGGATATCCGCGATCACATAGCGGCCTTCGTAATTGTCGCCTTTCAGCCGCAGTCCGAGCATGGCGCGGATCGGCGACCGCGCCCCGTCGGCGGCCAGCACATAGCCGGCGTCGAGCCGGTAATCGCCCTCCGGCGATGAAATCCGAACCGATACGCCATCGTTGTGGGGCTCGATATCAGACAATTCGCTCTGCCAGCGCATGTCGATGAGGTCGCTGGCCGCGACCGCATCGTGCAGGAATTTTTCGATGTACTGCTGCTGCAGATTGTACATCGGCAGATATTTCTCGCCTGGCGGTTGCGGCATCTCCAGCCGAAAGATCTGTTCGCCGCGGTAGTAGCTGCGGCCGAACCGCCAGCCGAGCGCCTTTTCGATAAACGGCGCGACCGCCCCGATCCGCTCCAGAATATGCATGCTCGGCCGCGCGATGCAGATGGCGCGGCTGCCGTCATTAAAGGTGTCCTTGCGCTCGATCAGCACACTCCTGATGCCATAGCGCGCCAGCACCAGCGCCGCCGTCATGCCGATCGGGCCGGCGCCCACGATCAGGACGGGATGCCTTGCCGTGACGCCGTCAAGTTCGGGGACGCGCCGTGCCGCGAACCGCGGATAGTCGAAATAGAGCAATTCCAGCGCTCCCTTGCCGGCAGGTCTCATGGCTCCCTCCGTCTATTTCTTGCGGTCGAGAAATCCCTGCATCAGCCGCTGCGGCTCGCCGGTCAGGAAGGATCGTCCGAACACGCCGACACTCAAGTTGACGGATTCGGTCAGCGGCAGTTCCTCCCATTGCCGCAGCAGCGACTTCTGGGAACGTAGCGCTTCGGGACCGCATTCGAGTAGCGCGTTGACTGTATGCTTGACCGCATCGTCGAGCCCGCCTTGCTTCGCCACTACGTCGACCAGACCCCAGGCGAGCGCGGTGGGCGCGTCGATGTTTTCCGCCGTCATGACAAGCCAGCGGGCGCGGCCCCAGCCGATCAGCCGCGGCAGCAGGGCGGCGTGGATCACCGAGGGGATGCCGACACGGACCTCCGGCATGCCGAATTTGGCGTCGTGGGCGGCAATGCGGAAATCGCAGGCGGCGGCGACTTCCAACCCGCCGCCGAGGCACCAGCCGGGAAGCCGCGCGATCACCGGTGCGGGAAAGTTGCGCACGGCTTCGCAGAGGTCGCGCAGCCGCGTGATGAAGGCTTCCGCCGATTTCTGGTCGAGCTTCGCCATCTCCTTGATGTCGGCGCCGCCGATCATGCTTTTTTCGCTCTGGCCGGCGAGAATCAACGCGCGAATGTCGTTGTCGCCAGCGAGCTTCTCGAACCCTTCGCGGACCCCGTCGGTGACGGCGGACGAAAGGATGTTGAGCGAACCTGCATTGCAGATCGAGAGGCGGACGACGCCTCGATCGTCGCGATCGACCCCGCAGTGGGGATTGAGCATTTCCATTTTGTTTTCCCGGACTTGTTTCGGCGGTTGACGCCACTTCCAGGGACATTGCGCTGGCTTGTCAAGGGGAGGCGTTGCGCGGCGGCACACGCTGATATAGAATGACGAACATCATCCAATGGAGCCATCATGACCCTGACCGAGTCCGTCGACCTGTTTTCGTTCGACACGCGGAGGCATCGCGTGGTGGAGTGGCAGGCACCGGGACCTGTCGCCAGCGCGGCCTCCGGGATGTCCGGGCTGGAGACGATGTGCGCGATCCGTGACGGCATCCTGCCACCGCCGCCGATGGCGCGGTTGATCGGGTTCGAGATGCGGATCGCCGAACCCGGTCGGATCGTGATGGAACTGGATCCCGATGAAAGCCTCGAAAATACCATCGGCCTGCTCCATGGCGCGACAGCCGCGGCGCTGCTGGATACCGCCATGGGTTGCGCCATTGCCACCCTGCAGCCGGCGGGGCAGACCTCGGTCACCTTGGACCTCAAGCTGACCTATCTGCGGCCATTGTCGGTGCGATCAGGCACAGTCTCGGCGGAAGGCAAAGTGCTAAAACTCGGCCGTCAGACCAGCTATGCCGAAGGTTTCGTCCGCGACAGCACGGGCAATCTTGCAGTGCACGCGACTGCGACATTTACGATGATCGGCGGTGAAAAAGCGAAATAGATGCAGCTTTTCGCCCGCACAACTGCTATTATATGACTGCAGACATTTAATGGGACGGATTGATGCGTTATTCGAAAGAGCACAAGCAGGAGACCCACGCACGGATCGTGAAGAAGGCCTCGGTGCGGCTTCGCGAAAAGGGCGCGCACGGTATCGGCGTCGCCGACCTGATGAAGGAGGCCGGCCTGACCCATGGCGGCTTCTACGCGCATTTCGATTCCCGTGAGGCGCTGGTGATCGAGGCGTTTGGCTATGCCATGGATCGCGCTGCCGAGCATTGGCGCAATATGGCGGCTGAAATTCCGATGGAGAAGCGGCTGTCGACCATCGTCAATTCCTACGTCTCGACCACGCATCGCGACGATCCGGGCCGCGGTTGCGCCGTTCCGACGCTGGGTGCCGAAATCGCCCGCGAGAGCGCCAAGACCCGCAAGGCTTTTGCTGCCAAGCTCGACCAGATGATCGATCTCGTCGCCGACCAGATTCCGGACGTGCCGAGGAAGACGGCGCGTCGGCTCGCGATGGGCACGATGGCGACGATGATGGGCGCGCTGGTGATGTCCCGCGTCGCCGGCAGCGGCGAGCTGTCGGACGAAATTCTCGCCTCCGGCCGCGAGGCGGCGCTGGCCCGCGCGGTGAAGCCGACCGCGAAGAAGGCGAGGGCGAAGGTGAATTAAGATCGTCGACATCTCGTAGGGTCGGCAAAACGCAGCGTGCCCACCATCTTTCCGCGATCGTCGGGTGGAATGGTGGGCTCGCTTCGCTCAGCCCACCCTACGGCACCGCCGTTCACCGCCCGCCAAACAGCGCGCGCTCACTCTCCACCGTCTCGTGGATGTAATCGGCCACCGCGCGAATGCGCGCCAGGTCCTTGCTGTCGGCGTGCATCAGCATCCAGAAGGTGCGCGATATTCTCACCTCGTCCGGCAATACCGGCCGCAATTCGGGATGCGCCGTCGCCATGAAGTGCGGCAGCACGGCGATGCCAAAACCGGCGATGGTGGCGTTGAGCTGCGCGATCAGATTGGCGCTGCGGAATTTGGCGGAGATTTTTGGTGAGACCTGCGGCAAATAATCCAGTTCGGGCGTGAACAGCAGTTCCTCGATGTAGCCGACGAAGCGATGCCCGGGCAGCTCGCCGCGCGATGCGATTTTTGGCGCACGATCGAGATAGGCGGGCGCGGCATAGAGCCCGAGGCTGTAGTCGAGCAGCTTGCGCCCGACGATCCGGCCTTCCTTGGGCATGGTCAGGCTGATCGCAATATCAGCTTCGCGCTTCGACAGGCTGAACAGCCGGGCGGTGGCGACGAGCTGCAAATCGAGATCGGGGTACCGCTCGGTGAATTTCAGAAGCCGCGAGGCCAGAAAATGGCTGCCGAACCCGTCGGGCGCGCCGATCCGGACCGTGCCGGTGAGCTGGGCGCGCGAGCCGCCGACCGCCTCCTGGTTGGCGACGATGGTGGATTCCATCGCTTCCGCGCTGTCGGCGACGCGCTGGCCGGCTTCGGTCAGGAGGTAGCCGGTCTTGCGGCGATCGAACAGTTTTGCGGAAAGATGCCGTTCCAGCCGGTCGACACGGCGGATCACGGTGGCATGATCGACGGCAAGCTGCTTGGCGGCAGCGGAAACCGATCCGCCGCGCACGATCGCCAGCACGAAACGGAAGTCATCCCAATCGATGGTCTTGGTGCCTTGATCCAGCATTTCCGCACATCTAAGGTGCAATATATCGGACTTGTATCCTAAGAAATGCAGGTCAAAAAGGGCTCCAACGGGATCCAGCCGAGACTTCAGGGAGAAAATTCATGCGCTCAATCGGACATTTCATCGGTGGCAAAGAGGTCAAGGGCACGTCCGGGCGAACGGCCGACGTTTTCGAGCCGATGACGGGAGACGTCCAGGCCAAGGTGGCGCTGGCGTCCAAGGCCGAGGTTCGCGCCGCCGTCGAAAATGCGAGGGACGCGCAGGTCGAGTGGGCCAACACCAATCCGCAGCGCCGCGCGCGCGTGATGATGAAGTTTCTCGAACTGGCACAACGCGATTACGACAAGCTTGCGGACGTGCTGGCGCGCGAGCACGGCAAGACCGTTCCCGACGCCAAGGGCGACATCCAGCGCGGTCTCGAAGTCGTCGAATTCGCCTGCGGCATCCCGCATTTGATGAAGGGCGAATACACCGAAGGCGCCGGCCCCGGCATCGACATCTATTCGATGCGACAGCCGCTCGGCGTGGTCGCCGGCATCACGCCGTTCAATTTCCCGGCGATGATCCCGATGTGGAAATTCGCGCCCGCGATCGCCTGCGGCAACGCCTTCATCCTGAAGCCCTCCGAGCGCGATCCCGGCGTGCCGATGATGCTGGCCGCATTGATGATCGAGGCGGGGCTGCCGCCCGGCGTCCTCAACGTCGTCAACGGCGACAAGGAAGCCGTCGACGCCATCCTCGACGATCCCGATATCAAGGCGATCGGTTTTGTCGGCTCGACGCCGATTGCGCAGTACATCTACGAGCGCGCCGCGCAGACCGGCAAGCGCTGCCAGTGTTTTGGCGGCGCCAAGAACCACGCCATCGTGATGCCCGACGCCGACATGGACCAGACCGTCGATGCACTGATCGGCGCCGGCTACGGCTCGGCGGGCGAGCGCTGCATGGCGATTTCGGTCGCGGTGCCCGTCGGCAAGACCGCCGCCGACCGCCTGATGGAAAAGCTGATCCCGCGCGTAGAGTCGCTCAAGATCGGCACCTCGGTCGATCCGTCCGCCGATTACGGCCCGCTGGTGACGCGCGAGGCGGTCGAGAAGGTGAAGAACTACATCGATATCGGCGTCAAGGAAGGTGCGACGCTCGCCGTCGACGGCCGTGGCTTCAAGATGCAGGGCTACGAGAACGGCTTCTATCTCGGCGGTTCGCTGTTCGACAACGTCACCAAGGACATGCGGATCTACAAGGAAGAGATTTTTGGCCCGGTGCTCTCGGTGGTGCGCGCCCACGACTACAAGGAAGCGCTGGCGCTGCCGTCGGACCATGACTACGGCAATGGTGTCGCGATCTTCACTCGCGACGGCGACGCCGCCCGCGACTTTGCCGCCAAAGTGAATGTCGGCATGGTTGGCATCAACGTGCCGATTCCGGTGCCGATTGCATATTACACCTTTGGCGGCTGGAAGAAGTCGGGCTTCGGCGATCTCAACCAGCATGGCCCGGATTCGATCCGCTTCTATACCAAGACCAAGACGGTCACCTCGCGCTGGCCGTCCGGCGTCAAGGAAGGCGCGGAGTTCTCGATCCCGACGATGAACTGACGCGCGCGTCATAGCCGGGGCGCGGAGATGCAGTTCGCTCTCAATGAAGACCAAATGGCGGTTCGCGACATGGCGCGCGAATTCGCCGCCGAGAAGATCGCGCCGCATGCGCTGCGTTGGGACGAGGAAAAGCATTTCCCGGTCGACGTGATGCGGGAAGCCGCCACGCTGGGCATGGGCGGCGTCTATATCAAGGACGACGTCGGCGGTTCGGCGTTGACGCGGTTCGACGCCGCGTTGATCTTCGAGGCGCTTGGCGCAGGGTTGCCCGACCGTGTCGGCTTTCATCTCGATCCACAACATGGCGTCGTGGATGATCGACGCCTACGGCAACGACACCCAGCGCCAAAAGTGGCTGCCAAAGCTCTGCACCATGGAGCTGCTGGCGAGCTACTGCCTGACCGAGCCGGGCTCCGGCTCGGATGCCGCGGCGCTCCGCACCCGCGCGGTGCGCGACGGCGACCATTATGTGCTCAACGGCCAGAAGCAGTTTATCTCCGGCGCCGGCAAGGGCGATCTTTATGTGGTGATGGTGCGGACCGGCGGCGACGGACCCGGCGGCATCTCGACGCTGGTGATCGACGGTGACACGCCGGGGCTCTCATTCGGCGTCAATGAACGCAAGATGGGCTGGAACGCGCAGCCGACCCGCGCCGTGATTTTCGAGAATGCGCGCGTGCCGGTCGAAAACAGGCTTGGCGACGAGGGCATCGGCTTCAAGATCGCAATGGCCGGGCTCGACGGCGGCCGCATCAATATCGCGGCCTGTTCGCTCGGCGGCGCGCAAAGCGCGCTGGAGAAGTCGCTGGCCTACATGAAAGAGCGCAAAGCCTTTGGAAAACGCCTCGATGAATTCCAGGCGCTGCAGTTTCGCCTCGCCGACATGGCGACCGAACTGGAGGCGGCGCGGACTTTTGTCTGGCGCGCCGCTGCAGCGCTCGACCGAAAGGACGCGGATGCCACCATGCTCTGCGCGATGGCCAAGCGCTTTGGCACCGACGTCGGCTTCGAGGTCGCCAACCAGGCGCTGCAACTGCATGGCGGCTACGGCTACCTCAGCGAGTACGGCATCGAGAAGATCGTGCGCGATCTGCGCGTGCACCAGATCCTGGAAGGGACCAACGAAATCATGCGGCTGATCGTGTCGCGCAAGCTGATCGAGGGCGCGCGATGACGGATGCGGCTGTTGCAGAGGGCGACCTGATCGCGCGCAAGGAAGGCTCGGCAGGCATCCTCCGCCTGAACCGGCCGAAGGCCATCAATGCGGTGACGCTGGAGATGTTCCACGACATCGACAGGGCGCTCGATGCGTTCGAAGCCGATCCGGCGGTCGCCGTGATCCTGCTGGAAGGCGCAGGCGAGCGCGGCCTGTGCGCCGGCGGTGACATCCGTGCGCTCTGGGAAAGCTCCAAGGTGAAGGGTGACCTCGGCAAAATCCTCTGGCGCGACGAATACATCCTCAACGCCCGCATCAAGAAATTCCCAAAACCTTATGTAGCCTTCATGGACGGCATCGTGATGGGCGGCGGCGTCGGTCTGTCGGCGCATTCCAGCCACCGTGTCGTGACCGACAAGACGAAATTGGCAATGCCGGAAGTCGGCCTCGGCTTCTTCCCCGATGTCGGCGGCACATGGCTGCTGTCGCATTCGCCGGGGGAGATCGGCACTTACTTCGGATTGACCGGGCAGACCATGAACGGTCCGGATGCGGTCCATGCCGGCTTTGCCGACGCGGTCGTGCCGTCGGGCAAGCTCGCTGCCTTGCGCGAGGCGTTGACAAAGGTTCGCGCCGGGATCACGTCCGCCGATGTCAAAGCCTTGATCGCTGGCTTCGCAACAGGTGAGACGGCCGGTCCCGTCGCGGCGATGCAGGACAAGATCGACGCATGGTTCGCCTACGACCGGATGGAAGAGATCGTCGCGGCGTTGCAGCGCGACAGGTCGGAGCTGGCGCTCTCGACGCTGAAGACGCTGAACGAGAAATCGCCGCGCGGCATGGTGGTGACGCTGAAATTGCTGCGGCTGGCGCGTACGGCATCGTCGCTCGAGGAATGCCTGGTGCGGGAATATCGCGCCGCGCTGGAAGTCTTCGCCAGCGACGATTTCCGCGAGGGTGTGCGCGCCGCCGTGATCGACAAGGATCGCAGCCCAAAATGGTCGCCGCCGCGAATTGAAGACGTGACGCCGGCGATGGTTGCTCCTTATTTCGCCGAGATCGGCGCCGACGAATTGAAATTCGACTGATCAAAACAGAAAAGTCTTAGCGGAGGATTCGAGATGGCAAATATCGCATTCATTGGCCTCGGCAACATGGGCGGGCCGATGGCGGCCAATCTGGTCAAGGCCGGCCACAAGGTCACCGCGTTCGATCTGGTGGCGGCCTCACGCGATCAGGCCAAGGCCGACGGGGCTGGAATCGCGGAGACTTCGGTGGCTTCCGTGAAAGGCGCTGACGTTGTCGTCACCATGCTGCCCGCGGGCAAGCATGTGCTGTCGGTCTGGAACGAAGTGATCCCTGTCATGGCCAAGGGCACGTTGATCATCGATTGCTCGACCATCGATGTCGAGAGCGCCAAGCAGGCGCATGCACTGGCGGCGAAGAACGGCATGCTTTCGGTCGATGCGCCGGTGTCGGGTGGAACCGGCGGCGCCAAGGGCGCGACGCTGACCTTCATGTGCGGCGGCGAGGACAAGGCATTCGCGTCGGCCAAGCCGGTGCTGGAAAACATGGGCAAGAAGATCGTGCATTGCGGCGGCGCGGGCGCAGGCCAGGCGGCCAAGATCTGCAACAACATGATCCTGGGCATTTCCATGATCGGGGTCGGCGAGGCCTTTGCGCTGGCGGAAAAACTCGGCTTGTCACATCAGGCGCTGTTCGACGTCGCCTCCACCTCCTCGGGGCAATGCTGGGCGCTGACCTCCTATTGCCCGGTGCCGGGCCCGGTCCCGGCCTCGCCGGCGAATAACGGCTACAAGCCTGGCTTTGCCTCGGCCCTGATGGTGAAGGACCTGACGCTGGCGCAGGATGCGGCGAACGCCGCCGGCGCCGCGACGCCGCTGGGCAAGCACGCGCAGGAGATCTACAAGGCCTTCGACGCCGCCGGCCATGGCGGGGTGGATTTTTCCGGTATTATCCAGCACGTTCGGAGCCTCGCCGGTAAATAACGGAAAACCCATGACGACATTCCAGGAAGCGCGCACCTTTCTGCTCAAGCACCGCACCGATTACGATGCGGCCGTAAAGGGATTTCGCTGGCCCGATCCGGTTCCCTTCAACTGGGCGCTGGACTGGTTCGATGCGGAACTCGCTGGCAATGCCGATAGCCGCGACCGGACCGCGCTCTGGATCGTCGATCCCGGCCACAAGGAAACAAAACTTTCCTTCGCGGCGCTCTCGGCCCGCTCCAATCAGGTGGCGAACTTCCTGCGTGCGCAGGGCCTTAAGCGCGGCGATCATTTGCTGCTGCTGCTCGGCAATGTCGTTCCGCTGTGGGAAACCATGCTGGCGGCCATGAAGCTTGGCGTCGTCGTGATCCCCGCGACGACGCTGCTCACCCCGGACGAACTGCGCGACCGGCTCGATCGGGGCCGGGCGAGGGTGGTGGTGGCCTCACAGGATCAGGTCGCGAAATTCGCAGGGCTCGGCAGCGACAATCTGGTTCGCATCGTGGTCGGCGCGACGTCGAAGCACGACGGCTGGCTTCCGTTCGAAGAGGCGGCGAGCGCGCCGGAAGACTTTGTACCTGACGGCCCGACCAATGCCGACGAGCCGATGCTGCTCTATTTCACCTCGGGCACTACGGCAAAGCCAAAGCTGGTGCGGCACAGCCAGCGCAGCTATCCCGTCGGTGCGCTGTCGACGATGTTCTGGCTCGGCTTGCAGCCGGGCGACGTCCATCTGAACATTTCCTCGCCGGGCTGGGCCAAGCATGCCTGGAGCTGCTTGTTCGCGCCCTGGAATGCCGGCGCCACCGTGTTCGTGGTCAACCAGCCGCGCTTCGACGCCAAGGCGCTGCTTGCAACCGTTGGCCGCTGCGGCGTCACCACGCTGTGCGCGCCGCCGACGGTGTGGCGGCTGTTTATCCAGGAGCGGCTCGCGGATTTCAAGGTGAGCCTGCGCGAAGTCTGCGGCGCGGGCGAGCCGCTCAACCCCGAAGTGATCGACCAGGTGAATGCGGCGTGGGGCCTGACCATCCGCGACGGCTATGGTCAGACTGAAACCACGGCGCTCGCCGGCAACTCGCCGGGCCAGAAGGTCAAGATCGGCTCGATGGGCCGCCCGCTGCCCGGCTATCGCGTGCAGATCACCGATAATGACGGCCATGTCACCAAGGAGGGCGAGGTGACGCTGGTGCTCGGCGCTGACCGCCCCGCAGGCCTGATGCAGGGCTATCAGGGTGACGACGGCAAACTGAGCGGGGCGGAAGGTGACGTCTATCGCAGCGGCGACGTCGTGTTTGCCGATGACGAAGGCTATCTCACCTTCGTCGGCCGCTCCGACGACGTCTTCAAATCGTCGGACTACCGCATCAGCCCGTTCGAGCTGGAGAGCGTGCTGCTGGAACATGAGTCCGTTGCCGAAGCTGCGGTTGTGCCAAGTCCAGATCCGATCAGGCTTGCCATTCCAAAAGCCTATGTGCTGCTGGCGTCGGGCGTGGAACGTTCGCCGGAAACCGCGCTGTCGATCTTCAAGCATCTGCACACACGGCTCGCGCCGTTCAAGCGCATCCGCAAAATCGAACTGGTGACGGAACTGCCGAAGACGATTTCCGGAAAAATCCGCCGCGTGCAGCTGCGGCGGCTCGAACATGATAATAACCGCAATGACGCGCTGCGCGGCGCCGAGTTTCGCGAAGAAGAATTCCCGGAGCTGCAGAAGGTGCGGACCGCCGGGTTGGAGAGTTAGCGAATGAATGAAGTCTGGAAGAAGCCGCCGGTCTCGTTTGAAGCCTATCAGGCCATGGTCGGCAAGGAGATCGGGGTTTCGTCCTGGCACCTGATCGACCAGCGCCGGATCAATGTCTACGCCGACGTGATCGAGGACCATCAGTTCATCCATGTCGATCCGGAACGCGCGAAAAAGGAAACCGCGTTCGGCAACACCATCGCGCACGGGTTTCTCACGATGTCGCTGATGAGCATCATGTCCTACGAGGTGATGCCGGTCATCGAAGGTACGGCGATGGGCGTCAATTACGGCTTTGACAAGCTGCGCTTCCTGTCGCCGGTGCGGGCGGGCTCGCGCGTTCGTGGCCGCTTTACGCTGATGGAGGCCAGGCTCCGCAAACCGAAGGAATTGCAATCGCGCACCGGCGTTACCGTCGAGATCGAGGGCGAGGACAAGCCCGCTTTGGTGGCCGACTGGATCGGGCTGATTTATTTTAACTGATCGCCACCGTCATGGCCGGGCTTGTCCCGGCCATCCACGTCTTGCTATGCAGACCGAGAAGACGTGGATGCCCGACACAAGGCCGGGCATGACGAGAGAAACTCACATCCAGGAATTCACATGGCAATCAGGTTTGACGGACGCGTCGCAATCGTCACCGGCGCGGGCAATGGTCTTGGGCGGGCGCATGCGCTGGGGCTGGCGAGCCGCGGCGCCAAGGTGGTGGTCAACGATTTCGGCGGCGCGCGAGACGGCACCGGCGGATCGCTGACGCCGGCCGAAACCGTGGTCGAGGAAATCCGCAAGGCAGGAGGCACGGCGATGGCCGATGGCGCGGATGTTTCGAACTTCGAGCAGGTCACCGCCATGGTCGAACGCGCCACCAAAGAATGGGGCAGCGTCGATCTCCTCTGCGCCAACGCCGGCATCCTGCGCGACAAGTCGTTCACCAAGATGGAAGTCGCCGATTTCGCAAAGGTGCTCGACGTCCACCTCGTTGGCACCTTCTATTGTTGCAAGGCGGTGTGGGCCGGCATGCGCGAGCGCAATTACGGCCGTATCGTCGTCACCACCTCGTCGTCGGGCCTGTTCGGCAATTTCGGCCAGGCCAATTATGGCGCGGCCAAAGCCGGCATGGTCGGCCTGATGAACGTGCTGGCCGAGGAAGGCCGCAAGAACAACATCCGCGTCAACACGATTTCGCCGACCGCGGCGACCCGCATGACCGAAGAACTGCTGCCGCCGCAGGCGCTGGCCCTGATGCGCCCCGAGGCGATCACGCCGGCGGTGGAGTTTTTGCTAAGCGAGGACGCACCCACTCGCACCATCATGGGCGCCGGCGCGGGTTCGTTCGCCGTGATCAAGATCATTGAGACCGAAGGCATCAACCTGGCCCAGTCCGACTGGACGCCGGATGCCATCGCAGCGCATTTCGCCGAGATCGACGACGTTTCGAAGGCCAAGGCGCTGCAGGGCGCGTTCGAGCAGACGCAGAAATACGTCGCGCAGGCCGCGGCGCGGGCGGGGATCAAGCTTTAGCCGTCGTTGACCTCATGGTGAGGAGCGCGTCTTCGCGCTTCTCGAACCATGAAGCCCCGATGCGGCCATCCTTCGAGACGGTCGCGTTGCGGCGGCCTCCTCAGGATGAGGACCTGATGCGCAGACGGAGTGCCGCTTGCCTACCTCGACGAGTTCACAAGATCACGTCGCCATCATCGGTGCCGGCCCCGCCGGCCTGATGGCAGCCGAAGTGCTCGCGCAGGGCGGCGCCAGCGTCACGGTCTACGATGCGATGCCCTCCGCCGGCCGCAAATTCCTGATGGCCGGGCGAGGCGGGCTCAACCTCACGCACAGCGAACCGTCGCCGCAATTCCTCGCACGCTACCGCGAGGCGATGCCGCATCTTGCCACCGCCATCGAAGCGTTCCCGCCGCAGGCATTGCGCGACTGGAGCGCCGCGTTGGGGCAGGAAACTTTCGTCGGCTCCAGCGGCCGGGTATTTCCAAAGGCATTCAAAGCATCGCCCTTGTTGCGGGCGTGGCTGCGGCGGCTGGACGCTATGGGCGTGCAATTGGCGCTGCGTCACCGCTGGACCGGCTGGGACGAGCAGGGCCGTTTGCATTTTCAAACGCCGGCTGGACCGCAAGTCGTGGAGGCGGGCGCGACGGTGTTGGCGCTCGGCGGCGCAAGCTGGCCGCGGCTGGGCTCCGATGGCGCGTGGGCGGAGATTCTCGCGGCTAGAGGCGTGCAGATATCGCGGCTGCGACCGGCGAATTCCGGCTTCACCGTCGCCTGGTCCGATATTTTCCGTGACCGCTTGGAAGGCCGCCCGCTCAAGGGCGTGGCGCTGACATTCGGTGCTCACAGCGTGCGGGGCGAAGCCATCGTTACCCGAACCGGCATCGAAGGCGGCGCGGTCTATGCGCTGTCGGCCGAGTTGCGCGAGGCGGTCCTGCGCGATGGACAGGCCACGCTGAACATCGCTTTGCGTCCCGACGCGGCGATTGGAGAACTGACCGCAAAATTGTCGGCCGCGAAGGGCAAACAGTCGTTCTCGAATTTCCTGCGCAAAGCAGCGAATCTTCCACCCGTCGCCATCGGCCTGTTGCAGGAAGCCGCCAAAGCATCTGGGGTGTCGCTTTCTTCGCTTCCTCCCTCCGAACTGGCGAGTTTCATCCAGGCGGTGCCCGTGCAGCTCAACGGCGTCGTGCCGATCGCACGCGCGATTTCCACCGCGGGCGGGATATCATTCGACGAACTCGACGACACCTTCATGCTCCGCCGTTTGCCCGGCGTGTTCGTGGCAGGCGAGATGCTGGATTGGGAAGCACCGACTGGCGGGTACCTGCTGCAGGCGTCGTTCGCGACCGGGGTGGCGGCGGGGCGCGGTGCGCTGAAGTGGCTAAATTCGTAGGATGGGTTTCGCTTCGCGAAACCCATCCTACAAGATCACCGCAGCTTCCCCCTTGCCGCCACCGGCAGCGTGCCCAAAATCTCCTCGCCGCGCACCATCACCACCTCGTCCATCATGTTGACGACGACGCAGACATGGTTCGGCACGATCCGCACGACGTCGCCGACGACAGGCCGGGTGTTGCTGCGGGCCAGATCAAGAAAGCCATGCTCTTCGGCAAAGCGCGCGATCTTGGCCTCCGGGTGCTCCAAAATCAGCCCGTGGCCCTCGAGCCCGCCGCCGGTGTCTGACGTCAGCGTCTTGGAGCCGGCATCGAGGATGCCGCGGTCCGGACCGGCGCGGCTGACCACGGTGGAATAGATGTTGAGCGCGCAATCGTCCCAACCGGCGACGCCGGCCGCCACCTGCATGCGGTCGTTGTAGATATAGGTGCCCGGCCGGTGCTCGGTCGCGCCCTTGAGCTTGCCGAGATTCTTCAGGTTCGGCGAGCCGCCGGTCGAAACCATCGTCGCATCGAGCCCCAGCGCACGGACGCCGGCCAGCGCCTCGTCGAAGAATTTTTGCGCCTCGGTCCAGCCGGTCTCGGTCGGGTACAGCATGAAGCCCGCGAACTGCAGCCCCTTGGACGCCGCGATCTCGCGGGCGAGGGCAATTGCCTCGCCCGGAGTTTCGACACCCGCCCGCTTGCGGCCCGTATCGCATTCGACCACGACGGAGAGCGGCCGGCCGGAAGCGGCGGCGGCTTGCGGCAGGCCCGCGATCACGGTCGAATTATCGGCCGCCACCGTCATATGGGCCTTCGCCTGCAGCGCGGCGAGGCGGGCCATCTTCTCCTCGCCGATCAGATTGTAGCTGATCAGGATGTCGTCGATGCCGGCTTCCGCCATCACCTCGGCCTCGCCGAGCTTCTGGCAGGTGATGCCCTTCGCGCCGGCCGCGACCTGCATCTGAGCCAATAAGGGGCTCTTGTGGGTCTTGATGTGCGGCCGGTTGGCGATGCCGACCGCGTCGCAGGCCGCCTGGATCCGCGCGATGTTGCGCTCGACCCGGTCCATGTCGATGACGGCACAGGGCGTGCCGTATTCACGGGCGATTTTGGCGGCGAGGGGGGTGGTCATCGGGTGAACTCCGGTTGTGCTTTCGTCATTGCGAGCGAAGCGAAGCAATCCATCGAGCGGCATAACGGATGGATGGATTGCTTCGTCGCTTGGCTCCTCGCAATGACGAAAAGAAACACTTAGGCCTGCTCAATTTCTTCCCTGAGGACCTCAAGCTCCAGCCATCGATCCTCGGCCGCCGCCAGTTCTTCCTGCGCCTTGGCAATCGCCGCCGAGGCTGCGTCGAATTTCTTGCGATCCTTGGTGTAGAGGTCGGGATCGTCAAGCAGCTTTTGCTGTTTGCGATCTCGGCCTGCAACTTCGCCATCGTCTTCGGCAGGGTTTCCAGCGCGTGCTTCTCGTTGAAGTTCAGCCGGCGCTTGGACGCTGCAGAGGGCGCGGCGGCCTTGGCTTCCTTCTTTTCCTCGACGGCCGTTGCACCGGGAGCTTCGCGTGCGAGGTCCTCGCCACGCTGCGCAAGCATGTCGGTGTAGCCGCCGGCATATTCGATCCAGCGGCCATCGCCCTCGGGCACGATCACGGACGTGACGACGCGGTCGAGGAAATCGCGGTCATGGCTGATCAGGATCACGGTGCCCTCGTAATCGCCGAGCATTTCTTCCAGTACGTCGAGGGTTTCGAGGTCGAGATCGTTGGTCGGCTCGTCCAGCACCAGAAGATTGGACGGCTTTGCCAGCGCACGCGCCAGCATCAGCCGGCCGCGCTCACCGCCGGAGAGCACTTCCAGAGGGGTGCGCATCTGTTCCTGTGCGAACAGAAAGTCCTTCATGTAGCTGACGACGTGCTTCGGCTTGCCGCCAACCATGACATGATCGCCACGGCCGCCGGTCAGCGCCTCGGCCAGCGTCGATTTGGGGTCGAGGCTTTCGCGGTGCTGGTCGAGCGTCGCCATCTCGATATTGGCGCCGAGCCGGATGGTACCGCTGTCGGGCGGGCTGCCGCCGGTCAGCATCTCGATCAGCGTGGTCTTGCCGGCGCCGTTCGGGCCGACGATGCCGATGCGGTCGCCGCGCTGAACGCGGATCGAAAAGCCCTCGACGATCGTGCGATCGCCATAGGCCTTGGCGATGTTTTTCGCCTCGATGACGAGCTTGCCGGATTTGTCGGCTTCGGCGGCGGCGAGGCTGGCGTTGCCGGTCGCGCCGCGATAGTCGCGCCGCTGGTCGCGCAGCGCGTGCAGGTTGCCGAGCCGCTTGACGTTGCGCTTGCGGCGGCCGGAGACGCCGTAGCGCAGCCAGTGTTCCTCGTTGACGATCTTGCGATCAAGCTTGTGCTGGTCGCGCTCTTCCTCTGCCAGCACCTCGTCGCGCCAGGCCTCGAACGCCGAGAAGCCGCGGTCGATCTGCCGGATCTGGCCGCGATCGAGCCAAGCGGTCGCGCGCGAGAGATTGGAGAGGAAGCGGCGGTCATGGCTGATGATGACCAGCGCGCATCTTCGGCTTTGCAGTTCGGCTTCCAGCCATTCGATGGTCGGGAGGTCGAGATGGTTGGTCGGCTCGTCCAGCAGCAAAATGTCGGGCGAGGGCGCCAGCACCCGCGCCAGCGCGGCGCGGCGGGCCTCGCCGCCGGAAACATGCGCGGGGTCTTCTTCGCCTGACAGCCCGAGTTGCTCCACGAGATAGCGCGCCTGGTAGTGATCGTCACCGGGGCCCAGACCGGCCTCGACATAGGCCAACGTGGTCTTGTGGTCGCCGAAATCAGGCTCCTGAGGCAGATAGCGGATGGTCGCGCCGGGCTGCACGAAGCGGCTGCCGCCATCGGGCTCGACGAGGCCGGCAGCAATCTTGAGGAGCGTCGATTTGCCCGAGCCGTTACGGCCGATCAGGCAGACCCGCTCGGCGGATGACACCGATAGCTCGACGCCTGACAACAGCGGCGTGCCGCCAAAGGTCAGCCTTATATCCTTCAACTGGATCAGCGGCGGCGCCATCGTTCAATCCTGGTCCGGCGCAGGTTGCTGCGCCCGCTGGCGCTGGATGCGGCGGATGGCCTGGTCGAGCGTCGACAAAAAGGCCGAGCGGTCGCGCGGGGAATAGGATTTCGGACCGCCGGTGACTTCGCCCGACGAGCGCAGGTCGGTCATCAGATTGCGTACCGCCAGCGTCATGCCGATGGATTGTTCGGTGAACGGCTTGCCGTTCGGCGCGATTACCTCGGCGCCCGATTTCACGCAGCGGCTGGCGAGCGGGATATCCGAGGTAATGACGATATCGCCTTTTCCCGCACGCTCCGCGATCCAGTCGTCGGCGGCATCCATTCCGGAACCGGCGGCGATGCGCTCGATCAGCGGATCCTGCGGCACGCGGATGAAATTCCCCGCGACCACGCTGACCGGCAGGCCGTGCCGGATCGCGACGCGATAGATCTCGTCCTTCACCGGGCAGGCGTCGGCATCGACATAGATGCGGGTGGGGTTCAATTCAGGCATATCTCGGCGGCATGTTCTTGCCCGCGCGTGGTAGCCTATTCGATGCCTGAATGCGAGGAAAACAGGGGCGGGAACACGCTTGCCTCGGTACATTCTTCGCGTACGATAAACGGCTGAAAACAACCAAGAATAAGAGGTAACCGGCATGACCGTCGAGCCGTATCGCGTCCAAGCCTACAACACCGCAAAACAATCCGAAAACAAGATGCACGACGACACCGTGGCAAAGCGGTTCGGATTCTCGGGCGGGCTGGTCCCGGGCGTCGACGTGATGGCCTACATGATGCACCAGCCGGTCGCAAAATGGGGCCGCGCCTTTCTCGAACGCGGCCTGATCGACGCCCGTTTCATCAAGCCGGTCTATGACGGCGAGATGGCCGAACTCACGGCAGACGAAAGCAACGGCGTGCTTTCGATCCAGGTACAGAGCCGCGGCCAGCTTTGCGCCACCGGCACCGCGTCATTGCCGGCATCCGCGCCGGCAGTTTCGATTGCGGACTACAAGGAAGTCGCGGCGGTCGCGGACCGCAAGCCGGTCAACGCCGCTTCCTATGAAGTCGGCAAATGGCTCGGCACCACGCCGCGCGACTGGCCGGGCGATGCGGCCACCGGATATCTGGCCGATATCAGGGAAGCCGATCCGATCTACGCGAAGGAGGGCCTGGGTCATCCGGGCCTGCTGCAGCGGGTGATGAACCGGGCGCTGGTCGACAACGCCATTTTGGGGCCTTGGATTCACGTCGGCAGCCGCATGCAGCTTTTGTCGGCGGCGAAGGCCGGCGACGTCATCACCGCCCGCGCGAAAGTGATCGGCAATTACGACAAGAAGGGCCATCGTTTCGTCGAGCTCGACGCGCTGGTGGTGGCCAACGGCAAGACGCCGCTGGCGCATTGCCACCACATCGCGATCTACCAGCCGCGCGAACAGGCGGCGGCGTAGGCGAACTGTCTTCCTGCGTCGGGGATAACCGTGGAGATCGGCATGTGCAAATCGGCTTTACCGACACGCGCCCTCGCGGCGATGGTTTCGCTTGCCGGCGTCACCGGGCTCGCGGTTGCTCCCATTTCCGCCCAGACCGGAGCAAAGCCGCAGCCCGAGCTCAGGAAGATATTGTCGACGCCGTCACCGGCGGAGTCGATCCAGGCCCCCATGGCAGCGAAGCTCGCCGATCGTCTCGGCCAGGTATGGTTCGAGTCGGCGGAACCAGCCTGCCGGGCGAGCCGGTCGCTCGACCTGGCCTCTTATCAGAAGCTCGCGCGGAAGATGCTCGTGGCCGTCGGCGACAACATGAGGCAGCTTGCTGCGGACGCCCAGGACGGACCCAAGGCCGACGCGGAATTCGCCGCGCAGGCTGGCAAGGAGGCTGTCGCGGAGTTGCGGCGCCTGTCCGCTGAACCCGTGGTCAAGGAGTTCATTGTCCAGATGCGCAGCCGGTCCGCGGTCGAACAGACGCAGACCTATTTGGAGAATATCGAGCGGGCACTGCTGCTGAGCCGGGTCGAGATCAAGGGACACGCCAACCCGATGGCGAGCGGCGACAGCGATCTGCAGGATGAAATCGAGAAAGCCACCAGCGCGCCGCTGGATTACGCGGATGCCAACAAGGGCAAGGCGATGGACCGCTTTCTCGAATTGCTGACCGTCGCCGAACGCACGGTGGCGGAAACCAGCAATCGGGATGAATTGCTGAAATGGGGGCCCGGAAAGCTGATGGTGGTCCTCGAAGGCCCGCTGAAGGCGAACTGCGTGATGAAGCCGTGATTAGGGGCAACCTCCGCGCTCTCACTCGTCATTCCCCGCGAGGGCGGGGAATCCAGTACGCCGCGGCCTCTCGGTTCTATCGTTGACGTCTCTGGAATACTGGATCGCCCGGTCAAGGCGGGCGACGATAGCTCTCTATGTGGGGAGCAGCGCAGCTCTCACGCCGCCTTCGCCTTCGCATCCTGGATCGCCCGCCACACCCGCTCCGGCGTCAACGGCATGTCGATCTGCGAGATGCCGTACTCCGATAGCGCGTCGATCACGGCGTTGACAATGCAGACGAGGCTGCCGGCGCAGCCGGCTTCGCCGCAGCCCTTGGTGCCCAGCGGATTAGATTTTGCAGGCGAGGGATGGTCGCCGACTTCCATCGGAGGGATGTCCTCCGCGCGCGGCAGGGCGTAATCCATGAACGAGCCGGTGATCGGCTGGCCGCTGGAATCGTAGCTGATCTGCTCCATCAGCGCCTGGCCGATGCCTTGCGCCACGCCGCCATGCAACTGGCCGGCGACGATCATCGGATTGACCACGGTGCCGAAATCATTGACCGCGAAATAGCGCACGATTTGCACGACGCCGGTCTCGGGATCGATTTCCACTTCGGCGACATGGCAGCCATTGGGGAAGGTGGACGGCGTCTCCTTGGTGGCGTGGTCGACGTCGAGCGACCGCGGCGCGTCCTCCGGCAGCTTGCCCTCGCGCACGCGCTGCGCCAGCTCCATGATGCCGATCGAGCGGTCGGTGCCGGCGATGGTGAAGCGGCCTTGCGCGAATTCGATGTCGCCTTCGGACGCTTCCATCAGGTGCGCGGCGGCCTGCTTGCCCTTGGCGATCACGAGCGCGCTCGCCTCCACGATCGCCTGACCGGTCGCCGTGATCGAGCGCGACCCGCCGGTGCCGTTGCCGAAGCGGACGAGGTCGCTGTCGCCCTGTTCCAGCGTGATCTTCTCGAACGGCACGCCAAGCTCGGCGGAAAGCACCTGCGCAAACGGTGTGGCGTGGCCCTGGCCGTAGTCAAGCGTGCCGGTCGTCAGCTTCACCGAACCATCCGGCTCGAACGTGATCTTGCCGAGTTCGCCGCTCGGCGGCGCGGTCACTTCCAGATAGGAGCCCACCGCGATGCCGCGCAGCTTGCCGCTCTTCTTGCTCTCCTTCTTGCGCCTGGCAAAATTGGCGTGGTCGGAAATCTCCAGCGCCTTGTTGAAGACCCCTGCGAAATCGCCGCTGTCATAGGTGACGCCGGAGGCGGCTGCGAACGGCAGTTGCGACGGCTTGATGAAGTTGCGCTTGCGCAAGGTCAGGCGGTTGATGCCCATCTCGTCGGCGGCGCGGTCGATCAGCCGCTCCATGTAGTAATTGGCCTCGGGCCGGCCGGCGCCGCGATAGGCGCCCATCAGCGTGGTATTGGTCAACACCGTCTTGATGTCGACGCCGAGCAGCGGCGTGCGGTAGACGCTCGCAAGGTTCTTGCCGGTGTTGAGCGACAGCGGCCCTGGCGCCACGCCGGTGATGTAGGCGCCGAGATTGCCGTAACCCTGCAGCCGCACCGCGAGGAACTTGCCCTCGGCATCGAGCGCGAGTTCGGCGTGGATGAGCTGCGCGCGGCCCTGGCTGTCGGACAGGAAGCTGGTCGAGCGCTCGTCGGTCCACTTCACCGGACGTCCGAGTACCTTCGCCGCGTGCGCGATGCAGGTGTATTCGGGATAGTTCATGTTCTTCATGCCGAAGGAACCGCCGACATTGGCGGTGAGGATACGAACCTTGTCGGTCGGCACATTCAGGATTTTTGCAAAGCCGGCCTTGTTGCCGGCGACGCCCTGGGTCGGGACCTGCAGCGTGAAACGCTCGCTGGCCTTGTCATAGGCCGCAAGCGCCACGCGCGGCTCCATCGAGACCACGGCGACGCGGGTGTTGACGATGTCGAGTTTTGTCACATGCGCGGCAGCAGCGAACGCCGCGTCGATCTTCGCGCTGTCGCCATAGTGATAGTCGAGCGCGACGTTATCGGGGATGTGGTCGTAGAGCTGCGGCGCGCCGGGTTTTGTCGGCTTCCGCGGCATCGGTCACGGCGGGAAGGGGCTCGATGTCGAGTTCGACGGCCTCCGCCGCATCGCGTGCCTGCGCCAGCGTTTCCGCGACCACGAAGGCGATGGGGTCGCCGACAAAGCGCACCTTGTCGGTCGGCAGCGCCCGGCGGTTGGTCTGCAATAGCGGCGCGCCGTCCCGGCTCTTCAGCGGCAGGCCGCAGGTGAAGGGGTTGTAGCCGGCGGCTTCCAAATCCTTGCCGGTCCAGACGCCGAGCACCCCCGGCATTGCCCTGGCGGCGGCCGTGCCGATCCTCTTGATGATCCCGTGGGCATGGCTGGAGCGCACCATCCAGCAATAGGCCTGGCCGGGCAGGGTGAAATCGTCGGTGTATTTGCCCTTGCCGCGCACCAGCGTGTCGTCTTCCTTGCGGCGCACCGGCTGCCCCACACCGTATTTTTGCAATGCGATAGCGTTTTCCAGGGAGGACGGCGACGTGTGATCTTGCATCGAAAAACACCTGAAATGCTTGGATTCTCGCACTTTTGCGGGTTCCTGCTCAGATAACGCACTGCATCACCGCCGACAACGCCTGATTGGGCATAGTCCCATGTGATGGGTTGTTGCTTAGCCCCTTGGCGCTGCTAAAGTTTCCGTGAACGGTAATTTTATTCGGCGGCCCGGAAGCGGTCGCGGAAAGACAGTTTTGATGAATGACGATACGCGGCTGCGCGAAGGTCTTGAGGCCTGCGCAAGCCCGTCAGGGTCGGTTGCGGCGGCCACGGCAAACGGTGTCTATGCCGCCCTCGACCTTGGCACCAATAATTGCCGGCTTTTGATCGCCAGCCCGGCGGGCGACGGTTTTCGCGTCGTGGATTCGTTTTCGCGGATCATCCGGCTCGGCGAAGGTGTTTCCGCGACCGGTTCCATCAGCGAGGCGGCAATCGACCGCGCCATCGCGGCGCTGAGCATCTGCAGCGACAAGATCCGCTACCGCAAGGCCAAGCGCCTGCGGCTGATCGCGACCGAGGCCTGCCGTGCCGCCGCCAATGCCGACAGTTTTCGCGACCGGGTCGCCGCCGAGACCGGCATCCGGCTCGAGGTGATCGATCGCGAGACCGAGGCGACGCTGGCCGTGATCGGCTGCTCGCCGCTGCTCGACGCAAAAGGGCGGGGCGCCATCCTGTTCGACATCGGCGGCGGCTCGACCGAACTGGTCCGGATCGAACGTGACCCGGCTGAACAGAATGCGCCGCCGCGGATCAAGGCGTGGATGTCGATCCCGCTCGGTGTCGTCACGCTTGCCGAGCGTTTCGGCGGCAGGGACGTCACCGCGGAATCCTACGTGCAAATGGTGCGCGACGTCGCGCAATATGTCGCGCCGTTTGCCGCCGAACACGGCACGGATTTGCACGACATGCACATGCTGGGCACCTCCGGCACCGTGACGACGCTCGCCGGCGTCCATCTCAATCTGGCGCGCTACGACCGCCGCCGCATCGACGGCGTCTGGATGAACGGTTCCGACGTCACCACGGTGATCCAGCGGCTGCTTGGGATGAGCTACCAGGAGCGCGCCAACAACAACTGCATCAGCATCGAGCGCGCCGACCTGGTGCTGGCCGGCTGCGCGATTCTGGACGCTATCCGCGATGCCTTCCCGCTGCCGCGGCTGCGCGTCGCCGACCGCGGCCTGCGCGAGGGCATGCTGGTCGAGATGATGCGCGAGGACGGCGCGCTCCGGGCGTGTTAATGCGCCGCGTGGCGTGATAGATCGCGTCTGACATTTCAAGGCACCAACCGACATGGCGAAAGACACCACCGGACGGCTGCACGTCACGGTCAAGAGCGGTGGCAAGCGCAAGCTGTCATCAAAACTCTGGCTGGAGCGGCAGCTCAACGATCCCTATGTGGCGCAGGCCAAGCGGGACGGCTATCGCTCGCGCGCGGCCTACAAGCTGATCGAGATCGACGACAAGTATCATTTTCTCAAGCACGGCATCGCCGTGGTCGATCTCGGCGCCGCCCCCGGCGGCTGGAGCCAGATCGCGGCGAAGCGTGTCGGCGCGGTCAACGGCAAGGGCAAGGTCGTGGCGATCGATCTGCTGGAGATGCCGGAAATCCCCGGCGTCAATTTCGCCCAACTCGACTTCCTGGCCGAGGACGCGCCGGAAAAGCTGATCGCCATGATGGGCGGCCGCGCCGATGTCGTGATGTCCGACATGGCGCCCAACACCACAGGCCACCGCAAAACCGACCAGTTGCGCATTGTCGGCCTGATCGAAACGGCGGCGGCCTTTGCCACCGACGTGCTCAATCCCGGCGGAACGTTTCTGGCCAAGGCCTTTCAGAGCGGCGCCGACGCCGAACTGGTCGCGCAATTGAAACGCGATTTTGCCAGCGTGCGCCACGTCAAGCCGGCCTCGAGCCGACAGGATTCGTCGGAGCGCTACGTGCTGGCGATGGGATTTCGCGGGCAGCCCAATCGGGGCTGAGCGCAGCCTTTGCGGGTTCCGGTTGTCCGACACCTTTCAAGATTTCGTGTGGACAGAGCGGTCTCTCAGGCCCAAGCAAATCCCTGAAACTTCTGGAACTTTCTCCCGAATCTGGGTAGTTTGGTTGTCCGGCGCGGTCTGTTCAACTGCATGCAGTGTGACGCGCCATGCAGGAGCGAGCCGCGCCTCCGTCTGGGAAGGAGTATTCCCGCGATGGAGCACAGGACCAGAATTAATAATCGACTGCTAGCTGCGTTACCGCCAGCAGACCTCGATTTGCTCGTACCGCATTTCCGAACGGTACCACTTGAGCGTGACGCCGTGCTGGTGAGGTCGGGGGACGAAATCCAGCGGATCTATTTCCCCCTCGGCGGCGTGATCGCCTTCATCATGGATATGCCGAGCGGCCAAACGGTGGCGACCGCCGTGGTCGGCAATGAGGGAGCCGCGGGCATGTTGACAGCGCTGGGGCCTGCGCAGTCTCCGCTGACGTCGGTGGTGCGGGTGGCAGGGACCGCGTTGCAAATTTCGCCGGCACGATTTCAAGCGGCGCTCGGCCGCAGCAGCGCCCTGAAAGGAACGGTGCAGACCTTCACCAGGGCACTGCTGGTGCAATTCCAGCACGTTGCGGCCTGCAATGCGCTTCACTCGGTCGAGGCGCGTTTGGCGCGGTGGTTGCTGCACGTCCACGATCGGGTTGATGGTGACGTGTTGCCGCTGACCCAGGAGACGCTCGCGGAATTCCTCGGCGTTCGGCGAACGACGGTGACGCATGTCGTTTGCAAGCTCCGCGCGTCGGGCGCGATCCGATCCAACCGGCGGAGTTCGATCGAGATTGACCGGCCGCGGCTCGAAGCGGCGGCATGTGAGTGCTACCAGCTCATGCGCTCCAGGATCGAGCAGGTAGGCTTGTCAGCAGGCAGGAAGCCGCCCGGACACGCGCGGCCGGTGGACGATCCCCACGCTCAAACTCCCCTGTTTGCCAAGACAGGCGAAGTACACCGGCGCACGCGAACCCATGGAGGGATCGGCCAGCGGCCAAGGGGCCATTGAAGGGGGCCTTTGACGGAGTTGCAGCACGGCCTCAACGACCCCACGCCGGTTGCAGGGTAGGTGTGGACGTCAACCGCTTCTCTGCTAACTCGTGAACCCAGGCCTCCCTGGCAAACCATTCGTGGCTGGCTTGGCAGATCGAACAGAAAGTGCGCGCGAAAAATACCGGACTGCTTCGAAACCTTTCCCGATCCGCTTTCATGCCTGTCGGGATCCCCCGTCCTGTCTCAGGGCATTTGATCATGACGACGCCCATCTTGCTCCTCCCTGGATTTCGTATCGTCGGCAGGTCTGTTCGCCATCGGCGGGAATGCGCCCTTCTGGTGGGGGCGCTTGTTCCAGCCGATCCCGGAGGGGCTGCAAAGGTTCGAATGAGGAACTAGGACGCCTTCTGCAGCGCGCCGGCAAAGCTCTTTTTGATGGGCTCGGCAGTCTCGGTCGCGACCTTGCGGACGAGATCCCAAAGCTCCCGGCTTTGCGCGGTCGTGGCTTCGAAGCTCTTGCGGCCGTGTGTCGCGGAGAGTTGCAGGATTTCCGAGGGCGATTTCGTGCCCAGGAGATGGCTGAGGAAATCGAAAGCCGAGGTGGTGTTGGCGCCTGAGAACTCGATGACTTTGGCGGTGTAATCCGCGATGCCCTTGGCGTTGGTCGAATATGCTTCGCTGAGAACGCCAGTGATCGCTCCCGAAGCCGCGTTCAACTTTTCGTAATTTTCCTTCGCTCGCGCCAAGCTCTGCTCGGTCATTCCGCTAAAAATCCCCGGCGTTGCGAAGAACGGCAGGTCAAGGGCGCGCTTCGCGTCAGAGCCCACTTTCGGATTGGCATTCGCTTCTTTCGTGTTGGCTTCATTCACAGGTTTGATTCCTTTGACTCGTTACTGGGTCGACAGAACTCCGAGGCGCGTGCTCCACCACTGGTGCTTACACGGATAGCCGCCTCGCGCCCCGTCTGGCCACGATATGGCCGACTAGCGCCGGGCCTTCCGTTCGCTTTCTGACTCTCGGGTCGGATTTTTTTGACAATCGGCTGTCATGATTTCGTGACAGCCTGCTTCGGAGCAGCCGCAAGGCGGAGTGCGTGCAATCAACCCAGCCGCTGATCCCGCGCGTCCCCGGTGCCTTCGCTGGCAGCCTTGGTCGCCGCCTTTTCCGCGCCTTTACGGCTGGAAATCTCGACCGCCTTGCGGCCCGAAATTTCGTGGCCGGCGTCGTCGGGCATCTGCCAGAAGAAATAAGCCGACACCGCCGAGATGAGCGCGACCACGAGGAATGCCGGCGGGAATACGCCGGCGCTCAGTTCGGTGACGTGCTGATAGAGCATGGTCGATTCCACCGAGAACGCGCCGACGGCGACGCCCGCGGAAATCGCCAGTTGCTGGTTGACGCTGACCAGCGTGGTGGCGCGGCTCATCTGCGCCGGCTCGACCTCGGCATAGGCCACCGTGTTGATCGCGGTGAACTGCAGCGAGCGGAAGAAGCCGCCGACCACCAGGATGATGAAGATCAGCAGCAGCGGCGTCGTCACCGTGAACAGCGCGCAGGCGGCGAGGAAAACCGCGCTGACGACGGCATTGACCGTCATCATGTTGCGGAAGCCGAAGGCGCGGATGATGCGCGCCGCCAGCGTCTTCATCCCCATCGCGCCGACGGCGGATGCGAACGTGACCAAGCCGGACTGGAACGGCGTCAGGCCAAAACCTTCCTGCATCAGAAGCGGCAGCAGGAACGGCAGCGCGCCGATGCCGAGCCGGAACAGGAAGCCGCCGATAATGCTGGCGCGCATGGTGGAAAGCCGCAGCAGCGAGAAATCCAGCACCGGCGAGCCGGTCCGCCGCGCGTGCATCACATATAGCGTCATCGAGATGGTGCCGACTGCGACGAGGCCGATAACTATCGGCCATGGCAACAGGCCAAGACCGGCGACCGAGAGGCCGAAGGCGATGCCGGCAAGCCCGGTGCCGGCCAGCACCAGTCCGTAGAGATCGAACCGCTCGGGATCCTCGCTCTTGATCGGATCGATGTATTTCATCGCCATGAAAATGCCGAGCAGCCCGATCGGGATGTTGATCAGGAAGATCCAGTGCCAGGAGAAATAGGTGGTGATGAAGCCGCCGAGCGGCGGGCCGATCACCGGCCCGATCAGCGCCGGCACCGTCACCCAGGTCATCGCGTTGACCAGCGCGCTCTTGTCGATCGACCGCAACAGCACCAGCCGCCCGACCGGCGTCATCATCGCCCCGCCCATGCCCTGCAGGATGCGGGCGATGACGAAATGGGTGACGTTCTGCGACAGCGCACACCCGATCGACCCGATCATGAACACGCCGATCGCGATCGAGAACACCATGCGTGCGCCGAAGCGGTCCGCGGTCCAGCCGCTGGCCGGAATGAACACGGCGAGCGACAGCAGGTATGAGGTGATGGCGAGCTTCAGCGTCAGCGGGCTGGTGCCGATATCGGTCGCGATCGCCGGCAGTGACGTCGCAATCACCGTCGAGTCCATGTTCTCCATGAACAGGGCGGTGGCGACGATCAGCGGGATCAGGCGTTCTTTGGTCATCGGAATCGGGGGACCGGAAAGAGAGGCGGGCGACGGCGCTGTATCATCCCGTTGTCACGCAGGCCATTGCGGAACGGGGCAAACCACCTAAATCCTGCGTGACGCTGGTATGCACCGCGCCAGCCGCTGGAAGGTCCGAAACGATGATCTACGTTCTCGCTGCCTTGTTGCCGCCGCTCGGGCTGCTCCTGAACGGGCAGCCGTTTTCGGCGATCTTCAACCTGTTCCTGATCGTGTTTTGCCTGGTTTTCGGGCTGATTTTCCACGTCCTGCTGCTGGTGCCCTCGGCGCATGCGCTGATCGCGGTTCACATGAAGCGGGAGGACCGCCGGCACCGCGAGGTGGTGGAGGCGATCCGCCAGCATGGCCCGCCGCCGGGATACCGGTCCTAAAGCCTCTACTAACCCCTTGGGATTGCGGCCCTTCCCGAAAAGCCTGTGCATAGCTGGCAAACGCTTTGATTCGGCGTCCCGCCATGCTATCGACCACCGTCAACCCCACCGATGGGCTTCGATTCGACGGCGATGCCGATAGCATCGCCGAAGACGACGCTCATCCATAGAACTGATCGCGGCGGTGAGCCGCCGAAAGGAGTTGGCAAATGGCGCAGGGACTTCAGGGTATCCGTGAAGCCTTCACGTTCGACGATGTGCTTCTGAAACCCGGTCTCTCGGATATCCTGCCCTCGGAGGCCGATATTCGCTCGCACGTGACCCGCGCGATCCCGCTCAACATCCCGATCATCGCGTCCGCGATGGACACGGTCACCGAAGCGCGCATGGCGATCGCGATGGCGCAGGCCGGCGGCGTCGGCGTCATCCACCGCAATTTCGACCCCGAGGGACAGGCCGCCCAGGTGCGGCAGGTCAAGAAGTATGAATCTGGAATGGTGGTCAATCCGCTGACCATCGGCCCCGACGCGATGCTGTCGGACGCGCTGGCGCTGATGACCGATCACGGCTTCTCCGGCATTCCCGTCGTCACCGGCGCTTCCAAGGGCGTGCCGGGAAAGCTGGTCGGCATCCTCACCAACCGCGACGTGCGGTTTGCGACCGATCCGCGCCAGAAAATCTCGGAATTGATGACGCATGAAAATCTCGTCACGGTGCGCGAAGGCGTCAGCCAGGACGAGGCGAAGCGCATGCTGCACAAGCACCGCATCGAAAAACTGCTTGTCGTCGACGACCAGTATCGCTGCGTCGGCCTGATCACCGTCAAGGATATGGAAAAGGCGGTTGCGCATCCGCTGGCCTGCAAGGACAGCCAGGGCCGGCTGCGCGCGGCGGCCGCGACCACGGTCGGCGAAGGCGGCTTCGAGCGCACCGAAATGCTGATCGATGCCGGCGTCGATTTGATCGTGGTCGATACCGCACACGGCCATTCCTCCCGCGTGCTGGAAGCGGTCAACCGGATCAAGCGGCTTTCCAACGCCGTGCAGGTCATCGCCGGCAACATCGCGACCAAAGAGGGCGCGCAGGCGCTGATCGATGCAGGCGCGGATGCGATCAAGGTCGGCATCGGCCCGGGCTCGATCTGCACCACGCGCATCGTCGCCGGCGTCGGCGTGCCGCAGCTCACCGCGATCATGGACGCGGTGGAAGCGGCGAAGAAGGCAAACGTGCCCGTGATCGCCGACGGCGGCATCAAGTATTCCGGCGATCTGGCCAAGGCGCTCGCCGCCGGCGCCGACATCGCCATGGTTGGCTCGCTGCTTGCCGGCACCGACGAGACGCCGGGCGAAGTGTTTTTGTGGCAGGGCCGTTCCTACAAGGCCTATCGCGGCATGGGTTCGGTCGGTGCGATGGCGCGCGGCTCGGCCGACCGCTACTTCCAGCAGGACATCAAGGACACGCTCAAGCTGGTGCCGGAAGGCATCGAGGGCCAGGTACCCTATAAAGGCCCGGTCGGCAACGTCATGCATCAGCTTGCCGGGGGCTTGCGCGCCGCGATGGGCTATGTCGGCGCCCGCAATCTCGCCGAATTCCACGACAAGGCGCAGTTCGTCCGCATCACGGGCGCGGGCCTGCGCGAAAGCCACGTCCACGACGTCACGATTACGCGGGAAAGCCCGAACTATCCGGGCGGGGTGTAAGGCTTGTAGTTCGGCTGGCGGAATTTTCCGCCGTCATTGCGAGCGCAGCGAAGCAATCCATTTCGCAGCTTGCGGAGCTGTGGTTTGCTTCGTTACGCTCGCAATGACGAAGAACAATAACATTCGGAGGAAACCACCATGTCCCAAGGCAAACGCATTGTCCTCGCCTCGCGCCCCGTCGGCGAACCAAAACCTTCCGATTTCCGCCTTGAGGATTGCCCGGTGCCTACGCCGGGCGCCGGCGAAGTCCTCCTGCGCACCATCTGGCTGTCGCTCGATCCCTATATGCGCGGCCGCATGAGCGATGGTCCGTCCTATGCCCAGCCGGTGCCGATCAACGGCGTGATGGAAGGCGGCACGGTCAGCGAAGTGATTGCGTCCAACAATCCCGGCTTTGCCAAGGGCGACATCGTGCTGTCACGCGCCGGCTGGCAGACGCATGCGGTTTCCGACGGCAAGGGTCTGGCAAAAATCGATCCGAAGATCGCGCCGATCTCGACCGCCGTCGGCGTGCTCGGCATGCCCGGCATGACCGCCTATACCGGCCTGCTCGACATCGGCAAGCCGCAGGCGGGCGAAACCGTGGTCGTCGCCGCCGCTTCCGGCGCCGTCGGCTCGGCGGTCGGCCAGATCGCAAAAATCAAGGGCGCCCGCGCGATCGGCATCGCCGGCGGCAAGGACAAGTGCGCCTATGTCAAGAATGAGCTCGGCTTCGACGATTGCCTCGACCATCGCGATCCGGATCTGGCGGCGAAACTGAAAGACGCCTGCCCGAAGGGGATCGACGTCTATTTCGAAAACGTCGGCGGTGCGGTGTTTGAGGCGGTGTTCCCGCTGCTCAACGCGTTTGCACGCATCCCGGTGTGCGGCCTGATCTCGGAATACAACAACTTCGGCGAGACCAGCCCGAAATGGGGCGGCAAGATGATGCGCGCCGTGCTGACCAAGCGGCTGACCATCCGCGGCTTCATCGTCAGCGACTTTGCCGCGCGTCACGCCGACTTCCTGCGCGACATGTCGCAGTGGGTGCGCGAGGGCAAGGTCAAGCACAAGGAGTTCGTCACCGAAGGCCTCGACAGCGCGCCCGCCGCATTCATGGGCCTCTTGAAGGGCGCCAATTTCGGCAAGCAGCTGGTGCGCGTCGGGCCGGACAAGGCGTGAGGCGTTCGCCAGGTTGCGGGGAACACGCAAGATGAACCTCACGGTCACTTGAGACTGATGGGGGAACGTCCTTTGGCGGCTGCCGTTTGGCTTTGACATCCTATGGAGAAGCCAAATGATGAACTGCAAGAAACTGTCGCTCGGCCTGGTCGCCGCCACGATGCTGGTCACTCCTGTGATGGCTCAAGAGGTCAATCAGGAACCCGGCGCGTTGGGCTTCAACTATCCGAACTCCCGCTACCTCACAGGGGGGTACGGTGTCAGGGCCACACCCGGGCCGGGCTACTACTACGGTAACAGGTTTTACCCGGCCCCACGCGTAGGTGCCTTTGCGACCGCGCCGTGGAGCGATAACAACTCCTACTACGGCATCGTTGAGCGGGAGTACTGACGTGAATGGGAGTTCCTGGGCGCTCTGAAGTCTAGGATTTCTTGTCGATCAGCGAATCCAGCCCGACATCGGTCTGTCCCGGCGCTCTGACATGGCGCACTTCAAAACTGTCGGGCTGGAAACGGTATTCCACCAGCCCGACTTCCTTGACGCCGATCACCTCCTGCATCCGGTCAGGAATGATGAAGCCTGCGGACGGCGCCCAGACGTGGCGGGTGTGGCCAAAGGTGTAATCGCGCCGCTGATGGACGTGGCCTGACGCCACCAGCCGCAGATCGACCGCCGCAAACACCTCGATCAGATTTTTGCGCCGGGGCTGCGGCACATAGCGGATCGCCGTTCCCTCGGTCTCGGGATCGTCAGGCGTGTTCAGATAAAGCGGCTTGTGCAGGAACAGCGCGACCGGCCTGCCATTCACGCGGCCGAGTTCTGACGCCAGCCAGCCGAACTGCTCCGCCTCGCTCTCGATCCCGGTATTCATGATCAGCGAGTTCAGCCCGATAAAGCTCCAGCCGGCCGCGTCAAAGCGCCAGCGGTCTTCGCCGATCACGGCGAGATAATTCTGCCGCTCCTTCTCCGTCGCCGGTTGCTTCGGGGCGGGACCCACCGCGGTCGGGTTGTCGCCGATGTCGTGATTGCCGGGCAGATGACGGCACGGCACCGGCAGCGCGTCATGCAGCTCCTTGGCAAATTCGAGATCGCTGCGGCTGTTCGGCCCGTCGAAGGAGATATCGCCGCTGTTGATCACGAGATCCGGGCGCGTCGCGTCGATATGTTCGCTGACGCGGTGAAAATTGGCAGTCAGTGACTGGAGACGGCGGGCGAGGTGGGTGTCGGAAATTTGCGTCAGGCGGAATTCGCTCATGGACCATTCCTTTCGGGCCGATCATAGCCGTACCCGAAGTCGGAACGATGACGAAAGCGCGTGAGCGGCTTCACCCCAGCGTCCGCCGCCAGAAGGTTAGCATGTCTGTTTTAAACAGCTCGGCGTCGCCATCGCGGCTTCCGATTTTCGCGCCCTTGCGGCCATAGCCGGCCTTCAGCGCGTAGATCATCAGGTCGCGATCGACGAGCTTGCTGTCCGCAACACCGTGAAGCGGATGGATGAAGGCGCCGTCATTGGCGATATAGGCCGTCGGCGCCGCGGGGGAGACAGATGCGTCGGGAACATTCTCAATATCAGTGCCGCGATCAAAGCTGTGCTGCGCGCCGCCGATCAGCCGCATTGTCGCTCTTCCGCCGGAAAGTCGGATGGCCTGGCAATGACCCTGCACCTGCATCGGCGAGCACCATTCGTCCGCATCGCCCATGATGACGCGGATTTCGGTTTCATCGACGGAGGGATCGAGGAACTGGTGGCCGCTCCATGGATAGGCGGCGAGCACGCTGCGAAAACCTGCGCCGGCGCCGACCACCGCATCGGCGAAGCGGCGTGTTGCAGCGGTCAGCACCGCCGATCCACCGCGGCTGTGGCCCTGCGCGCCGATCCGGGAGGCGTCGATCTCGGGATGCGCCGATAGCACCATCCACGCGGCCAACACGTCATAGGCGCTGGCGGCAAATGAGAATTGAGTCTGGTTGGCGACGGTGGAGGTCACATCGCGCGCGCCAAAACTGTCGAGCACGAAGGCGGCAAAGCCGTCATCGACCAGCGTCTCGGCGTGCGCGACGTGCGACGCCGCAACGCCGAGGCTGCCCGGCACCACCATCACCAGCGGGAGCTTTCCGCTGCGTTTGCGATTGTTCGAGGCCGGCAGGAACAGCTTGCCGTCGATCGCAATCTTCGGCAGGTCGGCGGCATCGCTGATGACGTGGAAGTAGTTGCGCGGATTGGCGGTGGGAATTTCGAAATTCTGTCCCTTGCTCGGTCCGTGGGCGCTGTTGGCGAAAACAATGTCCTGATCGCGAAATCGCAAAGTTGTGCTCCTCCTGCGGCTGCTCTTGGCGCGGCGGCCGTCAGGGACAGAGTAAAGCGCTGGTTGTTTCCGTCAAAGCAAATGTGCCCCGCGGGTCCCGCCGCCTTTTGTTTCTCAATAGGTACGGGCAACGCAGGTGCTCCAGCGCCTTGGCGTACCAGTCCCGCGCCATCTTCATGTCAGCAGGCACATCGTCGCGGCCAATATCAGCGCCACAATTGCGCGAGCGCCGGCGCATCACAGCACGCGGTGGCGGATCGCGGGTTGCCTTGGGGCCGGTTCGACACCAGAACCATCGGAATTCTCGATAGTTGGTCGCCAAGGCTTGAGCTGTGGTTCAAAAGGCTCGGGTGGCGGTTCAAGCGGGCTAGCGAATGGCACATTTGTCAGTCGAAGGGCACCTCGCTATTGCTTGAGGCCTGGTGCAGGTTCTGGGGAGATTCTCATGTCGGTTCAAATGGTTTTGCTGCCGGTCTTTGTTCTGGTCGGGCTCGCTTTCTTCCTGCTGCTGTGGATGGTCACGACCCGCACAAAGGCGGTGAAGGCCCGGGAAACCAGCCTGAAGGACATCGCGGCGGGGCAGCCGAAATATCCGGCCCGCGTGGCCCAGATCGGCAATTGCTTCAGCAATCAGTTCGAAGTACCCCTGCTGTTCTACTTTTTGATCGCGCTGGCGCTGCCGCTGCGCCGGGCTGATCTCTTCATCGTGCTGATGTCCTGGGTGTTCGTGATAACCCGCTTCGCCCATGCCGGCATTTTCGTCACGTCGAACAACATCCAGCAGCGCAGCCTGGCCTGGTTTGCCGGCGTGCTCGTGCTGCTGGCGATGTGGATCTACTTCGCGCTGAAGCTTCTGCTTCTGATCTAGAAAGCTATTGATGACCCCTGCTGCCCGGCTGTCCGCCGCCATCGAACTGATTGAGACCATCGACGCCCAACGCGTTCCCGCGGCGAAGGCGCTGAAGGAGTGGGGCACTGCGCACCGCTATGCCGGCTCGGGCGATCGCGCCGCGATTTCGGGCCTGATCTGGGACGTGCTGCGGCGCCGCGCGTCGAGCGCCTGGCTGATGGATGCGGACACGCCGCGCGCCCGCGTGCTCGGCATGCTCCGGCTCGAGCGCGGCATGGACACCGAGGCTATCTCCAATTTGTGCCACGGCGAGCGATTCGCGCCGGAGCCGCTGAGCGAGGCCGAACGATCAGCGCTCACCTCGCGCACCCTCGACGACGCGCCGCCGCACATCGCCGGCGACTATCCGGAATGGCTCGACGCGCCGCTGGCCGCGGTGTTCGGCGACGACCGCGTGGCGGAAGCGACTGCGATGGCGAGCCGCGCGCCGCTTGATCTGCGCGTCAATACGCTGAAGGCAAAGCGCGAAAAGGTTCTCGCCTCGCTCAGGCATCTCGGCGCGCGGGAAACGCCGTGGTCGCCGATCGGGCTGCGCATCGAACTCGGCGCCGACGCCCGCAACCCCGGCATCCATGCCGAGGAGGATTTCATCAAGGGCGGCATCGAAGTGCAGGACGAGGGCTCGCAGCTGGCCGCGCTGTTCTCGGCGGCAAAACCCGGCGAGCAGGTGATCGATCTCTGCGCCGGCGCCGGCGGCAAGACGCTGGCGCTCGCGGCGATGATGCAGGGCAAGGGGCGGTTGATCGCGACCGATCACGACAAGCGCCAGCTCGCGCCGATCTACGAGCGGCTCTCCCGCGCCGGCGTCCACAACGCCGATGTCCGCGCGCCGAAAGGCGACACCGATCCATTGGCCGACATCAAGGCCTCCGCCGATCTCGTGCTGATCGACGCGCCCTGCACCGGCACCGGCACCTGGCGCCGCAACCCCGACGCCAAATGGCGCATGCGCCCCGGCGCGCTCGAAGTACGGTTGAAGGACCAGGCCGAAGTGCTTGGTCGGGCGGCCGCACTGGTCAAGCCGGGCGGCCGGATCGCGTACGTCACCTGCTCGGTGCTACCAAGCGAAAACGGCGAGCAGGTCCGCAGCTTTCTCTCGCGTCATCCGGAGTTTTCGATTCAGCCATTGAACGAGACGGCAAGCGTGCTTTGGGACAAGGCGGAAGATTTTGAAAACGCCGCGCTGAAGTCGGCCGAAGGCTGGCTGATGACACCGCGCCGAACGGGGACGGACGGTTTTTTTGTATCGGTACTGAGGAGGAATTTGTCGTGAGGCAATATCATTGGATCGGCTTTTTGAGCGTCGCTGCGATCCTTGTCGGCGCTGCCGGCTCGGCGTTTGCCGATGAGACCGTCAACATCGGCGGCTCCCGTGCCGTGCTGATCAAGCCGGGCGCGCCGCGCGCGAGCGTGATCCTGATCCCCGGCGGCGACGGCGCCATCAATGCCGGCGACAATGGCGATATCCGCGGGCTCAAATTCAACCAGCTGGTTCGTACCCGGCACGCCTATGCGGCGCGGGGGCTCGCGGTGCTGGTGGTCGACGCCAATACCCCGCTCGACGGCGCTATTCAGTATATGGCCGCGATCAAGCGGCCGGTGACCGTCGTCGCCACCAGCCGCGGCACGGTCCGCGCCGCGGAGGGGATTGCCCGCGGGGCCCGGCCGGACGCGCTGGTGCTGACGTCGGGGTTTCTCAGCGCCGAGTCCGGCAGCGGGCAGAATGTGATGTCGATCCTGGGCTCGCCGGCGTCGCTGCCGCGCACGCTGGTCATCCATCACCGCCAGGATAGCTGCCGGGTGACCTTGCCGGCCGGCGTCGAGCCGTTCGTCAAGTGGTCGGCTGGCCGGGCGCGGGTGAGCTGGCTCAGCGGTGGCGCCAACGAAGGCGATCCCTGTCAGGCCCGCGGCCATCACGGCTTTAACGGCATCGACAGTCAGGTCGTCGGCCTTGCGGCGAGCTTCCGCTGACGTTCGGGGTTGGCACCTCAATCCACGATGAACAACTTCACCCCGGTCTTCGTCGATGAGCGGTGCGCGGCATCGCCGAAATCCGACACCTGATAGCTCATGCCTGGCGTGAGCTTGAACGTCCGCCCGTCGCGCAATTCGCTGTCAAGCTCGCCTTCCAGCACATAGAGCACATGCCCGCGGTCGCACCAGTGATCGGCGAGGTAACCCGGCGAATATTCGACGATCCGCACGCGCAGATCGCCGATGTTGAGCGTGCGCCACAGCGCTTCGCCGGTTTCGCCGGGATGCTTCGTTGTGGCGACTTCGCTCCAGTCGGTGACGGTGAAGGGAAGGGTCGGAATTTTCATGCGGGAGAGTCCTTGAGGGAAGAACGTGTGATGTCGTCATCCTGAGGTGCGAGCGTAGCGAGCCTCGAAGGATGCGGACACAGCGGGGCCGTCGCCCTTCGAGACGCGCGCAAGCGCGCTCCTCAGGGTGACGGGAGGGAGCGCGCGGCTAATGCGCGAGATGGTTCGCCGAACCCTGCCTGATCTTTCCCCGCGCATCGAGCCGCAAATATTCGCAGATCTGCGCGCCGCGCTCGTTCTGATAAAACACGACGACGCTGTCCGGGCTCGCATAGGTGTCGATCAGATCGAAATGCAGGCCGGGCAAAAGCTGAAACGCTTTGCTCCAGTACGCCCGAAGCTTGTCCTTGCCGCGGAGCGTGCCGCTGGCGTCGAGACCGAGTGCCTGGATGCGGTCCGAAGTCATTTCCGCGTCCTCGGCGTAAAGCGCGAGGATGCGTTCGAGGTCGTGCGAGTTCCAGGCTGCGATCCACTCCCGGCCGAGTACAGCGAGATCGGCCGCCACGAAATGCTGGCTCTGCATGGTTCCTCCGATTGCTCCCGCTTCGCCCCGGCAAATCGCCGAGTCAAACTAGGTCAATGATACTTACCTAATATGGGTTTGTCCATGCCGTCAGAAGAATGTGGGCTGGCCGTTTCTCGCGGTTGCGAGGCCGGCCCCCGTCGCGTATCTGCTTGCCATGACAGCAGCACAAAAAGCCCGCGAGTCGTCGGCGCCCTCGGTGGCCTCGGCGCATGACAAGATTCTGATTGTCGATTTCGGCAGTCAGGTGACGCAACTGATCGCGCGCCGGGTGCGCGAGGAGGGCGTCTATTCCGAGATCGTGCCGTTCCAGAAGGCGGAGGCCGCTTTCGACGAGATGAAGCCGAAAGCGGTGATCCTCTCCGGCGGCCCGGAATCGGTGCATGAAAAAGGCTCGCCGCGCGCGCCGCAGAAAATCTTCGATTCCGGCGTGCCCGTGCTCGGCATCTGCTACGGCCAGATGACCATGGCCGCCCAGCTCGGCGGCGAGGTCGAGGGCGGGCATCATCGCGAATTCGGCCGCGCCGATGTCGAGGTCAAGGCGGCAAGCTCGCTGTTCGAGTCCACCTGGACGATGGGCGAGAAGCATCCGGTCTGGATGAGCCATGGCGACCGCATCACCAAGATGCCGCCGGGCTTTACGGTCGCCGGCGTCTCGCCGAATGCGCCGTTCGCCGTGATCCAGGACGAGAAGCGCAAATATTACGGCCTGATGTTCCACCCCGAAGTGGTGCACACACCCGACGGCGCCAAATTGATCCGCAATTTCGTCCGCAAGGTCGCCGGCCTCACCGGCGACTGGACCATGCGCGCGTTTCGTGAAGAAGCGATCGAAAAGATCCGCGCCCAGGTAGGCAAGGGCAGGGTGATCTGCGGCCTTTCCGGCGGCGTCAATTCAGCGGTCGCCGCGGTGCTGATCCACGAAGCGATCGGCGACCAGCTAACATGCGTCTTCGTCGATCACGGCATGCTGCGGCTCGACGAGGCCAAGACCGTCGTCGACCTGTTCCGGCATCACTACAACATCCCGCTGGTGCATGTTGATGCCTCAAAACAATTCCTCGGCGAACTCGAAGGCGTCACCGATCCCGAAAAGAAGCGCAAGACCATCGGCCGCCTGTTCATCGACGTGTTCGATGCGGAAGCGAAAAAGCTCGGCGGCGCGGATTTCCTGGCGCAAGGCACGCTCTACCCCGACGTGATCGAAAGCGTCTCCTTCACCGGCGGCCCCTCGGTCACCATCAAGTCGCACCACAATGTCGGCGGTCTGCCCGAGCGCATGAACATGAAGCTGGTCGAGCCCTTGCGCGAACTGTTCAAGGACGAGGTCCGCGTGCTGGGCCGCGAACTCGGCCTCCCCGAAATCTTCGTCGGCCGCCACCCGTTCCCGGGTCCCGGCCTTGCCATCCGCTGCCCCGGCGACATCACGAAGGAAAAGCTCGACATCCTGCGCAACGCGGATGCCGTCTATATCGACCAGATCAGGAAGCACGGCCTCTACGACCAGATCTGGCAGGCCTTTGCGGTGCTGCTGCCGGTGAAGACCGTCGGCGTGATGGGCGACGGCCGCACCTACGAATACGTCGTCGGCCTCCGCGCCGTGACCTCGACCGACGGCATGACCGCCGACTTCTACGCCTTCGACATGAAATTCCTCGGCGAAACCGCGACGCGGATCATCAACGAGGTGAAGGGGGTGAACCGGGTGGTGTACGACGTGACGAGCAAGCCGCCGGGGACGATCGAGTGGGAGTGAGGGAAGTAACCCCGATTTAGTTGCAAGAATTACGCGGGAAAGCAATGGGATTTGGGGTCTTCATACATCGCTCAGACTCGATCTACGAGGACACCCCGGCTGAACAATACCAATTCCCCCGCCAATACCTGCGTCGCGTTGAAGCCTGCATCGGCGACTGGATAATCTATTACGAACCGAGCAAGGTCGCTGATACGCGCGGCTACTTTGCAATAGCAAAGGTTCGACAAGTCATTCCAGATCCTAGCGCTCCAGAGATGCATCTCGCGTTGATCGAGCCGGGAAGCTATCTCGACTTTGCTAATCCCGTTCCTTTCAACGGAGCGACGGGGCCAATTGAAAGCGGCGTTCTCAACGAGCAGGGGCGGATTTCCGGGCGCGCTCAATCAGCAGTGCGACCAATCTCTCCCGAAGATTTCAGAAGGATCGTCGAGCTCGGATTCGAGGAAAAGGTGCCGTTGCTGCCTCGGTTCGATAATGAAATGCCGGCGCCGGGCTTTGATGAGGAGCAGTTGCCCTTCAGGTTTGACGAACAGCGTGACCGCGTCAGCCTCACAGTGTCGAGGATCTTGCGCGATCGTATCTTCCGTCGCGTCGTGTTGCGTGCCTATGACGAGCGCTGCGCTATCACGGGACTAAAGCTCATCAACGGAAGAGGTCGGGCAGAAGTTGCAGCCGCACATATCCGGCCTGTGGAAGCAAGTGGGCCGGATATTGTCAGCAACGGGATCGCTCTTTCGGGCACGGCACATTGGATGTTTGATCGTGGCCTCATTAGCTTGGCCGACGATTTGGAGATACTGATTTCACGGCAGACAAATAATCCGCAAGAGATACGGTCAATTATCAACAAGTCCGGTCACGCGCTTGCGCCTCATAGGATATCCGACCGTCCACATCCGCATTTCCTGAAATGGCACCGCGAGAATTGCTTCAAGCAATAACTTGTGGAGGTGGATTAGCCGAAGGTAACCGCGCTGTTTGCGTACCCGCCGCCGTACGAGCCCGGCCAACTCAACGCCTCACATGTTCTCCCAATTGTGAAATAGCGTACAGACTCCCATCCGGATTGGTTGTATAAGTCCAACGTTCACCCGTCGGCGGAGGCAACTCCGCCACGAGCTGCTTATCTTCATTTCCGGAGTTTCGTCATGCGCGTCTTCAATCGCACGGCCACAGATGTGGCAGCTTTGCATTCTTCAGTCCACCTTGAGCGGGTGAACCAAGGATATTTCGCGTGCGCTGACAATTGCGTACAGGGATTTTTTCTGGGGCCCCGCCGGCGACGGACGGGGCTTTTTCATTTCTTTTTTGCCCAACGCTGCCCGGCGGTGCCCCTGCGACAAAGGACGCGGGGTCATGTGGTATTTTGGGCCCGATCTGGCATTCGATCTCGTCAAAGGGCTGGTGGCTGGGGCGGCTTCCATGGCGTTGCAAGTGGTTGCCCCGATGACGGTTCGCGCCGTGAAGCGGCTGCGCGCGCGTTGGTCTGCGCGTAGAGCCGCGAGAAAGGCATCCCGTGGAGCAAAGGAATAGCAAGCGTAGCCCGCATGACGCAGCGATACCCGGGACTTCTCCCGCATATCGCTGCGCTCATGCGGGCTACAACCGCCCGCCGCGCCGGTCACCCCTGCTGGAACGTCGGCTGCATACCTCCGCGCCTCCATGTTACGACTCCCCATCATCCCCCCGGAGCCCGCTCATGTCCGTTGCGACCGCCTCTAGCCCAACCGTTACGCCCACCGCCGCCGAGACCGATCCTGAAACGCTCGGCTGGATGCAGGGCTTTCCGCCGCCGCCGGACAAACTCGTCACCTTCCAGAACGGCTCGTTCCGCAGTTTTCCCGAATTGCGCTGGGCCTGGAGCAATATCCGTCAGCTGGTGCCGACGGTGAACGTCTGGCGCGGGGCGGGGCCCGCGTCGGTGTTGCCGCGCGAGGAGCATGATATCGGCGCGTCCGCGTCAGTCACCATGGACGGGCGGCCGATGACGTTTGCGCGCATGCTTGAGGAAACCTATGCGGACGGCATCGCCGTGCTGCACCGGGGCAAGCTGATCTACGAGCGCTATTTCGGCGCGCTGAAGCCGCACAAGCCGCATATCGCGATGTCGGTGACGAAATCGTTCACCGGCACGCTCGCCGGCATTCTGGTGGCCGAGGGCAAGATCGATCCGCAGGCGCCGATCACGGACTATGTCCCCGAGCTGAAGGCTAGCGCGTTCGGTGACGCCCGCGTGCACGAGGCCATGGATATGACGACGGGCCTCGAATACACGGAAGTTTACACCGACAGGAATTCCGGCGTGTTTGGGCTGCGGCGGGCGAACGGCATGGCGCCGATCGAGCCGGGCTATGAGGGCGCGACCAACATCTTCGATTTCCTGTGCGCGCAGAAGAAGCAGGGCGAGCACGGCAAGGCCTTCGCCTACAAGACCGTCAATTCCGACGTGCTGGCCTTTATCTGCCGGCGGGCGAGCGGCATGACGCTGTCCGATTTGCTCTCCGATCGCATCTGGATTCCGATGGGCGCGGAAGAGGACGCGCATTATCACGTCGACCGCATCGGCACCGAAAGCGGCGGCGGCGGGCTTTCGACCAGCTTGCGCGATCTCGCCCGCTTCGGCGAGACGATCCGCAATCACGGCCGCTTCAACGGCCGCCAGATCGTGCCGTCTTCCGTGGTGGAAGACATCGCCCGCGGCGGCGATCCCGCAAAGTTCAAGCCGGCCGGCTACACCACCTTGCCGGGCGCGTCGTACCGCAATCAATGGTGGGTGACGCACAATGCGCACGGCGCCTACATGGCGCGCGGCGTCCACGGGCAGGGCATCTATATCGATCCGAAGGCCGAGATGGTGATCGCCCGCTATGCCTCGCACCCAACGGCCGGCAACGCCGCCAACGACCCCGTGACGCTGCCGGCCTACATGGCGCTGGCGAAGGACCTGATGGCAGGGGGCTGATCCCCCGCCAAGGTGCTGTGTCTATCCGCGCACCGCAGCCTCGATCTTCGCAACATCGATCTTCTGCATCGGCATCATCACCTCGAACGCGCGCTTGGCCACGTCGCCGCCCCTGGCCATCGCCTCGGTCAAAACGCGCGGGGTGATCTGCCACGACAGGCCCCATTTGTCCTTGCACCACCCGCACTGGCTCTCCGTGCCGCCATTGCCGACGATCGCGTTCCAGTAACGGTCGGTCTCCGCCTGGTCGTCGGTGGCGATCTGGAACGAGAACGCCTCGCTCTGCTTGAAGATGTCGCCGCCATTGAGGCCGATGCACGGCACGCCGCACACGGTGAACTGCACGGTCAGGACGTCGCCGGCCTTGCCGCCCGGAAAGTCGGACGGTGCCTTATGAACCCCGTCGACGCGGCTGTCGGGAAAGGTTTTGGCGTAAAACCGCGCGGCCTCTTCGGCGTCATGGTTGTACCACAGGCAGATCGTGTTCTTGTTCATCATTGTGCTCCTCGGTTTAACGCAGGGTTCATGGCAAAGGACGATCGAACCGCTCCGGTCCCGACATCAATGAAGAATCTTTTTTGTCAGCGCAAAGCGGCGGCATTCCGGCGCGGGTCGCCTGCCCGCCGTCCAGCCAGGGCCCTGCTTCGATCAGTGACAGTCAAAGACGACGTCGAACCATTGATCCGGTGCGGCGTGCCGAAAATGCCAGTCTTCGGCCTGGTGCCGCTCTTCCCCAGCACCAGGTTGGCCCGACGGACAAATCACTTCGGATTTTCCGAAATCGTGTCAACCCCGCGAATCAAAAATATTCTGCTTTCGTTCTCACCCAAATCAGTCGCATAACTCCGCCCGTCTCATGGCGGATGAGGGGCGTTGGCCATCGTCACGAACGCGCGGTGAGATGCGATGGACGCAAATGGCGCGATAGACGTACGCGCCGGACGCGTACGGCGAAGTCGTGTGGTTCGGGCGCCGCGGTGCTGGCGCTAAGCGTGCGCTAAGAAGCGCAGGCGACGGAGGCAAAAGAGCCGTTCTCCGGGAAGAGCACGAAGTAAGCCGTAAAGCCATTGCGCAGGGAAGGCCGGAGTGCTCCAGCTGCCCTGTATGCTCGTGTGCCGCCTTTTGCCGTGTGCGTTGGCACGCGAGACCGCGGGTGCAGCAAGCACCCGGTCTTCCCTGCGCCCTCCTTACTGCGAGGGTGAAAAATGACCCAAAGCTCGGGCGCATCCCGCCGCGAGAAAGCGGACCTGTGCCCCACGTCGTTGAAATCTTGAATCAGAAGGCCTTGCCTTGCATGAACGATCGCACGCAACTGCGCCGTGTCTTGGGTATGGTTGCAGGTCTGCCATTCTGGTCGAGGGGCTGCGGCCCGTTGCCTGTCGTGGCATGTTCGATGCGATGTTCGAAGGCTTCACCACATTTCCGGGTCGGGCGGGATGTCTGACGAGTTGAACTGGTTTTCCGCCCGCGAGATGGCGCGGCGCTTTGCCAAGGGCGAGGTATCGCCGGTCGATGTGCTGGAAGCTACGCTGGCGCAACTGCACACGGTCAATCCGGCTCTCAATGCCATCTGCCTGCTGGATGAACCGCTAGCGCGGCGCTTGGCCGCGGAGTTGGCGGAACGTTGGCGTCGCGGCGCACCGCTTGGGCCGCTCGACGGCGTGCCTGTTGCGATCAAGGACACCGCGCATGTCGCGGGCTGGCCGACGCGCATCGGCTCGCACGCGACGCCAACTGTGCCGAGCATGGAGGATACGCCCGGTGTCGCCCGCCTGCGCGAGGCCGGCGCGGTGTTCTTCTGCAAGACGACGACGCCCGAATTCGGCTGGAAGGGCATCACGCATGGCCCGCTGACCGGCATCACGCGTAATCCCTGGGATGTTTCCCGCACGCCCGGCGGCTCCAGCGGCGGCTCGGCCGCATTGGTGGCGGCGGGCGTTGTACCGCTCGCGACCGGCGGCGATGGCGGCGGTTCGATCCGGATTCCGGCGGCGTTCAGCGGCGTGTTCGGATTGAAGCCGAGCTACGGCGTGGTGCCGAATTTTCCGGGACCAATGGGCACGCTCGCGGTCTATGGCGGCCTGTCGCGCGATGTCGCTGACAGCGCCTTGATGTTGAACGCGCTCACGCGGCCGGACGCGCGTGATTCCTTCGCCATTCCCTGGCGCGGCATCGACTATCTCGATGGCCTCGACAGTGGCGTGACGGGCATGCGCATCGCATGGTCGCCCGATCTCGGCTTCCCGGTAGCTGATCCTGCCGTCGTGGCCGGCATGCAGCCGGCGATCGACGCGCTGGTGAAGGCCGGTGCTGACGTGCAGAATGTGTCTCTCGATTTTTCCGGTGCGCAGCCGGCGCTGGAAGTGATCTGGGGCGCATCTCATGCCGCATTGGTGCGTGATTTCGACGGCGCGCAACTGGCGGCGCTCGATCCGGGCTTGCTGCGGCTGGTCATATCAGCCCAAAATATTTCCGCGATCCAATTGCAGGCGGCCTATGCCGAGATGCGCGCGCTGAGCCAGAAGATGCAATCGTTTCATCAAGACTATGATCTGCTGCTGACGCCGAGTGTTCCCATCACGGCTTTCGCGGCCGGCGTCGACACGCCCGACGCCACGCGCTTCCCCCAATGGTTCGACTGGACGCCGCTGACATGGCCGTTCAATCTCACCCGCCAGCCTGCGGCCTCGGTGCCTTGCGGATTTGTCGCGGGCCTGCCGATCGGGTTGCAGATCGTGGGGCCGATGTTCGCCGAGCAGAACATTTTTCGGGCGAGCCGTTGCGTCGAGCAGGCCTGCGCCACCGGCGCGCGGCCGGGCCTTGGAGCAGGGGGCCATGACCGCGACGCACGCCGTCAACGAGTTGAAGGGCGTCAACTGGGTGATGTATGACGTGAGGAAGCAAGCCGCCGGGCACGATCGAGTGGAAGTGATGATTTCAACCTACTTTCTGCTCTGGCTGGTTCCCACCGTTGTGGAATGGTTCACGTGCTTTCGGACGTCCTGAAGCCAAAACACATCTATGACTTCTTCAGCCGTTCGGCGGTTGAGAAGGGCCGCGCCTACCAGGCCCAGGGGCGCGTCAGCGCGCTGGAGATCAGCGAGGACCTGACGCACATTCGTGCCAAGGTGCGGGGAAGCGCGGCCAGCAATTATCGGGTCGATATTCAACTGGAGTTCGGTCGCGATCAGCTCGAAGAACTGGACGGTGAATGCAGTTGTCCGATGATGCTCAACTGCAAGCACGTGGTTGCGACACTCCTGGAAGCTTTGAGCGGGAAGCAGCAGCCGTCTGGTGGGACGATGCCGGACGCGCAGGAGACCCTGGCATTGTCGGTGCCGCCACCTCTGCCTTACGAAGTCAACGAGTGGCTCGAGAATTGCGGCAGGGCGCTGCGTGGCGACGACTATCCAGCCGAGTTGAACCAGCGCCTGCTCTATTGCCTCGGTCCGTTTCAGGAAGGCGTGCATTTGCCCGTTCTGGCGGTCTCGCTGCGTTCGGTGCGGCTGCTGAAGGCCGGTGATTTTGCCACCAATTACGCCCAACCCAGCGTGTCCGATTTTGTCCCGGAACGCGCGCCGAAATACTACCGGGACGTCGATATCGACATTCTGACACAGCTCGCGGCCCGGACGGACCGATACCACTATCGCCCACGGCTGCAATCGGGCGAGCTGCTGCAGCGGATTGTCGCGACCGGCCGCGCGTTCTGGCGCGATCACAAGGGATCGCCGTTGCGTTGGGCGGAGAAGCGCGAAGGTCGGATTGAATGGCGCCAGGCCAGCAAGCGCGGCGTCGCCCCCCATCTCATCGTGCCGGAAATGATGGCGCTCAATGCCGAACCGCCGGTGTATGTCAATGAGGCCGCCGGGACGATCGGACCGGTGGAGTTGAACCTCGAGCCGCGGCTTGCCGGCCAATTGTTATCGGCGCCGGCAATTCCGCGTGCCCAGGTCGCGGAAGTGTCGCGCCGTCTCGGTCAAACGCTGCCGGAACGTCATCACGGGCTGTTGCCCGGGACGCCCACGCCCGCGGTAGGGATCGACGAGGACCCGGTCCCGATCGTGCACCTGATGCGCGGCCAGCTGTATGCGGGCGGCTATTACTACGGTCACAAGCCTGACGTCGATCGTCCGGTCGCGATCGCCCATGTCAGCTTCCGATATGGACCGATCGAGATCGAGACCTCGGAACGGGCAAACCGCCTGGAAGCGTTCCAGGCCGGACAGGTCTATTCGATCGCGCGCCGCCCGGCAAAGGAGAGGGCGGCGCGTAAACGCCTGGCCGATTTCGATTTTGTCGAGGCGAGGGCGGCGTTCCCGTCGCTCGATCATCGCCATGCCCGTGACCTGACGCTGAAGAAGCCTGACGACTGGTTCGATTTCCTCAACCTGCACGTGGCGGAACTGCAGGCCGAGGGATTCGAGATCCGTATCGACGACGATTTTCCCTATCGGTTGGCGGTATCGTCCGGTGAATTCGACGCAGAGTTCGAATCGAGCGGCATCGACTGGTTCGAGCTGGCGCTCGGGGTCGAGATCGACGGCGAGCGGCGCGACCTTGCGCCGATGCTGGCCGCACTTGTCGCGATGCCCGGCTTCACGCCGGATCGTATCAAAAAGCTCGCCGACGAGGGCGAGCATTTCTATCTGCCGCTGGCCGACGGCCGCCATCTTTCGCTTGCCGCCGATCGCTTCCTGCCATTGGTGCTGGCGCTGCACAGCCTGAGGCTGGGTGGCGTCTTCGCGGATGCGCGCGGGAAGGTCAGGCTATCGCGCGCGGACGTCGTGCCGCTGCTGGCGCTGGAGAGCGAGAAATTTGCCTTTCGCGGCGCCGACAGTCTTCGTCGCCTTGCGGACCTCTTCCGCGCCCGAGGCTTGAGCCATCTGCCGCTGCCGGAAGGCTTTCGCGCCGAACTTCGGCCTTATCAGGCGCAAGGTGTGGCCTGGCTCGATCTGTTGCGCGAGAGCGAACTCGGCGGGGTGCTCGCCGACGATATGGGGCTCGGCAAGACCGTCCAAATTCTGGCGCTGCTCGCACTGGAGAAGGCGCGCGGCAATCTCGCGCGGCCTGCGCTGATCGTCGCGCCGACCAGCCTGATGACCAATTGGTTCAACGAAGCACAAAAATTTGCGCCGGATCTGCGGGTTCTCGTCCTCCACGGCGCCGGCCGCAAGCAGAATTTTGCGACAATTCCCGAGCATGATTTGGTGCTGACAACCTATCCGCTGATCGCGCGGGATCGCGACGTTCTGTTGTCGCGCGATTGGCACATGGCGGTGCTGGACGAAGCGCAAACGATCAAGAATCCCAATGCCGCGACAACCCGCTGGCTGCGCGACGTCAAGGCGCGGCATCGCTTCTGCCTGACCGGAACGCCGATGGAAAATCATCTGGGTGAGCTTTGGTCGATCATGAGCTTCGCCAACCCCGGCTATCTCGGCGACAAGGCTGCCTTCTCCCGCCTTTGGCGCCTCCCGATCGAGAAGCGCGCCGACAACGAGCGCGCGGCGGCGCTGGCCCGGCGGGTCAAACCGTTTCTGCTGCGCCGGACCAAGACGGAGGTCGCTACTGAACTGCCCGCCAAGAGCGAGATCGTCGAGCGCATCGTACTGGAGGACAGTCAGCGCGACCTCTATGATTCGATCCGCCTGTCGATGTCGGACAAGGTGCGCAAGGCGATCGCACAGCGCGGCCTGGCGAGGAGCCACATCATCGTGCTCGAAGCGCTGCTCAGGATGCGGCAGGCCTGTTGTGATCCATTGCTCCTGAAACTCGATGACGGTGTCCAGCGGCCTTCCGCCAAGCTCGATCGCTTGATGGAAATGGTGCTGGAGCTGTTGAGCGAGGGCCGCAAGATCATCGTCTTTTCGCAATTCACCTCGATGCTCGATCTGATCCGAAAGCGCTTCGATGCCGAGCGCATTCGCTACAGCGTGCTGACTGGAGAAACCAGGGACCGCAAGAATGCGATCGACGGCTTTCAGAATGGAGCCAGCGACGTTTTCCTGGTCAGCCTGAAGGCCGGCGGCGTCGGGCTCAACCTGACGGCGGCAGACACCGTGATCATCTTCGATCCCTGGTGGAATCCCGCGGTCGAGGAACAAGCCATCGATCGTGCCCATCGTATCGGCCAGGACAAGGCGGTTTTCGTCTATCGGCTCGTGGCCTCAGGCACGATCGAGGAAAAGATGGACGAACTCAAGGCCAGGAAACGCGCGCTCGCCGACAGCCTGTTCGATCGCGACGGGCAGATCGCATCGGCTCTCACGGAGGAAGACGTGCGGGCGCTGTTTGATGGGTAATCCGCAAATGAGAGACATCTACGATCCGCAATTCGTAAAGGCCGTCTTCGATCGCTGCGATGGTGGAGCAGGACGCGTGAACCCGTCCGGTTCTGATTCGATCAGAACTGATAATGCGCTACTTCGCCACGTACGCCTGAAAACTATTGACGGGGCGTCGTATACTGCGGACAGCGATGGACGTAGTCCCAGGGAATGTCCAATACGCAGGTGTAACGGAGGTCGTCCGACATTTTTGCCGGCGGAGCCTCTACCACCGGTTCGCGAACCTCATTCGACAGGCCATAGACGATGCCCCCGGTTCCCGGGAAGAAACCGCCACCCCGGTGATGGTTATGTCGGGGGAATGACGGGAAAGCCGGGCGCGCCGGAGCAAGGCCCGCACCGTGCGCCGGTGCCGGATCGGCTAATGCCCCGCTTGCGGCAAGGACAAGCGCGACTGCACCGAGGGACGCGATAAACGTCGTTCTATAGGCCATGGCACTCACCTATTCGTGGGTTACTGAGCAGCATTCCCAAAACGCTAAGCCGCGGCTTTCGTGCCCGCAAAGGCATAATTAATTATTGGTTAAGGCGTAATCTTAATGGAGGAGCGCATTCCTCTCAACTACGCGACATCTTCTCAAAGCGCTTGATCAGCCGCTCGCGCTTGAGGCGGGACAGCCGCTTGATCCAGAACAGGCCGTTGAGCTGATCGATCTCGTGCTGGTGGCAGACCGCGCGCAGCCCGTCCGCCTCCTCGGTCTGCGGGATGCCGTGGACGTCCTGATAGCGGATCCGGACCCGCGCATGACGACTTACCTCGTCATTGACCCCGGGCATCGAGACGCTGCCTTCCCGATGCAGGATCATCTCTGATGATGCCCATGATGAGCTCCGGATTGACATAGGTCCGCGCGCCCTCGGTTGCGTCGAGGTCGAGCACCACGACCCGCAGCGAGATACCGATATGCGGCGCGGTAATCCCGATCCCCGGCGCGGCGTGCATCGTCTCGAGCAGGTCGCCCGCAAGCTCGCGCAGCGCGTCGTCAAACACGGCGACAGGTTGCGCCGGGAGCGCCAGCCGAGGGTCGGGGTACCGAACGATGGGGCGGATGGTCATGATCCTGCCGCTTCGAATAAAGTCGGCCATCCCCGCTTCACGCAGTTGCAATCCAGCCGCGCCAGGTAAAAGCCGCGTAGAATAACTCCACATCCCTGAATCCGGCCTCGCGCAGAATTTGCGCGTCCTGTTCCGGGCTGAACAGGTTGAGGTGTGCATCGACCGCGGCACGCGCATTGTTGGCCTGGTCCGGATCGGCGCCGGAGGCGATCGCGTAGGCGGCATAGCGCGACAGCCATCGCGCGCGCTCAGTGCCGGCCTGCGGAAAACTGGAATGCGCCGCGACAAAGGGCGCGCCGGGCCGCAGACGCCGGTGGATTTCCCGTGCCGTCCGCCGCCGCTCGTCGGCATCGAGGAAATGCAGCGTGAGCAGGCACGTGGCGGCATCGAACGGCCCATCGGGCGCATCCTCGATATAACCCTGCTGCAGCTGCACGCGCGCATTGAGCGGTCCGAGCGTCTGCTCGGCGAGCTTCAGCATCGCCAGCGCGGGATCGACGCCGACGAAATTCCAGCGCGGCTCGGCCTCTGCCAATGCCTTCAATTCCAGGCCGCCACCGGCGCCAAGCACCAGCACGCGGGCGTCTTGCGCCGTCTGTTCCGCCAGCAGGATGCGGGTCATGCGGTGCAGGTCGGCAAAGCCGGGCACGAAGCGCGGCGGCCCATCCGCATAACGCCGCACCGCCTCGGGATCGGAGAAGTGGGCCAGCCAGGGCTGGACGGCTGCATCATGATGCATGGGCGGTCTCCAGACGATGGCGGTTGCGCCGGTCGCCCAGGCGCTTCTGGAAGTCGGCGCTCAGCATCGCAAGCGTCACGTCGCCCAGGCGCGACAGCAGCAGCGCCTCCGCATCGTCAAAAGCCCGATCGAGCGCGGCATTGACGGCCTGCTCGACAAGACAGCCCGGTGCTTCCGTTCTGTTTCCCACCGCGAACAGCGCGGGTTGACCGAGCGCCTCATAGACATCCCGCAGTGATATCGTGGCGAGGTCGCGGGCGAGGGTCCATCCGCCGCCATGCCCTTTCTCCGATCGCACATAGCCCTGATCGCGCAGCCCGGACATGATCCGCCGGATCACCACCGGATTGGTATCCATGGCCTTTGCCAGCACCTCTGACGTCACCGGCGCATCCCGCTCGGCCATATGGAGCAGGACGTGGAGCACGCCCGACAATCGACTGTCTCGTTTCATGTAACTATCGATATTGCATGATTGGTCATCGGTCAAGAAACGTTGCAACGCATCACATCGCAAAAAATGAGCCGGCGGCGGCTCGGCCTGTCGGTTCCTGCCCATCCCGTTCGTCTTGTACCCAGAGAGCGCTACAATGGAGACCAGGAATGGAAAATTCTCGCTATCGCTGGGTCATCGTCGCGGCCGGAGGTTTGCTCGGCTGCGTCGCAATTGGCGGCATGTTTTCGTTGCCGGTGTTCCTGCAGCCGATTGCGCGGGATACCGGCTGGTCGGTCACCGGCATATCCAGCGCCATGACCATCGGCTTTCTCGCCATGGCCTTCTCCAGCATGATCTGGGGCACCTTATCCGACCGATTTGGGCCGCTGCCGGTGGTATTGACCGGGTCGGTCGTGCTCGCGGTGAGCCTCGGGCTCGCGAGTCTAGCGACATCGCTGGTCGTATTTCAGTTCGTCTTCGGGCTGTTGGTCGGCTGCGCCACCGCCGCGATCTTCGCGCCAATGATGGCCTGCGTCACCGGCTGGTTCGATACGCATCGCAGCCTTGCGGTCTCGCTGGTTTCGGCCGGCATGGGCATGGCGCCGATGACCATGTCGCCGCTCGCCGCCTGGCTGGTCTCGAACCACGACTGGCGGACCTCGATGCAGATCGTGGCGCTTGTCATCGCCGCTATCATGATCCCGGTATCATTGCTGGTGCGCCGCGCGCCCGCGCTCGAGGGTGGGGCGTCCACGCCATCCAGCGATGCTTCGCAATCGGATATGACGCTCGCGCAGGCGCTGCGCTCGCCGCAATTCATCATCCTGCTGCTGACGAATTTCTTCTGCTGTGCCACCCATTCGGGCCCGATCATCCACACCGTGAGCTACGCCATCAGCTGCGGCATCCCGATGATTGCCGCCGTCACCATCTACAGCGTGGAAGGCCTCGCCGGGATGGGCGGCCGCATCGCCTTCGGCCTGCTCGGCGACCGGTTTGGCGCCAAGCGCATACTCGTGTTCGGCTTGCTGGCGCAGGCGTTCGGCGCGCTCGGCTATGTCTTCGTGCGCGAGCTCGCCGCGTTCTATACCGTCGCGGCACTGTTCGGCTTCATCTATGCCGGCACCATGCCGCTCTATGCCGTCCTGGTGCGCGAAAACTTTCCGCTGCGGATGATGGGCACCGTGATCGGCGGCACCGCGATGGCCGGCAGCCTCGGCATGGCGACGGGCCCGCTCGCCGGCGGTCTGATCTACGACACGTTTGCCAGCTACGCTTGGCTCTATGTCGGCTCCTGGCTGATGGGGCTCGGCGCGTTCCTGATCATCCTGACGTTCAGGCCGATGCCGGCGGTGCGGGCTGCTGCGCCGGTGCCGGCGTGAGGCTGTGCAGGTGTTGCATGGTGCATCGTGCGCACGGGAAGCGCAGTTAATGCTGCTCCTTGAGCCGATGTCGATGAGCCGCCTGCTTCGCGCGATTGCCGCACAGCGCCATGCTGCACCACCGTCGCGTCCGGCCGCGCGTATGGTCGACGAAGAGAAGCGTGCAGGCCGGTCCTTCGCAGGCCTTCACGTCCGAGAAGTCTTCCGTGCAAACAAGCTGGGCCAGCGCCTCGCCGATCGGGGAGAGAACGGCTTCGGGCGTGCGCCATCGGCGGATCGTCTGAAGCTGAAGAGGTTCTTTCTCGCCCTTTGACCCGGGGACGACCCGCTTGAAGGAGTCATCGCGCTCGAGCAGACGATTCAGTGGCTCAAGTTCGGCAAGACTCTTCGCCGTCAGCGGACGCCCCTTGCGCGGGCGCACAAAGCCCCTGAACCATTCGCGCAGGCTCCGCGCCTGATCGGCGACCTTGTCGAGCTCGCCGGGGAGGGCCTCTGCTCGAATACGCTTGAGCGCGTCCGCAGGCGCGAGCCGCGCCTGCGCCAGCCAGTCCAGCAAGCCATCGCCGTCACCGATCCAGTCGATCGGCGTGTCGACCGGCGTCGCGATTGAATTGAGGAAATCCAGTCCGAGCGCGTCGCCGACGAAAATCGCGGGAGGGCGTTGGTCCATCTCATCTCCTGTTCCGGGCGCTGGCGGCCAGTCCATCACCCATCCGTGAACGTGTTCGATAAATAACCGCCTTAACGATCATTGACAAGTTACGATAGTCGGATGTAACCATAATAAAGTCAGTAAGACGGTTACTAATCATTAAAGTCTTCGCGAAGGAGAGCCGCGATGTCATCGAACGATGTGACTGTTGTTCTTGCCCATGGTGCGTGGGCCGATGGATCGAGCTGGGCGAAGGTCATCGGTTCCCTGGCGGCCGAGGGCGTCCAGGTGGTGGCGGCGCCGCTGCCGCTGACATCGTTTAGCGACGACGTCGCGGCGCTCGACCGAACGCTCGCGCGCATGGCGGGACCGGTCGTTCTCGCCGGCCACGCCTATGCCGGGGCCGTGATCGGAGCCACACGGAACGAGAAGGTGAGGGCGCTCGTTTACGTGGCTGCTCTCGCTCCGGACGAGGGCGAAACCGTTGCGGACGTTTTCTATCGCGCCGAACCGCATCCGCAGGCGCCCAAGCTCGCGCCCGACGATCACGGGCTGATCTACCTGCCGAAGGCGGCTTTCGCTGCCGCCTTCGCGCAGCATGCCGCCACCGAAGAGCAGACCCTGCTGGCGGCGGTTCAGCGGCCGATTTCGACGGCCTGCATCACCGTCACCGTCGACCGGCCGCTGTGGAAGGACCGTCCCTCCTGGTTTCTCGTCGCGGAGGAGGACCGCATGATTGTTCCCGAAACCCAGCGCTTCATGGCGACGCGAATGAAGGCGCACGTGCGATCGCACCAGGTCGACCACACCCCCATCGTCACCGCGCCCGGCGTCGTCGTGGAAATCATTCGCGATGCCGTCCGCGAAGTCGCCGCGCAGCACGCGCCACCGCGGTGAGACGAGGCCACGGCGCAACCATAACCCTTATTAGTCATCAAAAACGGTTACATCCCAGAAGGAGAAAGCCAATGGCTGCCATCAACTATCGCACCGCCGACGTCGACGGCTTGAAGATCTTCTATCGTGAGGCGGGGCGGGCGGATGCGCCGACGCTACTGCTGCTTCATGGTTTCCCGAGCGCGGGCCACATGTTCCGCGACCTCATTCCGCGTCTCGCCGATCGCTTTCATCTCGTGGCGCCCGATCTGCCCGGCTTCGGGCAGTCGGACATGCCGGCGCGAGGCAAGTTCGCCTACACGTTCGATCACATTGCCGATGTCATCGATCGGTTTACCGAGGTGATCGGCCTCAAGCGCTTCGCAATCTATGTCTTCGACTACGGTGCGCCGACGGGTTTTCGGATCGCGGCAAAACATCCGGAGCGGATCACGGCCATCATCTCCCAGAATGGCAATGCCTATGAAGAGGGGTTGAGCGACGGCTGGACGCCGATCCGCGCCTACTGGGAAGACGCATCGCCAAAGAACCGCGAGGCGCTACGCGCCTTCCTGAAGCCCGAGACGACGGTGTGGCAATACACCCACGGCGTCACCGACGCGACGACGGTATCGCCGGACGGCTATTCGCTCGACAATTTCTATCTGTCGCGGCCCGGTTCCGATGAGGTGCAGCTCGATCTGTTCGGCGACTACAGGAGCAATGTCGCGCTCTATCCGACCTTCCAGAACTATTTCCGCACCCACAAGCCACCCTTCCTGGCGGTGTGGGGCAAGAACGATCCGTTCTTCCTGCCGCCCGGCGCCGAAGCGTTCAAGCGCGATATTCCGAACGCGACGGTGCGCTTCTTCGACACCGGCCATTTCGCGCTGGAAACCCACGCCGCCGAAATCGCGGCTGCCATCCGCGATTTCCTGCCCCGCTGAAATCACCAAATCGCGGAAGGCGCAGCCGCCGCCGATGGGTGCGCAGCCGGTTCATGCGGCCTGCTGCTGGCCATGCTGTTCGTTGACGATGTAGTCGGCGTACCAGTCCGGCCAGTTCTCATCGTGCTTGCCGCCGTTCTGCTTTTCGTACTCGCCATGGGCTGCCGCAGCCCGGCGGAACGCGGCGGCGAGGTCGGCCGACGAGGTGAACGAGGTGGCGTTGCCATCAATGCGGCCGGGCAATCGCGCGGTGACTTCCTGCAGCAGCCAGCCATTGCCGTCGGGATCGCTGAACGAGGCATACGAACGGTAGCTGCCGCGTTGCGGATCCGGGCCGCTCAGCCGGACCCGGCCAAACAGATAGGGTTCGTCCGGGCCGACATGCACATCGCCGCCGGCATGAAACGCTTCACTGATTGCAACGCCGCGGCTGAGCAACGCGCTGCGGGCGGCCTCGATATCGGAGACGACCAAATAGAGGCCCTGCGCGGAGCCGGGCGCGGCAGGAGTGACATTCTTGCCGAAGATCACCGAGGTATTGGAGCCGGGCGGGGTGAACTGGATCACGCGGTAATCGTCTTCGCCGGCGAAATCGGCGTCGAGCCGCCAGCCGAGCTTTGCATAAAAGTGCTTGGCGCGTTCGACATCGGAAACCGGGATGACGACGATTTCGAGCTTCAGGTCGACCGCCGGCGCGGCCTTGGCTTCGGTGGAAGGGATAGGAGCGGTTTCTTTGAGGTCTGACATGGTTCTCTCCTTGATGTTGTGATGGCCGGGCTGTTTCCGGTCCGCCTTGGGGATAGTTGCTTCGATCGCCGCGCGAATACCTGCTGTTCGACAGACACTCTTCCGCAGTGCGAACGAATCCCTGAGATCGTCGGATCTCCTCACCAGTCCGGCAATTAGATCGTATACGATATAATCGAGTGCGGTGTATAAAGCGCCGCTGCGGTCTGAAGTCAAGCCTTCCGATTTAATCGGATACGATATATATGGATGCGAGACTTCACATGTCCGTGTCGGAAAGGACGATTCCAATGAGACCGAATGAAGGTCCCAAAGCCGGTGCAAGTACTGGCGCCAGGGACAATTCCGGAGACAGTTCAAGGGGCCATCAGAAATCAAAGCCAGCTACGGGCGAACGGCGCCTTGGCGATTTCCTCTGCTTTGCGGTCTACTCGGCCAACCTCGCCTTCGGCCGGGCCTACAGAAAGGGCCTTGAGGATCTCGGCCTGACTTACCCGCAATGGATTGCGATCGTCGCCCTGTGGGAGCAGGACGGCCAGACGGTGAGCGAGCTCGGCGAAAAGATGTTCCTGGAATCCAACACGCTGACGCCGGTCCTGAAAAAGCTCGAGACCATGGGTTATCTGCGCCGGCAGCGTGATCCCGCGGACGAACGGCAGGTGCGCATCAGCCTCACCGAGGCCGGCAGGAAGTTGCGGGAGAAGGGGATGCACATGAACCTCGTGGCCTCGACCGGACTGAAGCCGGACGAGTTCGCGCGGCTGCAGGAAAATGTCGTCACGTTGCGCGATAATCTGATCAAGGCGACGGCGGAGGAGGCGTGACGGTGCGCCCGACGCCGGCATGCAATTGAATGGGAATGAAAGCAGCAATCCGATGTCCGTTCACGACAGCCATCCCCTCGATTATCCGATCTGGACCGCGCTGACGACCACACAGCAGGCACTGGCCGAAGGCGATACGCGCGCGCGGCGTTTTCCGACAGAGATCACGCCCTTCGCTGCGACCGCGGACATGTCGCCCGAAAGCTTTGCAGCGCTTGGCGCGCTGATGTCGCCGCAGGACATCGCCGTGCTGTTCACGCCGGATGCCGTGAACCCACCTGCCGGCTTCAAGGTCGCGCTGGCGGACACCGGCGAGCAGATGATCGGCACGCCGGTTGATACGCCGGCCAACGGCGTCGATATCGTCACCCTCGGTGTGGACGACGTTCCAGCGATGATGGAGCTGACCGCGCTCACCAAGCCGGGACCGTTCAGCGCGCGGACCCATGAACTCGGTACGTTCTTTGGCATCCGCGTCGACGGCCAGCTTGTCGCGATGGCCGGCGAGCGGATGAAGCCAGCTCACTACACCGAGATGACGGCCGTCTGCGTGCATCCATCCCATCGCGGCCGCGGCTACGGGCAGATGCTGCTATCTGCCGTTTCCCGCCGGATCGTGTCGCGCGGCGAAACTCCCTTCCTGCACGTCTTCACCAGCAATCACTCGGCCATCGCGCTCTACCGGCGGCAGGGGATGGAAATCCGCCGCCGTCTCCACGTGACGGTGTTGAAGAAAGAGGACTGATCGTCTTGACCGACCGATACGATCCTCACGCGTTGCGCGTGCCGTTCGGACCCCGATCCGGGCCGGGATCTTTGCCGGAGGCCACCTTGGTCAGCCTGCCGATATAATGGATCCAGCCCTTGGCGTGGCTCGCCTGGTGAGCCGCACTCGGAAGTCCGCTATGGGTCATGCGCAGCAACGTGCCGCCATCCTGTTCGATCAGGTCGATCTCGATCAGGCCTGATCCCGGCGGCACCTCGTCATTGCCTTCCCAGCCAAAACTGTAGGCGAGGCGATGCACCGGCACCACCTCGCGAAACGTGCCGCGCGCCGTCGCATTGCCAACGCCCTTCAGGAGGTACAACCCGCCCGGATGCATCTCCGTCACGGCCTCGCTGCCCATCCATTGCACGATCTTCTCGGGGTCTGTCAGGAAGGCGAACACGCTGGCGCGCGGCGCGGCGATCTGGGTCTCGCGTTGGACCACAAACGATTCAGGCATCGAAAACCTCACTGGCCGTCGGCAGGACGGGGGGCTGCAACCCGCACGAGGACATATGCCGGCGCGGGGATTTACCAAGGGCCGATGATGACAATCAATGGTCCCTGCCACATGATCGGCCGATGCAACTGAGTTCGACGCTGACATGGCTGGTCGATGCGGCCAGCGCCTCGCCGGGCGCCGACCGGTTCCTCGCCGAACTCGGTACGCGCTTGATTGCGGACAACGTACCGCTCGCAGGCGGGGCACTGACGCTTGCCGTACCGCACCCGCTGATCGCCCGCCGCACCTGGTTGTGGCGGGCCGGCAATGGCGAGGTGATCGAGGCGGTGGGATTTGCACCGCTGGGATTTGGCGGCGCCGGGAGTTCGTCCGGCGATGCGGGGCGGAACTGGTTGGCCGCCCTCGCGGGCGGAGCGGTGCATGAAGACACCGTTGGCACGGGAGAAAGCGGGCCGGTGCTCGGCTGGATCGGGCCGCGCTGGTTCACGGCAGCGGAAGCTGGTCGATTACGCGAGGCCGCCCGCTTCGCCGCAGCGCCGCTCGCCGCACTTTCGGCGCGCGCGACGCTATCGGTCGCGCTCGAGGCCTATCTCGGTCGCCGCAGCGCCGCGCGCGTGCTGGCGGGCCCACTGCGGCGCGAAGTCGGCGAGACCATCCGGGCGGTACTGCTCTATGGCGATTTGCGCGGCTTCACCGCGCTGTCCGAATCCGAGCCTCCCGCTGCCGTCATCGCCGCCCTCGGCGGCTGGTTCGACTGCGTCGGTGGCGCTGTCCACGCCTTTGGCGGCGAGGTGTTGAAATTCATCGGCGACGGCGTGCTCGCGATCTTCCCGGTCGGCGACAAGCCGCGCGACGCCTGCGACGCGGCGCTGCGCGCGGTTGCTTCCGCGAAAGCCGGCATGGCGCATCTCGACACGAGCCGGCGGGAGCAGGGGCTGCCGCCGTTGTCGTTCGGCGTGGCGCTGCACCTTGGCGAAATTCTATGGGGCAATGTCGGCGCGGCCGACCGGCTCGATTTCACCGCGATCGGTCCCGCGGTGAATCTGGTCAGCCGGCTCGAAGGACTCTGCCGGCCGCTCGGCCGAACCGTTTTGATCTCGGGCACGGTCGCCGCTGAGACAGGCGCGACGCTGATGCCGCTGGGAACGCACGCGCTGCGCGGCATCGCCTCTCCCTGCGCCGTTTACACGGACGGCTAGCGCGGCCCGGAACCCATCACGAAAACGTTAAACCAATCGGTTGACTATTGGATTTGCGCGCCTATACTAAACCACATGGTTGAGTATTCGACGCATCTCGATGCTGTTTTTCATGCGCTGGCGGACCCGACACGCCGCGCGATGCTTGGTCATCTGGCCGAGCGCGAACTCACGATCGGGGAACTGGCGACGCCATTCCGCATGAGCTTCGCCGGCGCGTCGAAACATGTGCGGGTGCTGGAGAATGCCGGGCTGGTGAAGCGCACGATCCGCGGCCGCACCCATCTGTGCCGCATCGAGGCGGCGCGGCTCGCGGAAGCCGATGCGTGGCTGAAGCGCTACGAACGTTTCTGGAGCGCAAAACTCAACTCGCTGGAAGCCCTGCTGCGTGCAGAGGACGAGGCGAGAGCAAAGCAGGTGAAGGAAATGCAGGTGAAGGAGTAGACGATGAAAGCAACGACAGAGCCCGATGCCTATGGCGAGTTGATCGAGCCGACCACGCTCAGGATACAGCGACTGCTGCCCGGTCCGATCGAACGCATCTGGGCCTACCTCACCGACAGCGATCTGCGCAGCAAGTGGCTGGCGGCGGGCGCGATGGAGATGAAGGTCGGTGCGCCGGTCGAACTCGTCTGGCGCAACGAGGAACTCAACGATCCCCCCAGCAAGCGGCCGGAAGGATTCCCCGAAGAGAATCGGATGCAGAGCCGGATCACCGAGCTCGACCCGCTCCGCAGGCTTTCGATCGCCTGGAATAACAGCGGCGACGTCACGTTCGAACTGGAGCCGAAGGGCTCGGGCGTGCTGCTCACCGTGACCCATCGCCGTCTGCCGGATCGCTCGACCATGCTCAAGGTCAGCGCCGGCTGGCACATGCATCTCGATATCCTGGTCGCCCGCGCCAGCGACAAGGAACCGGCACCCTTCTGGGAAGGCTGGGCCCGCCTGCAGCAGGAATACGACCGCCGGCTGCCGGCCTGACGAACACGCAACAAATACTGCAACAAACAGGAGACTAGCCATGCAGACCAACGTCGTGTCAGCGCAGGAGTGGGAAGCCGCGCGCCAGAAGTTGCTCGTGAAGGAGAAGGAATTGACCCACGCCCGGGACGCCATGGCCGCCGAACGCCGCCGGATGCCGTGGCTCGCCGTGGAGAAGGAATACAAGTTTGAAGGACCCAAGGGCAAAGCGAGCTTGCGCGATCTGTTCGAGGGCCGCCATCAGCTGATCGTCTACCGCGCTTTCTACGAGCCCGGGGTCTTCGGCTGGCCCGATCATGCCTGCCGCGGCTGCTCGATGGTCGCCGACCAGGTCGCCCACATCGCCCACCTCAACGCCCGTGACACCACGCTCGTGTTCGCCTCGCGCGCGCCGCAGGCGGACATCGCACGCCAGAAGGCGCGCATGGGATGGGAGATGATCCCCTGGTACACCGTCACGGACAGCTTCGATGCCGATTTCGGCGTCGGCGAGTGGCACGGCACCAACGTGTTCTTCCGCGACGGCGACAGGATTTTCCGTACCTACTTCATCAAAAGCCGCGGCGACGAACAGATGGGGAGCACCTGGAATTATCTCGACATCACGCCGCTCGGACGCCAGGAGGAGTGGGAGGATTCTCCCGAAGGCTATCCGCAGACCCAAACCTACAAATGGTGGAATTGGCACGACAGCTACGTCGAAGGCGCCGCGCCCGACAAGCGGTGGGTCGAGGTGTCGGACGCGGGAGAGGCCGCGTTCCGGGAGCAGTCCGCGGGAGCAAAGCGGTGAGCCATGGTTGCTCGAGCGGATCCGGCGGCGGCGCGCGCCGCCGGAACGCCGCCGCGCGCCGGGTGGCCAACGGCCTCTATCTCGCGGCCGCGCCGACCTTCGCGACAATGGCGCTGCTGACGGGCGCCCTCGGATCGGCGGATGCGCTGTGCTCAACTGCGGGTGCGTCACCTCTCGGTGGAATGGTCCCGATGTATTTGCTGATGAGCACCTTCCATTTGGCGCCGTGGCTGAAGCTGATCTCCGGCCGCACGCGGACATCGCAGGTCGGGGCAAGCCGGGCGTGAGACGCGCGGCAGCGCATTCGAAGGGGGCGTGGTCCACCCGTGTTGTTTTATCGAAGGAGAAAAAACTTGAGTGACGCCTATACCGGCGGATGCGCGTGTGGTGCGATCCGATATGAAATCTCTGCTGAGCCAATGGCATCGAACGATTGCCAGTGCCGCGACTGTCAACGCAAGAGCGGCACCGGGCATGGATCCTATTTGACTTTCCCCAACCGCAAGAATGTGAAGCTCACCGGTAAAGCCACGCACTGGGACATGGTTGGCGATAGCGGCAACGTAAAGACTCGCGGCTTCTGTCCCACCTGCGGTTCGCCGGTCTATCTGACATTCTCGGCGTGGTCAGATTTATTCACTATCCATGCCGCGAGCCTGGATGACCCAACCCGATACAAGCCACAGGCGGTGACGTACCACATGCGTGGCTATGCGTGGGATCATCTCGATCCGGCGCTGCCGAAATTCGAAAAGATGCCGCCCGGCTGAGATGCAGCCTGCGATGCAGACGGCGTCGTTCCATTGGGATGCCCGAGGCGCGTGTTGGCGCGCCCGGGTACCATCGACTGATGCGGATCGATCTGCCGCCGTGGTGCGGGAAATGAGGCCTGTTCCGGCCCATGACGGCGCGAGAGCCAGTGCGCCCGAGGCGCTCCCTTTCGCAAGTTTGAAAGCGGCAATTCATGCCGCAAGCGATCCTCACACCGCTGCCGGGCATTTGCTGCGCCGTGACTTGACGCCGCGGCCGCAAGCGAGGATTGAGAGAGCAGCTCTTCGCCAAATAGTATCCCACACGTCAACGACTAGAGGAATCCCGATGGCACGCGTGCGCTGTATCACCGAAATGGGCATGGGCGTCGACGTTCACGGCCGCGACGCCACCAAGGCCGCGAAGCGTGCCGTCTCGGATGCCATCCGCCATTCCAGCCTCGGCTTCTTCCGCATGCTGGGCAAGACCGCCAACGACATGTTCGTCGACGTCACGATCGCCGTACCGAATCCGGAGGCGGTGGACACCGCCGTCGTCGCCAAGGAGCTGCCGTACGGCACCGTCAAGGTGACGGCGGTCGCCGGCGGGCTGGAAATTCCGTCCGAGAGCGGTAACGATCCCATCCTGATTGCGAATGCCGCCGTGATCGTCAGCTTCGACGACGGCAAGACGACGTAAACCTCGTTCAGTGCCAATCAGGCCGGACGCGGCATTCCATCAGAAGACCTGCCATCAGAAAACCCTGTCATCAGAAGACCTGGAGCACCCCATGACGACGAAGGACAGCAGCACCTACTGGAAGCGTGGGCGGGTCGAACTGCGCGCCGCCGGATTCGATCCGGACCGCGCGGCCCAGACCAATGCGGTGGTGACGATTGCCAGCGCCTATACCAATGCCCATCGCTGCAACAACCGCGTGCGTGCCATTACCGATCTCCTGGTGGATATCCTGGCGGAGCGCGGTGGGCAGGGGCTGATCGTCGGCGCGCCGGCGGTGTCGGATGCGCTGACACAGGGCACGCCGACGGCAGGCTACAGCCTCGCCTCGCGCGACGTCGTCGCCGACTGTTTTGAGATCGGGCACTACGCGCATCATGGCGACGCCATGATCGTGATTTCCGGTTGCGACAAGACTGGCGCGGCTGCGCTGATGCCGCTGGCGCGCACCAATGCCTTCGGCCTCGTGCTCTATCCCGGCACCGGCACGCCGGGCCGCGTCTCGTTCGGCGCATGGGCCGGCAAGGGCAACAATCTGACGATTATGGATTACGCCGAGGCGCGCGCCGCCAACGAGTCCGGCCGCCTTTCCGGCGAGGAACTGCTGGAAGTCGAGCGCAACGTGATGCCGGGCAGCGGCACCTGCGGCGCGATGTTCACGGCCAACACCATGAGCACGATCGCGGAATCGATCGGCATGATGCTGCCGCGCGGCGCTTCGCATCCTGCCGACTACGACGCCGGCAGCGACATCCACGCCGACGTCCGCGCGCAGGCCCACGCCTCGGTCGATGCCCTGTACCGGCTGATGGCGGCCGGCATCCGGCCGCGCGACATCATGACCGAGCGCGCGTTCGAGAACGCGATCACCACCGTCTACGCGATGGGCGGTTCGACCAACATGTATCTGCATCTGCTGGCGGTCGCGCGCGAGGCCCAGGTACCGATCACGATCGAGCGCATCCAGGCGGTCGGCCAACGCGTCCCGCTTTTGGCCAATCTGCAGCCGCACGGACCGTTCGCGATGGGCAGCCTGCATGCGATCGGCGGCGTCCCGGTTGTAATGAAGGAACTGCTGCGCGCGGGCCTGCTGCATGGCGACGTCATCACGGTGACCGGGAAAACGCTGGCGGAAAATCTCGCCGATGTTCCGACGCTCGAACAGATGCCGCCGCAGGAGATCGTATCCCCGGTGTCGAATCCAATCGCGCCGGCGAACAACCACATCAGCGTCCTGAAGGGCAATCTGGCGCCGGAGAGCTGTCTGCTCAAGCTGTCGGGCAAGGCGCTCGAGAAAGGCCAGTTCCGCGGCACCGCGCGCGTATTCGAGTCCGAAGCCGATACGATGGCCGCGATCCGCGCTGGCGAGATCGTGGCGGGCAACGTCATCGTGGTGCGCAATGTCGGCCCGGTCGGCGGACCCGGCATGCCCGAAATGGTGATGCTGACGATCCAGCTGCAGGGGCGGGGCCTTGGCGAGGACGTCGCGCTGATCACCGACGGCCGCTTTTCCGGCGTCTCGCACGGCATCCTGATCGGCCACGTCTCGCCAGAGGCCGCGCGCGGCGGTCCGATCGCCGCGGTGCGCGACGGCGATGCCATTGTCATCGATCCCGGGGCCCGTACCGTAAATCTTGAGCTTTCCACCGAAGAGATCGCCCGCCGCATGGCCGATTGGCGCGCACCTGCTTCTGTTGCCGCGGTGCGGCCGGGGTCGGTGCACGACAAGTACATCCGGCTGGTGTCGTCGGCGCACTATGGATGTGTGTTGTGAGGCTGCGAGAACTCACGAAGACGGTTGCATTCTAGCCTTGCTACAACGTTATGTTCATGATCTGTTCTAGTCCATCATGGACGAGTTTGCAAGCTGTAGTGGTGCCCGATTATTCCTCGCAGCCATTCCCGATGCGGGCACGGCAGAGCGAATTCATCAATTGGCCGGCGTGCTCAAGCGCGCGCATCATTTCGACGGCAAGCTCATTGCGCCCGAGCGGCTGCACATTTCGCTGTTCGCTCTCGGCGGGTTGCCTGAGGGCCAGCTTTGCGCCGCATGGGAGGCGGCCATGGACGTGCGAACCGAGCCGTTCGAGGTCTCGTTCGATCGCACGGCAAGCTTTCGGGGGCGGCCGGGCAATCGCCCGTTTGTCCTGATCGGAGAGAAAGGACTATGCCGGTTGCAGTCGTTTCGGCAAATGCTCGGCGCCGCGATGGCGCGAAGAGGGTTGCGGCGGCCGGCCAACACGAATTTCACGCCACATGTCACATTGTTGTATGACGCGCGTAGCGTAGACGAGCATCCAATCGAACCGATTGGATGGACGGTTACGGAGTTCGTACTCGTCCGCAGCTTGAACGGCCACGAACACCTCGTACGATGGCCTCTATGGGTATGACAAGGTAGTTGGCGGCGTTATCCGGCGGCATTGCGCAACGTATCATTTCGTCATAGTGAGCCGCTGCATCATCTCCTCGATCGAATTGAACAGATGCGTCGGTCCCGCCGCCTGCAGCGCGCTCGGAAGTGCGTAGCCCCAGGCCACCGCGCCGGAATCCATGCCGGCGGCTCTGGCCGCCTCGATGTCGCGGATCTCGTCGCCGATGCAGATCGTCTCCGCGAGCTTCGTGCCGAGCCGCCGCGCTACGCGTCGAAATTTCCAGTGCTTGCCAAATATGGCAGCGCCGCAGTCGAAACGGGCGATCAGGCTGGTGGCGGGTCCGAGCACTTGCCGGACAGAGGCTTCGCTGTCGGAACTGACAATGGCGCTCTTGATGTCGAGGCGCTGCAACTCGGTCAGCATGGCCGGGATGCCGGAGAACAGCGATATCCCGCTCGCGGCGGCAAGCTTGCGCTTTCGCATGTCGCTGACGATGGCCGGCAGTTGCCACATGGATACGTTGAGCCGGGCCATGATTTCGCGGGCCGACATTCCGCGCAGCCCTTCCACCTCGTCGTCGCGGACGGGCGCAAGATCGAACCGCGTGATCATGTCCTGGAAGGAGGCACGAAACCAGGGAAGGGAATCCGCCAGCGTGCCGTCGAAGTCGAAGATGGCGAGGCGATAGCGGGTCATGAGGAAAGGGCCTTCAACGGACTACTTGCCATCGCCACCGAAATAGGCGGGCTTGCCCGTGGTCCAGGTCTCACCCCAGAGCTGGCCGCCGCCGTCGACCGTGAGCGTCTCACCAGTCACGAATTTCGCCGATGGTCCGGCGAGGAAGACGCTGGCCTCCGCGACGTCCCAGGGCGAGCCCGCGCGCATCATCGGGTTCGAGCGCGGGTAGGCGGCGCGGGCTTCCGGCGAATAGACGTTCCAGCCTTCGGTTTCGATCGCGCCGGGTGCCACGCAATTTACCCGGATGTTCAAGGGCGCCCATTCGACCGCGATGGCGCGCGAAAGCCCGATCACGCCGCTTCGCGCCGCGATGGTGTGGGCGATGCCGTAAAGGCCGTGGGTCGTCACGACCACGATGTTGACGATGCTGCCGGGATGCTTGTGGTCGCGCCAGCGTTGCGCGGCGGCCTGCATCATGTACCAGGTGCCGTTCAGGTTGGTGTTGATGACGGCGTTCCAGCCCTTCACGGAAAAATCGATGGCGGCTTGCGGAAACTGTCCGCCGGCGCTGTTGATCAGGCTGTCGACCCGGCCCTGCTCAGCCCAGATCGCGTCGAACAGGACGTTGACCGCATCGGGGTCCCGGATGTCGGCTGAATGCGCGGATGCCTTGAGACCGCGACCTGCCAATTGAGCCACGAGCGCATCGAGCTTGGCTCCGTCGCGCCCGACCACGGCGACATGCGCGCCCAGCCGCGCGAACAGCCAGGCGATCGCCCGGCCGATGCCGCCGGCGCCGCCCGTGACGACGACGACCTGATCCTTCAGCGCACCGGCCGCGAACATGGTCGGGTGAGCCGCAAGCTCCTCATCGGTGAGGCCGAGCTTCGCCGGAGACGGTTGATCGGTCATGAACGGCGCGGACCCTTGTTATATGCGGCACCAGCCGTACATTAGAGCGTTTTCAAGCGAAGTGGACACCGGTTCGCGTCAAGAAAACGCGTCAAGACAAGAACCTAGAGCCCGATTCTGATGCAATCAGAACCGAAAAGGCTCTAGCCGCGCAACAATAACCATGCAAAACGAGTTCTGATGCCCGATCTCTCCGTCTTCCCGATCACCAAGCGCTGGCCCGCCAAACATCCCGACCGCCTTCAGCTCTATTCGTTGCCGACGCCGAACGGCGTCAAGGTCTCGATCATGCTGGAAGAGATCGGATTGCCCTACGAGGTGCATCTGGTCGACTTCAACAAGGACGACCAGAAGACGCCGGAATTCCTGTCGCTGAATCCGAACGGCAAGATCCCCGCCATCCTCGATCCGGACGGGCCCGGCGGCCAGCCGCTGCCGCTGTTCGAGTCCGGAGCGATCCTGCAATATCTCGCGGAAAAAACCGGCAAGCTACTGCCAGCCGATCCGGCGCGGCGGTACCAGACCATCCAGTGGCTGCACTTTCAGATGGGCGGGATCGGACCGATGTTCGGGCAGGTCGGGTTCTTCCACAAATTCGCCGGCAAGGAGTTTGCCGACAAGCGGCCGCTCGAGCGTTATGTCGCCGAGTCGAAGCGCCTGCTGGGTGTGGTGGAGACGCGGCTTGCCGGCCGGCAATGGATCATGGATGACGAATACACCATCGCCGACATTTCCATGCTCGGCTGGGTGCGCAACCTGATCGGCTTCTACGGTGCGGGCGATCTCGTTGCATTCGATACGCTGAAGCAGGTGCCGGCATGGCTGGAACGTGGGCTCGCCCGGCCGGCGGTGCAGCGCGGGCTCGAGATACCGAAACGGCCCTAGGCGCCGCGCCTCAGCAGATCGCAAATTCCATCGTTGGTGAATGATGCCGCAGGCTGTGATAAAGTCGGCCGTTCACTCTATATAGATGCCGGTCTCAAAGCTGGATGAGTAACGCCATTTCCGGAATGCATCAACATGCCCATCACCATCTACGGTATCAAGAACTGCGACACCATGAAGAAGGCGCGCACCTGGCTTGACGATCAGGGCGTGGCCTACGACTTTCACGATTACAAGCTTGCCGGCATCGCCAAGGACAAGCTCAAGCAATGGACCGACGAGCTCGGCTGGGAAACGCTGCTCAACCGCGCGGGCACGACGTTCAAGAAGCTGCCCGACAGCGAGAAGGAAGGCCTGGACGAGCGCAAGGCGCTGGCGCTGATGCTGGCGCAGCCCTCGATGATCAAGCGTCCGGTACTCGATCTCGGCGGCAAATTGCTGGTCGGATTCAAGCCGGACATCTACGGCAAGGAAGTGCCGGCCAAATCGCGCCGGCGGAAGGCCTGATCGAGAAGGTCTAATCGAGGTCGATAACTTCGTCGGTCGAATGCCGGCCTGCCGCGACCGGCACGAAAGTGCGATCGATGATCGCCCTGACCAGAATCGCGGGCTTGGCTTTCGGCCTCAGGCCCATGAGGTTGCCGATCTTGAAGCCGCCTTCAATACTGATGCTCTTGAAGGAACCGATGATCTGCTGGACGGCTTCGCCCGCGCCGAACGGCATCAGCAGGCGTTCATAGGACACTTCCTTGCCGTCGGCATCATTGACCGTCGAGATTGAATAGACCGGCCGTTTGTGCCGAAGGCAGGCGCGATAAAGATCGACAACATTGGCATAGCGCTCGGGCCCGACGGCCTCGTCGAGAAAGCGCTGCCGTTCGGCGGGATCGACGCGCGGGTTGCCGTAGGTGGCGGCCAGCCTGGCGCCTTGATGCGTAATCAGGAAACGCGCGCCGTCGCCCTCGCCAAAAACGTCATATCCCATCATGTCGACCATCTCGTCGTCGACGCGGTCGAGGTGAAAATCCCGTAGGAGAGGCATCGGCCGGGGCTTGCCGACCGCGCGCAGCCATTCGTTCAGGAGATAGCGCTGCCTGATCGATTTAACTACCGAGGGATCCGCACTTGCGAATTCCATTGCAGCTTAACCGAATTCCAGGGCATCGCCGGACGGAATGCGGCCCGGTGCGCGATGGAAGAGATCGCGATCGATGATGGTGCGCAGCTTCGGCACCGGCAGCTTGTCGTTTCCGCGCATCAGGTTCTTGATCTCGAAGCCGCCGTCCTCGCTGATGGTCTTCAGCGAAGCGATGATGTGGGTAACGTTGCCGCCGTCGGAGAATGGCAGCAACAGCCGCTCATAGGCGACGATTCGCCCGTAGATGTCATCGATATTGGCGATGGTATAGGCGGGAAGGCGCGCGTGCGATACATTCATGATAGACCGGCATCACGATCGGAGCGAGCCTTGCGCCGAGATACTCGTCGAGATAGCGGCCTTTGCCGGTATTCCCATAAGCTGTCGACATCCGCGTGCCGTCGCTCTCGATGGTCAGGCGCGGCGGTTGTGTCAGCAGTGTCGACGGCGAAGAATACCAGGTCTGGAAGTTCGTCCTCGATCCGCGCCGGCTGGTACTCCGACATGCGGGGGATCGACCGGTCCCGGGCGTATAGCCGCAGCCAGGTATTCAGCAGGTCGCGTTGCTTGATGGATTTGACGACCGACGGTCCGGCGCTTTGAAATTCCAAGGCGGCAATTCCTGGCTGTCTAAATCGCGCGATGATGCGCTGGAGGCAGAAATATTGTGTGAAAGCGTCTGATTGCAGCAAAACACCGTTAACGATGGCTTGCCGGCGCGAAGATCGCGGTCGAGCGCGGAAGGCAAGCCGGCCGGGCTGGGCAGTCGGCACCATTCGACTTATGGCGCATCCGGAACCGGCATGCGTGTTTTCCCCGTGGCAGCTTTCCACCTTGCCTAACCTATACCGTTGACGGCATATTCCGGCCCGGAGGCGGCGGGCTCGGGACGGTTTCCAGGACGTCCAGGAGAGCCTGCCCGAACAGGGAAAAATTGGTCGCGCGCGAGCGAACTCGCGGAGACGGCCGACGGGGGAAATTTGTTTGGCTGATGAGTTCATTCTCGAAACCCACGGACTGACCAAGGAATTCGCGGGTTTTTTCGCCGTTCGCGACGTTGCTCTCAAGGTACGCCGCGGCAGCATTCATGCGTTGATCGGGCCGAACGGCGCCGGAAAGACGACCTGCTTCAACCTTCTGACCAAGTTCTTGAGGCCTTCCGCAGGCCAGATCCTGTACAAGGGACAGGACATCACCGCGATGGCGCCGGCCGATGTGGCCCGTCTCGGGCTGGTGCGTTCGTTCCAGATTTCAGCGGTGTTTCCGCACCTGACGGCGCTGGAGAACGTCCGGGTCGCGCTCCAGCGCCAGCATGGAAGCTCGTTCGATTTCTGGCGCTCCAAGAGCGTGCTCGACCGTTTCAACGGCCGCGCCCATGAGCTGCTGAACGATGTGGGCCTGAGTGAATTCGCCAACACGCCGGCGGTCGAGATGCCCTATGGGCGCAAGCGGGCGCTCGAGATCGCGACGACGCTGGCGCTCGACCCCGAGATGATGCTGCTCGACGAGCCGATGGCCGGCATGGGCCATGAAGACATCGACAAGATCGCGGCGCTGATCAAGCGCATCTCGGCCAAGTACACCATCCTGATGGTCGAACATAATCTCTCCGTCGTCGCGAACCTATCCGACATCATCACAGTGCTGACGCGCGGTCAGGTGCTGGCGGAAGGCAATTATGCCGAGCTGTCGAAGGACGAGCGCGTCAAGGAAGCCTATCTGGGGGCCGGTCATGCCTGAGTTGAAAATGGCCGAAGCCGCCGCCAAACCGGCGGGCGCGGAAATTCTTTCCGTCTCCGACCTGCAGGCCTGGTACGGCGAATCCCACATCCTTCACGGCATCAATTTCAATGTGAAGGCCGGCGAGGTGGTCACGCTGCTCGGCCGCAACGGCGCGGGCAAGACCACGACGCTGAAGTCGGTGATGGGAATTATCGGCAAGCGTACCGGTTCGATCCGGTTCAACGGTCAGGATATCACGCGCGCCTCGTCCGACAGGATCGCACGCCAGGGCATCGCGTTCTGTCCCGAGGAGCGGGGCATTTTCGCAAGCCTCGACGTGCGCGAAAACCTGCTGCTGCCGCCGATCGTGCGCAGTGGCGGCCTGTCGCTCGACCAGATATTCGAATTGTTTCCGAACCTGAAGGAGCGCCTCAACAGCCAGGGCACCAAGCTTTCGGGCGGCGAGCAGCAGATGCTCGCGATCGCGCGAATCCTGCGCACCGGCGCGCGCTTCCTGATGCTGGACGAGCCGACCGAGGGGCTCGCGCCCGTCATCATCCAGCAGATCGGCCACACCATCGCGCGGCTGAAGTCGGAAGGCTTCACCATCCTGCTGGTCGAGCAGAACTTCCGCTTCGCCTCGACGGTGGCCGACCGCTACTACATCGTCGAGCACGGCAAGGTTATCGACGGGTTCGCCAATTCGGAGCTGTCGGCCAATATGGACAAGCTCCACACCTATCTCGGCGTTTAATCGTTACCACTGCTGCACTCTGGATTTAATGGAGATACTATGAAACATCGGATTTCAGCTCTCTTCCTCGGCACCGCGCTCGCGCTTGCCGCAGGCGGCGGCGCCATGGCGCAGGACAAGAATATCAAGATCGGCGTTCTCACCGACAATTCCGGACTTTACTCCGACCTCGGCGGCGCCGGCTCCACGCTTGCCGCCCAGATGGCGGTCGAGGATTCCGGACTGGCGGCCAAGGGCTGGAAGATCGACATCATCTCCGCCGACCACCAGAACAAGCCGGACATCGCCACCACCATCGCCCGCCAATGGATCGACGTTGAAAAGGTCGACATCTTCATGGATGTGCTGAACTCCGGCGTTGCGCTGGCGGTCAACAATGTGGTGAAGGAAAAGAACTCCGTCATGATCAATACCGGCGCGGCGACGTCGGACCTCACCAACGCCCAGTGCTCGCCGAACACGGTTCACTGGGTCTACGACACCTACATGCTCGCCAACAGCACCGGGCAGGCGCTGGTGAAGGCCGGCGGCGACACCTGGTACTTCCTGACCGCGGACTATGCGTTCGGCCACGCGCTGGAGCGCGACACCACGGCGGTCGTGGTGAAGTCGGGCGGCAAGGTTATCGGCAGCGTCAAGCATCCGCTGAATTCGTCGGACTTCTCCTCGTTCCTGCTGCAGGCGCAGGCGTCCAAGGCCAAGATCATCGGCATGGCGAACGCCGGCGGCGACACCACGAACACCATCAAGCAGGCGTCTGAATTTGGCATTGTTGCCGGCGGCCAGAAGCTGGCCGGTCTTCTTCTGTTCATCACCGACGTGCATTCGCTCGGCCTGAAGGTGGCGCAGGGCCTGAACTTCACGGAGACCTTCTACTGGGATCTGAATGACGGCACTCGCGCGTTTTCCAAGCGCTTCTCCGAGCGCATGAAGAACAAGGCGATGCCGTCCATGGTGCAGGCCGGCGTGTATTCGGGCCTGGTCCACTATTTCAAGACGCTCGAGGCGATGGGCGGCAATCCGCATGATGGCGCCAAGGTTGTCGCCAAAATGAAGGAACTGCCGACCGACGATGCGCTGTTCGGCAAGGGCTCGATCCGCGCCGACGGCCGCAAGATTCATCCGGCCTACCTGTTCGAGGTCAAGAAGCCGGCGGAATCCAAGGGACCGTGGGACTACTACAAGCTGATCGGCACCACCCCGGGCGACCAGGCCTTCCGGCCGCTTTCGGAAAGCGCCTGTCCGCTGGTAAAGAAGTAACAATGATGGCCCGCCGGCGCCGTGCCGGCGGGCGTCCTCTCGCGCCCCGGCGCGCTTCCGCGTCTTAAACGAGATTGAGTGCGAAACCGATGCAAGCTCTATACGCCCAGCTCCTGGTGGGACTGATCAACGGGTCGTTCTACGCGCTGCTCAGCCTCGGGCTCGCCGTGATCTTCGGCATGCTCAACATCATCAATTTCGCCCATGGCGCGCTCTACATGATGGGCGCGTTCTGCGCATATTTCCTCCTGCATCTGACCGGCATCGGATATTGGTGGGCGCTGCTGATCGCTCCCATCGTGGTCGGCATCTTCGGCATGATCCTGGAGCGGACCATGCTGCAATGGCTGGCCGGCCTCGACCACCTTTATGGCCTGTTGCTGACCTTCGGCATCGCGCTGATCGTGCAGGGCGTATTCCAGAACTATTTCGGATCGTCCGGGCTGCCCTATGCGATTCCCGATTACCCGCAGATCGGCGAGTGGCGCGGCCTGCAGGGCGGCATGAATCTCGGCTTCATGTTCCTGCCGGTCTACCGCGGCTGGGTCGTCATTTTCTCGCTCGTGGTCTGCATCGCCACCTGGTTCCTGATCGAAAAGACGCGGCTCGGCGCCAATCTGCGCGCTGCGACCGAAAACCCGACCCTGGTGCGCGCGTTCGGCATCAACGTGCCGAGGATGATCACGCTGACCTACGGGCTCGGCGTCGGCCTGGCGGCGCTGGCCGGCGTGCTGTCGGCGCCGATCAACCAGGTACGGCCGCTGATGGGCGCCGACCTGATCATCGTCGTGTTCGCGGTGGTGGTGATCGGCGGCATGGGATCGATCATGGGATCGATCATCACCGGCTTTGCACTCGGCGTGATCGAAGGACTGACCAAGTATTTTTATCCCGAGGCTTCCAACACCGTGGTGTTCGTCCTGATGGTGCTGGTGTTGCTGGTGAAGCCAACGGGACTGACCGGACGGGCGGCCTGACATGAGCGCATTGACTGACGACACACTGCCGGTAACGCCGCGCGCAATGCGCGACGAGATGATCGTGTTTGCGGCGATGGCGGTGCTGCTGGGGCTTGTGCCGCTGACCGGCATCTACCCATTCTTCGTGATGCAGGCGCTGTGCTTCGCGCTGCTCGCCTGCGCCTTCAACCTTCTGATCGGCTATGGCGGCCTGCTGTCATTCGGCCACGCGATGTTTCTGGGCACGGCGGGCTACTGCACGGCGCATGCGCTGAAGGTGTGGGGCGTGTCGCCGGAAATCGGAATTCTGGTCGGCATCGCCGGCGCTGCCGCGCTATCGGTCATCACCGGCTTCATCTCCATCCGCCGGCAGGGCATCTACTTCTCGATGATTACGCTGGCGCTCTCGCAGTTGTTGTACTTCATCTATCTGCAGGCGCCGTTCACCCATGGTGAAGACGGCATCCAGGGCATTCCGCAGGGCTATCTGTTCGGCATCTTCAATCTCGCCAAGCCGACGGTGCTTTACTACGTCGTGCTGGCCGGCTTCCTCGGCGGCTTCCTCCTGATCTACCGCACCATCAATTCGCCGTTCGGCGAGGTGCTGAAGGCGATCCGCGAGAACGAGCCGCGCGCGATCTCGCTGGGCTACAAGACCGACCAGTACAAGCTGCTCGCCTTCATCCTGTCCGGCACACTCGCGGGATTTGCCGGTTCGCTAAAGGTGTTCGTGGCGCAGAACGCCTCGCTCACCGACGTGCACTGGTCGATGTCCGGCGAAATCGTGCTGATGACGCTGGTCGGCGGCCTCGGCACGATCTTTGGCCCGGTCGTCGGCGCCTTCGTCATCATCGCCATGCAGCAATATCTGGCCGGGTTCGGGCAGTGGGTGACGGTGATCCAGGGCGTCATCTTCGTCGCCTGCGTGCTGACCTTCCGCCGCGGCGTGATCGGCGAGATCGCGCATTATTTCCGCCGATCCCTGTAAAACGGCCGGTTTTAGCGCAGTTTTCGGTCTCACAAAGCGGTGGATGACCCGGTTCCCGGGGTCAGCCGTCGCGCGCTTTCTCGTCGAATGGTCTATGACAGTTTTGTGACGGGCCGCCCCTGCGGCCGTTTCTGAATGACGGAAAATGCCCATGCTGCGCTGGTTTCGTGCCTTTTTGCCCAAGGAGGAGCGGTTTTTTGACCTGTTTGCCCGCCACGCCCAGACGGTCGTCCAGGGGGCGCTGGCGCTTCAGGACATGCTGCGCGGCGGCGACGAAACGCCAGTGTTCTGCCAGCGCGTCAACCAGTTCGAAAACGACGCCGACGGCATTACCCGCGAGGTGCTGACCGCGGTCCGGCGCACTTTCATCACCCCGTTCGATCGCGGCGACATCAAGAACCTGATCACGGCGATGGACGATGCGATCGATCAGATGCAGCAGACCGCGAAGGCGGTGGTGCTGTTCGAGGTTCGCACGTTCGAGCCGCCGATGCGCGAGATCGGGACGCTGCTGGTCGAGTGCGCCAATCTGGTCGGTCGCGCCCTGCCGCTGATGCAGGCGATCGGCAACAACGTCGCGATGCTGACCGCCATCACCGAGGAGATCGGAAAGCTCGAGGGCCGCATCGACGATCTCCACGACATCGGGTTGAAGGAACTGTTTCTCAAGCACCGTAGCGGCAACACGATGGATTTCGTGGTGGGGGCCGAGATCTATAAGCATCTCGAGAAAGTATCCGACCGCTTCGATGACGTCGCCAATGAGATCAACTCCATCGTGATCGAACAGGTATAGGGCAGGGCCATCACGTGGATGCCACCCTCGGTCTTCCGGTTCTGGTCTTCTTGATCGCGGTCGCGCTGCTGTTCGACTTCCTCAACGGGCTGCACGACGCCGCCAATTCGATCGCAACGATCGTGTCGACGCGGGTGCTGCGCCCGCAATATGCGGTGATCTGGGCCGCCTTCTTCAATTTCATCGCCTTCCTGGTGTTCGGGCTCCACGTCGCCAACACGATCGGCACCGGCATCATCGAGCCGAGCGTCGTCGATGCCACCGTGATCTTCGCCGCGCTGGTCGGCGCCATCGTCTGGAACCTGATCACCTGGGCGCTCGGGATTCCCTCGTCCAGTTCGCACGCGCTGATCGGCGGACTGGTCGGCGCGGGCATGGCAAAGGCCGGGATTTCGGCGGCGGTCTGGACTGGCCTGTCGAAAACGCTGCTGGCGATCGTGCTGTCGCCGCTGGTCGGGTTTTTGCTGGCGCTGGTGCTGGTCGCGATCGTGTCCTGGCTGTCGGTGCGCTCGACGCCGTTCGCAGTAGACCGCGCGTTTCGGATCCTGCAATTCGCCTCCGCTTCGCTCTATTCGCTCGGTCATGGCGGCAACGACGCGCAGAAGACCATGGGTATTATCGGAGTGCTGCTGTACTCGCAGGGCCACATCGGCCGCGACTTCAATATTCCATTCTGGGTGGTGCTGGCGTGTCAGGCGGCCATGGGCCTAGGAACGCTGATGGGCGGCTGGCGGATCGTCCGCACCATGGGCCTGCGGATCACGAAGCTGACGCCGATGCAGGGCTTTTGCGCCGAAACCGGCGGGGCGGCGACCCTGTTCATGGCGACCTATCTCGGGGTTCCCGTCTCCACGACCCACACCATTACCGGCGCCATCGTTGGCGTCGGCGCGGCGCGGCGGGTCTCGGCGGTGCGCTGGAACGTGGCGAGTTCGATCGTCTATGCCTGGGTGATCACCATTCCGGCCTCCGCCATCGTGGCGGCGCTGACCTATTGGGCGGCGCTGTTGCTGCGCTGATCAGGTGACAAGCTTGAGCCCGACAATACCGGCCACGATCAGCCCGATGCAGGCGAGGCGAGCGACAGTGGCGGGGTCGCCGAACAGTGCGATGCCCAGGATGGCCGTTCCGACCGCGCCGATGCCCGTCCACACGGCGTAGGCGGTTCCGATCGGCAGCGCCTTCAAGGCAAGGCCGAGCAGGAGGATGCTGCCGGCCATGCAGGCGAGCGTCAGAACGGATGGAACGAGCCGCGTGAAACCTTCGGTATATTTGAGGCCGATCGCCCAGCCTACTTCCATGAGGCCGGCGACGAACAACACGATCCAGGCCATCACGACCCTCCGAACCAGGCAGGGTCGTCCCCGCGGATGAGCTGTGAATTGGAAAGCCGTCCTTCCGCAGCCGATATGGGACTGGTGAGCTGCCTCCGCAACCACCAAATGAGGCTTGATTAGCCCGGTTTTCCCTGCCAAACGCTCGAGCCTCATGTCCGACATTGCCGTTTCAGCCGAATCGCCGTCCCGCTCGCCGCTCGCAGATGAAGTGGCGCGGCGGCGCACGTTTGCGATCATCTCCCACCCGGACGCCGGCAAGACAACGCTGACCGAAAAGCTCCTGCTGTTCGGCGGCGCCATCAATCTGGCAGGGCAGGTCAAGGCCAAGGGCGAGCGGCGCAATACCCGGTCCGACTGGATGAAGATCGAGCGCGAGCGCGGCATCTCGGTCGTCACCTCGGTGATGACGTTCGAGTTCGAAGGCCTGGTGTTCAACCTGCTGGACACGCCGGGCCACGAGGACTTTTCCGAAGACACCTACCGCACGCTGACGGCGGTCGATTCCGCCGTGATGGTGATCGACGCCGCCAAGGGCATCGAGGCGCGGACGCGAAAGCTGTTCGAGGTGTGCCGGCTGCGCGACATTCCGATCATCACCTTCATCAACAAGATGGACCGCGAGAGCCGCGACACGTTCGAACTGCTGGACGAGATCGAAAAGACGCTGGCGCTCGACACCACGCCGATGACCTGGCCGGTCGGCCGCGGCCGCGACTTCCTCGGCACCTATGATGTCGTCAATGGCGGCGTGCGCCTGCTCGAAGGCGGCGGCGCCAAGACCGGTGCGACCGAGCAGATCGACATCGCCGATCTCGCCGGCCGCAACGCCAATCTCGACGTCGCCGAGATCAAGGATGAGCTCGCGCTGGTCTCGGAAGCCTGCAAGCCGTTCGAGCTGGAAGCGTTTCGCGAGGGCCACCTGACGCCGGTCTATTTCGGCAGCGCGCTGCGCAATTTCGGCGTCGGCGACCTGCTGCAAGGTCTCGGCAAGTTTGCGCCCGCGCCGCGCGCGCAGGATTCGAACCTGCGCAAGGTCGAGGCGGCCGAGCCGCGCATGAGCGCGTTCGTGTTCAAGATCCAGGCCAACATGGATCCCAACCACCGTGACCGCATCGCGTTCGCGCGGCTTTGTTCGGGCAAGCTCAGCCGCGGCATGAAGGCGAAGCTGGTGCGAACCGGCAAAAACATGAGCCTGTCGAGCCCGCAATTCTTCTTCGCCCAGGATCGTTCGGTTGCCGACGAGGCGTTTGCCGGCGACGTCGTCGGCATTCCCAACCACGGTACATTGCGGATCGGCGATACGCTGACCGAAGGCGAAGACATCACCTTCGTCGGGGTTCCCAGCTTTGCGCCGGAAATCGTCCGCCGCGTGCGCCTGACGGATGCGATGAAGGCCAAGAAGCTGAAAGAGGCGCTGCAGCAGATGTCGGAAGAGGGCGTCGTGCAGGTGTTCCGGCCGCGCGACGGCGCGCCGGCGCTGGTCGGCGTCGTCGGCCCGCTGCAGCTCGACGTGCTGAAGGCACGGCTCGATGCCGAATATTCGCTGCCGGTGGAATTCGAGGTCTCGGAATTCCAGCTTGCCCGCTGGGTCTCATCCGACGACCGCAAGAAATTAGAGGCCTTCATCGCCGCCAACGGCTCCGGCATCGCCGATGACGTCGATGGCGACCCGGTGTTCATGGCCAAGAACGAGTTTTATCTGGGCTACACCCGCGAACGGGCCGAGGGCATTACCTTCTCCAACGTCAAGGACGTGAAGAAGAAGGCGTAAGGGGGCTGTCGCTTCAGCCCCGGCTGTCGTCCTCCGCGAAAGCGGGGGACCCAGTACGCCGCGGCCTCTCCGCCAATCACTGCCGTCTCTGGAATACTGGATCGTCCGGTCAAGCCGGACGATGACAGGCGAGGGTGAGGCCGCCATGAACGCGGGGAAGTGAACGCGGCCCGCCTTGATAGCGGCCAAAGCCGACATCAAGTTGGTTGGACTGTATCCGAGGGGTCGCAGCATGCTTCGGTGCTTCATTGTGTGTCTGACCGTTATGGTTGTCGGGATGAGCCCCGCCGACGCTCAGTCGCGGCGCCAGATCGACGCGACGCCGTTTTCCCATGCGCCCTGCAGTGTGCTCGACGGCCAGCCATGTACACCGTCGTTTTGCAGCGTATTCAACGACGGTCCCTGCATTCCCGAGATCGACTATCCGTACGGCCAGAACCTGCAACTCACGATCGAAAGCGTGCCAGCGCAGGACCAGGCCGCGAAATACCGCAAGCCCGACCACGATCTCGATACCATCGGCGACCTGTTCGCGGCGTTGCGGTCCTGCTGGTCGCCGCCGCCCTCCGACATCGCGCGGCCGGGCATGCAGATGTCGGTCCGCTTCAGCTTCAAGCGCTCCGGTGAGATCATCGCCACGCCGCGCGTGACGTACGCCACGGCCGGCGCCCCGGCGGACACCCGCGCGACCTATCTGAAGGCGATCAATGCGTCGCTGCAGGCATGCCAGCCTCTGAAATTCACCGATGGGCTCGGCGGTGCGCTCGCCGGGCGGCCGATCGCGATCCGCTACGTCGACAACCGCGATTCGGCAAAGCAGGCGGAGAAGCCGTGACAGCGGCCGCGTGGCGCATTGCGCACCAAGCCCCTAAAATGATACGCGGATAACCAGCAAAACCAGCCACGCAACGGAAGGGACATCATGGGACTGCTGGTGATGATCCTGGGCCTGATCCTGTTTTTCGGCGTCCACACGCTCACCATCCAGCGCAAGCTGCGCGCGCAGGTCATCGCCGCGACGGGCGAGGGTGGCTACAAGATCGGCTATGCGCTGGCCTCGTTCGCAGGCCTTGCGCTGATCGTCTGGGGTTTTGCCAAGTATCGCGCGACGGGCTGGATCGACGTCTGGAACCCGCCGACGGTGCTCAAGCACATCACGGTGGCCCTGATGCTGCCCGCAGTCATCATGGTGGTCGCGTCCTATATCCGCGGCCGGATCTACACGACGCTGAAGCATCCGATGCTGACGGGCATCAAGCTGTGGGCCGCGGCGCACCTGCTCGCCAACGGCGATCTCGGCTCGATCATCCTGTTCGGCTCATTTCTCGCATGGGCGGTGTATGACCGCATTTCGCTGAAATCCCGTTCCGACGCCGGCGCGCCGCCGATCCCCGTCGGCGGTCCCGGCAACGACCTGATCGCGATCGCGGTCGGCCTCGTCGCCTATCTGGCGCTCGCATTCGCGTTCCACCCGGTCGTGATCGGCGTCCCCGTGGTTGGAGCCTAGCATGTCGGTTCAGTCTGCCATCAAGCGCAAAACCGCGCCGGATATCCGCGCGCGCAAGAACGGCGAGCCGATCGTGATGCTGACGTCCTACCACGCGCACACTGCCGCGCTGGTGGATCGCCACTGCGACGTCATCCTGGTCGGCGATTCCTGGGCAATGTCATGCACGGTTTCGAGACCACCGTGCCGGTGACGCTCGAGATGATGATCCTGCAGGGACATGCGGTGATGCGCGGCTCGCAGCATGCGCTGGTCGTGGTCGACATGCCGTTCGGCTCCTATGAGGCCTCGAAGGAGCAGGCATTTCATTCGGCGGTGCGGATATTGAAGGAAACCCATTGCGGCGCGGTGAAACTCGAAGGCGGCGTGCGCATGGCGGAAACGGTGGCCTTTCTGTCCGAGCGGGGCGTGCCGGTGATGGGCCATATCGGGTTGACGCCGCAATCGATCAACACGCTCGGCTCGTTTCGCGCGCAGGGCCGCGATGAGAGCAGTTGGGACCCGATCCTGCGGGATGCCCAGGCGATCTCGGATGCCGGCGCCTTCTCGGTCGTGATCGAGGCGGTCGCCGAGCCGCTGGCGCGAAAGATCACGCAGACCATCGCCATTCCGACCATCGGCATCGGCGCCAGCGCGGCCTGTGACGGGCAGGTGCTGGTGCTGGAGGACATGCTTGGCCTGTCGTCGCGGACACCGAAATTCGTTCGCCGCTATGGCAATCTCGGCCCCGCGATCGAAGCGGCGATCCAGGGCATATGCCAGCGACGTACGCTCGCGCGCGTTCCCCGGGCCTGAGCACGTCTACGAGATGAAGAAGAGCTGACGAGCGCACCATGGACTGGTCGCAGCACTCTATTCCGGCGATGCGGCTCGAGCCGCGTTTTGGCGACCGTATCGTTCCGGCTTTTTGCGAACGGCCTGCAAGTATCCCGGCGATGGTGGCCGAAGCTGTGGCGCGAAACGGCGACGGCGAGGCGCTGGTCTGCGGTGATGCGCGACTGACCTGGCGCGAAGTGGCACGGCAAACGGCGCAAATCGCGGCCGGATTCCAAAAGCTCGGTCTTGAGCGCGGCGACCGCGTCGCGGTGCTGCTCGGCAACAGAACCGAATTCGTGCTGACGATGCTGGGCGCGGCGCATGCCGGGCTGGTGACGGTGCTGCTTTCGACCCGTCAGCAAAAGCCCGAGATCGCCTATGTGCTGACCGATTGCGGCGCGCGGCTCCTGATCCACGAGGCCGCGCTGGCTGACCGTCTGCCCGATGCGGGCGACATTCCCGATGTGACGCACCGGATCGCGGTCGATGATGATCCGAAACTCTCGCGCTTTTCCGAACTCGCTGACAACGCGCCGCTGGCAGCGCCGGTCGAGGTCGGCGAAGAAGATACCGCCATGATCCTCTACACGTCGGGCACGACCGGGCGGCCCAAGGGCGCGATGCTCGCCCATTGCAACATCATTCATTCGGCGATGGTTTTCGTGTCGTGCCTGAAGCTTTCGGCAGCCGATCGCTCGATCGCCGCGGTGCCGCTCGGGCACGTCACGGGCGTCGTCGCCAACATCATGACCATGGTCCGCTGCGGCGGCGCGCTGATCATCATGGCGGAGTTCAAGGCGGCGGAATATCTGAAGATGGCGGCGCGCGAGCGTGTCACCTACACCGTGATGGTGCCGGCGATGTACAATCTCTGCCTGCTGCAGCCGGATTTCGACAGCTACGACCTGTCGAGCTGGCGGATCGGTGGCTTCGGCGGCGCGCCGATGCCGATCGCCACGATCGAGAAGCTCGATGCCAAGATTCCCGGGCTGAAGCTGATGAATTGCTATGGCGCGACCGAGACCACGTCGCCCTCGACCATGATGCCCGGCGAACTGACCGCAGGCCATATCGACAGCGTCGGTCTGCCGTGCCCGGGCGCGCAGATCGTCGTGATGGATGGCGAAGGCCGCGAGCTGCCGCGCGGCGAGATCGGCGAAATCTGGATTCACAGTGGTTCGGTCATCAAGGGCTACTGGAACAATCCGAAGGCAACGGCGGAGAGTTTTACAGCTGGCTTCTGGCATTCGGGCGATCTCGGCTCGATCGACGAGGAGAATTTCGTCCGCGTATTCGATCGCCAGAAGGACATGATCAACCGCGGCGGATTGAAAATCTATTCCGCGGAGGTCGAGTCGGTGCTGGCCGGCCATCCTGACGTGATCGAGAGCGCGATCATCGCCAAGCCGTGCCCGGTGCTGGGTGAGCGCGTACATGCCGTCGTGGTGACCCGCAACGCGGTCGGGCTCGAGGTGCTGCGCGCGTGGTGCGCCGAGCGGCTGTCCGACTACAAGGTGCCGGAAACCATCGATGTCAGGACGGACCCGCTGCCGCGCAATGCCAATGGCAAGGTCATGAAGCGGCAGCTCCGCGAGGCCTTCATGGCGTTGGCGTCTTCTGCGAGCCTAAGCTGAAACCGGACGCCGAGCTATCCAGGCCGCTTGGGGTAATGTCGATCGACGACGACCGCATCCGGATGCGACACGATGGTCATAAACCAGACAAGGCTAACGGCCAGCGACCAAAACGTATTCCAGTAAACCCAGTTCATTTTCCTGCCCGCCTAACCAATTTTTGAGCCGCTGGATCAGTCTGAGGTTTTGCCTAGGAATTCATCCAGGTAAGCAGGCACATCATACCCGTCGATGTCGCAACGGCAGCGAATTTCTTTCGCGATCTCTTTGGACAAATCGTCGCTCCAGTGCTCCAGCGTGTTGAAAGCAACCACCTCGATCGGGTCGCTGAATTGTCCGGACAAAAGATCGGCAATGACCGTCTCGATGTCGGCGCGCTCGGTTTTCCGGGCGATGCCATGCGGCCCTGAACCTTCCACGACCAGATAGACCGTCTGATCGGCGCCGTACGGCACAATTGGAGGAAATCCGCGCATTGCCCGATCTCCATGTAACGGAGATTCAATTACAGCGCAGAGAAAAGGTTCCCGTTGTGCGCCGACGTTTTAAAAACACCTGCCATGTGGTAGCGACGTGCGCGCCTACCGCCGCCGTCAAATTGCCGCACGCCGGCGCGCGACAGGGCTAGAGTTTCGGCGCGCTGCCCTTGGGCATCGAGCCTTCGCTGGGCCCGGCGGCAAGCGCCGCACTGTCGATCGCGGCGGCGCTGACGAGCTGCTTGACGTCCAGCAGGGTGAATTGCGCGATGCCGACGCGATCGGCCGGCGTGCCCGGGACTAGCTGCACGCTCAACACGCCGTCGCAATTCGCACCCTTCGCCTCGGCCAGCATGGCGCTCGGTTCCTTGGCCTTGGTCTGCGCGCGCTTGACGACCGCCACGCAACTGCCGCGGACGGTGTCGCCGTTGAGCTTGACGGCGGTCCTTGGGTCGAGCGGTTTGTCGATCGCTTCCAGCGCGGTCGCCTGCTTGTACTTGCCGCCGACGGACATGATCGAGCCCTTGCGGTAGATGTAGTACAGATGCTGATCGCCGACGATGGTGGGCACGCCGTATTTGCCCATGACTTCCTTGATCATGTCCGCCTTCGACGGCTGCTGATCCGGCGCGAAGGTCAGATTGCGCGCCACGAAATAGGCACGGTTGGCGCTTGCAGGCGAGGAGAAGCTGGTCGAGAGCATCTCGCCGTTCTGTTTCGATCCGGCGGGGAGGCTGAAATTCAGCGCAGCGACGTAGCTGGCGCCGCTGAATTTCTGTTGCTGGATGTCGGTCTTGGTGTCGGTACGACCCTTGAACAGGGAAGCAAAAATGCCGCGGGCGGATTCGGCGTTCGATTCGGTCGAGATACCCAAAATGTCGGGGCGCAACTTGCCGGAGAATGCGGTTTCGGGCGCCTTCGACTTGATTTCGTCGGCCTGTGATGATGCGGGCAGGGATGTCAGTCCCACTACCAAGCCTATGGCAAGCATCGAAACCAGCGCATGGCGAGGCATGAAACACCCAGGAAATCGGGATAGGATTCAAAATGGAAGCGGGCGGGATTACGCCAAACTTTGAACCGCGATGTCAACGTTGCCAGGCGATTTCGCGGGCCAGCGGGGCGGTTGTTAACGCTTTGATCCACCTCACTTTGCCTTGCCACCGCCATATCGATAGGCTACGTCGCGGCGATGCGGGGATCGGGCGCACGATGCTGCTGCCCAGGCTGCGGTTCCCCGGCGATGGGATATCATTAAGTGTCTGAATTATTTGATGAAGTAGACGAGGAGGTCCGTCGCGATCAGCTCAAAAAGCTGTGGGACCAATACTCGCTTTATATCATTGCCGGCATGATTTTGATCATCGCCGCCGTGGGCGGCTGGCGCGGCTACCAGTATCTGGAGGCCAAGAAGGCGGCCGAGGCGGGGGCTGCATTCGACAAGGCCGTCGAGCTTTCGGAAGCCAACAAGCACGCCGAGGCCGAAGCGGCCTTCGCCGACCTCGTCGCGAAGGCGCCGTTCGGCTATCGCGTGTTGGCGCGGTTGCGCATGGCGGCGGAAGTCGCCAACCGCGATCCGCAGGCCGCGGCAAAGCTGTTCGACGAGATCGCCGCCGACCGCAGCGTCGGCGTCGCCGAGCAGGATCTGGCGCGGATTCGCGCCGCCCAGTTGCTGCTGGAGAGCACAAGCTATCCCAACATGAAAGAGCGCCTCGAGGCCGCTGCTGCGCCCGGCGCCACCTTTCGCCATACCGCGCGCGAATTGCTGGCGCTGTCGGCCTGGCGCGCCAACGACGCCGCGGCGACGCGGCAATGGCTGGACCTGATCGCCAATGACGGCGAAACGCCGCCGAGCCTGCGCTCGCGTGCTGAAGCGCTGCAGGCCCTGCTGCCGCCGGTCGCCAAGAGCTGACGCGTACAAACCGGATTGAGTGGGAAACCCAGTATGCGCCGCCCGGAACGTCTGATCGCCGCCGCCGTCCTCATCGCGCTTTCCAGTGCGCTGGCAGGCTGTGGCAGCACGGCCGGTTTCGATCCGTCCGATCTGCTCGACTTCCTCGATACCAAGAAGAAGTTGCCCGGTGACCGCAAGCCGGTGTTCCCCGAAGGCGTGCCGGGCCTCGAGCAGGGCGTGCCGAAGGAGCTCTACAAGGGCGCCCATCAGCAGGTCGACGACCCGAACGCGCAGGCTGCTGCTGTAGCACCTCCGCCGCCGGAAGAACCGAAATCGAAGCGTGGCACGAAATCCAGGGGCAAACAGGCCGCCGCCCCCGCTGCTGCGGACCCGGACGCCGCACCCGAGGAGGAAGGCGGCACCGCCGCCGCGCCGCCGGCGCCCAAGCCGGCCAGGATCGTGCGCAAGCGCACCACCGCGCCGCCTCCCGATCAATCGGCGGCCCCCGCGCAGTCCCCGCAACAATCCGCGTTCCCGGCGCCAATGCCGAGCGGTACTTTCACGCGTTGATTTCTCCTTTTCGTTCGATTGACACGCCCTTCGAAAAAGGGCGTTTGGATCATTTATGTCGTTTACGATTGCCATTATTGGCCGACCCAATGTCGGCAAGTCGACGCTGTTCAACCGCCTGGTTGGGCAGAAGCTCGCGTTGGTGGATGACGAGCCCGGCGTAACCCGCGACCGCCGCGAGGGCGATGCGCGTCTCGGCGATCTCGAATTCACCGTGATCGACACCGCCGGCCTCGACGAGGGCGCCAAGGGCTCGCTCACGGCTCGGATGCAGGAGCAGACCGAAACCGCGATCGAGCTGGCCGATGCGCTGATGTTCGTGATCGATGCGCGCGCGGGGCTGACGCCGAACGATCGCGCCTTTGCCGATTTCGCGCGCCGCGCCAACAAGCCGGTGGTGCTGGTCGCCAACAAGAGCGAGGGCAGGCACGGCGAAGTCGGCGCGATGGAATCCTACGCGCTGGGGCTCGGCGATCCCATCCAGATTTCGGCCGAGCATGGCGAGGGCCTGAGCGATCTCTACGACGCGCTCGCCGCGCTGATGCCGGAGCCGGTCGAGGAGGGTGAGGAGTTCGACGACGACGATATCATCGTATCAGATGAGGAACTCGCGCAGCGGCCGATCCGCGTCGCCATCGTCGGCCGCCCCAATGCCGGGAAATCCACGCTGATCAATCATCTGCTCGGCGAGGAGCGGCTGTTGACCAGCGCCGAGGCCGGCACGACGCGCGATTCCATTTCGGTCGAGATCACCTGGCAGGGACGCGAATTCCGCGTGTTCGATACCGCGGGCTTGAGGCGGCGCTCGCGGATCGAGGAGAAACTGGAAAAGCTGTCGGTGGCGGACGCGCTGCGCGCGGTGCGCTTTGCCGAAGTCGTCGTGATGATGATGGACGCGCAGAACCGGTTCGAGGAACAGGACCTGCGCATCGCCGACCTGATCGAGCGCGAGGGGCGGGCGATCGTGCTGGCGGTCAACAAATGGGATCTGATGGAGCGCAAGACCCATCTGATTTCGGCGCTGCGCAGCGATGCCGATCACTGGCTGCCGCAGGTCAAGGGCGCCCCCATCGTCGCGGTGTCCGGCCTGATGGGCGAGGGCATCGATCGGCTGATGACCGCGATCCAGGACGCCTATGCAGTGTGGAACAAGCGCGTGCCGACGGCCACGCTCAATCGCTGGTTCGAACAGGCGGTCGACGCCAACCCGCCGCCCGCGGTCTCGGGCCGGCGGCTGAAGCTGAACTACATTACCCAGGCCAAGGCGCGGCCGCCGAGTTTTATCCTGTTTTGCTCGCGGGCCGACGCCGTGCCGCAATCCTATCTGCGCTATCTCACCAACAGCATGCGCGAGGCCTTTGACCTGCCGGGCACGCCGATACGGATCACGCTGCGCGAAAAGGCCAATCCGTTCGCCCACAAGCGCAAGCGGCCGTCGTGAGCGAACAGGCGTCCCCCGCTGTTGCCGACGACAAGCCGCCGGTGCGCAGCGGCGCGGCGGCCTTCATCTTTGTTACCATCCTGCTCGACATGCTGGCGCTCGGCCTGATCCTGCCAATCCTGCCAAAACTCGTGGAAAGTTTTGTCGACAACGACACGGCGACGGCGGCGCGGATTTTCGGCCTGTTCGGCACCGCTTGGGCGCTGATGCAGTTTCTGTTCTCGCCGATCCTTGGCGCGCTCTCGGACCGGTTCGGCCGGCGGCCGGTGGTACTGCTGTCGAATTTCGGATTGGCGCTGGACTATGTGTTGATGGCGCTGGCGCCGTCGCTGATCTGGCTGTTCATCGGCCGGGTGATTTCCGGAATCACCTCGGCGAGCATCTCGACCGCCTTTGCCTATATCGCCGATGTGACGCCGCCGGAACGGCGCGCCGCGGTGTTCGGCAAGATTGGTGCTGCGTTCGGCGCGGGCTTCATTCTCGGTCCCGCCATTGGCGGCCTGCTTGGCGGCATGGATCCACGCCTGCCGTTCTGGATCGCGGCGGGTTTGAGCTTTGCGAATACGCTCTACGGCTGGCTGATCCTGCCCGAGTCGCTGCCGCTGGAACGCCGCGCACCGTTCCGCTGGAAAAGCGCCAGCCCGATCGGCGCGCTGCATCTGTTGCGCTCGAACCGGATTCTCGCCGGCCTGTCGCTGGCGAATTTCTTCGGGCAGGTCGCGCATGTGGTGCTGCCGTCCACCTTCGTGCTCTATGCGACGTACCGCTATGGCTGGGATACGACGACGGTCGGGCTCACGCTGGCTTTGGTCGGTCTCTGCGCCATGGTGGTGCAGGGGGCGGGCGTCGGGCCGATCGTCAAGCGTCTCGGCGAGCGCCGTGCCCTGCTGCTCGGGCTTGCTTGCGGTGCGCTGGGCTTTTTCATCTATGGCGCGGCCCCGACCGGGCCGTTGTTCTGGATCGGCATTCCCGTGATGGCGCTGTGGGGTGTCGCGGGCGCGGCGATCCAGGCGCTGACGACGCAGCTCGTTGCACCGGATCAGCAGGGCCAGTTGCAGGGCGCGACCAACAGCGTCAACAGCATCGCGCAGATGGCGGGACCGTTTCTGTTTACGCTGACCTTTGCCTATTTCATCAGCGACCAGGCGCCCGTGAAAATGCCGGGCGCGCCGTTCCTGCTGGCGGCAGCATTGCTGGCGCTGGGGCTTGTGATCGCGTCGCGGACGCTGGCGCCCAAGCGCTGAATCGGTAGGTGGGCAAAGCGCAGCGTGCCCACCCTTCACGATGAGGATTAGGAGAGATGGTGGGCGCGGCGCAGATGCGCCTTTGCCCACCTACACTCCCTGTTATGCCGTCACTTCTTCACCAGCGGGCATTCGCTGGCTTCGAGCGGCTTGGCGGCATCTTCCGCCGAGATCGTGGCGATCTGCTTGTAATAATCCCACGGTCCCTTCGATTCTCCCGGCTTCTTCACTTCGAACAGATAGGCCGGGATGAGGCGGCGGCCGTCGGCGCGCAGCGGGCCCTTGCCGAACAGCGGATCGTCGGTCGGCAATTCCTTCATCTTGGCGACGACCTTGGCGCCGTCATGGGGATTGCCGCCGAGTGCTTCCATCGCCTTCAGATAATGCAGCACCATGGCGTAGTTGCCGGCCTGCGTCATCGACGGCATCGCGTTCTTGCTGGCGAGCGCGGAGAACCGCTTCGACCAGGCGCGCGTTGCATCGTTCATGTCCCAGTAAAAGGACTCCGTGAACGTCAGGCCTTGCGCGGTCTTCAGCCCCAGCGAATGCACGTCGTTGATGAACAGCAGCAGGGCGGCGAGCTTCTGGCCACCGGCAACGATGCCGAACTCGGCGGCCTGCTTGATCGCATTGGTCGTGTCGCCGCCGGCGTTGGCAAGGCCGATGACTTTGGCCTTGGAAGCCTGCGCCTGCAGCAGGAACGACGAGAAATCCGATGAATTGATCGGATGCCTGACGCTGCCCAGCACCTTGCCACCGTTGGCCGTCACGACGGCGCTGGTGTCGCGTTCGAGTGCATGGCCGAAGGCATAGTCGGATGTCAGAAAGAACCAGGTGTCGCCGCCGGCTTTGGTCAGTGCTTTGCCGGTTCCATTTGCGAGCATATAGGTGTCGTAGGTGAAGGAAACCGTGTTCGGCGTGCAGGCCTTGCCGGTGAGGTCGGCGGTCGCTGCACCCGAGTTCAGCAGCACCGCGTTCTTTTCCTTGACGAGGTTGTTGACGGCGAGAGCGACGCCGGAATTCGGCGTATCGGCGATCGCGTCGACCTTGTCATTGTCGATCCACTGTCTTGCGATGTTGACGCCGACGTCAGGCTTGTTCTGGTGGTCGCCGCTCACGACTTCGATCTTCCAGCCCTTCTTGGTGAGGCCGGAATCCTCGACTGCCATCTTGATCGCGACCACCGAGTTGGGGCCGCCGATATCCGCATACAGGCTCGACATGTCGTTCAACACGCCGATCTTGACGGTCTTGTCCTGGGCCAATGCTGGCGTCGCGAAGCCGATGGCGGCAATTGCCACTGACGCGGCGAGGTGCCGCGCAATTCTAATCGTCATGGTATTCCTCCAGAAATGGTTGTTCGCCGGCTCTCTTTTCGGAACCTGCCAGCGGCTTTGCGTTAGTCCTTCTCGTGGGGCCGGGCAATCCGCCTATCGTAGCGCGTCAGAGGTCAGCTTGAACTTCTGGATCCGCTTACCGGTATCGACCTCGGCGGTATAGACGTTACCCTTGGCATCCACCGCCATGGCATGAATCCAGTGGAACTGGCCGGCATTGCGTCCGTTGCGGCCAAAACTGCCGACTACGGTACCATCGTCCCGTTTCAGCACCCGGATTTCGTTGTTCTCGCCGTCGGCGCTCAGCAAATAGGTCTGCTTCGGGTCGGGCCAGATCGCGATATCCCACACCGCGCCGTTGCCGCGCGTGTTCTTTTCGTAAAACCATTCCTTAACGAAGGTTCCATCTTTCTTGAACACCTGGATGCGGTTGTTGATGCGATCGCAGACATAGAGCAACCCGTCGTTGGCGAGTTTTACGCAATGCACGGGGTTGGCGAATTGCTGCGGGGCCGGTCCATTTGGATCGTAGGGCGGCTGCTTTTCGTCGCTCGGGGGCTTGCCGTAGGCGCCCCAGTGCCGCTTGTAGGCGCCGCTCGTCGCATCGAACACGATGACGCGGTGATTGCCGTAGCCGTCGGCAACGAAGATTTCATTGGCGTCCTTGTCGATCGCGGTCTCGGCCGGCTTGCCGAGCTGCGTGGTATCGCCAGAGCCTTTGCTCGGCGCGATCTTGCCGATCTGCATCACGAACTTGCCGTCGAGGGTGAATTTCAGGATCGCATTGTCGTTGTCGGCATTGCCGCCGACCCACACGAAGCCCTTGTCATCGACTTCGATGCCATGCTCGCGGCCGACCCATTCGTAGCCTTCGCCGGGGCCGCCCCAGGAGCGCAGCAGATTGCCGTCCGCATCGAACTCGAGCACCGGCGGCGCCGACACGCAGCATTTCGAGCGGGGCGGATTCAGTGCGGCACCCTTCTCATCATCGGTCAACGAGCGCGGGCGATGGATGACCCAGATGTGGCCCTGCGCATCGACGGTGATGCCGCCGACCTGGCCGAGGATCCAGTTGTTCGGCAGGGGTTTTGGCCAGGACGCGTCGACCGCGAAGGTTGGGACGTCGCCGGCGCGCGCGTTGCGCGGAGTTGCCGAGACGCCAATCAGCGTGACGGCGGCGACGCAGGCGGTAAGGATTCTGGCGAGATGTCTGGCGGCAGGTATCGAGCGCGCACGATTGTGCATCGGCATGATGGCGTCCTCCCTTGATTTTATTGACGGGTTTTTCCCGCTTGGGGGCAGTCAATCGTGGGGAGCGAAAGGAGTCAACGCGATGACGGAGGAGTCTCGCAAAACGCTCACTCCGGCCCGCGGAAGCTCATCAACGTACGGGTCCTGTAGTCATAGAGCTTGCCGGTCTCGTTCCACTCCGGCGCGCACATCGGCACGATGAATTCCGCGGCCTGCTCCGGCGTATCCAGCGTCGTCGGGTCTTCGCCGGGAAATACGCTGGCGCGCATGCGGGTGCGGATCGGGCCGGGGCTGAACAGATTGACACGCAGTTTGGTGCTCACGGTCTCGTTGGCCCAGGAGCGCGCCAGCGTGTCCAGCGCGGCCTTCGAGGCCGCGTAGGGCCCCTGATAGGCGTTGGCTTTGCTGGCGGCGCCCGAGGTCACGAACACGGCGCGGCCGGCGTCTGAGACCCGAAGCAGCGGATCCATGCAGCGGATGAGCTGGAAGTTCGCGGTGACGTTCACCGCCATCACGTCGTTCCAGGGTTTGAGTTCGATATGCCCGAGCGGCGAGGAGGGACCGGCGATGCCGGCATTGCCGACGAAAATGTCGATCTTGCCATGGCGTTCATGCAGCGCCGCACCGAGCCGCGCGATGCCGTCGAAATCGGTGAGGTTGAGCGGCACCAAGGTGGCGCTGCCGCCGTCTTTGCGGATATCGTCGTCGAGCTCCTCCAGCCCGCCTTGCGTGCGTGCGACGGCAACGATATGCGCGCCGGCGCGGGCGAGCGCGCGGGCCGTGGCGTAGCCGATGCCGCGCGAGGCGCCGGTGACGAGGGCGATGCGGGAGGCGAGGGGTTTGGTCATGTCGTGCCACTTTCGTCATGCCCGGACTTGTTCCGGGCATCCACGTCTTTGCGGCGGGTATTACAGACGTAGATGGCCGGGACAAGCCCGGCCATGACGGAAAATTACTGGATTATTCGCCGAATGCGCGCCGTCAGCTTGCTTCCGCCAGCAGCGACAATTGCCGGGGCTGCGGCTCGACCTGGGTCTGGTCGGTGAGGTGGGTCGGGTAGGCGCCGGTGAAGCAGTGGTCGGAGAATTTCGGATTGGCGGGGTCGCGGCCCGGCTCGCCCATGGCGCGGTACATGCCGTCGATCGACAGGAAGGCCAGCAAGTCCGCGCCGATGATGTCGCGCATCTCCTCCAGCGTATGGGTGGCGGCGAGCAGTCCGCCGCGGTCCGGCAGGTCGATGCCGTAATAGTCGGGATACAGGATCGGCGGCGAGGCGAGGCGGAAGTGCACCTCGCGCGCGCCGGCATCGCGCATCATGCGGACGATCTTCTTCGACGTGGTGCCGCGCACCAGCAAATCGTCGATCAGGATAATCCGCTTGCCCTCGATCGCGGCGCGGTTGGCCGAATGCTTCATGCGCACGCCGAGTTCGCGCACGCTCTGGGTCGGCTGGATGAAGGTGCGGCCGACATAATGGTTTCGGATGATGCCAAGTTCGAACGGCACGCCGGAAAACTGGCTGTAGCCGACGGCGGCCGGGACGCCGGAATCCGGCACCGGCACTACGACGTCGACCTCGGGATGGCTCTCGCGCGCGAGCTGTGCGCCGAAGGCTTTTCGGACGTCATAGACCGAGCGGCCGCCGACGATGGAGTCAGGCCGCGAGAAATAGATGTATTCGAAGATACAGGGTCGCGGCGGCTTCGGCGGGAACGGCTTGTGGCTGTGCGCGCCGGCCTCGTCGAACACGATGATTTCGCCGGGCTCGATGTCGCGGACATATTTGGCGCCGATCATGTCGAGCGCACAGGTTTCCGAGGTCAGGATCGGGCGGCCTTCGATATCGCCGAGCACCAGCGGGCGGATGCCGAGCGGATCACGCGCGCCGATCAACTTCTTGTTGGTGAGCGCGACCAGCGCGTAAGCACCCTCGATCGCGCGCAGCGACTCGATGAAGCGGTCGATGAAACGGCCGCGCCTGGATTGCGCGACCAGATGCAGGATGACCTCGGTGTCGGTGGTCGATTGCATCATCGCGCCACCCTTCACCAGCTCGCGGCGCAGCGTCAGCCCGTTGGTGAGATTGCCGTTATGGCCGACGGCGAAACCGCCGGCATTGAGCTCGGCGAACAGCGGCTGCACGTTGCGCAGGATGGTGGCGCCGGTGGTCGAATAGCGGACATGGCCGACGGCCATAATGCCGGGCAGGCGCTCGATCACTTCGCGGCGGGAGAAGGTATCGCCGACGAGACCGAGGCGGCGTTCGGAGTGGAAACGGCTGCCGTCGAAGGAGACGATGCCGGCGGCTTCCTGGCCGCGATGCTGGAGGGCGTGGAGTCCGAGGGCTGTGATGGCGGCGGCCTCGGGGTGGCCGAAGATGCCGAACACGCCGCATTCCTCGCGTAGCGTGTCGCCTTCGAGATCGTCCTGCAACTCGATGCCGGGATCTAAATCAGGATTCAGATCGAGTTGGCCGGCGGGATCGGAAGGGTTTTGCATCGCGTCCATCGCCTCTCTATTTTGGCCAGAATTAGCGGCCCGCGGGTTTCTCGATCAGCTTTTTAAGGCTGTCACGGGCAGGTTTACTGTAGCCATCGCCGGATGCAGGCGCTGCCTGGTCGGCGTCAGTTTGGTCGTCTTCCGGTTTATTCTTCTTGAATCTCTTTAAGATGGTGTTCTCGGGGTCGTCCGGCAAGAGCGACATTAACCAATCCCCGGTTCCCTGCAGCACCACGCGGGACTTCGCGCCGGTGATCCAGTCCGGCCGCTGCTTGTCCGGGACCAGCCAGCTGAAGAACAGGAAGGCCACCACGACGATCAGGAGGCCACGGCCCAGCCCGAACAGGAAGCCGAGGGTGCGATCCAGCGCGCCGATCCGGGAATCCAGGATCATGTCCGAAATCCGCACCGTGATGACGGAGACCACGATCAGTGTGCCGATGAAAGTGCCGGCAACGACCACCACGGCCGCGATCGTTTCGCTACCGAAATAGGTCCTGGCAGATGGCATCAGCTTCGAGAAGGCATACAGCGTTACCAGCGCCGCCGCGCCCCATGCCGCGATCGACAGGATTTCGCGCATGAAGCCGCGCACCATGGCGAGCAGCCCCGAAATCAGCATTACTCCGAGCAGGACGAGATCGAGTATCGTTATCGGCATCGGCTGGTCAGGTCCGCTCGTAAGTTCTCAAGCAGCGAATCGGCGGGTCAGGGTCACCCCAAGTGAGGGGCAGAACGCGCATCCCGCAAGGCTTGATATCGCGCCATCCCACCCGCCTTTCGCGCGCGTTGTATAGCGGCGAGGCAGGGGCGCGTCACGCCGCTTTAGCTGTTTTCACGACGGAATCGCGCCGGTGTGGCATTTTTCTCCGTCACACCCTCGCGACTGGCGTCCCGGTTGCCTGCCCCGGCGTTTCGTGGGCTCCCACGCGCGGCAATTTCGGCGACCAGGCTGGTCAATCCGCCGACGCTGTTCAGCGTCAGGCCGCCGTCGGAGCCGACCTCTCCGCGCGCCGATTCGGGCAGAATGGCGCGGCCAAATCCGAGTTTCGCGGCCTCTTTCAACCGGGCCGAGGTCTGCGCCACCGGCCGGACCGCGCCCGAGAGCGAAATCTCGCCGAAATAGACCGCATCTGTCGGTAACGGAGCGTTCACCAAGGACGACACCAGCGCGGCGGCCGCCGCGAGGTCGGCCGCGGGCTCCTGGATCCGCAAGCCGCCAGCCACATTCAGATAGACGTCGTAGCCGGACAGTTTGACCCCGCAATGGGCCTCCAGCACCGCCAGCACCATCGACAGCCGGCTCGGGTCCCAGCCCACCACGGCCCGCCTGGGGGTGCCGAGCGTGGTCGGCGCCACCAATGCCTGCAATTCCACCAGCACCGGGCGGGTGCCCTCGATCCCGGCAAAGACCGCCGTGCCGGGGCTGCCCAGGTCGCGTTCAGAAAGGAACAATTCGGAGGGGTTGGAGACCTCGCGAAGACCAAGGCCCGTCATCTCGAACACGCCGATTTCATCGGTCGGGCCAAAACGATTCTTCATCGCGCGCAGAATCCGGAAATGTTGCGAGCCCTCGCCCTCGAACGACAGCACCGCATCGACCATGTGCTCGACCACGCGGGGGCCGGCGATCTGGCCGTCCTTGGTGACGTGCCCGACCAGGATGATCGCAGCACCGGATTTCTTCGCGAAGCGAATCAGTGCCTGCGCCGAGGCACGGACCTGCGTCACCGTTCCCGGCGCGGATTCCACCGTGTCGGTCCACATGGTCTGGATCGAATCGATCACGATCAGGCGCGGCACCGCGCCCTCCGACAGCGTCGAGACGATGTCCTCGACCGACGTTTCGGCGGCGAGTTGCACCGGCGCATCCGCCAGCCCCAGCCGTTCGGCGCGCAGCCGCACCTGCGCCACGGCCTCTTCGCCGGATATGTAAACCACGCGATGGCCGGCGCGGGCCATCAGGCTAGTGGCCTGCGTCAGCAAGGTCGATTTTCCGATGCCGGGGTCGCCGCCGACCAACAGCACCGAGCCGCGGACAAATCCGCCGCCGGTGACGCGATCGAGTTCGGTCATGCCGGAGGAGAGGCGGGGAGCGTCCTGGCTTTTGCCGGTCAGCGATTCCAGCGTAAACGTCCGGCCCCGGCGTTTTGAGCGGATCGAAACCGGCACGCTGCCGGTCGTGTCCTCCTCGGCCAGCGTGTTCCACTCGCCGCAGGACTCGCACTTGCCCTGCCAGCGGTTATACGCCGCGCCGCAGTTCTGGCAGACAAAGGAGAGGGTGGATTTGGCCATGATGGGAAAATAGCAGTCTCAGTGGAACGGGCGGCGACTCATAGCATGAAAAGCGCAGCGCCATGCGATACGGAGCTTTGCAATCGCCAACATCGCATTCGGGGTATAGCTCAAAAGCAGAGATGCATCTAATTCAAGGATCAGGGCGCGATATTGGCACATGTCCAGATGCCAACCGGTTGCTCGAGACCGCGGATCGTCTGCGGCGGCTGCTGACGAGCAAGAGGCGCGAAGTCGGCGTCCGAATGGCTGGACTCCGCGCGCGCCTGCTGTACCAGCGCGTCGCTGGCGACATGGCGCAGCCAAGCTCGCGGGTCAGCGCCTCAAGCCGGCTTGCCGCATTCACTGTGGTGCCGATCACCGCGAATTCGAGCCGGTTGAGGCCGATATCTCCGAGCACGACCGGGCCGTAATGCAGGCCGACGCTGAGCCGGATCGGCGGCTCGCCGCGGCGTTGCGTTCGCTGATTCAGTGCGCCGATCGAGCCGATCATGGCCTGCGCGCAGCGCAGCGCGTTCCGGCATCGGAATCGCTGGCGAATGGCGTGCCGAACGTCGCCATCAGTCCGTCGCCAAGATATTTGTCCAGCGTTCCGCCGTGCCGGAACACTTCCCGTTCCATCCGCTCGTGGAATTGTCGCAGTGTGCCGATGACCTCCATCGGGTCTCCGGCCATCCGTATAGGCGGTGAAATCCACGATGTCGGCAAACAGCACCGCAACGTTCTGGGTGTCGGACCCGCTTGAGCGGCTCGTCATTTCCCGACAATTGCTCGACGACATTGGGTGAAAAATACCGCGCCAGGTTGGTCCGTTCGCGTTCGATCCCGGCGTGGCTGATCAGCAGCGCGTTGGAACGGCGCACCGCCAGCGCCAGCGTCATGGCGACGATCAGGAACACGATGATTTCCTGGAATCGCTCCGGAATACCGATCGATGAGGGGTTGATGATGTCGAACATCCTGACGTCGGAGCCGACGGCGGCTCGCACGCGTTCCGACAATTCGGCGTGGGTCGCGGGCTGCAGGCAGGCCCAGCCGATGCCGATTGCCCACACGGCCGCGGTCCAGAAGCCCATCGCGACCACCGTTCGCCACGAATAGGCAAGGGTGGCGGTTGCCAGGAAGACAAAGAAATAGATGAAAGTCCCAAACCGGAATTGCATGCCGATTGGCCAGTTTTCGGCGCTCAGCGGATTGGGCACGACGGTGAGCAGGGTAATCAACGCCAGATCGCAAAAGATCAGGAAAAGCTCCGGCTGCGAACGCCCCACCTTGCCGACCTTCAGCTGGGCCCAGCCAATCAACGCAAAAAGGCCGAGCATCACGACGTAGTAAATCACGTCCCAGTTCGGGTTGATGATCGGCAAGGCAACGGCAATCACCGCCAGCGCGACCCAGCGGGCCCTGACAGCGAGCAGAAGACCTTCGCGCTTGCTGTCCGCAATGGCCGCTTCGGCGAATTTCAGGGTGTCCTGTTGCGCTTTGGGTCGCCCTACCTGTCGGGCGCGGGGGTAGGGGATCTCGGCCGCTTCCGCCACTAAGCTCAAGGCACACTCTCCCACATCGAGAATCAGTTCGTGCAAAGCTTGCACGGAGTCGTCGATCAAGGTGGCATGTCCGAGGGACGCCGGCCACCGATCGACAACGTCATACCTGATAAACGCGGCGCAGGGATGTCATGGCGGCGCCCGAGACTATCTCGGACGCCGCCGCATTAAAGCTCTAGCTTTATTTCACCGACACGAACGGCACCGCCGAGCCGGGCACCATCGTGGTCGGCAGCACGCCGTTCCAGCGTTCGGCCTGCACCAGCGTGACGAGGTTCGGGTTGGTGCCGAGCGCCTTGGCGCGGGCCTCGATGGCGGCGGCTTCGGCTTCGCCGGTCAGCTTGATGTTGGTGGCGCGGGCCTCGCCGTTCAGCCGCAGCGCGTCGGCGCTGGCCTGCGCCTCGGCGCGGACGGCGTTGGCCTTGGCGGTGGCCTGCGTGACCGTGATCTGCGCCTGAACTTTTTCGCGCTCGGCGTTCTGCTGCAGCTTCTGCACCTCGACCTCGGCCAGCATGCGCTGCTCGATCGAATGCAGGTAGTTCGCGCTGAACTCGATGTTTTCGAGCTGAACGCTCTCGATCATGATCATCGGGTCGTCTTTCAGCGAGGCCGTGATGGCGTCCTTGATCGCTGCGTTGAGCGTCCCGCGCTCCTGGATCGCTTTCACAGCCGTGTAGCGGCCGAACACGATCTTGACCTGCTGATTGACGGCCGGGCTGACCACTTGTTTGACCGCGGTGTCCAGTCCGCCGAATTTTGCATAGAGGTCGGCGACCTTGTCGGGCGAGGCGCGCAAGGTGACGCTGATCTTGAGGTCCGCGGGCTGCTGGTCGTAGGAGTAGGAGTTCATCTTGTCCCAGGCATAGGTAAAGGTCTTGACGCTGACCCTCTCGACGCTGTCGACCAGCGGAACCTTGAAGCCCAGGCCCGGCTGCGCGGTGCCAATGACCGCGCCGTAGCGCAGTCTCACCCCGCGCTCGGTCTGATCGACGGTGTACCAGCTTCCGGCCGCGATGATGACGATGACAATGACGGCTGCGATGGCGCCGATGATTCCCCTGGGCATTTCGGTCTCTCCAGACGTAGGTGATGCGAATTCGTGCGCGGCATTGATCCATGGTCATTTGCCGAACGGATGTGACACGCATCACTTGGTCGGTTGGTCACCGCAATTGGTTCAGACGCGCCTGCTTCGGCTGGATCTTATGCAAAGGCCGTCCACAGCAGGGAGATGCCGGCGACGAGCATGATTCCGTCCATGAGGAGGCGAAAGACGTCGGGCTGAAGATGCAGCACGAAACGCTTGGCGATGAAGGCGCCGAACATCAGGGAGGAGCCCGCAACCAGGCCTTTCAGCGCGACGTCGGGCGTCAGCGCGCCGAAGCGTTCGAACGTGACCGACTTGCTCAGATAAAGGCCGAGCGAGCTTGCGGCTTCGGTGGCGAGGAAGGCGCCTTTGGTCAGCCCGTAAAACAGAAACAGCGGCACGCTGAGCGGCCCGGTCGAGACCACGATGCCGGTGAGATAACCGATGATGGCGCCACCGACCGCCAAGTGCCAGAGGCGTGCCTTGAGTTGATGGCGCGCGAGCCAGTGCCGTATCGGCACCATCGCGATGAGAAACAGGCCGATCGCGATATCGACGGTATGCGAAGGCAGCACGAGCAACGTCCGCGCGCCGAGCGCGGCTGCCGGAATGCCTGTGGCCGAATAGGCGAGGCAGGCGCGCCAGTCGACCTCGCGCCACCAGGCGAGAATGCGCGAGAAGTTCGCCATCACCGCCGCGACCGCCATGATCGGAACGGCTTCCTTCGGTCCGTATTGATAGACCAGCACCGGCATCAGCATGATCGACGAACCCGTGCCGACAATGCCCGAGATGGTACCGGCGAGCAGGCCGACGATGAGGATAAAGAGGAAGCCCAATTTGCAGTCTTTCGCGATTCCCTGATGCTGACATCATGGTGGCAGCAGGCTCAGGTTACGAGGTTTAAATATCACTCGGAAAGGAGCCGGTCGTGCCACTCAAGGGAAGCTGCCATTGCGGAAACACGCAATTCGAGGTGAACGAGCCGCCGTCTGACGTGACACGCTGCACCTGCTCGCTGTGCGCCAAGCGCGGCGCGCTGTGGGCCTATTACACCCCGGCGCAATTTCGCCTGATATCGCCGCCGGAAAATGTCGCGACCTATCTGTGGGGCAGCCGCACCGTCAAACATCATTTCTGCGCCAGTTGCGGCTGCGGCACCTATTCGGAATCGCCTGACTGGTCGACCGGCAAGCCGGACTTCGACAATCCCAAGGTCGGCGTCAATGCGCGGCTGTTCGACGATTTCGACCTCGATGCGGTGTCGGTGAAGGTGATCGATGGCAAGAACCTGTGGTGACAGGCGGCCGCCGGGGTCCGTGTCAGGCGGCGTAAAGCTCGATCGGGGCATCGAATCCCTTGAGCTGGAATGTCTTTGATTGGCTGCCCTTCAAATCCGGTCGGGCGCGTTCAAAGACGGCCCTGGTCACGAGGATCTGGTCGGCTTCGGCGACCGACTGAGCACGGGAGGCGGTGTTCACAACCGTGCCGATCGCCGTCAGGTCCCGGTGCGATCGGCCGAACTCGCCAAAACTTAGTTCGCCGGAATGAATACCGATGCCGATCCCCAGTTCGCTCGCGGTGAGGCCGTGCGCTTCGACAAGCGCGTGACGCCGCTCGCGCCAGTTCGCCTGAATTTCTCGCGCGGCGAGGACGGCGTTTCTGGGGTGCTCCTCCCGCCGCAGGGGAAAGTTGAAGACCGCCATGACGGCGTCGCCGATCGTCTTGTTGAGGAGTCCGTCATGCGCCCAGATCGCGCTCGCACATTCGTCATAGAATGCGTCGAGCAGGCCTGAAACCGCGTCAGGCGATTCCGACTGCGACAGGCTGGTATAGCCCCGCAGATCGGCAAACATGATGGTCGCGTCGATGGTGATCTTGCGGGCGCGCATCACCTTCGTGAACATCAACTCGCAGATGGTGCAGGTGTTGGGGTTCATCCGGCTTGGACGAACGCCGAACGCGCGGAATGGCGCCGAGATCACGCCGCGAAGCGGCACCGGCAGATGCATCTGCTCCCAGCACCCCTTGCAGATTAGCGAATGTTGCGGGGCTGCCATTTTCGACCGCGATCCACGAGAGTGGCAGATCGGCTGATCCTATAGCCCGGAACAGGCGCGAGCAAGGCAGGACCACCGCAGCGCACACCTGCCGGCTGGCGGCCCAAGGCAAAGCTGTTAGGATCGCGTCAAAGCAAAGGGAACGGAGGATCGCCATGGACGCCGTGACGCCGAAGGGCACGCAGACCGCAGATACGCATTCCCATCTGGTTCGCCCCGACAGCATGGAATGGCAAAAGACCCGTTTCCCCGGCTGCGAGGCCAAGACGCTGCTGTTCGATCGCAAGACCGGGCTGATGACCGCGCTGATGCGGTTCGCGCCGGGTGCGGTGCTGCCCGACCATGAGCACGTCAACATCGAGCAGACCTATGTGCTGGAAGGTTCGCTGGTCGACAAGGAAGGGCCGGCGCAGGGCATCGAATGCAAGGCCGGCGAATTCATCTGGCGCGAGGAGGGCAGCCGCCATGTCGCCTGGTGTCCGGAAGGCGGACTGATGCTCGCGATCTTCCAGGTGCCGAACAAGTTCTTCGAGGCCGACGGCCGCGTCATCGATGCCGCCGGCGAGGACTGGGACGCGGCCTGGGGACACACGCGAAAGGGCTGAGCAGCCAAGGTCTCGTCGGCGCGGCGAGGACGCGCGTCAAACCGGCCAGCAGGCGTCGGGCCTCGCGCCGCAATGATATTCTAGCGCAGCACGATCCACGCCGGCGCGTGGTCGCTGGCGCCTTCCTCTCCGCGGATTTTTCGGTCGACGCCGGCCTTGATCAGGCGCGGCGCGATCTGTGGGCTCAGCAACAGATGGTCGAGCCGCAACCCGGCGTCGCGCGGCCAGCGGTTTCGCTTATAATCCCAGAACGTGAACATCGGTTTTTCCGGATGCAGCGTGCGGATCGCGTCCGTCCAGCCCTGGTCCACCAGCGACTTGAACGCCGCGCGGCTCTTCGGCTGGATCAGCGCGTCCTTGTCCCAGGATTTCGTCGGATAGATATCCGATGGCGTCGGCGCGACATTGTAGTCGCCTGCCAGCACCACCGGGATATCCTGCTTGAGCAGTTTTGCGGCATGCGACCGCAGCCGCTTGAACCAGTCGAGCTTGTAATCGAATTTCGGTCCGGGCTGCGGATTGCCGTTCGGCAGATAGAGACTGGTGACGATGACGCCGTTAACGGCGGCCTCGATATAGCGCGCCTCGTCATCATCGCGATCGCCGGGCAGCGCGGTGCGGGTCAATACCGGCTCGGCGTTGCGCGCCAGAATGGCGACGCCGTTCCAGGTCTTCTGTCCGCGCCACACGGCGCCGTAGCCTGCTTTATTGATCGGTAGAATCGGGAACTCGGCATCGGTCGATTTCAGTTCCTGCAGACACACGATTTCGGGCTTGGCCGCGCGCAGCCAGCGCAACAGGTTCGGCAGGCGGCGGTTGACATTATTAATGTTGAAGGTCGCGATCTTCATGTAGAGCTAGCCGGCATCACTGTGCTCGCCTGACATTTCGCTGACATCTGGAGATTCCATGTCGAAACTACGCTTCGCCGTTCTCGTGCTCGCCATCGGATGCTCCGGATCCGCGATTGCTCAAACCGCCGACCAGCGCGGCGCCTGCAAGGCGGATTATGACAAATATTGCGCCGGCACGCTGCCCGGCGGCGGCCGCGTCGTCGCATGCCTGAACAAGCAACTTCCCCAGCTCAGCGAGGCCTGCAAGAAAGTGCTGGCCAGCCGGAAGACACAGTAATGCACAACCCCGGCATGTCGTGCCCGCGCGCGGCGGCAGGTGCTGCAAGCCGGGCCCATTCTACTTTGCATGGGGTTGTTTTCGAGATTTTGAGTCTGAACCCTGCAGTGCGCTGCTCTAGGTAGAACTGGCAGCCGGCTCCGCGGGGGGCGGAGCAGGGGGCTCTGCCGTGGCTTGGCCGCCCTTGTAGATCCGCGCGTAGCGCTTGCCGAGGCTGGTCAGCACCTCGTAGCCGATGGTGCCGAAATGGTGGGCGAGTTCGTCGACCGTGATGCCTTCGCCGATCAGCGTCACCATGTGGCCGCGCCGCACGGCTTTCTTGTCGAGATCGGTGACGTCGACGGCCGTCAGGTCCATCGAAATCCGCCCCGCGATCGGGCAGCGCCTGCCGGCGACCACCACCTCGGCGCCGCGGGTGCCGTCATTGGCGCTGGCGGCGCGGAAATAGCCGTCGGCATAGCCTGCGGAAACGATCGCTAATCTGGTCGGACGCCGCGCCGTCCAGGTGCCGCCATAGCCGACGGTGTCGCCGCGCTCGACGTTGCGGATCTGCACGATGCGCGCCTTCAGTTCGACAACCGGCTGCATGGGATTGTCGGCTTCCGGCGTCGGATTGATGCCGTAAAGGGCACAGCCCGGCCGCACCAGGTCGAACTGGAATTGGGCGCCCAAGAAAACGCCGGACGAATTCGCCAGCGATGCCGGCACGCCGGAAAACAGGCTCGCGATCTCGCGAAAGGCCGTGAGCTGCCTGGCGTTGGCGGGATTGTTGAGCAGTTCCGCAGAGGCGAGGTGGCTCATCACGAGCGTAATGCCGTGATCGCCGGCATTGATGCGCGGGATAAGCCCCTCCGCCTCGGTGACCGTCAGTCCGAGCCGGTTCATGCCGGTATCGATGTGGATCGCAGCGCCGCCCGACCAACCCGAGCGGCGGCAGAACACATCCCATTCGGCGAGTTCGTTGAGGTCGCCGATCACGGGCTTGCAGTCGATTTTGGCGTAGGCCTCGCCGGTGTTCTGGAAGAAGCCGTCGAGCACGTAGATCGCAGCCGTGGGCGCCGCCGCGCGGACCACGCGGGCCTCGTCGAGGGTGGCGACGAAGAACGTCTTGCAGCCGGCGGCAGCAAGCGCCCGCGCCACCTGTTCGGCGCCACAGCCATAGGCATCGGCCTTGACGACAGCGGCGCATTCGGCCGGCACCGCCGTCTTCTCGAGCTTGCGCCAGTTGGCGACGATGGCGTCGAGGTCGACCGTCAGCACGCCGGTGGCGGTCGCGAGTGCGGCGGCTTGGTTCGCCTCGGGCGAGAGCAGGGCGCCTTGCGGAATGGATTTGGGATCGGGGGCAATGTTCATGGCCCATTTTAGGCAGCGGAACGCGGCGGTTCAACCGCAGTTCGCCTCAATAGCCGCGGTCGGGCAGGTGGCCGTCCTGGGCGAGGTCGCTGAAGCGCGTGAACTGGCCCTCGAACTGTACCTCCACGGTGCCGGTGGGGCCGTGGCGCTGCTTGCCGATGATGATTTCGGCCTTGCCGTGCACCAGCGACATGTCGAGCTGCCATTTTTCGTATTCCGGCGTGCCGATACGCGGCTCCTTGTTGGCGAGGTAATATTCCTCGCGATACACGAAGATTACGACGTCGGCGTCCTGTTCGATCGAGCCGGATTCACGCAGGTCGGCCAGTTGCGGGCGCTTGTCGTCGCGGTTTTCGACCTGACGCGAGAGCTGCGACAAGGCGATGATCGGAACGTTGAGCTCTTTTGCCAATGCCTTGAGGCTGGTGGTGATCTCGGTGACTTCCTGCACGCGATTATCAGACTTCTTGCCCGATCCCTGCAGCAGCTGGATGTAGTCGATCACGATCATGTCGAGGCCCTTTTGCCGCTTCAGCCGGCGGGCGCGCGCGGTGAGCTGGGAGATCGACAGGCCGCCGGTTTCGTCGACGTAGAGCGGCAGCGACTGCAGCTCGATCGAATAGTCGCGGATCTTTTCGAAATCGGCCTCGCTGATGCCGCCGCGGCGGATCATGCTTGAGGCGATGCTGGTCTGTTCGGCCAGAATACGTGTGGCGAGCTGTTCGGCGGACATTTCGCAGGAGAAGAAGCCGACGATGCCGCCGTTGACGGATTTCATCGTGCCGTCGGCCTGCACCTCGGCGCGGTGCGCCTTGGCGATGTTGTAGGCGATGTTGGTGGCGAGCGCCGTCTTGCCCATGCCGGGGCGGCCGGCGACGATGATCAAGTCGGAGGCCTGCAGCCCGCCCATCTTGGTGTCGAGATCGCGCAGGCCCGTGGCAATGCCCGACAGGCTGCCGTCGCGCTGGAAGGCCTTGGCCGCCATGTCGACCGCGGTGGTCAGCGCCTGCGAGAAGCGTTGGAAGCCGCCGTCGTAACGGCCGGACTCGGCAAGTTCGTAAAGCTGGCGCTCGGCGTCCTCGATCTGGGTGCGCGGGGTAAAATCCACCGGCGCATCGAAGGCGACATTGACCATATCCTCGCCGATCCGGATCAGATCGCGGCGCAGCGACATGTCGTAGACCGTACGGCCGTAGTCCTGTGCGTTGATGATCGTGGTCGCCTCGGCGGCGAGACGCGCGAGGTACTGGCCAACCGTCATGCCGCCGATATCGGTATCGGCGGGCAGGAAGGTTTTCAGCGTCACGGGCGTAGCCACCTTGCCCATCCGGATCAGGCTGCCGGCGGTCTCGAAAATGGTCTGGTGGATCGGCTCGAAGAAGTGCTTCGGTTCCAGGAAGTCGGAAACCCGGTAGAACGCGTCATTGTTGACCAGGATCGCGCCCAGCAGGCTCTGCTCCGCTTCGATATTGTGCGGTGCGCTCCGGTAGACCGGAGTTCCCGCGTCGGGAGCGAGTTTGAGGACGTTCGAATCAGTCAGAGCCATGGTGTCAGGTTATGCTCGTGATTTTTGGCGTTGCCAGCATTTCCGAAGAAGGGCGGCGATAAAGCGCCTGTCCCGGGCAAAGCGGAAGCAAAAGCTCGGCGCTATGCACCGTTCTTCAAAAATGTGGATGACTCCGGCTCGCGTCCGGCGTGAAGCTTGACGGGCTTTCGGCCAAAACGGGGCCTTACGGGCGCCCTTTCCGTGAAAATGCCAGGTAAAATCTTAGGAGAGCCTGAACCTTACCGCGAGTTGGACAGACACATCCGAACGCAGGGAATAATTTCGACCCGCGTCTTAAGCGTTGATCAAACCAGGATCAGGTAGATGAACGCGAACACAGCGGCACCGACCCCGATTGCGATCAAGGCGTAGTCGATCCTGATGTCGGAATCGAATGGTGCTGGGTAGGTCTGCCGGCTCATGCCGAAGGTGTACGACGAGCCACCAAGTGCCTCTGTGAAGTAGATCACATCAGATGTGATTTTCTTCGCCGCAGAATGGATTGGTTACGAAATCGGGAACGGGCTGGCGATTTTCGAGTTGCCGGTTGCGGAAGGACAGGCGATGGGTCAGCAAATCCAGGGATGGCGATCGGCAAGCGGCCAGCGCTTGTGGCTGTCGATGCTGATCGACACGATGGAATCGATTTCCCGCCCGGAACTGCGTGCGGTACCCTGTGACGACCAGTTGCTTGCTACCGTGCGCGCCCAACTCGCCCGTCCGGCGTTGGTTCGTACGCCTTATGCTTCGGTGTACAGCCTGCGGAACTGACGCCACCGCGCTTGATGAAGCTTATTCGCCCGCCAGCTGCAGCCGTGGCTGCCTCCCGAGTTCCATTTCGCGCAGCCTCGCTTCTTCCCGGGTAATATAATCCCGCGTCACCGGCACTACTCCCTGACGCTTGGTGAGCTGGATCTGGAAATTCATCAGGTTTTGTTTCCGGAACGACATTTCCGATGCAGCCAGATAAAATTCCCACATGCGGGCAAACCGTTCGTCATAGAGGCGAACCGCCTCTTCACGCCGCGCCATGAAGCGGTCGCGCCAAGCCTTCAGCGTTTCGGCATAATGCAGTCGCAGGATTTCGGTGTCGCAGACCAGGAGGCCCGCCTTCTCGATCGCGGGGAAGACCTCGGAGAGGGCGGGGATATAGCCGCCCGGGAAGATGTATTTCGTGATCCATGGGCTCGTTACATCGGGACCTGTGGAGCGGCCGATCGAGTGCAGCACCATGACGCCGTCGTCGCTGAGAAGTTCGGCGCAGCGCCGGAAAAAGGTTTCATAGAAGCCGACGCCGACATGTTCGAACATGCCGACCGACACGATCCGATCGAACGGGCCGGCAATATCGCGGTAATCGCTCGGCAGGAATCTTGCCGACCCCGTCAGGTTCTTTTCGGCGGCGCGGGCATTCGAGGACCGCAATTGCTCTGATGACAGCGTGATGCCGGTGACGTCGGCGCCGGTCATTTCGGCGAGATAGAGGCCAAGGCCGCCCCAGCCCGAGCCGATGTCGAGCACGCGGTCGCCACGCCCGATCAGGAGCTTGGCGGCAACGTGGCGTTTCTTGGCGAGCTGGGCATCGTCGAGGGTCGCATCCGGCGTTTCGAAATAGGCGCAACTATATTGCTTGTCGGCGTCGAGGAAGAGGGAATAGAGCCGCCCGTCGAGGTCGTAGTGATGGGCGACATTGTTTCTCGCCCGACCGCGCCAGTTGAATTGCCTGGCGTGTCGGCTGAAATAGCGCAGCCACCATTGCAGCTTGGCCCAGCGCGGGAGCATTTCGGGCTGCCCGAGCAGTATTTCCAGGGCGTCCGCGATCGAGCCGTTCTCGACCACGAATGTGCCGTCCATATAGGCCTCGCCGAGCGCAAGTTCGGGATTGAGGAGAATACGGCGCTGGGTCCGTTCGGTGAGGAACCGCGCCGACACCGGGCGGCCGGTTCCATCACCGCAGGTAAACTTCGTCCCACTCGCGGCCGTGAAATTCATCGTGCCGCGGCGAATGAACTGACCCAGGAAATAACGCAACAACCGATCCATCGAAGCACCAATGGAGCGAACTACCGTTATACCGACGCACCCAGGAAAGGTTGGTTCCTAAGGATGGATCAAATTATCATAAGTATGATGATGCCGTGACGCTATTGCGTTGGAGTCAAAGCCGATATTCTCAATGTGGCGATCACGCAGATGCGCAATATGCACGCTTCCATTCGCGGCATAATCGGCTAAAAGGTGACCCCGCCGCCGGCCAAATCATGCGATACCAACAGCGATTCCACGTCTGGAGAAATTAGGGAATGTTGAGCCGAGCGCTCAGTTTAGCGACGGTGACGCTCCTGATCGGCTGCCTCACAGCAGGCGTGGCGCGGGCGGCTGAAAATCTCGACGCCGGCAAGAGCCCCTCCCAGATATTCTCGAACACGTGCAGCGCGTGCCACAAGAGCCCGCGCGGCCTGTTGAAGAGTGTGTCGGCTTCATCGTTGCCGGGTTTTCTGCGCCAGCATTATACGACCGGCACCGACATGGCCTCGGTACTCTCGTCCTACCTGATATCGAACGGGGCTGCCGACCCCCGGTATCAGAGCAAGGATCAGCCGAAGAAGGACGCCAGGCAGGACGGAAGGCCGGATCAGCGCGACAGGTTCGGTCGCCGGCAGCCGCCGGCAGCACCAGCGCAGGAGGCTTCCCGGCCGGACGCCGACGCAGCACCATCGCAAGGCGAGGGCGCGCGTCCAGGCCGAGACGCGAAGCGGCTCGCACGGCCGCACACGCCGCCCGATGCCGCCAAGCCTGCAGATGGACAGGCCCCGGTGCAGGCCGCGACCGACAGCAAATCAGGCGTCAGGCACAAGCATGGCAGACGTGGCAAGCCCGCTGCCACCGAAGAGCCGCCGAAAACCGAGCAGGCAGCCCCTGGCGATGCCGCAAATGAAGATGCGTCGCGGGATGCCGCCAAGGCTGAAACGGCCGCGACAGATTCCGCCAAGACCGATCCTGCCAAGACCGATCCTGCCAAAACCGACGCGATCAAGACCGATACCAGCAAGGGCGAGGGCGACAAGCCGGCCGGCGACGTCGCGAAGCCCGTAGATGAGTCGGAAAAGCCGGCGCGCGAGGGCAGATCCGATACCGCCAAGGTCGATGCGTCCAAAGAGAACGTCGGCAGCGAGCCCAACCCGCTCCGACCTGATCCGGTGCCGCCGGTCACTGCTGCGCCGCAAGCTGCTTCTGCGCCGCCAGCTTCCGCAGCGACCGGACCTGATCCGTCCGCGAGCCCCCCGGCAGCGACGTCTTCGCCGGTAACGGCTGCGGCGCCAGCAGCGCCGCCGAGCGTGCCTGCCGGGCCGCCGGCGCCGCCCATCTCGCGATAAGACTTTCGGAATTCCGGATACCTTGGACGGCGTTGCTTGACCGGCTCTAGAGTGTTACTCTAGAGCATTGGTCCAGTAGGTCGAAGGATGAAGGCTGGTGACCACGGCACGCGAGGATCTGCTGGCGGCGGGATTGGCGGTGTTCGACCGCGACGGTTTCGAGGGCGCGACTGTGGCCGCCATCAGAACCCGCGCGCGGGCGTCCAACGGCAGCTTCTTCCATTTCTTCGGGTCGAAGAAGGAGCTGGCCGGCACGCTGTTCCTGGAAATTCTCGCCCGTTACCACGCCGCCGTCATCACGGCGGTCGATGAATCCCGCGGAGCGCGGGAAGGTGTGGCGCGCCTGATCCGCGCGCATCTCGAATGGGTCGTCAATTCCAGGCGCGAGGCGCGCTATCTATTCGAAATTTCCCGCAGCGAATGGACCGAGGACATTCGTGGCGCGCAGCGCTCCCAGAATTCGCGCCTTGCCGAAGCCGTCCAGCGATGGCGCGCACCGCTGGTTGAGCGCGGCGAATTGCTGCCGATGACGTCGCCGGTGTTCTTCAGCCAGATCATCGGACCGGCGCAGATTTTTTGCCGCGCATGGCTGTCGGGCCGCGACCGCGCCGATCCAAGAGAGCAGGCCGACATCCTGATCGCCTGCGCCATCCGCGCGGTGGTCGCGCCCGATGCGATCGACAAACCGGGAGAAACAGTATGAATGCGAATAACGATCCCGACTTCGCGCCGATCGCGACCCGTATCCGCGACAATGTCGGCCGCCAGGGTTTTATGACCCATATCGGGGCGGAACTGTCCGAGCTGACGCGCGGCACCTGCACGCTTGCGGTCGACCGCCGGCCGGAACTGTTGCAGCAGCACGGCCTGTTCCACGGCGGCGTCACCGCCTTCCTGGTCGACAACGCAACCACCATCGCGGCTGCGACATCGCGCGGCCAGCCGGCGCTGACGGCGGAATACAAACTGAATTTGCTGTCGCCGGCAGTAGGCGAGCGTTTGATCTGCCGGGCGCGCGTGATCAAGCCCGGACGTCAGGTCGCCGTGGTTGCGGCCGACGTGTTCTGCGTGACCGATGGTGTCGAGAAACACACTGCCACGGCTCTGGCATCGATCGCGATGCTCGACGATAAGGCGGCTGCCAGAATCCCAAGCCCGGCCTGATGGGCCGGGCTTGAGGTCGTCATAGGGAGTTGTGAGCCGGAAGCGCGTTACTTCTCGGTCGCAGCAGGCGCGGGCGCCTCGTCGTCGTGCTGGGCTTCCGGATCGAAGAACTCGCCGGCGGCGGCGAGCGCCTCGGCGGCGGCGTCCTGGTCTTCCTGACGGGTCGAGATGTCCTCGCCACGGTTGATGCGCTCGGCCTCGTCGGCGCTGCGCGCCACGGTGACGCTGACGCTGACTTCGACTTCCGGATGCACGGCGATGGCGATCGCATGCTTGCCGATGGTCTTGATCGGCGCGTCGAGCAGCACCTGGCTGCGGCTGATGGTGACGCCGTCGGCTTCGAAGGACGCGATGATGTCGCGCACGCTGACCGAGCCGAACAACTGGCCGGTTTCAGAGGCCTGGCGCAGCACGATCACGTTGCGGCCGTTGATCTTCTCCGCGACCTTGGTCGCTTCGCCCTTGGCCTTGAGGTTGTTGGCCTCGAGTTCGGCCTTCATGCCGTCGAACTTGGCGCGGTTGTCGGCGGTGGCGCGCAGCGCCTTGCCGCGCTTGAGCAGAAAGTTGCGGGCAAACCCGTCCTTGACGCGGACGACTTCGCCCATCTGACCGAGCTTGGCGACGCGTTCCAGCAAGATGACTTCCATTTTCGTTCTCCTTTTGACTGTTCGATATGCGGTTGAAGTGAATGGGTGCAGTTTCAGGATGCGGGCAAGGGCGGCGGCTTGCCGCGCAAATAGCGTTGGCGAATGCCGAAGACGGCATCCGCAAGACCGAGCGCTATCATCGCCAGTACCGGCCAGCCGAACGCGAGAACGATCGCGTAAGTGCAGCAGAGCCAGAATACCCGGCTCTTGAGCGTCAGCGTCAGCGTGTGCAGCACGGCAAAGCCGGTGAGGCCGTAGGCCATCACCAGCGCGGTCGTCGCGATTTGCGCGAACATCGCGGCGAGCCCGCCGATAAAGCAAAAGGCCAGCGCCACCGACAGCGCCACCAGCGTCATCGGCGGCAATTCCGCGCTTTTCAGATCGGGCCATGGCCGGTGCAGCCGGCCGGATGTCGCCGTGATTTTGCCGGCGAGCCAGAGGTTGAGCGTCAACGTCATCATGGCGACGATCGTTGCGGCCGCCGGCGCGACGATGGCAAACGCTGCGACCCAGCGCTCGATATCGGCCGACGACGCCGCATCGCGCGCGCCCAGAATTCGTAACAGCCCGCGACGCAGCGAGTTGGTGATGGTCTCGGCATCGGTGCCAAGCGTCAACATCGCCGCGATCGTGGCCAACGCGGCAAAGCCTGCGATCCAGAGCAGAATGCGGCCGACCGGATACCATTCGAGTTGCGGCGCGGCCGGTGCCGAACCGTTGCCGGCGGCGGCACCGGGCAGCGGCCGTCCCAACAGCGCGAGATGGCCGAGCCACCAGGCAGGTACCGCAACGGTGACGGCAAACGCAATGCAGTAGGGCAGGCCGAAGATCGCGCCGAGGCCGCAAGCGGCGATAATGCCGCCGATCGTTGCTGCGATCGGTCCCCATCCCAAGGCCGCGACCATCAGCGGCAGCGGCGCCAGATAGAACAGCAGCAATGAGATCAGCGCGCCCGAGACGATCGAGGCGAACATCAGCGCCGACGCGCAGCCGGCTGCAAGACCAATGAGGACAATCGCGATCATCAGCTGTCCCGCTCCTTTCGAGCGGTTAGATAGAGGTCAGCAAATTGTGCCGCCTTACCAACTAGTTAGAGATCTAGAGAGGAGGTCCGTGTCGGGATACCCCTCAAACGTTCGCGGCCCCACCGGGGGGCCGTGATGACTTGGTGCGCCTTTTAGAGCAGTAGCCCCTGCCGATCAAGAGCATCGGCCGGGGCGATTTTAGCAGAGTTCCCGGCGCGTAAGCAGCGGATTCCCGTCCCCGCGGGACTTGGCGGTCGCTCAGGAGGCGTATATGCGCAGAACACCGTAGAGTACGGTGCCTGCGAGGAGAGCCGCTGCGATTAGCGTCAGTACTACGGATTGTGCGCGGGTCATGTGCTGGCCTCCCGAGCGATGGTGGATTGCGGAGTCCACAACTTTTGCAGCAACAGCCCGATGGCAAGCAGGCCCAGGCCGATGACATCGGTGACAGCATGGGGATCGATCAGCAACAGTGCGGCCGCGAAGAAAAGTATCCGCTCGAACCACGTTGTCCTGCGCAGGAAGTAAGATTCGAGGCTGGCCGCCAGTGCGACCACGCCGACCGCGCCGGTCAGCCCCGCGCGCAGGATCTCGGGCCACGGCCCCTGGAACAGCAGGGCAGGGTTGTAGACAAAGAAGAACGGCACGATGAAGCCGGCGGCGGCGAACTTCATCGCCTGCACGCCGGAGGCCCACAAGCCCGCCCCGCCGATCGATGCGGCGGCATACACGGCCAGCGCCACCGGCGGCGTCACCGCCGACAGGCACGAGAAATAGAATGCGAACATGTGCGCCGCCATGGGATCGACCCCGAGCTTTATGATGGCGGGCACCAGCAGCGCTGCCTGCATGATGTAGGCGGGAGTGGTTGGCATGCCCATGCCGAGCACGACGCCGGCGACCATGGTGATGAGGAGAGCAGGCAGCAGCGAGCCATAGGTGAAGTCGATGAGAAACGCCGTGAAGCGCAGCGCCAGGCCGGTTTGTAGCACGATGCCGATCACAATTCCGGCGGACGCACAGGCCATCGCCACCGGCACGGTTTGTACCGCGCCGTCGCGCAGGCCCTCGAGGCAGGCGCGCCAGTCCAGCCCGGTCGCAGGACGCAGCCACGAAATGGCGACCAGTGCGACGGTCGCGACGATCGCGCCATAGGTCGGCGTGAAGCCGTAAAGCAGCAGCGTCAGAAGCACGATGACCGGAAGGAATAGATGACCCTGGCGCACGATGATGTAGCCGAGGACAGGCAGTTCCTCGCGCGGCAAGCCCTTGAGCCCTGAGCGGACGGCGTTGAAGTGGATCGCGGCGAACAGCGCCCCGTAGTAGAAGAACGCAGGTATAGCCGCGGCGATCATCACCTGCGTGTAGCTGACGCCCTGGAATTCGGCCATGACGAACGCCGCCGCCCCCATGATCGGTGGCATGATCTGCCCGCCGGTGGAAGCCACCGCCTCGATCGCGGCCGCCGCTTCGGGCTTGAAGCCGGTCTTCTTCATCATCGGAATGGTTAGCCAGCCGTCGACCATGACGTTTGCGACCGCAGAGCCGGAGATCGTGCCAAACAGGCTAGACGAGACGACCGCCACTTTGCCGGGACCGCCGCGCGCGCTGCCCGCGATCGCGTTGGCGAAGTTCATGAAGAATTGGCCCGCCCCGGATTTCTCGAGGAACGTGCCGAAGATGATGAAAAGAATGACGTAGGTGGCGGCCACCGTCATAGGCACCCCGAAAATGCCCTCCGTCGTGTAGTAGGTCTGGTCGACCGTGATCTCGAGACTGAGGCCCTTGTGATAAAGCCAGCCGTATAGCCATGGGCCGGCGAACCCGTAAGCGAGGAAGACGATCGCCACGATCGGCAGCGCCGCGCCGATCGTGCGCCGTGTCGCCTCCAGCACCAGCACCATGGCAACGACGCCCACCGCGATGTCCGTTCGAGACAGCGCGTCGGCAGTGGGGAAGCGGTTTACGACGTAGTCGTAGTTCACGAACATGTAGCCGATGCAGGCCAGCGAGAGAGCCGCCAAGGCGAGATCCTCCCACGGTATGCGATCGGGCGTCGCGTCCTTGCGGCGAGGCCACAACAGGAACGACAGCACCAAGCTGAAGGCGAGCGTGATATAGAGCAGGGCCTGTTGATCGGGAGCGTATACCGTCAGCCGCGCGTAGACGTGATAGATGGACATCGCAACCGCGACCACGCCGACGATCAGACCCGCTTGGCCGGCGAGCTTGCGCACGGGGCGTTCCCTACTTCTTGAGCAATCCCGCTTCGCGGTAGTATTTCTCCGCGCCGGGATGAATGGGCATGCCGAAGTTCTGCGCCATCTCCGCCCCGGTCACACCTTTCATGACGCTGGTGACGCTGCCGAACTCCTCCCGCCCTTCGACGATGGCCTTGGTGATCTTGTAGATCACGTCGGGAGACGTCTTGGAGGATGCGATCAGCACGGTGGGCGACTGGAAGGTCTGAACGGACTCGGTGATGCCCTGGTCCTTGTAGAGACCGGCTTTCACGGTGTAGGGCACAAAGCCCGGATTGAGCTTGCGCAGTTCGGCGATCTCCGCGTCGGTGACCCCGAGCATCCGCACCGGCATCGTCGAGCCGAGGTCCATGATGAAGGACGCCGGCACGACCGTGAACCATCCGACCGCCATCGCCTGCCGGTTCTTCACGGCCTCTGCGTTGGAGGACACCGGCCCGTAGCTCTTCGCCCCGAGGTCGTTCAGCGTCATGCCGTTTATCTTGAGCACATACTCCCAGCCCGCCGCCAGGCTGGTGTTGCCGCGTGACGGCAGCGCCACCGGATGCCCCTTTAGATCCTTGATGCTCTTGATGTCGCTGCTGGCGGGAACCACCAATTGCCAGACGTTGGGGTAGAAGTTCGCCACGAAGAGGCCCTTGTCGGTCTGCTTGCCGGCGAACTGACCCTCTCCCTTCTGCGCATCGGACATCACGGTCGTCATCGACCAGCCGATGTCGGCCTTGTCATTGCGGATCTTCTCCATGTTGACGAGGGCCGCACCCGGCTCGACCTGCACGTTCAGCTCGGGATATCGCTTGTTCACGACCTGCGACGCTGCCGCAGCCATCGGTGTCCAGCTGCCGCCGGTCGGACCGGCGCTGAAGATGACATCGGTTTTCTGTTGGGCCTGGGCGGCACTTGCCGCGGCGGCGGACAGTGCCGCAATGGCAGCCAGGCGTACGACTCGTCGCAGACCACGGATGTGGACGGACATCGTTTGCACTCCCTCTGGCATTCGCGCTCGTTGGCGCAGCTCATTGGGGCTCGTGTGCGCACGTTGTCGGCGGCAGCTTCGACACCCGTAGCATGCGGAGATTTGGCATCCGTCCTGCTGCCGAGCAGCGTACGTGCCCGTTGCAGCGATTGTCAACGACGGGTGCTCCCCTCATGTGCAGGGACCCCGGCGATTGGACTAGGCAATTGGGAGGAGGCGGGCAGCGCGCACCAGGTACATACCAAAGACGTACGACGGAGCCCGGTACCGATGCGAACAGCGGCATCGGGTGTATTGCGAAAAAATATGCGGAAAAAAACCTGCGGGTTCAGCGAGCAGTTGGCGGTCCTGGATCGCAACCATCGGCAACCGGACGACTAGAGCATGATCCGGAAAAGTGGGCACCGGTTTTCCGAAAAGATCATGCTCAAATCAAAGAGTTAGAGCGTGATGACGATTCGAAGAAACGTCGTCACGCTCTAGGAAGCCTTCTGAAGAATTGCGACCGGCGGTGCGGACGCCGCCGGTCGAAGAGGTCTTAGCGAATGACGTAGGGCAGCAGGCCGAGGAAACGCGAGCGCTTGATGGCGCGCGCGAGCTCACGCTGCTTCTTGGCGGAGACGGCGGTGATGCGGCTCGGCACGATCTTGCCGCGCTCGGAGACGTAACGCATCAGCAGCTTGGAATCCTTGTAGTCGATCTTCGGCGCATTCGGACCCGTGAACGGGCAGGTCTTGCGGCGACGGAAAAACGGACGGCGTGCACCAGCTTCAGCCATGATTCTTACTCCTCTTCCGTCGCTTCAACAGCGGCGTCTTCGCGCGGACGGCGCGGACCACGGTCGCCACGGAAGCCGCCGCCTTCACGATCGCCACGGAAGCCGCCTTCGCGGTCGCCACGGAAGCCGCCGCCGCGATCGTCGCGCTCGCGGTCACGATCGGCCTTGCGCATCATCGCCGAGGGACCTTCCTCGTGCTCATCGACGCGGACGGTGAGATAACGGATGACGTCTTCGGAGATCCGCTCCTGCCGCTCGATCTCGGTGACCGCAGCGGAGGGCGCATCGATGTTCATCAGCACGAAGTGTGCCTTGCGATTCTTGTTCATGCGGTAGGTGAGCGAACGCACGCCCCAGTTCTCGGTCTTGGTGATCTTGCCGCCAAGCCCTTCGACGATGCCCGTCATCTGGGTGGTCAGCTCTTCGACCTGCTGGGTGCTCGCATCCTGACGCGCGAGAAAAACATGCTCATAAAGAGGCATGGGTGTCCTTTCCTGTGTTGGCGCGGTTCCCGGCGGCAAGCCCTTCGAGACCTCCGGAAAGGACTCGATAATGCTCAGAAGGCGGAAGCACGGGACGACGGGCCAACTGGCCCTGCCACATCAACATCGCCGAAAAGGTGAGATTGCTGAGACCGTCCGTTCAGCTCCCGGCCGGGATCCACGGATGGCGCGGTTTATAAGGATTTTCAGCACGCTGGCAAGGCTTCTTGCGGGGCTTTGAAAGGGTTTCCTGGGCCTCTCCAACCGGTCGCCTGGAGGGCGCCGGGCGGGTTGACATATTTGTTTGTATATCATACAAAGAACGGATGAGAGGGCAGCGAGAGGGCAAAATGGCTCCCAAGTCCGTCCAGACAGCTCCCGAAGCTCCAGCCGACGATCCCAGGCATGCCGCCCGCGCCACGCGTACGGCCGGACGCCAGATGCGCTCGCGCCTCCTCGACGGCGCCAGCCGCCTGTTCAGGGAGCGGGGTCTTGCCGGCACCTCGATCTCGGATATCGCCGCGGCCGCGGACGCGTTTCCGAGCCAGATCACCTATTACTTCCGCACCAAGGAGGCGCTGTTCGTCGAGGCCGCGTGCCGCGAGATGCTCTATCTGGCGCGCGCGACCGAGCAGGCGGCGCTTCAGGCGCACACGCCGCGGGAATACACGCACGCCCTGGCGGAGACGGTGACGGCGACCGACACAGTGGCCTTCTTCGCCGAAGCCCTGACCCTGACCAGACGCCGTCAGGATCTCGCGCCTCTGGTTGAGCGCACTATCGAGCGTCTGCACAGCGAAGGTGCGCGCGCCTATGCAAGCCAGGTCGAGCAGCATGGTTGGCGCTCGCTCCGCGCGCCCGAGGAAAGCTCGCGGCGGTTCTGGGCAGTCGCGGTCGGCGTCATGATCGAGGGCCATGCGATGGGCCGATCGGCCGAGAATTTGTGCAGCGAGATGCTGCGCGTACTGGGCGATCAGGCCACGACACCGACCGGGCCCGAAAGCGCCAGGCTGCGCCTGGTTGACGACAACGATAAGTCTGACGGGGAGGGATCATCATGACGGCGCTTCGCATGCGTGCCCGCGACTTTCTGAACGAGGATCAGTTGATCGCCGTGCGTCAGCGTGTGACGTGGAAGGGGGTCGCCCTGATCGCGCATGCGTGGGCGCTGATATCGGGATCGATCGCGCTGGTCGCGTGGTGGCCCAACCCGCTGACTTTTTTGCTGGCGGTTGGCATCATCGGCTCGCGCCAGCTCGGACTCGCGATCCTGATGCATGATGGTGCGCATGGATGCCTGTCGGCCGACGAGAAGGTCAACCTGACGCTCAGCCAGTGGTTCTGCGCCTATCCGATCTTCGCCGAGACCCGCGCCTATCGCCGCTATCATCTGCAGCACCATGCGCGCACGCAGCAGGAAGACGATCCGGATCTGGTTCTTTCAGCGCCGTTTCCGATCACGGGGATGAGCTACCGCCGCAAGTTCGTGCGCGATATCACCGGGCAAACCGGCTATCAGCAGCGCAAGGCGCAGTTCTTGAACGCGCTCGGGCCAAAGGAATGGCCGCTCGCGCAACGCGCCGCGCACTTCTGGGAGAAACTTGGTCCGCAGCTTGTCGTCAACGCCGTGATGTTCGCGGGCCTTGCCGCCGCCGGCGTGTGGTGGGCCTATCCGCTGCTATGGCTGTTGCCGCTGCTCACCTGGCAGATGGTCATTACCCGGATCCGCAACATCGCCGAACATGCCGTCGTTCCCGACTCCAGCGATCCCCTGCGCAACACCCGCACCACGCGCGCGAATTTTCTCGAGCGGCTGTTCATCGCACCCTATTACGTCAACTACCACCTCGAGCATCATCTGCTGTTCTACGTGCCCTGTTACAATCTTCCGCGCGTCCACCGCATACTCAGTGAAAGCCGGTATGCGGACCGGATGGAGGTGCAGCCGAACTACGCCGCCGTGCTGCGGCTGGCGACCGCCAAGCCCGACCAGGAGGACCGGCCGGGCAATGTTGTGAGCAGCGCACGCCGCGCCCGGGCCGGCAAAGAGGTTGGCGGCGACCAGCAAGCGGGCGGCTTCTAGAAACCGATCCGGGGGCTTGAGGCAGTCCCGGCGATTCCGCACCGCGGCTTGACATCCCGGCCTTGGTCAGTGTCTTACGGCCCCATTCGAATGAGGGAGCGCCGATGACGGCTGCATTTACGTTTCCGGGGCAGGGTTCCCAGGCGGTCGGTATGGGCAAGGCGCTGGCGGAGGCCTTTCCGGCTGCGCGGGCGGTGTTCGACGAGGTCGATTCGGCGCTCGGCGAGAAGCTGACCGCCATCATCTGGGACGGCCCGGCCGAAACCCTCCAGCTCACCGAAAATGCCCAGCCGGCCCTGATGGCGGTCTCGATCGCCGCGCTGCGCGTGCTGGAGACCGAGGCGGGCTTTTCCGTCGGGCGGGATGCGGCCTTCGTCGCCGGCCATTCGCTCGGCGAATATTCCGCGCTTGCCGCCGCCGGCAGCCTCAGCGTCAGCGATACCGCGCGCCTGCTGCGTACCCGCGGCCTTGCGATGCAAAAAGCCGTGCCGGTCGGCGCCGGGGCCATGGCGGCACTGCTTGGGCTCGACTATGAGGCCGCGATGGCGGTTGCCAGCGAAGCCGCGCAGGGTCAAATCTGCCAGGCCGCCAACGACAATGGCGGCGGGCAGGTGGTCGTGTCCGGCGACAAGGCCGCCGTCGAGCGCGCGCTCGAAATCGCCAAGACCAAGGGCGCCAAGCGGGCAATGCTGCTGCCGGTATCCGCGCCGTTCCATTGCAAGCTGATGCAGCCCGCGGCCGACGCGATGGCGCAGGCGCTGGCCGGTGTGACGATCAAGACGCCGGCCTCGCCGCTGGTGTCGAACGTGCTGGCGGCGCCGATCACCGACCCCGACGAGATTCGCCGCCGGCTGATCGAGCAGGTCACCGGTACCGTGCGCTGGCGCGAGTCGGTGGCTTACATGGCAACCCATGGCGTCACGCGGTTCTTCGAAATCGGCGCCGGCAAGGTGCTGAGCGGCTTGGTCAAGCGCATCGCCGATGGCGCGGTCGGCGTGTCGATCGGGGGACCCAACGATATTGCCGCGGCCAGGGACGCATTGGCGGCTTCGGCCTAAAGCTCCCGGAAGGAGACATCGATGTTCGATTTGACGGGCAGGACGGCGCTGGTGACCGGCGCGACCGGCGGCATTGGCGGGGCGATCGCGCAGGCGTTGCATGGGCAGGGCGCGACGGTGGCGATATCAGGGACGCGCCGCGAGGTGCTGGATTCGTTTGCCGGCAAACTTGGCGATCGGGTCCACGTGCTGCCGTGCAACCTTTCCGACAGTGCGGAAGTCGAGGCGCTGGTGCCGGCCGCGGAAGCCGCGATGGGGCAGGTCGACATCCTGATCGCCAATGCCGGCATTACGCGCGACAACCTTTTCGTGCAGTTGCGTGACGAGGATTGGGACGATGTCATCCAGGTCAATCTGACCGCGACCTTCCGTCTCGCCCGCGCTGCAACCAAACTGATGATGCGCAAGCGCTTCGGCCGGATCATTGCGATCACCTCGATCGTCGGTGTGACCGGCAACCCCGGCCAGGCCAACTACACCGCGTCGAAGGCGGGAATCATCGGCCTGATCAAGACGCTGGGTGCGGAATACGCCAAGCGCAACGTGACCGCCAATTGCATCGCACCAGGGTTCATCAAGACGCCGATGACGGATGCGCTCAACGACAAGCAGCGCGAGACCATCCTGACGAAGGTTCCTGCGGCGCGGCTGGGGACGCCGGAGGACATCGCTGCGGCGGCCGTCTATCTCGCCTCGAACGAGGCGGCCTATGTCACCGGCCAGACGATTCACGTCAACGGCGGAATGGCCATGTTTTGAGCCAGTTATCGCCCCGGTCGATGCGGCCAAAGGCCGTTTCCCGGGGCGGCTGAGGCTTGTAGTCAAGGCTTGGGAAGTATGATAACCGAACCCTCGACGGACGGGCAAACAAGGCCATTGCAGGATTTTGAAACCCTGTATATTGGCGGGGCGACGCCTGCCGTTCGCCGGGGCTTTGTCGGCTACCAACGGGCCGAATCAAGACTATGCGATAGCGAAGGAAGTTTAACGACCACGATAGCTCGTAGCGTTTCTGTAGCGTCTTGGGGTCGGGTCCATTGGAACAAGCACGAGGTTGAACGATGAGTGAGATTGGCGAGCGGGTTAAGAAGATTGTGGTCGAACACCTCGGTGTTGAACCCGACAAGGTTGTCGACAACGCAAGTTTCATTGACGACCTCGGCGCCGACAGTCTCGACACCGTCGAGCTTGTGATGGCATTTGAAGAAGAGTTCGGCTGCGAGATTCCCGATGACGCTGCAGAGACGATTTTGACCGTCGGCGACGCCACCAAGTTTCTTGAGAAGAACGCGAAAAGCTGACGTCCCGGGCGGGTAGAGACAGAGCCGGACGGGCCGTCATCGAGCGGTCCCCCGGTTTCTTGTTTTGGGCCGGCATTTTCGGGCTGGAGTTTCTGACATGAGGCGGGTTGTCGTCACGGGGCTGGGCATGGTTACGCCGCTCGGCTGTGGCGTTGACACAACGTGGACGCGTATCCTCAACGGTCAGAGCGGCGCCAGGAAAATCGATACATTCGAGGTCGCTGATCTTGCGAGCCGGATCGCCTGCGTGATTCCGCGCGGCGACGGCAGCGATGGCACTTTCAATCCCGACCAGTGGATGGAGCCAAAGGAACAGCGCAAGGTCGACGATTTCATCATCTTTGCGATGGCTGCGGCACGCCAGGCGCTCGACGACGCCGACTGGCATCCCTCGACCGAAGAAGACAAATGCGCCACCGGCACCTTGATCGGTTCGGGGATCGGCGGCCTGTCCGGCATCGCCGACACGGCGTTGCTGCTGAAGGAGCGCGGGCCGCGAAGGGTGTCGCCGTTCTTCATCCCGGGGCGCCTGATCAATCTCGCGTCCGGCTATGTCTCGATCGAACACGGCCTCAAGGGCCCCAACCATTCCGTGGTGACGGCATGTTCGACCGGCGCGCATGCGATCGGCGACGGCGCCAGGCTGATTGCGCTCGGCGACGCCGACGTCATGGTGGCGGGCGGGACCGAATCGCCGATCTGCCGGCTGGCGATGGCGGGATTCTGCGCGGCGCGTGCGCTTTCGACCGGTTTTAACGAGACGCCACACCGGGCTTCGCGGCCCTATGACAGGGATCGCGATGGATTCGTGATGGGCGAGGGCGCCGGCGTCGTCGTGCTCGAGGAATATGAGCACGCGAAAAGGCGCGGTGCGCAAATCTATGCCGAAGTGGTGGGCTACGGCCTGTCGGGCGACGCCTATCACATCACCTCGCCGTCGCCGGATGGCGATGGCGGCTTCCGCAGCATGAGCGCGGCGATCAAGCGCGCCGGCATCGCGGTATCCGATATCGACTACATCAACGCCCACGGAACTTCGACGCAGATCGGCGACGAGATTGAACTCGGCGCGGTGGAGCGGCTGCTCGGCAACGCCGCCTCCAGGGTGTCGATGTCGTCGACAAAGTCGTCGACCGGGCACCTGCTCGGTGCTGCCGGTGCGATCGAGGCCATTTTCAGTATCCTTGCGATTCGCGATAACGTTGCTCCACCCACCATCAATTTGGAAAACCCGTCTGTGGAAACGGCGATCGATCTGGTGCCGCAGACGGCGCGCAAGCGCGAGATTAACGTCGCGCTGTCGAATTCCTTCGGTTTCGGCGGCACCAACGCCTCCGTGATCGTTCAGCGCGTGGCTGACTAGCGAGTGTTTAGAACTACTCCACCGTTTTGCCGTATTCGGCGATGATTTCTACATACGGGCGTATGCTATCGGCCGGGCAGGGGATTGCCCGGCTGCGATTGAACCGACAGGATTCAGGTTGCATCGATGAGTGAGAGGCCGCCCATTTCACCACGGAGTCCGCGCGCTGCGTTGGAGCCCGAGCAGGTGCCGCCGCCGCCGAAGCGGTCGGAGCGCGCCCGCAATCCTTTCGTGGTGGTCGGCAATGCCATCATCACCATTCTGATCATTCTGATGATCGGGGCCGGAGCGGTGTACTATTACGGCAGGCAAATGCTGGAGACCCCGGGTCCGCTGCGGGAAGACAAGATCGTCAACATTCCCTCGCGTGCCGGCAAGCGCGACATCGCCGACGCGCTGCTGCGCGAAGGCGTGATCAACGTCAATCCCTGGGTATTCATCGGCGGTGTGTTTGCGCTGAAGGCGAGTTCCGACCTCAAGCCAGGCGAATATTCCTTCCAGAAGAATGCCAGCCTGCGCGATGTCATCGCCACCATCGTCGAAGGCAAGGTGGTGCAGCACGCCGTCACGATCCCTGAAGGCCTGACGTCCGAACAGATCGTGGCGCGGCTCACCGACAACGACATCTTCTCGGGGTCGGTGCGGGAAATACCGCGCGAAGGCACGCTGCTGCCGGAAACCTACAAATTCCCGCGCGGCACCACGCGCGAACAGGTGATCCACCGCTTGCAACAGAGCCAGAAACGGGTGCTCGCGGAGATCTGGGAACGCCGCAATCCGGACGTCCTGGTCAAGTCGCCGGAGCAGCTCATCACGCTGGCCTCGATCATCGAGAAGGAAACCGGCCGGGCCGACGAGCGCAGCCGCGTGGCCGCCGTGTTCACGAATCGCCTGCGGCAGAGGATCAAGCTGCAGTCCGATCCGACCATCATCTACGGCCTGGTCGGCGGCAAGGGTACGCTGGGACGGCCGATCAAGCGCTCCGAGATCACACAGCCTTCGCCCTACAACACCTACGTGATCGAAGGCCTGCCGCCCGGCCCGATCGCCAATCCGGGCCGCGCCTCGCTCGAAGCCGCCGCCAACCCGGCACGCACGCGCGACCTGTTCTTCGTGGCCGACGGCACCGGCGGGCACGCCTTTACCGAAACCTACGACCAGCATCAGAAGAACGTCGCCAAACTGCGGGCGCTCGAAAAACAAATTCAGAACGATACCGTCGAACCGTCCGAGGATGCCCCGCCGCCGACGGCGGCCGGAGCGCCGGCCGATACCAATCCGACCGCGACAACGCCACGACCGGCGGCACCGGCGCGAAAGCCGCCGGCCCGTCCGGCGGCGCCGGCTCGCCAAGGCGCCGCGCAGTCGAGTACCACGCCGCCGGTGGTTCAGCGCTGACGTCCGGCCGGTTAAGTCGGCGTTTCCGCTACGGCCGGAACGCAATTCCACTTTGGCGGAAATCGGCTTAAGGTCGCACCGTTCCTTTCGAGTCCCGAAATCACAGTCTTTCAGAGAGTGTTACGCGATGGCGCTATCGAGCATGACCGGTTTTGCCCGGAGCCACGGCGCCAGCGGGCCCTATGCGTTCGAATGGGAACTGAAATCCGTCAACGCCAAGGGCTTTGACCTGCGCTTGCGCCTGCCGCCCGGCTGGGACGAACTGGAGGCCTTGGCCAAGAAACGCGCAGGCGAGGTGCTGTCGCGAGGCACGGTCTACGCCAACCTCAGCGTCAAGCGCGCCAACGCGGTCTCCACCGTGCGCATCAATGAAGACGTGCTGTCCTCGATCGTGAAGGTCGCCGGCGAACTCGCCGGCAGGATCGACGCCGTGGCGCCCAGCATCGATCGGTCTGCTCGGCATCAAGGGCGTCATCGAGGTCGTCGAACCCGAAAGCGACGAGGCGGAAGACAAGGCGGCGAGGGATGCCGCGGCCGCCGCCTTCGAGCAGGCGCTCGCCCAACTCGTCGAGATGCGGCGCCGTGAGGGTGTGACGCTGGGGCAAATTCTGATCCAGCGCATGGATGAGCTCGAGAGACTGGCGAAGCGGGCCGAAGCGGCGCCCGGCCGCAAGCCGGAGGCGATCAGGGCGCGGCTGGCCGAACAGGTGGCTGCGCTGCTGGAGACTTCCGAACGCTTCGATCCAGACAGGCTCAATCAGGAAGCGATCATGATCGCGACCAAGGCCGACATCCGCGAAGAGCTCGACCGCATCGCCTCGCATGTGGCGCAGGCCCGGGAAATGATCGGTAAGGGCGGCCCGGTCGGCCGGCGGCTCGACTTCCTCGCCCAGGAGTTCAATCGCGAGGTCAACACTTGCTGCTCCAAATCGAATGATCTGGAATTGACCCAGACCGGGCTCGAAATGAAGAACGTGGTGGAGCAATTCCGCGAGCAGGTCCAGAACCTGGAGTAACCGATGACGGCTGGAGGTTTCGATGGAGTTGAGCGACGCGGGCTGATGTTCGTGCTGTCGTCGCCCTCGGGCGCGGGCAAGACCACGCTGTCGCGCATGCTGCTCGAGCGCGAGCCGGCGCTGCAGATGTCAGTGTCGGCGACGACAGGCTCGATGCGGCCGGGCGAGGTTAAGGGCCACGATTATTTCTTCGTCGACAAGTCCACGATTTGAGACGATGGTCGCCAAGCAGGGCGAACTGCTGGAATGGGCAACCGTATTCGACAATCTCTACGGCACGCCGCGTGCGCCGGTCGAAGCGGCATTGTCGGCCGGGCAGGACGTGCTGTTCGATATCGACTGGCAGGGCACTCAGCAACTGCAGCAGAAGGCAAGCGTAGACGTGGTCAGGGTTTTCATCCTGCCGCCGTCGGCCGCCGATCTGGAGAAACGGCTGCACACACGCGCGCAGGATTCCGACGAGGTGATCCGCGGCCGCATGAGCAAGCGCCGGCCACGAGACTCAGCCATTGGGCGGAACTACGATTACATCGTCGTCAACCACAACATCGATGAATGCGTTCAAGCCGAAGTACAGTCGATCCTCAAGCGCCGAGCGGCTCAAGCGAGAGCGCCGCAATCGGCCTGACCGAGTTCGTTCGCAGAGTTGCAGCGCCAGCTGGAGAAATAGCCGCCGCGTCCGTTTCGGTCAGGTCTGCGCGCTGCGGGCGAGCCGGGCCAGCATTTCCGTAACCTGCTGGTCCCCGTCCGGCATGCGTATCTGAGGCATGTGTCCCTGCATGTGTCCCTGGGGCACGTGTCGCCGTTCCTGGGGTGCGCGCGGCCGTTCGGGCGCACGTGGCCGCTCCTGGGGCATGCGCGTGCGCGGTCGCTCCTGGGGCATTCGCGTCGTATGGTGCACGCCGACGGGGCGCCGCAGCTGGGCGTCCTCGTCGTGGAACGTCGGTTGTGGCGAGCGCCGCTTCGTCTTGGCGGAATCCCACATTGCGCGCCGCTTGCGGCGCATGGCGCGGCGGGCTCGCATGCGGCCGATCCGCACGATCGCGCTGACCGTGAGGCCGGCCAGCGCAAGCGCGGCGGCCATCACCAGTAACAGCTTTTGCAGCGATGCGGTCGGCTTTGCCGTCGCCGCGTCCACCGCGGCGGGCGCAATCTGGTCCGCCGCGGGCTGCTGCACTTCCTCGGCCGGTGCCGGCTGGTCTGCGGGCGGAGCGGCGGCTGCGGTTTGCATATTGGTTGGCGCGGTCAACGACCTCGTGGTGGCAGCGTCGTTCCATCGCATCGATGACAGTGGCGCCGGCGCCAGCACGTTCGGCATGGTTACGGGCGGGCTATTCTGCTCGGCCGGTGCGACAGCAGCCGCAACCGTTCTCGGTTCGACTTTGGCGGCCGAATTTGGCTCGGCGCGGGGTTGCTGGGAGACCCATTCGGCGCGCGCGTCGGCGATCGACTTGCGCGTGATCGTTCGTTGCTGCGGCGGCGCGGGCTCCTCTGCTGCCGAAGCGGGCGCCGGGGCCGAAGCTGGAGCGGTCGCTGGCGCCGAAGCTGGCGGTGCGGCGCGTGCGAACTTGTCGTCGGCGCTGTCGCTCTCCTCCCGGAGATACCAGCATTGACGTTTGGTGACGCGATCGATGCGATAGTACCAATGGCTGCCCGAGGGGGTCGCGCCCTTTGGCGCGGACAGGCAACTGTCGGCAGCGGCCTGGGTCGCGGGTGTAGCGGCTTCCGCGGCTGTTGTTATTACCTGGGCCCGGAGATCCGTCAGGGTGGCCAGATTGGCGCCTGCCACAATACCGGCAAGGAGAGCCGGGACGAATTTCACGGAACGGTTCGACATTCTGTATCCCCGGCAACGCAACGCAACACAACACGACGCTTGGTGCACCCAATCTGGTCAGAGACTTGGGTAGCAATGAGCCGCAATTTCGGAGCGGATGGGGTATAATTGAGGCTTGTGCGCCGTCTCATATAAGGCAAGCCAAGCCATTCGAAAGACTGGTGGTTTTCCTACTGTCTGGAGGCGGTCCAGCGTCCGGTGCAGCCGTCGGACCGCACGAATGAGCCGGAGCCGCTGTTGGCCGACATCCGGCCGGAGCTGGTCCAGCTCACACCCCCGGCGGATCCATGTCCCCTCGATGAGCCGTTTGGGCTGACTTGACCGGAGCTCCATTCCCCCATGATCCGGCCGCCGGAGATGACAAATCGCTCGGTGGCGCTGCCGCAAGGCGTGCCTACGGAAACGGCAACCCATGTGCCATCGAAATTGCCGCCGCTGCCTCCACCGCCGCTCTTTCGCGACGCCCGGCGCGGCTCATCGGATTCAGGTTTGGCGCGACGCGCGGGCTTGGAGGATTCAACTGCGCGCGGGGCCTGGCGTGAGCCGGACAGCGACTTCTCGTCATTGCCGATGCTGCCGCCCGCGCTGCCGGATTGCGCGTAGGCGACGCCGGAGCCGCACGCCAGCGGCATCAACAAGGCAAGGAGCACAATCGGGATCGAGCGTCGGATGGCATATTGCATGAGCAGGTGCTTCCAATATCGCAAACAAAATTTTAGCGGCCGGACCCGTCGGCACAGACCGCGCCAATAATGCGGCAAGATTTGCCAGCCTTGCCGCACTCGTCAAGCGCCGCTTTCCTGGCCTGCGCAACGGTGTCGCGCTGAATCAGCGACCACGACTCGTCCGAGATCGCGAACGCGCCGCATCGCGACCCGTAGAAACTCAACTCCATCGGACATTTGTTGGCGCCGCACTTGCTGCGTGCGTCGTCGATCGCCGCCCGGCGCGAAGAATGATTCCAGGACATTCCCCATTTGTCGTCGTCGGGCCCGTAGACGATCGAGGCCCACGGTTTCAGGTCTTCCATCTTGCGCAGCCGCGTCAGCACGCCTTCGGTGGCCTCGCCATTCGGCGTCATCTTGACCTTCTCCTGAAACTTGCTGACCGCCACGCGCATGCCGTTCTTGCTGTCCAGCGGCTCCGGATCGTAATTGAGCTCGAACAGGCGGTCGCTCAATTCGCGCAGCAAGACGGGATCCTTGATCGGAATGCGGTCGGGATCCGGGCGCAGCGTCGAGGCCAGCGGCTCGGGGGGCGCCGCGACCGCGAGCTGTTGGGATGAAGCGACTGGGGCAGGGGCCACGAAATAGAAATTGCCGTCGATCGGCGAGGACGACACCCAGGGCTGTTGCGATCCGCCGGTCTGGCGCTTCACGGCGAGGCCGACCTGGTTGAAGGTCTGGAAGATGTCGAGCCCCGACTGCTTGATGGTCGTGGCAAGCGCCTTGGTATAGGGGCTGTGGCCGTCGGCGCCGTCGAGCGCGACATTGCCGGGCTGCGTCGCATAGGATATCAGCGTGCCCTCGGGCGCGCGCATCTGCGCCAGCCCGCCGTCGGAGGCGCGCAAGCCGCGGGCGCCGAACGGGTTGTTACGGCAGGCGTCGAGGATCACCATGTTGAGGCGCGTCCCTGATCCCTGCATCTGGCGCAGCACGAGGTTGACGTCCACCATCTGGAAATCGACATCGGCCTCGCGCGTCGGGTTGGCGCTGACCGGGACCAGATAGTTCGCGCCGGCGACCTGCACGCCGTGGCCGGCATAGTAAAACAGCGCGACGTCGGCACCCTGAACCTGGCGGCCGAAATTCTGCACGGCCAGATCCATCGCCGGCTTGTCGAGATCGAGCTGCGCGCGGCCGCCGATCAGAATGAAGCCGAGCCCCGAGAGCGTCTCGGCCATCAGGCCTGCGTCATTGCGGGGATTATCGAGCCGGGTCACGTTTTGATAGGCGGAGTTGCCGATCACCAGCGCGACGCGCTTCTCGGCCGCGGCAGGTGTTGCGAGGGCGAGCGCCGCCAATGACGCCAGCGCCGCGATTTTCCAGATTTTTCCGTCGAAAGCCCCGCGCATTTCTCATAAAACCCATTAATGAAATGACGGCAGATTATCAGTCCACGCGGCCTACGAAAAGCGCCACCGCGTCGCAAACGGGGCAGGGTAAGTAGAGCCATGTCGGTACTCCGATGCGCGTATAGTTGCTTTCGATAGATGCGGCCGTCGGCTGGATACGACATTGCGATCTCGCGGCGCGGGTGGCGCCCGAAGTTATAAATCGTGGCGCGTTAAGCGAAAAATTTGAAGCGAGCGCGAAATAAGGTTCTTGCCACGTCGGGCAAATCAGTGATTGGGGCGCCGCAGAAAATCGTGCGGGTGCGCGAACGTTGGTTTTTTCGTCCCCGCTGACAGGCGAAGGCGAGATGCCTGAATGCGTGCTCCCTGGGACGAGGCCAAGGCGGTGCAGCGCCCATTGCACCGACGATGCAATCGGGATCGGCGCTCGCGGCGCGGACAAGGAAAACATCGCCGCGGTTTAGTCGTCAGCGGCTCTTACTCAAAGAACTCAAATGCCGTGACCTGAGCCAAAGCCAGGACGTTCCTCGAAGGCAAAGAAATAAAGGCGTGGCGTGCCGGAGGAGCGAGGCGCAAAATGTTTGCATCACCGCGCGGTCCTTCTGGCTGCCATCGGTGACGAGAACGCAAGCTGCGCTCTCGCCTTCTTTAACAACGGAGGATGCTCATGCAGAAGCGGCGTCGCATCAAGCACGGGAAAAGCTTTGAAGAACGGCTGGCGGAAGAGGCCCATCGCTTTCGAGAAGCGGCCGAGGCGCTTCCTCCCGGCACCGAGCAAGAACTGCTTTTGAGGCGGGCGCGGCAAGCTGAAAGCGCAGCGCATCTGAACCAGTGGCTGAAGGCGCCCGGTCAGCAACTACAGAAATGATGAGGGCGAGATGCGCAGCGTCGCGGAATATTTGAAGAGAGCAGCTGAATACGAAGCCCTGGCCGCGTCGGCTGGCGACGACGTGTTGAAAAAGCGATATGGCGACATCGCAGCTTGCTACCGGCTGCTGGCGAACGAGCGAGAATGGCTGATCGGCACCGGCGCCATTGAAGGCGATCTGCCGGCTGACTTTCAGAGTATTGCCTCACGTTAAAGCCTCTCCCATCGGCTTTGGAGCAGACGTGCATCCGGTGTATTTCTGAATTGCGCCGACCGGAAGAAAAGCCATGCCACGCTACTATTTCGACTTGCGAGACGGGGAAGATCTGGCAGTTGACGAAGAGGGGATGGAACTACGGGACATCGCAGCTGTACAGGAAGAGGCCGCGCGATCCTTGGCGGATATGGCCCGGGATGCGGTCCGCAGTCCAGAAAATATGCGTGGTCAAATCCACCGGATGGCGATTGAGGTCAGGAACAAAACTGGCCCCGTCCTTCAGGTAAAATTCACATTCGAGGCCGGCCGGCAGAATTAGAGAGTCCTCTATCTTCCAGGCTGAGGCAATCCGGCGCCGCATGAGTTCACTGTCACCGATGCCGAGCTGTTCGTCTGATACGCGAAAGGGTCCCAGCATTGGTGCTGAGACCCTTCGCGGCGGTTGTCGCACGGGGGGAAGTGCGACACCCTCTCAATCCTCTTCGTTGCCGATCGTTCCTAATGTCACCGGCCGAGCCGGCGTTCGACGGCCGCTCGCTCACCGTGCATGACGGGACGATTTCATCCGCGGCCGACAAGCTCGACCGGAGTACGATAGAGCTCGTTACTGTCTCCGTCGGTAACGCGTACGGCGCATCCTGTCGAACACAGCTCGGGACGAACGATGCAAAGCTCGCTCGCGAGGCTATCGGCTTTATCGATCGCGTAATCTGTGTTTTCGAGGATCATGCCGCCCTGGCTTTTGAAGTCCGCGCCGACGACGAGATCGAAATTGAAGTATGGCATTGGAGTCCCCTGCCAAGTTCCAACTGCACGGAGTCTAACCTGAGTCTGGCTGGTTCCTCCGTTACAACTCTGCTTCCGACGTTTGATTGCGATCGTCTGTTGCGTTTCGGTATCGCGACGGCACCATCGCGTGCACATCGACGAGGTACTGCGCCATCGCTCGGTTGCAGAAGGCTGGCTGTGAAGATCGTTCTCGATTCGAAAAACGGTCAGCACCTTCAAGCGATGGCCAGCACTCCGTGGAATTACGGTGAGGCCTCTCGTTCCATCTCACGCAGAGGTGTTGGAACCGCAGGGAACAGCGGGAACAAGCTGCTTTCGCCAGCGCTTGTTCCGCGTCCGCTTGCTCGGACTCATCTTCATACAAGCGATGGAGTAATCCATATGAGAAGATTGTCGCTGGCCCTTGGCCTCCTGGCTGCGTGCGCCGCCACTGGCGCCTCGGCCGAAACGGTCAACCTGACCGGCACCTACCAGTGTATCCAAATGTGCCGGAACGGCATGCTCGGCGCTCCCACCTTCGTCACGCAGAACGGGGACGCCGTGAACCTGACGACGGAAACGGGTGAGTCCTACCGGGCCTGGCCCGACTGGAGCGCGCCTGACAGCCGGATCTGGATCGATGCGCGCGACGAGGGCGCTGTCTATTCGCCCGATGGCATGCGCATTCAGTTCGATGATGGCCGCGTCTGGCAGCGCGACATCGGCCCGCCGCCGCGCGTGGCGTTCCGCCGCTCACCTGTGGTTTACAGCAGGTAGTTTCAAGCGTGGGCACGGGCATTTCGCGCCGTGCCCTCGATCATGGTCGGATTCGCGACGCTCACCTGGAGCACTTCGTCGGTCCGGGCGGAAGAGACCACCGCCCAGTCCTCGTATCCCTTGAAATCAGAGAACGCGATTCCGCTTGGCGAATTCAGCGAGTACTTGTCCTGCGCGTAAACGGCCGCGCCGCCCACGACGACAAGCCCTGCCGTGGTTATCGCAATCGTGAGTTTGTTGCGCTTCATGGCTGAACCCTTTTGGTGCCGGTTTCATCTTAGCCACCTGGAAGTTTGATCTTAGCCATTTGGCCCCGCGGGGGTTATGGGCTTTACGAGGATCTGCCGTCCCGCTTCGGCCTGACATCGTCGCGGGAAACAAACGATCCTCGGCCCATGTGCCAGCGTGATACGCCGGGCGAACTCCGATGCCCGTTCATTCGGCAACCCCGACGTTGCCGACATATTGTGGAATCACATACCTTCAGCGCGGGGTAGCGAAGAAAACGGGATGGAAACAATGAAGGTCCATGTCCTGGAGCGCGCGCTGACGGCTGCCTGCATCGTCGCTGCCATCGTTGTTGTATGGTGGGGCTTCAAGATACTGTCTGCGTGAACTGGACGCCATCGGTGGGCTCGACCACACCAGACGGACCTCCGCTACCTCAGCGCTGGCGAGACCCTCAATGTCTGCAAAGCCATGCGCGAACCGCTTCACCCAAGCGTGGCAAAAAAGATTCACCAAAATCTGATTGACGCCGATTCAGAGCTGAATCATGTTAGCGAATCATCGCTGCAAGTAACGAGTTTTGCTTCCGCGTAAGCCTTCTTCGAATTTTGGGTGACGCGGCAATGTATTACGGCCTCTATCTCTTTGCGATTGCGCTTGTCATCATGATAGGCCAGTTGGCGTTTGCGCTCTATCAGGTGGTAAGCTTGTTTTATCTGTCGTGAGCAGGGAACGAATTTCACCTTGCCCTGCCACACAGCCATCAACGCGCCGGCCGGCAAGTGACGGCGCGGCACGGTTGTCATTGCAATGATGCGAGTGCGCGGCTCAGTTCTTCAGCACGATGCGCCCGACGACCCTTTCGGCACGCAGCTCGTCGATCCATTTCTGGACGTCGACCATCGGGATGAATTGGCTTCGCCGGCTTCTTGGTCGCGAAGGCCGGCTAGATGGTCTTCAGTGCATTCAATTGATGCGTCGCGCGCAGATGCGATCCTTGTCCGAATTTGCCAAGCGCCTCGGCTGTTTGTCGGGTAGCCGACGCAAAGACGGCGACTTGTCGGGTAGCCGACGCAAAGACGGCGACCCGTTCGGCCAGAGATACTAGTTCAGCCAAGGATTGGGCCTGCATTTTCTCCATTACCCTGCTGCGATGGGCCTTGATCGTGCGCACAGTGCAGCCGAACACGTGGGCGATCTGCTTGTTGGCGTCACCGCGAACAACGAGCTCGAAGACCTCCCGCTCGCGCGGCGTCAGGGCCGCGATATGGGCGCGAACGATGTCCAGCTTGTTCTTCAGGCCGCGTGCCACTTCATGATGCGCAATCGCCCGCTCAATCGCCTGAAGAAGCATGTCCGACGGTACTGGCTTGGTCAGAAAATCTTCCGCACCCGCCTTGACGGTCTTCACCGTGGTCCGAACGTCAGGATAACCAGTGATGAATATAATAGGCAGCGTCGAACCGAGTTCGCTCAGGTGCTCTTGCAATTTCGGACCGCTCAGTCCCGGCATCCGCACATCGAGTAGAATGCAGCCCGGCACGGTTTCGGTCGGAAAGCTGTCCAACAAATGCAGGGCCGAAGAATAAGTCACGACTTCGTAGCCGGCGTACCTCAAACGACGTTCGATCGCTTCCCTAAAGGAGGCATCGTCGTCAACAACATGCACGCGCCCCAACATCCGCCCATCCCTGTCCGAATTGCCACTTTATCCCGAATTTCAGGTCCAAAGTTGATCCAGGTCAATTACAAGGTCCTGTAGGAGGCAAACGCTTTCAACTAGGGCGGCTGCAAGGTGGGATGGCGGAGGTCTTTACCGCGCGAAGCGTTTAGTGACGGCGGTTCCAAGTCCAACGGCAAGCGTTCTGCATCTATTATGCAAGCTAATGAGGCGACAAAGATGTCGCAAACGCGAGAGTATCGGTCATCATGCTCGCCGAGGAAACCACCAAGACTGTGCCCGTAGCGGAGTTGGTCCCTACGCAAATGACGGTGGGGATGCGCGAAGTAAGCGTCAAACGCAGGCGTTGGCGCGAGAGGTCATGCCGTGAGGCGGCAGACTACCTGAACAAACTACGCATTCCGGTTGTTCTGGGTCCAAATGGCCGGCAATATTTGATAGATCGGCATCATCTCATTCTCGCACTGCGCGAGGAAGGTATTGGCGAGTTCTCAGTTTCGGTCGTCGCGAACCTTAGCACACTCAGTTTAGACGAATTCTGGACAAGTCTTGAAAGGCAAAACTGGGCTCATCCATTTGACGATGAGGGACGGCGGCGTTGCTACCACGATATGCCCGAGACCATCGATAGCATGCAGGACGATCCCTTTCGCTCGCTCGCGGGAGCACTCAAGAGAGCCGGAGGGTATGCCAAGGATGAAGCGCCATACAGCGAGTTCAAGTGGGCGGACTTCCTGCGGCGCCGCATCCGGCGCGAACTGGTCGAGCGTGATTTCGGTCGCGCTTTGGCTATGGCGATGCATTTGGCAGAGCGAGCTGAAGCGAAATCGCTTCCCGGCTGGCGGCGGCTTCCGCCATTGAAAGAGTTTCACCCGTCGCTGCCGCATAAGCCGTTTCAGGAGATCGCGACATGAGTGGACCAAAATTTGAAGTCGCAGTCGAACTGCGAGAGATGGCAGTAAGGACGATTGAGCAGGCGGAGAAGGCGTTCGACATGTTTTTTGAAGCAGCAAACAATTCAATGGCGTCTTTTACCCATCCGGGAATGGAAATATCGAGGAAGGCTCTGTCGCTCACTGAACAAAACATGAAGTCCGCGTTTGACAGCGCCCGAAGAATTACTCAGGCAACCGATCTTCAAGAAGCGATGCAGATTTAAGCAGAATTTTTGAAAGGTCAGTTCGCGAACGCTGGAGAACAAATGAAGCGGATCGCCGACAGTGCTATGTCGACGGCGAAGGATGTGACGGAGGGCAAGTATAGGGTTGGCGGTTCGAGCTGACGACGAGTCTCATTGCTTCTCGCCGAACGCGGCCCGATAATCTCGATGTATGTCAACGAAGTCCGAACAAATCGGATGCGCGCCCGTCTCAGTTCTTCAGCACGATCCGTCCCACGACTTTCCCGGCCCGCAATTCCTCGATCCATTTCTGGACGTCGGCCATCGGCTCTTCCTTCATCGGCGTCGGCTTGATCTTGCCGGCGCGGGCGAGCGCCATCAATTCCTTGGCCTCGGCGAGCGTGCCGACCATGAAGCCCTCGATGGTCATGCGCTTGTAGACCCATTGCACCATCGGCAGGCTGAAATTGCCGCCCATCAGGCCAGAGACCACGATCTTGCCGCCGCGCGCCAGCACGGAGACCGCAAAGGCCATCGATTTCTCGTTGCCGGCAAAGTCGACGACGCCGTCGAAGCCGCCCTCGGTCTCTTTCAGGATGCGCCTGACGATTTCGGGCTCGGACGGATCGTAGGCGACCGCGGCGCCGTTCTGCAGCGCGGTCTCGCGCGCGGCGGGGCTGAGATCGGCGACCGTGATGCTCTGCTTGAACATGGCTTGCGCGAATGACAGCCCCATCATGCCGACGCCGCCGAGCCCGATCAGCAGCAGGTTGCGCTGCCGCGGACGGTCGACCAGCCGCTTCAGCGCGCCATAGGCGGTGACGCCCGAGCACATCAGGGTCGCCGCCTGGTTGACCGGCAGCGGATCGTAGTCGAGCAGGTACTTGGCGTCGGGCACCAGCACGTGGGTGGCAAAACCGCCGTCGATGGAGACGCCGAGGAAGCGCTGCTTGACGCAGAGGTTCTCGTCGCCATTGGCGCAGTCGCGGCACTGGCCGCAGCCGATCCAGGGGAATACCGCCTGCTTCTTTCCGATCAGCTCCTTCGGGGCATCGGGACCGACCTCATCGACCATGCCGGCGATCTCGTGGCCGAGCGTGAACGGCAGCGTCATGCCGCGCGTGGTGTCGAGCCTCTTGCCGCCGCCCAGATCGGCATAGCCGTCCTGGATGTGCAGGTCGGAATGGCACAGGCCGCAACGCTCGATACGGACGAGAACCTCACGGCCCTGCGGCTTCGGCGTGTCGACAACGGTTTCGCACAACGGCGCATCGAATTTGACCAGCGACTGGCGACGCATCAACGCCATGGCAATATCTCCCTTGAGCCCAAGTTTCTTCAGGACGTTTGAGTTTTTGTATTTCGTATATCGGTCAATTCGCGGGCCATGGCAACAAAGCCGGAAACCGGAATGGTCTCCGCCCGCCGGGTGGCGTCGACCCCGGCGGCATCGGCCAGCCGGGCCGGGTCGACCGACAGCGATTTGAGGCTCTGCCGCAGCATTTTCCGGCGCTGGCCGAAGGCCGCGGCCGCCACCTGTTCGAGGGCGCGGCGGTCGCACGGTTCAGGCGCGCTGCGCGGCACCAGCCGCACCACCGAGGAGGTCACTTTTGGCTGCGGCACGAACGCGGCCGGCGAAATGTCGAACAGGATTTTCGTTTCGGTGCGCCAGTTGGCGAGCACGGCGAGCCGGCCATAGGCCTCGTCATTCTCGCTTGCGACGATCCGCTCGGCGACCTCGCGCTGAAACATCAGCACCATCATGTCGTACCAGGGCGGCCATGGCTCGATCGAGAGCCAGTCCACCAGGAGCGCGGTCGCGATGTTGTAGGGCAGGTTGGCGACGATCTTTGCGCGTTCGCCGCCCAGCATCGGACGTGGATCGAAGCGCTGCGCGTCGGCGTGTACGATCTCGAGCCGCCCGGGATAGCGCTTGGCGATATAATCGAGCGGGGCCAGCGCGCGCGCGTCGCGCTCCACCGCGATGACACGCCTGGCGCCCAGCGCCAGCAGCGCGCGCGTCAGCCCGCCGGGGCCGGGGCCGACCTCGATGACGGTTGAGTCTTCGAGCGGGCCCGCGGCGCGCGCAATCCGCGCAGTAAGGTTGAGATCGAGCAGGAAGTTCTGACCGAGCGATTTGCGTGCCGACAGGGAATGTTCGCGAATGACGTCGCGCAGTGGCGGCAGATCGTCGATCGCGCTCATGAAGGCTTGATGGCCGCCATGCGCGCGGCGAGCCGCAAGGCTGCGGCGAGAGACGACGGGTTGGCCTTGCCGGTGCCGGCAATGTCGAAGGCCGTGCCGTGGTCCGGCGAGGTGCGGATGAACGGCAGGCCCAGCGTGACGTTGACGGCGTCCTCGAACGCAATCGTCTTGATCGGGATCAGCGCCTGGTCGTGATACATGCAGATGGCGCAGTCGTAGGTGTTGCGGGCCGCGGCGTGGAACATGGTATCCGCCGGCAGGGGGCCCCTGGCGTCGATGCCTTCGATGCGCAGCGCCTCAATGGCGGGCGCTACGATATCGATGTCTTCGCTGCCGAGCGAACCGTCTTCGCCGGCATGCGGATTGAGGCCCGAGACGGCAAGCCGCGGGCGGAGCAATCCGAAATGCGCTTTCAGATCCGCGACCGCGATCCGGGCGGTGGTCACGATCAACTCGGTCGAGAGCTGGGCCAGCGCCTCGCGCAGCGAAAGATGGATGGTGACGGGAACGACAGCGAGCGCCGGCGACCACAGCATCATCACCGGCTGCGGCGCGCGGCCGCTTTCCGCGGCAAGCTCGGCGAGAAATTCGGTATGGCCGGGATGGCGGAATCCGGCGCGGTACAGCACGCTCTTGGCGATCGGGTTGGTGACGACGGCGCCGGCTCGCCCGCGCCGGACATGGTCGACCGCGTGGCGAATGGAGGCCAGCGCCGCGGTCGCGCTGGTATCGTCGGGCTGTCCGGGGCGGGCGGTGGCGGTTTCGCCCGTCGCGACCACGGGCAATGCTTTTGCAAACGCCGTGCTCGCTTCCTCAGGGACAGCATCGGCGAGTTCGACCTGCAATCCCAGGATTTTGGCGCGGTCGGCCAAGAACGCGCGGTCGCCGAGCAGATAGAACGGCGGAAGATCCAGCTCGCCGCGGCGCAGCCAGGCGGCAAGCGCGATGTCGGGACCGATGCCCGCGGGCTCGCCGGATGTCAGCGCGAGGGGCCTGGTTTTTAACGCCTCTGGTTTCAGAGCTTTGGACTTCAGATCCTTGGACGTCAGATCCCGGGCCATCACCGACATTCGATCATCGCGGCTTTGCGGATGTCGTTGAGGTAGGCCTTCGACTTCGCCTCGTATTTCTGGGCGAACATCTTTTCCCGGATTTCCCGTTTCTTCGGCGTGTCGATCTTGGTCGGCTTCCGGTCGCACAGCGCCACCATCTCCACGCCCTGCTTGGTAATCTCGGGCGGGGTCAGATGACCGATCGGCGTCTTGTCGAGCAGTTCACGAAGCGGGCCGGGGATGTCGGCCGAGGTCTTGGTGATGGTGTCGCGGATGGCGGTATTCTGCATCGACTTGAAGTAGTTGTTGGCCTGTTCGCAGGTCTGGACGCGCTCACGCAGCGATTCCGCTTCCTTGCGCCGCAGGTCGGTCGCCGCAGATGCCGAACCGCGCGGCACGATCAGCACGATCGGCCGCAGCTTGTATTCGAACGCGTCGGTCTGGGTCGGTTCGCCGCTTTGCTGGGCGGCGTCGGCAACGTCTTTCTCGCCGACCTGCAGGCTCTCCTTGAAGCGGCCGCGTACCAGGCTGCCCCAGACCATCTCGGCCTTGAGGCGGGACTTCAGCGTTTCGGGCCGAACGCCCTGGCTCTCCAGGGATTTGGTGAGCTGCTCGGGCGACAGCCGCATCCGCTGGCTCATGCTTGTATAGGCTTGATCGATATCGCTCCCGGAAGGGTCGACGCCGTACCGCTTGGCTTCCTTGATCTTCACCTTTTCGTTGATCAGCTCGTCGATCACTTCCTGCCGCGGCATCTGTTTGCGCGTGGTCAGGAAGTTAAGCTTGGTACGCTGCTCGATGTCGAGACTGGTGATGGGCTCGCCGCCGACCATGCAGGCTACCGACTGCGCCTGCAACGACGAAACGCCGCCAGCCAGCAGGGCAAGCGCGACGGCGCAGCCTGCGGCAAGGGATCCAGCAAGGGACCAAGGTCGGTGAGCAAAGAGCTTGATGGTCATGGTCATGTCAGCCGTATCAACCAATTCGTACCGCGTTGCGCTGGGTACTCTCCGGCACGGTCGGGCCTCACGCTACTGAACGCCGTTGCTGCCGGCCGTCGAGGACGAATTTGCGAGGGTCCGCAGGCCGATCTGCAGCATGAATGCGTGGCTGAGCACCGGCGGCGTCGTGCCGGCGGAGTAGCTGTAGGAGGTGACGTAATTGGCCGCCAGCACGAAGCAGTCATCCACATAGCCCGCGCCGACGATGTACTGGTTCAGCTTGTTGGCTTCAAGATCCCATCGCGCCGAGCCCGACACGACCCAGTTCGACGCCAGCTTGACCGAGGCGCTGCCGAGCAGGCCTTCACGCCGGGTCAGATAGCCGAGTTCCGGCTGCGCGGCATAATTGCCGTAAATCATGCTCACCGACCAGCGGTCGAACGCGGCGCGTCCTTCGGCTTCGAAGCGGTTGATGTTCTGCGTCGCCTCATCCATGCGCGTGCGCACGCTGAACGTATAGGTCCGGTTCGGCGAATAATTGATGCGGGCGACGTAGTCGGAGCGGGCGGTCTGCAGGCCGGAATTGAGCCCGGTATTGGTCGCGTCCGCCACCGCGAACGAATTCAGGCCGAACAGCTGGTAGGATTGTCCGAACAGCACGTTGATGCTGCCGCCGCGGTCGAACTGCGTGGTGGCCTGGACGCCGACATTGGCGCGGCCGCCGCCTTCGATGCGGTCGTAGCCCGAGAACTTGTCGACTGCGAACAGGTTGCTGGCGTCGAACACCATGCTCTGGGCGTCTTCGTTCGGCAGCTTGCCGGCGTAGGTCTCGTTGGGCCGGGCGATGATCTGCGCGATCGGTTCGATGGTGGTGGTGCCCCATGGCTGAACGTTGATGAAGGGGTAGCGATATTCGAGACCGACCGCCGGCATCAGGCGGACCGCCTGGGTGTCGCCCACGGGAAGGAAGTTCGAAACACCGGGCTGGTTCGAGATCGAGGCGTCGATGGCGTCGGCGCGCATGATCGCAAACGGCGTCCAGATCTGGCCCATGGGATCGGTGAACGACTTCCGCCACTGTGCCTCAGCCGTCAACCGCGTGTAGGTGCCGGGCATACCGCGCAGCAGGCACTGCGAGGGGATCCGGGCTAGCGGATCGGCCGATGCGGTCAGGCACAGGCCGTTGGTGTTTGCCAGCGTCGTGATCGGGTCGAAGGCCGCGGTCGTGCGCGACAGGCTGGTGAAGTTGGTCTTGTAGCTGAACTCACCGCCCAGGATCGGGCTGTTGATGACGTTGGCATAGTCGATGACCGGATGAATCACCGGCACCTTGTCCTGGCTGCCGGAGAAAGACAGGTAATAGATCGTGCGCGCGTCGAAGTAGCTGCGGCTTCCGACACCAGTCAGATAAAGCTGCGAGATCGCTTCCGTCGGAAGGCTCAGGAACGAGCCCAGCGGGTCCTTGTACTGGGCCAGCCGGTAGTCGGAGAAGAAGTAGTAATCCGACAGCAGAACGCCGTCCCAGCCCCAAACCCATTTGTCGTTGATCGCGAACTGGCCTTTGGTGTCGACGCCGCCGCGGAACTGGCGGTCGCCGGGCTGACCGGCGTAGACGCCCGGGTCGAGCTGATCGATGCCGTAGGCGCGGATCTGGTAGGAGCCGTTGATCAGGCGCTGGCGGAATTCGCCCTGCAGCAGCACGCCCTGCCGGGTGGTGAAGCGCGGATTGAAGGTCGCGTCATAGTCCGGCGCGATCGCCCAGTAGAACGGGGTTTCCACGCCGTAACCGTAGCCGGTGACCGTGCTGAAGGCCGGCATCAGGAAGCCGGTCTTGCGCTTGACGGTCGGATCGGGCGTCGAAAAATACGGCAGATACGCGATCGGCACGCCGAAAAACTCGAGCTGCGCGTTTTCGAAGTACAGCATCTTGTCGGTCTGGTCGTGGATGATGCGCGCACCCTTGACCTGCCACAGCGGCGGCTTCTTCGGATCGTCCTTGCACGGCGCGCAGGCGGTATAGACGCCGTTTTCGAACACGGTGTAATTGCCGGCGGAGCGGTCGGCGCGCGTCGCCGCCATCCGCGTGGCATCAGCAGTATCGACGCGGAGCGAATCGACAAACCCGTCACGGTAGTCGTCGCTCAGATCCATGATGTTGGCGTAGGTGACTTTGCCTTCCGCGTCGGTCAGGCGGATGTTGCCTTCCGCATGCAGCCGCTTGGTCTTCTGGTCATAGATGACCTTGTCGGCCTCCACGCTGGTGCCGTTGTAGAACATCTGCACGTTGCCGACCGCCGACACGCGCTGGTTGTTGTAGTCGTAGTCCACCTCGACCGCTTGCACGAGCATCCTGCCGTCGTTGTTGGCAGGCCGTGGCGGCGGCTTGGGCGGCCGCGGATTATAGGTGAAGCTTTGCGCCGAGGCCGGCACCGTGAGGGCAAGCTCAAGCGAGCCCGCGAGAACGATCCCGGCGAGCAGCGCAAACATAGCGGCGCCAACGGCGGCCAAACGCTCTCGATAGCGGCGCACATCAGTGCGCCGCCTGAACGCAGGCGACCTCAACTGGCGGGCGGCGACAACGGCCACTACCCGTCCTCCTGGTACAACAAGGCCAAAAAGCCGGTGAGGCCACCCACACAGACGGGCAGCCACGCCGCAGCGATCGGATGCATCAACTCAGCCTTGCTCAAATCCTCAGTAACTTTCGATAAAACGTAGAGCAGAAAGCCTGCGCCCACGCCACTCAAAACCATCTTTTGCACGCCGCCCATCCGGAAGAAGCGAAGGCTGACGGAAGCCGCCAACATCACCATCGCGGCCAGCAAAAATGGCTGTGCGATGAGCTTATGGTACTGCAGGCGGTAGCCTGCGGTCGCGAAGCCCGAGCTTTCAGAAGAGCGGATATAGCCAGGAAGTTGCCAAAAAGACACGGTTTCAGGGGTGGAGAAACTGTTGCGAACCTGTGCCGGGGTGAGGGTGGTTGAGAGGTAATAGTTCTCTTGATCAACCGGAGGTTTATCCAGGGAGTACCGACGTACCGATTTGAAGGCCCAACGGCCTTCTTCCAGGGAGGCTTCGCGGGCTTCGATTCGCTCCTTGAACTGGAGATCGGTATCGAATCGGAACACGGTCAGTCCGGTCAGCCGGATACCCTGCTGCTCGCTGCGCGCCGCATTGATGATCGACTGGCCGTCGCTGTTGATCTGATTGAGCCAGAAGCCGGACGCATCCTGGATGCCGCCGCCGGGCGCCGAGCCGAACAGTTCGGCCTCCATTCGCTTGGAAAGTTCGCGCAGGTTCGCCGACATCGGGTTGTAGGCAACGGTTGCCAAGGTGCCGAGGAGGATCGCACTTGCCAGCGCCGGCGAGATGAACTGCCAGGCGGATACGCCGGCGGCCCGTGCGACCACCAGCTCCAGCCGCCGCGACAGCGCGAGGTAGCAGGTCATCGCGCCGATCAGAACGCAGAACGGCATCAGCTTTTCGAGCAGTTGCGGCACCCGGTAAAGCGAGGTCTGGGCCACCGTGATCGCGGATGCCGACACCAGCCCGGAAGTCTTGCGGACCATCTCGATGTAGTCGACCAGCACGAGCAGCACGAAAATGCTCGCGAACACGCCCACTGCCGCGACCAGGAAGCGGCCGGCAAAGTATCGCCCGAGCGTATTGGTCATCATGCTCATGCTATGACGGGCCGTCCAAAGAGCCGCGCAAGCCGCGCATTCGACCTGTCGATGGCCTCCATCAGCGCGGCCGGCGGCTCCACCACGATGCCGGCGATGATCATCCACAGCCCGATGCCGATCGAAGCGAACAGCATCGAATACTGGACGAGCGCCATACCCGGCGTCTTCACCGTCATTACCGAGCAGGCAAATCCCGCCATGCGCAGGCCAAACACCGCCAGGATCGATCCGCCGATCGAAAAATTGCGGCTCTGGCGCGTGGTGCGCGGCGTGCCGAGGAAGGCAAAGGTCAGGACCGCGAACGCGAACGGATAAATCGGCGACATGAAGCGGTCATGCAGCTCGGCGAGAAACTGGCCGGACAGTTGCTTGAAAACCGGATCGTTCTCCGAGGGCGAAACCAGTTCCCAGAGGTAGCGTTCGCGAATTCCCAGCGCGACGTCGCGGCCGCGGTTGGAGAATTTCGACATGTCGAAGGCATAGCGGGCGAAGGCCACCAGCGCCGGATCGCGCTTTCCCGCCTCGAAACGTTCGAGGTTGCCGTCCTCCAGCACCAGATAGGAGCCGCTTTCGTTCTTCAGCACCGTGCCGTGGTCGGCAATGATGGTGACGCGCTCCTTGGGATCGCGGCGGTCGTCGACGAAGATGCCGGCAAGCACGCCGCCCGGCTGCCGTTCCCGGATGCGAATCGTGAGGTTCTGATCGAGCTGGGCGAAACGTCCGGGCTGCAGGATGTTGGTCAGCACGTCGGCCGTGATCTCGGCATCCCATTGCTTGATCCGGCGCAGGCCGTCGGGAGCGAGATAGGCGCCGATGAAGGTGACCAGCATCGCCACCACACAAGTGGCGAAGAAAAACGGGCGAAACAGCCGGTAGGGGGAAAAGCCGGCGGCGTTCATCACGATGATTTCGGAATCGGTGGCGAGCTTGTTAAGCGTATGCGAGATCGCGATCATCAGCGCGATCGGGGCGATGATCAAAACCAGCGCCGGAATCACCAGGCTGGTGATGCCGAGAAAGGTGATGATGGTCTGGCCCTGGCTCGTCATCAGGTCAATGCCGCGCAACGCCTGCGTAATCCAGATCACGCCTGTGAGGCTGACCAGAACCAGCGCAAACGACGCGAGCGTCGTGCGGAAAATATACCTGTCGATCGACCCCATCGTTACCGCACGATCCCACCTTGCGCGCCCGAACAGCGGCTTCCGACCAACCCCTGTTTGAGGGTTCCCCTTTGGTCGGGCCGCTAACCACAGCCGTCCACATTCTCACTACCATCCCTTTGATCCGTCAACAAAATGGCCGGGCCGTGGCGTGCTTCCAACATGGCTAATAATTCACTTCATGTGGCCTTCCGGCCACTGCGGCGCTTGGCAGTGCCGTGGCTGACAGGCCATAGTGGCGAAAACATCAGGTCCTGAGAGATTTGGGCCGTTGCCGAAGAGAAACATTCCACCGTACGGGGCGAATTCCCGGCCCCGTCAGCAGCCCTGAATTCTGGAGGATTTACCCATGTCCGACGCCGTCAAGGTCGGCTTTGTCGCTTTTTCCGCTGCGCCCCGTGGCGTTCTCGTGGTGTTTTGCGATGACGCATTGAAGTTCGGCGATGTGACGCGGAAGGCGCTGGGGAAGGCGGCCGATACCGTCAAGCGGGCGGCGGCCGCCAACCAGTTCAAGGGCAAGAGCGGATCGACGCTCGATATTCCGGCACCGGACGGAATCAAGGCGGAGCGCCTGATTGTGGTCGGTGTCGGCAAGACGGCCGATATCAAGGAGAAGGATTTTCTCAAATTCGGCGGCGTGACGGCAGGCAAGCTCAACGCCGCCAGCGCATCGGTCACCGTGATCGCCGAATTGCCTGAGGCGGCGATGCAGGGCGATGCCGCCGCCGCCGTCGCGTCGGGGATCCGGCTGCGCGCGTATAAATTCGACCGCTACAAGACCAAGAAGAAGGACGGCGAGGACGGCGCGCTTCGCGCCGACGTTTCGATCGCCGTTGCGGATGTCGCCGCCGCGCGCAAGGCGCTTGCGCCCGCATCCCATGTCGTGGACGGCGTGATCATCGCGCGCGAACTCGTCAACGAGCCGCCGAACGTGCTGTATCCTGTGGAATTCGCCCGCCGCGCCAGCCAGCTCAGGAAGCTCGGCGTCGATGTCGAGGTGCTCGACGTCAAGGCGATGACGAAGCTCGGCATGGGCGCCTTGCTCGGCGTCGCCCAGGGCTCGACGCAGCCCGGCCGCACCGTGATCATGCGCTGGAACGGCGGCAAAAAGGGCGATCAACCCGTTGCTTTCATTGGCAAAGGCGTTTGCTTCGATACCGGCGGTATTTCCATCAAGGGTGCCGGCAGCATGGAGGACATGAAGGGCGACATGGGCGGCGCTGCCTGCGTGGTCGGACTGATGCATGCGCTGGCTGCGCGCAAGGCAAAGGTCAACGCGAGTCGGCGCCATCGGCCTGGTCGAGAACATGCCGGACGGCAACGCCCAGCGTCCGGGCGATATCGTCACCTCGATGTCGGGGCAGACCATCGAGATCATCAACACCGACGCCGAAGGACGGCTCGTGCTCGCCGATGTGCTCTGGTACGTGGCGAAGAAATTCAAGCCGAAATTCATGGTCGATCTTGCGACCCTCACCGGCGCGATCATGGTCGCGCTCGGAACCGAATATGCCGGCATGTTCTCCAACAATGACGAGCTGGCGGAACGGCTGAGCAAGATCGGAACAGAAACCGGCGAACGCGTCTGGCGCATGCCGCTTGGTCCCGAATACGACAAGCAGATCGATTCGCAGTTTGCCGACATGAAGAATACCGGCGGGCGCCATGGCGGCTCGATCACTGCAGCCCAGTTCCTGCAGCGTTTCGTCGACAGCACGCCGTGGGCGCATCTCGACGTCGCGGGAACCGCGATGGGCGCGCCGAAAACCGACATCAACCACAGCTGGGGTTCGGGTTACGGCGTTCGTCTTCTGGACCGGCTGGTCGCGGAATATTACGAAGCCACGAAGTAATTCGGTTGCAGCCGGATGACCGAAGTCCTGTTCTATCATTTGCAGGGCATGTCGCTCGAAAGCGTATTGCCGCCGCTCCTGGAAAAATCGCTCGAGCGCGGTTGGCGCGTGGTCGTGCAATCGACTTCGCCGGAGCGCGCCGAGGCGCTCGATGCGCATTTGTGGACCTACAGCGACGATTCGTTCCTGCCGCACGCCACATGGCGTGCCGGCGATGCGCAGGACCAGCCCATCATTCTTTCGATCGAGGACGGCAACCCGAACCGGGCCAATGTCAGGTTCCTGATCGACAACGCGGCGTTGCCGGCCGATTGCGACAGCTACGAGCGGCTGGTGCTGGTCTTCAACGGCGACGATGACGACGCACTGGCCGCGGCACGCGGCATTTGGACGGATTGCAAGGCGCGGGGGTTCGAGGTGACGTATTGGCAGGCCGATGAACGGGGACGGTGGCAGCGGCGGCAATAGCGGTCGATAGGAATTAATGATAATCTGGGGTTTCTGAGCCGGACCTTGCGGGCAGCCATGGTCGTGCCGCAAAGTGATGGTCGGACAAATGGTTACGGTAAGGGCAGGAGACTGGGTCTAGCGTGCGACGCGGAACGATCGATCGAAAATCACTGCTGATGTTGTTGCTGCTTGGGCCTGCGCTTGCGGGCTGCTCGGGTGCATCCGACCTTCTGTCGAAAGATGCGGACTGGTTTTCGCGCACGGGACGCACGTTCATCCGAAACGTGTCGATCGAAACGCCTCCGCTCACGCCGACCAAGCCGGTCACGCCGGATGAACTCGTCAGCGCCGACGGCGGCTGTCCGGGAATGGCGGCGCCGGGAACGGACGCCACCGCGCTGGCAAATGGTGCTGCAGGCAGTCCGCCTCCCTCGACGACCGGGACGGTGGCGCTCGGTCATACCGAATGCGACGTCGTGCGCGGCATCGGTGCGCCCGACAATGTCAGCCTCTCCAACAATCCGCGCGGCGATCGCGTGGCGGTCGTCAGCTATTCGCGTGGCCAGCGAGCCGGCATCTACACCTTCACCGCGGGACGCCTGACGTCGATCGAGCGTGCGCCGGAGGCGGCGGCGCCGGCCAAGAGTGCAAAGCCGAGAAAGAAACCGGCCGCATAAGTCCGGCAACGACAATCAGCTTCAGCCCGTCGCTTCGTCAAATTCCGAACTGGCTTCCAGCCAATCTTCCTCGGCCCGCCGCAGCGCGCTTTCGGCGCCGGCGCGCGCCTTGCTGAGCTGGGCAGCCTGCTTGGGATCGCGGGTGAACAGATCCGGCAAGGCGAGCGCTGTGTCGATCTTGGCGATAATGCCGTTGATGCGTGCGATTTCGGCCTCGGCCACGGCGATCCGCTGCTTCAGCGGCGTTCGCCTTTCGCTCTTGCCGCGCTCGGGCTTTACGCTTTCCTTGCTGCGCTCGCTACTGCGCTCGCGCGACCCGCCGCGTGGGTCGCCGATCGACAACACCATTCGCCGGTATTCGTCGAGGTCACCGTCGTAGGTCGTCACCGTCTGATTGGCCACGACCCACAATTGATCGGCGCAGGCTTCGATCAGATAGCGGTCGTGCGAGACCATGATGACGGCGCCGGGAAAATCGTTGATCGCTTCGGCCAGCGCCGCACGGCTGTCGATGTCCAGATGGTTGGTCGGCTCGTCGAGGATGATCATGTTGGGGCCGAAGAAGGTGGCGAGCCCGAGCAATAGCCGCGCCTTCTCGCCGCCGGACAGGCTCTTCACCAGGGTATCGCCGGCCTTGCCGGAAAAACCGATCGCGCCGGTACGGCCGCGCACCTTGGTTTCGGGCGCATCGGGCATCAGCTTGCGGATGTGATCGTAGGGCGAACCGTCGAGGTTGAGCTCGTCGACCTGATGTTGCGCGAAATAGCCGACCGACAGTTTTTCCGCGCGCGTGACCCGGCCGGAGAATGGCTGCAGCTTGTTGGCCAACAGCTTGACCAGCGTCGATTTGCCGTTGCCGTTGGAGCCGAGCAGGGCAATGCGGTCCTCGGTGTCGATGCGCAGCGTGACGCGATTGAGCACCGGTTTTTTCGGATCGTAGCCGACCGAGACGTCATCGACGGCGATGATCGGCGGCGACAGCATCTTCTCCGGCGTCGGGAAGTTGATCTCACGGACATCCTGCGTCACCAGCGCGGTGACCGGCTTCATCCGCTCCAGCATTTTCACACGGGATTGCGCCTGGCGGGCCTTGGAAGCCTTCGCCTTGAAGCGGTCGACGAAGGCCTGCAGCCGCTTGCGCTCGTCGGCCTGGCGCTTGGCGTGCTTGGCGTCCAGCATCTCGCGCGTGGCGCGCTGTTCCTCGAACGAGGAATAGGTGCCCTTGTAGAGCGTCAGCTTGCCGCGATCGAGGTGCAGGATCTGGTCGACCGAGGTATCGAGCAGGTCGCGGTCGTGGCTGATCACGATCACGGTGCGCGGATAGTTGGCCAGATGGTCTTCCAGCCACAGCGTGCCTTCGAGATCGAGATAGTTGGTCGGTTCGTCCAGCAGCAGAAGGTCCGGCGCCGAGAACAGCGTCGCCGCCAGCGCCACCCGCATGCGCCAGCCGCCCGAGAATTCCGAACACGGCCGCGCCTGATCGGCGGTGGAAAATCCGAGGCCGCTCAGGATTGCCGCCGCACGGGCCGGCGCCGAGTGCGCGTCAATGTCGACCAGCCGGGTCTGGATCTCGGCGATCCGGTGCGGATCGTCGGCGATTTCGGCCTCATGCAGAAGCGCGTCGCGCTCCAGGTCGGCCTTCAGCACGACGTTGATGAGGCTCTCCGGCCCGTCCGGCGCCTCCTGCGCCAGGCTGCCGATGCGCCAGCGCGGCGGTAGCGTGATGCTGCCGGATTCGGTCGGCAGGTCGCCGCGGATCGCGTGAAACAGCGTCGATTTGCCAACGCCGTTGCGGCCGACGAAGCCGACGCGCGCGCCGGGCACGATCTGCACCGTGCTGTCGTCGATCAGGAGCCGCCCGGCAATGCGGACCGAAATATCCGTAATGGAAAGCATGCGGCCTTGTCACCGGACCCGGCGCCAAACGCAACCCATTTATCGGCAAAATCGACGATCAGGCGGCCCTCGATGCCGTTCGTTGTCGCGGCGGCGCAGCTCATCGATGAGCTCGCGCAAACGCGGTGACAACTCAGCATCGGGGCGCAGATTTCGCTGCAGCCGTTCGCCGATGGCGTCGCAGATCGACACGCATGTCTTGTGATCGATCTGTTCGAAATCGTTGTTGATTCGGGCATCCATCGGCGGTCTCTACGAGTTCGACCTCGCAGCATTCGCAAGGCTTGATTGATATTTGATAGGTCAAGTCACAACGGCGTAATTTGTTTCCGTGCATGCCCGCATGGGTTCGCCGCCTGGTGGTCGAATTACCTCCGGCAATCTGGTTCCACGGCACACACAAAAAAAGCCCCGGCGCGGCGGCCGGGGCTTAAGTCTCAGGGGGAAGCTCAGATCAGGGTCAGTAGCAGCGGTTCACCAGCCGCCAACGCGGACCCCAGGGGGTGGGAACCAGGCGCCGCGCGTAGCAGCCGCCATATCCGCCGCCGCCGTAATAGGCCGGGCCGCCGATGAAGACGCGAGGCCCACCAAAGCCGTGATAATGATGCCAGCCGCCATGGTGCCAGCCGCCGCCCCAGGCCGAAGCCGATGTCGGGGCGAGAGCGGCTGCACCCAGCGATGCCGCAGCCACTGCAACGAGCGAGAGTTTGCGTAACATGATCGTCTCCTCAAAGTTTCGGCGCCGGACGGCACCATCAGTGAGATCGGGTCCCGTGACGCCTTAGGGCCCGGCGGATGCGCGTGCCCTGCGTTCGATCGTCGTTAAGTCTACGGCTGCGAAGCTGAATGAAGACGGCACGGTGGCTTCAGACAGGGTTCACCTGCGTGAAATTGCTGTAATCTTCGTCCCCTCGGGCGCGTCCGCGGCACGAAAACGCACCAAAAAGGGGTGGTAGGCGCGTCACACGGTCGCTTGCCGTCGCAAGGTGGCGCCGATATAAGCCCCGCAACTCTCCAACAAGCGTTTTGCAAGGACGTAAACAATGGCGATTGAACGCACTTTCTCGATCATCAAACCGGACGCGACCGAGCGCAATCTGACCGGTGCCGTCAACGCGCTTATCGAGAAGGCAGGCTTGCGTATCGTGGCCCAGAAGCGGATTCGCATGACCCGCGAACAGGCGGAAACCTTCTATGCCGTTCACAAGGCGCGGCCGTTCTTCGGTGAACTCGTCGACTTCATGACCTCGGGTCCCGTCGTGGTGCAGGTGCTGGAAGGCGAGGGCGCCGTTTTGAAGTATCGCGACGTGATGGGTGCGACCGATCCGTCCAAGGCCGCTGACGGCACGATCCGCAAGGTCCACGCCAAGTCGATCGGCGAGAACTCGGTGCATGGTTCGGACGCCCCGGAGACCGCCGCGATCGAAATTGCGCAATTCTTTTCCGGCAACGAAATCGTCGGCTGATTGGGAAGGCGGCAGGCAATAGCCGCGCGCAACGGCTGAAGGGCCGGGGGGAGAAACACCGTGAACTGGCTGTGGCATATCTTGGATCCTGCGACGATCTCGGCATTCTTCAGCCAGTTCCAGACCGAGATGCAGCAACCGACCTTCTGGGTTGCGCTCGGCAAGATCATGTGGATCAACATCCTGCTGTCGGGTGACAACGCGCTTGTCATCGCGATGGCTTGCCGCGGGCTGCCGCCGCGCCAGCGGTTCTGGGGCATGGTCCTTGGCGCCGGTGTGGCGGTCTTTTTGCGCATCATCTTCACCGGCATCGTCGTGACGTTGATGGAGCTGCCGTACCTCAAGCTGGTCGGCGGATTGGCGCTGCTCGTGATCGCGGCAAAGCTGCTGGTGCCTGAAGACGAGGACGAGGGCAACGTGCATGCGGCTGCGCATCTATGGGCAGCCGTGCAGATCGTGGCGATCGCCGACATCGTCATGAGCCTCGACAACGTCATCGCGGTCGCCGCAGCCGCCAATGGCAGCATTCCCTTGCTTGTCCTCGGGCTTGCGATCAGCGTTCCCCTGATCGTCGCCGGTGCCGCGCTGATCATGGCGTTGCTGACACGCCTGCCTGCCCTGGTGTGGGCCGGCGCGGGCCTGCTCGGCTGGATCGCCGGCGAGGTGATGGCGACGGACCCCGCGGTGCAGCCGGCGTTGCATGCATTCTTCAACGGTCCGGTCGGTGTCGGTCTCGATGGGCTCCTCAAATCGCTCGGCATGGCGCCGCAGTTCGCCAGTGGCGGGCATGGCGGCGAGGTGGTCCTTGGAATCGTCGGCATCGTCATCGTGCTCGTCGCAGGGGCGATCTGGCGAAAGCGCAAGCTGCAGGGCGCCGAGCATTCCGCCACCGCATAGGGATTAAACTCCCGGCCTGACGGAGGGGTAGAACAGAGCGCCCCGCATTCGTGGGGCGCGCGCGTCTGCTTGCGTTCGAAGCCCTCCGGCTCCATACAGATTCACATGACAGAGCCGTTACTGGGGCGCAGCGTCAACCGGCTCGAAGACGAGCGGTTCTTGCGGGGACGCGGGCGCTACATCGCCGATCTCGTGGCGCCAAACGCGCTTCATGGCGCCGTCGTTCGCTCGCCGCACGCGCATGCACGCATCACAGCGATCAGCGTCGATGCGGCGCGCCAGATGCCCGGCGTTGCGGCCGTGCTCACGGGAGCCGAATTGGCCGCCGACAATATCGGGCCGCTGCCGTGCGCGGTGACCCATATTCCGATGACCACCCCGCTTGTGGTGCCGCCCTTTCACGCGCTTGCACGCGACGTCGTTCGCTATGTCGGCGAACCGGTCGCGTTCGTGGTCGCGGAAAGTACTGAGGCCGCGCGCGATGCCGCCGAGGCCGTCGTCGTCGACTATGCGCCGCTGCCGCCGGTGGTCTCGATCGCGGATGCCGTTCTGCCGGACGCGCCGTCGATCTGGCCGGAGGCTGTGGGCAACATCGCGTTCCAGTTCAACCGCGGCGAGATCGGCCCGGTGGAAGCTGCGATCCGCGACGCCGCCCATGTCGTGGAATGCGAACTCGTCAACAACCGCGTCGTCGCCGCTCCACTGGAGACGCGCGGAGCGCTGGGGGAGTGCGACGGTTCGAGCGGCCGTCTGCACCTGACCGCCTCGGCCGCCGGCGCGCACGCGATCCGCGACCTGCTCGCCGACGGTGTGTTTCGCATCGGCCGGGAAAAACTTCGTGTCAGCATTCCCGACGTCGGCGGCGGCTTCGGCATGAAGAACGTTCTCTATCCGGAATGGGTGCTGGTGCTGTGGGCGGCGCGCCGCCTCGGCCGCCCGGTCAGGTGGATCGGGGATCGCAGCGAGGATTTTACGGGCTCCGCCCATGGCCGCGACAGCCTGGTCCGGGCCCGCCTGGCGCTCGACCGCGACGGCCGCTTCCTCGCGCTCGACACAAAGGTCCTCGCCAATCTGGGCGCCCATGTCTCGACGGTGGCGCCGGCCGTGCCGACCATGGCGATGGCGAGCGCGATGGGCGGCGTCTATGCCATTCCGCTGATCGCCTTTCAGACCCGCGGCGTGTTCACCAACACGACGCCGATCGATGCCTATCGCGGCGCCGGCAAGCCCGAGGCGAATTATCTGATCGAGCGCTGCATCGACATCGCATCCGACCGGCTCGGAATGGATGCCCTGAAGCTGCGGCGCAAGAACATCTTTCGCCGTTTTCCCTATGCAAGCGCGATGGGGCTTACGGTGGAGCAGGGCAGCTTTGCCCACGCGATCGACCACGCGGTCAAGGCTGCCGCAGGATTCGACGCGCGCCGGCGCAGCTCGCGCAAGCGGGGCAGGCTGCGGGGCCTCGGCTACGCCTGCTTTCTCGAAACGTCGCGTGGCCAGCCCAATGAAGTGGCGCAAGTGCGTGTCGGTGACGACGGCCGGATCGATCTGATGGTCGGTACGCATTCCAACGGCCAGGGTCACGAGACGACATTTGCCCAGATCGCGGCCGATGCGTTTGGCTTGCCGCCCGATCGCTTCCGGTTTCGGCAGGGCGATACGGATGATCTCGACGCCGGCGGCGGGCATGGTGGGGCGCGCTCGATGCATCAGGGCGGCACTGCCCTGCTGATGGCGGCCGAGGGCGTGATCGCGAATGCGCGGCGGCTTGCCGCGCGTCTGCTGCAGGCCGGCGTGGACGCGGTTCGCTACGAGGACGGCCTGTTGCGCGTCGCCGCGACCGGGCAGGAGGTCAGCCTCGAGGAGGTGGCGCGCGCCTCGTATCAGGCGCCCGGCGACGATGTCGCGCCAGGTTTGGCGCACAAGGCGACCCACCTTTGCGACCGCTACACCTTTCCCAACGGCTGCCACATTGCCGAAGTCGAGATCGACCCCGAGACCGGCGAGGTCAGGCTCGACCGCTATGTGATCTTCGACGACTACGGCCGCCTGCTTGATCCGCGCCTGACGCTGGGGCAGGTCCACGGCGGCGTCGTGCAAGGCATCGGGCAGGCGCTGTTCGAGCAGGCGCTGTTCGATGCCGACACCGGGCAGATCCTTTCGGGCTCGCTGATGGATTACGCGTTGCCGCGCGCGGACGATCTTCCGGTCTTCGAGGGCAGGCTGACGGGCGACTTTCCAAGCCGCGCCAACCGGCTGGGTGTGAAGGGAAGCGGTCAGGCCGGCGCCATTGCGGCACCTGCCACCATCATGAACGCGGTGATGAACGCGCTAACGCCGCTCGGCGTGCGGCATCTCGACATGCCCGCAACGCCCTCGCGCATCTGGCACGCGATCCGGTCGGCCGCAGCGCGCTGATACGAGCTGCGCCGATTCCTCAAGCGCTCTTTGGTTTCTTCCGGGCAGCGCGCGCCGACAGGTTCAGTTCTGCGGCCTCGCGAATGAGCGCCCTCAACGCCTTTTCATCGATCTTGTCGCCCTGATGGAAATCGATGGCGCGCCTGGTGTTGCCTTCGAGGCTGGAGTTGAAGAGGTCTGTTGGGTCGTCCAGCGCGGCGCCCTTGGCGAAGGTCATCTTCACGACAGCCTTGTAGGTCTCCCCGGTGCAGATGATGCCGTCATGCTCCCACACCGGAACGCCGCGCCACTTCCACTCCTCGACCACATCGGGGACAGCCTGCTTGATGATGCTCCTGATACGCGCGAGCGTCTCGCCGCGCCAATCGCCCAGCTCCTTGATTCGCGCATCGATGTGCCGCGAGGGAGAGCTTCCTGCCTTTGCTTCGCTGGGGCTGCTCTTCTTCATACTTGCCGCTTTCTTCATGGCTGTCGTCGCTCCGCTCACATTTGTCCGCTGATGCCTCGCGCGCCGCGCCATTTGGCGGCATAGGGCAGCACGAACATGTAGAGGCCGGTGAGCAGGAGCAAGATCAGCGGGAACAGCGCCAGCAGGCCTACCCAGACGGCTTGTTTCTCCTGCACCATGGCGACGACGTTGACGATGACGGCCACCGTAAAGGCAATGGACAGCCAGCGGTGGATTTGCCGAATAGATATACTCCAGTTCAACGAGACCTCCCTTGATTTGAAACGGGCCGAAGCCCAACGCGGCGGTTTCAATCCGCCCGTGCCACGAGTTCTTCCAGCTTCGCAAAGAATTGCTGCCAGCCGGCATGGGCGCCGCCAAAGGCTTGCTTCTGATCCGGCCGGAAGCCGGTCTGCTCCATGCGCAGCAGCGTCCCCGCGCACGTTGGCGTGAGCGTAAAGGTCACCACGCTCTGCAGATTGAAGGCCGCATCCTCATGCTTGAAATTCCAGGTGTAGGACAGCGCCCTGTTCGGCTCGATGGCGAGCACCTCGCAGTCCAGCACGCCGCCCCATTCGCCGCGAAGATTGAAACGGTGGCCCACGGCCGGCTTGAAGTCGTTCTTCATCAGCCATTCCTCGATCAAATGCGGCTGCGTGAGCGCGCGCCAGAGTTTTTCAGGCGGATGAGGCATCTCGCGTTCGACGACGACGGAGCGGGTTTCGGTTGCGGTATTGGTCATTGGTCCATCCGTTGGAGTAGATCTTCGAGATCGTCGAATTTCCGCTGCCAGAACCCCGCCATCTCGCTTGTCCAGTCGACCAGCGGGGCGAGGGCGCCGAGCTGTGCGCTATAGTGCGTCTGTCGGCCTGCGTGGCGGTCGCGCACCAGCCCGGCCTGCTTGAGAACGCCGAGATGTTTTGAGACCGCCGGTTGCGAGATTCCGGCCCGCGCCGTCAGGGCCCCCACCGTCTGCTCACCTTCGCGGCACAGCCGCTCGAAGATCGCCCGACGGGAAGGGTCGGCAAGGGTTTTGAAGAGCACGTCGTGGGCGTTCGGCATCTGGGATCGATAACCTCTGGGTTATTGATTTACGCATAACCGTAGGGATATGGGTTGGTCAAGATGGAATTTTTGGAGATAATGATGATGATAAGCTGCGTCAGATGGAACCACCGGCTCCTGGACTGAATATATCCCAACGGTTATGAATCATCGTCTGCGCTAGGGGCCGTCCGCGAGCAGGTGCGAACGCGGGGCGACATGATCATTGGCTCGTTGTCGAAGATCGGGCGGCATGACCATGTAGGGACAGGGAGGTTCGCGCTCATGGAAGACGCCGGCCGTCAGGCCCATTGGGAGAACGTCTACACGACGAAGGGCGAGAACGAGGTCAGCTGGTTTCAGCAAAGCCCGGCGCCTTCGTTCGAATTGATCGTGCAGGCCGGCGCCACCAGCAAGTCGGCCATCATCGACATTGGCGGCGGTGCTTCGCGGCTGGTCGACCATCTCGTCGAGCAGGGGTTTGAGGATGTCACCGTTCTCGATCTGTCGGGCGCGGCGCTGGCTGCTGCCAAAAGCCGCCTCGAGAGCCACCTTGGCTCTCGTGCCAAGCGCGTGAGCTGGATCGTCGCGGACGCGACGACATGGGAGCCGGTCAAGCCCTACGACATCTGGCACGACCGGGCGGCGTTTCATTTCCTCACCGACGCGAACGATCGCGCCGCCTACATCGCCCGTCTCGGGCGCGGCCTGAAAATCCGCGGGCACGCCATCATCGCCACCTTCGCGCTCGACGGCCCTGAAAAATGCAGCGGCCTGCCGGTCGCCCGCTATGACAGCGCAAGCCTCGGGCAGACGCTCGGCACCGCGTTCAAGCTCGTGCACACGCAGCGGCACGAACACGCGACCCCGTGGGACTCCCGGCAGATCTTCCAGTTCAGCGTATTCAGGCGCGAGGGGTGATCCGGATCTACGCGCGCTAATGCGCCATGCCGCGTGCCAGTTCCTGGCAGGCCTCCATGCAACGGCGGCAGCTTTCCGCACAGATGCGGCAATGTTCATGCATGGACGCGTGCTTCTGGCACTCCTCGGCACAAAGCCGGCAGGCGGCGGCGCAGACGCTGAGCATGCGGCGCATCACTTCATCATCGGAACCGGTCCTGCGGGTCATGATGCGGCCGGTGATGTTGCAGATGTCGGCGCAGTCGAGGTCCAGGCGGATGCACTGGGTCAGTTCCTGCACCATCCGCTCCGACAGGCAGGCGTCGGCGCAGGAGGTGCAGGTCTGGGCACAGGAATAACATTCCTCGATGCAACGGATCAGGGCGTCATTGATCTGGCCCTGGACGGCCGGGTGGGTACCGATCATTTCGCGGGCGTGCATGGTGGGCTCCTGGCTGGGGGACAAACCGCGACGGGGGCGGTCGTACTTCAAGTCGCGGCTCGGAAAAATGTTCTGGCCTTCGACAATATTCCAACGCCCCTGGATCAGCGCGGCTTGATCCAACGCAATGGCGTGCGCGCAAGGCCGCCGAAGGCGACGCCGACCCGGCCCGATTTCTCGACGCCATCATGGACGGTGCGTTGGAATGGATGCGTCAGAAGATGATGACGGTGGATGCATCAGGGGGCGGACGGCTGTCGATCATGTGGAGCACCGGAACCGGGTCGGAATCATGCAACGGATCGCAGCGCCGATGATCGGCAGCATCCTCGACGCTGCTGACTCTAACCATGATTCCTGCCGTGTTCGGCCTCTTCCAGAGTTCCGGATTGCGCGACCCGACGGCCAACCCGCGATTTGTCGGTCTATTTGGGGGTACGCAAACCAGGCGATGAGAGCCAGCGGTCGATGACGGCCGCGGCTTCGTTTGCAACCGCCACTTCCATGAGACGCTCACGCTCGTGGCCCGGCGGCAGGCATGCTGCTTTTTCGCGGGCGTGAACGGCAATTTGGTTGAGCCGTTCCTGGAGCGGAAGCGCCGGGCGGCTGCGATTGCGCTTTTTCTTCATGATGGATCTCCTTGCTGATCTGATCCTTTCATGGAGCGGCGGGCGCATCCTTAACCTTTGTTGGGAACCGGGCTCGGGTCCGCGTGTTTCATTCGCGTCAGCAGGTCATCGAATGGAGGAGATGCGGCTTTGGAGCGGGAACGGGTGTTGGCGGCCATGTTGCGGCGGCTCAACACCGTTACAGGATTGGATGAGGCGGACATTGCCGCCATCCGCGCGTTGCCGATCATCGTGCGGCAATGGGAAGCCGGACGTCCCATCGTATCCGACGGCGATCGTCCGACGGAATGCTGTCTCGTGATCGAAGGGTTTTGCGTGCGCACCAAAACGACCGTCAGCGGTCAACGGCAAATTCTTTCAATCCATATCCCCGGTGATATCCCGGATCTCCAGAGTCTGCATCTGCACAGGATGGACCACGATCTTATCCCGGTGGTCCCGTCCACGCTTGGCCTCATCAGTCACACCTCGTTGCGTGCCTTGACGCGCACCAGGCCGAACGTCGCGGAAAAGTTCTGGCGCGACACGCTGATCGACGCCGCGATCTTCCGGGAATGGATCGTCAATGTCGGCCAGCGACCAGCCGACAGCCGGCTCGCCCACGTCGTTACGGAGCTTCGCTACCGCCTTGCCGTCGTCGGCCGTCCGGCGGATGATACATTTGAAATGCCGCTCACGCAGGAACAGATTGCAGAGGCACTGGGAATCACGCCGGTCCATGCCAATCGCGTCATCAGGCAACTGCGCGAGGCGAGAATCGTCGATATCGGCAGGGGACGCGTGGTGGTGCTCAACGAAGCCAAGCTGGCGCAATTGGCGCAGTTCGACGACCGCTATCTTCATCAAAGTCCAGCACTCTGACGCCGCATTGCGAGCGGAATTTTTGGAAAGGTTGAGAGTGCCGGCCACCGACGGCGCCAGGACCAATACCGATGTGTACGAATTCGTCGATTCCGTGGAACGATTCCTTCGCGGGAAAATTGTGCAATTGTCGACAGGGATGGACACACTGAACTCGAGCGGCTGTCCATGCGGTCCCGCCCCCAAGGCTGATTGGCAGCCGTTTTTTTGTCGCCACCGCCATGAAGAATTTCGCCAACGCGTCCTTCCCGCCCGAGGTGATCTCGGTGATGGAGCAGGCGCTTGATGCGGCGGTGGCTTCGCTTCCCGAGCCCGTCCATTCCACGCACGTTCAGTGCATCGCGGAAGCGATCCTGCGCGCGGCCGCCAAGGGAGAGCGCGATCCCCAAATTCTGCAAAGGCTCGCGTTGATGGAATTGCAGATCGTTCGGCGCTAGAGCGGGATGACTTTTCTTCAAATCGTCATCCCGCTCTATCTCTTTGATTTGAGCATGATCTTTTCGGAAAACCGGTGCCCACTTTTCCGGATCATGCTCTAGCGCCGCACGATCGAGCCGGCGCGCCCGATCAGCCGCGCCAGTTGCTTGAAGCGGCTGCCGACGCGGTCGGCGACGAGATCGACCATGCGGTGCTCGAACACCAGCATCAGCTTGCGGCCGCGGCTGCGGAAATGCGTCGCGGGCAACACGCCGGTACGCGCCGCCGAGATCAGATGCGCGACGCGGAACGCCGCGCCGAGAACGCGGGCGCGTTCGTCCATGGCAGGCGGTACCAGTTCGCGGATCTGCGTCGGCGGCTCGTTTTCCTCGCTCAAGCCCGCGTAGCGATAGAACACCGACAGCGCGACAAAGGCGCGGCCCTGATGGCTGATCGAGCCGAAATTGCCGTTGGTGATCAGACTCAGCGTTTCCTCGCCGCGATGGTCGGGATGCACGCGCCAGCCGATATCGGAGAGCAGGCAGGCGGCGTGGCGCAGGCGGCGGTCTTCCGCGGTCTCGCGGAGCCTCACAACTCGCACCAGCCGATCGGTCCAGGCGACCAATTCCTCGGCGTGGCGCGCCGAGCGGGACAGCAACCCGTTCAGGGTTTGCGCAGCGCAGATGAAGCCGTCCTTGGCGCGCTCCTGCGGCGGCAGCATCTCGTAGAGCAGGCCTTCGCGGACCCCGAAGGTCGAGAACACGATCGTCTTCGGGCGGCCGACACGGATGATGTATTCGAGCACCAGCGCGGCATAGGTAAGCAACGGACGCCGCGCGTCGGCGACGATCTCGATATCGGCGAGCATGTTGGCGGCCACCAGCCGGCGCAGGCGCCGGGCGAAATCGAGTGCGTCGGCGGCCGGTATCGAGTAGCCGTGCATCACGCGCAGCGGATAGCCGCTCTGGACGATGTGGATACGCGCCAGCGCGCGCCAGGTGCCGCCGACCGCGTAGAAGGTTCGGCCATGGCCGGCCTTGAGCTGCGTTACGCCGGACAGTTCGTTGCGAACGATGCGTTCGGCGCGCTTGAGCGATTTGTCCGACAGGTCTTGCAGCGCCAGGCTTCCCAGCGGTAGCGTGACGCCGCTGTGGACCCGGTTCTTCTGCACGTCGATCAGTTCGAGCGAGCCGCCGCCGAGATCGCCGACAATGCCGTCGGGATTGTGGATGCCGGAGACGACGCCGAGCGCGGAAAGTTTTGCCTCGCGCGGTCCCGACAGGATTTCAATGTCCGCGCCGCAGATGCGTTCGGCCTTGGCGATGAAATCAGGTCCGTTCTTGGCGTCGCGGCAGGCGGCGGTGGCGATGGCGAAGATGCGTCCCACCTGCTGGATACGACACAGTGCCCGGAATCGCCGCAGCGCCGTCAGCGCCTTGGCAACCGCATCCTCGGCCAAAAGACCCGTGCTCTGCACCTCGCGGCCGAGCCCGCACAGCGCCTTCTCGTTGAAGATGGTGACGAGGCTGCGCGCCATCGTCTCATAGACGACGAGACGAACCGAGTTCGAACCGATATCGATGACGGCGACGCTGGAAGCGCGCTTGCGCGGTCGCTTCACAGCCGGAACTCCTTATGGGGATTGCTGACGCTCGTTGCGGCGCGTGAGGCGACGCGGCGAAGATTCCTTGAGAGACTTTCCACGGCCAGACAAACTCGGATTCGTCATGAAATAATTGTGCAGATTGAACGGCTCTTCGCCTTTCGCGGCCTTCATACGCGTTGACGAACCGTCCGGCAACAACTGCCAGCTCTGCTCGGTATCCTTCAGGTTCGCGACCATGATCTGTTCGAGAACCTGCTGATGCACCGTGGGATTTTGCAATGGACAGAGGATTTCGACGCGGCGGTCGAGGTTCCGCGGCATCATGTCGGCGGACGAGATATACACAGCCGCCTTCGGGCCGGGCAGGCCTTGACCCATACCAAAGCAGTAGATCCGGCCGTGCTCCAGGAAGCGGCCGATGATGGATTTGACCCGGATGTTCTCGGAAAGACCGGGAATGCCAGGCCGCAGGCAGCAGATGCCGCGCACCACCAGTTCGATCGACACACCGGCCTGCGAGGCTTCGTACAGCGCGTCGATGACGTCGGGGTCGACCAGCGAGTTCATCTTCATCCAGATCACGCCCGTCTTGCCGTGCCTGGCGTGATTGGTCTCGCCCTTGATATGTTCGATGATGCGCTTGCGCAGCGTCAGCGGCGACACCGCCATCCGCTCGATGTCGCTCGGCTCGGCATAGCCGGTGATGTAGTTGAACACCCGCGCCGCGTCGCGGCCGATGATCGGGTCCGAGGTGAAGTAGGATAGATCGGTGTAGATGCGCGCGGTGACCGGATGATAATTGCCGGTGCCGGTGTGGACGTAGGTCGTGAGATTGCCGCCCTCGCGCCGCACCACCATCGACAGCTTGGCGTGGGTCTTCAGTTCGAGAAAGCCGTACACGACCTGCACGCCGGCGCGTTCGAGATCGCGCGCCCAGCGGATGTTGGCTTCCTCGTCGAACCGCGCCTTCAGTTCGATCAGCGCCGTCACCGATTTGCCGGCCTCGGCTGCTTCGGCAAGCGTGCGCACGATCGGCGAATTGTTCGAGGTGCGGTACAGCGTCTGCTTGATGGCGACGACATCGGGGTCGCGCGCGGCCTGCTGCAGGAATTGCACGACCACGTCGAAGGATTCGTAGGGGTGATGGACGATCAGGTCCTTTTGCCGGATCGCGGCGAAGATGTCGCCGCCATGATCGCGCACGCGTTCGGGATGGCGCGGCACATAGGGCACGAATTCGAGGTCGGGCCGGTCGAGCCGCGTGAGCTGCGAGAGTTCGTTCATCGCCAGTACGCCGTCGACCAGGAACACCTCGTCGTCGGCAGCAGATAGCGCCTGCTGCACGAAGCCGCGCAGCGCTTCCGGCATCTTGGCTTCCATCTCCAGCCGGATCACCGAACCCCGACGCCGCCGCTTCAGCGCGGTCTCGAACAGGCGGACCAGATCCTCGGCCTCTTCCTCGATTTCGAGTTCGGAGTCGCGGATAATGCGGAAGGCGCCCTGGCCCTTGACGGTGTAGCCGGGGAACAGGCGGCCGATGAACAGGCCGGTGGCCTGTTCCAGCGGGATCAGGTGCACCGCGCCGTCCTTCGCCGACGGCATGCGGATGAACCGGTCGATCTTGCCGGGCATGCGGATCAGCGCATTCATCGGCTTTCCGTCGGACACCCGCGCCAACTGCAGCGCGATGGTGAAGCCGAGGCTCGGGATGAACGGAAAGGGGTGGGCGGGGTCGATCGCCAGCGGCGTCAGCAGCGGGAAGATGTTGCGGAGGAAGTGATCCTCGAGCCAGCCGCGCTCCGCCTTGGTGAAGTCGTGGCCATCGACCAGCATGATGCCGGTATCCGACAGGGTGGTGCGCAGATCGCGCCAGATCGCCTGCTGGTCGGAGGCGAGTTCCGAAACCGTCTTGTTGATGAGAACAAGCTGTTCGGATGGCGTCATGCCGTCGGGGCTGCGTTCGGCGATACCTTCACGGACCTGCGCCTTGATGCCGGCGACGCGGACCATGAAGAACTCATCAAGGTTATTGGCGGAAATCGACAGGAACCGTACCCGTTCCAGCACGGGATGGCCGGGATTGACCGATTCCTCGAGCACCCGGCGGTTGAAATGCAGCCAGGATAGTTCCCGATTGATGAATTGTTCCGGACTCGTGGCAATCGCGGGGGGCGCCTCGGCAACTGGCTCTTTTTCTTTTATTTCAATAACTTGTGCCGATTCCATAAGGCTTTGATCCATCTCGGGAGAGGCGTAGGACTAGTTTACGGGATTGCGGCCGACAGCATGTGATACGCCGATGACGTTTCAATGACATTGATGTTCCGCCTGCAGCTGCCGTCAAGGCGGCAGGAAGCTGCACGCACCGCCGGTCAGGCGTTCCGCAGCAGTTCCGCGGCCAGCGCCCGGGTTACCGGCCGGCCAAGCCGCAGCGCCTCGGTATCCAGCAGGTCCACCGCATGGCGGGCGGCAGCGTAGGAGCGCTCGATCCGGGTGGCGAGGTAGCTCACAACCGTCTCGTCGATGCTCAATTGGCGGTCCGCGCAGAACTTGACGATCAGGCCGCGAAACAGCAGGTCGTCCGGCGGCGATAGCGACACGACCGGTGCGGCGCGCAGCCGCGAGCGGAGATCGCGCAGTTCGACCTCGAACGCTACAGGCGGAACGCGCCCCGTGATCAGGACGAAAGCTCCGTCCTCGCGTGCCAGGTTCAGGAGGTGAAACATCGCGCGTTCGTCGAAGTCGCCCGGCCTCAGGTCCTCGACCACCAGCGCCCCGGTGGCGAGCGCGCCGGGGACGGCAGCGGGGTCGAGCGCGTGCGCCGATGTCGCGCGCGCGCCGGCCTGTTCGGCCCAGATCGCGGCGAGGTGGCTTTTGCCGGCGCCCTCCGGTCCCACCAGCAGCATGATGCGGTTCGGCCAGTCCGGCCAGCTTTCGATCAGCGAGAGCGCGGACTCATTGGCCGGGCCTTCGAGGAAATTGTCGCGGGTCAGGCTCTCCGCATGCGGCAGCGCAAAGGCTAGCTGACGGGGTTGAACGCGGACCACGCAAATCTCCAGGCCAGGGTCTTGGCCAAATACACGATCTAGCGCGCTTCGATCGTGCTCATGTGCCGCACCCACTCGACGAGATAGAGCGAGACGGAAACCAAAGTAAAGACCGTAACAAAACCCATCAGGATCACGTCATAGGGCGTCGGCTTGAAATTGAACCCGAGCGACGCCAGCACCAGCGCCGCGAACGCCACCTGCGCCACCGTGTTGAGCTTCGACACCATCAGCGGCTTCATCGGGATCGGCTTGTCGAACAGCCATGACACGATCACGGCCGTGACGATCATGATGTCGCGCGACACCACGAGGATGACCAGCCAGCGCGGCACTGCGCCCCAGACACCGAGGGCCACGAAGATCGACACCAGCAGCGCCTTGTCGGCGAGCGGGTCGAGCAGCGCGCCCAGTTCGCTCGCCATGTTGAACCGCTTGGCGAGAAAGCCGTCGACGGCGTCGCTCACCCCGGCAATGACGAAGATCGCGAACGCGATCTCCATCTGGCTGGAAACGATCGCCCAGACGATGACCGGCACCAGAATGATGCGGCCCAGGGTAATGATATTCGGAATGCTCAACTCGGTCGCTTCCCGGCTCCCGGCCTAAATCCGGCCCCTGGCGGGTTCAGCCGGTTCTTATCTACATAGTATATGCGCCGAGCGCTTGCGAGCCATTGCAGGATCGCCGAATTCCTCGTAACCAGCCGTCATCATACTGGAATTTGGGCATGATCGACCGCAAAAACGGGCTCACTTACGCGGATTCGGGCGTCGATATCGATGCGGGCAACCGCCTGGTCGATCTCATCAAGCCGATGGTTCGCGCTACCGCCCGGGCGGGTGCGGACGCGGAAATCGGCGGATTTGGTGGCCTGTTCGACCTCAAGGCGGCGGGTTTCAAGGACCCGGTGCTGGTGGCGGCGACCGACGGCGTCGGCACCAAGGTCAAGATCGCGATCGAGACCGGCCTGCATGGCGGCATCGGCATCGACCTGGTGGCGATGTCGGTCAACGACCTCGTGGTGCAGGGCGCGGAACCGCTGTTCTTCCTCGACTATTTTGCCTGCGGCAAGCTCGACCCCGAAGCGGCCGCAGCGATTGTCGCCGGCGTCGCCGAGGGCTGCCGTGAATCCGGTTGCGCCCTGATCGGCGGCGAGACCGCAGAAATGCCGGGGCTCTACAAGGACGGCGATTACGACCTCGCGGGCTTTGCGGTGGGAGCGGCCGAGCGCGGTACGCTGCTGCCGAGCAAGGATATTGCCGCAGGCGACGCGGTGATCGGATTGGCTTCGTCGGGGGTGCACTCCAACGGCTTCTCGCTGGTCCGCAAGATCGTGGAGAACTCCGGCCTCGGCTTCGATGCGCCAGCGCCGTTCTCGCCGGTCATGACGTTGGGCGGCGCGCTGCTGGCGCCGACGCGGCTCTATGTAAAATCCTGCCTGCGCGCGATCCGCGAAACCGGGGCCATCAAGGGCCTCGCCCACATCACCGGCGGCGGCTTCACGGACAACATTCCACGCGTGCTGCCAAAGCATCTCGGCGTCGGCATCGATCTGGCGCGGCTGCCGGTGCTGCCGGTGTTCAAGTGGCTGGCCGCGCAGGGCGGCATCGCCGAACTCGAATTGCTGCGCACCTTCAACTGCGGCATCGGCATGATCGCCATCGTGAGGCCGGATGCGATCGAGCAGGTGACGGAAATTTTGACCGCAAGCGGCGAGACCGTCGCCTTGCTCGGCGAAGTGATCCCGGCGGCAGGCGAACATCGCGTGGTCTACAACGGCCACCTCGATCTCGCGCCATGAAGCGCCGTGTCGCCATCCTGATTTCCGGGCGCGGATCGAACATGGCCGCACTGATCGATGCGGCCAGGCTTGCGGATTTTCCGGCCGAGATCGTCGCCGTCATTTCCAACCGGGCGGACGCGCTTGGGCTGGAGAAGGCAGCCGCGAGCGGCATCCCGACGACGGTCATCGAGAGCAAGCCATTCGGCAAGGATCGCGCCGGCTTCGAAGCCGTCCTGCAGCGGGAGCTGGAGGAAAAAAAGGTCGAGCTGATTTGTCTTGGCGGATTCATGCGGCTGTTCACCGCCGAATTCGTGCAGCGCTGGTACGGCAAGATGCTCAACATCCATCCCTCGCTGTTGCCGTCGTTCCCCGGTCTCGATCCGCACGGCCAGGCGTTGCAGGCCGGGGTGAAGATCTCGGGCGCGACGGTGCACTTCGTGATCCCCGAAACCGACGCCGGGCCAATCGTGATGCAGGGCGCGGTCACGGTGGCCGATGACGATACGGCCGAGACGCTGTCGCAGCGCATCCTCGGCATCGAGCATCGCATCTACCCAGAGGCGCTGCGTTTGCTGGCGAGCGGCAAGCTTCGCCTCGAAGGCGACATCAGCAAGGTCGCTGACGGCACCGAGCGCGACGGCACCCTGATTTCGCCGCGGACGATCTGAGAACACAAGTAACCACCGCGCGAGACCGTCAGGGAATCAGCGGGGGATGAGCCGGGAGCTTGGCCGCCGTGTCGCGCGGGCTGTGGCAGCCGAACAACAATGACGCGTATTCGGCAGGGCAGCGGGGGGCCAACCGATTGACCCTTCGCACGAACTGGGGGCAAATCGCTCTCGTTGATCGGGATTTGCGCATTTTTTTCGGGTCCGCGCTTCTGCCTTTTTGGGAATGGATTGCATGCGCGGCTCTTCGCGGGCACGAAAAATCGAGACTCGGGGCGCGCTCGCGCGGCTGGTCGCGATTGCAGCCGTTCTCATCGGCATCACGTCCGCCGCGCAGGCGCAATCGCCGACGCCGACACCTACTCCGACACCCACCCCCAGTCCGACCCCGATAGTGGTCAACTCGATGGTGTCGTCGGGCGCGACGGTGACCAATCTCGGCAGCAATTTCCTGGAACGGCTGGGCAACCAGTCGAACGGCTTCAACCGCCTGCAGCGGACCAACACCGGCGGCGGCGGCGCCTCGGAGAGTACGGAAGTGCCGCGTTACCGGACCTGGTTCGAAGGCTACGGGAACTACACGAAGAACGGCGCGGTCGGGGATTTCGTCGGCGATACCAGAAAGACCTGGGGCGGCGTGGCCGGGATCGGCGCGCGGGTGGCGCCGGGCATCAATATCGGATTGTCGGTCGACCAGAGCCGCTCGGCGATCGATATACCGCTGGCGCTGCAATCGGCGACCATCGACCTGACCCAGATCGGTTTCACCGCCTCCGTCGACAGCGGGCCGTGGACCTGGGCCAGCGCGGTCGTGCACGGTTTCGGCAACATCAATTCGCGCCGCGACACCGGCTTTGGGCTAGCGACCGCCGGATACAATGCGCGGCTCGACGGCGTGCTGAGCGAAATCAGCTATTACTGGACCAGGGACCAGGGCCGCATCGTGCCCAAGGCGCGCGTTCGAATATGTCCGCGCCCAGACCGGCTCGCTGCAGGAGATCGGCGGCCTGGATCCCGTGACGGCGACCGGCGCCACCGTACAGCGCGGGCGGCTCTTGATCGGCGCGGAGATCGGCCACTACTGGATCTTCGACGGCAAGATTTTCGACATCTCGGGCTACGGCAAGTTCGTCGACAACCTCGTGCAGAATTTCTCCGATATCACGGTGAGCCAGGGCGTGCAGAGCATCACGTTCCAGGGCATCGGCGAAAGCCGCTACGGCGCCGATGCCGGCGCCTCGGCCTCGCTGAGCCTGACCAACACCGCGCGGCTCTACGTCAACTACGACGCCAAATTACGCGCCGCGTTGCAGTCGCATCAGGGCACGCTGGGGCTGGAGTTGAGGTGGTAGGTTCTTCACCCGCCCCTTGAGGGGGCGGGTCGTCTCACATGGAGCGAAGCGTAATGTGAGACGGCGCGGTGTGACAGTCTCTCCACTCGGGCAGCGTTGGACGTGGAGAGATCGTCACCCCACCTCGGTTCGCATTTCCTGCGAACCGATCCACGAGTGAGCTTCGCTCGTCTCGGACCCCTCCAGGGGAGGATAAGAACGGAAACTGCGTTACGTGATCCGGCGCTACGCCCGATCGACCCTGACGACGCGGCCTTTTTCAATCGCGAGCGCCAGCCTGCCGTGCTTCAGCGCCAGCGCCGCTTCGCCGAACAGTTCACGTCGCCAGCCATGCAGGGCGGCGACGTCGGCCTGGTCGTCGGCGGCGATCTGGTCGAGATCGTCGACGGTGGCGATCACCTTGCTGGCGACGGCATGGCGTTCCGACGTCATCCGCAGCAGCACCTTCAAGAGTTCGACGGTCGCAGCCCCATTGGAATTGCCGCGCGGCTTTTCGATCTTCGGCAGCGTGTGAGGATCGCGGGCGAGGCCGCGCTGCACGGCGGCGATGATGTCGCTGCCCCATTTGGAGCGGTCAAAGCCCTTCGGCAGCGAGCGCAGGCTGGCGAGGCGCTCCAGTGAGGTCGGGGCGTGGGTGGCGATGTCGCCGACCGCATCGTCCTTCAGCACGCGCGAGCGCGGCACGTCGCGGCTTTGCGCTTCCTGCTCGCGCCAGGCCGCGACTTCCATCAGCACCGCGAGTTCCTTCGGCTTGCGCACGCGCGTCTTGAGCCGCTCCCAGGCGCGCTCGGGGTGGAAATCATAGGTTCTGGGCGAGGTCAGGACTTCCATCTCCTCGCTGACCCAGTCGCTGCGGCCGCGCTTCTTCAGGTCGGCATCCAGCGCTGCAAAGACGTCGCGCAGATGGGTGACGTCGGAAACCGCGTAATGCATTTGCTCGGGCGTCAGCGGCCGGCGCGACCAATCGGTGAAGCGGTGGGTCTTGTCCGGCCGATGGCCGGTGACGCGCTCGACCAGCTGGTCATAGGCGATGCTGTCGCCATAACCCAGCACCATGGCCGCGACCTGCGTATCGAAGATCGGGTGCGGAATGGTGCCGGACTGGTGCCAGACGATTTCGATGTCCTGGCGGGCGGCGTGAAACACCTTCAGCACCGCCTCGTTCCCCATCAGTTCGAAGAACGGCTTGAGGTCGATGCCGGGGGCCAGCGTGTCGATCACGACGGCTTCCTCCGCGCTCGCCATCTGCACGACGCAGAGCAGGGGGTAGTAGGTCGTCTCCCGCAGAAACTCGGTATCGACAGTGATGACCTTGTGTTGGGCGAGCCGGGAGCAGGCGGCGGCGAGGTCGGAAGTGGTGGTAATCAGATCCATGAACAATCCATGACGCTTCCGACAGGCGTTCTGCCGAAAACGCTGATATGTCAAGGGTGTCGCGGAAGATTTGAGCTCTTCATTTGAGCCTGAGCACGGCTTTTTTGCGTCCCAACGGGGGCCGGATGCCATGGACACCGGAATGGTCATCGGCCGGCTTGACCGGGCGACCCAGCGTTCCAGAGACGCTGGCGAAAAATGGAGAGGCCGCGGCGTACTGGACACTCGCTTAAGCGGGTACGAGGGCGGCTTCCGAAGGCCGCCTACTCGTACCGGACGCGCCGCGACCGTCGACGGCCCGACGGGATCGCGAGCACGATGAGACAGACTCCAATCATCACCATTCCCATGAATTCGAAGGCGAAGGCGTCCACGGCAAATTCTCCCGCAATAAACCGATAGAATTGCGGGGAGCGCGTTGACCGTTTCTTAATTTGTGGAACCGGGGGAGGTGCGTGTGCACGGATGGTGCATGAGCGCTTAAGGAGTTCGGTTAATACCAGCGTACACATTATGTAGGATGGGTAGAGCGGAAGCGAAACCCATCAGCCTTGTGCACGCTATAGATGGATTTCCCTTCGGCTCTACCCATCCTACAAGTATGCGATTTCCAGCGCCGTCACGTGGATGAATTCGGTGACTCACGTGCCGCAGAACGTCTGCAGCACGCGCTGCTCGGGCAGCGGCGGCTCTGTATAGGCCGCGAACTCCGGCTGATCCTCGTACGGCTTCGACAGCACCGTCAGCAATTCCTCGAACGGCGCGTAGTCGTTGTTCACGGCCGCCGCGATCACGGCTTCGACGCGGTGGTTGCGTGGAATGAACGCCGGATTGACGGCACGCATCGCGGCCTGCCGTTCGGCGGCGGATTGCGGCTCGTCCGCGAGGCGTTGGCGCCATCGCACGGCCCATTCGTCGAAGGCGGCGGGATCAGTGAACTGCGCCCTGACGCTGTCGTTGTCGGCATTTCCAGCGTCATCGCCCAGCCGGCGGAAGGTGAGGGTGAAGTCGGCCTGGTTCTTCGTCATGGCTTCGAGCAGGTCCTGTACCAGTGCCTCGTCGCCATCGCGTTCGGTGAACAGGCCGATCTTCCTGCGCAGACCAGACTGGTAAGCGGCCGTGAATTTTTCGGCGAATTCGCTGAGGATCACTTGCGCCTGTTCGATCGCCTTGTTCTTGTCGTCGGAGAACAGCGGCAGCAGGCATTCGGCGAGCCGCGTCAAATTCCACAGCGCGATCTGTGGCTGGTTGGCATAGGCGTAGCGGCCCATCTCGTCGATCGAGGAGAACACCTGCGCGGGATTGTATTCGTCCATGAACGCGCACGGGCCGTAATCGATGGTCTCGCCCGAGATCGAGCAATTGTCGGTATTCATCACGCCGTGGATGAAGCCGATCAGGAGCCAGCGCGCGACGAGGTCGGCCTGACGGGCGACGACGCGTTCGAGCAGCGCGTGGTAAGGGCGCTCGGCTATTCCAATGTCAGGATAGTGCCTGGCGATGACGTGATCGGCGAGCGCGCGGACGCCATCGGTGTCGCCGCGCGCGGCAAAGAACTGGAAGGTGCCGACGCGGATATGGCTCGACGCCACGCGGGTCAGCACCGCGCCTGGCAGCATGGTCTCGCGCTGCACGCGCTCGCCCGAGGTCACCGCAGCGAGCGAGCGGGTGGTGGGGATGCCCAAGGCAAACATCGCCTCGCTGACGATGTATTCCCTCAATACTGGGCCGAGCGCGGCACGGCCGTCGCCCCGGCGCGAGAACGGCGTCGGGCCCGATCCCTTGAGCTGGATGTCGCGGCGGACGCCGTCCTTGTCGATGACCTCGCCGAGCAGGATCGCCCGGCCATCGCCGAGCTGGGGCACGAAATGGCCGAACTGGTGGCCGGCATAGGCCATCGCGATCGGGTCGGCGCCGTCGGGCAGGCGCTTTCCGGCGAGGATTTCCGCCCCTTCCGGGCTGTCCAGCACGTCAGGATCGAGGCCGAGATGGACGGCCAGGGCCCGGTTGAGCTTGATCAGCCGCGGGGCGGCGACGGGCGTCGGGGCCACGCGGGCGAAAAAGCTCGCCGGCAGCGCCGAATAGGTGTTCTGGAACGGGAAATGGACGGTCATGACCCAAAGATAGGCGCGGGCACGGAATAGGCAAACGGTTCGGGCCAATGGAGACGGAAATCTCACTCTCGAAGCGCAAAACAGACCCCGCCGTTGGTTGCCGCCCCTCGCGGCGTCGGGTAAACCCTCCCGCAATTCGCGCGGGCTTTGACCCCCGATTCTGACCTCCGACATCTGTTTTTGGGAATACCATGCATCGCTACCGGTCACATACATGCGGCGCGCTCCGCGACAGCGACATCGGCCAGACCGCCCGGCTTTCCGGCTGGTGCCATCGTATCCGCGACCATGGCGGCGTGCTGTTCATCGATCTGCGCGACCATTACGGCATCACCCAATGCGTGGCCGATCCGGACTCGCCGGCGTTCAAGGACGTGGAAAAGTTCCGCTCGGAATGGGTGGTGCGGATCGACGGCAAGGTGCGCCGGCGCCCCGAGGGCACCGACAATCCGGAACTGCCGACCGGCATGGTCGAAGTCTATATCAGCGAGATCGAGGTGCTGGGGCCTGCGGCCGAGCTGCCGCTGCCGGTGTTCGGCGAGCAGGAATATCCTGAAGACATCAGGCTCAAATACCGCTTCCTCGACCTGCGCCGCGAGAAGCTGCACCAGAACATCATGACCCGCGGCGCCATCGTCAACTCCATGCGCAAGCGGATGAAGGAGCAGGGCTTCTTCGAATTCCAGACCCCGATCCTGACGGCGTCCTCGCCGGAAGGGGCGCGGGATTTTCTGGTGCCGTCACGCATTCATCCCGGCAAATTCTACGCGCTGCCGCAGGCACCGCAGCAATACAAGCAGCTGCTGATGATGTCGGGTTTCGACCGCTACTTTCAGATCGCGCCATGCTTCCGCGACGAGGACCCGCGCGCCGACCGCCTGCCGGGCGAGTTCTATCAGCTCGACGTCGAGATGAGCTTTGTCGACGCAGGAAGACGTTTTTGCGGCGATGGAGCCGGTCGATTACAGGCGTGTTCGAGGAGTTCGCCAAGGGCAAGCCGGTGACAAAAGGCTGGCCGCGGATTCCGTTCGCGGAAGCGCTTGAAGAAATACGGCAGCGACAAGCCTGATCTGCGCAACCCGATCGTGATGCAGGACGTCTCCGAGCATTTCCGCGGCTCCGGCTTCAAGGTGTTCGCGCGGATGCTGGAAGATCCGAAGAACCAGGTCTGGGCGATCCCCGGCACCGGGCGGCGGATCGCGCGCGTTCTGCGACCGCATGAACTCCTGGGCGCAGGGCGAAGGCCAGCCCGGCCTCGGCTACATCATGTGGCGCGAGGGCGGCGAGGGCGCGGGTCCCGCTTGCCAACAACATCGGCGCGGAGCGGACGGCCGCGATCCGCAGCCAGCTCGGGCTGAAGGAGGGCGATGCGGCCTTCTTCGTCGCCGGAGACCCGGAAAAGTTCTGGAAGTTCTCAGGCCTCGCCCGCACCAAGGTCGGCGAGGAATCTGAACCTGGTCGACAAGGATCGGTTCGAACTCGCCTGGATCGTCGACTTCCCGATGTACGAGTACAACGAGGACGAGAAGAAGGTCGACTTCTCGCACAACCCGTTCTCGATGCCGCAGGGCGGCCTCGACGCGTTGCAGACGCAGGATCCGCTGACCATCAAGGCATTCCAGTACGACATCACCTGCAACGGCTACGAAATCGCCTCCGGCGGTATCCGCAACCACCGCCCCGAGGCGATGGTGAAGGCGTTCGAGATTGCGGGCTATGGCGAAAAGGACGTCGTCGAGCGTTTCGGCGGCATGTATCGCGCGTTCCAGTACGGCGCCCCGCCGCATGGCGGCATGGCGGCCGGCGTCGACCGCATCGTTATGCTGCTCTGCGGCACCACCAACCTGCGCGAGATCTCGCTGTTCCCGATGAACCAGCAGGCCGTCGACCTGCTGATGGGGGCGCCATCGGAAGTCACGACCAAACAGCTCCGCGAGCTTCACATCCGGCTCAATCTGCCGGACAAGACGTAGGGCTCGGGCTAGCTCACAGTCCCGTCGAAGCCTCGATCCGGAATTGCGACAGCGCAACGACCGGGTCGGTCTTCAACAGCTGGACAAGCTGCAGCGCCGGCACTTTGGCGCGCGGCGTCAGCTTGATGATCAGCGTTTGCCCCGGGCTCTCGAGAAAGCGGGCCAGCGCCTGCACGGCAGCCACCATGTCAGGCTCGGCGGCCGCCGCTTTTTCGCCGCTGGCCTTCATTTCATCGACAAAATTCCGCCGTGCGGCATCGCGACTGACGGCCAGCGTCCGGGCATATTGCGCGAACGCGAGATCGATAGCGCCGGTATCGCGCACCGTGAGTTCGATGGCGCCGGCTTCGAGTTGCGCCGCCGCGGCCATCGCCTTGGCCGGGTCGGCCGAGAATACCGCCTTGGGCACGTTGGCAAGCGAAAACCCGCGCCGATGCTTTCATCAGGCCGCCGACTTCGAGTGCCACTGGCTCGAGCACGAATGCGCCGGAGCTTTCCGTCCAGGCCGCTCCGAGATCGACGTCAACCGCCGCCCTGTCCAGGCCGCCGGCAACCAGCACCTTCTGACCGGGATCGTTCGCATCGAGCGGAGCCGACATTTTCATCGTCAGCCGTACCTTGCTCGGGATCGGGCCGACGAACTGGCCCCAGTCCATGCTGAAGCTGTCGATATTGACCGGCTTGCCCGTGTTCTTGAAAGGGGCCATGAGGCCCTTCAGTTCGACGCCCTCGATCAGCGGAATCAACGCCAGCGCCTTGTCGGCTGACGGCTGCTGTCCCGGGTTCGAGAATTGCGCCGCCATTCGCAGCAGGCCAGCGATATCGAGGGATTTGAGTGCGAAGCGTCCGACCTTGACGGGACCCTTCGGGGAGCGTCCGTCGAGTCCTTCGACCGCGAATTCGCCGACCTTGCCGTTTTCCAGATTGAACCTGACCGCGGCGAGCTTGAACGGACCCTCCGGTGTGTCCGCCGAGAGGCCATGCATCTCGGCCGTTCCGATCCGCATGCCCTCGTAGATATTCGCTGTCCTGTCGATCATCTCGCGCGCCTGTGCCGGCGTCGGAGTGGCGCCGGCCGCCGGCATCAGCGCGAGCAGCGCCGGGAGTTGCAGGCGCGACGGCCGCACGCTGACATCGTCGACGGTCATCCCGTCGATGCGCATGCGCAAGCCTTGCCCCGACGTAATGGTGTAAGGCCCAGCCGCCGTTTGACCGTAGACGCGGTAGTATTTGTCGTCGTTCGCCTTTTGCGGATCGAAGATGGCGGCGACGGCGGCGGCATCGAAATCACGCGAAACGAAATTGACGATTTCGCCGCTCAATTTGTCCGCCTTGCCCGCCTGCTGAGTATTGGCGGTGAAAGCGTTACGCTCGATCTGCATGGACGCGATCTTGCCGTTCCTGATCTCCCGCAGCGTTATGCCCGTATAGGTGAAATCAGCCGACGTAACCGTGCCGAAGTTATTGATCGTACCCACCATGGTGGGCGCCGTAATCGAAGACGCGGAGACGGAAGCAAACTGCTCCAGCGCGGACCGATACGCCTCGACGAGGGAGGCCGAAGCGGGCCGTAGCAGCGGGCTGGCGGGGCCGGAATAGTCTTTCATGACGATTTTCGGCGTCTTGTAGGTGACGCGCCCGCCAGTCGGAACGGCGATGCCGACGCTGACCTCCAGGCCGGTCGCTTCGATGCTGTCAGCCGAAAAACGCGCGGTATCGGGCCGGCTGACGCCTGCCGCCGTCACAGCGGCAATCGTGACGCTCACGGGGGGCTGCGTGGCGGATTCAGTCGCAATATCGGCGATCCTGACCGTCCGGCTCTTCAGGTCGAACGACACCTTGCCGTGGCTTGCCTTGCCGCCGCCCGCGCGAAGCTGTTCGAACGCGGCCTCGACGTCGCTGGCGATCCGGTGCTGCGTATAAAGCTCGAAGCCGAAGAAGCTGCCCACCGCGATCACGACCGCAGCGGCCAGGCCCATCAGTATCTTTACCATCAGTTGTGCTCCGGGCGCCGACATTCGCGGGAGGCAAAATTGCCATATGCCGATCAAGGGGATGGGGGTAGGGAGGATAATATGCTACCGGCTTTGGCGCTTTGCGTCGATGCCCCTGTTGATGGGAACGCTCTCGGATGTTGCATCCGAGCGGTTGCCCGTGCTTCACATCCGGCTCAATCTGCCGCACAACTGACGGTTCGAATGCAGACCGGCCGCCGAAAGTAATTCGGGGTCGTGGAAGCCCGTGGGGGGAGTGTATGTCGTCCTATTCTGAAGATCTCCGCTCCGCGGCGCTGGCGTATCATCGGCTGCCGCGGCCCGGCAAACTCGAGATCCAGGCGACCAAGCCGCTCGCCAACCAGCGCGATCTCGCGCTGGCCTATTCGCCCGGGGTCGCAGCAGCCTGCACCGAAATCGCCAACAATCCCGCCGAAGCGGCGTCGCTGACCTCTCGTGCCAATCTCGTCGCCGTGGTCTCCAACGGTACCGCGGTGTTGGGGCTCGGCAATATCGGTCCCCTGGCCTCCAAGCCCGTCATGGAGGGCAAGGCGGTCCTGTTCAAGAAATTCGCCGGGATCGACGTCTTCGACATCGAAATCGCCGCCGACACCATCGAGCGCGTGGTCGAGACGGTGGCGGCGCTGGAGCCGACCTTCGGCGGCATCAATCTCGAGGACATCAAGGGGCCGGAGTGTTTTGAAATCGAGGCGCAGCTCAAGGAGCGGATGAAGATCCCGGTGTTCCACGACGACCAGCATGGCACCGCCATCATCGTCGGCGCCGCGATCACCAACGCGCTGCTGCTGAACGGCAAGAAGCTGGCGGACGTCAAGATCGTCTGCTCGGGCGCCGGTGCCGCGGCGATCGCGTGCCTGAATCTGCTGGTCTCGCTCGGCGCGCAGCGCAAGAACATCTGGGTCTGCGACATCGACGGCGTCGTGCATGAGGGCCGCAACACGCTGATGGACCGCTGGAAGGCGGTCTATGCCCAAAAGACCAACGCGCGCGTGCTGGCGGATGTGATCGGAGGCGCCGATATTTTTCTGGGCGTTTCCGCGCCCAACGTGCTGAAGCCCGAGATGGTCCAGTCGATGGCGGACCAGCCGCTGGTGATGGCGCTGGCCAATCCGAACCCGGAAATCATGCCGGACGAGGCGCGGAAAGCACGGCCCGACGCGATGATCTGCACCGGGCGTTCCGACTTCCCCAACCAGGTCAACAACGTCCTGTGTTTCCCGTTCATCTTCCGTGGGGCGCTCGACGTCGGCGCCACCGGGATCAACGAGGAAATGAAACATGCCGCCGTCGACGCCATCGCGCAGCTCGCGCGCGATCCGCCGTCGGACGCCGTGGCTCGCGGCTTCGACAGCGGCGAGACGCAAGGCTTCGGGCCGGGCTCGCTGATTCCGAGCCCGTTCGATCCGCGGCTGATCCTGCGCATCGCGCCGGCGGTGGCGAAGGCCGCGATGGATTCCGGCGTGGCGACGCGCCCGATCAAGAATTTCGACGAATATACCGCGCTGCTGGAGCGCTTTGCGTTCCGCTCCGGCCTCGTCATGAAACCGGTGTTCGCCAAGGCCAAGACGCAGCCGGTTCGCGTGATCTATGCCGAAGGCGAGGACGAGCGCGTGCTGCGCGCCACGCAGGTCGTGCTGGAAGAGAAACTGGCGCGACCGATTTTGGTGGGGCGTCCCTCCGTCGTCGAGGCGAGGCTCAAGCGGTTCGGCCTCTCGATAAAGGCCGGGCAGGATTTCGATCTCGTCAATCCCGAGGACGATCCGCGCTATCGCTCCTACGTGCAGACCTATATCGACGTCGCCGGACGGCGCGGCGTCACGCCTGAGGCCGCACGTACCGTGGTCCGCACAAACAACACCGTGATCGCAGCGCTTGCGGTAGTGCGCGGCGAGGCCGATGCGATGATCTGCGGCGTCGAAGGCCGCTACATGAGCCATCTGCGCCATGTCCGCGAGATCGTCGGTTTCCTGCCCGGCGTCAGCGATTTCGCGGCGCTGTCGATGATGATCACCAGCAAGGGGTCCTACTTCATCGCAGACACCCAGGTGCGCCCGAATCCGAGCGCCGAGGAACTCGCGGAAGTGGCGTCGCTGGCGGCAAACCATGTGCAGCGCTTCAACATGAAGCCGCGCGTCGCCTTCGTGTCACATTCCGACTTCGGCAGTTATGATACCGATTCCTCGCGCAAGATGCGCCGCGCTACCGCGCTGCTGAAGGAAAAGCATCCGGAGATCGAGGCCGACGGCGAGATGCAGGGCGATACCGCGCTCTCGGCCGCCGCGCGCAAGCTGGTGCTGCCGCATTCCAACCTGGAAGGCGACGCCAACATCCTGATCATGCCGAACCTCGACACCGCCAACGTCGCCTACCAGATGATCAAGACGCTGGCGGATGCGCTGCCGGTCGGGCCGATCCTGATCGGGCCGGCGCGTCCGGCGCATATCCTCACCCCGGGGGTGACGGCGCGGGGCGTGCTGAACATGACGGCGGTTGCCGCCGTCGAAGCCCAGGAGCGCGCCGGCCGTCAGCAGCCGACGTTGTTTGGATAGAGCGTGGTCCTGATCGAATCAGAACCGTTCCAGTCTTTTGTTTTGACGCGTTTTCTCTGCGGGAATGTATCCATGTTCGAAAACGCCATGGCCAAAAAAGGGCCTTGGTTCTGCTTCTATCAAAAGGTTTGGTTATAGACCGCGCAGGCTCCTGCGCGGACGGTTTCGATTTGAGCGTTTGAAAAGCGGAGACGAAACGCCCATAATCGTTTCGCGCCGCCTGCACCCTTTGCATGCCATTCAGTGAGGCCGATCCCATGCCAGCGTTAGTTACCTTCGGGCGAGTCCTGTTCGCCGTCCTGTTCATGTATACGGGGGCGACCAAACTCTTCGCGCTTCAGCAGACGGCGGACTTCATCGCATCGAAGGTGGCTATCCCCGCGATGCTCGCGCCCTATACCTCGCAGCTCGAAACCATGACGGGCATGCCGATGCCGCAACTGCTGGCGCTCGCCGTCGGTGGCTTCGAGGTCCTCGCCGGACTGATGATCGCGGTCAATTTCGGTGCGCGCTTCTTTTCGATCCTCCTGATCTTCTTCGTTATCGCCGCGACCTTCTACTTCCACGACTTCTGGAATCAGCCGGCGCCTGAAAATGCCAAGACGCTGATCGACGCCCTGAAGAACCTGTCGCTCATCGGCGCGCTGTTCATGATCGCGGGATATGGCAAGGGTCCGCGGCCGAATGAACCGGCCTACGGGGACATGTAGTCTCGGTTCATTCTAGGCGCCGCCACGGCGTGACGCTGACTTCGTTCGCGGCATCAAGCATCTGCGGTTCGCCGGCGCGCAGGCCATGCGCCGCCAGAATCTGCCGCGGCGAACGCTCAGGCACGCCGGGAAAGCAAGGCTCGCCGCCGGGCAGGCGGACATGCGGCGCCACCGAGAGCCAGAACTCGTCGTAGCGGTCCATGAACATGCCGAACACGCCAGGGCCGCCGATCACGGCGACGGTGCCGGCGTCAACGCCTGCATGATTGCAGGCGGCCTCAAACGAAGCGCCGGCGGGATTCCACAGGGTTGATTTCGGATTGGATGGATCGGGCGCGATCGCGTCGACCTTCCGCGTCAGGATGATCCGCGTGCGCCGTGGCGAGTCCGGCTGGTCCTCGAACGAATTGCGACCGTGCAGGATCAGATCGGCGCGGTCGAGTGCGGCGGTGAAGAACGCCTTGTCGCCCTCGAACTTCAATTCGTCCGGCATGACATTGCGCGCGTCGGCCAGCATGCCGTCGGCGGAGACGATGACATAACCTTCGATACGCAGCGCCGGCACGGGCCAGTGTCGCCTAAGCGTTATTCCGAGATCGTCTGCACGACGCTGGAGACCGGGCGCGTGCTCACGGTCGGCAGCTTCAGATCCTTGACGATGTCTTCGTCATATTGGGCGAGGGTCTGCACCGGCGCCTTGGCGCGCATCGCGACCACCTTGTAGCCGCCGGCCTTCAGCTTCTTCAGAAGCTCGGGCAGGGCTTCGGCGGTATGCTTCTGGAAGTCGTGCATCAGGATGATGCCCTTGCCGAGCTTGTCGACCTTGTGCATCACCGTGTCGATCACGGTCTGCGGTTTGCTCGCCTTGAAGTCGAAGGAATCGAGATCGCAGGAGAAGATCGCGATGTTGCGGGTGCCGAGATAGGTCACCATCTCCGGGGGGTGCTGCAGGGCCGGGAAACGGAAGAACGGCGCCGGCGACTTGCCGCCAAGCGCCCATTTCACCGCGCTGAATCCCTTTTCGATTTCATCCTTGCGCTGCTGCTCGCTCAGCTTCTTGTTGACGAGGGCGGCATGCGACCAGGTGTGCGATCCGATGGTATGGCCGGCCGCCATCACCTGCTTGAGGATTTCCGGATAATAGGTGGCGTGCTTGCCGATCGGAAAGAAGATGCCGGTGGTGCATTCTTCCGCGAGCGTCTTCAGGACCGAAGGCGTGTTCACTGGCCACGGACCGTCGTCAAAGGTCAGAACCACTTCCTTGTCGCGCAGGAAGTCGAGCTCCTTGAAATGCTCGAAGCCGAAACCGGGACCGCCTGTGGTGTCGATCTCGACGGTGCGGCCGATGCCGAGCGCGTCGGGATTGTTGCAGGGCGGGCGGGTCGAGACTTGCGCCGGCGGCGGGGCGGGGGCAGGCGCTGCCTGCGGAGGTGTGGGCGCGCCTTTGGCGGGTGGCGTCTGCGACCACGCCGCGCTCGATGCCAACAGCGAAACCGCGCCTGCAAAGATCAACCCTGCCGCAATACGCATCTTGTTTTCCTTAAATTCGAATCCCGCACCCGGTCGCGGCGTTGCCGTCGTCCGGTCTGCCTCCATTCCCCGAAGCACATAGTAGCCTAGTTGGAGCAGCCGCGCCAACGCAACGGCTGTCGTTACACCCTGCGGCTTTGTCACCAGACCGGTTAATTCAGGAAGCGGCCAATGCCCGCGCGATGGCGGTTTTCACCCGTGTATCCACAGGTTCGACCGATTCCGGGAAGACGTCGGTGATATAGCCGTCGCGGCCGATCAGGTATTTGTGGAAGTTCCAGCGGGGAACATCCTTCGGCCGCGCCTCCGCTGCCCATTTGTAGAACGGATGCGCGTTCGGCCCCTTCACGACGGCCTTCGCCGCGATCGGAAAGGTGACGTGGTGGTTCTGCGCGGTCGCGGTGATTTCGGTCGCGCCGCCCGGCTCCTGGCCGCCGAAATCGTTGGAGGGGACGCCGACGATCATCAGGCCGCGGCCGCCATACTCGGTCCACAATTCCTGCAGCCCGCCATATTGCGGCGTGAAGCCACAGAGCGAAGCGGTGTTGACGATCAGGATCGGCCGGCCGGCAAATTCGGAAAGCCTGATATCGCCGCCGGCCAATCCCGGAAATGAAAACGCGTAAGCCGTGATCCGGCTCATGCCGGCCTGCGCCAGCGATTGCCTGTTCGAGGCGACGGCTGCGATCGCGGCCAGTGCCGCTGATATCACGCTCCTGCGGTCCATCATGGAAAGCCTCGACAGCGGTTCAACTGTCGAAGCATAGCGCAACGCGCGGGGCGCTGCCGCTCAACAAGCCGTTATGGGGGCTACCGCAGCGGAACGATGAAGTCGGTGCCTTCGCCGGTTTCGCCGCCCTGGTTGATGCCGTGATCGGACACGATGATCGAGGCGCCGGTGGTCAGCAACTCGGCGATCCGCGTCATCGCCTCGGGAGCGATGGTGATGCGGTCCAGCGCCTCGGCGGGGCTATTCGGCGCCGGCAACGACTTGGCCTCGGCAGCGCCGGCCACCTTGCGGCGCCGTGCAGTGCGGTTGTCCGCGTCGGTCCGGGCCGCATTGCGGGCCGTGACCGGCAGCGAGACCACCGACCAGCGCAACAGGTTGGAATCTTTCTTGTCGGCCTCGGCGGTGAAGACGTGCGTACCCAGCGGCCGATCGCTCGGCGCGATGGTGATCGGAACGTCGAACCGCGGCTTGAAGTTCTCGCGAACGTACAGCTTGGAATCCTTGCGGCTCACGAACACCGCGATCTGGCCAGGACGCCGGGGCGGTTCGACTTTGGCAGCCTTTTCCGCGCCGGGCGGACGCGCGGTATCCTTCTTTGTGTCGGGGGCAGCGGCCGGTACGGCTTGTGCATCGGCCGTGACGGGCTTGTCCCCGGCGCTCATGCTCTCGCTTGCGGAGATTTCGGTCTTCGTGCGCTCGCTGGCGGACGGCGCAGGAGCCGCCGCCTCGTCGACTTTCTGGCCATCGGTCGCAGCAGGGCTGCTCTTGGCCGATGTGACGTCGGTCGCCGCATCAGGTGCCGGCTCGGATTTCGGCGCTTCCGCCTTCGCTTCCAGGGTATCGCTGGCAGGCTGAACCTTGGCTGCGGACGGCGCTGCATCGGACAAGGTCACAACGGCGTTCAGCGCCGGCAACGCGCTGCTGGCGTCCGCTGTGCGGGTCTGTTCGCGCAGCGGCGCCGCGTGACCGACGGTTGATCGGAGATCAAGGCTCGGCTCCGAATTGGCGGCGGCGGCATTCGCGGGCTCGGTCGCGCTGCCTGCGTCGGCGCCCTTGTCGCTTTTCACCGCAGGCGCGTCGGTCGCCGGATCGTTGGCGATGAGGGGCTGCGGCACGATCTTTTGCGCTACCAGTAATGGATGGGTGAAACTGGCCGGCGTGATCTGGCCGGGCGTGACGATGACGCGCGCGCCCATCCTGGTCCAGTTCCACATCTTCACGGCAAAGGCCATCGGCATGCGGATGCAGCCGTGCGACGCCGGATAGCCGGGCAATACGCCGGCATGCATCGCGACGCCCGACCAGGTGATGCGCTGCATGTAAGGCATCGGCGCGCCGCTGTAGATGTTGGAGCGGTGCATCTTGTGCTTCTGGATGACGCTGAACACGCCCATCGGGGTCGAATGCCCCTTCATGCCCGTCGACACCGGGCTTTCGGCGAACAAGCCGTTGGTGTCGTAAATGCGGACCTTCTGCTGCTCGATCGAGACCGCGATGATCAGCGGCCCCTGCGGCTTGGCGTTGGTTTCCTTGATGGCGGCCCCTGTCTTGGCGGAAGGCCGGCGGGCTTTTGGTTTGCGCGGCTGCGCCACGGGTGCCGGCCGGTAATAGCCGGGATCGGAGTCCTGCCAGTAGAACATGGTGGCTGCATCTGCCTGGGGCAGGGCGACCAGGGTGCCGGCCGCCGTCAACATCGCCAGTTGCCAAAATTGCCGTTTGCAAAATCGCCGTTTGGAAATCGTTGCGCCCGCAATACCCGCACTGAAAAGCCGATGCCCGCTCACGCGCTTGATCCTCAAATCCGGTTACTCGAATCCACTCTTCAGATAATTATTTGTTGTCGCAGAGGCAAAACGCGTTCACCAGCGTAGGCCTTCTAATTTCAGCGATTTTCGCCCCGATCGTAGCAAAAAAGCCTCACATTCCGTTAAACGGCGTCTGGGCGGATGTGACGTCGGGATTGCCGCGTCGCGCTTCCTTTGCGCCCCGTCAAATCCGCCTGCGGCCTTCCTGTGCGACATTCCGGTACTACATAGGCGGCGAGCCCTTCAGCGGAGATATCAATGACATCCAAGGCCATCGTTAAGTGTGACAGGAAGTGGAGAAGTCTGGCCTTGGGAATTGCCTTCGGGGTGTTGGCGCTGATGCTTTGGCAGGCAAGCCCGGCGTCGGCCGCCGACGAGCCAGACCTGATTTTTCGCCGCTCGACCGTGTTCAAGTGGCTGAGCCCGAACGACAAGCTCGCGACCTATGCGGTCGACGACCCTGAGGTGGAGGGCGTGGCCTGTCACTTCACGGTTCCGGAAAAGGGCGGCTTCAAGGGCTGGCTCGGCCTTGCCGAGGAGGTCTCGGACATTTCGCTGGCGTGCCGCCAGATCGGCCCGATCCACTTCAAGCAAAAGCTGGAACAGGGTGACGACATGTTCCGGCAGCGCCGCTCACTGTTCTTCAAGAAGATGCAGATCGTTCGTGGCTGCGACGCCAAACGCAACGTGCTGGTCTACATGGTTTATTCGGACAGGCTGATCGAAGGTTCCCCCAAAAACTCGACGTCCTCGGTGCCGATCATGCCTTGGGGCGCCACTGAAGCCGCGGTTCAGAAATGCGGTGAATTCATCCAGTAAGTCCGATGTCACCCTCAAATGAGGGCTTCGGGCTTACCGTTTGACCGGATTGGAATATTGGCGGGCCTCCCGGCCGGGCCCGGCCTTGTGCTCACGGCAACCGACCAGATGCAAGAATTTTTGCGGGGCCGACACGTTGCCGCGAAATTCGTCGCCTTGCTGTGACATCGCGCCACAAAGGCCTACGGGATGCTCTGAGGGTTTTGCCTCTGCGGTCTTTCCCTGGCGCTCCACCGGCTGGCCGGGTTTGCGGGTCGGGGTTGCACTGCCAACATCGATGTTGCCATTACCCACGACGGCTATCCTTTGTTGAGGAAGGGGTCACAACGCACAAGCACACGGAAAGTTGCACGGCGTTGAGTTGGCCGGACTACGGCTTGGTTCATCCGATCGGCCAGTAAACGAGGCCGTCCCGCCCACGGGAAGAGAGCCAAAGCGGCCCCAACGGCCGGCTTGCCGTGTTCGGCTTGATCCTCTGAAGCGCGGGCGTCGCGGCTGAATTCATTGAATTTTTCCGGCCAATGTTTCGTCCGATCGAGCCGACGAAACAATTCTCATGTGCGACGAAACCATTTTCCGCTTTTTAGCGCAGATGTCCGGAAACAGCCGACGGCTATCAGAGCCCCAACGAGACGGCGGGCGTTGCCGGCCACGGACAACCGGAGACAGTCAGATGCGGACCATCAGCTTCATCCTCACCTTCGCCTTCGTCCTGGCTGGTCCCTCGATGGCTGGCTCTTCCGACCAGCACCTGCCGGGCGTCGGAACCTTCGCCTATTATGGTTCGGCGGCGGCGATACCTGCGTCGCAGCCGATGGTCGTGGCCGGCAACTGAGTGTGACTGAACATTTACAAAAAGATCGCCGATAAAGGCCCTGCATGTTCGTACGCATCTGTTCCGCTGTAATCCTGTCGTTCTTACTTCTCAGCGGTTCGGCGCAGGCCCAAACGCAGGTGCAAGCTCAAGTCCAGCTCCAGTTTCAGCCGCCGCAGACCTCGTTCCGATCCCTGTTCAAGGTTCCCGATCCGCGCGGCGAGTTCGTGCGGCTTTGCGCGCCGCACATGGTAGGACGCTGGGCGCATCCGGAAAGCGTTTGCGGCTGTCTGCACGACTACGCCGCCGCGAAGGTGGAAGATGCCGACCTGCGCGAAGCGCTGCTGCGTGGCATCAGCGAGACCGGGGTGCCGACGATCGAGACCGCGTGGGTGCCGCCGTCGAAGCAGTCGGAAATCGGCCCGACCTTCACCAAGATCGCCAAGCCGACGCTGCAATGCATGTTCGAGCCAGCGACAGACCAGTAAAGTCGGCGCGGCTTAGCGCCTCATTTCCCTCAGGCTCGACGCGCCAGCAACGGTCATTGTAAGCTGTGATCCGTCGATGATCTGCGTGAGCCTGCCCAATGCAACGAGGACTACTCCTGCTCTCCTGCGCGGTGCTGGTCGCGCTGGGCTCGCGAGCCGGCGCCGCGCCCGATGAGGACTTGCTGGGGAAGGCGGCCGGCTATCCGGTCGGATCGCGCGCCAACTGGTTTTATGACGAGCACGTCCGGGTCGGATCTTTCAGCCACCTCGACAGCATCCTGCAGCACTACACGCTGAAGAAGGCGGCGTCTCCGCGGCCGCTGCCGAAAATTTCCACCGAGCCCAGGATCGAGTATCGGTTCGAACAGCAGACCCGCACGCTCGACGACTTTCTCGACCGTCAACGCGTGACCGGTTTCCTTCTCATCAGGGATGGCGAGGTGCTGGCCGAGCGCTACCAGTACGATCGCAAGCCGGACAACCGTTTCGTTTCGCATTCGATGGCGAAATCCATCGTCAGCATCGCCGTCGGGATGGCGCTGGCCGAAAAGAAAATCGCTTCGCTCGACGATACCATCGCCCAATACGTGCCTGATCTTGCCGGCAATCCCTATGGCGAAACGACGATACGCAACATGCTGCGGATGGCGTCCGGCGTGCCGTTTCAGGAAGTCTACGATGGCAAGGACGATCTGGCGAAATTCAACCGGATCCGCCTGACGCAGGATTCGGTCGCGGCCCTGCGCGCCTTCACGACGCGCGAGGTCGACCAGGGGACGCGCTTTCACTATGCGTCCAACCAGACCGTGGCGCTGACGCTGTTGCTGCGCGCCGTGACCGGCAGCTCCATGAGCGAATACCTGACGACGCGGCTGTGGCAGCCGATGGGCGCGGAGGCCGATGCGACCTGGATCAAGATAAAGGACGGCACCGAAAGCGGGTCGGGGAATTTCAATGCGGTCCTGCGCGACTATGGCCGTCTTGGTATCCTGCTGGCGAACGACGGGGCCGTCGACGGCAGGCAGATCGTGCCGAAGGACTATCTGCTCGACGCCACCGACTGGCATCGCCAGCCCGAGGCATTCGCGCCGCGCAAGGCGACGCCCTATTTCGGCTATGGCTACCAGTTCTGGCTGTTTCCGGGCGAGAAGCGGCGGTTCGCGATGCTCGGCGTCTACGGGCAGTCGATCTTTGTCGATCCCGAACTCAAACTTGTCATGGTTATTACCGCCGCGGCGAAGAACGCCAGCGTCGGGAAAGAAAGCTTCGCACGCGAACGCGACGCGCTGTGGCGCGGGGTCATCGGCCGATACGGAAGCTGGTGATTATCGCCGCTTGGTTCCCAGCCTCGGAATACACTTGCGGGTGCGCAGCACGCCTGACGTCGTCATCTGCGAGCCCTTGACTTCCTTGATCTGTCCGGCCGGGCACGAACCGTCGTCGACCATGACACGCTGGCCGAGCCGCAGGTCGATGATGTCCTGCTCGCGCGAAACCACCTGGGCGAGGGCGGGGCTCGTGAGCAGCCACAGCACGAGGCCGGCGGGCAGGGCAAACGACCGGGAAACCTTCGTCATCATCAATCCGGCCTCGCTCACTTGGTCTTGATCTTCAGCCCATCGGGGCCGACATTGATCTGCAGGCCGTCGGGTTCCTGCTTGGCCTTGTAGAGATTGTAGCTGAGCACGCCGACCGCGACGATCAACACGCCGATGACGAGATACAGAACGTTGCGATTGCCGGGCATACGGTGTTTCCGCCGTGATATTGAATCCGGCGTCGAGTTTAGTGACGCGGCGGCGATTCTGATAGATCGTCGGCCGACGCCTGCGCTCATGTCGCGGCCTTGGGTCGTTTGACCCTGCCGGTTCCGCCCCTGTTCGGCTTGCGACTCGCCTGCAAGGCGGCGAGCGATGACTTCGCCAGCCGCCCGGCTGACGCGACCAGTTGTGGCAGGGGATGGCCGGCAAAGCCGAGGACGAATCCCGGCAGCGGGCGCGCGCGAAAGTAGGTTTCCGCCAGCAGCCAGCCCGCGACGCCGGCCTCCATCTGTGCCTTGGCGGCTACCTGCGGATCGGTCGATGGATCGAACCGCGCCACCAGGTGCAGGCCCTGCGAGGGCACCGGCACCGATGAGAAGCCCGTCCGATGCCGCCGACAGGGTCGAAGCCAGCACGTCGCGGGCCTCGCGATAGATCCCGCGCACCTTGCGCAGATTGGCTGCGAATACTCCGGAATTGAGCATGTCCGCTACCGCGCCTTCGAGCAGTGTGCCGGGAAAGCGGTCGAGGGCGGCGCGGGCCGTCGTCACCGGTCCGACGAGGCGCTCGGGCAGCGCGCAGTAGCCGATGCGCAATCCGGGAAATAATGTCTTTGCAAACGTGCCCATGTAGATGACGCGCGAGAGGTGATCGATGCCGGCGAGTGACAGCAATGGCGCACCGTCGTAGCGAAACTCGCTGTCGTAATCGTCCTCGATCACGAAGGCGCTCGCATCCCGTGCCCAGTCCAGCAATTCCAGCCGCCGCGTCATCGACATCTGCACGCCGAGCGGAAACTGGTGCGACGGCGTCACGTAGGCCGCACCCGCCGACGGCGCCAGCGCCCGGCCTTTGGCTACGATCATGCCTGAGGCGTCGACCGGCACGGAGACCGGGCGCAGGCCGCAATGCCCGATCGCTCTTCGCGCGGCGGGATAGCCGGGATCCTCGCACCAGATGTGATCACCGGGCTTGAGGATCGCGCCCAGTACGATCCGCAACGCGTGCTGCGTTCCCGACGCCAGCATGATCTGGTCCGGATCGCAGCGCAGCCCGCGCGCCGACAGCAGATGATCGGCAATCGCGGCGCGCAGCTCGCGGCTGCCCCTGGGGTCGCCATATTGCAGGTGTTCGTTGCCGAAGGCGCGCATACGGCGGCCGGCAAACGACCTGAAGCGCTGCAGCGCCCTCTCATCGATATGCGTGCAGCCGAGCGCCAGCGGGCCTTGCTGCGGCGCCTCGATCGCGACCCTGGTCTTGCGTGCGTCATTGACACGGGCGGGAATCCGCGCGGCGACGAAGGTGCCGGAGCCTGTGGTGGCCACCGCAAAGCCGTCCGCGATCAGCCGCTCATAGGCCGAGGTGACGGCGTTGCGGCGAAAGCCGGTCTGTTTGGCCAGCGCACGCTGCGGCGGCAGCGGCTCGCCCGGTTTGGCGATCCCGCCCGTTATCGCGTGGCAGAGCGCCTGATAGAGCCGGTGCTGCGAGGATGCCTCTGGCGTCACGTGCGGCCCGTCTAGATCGAGCGGAAGCTCGGCCTTGCGCCGCACAGCCTGAGAATTGGTCGGAATTTTTCGCATGGAATTGGCACTATCGCAGACCAAATTCACCGGTACAACTTCCTCGACCGTGCCAATCCCGAGAGGAGCTACCGTGACGATCGAAGGCGAGACCACAACGTCCTACCCGTTGTCACCACGCAACCGGGTCAAGCGCCTGCACGAGCGCGGCTCTTATGACAGGGCGACGATTCACGGCCTGCTTGATGCCTCGATGCTCTGCCACGTTTCCTACGTGGTCGACGGCCAGCCCTACTGCACGCCGACCTTCTTCTGGCGGGAGGGAAGCAAATTGTACTGGCACGGCAGCAGCGCCAGCCGCATGTTGCGAAACCAGTCCGGCGGCCAGCAGGTTTGCCTCACTGTTGCGCATCTCGACAGTCTGGTGCTGGCGCGCTGCGGCTTCAATCATTCGGCCGATTACCGGGCCGTGATGGCCTTTGGCACCGCCTACCTCGTCATCGACGAAGACGAGAAGGAGCGTGCGCTGGTCGCCATGGTCGACCGCTTCTTTCCCGATCGGACCGCCAGCCTGCGGCAAAGCACGTCGCAGGAGATCAAGGCGACATCGGTGATTGCGATGGAGATCGAACAGGCGTCGGCGAAGATTCGCGCCAAGGGCGTCGGCGACGACGAGGAGGACTATGCATTGCCGATCTATGCCGAGCGAATTCCGGTGCGCACCGTGCTGAGTGCGCCCGAACCGTGTCCGCGACTGCTCGACGGTGTCGAACGCCCGGCGTCGCTGCGTGGCTATTGCGAAGGCCGCCTGCTCGAAGATGCATTGCGGGATGCGCATTTTGCGCATTACGCCGGTGGCTGAGATCGGGGTAGGGTGCGCACTCCTGACCTCATTGAATTCGCGACTGGAGCCGCCGCATGACGACCGATACGCAACAGAAAATTCTCGACGCCGTCGACGCCGGCTTTGATGCGCAACTGGCGACGACACGGGATTTCGTTGCTATCCCCTCGACCCGCGGCGCCGAAGGGCCGTGCCAGGACATGATCGGCGACCTCCTGCGTCAGCGCGGCTATGAGGTCGACGATTGGCATATCGACGTCGAGGATTTGAAGGATCTGCGCGGTTTTGGTCCGATCGAGCATGATTTCTCCAGGGCGCGGACGGTGGTCGGCACCTATCGGCCGTCGAACAATGCCGGCCGATCGCTGATCGTGCAGGGCCATTGCGACGTCGTTCCGGCAGGACCACTCGATATGTGGGAGACGCCGCCGTTCTCGCCGGTCATCAAGGAGGGCAGGATGTATGGCCGCGGCGCCTGCGACATGAAGTCCGGCACCATCGGCGCGCTCTATGCGCTGGACGCAATCAAGGCGGCGGGGCTGAAGCCGACTGCGCGCATCCACTTCCAGTCGGTGATCGAGGAGGAATCCACCGGTGTCGGCGCGCTCTCGACCTTGCAGCGCGGCTACCGCGCGGACGCCTGCTTCATCCCGGAGCCGACCGGCGAGACGATGGTGCGCTCGCAGGTCGGCGTGATCTGGTTTCGCCTGAAGGTGCGCGGCTTTCCCGTGCATGTGTTCGAGGCCGGCGCCGGCGCCAACGCGATCATGGCGGCCTACCATCTGATCCATTCTCTGCAGAAGCTCGAAGAAGCGTGGAACGAGCGCGCCAAGGCGGATCGTCACTTCAAGGCGGTCGCCCATCCCCTCAACTTCAACCCCGGCATCATCAAGGGCGGGGACTGGGCCTCCAGCGTGCCGGCCTGGTGCGACGTCGATTGCCGCATCGCCGTGCTGCCGGGCTGGTCGATCGCCGAATGCCAGAAGGAGATTCTGGCCTGCGTGTCGGCAGCGGCGCGCGATCATCGCTTTCTGTCTAACAATCCGCCGCAGGTCGAATGGTCGGGCTTTTTGTCGGAGGGTTATGAGCTGACCAATTCGACCGAGCCGGAAGCCGCGTTCGCAAACGCATTTGGCGCTGTCTATGGTGGCACGGTGCCGGACCGCGCCTTCACCGCGCTGACCGATACGCGGTTCTATGGATTGAACTACAACATCCCGAGCCTCTGCTTCGGCGCGACGGGGGCGGCGATGCACGGCTTCAACGAATATGTCGAATTGGAGTCGCTGCGGAAATCGACGAAAGCGACCGCGCTGTTCATCGCCGAATGGTGCGGGGTGGAGAGGGTGTAGGCTTGCAGCACGCACCGACGTCATCCTGATGTGCGCGCGCTTGCGCGCCTCGAAGGATGGGCCGCGACAACAAATCATCCTTCGAGGCTCGCTTCGCTCGCACCTCAGGATGACGCGTGTGAATGCGGCCACAACGCGGCGACGACCGCATCCAGCCCATCCGTCAGCGCCGCCGGGCCCGGCTGCAGAATGATCGTCGACTTGATCTCCACGATGCGGTTGTTGCGCACCGCCGGGAGCTCGCTCCAGCCCGGACGCTGCCGGATGCGGTCAGGCACCACCTTCTTGCCGCACCAAGAGGCGAGGATCACGTCGGGGGCGGCCTCGCGCACCACATCCGGCGCAATGATCCGGTCCTTCGCGGCCTGCTGAAACCGCAGCTTTGGCAGCGCGTCCTCACCGCCGGCGATCTCGATCAGTTCGGATACCCAGCCGATGCCGGAGATCAGCGGATCGTCCCATTCCTCGAAATAGACTTTTGGTTTGAGTGAGGGCCGGGGCGTCGCAGCGATCCGCGCCAGGCGCGCTTCAAGATCACTCGCGAGCTGATCGGCACGCTCCGCCGCGCCGACAATGGCGCCGAGCGTGCGGATCATCGCGAAAATGCCGGCAATGTCGCGTTGGTTGAAGACGTGGATGGCGATACCGGCACGCACCAGATCAGCGACGATGTTGGCTTGCAGGTCGGAGAAGGCCAGCACCAGATCGGGCTCAAGCGCCAGAATCTTTGGGATGTCCGCGGAGATGAAGGCGGAAACCCGCGGCTTCTCGCGGCGGACCTGCGGCGGCCGCACCGCATAGCCGGAAACGCCGACGATGCGGTCCTGCTCGCCGAGCAGATACAGCGTCTCGACGGTCTCTTCGGTCAGGCAGACGATCCGGCGGGGCGGGAACTGGCGCATGAGGAAGATATGCCGAATTCCCAGCGCGATGTCACGATAGCCATTACCTCAGAGGTCATTGCCTGATTTACCGGAGCCATCCATTCTGCTTCAGAGACCGATTGAAAGAAAAGCCGGAGGACGAATGACGCCGCTCGAAAAAATCCAGTCGATGAAGATGCCGTTTGCTGAATTGAAGGGCGTGACCTTCACCGAAGCCGGAATGGACCGGGTGGTGGCGACGATGCTGGTGCGCCCCGATCTCTGCACGCTCCATCATACCATTCACGGCGGCGCGATCATGGCGTTCGCGGATTCGGTCGGGGCTGCCGCGACTGTCATCAACCTGCCCGCGGACGCCAAGGGCACCACCACGATCGAGAGCAAGACCAATTTCATCGGCGGCGCCAAGGAGGGGAGCATTGTGACTGCCATCGCAACCCCGGTGCATCGGGGACGCCGCACCCAGGTCTGGCAGACGCGGCTGGAAACCGAGGATGGCAGGCTGGTCGCGATCGTGACCCAGACCCAGATGGTGCTGTAGCTTCAGGCCATCTCCACCGTCTGCACGGCGTTCAGCATTCCGGTTTGCGGATGACAATCCACATATTCGAAAAGCTGCTCGTCGGCGCGGGCGACGGTGACCTCGTGGTAGAGCCGCAGCTTTGCGGCAGGCCCCAGCGTCGACAGGTACTTCATGGCGGCGCCGAATATCCTGACATGGGTCGGGTGCGATTCAGCCCAGCGTTCGAGCGACGACAGGCTTTTCCACCAGCTCATGCCGTAGGATTTTTCGGTCGTCGCGCCATCGGGGCCGACGACGGTCATGTAGCGGTTGGCGTAGCACCCGATCGAACGTCCCTGGTCGCGCAGGAAATCCATGCCTTCGCGCAGCACCGGCTCGACATCGCCGAGATACATCTTGCGTTCAGCGGCTTCGGTATCGCCCCAATCCTGGCCCGACCGGATCAGGCAGAGATTGTCATGCGGGACGATCCGGATTCGCGCGCCGTCGCGGATGGCGCGGGCGGCGCCTGACGATGCCATCTCACTGGTTTGGGATAACGGGATGCGGTCGCGCATGCCGCCCCAATAGGCGTGCTCCAAAACCTCGCCGCTCATGCCGTCGGCGAGGACGGCGACGCCTTCGGGCCTTCCGAGGGACGAGAACAGCGTCTCATAGCCTTCCACGGAAGGGTAAAGCGCCTCGATGAAGGTGCCGAACCCGTTGTTGGTCCGCTGCTCGCCGGTCCAGCGCTCGCGCGCGGCCGGAAACCAGCGATCGAATGTTTGCCGGTCGTTCCAATACGCCACCGTGACGACGTTGGTGAAACCGGCCTCGTCGACATAGCTCGCGCGGTCCCAATGCGTCGGGCCGTCGGCGGTTGCGAAATCCGAAGCGAGCCGGGCCAACGCCTGTTCCGCGGCGACGCTGAGGCGCGCCGCGGGTCTGTACGCCGAAATAGGCCATCACCACCCGCGTTACGCTCGGCTGGTGCCGTGCCACGAAGGACGGGTAGGGCGGTGCATAATCGTCGCCGACGCGGCGGTGACGCGTGCGTGCGGTTTGCAGATGCTCGGGGATCGCGGATTCCATCGGCCTGCTCCTTGTCCGAATGGAAACGCGTCAGGCCTGCAGCCTGACTTCGCTCATGACCTCGGCATCGACGGGAAGCGAGAAATGCTCGACGCGGTTGGCGCGTGTGGTGTTGAGCAACAGCCGCGTGACGTCGGGCCGCGAATAATGCCCGGCCGGATCGGCGGCGTTCTTCGCAACCCCGATCATGCCGAGATCGATATCGGCATACAGAATGCCTTCCTGGTCGGGCGGGAGCTTTTCGGCCAGCGAACTGCCGTCCGGCCCGTAGATCACGGCGTGACCGCCGCCGGCATGCAGGAAGGCGTGCTTTTCGGGCGAGTCGCAGAGCTCGTCGATCATCGCCTGCGAGACGACCGCGCAGGGGCCGAGGAAGAAACAGGAGCCTTCGACCGCATAGACCTTGCTGGCGGCGTTGTTGACCTCGTGGCCGAGCGCGTGCGCGAACGGATCGTACAGCGAAAAACTCGGCCAGGCGCCGACATGCACCTGTTCGTTCTGGGCGTACATCGCGAATTTCGACAGCGGCTGCAGGTGCTCCCAGCAGCACAGCGCGCCGAGCCGCCCGACGTCGGCGCGATCGTGCACCGCGAGGTCGCTGCCGTCGCCTTCGCCGAACACGGTGCGTTCGGCATGCGTGGGACGCAGTTTCCGGCGCTTTGCGATGGTCTCGCCGTCGGGGCCGATCAGCCACTGCGCGATATAAAGACTGCCGCCGTCGCGCTCGGACAGCCCGAGCACGGCGGTCAATTTAGCGCGCTTCACGGCATTGCGGATCTTCTCCGCCTGCGGGCTGTTGAACGCGAGCGAATTATCAAAATAGCGCTGCACAAAGCCGCGGCCGATCGCCCAGGCCGGCGCGCCGAGCCAGATCTGCCACGGATACCCGGGAATGAAGGTCTCGGGAAACGCGATCAGCTTGGCCCCTTTCGCCGAAGCTTCCTCGATCAGGGCGATGGTCTTGTCGATGGTGGCATCGAGATCGAGAAAGACCGGCGCCGCCTGAACCACCGCCACCTTGTATTTCTGATGAACCAGACCCATCGCATCGTCCCTTTCGCGTTGAAAGCCGATAATCGCTGGGCCGCAAGCCTACAACCGTGGCCACGCGCGCGGCTTGTCTGCAGCGGAACGAAAACTTGTCTTAACGCGCAGATGGACGCCGATGCCTGTGGTATGGCAGGAAGGAGGGGCCGGGTGGAAGGCGTTATTGGCGCGGATGCTCGCGCCATTCGCGCGGCGAGACGCCGAACCGCTGCTTGAAGATGCGGCTGAAATGGGCGAGGTCGTTGAAGCCCCACGCGAAGGCGATCTCGCCGATATGCCGGGCCTGATACGCAGCGTCGGCAAGGTCGCGCTTGCAACGCTCCAGCCGTTGCGTCTGGACGTAGCCGCGGAACGAGGTCTGTTCGGCGGCCATCAGATCGCTGGCGTAGCGCGGCGAGATTCCTGTCGCTGCCGCCGCGCGCGGCAGCGATAATTCAGAATCGGCGAGATGCGTCAGGATATGATTCTTGAGGCGATAGAGCAGCGCTGACCGATGGGCCGACTGGTCGGGCAGCCGCGCGTGCAGCCTGTCGGCCAGCGTCATCGCGAGCAGGTCGAGTGTCTGGTCGAGCAGGCGGCTTGCGGCCGCCGGATCGACCTGCTCGACCGTCCTGCTCACATTGCGCGCGAAATCATAGGTCAACCGTTCGAGCGGACGATCGCCGGCGAACGTGGTCGCGGTCAAGCCGTCGAACGAGCCGACGCGCTGTTGCAGCAGCTTGCGCGGCATCTGGAAGATGGTCTGTGAAAAGCTGTCGTCGAAGCGCAACTCGTAGGGGCGGGTGGTGTCGTAAATGACGAATTGTCCGGCGGAAACGATCGCCTCGCGGCCGTCCTGGAAGACGCCGTTCACGCCGTTGTTGCCGAGCGCCATCAGCACGAAATCTTCGCTGGCGCGGGCTATTCGCGACGGCGTGCGGAATACCCGCTGTGCGGTGGAATCGACCTGGGTGAGCGCGATCGGTCCGATTCTGGCTTGCGACACTGCGCCCCAAAACGCGCCGCGCATGTCCGATTTGCAGTCGAGGCCGACGAACGTGTCGCAGACGATATCCTGCCACACCGTCAGCCGGCGTTCCGGAAGGCAAGAACTGGTGTCGAGCACGACAGCCACGACGGACCTCCACGAACCATCCGAGCGTTCTCTAAAATCTTGGCTCGTTCAGAAATAAGCAATCCCCGTGCCCAGTTTGCGCCGGGCGCCCAACCTTAACAATTGGTTAATGAGAGTGCCACTAAGCCGCTGCAATTGCTGCCATTATTTAAGGCAGTATAGGGATAATCCGGGCTTGAATTTCATGTTGCGGCGCACAATATTGATGATCTAGGGATTCGACGCCTCCTCGAGGGCTTCTCTCAGAGGAGTTTTGGATATGTACCTCACCCATATCGCGGCCGCGCTGGCCAATAGCAGTGTGCGCACGCTGAGCCAGCAGGAAGAATTGCCGCTGTTGCGCGATCACCTGCTGCGGCTCGACCGCAACAGCCGCCGCGACCGTTTCCATGGCTTCATGGACGACAGCTTCATCGAGCGCTACGCCGAGAAATGCGCCAATGACGGCACGACCGTCATCGCCTTCTTTGAAAACGGCGTGGTTCGGGGCGCAGCCGAGCTGCATCCGCCGGACCAGTCACCGGATTCGCTTCCCGAGATCGCGTTCAGCGTCGAGGCGTCGGTGCGCCGCCGCGGTGTCGGCAGCATCCTGTTCCGCAAGCTGATCACGGTGGCGCGCGCCAAGGGCTACAAGAGCCTGCGGATCACGACCGGTGCGCAGAACGAACCGATGCGGGCGCTCGCCAGCAAGTTCGGCGCGCAGCTTGCGTTCCGCCACGGCGAATCCACCGGGACCATCGATCTGACGAAACAGGATCAGACGGAGCTCGCGACCACCTGGGCGGACAGCACGTTGAATGCCGCGCGCACGGTCGCGAATTTCAACCGCGCCTATTGGCGGATGCTGCTGCGGATGTATGGCTGGGGCCGCGCCGCCTGAGCGGCGCGTTCAATCAGGGAACTCGCTGACGTTTGATCCAGCGAAATGCGCAAAACCTTTTGAGCCCGGTTCTGATTGAATCAGAACCGGGCTCAATTTTTTCGTTTTGACACGTTTTCTTCCAGTTCGCTCAAAAACGCTGCGGGCTTCAGGTGCCGGTACGCTTGTCGTTGCCGAATCGCCTGACGACGCGGCGCTCGACCACGACCGCGCGCTGCGCGCCTTGTTCGCCCGCGATGATGCGGGTGGCCGATCGCGCGACCGCGCGACCGGTCTTCTTCACTTCAGCCAGCACTTCCTCATAGGGCATACCCATCAGCGCGGCGGCGATTTCGGCCTGCTGCTGCTGGTCCTCGGTGATCCCTACCGCGGCGAAGATTGCCTCCTCCAGCGTCGGCGGATCCCGCCGGACGCGCCGTGTGCCGTATTTCGTGTTCCAGTCTTCGCTCATAGGGGCCTCGCATATCATTGCGGAGATACCTAGGTGCCCTTATGTTGCATTGCAATACGAATTTCGCATGGCAATACAGCCATGCATCTACAATTTCTCCAGCCTGGTAGCGTCATACAGTTCGATTGATGTGGCGCCTTCCGCAAGCGCCTGCAGCGACCGGACGAAATCGCGCGAGGCGGGGACGGCAAAATGCGCCAGCAGGGCGGCGCGGTCGGACCATTGCTCGAAAAACACCAGCCGCAGCGGATTTTCGCAATCGACATGGACGGCATGGGAAATGCAGCCGGGCTCGGTGCGCGAGCGATGGACGTGCTCGAGACTCAATTTGCGCACCTCATCAAAACTTTCCGCGCGCGCGGTCACGCTGCCGGTCACCACGATCATGTTGTCCTCCCGTTTTTCGCCGTCAAGGCGCGGAATTGCCGGCGGCGCCCAGGTCCAGCGGCTGCTGCGGCCAGCGCTTCAGCGCGGCATGTCCGGCATCGGTCAGCACATAGATGCCGCGCTCGGCGCGGTCGAACCAGCCATAGACATTATGCAGCAGGATTTTTCCGGCGTCGGGAATATCAGCCCGCAAATCCTTCACCCGTCGCGGCCCGCCTGACAGCGCCGAGGCGCAGGCCAGCGCCTGCTGCCGGTAGGCCGTCATGATCGGTGCGCGCGTCGAGCCGCCCATGGCGGGATCGCCCTTGCGCTTCTGATGCTCGGCGACCAGCCGTGACCGCTTTTTTGCGTTGCGGCGAGGGGCCGCCGTCGCAGGCTGCACGATCACCTCGACATCGCCGGTGCTGGTGACCGCCAGCATGCCGAAACCAAGCCGGCGGCAGAGATTGCGATAGCGCGCGTCGCTCTCGCGACCCTTGCCGCGGGCAGACAATCTGGCCGCGAGCCAGACCTCGTCGGCGGCGGCGGCGCGATCCACCGCCTGCAGGATCAGTTCCAGGTTGAAGGAAAGCTTCAGTTCGCCGATCACCACGACCGGCGGGTCGTCGCCGCTCAGCGCCACCAGATCGCAGCCCCCGACCTCCCCCTTGACGGTGAAGCCGAGCTTTTCCAGGAAGCGTTTGACGGGAAGATAAAGCGCGGTTTCCAAAATTTGCTCCGGCGGCGCGTGCGGCCGCAACTCAATCGCGCAAACTCTAGCCGAATTCGGGCAAAGCGTTTGATCGGGCAGCCTATCAGCGGCTAATCTGGCGCCGGGGACAAGGCCAATGGCAATTGAGGGAACCCGCGATCGATCGTTCGCGGGGTACTGGTCTTTGCCTGTTCCGGAGTAAGCAGGGCGTGCAGGGATTATATAAATTCCGTTTCACGACGGAGCGCGGGGAAGGTTCCGGCGTGATTTTCGCCACCGAGGACGGCAAGCTCTATGGCGGCGATACCGGCTCTTCGTTCGTAGGCCACTTCAAGGAGGCCGACGGCGTCATCTCCGCCGAATGCTTCATGTCGCGCCATTACCACGACCCCGGCTACGTCCCGATGTTCGATGTCGACAACATCGCGCTGCATTACACAGGGGCGCGCTGCGGGGATGAAATTCATTTCGAGGGTGGCAGCCCGGACCTGCCGGGCTTCCGGTTCAAGACCATACTGAGCCAGATCAACGACGCCGATGCGCCGCCGCCCGGGACGGTCGGCGCGGACGGGATCGGCAACGGGCTCTATTCGATCCATATCCGCATGCTCGACGGCATCGATGCCGGCAACAGCGGTGTGATGTTGTTGCATGACGGCAGCATCAGGGGTGGTGATGCGTACTTCGACTATATCGGGGCGTATTCGGCGGCGAACGGCAGATGGAAGGGCGAACTCGTCAACCGCGAGCATACGCAGGCCAAGGGCGACCGGCCGCTGTTCGGCGGCCATGAAGTCGGCATCGGTTTTTCCGGCACCTACGACGCCGAGGGCGCGGAAGGCGAGGCCACCGCGCTCGCCGGCAAGCGCAGCATCCGCTTCAAGGCGGTGTTGCGGAAGCTGGTGGATGTAGAGGGCTAAACCCGGCCGTTCACCGGCAGCAGCGCGCCAGTGACGGCGCTCGCGGCGTCGCTGGCGAGGAACAGGATGACGTCTGCCAGTTCCTTCGGGCGCACCCATTTTGCAAAATCGGCTTTCGGCATGCTGGCGCGGTTGGCCGCGGTGTCGATGGTCGAGGGCAGCACGGCGTTGACAGTGATCTTGCCCTTGAGTTCGGCGGCGAGCGCCTCGGTGAGGCGGTGCACGCCGGCCTTGGAGGCGGCGTAGGCGCCCATGCCGGCTCCGGCCTGCAGCGCGCCCATGGCGCCAATATTGATGATCCGTCCGGCGTCGGACGCGACGAGGTGAGGGATCGCGGCGCGCGACGCGTTGAGCGCGGTCAGGACGTTCAGCGCGTACATCCGTTGCCACGTCTTGGGATCGCCGTCTGCCACCGTCTCGAATGCAAATCCGCCGGCGATGTTGATCAGCACATCGATTTTGCCGAAATGCGATGCGGCGGCAGCGATCGCTTTTCGGGCCTGGGACGGGTCGGTCAGGTCGATGCCACCCAGCTCAAAAAGGTCGGCCGTGGCCGGGACCTGCGTCGGGGCATGGTCGACGCTGGCGATCCTGGCGCCGAGCGCCAGTGCCTCTTCCACAACGACGACGCCGAGCGCGCCCAGCGCACCCGTCACGACAACGACCTTGCCGTTCATGCTGGACCTCCATCCCTCGGGAAGCGCAGCGTAGCGCCGGGAGCTTTTGATTTGCAATGCATCGAATTTCAGCGTCCTATGCGGGCATGCGATGAATATTCCCGCCGAGGATGTTCACATGCCCGGAGCACAAAGACCTTGCAACACGCACGCCGATCTTTTCAGTTTCCGGCATGATCTCCCCCATCTGGCGGAGAGCCTCAAGAAGCAACGAAAGATCAAGATCGTGGCCATCGGCTCGTCTTCGACGGCCGGCGAGGTCGAGGGCAAGATCTTGCCATACCCTGCAAGGCTCGAGTTCCTCCTGAGGCAAGGCTTTCACCACCGCATGATCGACGTACTGAACCGTGGCCTCAGCGGGCAGGAAGCGCCATCGGAGGTCTCGCGGTTCGAGCCCGACGTCCTTGCGGAGCAGCCGGCGCTGGTCATCTGGCAGGTCGGTACCAACGCGGTCTTTCGTCAGGAGGAGTTCAATCCCGACGACGTTATGGTCGCCGTTACCTCGGGTCTGCGCTGGCTGAAGGATCTGCCGACCGATGTCGTGATGATGGACTTGCAATACACCCCGGCCCTTGTCGAAGGGGCGAAGCTCGCAGCTTCCATGGACATGGTTGGACGCATTTCGCGCGCAGCTCAGGATGCCGGCGTCAACGTCTTTCGCCGCTTTGACCTGATGCGGCACTGGGTCATTCAGGACGGGATTCCGATCGCGGACGTGGTCCGCGAGGGCGATCCGGCCAAGCTCCACGAGAGCGAATGGGCTACCGATTGCGTGACGAGGGCGCTGTTCGGGCAGATCAAGGCGCGCCTGCAGGCGGAGGGCGCCGCATAAGCCTGTTATATGCGGCAGAATCGATAAAATTTGCCGGAAATCCGTAAGCCGTTTGCAGAACCCGTCAGGTACAACCCAAGCTCCAACGTTAGGCAGGGGAATTCGTCATGGGTTTGCCGGATCACGGTTTACCGCTTGTTCAGCTTAAGGAGCAGCGGCGCGACCTGGTCGTAGCGCTGCAGAATCGCAGCGGTCCGGTCTCAAGCTGGGAATTGATGCAGATCGCGGCGATCCAGCAGGCGATCTCGGCGTTCGAGGACGTCATCGCCGATCTCGACGCCGAAATGGAAATGGAAGCGGCGGCCTGAGCCGGTAGCGCTGACCTTCCGGGCCGCCCGAGGCTTGTTTTTGGGTGCTTTACTCGCGCATAGCGGGTAAGATGGCACGATGCATCGCCTTCGGACATTCCCACTCGTTCTCATCGCACTCTATGTGCAGCAAGCAGCCGCCGTGCATGCGCAGGCCTGCGTTGCCGATCGACATGGCGACCTCGTCTGCGGCGAGGGGAAGGCTGCGATGCGTGTCGTTGCCGACACCACTTCGCCATCGAAGGAGTACGCATTCGCCTGGCGCAGCGAGCAAGGTCTGCCGTCAGGCCGCGATGAGCCGCCATCCGGCGTCGAAAATCTCCTGATCCGCATCAGTGACGGGGCTGTGCTGGCCAAGCTCGGTGGCGAGTACTGGGCGACCGAAGAAATGCGCGCCAACCGCACCGATCTGCTGGCGGCCTGGTCGCCGGACAGCCGGGCTGTCATCGAGGTCGCAAACAGCCGCTGGGACAGCGACTCCTTTGCCTATTACCGGATTGACGGTGCAACCGCGACCAAGCTCGATCTGCGTGCGCTGGTCGAGCCCGTCATGACGGCGAGACTGCCGCCGCGAAATCGCCAGGGAAATTCCTTCCGCGTGCGTGAGGATTTGCCGGTCACGCTGGATGCGCGCGGCCGCTTGCGCTTCACCGCGATGCTCTATGTGCCCAAGGGCGAGACCAGCAACGACTACCAGGTGGCGGTCAACATCAGGACGCAAGGTGGCAAGCCGTCCGCGCAGGTCGTGTCGATGCGGCGGGCGAGATCGGATTAGATCAGCGCTGCAGATAGCGCGCTTCGAGGCTGGCGCGCTCGGCGGCACCGAGACCGATGCCGTCGCGAAGATAGGTTTCGAGGTCGCCATAGTCGGCGTCGACAGCCTCGAACGCGGCGGCGAGGAACGATGCCTGCACCGAGCCGAGCACCTGCCTGATCTCGTCGGGCAGGTCGGTGCTGTGGTTGGGATCCCTGCGGTAGAACCGGTTGGTCAGCAGATAATCTTCCGAAATCGTGTCCTGGGAAACGCCAAGCGCATGCAGGATCAGCGCGCAGGCAAAACCGGTGCGGTCCTTGCCGGCGGTGCAGTGGATCACCAGCGGCGCGCGATCTTCCAGCAGATGCCCAAACAGCGTGCGGAAACGCGGCGTGTTTTTCTGTACATAGCTGCGGTAGGAGTCGCGCATCACCTCGACGGCGTGGTCCGTCGACAGTGGCGTACCTGCGGCCGCGATGGCGCGCAGCGCCGCGACGACAGTGGGCTCGACCGGTAGCGAATGGACGGTGATTTCGGGCATGCAGCACAGGGCGGCGGCGCGCTCCTCGGTGCCGCGAAAGTCGAACGCGCTGCGGACGCCCAGTTCCTGCAGCACGGAGACGTCGTCGTCGGTGAGATGGCCGAGATGGTTGGAACGGAAGATCTGCCGCCAGCGCACGGTCCGGCCGTCGCCGGTGGGATAGCCGCCGAGATCGCGGAAATTGCTGGCGCCGGAGAGATTGAGATGGCGGGCGGGGGAGGCTGACATTGGCTGGTTCGGATGATCTTGAGTGGCGGAGGGGCAACGGCATGTCGTTCGCTCCCGTCTCGTCTATACTGAACCCAGCAGGGGGCGAAACATGAATTGTCGCAGCAATACGATTTTTGGCGTTGCGCTATGCGCTGCGGCGATAGCAACCGCGCCGTCGGCTGTGTTCGCACAGTCGACTTTCCGGAACTATCGCTGCGCCGACGGGGCGCAATTCATTGTCGGGTTTTTCCAGTACGATTCCCGCGCCCATCTGCAACTCGACGGCAAGGCGCTGACTCTGCCCAAGCGCGTGGCGCTGTCGGGATCGCGGTATCAGGCGAAGGGCGTGACCTTACGGATTACCAAGGCCGGGGTCACAACGCTCAAGCATGCCAGGCGGCCGGTCACCACATGCGAGCAGACATGAAAAAGGGCCGAAACGCCGTTGTTTCGACCCGTTTTCAGTTCACCGTCCGCGCCTCACTGATCGGGCGCGTCCCTGTCAAACATCTCCCGGACATCAGTGGTCACGCCCGTTCTTTTCGTCCTCGATGGCGGCGGCGTGGTACCAGCTGTCGCTGCAATCCGCGAGGTTCGCCGGAGGTGCGGCAAACTCGGTCTTGGCCTCGCCATAGCGACGTCCACCGAGAGCCGCGCGGCCCCCGGTCGGGAATTGGTAGATCCTTGCGGACCCTTGGCTTACACTCGTATTCATCATCACAGTCTCTCCTTTTGCCGTGGCGCGAGCCTCCATGGTGCGCCCAACTCGTTCTCCACTCGTTACGTAAGTCGATATTGTCGGTGCCCCGCGCGAGTGCAAGGTGACCAAGAGAGCGCCACTCTCTGTCTAATCCGTGGGCATTTTTGGCATTGCTTCCTGCAAGGCAGCCGGCAGATGACCAACGCGTGGGCCGGCGACATGGTTGCCCGGATCGGTCGACGTCCCCTGCGGATGTCTTGAAGGGGTGCCGCGGCTTTAATCGCTAAGCGGTACGGAAGCGAAAATGGCGGAGAAATGGGCTGGATTCGGACAGCAAACCTGCCGCTGCGCCGCCCGATTTGTGGGCCCGCCGCGCTCCTATGTCGCAGCTTTTATTTTGGCCCGCAGCCACGTCGCCCTGTGGATAGCCTCTCCCGCAGTGCAGCGATTGGCACGTTAAATGCTTAGTAACGCGTGGCCTGACGTGGCCGGGTACACGTATGCGGAGATCTCCAGGGGGCTGGGCGTCAAAATCCAGATTTCAAGGCTTCGGTCTTCCGCATTCCACTAGCAACTCAAGAGAGGCTCAATGACCAAGTACAAGCTCGAGTATATTTGGCTCGACGGCTATACGCCGACGCCGAGTCTGCGCGGCAAAACGCAGATCAAGGAATTCGACAAGTTTCCGACGCTGGAACAGCTTCCGCTGTGGGGTTTCGACGGCTCCTCGACCATGCAGGCCGAAGGCCACAGCTCCGATTGCGTGCTGAAGCCGGTCGCCGTCTATCCGGACGCCGCGCGGGAAAATGGCGCGCTCGTGATGTGCGAAGTCATGATGCCCGATGGCAAGACCCCGCACGCCTCGAACAAGCGCGCAACGATTCTCGACGATGAAGGCGCCTGGTTCGGCTTCGAGCAGGAATATTTCTTCTACAAGGACGGCCGCCCGCTCGGCTTTCCGTCGGATGGCTATCCGGGGCCGCAGGGTCCGTACTACACCGGCGTCGGCTACAAGAACGTCGGCGACGTCGCCCGCAAGATCGTCGAAGAGCACCTCAATCTCTGCCTCGCGGCCGGCATCAACCACGAAGGCATCAACGCCGAGGTGGCGAAGGGCCAATGGGAATTCCAGATCTTCGGCAAGGGCTCCAAGAAGGCCGCTGACGAAATGTGGATGGCGCGCTACCTGATGCTGCGTCTCACCGAATCCTACGGCATCGATATCGAATTCCACTGCAAGCCGCTCGGCGACACCGACTGGAACGGCTCCGGCATGCACGCCAACTTCTCGACCAAGTTCATGCGCGAAGTCGGCGGCAAGGAGTACTTCGAGAAGCTGATGGCGGCCTTTGACAAGAATCTCATGGACCATATTGCCGTCTACGGGCCGGACAATGACAAGCGCCTGACCGGCAAGCACGAGACCGCGCCCTGGAACAAGTTCAGCTACGGCATTGCCGACCGTGGCGCGTCGATCCGGGTTCCGCACTCCTTCGCCAACAACGGATACAAGGGCTATCTGGAAGACCGCCGTCCAAACTCGCAGGGCGACCCCTACCAGATCGCGTCCCAGATCCTGAAGACCATCGCGGAAGTCCCGACCGGCGCCAAGGCGGCCGCGGCCTAAGCGACCCACGATATGGCCCGGGGTGCCCGGGCTGCAAAGCTGATCCGCCAAGGCGAAACCGCCTTGGCGGATCATTGCGTTTATGACACGGCGTCTTGATGAGATTGGTTCAATTCCGTCGATTCAAGGCCGTTTCCCTGCGTTGTAAACCGCGCTAGACAACGGCCGTGCGCTTGCCGGGGACGCGGCATTGTTTGAGGGATTTTACAAAGTCAGGTTTCAGCTTGGCGCTGCGGTCGGCCGCAGCGTGATGTATGCGCGCGACGGCAGGATGCTGGGCGGCAATTCGGCCTTTGCCCATATCGGCACCTACGAAAAAAGGCACGACCGCGTCGACATCGTGATCCAGACCGTCCGCCACAACCCGGACCCGGCTTATCGCGCGATGGCCGGCACCGATGATGCCACCCTGCTGGCGACGGGCAGGGCTGACGGAAATCTCTACCGTTTTGAAGGGGGCTTGAAGGAATTGCCTGGGGTGGCGTTTCACTCGGTGATGACGCCGATCGAGCAGGACGCCGTACCGATCGCCGGCGGGGTTGGTGAGGGGGGCATCGTCAACGGTCTCTATTCCATTCACATCCGCATGCTTGACGGTATCGAGGGCGGCCTGACCGGCGTCATGTTGCTCAATGACGGCCGCATCCTGGGCGGTGACGCCTCGTTCTATTATCTCGGCACTTACACCACGGAGAAGGGCCGCTGGAAGGGTCAGATCCTGAATCAGGAGCACACGCCGGCCATGGGCGAGAACCCCGTATTCGGCGGCCACGAAGTCGGCATCGGCTTTTCCGGCACCTGCGACAGGGAGGGCGCGATGCTTGAGGCGACCGCGCTCGCCGGTAAGCGCAGCCTTCGCATGACCGCGGTGCTCAAGCTGATGCACCAGGTGTAGCCGCGATGAGCGATACCGTGCGCGTGCTCTCGACGCTGGCTTTGAAGGGCGCCGTGCACGGCCTCGCCGGCCAGTATCAGGCGGCCGGCGGCGCGCGTATCGACGCCGATTTCGCTCCGACATTGGCGCTGCTGGAACGGCTGCGTGCGGGCGAGGCCGCCGACGTCGTGATCTTGACCCGAGAGGGCTTGGACGAGGTCGCGCGCGAGGGGCGGGTGGTCGCCGACAGTTGCGTCGATCTCGCGCGCTCCTGGGTCGGCATCGCCGTGAAGGCGGGGCACGCCCATCCCGATATCGCGACCGAGGCTGCTCTGCGCACGGCGTTGCTCGGCGCACGCTCGGTGGCCTATTCGCAGCTCGGCGCCAGCGGCATCTTGTTTGCAAAACTGATCGAGCAGCTTGGCATCGCCTCTGAGATCAACGCGCGGGCGGTGATCATTCCGCAAGGGTTCACTGCCGAGAAGCTCGTGACCGGTCAGGCTGATGTTGCCGTTCAGCAGATCAGCGAATTGAAGCAGATCGCTGGCATCGAGGTGGTCGGGCCGATTCCATACCAACTGCAAACGCCTGCAGTGTTTTCCGCGGGACGAATGGTGGCGACGAACAGGCCGGCCGAGGCGGATCGGCTGCTGCGGTTTCTCGCTTCGAGCGAGGTCGCGCCGGCATTGCGCGAGAGCGGGCTGGAGCCTTGAATTTATCGGCATGCCGACGCAACCTGCGCTTATGAAGAGGGCGCTCCAAGGCTTGCTGATCATCGTCGTCGCTGCAGCCCTGCCGCAGGGCCCGGCCCATGCGCAGTCCGCCGATCTCGTGCTGTGCGACCGCGTCGCCGCCGATCCCGCCGACCCCGACAAGCCGGCCGACGCGAAGGGCGTGGCCGATATCGCGGCCTCCGATATCGCCACCGCCATCAAGTTCTGCAAGAGCGCCGCGAATTCGTCGCGACGGGCGATGTACCAGCTCGGGCGCGCCTACGCTGCCAACCGACAGGCGGCGGAAGCGATGGCAGCCTGGCGCAAGGCGGCTGACAAGGGCTCGACCTCGGCCATGGTCGAACTCGGCGTGCTCTACGGGACCGGCGCGGGCGTCGCGCGTGACGAGGCGCAGGCGCGCAAACTGTTCGAGCGCGCGGCCCAGGCTGGCAATCCGCGTGGCGTCAGCAACCTCGCTGCCCTCGGCGGTGGAGCATCCTCCGATCCGGCGCGTGGGCGCGAACTGCTGTCGAAGTCCGCCGAGACCAATGCGGAGGCGCAGTATCAACTCGGCATGATGCTGGCCGAAGGCAATGGCGGAGCCAGGGACGATACGGCGGCCCGTTCGCTGTTCGAGAAGGCGGCGGCGCAAAATCATCCCGGCGCGCTGGAGCGCATGGGCGCGTTCGCCCAGGAAGGCCGCGGCGGACCGAAGGATTCCGACGCCGCCAAAGCCTATTATCAGCGCGCCGCAGCCCTTGGCGATGAGGATGCGAAGAAAGCGCTCGAGCGGCTGCGTTGTCCCTACACGATCAAGGACAAGCGCGGCAACGTGGTGACGAATTTGTGCTTCTGAGACACACCGACGATCAATCCCGGATCAGGACAACGCCGGCAATCAGTAGCACTGCGCCTGCGAGCCGCGCGGCGCCGACACGCCGCCGGACCACGCATACCAAGGCACATCGGCCATTGTTTTCAAGAAGGGATGCGTTCGCCGAGCGCGATCACGGCAACGATCATGGTGACGACTGCCGGCATAATGACCAGTCCTGCCATGCCGGCGACGCAAGCGCCGCGCGCAGGCTGCCGTTGAGCAGCTGCTGGGTCACGACGCGACACCGGCGCCGAGCGCAAGGAGATATAAAAGAAATGTTGCCGATGCCAGGCATCAAGGCCAGAGACAACGCGAATAGCCGAATCGGAACAAGTAGGCCCGCTGCCCGATTATGATCGAAGGGGCTCGTCAACAAGTGGACGAATCCGATGATCCGAAAACTGCAATCGGGCGAATACCGGCTCTATTCCCGCAAAATCAACCCGAAAACGGGCAAGCGCCGCAACCTTGGAACCTTCAAGTCCCGCGCGGCGGCGGAAAAGCACGAGCGCGCGGTGCAGTATTTCAAACGGCATTGAACCTGCGTTAAAACGCGGCTGGTTCCGGCCCTGCGACGGTGCTATGTCGCCGCGAGACAATTCGATAGTGCGGGACGTCTTCGTTGCTGAACGGGCTCTACAAGGTCGAGTATGGCGTGAACGACGCGTTCGGCCGCAGCATCATGTGCATGCACAATGGCAAGCTGCTGGGCGGCAATTCAGCCTTTGCCCATCTCGGCACCTACCAGGAAAGCGGCGAGGAGATCATCGGCGAGGTCATCACCCAGCGCCACAATGACGATCCCTACTACAAGCCGCTGATGGACACCGACGTCGCCGCCATCAGCGTGCGAGGCAAGTTGCAAGGCAACAGGATTCGTTTTGAAGGCAGTGCCGCGCCGCGGCCCGGCGCCCTGTTCTGGGCCGAACTGACGCGGCTCGACGACGAGGCGACTGCCGCCGGTCGGCACCGTCGGGCAGGGCGGTATCATCAACGGGCTCTATTCCATCCAGCTTCGCGCACTCGACGGCGTCAAAGCCGGCTTGTCGGGCGTCATGCTGCTGTTGAACGGCCGCATCCTCGGCGGTGACGCCTTCTTCTATTACCTCGGCGCCTATTCCTCGGCGGACGGCCGCTGGAAAGGCGAGATCCTCAACCAGGAGCACACGCCGGCCAAAGGCGAAAACCCGGTGTTCGGTGGCCATGAGGTCGGCATCGGCTTCACCGGAACCTGCGACGAGGCGGGCGCTGAACTCGAAGCCATTGCGCTGGCGGGCAAGCGCAGCCTGCGGCTGGCCGCCACGCTGAAACTGATGCGGCCGGCCTAACCGCGCTTGCGCCGCGCAAAAAACCACGCGGTGAGCGGCGACGGGCGCGCCGACGGTAATCCAGGAAAAGTAGCGGCCGGCGCCTTCGGAGAGCAGCGCCGTCAATAGCCCCGCGATTAACAGCACGCCGAGCACGAGCGGGCCGCCATACACGGCGCGCCAATTGCCGCTCGGATCGCGATTTGCGTGCAGCGGTCATTCGGACGGCTGCAGCATGGACTGCCCTGCGATGGCGTGGCTGCGGTGCTTGCGCCGCTTGACGATCCACAGATAGAGCCCGCTGCCGATCACGACGATGGTCATGATATCGAGCAGCGCCCAGATGATCTTCAGCGGCATGCCGCCATAGTCGCCGAAATGCAGCGGTTGCGACACCAAGAGCGCCTTGAGATAGACGGGAAGGTCGCGCGCATCGGACACTTCACCGGTTTCGCCATCCAGCAGCACCGGCTTGAGCAGCCGCGACGTCAGCGGCGTGTCGCCGCGCATGAACACTGCGAAATGATGCGAGCTGGTGAACGGCGTGCCCGGAAAGGCGACGAACGAGACATTCATGTCGGGCGCGGTCTTGCGCGCTTTCTCAAGTGTTGCGTCAAGCGAGGCCAAATGCACAGGTGGCGGCTTGCCGGCATACGGCTTGACCATGTCCGCGAGTTCGTTGGCTTTCCATTGGCTCAACATCACCTCGGCGAGCGTATTGATGACGCCGGTGGCGCCGACCACCAGCGCCCAGGCGATGGTGATGGCGCCCAAGCAGATTGTGCCAGTCGAACCAGGCGATGCGCCGCGACTTGTCCCTCAGCGTGCCGAAACTCAGGCGGCGCGTGAATGGCCAGTACAGCACGACGCCGGAGACGATCGCGACCAGGAACAGGAACCCCATCGCGCCAAGGAACAGCTTGCCGGGTTGGCCCGCAAACATATCGACGTGGAGTTTCAGGAATATCAGCATCGGGCCGCCGCCGACCGGGCCGAGCGGCTTGGCGGTGTTGCGCGTCGTATGCCCGCAGCGTCGTCGCGTCCGGATCGCCGTCCACCTTGCTGTTGGTGAAGGTAATCACCGTGTTCGGTTCGTCCTTGTCCCACAGGATATACTGCAGGACGCGCCCGGGATCGTGCGCCAGCGCCGTGCGGGCGATCTCGTCGATGCTGCGCTTCACCGCCCCCGGCTGGGCGATCTCGGGCTTCGGATCGAAGCCGAGCAACTCGTCGATCTCGTGATGGAAGATCAGCGGCAGACCGGTGACGCACAACAGCAGCAGGAACAGCGTCGACATCAGGCTGCTCCAGGTGTGAACCACCGACCAGATACGGACGGTTCGGGCTTTCAGCGCGGCCTCCTTTCTATCGACCGAGGGCACACTACCATTTGTACGACAGGCTCGCCGTCGCCCGGCGCCGATCACCGTAGAAGCAGGCGTTCGCCGACGAGCAGTTCGCAACGTAGATCGTGTCGGCAACGTTGATGACGTTGAGCGCCGCGCGCCAGTTCTTCCATTCGTAGTGAACAGTGGCGTCGCCGAGGACGACGGAAGGAACTGGCATTGCGTTGAGATTATCGGCAAAGGAGCCGCCGAGATAGCGCACGCCGCCGCCCAGGCCGAACCCGGTCAGCGGACCGCTCTGGAAGGTGTAGTCGACCCAGCCGGAGACGAGTGCCTGGGGCGTGTTGGTCGGGGCCTTGCCGATCAGAGCCGGATTCAGATCCTTGCTGACAAACAGATCGTAGGTGGTGAACGCGCCGACCAATTTGAGCCCTGGGAGCGGATTGGCGACGGCCTCGAGTTCGAAGCCACGCGACGTTACTTCGCCGGTCTGGGTTGGCAGGAGTACGTTGTTCGGATCGGTCGTCAACGCATTCTGTCGCTTTAAGTCAAACCACGCAAAGCCGAAGTGACCATTGAAGCCGCTTGGCTGGAATTTGAAGCCGACTTCAGTTTGTTGGCCGGTCTCCGGCAACAGCAACTGACCGGAATTGAGGCCGATCACCGGATTGTAGCTGGTGGCGTAGGAGACGTAGGGCGCAAGGCCAGAATCGAAATTGTAGATCAGGCCGGCACGTCCGCTGAATTTGCTGTCTTCGCGGCTCTGACCGGCCCCGATGTGATTGTCGTTATCGGTTGCAACCCAGTCGTTACGGCCACTCAGCACGAGCGTAAAGCGGTCCAGTTTGATCTGATCCTGGATATAGAGGCCGGCCTGCTTTTGGGTGAGCGTAGTGTCCTGATATGGCGCGCCGTTGAAGCGTGCAGTCGGAGTATAGACCGGATTTAACAGGTTGAGCGCAGTTGCGCCGCCGAATCCTTGCCAATCGTCGATGGTGTAGTGCTTGAGGTCGAGGCCAAAGAGCGCGGTGTGCCGGAGAATGCCAGTGTTGAAGCGGTATTCGAGCTGGCTGTCGAGATTGCCCTGGTTTGCGATGCCGTGGGTGAGGAAATTGCCACGCGCCAGAGACGCCGTAGCGGGATCACCGTTAACATAACCCAGACCGAACAGCGTCGAATAGGTGACGTCGACATGGGCGAAACGGGCATTCTGCCGGAAGGTCACGTCGTCGGAGAGATTGCGCTCAAACTGGTAGCCCAGCATTTCCTGCTCACGCTTGAACGTATCGACGCTGGGATCGCTGGCAAACAGGCTGGTCGGAATCCGGCCAAATGGCGCGGCGACGACGGTGCCGGTATAGGGCAGGAAGTTGAGGCTGCGGGTCTCGTTCTTCGAGGCTGACGCCAGCACGGTGAAGGTCGTATCGGCGTCGGGTTTCCATGTCAGCGAAGGCGCTATGAAGTAATTATTGTCGGGCGTGAAATCGACCTGCGTTCCGCCGTTCTGGACTTGGCCGACCACGCGGTAGAACAGCTTGCCGTTTTCGTTCGCGGTCGCGACCGGACCGCCGAAATCGAACGACAGATAGGCGTTGCCGAAATTATTGACGCCGGTCTCGAGATAACGGATCGGCTCGGCCGGCGGCGTCTTGCTGACCGCGTTGACGATGCCGCTCGGGCTGGAGCCGCCGTACAGCACGGCGGAGGGTCCGCGCAACACCTCGACGCGCGCCATGTTGAACGGTTGAAGTTTCCAGCTCGCATAGGAAGTGTAGAAGAGCTGGAGGCCATCAAGGAACAGGCCGACATCGTCGGACTTGAAGCCGCGGATCAGGAACCAGTCGTTGCGCGTGTCGGCGCCGAACGTTCCGGCAACGAACGCCCGGGGAATAACGCAGGATCTCGTCGAACTTGCCGGGTTTCTGGTCGCGAATTTGCTCGCTGCCGATGACCGAGATCGCTTGCGGCGTCTGCATGATCGGCGTGTTGGTCTTGGTGCCCGCCATCGAGCGGCCGGCGACGTAACCCTGGACCGCGCCGCGTGGATTCTCGACGACGGTGGCTGCTGGCGCCTCGCGTTTCGGTTGGGGTCTTCGGGAGACGGTCGCGCTTTAGTCGCCGGGCGCCGATTACGCCGCGTCGTCGTGGCCGCGGTGCGTTTCTCAGGCGATGTGACGACGACTGACGGGAGAGGTTGCGACGCGGAGCCGGAATTCGATTGCGCGAACGACGCCAGCGGCCACAACGCCAATACAGATGCGGTCGCCGACGCGGCGACCCCCAACAAATCACGAAACTTCAAAGCGTCACCCCAACCTGCCAGCACTTGTCGCGCTTTCAGGAAACTTGGCAGCGCGACCCCAGTTGGGACGCATAACGCGAGGGAAGTTGATTCCTCTAATGGAAAGGCTCTTAGAGTCTCTCTTAGAAAATTTCTAAAAATCAGTGCGGAAAATTGCTCGACGTCACAGCTACACGCGGTAGCTGAGAAGTGGGAGCATCACCGCGATATTGTTCTCTTGTGATGCGCTCGTCGTCCAAAAGCATCCGCGCCTCCCCATCAGGCTAGTTCCCGAACGCAATCAGAACTCCCACATTGGATCAAGAAATCAGGAGTTCCTGCCATGACCGAGCCGAGCGCAACCATCCTTTCCTCGTTCTCCGCCGCCCTTGCCGAGCTCGTCGCTCGAATAAAGCCCGCGATCGTCTCGGTGCATTCGCACCGCTTGCGGGCTTCGGGCTTCGTCTGGAAGCCCGGCCTGATCGTGACGGCCGACGAGGCATTGGCCGACGAGGGCGAAGTCTCGGTCAAGCTTGCCGACGGAACGACGCGGCCGGCCAGCATCGTGGGACGCGATCACACAACCGATGTCGCGCTCTTGCGGTTCGAGGACAAGAACATTGCGCCGGTCGCGCTCTCGTCGGTCGTTCCGGATCTCGGTTCACTGTCGGTCGTGGTCGCCGCCGAGCACGGCGTTCCCACCGCGGCGCTGGGCACGGTATCGCTGGTTGGCGGAAGCTGGCGCAGCCTTCGCGGCGGCGAGATCGACGCCCGGATCGAGCTCGGTGTGCGGCTGCGACACAGCCACGAGGGAGGGCTCGCGCTCACCGCCTCCGGCGAAGCGATCGGCATGGCAGTGCAGGGGGTGCGGCGTGTTCTTGTCATTCCGAGCGCGACGATCGGCCGGATCGCGGGAAGGCTTGAAACCCATGGCCGGATCGCGCGGGGCTATCTCGGGGTTGGGCTGCAGCCCGTCAAGTTCGACGATGGCGTCGGCGCGATGGTGATGAGCGTCGATAGATCGGGCCCATCGGCGGCCGCCGGCATCCGCCAAGGCGATATCATCGTCGGCTGGAACGACGAGAAGCTCTCCGGCGTGCGTTCGTTGCTTCGGGCGCTTGGGGCAGACAGCGTCGGCTCGGTCGTTGACGTCGAGATTCGGCGCGGCGGCGAACCGGTGCGAATCAAGCTCACGATCGGCGAAAGGACGGAGGCGTGAGCAAGGAGGCTTCACAAGTTGTCGTGGTCGCCATCGAGATTTCTGATCCCGCGCTGGCGGATCGGCTTGCGTCGCTGCTCGGCGGCGTTACCGGTATCCGCCTGGCGACACCGGGGGAGGCAGCCGCGGTCGCGCTCGTGTCACGTGAAGCGCAAACGGTCCTTGAGCCAGCTGACATCGAGCTAACGCCGCGCGAACGCGACGTGCTGGTGCTGATGGCCGAAGGCGCATCGAACAAGGCTATTGCGAGACGGCTTGGAATATCCGTTCACACGGCCAAGTTCCACGTCGGATCGCTGCTCGACAAGCTCGACGCCACCGGCCGCACCGACGCCGTGGCACACGCCGCGCGACGGGGCGTAATCCACCTGTAATGCCGCACGGTCGGCGGCGAGCGAGCTGCAGACGTCTTGGCATATAATCCTAGGGGTGGCGGATATCTGCTCCGGGAGAGCAGTCCGGAACCGCTTCCACAAGCGCGCCGGATGTCCTAAGCAGCGGGCCGCAGCGATTTCCTCACTTCAGGCCCCAATGATACGTCTCGATAACGTCAGCAAGCAAGTCGGTCACCAGATCCTCTTCATCGAAGCCTCCGCGGCCCTCCAGAAAGGCGAAAAGATCGGCTTGGTCGGCCCGAACGGGGCCGGCAAGACCACGCTTTTCCGGATGATCTCGGGCCAGGAACTGCCCGACGAAGGCCAGGTCTCCCTCGATCGGGGCATTACCATCGGCTATTTCAGCCAGGACGTCGGCGAGATGTCGGGCCGCAGCGCCGTGGCCGAGGTCATGGACGGGGCGGGGCCTGTGAGCGTCGTGGCGGGCGAGTTGAGGGAACTCGAGGCCGCGATGGCCGATCCTGATCGGGCCGATGATATGGACGAAATCATCGCCCGCTATGGCGAGGTGCAGCACCGGTTTGAGGAACTCGACGGCTATGCCCTCGATGGCCGCGCGCGCGAGGCGCTGTCGGGCCTGGGCTTCAGCCAGGAGATGATGGAAGGCGATGTCGGCGCGTTGTCGGGCGGCTGGAAGATGCGGGTGGCGCTGGCGCGCATTCTGCTGATGCGGCCCGACGTGATGCTGCTGGACGAGCCGAGCAACCATCTCGACCTGGAAAGCCTGATCTGGCTGGAACAGTTCCTGAAGGGCTACGAAGGCGCGCTGTTGATGACCTCGCATGACCGCGAGTTCATCAACCGCATTATCAACAAGGTGGTCGAGATCGACGGCGGCACGCTCTCGACCTATTCCGGCGACTACGAATTCTACGAGCAGCAGCGCGCGCTGAACGAGAAGCAGCAGCAGGCCCAGTTCGAGCGCCAGCAGGCGATGCTGGCCAAGGAAATCAAGTTCATCGAACGCTTCAAGGCGCGCGCCTCGCATGCGGCGCAGGTGCAGAGCCGGGTCAAGAAGCTCGACAAGATCGAGCGCGTCGAGCCGCCGAAGCGCCGTCAGACGGTGGCGTTCGAATTCCTGCCGGCGCCGCGCTCGGGCGAGGACGTCGTCAGCCTGAAGAACGTCCACAAGGGCTATGGCAGCCGCACCATCTATCAGGGGCTCGATTTCATGATCCGCCGCAAGGAGCGGTGGTGCGTGATGGGCGTCAATGGCGCCGGCAAGTCGACGCTGTTGAAGCTGGTGGCAGGTTCGACCGAGCCCGATGACGGCACGGTTGCCGTCGGTGGCAGCGTCAAGATGGGCTATTTCGCCCAGCACGCCATGGATCTGCTCGACGGCGAACGCACGGTGTTCCAGTCGCTGGAAGATTCCTTCCCGCAGGCAGGACAAGGCTCGCTCCGCGCGCTCGCCGGCTGCTTCGGCTTCTCGGGCGATGACGTCGAAAAGAAATGCCGGGTGCTCTCGGGCGGCGAGAAGGCGCGGCTGGTCATGGCGAAGATGTTGTACGATCCGCCGAACTTCCTGGTGCTGGACGAGCCGACCAACCATCTGGATCTCGCGACCAAGGAAATGCTGATCAACGCGCTCTCGGAGTTCGAGGGCACCATGCTGTTCGTCTCCCATGACCGGCATTTCCTCGCCGCGCTCTCCAATCGCTTGCTGGAGCTGACGCCGGAGGGCATCCACCAATTCGGCGGCGGCTACACCGAATATGTCGCGCGCACCGGGCAGGAAGCGCCGGGGCTGCGGAGCTGATCGCTACAAGCTATTTGCGCACAAGCGGCGCTATCGCCTCGATCTCATTGGTCCAGATGCCGCCGGAATAGTTTTGCGGCAGACGTGCAAACTGTTCAGGCGAATCTATTCCAGTCGAGAACTCGCCGCCGCGGTAGGGGCCGAGCACGAACACTTCGCTGTTGGCGGCCTTCATGCGGTTGAGGAAACGGTCCGGCCAGCCCCACATCCACGGGGCGACGTTGATCGGCAGCATCACCATCGCGTTGCGGCAGGCTCTCGGCACCACGCCGCTCCAGCCGTAGCCGATGTAGCCGAGCAGGCATCGCTTGATCGCGCCACGCGAGATCGTCCTGATATCGCTCGCGCGCTCGCGTACAACCTCGACCGGCTCGTCGCCGCCATAGACCATGATCTGCGCCCGGCGATCGGCGGGAAGCTTGTTCAGCACGGCCGTGAGCTTCTCTCCCTCGGACGGATCGCGGCTCTTTACATTGATCAATAGCCGCTGTTCCGGAAAGGTTGCCAGCACCTCGTCGAGCGTCGGCATCAGGCCGATGCCCTTGCCGCGAAAGGGAAAGGTCTTGCCGCCGTCAGCTGTATAGCCGTAGCCAATGTCGAGTTTCTTCAAATACGCCATGGAATGTTCGCGCGTGACGCCCTGGCCATCAGTGCGGCAATCCAGCGTCCAGTCGTGAAATACCGCGAATTCGTCGTCGGTGGTCGGATGAACGTCGAGCTCGACGATATCGGCGCCGGCGGCAAAGCCGGCTCGCATCGATTCGATGGTGTTCTCCAGATATTCGTGATTGGAGGGCAGCATCCGCGCTGCCGTACAAGTGTCGTTCTTCAGCTCACGTTCGTCGAACCGCTGCGCAACGCCGCGATGCGCGAGCAGGACGGGCTTGCCCTCCCGATGGGTGGCGAGAAAATTGGTGTTGTTGAGGTAGACGGCTGCGGCGAAGACTGTGATCGCGGTTGCGGCATATTTGAGTTTCTTGTTCAAGGCTTGTCCCCGCACACGAGGTGCATTCGCTAGGCAGCATTTCTGTTCGATTTGCGGCGGAGAGCAGCGGAAGCCGAAATGCATGGCGCTACAACTTGCGCGCGGCTTGCCGGTGCTGAACTCGCCCGTTACGCTGTCGCAAAAATGGGGAGCGAAACGACAATGAAGCAGCTCAGGATCGGCGATATCACCATCGACGCAGTCATCGAGCGCGAGGGGCCGTGGCGGCGGCCGCAGGATTTCTTCCCGGCCTATGACGAGGCCGTCTTCAAGCATCACCTCGCCGACATGGAGCCGGAAGTGTTCGACGCAGGCCTGGGAATGATGGTGATCACCTATCAGACCTTCGTCGTTCGCACGCCGCGTTACACCATCCTGGTCGACACCTGTACCGGCGAGGACAAGGGCCACCCGCCGCCGTTCGATTTTCCCGGCAAGGAGCGCTGGCGCAACGAGCTGTTTGCGCTCGGTATCTCCTATGAGCAGGTCGACTACGTGTTCTGCACCCATCTGCACATCGACCATACCGGCTGGAATACCACGCTGCGCGACGGGCGCTGGGTACCGACCTTTCCCAATGCCAAGTACATATTCCACAAGCGGGAATATGCGGCGTGGGAGGCGGAGAATGCCAAGGGCGCCAACCCGCCGGGGACGGTTTTTCGCGACAATTGTCTGCCGATCGTCGAGGCCGGACAGGCGCTTCTGGTTGACGACGACTATGCGCTCGACGATACCGTTACGCTGACACCGACGCCGGGGCATTCGCCCTGTCACTGCTGCGTCAACATCTTCTCAAAGGGCAAGCGCGCAGTAGTGGCCGGCGACCTCATGCATCACGTCATCCAGTGTCGCGAGCCGGAATGGTCGGCGAAGCCGGATTGGGACCCGAAGCAGTCGGCGATCTCGCGGCGGAAATTCTTTGCATCCGTCGCCGGCACCGACACGCTGATCCTGCCTGTTCATTTTCCGACGCCCACCGTCGGCCTGATTACCGCGGATGGCGACCGCTTCGACTATCGTTTCAAAAGGGACTGACCATGGGAATGCAGCGGACCGACGGAATGCAACGGATGGATTTCGAGACGCTGGTTCAGACCCGCAAAAGCGTCCGCGGTTTTACCAAGGAACCGGTTTCCCGCGCCGTTATCGAGGACATCATCGAGGTCGCCAAGCGCGCGCCCTCGTCGATGAACACCCAGCCCTGGCATATCCATGTCCTGAGCGGTGAGCCGCTGGAGGAGTTACGCCGCCGCAACATGGAGGAGATGATCGCGGGCGCCAAGCCGAAGCGCGACATCGTCAGCCATGGCGAATACCAGGGCGTGCACCGCGGCCGGCAGGTCGATATCGCGAAAAAACTGTTCGCGGTGATGGGGATCGCCCGCGACGACAAGCCGATGCGGCAGGACTGGGTGCTGCGCGGCTTCCGGCAGTTCGACGCGCCGGTCTCGCTGGTGCTGACCTATGACAAGATTCTCGATCCCGGCGCGGTCTGCCACTTCGACCTCGGCGCGCTCTGCTACGGCATCGTGCTGGCCGCCTGGGACCGTGGGCTTGGCAGCGTCATCAACGGGCAGGGCATCATGCGCTCGGACATCGTGCGCGAGGTCGCCAACATTCCTGAGGACGAGATCATCATGACCTGCGTCGCCATGGGCTATCCCGACGACAGCTTTCCCGCCAATGCGGTGCGCTCCGATCGTGAGCCCAATGGCGATTTCGTGCGTTTTGTCGGATTTGCGGACTGAGAGGTTTTGTCGATGAGCAGTGATGAAGAGACCGCCATGATCCGCGAGACGGTCGCGAAATTCGTCGACCGCGAGCTGATTCCGCTCGAGCCGCATTACCTGAAATCCAAGCTGCCGGGCTCCGGTCATCCGGAACTGAGCGTCGAGCAGAAGCAGCGGCTGCGGACGGTCTCGAAGGATCTGGGATTGTGGGGCCTCGACGCCCCCGAAGACCTTGGCGGCCACGATCTGCCGACCCGCACCATGGCCGCGGTTCACGAGGAACTCGGCCGGACCTGCGTGCCCTTCGTGTTGCCGCCGGACTCGCCGAACCTGCGCATGCTGCAGGCGGTCGGCACCGAGGCGCAGAAGCAGAAATACATGCAGCCCTATATCGAAGGACGCATGGTGTCCGCGATCGCGATCTCCGAACCGGGCGCCGGTGGCGATCCGGCCGCGATGAAGACGCGGGCGGTGCGTGACGGCGATCAGTGGGTGCTCAACGGCCGCAAGATCTGGATCAGCAATGCGCGTGCCGCCGACTTCATCATCGTCATGGCTCGCGTCGGCAACGATGCGCGGCAGGGCGGCATCACCTCCTTCATCGTTGAGAAGGGAACGCCCGGCTTCATCATCGAGCGCGAGATCCCGATGCTCGGCGGCGGCTCGACCTACGAGATCGTGTTCGAGGATTGCCGCATCCCGGCCAACTCCGTGCTCGGCGAAATCGGCAAGGGCTATGCGCCGATGCAACTGCGATTGCGCACGCGGCGGCTCGAGATGGGATCGACCTGCATCGGTATTGCCAGGCGGGCGCTCGACATGCTGTGCGACCACGCCAGGCAGCGTGAGACGTTCGGCGTCAAGCTCGCCGATCGCCAGGCGATCCAGTGGTGGATCGCCGACATCTCGACGCGCATGCATGCCTGCCGGCTGATGGTGCGCGATGCCGCCGACAAGACCGACCGCGGCGAGGACGTCCGCCACGAAGCCTCGATGATCAAGGTGTTCGCGACCGAGATGGCCTACGAGGCCTGCGATCATGCCATGCAGACGCTCGGCGCGCTCGGCATGACGCTGGAGCTGCCGCTCAACGCGCTCTGGCAGAAGGCGCGGCTGATGCGGATGTACGAAGGACCGAGCGAAGTCCACCGCCAGTCGATCGCGCGCCGCGTGCTCGGGCTGCGGGGATAGCGCGCGGCCTACGGCCGCGCGCACCTCCGAGAGGAAGCGGTTGACCTGTCCGGCGAGGTCCTTGGACTGCGAGGACAATTGCTCGGCCGCGCCGAGCACCTGATTGGCTGCGGAGCCGGTGTCGTCGGCGGCCTTCTGGACGCCGGTGATGTTGGAATTGACCTCTTGGGTGCCGCGCGCCGCTTCCTGCACGCTGCGGGAGATTTCCTTGGTCGCGGAGCCCTGTTCCTCGATCGCGGCCGCAATCGCAGTGCCGATCTGGTCGATCTCGGCGATCACGTTGGCGACGTTCTGGATCGCCGTCACGGTCTGGTCGCTCGCCGCCTGTATCGCGGCGATCTGTTCGGAGATTTCGGTGGTGGCCTTCGCGGTCTGGCCGGCCAACGATTTGACTTCGGAGGCGACGACGGCAAAACCGCGACCGGCATCGCCGGCGCGCGCGGCTTCGATGGTCGCGTTCAGCGCCAAGAGGTTGGTCTGCGCGGCAATGCTCTGGATCAGTGTCACGACGTCGCCGATCTTCTGCGCGCCGTCGGCAAGCGAGCGGGCGGTGTCGCCGGTGCGCCGCGCATTGTCGACCGCGCGGGCGGCGATTTCGGTCGATTGCGCGACCTGGCGGCCGATTTCCGAGATCGAGGACGCCAGTTCCTCGGTGGCGCTCGCCACCGTCTGCACGTTGGCGGAGGTCTGTTCGGAGGCGGCGGCGACGATGGCTGCCTGACGATTGGTGAGGGTGGCGGTCGATGACATCGACTGCGCGGTATCTTCCATGACGGCCGATGCCGACGACAGCCCACCGACGAGTTCGGTGACCTTGGCTTCGAACACGCGGGTGAGTTCGTCGAGCACCTGGGCGCGGCGCATCTTGCCGTCGTTCTCGGCGGCCTTCTCGGCGGCGAGCCGTTCGGCCTCGATCATGCTGTCTTTGAAGACACCAACGGCAGCCGCCATCGCGCCGATCTCGTCGCCGCGCCCGGCGCCGGCGATTTCACCGGAGACGTCGCCGCTGGCCAGCCGCGACATCGTGGCGGTGAGATCGACGATCGGCTTGCAGACACGGCGGCGCACCATCACGATCAGCGCGGCGCTGGCGGTGGCAACCGCGATCAGGCCCGCGAGCGCGATCAGGAAGCTGAAGCGCGCGGAGGAATAGGCTTCGCCGAGCACCTGCTCAGCGTTGTCGTAGAAGGCGTCGCGGACCGTAATGATGGACGCAAGACCGAGTTGCGTCTCTGCGTAGTAGGTTTCCATATTGTGTTCATATTTGCCGCTGATAGCGCCATCCTTGACGAGCTTCAGCTCCTTGCCGAAACGATCGACGTAGGCTGCGTTCATCTTGTCGAGCGCCGCGGCCACATTGGCCGGCGTAGAGGGATTGCCGCGCAATTCCTGCAGCGTCATCAGAATCTGATCGTTTCGCCCCTGCGAGCGGCTGATCTCCATTTTCTCGGCTTCGGTGGCTACCCGGTTGCCGCCGATGAGATTCTTGTGCAGGCTGGAGTTGAGACCACCGACGTCGCGTAGCGTCCAGGCGATATTGGCGTAGCTTGCCTGCCGGTAGGCCGCGCCGTCGAGCAGCGCGATCTTGCGCACCTGTTCGTCGAGCAGCGCCGTGACGGCCTTGTTGAAGACCGAGTTGTCGGAGACGATTTTCTTGGCCGCATCGCGGCGGGCTTCCGGCGGGCCGGAGAGGGCCTTGTCCATGGCTGCGCGCAGCGCGGCGAATTGGGCATTCAGGGCGTCGATGCTGCTGCCGACGGCGGCACTGTCGTCGATCGCGCCCGGCAAGGTCGCCTTGACCTTGTTCATCTTGTCGCGCGCCCCATCGGTGTTCTTGCGATATTTGTCGAGGTCAGTGAGCAGCTTCGGATCAACGGCGGGAGGTCCGAACATGATGTTGGTGGCAAAGCCGCGCTCGGGATTCATGTAGCGCGGGATATCGCCGACCGCGCGCACCAGCTCCAGCCGGCTCTGCGCGACCGAGACCTTGTCCATGGTTTGGTACTTCGAAGCCGCCACATAGACGGCGAGCCCGCCGCCGACGGCGGAAAGCGAGACGATGGCAGCGGTGAGAAGAGTGCCGATTTTCATGGGATTTGGGCCATTTGCGGTGGTACGGGCATGCGGGCCATCAGCATAAGTGGTGCTAATTAATCCAGAGTTTACAGTGGGGGGCACACCGGCCCTTTCCGGTGCCGCGACTTCAGGGGCAAAGGGAGCGGGCGGGCGTCAAAACGCGTGACCGGAGGCCTGCAAGGAGGTGCTTGCGGGCCGACGTGCCGTATTTCGGTGCGCCGCTCGCGTTGCGCAGGCCGGTGCCCACCTTACGCCGCTTCGTCGTTCACCGGGCTGTACCCCTCACTGTGTTTCCTCGGTGGCGGGCTTCGATGCGGACTTCGATTGCTGCGCCTTGGAGCCCATCTCCTGACAGGGCAGTTGCGTCCACGAACCGTCGGCCGCCCGCTGGTAGGCCTGGCAAGAGGAGGCCGCAGGCGCCTCGGTTATCTTCGCCGTATGCGAATGCGCGCTGGAATTCCTGGCGAGCGTCGGCGCTGCCAAGGTGAGGAGGGCGGCCGCCGAACCGAAGAAGATCGCTTGCCCTAACCGCATAGGTAATTCTCCTTTCTTGAAGAGCGACATCTTTTTACTACGAAGGATTGTGGAAATTTTTGGGAATGCGGTGGCATTTGCCAACGCTTGTTTGACGTTCTGCAAACGTGCGGGGCGCGCGGCCGATGCGCAGCAGCACTGGACGAATTCTGTTCCCGCGCCGAGGAACCAGTTCCCCCGGCCATGCGTTGGTTTGGCTTCATGCCGAAGGCACGGCGTCCATGCGTCCGCAAAAGTCACTCTTCAATGCGGTGCTTACCCATTTCCTGATGGGCGTGACGCTTGGGCTGACGCTGGTGTTGTTGCTCGGCCTGACCGATGCCTTTCATGTCAGGGACCTCGTTGCCAAAAGCGACGCGCCGGTTCAGACCACGCTGATGCTGGTCACCACGTACGGCCTGATGTTCGGCATCGGCGCGGCGCTGACGGGTCTGGTGTTGACGCTGGAGGACGATAGCTGACGCGAATGCAGGGCCGCTTCCCGCCTATCAGCGGCGCAGGCGGGCGATGGTGCCGGCGACGATCTGCATGGCGACGCCGATCACCCATCCGGCCATGATCATGGATATCCATATCAAATGCGGATCGTGGCGCAGCACGATTACGCCGACGCACGCGAATGCCGAGAACGCTGCGAGGAAGGTGCCGATCGCGCTGAGCAATTCTGGCGTATCGATCTTGCCGACCCAGGCGCCATCGGCGTGGCCGTCGTTCGATGCACTGAGGGGACGGGGCGGCGTATCGATGCCGAGATAAAAGCCGACGGCGCCTCCGATCATCATCAGAAGCAGGAAGGCCTGGTTGGTGAGCGCGGAATGGCTCGTGCCGACCAGCGCCGCCACAAACAACCCGCTCGCCGCGCCGGCCATGGCAAGCCCCAGGCGTTCCAGAACGTGGGCGACTTTTCGAACGCGGGTTTGCATGGTGGTAAGCCCGCCGGTTACGGAGCAACGTTAGGACGATTTTGCGCGAGGTGGAAGCAACCTAGCGGTGCAGATGTTGCGCCGAATTGACACAACGCAAACGTCCGGCCAGTGAGATGCGCTCGATGCAATAACAAACGGGAGAGGCGTGAATCCATGAGCCTGTTCGACCATCCATTCGACCCTGCGCGCGAGGCGGCGCTTGTCACCGGCGCAGGTAACGGGATCGGCCGCGCGATCGCTCAAGCCCTGGTCGGCGAGGGCGTGCGCACGGTGTTTGCCGATGTGAACCCGGACACCGTGGCGGCGGCCGTCAAGGCCTCGGCCCGGCCGGATCTGGCAGTGCCCTTTGTCGGCGATCTCGCCGATCCCGCAGCGCGCGATGCGTTGCTGGCGGAAGCTGTCGCCGCCGTCGGGTGCGTGACGCATTTCGTGCACAGCGCCTCGCCGCCGCGGCGCGAAGCCGATCACGCGCTTGGCGTCTCCAAGGAGGTATGGGCGCAGATGCATGCGGTGAACCTTGAAGCCGGATTCCATCTCTCGCGCGAACTGGCCCGAAAGCTGATCGCCGACAAGCAGCCCGGCTCGTTCCTGCTGCTGACCTCGCTGCATGCCGGTACCCCGCGGAACCTGCCGCATTACTCGACGTCGAAGGCGGGACTTTCGATGCTGGTGAAGGAACTGGCCAAGACGTTCGGCCGCTTCGGCATCCGCGTCAACGCGCTGGTGCCCGGCGCGATCGCGGCCGGCGGCTTCGTCGCCGATCCGGCGCTCGCAAGACACATTCCGCTCGGCCGGCTCGGCCAGGCCGCCGACCTGGCGCCATTGGCGCTGGCGGTGCTGTCGAACCGGATATCGGCCTACGTGACGGGTGCCGCGATCGTGATCGACGGCGGGCTGTCGCTGACGAACTGGTTCGACCCGCCGGAACTGGAGGATTTCCTGTAGCCCCGGGGGTGGAGCGCAGCGCAACCCGGGATCAGCCTCACCGGTGTCGAGACCGTTCCCGAGATTTCGCTTCGCGCCGTCCGGCCTACTGAATGCTCTGATGCTTTGCGTGCCATTTGGGGCCGGGGCCGCGCATGTAGTGCAGTTCGGGGCGGTAGGGGTTGCGGGTGAGGTCGGCCAGCCTGTGCCAGTGGATGACGATTTCGGTCACGCGTCGGAGCAGCGGTTGCATGGCCAGCATGGCGACTCTCAATGCAGCTTGCCGAGCATGGACGAAAACGCCAGGGCGAAGATTTCGTCGTTGAGATCGTCGCTGACATGCAGCGTCCAGTCGCGCCAGTCTTCCGGGCCCTGCGCCGTTATCAGCGATTGCACGACGCGGGCGGCGTGGTCGCGCACTTCGGTCAGGTTTCCGAGGGCGGTGCCGCGCTGGTCGATGCATACACCTTCGGAATTGGAGTAGTGGAAATAGACTCTCGCCATGTCCGACTCCCGCGATTGCGAATCACGGCCGAAAAATAACAGTCGGAAGACCGGCTTGATATTCGGGAAGATTGCGGACGGGATACTACGGGGGCCGCAAGTGGAACCGCGCGATCCCTAAATTTGTCCGACAATTATCTGTCGCAGCGGGAGGAACGAGACTTTCGGTTCGGCCGTTTCACGAGGAAGCCGCGACGATCAAAACGCTGCGGTGTGGACTGGTGGAACCCTGGGAGAGCGACATGATGTCGGAAATGCAGATCCACACGATTGCGCGCCAGATGATGGAGAAGCACGGCCTCACCGCGATCGCGCAAGCCGCGCACAATGCGCAGGCGTGCGAGAGCAAGGGCGATGCCGAGGAAGCCAGGGAGTGGCGTCATATCGAGGACGCCATGAAGATGATGCGGGGACCACACCAGAGCTAGCGGGATTGGCGCGGCCGCTTGTCCCGGATGCGGCGCGGCCACGCTGCATGGCGCAGCGACCTATCGCAGCGGCATCGGCGGACGCACCACCGGCGCGCCGTCATCGGCAATCGTTTGCCGGGGCGGTGCAGGCGGCACCGGTGCGGCGGCTTGCGCCGGCGGGAGCGGCGCTGCGGGAGCGGCAATCGGCGCGGGCGAATAGGAATAATGGGCCGGCTTCGGCTTGCGCACGGGCGGCGGGGCGGCCGGCCGCGGCGCAGGCGGCGTCAGCGCCGACACCCTCGGCCGCAGGTTCTGCTCGGCAGGCCTGGTTTCGGCCGCTTTGGCCTCTGCGGCCTTGGCAAGTTCACGCGCCATTTGGGCCTGGCTCGCCTTGAGCTGCGCGATGGTGGTTTTCAGCTCCTCGACCTGCTGGCCCATCGTGGCGAGATCCTGCGCCATCGATTGCAGCTGGGCCGGTTCCGCTGAAGGAGCGGCTGGAGGAGCGGCCGCGGCGGTGGCTGTGGGGTCGGGTTGAGTCGATGCTGCCGCTGCCGCCGGTTGCGCGGCGGCCTGATCTGTTGCTGCGGCCTCGGCCGACGGGACGCCTGGCTGCTCGGCTGTGGCAGGCTTGGTTGCCGAAGGCAATGCAGCCAGCACGAAGGGCGGCGCCCATTCGGTGGCCATCGCCGTGGCCTGATCGCCGTAATGCTGCCAGGCGGCGGCGGCGATGGCGCCGCACAGGCCGAGCAGCGCCATGATCATGCGCTTCGCCCATTTGGCCATCGGCCGTTCGCCGGGAAGCTTGAGGCCATCCACCTTGATCTCGCTCGGCCTGATATGCTCGCCCTGGATATCGCGCACATCGGGGTCGCGAAACGTCGGTTCAATCTGCGGAATTGGCGCGCTGACCGAAATCGGGGGTGCCGCGTCGACCTGCGGCTTCGGCGCGACGTGAACTTGCGGCGCCACGGAAGCGGCGGCCGGGTCATGCGCCGGCGGCGGCGCCTTTTCGGCATGCGCGTGCAGCAGCGATTCGATCGCAAAGACGTCGTGCGGATCGGTGTCTTTCAGCGTTGGCGTGGATTGCATTGGCGGTCCCTTGCTGAGTCCAATGTTACCCGCATCGGGCGGCGAGCATGCTTGGCGGCGTCGAAAACCCTCAGCCCGGAAAGCCCCTTACCCAAGCCGCCACACGGCCAGCGAGGTTTGACCAAAGCAAGGCGATGTTGTGGAGAGGTTGCGACCGTGGGTTCCGAGGTCTGGAACCGGCGCGCGAAGCATATCTGCCAAGTGGCGGGTCATGGGGGATTTGCATGCCATTTGCCGTTCATCGCGGGCACAGGGTTCATTACACGGTGGAGCGCGAGGGGCCGCTGGTCGTGCTGCAGAATGGCATGCTGATGGGTCACGACGGAATTCGGAGCCCGGCCTGCGGGCCTGCTTCGAGGCGCTCGGCCAACTCGATGGCGCCGGCAAAGCCGTGCTCGAGATCGGTTTCCCCATGACGATCTGGGAGGGACAGGACGATCCCGCCTACGCGCGGCGCCAGGCGTTCGCCGATGCCAACGGCCTGCGCTTCCTGTCGACGGCCGGAGATCACCTTGGAACGGTGCTCACCCATGGCGCGGAAAGCGCCAAGGGAATACGGAATTTTCTGGATCTGGCGCAGAACGCGCCGAGCGTGCGGTTGGCCGCGTCCTAGACTAGAGGGCGAGGCCTGCGATGTCGGCGCGATGCCGGGCGTGCCATTTCGGGCCGGGGCCGCGCATGTAGTGGCGCTCGGGACGATAGGGGTCGCGAGCGCGCTCGATCAGGCGGTGGCAGCGCGCCACGATCGCATCGAGGCGGCGGAGCAGCGGCATGAAGGGCGGTCGTGCCGGCAGCATGGCAACCTCTCAGTGCGGTTTGCCGAGGACGAAGGCGAACGGCAGAACGAAGATCTCTTCGTCGAAATCGTCGCTGACATGCACGACCCAGTCGCGCCAGTCTTCCGCGTCACGTCCCATGATCAGCGAGCGGACGATGCCGGCGGCACGGTCGCGTGCCTCGGCGAGGTCGCTCACCGCTTCGCCGGATCGATCGAGCCGGACTTCTCGGGAATTCGAGCAGTGGAAATAAACCTGGGCCATATTGGCCTCCTGCAAGCGAAGCTACTCTTATTGGTACGAAGCTAGCGCCAGAAGGTTCTGCCCATCCGTGATGCAACTCACTGTCGATCGTTAAGATTTTATTAATGCTGTAGTGGTCAAACTTTAGGCATGGAATCGCAGCGGAACCGGACCTCCCGAGCCGGCAGTTGCAAGAGAAGGCCGGCGGCGTAATGCCCGCCGGCCTTTTCTCTTGCTGGTTTTCTTGCTGGTTCTCTTGCCGGCGACGTACAGGCGATCGCTTCTGAAACTCACGGCGCCGTGAAACCGATCTCGGGAACCAGCGTCTCATCTCACCCGTTCGCTCTCATATTGAGATGGAGAACGAGCGATGACGAAACTGACACTGCTTGGCGCGGCCGCGATCCTGGCGACGGCGCTTGCGACGCCCGCGATGTCGCAGGAGGCGACCCAGGAACCCGGCATGATCGGGTTCAACTACCCGAATTCCAACTATCTGCGCGGCGGATATGGTGTGCGCCTGCCGAGCCGCTATGACTACAGCTACTACGGACCTCGCGTGTACTACGGACCTCGCGTCCATTACGGTCCCGGGCCCGTGGGGCTTGCGGCTGGCGTGGTCGCCGGTGCAGTCGGAACGGCGGCCGCGATCGCGGGCGCGCCGTACGATGATTCCTACGCCTATTATGGCGGGCCCGGCTATTGGTAGAGTCGGACGCAACTGCAACGAAGCGGCCGCAAGGCCGCTTTTTTGTTGGCTGTTTGCATCAGCGCGCGGCGGCCTTCAGGTTCATCGGCCGCAGGCTGGGGCCTTGCACGGGAAGGGCCCCCATGGTTCGAGTGCATCATCCAATGTCTTAAGGGGCAGGTGTCATGGGCAACCGCATTCTCGTCTTTTACGGCTCCTACCGGTCCGACCGCATGGGCATCCGGCTCGCGCAATTCGTCGTCGAGGGGTTTGCCGCGCGTGGCGACGATGTCGAGTTGATCGACGCCAAGGCGATCGGCCTGCCGATGCTGGACCGGATGTACAAGGAGCATCCGAAAGGCGGCGCGCCAGAGGTGCTGGAGAAACTTGCAGAGAAGATCCGCACAGCCGACGGCTTTGTGTTCGTCACCGGCGAATACAATTGGGGCATGCAGCCGGGGCTGAAAAACCTTACCGATCATTTTCTCGAGGAATGGTTCTGGCGGCCTGCGGCAATCGCCAGTTATTCGGCCGGCCGCTTCTCCGGCGCGCGCGCAGCGCTCGCATGGCACGGCACGCTTTCGGAAATGGGCATGGTGGTGATTTCGAGCACGATCGCGGTCGGGCCGATCGCGCAGACGCTGACCGAAGACGGCAACCCCGCCGGCGAGGGCGGCAAGGCGCTGTCACACGCGTTTCCGCGTTTTGCCGATGATCTCGCATGGTGGATGGAAGCGGCAAGGGCGCAGCGGGAAAAGAAGAAGCCGCCATATTGAGAGGGCGCCGCGATTGGAACGCAATGATGGCGGAAGCGCACCCACTTTTCGCCACGCCTGGACAGCAGATTGCGTTTCGCTTGCCTTCTTTCCCGAGCTGCCTGAGGCCGCTCATCCGCTCCGTGTACCGGAAAAACTGATGTCGCCAATGAAAGCGCGCTGCAGTCTGCTTGTTCTCGCTGTAATCGTCGCGACGGGCGGATCGGTGGCCGTCGCGCAGAATCTCGACCGGGGCAAGCCGGCGCCCAAACTGTTCGCCGAAAGTTGCGCGTCCTGCCATCGCAGCCCGCGCGGGCTCGCCAAGGGTCGCTTTCACCTCACGCTCTATCTGTTTCTGCAAAAACACTATTCCAGCGGCTCCAGCTCGGCCTGGGCGCTGACGTCCTATCTGGAATCCATCGACAGCGGAAAGCGCGTCGCGGCGAAACCAAAGGCTGCCGGCACGGCGCGGTCATCATTGCGGCCGCCGGCGCCGGTACCGGCGCGGTAGGTCCCGCGATGGGCCACGACTTGCTCACCCCTACGCTACGAAATCTCCTCAGCCCGGCCATCTTTTCGACCTTTGCCGGCCTAGCATCCTAGGCGTGCGTGTGGCGGGGAGTACCGAAGATGGTAGTGGCCGAGCTCAAGTCCAAAGTAGAGAAGTACGAGACGAAAGCCTCGCGCTGCGAACAGCAGGCGCGGGCAGCAACCGACAAGGCCGAGCAGTCCTTTTACGAGGTGCTGGCCGGCTATTACGGCAGCCTGGCAACGGATTTTCGCAAGATCCTCGAGAAGCGCGTGATCGCGTAACGCGGCTGCCGTCGTAGCCCGCCGGTAGCCCGGATGCTCGTCAGCAATCCGGCGGCGGTGTTAGAGTTGTCCCGGATGTCGCCAACGCTCTTCCGGGCTTCTTGCTGAGAAATCATGTTCTCGCGATATCCTTGCCTGTCGCAGTCTCGCTCGCTGCCCCCGGCGGTTCGGGCTTCAGATAGACGATCAGGCAACAGATACAGATGCCGAGCCCGGCCAACGGGTATTTCAGCGCTACCACTGCGGCGACGGCGAAGCCGCATAGCGTCGCCAGCGACCGCATCCGCATGATCCTGCGCACCTCGGGTGCGATCGCGGTGCCGGGCGTCCGGTCGATCAGATCCCAGATCAAGGCGACGTAGGTCGCGTTCACCAGGAAGAACACGGCCGCATAGAAGGCGACCGGTTGCGGCGCCAGTTCGCTGACAGCCATCCAGGCGGTGGAAAACGGCAGCAGCGACATCGAAAACAGATGCGCGAAATTGAACCATTGCAGCCGCGGCGTCGCCTCGCTGGCGTAGCGCATCAGGTAATGGTGATTGGTCCAGACGATGGCGATGAAGAGATAGCTGACTGCGTAGCTGAGCCAGGTCGGCCAGAGCGCCATCAGCGCCGCGAAGGTCGGACTTTCGGGCGGCCGCAGTTCCAGGACGAGTACGGTGATCAGGACGGCGAACACGCCATCGGAAAAGAAGCTCAGTCGTTCGGGAGTCGCTCTGCGCAGCATGGCCTGCTCCCCTTCTGCGCGAGATCAGGGACGGGTGGAAGCTTGACCTGCCAAACGCCGCTTGGGCGTGAAAGGTTTCATGCCGGGCATTGAGGGAAGCGGCTACTTCCGTCTTCCGGACATCGCCTTGCCCCGTTCCGCCAGCTTCACCATCACCTGTAGGGCATGGTTGGTCGGGGTCGGAATGCCCAACTCGGCCCCCTTGCGCACCACATGGCCGTTGAGAAAGTCGATCTCGCTCGGCTTGCCGCGCGCAAGATCCTGCGCGGTGGACGACATCTGGTTCGGCATGATGGCCGGGATGTTCAGGATATGCGCAAGGAGATCGTCACCGATCGATACGCCGCAAGCGCGGGCGACCGCTGTCGCCTCCTGCACTGCGCGCGTGACGACATCCCGCGTGCCTTCGACTTCCAGCATCGGGCCGTAGGAAATATCAGCCACGGCGGAAAGCGCGTTGAAGGCGCAGTTGATGATCAGCTTGCTCCATAGCGTCTTGTCGATGTCGTCCGCGATCGTGATGCCGATGCCGGCGGCTGCAAGTGTTTGCGCCAGCGCTTCGCTCGCGGCAGAGGGGCCGATGGCGAGGTCGCCGCCGCCGTGATGCCGGACATGGCCGGGCCCGGCCATCTCGCTGCCGACATAGACGACGACCGGAATGACGGCGTGGCCGATGACGGCGGCAAGACGCGGCGCGTTGTCGACGCCGTTCTGCAGGCTGAGAACCGATGTTTCCGGCCGCAAGCGTCCGGCGAGCGACCGGCCGGCCTGCTCGGTATCGGCCGACTTCACGCAGACCAGCACCAGATCGGGCGAGGCAAGCGCGGCCGTATCGGTCGCGGCCTTGGCGGGCAAGTGGCCTTTGAAACTCTTGGTGTCGAGCAGCAGGCCATCGGCGTTGATGGCGTCGACATGCGGCTGCCGGCCGATGAACGTCACGTCATGCCCGGCCCGCAGCAGCAGTCCCCCGTAGTAGCATCCGACCGCTCCGGCACCGATGACTGCGACTTGCATGCGCTTCTCCCGTTCGGCAGGCTCTGCTGCTAACTAATTGGGCTATCACTATTAATTGAGTGCGGGGAACCGCATTGTTGCAATGCAATATCATGATGTCGCATTGCAACAAAAAGGTGTAGCCTGCTGCTTCGAATCCTACCCCGGAGAACTGAAGTGCAGAAGACTTACCTATCCATCGCAGCCGCCGCCGTGATCTCGATTGCGGGCGCCACTGCCGGCTTTGCGGCGGAGTTGCCGAGCTATGAAACGAAGGGACTGCCGATATCGGCGGTGCAGGTTGGCGTGCTGGGCGCTGCCGATGTCAGGGAGCAGTCGCCGGCGCTGACCTCCGCAGCCACCGCGCATCAACTGAGCGTCCTGACACCGCGGACGAGGCGGACGGCCGAGACGGCCGCGCCAGCCCCGACCACCGGTCGCGCCTTTCGCTGACCGCGGTCGCGCCTTTCGCTGACCCGCATCTCCATCCCCGCTTGAGAAAAAGCCCGCGATTTCACCGCGGGCTTTTTTGTATCTGCGTGCGCGGGGATGGGCTAGCGGGTGTTCGCGCGGCCTTCTTTAAGGTAGCATTGTCGCATGACCGAAACCGGGACGTTGTTTGCGGCTCTGCGTCAGTCCTCCGACGAAGCCGCGGTCGACATGCTCGAGCGTATGGTGCGGGATGCCCCGGATCATGCCTTGAACAAGATGAACGCGCTTGATCTCGCCGGCATGGAGGGCATCGACGAAGATCTGGTCATCGCAGCACTCCTGAATGCGGTGGGACTCGGCATCTTCGAGATGACATGGAACGTGATGTGCCCGAGCTGCGCCGGGGTTCTTTCCGCCAACAAAAGCCTGAAGACCCTGGATCGGACGCAGTATAATTGCGCCTTCTGCGCCGCGGGCTATGAGACGACGCTCGATAATCTGGTTGAGGTGACTTTTACGGTAAGCCCGCGCGTGCGAAAGATCGCGGCCCATAGTCCCGACGAACTCTCCGCGGCCGAATATTATCGCCAGATCTTCTGGAGTTCGGCGATCGATCTTCCGGACGATCTGGGGAAGCTGCTGGACGACGTCACGCTCGAAATCGTCGACCTGCCGGCAGGCGAACGGGCCATCCTTTCCCTGCAGGTGCCGCAGGGCACGCTGATCGTGTTCGATCCCGTCACGCATGCGGCCCAGTTCCTCGAGGTCAGCGGCGAAGAGACCGGCGAACGCCAGAACCTGTCGGTCATCTTCAACAAGATCCAGGTTCCCGTCGACACCGTTGGCTTGCGCCCCGGGCCGCTGCGGCTCGCTTTGGACAACCGCACCGACGGTCGGGTATTGCCGGCAGTATGGGTGGCGAATCCGGCGCTGGACGACATCCTCAAGCGACGCAAGTCGGTTCTCACGGCAACGCGTCTGCTCACCAATCAGACGTTTCGCGATATCTACCGGACCGACACGCTCGCCATCGGCCAACGCCTCAAGATCCTGAGCCTGACCTTTCTGTTCAGCGATCTCAAGGATTCCACCGAGCTCTATGAGCACGTCGGTGACCTCGTCGCTTTCGATCTCGTCAACGAGCATTTCAGGCTGTTGCAGGAGATCATCGCGTCCGAAAGAGGGGCGGTCGTGAAGACGATTGGCGATGCCGTGATGGCGACCTTCGAGACGCCCGACCGCGCCATTGCCGCGGCGATCCGCATGCGCGAGGCGATGCGCGATCTTGGCGCCGAGCGTCAGCACCAGAGCCTGCGCCTGAAGATGGGCATCCATGAAGGTTCATGCCTTGCGGTCACGCTCAATGGCCAGCAGGACTATTTTGGCCAGACGGTGAATATCGCCTCGCGCGTCCAGGGCCTTGCGGCCTCACACTCGATCGTGGTGACGGAGCAGGTGGTGGCGCGTGCGCGCGCCCTGCTCGAGACCAGCGGGCTGAAGCCAACGCCGAGACGCGTGGCGTTGAGCGGCATCGCGGACAAGGTGTCGGTCTACGAGATTTCCTGAGCGAAAGCGGAGCAACATTTTTCGGAGGAGACGCCATGAACAAGCCTTCGCCCGTCAACCCGCCCGAACTTCGGTCCACCTTCGTCGCTGCGTCGTCGATGCCCTGGCAGCGAACGGAGTTCGACGGGATAGAGATGAAGATCCTGTACAAGGACGACGAAGGGCGCGCGACCATCCTGTTCAGGATGGCGCCCGGCGCGGTCGTGCCGCTGCACGAGCACACGGCGCTCGAACAGACCTTCATGCTCGAAGGATCGCTGGAAGACGCGGAGGGGAGCTGTGGCGCGGGTGACTTCGTGTGGCGACCGGGCGGCAACGTCCATGTCGCGCGTGCCCCCAACGGCGCGACGTTCCTCTCCGTGTTCAATCGCCCGAACCGCTTTTTCGATGGAACGAAGTTTTTCACTTCCTGAAGAGCAAAGCTCGTTGCCCGGATGGTGCCAACGGGTCGCGCAAATGCGCGCCCTGCGACGAGCGCAATTGCGCTCGCATGGTGATGAGAGGCTCAGCGAAATCCGGGGTTATCTAACCGCGAAACTCCCGGATTGCGCTTCCGCGCCATCCGGCTACATGCTGTGACACAATCACCACACTCGAACCGAATTGCGCTGTGGAAACCATGCCTGATCGCATCCGGCCACGTTTCCGCCCGGATTCAGTCCCGCCATTGCCGCGTGTTGGTTTTCGGCTTGGGCTGGGGCGCGAGCGGGGGATTGCAACATGCCTTCCATTGGCTGCACCAGTACTTCGTGCGTTGACGTCAGAGCAGACCATGCTCAATTTGAAGCGCCGTTGATCCCGGCCGCGCGTGCGGGGAAATTTATCCGGCTGTTTGCCGCGACGCTCGCAGCCGCATCGCTCGCGGCCTGCGCGCAGTCCTCGGTCGTTACCCAAAAATCCGAACTTCGCGCCAGCCGGCAGGCATCGGTGGACCACGATCGAACGACATCTTCCATGATGAAGCGGCGCGTGGTGGCCGTGCGAAGGCATACGCCGTTCGCGCCGCGCAAGGATGCAGTCGGCATCAGCACGCCTTCGCATGGGGTCGCCAGCTTCTACAGCGAGGGAACGAAGACCGCGAGCGGCGAAAAGTTCAACCCGCTCGAAATGACCGCCGCCCATCCGACGCTGCCCTTCGGCACCAAGTTGCGCGTCACAAATGTCGCGAGCGGCCGGTCGGTGACGGTGCGGGTCAATGACCGCGGTCCTTATGTTCCGGGGCGCGTTGTCGACGTCTCCTATTCCGCGGCCGACGCGCTGGGAATGGTGGGGAAGGGTGTTGCCAAGGTCAAACTCGACGTCGTCGAGTAACGCGCGCGGGGCCGGACGGCTCACCCGCGCTACGCGTTGCCCATGATGTCCGACAGCGCCGACAACAGCCGGTCGATTTGCCCGTCCGTGCCCACGGTGATCCGCAGATAGTCGGAGATGCGGGCCGCGGAAAAATGGCGGACGATCACCGCCCGTTGGCGCAGCGCGGCGGCCAGCGCCGCGCCTTCGTGCGCCGGATGACGCGCGAAGACGAAGTTGGCGGAGGACGGCAGCACTTCGAAGCCAAGCGCAACCAGACCGCGGTTCAGCCGCTCCCGGCCTTCGATCACGCGTGCGCGGCTCTGTTGAAACCAGGCTTCGTCCTCCAGCGAGGCGATGGCGCCGGCCTGGGCGGGCCGGCCGAGCGGATAGGAGTTGAAACTGTCCTTCACCCGGGTGAGCCCCTCGATCAGGTCGGCGTCGCCGATCGCATAGCCAACCCTTAAACCCGCCAGGGCCCGGGACTTGGACATGGTTTGAACGACCAGAAGGTTCGGGTGCGACGCGACCAGAGGAACCGCGGTCTCGGCGCCGAAATCAACATAGGCCTCGTCGATCACCACCGGCGCATCAGGATGTTGCTCCAGCAGGGTGGCGATCTCGGCCCGCGACAGCGCGACGCCAGTTGGTGCATTCGGATTGGGCAGGATGAGCGCGCCGGCCGGCCGGCGATAGTCGGAAATGCGAATTCGCATGGCCTGATCGAGCGGGACGGCCTCGTAGGCGATGCCGAACAGACGGCAATAGACCGGATAGAAACTGTAGGTGATGTCGGGGAAGAGCAGTGCGGCATCATGCTTCAGCAGCGCGGCGAAGACGTGGGCCAGCACCTCGTCGGAGCCATTGCCGACGAACACTTGTTCGGTACGTACCTGGTGGTAGGTGGCCAAGGCAGCGCGCAACGCGGACGCCTGTGGGTCCGGATATAGCCGCAGCGTATCAGCCGCCTCGCCGCGAATGGCTTCCAACGCGCGCGGGGAAGGACCAAAGGGACTCTCATTGGTGTTGAGCTTGACCAGCTCCGTCATGCGGGGCTGTTCGCCCGGCACGTACGGCTTCAGGTCGTGCGTCAAGCTGCTCCAGAAACGGCTCATTTTCTGTCCTGCGGGCTGATCGCGATGCATTCGAACTTGCGCTTCGGATGAACCAGTTGCTCCGCGCTCTCGACGATGCGCATTTCCTCGCCGCCGCTGGCCGCGGTGCGTTCCAGCACGGCGAAGATGGCAGACGCCGCATGGCTGAGCGCATTCGGCGTATCGGCGCCGCGGAGGCACGCGGCGACCAGCAACGCGGCAAACAAGTCGCCGGTGCCGTTCGGGCTGATCGGCAGTTTTGGCGTGCGCACGCGAAAGGCCTCGAAGTCTTGCTTGGCGCGTTCGACGGCCAGCGTCTCGATCTCGCCTTCAGGGGTGTCGGCAAGCTCCGCGCTGGTGACGACGACCGTGCCGCGCGCCATGAACGCGCGCGCCGCCTTGAGCAGCTGATCGATCGTGGCGGCCTTGGCCCCGCACAGCCATTCGAACTCGAAATGATTGGGCGTGATGATATCAGCGAGCGGACACAGCAGATCGCGCACCAGCGGCGGGATGTCGGCGTGGACGAACAGGCCGCGGTCGCGATCCCCCAGCACGGGGTCGCAGCAATAGAGCAGCGTCGGATTCCTGGCCTTGGCGCGCGCGACAAAATCCGCGACCACGGCGGCGTTGTCGGCCGAGCCGAGATAGCCGGACAGGATCATCGTGGCGGTATCGACTGCGCCGCGCTCTTCAATGCCGCGCAGGAGGTCGGCGACGAGTTCGCTATCGAGCACCCGGCCGCGGATAGTCGGGTAGCCGGGCCGGTTGCTCAACAGCGTGGTCGGCACCGCTATGACGTCGATCCCGTGCATCTGCATGGGAAACACCGCGGCGCTGTTGCCGACATGGCCGTAGGCGACCTGCGACTGGATAGAAATCACGTTCATGGGATTGGTCTGGGGATTATCTGATTTGCAGGGCGCGGGAACCTTCCGAGGTTAACACATTGGTTATTTGTTTGCGGGCATTTTCACAACCTCATTAAACAGGGAGGCACCATGTCTGACGTCACCATTCCCGGCGGCCGGATTCGTTCTTTCGTCGAGCGGATCGAGAACATCGACAGCGAATTGGCTGAGCTGAACGAGCAGAAGAAGGAAGTGTTTGCGGAGGCCAAGGGCGAAGGGTTCGATGTGAAGATTCTCAGGGAGATCATCAAGCTGCGCAAGCAGGACCAGGACGAGCGCGACGAGCGCGAAAGCCTGCTCGATCTCTACATGCGGGCGATGGAAACCGCGCCGGCGGAGAAGGCCGCGAAGGCGGCGTGAGCCGACGCCGCGAACGTAGCCCGGATTGCGCTTCGCTCCGTCCGGGCTACTTCACCGAAACAGCGCGACGTAGATCACGTAGAGCCAGCCCAGGATGCCGTGGATGATCGCCCACAGGATCGAGTGGTTGTTGGTGTAGGAGATCGCGATGGCGAGCGCCGAGCCAAAGCCCACGCCGTATTTCGCGCCCTCGACCCGAACGCCGTAGTATCGATTTCCGTTCATGGTGGTCCTTCCCGCGAGCAGGGTGACCCCAGCGTAGCCCGCGAGCCGTCGCGCGTGAACGGCGAATTTGCGAAGGGCCAGTCCACTGACGCGCTCGTCAGCCCTGCATGGGCGTGGGTTGAACCGCCTCTGCGGGCCAAGTTAAGCGTCCGCGATGACCGAGCCGACCGGCGGCACTGAATCTCCAGCCCCAAAATCCGATGCGAAGCCGGCCCTGCTCGGGGTCGCGTGCGGCGCCGGTGCGGCGCTGTTCTGGGCGCTCGGCTTCGTGGCGACGCGGCACGGGCTGAAGCTCGGCTTCACGCCGCCGGATTTGCTGATGCACCGCTTCCTGTGGTCGGGCATCGTGTTCCTGCCGATCGTGCTGCGCGCCGGCATCGGAAATCTCGGCGGCATCGGCTGGGGCCGCGGACTGGTGCTGATGGTGCTGGGCGGGCCCGTGATGTCGCTCATCAGCTATACTGGATTCCTGTTCGTGCCGCTCGGCCATGGCAGCGTCATCCAGCCTTCCAGCGCGACGCTCGGCAGCCTGTTGCTCGCCGCGGTGTTTCTCCGCGAGCGGATTCCGCCGTCGCGCGTGCTGGGGGCGGTCGCCATCGTCGGCGGCCTGGTGGTGATCGGAGCCGAGTTCGATCGGCCATATCGGTCGCGACGGCGTGCTTGGCGATCTGCTGTTCGTAGTGACCGGATTCATGTTCGCGGTGTTCGGCACGCTGCTGCGGCATTGGCGCGTCAACGCGTTCTCGGCGGCCACTATCATCAGCGTGCTGTCGCTCTCACTGCTGCCGCTCTATGCGGCCTCCGGCGGGTTCGCCCGCGTGGCGGCGTTCGGCCTCGGTGAAAATGCGCTGCAGGCGCTGGCGCAGGGCATCCTGGCCGGACCCGCCGCGCTGTATCTGTTCGCGTTCTCGATCCAGACCATCGGCGTCGCCCGTGCCGCGGTGTTCCCGGCGACCGTGCCGGCGCTGACGATCCTGACCGGCTGGCTGCTGCTCGGCGAGCCCCCGACCGCGCTGCAGGCGGCGGGACTGGTGACGGTGTTGTTCGGATTCTATCTGGCGCAACGGCAAAGGTAGGTGTGATCGGGCTACGGGCATAACTCCGCGATCTCGCGGCATGTTTCACCCGAGGTTTAAAAACTTCGTTGCCCTCCTCTTGGATAGAGGGCGCAGGGAAGACCGGGTGCTTGCTGCACCCGCGGTCTCGTGTGCAACGTGCACCGAAGAACACGCACACGAGCATACAGGTACAGGCGGAGCATCCCGGCCTTCCCTGCGCAGTGGCTTTACGGCTTACTTCGCGCTCTTCCCGGAGAACGGCTCTTTTGCCTCCGTCGCCTGCGCTTCCTATCGCAAGCTTAGCGCCAGCACCGCGGCGCCCGAACCACGCGACTTCACCGTACGCATCGGGCGCGTGCGTCTCGCGCGCCTTCTGCGTCCACCGCATCCCACCGCGCGTTCGTGACGTGCGCAACGCCCCTCTCATCGGGTGAGACAGACGGAGTCAAACCACTGATTTGCCCGACAACGAAAGCAAAATATTTTTGGCGAGGGGTCTGGACAGGTTTTGGGTGATTTGCCCGTCGTGTTGTTTTGCCGCATGTGATGCGGCAAGATTTGACTTGTGCGCAAAGCAAATCAGCGGGCAGGGCGGATGCGGAGCGCAGCGAAATCCGGGGCGATGTCAGCGCGGTCCCGGATTGCGCTTCGCTCCGTCCGGGCTACGCTTGCCGGGCGCGCGCGAAGCAAACGCGTTGTTAAGAATTGCCGTGCGCTGATTTGCGCGATTCCGATTCGTTCTTTGAGAACAAAATGGAGTCGGACGAAGAACAAACGCGATGGCGGATTGCGTCTGCGCTGATCCGGCCAACGCTTGCGTGAGGGAATGCCGTTGTTGTCCGCGGATGATTTCGAAAACAGTCTCGACGCCGTTCGCGCGGCGGCGGCCGGACCGGTCGAGGGAATCTTCGGCCCCGAGTCCCTGACGTGGCGGGTCGATCGCGAGGCGGCGGTTTTCCTCGGCGCGGGGCGGGCGCTGCTGCTGCAACTGGCGCACCCCTGGGTCGCCGCCGCCATCTCGGAGCATTCCAGAACCTTTGCCGATCCGGTCGGCCGGTTTCACCGGACCTTCAACATCACCTTCACGATGGTGTTCGGCACGCTCGATCAGGCGCTGGCCGCAAGCCGCCGGCTGCATCGGCGTCACGCCGTGGTGACCGGGACATTGCCGCAGGCGGCAGGCCGCTTCGAGGCCGGTTCGGCTTACCGCGCCAATGAGGTCTCGGCGCTGCAGTGGGTTCATGCCACGCTGGTGGAGACCGCCTTGCAGACGCATGACCTCGTCCTGCCCGCACTCACCAACAGCGAGCGCGAACAATACTGGGCCGAGGCGAAGCTGTACGCGGCGTTATTCGGCATTCGACAGGCCGATTTGCCATCGGACTGGACGGCATTCGCCGCCTACACGGAGGCGATGTCGCGCTCGGATATTCTCGCGGTCAGTCCCGCCGCCCGCGACATTGCCGAACAGATCTTTTCAGGTCGCGGGACTGGATTGCGCGTACCAAAATGGTATCGCGCGCTGACGGCGCATTTGCTGCCGGAGCGGCTGGCCCGGGAATTCGGATTTGAGTTCGGCGAACGCGAAGCGCGCAGCATGAACCGTGCGCTGAAGTGGATCCGGCGCATCTATCCCCGCCTTCCCATGCGCCTGCGCGCGGCCGGCCCTTACCAGGAAGCGCTGGCGCGCCTGCAAGGGGGCAAGCGGCCGGACCTCGCCGTGCGCTGGCTCAACCGGCTCTGGATCGGCCGGCCAATGATGGAATGATTTTCGCTATCGGCACGCATGCGTCTGGCCGTCGTAGCCGCGGTAAGTCCCGGACGACGGATTGTAGGTGCGGTAGCGGGTGCAGAGCATGACCATGGTCCGCTCGCGCGGTTTGGGGGCTGCCTTGGCTGGGGAGGCGGTTGCACCGATTTATTGGGCTCTGCCGCTTTGCTGAGGACCGCGCTTTTTGATGGCCCTGGCGAGCAGGCTTTCTGCGAGCTTCATGGGCGGGCTTCGGCTTGTCCGCGCAACCGCTGGTTTTTCCCCGGCAGGCGCCGGCTTCTGCTCGACGACGGCAGGCTTGCTGTCCGTGGCAGCCGGCTTCTCCTCGACAGCTGCGGGCTTGTCCTGCGCGATAGCTGGTTTCGCCTCGGCGGGAGCCGGCTTCTGCTCGACAATAGCGGGCTTCTCGTCCGTGGTGGCCGACTTCTCCTCCACCGCCGCGGGCTTGTCCTGCGCGATGGCCGGTTTCTCCTCCGCGGGCGCCGGCTTCTGCTCGGCGGTGGCGGGCTTGTCGTCCGCGGTGGGTGGTTTCTCCTCGGCGGCGGCCGCAGGCTTTTCCTGCACGGCCGCCGGAGGCTGCGGTGCGGTCGGGCTTGGATTGTCCGCGGCCGGCGTTTGCGCGAGAGCTTGAGCGCTTATTGCCATAAACAAGACACAACACAGCACGCCGGCGCGCGCGGCGGCGGCGGTCGAAAGAGCTGACAAACGCATGGATTGATACTCGGCTAATGTCCCCACGAAAGTTCCACACGCATTTGCGGCAAGTCTGTGAACAGTGCAGCTCTTTCGCGAGCGACGATGCGCTTAGACCGAGAGTGTGTGCCGGCCGCCACACCTGGCGTCTTGAGGCCTGGCGCCAAGACAGCAAAAGCGTTTCGGCAAGAACAACTATGAAAAGAGATTGTTGGTTACACAATCAAAGCGAGTGTCGCCCGGATGGAGCCTACGGGTCGCGCGAATGCGCGCCCCGCGACGAGCGCAATTGCGCTCGCACAGTGACGACAGGCTCCGCGAAATCCGGGGCGGTGTCAGAGTGATCCCGGATTGCGCTGCGCTCCATCCCGGCTACGCCTGCTACGCGAGCACGAAGCAAACCCGTTGTTAAGAATTGGCTCGCGCTGATTTGCAACGATTCCGATTCGTTCTTTGCGAACAGAATGGAGTTGGATGGAGAACAAAACCGTGCCGCTGTTTATTTCTCTACTTCTGCAGATCGGCTATAATTGTGCTCGTCCGGCAGTGCAGGGCGCGAATTCATGGTGAAGAAAGCGGGCAAGCGCGCACCGCGACAAACGATCCTGGCGATCGACGTCGGCGGTTCGCGCGTGAAGTTCATGACTGACAGGGAGCGAACCAAACGCGCGTTTGTGTCCGGTCCTGATCTCTCTGCGAAAGCGATGGTGACGAAGGTCAAGGCGCTGACGAAAGACTGGTCCTATGACGTCATCTCGATCGGATATCCGGGGCCTGTGGTCAACAACCGGCCCTTGTCGGAGCCTCACAATCTCGGCCGCGGATGGGCCGGCTTCAATTTCGAAAAGGCCTTCGGCCGCCCGACGCGGGTCGTCAACGATGCGCTGATGCAGGCGATCGGCAGCTACCAGGGCGGCCGGATGCTGTTCCTGGGGCTGGGAACGGGGCTTGGCTCCGCGATGATCGTGGATGGCATTCTGGAGCCGATGGAGCTGGCTCACCTGCCGTACCGCAACGGCAAGACGTTCGAGCAATGCGTCGGCGCCGCAGCCCTCAGGCGCGTTGGCAGGAAGAAATGGCAACGCGTGGTCGATGACGTCCTGAAGCGCCTGCTCGCGGCACTGGAGCCGGACTACGTCATGCTGGGCGGCGGAAACGCCGACAAGGTCGATCCTTTGCCGCGCAAGGTCCGGCTCGGCGGCAACACCAATGCATTCGAGGGCGGATTTCGGCTGTGGAAGAAGGGGGCGGTCAAATCGCCCGGCGCACGCCGATAGCGAGCGCAGCCCGGATGAAGCCAACGGGTCGCGCGACGAGCGCAATTGCGCTCATCGCGGGCGCGCATTCGCGCGACCCGTTGGCTCCATCCGGTTTACCGGCGAATGTGGCGCTAACGCCGAATTAATCTGATCATCCTATAGTCTCAGGCAGTTCTAGTTGAGTGCCGCATCAAGGAGCCGTCGCGAGGACGATCCGGCGACGGCTCTTTTTTGTTCACTCATTTGAGGTTGTTGCACATGACCAAGACATCGGAAGAGCAGAGCCAAGGCGAACAACCCGAATCCACGGCGCCGGGCAAGCCATCGAGCCGGAAATCGATCCTGGCGCTGTCGGTGATCGCGCTCGGAATAAACAGTACCGCGGCCGTCTATACCATGGCGCCTTCCGATTTTGCCCTGCCGAATGTCAGCATGCTGGCCGATCTGATTCCGCGCCAGAAAATCTCCGATCTGATAGCGGAGTTGGCTGGCCCCGCATCGAAGGATGTTCCGTCGGCCCAGCAGCAGCACGTTGCCGCTCTGCAGGAAAACAGCTTCCTGCTGCAGCAGAACTCGGATCTTCTTCTGCAGGATTCAATCGGGCTTGGTTCTCTCAGGCAGAGCGTCGTGGATGAGCAGGTCGTCGTGAAGAAGATATCCGCCCAGATCACGGATGAGCATGAAGACGTGAAGAAGATGTCGGCGCAGATTTCCACGCTGATCGCGAAGGTCGACTCGCTGAAAACTGCAATGACCCCGGAGGTGACTTCCTCCATTCCGACAAGGCACGCGCGTAGCCGGCTATCCCGATTCATGCGCAAAAAGCTGGCCCGGCAGCCGAACTTTGTAGGACCCGTTTCGGTCGGCGGAGCAGCCCTGAGTGCGCCGGCCACCACGCCAGCCCCACAAGGCTAAAAGACAGCAGAGGAAGGCGCGGGGCATCGGTCCCGCGCTTTTCCGACCTATCTGAAGAAGTGGTAGATCCCGTTCAGGCCGACCAGGCCGGTGACGACCAGATAGAGCGCCACTGCGACGCTGACGATGCGGGGCGCGAACAGCAGAAACACGCCCGCGGCCAAGGTGACGAGTGGCAGGAGGGGGCTGGCTGCATCGGGATGCATCCGGCGTTCATACCAGATTCGATGGCCCTTGCGCGATCGACCGTGACCTGCCCATGCGCCGGCGCCGACCGGCAGGCGTAGCAGCCTGCGGCAGGCGAGTGCACCCGCGGCACTCCCGGAGTTGCCCAGCGCCGGGTTTCCGTCCGCCGTGTCTGCATCGGCGGGCTCAGAGCGGGGCGTATCCGCAGCCTCGTGTTCTTCTCACCCCACCGCGCGCCGAACTTCCCTGACGTTCCGACCACCGAGGGCGTGTGGCGCGGCTTTGCGGCGCCCAGGGCCTGCCGCCAGAGATTGCCGCATTACGCCTTCGGCTAATCCGCGCTAAGCTTGCTGTCTGAACTAAAGAAGGGGAATGCCATGGAACTGAAGCTCCATCATGTGAACTATTCGACCAAGGATGTTGGCGCGGTCGCGGAATTCTACCGATCCCTTTTCAATATGAAGCCGGTGCCAAGCTACGGAGATGCCCAGATCACGTCGCAGGGCTACGACCGCAAAGTCGAGTTTCTGACAGACGGCACGACCGAGTTTCACATCGCACCGCAGGATCTCGGCGTCGCATTCCGGACCAAACAGAGTCTCAATCCGCTGGACCGCGGTCACATTGCGTTTCGAACGGACGATATCGAGGCGTTCAAGGCCATGCTGAGGGAGAAGAATATTCAATTTGCCGACTACGGTGTCTGGGCCATCGGCGGTTGGTATCAGATCTTCCTGCAGGATCCAGATGGGACGATCGTCGAAGTACACCAGACCGATTATAAGGCGCCTGCTGTATAGTCGCAGCTACCTCGCAGATCCGAGATCAAGACGGGCTCTCTGCAGGCCGGCTCGGCCCCCTTTCACTGGAGTTGCATGATGCGTATCGGCTGCCTTGGCCTCGGCAACATGGGTCAACCAATGGCGGGCAAGTTGCTCGACGGCGGGCACGAGCTCTGGGTTTATGATGTCCGCGAGGAAGCGATGCTCCCGCTTCTCGAGCGCCAGGCGCGAAGGGCGGCCTCTCCGAAGGAACTGGCGGACATTTGTGACACGATTATTGTCTCGCTGCCGACGCTTGAGATTTTTCGGCGGGCCCTTTCTGGACCCGACGGCTTGCTGGCGGGGAATGCCATGAAGACCCTGGTCAACACCTGCACAGTCGGCGTGCCTTTCGTCCGCGAGATCGAGTCGGCGTGTGCCGCGACCGGCGTCACCGTCATCGATGTGCCGATCAGCGGCGGCGTCGCAGGCGCCAAGGCAGGCACGCTGGCCATGATGGTGTCCGGAAATCCGGCGGGGGTTTCCGACCTGATGCCGGTGTTGCAGCTTTGGGGCCAGACGATCGTGGTTGCCGGTGACAGGCCGGGGTCTGCGCAGATCATGAAACTCACCAATAACATGCTCTGTGCCGTCGCCCTCGTCGCCACGTCAGAGGCAATGACGATGTCGGGCAAGGCAGGCATTCCAGACGATGCCATGCTGCAAATTCTCAACAACGGAACCGGCCGTAATTTCGCAACGACGCATATTTTCCCCGACGCCGTGCTGCCACGCACGTTCGACTTTGGCGCAACCATCGAGATCCTGATGAAGGACGTCGATCTTGCCATCGAGCAAGGCGAAGAACTCGGCGTTCCGATGTGGGTGAGCCAGGCGGTACGGCTCGTGCTGAAGCACGGCGTCTTTCAGGGGCGCGCACAGCAAGACATGTCGCGCATTGTCCAGATTATCGAGGACGGGACACGCAAATAGCGAGCGTGGCCCGGATGAGCCAACGGGTCGCGCGAATGCGCGGCCCGATGACAAACTCCGCGTAACCCGCCGGCTTGGACACTTGGAGTTGCGGATTGAGCTACACCCGCCGAGAGCCGAAAACTAAGCCGCCAGGCAGAGGGCAATTCGCCTGGCGGCTTCGCTGGCGTGGACCCGGATGACTTGGGGAAATCGTCCGGTAATCGGAATCTATTCGGCTTGCGTCGTGTAGCAACCAAACTCGCGCGTTAAGCTTGATGTGCGCTCTGCAGGTTAATTCTGGAACCCGCCATCGGCCGCCAGGCGCTTGAACTGCCGCTTCATCGCATTGACCCTGACGATATAGGCTGTGACGAGATGATCGCCGCACCGCTCGCCGGGCATCATTTGAAAGTTGCGGCGCGCGAAGGCTGTGGCGGGACCCCCGCCGCAAAGATGGATAAACGCGGCGAGATCCTGCTTCTGCTGCAGGCTTGCCGGCACATCGGGGACGCGGGCGAGAACCGCCGCGACATTGCGAGCCAGATACACGGACGCGAGCTCAATGGCATGGCTCGGGATCGCGCGGATCGTGAGGCTGGTGAACCCGCAGCCGGTATTTGTGACCGCATTCTCCCGGACACAGGACCGCGCGGCCTCGGCGTAGGCCGCATCGGTCATCTGGAAGAGGCCGACGGCGCTGGAGGCGGGCTGGTAAATCGCGAAAGGATTCAGGCTTAATCGCCAGCGCCAGTAGGTGCGCGCCACCGGGTTGCCTGAACTCTCGACCTGCGCCAGCGCGGCCAGCAATTCGGGCGTGATCGTACTGGTGGAATAGGCGCGGAAGAGCGGCCCGTATTGCCGCCACGTCTCGGCCGGCTCCTTGTCGAGCGCATCGCCAACGAAGGCAAACAGCTCAGTCGGCTTGCGGATCACGTGATAGACAAGGTTCGTCAGCGCGACGAGCACGAGCAGGATCGCCACGACGCCAACGATCCGAGCCATCAGCGGTGCTCTCGCGAGCTTCCGTCGCGCCCACCGTGCACCGCGCCGCCAGCGGCGGAGGCGTGGGAAGCTCCTGCTTTTTCTTGACATGCGTCTTTTGGGGGCAAGTAGGGCACAATAACGAAACGTGTCGCGCTGACGATCTTCTATCTGGATTCGGCTGGCTTCGCGGAGTTCATGAAGGCGGACAACGAGGACAACGGCAAGGCGCTGAAGTCGCTCGGGCTGGCGAAGTAAGTGAGTGAAGCGAGCAGGGTGGGTTAGCGCAGCGTAACCCACCGACCTGATCGCGAGAGGGCGGTGGATTACGCTGCGCTAATCCGCCCTACGAATTTATCCGGGCTACGCTTGCTCGAGGTCATCCTTGATCTTGGTGTGAATGAACGCGCGCACTTCCGCCTTCAACGAAGGTGGGCAGCTTGCGATCAACGGCAAGGCGCAATCCCCCGGCGATCCGTCCAGAAAAGCAAGACTCGCCTCGTGGCGTTCCAGGAGCGTGCAGAGCAGGCTTGTTGCCAATTCCAGGGCCGGAAATGAATCGACCCCGAAGATGGGTCTTTCGAAGGGCGTTGCCAAACCTTCGATGCATATCTTGCAGGACCAGTCTGACGAGTCCTCGTTTCTTTCGGGCGCAAAAATCCGAGCAGTCACGGACGCTCCGGAATTTAAATCCCGGAACACACGCTCTGCCACCACGATATCGGTCATTTCATTGATCCCAACTGTCAACCACGGCGCGACATCGATTTTCGCAGGTAGGCCGGTAGGGCGCAATAGCCGACGGGTCGGCACGACGCGCTGCCCGGTAACAGGCTAGCGTATTGCGGCGCCCAAGGGCCTGCCGAAGGAGATTGCCACGCGGTACGAGACCGCGATCAAGAAGATCTGGGACAGCGCGGAGTTCAAGGAGTTCATGAACAGGCGCGGCTTCGACATGATCTATCTGGTTTCGGCTGGCTTTGCGGAGTTCATGAACGCGGACAACGAGGACAACGGCAAGGCGCTGAAGTCGCTCGGGGCTGGCGAAGTGAGGGGATGAAGTGAGTAGGGTGGGTTAGCGCAGCGTAACCCACCGGCCTGATCACGAGAGAGTGGCGGATTACGCTACGCTAATCCAACCTACGAGTTTATCCGGGCCACGCTTGCTGCATTGACGTCTAGGGCCAGCGTGAAAGCGGCGCTAGAGACATTCCGCGGTGCAAGTAAGTATCGAGCAAAGAGTAGTGAAGTACTGCAGTTTGAGCAAGCTAGAGCGTTTCAACTATCGATTGCAATAGGCTAGTCGGACTAGCTAAGCAAAAGAGGCTCGCCCAGGGCGAGCCGCTTGTAGTTGATGAGGTTCGAGTGCGCGGCAGCCCTCACGAACACCCCGTCGTACTTCCACACGTATCGCACTTCATGCACGTCCCATTCCGCACCAGCGTGAAGTTGCCGCACTCCGAGCACATCTCGCCTTCGTAGCCCTTGGCCTTGGCTTCCGCCCGGCGTTCGGCCTTGCTCGGCGCGACGGCCACGGCGGCGCTGCCCGCCTTGCTCCATTGCAGGGCTTCCAGCTTTTCCGTCGGCGACAGGTCGTGCTGGGCTTCCTGCTTCAGCGCGACCGCGCCTTCATGGGCGTCGGAGGCGCGCCCGCTCGGGCCGTGGGAGGCGATCGCGGTGACGTTGCCGGACGCCGCGGGCGTCCGACATCGACGCCGCGCATGACCACCAGATTATCCGTGCGCGAGCGGGTCAGGCCCTTGGACAGATATTTGTTGGCCTGGTGGCTGTCGGACGGCTCCTTGCCTTCCTCGACGCCTTTGCCCATCGCGTCGAAGTTGGACTCGCTGGGATCGACATGCGCGAGATCGAAGCGCGACATGTAGCTGACCGCGAGTTCGCGGAACACATAGTCGAGGATCGAGGTCGCGTACTTGATGGAGTCGTTGCCCTGCACGGGGCCCGCCGGCTCGAAGCGGGTGAAGGTGAAGGCGTCGACATACTCTTCCAGCGGCACGCCGTATTGCAGGCCGAGCGAAACCGCGATGGCGAAGTTGTTGATGAAGGAGCGCAGCGCCGCGCCTTCCTTGTGCATGTCGATGAAGATCTCGCCGATCCGGCCGTCGTCATACTCGCCGGTGCGCAAATACACCTTGTGGCCGCCGACCACCGCCTTCTGGGTGTAGCCCTTGCGGCGATCCGGCATCTTCTCGCGCTCGCGCATCACGACGATGCGCTCGACCAGCTTCTCGACGATCTTTTCCGACACCTGCGTGGCACGCGCGGCCATCGGCTTGTCGTAATAGGCCTCGGTCGCATCGTCCTCGTCGTCATCATCGCTGATGAGCTGCGAGTTGAGCGGCTGGCTCAGCTTCGAGCCGTCGCGGTAGAGCGCGTTGGCCTTCAGCGCGAGCTTCCAGGACAGCAGATACGCCGACTTGCAATCCTCGACGGTGGCGTCGTTCGGCATGTTGATGGTCTTCGAGATCGCGCCCGAGATGAACGGCTGCGACGCCGCCATCATGCGGATGTGGCTCTCGACCGACAGATAACGTTTTCCAATTTTGCCGCAGGGGTTGGCGCAGTCGAACACCGGATAGTGCTCGGCCTTCAGATGCGGTGCGCCTTCCACCGTCATCGCGCCGCAGATGTGCACGTTCGCGGCCTCGATCTCGCGCTTGCTGAAGCCGACCGCCGAGAGCAGGTCGAAGCCGGGGGCCGCGATCGTCTCGGGCGCGATGTTGAGCGTGTCGCGCAAAAAGTCCTCGCCAAAGGTCCACTTGTTGAAGGCGAACTTGATGTCGAACGCGGTCGGCAGCGCCTTCTCCACCTTGGCCAGCGCTTCGTCGGTGAAGCCCTTGGCCTTCAGGGTGGAGACGTTGATGCCGGGCGCATTGGAGAGCGAGCCGTGGCCGACGGCGTAGGCCTCGATCTCCGCGATATCGGCCTCGCTGTAGCCGAGCGTCCGCAGCGCCACCGGGACCGCCTGGTTGATGATCTTCCAGTAGCCGCCGCCGGCGAGCTTCTTGAACTTCACCAGCGCGAAATCAGGCTCGATGCCGGTGGTGTCGCAATCCATCACGAGGCCGATGGTGCCGGTCGGCGCCACCACGGTGGTCTGCGCGTTGCGGTAGCCGTTGAGCTCGCCGAGTTCGAGCGCCTTGTCCCAGGCCGCCTTGGCGTGGGTGATGACGTCGGCTTGCGGGCAGGAGGCGTGATCGAGCGGCACGGGATTGACCGCCAGCGCCTCATAGCCGCGGCTCTCGCCATGCGCCGCGCGGCGATGGTTGCGGATCACGCGCAGCATGTGCTGGGTGTTCTTCTTGTAGCCGGGGAAGGGGCCCAATTCCTTGGCCATCTCGGCCGAGGTCGCATAGGCGACGCCGGTCATGATCGCGGTCAGCGCGCCGCACAGCGAACGGCCTTCCTTGCTGTCGTAGGGCAGCCCCATGGTCATCAGGAGGCCGCCGATGTTGGCAAAGCCGAGGCCCAGCGTGCGGAACTCGTAGGAGAGTTCGGCGATCGCCTTCGACGGGAACTGCGCCATCATCACGGAGATTTCGAGCACGATGGTCCACAGGCGACAAAGATGCTCATACGATTCGACGTCGAACCGCTTGGTCGTGGTCGAATAGAAGGTGATCAGGTTGGCGGAGGCGAGGTTGCACGCCGTGTCGTCCAGGAACATGTATTCCGAGCACGGATTGGACGCGCGGATGTCGCCGGACGACTTGCAGGTGTGCCAGTCGTTCATGGTGGTGTTGAAGTGCAGGCCGGGATCGGCCGAGGCCCAGGCGGCGTGGCCGATCTTCTCCCAGAGCTCGCGGGCCTTGAGCGTTTTTGTCACCTTCTTGTTGGTGCGGCCGATCAGGTTCCAGTCGCCGTCGGTCTCGACCGCGCGGAGGAAATCGTCCTTCAGCGAGACCGAGTTGTTGGAGTTCTGGCCGGAGACCGTGAGGTAGGCTTCCGAATCCCAGTCGGTGTCGTAGGTCGGGAAGTCGATGTCCTTGTAGCCCTGCTTGGCGAACTGGATGACGCGCTTGATGACGTTGTCGGACACCAGCGCGCGGCGCGCGAGCTTGATTTCGCGGCGGAGCGCCGGGTTCTTTTCGGGATCGAAGCAGTCGTCGCCGGAGCCTTCGCAGTTCACGCAGGCCTTCAGCACGGCTTTCAGGTGCTTCTGGTTGATCTTGGAGCCGGTGACGAGCGCTGCAACCTTCTGCTCCTCCTTCACCTTCCAGTCGATATAGGTCTCGATATCGGGATGGTCGGCGTCGACCACGACCATCTTGGCGGCGCGGCGCGTGGTGCCGCCGCTCTTGATCGCGCCCGCGGCGCGGTCGCCGATCTTCAGAAAACTCATCAGGCCGGACGAGCGGCCGCCGCCGGAAAGCTTTTCGCCTTCGCCGCGCAGGCGGGAGAAGTTGGAGCCGGTGCCGGAGCCGTATTTGAACAGGCGCGCCTCGCGCACCCAGAGGTCCATGATGCCGCCCTCGTTGACGAGGTCGTCACCGACGCCCTGGATGAAGCAGGCGTGCGGCTGCGGATGCTCGTAGGCCGACTTCGATTTTGTCAGCTTGCCGGTGAAGGGGTCGACGTAATAATGGCCCTGGCCGGGGCCATCGACGCCGTAGGCCCAGTGCAAGCCGGTGTTGAACCACTGCGGCGAGTTCGGCGCGACCATCTGCTTGGCCAGCATGAAGCGCAGCTCGTCGAAGAACGCCTGGGCGTCTTCTTCCGTGGAGAAATACTTGCCCTTCCAGCCCCAATAGGTCCAGCAGCCGGCGAGGCGGTCGAACACCTGCTTGGCGCTCAACTCGCTGACATAGCGCTCGGATTCCGGGAAGGAGGGCGAGCGCCTCGGTGTCGGGCACCGAGCGCCACAGCCAGGACGGAACCGTCTCTTCCTCGACCTTCTTCAGCCGCGCGGCGACGCCCGCTTTACGAAAGTACTTCTGCGCCAGCACGTCGGAGGCGACCTGCGACCAGAACTGCGGCACTTCGACATTTTCCAGCCGGAACACGATCGAACCGTCAGGGTTGCGGATCTCCGATGTCGTCAGCCTGAAATCAATCCCTGCATAGGGTGACTGGCCGGAAGTGGTGTTGCGTCGTTCGATTCGCATAGGTCGTGCCCCGTCTCTTCTTTGACCGGACCGCTCTACCGCGGTGCCGGATGTTATCCTTGAGCGAACCGCCGCCCCACATTCTCAAGTGAAAATGTGGCCCCAACGGTTTCGCCGGTTCGACCGGTGGATCCGGCCCTGTTTCTCAATTCACGGAAGTGCCGCTACGCACCCGCGTGAAGTCGCCCCATTCAACGCCCCAACGCGTCACCTGAGCCATTCGGCCCGTTTTTAGCGCTCGAAGACTCCCAAAATTCGGGCAGACAAGCCCTCCGCCCGTTGCCTCAACCGGCTGACGGAGTGCGCGTCCTGGAACCCGTTTGGGAGTGACCGGCGGGACCCAAAACACACTCGCGCCGAACAGGAGGAAAGCTAGGCCAAACCCGTCGGGCCCGTCAAGGACTAGTACGAGTTCCTGAATCAAATACTAAATATGGTGGAAAGTGAGGGATAACAGGGGGTGGTCGCGCGCCTGTGATGCCGCCAAGTATCAGTGAGTCCTCAGGGATTCCCAAGGGAAAAAAATTGTCCCCACCCTGTGGAGCAAGCCTTCGCCCGCTGTTCACAGGGCAGGTATTTTTTTGACCCTTGGCATTGCACTGGAGAGACTCACCGTAGGGCTACGGAGAGGGAGGTCTGGCATGTCCGCGCATCCGTGGTCGCAGGCGCGGATAAGCGGCAAGGTGAGGGCCGATTCCACCCTTTGCCGGGCTCCATGACAGAATCAAAACCCACCGCGCCGGCGCGGATTGCGCCCGCAGGCCTGATGTTCCTCGCCATCACCTCGGTGGGCTGGGGCTTTAACTGGCCGGTCACAAAGTACCTCCTGAGCGAATTGCCGCCGCTGACGCTGCGCGGCTCGACCGGCGTGATCGGCGCGGCGCTGCTGGCCGTGCTGGCGCTGGCGCGCTCGCAGAGCCTGAAGGTCGAGCGCCATCTGTGGCCGCGGCTGATGCTGGCGGCGCTGCTCAACGTCACCGGCTGGATGGTGCTGATGGGGCTGGCGCTGTTGTGGCTGCCGGCGAGCGAGGCGGCGCTGATCGCCTACACCATGCCGGTATGGGCTTCGCTGATCGCCTGGCCGGTGCTCGGCGAGCGGCCGACCGCGTTGCGGACGGTCGCGCTTGTCATGGCGTTCGCGGGTCTCGCCGCCATCATGGGCGGCAACGGCATCACGGCGACGACCGAAAAGCTGCCGGGCATCGTGATGGCGCTGTGCGGCGCGGTCGGCTTTGCGCTCGGCACGGTGCTGGCCAAGAGGCTGCCGGTGCCGCTGCCGCCGATCCCGGCCGCCGCCTGGCAGATCGGGCTCGGATGCTTGCCGATCGTCATCATCGGTCTCGCCTTCGAGACCACGCACATCGAAAAGGTGACGCAGCTCGGCTGGTGGCTGCTGGTCTATTCGACCGTGATCCAGTTCTGCATCGCCTATGTGAGCTGGTTCGCCGCGCTCGCCCGCCTGCCTGCGTCTGTGGCGGCGATCGGCACCATGGCGGTGCCGGTCATCGGCGTCGTGGCGTCGGCGGTTGCGCTCGGCGAGCCGCTCGGCGTGATCCAGATCGTGGCGCTGGTGTTCACGCTGGCGGGTGTGGTGCTGGCAACGAGGTCCTGAGGCTCTCTCCCTTTCAATCCCATTCCTGGCGTCTCGCAGAGAGGAATTGTGGGCGCTATGTGATTGTAACGCCTATTAATATACTGTATGCCACGGGCGAAATCGTCGGCCCGCACGGGCCTGGACGTTCGAGAGGATTCCGGCATCACCCGTGAAAGAGAGAGTATGGCGCGCAACATTCTGATCCTTGGAGCCTCCTATGGCTCATTGCTGGCGACGAAGCTTTTGATGGCAGGTCACAACGTGACCCTGGTGTGCCGGAGGAAGACGGCCGACCTCATCAATCGCGACGGCACTGAAGTGCGCATCAAGCTGCGCGACGAGGCGGTGCACCGCGCGATCTTCTCGCGCGATCTGCCCGGCAAGCTTGATGCGACCACGCCGGCCGAGGTCGACCTTTCCCGCTACGACCTGGTCGGTCTTGCGATGCAGGAGCCGCAATATACCAACCACACGATCCGCGTTCTGATGATCAAGATCGCGACGGCGGGGCTGCCTTGCCTTTCGATCATGAACATGCCGCCGCTGCCCTATCTCAAGCGGATCCCGGCGCTGGCGGAGATGGACCTGGAGGAGGCCTATACCAATGCGTCGGTATGGGAGCGCTTCAAGCCGGGACTGGTGTCGCTGTGTTCGCCCGATCCGCAGGCCTTCCGCCCGCCGGAAGAGGCGGCGAACGTGCTTCATGTCGGCCTGCCGACCAACTTCAAGGCCGCCGCCTTTGAGGACGCGCAGCACAACAAGTTGCTTCGCGAACTCGAAGCCGATATCGACGCGGTGACGCTGGACGGCAAGGACGTTCCGGTAAAGCTCAAGGTGTTCGACTCGCTGTTCGTACCATTGGCCAAATGGTCGATGCTGCTGACCGGGAATTACCGCTGCATCACACCGCACGAGCCGCAGTCGATCCGCGACGCCGTGCACGGCGACCTCAAACTCTCGCAGTCGATCTATGACCATGTCGACGGCATCGCCCGGCGTCTGGGCGCCGACCCGCAGGATCAGGTGCCTTTCGAGAAGTATGCCAAGGCGGCGGAAAGCCTGCTCAAGCCGTCATCGGCCGCGCGGGCCGTAGCCAGTGGCGCACCTTTCATCGAGCGGGTCGACCTCCTGGTGAAGCTGGTTTCGGATCAGCTCGGCGTGCCCAGCGCCGAGATCGACCGCACGGTGCAGACCGTCGATCAGAAACTGAACGAGAAGATCGTGGCGGGCGGATCGGGCTCGTAGGGACGAACTTGCGATCGCAATCTGAAGAAGCCCGCGCGCCTGTCACCCGCGCAGCCCGACAGCTTCCCGGCGGATCATGCCCTAGGCATAAACCTGCTTCACCAATTCGGGCAGGATCTCTTTGAGCCGCCGGTGACTGATGAGCGGGGTGGCGGCGATCTCGGCGAGCCGCCGTTCAATATGGGGCCATTGATTTGCCTCGCGCGGGTCGGTGTCGTTCTTGGCGAGATTGCAGGGGTAGCAGGAGAGCACGCGATTGCCCCTGACATTCTGCCCTCCCTTTGAGAGCGGGATGAAATGGTCGATGCCGGCCCTGACTTTGCCGTCCCATTTTATTCTGGGGAGTCCAATGTTGCAGTAGGCGCATCGTCCACCCCAATCCACGTAGCAGCGCTTGTAGTTCAAATTCGGCGCGGTCATTGGCTCTTACAAGAATCCCTACATCCAAGGTTTTGCTTCTCCATACACCAACACGGCACTCAAAACGACGCCGCAAGTGAGGGGAAGCCTGCACCTTCTGCCGCTTCACCCCGTCAGCGCGCGGCGCACCATGTTCGCCAGTTGGGACTTTCGATACGGCTTGGTCAGCAGCAGCACGCCGGGATCGAGGCGGCCCGGGTGAACGCGCCCCAAAGGGAAAACGAATGGCAAATGATGATCGCACCAAGTTTACTCCCAGGAGAACGCCGGAATCAGCAGCCATGTCGGCCAATGTCAAACGAGCGATGGCAATAACCGCCACTCTCAACCGTCTGACATACAATGATGCGGATGAAATCCGGGCCTTATTCAGCGATCTCATCGGCAAGAAGGTGGACGACAGCTTTCTATTGATTCCACCGTTTTATACGACCGGGGGTCTCGATATCAGCGTCGGGCGCAATGTCTTCGTAAATCAGAATTGCACTTTCTATGACCTTGGCGGGTTAGACATTGCCGATGATGTGATGATCGGGCCGAACGTGAGCATCATCACGTCTGGCCATCCCATTGAACCTTCTCAGCGGCGCGCCGGCGTAACCGCGAAGCCGATCGCTATTGAGAGAAGTGTCTGGATCGCAGCCGGCGCAACGATCATCGGCGGGGTGACTGTGGGCGAAAACTCCGTTGTTGCAGCGGGTTCCGTCGTCACCAGGGACGTTCCCCCAAATACTCTTGTCGGTGGCAACCCGGCGAGGGTCATTCGCTCAATTGCCGAGTGAGGAAACGCCCGAAAGGGAGTGAATTAGGAAGCTGGCCCCAGGCCCGAAACCGGTCACCTTTGCAAGATGTCGTGACCAAAGCCGGATGGACCTGGCGGGGTGTTTCCTCCGGGAAACTTTAGATCGTCGCTGCGGTGCGCGAGCAGGTCGCGGCGCCGAAGCAACCGGCAGCAAATTCCACGTGCGGCTATCGGCGGTTTGATGCGATGCTTGCGGCAGCTCGGAAATGTTGTCGTACAAAATCGTAAAATGGCGCGCCACGGCCGATGATGATGGGCACTACAGCTTCGCCGTGGCACTATGACGGACTATCCAAATTCGCGCAGAGCCTCGCTGAGATCTCGGTAGCTCCCAAAAGCGCACGTCGCGGCCTACGGAGCGGGATGGTCGCACCCGAGGTCACGCGGTTTTACAGGCGGCGGGGAATATCGAAGACTAATAGTCCAGCTTTTTCCAAGGGCAACTGAGCCACGACCTCGCCCGCTGGATTTAGGACAGCCGTAGGACCCCAGGAGATACGCCCATCGCGCTCGCCGGTGACATCGGCCGAGACGAGCCAAAGGCCTGTTTCACGGCATCGTTCACCCCGCACGGAATTGTGCACGTCCTTGAGCGCTTCCGCCGCCTTCCGGCGGTGCATATTGTTGGCAGGGCACAAGATCAAGGATGCGCCGAGATCCGCCACCTTCTGCGCCGCTTCGGGAAAGTTGGTCTCGTAGCAAATGTTGATACCGAAGCGCATGCCGGCGATCTCGAAGGTCTGACTATCGCTTCCGGCGCTGAAAATTTGCTCGCTGCTGAGGAGATGCCCCTTACGATGGCGACCGATGAGGACGCCGTGACCCACCACGATGGCGGTATTGAATAATCGCGCATCCTCCACCTCGATAAGCCCCATGACGATCATCGGTCCGGTCTTCGGAAGCCGATTCAGCACTGCCGCGAATGCAGGCGATGCGAGGTCCAGAGCGTTTCGTCGCGCCGGCGTCTCGTCGGTCAGATACCCCGAAAGGAAGCATTCCGGAAAACACAGCAGGGAAGCGCCTTCAGTTTTGGCGCGCGCTGCGACATCTGCCACGCAGTTCAACGCCGCCTCGACGTCCTCCCTGAATTCAACGGTCTGGGCCGCGGCGATCCTTACCGTCTTCATCGCACAGCAAGTCCCCTGTCCGTTCAGCTGGCGACCAGCCTAATGCGAAGTGAAGAATCGGCGGCATTTGGCGCCGACAGCGTATACCGAAATGGCGCGCCCGACATGATTCGAACGCGCGGCCTTTGCCTTCGGAAAGGGGCAACACTACTTTCGCCCGTTCACCCCGTTAGCGCGCGGCGCACCATGTTCGCCAGTTGGGATTTTCGATACGGCTTGGTCAGCAGCAGCACGCCGGGATCGAGGCGGCCCTGATGCACGATGGCATTGTCGGTGTAGCCTGATGTGTAGAGCACCTTGATGCCGGGCCGGAACTTCAACACCTTCTCCGCCAGTTCGCGGCCGGACATGCTGCCGGGCATGATGACGTCGGTGAACAGGAGGTCGAACGCCTGGCCGCCCTCGATCAGGTTCAGCGCCGCCGGTCCATTGGCGGCGCCCACCGTGCGGTAGCCGAGGCCCTGCAATTGCGCGGTGACGAAATTGCGCACCAGCGCGTCGTCTTCCACCACCATGATGGTTTCGTGGCCATGCGGCAGCGGCGGCGCCGCGGCTGGCGCCGCCTCGACCTGACCGCGGGCCGGCGGCAGATAGAGCTTGATCGTGGTGCCGTGGCCGACCTCGCTGTAGATCCGGATGTGCCCGCCCGATTGCTTGACGAAGCCGTAGACCATGCTGAGCCCAAGGCCTGTGCCCTTGCCGACCTCCTTGGTGGTGAAGAACGGCTCGAATACCTTGTCCAGCACGTCCTGCGACATGCCGGCGCCGGTGTCGCTGACCGCGAGCATCACATAGGGTCCGGGCTTCGCATCGGGGTTGGCTTGCGCGTAGGCTTCGTCGAGCACGACGTTGCGCGTCTCCAGCAAGAGCTTGCCGCCGTTCGGCATCGCGTCGCGGGCGTTGATCGCCATGTTGAGCAGGGAATTGGCGAGCTGCGAGGCGTCGATATGGGCGGTCGCCGTTTCCTGTTCGAGGATCGAGTTGACCTCGACCTGCTCGCCGAGCGTCGGCCGAAGCAGTTTGGCGATATCGAGCACGGTGGCGTTGATGTCGACATTGCGCGGCTGCAGCGGCTGGCGCCGGGCGAAGGCGAGCAGATGCTGGATCAGTTCGCTGCAGCGTTCCGCCGCCTGGTCGATCAGTTCGGCCGTCTTCTGCAGCTCCGGCTCGTGCGCAAGCCGTGCGACCAGCGTTTCGGTGGTGCCGGTGATCACCGTCAGCATGTTGTTGAAGTCATGCGCGACACCGCCGGTGAGCTTGCCGATGGCGTCGAGCTTCTGCGCCTGCTGCAGCTTGTGTTCGGTTTCGCGCGAGGCGGTGGCGTCGTGATAGACCAGCGCGGCGCCGCTGATGGCGCCCGCGGCGTCGCGCAGCGGCCGGCCGCTGATCAGGAGATGAACCGGCGGATTGCCGCTGACCGGGCGCACCACGATTTCGATGGCGTCGAACGCTTCGCCGCGCAACGCACGCGAGGCGGGCATGTCGTGGACCGGCAGCGGCGTGACGCCGTCGGCGTGAAACACCGTGCTGAGCGATCGCAGCAGTTCCACCGTCATTCCCGGCCGGTAACGCAGCATCTTCTCGGCGGCCGGATTGGAGAGCAAAACCTCGCCCTTGGTGTCGATGACCAGCACCGCCTCCGCCATGCTGTGAAAGGTGCTGCGCAGGACGGCGGCCGAAAGCCTGAGTTCATCATGCGCGGCAACCAGATGCTCGGTGCGCTCGGCGACCGCGGCCTCCAGCGCCTCATTGGTAGCTTTGGTGGCCGTCAACGAATCCTGCAGTTCCCGGCGCGAGCGGCGGGCCGATACCGTCAGAACGGTGGCGAGAACCAAAATCAGCGCGACGCCGGCGAGATCGATCGCCAGCAGGAACCCGCCGGTGGTTTCGGATTCGGCACGTCTCGCGAACAGCCGCCGCCGCTCTTCCGCCACCGTCCTTTCAAGGTTCCCGGCGATCGCGGCCGTCGCCGCACGGTCTTCCTGGCCGACAAGCGCGGCGACCGCGGCGGTGTCTCCCATGATTCGGCGCCTGATCAGCTCGCCATTGACCGTAACCTGGCGCTCCACCAGCGCGTTGGTCTCTTCGATGAGCTGCTTTTCGGTGGGATTGTCCTTGACGGCTTCGATCAGTGCCGCCAGCGCCGGCAGGATCGCGTCGCTGGCCTCGCGATATTCCCTGGCGAATTCCTGATCGCCGTTGATCGCAAAGGCGCGCGCCGCGCTTTCCGCCCGGCGCAGCAGCGGGCGCATGTCAGAGATTTTCGCGAGTATGCCGAGCGCACGGTCGACGGAAGCGGTATCGGACCGCGACTTGAGGTCCAAACCGATCGAGGCAGCGCCGATAACGAGGAGGATGGCGAGGCCAATTCCAAGAATGATACGCTGCGAGGGCATTGCCGGTTGCTTACTTCACTATTTCGAGTGGCGCGCGGAAGCTTTCGGTGTGGTGAGGCACTGATTGACCGAGGTCAACAGTGCGTCCGGCGTGAAGGGTTTGCGCAGGCAGCATGCCGCGCCGAGCTCGATGGTCATCCGCAGGAAATCCGGCGCGCGTTCGGTGTTGGCGAAGGCGTAGCCCGACATCGCAACGATCGGCACGTCCGGCCTGCGCTCGTGAAACATCCGGATCGATTCGAAGCCGCGCATATGCGGCATGAATACGTCGATCAACATGACGTCGAATTCGCAAGCTTCGAGTGCGCGCATTCCCGCTTCACCACCGTCGGCAACGGTGACCTCGAAACCCTTGCGGGTCAGACAAACCTCGATGGCAACGCATACCATCGGGTCGTCATCGACCACGAGAACGCGCGGCACGATGATTCCTTCTTCCTCGGGCGTCGGCCCGCGACTCGCTCATCCCATGCGACGATTAAGTCGAAACGCGGACAGGTCGTCGGTATGATAGAGTGCACATAAAAGTTGTTGAGGGCAAATACGTTTCGCTGTGTCAGAACGAGAACAAATCAACCGCCGGTTCCGGAGCTGAGCCCGCCATGCCCCCGACCAATAACGCGGGGCGGCCGTCGCCGCTCGGACTTGTCCTGCTCGCCGTTACGTCGGTCGGGTGGGGCCTCAACTTCCCGATCATGAAACATCTGCTGACGGAATGGCCACCATTGTCCTCGCGCGGGCTGTGCGGCATCGTCGGCGCTGCGGCATTGGCGCTGTTTGCGCTCGCACGGCGGCAAAAATTGAGCGTGCCGCGGCCGATGTGGCTAAGATTGCTAATTGTTTCCCTGCTGACGATCGGCGGCTGGGTCGCGTTCATGGGACTGGCGCTGTTGTGGCTCAATGCCGGCGAGGCCGCGGTGCTCGGCATATCGATCCCGGTCTGGGTGGCGCTTCTGGCATGGCCGATCCTGGGGGAGCAGTTGTCGCCGCTGCGCGCCGTCGCGCTGACGGTCGCGCTCACCGGAATCGCCGTGCTGATCGGCGGCAACGGCATCGAGGCCAGCTTCGAGAAGTTACCGGGCGTCGCGTGCGCGCTGGCTGGCGCGGTGTGCGTCGGCCTCGGCACCGTGCTGACCAAGCATTTCCCGCTGGCGATGCCGCCGCTGTCGCTGGCCGCCTGGCAGGTCGGGCTCGGCTGCCTGCCGATCGCGATCGTTGGGCTTGCGGTCGAACAGCCGCAACTGGCAGCGCTATCATATGTCGGCTGGCTGTCGCTGCTCTATATGACGCTGGTCCAGTTCTGCCTTTGCCATGTGTGCTGGTTTGCGGCGCTGGAACGGCTGCCGGCGGCGACAGCCTCGATTGGAACTTTGCTGGTCCCGGTCATCGGGGTGCTTGCGGCGGCGGCGATGCTGCACGAGCCGCTCGGTCTGCGCGAGATCGCGGCGCTGGCGTTCACGCTCGGCGGGGTGGCGGTAGCGCTGCGCGCGTAATCTCGCAAACGAAAGGGCGGCGCAGCAAGAATGCGCCGCCCTTCGAACTCACGGCGTCGGGCTATTGCGCCGGGCAGGGATGCCGTTGCCCGTCATAGCCGAGATAGGTTCCGGACGCCGGATCGTAGGATTTGTACCGCTGCATGCAATACGCCACGGCATCATCGCCGGGAGTCGCGGCGACTACCGTGTCGTCGTAGTAATAGGGATCGTTGTAATAATAGGAGTTGTCGTAATAGCCATAGGCAGAACCGATGCCAGCGCCAATCGCGAAGCCTGGCCAGAAGCCGCCGTGACGATGGCCGTGATGATGGCCGCCGTGCCAGCCGCCACCTGCGACGGTACCTCCACCGGCGCCGGGTGAGGGCCGGACAAAGCCGGGCCCGCGGCCTTCGGTGCTGGCAACGGCGCCAGCTCTGAAGCCGGCACTTCCGCGGGACGGTGCAGCGGCCACGCCACCGCCTCTGAAGCCGCCGCCACCGGCCGGTGCAACGGCCATGCCGCCACCTCTAAAGCCGCCGCCACCGCCGGGCGCGACTGAACCGCCGCCACCGCCTCTAAAGCCACCGCCACCGCCACCGCCGATAGCTGCGCCGCCACCGCCACCGCCGCCACCCCTGGCACCGCCGCCGCCACCGGCCGCCGCGCCGCCTCTGCCGGGACCCTGCGCCTGAGCGGCGCTGATGCTCGACGCAAACACCGGCAACACAAGCGCAATCGCCGCCGCTGTACTCAAAACTTTCAGATTGATCATCTTGGACTCCATTTCCGGGATATGGGGTCTCAACCATTTTCAGAGGTGGACGTTCCCAGACCCGCGCACCCAATCGTGCACATACCGAGCCTGTCCCGTGGGAGCTGTATGCGAAATGAACGGATTGTGCCGGTTCCGCGGCAACTGCCGCCGAAAATCGGGCCGTGATCAAGAGCGACCGGCAGGGCTGCAATATCAGCCTTTGTCTGGACAATTCGCCCCGCCGATGGCATCAGAGCGGCACGTATTCTCGAACCGGCCGAGCCCTTATGAAGCAGTTTCTGCTCAAATTTTTCACTTGGTGGAACGGCCAGACGTTCGGCACGCAATTGTGGACGTGGCGATTCGGCGAACTGGTCGGCCTGGACGAGCAGGGCAACCGCTACTACCGGACCAAGGGCCGCAAGATCGATCCGACGCTCGGCTTCGAGCGGCGCTGGGTGGTGTATAATGGCTATGCCGAGGCGAGCCGGGTGCCGCCGTCATGGCATGGCTGGCTGCATCACACCGTCGACGTTGCCCCGACCGAGGAGAGCTACACGCCGCGGGAATGGGAAAAGCCGCACGTTCCCAACCCGACCGGCACGGCCGCAGCCTACCGTCCCTCCGGCTCGACGCTGGCCAGCGGCCGCCGACCCAAGGCGACCGGCGATTATCAGGCCTGGACGCCCGGCAGCTGAACTCTCGGTAAGTTTACCCCGCCTTCGCTGCCGGCATCTTGTCGGGCATCATGAGTGTATATACACTCATGATATGAAACAACGGTTCGATCAAGATACCGACTACAGGGCCGCAGCCGGCTGCTTTTGCCTTGCGTCGCGACAGGCCGCGCGGAAGATCACCCGGCTCTACGATTCCTACATGCAGGGTTCAGGCCTCCGTGTCACGCAGTTCACCATCCTGTCGCAATTGATGCTCCGCGGTGAAATGCCGATCGGCAAGCTCGCAGGTCTGCTGGGAATGGAGCGCACCACGCTGAGCCGCAACCTGAGCCTGCTGGAGGGCAAGAACTGGGTTTCGATCAGCGCCGGCGAGGATCCGCGCGAACGCATGATCGCCATTACGGCGCAGGGACGCGGCCTCGTTCGCCGCGGATTTCCCTACTGGTCGAAAGCGCAGGCGCATATCGGCAAGGTGCTCGGCGCCGACGGCCAGGCCGCGCTGAAGCTTTTGGGTTCCCGAAATTTGGGGTGAGACGAACCGGACGCCTGGTCGACCGTTCATCCGTCTCAATAGGTGTAATTACACATAGGAGATGTGTCATGCTGGACTTCATCGGAACCGTCGTTCTCGCTGCCGCAATCACCGTCAGCATCAATGCGCTCACCGGCGCGATGCCGATCGGCCCATCACAACGTGTTGCTCTTTCGCTCGGCGCCGGTCTGTGGACGGGCCTGGCTGCCGCGCTCGCCGGCGCGAAGCTGTTCCTCGGAACAAATCCAGTGGGGCCGCCGACGATCGGTACGATGATCGCGCTTCCGCTGATCGCGACCGCTGTTGCGGCGTCGATCTCGCCGTCGGTGCGCGCGTCGCTGCTCGGAATGCCGATGCCGTTCCTGATCGGTCTGAATGTCTGGCGTGTGGCGGGAGGGTTTTTTCTTCTCCTCGCCGCCGAAGGCCGGCTTGCCGGACCGTTCCCAACCTCGGCGGGCTGGGGCGATGTCATCACCGGCGCGTTGGCTTTGCCGGTGGCATGGCTCGCGCTGCGCGGGCAAGGCAGGCCGCTGGTCTGGGCATGGAATGCATTCGGCATGCTGGATCTGGTGGCCGCGCTTGCCCTCGGAATTATCTCCGCGAATGGTTCGCCGCTGCAGATCATTCACGCCGGCGAAGGCTCGGAGGCGGTGCAGCTGCTGCCATGGTCGCTGATTCCGACCGTGCTGGTGCCGATGTTCCTGATCGTGCATGCCGTCGTTTTCGCGCAGCTTGCCAGTTTCAAGCGGGGTAAGGGGGCGTCGCAATGATCGGGAAGCCGGCCATACGCGCCGTGAGGCTGACCTGGTTTACAACCATCCCTGTGAATAACGGGATCAGCGGGGACATCTGCTGCCGCCATCTTGTGCCCTCCGCGTTATCGCGGCTCAATGGGGACATCTTACGGAGATGGGAAACCATCGCGTCGGTGTCGGGCTCCAGTTCGCGACTGCCCCGACGAGCAGCGGCACCCGATCAGGATACGGCTGGGAGATAGGCCCCCGGTGCAGAAGTTCTGAAATCGCCCGTCAATGTGGTGCTGTCGTGAGACAGGAAAGGTCGTCTGGGAAACCAGGCGGCCTTTTTCTTTGCGTGTTCTTCGTCATCGTCCGCCTTGTGCGCAAGTGTGCACTGGGCGGACGATCCAGTACGCCGTGATCGCTCGGCTCCAATTGACACCTGCGATTACTGGATGCCCGCCTTCGCGGGCATGACGGCAGAGCTACCCCAGCCGCGCGGCGGCGCGGTCGATCATCTCGCCGCGGCGGATTTGCGCCGGTGCAATCCGGTCTTTCATGAAGGCGAGGACTTCCGGCGGGGCGGTGTCGGGCGAGCCGGAATTGAACGGCGGCGCCGGGTTGTATTCCAGCCGGAGCTGGATCGCTTCCGCGGTCCGCCTGTCGTGCAGCAGCGAGACCAGCGTCAGCGCGAAATCGATGCCGGCGGTGACGCCGCCGCCGGTGACGCGGTTGCGGTCGACGCAGACCCGCGTCCTGGTCGGGATCGCGCCGAACGCCGGGAGGAAATCCATCGCCGTCCAGTGCGTCGCCGCGCGATACCCCTTGAGAAGGCCGGCGGCGCCGAGCACCAGCGAACCCGTGCAGACCGAGGTGATGTATTTCGCGCCGGGCGCCTGCTGGCGCAGGAAGGCCAGCATCTCCTCGTCATTGATCATGTCGTCGGTGCCGAACCCGCCGGGCACGCAGATGACGTCGAGCTGCGGGCAGTCCGCAAAGGTCGTGGTCGGCGTCAGCATCAGCACGGAATCGCTGGTGACCGGCTCGATCCGCTTCCAGACCAGATGCACCGCGGCGCCGGGCAGGCTGGAGAACACCTGCAACGGACCGGTGAAGTCGAGCTGGGTGACCTTGGGGAACAGCACGAGACCGATTTGCAGCGGCGCGGGCGTGGGAGACGGCGCGGACATCGTGACCTCCGAAAATTTGGCTTGACGCAAAATTGGCTTGACGGGAGGCATCCTGACATGGTCGCCTCATGTCAGAAATGGCATTTTTCCCTCATTTCAGGACATCGGCCAAAAAGCGAGCTGCAGGATGATCGGCGTTCTCGTGTTTCCGGATTTCCAGTTGCTCGACGCCGCCGGGCCGATTTCGGCATTCGAGATCGCGGCGCGCTATGCCGAGGGCACGCCATCGATCCGGGTCCTGGCGGTGACGCCGGGGCCGGTGCGCGCTTCCTCAGGCGTCGAGATCATGGCGCGCGGGCTAAGGCCGTCGGGCGCGATCACGACGCTGATCGTCGCGGGCGGCGAGGGCGTGCGGCAGGCGGCGACCTGCGAGAAGACGCTCGGCTTCGTGCGCGCTCTTGCCAAACGTGGCGTCCGCATCGCCAGCGTCTGCTCCGGCGCCTATATCCTCGCCGAGGCCGGCCTGCTCGATGGCCGCCGCGCCACCACGCATTGGCAGCGCACGCGGCATTTTCTCAAGACCTATCCGCAGGTGAAGCTCGAGCCCGACCGCATCTTCGTCCGCGATGGCGACGTCTGGACCTCGGCCGGGATATCGGCGGGCATCGATCTGTCGCTGGCGATGATCGCGGAAGATTACGGCGATGAGATTGCGCAGAACACGGCAAAACAATTGGTGCTCTACCACCGCCGTAGCGGCGGCCAGTCGCAATTCTCCTCGCTGCTGGAATTGAAGGCGCCGAACAGCCGGTTCGGACCGCTGTTGGCCTGGGCCCGCGAGAATCTCGATGCGCCGCTCACGGTAGAGGATCTCGCCGAACAGGCCGGCATGAGCTCGCGGCATTTCACCCGCGCCTTCATGGCCGAGACCGGCACCACGCCGTCAAAGGCGGTGGAGCGGCTGCGCATCGAGGTGGCGCGGCAGCGCGTGCAATCGTCCAGCGAGGCGATCGAGCGGGTTGCCGAAACCACCGGCTTTCGCGATCCCGAGCGGATGCGCCGCGCGTTCATCCGCGCCTTCGGCCAGCCCCCGCAATCGCTGCGCCGCGCGGCAAGGGCAGGGTAGGTCTGGAACATGATCCGGAAAGCGGGAGTCCTGTGTGGTGCATGGCAAGTATCTCCGACCGCGACGTGAGTTCAAATCGTATCGCCAGAGGCACCCTTCGGCCTGCCGACGAGCTGATAAACATCCAGGCCGTCGTGCTTGCCCTTGACGAGATGCGATCCCCGGCTGACGAGATGGAAGCCGTCGGGCAAGGCGTTAAAAACCTCCCGGCTGACCAGGGTGATCGAACTCGGCGTCAGGATCAATCGACTTGCCAAGGCTCTCCAACCGTTGGGTTGCGTTCACGGCATCGCCGACGATCGTGTAATTGATCCGGTTGGGTGCACCGATGTCGCCGACCACGACTTTTCCCATATGAATGCCGATCCGAATGCGAACCGGCTCGAATCCGGCAGCGGTCCGTCGTTGGTTTTCCGCGGCTATCTCAAGCTGTATGGCAACGGCTGCCCGGCAAGCCGACGACGCCGGGTTCTCTACCCGCCCCGGGGCACCCCAAAAGGCCATGACGGCATCCCCGATAAATTTGTCGATGGTGCCGCCTTCCTGTTCGACGCAGGCGGCGACGAGCGTGAGGTGGTGATTGATGTACTCGGCGACCTCGCGAGCGGTCAGCTTCTCGCATGCTGCGGTGAAACCCACGATGTCGGTAAACATGATGGCGAGTTCGCGCTCCTCGGTACCCGCGCCGACCCGGCCTTCCTTGACGAGGCGCGTTACCAGTTTACGCGGAACGTAGCGGCCGAAAGCCCGCAGGCCGTCGAGCATCGCGTTGAACGAATGCGCCAGGTCGTTGATTTCGCGAAAGCGGCTGTGCTCCAGGGGAGCCACCTTGTCGAAGTCCAGGGTGCCTATGGCGGCAGCGCCTTTCGCTGCCCGGCGGATCGGGCCTGAGATTGTCCTGGCCATCAGTGCGGCCGCAATGAGGGATGCCCCGAGCATGACAAGCGCAATGATCGATGCCCAGTAGAACAGCCGAAGAGGCGCGTCGACGGCCCGCCCCAGAAAGTAGGCACCTATCGTGATCGGCAGATCGCCGTAGCCGGGGATATCCCGCGCGAAGAGGAAATAGAGTTCCCCATCAACCGCCTGCTGACGGGCCACCGCTCCGGGCGGCGGCTTTATGCCGGCCTTGTCGAGCGGCTGCGCGCTCGAATAATTTTCGATTACCCGATCCCCGAACGTTCGGAGCATGTGCAGTGGAACGTCTTCCGACGCCTTCCGGGTTCCATCGAGTATCGCCTGATGTGCGAGAATGCGGTCTCGGCCATACAGCATGAAGGCGGCGGATCGCGGCGGCTCGCTCAGTTCCTTTACAAGGATCGAAAGAGCCCTGGTTGAGACCGCGAGAGTTACAAACCCCAGGTACACGTCTCCTTTTCGAATCGGGACGCGATAGTTCAGAGAAGTCGTCTGTGTCTTCTCGCGATAGACCGGCGGTCCCCAGTAGGGGTCTTTGCGGAGCCGTATCTCTTCGGCAATCTCCGCAAGCTGGCGGTCTCCTGTGATGTCCGGATGGTCCAGTTCAAGCGTCGTGTTGGACGCGCCGCGCACGACGCGCAATGCCTTGCCGCTGGGATCGGCTAGGATAAGTCCTCCGATCTGGGGCGCCGCGGCCATAGTGCCGCTGATAAAATCGTCAAGTGCGGGGTCGAAGAGTTTATAGCGACCGTCGCGGATTGCATCCGCAATGAAAGTGGCCTGATCGACGGCTGCATCAAGGTGCCGCCGCAGCGCCATCTCCTGTATGGAAAGCCCTCGCGCGATGAGGCGGGTAGCGAACTCCTGCACGATGGCGCGGCCGGTGACCCAGTTCACCGCCACAATCAAGCCGGCCGACAGCAGTACCAGCATTCCTATGCTCAGCATCAGCGTCGGCATCAGTGCCAAATTGCCGGGTTTCAGATCCCCGGAAGCGATACGTTTGGGTGCGGGATCGCCCATCAGGTTGCTGTGCGGCGACCGGCGCGCTCACGGCGATTAGCGATGGCGAAAGACGAGAACAAGCGGAGCCAAGCGCGCATGGTCTAATTCCCGTTGGCTAGGCCGAGCAGAGCTGACAGCTCAACAATTTATTACAATATTGCTTGGGTACTCGTGGTCGATTTGACGCAGATCAATGGCCGGTGTGAACCGACCATTGCTGTTGCATGCGCGACCGATCGGCGTGACGACGCGTTCGACTTGGCTTGGTTCTCCAGGTTGTGCACACGGGCCTGACCTGCGGCAGCTTCTGGCTTTCGTTGAAGCTGAGGCTGCCCGACTGGATGAGATGCGCCTGGGCGTTCCTGGCGCCCCTTCATCCGCGCCTTTGGCCAGCCGCCGCAATCGCTGCGCCGTGCGGCAAGGGCAGGGTAGGCGCATTGCAAAGGCCGTCACCTGCCGAAATCCACCCGGCCTTGCGGGAAGTAACCGTCTATCCTCTGATCGCTCACCACCAGGCCGACCCAGGGGACTGTGATCTCCGGGTTGTTCAGGTTGATATATTTCCCGACCAGCCGGCGCGGACCTTCGCGCCTTGCGTCGATCAGTCCCCGCCGTCGGCCGGAATCCCAATCGAATAACAGGTACACGCGGTCTCCGACGATTCGCGCTTCGCCCTGGCCCTGTTTCCATTTGTCGGGAGCATCGCCCGGGATTGTGGGATCCGTTGCGCCCTTCCAGCGGCTCGACCATTGACCTTCGATCGCGCCGTGCTGGTAGCTGTTATTTTGAGCGCTCCATGGCTTCGCATTTTCATCGGCGGCGGATTCTTCCGGCACCGTGTTGCGGGCGAAGTTCGTCACGTCATCGTCGTTGGGATTTGGAACGTCCATGACGTCGAACGGATTTCGGGTTGCCGGATCGTGTTCGGAAACGACGATTAGCTTTGCGCTTTCGGATTTCATCGGTGCCTCCAACTGCCATCGCCCTGCTTCGCTCCAAACGGCACGGCTGCTTCGTGAGCGTTGGAATCGCAGGATGGAGGCGCGGCGGCCACCCGATTTCCGGGGGAACCTTGCTGACGCCTGACTTATGCGACGTCGGCTTGCGCGCTCGGCGGCGTGTCCTCCGCGAGCAAGGCATCGAGATCGACGAGCTGCGGATCGTCAGGCTCGGGTTCGCCGTTGAGCCCTGCGCTGCCATGGAGATGCATCAGGGTCTGCACGCGGCGGGCGTTGAGATGGTCGACATGCTGATGCAGCAGCGCTACCGGCAGCAGCGCCTTGGGCAGCCCGACCAGCGCAAAGGCCGCAACCTTGCGCACCTCGTCGCCCTCGCGCCAGAGCAGGGGATGGAGAGTGTAGATCAATTGCCGGTCGATCTCGGCCGACGGCGGTTGCTCCGACTCTGGCAGCGTGAGGCTGGCGAGGTTGGCGTTGCCCGCGCGGGTGCGTACGGCTGCGGATCGCAGTTCCCAGCATATCAAGTCTGCCGCTGCGAGAACCTCGCGGCGCACGGCATCCACATTGCTCGAGAACCTGGTCGCTTCCGGTATCGACATCACCGCTTTGGTGACGGCTTCGACCAGCGAGGTGGCACCGGCATCAAATCCGGGCGCCGCCCGCTCGATCGCCGCAGCCATCGCCTCGATCTGGTCAGCCATTGTGTCGCGGTCGCGCTGGGCTTTGGCATCGGCCAGCGCGCGTTCGGCTGAGGCAACCTGCTCGTCGAATTCCAGCAGTTCGGCACGCATCGTCTTGGCGCGGTCCTCGACGACGCGCATGGCGGCTTCGGCGCGATCGAGCCGGGCATTGGCAGCACCGGCTACCGCCAGCCGTTCGGCCGCGGTGCGTTTTTCCACAAGTTCCGTTTCGGCGACGCTCAACCGCTCGGCCAGCTTCTGCCGCGCCGCCAACTTTTCCTTCAGCGCGTTCTCGAAGCGCTCGATCGGGCCGAGCTCGCGCATAAAAAGCTCGCGCTTAAAAAATGCCATGGCAATACCCCCGCGCGTGACGATCATCCGCCGAATCAGCGGGCCAATTCGTTACAAGCAAAAACTAGCCTGAAACTTGGATGACATTGCGGCTTTAGTCTGTCTAGCCAAACCGGGCGGTGGATGACGGCCGGCGAGGGGCCGGCCATCACCTTCGGTGCGTGGGCTGAAGCGTGCCTTCGCTCAGTTATGCTTCTTCAGGAAGATGCGCCCGCTCTGGATATTTTGCGCGGCGTGGATGCGGGCGCGCTCGAGCGGCGTGACGACGCCGTTCGCCTTGGCCTGGTTCTCCAGTTTCTGCACGCGCGCCTGGCCCTTCAGCAGCTTCTTTGTTTCGTTGAAGTTGAGCCCACCCGACTGGACGCCCTTGAAGATGCGGTGCTGCTGGGCGTTCTGGCGCGCATTGATCCAGGGCGTGCCGGCGAAGCTGGTGGCCGATGTAACGGCCAGAAGCAGCGAAGCAAGAATAACGGTCCTCATCACAATTCTCCTTTGCGTTGCTGTCGCGGCCTGCGACGACACCATGTCGACGCTTGACCCGCGAACCCGCACAGGATGGGTGACGCGAACTCGCGCGAATGTGCGCGCTGTCACGAAATCACACGATATTACAAAGGTTTAATGACCTCGTAGATGAATGGATTGTCAGAATTGAACGCGGCTAATGCGGCGCGTCAGGATGCCAGCCGAGCACCGCCAGCATCACGAGAAATCCGACGACATAGGCCACTGCCACCGGCCAGCCCTGGCTTACCCAGCGGCCGACGGACTTGGCTTCCGGATACATGTTCGACAGCGCGACGCCCGCCGACGAGCCGAACCAGATCATCGATCCGCCGAAGCCGACGGCATAGGCCAGGAAGCCCCAATCGTACCCGCCCTGTTTCAGCGCGAGCGCGGTGAGGGGAATGTTATCGAACACGGCTGAGACGAATCCCAGCCCAAGCGCTGTCGGCCATGAAGCGGCCGGTAGTTTTTCGACCGGCATCAACGAGGCCGAGGTTACCAATGCCAGGAGGAAGATTGTGCCCTTGAAGGTCTCAGGCATCACCTTCCAGTCCGGTGACCTTAAGGCCGCCGTCAGCAGGATAGCCGTCCAGACGGCGATGCCGAGGACTGGAATGGTATCAAGGAGCGCAGGAAATTTCAGGTTTGCGGTGACATTGGCAACCAGCGCTGCAACGAGAATAACCGCGACGATGAAGGCCCGGGTCGGGTCGAGCCTCAATCCCTTGGGCGGATCTTTCTGAATCGGCGAATAGCGCTGCTGCTGGATCGATGCCGGCACCGCGAAGATCAGCATCGCAACGATGGCCGCGATATAGGCCTCCACCACGGCGAGCGGACTGACACCGTCGATCCACATCATGGTTGTGGTGGTGTCGCCGACGACGCTGCCGGATCCGCCGGCGTTCGAGGCCGCGACGATCGCGGCGAGATAGCCGATATGAACCTTGCCGCGGAATACGTGCCGCGCAACGGTGCCGCCGATCAGGGCGGCGGCAATATTGTCGAGGAAGCTCGAGAGCACGAACACCAGGACGAGCAGCACGACGCCGCCCTTCCAGTCGTCCGGCAACAGCGCCGGCATCTCATCCGGAATCCGGCTTTCCTCGAAATGCCGGGACAGCAGCGCAAATCCCATCAGCAGCAGGAACAGATTGCCGAGCGTGACCCACTCATGTGCCAAGTGATGGCCGAGGCCGCCGATGCCCGTGCCGTATTTGAACCCGGTGAAGATGAGCTTGTAGATCACGATCGTGGCGAGCCCGGTCAACGCGACCTGAAGCGTTTTGTGATGAAACAGCGCGACGCCGAGCAGCGTCAGCGCAAACAGGATGAAGTCGACGGGTATCCCGAATACAAGAATTGGTTCGATCACAACGGCCTCAGATAAGCGCGAGAGAAATTCACGGGTTCAGGTCGCAATCTGCAATGTGCATTATTTCAGTGTCTTGAGCCAATCGGCGATTTCGCTGACCGCGATGTTGGCCTGCTGCAAGAGCTTGCCCATGGTGAAGAAGCCGTGGAACTGGCCGGGGAAGTGCCGATAGGTCATGGGCACGCCGGCTTCCTTCAGCCGTGCGGCATATTCGGCGCCCTCATCGCGCAGCGGATCGGCGCCCGCGGTCAACACATAGGCCGGCGGCAAGCCTGCGAGCGTCTTCGCGCGCGCGGGCGAGGCCTTCCAATGATCGATGTCTGCGGCGCCGTTCAGATAATGGTTGCAGAACCATTTGATCACGGAGTGCGTCAGCAAGATGCTGGTCTCGGGCTCGCTGTGCGAGGGATGCTTCATCGCAAAGTCGGTGGCGGGATAGACCAAGACCTGGCCGGCGAGCTTTGGGCCGTCGCCGTCGCGCGCGGCCAGCGCCACGACGGCGGCAAGATTGCCGCCGGCACTGTCGCCGCCAACCAGCAGATGCCCGGCGTCGATGCCGAGCTGTCTGGCGTTGTCCGCAACCCATTTCGTAGCCGTGATGGCGTCGTCGGCAGCGGCGGGGAATTTGTGTTCCGGTGCCAGCCGGTAGTCGACCGAGATCACGATCAACTCGCCCTCATGGGCCAGCTTCTGGCAGACCACTTCATGGGTATCGAGATCGCCGATCACCCAGCCGCCGCCGTGAAAGAATACCAGGCATGGTGCAAGGCCGCTGTTCTTCCGCAGCGTCTTCGGCGTGTAGATGCGCGCCGCAATCGCGCCGTGCGGCGCGGGGATCGACAGCGGCTTGTTTGATTCGAGCGCGGGCGGCTCGGGGTTCATGACGACGCGGGCGTTCCGATAATACTCGCGCGCTTCCGGGGCGGTCAGCGTTTCATAGGCCGGACGGCCGGCCTCCTGGAAAACCTGGTAGATGGCAGCGGCATCGGGATCGAGCGTGACGGGCATGGTTTGTGAAGACCTCTGTTTCTGAGTTTGTCATTCCGGGGCGCATCGCAGATGCGAACTATGGTGCGCGATTGCGCACCTGAGAATCTCGAGATTCCGGGTTCGGTCCTACGGACCGCCCCGGAATGACGACGCTAAGCGGCGGTGCGGCCACCATCGACGGTGTAGGCGGAGCCCGAGACGTAGCTTGCCTCGTCGGAGGCGAGGAACGCCACGACGGAGGCGACCTCCGACGCCTGTCCGAGCCGCCGCGCCGGAATCCGGTCGACGATCTTTTCGTTTGGCGGCGGCGCATTGCCGGGATTGCGGCCCTGCAGGATCGTACTCAGCATCCGGCTGTCGATCAGGCCGGGGCAGACGCAATTGACCCGCACGCCGGTACCGGTGCATTCCCAGGCGGCGCTCTTGGTCAGCCCGATCACCGCGTGCTTGCTGGCGCTGTAGACCGCGATCATCGGCGATCCCATCAGGCCGGCGATCGAGGCGGTGTTGATGATGCTGCCCTTGTTCTGTTTCAGCATCACCGGCAGCACATGCTTCATGCCGAGAAAGACGCCGACGACATTGACGTCGAGCACGCGCCGAAAACTTTCCAGCGAATATTCCGGGATCGGCTTGATGTCGCCCTCGATGCCGGCGTTGTTGTAGAACGCGTCGATCGCGCCGAACCTGTCGAGCGTGGCGCGGACATAGTCCGCAACCTCGTCCTCGCTTGTGACATCAGCCGTGACCGCGAGCGCTTCGGCGGAGGCGGGCAGATCCTTGATCGCGGCCTTGAGGTCGTCTGCCTTGCGGTCGACGGCGACGATACGGGCGCCGCGTTCGGCCAACAGGCGGATGGTCGCGGTTCCGATGACGCCGGCCGCGCCGGTCACGACGGCAACCCGGCCATCGAGGCGAATTCGATCGGGCATTTCTTAAGGTTTCCTCTCGCTCCTCCGGTTATCCCGGATTTTGGTGGTTTTCGCGCCAGGAGTGGGCATCCCTCGCCGCGAACGGAAGCGACTATTTCATCTGAAACAGGGCATGACTAGATCATGGCATGACTATCGAGCGCCGGTTTCCGCCTTCCGGGGCCAGGATCGGGATCACCGGGCGACTATCCCAAAGCCGGCTTCCGCCTTTCGGGGCCAGGATCGAGTGCGGCCGGAAGGGGGCAACCCGCCCTTTCCCCGCCGTATTCACCGTGTTAACCGGGAGGGACGCGAGCGGCGGATTAGTCTGTACTCAATCTGCACTATGTCGCGAGCCCGATTCGCCTGTAAAAGCCGCGAGATGCTTCGAACCATTGCCCTGACCGGTCTTGCGGCCCTTATCGCCGCCACTGCGGCTTCGCTTGTGCCCCCGGCGCAGGCGCAGATCGGCAATATCTTTTCCGATCCGCCGTTGCGGCCGCCCGGTGCCATTCCCCGCGGCAATCAGCAGCAGCAACAAATCCCCGACGACGACGAGGAAGTGCCGGAACTGCCGCGCGGCCGCCTGTTGCCGACCCCGAACCGTCCACCGCCGGGGCAGGGCGCGCCGCCGCCGGGAAGCTTCCAGTCGCAGCCGCTGGCGCCGCCGCCGGGAACGACCGTTGCTCCCCAGGGCACCCAGCCTGGCGTCGCCGTTCAGCCGCCGCAGCCGGGAGGTCCGGGCGTCGCCAATGCGCCGCCGGGCCAGCGCCAACCGCCAGCCAAGGGTGTGCCGCAATCGCCGGCGACGCTACAGCCGGGCGACGAGGTCGTCTCCGAGCCGCCGGCCACCAAGATCACCAACAAGAAGGCGAGCTTCTCCGGCCTCGACAAGATCACCGGCCGCATCATCAATTTCGACGAGGATATCGGCGAGACCGTGCAGTTCGGCGCGCTGCGCGTGAAGACCAGCGCCTGTTACACGCGGCCGTCGACGGAAGCCGCCAACACCGACGCCTTTGTCGAGGTCGACGAGATCACGCTGCAGGGCGAGGTGAAGCGGATCTTCTCAGGCTGGATGTACGCGGCAAGCCCCGGCCTGCATGGCGTCGAGCACCCGGTCTACGACATCTGGCTGACCGACTGCAAAGGCCCCGACCAGACCATCGTCAGCGCACAGCCCGATCCGCCGAAGCCGGCGCCGCCGCCGGCCGCAAAGCGTCCGCCGCAGCCGAGGCAGGCGGCGCCGCGTCCGCCGGGGCAGCCGCCGCAACCGCAGTTCCAGCAGCAGCCGCAACAGGCTCCACCGCCTCCGCCGCAGCAGCGGCCGGGTGGACTGTTTGGCGGATTGTTCGGGAATTAATCCGGTTCTTGCCACCGACGCCCGCGCGGCTCCTTCCGCCGCCGTCACCGCCCACCAGCGGCATCGCATCTGATCTCCCGCAGCGAGCACGGTATAGGCGGCAAGCACCGCCTTGAGCGCAGCGGGACCGTGGGCGGCGATGTCCCCTCGCTGGCCAAAAGATGATCGCAGCGAGCGCTGCCGGTCAGGCTGCCGACGTCACGCAGCCGGCCGTCATCCGCCGTCCGCCGTCATGCCTTGACGGCGGCCGCCCGCTGAAGAACCGGGATCATGTCCTCAGGATCGGGCCGGCGGGTGTAGTCGGGGTTCACCTCGGAGTAGAGGATCGCGCCGTCCTGACCGATGACGTAGCGGGCCGGCATCGGCAGCGTCCAACTCGGATCGTCGTTGAATGTCGGCAGATCGTTCTTCAGTTGCTTGTAGAGCTCGACCAGGTAATCGGGGAGATGGAAGCGCAGCCCGAACGCGGCGCCGACCGTTCCCTTCACGTCCGAGAGGATCGGGAAAGACAGCTTGTTCTGGCGCACCGACTTCCGGCTGTTCGGGGCGGTCTGCGGCGAAATGGCGATCAGCGAGGCACCGTATTCGTCGAATTCCGCCTTGGCGGCCTCGAGCGCCTGCAGTTCCATATTACAATACGGGCACCAGACGCCGCGGTAGAAGCTGAGCACCAGCGGGCCGCGCTTCAGCAGGTCGACAGAGTTGACCAGGTTCCCCTCGGGGTCCTTCAGCGAGAAGGACGGGGCGATATCGCCGGCCTTCCTGGCGCGCTGGGCAGCCCCCGACTCGATCAGTTCTGCGGTGGCGCGGTGCATCGTTTCGATGACCGAGCGAGGAACATTGTAGGGCGGCTTTCCGGCCTCGAAATCGGTTTTGAAAGCGTCGAGCTTGGCTTGAAGCGACATGATGGTTCTCCTTGAAGCGTTGCGCGGAGGACGGCGGCGCCGTCCGGCTCGTTGAAGTCACGCGCAGAAGCTAAAGGAGACCGCCGTGCGGGGTAGCGGTGCGGCTGGACTAGGGATTATTCCTGTCAGGAATGATTGCTGCGGTGCCCGCGTCAGCACCCGCGACAGATCAGCAGCATGCGGTTCAGTCGACGCGCGCATGGCCGCAACGACGGCCGGTCCGCTCTGTTATGCGTCGAAGGCACGTTCGAAGAAATCCACGAACGCGCGTGCCTTGGCCGCGGTGACGCGCCCGGTCGGAAACACCGCCCACAGGTCGAGCGCCGGGAGATTCCAGTCCAACAGAACCGCATGGACTGCGCCCGACCGCAGTTCAGGGCTGAACATCCACTCCGACGCGATGGTGAGTCCGGTATCGGCGAGCACTGCAGCTCTTACGCCTTCCGCAGCGGTCACCCGCAACCTGCCTTGAACGGTCACGGCCAATTCGGAGCTGTCACGCCGAAACGACCAGACGCTGCCTTCTCCCCGGAGATAGACGACGGCCTGATGCTTGCTCAGTTCGCTCGGCGTCGACGGCGTGCCCGCGCGATCGAAGTAGGCAGGCGTACCCAACACGAGGCGCTTGCATCTGGCGATGCGGCGCGCGGTCAGTGCCGAGTCCGTCAACTTTCCCATCCGGAGAGCCACATCGATGCCCTCCTGGACGAGGTCGATCTGACGGTCGTCCAGAACGACCTCCAGGTCCAGCTCCGGATTCTGCGCCAGGAATTTCGGCAGCAGTGGGATGAGATGGATGCGGGCGAAGGTGACGGCGGCGCAGACGCGCAATCTGCCTCTCAGGCCGGCGCCGGCTCCGCGGGCGGCGAGTTCGGCCTCGGCTGCTTCCTCCAGGGCGCGCCTGGCACGCTCGAGATAACCGAGCCCGGCCTCGGTTGGGGTGAGGCCGCGCGTCGAGCGCGTCAGCAGCTTGACCCCGAGATACCCCTCCAGCTGCGCGATCGATTTCGAGACCGCCGGTTGCCCCACCCGAAGCTGCCGGGCCGCTCCGGAGAAGGACCCCGTTTCGACGACCCGCACGAACGTCTCCATTGAAGCAAGACGGTCCATCCTATTCTCCGCAGGAATGAGCGATACCGCTCCGCCCTGTCTGCCATGCCGCGCGGGAATTGGCCACATCTCGACGCATCCGGGCGGGCTCGCTCTATCCGGGCTATGGCTATGCTTTCAGCGCTTGGCGACGATCGCGAGCGCGTCTGCGCCGCTGATGCTGGTCGGTAACCGCATGAAATCCGCAGGCTCGCCCACGATCGCCTTGTCGAGCAACACGCGATAGCGGCGCCTTGGAATTTCGACCGCGCCGAAGCTGCGCAGATGCTCGGTGACATATTGGGTGTCGAGCAGTTCGAACCCGCCCGCGATCAGCCGCGCCACCAGATGCACCAGCGCCACTTTCGATGCGTCGCGGGTGCGATGGAACATGCTCTCGCCGAAGAACGCCCGCCCGAGGCTGACGCCGTAGAGGCCGCCGACGAGGTCGCCGTCCTGCCAGACCTCGACGCTGTGGCAGTGCCCGAGCTCATGGAGCCCGACATAGAGATCCCTGATGCGCTTGTTGATCCAGGTGTCGTCGCGGCCGGGCTGCGGCGCCGCGCAGCCGGCGATGACCGCCTTGAAGGCGGTATCGACGGTGACGCTAAAGGTATCCGAGCGCACGGTGCGGGCCAGCCGCGAGGCAATGCGGAAGCCGTGAAGCGGAATCACGCCGCGCATTTCCGGCTCGACCCAGAACAGCGTCGGGTCGCCGGCGCTCTCGGCCATCGGGAAGATGCCGCAGGCATAGGCCCGCAGCAGCACTTCGGGCGTGATTTCGGAAGCGGCTGACTCGCGCGATGTCATGTGCGGGAGGATAGCAGGAGGCCGAGGGCCTATGCTACGTACGATAAAAAAAGACGGTGCGTCCCGGACGGCGGGAGAGAGTGCCGGGAGGAAAAGAGGCGCGCGTGAAAATCACCTGGAAGACCGTTGTGCCGCTATTGATCTGGCTGGCGCTCTATCTCGTGCCGGTTCCGGCCGGCCTCAACCCCAATCAATGGCACTATTTTGCGATCTTTGCCGCCGTGATCGCGGCACTGATCCTGGAATCGATGCCAGTCGGCGCCGTCGGCATCATCGGGCTGACGTTCGCGGGGATCTCGGGATATGTCGAGCACGATCCCAACAAGGCGCTGCGCTGGATGCTGGGCGGCTTTTCCGAAAGCACGGTGTGGCTGATCGTCGGCGCCTTCGTGTTCTCGATCGGCTATCGCAAGAGCGGGCTCGGCCGCCGGCTCGCGCTACTGCTGGTGCACAGCCTCGGCCGCCGCACCATCGGGCTCGGCTATGCAGTCGCCTTCTCCGATCTCGTGCTGGCGCCGGCGACGCCGTCCAACACCGCGCGCAGCGGCGGCACCGTCTATCCGATCGTCAGCAACATTCCGCGCATCTATGGCTCCGAACCGGGCCCAACCGCCGGCAGGATCGGCACCTATGTGATGTGGACGGCGTTTGCGACCACCGCAGTGACGAGTTCGCTGTTCCTGACGGCGTTAGCGCCGAATGCTGCCGCGCTTTCCATCGCCAAGAAGATCTCGGGTGTCGAAGTCAGCTGGTCTCAATGGTTCATCGGCTTCGCGCCGCTCGGCATCCTCCTGCTGATCCTGGTGCCGCTGCTCAGCTACCTGGTCTGCCGGCCGGAGGTGAAGGAAAGCCCCGAAATCGTCGAATGGAGTTCGAACGAGCTCAAGACGATGGGGCCGCTGTCGCGCAACGAATGGATCATGGCGGCGCTGGTGCTGCTGGCGATGTTCCTATGGATCTGCGGTTCCAATCCGACCATCAGCCTGCCGCTATTGGGATCGAACTTCATCAACCCGACCATGGTGGTCTTTGTGGTGATCTCGCTGATGCTGCTGACCGGCGTGATCGAGTTCGAGGACATCGTGCGCGAAAAGAGCGCGTGGGAAGTGTTCTTCTACTTCACCTCGTTGCTGACGCTGTCATCGGGCCTCAACGAAATCGGCTTCATAAAATGGGTGACCGAGGGCTACGCCAAGGAACTGGCGGGCCTCGGCCCGACGGTGGGACTGATCCTGCTGGTCTCGTTCTTCTTCTGGGTCCACTATTTCTTTTCCAGCATCACCTCGCACGCGGCCGCGGTATTGCCGGTGGTGCTTGCGGTCGGCCACAGCATTCCCGGATTGCCGATTCCGACCTTGACGCTGCTGTGTGTCTATTCGCTGGGCCTGATGGGTGTGATCTCGCCCTACGCGACTGGACCGGCGCCGATGTATTACGGCAGCGGCTATATCGGGAAGGGCGATTTCTGGAAGTTCGGCCTGTTCTTCGGCCTGATCTATTTTGCGGGCCTGCTGCTGATCGTGATGCCGTGGCTGCGGGTGGTGTGATCCAGGAGCGCCTGCTCGTAAATCGAGATTGATTGGTGTGCGTCAATCGATGTCCGCGATGCTCCAATAGCGACCAAATTCCGAGGCGTGGTGAAATGACGCGATATGCCAAAGGACAGGCCTTGCCGAGGGCCGGGACTGCGTCACGGGGTAATACAAATATCCCGAGCTGTTACCATTCTGTCACGGATTTCGGGCGCTGCCTGTGCCCTAGTATTGAATGCCCGTCGTAACTTGATGCCTCGCGGTTCGCGGACCGCTTTTTGGTAGCTGCCACTGGTTGCACATGCCGCCCAGAGGTTTGCAATGGGATCAAACGAGCCAAGAATCCGTGTCGTTTATCTTGCGGCAATGGCTTCGGCTCTCCTGCTTTGCCCTGAAGTTTCGCTTGCCGACCAGGGTGGCGGCTCATTCTGGTTTCCGGGTCAGTTTGCGAGTTTTGTCGCCGTGCAGCAGACCCCGGGCTGGGCGCTCAGTGTGAACTATTACCATTCCGGCGTCGCCGCAGCCGGGAGTGCTGCTGCGGCGAGAGAGATCCTGACCGGCAGAATTCCCACGAACGTAAACGTTAATCTGAATCTGAGCCTGAGCGGGCGGGCCGATCTGGTGGCTCTCACGCCATACTATACTTTCGCGACGCCGGTGCTCGGCGGTCAGTTGGCCGTAGGCATGTCCGGCCAGTACGGCAGAGCCGCCGCCAGTATCGCCGGAACACTGACGGCGATAGCCGGACCGGTCGTGGTGACGCGCACCGGGGTGCTCGAAGGCTCGCTTTCTTCCTACGGGGACCTCGCGCCGATCGCACAGCTGCTATGGAACTACGGCGTCAACAATTATATGGCTTACGTCACGGGCAATATTCCCGTCGGAGACTATGATCCGATGCGCCTTCCCAATATCGGACTCGGGCACGGTGCGATCGACATGGGAGGCGCCTATACCTACCTCGACCAGACGACTGGGATCGAATTCTCGGGCGTGGCCGGCTTTACCTACAATTTCAAGAATCCCGACACGCAGTACCGGAGCGGCATCGATTTCCACTTCGACTGGGGCACATCACACTTCCTCACCAAGCAGCTCTTCGTCGGCGTTGCTGGATACGCCTATCAGCAAATCACCGACAATTCCGGACAGAACCCGATCCTCGGTGGCTTCAGGTCACGCATTTTCGGTGTCGGTCCGCAAATCGGATATAGCTTCCCGGTCGGAGACATGCAGGGCTTCCTGGGCCTGAGGGGATACGGCGAATTCGGTGCAGCCAACCGTCCGTCGGGATGGAATACGTGGCTGACGTTCGCCATTTCGCCGACCGCGCCTGCCGCGATAGCGCCCACGAGGCATATGGTTGTGAAATAGGCTTTGTCCAAACGCAACGTCGGCGGCGATCGCGATGTCTCAAGTGGGCTATTCGACATCGGGTCGCGCCAGCGGCAATGCGGGCCACGTCCGCTATGCCGCCGAAAGCCGAAGCCATCTCGTATCGGGCTGCGCGCCGACGAGCGCCAGCCCTATCTAGTTCTCGAAGCCGAACAGTTTTGCCGGGTTGGTCACCAGGATCTTCCGCAACTCCGCCTCGTCAGGCGCGTAACGATAGAGCAACTCGAGCAGGTCGGCGTCGTTGGGCGGCTGCACCACCGATACCGGGTGCGGCCAGTCGCTCGCCCACACGCAGCGGTCGGGGGCGGCGTCGATGTAAGCGCGTGCGATCGGAATGACGTCGTCCCAGGGCGGGCCCTTTTTCGAGGTCTTTTCGCCGAGCGACAGCATCACCCAGAAATTGCCCTTCGATAAGAGCCCCAGCATCTTTTGCAGGTTGGGATCTTCCTTGCCGCGCACCGGGTCAGGGCGGGCCATGTGGTCGATCAGCACGGGCAGGTCGAGATTTTCGTATTTGGCGACGCTGGAGACGATGCCGTCCTTCTCCGGCTGGATCTTTGCATACCAGCCGAGTTCGCGCATCCGGGCGATCGCACGCGCAAAATCCTTGTCGGAGAGCACCGCGCCGAGTTCCTGGCGGAAGCTGAAGCGCGCGCCGCGCACGCCGGCATCGTGCAGCTTGGCGAGGTAGGCGTCATCGGCTTCGGCAAACACCAGCGCGTTGGCGCAACCGCGATAGTTCGGGCCCATCGCGGCGAGGGCGTCGAGCACCACGGAATGATCGGCGCCATAGGTCGTGGTCTGCACGATGATGCCGCGCTCGATGCCGAGCGTCTTGTGGACGCGCAGCGCGGCCTCCCACGTCGCGGTCGGCATCTGGTAGGCGGCGCCCGGCCGCACCGGATATTTGTCCAGCGGACCCAGCACGTGAAACTGGCTGTCGATGCTCTTCGGCCGGCGGCAGTTTCGAGGGACGGCGCGGGTTCGGATCGAACGGAAGATAGGTCGGCATATTCTGTTGCTCCTTCGGTCGCGTCAGCCGATCACGGCCGTGAAATCGCATTGCACGAGCGCGCCGTTCTCCATGTCCATCTGCAGGGCATGACGGGCGGGCCGGGAATGCTCATCGGGAAACATCTTTATCCACTCGGTGTTGACAGGCGCGCGCTGGGTGCGATCCTGCAGCCATACCGTCATCTTGATGATGTCGTCGGTCGTCCCGCCGCCAGCTTCCACGATCGCCTTCATGTGGCCGAACATGTTGGCGCACTGGTCTTCGATCTTTTCCGGCATCTTGCCGGCGGCGTCGCGGCCGAGAATGACGCCGGACATCAGGAGATTGCCGATGCGGCAGGCATTGGGAATGGGATTGGCGTGCTTGAATTCGCCGATATGAATGCTCTTGCGCCTTGTCATCGCTTCTCTCCCTGGGACGCTTTCTTGTTCAGACGAATTGGCATGACACCGATCCGAACTGGCCGTAATCGGCGTGAAACGTATCGCCCCGGATAATTTCGACGGGGCGTGTAAAAGATCCCGCCAGCACGACTTCACCGGCTTTGAGATATTCGTCCTGGGCGGCCAGCCGGTCGGCGAGCCAGGCCACGCCGTTGGCCGGATGGTTGAGGACGCCGGCGGCAATGCCGGTCTCCTCGATCTGGCCGTTGCGAAACAACAGCGCGCCGATCCAGCGCAGGTCGAAATCGAGCGGCCGGATAGGCCGGCCGCCGACGACCAGCGCCGCATTGGCGGCATTGTCGGAAATCGTGTCCATCACCTTGCGCGGTGCCTTGGTCTCGGGATCGACGCGATGCATCCGCGTCTCCAGGATTTCGAGCGCCGGCGTGACGTAGTCGGTGGCGTTGAGCACGTCGAACAGCGTGCAATCCGGGCCCTTCAGCGGCGTCTTCAGCACGAACGCCAGTTCGACCTCGATACGGGGTGCGCGGAAGCGGTCGAACGGTATCGGCGATGCGTCGGGATAGAACATGTCCGCGAACAGCACGCCGTAGTCCGGCTCGGAAATGCCGACGGAATTCTGCATCGCTTTCGATGTCAGGCCGATCTTGTGCCCCCTGACGACGCGGCCGCGAGAGAGCTGCAGCTTCGTCCAGGCGCGCTGAATGGCGTAGGCGTCCTCGATCGTGAGGTTGGGATATTCGCGTGTGAACGCAGGGATAAGCGACTTGCTGCGTTCCGCCTCATCCAGGCGCTGCGCCAGCCGTTCGACGGTCGGTTGATCGAGCATCGGCTACTGCTCCTCCGCCACGGTATTACGGAGGATGCCGATCCCGGCGGATTCCACCTCGACGACGTCGCCTGGCTTGAGCCAGCGCGGTGGCGTGAACCGGGCGCCGGCCCCGGTCGGGGTACCGGTCGCGATCATGTCGCCGGGCTTCAGGGTGGCAAAGGTGGAGAGGTAGGCGATCAGGAAATCGAACGGAAACATCAGCCGCTCGGTGGAATCGCTCTGCCGCACCTCGCCATTGACGCGGGTAATAATGTCATGAGGTCCGCGCGGATCGCATTCGTCCGAAGTGACGATCCACGGCCCGATGCTGCCCGAGCGATCGAAATTCTTTCCCTGGGTGACGTTGAACTTGCCGTGGTGCAGCCAGTCGCGGACGCTGCCTTCGTTGCACAGCGTCATGCCGAAGATGTGGTCCCAGGCGCGCTCGCGGGGAATGTGCCGGCCTTCCTTGCCGATCACGATCACGAGTTCGCCCTCATAATCGAGCTGGTCGGAGATATCAGGCTTTTCGATCGGCTGACCGGAGCCGACGACGGAGGAGGGGTTGCGGACAAACAGGCTCGGATATTTCGGCAGGTCCGAATTGTCCTTGTACTCGGCGTTACGATCCATGTAATTGACGCCGATGCACCAGAGTTTTTCCGGGTTCGGAATCGGCGGCAGCAGCACAATATCGTCGAGCGCATGGCTCGGCTTGAGGCCGGCGACCATCTGGCGCGCAACGTCCAGACCGTCCTTGGCGATCAGGGTCCGAAGGTCAGGACATTTCGGGCCGAGCCGCTGGGTGAGGTCGACCACGCCGCCGGCAACGGCCGCGCCGAAACGCGGCTCACCGTTTGCGAGATAGCTCAAAAGATGCATGCGGTGGATCTCCGGGTCAGCGCCGCATTCACGCGGGCAGCGGCGCGCCTTCCGACGCTTCAGGATTCAGTTTTCGAGGTCTGGAACACGGGTTTCAGGGTGACGATCTCGCCGAGCTTGGCGTAACGCGGACCGGCGATGCGGGCGATCGGATCGAGCGCCTCGGTTTCGATCTTGCCGTTGTTCAGCAGCCCATCCCTGATATGGAAGACCAGCACTTCGCCGACGATGAGCCGGCTGCGGGTCTCGCCGAATTCGAGGCATTGCCGGAAGCGGCATTCCATCGCGACCGGCGCGGCGGCAAGACGCGGCACCTTGACGCGTTCGCCCGGCAACGTCGACAGCCGCAACTCCTCGACCTCGCTGACGTCAGGCGGATGCTCGGTGGAGCTCTCGTGCACCGCCGTCATCAGGCTCGAATCCGCGATGTGAACGACATACTCCTCGTTGTTGAGGATGTTCTGCGCGGTATCCTTGTAGATTCCACCCTTGCGGCCGACGCTGATGGCCAGCATCGGCGGCTTCGGCGAAACAAAGGTAAAAGCGCTGAACGGGGCGAGGTTGACGACCCCGCCACCCGACAGGCTGGTGACCCAGGCGATCGGGCGGGGCACCACGACGCCGGTGATCAGCCGGTAGGCCGTTTCGGCGTCGAGATATGCAGGATCGATCCGCATCGGGATGCGCCTCAGTCCGACTTGATGTTCGCCTTGCGGACCACGGGAATCCACTTGGCGTCCTCGCGCTCGAGGTAGCTCGTGAACTCCGCCGGCGTCATCGAGACGGCCTCGGCGCCGAGCGCGTTGAACTTCTCGACGATGGCGGGATCCTTCAGGATCTCCGCGAGGGTATCGTGAAGCTTGGTCACGATCTCGGGCGGCGTGCGCGCGGGCGCGAACAGGCCGGTGAAGGTCTGGCCGTCAAATTCCTTGTAGCCGAGTTCGGAGAAGGTCGGGACATCCGGAAGCCAGGCGGCACGGTGGCTGCCGGTGACGGCGAGCGCGCGCAGCATGCCGCTCTTGATGGACGGTAGTCCGACCGAAATCTGGTCCAGCGCGAATTGCACCTGTCCGCCGATCAGGTCGTTGAGCGCAGGCGCGTTGCCGCGATAGTGCACGGTCAGCCATTCCACGCCGAGCGTCGACTGCATCAGTTCGCTGAGCAGATGGTTGGTGGTGCCCTGGCCGGGGGAGGCCATCGTCAGCTTGCCGGGGGCGCGACGGGCAAGCTCGATGAACTCCTTGAGATCCTTGGCCGCCACCGAGGGATGCACTTCGAGCACCAGCGGCGTCATCGTGATCGAGGTGATCGGGACGAAATCCCGCTTCCAGTTATAGGCCTCGCGCTTGGCAATCTCGGGCGCGAACAGCACCGGGCCGTTGGCGCCGACGAACAAGGCGTAACCGTCGGGAGGCATTTTCGCGAACGCCTCACCGGCGATCAGGCCGCCTGCGCCTGCCTTGTTTTCGACGATGAACGGCTGGCCCAGCTTCGCCTGGAGCCTGTCGGCGATGACGCGCGCCGCGCTGTCGACATTGCCGCCTGCCGGATAGGGAACGATCAGGCGGACCTGCCGCGCCGGCCATTGCTGGGCGTCGGCCGGTGTGTTCAACGCCACCGTGAATAGTGCCGATACAGCGACGCCTGCGATCGCGAAAAATTTCATCGGATTCTCCCGAAAGGCGGCACATTCGCCGCTACATTTTGCTTTTGCGCGGGCCCCGTCCCAGCGGCATGCGCATGTATTGTTCCGCGCCGCGATCTTGCGCGCGGCCCTTCCGCTGTCGACCAAATTGTGATGTTTTTGTCCACATTGTGGACAGTGGACAACGTATGACAAACGGTCGGTCAAAGACGCGTGTGCGGGGGCCGCGGCAAGGCGGGCAGGCAATCCGCCGCGCATTGGCGGTGCTGCGGACGCTCGCAGTTGGCGGCGAAAAAGGCGTTCCTCTGGCTGAAGTCGTGCAAGCGACCTCGCTCGCTCGCCCTACGGTACACCGCATCGTGCATGTGCTGATCGAGGAAGGGATTGTCGAGCGCAGCGAGCGGACGGGAAACTACGTCGTCGGCCGTCAGGTGCCCGAACTGGCGCTGGCGCGTCCCTCGCGTTCGCCACTGCTGATTGCAGCCGAGCCGCAGCTCGCGGCAGTGTCGGCGCAGCTCGGCGATACCCTGTTTCTCACCATGCGCACCGGGCTCGATACTTTATGCGTGGCCCGCCGTATCGGCAGCTATCCGATCCAGGTGTTGTCGATCGAGGTCGGTGTGCGGCGTCCGCTGGGCGTCAGCAGCGCAGGGGTGGCGATACTGGCCGCCATGCCTGCTCCTGAGGCGCGCAAGATCGTGCTCGCCAACGAAACCCGATTTGGCGCCTATCGGACCGATACGGCCACCGTACTCGGCCAGATCCAGCTCGCGCGCCGCCGGGGCTACAATCTGCGCGATGTCGGCCTGGTGCAGGGAACGAAGTCGCTGTCGGCCTGGATCCGGACGCCGGACGGCCAGCCTGCCGCAGCGATTACGCTCTCCGCCATCCGAAACAGGTTGAGCCCGCGTCGCGCGATCGAGGTGGCGGACGTTCTCCTGGCTACTGCACGCGCGATCGAGGCGGCGACGCCGCGCAGCTAACTCGCCGCGGCGGCGTTGGTCGATTTCGGCGGTGCCGCCGGGTTGCGGCGGAAGCGCAGCACGATCCTGGTGCCGTGATGGTTCGGATCGCGCTCGGCGCTGGCGTCGAGCTTGGCGGCCATCGCGCTCACGATGCGCTGTCCCATGCCGGTGGAGCGCGGGTCGGCCTTGGCATTGAGACCGACGCCGTCGTCCGCAATCGCGACCACGAGGTCTTCGCCCTCGAGCTTGAGCTCGACGTGAATGGGGCCGGCGCCGTCGGGATAGGCGTATTTGACGGCGTTCATCACCAGCTCGTTGACGATGATACCGATCGCCACCGCGCGGTCCGGATCGATCTCGATCGGTTCGGCCTTGAGCGTCAGCCGCGACATCTTGTTGCCCTCGGCCGAACGCCGGAGGTCTTCCAGCAGGGCCTCGAGATACTGGTTCAGCAGCACGCTCTTGAGGTCGTGCGAGGTGTAGAGGCGGCGATGCACCTGGGCGACCGCGGCGACGCGGCCCATTGCATTGGTCAGCGCTGCCTTGACGTCGTCCTGGGTGGTCGAATTGGCCTGCAAATGCAGCAGCGAGGCGATGATCTGCAGGGAGTTGCCGACGCGGTGATTGACTTCGCGCAGCAGCACTTCGCGTTCGGCGGCGAGCGCCGCATAGCGGTCGCGCGAGGCGATGGACCTCGGCTTCGGCCTCGTCGCGGGCGCGCTGAAGCTCGGCCTGCCGCAGGGCGCCGTTGACGGCGACCTGGAGCAGGGGAATGAAATCGCCCCTGATATCCTTGACCAGATAGTCGGCGGCGCCGGCCTTCAGCGCCGTGACGGCGATCGCCGAATCCTGCGCGGCCGTGACGAACACCACCGGCGGGGCGTCCGCTATCGCCATGATCTGTTCCAGCGTTTCGAGGCCGTCGAGACCCGGCATGTACTGGTCGAGCGCAATCACGTCGATGCCGCCTTGCGCCAGCCGCGCCAGCCCTTGCTCGCCGCTCGCCGCGTGGACGACCTTGAAGCCCGCCCGCGTCAGGCCGCGGTCGACCAGCCGGGCGAGGCCGGCGTCGTCGTCGATATACAGCAGTGTCGGCGTCGCGGGTTTCATATGGCGGCCGGAGGGACCTGTATGACGGAGAAGAACAGACCAAGCTGGCGAATGGCGTTGGCGAAACTTTCGTAGTTCACCGGCTTGGTAATGTAGACGTTGCAACCGAGCTCGTAGCAGCGCTTGATCTCCTGCGAATCGTCGGTCGTGGTCAGCACCACCACCGGCGTGGTCTTGAGATATTTGTTTTCCTTGACCCGCTTCAGAATGTCGATGCCGGTCGTGTCGGGCAAATTGAGATCGAGCAGGATCAGGAGCGCGCTGCCCTTGTGGTCGAGACCCGTCCCGTCCTTGCCAAACAGATAGTTCAGCGCGGCTGTACCGCTGGTGAACGGCATTATCTCATTATTGACACCGGATCTGCGAATATTCCGCTCGATCAGGCGGGCATGGCCCTCATCGTCCTCGATCATGATGATAATGACTGGATTACTCATGTCCGTGTGTTCCGGTTACCGATTGGCCAATTGATAGGCAGCGTAATCGTGAATGTGCTGCCTTGGTGAAGTTCCGATGCGACCGACATGGTTCCCCCCAGGCGACGCACCAGGGCGCGGACATGGGCAAGGCCGATGCCCTGTCCCGGCTTATCCTGGGTTCCGGCACGGCGGAACAAGTCGAAAATGCGCTGATGGTCCTTGGGATCGATACCGCGCCCATTGTCCGTAATCTCGAAAATTGCAAAGCCGAGCTTGGTGCGGCCGCGCACCGTGATTTCGCCAGGGACCCCGGTCTTGAGATATTTGAGCGCATTATCGATCAGATTGGAGAAGATCTGCTCCAGCGCAAGGCGGTCGCTGACGATATTCGGCAGCGCGTCGATCCGGATCTCGGCCTGGGCTTCGGCGGCCTGATGCGCCACGGTCGTCACGATGGCTTCGATCAACTCCCTGGTATCGATCCAGACCGGCTCGAACTCGCGCCGCCCCTCGCGGGTGAGGTTGAGGATCGCCGATATCAGCCGGTCCATCTTGCCGATCGACGATTTGATGAAGGCGAGTGCCTCGGAGAAGTCTTCGGAGAGCTGCTTGTCGGCGCCCTCGAGCACGGGTTCGGCGGTATCGGTGGCGTTTTCGGGAGCTGACGGTGCGGCGGACTGCGCGCGGGAAAGCGCTGCGATCCGTTTGAAGATGTCGCCGCGCAATTCCTCGAGCTCGCTGGTGAAGCCCATGATGTTCACCAGCGGCGAGCGCAGGTCGTGGCTGACGATATAGGCGAAACGCTGGATCTCGTCATTGGCTTCGCGCAGGTCCGCGGTGCGCTCGTCGATCGTGGCCTCGAGGTTGAGATGGCTGTCGCGCAGTCTGGCGTCGGCCTGGTCGCGCGCGTGCGACGAACGCCGCACCAGGAAGATCGCGATGCCGGCCAGCACGACCACGAAACCCGAGCCGATGCCGGTGATCGAAGCCGCCAGCGTCTGGCTGCGATCGGCATTGGTCGTGCGTTCGGCAAACAGACGGTCCTCCTCCGCCCGCATCCGCACCGCGAGATCTTCGATGTGTTTCATGGTGTCGCGCCCGATGCCCTCGCGAACGATCTTGGCGGCGTCGTCCATGCGCTGCGACTGGGCCAGTTTGATGGTGGTGCGGAATTCCTCGATCCGCTGGTCGTAGAGCGGCATGATCTCGTTGATGAGCTGCCGTTGAACCGGATTGTCGTTGATAAGCTGGCCTAACCGCGTCACCGCCGGTGGCAGTTCGGATAGGGCTTGCTCAAAATCGTCTCGAAAATCCGGCCGCAATGTCGCGAGATAGCCGCGTTGCGCGCTTTCGGCGCGCCGCAACTGCAGTTGGACGAGCGATATCTGGTTTTCAACCTCAAGGGTGTGCAGAACCGCGCGCGCATCCTCGCGCGCCTTGTTCACCAGATGGACCGAACCGGCGCTGATGAAGGTCAACACCAGGAGTCCCGCCGCAAGCAGCAGGATGTGCCCAATGGCGCGCTTGCGCTGGGCCTCAGCGGTCACGGTGATCTCTCGTCATGAACAAACGGAACAAGCGCCCCTGGCAACCCTTTTGCACTCCAACGTGCGATGGAACCCATCGGTTCCATGCGCCGTGGAATATTTCAGGAGGTTTTCGCTCAGGTCTTGCCGTCCAGCGGCTGGCCGGCGAGGTACTGCTCGAGCCAGTGGATGTGGTAGTCGCCGTTGATGATATCGGCCTCCCGGACCAGCGCCCGGAACAGCGGCAGGGTGGTTTCGATGCCGTCGACCACCATCTCATCGAGCGCCCGGCGCAGCCGCATCAGGCATTCGGCGCGGGTCTTGCCGTGCACGATCAGCTTGCCGACCAGCGAATCATAATAGGGCGGAATGACGTAGCCCTGATAAACGGCGGAATCGATCCGCACGCCGAGCCCGCCGGGCGGGTGGAATTGCGTGATCCTGCCGGGCGACGGGCGGAAGGTCTGCGGGTTTTCCGCATTGACGCGGCATTCGATGGCATGCCCGATGATGGCGATCTCTTCCTGCCTCGCGGGCAGGTCGCCGCCGGCGGCGATGCGGATCTGCTCCAGCACGAGGTCGATGTCGGTGATGCTCTCGGTGACGGGATGCTCGACCTGGATGCGGGTGTTCATCTCGATGAAATAGAACTCGCCGTCCTCGTAGAGAAATTCGATGGTGCCGACGCCGAGATATTTCATGTCCCGCATCGCCTTGGCGCAGGTCTCGCCGATCCTGGCGCGGGCGGCGGCGGCGAGAACCGGCGAGGGACCTTCTTCCCAGACTTTCTGGTGACGGCGCTGCAGCGAGCAGTCGCGCTCGCCGAGATGGATCGCGCCGCCGCGGCCGTCGCCGAGAATCTGGATCTCGATGTGGCGCGGCTTCTGCAGGTATTTTTCCAGATAGACCGAGGCGTCGCCGAAGGCCGACTTGGCCTCATTGGACGCGGTCGACAGCGCCATCATCAAATCGTCGGCGGAGTGCGCCACCTTCATGCCGCGTCCGCCGCCGCCGGCGGCCGCCTTCACCAGCACGGGGAAGCCGATCGCCTTGCCGATCGCAAGCGCGTCATCGTCGGGCGAGACCGCGCCATCGGAGCCTGGAACGACGGGGATGCCGAGCCGCTTGGCGGTCTTCTTGGCCTCGATCTTGTCGCCCATCAGGCGGATGTGCTCGGCCTTCGGGCCGATGAAATGCAGATTGTGCTCGGCGAGGATTTCGGCGAAGCGCGCGTTCTCCGACAGGAAGCCGTAGCCGGGATGCACGGCGTCCGCGCCCGTGATCTCGCAGGCCGCGAGCAGCGCGGGGATGTTGAGATAGGAGTCCTTTGACGGCGGCGGCCCGATGCAGACGCTCTCGTCGGCGAGCCGCACATGCATGGCGTCGGCGTCGGCGGTGGAATGCACCGCGACGGTGTTGATGCCGAGTTCCTTGCACGCCCGCAGCACGCGGAGCGCGATCTCGCCGCGATTGGCTATGAGAATCTTATCGAACATCGCAGCGCCTGACGTTGACGAACTTATTCAATGATCACGAGCGGCTCGCCGAATTCGACCGGCTGGCCGTCCTCGACGAGAATTTGCGTCACCGTGCCCGCGCGCGGCGACGGGATCTGGTTCATCGTCTTCATCGCTTCGATGATCAGCAGGGTTTGCCCGGCCGATACCTTGCTGCCGACATCGATGAACGGCTTGGCGCCGGGCTCGGGCGCCCAATAGGCGGTACCGACCATCGGCGAGGGGACCACGCCCGGATGCTTGGCCAGATCGGCACCCGCTGCCGGCGCCGCCGGGACGGCTGCAGCCGCCATGGGCTGGAAGCCTGCCGGCATCGCGGCCGACACGGTGACGTTGCGTGCCACACGCACCCGCAAACCGGCACGCTCGATTTCGATCTCGGTCAGGCTGGTCTCATCCAGCAACAGCGCGAGTTCGCGAATGAGCGCGCTGTCGTCGCTCTTCAGGTTTGCGGCAGATTTGTCCGCTGACTTGTTGTCGGGCTGGCGGGCCATGCTCTTGATCCGGAATTCTCGATGTGGGTGACGGTTGAAGCGTCAGGCTTGGGGGCGTTCGACGTCAGGTTTTGAAGTCAGGTTCTGCAGCTCAGGTCTTGGCCTTGGCGCCGATTTTGGCGGCAAGGCCATTGATTGCGAGGCGGTAGCCATCGATGCCGAAGCCGCAGAGCGATGCAAAGGCGGCCATGGCCGTGTAGGAGTGATGACGGAAGCTCTCGCGGGCGTGGATGTTGCTGATGTGCACTTCCACCGTGGGAATCTTCACTGCGACCAGCGCATCATGCAGCGCGATCGAGGTGTGCGAATAGCCGCCGGCGTTGATGATGATGCCGACTACCTTGTTCGCATGTGCTTCGTGGATGAAATCGATCAACTCGCCTTCGCGGTTGGACTGGCGGCAATCGGCCTTCAGGCCGAATTGCGCCGCGGTTTCCACGCACAGCTTTTCGACATCGGCGAGCGACGCATGGCCATACTTTTCCGGCTCCCGGATCCCCAACATGTTGAGGTTCGGTCCGTTGAGCACATAGATCGTCGCGGCAGAGGCTTGGGCGCTTCCTTGGGCCATCCGGATTCCAGCAAAGAGGGGCGGGGCAGGTCGCGGGGTTATAGGTAACAACGCGGCCAAGGGGAAGCCTTCAGGCCTGCCGGAATGCCGCCCAAATGCCTCATCCGGTTCGTAAAAATCCGCATGGAACCTACGGAAATCGCTCGTTAACCCATTTTTGGATAACACCCCAAGAAAAAGGGGTGGGCATCTCTGCCCACCCCTATTGCCTCTTGGGAAGCTGCTTACGCTCAGCCCTCGATGATGTAGACGATCTCGTGGGTCTGCGGACGGACGATGACGTAGCGGCCGTGCACCAGAATGACCTCATAACCGCGCCACTCCGGATAGATCTCGACGATCCGGGACGGAAGCGGGTGGAAGTGCACCGACGCAGGCACCACTGCGCCAACCGAAACGTTGAAGTTCACGTTGGTGGTTTCCTGGATCTTCTCCGACCTGATGGCGGAGACGATCTGGGTGCGCTTCTCGGCCGGCGGCGCAGCGGTTGCCGACGTCGCGGCGTTGCCCGTCGTGGTCGAGGACTTGGTGTCGGTCGCGCCCTTGGTCTGGGCGTTCATGTTGCCGCTCTTGCCGTCGCGGTTTTCGCCGGTCGTGGTGCCGGTCTTGTTGTCGCGGCCCTCGGCCTTCATTTCCTTGCTGCCCTTGGCCGAGTCAGTTTCGGAGTGCATGCTCTTCGACTTCTCGCCCTGCATCCGATTGCTGTCCTGAGCACTCTTGCTGCTGGGGGCCATCTTGTCGGTCGAATCCGACGCCTTCATGCCGTGCTCCGCACCCTTGGTACCGGACTCAGCGCCCTTCATGCCGGATGCGCCGCCGCTATCGTGCTGCATCGCGCCGGATGAGCCCGCGCCGGAGTGCGGCGCGCTCTGCTGCGCCGTGGAACCGGCTGACCCTGCGTCGCGTCCCATCGTGCCTTGCGCATTGGCAAAACCGGTTCCGGCGATCAGGGCCGCTGCCGCGACCGAAATCAAAAAGCGATTACTCATTAGAATGTCTCCTCACGTGTCTGCATTGCCCGACCGACAACGAAGGGAATTGCGCGATGTTCCGGAACATTGGCGGTTCCGCCGAATTTGTTTTGTGAATGCGGGATGAACCGCCGCGCCACAGAATGCCGCAAAGAAAAAGGCCGGCTGTTGAGCCGGCCTTTCATCGCAATGCGTGCAGCTCGCCTCAGCAGGTCGCCTTGCCGCAACGCGCGTTGCTGATCTTTTCCCGCAGGTTCTCGACGCCGACCGCGCCGATCACGACCTGCTTGCCGATCACGTAGCTTGGTGTGCCGTTCATACCCATCGATTCGGCGAGCTTGAAGTTTTCTTCGAGCGTCTTGCGCACCTCGGCGCTCGAAAGGTCCTTCTCCAGCTTCGCCATGTCGAGGCCGACTTCTTTGGCGACGGCCATCGCGCGCGCCTTGTCGGCGGCGCCGCGGCCGCCCAGCAGCTTCTGGTGGAATTCGAGATACTTCTTGCCGGTCGGATCCTGCATGCGCACCGCGACGCCGACCTGTGCGGCCTCGACCGAGCCCGCGCTCAGCACCGGAAACTCCTTCAGCACGATCTTCAGCTTCGGATCGGCCTTCATCAGCTCCATCATGTCCGTCATCGCGCGCTTGCAGTAGCCGCAATTGTAGTCGAAGAATTCGACGAAGGTGACGTCGCCATCCTTGTTGCCGAGCGTGACGTTGCGCGGCGAATTGAAGATCGCGTCCGCGTTGCTGGCGACGCTGGCTTCGTGCTTGGCGGCTTCCGCCGCGGTCTGGCGCTTGCTGAGTTCGGCCATCGCCTCTTCGAGCACTTCAGGATGCGCGATCAGGTAATTGCGGACGATGGTCTCGATGTCGCCGCGCTGGGTGTCGCTGAAGCTCTGCGCGGAAGCGGACAGCGGCGCGCCGCAGAACGCGAGAGCGAACAATGCGGGAATGAGAAGACGGAACGAGGGCATCGGTAAATCCTTATGCGGCGAGTTCCCGGGCAATTCTGCTGAAGGCCGGCTCCTCAAGGTGTCTCGGTTCTCGGTGGTCAGGTCCGATTACAGCGGAACCCGGTTTATTTCTAGTTGCTCTTCTGGCCGGGCAGCGGCTTGGCGCTCACAATGTCGTCAGCCTTGACCCACCCCGGCGTGCCGATCGCGAAGCGCGTTTTCGCGCGCGATGCAAGATCGCGCGCCGTCTTGCTGTCGCCGCGAAGGTAGGCGGCCTGGGCTGATGCCAGATCGGCTTGCGCGTAGTCGCCCTTGCGGCCATAGGCCATCGCGAGCTGCATGTAGCCGATCGGCGCTTCGCTCTCGCGTGCCACCGCCGCGCGCAGGATGGCGATCGCCTCGTCGGTGTAGGCGTTGTTGTCGGTGGCCACCAGGGCCTGCCCAAGCAGCATTTCGATGAGCGGCGCTTTGTTGGAGAGTGCTACGGCCTTGCGCAGCGGCGCAATCGCCTCCTGCGGCTTGCCGCCCTCCAGCAGCGCCTGGCCGCGCACCTCGTAGAAATAGGGATTGTTGGGCTGCTGCTGGATCAGTGCGTCGATCTGGGCGAGCGCGCTGCGCAGGTCGCCGTGCAGATAGGTCGAGATGGCATGCGCATAGCGGGCCGGCAGGCTGGTGTTGGACAGCGGATAGCGCCGGTACACGGTCTCCTGCCGCTCCATGAAGGCGGAGATCTTGGCACGCACCATGTCGTGGCGCAGCTGCAGGGCAGGGTCGTCCTTCTTGTCCCAATAAGGGCTCGATCTTGCCAGTTCTTCCAGCGCGGCGACGCGCTGGGCCGGCATCGGATGCGACTGAACGTAGGGGTCCGAGCCGCGCGCGGCGAACAGGCTTTCGTCGGTGAAGCGCTTGAAGGTCTCGTACATGCCCCGGGCAGACTGGCCGGTGGCGGTCAGAAACCTCACGCCGGCCTTGTCGGCGTTCTCCTCCTGCTGGCGCACGTAAGAGAGCAGGTTGCGGCGGATGATTTCGCCGGGAGCCGAGAACATTGCCGCGCCGGCATTCGCCAGGCCACTGTTGCCGCCGCCGCCTTGCGCGCCCGCCACCATCGCGCCGGCGCCAAGCAGCATGGCAATGATCATCTGGGTCTGGGCCTGCGCCATCTGCTCGCGCATCTTGGCGAGATGGCCGCCGGCAAGATGGCCGGTTTCGTGCGCCATCACGCCGATGATCTGGTTCGGCGTCTCCGACTGCATGATCGCGCCGTAGTTCACGAAGATGCGGCGGCCGTCGGCAACGAAGGCGTTGAAGACGCCCTGGTTGATGATCACCATCTGGATGTTTTGTTTTTCCAGACCGGCGGCGCGCAGGATCGGCCGGGTATATTCGCGCAGCAACTGCTCGGTCTCGGTGTCGCGGAGCACCGGCGGACCTTTGTTTTGTTGCGCCACAGCCGCCATCGGCGCAATGGCAAGCGCCGCGGCCGTCATCAGCGCGGTCAGTTTCAGTGGGTTCTTGCGTAAGGCGATGCGGAGCGGCATGAGCGGTCTTTGGCGATTGGCGATGCGTCCGGATGTGCCCGGACGCCGGTTCGGTTTCCGATTAGATCAGAAACGGGTCCCAGTTTGTTGTTGCAACGCGCTTTTTCTTCACCCAAGCCGGTATCACTTCGCTGGAAAAGGCTATAACAAGCCGCCGAATACGGCCAGTCTGGGGCGGGAACCTGAATTCGGCGCACGCCCGGTGCAAATAGCAGATATCGATGCTGGAATCGACACTTAGAGATCGCGCGACAGCGCTGCTGACGCCCTCGGCACGGAGCGAAGTTCCGCCCTTCATGGTGATGGACGTGATGGCGGCCGCGGCGCGCATCGAAGCGGCCGGCGGCCATGTGATTCACATGGAAGTGGGGCAGCCGGCGGCATCGGCGCCCAAGGTCGCGATCGCAGCCGCGCATGGCGCCCTCGATGCGGCGCGGATCGATTACACCTCCGCGCTCGGCATTCCCACGCTGCGCGCGCGGATCGCAAAACACTACCGCGATACTTACGGCTGTGCGGTGGATCCGGAACGCATTGTGATCACGACCGGCTCATCCGGCGGATTCATTCTGGCCTTCCTGTCGATGTTCGAGCCGGGCGACCGGGTAGCGGTCACGGTGCCGGGCTATCCGCCATACCGGCATATCCTGACCGCGCTCGGTTGCGAGCCGGTGCTGATCGAGACATCAAGCGCAACGCGTCATGCGCTGACGGGCGAGGCCTTGCTGGCCGCGCATCGCAAGACGCCGCTGAAAGGCGTGCTGGTCGGCAGCCCCGCCAATCCGACGGGAACGATGATGTCGCGCGAGGCGCTCACCGGCCTGATCCATGCAGCGGAAGGCGCCGGCATCCGCTTCATCTCCGACGAGATCTATCACGGCCTCGACTATGCCTTTCCGGCGGTGACGGCGGCAGAGCTTTCGCCGCATGCGCTCGTGATCAATTCATTCTCGAAATATTTCTGCATGACCGGCTGGCGGGTCGGCTGGATGGTGGTGCCGGAGCCCTTGGTGCGGCCGATCGAACGGCTGCAGCAGAACCTGTCGATCTCGGTGCCGACGCTGTCGCAGATCGCGGCCGAAGCGGCCTTCGAAGGCGCTGCAGAGATGGAGGCGATCAAGCGCGGCTATCAGGAGAACCGCCGCATCCTGATCGAGGGGCTGCCGAAGGCCGGCCTCACCAAGTTCCTGCCGGCGGATGGTGCCTTCTACCTCTACGCCGATGTATCGGATTTCACCTCCGACAGTTTCGAATTTGCCGGCCGCATGCTGGAGAAGGCGCATGTGGCGGCGACGCCCGGCGTCGATTTCGATCCGATCCACGGCCGCAACTTCATTCGCTTCTCCTACGCGCGCTCGGCCGACGAGATGCACGAAGCGGTGACGCGTATCGCGCGCTGGCTTCGCTAGCGCGATAGGCCATCTGCCGTTCATTTCGTTCCATCGTTTCCGCGCTGGTCGGAAAGATTATTCTTCTCTGGCCGCGGCATTCTCGCGCCTGTTGGCGAAGCGCCCAGCACCATTGACTCCGCTCGCCTAAAGGATTTTGGCTGTGTGCGACGGATTGGCGCATGCGCAGTCCGCGGCTTCTGAGGGGAGTAAGCGTCATGGCGGCAACGATCGCGACCGAAGCGCCTGCGAGTGCGGCAAAGCCCTGGTATCGGGTTCTTTACGTTCAAGTCTTGATTGCGATCGTGCTCGGCGCGCTGTTCGGCTGGCTGTGGCCTGCGCTCGCGACCAACGACTGGATCAAGGCGCTCGGTGAAGGCTTCATCAAGCTGATCAAGATGGTGATCGCGCCGATCATCTTCTGCACCGTGGTATCCGGTATCGCGCATATACAAGATGCCAAGAAGGTCGGCCGCATCGGCGTCAAGGCGCTGGTCTATTTCGAGGTCGTCTCCACCTTCGCGCTGGTGATCGGTCTGCTCATCGGCAACCTGGTCAAGCCGGGCGCTGGGTTCGGCGGCGGCATGGCCGATGCGACGAAAGTGGCCGGCTTCGCCAAGCAGGCCGAAGCGCAGAAGAGCGTCGATTTCTTCCTGCACATCATTCCCGATACGGTGGTCGGCGCTTTCGCGCAGGGCGAAATCCTCCAGGTCCTGCTGTTCTCGATCCTGTTCGGTTTTGCGATAATGGGCCTCGGCGAGCGCGGCCACACCATCCGCGCCTTTATCGACGACGCGGCGCATGCGGTGTTCGGCGTCATCGCCATCGTGATGAAGGTCGCCCCGATCGGCGCGTTCGGTGCGATGGCATTCACGATCGGCAGGTTCGGAACCGGCGCGATCCTGAACCTGATCGGGCTGATCGCGACCTTCTACGTCACCGCCGCGCTGTTCGTGTTCGTGGTGCTCGGCGTGATCGCGCGGTTCGTTGGTTTCTCGATCTTCAAGTTCCTGGCCTACATCAAGGACGAGCTTTTGATCGTGCTCGGAACGTCGTCCTCGGAAAGCGCGCTGCCGTCCTTGATGGAGAAGCTCGAACGGCTCGGCTGCTCGAAATCGGTGGTGGGCCTCGTGGTGCCGACCGGCTATTCGTTCAACCTCGACGGCACCAATATCTACATGACGCTGGCGACCCTTTTTATCGCGCAGGCGCTCGGCTTCGATCTGACGTTCAGCCAGCAACTGACCATCCTCCTGGTCGCGATGCTGACCTCGAAGGGCGCCTCCGGCATTACCGGGGCCGGCTTCATCACGCTGGCCGCGACGCTCGCCGTGGTCGATCCTCGGCTGGTGCCGGGCATGGCTATCGTTCTCGGCATCGACAAGTTCATGAGCGAGTGCCGCGCGCTGACCAATCTGTGCGGCAACGGCGTGGCCTGCGTGGTGGTGTCGTGGTGGGAAGGCGAGCTCGATCACGAGAAGCTGCGCGTCAATCTCAACAAGCAGATCGATCCGACCGACGTGGAGACGGCGCTCACGGGACGGGATAGCGACCAGCTCGATGCAAATAAAAACCGCCCGGTTTTCGACCGGGCGGTTTGCTTTTTTGGTTTGATCCTTACTCGCCGCTGCCGAAGCGCCGCGACCACCAGCCCGCCTTGCGTGGCTCGGCCTCGCCCGATGTGGTCGGCGCCGGCTCGGCCGGAGCGGGCGCGGGAGGCGCAACCGGCTCCGGCGCGCTGTGGCTGACGGAGGGCGCCGGTTCGGCCGGAGCGCTGGTCACGAAGCTGACTTTCTCGCGCACGGTCGAACGCCGCCGCGCCGCGGCGCGCTCGGCCTCTTGCCTGGCTTCTTCAGCTGACGGCGCAGGCGCACTCTCGACCGGCTCGGGCTGGGCGTAGGCCGCAGGCTGCAGCTCCGCCGGCTGCGAGACCGGTTCGGACGGAACGTCGGACTGCACCAGCGATGGCGCGGGCTCGGACGCGCCGCCGTCGAAATCGGCGACCGCGTTGGTTGCTTCGGAAGCCGAGGTCGGCCCGAGCTCGTCCGCGATCGATCCGGCCAAGCCGTCTTCCAGCTCGGCACCACGCCGGCGGCGTCCGCCGCGACGACCGCGACGGCGCGGACGCCGCTCGCCACCGGCAGGTTGATCGCCACGGGCCATGCCGGGCTGTTCGTCGCCTTCGTCCTCGTCGGCTTCGCCGTCCTCGGCGGTCACGCCGTCCACGGTCTCGCCCGCCACGCGCATCGTGTCGCCGTCCTCGCGCGGCGCGGCGCCGTCACGCGGCTCGCCACGGCCGCGCCGGCGCCGTCGCCGCTTGCGGCGGTGGCCGTCTCCTTCGCCTTCGCCCGCCGTCGCTTCGGCGGCCTCGTCGGTCAGCCCCTCGGTCTCCTCGGTTTCAATCTCGGATTCGGTTTCGATGTCGAACGCTTCCTCGTCGTCATAGGCTTCCTCGACCTGCGGCGGGAAGGCGGTGGCCTGCGCCGCCAGCAACGCCTTGGCGGCTTCCAGCGTGTGCACCTGCTCGCCACGGTCAATGATGTACGACTGCTGGCCGGCAACGGTTGGATCGGCGCTCACGGCGAGCGACACCTTGAAGGCGTTTTCGAGATCGCGCAGATGGCCCCGCTTGTGATTGAGGACGTAGAGCGCGACGTCGGTCCGGGTGCGGACCACCAGATTGTGGGTCGCGCCCTTCATCAGGATTTCCTCGATGCCGCGCAGCAATTGCAGCGCCACCGACGAGACCGAGCGAACATGACCGCTGCCGCCGCATACCGCGCAGGGCTCCGTCGAACTCTCCAGCACGCTGGCGCGGATGCGCTGGCGCGACATTTCCAGCAGGCCGAAATGCGAGATGCGTCCGACCTGGATGCGCGCGCGGTCCTGCCGCAGGCAGTCGGAGAGCTTGCGCTCGACCGCGCGGTTGTTGCGCTTCTCGTCCATGTCGATGAAGTCGATGACGATGAGGCCGGCGAGATCGCGCAGGCGCAATTGCCGGGCGACTTCCTCGGCCGCCTCCAGATTGGTCTTGAGGGCGGTGTCCTCGATATGATGTTCGCGGGTCGAACGGCCGGAGTTGACGTCGATCGAGACCAGCGCCTCGGTCTGGTTGATGACGATGTAGCCGCCGGAACGCAGTTGCACGGTCGGCGAGAACATCGCGTCCAACTGGCTCTCGACGCCCATCCGCGAAAACAGCGGCTGGCCGTCGCCATATTTGCCGGACCGCCCGCACGTTCGAGGGCATCAGCATCTTCATGAAGTCGCGCGCTTCCTGATAACCGGCCTCGCCGGCGACCTGGATTTCGTCGATTTCCTTGTTGTAGAGGTCGCGCAGCGAGCGCTTGATCAGCGAGCCTTCCTCATAGACGAGGGTGGGGGCCTGCGACTTCAGCGTCATGTCGCGCACGGTTTCCCACATCCGGATCAGATATTCGAAGTCGCGCTTGATCTCGGGCTTGGTCCGCGAGGCGCCGGCGGTGCGAAGGATGATCCCCATGCCCTCGGGCACGTCGAGGTCCTGCACTACTTCCTTCAGCCGCGAGCGGTCCTGGGCCGAGGTGATCTTGCGGCTGATGCCGCCGCCGCGGGCGGTGTTGGGCATCAGCACCGCATAACGGCCGGCCAGCGACAGGTACGTCGTCAGCGCCGCGCCCTTGTTGCCGCGCTCTTCCTTGACGACCTGAACCAGCATCACCTGGCGGCGCTTGATGACTTCCTGGATCTTGTACTGGCGGCGCGGGCGGAAGGCGCGCTCGGGCACTTCCTCCAGCACGTCGTCGCCGCCGACGGATTCGACGACTTCCTCTTCGGCGTCCTCGCCATCGTCCTCATCGTCGTGGTCGTCGTCGCCTTCGGGAGCGCGGGCGAGTTCGTCGGACGAAGCAACGGCGTAGCCCTCACCGGCGTGCTCGATATGCGGCGCGTCGTCGGCATGGGCGGCGTTTTCGCGTGCCTGTTCCTCGTCATGATGCTCATCATGCGCGTGATCGGTATGAGCCTGTTCAGTCGTCGCCTCGGGGGCGGCCGCCTCGACCGGCGCCACAGCGGGCATGCCGGTTTCCGGTTCCGCGACCGGTGCTTCGCTTGCGGCATCTGCCCGTTCGTCGGGACCTGGGGCATCGTGGTGATGATCGTGATCATGATCATGCGCCTCGCGTTCGGGGGCGTCATGGTCGTGATGGGCCGCATCCCCGTGATGCCCGGCATCATCCTCATGATGCCCGGCATCCTCATGATGCTCGACGTCGTGCGCCTGTGCTTCGCCGGCATACATCGCCTCGTGCTCATGCGCCTCGCCCTCATAGGGCTGGGCCGCCTGCGAGGGATCCTGGCCGGCGTTCTCGACGACGCCGCTCTGGACGCGGTCGCCATGGCCGCGGCGGCGCGCATTGCGGTGGCGCGAGCGGCCGCGGTGGCGGTTGGAGGAGCGGTTCTCGCTCTCTTCCTCGGCCTCGCGATGGGCGCGCTCGTCGGCCTCGATCAGGGCCTGACGGTCGGCGACCGGGATCTGATAATAGTCCGGGTGGATTTCGCTGAAGGCCAGGAAGCCATGGCGGTTGCCGCCATATTCGATGAACGCCGCCTGCAGCGACGGCTCTACGCGCGTGACCTTGGCGAGATAGATATTGCCGCGCAGTTGCTTGCGTTGGGCGGTCTCGAAATCAAATTCTTCGACGCGGTTGCCGCGGACCACAACGACCCGGGTCTCTTCCGGGTGGGTGGCATCGATCAACATCTTGTTGGGCATTTTGGAACTCTTGACGGCGGCGGGCGCGGTGCATGGCGCGCGCAAATTGCGCGGCCCGGTGACGCGACGGTCCACCTGATTCGGGGGTGAGGGGAAGGCCAAAACGCACTTCTTGGCGCCGCGCCGAACGGGGAGCCACCAGAGCGAGGCGACGTGCGAAGCTTTCGCCTCGCGTCGGCGCGATCGTTCCGTGGATCCTGGTCGGCAATACAGTCTGGCGCATCAAGCGTCGGCCCGTCTAAACATGTTGGCGGAAAAGGATACCGCCGTATCTATCGCTGAAGGCCCGGTGCGGCGCCTAAACGCCCGCCGGCCATCGCATATCGGACCGTTTGGGGTCCGGATAATCAGTTTTGCCGTGTCTCAAACCGTCCCTGGAAAAGGTACCTGGGACCGGACGCCGCTCGGGCTCGAAACCGCCGCTCCGTGTCAGCCGCGCGCGGCGCTGGCTGTGGAGGGATCGGGAAAGACGCAGGTTCCTCCGACTTCGAAGGTTCCGGCGCTGCACCGGGAGGCTGAACGCGACACAACCGGGAGTATTAGCCGTCAGCACCTCGTACATACGTGGATTGGGGGCTGCGTGCAAGGGAAGCGGAGGAGGGCACAAAAGGGAACCGGCCACCGAGCGTCGCAGCGCGGCAACACTTGCTCCTTTTCACAGATTCAACTCTAAGGTCCGATTAACCCTGCGGTTCTAATGCGGTAAGGGAGGGCTCCTCCGGAGGCACCAAATCGTTGGCGAGCCGCGCAAATCACCTTGTTTTGCTGGGATGTGGCCTATTGTGCGCCGCAGCATTGCTGTGCACCCGGCTGGTTGGCCCCAGCGTGGCCCAGGCGCCGGCTTATCAAGCACCACCCGCCTATCAAACGCCGCTTTATCAAGGACCGGCCATCATTCCCACCCCCGGGGCGGTATCGAATTTCCCGATCGCTTCTGACGCCCGCCTGGCCGGCGATACCAAACAGACCCGCTTCATCCTCGACCTCGACAAACCGGTCCGGTTTCGGGCTTTTGCCCTGGCGGACCCTTATCGCGTGGTCGTCGATCTTCCCCAGGTCAACTTCCAGCTTCCGGCCGGGATCGGCGTCACGGGGCGGGGACTGATCAAGGCGTACCGCTACGGTCTCGTCATGCCGGGCGGATCGCGGATCGTGTTCGACCTGACGGGACCTGCCAAGATCGCCAAATCCTATGTGCTGGAGGCGGCCAACGGCCAGCCGCCGCGGCTGGTGCTCGAATTCGAAGAGGTGGACCGCACCGCCTTTGTCCAGTCGCTGGCGCCCGAAAGCCGCCCCGAACTGCGGCCTGCGATCGCCGAGGCCAACGCCGCCGTTGCGCGGGCGGACGCGCCAGCCGCGCCTCCGTCGCCGCCGGATAAAAGGCCGGTGGTCGTGATCGATCCCGGTCATGGCGGCGTCGACAACGGCACCCAGGCCGGCGGCGGCGACATCATGGAAAAGAATCTGGTGCTGGGTTTTGGCCTGGCGCTGCGCGACAGAATCGAGAAGTCGGGCAAGTATCGCGTCGTCATGACCCGGACGGACGACACCTTCATTCCGCTCGGCGACCGCGTGAAGATCGCGCGCAACGAATTGGCCGCGCTGTTCGTCTCGATTCACGCCGACGCCCTGCGGCGTGGCGAGGGCGACGCCCAGGGCGCCACCATCTATACGCTATCGGACAAGGCCTCCGACTCCGAGGCCGAGCGGCTGGCGGACACCGAAAACAAGTCGGACGCGATTGGCGGGGTTAGTCTCGCCGACGAGCCAACCGAAGTCGCCGACATCCTGATCGACCTGGTGCAGCGGGAAACCAAGACCTTTTCAAACCGCTTTGCGCGGGTCCTGATGGGCGAAATGAAGAACACGGTGCGGATGCACAAGCATCCGCTGAAATCGGCCGGTTTCCGGGTCCTGAAGGCCCCCGACGTGCCCTCGGTCCTGGTCGAACTCGGCTATGTCTCCAACAAGGGGGACCTCGAGCACCTGGTGTCGGAAAACTGGCGGAACCGGACGGTCGGATCGATCGCACAGGCAATTGATACGTTTTTGGCCAAACGGCTGGCAACTGCCGGACCGGGCAAGTGAAAAGTCCGGTGCGCAGGGCTCAAGCACGGGCTGAAAAGCATGCCGTCCGGTGGCCGAAGCCCTAGTTTGGCCACAGCGGCAACGGTATAGAAAATCGACTGCTGGTCTTCGGAATCGGTCAATATTGTCCGCCGGACCTTTTATTGTTCGACCGCGTGGCGGCAAACTCGTTCGGTGGGGTTGCCGTATTAGGATAGGACGCCGCAGATTTCGGCGCACAGGGTTGGAACGGAACTTCGAAAATGCGCTTGCTGGTCCGGTTTTTGGGTTTCCTGTTCGCTGCCGGGACCGTCGTGTTTCTGGTCGGCGTAGCCGGTGTCGCGGGCGCGATCTGGCATTTTTCCAAGGACTTGCCCGACTACTCGCAGCTTCAGGATTACGAGCCGCCGGTGATGACGCGCGTGCATGCGTCCGACGGCGCGCTGCTCGGTGAGTATTCCAAGGAGCGGCGCCTGTATCTGCCGATCCAGGCGGTGCCGAAGCTCGTCATCAACGCGTTCCTGGCGGCCGAGGACAAGAACTTCTACGAGCATGGCGGCATCGACTTCACCGGCATGGCGCGCGCGGCCGTCCTGTATGCGCAGAATTACGGCTCCAACAAGCGTCCACAGGGCGCCTCGACGATCACCCAGCAGGTCGCAAAGAACTTCCTTCTGACCAATGAAGTATCGTTCGCGCGCAAGATCAAGGAAGCCCTGCTGGCGATGCGCATCGAACGCGCCTATTCCAAGGACCGCATCCTCGAACTCTATCTCAACGAGATCTATCTCGGCCTCGGCGCCTACGGCATCGCGGCTGCATCGCTGGTCTATTTCGACAAATCGGTGAATGAACTCACGATCGCGGAAGCCTCCTATCTGGCGGCGCTGCCCAAGGCGCCCGCGGCGCTGCATCCGGTGCGCAACCGCGACCGCGCGGTCGAACGGCGCAATTACGTGATCGACCGCCTGCTGGAAAACGGCTGGATCAAGCAGGCCGACGCCGACAAGGCCCGCAAGGAGCCGTTGACGGTCACCAGCCGCGGCAACGGTGCGCACATCTTCGCCGGCGAATATTTTGCCGAGGAAGTCCGGCGCGATATCTTCGAGCGCTACGGCGAAAAGAAGCTCTATGAAGGCGGGCTGTCGGTCCGCGCCACGCTCGACCCGAAAATGCAGGTGATGGCGCGCAAGACCATGGCTGCCGGTCTCGTCAAATATGACGAAGCGAGCGGCTGGCGTGGTGCACAGTCCAAACTGGACATTTCCGGCGATTGGGGCGTCAAGCTCGCCGACGTCAAATCGCTCACCGACATTGCGCCGTGGCGGATGGCCGTGGTGCTGGAGACGTCCGACCAGTCGGCGCGGATCGGTTTCCAGCCGGGCCGCGAACTCGGCGGCGCCGTCAGCAAGGTCAGGCAGACCGGTATCATCACGCTCGATGGCGTGCGGTGGGCGAAGGCCGCGTCGGGACCTGCAAAGGGCAGGACACCGACCTCGGTGACGCAGGTTCTGTCGGCCGGCGACGTGATTTATGCCGACCCGCTGTTCGACAAAGAGGGCAAGCCGGTCGAAGGTCAGTATCGGTTGCGCCAGTTGCCGGAAGTTTCCGGCGCGATGGTCGCGATGGATCCCTGGACCGGCCGTGTGCTTGCGATGGTCGGCGGCTTCTCGTTCGACCAGAGCCAGTTCAACCGCGCCACCCAGGCCTATCGGCAGCCAGGTTCGTCGTTCAAGCCGCTGGTCTATTCGGCGGCGATGGACAATGGCTACACGCCGTCGACCGTCGTGGTCGACGCGCCCATTGAAATCGACCAGGGGCAGGGCGCCGGCGTCTGGCGCCCGGAAAACTATTCGTCGGGCAAATATCAGGGCCCGGTTACGCTGCGCAACGCGCTCCGGCAGTCGCTGAACACAGTCACCGTGCGGCTGGCGCAGGACATCGGCATGCCCTTGATTGGCGAATATTCCAAGCGGTTCGGCGTCTACGACGAGTTGCCGAACTATCTGTCTTATGCACTCGGAGCCGGCGAAACCACTGTCATGCGGATGGTGACGGCCTATTCGATGTTCGCCAATGGCGGGCGCCGCGTGAAGCCGACGCTGATCGATCGTATTCAGGACCGTTACGGCCACACCATCTTCAAGCATGACGCCCGCGAATGCCGCGGTTGCGACGCGCCCGGCGGCTGGAAGAATCAGGCCGAGCCGCAGCTCGTGGACCGCCGCGAGCAGGTGCTCGATCCGATGACGGCCTACCAGATCACCTCGATGATGGAATATGTGGTGCAGGCCGGCACCGCGACGGTGGTCAAGGAAGTCGGCAAGCCGATCGCCGGCAAGACCGGCACCACCAACGATGAAAAAGATGCGTGGTTCATCGGCTTCTCGCCGGACCTCGTGGTCGGCATTTATGTCGGCTTCGACAAGCCGCGCAATCTCGGCCGCGGCATGACCGGCGGTCATCTGGCGGCGCCGATCGCCAAGGATTTCCTGAAACTCGCGCTTGCCGACAAGCCCGCGATTCCCTTCAAGGTACCTGCGGGCATCAAGCTCGTCCGCGTCGATGCCAAGAGCGGCATGCGCGCCGGTCCGGGCGAGGGCGGCCGCACCATCCTGGAAGCCTTCAAGCCGGGCACTGCGCCACCGGATAACTATTCGGTCATCGGCGTCGCGGATGCGGACGGCCGGATGCCGCAAGGATACCCGCAAGGGCAAGGATACCCGCAAGGGTATCAGCCCGACGCCGGCAATATCATGCGTCCGGGAACTGGTGGGCTTTACTGACCCGCTCGAAGTGTCCACAACCTCAAGACGTATCTTCGGACATTCCGTTATGACAGCGTTTGACCCCCGCGGATCTGAGCGATCCGTGTCGTGGGAAGGGAAATGTCCGATGGACACGAGAACAAGCGCTAACTGTTATGGCGCCAAGGTTGGAATGGAACTTCGGTAATGCGCTTTCTGATCCGGTTTTTGGGTTTCCTGTTTACCGCCGGGACCGTCGTGTTCCTGGTGGGCGTGGCCGGGGTCGCGGGCGCGATCTGGCATTTCTCCAGGGACTTGCCGGACTATTCGCAGCTTCAGGATTACGAGCCGCCGGTGATGACGCGCGTGCATGCGTCCGATGGTGCGCTGCTCGGCGAGTATTCCAAGGAGCGCCGCCTCTATCTGCCGATCCAGGCGATGCCAAAACTCGTCACCAACGCGTTCCTCGCGGCCGAGGACAAGAACTTCTATGAGCACGGCGGCATCGACTTCACCGGCATGGCGCGCGCGGCCGTGGTGTATGCGCAGAACTTCGGCTCCAACCGCCGGCCGCAGGGTGCTTCGACGATCACCCAGCAGGTCGCGAAGAACTTCCTTTTGACCAACGAGGTTTCCTTCACGCGCAAGATCAAGGAAGCCCTGCTGGCGATGCGCATCGAGCGCGCCTACTCCAAGGACCGCATCCTCGAACTCTATCTCAACGAGATCTATCTCGGCCTCGGTGCCTACGGCATCGCCGCGGCGTCGCTGGTCTATTTCGACAAATCGGTGAACGAGCTCACGGTTGCGGAAGCCGCGTATCTGGCAGCGCTGCCGAAGGCTCCGGCCCAGTTGCATCCGGTGCGCAACCGCGACCGCGCGGTCGAGCGGCGCAACTACGTGATCGATCGCCTGCTGGAAAACGGCTGGATCAAGCAGGCCGATGCGGACAAGGCCCGCAAGGAACCGCTGGTCGTGACCAGCCGGTCCAACGCCGCGCATACCTTTGCCGGCGAGTATTTTGCCGAGGAAGTCCGGCGCGACATCTTCGAGCGCTACGGCGAAAAGAAGCTCTATGAAGGCGGGCTGTCGGTCCGCACCACGCTCGATCCGAAGCTGCAGGTGATGGCACGCAAGACCGTGGCCGCCGGCCTGGTGAATTTTGACGAGGCCCAGGGTTGGCGCGGAGCCATGAGCAAGCTGGACATTTCCGGCGATTGGGGCGTGAAACTCGCCGAGATCAAATCGCTCAGCGACATCTCGCCCTGGCGGATGGCCGTGGTGCTGGAGACATCCGACCAGTCGGCCCGGATCGGTTTCCAGCCTGGCCGCGAACTGGGGGGCGCGATCTCCAAGGACCGGCAGACCGGCCTCATCACGCTGGAAGGTGTTCGATGGGCAAAGGCGGCTTCCGCTCCGGCTCGCGGCAAGTCGCCTACTTCGGTCTCGCAAATTCTTTCGCCCGGCGACGTGATCTACGCCGATCCGCTGTTCGGCAAGGACGGCAATCCGGTCGAAGGCCAGTATCGCCTGCGGCAATTGCCCGAAGTGTCCGGCGCCATGGTCGCGATGGATCCGTGGACCGGCCGCGTGCTTGCGATGGTGGGCGGCTTCTCGTTCGACCAGAGCCAGTTCAATCGCGCCACGCAAGCCTATCGACAGCCGGGATCGACGTTCAAGCCGCTGGTCTATTCGGCGGCGATGGACAATGGCTACACGCCTGCGACCATCATGATCGACGGGCCGATCGAGATCGATCAGGGGCAGGGCGCCGGCGTCTGGCGTCCGGAAAATTTTTCGGTGGGTAGCTACCGTGGCCCCATTACGCTGCGCGAGGCCCTCAAATGGTCGGTCAATACCGTGACGGTGCGGCTGGCGCAGGATGTCGGCATGCCCTTGATCGGTGAATATGCCAAGCGCTTCGGCGTCTACGAGGAATTGCCGAACTATCTTTCCTATGCGCTCGGCGCCGGCGAAACCACGGTCATGCGGATGGTCACGGCGTATTCGATGTTCGCCAATGGCGGCCGGCGGGTGAAGCCGACCCTGATCGACCGCATCCAGGACCGCTACGGACGGACGATTTTCAAGCATGATGCGCGCGAGTGCCGCGGCTGCGACGCGCCGGGCGGCTGGAAGAATCAGCCCGAGCCCCAGCTCGTCGACCGCAGGGAGCAGGTGCTCGATTCGCTGACGGCCTACCAGATCACCTCGATGCTGGAGGGAGTGGTGCAGGGCGGCACCGCGTCGGTCATGCGCGAGGTCGGCAAGCCGATCGCCGGCAAGACCGGCACCACCAGCGACGGAAAAGACGTCTGGTTCATCGGCTTCTCGCCGGATCTCGTCGTCGGTCTCTATCTTGGCTACGACAAGCCCCGCAGCCTGGGCAGGGCCGCGCAGGGCGGCCATACCGCCGCGCCGATCGTCAAGGATTTCATGAAGCTTGCGCTCGCCGACAAGCCGGCGACCCCGTTCAAGATTCCCGCCGGTATCAGGCTGGTTCGCATCGATGCCAAGAGCGGCATGCGCCCCGGCCCGGGCGAGGGCGGCCGCACCATCCTGGAAGCGTTCAAGCCGGGCACCGCGCCGCCGGACAATTACGCCGTTGTCGGCGTTACCGATGGGGACGGACGCGTGCCACAGGAAGTCCCGCCCGACGCGGGCAATATCCTACGTCCCGGAACCGGCCGGCTTTATTAGCGGGCCGGTTTGCGGATTGCGCTTTGCGGCGCAGGCCGCTACATCCCTCTCACATAATCCAGTAGCGGTTCCGACCGCAGACAGAAGAGACCATGCGCGCCGAAGTCGAACGCCTCGTAGAAGAGATCAAGCAGTCAGTCGGGCTGCTGAGGAGGCATCTTTGACGTCGAGAAATCCACGGCTCGCCTCGCCGAGCTGAACAAGCTCGCCGAAGACCCCAATCTCTGGAACGATCCCCAGAAAGCCCAGAAGCTGATGCAGGAGCGCACCTCGCTGGTGGATGCGCTCGAAGGCATCGGCAAGGTCGAGCGCGAGCTCGACGACAATGTCGAGATGATCGCGCTCGGCGAGGCCGAGAACGATGAAGGCGTGGTGGTCGAGGCGGAGAACGCCCTGAAGGCCCTTAAGAAGGAAGTTGCGCGCCGCGAGCTGGAAGCGCTGCTGTCGGGCGAGGCCGACAGGTTCAATTCCTATCTCGAAGTGCATGCCGGCGCCGGCGGCACCGAGAGCCAGGACTGGGCGGCGATGCTCTTGCGCATGTATACGCGCTGGGCCGAGGAGCACGGCTTCAAGATCGAATATCTGGAAGAAACTCCCGGCGAAGAAGCCGGCATCAAATCCGCAACGATCCAGATCAGCGGGCACAATGCCTATGGCTGGCTGAAGACGGAAGCGGGCGTGCACCGCCTGGTGCGGATATCGCCGTTCGATTCCAACGCGCGCCGGCACACCTCGTTCTCGTCGGTGGCGATTTTTCCGGTGGTCGATAACAGCATCAAGATCGATATCGCCGAGTCCGACGTGCGCACCGATACCATGCGTTCGGGCGGCGCCGGCGGCCAGCACGTCAACAAGACCAAATCCGCTGTGCGCCTGACGCATATTCCGACCGGCGTCGCCGTGGTCTGCCAGGCCGGCCGCTCGCAGCACAAGAACCGCGCGCAAGCCTGGGACATGCTGCGCGCTCGGCTTTATGAAATCGAGCTGAAGCGGCGCGAGGAACAGGCCGCGGCCGACCAGGCCGCCAAGACCGATATCGGCTGGGGCCACCAGATCCGCTCCTACGTGCTGCAGCCCTATCAGATGGTGAAAGACCTGCGCACCGGCGTGCAGACATCAGATACATCCGGCGTGCTCGACGGCGACCTCGACGAGTTCATGGCGGCAACCCTGGCGCAACGCGCGTTCGGCACCTCGCCCGGCGCGGTCGAGGATGTGGATTAGCCGATGGCACGGGTCGGCTTCATCGGGCTCGGACGCATGGGCCATGGCATGGCCGGCCGCTACCTCGATGCCGGTTTTTCGGTCGCGGTTTGGAATCGCAGCAAGGCCAAGGCGGAAGACCTGATCGCACGCGGCGCACGGTGGGCTTCGTCACCGGCGGACGCTGCCGACGGTGCCGATGCCGTCGTGACCATGGTCGCCGACGACGAGGCGTCGCGCGCCGTCTGGCTCGGCAGGGATGGCGCAGCGGCGAAGATGAAAGCGGGCAGCCTCGCCATCGAATGTTCAACCGTCTCGCATCAGCACGCGCTCGATATGGCGCGCGAACTGCGCGGCCGCGGCCTGATCTATATCGATTGTCCCGTCACCGGCCTGCCGCAGGCGGCGGCCGCCGGAAAGCTGACCCTGCTGGTCGGCGCTGACGCGGCCGATCTCGATTCGCGCAAGACCCTTTCTCGCGCCGATCGGCGACGTGGTCAGGCATTTCGGCGCAGTCGGCACCGGCACCGTCTTCAAGCTGATCAACAATCTGATGGGCGCGGTGCAGATCGCAAGTCTGGCCGAAGGCGTCGCCATGGCCGAGCAGGCCGGGCTCGACATGAACCTGGTGGCCGAAGCGCTGGCGACCGGCGCGGTGGCAAGCCCGCAGGTGATCCGGCATTCAAAGCGCATGGTGGCGCGCGATTTCTCCGGCGCGTCGTTCACCATCGGCGCTTCGCCACAAGGATGCGGTCTACGCGGTGAAGCTGGCCGAAAGCCTGTTGGCCGGCACGCCGCTGCTTGGACGTGCCGCGGTCGAGGCCTATGCGCACGCCAAGGCCGAGATGCCCGACGATGACGAAGGCAGGATGATCGAGATCGTCTCGCGGCCGAAATAGCCGCCGCAAATCCATATCCGGGAATCGGGTGGGAAAGCCCTGAGCAGCGGAATAAATCTGCGCAATCGCAGATATGAGTTGCTATGACCGCGAACGACACTTCGATCGACGCCCGCGACTGGTCGCTGCTCGGCCTGCTGTCGGTCCTGTGGGGCGGGTCGTTCTTCTTCAACGGCGTGGTGCTGAAGGAATTGCCGCCGTTGACGGTGGTATTCCTGCGCGTGACGCTCGCCGCGATTATGCTGCTGCCGTTGCTGGCGATCTATCGCATCCGTTTCCCGGCCGGCCTGTCGGGCTGGCGGCCGTTCATCGCCATCGGGCTTCTGAATAACGTGCTGCCGTTCTCGCTGATCGTGGTCGGGCAGACTTATATTCCGGGCGGGTTGGCTTCGATCCTGAACGCCACGACGCCGCTGTTCACGGTGGTCGTGATGGCGGTGGCGGGAGAGGAAGAACTGTCCGCGCGGCGGATCGCGGGTGTCGTTGCGGGCCTGATTGGCGTGGTCGTTCTCCACGGCGGCGGTCTTGGGTTGGAGAGTGGGCAGGGCGCAGGCATTCTGCTCTGCCTTGCGGCCGCCTTCTCCTATGGCCTGTCGGCACTGCTGGCGCGACGGCTGCTGTCGAATTCGCCCGCGCTCGGTACTGCGACGTTCCAGATGCTGGCGTCGGCCGCGATGATGACCGTTGTTGCAGGATTCGTCGAGCGTCCCTGGCTGTTGCCGATGCCGGGGTCATCGACATGGCTCGCCGTGCTCGGGCTTGCCGCGCTGTCGACCGCGCTCGCCTATATCGTGTTTTTTCAGGTCTTGCGCCGCTCCGGCGCGACCAATGTCATGCTGGTGACACTGCTGATCCCGGTGACCGCGATCCTGCTGGGATATCTGGTGCTCGGCGAGAAAATCTCGCCGCGCGAGATTGCGGGGGCGCTGGTGATCGGCAGCGCGTTATTGCTGATCGACGGACGCGTGCTGAAATTCTTTCAGCGCTGAGTGACCTGCGTCCGGCTTTTCCATTCTTTATGCCAGCCGGTGAATCTACCGCTGTCCCGTGTCCCGCCATGCCAGGCCGCATGGACTTCGCCGTCGCCGGCCACCAGCACCACGACGTCGAGCCCCTTGGAACGGCGTAGCGTATCGATTGCCTGTTGCGGGGTCTGCGCAATGGGGCCCGCGACATTGAATGACGTGTTGACGGACAGCTCGACGCCGATATGCCGGCCGAGCGCCTTGAGATAGGCATGGGTGAGGGGATCGTCCTCGGCGCGAACGATCTGGATACGACCGGTGCCGTCGGCGTGAATGACGGCTGGAATTTTTTCTCGCGCGTGCGGCTTCGAATGCGCCGTCAGCACCATGTAATTGTAGGCGTTGTAATCGGCATCGGCAGCGCCGGGCAGCAGTTCGAAATATTCTCGTGCGGCTTCCAGCGTCGCCATCGGCGCCAGCGGGCGAATGGCCTCGCGGTATTTGACGCGCTCGTTCAATCGTTCGCGCGCCTCGGGGTCGCAGGGGTTTGCCAGGATCGAGCGGTGGCCGAGCGCGCGGGGACCGGTTTCCGCCGCGCCCTGATAGAGTGCGATGACGCCGCTTTGCGCCACCATGAACGCCATCAGGTCGGCGACCGCTTCGCGGCCTTTCGGCGTTGAGATGTTCCCGATGCGTTGCGAGGCGATGTCATCGGCCTTCAGCGCGCTGGCAATGCCTTCCTGCGCTGGTGGCGTGCCGCAATAGAAAGCGTGCGTCATCGGCGCGCCGCGTGGGGCGCCGGCGAGATGCGCGAATAGCCAGGCGGCGCCGATGGTGACGCCGGGATCGCCGGGGACCGGCGGCACCCACAGATGCAGGTGCGTGTTGCGTTGCTGCGCCTTGGCGAACCAGGCCGCATCGAAATGTTCGAGCAGCCGCATGTTTCCGACCGCGTTCAGCGCCACGCCACCGGTCAGCACCAGCCGGCTGGCGCCTGTGGCGCGCAGCAGGTGATCGACGACATGGATCATCGCGTCCTCGAACACCAGTTGGGTCGCGGCGGCCTTGTCGAGGCGGTCTTTGGTATCGGGGCGGTGATGGATGTCCTCGACCCGCAGCACCGCATCCGGATTCCAGAGCTGGTCCGGTCTGAGCGGTTCGCCGAGTATCTCCGTGAGTGCTTGCTTGTAGGGATGATCGAAAGGATCGCAATACCAGTTGGCCATCGCGCGGTTGAGCCGGACTTCGCCGTTGCTGCCGAAATGCAGCACGCCCCGCAATCGCGCATAATAGGGGTTACTGGCGCGGTCCATGTCACCCCACGCGGCGGCGCCCATGTAGCGGCCCTCGCTGGACAGCCAGGTCCAGCCGCCCTGCGTCGACGAGATCACGCTGTAGAACGCGCCGAGTGAATCGAACATGCTGTCGTTGCAATAGAGCCGGCGCATCGCGCCTTTCTCGACCGTGTAGAGCGAGATCGAGCCCTGGTCGCCGGTGCCGTCGAGTACCGCAATCGCCACTGGCTTGCCGTCGTCGGCGAATGGCGATGCGGCGAAGGAAAACCAGGCGTGGTTGTCGTGATGCGGCAGGCAGATCAGCGGCACGCGCTCGGGGAGCCCGAGTTGGCGGGCGAGGATCTTTGGCGTCCGCGTCATCTGGTCGAGGCGGCGGCCGTCGAAGCCTGTGGCTTCGGTGGTGCGCACGAGTTTGAAACTCTGCGGCAGTTCTTCGAGCACCGAGCGCGCCATCGTGCCGGCCAGCGTCGGATAATCCCAGCTCGTGAGCCAGGCATCGATGTCGCCGATATCGCGGCCCATCTCCCGCAGCGTCGCCACAACAGCGTCGATCGACAGTTTCGGATATTCGGTCGTGTGCTTGTTGCCCGAAAAGCGCTCTTCCTCATTGTTGACGATCAGCCGCGGCCCGTCCGCCTGCGTCACCTCGACCAGCGCCAGACCCGAATTATGCGTGCCGGGTGCGCCGAGGCCCGCGAGATAGACCGTTTCGCCCCGCGCGAGTTTTTCGCGCACATGCGCAATCCGCGCATCGGCGAATTCCGAGCCGAGTTGGTGAAATCCGGCAGCCCCCATGGTTTTGGCCGCGAGCCAGCGCGCGAGAGCGGAAGCCAAGGCCAGCGAGCCTGGGATGTCGCGGACCAATTCGTATGTCTGGTTTCAACCTGTCCAACCTCTGGGCCTTGAACGCACGGTAATGGCGCGAACCTGCATCAATCACAATTGGCGTCGGGCAACAATGCCGTTTCGTCATACGGAATAAGCAGATGCTTGCAAGTGTTGATGCGACTTGCGAGACTTGCCCGCAACAAGACTGAAAAAAAGGGAGAAAACGATGCCGGTTCGCATGCAGAATCTTGTTGCCATGACGGCGCTCGCCGTCGCTGCAATGGTCGCCACCACAGCCCACGCACAGAAGAAATACGATTCCGGCGCCAGCGATAGCGAAATCAAGATCGGCAATATCATGCCCTATAGCGGCCCGGCCTCGTCTTATGGCGTGATCGGCAAGACCGAAGAAGCCTTTTTCAAGATGATCAATGCCGAAGGCGGCATCAACGGCCGCAAGATCAATTTCATCACCTACGACGACGCCTACAGCCCGCCGAAGGCAATCGAGCAGGCACGCAAGCTGGTGGAGAGCGATGAGGTCCTGTTGATCTTCCAGTCGCTCGGTACGCCGTCAAATTCGGCGATCATGAAATACATGAACGCCAGGAAAGTGCCGCAGCTTTTTGTCGCCTCCGGCGGAACCAAGTTCGGCGATCCCAAGAACTTCCCCTGGACGATGGGGTTTCAGCCCAACTACCAGAGCGAGGGACGCATCTACGCCAAATACATCAAGGACAAGTTTCCCAACAGCAAGATCGCGGTGCTCTGGCAGAACGATGACGCCGGAAAGGACCAGTTCAAGGGCTTGAAGGACGGCCTCGGCGACAAGCTCGGCATGATCATCGCCGACAAGTCTTACGAAGTCAGCGATCCCTCCATCAATTCGCAGATCGTGGCGTTGCACGATTCCGGCGCCGACATCTTCTTCTCCTGGGCCGCGCCCAAGGGATCGGCGCAGGCGATCCGCAAGGTGGGCGAATTGAACTGGAAGCCGAAATTCTTCCTGGCCAACACCGCGACGTCGGTGGCTTCGGTGCTCAAGCCGGCCGGTCTTCAATATGCCAAGGACATCATTTCGACGGCCTATCTGAAGGATCCGACCGATCCGACCTGGGACAAGGATCCGGCGGTCGTGAAGTGGCGGGCGTTCATGGACAAATATTATCCCGACGGCGACAAAACCAACGCCAACAACCTCTATGGCTACGTGCAGTCGGAGGCGATGCTGCAGGTTCTCAAGCAGTGCGGCGACAATCTCACCCGGGAGAATGTCATGAAGCAGGCTGCCAATCTGAAGAATTTCCACTCCGACCTGATGCTGCCCGGCATCATGGTCAATACCGGGCCGGATGACTATTTTCCGATCGAGCAGATGCAGTTGATGAAGTTCAACGGCGAAGCGTGGGAACTGTTCGGTGATGTCATCACCGGCGAGGTCGGTCACTAGAGACGGAAGGACGAGGCACCACGGCGTGGTGCCTCTGTTCGACCGTCACTATCCCGGAATATCCGGCTCCACGAGAAGCGCCAGCTGCGCGAGCGATTGTTGCCAGCCGAGATAGCAGGATTCGACCGGGATCACCGTCGGCAGGTTCGCCTGCTCGATGTTGATTTCAGTTCCGCAAGAAACCGCTTTCAGAGTGACGGTAACCTCGATGACGCCGGGAAGATTGGGATCGTCAAAACGATCGGTGTAGCGGATGCGCTCATTGGGCACGATTTCCAGATATTCTCCGCCGAACGAATGACCGGCGTTCGTGGTGAAATTCGTGAACGACATCCTGAATGTGCCGCCGACCTTCGCCTCGAAATGGTGGACCTTGCAGGTGAAGCCGTAGGGCGGCAGCCACTTGGCCATGGCGTCCGCATCGAGGAAGGCGCGAAAAACCTTCTCCGGCTTGGTGGCGAGGACACGATGCAAACGAACGGTATTGCCTTGGGACATGGTTTTAGTTTCTCCATGACTGAGCGGAGTACATCGCAGGATTTGGTTGGGCTAGCCCAGTCTCTGCCCCAAGGACGCTCGGTCTCCCTGCGAGCCGACATGGAGCAAAAAGAATTTCCGACGCGGGTGCGCGCCGGTTCCATGCCCCGTTCTACTTTGCATGGGGTTGTTTTCACGATTTTGTGCGGCGTCCCGCAGCGCCCTAGAGCGCGATGACGTTTCTTCGAATCGTCATCCCGCTCTATCTCTTTGATTTGAGCATGATCTTTTCGGAAAACCGGTGCCCACTTTTCCGGATCATGCTCTAGCCCGAGCTGAGCCGCACGCCCGCGCGCAAAAACTTCTGCGGGTCGACGGCATCGCCGTCGATGCGCGTTTCGTAGTGCAAATGCGGGCCGGTGGAGCGGCCGGTGGAGCCGACGGCGCCGATCACCTGTCCGATCTTGACGACATCGCCAACCCTGACGTGAATTTCCGACAGATGGCCATAACGTGTCGACAATCCGTTGCCGTGGTCGACCTCCACCATGCGGCCATAGCCGCCCATCCAGCCCGACGATACGACCTTGCCGTTCGCGGTGACGCGAACCGGATCGCCGGTCGCGGCGCGGAAGTCGAGGCCTGTGTGCATGGCCGGACGGCCAAGGAAGGGATCGCTGCGGACACCGAAGCCCGAGGTGAATTCGACTTCGCCGATAACAGGCTTGCGGTAGGGCACCAGCGCCAGCGTCGCGTTGAGACGCTGCATCTGCGAGCGGGTGATGTTGATCCGGTAGAGCTGGCGCTCGAACGCGCCGGAATCGGCGGAAAGCTTCACTGGCACGAACGGGCCGCCGATCGCCGAGCGCGGTGTCGCCGCTTCGAGCTGCGCCATGTCGAGGCCGAGATCGGTGAACACGCCGCGCATGCGCCGGACGCGCGATTCCATGCTGTCCTCAACCGCAGTCAGTGCCGCCATCTGGCGCCGCTCGACGGAATCGAGCGAGGTCTGCAGGCGGACCAGCACGTTTTCGAAGCCCTGAACCTTGGCAAACTGATTTGGCTGCGGCTTGACGGCGATGGGCGCGCGCGATTCGAGCCGCGCTTCGCGATCCGGCGGCGCCACGAAGATCACGGTGTCGCTGATCGGCGAGGGTTTTAGCGTGCCGGCAGCCGGCGTCTCCACAGCCGCACCGCGGGCCGGAGGCCTGATCGAGCCGGTGGCTGCGGCATCCGGGATCGTGCCGAGGGCGGTGGCGCGCGATTCGAGCGCGGTCTGCCGGCGCATGATCTGGTCGAGCTTCTGGTCGAACTGTTCCTGATCGAGCAACTGGCGGCTGGTGGTGCGGTCGACCTTGGCGCGCAGCTCTGCGATGCGGTCTTCATAGGCATATTGCATCTCGGCCTGACGGGCGATCAGCCGGGTCAGGACGTCGTCGCGAAACGCGAAATAGGTGGCGGTTGCCGCCGACCACATGCCGAGCAACACGATGGTGCCGACAACGATCCAGAACACGACAGGGCCGAGCCGGACCTGCTTACCGGCATGCACGATAGTGTAGCCGTCGCCGTCTATCGCAGCAGCCTTTGCCGCATAGTTGGCGGGACGGCGGGGCGGCGTCCGGCCATGATTGTGGGGGTGGTGGTGGTCGGAATAATGTTGACCGGAACGGTACGACATCGGCACTCCCGCGCCGGTCGGAGATGAGTTCCGTACGGCTCAATTTGCGTGCCGATTTGACCCTTTCATGGTTAATTTTTGGGAAAGGGAACTTGCCAGATCAAATGGAGCGGGCGGCGGCCAGCACGTCGTCGGCATGGCCATCGACCCGCACATGGCGCCAGATTTTGGCGATCCGCCCATCGGCGCCGATCAGAACGGTGGTTCGAATGATTCCCATGAAGGTCCTGCCGTACATCGATTTTTCGCCCCAGGCGCCATACGCCTCCAGCATCTCATGTTGCTCATCCGAGATCAGAGGAACCGAAAGCTGGTGCTTGGCGCGGAAGGATTCCTGGGCTTTTACGGTGTCAGCCGAGACGCCGAGGACCACGGCTCCCTCATCGGCAAACGCGCTCTCGAGCCGCGTGAAGTCGATCGCTTCCCGGGTGCAGCCGGGAGTGTCGGCGCGGGGATAGAAGAACAGCACCAGCTTCTTGCCGGCATAGTCGGCCAGCGAGACGCTGCCGCCGCCGTCGCGCGGCAGGCTGAAGCTGGGGGCCGTCGCGCCCTCGACCAGTTCGGTTCCCGCAACCGGTTTGGTCGGAGCCGATAGATTGGATTTTATTAACTGTTTCGATGTCGGCTTGTGCGACGCTTTTGCTGACGTGGTTTTGGCCGTCTTCTCCGGTTTTGCGACGGTCGTCTTGGTGGCGGTTTTGGCTGCCTTGCTGGCCATCTTGGCGGCCGGCTTTTTGGCCGATGTCATCCCGCTGCGGGGGGCGGCTTTGCCGGCGGTCTTGGCCGCGGCGGGTTTTCGGGCGGGCGTCTTGCGGCTTTTGGGGGCTGGCTTGGAGGATTTCTTGCGCGTTTTCTTGGACATACGCCTTCCTTTCGTCGCTTTCCGCAGATCAACCATTAGGGTATTGCGGGTCTTGCCTTTGACCGTCGGATTCGCTCCGGCCGCCGGGCAAGTTTGATGACCCGGGAGTATGGTTACAAGGAATTCGACGCTACCCCCGTCCGCTCGTCGATGGGACCGCCCAATCAGTCCTTGGGCGCGACCACGAGTAACAGTATTAATCGAGGATTGGCAGCGATGCCGGCACAGGAGCGCTCGATAACGATCGAAGAGCGCGCCGTTGGCGGCGATCAACCTCAGCGCCGGCACCGAGAGGCAATGGCTAGGAATACTTCGCCCAAGGGGTCGAATCCGCGTGCCGAGGCCCACAACTCTCAGTGGGATGATGCAGCCGGCTGGGATCAAGAGCCCGACGAGGCAGCACGCCATCGGGCCAAGCGGCTGCTTTCCCGCCCGAGTTCCGGCTTTCATCGGCTGGGCGACAAATTTGCAGCGCTGCAGCTCTGGCTGACCGGCGAACGCTGGGTCAAGCGCCTGGCGATTGTGATTGCCGTGCTGGCGGTCATCTTCACCGGTTGTTTCGGCGGGCTGTGGTGGCGGCTCGGCGCCGGGCCGATCAATCTCGACGTGGCGACCCCATGGCTTGCGGCCGCGATCGAAGACAATATCGGCCACGGCAATACCGTTGCAGTCGGCGGCACGCAGATCGAGCGGGCCGGACGAATTCGAATCGCAGTGCGAATCCGCGACATCGTGGTCCGCGACCGTGACCAGGTCATCGTCGCCACTGCGCCGAAGGCCGAGGTGAAACTGTCAGGCACGGCGCTGCTGATGGGGCGGCTGCGCGCTGAAAGCCTCAATCTGGTCGACGCCGAACTCGCGGTGCGAATCACGCCGGACGGCCAGGTGACGGTATCGGCCGGCGATACCGCCAAACCGCTGGCGACCGGCGTTGCCTCCAAGCGCGATGCCGGCATGGCGCCGACATTCCCCCGCCAGCAGGGGTCCGCACCTGCGCAGGGTGCTGTTGCGACAGCTCCCGACACCGCGCAAAACGGATTGCTGGCCGGTCTCGACTGGCTCGATAGCCTCAGCCTCACCGGCCTCGACGGACAGAATCTGAACGAGATCGGCCTCAAGAACGGCAATCTCGTCGTCGATGACCAGCAGCGCGGCAACAAATGGACGTTCGAGAATATCAGCCTCAGCATGCGCCGGCCGCGTGGCGGCGGGGTCGCGGTGAGCCTTGGCGAGGAGGGCGCGCGTCCGTGGTCGCTCAAGGTCGTGGTCGGGCCACAGCAGAACGGCGTGCGATCGGTCGATCTTCGCGCCGACAAGGTGCCGGCCGCCAACATCCTGCTGGCGATGCGGGTCAAGGATCTCACCTACAGCGCCGACCTGCCGCTTTCCGGCGAGTTGAAAGGTGAACTGGGGCGCGATGGCGTGCCGACCTACTTCCGCGGCAAGGTTACGGCAGGCGCCGGGAACCTGATCGATAGCGATACGCCTGACTATCCGATGCCGATCGATTCGGCGGAGATGAGCGTCGAATGGGATTCCGGACGGCGTGTGCTGGTCGCGCCCTTCAAGGTCGTTTCCGGCCAGAACCGCATCACGCTGCTTGCCCATCTCGAACCGCCGAACGGCGCCACCACCGAATGGCAGGCAGGCTTCAGCGGCGGCACGATCCTGCTTGCGGGTACCGACAATGAACCGCCGCTGATCTTCAATCGCATCGCGATCGGGATGAAGTTCGACACCGACCGGAAGCGCGTGCTGCTCACCCAGGCCGATATCAGCAATGGCGAGATCGGCATCGCCGGTACCGGCAGTATCGATTATGCGAACGAGGCGCGCCTCCAGCTTGGTTTCGCGGGTACGCCGATGTCGGCATCCGCGCTGAAACGGATGTGGCCGATCCTGATCGTGCCCGAAGTGCGCGAATGGGTGATCGAGCGGATCGAGAAGGGTACGCTTCAGCGCATCGAGGTCGGTGTCAATTCGCCGGTGCGCAACCTGTCGCGCAAGGGGCCGCCGATTCCGGACGATGGTCTCGCCGTCAACATCGTGGCCTCAGGCGTCACGGTTCACCCGGTGGATGAAATGCCGTCGGTTCGCGATGCCGATTTGAAGGCGCGGGTCACCGGCCGCACCGCGACGGTGACGATCGGGCAGGGCGTCGCCGACACGCCGGCCGGGCGCAAGATCAACATTTCGGATTTCATCTTCGAGGTGCCGGACATGGCGCCGAAGCCGTCGCCTTCGCGGGTAAAGTTCAGGGTCGACTGTCCGGTGCCGGCGGCGGCCGAAATTCTGGCGTCTGACCGCATCAGCGATCTCTCCGGTACCCTGATCGATCCGAATGCCAGCAAGGGAACGGTCGCCGCCACCATCACGCTCGGCATGCCGGTCAAGGGCTCGCTGACCAAGGCCGACACCACCTACAGCGTCACGGCTGATCTGGCCGGGTTTGCCGCCGACAAGCTGGTGATGAACCAGAAACTGGAATCCAACACGCTGAAGCTGGTCGCCAACAATACCGGCTACCAGGTCAAGGGCGACGTCAAGATCAACGGTCAGCCAGCCTCGCTGGATTATCGCAAGCAGAACGAGGGCGACGCCGACATCAGGCTGCAGGCGACGCTCGATGACGCCAGCCGCCAACGCCTCGGGATCGATCTCGGGTCAGCCGTCAGCGGCTCCATTCCAATCAAGGTGATCGGCAAGATCGGTGAGAATGACAGCCGCGTCGGCATCGAGGCCGACCTGACCTCGCTGCGTCTCGACAACATCCTGCCGGGCTGGGTCAAGGTGCCCGGCAAGTCGGGCAAGGCGACGTTCGTCGTGGTGAAGAAGGAACAATCGACACTGTTCCAGGACATCGTGGTCGAAGGCGGCGGCGTTTCGATCAAGGGATCGCTGGAAGTCGACCAGAATGGCGATCTGTTGAACGCGAACTTCCCGACCTATGCGCCGTCGGACGGTGACAAGACTTCGCTGAAAGCCGAGCGCGGCACCGACGGTGTCGTGAAGGTCACGATGCGCGGCGACGTGTTCGATGGCCGCGGCTTCCTCAAGTCGGCGATCACAGGCAAGGAGACCGATCCCAAGGGCAAGTCCAGGAATACCGACCTCGACATCGACCTCAAGCTCGGCGCGGTGGCGGGATTCAACGGTGAGGCGCTGCGCAGCGTCGATAGCAAGTTCTCCCGCCGCAACGGCATCGTGAAAAACTTCACGCTCTCAGGCAAAGTCGGACGCGATACGCCCGTCACGGCGGATTTGCGCGGTCGTGCTCAGGGGCAGGGCCGGGACATCATCATTCTGCAGACCAACGATGCGGGCGCGTTCTTCCGCTTTACCGACATGTACACGAAGGTTATTGGCGGCCAGCTCGCACTCGCCCTGGAACCGCCGACAGTCGAACCTGGTGCCAAAGAGGGGCTGATCAATGTTCGCGACTTCTCCATCAAGGGAGAAGCTTCACTCGATCGTGTGGCCGCCGGGGGATCTACCGGCACTCAAAGCGGCGTGTCGTTTTCGGCATTGCGAGCCGAGTTTACCCGGCAGAGTGGACAGCTCAAGATCCGCGATGGCGTGGTGAAAGGACCGATGGTTGGTGCGACCATCGAAGGCAGCATCGATACCGTCGCCAACCAGGTTCGCATGAGCGGCACCTTCGTTCCGATGTACGGACTGAACAACATGTTCGGCCAGATTCCGGTGCTGGGCCTGTTCCTCGGCAACGGCAACAATGAAGGCCTGATCGGCGTGACCTATGAGGTCGTGGGCACGCCGGGCCAGCCCGTGCTGCGCGTCAATCCGATTTCGGCGATCTTTCCCGGCGTAACGCGAAAGATCATGGAGTTCAACACCGGCAAGCAGAACAACCCGATCGAGATTCCGCCGAATAACTAACGCCGTAGCGCCGGCACTACCAGGAACGGGATCAATCCCAGCACCAGGTTGATCAGCGCGAACACGAACAGCGCGTTGTAGCTGTGAGTCCAGTCATGGATCAGGCCGCCGGTCCACGAACCCAATCCTGATCCGAGTCCGCTGCCAATCGAGATCGTGCCGTAGATAGTGCCGACACGTTCGCCGCGAAAAATATTCAGCGCGGTTGCGGTGATCAGTGGCCCGCGCGAACCGATCATGCTGCCGAAGCACACGACGAAACCCGTCAGCAGCCAGTAGTTCGGATAATATTGCAGCAGCCAAAGCAGGATGATGCCGACGATCGAGACGCCGTAGCTGAACAGCACGGACGGCCGGCGACCGATGATGCCGTCCAGCGTCGATATGCCGAGCATGCCGAACAACAGGACCACGCCGGAAAAGCCCCACGCGGTCGCAGCCAGCAGCGGCGGGAATCCGGCATCGATCAGATAGGCGACGATCTGCGCCGTGACGGCGTACATCGCGACGGCGGTGAAGAAGAACGTCGCGAACAGCGCCCAGAAGGTGTGGTGGCGCATCGCGCTCTTCAGCGTCCAGCCATTGTCGACGAACCCGGTGTCCGTCTTCTGCGCCACATGCAGCGAGCCGGTGGCGATCGTCCGCCACGGCAGCAGCAGCAGCGGCGCCAGCATGCACAGCGCCACGATGCCGAACCATTGATAGGCGTCGCGCCAGCCGATCCGGTCGATCAGCACCTGCGAAGCAGGCAACAGCACAAGGGTGCCCACTCCGGTGGCGGAGTAGAGGATCGCCATCGCGGTCGGCAATCGCCGGCCGAACCAGCGGCCGAGCAGGATCGAGCTCGGCACGTTGCCGATCAGTGCAATGCCGATCCCGACACACAGTCCGGTCGAAAGCTGGAACTGCCAGAGCGCCTGCGCGCGCGAGGCAACCAGGAAAGAGCCTCCGAGCAGCAGCAGCCCGAGCGAATAGGTGAGGCGCGGCCCGGAGCGGTCGAACAGCCGGCCGACCAGCGGCGCCATCAGTCCCCCGGCGAGCCAGGTCAGCGAATAGACCGAGACCACCTCGGCGCGGTCCCACGAGAAGCTTTCCGAAATCGGCTTCAGGAAAACCGTAAAGCTGTCGCCGAGGCCGCGACCGACCATCTGCAGCACGTAGCACAGCGCCAGCACGCTGAGTGCGGTACGCGCCGGTTTCAACGCCCTCTCTGTCGCTTCTCCCGCTGGCGTCTTTTCATCCATGCAGGCAGGGAGCGCGTTTCCGCTGATCCCCGCAAGCGTCAAAAATGAATACGCCTATGCAGCCCCGGTTACGCAGGCTTGAGCAGAACGTGCTTTTTCTTCCCCATGGAAAGTTTGATGACGCCCTCCGGCGTGAGGTTGGACGACGTCAGGACCATCTTCTCGTCGGTGATGGCGGCATCGTTGACGCGCAAGCCGCCGCCCTTGATCTGGCGCCGCGCCTCGCCGTTCGAGGCAACGAGACCCGCTTTGACGAACAGCCCCAGTACGCCGGCGCCGGCTTCGAGTTCGCCGGAGGAAATTTCCACCGTCGGAAGCGTTTCGGCGATCGCGCCTTGCTCGAAAGTCTGCCGGGCGGTTTCGGCGGCCGTGTTGGCGGCGTCGCGACCGTGCAGCAGCGCGGTCGCTTCCGTCGCCAGCACCTTCTTGGCTTCGTTGATCTCGCCGCCTTGCAACGCCGTGAGCTTGTTGATCTCGCTCATCGGCAGGATCGTGAACAGCTTGAGAAACTTGACGACGTCGGCGTCCTCGACGTTGCGCCAGTATTGCCAGAAATCGTAAGGCGAGAACTGGTCGGCATTGAGCCACACCGCGCCCTGCGCGGTCTTGCCCATCTTGGCGCCGGAGGCCGTCGTCAGGAGTGGCGTCGTCAGCGCGAACAATTGCTCCGTGCCCATGCGGCGGCCGAGATCGACGCCGTTGACGATGTTGCCCCATTGATCGGAGCCGCCCATCTGCAGCCGGCATCCGGTGCGCCGCGCCAGTTCGACGAAGTCATAGGCCTGGCAGACCATGTAGTTGAATTCGATGAAGCTCATCTCCTGCTCGCGCTCGAGACGGAGCCGGACCGAGTCCATCGTCAGCATGCGGTTGACGGAGAAATGCCGGCCGATATCGCGCAGCATCTCGATCCAGTTCAGCTTCGTCAGCCACTCGGCGTTATCGAGCATGACGGCATCGCTTGGGCCGGATCCGTAGCGCAGTACCTTCGCGAACACGCCGCGGATCGAGGCCTTGTTGGCCTCGATTTCGTCGATCGAGCGGATGGCGCGCGATTCATCCTTGCCGGAGGGGTCGCCGACCATGGTGGTGCCGCCGCCCATCAGGGTGATCGGCTTGTTGCCGCTCTGCTGCAGCCAATACAGCATCATCATGGTGAGGTAGTTGCCGATATGCAGCGACGGCGCCGTGCAGTCGTAGCCGACATAGGCGGTCGCCTGGCCCTTCGCGGCGAGCGCGTCGAGGCCCTCGAAATCGGAACACTGGTGGATGAAGCCGCGTTCCTGTAAAATGTTCAGGAAATCTGATTTAAATGCGGTCATGGCGGGCTGCTTTGATCATTCTATTTTCACTGTAATTGTAACTGTTTGCGGAACCATGGCGGAACGGGCTGCCGCAAGGGTAGGCGCTGTGGCATTATAAGATGTCCGTGTTTGGCACAAGCTGATCGTCGTCGGCGGGACGGTTCGAGCAGGGCGTTGCAAAGGCACGATTTGATATGATGTTGACGGCAATTGGTCTGATGAGCGGCACCTCGCTCGACGGGGTCGATGTCGCTATGATCGAGACCGACGGCCGCCGGGTGAGTGCCCTGGGGCCGTCCGGATACCGTCCCTATAGCGAAATGGAGCGCGGCCTGCTGCGGCAGGCGCTGTACGAGGCCGCCGACCTGCCGAATCGGGAAGCCCGGCCGGGCTGCCTGCGCGAGGCCGAGCGGATCGTCACGTCAGCCCATGCCGAGGCGGTGGCCGCCTTCACCGCGCAACACCGGCTGCGCTTCGACGACATCGACATCGTCGGCTTTCACGGCCAGACCGTGCTGCACCGGCCCGAGAAAAAGCTGACAGTCCAGATCGGCGACGCGCTGTCGCTCGCCAAGGCGATCCACATCCCGGTCATGTACGATTTCCGCGCGGCCGACGTTGACGCCGGCGGGCAGGGCGCGCCCTTTGTGCCGGTCTATCACCGTGCGCTCGCCCAATCGCTGGATTGGGAGGGGCCGACCGTCGTGGTCAATATCGGCGGGGTCGCCAACATCACCTATATCGACGGCGACACGCTGATCGCCTGCGACACCGGCCCCGGAAACGCGCTGCTCGACGACTACATGTTCCGCTGGCTTAACCAGCGTTTCGATACCGAGGGCCGCACCGCCGCGCTGGGCAAGGTCGATGCGGCCTGGATCAACCGCGCGCTGGCGCTGCCGTTCTTTTCAGTGCCGCCGCCGAAATCGCTCGATCGCAACGATTTTGCCTCGCTGAGGATTGGCGATGTGCCGCCCGAGGACGGCGCGGCGACGCTGACTGCCTTTACCGCAGCCGCAATCGCCCGCGTGGTGCCGCTGTTGCCGAAGGAGCCCAAGAACTGGATCGTGGCCGGCGGCGGCGCCCGCAACCTGACCATGCTGCGGATGCTGCGCGAGTGTCTGCAGCCGGCGACCGTCCGGGCCGCGGACACGCTCGGCTGGGCGTCCGACGCCATCGAGGCGCAGGCGTTCGGATTTCTGGCGGCGCGGGGCCTGAAAGGCTTGCCGCTGAGCTACCCCGCCACCACGGGGGTGCCGTTTCCCATGACCGGCGGGATCATCGCGCGGCCTTAAGGTCAGATACCCGTCGGCGGTGCACCGCGGGCTCAAAACACAAAACTTCGAAAACAACCCCATGCAAAGTAGGACTGGGGCGCCTGTTTGCGCCACCCACGCCCCTTGTGTCCGGGGCACCCGGCGGCGCGCACACGTCTTGTTGTTCGACCATGCAGGCGGCAGGTTGACAGATAAATGCACTTGCATCTAAATAGATGCAGATGCATTGATTTGGAGGATTGCATGGCCGTCGCCCTGAAACTGATCAGCCACAAGCTTTGCCCCTATGTGCAGCGCGCGGTGATCGCGCTCACCGAAAAGGGCGTTCCGTTCGAGCGGGTCGATATCGATCTCGCCAACAAGCCGGACTGGTTTCTGAAGATTTCACCGCTCGGCAAGGTGCCGGTGCTGCTTGTCAAAACCGCGGACGGCGAAGCGGCGCTGTTCGAGAGCAATGTCATCTGCGAATATATCGAGGAGACGCAAGGCGGTGCAAAACTTCACCCGCAGGATCCGCTGCAACGCGCGCAGCATCGCGCCTGGATGGAGTTCGGCTCGACGATTCTGAGCGAGCTCTGGGGCCTGGAGACGACGGGCGATCCCGCGGTGTTTGAAACCAAGCGGAAGGCGGTCGCCGCGAAGTTCGCGCAGCGTCGAGAAGACGCTGGGTGCGGGTCCGTATTTTGCGGGAGAGAGGTTCAGCCTGGTGGACGCGGTGTTCGCGCCGATCTTCCGCTATTTCGATGTGTTCGATCAGTTGATCGATCTTTCGGTGTTTGCCGATACGCCGAAGGTGCGCGCATGGCGGAAGGCGCTGGCGCGGCGGCCGAGCGTGCGCACGGCAGTCGGGCCCGACTATCCGCAATTGCTGCACGCGTTCCTGGTACGCCATGGCGCGCATATGCTGAAGCTGGCGGCTTAGGCATCGCGATGTCGCCGCAGCCGTAGCCCGGATTTCGCTGCGCTCGATCCGGGCTACGAACGTCAGCGGACGTTGGCGAGCCGCATGTCGAGATAGCCGGTCACGGTTTCCATCAGCGGCTCAAGCTTGCCGTCGAAGAAGTGGTTGGCGCCCGGGATGATCTGCTGGTCGATCACGATGCCCTTTTGGGTCTTCAGCTTCTCGACCAGCGTGTTGACGTCCTTCGGCGGCACCACCGCGTCCTTCTCGCCATGCACGATCAGGCCAGAGGACGGGCAGGGCGCAAGGAAGGAGAAGTCGTAGAGGTTGGCGGGCGGCGCGATCGAGATGAAGCCTTCGACCTCGGGCCGGCGCATCAAGAGCTGCATGCCGATCCAGGCGCCGAACGAGAAGCCTGCGACCCAGCAGGCGCGCGCTTCGGGATTGATGGTCTGCGCCCAGTCCAGCGCGGAAGCCGCATCCGACAATTCGCCGGTGCCGTGATCGAACGAACCCTGGCTGCGGCCGACGCCGCGAAAATTGAAGCGCAGCACCGAGAAGCCGCGATGCGCAAACGCGTAGTAGCACTGGTAGACGATCTGGTGGTTCATCGTGCCGTGAAACTGCGGGTGCGGATGCAGGATCATCGCGATCGGCGCGTTCTTCTGCTTGGCCGGATGGTAACGGCCTTCGAGGCGGCCCGCGGGGCCGGTGAAAATAACTTCAGGCATGGATGATCCTTGGAAGTCTTCCTTGGCGACGGACGTGATCCGGCGGAGACAATGTGATCCGACGTCGTTGGGCGATGCGCGAACGGGCGCTCCCGTGAACTGGTTGCGGCCTTCTAGCATGAGGCGAGGGGCAAAAAGCAAGCATCTTGAACATCTGGAAGGCAGTTCAAGGCGTTAGGCTAGAATTGTAAGAGACGGCGCGATCCCCAATTGCCATAAGACATCTTGCGCCGGCGTGAGGCCGTGCCTCGCGGGAGCTGCTGGCCGATATAGGTAATATTGTACGGAAATGCCCGACCGGGTCTATCTCGACTGGAATGCGACCACGCCGCTTCGTCCCGAGGCCAGGCAGGCGATGGCGGCTGCCTGGGAGGTGGCCGGCAATCCGTCGTCCGTCCATGCCGAAGGGCGTCAGGCGCGCAGGCTGGTCGAGGACGCCCGCGCCGCCATCTCGGCGGCGGTCGGTGCCCGGTCGCCGGATGTGGTGTTTGCGTCTGGGGGTACGGAAGCGAATGCGCTGGCGCTGACGCCGGGACCGCATCGGGGCGCTGGCGAACCAGTCCGTCGACTATTGGTCTCGGCCATCGAACATACGTCGGTGTTATCGGGAGGGCGTTTCTCGCCGGAGGCGATCGGGACCATCCAGGTCACCGGATCCGGCCTGATCGACATCGATCATTTGCGGAGGCTGCTTGCCGCTGGACCGCCGGCGCTTGTCTCGGTCATGCTGGCCAATAACGAGACCGGCGCGCTTCAACCGGTCGGCGAAGTCGCTGACATCGTGCATGAAGCCGGCGGGCTGCTGCATGTCGACGCAATCCAGGCGCTTGGAAAAATACCGTTTGATATCAAATCGATGAAGGCCGATCTGGTCACGCTTTCCGCGCACAAGATCGGCGGCCCCAAGGGCGTCGGTGCGCTGGTTCTGGCCGACGATGTGCAGGGGCTGGAGCCGCTGCTGCGTGGCGGCGGGCAGGAGCTCGGACGCCGGGCCGGTACCGAGAATGTCGCTGGCATTGCGGCCTTTGGCGCTGCCGTACGGGCTGGCATGGCCGCCTTGGAAGGCGATGCAGCCCGGCTGCAGGGCCTGCGGAACCGCCTTGAGAAGGGCCTACGGCAGACCCCTGGAATGATTGTATTTTCGGAAGGCGCGCCGCGGCTGCCGAATACCACCCTGTTCACGGTACCCGGCCTGAAGGCCGAAACCGCGGTGATTGGCTTCGATCTCGGCGGTATTGCGGTATCCTCGGGTTCCGCCTGCTCCTCCGGCAAGGTCCAGCCGTCCCACGTCCTGGCCGCCATGGGTGTTGGCAGGGAACTGGCGCAGGGAGCGGTGCGGCTCAGTCTGGGCTGGTCTACCACGGAGGCAGACATTGATTTGACCCTTCAGGCTTGGCGAAAGCTTGCCGATGCCTTACTTAGAGGGCGACGAAACACGGCTTGAAACGTTCTAAGTGGGTTTCGCCGGAACGCTTCGTCACCGATTTTGAATGTTCCACCGCGGTCCTTGAAACCGCGAGCGGAGGATGGAATGCCAGCCGTACAAGAGACGGTCGAGCGCGTGAAGCGCATCGACGTCGACCAGTATCGATATGGGTTTGAGACACTTATCGAGTCCGACAAGGCCCCCAAGGGGCTGTCGGAAGACACCGTCCGCTTCATCTCCGCAAAGAAGAACGAGCCGGCCTGGATGCTGGAATGGCGGCTGGAGGCCTATCGCCGCTGGTTGACCATGACCGAGCCGACCTGGGCCCGCGTCAACTATCCCAGGATCGACTACCAGGATCTCTATTACTACTCCGCGCCGAAGCCGAAGAAGCAGATCGGCTCGCTGGACGAGATCGACCCGGAAATTCTCAAGACCTACGAAAAGCTCGGCATCCCCCTGCGCGAGGTCGAGGTGCTGGAAGGGGTCGTCAAGCCGGAAGGCGAGCGCAGAATCGCGGTCGACGCCGTGTTCGACTCGGTTTCCGTGGCCACCACTTTCCAGAAGGAATTGAAGGCGGCCGGCGTGATCTTCATGCCGATCTCGGAGGCGATCCGCGAGCACCCCGAACTGGTGCAGAAGTATCTCGGTTCGGTCGTGCCGACCTCGGACAATTATTTCGCGACGCTGAACTCGGCGGTGTTCTCCGACGGCTCGTTCGTCTACGTGCCGCCGGGCGTGCGCTGCCCGATGGAGTTGTCGACCTACTTCCGCATCAACGAGCGCAACACCGGCCAGTTCGAGCGCACGCTGATCATCGCCGACAAGGGCGCTTACGTCAGCTATCTCGAAGGCTGTACCGCACCGCAGCGCGACGAAAACCAGTTGCATGCCGCCGTGGTCGAACTCGTTACGCTCGACGATGCCGAGATCAAGTACTCGACGGTGCAGAACTGGTACCCGGGCAACTCCGAAGGCGTCGGCGGCATCTACAATTTCGTCACCAAGCGTGGCGACTGCCGCGGCAACAATTCAAAAATTTCCTGGACCCAGGTCGAGACCGGTTCGGCGATCACCTGGAAATATCCGAGCTGCATCCTGCGCGGCGACAATTCGCGCGGCGAGTTCTACTCGATCGCGATCTCCAACGGTTACCAGCAGGTCGACTCTGGCACCAAGATGATCCATCTCGGCAAGAACACCACCAGCCGGATCATCTCCAAGGGCATCGCCGCCGGCGTCTCGCAGAACACCTATCGCGGCCTTGTTACGGCACACCGCAAGGCGACCGGCGCACGCAACTTCACCGCCTGCGACTCGCTCCTGATCGGCGACAAATGCGGCGCGCACACCGTGCCTTATGTCGAGGCGAAGAACTCGTCCGCGACCTTCGAGCACGAAGCGACGACGTCGAAAATCTCCGAGGACGTGCTGTTCTATTGCATCCAGCGCGGCCTATCGCAGGAGGAAGCCGTAGGCCTCGTGGTCAACGGCTTTGTGAAGGATGTGTTGCAGCAACTGCCGATGGAATTCGCGGTGGAAGCGCAGAAGCTGATCTCGATCTCGCTGGAAGGGTCGGTGGGATAGACCTCATCCTGAGGAGGCCGCGTGAGCGGCCGTCTCGAAGGATGAGAGGAAAGATTGTTGGCCACGTCCTTCGAGACGCGCCTGACGGCGCTCCTCAGGACGAGGAACAAGGAACGGAAACAATGTCTCTGCTTGAAGTGAAAGACCTGAAAGTCCGCGTCGAGGATCGCGAGATTCTCCACGGACTTACGCTCACGGTGAACCCGGGCGAGGTGCACGCGATCATGGGGCCGAACGGCTCCGGCAAATCGACGCTGAGCCACGTTATCGCCGGCAAGCCAGGCTACGAAGTCACCGGCGGCGAAATCCTGTTCAAGGGCGAGAACCTGCTGGAGATGGCGCCGGACGAACGCGCCGCCAAGGGTGTGTTCCTGGCGTTCCAGTATCCGGTGGAGATTCCTGGCGTTGCGACCATGACCTTCCTGCGCACCGCGCTGAACGCCCAGCGCAAGGCGCGCGGCGAGAGCGAATACTCAACGCCGGACTTTTTGAAGAAGGTGCGCGAGGTCGCGAAGTCCCTGAACATTCCGCAGGACATGCTCCGCCGCGGCGTCAATGTCGGCTTCTCCGGCGGCGAGAAGAAGCGCAACGAGATCTTGCAGATGGCGCTGTTCGAGCCTGCCCTCTGCATCCTCGATGAAATGGATTCCGGCCTCGACATCGACGCGCTGCGCGTGGCGGCCGACGGCGTCAACGCGCTGCGTTCGCCGGAGCGCGCCATGGTGGTCATCACGCACTACCAGCGGCTGCTCAACTACATCGTGCCTGACTTCGTGCACGTGATGTCGAAGGGCCGGGTCGTCAAAAGCGGCGGCAAGGATCTGGCGCTGGAGCTGGAAGCTTCCGGCTACGCCCAGTTCGAAGACGCGGCCTGACAGGTATTGTGATGAATTTGGCTTTGGCAAAGAACGAGACGGGACGCGCGCTGAGCGACAGCTTTGCCGTCGCACGCGACCGGCTGCCGGGCACCGGCAAGATCGCCGAGGCGCGAAGCGCCGCCTTCGAGGCCTATGAGCGCACGGGCCTGCCACACCGAAGACTCGAGGACTGGAAATACACCGATCTGCGCGCGTTGATGCGCGAAGTGCTGCCGCTGGCGCCTGCGCCGGATGCTGCCGCGCTGAAGCGGGCCGCCGCTGCGGTGAAGCTGCAGGCGATCAAGGGCGTGCGCCGGCTGGTGCTGGTGGACGGCGTGTTCGCGCCAAAACTTTCCGAGCTGGACGGGCTGGAGAAGGGTGTTGCCGTCGGTACCCTGCACGGCGTTCTGGAGTCCGGCGAAGCTGGCCTGCAGGCCCAACTGTTTACGCTCGACAGCACCAATCCGATGGTCGCGCTCAACAGTGCGATGATGACCGACGGCGTGGTGATCCAGATCGCCAATGGCATCGTGCTGAAGCAGCCGCTGCAAATCATTCATGTCGCTACGGGCACGGCGCCCACGGCGATGTTCACACGCTCGCTGCTGCGACTCGGCAAGGATGCCGGCGTGACGCTGGTCGAAAGCTACATCGCAGCCGATGGCGTGAAGACCTATCAGGCCCACGATTCGCTGGTCGTTGCGATCGGCGACAATTCGCGGCTCGATCACGTTCGCCTGGTCGAGGACAGCCGCGAGGCCGTCAATATTTGCTCCGCCGTGATTACGCTGGGCGCGCATGCGCATTTCAACACCTTCGGCTTGACCTCCGGCGCTGCCCTCAGCCGCTACCAGGCGACCATTGCGTTCGCAGGCGAAGGCTCCCGGGTCGAGACCAACGGCGTCAATCTGCTCAATGGCCGCCAGCACGCGGACACGACGCTGTTCATGGACCATGCGGTGCCGAACTGCGCCAGCCGCGAAGTGTTCCGCGCCGTCGCCGACGACCGCGGCCATTCGGTGTTCCAGGGCCGCATCATCGTGCGCCCGGACGCGCAGAAGACCGATGCCAAGATGATGACACGGGCACTGCTGCTGTCGGACGACGCCGAGGCCGACAACAAGCCGGAGCTCGAGATCTTCGCCGACGACGTCACCTGCGGCCATGGCGCCACCACCGGCGCGCTCGACGAGAGCCTGCTGTTCTACCTGCGCGCCCGCGGCCTGTCCGAGAAGGAAGCCCAGGCGCTGCTGATCCAGGCGTTCGTGGGCGAGGCCATTGAATCGATCGTCAACGACGATCTGCGAGAGCTGGCGATTGCGGCCGCGCAGCGCTGGCTGGAGGCAAGGGGATGACAATGCATCCGGCGGTTTCCAATGGTGCCTATGACGTCGCCCGTGTGCGGGAGGACTTTCCCGCGCTGGCGATGCAGGTCTATGGCAAGCCGCTGGTGTATCTCGACAACGCCGCTTCCGCACAGAAGCCGAATGCAGTGCTCGACCGCATGACGGAAGCCTACAAGAGCGAGTACGCGAACGTGCACCGCGGCCTGCACTATCTCGCCAATGCCGCGACCGAGGCCTACGAGGGCGCCCGCGGCAAGGTGGCGAAATTCATCAATGCCGCGCGAAGTGAAGAAATCATCTTCACCCGCAATGTCACCGAGGCGATCAACCTCGTGGCATCGTCCTGGGGCGAGCCCAATATCAAGCAGGGCGACGAGATCGTGCTCTCGATCATGGAGCACCACTCCAACATCGTGCCCTGGCACTTCCTGCGCGAGCGCCACGGTGCCGTGATCAAATGGGCGCCGGTCGACGACGACGGCAATTTCCTGATCGAGGAATTCGAGAAGCTGCTGACGCCGCGCACCAAGCTTGTCGCGATCACCCAGATGTCGAACGCGCTTGGCACCTTCGTCCCGGTCAAGGAAGTCGTGAAACTCGCCCATGACCGCGGCATTCCGGTTCTGGTGGACGGCGCGCAAGGCGCGGTGCATCTGCCGATCGACGTCCAGGACCTCGATTGCGATTTCTATGCCTTCACCGGCCACAAGATCTACGGCCCGACCGGGATTGGCGCGCTCTACGCCAAGCATGAGCACCTGGTGGCGATGCGGCCCTTTAACGGTGGCGGCGAGATGATCCGCGAGGTGGCAAAGGATTGGGTCACCTATGGCGACCCGCCGCACAAGTTCGAAGCCGGAACGCCGCCGATCGTCGAGGCGATCGGGCTGGGCGCTGCGATCGACTACGTCAATTCGATCGGCAAGGAGCGCATCGCCGCCCACGAGCACGATCTCTTGACCTACGCCCAGGAGCGGCTGCGCGAAATCAATTCGCTGCGCCTGATCGGCACCGCGCGCGGCAAGGGACCGGTGATCTCCTTCGAGATGAAGGGGGCTCACGCTCACGATGTCGCCACCGTGATCGACCGCCAAGGGATTGCGGTGCGCGCCGGCACCCATTGTGTGATGCCGCTTTTAGAGCGGTTCAATGTCACAGCCACCTGCCGCGCGTCGTTTGGAATGTATAATACCCGTGAAGAAGTCGACCATCTGGCACAGGCGCTGATCAAGGCGCGGGAATTGTTCTCATGAGTGACACAGCCGAAGTCAAATCAGCCAATATGGAAACCATCTCGGCGTTGCCGCCCGAGGAGACCGAGCGGCTGGGGAGCGAAATCGTCGCCGCGCTGAAGACGGTTTTCGATCCGGAAATCCCGGCCGACATCTACGAGCTCGGCCTGATCTACAAGGTCGACCTCAAGGACGACCGCGGCGTCGACGTGATGATGACGCTGACGACGCCGAACTGTCCGGCGGCCGGCGAGTTGCCGACCATGGTGGAAAACGCCATCGCCAGCGTTCCCGGCGTCGGCGTCGTCAATGTCAATCTGGTGTGGGATCCGGCCTGGACACCGGATCGTATGTCCGACGAGGCGCGCCTCGTCCTCAATATGTGGTGAATTGAGTGAGCATGATCCGGAAAAGTGGAAACCGGTTTTCCGAAAAGATCATGCTCAAACATAAGAGCGCTTAACGGCTTTACGGGAAGATGACTGGCATTGATTTGCCGTTGGAAATGATCACATGACTGACATGACACCTGCTTCACCCACGTCCGCCGCCAAGCCGAAGCCGCGCCCGCGCCCGCAGGTCATGAAACTGACCGAGGCAGCCGCGCAGCGGATTACGGAACTGACCAAGCGCGCCGATTCCGAAATCGTCGGGCTTCGCGTCGGCATCAAGAACGGCGGCTGCGCCGGCCAGTCCTACACGGTGGAATATGCCCATGAGATCCGGCCGACCGACGAAGTGGTCGAGGACCGCGGCGTAAAGATCCTGGTTGATCCCAAGGCGGTGTTGTTCCTGCTCGGCACCGAGATGGACTACAAGGCCGACAAGATGCAGGCCCAGTTCATCTTCAACAATCCGAACCAGGTCTCCGCCTGCGGCTGCGGCGAGTTGGTGCAACTGACGCCGGCGAAAGTTTAGGTTCACCCGCTGACCTCATCCTGGGGAGCGCGCGTCTCGAAGGATGACCGCGGGCGAAATAGGGGCCTCATGGTTCGAGACGCCGCTGCGCGGCTCCTCACCATGAGGGGTAGACGTCGGGGGTTGAGGCCACATGGACCGCGATTTCCTGATCGACCTGTTTGCCGATTTCGGCCCCGTCACCATTCGCAAGATGTTTTCCGGATTCGGCATCTCCGCCGACGGCACCAATTTCGCGCTCGCGCTGCGCGCCGGGCTTTATTTCCGTGCTGACGACCAGACCATTCCGCAATTCGAAGCGGAGGGGTCACAACCGTTTCAATATCAGACGCGTGCCAAGACCGTCACCGTGAACTCGTACTGGCAATTGCCCGCGCGCCTGTTCGACGATTCCGAGGAACTCGCCGCTTGGGCGCGGGCGGCGCTGGCCGCGGCGCAGCGCGCGGCGTTGCGCAAGCGGCCGAAGGCGCGCAAGGCGGCGAAGCCGAAGGTTTCGAGCAAGGCTGCGAGCAAGCCGGCTGTTGGCCGCAAGCCGACGGCGAAGCGGCGCACCGCGAAGGCGAGGAAGACGACGCGGCGCTGATTTGGCGTTCACGCGACCTGGCTACGGGTCTCGGCGGCGTATTCGGGGTCGACTTCGCAAATCACGCGGTTGCGGCCGTTGCGCTTGGCGGCGTAGAGGCAGGCGTCGGCGCGCTCGATCAATGAATCCGTATCATCTTCCGGTTTCAGCATGGAGACGCCGACGGAGATGGTGACGCGGCCGAGAATTTCGCCGGTGGATTTCTTCTTCAATTCCTTCGCCATCACGGCGCGGCGAATGTGGTCGGCGACCGTGAGGGCCTGGCGCAGCGCCGTATTGGGCAGCACGACCGCAAATTCCTCTCCGCCATAGCGGGCGGTGATGTCCTGGCCCTTGATGGTCTGCTTCAGCGACATCGCAACCAGCCGCAATACCTGATCGCCGGTGAGATGGCCGTATGAATCGTTGAACGATTTGAAATGGTCGATGTCGAACATCAGGAGGGACAGCGGCTCGCCGCTCGCCTGCGCCGCCCGCACCGCCATCTCGAACGAGCGGTCGAAATATTTGCGGTTGCCCAATCCGGTCAGCGGATCGGTCAGGCTCTCGGCACGGATCGCCTCGAGGCTATGCTGGAGATTGCTGATCTCGGTCTTCGACAGCGATAGCCGGTTCTCCAGCGCCTTGTTGGTCTCTTGCATCTCGCGGGTCGATTTCATCAGGCCGTCAACGACCGCCTTGATCTGTTCGCGGGTTTTGGCGTTCGTGAGCTTCTCGTTCGCGCCGTTCAGCCTGACGTCGTAGCTCTGCGACATCCCGAGCGCCTCGGTGATGAGGGCCATCACGTCATCGATTTCACCGATCACGCGCGCGCCGACCTTATCGATGCGGTCGGAGGCTTTGATATGGGACAGATAGGTCTCATAGATCTGTTCGAGATCGGACTCGCTCAGCCTGCCGTTGCGCGCCAGCGTCTCGTTGATGATCTTGTTGAGGGAAGCGTTGTATCCGGTCGCGTAGACGTACCAGATTTCGTAATTGCGCGGGACGGCGGTCTGCCGGAGGGATTTGATCTGGCCCAACGCGACTTCGGCAAACGCCAAGGTGCGCTCGTGTTCGTCCAGCAGCTTGACCACTGAATCCGTCCCCAATATCCGAGCAGCGCCGCTCGTTGCCGTGCCGCAATGACTAAAATTATCGTCGGCAGGTTAAGGGAGGAGAGTGAACGGCCGGTAAACGGTTCCGGCCGTCGGGTCGTGCCGAATTCGCTCAGACGCGGGCGCGAACCGGCCGCAACAGAAATGCCGGAAGATGCGAGTGATCGGCGGGCTCCGATTCAACGTCGCGCTGCGCGCGCCGCGGTTCCGGACGACCGATCGAGGGGACGCGCGAAGGCTGCGCAGCGGCAGGCGGCGTGAACGCTGCGGCCTCCGGCTGCGGTCTGGCACTGCGGCCCGCGCCCTTGGCATGCCGCGGTTCGCGTTCACTGCGCTTGTCAGAATCCCTGGCGGGGCGCGGCTCGCGTTCGCCGCTCTCGCTGCCCCTGGCAGCACGCGGCTCGCGTTCACGTCGCGGCTTGCGGCCGCCGCGTGAACCTTCGCGCGAGCGATGTTCGCGCGGCTGGTCGGTCTCATCGGAGGCAACCGACTGCACGGCATAATCGCCTTCGGCGGTCGGGATGTTCTGGCCGATCAGCCGTTCGATCGCGGCAATCGATTTGCTGTCGAGCGGGCTGACGATCGAGATCGCGGTGCCGGCGCGACCGGCGCGCCCCGTTCGGCCGATGCGATGCACGTAATCGTCGGCATGATGCGGCACGTCGAAATTGAAGACATGGGTAACGGCGGGAATGTCGAGGCCGCGCGCGGCGACATCGGAGGCCACCAGGAGCGGGATTTCGCCCTTGCGGAATTGATCGAGCGCCGCGGTGCGCGCGGACTGGTCCATGTCGCCATGCAGGGCGCCGACGCTGAAGCCGTGCTTCTGCAGCGACTTGTAGACGACGGCGACTTCGCGCTTGCGGTTGCAGAAGATGAGCGCGTTCTGGAGGTCCTTGGCGTCGCGCAGCAGGCGGCGGAGGATCTCGCGCTTCTCGTGTACCTCGCGGCCGCCGCGAACCTGGAACTGCGACACGCCTGTCGCGGTTGTGGCGGGTTTCGAGACTTCGATTCGCTCGGGATTGTGCAGAAAGTCTTGGCTGATGCGGCTGATTTCCGGCGGCATCGTCGCGGTGAAGAACAGGGTTTGCCGCGTGAACGGCACCAGCTTGCAGACGCGTTCGATGTCGGGGATGAAGCCCATGTCCAGCATGCGGTCGGCTTCGTCGATGACCAGCAGTTCGACGCCGGTGAGCAAGAGACCGCCGCGTTCGGTGTGGTCGAGCAGGCGGCCCGGGGTCGCGATCAGGACGTCGACGCCGCGGGTCAGTTTACTGTCCTGGTCGCCGAACGAGACGCCGCCGATCAGGAGTGCAACGTTGAGTTTCTGGCCGACGCCGTATTTGTCGAAATTCTCTTTCACCTGTGCCGCGAGTTCGCGGGTCGGTTCGAGGATCAGGGTGCGGGGCATTCGGGCCCGGGCGCGGCCCTTTTCCAGCATGGTGAGCATGGGCAGGACGAAGGCAGCGGTCTTGCCGGTGCCGGTCTGGGCGATGCCGAGAACGTCGCGGCGGGCCAGAACGTGGGGGATCGCCTGTTCCTGGATGGGGGTGGGGGTCGTGTAACCGGTGGCCGCAACAGCGGCGAGGACCTTGTCGGAAAGTCCGAGATGGGAAAAAGACATTGAGCCTCTAGTCGACACCGCCGTTCGGAATCGAGGGTAAAAAGGCTGTCGCGTTTTGCCCCGAAACGGCGCGCTTTTGAAAAGCTGGGGGCTCTGACTTACGCAGACGAGCGGCTAACCTAGGGAATCGCGTTTCGATCCAAGGCCGCGTTGAGCCGGAACATAGGGACGAAATAGCCAAAGTCAATCTGGGAACGGCCATATCGCCGAAAAAGCTTAATGTTCTCGCACAAATAACGGCCAAAACCGTCATTTGAGTGTCAAATCGGGCCGCTGTATTCCTATCAGCCGAGGCAGTTGAACCGCGAGCATTGGGACGCCGACTATGGCATGAAGCGGCTCTGCACAGGCCAAAACAGGACGATTCGTGCGCTGGGGAAATTCGATGAAGGCTTGGCTTTCGAGATTGCTCGCGGTGACGAGCCTTGCAGCTTGCATCGCGGCCTTTGCCGCTCCCGCTCATGCCGAAAAGCGCGTTGCGCTGGTGGTCGGCAACAATGACTACCGGAACGTGCCCAAGCTGCAGAAGGCGGTCAACGACGCCCGCACCATGGGCGATACGCTGAAGCAGCTCGGCTTCACGGTGATGGTGGCGGAAAACCAGAACCGGCAGGCGTTCAGCCAGACGCTGCTGGCGTTCGACAAGGCGGTCGAGGCCGGCGACACTGCGTTCTTCTTCTATGCCGGCCACGGCTTTGAAATCGCCGGCCAGAATTTCCTGCTGCCGACCGACGTGCCGGCGGCGACTGAAGGCCAGGAAGAGCTGGTGCGCGACGCCTCGGTCCTCGCCGACCGCATCATCGAGCGGCTGCAGAACCGCAAGGTGCGCACCGCCATCCTGGTGTTCGACGCCTGCCGCAACAATCCGTTTGAGCGCGCCGGCACCCGTGCGGTCGCCGGCGGCGGCGGCCTTGCGCCGATGACGCAATTGCCGGAAGGCGTGTTCTCGGTGTTCTCGGCGGGGCCGCGGCAGACCGCGCTCGACCGGCTCTCCAATGACGACACCAATCCCAATTCGGTGTTCACGCGAACCTTCGCCAAGGAGCTGACGCAGCCCGGCGCCAACCTCGTTCAGGTCGCGCAACGTACGCGGCGCGCTGGTCAGCGAACTGGCGGAGACGGTTCGTCACAAGCAGATCCCGGTCTATTTCGACCAGATGGTCGACGACGTGTTTCTGAACGGGGTTGCGAAGGGCCAGCCCGAGGCGGCGGCGAAGCCCGCCGAGCCGCTGCAGAAGCTGGCGGCCCTGCCGCCGGTGCAGCAGCTCAAGCCGCAGAACGATTCCGTCAACGCGCCGATCGCGATGTTCTCGCGCCACAATGGCGGCTGGACCGTGGTGTTCTCGATCGCCGATCCGACGCTCGGCATTTCCTGGCGGCTGGGCGACGCCGGCGATTTCCGCGAAACCGGCTTCATGGATACGCTCGACCCGCGGACCCGCAAGCGGATGCCCAACCCGTCGGTCGAACTGCCGGCGGATGCGCCGGCGGCCGTGATCCAGGTGCGCTATGTCGACACCAATGGCGAGTTGCAGGGACCGTTCCCGATCCGCTTCGATCCCGAGGCTGCGCTGATCCGCGACCAGCGCAAGATTCTCGACATGACCGCGACGAGCTGGCTGTCGTTCCGTGAATTCAACGGCCTCCTGGTCTACTACACGCATCTGATGTCGTATCGCTGCGCGATCCGCGAAGTGCGCGTCGGTATCGACTCTACGGTGCCCGACAAGGTTCTGAAAATGCCGCCGTGCGATCCCCGGGATCCCAGCGCGATTCCGCACGAAGCGACGCCGTACCTCAAGCTCGCGCCGCAGACCAGGTCGGTGTCGGTGGAACTGACTTACCGCGACGGCAGCGTTTCGGAGATCAAGAGTTTTCGGCGCTGATGGTTGCATCGGCGCCTTATGGTTCGAGACGCGCGGCGTTGTCGCGCTCCTGACAATGTGGCCTGAGACTGCGGCAACATGAGCGGAAGTTGGCGAAAAGAAAAGGCCGCCCGACGGCGGCCTCACACTCGCAAGCGGCAACGCCCTTTTTAGACGACGTCAGTTGTTCGCATTTGCGCTTGATCGGCGAACATGTCTTTGCGGACCGGATCTGGTACTGAACGTTTTCCGCCGTCCGAACCCGGGAGCGAGGCGGCCGCGAAAATGTCGTGCACGAGCCCGAGTTTCCCAAGCGCCAGAATAATCAGGCCATTGATGTCGATCTCGTACCAGGCGTGCGAAAGGTAGGCGTCCCGCGGAAACCGATGATGGTTGTTGTGCAGCCCTTCACCGAAGGTGAGGATCGTGGTCACCAACTCGTTGGTCGTGCCGTCATCGGTCTCGAAGCGGCGGTAACCGTAGCGACCGTCGCTATGGCAGATCGAGTTGACCAGCGAGGTGGCCATCGTCATGACGTAGCTGCGGAACAGGCCGGAGAACAATACGCAGCCGATCATCGCGTGCACGCCGCCAAGTGCGTAGCCGATGGCACCCGGAATGATCACCGCCGAGATCGCGTACCAGTACCAGCGTGTCCCGGTGAAGAACATCGCGATCGGGTCGGCCAGAATATCCTTGGCGTAGTATTCGGCATCGGTGGTGGCCTGGTCCCACACCCAGCCGCCTTGCGCATACATCATCCCCTTGACGAAGCTGACATGGGGTTGACCTGCGCCGTCATAGTAAGGGCTGTGGACATCGCCGGGCTTGTCGGAGTGAAGATGGTGCCGACGATGGTTGGAGACCCATTTGAGCACCGAGCCCTGCACCGCCATCGTGGCGATCGCGGCGAGTAACGCCCGCATGACCGGACCGCAGCGGAAGCTGCGGTGTACGAAGTAGCGATGCATGAACCCGATGCCGATCGTGCTCATCACAAACGTGCCGGCGAAGACCGAAATCTCCACCCACCCGATGCCTTGCCAGAATGCCCAGACGAGCGCAGCGATCGAACCTCCGACCATGATGCCGAACGCGATGTAGGAATCGCGGAACTTGGCGTCTACCAGCGGGCCTTCGACAATCACTCCCGGTGGCATTTTTCGGTCCATACCTTCTTCCGACGCCACGTCCTGAACTGCAGTCATTTCTGCCGATCCATTTACGCAAAATTAACCTTTCGACAGATCGTACAGACGCGGGTTTATTCTAGCAAGGGCTCGATCAGCCGCTTTCGCCAGAACCCGGTCTGGATGCGGATGGAAGGCGGTAACCGCGATACTACGGCTGATCCACGCGCGTGCACGCGAGGCAACTTTCAAGATGATGCGCGACACGCCAGGGAGTTGACGAGACCGCGTGCGCCCCCTATCGACTACAACCATGGTTGAGTACGTCGTGCGGTTGATTGGACAAGACGGGAAGTGTACCGAGGAAATCACGTTGCCCGATTGTCGCGACGACGGGCATGCTGCCTTCCACGCTCGCAAGTTTACCGGCACTGCCGCCAGCGTCAAAGTCTGGTGCGGCGAACGCCTGGTGTACGTGATAGAGCGCGACGGCGATTGATCCGGAGCCAACATAGAAGAGCCCGAAGTTCAGTCCGCCAAGGAAAATCGAAATAGCTGCGACAGGGCCGACCTGTTGACGCGTGGGCCTTTTGACCAACGGAACAAGCAGCAGCGCGATGGCCAGGAAGCGTAGCGCGAGGAAGAAGCGCGGCGGAAACTCCATAACGCCCACCTTGATGGCCACGAACTGATAACCCCAGAGCAGGGGGACGGCCACCGCGCAGACGATCTGGATGGCAGACATGGCAGCTTTCCGTTCACGACCGGTCAGTCCAGATATCGGCGCGCCGATAGCGGAGGCGTCCAAGAGTTGTTTAGCTAATAAGGGTTGTCTACCTGATGAAGCGGTCGAGAAGAGCGTCAGCGGTCGCGTGTTCGACAGCGGCTTCCGTATCGAAACTTCGGGGGCGGCCACGCGGCGGCTGTACCGGGGTTTGGTGGCGCATTGCTAATATATAGACCAATCGGTCTTTAAAATTGCAGGTGGTCGCTATGGTCAAACCCCTGCCTGGATGGGCCGCGGGCGCAGCCCGGGCGGCGGACTTGGAAGGCCCGATGCCGCCGCCTTCGGACGCAGTCTGAAGTTTGAAAAGAATTCCTTCAGCAGCCGTCGAATGGCGGGCTCGATCTTCGCGCAGATGAACCAGCAGACCAGGGAAAGCATGACCAGACTGCCCCATACAGCCAGGGAGGCATCCATGCCGGCATCGGTCAGGACACGGATCATCGCAGTGCCGGTGACGTTGTGCGTCAGATAGAGCGGATAGGTGATCAGCCCGAGCGTCCTCAGATAAGCCGGCGCTTCAGGAGAAGCGGTGCCGGCAGCCTGCTGCCTGTTCTTGTTCGCGGCGAAGCCAATGAGCAGCACCGCCGCAGCCCAAACGAGGACCGGCAAGAAGACCGATTCATCCGAAATGGCGGGTATGGCTTTCAAAAGGAAATCGGAAAAATAGTAGATCTCGGCACACCCGGAGAGGCATGTCACGGCCACGGCAATCCATTCGAGAGTCGTCAATTTTCTATTCGCCGAAATGAACAGCCAAATCCCGAGCGCGAAGAAGCAGCCATGGTTCAACATCCATGTTGCGCCCGGCACGCGGAACATCAGGACCATCCAATAGAGCATGTTGGATTCTAACGCACCCGATAACACCACCATGGAGAAGGCGTTGAACGCGGCGCTATAGATGGTGAGACCCCAGGCCAGATGCCGCAGCGTGACTCTCTTCGTAAGCAGCGTGCAAAATACAAGTCCATAAAAGGCCATTTCCGCCGCCAACGTCCAATAGACGGCGTCAAGCCACTTGCCGTTGATCCCCTTGGGAATGAGCAGCATTGCCTGGAAGTAAGGAAGGATGAACTCGGATGCCTTGTCACGCACAAAGATGAGCAGAACGAGCAAGCTCAAGGTGGAGGCAATCCAGACCGCCGGATAAAGCCGCAGTGCACGCCCGAATAGAAACTCTTTCGGGGAAGACTTGCTCGCGGAGTTCGCGATGACGAAGCCGGAAATGACAAAGAATATTTCAACGCCCACCCAGCCGAACCACGTGAAAGGCGCGGCGTTCGGAAATTGAAGGTCGGCGGCGAAGTAATGCTCAAAGCTTTGAGGGGCGCCGATCGAAGACCCGGCCCAGGAGTAGAACATCAGGTGAAAAACTGCGACGCCGAGAGCAGCCCCGAAGCGCAGCGGATCCAGCAATGAGAAATAGTTTTTCACGGGAGTTCACCAAATTCATGGAGCAATCCCGTTGCAGATATTGGATCCGTTCAACACGCTCTTTGACGAAGGTCACACAGCAGCTTTGGGTCATTCGCGTCGGTCTGGCCAGACCCGGGACTCCCGCTCTACCCCATCTAAGCCGAATTCGTTGGCCTCACGGACAACTTCCGAAAGGTGCCAACGGCGTACATAGCGGGCTCATTCGATCACTTCGTCGGTGCGGGAGAGTAGCGGCCGCGTTGAACGCTCGGTCCTGTGTCGATCATGCCCAGATCCACAAGCGTGCGATGGAATCGGCGCTTCTGTTCGGAAGGCGACGCAAAGTAGGTTTCCCGGCAATGGGCAAGCAGGCTGGCGCGGGTGGCAAATATCGGATCGAGCGGCAGGCCTGCTTGCTGCAGGGCGATGGTCCCAAGAAAAGCAATATCCAGGTCCGCGCCCGGTCCGGAAGCAAGGCGATCGGGCACGATGTTTAGCGCTTCCAACGCATAAAATGTGCGGAACGCGCGCCGCGCATCGCCGGGGAGTTTGAGTTGCCGGTCGATCCGCTTCGCCAGTACGGGCTGATGATCCCCGTAGTGCACGATGAGCATCGGACGATTGGAAAAATTCGTTGCCAGCGCAAGCTTGAGCCTTTTCCAGGTCGCCGCCGTCTCCGCAAGCCTAGCGTAGTATTCGGCATACTGAGCATCGGGAAGGCTTGATGCGGCAAAGGCGCGTTCCCTCTCGAACTGTCCGGGCGTTGCGAGCCTTCGGTTGTGAGGGCCGTGATTGAAGTTGGTCAGTGCATATAGAAAGCGGGGCGCCGGGTCGTCAGCAATACCCTTCGTATGGGCCATCAACGCCGCTTCCAGAAAAATTGCATCGGAATTTGTCGTCTCGAACCGGCTGATGTCGAACGGTGGAGGAAAATCGTCCGCAAAGATGCGTTGGCTGATGCCAATCGAACGATAAAATTCATCGTAGCTGAGAAAACTGCGACGGCAGCTCGACGCGAGCATGGTCCTGTACCCAAGCGCAGCCAACGCATGGGGAAGACTGTTGTGAAATCGGCCCGCGCCCTGCTTGAAAAGGTGATAGGCGTTTGAACCGAAGCTTGCGCTTGAAAGACCGGTCAACAGGCTGAATTCGGATTGCCACGAACCTCCGCCGAAAATGTCGACGTTAAGGATTCCATGGAGGCCATTCTTTGGGGACAGAAACGCTTCGACCACGGGCTCAACCGGAAGTCCGAAAATGCGAGGATCGAAAATCAATTCATGCTGGATGACGATAATGTCGGGGTATTCGGTGGTGCGCGCCGGTACGGCCGCCATCAGCGGCAACGGGTCATTTGCAATATCGCTCAGAGCCAATCCGCCGACTTGCCGCCAGGAATGGGGATCGATTAGCGAAGCCATGAAGGTCGAGTAAAAGCACCGCCGCTGGGCCATGGTCCGTTGGAACGAAATGCCGCCGCCGCTTGTCCTGAAGGCCGTTACAACGCAAACAAGTGCGATGCTGAACAAGGAAACTCTGACATCCAAAGTAACTGATGGCCCGGTTCCGTGGATCAGAGTAGCTGATACAGCCAGGATGAGTGCGGCAGTTCCAGTCAGGACGGCCAATACGGCGCGCGGGTACTGCGATACAAAAAAGGGAGCTGTGCCTGCAAACAGCAGTGGCAAGTCGGTTACGGTCAGCTTGAGCGCGCTGTAATTATGTTTGATGGTCGATGCGGCGGCGATTGTTGCGGCGAGCACACCGGCCAGCAGGATCGCTCTGTCGAAATCGCCAACGATGAATGAGATTGCGGCCGCGCTAAGGAACAGCATCGAGACCGCGAATGGCAGGTGCTCGGCGCTGCGTTCTGCCAGCACAATGACACCGATAGCTGCCAGCAATATCAGGGTCAGGATCATGTGAGTAAGGTAGCTGGAGGTGAGCGGAATTCAACAATTGCCGCGTCGTTGAGACAAGTAAAGGTAACCTTCTTGGCCTGCGCCATGGATTTGGGTGCTTTTCCTGACAGGTAATTCCGATCCGGCTTTCGGCGGAGCGCCTTCAACGGCTGGTTCAACGGCGACTTTGCCAAGTGCATGGTGCGCAACGAGAACAACCTCTGGATCGCGACCGCGATCAGGCTGAAGAACACCTTCTTCAGCTGTTCTTCAATACGACAGCCTGAACATCGGGTCCGTGGTACGGGCGGAAACCGCCGGGATGATGATCGCGGTCATCGTGTTGATGCTGGTCGGCGTGGCGCGTCCGGCCATGATCTGGCGGTTGCAGACCCATTTTATTGCGCTGGCAGCAGCACCATATGGTTGAGTAGGTTCGATGGCCGACCAGACTTGGCTCTATCGATGCGAGGGAGCGAGCAATGAAAACACATTGCTGTATCGTCGGCGGCGGCCCCGCGGGCATGATGCTCGGTTACCTGCTCGGCCGCGCCGGCATCGATGTCGTGGTGCTGGAAAAGCACGCGGATTTCTTCCGCGATTTTCGCGGCGACACCGTGCATCCCTCGACCTTGCAGGTGATGGACGAACTCGGGCTGATCGAGGGCCTTTTGAGGCTGCCGCATCAGCGCCTGCAGAGGATGGAGGGGATGTTCGGCGGCGAGATGGTGCGGATCGCCGATCTCGGCCGGCTCAACGTCAAATACCCCTTCATCGCCTTCATGCCGCAGTGGGACTTTCTCAATTTCCTGCGCGAGAGCGGCCAGCGGTTTGCTTCGCTGAAAGTGATGATGTCGACGGAGGCGGTCGATCTGCTTCGGGACGGCGAACGCATCACGGGCGTGAAGGCGAAGACGCCGGACGGCGCGATCGATATCGAGGCCGACCTGACCGTTGCCTGCGACGGGCGCCATTCGCTGCTGCGCGAACGCGCCGGCCTCGAGGTCGAGGAAATCGGCGCGCCGATGGATGTGCTGTGGTTTCGCGCCGGCAAGCGGGAAGGCGAAACCGAAAACCTGTTTGCCCGCGTCGATCCCGGCAAGATGATGGTGACGTTCGATCGCGGCGACTACTGGCAATGCGCGTTCGTCATTCCCAAGGGGCAGTACGACGCCGTGAAGGCGAGGGGACTGCCCGCGCTGCTCGACGACATCGCGCGGATGGCGCCGATCCTGAAACCGGGGCTATCAGAGGTGAAGAACTGGGACGACGTGAAGCTGCTGACGGTTGCGGTCAACCGGCTGAAGCGCTGGACCCGGCCGGGGCTGTTGTGCATCGGCGACGCCGCGCATGCGATGTCGCCGATCGGCGGCGTCGGGGTCAACCTCGCCGTGCAGGACGCGGTCGCGACCGCGAACCTGCTGGCGGCGAGGCTGATGAGTGGCTGTCCCTCGGAGCACGAACTCGACGCGGTGCGCCGGCGCCGCGAATTCCCTGTGAAAATGACGCAGTGGATGCAGGTCGTCGTGCAGAACAATATCGTCAATGCCGCGCTGAAGCCGGGCAATCAGCCGCTGAAGGCTCCATTTGTCATGCGCCTCGTCACCGCCATTCCCTGGCTGCAAGGCATCACCGCGCGGTTTGTGGGGCTTGGCGTGCGGCCCGAGCATGTGCAGTCGCCGCTTCAGGGCCAGTAGGCTCATTCGTGCTCGGCGCCGGACGGTGCTGGCGGGTAATTGTGCAACAAAAGCCCGGAGGAAACTCGGAAATGATTAACCAAAATGATCACGAATCTGTATGCCAAGCCTCATTCAGAGGCGTGCGAAGACCTGATTTACATCGCTGTTGCAGCGTGGCGACAGCTTTTTCCCGGAACTCTGGGTAGTTTCGCGGCAGAATTTCGATTTTGTCACAGTGCTAGTGGGAAGTATTATGAAAAAGATCGCTATCGCCGTTGCCGCCCTTGCGATGGGCTCCATGTCTGCTTCGGCCGCCGATCTGGCGGCGCGGCCCTATACCAAGGCGCCGGCACTCGCGTCCGTCTACAACTGGGGCGGTTTCTATATCGGCGGTCACGTCGGTGGCTCGTGGACAGAGCAGGAGTGGGTCAATACCGCTAGCACCACCCAGTTCGGCGATCTCAACCCCGGCGAGGGCTTCCGTCAGCGCGGAACGGGCGTCTTCGGTGGTGGCCAGGCGGGCTACAACTGGCAAGCGAGCAACTTCGTGTTCGGTCTCGAAGGCACCATCTCGGGCCTCGACAACCGCGGCACCGTGCTCAATACCGTCTTCGGCGCCGGACTTGATGACCAGTTCAGCTGGCGTGCCGACTGGATGGCGACCGTTACCGGCCGTGCCGGTATCGCGGTCAATAACAACCTGTTCTACGTCAAGGGTGGCTACGCCGGCGTGAACAACCGCTTGTCGGTCTCCGACACGGTACCGGCGAACGTGGGTTCGGGCTCGTCGACGCAGTGGCACAACGGCTGGACCGTCGGCGGCGGCTGGGAATACGGCATCACCGCGAACTGGATCGTCGGCCTCGAGTACGATTATTCGCAGTTCGAGACCAAGCGCTACCAGCTCGCCGGCGCAGCCGCTCCGGCCGTCTACGCCTTCGATGCCAAGCCCCGTGACATCCAGTCTGCCGTGGTCCGCCTGAGCTACAAGTTCGGCGGCCCGGTCGTCGCTAGATACTGATCGAACGATAATTTCGAGGCTGGAAAGCCCCGGCGTGAGCCGGGGCTTTTTCGAATGTGGAGATGAGGAAACCTTGGTGTCGATTTCTGTCTAACCCATGATCGAGTAGCCGCCGTCGACGGGAATCGCCGACCCGGTGACGAAGTCGGAGGCAGCCGATGCGAGGAATACCGCAATTCCAGAAAAATCATCGATCGCGCCCCAGCGCGCTGCAGGTGTGCGCCCCAGAACACGGTCGTGCAGGCCGTCGATCTCCTTGCGGGCACGCTTGGTCAGATCCGTATCGATCCAGCCCGGCAGCACGGCGTTGGCCTGGATGTTGTCGGCGGCCCAGGCCACCGCGCAAGAGCGCGTGAACTGCACGATGCCACCTTTGCTTGCCGCGTAGGCGGGAGCGAAACTGGCGCCGAAGATCGACATCATCGAGCCGATATTGATGATCTTGCCGCCGCCGGCCGCCTTCATCGCGGGATAGACCGCCTGGGAGCACAGGAAGGCGCTGGTGAGGTTGGTCGCAATCACGCTGTTCCACTCGGCGATATCGAGCGCGTGCGGCGGCTTGCGGATATTGATGCCGGCATTGTTGACGAGGATGTCGATCCGACCGAGCTCGCCGGTGACGCGGCCGACCATGGCGGCGACCGCTTCCTTGTCGGTGACGTCGGCCGCGACCGCGATGGCCTTGCCGCCGCCTTGCTTGAGCTCAGCGATCGCGGCGGCCGACTTGGCCTCGTTGCGGCCCACCACCGCGATTGCCGCGCCGGCCTGTGCAAGGCCCCGGGCCATGCCGAGCCCGATGCCGCCATTGCCACCGGTGACGATGGCGACCTTGCCGGTGAGATCGAAGGGTGCTGTCTTCATGGTGGTTCGGCCTCCTTGATGTGTCCGGCCTCATCTTGAGGAGCCGCGGAGCGGCGTCTTGAAGGATGAATGGCACCAGCGGGGCCTCGTGGTTCGAGACGGCGCTAAAGCGCCTCCTCACCATGAGGGTTTGGCAGTTACGAATCTAGCGATTGCCTTGCCAGATCAGGATCAGGCCGACGGCGCCGAGCACGGCGCCATATCCGGCCCATTGCAGTTGATTGATCATGAAGCTCGATGGCGGCCAGCGGATGGCGCCGGTGCCCTGACCGATCCACAACAGGCCGATCGCGAGCGCCAGAAAGCCGATGATCGAAAGCGATCTGGCCATGGATTTCCCTCCGTTACCGCTTTCGGTTCTTGGATGCCGCGCGGCTTGATGGGCTGCCTCTGGAAACCATTGCCGGCGTCGCCCATAACTCCGGATCGAATACAATGCAGGTCGGCTCCGCAAGACCGGAACTCATCACAGGGTTAATCCAGGGGCAGTCATGGGCCGCGGAACGGTCGTCGCCACGCTCGGAGAGCCGGTTGCGGCGCACCTGCCACGCGCTGAAAGTTGGGCTCGCCGCCGGAAATGGGGGGTGCGCCGGGCAGATAATCCGCAGGGGGGCTTATCTCCGGGCGCAAAAAAGCCCCGGACGATGCCGGGGCTTTTGAGCAGTTCGTTATGAGAGCTCAGTACTTCGCAGCGATCGGAGCGCCCGTCCAGTTGAAGCGGTAGACCAGCGACGTGCTGATGGTCTGCACGAAAGGCTTGAAGGTGATGTTGAAGCCGACCGGCAGGTTGCTGCCATCGAGCCTTTCCTCAAGATGCTTGCGGTCAAGATAGGCCGCGCGATATTCCGTCTTCATGAACCAGCCGGGAGCGTTGATTCCGAAGAAGTTCAGGTTGTTCTCGACGCCGCCGCCGACGAACCAGCCTTGGGTATTGAAGCTGTCAGTGTGCAGGCCCGAGGGGGTACCAGTGTTGGAGCCCAGCAAGGTGCTGCCCGTCCAGTAGGTTCCGGTGTAACCGCCGTTGATGTACGAGAGAACGTTCGGGGCAACGAGGTAGCCAACACGAGCACCGGCTGCCCAAGCCGTCTCCATCTTCGTGGTGCCCACGATGCCAGGGAATATGGTCGAATCCCCGATGTTGCCCTTGAGGCTGCCGAACGTGCCGTCGCCGAAGATGCCGATCACCCACGACGGACCGGTCTGCCAATCATAGCCAGCACCCACGGTGCCGAACCAGCCATCTCCGCCCGTCCGGGTGTTGGTGCAAACGAGGCATGCGCCCGTCGCGGTGTTATCCACGCCGCCGTTCGCAGACCAGATGCCGCCGCCGGCGCCGCCAAAAATGTAGAAGCCAGTCCAGCTCGGAGCCATCGCCACCGGCGCGGGAGCCTTGGTGTAGGGGCGGGCGCCAAGATCGGCTGCCGAGGCCGACCCGGTGAATGCCGCCAGCGCGGTCAGAGCGATCACAAACTTCTTCATGTCCCAATTCCCTTAGTTCAAAGCGTCGAAGTCGACCGCTCTAGAAGTGCGCGAGCACCCGATTCCCAAAACCCAGTGCGGTGACTATACGCAGTTCGGCCCAAAAAGCTGTTGCGGGGGAAACACAGCCACCGGAAAACGAAGGACTGCGAAAAGCCTGATAAACGGGCAAATTCCGACGCTTACCGGCCGAAAATGCCAGAAATTGCCCGAAAGTCGCCTCAACGGGTGAAATCACACGTCCAACAGGTCGTCGCTGGCGAATTCCGCCTTGTCGGAGATGAAGGCGAACCGGGCCTCGGCCTTGGTTCCCATCAGCCGCTCGACAGAATTGGCGGTGCCTTCGCGGTCGTCGGCCAGCAGCACCACGCGGAGCAGGGTGCGCCTGGCCGGGTCCATGGTGGTTTCCTTGAGCTGCGCCGGCATCATCTCGCCCAGGCCTTTGAAGCGGCCGACATCGACCTTGGCGTTGGCGTTGAACTCGCTCTTCAGCAGCGTTTCCTTGTGGGCGTCATCGCGGGCGTAAACCGTCTTGGCGCCATGGGTGAGGCGATAGAGCGGAGGCACCGCCAGATAGAGATGGCCCTCGTCGATCAGCCGTGGCGTCTGGCGGTAGAAGAACGTGATCAGCAGCGAGGCGATATGCGCGCCGTCGACGTCGGCGTCGGTCATGATGATGATGCGGGAATAGCGCAGATCTTCTTCGCGATAATGCGCCAGCGTGCCGCAGCCGATCGCCTGCATCAGATCAGAGAGCTGGGCGTTGGCGGTCAGCTTGTCCTTGCCGGCGGAAGCGACGTTGAGGATTTTTCCGCGCAAGGGAAGCACGGCCTGGGTCTTGCGGTCGCGCGCCTGCTTGGCGCTGCCGCCGGCCGAGTCACCCTCGACGATGAACAGTTCTGAGCCTTCGGTTGCCGTGTTGGTGCAGTCGGCGAGCTTGCCGGGCAGCCGCAGCTTCTTCACCGCGGTCTTGCGTGACGTTTCCTTTTCGGCGCGGCGGCGCAGCCGTTCATCGGCGCGCTCGATGACGAAATCCAAGAGCTTGTTGGCCTGCAGCGGATTGCCCGACAGCCAGTGATCGAACGGATCCTTGATCGCCTGTTCGACGATCTTCTGCGCTTCCGCGGTGGCCAGCCGGTCCTTGGTCTGGCCCTGGAATTCCGGCTCGCGCACGAACACCGAGAGCATGACGGCAGCTCCCACCATGACGTCTTCCGAGGTGATGGGGGCGGCGCGCTTGCCCTGGCCGATTCGCTCGGCGTGGTCTTTAAGGCCGCGCAGCATCGCGCTGCGCATGCCGGACTCGTGCGTGCCGCCGTCGGGCGTCGGCACCGTGTTGCAGTAGGAGGAGAGGAAGCCGTCGGCATCGGCCGTCCACGCGACCGCCCATTCGCAGGCGCCGTGCGCGCCGTTGCGTCCCGATTTGCCAGAGAAGATATCCGGATGCACCAGCGTGTCGGCGTGAATCGCGGCGCCGAGATAATCCTTCAGCCCGCCCGGGAAGTGGAATTCGTCCTCGGCGGGCACCTCTTCGATGCCCTTCAACAGCGCGGGATCGCAGCGCCAGCGGATTTTCACGCCGCCAAACAGATAGGCCTTCGAGCGCGCCATCTTGAACAGCCGCTGCGGCTTGAACGCGGCCTTGGCGCCGAAAATATCGGTGTCGGGCTTGAAGCGAATCCGGGTGCCCCGGCGGTTGTTGATCTTGCCGAGATCCTGGAGCTTGCCTTTGGGATGACCGCGCTCGAACGACATCTTGTAGAGCTTCTGCTCGCGCGCGACCTCGACCTCGAGCAGCGAGGACAGCGCGTTGACCACGGAGACGCCGACGCCGTGCAAGCCGCCCGAGGTCTCATAGACCTTGGAGTCGAACTTGCCGCCGGAATGCAGCGTGCACATGATGACTTCGAGCGCGGATTTTTTCGGAAATTTCGGATGCGGATCGACCGGAATGCCGCGGCCGTTATCGGTGACGGTCAGAAATCCGTCGGCGTTCAATTCCACCTCGATGAACGAGGCGTGTCCCGCCAAGGCCTCGTCCATCGCATTGTCGATGACTTCGGCGAACAGATGATGCAGCGCCTTTTCGTCGGTGCCGCCGATATACATGCCGGGGCGGCGGCGTACCGGCTCCAATCCTTCCAGCACCTCGATGTCGGCCGCGGTGTAGCCGGCCTCGGCGCTGGTCGCCCGCGAGACGGCCCTGGGCGCCGCGCGGCCCTTCGGTTCCGTCCCAAAGAGGTCGTTGGCGGATTTGGGTTTTGCAGCTGATTTCAATGGTTTGGACATGGCTCTTTAGGTGTTGCGCGCGGTGTCGCGCCGCAAATCGGTCACTCTGACTATGCCACGGATGGGCTGAAAAGGTGACGGTGGGCAAAACGCCGAGCGCCTTGTTCCGGCCACGGCACCTGATGGCGAGCCCTCTATCAGGCCAGCGCGGCGCTGAACAGATCACCGCAAGCCCATAGGCTATGGGCCGGAGCGGCCACGGATTTTCGGCGGTACGGAACGCCGTCGCGGCGGCCGAAATTAAGGGGTAATCACAACCCGTGCCAGCCTTTGTGACTTGAAGTCACGCAAGCGGCTGGCTTAGCTGTCATGAGCCTTGAATCAGCGGAAAAAATTCAACGGTGGAAACGGGGCGGGGAAGGCACTCGAGATATGCAAGACTTTGCGCGCGCTCTGGCTGATTTCGTGCGCGACAATCAGGTTTGGGCGGCTCCGATCGTCCTGGTGCTGGCATTCTGCGAATCGCTTGCCTTCATCTCGCTGCTGGTGCCGGCCTGGGGCGCGCTGGTTGCGATCGGCGCGCTGATCGGCGTCAGCGGCATCAGCTTCTGGCCGGTCTGGCTGGCCGGCGGGATCGGCGCGGCGCTCGGCGACTGGGTCTCCTACTGGTTCGGCTACCGCTACAAGGAGCACGTCGCCGAGATGTGGCCGCTGTCGCGCTATCCCGAGATCCTGCCGCGCGGCGAGGCGTTCGTGAAAAAATGGGGCGTCCCGTCGATCTTCATCGGCCGGTTCTTCGGGCCATTGCGGGCCTCGGTGCCGCTCGCCGCCGGCATTTTCGAGATGTCCTACTGGCCATTCCAGATCGCCAATTTCGTCTCGGCGCTGATCTGGTCGGCCGCCCTGCTGCTGGCCGGCGACGTGATGGGGAAACTCGCCGAATGGCTGTGGCGGGCGGCGTAGGGGAGACTGGAATAAGCTGATGGTGAGGGTGTTAGCCTTCAGGATACTGGAGCCATCTTTGCGTTATCGTTGCCCGGCCGTCGTCGCGCTATCGCAGAAGCGCTGGTAGAATCTGCGGCAACCGAACCAAGGGCCGCATCAAGCGGACCAACCCCGCGAACCGCATCCATCGTCTATTGGGAGGACATCACCATGGAACTGACTCGACGTCACGCACTCGCCAGCGCTGCGGCACTCGCCGCTACGCCGCTCTTGCCGGCGATCACCGCCAACGCCGCCGCGCCGATGGCCGACAAGCAGGCGCCGAGTTTCTATCGCTACAAGGTGGGCGACGCGCAGGTTACCGTCATCTCCGACGGCGTGAATACGTTCCCGCTCGGCGACAGCTTCGTCCTCAACGCGAAGAAGGACGAAGTCGCCGCGGCGCTCGAGAAAGCCTACATGCCGAAGGACAAGGTCAGCATCCAGTTCGGACCGCTGGTCATCAATGCCGGCGGCAAGCTGATCGTCCTCGACACCGGCAACGGTCCGGGCGCGTTCGCATCGAGCAAGGGCAATGTCGGCCAGTTCGCCACCAACATGGCCGCGGCCGGCTTCGATCCGAAGAACGTCGACATGGTGGTGATCTCGCATTTCCATGGCGACCACATCAACGGACTGCTCAATGCCGAGGGAACGCTGGCGTTCGCCAACGCCGAAGTGCTGGTGCCGTCCGTCGAGTGGAAATACTTCATGGACGATGGCGAAATGGCCAAGCAGACCGGCGAGCGCATGCCGGGCGTGTTCAAGAACGCCCGCCGCGTGTTCGAGGCCGGGCTCAAGAAGAAGGTGACGCCCTACGAGTGGGGGAAGGAAGTAGCTCCTGGCCTGCTCGCGGTCGAGACCGCCGGCCACACGCCGGGCCACACCTCCTACGTGCTGTCGTCGGGTTCGGGCAAGGTGTTCATCCAGTCCGACGTCACCAACATTCCCTATCTGTTTGCGGCCAATCCAGGATGGCATGCGTTCTTCGACCAGGATCCCGCCATGGCCGAGACGGCTCGCCGCAAGACCTACGACATGCTGGTGGCGGACAAGCTCCAGGTGCAGGGATTCCATTATCCGTTTCCGGGGCTCGGCAACGTCGAAAAGGACGCCAGCGGCTACCGGGTGATCCCCGCACCGTGGAATCCGGTGATCTAGCCTCTGAGGGGTCTAATTTTCTTGACGTCCGGCAGGCGCGGCCTTATAGCCGCGCCCATGACTATCGCCGCGACCATGACCATCGCTCGCCGCCGCCGCATCATCGCGGTATGGGCGGACGTCTGCGTTTAGGATTGTCGCCCCTGCCGCCGGATCGGATCCCGCGGCTTCTTTCTTTTCCAGAAAACGCGGTCTGAACTGGCGGCTCCTACGTCAAGCAGGAGTTTGAGATGTATACGCCTTCACCGTTCAAGTCCGATCGCGCCGCGAGCCTCGCGTTCGCGGAAACGCGCGGCTTTGCGCTGGCGTGCGCGTGGGACGGCAAAAAGCCGGTCGCCTCGCCGTTGCCGTTCTATCTGACCTCAGCCAACGACGGCACGCTGCGGGCGGCGTTTCATGTCGCGCGACACAATCCGCTGATAAAGCTCGCGGACGAGGCCACGTCCTGGCTGCTGGCCGTCAACGGCGCGGATGCCTATGTTTCGCCGGACTGGTACGTCTCGCCGGACCAGGTGCCGACCTGGCTGTATCAGGTGGTGCACCTGACCGGCCCGGTGCGGGCGATGTCCGGGGACGAACTCGCCGAGCAGATCGAGACGCTCAGCGCCAAGTTCGAAGAGCGGCTGCTGCCGAAGAAGCCGTGGCTGTCGTCGAAGATGACGGCCGGGCGGCTGGAAGCGTTGAAGAAGGCGATTGTGGGCCTCGAGATGACGGTTGAAGAGGTGGAGGGCAGCTTCAAGCTGAGCCAGCACAAATCCGAGACCGACTTTGCCGCGGTCGCGGGATCGCTTGCCGCGCAAGCTGACGCCGGCGCGCAGCACATTGCGCATTTGATGAGACAGGCGCGGCCCAACGCGTTTGCAGACCAAGAGGCCTTTGCCAACGAAACGAACCAGCCCGAAAGGACCGTGCCATGACCCTCGCCGACAGCCATCAGTCCAAGACCGCCGGCGTCGCGACCAAGCCCGCCGTGTTCGTTGACGGCGGATCCGGCACGACAGGGCTCGGCATTCAGGAGCGCCTGCGGCTGCAGAACGACGTTACGGTGAAGAACATCGCCGAGGAGAAGCGCAAGGATCCTGCCGCCAAGCGGGCGCTGCTGAGCGAAGTGGACCTCGTCATCCTCTGTCTGCCTGATGATGCCGCGAAGGAAACCGTTGCGCTGATCGACAGCATGGGCGCTTCGGCGCCGAAGGTGCTCGATGCATCGACGGCTTTCCGGGTCGCCCCCGACTGGGCTTACGGCTTCCCGGAACTCACGCCGGACCAGGCCGACAAGATCCGGACTGCGCGAAAAGTCTCCAATCCCGGCTGCTATCCGACCGGCGGCATTGCGCTGCTGCGGCCGCTGGTTGATGCGGGACTTATGCCTGCGGATTATCCCGTGACCATCAACGCGGTCAGCGGCTATTCCGGCGGCGGCAAGTCGATGATTGCGAGTTTCGAGGATGGCAGCGCGCCGTCCTTCGAATTGTATGGCCTCGGCTTCGAGCACAAGCATCTGCCGGAGACCCAGCTCTACTCAAAGCTGACGCGGCGGCCGATCTTCGTGCCGTCGGTCGGCAATTACCGGCAGGGCATGCTGGTCTCGGTGCCGCTGCATCTCGACACGCTGACCGGCAAGCCTGGTGGCGCCGACCTGCACGCCGCACTGGCGAAGCGTTATGCCGGCAGCAGCTACGTCTCGGTGATGCCGCTCGAGAACGCGGCGGCCAAGGGCGGGCGAATCGAGCCGGAGGCGCTCAACGAGACCAACAAGCTCGAACTCTATGTCTTTGCCAGCGATAAACATCGTCAGGCGGTGCTGGTCGCGCGGCTCGACAATCTGGGCAAGGGCGCGTCGGGCGCCGCCGTCCAGAACATGCGGCTGATGCTGGGCCTGGCCGATGAACAATAGGAAGGCGCAATGAGTTCGAAGAAGAAGGTCGGCATTCTCGGCGCCTCCGGTTACACCGGGGCCGACGCGGTGCGCCTGTTGGCGCGGCATCCGAATGCCGAGATCACCGCGCTCACTGCCAACACCCATGCCGGCAAGTCGATGGGCGAGGTGTTTCCGCATTTCTTCATGCTGGACCTGCCAAAACTCGTGGCATGGGAACAGGTCGACTGGACCAGCCTCGATGCGGTGTTCTGCGGACTGCCGCACGGCACCACGCAGGAAATCATCGCCGCCGTCCTCAAGGCCAACCCGAAGATCAAGGTTCTCGACATGTCGGCCGATTTCCGGCTGCGCGACAAGGATACTTACGCGCAATGGTACGGCCATGAGCACCGGGCGCTCGAACTGCAAGCCGAGGCGGTCTATGGCCTGACCGAATTTTACCGGAAGAAGATTTCATCCGCACGGCTGGTCGCCTGTCCCGGTTGCTATCCGACGGCGGCGCTGCTCGCGCTGGTGCCGCTGGCGAAGGCAAAACTGATCGACGTCGACGACATCGTCATCGACGCGAAATCGGGCGTCACCGGCGCCGGCCGCGGACTGAAGCAGAACACGCTGTTCAGCGAGGCGGGCGAGGGGCTGTCGCCCTATTCGGTCGGCACCCACCGGCACGCGCCCGAGATCGAGCAGGAGATCGGCGTCGCCGCCGGCTCGGCGGTGACGGTCAACTTCACGCCACATCTGATCCCGATGGCGCGCGGTGAACTCTGCACGTCCTACGTCAAGCTCAACGGCGCGACGCCGGACGATCTGCGAACCGCGCTGGAGAACGCCTATGCCAACGAGCCCTTCGTGCATGTTGCGAAGAAGGGCGTGCTGCCGCAGACCCAGAACGTGCGCGGCTCGAACTATGTGCAGATCGGCGTCATCGCCGACCGCATCAAGAACCGGGCGATCGTGATTTCCACGCTCGACAATCTGGTGAAGGGTTCGGCCGGACAGGCGATCCAGAACATGAACCTGATGTTCGGGCTTCCCGAGACGGCGGGGCTGGAACAGATCGCGCTGTTCCCGTGACACGAGGTGCTGCGATGGACGAAGCAACGTTGCAATTCTATCGCGGCAACGCCGAGGCTTATGCCGGGCGCACGATCACCTCGCGCCAGGCGCGGCTGATGGCGTTTCTGGCGCGGCTTCCGCCGGGTGCTTCCATTCTCGAACTCGGCTGCGGCGCCGGCGGCGACACCGCGGAAATGCTGGCGCGTGGGTTCAATGTCCGCCCGACCGACGGGTCGCCGGAAATGGCCGGCGTCGCCTCAAAGCATCTCGGCCGCAGGGTCGAGACGCTGCTGTTTCATGACCTCGACGAGGTCGAGGCCTATGATGCCGTCTGGGCCAACGCCTGCCTGTTGCATGTGCCGAGGCCGGAGCTCGCGGATGTTCTCGCGCAAATCCGGCGCGCGCTGAAGCCTGCGGGCGTCTTCTACGCCAGTTACAAGGAAGGCGATGGCGACGGCCGCGACACGCTCGATCGCTACTATAATTATCCGTCGCCGGACTGGCTGCGCGCGACTTATGCCGAGGCGGGGAACTGGAACGCGTTGTCGATCGAAAGCGGCGAAGTCATCGGCTTCGACGACAAGGCGGCGTCGATGCTGTTTGTCGTGGTGCGAAAAGGCGACTGAAGAACGGCTTCCAAGTCCGCGATATTGCCCGGATGTTGCGCAGTTCGTCGTGCAAGAAATCCTCCGGAGCATGTGGCCGTCCAGCTACAGCTTTAAGATACGATTGCGGTAAGGACATTCCGAGTGCCGACAGTCGAATGGGCCGGTTTTCAGAAGCGCCAACGAAAAACCCCGGGGCGCCGAGCCCCGGGGTTTTGCTTTTGGTTACAAGAGAAGAGGGCGCCTCTTGCCCCGCCATGACGGGATCAAACGCCTCACACCACCTTGAAGATCGCCAGCGCCAGCACGGCCTGGGCCAGGAATCCGACGGTGAAGGCCAGCGTGCGGAACACCGGCAGGCCGAGCGTGTAGACGATCAGGTGGGCGACGCGGGCCCAGAAATACACGGCGCAGGCCATTGCGGTCCATGTGGTGGAATAGTCGAGGTCGTTGAGGATCAGGACCAGCGGCGCGAAGATGATCAGGTTTTCGACGGCGTTGTCATGCGCGAACATCAGCCGCGTCGCCCATCCGGCCTGCGGCTTGTCGTTGCGCGAAGGGTTGGCCATGGCGCCGGAAAGGCCGCGCACCTGACAGCGATTGATGATGTAGGGAACCCACAGCAGCCCGGTCAAAATCACGGTCAGAGTCAGCCAGAACAATTCACGCGTCATTGGTTCCCCCTCAATCGATTTCGAATCCCGGCATGGGACGATCAATTATAGCGAACCGCGCCACGTCTGCGCTATGCGCGGACCTTGACGTAGCTGCCGGGCGCGTCCTCGATCGGCGGCATCTCCTCGGAGCCGACGGCGCGCGCGGGTACCTGCTCGGCGTCCAGGTTCTCCAGCCATTGCCGCCAGTCGGGCCACCACGAACCCTTGTGTTCGGTCGCGTTCTTCAGCCAGTCGGCGAGCGTGACGTCCCGGATGTTGTCGTTGGTCCAGTACTGGTACTTGCCGCCGGCCGGCGGGTTCACCACGCCGGCGATATGGCCGGAGCCGGACAGCACATACTTCACCGGGCCGCCGAAGAACTGCGAGCCGTAGAGCACCGAATCCGCCGGCGCGATGTGATCTTCTTTGGTCGCCAGATTGTAGATTGGCACCTTGACCTTCGACAGGTCGAGCAGCGTGTTGTCGAGCACCATGCTGCCGGTGGAGAGCCGGTTCTCCAGATAGCAGTTGCGCAAGTAAAAGGAATGGTTGGCCGCCGGCATCCGCGTGGCGTCGGAATTCCAGTGCAGCAGGTCGAAGGCCGAGGGCGGCTGTCCCTTCAGGTAGTTGCTGACGACATACGACCAGATCAGGTCATTGGAGCGCAGCATGTTGAAGGCCATCGCCATCTTGCTGCCTTCGAGCACGCCACTTGCTTCCATCTCCCGCTCCAGCGTCGAGATCTGGTCTTCATCGACGAACACCAGCAGATCGCCGGCATGGGTGAAGTCGACCTGCGCCGCAAAGAACGTAGCCGACGTCACCCGCTGGCGCCGCTTCTCCGCGAGCCACGCCAGCGTCGAGGCGAGCAGCGTGCCGCCGACGCAGTAGCCGGCGGTGTGGACCTTCATCTCGCCCGTCACCTTTTCGATGACGTCCATCGCGGTGAGCGGGCCTTCCTTCATGTAGTCGTCGAAGGTTTTCTTGCCGAGCTCCTTGTCGGGATTGACCCAGGAGATCACGAACACGGTGATGCCCTGGTCGACGCACCATTTGATGTAGGATTTTTCCGGCTTGAGATCGAGAATGTAGAACTTGTTGATCCAGGGCGGCACGATCAGGAGCGGCGTGCGCAGCACCGTTTCGGTGGTCGGCGTGTACTGGATCAGCTGCATCAGCTCGTTCTGGTAGATCACCTTGCCGGGCGTCGTCGCCATGTTGATTCCGACGACGAGGTTCGAGGGGTCGGACTGGCGGATACGAAGCGTGCCGCGGCCGGCTTCGATGTCTTCGGTGAGCATCTTCATGCCGCGCACGAGATTGTCGCCGTTCGAGGCCAGCGTCTCGCGCAGCACTTCGGGATTGGTGAGAATGAAATTCGACGGCGCGATCGCGTTGGTGATCTGCTGAACGTAGAATTCGGCCTTCTTGCGCGTGTGCGGATCGACGCCTTCGGCGTTCTTCACCAGTTCTTGCGCCCATTGCGCGGTGAGCAGATAGAGCTGCAGCACGAAATCGAAGAACTGGTTCGATTTCCACTCCGGATCCTTGAACCGCTTGTCGCGCGGCGACGGCTCGATCGCAGGCTTGGCCGCTTCGCCGGCCATGCGGCGCGCGGCCTGGCCCCAGAGATCGAGATAGGCTTTGCCGAGCTTCGTCTGCAGGTCGGTGGCGCGATCATTGTCCGAAAGCCAGTATTCCGCGACCTTGGTGAAGGTCTTGATGACCTCGCCGACTTCGCTGGGCGGCTTGTCCTTCGGTTCTCCGCCCTCGCGCGGCTTGAGATAGGCCGCGAGCGCCTGGCCGCTCGTCTCCATCGCCTTCGCGATGTTCATGGCGAAGGCTTCGGCGTTGAAGGTCTTCGAACCCTGGGTTTCGCTGTTGACGTCACTCATAGCAAGGACACTATAGCTTCATTTCGCGTTCGTCACCGCGTCGATTGATGGCGAGAGGGTTGGGGTTAACCCTGTTGCACTGCGATAAAGTTTGCGTGTTCAGGCACATTGCACACATTGCAGCCGCACCGATCACATTTGCTCTTTGGGCTTTAATCGTCTCGGGCGACAATGGTTTGAACGGTTCTGGCGAAATCAACGCAGCGGGACGATTCTGCGTTGCAAAGCTCGTACCAGCGCATTGGTGCGATCGCGATGCGGGTGCGCAGGTAGTTGGGGATTTCCGGACGGATGCCGGTCTATCGGACGATAAGGCTGTGGTCGATTGCCGCGCTGTTCGCATCGGCGTTCGCGCTTGGCGGTTGCTCGACCCAGATCGCGGATATGCCTGGCGTCGGCCTGCCGGCTGACGCACCCGAACGTCCGAAGGAAGCCGGTGGCTATATGCCGGTTCATGACCTGCCGCCGGACCGCGACGAGGAGGCGATCAAGCCGGCTGAACTGGCTAAAATTCAGTCAGAACTGACGGCCGCCCGGGACCGTCAGGCGACGGCTTCGACCCCGGCAAAACCGGCCAAGAAGTGAGAAGGCCGTCGTTTTTGACGCCTCCGGCCGCCTGAAAACGCCATAAAAACTGGCGCCGCCGGGCTCCCGTGGTAAAAGAACCGAATTCAACCGCATTGCGGGTCCAGAGCTCCGGGGATCTCGCGCCTGAAGTCGCTCTAAATCCTTGATTGAGCGCGACTTCTGACCGAAACCCAATCCGGTTTCGATAGCCGCGAAGGTTCCCCCAATTCTGTCCCGCCGGTTGTCGGAGCAAGGGTCCCATGGAAGATTTTTATCGCATCCGCCGCCTGCCGCCTTACGTGTTCGAGAAGGTCAACCAGGCCAAGGCGGCCGCGCGCAATGCCGGGGCCGACATCATCGACATGGGCATGGGCAATCCGGACCTGCCGACGCCGCCCCATGTGCTGGAGAAGCTGAAGGAGACGCTCGGCAAGCCGCGGACCGATCGCTATTCGGCCTCCCGCGGCATCAACGGCCTGCGCAAGGCTCAAGCCGCCTATTACGGGCGGCGGTTTGGCGTAAAACTCAATCCGGACACCCAGATCGTCGCGACGCTGGGTTCGAAGGAAGGCTTTGCCAATGTGGCGCAGGCGATCACGGCGCCCGGCGACGTCGTGCTGTGCCCCAATCCGAGCTATCCAATTCACGCCTTCGGCTTCCTGATGGCGGGCGGCGTGATCCGCTCGGTGCCCTCGGAACCGACGCCGCAATTTTTCGAGGCGGTGGAACGCGCGATCATCCATTCGATCCCGAAGCCGCTGGCGCTCGTGGTCTGCTATCCCTCCAATCCGACCGCCTATGTCGCCGACCTCGATTTCTACCGGGATCTGGTGGCGTTCGCGAAGAAGCACGAGATATTCATCCTGTCGGATCTGGCCTACGCCGAAGTCTATTTCGACGACAACAATCCGCCGCCCTCGGTGCTGCAGGTTCCTGGCGCTGTCGACGTCACCGTCGAGTTCACCTCGATGTCGAAGACGTTCTCGATGGCCGGCTGGCGCATGGGCTTTGCCGTCGGCAACGAGCGGATCATCGCAGCGCTGGCGCGGGTGAAATCCTACCTCGACTACGGTGCGTTCACGCCCATTCAGGTGGCCGCGACCGCAGCATTGAACGGGCCGGACGATTGTATCAAGGAAATGCGCGACACCTACCGCAAGCGCCGCGACGCGCTGGTCGAATCGTTTGGCCGGGCGGGCTGGGAGATTCCGCCGCCGCAGGCCTCGATGTTCGCCTGGGCGCCGCTGCCCAAGGCCTTCGAGAGCGTCGGCAGCATGCAGTTCGCGACCCTGATGGTGGAGAAGTCAGGCGTGGTGGTTTCGCCCGGCGTCGCCTTCGGCGAGCATGGCGAGGGCTACGTCCGCATCGCCATGGTCGAAAACGAGCAACGTATCCGCCAGGCTGCCCGCGGGGTGCGTCGCTTCCTTGAAAGCGGCATTGAAACGTTGCACAACGTGGTTCCTCTCGCCAACCGGCGCTAATTCCTTTTTTTACAGGTTCTCTCATACATGGTCGCACCCCTGAGAGTGGGTATCGCAGGGCTCGGCACTGTTGGCGCCGAAGTCGTCCGCCTCGTCGAAGAACAGTCGCGGACGCTGTCAGAGCGCAGCGGGCGCGGCGTGCGCGTCGTTGCCGTCACCGCGCGCTCGAAGGCAAAGAAGCGCTCACTGGACCTGCGCGGCATCGAATGGGCCAAAAGCCCGCTGGCGCTGGCCAACGACCCCAACGTCGATTGCTTCGTCGAACTGATGGGCGGTTCCGGCGAGCCGGCGCTGTCGGCGATCGAGGCCGCGCTGAAGTCCGGCAAGTCGGTCGTGACCGCCAACAAGGCGCTGATCGCCAAGCACGGCATCCGGCTGGCGAAGGCCGCCGAGAAGCATGGCGGCGCCCTGAATTTCGAGGCGGCGGTCGGCGCTGCCATCCCCGTCATCAAGACCCTGCGCGAAGGGCTTGCCGGCACCGGCGTCAACCGCGTCTACGGCATCCTCAACGGTACCTGCAATTACATCCTGACCCGGATGGAGCAGGAGGGGCTGTCGTTTGCCGAATGCCTGAAGGACGCGCAGCGGCTCGGCTATGCCGAGGCCAATCCGTCCTTCGACGTCGACGGCCATGACACCGCGCAGAAGCTTGCGATCCTGGCGAGCCTCGCCTTCGGCACCAAGGTGGCGCAGAGCGCGGTCTATGTCGAAGGCATCTCCTCGATCGCGCCGGAAGATCTGCGCGCGGCGGAAGAGCTGGGCTACCGCGTAAAATTGCTCGGGGTCGCGGTGCGCACGGCCAAGGGCATCGAGCAGCGCGTGCATCCGACCATGGTGCCGAAATCATCCTCGATCGCGCAGGTGATGGGCGTCACCAACGCCGTCACCATCGACGGCGAGGGCATTCCGCCGATCACGCTGGTGGGACCGGGCGCCGGCGGTGCCGCGACCGCATCCGCCGTCGTGGCCGACATTGCGGATGTGGCGCGCGGCATTCGCGCCAAGCCGTTCGGGCGTCCGGTGGAGCGGCTGCGCGACACCACGAAGGCGCCGATGGAGCGCCACGAGGGCGGCTATTACATCCGCCTGATGGCGCGTGACCTCGCCGGCACCGCCGCGACCATCGCCACCCGCCTTGCCGAACAGAAGATTTCGCTGGAATCGATCGTGCAGCGGCATCCCGAGGGTGTCGACGCGAACGGTGCCGTGAAGAAGCCGTCACCGGTTCCGGTCATCCTGATCACCTACGCCACTTCCGAAGATGCGGTGTACCGCGCGCTGGAAGCCGTTCAGCGCGACAAGGTGATCAGCGGCCGGCCGCAGGTGATACGGATCGAAAAGAACTAGCGCGCGTTCTGTCCGGAACGCGCCAGAGGATTGATTGCGGCCGTGGGGCCGCTATGCAGGTTTAGAGGAGTTAGCCGATGTCGACCCATATTTCCGTTCCGCCGCAATTGCTGCTCGAGCGCATCCTGACGCTAGAAATCGTACGGGTGACGGAACGTGCCGCGGTTTCGGCCGCGCGGCTGCGCGGCCACGGCCAGGAGAAAGCCGCCGACCAGGCTGCGGTGGATGCGATGCGCCGCGAACTCAACAAGCTGCCGATCGAGGGCACCGTCGTGATCGGCGAGGGCGAGCGCGACGAGGCGCCGATGCTGTTCATCGGCGAGAAGGTCGGGCTGAACGCAGGACCCCAGGTCGATATCGCCGTCGACCCGCTGGAAGGCACCACGCTGTGCGCCAAGAACATGCCCGGCGCGATCGCGACCATGGCGATGGCCGATGGCGGCACGCTGTTGCATGCGCCCGACGTCTACATGCAGAAGCTCGCGGTCGGCCCGGGCTACGCCAAGGGCGTGGTCGAACTCGATGCGACGCCCGCCGACAATGTTCGTCGTCTTGCCAAAGCCAAGGGCGTCGAGCCCGCCGCGATCACGGTGCTGGTGCTCGATCGCCCGCGCCACGCCGATATCATCGCCGGCATCCGTTCGACCGGCGCCGCGGTGCGGTTGATCACAGACGGCGACGTGGCGGGCGTGATCCACTGCGCCGATCCTGACAACACCGGCGTCGACATGTATATCGGCACCGGCGGCGCGCCCGAGGGCGTGCTGGCCGCGGCGGCGCTGCGCTGCATCGGCGGCCAGATGCAGTGCCGGCTGATCCTCGACAGCGAGGAGAAGCGCGAGCGCGCGCACAAGATGGGCGTGACCGATCCGAAGATGATCTACGGCATCGAGGACATGGCGCGGGGCGACTGCCTGTTCGCGGCAACCGGCGTCACCACGGGCTCGCTGCTGTCAGGCGTCAAGTTCCGCAAGGACGTGATCGAGACCGAAACTGTGGTGATGCGCTCGGTCACCGGCACGGTGCGCTACATCAAGGCCGAGCACCGGCAGCTGGATAAATTCCATTTGGATTGATGAACTGTCATTCCGGGGCGTGCGAACCACGGTGCGCAATTGCGCACCGGAGAATCTCGAGGTTGCGGGTCTGGTGCTGCGCACCATCCCGGAACGACGGCGTCTGAAAAACAAAAACAGGGAGGCCGACCAATGTCCGACGTGTCCGCGGTGAAGGCGCTGGTGTTCGACGTGTTCGGCACTGTCGTCGACTGGCGCACCAGCCTCATCGCCGATTTCACCAAATGGTCGGAAACCTCCGGCATCGAAGCCGACTGGACCGCGCTGGTCGACGGCTGGCGTGCGGTCTACTCCGCCTCGATGGACGAGGTGCGCAAGCACCCGGAGCGCGGCTATCAGATCCTGGATACGCTGCACCGGCAGTCGCTGGAAAAACTGGTGGCGCAGTTTTCGATTCAAGGCTTGAGCGACGCCGACCTGCACTACCTGACGATGGGCTGGCACCGCCTGCACCCGTGGCCCGACAGCGTACCTGGGCTGACGCGGCTGAAGAAGAAATACATCATCTCGCCGCTCTCCAACGGCAACGTCGCGCTGCTGACCAACATGGCAAAATTCGCCGGCCTGCCGTGGGACCTCGTGATGTCGGCGGAACTGTTCGAGCACTACAAGCCCGATCCGGAAACCTATCTTGGCGCGGCAAAGTTGCTCTGCCTGCCGCCGGACCAGGTGATGATGGTCGCCGCCCACAATAACGATCTGAAGGCGGCACAGAAGAATGGCCTGAAGACCGCCTTCGTCGCGCGGCCGACCGAATACGGCCCGCACCAGAAATATGATTTCGAGGCGAGGGGAGACTGGGACATCGTCGCCAAGGATTTTGGCGGGATCGCCGACAAGTTGGGGTGCTAACGCTTCATTTGTAGGATGGGTAGAGCGCAAGCGAAACCCATCGAATCATTGCGCGGAAGCATGATGGGTTTCGCTTGCGCTCTACCCATCCTACGAGGCTTCCTATCCCGCGCCGCCCTGGATCACGCCGAACCAGCCGAGGCCCTTATACGTCTCATAACCGGGCGTGGCGTGGAAGGCGATCAGCGCGCCGGAGCGGTCCTGCGAGAAGCCGGAGCGCCGCCCCTCCAGCGGAAGCGAGACGCGCTCGGTGAGCAGGCCCTGGCCGTCGGACGCCGCGATCACCCGGAAATTCGAATCGACGAGCAGCACGCGGGCCTTGTCGGCGGCGCCGACGCGCACGCCCTGGACGATGGCGCGGGCCTGCGGCTCCCAGTCGAAATGGATCGCCAGCACGCCGATCGGCTTGGCGTTGGCCTTGCCGCCGGCGCGAACGCTGGCGCAATAGGTCACGACCTGGGCATTGCCGAGCATGGGCTGGCATTCGACGTCGCCGACGGCGTAATCGTCGCCAGAGCGCAGATCCCGTGCGGCACGAAACCATTTTGTGTGCGCCACGTTCTGGCCCACGGCGTTGAAACGGTCAGCGCGGCCGTTGGCACGCACAATGCCGTCGAGATCGCACAGCCAGAGGTCGAGATAGACGGTATAGGCGCCGAGAATCACGGCCATCCGTTCGGAGGCATGCGCGACGGCGGCAGCCTCCGGCGCCGCGGCGCAGTCGACCACGGCGGAATCGGTCGCCCACCAGCGCACGTCGCAGGTGCGCTCATAGAGGTTGCGGTCGATCAGCTCGATGGCGTTGAGCGACAGATCGACCATGCGCTCGCCGCGCGAGCGGTCGGCCATCTGCGCGATCGAGTTCATCAGATTGCCGGTCCGGTTGGTGAGCTGGCTTTCGAGTTCGCGGGCGATGGTCTCGACCTGCTGGCCGACATTGCGGACTTCCTGCGCCACCACGGCAAAACCGGCGCCTTGGGCGCCGGCGCGCGAACTCTCGATCAGCGCGTTCAGCGCCAGCATCTTCATCTGGTTGGTGATCTTCTGGATCGACTTGGTCTTCTCGCAGGCGACCTGGTTGACCTCGGCGGTCAATCTCGCGATCAGCGCGGAAACGTCGGCTTCCTCCTCGGCGCCCGCTGCATTGACTGACTGTTTTGTGGTTGTTGCGGTTTGAGAGCGAAGCGCGACGGACATTGGCGAGAATTCCTCAGTCTTTGTGCGGTTGCCGGTCTTCTGCGGATCGGCGGAGACTCAACGAGAGCGTGTTGACACCTTTGTCGGGGATCATGGCTAACGATTGGTTTAATTCCCGCTGTCCCGCGGGTAGTATTACGGGGACAAGCTGCATCTTCTTTGTGCAAGTCGTTTTTATCGGCATACGCTCAAAGCTGACATGGCTGCGGCTGTGTCAGCCGGGCCGCAGCGATTTGCGCGCAGCCGGACTACGCCCATCGCCCTTGCTTTGCGTTTGCCGAAGGGCCGCTTTGTCCCTATTTCTCGAAGGCATCATGACGCTTCCCGCATCCGCACTTCCCGTTGAACTGCCGCCGGCGTTTCTCGGCGTGTCGCGTTCAGCGACCGGTAAATTGTGGCGCGACCGGCTCGATGCCAGGGGAGCGGCGCGGGCGCTGGCGATCACGCAGCGCTACCATTTGCCGGAGATGCTGGCGCGCGTGCTGGCGGGCCGCGATGTCGGGATCGACGAGGTCGAGGATTTTCTCGACCCGACCATCCGCAAACTGATGCCCGATCCCCACACCGTGACGGCGATGGAGACGGCGGCGAGGCGCATTGCGGATGCAGCCGCGCGCGCCGAGAAGGTCGCGATCTTCGGCGATTACGACGTCGATGGCGCGACCTCGGCGGCGCTGCTGGCCTGGCACCTGCGCCATTGCGGGCTCGATCCCTTGATCCACATCCCCGATCGTATCTTCGAAGGCTATGGCCCTAATGTCGAGGCGGTGCGCGCGCTGGCGGGAAAGGGCGCCACGCTGCTCGTCACCGTCGATTGCGGCACCACCAGCCTCGAGCCGCTGGCGGAGGCGCGGAAGCTCGGCATGTCGGTCGTCGTCATCGACCACCACCAGACCGGCGACGAATTGCCCGAGGTCGATGCGCTGGTGAACCCGAACCGGCCAGACGATCTCTCCGGGCTCGGTCATCTCGCCGCCGTCGGCCTGGTGCTGATCACGCTGGTGGCGGTGAACCGGGAATTGCGCGGCCGCGGCTTCTGGAATGCCGAACGGCCGGAGCCGGATCTGCTCGGCATGCTGCACCATGTGGCGCTCGGGACCGTCGCCGACGTCGCGCCTTTGACCGGGCTCAATCGCGCCTTCGTCGCCAAAGGCCTGATCGCGATGCGCCGCCGCGACCATATCGGCCATACCGCGCTGATGGATGTGGCGCGGCTGAACGGTCCGCCCGAAGCCTGGCATCTCGGCTTCATGCTGGGGCCGCGCATCAATGCGGGTGGCCGGATCGGGCGCGCCGATCTCGGGGTCCGGCTGTTGCTGGAAGGCGACGTCTCGGAGGCCGCGCGGATCGCCGCCGAACTCGACCGGCTCAACAGCGAGCGCCGCCTCATCGAGCAGGCGGCGGAGGCGCAAGCCGAGGCCGAGGCGATGGCGTCGCTCGGGCTCGAAGACAAGGGCGCCGTGATCGTGACCGCTGCCGAGGGCTGGCATCCCGGCATCGTCGGCCTGGTCGCCTCGCGGCTGAAGGAGAAGTTCGCACGTCCAGCCTTTGCCATTGCGCTGGAGCCGGGCGGCATCGGCACCGGCTCGGGCCGCTCGATCTCGGGCGTCGACCTCGGCAAAGCCGTGCGGCAGGCGGTGAAGGAAAAACTGCTGATGAAGGGCGGCGGCCACGCCATGGCCGCGGGCGTGACGCTGCGCAAGGAGAAGCTCGCGGAATTTCGCGCCTTCATGGAAAGCGCGCTGGCCGAGGACGTCGCCAATTCCCGTCACGAGCACGAGCTGTTCATCGACGGCGCGGTGAGCGCGCGCAGCGTGACGGTGGAATTCGCCAACATGCTGAACCGCGCCGGGCCGTTCGGGGCCGCCAACCCGGAGCCGGTGATCGCGCTGCCGGCGCATCAGCTGGTCTATGCCGACGAAGTAGGGCAGGCGCATCTGCGCCTGCGCTTCAAGTCCGGCGACGGCGCCATCGTCAACGGCATCGCGTTCCGTTCGGTCGGGCAGAAGCTCGGCGACGCGCTGACGCAGAACCGCGGCCAGCCACTGCATGTGGCGGGTTCACTGGCGGTCGACCGCTTTCAGGGCTCGGAACGCGTGCAGTTGCGGGTGACCGACGTCGCCGTGCCGGATCCCGGACCGGCCTTGATCAGGTAGTTCAACAACCAAGAACAACGAACGGGAGTGAAAATGACAGGGCAGGTTCAGAGCAAGGTCGCGCTGGTGACGGGCGGCGCGTCGGGTATCGGCGAAGCGGTGTGCGAGTTGCTGGCGCGCGAGGGCGCTTCCGTTGCGGTGACCGACGTCGACGATTTGAAGGGGCCCGAAGTTACGGCGCGGATCAAGAAGTCCGGCGGGGAGGCAAGCTTCTGGCATCACGACGTCACCAGCGAGGAGCGCTGGATCGAGGTCGTGGCTGAGGTCATGAAACGCTACGGCCGGCTCGACGTGCTGGTCTCGAACGCCGGCATCGGCATTGCCGTGCCGACGATCACCGAGATGTCGCTTTCGGACTGGCGGCGGCAGACCGCGATCAATCTCGATGGCGTGTTCCTGTCGGTCAAACACGGCCTGCCGGCGATGCGCAAGACCGGCGGCGGCTCCGTCATCATGATGTCGTCGCTGGCCGGCCTGCGCGGCTCCGCGAATCTATCGGGCTATTGCGCCACCAAGGGCGGCGTTCGGTTGTTCGCAAAAGCGATCGCGATGGAGTGCGCCACCTTCGGCGACGGCATCCGCGTCAACTCGGTGCACCCCGGCATCATCGACACGCCGATCTGGGGCAAGATCCCGACGGAAGCGGCAGGCGCAGGCCAGAACGCGCCGATCGATCCGGAGGAGCGGGCGAAGATGGCGACGCCGCTGGGACGTGCGGGGCATGCGGAAGAGATCGCGCAGGGTGTGCTGTATCTGGCGTCCGATGCATCGCGTTATGTGACGGGCACGGAGCTTGTCATCGATGGCGGTATGAATGCCGGCGGGATCGTGCGGCGGTAATCGCCCGCCCGTCATTGCGAGCGCAGTTCGTAGGATGGGTTGAGCTCTTCGCGAAACCCATCAATTCTTGTGCGGAGAGATGATGGGTTTCGCGAAGAGCTCAACCCATCCTACACAAAGACGGAGTGTGGCAGCTACCCGCCCTGCCGCAACCTTGCCAGCACCTTCAGCCCGCCATAGCCGTCGGCCGGCAGCAGCCCCATCTTGGTCTGATAGTCCTTCACCGCCTTCATCGTGTCGTTGCCGACGCGGCCGTCGGTGCCGCCGGTGTCGAAGCCGGCTTTTGTCAGACGCGTCTGCACTTCCTGCACCTCGGCGAGCGTCAGCGCGCGTTCGGAGCCGGGGAAAGGTTGGATGAAAGGTGGCGCGCCCAGGATGCGATCGCCGAGATGGCAGATGGCCAGCGCGTAATTCATCGACGGGTTGTAGCTCTTCACCGAATAGAAATTCGGGCCCAGCAGGAATGATGGACCTCCAGCGACCGGCACCCACATCTGCGCGGATGCGTTCGGCTGCGGGAACGGCTTGCCGTCGGCGCGCGTGACGCCGGCGCTGGCCCAGGCCGCATAGGTGCGATTGCCGCTCGAAGAGCCGCCGGAACTGCGGACCTCATAGCCCCAATGCTCGCCGCGGTGATACTTGCCGCGGTTGAGCAGATAGCGCGCGCTGGAGCCGAGCGCATCGTCCGGCTTGCCGAACGGCGAGACGCGGCCGTCCTTGTCATAGTCCATGCCGACATTGAGCCAGACTTCCGGCATCCATTGTGTGTGACCCATCGCGCCGGCCCAGGATCCCCGCATTTCCTCGGGCGTGCCCCAGCCGCGGTCGACGATCTTCAACGCGTTGATCAGCTCGGTTTCCCAATAGGCGCGGCGGCGCGGCTCGTTCCAGGCCAGCGCGGCGAGCGCAGGAAAAATGGGCCGCATATGATTTTTCTGCACCAGGGGATCGCCATAGGCCGATTCAACACCCCACAGCGCCAGCAGTGTGCCGCGCTCGACGCCAAAATCCTGCTCGATCCGCGCGAACAGCGCCTCGTGCTTTTTGAGCGCTTCGCGGCCGTTGATGATGCGCCAGTCCGAGACGCGGCGATTGATGTATTGCCAGATCTGCTCGTGGAATTCCGGCTGCTTCTGCATCTGCCGGAACACGCTCATGTCGGGCTCGATGCGGCCCATCACCCGCGTCCAGGTCGCGTCCGAAATGCCTTTAGCCAGCGCGCGCGCGCGAAAATTATCGCGCCACGCGTCGAACCCGGGTGGTGCGGCGGCAAACGCCGTAAGCGGCGTGGCAAGCAGGGCACCTGCGCCGATGCTGGCCTGCAGCAGGGCGCGGCGGGTCGGGGCTTTCCGGGAATCATGCTGTTTCATGCGCCATATTCTAGCGGGGCGGCGGGCTTGCGCCAAAAGCCATGACGCCGCGGGAACCGCAATTTTGCTGCCAATCAGCGATGATTTTGCTGGACAGCCCGGCCATGGACGCGGTGCGCTCGCCTCCTATAATGGCCGAGATACCGACAACGAAAGGCCAGAAGAAATGACGCATGCCCGCAGCGAGTACGAGGATTTCATGTCGCTGACGCCGGACGCCTACGCCGCTGTACTGGCGCTGAGCCAAGTCGCGGCCAAGGCCGGCATGGACAAGCAGTTGCTCGAACTGGTCAAGCTGCGCGCCTCGCAGATCAATGGCTGCGCCTTCTGCGTGCAGCATCACATCCTGGAGGGCGAGAAGCTCGGTGTACCCACCGACAAGCTCAATCTGGCGGTGGTCTGGCGCGAGGCGCCGCAGTTTTCCGCGCGGGAGCGCGCCGCGCTGGCATGGACGGAGGCGCTGACCCTGCTCAGCGAGGGCGTCAGCGATGAAGTCTATGCGCAGGCGAGCGGCGAATTCTCCGAGAAGGAGCTTGCCTATCTCACGTCGGCGATCGCCTCGATCAATGTCTGGAACAGGTTTGGCGCCGCCTATCGCTGGACCCCACCGGCGCGGAAGCCGGCTGTCGGAGCGGCGGCGTCGTAGGCGTGAATTTGGGGAAGTCGAAGCAGGGGCTGTGTCGGGATCCGCTTAGTGAATCCAGGTTGGCTCCGGGCACCTATTTCTCTTGAATTCGACGCAGATACTCGACGATCTCCAGGATTCGTTTCTTCGTCACCTCCTCAGGGTCGCAAGGCATATCCAGCAACGATTCAATCGGTTTGGGTTGGTAGCCTTTCCTTTGTCGGCCCGGCGGTGGTCCTTGTCGACATCCCCAGATTGGCATTTCGAGCCTGCGATGCCAGGCTGCGCCTCGGCCATCCACTATCGCTGCTATTGCAGCGGCAGAAAAGACGCCGTTGTTATTCCTGGCGAGAGCCGTCAAATCGACGGGCTTGCGTTTCAGTTTGCTGGTCATCGGGCTCGCGCCTTTGCCATCCGCACCGTGGCACTCCGCGCATTTTGACAGAAACCCGGTCCGGCCGTTGTCGAGATCCTGTGCTTGGACCAAGGCATCGGCTGCGAACAGTATGGCAGCGATCGTGAGGGCTCTGATATCGATCATCAGCGCCGCCCCCAGGCAGTTAAGTTGGACAGCTCATTGCGCCATCTTGATCCCAAGCCTCATCCTCTCATCCTTGAAGACGACGGCGATGGCATCAATAACGCGTATACCGGGATTGGCCTTGCAGTGGACGATGATCTCGTGCTCGAGCCTGTTGGCTCTATCAGGCTTCGCAAGGTGCTTTTTCGCAAGTCCATTATACCAACCGCTATACCAGGCGACCAAAAGATCAGCGTCTTCCTGGAATGTGCCAGCCAGCTGTGCGCACGTAAGTTTCTGGACGTCGATATATCCGTTGGCATCGGCGTAGGTGCTAAGCGGCACTTGTGCGTGAGCACTTGCTGCTGTCATTGACACAGCCGCGGCTACAGCAAGCAAACTCTTGTACATCTCAGGGCTCCTATGTCGACCGGATTGAATCTGGCGTGGACGCACTTGGAAACCCTGAGTGGATCGACGTTCCAGGTTCGACCGTTGATCTTGATCAACGACCCTCCGGCGACACAAAACCTACGAAGTCGGTTTGGTCAGGTAAGCGATCACCTGGCTGAAACATGTCAGGTAGACGATGATGTCGGCCCTCATGGCGGTTCATCGTCAGCGCATGATCAGGGCAGTCGAACGGGTCAGGATCACTCGTTTTCCTGCCTCGGATACCGCTGTTGTTCGAGGGAGCGCCTCTACGTATTCTTACGGGGACCGATTTGATGCCGGTCAAATTGGAAGCCCAGCCTCTGTTGCATGCTTTTCCCGATAGGGAGGCGGCCATGCTGACAAATATCAGTACCGATCCGGGCAAGAAACCTCGGCTGCTTGGCGAGCTTGGCGAACTGTCCCACAGGAGAGTCAGTTCAGCCGAATACAAGTACCGCCGGGGAACCGAGATATTTGGCGCTGAAGAGCCGGCAGAATACATCTATCAAGTGATCGAAGGCGCGGTTCGAAGCTACAAGCTTCTATCCGATGGCCGCCGTCAGATCGGCGGTTTTCATTTACCAGGCGACATCTTCGGCCTCGAAAATGGCGATCTCCATCGTTTCACAGCCGAAGCCATCGTCAACACTACCGTTCGGTTTATGAAACGCGAAAGCCTGGAGCGCTTGGCGAAAACTGACCCCGCCATCGTCCGTAGCATCCTGACCATGACCACTGACAACCTTCAGCACGCCGAAAATCACCTGCTTCTGTTGGGACGCAAGACCTCGCTGGAACGCGTGGCGGCGTTTCTTGTTGAAATGGATCGTCGCCTGGCACCAGCGGGTGTCATAACCCTTCCAATGAATCGCCGTGACATCGCGGACTATCTTGGGCTTACGCTGGAGACCGTATCGCGTGCTCTTTCCGCCATCAAGAAGAAGGGCTTTCTCAAGTTTCCCGGTCAAACACCGCGCGAGATTGCAGTTCTGAATCCCGCTGGCCTCGCTGAATTGGCCGAATTCGATATCCAGTTCCAGCCGAACTAGTTCTCGCGGCCTTGCTGCGCGCTGCGACGCAAGACATCCTCCGGAAACGCATGCGCCACAGCGGCGGCGATCGGCGGATCGGTGCCGATCTCGCGGCCGCGGCTGCGGATCAGCCGTTCATAGGACGCGATCAGGGTGGTGTAGGGGTTGACCCAGACCCAGCCGTCCCGCGTAAACACCTGCACGTCGAAGTGAAGATGGTATGAGGTGCCGTTCGGGAAATCGAGATAGTTGGAGACGACGCCGATCTTTTCGCCCTCGGCGACGCGGCGGCCGTTGAGAATGCCGTCCGCGTCCATGGCTGACGGGTTCATGTGCATATAGCGAAAGCGGATGTGTTCGTTGCGGGTGTTGATCTGCAGCGTTGCCGCCTGCTGTTTCAGTGAGCGGATCAGGATGCCGTCGCGGACGGCAACGACGGTCTGCTTCCTCGGATGGCAACTGCTTTCGCTGCTGCTGTTCGGCGGGCAGGGCGCGGGGCGGATGTCCTGGCCTTGATGCCCGAAGCCGGCGGCGCATTGCCCGACCTGGAAGCTGCGGGCTTCGCAAAAATTGTCGCGCCACGGATAGACGCCGCGGCCCGCCTCGGACTTTTTGTTGCCGAACGATTGCGAGCGGACGGCGGCCGGGGCTTTCTCGAGCGGAAAACGGATTTGCGAATAGGCGGCGAAGTCGGCGCGTCCGCCGCGTCGACGCACGCTGCTGCGGGCGATGATGTCGCCGCCCGGGTAATAGGTGAAGTCTGGCGAAACCGACGTTGGCCGTTCCGCGATCTCCGACGAAATGTCGTGGCGCGGCTGCGCCGGTTGTCCGCCCGCGATGCGCAAGGCTTTCAGAAAGCGCTCGGCAATGGGATAGGCCTCGCGGCAGGCCAGCCGGCGCGCCCGCGGCGCTGAGTCGAGACACTGGATCGACACCACATAGGGCACGCCGAAGCGCGTGAAGGCGTAGCGCACGTAGCCTTCACGGATGAAGCGGCGCATGTCGGGGAACTGCGCCGCCAGCGCCTTGACCGGCTCGCCCTTGCCGCCGAGCGGATCGGCGAGATCATAGACGAGGATCGAGCCGGTGATCTGCACTTCGACGGGCCTGGCGAAGACCCGCGAGCCGCCTGCGCCCGGCTGCAGCGAAAACACCGCGTCGTAGCCGGCCGGGCCGGCGTGAAACAGGTCTGCGGGGCGGAAATCGGCCTGGTAGCGCGACAGCGGAAGCTGTGTGCCGTTGGCCTCGCCTTCGAGGTAGTCTGCGGCATCGAACGGCAACAGCACCGGCACCGGGCTGCGTCCGATCCCGGCAAACAGGCTTGCGTTGATCGCGTTCAGTTGCACCAGCGCAGGCGTCGCGCGCGGGTCCGATGCCGGCACGCGCCGCTGGCCGGCGAACGTAAATCGCGAAGCGATCTCCGCGCGGGTGCCGATCTCGGTGCGGAGCTGATCGACGACGGCCCGCCATTCGACACGGACGGCTGATATCGACGGTGTCCTGAACGCTTCGGCGGCGGCGGCGGTGAGCCCGGCCGGGAGCAAACAAAGGGCTGCCAGCCAACGCGTGAGCAAGCGGACAGCCATCCAGTTCAATGCAATCGCCCCCCGGCGTGCCCGAATTTCAAAAGATCGGCTCTGGATTACCGGAACCGGCGCTTAAATTACTATTTTGACGCGCGTTCTTGACGCACGCCGCTACGCACTTCGCTTCAAAACATTATCGCGCGCGATCGTTAATCCTTTGCACGTTCGACGTAAGAGCCATCCTCGGTCATCACCACGATCCGCGTTCCCGTTCCGATATGGGGCGGCACCGCGGTGCGAACGCCGTTGGAGAGAATAGCAGGTTTGTAGGAGGAAGATGCGGTCTGCCCCTTGGTAACCGGCTCGGTATCCACGACTTCCAGCGTCGCGCGCTGCGGGAGTTGGATCGCGACCGGGTTCATGTCGTGAAGCGACAGCTTCACGGTCATGTTCTCCTGCAGATAGGGCGCGGACGAACCGACGATTTCCTTGGAGACCTGGACCTGGTCGTAGGTCTCGGCATTCATGAAATGGAAGCCGTCGGCATCTTCATACAGATAATTGAAATTGTGATCCTCGACGGTCGCCTTCTCGACCTGGTCGGTGGTCTTGTAGCGTTCCGAGATCTTCACGCCATCGCCAATGCGGCGCATTTCGATCTGGCTGACCGGAGTTCCCTTGCCGGGATGGATGTTTTCGGCGGTGAGGACGACGTAAAGCCGACCGTCCTGCTCGATAATGTTGCCCTTGCGGATAGAACTGGCGATGACTTTCAAAGCGGTTTTCCTGAATTTCTGGCCTTCGGCCAATCCGGACATCGTGTCCAAGGGGCCAAATCGGGCGGTTTCGGGCTGCAACATACTGATTTTGCCCGTCGATGCCAGCGTTTTGCCGCCGTATCGGGAGGAATGCCTCGGAGCCGTAACGTGTCCGTATCCTGTTGCAAATTCTGGCCCATTGGACGGCTGGGCCGGCCACAAGGTTCAGCACCCGCGCCTCGGCTGTCGGGTGGAATGGACAAGGTGAGCGCGTTTCGCCATGACAAGGATAGATAGCGCGCGGGACGTTCCTGCTTCGCGGCGCTATCATTAGGAAAGTTGAACAATTTCAATGGTCTTTTCTGGTTCCTTTAACATCAGCTTAGGCTCTGCGGCGAGTGCTCCACGGTTGAGCAAGGACCGTTGCTGATGGTTGGGACGGACCAGCCGTCGCCCTGGTGGTCGCCCGCGCGGTACGCCGATCGAAAGCCGTTCCTGATGGCGCGGGCCGCGATAACGCGAGCGGTGCGGGCGTGGTTCGACGAGCAGGGGTTTGCCGAGGTCGAGACCGCCATCCTCCAGATCTCGCCGGGCAACGAGACGCATCTGCACGCGCCGCGCACTGAACTGACCAGCGGCGACGGCACGCGGGCGGCGCGCTATTTGCGGACGTCGCCGGAGTTCGCCGCCAAGAAACTGCTCGCCGCCGGTGAAGCCAAAATATTCGAGTTCGCGCGCGTGTTCCGCGATCGCGAGCGCGGCGATCTGCATCTGCCCGAATTCACGATGCTGGAATGGTACCGCGCCAACGCCAGCTATGACGCCGTTATGGCCGACACCATCGTCGTGATCGCGCATGCGGCGCAGGCGACCGGGATCGGCCGGTTTTCGTTCCGGGGCCGAACGGCCGATCCCTTCGCTGAGCCGGAGCTGTTGACAGTGGCGCAGGCGTTCGAGCGCTTTGCGGGAATCGATCTCCTGGCCACGATCAGCAACGGCGCGGGCGATCGCGCGGCGCTTGCAGCCGCGGCGAGCGCGCGGGTGCGGGTCACCGATGACGACACATGGTCGGACATTTTTAGTAAAGTACTGGTCGAGCACGTCGAACCGAGTTTGGGGCAGGGGCGTTTGACTGTCCTGTTCGAGTATCCGTCGCCGGAGGCGGCACTGGCGCGGGCGAAGGCGGCCGATCCGCGGGTCGCCGAACGGTTTGAGGTCTATGCCTGCGGCGTCGAGCTTGCGAACGGATTCGGCGAATTGACCGACGCCGCCGAACAACGCCGCCGGTTCGCCGCCGATATGGACGAGAAACAGCGCCGCTATGGCGAGCGCTATCCGCTGGACGAGGAATTTCTCGCAGCCGTCGCCGCGATGCCGCCGTCGAGCGGTGTAGCGCTCGGTTTCGACCGGCTGGTGATGCTGGCAGCCGGTGCGCTGCGGGTCGATCAGGTGGTATGGACGCCACCGGCAGGAGAGACATGAACAGGATAGATCCGAAATGGACGGCCACGCTGCGGCAGCCTGCCGAACTGGTCGAGCGCGGGTTGGCGAAGGCTGCCGATCTCGCCGACCTCGAACGGGTCGCCGCGCGCTATGCCATCGCCGTGACGCCCGATATCGCCGGCCTGATCGACACGGGAAACCCCGACGATCCGATCGCGCGGCAATTCATTCCGAGCGCGCTCGAACTGCAGAGCGCGCCGGGCGAAGATGCCGATCCGATCGGCGATGACGCGCATTCGCCCGTTCCCGGCATCGTTCACCGCTATCCCGATCGCGTGCTGTTCAAGCTGGTGCATGTCTGCGCGGTGTATTGCCGGTTCTGCTTCCGGCGCGAGATGGTCGGGCCGGGCAAGGCGACGGCGCTGTCAGAGGCCGCCTATCGCGCCGCGCTGGACTATATCCGCGGTCACGGGGAGATCTGGGAGGTCATCCTGACCGGCGGTGACCCGCTGATGCTGGCGCCACGGCGGCTGGCCGAGATCATGGCAGACCTTGCAGCCATCGATCACGTCAAAATCGTCCGAATCCATACCCGCGTGCCCGCGGCGGCGCCTGCGCGCGTCGATGAGGATATGGTCGAAGCGCTGCGCGTTGACGGGGCGACGACCTGGATCGCCGTTCATGCCAATCATCCGCGCGAATTGTCTGATGGGGCGCGCCTGGCCTGCGCGCGGCTGGCGGATGCCGGCATTCCCCTGGTGAGCCAGACCGTGCTGCTCCGCGGCGTCAATGACGATGCGGCGGTTCTGGAAGCGCTGATGCGGGCTTTTGTCGAAAATCGGATCAAACCCTATTACCTGCATCATGGCGATCTGGCGCCCGGAACCGCACATCTGCGCACCACGATCGAAGAGGGCCAGGAATTGATGCAAAGACTGCGGGGCCGTGTTTCCGGCCTGTGCCAGCCGGATTATGTGCTCGATATTCCCGGCGGCCATGGAAAGGCGCCGATTGGACCGAATTATTTGTCGCATGCAAGTTCCGGGGAATGTGATCTATCCTCGGAAACGCAGTATCGTATCGTCGACTATTGCGGCGACGTTCACCTCTATCCGCCAAAGCCTTGACCTGCGATGGCGGAGGACGGCGAGGGGAAACGGGAGCCGCCGGAAGATGAGGGCCATCGCGGCATCGAAAACGCCGTGATGCTCGGCTTCTTCGTCGTGGTGGTGGCCGCCGGAATCTGGTTGCTCGCCACCATGGCCGATGTACGAAAGGCGCAGGACTGCGCCGCCCAGGGACGCCGCAATTGCGCAACGATCGAAGCGCCAGTGCGATAGCAAGAAACAGAAAGACGGGAGAACCAACATGCGAAAAATAATCCTCTCGATGGCGCTGATGGTTCTGATCGGCGGGGCAGACGCGTTCGCGCAAGGATCTTCGTCCGTTTCGAAGAATTCGGGCGGGGGTGGAAGCGGAGGCGGCGGCGTGATCCAGGCGCCGGTCGGTCATCGCCAGCCGCGCGCCGGCGATGTGCCCAGCGAGAAGAACCTGAGCGATCCGAACGATCCGCTGAGCAAGGAAAACGCCGCGCTGGACCGCAAGATCAAGAGCATCTGCCGCGGTTGCTAGGGCGCGCATTCATCACGGACATGGGAGGTCGCATGCCCGCCAAAATGTTGCGAATGATCGCGGTTGCCGCTGTCTGCTGCTGCGACGGCGCATTTGCCGTCGCCGCCGAACAGTCGCGCCACACGCTGGCGTCTGTTCAGGGTTCGACTACCTCTTCTCGATCTGCCGACACGCACAAGGCAACCCGGCGTGCGAAACAAAACGTCGTTCGGACGCAGGCTGCCGGCCGCGATGCCTATCTCGACCCGGCGGCGCCTTATAAAGCCAACCGCCTTTCATCGCCGCGGGCGAGCGAACCGATCCTCAACATCCCCGGGCAAACCACCGTCCTGACGCGGGAAGTGCTCGACGACATGAAGGCCACGAGCCTCAAGGACGCCTTGCGTTCAACCGCCGGCGTGACGGTCGGAAGATAGGGGGAGGCGGCTGGTCGCTTTCGGTGTAGCTAGGCCGTGCCCCAATAAATCTGCCAAGCGTACTCCTGCCGTGACTCCGAAGGGTGCTGTTGATTGCCGCGCGCGGCGCTTTTGGATACGATTGCGTCCAATCGTTGCGATCCTTGCTTCCCTCATCTGAAGAACAAGACGGATCGTGCTCAGGAGGCCCTCCGGCATGATTGTCCTCGGTCGTCACCGTCCGCTTGCACAGGACGCCTGGAGTGAATTGGCTGTCCGGGCTGCGATTGAAGAAATTGCGACCGATGCCATCGCCAATTTCGATCCCGACACGTTCTGGCCGGGTCATCCAAGCGACGATGGGGTGGGAGACGGTAACCCCAGTTTCTACACGGGCGCGGCCGGTGTCATTTGGGCGCTGGACTATTTGCATCGCATCGGTGCTGTCAGCCTTGCCCAAGACTTTCGGCGCCTCAGCTTCTGGAGCGGACAATCGCCGCCTTCGAAAACAATTCGCCCACCGATTACGGAAAGCATGGCTCGCTGCTCAAGGGCGACATGGGTGCGGCGCTTCTCGCCATGCGTCTCGCACCCACGTCGAGCCTTGCTGATCTTGTGCATGTGCGCGCAGAGGCAAATATGGGACTGCCGATCCGGGAACTGATGTGGGGCATGCCCGGATCCATGATTGCCGCAATCCACATGGCCGAGATGACAAGGGAAACGCGATGGCGCCGGCTATTCGAAACGCAGGCGGCCCGGCTGTTAGGCGCTCTTGAGGACACGCCGCAAGGTCAGCTTTGGACACAAGATCTCTATGGTGAGAACGACCGTTGGCTGGGGCCCGTTCACGGTTTTGCTGGCAACGCCATCCCGTTGCTGCACGGGTGGGATTGGTTGACGCCGACGCAGCAAGCGCAGGTGGCCGAATTTGTACCGGAGACGCTCGCAGCGAATGCATGGCGGTCTGAAATCGGGACAAACTGGGCTGCGAGAAGCAAGCGCGCGAAGCCGCCTGTTTATTGTCAGCATTGTCATGGCGCGCCCGGTATGGTGACGACATTTGCGGATGCGCCGTTCGCTACCCCTGAATTTGACGCGCTTCTTCTAGAGGCCGGTCGCTTCACCTGGGCCGCCGGACCGCTTACCAAGGGCGCCGGCCTTTGCCACGGCACGGGCGGGAATGGCTACGCATTCCTCAAACTCTACCGCCGCACGAGCGACCCGATCTGGCTCGACCGCGCCCGCCAGTTCGCCATGACGGCCATCGTCCAGTATCGCAGCACTCAAATAGCCGTTGGCCGCGGACGGTATACGCTTTGGACCGGCGACGTTGGCCTTGCCATTTACCTTTGGGACTGCATCACCGGGGAGCCTCGCTTTCCGACAATCGACGTGTTCTGAGCCGAACATGGCGACACGTCAGACTTGGCAAATGCGCGTGCCAAGAATGAGCAAAAGCATTGTGTCTTGAACAGGTCCGTGCGGAATAATAACATCAGAGATAGTCGGCAGGCTATTTTTCTGGGTGCGCCAATGCATGTGCTTCGTTCCGGATACGCGGCTCTCGACTACGAGATCGCCGAGGAGAGGGCGTCAGCGCTCGCGCGGCTTGGACAGCGGCTTGAGGCTGCGCTCGCGGCGCTTGCCGCATGCCCGCGAACGGCCAATTCCGATCGAGAAATCCGCGATGGTCTCGTCGAACAGGCAGGATATGCGCTTTGGCTCTTCGTGGTGCAGCGGGAGGCCTGCGGTCTCAACAAAATCGATCACGTGATACAGGCCTACGGGGTGCCGAACGAGGTGATTGCCCGCATGGGGCCATTGGCCATGCCGAGCGTGCATCCAACCGGGACCATGGGGGTTGCAGAAGCGCGGGTGCCATTGTTCTAAGACTAGCGTTCGTCAAACTCGCTTCCATCCGAAATTGGCTGCGCGTTAATGAGTCCCTAGTAATCAAGATCCGACAAGAACGTGGTGTTCACGATTTCGAACTCGGACGCTCGCCAATTTTTAAGTAACTCCGCGCGCGCCAAACGATGCGTTGTGGAATCTGAGGTGCTGCATTTCACCGCGTCGTGATCGATGCCCGAAATCTCAAGCAGCGTATCAAAGCTTGCCTGACGATCCTCGCGATTTTCGACTTCGGCGAAGTAGATCGTATGGTCGTGCTTTCCCATCGCCCAACAAAATTGAACGTGAGCCTGGTCAGGGGCGGCATATGCCAGATTTGGGAGCAGTAGGACTGCGGTCAACAGCAATCGAATGATCGGGGCAAACGTGTTTACGATCCTTGGCGTCATCGCACGATTCCAAACCAACGTTGTTTGAGTTGCCCGGGCCGGAGGTCGCTATGGCTTAGTGACGCGCCTGACTGCGGCGGGAACGTATATTTCGGCGCCGTTTCTTCATGTGAAGTAGGCCACAGTCCGGTCGATTATTGCCAAGTGTACGGCGTGTGCTTGTCAGGGTAATCATCCGTTTGGATGAGAAGTAATCCGGATTCTATGCGTCCACGCTCCGGATCGAGGTTGCAATTTCATTGAAACGGGAGCAGGGCGCGCTGATCGCGTACCCTGCTTCGTCTTCATCCGACCCGGGTGGCTAGGCCGAACGCTCCCCACGGAAATTGCGCGATTGCGCGTTCCTCCGCGTCGTCACCGCATCGGCCAGCACGTTCAGCGCGGATACCGTCGTTTCCCAGTCGATGCAGCCGTCGGTGATGCTCTGGCCGTAGTCGAGCGGCTTGCCCGGCACCACGTCCTGGCGGCCGGCGACCAGATTGCTCTCGATCATGACGCCGGTGATGCGCTGCTCGCCTTTCGCGATCTGCTGCGCGATGTCGGCCACGACCAGCGGCTGGTTCTCCGGCTTCTTGCTGCTGTTGGCGTGGCTGGTGTCGATCATGAGCCGCGGCGCCACGCCGGCACGGACAAGTTCGAGGCACGCGGCATCGACGCTTTCCCGGTCGTAGTTCGGCGCGTGGCCGCCGCGCAGGATGATGTGGCAGTCCTCATTGCCGGTGGTCGCTGCGATCGCCGAGCGTCCGCCCTTGGTCACCGCCATGAAATGGTGCGGATGCGAGGCCGACTTCACGGCGTCGGCTGCGATGCGGACATTGCCGTCGGTGCCGTTCTTGAATCCGACCGGGCAGGAAAGACCCGGAAGCCAGCTCGCGATGGATCTGGCTCTCCGTTGTCCGCGCGCCGATCGCCGCCCATGCCATCAGGTCGGCAATGTATTGCGGCGTCGTCATGTCGAGGAATTCGGTTCCCGCGGGAAGGCCGAGATTGTTCACGGCGGAAAGCACGTTGCGCGCCAGCCGCAGGCCCCTGTTGATGTCGAAAGAGCCGTCGAGGTTGGGGTCGTTGATCAGCCCCTTCCATCCGACCGTGGTGCGCGGCTTCTCGAAGTAGACGCGCATCACGATCTCGAGGCGGTCGGCAAGCTGCTCGCGCAGGGCGGCGAGGCGCTCGGCGTATTCCACGGCGGCGACGGGATCGTGTACCGAGCACGGGCCGACGACGACCAGCAGGCGGTCGTCGGTGCCGCTCAGGATGGCATGGATGGCGTTGCGCGCCGCCATCACCACCCGCGTCGCGGTCAAGGTGCGCGGGATCTCGCCCATCACCTCCTGCGGCGTACTCAGCTCTTTCAGTTCGCTAATTCGAAGATCGTCGGTGGTGCTCAACACGGCTATGGCTCCTGTTTGTTGGGAACCTGCCGGCCAATAAAAAAGCCGCCAGGTTTGGCGGCTGTTCGGATTTCTTGGCTTCAATTCGTCAGATTGAGCGCGATCCTCCCACCGCCAGCGAGCTGTCGAAGCTAAAATACCAAAAATTGCTGGCGGCGATCATGATCATGGCCGGCTCTATAGCGTACCGGTCCGGTCTTGTCACCCCATAATCGGCGATGTTCAGGATTGGCGCGCAGCGAGCGCCATGCCGACCAGCGACGCACCGCCGAGCACGAGGTTGATCCCGACCAGCAGGCCGATCGCCCATTGCGCCGAATCCGGCAGGCCTGCGACGATGATGAACGCGATCACGAGGTCCATCACCCCTGACAACAGCAGCCAGGACCAACGCCCCGACAATTCGCGGCGGTGCTCCAGCGCGTACATGATGGTGACGACGCCTTCGGCCAGAAAATAGGCGCCGACCACGATGGTGAGCGTGAAGATGCCCTGCGCCGGTCGCGCCAGCAGAAGCCCGCCGGCAAGAACGGCCAGTGCGGCGGAAAACAGCGACCACCAGAAGCCCGGCATCTGCCGCGCCCAGTAGGTGGCGAACAGCCCGGCAATGCCGCTGATCAGGAACATCCAGCCGAGGAAGATGGTGATGGCGAGGCTCGCCAGCGGCGGCACGATCATCGCAGCCAGGCCGAGCAGGGCAAGCACGATGCCCTCGAACAGGAACGCTTTCCAATGCGCCTTCACCGCGGCGTTCATTTCGGACTGCAGTTTGCCGAGGTCCGGGGGGATATCCTGAGGAAGGGTCATTGGAAACTCCCGATGCCTGCCGCGCCGATTGAATGTCCAATATAGCCCGTGCGCCGCCTGCCGGTAAAATTTGTTCTCCGGGCTTTTTGCGCGAGATCAACGACGGAAGGATGACGTTCAGCCCGGGCCGGGCGCAGATGAAAAGCCTTCCGAACTGGTTCGGATCCGGTTCCGGCCGAAAATATAGATGGCCGTGGTGGCTACCAGCAGCGCAAGGCCGATCAGGATCGAGGTGAGGCCAAGCGGGATCAGCAGCAGCGAAACGTTGCGGTCGGGGTGGACGAACCAGTGATGAAGCGAGGTCAGCACGAAGGCCACGCCGGCAAAGCCCGCGCCGCCGCCGGCGACCAGCAGCGCCCACATCCGCCGCAACTGGCTCAGCCGCTCGCGCGCGATTTCGGTGCGAGGCGCATGATGCCGGCCGACGCGCCGCACCAGCCGTATTGCAAATCCGATCGAACTGAATCCGATCAGCAGGCTGGCCGCTCCGAGCATCATTCGCGTGGTGGAGCCGAGATCGGGATGTTTCTGCAATGTCAGCAGCGGAAAATCGAATGCCGCATGCAACGCGACCGGCGCGAACAACGCCAGGCACCAACTTGAAATTCGCGCCCAGTCGCGATGATGGCGGTGTGCGCCCAGCGCCGTTCCGGCGCGCGCGATCGCGATATAGGCGCCCGCGATAATGCCGAGCGCGCCGTGAAAAGGCACCGTCAGCACGCTGCGCAACGCCGCCAGCGAGCGCCACATGTCGGAATGCTGCACCAGATAGGCGAGGTTTTCGTAAGCCGCGAAGCCGAGACCGGCGGCCGCGCCGTAGACCACGGTATCCATCGGGTCCGCAAACGTGCGCCGCCGCACCGATACCGCAACGATCACGAGGACCTTTACGATCTCTTCGGGCGCGGCGACGCCGAAGACCGAACGCAGGCCCTGCGTCATCCACGGGTTTCCCGGCACTGCGAGGATCGCGGTAAACGGCGCGCGCGCAATTCCCAAGAGTGAAATGCTGGCGGCCCCGAGCAAGAAAGCGAGCCATACCCGCGTAGGCGGGCCGGGGCGCTCGTCGGCGGCAATGACGAGCCAGAGCACCAGCAGCGCCGGGGCAATAGCGGCTACGCCGATCGATGTGGGGAGGGCCTGAAGCAACAACATCTGGGGAACATTACCTCGTCAGCCGTTCAGATGGCCGCAAATTCAGTTGTTTGCAACAAGCCGAACGCGACTTGTTGTCGCCAAGCACAATTCGAAATCCTCCGGGGCGCTATGTGACGGCCTTGCCTCCGATCTTGCCCCGTACCATCAGCAACCCCGCCAGCGCGACCAGTGCGAAGCCGGCGCCGGCCAGGAACGTTCCCTGCGGCCCCGTGATGTCCCAGAGGCTGCCTGCAATGATGCTGGCTGCGAGCATCGCCAGCCCGCCGAGCAGGTTGAAGAACCCGTAGGCCGTACCGCGCAACTCCGCCGGCGCCGTATCCGCAACGAGCGCGGCCAGCAACCCCTGCGTCAGGCCCATGTGCAGGCCCCAGAGAACGACGCCCAGCGCCACGCCGCCGATCGAGGGCAGCAGGGCCAGCGCGATGTCAGCAGCAACCAGCAACACAATGCCGCCCGCCAGCACGGCCGTGCGGCTGATGCGATCCGAGATGACGCCGGCCGGATAGGCCGCGACGGCATAGACGACGTTCATTACTACCAGCACGGCAGGCGCGAGCATGATCGGCAGCCCGACATTCTGGGCACGCAGAACCAGGAATGCCTCGCTGAAGCGCGCCAGCGTGAACACGCTCGCCACCGCCACCACCCACCAATAGGCCGGCCCGAGGTTTTTGATCTCAGCCAGGCTGATCGGATTGCGCACGGCGCGCAGCGCCTGCGGCCGGTCCGGCTCCCGCACGGCGAAGACGATCAGCGCCAGCGCCAGGAAGGCGGGAACCACGGCAACCCAGAACACCGCCTTGAAGTTGTCTGATGTCCACCACATCAGGGCGATGGCGAGCAGCGGGCCCGTGAAGGCGCCGACCGTGTCGAGCGACTGGCGCAGGCCGAAACTCGCGCCGCGCAGCTCGGGCGGCGAGAGGTCCGCCACCAGCGCGTCACGCGGGGCACCGCGAATGCCCTTGCCGATCCGGTCGACGAAGCGCGCCGCCACCAGCCAGGCGATGGTCGGCGCCAGCGGAAATACCGGCTTGGTGAAAGCCGCGAGGCCGTAGCCGGCGGCCGCGAGCCATTTGCGCTTGCCGAGCCAGTCCGAGAGCGCGCCGGAGAATATTTTCGTGATGGACGCGGTCGCTTCGGCGATGCCTTCGATGATTCCGACGGTCACCATCGAAGCGCCAAGCGCCGAAACCAGGTAGATCGGCAGCAGCGCGTGGATCATCTCCGACGAGACGTCCATCAGCATCGAGACGAAGCCGAGAACCCATACGCTCGGTGGAATATCCCTGATCGAATAGGTCGGCCTGGTGCCAGCAGCCATGTCGTCCCTTACGCAGTCTTACCGCGCCAACAGCCGCCGGCACGCGTCGACAAACACCTCGGCGCCCGTGACGATGTCGGCGTCGGCGGTGTTCTCGGTCCAATGGTGCGAGATGCCGCCGATCGAGGGCACGAACAGCATGCCTGCCGGCATGACGGTCGCGAGAATCTGGGCGTCGTGACCGGCGCCGCTTGGCATGCGCAGCGACCTGCCGCCGGCAAAGGCTGCGCTGGCTTGTTCGATGGCCTGCTGGAACGAGCCATCCATCAGTGCGGGTGCGCCGGTGCGAAGGCGCTCCACCGCGACGCTGCAGCGGCCCTGTTTGTCGACCTCCGCAGCCATGCTGCGCAGGAGATCCTCCAGCCGCGCGATCACACTCGGGTCGTCGTCGCGAATCTGGAACAGCATTTCCGCAGCGCCGGGGATGATGCTGGGCGCGCCGGGATCGAGGGTGATGCGGCCGGTGGTCCACACCGTGCGTGGGCCGCAGGCCGCGGGGAAGCGCGCGTCGATCTCGACGCAAAATCTGGCGAGCGCGAGGCCTGCGTCCTTTCGGATGGCCATCCGTGTGGTGCCGGCGTGATTCTGCTCGCCCGTGAAGGCGATGCGATATTGCCAGATCCCGACGATGGACGTGACTACTCCGATTCCGAGGCCGCTGCTTTCAAGCGTCTCGCCCTGTTCGATATGGGCTTCGAGATATCCGATATGCCGGCCGCGTTCGCACTGCGCGCGGGCGCGGCCGGCGAGGCCAGCCTCGCGCAGCGCGTCACGCATGCCCCTGTCGTTGTTGCGGTCGCGCGCCGCGTCGATATCAGCTTCGGTGACGCCGCCGACATAGGAGCGGCTGCCGAGGAAGTGCCCGAAATGCCCTTCCTCGTCGCACCAGGACGCAACCTCGACCGCGCCGCTTATATTCGGATCGCGATTGATGATGCGGGCGGCCTCGAGCGCATAGACCACGCCGAGCGGTCCATCGAGCCAGCCCGCATGGTTCTGGCTTTCCAGATGCGACCCCGCCAGCAGCTTCGCTCCGGGTTTCATGCTGGTGCCGAGGACGTTGCCGATGCCGTCGATCTCGCCCGCGAGGCCGGCCTCGGGAAGGCGCTGCACCAGCCACGCCAGAGACTGCAGGTGCGGTTCCGAAAAGGTCGGCTTGTGAACGCCGGTCTTGTAAGCGCCGATGCTGCGGAGTGCATGAAGATCGGCGAGGACGCGAGCGCCATCGGCGCGCGAGAAATTTTCAGCCATGGATTTTTGCGTGCCTTCCCGTAGTTCTCCGGAGGAGAACAAAGTTCCTGATGCCTTGGCTGGAAGTAGAACAAAGTTCCAGAAACATCGCTAGGTGGCTTTGTTTATCCTCCGGAAAGCAACGCCAGCGCGATGATCGCAAGCCATGCCACGATGACGAGTGCCGCCACCGCGCCGGCGGTTATCTTCGCCTTCTCCTTTAACGTGTAGCTACGCATGCTTTCCGCAAAACGTGTGGGACGGGCGCGAACCTTTGCAGAAGCATATTCAATCACTCGCATCAAAGAAATAGTTCGTGCTGCGCGCAGCGGAAAGGGCCGTGCGAACAGGAAATGGTCCAACGCCGCGGGAGCGCACTGCCGCCGGTTCGGTTGGTCGTCGACCGCGGCCGCAAGCGAACGGAAAGGGCTTGTTTCAGGCGTGATTCAAATTGGCGCCGGCGGCGCTAGCGGGAGAGAGCCGGTGGGGACAGGACAATGGGAGAAACGCCGAGGGAGCGGATTGCCGCCGAATCGGTAAGACTACGGCCGGGGCTCCGCCAGCGAACGGCTTAAGGTCATTGTTTTGAGCTTGTTTGCAATGAGCTCTTTGCGCTCGGGATTGAACACCCGCTCGACGTGCCGGTTCAACATGGCCAGCATGGGGTCGCCACCGCGGCTACACAGCATCAGGACCTCGATCGGCGTTTGCCATTCCGGCAGGTCGGCTTTCTTTTTTCGGCAGCTTGGTGATCGCGGTCGGCGCGTTCTTCAGCGTGAGCAGCTTCCGGCCGTCGGGCAAAATGGTGGGATCCTCAAACGGGGTCGACCAGGGCACCGCAAAAAGCTTTTCTTAAAATGGGGGCGGGGCCGCCCGTGGGGACAGGCGGCCCCTAATCGCGCAGTACGCAGGCCGAAAACAGTTAGCCATCTGCGCGACTGCAGCCACGCTAGACGTGCCAAAATCGGCCGCAACAAAACTCGCTTATTAAGCTTGATGTCCGCGTTGCCGGTTAATTCTGGAACTCGGATTTCAGTCCAGAACTCATACTCAAAGGCCACGCCCTCCGAGTCATTTTCCTCGAATGCAGGTTTCCGCGGCGTCCGTGGTGGCGCAGACCTTGATGTGCTCGGGGTCACCAACCTGACTGGTGTCGACATAGACGAAAACTGTCATCCCTGCGGCCCCTTACAGTCCAAAGGCCCCCATACTGGAAAGTATATAGACGGCGCCAACTACGAGGATGGCGAGCCAGCTCAGCCAGAGCCGCATATACAGCGTGTCTCGGTCCATTGCCGCAGCATAATGCAATGCTGCCGCGACCCTTGATGTCGGATCAGTCGGACGCATCCCACCATTTTATCCCCCGCCGATTGGATCAGGTATCGGGCGGGAAGTAGCGAAGTACAGCGCGACGCAGACCGCGACCGCAATGCAAGCTGTTTCCATCTGTCGTCCCTCGTTCGCGCGCGTTTATTGTCCATTTGTTGGACAGCGCAGCCGGCAGGGGAGCTAAGCCATTGAACTATTGGCGCTCCCTAGCGGAATCGAACCGCTCTCTCCACCGTGAAAGGGTGGCGTCCTAACCGATAGACGAAGGGAGCAAAACAACCGGAAAATCAATGCGTTATGCGCTTGATAAGCCGTGTTGGCCGCCGGCCGTCATGTTCCATGGAGGCGGCGACGGGCGAACGTATAGTGGCGTTTGGCCGGGTGGGCAAGCCGCTCGAAAAGGGCGTTTTTCGACCGTTCCGGTCTCCGTCGAGGCCCGGGGATCACGGGATGCAACGGATTTTAAAGCCGCATGAGATAGGACTGTGTTGTCGGGGGAACTTCCTGCATGGCCTTGCTATCGAGCAAAAAGCGCGAGTCGCGCAAATCATTGAGTCAGCCCGGGTGGATTACGCTCGAGGGCGGTTTTGCCGCGCGCCAATGCGTGGTGCAGGATCTGTCCACAACGGGGGCGAAGGTCACGATCGACGATCCCAACTCGCTGCCGGCAAAGTTGCGGCTGGCGTTTTCACGCGACGCCCGGACCGGCCGGCGCTGCGAAGTGGTCTGGCGCCGCGGCAAATCGGTCGGCGTCAAGTTCGTCCGCTAGTCTGGCACGGATCCGCAAGCGGCGATAAAAGGCGGGATGCGAAAATCCCTCCTTGTAATGATCGCTGCGGTGTTGCCTGCGGTTGCGGCGGCCGCCGAGCAGCCCCGTTCCCACAGGCCCGACAAGGCCGCAACGTCAGGCAAGCCGCTGCCGCTGAAGCGTTCAAATTCCGCCAATGCGTGCGCGGAGTACGGCGCCGGCTTCGTCAGGATCGAAGGCACCAACACCTGCATGAAAATCGGCGGCGCGGTCAGCGTCGGCGCCGGCGTGTCCAGCGGCTCGCACTGACGGGATTCGCAGTTCCGCCGTATCAGCGCATGATGAGCTTCATGACGCTACGTCATCGGCGGCGCGATGAACTGCGTAAAGCCGGAGCGGGCCGAAAATTGCGCAAACCAGCGTTCGAGGTTTGGCAGCTTTGGCTTGGTGACGCCCTCGACCCCCAGCCAGCGCCGCGCATAGGCGCCGAGCGCGATGTCGGCGAGCGTGAACTGATCGCCTTCGATGAAGCGCCGCGTCGCCAGTTGCGCCTCGACAATTCGCCACACCACGGCCTCGGCATCGGCATCCTTCTGGATCGCGACCATGTCGCGCTTTTCGACCGGTGTGCGCACCAGCGCCCAGAACACCGGCCGGTCGACCGGCTGCAGCGTCGACAGCGTCCAGTCGAGCCAGCGGTCGACGGCGGCGCGCGCCCGGGGCTGCGAGGGATAGATCGGCGAATTCCCGCCATGGGCCATGCAGAGATAGCGCATCACGGAATTGGATTCCCACAGCACGTAGTCGCCTTCGACCAGCGTCGGCACGCGGCCGTTCGGATTCATCGCCAGATAGGGCCCCTCGTTGTTCTTGCCGAACTGCATGCCGGCGTCGATGCGCTCATAGGCGAGGTCGAGTTCGGCGAGGCACCACAGCACTTTTTGCACGTTGACCGAATTGGCCCGGCCCCAGATGGTGAGTTGTTGCTTCTTGTTGTCGGCCACGCGCTGTCGCTCCCGTTGATCCATGTGAGGCGTTCATAGCCGAAGATCGACGAAAAAGCGCGCGGTTTGCGGCAGGACACGGTTGCAAAATCAGGCTTACAAAAATCGGGCTCCGCCGCAGTGCGACGGAGCCCCGATTCTCACGCCATGCGTGGTGGTCTGGCGTTGGTCAGCCGGTCAGTGGCCGAAGAACAGCCATAGCAGAATGATCACCGGAATAGGCACGCCAAGCAACCACAGCAGAAGTCCTCGTCCCATCATTTTCCTCCTCAAAATACATCGAGGAGAAAACGCGCGATGCTCGCGGCCAGTTCCTGCGCGGAAAAGAAGCCTGCGCGAAGGAACGTTTTATGATTTCGGAATTTCCGCGAGCGACAACCCGATTCGAAACAGTGAATAGCCGTCGCGGTCGACCGCCTCGCGCACCTCGGCGTTGACGTCGTCAGAATGGGCGGCTGCGCGTCAGCCGCCATTCGCTTTCACTTGTGCCTGAGGGAAACGGCGCGTCCGCCCTGGTCACGAGCCGGTAGCTCGGCTGGCGGACGTGCACGAAGAAGTTATACAAGGCCTACCAGTGGCCGGTGTTCGGCATCGAGCTCCACGGCTCCGCCGGCGGCTTCGGTTCGCCCTTCTGCAACAGCTCGATGGAATGCAGGTCCGGCGAGCGCACGAAGGCCATGTTGCCGTCGCGCGGCGGCCGGTTGATGGTGATGCCGGCCTTCATCAGGCGGTCGCAGGTGGCGTAGATGTCGTCGACCTCATAGGCGAGGTGGCCGAAATGGCGGTCCTCGCCGTATTTCTCCTCGTCCCAATTGTAGGTGAGCTCGACCAGCGGCGCACCGCGGTTCTGCGGCGCGGCCTTGAACAGGCCTTCGTCCTCGGGCGCGCACAGGAACACCAGCGTGAACCGGCCCTTGTCGTTGTCGACCCGGCGTACTTCCTTCAGCCCCAGCGCATCCTGGTAAAACTTCATCGCGGTATCGAGATTGCGGACGCGCAGCATGGTGTGGAGATAGCGCATGTTTCTTGGCTCCCTTTAGAACATTTGCGGATTTTTATCCGGGGCGGGCGTTTCGGGGCAATAGATAGCAGCAAAATCCATCCATTGGCAGGGTATAGGTGGGGGTTGCGTGCGGCATCATCCGAGGTTTTGTTCTTCGGGGGCGCGGGGTCGTGGTGGCTCCGGCCTCATCATCGGTCTCGCTATTCAGCTTCCATCAGTCAACGCGACTCTGCCACCGCCCATCGAGTGGGCGTTTGGTGACAGCGCCGAAGGCGGAGCATCGACCAGCCCTTTTTCCGGAACCGCTTTAAATCACGGGAACACATCTCAGTTTCTCGGAAATTCAAAAATTATCATGGCTGCGGAACACGGGTTTCCTGCAACACCCTCGTTCGGCAAGAGTTGTCCCGGCAACGGAAAGGAGGCGCACATGCGAAAGATAGGACTTACGCTCGCAGCCGTTGCCGCGCTTGCGACAACCGCTGTGGTCAATTCCCCAGCGGAAGCGCGTGGTGGCCGTAACGCTGCCATCGGCTTCGGCGTCGCCGCAGGCGTTCTAGGCGCGGCGGCTGCGGCTAACGCCTACAACAACGGCTACTACTATGGCCCGAGGTACGGCTACCATGGTGGTGGACCGTATGGGTATTACGACGATGGTCCGCGATACTATCGCCGCCACTATCGGTACTACGACGGTTGGTAAGGAAGAGCCCGGAGCAATCCGGGCTTTTTCCTTGCCTGGTTTTGCGGCGACCGATTAGGCGCGTCGAGGCAGGCCGGCGTGTCTAAGTCTACTTCTTCATCGCTTACGGGGCTGTCTCGGAAAGAGGGGTGGCGAGCGGGCCATCGGCCCATTTGCCCGGCTCCGTCATCTCCATCGGATCCAGCTTGTCGCAGAACACACACTTCAACTCCGTGCGTCCTGTGTAACTGGGGGTCGGCACCATTCTCTTACCGCAGTGCAAGCAGCGGGTGACACGGTCCATCGAAACCTCCCGAAATCTGCCAGCTCAATTATCTCGGGGAATGATGGTTCCAGGACCAGGAACTTTTAACGTCATAAAACGTTGACGGTCATGAACTACGAAACCCAAGAGAAACTGCCGCCCACGAAAGAAGAGCGTGAGGCAAGGAAAGAGCAGGCCCGCAAGGATGCCGAGAAGGCGCTCATTGCGCGTAAGAAGGCTGACGACGCCTTCCGTGCGAACTTCGAGCGGCTCAAGGCAGAACGGCGAGCCCGTGAGGCTGCCGAAACCAAATCATAGCGCACTTTTGCGCTCTCGTGGTGTCGTGAAGGGCGGACGTACCCCTCGTGACAGTGAAGGCCTCCAGCTTCGGCTTGGAGGTCTTTTGCGTTCGACGCCCATTTGAATTGGCTCACAATTCAACCATGCGAACAATTCAGCCTATGAGGCGTGGCGGCCGGCGTGTCGGCGCTGGTCGGCCGAAGGGGCACTTGCAAATACGAAGAGCTTCAAGGGCACAGGTAGCAGTAGCGTAGGGCAGGTGTTGCGTGCCACCCCGTCCGGCTTGCACGAATCCAAATAAGCCCCGGCCTCATGGCTTGCTGGGGTTGCGCTTTAGATGCTGCCCGGCTTGGCCATCCTCACCCTTGCCGGGATTTAGTCGCAACCTGGCGTCAGGGCAGGGTCAGGGCAGGCAGGAGACTCTCGAACAGTTGGACGAGCCGTTGACCGGTCATTCCGACAGCGGCGATAATGGCCAGGGCGATAAACCCGGCGAGGAGGCTGTATTCGATGGCGGTGGCGCCGGACGCGTCGCGCAGAAATTTTCCAAGCATTCCATTCTCTCTCAAATTTTGACGGAAACGGTTTGGCACGCCCAAGTTGCTGTCAAGACAATCAAAAGCGTAAAATTGCAAGTTTATTGAAGTTGCAGCCCGGAGCTGATTCAATCGTGTTCGGCGGCGGCCCTGTTTCAGAGCGAGGTCTTTTTGGCGAACCAGAGCTACCAGCGTGATCCCTCACACATACGCAATTGGGCTTTCCCTCCATCGTGGTGCCAACGGAGGGATCGACCATGTACCTGCTTTACAGCGCGCTCATTCTCGCGATGATTTTCTTTTTCGTATTGCCAATTACCGACGCCCGGACGGCCCGGATGAAATTGTCCGTGGTGAGCAGCCTCGGCGTATTGCTGGCGGTATCGGTTGTCGTGCCGCGCCTGTTGCATTAACGAAGGACCTGCCTGCCTCGACGCGCAATGACCGGCGCCTTTCCGAGGGGCGGCGGTTGATCGACGCGGACGAGGGCTCGGCATGATTCTCGTAACTGGCAGCATTTTGGCGCGCGAGGAGACTTTCGACGACGTGCTTCGCTCTTGCCTGGAGCATGTCGAGCGCTCCCGCAAGGAGCCGGGCTGCATCTCGCATGACGTGCATGTCGACTGCCAGAACCCGATGCGGTTGTTCTTCTTCGAGCAATGGGCTGATGAGGCGGCGTTGCGGACGCATTTCGCCGTCGAAGGTTCGAAGGCGTTCGTCGGATCGCTCAAGGGCCGGATCGTCGAGACGTCAGGAACGAAGATCTATCGTGCCGAGGCGATACCGCGATAAGGAAACATGTCGCGCCCTGCACGGAAAGCCATCGCCACGGCTGCTAGTGCAGCGGATTGTACATCCATTCTTCGGGCCAGACCCTGTTTCCGAACCAGCCGAGAATTGCCACCACGGCAAAAAAGACAATCGCAGTCGGGATCAGTTCGTCGATCGCGAAGACTGTGGCCAGCAACGGGCCGGCCAGATGCGCCGTCAGCCCGGCAAAGCCGATCCCGATGCCGAACAGCACGGCTTGAATGATCCAGATCATGATATCCCGAAGCGCCATCATGCCTCGATGATAGCGCCGACGCCCGGCGCCTCCGATGTGACCGGACGCACAGTGTTGTTCTGACGGAACCTAGCCTTCGCGGCGGCCGCTCACGCTCGGCGTCGTGCGTGCACAACAGCTTGCGTGGCGAGCGTCAGGGAGAAGAGCCGGACGCCGTCTGGCCCTCGGCGCAAAATTCGCATTCCCCGTCAGGTCAGACCTTGACGTCCAGCAGGGACGGCTCATCGGCCGGCGCATCCGCAAGGGCCGTTTCCACGGCCGCTGCCTTGGCGTGGTAGACGGCCTGAAGATCCTGGTTGATCGTCGTCGGCGGCGCCTTGGCGTTCTGATCGACGACGAGTTGTATTCTGGCCTGCGTCACTTCAACCGGTGTGGGATAAATGACCATGGGATAACCCTCCTGGGCCAAATCCTGTCAGGCGCCGATTTACGCTTTGTAAAGAGGTTGGGTTAACGGCGCAGCATTTCAGGCAGGTTCGGTAAATGTGGGCTTAAGTTTCCATGACCGGCGTCGAAAAAATTTATGGCGTTTTCGAGCGAAAGCCTGATCCGGGAGGCACGGCGTCAAGCGAGAAGCTGGCGTGCTTCAATCGGAACGGAAACGACCTAGTGCATCTGTTCCAGCCGCTCGGCATAGAGGCGAAATTCCTCGGCCATCTCGATCAGCTTCTTCGAGGCCTCCGGATCCCTGACGGCCTCGGCGAGTCGCCGCGCTCTGTCGGATTGATCGCGATAGTGGTCGGCTTGAGTCATCGCAGCACCTTTTCAGATAAGTATGGGCTGCGCCAAAAAGGTTCGAGGTCCGGCGCGCGCCGCCGGATGGGCGGGAGCACGAAGTGGCGAGGTAACCGTATCTTAACAGAGCAACGGTGCCGGAAAACGCGCCCCCTGTTCGTTCCTTGAGAACAAAAGGAGTCTTGCTTCGCGCGATCGATGCCGGATCAATTCCTCGTTGCGGCCGCAGGCTGACAGCGGTCACGCGCTGGTCAAGGCCGACAGGCTCGTGCGCACCGCGGGCGAACCGCACAAGGCCAATTGACGCCCGGCAAACCGACGCCCGACGATCTGGCGCTCAACGATCCGGCAATTTGTTGCTTGGCGATCGGTGATAGGTCGCGATGGCGATGAAGCCTGCATAACCGATCACATTGATCAGAATTTCCAACCACACGGGCATGACGCACCTTTCCCCGCACGTAAACTCCGCAAGGGCCGTGTTAGTTCCTGCGTAATCCGATGGTCAGACCCGCCCGATCGCATGGCTCGCAATCCCGATCGCGCGCCTGCGATCGTCTGTGATCCGCTCCATAGTCAAAACCCCGCCCACATCCGAAGATGCAAACGGGGTCTTTCATGCTTTCACCTCTCGCAAGGCTACTGCACTTGAGAGAAAGACGTCGAGGCACCGGCTTCGTTCCCGGAATTCTCTTGCGGTTCCACGCGACGTATTCTGTCGGCGATGACGGCGAAGGCCGGGCAAGCCTCTGCCGGTTCCGTCCTCACCGCCAGAACGAGGGCCCGCCGGATCCGTTCAGCGCATTGGCCAGGGTCGTCTCGTAATACTCTTCGCGCTCGCGTTCGAACTTCTGCTGGGTTTCCCTGAAGCTCGCGACGCGCGCTGCGATTTCGGCGCGGTCGCGCGCGAGTCTTTCTTCCTTCTCCGTCATCGCCCGTCCGTGTCTTGTTTGATTCGCGTCCCGCCATCATTGGCGCGCGCGAATGGGGCGTGAATGCGGAAGCGAGGTTGCGGCATTGTGATCGCGCGGCAGTTGCGAAGCGAAGGCGGTGGATAAGCTGTGGCGCATTCTTGTCGCGCGCGGGGAGAAAGACAAAATGGAGGGTCCATTGGTAAAGATCGATCTTGGTCGCCAAGGCAGCGTGATGAAGGCTGCCTGATACGCTTGCCCTATAAGGCGGCCTGATGAGGCAGTCCTGATGACGCCTGTGCTGCGCGGGCAGGGCGCATCGATCTGGCAATCCGAACGGCCGTGCTATAGTCAGCACGGCCCAACCATTCGGAAATATCAGCGGTGATCGCCAAGGATTTGCGCAGCGGCATCGAGCAGCTCGGCAACATGATCGCCGAAGCGGCGTGTATCGTCCCCTTTACCGGAGCCGGCATTTCAACCGAATGCGGCATTCCGGATTTCCGCTCGCCCGGCGGTCTGTGGACCCGTAACCGCCCGATCGCGTTCGACGAATTCGTCTCAAGCGCCGACGCGCGGGCCGAGGCCTGGCGGCGCCGCTTTGCGATGGAAGAGACCTTTGCAGCGGCCAGGCCTGGCCGCGGGCATCGCGCGCTGGCCTCGCTCTACAAGGCCGGCAAGACGCCTGCGATCATCACCCAGAACATCGACAATCTGCATCAGGCGTCCGGCTTCAAGGCCGACGATGTCGTCGAACTGCACGGCAACACTACCTATGCCCGCTGCATCGGCTGCGGACATGCCTATGATCTCACTTGGGTAAAAGCGCGCTTCGAAGAAAGCGGCGGTGCGCCCGACTGCACCGTCTGCGACGAGCCAGTGAAGACCGCGACGATCTCGTTCGGACAGTCGATGCCGGAAGACGCGATGCGCCGCGCCACCGAACTGGCCCAGCAATCCGACCTGTTTCTGGCGATCGGATCATCGCTAGTCGTTTGGCCCGCCGCAGGTTTTCCGCTGATGGCCAGGAATTGCGGTGCCAAGCTGGTCATCATCAATAATGAGCCGACGGAACAGGACGATGTCGCCGATCTGGTGCTCCGTTTCGACATCGGGGAGACGCTCGGACCGTTTGTAGGCAATTGATCTCCAATTGATTCGCGGCTGTGCAAGCCTGTTCATAGCCCCCGCAATTTTGTTTTTTTTAGCTATGCGGCGCAGTCGGGAGTGTTATCTTTTGATTCGAGAGATTCGCGCTGCGTTACCATGATGGTCATGGTAGGGCGCGTGTTCCGGTCCACGGTGGCGACAGTGGACCGCTTTTTTTGAAGTGTGAGGTCCGGGGTCATGGGGTCGGACGAATTTGGGTCCAAGAAGCTCGGGGGGCCGCCGTCAGGCGGGACAGGGCAAAACAGACTTGGACCAGGTGAATACGCAACCGGAGAGCAGCGCGATCCGGCGGTGGATGCGTTGTCGGGTCTCGGCGATGCCGCGGCCAACCTTGTCGAAATATCCGGCGTCATCAAATGGTTTGACGCTTCCAAGGGTTATGGCTTCATCGTGCCCGACAATGGCTGGCCCGATGTGCTGTTGCACGTTACCGTGCTTAGGCGCGATGGCTATCAGACCGCCTATGAAGGTGCGCGGCTGGTGGTCGAGTGCGTGCAGCGCGCAAAAGGCTATCAGGCGTTCCGGATCGTCTCGATGGACGAGTCCACTGCGATCCATCCGGCGCAGATGCTGCCGCCCCGCACCCATGTCAGCGTCACGCCGACCAGCGGGCTGGAGCGGGCGCAGGTAAAATGGTTCAACCGGCTGCGCGGTTTCGGCTTCCTGACCTGCGGCGAGGGCACGCCCGACATTTTCGTCCACATGGAAACGCTGCGCCGCTTCGGCATGACCGAGCTGCGTCCCGGCCAGTACGTGCTGGTGCGCTTCGGGCCCGGGTCCAAGGGCATGATGGCGGCCGAGATCCATCCCGAGACCGGCCCGTCGGCGCTGTCCTCGCATTGATCTCGCTACTGCTGACGCAAACGTGAGCCGGACGCCGCGCACCCGCGCGGCGGCCTCTGGCATTTGCCGCAATCGTCGGGTTAGGGTTCCCCGGCAATTCCCAGATATCCGGCATGAGTGCATTGATGAATTTCGCTTTGATGGTTGCGCGGCCCAGGATCGGCGGCCGCCTGATGACGTCGCTGGCCGCGGTTTCAGCCGTGCTCGTCGCTCTCTGCGCCAATCCTGTCGCGCGGGCTGCGAGCGTTCAGCCGCTCGAGATCGCCACCAAGTCAGGGGTGCGGGTGTTCTCGGTCGAGATGGCGACGACGGAGGAGGAGAAGACTACCGGGCTGATGTACCGGAAGGAACTGCCCGACGGTAAAGGCATGCTGTTCGACTTCTCGCCGGAGCAGCAGATCTCGATGTGGATGAAGAACACCTACATCTCGCTCGACATGATCTTCATCCGCGCCGACGGCCGCATCCTGCGTATCGCCGAGAATACCGAGCCGCTCTCCACCAGGATCATCTCCTCCGGCGGTCTCGCCAAGGGCGTGCTGGAAGTGATCGCGGGCACGGCGCAAAAATATGGAATTCAGCCCGGCGACCGGGTGGCGCACCCACTCTTCAACAAGCGCTGAGCCCTTCAGGTCGTCTTGCAGGTCGTCTTGCAGATCGCCTTGATGGCCGGGGTTTAAGCGTGTATCGACGCATTTCCCAGCACAGATCGGGGTATAGCGCAGCCTGGTAGCGCGGCAGTTTTGGGTACTGCAGGTCGTTGGTTCGAATCCAGCTGCCCCGACCAATAAAATCAATGACTTACTTCGTCTTTTTCGGATTGAATCTTGCCAGCGGTCCCGATTGGGAAGGGGCAGGGGAATACGTGTGACGGGCAGGAAGACAGCCATTCTGACGCAGGCTCTTTTGCTGGGGCTGGCGTTTTGTTTTGCCACCACGGTCCTGGGCCGGACGGCTGCGGCCGATCCCGCGCAGATGATTTCTGATTTTCGGCTCAAGCACGGCGAGAAGCGCGTCACCCTGGATGCAACCCTCACACGGATTGCGCACGATCAAGCCCAGGCGATGGCCGCCAAGGACCGACTGGATCACGATGTCCTCGGCCAATTCAATTCGCGTGTCAGCCCGGCGGGCGCCGGCCGCGCCGCAGAGAACATTGCGTATGGCTATGACGGTTTTCCCAAAACCCTCGACCAGTGGATCAACTCGTCAGGGCACCGGAAAAACCTCCTGCTGCCCGGCGCCACCCGCGTCGGTGTCGCCAGTGTCAAAAGCGCGAAGACCGGCCGGATGTATTGGGCGATGGTGATCGCCGGCGACTATGAGCGTCCCAAGACGCCAAAGAGTTCGCCAAAGAACTCGCCGAAGGAGACAAAGCAGGCAAAAGCTGCGAAACCCAAATCACGCGCTGCTGAGTCCTGCCGACTGAAAATTTTCAGCCTCTGTCTCTAGCGACGTTGCCACTTTGCGCTTGCAATATTGTTCTCGTTATGTTCTCATTAGTCATTCTTCGGAGGTGACCAATGGATGTCGAGAAGCAACAGGAAATCATCCGGCTCTGGAATCGCATGCGGCGGGTCGAGGGTCCGCTCGCTGAAGAAATTCGTATTCAGATTCTGGAATGCTTTGCGCAGCGCGAGCCATCGAGCGCGCGGACGAGCGATCGCCGCGAGGTGTTGAGCCGCGTGCGGGTTCCGACCGGCCAAGTGTATCGCATCGGCGAGCGCGGCAACAACGCAACGCTTTGACGGCTTCGCGCCTCGGCGAGGTTGATTCGGCGGCCGTCAAGATTGACGGAATCGACGCGCGGTGCATGCTGCACCCATGTTGTCGCGTGTGCGCAATCATTTTCAAGGTGCGAAGTTCGCCCGCATGAGCAGCGGGACGTACTGCGTCATCCGCGATCTCGGGCTGGTAAAAGGCGGTAAGGGGATGCGGCACCACGAGGTGCTGGTCACCTTCAGCCTCAAAGCCGCTTGGCGGTGGATTGGGCACGTTCGCAAAGACGTGGTCAAGACAAAGAACAATTCCGCCTGGCTTGAAAGGATGCCGGAACCGGTATCGGAGAATGCTTCGCAGCCGTAGCGGCCCAGTCAGCGCTGCGCTGCCTGCCACGCCAATAGCCGATGCTCGGCCATCGACATCGCCACCGACGTCACGTAACCGGTGATGCCAAGCAGGATGACGCCGGCGAACAGATCGGCCGATCGGAACGCGCGGGCCGAGAGCAGCACCCAGTGGCCGAGCCCGTCGAGGCCGGCCAGGATTTCGCAGACCACCGAGAGAATCAGCGCCACCGTCAGGCTGAGGCGCATGCCGGCGAGAATGTCGGGGCTGGCCGAGGGCAGCGCGATTTTGAAGATCACCGCGAGCCGCGACATCTGCAGCGACCGCGCCACCTCGTAGAGCCGCGGTTCGACCGCCGCAAAACCGTGGATGGTCGCCAGCATGATCGGCCAGATCGCGCCGAAGGCGATCACGAACAGCGCCATCGCCTGCGTCAATCCGAGCATGGCGATCGCAACCGGAATGATCGCCGAGACCGGCAGCGGCCGCAGAAACTCCAGCGAGGGCGCGACATAGGTCCGCATCGTGCGCGACGATCCGATGATCGCACCGATCGCGATGCCGGCGATGGAGGCGGCAAGCCAGCCATAGGCCATGTGTTCGAGCGTGCCCGCGAGCTTGCTCCAGAGATCGCCCGTGGAAAATCCGCGCACCAGCGAGGCCCAGGCCCGATCCGGTCCCGGCAGGAACACCGGCGAGACCAGTTTCAAATTGGCGATCAGTTGCCAGAGCGCGACGAAGCCGGCCGCGACCGCAAAACTCGCCATCCGCCAGATGATGACGGCCCGGTTCATTGGCCGTCTCCGCTCAGCGCGGCGCGGCCGAACAGGCGGCTCTGGGCCACGGTCAGAAGGATGTTCAGCGCGTAGCCGATGATGCCGATCCAGACCAGATAGGCCAGCATCAGATCGGGGCGCAGCGCCTGCTGCGCCAGCATGATGCCGGCGCCGAGGCCGAGCGGATTGATCGCGATTTCGACGGTCACGGCGACGATCAGCGCGATGCCGGCCGACAGCCGAAAGGCCACGAAGATCCGCGGCAGCGCCGCCGGGATGATGATCTTCCAGACCCGCTGCGCCGGCGGCAGGCGCAACGCCCGCGCCACTTCCATCAGCCTCGGCTCGATGCTGCGCACGGCGGCGCGGGAGAGGATCAGGACCGGCCAGACGCAGGCAAACGCCACGATCACGATTTCCATGCGGTAGCCGAAGCCGAGCGCGATCAGCGCGATCGGCAACAGCGCGATCGAGGGGATCGGCCGGATTGCCTCGACCGTCACCTCCATCAGGCGATTGAGCGTGTCGGAAATTCCGAAGGCAATGCCGAGCGCGAGGCCGACGATCGTGCCGATCGCAAGCCCGGCAAAAGCCGAAAACAGCGTGTCGCGCGTCGCCGCCAGGATCGAGAGATCGGCGAAGGCGCCAAACAGCGCCATCACGATCTCGCTCGGCGGCGCCAGGCTGTCGCTTTGCAGATGGGTGGCGCGCGCCCACACTTCGAACGCCACCAGCGCCGCGAGCGGCAGTGCCAGCGCCTTGGCGGAATTGGCGGTCACTGCTCGGTCGCCTTGATGAAGTCGAACAATTGCCGCCGCAGCCGCAGGAATTCGGGATGCTCGCGGGTCGACAATTGATCGCGCGGCCGCGGCAGGTTGACCGCCAGTTCGATCCCGATCCGTCCCGGATGCGGCAGCAGACCGATCACGCGGTCGCCGAGATAGATCGCCTCGTCGAGGTCATGGGTCACGAAGATCACGGTGGCGCCACTGGCCGCCACCAGCGACAGCACCTCGTCCTGCAAACCCTGCCGCGTCATCGCGTCCAGCGCGCCGAACGGCTCGTCCATCAGAAGCGTCTTCGGCTCCTGCGCCAGGCAGCGGGCGATCTGCAGGCGCTGCTGCATGCCGCCGGACATTTCGGACGGGTATTTGGCGGCATGGCCGGGCAGGCCGACGGTGCGCAGCAATTCCTCAATGCGGGCAGGGCGCTCGGACGACGGCATGCCGCCCGCTTCCAGCGCCAGCGAAACGTTACCGGCCGCGGTGCGCCACGGCAGCAGCGCCTTGCCGTAATCCTGAAACACGATCGCGATCTCGCGGCGCGGCTCGCGCATCGGCTGGCCGTCGAAATTCACTTTGCCGCTGGTCGGCTGGTAGAGCCCTGCCGCCAGCCGCAGCGCCGTGGTCTTGCCGCAGCCGGAGGCGCCGACGATGCAGAGGAATTCGCCAGGCTGCACGCCCAGGCTCAGATTCTCGATGATGGTCTTGCCGCCGAGCTGCAGCGTGACCGCGTCGAACGCGACCTGCGGCTTTGCCCCGCCGGATACGGCTTCGAGACGCTTTGCGGCGCTTGCCATGGTTCAGCTCTCGTTGCCTGAGGGATAGACGAAGTCCATGGTCGAGCGCAGATGCGCTTCCAGCATCGCTTGCGACCCGGGAATATCGCGTGCGACGACGCGGTCGGCCAGCATCTGGTGCGAGCGCACGAACTTCTTGCCGCTATCCATGGAACTCATCATCACGCGGCGATAGCGATAGGCCTGGTCGTAGAGATCGGAATGGGCGGTCAGCATGCGCCTGGAGCCGCAGGCGGCCAGCAGAGCGGTGTGAAAGCCCTTGTGCAGCCGGTCGAAATCTTCTGCACCCTCGCGGAATTCGTCGCCGGTCCGCTCGATATGGCGGCGCATCTGGTGCAGCGCGCTGACGATGCCGGCCTCCCAGGCATCGTCGCCATTGACGATGGCGAGCCGGACGGCCTCGACCTCGATCGCGGTGCGCATGGTGGTGATATCGAGCAGATCCTCGCGGCTGATGTCGGCCACGCGAAACCCGCGCTGTCCGGTGCCGACGATCAGCCCCCGCGACATCAGCCGTGACAGGCCCTCGCGCAGCGGCGTCGCGCCGATCTCGTAGCGCTGCACGAGGTCGACGATGCCGAGCCGCGATCCCGGCGCCAGATGACCGGCCAGGATGTCCTGCTCGACCAGCATGGCCGCCCGCTCAGTTAGCGTGGCGGCTTCGGTCACCGGTCTACTCGGTTGGCGGTCGAAGGCCGACATCGGAATTCCTCTATTTCAGGACCAGCTTTGAGGTGTCGAGTTTGGATTGCAGCATCTTTTGCGACGACATCACCTCGATCCACCACGAGAGCTGCTCGGGCTTCAGGGCCGGTTCGGAGCGGTTCGGCGGCGTTGCCTTGACGAGCTCGATCGGCTGCTTGGTGAACTTGGCAATCGAGTTCGAGGCCTTTTCGCGGTCGTTGTTCACGATGACGGCGGATTCGGCGAGCGCATCGCGGAATTTCTTGATCGCAGCGGCGTTCTTTTCCGCCCATTCACGCGACGCGGCGTAGAAGATGATGGGATCGGTGCGCGCCAGTTCGACCGCGTAGCGGGCGCCGACCGAACCGAGGCCGGCATTGGTCATCCGCGTCACCAGCGGCTCGGCGGTCAGCACGGCGTCGACGCCGCCGGACTTGATGATATCGGCCATGGTCGGGAAGGTGACCTCGACGAAATTGACGCCCTTGGGGTCGACGCCTTTTTCCACCAGCCATTTCACGAACAGCACGTGCAGGAAGGCGTTCAGCCCGGGCGCGCCGACTTTCTTGCCGACAAAGTCCTTTGGCTCCTTGATGGTGATGCCGTTGCGGACAAAGGCGGTGATGTTGCCGTTCGACACCGGGTTCATCACGGTTGCACCGGCGATGGCGACGAGATCGAGGCCGCCGTCGGCGGCCTGCAGGAACACGGTCGAGGTCGGACCGCCGATCTGGATCGAGTTCGACAGGATCGCCGCCGGGATATTCGAGTTGATGCCGATCGGCGTCATCTCGACCTCAAGCCCGTGCTTTTTGAAGATGCCTTCGTCGATCGCCACCATGGCGGAGGCGCAGTCCGAGGTCGCCGTGCAGCCGACCTGGATCTTGGCCTGCGCAAAGGCGGTGCCGGTCAGCGCTATGCTGACCGCGAGGGCGGCAAGGACCTTTTTCACGATATTCTCCCCATGGCACATTTTTCTATCTTGTTTATCGATATTTTTTTTGATCATATATTTCATCGGAAAACAAGGGGTCATCCAGTGAAGCTCGCAACATTCAAATCCGGCGGACAGGAAAAGATCGGAATCGTGCATACGGGCGATACGCTGCTGTTCGATCTTGCAGCCGCCGCTGACCGAAACGGAAACGCCAATCCGGCCTTCGCATCGATGCTGGCATTGATCGACGCCGGCGACGAACGCGCTCGAACAGGCGGCGAAGATGTTCGCCAAGCACGGCAAGGACGAGAGCCTGTCCATCAAGACCGAGACGGCGGAAATCCTCGCGCCGATCCCGGAGCCGCGGCAGATGCGGGACGGCATGTCGTTCCCGCTGCACATCCTGCAAGCCCCGCGCGGGCAGCTCAAACTCGCCGCGCGCGCCAAGAACGACATGGCGGAGCTGGCGCGGATCGAGGCCGAGCCGCTCGGCGAATTGCCGGAGGTCTATCGCAAGCAACCGATCTACTACATCACCAACCGCTTCAGCGTGCGCGGCACCAACACCACGGTGAAATGGCCGCGTTACAGCCAGGTGATGGATTACGAACTGGAATTCGGCATTATCACCAAGAACAAGGGCGCCAACATCTCCGCCGCCAAGGCGAAAGATCACATCTTCGGCTACACGATCTTCAACGATTTTTCCGCGCGCGATGCCCAGCGCATTGAAATGGAAGGGCGGCTGGGGCCGGCGAAAGGCAAGAGCTTCGACGGCGGCAATGTGATGGGGCCGTGGATCGTCACGCCGGACGAGATCGGCGATCCCTACAAATTGAAGATGGAAGCGCGCGTCAACGGCAAGATGCGTTCGCAGGGCGTGACCGAGGGCATGCTATTCTCGTTCGAGGAGATCATCGCCCATGTCACCAAGGACGAGACCCTGATGCCCGGCGAATTCATCGGATCCGGCACCGTCGGCAATGGCTGCGGCCTCGAACTCGGCTGGTATCTCGAGCACGGCGATACCATCGAGCTCGACGTCGAAAAGATCGGCACGTTGAAGAACCGGGTCGAGCGGCAATAGATCGCGCAGGCGATCACGTTACACAAGAACAACATCAAGCGAGGAAACGCCATGGCGCGCAAACTGATCGATATCTCCGTTCCCCTGCAGAACGACGTACCGGCCGATCCGCCGGGCGGACATCCAACGATCCAGTACATCGATCATCAGCAGGGCCTGCCGCGCATGCTGCAGTTCTTCGACGGGCTGAAGGCGGAGGATCTGCCTGACGGGCAGGGTTGGGCGGTGGAGCAGGTCTCGCTCTCCACGCACAACGGCACGCATCTGGACGCACCCTGGCACTTCCACCCCACCATGAATCGCGGCGAGCGTTCATGGACCATCGACGAGGTGCCGCTGGAATGGTGTTTTCAGCCGGGCGTGAAGCTCGATTTCCGTCATCTTCCGGATGGCTATGTCGCCACCGCCAAGGATGTCGAAGCTGAACTGAAGCGTATCGGGCATACGCTGTCGCCGCTCGAGATCGTCGTGGTCAACACCAGCGCCGGCGTCAAATACGGAAGGCAGGATTACGTCACGTCCGGCTGCGGCATGGGCTACGAGGCGACGATGTATCTGCTGGAGCGCGGCGTGCGGCTGACCGGCATCGACGGCTGGAGCTGGGATGCGCCGTTCGTCTACACCGCGAAGAAATATGCCGAGACCAGGGACGCCAGCCTGATCTGGGAAGGCCACAAGGCCGGCCGTCACATCGGCTATTGCCATATCGAAAAGCTGCACAATCTCGAACAACTGCCGTCGACCGGCTTCATGGTGTCGTGCTTCCCGGTAAAGATCGAGCGCGCTTCGGCCGGGTGGACGCGTGCGGTCGCCATTCTCGACGGTTGAAGGCTGCCTACAACAACACAACAACGATCAAAATCGGGGAGAGAACGAATGACGGATTTGCGTGCGCCCGCGCTGCGGGGTTGCTTCTGCTGCGGCCCATCAGGTCCGTCGCTCTCCACACCAAGCCGGCGCGGCTTCATGCTCGGCGCCGGCGCGCTGGCGATATCAGCGGCCATGGGGCGAGACCGGGCAGCGGCGCAACCCGCCGAGGCAAAACCGTTCCGGATTGACGTTCACCATCATCTGTCGCCGCCGACCTACGTGACGGCGTCGAATGACAGCGGCTTCGGCGATCCGCTGATGAAGAACTGGACGATCGAGAAATCGCTGGCGGATATGGACAGAGCCGGCATCGCCACCGCGATGCTGTCGGTGACCACGCCCGCCGTCAATTTCACCAAGGGCGATGCGGCGCGAAAACTCTGTCGCGAGTCGAACGAGTATGGCGCAAAACTGGTCGCGGATTATCCCGGACGGTTCGGCAATTTCGCGATGCTGCCGCTCACCGACGCCGAAGGCAGCTTGCGCGAACTGACATATGCGCTCGATACCCTCAAGGCCGACGGCATCGCGCTGATGACGAGCTATGGTGATAAGTGGCTCGGCAATCCGCTATTCCTGCCGGTCATGGAGGAGCTCAACCGCCGCAAGGCGCTGGTCTACACGCACCCGACGGCGGCCAATTGCTGCGTGAACCTGGCGCCGACGCAGCCGCCCGTCATGATCGAGTTCGGCACCGACACGACGCGCACCATCGCCGACATCGTGTTCTCCGGCAACGCGCGGCGGTTTCCCGAGATCCGCTGGATCTTCTCGCATGCCGGCGGGACCATGCCGTTCCTGATCGAGCGCTTCGTCCGCCATCCGCTATTGGTGCCGAAGGCCAAGGAGACGGTGCCCGACGGCACGCTCGCGGAGCTGAAGCGTTTCTTCTACGACACCGCGCAGACTTCCAACCGTGGTTCGATGTCGGCGCTGGCGGCGATCATCCCGCCGTCGCAGATCGTGTTCGGAACGGATTTCCCCTACCGCACCGGCATCGATCATGTGAAGGGGCTGCGCGAGGCGGGTGTGTTTACGGAAGAACAGGTAGCTGAGATCGAGCGAGGGAATGCGCTCAAATTGTTGCCGCGGTTGGCAAGCTAGAGCATGATCCGGAAAAGTGGGCACCGGTTTTCCGAAAAGATCATGCGCAAATCAAAGAGATAGAGCGTGATGACAATTCGAAGAAACGTCATCACGCCCTAGTTTGGCAGCAGCCCGAGCCTCTCATCACTGAGCCGAGCGGTCCGCCGAAGAGACACGTCGCGCAGCAATCCGCCAAAAAGAAAGGGCGCACCGGCTTGCCCGGCGCGCCTGATTCCTGTTTCCGATCGGTCTAAGACGACGGCGATCGGGTCTATGTCACCACCTGCAGACGCGGACGCCGTAGGCATTCCACCAGCAGCGGGGACCCACCACGACGGGAGCGCCATAGAAGCCATAGCCTCGGCCATAACCTCGACCACGATAGAAGCCACGGCCGCCGCCGCGATAGAAGCCACCGCCGCGGTAGCCACCACGACCGCCGCGCGCTTGCGCGGACGTGGTTGTTCCGCCGACCAGAATGGCAGACGTGCTGGCCACGTAGACGAACAACAAAGCTAACGCTGCGAGGCAGCGGGTCAGGATATTGTAGCGTTTAGCCATTCAGGAATCTCCGGGTCACTTCCAAGGCATCTGGACTTCGGCACTATCTCACTTAGACGCGCGAGGCGGCTTTCGGTTCAGATGCGCTAAGACAATATTTCCACTAAGGTTCTTTCGGGTTCGGGACATTATTAAGAAGGGCAGATAAGGTCAAGTTAAGGCCGGTTTTCCGAGGCTTTTTGCGTTGCGCCGTTCATCTTCCTGAATGCTTCCTGAACGCCGATGGTTGTACGTCGCAGAATTCCGAGAGAAGCTAGGGCAAGGCCACGCCAGCATCTTGATGTCGACACGATCTCCCCTTTTTCAGCGTACGATCCCCGCCTCAACGAGTACCCATGTCCAAAAAACACACATACGTCCTTGGCCTGAACACCTATGACCATGATGTCAGCGCCTGCCTGTTGCGCGATGGCGCCATCGCGTTCGCGATCGCCAAGGAGCGGATCACGCGGGCCAAGCACGCCTCCGGATTCTACAAGGAAGTGATCGATTACTGCCTCGAAGCCGAAGGCATCACACTCGACGACGTCGATCTGGTCGTGCGCAATTGCTACATCCTGCCGGTCCAGGAGATGGAGGAGCGGCTGGTCTATTTCGACGCGCCGGGCTTTCTCCCGGAATTCGAGCGCGGCGACGCGGCCAAGCATCCGCTGTATCTGTCGCCTCAGGACAAGGTGGTCACGATCTCCCATCACCTGGCGCACGCCTACAGCGCGTTCGCGGTATCGCCGTTCGAGGATGGTGTCGTGATGATCGTCGATGGCGTCGGCAGCTACCGCTCCGACGTGATGGAAGCGTTTCCCGCCAGCGACACGGCGACGCCGCTGGCTCGCGAGTCCGAGAGCTACTACAAGTTCAGCGGCACGACGCTGGAATGCCTGAAGAAGGTCTGGATGGAGCCGGACCGTGGCTTTCTCAGCGACGAGTTCTACACCATGCCCGGCCTCGGCGCGCTCTACAGCCGCGCTTCGACCTACATTTTCGGCGACTGGAACAAGTGCGGCGAGCTGATGGGGCTGGCGCCCTATGGCCGCCGCGACCAGGTCAAGCATCTGCTCGAACTGAACGACGGCAAGCTGCACGTGCCGCATTGGACCGCCGACTTCAAGGAGCCTTTTGTGTTCGATGGCAGCAACTGGGAAAAGAGTCCCTCGATGCGGCACTGGGAAGACCTGGCCTGGCGGACGCAGGACGATACCGAAAACGTGCTGCTCGCGCGTGCCCGCTGGCTGCGCGAAACCACTGGTGCGAAGAACCTCTGCATGGCCGGCGGCGTCGCGCTGAACTGCGTGGCGAACGGGCGGGTCGCCCGCGAAGCGGGTTTTGAAAACGTCTGGATCCAGCCCGCGGCGGGCGACGACGGCATTGCGATCGGCTGCGCCTATTACGGCTGGCTCGAAATCCTGAAGCAGCGCCGCGACTTCGTGATGGATCATTCCTATGTCGGCAAACGCTACAGCGATCAGGAGGCCGCGAAGGAGCTGCAGAAATTCCTGGTGCGGATCCAGGTCGACGCCGTCAAGAGCGAGAATGTCTGCCGCGACACGGCAAAGCTGCTCGCCGATCAAAAGGTCATCGGCTGGTTTCAGGACCGTTCGGAATTCGGACCGCGCGCGCTCGGCAACCGCAGCCTGATCGCAGATCCGCGCAAGCCCGGGATGAAGGACATCCTCAACAGCCGCGTCAAGCACCGGCAGGCGTTCCGGCCGTTCGCGCCGATCGTGCTGGCCGAACGCATGAAGGAAATATTCGAGGGCGAGGAGGATTTACCCTTCATGCTGATCGCCAAGCCGGTCCGCCCGGAGTGGCGGGACAAGATCCCGGCGATCGTGCATGTCGACGGCACCGCGCGGGTGCAGACCGTGCGCGAAGCGACCAATCCGATGCTTTATCGTCTGCTGAAGGAATTCGAGGCGCTGACCGGCGTGCCCGTGCTGATCAACACCTCATTCAACATCAAGGGCGAGCCGATCGTGGAAACGCCGCAGGATGCGGTGAACTGCTTTCTGACCACGGGTGTCGATCATCTGGTCATCCACGATACGATCGTCTCGAAGGCCGCCATGCACAAGGTGGTCGCGCCGCTGGTCAATATCTACACCGACGTGCGAATGCTGGTGGCCTCCACCGCGCAGCCGGCCTGAAGGCGGCTGCTTCGGATCAGCCGGGAGCCGCTCAGGCGGGTTTCGGCGCCGGCGGCTTGATTGGTTTGTCCTGCCGCTTCGACCAGGAAATGTAATAGGCGACGATGGTCATGATCGCGATGCCGGTCACGCTGACGAAGATTTGCGCGAACAGCGAACCCGAACTCATGGATAGTTCAAAATGCCCGACGAACGACAGGAACACGCCGACGCAGAACACGGCCAGTGATTGCTGCCCGCAGACGATGAGGGGATCGAAAATCTTCCATTCCAGCCCCGGCCATTCCTTTGGCACGAAGCGGATCACCAGGATTACGATCACCACGAAGTGCAGGAAGCGATAGGGCGCGAGGTTGGTCTTGTCGTTCGGGTTGAAGGTCGAATACAGCCAGTGTGGGAACAGGTCGCCGAACGCCGGAAACTTGCCGGCCATGGTCATGACCAGCCCCAGGATCATGTAGGCGATGCAGAAATACAGCGTGATCGGCGAGTTGATGATGTGGAGATTCTTGCGCGCGCCGCCGAGTGCGCACCATGCGCCGAACACGAACAGCACCTGCCAGCAGAACGGGTTGAAGTACCAGGTGCCTTGCGGGTAGGCCGGCAGGTTCCACCCGGTCTGCCGCGACACCAGCCACAGCGCGATCGAGACGATCATGGTCCAGTTGGGCTGGCGCAGCATGATCCACAATACCGGCGGGAACAGGCCCATCAGCACGATGTAGAGCGGCAGCACGTCGAGATTGACTGGCTTGAACTTCAGGAACAGGCCTTGCCGCAGCGTCTCGGTCGCGTTGTCGATCAGGCCGACGACGTTGAAGTCGTTGACCAGCTGGGAATCGCCAAAACGCAATGCGAGATAGCTGATCGAGGCGATATAGATCACGAACAGGATGATGTGGGCGACATAGAGCTGCCAGACCCGCTTGGTCAGCCGCGTGGCGCCGACGATGAATCCGCGTTCCAGCATCATCCGGGCATAGACGAAAGAGGCGGTATAGCCGGATATGAAAACGAACAGGTCGGCGGCGTCGGAAAACCCGTAGTTACGGGTGGTGATCCAGTTCACGACGTTGTCGGGAATATGATCCAGATAGATCGCCCAGTTCGCGACCCCGCGAAACAAGTCGAGCCGGAGGTCGCGTCCTTTGTCGGGCAGGGTGGCGTTGATTTTCATGGCTGCCGTTTCGCAGTGATGCTTTGGGGAGGATGGCGCAGGTCCCTGGCGCCGGATAGCCCTAGATTGTCACAGTACGGCATAATGACTATACCGGTACGGAAATGGTACATCCGGGTTGCTGGAATCACCGATCAAATTTCCGGAAAGGTGTATCTATACTATCCCGGGCGTTTCCACCAACCGCTACCATGCCGCATACGCAAGGAATCGACCATCGATGACCGCACGCATTTTTAAGCCCGCCAAAAACGCGATGCAATCGGGCAGGGCCAAGACCCGGGAATGGCAGCTCGATTACGAGCCCGAGCAGCCCCGGGCGGTCGAGCCGCTGATGGGCTGGACCTCGTCCGGCGACATGAAGCAGCAGCTCACCTTGCACTTCGATACCAAGGAAGATGCGATCGCCTATTGCGAGCGCAAGGGCGTTGCCTACCAGGTGATCGAGCCCAAGGATTCGAAGCAGCGGGCGGTCGCCTACGCCGACAATTTTGCCTTCAGGCGCGTCGAGCCCTGGACCCATTAGGCCCGACGACGCCGGGAGTACGGGGACTATCGCTCCAGGCCCGACGCCGACCGATCGCCCGATATCGGCAGCGGCGCGTCCTTGGCGGAGCCAAGCACCGGGAAGGTCCTGATGTTGCGCACTTCAGGCATCGCGGAAAACTGCAGAAGCTGCTGGTGCATGCCCTCGACGTTTCGCGCCACGCATTTGAGCAGATAGTCGGCGTCGCCCGAAATCCGCCAGCTCTGCAGCACGAGCGGTATCGCGGCGATCGATTTTTCGAACGCCTGCAGCGGGGCCTGGGCCTGACTCTGCAACTGGATCAGGACAAAGGAAATCACCTCATAGCCCAGCAGCGTTTCGTCGAGCGTGGCCCTGATGGCGCTGACATAGCCGCGCTCGCGGAGCGTGCGAACCCGCCGCCGGCACGGCGGCTCCGAAATGCCGACCCGCTCCGCCAGCTCGTTGTTGCGGATACGTCCGTCCCTCTGCAGCTCGGACAGGATCTTCAGGTCGATGTCGTCGAGGGGGTGGCGTTCCGTCATGGGCTCCTCACGGGCACTTCATCGGCGGCGCCTCATCGGCGCTCCAGCCTGCCACGCGTCGCCGTGCCCGGGGAGGGGGAGCGTTTGGCTTGAGCCCGGCAGGGTGTTGCGCCGGCAGCGACGCTCGACAGCACCAGCTTTTCGTGGGCGGCGACGATGGCTTCCTTGGTGAGCCGTCCGCCGGGACGGTACCAGGTGGTGAGGCCGGTCAACAGCGCCAGGATCGCAAAGGTCGCCACCTGGATGTCCACGACTTCGAATTCACCTTCGGCGACGCCCTCGCCGAGAATTTCCGCCAGCCGCTGCTCATAGGCGCCGCGCAGCGCCACGATCGCTTCGTAGTTCTTCGGCTCGAGGCTTCGCAGCTCGGAATTGGCGATGAAGACCTCGCGCTTCCTGGTCATGTGGTAGGTGACGTGGAAGGCTGTGAAGGCGCGGAGCTTGTCGACCGGCCGCGCTTTGCCCTGCAGGGCGCGATCGAGCTGGCGAAGCAGTTCGTTGATATGGTCCCGCACCAGATCGAACAGCAATTCCTGCTTGGTCGAGATGTGATTGTAGAGCGACCCCGACTGGATCCCGACCTCGGCCGCGAGCTGGCGCAGGCTCATGGCGGCGTAGCCATGTTCGAAGATCAGGCGCAGCCCGGCCTTGCGGATCGCCTCCATCGTCTTCGGGCCGTGAGAACCGATCGTCCGCGCCATGGGGCCTCTGGGGCATTCGCCGCCTGTGGAAACGAGCGGTCGATCGTATAATTCTGGCACGAAATGACAGCAATTTCAATCTTCTGTAGCGGTCATTTAAGCCTCGACAGGTTCCGCTTGCGGGTAGATTAAAAAAACGTATGATCGTTTAATTCCAAAGAATACGGGGGAAATGATGGCCTCAAACAGGGCGCTGCTTCTCAACTTCGATCTCGGCGAGACCGCGGATGCGATCCGCGAGACGGTGCATGCGTTTTCGCAGAACGAGATCGCGCCGCGCGCCGCCGAAATCGACCGCAGCAATCAGTTTCCGCGCGATCTCTGGCCCAAGATAGGCGCGCTCGGTCTGCACGGCATCACGGTCGAGGAAGAGTATGGCGGCACCGGCCTTGGCTATCTCGAGCACTGCATTGCGGTAGAGGAGATGTCGCGGGCCTCGGCCGCGGTGGGCCTGTCCTATGGGGCGCATTCCAACCTCTGCGTCAACCAGATCCGCCGCAACGGCAACGAGGCGCAGAAGCGGAAATATTTGCCGAAGCTGATTTCCGGCGAGCATGTCGGCTCGCTGGCGATGTCGGAGCCCGGTGCCGGCTCAGACGTGGTCTCGATGAAGACCCGCGCCGACAAGAAGGGCGACCGCTTTGTGCTGAACGGCAACAAGATGTGGATCACCAACGGTCCCGTCGCCGATACGCTGGTGGTCTACGCCAAGACCGACCTCAACGCCGGCCCGCGCGGCATGACCGCCTTCATCATCGAAAAGGGCATGAAGGGATTTTCCACGGCGCAGAAACTCGACAAGCTCGGCATGCGCGGCTCCGACACCTGCGAACTCGTGTTCGAGGACTGCGAAGTCCCTGAGGAGAATGTGCTCAGTGAAGTCGGCCGCGGCGTCAACGTCTTGATGTCTGGCCTCGACTATGAGCGCGCGGTGCTGGCGGCGGGGCCGATCGGCATCATGCAGGCCTGCATGGACGTGGTGCTGCCTTACGTGCACGAGCGCAAGCAGTTCGGCGAGCCGATCGGCACCTTTCAATTGGTGCAGGGCAAGATCGCTGACATGTACACCACGATGAACGCCTCGCGGGCCTATGTGTACGCGGTGGCAAAAGCCTGCGACCGCGGCGAGACCACGCGCGAGGATGCCGCCGGCGCGATCCTGTACGCGGCGGAAAAAGCCACCCAATGCGCGCTCGATGCCATCCAGCTGCTCGGCGGCAACGGCTACATCAACGACTACCCGACCGGGCGGCTGCTGCGCGACGCCAAACTCTACGAGATCGGCGCCGGCACCAGCGAAATCCGCCGCATGCTGATCGGTCGGGAACTGTTTGAAAAGACGGCTTGAGCTTCACATCGGGGCCAAGATGATACAGGCTGTCGCATTCTCTTCGAACGCGCTGTCCCGACCGTCCTGAAGCCATCCCAGGAAACTCCAGCATCCAAAAGAAGACGCCGACCATGCCGCTTCATTCCACCATCGATCCAACCTCGTCCGAGTTCGCCCGCAACGCCGACGTGATGCGCGGCCTCGTGGCCGAACTGCGCGAAAAGCTCAAGGTCGTGTCCGGCGGGGGCGGCGAGACGTCCCGCAAGCGGCATACCTCGCGCGGCAAGATGCTGGCGCGCGAGCGGGTCGACCTCCTGGTCGATCCCGGTACCGCCTTTCTCGAATTGTCGCCGCTCGCCGCCCACGGGCTCTACGGCGGCGACGTCCATTCCGCCAGCGTCATCACCGGCGTGGGACGCATTGCGGGCCGCGAATGCGTGATCGTCGCCAACGACGCCACCATCAAGGGCGGCACCTATTATCCGATGACCGTGAAGAAGCATCTGCGCGCGCAGGACATCGCGCGGCAGAACAATCTGCCCTGCGTCTACATGGTCGATTCCGGCGGTGCGTTTCTGCCGATGCAGGACGAGATCTTCCCCGACGAACGGCATTTCGGCCGCATCTTCTACAACCAGGCGCAGATGTCCTCGCTAGGCATTCCGCAGATCGCCATCGTGATGGGCTCCTGCACCGCCGGCGGCGCCTATGTGCCGGCGATGTCGGACGAGAGCATCATCGTGCGCAATCAGGGCACGATCTTCCTCGGCGGTCCGCCGCTGGTGAAGGCAGCGACCGGCGAGGTGGTGACCGCCGAAGAACTCGGCGGCGCCGACGTGCATTCGCGGCAATCCGGCGTCACCGATCATTACGCGCAGAATGACGCCCACGCGATCGGGATCGCCCGGCGCATCGTCGCCACGCTGAAACAGCCGACGCGCGCCGCGCTGAACATGCGCGAGCCGCGGGAGCCGCTGTTTCCCGCAGAGGAAATTTATGGCGTGGTGTCGGCCGATGGCAGAAAACCGTTCGACGTGCACGACATCATCGCGCGGATCGTCGACGGCTCCGAGTTTGACGAGTTCAAGAAACTCTACGGCACGACGCTGATCTGCGGCTTCGCCCATATCTGGGGCTATCCGGTCGGCATCATCGCCAACAACGGCATCCTGTTCAGCGAGAGCTCGCTGAAGGGTGCGCACTTCATCGAACTTTGCTGCCAGCGCAATATTCCGCTGGTATTCCTGCAGAACATAACCGGCTTCATGGTCGGCAAGAAATACGAGGCCGGCGGCATCGCGCGCGACGGTGCCAAGCTGGTGACGGCGGTGGCGACCGCCGGCGTGCCAAAATTCACCGTCGTGATCGGCGGCTCCTATGGCGCCGGCAACTACGGCATGTCCGGCCGCGCCTACTCGCCGCGCTTCCTGTGGATGTGGCCGAACGCGCGTATCTCCGTGATGGGCGGCGAGCAGGCCTCGATGGTGCTGAGCCAGGTCCGCCGCGACAATATCGAGGCCAAGGGCGAAAGCTGGTCGGCGGAGGAAGAGGACAAGTTCCGCGCACCCATCCGCGCGCAATATGAACACCAGGGTAGCCCCTATTATGCAACAGCGCGGCTGTGGGACGACGGCGTGATCGATCCAGCCGATACGCGGCTGGTGCTCGGTCTTGGATTGTCGGCGTCGGCGAACGCGCCGATCGAACCGACGAAATTCGGCCTGTTCAGGATGTGATGCAGGAAACGATGATGGACCGCTCGAAACTCTACCGGCGTTTTCGCACGCTGCTGATCGCCAACCGGGGCGAGATCGCCTGCCGCGTGATCCGTTCGGCGCGCGCCATGGGCCTGCGTACCGTCGCGGTCTATTCGGACGCAGACCGCGACGCCATGCATGTCGCCATGGCCGACGAGGCTGTGTTGCTCGGACCGGCGCGAGCGCGCGACAGCTATCTCAATATCGCCCGGGTGATCGAGGCCGCGCGCCAGACCGGCGCCGAGGCGGTTCATCCCGGCTACGGCTTCCTGTCCGAAAATGCCGAGTTCGCGCAGGCCTGCCTTGATGCGGGGCTGGTGTTCGTTGGCCCTACCGCCGAGATGATGACGGCGATGGGCTCGAAATCCGGCTCGAAAGCGCTGATGGAAAAGGCCGGCGTGCCGCTGGTGCCCGGCTATCACGGCGAGGCGCAGGACGAGGCGACGCTGGCGAAAGCCGCCGACAAGATTGGCTTCCCGGTGCTCGTGAAGGCGTCCGCCGGCGGCGGCGGGCGCGGCATGCGCGCGGTCAATTCGGCCGGCGAACTATCGGCGGCGATCGTCAGCGCCAAGCGCGAGGCCAAGGCGGCGTTCGGCGATGACCGCATGCTGATCGAGAAATTCGTGCAAAACCCCCGGCATATCGAGGTGCAGATCATCGGCGACAGCCACGGCAATCTGCTCTCGCTCTGGGAGCGCGAATGCACCTTGCAGCGGCGGCACCAGAAGGTGGTCGAGGAGGCGCCGTCGCCGACGCTTGATGCCACGCAGCGCGAAGCCGTCTGCGCCGCCGCGCGCAAGGCCGCCGCCGCCGTGAACTATGTTGGCGCCGGCACCATCGAGTTCGTCTCCGACGGCAAGGACGTGTTCTTCATCGAGATGAATACCCGCCTGCAGGTCGAGCATCCCGTGACCGAGCTGATTACCGGCGTCGACCTGGTGGAGTGGCAGTTGCGGGTGGCTTTCGGCGAAAAACTGCCGCTGGCGCAGGACGAGATCAAGCTGAACGGCCACGCCATCGAGGCGCGGGTCTACGCCGAAAATCCGCAGAAGAATTTCATGCCTTCAGTGGGCCGGATCAAGACCTGGCGCACGCCTGATGCCGTCGACGGCCTGCGGATCGACGCCGGCTATCGCGGCGGCGATGCGGTGTCGCCGTATTACGACGCCATGCTGGCAAAAGTGATCGCCTGGGCGCCGACGCGGCAGGCCGCCATCGAGCGGCTCAACCGTGGCTTGGAAGAGACGGATGTCCGCGGCATCGTCACCAATATCCCGTTCCTGTCGGCGCTGATCACGCACCCGAAGGTGCGCGCTAACACCATCGACACCGGCTTCATCGAGCGCGAGCTGAAGAAGCTGACGGAAGCCTCAGGTGAGGCCGGCAATCTCGAGCTTTGCGCAGGGGTGGCCGCCATCGTCAACGCGGAGCAGAAATCCGTGCGCAAGGATTCGCCGTGGCAGACGTTTGGCTGGATGCCGGTCGGAAGACGGCAACGGGTATTTTCATTCCGTCAGGGGCAGGGCGCTGAGCATAGGGTGACGCTGCACTATGGCTCCGGGCCGATGACGCTCTCGATCGGCAAACACGAATTCGTTTTCACGACCTCGCCGGCGGATGACGGCAGCTTCGATCTGACGATCGACGGCATGAAATCGCGCGTCATGGCCGTGATCGAGGGCCATGAGCTTTATCTGCGCACCCGCAACGGCCGCTTCGACCTGCATTGGGTCGATCCGTTCGGCGGCGAGACCGAGGAGCAGGTCGGCGAGGACAAGATCGTGGCGCCCTTGCCGGGCACCGTGGTCGCGCTGCTGGCCGAGGAGGGCGCGACGCTGGAGAAGGGTGCGGCGATCCTCACGCTTGAAGTCATGAAGATGGAGCAGACGCTGCGCGCGCCCTTTGCGGGCGTGTTGAAGAAGATCAAGTGCAAGGTCGGCGACATCGTCGGCGAAGGCGTCGAACTTGCCGAAATCGAACCGGCGGCATCATGAGCGATCGCGTCCACATCGTTGAAGTGGGCCCACGTGACGGGCTGCAGAACGAGAAGACCCCGGTTAGCGTCCCTGACCGGATCGCGTTCATCGAGGCGCTGATCGGCGCCGGGCTCACATCGGTTGAGGTCGGCGCCTTCGTCTCGCCCAAGGCGATCCCGCAGATGGTCGGCTCGGCCGAGGTGCTGCGCGGCGTCAGCCATCACGTCAATTGCGAACTGCCGGTGCTGGTGCCGAACGAGAAGGGTTACGAAGCCTCGCAGGCCGCCGGCGCCAAACTGATCGCGGTGTTTGCCGCTGCGTCGGAAAGCTTTTCGCGCGCCAATATCAATTGCTCGATTGCGGAATCGATCGAGCGGTTCAAGCCGGTGGTAGCGCGCGCCAGGGCCGACGGCGTCAGGGTGCGCGGGTATATCTCCACCGTGCTCGGCTGCCCCTATGAGGGCGAGATCAAGCCGCAGGCGGTGGTCGATGTCGCAAAAGTGCTGTGGGATCTCGGTTGCTACGAAATCTCGCTCGGCGACACCATCGGCGTCGGCACGCCCGTGAAGGCGCGGCAGCTGCTGCGCGCTGTGGCTGGCCACGTGCCGATGGCCCATCTCGCCATGCATTTCCACGACACCTACGGCCAGGCGCTCGCCAATCTCTATGCCGGCATGGAGGAGGGCTGCCGCGTTATCAACTCGGCCGCCGGCGGCCTCGGCGGTTGCCCCTACGCTCCCGGCGCGACCGGCAATGTCGCGACCGAGGACGTCGTCTACATGCTCGAAGGCACGGGCGTCGCAACCGGTGTCGACATGGCCAAGCTCCTGGCCGCCACCAATGTCATGAGCGGGCTGATCGGCCGGCCGCCGGTCAGCCGCGTCGCTGCGGCGCTGAACGCCAAGGCGAGGGCGACAGCCTAACCACGTAATTGCGTGCGAAGCCAAGCAATCCATCTTTCTGCACGGGGATAGCTTCGCACGCAATGACGGGGTGAGAGAGCGATGGGACGTCTCACCGCCCCCCGTCCGAGCCCATCACGAGGTCCGGCAGCCCGGTCGAAATCCCCGGGAAGAAGCACAGCAGCAGCACTGCCAGCATCATCAGCAGCACGAACGGCAACGTGCCCCAGATCACCTCGCTGAGCGGAATGTCCGGCGCGACGTTGCGGATGACGAAGATGTTGAGGCCGACCGGCGGGTGGATCAGGCCCATCTCCATCACGATGGTCATGACCACGCCGAACCAGATGATGTCGAAATTGGCCGCGCGCAGCGGCGGCAGGATGATCGGCGCGGTCATCAGGATGATCGACACCGGGGGCAGGAAGAAGCCGAGCACCACCACCATCAGCAGGATCGCCGCCAGGAGTTCCCAGCGCGGCAGATGCATGGCGACGATGGCTTCGGCCGCCGATTGCGAGATGTGCAGATAACTCATGACGTAGGAATAGAGCAGCGACATGCCGATGATCATCATCAGCATGGTGGATTCGCGAATGGTGGATTTGAGGATCGGCGAGAGGTCGCTCGGCCGCCACACGCTGTAGATCACCGCGATCAGCACCAGTGCCAGCAGGCCGCCGAGGCCGGCGGTTTCCGACGGCGTTGCGTAACCGCCATACAGCGCGATCATCACGCCGGTGAGCAACAGCACGAACGGGATCACCCGCGGCAGCATGGTGAAGCGCTCGGCCATCGTGAACTCGTCGCGATGCAGGATCGCGGCTTCCGTTCCGGTCTTTTCGTAAAGCGCCTTCGCCGCCGCATATTCCTTGCGGAAGCGGATTACGGCGTAGATGCCGAACAAGGTCACCAGCAGTAGCCCGGGGCCGATGCCGGCAAGGAACAGCCGGCCCAGCGATTTCTCCGCGGCGACTGCGAACAGGATCATGGTGATCGAAGGCGGCAGCAGGATGCCGAGCGTGCCGCCGGCGGCGATGATGCCTGCGGCAAAGCCGCCGGAATAGCCGCGCTTGCGCATCTCGGGGATGCCGGCCGAACCGATCGCCGAACAAGTGGCGGGCGAAGAGCCCGCCATTGCCGCAAACAGCGCACAGGCGAATACGTTGGCGACGCCGAGGCCGCCGGGCACGCGATGCAGCCAGGCATGCAGCGCCGAATAGAGATCCTGACCGGCGCGGGACTTGCCGATCGCTGCCCCCTTGAGGATGAACAGCGGAATCGACAATAGCGTGATCGAGGCCATTTCTTCGTAGACGTTCTGCGTTACCGTATCGAGCGATGCCGTTGGCATGAAGATCGCCATGAAGACGACGGCAACCGCGCCCAAAGCAAAAGCAATGGGCATGCCCGAAAACATCGCAAATAGGGTCGCCAGTCCGTAACTGATACCAATTCCAAGAACGCTCATCGACGTGAAGCACCAGCAAAGGGAATAATGATCTGCAACAGGATCTGCAGGCACAACAGCGTCATGCCAACGGCCATCAGCACATAGGGGATCGCAAGCGGGGGCGACCACATCGAGTTCGACACCTGGCCGTCGACCCAGGCCTCATGCGCCAGCGTCCAGGATTTCCAGGCAAAGAAGGCACAGAACAGCAGGCTTGCGACATCGACCAGCCACAGCCTGATGCGGTTGGCGAGCGGCGACAGCAGCCCGACAAAGGCCTCGATGCCAATATGGCCGCGCTGGCCCTGCACATAGGCCGCAGTCATGAAGGTGGCGCCGACCAGCAGAAACACTGCCGCCTCGTCCTGCCAGTAATTCGGGCTGTGGAACAGGGCGCGGCCGAGTACGCTGTAGCTGAGGATCGCACAGGCCGCGATCAGCGCGAGTGCGGCGAAGACCACGATGGCGTTGTTGCACAGCGCCAGCGCCTGGCCGAGCGCCGCCACGAGCGGATTGCCCGTGGCGGCCTCGGAATGGTCTTGCTGATCCGGAAGCGGACCATGCATCATGCGGCGACGTCGCTTGCGAGCTTCAGCAGATTGGCCGAGGTCGCCGTCTTGGCGCTGTAGTCCTTCCACGCGGTATCGCGCGCAATATCCCGCCATTTGTTGACGGTCGCCACGTCGAGCTTGCTGACCTTGGCGCCGGCCTTCTCATAGACCTTGGCGACCTCGACATCGTCGTCCTGCGCGCCCTTGCGGCCGAACGCTTCGAGTTCGCTGCCGACGGTCAGGATGATGTCCTGCTGGTTCTTGGGCAGCTTGTCGAAGATCGCCTTCGACATCATCAGCGGCTCCAGCATGAACCAGTAGGAGGCGCCGGCGCCGGAGGTCAGCGACTTCGCGACCTCTTCGAGGCGGAACGAGATCAGGCTGGTGGAGGAGGTGATGCCGGCGTCGCAGGCGCCGGTCTGCATCGCAGCGTAGATCTCGTTCGACGGCACCGACAGCACGGCAGCGCCCGCGGTCTGCAGCACCATATCCATTTCGCGCGAGCCGCCGCGCACCTTCAGCCCCTTGGCGTCTTCGGGGGCGACGATCGGCTTGGAACGGCTGGCGACGCCGCCGGCCTGCCAGACCCAGGTCAACAGGATGATGCCCTTGTCGGCGAGGAAGTCGGTCAGCGCCTTGCCGACCGGTTCCTTCTTCCAGCGCAGGCCCTGGTCGTAGGTCGCGACCAGGCCTGGCATCAGGCCGATATTGGTCTCCGGCAATTCACCGCCGGCGTAGGGCATCGGGTAGAGGCTGATATCGAGTGCGCCTTTGCGCATCGCCGAAAATTGCGCGTTGGTCTTGATCAGCGAGGAGTTCGGATAGATCTCGGCGGCGATCTCGCCGCCAGAGCGCTTGGCGACTTCGGCGGCAAACGTGCGGCACAGCCGGTCGCGGAAGTCCCCCTTGTCGATGGTGCCACCCGGGAATTGGTGCGAGATCTTCAGTGTGGTCGCGGCGTGGGCGGTACAGGTGCCGAAACGAAGGACGGCGGGCGCGGCGAGTGCGGATGCGATGACATGGCGGCGTGTAAGCATGGTTTATCCCCTGCGAATAGTTGTTGGGTCGGCAGTCCAGACCGGCTTCAGCCCATGTTAGCCGGTCTTCGTCCGAAGTTGCCTAGCCGGTCTTCGTCCGAAGTTGCCTAGTCCGATAGTTGGACGCTGTGTGATAGGTCGAGGCAGCCCGCGCCGGCAAGCCCAGATTCCAGCCCTGAGACCAAAGCCTGATATCGCTGCGGTGCATACCCGGGAACTGCCGTTCGCAGAAGACTCCGACAATAATACGTCCATCCTGGGCACTCGCGGAGCGTTAGCCGCCATCAATTTGCCCGTTTCAACTATCCGTGACCAGGAAGAAACTTTGGGGTGGCCCGTAACAAACCCGGGCGCGGCATCGTCGTTGGGGAAGCGGCAGACGTCGCTCTCGAAAAACCAACTTGAACCCAAAGGACGACCCCATGACCACCACGACCCGTATCGGCCTCGGCCTGTCTGCCGCGCTCGTTTCACTCGGCCTTGCGTTCGCGCCGGCCGTCTTCGCTCAGGACAAGATGGGCAAGGACGACGGCATGAAGAAGGAATCGATGTCCAAGGACGCGATGAAGAAAGACGACGGCATGATGAAGAAGGACGGCATGAAGCACGACGGCATGATGAAAGACGGCATGAAAAAAGACGATGGCATGAAGAAGAACTAAGCGCGCCGCCAATCCCTGCGACAAACGCAAGGCGTTTGCGCAAGGGAGCGATGCTCAAGCATCGGCCCCCGGAGGTTCGAGATTCCCCGATGCGCCATTATGCATCGGGGGCTGGATGCATCCGGGGTCTGGCGCTCACGCACCAGCCCGGAATGACGGAGGGCTGAATCCGTCACCGGCAAGAGACGGCGGCGCATCTTGCCCGCTTCCTCTTGCCTACTTTCTTCTTGCCCTTGCCTTTACGCGCGGCGTAACGGGCGTCGCGCTTGGCCTTCTGCTCGGCCTCCAGCGCCGCCAGCCTGGCGGCCTCTTCTTCCTTTTCGCGCGCGATCCTCGCGGCTTCCACCGCGGCGGCCTCGGCCTCGAGCCGTTTCTGCTCAGCCTTTTCGGCTTCCTTGGCCTCTCTCGCCTTGGCGCGCGCGGCCGCCTGGGCTTCGCGCTCGGCCTGCCGGCGCTTCACCTCGGGATCATCAGGCCCCGGCTGGGCGCGAAACTTGTTCAAAATGTCCTGCCGCGCCTGCATCGCGGCCTTCTGGCGGTCCGCGAAGTTCGGTTCCTTGAATCCACTCATAAAAGAGGCCTTGTCGCTTTCACTCTCGGGGTTGGACGCGCCACACGCGCGGAATGGCGCCTAGGTAAGTGAACCCGGGGCAAAATGCCAGCGTCGAAATGAGGCCGGTAGAGCAGGGGAGACTTGCGTGAACGGCAAATGGCCCAAACTGATGCCAATCGGCGGGATTACGTCAGCCTGGCTGCTCGGCAAGATGGCGACGGCGACCGAAGCCCCGAGCTGGTCGATCCTGCAATGAGGGCTTCTCGCCGGCGCGGTGATTGGCCTAGTTGGCTCGCCGGCGATGCTCGCTTCGGAAAGGTGACCCGCACGATCCTAGAAACTATCGCGACGGCTACCGGGGCCGAGAACGCGCGCGACCGTCATCACCGTCATCGCGACCCGATCCGCGATCCGCTGCGCCTCCAGCCTGTCGCGGGCATTTTCCCTGATCATGATCTCGATCAGCTCGAGCCGCGTGGTCTCGTCGACCGCTGCCGCCAGCAATTGCTTGTACCTGATGTAGTCGTAGCCCGTTTCCTGCTTGTCCATCGCACGCCCCGCCTACGCGCTCAGCCCCAACGCGCAGTGTCGATCAAGGGTTGTGAGTCCGCAACGGATTTACGCGAGTTATACCCTTTTCCGCATCCATCGGGCTCGTGCACAAACCCGTGTAGTGTGAACCGGTTCACATGGGACCGTGGCGGGTCGTTCCTATCTTCCGAGCTTCTGAAACAGGAGCGACCGCCATGCCCCACAATTGGTGGACCCGCAGATACCTCGTTCTCGTCGCGGCCGCCGTCGCGCTGGCCTTCATCGGCTTCGTCGTGATCGGCGTGTCCTATCCCGAGCCGGCCGCCAGCGCCGCTCTCGGTCCGGACTGGCAGTGCAGCCGGCTGGTCTTGGTCTTCACGACCTGCAGCCGGGTCAAGCATAGCCAGTCCATGCCCGTCCGCGTCGCCAAATTCCCGGCGTGCGGACGGCTGCGGACCTAATAGGATCGGGCCGGAAACGGAATTGGCCGGAGCCGGAGCTTTCCATGCAAAAACTGTCTCGCATCATGGTGGCCGCGACGGCGCGGCTCTCGTGTTCCTGCCGGCCGGTGTCGCGCTCGCGCAGGGCGCGCCGGGCGGCGGGACGGCGCCTGCGGCAACGCCCACCGCCGTGCCGGAAATCAAGGCTCCTGAGAATACGGCTCCTGGAAATACGGCTGCCGAAAAGGAGAAGGCGGCGCCGAAGAAAAAGAAACCGGCCAGGATGACCCGGCAGCAGGAGATCGATCGTTCAGTCGACCGTGGCACGGTGCCCGCGCGGTACCGGAACTCGGTGCCGAAAGAGTATCACCAGTATATTCCGTTCGATAAGCGCTAGCCCGCTGACCACGTCTTTGCGAGCCAACGGGTCGCGAGCCGGTCGAGTTTTGCGGCACTCGCGTGCGGGACACACGCAAGGAATATGCACACGAATATCGCACCGTACTCATACGGATTGGCTGCGCGTACACGGCGCATCTATAACGACGTCGCTTGCAGCGGGGGGCAGGGCGTTCGTTCATCACGACGAATGCTACCACTGGAGGCCACGAGGCCCGGACTCCTAGGCACTCCGGGCCTCGTCTACTCCTCATCGCATCGGCCGAGCCGTTTTTCGCCACTCGCTCAGCTTCATCCGCACAATCACATCGGAAAAGCGCCGTGCGGCGGGCTCATTGGGCCTGTGTGCCGACGATCAAATCGATCCGAGAAACTGCCAGATGATCAGCAGCACCACGATCACGAGCATGACGTAGATGATCTTGCGGCCGATCCCGCTCATCGCACTTTCCTTTCGGTTTCGCGCGCTTGCAAGGCGCTGCTGGCATTTGGTCGCTGGGGCTTAATCGGCGGCGAATGGGCCGCCGGCCGGAGAGGGGCGTGATGTGGAGTTGGAGGCGGTCATCGGCGGCGTGGCCGTATTCATGGACGTGGATTTGCCGTTCTTCGCGACCTCCGAGGAATAGCCGTCCGGACGGCCCCCTAACCCAGCAGCCTGTAGACGATACTTGTCGACATGCCGGCCAGGCAGAAGGCCAGCGCCATGCATACCAACACCTCGTCGCGATCGAACTCGGGCGGTGGCGGGCCAACGGATCTCATGCTCAGTCGTTTCAAATCCTGAGGTGGGGAAAGCATGTCGAAGGCGCTGGGTTCCCAATTTGGGGATATCGGCCCGTTTGGCCCCGTTTTCGATTGCCCTGAAGTCCGGATGCCAGCGTCGGTAATCGACTGCGGCTATAAAATCGTTATGATTCAACAGCTTTTTAAATTCTCATTAAGTTAGAAATGAGTTCCTTATCAAGCCGCACCGCCGCGCGGCCCGAATAGCCGGGCGCCGTCCCTTCACCTACCCCAGGGAGACGAGCGCTCGGCTATTGTGGGCCACCTCACTCGTTTGGCGACAAAGCCGCCGATGGCCCCGCTTCCGCCAGCCATCCAGGACTGCTGCGGGTCGCGACCGCGCCCAAGCTACCCAACGGTATTGCTCGTCGTGATCTCGCCATGGGCCAGACCGCCGGTGACATGCATCAGCGCGAAACCGGTCAAGACTATCGAATTCTTGCGCGACCGATGTCACCCGGCGGCAACAGCCGCGCAGTTTGCGCAAACACTCTAAGGTTGATTGTTATTACAATTGCTACTCGTAACCGGCGCGGCGCACGGTGACGCGGCACAAGCCATCGCAGCCGATCTGGCGCGCAGCGCCGAGCGAGAAGTCGAGAACCCGGCCGCGTGTGAAGGGGCCGCGGTCCTGCACGGGGCAGCGGATCTTCTTGCCATTCTCGAGATTGGTGACGATGAAGATGGTGCCAAACGCCTCGGTGCGATGCGCGCATGAGACCTCGTTGGCCTTGAAGCGCTTGCCGCGCGCGTCCCACTTGTCCTCCCAGTAGACGGAGGCTTCCTGATCGTCTGCCGGCGGCCGGGCGATCCGCCCCATCCACTTTTCCTGGAAGCTGTCGGCGCACGCATGCGACGAGGTCAGCGCCAGCGCAAGCGCCGCGAACGGTAGCCTGGAAGCACCGCGGCCATTGCGGTGGCGATACCCTGCCATGACGCCAACATTCTGTTGCGGGACAGGCTCGCGCCCGCCGGAGGTTCGAGGTGCAAGTTCCGTTTCGACTTTGGCGTCGGCGTGGCGGAGGTGCGGCGGCAATGCGCCAAGTTGGAAGCCCCGGGTGCTCGCGTTGCGTGTTGCCGTCGCTTTGCCTGCACCGGATCGGTCCGCAAGCACCGCACGCTTGAGCCTCCGAATGCTGTGCGATTAGGAAACCGTCAACGAGATACCTCTAATTTCGGATTTCCGACCGCGGAAATCTGTCGCCAGTCGTGAAAGGAAAATTTGGGCGCGCCTTAAAGCAGATTCTGTCCTGGTTGCATTATCTAAAGAGGTCAACCGGCCGGAGCTTTACAATCGAAAGAGAGGTCAACCATCTGGAACTTTACAGCCAGAAAGACGTACTTAAAGAGGTGCTAAATCGGCCTTATTCTGCTCATGTTTTCTACCAACGATAGCAACAACATCGAATCATGATTGGGGACGGTCGTGAACCGGAATGACATAAAATCGATGTCCACCGATGAGCTGTGGGCACTCCACGAAGAAATCGCCTCCAGGCTTGCAGCCTCGCTGCTGGCGGAGAAGCGCGTGCTCGAAAATCGCCTGAAGCAACTCAAGGGTGGCGTCGAAGCCGAGCGCGAGAGTTCGTCGACAGGCCGGCGCCCATATCCAACCGTCGTTCCGAAGTTTCGGAATCCGGACCGGCCGTCCGAGACGTGGGCGGGACGCGGCAAGACGCCGCGTTGGCTTGCTGCAAAATTGAAGTCCGGCAAGCGGATCGACGACTTCCGCATCAGGCAGGTAGCATAACAAGACTTTCAGCTGCTCGATTGCGGCGTGCTTGCACTTTGGCGATTCCACGAATTGGCCAAAGTGAAACCTGCGGATGCCGCGCCGATCTGGTGCAGTTCGCCAATGCGCGTGAGCGCTTGGCTGATTAGGCATGGAAAACCTTCAGGCGCTTCGGCGATATCGCTGGCGATGGCGATCCGGAATCAGATGCTGGCGTCACGGTCGCACTTCAGATTGGCTTGACTTCGATCTTGGCCTGGAGCCTGGCTCTCGGAATTGAGTGTCGTTGCGACATGCGCTTCCAGGGCTCTGACAATTCCCATCCGCGCAAACAGCATGGGCCCGCGATCTTCAGCGGCATCGATCAGCATCTGGACAGCAAGCCGCCATTCCTGACCATCGCGCTCTGGCAAAGGAAGCTTCCTGATGTAGTCGGCGGCGTCTCGCAGGGTTTGCGCAGGCGGTCCCTCCGGGAGTGGGACGGGCTGAGCGAACGGACGATCCCAGGACATACTGAACTCCCGTCATAGGCTCCTGAACGTTCCCGGCGCGGATTAAGGACGTGCCAGAGCGGTCAACCCGTATGGGTCGTGTTCCGGAGGAGCCGAAAGCGCGGGGATTCGACGCGGAGTTTCGATGTTAGTTCCGTTGCCCAAGGCCGTTTTGTTTACCGCCGGGGGCCGTTCACCGAGCGCCGCGAAGCCGCCCGTATCGGCGCATCTGCCCCGAATTGGGCCTTGTTGCAGATCTAATCAGTTTTGAAATGCAACGCCGACGAAATCGCCTTGCCGCCAGATCACGCGGCACTCGCGAACGGTGTGAAATTTGTCGAAGCTCAATTCGAAATTCAGCGGCAACGAATTGAGGGTGTGGAGTTCGATTCCGGCCCCGGAATTGGTGACGTCCTGAACACGGCAAGTGAGGACGCCGCGCTGCGCGTCAAAGTACAGCAGCGCGTCTTTCGAGATCGTCGTCCTCGCCATCGATCGGCGTTCGAATGCCATCCGAGTTACCCATAGTTCGCGCCAGGCCCTGGCAAGCAGAAGCTAGCGAATTGCGCTCAGGCGGCAATCAGCTTCGGCCTTCTTCGTAAACAATCAATTTTAATCATCGCATAAACCGTGTTCCACGGCGGAGCAGCCGGGATCAGGAGGAGGGTATCGGAGGGTGCAGTTGCGGCTTTGGCACAGCTCCGCCTGTTCCGCACGCGGAACTCACAATCAGGCTTGATGCGTCAGTGAAAGCCAGCCTCTCTTGAGACGCAGAGGGGAATCACATGAGTTTACGTTGGGTGTATGTGCTGGCGCTGTGTCTTGGAACATCCAGCGCCGGATTTGCGGCTGAGCAGTCCGGTGTTTTGCGTCGAATTTCCTGTCCTGTCGTGCGCTACTACGTGGCGCAATACAGTGCGTCCGCCGCCGAGCAGTGGGCCCGCGGCAAAGGCGCGAGCGACGCCGAGATCGAAGCTGCGCGGCGCTGCCTGAGGCCCGACACGACGCGGACCGCGAAGGCGCCCTCGAGGCCGCTCGCGCTCGGCAGTTACGGCTGGTGAACGGCGGGCACTTTCAGGCGAGGCCCGTCAGGCCATCGAAGCGAACTGGTTTTCAATACTGCCGCTGGCGTTTGCTACGCTTGGCCTTCGGCCCGCCGTAATATGGATTGACCACGCATTGGGCGGAGCGGCCCGAAGCCGATGCCTGACACTGCGCGATCGTCTGATAGTGGCACTCGAAATAGAAGTCCGCGATGCCCTGGTAGACCTGCAGGCAAACGGGGTAGCTCGGATCGTAGGTCTGGGCGCGCGTAGCTGCGGGCAGGGCGATCGCCGCTGTCAGGATCGTTAAAGCCGTTGCTGTGGCAGATGCGTGCGGCAGCTTCATCCTGATGTCCTCCCAGACTTCCTGTAGTAGCAAACTGGCCCGCATGAGCCACCGGGTCGCGCGAATGCTCGCCCAGCGACGAGCGCAATTGCGCTCGTACATTGATGACAGGTACTACGCTTGCCCGAATCCAATTTTCAGACTTCCCGATCCTCAAATCCATACTCGCGATAGATGACGGCGCGATCGGCGTGGGGGTTCAGCCGGCACTTTGCCTGGGCGAGATGCAGGTTGAGGGTCCCCGGCTGACAATTGGCTGCCAGCAATTTCTTGATGTCGTCCATCTGCTGGCGTGACTGCTGGGTCGGTGCGAGTTGCTCAAGCGCGATCAGCGCCGTCGCCAGCGCTTCCGTGACTACCCACTCGTCGTGGCCGGTAATGCCCTTTTTCGGCATGACGATCCGTATCCTTTGTCAGGGCGACGGAGCAATTTCCGGCCGGCATTATAAGCCCAAACCGTAAATCGTCACCTGTGCCGCTTCAGTTTTCTTTGGCCTCGCGCGGAGTGATGCGCGGCGAAAGCCACGCCACCGGTTCCTCCACGGCGGCCAGATGAGTCGATCAATCTCAGATTGTGCTATCGGAATTCGGAAAATTTCTTCAAGCTTGCGTTGCACAACGCATATTTCTTCCGTGGAGGCGCGACTCCATCTAACGTGATCCAGAAGAGCGTTTTGAATCGGCCTTGCTATGCTCAAATTATCGGCCGACGATGAGGGCTCAGAACTTTGAATCATGATTGGGGGCCGTCATGAACCGGAATGACTTCAAGTCGATGTCCACTGACGAATTGTGGGCGCTCCATGAGGAAATTGCCACCAGGCTTGCTGAGTCACTGACCGCGGAAAAGAGCGTGCTCGAAAACCGCTTGCGGCAACTCCAGCGCGGCATTGAAATATCAACATGCAACTGATGATGCCAAGTCGTCTCGGAATGCCAAGTCGTCTCGGAATGCTAAGTCGTCTCGGAATGCCAAGTCGCCGACAGCGCGCCGGCCCTATCCCGCGGTCGTTCCGAAATATCGGAATCCGGAGCGGCCGTCGGAGACCTGGGCGGGACGCGGCAAGAAGCCCCGCTGGCTGGCCGCACAACTTAAGTCCGGCAAGCGGATCGACGACTTTCGGATCAGGCACGCAGCATAGGTGACCACTAAAGTCGGGCAGCTTCGGCTTTCTGAACCAGCTTACGCAGTGCCTGCACCTCGGCCAGCCGTCTGGCGAGCTTTACGGCCGCTCCACGGATCGGCCTCCTTGAAGCTGACGGATGTCGTTTGGGTCTGCCGTGCGCTGTTCTCGCCGCCATCGTGATTGCCCTTCCGGAACTCTCCCCCGCGTTCAAGATGCGCTCCTGTTGGGTCGGCGGCTAGTGCCGGCGCGACACAGCGCGCGCCAAGATCGACCGTGGTTCCACTTCTGGGGCAAGCCGTGCTATCCGCGCAACATATGGTGCTTCATCGTCATTCGTATGACATGAATGGCATAATGCATCCGCCGCCCGGAATGATTGCGCCATGACTGCAAACGCTAGCGCGTAGCCGCATGAGCCGAGGGAGATTGCGGGAAGGGAAACTCCGGATATCGCTTTGCTCATCCGGGCTGCGTTTGCTCTCCGCCATCTGCAACGAGGCCATCCCAGGACGTGCGCGCCGGTTCCCGAAGGCTTGGCGATCCCAGCAGGATTCGAACCTGCAACCCACGGAGTAGAAATCCGTTACTCTATCCAGTTGAGCTATGGGACCGTCCGGGCGGTACCCATCCTGGGTATCCACCTTGTATAGGCCTTCCTTATCTAGCACTGCCAATATGAAAAATCCGCTTTCCAGCCAAGAGCGTCGAACCGATTTCTTTGGGTTCGCGACCAAGGCAGACGGCGGACTATCTCGCATGGTCCGCTCCTGACATAAAGCCAGCCGCCGGCACCCCCGCCGGGCGGTGCGGCCGGGACCGTTTGGACTGCCAGCGCCATGCATGCGACCTTTTCGCAAGCCGAATCCACTGCCATCAGTCCGTCACCTTTTCGCGCATGTTTCGACGTTACGCGGTTGATGTCCGCGGCAAGGAGCCCATCATGATCGGTTTGGTTCGCGCCACAGTGATTTGCGCCACGGTGGCGCTTGGCCTGACGGCGGCAAGGGCCGCGGACAAGGCGTTCAAGCGCGACGAGCTGGCTGATTCGGCCGTCAAGCTGGAGGCCCAGATCAAGAGCGAGGCGGGGCCGGTCGCGAAATCCTCCGCGACGCTGCGCAACGACGCCGACGCCGCCTTCAGGCGCGCCGACTTCCGCGTCGGCCTGCAGATCCTCGGCCAGATCGCCGCCACCACGCCCGAGGATAGCGCCAACTGGCTGAAACTCGCCAAAACCATCTTCCAGATCCGCTCTGCCAGTTCCAGCGAACAGACTTTTTTATACGAGCGCGCCTCGACGGCGGCCTACATCGCCTATCAGCGCGCCGGCAACCAGGCAGAGGAGGCCGATGCGCTGGCCGTGCTGGGCCGGGCAATGTCAGAGCGCAAGCTGTGGCGTCCGGCGCTGGATGCGTTGCGGCTGTCGCTCGACATGCGCGAGGTCGCCGAGGTCCGCGGCCAGTACGAGAAGATGCGCGACCAGCACGGTTTCCGGCTGCTGGATTATACTGTGGATTCCGATGGCGCCTCGCCGCGCGCCTGCTTCCAGTTCTCCGAGGATCTCGCCAAGCGGGTCGACTTCGCGCCGTTCCTGGCGCTGGCCGGCACCGACAAGCCGGCGCTGACCAGCGAGGGCAAGCAGCTCTGCGTCGACGGGCTGAAGCATGGCGAGCGCTACAACATCAACCTGCGCGCCGGCCTGCCGTCCACGGTTAAGGAATCCTTACCGAAGTCGGCCGAATTCAACATCTACGTCCGCGACCGCAAGCCGTTCGTGCGCTTCACCGGCCGCGCCTATGTGCTGCCGCGCACCGGCCAGCGCGGCATTCCGCTGGTCAGCGTCAATACGCCCTCGGTGAACGTCAGCGTGTTCCGGATCGGGGACCGCAATCTGATCAACACGGTGGTGGACAGCGACTTTCAGAAGACGCTCTCCAGCTACCAGCTCTCGGATTTGGGCAACGAGCGTGGCGTCAAGGTCTGGACGGGCGAACTTGCGACCGCCTCCACGCTGAACCAGGACGTGGTGACGGCGTTCCCGGTCGACCAGGCGCTGGGCGACCTGCAGCCGGGCGTCTATGTGATGACCGCTTCGGCCAAGGGCCCCGGCAGCGGCGATGATGACGGCTCGCTGGCGACGCAATGGTTCATCGTCTCCGACATGGGGCTGACGGCGTTTTCCGGCAATGACGGCATTCATGTCTTCGTCAATTCGCTGGCTTCGACCGAGGCCGTCGCGAAGGCCGAAGTGCGGCTGGTCGCGCGCAACAACGAGATCCTCGCCACCCGCAAGACCGACAATGCCGGCCACGTGCTGTTCGAGGCAGGGCTGGCGCGCGGCGAGGGCGGGCTTTCGCCGGCGCTGCTGACAGTCATGAGCGAGAAGGCGGACTACGCCTTCCTCAGCCTGAAGACCAATGCCTTCGACCTCACCGATCGCGGCGTCTCCGGGCGCGTCGTGCCGGCCGGCGCCGACGCCTTCGTCTATGCCGAGCGCGGGGTCTACCGGTCGAACGAGTTCGTCTACCTGACCGCGCTGCTGCGCGACGGGCAGGGCAACGCCATGGCCGGCGGGCCGTTGACGCTGGTGATCGAGCGGCCCGACGGCGTCGAATTCCGCCGCGCCGTGCTGCCGGATCAGGGCGCAGGTGGCCGCTCTCTTGTGCTGCCGCTCAATTCCGCGGTCCCGACCGGGACGTGGCGGGTGCGTGCCTTTACCGACCCCAAGGGCGCTTCCGTCGGCGAGACCACCTTCATGGTCGAGGACTACATCCCCGAGCGCATCGAATTCGATGTCTCGGCCAAGGAGAAGGTGATCAAGGCTGAGACTCCAGTGGAACTGAAAGTCGCTGGCAAGTTCCTTTACGGCGCCCCGGCCTCGGGCCTGCAACTCGAAGGCGACATGCTGGTCGCTCCCGCCGCCTCCGGGCGGCCGGGCTATCCCGGCTACCAGTTTGGCGTGGCGGATGAGGAAACCGCCTCCAACGAGCGTACCCCGATCGAGAACCTCCCCGAGGCTGACGCCAATGGCGTTGCGACCTTCCCGGTGTCGCTGGCCAAGGCGCCGACGTCCACCCGTCCGCAGGAGGCGCAGATCTTCATCCGCATGGTGGAGACCGGCGGCCGCGCCGTCGAGCGCAAGCTGGTGCTCCCGGTAGCGCCGCAGGCGGCGCTGATCGGCATCAAGCCGCTATTTGCTGACAAGAGCGTGGCCGAGGGCGACAAGGCCGAGTTCGACGTCGTGTTCGTCGGCCCCGACGGCAAGCAGCTTTCGCGGGATGGCCTGCGCTACGAACTCCTGAAGATCGAGTCGCGCTATCAATGGTACCGCCAAAACTCGTCTTGGGAATACGAGCCGGTCAAATCGACCAAGCGTGTCGCCGATGGCGACCTGACGCTGGCATCGGACAAGGCGGCGCGGGTGTCGGTCTCGCCGGAGCCGGGCCGCTATCGCCTCGACGTCAAATCGACCGAGGCGGACGGACCGGTAACGTCGGTGCAGTTCGATGTCGGCTGGTATTCCGACGGCAGCGCCGATACGCCTGACCTGCTGGAGACCTCGATCGACAAGCCGGAATACGCGTCCGGCGACACCATGGTGGTGTCGGTCAATGCCCGCACCGCCGGCAAGCTCACCATCAACGTGCTCGGCGACCGACTGCTGACGACGCAGACCGTCGACGTCAAGGAAGGCACCCAGCAGGTCAAGCTGACCGTCGGCAAGGACTGGGGCACCGGCGCCTACGTGCTGGCGACGCTGCGGCGTCCGCTGGATGCGGCGGCGCTGCGGATGCCGGGACGGGCGATCGGGCTAAAATGGTTTGGCATCGACAAGAAGACCCGCACGCTGCAGGTCGCGCTGTCGCCGCCGCCGCTGGTGCGGCCCGGCACGGCACTAAAGATCCCGGTCAAGCTCGGCGGGCTCAATCCGGGCGAGGACGCCAAGATCGTCGTCGCCGCCGTCGATGTCGGCATTCTCAATCTGACCAACTACAAGCCGCCGGCTCCTGACGATTACTATCTCGGCCAGCGCCGCCTGACCTCCGAGATCCGCGATCTCTATGGGCAACTGATCGACGGCATGCAGGGCACGCGCGGCCAGATCCGGACCGGCGGCGATTCCGCCGGCGCCGAGCTGCAGGGCTCGCCGCCGACACAGAAGCCCTTGGCGCTCTATTCCGGGATCGTCACGGTGGGCGCCGACGGGTCAGCGGAAATCAGCTTTGATATTCCGGAATTCGCCGGCACCGCGCGCGTCATGGCGGTGGCGTGGAATTCGACCAAGCTCGGCCGGGCGACCGTCGACGTCACGGTACGCGATCCCGTGGTGCTGACGGCGACGCTGCCGCGCTTCCTGCTCAACGGCGACAAGGGCACGATGAGTTTCGACCTCGACAATGTCGAGGGCGCGCCCGGCGATTACAGCATCAGCGTCAAAACGTCGGGCCCGGTGAAGGTGACGGGTAATCCGACCACCACTGTAAAACTCGCCGCCAAGCAGCGGACCTCAATGGCGCTGGCGCTCGATGCCGGCGGCGCGGGCACCGCCAATCTCGACGTCGACATCAAGGGCCCGAACGGCTTGACGCTGGCGCGGCACTATGCGCTCGACGTCAAGGCGGCAACCCAAGTTCTGGCGCGGCGCTCGATCCGGACATTGGCCAAAGGCGAGAGCCTGACGCTGACGTCGGACATGTTCTCCGACCTGGTATCGGGCACCGGCAGCGTGTCGTTGTCGGTCGGCCTGTCCACCGCGCTCGATGCGGCGACCATTTTGAAGGCGCTGGACCGCTATCCGCACGGCTGTTCCGAACAGATCACCAGCCGCGCGATGCCGCTGCTCTATGTCAACGACCTGGCAGCGGGTGCGCATCTGGCGATGGATACCGCGGTCGACCAGCGGATCAAGGATGCGATCGAGCGGCTGTTGGCCCGCCAAGGCTCGAACGGCTCGTTCGGCCTGTGGTCGGCCGGCGGCGACGACGCCTGGCTCGATGCCTACGTCACGGACTTCCTGACCCGCGCCCGCGAAAAGGGTTTTGCGGTGCCGGATGTGCTGTTCAAGAACGCGCTCGACCGCATCCGTAACTCTGTGGTCAACGCCAACGAGCCGGAAAAGGACGGCGGCCGCGATCTGGCCTACGGCCTCTACGTGCTGGCCCGCAATGGCGCGGCGCCGATCGGCGACCTGCGCTATCTCGCCGATACCAAGCTCTCCAATCTTGCCACGCCAATCGCGAAATCGCAGCTTGCAGCGGCGTTGGCCCTGGTCGGCGACAAGACGCGGGCGGAGCGGGTCTATGGCGCGGCGCTGGATGCGCTGGCGCCAAAGCCTGTGCTCGAGTTCGGCCGCACCGACTACGGCTCGGCGCTGCGCGATGCGGCAGCGCTCGTTTCGCTCGCCAGCGAAGGTAACGCGCCGCGAGCGACGCTGACGCAAGCCGTTCAGCGAGTCGAAGTAGCGCGGGGCCTTTCCCCTTACACCTCGACGCAGGAGAATGCGTGGATGGTGCTGGCCGCGCGTGCGCTTTCGAAGGAAACGCTGGCGCTTGATGTCGATGGGACGCCGGCGAAAACTGCGCTCTATCGCAGCTACAAGGCCGACGCGGTGGCGGGCAAACCGGTCAAGGTCACCAACACCGGCGATGCGCCGGTGCAGGCGGTGGTCTCAGTCTCTGGCTCGCCGGTTACCCCGGAGCCTGCGGCGTCGAACGGCTTCAAGATCGAGCGCAACTACTTCACGCTCGATGGCAAGCCGGCCGATGTCAGCAAGGCCAGGCAGAACGACCGCTTCGCGGTGGTGTTGAAGATCACCGAGGCGAAGCCGGAATACGGGCACATCATGGTGGCCGATTATCTCCCGGCCGGCCTCGAGATCGACAACCCGCATCTGGTGTCGTCGGGCGACAGCGGCACGCTGGACTGGATCGAGGACGGCGAGGAGCCCGAGCATACCGAGTTCCGCGACGACCGCTTCACGGCGGCGATCGATCGGGCCAGCGACGACAAGTCGGTGTTCACGGTGGCCTACATCGTGCGCGCGGTATCGCCCGGCAAATACGTGTTGCCGCAGGCCTATGTCGAGGACATGTATAATCCCTCGCGCTACGGTCGCTCCGGCACCGGCTCAGTCGAGGTGCGACCGGCGAAATGAGTGAGAACCACCACAGTTCCTCGTCGTGCCCGGGCAAAAGCGCGAAGCGCGTCTTCGCGCAGATGACCCGGGCATCGACGACTGTTGCCGCCGGAGAGAAGGACGTGGATGGCAGGGCCAAGCCCGGGCACGACGGCGGTGGCAGTGGGCGGCGCCGCTTTTTCCGTATCGCGGTGGCGCTGGCGCTGGTGCTCATCGTCATCACCACCGCCTTCTCCGCCTGGGTCGTATCGCTCGGGCCGTTGCCGCTGGAAGAGGCACGTAAAGTCTCGACCACCATCGTCGACCGCAACGGCAAATTGCTCCGCGCCTATGCGATGGCCGACGGCCGCTGGCGGCTGCCGGTCGATGCGAGGAGCGCCGTCGACCCCGGATATCTCAAGCTGCTGCTGGCGTATGAGGACCGCCGCTTCTGGTCGCATGGCGGCGTCGATCCGCTGGCGCTCGGACGGGCGGCGCTGCAGCTTGGCACCCGCGGCCATATCGTCTCGGGCGGCTCGACCATCACGATGCAACTGGCGCGGCTGCTGGAGCCGCGGCGCGAGCGCTCGGTCTATGCAAAGTTGCGGCAGATGGTGCGCGCGGTTCAGCTCGAACGGCAACTGAGCAAGGACGAAATCTTAGATCTCTATCTGGCGCTGGCGCCGTTCGGCGGCAACCTCGAAGGCATCCGCGCCGCGTCCATCGCCTATTTCGGCAAGGAGCCGAAGCGGCTTTCGCTGGCCGAAGCCGCATTGCTGGTCGCGTTGCCGCAATCGCCGGAACGCCGCCGGCTCGACCGCCATCCGGAAGCGGCGCATGCCGCGCGCGACCGCGTGCTGGCACGAATGGTCGAGGATGGCGTGGTGTCGAAAGAAGACGCGGCGCAGGCGAGGGCGGCCGCAGTGCCGCGGTTGCGCAAGCCGATGCCGATTCTGGCGCCGCATTCCGCCGATGCCGCGATGGCGACGGTGAAGGATACGCCGCTGATCAAGCTGACGCTGGATTCCGCCTTGCAGAAGACGCTGGAGGCGCTGGCGCGCGACCGCGCGGTGGCACAGGGACCGAACATTTCGGTCGCCATCATCGCGGTCGACAATGAAAGCGGCGACGTGCTGGCGCGCGTCGGGTCATCCGATTATTTCGACGAGCGCCGCGCCGGGCAGGTCGACATGACCCGCGCGGTGCGTTCGCCGGGCTCGACGCTGAAGCCGTTCATCTACGGCCTCGCCTTCGAGGACGGCTTTGTCCATCCCGAGAGCCTGATCGACGACCGGCCCATTCGGTTCGGCTCCTACGCGCCGGAAAATTTCGACATGACGTTCCAGGGCACAGTGCCGGTCCGCAAGGCGCTGCAGTTCTCACTGAACGTACCGGCGATTGCGCTGCTCGACCGCGTCGGCTCCAGCCGGCTGTCGTCACGGCTGAAACAGGCCGGCGGCAATCTCGTGCTGCCAAAGGACGAAGCGCCGGGGCTGGCGATGGGCCTTGGCGGCGTCGGCATCACCTTGCAGGATCTGGCGCAACTCTACGCCGGGCTGGCGCGGCTTGGCGCGGCGCGGCCGTTGCGCGAGATTATGCTCGCTAATGACGACCGCGAGCCGATGCGGCTGATGGATCAGGCCGCGGCCTGGCAGGTCGGCAATGTGCTGCTCGGGACGCCGCCGCCCGAGAACGGCGTGCACAACAAAATCGCGTTCAAGACCGGCACCAGCTACGGCTATCGCGATGCATGGTCGGTCGGCTTCGACGGCCGCATCACGATCGGTGTGTGGGTCGGGCGTCCGGATGGTGCGCCGGTGCCAGGCCTGGTCGGCCGCACTGCCGCCGCACCGATCCTGTTCGACGCGTTTGCGCGCACCGGAAAGATCCCGGCGGCGCTGCCGAGGGCGCCGAAGGGCGCGCTGATTGCCAGCAACGCCAAATTGCCGCTGCCGTTGCGGCGCTTTCGTCCCGTCGGCGAACTGATCCGGATCGGTAGCGATCAGACGCCCCGCATCCAGTTCCCGCTGAATGGCTCGCGGATCGACGTCGACCGTTCAGGCGGCGGGCAGGCGGCCCCGATGCCGGTCAAGGTGGCCGGCGGCGTGTTGCCGCTGACCGTCATGCTGAACGGCGCCTCGGTCGGCGAAATCGACAGCCGGCGCCAGCGCCTGGTCGACCCGCCAGGGCCGGGCTTTGCCCGGCTGACCGTGATCGACGCAACGGGGGCGGCCGATACCGTTGTGATCCGGGTACAGTAGGGAAAAAGCGTCCGGGGACAGTTGGATAGGGCGAATTTGTGGTGTTGTTTGCAGTGCGGTTTCATCGTATGCGAGCAAGATGGTTGAAACCTTGCAACCCCCGCGCTTTGGATCTGGCCAACAGCCTGTAAAACCTGCGAATTCCAGCCGCAGGCTGGTCGCGGTGTTCGACTTCGCGACAGCGAACCATTTTCGCGCCATCGTGTTCCTGATGCTTTGCGGCATCGTGCTGTTCCTGCCCGGCTTCTTCAATATTCCGGCGATCGACCGCGATGAGGCCCGGTTTGCGCAGGCGACCAAGCAGATGGTCGAAAGCGGCGACTTCGTCGACATCCGCTTTCAGGACGATGTCCGCTACAAGAAGCCGGTCGGCATCTATTGGCTGCAGGCCGCCGTGGTCGAAACCGCCTCGTCGCTCGGCCTGCCGCGGGCAGAATTGCGCATCTGGCTCTACCGGATTCCCTCCCTGATCGGCGCCATCGGCGCGGTGCTCCTGACCTACTGGACGGCGCTCGCCTTCGTCACGCGGCGCGGAGCCGCGCTGGCGGCGCTGATGATGTGCAGTTCCGTCCTGCTCGGCGCCGAAGCCCGGCTCGCCAAAACCGACGCGATGCTGCTGTTAACCGTTGTCGCCGCGATGGGGGCGATGGCGCGGGTCTATCTGTCCTGGCAGCGCGGCGAGGACCCGGTGCATCCGTCCTGGAGCACGCCCGCGATCTTCTGGACGGCGCTGGCCGGCGGCATCCTGCTCAAGGGGCCGCTGATCCTGATGTTCGTCGGCCTGACCATCCTGACGCTCGCGATCCTCGACCGCTCGGCGGCGTGGCTGTGGCGGCTGCGTCCCGTCTGGGGTCTGACGTGGACGCTGGTGCTGGTGCTGCCATGGTTCGTCGCCATTTTCTGGCGCGCGGGCGAGGCATTCTTCTCCAATTCGCTCGGCGGCGACATGCTGAGCAAGCTCGGCGCGCAGGAATCCCATGGGGCGCCGCCCGGCCTCTATCTGCTGCTGTTCTGGGTCACGTTCTGGCCGGGAGCGGCGCTGGCGGGAATGGCGGCGCCGGCGGTATGGCGCGCGCGGCGGGAGCCCGGCGCGCAATATCTGCTGGCGTGGCTGGTGCCATCCTGGATCGTGTTCGAACTGGTGCTGACCAAGCTGCCGCATTACGTGCTGCCGCTCTATCCCGCGATTGCAATCCTCACCGCCGGCGCGCTGGAGCGCCGCGTGCTGTCGCGGTCCTGGCTGATACGCGGTGCGGCGTGGTGGTTTGTCATTCCGGCGGGGGCGTCCGTGATCGCCGTCATCGGAGCCATCAAGCTGACGCATTACCCGGCCTTTCCGGCCTGGCCTTTCCTGGCGGCGGCGATGATATCAGGCCTGATCGCGTGGTGGATGTTCGAGGACAGCCGCGCCGAACGCTCGCTGTTGAATGCGGTGGTCGCGGCGATGTTCCTGGCGATCGGAATCTACGGCATCGTCATGCCGTCGCTGACATCAATGTTTCCGAGCGCCGAGGTCGCGCGCGCGCTTCGCAACGTGGTCTGCGTCGGGCCAAGGGCCGCAGCAGCGGGCTTTCACGAGCCGAGCCTGGTCTTCATGACCGGCACCGGCACGCTGCTCACCGACGGGTCGGGCGCGGCGGATTTCCTCGGGCAGGGCAGTTGCCGCTTCGCGCTGGTGGAATCGCGCACCGAACGCGCCTTCGTCCAGCGCGCCGAAGCGATCGGGCTGCGCTACAACGTGGCGAAGCGGATCGAGGGCTATAATATTTCGCAGGGCAAGGCGGTCTCGATCGCCATCTTCCGCTCGGAAGGCACGGAGTAAGATGGCCGCGAGCCCTGCTGTCATTGAATCCAAAAACTATCTTTCGCGCTTCGGGACGCTGGCGTGGCTGTCGCTGGCGCAACTCATGCGCTCGCCGTCGCATTCGCGCCGCGCCGAGGCGGCGCGGCGGGCGGCGCGACACGTGTTGTGGCTGTCGGCCGGTCTTGGTGCCGCGATCATCGTGCTGATGTACGCGATCGACGCGTGGGAAATCGCCCAGATGCCGAAACGCGGCACGCCGTCGCTGTGGTGGGTCCGCATTCTCACCGATTTCGGCAAGGACGAATATGTTCTGGCGGTGCTGGCGGGATTGCTGATCGCGGTGGCGATCGTCTCGCCGGCCTTGCGCGGCATCCAGCGCTCGCTGCTGCTTGGCCTCGGAACACGGCTGCAGTTCATCTTCTGGGCGGTCGCCATGTCGAACCTGGTCACCGACGTGCTGAAATATTGCATCGGCCGTGGCCGGCCGTTTGTCGGCGGCGAGGCCAACGTCTTTCACTTCTCGCACTTCGCAGGCAACCCGGCCTATTCCAGCTTTCCTTCCGGCCACGCCACGACAGCCTTTGCGCTTGCTTTGGCCGTGTCGGCCGTATGGCCCCAGGCTCGCGTTGCGATGGCCGTCTATGCCCTGATCATTGCGGCGACCCGTCTGGTGCTCCTGGCCCATCACCCGAGCGACGTCGTGGCCGGCGCGATGATCGGGATCGTCGGCGCGATGTTCGTGCGGTACTGGTTTGCGGCCCGGCGGCTCGGATTTGCGATCCAGCGCGACGGCAGCATCGTGTCCCTTGTCGGGCCCTCGTCCGGGCGCCTCAAAAGGGTTGCCCGCGGCGCTTTCGCCCCATAAAAGCGGACGCCGCCTGACGGCCCGATATGCCCGGTTCCGGGTCCTCCCAAACCAACCAGACGAGTGCCGATTTGACACCTTCCGACACAGATGCGGTCGCCGTTTCAATCGTTGTGCCGGTGCGCAACGAAGCGGAGAACGTTGCGCCGCTGGTTGCGGAAATCGTTACTGCGCTCGACGGCCGATGGGGCTACGAAATCATCTATGTCAATGACGGCTCGACGGATGCGACCGCCACGCGGCTGGCTGAACTGATGAAGCAGTACCGTCAGCTCCGGCAACTCAAACACGACAATTCTACCGGGCAATCGGCGGCGGTACGCAGCGGGGTGCGGGCCGCGCGCGGCGCCATCGTGGCGACACTCGATGGCGACGGCCAGAACAATCCGGCGTTCCTGCCCGACCTGATCGCGGCGGTCGAAAACGGCAGCGGGCGCGTCGGCCTTGCGGCCGGCCAGCGGGTCGGGCGCAAGGATACCGGTTTCAAGAAATTGCAGTCGAAGATCGCCAACGGCGTGCGCAAGGCAATTCTGAGCGACGGCACCCGCGACACCGGCTGCGGGCTGAAGGCGTTTCCGCGCGAGGTGTTCCTCTCGATGCCCTATTTCGATGGTCTGCATCGATTCCTGCCGGCGCTGGTGCGCCGCGAAGGCTTTGACATCGCCTATGTCGACGTCGTCGATCGTCCGCGCCGTTCCGGCGTGTCCAATTACGGCTTCTTTGACCGGCTATGGATCGGGATCATGGATCTTGCCGGCGTGTGGTGGCTGATCCGCCGCAAGAAGCCGACGCCTGCTGTGACCGAGGTTCTCTGATGCTGATTCAATACGGCCAGGCACTCGGCGATTATCTCTACGACGTCTTCGTCGCCAAGTTCGATTTCTGGCTGGCCTTCGGGCTGGTCGCGCAATTGCTGTTCACCGCCCGCTTCCTGGTGCAGTGGATATCGAGCGAACGTGCCGGGCAGAGCGTGGTGCCGATGGCGTTCTGGTTCTTCTCGATGGGCGGGGGCATGATGACGCTGGTCTACGGCATCGCCAAGCGCGAACCCGTGATCATCATCGGCCAGTCGCTGGCCACCATCATCTACATCAGAAACATCATGCTGATCGTGAAGAACCGCGGCAGCGCGTCGAAGACGCTGGATCGCTGATCATCCGCGGCCCGCGACCGGCGCCGGCAGCGCCGGCAATTCGCTCTCGGTGCTGCGATATGCCGCCAGCTCGCCGGCGGCATCCAGCACGGGGTAGGCGACCGAGCAGATGTGCGAGTGGATGCGCCTGAGATCGCGCAGCACGTCGAGATGAAGCGAGGTGGTCTCGATGGTTTCGGGCCGGCCTTCGCGCAGGCGGTCGAGATGCCGTTCGGTGGCGGCCAGTTCGGCATTGCGCAGCGCGGCTTTCTCCGCCAGCAGCTTGCGCGCCTCGTTGACGTCTCCGGACATGAAGACGCCGAACGCGATCCGGAGCGAATCCATCGTGCGCTTGTGGAAGGCGGACAGCTCTTCGGCGCCCTCGGCCGAGAACTGGAACCGGCGCTTGATCTTCTTGGTCGCGAGTTCGCTCAGATTCTTGTCGATGATGTCGCCGATATGCTCGAGGTTGATGGCGAAGGAGACGATCTCCATCGCCCGCTGTCCCTCGCGCTCGTCGAGACTGCCGCGGGTAAGTTTTGTGACGTAGAGCTTGATCGCCTCGTCGAGGCTGTCGACGCTGTTGTCCATCTGCGAGACCTGGTCGACCAGCGCGCGGTCGTTGGTCATCATCGCCGCCATCACCTTGCGCAGCATGATCTCGACATGATCGCCCATATGCAGGGTCTCGCGGGCGGCATCGGCCAGCGCGAGCGAGGGCGTCTCCAGCGCGCTCTCGTCGAGATAGCGCGGCCCTGACGCGTCGGCCTCCTTGACGCGCTCGGGCAGCAATCTTGTCAGTAGCCGCGCCATGCCGTCGAGCAGGCCGATGAAGAGAAGCGCGGTCACGACGTTGAACGCGATGTGGAACAGGGCGGTCGCCTTGGCGAGATCCGGCTGCCATCCGATCAGAAGGTCCGCGATCGGCTGCAGGAACGGCACCAACAGCAGGATGCCGGCGAGCCGGTTGACGAGGTTGCCGAGTGGCAGGCGGTAGCTGGCGGGATTGTCGCGCCGCGCGCCCTCGACGATCGGATTGATGGCGCTGCCGAGATTGGCGCCGAGCACGAGCGCCAGCGCCGCGTAGGGCGTGATGAAATGCGCATAGGCCAGCGACATCACCAGCAGCACGCTGGCGACGCTGGAATGCACCAGCCAGGTCACGATCGCGGCGAACAGGATGCAGAGCACGGGATCGCCGGTGATGGCGTTCATGAACACGCGCACGCCCGGCGCGTTTTCCGCCGGCGCCAGCGTATTGAGCAGGATATGCAGCGCCAGCAGCATCAGGCCGAGCCCGATAAAAACGCGGCCGATGTCCTTGACGCGCGAGCGCGGCCCGCTGCGGAAGGCGACCAGGCCGATGATGAACAGCACGGGCGCGACGGCCGCGATGTTGAACGACAGGATCTGCACGATCAGCGTGGTGCCGACATTGGCGCCAAGCATGATGGCGAGCGCGGGGACGAGGCTGACGAGCCCTTCCGACGTAAACGAACTGGTGATCAGTGCGGTAGCGGTGCTGCTCTGGAGCAGGGCGGTCAGGCCGAGACCGGCGCCAAAGGCGGTGAAGCGGTTGCGCAGGGCCTTGGCCAGCAACAGGCGCAGATCGGGTCCGAACGCGCGCAGGATCCCGCTGTGGACCATATGCAGGCCCCACAGCAGCAGCGCGACGCCGCCCATCAGGTCGAGGAGAACCAGACTTCCCATGCGCTTTTCGTTTCCGCCAAATCGAGTCGAGGGGTCAGGCTATCGCCTCACGAGGGGGGATCAACCCTTTAATTTGCCGAAAATTGCACCGCGCGGGCACGTTCGAGGACATCGGCCTTCAGCCATGGCGCCTGGTTCGGTAAACGGAATTCGAACCCAACCGTTACATTGCGAGCCGTTGCGATAGGCCAATTCCAACAATTCTCCGGTAGAACCGATCCACCATCGGGTGAATCACATCGAGCAGGGTCAGGGATCGACATGTATGCAAATCGTCGCAGCAGCGAACGTCGGGCGTGCAGAAGCTTTGCAAAAATACAGTTCGCGACCGGGGGGCTGCCGCGCGATTGCATGATCTCCGACGTGTCGGATGGCGGGGTGAAGATCATCGCCGAATATCCCGAAATTCCTTCCGAATTTACGGTGATCTTCTCCGAGGGCAGGCCGCGTCAGTGTCGGCTGGCCTGGCGGATCGGCTGCGAACTCGGCGCGCAATTCGTCGACTAGGCCGTTCGGCGGCGCCGGTACGGAACGGCGCGGGCGGAGTGCCAGCGCCTGGCCGACGCGCAGCGGGCTGCAATGGTCGCCGATTACCGCAAACATAGTCGAACTTAACCTGAACTTAGGGTTAAGCTGTGAGTGTTCCTGGACAGTTCCCGCCGTGAGTCCAGCTACATGCGACAGAAGTTGCTCCATCCGTCCCGTCTTGCGCGACTGCTTGCGTGCACGTCGACCTTGATCCTGGCGTTGGGGCTTGGCAGTTGCCAGACCGTGGGATTGTCGGACATTACCGGTTCGATCGACGACAAGGCCGACACCGGCCGCGCCAGCGATCCGCGCCGCGACGCCGAGCTCTACCACGAGCGCTATCGCGCCAATCCGAAGGATGCCGACGCGGCGCTGAAATACGGCAGGGCGCTGCGCGCGTCAGGACAGCGGTCGCAGGCGGTTGCGGTGCTCGAACAGGCTTCCATCGCCAATCCCGGCAATCGTCTGCTGCTCGCCGCCTTTGGCCGCGCGCTGGCGGACAACGGCAATTTCCAGCAGGCCTTTGAGGTGCTGGGCCGCGCCCACAGCCCCGACGATCCCGATTGGCGGCTGCTCTCGGCGCAGGGCGCGACACTGGATCAACTCGGCCGCTATGAGGAGGCGCGGCAATATTATGCGAGCGCGCTGAAGATCGCGCCCGACCAGCCGTTGGTGCTGTCCAATCTCGGACTGTCCTACGTGCTTTCGAAGGATCTGCCCAAGGCCGAGGAGACGCTGCGCCGCGCCCACGGCCTGGCGCCGACCGATCTGCGCGTGCGCGCCAATCTGGCGCTGGCGGTTGGCCTGCAGGGCCGCGTCGCCGAGGCCGAAAGGATCGTGAAGGCCGACCTGCCGCCCGCCGAGGCCGCAGCCAATGTCGCGCTGTTGAAGCAGATATTGTCGCGCAAGGAAAAAGAGAACGCACGGGCTGAAGTCAGGAAGATGCCGATCGCGGCCGCCGGTCGCACTGACTAGGCGGCAACGGCCTGGCCGCTGGCCGCCGTTGCTTTTGCTTACGCCCTGCGAGCCTTCGCGCCTTGCAGTTTCTTGAGGATCGGCGCCAGGAACGACGTCCGGGACCGCTTGGTAACGGCGTGGCCGGTCAGGCGCTGTGCCATCTGCAGGAACATCTGGGTGGTGCGGTGTTTGGCCGATATCTGCGCGATCATCTGGCCGTTATTGGCGGCGGTGCCGAACATCCTTGAATTGAACGGAATGGCCGCGATCGGCTGGCTCTCGATCGCCTTGGCGAATTCGCGCGTGGAAATCTCCGGACGCTTGTGCATGCCGACCTGGTTGAGGCAATAGAGCGGCGGCCGGTCGTTGGGCCGTGCCGCCCTCAGCACGTTCAGCATGTTCTTGGCGTTGCGCATGTTGGCGAGATCGGGCTCGGCGACGATCAGAATGTCGTCCGCGCCGACCAGCGTGCGCTTGGTCCACGCCGACCATTGATGGGGAACGTCGAGCACGATGCAGGGGGTGGTCATGCGCATCGTATCGAAGATCGCATCGAACGCATCGGCGCCGAAATCATAGACCTGGTCCAATGTTGCCGGTGCCGCCAGCAGGTCGAGGCGGTCGGTGCATTTCGCCAGCAGGCGTTCCATGAAGGCGGAGTCCGGTCGTTCCGGCTGGAACACCGCATTGGCGATGCCTTGAACCGGATCCTGATTGTAGTCGAGGCTGGCGGTGCCGAAGGCAAGGTCGAGATCGATCACGACGGAATCGAGCGCGAGATCGCGCGCGATCGCCCAGGCCACGTTGTGCGAGACGGTGGAGGCGCCCACGCCGCCCTTGGCGCCGACAACGGCGATGATGCGGCCGACGGCCACGGCTTCGGATGCCGCGTAGAGACCGCATATTGCGCGCACGACGTCGATCGGTTCGACCGGTCCGGTCACGTAGTCGCTGACGCCGCGCCGCACCAGTTCACGATAGGGCGTGACGTCGTTGGCGTTGCCGATCACGACGACGCGGGTTCCGGCGTCGCAGACGCTCGCGAGTTCATCGAGCCCTTCGAGAATGTCTTTGCCGGGCTCGGTCTCCAGCACAATGACGTTCGGCGTCGGCGCCGTGTGGTAGGCCTCGATGGCGGCGGCCAGGCCGCCCATGTGAACCGAAAGGTGGGCCTTGCCGAGACGGCGGTCTTCGCTCGCCGCGCGCGCCGCGGTTGCGACCGCGACGCTGGTGCAAAAGGCCTGTACCGATACGCGTGGCGCCGGCGAGATGTATTCCTCGGGCTGCGCCGGCGTGTCGTCGATTTGATCGTCTGAGTTTTGAAAGACGCGGCTGATCATTTGCCTGTATCGCTGAGTTTGGCCTTGTCGGCTTCGGGATAAGTGGTCGTTGTCGGAACGCCCTTGCGGTATCTGTCAAAGGCGACATTGCGCCGTGGCGTATAGGCCGGGCTCTCGGGGCGCGGCTGTTCGAGATCGGCGGGATTGTCGATCATCGCAGCAAGGTTGCGCTGGGTGGAGCAGCCGAAATTGTGGTACGAGCGATTTTCATTGTAGGCGACATTGTCGATATTCGGTCCGAGGTCTTGCGGCCAGAGGCCGCAAGGTCCCGCCACGGCCGTGATCTTCGGATAGCTGAGCCGGATCGTCGGCAGCGTACGCGGATCGTCGGGCCGGTAGTGATGCAGCGTGATGGCGCGCGCGGGCACGCCGCCGGCCATCAGCACCGACTGGATTTCCCGGAACGACGCCGCAGCCGCGCGTGCGTTCGGCGTATCGATCGGGACATCGGCGATGACAGCGCCGGTGCCTTCGCGCACCCAGGTCTGCGCCAGGCCCATGACGTCGGTGCGCTGCGATCCGGAGAGGCCGCCGCGGGCATGGCCGACGAACACCACGATCGATCGGTTGGCTTCGGTCACCGCGATCGGATGACGTAGGCGGTAATCATCCGACACGCTGGCAGTCACGATTTCCGTGCTCTGCAGCGTGCAGGCGCCGAGCGCGGCCGAAAGGCCGAGGAGGGCGCCGAGCATGTGCAGCGCCTTGACGCGATGGAGCGGAATTCTCGTTGTCATCGTCCTGTCCTCGTCCCCACTCGGTGAACAGCTCTGCGTCTCAATCAATGATGAAGCCGAAATTGCCCTGCATGCCGTCGACGGGATCGACGCGGGCGGCGAGCCCGTAGATCCGGTTGATGCGTCCGAGCAAGGCGGACTGCGAATCGGATGCCGGTGCAAAGCCGTCATCGGGACGCGACAGTTCCTTCTGCGCCACCGCACGGACGACATAGGGCGTCACGATGACCATCAGCTCGGTCTGATGGTTGACGAAGTCCTGGCTCCTGAAAAGCTGTCCAAAAATCGGTATCTGGTCCACCCCGGGCATTCCGTTGATGGCCTGCTTGGTTTGCTCCTGGATCAGTCCTGCCATTGCGATTGAGCCGCCGGACGGAATTTCCAGGGTGGTTTCCGCGCGACGCGTCTTGATCGAGGGAATCGTCGTTCCGCCGCTACCGCCCATCAAAGCGTTTTCGGTCGAGACTTCCGACACTTCGGTCATCACCCTCAGGCTGATCCGTCCCTCGGTCAGCACCACCGGTGTGAAGTTGAGCGAGATGCCGAACTTCTTGAAACTGACCGTCTGGACGCATTGTCCGATCGCGCCCCCCGTCGTCGTTTGGCAGGTTACGCCGGTCGGAATGGGAAATTCGCCGCCGGAAATAAATGTCGCGGACTCGCCGGAGATCGCCGTCAGATTTGGCTCCGCCAGCGTCCGCACCACGCCCGCGCTCTCCATCGCGCGCAGGGTAGCGGTGACCGATGGCAGACCAGCTTTGTTCAAGGCCGCCCCGGTCAAGCCGTTGCCGGAGACGAGCGGTGCACTGTTGGCGGTGAACGGATTGCTATTGTTGAAAACGACCGCCGCGGTGCCGTAATTCATGCTGGCACTGAGATCGACACCCAATTGCTTGACGATGTCCCGCCGCACTTCCGCGACGGTGACCTTGAGCATCACCTGGTCGCGGCCGCGGACGACGATGGAGTTGACGACCTTCTCGGCGCCGCCGACCAGCCGCGCCGCGATCTCGCCGGCTTGCTGGGCCTCGACTGGAGAGGATACGGAGCCGGTCAGCACGACGCTGTCGCCGACGCCCTCGATCTGGACGCCGGGCAGGGCCTGCTTCAGCGCGGTGCGCACGCCGTTGAGGTCACGCTTGACCGCGATGTCGTAGGAGGCAACCTGCTGGCCGTCGGCATCGAAAAACACGACGTTGGTCTGCCCGACCGCGCCGCCGATGATATAGGCGCGTTGCGAGGAACGCACGACGGCATTGGCGATCTTCGGATCGGCGACCAGCACATCCTTGACGTCGCGCGGCAGGTCGACGACGACGGACTTGCCGATGCCGAGCGAGAGGAAACGCATCTTGACCGGGCCGAGGGCGGAGGTCGTTGCCGGATCCTTCTCGGGTTCGGCTGCGACGACGGGCAGCAGCGGAGCGAGCGTCAGCGCGGCGATGGCCGACAACAACAGGGCGCGCGCCGCTACCGTTCGCATCGCTGACTGATTTTCCCCAAACTTCATCTCGGACGTCCTTTCGGTCACTTCTGTGCCGTCGTTTGATTGGCGACGCCGTAGCGAACTACGTTGACGCTCTCGCTTCGTTTTTGAACCTGATCCTCGGAACGGCCTTCTGCCGCGTTGACGTCGGTGATGCTGCGCAGCGCGAGCGACATCGTGCCGCTCTGGCGCGAGCGCGCCAGCAGTTCGGCCTGCTCGGGCTTCAGTTCGAGCGTGGCGGTGCGGCCGACGAGGGTGTTGCTGCCCTCTTTTTCCTTCGGCGCCTGATCGATCGCCAGCACGCGGATATTGGCGAGAATGATTTCGGACTGCACGACGTCCGGGCCTTTGCCGTCCGGATTTTTTTCGCGCTTGGAGAGGATGACGTCGACGCGGTCGTTGGGCAGGATGAAGCCGCCGGCACCGGTTTCCGGCGAGATTTCGGTTGAGATCGCCCGCATGCCGGTCGGCAGGATGGCTGCCATGAAGCCGGAGCCGTTGGCCTTGACCAGCTTCTGCTCACGGATCGGCTCGCCCGCGATGAAGGGAGCGCGCGCGATCGAACCGGCGATTTCCTTGATGGCCTCGGCCCTGCTGGCGCGGTTGACCAGATTGCCGCCGGCGGCCGATGCCGGCCAGGCCTGCCATTGCAGGTCTTCGGGCTTGACCGGCTGGCCGAGTCCGATGTCGGACTTCGCGACCAGAATCTCAACCGTCGGCAACTGCGCGACCGGTTCGGCCACGGGTCGCGATTTTTCGTCCGTGCCACGGGCGAGATAGGCGGCGACCCCGCCGGCACCCAAGGCGATGATCAGAACGACGACACGTGCGATATTCATACGCTTTACTTACTCTTACGCAGGGACGCCCCAACTACACCGCAACGGCAGCCATCCCGGAAGTATGACTAGGCATCAAAGGTATAAGGGAACTTGAGGCGTGAAATTTTTGGTTGATCGAACGGCGGGATTCACCGTCATGGTGAACGGGTGGTTAGCGTTTAGAGAAAACCACACCGCAAAAGCCCGGAGCCGTTCGGCATGGGTGCGTCGGCGGTTGAATTCGCCCATAGAGATCGACGTGTATTCGGATGCCGATCGGCGTCACGACTGATGCTGCTATGACGCGCAAGCCTGATCTTGAGGCCCGGTCTCCGCGAAGCCCGCCTGGAGGACTTCGTCGCGCTTGTGGCGCAGATGCGCGCGCAGGATATGCGACAACCCCACGCCGTCGCGACGTTGCAGCGCATTGAGGATCGCTTCGTGCTCCTGCACCGCCAGCGCCCAGCGCCGTGGCGTCATTGGCGTGACGTAGCGTGCGCGGCGAATGCGGGCCGTGACGGAATCGTAGAGGCCGGATAACACCGGGTTGCAGGCCGCAGCGATGATCGCTTCGTGGATATAGCGGTTGCAGCGGTAGTACTGCAGAAGGTCGCGATCTCCATAGTGTCGGACCATCGCGGCGTGGGCGGCGGCGACGTCGGCGATTTCGGCATCCGTGATGCGTTCGCAGGCGAGTTCGCCGGCCAGTGCTTCAAGCCCCTGGCAGACCTCGAACAGGTCGCGCATGTCCTTGTCGGTCAGCCTGGCCGCGCGCGAGCCGCGGTTCGGCAACAATTGGACGAGGCCCTCGGCGGCGAGCACCTTGAGGGCTTCGCGCAGCGGCGTACGTGAGATCTGCAGCTTTTCGCAGAGGTCGCGTTCGGGAATCCGCGCGCCTGGCGGGATCTCGCCATCGAGCAGCATGGCGCGGACGCGGCCTACGACTTCCTCATGAAGCATCGCCCAGATATCCAATTTGAATGCAAAAATGGCTATATCACCGGATTTGTATTAGTTCCAGCTTGATAAATCATATTTTTGCATTCAGAATTGGTTAAAATCGATTAACCAGGGGATGGCGACGTGGATCAGGAAGTGACGGCGCGGGAGGGTGACCTCCTTTTTGCTCTCGACGACGGCATCGGCCGGGTAACGTTCAACCGGCCGCAGGCGCGCAACGCCTTCACCTTTGAGATGTACGAGCGGCTGGCAGAGATCTGCGAACGCGCCAACCGCGACCAAACGATCAAGGTGCTGCTGCTGCGGGGTGCCGGCGACAAGGCGTTTGCCGCGGGCACCGACATCAACCAGTTCCGCGCCTTCAAGACGCCGCAGGATGCGCTCGACTATGAGAACCGCATCGACCGCGTGCTCGGCATTCTCGAGACATGCCGGGTGCCGACCATTGCCGCCATCAATGGCGCCTGCACCGGCGGCGGCGCGGGCATTGCCGCCAGTTGCGATCTGCGCATCGGCACCAGGAGCACGCGGATGGGATTTCCGATCGCGCGCACGCTCGGCAACTGCCTGTCGATGTCGAATGTCAGCCGCATCACCGCGTTGATCGGTCCGGCGCGCGTCAAGGATCTGATCTTTACCGCACGTCTCGTCGAAGCCGGGGAGGCGGCCTCGTTGGGCCTGCTTAACGAGGTCGTGGATGACCTGGCCGCGCTCGACAAGCGCGCCGATGAGATCGCAAGGCTCGTTGCCGGCCACGCGCCGCTGACGCTGAGCGCGACCAAGCAGGCGGTCGCCCGGTTGCAGAACCGGCTGACGCACGGCGAAGGCGAGGACCTCATCCTGATGTGCTACACCAGCCAGGATTTCCGTGAAGGGCTCGACGCGTTTCTCACCAAGCGCGCGCCGCAATGGCGCGGTCAGTAGGAGCCTTTGATGTCCGTTCAAAACGACAAGACGCCGCGTTCAGGACCGCTCGCCGGCCTCAAGGTCATCGATCTCACCCATGTAATGGCAGGGCCGACCTGCACCCTGATGCTGGCCGACATGGGCGCTGACGTCATCAAGATCGAGAAATCGCCCAATGGCGACGACACCCGGCATTCGGTGCCGCCGAAGATCGGCGACGAGGCGGCCTCCTTCCTGATGATGAATCGCAACAAGCGCGGCATCGTGCTCGACCTGAAGACCACAGGCGGCAAGGAAGTGCTGCGGCGGCTGATCGCCGGCGCCGACGTTCTGGTCGAGAACTTTGCGCCGGGCGCGATGGAGCGGCTCGGTTTCGGCTATGAGGATCTGCACAGGGATTTTCCGGCGCTGATCTATTGCTCGCTGTCCGGTTTCGGCCGCACCGGCCCTTACAAGCACCGCCGTGGCTTCGATCTGGTCGCCCAGGCGATGAGCGGCATCATGAGTTTTACCGGCGAACGGCCCGACGGTCCGCCGGTCAAATGCGGCCCGCCGCTGTCCGATATCACGGCCGGACTGCTGGCCAGCATGGGCATCCTCGCCGCCTATTCGCACCGGCTCAAGACCGGCGAAGGGCAATGGGTGGAGACGTCGCTGTACGAGGCAGCGCTGGTTCAGACCTATTGGCAGTCGACGATTGCGCTCGCCAGCAATGTGGCGCCGCGGGCCATGGGCTCGGCCCATCCGCTCAACGCGCCGTATCAGGCGTTCGAGGCTTCCGACGGCTGGCTCGTGGTCGGCGGCGCCAACAAGAAGCATTGGCTGTTGATGCTGGAAGCGCTTGGCGCGCTGGAACTGGCCTCCGACCCGCGCTTCATCAACGGCTCCGACCGCATGGCGCATTTGAAGGAGCTCGAAGCCGAACTGAGCTTGCGTTTTCGCAAACAGACGCGGGCGCATTGGCTGGCGGCGCTTGACGAGAAGGGCGTGCCCTGCGGCCCCGTGCACGACATGCTGGAGGCGCTGAGCGACCCGCAGACGCTCGCGCGCGACATGGTGGTCGAGGTCGAGCATTCGACGCTTGGACCGGTGAAGACGATCGGCCTGCCGGTCAAATTCTCGGCGACGCCCGGCAAGGTCCGTTCGGGCGCACCCGTCTATGGCGAGCATACGCGCGAGGTGCTGCGCGAACATGGTTTTGAGCAGGCGGAGATCGACGCGTTCGAGCGGGAGGGCGCAATCGTTGCGGCTTCGGCCGGGAGCAAGGAGAAAGTCGCCTGACGAGACACGAAATACCAACGACAACAAAAAATGACCACCCGGAGGAAACCATGAAGATCACTTCAAAACTGCTGCTCTCCACGACGGCGTTCGTGCTCGCGGGCGCGATTCCGGCCACTGCTGTTGCCTGGCAGCCGCAGAAGCCGATCGAGTTCATCGCCACCGCCGGGCCGGGCGGCGGCACCGACAATCTGGCGCGCGCTGTTCAGAGCATCATCACCAAATACAAATTGACCGATCAGCCGGTCGTAGTCGTCAACAAGGGCGGCGGCAGCGGGGCGGAAGGCTACGTCTATGGCAAGGCGTCCGCCGGCGATCCCTACAAGGTGATCTTCGGCACTTCGAACGCGTGGCAGCAGCCGCTCGTCTCCAAGGTCGCCTTCAACTACACCGATCTCACCCCGGTCGCCGCGATGGCGCAGGACGAGTTCCTGCTGTGGGTGAAACAGGACGCGCCCTACAAGACCGCGGGCGACTTTCTCAAGGCGGCGGCCGCGACCGAGTTCAAGATGGGTGGCGCGCAGTCCAAGGACACCGATGAGGTCCTGACGCGGATGATCGAGAAGGCTGCCAAGGTCAAATTCACCTACATCCCCTTCAAGAGCGGCGCCGAGGCCGCCGTGCAACTGGCCGGCGGCCATATCGATGCGCACGTCAACAATCCCTCCGAGAGCCTCGGGCAGTGGCGCGGCAGTACCCAGCGCCCGCTCTGTGCCTTCAGCCCGAAGCGGTTGCCGCAGGGACCGAAGGTCACCGCCACCGAAGGCTGGAGCGACGTGCCGACCTGCGTCGAGCAGGGGCTGGCGATCTCGCAATATGAGCAACCGCGGACGGTGTGGCTGCCGGGCAAGGTCAGCCCGGAGCAGGCCGCGTTCTACGTCGATCTCATGAAGAAGGTGCAGGCGACGTCCGAATGGAAGGACTACATCGAGAAGACCTCGCAGGTTGATACCTTCCTGACCGGCACCGCGTTCGACGATTTCATCAAGCAGGACCTCGAACACGTGAAGCAGGTTGCGGGCGAACAGGGCTGGCTGCTGAAGTAGGGCGGGACGCGATGATATCACGACGTGCGCTCGAGATCGCCACGGCGGCGCTGACCGGAATCTTCGGCGTCGTGGTCGTCGTGTCCAGCATCGACAACGGCATCGGCTGGTCGAGTGCCGGCGTCGACGCCGGCACGTTTCCTTTCCTGACCGGAATCATCATCGTGCTCGGCAGCCTCTACAACATGGGGCAGGGCGCGCTCGGGCGCGGCACCCTCGCCATTGTCAGGGTGGGCGTCACCCCGTCCGAACTGCGCCGCCTCGCGGGGTTGTTCGTTCCTGCCGCGATTTTCGTTGCCGTCATTCCCGCAGTTGGAATGTATCTCGCTTCGGCGGGCTATGTTTTTGCGGTGCTGGCATTACCGAAGCAGCAATCAGTCTGGCGCGCGCTTGTCATCGCCGTGGTGACGCCGCTTGCGCTTTACGTCGTGTTCGAGCGCATGTTCCAGGTGTCGCTGCCGCACGGCGCGCTCGGCGCCGCGCTGGGCTTGTGAAGGGACGCGCGATGGAAAACGTTCAATCGCTGCTGCACGGTTTCACCATCGCGGTCACCGTTCCGCATCTGACGCTGATGGTGATCGGCGTCCTGCTCGGCATTCTGGTCGGCGTTCTGCCGGGCCTGGGTGCGCCCAACGGGGTGTCGCTGTTGCTGCCGCTGACCTTCGGCATGCAGCCGGTGTCGGCGATCATCCTGCTTTCGAGCATGTATTGGGGCGCGCTGTTCGGCGGCTCGGTGACGTCGATCCTGTTCAACATCCCGGGCGAACCTTCTTCGGTCGCCACCACTTTCGACGGTTATCCGATGGCGCGCGACGGCCGGCCGACGACGGCGTTGGCCACCGCCTTCGGCTCGGCGGCGTTCGGCGCGCTTGTCGGCGTGATCCTGATTACGTTTCTGGCGTCCTGGGTGGCGCAGGTGGCGCTCGCCTTCGGACCGCCGGAATATTTCGCGGTCTATTTCCTCGCCTTCGCCAGTTTCGTCGGCATGGGTGGCACGGCGCCGATCAAGACGGTGGTGGCACTCGCGATCGGGTTTGCCATCGCCGCGATCGGCATCGATACGGTGTCGGGCAGCGTGCGGCTCACCATGGGTATCGACGAACTGGTGAAGGGCGTCAGCTTCGTCGTTGCGGTCATGGGGCTGTTCGGCATCGGCGAGTTGCTGGTTGCGGTGGAGGAGGAGTTTCAGGCCCGCGCGGTATCGTCGAGGGTGGAATGGAAGGAGGTCTTCCGAGCGCTGGGCCGCTTGCCGCACCACGGCATTGCGCTGCTGCGCAGCGCCGCCATCGGCTGCTGGATGGGCATTACGCCGGGCGGCCCGACCGCCGCTTCCTTCATGAGCTATGGCATCGCCAAGCAATTCTCGCGCAATGGCGCGCGTTTCGGCACCGGCGAGGCCGAGGGCATCATCGCGCCGGAGACCGCCGACCATGCCGCCGGCACCAGCGCACTGTTGCCGATGCTCTCGCTCGGCATCCCCGGCTCGGCGACGGCCGCGGTGATGATGGGCGGGCTGATGATCTGGGGATTGAATCCCGGACCGATGCTGTTCGTCGACCAGAAGGATTTCGTCTGGGGGCTGATCGCCTCGATGTATGTCGGCAACATCGTTGCGGTTGTGCTGGTGTTGCTCACCGTTCCGGTGTTTGCCGCCCTGATGCGCATTCCGTTCGCCGTCATCGCACCCCTGATCGTCATCATCTGCGTCGTCGGCGCCTATTCGGTCTCGAACTCCTATCTCGACGTCGTCCTGATGCTCGGCTTCGGTGTCGTCGGCTATCTCTTCAAGAAGCTGCACTATCCGCTGGCGCCGTTGGTGCTTGCGATCGTGATCGGCGACAAGGCCGAGGATGCCTTTCGGCAGGCCATGCTGATGTCCAAGGGATCGCTCGGGATATTCTTTGCGAACCGGCTGGTGACGACCCTCGTCCTGGCCGGGATGGCGTTGCTGCTGCTTCCGCTCGTTTTGCAGATCGTGCGTCTGCTGCGAAAACCGGACCAAGCCGCTCCTGAAAAGGTGAGGATCATATGAACGTGCAGAGCCCCGCCAAGCCGGTGATTGCGCTGGCGATGGGAGACCCCGCCGGCATCAGCCCGGAGTTGACCGCGAAGCTCGCCTGCCTCGACGAAATACGCTCCTGTGCGCGCCTGCTCGTGATCGGCGATCGCCGGGTTTTTGACGAAGGCGCGCGTGTGGCCGGCGTCAAGGCGGACCTGCCAGATGTGCCGCCGTCCGCGGACCCCAAAACAATCGGCGATGACGCCGCCTTCATGGATCTTGGCCATCTCGATCCCGCGACCATCGAGCGTGGTGTCGCCAGCCAGGCCGGCGGCGCTTTCGCGCTGGAGAATTACCGTCGCGCGCTCACGCTGGCGCGCGACGGGCAGGTGGATGCGGTCTGCTTCACGCCGTTCAACAAGAAGGCAATGCGGCTCGCGCGCGCGGCGTATGACGACGAGATCGGGTTCTCCGCCGAGATCGCCGGCCTGAAAACGCCGGCCAGCGAATTCAACGTGCTCGACCGGCTCTGGAATGCGCGCGTCACCTCGCACATCGCACTCAAGGACGTAGCCTCGCGTCTCTCCGTCGAACGTATTCATCGCGCGCTGAAGCTGACCGATGCCTGCATGCGACGGGCCGGCTTTGCCGCGCCCCGGATCGCGGTGGCCGGGCTCAACCCGCATGCTGGCGACGGCGGCAATTTCGGCCGCGAGGAGATCGATGTGATCGAACCCGCCGTCACGGCTGGCCGGGCCGAGGGAATTGCGGCGGAGGGGCCGTTCCCGGCCGACACGGTTTTCCTGCGCGCCAGGAACGGCGCCTTCGATGCCGTGCTGACGATGTATCACGACCAGGGCCAAATCGCGATGAAGCTGATGGGCTTCGATCGCGGGGTGACGATCCTGGGCGGCTTCCCGTTTCCAATCTGCACGCCGGCGCACGGCACGGCCTATGACATCGCAGGCCAGGGCATAGCCTCGGTCGGCGCCAGCCGGGCGGCCTTGTTGCTCGCCGCGGAGATGGCGGGCGCGGCTCGGCAGGAAATCGGGCGGGGTGACGTGCCCGACTAAGCGGCGGCGGCCTTCAGCGCCGCAAAGCCGCGTTCGAGATCGGCCTTGAGATCGTCGACATTCTCCAGGCCGATGTGGAGCCGCAGCGTCGGCCCGCCCGGAGACCATTTGGTTGCGGTGCGGTAGGGATCGCAGTCGAACGGGATGACGAGGCTTTCGAAGCCGCCCCACGAAAAGCCCATGCCGAACAGCTTCACGGTATCGAGCAGGGCGTCGACCGCCTTCTGCGGCACCGGCTTTAGAACGATACTGAACAGGCCGGATGCGCCGGTGAAGTCGCGCTTCCAGATCGCATGGCCCGGGTGGCTTTCGAGGGCCGGATGCAAGACCGACAAGACTTCGGGGCGGCTGGCGAGCCAGCGCGCCATTTCGAGGCCCGATCGGTAATGTTGCGCGAGCCGCACCTGAAGTGTGCGGGTGCCTCGCAGCGCGAGGAATACGTCGTCGGGCCCGGCGCAAACGCCGAGCAGGCGGATGCCCTCGGCAATCAGCGGCCACGCCTTTGCGTTCGCTGAAATCGTGCCGAACATGATGTCGGAATGGCCGCCGATATATTTGGTGGCGGCTTGCATGCTGATGTCGACGCCCTGGTCGAGCGAGCGGTGAAACAACGGCGTCGCCCAGGTGTTGTCGTCGACGACGAGCGCGCCCTTTGCATGGGCGACGGCGGCGATGGCGGGGATATCGCTCATTTCAAACGATTGCGAGCCGGGCGCCTCGACCAGCACCGCCTTGGTGTTGGGCTTGAACAGGCTTTCGATGGCGGCACCGATCAGCGGATCGAAATAGCTGACCTCGACGCCGTAACGGGCCAGCATGCCGTTGCAGAAGTTGCGTGAGGGCCGGTAGACGTTGTCGGTCACCAGCACATGATCGCCGGCCTTCAGTACCGAGAGCAGGGTGGTGGTGATGGCGGCCAGCCCCGACGGCGTCAGCCCGACGCCGGCGCATTGCGGGCCTTCCAGTGACATCAGCACGTCCTGCAGCGCCCGCGTGGTCGGCGAGCCGTGACGCCCGTAGGAGAATTCGGCGCGGTGGGCGTGCAGGTCCTCGGCGGTCGGGTAGAGCACCGTCGAACCGTGGAAGACCGCCGGGTTGACGAACCCCCGTTGTCCCTTGGTGTCGCGGCCGGCGGTGACCAGTCGGGTTTCAGCCTTGTGCGGGTCGGACGGACCGTCGTTCGAAAAGCTCATGCGTTTGCATTATCCAAGACGTTATGCCGCAGCCACAACTTGATCGCGAAAACACAGCCGCGCGGCGGATCGGGACCGGATGAGTTAATAACAAGATACAGAAGAGGGCAGTCAACCCCTTGACCCGGCACGCCAGTCGTTCTGAGATGCGCCCAACTAACAAGTCGCTGCAAGTTGAGGGGCCTGCCGCGATATCAGATCCATTGCCAGACCGGAATGGCACGCCAAATGCACGGTCAGGATGACGCTTTTCAGCGAGGGATCAGCGGGTTGGCCCCACAACGTGAGGCGTTGCCTAAAAAACGATCTCCGGACGATCCCCTTGAAAGGCCTTGCTCATGAAACGCGTATCTCTGGTTGTTACCCTTGCCCTAGCCGCCGGTCTCTCGGCCCAGGCCGCCTCGGCGCAAACCCTCAAGACGGTCAAGGACCGGGGCATGCTGTCCTGCGGCGTCAGCCAGGGCCTGCCGGGCTTCTCGACCCCGGACGACAAGGGTAACTGGACCGGCCTCGACGTCGACATCTGCCGGGCGATCGCGGCCGCCATTTTTAACGACGCGAGCAAGATCAAGTTCGTGCCGCTGTCGGCCAAGGACCGCTTCACCGCGCTGCAGTCGGGCGAGATCGACGTGCTGTCGCGCAACACCACCTGGACGCTGTCGCGCGATACCTCGCTCGGTGCCAACTTCACCGGCGTCACCTATTATGACGGCCAGGGCTTTCTGGTGAAGAAGTCGCTGAAGGTGAATTCGGCGCTGGAACTCAACAGCGCGTCGGTCTGCGTGCAGACCGGCACCACGACCGAGCAGAACCTCGCCGACTACTTCAAGGGCAACAACATGAAGTACGAGGTGATCGCGTTCGGCTCCGCCGACGAAACCGTCAAGGCCTATGAATCCGGCCGCTGCGACGTCTTCACGTCGGACGTCTCGCAGCTCTACGCCGAGCGCCTCAAGCTCGCCAACCCGGCCGACCACGTCGTGCTGCCTGAAGTCATCTCGAAGGAGCCGCTCGGACCGATGGTTCGCCATGGCGACGATCAGTGGTTCGACATCGTGAAATGGACGCTGTTCGCGATGGTCGGCGCCGAAGAACTCGGCATGACCCAGAAGAACGTGGACGAGGTGGCCAAATCCGACAAGCCCGAGGTCAAGCGCGCCGTCGGCACCGACGGCAATCTGGGCGAGCAACTCGGCCTGACCAAGGACTGGCTGGTGCGGATCGTGAAGGCGGTCGGCAATTACGGCGAGTCGTTCGAGCGTAACGTCGGCTCCGGCTCCAAGCTCGGCATTGCCCGTGGCCTCAACAACCTTTGGAGCAAGGGCGGTATCCAGTACGCGCCGCCGATCCGCTAAGCGCCGGCGAAAGAGGCTGCGGCGATGGCCATCGAACCCCGAAAACCACCGTCGCAGTTTGTCGCCAAACTGCAGCGGATGCTCGGTGGAAGTGCAGGCTGGAGCGGTTTTGTCGTCCAGATCCTGTTCGTCGCGGCGCTGTCTTGGATCGCCTACGAGATCGTCGCCAATGCCCGCGCCAATCTGCAGGCGCAGCGGATCACCGCGGGCTTCGGCTTTCTTGCCAACAACGCGGGCTTTGACGTCAGCCAGAGCCTGATCCCGTATTCGGGGTCGGATAGCTACACCCGCGTATTTTTCGTCGGCCTGCTCAACACGCTGCTGGTCTCGGTAATCGGCATTTTCTTCGCCACGCTGATCGGATTCTTGGTCGCGCTCGGCCGCCTGTCGCCGAATTGGCTGCTGTCGCGGATCTCAGGCGGCTATGTCGAAGGGATCCGCAACCTACCGGTATTGTTCCAGATCCTGTTCTGGTATCTCGCGGTGCTCGCCGCACTGCCTAATCCCAGGCAGAGCATCTCGATCTTCGACAGCTTCTTTCTCAGCAATCGCGGGTTGGTAATACCCAAGCCGGTCGGCGAGCCCGGTTTCGAGCCGTTCGTGTTCGCGTTGCTGATCGCGATCGTCGCCGCGATCGCGCTGTGGCGCTATTCCCGACGACAATTGTTCGATAGCGGCAAGGTGATCAAGGTTTGGCCTTATGCGTTGGGCCTGGTGATCGGTCTTCCGCTGCTCGCGGCGCTCATCTTCGGCGCGCCCGTAAGGTTTGAAATACCGGCCCTGAAGGGCTTCAACTTCGCTGGCGGCTCGCGCGTCATTCCGGAGTTCGTGGCGCTGACGCTGGCGCTATCGACCTACACCGCTGCCTTCATCGCCGAGATCGTGCGCGCCGGTATTCTGTCTGTGCACCAGGGGCAGATGGAAGCCGGTTCCTCGCTCGGACTGCAGCGCGGCTCGGTGTTGCGCCTGATCGTGATCCCGCAAGCGATGCGCGTGATCCTGCCGCCGCTCACCAACCAGTATCTCAACCTGACCAAGAACTCCTCGCTGGCGGTCGCCATCGGGTATCCCGACCTGGTCTCGGTATTCGCGGGAACGACGCTGAGCCAGACCGGGCAGGCGATTGAAATCATCGGCATCACCATGGGCGTCTATCTCCTGATCTCGCTCGTCACCAGCGCGATCATGAGCTTCTATGGATGGCGGATCAGCCGGAGTATGGGCGGATGAGCGACACGACTTCATCCCATTTCGTCCGCCAGGATCTGGTGCCCGAGCGGCCGGCCCCAGTGAAGACCACCGGCTTCATCGGTTTCCTGCGCACGCGTCTGTTCAATTCGCCGACCAACATCCTGATCACCATCGTCAGTGCGCTGCTGCTGTGGTTCATCCTGGTACCCGCACTGAAATTCGTCCTGGTGGACGCGGTCTGGACGGGCACGGACCGAACCGCCTGCTTGGCAAAAAATCCCGGGGACGTGGTCGGCGCGTGCTGGCCTTTCATCCAGGCGAAGCTTCCGCAGTTCATCTACGGTTTTTATCCGGAGCCGGAGCGCTGGCGAGTCAATCTGGTCTTCGTTCTTGCCGCGATTCTGCTGATCCCGCTGCTGATTCCGCGGCTGCCGGGCAAGGGGACCAACGCCATCCTGTTCTTCCTGGCATTCCCCATCATTGCCTTCTTTCTGCTACGCGGCGGCGGGCTCGGCGGCCTCGGCGTGAGCTGGACGGCCGGGCTTCTTGCGGGCTTCAACGAGAGTATCGGCGACGGCGGCAGGAAGCTCGTAGCCTCTGGCGAGACGACAGCCGTCATCGGACCGCTGCTGTGGCTCATTGGCAAGCTGATCGTGCTGTTGAGCACGGCGATTGGCTGGGTGCTGATGCCGCTGACCTGGCTGCGCGACCAGATCCAGGCCTTCGGCCGTCCGGTCTGGGCCGACCTCATGGCAACGGCCGTGATCGTGTCTGCTTTGCTGTTCTGGCTGGGCGGCGGCACGCGCGCCGGCTGGCGTCCGTTGGTCACGAGTCTGGCGATCTTTGCCGGCATCGGCATCGTGATCGCGGCGATGGGGCTCGACCGCGGCGGGCTTCCGGAGGTGGACACGCGGCTGTGGGGCGGCCTGCTGGTGACGCTGGTGGTGGCGGTCACCGGCATCGTCGCCTCGATGCCGGTCGGCATTGCGCTCGCGCTCGGGCGGCGTTCGTCTATACCGCTGATCCGGATTTTCTCGATCGCCTTCATCGAGTTCTGGCGCGGGGTTCCGCTGATCACGGTGCTGTTCTTCGCAACCTATATGTTGCCGCTGTTCGTGCCGACCGGTTTCACCATCGACGGATTGGTGCGCGCCTTGATCGGGATCGCGCTGTTTACCGGCGCCTACCAGGCTGAAAACATCCGCGGCGGCCTGCAAGCGATCCCGCGCGGGCAGGGCGAGGCGGCGAGCGCGCTCGGCCTGTCCTGGAGCAAGACCACGGCGCTGGTCGTGATGCCGCAGGCGTTGCGCCACGTCATCCCCAACCTCGTCAACAGCTTCATCAGTCTGTTCAAGGACACCTCGCTGGTTTCGATCGTCGCGCTGTTCGATCTGCTGGGACAGTTGCGCGCATCGTTCTCCGACCCGGTCTGGTCGACGCCGACGACGCTGTTCACCGGCTTTGCCTTCACCGGGATCATCTATTTCGTCTTCTGCTTCGGGATGTCACGTTACTCGCTGTTCGTCGAGAACAGGCTGAACGCGCATCGCCGCAACTGAGTATAGGGCCATGACAGCAAACTCGATCGTCGGCATCAACGCGCTCAACAAGTGGTACGGCGACTTTCACGTGCTGCGTGACATCAACCTCGATGTCGCCAAGGGCGAGCGCATCGTGATCTGCGGGCCGTCGGGCTCGGGCAAGTCGACCCTGATCCGCTGCATCAACGCGCTGGAGGAGTTCCAGGAAGGCCAGATCGTCGTCGAGGGCATCGAGCTCGGGCCGAACCTGCGACGGGTGGACGAAGTCCGTCGCGAGGTCGGCATGGTGTTCCAGAGTTTTAATTTGTTTCCGCACCTGACGGTGCTGGAGAACTGCACGCTGGCGCCGATCTGGGTCCGCAACATCCCGAAGAAAGACGCCGAGGCGATGGCGATGAAATTCCTGGAGCGGGTCAAGATCCCGCATCAGGCCAACAAATATCCGGGCCAGATGTCGGGCGGTCAGCAGCAGCGCGTGGCGATTGCCCGCGCGCTGACCATGAACCCGAAGGTGATGCTGTTCGATGAGCCGACCTCGGCGCTCGATCCCGAAATGGTCAAGGAAGTGCTCGACACCATGGTCGATCTCGCCAGGGAAGGCATGACCATGCTGGTCGTGACCCACGAAATGGGATTTGCGCGCGAAGTCGCCAACCGCGTCGTCTTCATGGACGCGGGGCAGGTGATCGAGTCAAACACGCCGCAGGAATTCTTCGCCAACCCGCAGCACGCGCGGACGAAGCTGTTCCTGAGCCAGATCCTGCGGCATTAGGACAGGTGACGTAGCCCGGATGGAGCGCAGCGCAATCCGGGAATCTCGGGCGCGATGGTCAACCCCGGATTACGCTGCGCTCCTCCGGGTTACGAAATCCCGCCCGCTCACACCTTCTCGAACGGCACTTCGATCTCAGTGCGCTTTTCCAGCCATGCCGGCACCGGAAGATTCTTCGAGCGCATGAACGCCGGATTGAACAGCTTTGACTGATAGCGGTTGCCGGCGTCGCACAGGATGGTGACGATCGTTTTGCCGGGTCCGAGCTGTTTGGCGAGCCGTATCGCGCCGGCGATATTGATGCCGCTCGAGCCGCCGAGGCACAGGCCCTCGTGCTCGACCAGATCGAAGATCACCGTTACGGCTTCCTCGTCCGAAATCAGGAAGGCGTCGTCGACCTTCGCGGTCTCAATGACCGGCGTGACGCGGCCGAGCCCGATGCCTTCGGTGATCGAGTCGCCCGGCGTCGATTTGGCGGTGCCGTGCTTGAACAGCTCGTACATCGCAAAGCCGTGCGGATCGGCGCAGGCGTTGACGATGCCCGGGTGCTTTTCCTTCAGGTAGCGGCTGGTGCCGGCCAGCGTGCCGCCGGTGCCGACCGAGCAGATGAAGCCGTCGATCTTGCCGCCGGTCTGCTCCCAGATCTCCGGTCCGGTGGACTCGTAATGCGCCTTGGCGTTATCGAGATTGTTCCACTGATCGGCGAACAACACGCCGTTCGGCTCGGTCTTGCGTAGCTGGGCGGCCAGCCGCCGTCCGACATGCTGATAGTTGTTCGGATTGGAAAAGGGCAGCGCCGGCACCTCGACAAGCTCGGCGCCGCACAGCCGCAGCATGTCCTTCTTTTCCTGGCTCTGCGTTTCCGGGATCAGGATCAAGCGTCCGGTAACCGCGCGCGCTGGCGACAACCGCCAGGCCGATGCCGGTATTGCCGGCGGTCAATTCCACCACGAGGCCACCTGGCTTGAGGTCGCCGCGCTTCTCGGCTTCGAGGATCATCCACTTGCCCGCGCGGTCCTTCACCGACTGGCCGGGGTTCATGAATTCGGCCTTGCCGAGAATGGTGCAGCCGGTCAGCTCGGAAGCGCGCTTGAGTTTGATGAGCGGCGTGTTGCCGATCGCCTCGATGACGTCTTTGTTGAAGGCCATGTTTTGAAATTGCCGGTTTGTTTGCCTAATCGTTGGGCGACCCTAATGGACCGCCGCTAGCCATACAAGCCAGCGTTGGGGCAGGGGTGCTCAGCCCGATTTCGCAAACACCACCTGACGCACGTCGATATTTCCGGACAGGAACCCGGCCTCGCAATAGGCGAGGTAATACTCCCATAGCCGCCGGAAGCGGTCGTCAAAGCCTGACGGCGTCAGGTTGGGCCAGGCCGCGCGGAAATTGCTTCGCCAGATCGCAAGCGTCCTGGCATAATCTTGCCCGAAAATGCGTTCGCGGATGACGGGAACGCCGAAGCGTTCGCCGAGCGTTTTCAGGATCTGCGGCGAGGGCAGCATGCCGCCCGGAAACACATAGCGCTGGATGAAGTCGACTTCGCGGCGATAGGCCTGGAACAGGCTGTCCTGGATGGTGATGGCCTGGATGCCGGCGAGCCCGCCGGGCAGCAGGCGGTCGCGCAACTGTGAGAAATATTTCGGCCAGAACTGTTCGCCGACCGCCTCGATCATCTCGATCGAAGCGATCCGGTCATAGCGGTCGCGCTCGTCGCGATAATCTTGCAGCCTGATTTCGACCTTGTCGCTGAGCCCGGCGTGGTGGATGCGCGCCTGGGCGAAATCGCGCTGCTCCTTGCTGATGGTGAGGCCGACGACTTTGGCGTCGAACGTCTTGGCGGCGTATTCGGCAAAGCCGCCCCATCCGCAGCCGATCTCCAAAAGCTTCTGTCCCGGTCGCAGATCGATGGCCTCGGCAAGCCGGTGATATTTGTTGTGCTGGGCTGCGGTCAGGTCCGGCGTGTCGTCTTCAAACAGCGCCGACGAATAGGTCATGCTCGGATCGAGCCACGCCGAATAGAACGCGTTGCCGATGTCGTAATGCGCATAGATGTTGCGGCGGGCCTGCCGTTTCGTATTTCGGTTGAGCCAATGCCTGACGGCCTGGAACGTGCGCGTCAGCGGGTTGGCGACCAGCATGGTCTGCATCCAGTTCTGGTTGACGCAGAACAGATAGAGGAATTGCGTCAGATCGGGCGTGTCCCATTCGCCGCGCAAATAGGCTTCCGCAATGCCGATGTCGCCGCCGCGCAGCAGCCGCGAGGCGAAGCCGTAATCGTAAATCTTCATCGCCGCGGCCGGGCCGGGCCCGTTGCCGCCCAACCGGACAGTGCGGCCGTCGGCCAGCGTCACGTCGAGCGTGCCGTGTTGCAGCTTTGAACCAAAACCCAGCGCCAGCCGGACCAGGCGGGGCAATTCCGGAAACGTCGCGTGTACGGTTTCCGATGTGACCGAAATCAATTCGGGCATGTGCGATCCATCGAACGTCGGTTTACCCGGACTTCGCATGGCCGATCGGCCCTGCTTGGTCTTTGGCATGGGCGGACAACGCGGGCGAAGTATAATCGTTGCTTTTCCCGGTCGCCAAGCCGGTATTGCGGCCTGCGTCCTTCCGCGGCACCAGCCGCGCGCCCTTCAGCCAGAGCCGCAGCGCCTCCCAGTGGATCGCCGCCATGATCTTCATGGTGACCAGCGGGAGGGCGAAAAATGCGCGCAGCAACTCCCTGGTGTCGAGCATGCGACGACTGCCATTGAAAGTTGCAGCGAGGACGGGGCCTTCGCGGTCGGTTTCCAGAATTCGCAATTGCACGCGCTCGCCCGGCGGCAGCACGCGAAAATGGTAGCGCATGGCCATCTCGATGAAGGGGGAGACGTAGAACAGCTTGTCCTGCTGCTGCCGCACGCCGGCGTCGCTGATCTCGCCTGGTGTCACCGGCAGAACGTAAGGATGGATGTCGCCAAACGTGTTGCGCACTTCGTAAATCAGCAGGGCCAGCTCACCGTCGGCGCGGTAGCAGAAATAGACCGAAAGCGGATTGAAGGTGTAGCCGAGCAGGCGGGGGTAACACAGCAGCAGCACCCGTCCGCCCGTCAGGTCGATGCCGCGCTCGGCCGCGCGATGGTGCGCGTAGGCACGCAAGGATGATCCGTCCCGCTCGCCATGGTCGGCCTCGTGGAAGCTGTAGAGCGCCGCGCGGTTGACGCCGAACAGCGGCGATTGCCGGTCCGCGTCCGCAAGCCGGTCCAGATCGATCAGCAGGCTCATCACCCGGTAGCTGAAGCGATGGCCGATCGGCTTCAGCCGCGCATGCATGACGTCGCCGACGTAAAGCGCGGCCGCATCGGAGGAAGTTAGTCCTGATCCTGCCGGCGTTGCGCGCATGACTACTCCGCGGCTTCCGCCAGTTCGGGCAGCACTTGGCGCCATGGCGCCAGCGCGCCGAGCGCTTCGGCGACCGCAAGACCGGATCGCAATCCGTCCTCGTGGAATCCGTATCCGGTCCATGCGCCGCAGAACCAGGTATGTCGCCGGCCCTGAATCTCGGGCAGGCGCTTCTGGGCGGCAAAGGCGGCAGCGTTATATCGCGGATGCTCGCACAGATACTTGCCGAAGGTCAGCGCGGGATCGGGCGCAACCGGCGGATTGAGGCTGACGAACAACGGCTTGTCGTGATCGATGCCCTGCAACTCGTTCATCCAGTAGGTCACGGAGACGTCGTTGTCGACGCGGTTCCCCTGGCGCGGCCAGCGCAGGAAATTCCACGACGCCCAGGCGCGCCGGCGCTTCGGCATCAGCGCGGGATCGCGATGCAGGTAGATCGTGTTGGGGGAATAGCCGATCGCGCCCAGGATGGCGCGCTCGCGGTCGTCGGCATCCGACAGCATCGCCAGCGCCTGGTCGCTGTGGGAAGCGATCACGACGTGATCGTACCTGTTGGCGTTGCCGTGGCTGTCGTGGACGACGACGCCATGCGCCGTGCGCTCGATAGCTGTGACGGCGCAGCCGAGCTTGATCCGGTCGCGGAATGAAGCGGTGAGTTTTTCGACATAGTGCTGGCTGCCGCCCTTCACGGTGCGCCAGACCGGGCGGTCATATTGCAGCAGGCGATGGTTGGCGAAGAAGGCGACGAAGTTTTCGGCCGGGAAGTCCAGCATCTCGCTCGACGGCGCCGACCAGATCGCCGCGCCCATCGGCGCCAGGTAGTCGGTCAACAGCCGCGGCGCAAAATGGCGCGTGCGGAAATAGTCGCGAAGCGTCAGCCCGGCCAGTTTTCCGGCCGCGTAATCCTCGATGCTCTGCTGGTTGAAGGTGACGATGTCGCGCAACATCCAGAGATAGGAAGGCGACAGCAGGTTGCGCGGTTGGGCGAACAATCCGCGTGCGGTTTCGAACCAGTTGGTGCCGCCGCCCTTCCACTCGAAGCGGCCGGTATCCGCCGTCACCGCAAAGCTCATGCAGCTTTCGACGGTCTCGACACCGAGATGGGCGAATAGCGCGGTCAGGTCCGGATAGTTCAGTTCGTTATAGACGATGAAGCCGATGTCGACCGCAAGCCGGGCGCCGTCATAGTCGATGCTGACGGTGTGGCTGTGGCCGCCGGGCCTGAGTTCGCGGTCGTAGACGGTGACCGGATAATGTCTCGACAAGGTCCAGGCCGCGGCGTTGCCGCTGATTCCCGTCCCGACCACCGCGACTCGCATTTTTGGCCCTCCATGGCACACTGCGAGATACGGGAGGCTGTTCCCGGAGTTTCAAATCGGCCACAGGCGCGGGATTCGCTGGTGTGACAGGTGATTCGGGACGTCAGAACAGGGGAAAAGCCCCATGAAATCTTCGTAAGATTTCGGTGGTCCAGCGGCGTCCTGAGGTCGTCCCAAACCCTGTAAAATAAGGGGAAGCAAGCACTTTACTAGCTGTTTTGCGTGCCCGAACGGATGATCGATGCAGAGCCGCGCGGGGCTGTCCGCGCCCAAGCCGCAAGGGTAGTATGGTGGTTTGGTTCCAACAGAAGCATCACCCCGTGAATGTATCGCAGCCCATCAGGAGAAGCGCTCGTTATGCGCCGGGCCGGGATTTGCCCGGTGGAGAAGGGGTGTGACCCAGCGAACTGCAACGGCTGCGATGGATGGCTGGCCTGCTCTGGTCCCCGGCGCCCAGCGGATGGCGCGGTTGCTCGGGGTGCTTGGCCTCGTTGCCAGCTCGGCCGGCTGCATCCTGACCAAGGATCTTCCCGATCCCGCGCTCGACGTGCCCGAGGGCTACAAGGCGGCGCGGCTTACGAGGCCTGCGGATGCGCCGCCGACGCTCGACTGGTGGCGCGGCTTCCGTTCGCGGGAGCTGACCGGCCTGATGGAGGAGGCGCAGACCGTCAATCTGGACATTGCGGCGGCCACAGCGCGGTTCAGGCAGGCCGATGCGCAGGCGCGGATCGCGGGCGCGGCTTTGTTGCCGAGCCTCAGCGGTGCCGGCCAGGAGACCTATTCCCGCACCTCCGGCTCCAGCTCCAGCGGCCTGACCAATGGTGGCCGTGAGGTGGTCAATTATTCGTCCTCGCTCAGCGCCAGCTACGAGCTGGATTTCTGGGGCAAGAACCGCGATGCCGCCCAGGCGGCCGAAGAGACCGCCGTCGCCAACCGCTTCGATCGCGACGTCGTCGCGCTGACCACGCTGACGACGGTCGCCAACGCCTATTTCCAGGTGCTGGCCGCACAGGACCGGATTCGCACCGCGCAGCGCAATATCGCCAGTGCCACGCGCATTCTCGATGCGATCAAGCAGCGGCTGCAGGCCGGCACCGGCACCGACCTCGACGTCGCGCAACAGGAAAGCGTGGTCGCCAACCAGCGCGCCCTGGTGCCGCCGCTGCGCCAGACGCTCGACCAGAACATCAACGCGCTGGCAACCCTGGTGTCGCGGCCGCCGGAAGCCGTGCGCGTCGCCGGCGGGTCGCTCAACCAGATCGCTTCGCCGCGCGTTACGCCCGGCCTGCCGTCGGAATTGCTGACGCAGCGTCCGGACATCCGCCGCCAGGAAGCGCAGCTTGCCTCGGCGACCGCCAATGTCGGCAGCGCCCGCGCGCAGTTCTTTCCGAGCATTCAACTGACCGGGCAGGGCGGCTATCAGAGCTCGGCGCTGACCTCGCTGTTTCAGCCGCACGCGGCGTTCTTCAGCATGGTCGGCAGCCTGACCCAGCCGATCTTCGACGGCGGCCGGATTTTGGGCAATTTCGAGTTCACCAAGGCGCGGCAGGACGAGTTGCTGCAGATCTACCGCAAGACCGTGGTGCAGGCCTTTGCCGACGTCGACAATGCCCTGATGTCGATCCGCCAGACCACCGAGAAGCTGCGGCTGCAACGCGAGGTGGTGGCGGCGTCGCGGCGGGCGTTCGAATTGTCCGAGCAGCAGCTACGGGCCGGCACTGCCGACATCGTAACTGTGCTAAACACGCAACTGACGTTGTTCCAGGCTGAGGATGCGCTGTCGCAGGCCCAGTTGGCCCGGCTGCTCGCGATCGTCAGCCTCTATCAGGCGCTGGGGGGTGGCTGGGAGCCCAGGATGGAAAGGCCGGTCGATGCTCTTTAAGCCGGAAGCAAAGGACGACGCGAAGACGGCGGGCAAGCGCGTCGCGCGCGGCATTGGCCGGCGGATGGTGTCGCTGACGATCGTGCTGTTGATCCTCGGCGGCCTCGGCTATCTCGGCTGGAACGCGTTTCAGCAGAAGCAGACCGGCCGTGGCGGGCCCGGCGCACGCCCCGATCTTCCGGTGCCGGTGCTGGCGGCGACACCTCGGACGCTGGATGTTCCGGTCTATCTCGACGCGGTGGGCTCGGTCCGCGCGCTGAACACGGTGACGGTGCGCTCCCAGGTCGACGGCAAGCTGATCAAGGTGAACTTCGTCGAAGGCCAGGACGTCAAGCAGGGTGACGTGCTGGCCGAGATCGACCCCGTGATCTACCAGGCGCAGTACGATCAAGCGGTTGCGAAGAAGGCGCAGGACGAGGCGCTGCTCGCCAACCAGAAGCTCGATCTGGCGCGTTATCAGCAACTCGCCGCGTCGAATGCCGGCTCCAAGCAGCAGGCCGATACGCAGCGCGCCGTGGTCGCCCAGCAGGAAGCGTTGGTGCAGGCCGACCAGGCCGCGATCGACAATGCGCGCGCGATGCTCGGTTATACCAAGGTCATCGCGCCGCTGACGGGACGAGTCGGCCTGCGCCAGGTCGACCAGGGCAACATCATCCGCGCGGCTGATGCAACCGGCCTCGTCATCATCACCCAGTTGCAGCCGATCGCCGTGCAGTTCAGCCTGCCGCAGCAGCAGATCGTGCGGGTCAATGCCGCCGCCGCCAACGGCGTGCTGGCGGTGGACGTGTTCGGCAATGACGGCGTCACCGTCGTCGATACGGGTACGCTGAAAGGCATCGACAACCAGGTCGATCCGACCACGGGCACGCTGAAGCTGAAGGCCGAATTCCCGAACGCAAAATTTCAGCTCTGGCCCGGACAGTTCGTCAATGTGCGGCTCAAAGTCGAAACGCTGGAGAAGGCGATCGTGGTGCCGGCCTCGGCAGTTCAGCGCGGCCCTGTCGGTACGTTCAGCTATGTGATCGGCCCGGACAACGTCGCGACCGCGAAGCCGGTCGTGGTGACGCAGCAGAACGAAAACGACGCCGTGATCGCCAGCGGCCTCTCGACCTCCGACCGCGTCGTGACCACGGGCTTTGCCAATTTGTCCGACGGCGCCAAGGTTCTGATCGGCACCGACGCCCGGGCGCCGACCGCCGATCTGGCGCCGCGCAAGCGCAGCCGCAGCCCCGATGCCAAGGGAGACGTCAAGGGAGACGCCAAGGGTGGTGGTCAGGGCAAGGATGGCGAGCACCGCGGCAAGCGCGAGCGCGGCGAGGGCGATCAGAAGGGACAAACCGGCCCGGCGCCCGCCGAGCCGTCGGGCGGCGCTGCGAAGTCGCGGCCATGATCGACGCGCCGCACGCCTGAAATGAATTCGCAAGTGAGGACGCAACCATGAGCGTCTCCGAACCGTTCATCCGCCGGCCGATCGCGACCTCGCTGTTGGGGATCGCGCTGATGATCGGTGGCGCGCTCGGCTATTGGGCGCTGCCCGTTTCGGCGCTGCCGCAGGTCGATTTCCCGACCGTGCAGGTGACGACGCAACTGCCGGGCGCCAGCCCCGACGTGATCGCATCCCTGATCACGGCGCCGCTGGAGCGCCAGCTCGGGCAGATTCCGTCGCTGTCGTCGATGCAGTCGACGTCTTCGTTCGGCGTCAGCCAGATCTCGCTGCAGTTCGACCTCAACCGCGACATCGACGGCGCCACCCAGGACGTGCAGGCCGCAATCAACGCCGCCGCCGGAATCCTGCCGAAAAACCTGCCTTATCCGCCAACCTATGCCAAGGTGAACCCGGCCGATGCGCCGGTCCTGACGCTGGCGCTGACGTCGGACACGATTTCGCTGCGCGCCATGAGCGATATCGCCGATACTATCCTCGGCCAGCGGCTCAGCCAGATTTCCGGCGTCGGGCGCGTTGCGATCCTCGGCGGGCTCAAGCCTGCCGTGAGGGTGCAGGCCGATCTGGCACGGCTCGCCGCCTACGGCATCTCGATGGAGGATCTGCGCAACGCCATCGCAGGCGCCAACGTGTCGGGGCCGAAGGGATCGCTCGACGGCGCGCAGCAGGCCTATACCATCGCCGCCAATGACCAGATCGCGGCGGCGGAAGCCTACAAGCCGATCATCATCGCCTATCGCAACGGTTCGCCGGTCACGATCGGCGACGTCGCCATCATCATCGACGGGCTGGAGAACGACCGGACCGGCGGCTGGTATCAGGGCACGCCGGCCGTGATCATCGACATCCAGCGGCAACCCGGCGCCAACGTGATCGAGGTGGTCCGGCAGATCCGCGCGGAAATTCCCAAGGTGCAGCGCGCGATCCCGGCCGGTGTCAATTTGACCATCGTCTCCGACCGCACCGTCACCATTCGCGCCTCGGTGCGCGATGTCCAGTTCACGCTGATCCTTTCCGTGGTGCTGGTGACGCTGGTGGTGCTGCTGTTCCTGCGGTCGCTGCGCGCGACGCTGATCGCGGGCGTGGCGCTGCCGCTGTCGCTGATCACGAGCTTCGGCATCATGTATTTTTCGGGCTTCAGCCTCGACAATCTGTCGCTGATGGCGCTGACGATCGGCACCGGCTTCGTGGTCGACGACGCCATCGTCATGATCGAGAACATCGTCCGCCACATGGAAAACGGCGAGTCCGTCATGGAAGCCTCGCTGAAGGGCGCCAGCGAAATCGGCTTCACCGTGATTTCGCTGACGGTGTCGCTGATCGCGGTCTTCATTCCGTTATTGTTCATGTCCGGACTGGTCGGGCGCATGTTCCGCGAATTCGCGCTGACGCTGACGATCGCGGTCGTGACCTCGGCGATCGTCTCGCTGACATTGACGCCGATGATGTGTTCGCGGCTGTTGAAGCATGTCGGCGAGGAGATGACGGTTCCGGGGCTTGCTGCGGTCAGCCGTTTCATCGACCGCATGGTCGCCCTCTACCATCGCACGCTGCTGTGGGTGCTGCAGCGCCAGCGCGCGACGCTGGTGGTGACGTTCGCCACCATCGCCGCCACCCTCGTGATGTATGTGATCGCGCCGAAGGGCTTTTTGCCGCTGCAGGACACGGCGTCGATCACCGCGGTGACCGAGGCCGGTCCCGACGTTTCCTTTGCCGAGATGCAAAGCCGGCAGGCGGCGGCGGCCGCCGCGATCCAGGCCGATCCGGATGTGGTCGGCGTGGTCTCCGTGATCGGCGCAGGCTCGGTCAACCCGACCACCAATGTCGGGCGCTTGGTGATGACGCTGCGGCCGCGCGGCGAACGGCACGATGATATTTCCGTCGTGGTTGCCCGGCTGAAGCAACGCACCGCTGACATCCCCGGCATGACCATCTATTTCCAGCCGGTGCAGGACGTGCAGATCTCGACCCAGTCGAGCCGCTCGCAGTACCAGTATACGCTGACCGGCACGGACGCGGCGCAGGTGACGCTGTGGTCGCAGAAGCTGGTTGCCGAAATGCGCCGGGATCCGCTATTCCGCGACGTCTCGTCGGAAGCGCAGGAGGGCGGCTTGCGCGCCGCGCTCGACATCAATCGCCAGCGCGCCGGCCAGCTCGGCGTCAGCCTCCAGGCGGTCAACGACACCCTCAACGACGCCTTCGCGCAGCGGCAGATTTCGACAATCTATGGCCAGGCCAACCAGTACCGCGTGGTGCTGGAGGCTATGCCGATGTACCAGCGCGATCCGTCGATCCTGTCAAAGCTCTATCTGCCGGGAGCCGCGAGCACGACCGCGGGCACCCCCGGGGCCCAGGTGCCGCTGTCGGCGGTGGCGACGCTGACCCGCACCACCGCGCCGCTGGCGATCACGCATCTGGCGCAGTTTCCAGCCGTCTCGCTCAGCTTCAACCTTGCGCCCGGCGAGGCGCTGGGCGATGCCGTCGACGCGGTCAAGAAGATCGAGACCAGTATCGGCATGCCCGGCAGCATCGTCGGCGTCTACGCCGGCGACGCGGCCGAGTTCTCCAAATCGCTGGCCGGTCAGCCATGGCTCATCCTGGCGGCGATCGTCACCATCTACATCGTGCTCGGCGTGCTCTACGAGAGCTACATTCACCCGATCACCATTCTCTCGACGCTGCCGTCTGCGGGCGTCGGCGCCATTCTGGCGCTGATGCTGTTCGGGCAGGACCTGTCGGTGATCGGCTTGATCGGCATCATTCTGTTGATGGGCATCGTCAAGAAGAACGCGATCATGATGATCGACTTCGCGCTGGAGGCGGAGCGGCATCAGGGCATGTCGCCCAATGAAGCCATCGTGCAAGCCTGCCTGTTGCGGTTCCGTCCGATCATGATGACGACGCTGGCCGCGCTGTTCGGCGCGCTGCCGCTGGCGATCGAAAGCGGCACCGGCGCCGAATTGCGGTTTCCCCTCGGCATCTCCATCATCGGCGGCCTGCTGCTGAGCCAGTTGCTGACGCTCTATACGACGCCGGTGATCTATCTGGCGCTCGACCGGCTCAATCGCAAAATCGAGAAGGCGGTGCCGGACCCCGGGCCGCCCGGGCCGACGGTTGCCGGCGCGACCGAGGGGATGCAATAGATGGCATCGATCTCGGAGCCCTTCATCCGGCGGCCGGTTGGCACCACGCTGCTGGCGATCGGGCTCTTTCTGGTCGGCATGGTCGCCTATGTCTTCCTGCCGGTGTCGTCGGTGCCGAACGTCGATTTCCCGATGATCCGGGTGTCCGCCACGCGTCCCGGCGCCGACCCTTCCGTGATGGCTTCGACCGTTGCCGCGCCGCTCGAACGCCGGCTCGGCCAAATCGCCGGGGTCGACCAGATCACCTCGACCAGTTCGCTCGGCAGCACCAGCATCCAGCTGCAATTCTCGATCGGCCGCAACATCGACCGCGCCGCGCGCGACGTGCAGGCGGCGATCAATGCATCGCTGGCGGACCTGCCGAGCGACCTGCCGTCGCTGCCGCGATTCCGCAAGGCCAACCCCGCCGCCGCACCGGTGTTCGTGCTCGCGCTGACCTCGAAGACGCTGACGACGAGTGCGATGTATGACGTCGCCGATACCGTGATCGCGCAGCGCATCTCGCAGGTGCCGGGCGTCGGCGAGGTCTTCGTCTCCGGCGCCGACCAGCCCGCGGTGCGGATCGCGCTGAATCCAGTGGCGCTGTCGAATGCGGGGATCGCGACCGACGACGTGCGGCTCGCCATCATCAATGCCAATCCGCTGGGGCCGGTCGGCATCTTCAACGGTGGCCGCCAGAGCGAGACGATTTCGACCAACAAGCAGATGCGGACCGCGGCCGAATTCCGCGACATCATCGTCAAGAGTTCGGCCGGCAATTTCGTCCGCCTGGCCGACGTCGCCGACGTCGAGGATTCCGTCCGCAACAGCCGCTCGATCGCCTGGTTCAACAAGCAGCCGGCGGTCCTGATCCAGATCACCAAGCAGGGCGACGCCAACGTGATCGACACCGTCGACCGGGTGAGGGCGCTGATCCCGGAACTGAAGCAGTGGCTGCCCGGCGGGGTGGAGATTTCGACGCTGGTCGACCGCACCGGCACCATCCGCGCCAGCGTGCTCGACATGCAGTACACGCTGCTGGCGACCGCGTTTCTGGTCATGCTGGTGGTGTTCTTCTTCCTGCGCCGGCTGACGCCGACGATAGCGGCCGGCGTTTCGGTGCCGCTGGCGCTGGCCGGCACCTGCGCCGGGATGTGGCTCGCCGGCTTCTCGATCGACAATCTGTCGCTGATGGCGCTTGCGATCTCGGTCGGCTTCGTGGTCGACGACGCCATCGTCATGATCGAGAACATGTACCGCAACCTCGAGCACGGCATGGCGCCGTATCCGGCGGCGCTGGAGGGCGCCAAACAGATCGGCTTTACCGTGCTGTCGATCAGCCTGTCGCTGGTCGCCGCCTTCACGCCGCTGATTTTCATGGACGGGATCGTAGGCAGGCTGCTGCGCGAGTTCTCGCTGACGCTGACCTTCGCCATCGTGGTGTCGACCGTGGTCTCGCTGACGATCACGCCGATGATCTGTGCGCATTACATCAAGGAGGCGACCTCCGACCACGCGACCTGGTTCGACCGCCTGGTCGAGGGCACGCTGTCTCGCATCGTTTCGTTCTACACCTGGACGCTGCGGGCGGTGCTGGGTTTCCCATTCCTGACCCTGCTCGTGTTTTTTGCCACCATCGCGCTGACGGTGGTGCTGTATATCAAGACCCCGAAGGGTTACTTCCCGACCGACGACAGCGGGTTCGTGATCGGCGCCACACGCGCTTCGCCCGACACCTCGTTCCAGGCGATGCTCGGGCTGCAGCAGCAATTGGCCGACATCGTGATGGCCGATCCGGCCGTGGCCGGCGTCGGTTCTTCGCTGGGCGGCGCTGGCGGTCCCGGCGGCGGAGGTTCCAACCGTGGCGTGATGTTCATCAGCCTGAAGCCGCCGGAAGAGCGGGCGGGCCTGTCGACCGCACAGGTGATCGATCGCCTGCGGCGGAATCTCTATCGGGTCGCCGGTATCCGCCTGTTCATGTTCGCCGCGCAGGACATTCGTACCGGCGGCCGGCAGAGCGATTCCGACTATCAGTATACGCTGTCGAGCACCGACCTCGGTCTGTTGCAGAAATGGGCACCGCTGGTCGCCAAGCGCATGGAGACGGTGGAGGGCATTACCGACATATCGAGCGACCGCGACCCGGGCGGGCTGCAATTGTCGCTGGTGATCGACCGCAAGACCGCCTCGAGCCTCGGCGTGCGCGTCCAGGATATCGACAACGCCCTGAACAACGCGTTCGCGCAGCGGCAGATCTCGATCATTTATACGCAGCGTAACCAGTACATGGTGGTGCTGGAAATCGACCCCAAATTCCAGGCCGACCCGTCCAACCTGGAACGTATCTTCGTCGCCGGCGCCAACGACGCCCAGGTGCCGCTGTCGGCCGTGGTGCGCTACCAGCGCGGCCTGTCGCCGCTTGCAGTGTATCACTCGCAATCGTTTCCCTCGACGACGGTCTCTTTCAATCTGCTGCCCAACGTGCCGCTGGAGGTCGCGACCACCAACATCCAGCGCGCGGTCGAGGAACTGCACATGCCGGAGGGCATCCGCGGCAGTTTCGACGGCAATGCCGGCGATTTCAACAAGACCAGCGGGCGGCAGCCGCTGCTGATCCTCGGCGCGCTGGTGGCGATGTATATCGTGCTCGGCGTGCTCTATGAGAGCCTGGCGCATCCGATCACGATCATCTCGACCTTGCCATCGGCAGGGCTGGGTGCGCTGCTGGCGCTGCAGGTGACGAATACGCCGCTGACGGTGATCGCCTTCGTCGGCATCATCCTGTTGATCGGCATCGTCAAGAAGAACGGCATCATGATGGTCGATTTCGCGCTCGACGCCGAACGCACCCGCGGGCTGTCGTCGGCGGACGCGATCTTCGAGGCGTGCAGCGCCCGCTTCCGGCCGATCCTGATGACGACGATGGCGGCGCTTGTTTGCCGGCATTCCGCTGGTCATTGCCACCGGCCCCGGCACCGAGCTGCGCCGTCCGCTTGGCATCACCATCATTGGCGGCTTGTTCGTTTCGCAGATCCTGACGCTTTACACGACGCCGGTGATCTATCTCCTGATCGACCGGCTGCGGCAGCGATCCCGGCCGGTCCCGCTTCCAGCGCCAGCGGAATAGTTGAATTGCTGGCCACGAAGCGTATAGCGGGCGGATGTCAGAACAAGCCAATCCCAAGTCCGGTGTCCCCAAGTTCGGCGTCTCCAAGTCCGGCGCCGCTGAAGAGGTGGTCCCGGACTGTGCGCATTGCGGCAAGCCGCTGCCGCTCTGCATCTGCGACAGCGTCACCCCGATCGAAAGCAGGACCTCGCTGCTGATCCTGCAGCATCCGCAGGAGCAGGACAGGGCGCTCGGCACCGCGCGGCTGACCGCGATGCACTTCAAGGATGCCGTCCTCAAAATCGGCCTGTCCTGGCCAAGCCTCTCCAAGGCGCTGGGGCGGAAGGTCGATGATCCCTCGCGCTGGGCGGTGCTTTATCTCGGCTCAGCCAAGGTCGCCGATCTCGATACCGACGCTGAGATCGTCGCGATCAACCGCAAGGGCGAGGTCGAGCCGCACCAGCGCGCCATTCTTTCCGACATCGAAGGCATCGTGCTGCTCGACGGTACCTGGAGCCAGGCCAAGGCGCTGTGGTGGCGCAACGCGTGGATGCTGAAGTGCCAGCGGGTCATTCTGGGCCCGAAATGCCCGTCGCGTTACGGCAAGCTCCGCAAGGAGCCGCGCGGCGACGGCCTTTCCACCATCGAGGCCGCCGGCCTGCTGCTGGCCGGACTGGAGAAGCGGCCTGATATCGCGGAAACGCTCAACGCAAGCTTTGACCGCATGTTGGCGCGGTATCGGGAAGTGCAGGCCGAAATGCCCGAGCTCGCGCCGAAGCCGAAGAAGCGGGATTACCGTCGCCGCAAGCGCGGCTGATTCCGGCTTTCAATTAAAGGGAGCGCCGACGACGTTCGCTCGCCTGGTCGAATGTCAGTGGTGCCCTGTTAGCCGCCATGAATCCGCCGCCCGCAAGCCGGTTCCAATGTCGGGAACAGGACATAGCGAGCTGTGGACAATGGTGACATCTCTCTTGACGGTGATAAATTCCCTACTCTCCGCGTAACAATTTGGAGCTTAGTCGATGACTTTAAGCACAGAAATTCTCACGCGTTCTCCATTACTCAGCGCTGACGAACTCGAAGGAGAAATCGGCGACATAATCAGCAGAACCCGGCGAGGGCCCCTCCTCCGAGAAGTGTCCGAAAGCCACGATCGCCCGTTGCCAAAAGGCCCGATGCCCGACTACGTCGAGCACAAGGAAGGGGTCAATCAGGTCGGCAAGCTCTCAGCCGAAGCCGTGGTCCGCGAATACGACGCGGCCGTGAAAGAGATTGAAGCGCTCGGTGCCGAATTGACCGAGGCCGCCAAGAAATGCGAGGCGATGGTTGCCGGCGTTCATGCCACGGTGAACGAGATCAAGGAATTGGCGGCGAATTATCGCGAGGAAGGCAAGCGCTACTTCCTGCAGATCGAGGATTGCTCGCTGATGACATCCGAAGTTCGGGCCGTCTGCGAGACGCTCAAAAAGAAAATCGCCGCAGGTGGCAGTCTCGCCGCCTGATGTTCCGGCTGATTTAGACCGGGCAAGCCACGGGTCGCTGCTCCATGCTTTCGCGCGCACGATGACGGTGCGTCGGATGCAAGCGGAGCAACGGGATGGAATTGGTTGCGCATTGGCGAGCGGCACTGAATGGACGGCGGAAGAGGATGCGCTACTTCGCGTCTTGATCGGTAGCGCAAGCCGCCGAGAGCGATCGCGTGCGAAATGAAGCGGACGGGCGGAGGCATTCGCGCCAGGACGTCCAAGCTGGGCCTTCGGAACAACCCGTCTCGGCAATACGTCCGCCGACTGAGGCGCCGGTCGGGCGGGAAGATCCAGGAATATCCGGGCTGTTTTTGTTTGCTGACCAGCGCGTGACAGGACCGGCGCTGCTTGGTTGCCTATCCGGGGCGGGGCGTATATGAGTTCGCCCGATGGGGCCACGTGGCGGAGTGGTTACGCAACGGTCTGCAAAACCGTGTACACCAGTTCAATTCTGGTCGTGGCCTCCATCCATATAATCAATGGCTTAGGCCGATTGTATGAGAGGTCGCAGGAGGCCAGCCGCGCTTCAGCAGGCGGCGTACCAGCCCTCGGGAAACGGAACCAGCGGCCACGGGCCCCGGTTGTCGTTGGCGGCTCGCGGCGACGGATAAGAGCGCTGGGTCTGGACCACGACATCATCCTCCGGGGTTGGCGCAACGGCCGACTGCACGGCTTCCAGCAGCAAATTGTATTCAACTTCGCTCATCGCGCTCTCCGGGGTTCCAGAGGCGATGGTCGCAAAACTATTTTGTTTCCAGATTGAGCGGATTGCTCGAATTTTAGCGAACCGGCGACCGCGGCAATGCTGGTTACTAAAGTACTAAGTTCCCCGCACGATCACTAACTCCGCGCAGGCGGGGTCAAGTGTGAGAAAAATCACATTTTGCAAAAATTAGTTCGCGTATTCGCCTAGATGACACCGGCCTTGTCAAGGCGGGCATCATCCAGGGAGACGCGGTCATGAAGGCAAGGTTTGCGCGAGGTGCAGCACGGCTCTTTGGTTCGCGCCGGGCTTCGGCACTCGGCTTGCTCATCACGCTGATTGCGAGCGGCTCGGCCGCTGCCCAGCAAGGCACCCCCGAACAGCGCCGGGCCTGCACGCCCGACGTCTACCGCCTCTGCGCCGGCGAGATCCCGAACGCCCGGGCGATTACCGCATGCCTGCGCCGGCAGAAGTCGAGCTTGAGCCCGGCCTGTGCGGCGGTGTTCGGGCAGTAAGCCTCGACGGGTTCCTTACATTTCCAGCGCGGCCAGATTCTTCGGCAGCATCCGATTGAACGGCGTGAGGATGCGGGCAGCTTCCTTGGCGTCCTGCATGATGGCGTGGCGGACGGCCGCGGCGAGCAGCGTCATGATCAGTTGCGAAGACGAGGCGAGGGCGGTTCCGGGCGGAAATTGTCGTCGCCGGGTGAGGTTCACGGTTGTTGCATTTGCCGGTGAAGGCACCAAAACCGCGAATAAACCCGCAGTCAAAATTTTAAATATGGGGTTCATGGCGGCGGCCCCTATTTTAGCGATTTATTATAATGGAGCCTTCTCAGATATTATATTATTAGTTGCGTGGATTATATTCAATTTTCAGAAAAAACATCAACACCCCGGTTGCATGGCAAATCGTATTCGCTGGCGAGGAAGTCTCGGTCGGCCGGCGCTGCGGTTTCGTGCGTACAGGCGCGACAGCGTGTGAATTGCAGATACAGCTCGGTCGGGGACGGACGATGCGGTGCTGCAGGCTGCACCAGCTAAGAGCTTTTCGCCTCCGGTGGGCGTATGATGCCGCGCTGGTCGCGATTTAATCTGTTATGTCGGAGGACATAAAGCCGTAACTGGCTCCCCGGGCTGGATTCGAACCAGCGACCATTCGATTAACAGTCGAATGCTCTACCGCTGAGCTACCGAGGAACAGGCGAAACAATGGTTCGCGAGCGGGGAGCGTATAACAAAGCCTTTCGGGCTTGCAAAGGACCAAATCGCGGGCTGCGCGCTGGCTTGAAGCGGGGCCGGAAAGTCCCTGCGCCACAATGATTTGTCGTCGTTTTCGCTCCCCGGGCGAGTGGTGGCTGGAACCTGGCCTGTGCAATTCCGTCATACACAGGTGTGATGGACCGGGCCGCCAATTCGACTTAATCGCCCAAAAGGGTTGGTGGCCTCGGGTTTCATGGGAGCTGATTCGATGCCAGCCATTGTGACCGACCTGATCCGCGCGGTACCCTCGATCGTCCCAAGCGACATTCCCGCCATGAGTGACGACGAATGCCTGCGTCGGCTCGCGCAAGCCATTGAAACGCATGATACCGAGCACCTGGATGAGGTCGCGCGACTGATCGCCCGGCTCGCCGTGGCGATCGAATAGGCGGCTTTCCGGCGCTGCTTGCGGCGGCCCGGCAACAGGCGGGCCGCATGTTGCGTTTTGCCGAAGCTTGTACCAAAGATGACGCGGTTTCCGCTCTCGGTTCCAGTTGTCTTGCGGCTGCGCCGCTGCTCTCAGGGTCTTAGCCTATGTCCGGTTTTGCGACCGCGCGCCAGAAAATGGTCGATGGTCAGGTGCGTCCGAGCGACGTGACCGATATCCGAATTCTCGATGCGATGCTGGCGGTGCCGCGCGAGGCCTTCGTTCCCGAAAACAAGCAGGCGCTGGCCTATCTGGACCTCGATCTCGATGTCAGCGAAGGCGGCGCGGCCAGGCGGTTCCTGATCGCGCCGGCCGTGCTGGCGAAGATGCTGCAGGCGGCTGAGATCAAGGCGAGCGACCGCGTCCTGGTGGTCGGCTGCGCCACCGGATACGCCGCCGCCGTGATCGCCCAATTCGCGCCCCAGGTGACCGCCACCGAGAGCGATTCGGCGCTGGCCGCGAAGGCGCAGGCTACCCTGGCCCGCAATGGCTGTGGAAATGTCACGGTCCGCCCCGCTGCGCCGGCCGATGGCGACGCGGCAGGCGCGCCTTACGATGTCATCGTGCTGAACGGCGCGACCGAGATCGTGCCGGAACAGCTCTACCGGCAATTGCGCGATGGCGGCCGCTTGGTGGGCGTTTTTGCAATGTCACGGCCGGCGCGCGCCACCATCGTGACCGCCTCGCACGGCGATTTCGGTCATCGAACGCTGTTCGATGCCGCTGCCCCGGTGCTGCCCGGCATGGAACTTGCTCCGTCCTTCGTTTTCTAGCCTTTGGACCGCCATTTCCGCGCCCAATATTCGCCCTTGGCGGCCGCCTAAATCCTCTTCGAAATCAGAAGTGTGGCCCGATTGCCCCACGTGAAGAGTTTCGACGGCGTTTGCTTGCGGGGTGGTTCCGTCCAGCCTACGTGCGGAATAAGGTGAGCCGGGACTCACTTCGAGTGAAGCGACGTTCGGTTAATGATCATGTGCGATGATGGTCATTGGTCCGGGCGACCAAAAAGATTGGATTGCTTGGGATGCGTGGGGTGAAGGCATTTGCCGGAGCTGCGGCTTCGGCCCTTCTATTAGTGTGCATGGGCCCGATGCCCGTCTTGGCCGACACAATTGAGGCGGCGCTGGTGCGCGCCTATCAGAACAATCCGCAGCTCAATGCGCAGCGCGCGCAGGTGCGCGTCACCGACGAGACCGTGCCGCAGGCGTTGTCGGGCTACCGCCCGAAGGTCGCGGTCACGGCAAGCGCCGGCTACCAATATACGGATACGCTGAGCACGCAGGGCGGCACCGCCACCACGCTCGTTAAAACCAATATTCACGGCGCCAATCCGCCGCGCAGCGTCGGCGCGACCATTACGCAGACGCTCTTCAATGGCCAGCAGACCGCGAACAGGACCAGAGTCGGCGGAGAGCCAGGTTTCCGGCGCGCGCGAAGCGCTGCGGGTCACTCGAACAGACCGTTCTGCTCAGCGCCGCCACGATCTACATGGACTATCTGCGCGATTCGGCGATCGTCGAGGTGCAGAAGAGCAACGTTCGCGTGCTCGAGCAGACGCTGAAGCAGACGCGCGACCGCTTCAACGTCGGCGAAGTCACGCGCACCGACGTGGCGCAGTCGGAGGCGCAGCTCGCCGCCGGCAACACGCAGCTCCTGACCGCGGAAGCCAATCTGACGACGACGCGCTCGAATTTCCGCCGCATCATCGGCAACGAGCCGCAAGCGCTCGCGCCGGGCTCGCCGGTCGACCGCTTCCTGCCGTCGACGCTGCCGGCTGCCGTCGAGCTCGGTCTGACCCAAAATCCGAACGTCACCGCGGCGATGTTCGGCATCGACGTCAGCTATCTCCAGGTCAAGGTGGCCGAAGGCGCGCTGTTGCCGACCGTCACGCTTCAGGCCTCGGTGCAGCAGTCCTATGAGCAGAGCCTGATCCAATACCGATCGTTCGGCGCGTCCGCGATCACGCAAGCTCATCGTTCCAATCTATCAGGGCGGCGGCGAATATTCGCTGATCCGCCAGTCCAAGGAAACGCTGGCGCAGCAGCGCCTCGTTCTCGAACAGACCCGCGACCAGACCCGCGCCAACGTGGTCACGGCATGGGGACAGCTCGTCGCCGGCAAGGCGCAGGTGCAGTCCGCCCAGTCGCAGGTGGCTGCGTCGGAAATTGCGCTGAACGGCGTGCGCGAGGAAGCCAAGGCCGGACAGCGCACCACGCTCGACGTGCTGAACGCGCAGCAGGCGCTGGTCAATGCGCGCGTCGCGCTGGTCACCGCGCAGCACGATCGGGTGGTTGCGTCATACTCCGTGCTGAACACGGTGGGACGGCTGTCGCCGCAGGTGCTCAACCTGGCGACCACGGTCTACGACCCGAGCGTGCACTATCACCAGGTGCGCGATAGCTGGGCCGGCGTTCGCACACCCGACGGCCGCTGATCTCCGAGTCTATTTCCGCACAGGCGGGATGAAATCGTCGCCCGGCGCCTAAAGCGCCGGGCGCTTTGCTTGCAATCAATTGTGGCCATGACGTACCGTTTCTGGGGCGAGCTGAGCAATTCGTGGCCCGTGTCCTTGCATCTCATGGACGCGTGTCAGGGTCGTTTTGAGGGGAGTAGGGTCCGCCGCGCGATGCGGCGGGTGGGCTTGATCTGGGGACAAGTCGGGCTTGTGCGATGAAAATCCCGGCCTGCATATCCGGAACCGGCAATTCCTTCGTGGCTTTGGTGTAAAATGGTTTCGATGTGGAGTCGGAGATGACGCAACCTGCAAAGGTCCAAGAGCCCTCGATGGAGGAGATTCTGGCGTCGATCCGTCGCATCATTGCCGACGACGAGGCAAAGCCTGCGGCTGCCGAAAAGCCGGCGAGCGCGCCGGCCGCCGCGAAGCCGGCGGTGATGAAGGATATCCCGCCGTCGGCGATTGCGCCGGCGCCAAAGCCGGTTGCCGCACCGAAACCAGCGCCGCCACCACCGCCACCGCCTGCACCCGAACCGGTCGCCAGCAACAACCAGGATGACATCGACGCGATGCTGGCGAGCCTCGATGCGGCTACGCCCGAGGCGGATATCAGGCCGGCGGCGCCCGAGCCCGAACCCGACGTGTTCGAACTCACCGACGAGATGGCGCTGCCTGATCCGGCCCCGCCGGCGGCCTCGTTCAACAAGATCGAGCCAACGGACGACATCGAGTTCAGCGAAGCCAAGGCGTCACGTCGCCAGCCGGCCTATGAGCCGCCGTTCGAGAGCCCGCCAGCGCGACCAATTTTATCGCATTCGACCGTCTCCGCCGTCGAATCCGCCTTCAACTCGCTGGCCAATACCGTGCTGAGCAACAATGCGCGGACACTGGAAGATCTGGTCAAGGAAATGCTGCGGCCCATGCTGAAATCCTGGCTCGACGACAATTTGCCGGGATTGGTGGAGCGGATCGTCAAGGCCGAAATCGAGCGGGTTTCGCGCGGCGGGCGCTAGTCCCAAGACAGGGTCAAGGCGGCGTCAAGACTGCGAGGCTGCATCAAGGAAGCCCTCGGCGGGCGCCGATCGGCGACCCCTTCGTACCTTCAAACCGGCGTTACCGCGGCTCCGCGATGCCCCGGACCCGCGTTGTCAGGTTGACTTGAGGCGCCGCGGCGGCTTTCTAGGGCCCGGCCCGGCGCCGATCATATCCAAACCGGGCGCTACCACGTTGATTTGATTTACATTCTTTGGGCAGGCCGGCGACGGTTTTGCTCGAGAGCGCCCCCGACATCCCAAATTGCAGTGCCATGATCGAGAAAAACTACCAGCCCGCCGATATCGAAAGCCGCATGTCCGCCATCTGGGAGGAGAGCGGCGCGTTCATGGCCGGCCGCCCGGAACGAAAGGACGCCGCGCCTTTCACCATCGTGATCCCGCCGCCGAACGTGACGGGCTCGCTGCATATGGGCCACGCGCTGAACAACACGCTGCAGGACATTCTCTGCCGCTTCGAGCGCATGCGCGGCCGCGACGTGCTGTGGCAGCCCGGCACCGACCATGCCGGCATCGCCACCCAGATGGTGGTCGAACGGCAATTGATGGAACGGCAGGAACACCGACGCGACCTCGGCCGCGCCGAATTCCTCGAACGCGTCTGGCAATGGAAGGCCGAAAGCGGCGGCACCATCGTCAATCAGTTGAAGCGGCTCGGCGCCTCCTGCGACTGGTCGCGCGAGCGCTTCACGATGGACGAGGGCCTGTCGCGCGCGGTCGTGAAGGTGTTCGTCCAGTTGCACCGCGAAGGCCTGATCTACAAGGACAAGCGGCTGGTCAACTGGGATCCGAAGCTGGTGACCGCGATCTCCGATCTCGAGGTGCTGCAGGTCGAGGTCAAGGGCAGTCTCTGGTATCTGCGCTATCCGATCGAGGGCAAGACGTTCAGCCCCGACGATCCGTCGACCTTTGTCGTCGTGGCGACGACGCGCCCCGAGACCATGCTCGGCGACACCGCCGTTGCGATCCATCCGGACAACGAACGGATCGGGCATCTGATCGGCCAGCACGTCATCCTGCCGCTGGTCGGCCGCCGCATCCCGATCATCGGCGACGACTATGCCGATCCCGAAAAGGGATCCGGCGCGGTCAAGATCACGCCGGCGCACGACTTCAACGACTTCGAGGTCGGCAGGCGTCACGGCCTGCCGCAGATCAACGTGTTCGATCGCGAGGGCTGCATGGCGCTCGTCGACAATGAGGATTATCTGCGCGGACTCCCTGAGGGCGCGGACCAGTTCGCGGCAGAACTACAGGGCGTCGAGCGCTTCGCCGCGCGCAAGCAGATCGTGGCGCGGCTGGAAGATTTCGGCTTCATCGAGAAGATCGAACCGAACACGCATGCGGTGCCGCATGGCGACCGCTCCAACGTGGTCATCGAGCCCTATCTGACCGACCAGTGGTATGTCGACGCCAAGACCATGGCGCAGCCGGCGATCGCGGCCGTGCGTTCGGGCGCGACCACCTTCGTGCCGAAGAACTGGGAAAAGACCTATTTCGAATGGATGGAGAACATCCAGCCCTGGTGCATCTCGCGCCAGCTCTGGTGGGGCCATCAGATTCCCGCATGGTACGGCCCTGACGGCAAGGTGTTCGTCGCCGAGACCGAAGAGGAGGCCGTCGGCAACGCGCTCGGTTACTACGTCGAGCAGGAAGTGATCACGCCCGAGCAGGGCGCGGCGATGGCGCAGGACGCCTCGAAGCGCGAGGGCTTTATTACGCGCGATGAGGACGTGCTCGACACCTGGTTCTCGTCGGGACTGTGGCCATTCTCGACGCTCGGCTGGCCCGACGAAACGCCTGAAGTGAAGCGCTATTACCCGACCAACGTCCTCGTCACCGGATGGGACATCATCTTCTTCTGGGTCGCCCGCATGATGATGATGGGCATCCATTTCATGAAGGATGCGCCGTTCTCGACCGTCTACATCCATCGTCTGGTTCGCGACGAGAAGGGCGCCAAGATGTCGAAGTCGAAAGGCAACGTCATCGACCCCCTCGGCGTGATCGACGAATACGGCGCGGATGCGCTGCGTTTTGCGCTGGCGCGCGGCGCGGCGCACAGCCACGACATCAAACTGTCGTCGCAACTGGTCGAGACCAACCGCAATTTCGCGACCAAGCTGTGGAACGCCTGCCGCTTTGCCGAAATGAACGGCTGCGAGAAGTTCGATGGATTCGATCCGACTGCGGCAAAAGAAACCTTGAACCGCTGGATCGCGCATGAGACCTCGCACGCCACGCGCGAGGTCACCGAGGCGATCGAAGGCTATCGCTTCAACGACGCGGCCAATGCGATCTACCGCTTCGTCTGGAACGTCTATTGCGACTGGTATGTCGAACTCGCAAAGCCCGTGCTGATGGGCGAGGAGGGCGCGGCCAAGGCCGAGACCCGCGCCATGACCGCCTGGGCGCGGGACGAGATCCTCAAGCTGTTGCACCCGTTCATGCCCTTCATCACCGAGGAACTCTGGGCGGTGACGGCGAAGCGCGACGGCCTGCTGGTGCTGGCCGAATGGCCGCGCAAGGCGAGCGCGGTGACCGCCGAGCAGATCGCTGCGATGGCGCTGACAGGGCCGGGCGATCCGCTGATCGCGCCGGTCATGGCCGCGCTCGACGCCGGCGATTTCAGCGATCCCGCCGCCGAGGCCGAAATCGGCTGGGTGGTCGACCTCGTCACGGCGATCCGCTCGGTGCGCTCGGAAATGAACATCCCGCCGGCCACGTTGATCCCGCTGGTGCTGTCGGGTGCGTCCACGCAGACCAAAGAGCGCGCGCAGCGCTGGAACGACACCGTGAAACGCCTGGCGCGCCTGGCGGATATTTCCTTTGCCGATCGCCCGCCGGAAGGCGCGGTGCAATTGCTGGTGCGCGGCGAAGTGGTGGCGCTGCCGCTGAAGGGCGTGATCGACCTTTCCGCGGAAAAGATGCGGCTCGACAAGGAAATCGTCAAGGCCGACGCCGACATCAAGCGCGTCGACGCCAAACTCGGCAACGAGAAATTCGTCGCCAACGCGCCCGAAGAGATCGTCGAAGAGGAAAAGGAAAAGCGTGAGGCGGCGGTTGAGCGCAAGGCAAAGCTGCAGGAAGCGCTGGAGCGGCTGAAGATGGCGTCGTAGCCGCAAGGCGCCGACCGATCCCGGTCATTGCGAGCGAAGCGAAGCAATCCATCTATCCGTTTTGCTGCGCCATGGATGGCTTCGCTTCGCTCGCAATGACGGCTGAGATAGTTTGAGTCACCATCGAGGACCTGATCGATGCTGGACCACGTCTTCATCTCCGGTTCCGACCTTGCCGCAGCCGAGCGCTGCCATGCCGCGATCATGGCTGACATCGCGTGGTCGCTCGCCGTCCCTGATGCGGGTGGGCAGCAATTGAGAAGGGCCTGTCGGGTGGGCTTTCCGGCGCTGTTTCAAGTCAAATAGGATATTCTGAACATGTCGACGCTCACCCCGCATGGCGCGTGCCTGCTGTGGAAGCCGGAATTGATCTGGCTGAATGCCGTTTCCGACGCCATGCTCGCCGGTGCCTTCTTCGTTACCGCGTTCGTCCTCGGGTTCTTCGTGTGGCGGCGCCGCGATGTCATGTTCCGCGGCGTATTCTGGACATTCGCGATCTTCGCCGCGGTCTGCGGGCTGACCCGCCTGCTGTCGATCCTCACTTTGTGGGTGCCGGCCTACGACATCGAGGGCCTTACCAAAGGCTTGCTGGCGCTGATATCGGTCGTGATCACGGCGGCACTGCTGCTGCTGCTGCCGCGGATCCTGGTGCTGCCGACACGTGTGCAACTTGCGCAGGCCAATGCGGCGCTCGAGGAGGAAATCCAGCACCGGCGCAAGGCCGAGGCCATGGTCAAGCGTTTTCAGGAGATAGAGGCCAACGAGGCAAAGGTCCGGCAGGCGCAGAAGATGGAAGCCGTCGGCCAGCTCACCGGCGGTGTGGCGCACGACTTCAACAACATTCTGACGGTGATCACCGGGACCATCGAAATCCTCGGCGAGGCGGTCAAGGATCGTCCGAATCTCGTCCAGATCACCGATATGATCAGCGCCGCCGCGGCGAGGGGAGCCGACCTGACGCGACATCTGCTGGCCTTCGCCCGCCGGCAGCCGCTGCAGCCGCGCAACACCGACGTCAACGCCCTGGTCATCGACGCCGCGAGGTTGCTGCGACCGACCCTCGGCGAACAGATCGAAATCGAATCGATGCTGGCGCACGATTCCGCGCCGGCCCTGATCGACCCCAGTCAGCTTTCGACGGCGATCCTCAACCTCGCTCTGAATGCGCGTGACGCGATGCCAAACGGCGGCAAGCTGACGCTCGAAACCAGGAATGTCGTGCTCGACGAGAACTACCCCGGCATGACCAGCGAGCTCAAGCCGGGCAACTACGTCATGATCGCGGTGAGCGATACGGGGGAGGGAATCCCCGGCAGCCTGCTCGACAAGGTGTTTGAACCGTTCTTTACCACCAAGGAGGTCGGAAAGGGATCGGGGCTGGGTCTCAGCATGGTCTACGGCTTCGTCAAACAGTCGAACGGACACATCAAGATCTACAGCGAGGAGAGCCACGGCACCACCGTGAAGCTTTATTTGCCGGCGGCCACGGGTGTGCCGGACGCGCTGGCCGCCGAGGCTGGCATTTCGGGGGGCGACCACGGCGACGAATCCATCCTGATTGTCGAGGACGACGCGCTGGTCCGCGAATACGTCGTGACGCAGATCAGCCGTTTCGGGTACCGCACCATGGCCGCCGGCAATGCCGCCGAGGCGCTGGCACTCATCGATGGCCCCGAACGCTTCGATCTGCTGTTCACGGACGTGATCATGCCCGGCGGACTAAACGGCCGTCAGCTCGCGACCGAGGCGCTGAAGCGGCGCCCCGAACTCAAAGTGCTGTACACGTCCGGCTATACCGAGAACGCCATCGTCCATCACGGCCGCCTCGACGCCGGCGTGCTGCTGCTGCCGAAGCCTTACCTCAGCTCCGATCTCGCGCGGATGATCCGGATTGCGCTGGCATCGTGAGTTTTTGCGGGTGGGGAGCGATTGCGAAGAGGGTGGACTGCACTTAATTCTTCGCCCTGTACTGTTGCGTTTCACGCTCGATGTCGCTGCTCCTGCGGCTACTCACGGGCAGGGGCATTTCGAAATCATTGGTCTGCGCCGCTGCGCCAATGCGCGATTTTCTCCAACAACTTCAAGCTGATTTGCCCTGTCCAGCCTCGGTCGCAAAAATAAACCGCTTCTCGCCAACCCCAAATCACCCCTACAACTCCCGCCATCCCGTCCTGAGAAGAGGGGCGTTGGCCATCGTCACGAACGTTGGGACGGGTTGCGGTGGACGCGGCAGCGTCAGGCGCGAAAGGTGTTCGCAGGGCGGTCTTCCGTGAGCGGGCACGACGCGCAGACGAACGGCGCTTAAACGCTTTCGCGATTGCTTCGGCCGGCATGCACTTCGCTGGTCGGAGTTGTTGGCGAAGGAAGCTGCGTACGGCAAAACCGTGTGGTCCTAGCGCCCGTGGCTGGCGTGAAGCCGGCGGAGGTTAGCAAAGCCCGACCGGGCGATGCGAGCCGTCAATTCGCTGGCGATGGAGGCAAGAGGAATTCGTCTCCAGGGAGAGCTCGGCATAAGCCGTAAAACCATTGCGCGGGGAATGCCGGGCTGCTCCGGCTGTACCTGTATGCTCGTGTGCGCATTCCTGAGTGCATCTTGCACACGAGACCGCGGGTGCCAGCCGGCGCCCGGCATTCCCTGCGCCCTCTCGATTTTCGGAGGGTGAACGATCCCTCAAAGCCTCGGGCGCATTGCGTCGCGAGAATGCGAAGTCATATTCTATCGTCGTCACCCGCCTTGTGCGCAATTGCGCACTGGGGCGGGTGACCCAGTATTCCAGAGACAGCAATGATCGGACCGAGACGCCGCGGCGTACTGGATCACCCGCTTTCGCGGGTGATGACGGAGTTGTTTTGTGTCGCTATCTCCATGTCATTGCGAGCGAAGCGAATCAATCCATTATTGTCACCTCGTATTCGGAAAGATGGATTGCTTCGCTTCGCTCGCAATGACGGCTTCACGCGCACGGGCGGCGTTCGGTCAAAACGGCTTGCTCAAAAACCTCGATCCCTTCAAGCCATAGCGCCACGGCAGATCGGCCGCTTTTGTAATTCCAATCCGCACGCCGGCGACGATCTCGGGTTTGCCGAGCCGCGCATACAGCGCGAATGGCGGCGCATCGAGCGGCAACTCGCTGTGCTTGATCGTGATGCCGAGCGCCTCGCAGAGCTTGCCTGGCCCCGAACACAGCGCGCGCTCCTCCTGCAGGCCGCGGCGGCGGCGCATCGCGGGCAGGCCGTGGGTCGGCTGCAGCGCGCGGATCAGCACGGCACTGGCCGAGCCTGCCTTTTCGCAGACGAAATTCACGCACCAGTGGATACCATAGGAGCGGTAGACATAGGCAAAACCCGGCGGGCCGAACATCACGAGGTTGCGCGGCGTCGGCCCATTGAAGGAATGGGCGGCCGGCTCGGTGTGATGGTACGCCTCGACCTCGGTGATGATGCCGCCGACGCCGTCGACCAGCAGCGTCGCCCCGATCAGGTCGCGCGCGACCTCATGCACGCTGCGGTTAAAAAACGAGCGCTTCAGCGGCTTGCCGAGGCGAGGGGCAGCCATATCGGCCGGCTTCGGATTTCGAGGCATTTTCAGGTGGGAATCGCGGCGGAACGGGTGAAAACTGCCACTACCTTGCACGTTTCTGCTAGGCTCGGCGAGCCGGATTGCGGACTCCCGCAATCGGGGTTGCAGCTACCAGCGACACGGATTAGCTAGGGTTTCTCGCAATATCCGGACTTAACATGGTCGTCCTCGTCGATACCGTCTCCGTAAACCAGGTGCGCCCGCGTCACCCCGAAAAGGTGAACCGGCCGGATGCGCTGTCGCCGCCCAAACCGGACTGGATCAGGGTGCGCGCGCCGAACACCCGCGGCTATGCCGACACCAGGAAGATCGTCAAGGAGAACGGCCTCGTCACGGTGTGCGAGGAGGCCGGCTGCCCGAATATCGGCGAGTGCTGGGACAAGAAGCACGCCACCTTCATGATCATGGGGGACACCTGCACGCGGGCTTGCGCGTTCTGCAACGTCAAGACCGGCATGCCCGGCGCGCTCGACGCCTCCGAGCCGGAGCATGTCGCGGAGGCGACCTTCAAGCTCGGGCTTGCCCATGTTGTCGTGACCTCGGTCGACCGCGACGATCTCGCCGATGGCGGCGCGGAGCATTTTGCGCAGACCATCCGCGCCATCCGCGCACGCTGCCCGACCACGACCATCGAGATCCTGACGCCCGACTTCCTGCGAAAGGAAGGCGCGCTGGAGGTGGTCGCGGCGGCCAAGCCCGACGTGTTCAACCACAATCTGGAGACCGTGCCGGCGCGCTATCTCACGGTGCGGCCGGGCGCACGCTATTTCCATTCGATCCGGCTGCTGCAGCGGGTCAAGGAGATCGATCCCACCATCTTCACCAAGTCGGGCATCATGGTCGGCCTTGGCGAGGAGCGCCATGAGGTGCTGCAGGTGATGGACGATCTGCGCTCGGCCGAGGTCGACTTTCTGACCATCGGGCAATATCTGCAGCCGACCCGCAAGCATCACGCCGTGATGCGCTACGTGACCCCGGATGAATTCGCTGGCTACGAGAAGGTCGCCTACACCAAGGGGTTTCTGATGGTGTCGGCGAGCCCGCTGACACGTTCCTCGCACCATGCGGGCGAGGATTTTGCCAGGCTGCAGGCAGCGCGCATAGCGCGAGCCCGCTAACGCCGGACCAGACCAATGCAACGCGTTCTTGTCATGGGATCGTCGGGGTCCGGCAAGTCGACATTTGCTCGACGGCTGTCGGAGATGACAGGCCTTCCTTTCGTCTCGCTCGATGCGCTGTACTGGAAGCCCGGCTGGGTCGCCTCGGACAATGCCGAGTTCGGAGTGCGTGTGGCCGAAATCGCGCGCCAGCCGCAATGGGTCATGGACGGCAACTTCACCGGGAGCGGCGCCGGCGAACTGCGCCGCCAATCCAGCGACACCGTGATCTGGTTCGACCTGCCGCGCCGGAGCTGCATGTTCGGCATCGTGAAGCGGATCGCCGGCAGCTATGGCCGGGTCCGCCCGGAAATGGCTGAAGGCTGCCCCGAGAAATTCGATTTCGAATTCTTTCGCTATGTCTGGAGCTATCGCCGGCAACAGCGGCCGAAACTGCTGAACTTTTTTGAAGGACTGCGCGCCGATCAATCGCTGGTCTGCTTCACCGACCGGACGCAGGCGAACGACTATCTGAATGAAATCGCACTCAGGCATAACCGGGCGAGTATCCACTGATGCCGCGCTTTTCCAGCAAGCGCCGGGTTCATCACACCGCGTCGCAGATGTTCGATCTGGTCGCCGATGTCGAGCGCTATCCGGAATTCGTGCCGCTGTGCCAGTCGCTGCGGATACGTCAGCGCACCCCGGGGGCGGACGGCATTGAAATCATCGTTGCCGACATGACCGTATCGTTCAAGCTGGTGCGGGAAACCTTCACCAGCCGGGTGACGCTGGACCGGCCGAACCTGAAGATCCTGGTCGAGTATCTGAAGGGCCCGTTCAGCAATCTCGAAAACCGCTGGACGTTCGAGCCGAAATCCGAAGCCGACTGTGACGTCGGATTCTTCCTGTCCTATGAATTCCGAAGCCGGATGCTGGCAATGCTGATGGGAACGATGTTCGACGCCGCATTCCAGCGTTTTGCCGCCGCGTTCGAAAAGCGGGCCGACGCGGTTTACGGGAAGGGCGGAGCGGTACCGGGCAAGGTTGGCTAGATGTGAGCTTTCAGGAGGTTGTCCGCCTGATCCGAAACGAAAAGGCGCTAGACATCGACGAAGTCGGCGCGATCGGCCAGCCGCTGCGCGGCATTGTCATAATGCTTGCGCGCTTTTTCCCGCGCTGCGTCCGGGTCGCCGCGCTTGATGGCTTCGACCAGCCGGACCTGCTCCTCGATCGCGACCGCGGCGAGTTCAGTTGCCTTGGTGTTTTTGACCGCGACCGATCGAAGGTTTTCGGCAATCTGGCTGTCGATCATCACGATGAAATTGAGAGCGTGTTCGTTGTCTGCCACCTTGGCGATGGCGCGGATCAGCTGACGTTCGGCTTCGAAGTGGCGCTCGGCGCCGTGATCGGTGTCGCTGATCGCGTCCCGCATCTCCTTGAGAATGGCTTCCATGCGGACGATGTCGCGGCTGGATCGCGCCTGCGCCGCATCCGCCGCGGCTTCGATGACGACGCCGTTCCGCAAACGCAGCAGCTTCAACAGCTCCTTGCGTTTCCTGAAGCACTCCGGGCTGATCCGGAACGCCGTCCGTTCCTGCGGCTGGGAGATGAAGGCGCCGACGCCGACGCGGCTCTGCACGATGCCGTCGTATTTGAGCTGCGAGATCGCTTCTCGCACGACCGTCCGCGCCACGCCGAACTCGGTCGCCAGCGCCTGTTCGGACGGCAGGCGATCGCCCGGCCGAAGTTCGCCCGCGTGCAGGGCGCCGGTCAGGCTGGCGACAATCTCCTGCGGCAACGAAGGACCGCGCCCGAGGGATTTGAATTTCACTGATGGTCCTGTCCCTGATGGCGATGCCGCCGGGTGGTCCCGGCCCTGACAATTCACATAGGAGAACAGCCATATCGAAATCGGACGGATGGCGCAAACGAATGGGACTGGTTGTCAGACAGCCGGCGGCCATGGTAGCCGAGGCCAGATGAGGCAGATCGTCGGGCAACAAAGGAACGGATGAGATGACGACATTCGAACGCGTCGGCTTTATCGGCCTTGGCGGGATGGGGCGCGGGTTGGTCAAGAACCTCGTCGCCAAGGGTGTGTCGGTCACCGCCTACGATCTCGACCCAGCAGCCGTGGCGGTCGCCAAATCCTTTGGTGCGACGGCGGGCAGCCTTCAGGAGATTCGCGACAGCTGCCGCATCATCATGATTTGCGTCAACGAGGCCGAGGATGTCGAGGCGTTGTTGATTTGCGGCGACGGACTGCTCGCGGGCCCACCGCCGGGATTCATCATCGTGGATCACACCACCGGCAGCCCGCAGATGGTCGCGAAGCTCGACCGGGTGGTGCGCGCGGCCGGCGGGCGCTACGCCGAGGCGCCGATGACGCGAACCCCGAAACATGCCGATATCGGCAAGGTCAACGTGCTGTTCGGCGGCGAACGCGACCTGCTCGACGATCTCAGGCCCTATTTCGAGCTCTATGCCGAAAACGTCTTCCACATCGGCCCGCTCGGACACGCCATCCGCCTCAAGCTCATTCACAATTATATCGCCTTCGCCAATGTGGCGGCGTGGTGCGAGGGATTTGCGCTTGCCGCCAAGGACGGGCTCGATCTCTCGCAATTGATCGCCATCATCTCGGCCGCCGGCGGCAAGAGCGGCATGCTCGATCTCTATGGCCAGGCAACCCTCGATGGCGACTTCACCCCGCTGATGTCGCTGGCGAACGCCCGCAAGGATGTCCGCTATTACGCGCGCTGGCTGGAGGATGCGGGCCTGCCCGGGTTCATGGCGGAGGCCGTGCACCAGACCTACCGGCAGGCGGCGCTGCTCGGCCACGACGGCGAGTCCTGTACCGCCGTCATCAAGGCCTATGAGGCCGTGACCGGCGTCGAAGCGCGGGTAGTGCCGAAAGACCGACAACCAGAACAGGGAAAATGACCAATCATGGAAAACCGGTTGCTGGTACCAACGCCATTCATTAAGCCGGTCCCAAACACGTGATCCCGAGGGACGAGACAATGGACGCAAATCTTCGAACCGGTGGCCATATTCTGATCGAGCAGCTCGCGCTGCACAACGCCGACACCGTGTTCGGCGTGCCCGGTGAGAGTTTTCTCGCCGCGCTCGACGGCATGTACCAGAGCCAGCGCGTGCGGTTCATCAACGCCCGGCATGAGGGCGGCGCCGCCATGATGGCGGACGCCTATGGCAAGCTGACGGGCCGCCCTGGCATCGCCTTCGCCACCCGCGGGCCTGGCGCGACCAATGCGTCGGCCGGCGTTCATGTCGCGTTTCAGGATTCGACGCCCATGATCCTGCTGCTCGGGCAGGTCGGACGCGACATGATGGAGCGCGAGGCGTTTCAGGAAATCGACTACCGCCAGATGTTCGGGCCGATGACGAAATGGGTCGCCCAGATCGACGATGCGCGGCGGATTCCGGAATTCATTTCGCGCGCCTTTTTCACCGCGACCTCGGGCCGTCCCGGTCCGGTCGTGCTGGCGCTGCCCGAGGACATGCTTACCGACACCGCGGAGGTGCCGGATGCGCCGCCCTATACTCCGCTTCCGATCGCGCCCGACGACGGCGCGCTGCGGCATTTCCATGCGCTGCTTTCGGAGGCGAAGAACCCGTTTTTGATCGTTGGCGGCGGCGGATGGAGCGACCAGGCCCGCCGCGATCTCGAGGCGTTTGCATCGGGGCATGAAGTGCCCGTCGGCGTCTCGTTCCGCTGCCAGGATTATTTCGACAATCTGCATCCCTGCTATGGCGGCCATATCGGCATCGGGCTCGACGCAAGGATCGCCGAGCGGATCCGCACCAGCGATATGGTGATTGCGCTCGGCGCGCGGCTAGGGGAGGCCACCACAGGCGGCTACACGCTGTTCGATATTCCAAAGCCAAGGCAGCCGCTGGTCCACGTCTATCCGGACCCCGAAGAGATCGGCCGCGTCTACTCGCCGTCACTCGGCGTGGTCGCAAGCAGCGCAGCCTTTGCGGCGGCGATCAAGCGGCTGGAGCCGAAGCATCGATCGCGCGCCGACTATGTCAAGGCGGCGCATGCCGACTATCTCGCCTTTGCCGAGCCGACGCGTTCGCCGGGCGATGTGCAGCTATCGCAGATCGTGCGCGGTTTGAGCGATCGCTTGCCCCACGACACCATCATCTGCAACGGCGCCGGCAATTACGCCGTCTGGGTGCACCGGTTCTGGCGCTATCGGCAATATCGCACCGAACTGGCGCCGACCTCGGGTTCGATGGGCTATGGCCTGCCTGCGGCCGTCGCCGCCAAGCTGTCAGCATCCCGAGCGCACGGTCATCGCATTTGCCGGCGACGGCTGCTTCCAGATGACGGGGATGGAATTCATGACCGCGGTCGAAAACCGGCTGCCGCTGATTGTGATCGTCTGCAACAACGGCATGTACGGCACGATCCGGATGCATCAGGAACGGGAGTATCCCGGCCGCGTCTCTGGCACCGATCTAGCCAACCCCGACTTCGCGGCGCTCGCGCGCGCCTGCGGCGGCTTTGGCGCTCATGTCGAGCGGACCGAGGATTTTGCCCGCGCTTTCGACGAAGCCGTGGCAAGCGGACTCCCGGCGATCATCGAGCTTTCGATCAGCCCGGAAGCATTGACGCCGGTAAGCTCGCTGAGCGAAACCCGCGCCAAGGCGCTGGCCGCGCAAGGTTGATCAAGTTCGCGGCGGCCGGCGTCGCTTGACGGCGCTTCGCCGTGGCGCTCGCGCCACCCGTGGGCGCAGCCGGGTCATCGTTTCGCGGCGCGGCTTGACCGGCGGCTGCGGGCCGCGCGCCAGCTCCATCAGCATGCGCAGCGCTTCCACCACGGAGCGCTGGCGCACGGTGGTGCGGCCAATGGCGCCAAAACGGAATTCGCGGTGCAGGATCTTGCCGTCGCGCGAGGCGACCGCAAAATGGACGAGGCCGACCGGCTTGCCCGGCGTGGCGCCGCCGGGGCCTGCGATGCCGGTAATGGATACCGCAAGATCGACGCCGGCCTTTTCCAGCGCGCCGACCGCCATCGCGGTCGCGGTTTCCTTGCTGACCGCGCCGAAGGTCGTGAGCGTTGAGGCCTTGACGCCGAGCATCGCGCGCTTGGCGTCGTTGGAATAGGTGACGAAGCCGCGGTCGATCACGTCCGACGAGCCCGGAATGTCGGTGAGCGCGCCGGCGACCAGGCCGCCGGTACAGGATTCCGCCGTCGCAATGGTCAGCTTGCGCATCCGGCACAGATCGAGCAGCGAGCGGGACAGGGCGCGGGCGTCGCTGCCGCTCATGCTATTCGCCCCAGGGGAGGCGGATGGTGGCGCTCGCGGTCGCGGCGATGCCTTCCTCGCGGCCGGTAAAGCCGAGCCGTTCGCTGGTCGTTGCCTTGACGGCGACGCGGGAGATGTTCAGCCCCGTAATCTCGGCGATGCGCGCTCGCATGGTGTCGCGCAGCGGGCCAATTTTCGGGCGCTCGCAGATCATGGTGACTTCGAGATTGGCGATCCGGCCGCCGCGCGCGGTGACGCGGTCGACGGCATATTTGAGGAATTTGTCGGACGCGGCGCCCTTCCATTGCGGATCGCTCGGCGGAAAGTGCGAGCCGATATCGCCGTCCGCCAGCGCGCCGAGAATGGCGTCGACCAGGGCGTGCAGGCCGACGTCGCCGTCGGAATGGGCGAGAAAGCCTTTGGTGTGCGGCACGCGGACGCCGCAGAGCATCAGATGATCGCCGTCGCCAAAGGCGTGCACGTCGTAACCGGTGCCGGTCCTGATGTCGCCGAGCTGGGCGGCGAGGCGGGCTTCCTCGCGAACGAAATCTTCAGGCGTTGTCAGTTTCATGTTCGCAGGATCGCCTTCAAATGTCGCTACCGTCAATCCCGCCCATTCCGCGAGCGCCGCATCGTCGGTGAAATCGCTGCGGCCGTCGCGCGCGGCGCGGCGATGGGCATCGAGAATCACATCGAAACGAAACGCCTGCGGCGTCTGCGCGATTCGCAAGCTTGCGCGGTCGGGTGTTGCCTCGACATTGCCGGTATCGCCGATCTGCTTGATGGTGTCTGTGACGGATATCGCAGGAACCGCGGCGCCGGTGCGGCCGGCGGCGTCGATCGCGCGTGAAATCACCGCAGGGGTCACGAAAGGCCGCGCAGCGTCGTGGATCAGAACGATGTCAGGCTTTTCCGCCGCCAGCGCCTCGAGCCCGGCGTGCACCGAGGCCTGACGCGTTGCGCCGCCACTGGCGGGCGGCTGGTAGCGCAGTCCCGCGACGGCCTGGTTGAAGATCGGCGGTGTCATCGGGGTTCACCACCGGCTGCACGGCGAAGACGTCCGGATGGCGGCAGAACGCCTGCATGGCGCGGAAGATCACGGGCTGTCCGCCGATCTCGCGATATTGCTTGGGTCCTCCGGCACCGGCGCGAAGCCCGCGTCCGGCTGCGACGAGGATGGCTGCGGTACGCTCAGGTCTGGGCATAGAGGACTCAAATACGGAACGGATAGGCGTTGAAGGGGGGCGGGCGCGCTGGCGCACAGCCCTACCATGCCGAATACGGAAAATAGAGTGATTCCCATCACCTGTGGGAAAAGCGGTTTTTGTTGCAGTGCACTTGCACAAATGATAGATCTGTCTAAAGTGTAGGCAAGAAGCTTGACTGCCCAAGATTTGTGCTCACAATATGCGCCGACGGTTGCAATGACGCCGCCGCCCTAACCATGAGAATGCCGTGACCGGCCCGGAAAGTTCACGCACTAAGCCGTTGAAAATAGGTGAAATTACTGTCGCCAACCGGGTTCTCCTGGCGCCGATGTCCGGCGTCACCGATGCTCCCTTTCGGCGTCTTGCCGCTACCCTCGGCGCTGGACTGGTCGTCTCAGAGATGACCGCCAGCGACGAACTCGTGCACGGCAGGCCGATGTCGCTACTGCGCTGCGAGACGGCCGGTGTCGGAGCGCATGTCGTTCAGCTCGCGGGTTGCGAGGCGCATTGGATGGCCGAGGGCGCACGGGTAGCGGAAGCGGCCGGCGCCGACATCATCGATATCAATATGGGATGTCCGGCGCGTCATGTCACCGGCGGCCAATCCGGCTCGGCGCTGATGCGCGATCTTGATCATGCACTCAAGCTGATCGAAGCCACGATCGCGGCGGTGAAAGTTCCGGTGACGCTGAAGATGCGGCTCGGCTGGGACGATCGTTCGCTCAACGCGCCCGAACTGGCGCGCCGCGCAGAAAGCGCCGGCGTGCAGATGATTACCGTGCACGGGCGTACGCGCTGCCAGTTCTACAAGGGCACGGCCGATTGGGCCGCCGTGCGCGCGGTCAGGGATGCGGTGTCCGTACCGCTCGTCGTCAACGGCGACATTACTTCATTCGAGAAGGCGGTCCATGCGCTGGAAGTGTCGGGGGCGGACGCCGTGATGATCGGGCGTGGTGCGCAGGGCCAGCCATGGCTGCCGGGACAGATCGGCCGCCGGCTCGAAACCGGACAGGCGGAGACGGCACCGTCGCTCGCCGAACAGCTCGCGCATGTGCGCGTCCTCTACGACGAAGTCTGCAGCCATTACGGCCTGCGTATCGGACTGAAGCACGCGCGAAAACATCTCGGCTGGGCCCTGGAGATCGCAGCCCAGTGCAGCCGCGCGCCGGCGGCGACGCTGAAGAACTGGCGGCAAAAGATCCTGACGTCGGAGGATCCGCACCGCGTGCACCGATCGCTGCAGGACGCATTCGACGATTTTGCATGGAGTGCTGCCGCATGACGTCAGCCGCAGAACATCGCCGTCCCGTGCCCTCCGACAGCGAGGCGATCCTCAACGCGCTGCCCAACCCGGTGCTGCTGGTGGCGCCTGACGGCCGCATCGTCGACGCCAATATCGCCGCCGAATCCTTCTTCGAAATCTCGACGCAATTTTTGCGGCGACAGTCGCTGAAGGAGCTGGTGCCGTTCGGCAGCCCGCTGCTGGCGCTGATCGACCAGGTGCGCTCGAGCGGCTCGCCCGTCAACGAATACAAGGTCGATCTCGGTACGCCCCGCATCGGTGGCGATCGCCAGGTCGATCTGCACGTCGCCCCGCTCACCGAACGGCCGGGCCACATCGTCGTGATGCTGCAGGAGCGCACCATCGCCGACAAGATGGACCGGCAGTTGACGCATCGGAGCGCCGCGCGCTCGGTGATCGCGCTGGCTGCGATGCTGGCGCATGAAATCAAGAATCCTTTGTCCGGCATCCGTGGCGCGGCGCAATTGCTGGAGCAGGCGGCCTCATCCGAAGATCGCATGCTGACCCGGCTGATCTGCGACGAGGCCGACCGCATAGTGACCCTGGTCGACCGCATGGAAGTGTTCGGCGACGACCGTCCGGTGGCGCGCGGGCCGGTCAACATCCATTCCGTGCTCGACCACGTCAAACGGCTGGCGCAATCGGGCTTCGCCCGCAACGTCCGCTTTATCGAGGACTACGATCCGTCGCTGCCGCCGGTGCTGGCCAATCAGGATCAGTTGATTCAGGTGTTCCTCAATCTGGTGAAGAACGCCGCCGAAGCGGTAGCCGATCTCGGCTCGGACGCAGAAATCCAGCTCACCACCGCGTTCCGTCCCGGCGTCCGCCTGTCGGTGCCGGGCAAGAAATCGCGGGTGTCGCTGCCGCTGGAATTTTGCGTCAAGGACAACGGTTCCGGCGTACCGGAAGACCTGCTGCCGAACCTGTTCGATCCCTTCGTGACGACGAAACAAACCGGCAGCGGGCTCGGCCTGGCGCTGGTTGCCAAGATCGTCGGCGATCACGGCGGCATCATCGAATGCGAATCCCAGCCGCGGAAGACGACGTTCCGCGTGCTGATGCCGATGTTCAATCCCACCAAACAGTTCGACCAAAGCAACCGCGACGGCGTTCCGGGTACGCTGCCGCCTGCCTCACAGGACGCAAGATGAGGAATAACGATGCCCGCAGGTAGCATTCTCGTTGCCGATGACGATACCGCCATCCGCACGGTTCTGAACCAGGCTCTTTCGCGCGCCGGATATGAAGTGCGCCTGACCGGCAACGCCGCGACGCTGTGGCGCTGGGTGAGCCAGGGCGAGGGCGATCTCGTCATCACCGACGTGGTGATGCCGGACGAGAACGCGTTCGACCTCTTGCCGCGTATCAAGAAGATGCGGCCGAACCTGCCGGTCATCGTCATGAGCGCGCAAAATACCTTCATGACGGCGATCCGGGCCTCGGAGCGCGGCGCCTATGAGTATCTGCCGAAGCCGTTCGACTTGAAGGAACTCATCACCATCGTCGGCCGCGCGCTGGCCGAGCCGAAGGAGCGGGTGGCAAGCTCGGCCGACGAGGGCGAATTCGAATTCGATCCCGCTGGTCGGCCGCTCGCCGGCGATGCAGGAAATCTACCGGGTGCTGGCGCGGCTGATGCAGACCGACCTCACGGTGATGATCTCCGGCGAGTCCGGCACCGGCAAGGAGCTGGTCGCCCGCGCGCTGCATGACTACGGCAAGCGCCGCAACGGTCCGTTCGTCGCCGTCAACATGGCGGCGATCCCGCGCGACCTGATCGAATCCGAACTGTTCGGCCATGAGCGCGGCGCGTTCACCGGCGCCAATACCCGTGCGTCCGGCCGGTTCGAGCAGGCCGAAGGCGGCACGCTGTTTCTCGACGAAATCGGCGACATGCCGATGGAAGCGCAGACGCGGTTGCTGCGCGTGCTGCAGCAGGGCGAATACACCACGGTCGGCGGGCGCACCCCGATCAAGACCGATGTGCGGATCGTGGCGGCGAGCAACAAGGATTTGCGGATCCTGATCCAGCAGGGCCTGTTCCGGGAAGATTTGTTCTTCCGCCTCAACGTGGTGCCGCTGCGGCTACCTCCGTTGCGGGAGCGGATCGAGGATCTGCCCGATCTGATCCGGCATTTCTTCTCGCTCGCCGAAAAGGACGGCTTGCCGCCCAAAAAGCTCGACACGCTGGCGCTGGAGCGGCTCAAGCAGCACCGCTGGCCCGGCAACGTACGCGAGCTTGAAAACCTCGCGCGGCGGCTGGCCGCGCTTTATCCGCAGGACGTCATTACGGCCTCGGTGATCGACGGCGAGCTGGCGCCGCCGGCGGTTACCTCGGGCGGCAACGCCCCGATGGGCGTGGAAAATCTCGGGGGGGCGGTCGAAGCCTACCTGTCCTCGCATTTCTCCGGCTTCCCGAACGGCGTGCCGCCGCCGGGGCTCTACCACCGCATCCTCAAGGAGATCGAGGTTCCGCTGCTCACCGCCGCGCTGGCGGCCACCCGCGGCAACCAGATCCGCGCGGCCGACCTGCTCGGCCTCAACCGCAACACGCTGCGGAAGAAGATCAGGGACCTCGACATTCAGGTCTATCGGAGTGGCGGCTAGGGATTGCGATCGCCTCCCTCCGCAATAAAGACGGCGTGGCCGGGCGGGGGATCGATCGCATTAGCGATCTGATTCGCCGTGGAATTGTCGCAATTCGGCAACATTGTGATATGAATGCATCAGTCCGCGAATGGCGGGCGCAAGCCCTTTCAGCTCACCGATTGCCGGAATGACCACCGCAGAGACGACCTCGGCACCACCGTTTGACCCGTCGCTTGCCGAATCCGGAGGAGGGATCCTGCGGAAGTGGGTGGCGCCGTTTGCGGTCGCGATCGCGCTGCTGTCGGCATTTCTGACCTTCATGGTCCTGAGCGGCCTGACGCCGATCGAGCCGACCCGCAACGTCGTCTATTCGTTCCTGCTGATCAACGCGGCGACCATCCTGCTGCTGGTCGGCATCATCGTCCGCGAAGTCTGGCTGGTGATTCAGGCGCGGCGGCGCGGCAGGGCGGCGGCCAGGCTGCACGTCCAGATCGTCAGCCTGTTCTCCATCATCGCCGTGCTGCCGGCGGTGCTGGTCGCCGTCGTCGCCAACGTGACCATCGACCGCGGCCTCGACCGGCTGTTCTCGGGCCCGACGCGCGAAGTCATACAGAACTCGCTGATCGTTGCCCGCGCCTACATGCAGGAGCACGCAAAGCTTATCCGTGGCGACATCCTGGGCATGGCGAACGATATTGCCCATGCGCGGCCGTTGTACGATCAGGACCGCCGGTCGTTTCAGGAACTGCTGACCGTAAATGCGGCCGCGCGAAACCTGCCGGCCGCGATGCTGGTCGACAAGAATGGCAAAGTCCTGGTCACGGCGAAGACCGGCATTCAGCAGGAATTCACGACGCCGCCGCAGGATTTTCTCAGCAACGTCAATGAAGACGAGCCGCAGATCGCGGTCTTCCCTGAAGCCAATTATGTCGCTGCGGTGATCCGGTTGCGCGCCTTCGACGATACCTTCCTTTACGTCGCACGCCTGCTCGATCCGCGCGTGATCAGTCAACTCAAGCAGACCGAGGCCAGCGTCGCCGAATACGCCCAGATCGAAGCCCGACGGCTCGGCATCCAGGTCGCCTTCGCGCTGATGTTTGCTGTGATCGCGCTGACCATTCTGATGGCGTCGGTGCTGCTCGGGTTGAATTTCGCCAACTGGCTGGTGGCGCCGATCCGCAACCTGATGAGCGCAGCCAATATCGTTTCGACCGGCGATCTGCACGTCCAGGTGCCGGTCCACAAATCCGAAGGCGATCTCGCGCAGCTCGGCGAGACCTTCAACAAGATGACCGCCGAATTGCGCACCCAGCGCGACGAACTGGTCAGCGCTTCAGACCTGATCGACAGCCGCCGCCGCTTCATCGAGGCGGTATTGTCGTCGGCCAGCGCCGGCATCATCGGCGTCGACGCTTCCGGCAGCGTCGGCATCCTGAACCGTTCGGCGGAGAAACTCATCGGCCATGCGGAGTCCGAGACGCTGGACCATCCGCTGTCGGACGTGCTGCCCGAGCTCGACGACATGATGAAGACCGCGCGCGAGGGCACGCAGCGCCTGGTCCAGGGCCAGATCACGATTATGCGCGATGGCCACGAACGCAACCTGTCGGTTCGCGTCAGCGCCGAGCAGACCAGCCAGTCGCGCGACAGCTACATCATCACGCTCGACGACATCACGGACCTCGTCTCCGCGCAGCGGACATCGGCATGGGGCGACGTTGCGCGCCGCATCGCCCACGAAATCAAGAACCCGCTGACGCCGATCCAGCTTTCGGCCGAACGAATCCGCCGCAAATTCGGCAAGGTCATCATCGAAGACAAGGGCATCTTCGAACAATGTACCGACACCATCGTGCGGCAGGTCGACGACATCAGGCGGATGGTTGATGAATTCTCTCGCTTCGCGCGGATGCCAAAGCCGGTCATGGAAGGCGAGGACGTCGCCGATACCGTGCGCCAGGCGGTGTTCCTGATGAAGGTCGGTCATCCCGATCTCGATATCGAGGCCGATATCAAGCAGGATCCGATACGCGCGCAGTTCGACCGCCGGCTGATTTCGCAGGCGCTCACCAACATCATCAAGAACGCGACGGAGGCGATCGAGCAGGTGCCGCCGGAAGAGCTCGGCAGGGGACGCATCGACGTCATCGCTGCCCGCGAAAACGACGACATCGTGATCGACGTCATCGACAATGGGATCGGCCTGCCGAAGGTGAGCCGTGCGCGGTTGCTGGAGCCTTATGTGACGACGCGCCAAAAGGGCACTGGGCTCGGGCTCGCCATCGTCGGCCGCGTGCTGGAAGACCATGGCGGCCGCATCGAACTCAAGGATGCCTCGGATTTTCGGCCCGGACAGCGCGGCGCCTGGATGCGGCTGCGGTTCGCCGTCACGGGCCATGCGCCGAAGGCGGAAGCGAAGCAGCCGGATTCGGATGCAAAGCCACAGGCTGAAGAAACAAAAGCGCCGTCAGGCGGAACCAATGAGGCGGCAACCGCGACCAATGATCAAGCAAAAACCGAAGCCGCGACAGGCAACTGACAAGACAGGTGTAACCCATGGCCAGTGACATTCTGATTGTCGACGACGAAGCCGATATTCGCGACCTCGTTGCGGGCATCCTGGAGGACGAAGGCTTCACTACCCGTACCGCGCGCGACAGCGATTCGGCGCTGGGCGAGATCGCCAACCGCCGCCCGCATCTGGTGTTTCTCGACATCTGGCTGCAGGGCTCCAAGCTCGACGGCCTGCAATTGCTCGAGCAGATCAAGAAGGATCACGCCGACGTTCCCGTGGTGATGATCTCCGGCCACGGCAACATCGAGACCGCGGTGGCTGCGATCAAGCGCGGCGCCTATGACTTCATCGAAAAGCCGTTCAAGTCCGATCGGCTGATTCTTGTAGCGACGCGTGCGCTGGAGACCTCGCGGCTGAAGCGCGAGGTGAAGGAACTCAAGCAACTGGCTCCGACTGCAAGCGTCCTCACCGGACGCTCCGCCTGCATGAACCAGCTGCGCCAGACCATCGACCGGGCGGCCAAGGCCAACAGCCGCATCCTGATCGTCGGCCCCTCCGGTTCGGGCAAGGAACTGGCGGCGCGCACGCTGCACAACGCCTCGAGCCGCTCTGAAGGACCGTTCGTGGTGATCAACGCCGCGGCGATTACGCCGGAGCGGATGGAAGTCGAGTTGTTCGGCATCGAGCAGTCGAACGGCGAGCAGGCGCGCAAGCCGGGCGCGCTGGAAGAGGCCCATGGCGGCACGCTGTTCATCGACGAAATCGCCGACATGCCGCGCGAGACCCAGAACAAGATCCTGCGCGTGCTGGTCGATCAGACCTTTCAGCGTGCGGGCGGCACCGCCAAGATTCATGTCGACGTCCGCATCATCTCCTCGACCGCGCGCAACCTGGAGGAAGAGATCGCGGAAGGGCGCTTCCGCGAGGATCTCTACCACCGGCTGTCGGTGGTGCCGATCCGCGTCCCCCCGCTGTCGGAACGCCGCGAGGACATCCCCGAACTGATCGACTATTTCATGGATCAGATATCGGCGGCGACCGGCTTGCCGAAGCGGCAGATCGGCCAGGACGCGATGGCGGTATTGCAGTCGCATGTCTGGCCCGGCAACGTCCGCCAGCTCCGCAACAATGTCGAGCGGGTCATGATTCTGGCCGGCGGCGGTCCGGAAGCGATCATCACCGCCGACATGCTGCCACAGGATGTGGGTTCGATGGTGCCGGCGATGCCGACCAGCAACAATGGCGAGCACATCATGGGGCTGCCGCTGCGTGAGGCGCGGGAAGTGTTCGAGCGTGACTATCTGATCGCGCAGATCAGCCGGTTCTCGGGCAACATTTCGCGCACCGCCGAATTCGTCGGCATGGAGCGTTCGGCGCTGCACCGCAAGCTCAAGGCGCTCGGGGTTGGCTGAAGGCTTAAGTCAATCGCTTGTTCGCTACGCCGGACTCTGCGGCTCAATTCGCATGCCTTGAGCCGATCCATGCACTTGCTTTGGAATATTTATCTCTTTCCGCACTTTTACGGAGAATGGCCACTGGGTTCCTGCCAGGCGGAACGCGAACCGGCTTGCCTTAAAACCGCGCGTACCCTCTAATTGTCCTGCCGAGCCGACCGGAGGGGGATCTCAGGGAACGCCGGCGAGTTGGGGCAGGCTCCGTGAGAGAGCAACAACCGGCTTAACAAAAAGAAGCACGAGACGGCGGGACAAAAACAATGGCGGCAGACCGCGCACAAAATCTACAAGACACCTTCCTTAATCACGTTCGTAAAACAAAAACGCCACTGACGATCTTTCTGGTCAACGGAGTGAAGCTGCAGGGAATTGTTACCTGGTTTGACAACTTCTGCTTGCTGCTTCGGCGCGACGGTCATTCACAGCTTGTCTACAAACACGCGATCTCGACCATCATGCCAGGGGCTCCGATTCAGTTGTTCGAAGGCGGCGAGGATGCTCCGGCTTGAGAGTGAACTGATTGGAACCCCTCAACCGTGAAGGGAGCGCCGATCGTCCGCGGTCGGCAGGGGGTAAGCAAAGCGGGCGGGTGATCGTCATCGGCCCCTACTTGCGAATGCGCCGCGGCGATGCCGATGCGCAGGCGAATGAGGCTGCGCGCGATTCCGAGGCCCGGCTCGACGAAGCAACGGGTCTGGCGCGCGCCATCGACCTCACGATATCAGACGCGCTGATTGCGCCGATCAGCCAGATCAGGCCTGCGACCTATCTCGGCAAGGGCAAGGTCGAGGAGATCACGGGCCTCATTGCCGGCCACGACATCGAACTCGTGGTGATGGATTGCGCGCTCTCGCCGATCCAGCAGCGCAATCTCGAGAAGGCATGGAACACCAAGGTGCTCGACCGCACCGGCCTGATTCTGGAAATCTTCGGCCGCCGCGCCAAGACCAAGGAAGGTTCGTTGCAGGTCGAGCTTGCGCATCTGAACTATCAGCGTAGCCGCCTGGTGCGGTCATGGACCCATCTGGAACGTCAGCGCGGCGGTTTTGGATTCATGGGCGGCCCCGGCGAGACCCAGATCGAAGCCGACCGTCGCCTGATCGGCGATCGCATCACGCGGCTGGAAAATGAGCTCAAGAAAGTGCAAGCGACGCGGCGGCTGCATCGCGCCGGCCGGCAGCGCGTGCCGTACCGCGTGGTGGCGCTGGTCGGCTACACCAATGCCGGCAAATCGACACTGTTCAACCGACTGACGCGCGCCGACGTGCAGGCGGCCGACATGCTGTTTGCAACGCTGGATCCCACCTTGCGCGCGCTGAGCCTGCCGCATGGCGGCAAGGCGATGCTGTCGGACACCGTCGGATTCATTTCCAACCTGCCGACACAACTCGTCGCGGCGTTTCGCGCCACACTGGAAGAGGTGCTGGAGGCGGATATCATTCTCCACGTCCGCGACATCTCGCATGAGGACGCGGAGGCGCAGGAGCGCGACGTCGACACCGTGTTGCGCCAGCTCGGTATCGATCCCGACTCCGGTGCGGGCATCCTCGAAGTCTGGAACAAGATCGATCGCTTCGATCCCGAGGAACGCGAGAACCTGCGCAACATCGCATCACGACGTCCGCCGGAGCGGCCGTGTTTCCTGGTGTCGGCCGTATCAGGCGAGGGCGTGAACGAGCTGTTGACCGCGATCGAGGACCGGCTGGCGGCGACGCGCACGACGCTCGACCTCTCGATCGATGCTTCCGACGGCGCCGGCATCAGCTGGCTGCATCGCAATGCCGAAGTGCTCAACAAGGAGCTCCACGGCGGGCGCTTCGACATGACCGTGCGCGTCGACGAGACCAAGCGCGACATCGTGGTGAACAGGTTCGATGCGGTGCCGCACGTGGCGTGAATTCAGCGAGTGACTTTCGACCGGATCAGCGCCGCCGCTGGCTTCTCGCCCTTGGCCTCGTTCCATAGCGCGTCCATCTCTTCCAGCGTTGATTCCTCGAGTGAGCGTCCTTTCGCCGACAACGCGCGCTCGATATAGGCAAAGCGACGCTCGAATTTAGCGTTGGTGCCGCGCAAGGCGGTTTCCGGATCGGCGCCGACGTGGCGGGCGAGGTTGACCAGCGCGAACAGTAGATCGCCGGTTTCTTCAGCGAGTTCGTCAGCATCGCCATTGTCCAGGGCTGCTTCGATCTCGTCAGCCTCCTCACGGATCTTGCTGAGCACCGCGCGGGGATCGTTCCAGTCGAAGCCGACGGTGGACGCCTTGCGCTGCAATTCCATCGCCCGCGTCAGTGCCGGCTGGCCGGCCTTGACGCTCGATAACAGCGACTGATGCGTCGTCTCTTCCGGCGGTCGACGCGCCGCACGCTCGGCCTTTTCTTCGGTCTTGATGCGTTCCCAGGCGCTCTTGACGCCGGCGGGGGCGATATTGCCGTCCTTGTCGGCGAACACATGCGGATGGCGACGGATCATCTTTCTTGTGATCGCCTCGACCACGTCGCCGAAGGCAAAGGCGTTTTGCTCTTCCGCCATGCGGGCGTGATAGACGACCTGCAGCAGGAGATCGCCGAGTTCCTCGCGGAGGTCGTCGAAATCGCCGCGCGTGATCGCATCAGCGACCTCATAGGCCTCCTCGATGGTGTAGGGCACGATCGTCGCAAAGTTCTGCTCGAGGTCCCACGGGCAGCCGGTTACTGGCGTGCGCAGCGCCGCCATGATTTCGAGCAGCCGTGAAATATCGCGGGAAGGGGTCATGGGGTTTCCGTCGTCGGAGAAGACAGCCGCTTTATGCCGCAAGCGGTCGACCGATCCCAGCGGAACGAGCCGAAATCGGCTAATTTCCACCGGTTGGCCTCACGGCACGGGAATGCTAATGGCCCCTCATGAGCGACCAATCACCGTCCGAAACCGCGCTGGTGCTGTTTTCCGGCGGGCAGGATTCCACCACCTGCCTGGCCTGGGCCTTGCGGCGCTTTGGGCGCGTCGAAATGCTCGGTTTCAGCTACGGCCAGCGCCACGCCATCGAGCTTGAATGCCGTGACCGGTTGCTGTCGGGCATCCAATCGCTGCGGCCGGATTGGGCGGCCAAGCTCGGCGACAGCCATACGCTGGAAATCCCGACACTGGCCGAGATTTCCGACACCGCACTGACCCGTGACGTCGCGATCGAAATGGGCGCGGACGGCCTGCCCAACACCTTCGTGCCCGGCCGCAACCTGGTGTTTCTGACCTTCGCGGCGGCGCTGGCGTACCGGCGCGGCATCCGCCACATCATCGGCGGCATGTGCGAGACCGATTATTCCGGCTATCCGGACTGCCGCGACGAGACCATTAGGGCGTTGCAGTCCGCGCTCAATCTCGGCATGGCAAAGAACTTTGAGCTGCATACGCCGCTGATGTGGCTCGACAAGGCATCGACCTGGAAACTCGCGCATGAGCTCGGCGGGGCAGGGCTGGTCGACCTGATCCGCGAGCACTCCCACACCTGTTACCTCGGCGAGCGCGGCGCGCAGCATGAGTGGGGCTATGGCTGCGGGGAGTGTCCGGCCTGCGTACTGCGGGCGAAGGGCTGGCGGGAATATGCGACGACGTAACCCGCCATGCGCGCCCCACGAGAGCCTGCGTCTGAGCCGATAAGCCGCGGCGTACTGGATACCCGCCTGCGCGGGTATGACGACTGGGGGGCGCCGACCTACTTCCCGAAATCCACAGGCGTCAGCTCAATCGGCGCGCCGTGTGGCGTGCGGTCGGCGGCGTGGTCCCAGGCGTCGCGGTAGCGATGCAGGACGTCCGATGTCGTGACGCCCTTGGCGGCGACGAGCGTTTCCAGCGTGGCGAGCCAGTGCCGGTAATAGGTCTCGCCGGTGTCGGGATCGCCTGCGGCCTGCGCGAGCTTGATCTGCGCGCCCAGCGTCTCCGCCCATTCCTTCCAGGTGAAGACGCCGGCCTCGTGCAGCGCCAGCGCCATGGCAAAGGCACGCGCCTCCCACGGTTCGCGAAACACCGGGCCGTCCTCGTCGCGGGGCACGCCGGGGACGGCGACGGCCGCCCGCATCGCCTGTTGCGGGGTCAGATTCATTACGCGCGCTCCAGATAGGATTCCCAGGCGTCGATGGAGACGCTGAGCGTGGGGTCGGTATCCTTGCCCCACAATTCCGGCCCGTCGAAACGCACGGTGTAGAGCCATTGCGGATCCTCGCCCTTGCCGAGCGAGTTGGTGTCGGGAAAGACATGACAGCCGTGGTTGAGCTCGATGGTGCCGAGATGTCCGCGGACATATTGCGGCAGCCGCGTATGCGTCACCGGGTGAATGTCCTTCATCCGCACGGTCTCGCCGACCGCAAACATCGCAGGCGCTTTCGGCTCGCGTTCGGTCGGGCCGCCGCGCCGGATCGCCGGCGAGACCTCGGTTGGCGCGATCGGCGTGACGCCGGGCTTGGGCGGCGACAGCACCTTGCCGGCTTCGATCTCCTCGCGCGTCACCAGCCCGCGCTCGATCATCAGCGTTTCCAGCCCGGCCAGCCAGATCTGGAAATAGCTCTTGCTGAGGTAATCCTCGGGCGGTCGGTTCTCCCGGGCGAACCGCGACATGTCGATGTTCCAGCCGCCCGGACGCGCCATCGCAACCGTCAGCGCAAAGGCGCGGCGCTCCCAGTCGCCGTGAAAAACCGGCTCGTTCGGCTCGGGCACGACAGGGCCAAAGCCCTTGGCGCCGCCCATGTCATGCGCGCCGTCCATCAGGCGGTCTCGCCGGGCTGTTTCGGCAGGCCCGTGCCGATCATGCTGTCGCGGGTGACGAGTTCGGCGAGCTGCTCGGCGCTCCAGCCTTTAGTCCCCTCGGGCCGCATCGGCAGCACAAGATAGCGGATCTCGGCGGTGGAATCCCAGACCCGGACTTTGGTGCTGTCCGGCAGCGTCACGCCAAAATCCTTCAACACGCCACGCGGATCGGACACGGCGCGCGAGCGGTAGGGCGCGGACTTGTACCAGACCGGGGGCAGACCCAGCACCGGATGCGGGTAGCAAGAGCACAGCGTGCACACGACCATGTTGTGCTGCTCGGGCGTATTCTCGACCACGACCATGTGCTCGCCCTGGCGGCCGGAATAGTCGAGCTCGGCGATCGCTGATGTCGCATCCTTCATCAGCCGTTCGCGATAGGCGGGATCGCTCCAGGCCTTCGCGACCACGCGGATGCCATTGCGCGGTCCGATCTTCTTCTCATAGAGGTCGATCAGGAGGTCGAGGGACGCTGGATCGACATAGCCTTTCTCGGTCAGGATCGATTCCAGCGCACGCACGCGCAGCTCGGTCTCCGACAGTTCCGAATGGTCGTGATCGTGATGGTGGTGATGGTCGTGGTGATCGTGATCATGGTCGCTCATGGCGTCAGGATAGGCGCAAAATCCCGGCTATGTCGAGGCAGAGACTCTGCTAGCATTTCCCGATGGGGAACGGGGCAGGGTGCGCGTCAATAGCGGTCGCGGCGGCCATCTTGGCCTGGCTTCCGGGCGGGGAGGCGCGGGCGGCCAATGGCGCCTATGCGGTCGATGCCGCCGACATTTCCGAACCCGGATCATGTAAGGTCGAGAGCTGGCTGTCATCGGCTTCCAACACCGATTTTACGGCGGTCGCCAGTCCATCCTGCGTGGTCAATCCATTCCAGCCTGTTGAGTTGAGCATGCTCACCAGCCGTGCGCGCAGCGATGGCGAATGGAGCAACACGTTCCAGCCGAAGGCCAAGACGAACATTGTGCCCACCGGGATCGGTAAGCTGGGCTTTTCAATCTATGCCGGCGGCTCTTTCGACGCCCTTACCGGGCGAAAACCGCAGTACGTTCGCGGTGATCCCCGCGACGTTCCGGCTCAGCGATACGATGCGCGTCAACTTGAATGGCGGTTGGCTGTGGGATCGCAGCGTCGATCGTCATTATCTGCTCTACGGTATCGGCTTTGATTGGAAGTTCACGGAAACCTTGCAGTGGACCATCGAAGCCTTTGGGCAGGCGGGCCAATCGGAAACGCCAAGCGCGGTCCAGCCGCGGTTTCAGACCGGCGTGCGTTACCGGCCGAATGAGATTTTTTCGGTCGACCTGATCTACGGCCGCAACATCACGGGCGAGAATGCCAACTGGATTACGCTCGGCACCACGATCCGTTTCCCGGTGCCGGACGGCAAGCCGGCCCGCGAGCGGACCGGCCATTTGTGAGCCGAACTTCAGGCGGGTTGCAGACGCTCGCGTGATCGCGAGGGCAGCGGCGGGAAGGCGAGGGCAATCGCCATCGCGCCGAGGCCGACGCTGAGCGCGCCGATGTAGAGCCAGCGGTAATCGTGGAAGGTGTCGAAGATCATGCCGCCGGCCCAGGGACCTAACGCCATGCCGAGGCTCGACACCATGGTGGCGGCGCCGAACACCGTTCCCATGATCCGGGGGCCGAAATATTCGCGCGCGAGCACGGCGTAGAGCGGCATCACGCCGCCATAGGCCGTTCCGAAAACGATCGCGAGCGCGTAAAACTGGCCCAGTTTGCTCACGTAGAGATAGGCTCCGATCGCCAACGCCTGCACCAGCAACCCGACGATCAGAACCCGCTTCGCACCCAGCCGATCAGCGAGGATGCCGAGCAGGAGGCGGCCACCCAGCCCGGACAGGCCTTCCACGCTGTAAATGCTGACCGCGGTCATTGCCGGGATGCCGCAGAGCATCGCGTAGCTGACCATGTGGAAGATCGGTCCTGAATGCGCGGCGCAGCAGGCGAAGAATGTCAGCGCCAACACCAGGAACTGGGGCGAACGCAGTGCGCCGCCGACGGACCATCCGACGCCGGAATCGTCGGCAGCGCCTTTTGCGGCCACAGCCCCCGGCGCGGCCTCCGGCGCCTGCCGTACCAGCAGCGCGGCCGGGATCAGCAACGCCCACGCCATCAGGCCGACCGTCATCATCGCGGTGCGCCAGTCGTAGGTCGAGATCAGCCAGCGTGCGAACGGCGAGATGGTCATCGGCGCGACGCCCATGCCTGCGGAAACCAGCGACACCGCCAGACTGCGGTTGTTGTCGAACCACCGTGTTGCAGCGGCGATCATCGGCGCGAAGAAAGCACCCGCGGCGAGGCCGACCAGAATTCCGTAGGTAAGCTGGAATTCGATCAGGGAGGTCGCGCGGCTGGCGAGAAACAGCCCGAGGCCCAGGAGCAGGGCGCCGCTCAGGACGACCGGGCGTGTCCCAAACCTGTCGCTCGCCGCCCCCCAAGCGAAGCCGGCTATCCCCATCGTCAGGAAGTCGATGGTCATCGCGCCCGAGATTCCGGCGCGTGACCAGCCCGTTTCCGCGGACATCGGCTCCAGATACACGGCGAGCGAGAACATTGCGCCAATGCCGACGCACGTCATCAGCGCGCCCACACCGACGATCACCCAGCGATATGACGGTCCCATGCGTAAAATGCTCCTTGTTCGATCCGCTCCACGCACTGCGGATGCGGTTTTCTCGAACAGGACGAATGGGAACCGGCGAAGGATACTGGTCCGCCAAATTTATTTCTGAGCTAGACTTCGGAAAAATGACGGGCAGGGAGGCAATGCGTTGGCTGATTTTGTAAAGATCGAGAAGGGCCTGGGGCCGGATGGCCGCATCGCGGTCGTGCGGTTCGACCGCGGCGACGGCATCAATGCGATGTCGCCGGAGGCGATGCGCCAGCTCACTGACGCCGCGCGCAGTTTCGAGGATGACGGTGAGACTTCGGTCGTGGTGCTCACGGGCGGCGCCAAATCATTCAGCGCGGGTTTCGACCTGAAGGACCCGGAAGGCCGGTCCCGAAAATCCATGGACCTCGGCGCGCTGCGCCGGCACCTGAAACTTGGACCGCGGCTGACGCGGGCCTGGCAGGACATGGAGCAGATCACCATCGGCGCCATCGAAGGCTTTTGCGTCGGCGGCGGCGTGGCGCTGGCGGTCGCGCTGGATTTCCGCGTGATGGCCAGAGATGCCCATATGCGCGTGCCCGAGATCGGGCTTGGCATGAACATGAGCTGGCAGAGCGTGCCGCGCATGCTGCATTTGATGGGACCGGCCCGCACCAAGCAGGCAGTCATCCTGGCCGATCAGCGCATCTCGGCCGCTGATGCCTACGAATGGCGGCTGGTGGAGGAGGTGGCTGAACCCGGCAAGGCGTTCGACGCCGCGATGGCACTCGCGGCCAAGGTCGCCGCCCAGCCGCCGCTCTCGGTCGCCATGACCAAGCTGACGGTCAATCGCCTGGCGCATGCGCTCGACGATCTGGCTAGCCACATGGACGTCGACCAGTTCGCGCTGGCGAGCATGAGCGAGGATCACAAGGAAGGCGTGGCGGCGTTTCTGGAAAGACGCAAGCCGCGGTTTAGAGGAAGGTAGGTTGCCCCCGCACGAAGCGCGGGGCTAAATGATCCCGGAAGGCATGGCAGCGCGATGGACGACATTTGCCAGGTGTGGCGCTTGTTATCGCCCCCCTGATCCCGGCAGCATTCGAACCAGCGTGCGATCGCGAAAGACCCAATGGTGGATCAACGCCGAAGCCGCGTGCAGGCAGGCGAGAGCCATCAGCCCGTGAGCCAGCAGTTCATGGATGGTCTTGAGATTTCGCGCCAAGGGCCGGTCAGCCGGCCAGGGCGTTGCGATTTCGAACAGTCCGATGACAGGCAAACCTTTGCCGCGCGCAAACACAACGCCGATGCCGAGGAGGGGGACGGCGACCAGCAATACGTATAGCCCGAAATGTGCGAGTTTGGCTCCCAAGCCTACCCAGCCAGCAAACGCCCAGTTGCCGAACTCGGTCCTTTCCGGTCGCGGGGACGGATCGGCGAGGCGCCACAACAGGCGTATCACCGTGAGGAGGACGACCATAAGCCCGGCGGAAATGTGTACGAACAAAGCCGCCGCTTCCGCAGCGCCTTTCGGAAGTTCGTCGCCCACAACGCCCAACCCCCACGCAAGCACGACCAGAAGCACCACGCTCCAGTGTAGTGACTGCGCAATCGCACCGTACCGCACGGAGGAACTGAGAAGTTGCATCATGAAATGATAGCGTAGTTCTCAAGGATTTCGGTTGATCGAAATCAAAGCCAAGGCGCCATAGATCGTTGCGGCAATTGCGACTAGGTAGCGATTTGGCGTTGCATGGCCGCGATTGCGACCTAGATGATAGTGCCGCGCGCCGTGGCGAGCCCATGGAGGAAAACAAGATGAAAACAGTACAAGCGATGCTTGCAGAAGCCGAAGCCGAAGTGCCGCGCATCAGCCCGGATGAAGCCAAGGGATTGCTGGGCAGGGCCGATGTCCTGTTCCTCGACGTTCGTGAGCCTGCGGAGGTGGCAACCTCGGGCAAGGTGCCTGGCGCCCTTGCCGTGCCGCGCGGTCTTGTCGAGTTCCGCGCCGATCCCACCTCGGCAATGCACGACGCAGCCTTCGACCGCGCCAAGACGGTGATCGCGTATTGTGCTTCAGGTGGACGCTCAGCGCTCGTCGGCAAGACCCTCAAGGAAATGGGCTATTCCAACGTGCGCAATCTCGGCGGCTTCAAGGGCTGGCTCGAGGCGGGCGGAGACGTGGAAAAGGCCTGATCGGAGGTCTCAGGCGCAGGTGGCGGCTCTTCTTGACATGCCGCAAGATGGCGAGCTGAGGCCGACTCTAAAGTCCAGCAGATGCTGCGTGCAGGGGATAGGCCGCCGCATATCTGGACTTATGACGCCATGGCAACGGAAAATGCGGAGCACTTGATCGAAATCCGCGTCGACCGTCTCGCGCAGCTCTTTCATACGCTCGATCCGTTTCCGTTCTGGGAAAAGGATCTCGATCAGGAAGCCGAAGAATACATCGTCAGTTGGGCACGCGAACTGCCGGACAAGCGTCCGATCAGGATCGCCGTGCATGTCCGCGACGCCGATGCGCTCGCCGCGAATTCCAACGAGCTGAACGAGGCATTTCATCACTATTTCGAAGGCCGGGCCATTGCGGTCCAGAACGACCTCAACGAGCTGTTCCGGATTGGCCGGCGCTCGCTGGCCATCGGAATTCCGATCCTTGTCGCATGTTTCGTCGCTGCACGATTTGCCGCCGGATACCTGCTCGAAAATCCCGTCCAGCGACTGGTTGAAGAGAGCATGCTGATCCTCGGTTGGGTCGCGAACTGGCGGCCGCTTGAGATCTTTCTCTACGACTGGTGGCCTCTGGCGCGTCGGCGCGATCTGTACCGGCGCCTGGCTGCCGCCGCCGTTGAGCTCAAGCCGTATGCGGGGCGCCAGTCTCCGGGATCAGAGCTTGGCTGCGAGAGGCAGTAGGTTGGCTTGGCCCGTGCCCCGAGATGCCATGCCAAATATCTGTAATTCGCATAAGGTATATTATGGAATATAAATATCTACAATTATATCAGATATTTAGCTGGATCTTCTAGCAAACCGGGCCAGCCCGACGGCTGTACAGGCGTTCGTTTGGCCCAAGGCAATCCTGATCCGCCAAAGCCTGTGTTGCCGCCGACTGCGGACGCTGCAATAAGCGCGCGAGTACGCCGATGACTCGCGACACCGGGTCATCCCAAGAACAACAAACCCTCCAGGGAGAACCCAATGAGTTTTTCACGACGCACGCTTCTCAAGGCATCCGCTGCGTCAGCGGTTTTGGGCGGCATCGGCGCGCCGCTGGTGGCACGGGCCCAGACCGCCGAGTTTACCTACAAGTACGCCAATAATCTTCCTGACGGCCATCCCATGAACGCCCGAGCCAAGGAGATGGCGGCGGCGATCAAGGCCGAGACCAAGGGCCGGTTCGACCTGCAGATCTTTCCGAACAACCAGCTCGGTTCCGATACCGACATGCTGAGCCAAATTCGTTCCGGCGGCGTCGAGTTCTTCACGCTGTCGGGGCTGATTTTGGCGACGCTGGTGCCGGCGACGTCGATCAGCGGCATCGGCTTTGCGTTCCCGGATTACGACACGGTCTGGAAGGCTATGGACGGGAGCCTGGGCGCCCATATCCGTGCCGAGATCACCAAGGCCAATCTCGTGGTCATGGACAAGATCTGGGACAACGGCTTCCGCCAGACCACGTCGTCGAGCAAGCCGATCAACGGCCCCGATGACCTCAAGGGCTTCAAGATCCGCGTGCCGGTGTCGCCGCTCTGGACGTCGATGTTCAAGGCATTCGATGCAGCGCCCGCCTCGATCAATTTCAGCGAAGTCTACTCCGCGCTGCAGACCAAGATCGTCGAAGGCCAGGAAAATCCGCTGGCGATCATCTCGACGGCGAAGCTGTATGAAGTCCAGAAGTTCTGTTCGCTGACCAACCATATGTGGGACGGCTTCTGGTTCCTGGCGAATCGCCGCGCCTGGGAAAAGCTGCCTGAGGATGTCAGGACCATCGTCGCCAAGAACATCAACGCGGCGGCTATCAAGGAGCGCGAGGACGTCGCCAAGCTGAATGCCGGGCTGCAGCAGGAACTGGCCGGCAAGGGCCTGACCTTCAACCAGCCCAACGTGACGCCGTTCCGCGACAAGCTGCGCTCGGCCGGCTTCTACGCGGAATGGAAAGGTAAATACGGCGACCAGGCCTGGGAACTGCTCGAAAAGTCCGTCGGCAAGCTGTCCTGAGCATCTGAAGGCCGTCATGGCTCATGCCGAATTGAGCGAAGTGGTTGGCGGCGGGGCGGGGCAGTCCCCTCGCCGCCATTTGCTGGCGTCGTTTGAACATGCGCTGGGGATGCTGGTCGAGATTCCGGCCGCGCTCCTCGTCGTCGCCGAAATCGTCATCCTGTTTGCCGGTGTGGTGGCGCGCTATGCGCTGCACCAGCCGCTGATCTGGTCGGACGAACTCGCGTCGATCCTGTTCCTGTGGCTCGCCATGCTGGGCGCCGCGGTCGCATTTCGCCGCGCCGAGCACATGCGGATGACGGCGGTGGTCGCAAGCGCCGGGCCCGCGATGCGGGCCTATCTCGATCTGGTGGCGATCGTAGCCGCGTTGGCATTTCTGCTTCTGATTGCCTGGCCGGCTTACGAATACGCCTACGAGGAAAGCTACATCACCACGCCGGCGCTGCAGATCAGCAATATCTGGCGTGCCGTGGCGCTGCCGGTCGGCATTGCGCTGATGGCGCTGTTTGCGTTCCTGCGGCTGGCGCGGTCGGGCAATGTCCGGACCATGGTGGCCGCGATCCTGTCGGTCGCGCTTATCATTGGGATCTTCTGGCTGCTCAGGGGCTCGTTGAAGCCGCTCGGCAATCTCAATCTGATCATCTTCTTTGTCGGCGTCGCCGGCTTCTGCGTGTTTGCCGGCGTTCCGATCGCGTTCGGGTTCGGGCTTGCGACGTATGGCTATCTGGCGCTGACTACGGGCACGCCGTTGATGGTGCTGGTCGGCCGCATGGACGAGGGCATGAGCCACCTGATCCTGCTGTCGGTGCCGCTGTTCGTGTTCCTGGGGCTCCTGATCGAGATGACCGGAATGGCGCGTGCCATGGTGGCATTTTTGGCGAGCCTGCTCGGCCATGTCCGCGGCGGGCTGCATTACGTGCTGGTCGGCGCGATGTATCTGGTGTCGGGCATTTCGGGCTCGAAGGCCGCCGACATGGCTGCTGTGGCGCCGGTGCTGTTTCCGGAAATGAAGGCGCGGGGCGCCAAGCCGGGCGATCTGGTCGCCTTGCTCTCCGCCACCGGCGCGCAGACCGAGACGATCCCGCCGAGCCTGGTGCTGATCACCATCGGTTCGGTCACCGGCGTCTCGATCGCGGCGCTGTTCACCGGCGGCCTGTTGCCGGGCCTGGTCTTGGCGATCACGCTGTCGGCGCTGGTGTGGTGGCGTTACCGGGGCGAGGACCTGCGGCATGTCACGCGGGCGAGCGGCGGCGAGATCGCCCGCGCGTTTGCCATCGCCCTGCCCGCCATCGCGCTGCCGTTCGTGATCCGCTACGCCGTGGTCGAAGGCATCGCGACGGCGACCGAGGTTTCCACCATCGGCATCGTCTATGCCTTCATCGTCGGCTACCTGATTTACGGCCTCTTGATCTACCGCAATTTCGACTGGCGGCGGATGATGCCAATGTTGGTCGAGACCGCGTGCCTGTCGGGCGCGATCCTGCTGATCATCGGCTGCGCCACCGGCATGGCTTGGGGCCTCACGCAGTCCGGCTTTTCGCGGACGCTGGCGGCTGCCATGACCGGCCTGCCCGGTGGCTCGGCGACCTTCATCGCGGTGTCGATCGTGGCGTTCACGATCCTGGGCAGCGTGCTCGAGGGCATTCCGGCGATCGTGCTGTTCGGGCCGTTGCTGTTTCCGATCGCCCGGGCCGTGGGCGTGCACGAGGTTCATTATGCGATGATCGTAATTCTCGCGATGGGTATCGGGCTATTCGCGCCGCCATTTGGAGTAGGCTATTATGCGGCCTGTGCCATCGGACGCGTCGACCCGGCCGAGGGTATCCGGCCGATCTGGGGCTACCTGTTGGCGCTGATGGTCGGCCTGATTATCGTGGCGATCTTCCCGTGGATTTCCATCGGGTTCTTGTAAGTCTAACTTTTCAGATGGGACACAGCCGATGAGTGCAGCCCAGAGCCAGTATTCGATCGGATTGGACAAGACGCCGGCAAACTACGTGCCGCTGACGCCGCTGAGTTTCCTCGCCCGCAGCGCCGCCGTTTACCCCGATCACATCAGCACGGTCTACGACGGCCGCAGTTTTACGTGGGGCCAGACCTACGACCGCTGCCGGCGTTTTGCGTCGTGGCTCGCCGGCCGCGGCATCGGTCACGGCGATACCGTGGCGGCGATGCTGCCGAATATCCCGGCCATGAACGAGGTGCATTTTGCAGTGCCGATGGCAGGCGCCGTCCTGAACGCGCTGAACATCCGTCTCGATGCGCCGTCGATTGCCTTCCAGCTCGACCATGGCGGCGCCAAGATCATCCTGGTCGATCCGGAATTTTCCGGCGTGATCGCGGAAGCGCTGACGCTGATGAAGGGACCGAAGCCTTTCGTCGTCGATGCCGACGATGCGGCCTTCGCAGGCGGCAAGCGGATCGGTGAAATCGAATACGAGGCGGCGGTCGCAGCGGGCGATCCGAGCTTCGTCGCAAGACCGCCCGGCGACGAATGGGACGCGATTGCGCTGAGCTATACGTCAGGCACCACGGGCAACCCGAAGGGCGTCGTGACCCATCACCGCGGCGCCTATCTCAACGCCGTCAGCAATATCCTGGCCGGCAATCTCGGCCAGCATCCGGTCTATCTGTGGACGCTGCCGATGTTCCATTGCAACGGCTGGTGCTTCCCATGGACGGTGGCGGCCTCGGCGGGCATCAATGTCTGCCTGCGCAAGGTCGATCCGGCGAAAATCTTCGAGCTGATCCCGAAGCACGGCGTCACCCACATGTGCGGCGCGCCGATCGTCTATAACACGCTGATCAACGCGCCCGCCGCGCCGAAGGGGAAGGCCGCGCGCCCGGTGGTCGGGTTGATTGCAGGCGCCGCGCCGCCGGTGGCGGTGCTGGAAGGCGCCGAAAGCATCGGCATCAAGCTGACCCATGTCTACGGCCTGACCGAGGTCTATGGTCCCGCCTCCGTTTGCGCCGAACAGCCGGGCTGGGACGAACTGCCCGCCGACCAGCGCGCCCAGATGAAGCGGCGGCAGGGCGTGCCCTACCCGCTGGAGGAAGCCGTCACCGTGCTCGATCCTGTGACGATGCAGGAGGTGCCGCGCGATGGCGAAACCATCGGCGAGGTGATGTTTCGCGGCAATATCGTGATGAAGGGCTATCTGAAAAACGAGAAGGCAACGCAAGAAGCCTTCGCCGGCGGCTGGTTTCATACCGGCGACCTCGGCGTGCTCGACCAGCACGGCTACGTCATCATCAAGGACCGCTCCAAGGACATCATCATTTCAGGCGGCGAGAACATCTCCTCCGTCGAGGTCGAGGACGTCCTCTACAAACATCCGGCCGTATTGTTCGCGGCCGTGGTCGCAAAGCCGGACTCCAAATGGGGCGAAGTGCCCTGCGCCTTCGTCGAGCTGAAGGAAGGCGCCAAGGCGACCGAAGCCGACATCATCGCCTTCTGCCGCAGCCATATGTCGGGATTCAAAACGCCGAAGGCGGTGGTGTTCGGCGCGATCCCGAAGACCTCCACCGGCAAGATCCAGAAGTTCTTGCTGCGCAATCAGGTGGACTCGGCGAAAGCGATTTCGGCGTAGGATTTGTAGGGTTGGCAAAGCGAAGCGTGCCCACCACGCTCAGGAAAATTCGACGGACGATGGTGGGCACGGCGCTGATGCGCCTTTGCCCACCCTACGGTCTGGGCTGCACCGGCGGATAATATTGCGGCGCCTCGGTCCGCTCGTACATCCCGTAGTCGCGCATGACTTCGAAGATGCGAACATACTGGGTGGTCGGATCGGCAAACAGCCGCGAGCCGAATTCGATTCCGGCTTGATCGTCCGGCAAATCGACCAAGTGCGCAAAATGCTCTTCACGATAGACGCTCGCGAAAGCGTCACGGCGCCATTCGGTATCCGCCGCCAGCGTGGCACTCCTTGACTCCGAGGCGAGGATATATGTCGGCTTGCGCCGAGCGGGATCGTTGTACGGCGTGCGCCGCGCGGGCCGCCAGATCGGCTGGCCGGGCCTTTCTTCGTGAATGACCTGGGCGACGCGAATGCGGTAATCCGAAAAGACCCGCTCGCGGCCCATGGTCTGGACATCATGATGGTGGGCGTGGGCCCGCCACGCTGTCAGCGCCGCCTCGTCCTGCCAGATCTGGTAGGACAGCAACAGGTTCTCCTGCGTCAGGCTTCTGAAGCGATCGATAAAGCGGCAGCCGCCCATCGCCTCAAGGTCAGGCTTCAACGAGGCCGCAAGATCGAGATATTGATCGCGGTGCCCGGGCTTCGTCTGAACTTCAAAGAACAGACCGATCATCGAAATTCCTCCGCGATCCCGCGCTGTGCATCTTAAGGCAGCTCCAGCCGCATCCCGTCATAGGCCGGGATCACGCCGGCCGGCAGGCTCTGGCGCAGCACCTCGTAGTCGAGGTCGGAATGCATATTGGTGATGACAGCGCGCTTCGGCTTGAAGCGCTCGATCCACGACAGCGCGTCGCTGACGCTGAAATGACTGGGATGGCCGGCATAGCGCAGCCCGTCGACAATCCAGAGGTCGAGGTTCTCCAGCGCCGGCCAGCTTTCCGCAGGGATATCGTGGAGGTCGGGCGTGTAGGCGGCGGCCCCGACGCGGAAACCCAGCGCGGGAATCCTGCCGTGGTGAACCAGGAAGGCGGAGAGCTTCACCGGTCCGCCCTTCCCTTCGGTCTCGTGACTCTCGCCCGCTTCGATCGAATGCCGCGTCAGGATCGGCGGATAGTCGCTGCCTTCCGGCGAAATGAAGCAATAGGAGAACCGCGCCATGATGTCTTTGGCGGTTGACTGGTTGAAGTAGACCGGAATGCGCCGGCGCTGGTGCATTACGACCGAACGCAGATCGTCGATGCCGTGGGTCTGGTCGGCGTGCTCGTGGGTCAGAAACACCGAATCGATGTGATCGACCTCGGCGTCGATCAACTGCTCGCGCAGATCGGGCGAGGTATCGATCACGATCCGCGTGGTGCCGTGCGTGCCGGTGCGCTCCACCAGCAGCGAGCAGCGGCGGCGGCGGTTTTTTGGATTGTTGGGGTCGCAGGCGCCCCAGCCGAGCGCCGGGCGCGGTACGCCTGCCGAGGAGCCGCAACCGAGGATCGTCAGCGTCACCGTCATGCGGCAGCCTTCGGCGGCGGCACTTTTGAAAATAGCCGGAAGAAGTTTTCCGTTGTCTGCCGCGATATCTCCTCCAGCGAGACGCCACGCGTCTCCGCCAGCACCTTTGCGACTTCGACCACGTAGGACGGCTCGTTGCGCTTGCCGCGGAATTTGCCGGGTGCCAGATAGGGCGAGTCGGTTTCGACCATGATGCGGTCGGCCGGGAGTTCGGCGGCGAGCTCGCGCAGGGCTTCGGACTTCTTGAACGTCAAAATGCCCGTGAACGAGATCGACAGGCCGAGACCAATCGCCTTCATCGCCAGTTCGCGCCCGCCGGTGTAGCAATGCAGCACCGCGCGGAACGGTCCTTTTGCCACTTCGTCTTCGAGGATGCGGCCGCAGTCCTCGTCGGCTTCGCGGGTATGGATCACCAGCGGCAATCCCGTCGCCCGCGCGGCAGCGATATGGGCGCGAAAGCCGCGCTCCTGCGCCTCGCGCGAACCGTGCTCATAGAAATAGTCCAGCCCCGCCTCACCCAGCGCCACGACCTTCGGGTGCCTGGTCTGTTCAATCAGTTCGCTGACGGGAATGCCGTCTTCCTCATCAGCCTGATGCGGATGGGTTCCGACCGAGCAATAGACGTTGGGAAATCGCTCGGCGATGGCCAGCAGCCCGCCGAGCCGCTTCACCCGGGTCGAGATCGTGACGATACGGCCGATCCCGGCGGTCTCGGCGCGCGCGACGATGGCGTCGAGATCCTCGGCGAAATCTGGAAAGTCGAGGTGGCAATGGCTGTCGACGAGCATGACTTGCAAACCGCTCAATCCACCTTTGGTTCGACATAGCGCGGAAATACGCCGACCGGCGGCGGCAGCGTTGCGCCGGCCGTGATCCGCGTGCCGAGCGCTGCGAAGTCCCGTGCGTCCTGGGGAACGCCGAGGCTGTCGAGCAGCTTGCTCGAGGCATCCGGCATCACCGGCTGGGTCAGGATGGCGACCTGCCGCACCACTTCCGCCGTCACGTACAATACGGTTTTCTGCCTGTCGGGATCGGTCTTGGCCAGCGCCCATGGCGCCTCGCCCGCGAAATAGCGGTTGGCTTCCGCGACCACGGACCACACCACGTTCAGCCATTGATGGATCTGTTGGGTCGCCATCGCGGTCCGCGACACCGCCAGCATGGCATCGGCCTCCGCCAGGATCTCCTTGTCATTGTCGGTGAACTCGCCGGGCTCGGGCAGCACGCCGCCCAGTTGTTTGGCGATCATCGACAGCGAGCGCTGCGCCAGGTTGCCGAGATCGTTGGCGAGGTCGGCATTGATGCGGGCAACGATGGCTTCATGGTTGTAGTTGCCGTCCTGCCCGAACGGCACCTCGCGCAGGAAGAAATAGCGCATCTGGTCGACGCCGTATTGGTCGGCGAGATTGAAGGGGTCGACGACATTGCCGACCGACTTCGACATCTTCTCGCCCCTGTTGAACAGGAAGCCATGCGCATAGACCCGCTTCTGCACGGGAATGCCGGCCGACATCAAAAACGCCGGCCAGTACACCGCGTGGAAGCGGATGATGTCCTTGCCGATGATGTGAACGTCCGCGGGCCAGTAGCGCCAGTTCGCAGCGCTCTCGTCGGGAAAGCCGACGCCGGTGATGTAGTTGGTCAGCGCATCGACCCAGACATACATTACATGCTCGGGGTCGTTGGGCACCTTGACGCCCCAATCGAACGTCGTACGCGAAATCGACAGGTCTTTCAGGCCGCCTTTGACGAAACTGATGACCTCGTTGCGGCGTGAATCCGGTCCGATGAAGTCCGGCTGGCCCTCGTACAGCGCCAGCAGGCGGTCCTGATAGGCGGACAGCTTGAAGAAGTAGCTCTTCTCCTCGACCCATTCGACCGGCGAGCCCTGCGGGCCACGGCGCACATTGTCCTCGCCGAGAAGGGTTTCCTCCTCGGCGTAATAGGCCTCGTCGCGCACCGAATACCAGCCGGCATAGGTGTCGATATAGATGTCGCCATTCTGCTGCATCCGGTTCCAGACCACCTGGACCGAGCGATGATGGTCAGGCTCCGTGGTGCGGATAAAGCGGTCGAATGACACGTTGAGCCGCTCATCCATGTCCTTGAATCGGAGGGCATTGCGCGCGGCGAGTTCGGCGACGCCGAGTCCCTCGCTCTCGGCGGTTTGCACCATCTTCAGGCCGTGCTCGTCGGTGCCGGTCAGAAAGAACACGTCCTTGCCGTTGAGCCGCTGAAACCGCGCCAGCGCATCGGTCGCGATCGCCTCATAGGCATGGCCGATATGCGGAATGCCGTTGGGATAGGCGATTGCGGTGGTGATGAAGTAGGTGTTGCGCTCGGCAGCCGCCGCCGGCTGGGCGGCGACAGCCGGCTTCGCACGCTTAGCCACGGGGGCTGCCGTCACGACAGGGTTTGTTTCCCGCGGCGTTACCGCGCCCGTCTTCGTCGTCTTGTTCGCGGATTTCTTTGCCGATTTCTTGGTAGGTTTCGCTGCAGGTTTCTTGGCTGCTTTCTTCGCAACCTTTTTGGGTGACTTCCGCGCGACTTTCCTGGCAGCCTTCTTCGAAGCCTTGCCGGGCTTCTTCACGCCGCGCTTGCTCTTGGTCGCACCTTTCCTGGTGGCACGCTTTTTCGCCGCGGCCTTCTTGCTGGCGCGAGCGGGCGGCGATTTGCGGACCTTCTTCGCCTTGCGCTTTTTCGAAGCTTTCTTTCCAGCCTTCGCCACCACGAATTCCTTTAGTTCAACACAACGATTATCGAGATTATTGTCGGACGGAGCGTTACCGCGTTGCTTCCGCGAGCATCCCGAACACCGAGAAAACCAGCGGTTTTCGCTCCAGATTATAGGATTCGGTGTCGCGCGCGGCGCGGACGATCTTTTCCCATACCTCAGCCAGCCGTGCAAGGCGGGGCAGATTCGCGTTGGCGTCGCCGGTGCGCAGCTTTTCGCCGATCCAGCGATCGATGCCGTCGATGAAAGCCGCCAGCGCCACCCGGTCGCTGGTGCCCAGCGCATCGCCGAGCGCATGCAACTCGCGCGGGTCGACCTGCGGCAGCGTCGCCAGCAGCGCCGCGGTCCGCTGCTGCAACTTCAGCGAGTCGCCGCCGAGCAGCGTCAGCGTGCGGGACACGCTCCCCTCCGCGGCGTCGGCCGCCTCCGATAGCGCCGGATCATCGGACGCGATGTCAGCGGCCCGCGACGCCGCGCGAATGACGTCGTCGGTCGCGAGCGGCCGCAGCGACAGCTTGCGGCAACGGGACAGGATCGTCGGCAAGGCTCGCGCCGGCGAATGGCTGGCGAGCAGGAACAGCGATCGTTGCGGCGGCTCTTCGAGGATCTTGAGCAGCGCGTTGGCGGCGTTCGGATTGAGCTCGTCGACGGTGTCGACGATGCAGACCCGCCAGCCATCCACCGCCGCGGTCGAGCCGAAGAACGAAATCGTCTCCCGCGTCTCATCGACGGTAATCACGGTCCGCATTACGCCGCGATCGTTGAGGCCGCGTTCCAGCACCAGACAGCCCGCCATGCGCGCCGGCGGTGATCTGGCGCGCGACGGGATCATCCGGATCGAGCGCAAGCGTCTCCGCGCGCTGCACCGAAGGCGCCATGGGATTGGAATTAGCGAGCACGAAGCGGGCCATGCGATAGGCCAACGTCGCCTTGCCGATGCCCTGCGGGCCGCCGATCAGCCAGGCATGTGGAATGCGCCCGCTGCGATAGGCATTGAGCAATGCCATCTCTGCCTCGCGATGGCCGAACAGATCGGCCGTTTCACGGGGATGCCTGACCGCTACTTCCTGCTCGGTCTTGCGTACGCTCATGCCGTCCCCGCCGGGCTCGGGACGGTGAACACATGGTTGCGCAGCGCAGTCCAGACGCGGGCCGCGACTGTGTCGGCATCGGCATTGGCGTCGATCAGCACGCAGCGCTGCGGGTCTTCGGCAGCGATCCGCCGGTAGGCGTCGCGCAGATCTTGATGAAACTGCAGATCTTCCGCCTCGAACCGGTCGGGCACGCCGCTGCCGCGTCGGGCCGCGGCCCGCTGCAGGCCGACTTCCACGGGAATGTCCAGAATGATGGTCAGGTCCGGCTTGAGATCGCCGATGGTGACGCGCTGCATGGCGTTGAGCACGATCGGCGAGACCCGCCCGAGACTGCCCTGATAGGCGCGGGTCGAATCCGCGAAGCGGTCGCACAGCACCCACGTTCCCTGGCTGAGCGCGGGCTGGATGACGGTACGAACGTGATCGTCGCGAGCGGCCGCGAACAATAACGTCTCCGCCTCCGGTCCAAGCAGCTTGCCCATTCCTGACAGCACGAGATGCCGCATGATTTCCGCGCCTGTCGAGCCACCCGGCTCGCGGGTGACGATGACGCGCAGCTTCGCCCCGAGACGCTCGGCGAGCTTCTTGATCTGCGTGGACTTTCCGGAGCCCTCGCCGCCCTCAAACGTGATGAACTTCCCGCGTCCGGAGGGCCGCTGCAGCGTTGCCTGGTTCATGCTCAGAGCTTCTCTGCGCCCGCGCGGAACATGCCGATGACGAGCTCGCTGGCGCCGTCGATGGCACGGCGCACGGTCGAGCCGGTGCCGACCGCTTCCGCGGCATAGACCGGCGCCTCCACGGCGATGTTGTGGCCGCGCCACACCTTGACGACACCGACCGGCTGGCCGGCCTGCACCGGCGCCCGCACGGGGCCATTATAAACGATGCGCGCGATCAGTTTCTCGCTCCCGTTCTTCGGCACCATCACCTTGATCGGCTCGGGGCTTGCAAGCTTCACCGAGCGGCTTTCGCCGCCAAACACCTTGGCATAGCCAACCTGCTGGTTGGCCGCGAACAGCGTGCGCGTCTCGAAATTGCGAAAACCCCATTCCAGCATCTTCTTGGCCTCGGAGGCGCGATCGTCGGAATCTTCGAGCCCGTTGATCACCACGATCAGCCGGGTGTCGTTTTGCACGGCGGAGCCGACCATGCCGTAGCCGCCCTCCTTGGTGTAGCCGGTCTTTAGCCCGTCAGCGCCGTTCAGCGAGTTCAGAAGCGGATTGCGGTTCTGTTGCCGGATCTTGTTCCAGGTGAACTCCTTCTCGCCGAACAATTTGTACATATCGGGATAGGTCAGGATCAGGTGGCGCGCGAGTTTTGCCAGTTCCCGCACCGTCATCCTGTTGGAGGGATCGGGCAATCCGTTGGAATTGCCGAATGTCGACTTCGTCAGGCCAAGTTCGCGCGCCCGTTTGGTCATGAAGTCGGCGGCAAAGATCCGCTCGTTGCCGGCCATGCCTTCGGCCAGCGCAATGCAGGAATCATTGCCACTCTGGATGATTGCGCCATGCAGCAGGTCGTCCACCGACACCTTGCTGTTGAGAATGGCAAACATGGTCGAGCCGCCGGCCGGCGCACCACCCCTGCGCCAGGCGTTCTCGCTGATCCGGTATTCGTCCGTCAGCTTTATCTTGCCTTCCTTAATGGCGTTGAAGACCACCTCGACCGTCATCAGCTTCATCATGCTGGACGGCGCCCGCAATTCGTCGGCGTTCTTCTCGAACAACACGCTGCCGCTGGACGCCTCGACCAGGATCGCGGTCGGCGCGTCGCCGTCAAAACCGCCATCTTCCTTCTTCGGCGCGCCCTGCACGCTGTTGTTGGCGGCATATACGATCCCGCCCCAACCGACCGCGAGCGCTACGACGGCGGCCATCAGCCCGCGCCACGGGATGATGGCCGCGGCGTCGGATTTGCGGGAAACGGAAGACTCTGCTGCCATCGGCGATGTCCTGAATCCCTGCGTTCTCCAGCGCGATGGGGTCGCCATCGCGCTCTCGGTTATATCTGGAGCATGACCTGATCGGAAAACCGGTATCCACTTTTCCGGGTCATGCTCTAACAGTTGGAAGTATCGCAAACAACACAGGTTTTGGACTTGCCTTTGGTCCTGCCGCCGTGTCGATCGGATTGCGGCACCGAACGAAGGAACGTATCGTGGCGATGCTGATCTCCCGACAAGATACGAAAAACGGGGCGGAAACGCGATGCCATCCTCACGCACTATATCCGCCAACGGGCTGGACTTCTTTGTCGTCGAGCAGGGACAGGGTCCGCTCGTGCTGCTCTGCCATGGCTGGCCTGAACTATCCTATTCCTGGCGGCACCAGATCGGAGCCATCGCGGCGGCCGGTTTCCATGTCGTCGCCCCCGATATGCGTGGGTTCGGCCGGACCAGCGCACCGGCCGAAATCGGCGCCTACACCCTCTTCCACAATGTCGGCGACATGGTCGCGCTGGTGGCCGCGCTTGGCGAAAAGCAGGCTGTCATTGTCGGCCATGACTGGGGCGCGCCGGTCGCCTGGCATGCGGCGATGTTCCGGCCCGACATCTTCACCAAGGTTGCGGGCCTGAGCGTTCCACCCCCTTCCCGCGGGCGCGGCCTTCCGCTCGAAACCTTGCGGAACAACGGCATCACCAATTTCTACTGGCAGTATTTTCAACCGCTCGGCGTGGCCGAGGCCGAATTCGAGCGCGATGTCGCGGCGACAATGCGAATCGTGCTGGGCGGACGCGGCTTCTCCGATCCGGCGGCCCATCAATATGTTCAGGAGGGCAAGGGCTTCCTTGCCGATGCGGATCCGAATCGGCCGCTACCGAACTGGCTGACCGAGGCCGACGTCGCCTATTTCGCAGCCGTCTACAGGGACTCCGGCTTCCGCGGTGGCCTGAACTGGTATCGCAACATCGACCGCAACTGGGAGCTGACTGCGCCGTGGCAGGGTGCGCAAATCCACCAGCCCTCCCTGTTCGTCGCGGGGTCGAAGGATGGCGTTATTACCGGCCTGATCGGCGCCAAGCTGGTCAACGAGATGGAGCGCGTGCTGCCCAATTTGCGGCAGAAACTCATTCTCGACGGGGCCGGTCACTGGATTCAGCAGGAGCGGCCCGATGAGGTCAACGCCGCCCTGATCCGCTTCCTAAAAGGCTAGTACAGCCCGCGGCCGCTGAGGACTTCGCTTGGACCCCGCGGATCGACCGGCAGGTAAGCCTGGCGAGGAGCCGCATAGCTGGCATCATTCTCATAGGACACGGCGCGCGGATTTTCCGCGGCACGGCCACGCGCACGGCTGGAGGCCGACATTTCCGAAGTCGCGTTGATCGAGGCGTAGTCGGCCGAGGTATTGCCGAGGCTATAGGGCCGCCCCTCCGGCATCGGAACCTCGCCCCGGATTCGGCCCGCAGACGACGATATCTCGGGCACAAACGGGCGGGCCGAAGCGACCCGGACCGTTGACGGAGACGGCGCGGGCTCGCCGGTGCGGAGTGTCGCCAGGAGCTGGCGGTCGTCGGAACCCTCCAGCGGCGCCCGGCCAACATATTCAACCCGCACACGAGCGACGCCATTTGCTTTGAATTCAAGGAGTTCCGCGGCCTTGTTCGAGACGTCAATGAGGCGGTTGCCGTGGTAAGGGCCGCGGTCGTTGACCCGCACGATCAGCGACTTGCCGTTCCGGACGTTGGTGACGCGGGCATAGCTCGGAATCGGCAGGGTCGGATGGGCCGCGGTCAGAGAGGTCATGTCAAAAACCTCGCCATTGGCGGTCAGCCGGCCATGGAAGTCGTCACCATACCAGGAAGCCAGTCCCTCGGCGCGATAGTTCGGATCCTCTTCCGGCACGTAGACCCGGCCTGCGACGGTGTAGGGCTTGCCGACGCGGTAGGTTCCGCCGCCCTTCGGTACGGGCTCTCCGAATCCCACCACGCGAGGGCTCGAGGAGACGCCATATTTGGGATCGACGCGGCTGGCGAATTTGCTGGACGAGGCGCAATTGGCAAGGAGAAGGCATGTTGCCACGGCAACGGTACCACGCGCCGCCAGGACGATCGTTTTTGGCCGTCGAATCCCCATCGTCCCCAAATACCATTTCAGTGGCCGACTGCCTCCGATGAAGCGTTGCGGCCTTACCCCACGATGCGGCCCACCTCCGCATCTCGCCGTGAAGATATCGCAACCGGAACACGGCGGAAATGGGGTCCGCTCGCGCGTGGTGAATGAATGGTTGATTTGCGTATCCGTTGATTTACGGACGCAGCGCCTCGATTTGCTGTATGCGGCCTTCGTCGTATCCGCGCTGTGCCGCTTTCAGACAATCTGTTGCAACAAATCATCACTCAGGACCGATCTGCGATTCCAGCCTGTGAATCTTTTTGACTGTGCAACGGTGGAGTCGTTCTGTGGATTGCAGGGGCGCAAAGGATTTGTGCGATGATCGAGACAGTTACAGCGGTGATGGGCCTGGTGAGCGCAGGCATTTTTCTAGCCCATGCATTTGAAGGCTATCGTTCCAGAGCTTGAGTTTTGAACGGCTGGTGGCTCGGGTACCCGCCCGGCCTTCAGACCGAGAAATGGCTTGGTAGTTTCGACCAGGGATTCCGAAAGCTTTAATAAATTCGGACGAGCATCTGAGTGGTAGGTGTACCATGCGCAACCACGACATTGTCTCCAACGGATTTCTTGCCCTGACGACGGCCAGCCTCGTGCTCCTTTGCTCGAGCCTTTTGGCTGCAGCGTTCGGCTAGACAGCGTCCGCTCCCAATTGCGGCGACGATGCCGGGATGATGCCATCCCGGCTAGAATCAGCGAATGCGTTGTGGTCCGGGCCAATCGCCGCCCTCGTCGCTGGTTTCTTCCAAAATGACGGGATCGGGTGCACATCGGGGCCACGTTCGCATTGCGTTCGAGGCAGCCCTACGCTAAGCGACTGAAATTCCTGAGCTGGAAGGGTGGCCGAGTGGTTTAAGGCACCGGTCTTGAAAACCGGCGTGCCTGCAAGGGCACCGTGGGTTCGAATCCCACCCCTTCCGCCAGCTCACCTTATTTCCAAATTGATAACATCGACTACGCCGGGTCGCCCGTCCCGGCACCTTCGACCTGGGTCGGGATGATCCTGGGCTTTGCCGGCGGCGGCAAAAGTGACGTATCGCCGGCGCAAGTCGCAGAGAGCCGGGTTCCTGAGTCCGCTGTCGGGCAGACGATGCCAACCATTTGGCTCTAAATTAAACCGTTGCGTTCCTTTCAGGGGTGTAGCGATGGGGCAGAAGGTCCAGAGAAAGCCAAAGCAGCGACGGAGCCTATCTCTCAGAGCGCTTGGCGGAGCTTCACAAGCTGAAGCGGCAGGTCCGCATGGCGGAGGCCGTTTTGCGGTCTAAGACGGCGCGATCGCATTTTGACTGTTTAGGCGCGACAGGCGTCGTTTTTGCGACGGCCGGCGGTGCTGCTTCATTGCCTGGACCGCGACGCTGTTGATCTGATGGGCCGTAACAAGTATGCGACGAGCAGCAAAGGCGGCCCCCACAAAGCCAGTGCCCCGTAAATTACGAGATCCACAACATCCATGCTCGTCCCCGATCACATGTCGCTTGCCAAGCCTTGCGCAGATTCGCGGTCGTTAAAAGCAAAACAGTTTGTGCGTCGCAACCATGCACGCGCCGCAACATCATCCAGCTACCTTTCGCCTCGCCGCGTTTGACTAAGCTGGGATACACCCTGCTCGCTTGAGTGGGTGAACCTCACGCCGTCGTCATTCCAAGACCCGATACAGGATGCTTATGGCGCCCGAGTGGCGTCCGGCCCGCGTCGCGCGGAAAAGTTCTGATCAACAGGCTCGTCATCGGCAATCGCGCGCCAGCCTGCTCCCTCGAGATCGTCGTACTGGCCGTTCTTGAGCGACCAGAGAAAGCCCATCAGGCCGATCACGCCGAGCATCAGTGCCAGCGGCACGAGAAATACCAGAACCTCCATCAGCAAAATTCCCTTGTGCCGCGATGCGCGCGCAACGCGTTCAAGATCACCAGCAACGACGAACCCGACATGGCGGCGGCGGCGATCAGCGGCGTCGCGAGGCCGGCGATTGCGAGCGGCACGGCTAGCAAATTGTAGCCTGCAGCCAGCCACAGGTTCTGCCGCATCAGGCGCAGCGCCATCCGCGAGAAGCCTATGCCAGCGACGACGGGCGCAAGGCGATCGCCGAGGAACACCAGATCGGCAGTCGCCTGGCTCAAATGGGTGGCGCTGACCGGCGACATCGAGACGTGCGCGGCAGCAAGCGCCGGCGCGTCGTTCATGCCATCGCCGACCATCAGCACCTTGACGCCCCGCCGCTTCAATTCTTCGATGCGGGCAATCTTGTCCGCCGGCGTGACGCCCGCGCGCCATTCATGAATGCCGAGCGTCTCGGCCGCACGGCGTACCGCAGGCTCTCGATCGCCGGACAGAATCTCGACTTCAATCCCGGCGTTGAGGAGCGTGGCAATGGTGCCGGCCGCATCGGTGCGCAGGCGCTGCCGCACCGCAAAGACGTGCCGCGTTTCGCCCTGACGGAAGGCGACGACGGAAGCCTCGGGATCCCCGCACAGGATTTCGTTGGCGATCTGGTCCGCGCCGCAAAACGATGGTCTGCCCAGCCGGACTTCGAGCCCGTTGACGAAGCCACGCACGCCCTGACCTGCTACCTCCTCGACCCCGGTTAGCGGCGCCTTTGCTCCAGAGGCCCGCGCCACCGCCGCGGCGACGGGATGATGGCTGGCAAGCGCGAGCCGCCCGGCGAGTTCGAACACGTCTTTCGGTACATCGGCGGCATTCGTGACGTCGAGCTCCGGCAAGGTCAGCGTGCCCGTTTTGTCGAACACGACACGATCGACTTCAGCCAGCCGCTCGATGGCATCGCCGGAATTGAGCAGCACGCCGGTCCGGAACATGGCGCCCGAGACGACGGTCTGCACCGCCGGGATCGCCAGTCCGAGCGCGCAGGGACAGGTGATGATGAGAACGGAGATCGCGGCGACGATGGCGTCGTGCCATGTCGCGCCATAGGCCGCCCAGCCCAGCATGGTCAGAAGCGCCGCCGCATGGACGACGGGCGCATAGAGCCGCGACGCTCGATCGGCGAGTTGCACGTAGCGGGAACGCGCCTGCACGGCGTTGTCGAGCAGCCGGCCGATCTCCGCCAGCAGCGTGCCTTCGGAAGCCGCCGACACCCGTACTCGCAAGGCGCCCGACAGATTGAGCGTGCCCGCATAGACTGCCGTGCCCGGCCCAGCCTTTACGGGCAAGGTCTCGCCAGTGATCAGGCTCTGGTCGATCTTGGACTGGCCCTCGATCACGGAGCCGTCGATGGCAGAGCGCTCGCCCGGATGCAGCAGCACGACATCGCCGGCCTGCACCGCGGCAATCGGCACGACGCTGATTTCATCGGCGCCGACGAATTTCGTCGCCGTCTCTCCCTTGAGTGCAGCGAGGTTTCCGGCGACCGCTCGCGTCTTGCGGCGCATGCTCTGATCGAGATAGCGGCCGGCCAGCAGGAAGGCGAGCAGCATCAGCGCGGCGTCGAAATAGGCATGTTCGGCGTGATGAATCGTCTCCATCACCGACATCGCGAGTGCCAGCACGATGCCGATCGAGATCGGCACGTCCATGTTGGTTCGGCGCACCCGCAGGGCGCGCAGAGCGGACCTGAAGAACGGCTGCCCCGAATAGGCCGCGGCCGGCAAGGCAATCAGCGCCGACAGCCAGTGGAAGAAATCGCGCTGCTCCGGGATCATGTCGCCGACATTGCCGGACCACACCGGGATCGACAGCATCATGATGTTCATCGCGGCAAAGGCGGCGACGCCGAGACAGCGCAGCAGGAAGCTCGCCTGCTCGGTCTCCATTGCTTCGGCGCGGATCGGCTCGAATGGATAGGCCTTGTAGCCAAGCTCTGCCAATCGGTCGATGAAGCGGGTCGGGTCGAGTGTGCCCTCCTTCCATTCCAGCGCCACGCGGCGGTCGGTCAGGTTGACACGCGCCAGCGTCACGTCCGGAAGCGCGGAAAGACCGCGCTCGATCTTCGACATGCAGCCGGCGCAATTGACGCCCTCCACCGCCAGATCGATATGCGACAGCCCCGATCCGAGATGCCGGACATAATGTGAAAAGTCTCGCGTCGCCTGCATGGTTGGGCTTTCCTAGAGCATGATCCGGAAAAGTGGGTACCGGTTTTCCGGAAAGATCATGCTCAAGTTAAAGAGATCGAGCGGGATGACTATTCGAAGAAAAGTCATCACGCTCTAGTTCAACAACACGCGGTTCTTGGACAGAAACAGCCGCTGTCCCGCCGCGACGCCTTCGAGCACCAGATCCCATTGGCCCGGCGCGATTGTCTCGGCGCTTCCGCGATAGATGCCACCTCCCACTTCGGCGAATGCTACCGGCAGGTCGGCGCGGCGATCGGTCGGCCGCTCGAACCGACCTTGAAAGGTCAGGCCGGACATCGGCCGCCCATCCTTGTCACGCGCCTCGACCCGCAACGTCGCACCACCCTGCCCGCTGCGTTCGACATGGGCGTCGACCTTCCAGTTGCGCGCACTCTGGGCGCGGGCGGTGGCGATCTCCTTCTGATACGCAAGGCTCGCGCTATAGGCGCTGTCGACCTCGGTGCCAGGCAAGGTCTGGATCGCCAGCCGCATCATAATGAGGTTGACCGCGATCACGACGCCGAAGAAGGCCACCATCATGAACAACACCATGCGTCCGGTAATGGGTCTTATGATGGTTCTTGGCGGTTGCTCCCGGCTCATGTGAACACTCCTCAAGGGTATCATGGCGACACGAAATGATCGGTGGCGGTGGCAACCTCACCGAGCCCGATATCGGTGACGCGGAAATGGACTGGGGCCGGATTTCCCGGGATTGTCTTCCGCAGGTGCCGTCACCAGCAGCCGCAATTCGGTGGTTGTATCGCGCGCCAGGATGATCATAGGCCGGTCCTGCGTCACGGAATCGGCGCCGACGACATGGAGGGTGGCGTTGACCGGGCCATCGACGTCGATCGCGATGACGCGGTCGAAGCCGCGCTTGTTCAGGAGGCGGACGGTATAGGCATTGCGGATCGATCCGTCGGCGAGCTTCACCGCAACCGGATTGCGGTCGTGCAGCACGTTGACGTCGAGCAGCGTCCGGGTCAGCAGCGCGTAGAGCATGATCGCGCCGACGGCCAGGATCATCGCGGCGTAGGTGATAGTGCGCGGACGCACGATGCGGTAGACCGGCGGCTTGCCGGCCTCGCGCCGGTGAATGTTGATGTCGTTGTCGTAACCGATCAGGCGGGTTTCGCGACCGATCTTGGTCATCACGGTGTCACAGGCATCGATGCAGAGGCCGCACTGGATGCAGTCGAGTTGCGAACCGTTACGAATATCGATGCCGGTCGGGCACACGGCCACGCATTGATAGCAATCGATACAATCGCCGACCGGCTGGCCGAGCGCCCGCAGTTCGTTGGCCTTTTTCAGCGATGTGCGCGCCTCGCCGCGATCGTATTTGTAGGTGACGTTGAGCGCCCACTCGTCGGTGAGGGCCGCCTGAATCCGCGGCCACGGGCACATGTAGACGCAGACCTGCTCGCGCATCCAGCCGCCGAAGATATAGGTCGTCGCCGTCAGTATGCCGATCCAGATATAGGCGATCATTGGTGCCTGGAAGGTGACGAGTTGCTTCACCAGCGTCGGTGCGTCGTTGAAATAAAGTACCCAGGCGCCGCCGGTCCACCACGCGATCATCAGCCAGATCGAATGCTTGAGCAGGATTTCGGCGAAACCCTTGAGCTTCATCGTGCCCTTGGCGGCGTCTTTGCGCATGCGCTCGCGGCGATCGCCTTCGATCATGCGCTCGACGGCATAGAACAGATCGGTCCAGACCGTCTGCGGGCAGAGATAGCCGCACCAGATGCGGCCGCCGACGGCGTTCATCAGGAACAGCGTCAGCGCAGCCATGATCAACAGGCCGGTGAAGTAATAGACTTCCTGCGGCCACAACTCGATGAAGAAGAAATAGAAACGGCTGTTCGGCAGATCGACCAGCACCGCCTGGTCCGGCGCACCCAGACCGCGATTCCATCGCACGAACGGCAGCAGGTAATAGACGCCGAGACAGAACGCCATCAGCCCCCATTTGGTCCGACGGAAGGTTCCGGAGACGCTCTGCGGATAAACCTTCTTCTGCGCCACATAGAGCGGCCCATCGTCGTCAAGCTGCAATTCGGTCGGGTTCACGGGCTTGTTCATCGCCGGGTTGATCTCGTCTCGGGAGTTCACTGTAGACCCAGCTCCGCGAAGGCGTTTGATCCACCTCAAAGAGGAAGGAGGCTTGCCCTGCCCGGCGGCTATTTTCCTCCGCCGAGCGAGTGGACATAGACCGTCAGCGCCTTGATCGTGGAGGGATCGAGCCGGCCGACCCATGCGGGCATGACGCCGGCACGTCCGTTACTGATGGTCTCGATCAGAGTCGCTTCGTCCGAGCCGTAAAGCCAGATCTTGTCAGTGAGATCGGGCGCGCCGAGTTCCTGGTTGCCCTTGGCATTATCGCCGTGGCACGACGTGCAGTTGTCGGCGAAGATTTTCTTGCCGGCAGCCGCGTCATATCCCGCAGCCGTCGGCAGGCCGGATAAGGACCGGACATAGTTGGCGACGGTCACGATCTGATCCTTCTTGAGGACCCCTTCCTTGCCGAAGGCCAGCATGGCGTTCTCATGGGCCTTCGGATGCCCGGATCGGGCGCCGAACTGGATCGTCTGCATGATCTGATCGAGGCTGCCGCCCCACAGCCATTCGTCGTCGTTCAGATTGGGGTAGCCCTTGGCTCCGGCGCCGCCGCTGCCGTGGCATGGCGCGCAATTGTCGCCGAACACCGTCTTGCCACGGGCGCGGGCCAGCGCCAGCAGCGCGGGATTCTTCTCGATCTCCTCCAGCGAGGCGGCACCAAGCGCCACCATCTTGTCGCCGCGGATCTTTTCCAGATTGGCGAGTTCGGTGGCGACCTCGGCGCGCGTGGAGTAGTTCCAGACGCCGGTCGTATGGCTCCAGAGCAGCGGCCACGCCGGATATACGATCCAGTAGCCGATCGCCCAGAGAATGGTCGCGTAGAAGGTGATCACCCACCAGCGCGGCAGCGGCGTGTTGAGCTCCTTGATGCCGTCCCACTCGTGACCCGTGGTCGACCTTCCGGAAACGTGATCGAATTCGCTGTGTTCGGTCATGATCAGCTCACTCCTCCCGCAAAGGCATTTGCGCCGCTTCATCGAAGGCGGCCTGGTTGCGCGGCCAGAGGGCGTAGGTCAAAATTGCGATGAAGATTCCGACGAAGACCGGCGTCCAGAATGTTGTGACGAGGTCCGACGCAATGTTATGGACAGTAAGAATTGCTTTCATCGTTCTGCCTTCTCAGCGAAGATTTGCTTTTTCGTTGTAAAGCTTGAAGTCGACCAGCGTGCCGAGCATCTGCAGGTACGCGACCAGCGCATCCATTTCGGTCGGCGCGCCGGCCTTGCCGTCGAAATTGCGGGCAACCGCCTTCGGGTAACGCTTGGCAAACGCATCAACGCCGGCATTGTCGGGGTCAACCTGCGCCTTGAGGTCGGCGACGGCATTGGCAATCTGGTCGTCTGAATAAGGTACGCCGACGGTACGGTTGGTGCGCAGATGGGCTGCGACAGTTGCCTCATCGACTTCCGTCTGCGACAGGAAGGCGTAGCCGGGCATCACCGATTGCGGCACGATCGCGCGGGGATTGGTCAGATGCGTGACGTGCCATTCGTCGGAATATTTGCCGCCGACGCGCGCCAGATCGGGACCGGTACGCTTGGATCCCCACTGGAAGGGATGGTCGTACATGCTCTCGGCTGCGAGCGAGTAATGGCCGTAGCGTTCGACTTCATCCCGTAGCGGACGAACCATCTGGGAGTGACAGAGGTAGCACCCCTCGCGGACATAGATGTTGCGTCCGGCGAGTTCGAGCGGCGTGTACGGCCTGACGCCGTCGACCTTCTCGATCGTGCTCTTCAGGTAGAACAGCGGAGTGATTTCGACGAGGCCGCCGATCGCGACGACCACGAGGATTCCCGCGACCAGGATGATCGAGTTCTTTTCGAAAATTTGGTGCCGTGTCCAGAAAGACATTTTAGCGCTCCTCATTCCGCCGGCTGAAGAGCGACGGGCGACTGCACTTCCGCTTCGCCGACGCGCACCGTCATCCAGAGATTATAGGCCATGATCAACGACCCGATCAGGAACAGCGCTCCGCCCGCGGCGCGGATGATGTAAAAGGGATGCATCGCTTCCACGGTTTCGATGAAGGAATATTCGAGAAAGCCGAGCGAGGTGTAGGCGCGCCACATCAGGCCTTGCAGGATACCCGACACCCACATCGCCGAGATGTAGAGCACGATGCCGATGGTCGCGATCCAGAAGTGCCAGTTGACCAGTTTCAGGCTGTAGAGCCCCTTGCGATTCCACAGCCAAGGGATCAGGCAGTACAGCGCGCCAAACGAAACGAAGCCGACCCAGCCCAGTGCACCCGAATGCACGTGGCCGATGGTCCAGTCGGTATAGTGGCTGAGCGAGTTCACGACCTTGATCGACATCATTGGCCCTTCGAAGGTCGACATGCCGTAGAAGGCGACCGACACGACCAGCATGCGCAGCACCGGATCGGTGCGAAGCTTGTCCCAGGCGCCCGACAGCGTCATCAGGCCGTTGATCATACCGCCCCATGACGGCATCCACAGCATGATCGAGAACGTCATGCCGAGCGTCTGCGCCCAGTCCGGCAGCGCCGTATAGTGCAGGTGGTGCGGACCTGCCCAGATGTAGAGGAAGATCAGCGCCCAGAAGTGAATGATCGACAGGCGATAGGAATAGATCGGCCGCTCGGCGCGCTTCGGAATGAAGTAATACATGATGGCGAGGAAGCCGGCAGTCAGGAAGAAGCCGACCGCGTTATGCCCGTACCACCACTGGAACATGGCGTCCTGTACCCCGCCCCAGGCGATATAGGATTTTGAGCCGAACACCGAGACCGGCAGCGCGGGATTGTTGCCGAGATGAAGCACGGCGATGGTGACGATGAAGGCAAGATAAAACCAGTTGGCGACGAAGATGTGCGGCTCTTTTCGCTTGATGATGGTCACCAGGAAGACCAGCAGGTAAACCACCCAGACGATCGTCAGCCACAGATCCGCGTACCATTCCGGCTCGGCATATTCCTTGGACTGGGTTACGCCGAGCAGATAGCCGGTGCCGGCAACCAGGATGAAGAAATTATAGCCGACGACGACGAACCAGGGTGCAAGGTCACCCGCCAGGCGTGCGCGGCAGGTCTTCTGCACGACATAGAACGAAGTCGCGATCAGCACGTTGCCGCCGAAGGCAAAGATAACCGCCGACGTATGCAGCGGCCGCAGGCGGCCGAAGCTGGTCCACGGCAGGTCCAAATTGAGCGCGGGCCACGCAAGCTGCGAGGCGATCAGGAGTCCGACTGCAAATCCGGCGATGCCCCAGATCACCGACATGACGGCCGAGAATTTGATCGGACCCATATTGTAGTTGGGCCGGCCATTGATCTCTTGCGGCGGCAGCGATGTGCGCGCGAAATACCGATTCCCGATTACGATGACGGCCGCCAGGCTGGCGGCACTCGACAGCATCGCGTGAAAGGCAAATGCCGTATCCAGCGCATTGGCCGCGGCGAACAGGCACACAAACGCCGATATCGAAAAGACCAGCACCAGACCGGCCTCGCCGTGTGTCATCGATTTTGCGGTTGAAGATTGGGTCATGGATGAGATTCTCTTCTGCGAATGCCAGCTTCACTGATCACAGCTTCGCGACCGGGAAATTGATCGAGGTCAATTTCCTTCCGGTTTGTACAATCCGAAAAGATTGAAATGTTGATCAGGTCAGAAGCGGGTTCAGCAACAGGATGGGCCAATCGGCAGGCAAACCTGCGTTGCCCTGGCATGCTCCGGGGAAACATCGGCCTTGTTCAGATCGAACTCTGCGCGGGTGACGCCGTTTTGTTTGGCGGGATGCCCGGATCTGGCGGCGATAGCCCGCAGCCAGCGGCCAATGGCGGCAGTCAATCTTTCAGTATCGGCGGACATGATCGTCAAAACGGAACCTCACGTCCTGCAGATGGTCCCGCGCCCCAAGGGCTCGGCCCGATCAGAAGGCCCGCCGCTTGGCGTCGGACGAGTTGACCAGTTGCTTCGGCCGGGTCTGCAAGTCTCCCCAGAACAGCACCGCGGCAAACACCACGAACATCGCGACGACGCAGACGGCAACTAGCAAGGAATCGATTGGCATGTGGTTGATCTCCTGTAACGAAGCAAGCATGCCCGCGGGCCTTGATCGCTGCTTTGACCTGGATCAAATGCACCTCGGTTTGCGCGCGACTTCTCACGCCGCAGCCATTTCCTATGCCGCGGCCATGGCCGCAGCCCGGCTAGCGTCCAGCAGACGGACACCACCCGCAACGATGACAAGCATCTTCTCCCGCTCGAACCGGGTCAGCGTTCGGCTGACGGTTTCGATCGTCAGTCCGAGATAATCCGCGATATCCTGCCGGCTCATCGGCAACGCAATGGTTTGCCGCTCGTCGCCGATCTGGGCCAGGCGCTCACGCCAGCCGACGAGAAAGGATGCAACCTTCTCCTCCGCGGTGCGCCGGCCCAGCAGCAGCATCTGGTCCTGTGCCAGCATCAGTTCCCGTGCCGCGAACTCGTTGATACGAAGCAGAAAATGCGGCCTCCGTTCGATGAAATGCGCGAACGCGTCCCTGGAGAGGCGGCACACCGTCACGGAATCGATGGCGTCCGCCGAGAAGCTGTAGCGATCGGACGGCGCCGTGCCGAGAAAATCGCCCGGCAGCGCGAAACCGATCACCTGACGCCGCCCGTCCGGCAGCAGCTTGTATAGACGCGCGACGCCCGCGGTCAGACTGTGCACTGAACTTGCGACCTGCCCCGCCGTGAACAGCGCCTCACTGGGAGCGAAATGAACGTGGCGGGCGATCCGCTCGAACTCCGCAAGATCGGCCTGATCAAGCGCGCCGCAGATGCTGAGCGAGCGGACGGCACAGGCCGAGCAGCGGCCGAAACTTGCCCGATTCGGAGAGATGGTTCGTATCATTACCGATGCCCTTCAAGCGCCGGATTGACGCTCCCTCTCCCGGCCGTGGCAGACCTGTCGGAGATATATTTCATTCTAGCGGCCCCACCGTTCGCTGATTGATGCAGATCAAATTCGCAGGCGATTAATCCTTCACAGTGCGGATCCAGGCTGAAGGGCGCATTTTTCACGGAGTTGAAGCTGCAATGATCGGACGAATTTTGATGCCAGTTGCGCTTACGTTCGTCACCCTGACGCCGGCTGCGGCGGCTTCGCCTCAGGAGCAGCGCGGCAAGACCTTCGCGCTGAACAACTGCGCGAAGTGCCATTCGATCGACAAGGTTTCGCCGAGCCCACTCAAGATCGCGCCGCCGTTCCGGACATTGCACAAGCGCTACCCGATCGAGACCATCGGAGAGGCGCTGGCCGAAGGCATCTACACGGGCCACCCGACGATGCCGGCCTTCCAACTCGATCCGGACCAGATCGGCGATCTGCTGGCGTATCTGAAGACGCTTGAATAGGCGCACCTCAAGCCGGCCGGCGACGCGCGCCGGGATAGCCCCCTGCCCCACCTAATACGCCTGGACAGTCCAGGCGATCACGTTCTTGGCGATTCGGCCGAACGCTTCGCTGAAGGCGGCGGTTGCCTCGGCCGGTGCGACGTTGGCAAACTTCTCGCGTTCTTCGAACAGCCGTGAGGCAACGATCTTGCCGTTCTTGTCGACGATCCTGGCCGACAAGCCGATTTCGGCTACCGGCTCGGAGTCGATCACGATGCGGAACCGCCTGACATCGATCAGCATCTGGAATTCGGTCTGGCCGACATCGGCCACGCGCAGCGGCGCATGCGCGATGTCGTAATTCTCGAAACTTTCGATCAACCGCGCCTGGATCAGTTTCGGCAGCGCGTCGGCCCACATCGCCTCTGCAAATCCCGGGTGTTCCTGCGCCGGCGAGAACAGAAAGCGCTGCGTCTCCAGCATCGCAACTGCCGTCGGCTCCGGGATCGCCCATTGCACATTGATGACCTTGCTCGCCGGACCCGGATTTTGCAGCGCGCGAAGATCATAGGTGATCTTCGGCGGCGGGCTGGTGACCCCGGTCATGCGTTCGAGGCCGGCGACGATGCCGTCGAGCTTGCCGGTGTTGCGCGCCAGGCCCTCCGAAAACACCTTGAAATTGTCAATCGTGTCCTTCAACGCCCCCGAATTCTCCGAGAGCACGCTATCGACCGTGCGCAGCGCATCGCGCGCGGCCTGCGTCATGCCCTGCCCTGCACCCGGCTCGGCGATCAGCGTCGGTACCTCGCCGCTCCGCGCGACCTGTGTGCCGCCCTCGAGTGCGATCACGGGCACGCCGGTCAGGCCCTGGAATTCCAGGCCGACCTTGGTGTCGGCACGCACAGGCGTCGTTGAGGCAACCGAGATAGCCGCGTTGACGCCGCGGGGGTTGCCGGGCGCTAGGCCGAGCTCCGTCACCTCGCCGACCCGAATGCCATTGAACAGTACCGGCGCGCCGACAAGGAGGCCCGGCACGGAACCCTCGAACTGCACGCGGTAGCTGGAGCGTGGGCCGAGCCCACCGGTGTTCTGCAGCCAATAGACGAAGCCGAATACGGCGATGATGGCCGCCAGCACGAAGGCGCCGACAATGACGAAGGGAGCGCGGGTTTCCATCTTTTTAGCTCGCTCTTGGTTGCAGCATCTGGGAGCGCTTGCCGTGAAAATAGGCCCGCACCCAGGGATGCTCGGATTGAAGCAATTCACGCATCGGGCCGATGGCGACGATCTTGCCGTCGGCCAGCGCCGCGACGCGGTCGCAGACCGTATTGAGGCTGGCGAGGTCATGGGTGACCATGAACACCGTCAATCCCAGCGTCTTCTGCAGCGTCTTGATCAGCGCGTCGAAATCGCCGGCGGCGATCGGATCGAGCCCCGAAGTCGGCTCGTCGAGAAACACGATGGCGGGATCCAGCGCGAGCGCACGTGCCAGCGCCACGCGCTTGGTCATGCCGCCGGACAATTCGGAGGGAAACTTGTCGCCATCCTCCGCCTTGAGCCCAACCATTTCGAGTTTTGCAGTTGCAATCTCGTCCATCAGGATGTCCGACAGTTCGAGATTCTCACGTAATGGAAACTGGATGTTCTGCCGGACCGTCAGCGAAGAGAACAGCGCCCCCTGCTGGAACAGGATGCCCCATCGCCCGGCCGCGCTTCGCGTGGCGCGGTCGTGGTTGATCGGCGAGCCCATCACCTCGATCTCGCCGCCCTGCCGCGGTATCAGGCCGATGATGGTCCGCATCAATACCGACTTGCCGCCGCCGGAAGCGCCGACCAGGCCGAGGATTTCGCCACGGCGTACATCCAGCGCGAGATGATCGATCACGACATGCCGGCGAAAGCCGACCACGAGATCGCGCACACGAATGGCAAATTGGTCGTCGGCTTCCTGCATCGCTACATTCCGATCGACGCAAAGAACACCGCGAACAGCCCATCGAGCACGATCACCAGGAAGATCGACTTGACTACCGACGTGGTGGTCTGCTTGCCGAGCAACTCGGCGCTGCCCTTCACGCGCAGGCCTTCGCTGCAGGCGACGATGCCGATCACCAGCGCCATGAACGGCGCCTTGATGATGCCGACCTCGAAATGGGTGATGGAGACGGCGTCATGCAGCCGCGCCAGGAAGATCGCCGGCCCCATGCCGCCGTAGAACCAGGCGACGAGGCCGCCGCCGTAAAGCGCCGCCATCGCGCCGATAAAGCTCAGGATCGGCAGCGCACAGACCAGCGCCAGGATCCGCGGCAGCATCAGGACCTCGATCGGGTCCAGCCCCATGGTCGACAGCGCGTCGATTTCCTCGCGCATCTTCATCGAGCCGAGTTCGGCGGTATAGGCGCTGCCCGAGCGCCCGGCGACCATGATGGCGACGATCAGCACGCCGAGCTCGCGCAGCACGAGAATGCCGACCATGTCGACGACGTAGGAATCCGCGCCGAATTTTCGAAAATGGAAGATGCCCTGCTGCGCGATGATGGCGCCGATCAGGAAGGTGATCAACATGACGATGGGTATCGCCTGCCAGCCGACCCGGTAGAGCTGGTAGGTCAACGACGTCAGCCGCAGCGACCGCGGCCGGCGCAACACGCCCAGGATAGCGATGCACAGCGCGCCCAGCATCTCCAGAAATGCGACAACGTCTTCGCTCGACCCGATGGTGGCGCGGCCGATATCGCCGAGCTTCGCCACGACGGGATTGCGTGCCGGGGCCGGCGCCGGCGTTCGCCGGTTGACCTGACGAACCTCGTCGATCAGGCCGGCGTAATTGTCGGCGATGCCGGTGATATCGGAATGGTGGCCGGCGGAAGTGGCGCGTCGCGACATTTTTTCCAGCAGCCAGGCGCCGAGCGTATCGAGTTCGCTCACCCCGGCCAGATCGACCTTGACGGCGGCAGCGCGATCGAGCTGCGGCGCAATGTCATTGGATAGCCGTTCGAGCGTCGCCGCATTCGCAGCCGTCCAGGAACCGGCCGGACGCAGTTCGAGCGCATAGCCCGATGACGTTGCCGTTAGCAGAGGTGCGGTCACCAAGATGATTTCCTTCAATTAGATAGCGGTCGTTTTCTAGGCTGCGGATGCAACATGCATGTTGACCTGCCTCAAAGCGGCAGATGCCGCCTGAGTGTCGCAGTTGACCCAAATCAAATGGCGCTTTTGCGTCTCAGCCTACAAGTTGACGCGCAAGGAAAACGAGCGAGTGAGATGTTCAAATCAGGCGAGCTGGGTGACGAGTTGCTGGCGCTCAAAAGCGAGATGTCGCGCCTTTTGAGTTTGCCTGCCGACGACATGCTTGAGGCGGCGAGGAACAGATCCGAAGCGCTCGCCGAGCAGATCAAGGCGACGCTGAGCGAACTCGGCGAAACCGTGAGCGAAGAAGAGGAGCATGTCGAGCGGCTGATCGCAGAGCGGCCGATTGCAGCGCTGGCATCCGCCTTCGCGCTCGGCATTGCGATCGGTTTCATGCTGAGGAGGCATTGACGTGAACAGCGAGAGCGTCGTCAAGCATCTGCGGGCGCTGTGGCGCACCGACCGCATCATCGCCGAAATCCGGATGCGGCATATGCTGGTCGGGTTGGGCCTGCGGGCGTTTGCGGCGCTGATCGCGGCCTTCGGTCTGTTGATGCTGGAACTGTCGGCCTATTTCGCGCTGGTGCAGATCTGGAGCGCGATTTCCGCCGCCGCCATCCTCGGTGTCGCCAATTTCGTGATCGCGGCCGTCTTGTTCGTTGTTGGCGGAAGGCCGCCCGCCGGCCGCGAACTCGAACTGGCGACCGAAATTCATGGCAACGCAGTCGAGGCATTGCAGGGCGAGGCCCGCGCGCTGCAATCGCAATTCACCGGCATGGTGCACCATCCCCTGAACGGCGTGCTGCCGTTGGTGCTGGTGCCGCTGATCACGATCATCATCAAGAGCCTGAAGAAATCCAGGGCAACCGCCCCGGCGGCGAAGGCCACGGCTGAGCCGAACTGATCGCGGCAGAGGCAGCAGCCTCATGCCGGAACAACCAAGGAGCCATGCGAGATGTCCAAGACCAGAGCCAAGACCCAGCCTAAGCCGATCCTGAACGCTTCCCTGCCCGCGCAATTCCGGCAATTCCGTCTCGCGCTGGCCCGAGAGCCCGGGCATCCCGAAGGCGATGCCGAGGTGGCCTATATCTTCGTGGCGCCGCTCGATTCCGAGGACCGCATCGATGCAGGGCTGTGGCGTGAGCATCGCGACGCCTGCCGTGTCGTACGCCAGCGCCCGGACCAGCAGGACAAGCATGGTCACTTGGTTCACCGTCCCGGCGGCGGCTGGGCTTTCCACTATGACGATGGCGAGACCGGTTTGCCTGATGAGGTCGGCTATCACTTCGCCGACGAACGCTTCGTGGTCGGCGAGTACGTCTCGCTCAACGAAGACGGCAAGATGCACACCTATCGGGTCACGACGGTTTCGTATCTTTGAGCGATGAAACCGTTTTCCGGCCTCAGTGAAGCCGACGCAGCGGCGCGGCTGCAGGCCGAGGGGCACAACGAGCTTCCCCAACCGGATCGGCGCACGCCGTTTCGAATTGCGATTGAGGTGCTGCGCGAGCCGATGCTGGCGCTGCTTCTGGTCGGCGGCATCGTTTACCTGGCGCTCGGAGACCTGAAGGAGGCGATCATCCTGGTCGTTTTCGCGACCTTGTCGATCGCGATCACGGTGGTGCAGGAGACGCGGACCGAGCGTGTGCTGGAAGCCTTGCGCGACCTGACGAGCCCCCGCGCGCTGGTCATTCGCGGCGGCGAACGCAAGCGAATCGCCGGCCGCGACGTCGTCCGCGGCGACCTCATCGTTCTTTCCGAAGGCGACCGGGTGCCAGCCGACGCTATCCTCCTGCATTGCACGGATCTGCAGGCCGACGAATCCACCCTCACCGGGGAATCCGTGCCGGTACGCAAAGTCGCCTGGGATGATCGGCCGAGGTCCGGACCGCAGCATCCGGGAGGCGACGACCTGCCGCAGGTCTTCTCCGGTTCGCTGGTGGTGCGCGGTTCGGGGCTGGCAGAAGTAACCGCCATCGGCGCGCAAAGCGAGATCGGCCAGATCGGCCAGTCGCTGGCCACCCTCGAAACCGAACCTCCGCGCCTGCAGGCGCAAACACGGCGCCTCGTTAGGCTGGCTGGCGTTCTCGGTGGCGGCGTAAGCGTGCTCGCGGTCCTGCTCTACGGCAGCATGCGCGGCGGGTGGCTGGATGCGGTGCTGGCCGGAATTGCGCTGGGCATGTCGATGCTGCCGGAGGAGATTCCGGTCGTTCTGACCGTCTTTATGGCGATGGGCGCATGGCGAATTTCGCTGGCGCGCGTCCTGACGCGGCGCGCGGCGGCCATCGAGACGCTGGGCTCTGCCACCGTGCTGTGTACCGACAAGACCGGCACCCTCACCGAAAACCGGATGACGATCGTCGAGCTGCGGCTGAAGGATGGAGAGGTCTTCCACCCGCAGGCCGGCATCGAAATGCCGGCGCAGTTCCATAATTTGAGTGAGTTTGGCTTGCTCGCCAGCGCGCCCGAGCCGTTCGATCCGATGGAGCGCGCGTTCCACACCCTGGCCCGCGAGCGGCTGACCGAGGCCTTGTATCGGCATCCGCACTGGAAGCTGGTTCATGCCTATGGTCTTCGGCCCGATCTCCTCGCCGTGACCCACGTCTGGCAAGCGGACGATGACCGGCAGGAATATCTCGTCGCCACCAAGGGCGCTCCTGAAGCGATCGCGGGTCTTTGCCGGCTGAGTGCGGTCGACCGCGCGGTGTTGACGCAGTCCATCGACGCGATGGCCTCTGCCGGCCTGCGCGTGCTCGGCGTTGCGCGCGCCACCCATGCTGGACCAACTTGGCCGGCGTCGCCGCGCGAACTGGGTTTCGAATTCCTGGGACTTGTCGGCCTTGCCGACCCGTTGCGCGCCAGCGTCGTCGAAGCGGTTCGCGAATGCCGCTCCGCCGGCATCAAGGCCGTCATGATCACCGGCGACTATCCGGCGACCGCAAACGCTATCGCAGGCCAGGCCGGACTCGAACACGGCGAACTCGTCACCGGCGAACAGCTCGACAAGTTGAGCGAGGCTGACTTGGCCAGCCGGGTGGAAACGGCCGGCGTCTTCGCACGGATATCGCCGAACCAGAAGCTGCGCATCGTCAACGCCTACAAGTCCAGCGGCGAAATCGTCGCGATGACCGGCGATGGCGTCAACGATGCGCCTTCGTTGAAGGCCGCTCATATCGGCATCGCCATGGGCGGGCGCGGAACCGACGTGGCGCGCGAAGCTTCCGCGATCGTGCTGCTCGACGACGATTTCGGCTCCATCGTCAAGGCGATCCGGCTCGGACGGCGCATCTACGACAATTTGCGCAAGGCGATGAGCTTCATCTTTGCCGTTCACGTCCCCGTTGCGGGCATGGCGCTGCTGCCATTGGTATTCGGCTTGCCGCTCTTGTTCGGGCCGATCCATATCGCCTTGCTCGAAATGGTGATCGATCCCGTCTGCTCGCTGGTGTTCGAGGCAGAAACCGAAGAAGACGACATCATGCGGCGTCCGCCGCGTTCTCCCGACGAGCCGCTGTTCTCGCGGGCGCTGGTCGCCTGGAGCCTGCTGCAAGGGCTGCTGGCGTTTGCGGTCGTCGCTACTGTTTACGTCGCGGCGCTGAGATGGGGCATGCCGGTGCCTGAGGTGCGGGCGCTGACGTTCTTTTCGCTCATCGTCGTGATCGTCAGCCTGATCCTTGTCAACCGCTCCTTCAGCGCGTCGCTGCTCACCGCGCTACGGCGGCCCAACCGGACGCTGGCCGCGGTGCTCGCCACCGTCGCCGTCATCCTGGCCCTCACCTTGTTTTGGCCATTTGCGAACCAGCTCTTCGCCTTCGGCCCCCTCCACGCCGACGATCTCGCCCTGACGCTCGGTGCAGGCTTCATCGCGCTGGTCGTGCTGGAAATGCTGAAACCGTTGCTGCGCCCGCGGCTGCATTCGCGGTCCCGGCCGAACCCGCCGCTTGCGATGGATCAAACGCCCAAGCCGACGGGACGCTAACTTGGTTTCGGAACAGGAGAGCCCCATGGCGTTCAAGGACATTCTGCTGACACTGACGAGTTATCCCGATCCCACCCCGGCGTCGGTTGCCGAGGATGCGATCGCGATCGCCGCAGCCTTCGGCGCACACCTGGCGGCGGTGGCCTGCGAGGTGCATGTGGAAGTGCCCGGACACTTCCTTTCCGGCTCGACGGCCAACATTCCCGGGATCATCGCAGGCGAAACCGAAAAGAGTCGGAAGAGCGCCAGGGACATGCTGGCGGCATTCGACGCCGTCGCCGGCAAGGCAGGCATTCTGCACGAGATCGAACTCGAAAAATGCCCGACCTTCGCCGTGCCGGATCTACTGGTAGACTATGCGCGGCTTCACGACCTCACCATCGTGCCCGTGCCGGAGAGCTACGACCAGTGGTACGCGGAGGCGGTGATATTCGGCTCGGGCCGGCCGACCCTCATTCTGCCCGAGAGCCCGCGGTCGCGTCCATTCGAACTCGGCACCGTTGCCATCGCTTGGGATTTCAGCCGCGCCGCGGCCCGCGCAGTCTCCGATGCCATGCCGCTGCTCGAGAAGGCCAGAAAGGTGCGGATCGTCACCGTCACCAACGAAAAGAAGCTGGATAGCAAGCATTCCGCTGAAGCGCTGGCCAAAAACCTGGCCCGCCACGGCATCGATGTGGTGCTCGACAAGGTGGACGCCGACGGCCGGCAAATCGGCGAGGTGCTCGAAGCCTATACCGTTTCGCACCAGGTCGACGTCCTCGTGATGGGCGCCTATGGTCACGCGCGATGGCGCGAGTTCCTCCTCGGCGGCGCCACCAAGAGCCTGCTGTCAAAGCCGCCGCTCCCGATCCTGTTCTCGCACTGACGGCGGCTTCGGATTTCGGTGCCGGGGGAGTTCAGATGGCCGAAAGCCCCAATCGCGATAATTCCCGTCCGCCATTGAAGGTCCGCCGGGTCAATCTGGACACGGGACGCGAAAACGTAGTGGTGATTTCGCGTCACTCGAGCGCGCTGCGGCCGGATATTTTTCGCGGCTTCAGCCGGGTTGAATTGCAGCGCGGCTCGAAAGTACTGCTTGCCACACTGCTGATCACGGACGACGACGCCTTGGTCGGGTCCGATGAAATCGGGCTTTCCGAGCCGGCGTTCCGCCGCTTCGCCGAGCCGGTCGGCTGTCTCGTGACGGTCTGCCCCGCTGCACCGCCCGAAAGCCTCGATGCCGTTCGCGGCAAGATTCACGGGCGAACGTTCGAACCCGCTGAGATCGAAGCCATTATCAAGGACCTCACGCATTACCGTTATTCGGACATGGAGGTCGCGGCGTTCCTGATCAGTTCGGCGAGCTTCATGACCAGCCGCGAGTTGCTCGCTTTGGTTCACGCTATGGCCGTCGCCGGGACGCAACTGAAATGGCCGGGCCCCATCGTCGTCGACAAGCATTGCATCGGCGGCATTCCGGGAAACCGCACCTCCATGATCGTCGTCCCGATCGTCGCAGCACATGGTCTCACCATCCCCAAGACGTCCTCGCGCGCGATCACCTCGCCGGCCGGGACCGCCGACACCATGGAGGTGTTGACCCGGGTCGACGTTTCCGTCGACGAGATGAAGGAAGTGGTCGCCGCATGCCGCGGTTGCCTGGTCTGGGGCGGGCACGTCAACCTGTCGCCGGCCGACGACATTCTCATCTCCGTCGAGCGCCCGCTGTGCCTCGACACCAGCGAGCAGATGGTTGCCTCTATCATGTCGAAGAAGCTCGCGGCGGGTTCGACCCATCTCCTGATCGACCTGCCGGTCGGCCCGACCGCAAAGCTTGCCAATGCCAACGAGGCGATGCGGTTGCGCAAGCTGTTCGAGTTCGTCGGCGACCAGTTCGGCATTGCCGTCGAGGTGATCACGACCGACGGCCGCCAACCGATCGGCAACGGCATCGGCCCGGTACTGGAGGCTGGCGACGTCATGGCCGTTCTGACCAACGAGCGGGATGCTCCGGCAGACCTGAGAGAAAAATCGCTGCGGCTGGCGGCGCATCTTCTCGAATACGATCCGCAATTGCGCGGTGGCGCGGGTTATGCGCGCGCCCGCGAATTGCTCGACAGCGGCGCCGCCATGAAGAAAATGCAGGAAATCATCGATGCGCAGGGACCTTCGAGGTGCCGCAACGATATCGGCAAGCTGACCTTCGACGTCCGCGCCGCCGATGACGGCGCCATTTCCGAGATCGACTGCCTGCAACTGAACCGCTTGGCGCGAACCGCCGGCGCGCCGATCGACAAGGGCGCGGGCATCAAGCTGTTTTGCAAAATCGGCGATCGCGTCGAGAAAGGGCAGCCGCTCTATCGAATTCACGCCTATGACCAGTCCGAACTCGATCTAGCTGCTACCGCTGCAAGACGCGACAGCGGATACGTCATCGGCGCGCGGCAACCGGCATCTGTTGAGACGACGCCATGAACGTGGTCATTCAAGGCCTGCCGTCGTCCGCGCGCGACGCCGCCGGTCTCGCCGCGCGACTGGGCGTGCCGTTTCACGAGCTTGCTATCCATGCGTTTCCCGATGGCGAGATACGGGTGACGGCGGGCCCGGCGTCGACCACGACCATCATCTACGCCTCGCTGGACCGGCCAAACGACAAACTGATCGCGCTGCTGTTTGCGGCCGAGGCGCTACGGCGCGGAGGCGCCAGGCGCCTCGTGCTCGTCGCGCCATATCTGTGCTACATGCGGCAGGATACCGCCTTTCACGAGGGTGAAGCAATCAGCCAGAAAGTCATCGGTTCGTTGCTCGCGCGATGCATCGACCGCGTCGTCACCGTCGACGCGCATCTGCATCGCACGGCGGACATCACGGCGGTCTTTCCCGGTATCCAATCCGACAATCTCTCGGCCATGCCGGCCATATCCGACACGCTGCGCAAGACCGGGCTTGATCCGTCGACCGTCGTGGTGGGGCCTGATGCGGAATCGCGGCCCTGGGTCAGCGATCTCGCCGGCCGGCTCGGCCTGTCCTTTACGGTTGCGAAAAAGACCCGCCGCGGCGACCGCTCGGTCGCGATCGAATTTCATGACACGGCGCGCATCGCCGGCCGCCCCGCGCTGATTGTCGACGACGTCGTTTCGTCCGGCGGGACCATTATCGCCTGCGCCAAGGCGCTGACCGCCGCCGGCGCGACGGCCATTGACGCCGTCGTTACACATGCCCTGTTTCCGGAAGCGGCTTGCAAGCAGATGACCTCATCGGGGATTGGCTCGATCCGTTCGACGCATAGCGTACCGCACTTCACCAATGCCATTATGCTCGATGAGCTGTTCACCGATGCCTTGAAGGGCGAGCTAGCGGAGGCATCTCAATGAGCGTCACCATCCGGTTTTGCGGCGCGTCGCGCACCGTCACGGGCTCCTGCTATCTCTTTGAGATGAGCACCGGCCGTTTCCTGGTCGATTGCGGTCTGTTTCAGGGGCAGAAAACGCTGAAGGAACTGAACTACCGCGCCTTTCCGTTTCGTCCCGCCGATATCGACGCCGTACTTTTGACCCATGCCCATATCGATCATAGCGGCCTCCTACCAAAGCTCGTGCGCGGCGGGTTTGCCGGCCGCATCCTGGCGACGCGCGGCACCATCGATCTCTGTTCTTACATGTTGCCCGACGCCGGCAGCATTCAGGAATCGGAAGTCGCGGCGCTCAACCGGCGCAACGCCGCGCGCGGACGCGGCGAGGTCACACCGATCTACACCCAGTCCGATGCGATCACCGCCCTGCAATCGTTCTCGCCGGTCGACTACGAAAAATGGATTGACGTAATTCCCGGCGTTCGTGCCCGCTACTGGAATGCCGGGCATCTGCTTGGCTCGGCCTCGATCGAGATCGAGTGCACCGACCGCGGCGCACCGCAAAAGCCCCTGCGCATTCTCGCTTCCGGCGACATCGGACCGGATGCCAAATTGCTGCAACCCGACCCCGAGGCGCCTTCGGGCTTCGATTACGTCATTTCGGAATCGACCTATGGCGATCGCGACCGTCCTCCGACTTCACCCGATGCACGTCGCGCGCGCCTCGCGGCCGAGGTGCGCGACGCCGCAGGCCGCAAGGGCGCGCTGTTGATTCCAGCCTTTGCAGTGGAGCGCACCCAGGAGCTTATTGCCGATCTGATCGACCTGATGGAACGCGGCGAGATCCCAGCGGCCCCGGTCTTCCTCGATTCTCCCTTGGCGATCCGTGCGACCGAGGTGTTTCGCAAGCACGCCGAAAGCCTCGATCCGGCGGTGGATGTGGGCCGGCTGTTGAACTCCCCGCAACTGCGGTTCACCGAGACGGTCGAAGAGAGCAAGCGAATCGCCAAGCTGACCGGCTTTCACATCGTAATCGCGGCCAGCGGCATGTGCGATGCCGGGCGTATCCGGCACCATCTCAGAAACTGGCTATGGAACAGCAGGGCCACCGTGCTGCTGGTCGGCTTCCAGGCGCAGGGGACGCTGGGCCGGTTTCTCGTCGACGGCGCCAAGGCCGTCCGTATTCAGGGTAACGAGATCAAGGTCGCGGCGACCATCCGTACCATCGACGACTATTCCGGGCATGCCGACGGATCGGAACTGGCACGATGGATCGCCGCTCGCCGTCCGATCCGGCGCGGGCTTTTTCTGGTCCATGGCGAGGAGCCGGCGATCGCAGGCCTGGCCGAGCGTGTCTCAGAGCGCATTATTCCGGCAGCGCAGCTGTTTGAGCCGCTGCTCGACGACATCTACGAATTGTCAACGGCCGTACCGACACCGCTCGATGCGGGCCGCCGCCGGCGGCTGGCACCGGAGGTGGTGGTCGCGCTCGACTGGCACAACGACATGTCGAAGCTCGTCCTCGACATCAACGACCGCATCGAGGCCGCCGCCGACGACCGCGCGCGGGGCGTCATCATCCGGCGACTGCGGCGGGCGCTCGAGCAGTAGCATATTCGAGCGAAGTGCGGACCGGTTGGTGCGAAGAAAAGCGTCGGAGCAAAAAGCTAAAGCGTCAGCCTGACGTCGCAGATGTCGCGTTCGACCGGGTCCGATTTCACCTCGAAGCCAAGACTGCGGCACATCGCCAGCATCACCGTGTTGTCGGCCAGGACGTCGCCGGAAATGGTCTTCAACCCTTCGGATTTCGCATATTCGATGATCATCTGCATCAGGCTCCAGCCGAGCCCCCTGCCCTTGAGGTCGGACCTCAACAGGATCGCATATTCGCCGCTCTCATAGATCGAGTCCGAATGGATCCTGACCACGCCGACGAGTTTGTTGGTCGCCTCGTCGAACGCGACAAAGGCCATCGCGCGGGCGTAATCAAGCTGGGTCAAGCGGGCGATGAATTCGTGGGAGAATTCCTTCATCGGGGCGAAGAACCGCAGCCGCAGGTCCTGCATCGTAACGTGTTTCAGCATCTCGTGGATCAGTGGCTCGTCCTCGGGCCGGATCGGACGAACGAAGACGCGCCAGCCGTCCTTGACCTCGATATGACGCTGCCATTGCGAGGGATAGGGCCGCACGGCGAAGTTCGCCGGGCCTGAACCGCGAAACTTTCGTTCGACGCGGCCGATCACGACGCGCGCGTCGACGGCGAGCACGCCGGCTTCGTCGGCCAGCAGCGGATTGATATCGAGCCCGCGGATTTCGGGAATATCAGCTGCCATCTGCGCCAGCTTGACCAGAACCATCGCGACGGCGTCTTCCTTCACCGCCGGCACGTCGCGATAGGCGCGCAACAGCCGCGAGACGCGGGTGCGCTCGATCAGGCTGCGCGCCAGTTGCAGGTCGAGCGGCGGCAGCGCCAGCGCCTTGTCGTTGATGATCTCGACCGCCGTGCCGCCGCGGCCGAACACGACGACGGTGCCGAAGGTCGGGTCGTCGGCGAGGCCGAGAATGAGTTCGCGCGCCTTCGCCCGCACCACCATCGCCTGCACCATCACGCCTGAAATCCGCGCCTCCGGCCGCAGCGATTTCGCCCGTGCGAGAATCTCGGCGGTCGCCTTGCGCACCGCGTCGGCGCTGGTGAGGTTGAGCACGACGCCGCCGACATCGGATTTATGCACGATGTCGCGCGACATGATCTTGAGCACGACGGTGGAGCCCTGCGCCAGGATCGCATTCGCGTGGCCGACCGCCTCTTCGGCATCGGCGGCGGCGAAGGTCGGCACGGCGGCGATGTCGTAGGCATCGAGCAGCCGCTTGACTTCGATCGGGTCGAGCCAGGAGCGGCCGTCGGCCAGCGCCGCGGCAACGATCTGCCGCGCCGTGTCCGTATCGGGCGCAAACTCGCTTGGCATCGCCGGCGGAACCTGCGCCAGCGCCTCCACCGCCTCGCGATGGCGCACCAGGTGCATAAAGCCGAGGACGGCGTCGCCGCCGGTCTGATAGTTCGGAATTCCCGCCCCGCTCAGCAAGTCGCTGATCGACTGGTCCGCGCCGACCCAGACCGCCTGCACGGGCTTTTGCAACATGCGGCGTTCGGCACGATATTTCCGGACCACGCCGATCACGGCCGCTGCAATGTCATCGGCACGGGCGATCGCCGTCTGGACATTCATCACCAGCACGGCGTCATTGCCCGCGTCGGCCAGTAACGCTTCGAGCGCCGCGGCATAGCGCGCGGGATCGGAGTCCCCAACGATATCGACCGGGTTCGATTTCGACCATGTCGGAGGCAACACCGCATCGAGCTTCTCGCGGGTCGCAGGCGAGATGTCGGCGGGAATGCCGCCCAGTTCGGCCAGCCGGTCAACCGCCAGTACGCCGATGCCGCCGCCATTGGTCAGGATCGCCAGCCGCTTTCCGGGCGGCGATTTAAGTCGCCCGAGCGTTTCGGCGCAGTCGAACAATTCGCGAAGATCCGATACGCGCAGGATCCCGGCGCGCTGAAAGGCGGCGTCGTAGACCGCGTCTGCCCCGGCCAGTGCGCCGGTATGGGTTGCCGCCGCCCGTGCGCCTTGCGCCATGCGGCCTGACTTGACGACCACGACCGGCTTGATTCTGGCGGCCGCACGCGCCGCCGACATGAACTTGCGGGCATCCTTGATCGCCTCGATGTAAAGCAGGATGGCATGGGTTCTTTCATCAAGCGCGAAGTAATCCAGCAGATCGGCGATATCGACATCGAGCTGGTCGCCGATCGAGACGATTCCGGAGAAGCCAACGGACCGCTGCGCCGCCCAGTCGACCATGCCGGCTGCAATGGCGCCGGACTGCGAGATCAGCGCCAGATTTCCCGTGGCCGGTATATGCGCGGAAAAGCTCGCATTGAGACTGACGCAAGGCATCATGATGCCCAGGCAGTTCGGGCCGATCAGCCGCATGCCGTATTTCTGCGCGGCGCGCTCGGCTGCCTCCGTCGGCGAACCCGGACCATGGCCGAGCCCGGCACTGACGATGACGGCGCCCGCAGCACCGCGACGGCCGGCCTCATCGATCAGGCCTGCGATGGCACGGGCCGGCGCCGTCAGGACAACGAGTTCGGGCGCAAAAGCCAGTTTTGCGATGCTGCCGACGGTCGCGACACCATCGATCTCGCGATAGCGCGGATTGACGAGGCCGAATTCGCCCTTGAATTGGGCTTTGCGAATATTGTTGAGAATGGCGCGGCCGACCGAGCCCTGGCGCGGACTGGCCCCGACCAGCGCGACCGAATGCGGCGAAAGCAGATTCTTCAGGCGATAGGTGGACATGGATCTTTCGTATCCGGGCGGGTCGCTGTCCCTGTGAACAGGTATGGCGCGCAATGTGTTCCTGGCGCGGCATGTTAACCCGGACTTGGCTTCGGCCCGATGACAACCCTGCTGGCGCCTTCCCTTAGCTTTGACAGCCAACTTATTGTTGAGACAGATCAAAGCCGGCAGCGGCATTGCATGAGAGGCTTGCTGCAGCTCATTCACTGAGGGGGCTGCAATGCCGGTAAATGTCGGAACGTTGGATCAATATGTACGGATCGTCCTGGGATTGGCGCTCATCGCCTATGCTTTCCAGGAAGGTCTCGCCATCCAGGGCTGGCACTGGATTGGCCTGTTGGGCGTAGTGCCGCTAATGACGGCCTTCTTCAGAAGATGCCCGCTTTATGTCGCCTTGGGCATTTCGAGCTGCCCCGTCCGCCAGTAGCCCGGCGAGAAGCCGGGGGAATCAGTGGCGAACATAGTCGCCGGGCGCCTCAGGCAAGTTCTTCGCCTGTGCAGCTTCAACGCCCATCCGCGGCGGCTTGGCTAGCTCACCGGATCGTGCCGACAGCCACTTCGTCCATTCCGGCCACCACGATCCTTCGACCGGCGGCACCGAATTCAGCCATTCGTCGGGACCGGTACAGATGGCGTGCGCCGCCTCGGTCTTGATCCGATACGTGTGACCCGGTTCGCCGGGAGGGGCTACAATTCCCGCATTATGGCCGCCGCTGGTGAGAAGGAAGGTCACGTCGGCATCCACCTGGTAGTGGATCTTGTAGACGGACTTCCACGGCGCAACGTGATCGCGAAGGGTGCCGACTGCGAATATCGGGGTGTGAATATCCGACAGCGAGATCGGCTTGCCCTCGACGAGATATCGCCCCCCGGCAAGATCGTTGTTGAGGAACAGCTTGCGCAGATACTCCGAATGCATCCGGTATGGCAGCCGGGTCGCATCGGCATTCCAGGCCATCAGATCGCTCGGCGGCGCCCGCTCCCCCATCAAATAGTCGCGGGTAAGCCGCGACCAGATCAGGTCGTTGGAGCGCAGCAATTGGAACGCGCCCGCCATCTGCGTGGTATCGAGCACGCCGCGCTCCCACATCATGTCCTCGAGGAATGCGACCTGGCTTTCGTTGATGAAAAGGGTCAATTCACCTGCCTCGGTGAAATCGGTTTGAGCGGCAAGCAGGCTGATCGACTTCAGCCGGTCGTCGCCATCGCGCGCCATGGTGGCAGCAGCGATCGAAAGCAGCGTGCCACCAAGGCAGTAACCCAACGCATGCACCTGACGATCCGGCACGACACAGCCGATCGTATCGAGCGCGGCTTCGACGCCGAGTGTTCGATAATCGTCAAAAGCGATCTCGCGGTCGGCCGCATCAGGGTTGCGCCACGAAATCATGAATACGGTAAAACCTTCGCCCGTGAGATACTTCACCAGCGAGTTCTGTGGCGACAGATCGAGAATGTAGTACTTCATGATCCAGGCCGGCACGATCAAAATCGGCTCCGGATGCACCTTTTCAGCGGTTGGATAGTACTGGATCAGCTCGATCAGCTCGTTGCGCAGCACGACCTTGCCGCGCGACGTGGCGACGGTTTCGCCGACGACGAAATCGCTGGTCGTGGCAGGGCCAGGGCTCCCGTCACGGCCCGCCGACATCAGGCGTGTCCAGTCGCTGCAGAAATTTTGCCAGCCGCGTACGAAATTGTTGCCGCCGCTCTCGAATGTTTTCCGCAGCACTTCCGGATTGGTCGCAGCAAAATTGGCAGGCGACATCACGTCCAGCATCTGGCGGACCGAGAACTCGACAATCGCTTCGTTCTGCTTCGCCACGCCGCGCACGCCCGTGGTTGCGTTGTGCCACCATTGTTCGCCGAGCAGAAAGGCCTGCGCCATCAGATTGAACGGCGGGTGTTCCCATTCCGGCCGCCCGAAACGCTTGTCCTGCGGCTGCGGCTCGATCAGCGACCATGGTCCCTGCCCGGGCGAGAAGAACCGCTGCGCGGCTTCGACGAAGCGCCTGGTGTCGACCAGGGCTTCCTGCGCAATCTCGATCCGCCGCTGCGGCGACGAGGCCAGATGCGATAGCCAGTCCGTATAGGCCAGCAACAATGCGGTCGGCGAAATGCCGCCGCTCAGGCGTGCCAGCATGGCGTGCAGGGCGCGGTCGGCCTGGTATGTCTCGGCGCCGCCCGAGCGTTCCGCCGGCGGTGAGACCTCCGGCTCGATCGGTACGGCCGGCTGCCGGGCCTCGCCATGGTCGGTGATACGGGCGTGAGCCGGCAAGACGGTAACGTCCGCCGTCGGCAGGGTCGATTTCTGGTGCATGTTATTTCACCGATCAGTTCAGATCGCGGCCACTGATCAGGTTCGACGTGGCTGCGATCATCCGCTCGCCGTGCTTGAACAGCCGTTCGGTGTCGCGGCGCAAGAAGTCGAGCTGATGCTGGCCGCATTCCTGGCACATCGTCCGAACGTCCCTGACGGAATGCGCGCTCGCCATCTTCGCGACGAACTCCGAGAACAGATGCGTTTCGGTCCGCGTTCGCTCCAGCATCTGATCGCCGAAGAACACCAGTTCCTCGAACATCATCTTCTGCGCGCCAAGCATGAACTCCAGCGCGCTTTGGTTGAGTTTGGTGGCTTCCGCGTCTGCATTTGCGACCGCTGGAAAGGAACTGGAAGCGGCCCGCTCAGACTGTGACATGAGAATCTCCGATCTCCGAGTTTCCGCCGAAAGGATATCGACCGGCGTCGGGCCAAACATTGAGGTGCATCAAACTGGCGTCATTGCGACCGCAGCCGCAGCCAAAGAGGTGCAACGCACCGAACCCCCCGGGACGAAAAGTCACATCCCCGTTCGGATCCGGGATCAGTGCGACATCAGCACCGGCACGGTCATGCAGTCGAACATGCTGCGCGTGACACCGCCCAGAATTCGCTCCTGCAATCGCGAATGGCCGTATCCGCCCATCACCAGGAGGCCCATACGGCTTTCGGCCGCGACCGACAGAATGGCGCCCTGGACGTCGCCGCGATCCGTCGATAGTCGCTGCACCCGGGCCGCAATGCCGCGCCGCGCCAGATGCGCGACGAGCTGGTTGGAAGAAGCTTCACCCGCCTCCTCATTGATAGCGATCACGCTTACGGCCTTGGCGCCCATCAGGAACGGCATCGCGTCACGCACCGCGCGGGCCGCGAGGCGGCTGCCGTCCCAGGCGATGCCGACATGGTGGGCGTCGAGCGGTCCCCTATGGATGTAGGGAACCATCAGCAGCGGCCCGCCGGAATTGAACAGGATGTGCTGAGGAATCTCGTTGTCGTAACTGACCTTCGCGGCTTCCGGCTGTAGCACGATCGTCATGTCGTAAAGCCGGGCAAGCGTCCCGATAATCTGCCCGGCCTCGGCGGGAATCGCCGCGAAGGTTTTGGTGCCGTAGGCGATGCTGGCGAGCTTGGCCTCGATCTCGAATACCGCGATCGCGGCGTTCGCCCTCTCCTGGGCGCGCTCCTGTTCGGCGCCCATCACTGCGGCAACGGCGGCGCCGCCGCCCTCCACAATCATCCCGGCGGCGCTCATCAATTCGTAACCGATGGCAACCGCATCGAGATGCGACCGCCGCGCAATGGTCAGCGCGACGGCGACGTCAATCACCGGCCTGACGGGACGCTCGGAGGGAATATGAACCAGAATGTTCCTGAACATCGCCATTCTCCCATACATTCGAGGGGCCTCGGGGCCCCGTCCGGGTTACTCGACAACGGTAACCGATGGACGACTGGCCGAAGTTGATGCACATCAAATCGGGCAAGGCCGGGCGGCCGCGCATGCGACCGGCGGCGTCAGCGGACCCCGGCGTGCTTGAGGTCACGATGCGCCGCAATAGCGGCGCCGAGCAGCTTTTCCCTTCGATCGCGGTAGCCCGGCGGATGCTTCTTGCCTCGTTTGCCATTATCGGCCTGCGGCGATCCGCCGGCAAGGCCGGCGAAACGCTCGAGATCGCGCATATCGCCCAATGCGCGCTGCAATCGTTTTGCCGGCTGGTGCAGGTGATGGAATTCGCGCCGCTTCCACCGCGCGACCGTTTGCCTTAGCGCCTCCAGCATGTAGCGAAACCGTTTGGCCTTGATCCGCAGCCGGTGGCGGCGTGACGCACCCAACGTCTTCAGTCGTTTCCCCTTGCGGACCAGCCGGTCGTACCAACGGTCGAGTTCGCGCTCACAATAGGGCTGCAGCGCTTCCGCATGCTTGCGCCGCTTGTAGCGCACCAGCCACGGTCCTTGCCTGATCCAGTCTGTCATCGCCGCAATCAGGCGTTGCATCCGAGCGGAACGCAGGCAGCGCACCAGACGGCGATGATCCCGCATCCGACGCTGATCGAGTTGCTCACCGATCATGCGCTGCGCCCATGCGCCATATCGCTTGCGACGCGCATATTCCACGACGACATCGCTGTCGCGCGCGGCGCCGAGCGGCCCATTCAGCCAGGAGATTTCCTCCTTCAGACGCCGCCATTTCGCATCGACCACGATCGGCGCAAAGAACGCCACGGCGGCGCGCAACCGCGTGATCGCAACCCGGATCTGATGCACGGCCTCGGCATCGCCGGCGCACGCGCTGCCGTGATGGGTCTTGATGGCCGCGACGTAGCCGAGCGCCATCTTCTGGAATGCAGCCGCGCAATCGAGACCCGCCGCTTCAACGGCCCTGCGCCGGCTGGACGTCCCGGTTGGGTGGGCTCTCATCGTCAACGCTCGTCCGGCACCGCAAACAAGGAAGTACGGGCGCTGCGGAGCGACTGGTCCGGCGTCCCCGAGGCATCGATTATATGCCAGTCTACCGCGCCGATCGCGAAAGTCTCCTGCTGCAGGGCAACATTCCGCGTGGCATCGGACGCATCGCCCCTGCGGCGTTCGATCCGTGCCAGCCGTGTCGCGAGATCCGCGGTGAGGAACATACCGACGAAGCGAATGCCGCAAGTAGCTGCAAGACGTGCGATTTCCGTCCGTTCGGCTTCCTGCAAATAAGCGGCATCGAGCACGACCGAACAGCCCTGGGAGAGGATACGCCGCGCGGTGCTCGAAAGCACGCCGTAGACACGCTCCGCGACATCGGGCCCGTAGGCGGTTTCCGGCAGGGCCGTGGTTTCACCGACGCCGAACAGGTGCTTGCGAACGACATCCGAGCGGACAATGACCGCGCCGGGCGGGGGCTCGATCAGGCCGGCAAGCCCGCGTGCCAGCACCGACTTTCCCGTTCCCGACAATCCGCCGATCGCCACCAGCAGCGGCGGCTTGGGCGCAATGAGGCGTCCCGCCAGATCGAAATAGCGCTTGGCGTCCCGCCAGACCGCCTCAGTCCCTCCGGCCTGCTCGCTCTTCATGAACAGCACATGCGCCCGGATCGCGGCCCGCATCGACTGGAACAGCGGCAGCAGGCGGAGGCCATCGAGACCTTCATCCCCTGCCCCCGCAAGGTAGCGATTGAACACCTCGTTTGCCGCCGCCGCCTGATCGAAGTGGGCCAGATCCATCAGCGTGAAGGCGAGATCGTAGAGCACATCCGTCGTCGCGATGACGGGGTCGAACTCGATGGCATCGAACAGCAGGGGGTGGCCGTCCACCAACGCAATATTGGCGAGATGCAGATCGCCATGACAACGACGCACGAACCCACGGCTGGCACGCTGTCCGAGCAGTGGCTCCAGTGTCGTCGCCGCATCGCGGCTGGCGGCATCGAGCTGATCGACGGCAGTGGCATCGAGCCCCCGCACGGTGCGAAATTTCGCGGTGTTGCGTTCGATGATGGGTGGAATGGACGCAAGCCAGCTTTCACCGTCCGCGCGTGGCGCCTTGTCGTGGGAGCGCAGAATCGCGTCGGCCACAGCCGTCGCAAGCGATGGATCGATCGTCTTCGATGCGGCGACAATATCGAGCGACTGCTTCTCGTCGAACCGCGTCATTTCGACCGCCCATTCGACGGGAGTACCCGTGCCGTCGATCTCGAAGGCGCCATTGGAATTGCGCGTGATGGCGACAACGCGCCGGTATAACTCGGGGGCGTTGCCGGCGTTGACCTTCAGCTCTTCCTCGCAGGCACACCTGCGCTTTTCCAATGTCGAATAGTCGAGAAACGGCAAGCGCACGGCCCGCTTGATCTTCAATGCCCGTTCGGTTCCGAGAAAAACCATCGAGGCATGGGTGTCGATCCGCTTGCCGCCCTTGGCCGGGCCGAAGCTGGAACCATCGAGGAAGTCGAGCACCTGCTTCTGCAGGTCGGCCCCGGCTACTTCTGTGTCGGGGGGCGGTCGAACCGTCATGGCTGCAGCACGGCGGCACCGGTGATCTGCCCGGCGCGCAGCTTCGAGAGCACTTCATTTGCTTCCCGCAGCGGAAACACACTGGTGTGCGTCCTGATACCCGCTTGCGCCGCGATCTTGAAAAACGCGTTTCCGTCGCCGCGCGTAAGGTTGGCGACCGAAAGCAGCTGCCGCTCCTCCCACAGGATATGGTAAGGGAACGAGGGAATGTCCGACATGTGAATACCGGCGCACACCACGCGCCCGCCCTTTCGCACGGCGCGCAACGCCAGCGGAACGAGATCGCCCACCGGCGCGAAAATAATCGCCGCGTCAAGCGGCGCCGGAGGCTGGTCCTCCGATGACCCGGCCCATTCCGCGCCGAGCGATTTTGCAAGACGCTGCGCCTCGACGTCGCCGGCACGGGTGAACGCATAGACCGAACGCCCCTGCCAGCGGGCCACCTGCGCGATGATATGGCCGGCCGCACCGAATCCGAATATCCCGAGACGCTTTCCATCGCCCGCCATCACCAGCGAGCGCCAACCGATCAGGCCCGCGCAGAGCAGCGGCGCGATGGCGACATCGTCGCCGGCCTCGCCGAGCGGAAAACAGTAGCGGGCGTCCGCGACGAGATGCGTGGCAAAACCGCCGTCGCGCGTGTAACCGGTAAAGCGTGGGCGGTCGCAGAGATTTTCCCGTCCGCTCCTGCAATAGGAACATTCGCCGCAAGTATAGCCCAACCAGGGAACGCCGACCCGCTCGCCAACGCGAAGCGAGGTCACCGCAGGCCCAAGCGCGTCCACCCGACCGACCACCTCATGGCCGGGAACGATCGGATAGGCGATGTCGGGCAATTCTCCATCGACGACATGCAGATCGGTCCGGCACACGCCGCAGGCGCTCACCTTGACGCGCACGTCGCCGGCCCCCGGGACGGGATCCTCCCGCGACTCAAGCCGCAGCGTCGCGCCGGGCGCTGCCAGGACCATGGCGTGCATCTCGTCTGTCATCCTAACGCAAGCCTGCGCAATCTATCCGCGGGGACCGGGCCGAAGTTTGATCCCCGTCAAAGGGCCACGGTCCGCCTCCTTTTAGCATGCGCCCGGCCAATACGGCTTTAACCAGGAGGTACACATGAATACCAAATCCGTGATCCCGGTTGGAACCCAGGGTGCTGTCACCCGGCGCGAAACCAACCCGTTCTCGTTCCTGCAGCAGGAAATCGACCGGCTGTTCGAAGGCGTCACGCGTAATATTCCCGGCTTCGCCACGACAACGATGCCGAGCATGGATATCAGCGAGACCGACAAGGCAATCGAAATTACCGCCGAACTCCCCGGATTGGAGAAGAAGGATGTCGAGCTCAACGTCGCCGACAATCTCCTCACCATCCGCGGCGAGAAGAAGAACGAGCGCGAGGAGAAGAACAAGGACTATCATCTCGTCGAGCGCAGCTATGGCTCGTTTTCGCGTACGGTCGAACTGCCCTCCGGTGTCAAAGTCGAGGACATTTCGGCCGAGATTGCCAATGGCGTGCTGAAGGTCACCGTGCCGAAGCCGGCGCCGAAGCAGACCAAGCAGATCGAGATCAAATCGGCCGCGTGAGCGGAACAGGCGGAGCGCTGCCCTAGCCCGCCGCGCTCCGTCGCTCGTTCAGAACACAAAACAGGAGAACGTTACATGCGCGCCCATCAGATCATGACCCGGTCCGTCATCACGATCGCACCTGACGCCACCATCCTCGAAGCCGCGAAGACCATGCTGCAGCATCATGTCAGCGGACTGCCGGTGGTCGATGCGGCCGGCACGCTGGTCGGCGTCGTCTCGGAAGGCGATTTCATTCGCCGCAGCGAGATCGGAACACAGCGCAAGCGCGGCCGCTGGCTCAAATTCCTGCTCGGCACTGGCGCAGCCGCAACCGACTACGTCCATGAACATGGCCGCAGGGTTTCGGAGGTCATGACCGCCGATCCGGTCACCGTCGCAGAAGACGCAACGCTCGAACAGATCGTGACGTCGATGGAGACCAACGGCGTCAAACGGCTGCCGGTCATGCGCGGTGCCGAGCTCGTCGGGATCGTGACGCGCGCCAATCTGCTGCAGGCGGTCGCAAGCCTTGCCCGCGAAATCCCCGACCCGACGGCCGACGATGACCACATTCGCAGCCGCGTCATCGCCGCGATCGAGAAGAACGACTGGAGTCCGTTCGGGCTCAATGTCATCGTGCGCGACGGCATCGTCCATCTCAGCGGCGTGATCACCGACGAGGGTTCGCGGCGGGCGGCCGTTGTGGCCGCGGAGAATGTCGCAGGCGTGAACAAGGTTCACGACCATCTGTGCTGGGTCGACACCATGTCCGGGATGTATCTGGAATCGCCGGAAGACGTCGAGATGGCGAAGGCCGGATAGGCGCGCTCCGGCACTTTCGCACGCGCGGATCAACCTTATCCGCGCACACTCTCGGCCAACGCGCGCATGATGTCTTCGCGCGCGATGATCCCGACCAGAAGCTGCTCGGCATCCAGCACCGGCAGGCTCTTCATCCGGTGGTCCACCATCAGCTGCAGGACGCGGGTCAGTTTCGTTGCCGGATCGACATAGATGAATTCCGGCGTCATCACGTCCGCCACCATCCGCGACAACAAATCGTCATAGGCCGGAACCATGCGGCCGGGGTTGAACGCAAAGCATTTCAGGAAATCGAAATTGCTGACGACGCCGACGACGTCATCGCCTTCGCGCACGGGATAGCAGTTGAAGTTATCGGCCTCGAACAGTTTGTGCAGCTCGCGCATGGTGGTGTCACGCGTGACCGTCTTCACCTTGCGCGTCATGTATTGCCCGGCGGTCGCTTCGAGAAATCTATGCACGGGGGTTCCTCGCCATTGTAAATCGTTAACGGGACAGGAACGCGCAGCGGCGCGATTCGGTTGCAAGGTGGCGCGTAACGCCGCTGAGCACCCATTCGCGCAATCGCGAGTGGCCGTAGGCGCCGGCAATCACGACGCCCGCTCCGATGTTGGCAGCGATGCTCTCGAGCTGCCCGGTCACGCCGCCGGCCTTTTCGGGAACGACGGTATTCGCCGCGATGCCGTGGCCGCGCAGCCATGCCGCCACGTCGCCAACATGCGACAGCGCTTCAGCGTGACGGCCGTCCTGCTCGGGAATTTCCGCAATCGTGATTTCCTTTGCGGCAGCCAGAATCGGCAACGCGTCGAATACGGCCCGGCGCGCTTCGCGCACATCCTTCCAGGCGACCAGAACGCTTCGCAGATCGAGCCACTCCACCGTTGATGGCACCACGATGAGCGGCCGCCCCGCCTGCATCACCAGATCGCTCGGGTCCGGAGCCGCACTGGGATCGACCAGGGTCTCGGTGCGCGCGCCGATCACGAGAATATCGGCGGCTCTCGACTGCTGCAGCAGGTAGGGCACCGGCAACGACCGGGCGGAACGCCACTCCACGGCTGAGGCACGCTTCTCGACCGAAGCGCGAAACTCCGCTTCGAGCTCCGACAATCGTTGCTCGATGGCGGCGGTCTCTTGATCGAGAAGCTTTTGCGCAAAATCGCCATCGGCGAAATACATTGGCGGTCTGAGATCCGAGGCGGCGACACCGATGATCCGCGCCCCGAATCGTTCGGCCACATCTCCGGCTACCCGAAGGCAGGCATCGTTGGGCCGATCCAGCGCCAGACCGACCATGACGGTTTTGTAGTCCATAACGAGCTCCAAACCTTGGGACGAAGTGCAGAATGGCCTTGCCATAAAATAACATTCTAGAGCTCCGCTCGGCTTCGAAGCTGACCTAGATCAAGAATCCCTCCAGGTATCTGCCGTCGAGAAATCCTGCAGGGCGCAGCGCTGGCGACTTAACAAAATCGCATTTTATATCAACGAGATATGCATATATATTGATTTCGTGTGGCCGCCATTTCACACACCCGATCTAATGCGGTATCTGATAAGCAACCGCAGTCTGCAGGCGAAGCATGATCGACCCCGACCGCCCCTTTCGAGATCAAGATCCGCTCGGCCAGAACGCGCGCCGCGGTGCCGAGCGATCGGGCGTCGGCGGCTGGGATCTCGAATTGTCGACCCGGACGGTGACCTGGTCCACCGCCACCCGCAAGCTCTTCGGCGTCGGATCGGACGCGCCTGTCGACTTCGACGTCTTTCTTTCCCTGCTCGATGCACAGGATCGCGATCACGCGGCGAGAGCCGTGCAGGAGTCGATCGATACCGGGTGCAATTTCGACGTTCAGTACCGGGTGCACCGGGATTCGGATGAAGGTCACTGGGTACGTGCGGTTGGCACCACCATCAACGGTCCCGATGGCGCTCCCGCCCGGCTCAGCGGCGTCATGATCGACATCAACCGAGAGAAACGTCTCGAGGACGAGGTCAGGACCAGCGAGAGGCACTTTCGCTCGATTCTCGATACGATCCCGGATGCGATGATCGTGATCGACGAGCATGGCATCATGCAGTTCTTTTCCAACGCCGCCGAGCGTCAGTTCGGATACAGCGCACCCGAGGCGATCGGAAAAAACATCAGCGCGCTGATGCCGGAGCCGGATCGCAGTCGTCACGACGGCTACCTCGCGCGCTACCTCAAGACGGGCGAGCGGCGCATCATCGGCATTGGGCGGATCGTCACCGGCATGCGCAGGGACGGCACGACGTTTCCCATGCACCTCACCATCGGCGAGATGTATTCGGCAGGAAAGCCCTTCTTTACGGGCTTCGTCCGCGATCTCACCGAACAGCAGCAGACCCAGGCGCGGCTGCAGGAACTGCAATCCGAACTGGTCCACGTCTCGCGCCTGAGCGCGATGGGCGAGATGGCTTCCGCCCTGGCCCATGAACTCAATCAGCCGCTGTCGGCCATCAGCAATTACATGAAGGGATCGCGCCGCCTGCTGGCGGGCAGCACCGACGCCAACGCGCCCAAGATCGAAGCGGCGCTCGATCGCGCCGCCGAACAGGCGATCCGCGCCGGCGACATCATCCGGCGATTGCGCAACTTCGTCGCCCGCGACGCCTCCGAGAAGCGCGTCGAGAGTCTTTCAAAACTGATCGAAGAAGCCGGCGCGCTCGGGCTCAGCGGCGCCCGCGAACAGGGCGTGTTCCTGCGCTTCAACCTGGACCCGGCATGCGACCTGGTGCTTGCCGACAGGGTCCAGATTCAACAGGTCCTGGTCAACCTGTTCCGCAATGCGCTGGAATCGATGGCTGTCTCGACACACCGTGAGCTGATTGTCTCAAATACCAAGGCCGCTGATGATATGATCGAAATTGCCGTTGCCGACACTGGGCCCGGCTTCGCAGACAACGCGCTTGCGAACCTGTTCCAGCCATTTTTCACGACGAAGGAGACCGGCATGGGCGTCGGCCTTTCCATCAGCCGCACCATCATCGAAACCCACGGCGGCCGGATGTGGGCCGAAACCAATGAGTCCGGTGGCGCGACTTTCCGTTTCACCCTGCCTGCGGCGCCTGCCAAGGATATGATCGATGCCGCCGAGCGCTAAAGTTTATGTTATCGACGACGATCCGGCGATGCGTGACTCGCTGGATTTCCTGCTGGGCTCCGCCGGCTTCAGCGTGCGTCTTTTCGATTCCGCGCAGGCTTTCCTGGACGAGCATGCAAACCTGGAGCCGGGCTGTGTGGTCACGGACGTGCGCATGCCTGGAATCGACGGCATGGAGTTGCTGCGTCGGCTCAATTTGGGCCCGCGAAAGCTTCCGGTCATCGTCATGACCGGCCATGGCGACGTGCCCCTCGCCGTCGAAGCGATGAAGCTTGGGGCGCTCGATTTTCTCGAAAAGCCGTTCGAGGACGACCGGCTGATTGGCATGATCGAGACCGCGCTGGCGGAGAGCAAAAGCGGCTCGAAAAGCGAGGCCGCGTCGGCCGATATGGCCGCCCGCGTCGCCAGCCTTACCCAGCGCGAACGCCAGGTGATGCAGGGGCTGGTGACCGGGCAATCGAACAAGGCCATCGCCCGAGAATACGATATCAGCCCGCGTACCGTGGAGGTCTATCGGGCGAATGTCATGACGAAGATGCAGGCCGGTAACCTTTCCGAACTGGTGCGGTTCGCGATCCGGGCCGGCGTGGTCGAAGATTGAGCCAAGTCAATTCGGGAGCTGGCAAAACGTCTATCTTGTCGGAATGATCGACACCCGAACCAGCACCACCGGTGAAGCCGGAATAGGCCTTCCTTGCAAAAAGTCGATGATTTACGTCGTCGATGACGACTACGACGTCCGGACGTCGCTGCGATTTCTGCTGGAGACGGAAGGATTCGACGTCCGAACGTTCCGCAGCGGGGTCGCGTTGCTGGGGTCTTCGACCCGAAATTGCGCGGATTGCCTTGTCGTGGACTACAAGATGGCGGAACTCGACGGTTTGGAACTGGCCACACCGGCTGCGAAGGCTCAACGTCTCCACCCCGATCATTCTGATCACGGGCTATCCGGACGAAAACATCTCGACCAAAGCTAGCTCGGCCGGCGTGCACCACGTGCTTTTGAAGCCCAACCTCGAGGGCAACCTGATCGAATGTGTCCGAAACGCAATCGATACGCCGGGCGCGGCAGGCCAGCCCTGAAATGCCGGCAGGCTCCGCCTCCGTAAAACCCCGTAAGGGCCCTGCCCTTAGGATATCGACCCAAATATCGAGCGGCAAAAATCCCGGATACACCAAAGCCATCCCGCATCGAGGAGATGGCAAAATGCTCACCCAGACGATCACCGCCCCGGCAGTCCCGGCAGCCAAGGTTTTCCCCGCCCCGCGCGCTCAGACTGTCCCGGTCGTCGACCAGTTCAGCGTAATCGCAACCTGTGCAGGCGTGATTGCCAGCGAGTTTTCCTACCGGAAGGACGAGGAAATTTACGGCGAGGGTGAGCCCTCCGAATATGTCTATCAAGTGGTCCGCGGCGCGGTTCGCACCTACAAGCTCCTCAACGACGGACGGCGCCAGATAGGCGCGTTCCATCTGCCCGGCGACGTGTTCGGCCTCGATGCCGGTTCGACACACCGCCTGACGGCTGAAGCAATCGCCGACACCACTGTCCGCCTGGTCAGGCGCCGCAGCCTGGAAGCCGCCGCGGGATCGAATGTCCAGGTCGCCCACAACCTCTGGACCATGACCGCAGGCGACCTCCGGCACGCCGAAGACCACATGTTGCTGCTGGGCCGCAAGACCGCGATGGAAAAAGTGGCCACCTTCCTGCTGGAAATGGACCGTCGGCTCGCCAAGGCCGGGATGATGGCCCTGCCGATGTGCCGCCGCGACATCGGCGACTATCTCGGCCTGACGCTGGAAACCGTTTCGCGCGCGCTTTCACAGCTCAGCGACCAGGGCGTTCTGGTATTTTCGAGCGCCCGTCAAATCGTGCTGCGCAACCGCCAGCGACTGGCAGACATGGACGCTTGAGGGTAAGCTGGGCGACAACGATACCGGAAGGACAGGAGGGCAAGATGAACAATTATCGCGTCTCCTTCTACAAGGATCTCTGTAACTCCGACGGCCATAGCTCCAAATGCCTGCAGCGCCAGATCGACGTCCAGTCGGTCGGGCCCTCCCAGGCGCTCGCGCTGGCGGAACGGTTGGTCGACAACGAACGCCTGAATGCCGATTGCGTCGAGGTCATGCACCTGGCCGGCCATCGCGAGTTCGAACATCCGACAGGCATTCGCCTGCCCCCGCCAAGCACGCATGGAACCGCGTCCCGTGACGAACTGACCGCGGCGCGAACCGAAGCCCCGGGGGCTGGCGCGCCCGGGCGGCCGGCCGTTTGATCCAGCTTGTTTTGATCCAGCTCAATGCGAACCAGCCAAAAGAGCGGAATATCAATCTACATGATGCCCGACGATGTCGTCGCATCATTCGGCGATCTCGCCGTTTTCTCCAAGACTGCCCCGCCATCGCTGGTCGTAAAGACCGCGTTGCGGGGCATTTTTATGGATGCCCGCAAATTCCCAATCCGTTCCGCTCGACACCGACGACCCAGCCATCGACGTCGCGGACGCGGCAGCCCTCCGCGCAGGCAAAGAATTGCGGATAGCCATCCGGAAGCCGCGCAGCGTTGAGATAGCCCCGCGCCGCCCGGAACTACCAGCCGCGCCCTTGCCCGCAACATGACATCCGATGCCTGCGTTTCGCTCAGCGTCCCGTGCGGCGTCACGACGTTCTCTTTCTTTGGCTTGCGGAGTTTGCCTTGCGCTTCCTGTCGCCGCCCACGATTAGGTCGCCAACTTATTCACGGTCAACTCCGGTCACAGTCAGGTCAGGTGGCTTTTGGCGCACAACGCCTGTAGAATGAGGTTCGCCACCTTTCGTCAGTTTCGTTTCGGAGTAATCGTTGAACGTTCGTTACCGCATCGCCTTCATCGTCCTGCTTGCTTTCGCGTCGCCGGCTTTCTCAGGCGCTGCCGTCGCGCAAAGCGCGATCGCCGCAGCTGTCGCCAAACCGGTATCGCTGCCGAACATTTCAATCGGGTCTGCGAAGGCGCCGATCACTCTCACCGAATATTCGTCGATGAGTTGCCCGCATTGCGCAGCCTTCGGCCAGAATGTGTTCCCGATGCTGCGGTCGAAATATATCGATACCGGCAAGGTACGTTTCGTGTTCCGTGAATTTCCACTCGACATCAAGGCCGCCGCCGCTTCGATACTGGCGCGTTGCATCGGCAACGGCGATTCCGAAAAATACCTCAGCGCGGTCGAGACCATGTTCAAGCTGCAGGACCGCCTGATGGCGCAGACCAAGGATACGCTGTTCTATGTCGGCAAGCAGCATGGAATGAGCGAACAGGACGTCGAGACCTGCGAGAAGGACCAGGCACAGTTCGACAAGCTGACCGCCGACCAGCAATATGCCGTGCGGGAGTTGAAGGTCACCTCGACGCCGACCTTCTTTCTCAACGGGGTGCGGCTGCAGGGCTCGATGCCGTTCGAGGAACTGGAAGAGCGGATCAAGCCGCTGCTCAGGAAGTAGCGGTCGCAGGCCGTCGCAGGCCCCCTTGTCTGACACCGCGTCCTCGCCGATGATGGCCCCAACAAACATATAAAGGGGAGAGCGCCATGGTCGCGGCTTTGCGCGTAGTATTGGCAGCGACGTGGCTGCTGTCCGGCGTCGTGGCTTCATCGGCGCAAGGCTATCCGAACAAGCCGGTGCGCGTCGTGGTCGGCTTTCCCGCCGGCGGGCCGACCGATGTCATTGCCCGCATCGTGGCCCAGAAGCTTACCGACAATCTCGGCCACCAATTTTTCGTCGAAAACATCGGCGGCGCTGGCGGCAACATTGCGGCCGGACAGGTCGCACGCGTGACGCCCGACGGCTACACGATCATGGCCATCAGCACCGGCTTCATCGTCAATCCCAGCCTCTACGCCAAGGTGCCATATGATCCAGTCAAGGATTTCGCGCCCGTGACGCTGGTCGCGGTCTCGCCGAATGTCGTGGTGGTCAATCCGCAGGTGCCGGCCAAGACACTCCCGGAACTGGTGCAGCTCATTCGGGACAGTCCCGGCAAGTACGGCTTTGCCGGTCCCGGCATTGGTTCGACGCCGCATCTGGGCGGCGAGCTTTTTCGCCTGGCTTTCAAACTCGACCTGGTGCACGTGCCGTTCACAGGGGCTGGTCCGGCGATCCAGGCAACGGTCGGCGGTCACACGCCGATCGCCTTCACCGCGCTGCCGCCTGCGCTGTCGGCGGTGCAGAGCGGACAACTGCGCGCGCTGGGCGTGGCGTCAACCGAACGCGCCGCCGGCATGCCTGACGTACCGACCTTCGCCGAACAGGGCGTGAAGGATCAGGATGCCGACACGCTCACGGGCATCGTCGCGCCCGCGGGGACGCCGAAGGAGATCGTCGATCTGCTTTATCGTGAGATTGCCAAAATCGTCGCCCAGCCCGACGTCAAGGAACGCCTCACGACGCTCGGCTTCAGGCCGGTCGCCAATACGCCGGATCAGTTCGGCGCACGCATCGGGCTGGAGATGGACAAGTGGGGCAAAGTGGTGCGCGATGCAAAGCTGCGGATCGAATAGCGTACCTGGCCGCGCCCGCTACGATGGCGGCGGTTCGGCGGCCGCATCCGCGATCTTCATGAAGGTCAGGCCGATGCGATTCTTCTGGATCCAGGTGACCCGGCACTCGTGCACGGTCGAGGGATCCTTTGCCATCACGAGGCGAAAGTGCTGCGGGACGAAGGCCGGGTTGTCGACATCGATCGCCGCTCCCTCGCGCGAGATATTCCGCACAACACAGGGCATGACGGAACCGCCGGACGAAATATAGGCCGGCTCGTCAATCTCCGTTCGCGGATACTTTCGCTTCTCTTCCATCCCGTCCCGTCCCGGATGTCGCCCAAACGGCAACAGCTAACAGCAAAATCTTAAATAAGTCGGACGTGTGCACTGCAGCGCTCACTGGGGAAGCCAAAACAGGTGCGGCCTGCAGAACGGTTGCATATGATTCAAGCAGCTCGCGCAATTGTTTTCGTGCTCCGGTTTTTTCGGGGCGGCATGACCTTTTCCATCGCTTCTGCGCAGACGTGCCCCGCGTCTCCCTGGGCTTGTCGTTCGCGGTGGCCACGCGATACCCTTCCCATATAGGCGGTGCGCAGGCGCGACGCCCGCTCGGAATCGAGCAGATCGACAGGGAACTGGCGGACGGGCTGGATCTATCGACCGCGAGAGTTCGGCAGGCATAATCTTGAATACAATGATTGCGACTTCTGCCGATCTGGCGGGCGACTTGACGGTGATCGCCCGCGCCGAAGCCGTTCGCGCCGATGTCGCAGCGGCTTCCGACGACATCGAGAATACGCGCCGGCTGCCGCCGGCGGTGCTCGACAGACTGCACGAGGCGCAGCTGTTCCGTCTGCTATTGCCACGCTCGACCGACGGGATCGAGACCGATCCCCTGACCTTCTTCCACGTCATCGAAACCATCGCCAAGGCCGATGCCTCCACCGCCTGGTGCCTCAGCCAGGCCGGCGGTTGCGCGATGTCGGCAGCCTATCTCAACCTGCCGGTGGCGCAGGCGATCTTCGGCGATCCGCGCGCGGTGCTGGCGTGGGGACCCGGCCCCAGGGTTCGCGCGGTCGAATGCGAAGGCGGTTACAGGGTGACCGGCGTATGGTCCTTCGCATCCGGTGGCCGACATGCGACCTGGCTCGGCGCGCACTGCCCGATCTACACAGCCGACGGTTTGCCCAAATGCGACGCCAACGGCGCCCCGCTCGAGCGCACCATGCTGGTACGCGCCGAGGATGTCGAGTGGACCGACATCTGGAACACCGTCGGCCTGCGCGGCACCGCCAGCGACCAGTTCGCGCTCAACGATTTCTTCGTGCGCGCCGACCATTCGATTACCCGCGAGTTCGACCGGGAATGCCGCGAGGACGGCCCGCTCTACCGCATGAGCAATCACACCTGTTACCAGCTGGGCTTTGCCGGTGTCGCCTGCGGGATTGCCCGCACCGCGCTCGACAACTTCGTCGATACGATGCGCAACAAGGTGCCGCGTGGCGCAAGGCTGTCGTTGCGGGACAATGCGGTGGTTCAGAGCAACCTCGCTCAGGCGGAAGTCAATCTCCGCGCCGCGCGCGGCTACGTGCTGCAGTCGATGGCCGACACCTGGAAAGATCTTAACGCAGGCGCGACCATCACCGTGGCGCAGCGCATGAACATCCGCATGGCTTCCACCCACGCCATTCACAAGGCGCGCGAGGCAGTCGACTTTGCCTACAACGCCGCAGGCGCCACCGCGATCTTCGAGAACCATCCGCTGGAGCGCCGCTTCCGCGACATCCATACCGTGACCCAGCAGCTGCAAGGCCAGCTCAGGCATTTTGAAACCGTCGGCGCCTGGATGATGGGCGTCGATACCGACCTCAGCTTTGTTTAGGGGAAAACGACTATGGGACTTGGCGGATTACAGCACTACACCATCGAACCATCTGACCTTGAGCGAACCAAGGATTTCTACTGCGACGTGCTGGGTCTGGAAAACGGCGATCGTCCTCCGCTCGATTTCCCCGGCTACTGGCTCTATTCCGGCGGCACCGCCACGGTGCACCTGATGGGCACGCGCAAGCCGCGCGAGGGCATCGTGGTGCGCGGCACCGAGAAGAAGTACGAGGATACCGGTCGGCTTGACCACATCGCCTTCGCGGCGACCGATGTTGACGGCATGCGCAAGCGTCTGCAGTCGAAAGACGTCAAATTCCGGGAGAGCATCGTGCCGCGCACCGGTGATACGCAGTTCTTCCTCTACGATCCCGATGGCGTCGGCGTCGAACTGAACTTCCCGAAAAGCTGAAGCCCAATTCGGCGGCAAGACCGAGCCCAATTCGGCCGCATCCATGCAGGCCGAACTGGGTGATTTCGGTACGCCGTGCCGGCTGCACCTGATGTGGAGGTGCAACACTACCCGTCAAAGAATGAAGTTCCCGACAACGCCGCAAGTCAGCCATCACTAAGGCGCGAGTCCGTCAGGGTTTCATCATCATTGCAATGAGATTGGGAGAAGCCGCGCCGCTGCGGCAGAGTAGCCGGGTGCCGCGCCTTTCAACCTACCCCAGGGCATGCGTACCCGGCTATTCGTCCGGCGGAGCCGGCCATAGCGTTTTCGAGCAAAGTGGACACCGGTTCGCGTTAAGAAAACGCGTCAAAACAGAATCTAGTCGAGCCCGCGCTCGTGGCTCAGATTGACCATTTCCTGAATGAAGACCGCCTTTTGCTTGTCGTTCAGGCTGGCAAATAAAGGCTCGGCCGCATCGGCCACGTTGCGCTGATCGACGGCGCGGTCGTTGAGGAACTGGGCCTCATTGCGCATCTGCTCGATAATGTCATCGGGGGGATCGCGCTTGGCGCGCGCCACACGCAGATTGAGGCGATCGGCGCCGTTATGACCGAGATAGTGCATCGCACTGTTGAACCCGGTCCAATGCTTCTCCTGTTCGGGCGTGAGGTTCAACTCCTTCTTGATCCGCTCGATATTGGCGTCGCTGCTGGCGACGATCTGTTCGGCCGTCAGTTGCGGTGCGCCGGCCTGGGTGAGGACGGCGGCCTGCTGCTGTTGTCGCTGCTTGGCGGCCTTCGCAGCCTTGCTCCCCTTCGCCGGCTTCGACGTGTCACCCTGCTTGGAAGGCTCGCCTTGTTTGGAAGCCTCGCCCTGCTTGGAAGGTTCGCCCTGCTTGGCATCCTTTGCCGCCGGCGCCTGTCCGCCTTTGTTATTGCCCCCGGTCAGGACACCGGTAACGCCGCTGACCACGCCGACGACGCCGCCGATCGCCCCGCCCAGCACGCCGCCGACCGGACCGGCAGCCTTGTTGCCCTCTCGCGCCCCCTGCTGCACGCCCTGCACCAGCCCCTGCGCGTTCGCCGCGGGTGCGCCAAGCGCCAGCGTGACCATCGCGCCAAGCGCAAAAAGCAATCGCGACGGTATCGGCGCAATCTGCTGAGGACGGGTCATTATCTGGTCTCCATAGTCGGTCGAGAAACGTGCCGCGCGCCATTCGCAAGGCGCGCCAGAATCCTTCGCTGCCTAAACTATCGTTTCCGCCCCGAGCTCGTCCACCGTCGCGCCGCAGGGTTCCACGGCAGGAAACGTCTTCGGGCGAAGCAGTTGCACCTGCCATTGGCCGGCTGCGGCGCAATCGCACACCCCCGCGGCAGGATCGAACGCAAAGTGTGCGGCGCAATATTGCCGCGCCCATTATTGACGATCCCGAAAATGCACATCGTCGCTCCCGCCGCCTGGAATTTCCACGCAACGTTAGTTCAATGGCGGCAGCCGCTGTGTTTTCTCGACAGACGCAAACAATTCTGGTCTGATCCGATTATAAAATCTTCGCTGGCCCGCCGTCGTCATACGGTCTGACGTCAGACGAAGAAGAAGAACAAGAAGCAAAATCTGGCTCAGCAAAGGGGAGACGTCATGTCACGTAAGAAGCTTACTCGCCGACAATTCGTTGCTGCGACAGCGCTATCATCCGCAGCACTCATAACTGCGCCTTATGTGCGCGGAGCGTACGCCGCCGGCAAGCTCTCGATCGGATTCTGGGACCACTGGGTTCCCGGCGCCAACAAGGCCTCGACCGATCTGGTCAATGAATGGGCCGCCAAGGAGAAGGTCGAGGTTTCGATCGACTACATCACCAGCCAGGGCAGCAAGAACCTGGTGACCATTGCTGCCGAAGCGCAAGCGAAGTCGGGGCACGACATTCTCGCGATGCCGACATGGTGGCCGCACGCGCAAGCCGAATTGCTGGAACCGGTCAACGACATCATGGATCCGCTGATCAAGCAGAACGGCGAAGTCAACGGCACCGTCAAATATCTGGGCCAACTGAACGGCAAATGGCTCGCTGTGCCGGCGACGATCGGCAGCCAGATCAAGGGACCTTGTTCGCGCATCGACCTGCTGAAGAAATATGCCAACATCGACGTGCAGGCGATGTATCCGGCGGGCGGCCCGCCGAAAGCCGAGAACTGGACAACGGATACCTTCCTGAAGGCTGCGGAGGCCTGCCACAAGGGCGGCGTTCCCTTTGGCATCGGTCTCGGCGGCACCAGCGACTCGGTCGACAGTGCCGGCGCGTTCTTCCAGGCATTTGGCGCACACCTCGTCGATGCCAAGGGAAACCTGACGGTCAAGACCGACGAAGTGCGTCAAGCGCTTGATTTCTACAAGAAGTTGATGGCGTTCCTGCCACCGGACGTCCCCGCCTGGGATGATGCTTCCAACAACAAGTGGCTCGTTTCCGGGAAAGGCGCGATGATCATGAATCCGCCGAGCGCCTGGGCGGTGGCCAAGCGCGACGCTCCCCAGGTGGCGGAGCAATGCTGGACCCACGGCTTCCCGGCCGGACCGAAGGGCCGTTTCGCGCCGTTCCTCCCCTACTTCTGGGCAACGTGGAATTTTTCCAAGAACAAGGCGGCCGCGAAGAGCCTGCTCGTGCACCTGTCGCAACCAGCCGCCGTGGAGAGGTTCGTCACGGCCAGCGGCGGATATGATCTCCCGTCGTTCGAGAAGCTGACGACCTTGAAGACCTGGGCCGAGGAAGGGCCGCCGAAGGGCACGCTGTACCACTATCCGAACCCTTACAACCACCAGCAACTATCGATCGCCGCCTCGCCGGCACCACCGAAGATCGCCCAGCAGATCTACTCGCAGGCCATCCTGACCAAGATGTGCGTGCGACACTATCAGGGCGAAGCGATGGAAAAGACGCTGGCCTGGGCGGAAGGTGAGTGCGAAGGCTACATGCGGAGCTGAGCCGCTTCAGGGCCCACGTATCGACAAGCGGCGGCCGGCAGCCGTGCCGGCCTCCCTCTCGTTCATCCGGCATTCCGTTTGCCGGCACCCTGTAAAGACTGGTGAGGAAGATGCATCATGGTTGATGTCGCCATTCAGCCGAACAGCGTCAGGCAAGCGGCCCGGAAGCAATCGAGCCTGCGAACCGCGCTGAAGCGGAAATCGACCGCTGCCTTTCTGATGACGCTTCCGCTGATCCTGCTGATCTCGCTTCTGGTGATCTATCCGGCGTTCTATTCCCTGCACCTTGCGACGCTCAACAAGTCGATGCAGCGATTCGTCGGGCTTGGAAACTTTCAGTTTCTGTTCAAGCGCGAGACGTTCTGGCTCGTGGTGGAGCAATCGTGCATCTTCGCGATCACCGCGGTGATATTCAAGGCCCTGATCGGCTTCATCGTTGCTCACTTCGTTCACAACGTTCCGGCCAAGGGGCAGCGCAAGTGGCGCGGCATGCTGCTGGTACCGTGGGTGATCCCCCCGGCGATGAGCACGCTGGCCTGGCTATGGCTGTTCGATCCCTCCTACAGTGCGTTCAACTATACACTTTCATTCTTCAACATCGGGCCGATTCCCTGGACCGGAGACGCCAATTGGGCGCGATTTTCCGTTATCCTCGTAAATATCTGGGTTGGCGCGCCGTTCTTCATGATCATGTATCTCGCGGCGCTGAAGTCCGTGCCCGATCAGCTCTATGAAGCCGCGGCGATCGACGGCGCCAACTGGTGGCAGCGAATCTGGTACGTGACGCTGCCGATGATGCGCAACATCATCGCGATCACGGCCCTGTTCTCCTTGATCGTGACCTTTGCAAATTTCGATATCGTCCGCATTCTCACCGCCGGCGGCCCGATCGACTACACGCACATTTTTGCGACATGGGCCTTCCGTCTCGGAATCGAGGGCGGCGACATACCATTGGGCGCCAGCGTCTCGCTTTTCATGGTCCCGATTCTGGCAATCGCAGCGATCTTCATCCTGCGCGACATCAACAAGCGCGGGAATGAATCCTGATGAGCACGCTAGCAGTCGACAAGACCGGGCCGATGCGCAAAGTCAAATATGGCAGCATGAGCCGCGACCGGACCTGGGCGCTTCGATGGTCTTATTTCTTTCTGACGCTCTTTGCGATTTTTTCGCTGGTGCCGCCGCTCTACATGCTGATCACCTCGCTCAAGAGCAGCGCAGAGATTTCGGCCGCGACCAATCCCTGGTGGGTGTTCCATCCGACGCTCGAGAATTTCGTCGCGCTGCTTTCGTCAAACCAGTTTCTGACGTTCTTTCGTAACTCGGCATTTGTCTCGATTTTCGTGGTCACCATCACCATGCTCATCAGCGTGCCCGCCGCGTTCGCGTTATCCCGCATGCGGTTCTGGGGCTCGGCCACGCTCGCGACCGGGGTGTTCCTGACCTATCTGATTCCGGATACGCTGCTGTTTCTGCCGCTGTTCAAGATGTTTGTCGTTTTCAGCGACTGGACCGGCATCCAGTTGATCAACAGATGGTACGTTCTTCTGATTGTCTATCCGACCCTGACGGTGCCGTTCTGCACCTGGATCATGATCGGCTATTTCGCTTCGATCCCGAAAGAGCTCGACGAGGCCGCCATTATCGATGGCGCATCGTGGTTCCAGACGCTGACGCGGATCTTCATTCCGGTGGCGCTGCCGGGGATCATCGCTGCGACGATCTTCGCATTCACGGTCTCCTGGGCACAATTCCTCTATCCGCTGGTGTTCACGACCTCGACCGACCAGCTCGTGCTGCCGGTCGGCATCATCACCACGCTGATCAAGGGCGACGTTTTCAACTGGGGACAGATCATGACCGGCGCGCTGCTCGGCGCGGCGCCTCCGCTCATCATCTACGCCTTCCTGATGGACTATTACATTGCCGGCCTGACCGCCGGTGCGACAAAGGGCTGATCTCATGGCTGACGTGACGTTGCGTAAGGTTGTCAAGCGTTATGACGAGGTCGAGGCGGTGCGCGGCATCGATCTCGACATCGCCGACCATGAGTTTGTCGTGCTGGTGGGACCGTCGGGCTGCGGCAAGTCGACCACGCTGCGGATGATCGCCGGCCTGGAAGACATCTCCGACGGCGACATCATGATCGGCGGCGACGTCGTCAACGACGTGCCGCCGAAGGATCGCGACATCGCGATGGTATTTCAGAACTACGCGCTCTATCCGCACATGACGGTGGCGGAGAACATGTCGTTCGGATTGCGGCTGAAGCGCTACCCGAAGGCGGAGATCAAGAGCCGCATCGACGAAGCCGCGCGCATGCTCGACATCGTCGAGCTGGTCGACCGCAAGCCGAAGCAATTGTCCGGCGGCCAGCGTCAGCGCGTTGCCATGGGCCGGGCCATCGTGCGTAACCCAAAAGTGTTTCTGTTCGACGAGCCGCTGTCCAACCTCGACGCCAAGCTGCGCGTGCAGATGCGGATCGAGATCAAGAAGGTACACCAGAAGGTCCGCACCACGACGGTCTACGTGACCCACGACCAGGTCGAGGCGATGACGCTGGCTGACCGCGTCGTGGTGATGAACCATGGCCGGATCGAGCAGATCGGCACGCCCAACGAGCTCTATCACAAGCCGGCGACGAAATTCGTCGCCAGCTTCATCGGCTCGCCGGCGATGAATTTCATCCCGTGCCGGCTGGAGGATATCGCCGGCAAGTTGCACGTCCGGCTGACCGATCGCATCGCCTTCCCGCTGCCGCCGGCCCGCGCTGCGCGCTATCAGGGCGTCCCGCGCACCGACAAGCTACTGCTGGGCTTACGGCCCGAGCACATCACCGAGGCCAAACAACATGCGGAGCCGGGCGTGGAGACGTTCGACACAGTGCTCGATGTCACCGAGCCGATGGGAATGGAGACCCTGATCTATTTCACGATGGAGGGCTCGCAGGTCTGCGGCCGGGTCAATCCCAATGCCGGCGCGCACGACGGCGGCCCACTTCGATTGGCTGTGGACCTCAATAACATGCACCTGCTAAACGAGGTGACCGGCGCCGTCCTTTGATGGCGCAATGGCTGGAAATCAAGGGCAGGAAATGGCTACCAACAAGAAGAAAATCTTCGTCACGGAATCGATGTCACAACCGGGACGAGCGCTGCTTCACGCGCGGGACGACATCGAACTCGTCGAATTTCCCAACATGATTTCGCAGAAGGATTTCGAAGCCAAGCTGAAGGAGCATGCGCCGGTCCATGGCGTCGCCCTCGGCGGCACCCGCTTCGGCGAGCCCGAGCTCGAAGCCTCGCAAGACATGCTGGTGGTGACCCGGATCGGCGTTGGCTTCGACGCCGTCGACGTTCCCGCGCTCAGCCGCCGCAAGGTCCCGCTGCTGGTGGCCGGCACCGCCAATTCGCCCTCTGTCGCCGAATGCGCGCTGTTCATGATGCTGACGCTCGCCAAGCGCGCGACAGAAATGCATTCGCTCGTCCGCGACGACAAATGGGCGGACCGGCTGGGCATGCTGCCTTACGACCTGTTCGGCAAGACGGTTCTGATCATCGGTTTTGGCCGCATCGGCACCCGCACCGCCAAGCGCTGCCTCGCGATGGAAATGAACGTCCTGGTTTTCGACCCCTACAAGCCCGCCGCCGACATCAAGGCCGCCGGCTGCGAACCGGTTGCCGACCTCGACGCCGCGCTGCCGCGCGCCGACTTCGTCAGCATCCATTGCCCGAAGAATCCGGAGACTGATCGGCATGTTCAATGCTGACAGGTTGAAGCGGATGAAGCCGACAGCCTATCTGATCAATACGGCGCGCGGCGGAATCGTCGACGAGGCCGCCCTGCACACCGCGCTGGTAGCCGGCAAGCTTGCCGGCGCGGGCCTCGACGTTTTCGCGCAGGAGCCGCCGCCGGCCGGTCAGGCATTGCTCGCCCTGCCGAACGTCATCATGGCGCCGCATGTTGCGGGTGTCACGGTGGAAGCGGTGGACCGGATGAGCGAGCAGACCGCCCGCAATATTCTTAGCGTGCTGGACGGCGATCCCTTGCGCCAGAACGTGATCAATCAGGACGTGCTCGGCTAAATCGTCCGTAAGTCGATGACCCCAGGCGCGGCCGGTCCACCGACCGGCCGGCAAGCGAGGTATCCGCATGGCCTTCAGGGAATACGGCAATTACGACGCGGTCGGTCTTGCCGAATTGGTTCGGAAGAAGGAAGTCTCGGCCCAGGAATTGCTCGACGAGGCTATCGCCCGTACCGCGAAAGTCGATCCGCAGATCAACGCGGTCGTCGTCAAGCATTACGATTATGCCGAACGCCAGATCGAACGCGGCCTGCCCGACGGCCCTTTACCGGCGTCCCCTTCCTGCTGAAGGACCTCGACCTCCTCGAGGGCACGCGCACGACCTCCGGCGCCACGGCCCTGAAGGATTTTGTGGCCGACCACAGCGGCACGCTGGCGCAGCGCTTCCTCGATACCGGCATGTCGATCTTCGGCAAGAGCTCCAGTCCCGAATTCGGCCTGATGCCGACGACGGAGTCGCGGCTGCACGGGCCGACCCGCAATCCCTGGAATCTCGCGCATTCTTCCGGCGGATCATCGGGCGGCGCGGCGGCGGCGGTGGCCGCCCGTATCCTCCCCGTCGCGCATGCCAGCGACGGCGGCGGCTCGATCCGGATCCCCGCCTCCGCGTCCGGCGTGTTCGGCCTGAAGCCGACGCGGGCGCGCAATCCGCTCGGTCCCGATCGCGGCGAAGGCTGGGGTGGCTTCTCCTGCGGCCATGTCGTGAGCATCAGCGTCCGCGACAGCGCGATCATGATGGACGCCATCCACGGCCCGGAGCCATCGAGCCCCTATGTGGCGCCGCCGCCGGAGCGGCCGTTTTCGCAGGAAGTCGGCCGCGATCCGGGTAAGCTCCGCATCGCCTTCACCGACAAATCGCCCTATGGCGACGCCATCGATCCGGAAATCGCGGCCGCCGTGCGCGAGATTGCGGGCCTTCTGGCGGGGCTTGGTCATCACGTCGAGGAACGGGCGCCGGTGCTTGCCGCGGATCCGGCCGCGGCCATGACCACCATCGTCGGCGCCAACACCGCGCTGACGGTGCGGCTGATCGAGCAGCGGCTCGGGCGTGCCGCGACGGAAAACGATTTCGAGATACTGACGCTGGCGTTCGCTCGCAACGCGCAGAAGAACACCGCGACCGACTATGTCGCCGCCCAGCTCGCTGCCTTCCAGATTTCGCGCTCGCTGGCGGCTTTCTTCGAGAGCTGCGACGTCTTCCTCTGCCCGACATTATGCGCGCCGCCGCTGCGCATCGGCGAGCTCAACGCCATGTCGGACGATCTATCGCACATTCCCACGATACTGCGCCGCTATATGCCCGGGACCTCCATGTTCAACATGTCCGGGCAGCCGGCGATGTCGGTGCCGCTGGCTTGGAACAAGGCCGGATTGCCGCTCGGCATGATGTTCTCGGCCAGGTTCGGCGATGAGGCGACCCTGTTCCGGCTGGCCGGGCAGCTCGAACAAATGCGGCCCTGGAAGAACAGGTTACCTCCGGTCTGTGCTTAAGCCGGCCTCGAAAGCGCCGCAAATGGACAAAAGTCACGGCATTCGCTAGCGAGGAAAGACGCCGGGCGGCAATCGGGACACCGATTCTGCCGACGGGGTTCGATCCGGAGGCTGAATCGTGGCTCAAAGCGACCCGACCGACCATGCCCTGGCGGCCATCGCCAGCATTCTCGACCAACCGGAAGGCCGTCGCGAACCCGAGAAAGCTGCGGTCGCGGAGCAAAAGCCCGTGGCTCCTCCGCCCATCCCCGCAGCGCCTACGCCGATCGAGGCTCACGGCTACTCCAAGCACGGTCCGGGTCCGATGGTCTCGATCCGTTTCAAGTGGACGGTCCGCCTCGAGAATGGCGACTACTACGTCGACGAAACCATCGGGGAGAATTCGGCTCCGATTGTCTCCGGCCCGATGTCGAGGGAAGCCGCGATCCAGATGGTGGACGATCGCGAGAGCGACGCACGCCGGCGCTTCGAGCAATTGAAGAGCGAGATGAGCGGACACGGTGCTGCCGCCAATCTGGCCAGCAAGGATAGTGCCGACGCGTAGCGTCTAGCTTTGTCGAACCGCTATCTCGGCGGTCCCAGAAAATCCTTCTTGGCGAGGTCGACGCCGGCATGACGCAGGATGTCGTAGGCTGTCGTGACATGAAAGAAGAACTGCGGAACGCTGAACGTCAGCAGCAACGATTTGCCGGTGAATTTTCGCTGGGTGCCGTTCTTGAAAGTGAAAGCGACTTCCTTGTCGGCTGCGGCGTCGATCTCGGCGCGCGGCAGGCCTTGCACGAAATCGATTGCCGCGGAGATCCGCGCCTTGAGCTCGGCGATGTCGGGCTCGCTGTCTGAAAATGCGTGAGGGGAACGGCCAGCCAGCAGCGCGCCAGCGACGACCGCATGCCGGTTGGCTTCTCCCACCTGCTGCTTCAGGCTGTACATGGTGGGCGACAGCCGCATGTTCAGAAGGACGGCGGGATCGATGTTTCGGGCTCCCGCATGGGCCGAGGCCTGATCGAGAAGACCGGCCAGATTTCCGAGATACGGCACGAACACGCCGACGGAAGCTTCGTGAAGCGAGATGGTCACGTTTCGATTTCTCCGGCTGGCACCACCGCGATATCTGGTTTAAATCGGCGCCATCGCTCCAGAGTGTCATCTAATTCGTCGGCGGAGAAGACCTGATGTTTCGAGTGTTCGTTAGTCTTGCAGTGGCTATCCTGTGGACGGTTGTGGCCCACGCGCAACCGGCGAATTCCCGTCTCGACGACATCATCAAGCGCGGCACGCTGCGGGTCGGCATGACCGGCGACTACCGTCCCTTCACCTTTCTCGACAAGACGACATCGAAATTTGCCGGTTTCGACGTCGACATGGCGGAAGCGCTTGGCAAGGCACTCGGCGTCAAGGTCGAATTCGTTCAGACGGCGTGGTCGCAGCTGATGAAGGATTTCGAAGCCGATAATTTCGATATCGCGATGGGCGGCGTCTCGATCACGCTCGACCGGCAGAAGAAGGGAATGTTCTCGACGCCGATCATGCGCGAGGGCAAGACGCCGATCGCGCGTTGCGCGGATAAGGGCAAGTATGAAGCCATTGCCGATATTGACAAATCAGGCACGCGCGTCATCGTCAATCCCGGCGGCACCAATGAACGTTTCGCCAAGGCGAACATCAAGAACGCCGAGATCAAGACCTGGAACGACAACGTCACGATTTTCGACGAAATCGCCAAGGGCAACGCCGACCTGATGATGACGGACTCTTCCGAGACGCGCTACCAGCAGAAACAGCACCCGGGCGTGCTCTGCGCGGTACATCCCGAAAAGCCGTTCGACTTTGCCGAGAAGGCCTATTGGCTGCAGCGCGACGTCGCGCTGAAGGCTTTTGTCGATCAGTGGCTGCACATCGCCACCGAGGACGGCAGCTTCGGGAAAATCTATGCGACCTGGTTCGATTGATTCCTGGTCGGACAAGCTCGCTTTGCGGGGAAATTGACCGTCCCTTGGGCGCTATTTAGACTGCCCGTAGACTGCCCAAGTCGAATTTGAACCAAAGCCGCTAGTACACGACTTATACTTGGAAAGTGATCTGGATCACGTTGGGTGAAGCTATTGCTGCGTAATAGCTTTGGGGAATGGGGTTCCCTGCCGAGGAGGTCGCAACAATGAAGAAGTGTCTCGCTATCGCCGTGCTCGTGCTGGCGAGCAGCCTCACCACCGCGCAGGCCCAGTACACGTTCGAGTATGGCGGCCGCACCATCACGATCGATCCCGATCGCGGCACGGTTCATATTCCCGGCGTCTACGACAATACCGGCAAGAAGGCCCGGCGCTCGCGCGGCGAGGAAGGCGACCTTGATCGTCCGGGCAGGAAGATCCCGCAGCAGGCGAAGACCGCCCCGCACGCCGCACCCGAGGCGGCAACCCCGGCAGCACCTGCACCGCCTGAACAGGCGGCCGCCCCTGCTCCGCCCGCTCCAGCCGCCACTTCGAAGGGCGAGCCGTCGACCGCGACGGCGGCCGTTGCGCCGGCGGATACCGCCGTGCCTGCGCCAGCAGCGCCCGCACCTCCCGTGCAACAGAATGCCGCTCCGGCCGCACCGCCGGCGCCCGTTGCCGCGCCAGCGCCACCGCCGCCGCAACAGAAACAGGCCGCCGTCCCCGCAGCATCCGCGCCTTCGTCTGCGAACTCACCGCTCGGCGTGTGGCTGACGGAGGAGAAGGAAGGCAAGGTGCGGATCGAACAGTGCGGCCCCAATCTGTGCGGCTATTCGGTCGACAAGAAGTCGAACCAGAACGGCGAGCAGGTTCTGATCAACATGAAGCCCGGCAAGGACAAATGGAGCGGCCGGATTTTCGATCCGAATTCCGGCAGCACCTACGATTCGACGATCGCGCTGAAGGGCACCGACAATCTGCGCGTTCAGGGCTGCGCCTTTGGCGGCATGTTCTGCGGCGGCCAGACCTGGACCCGCGTCAACTGACGGCAGCCAACGCTACATATTCGACAAAAGCCCCGCCGTTGCGCGGGGCTTTTTCATGAAATTCTGACCCGTGATGACAGTCACAGTCGTCGTGAAACCGACGTGAGATCGTGATCGTGTCCAAACCAAAGGGGCTCGTCATGGTAACGTCTCGGAAATCCGTAATAGCCGCTTCACTGATTGCTGCACTGGGCCTTGCGACACCCTCCGCAGCCGCGACGTTCGACGGCGCCTGGAATGTGCAGATCGCCTCATCGAACGCCGCCTGCAGCAGCGGCGCGTCGGTCTCGATCGGAATCAACAACGGCCAGGTCGCCTCGAACAGCGCGACGGTGACGGCATCGGGCCGCGTCGCCGAAGCAGGCGTCATCCATGTAACCCTTGCAAGCGGCATGAAGCGCGCGGTCGGCTCCGGTGTTCTAGCGGGCACGTCGGGATCGGGCACATGGCGCGCAGCCCTGTGCTCCGGCACCTGGACCGCGCAACGCTTGTGAAGCGACAGGAGTTCAGCCGAGCTTGGCCGAATACTCCGCGTCGGTCACATGCTCCATCCAGGTGACGTAGCTGCCGTCGGCCGCTTCCTGCATGGCGATGTGAGTCATGGCATTGGTCGGCGAAGCGCCATGCCAGTGCTTTTCACCGGGCGGAATCCAGACGACATCACCGGGGCGAATTTCCCTGATCGGTCCGCCCTTGGCCTGCACGCGTCCGACACCTGAGATGACATAGAGCGTCTGGCCCAGCGGATGCGTGTGCCAGGCCGTGCGCGCGCCCGGCTCAAAGGAGACGCGCGTCGAGGCCAGCCGTGCCGGCGCCTCGGTCTGGATGATCGGATCCTGCAGCACCGTGCCGGTGAAATATTCCGGCGGCGCCCGGCGCGTCGGCCGGGAGCCCGCGAGATGGATTTCCATGGAGTTATCTCCTTTTTCCAAGGTTATTTCTTGTGGGCCGCGTAGCGCGCCTTGGTCTCGGCGTTCATCGGATAGAGGCCGGGCAGCGCCGCGCCGTTATTCACCTCGTTGACGATCCAGGCTTCCATCCGCTCCTGCTCCGGCCCCTCGGCCAGCACATGGTCGAGCAGCGCCTGCGGGATCAGCACCGCGCCGTCCTGGTCGGCGACCACGATGTCGTTCGGAAATACCGCAACCCCGCCGCAGCCGATCGGCTCGCCCCAGCCGACGAAAGTCAGCCCGGCCACGGAAGGCGGCGCCGCGAAGCCATCGCACCACACCGGCAAATTGGTGCCGAGCACGCCTTCGACGTCGCGCACCACGCCATCGGTGATCAGCGCCGCAACGCCGCGCTTGACCATGCGCGCGCAGAGAATGTCGCCGAAGATGCCGGCGTCGGTGACGCCCATGGCGTCGACCACGGTGATGCAGCCTTTCGGCATCGCTTCAATCGCGGTGCGGGTCGAAATCGGCGACGACCAGGACTCGGGTGTTGCGAGGTCTTCGCGCGCGGGCACGAAACGCAGCGTAAAGGCCGGTCCGACCAGCCGTGGCTGTCCGGGCCGCAGCGGCTTGGTGCCCCGCATCCAGACGTTTCGCAGGCCCTTCTTGAGCAGCACGGTGGTGATGGTGGCGGTGGACACGCCGGACAGGGTTGCGAGGGCTTCGGGGGACAGGGACATCTGGGATGCGGGCTCCGGAGGATGGGGTGAAAGGTAGCGCATCTTGCGAAGCGCGGATGTCACGTCAAGGGCTCGTGGAAAGGAGCGCGATCACAACATCTTATCGTCGGAATGCAGATTAATTTATTGAACTTACTGGCTGATTTCGCGTGAAGCGAATTCCACTCATGTCCAAAACACGCTACAGCTTAGGGCGAGCACAGAAGCTGCGAGACAGTAACGAGCCCATGGCCGCGACGCTATCCCCGCCCCGCCTTTTGCCGAGTGGCGACAGCGCCATCACGGTGGAGTTCAGCCGCAACATCGACGATACCGCCAACCGGCGGGTGCTGGCGCTCGACCGTGCCATGACCGCCGAGCCGGTTACGGGCGTCACCGAGACCGTACCGACCTATCGTTCGCTGCTGGTGCATTACGATCCCGTGCTGATCGATTTCGACAAGCTTGGCGAAAAGATTCTCGCCCTCGCGCAGCGGCCGGTACCGGCAACGACAAAGACCCGGCGCTGGCGCATTCCGGTCGTGTATGGCGGCGAGCACGGCATCGACCTCGAGGATGTCGCAAAAACGCTCGACACCACGCCCGACGAGATCGTGGCGCGGCATGTCGCCGGCGATTATCGCGTCGCGATGATCGGCTTTACGCCCGGCTGGTCCTATCTCAGCGGGCTCGCTGATACCCTGCACATGCCGCGTCGGCAGAACCCGCGCCTGCTGACGCCGGCCGGCACGATTTCGATCGGCGGGGTGCAGACCGGCGTGCAGTGCCTCGCCGGCCCGAGCGGCTGGCACCTTCTGGGACAGACCGCTGTCCGCACCTACCAGCTTCATCGCGATCCGATCTTCCTGCTGGAGCCGGGCGACAACGTCACCTTTACGGCGGTCGATGCCAAGACCTTTGCGGAGCAGGACCGCGCCGCAGAAGCCGGCGAATTCATCGCCGAGCAGATCGCCTCATGAGCAAACTCCTCATTGCATCGATCGGCCCGGCAAGTTCGGTACAGGACGGCGGACGTCCCGGCGCGCAGCGTTACGGCCTGGTGCCGAGCGGGGCGATGGATCGGCTGGCGCTGGCGGCCGCAAATACGCTGGTTGGCAACGAACCGTTCACGGCGGCTGTCGAAGTCGGTCCGTTCGGGGCAAAGTTCACTGCACGCGGCGGCGCGGTGCGCGTCGCGCTGGCGGGAGCCCCGCGCAATGCCGATATCGCCGGCCGCGCCGTGGCATCGGACACTTCCGCAACGCTTGCCGACGGCGAGACGCTGACGCTCGGCTTTGCCCGCGGCGGTTCGTTCAGCTACCTCGCGATCGAAGGCGGCATTGCCGGCGAGCCGATGTTCGGCAGCCTCGCCGTCAACGCGCGCGCCGGCCTCGGTAGCCCCTATCCGCGCCCCCTGCAGTCCGGCGATGAACTGCAGACGAAGGCCGCCAGCGGCGCGCCGGAACGACGCATCGAACTGCCGGCGGGCACCGATGCACCGATCCGCGTGGTGTGGGGACCGCAGGATGACGAATTCGCCGACGAGACCAAAAAGCTGTTTCTCGACAGCGAATGGAAGATATCGGCGACCAGCGACCGCATGGGCTACCGGCTCGAAGGCCCCATGCTCAGGCATCTCCACGGCCACAACATCGTTTCCGACGGCACCGTCAACGGCAGCCTGCAGGTGCCCGGCAATGGCCAGCCGATCGTGCTGATGCGCGACCGCGGCACCAGCGGCGGCTATCCCAAGATCGCGACCGTGATTTCGGCCGACTTCGGACGGTTCGCGCAGATCCCCGCCGGCCGCGGTTTTCGCTTCAAGGCCGTCAGCATGGCGGAAGCCCAGGCGGAAGCGCGCAAATTTGCCGAGCTGCTGCGCACCCTGCCCGAGCGGCTGCGGGCGATCGAAAGCGTTGATCTCAACATCGATGCGCTGCACGATGCCAATGTCGCGGGCCACGCCGTCAGCGCCGTCGATGCCGGAACCTGGCACGCCGTCCCTCTGGCCGACATAGCGGGCCCTGACTGATCGACCAATCCACTCACGAGAAGCGGACCAGCAACATGACAACCATCGATCTCAATTGCGATCTCGGCGAAGGTTTTGGCGCATGGGAAATGGGCAACGACGCCGCGATGATCGAGCTGGCGACGTCGGTGAACGTCGCCTGCGGCTTTCACGCCGGCGATGCCGACATCATGCGCCGCACGGTTGAACTGGCCAAAGCGCGCGGCGTCAGCGTCGGCGCGCACCCCGGATATCGCGACCTGCACGGTTTTGGACGGCGGCCGATGCCCGGCCTGAGATCATCGGAGATCGAGAACCTGATCGCCTATCAGATCGGCGCCCTGCAGGCGATCGCCACCGCGGCGGGCTACAAGGTCACACATGTCAAGGCGCATGGCGCCATCTCCAACGTCGCCTGCGAGGACGACATGACAGCCAAGGCCATCGCCAACGGCATCAAGGCCGTCGACCCCAACCTGATTTTCGTGGTGCTCGCCAATTCAAAACTGGTGCAGGCCGGCGAAGCCGCCAACCTGCCGATGGTACATGAGGTATTTGCCGACCGCGCCTATGAAGACAATGGCTCGCTGGTGTCGCGCAAAAAACCGGGCGCCGTGCTGCACGATGCGAAGGAGATCGCCGACCGTGTGGTGCGGATGGTGCAGGACGGCGCGGTGGTCTCCGTCACCGGCAAGGTGATCAAGATGCGGACCGATACCGTGTGCATTCACGGCGACACCGCCGGCGCGGTCGACATCGCGCGCGCGGTGCGTCAGGCGTTGAGGGATGCAGGGATTGCAGTAGCGCCGTTCAAGACGGCGCAGTAACTTAGAACGGATGAACCGAGAGCGTGCCGAATACGATGGCGGCAATGAGCGCGAACGCGCTGTAGAGCGCGGCGGTGTGCAACCCGGTGCCGGTACGGCGGGACACCGAGCGTGCGTAAAGGTGCAGGCGGGCTTCCGCCGATAATTCGCGCATGATCGATCTCCAACGCGGCATGGGCTGCATATGGAATATCGTTTGCGTCCGGATTCAAGATATCCGCCGAAATAGTGATATGGGCGCTCCGGCGCACGCCATTTCGAGGGGAAAATTCCCCTTGCCCCGGCCCGGGCGAGGATTTTATTCGGGCCGATTTGATCTGGTTGGAACCGGAATTAGTAAACGTCCTGCTGGAACCGGCCCTTCTTCTTCAGTTCCCCGACAAAACTGACGGCCTCGTCGGTGGTCCGGGCGCCGAACTGGGCGACAATATCGACCAAAGCGCGCTCGACGTCCTTGGCCATCCGCTTGGCGTCACCACAGACATAGACGTTGGCGCCTTCGGCGAGCCAGGTCCACAATTCGCGGCCGACCTCGCGCATGCGATCCTGCACGTAGAACTTCTTGTCGCCGTCGCGCGACCACGCCAGCGACAACCGCGTCAGCAGGCCCGACGTCTTCAAGGCATTGAGTTCGTCGGCATAGAAGAAATCGCAGTCGCTGCGCTGGTGGCCGAAGAACAGCCAGTTCTTGCCCGGCGCGCCGGTGGCGCGGCGATCGAGCAGGAAGGCGCGGAACGGCGCTACGCCGGTGCCGGGCCCGATCATGATGATCGGCGTTTTGGGATCCTGCGGCAGCGCGAAGCCGTGGGCCTTCTGCACATAAACCTTCAGCTCGTCGCCGGGATTGATGCGTTCGGCGAGGAAGGTCGAAGCCAGCCCCAGGCGCTTGCGCTTGTTGATCACGTAACGCACGCAGTCGACCGTCAGTGACAATTTTCCGGGCGTCGCATTATGCGACGACGAGATCGAATAGAGCCGCGGCTGCAGCGGCTCGAGCGCCTCGACAAAGGCCTCGGGATGCGGGCGCACGCCGGAGAATTTCTGCAGCACCGCCATCACGTCGAGCGTCGCCGCATCGCCGTCGGGGTCCTCGCCCTGCGCCAGCGCCCGTGCCTTCTCGCGGATGGCGCCGCCGGTGATGAAGGAGATCAGTTCGAACAGCTGGTCCGGTGCCGGCGACAGCGAGACATCGTCGATCAGGACTTCCCGCAGGGTCTTGCCGTTCACCTTGGTGGTGTGGGAGGCGCCGAGCAGCGCGATGATCTGGTCCACCAGGCCAACATCGTTGCGCGCGAAAATGCCGAAGGAATCGCCAACGACATAGTCGAGCCCGCAACCGGACAGATCGAACTCGATGTGCCAGGTCTCCTTTTCCGAGCCCTTCTTGTTCAGGAGGCGGCGCGACAGGAAGGTCGCGGCGATCGGGTTGTCGCGCGAACGTCCCGGCTCCGCCACCACGAGGGGCGCAGCCGGAGCGGCTGCGGGCGCCGATGAGGCCACGGCTGGCACCTTGTCGATATCCTCATAGAGCGCCTTCAGCATCCGCGCGGTCTCCTTGCCGCCGGGGACGCAGAGGTTGAGCCGCGCCTCGCTCTTGCTCGCAATCGCTTCCGAATAGTTGTGGCAGTCGTAGCCGCACTGCCCGCAATCCTGCTGCGCCATCGCCGCCATCATGCGCCGCCGCAGCGGCCGGCCTTCCGCAAGCTTCATGCGGTCGGCCAAGGGCATGGTCTGGTCGTGCCAGGGCGCCTCGCCGTCATCGCCGTCGCCGGCGGCGCCTTCCATGACGGCCGCGCCCTGTTCGGCCGACAGCGGCGTCGCATCCGACAGCAGTCCGGCGAAGAACCCGTTCAGCCACGAGCGCTGCGCTTCGGAGAACGGCGCACTGGACGGGATGATTTCGATCTTCGGTGGAGGCGTGATCTGGTTCATGGGGACACCTGAGCGTCAGCGACTTGGGCATCGGCCAGCTTGCGCAGCGTCTCGCCGTCATGGCGGCGCGCAAATGTCAGGAAGGTTTCTTCGGGCGAAACGCGATGCGCGAGATAGGCCTTCAGCAATCGCTCGACCGTCTTCGGCGCATCTTCCGCCTTGAGGTCGTGATAGACCTCCTGCCCGACATCGGCGTCCGGTCCGAAGCCGCCGCCGGTGAACAAGTGATAGCCCTCGACCGGATCGACGTCCTCGCCGACATCCACCTTCGCGGCGATCAGTCCGATATCGCTGATGTAATGCTGCGCGCAGGAATGATGGCAGCCGGTGACGTGGATATTGAGCGGCGTGTCGATGTTGACGCGCGGCTCGCACCAGTCGCCGATTTCGGCGGCATGGCGCTTGGTGTTCGACGCCGCGAATTTGCAGCCGGCATTGCCGGTGCAGGCGATCAGCCCGGCGCGGATTTGCGAAGCCTCGACAGCGAGCCCGATCTTCCCGATCGCGGCAATTGCCAACTCGACGTTTTCGTCACGCACGCCCGGGATCAAGAGGTTCTGCCAGACCGTGAGGCGGATATCGCCGTCGCCGAGATCCTGCGCAATCCTGGCCAGCCCCCGCATCTGCTCGCAGGTGACCTTGCCCACCGGCAGCGCGACGCCGATCCAGCTCAAACCCTGCTGCTTTTGCTTGTGAACGCCGATATGCGCCATGCGATCGAAGGCCGGACGCGGCGCGATCGCTTCCGGGGGCACGCGGGTCAGGGAATGGCCGAGTTTTTCCTCGACGAGCGCGAGGTATCTGTCCATGCCGATGCCGTCGATCACATATTTCATCCGCGCCTTGAGACGGTTGGTGCGGTCGCCGGTATCGATGAAGACGCGCACGATGGCGTCGGCCACCCTGGTCGCATCCGCCGGCTTGACGATGATGCCGGTATCCTTGGCGAAATCCTTGTGGCCGGTGATGCCGCCGAGCCCCAGGCGAAACCAGATGCCGGGCTCGACGCCGAACCCGTCTTTCACCTCGACCGCGGAAAACGCGATATCGTTGGTGTCTTCCAGCACCGCGATCTTGCCGGCGCCGTCGAAGGCGACGTTGAACTTGCGCGGCAATCCGGTCAGCGAACGGTCGTTGAGGATGTGATAGTGCCACTCGCGGGCATATTCGCGGGTATCGAGCAGTTCCTGCGGATCGATCCCCGCCGTCGGCGTACCCGTCACATTGCGAATATTGTCGGCGCCGGAGCCGCGCGAACACAGGCCGAGATCCTGAATGCCCTCGATCAACGCCACCGAGTTCTTGAAAGGAATTTCGCGCACCTGCAAATTCGCGCGCGTGGTGACATGGCAGAACGGCCCGCATAAGCGCTCGGCCAGATCGGCCAGGCCGGCAAACTGCCAGTGCTTCATGATGCCGTTCGGGATCCGCAACCGGCACATGTAGGAATCCTGCGCCGGCGCCACATAGAACAGGCCGTAATAGCGCCAGCGAAAATTGTCCGCAGGGGTTGGCGGCGCATTGTCGAGCGCCTGCTGCTTCAGCCGCGGATAGGCATCGAACGGATGCTCCTCGCGTTTGAATTTTTCCTGGTCGGCGAGTTTCTTGCCGGAGGCTGTGACCTTGTCCTGCGCCTTGATATGCGCCGCATCCGGCCCGGCCGGGTCGGCATTCGCCTTGCCGGCGCCCGTGCCGCTGAGGCCGCGTCCTACCCGGCTGATCTGCAGGCCGGTGGTAAAGCCTTCGAGATAGCGTTTCTGTTCGTCGGTAAAATCGACTGTGAGCGTTTCGATCTTCATGGTGCGCGACGAAGCTCCTGCGGCCACGAGGGGTGGCATCAACGAATGGGGATAGACCGCCTGGGAAACCGGCTCGGCGCGCGGCCGGGCTGTGATTCTGCTATGCGGTCCGACCAGCTTCGTTGCTGCGGAAATCCATCTTGGACGTAGGTCAGCAGGCTTCAACGACGAGCCGACCGCACTGCAACATACAAGTTGCGTGCCAGACAGGCTCAAAAAGAATGTTTTGATATTTCAAGCTGTTCCGCGGATGAACTCGAAACTATGAAGCACGCTTCATTGCTGCGGGGCAGGCAACGTGCCCAATAATTAGACACGTTCGGCTTTTGCCCAATATTACTTCAGCGGGCCCAACTCAAGGCTTCCAATGCCCGATTTTGAAGGCCGCCAGATGGCCGGCGATGTCGCCAGGATCAAACGCGGGACCGGCAAAGGCGCCGATGGCGCCGGAAGCGCCGGGAGGCTTGCCCTGCCGCCCCATGGCGGCGTCGTAGAGGTCCGGCCTGAAGACCTCCATGGCGGTCCGGAGCGCATCCGGGCGCATCGCCGTCTGTCCCCAGCGCACCATCTGCGCGTAAAGCCAGGCGGCCTGCGCGGGATCGGGCCGTCCCGCGCCCTCGCGCCCGACCAGCAGATAGCGACTGCTTTCGCGCCGCTGGCCGTCGGGTGAAATCTTGAGCTGGCCCTCGAAGGTGCGCTGGATCACCTCGGCGCCGACGCCGAGCCGGTCGGGCCGCGCCAGGACATGCGCGGTCTCGGCGCGATTTCCGGGATCCTCGATGTATTCGGCGGCTTGGGAAGCCGCCCGGATCAGGGCAGCCAGCACGTCCGCATTCCTTTCCGACCAGCTTTGCCTGACCGCGAGCACCTTTTCCGCCGCCCGCACCAGGATATCCGAGACGAAATGCAGGATGTGGCCGACGCCGAGATCGACCGCGATGGAATTCCAGGGCGCGCCGACGCAGAATGCATCGACATGGCCGTTGGCGAGGCTGTCCACCATGTAGGGCGGCGGCAGCACCACCAGGCGAACGTCCTCGTCGGGATCGACCCCGCCTGCCGCCATCCAGAACCGAAGCTGGTAATTGTGGGTGGAGAACGGGAACGTCATGCCGAAGGTCAGCGGCTCGGCGCCGTCCCTGCGCCGCTTCGCAACGACGCGCGCGAGCGCCAGCGCGGTGGCCATGGGATCGACGGCGTCGCCCTCGAGCTCGCCCATGATTGCCGAATGCAGCGCCGGCGATACCGTGATCGCATTGCCGTTGAGACCCAGATTGAACGGCGCCACAATCGGCACCTTGACGTGTCCGAGCCCGAGGCTCGACGCAATCGCTACCGGCGCCAGCAAATGCGCCGCGTCGAACAGGCCGATATTGAGCTTGTCGCGGACATTGGACCACGACACTTCCCGCACCAGCGTGATATCGAGCCCTTCGGCGGCCGCAAAGCCCTTGTCGACGGCAATGATCAGCGCGGCGGCATCCACCAGCGGAATGAAACCGATATGCAGCGGTGTCGTCATTTCAGCAACTCCGAAGCGGTCAGGATCGACTGCGCGATCTCGCCGATCTTCTTTTTTTCGCGCATCGCTGTGGAGCGCATGAGTACGTAGGCCTCGTCTTCGGTCAGGCCCTTCACCTTCATCAGAATTCCCTTGGCACGATCAATCACCTTGCGTTCCTCGAGCGCGGATTTGGTGCGATCGAGCTCGTCCTGCAGCTTCGAGAAGGCGTTGAAGCGGGAGATGCAGAGGTCGAGGATCGGCTTGATCCGCTCCTTCTTCAGGCCATCGACGATATAGGCGGAAACGCCGGCGTCGACGGAGGCCTGGATCGAGGCCGCATCGCTCTGGTCGACGAACATGGCGATCGGTCGCCGCACCGCGCGGCTGACCTGGAACATCTGTTCCAGAACGTCGCGGCTGGGGTTCTCCAGGTCGATCAGGATAACGTCGGGGTCGAGCGCATAGATTTTCGCCAGCAGGCTCTGCATTTCGCTGATATGCACGACGCCGGTAAAGCCCGCCTCCCGCAACCCCTCTTCCAGGATTGCGGCCCGGATCGGGCTTTCGTCGACAATGACGATTTTCGGCGACGACTCAGCGCTCATCGATCAACTCTTAGCCCGGCCCAGGCATCCATAGCACGTCAGAAGCCCCGGCAAAGCCTTGTAATTGTGGGCAATTGGGACTAGTTCGTGCTGATCAATCAGGCAAATTAGATATGCAACAGGCCGCTGCGCCCAAAGTCAGCTTTGTTTCGCTTGGGTGCCCAAAGGCACTGGTGGATTCCGAGCGCATCATCACCCGGCTGCGCGCCGAAGGCTATGAGCTCGCGCGCAAGCACGACGGCGCCGACATCGTCATCGTCAACACCTGCGGCTTCCTCGACAGCGCCAAGCAGGAATCGCTCGGCGCCATCGGCGAGGCGATGGCGGAGAACGGCAAGGTCATCGTCACCGGCTGCATGGGCGCCGAGCCTGAGCAGATCGAGGCGGCGTATCCCGGCGTGTTGTCGATCACGGGCCCGCAGCAATATGAGAGCGTGCTGGAGGCGGTGCACCGGGCCCTGCCGCCGGTCCACAACCCGCACCTCGATCTGGTGCCGCCGCAGGGCGTCAAGCTGACGCCGCGGCACTACGCGTATTTGAAGATTTCCGAAGGCTGCAACAACCGCTGCAGCTTCTGCATCATTCCAAAACTGCGCGGCGACCTGGTGTCGCGTCCGGCCAACGACGTGCTGCGCGAGGCGGAAAAACTCGTTGCCGCCGGCGTCAAGGAACTGCTGGTCATCTCGCAGGACACTTCGGCCTATGGCGTCGACATCAAATATGCCGACAGCCCGTGGAAAGACCGCCAGGTCCGCGCCAGATTTTTCGACCTCGCCAAGGAACTCGGCGACCTCGGCGCCTGGGTGCGGCTGCAATATGTCTACCCCTACCCGCATGTCGACGAAGTCATCGGCCTGATGACCGAGGGCAAGATTCTGCCCTATCTCGATATCCCCTTTCAGCATGCAAGCCCGGACGTCCTGAAAGCCATGAAGCGTCCCGCCGCGCAGGAAAAGACGCTGGCGCGGATCCAGAAGTGGCGCGCGGAATGCCCTGACCTGACGCTGCGCTCGACCTTCATCGTCGGCTTCCCCGGCGAAACCGATTCCGATTTCGCCTATCTGCTCGACTGGCTCGAAGAGGCCGAGATCGATCGGCTCGGTTGCTTCAAATACGAGCCGGTGGCGGGTGCGCCCTCCAACGCGATCGGCAAAGCGGTACCCTACGAAATCAAGCAGGAGCGCTGGAACGCACTGATGGCGCGGCAGCAGAAAATCTCCGCGCGACGTCTCAAGCGCAAGGTCGGCACGAGACAGCAGGTCATCATCGACGAAGTCGGGCCGACGGTTTCGAAAGGCCGTTCAAAGGCCGATGCACCGCAGATCGACGGCGCGGTCTATCTGTCCAGCCGCCGTCCGCTGAAGGTCGGTGAGATCGTCACCGCGAAGATCGAGCGCGCCGATCAGTACGATCTGCACGGCAGCGTCGCGGGGTTCTGAACCAAACGACGCCGCTTGACATCCCCTGCCAACAGGCTGTATGGCCCTTCGCCATGAAACTGAACCGGACCACCCGCCGCGCCTGCCTGCGTCGTCGCTCCCGCGACGATGGGTTGCGCCGTGTCCGACGACAACGCTGATCAGCTAGTTTCAGCAACGTTTTCGAGAAGGCCGCACCCTCAAAAGTGCGGCCTTCTTGCGTTTCGGCCTGCCTTTTCACCCCAGCACCACCAGAGGAGATCGACATGACTGACACTACCCATCCGTTCGACGCGCTGATGGAGATTACCGCTCGCCCGCCGGTGGTATTCGTCCGCGGCGCGGGCTCCTATCTCTGGGACGACTCCCGCAAGCGCTATCTCGACTTCGTGCAGGGCTGGGCCGTCAACGCGCTCGGCCATTCGCCGCCTGCCGTTGCGGAAGCGCTCGCCGCGCAGGCCAAGCTGCTGCTGACGCCGAGCCCCGCCTTCTACAACGGTCCGAGCCTGAAGCTGGCGAAAGCGCTGGTCGAGAACAGCTGCTTCGATCAGGTGTTCTTTGCCAATTCGGGCGCGGAGGCCAATGAGGGGGCCATCAAGCTGGCGCGGAAATACGGCGCGAAATACAAGAACGGCGCGTTCGAAATCATCACCTTCGAAGGCGGCTTTCACGGCCGCACGCTCGCGACCATGTCGGCATCGGGCAAGAAGGCGTTCGAGCCGCTGTTCGAGCCGAAGGTATCGGGCTTCCGCAAGGCCAAGCTCAACGACCTCGATTCAGTGAAGGCGCTGATCTCGGACAACACGGTCGCCGTGATGCTGGAGCCGATCCAGGGCGAAGCCGGCGTGTGGCCGGCGACTGATCAGTTCCTGAAGGAGCTGCGCGCGCTGACCAAAGAGCACGGCCTGCTGCTGATCGTCGACGAGATCCAGACCGGCATGGGCCGGACCGGAAAGCTGTTCCATTACGAACATGCCGGCATCGAGCCCGACATCATGACGCTCGGCAAGGGCATCGGCGGCGGCGTGCCGCTGGCCGCCCTGCTCGCGACCAAGGATGCGTCGTGCTTCGAGCACGGCGACCAGGGCGGCACCTTCAACGGCAATCCGTTGATGTGCGCGGCGGGGCTGGCGGTGCTCGAAGAGGTTTCAAAGCCGGAGTTCCTGAAAGCGACCGCGGATGCCGGCCTCTTCCTGGAAAGCGAGTTGCAGAAACTGTCGGCGCGGCATGGTCTCGGCGAAGTGCGCGGACGCGGGTCTGTTGCTGGCGCTCGATCTCAAACTGCCGATCGGCGCAGCGATCGTGGCCGAGGCGTTGGCCGACGGCGTGCTCATCAACTCGCCGCAACCCGATGCGCTACGATTCATGCCGGCGCTCAACGTCACCCGCGAGGAGATATCGCTGATGATCGATTGCCTCGATGCGATTTTGGTCAAGGCGGGTGCGGCAAGGCGGGTGGCGTGACCGTTAGAAGCGACCATGTCACTACGTCGTGGCCGGGCTTGTCCCGGCCATCCACGCCTTTCTTTCCGCTGTTGCAAAGACGTGGATGCCCGGCACAAGGCCGGGCATGACGAAGCCTATGTGCAATCCCGTGTAGCTACGGCCGCAAAATCGCAGCTCCGGTCGTCGCACGGCTCTCGAGCTCGGTATGCGCTTTCGCCGCATCCTTCAGCGCATAGGCGTGGTGGATCGGCACATGGAGCTTCCCATTGATCACGGCGGCGAACAGCGTGTCGGCGCCTTCGAGCAACTCCTTGCGGGTCGAGACGTAGTCGTTGAGCTTCGGCCGGGTCGCGAATAGCGAGCCGTGATTGTTGAGCTCCGTGAGCGGGAACGGCGGTACCGGGCCGGAGGCGTTGCCAAAACTCACGAACAGGCCGCGCGGCCGCAGGCACGACAGCGAGCCCGGGAACGTGGTCTTGCCGACGCCGTCATAGACGACGTCGCAGAGTTCGTTGCGGCTGATCTGTTTGACCCGCGCGACAAAATCTTCCTCGTTGTAGAGGATGACGTGGTCGCAGCCATTGGAGAGCGCGAGATCGGCCTTGGCCTTGGAGCCCACGGTGCCGATCACATGCGCGCCGAGCGCCTTTGCCCACTGGCAGGCGAGCAGCCCGATGCCGCCCGCGGCGGCATGGATCAGCACGCGGTGGCCCGGCTCGACCTTGAAGGTCTTGTGCAGGAGGTACCAGACCGTCAGCCCCTTGAGCATCAGGACGGCGCCCTGTTCGTAGGTGATGTGGTCGGGCAGCTTGACCAGCTTGTCCGCCGGGATCACCCGCTCGCTGGCGTAGCCGCCGAGCGTGAAATAATAGGCGACGCGATCGCCGGGGTGAAAATTGGTGACGCCCGGGCCGACGGCGACGACCTCGCCAGCCGCCTCGTTGCCGGCGATGAACGGCAGCCCCGGCGCCTTGTAGAGGCCGGTGCGGAAATAGACGTCGATGAAATTCAGGCCGACAGCGTGCTGGCGGATGCGGACCTCGCCCGCTCCCGGCGCCGGCACGTCCACGTCCTCATACACCAGGGCTTCCGGACCCCCCACCTTGTGCACGCGCACGGCCTTGGTCATGACAGTCTCTCCCTCGGTATTTGCTCAGACGCCCAACTCGGAAGCGAAACGAAAGCCATCGCCGCCGCCTTGTCAACTCGCCCGGCCGAAACCGGCTATCTGGCGACCTTCCGGCGGTTGCGCCTGGCGAGCACATTGAACAGTTCGACGGCCGCCGCAAACACGATGGCAAAGTAGATGTAGCCGCGCGGGATGTGGAATTTGAATCCGTCCGCCACCAGCGCCACCCCGATCAGCACCAGGAACGCCAGCGCCAGCATCTTCGTGGTCGGATGATCGGCGACGAATTTGGAAACCGGCCCCGACGAGACATACATCACGAAGCAGGCGATCACCACCGCCGCGATCATGATTTCGAGATCCTGCGCCATGCCGATCGCGGTGATGATCGAGTCCAGCGAAAACACCATGTCGATGACGATGATCTGCATGATCACCCAGAAGAAGGCGCTGGCCTTCGGCTCATCGTCGCTTTCCGCCTCGCGCGCTTCCACCTCGGCATGAATTTCGTGGGTCGCCTTCGCGATCAGAAACAGCCCGCCGCCGATCAGGATGATGTCGCGCCACGAAAATGCGAGGTCCTTCACGGTGATCACGGGCTGGGTCAGGCCGATCAGCCACACCAGCAGGCTGAGCAGCACGATGCGGAACACCAGCGCCAGCGCCAGCCCGATCTGCCGCGCCTGCTTCGCCTGCCGCTCCGGGATGCGCGAGACGATCACGGACAGGAAAATGACGTTGTCGATGCCGAGCACGATTTCCAGCGCCGTCAACGTCAGCAGCGCCGCCCAGGCCTCCGGGCTGGTCAATAATTCCATCATGCCTTGAACAACTTCATTCGCCGGATCACGGCGTCACTTCCGATAATGTAGACCGCGATAGCGCACAACCCGGCGATGATCGGAGCGCCTACGTCGAAATCGCGGGCGAGCGTATAGATCGAGAGCACGGCTCCGATGGCCATCAGCCACAGGGTCAGCCAGCGCAGGCGCACCACCCGGACCGGGTGCACGACATGAAACGGCGCGAATGTGAGCGCGATCAGAACAGCGATGCCGAGACTGGAAAGTATGGGCGGCGGGTGCAGCAAGAACAAATAAAACGCTGCTACGTTCCACAGCGCCGGGAAGCCACGGAAGTGATTGTCCGACGCCTTCATGCGCCGGTCCGCAAAATAGAGCGCGCTCGACACCACGATGCCGATGCCGAGCAGCGGCGCCGCGACCGGCAGCAGCATCCCGCTCGCGGTGATGGCATAGGCCGGCACGAAGACGTAGGTCACGAAATCGACAACCAGATCGAGCACCTCGCCCGACCAGTTCGGCTGCAACCGCACGACATCCAGCCTGCGCGCCAGCGGGCCGTCGACCGCATCGATGATCAGCGCCACGCCGAGCCAGCCGAACATGTTGGCCCAATGTTCGCGTACGGCCTCCAGCATCGCCAGCAACGCAATGCCTCCCCCCATCGCCGTGAAGAGATGCACGGCGAATGCTGCGGTCCGCATTCGGCTGGTTGCGGCTGCGGAATCTGGCTCAGTGGTCTGGTCCATTGCTCCGGCAGTGCTATCAGGAATCGCTTCGATTTGCATATCGGCGCTTGCGGCGTTCCGCCGCGCGATGGGGTGGAAACATTTCGGCCGGTTGATGGCTTGAAAATGCCGCTCCGACCCGTCAATTGTCCCGGTATGGACAATGCATCGCAAATTTATGACACCGCCGTGATCGGTGGCGGGCCGGCGGGGTTGACCGCGGCCATCGCGCTGGCCGCAACCGGCGCGAGAACCGCCCTGCTCGCCCGCCGCGTTCCCTATGCCGACAACCGCACCACGGCGCTGCTCGGGGCTTCCACCGATCTTCTCGAACGCCTGGAAGTCTGGCCCCGCTGCCGCGACAAAGCCGCCGCCTTGCGGACCATGCGCCTCGTCGACGACACCGGCCGGCTGATCCGCGCGCCCGAGGTGCGCTTCACCTCGGACGAGATCGGTCTCGAACAGTTCGGCTACAACATCGACAACCGCTCGCTGATGGTCGCCCTCGAAGAGCGCGCCGCTGAGCTTTCGAACCTGACCCGGTTCGACGATGAGGCGGCAACGATCGACCCGCAGGATGCGACCGTCACCATCCATACCGGCAAGGGCGAGCAGCTTGCCGCGCGGCTGGTGGTCGGCGCCGACGGGCGGCAATCGCCGTCCCGCGCGGCGGCCGGAATCGTGGTCAGCCGCCGCGACCTGCATCAATCGGCGCTGACGTTCAACATCACCCATTCGCGGCCGCACAACGGCATCTCCACCGAGTTTCACACCCTGCAAGGTCCGTGCGTATTCGTCCCCCTGCCCGGCAACCGCTGCAGCGTGGTGTGGGTCTCGCAGACCCGGGAAGCCGAGCGGCTGATGTCGCTCAGTGACGACGAATTGTCGGAAGCCGCGGAAAGGCAGTCACACTCCATTCTCGGCCGCGTTCAGGTTGAAGCCGGCCGCAACGTGTTTCCGCTGACGATCGAACGTCCCGCGCAATTCGCCAGCCATCGTGTCGCATTGGTCGGCGAATCCGCCCATGTGGTGCCGCCGATCGGCGCGCAGGGCCTCAACATGGGATTGCGCGATGCGGCCGATATCGCCGACATCGCAGGCAGTGCAATCTCGCTCGGCGAAGATCCGGGATCCCCGGCGGTGCTGGCGCGCTATCAGTCCGCCCGCCGCGCCGACGTCGCGAGCCGGCTGATTGCCATCGATGTCGCCAATCGCTCGCTGCTCAGCGATTTCTTGGGCATGCAATCGCTGCGCGCCGCCGGCATGCACCTGCTTGGTTCGTTCGGCCCGCTGCGGCGGCTCGCGATGCGCGAGGGGCTGGCGCCGACCTGGAAGCGTGTGAGCTGACCATACTGCCGTAGCCCGGGCGAGCGACGTGATTTTCTACTTTGCATGGGGTTGTTTTCGATATTTTGTATTTCGAGCGCCCCTTTATGGAAACACCAGCCGTCCGCTCTGGATGAACCACATCACGCTGGTCAGCGTGACCACGGAGGCGAAGGTCCCGATCAGGACGGCGACCGACGCCGGCTCGATCCAGGTATTGTTCTGCCGGGCGATCACGAACACATTCAGCGCCGGCGGCAGCGCGGCCATCAGCACGGCGGTCGCCGCCCAGGGCTGCGCGAAGGGCCCGAACAGCAGCATCAATCCGAACACGATCAGCGGGTGCATCAGCAGTTTTATCGCGATCACGCCCGGCACTTCCCACGGCACGCGATCGAACGGGCGCAACGCCACGGTGACGCCGAGCACGAACAGCGCGGTCGGCGCCGCCGCGTTCTGCAAAAACAGCAGCGTTTTGTCGACCGCAACAGGCAGTTGAATATGCAGCGCCGCAGCAAGCGCGCCGGCGGCGGCCGACATGATCAGCGGGTTCAGCACGATCTGCCGCACGGCGACGCCAATCGCGTGCAGGAAGGAAGGATGTTTGCGATCGGTCAGCGCCATCAGCAGTGGCACGATCGAGAACAGGAAAATGCTGTCGCAGCAGAAGATCAGCGCCGTCGGCGCCGACGCCTTGCTGCCGAGCACCGCCAGCGCCAGGCCCGGACCCATGTAGCCGATATTTCCGTAGGCACCCGCGAGGCCGGACATCGTCGCCTTGCGCAGCGAGAGGTCGCCGATGATCCGCCCCGTCACCATCGCCAGCACGAAAGCGCTGACCGTGCCGATCGTCGTTGCGATCAGGAATGGCGGGTTGTTCAGTTCGGCGAACGGTGTCTCCGACATGATGCGAAACAGCAACGCCGGCAGAGAAACGTAGAGCAGGAAGAAGTTCATCCAGGCGAGGCCCGTTTCCGGCAGCCCTCTGGTCTTGCCGCAGGCAAAGCCGATGAAAATCAATCCAAAATAGGGAAGCGCGAGGTTGAGGATATCGGCCATCTCGGAAGCGTCTTTTCGTCAGTGATTTCTGGAGCATGGCACTGGATCTGGCCACCACGCGTAAAGGTTAATTCGTCCTATTGCCCCTAGCATCGGCCACAATCATGGTCTATTCGACGAGACATGATCAAAGCGCGCACCGCCAAATTTCAGATCGGCCAGATTGTCCGCCACCGGGTGTTTTCATTCCGGGGCGTGATTTTCGACATCGATCCGGAATTCAACAATACCGAGGAATGGTGGTTGTCGATTCCCGAGGAGCTTCGGCCTCACAAGGATCAGCCGTTCTATCACCTGCTCGCGGAAAATTCGGAGTCCGAATACGTCGCCTATGTCTCCGAACAAAACCTGCTGCCGGACGATTCCGGCGAGCCGATCCGGCATTCGCAGGTCGCCGAGATCTTCGTGAAGGACAAGGCGGGCGGCTATCGCCCGCGCAATCCGTCGCTGAACTGACGCGGCCGACGCGAGGCCACGGTCGAGCGGCCTCGCTGATCTGCATAACGAAGCCGAAATAAAAAGGCGCCCTGCCCGGGCGCCTTTTGTGTTCTGTCGAGCGATTGCGGCTCTTACTTCGCCGCCGGATTGGCGGCGCCGCCCGCTCCCTCGAGCTTCTTGCGCTGCTCTTCAGCGCGCTTCTGCAGCTCTTCCTGCAGCTTCTTCTGGTTTTCCTCGAACACCTTCGGATCGGTCGGCGGACCGTCATAGGCCTTGGCGAATTCGCCCGCGAGCGGCAGCGGCAGCGTCAGCGGCGCGCCGTTGGAATTGATCGCCTGAACAACGAGATTCTGGCCCTTCTTCAGGCTGGCGATCAGCTCGGGGGTGGCTTCGTAGTCGGACATGCAGCCGTTCTGGAAGCAGATGACATAGGGGCCCTGCAGCGGCGGGTTGCTGTCGACGATGATCCGGGTTCCGTGCACGAGCTGCATGCCGAGCGGCAGGGTCACGCGCAGCAGCTTCTTCGGCTCGCCTTCCGGCTCGATGATGACGGCGGCGATGACGGGCTGGCCGGACTCGATGCGGCCGTCCTTGCCGGTGAAACAAACCTGCTTGGCGCCGGCTTCCTGACCCTTGAGGCAGAACTTGGTCCAGGGCGCGTAGATCAGCTGGACCTGCTGTTCCTGCGGCTGGGCAGCGGCGGCGGGAGGAGCGCCAGCCGGGGCTTGCGGGGCCGGTGCGCCGGCAGGCCCCTTGGGAGCAGCCTTCGGAGCCGCTTTCGGCGCGGGTGCCTGCGCAGCCTTGTGGGCGCCGGGCGCCGGCTGCTGGGCTTCTGCGCCCGAAGCGATCAGCGTTGCCGACAATGCCGAGGCCGCCAACAGGGCCAGGATCTGCCCACGCGGCCGGATCGACCCGGCCAAGATACGGAAATTCATTGCGGAAAACCCTTTCTGAACCGAAGCGCCCGAAACCGCTACAGGCACCGACACCTAGCCGCGCTGAGGCGGCTGTCTCGTTGGCAATTGAGGCGGATACGTGACAGGTGTTCCCACCATCATCAATTGCCCGCCTTCAATACAGCGGCAGACGAAAAGATCAATGCCGACAGGCATCTTTGGCATTCCCCGAAGGTCTAGGCCGAAGCCTATGGTAAAGCTTTCGGGTGCGCATTTTCGAATCAAATCCCTGCCCGCCTATGACCGTCTGCGGGCGTATCCGCCTGCGTGTGTTGGCGTGCGTTGCCCTCGCGCTGGGTGCAGCGCCGTTCTGCGAAGCAAAGGCGGCCGAAAGCTACGCGCTGGCGATGCACGGCGCACCGGCCCTTCCCTCCAACTTCACGCATATGCCCTACGCCAACCCCGATGCGCCGAAGGGCGGCCGGCTGGTCTGGGGTATCCTCGGAACCTTCGATAGCCTCAATCCCCTGATCGTTCGCGGCCTCGCCGTTCAGCAGATGCGGGGCTTTGTGGTCGAGAGCCTGATGGCGCGCGGCAATGACGAGGCTTTCACGCTCTATGGTTTGCTGGCCAAAAGCGTCGAGACCGACGACGCGCGCAGCTATGTCACCTTCCACCTCGACCCCAAAGCGCGCTTCGCCGATGGCAAGCCGGTCACGGCGGACGACGTCCTGTTCTCGTGGGAGCTGTTGCGCGACAAGGGCCGTCCCAATCACCGCCAGTATTATTCCAAGGTCGCAAAGGCCGCGGCGCCCGACCCACTCACGGTGCGGTTCGATTTCGACGCCGCCAACGACCGCGAGCTGCCGCTGATCCTCGGCCTGATGCCGGTCCTGCCGCGGCACGCGGTCGATCCCGCGACATTCGAGGAAACCACCATGACCGGACCGGTCGGTTCGGGCCCTTATCGCGTCACCGCGGTCAAGCCGGGGGCCAGCGTCACGCTGACCCGCAATCCCGACTATTGGGGCCGCGACCTGCCGGTTAATCGCGGTTTGTGGAACTTCGACGAGATCAGGCTCGACTTCTATCGCGAGTCCAACGGTCTGTTCGAGGCGTTCAAGCGCGGCCTCTACGACTTTCGTGTCGAGCACGAACCGCTGCGTTGGCACGACGGCTACGATTTTCCGGCGGCCCGCAACGGCGAATTGATCCGCGATACCATCAAGCCCGGAATGCCGCAGCCGTCGGAGTTCCTGGTGTTCAACACGCGGCGTCCGGTGTTTTCCGACATCCGCGTGCGGCAGGCGCTGACGCTGCTGTTCGATTTCGAGTGGATCAATCGCAATTACTTTTTCGGGCTCTATGCGCGCGCAGCCGGCTTCTTCGCAGGCTCCGAACTGTCCGCCTATGGCCGTCCGGCCGACGATCGTGAGCGCGAGCTTTTGAAACCATTCACCCAGCGCATCCCGCCGGATATTCTCGACGGCAGCTACCGCCTGCCCGTCACCGACGGATCGGGTCGCGACCGCGCGACGCTGCGCAGCGCGCTCAAATTGCTGTCGGACGCCGGTTACGATCTCGATGGAACGGTGTTGCGGCAGCGCGCGACCAAAGTCCCCCTCACCTTTGAAATCCTGGTGACGACGCGCGACCAGGAGCGGATCGCGCTGGCCTATCAGCGCGACCTCAAGCGCGCCGGCATCGAGGCCAGCGTTCGCGCGGTCGATCCGGTGCAGTTCGACCAGCGCCGGCTCGGCTACGAGTTCGACATGCTGCAGAACCGCTGGGATCAATCGCTGTCCCCCGGCAACGAGCAATCCTTCTACTTCGGCAGCCAGGCCGCCGACATTCCCGGGACGCGGAATTACATGGGGGCGAAGGAGCCCGCTATCGACGCCCTGATTGCGGCGCTGCTCGAGGCGCGCGAGCACCCGGCCTTCGTCTCCGCGGTACGCGCGCTCGACCGCGTCCTGATGTCGGGCTTCTACGCTATCCCCGTTATTAACGTGCAGGAGCAATGGATAGCGCGATGGAATCGGGTAGAACGGCCTACAGCGACCGCGTTGACGGGCTATCTGCCGGAAACCTGGTGGCAGAAGCCGGAAGCGAAGTGAACTCGCCAAATGAACTCGCCAAGTAAACCCGCCAAGTGGTGCAACCCTCGTAACAGAGCCAAAGTAACGCCGTGACCCAGCCTACCGCTTCGCCAACGCTCGATACGTTGTTCAAACGGAACCTGGCGCGACAGCCGGATGCGCTGGCGCTGGTCGACCCCCTCAACAAGCAGCGCATCACGGGGCAGCCGCCGAAGCGCCTCACCTTCGCGCAAGCCGACCGCATGATCTCGTCGCTATCAGCGCATTTCATCGAATCCGGCCTGCCGTCCAATTCCGTGATCGCGGTTCAACTGCCCAACACCATCGAATTCGCGCTCACCGTGCTCGCCGCCTTCCGCGCCGGCCTCGTCGTTGCGGTGTTGCCGCTGCTCTGGCGGCAGTCGGAATTGACCATGGCGCTCAACCGCACCGCCGCGCGGGGGATCGTGACCTCGGGCAAGGTCGACGGCGTGGTCTATTCGGACATCGCCATGAACGCCGCCGCCGAAGCGTTCTCGATCCGCCATGTCTGCGGCTTCGGAAGCGACCTGCCCGAAGGCATGGCCTCGCTCGACAACGCGATTTTCCGGGAATCCCTGACCTCGCGCGCCGTGATCCAGGACGGCCGCAAGGCGGCGCTGATTTCCTTCGACGTCACGTCGGACGGTTTCCGGCCGGTTCCGCGCGCCCATCTCGGCCTGATTGCCGGCGGCCTTGCGATGTCGCTCGAAAGCGACGTGCCGCAGGGCGCCACGGTCCTGTCGGCCTTCTCGCCGACGTCGTTTGCCGGCCTCGCCTCGTCGCTGGCAGTCTGGCTCTTGTCGGGCGGAACGCTGGTGCTGCACCATCCGTTCGACGAGGAGGCGCTGGAACAACAGGTCAACGAACAGGCCTGCGATACGCTGATAGCACCGGCTCAACTGGCGCTGCGGCTGGACGAAATGGACCTCGCCGCGCGGATGCCGAGCCTGCGCAATGTCGTCGGCCTGTGGCGCACCCCTGAACAGGTCGGCTCCAGCGCGTGCTGGACCGCGCAACAGGCGACGCTGACGGATGTCTACCTGTTCGGCGAGGCCGGATTGTTCGGCGCGCGCCGGATCGCGGAGGACGGCTCGCCGGCCCTGATCAAGCCCGGCCCGCACGGCGCGCCGCGCGAATTGCCGGGATCGTCGATCGCGGGCGAGATCCTGCTGACGCCGCGCGGCACGTTGGGATTGCGCGGGCCGATGGTGCCGGTCGCGGCCTATGCACCACCTCCGCCGCCGAGCGACTCCCTGATCGCCGCGCCACCACGCGACTACGTCGATACGGATTACGCGGCACGGCTCGACCGCGTGACTGGTGCGGTCAATATCACTGCGCCGCCGTCCGGCGTCATGGCTGTCGGCGGCTACCGGTTCCTGGCGCAGGACCTGCAGGAATGGGCGCGGCGGCTCGGCCAGGGCGCGCTTCTGACCGCATTGCCCGACCGCCTCAGCGGCCATCGGCTCGCCGGCCGCGCGCTCGACAATGCGCGCGCCCGGGACGCGCTGACAGAACTCGGTCTTAACCCGTTGATGGTGGAAGCCTTTCGCGATCGAAGCAGCGCGCTCTGAGAGCCCTCCGGCAAGGGCGGCGTTGACGCCGCATTAAGCGCGGCAAACTAGGATCGCTGGTTCCAGATGCGCGCCTGACCCGAGTTTCTCAAGAATGTCCCAGCAAGGTCCGATCCTCGTCGTGTCGACCGCGAGACGGCCGTCCTTTGCCGCCACGCTCGACCTGGCGAAGCTGTTTCCGGTGGTCGAGACCGAGTGGGCGGACGCGGTGCGCGCCGTCGAACAGGTGCAACCGGCAGCCGTGCTGGCCGCAACCGCCGACACCGATGCAGCTGGCCTCGCGGAGCTGGCAGCGCGAGCCGCGGCACGCCAGCCTTATCTGCCGCTGATCGCGGTCGATCCGCAGCTTCCGCATCCGGACAACGTCATTCCCTTCTATCACACGCAAGGCGGCTCCGACCGTCTGGTGGCTCGGCTCCGTGCCGCACTGCGCGTGCGGTCGTTGCATGCGACGGTGATGCGCCGGCTGGTGCCGGCAACACCGATCGCGCTGTCGCATATCGATCCGGCGCGCGACGCGACCGTGCTGCTGATCGGCCGCGGCGGCGCCTATCCGACGCTGTCGGTCGCGCTTGGCGAGCGCACCGGCGTAGTCGGCGCGCTCTCGATCGAGGCGGCCGCGAAGCATCTCAACGTCAGGGACATCGACGGCATCGTGCTCGCTGAAGGCTTTAGCCCACGCGTGATCGACGCCTTCCTCACCGTGCTGACGGAGGATGCCCGTTTCCGCAACCTGCCCGTCGTCGTGACGGGAGGCGATCTGGCGCCGGCCTACGACCTGCCAAACCTTGAAATCGTCGCCGACAACGCAGCCCATGCGGTCGCGACGGCGCTGCCGCTGATCCGCCAGCATGCCTTCGAAGCGCATCTGAGCCGCGTGCTGAAGGCCATCGACGCCGATGGCCTGATCGACGCGCGGACCGGCCTGCTCACCCCCGAAGCCTTCGAGCGCGACTTCGCCAGCGCCATCTACCAGACGCAACAACGCGGCGGCGGATTGTCGGTCGCACGCTTTGCGTTCGATCCCGAGCATCCCCGTGCGCAGTTCGACGGCGCGCGGATCATCAGCCGCCTGATGCGGCAAATGGATTTCGGGGCCGCCCAGGAAGATGGCGCGGTTGTCGTGGTCTTCGCCGAAACCGACCTGAAGACGGCGCACACCATCGCGCGGCGGCTATCGAGCGTAATGCGCCATACCAGCCACGGCCAACGCGACGCGCGATCTGAGCCGGCCGTCACCGTAGCAACGCTGCTGCCGAACGATTCCGCAAAATCGTTGCGGTCGCGACTCCAGGAAGAGGCCCGTCGCGCCGCGTCGTAATTGTTCCGCAAATATCCAACGGAACATCCCTTCCAGCCCCGCATTGTCGAATATCGACTATGCACTGGAGGACAACATGAAGAAAATTGCACTGATCGCCACCTCGCTGGCCGTGCTCGCAAGCCCGGTCTTCGCCGAGGACGCCAAGACCGTCGGCACCGCGCCGGCGGAAGCGAAATTCTCGACGGTTTCGAAGGATGAGATGTTCTCTTCGAAACTGAAGGGCCTCAACGTCTACAATCAGAAGGATGAATCGGTCGGCGAAATCACCGACATCGCCCTCAAGGGCAACCAGGTCGACGCGCTGATCCTGTCGGTCGGCGGTTTCCTCGGCATGGGCGAGCATTACGTCGCGGTGTCACCGTCTTCCGTGAGCGTGAAGCACGACGTCAAGAACGACAAATGGGTGGCGACGATGAACACCACCAAGGATGCGCTGAAGGCCGCGCCGGAATTCAAGTATCCGAAGTAAGCACTGAAACTTCGCCACGTGAGAACGGCCGTCGGCAGCAACGCCGGCGGCTGTTTGCGCTCTTGTAGGGTGGGCAAAGCGAAGCGTGCCCACGACCGAGCTCGGTGAACGAGACGGTGGGCCCGGCGCAAGTGCGCCTTTGCCCACCCTACGAAGCGAACTACGCCGCCTTCTTGTTCTCGGCGAGGTTGGCGAGCTGGCGCAGGATTTCCGTCGTGCCCATCAACCGCTCTTCCGGCGTCTTCCAGGTCTGCAGGAACACCACCTTCATGTCCGGGCGCACCTTGGCGGCCTGGCCGTGCTGGCGGATGAAGAACACCAACCGGTCCGGCTGTGCGAATTTGTTGTCGCGGAACGAGATCACCGCGCCCTTTGGCCCGGCATCGACCTTCTCGACATTGGCACGCCGGCAATAGGCCTTGATGGCTGCAACCTTGAATAGATAGCGGACTTCGTCCGGCAGCACGCCGAAGCGGTCGCGCATTTCGGCGGCGAAATTGTCGATCTCCTCGTCGGTCTCGAGATCGGCGAGCCGCCGGTACAGCGACAACCGCACCGCGAGGTCGTTGACGTAATCCTCGGGGATCAGCACCGGCATGCCGATGGTAATCTGCGGCGACCAGCGGTCGGCGGCAGGCTCCGCCACGCCGGCCTTGAGGTTGAGGATCGCCTCCTCCAGCATCGATTGATAGAGCTCGAAGCCGACTTCCTTGATGTGGCCGGACTGCTCCTCGCCAAGGAGATTGCCCGCGCCGCGGATGTCGAGGTCGTGCGAGGCTAACTGGAAGCCTGCCCCCAGCGTTTCCAGCGACTGCAGCACTTTCAGCCGCCGCTCGGCCTGGGCGGTGATCTTCTGCTGCGCCGGCAGCGTGAACAGCGCATAGGCCCGCAGCTTCGAGCGCCCCACCCGTCCGCGCAGCTGATAGAGCTGCGCCAGTCCGAACATGTCGGCGCGATGCACGATCAGCGTGTTGGCGGTCGGGATATCGAGGCCGGACTCGATGATCGTGGTCGAAAGCAGGATATCGTATTTGCCGTCGTAGAACGCCGACATGATGTCTTCGATGACCGTCGGCGGCATCTGGCCGTGGGCGACCGCGACCTTCATCTCCGGCACGTTCTTGTCGAGAAAATCCTTGACGCTGGCGAGGTCCTCGATCCGCGGCACCACGTAGAACGCCTGCCCGCCGCGGTAGCGCTCGCGCAGCAGCGCCTCGCGGATCATCAGGGGATCATGCGGCGCCACGAAGGTGCGCACCGCGAGGCGATCGACCGGGGGCGAAGCGATGATCGAGAGGTCGCGGACGCCGGTCAATGCGAGTTGCAGGGTGCGCGGGATCGGCGTGGCGCTGAGTGTCAGCACGTGCACCTGCGCCCGCAACTGCTTCAGCCGCTCCTTGTGGCTGACGCCAAAGTGCTGCTCCTCGTCGACGATCAGAAGGCCGAGATCCCGGAACTTGATCGCCTTGCCGAGCAGCGCGTGGGTGCCGACCACGATGTCGATATTACCATCGGTCAATCCCTTCTTGACCTGCGTCAGCTCCTTGGCCGGGACCAGGCGGGAGGCCTGCGCGACATTGACGGGAAAGCCGCGAAAACGTTCGGCAAAATTTTTGCTGTGCTGCCGGGCCAAGAGCGTGGTCGGCACCACCACCGCAACCTGCTTGCCATCGAGCGCGACCGCAAACGCCGCGCGCAGAGCCACCTCAGTCTTGCCGAAGCCGACGTCGCCGCAGATCAGCCGGTCCATCGGACGGCCGCTTTCGAGGTCCTTTAGCGTGGAGGTGATCGCGCCTAACTGGTCCTCGGTCTCCTCATAGGGGAAGCGGGCGCAGAACTCGTCATAGACATGCGGCTGCACCGGCATTTTCGGCGCCTCATGCAGATGCCGCTCGGCCGCGATCTTGATCAGTTCGCCGGCAATCTCGCGAATGCGGTTCTTGAGCTTTGCCTTGCGCGCCTGCCAGCCGCCGCCGCCCAGCCTGTCGAGTTCGACATTGGCGTGGTCGGAGCCGTAGCGCGACAGCAGTTCGATGTTTTCGACCGGCAGGAACAGCTTTGTTTCGGCGGCATAATGCAGTTCGAGACAATCATGCGGCGCGCCGCCGACCTCGATGGTCTGCAACCCGACGAAGCGTCCGATGCCGTGCTCGACATGGACGACGAGATCGCCGGTCGCCAGACTCGTGACCTCCGAGATGAAGTTATCGAGCTTGCGGCTCGATTTGCGCGGCCGCACCAGGCGGTCGCCGAGAATGTCCTGCTCGGTTATGACGGCGAATTCATCGGTCTCGAAACCGCTCTCCATGCCGACAACGGCCAGCATGGCTTCGTTGCGCGGCGTCGCCTGCACCGTGCGCCAGGCGTTGACGCTGGTGAGATTGGCGAGCTTGTGGTCGCGCAGCATGCTGCCCATACGGTCCCGCGAACCTTCGCTCCACAGCGTGATCACCACCTTCTTGCGTTGCGCCTGCAACGCCATGAACGTGCGCCACCACGGCTTCGAACACGTTGACCGAACCGTCGGCGCGCTCGGGCGTGAAATTGCGGCCTTGCCGCGCGCCGGCGTCGAACACGTCGGCACTGCCGTCAGGCACCGCAAATGGCGTCAGCCGCGCCAGCGCGGCCTCATTCAGGCGCTCGATCCATTCAGCTTCCGTCAGATAGAGCCGATCCGGCGGCAACGGCTTGTAGATCGCCCCGCCGCCCGGATGTTCCAGCGCCTCGCGCCTCGCTTCATAATAGTCCGCGATCTGCTTGAAGCGCTCGCGGGCGGCATCCTCGCCCTGCGGCTCGATCGCCACCGGCGCGCCGTCGAGATAGTCGAACAGCGTATCCATCCTCTCCTGAAACAGCGGCAGCCAATGCTCCATGCCGGGATGGCGGCGGCCCTCGCTGACGGCTTCATAGAGCAGATCGTCGCGCTGTGGCGCGCCGAAGGTCGCGACATAGCCCATGCGAAAGCGGCGGATGGTTTCGGTGACGAGCTGGAATTCCGAGACCGGAACCAGATCGAGCGCGCGCATGTCGAGCAGCGTGCGCTGGGTTTCCGCGTCGAACGTACGGATCGATTCCAGACTGTCGCCGAAGAAGTCGAACCGCACGGGCTGGTCGAGCCCGGCCGGAAACAGATCGAGGATGCCGCCGCGCACGGCGTATTCGCCGGGCTCGCGCACGGTCGAGGAGCGGTTGTAGCCATTGTGCTCCAGCCAGGCCACAATCGAGTCCATCGGCACGACGTGGCCGGGCGCCACCGACAGCGCCTGCGCAGCCACCACCTCGCGCGCGGGCACGCGCTGCACGATCGCGTTGACGGTCGTGAGCACGATCAGCGGCTTGTCGCTGCCCGTAAGGCGCGACAGCCGCGCCAGGGTGGTCAGGCGCTGCGCCAGGATGCCGCCATGCGGCGACACCCGGTCATAGGGCTGGCAGTCCCAGGCTGGAAACTGCATCACCGGCAGATCGGGCGCGAAAAATTCGAGCGCCCGCGCCAGCTGCTGCATGCGTGCACCGTCGCGGCAGACCACGGCCAGGCTCACGGCGGGCGGTTTCGGCCGTGCCGCCACCGCACGGGCCAGATCGGAGACGACCAACCCCTCGGCGCCTTCGGCAACATTGGCAAAGGTCAGCGCGCGACCGGGAGCCAGCAGCGCGGCGGGCGATTTAACTGATGACTTCATGCGTCGTGGTCCACGGCGCGAAACGCCTTGATGCGCTCGAACAGCGCGGTCGCATATTCCGGATCGAGCGGCGTGTCGCCGATCAGCGCGGCATAGAGATCTGGATCGGGCACCTCGATCAGACGCTCGAGTTCGGCCAGTTCGTCATCGCGCATGCCCGCTATCTCGGCATCCGCAAAGCGGCCGAGGATAAGATCCATCTCGCGGGTACCGCGATGCCAGCAGCGAAATAAAAGCCGCTTGCGGCGATCGTCGAGGCCACCGCTTGATCGTGTCGTACCCGTCATTGTCCCATTCCATTCCAACGCCAAAAGCCCGGACGTGCCGGGCGAGGTTGATATAGCGACCGGGATCGCCAATGTCAGCCCTTGTCTCTGTGTTACCTGAGCAAATGCTCGTCAAGGCCGGGCTTGACCCGGCCATCCACGTCTTGATCTAAACACGAGGACAAAAAGACGTGGATGGCCGGGACTAGCCCGGGCACGACGACTTAAAACGGATTTGCGTCTCCTGATGCGCCCCACCCTGCTCAATCCGCTGTTTGCACCGGTCACGACCCTTCCTGGGGTCGGACCGAAGCAGGACAAGCTGTTGCGCTATCTGCTGTCGCGCGATGAGACGCCGCGGCTGGTCGATCTGCTGCTGCACCTGCCGGCCAGCGTGATCGACCGGCGGGCGCAGCCGAAGATACGCGAAGCCGTGCAGGGAACCATGGTGACGCTGGAAGTCACTGTGGATCGCCACCGCCCGCCGCCACCGCGCAATTCCCGCGCGCCCTACCTCGTCTATGCCTCGGACGATACCGGCGATGTGGTGCTGACGTTCTTCCGCGCCAAGCCCGGCTATGTCGAAAAGCTGCTGCCGGTCGGCGAGAAGCGCTACGTGTCCGGCACGCTGCAGATGTATGACGGCATTCCGCAGATCGTGCATCCCGACCGCGTCGTGGACGAGGCCGGCTTTGCGAAACTCAGTGGCATCGATCCGGTCTATCCGCTTACTGAAGGCCTCGCTCTGGGTTCGCTGCGCCGCGCGATCGCGCAGGCGCTGCAAAAATTGCCCGATTTGCCCGAGTGGATCAGCCCGGAAGTCATTCGCCGATGCAGCTTTCCGCCAATCCGCGAAGCGCTCAATCGGGTGCATGTGCCGGTCGAACTCACCGACATCCTGCCCGATGGCCCGTTCTGGTCGCGGCTCGCCTTCGATGAACTGCTCGCCGGCCAACTGGCGCTGGCGCTGGTGCGCGCGCAGTTGCGACGTCCGGCCGGCGACCGCAACGCCGGCGACGGCCACCTGCGCCACAAGATCATCGACGCCCTTCCTTACGCGCTCACGTCCTCGCAGCGCGAGGCGGTCGCCGCCATCGCCGAGGACCTGCGGCAGCCGGTGCGGATGCTGCGGCTGCTGCAGGGCGATGTCGGCTCCGGCAAGACGGTGGTGGCGCTGCTCGCTGCCGCTGCGGTTACCGAGGTCGGCAAGCAGGCCGCGCTGATGGCGCCGACCGAAATTCTCGCCCGCCAGCATATCAAGACCGTCGCCCCGCTGGCCGAACGCGCCGGGCTGCGGGTGGCGATCCTGACCGGCCGCGAGAAGGGCAAGGAGCGCCGCGAAATTTTAGGGCGCCTCGAAGCCGGCGAGATCGATTTCCTGGTGGGCACGCACGCGCTGATCCAGGACGACGTGATCTTCAAGGCGCTGGCGCTGGCCGTGGTCGACGAACAGCATCGCTTTGGCGTGCGCGAACGGCTCGCGCTGACCAACAAGGGCGAGGCTGTCGATGTGCTGGTGTTGAGCGCGACGCCGATCCCGCGCACGCTGGTGCTGACATACTTTGGCGACATGGACGTTTCTGAATTGCGCGAAAAGCCGGCCGGCCGCCAGCCGATCGAAACCCGGACCATATCGATGAGCCGCCTCGACGAGGTGACCGATGGCGTCGGCCGCGCGCTGCAGGCCGGCAAGCTGGTCTACTGGATCTGCCCGCTGGTGGAGGAATCCGAAGCCGAGGGTACCGAGCACCTCACCAACGCGACGGAGCGGTTCGAAAAGCTGCGGCAGCGTTTCGGCGACAGGGTTGGTCTCGTCCACGGCCAGATGAAGGGCACGGAGAAGGACCGCGTGATGGCGCAATTCGCCGCCCACGAGATCGGGCTCCTGGTGGCGACCACGGTGGTCGAGGTCGGCGTCGACGTCCCCGCCGCGACCATCATGGTGATCGAGAACGCCGAACGCTTTGGCCTGGCGCAATTGCACCAGCTGCGCGGCCGGATCGGGCGCGGCTCGGAGGCGTCGACCTGCCTGCTGCTCTACAAGGAGCCGCTCGGGGCGATGTCGAAGGCGCGGCTGAAGGTGATCCGCGAAACCACCGACGGCTTTCGGATCGCCGAGGAGGACCTGAAGCTGCGCGGCGAAGGCGACGTGCTCGGCATCCGCCAGAGCGGGCTGCCCGGCTATCGCATCGCCCGCTCCGACGTGCATGCCCAACTGATCACGCAGGCGCGCGACGAGGCGCTGCGGATCATGAAGGACAACCCGAAACTGAAGGGCGAGCGCGGCGAGGCGCTGCGCTGCCTGCTTTACCTGTACGAGCGCGATGAGGCCGTGCCGCTGATCGGTGCGGGATGATTTTACGCACCCTCAATCCGTCTTCACTTTCACGGTCGCCGGCTGCAGCGCGGCGGCCGAATTGGCCACGCGCGCCGCGTTCGCCATGCCGGCCAGGGCGGCGGCATTGCGCTTCTGCGGATCGGAGCCGGGCTGCACCACGCCGGCCGACATGATCAGCGTCGCGGCGTCCTCGGTGGTCATGTCGACTTCGATGATCTTGCTCTTCGGCACGTAGAAGAAGAACCCGGTGGTCGGGTTCGGCGCGCAGGGCAGGAACACCGAGATATGTTCTTCCTCGCCGGGAAGCTGGCTGGCGATGTTCACGCTCGGCGACTGCGAGATCAAAACGATCGACCACATGCCCGGCGAGGGAAACTCGACCAGGCCGACCCGGCGGAAGCTCGATCCCTTGCCCGAGAACAGCGTCTCGAACACCTGCTTCAGGCCGCGATAGATCGCGCGCACCACCGGCATGCGGCCGAGCAGGCGTTCGCCGAGATCGACCAGCGTCCGCCCGATCAGGTTGGCGGCGAGGAAGCCCAGCAGCGTCAGCGCGACGACCGCGACGATCAATCCCGAACCAGGCAGTCCGAACGGCAGATAGGTTTCCGGCCGGTAGGCAGTGGGCACGAACGGCCGGACGATGCTGTCCACCCAGTTCACGAACCACCAGGTCAGGTACAGCGTGATCGCGACCGGCCCTGCGACAATCAGTCCGGTCAGAAAATAGTTCCGGAAACGGGCCATTAGCCCGGTATGGGGTTCGTCCTGCGGCGGTTCATCGGGAAGCTCGGTCGGGGGCAGTTCTTCGCGGTTCATCGTGGTTCCAGGTCAGGGCAGCCGGCTTGATCCCCAGCTAAGCCATCCTAGCAGGTTTTTGAAGGCCCAGCGTGACAGCCAATCGGCTTGACTATTCGACCGTTACCGATTTGGCGAGATTTCGCGGCTGATCGACGTCGGTCCCCATCACCACGGCGGTATGATAGGCCAAGAGCTGCACCGGGACGGCGTAGACCATCGGGGTGAACGCCGACGCCATGTCGGGCAGCACGATGGTGACCACGGATTCGATGGTGGCTTCCGCCGCCCCCTTGGCGTCGGTCATCAGGATGATGTTGCCGCCGCGGGCCGCGACTTCCTGCATGTTGGAGACGGTCTTCTCGAACACCCGGTCGAACGGCGCGATCACCACCACCGGCATGTTCTCGTCGATCAGCGCGATCGGCCCGTGCTTGAGTTCGCCGGCGGCATAGCCCTCGGCGTGAATGTAGGAAATTTCCTTCAGCTTCAGCGCGCCTTCCAGCGCCAGCGGATAGCTGGTGCCGCGGCCGAGATAGAGCACGTCCTTTGACTTCGAGATGTCGCGCGCCAGTTTTTCGATCTGCGGTTCCGACGTCAGCGCCGCTGCCATCAGGCGGGGAACCTCGACGAGGCCGTGGATGAGTTTGGTCTCGTCGTCGTCAGACAATTCGCCGCGCGCCTTGCCGGCGGCGACCGCGAGCGCGGCCAGCACCATCAACTGGCAGGTGAACGCCTTGGTCGAGGCGACGCCGATTTCGGGGCCGGCCAGCGTCTGCAGCACGGTCTCGCTTTCGCGCGCAATCGTCGAGGTCGGCACGTTGACCACGGAAACCGTGTGCACGCCCTCGGCCTTGGCGTAGCGCAGGGCGGCCAGCGTGTCGGCGGTCTCGCCGGACTGCGAAATGAAGATCGCCAGATCGCCCTTGCGCAACGGCGCCTCGCGGTAGCGGAATTCCGAGGCGACATCGACTTCGACCGGCAGGCGCGCGAACCGCTCGAACCAGTATTTGGCGACGGCGCCGGCATAGCTCGCGGTGCCGCAGGCCGTGATCGAAATGCGCTGGATGTCCTTGAAGTCGAACGGCAGCTTGACCGGCAGCATCACGCGCTCGGTCGCCATGTCGATATAGCGCGCCAGCGTGTGGCCGACCACTTCCGGCTGCTCGTGGATTTCCTTGGCCATGAAGTGGCGGTAGTTCGCCTTGTCGACCAGCGAGGTCGAGGCTGAGTGCTTGACCGCCTCGCGCTGCACGATCGCGTTGTTCTTGTCGTAGATGGTCGCGCCCTTGCGCGTCAGCACCACCCAGTCGCCGTCTTCGAGATAGCTGATCGTATCGGTGAAGGGACCTAGCGCGATCGCATCCGACCCCAGATACATTTCGCCGTCGCCATAACCGATCGCCAGCGGCGGGCCGTTGCGGGCGCCGATCATCAGGTCGTCGTCGCCGGCGAAAATGAACCCGAGCGCGAACGCGCCGCGCAGTTCCGACAGCGCCGCCCTCACCGCCTCGACCGGCTTGATGCCCTTCTGCAGCAGGTCGTCGACCAGGTGCAGCACGATCTCGGTATCGGTCTGGGTCTTGAACACCGTCCCCTTCTTCTCGAGCGCTTCGCGCAACTCGCGAAAATTCTCGATGATGCCGTTGTGAACCACGGCGACGCGGTCGGTCGCATGCGGATGCGCGTTGTTCTCGGTAGGCTTGCCGTGGGTCGCCCAGCGGGTATGCCCGATCCCGGTGCGCCCCTTGAGCGGTTCTGCCTCCAGCCGCTTTTCGAGGTTCTTCAGCTTGCCCTCGGCCCGGCGCCGCGCGAGGCGGCCGCCTTCCAGCGTGGCGACGCCTGCGGAATCATAGCCGCGATATTCAAGGCGTTTGAGCGAATCCACCAATTGCTCCGCGACCGGAGCACGTCCCAAAATGCCGACAATGCCGCACATGCGGTTTTATATCCCCAAATCGACGCGAGGTGCGTCGCAACCCGCGCCACTCTTAACGAAATTCGCGGTCTTACAGATACTCAATAATTGTTGCGTATTGAGACAGTTTTAAGCGGAAAACTTAACTGACCGCCTAACCAGGGATTAACCTGTCACGTCCGCGACGCCTGCGGAATACGCGTCCGCGATCTCGCGGCATGATCTGCCCGAGGCCTGGCTTGTTCCTCCCCAAGAGAGGGAGCAGGGAATGCCGGATGCGCGCTGCACCCGCGGTCTCGCGTGCAATGGGTAGAAGGAAGCGCACACGAGCATACAGGTTCAGCGGAGGCACTCCGGCATTCCCTGCGCAAGGGAGAGGACCGATCTAAAAAGCTGAGGTAGATCAACGTCGTGCGGTGGAGGTGTTCACATTTGTGTCGCGATTTCCGTTGGTCAAGGCGTCGAAAGGAAATATGGGGGCATGTGAACGTGAACGCTCATGAAGCCCTGTAGAGTCGTGGCGCGGATATCAGGCCGAACTTTCCGCAGGCGAGGATGGGGACTGCTTAAGGTCGTACTTGCACTGTTGCAGGAAGCTCCGCACCGCTTCGCCGGAGCCGCGTGCTGGCACCGCTATTGGGGCCGGATCGCCGTCGAAGACCATTTTGATCTCCTTCTGAGCGTTAGCGATCATGGACATCAACCTGACCGACCAAACGAACGTGTAGCCGAGCGTACCCGCCGCAGTGGTCATCTTAGTCGGGCCGCTCGATACACGGGCAACCTCGTCCCCGTCGATGGTCAGACGATACGCTGCGGGCACCTTGTCCGCGATTTTGATCTTTGCGGCCGCTGGCGTATGGGTGAAGGCAAAGCTGAAGGGTCCGGCACCCGCACTGCCCTTGATGCACGTCGCCTCAAAGTGTGCACCATTCGGCTCTCCCGAACCAGCATCGTCCGACACTGCGCCGATGAGCGTCACACCGGTTTCATCACCACGCACTGCCCAGTCGGCATGCGCCGATCCGCAGATCGCCCAGAGCATCGCCGCAAGCACCGCCATTCCAAGACGCAGCCGCAATCCCGGCCGCATCCACGATGAAGTTCGTTGGGGGTTAGATGCCATGCGCCATCGTTGGCGGTAGTCGAGCGGCGGCTTCGATCAAGATCAATGCGGAATGGCGCTAGCTCCCGCCCGACACCCGGCGGGCGCTCAACCGGCACGGCGCGAAGGCGACGCCAGCGCCAAGACGGAAACCGGCCAAGGTTTTTCGGGTCGTTCGGTGATCAAGCCGGCCCTGTGAATTGCCGGGACAAGCATCCCAATCCTCGCATTGCTACCCTGCATTGTGCAATCGTGAGCAAATGACAGACGAAGAACCCACAATCAGTAACTTGCGCAGCATCACCAGCGCCGAATATATCAATCTACTTTCAACTCATGCGGAAGCGGGCAATGCGTTAGTCGCGGCAGGCTTGGTCGAAGACGGGCTTCAAAAGCTTCTTCTGTGCGCAGCGAGACCACTATCCAACACGCTGGCAGCAAAAATCTTCGATGGTCTTGGGCCCCTCAGTCGGTTTTCCGCAAAAATCGAAGTCGCATATATTTTCCGCCTGCTAGACGAAGCGACCTACAAAGACCTTCTTGCCATCAAAGATATTCGGAACCGGTTTGCACACACCAGCCGGTTTGTGAATTTTAGGAGCGAAGAGATCAATACTGCATGCAAGCGGTTATCGGGGTGGCACAAGGACGCCGACAATCAAAACCTCTTTTGGGAAGAAACAAAGACATGCATCGATAAGATGAACGAGAAAATTGACGCCCTCGTGTACGCGAGCGCCCTCAAAGACGATCTATAAAGCGGCCTGACAAACTAGGCGGTCGCGTTGATCTTTTCAGCGGAGGCGAGTGATCGCCGACCTAGCCGATCACCACGATCCCGCCGCGCTGGATGCCGAACGCTGATCAGGGCGAGGTCGCCGAGCGGCTCCGCCGGTTGCTGGCGCAGGACCTGAGTACTTTGACTTGGATCAATATTGCCTGCTGTCTAAGTGCATTGGGTGATGTGCCGACATCGAGGAAGTTCCAATGCGTATTTTGGCGGCTTTGACGATTTTGACGATAAGTATAGCCCTAGCAGACGGGCAAGCCCGGGCGCAGACATATGGCCCGGGTTTTTACGGCCCCTGGGCTTATGAGGGCGTACCGAATAGCTACTGCCTGCAAGGGCGTGATTATGGGTATCCCGGCAATTGCCAATATTCCAGCTACGCCCAATGCATGGCCACCGCGAGCGGTACTTTCTCCTATTGCGGGATCAATCCCCACTACGCGTTCGCCCGCCGGCGCGGCGACTATCGACCCGGATACTGAGCGGCTGTCACTAAGGGGTGCGCCGGCGCTACCAGCGGCAGCACAGCGAATAGCCCCGCGCTTGATCACGGCCTCGGCAAGCTATAGGTGCCGAGCGGCTCGATATCGTTATTCCCTACAATTTTAGAAAGTTAGTGCGCCTGACTTTTATAAATAGCTCGACGGTCTAATCTGCCTGGCTATTGCCTTAGGATTTTGATTTTTTAGGGTGTGCCGATGCTCGAACGTCGAGCCCTGGAACGCATTGCAATCAACCAGCCCGCGATGCTTTGCGTTGACGGTATTCGCGGCTGTCATCCCTGCCTGGTGGTGAATTTGCACCGTAACGGAGCCACGCTTCATTCATCTACACATCACACTGCCGCCTTCAGATTTGATCTGTCATTGGATGGTTTCAAAACGACAATGCATTGCCGTGTGGTGTGGCGGAACGGAAATACCTGCGGCGTCAAATTTGTCGATCAAAGCGGCGCTCGGGCAGCGAACGGCCAGCTCTGAATGGTGTGTTCAAGCGGTTCTTTGATCCGATCGTGCTGCCGGATGGGCGCAAGTTGCTGACGCTGCGCGACGCCGCCGAATATATCACCGCGCTGCCGAAAGCCGAACACGACGCTGCCGATTGTCCGGGGCGAGGAGATGCCAGAGTGTTCTGCCGGGGCTGGGCGCATCACGAGGGAGATTCCCATGCCAAATTTGGAAGAGGCCATTCGCGAACGTGCCTACCACCTCTGGATCGGCGATGGCCAACCCGAGGGCCAGGCGGACATCTATTGGCTCAATGCTCAACGCGAAATTCTCACGACATCGGTTGAAAGCTCAGGCAGCAACGCTGCCGCCGCAGCGTCCACCGACACGAGATTGGTTGCGACGAAATCCACAGAAAAGGCAAAGGTCGCCCGATCGGGAAAAAACAAAACCCGCGCCGCATAGGTTCCATGCGAGCATCGTCACGCGGACCCGCCCGTTTTGGGAGGCCGGAGTGGCAGGCGTTATTTGGACAATTGGCACGCTCGCTTTGCTGATCGTCCTACTGAGCGGTAATGATTTAATACTTCGCAAATTCAAACCGAGTGCTGCTTCCCGTGTGAAGGACCGATCTTTGGGCGATCTTTCCACTTTTGGCTTGCGCTTATTCTCGTCGGCGCTGTGCTCGCTGCCACTGGGAACGTATTTTTCAATGTATCGAGAGACCGTGAGAAAGGCGAGCGGGCGAGCGCGAAAGCAATGGGCATGCTGCATGCCGAGATTAACCGCAATCTGAGGCGCGCATCCGAACTCCGGCAAGTTCTGCAAGCAGGGAGCGTAGCGACCGCGAGTCTGGAAATGACTGCTTGGAATGTCGTATCAACTGGCGGATTGTTAGCCCAGATGGACCAAGGCACCTTGGCAAGAGTGGCGGACGGATCGGAAATTGTAAGCCGAAGCACGGGCATTGCTCAAGCTCTTGGAGGCTCTGGCGCCATCACTCAACAGTACGTTGGATACCTTATCACTACACTAGACGAGATTGAGCCAAAGCTCCGCTCGCTTCTTGAGGCACCTTCATCCTAGCCGGCTGCATTTGATCTCAGCTTCTTTTACTGCATTACGGTGGCAGCCCAGGACTGTCACCGTAATGCGGATGCCGCTGCGCTCATGCCGGCTGCGTTTGCCTGGATTGAGCCTCCGCCCAAGGTCCGCTTGACCCACAGCACATTCAGGCTCCGCCTGTCTCATATCTGCCGCACTGCAAACCTATCGCTTAGACGTGACCGACCTGCCGCACTGTGGGCGTATTCGGACGTTCATGCTCACGGCGTGGCTGAGGGGGGCGCGGCTGACTGCCCTGCTCTCTCTAACCTGGAGGAAGAAGTACTGTGATGAAGATCGTGATTGTAGCGGGTGCGACGCTTGCCCTGGTGACTGCGGCCGGCGCTGCCGATATCCCGCGCCCACAGCCCGTCTATCAGCAGGCCCAGATCGGCAAGATGCCGATTGGCAAGACTCCCATCGGGAAAACCCCGATCGGCAAGACGCCGGTCGCACCGCGGCCCTATGCGCGGTATTGACCCGGATCCTCGTTGATCCTGAGCTTTATCGTCGACAGTTGAAGGGCGAACCGTGGCAAACAGGCTGAACAGAGCAGGACTATGCCTGCTTGCGGGGCTAGCTGTTCTGCTCCAGTGCGAAATCCATCCTGCTTCGGCACGCGAGATTGACATTCTCGCGGGCCTGGAACGGCTCATTTCCCCCAACCAGGAAGTCGACAAGCGCGCCGCCAACGCGGACGCGCTTGCTTCCCGTGAGGCGTTCAGTGAAGGGAAACCGGCGCCACAGTCGACCCGAAAGCCTGGATCGGGATCGGCAAAGGGCCCGTACTACGTCGATTTCAGAGCCAGAACGGCGGCGAGCTGGGGACATGCTTTCGTCTGGTTCGGGAAGACAAGCGACCGGGCCGTTGAAGTCGCAGGCCTTACGCCTGCGGGAGACACCGTGCCTTATGTACTTGGTCATCTGACGTGGGTGCCGTCCGAGACCAAGGCGAGCTATGGCGATCTTGATCCGCAGTACCTGACCGCCAGTTACCGCGTCTACCTGAATGAGCCGGACGCAAAAAGGGTTTTCGCATACATCAAGAAATTGCAGGCGAGTTCACCGGTCTGGAATGCCGAAACAACCAATTGCACTTCGTTTATCGGCAGCATCGCAGAATTCATGGGGTTGAAAGTTCCGCACCGCTGGCAGCGTCCCGAGAACTATGTCAACAGTCTCAAGGCGATGAATGACGGGCGCCAGATGATCCACCTGTCGTCAGAGCAATAGCTCGCGTTCGCTACTGTCCCTTATTCGTTACTGTCCCCTGGAAGATGAGCTTCGCGGAGCCGTAATCGCGGCAGCGCAGCGGTATGCGGGGATAAACCACAACCCGGATGTCGCTGCGCTCATCCCGACTACGCTTGCGCAGTTTGCGGCGTGGCCAGTAAGGACGGGCCCCAACCGCCGTCGACATGCGCTCGGCGCGTATCAATATTGATACTGATTGGAACATATCCAATTGCCGTATGCATCGTAGCAGTTGTTGTAAGCGCCATAAGCGCCATAGGCTGCGGCACCAGCCGCTGCGGCTCCCACCGCCGCCGCACCGTATCCATATCCGCGATAATACCCTCGGCCTGCAACCGGGTAGCCGGGACGACCGGGACGGCCGGCGATCGGATATCCGGGACGACCTGGGCGGCCAGCGATGGGATGTGTCGGACGCAGGCCACCACGATAACCGCCACCGTGGAAACGTCCTGCATGCAGGCCGCCACCACGGAACCCACCCCCGTGAAATCCGCCGCCGCCACCTCCGCCACGGCGGGCATAGGCATCATCGGGGATCAAGGTTGCGGTCAACAGAACGAGTGCTGCTAGTGCAGCGAGAAGATAGCGAAGCATGACATTACCTTCCTATGAGTTCCCCGAACCGGGAAGGCTGCGTCACTCTCCAAGCGGATGGTTGATGTAGATCAACAGAAGCCATTGTGCAGGTGGAGACACATTCGGGCACCCTTTCAATCAGAAGGAACAACCGATGTGGATACTGATGTACGTCTTCTCCTATTCGGTCAGTCCGGCCGCCACAAACGACAGGACGGAATGGAGGATCCTTCCCACCGTGGTATTCCAAGAATTTTCGAATGAAGAGCGCTGCAACACGGCCAAATCAAAACTCGAGGGCAGCCTGAGGGAGGCAGGAGCCAAGCTGAGAAGTGGTTTGGAAGACCTGAAGAGCCTGGGCAAGGCCGACCCAGCGCAGATCATTATTGCTTTCAACGTGGAGTGCGTTCCGAAATAACAAGGCGCTCGTACGGATCACGTTGCCGTGTCGCATTGTCAGGCGAGCGCTATCAATTCCGCGTCGTTTACTGTCGCGCAATATTCTCTCCGCGCAACGTCCCTCGCTTTCTCCACACCCTTAGGCCAGCCATGACTTTTATGGTCGCCGCGAGGACCAGCGCGCAAAGCGCCGCCTTCGAGACCGTCTCCATCGTGCCCTCTATGAGGATGGCGTGGACCGCACTTCCGGCGACGATGACAATTGCGAGGAGTGTGTGAGCGATGCGCCAGGTTCGCGGACGCAGTCGCCGTCGGAATGCGGCCAGGAGCGCGACGGCGAAGATTGCCCACATGGCGATCACACCGAAGGGCGAGAACGGCGTCGGCGATGCGAACAGAAGCGCGTCAATCATGTCCGGCGGACTGGTGATCCAGAGGCCCCCGACGTGGACCACCACCGCCACGACCAGCGCGCCGCCGATCCAGTGATGTGCACGCCGGCCACGATAAGCCGACAGTCCCGGCAGGTATCCGGCAATCAGCAAAGGCTGAACGAGCATGAGCCACAGCGCGATAATCCCGGCGAATCCGGCCAGGATGTAAACCGGACCGCGCCATGCCAGCAGCGGGCTCGCCGCTGCAGCGGCGAGCGGCACGCCAACGGCGGTTGCAAGGGCGGCCCAGATCAGGGCCACCCGGGCCAATCTCATTCCTTTATTCCCAACTCGGTCAGACCGGCTGAAGGACGAAGTGCGCCTCCAGGCTGGTCTCCTTTGCGCTCCGCATCACGGGACGCAGAAAGACGGTTTTGAATTCACCGCTGTCATAGGCGAGGTGGCCATGCGGTTGGCCGAAGATGGGAAGGATCTGCGGCATCTCAAGGCGGAACGCCCCGTTCTCGTCGGTGAGCGTGGCGCCATGACTCTGCGGCTCGTGCTCCTGGCCTTCGGTCGTGTGCGCCCAAATCTGGATGCGCTGTCCGGCAAGCGGAGCGCCGTCGCCTGCGCGGCGCACGGTGCCAGACATCCAGAAGCCCCCCTTGCCGATCCGATCGACGATCGCCGCGCCCTTGCGGTAGTTGTTCGACCCGCCCGACATCGAATTGGTCGGTGCGAGACCTTGCGCGCGGGCGGGCAACAGGAGCCCGGAAACCCCGGTTGCCAGGACGGCGCCGCCAACGACGAGCAGGTTGCGGCGGTTGAGGACGACGGTGGCCATGTAAACTCCTCCTGGCTAAATTCCTCTTGGCGACCGTGCCGGCGACCGTGCAGTTGCTCGATCGAGGATACAACGGCAAGCGCGAAACGCACAGTTGAGGGAGGCGAAGCGCGGCCGGTGGCAATAACAGTGTTGTGAACGGGTGTGCCGGCCGCTCGACCAGCGTGTTTCACGAACCGTTACGGACCCGATCCGTTGTCCGCTGCCTGAAGGAGGTCCGTGTCGAACCGAACCTGCCGCCATGCCGGCCAAACAACACCGGAGAATCACGAATTACGGTGCACTCAATCTGCCGCTGGGGAAGTGCCATTGAGTGTACCGTAACTCTGTCGCCGTAATCCTGTTTGGTGGTGTTAGACCCTGCTAACCCGCGCCGCCGATCGCCATTAGTCGCGATGGAATGTACTCGACATCAATACTGATGCCGTCTCCGTTCAGAGGGTTCGCCGTGTAGACCGCCGACACCGACAACTCCAATGGGCTCGCGATTGACAGAATAGCGATGGTGAGCGGGGTCTCTCCGCTCGGGGCCGGCAGCATCTCCGCGATGCGGCAACAATCGTCCATCGTCGCCGCCAGCGGCGGAAGTATGATGGTCTCGACCTGGCGTTTGGGAAGCGCAGCGGGGTTTGTGACGTCGGGCTCACGCGCAAGAACGGCACCGTGGATCAACGGCTGAACGAACTTCAGAACCGGCGCCTGCACGAGATTGAAATTCTGAATGTTGACCTCGGTCGCATACAGGCCCGGCCGCGTACCTGCGACACAGCAACAGTCCCCGCCGGTCTGTTTGCCGCACACGATCTTTACGCTGTACGTAAACAAGCCCCGCTCTGCAGCTGCGGCATGCATTTCGCGCAGATTATCGAGAAGCGGATGGGTTTGGCGGTCAGCGTTTGCGTGCGTCTGGTTCGTAGCCATCTCGACCTCCGAAGGGTTTGAGGGTTGAGGAATACGAACATAGTGATCCATTCAACCCACAAGTGTATGAGTTGGCTCACACGCCGACGGAGATGACATCACGAAATCGGTACTGTGCGGAGAGTCGTCGGCTCCTGAAATCGCTGATCACGTGGAGCGCGTCATCCATGACCCGCTGCCGGGTGACGGTCATCGGCTCCCATCAAAATGCAATTGAGCAATCCGCAAGAAATCGAAATCCGCAAATTCGCGCCGCGGTCGTTCCTTATGCCGGCTTCGCGGCCAGCCGTCTCAACGCCGCCAGCCCGAGCACCGGCCCGGGCACCAGCATCAGGAAAGCATACTGTGGTCCGGTGGCTTCGATCAGCCTGGCAAGCAGCGCGATCGAGACGATCGTGATCGAGAAGCCGATGCAATTGGCAATCGTCAGCGCCGAGCCGACGAGCTTCGGTGGGGCGAAACGGGCGTTGAGCGTGGAGAATTGCGGCGAGTCGCCGACAACGACCACGCCCCAGAACAACAGAAAGGCGAGGAATACGGGCAAGGGCGCCAGGAACGCCAGCGGCGAGACGAGGCAGCACAGGCCGGACGCCGACAACTGCATATAGGCAACGCGCACGCTGCCGATCACCCGCGAAAGATAGCCGCCGACCATGCAGCCGAGAAAGCCGGTGGCGATCGCCGCGAAGCTCCACACCGAAACCGTCGCGGCGTCGCTGTCGAGGCGCGCCGCGAGCAGCACCGGCAGGAACGCATAGAAGGCGTAGAGTTCCCACATATGGCCGAAATAGCCGAAGGCCGACGCCCGGAATTCGGCCGAGCGGAAGATCGTCGCGAAGGCGGCCGGGTCGAACTTCGCGCCCGCCCTGAGATGCGGCCCGTCCGGCACGAGAAGAAACATAGCCAGACCGCCGGCGATCGATACCGCCGAGACCGACAGGATCACGCCCTCCCAGGGTAGATCGCCGCCCAGGCCGCGGATGAGATGGGGAAGCGCCGTTCCGAGCACCAAGGCCCCGACCAGCCAGCCGAGCGCGAGCCCGAGGTCGCGGTCGCACCAGCCCGACGCGATCTTCATGCCTACGGGATACATGCCGGCGAGAAAGAAGCCGGTTGCGAACCGCGCCGCGAGCACGGGCAGGAACTCGCCGCCGCTCGCCAGCGTCGCGGCATTGGCCGCCGCGCCGGCGAGCGTGGAAAGGAAGAAGATGATACGTGGCGAGTAGCGGTCGGCGATCGCCAGCCAGGCGAAGACCAGTGTGCCGGCGATGAAGCCGAACTGCACGGCGATCGTGATGTCGCCGACGGCGGAGGCCGGCAGGCCGGCGCTGCGCTGCAGGTCGGGTATCACCGCATTGCCGGCGAACCACAGCGATGTCGCGGCGAACTGCGAGATGACGATCGTCGGCAGGATGCGGGCAGGAACGGCGGGCAAGGCGGAATTCTCGTCATGAGGTTTTGAATGACTCCTAACACGTTGCGGCGCGCGGCAGCAGTCACAGGATGCCCGCGTGCGATCAACCTTCTTTCGGCTTCTTCGCCCGCATCTTCATCTCGCGATACCGCTTCGCCCCGCCCTCGCGGTTGCTCTGCGGGCTGCGCTCCACGGCCATCGCATCATCGGGCACGTCCTTGGTGATGACCGAGCCCGAACCGATATAGGCGCCGTTGCCGATTTTCACCGGGGCGACCAGCGAGGAATTGGTGCCGACGAACGCGCCCTCGCCGATCGTGGTCTTGTGCTTGAAGAAGCCGTCGTAGTTGCAGGTGATGGTGCCGGCGCCGAGATTGGCGTTGGCGCCGACATGGGCGTCGCCGACATAGGACAAATGGTTGACCTTGGCGCCCGCCTCCAGCGTCGCGGCTTTGGTCTCCACGAAATTGCCGATCCGAACGCCCTCGCCGAGCGAGGTGCCGGGGCGCAGGCGCGCATAGGGACCGACCGACGCCTTCTTTCCGATCGAGGCCTGCACGATGTGCGAGAACGAATGGATCACCGCGCCGTCGGCGATGGAAACACCAGGGCCGATCACCACGAACGGCTCGATGGTGACGTCGTTGCCGAACGTCGTGTCCGCGGCGAGATAGACCGTCTCCGGCGCGATCAGCGTCACGCCGGCATCGAGCGCCGCCTGGCGCAGCCGCGCCTGCATCACCGCTTCGGCTTCGGCGAGCTGGCTCTTGTTGTTGATGCCGCGCACTTCGTCCTCGCTGGTTTCGATCACGACGGCCTCCAATCCCATTTCCCTGACAATAGCGACGGCATCGACCAGATAATACTCGCCCTTGCTGTTGGCGTTGCCGATCCGGTCGAGAATTTCCAGCGCGCGGTGGCCGTCGAACGCCATCACGCCGGCGTTGCAAAGCGTCACCTTGCGCTCTTCTTCGGTTGCATCGGCATGTTCGCGGATCGCCGTCAGGCGGCCGCGCTCGAGCAGCAGCCGGCCGTAGCCGGTGGGATCCGCGGCGCGGAAGCCGAGCACGGCCAGCGTCGCCCCCTGCTCCAGCGGCGCGCGCAGCCGCGCAAACGTGTTGGCCGAAATCAGCGGCGTGTCGCCGAACGCCACCAGCAGATCATCAGCACCGCGCGCGATCGCCGCGCGGGCGGCCAGCACGGCATGCGCGGTGCCGAGGCGCTCGGCCTGAATGAAAATTGCCGCATCCGGGCGGTTGCGCGCAACCTCGTCGGCGACCGCCTTGTGGTCCGGCCCGATCACGACCGCCAGCGCGGCGTCCGTTCCGTGCGGTGCGGCGTCCAGCACATGGGCCAGCAGCGACTGTCCGGCTATGGGATGCAGCACCTTCGGAAGCCGGGACCGCATGCGCGTCCCCTCACCGGCCGCAAGCACGACAGTCAGGCTGGATCGAGCGGTCATTCTATTCCCTAACGGACAATACGGATGGCGCCGGGCCGTCTTTAATTGTTTTCCCCCGGAGATCAAACCAATTCGCCGCCCTGAAAACGTCCGAATTCAATTGAGCGGCGCTTTTCCTGTTAATGTTTGCCCTGTGATTCGGCGGGCCTTGAGGAGGGCCAGGGGCGCTTGGCCAAGAAACCAAACCATCTCGCAAACTTCGAGGCGGATGACAGCGGTGGCGTGCTGAGCAACCTGCTGGCCGACGAGGACGCGCTTGACCGCCGCGCGCTGTGGCGGCTCGCATCCTGGGGCGTCGGCGCCACGGCTGCGGTGGTTGTGGCCGTGATGGCCGGCCAGTCCTCGTTCGGACTGAAGCGGGAGCAGGTCGCCGCCACCGATCTGGCCCGGCAGGCGCAGCAAATTCAGCTGGTTGCGCGGGAAACGCAGGACGAGGCGCGGCGGCTTGCGGCCGCCATCGATACGCTCAATGGCGATCGCGACCGGCTGTATTCCCGTGTCACCAGCCTGGAACAGGGGCTCGATTCCGTCACCGGGGCCGTCGCCCGGCAGGGTTCCGCGCCGGCTTCGCCGCCGGTTGCAAATCAGGAACCGCCGGCCGCCGCCCAGAACCCGCAGCCGTCGCCAGCCGTCGCGCCGGTAGCAACCGCCCCGACCCCGGCAACCGCCGCCGACAAGTCCACTGCCGCCGCGCAGCCCGCCTCGGCTGCGGTTTACTCCGCCGCCAAGGATGCTGCGAAGACCGATGCAGCCAAAGCGGAGAGCGCCCGGGAAACGGCAAGGCTGGAAGCGGCAAAGGCGGAGATGACAAAAGCGGACAACGTGAAGGCGGGCTCGACGAAGGCCGAGGCGGCAAAAGCGGAAGCCGTCAAGCCGGAACCCGCAAAACCTTCGCCCGCCACGCCGCTGATGGCTGCGCAGTCGATGATGGCCCCGCCCGATCCCGCAGCCGCCCAGCTGATCGAGCCGGGCAAGGCTCAGAACCCTGTCATCGCGAGCCCGATCCCCGACGTCGTGGCGGCCGCGCCATCGGCGGCCGATTCGGAAGCCGGCGATGACACGGCGCCAAAAGTCTCCCTGCAGCGAACCGAGTTCGGGGTCGATCTCGGCACCGCCAATTCGGTGAACGGGCTGCGCATGCTGTGGCACGGGCTGCTGAAATCGAGATCGAACGCCCCGCTCACGGCGTTGCGCCCGATCATCGTCATCAAGGAGAGCGCCAAGGGGCTTGGCATGCAGCTTCGCCTGGTGGCCGGTCCGCTGAACGACGCCGGCGCCGCGGCCAGGATCTGCGCCGTCCTGACCGAAAACAACCGGCCGTGCGAGACCGCGATCTTCGACGGCCAGCGGCTGTCGCTGAAGTCGGATGATCCGCCGCCCACCGCCGCCAAGCCAACGCTGCGCCGGCGCGGCATCGCCAAGCGGGCGGCGGCGACGGCGGTGGTCGAGGAGACGCCGAAGAAGCCGGAAGCGCCACCTGCGGCAACGCAGACGACATTGTCGTCCTTCTTCAACCGGAAAAGTTCGCAATAATCTCGTGACACCAGCGCGTTACGCCGAATTTTTGACATGTCCTCCCGCCATTGGCGAACGCTTGTCCCGGCCGCCAATCCCGACCATATTGCGCCGATGAAAAAATCCCCGTTCCGGCTCACGCCCTATCAAGTGCAATTCCTGCTGGTGGTCGGTTTCGTCACCGTCGGCTACGCGCTGTACCTGCGCTACCTTGCGGTCGAGCTCTCACCCGTCGCGCTGGCCTGCGACGCCGGCCTGCAGACCATGCTGTGCAAGTCGCGCACCCTCGCCACCTATTTGTTCAAGAACTCGGTATTCGGCATCGCCGCGCTGATCATTGCGACGCTTCATGTCATGCGGCCGTCGATCGTGCTGCTGACCGGCGGGCTGATCGCGGCGGGACTAGGGATCGTGCTCTACAACATCGCGCTGTCGGGAATTGCGATCGGCCTGCTCATTTTGGGATTTGCACGGCCCGCGCCCGCCACAGCGTGAGCGCCAGCAGGAGGTAGACCGCGCAGGTCCACATCGACTGCCAGTTCTGGTTACCCTCGTTGAAGCCGGTGAACAGCGCCGCCGCGACCAGCAAGCCGGCAAAAGCGGATTCGGCGATCGGGCGCACGCCCTCTTTCGGGCGGTTGAGCAGCATCAAGGCCGCGAACGGCACCACCGCCATGGTCAGCGACGCGAACGGAAAATCGCGGTAGCGCGGATCGAACGCAAAGCCGAGCGCGGTTTGCGCCGCGATCACCGTGGTGACGACAACCACGAGACCCAGCAGCGCCGCCAGCACCGATTTGGTCCGGACCTCGCGCGGCCCGAACAATTCGAGGAATGTCGGCAGCGGCCGTCCCGACATCGCAGCGTTCGCGCACAGCATTGGTGATGCGACGGCGGCCGCCAGCAGTGCGCCCCATTGCAGCCAGCCGCCGGCGCCGTAGCTCTCGTAATACATCTTGTCGGCGGCGATCCCGAGCAGCATGCCGGCGGTCGTCGCCGATGTCCCGACCGCGACCCACGCGGCCAGCCGCGGCTTCCACGGCCGCCGCCGCAGCGTCAGCCAGCCCGCCAGGAAGACCAGGGCGCTGAGCGCCATTCCGCATCCCATCTGCCATTTCCAGGCCGGATAATTGCTGATCGGCTCGCCGGGCGGATATTTCACCGCGCGCTTCGCGTCATTGATCATGCCCCAATAGCCGCCGACGGTGCCCTCGAGCTGGCGCTTCCACGGCTGGTCATAGGCCTCGATCAGATTGACCCGAAACTTTTCGCGCTTGGCCAGATCGAGGATTTCGGACACCACGCGCGCCTGGTTGGTGCGCGACGGCAGCGCGCCCTCGCGCATCCTGCCCGCGCTCGGCCAGCCGGTTTCGCCGATCAGGATTTCCTTGCCCGGAAACGCCACCGCCATGCGCCTGCGGATGTCGTCGACATGGCCGGCGGCGAACTTCGCGCGGACCGGGATGTCTTCCCAGTAAGGCAGGATGTGGATCGTGACGAAGTCGACCGCGTCATAGACTTCGCGGTTGCGCAGCCAGAACTCCCAGACGTCGGCATAGGTGACGGGCACGGTGACCCGCGACTTGACCGAGCGGATATGGGCCGCGAGATCCGAGGTCGTCATCTCGCCGCGCAGCAGCACCTCGTTGCCGACCACCAGCGCGGTAATGACGCCTGGATTCTCCTTGGTCAGTTCGATGGCAACCGAAATCTGGGCGAGGTTCTTGATCCGGTTGCTGGAGAGCCAGATCCCCTGGATCACCTTCAGCCCGACCTTGGCGGCCAGCGCCGGAACCTGGTCGAGCCCGTTCTCGATCGAATAGGTCCGCACGCAGTCGGTGATTTTCGCAAGCTGCGCCAGATCCTGCGCAATCTGTTCAGGAGAGATCTGCGTAGTCGGTATCAGGGGCGTCTGGGCGCCGCGGAACGGGGCGTAGGAAACGCATTGCAGCTTTGCGTCGGGATCGATCGGCGCGCGCGCAAGCGTGATCGGTGTGGCCAGCCACCACCACAGGGCCGCGATCATACCGAGCGATGAAAGGAGAAGCGCCAGCGGCGTACGAAGAGAAATCGGTTCCATCCTCCGGGCGGGGACCGTCGATTACCCGTTCATCGGCGTTCTGCCAAGATGCACGATCGGCCTATGCCCCCCCGAGTCTCTTGCGGCAGTTTTACCATCGCCATGATAAAGTTGTGACTTTGCTGGACAAAATCTGAAATACCCGTCATGTGAATCGCCGGGCTTGTCCGCCGCATTGGGGACGAATTTAGGCGGCAACAAGCCAGAGTATGACACCAGCCGCGCGGGCGGCAGGAAACTAATCGGGGAATGTATGCGTCGACGGGTGCTTGATCCAAGAGTTGCGGTTTTGAGGCGCTTCGCCGCTGCCGGCCTGGCCCTCCTGATCGGATCGGCTGGCGCGTTTGCCCAGAGTGGCAGCCCGACCCCGCAGGATCAGTCCGGCAAGCCGCCCGCCAATGCCGCCGACGTCAACAAGGACAACCAGCGCAAGGCCGACGAATTCGTCGAGGCGGCCCAGGCCATCAACGGCCCGGGTGGAAACCCCGAATGCGTCTGGCTCGGCCGCCGGGTGGTTCGCCTGATGTGGCGCGACGACCTGGATACCGCGTTTCGGCACCTCGATCTCTACGACCGGTTCGGCTGCCCCGGCGGCCATGTCCAGGCGGCCTTCCGCTGCCTGACCCGCTTTGGCGGACAGATCGATCCCAAGGTGGCCGAAACCCTCGACAGCCGCATCCACGTCTGCTGGATCAATCCGGGCGCCCAGCCCCAGGCTGCCGCGGCGGCCAGCCCGGCGCCTGCGACCGCCGGCAACGCGACGCCGGCTCCGGCCGCCTCGCCCTCGCCGGCCCCCAGCGCCAGCCCTGCCCCGCCGGCAAAATAGCGGCGCGGCATTCAGGATACGTTCAGAGGAACGATCCTATTTGTGCTGCGTTTGCCGGTCGCGCCCTTAAAAAGGCCAACCTTAAAAACGCCAACCTTAAAAGCGCCATGGCGTCATATCAGTTGTGAATTCGCAGGGCAGGACTATCCTTATGATGCCGCCGTGTCGGTCGAACCTAGGGGACAGGTTCGCTTATACCAAATTGCAGCCCCGTATGGTTTAGCCCCCGATGCGTGCCGTCGTCGCCGTTCTGCTGTTTGTGACCGCAGCTCACGCCGGGCTGTGGGGCCTGTTCCAGGAAAAGCGGGCCGCCCCCGATTTCAGGGGCATTCTGCCCAGCGTGTCCTATGCGCCGTTCGAGGGAACGGCGCATCCCGACGTCGACAATATTCCGCAGATCGAAAAAATCCGCGCCGACCTGAAGAAGCTATCGACAATCACGCGCGCGATCCGCCTCTATTCCTCGACCGGTGGCGTCGAACTGGTGCCGCCGATCGCCGCCGAGTTCGGCCTGAAGGTCACCGTCGGCGCCTGGATCGACAAGAATGCCGACCGCAACAAGCGCGAGATCGAGGCCGCGATCAGCCTCGCCAAGCGCAACAGCAACGTCAACGGCATCGTCGTCGGCAACGAAACCATTTTCCGCGGCGAGCAGAAGATCGACGACCTGATCGAGCTGATCAAGCAGGTGAAGAAGTCCGTCAACGTTCCCGTGACCACCGGCGAGATCTGGAACATCTGGCGCGACAATCCGGAGCTTGCCTCCTCCGTCGACTTCATAGCCGCGCACGTGCTGCCCTATTGGGAAAATTTCACCGACAAGCAGGCCGTCGATCAGGCGGTGGCGATGTTCCAATTGCTGCGCGACCAGTTTCCGGGAAAACGGATCGTGATCGCCGAGTTCGGCTGGCCGAGCGCCGGCTATAATTTGCGGAACGCCGAGCCCGGACCGTTCGAGCAGGCTTCGGTGCTGCGCAATTTCGTCGCTCGCGCCGAAGCCATCGGCATGGACTACAACATCGTCGAGGCGATCGATCAGCCCTGGAAATTCTTCGAAGGCGGCGTCGGACCCTATTGGGGCATTCTCGATGCTTCCCGCGAACCGAAATTTTCGTGGACCGGCCCGATCGTGAACGAGAACTACTGGAAGCTGGCCGCGATCGCGCTGCTGGTCGGCATCCTGATGTCGCTGCCGATCCTGCGGCTGGAGCAGCCGACCATCATGCAGGCGCTGGTGCTTTCGGCGGCCGCGAACGGCGTCGGCGCCTGGGCTTCCACCGTGTTCGCCTACTGGGCCGGGCACTATTTCGTGCTCGGCTCGGCGTTTGCGCTGACGCTTGGCCTGATCCTGCTGGTGCCGCTGGTCCTGATCGCGATGGCGCGCATCGACGAAATCGCAGCCGTTGCCTTCGGCCACGGTCCGCGCCGCCTGATCGCCAAGAGCGCGGAGCCGATGCCGCCGGCCACGATCGGCGACGCCGTCGCCTTCCCGAAAGTCTCGATCCACATTCCCGCCTATTTCGAGCCGGTCGAGATGCTCAAGCAGACGCTGGACGCGGTCTCAAGGCTCGACTATCCGAACTTCGAATGCGTCTGCATCATCAACAACACGCCCGACCCTGAGTTCTGGCAGCCGATCCAGGACCACTGCCGTACGCTTGGCGAGCGCTTCAAGTTCATCAACGCCGAGAAGGTGCAGGGCTTCAAGGCCGGTGCGCTCCGCATCGCCATGGAGCGGACCGCGGCGGACGCCGAAATCATCGGCATCATCGACGCCGACTATGTCGTGCATCCGGACTGGCTGAAGGATCTGGTTCCCGTGTTCGCCGACCCGCGCGTCGGCCTGGTGCAGGCGCCGCAGGAGCATCGCGACGGCGACCGCTCGCTGATGCACTACATCATGAACGGCGAATATGCCGGGTTCTTCGACATCGGCATGGTCCAGCGCAACGAATGCAACGCCATCATCGTGCACGGCACGATGTGCCTGATCCGCCGTTCCGCGATGGACATGGCCGGCGGCTGGTCCAGCGACACCATCTGCGAGGACACCGATCTCGGCCTCACCATCCAGCAGCAGGGGTGGCTGACGCACTATACCAACGTCCGCTATGGCGAGGGCCTGCTGCCCGACACCTACGAGGCGTTCAAGAAGCAACGCCACCGCTGGGCCTATGGCGGCTTCCAGATCGTCAAGAAGCACTGGCGGCGCTTCACGCCCGGCGCGAGCCGGCTGTCGCCGGACCAGCGCCGCGAATTTTCGCTGGGCTGGCTGAACTGGCTTGGCGCCGAAAGCCTCGGCGTGGTGGTCGCGATCCTCAACCTGATCTGGGTGCCGATCGTGGCGTTTGCCGATATCGCCATCCCCGACAAGATCCTGACGCTGCCGATCATCGCCTCCTTTGTCGTGTCGCTGGTGCATTTCATCGCGCTCTACCGCCTGCGGGTGAAGATCAAGGCCGGGCAGATGCTGGGCGCCATGATCGCGGCCATGAGCGTGCAATGGACGGTGTCGCGCGCGGTGGCCCAGGGGTTGATCACCGAACATCTGCCGTTCGCCCGCACCTCCAAGGGCGGCCTGTCGGTGATGTCGATCGAGTTCCAGGCGTTCTGGGAAGCCGTCATCGGGGTGCTGCTCCTGGTCGGCGCTGCCGTGCTGGTCGTCACGAACGGCTACAAGCAGGTACGCGAGATCTACATCTTCGCCGGCGTCCTGGTGCTGCAGAGCCTGCCGTTCCTGGCCGCCGTCTCGATCGCGCTTCTGGAAAACTCCCGCGCCAATTCCTTCGCCTTCTGGCGCAACAGTGCGGTGCGGACGGCTGAACTGATCGGGCTGCGCCCGGTCACCCTGCCGGTGGTCGGCAGCCAGTCCCAGCCGGTGGCGTCAGAAATCCGCCGCGAGGTGAACTGACGGTGGATGAACAGGCAGCCCGTGCGCTGCAACAAGCCTTGCTAAGCGCCACGGGCATAAAGAAAATTTGCCTTGCGCGAGTGCCGCTTTTGTCGCGCCGGCACTATTGACCCGCAGGGGTCCGCCCCCTACACAGCGCGGCAAGTGAGCGCGTAGCTCAGGCGGTAGAGCACGTGACTTTTAATCATGGGGTCGAGGGTTCGAGTCCCTCCGCGCTCACCAATGAAATCAATAAGTTAGGCAGCTCGCCAAATCTTCCAAAAAGCTCCGTGTGGGCGCTGTGTTGGCAGGTCGATTGTGGATCGTCGACGTGGGTCACACTGCTCGCAGTTGAGCAATCCAGCGGCTACTCAGATTCAGGCAAGCCACGCGCGATCTGATCAAGCCCCCCGAGCATCAACAGGTTTAGAATAGCAACCCTTACGATCCATCGTCGTTATAGTCGCACCGAGAAACAAGCGAGGCTGCGATGACGAGACCAACGATCTTGCTTGGCGCCATTGCCTTATCATTCCTGTCCGCGCTGGCCAGCCCGGCGTCGGCGCAGCACGTCATTACCAATCCGGGCCGGTGCGCGCAGTTCTATCCGAACGCAAATTGTCAGAACTATGGGCGCGGAAACCCCTACACGAGCTATGGCTGGCGGCGAGCGGGACATCGCCACTACTGGGGCCATCGTCATCACCGCCGCTATTGGCACTGACGCCAAGTCCGCGGCACGCGCCTATCCAGCCTCTCCGTTGGCGCGGCTGAGCGACCTGGTGTCAGCGGTTCTCGACAACGCCGGGAGGGTCGCCCGACAGGCAGGGTCGGTTCAATTATGCGATCGGGCGATGCTTCCGGCGCTCTCGCGCGTGTTGCCGGCGACCTGTGGCAAGGCAAGGCTGAAAGCATCGACCAGCCGGCGTCGCCAGGGCTGGGTCAGCATCGACAGCTTCCCTTCGAGCAGAGCCGCCCTTTCCCGGGCGCCCATGCTTTCCGAGGTGGCCTTGAGCAGTTCGGCCAGGAGCTTGTTCGTGCGTTCGCATTCTCTCTCAAAGTCGGCCCGATGGCCGTGGGCAATCGCCTTCGTCTCGATCAGTTCGGCCTGCAGGGCCTCGATTTTCTGCTTCAGGGCGGTGACCACCTGGTGACCGGCCTGGGCTTGCGGAGGACGGGAGATTGGCGAGTGGCTGATTTCTGCAAGGTCGACCTGCACAAGCGTCTTGCCGTCGTTGGAACGGGAACGCGGCCACCGATGTCGTTTTACCAGGGCCCGGGCAGCCTCCGGCGAAATTTTGAGCCGTTCGCCCAGGTCCGCATACGTCAGCATCTCGACGGGCATGATATTCACTCGCGTTTAACCGGACGGTCACCACCCGGACGCAGCAGATGGTACCGATTTATAGTTAAGTGTTGGTTTACTGCGAGGGAGCGCGCCGCTGGCGCGCGTGACAAACTCGTGCCAGCGCTGCTCGCGGCAACGATCCGTACTGAACCAGAACCGCTTTATCCCCTGCGCCGGCGCATCCCGAGCAGGTCGAGGCCCCAGAACGCAATGAGGATCAGGGCGCACGTGCTCACGCCCAGCAACAATACGATTGCTTCCAGCATGGTCGAATCACTCCGCTGGTGTCACAAAAAGCATGCGCGCCGGTCGTGAAATTGTCATCATTCAGTTGTCGCCAACGTCCGGACGAAACCATTTTCCCGAGCCGACGAAAACGTCCTGAAACAAACGGCTGCGTACCTGGTTGTTAACAAAACAGGGACGGCCAGCATGCAGTTCTTCTTCGATTTCATTTGGAACCAGTCGCGCAGCAGGTTCCTCGCCACAATCCATCAGCGGGAGCCCGGTCAATGATCGAGCTTTCAGCAGCCATTCTCGCTCTGGTCAGCATCGGCATCTTCGCCGCCCATGCGCTGGATGCCTACCGTGAGGGACTAGGCCCGCAGCGGAGACCGCATCAGAACCAATTTCGCATCGAGGCCGCAGGCGTTACCTCGGTGGCGTCAGCCAGGCGCAGGCGGCCTGTTGTCCTAGGGCCCTCACCCGCACAGTTTAAGCGTTGTTATGCCGACTGTCTCCGGTTCTCCTGCTTGAAACCCCGTCCCATTAAATGGGCCCATTAGCTTAATTAAATCCACCGTCCTCAACAGGCCTGAACCTCAACTGCCATCATAATGACAGGCCGCCTCCGGGCGGACCCTTTGGTTTCGCGCCGTGGAGCGGCCAGCGTCAGCTTCGCTGAATTGCTCATTCAGCCGCCATGCACGACGGGTCTATAACTCCTTCTGCATTACCGGCCCCACGCAAGAACACCGCTCTGGACGGACGTCCAAAATTTCGTAAAGCCGGCCTTTCCGAATGCACACACAGCATCGATATGGAGGCGTACAATCCACCGTAGCCATTTCCGAAAGCGGAGATCGGCCGCAGCGGGAGATTCGGTGTTCACCGGAGGGACGGAAAGATGTTCGCCAGCATTGCCGGCGTAGCCCTCGCGCTACAATTGGGCCTACCTGCCCAGCCGCTGAACCAAAGCCCTCCCCTGGTCCACGAAATCCGGTCCCGCCGTCACGGCCATCCGCCGCCGTGCGGCGACGGCTACGATCTCGATGAGCGGGACGGCAAGTGCTACCCGAACGGGACCGTGCCGCCGCAATTTCAATCGGGCCGGTATTATCCCCTGGAGTACGGCGGCGGCCGTCGGCCGGTACCATGCGGTAACGGCGCAGACCGCGATATTCGCGATGGGCTTTGCTATCCGACTGGCGCGGTACCACGGCAGTATCAGGAAGGCCGCCCGGGCTATCACTATCGACGCAACGGCTACTACGAAATGCGATAGCGCGGCGACGCTCACTCCTTCGTGAGCGTTGATACCCGTGAGGCTTGCAGGGATTTGACTTCCGATGCTCGGAATACGTTCATCGGATATTCAGGGCGTGTTTTGATATATTTGTATCGGACGCAACAGCAGCCCCTTGATCGCGATCGGGCGACCGGTCAGCGCGTCGTGGAAACACCGGCAGCTTCTGGTTTGATCGGAGAAGGACAATGATCGTCAGCTTTGCCGCCGCAGCACTGGCCGTTCAGTTGAGCATGACGCCTGGAAGCGCTGTTGCACCTGATGACTGCACCTGTGTTGCCCCAAGCCGTGCAATACCGTGTCCCCGCCCACCCACCGCCATGCGGCGATGGCTGGGATCTGAGCGCGCGCGACGGCCTCTGCTATCCGAACGGCTATCTGCCGCCGCAGGACCAGGCCGCAAGGCAATATCCGCGTCTTACTATGGCGGTGGCCGCTATCCCGTGCCGTGCGGCCATGGCGCCGACCTCGATGTCAGGGATGGCCAATGTTACCCGAACGGAACGGTGCCGCCGCAATATCAGCAGGGGCGTCAGCGATATTACGGCGACCGGGTACCGACGCCCGCCGCAGGGCCGGTACTACTATCGGGACTGAGCCTTCGGGTCGACCGAAGCGGATCGGGAACAGGTAACGGAAGCACCTGCAAGGGGATGTCCGAACCTTGTGTCCGATCCCCGTGTCCGAATTGGTGCGAAGCCAATGCGCGCTTGCCGGAGCGCTACGGCCGACGCAGCTCTGCGACAGCTTCGGCAACCACCGCGATGAGCGAAGCCATGGTGTAGGGCTTCGGCAACCATCCGAGCGGGGCATAGGGCTCGGCGCGCCCGCGGGTGTGCGCATCGTCATGCGCGGTCGCAAAGATGCAGCGAATGGCGAAGTCCTGATACAATTGCCGTGCGGCATCGATGCCGTCGCGGCTGCTGGCGAGACGAATATCCATCACGGCGAGCGTCGGCTGCGTCTCACCGGCCAGCGCGACGGCTTCCTCGGCGGTCGTGGCCGGGCCGACGACTTCAAAGCCGGCTGCGGTCAGCGCGACTTCGGTTTGCATGGCGATCAGAAAATCATCCTCGACGACGAGAACGCGCGGCGGGCCCTGCTTGTATTCCATCCGCCGGGGCTCTTCGGCAGGCGGCGGCAGGTTCCGGTCCGGCCCGGTCGGCAACGCAAAATGCCCTGCGCTCTGCTGCGGCGTCATCGATCGCCGCGCTAGATTTTCGCAGCGGGGAAATCGAGACACGCCCGCGAGGGATTTCTCGTGACGCGAAGCGTTCCGCGAAGCTGGCGCGCGAGGCCGAGGACGAGCTGGAGTCCGGACGAGGTCTTGCGCACCTCTTCCAAATCGAACCCCTCTCCGTCATCCTCGACGCAGAGCGCGAGCCGTCCGTCCTCGCTGGTCAAGCTGACCCGGACGCCCGCTCTCGCATGATCCCTGATGCCGTGCTTCACGGCGTTTGTCAGCAGCTCGTTCAATATCAGCGCGAGCGGCATCGCCACGTCGTTGGAAAGCGCGCCGTGCGCAGCGCCGCATTCAATCCGCGCCTCCGGCAGCAATTGCCGGATGGTCTGGCAGACCGCCGGCAGGAATTCTTCCGCCGCGAACCGACTTGCGTCGCTGCGGCCGTACAGCACACGCTGCGCCGCCGCCATCGCCGCGATCCGCGCGCTGGCTTCGTTCAGGACTTTCCGCGCCTCTTCGCTGTGCGCGGTCCTTGCCGCCGAGAACAGCAGCGACTGCAGCATCTGCATGTTGTTCTTGGTGCGATGATTGAGTTCATCGAGCAGAAGCCGTTGCTGGGTTTCCGCCTGCCGCCGCTCGCTGATATCGACCAGCATGTTGATGGCGCCGGTGACCTTGCCGGAAGTGTCCCGCAGCGGCGTCGGGAACGGAATGAAGGGCACCCGCGTCCCGTCCGGCCGCTCCGCGACCGCTTCGGCGCCACGCACGGCGCGCCCTTCCTTGAGCGCAACCGCCATCGGGCACTGGTCGTGCGGAAGCGGCGTGCCGTCCGGCATGAACAGCTTCCACGTGACACACCATTCGTCGCTGCCGAGCGCAGGTGTGCGGCCCGAGAAGTCGACCGCCGCCTGGTTGAAATAGGTAATCCTCCCCTGCGCGTCGGTCGTGTAGATCGCGGCCGGCATAGCCGCGAACAATTCGGTGAGGCGCTGCTCGCTCTCGCGCAGCTTGCGTTCGGCTTCCTTGCGATCGGTGATGTCGCGGGCGATCTTCGATGCGCCGACAATGCGCCCGGCCCCGTCGCGCACCGGCGAGACCGTCAGCGAAATGTCCAACAAGCTGCCGTCCTTCCGCCGGCGAATGGTTTCATAATGGTCGATGCGCTCACCGCGCCTGATGCGCGCGATGATCCCCGGCTCCTCGTCTTCGCGTCCTGGCGGAAAAAGAATGGTCACGGGCTTGCCGACCGCCTCGTCCACACGGTAGCCGAACAGCCGCTCGGCACCTGAATTCCAGGTGCGGATGATCCCGTCCAGACCCTTGCTGATGATCGCATCATTGGAGGATTCCACGATGGATACGAGCTGCTGTGCGCGCTCTTCGGCGGCGCACCGCGCCTGCTCCGCCCGCAATCTCGCGATGCCGAAGCCGAGTTGCCGCGCCAGCGTCAGCGCGACGTCGATCTCCGGTTCGGCAAAGGGATGCGGCCTGTCGTAATAGGCCATGAATTTACCGGCGAGCCGGCCACCGATCAGGATCGGAATGAAAGCGACAGCTGAGATGCGTTCCCGGTCAACCGTTTCCTTGATGGCGTCGGACAGGTCGGACAGCGCAACGTCCTCGAAACAGACCGGACGCGGATTTGCTTCGTCCCTGTCCCATGGCGAATGGCTCTCGACGGCCTTCCGGTATCCTTCCGACAGGCCCCGCCATCCGACGAAACGCATCGCGTCGCTGTCGTCAAACAGCAAAATGGAGGCGCGCTCGCAGGCGAGTGCCGCGAGGATGGCGTCCAGGCCGGCGTCGTAAACGTCCGGAAGCGACGCGGCGTATTGCAGCCTTTCGGAGAAGTGGAACAGCGCGGCCTGCTCTTCGCTGCGGCGCGCCAGCGCCTGTTCGGCTTGCTTGCGGGCGCTGATGTCATGCTGAACGCGCACCGCGTACAGGAAATTTCCCGACGCATCGCGAACGATGGAGGACGTCACCTCCGCCCAGAAGTATGTGCCGTCCTTGCGGGCGAGACGCTTCTCAATGGTGTAGCGATCGATTTCGCCCGCGATCTGCCGCTTGAACTGCGCCAGATCCTCCGCGACGTCCTGTGGCGAGGTCTCGTCAAAGATGCTGCGGCCGACCAGGTCGGCCGCCTCGTGTCCCATCAAATCGCAGACCTTCTGGTTGACGCGCAGCATCCGCCCGGCCTGATCGACCTCGACGATACCCACGCCGACATGTTCGTAGGTGACAGCCAGCCTGTCTTCGCGCACTTCGCAAGGAACTCGAGCGACGTCCGGAGCGGCAGACAGGCCCGGCGGGGAGAGAGTCTCGGCCGTCCGTTGCTGGATGTTCATTCCCCGCCATCCCTGCCGCAAGGGCAAATTTTGCGTCACTCAATGCTCGGCATCAGCACGAATACCGCTGAGCCAACATTGCATAAGTCCGGCAAGAGAAAATCGTTCCCCGCGAGGGCCGGACATCGAGCGAGGGCCGGACATCGAAACGTCCGTTTTCTTGCGCGGTGCGGAATGGATTGCAATTCGACCGCTAGCACCCGCGGCAGATCCCGGTAAAACTGCTCACCTCCGGTCGCGCCCGCCGCCGAACCGGCGGCTTTTGCTGGCGAGCCTGACGCGGGCTGATGATCCGCTGCGAGGCGCCCGCATAGGGCGGCGCCACCAGGCGTGCACGCGCCGGCTGATCGACCGAGCCGTAGGAGATGGGCGGCGATGGAGGGTTGGGGCGGAACGACGGAATATTCGCAGCATTGCCGATGCCGCTGGGATCGGACAGCGCCCTGGGATTGGCCGGGCCGAACGGCACCCCTGATATCGACGAATTGCCGGCGCCGGCCGAGCCGGCCGGTGGCGTCAATTGCGCGAATGCCCTGGCGGGGACGATCAGGGCGAGCGCCACCCAGAGAACAAGCGCCGGAGTGCGGGACATCGAGGTCTCTCCAGGAGGCACTCCTCCAACGATCATGTAGGGCGAGCGTTCCCTGTGCTCCAGGTCCTATGCTTCCGGCTGGTCGGCTTTTTCTGCCGTCCGTCTTGCTACGGAATAGGCGTCGGCCAGAGAATCAGGCCTAATCATGGCGCGATCACGTTTTGAGATTCCGGCGGCATGAACCAGCCTGAGGTCCTCGATTCCGATATCCACGCCATGCAGCAGTGGCTGCGCGCCGCCTGGCTTCAGCTCGGCGATCCCCACCTCACCACCTTCAGCCGGCGCGAGTTGCGCAACCAGATGAAGCAGTGCAGCGCCGACCTGCGGGAGCGACTGCAGATGGCGGCCGAACAGCAGTCCGGGCCGGGCCGGCAACCGATCCCGACCTACTCCCGGCCGACGCTGCGAATCCTGTCATGGTGACGGAACAAGGTCGGGCGCCTGCCGCTCCGCCGCCAGCCACGAACACACCGCCGACGGCACCGCGCCGATGAGGCCGAGCAGCAGGACATACGGACCGTGGCCAAAGCCGATCCAGAACGCCGCCGCAAACGGCAGGTAGCTGATCGCGTAGCCGAACAGCGCCGTGCAGCACGATGCGGTACGAGACGTTGCGCCTTGCCAGTGCGTGGTCGAACCACGCGACCAATAATGCCGGGACCAACCCGACCAGATATATCGTCGGCAGCATCATGATTTGCGCGACATCGAACGTGGTCGGGCTCCCCGCAAGCCAGTTGGCAATCTGCAGCATCACCCAGAACGCGACAATGAAGCCGAGCGGCGGCGCGACAGCGGCAAAGATCAGGAAGCGTTTCATGCTGATGGTCCGTGGTTGCTAATCCTGGCCCGAACCGTAGCGCAGCGTCGCTCGTTGCCGCTGTGATGCCACTCACGGTGCCGGCGCCGCCGCCCGACGGCGCTGCGCGTGAGCCGATCCGCTTCTGCCCGATCATCCCCAGCGAAGCCGCGCCCTCCCCGAGTTGTGCCGCCAAGGGCCAGCCCTGTTGATAACCCCAACACCCCGGACCCGGTGTCGAAACAGGCCGCCATGGTGTGCTATCGGCATACCGGCCTGATTAACGACGGACGGAACACATGCGGATCACCCTGGTCGGTTCCCGCCATTTCGGCGTGACGACATTCAACACGCTGCGCCAACACGGGGTGGATATCGTCCGCGTCGTCGTTCATGACGGCGAGGACCGGCTTGCCGCCGCCGCGCGAGCCGCCGCGATCGAGGTCGTCGTGCAGGCCGATCCGAAGCGCGTGGCCGCGGCGGAAATCGCGCCCAATACCGACCTGATCGTGACCGCGCACAGCCATGCCCGCGTCACCCGGGAAGCGCTGGCCGCCGCCAAGCTCGGCGGCATCGGCTATCACCCCTCGCTCCTGCCCCGGCATCGCGGCATCGCCGCCGTGGAATGGACCATCAAGGAAGGCGATCCGATCGCGGGCGGCACCGTCTACCACCTCGCCGACCGGATGGATGCCGGCGCCATCGCCGCGCAGGAATGGGTATTCGTCAGGAAGGGAGAGACCGCGCGCGAGCTATGGGAGCGCGCGCTGGCCCCGCTCGGCCAGAAGCTGCTCGCCGACGTCATCTTTCACGCCAAGACCCACAACAGCCTCCCCGCTACCCCGCAGGACGAGGAATTCGCCACCAAGGCACCGAGCTTGACCGATGCAAAACACTGAACCCTACCAAAATACCTCTCGCGCGGCTACTGGCGCGGAATCGGTGGCGAAATCGCAGCTTTTTTGTTCCCCGTCCGGAACCAGATTCACCTTGATGTGTTTGCAATCTCGGGAACTTTCCACAGTGTTGCGTCGCACCCAAGTTTGGACACATTGTGACCAGATAAGGATCGACATCACCCACATCTCAAGGATTTTATCCATGCGCGCCAATCGCATTAGCCAGATTTTGTTTGCTTCGTTTCTTGCCTCCGCCGCGACCCTGGCCGCAGCTCCGGCCTCCGCCCAGTCGCCCTATGACGGCCTTTGGCAGGTTACCGTTGTCACAAAAACGGGCAGTTGCGATGCGCAGACTACCTCGACCGTGAATGTCAGCGACGGCAAGATTTCGGGCGGTCCGGTTTCCGGCAGCGTCGGCAGCGGGGGCCTTGTGCGAGTCTCGATCAATGGTGCATATGCGAACGGTCAACTCAGTGGCAACTCCGGATCGGGGAAATGGAATGGGGCTTCAGCTGGTGTCGCGTGCAGCGGTCGATGGGAAGCGTCCCGTCAGTAAAGCAAGCCAGACTTCGGAATTTTTCGCCAAAGCGCGGCGGCTGACATTCGCAGCCGTCGCGTTTTTTTTGACGGCGTTCGCCGCTTCCACCAGCAACGCCCAGTCCAGCGCATTCGCCGGCATGGCCGGCACCTGGTCCGGCCCCGGCACCGTGACGCTGGATGACGGTTCGAGCGAGCGGATCCGGTGCCGGGCGACCTACAAGGTGCTCGGCGCCAGCATGGACATGAGCCTCACCTGCGCCAGCGACGCCTACAAGTTCAATCTGTTGGCCGCGGTGGTCGCGCAGGGCGGCGAGGTTACCGGCAACTGGAGCGAAACCAGCCGCAATGTCGGCGGCAGCATCCAGGGACGTGGCGCCAACGGCAGCTTCCAGGTGATCGCGCAAGCGGCCGGTTTCAGTTCCAGCATCGCGCTGAAGACCACCGGCAACAAGCAGCACATTGCCATGAAGGCCGACAGCCAGTTCCGCGCGGCCAATATTACGCTATCGAAGTAGCCCGGCTTGTCGTACCCCGCGAAGGCGGGGTACCCAGTACGCTGCGGCTTCTCGGTTCAAATACCAACGTCTCTGGAATACTGGATCCGCCTTCGCTCGTTGAGCTACGGCGGACAAGTCGCCCGCTGGAGCCTGTCATCGGGCGCATACGCGCGACCCGTCGGCGGGCGATGACGGCTTCGGGGCTTGGCCTAACTCGTCTTCGGCTTCTCGAGCTTCGCCGCGGTTTCCTTGATCGTCTTGGCGATCAACAAAGCCTGCTCCTTGTTGAACGCAAAATCCTGCACGCCGCGCTGCGTGGTCAGCGACAGCACCATGATGTCGGGCTGGTGCTCGGGCCAGCCGGTTGCGAAGGCGGTCACGAAGTCTGCAGAGGTCGATCGATTGGTCATTGGCTCACGATATCCTTTTGTCCTGTCCGGCGCGCCTGACGTGGAAAGCGCCGAGTCCTGGTGCCTTGCGCCCTAGGCCTTGGGCACGTAGGCGGTAACTTCGATTTCGACCTTGGCCCTGACGTCGACCAGCCCGCCGATATAGAGCAATGTCGATGGCGGGAAATTGCGCCCGAGCGTTGCCTTCCAGGCGGCCCCGATGCCCGCGCCGGCGGCTTCGTATTCGCTGCGGCTGGTCAGGTACCAGGTCAGGCGCACGATGTGCTCGGGGCCCGCGCCGGCTTCTCCAAGCAGCTTGACGATGCGCTTCAGCGCCGTCCCGACCTGGGCGGCCATGTCAGGGGCATAATCGCCCTTCTCGTCGCCGCCGGTCTGGCCGGCCAGCACGACCCATTTGCCGGGTCCGTCGACCTCGACACCGTGCGAGAAGCCGCGGGGTTTCGACCATTCGGCCGGTTGCAAGATACGCATGTGTCAGTCCTCCTTGAGACCGGCGTCTTAGCACCGAACGGAGGCGCGCTCCCACAATGAAATTGGCGCGCCGCATCCTGCATCAGCAGATTTGCGCGTTGCAAATTATCCCGCGCTCGTCGATACCGGCCTGCCCTTACCCCTTGGCTTCACTTCTTCCCGAATGGACCGCACACCTTCCAAAACCCTCGCCGCGCTGTGGATGGCCGGCTGGCTCTCGCTGATGCTGATCATCGCGGTCGCCGGACGCGAGGCGGCGCGCGAGATCAACGTGTTCCAGCTCATGGAGATGCGCTCGATCCTCGGTTTCCTGATGCTGTATCCGCTGATCCGCGCCAACGGCGGATTTGGCATGATGAAGACGAGGCGGCTGCCGCAGCATATTGCCCGCAATCTCATCCACTATGGCGCACAGCTCGGCTGGTTCTTCGCGCTGACGCTGATTCCGATCGGCCAGGTGGTGGCGATCGAATTCACCATGCCGATCTGGACCGCGATCCTGGCCGCGAGCTTTCTCGGCGAGCGCATGACGATCTGGAAGATCGCGGCGATCGTGCTCGGAATTATCGGCGTCATCGTGATCGTTCGCCCCACCACCAGCGAGGTCAATCCCGGCCAGTTGATCGCGCTGGCGGCGGCCGTTGGCTTCGGCGTGTCGGTCGCGATGGTCAAGTCGCTCACCCGGACCGAGCAGGCGCTCGCGATCATGTTCTGGATGCTGGTGGTGCAATCGGCGGCAGGTCTCCTGCCCGCGCTCTACGTCTGGACGTGGCCGCCAATGCATCTCTGGGGCTGGGTTGTGGTGATCGCGTTTTGCGGCACGTTCTCCCACTACTGCATGGCGCGCGCGATGCTGCATGCGGATGCCACCGTGGTGATCCCGATGGACTTCCTGCGGGTTCCCCTCACCGCTGCTGCCGGCTGGCTGATCTATTCGGAACGGCTCGACGTGTTCACCGTGCTCGGCGCTGCCTTAATCCTCTCCGGCAATCTGTTGAACCTGAAATCGAATCCTTCGACTAAGGCGTCTGCCCCAAGCTGAAATTTATTTGCCGGGCTGTGACCTGGATCACGCGGCGGAGCGTGGCGCAACGGTAACGGATGGCTCCGGATTGGTTGTTCGCCCTGCTTTTTTGTGGCGCGAAGCGGGCGATATTTTGTAATGTCCGCCCAACGTTACAACCAAAGCCTTTATCGATTCTGCAGGGGGATTTCCTATGCGCTACCCAGCCCTCATTTTGTCCGTCGTCTGCATGGTCTTTACGGCAGGCACAGCCAGCGCCGAGAAGCGTGTGGCCTTCGTCGTAGGTAACGGCGCCTACAAGAACGTAGCTCCGCTGCCGAACCCGTCGGTCGATGCGAAGGCGATAGCCGCGACGCTGCGCAATGTCGGATTCGAAGTGGTCGAGGGCTCCAATCTCACGCGCGACAAGATGACCGAGCGGCTGCTCGACTTCGGCAAGAAGGCGCAAGGCGCCGACGTCGCGCTGTTCTTCTACGCCGGTCACGGCATTGCCATCTCCGGCACCAACTATCTGTTGCCAATCGATGCCGACATCAAATCCGAAATGGACGTCAAGCTCGGCGCCGCAATCAACATCGACCTCACGCTCGAGCAGACCATGGGCGATGCCAAGGTCAAGCTGGTGTTCCTCGATGCCTGCCGCGACAATCCGTTTGCGGCCAAGATAAAGTCGAACTCCGCAACCCGCAGCGTCAACGTGCAGACCGGTCTGGCCGAAATGAAGTCCGGCGAAGGCACGCTGATTGCGTTCGCGACCGGCCCGGGCCAGACCGCGCTCGACGGCCAGGAAGGCTCCAACAGCCCGTTCACCCGCGCCCTGCTCGCCAACCTCACCCAGCCCGGGGTCGAGATCCAGCAGGCGATGACCAAGGTCCGCGCCCAGGTCAACGAAGAGACCAACAAGGGACAATTGCCCTGGGGTCACACCAACCTGATCGGCGCGGTCTATCTGAACGGCGCGCCTGCGCCCGGCGCCGTGGCGGCGGCAACGCCGGCGGCCGCTTCAAAGGCGTCGGACGTGGAACTGGAGTTCTGGCGTTCGATCAAGGATTCCAACAAGCCGGAAGAACTCAACGCCTATCTGAGCAACTATCCCAATGGTCAGTTCCGCTCACTGGCCTTGTCGCGCATTGCCTCGCTTGAATCCGGTCCCAAACCCGATGCCACCCGCAACCTCACCACGGGCGTCGATCCCGCGACCTTCAAGGAGGAAGCGAACCAGACCACCGAGGATCAGATCGGCCTCAACAAGGGCCAGCGCCGTGACGTGCAGCGCCGCCTCACCGGCCTCGGCTTCGACACCAAAGCGACCGGCCAGTTCGATCAATCGACCCGCGGCGTAATCACGCGCTGGCAGGCCGCGCGCGGCTACCCCACGAGCGGCTACCTCAACAAGCTGCAGCACAAGGCGCTGCTGAGCGAGATCGTCGCAGTCGCGCCGACCGCAAGTTCCGATGAGGAGCGTCCCAAGCGTCGCGCCACCAGCAGCGGCCAGGCACAATCGCAACCCCAGCAGGCACCGCCGCAACGCCACTACAACAACAGCGGTCCCGATCCAGCCGGCGCCGGTCGCTTCATTGGCGGCGTGGTCGGCGGCATGCTGCGCTGAGACGCAGACGCCCATCTCCAAAAAGGCCCGGGTTCATCCCGGGCCTTTTTCATTGTGCGGTTCGCAAAATCAAATCGCGTGCCCGGGCAATCTATTTGCCCGCGGCCTTTCGCAATGCCTCGTTCATGCGATCCTGCCAGCCGGGGCCGCCTTCCTGGAAGTATTCCAGCACATCCTGATCGATGCGCAGCGAGACCAGTTCCCTCACGCCGGGAAGCCGGGGCGGCTTCGGCGGCGCTTCCGCCACCTTGGCGGTGGTGCGCTTGAACGCGGCCTCGGCCTCGGTGCGCGCGTCGTTCAGGGTTCTCGGCCGCCGCGGCTGGTCCGCCATCGCTAGATTCCTTCAAACAGTGCGGTTGACAAATAGCGCTCGGAGAATGACGGCACGATCGCGAGGATGGTCTTGCCGGCGCTCTCGGGCCGTTTGCCAATCTCGATTGCCGCCGCGATCGCGGCGCCCGAGGAAATACCGCCGGGAATGCCTTCCACGCGCGCCAGCGCACGCGAGGTTTCGATTGCCGTCGGGCCGTTGACCTTCACGATCTCGTCAATCACCGAGCGATCCAGAATGTCCGGAACGAAGCCGGCGCCGATACCCTGAATCTTGTGCGGCGTATGCTGCCCGCCCGACAGCACCGGGCTTTCCTCCGGCTCGACGGCAACGATCCGCAAGCTCGGCTTGCGCGGCTTCAGCACCTGTCCGACGCCGGTAATGGTGCCGCCGGTGCCCACGCCCGCAACGAAGAAATCGATATTGCCGCCGGTGTCGTTCCAGATTTCCTCCGCTGTGGTACGGCGGTGAATTTCGGGGTTGGCGAGGTTCTTGAACTGTTGCGGCATTACCGCGTTGGGCGTGGTCCGCACCAGTTCCTCCGCGGTCGCGATCGAACCCTTCATGCCCTGGGCTGCCGGCGTCAGGACGATTTCGGCGCCGAGGAAGGCCAGCATCTTGCGCCGCTCGATCGACATCGATTCCGGCATCACGAGTTTCAACCGGTAGCCGCGCGAGGCCGCGACAAAGGCGAGTGCGATGCCGGTATTGCCTGATGTCGGCTCGATCAGCACGGTGTCGGCATTGATCACGCCGGCCTTCTCCATCGCGATCACCATCGCCGCACCGATGCGATCCTTCACGCTCGCGGCGGGATTGAAATATTCGAGCTTCGCCAGGATGGTTGCGCTAACGCCATGCGCCTCCGGCAATTTGCGCAAGCGAACGATCGGCGTGTCGCCGATCGCATCGACGATGGAATCGAAAACCCGGCCCCGCCCAGGACGTTGCACTGCACTCGTTACTGACGACGCATCCATCTCGACACTCCTGTAACAAATCATGTGTGGGGAACTGGCGGTCCTCTTACTTAGGAGGCGCCCGCACCGATACGCAAGCCGGAACTGACGGTGCGAAGAGTTCGCTGCATTGCAAACAAGAACGTCGCTAAATTTCGTGAAATCAACGCATTTGTGTTGCGACATAGTCAAAGAAATCGTTCTATACTTTGGTCGTGGATGGCGCCGAGGCTCAATCAGATAAATCGCAAGGAGGTCACGATGCCAGCTATTGCTGAAATCCTGTCGACCGTCGCGACCCGGCCCGATCCGCGTGGCTGTGACTTGCCGACCTGCCCCGTTTGTGCGGATACCATGGTGGCTGCGGAAGCTTCGGCCTACCTCAACGACAACGTGATCAGCTATCTCTGGACCTGCGACACCTGCGGTTACGGATTCGTGACCAAACATTCGGTCAAGAGGTTCACCTGTAATTGAGTCAAACTATCGTGAAGCAATGTCACCGCGCGCCCACTCGGCGCGCGTTTGTTTTTGGAACGTCTCGAATGTTCCACTAGCGATCGCTTCGCGCATGCCCCGCATCAAATGCTGGTAATACGCGACGTTGATTTCCGACAGCAGCATCGCGCCGAGTGTTTCTCCCGACCTGACCAGATGATGCAAATAGGCGCGGGAATAGTCGCACGTCGCTGGCCATTCGCTTTCTTCATCCAACGGCCGCGGATCGTCGGCATGGCGGGCGTTGCGCAGATTGATCTGGCCGAAGCGGGTGAACGCCATGCCGTGGCGTCCGTTGCGGGTCGGCATCACGCAGTCGAACATGTCGATGCCGCGTGCCACCGCCTCCAGCAGATCTTCGGGCGTGCCGACGCCCATCAGATAGCGCGGACGATCGGCGGGAAGCGCTGGCGCGGTTTCCTCGATCATCGACAACATCACCGCCTGCGGCTCGCCGACCGCAAGTCCGCCGATCGCGTAGCCATGGAAGCCGATCTCCACCAAGCCGCGTGCGCTCGCGTGGCGCATCTCGGGAATGTCGCCGCCCTGTACGATACCGAACAGCATGTAACCGTCAGGCGCGGTCTCAAACGCGCGCTTGCTGCGCTCGGCCCAGCGCAGCGACAAAAGCATCGCGCGCTCGATGTCGTCGCGCATAGCCGGCAGCCGCACGCACTCGTCCATCTGCATGGCGATGTCGGAGCCAAGCAGCCGCTGCACCTCGATCGAACGCTCCGGCGACAGCTCGACCTTGGCGCCGTCGATATGCGAACGGAAGGTCACGGCCTTCTCGCTCACCTTGCGCAGGTCCGACAGCGACATCACCTGGAAGCCGCCGGAGTCCGTCAGCATCGGGCCATTCCACCCGGTGAAGGTCTGCAGGCCCCCGAGCGCTGCGATCCGCTCGGCGCCCGGCCGTAGCATCAGGTGATAGGTATTGCCGAGCACGATATCGGCGCCGGCATCACGCACCTCGCGCCAGTGCATGCCCTTCATCGCGCCGGCGGTGCCGACCGGCATGAAGGCCGGGGTGCGGACCACGCCGTGCGGCGTGGTGAGACGGCCGGTGCGGGCGGCACCGTCGGTGGCGAGCAATTCGAAATGATTGGGAAGACTCATGGCGCTGCTTATTGCGTGCCGGGAACGGCCAATCAACCGCCCAGTGGATGAAATCTGACGCCTGGTGCGCAACACGGAAGCCCTCGGACTCCCTTGCTGCTGGATAATACCCGGCACTTTGCCTCAGTTGTTGCGACACGATATTCCGGCAGCTATTGGGAGGAAAGCGGCGACGCTTTTGACCTAATAGGCGACATTTGCCCCTCGAGTTTTATGCGTTTTGGCGGCCGTTGCCGTAGCTGCCTCGCTCCGATTGCTTTACAAAATGAAGCCACTAGGTGCGATCCGGGGCGCGTATGAACCGACGCGGATTCATTCTGAGATTGGGCGTTGTCGCAGCCTTAGCAGGCTTCGCTGCGTCACCCGCCGCGGCTGACGGCAAACGCGTGGCCCTGGTGATCGGCAACAGCACGTACCGGAACGTGCCAGCGCTGCCCAACCCGGAGCATGATGCTGAGGATGTCGCCGCGGCGTTAAATCGTCTGGGCTTCGCGGTGACCCTCATTACGAACGCCTCCTTTGACCAGATGCGGCGAGGCCTTATCGCGCTCGGGCGCGACGCCGCCGGCGCTGATATGGCGGCGGTATATTTTGCCGGCCATGGCATGGAAATCAGTGGCGAAAATTGGTTGATTCCGGTCGATGCGGAATTGAAGAAGGACACCGACGCAGCGAACGAAGCCGTCAACCTCCGCAGCGTGATTTTGCAGGTGTCGAACACCTTGAGCCTCGGTCTCGTTATCCTCGACGCTTGCCGAACTAATCCATTCGCTGCGAAAATGTCCCGGTCGCTGACCTTACGCGCGGCGACCAGCGGCGGCCTCAGCCGTGTTGAGCCGGTCGGGAACGTGCTGGTCGCGTATGCCGCTCGCGACGGCACTACCGCTCTCGACGGGGACGGACGAAATAGCCCGTTTGCCTCGGCGCTGCTGAAAAATATTGAGGCGCCGGGGATTGAGGTCACCTTCATGTTTCGCAATGTCCGCGATGACGTCATGGAGGCAACCAGGAACGAACAGCAGCCCTTCGTCTACGGCTCGCTCTCGCGCAGGGCGATCTATCTTGCAGGCCAACCGTCGTCGGAAGACCCACCAAGCATGACGCATGCGAACGCCACGCCAGCGTCCACGGATGCGACATTGCCGACGGCGCCAGCGCCTTCTCTCTTGGTAATCGATCCCTCGCTGGTCGGCACTTGGGAGATCATGGTGCCGAATGATCGCGGGTCGTCGCGCTGGATCTGGCGAATCCTGGGCGACGGTACCTACAAATTCCACTCCGAGGGACGACGCCCGGCACCACCACATCAGGGCACGATTACCGCCACGAACGGCCGCTGGTCGATACACGCGACCAAGGGGCTCACGGGTTACAAGGACGGCGGCTCCTATGAAGTCCGCGACACGACGGCAGTGATCACCGGCAAGCTCGGAACTGGCTACTGGAAGCGGAGTTTGCAGTGATGGTTCACCTTGCTGACTTGCCAGTTCGGGCCACTGGCGGTCAATTTCGGCATGTTAGGGTTTGGCACCTTTCGGAAGTGGGGTCCCGATACGTGATGTCCGCAGGCGGCCCACAGCGTCAGTTAGTGCGATGCATCGATACGTCCGAACTTGGAGTGAAACGGACTCCTGACCAATGGTTGCGATCCGATGATTTAAGCTAAGGCGACGTTCACGTTTTATCGATTTCGCGTGTGGACGTGAGCACCGGGCGTCAGATTTCGTCCACTAATGCGCGTTTGATCGGCCCGCGCCCACGTCGGACACAATTGAGCCGCCCGGAACGCGCCCTCAGCCTCCCCTTGTTAAACAAAACGATACCGTATAGTTTTATGAACGGGGCACGAAACCCCGCTGGCGATGAGGCCGGCGGCGGATAGTAGCGTGTGTACGGTGACTGACGGCGAATGCCCTCCCTCTCTCTCCTGACTGGATCAATCCTCTCCGACGGACGGCTTGGGAGCACAGGCTCACACCTGCTCAGGTCGGCCGCCCTGCTGTGCAGCCTCGCGCTGGCCGCCTGCACGTCCCTGCCGCGGACGCCCTACAGCGCTGCGGATGCCTCCAGCTCCCGCGTGCTCGATATCGACGGCCTGCGGCGCTACACTGATGAACCCGTCACGAAATTCCGTTTCGAAAAGGACGACCGCTCCTCAACCAGGACCTATCTCGCACTCTCCGGCGGCGGCGCCGATGGCGCCTATGGCGTCGGCGTGTTGAGCGGCTGGACCGCGGCCGGCACCCGCCCGGCCTTCTCGGTCGTCTCGGGCGTGAGCACCGGCGGCCTGATTGCGCCTTTTGCGTTTCTCGGGTCGCAATACGACGACACCTTGAGGGAGGTCTACACCAGCGGTATCGCTTCGAGCCTGCTCGATGATCCCAGCATCATCCGCGTGCTTTTCGGATCCGGCCTGTTCGGCAACAAGCGGCTGCGCGAGCTGGTGGCCCGCTATGTCGGGCCGGAGATCCTGGCCGCCGTTGCCCGCGAAAACGCCAGGGGCCGAAAACTGCTCGTGGTGACGACCGATCTCGACACCCAGCGCACGGTCGTTTGGGACATGGGAAAAATCGCCGCGGTCGGTTCGCCCGAGGCGCTGCACCTGTTTCGCGACGTGATGGCGGCCTCCGCCAGCATTCCCCTGGTGTTCCCGCCCATCCTGATCGAAGCCGAGGGCCAGGGCCGGCGCTTTCAGGAGATGCATGTCGACGGCGGCGTGACCGCTCCGGTCCTGACGCTGCCGGATGCCCTGCTGTTCCACGGCCGTCTGCCCGGAAACAGCCGGATGAACATCTACATCCTCGTCAACAAGAAGCTCGAACGAACGTTTGAGCTGGTGTCCAACAGCACGCTCGATGTCGCCTCACGCAGCCTGTCGTCGATCACCCAGTCCCAGACCCGCTCGGTGATCTTCTCGACCTACGATTTCGCCAAGCGAAATCGGTGGGGCTTCCATCTGTCCTATATCGAGCGCGATTATCCCGCATCGCACTCGGAGGGATTCGACACCGCCTATATGCGCGCCCTCTATCAGCATGGCTTTGAGAAGGCTGCGTCGGGCCGGGCCTGGACCTCGACGCTTCCGTGAGCCACGCAGGCGCGGAACGACGACTTTCCTGGACAGTTGACGATGGCCAATTCGGCCAGATTCGCCATGACGCCCCTCCTGCTGCACGTTATAGAACATGATGACTATCACGACCGCGCAGGAATCATTGGGTATGGGATTGACTGCGACCAGGGCCAGACCGGCGAAACGCGACGTCCCGAAGTCGCGCGGCGGCCGGCCAACGAAAAGCGCTGCCATCGAGCGCGACCAGCGGCTGATCGAAGTCGCCACCCGTCTTTTCCTGGACCGGGGCTACGATGCGACCTCGCTCGATGCGGTTGCGGAAGCAGCCCGGGTCAGCAAGCCCACGGTCTATTCGCGCTACGGCGACAAGCGCGGGCTGTTTGCGGAGGTGCTGAGGCGCGAAATTGCGCGCTGGCTTGCGCCGCTTGCTGAAGCGGCCGAGATGCAGCTCACGCGTTCCTCGGACATTTCGGTCGAGCAGCGCCTGATCGAGGTCGGGCGCGAGATGCTGATGTTCACCTGCGGACCCGACGCCGTCGCGTTCAGCCGCATGATGACGTCACAGGCCATCAACTTTCCCGACATTGCCAAACTCGGCAAGGAAGAAGGCTGGTTGAAGGCCGTTTCCACCACCGCGCGCTTCTTTGATAAGTTGGTCGCGCAAGGCGCGATGGACGTCGAGGATACCGGCATCGCGGCGGAGGTCTTTCTCGACGTGGTCGTCGGTCACACCCACCGCATGGCGACGTTCGGAACGCCTTTGGAGATGAAGTCCGCCGAAAAACGCATGCGCTCGGCGATCAGGCTGTTCCTGGCCGGTGCGCTGGGGCCATCGGGCCGCGTTCAGTCTATCCCCAAGGGAACCATTCGGCGGCGCCCCTCCCGCTGACAATTCCGTGAGAACGGCGTTTCACGCACGGGACGGCAAGGCGCCATTCTTGACCAAAACAAAACGATACGGTATGGTTTTGTTATAAGCGAAGTGCGGGTCCTGCTTCCAGTCCCGGTGGAACTCGCACCGCTTCGATCGCCGCAGATGGCGGTACAGCCCCGTTTGCGACGTTCCGCGGCCGACCCATATACCTCCAGGGGGTCGGCCGCGCTTTCTTTCGAGGCGATCCGCCCGCCGACAAAGACAGGCTCAAGGATGGAGACTGCAAGCATGCGTGCCCCGAGATATTGGAGACAGTTGTTTGCAGCCGCCCTGGTGGCGGTCATCATCCCTGGCCCGGTCTATGCCATCGCGTCGTCGACCGACGAGCCAGCCTTGCTCCGCAATGGGGCCGAGGAGAGCGCAGCGTCCGACCAGCGGGCGGTCAACCGTGAACTTGAGCTTTTCCGCGGGTCGGCGATCTCGCTCAGCCAGGCGATGGCCATCGCCGAAGCCCTGCATGCCGGTGCGACAACCGCCGATGTCAGCTTCGACGGCGCGTCGGGTTCACCGGTCTACCGGGTCAAGACCCTTCACAAGGACCGTGTCTGGCACCATGCCATCGACGCCGCGACTGGCAAGATCGTCGGCGGCGAAGCCGCCCTGCCCCTGAAGGAGCTCGATGCCGAGGATCGCAGCAACCTCTCCGCACTCAAAACGATCCGGCACCGCCTGGCGGATGCCGTTCGCGTGGCCGAGCAGGCAGCAGCCGGCAAGGCGATCAGCGGCGGCCTGATCCGCGAACGCAGCCGGCTGAATTTCGCGATTGTCGTCATGAGTGGCAGCGACCTGAAGGAGGTGATCCTCGAGCCTCCTGGCGCCGCAAGGCGGCGATGACGGGGCTCGTCTGGCCACCGTTGCGGCCCGGATAAGGGCTGAAACTCGTTGACGGCGGCGCCAAGCTGCCGCATAAGTCCGCGCCATGACGACTTCGACCAAAGCGACCGCGAAAACCAAAGCACCCTCCGGGGGCTCGGGAGCCGTGCGCGCGTAGTCGAACGATCGCATTATCTGAACCGAAGCCCCGCCTGAAAAGGACCGGGGCTTTTTTATTGCCCCCAAGCCATGATGCCCAACCAAAGAGGATAGACCCGTGAGCCACGAACCCGTTGTAGCCATTGCCGGCGTAACCGGCGCGGTCGGCGCCGAATTCATCGCCACCATGGACCGGCGCGCTTTCCCGGTCGGCAAGCTCAAGGCGCTCGCCAGCGCCCGCTCGGCGGGCAAGACCATCGACTTCCGCGGTGAGAGGATCGTGATCGCGGAGCTCACCGAAAATTCGTTCGAGGGCGTCGACATTGCGCTGTTCTCGGCAGGGAGCAGCACCTCGCGAAAGTTCTCGCCCGCGGCGGTCAGGGCCGGCGCGGTCGTGATCGACAATTCCTCGGCGTTCCGCATGGACCCGAACGTGCCGCTGGTGATTCCGGAGATCAACGCGGGCCGCATCCGCGAGCACAAGGGCATCATCGCCGTCCCGAACTGTTCGGCGATCACCGCGCTGGTGCCGCTGTGGCCGATCCACAAGGCCAACCGCATCAAGCGCGTCATCCTCTCGACCTACCAGGCGGCGAGCGGCGGTGGCGCCGCCGTGATGCAGGAACTGGTGGAATCGACCCGCGCCTATCTCGACGGCCGGCCGTTCGCACCGAAGGCGATCCAGCACCCCTATGCCTTCAACCTGTTCAGCCACAACACGGCTGTTGATCCCGAGACCGGCTACAACGACGAAGAGACCAAGGTCATCAACGAGACCCGCAAGATCTTCGAGGACGAGAATATCGCGATCGGCGTCACCTGCGTTCGCGTGCCGGTGCTGCGCGCGCATTGCGAGGCCATCACCTTCGAATGCGAAAGGCCGATCACGGAAGCGCACGTGCGCGCGATCCTGGCCAACGCACCGGGCGTCAGAATCGTCGACGACCGGGCGAAGAACTACTTCCCGATGCCGATCGATGCGTCAGGCCAGGATGATGTTCTCGTCGGCCGCATCCGAAGGGATCTCAGCGATGCCAGCGGCCACTCGATCTCGATGTTCGTGTCGGCCGACCAGCTCCTCAAGGGTGCGGCGTTGAATGCGATCCAGATCGCGGAATTGCTGCCGCAGCGCACGATGGCGTAGTGCTACGAGATTGTAGCCGGCCTAAGCCGTCATGGAGAGGAGGCGCGCAGCGCCGTCTCCGGACGGTGCTTCGCATCGCCGGCAGAACCACGAGGCCCGGCTGGTGCCATTCATCCTCGATACGCCGCTTCGCGGCTCCTCGGGATGAGGTCTGACAGAAGAGCGGTGGGCGCAAGAGCGCCTTTGCCCACCTATGGCAGCCACGCAGCTACGCACCCGTCACGCGCCAGATGACGTTGCCGACATCGTCCGCCACCAGCAGCGAGCCGTCGGGGCCGAGCGTGACGCCGACCGGCCGTCCGTAGGAGACTTTCTCGTCGGGCGCGAGAAATCCGGTCAGAATATCGCGCGGCGGACCGGACGGGCGGCCGTTCTCGAACGGCACGAACACGACGGCGTAGCCGCTCAGCGTGCTGCGATTCCAGGAGCCGTGCTGGCCGATCACCATGCCGTCCGGAAAGCCCGGCAGCGTGCCTGATGGCATCCAGCACAGGCCGAGCGAGGCCGTGTGGCCGCCGAGCGCGTAGTCCGGTTGTATGGCCTTCGCGACCATGGCCGGATCCTGCGGCACGCGGTCGTCCACCGTCTGGCCCCAGTAGCAATAAGGCCAGCCGTAGAAGCCGCCGTCGCGCACCGAAGTCAGATAGTCCGGCGGCGTCTCGTCGCCGAGGCCATCGCGCTCGTTGACGACGGTCCAGAGCACGGAGGTCGTTGGCTCCCATGCGAGGCCCACGGCGTTGCGAAGCCCGCTGGCGAAGATGCGGCTCGTGCCGCCGGCCAGATCGAGCTCATAGATCGCGGCGCGGCCTTCCTCGACCTCCATGCCGTTCTCGGCGATGTTGCTGAGCGAGCCGACGCCGGCATAGAGTTTTTTGCCGTCCGCGCTCGGCAGCAGGCTACGCGTCCAGTGCCCGCTGGGCTTGAACGCCACGAGCTTGCGCCCCTCGGCGGTGATGCGGTCCGCGCCTGCGGCGTAGGGAAAGGCGACCACGCCATCGGTGTTGCCGACATAGAAGGTGTCGCCGACCAGTGCCATGCCGAACGGCTGGCTCAGCCCTTCCATGAAAACCCCGCGCCCTTCGGCCACGCCGTCGCCGTCACGATCGCGCAACAACGTGATGCGGTTGGCGCTGACGCCAAGCGCCCTGGCACGCCGCATCGTCGCCTGCATCGCATAGTGGAAAACGCTTCTGGGCGGTCCGGCGATCTGGTTCGAACTCGGCAACGAGCACGTCGCCATTGGGCAGCACGTCGATCCAGCGCGGGTGGTCCAGATCTTTCGCGAACGCGTTGACCTTGAGCCCGGGTGCCGCGGCGGGTTTTTGCCCGTCGCTCCAGCCCTGCGCCGACGGCATCTTGAGCGTCGGGATGGCGCCTTGCGGCTTCGCCTCCGGTATAGCCGGCGCGTTGCCCCAGGCCGGCGCAGGCGCAGAGCCCTGCAGGCGGCGCCACAGCAGCGCAACAGCGCCGATCAGCGCGACGATGCGCGCGAAAATACCCGACATGTTCATGAAGTTCTCCACTTGACGGCGTGCACCCTATCCGACGGCAGGAACCGTTGGAACCTCGTCGTCGACGCACGAAAGCGCCGGCGCACGCCGCGCACCTGCATGGTTGCAGCGGCGCAACAGCGCACGCGAGATGCCCGGAAGCCGGTAGTTATACGATCTTGGCGATAAACCCCGAATCGAGGAGACAGATAATGGCGCTTTCTTGTCAGAGCGCCTCCTCCCTGAACCTTTAGCCCGCCGCACTGGCGGGCTTTTTTTCCAGGGTGCTGCGGCTGTCCGCGTTCGCGGAACGGCGGCAAGACGCACGGCCATTTGCCTCAACGGGCCCCGCGAAACAGCAGGCAGGCGTCGCCATAGGAATAGAACCGGTACCCCGCCGCGATCGCATGCGCATAGGCCTGCTTCATCGTGTCGAGGCCCGAGAAGGCCGACACCAGCATGAACAGCGTCGAGCGCGGCAAATGGAAATTGGTCATGAGAATATCAACCGCGCGAAAGCGATAGCCCGGCGTGATGAAGATCGAGGTCTCGCCGTCGAACGGCTGAATGGTGCCGTCTTCGGCCGCAGCACTCTCCAATAGCCGCAGCGAGGTGGTGCCGACCGCGATGATGCGTCCGCCCTTGGCGCGCGCGGCGTTCAGCGCGGATGCGGTAGCGGCCGATATCGAACCCCACTCGGCATGCATCCTGTGCTCGGAGGTCTCCTCCACCTTGACCGGCAGAAACGTACCTGCCCCGACATGCAGGGTCAGCCGGTGCAGTTCGACGCCGCGGCCGCGCAGCGCCGCTTCCAGCTCGGGCGTGAAATGCAGCCCCGCCGTCGGCGCCGCGACGGCACCTTCGTTCGCCGCGAACATGGTCTGGTAGTCGGCGGCGTCGCGATCGTCTGGCGTGCGCTTCGACGCAATGTAGGGCGGCAGCGGTGGCGTGCCGAGATCGGCGATGGCCTGGTCCAGCGCCGGCCCGTGAAACGAAAACGACAGCGTAATCTCGCCATCTTCGCCCTTGGCTTCGACCTCGGCGTCGAGATGGCCGAGCAGGCAGACCTTGCCTTCATTGCCGAAGCGAACGATATCGCCGGCCGCGAGCTTCTTCGCCGGCTTGACCAGCGCCTGCCAGCGCGAGCCGTCAAGGCGCTTGATCAATGTCGCCTCGATCTTCGGCTCGGTCTCACGGCCGATGCGGCGACCTTTGAGCTGGGCTGATATCACCTTGGTGTCGTTGACGACGAGCTGGTCGCCCGGCTCCAGCCATTGCGGCAGATCGGCGACGCTGCGGTCGCGCAGCACGCCGTCCGGCTGCACGACCAGCATGCGCGCGGAATCGCGCGGGCTGGCGGGCCGCAGCGCGATGCTGGTGGCGGGGAGTTCGAAGTCGAAGAGATCGGTGCGCATTGGCCCCAAGCCGTCATCGCCCGCGCAGGCGGGCGATCCAGTACTCACAGACCTCGCTTATAACGAAAGCTGGCGAGTACTGGATGCCCCGCCTTCGCGGGGCATGACATTGAAGTTCGTTACTGCTCAAGCCGCGTCCGCGGCCATGTGCGCTTTCACGATCTTGTCGGGGTTCTGCACCGGCTCGCCGCGCTTGATCTTGTCGACGTTCTCCATGCCCGACGTGACCTTGCCCCAGACCGTGTACTGGCCGTTGAGGAAGGAAGCATCGTCGAAGCAGATGAAGAACTGGCTGTCGCCGGAATCCGGGCTCGCGGCGCGTGCCATCGAGGTGGTGCCGCGGACATGCGGTTCCTTGTTGAATTCGGCCTTCAGCTTCTGGCCGGAACCGCCGGTGCCGGTGCCGTGAGGACAGCCGGTCTGCGCCATAAAACCTTCGATCACGCGGTGGAACACGATGCCGTCGTAAAATCCCTCGCGCACCAGTTCCTTGATCCGGGCGACATGGCCCGGCGCCAGGTCAGGGCGCATTTCGATGGTGACGGGGCCCTGGGTGGTTTCAAGGATCAAAGTATTTTCTGTATCAGCCATGCTCTTTTCTCTTCAGGTTTGGGTGGACGTTTACGGGATCTGAAAGTGACCGCCAAAGGCCGGCCGGCAACCGCACCGCCCAGTCCCTCGGTAAATGGCAACGGCGTACAGCGTTGCAATGTTTCCATGACGGCAATCCGGTACGCAATCCGGTCGTTATCGCCGGCATTTGCGGATTCATAGGTAATCTTGGGTTGACCGAGAATGGCGCCTTCGCGGTTGAAACTGACAATGACCGTGATGTCCATCGGGTTGGCGCGCGAGGCCGGCGGCGGCTGCCAGCAGGAATACAATTTGGCAAAGATGTCCTTGATGGTGTCGAGTTGCTGCGGCTGGGCCTGCGCGTGCACCGCCGTCGCAAGCCACACGAGAGCGGCGGCAAACCAGGCGAGCTGCTTGCGGCGCGCCGAAATCATGGCCTCACTTGACGTCGGATGCGACCTGCACCTTCACCATCTTGTCGGGATCGACGACCGGCTCGCCGCGCTTGATCTTGTCGACCACGTCCATGCCCGACACCACTTCGCCGATCACGGTGTACTTGCCGTTCAGCGAGGCGCCTTCGGCGAACATGATGAAGAACTGCGAATTGGCCGAGTTGGGATCGCTCGTTCGCGCCATGCCGACAATGCCGCGCTTGAACGGCACGTTGGAGAATTCGGCCGGCAGGTTCGGATGTTTCGAACCGCCGGTGCCGTTGAAATTCTTGCCGTCGCCGGTCTGCGCCATGAACCCCTCGATCACGCGATGGAACGGCACGTTGTTGTAGTAGCCCTCGCGCGCCAGAAGTTTGATGCGCTCGGCATGCTGGGGCGCGAGGTCGTTGCGCAGCTTGATCACGATGCGGCCCTTGGTGGTGTCGATCACGATCGCATTCGCCTTGTCGAGATTGGCGGGCAGCGGCTGGGCGATCGCGGGGGCCACAAGGAACAGCGCGGCGAGGACGGCGAGAATGCGGATCATGAAAGCTCCGGTCATGTGAAAACAGGAAAGCGTGGTGTCGCGTACCAGCGTGTCAGCTCGCGAACTTGGTCTTCAGGCTGGCTGCGACCGATGGCGGCACGAAGGCCGCAACGTCGCCTCCCATCGCCGCGATTTGGCGCACCAGTGTGGCGGTGATCGGGCGAACGGCGACCGAAGCCGGCAGGAACACCGTATGCACCTCCGGCGCCATGGTTTCGTTCATGCCTGCGATCTGCATCTCGTAGTCGAGGTCGGTGCCGTCGCGCAGGCCGCGGATCATGATGGTGGCGCCGGCCTTCTGAGCGGCCGTGACCGTCAGATTGTCATAGGTGGTGCAGTCGAAGTCGCAGCCGGCCTTGGCCGCGACCGGACCGAATACGGCCTTGGCCATCTCCAGCCGCTCCTCGGTCGAAAACAACGGCTTTTTGCCGGGATGGACGCCGATGGCGACGATCAGGCGGTCGCATAGGCCGACGGCGTTCCGGACCACGTCCAGATGGCCGTTGGTGACGGGATCGAATGAGCCGGGGTAAAGCGCGATACGGGGCATGGTCCCTCCTACCCCGCCCCGGGCAGCCCGGCAAGCCGGACAAGGTTCCCCACTGGCACGGCTTTATATTTCGGATCGGCCAATGAACCACGACCGGGGTCCATGCGTCTCCCCCGGGCGGACGGGCAATGTTTCATCGGCCAATGGGCGACGAAACAAAACTCGGAGCCGACGAAACCATTTTCGCAACTGGCGAAGACGGCCGGAAACTTGCGCTGGCTACAAGACCACCAACGAAACGACGGGGCCGCCAAGGCCCATGACAGGGGACCGTCATGATCAAGGCTTTTTCTGCAATCGCTGTTGCTGCGTTTATTGCCGCCGCGCTCACCGTGTTGCCCGGCTTTGCCCCCCAGGTCGAAGCCAGTGTTCCGCAGGCGCTTGCCAAGGGTGACCGCCTCGATATCCGCACCGTCGGCAAGGATTGCTCGCAGCAGGCCTGGCCGAATTTCGAAGCTTCCTGCCTCCGCGCCGCCGGCTCCAAGTCACTGGTAAAGGAAGCGCGCGTGGTTACCCCCGACCGTACGCCGTAACCGCTCAATCTTCGTTCAGGCCGACCTCCAAGTATCTACAAGAACCAAATACCTCCAAGGACGTACCTCCAAGTACGCAAACGATGGCGAACAGGGATGCCCCCCTGTTCGCCATTTGCGTTTTAAAGGCAGACCGAGCATTTCAGGCTGCCATGCGCGCCATCGGCTCGAGGTCGATGGTTCGGGAAGCCTCCCCCGTTACCGCCGACCGCACCCGGCAAGCCGCGACGCCTCCCCGACAATCGGAACCCCATGGCAATTTGCAGCGTCCCGTCGCAGACTGCATTTGATCGCTCCCCACGGCTGATGCGGCGGGCACGATGCATGGGGGCGCCAGTGACCGTAACACCAGTTGCAACCTCCGGCCATTCCAGTCAGCTCCCCACAGCAGCCACGATCGGCGCCCTCGGTGTCGTCTACGGCGACATCGGCACCAGTCCCCTCTATGCCCTGAAGGAAGCCGCCAAGGCCGCGACCCATGGCGGACCGCTGACGAATGACGCCGTCCTCGGCGTGGTGTCGCTGATCCTGTGGGCATTGATCCTCATCATCTCGATCAAATACGCGCTTCTCATCCTGCGCGCCGACAACCGCGGCGAAGGCGGCATCGTCGCACTGCTGGCGCTGCTGCACGCGCGCAATGCGCCGGCCGGAACATGGCGCGCCAAACTCCTGGTGGTCGGCCTGATCGGCGCCGCGCTGCTTTATGGCGACGGGGCGATCACGCCAGCGATCTCGGTGCTCAGCGCCATTGAGGGTTTGAAGGTCGATGCACCGTCGCTGGCGCCCGCCGTCGTGCCGCTCACGGTCGTGATCCTGATCGGGCTGTTCATCATGCAGAGGCAGGGCACGCAGTTCATCGGCCGGATCTTCGGACCCGTGATGGTCGGCTGGTTCGCTGTCCTGGCGGCGCTCGGCATCCACGGCATCGTCAAGGCGCCGGGCGTGCTCGTCGCCCTCAGCCCGCTCTATGCCTTCGATTTCCTGATCCACCAGAACTTCCACGTCAGCTTTGCGATTATCGGCGCCGCCTTTCTGGCAGTCACCGGTGGCGAGGCGATGTACGCCGACATGGGCCATTTCGGACGGATGCCGATCCGGCTCGCCTGGTTCGCGGTGGCGCTGCCCGCGCTGGTGCTGAATTATTTTGGACAGGCGGCGCTGCTGATTACCGATCCCTCGGCCATCGAAAATCCGTTCTACCAACTCGCGCCGGATTGGGTGCATTACCCGCTCGTCGCCTTCGCCACCCTCGCCACCGTGATCGCCTCGCAGGCCATCATCTCGGGCGTATTCTCCCTGACGCAGCAGTCGATCCAGCTCGGCTTTCTGCCGAGGATGCACATCGAGCACACCACCAGCGACGCGATCGGCCAGATCTACGTGCCGCTGGTGAACTGGCTGCTGGCGGCGGCGACGCTGGGCGCCGTGCTGCACTTCGGCTCCTCGGAGGCCCTCGCCGGCGCCTATGGCATCGCGGTGTCGCTGTTGATGGCCATCACCACGCTGCTGGCGGCGCTGGTGGCGATCCAGTGGGGCTACTCGCCGTTCATCGTGATCGCGGTCAATGGATTCTTCTTCGCCATTGACGGCATTTTCTTCGCCGCCAATTCGGTCAAACTGCTGGAGGGCGGCTGGTTTCCGCTGCTGCTCGCAGCGATCATCGCCTTCGTGATGCTGACCTGGCGCAGCGGCGTCAAGCTGGTGGAGCACGCACGCGGAAGCCTGCGCCAGCCGGAAGAGGATCTGATCGAGACCGCCGTCAACCGCTGCCACGCAAGGCTCGAAGGGACCGCGGTATTCCTGGCGTCCTCGCCCAAGGGGGTGCCGCTGGCGCTGACCCAATTCGTCAAGCACAATCACGTGCTGCATCAGCGCGTGGTGCTGGTGACGGTTCTGATCGAGGAATCGCCGCGCATATCCGACGAGGACCGCGCCGAGATCGTCGAAATCATCCCGGGCATCACTCGCGTCATCCTGCATTACGGCTTCATGCAGTACCCGACGATTTACGAGGGGCTGGTCCTCGCCTGCAAGCAGGGCAAGCTGCCGGGCATCGACCTCACCGACATCACCTATTACATCGGCCGCGAGACCATCATCCCGCGCGAGGATGTCCCGGGCATGTGGCTGTGGCGGGAAACCTTGTTTGCCTTCCTGCAGCGCAACGCCGAGCGCTCGGCGGCGTTCTTCGGCGTACCGACCAGGCAGGTGGTGGAGTTCGGGACGGAGATCGAGATTTAGGTCGGTACCGCAAACGGTAATGCGCAAACCAGGGCGTGAACTCATTTGCGCTATGAGTGCGCGCCCTGGTTCGGTACTAGTCCAACAAGCGGTCAGTAGTCCCAGAACACCGGCACCCAACGAAAGGCGTCGCCGTCGACCGCGACATGGCCGACGGATGGGAACGGCAGGTGGGTGGCCACCAGCAGACCGCCGGTCTCAGCGAGCTCCTGCAAAAGACCGATCCGAACGCGCGCCGCCTCCTCGGGGTCGTGTTCGAAGCCATTGTACCACTCGGGGTGTTCGAACCCGACAGCGAACACGGCATCGCCGGCGAATATCAGCCGATCGCCGCCGGACGCCAGGCGGACCACGCTGTGCCCAGGGGTGTGGCCGCCGGTGCGATGGACGACCACCCCCGGTGCCACCTCGTACTGCTCCTCGAACGGCCGCAGACGACGGCGGTACTCTTTCATGAACCGCTTGGCGGTTGCCCGAAGCGCGTCCGGGAAACCCGGCGGCATGGCGACGTGGGAGAAATCGGGCGCCTCCCAGAACTTGACCTCGGCGGCAGCCACATGGATCCGCAGGTCCGGACGCAGCCGGTGCCTTCACCCCGTCGACGAGCAGCCCGCCAACGTGGTCCATGTGCATGTGGGTCAGCACCACGTCGGTCACGGACCCAAGATCGATGCCGGCGGCCTCCAGTCGCTTGATCAACTGCCCGGCCCGCGGCAAATGCAGGTCCGGGTCGAGCCCTAGCCCGGCGTCGATGAGGATAGTCCGGCCGCCGCTACGCACCACGACCACGTTCAGCGCCCAATCGAAAGCATCCGGCGGCAGAAACATGTCGTTCAGCCAGGCCGCCCGGACGGCCGGAGTCGGCGTTGTGTCCCAACATTGCGGTTGGGAGCGGTAACACGCCGTCGCTGACCACCAGCACATCAATGTCGCCGACCCGCACCGCGTAGCGCGACGGAACCAACTCTTCGGGCGCCCGTGTACCGGGGTGTGAGGTATTGTCGAGGCTCATATCTGTTAGGCTCATGTTTGTCTCCTGCTTCATGGTAAAAGTTGATGGCTGGTCTTGGTTGAGCAGGCCGCGCCGCCAGCCGGGACGCGTGACCGTCATCGCTTGAGGCGTCTAGAGGTTGGTCACGCGTTCCGGATCGGCCGATGCGAGTGCGGCGGCGCGCTCGGCCTTCGGAGGGTAGATCCAGACAGTGTTGATTTCCTGCTTGGTCTTCTTGGCGACGTCGCCGACCATCTCCACCTTGCGCTCCCAGCCGCGCGTGAACAGCGCGCCGGCGTCGCCGAGATCGAGACAGGTGACGTAGGCCTTCTGGTGGTAGGGCTTGGTCGGAACGCCGAGCAGCTCCGCTGCGGCGTTGTTGCCGGCAAAGGCGCCCATCCGTGTAGCGTGCTGGCACGACATCAGCGCGTAGTTGCCGTCGTCGTCGCAGGCGGCACGTGCGGCATCGCCGGTGGCGAAGACGCCTTGAACGCCGGGCACGCGCAGGTCGCGGTCGACCAGCAGCCGGCCGAAATTGTCGCGCTCGGCGGGGATCTGCGTGGTCAGGGGGGCGGCGCGAATGCCCGCTGCCCAGATCACGGTCTCGGCTTCGATGTGTTCGCCGCTGGACAACGTAACGCCGGACTCGTCGAGCGAGGCGACGCCGGCGCCGAGGCGGGTTTCCACACCAAGCTTGCCCAGCGCGTCCTCGATAACGGGGCGCGGACCTGCGCCCATGTCGGGCGCGATCGCGCTGTTGCGTTCGACGATGATGACGCGGGCCTTGGCTTCCTTGCCGAGAATTTCGCGAAGCCGCGCCGGCATTTCTGTTGCCGCCTCGATGCCGGTGAAACCGCCGCCGGCCACGACGACCGTGTCGCGCCCGTTCACGGCCGGCCGCTTCGCGAGCCCATGCAGGTGCTTGTCGAGCGCAATCGCATCGTCGAGCGAGTTGACGCTGAAGCCATGCTCGGCAAGACCGGGAATGTTCGGACGGAACAGCCGGCTGCCGGTGGCCACGACCAGCCGGTCGTAGCCGAGCGGCTTCCTCGCGCCTTTCCCGGTCGCGATCTGCACTGTGCGCGATTTGGTGTCGACCGTCTCGGCACTGCCTTGCACATAGACGACGTCGATGGCCTTGAGCACATCGAGAAGCGGCGCGGTCAGCGTCTCCGGCTTCGGCTCATAGAGACGCGGGCGAACCACCAGCGTCGGCTCAGGTGCGACCAGCGCGATCTCGAATTCGTCGGGCGAGATGCCCTGGATCTCGCGCAGGCGGGCGGCAGAAAGGGCGGCATACATGCCGGCGAAGCCGGCGCCGATGATGACTAATCGCATGTAACGTTCTCCTCTAGTTGGTCTTCTCGGGTACAGGCGCGTTGCAGCCGCCGCCTCCGGGGTGCGGCAGGACTTGTTGCGGTCGGCAACGACGCGAAGGCGTCAAACAGCAGGTTCTTAAGGGGCGATGCAGCCGGGTGGAGACGAATTCGGCGGCCAGCCCTGGTGAAAGACGATCGATTGCACGGGCTTGTGGCCCCAGTCTTCATAGGGAAGGCGTGAGCTATCCCTGTTCATGATCGAAATCAGCGGATATGCGCGTTGTACGGATTGCGGTGGGACTTCCAACTCCTCTCCTGTCGCCGAAGTGAAGCGGACAGCCAGCGAAAGTCCGTACACGACGGCGGTCGCGAGGCCCCTTCGTTGTGACGTGATTGCCAGCCGGCTGACAAAGTTCTTCCCGATCATCATTTGTCTCCATTCGTGGTTTGAAACATGGTGATGGTCTAACTGGTCAGGTCTGCCGCTGCCCCAGAGCGATTGCCGTCGCTGTAGAGCGATTGCTGCTAACGCATGCGCCTCCGCCAATCGCTCGGAGTTTCGCCGGTCAGCTTCCTGAATGCTGCAGCGAAGGCCGTCTGCGAGGAGTAGCCAAGCGCCGCTGCGATCGAGACGACCGGGTCGTCGGTGTCACGCAGCATCTTCATGGCCTGCTCGAGCCGGTGCTGGCGCAGCCAGGCATGCGGCGAGAGCCCCGTGCTCTCCTTGAAGGCGCGGCAGAAGTGAAAGCGCGACAGGCCGGCATCCGAAGCCAGCGCGGCAAGGGAGACGTCCGTATCGCTCGTCCGAATGCAAGCGCTCGATCGCGCGGCGCAGCGCGGTTGGCGCAAGGCCGCCCAGCGTTGGCTGAAAGACGGCAGGCGCACCGGCATGTGCAGCCAGGAGGCGCGTGGCGAGAAGATCATTGAGCTGGTGCCGGAATAGCGCATCCAGCGCCGCGCTGCCTTCAATCGCATCCGATGCGCTTATGAGCAGGCGGGACGTGATGGGATCGGGATGCCCCGTTCGCTCCAGCAACTCGCCCGCCGCCGACGTGTCGGCTTCACCGGCAACGCGCTCGAGCGTCCTTTGGGGAAGGTAAAGCTGAACGACATTGACGGGACCGGGAATGTCCCAGCTCGCACTCGAGCCGGCCGGAATGATCGTCACGACGCCACTACGCGCCGTTCCAATCGCGATCGATTTTCCGTTGCGCCGCTCCAGCCGCTGTACGCCGATGGGATACGTCATGATGACGTGGTCGGCCATGGGCCCCACGACGTCATGCAGCGCCCCATGCTTCCAGTGGGCGATAGCGCCGCTGGCGGGATCCGAAGCCATGCTGACCGGTGCGGTCTTCAGCACGCGCGCCATCTCCACATCGGCGGGACGCGGTTCGCCGTTCGGCAGCAGATGCCGGGTCGTCTCGGAAGTGTCGGACTGGGTCTGCTGCGGAACGTCGCGCAGGATTGGCCTGCAGCTCATGGTCAATGACCTCGCCGTTGAGAGGCACTTCGATTGAGCCTGTTCGGCGCGCGTTCTAGGCGCTGTGAGGTGCAGCGTCTTTCACAAAGCCGCCATGCTTTGTCCGAACCTGCTGCAAGCGGCCGCCGGGGGTGTGCGACCAAAGTCGCGCGGCGAACCGCCGCGGCGCGTTGCCGTCAGATCAGGCAATTGACGGCCGTAAATCCAGGCGAGTTGCAGTATTGCGAATGGACCATTGCGCCGACACTCTTGTGTAAACTATTGGGCTTTTTGTCATAAAACCGCAACGTCACAGCCGAGGACGAAGAGCTGGACGGCCGCGCACTGATATCGGATAATTGTACCCACCTCGCGGGCAAGCGAGTTTCGGCTTAGCCTTCATTGATGAGATCGTTTCCATGACACCGGCCGGTGCCTTCGGACAGAAGCTCGGGCAGCCCTTGAATCTGAAGGATGCGCCCTCGCTGATCACGCACACCCTGCGCAGCGCCGAGCTCGCGGTGGTCGAAACGCGGGATGACGATCCCTTGCCCGGCCTCTGCGGTGCGCTTCCTTCCGACGATGCCTATCTCGTCAGCATCAAATTTCGCGACTACCCGGATTGCGAATGCTGGGAGCGCGGCCGATGCGTGATCAAGACCGATATCCACGCCGGGAAAACTTATCTGTACGACCTCAAGCGCGATCCGCGCTATGTGATCGACAAGCCGTTTCACTCCCTCTTCTTCTATGTGCCGCGCTCGGCGCTCGACGACATCGCCAGGCAGGCCGGCGTGCCGCCCGTTGGCGAACTCATCTATCAGCCCGGCGTCGGCCATGACGATACGGTTGTCCGTCATCTCGGATCGTCGCTGCTGGAAGCGCTGCATCGGCCGGACGAGGCCAACCAGCTCTTCGTTGATCACACGATGCTCGCGGTCACCGCGCATGTCGCCCATACCTACGGCGGACTACGGCGCAGCACCGAACTGGCCCGCGGCGGTCTTGCGCCCTGGCAGGTGAAGCGCGCTTGCGAAACGCTCGAATCCGATCTCGGCGGAAAAATCTCGCTGGAGCAAATCGCGGCGGATCTCGGTCTTTCGGTCAGCCATTTTTCGCGCGCGTTCCGCGTCTCCACTGGCTTGCCGCCCCACCAATGGCTGCTGCGCCAGCGCGTGAATACGGCCAAGCAGTTGATGAGCGTGCGCGACCTGCTCCTGTCGGAGATTGCGATATCGGCCGGGTTCGCCAATCAAAGCCATTTCACACGGGTGTTTTCCTCGGTGGTCGGCGTCAGTCCGGCGGCGTGGCGCCGCGAAACGCAGGGCGCACCGGAAAGCGAAACCTGACCGTTCTGTTTTGACGCGTTTTCTACCGCAGATAAGCTTACGCAATCTGCGTAAACTTGATTGCTACGCGAACCGGTATTCACTTCGCTCGAAAACGCTTTGCCGCATCAGCGACGTCTTGCCTGCGAGATCGCGTAAGCGGCGCAGCGCGCCGCAAACATCTCGTCTGGCGGACAACCGATGCCTTCGGCAAGGTTGGCCGGATTGAAGACGGCCTCGTCGCACGCATCGTTTGGTTCGACGCCGGTGACCACGATCGTTCCCAGTCGCAAAGCTTCGCGCGCGTCCTCGTCGGGCCATCGGATGGTGACATCCATGACGGGGTCGCCTGGACGGTCGAGAAGCGCCATCACGCTGAATCTGATGTCGCGGGCCGCGATCCGAGAGTCGAGGTCGCCGTGCAGGAGGTCGGGAGGCTTCGCCGTTGCCTCGTTGGCGGCCTGCCCGCCGTCGTCGCCGACCGGCATGACCTTGAACTTGATGAACCGTGTCTCGCCTTTTGAATTCGTCGCGGGAAATGCGTGCACCCCCCAATAGGTCGTGCCGGCAAAGCTTGCGGGCAACGGGTGCGCGGCGATGTAGTCCGCCTGATGCAGCGTTTCAGGATTGATGGCGGAGAATGCCTCGACCTTCTGCCAATCCGGCTTGCCGTCCGGTCCCGGAATGCGTGCGCTGAGGAAACCCAGCATCTGATCGAGCGTCCTGGCAAAATGAACCGGGGCGCTTTGCGTGAAAATTTCCGAGTGCTGACCGTCGCTGCCGAGCCGGAAGCTGAAGCCGCGCAACGGGAGGTTTTCGTTCGCTGCCGCCGGATGGCCGCCATCCAAAGCGAAGCGCGCCAGCACACGCGATGGCTTGGTGAAGCCGCGGGATTTCGTGACCTCCCGGGCCTGATCAGAGGGGGCATAGGTCCCCCGAACGCATCGGCCCCAGGCGAAGCTCGCGCAAGTCCTTGACCGCAGACCGGCTGCCGCCCTCAGGGCGTCGATAATGGATGCGGGCGTGGCAACACCGCTGGGAAACCTGGGCAGAACGGAACCTTGGGCTCGAACGTAGGGACTTTGCTTTTGACGCAGGGCAAGCCAGGCGTCTTTCCCGAAGCGACCATGCCTTGTCCGATTCTGCGACGAACTTGCCGATGGCAATCTGCATGATCGGAACCCAATTCCGCGCCGGATGCACGCGCAGCGCGGCCTCGGCGAGCGCGGAGTCGATATCTAGGCGCGTGCTCGCAATAGGCGAGATGTTTGCTTTGGAGGTAGAGAGCAGACTGCGCTCGCTGCTCCGGCCAAAGCCATGCGGAAGACGCAGCCGACCGCGCGGTCGCAAGCCGCCATGCGCGGTTGCCATGGACGGCGTCCCGGCCGATGATGCACAAAACGGATCAGAGCAATCGAAAGGGAGAAAAATGCGCGGACGTCGTGTGCTGATGGAATCGTTCGTGTCGCACGGCGTGCGCCATATCTTCGGCAATCCCGGCACAACGGAGACGCCGCTGCTCGACAGCTTGCCGGCATTTCCGCAAATCGAATACATCATGGCGCTGCATGAAGGCGTCGCTGTCAGCGCCGCCAGCTTCTATGCGCAGGCGTCGGGACACGTCACGGTTGCCAACCTGCACGTCGCTCCCGGCCTTGGCAACGGCATCGGCTCGCTCTACGGCGCGCTGAAGGCAAATTCGCCCGTGGTCGTAACCGCCGGTCAGCAAGACACGCGAATGCGACTCGAGAATCCGCTGCTCGGCCACGACCTCGTTGCGATGGCAACGCCAGTGACGAAATGGAGCGTGCAGATCGAGCGTGCCGACGAGATCGCCCCGATCATGCGGCGCGCGTTCAAGGTGGCGACCGACGCGCCACAGGGCCCGGTGTTCGTATCGCTGCCGATCGATGTCATGGAACAGGAAACCGCAGTCGATGCATCGACGCCGGATAATCTGTGGCGGTCGACGCGACCCGATCCGGCTGGCGTGGAAGCGCTGGCCACGCTGCTGCTGAAGTCGAAGAAGCCGGCCATCATCGCCGGCGACGACGTGGCAAGATCGGGCGGCGAACAGGCGCTGGTGGCCCTGGCGGAAACAATCGGAGCAACCGTGTGGTTCGAAGGGTTGCGGCATCACGCGCCCTTCCCGACCAGCCATCCGAGCTACCGTCAGTCGCTCCCCGGCGACGCCCGGCAGGTGCGCCAGGCGCTCGGCGATACCGATCTCGTGCTGCTCATTGGCGGCCCCTTCTTTGAGGACATCTGGTTTGCGCCGGGTGGTCACATTGCCGACGGCGTGTCCCTGCTGCAGATCGAAGCTTCTGCCGAACGTCTTGCACTCAACAACCGGCTCGATGCCGGCATCGTCGGCGACATCGCCGTCAGCCTCCGCGCATTAACGGAAGCGCTGCGCACAAGGGCGGACGCGGACTTCAAGCAGGCCACGCAAATCCGCAATGCCTCGCTGGCCGAGTTGCAGGCGAAAGAGAAAGAAGCCTATCGCGCGCGCGTCGAGAAGAGCTGGAGCCGTCAGCCCAATTCGATGCCGCGCGTCGCCGCGGAACTTCGCCGCGGGCTACCCGACAATGTCGTCATCGTCGATGAAAGCATTACGGCCAGCCTCGATCTTGCGCGCGCCTTCGACTATCGCGGCTTCGGCGATTATTTCGGCGGTCGTGGTGGCGGCATCGGCCAGGGCCTTGCCGGCGCAATCGGCGTCAAGGTCGCAATGCCGGACCGACCGGTCGTCGCCGTCTCCGGCGACGGCTCGGCGATGTATGCGATCCAGGCGCTGTGGACCGCCGCGCACCACAAGCTTGCGATCGTGTTCGTGGTGCTTGCGAACCGCGAGTACCGCATCCTCAAACACAATGTGGATGTCTGGCGGCAGAATTTCGAAGCCGGCACCCAGCATCCCTATCAAAACATGGATATCACCGGCCCCGCGCTCGACTTCGTGCACCTCGCAGCCGGCATGGGCGTCGAAGCTGTCCGGGTTGAGAAGGCCGAAGACATCGCCGGCACCGTAGCAAAGGCCGTTGCGGCGGACCGTCCGTATCTCGTCGAGATTGCCATCGAAGGCAAACGCTAGCGGCGACGCGATCGGGCGCGACCGCCGCAGGCCTCAACGGCGCCCGCCCCCTCGCGCTTGACAAGTTTGCACATGTAAATGTTATGGCCGTTCATATTTGAAAGGATCGCCGTGGCCAGCACCATGTTCGACAGCGTCCTCTATCGCGACGTGTTCTCGACGCCGGCCATGCAGGCGGCATTTTCCGACGAAGCCCTCCTCAAGGCCTATGTGCAGGCGGAAGTGGCGCTTGCCGTGGCCCAGGGCGAAACCGGCGTCATTCCGCGCGAAGCGGCCGAGATAATCGCGCGCCAGGCCCCGGCGATCGCGCTCGACAGCGCGCAGTTGAAGCACGACACCGAGAACGTCGGCTATCCCATCGTCGGCCTGGTGCGCCAGCTTTCCGAGCGGCTCGGCGACGCCGGCCGCTACGTGCATTGGGGCGCGACCACCCAGGACATCATGGACACGGCGACGGTGCTGCAACTGCGCGAAGCGGTGGCGCTGATCGAAGCCCAGCTGATCGAGGTCATGGCCACGCTCGCCGATCTCGCCCGCATCCACCGCGATACGCCGATGGCCGGGCGAACCCATCTCCAGCAGGCGCTGCCGATCACGTTCGGGCACAAGGTTGCGGTCTGGCTCTCGGCGCTGCAGCGCTCGGCCGACCGGCTCGAACAAGCCAAGCCGCGCGCCCTGCAGGCGCAACTCGGTGGCGCCGTAGGGACGCTGGCCTCGCTCGGCGAGCGCGGCCTCGACGTGCGCGCCGCCTATGCGCGCGCGCTCGGTCTCACCGAGCCTGACATCACCTGGCATGTCGCCCGCGACGGGCTGGTCGAAATGGTCCAGACACTTGCCGTGATCTGCGGCGCGCTCGGCAAGATCGGCTACGACGTCATGATCCTGATGGCGACCGAAATCGGCGAGGTGTTCGAGCCGTTCTCCTCGCATCGCGGCGCATCCTCGACCATGCCGCAGAAGCGCAATCCGATCTCGTCGGAAATTCTGCTGGCCAATGCGAAGATCTCGCGCGACGCCGCGTCGCTGATGCTCGACGCCATGGTGCAGGATCTCGAGCGCGCCACCGGCCCATGGCATGCCGAATGGATGGCGCTGCCGCAGGTCTGTCTACTGACGGCGGGCTCGCTCGCGCAGGCCCAATTCATGCTCTCCGGCCTGATCGTCGATCAGGCGGCGATGAAGCGAAACCTCGATTCCACGCGCGGGCTGATCGTGGCCGAAGCGGTCATGATGGGGCTCGCGCCCGCGCTTGGCCGCCAGCACGCCCATGACGAGGTCTACGCCGCCTGCCGCGATGCCTTCACCCGCAGCGAGCCGCTCCTCGATGCCTTGCTGCGGCGGCCGGCGATTGCATCCGCCCTGCCCCGCGATCAGCTGGCCGCCTTGTGCGAGCCGGCGAACTATCTTGGAACCGCGGGGGCAATGGTGGACCGGGTGCTGGCCCGTCACGTCAAGCGATAAACATAACGATCGCACGTAGGATGGAGCCAACGTGCGCGCATTCGTGCGACCCGTTGGCTCCACCCGGGCAACTCGGTCACAGGATCGTGGATTCAGTACGGCAAACAGCCGCCAGATGCTCTTCCCCTATGCCGGCCTGAGCCGATACGATGGCTTATCCTTGAGGCTTGGGACAGGCAATGAAGGCAGGCGACAGACCAACCAGATCGCGAAGCCACGCGACGACTACGGCAAAGCGCCGCCAGGCGCCGAAAGCAGCGCGCGTCTCCCGCCCCGCAAAAACCAAAATCGAAAATCCCGCCTCAACGGAAATCGAACAGCTTGCCCTCGAACTTCAGGAAGCCAGGGAGCGGCAAGCCGCGACGGCCGAGGTGTTGAGCCTCATCTCGGACTCGCCGACCGGGATCCAGCCGGTGTTCGACAGGATCGTCAGGAACGCGGCGCGGCTGTGCCAGAGCGTGCTGAGCGCCGTCTATCGCCGGGATGGGGACCATGTCGATCTGGTCGCCTACGATCAGTTCTCTCCGGAATTGGTGGCCGCAGTGCGCAAGGCCTACCCTGCCCCGCTGACCAGCAAGAACCTGATCTCGGTCGCCATCCGCGAGCGCCGCGTCGTGCACGAGCCGGATGTCCTCGTCTCCGGCGGATACAGCGAACTGCAACGCACCTCGGGCTATCGCAGCATCCTCGTCGTGCCGATGTTGCGCGACGAAATCGCGATCGGCGCCATCGCGGTCATGCGGCTTGAGCCGCAATTATTTCCCAGGGCGCAGGTCGAGCTCCTGAAGACCTTCGCCGGCCAGGCCGTCATCGCCATCGAGAACACCCGGCTGTTCACCGAGGTCGAGGCACGTACCAGGCAATTGTCGCAATCGCTCGAGGATCTCCGCGCCGCGCAGGACAGTCTGGTGCAAACCGAGAAGCTGGCCGCGCTGGGAAGGCTGGTGGCGGGCGTCGCCCACGAGCTCAACACCCCCGTCGGCACCAGCCTGACCGTCGCCTCGGCCTTTCTCAACAAGGCCGACCGGTTTGAAGCCGATGTCGCCAGCGGCGGCGTGCGCCGGTCGACCCTGGCTGAATTCATTGCGGCAGGTCGGGAGGCGGCGTCGCAAGTCATGATCAACCTCAATCATGCGATCGATTTGATACAATCGTTCAAGCAGGTTGCGACCGATCGCAACGTGTCAGACCGGAGAGGCTTTGATCTCGGCCAGGTGACCGAGCAGGTCGTCAAGGGACTGCGGTTCGGGCTGCGCCGAAATCTCGTGGTCAGCGTCGAATGCCAGCCCGATCTCGCGATGAACAGCTATCCCGGGCCTTACGGCCAGGTGCTTACCAATCTGGTTATCAATTCCGCGGTGCACGCCTATCCGGACGGCGCACGAGGATCGGTCCATATCGCGGCACAGGCGTCGGGCAATCACAACGTCGAAGTGCTGTTTTCTGACGACGGCTGCGGCATGAGCGCGGAGGTCGAGCGCCATGTGTTCGATCCATTTTTCACGACCCGGCGCGACCAGGGCAGCACCGGCCTCGGATTGCACATCGTCCACAACATCGTGACCAATCGCTTAGGCGGCCGGATCAATCTGGAAACCAGGCCTGGCGCAGGAACGAAGATCCGAATCGTCGTGCCGCGCGAAGCGCCGTTTGGCGCGGAATAATGCCTCCAGGCTCGCCGTAGCCCGGATGGAGCGAAGAGAAATCCGGGGAAAGTCGCGCCGGCGGATAGGCCGATCCGGGTTGCGCTACGCTTCACCCGGGGCTACCCGCTACAGCGACGGCGGCGCTAGCCGCCGTTGCCATTCTCGCCGTTTTCTCCGTCGTCGCCGATATGCTCGACCGACACCACGTGTTCGTCCTCGGCCGTATCGAACACGATGACGCCTTGCGTCGAGCGGCCGGCGATGCGGATGTCCTCGACCGGGCAGCGGATCAGCTGGCCCTTGTCGGTCACCAGCATGATCTGGTCGCTGTGCTCCACCGGGAATGACGCCACCAGCTTGCCGTTGCGGTTGTTGACGGACATCGCAACGATGCCTTTGCCGCCGCGACCGGTGGTGCGGTACTCGTAGGATGAGGTGCGCTTGCCGTAGCCGTTGACGGACACGGTCAGCACCACCTGCTCCTGCGCCGACATCTCGACGTAGCGCTCCGAAGAGAGCTGGATCGCCCCTGACGACTCCTCGCCCTCGGCATCCGCGGGCTCTTCGGCTGCGGTCTCGCCTGCCACCGCACGGCGCATCTTGAGGTAAGCCGACCGTTCGTCCGAGGTGGCCTCGACATGGCGCAGGATCGCCAGCGAGATCAGCGTGTCGTTCTCGGCGAGCGCAATACCGCGTACGCCCATCGAGGTGCGGCCGGTAAAGACGCGCACGTCGGTGACGGGGAAGCGGATGCACTGCCCGCCGGCCGCCGTCAGCAGCACGTCGTCGCGCTCGGTGCAGATCTGCACGTCGACGATCGCCTCGCCCTCTCCGAGCTTCATGGCGATGATGCCGGAGCGGCGGACATCGACGAAGTCGGACAGCTTGTTGCGGCGGACGGTGCCGCCTGTGGTGGCGAACATCACGTCGAGATTGCCCCAGGAGGATTCATCCTCCGGCAGCGGCATGATGGTGGTGATGCGCTCGCCCTGCTCCAGCGGCAGGATGTTGATCAGCGCCTTGCCGCGCGCGTTGGGAGCAGCCACCGGCAGCCGCCAGACCTTTTCCTTGTAGACCTGGCCCTTCGAGGAGAAGAACAAGACCGGCGTGTGGGTCGAGGCCACGAACAGCCGGCTCACAAAATCCTCGTCGCGGGTCTGCATGCCCGCCCGTCCCTTGCCGCCGCGCCGCTGGGCGCGATAGGTCGAGAGCGGCACGCGCTTGACGTAGCCGGCGTGCGAGACCGTGACCACCATGTCCTCGCGCTGGATCAGGTCTTCGTCCTCGACCTCGCCTTCCTGCTCGATGATCATGGTTTTGCGCGGGGTGGCGAACTCGTCTTTCACCGCCGCCAGCTCTTCCTTGATGATCGCCTGCACGCGCGCGCGCGAGCGCAGGATGTCGAGATAGTCGGCGATTTCCACCGCGAGCTTGTCGAGCTCTTCGGAAATCTCCTCGCGGCCGAGCGCGGTCAGCCGCTGCAGGCGGAGGTCGAGAATGGCCTTGGCCTGCTCCAGCGACAGCCGCGCGGTGCCGTCGGGCGCCATCCGGTGCCGGGGATCGTCGATCAGCGTAATCATCGCTTCGACATCCCGCGCCGGCCAGTCGCGCGACATCAAGGTGTCGCGTGCGGTGGTCGGATCGGGCGAGGTTCTGATGACGCGAATGATCTCGTCGATATTGGCGACGGCGATGGCGAGACCGACCAGGATGTGGGCGCGATCGCGGGCCTTGTTGAGCAGGAACTTGGTGCGGCGGGTGACCACCTGCTCGCGGAACGCGACGAACAGCGTCAGCAGGTCCTTCAGGTTCATCACCTGCGGCCGGCCGCCGTCGAGCGCCACCATGTTGGCCGGGAAATTCGTCTGCAGCGGCGTGAAGCGATAGAGCTGGTTCAACACCACATCGGGCACCGCATCGCGCTTCAACTCGACGACGACGCGAAAACCGTCGCGGTCGGATTCGTCGCGCAGATCGGAAATGCCTTCGATCTTCTTCTCGCGCACCAGTTCGGCGATACGCTCGACCATGGTGGCCTTGTTCACCTGGTAGGGAATTTCGGTGACGATGATCGCTTCGCGATCTTTCCGGATGGTGTCGATCGTCACCTTGCCGCGCATCACGATCGAGCCGCGGCCGAGATGATAGGCCGAGCGGATGCCCTGCCGTCCGAGGATGATGCCGCCGGTCGGGAAATCCGGGCCCGGCACGATGTTGATGAGTTCGTCGATGGTCAGCGCCGGATTGTCGATCAGCGCGACGCAGGCGTCGATGACTTCGCCGAGATTGTGCGGCGGAATGTTGGTCGCCATGCCGACGGCGATGCCGCCGGCGCCGTTGACCAGAAGGTTCGGGAATTTGGCCGGCAGCACCGTCGGTTCGCGGTCGCGGCTGTCGTAATTGGCCTGGAAATCGACGGTATCCTTGTCGATGTCGTCGAGCAGCGTCTGCGCGATCTTGGTCAGGCGGGATTCGGTGTACCGCATGGCGGCCGCCGTATCGCCGTCCACGGAGCCGAAATTGCCCTGCCCGTCGATCAGCGGCACGCGCATGGAGAAATCCTGCGCCAGACGCACCAGCGCGTCATAGACCGACTGATCGCCGTGGGGGTGGTATTTACCGATCACGTCTCCGACGGTGCGCGCCGACTTGTTGTACGACTTATTCCACTCGAAGCCGTTCTCGTGCATCGCGTAGAGAATGCGACGATGCACGGGCTTGAGCCCGTCGCGCGCGTCCGGCAGCGCGCGTGCCACGATCACGCTCATGGCGTAATCGAGGTAGGAGCGCTTCATCTCGTCGAGGATGGAAACGGGACGAATATCGGAGGGCTCCGGCGGCTCGCCGGGGGTGTTATCTTCAGGGTCAGACAAAGGGGGATTCCGGTCAATTCTCAGCTGAGAATCATATAGCGCATCGGGCCTCCGATAACCACCCCGAAGCGGGCTGGAGGGGTCGTTTTTCCGCTCGTTTTTTCATGGACTTACGGGATGGCCGGGGTGTCCCGGCGAGCTCACGGGAGCGGGCATTTTCAGGCCCTGAAAAGCAGGCGCCGGAACGCCGCGTCCGGCACCCCCTACTGGCCGAAAACCACGGCGTGCATGATCCGGCCCGGCAGAAAGGTGAACAGGCCGGCGACGACGAGCGCACCGAAGAAGATCGAGGTCATCGCCTTGCGGTGACCGCTGACATTGTGCCGCCGGGCGTGCACGACCGCGAGCACCAGCATGATCGGCGCAAAGATCGAGAGCAGATGGATCGGGCTGAACGGCCCGACCAGGCGGATCTCATGGATCCAGAACGAACTGACCGCGACCGCAAACATCAGCAGCACCCAGATCCAGCCGACGGTCCGGTGCGGCAGCGTTCCCTTTGGTGCGGCGAACTGCACGATGCCGAGCACGAACGCCGCCATGGCCGCGAAGGCGTGCAGCGGGATCGTGCCAGGCGCCTCCAGCAGCGGTGCGAGGCTCATGGGTAGGCGCTCCAGATCCGCCCGCACACGGCCTTAGAACGGGATATCGTCGTCCATGTCGCTGTTGCGACCGCCGCCCGCCGCGACCGCTCGCCGCGGCGCAGAGCTGGCCGGGCTGCTGGAGCCGAAATCGCCGCCATCGTCGGAGCCGAAGCTGCTGCCACCGCCGCCGCTGCGGCCATCGAGCATGGTCAGGGTCGAGTTAAAACCCTGCAGCACCACTTCGGTCGAATACTTCTCAACGCCGCTCTGGTCGGTCCATTTGCGGGTCTGCAGCGCGCCCTCGATGTAAACCTTGGCGCCCTTCTTCAGATACTGCTCGACAATCTTGCACAGCGGTTCGGAGAAGATCACGACGCGATGCCACTCGGTCTTTTCCTTGCGCTCGCCGGTGCCCTTGTCGCGCCAGGTTTCCGACGTGGCGATGCTCAGATTGGCGATCGGCCGCCCGTCCTGTGTCCGCCGGATTTCAGGATCCTTGCCGAGGTTGCCGACCAGAATCACCTTGTTCACGCTTCCCGCCATCGCCGCTCTCCACTCGATATCGCCGGCAAAAATCCCGGTCCGGCCGCTTCTGTTCCGGCCGCCTTCAATTCTTGACCTGTCGCTTTGTCCACTCTTTCCCGCCCGTTTCCGGACATCCGGAGCGACCCTATACGCTGGCAAGCCCCCGCGACTTAGCGATCCCTCGGCAAGTCGGCGGTTATCCACATATAGCATCGCCCCCGCTAATGTTCCAGCTTTGTTCCAGAAATCACACGTTGCCATGGGCGCAACGCGCGACGCAACCGGACGGCGACTCGAGTTTGCCTTAATTGAGTCCATAAAACGCCAAAATGGAACCGAAAGCTCTGCCCGATAACGTGAATAGCGTATAGATATCATGAGCTTGACTCTATATTTTGGCTCGCCGGTGTTGCAATTCGGAGACGCAATTTCCGAGCGACTCGCGCTATAAAAATTACCGAACGGCGCGGCGCTCGCGTCATTTTGAGAACGCTTCGGGACCAACGGAAGCGGACAAGACCTGGAGATTGACCCATGAAGAAGGTTCTGTTGAGTACGGTTGCTCTCATCGCGTTCGCCGCGCCTGCGGCGGCCGCCGACCTTGCTGCGCGTCCTTACGTCAAAGCCCCGCCGGCGCCGATCGCGGTCGTGTACGACTGGAGCGGCTTCTACATCGGCGCCAATGGCGGATGGGGCCAAAGCCATAATTGCGTGGATTTCATCACCGTTGCAGGAACAGTCGCAAGCGGTTGCCGGGATCGTTCCGGAGGCGTTGTCGGCGGGCAGATCGGGTATCGCTGGCAAGCCAATCAGTTCGTGTTCGGATTGGAAGCACAAGGCGATTGGGCCGACCTCAGCAACTCGCGCGTCAGCCTGTTTGATCCGACACTCTCAACCCGGGTGAAAACTGACGGCATCGGCCTCTTCACGGGCCAGATCGGTTGGGCGTGGAACGCGGCGCTGCTCTATGTGAAGGGCGGCGCGGCCGTGACCAGTAATCGCCTTGATATATTCGACACTTTGACCGGGATCGGTCTGGTCTCGGCAAGTAACACGCGCTGGGGCGGCACAGTGGGTGTCGGCATTGAGTACGGGTTCGCACCGAACTGGTCGGTCGGCCTTGAATACGACCATTTGTGGATGGGGAACGCGAACAACACTTTCTCCGTGGTCGATCCGCGCCTCGCAGGCGTACTCAACAGCCGGATCAGCCAGGACGTCGATCTCGTCACGGTGCGCGTGAACTATCGCTGGGGCGGACCGGTGATCGCGAAGTACTGATCTTCGCTGCATCGAACCGAAGATTACAAAGGCCGGCCTCGCGCCGGCCTTTTCGTTGGCCGGCGGCTCCAACTTTTGGCCATCGTTGTGACAATTGTGGGACAGTCTTTGGCGTGGAATTCTGTAGGTTCCCCGCAGTGCAACCAGATTGGAATCGCGGCGGGAGAATGCAGTGAAGAGGCTTTTGTTGGGAGTAATTGGGATTTCCGCCTTGCTGACATCTGGCGCCGCGGCCGCCGACATCGCGGCCCGCCCGTACACCAAGGCGCCCGTGGCGGTCGCTCCCGCGATGAGCTGGACCGGGTTCTACATCGGCGCCGAGGGTGGTTATGGCTGGGGCAAGGACGACTGGAGGATTCCGACCGCTGGGAACATCCTCGCATCCCGCACCGATATCAGCGGCGGAACGGCCGGCGGCGTGATCGGCTTCAACTGGCAGTCGGCCTCCAACATCGTGATCGGCGTCGAGGGCAATCTCGGCTGGGCTGACATCAATGGCAGCTCGGCCTGCATCACCAACGTGACGCTGAACTGCCGGTCCCAGCTCGATTCGATGTTCACGGCGACCGGCCGCCTCGGCTACGCCTTCAACTCCGCGCTTCTTTACGTCAAGGGCGGCGGCGCCTGGACCAGGAACAACTACTCGGTGACGACCGTTGCCGGCGGCGTGCTGGTCGAAAGCGGCAGCGCGAACCGCGAAGGCTGGACGGTCGGCGCCGGCCTTGAATACATGTTCGCCCCGAACTGGAGCGCCAAGGTCGAGTACGATTATTACGACTTCGGCAGCAAGACCACGGCACTGGTCTCTCCTGCTGGTGTCACCGGCGATATCATCAGCTCGAGCCTCACGGTCAACACCGTCAAGGCCGGCGTCAACTACCACTTCAACTGGGCCGGCCCCGTCGTCGCCAAATACTGAGCTTTGCTTTTTAGCCTACTGGATACCGAAAGGCCGGCATCGCGCCGGCCTTTTGTTTGGCTTTTGGGGATTCCCGACCGACCATGCTGACTACTGCTGCCAACACAAGGACAACGCAAACAATCCGTTGATGATTCGCACGCGGCACTGGAAATTCGCCCTCGTTCTTCCTACGTTCCGACTTTCAGTCATCGGCGCCTGATCCCGGACTTGCCCGGCAATGCGCGCCCAACGTGGCGCGTTTCCGACGCGCCTGGAACTGCCGATATGGATGAAGTGCTCAGGGCGAAGCGCCAACCTAATGCCGGCTCCGCATCGCGCGCGATTACCATCCGCGGCGCGCGTGAGCACAATCTCAAGAACATCGATGTCGAGATACCGCGCGACAAGCTCGCCGTGTTCACCGGCCTCTCCGGCTCCGGCAAATCCTCACTCGCCTTTGATACCATCTATGCCGAAGGCCAGCGCCGCTATGTCGAATCGCTCTCGGCCTATGCGCGCCAGTTCCTGGAAATGATGCAGAAGCCTGACGTCGACCAGATCGACGGCCTCTCGCCCGCGATCTCGATCGAGCAGAAGACGACTTCGAAAAACCCGCGCTCCACCGTCGGCACCGTCACGGAGATCTACGACTATATGCGCCTGTTATGGGCGCGCGTCGGCGTGCCCTACTCGCCCGCCACGGGACTGCCGATCGAAAGCCAGATCGTCTCGCAGATGGTCGACCGCGTGCTGGCGCTGCCGGAAGGCACAAGGCTCTATCTGCTCGCGCCGGTCGTGCGCGGCCGCAAGGGCGAATACAGGAAGGAGCTCGCCGAATGGCTCAAGAAGGGCTTTCAGCGCGTCAAGGTCGACGGCACGTTCTATGAGCTTTCGGAAGCGCCGACGCTGGACAAGAAATTCCCGCATGACATCGACGTGGTGGTCGACCGCATCGTGGTCCGCCCGGACATCGGCCAGCGCCTCGCCGAAAGCTTTGAGACCGCGCTGAAGCTCGCCGAAGGCCTGGCTGTCATCGAATACGCCGACGCGCCGGCGGGTGCGGCGGAAGAGAAGAAGTCCGACAGGAAGACCGCAAAAATCCACGACAAGAGCGGGCCGGAACGGATTCTGTTTTCGGAAAAGTTCGCCTGCCCGGTTTCCGGATTCACGATTCCCGAGATCGAGCCGCGGCTGTTCTCGTTCAACAACCCCTACGGCGCCTGCCCCGCCTGCGGCGGCCTCGGCGTCGAGCAGCATATCGACGAGGACCTGGTCATCCCCGACAAGGAGGCGACCTTGCGCAAGGGCGCGATCGCGCCCTGGGCAAAATCGTCCTCGCCCTATTACATCCAGACGCTGACCGCGCTCGGCAAATTCTACAAGTTCACGCTCGACACCAAATGGAAGGACCTGCCGAAGAAAACGCAGGCCGCATTGCTGCACGGCTCCGGCGACGACGAGATCAAGTTCTCCTACGAGGACGGCGTCCGCTCCTACGATACCAAGAAGCCGTTCGAGGGCGTCATCACCAATCTCGAGCGCCGCTACCGCGAGACCGAAAGCGAATGGGCGCGCGAGGAGCTGGCAAAATATTTCTCCGACATTCCCTGCGCGGCGTGCCACGGCCATCGCCTCAAGCCGGAGGCGCTGTGCGTCAAGATCGGCGGCAAGCATATCGGTGAAATCTCGGAATTGTCGGTGCTCCGCGCCGGCGAATGGTTCGAGACCGTGCCGAAGGCGCTCAACGCGCAACAGAACGAGATCGCCACCCGCGTGCTGAAGGAGATCCGCGAGCGGCTGTCGTTCCTGCTCGACGTCGGCCTGAACTATCTCACGCTCGCGCGCGCCTCCGGCACATTGAGCGGCGGCGAAAGCCAGCGCATCCGCCTCGCCTCGCAGATCGGCTCGGGGCTCACAGGCGTGCTCTACGTGCTGGACGAGCCCTCGATCGGCCTGCACCAGCGCGACAATGCGCGGCTTCTGGAGACGCTGAAGCGGCTGCGCGACCTCGGCAATACCGTGATCGTGGTCGAGCATGACGAGGACGCGATACGTCTGGCCGATTACGTGCTCGATATCGGCCCCGGCGCCGGCATGCATGGCGGCCACATCGTGGCGCAGGGCACGCCCGCCGAGATCATGAAGAACCCGAAATCGCTGACGGGCAAATACCTCACCGGCGAGATGTCGGTGGCGATCCCCGAGCGCAAGCCGCCGAACCACCGGCGCACCATCAAGGTCGTCAACGCCCGCGGCAATAACCTGAAGAACGTCTCGGCGGAAATCCCGCTCGGCCTGTTCACCTGCGTCACCGGCGTCTCCGGCGGCGGCAAGTCGACGCTCCTGATCGACACGCTCTACAAGGCGATCGCCCGCAAGCTGAACAACGCCAGCGAAGGCGCCGCCCCCCACGACCGCATCGAGGGGCTGGAGCATATCGACAAGATCATCGACATCGACCAGTCGCCGATCGGCCGCACGCCGCGTTCGAACCCCGCGACCTATACCGGCGCCTTCACGCCGATCCGCGAATGGTTTGCGGGCCTACCCGAAGCCAAGGCGCGCGGCTACGAACCCGGCCGCTTCTCCTTCAACGTCAAGGGCGGCCGCTGCGAGGCCTGCCAGGGCGACGGCGTCATCAAGATCGAGATGCACTTTCTGCCCGACGTCTACGTCACCTGCGACACCTGCAAGGGCAAGCGCTACAACCGCGAGACGCTCGAAGTCCTGTTCAAGGGCAAGAGCATCGCCGACGTGCTCGACATGACCGTGGAGGAAGCCGCCGAATTCTTCAAGGCGGTCCCCCGCGTCCGCGAGACGTTCAAGACGCTGCACCGCGTCGGCCTGGACTATATCCATGTCGGCCAGCAGGCCACGACGCTTTCCGGCGGCGAAGCCCAGCGCGTCAAGCTGGCGAAGGAACTGTCAAAGCGCGCCACCGGCCGCACGCTCTACATCCTCGACGAGCCCACCACGGGGCTGCATTTCCACGACGTCGCAAAACTATTGGAAGTGCTGCACGAGCTGGTCTCGCAGGGCAACACGGTGGTCGTGATCGAGCACAATCTGGAAGTCATCAAGACCGCCGACTGGGTGATCGACCTCGGCCCCGAAGGCGGCGACGGCGGCGGCGAAATCGTCGCCTGGGGTCCGCCGGAGGACATCGTGAAAGCGCCGCGGAGTTATACGGGGAAGTTTCTGGCCCCGGTGTTGAAGAAGGCGGCGGGGAAGCCGAGGAAGAGCAGCAGTGCGAGTGAGGCGGCGGAGTGATCGCCGATGCTCGTTGTCGGTGATGGTCTGACCTCGTTGTTTGGAAGGGTTAGCGATGCTTCCAAGCGCCGCTGCGCACTGTCTCATTTTGATATTCTATTGCTCGACCGCGCGGATCCTCTCGTTGGAGATGGAACCATGACGGGATTTTTTCGAGAACTGGCAAGTCCCGGCTCCCTGAAGAAATCAGGGAAGCCGCGGACTGACACAAAGTGTCGCGATCTCGGATTCAAGCCACAGACCGAAGCATACGGTAATTGTCGACTAAAACTGGAAGACACACGGGCGATCAAGGATTCTGCTGCCTCGTACCGGCGGTAGTGAGCGTTGGGCGCGGATTAGAGAAGCGTAATCCGCCGCTTCTGCCCGCGAGCCGCGGGTTACGCCTTCCGCTAACACCGCCGCCGCCCTCCGCCATCCAACAATGCGGGTGCGGGTATGAACGCAAGCGGCCGCCCATTCGAAGTCGACTGTATCGAACTCGTCGGTTTTTGCTGCCACGTCTCCTTCCCGCCCCATGCCGGCGCGATCCGCTACCGCCTCCCTGTACGCGTTCAACTCCTGCGCGCATGATTCAACTTATGCGGTACATAAGTGTGGCACTACTGTCTCAGCTTTGACCAAAACGGTACCTCACTATGGCGGAAGGCTTGTAAGCCGGGCCGCGAGATGTTTTTTCCTAGTCCTCAACTACAGGGGATAAGTAATGAAAAGACTACTTCTTGCAGGCGCGGCTTTCCTTTCGCTGATGACCGCAGCCTCGGCCGCCGATCTCGCGGCGCGGCCCTACACCAAGGCGCCGCCGCTCTCTCCGGCAATCAACTGGTCCGGCTTCTATATCGGCGCGATGGGCGGCTATGCCTTTGACAGCGACAATGGCGGCGGTTTCGGGGGTGGCACGATCGGCTACAACTGGCAGTTCCCGGGCAGCCAGTTCGTGTTCGGTATCGAGGTCGATGCCGCCGGCGCCAGCATCAAGGATAGCCAGACGGCTGTGTTCGGCGGCGTGGCAATCACGGCGGAAGACAAGATCGACGCGCTTGGAAGCGTTACCGGCCGTGTCGGCGTCGCGATGGATGCGGCGCTGTTCTACGCCAAGGGCGGCTACGCCTGGGCCAATAACACGTTGTCCGCTACCGCGCTCGGCGTTACCGTTTCGGACAGCCATGTCCATTCCGGATACACCATCGGCGGCGGCATCGAATACATGTTCGCGCCGAACTGGTCAGCCAAGGCCGAATACATGTTCACGCACCTCGAGGGCCAGACCTATACCCTGGGTGGTCTCGCCTTCGATTCCGGTACCGCCGAGTTCAACTCCGTCAAGGTTGGCGTCAACTATCATTTCAGATGAGATGCTACCGTGGTTGTCCCGAACCGGTCGGCGACGGACAACCACACCAGCAAACTGAGCCCCGGTTTTCCGGGGCTTTTGTTGGCATGTCCACACCACGATCGCGGCTTGTGTTAGCTGAAAGGCTACGCCTTCAGCTAACCCCGCCGACGTCCTACACCGTCCAATAATGCGGGTGCGGGTAGGACCGCGAGCGGTCGCCCCAGTCAAAATCGTCTTCATCGAACTCGGACGGGCCGGCGCGCAGGTCCTCCAGCGTCAGCTCGACCACGAAGGCCTGACGCGCGGGATCGAACCTGAGCGCGTTCCACCGCACCGGATAATGGTGGTGGCTGGCGAGCATCCCGCCGGTTTTGATCACGGCATACGCGACGGTGCCGCTGGCCTTGTCGAGCATCAGTCGCTCGATCGTGCCGAGTTTTGCGCCGTCTCGCCCGTAGACGCTCGCGTGCTCGACGCGATCGCTGGGCACCAGGGTATGAGGCATGGCGTCCTCCCTGATTTTCTCACGTTCTGCTGGCATTATAGCACATGCCGGCTCGGCATGCGCGGGCGTCCGACCGCCGCGGTGCACCAAGCACGGTTAGCTTTTGCGGCGCCTGTTCCGATAGCCCGTAGAGCGCAGCGAAACCCATCACTTTCGTGAGGGGCGGGTTTCGCGGAGTTCATCATCGGGCCGGCCGGAGGCCCGGACCCGTTGGCTCAACCTACCCAACAATGCTTCAATCCACGATCGCCGCGTCGACAAATCCCTTCGGGTCCTCGCAAAACTCCCGCATGACCTTGTAGTGATCGGTCTCCTTCACCGTCACCGGCTCCAGCCCGTACTTCGTCAGCCGCAGCAGGCGCGCGTTCGGATAGGCCATCAGCATCGGCGAATGCGTGGCCATGATGATCTGGCAGTGGCCGATATCTTCCATCCGCCGCATCAGCTTCAGGAACGCGATCTGGCGCGCGGGCGAGAGCGCGGATTCGGGTTCGTCAAAGATGAAGATTCCCTGGCGCTGGCAGCGCTCCTCGAAGAAGCGCAGAAAACCCTCGCCATGCGAATGCGAGAGGAAGTCGGGCGGGATGCCGGCGCGAACGTTCGCAATATCTTCGGCATTGACCTTGTCCAAGTATCGCGCGACGGAAAAGAAGCTTTCTGCGCGGAAGAACCATCCGTTGCTGATCTTGGGCAACCAGCTCGCGCGCAAGGCGGCGGAAAGGTTACCGCCTGTGACTTCAAGAGCTTCCGAATGGTCGACCGGCGCATAGCCTTTCCCGCCCCCTGCATCGTCAAATCCGACAAGCGCGGCGATCCCTTCCAGAAGCGTCGATTTGCCCGTGCCGTTCTCGCCAACGATGATGGTGATCGCCTTGTCAAAGCTCAGTTCGAAATCGTCGCGCAGCAAAGGAAGGCAGAACGGATAGGCCTCGCGGCTCGTGATCCGCGAGGGCTCGAGCCAGATGCGCTTGAGGTATGGCGCCGGCAGGTTGATCGGGCGATTGCGTCGTGAAGCCATGTGCGCGTGTCCGATGGAACAACATTGCATTCTCTGCATATATCCCCATCGTCACGCAACCCCAGATCGCATCTGGCCATGACAAGAAACGGACATGACTTCCACCACTTACGCTCTCTTCCGCAACGCCATTCTCGGCGAGCAGCAGATTGTCTGCGTCTACGGCGGCCGCTTCCGCGAATTGTGCCCGCACATCATCGGCGTGAATAAGCGTGGCGAAGAGGTCGTGCTCGCCTGGCAGTTCGGTGGCGAAAGCTCAGGGCCGCTGCCGCAGTGGCGATGTCTCAAGCTCGCCAATGTCAGCACAGCGCGCCCGCGCGAAGGCCGCTGGCATGAAGGCGGCTCGCACCGGACAACGCAGACCTGCGTGAGCGATATCGATCTCGATATCAACGTTCACGTTCGCAGGCGGCGATGAGGCGCGAACGCCGTCGCGTTCAGAATTCAGAGGGCAACGCTCGGATACACGGGTCCGCGATAGTGCGACAATGTGTCCCTCATTGCGAGCGTTGCGACGCCATCCATAATTCGCTTGCGGCACCATGGATCGCTTCATCGTTTTGCGCTCACAATGACGCCGATGGACGCAGAATCTAACTCCTGCACGCACAATCACGTCGATCGAAGACAAATGCCACGCTCTCCGCAAATCGCGAACGCATTCACGCCACAGGTCGTCGCACCGCCGTCGAATTGGCAACCAGCCTGCGTCAATGCACGGTCGCGCTTCAGTCCAATTTTTGCCGGCATACAAATCGTATGGTTAACCCGCAAGTGAACGTTTTCACATCCGCGAAACGTCGCTTGCAGACGGCTCTTTGAGGGCGCGTTCGCGCCCGCTTCCACAACGATGCGTCACCATCGGTGCGATCGGTTCGTTATCGAGCCCGCAGGGGGTTATACGTATGTTCAACTTTAGGGGACAAAATATGAAACGACTACTTATAGCTGTTGCAGCCCTCTCGGTCGCGACCGCGGCCTCGGCCGCCGATATGCAGGCACGGCCCTATTCCAAGGCGCCCCCGGCGGCGGTGGTTGCGGCGTATAACTGGTCCGGCTTCTATATCGGCGCGATGGGCGGCTATGGCTGGGACAGCGGGAACAGTAGCGGCGGCTTTGGCGGCGGCACCATCGGCTACAACTGGCAATTCCCAGGCAGCCAGTTCGTTTTCGGTATCGAAGCCGACGCCGCCGGCGCCGGCATCAAGGACAGCCTCACCGCAGACATCGGCGGGGGCATCCTGGCCACGGAGGAACTCAAGATCAACTCGTTCGGCAGCGTGACCGGCCGCGCGGGCTACGCATGGGATGCGGCCCTCATCTACGCCAAGGGCGGTTTTGCGTGGGCCAACAGAAAGGACTCCATTTCAGTGCCTGCGCTTGGCGTGTCGATTTCGGATAGTCAGTCTCACACCGGATACACCATCGGCGGCGGCGTCGAATATTTGTTCACACCGAACTGGTCGGCCAAGGGCGAATACATGTTCACCAGCCTCGGCAGCAAGACCTACAATCTGGGCGGCGTCCTGTTTGACTCCGGCATCATCGACTTCCACACCATCAAGGCCGGCGTGAACTATCACTTCAGGTGAAACGGCTTTTGTGAGCCACGAGGGCTTGCCCCTATTCGAACCGTCGTCACCCGCGAACGCGGGTGACCCAGTATGCCAGACGCAGCAATGATTGGACGATGAGCCGCGGGTACTGGATGCCCCGCATGCGCGGACTATGATACCGCATTTGAAGCGGACCGCTCACACCACCTCGAGCACCAGCTCCATCGTCATCAGCACCGGATTGTCGCCGCGCATCAGCCGGCCCTCCGCGATGCCGCCGAGATAATCGACCAGCGCGATATCGAGCTCCGCCTGCAGCGTGCCGTCAGCGCCGGGCGTGATGCTGCCGGCCTTGATCGCAAGCTCGGTCGCAAACGGCACGACGGTCCGGCCGTCGGTGAAATGCGCGCCGATGGTGGAGCCGACGCCGCCATGAATCCGCGCGCGTAAAATTCCGTGCTGCCGGCAGAAGGTCTCCAGCGCCGCAGCGAAATCCTGATTCGGCCGCAGCCGCAGCGCGAAAGCGCGGCGCTCGGCCTTCACATCGGTGCCGGCGCGCGCCACGGGACCGAACAATTTGAAATTGGTCTCGGAATCAGGCTCGGCCGTAAACATGGCCCCGTCGATGCCGAAGGCTTCCACCGCGAACGATTCGGCGACGATGCTCTCCTCGGGCAGAATGTGGCCGCCGTGCAGCGATCCGTCGGTCTCGGTCCACAGCCCGTGGCAATGGAAGAACGGCGCACGATCGCGCTCACCCAGCGTCATCGCGCCGAGCTTCAGCCGCGTGATACCGGAGGGCCGAAAGGTGTCGCTGTAGAACGCCGCATTGGCGCCGGTCTTCGACAGCGCCGGCATCACATAGGCCAACGGCCCGAGCGCCCCTCCCCGCATGCTCAGCACGCCGCCCGAGAACCCGGCGTCGGCAAAGCCACGGCGCGCGGCTTCCAGCAGCGGCATGCCGGCGGCAAGCATGAATGAAAACGCCCGGCCCCGCGCCTCGACCCACTGAATGCGTTCGGGCGCGGGCGGCCCGGGCTGGTCAATGCTGCGCATCGCCTCAGCTAGCCGTCTTGGAAATGAGCTCAAGCAACCCTCGCGCCTCGAGTTCATCGCGGACCAGCCGCTTCGGAATCTTGCCGTAGCCGGACTTCGGCAGCGCCTCCCAGAAGAAGAAGCGCTTCGGCATCTTGTAACGCGGCACCTTCGGCGCCAGGAACGCAGCCAGCTCCGCCTCGCTCACCGCAGCTGCGCCCTCGCGTGCGACGCAGACGGCAACCCCCACCTCGCCCCAGAACGGGTCGGGCACGCCGAGCACGGCGACCTCGCCGATCGCGGGGTGGGTGAGAATCTTCTCCTCGACCTCGCGCGGATAGATGTTGGAGCCGCCGGAGATGTACATGTCCGAGGCGCGGCCGGTGATATAGACGAATCCCTCCTCGTCCATATGGCCGAGATCGCCGGTACGAAACCAGCCGTCGCGAAACGCCTTCGCATTGGCCTCGGGGTTGTCGTAGTAGCCGGCGAACACGGCGGGACCGATCACGCAGATCTCGCCGGTCTCGAACGGTTTGAGCTCACGCCCGTCATCGCCCTGGATGGAGACCTGCATGCCCGTACGCTCGAAGCCGCAGGTGCCGATACGGGCCTGCGGGCCGTCCTCGGGATCGTGCAGATTGGCCGGCATCACCGTGATGTTGCCGGTGACCTCGCCGAGTCCGAAATACTGCACCAGCACCGGACCGAGCTTGCTTAGCGCCGCCTTCTGGTCCTCGCGATACATCGGCGCGCCGGCATAGATCACGAAGCGCAGCGAGGCGTGATCGAATTTATCGACCGCGGGATGCTCGACCATCATCTTCAAAATGGTCGGCACGGTGAAAATGTTGCTGACGCGGTGCGCCTCGATCAGCCGGAACGCTTCGGCGATGTCGAATTTTTCCGACGGAAGCAGGATGGTCGGCACACCGCGCGCGGCCTGCACGAGCTGGTGCACGCCGGCGCCATGCGAGAGCGGCGCGACCACCAGCGAGGCATCGGTCTCCGTCGTGCCCGGCATCAGGTCGGCGAGATGATTTGTCACCACAAAGGCCATCTGGCCGTGGGTGAGCACCGCGGCCTTGGAGCGGCCGGTGGTGCCGGAGGTGAAGAAGAACCAGCAGGGATCGTCGTAATCGACCGCCGCATTCTCGACCCGGGCGCCGGCCTGCGACGCGATCGCCTCGCTCACCGTCCTTTCGCCAAACGTTCCCTCGCCGATCCGCCAGATGAATTCCAGCGCGGGGTTGGCGGCGGCCTTGGCATGATCCGGAAAATCGCCATGGCACAGAAACGCCTTCGCACCGGAGGCGGTGGCGAGATAGGCGACCTCGTCCGGCATCAGGCGGAAATTGGTCGGCACCCAGACCGCGCCGAGGCGAAAGGCCGCAAACATCGACCAGAACATCTCGTCGCAATTCTTGGAGTGGACCAGGACGCGGTCGCCCTTGACGACGCCCCGTGCGGCGAGGCCCGCCGCCAGCGCCGAGACGTGACCGTCGATCTCGCGCCAGGTCCAGGATCTATCGCCCCAAATGAAGCCAGTGCGGTCGCCATGGCGGCGGGCATTCTGGGTCAGCATATGCGCCAGGTTCATCACCCGGCGCGACATCCGCGCCAGGCCGCCGCGCGGGGTGGGATCAGTCAGGGTTTCAGTCACAGGGAATCAACCATCACGCTTCGAAAAACAGACATGGAACATCTCACCGCGACGATAGCAGAAAGCCCGGCACCAGCTCAAATCCGTGAGCCGGCATTCACCGCACGCCGGTCCCCTTGCAGCGCTGGCATTTTACGACCTTGTCGCCCTTCTTCAGCAGGCCCTTGCCCTCGCAATTCTTGCATTTCTGCTTCTTCTTGATGTTGGGGCCCTTTTCATTGGCCATGCTAATCTCCCGGCAAGCGTTGCGGGCATCACCATAGCCAGCCCCGCCCTGCCGTCCATAAGCACGCTCACGATTTAAGGGGTCACCATGGTTACCCGTCGAAAGCTGATCGTATCCGGCGCAACCGCCCTGCTGGCCGCCGCCCTGCCGCACCCGGCGTTCGCGGCCGACGATCCCACCGGCATCGTCGCCGGCATCTACACCCGCGCGGCCAAGGGCAAGGGCGATGGCGGCGGCACGTTTGTGATCCAGACCAGGGCTGCCCGAACCAAATACCTGTCGAATTCGCTGGTCGAGCTCTGGGCCAAGGCGGACGCCCGCACACGCAAGGGCGACGGGGGGCCGGTGGATTTCGATCCCGTCACCAATTCGCAGGACCCGGACGTGAAGTCTTTCAAGGTGGCTGCCGCGAAGCAGGCAGCCGACAAGGCGACCGTCGCCGTCACGATCGAAAGTCATCAGCGCGAGGCGCGCGCCAACGCGGCCGACAAGACCATCCGCTACGATTTTGTCCACGAGGCCGGCCAGTGGAAGATCGACGACATCAAGGGAGCCGTCGACGGCAGCCCGTGGTCGGTCCGCGCCCTGCTCGTCGATTCATTGAAGCACTAGGGTTTCGGTCGAAGGCCCGCCGGTCACGCAGGGGGCCAGCAGGCCCTGCCGGTAATTACTGCGGATGGTTGGCCAGTTCCTGGTCGCTCAAACGCCAATCCTGCCAAAGCTGAAGCGCACCCAGCAGGACGACGATTGCACCGAGCGCGACGTGCCAGGCCCGAAGCAGGTCGTCGCCGGAGTAGCCGAGGATGAACGGTGAAGCGATCAGCCAGAGGCCGAGCGCGATCTCGCTCACCTCCTCCCAGCGCTGCAGTGCGACATATTCGAGCTGGGCCAGACCGAAGACCAGCATGCCGACCACGAACGTGTTGAGGATCATGGTGCTGCGTTCGGTGTCCATCACGTCTTGGCTGGAGAACGGAAACCACGGCGATACCACGATCAGCACGCCAAGCAGCATGCCGAACCAGTCTTCCCACGTGCGATGTTTGCTGAAGAAACCAAGGCCCGACATTGCAAACCTCCCGTTGAAAAGAGGCATACGTCGGCGGCCGCGATCACAGCATTTCCGGTATTGAACGAGACCCGGCCGCTTCGGCGGCGTATGTCATCCGAAAGACGTAGGAACCGCACAACCCGTTACAAGAGCCGCCTGCAAAGATCTTGCGCGCGCGAACCGTCGGTACCGCCCTTTATTGCGTCGCGCCATTGCGTTGCGCCGAGCCGCTGCAGGCTCTCGCTCAGGCCCGGACCGATCTCCAGCATCTTGCGGAATCCGCAATTGCGCCCGCGTCGTCGCCGGTTTGCATCTGCGGGTTCATGTCCCTAAATGAACGGTATATCATTCGGGAATCGCTGCATGGCCGCCGTCCGCGACAACAAGACTCAAAATCGCTTCGAACTCGACGTTGATGGCGCCGTGGCGTTCGCGAACTATCGCATGACGCCCTCGGCGGTCATCATCACCCATACCGAAACGCCGCGCGCGCTGCGTGGCCGCGGCATCGCTTCCAAACTGGTCAGGGGCGCGCTCGAACTGATCCGCGCCGACGGCCGCAAGGTCATCGCCGGCTGCGGGTTTGTCGTGGACTATCTGAGCAAAAATCCGGAATTTGCCGATCTGATGGGATGACGTGGCACACTGTCATTCCGGGGCGCGCGTTAGCGCGAACCCGCAAAGTGGATAGCTTTGCGCGTTGCTGCATTGCAATCGCACCAAAAAGAAAGGCCCGCGTCGCCGCGGGCCTTCGCAGTCCGTGAAGCTGACGAAGTGTCAGTGTTTGATCTCAGGCGGCAGCTTGCCGCCATTGGCCGCCAGCTTGGACATGACCTGCTTGTGCAGCCAGATATTCATGCTGGCGGAATCGTTGCTGTCGCCGGTATAGCCGAGTTCCTTTGCGAGCTCCTTGCGCGCCGCGAAGCTGGAATCGATGTCGAGCGCCTTCATCAAGTCGACGATCGAGGTGCGCCACTCCAGCTTCTCGCCCTTGGCCTTCACCGCCTGGTCGAGGATGGGCGCGACGTCGACGGTTGCAGCGGCCGGTGCAGCGGCACCACCGGACGATCCGGCGTCCGCGGCCGCGCCGCCGCCGGCAGGTGCGGCGTCCGCCTTGCTGCCGAAGATTGCGCTCATGATTTTTCCGAAAATGCTCATCGTTCGCTCCCAATAACTTGAGGATGGGGTGAGTCTGTGGCGGCACTGGTTGACCGGCAGCGCCACGCCGGGATCGCCGGCAAGTCTAGCCAGACGGACGAAGCTTGCCAATGAAACATTCACCTAAGCGTGAGTGCGTTTGCCGCTGTTTGGGAGTACGCTGTCGTTTCAGTTCGCGACATGGCCAGTTCCCATCCTGTCTTCGCGTCTGGCTTGGATCGTGATCGTTTTATGAAACGGCGCGTTGGCGTCCTTCGGTTGGCGCACAATGCGACCGCGAGGGAGACAGCGACCATGGTCACCTATCACGGCAATGTCACATCGATGGCGCAGAGCGGACCAGCTACCGCCGCCGCGCCCGTTATCCGAACCATCGGCCTGCCGGAACTGCATCGGGCCTTGCAGCGCGGCTGGGAAGATTTCAAAGCCGTACCAAGCCACGCCATCATCCTGTGCATCATCTATCCCGTGCTCGGACTGATGCTGGCACGCGCCGTGCACGGCTATTCGGTGCTGCCGCTGTTGTTTCCACTCGCCGCCGGCTTTGCCCTGCTCGGCCCGTTTGCTGCGCTCGGTCTCTACGAAATGAGCCGCCGTCGCGAACGCGGCGAACCGGCAACCGCCTGGGACGCGCTCGAGGTCGTGCGCTCGCCGTCGTTCGGCGCGATGGTCGGGCTCGGCGTGCTGTTGCTCGCGCTGTTCGTGACATGGGTGGCTACCGCGCAGGCGATCTACATCGCCGCGTTCGGCTATGCGGGCGCGACCGGCGTTTCCGATTTCGCCGACCGCGTGCTGACGACGCCGCAAGGTTGGTGGCTGATCGTGGTCGGCTGCGGTGTCGGTTTTCTGTTCGCCCTCGTCGCGCTGTGCATCAGCGTGGTGTCGTTCCCCTTGATGCTCGACCGTCATGCCGGCGCCGGCGATGCGATGGTGACCTCGCTGCGCGCGGTTGCACGAAATCCCGTGCCGATGGCGGTCTGGGGATTGATCGTCGCGGTGCTGCTGGTGGCGGGGTCGTTGCCGGCCTTCCTCGGCCTTGCCATCGTCATCCCCCTGCTCGGGCACGCCACCTGGCATCTCTATCGGGAGACGATCGAGCCGGAACTCAATCCGCAGCCGCTTCCGCCCCGCGCGCACCGCGAACGCAAGCCTGCCGCCGATTTCCCGGCCAATCTGTTCCCCTGGCGGCGCAAGGACAGCGCATAGGCTGGCACGGAACCCGGTCGATCACACCGCCGGTTGAACCGACCGGCGGTGTCGTCGTTCACCGCTCACTAACGATGAATTGAGCATCTTCAGCGGAAAGGCATTGACGGCGACGACATCAGCCTTGTTTTGGCCGATCTTGCTTCGAACATTCGACGTGACGTTGACACTAACCATCGATGACAACGCATCGATCGTGGAGCGAACGGCACGATGATCTCTCGCCTTTCTCTGCGCGCCCTGACCCTGGGCGCCCTGTTGCTGACTTCTGCGGCGCCAGCGTTCGCGGCGCCCTGCGGCACGGGCCCGTTCGAAACATGGCTGGACGATTTCAAGAAGGAAGCCGCCGCCAAAGGGATATCGGCCTCCGCCATCCAGGCTGGCCTGACCGGCGTTACGCTCGACAAGAGCGTGCTGGCCCGCGACCATTCGCAGAAAGTGTTCAGCCAGACGTTTGAGGAATTCTCCGGCCGCATGGTTCCGCCCCGGCTGACCCGCGGCGCCAACATGCTCAAGCAATACGGCTCGGTGCTTGGGCGCATCGAACAGGCTTATGGCGTGCCCGGCGAAGTGCTGGTGGCGATCTGGGGGCTGGAAACCGATTTCGGCGTCAACATCGGAAAATTCCCGACGCTGCGTTCGCTGGCGACGCTGGCCTATGATTGCCGCCGCACCGACCTGTTCAAGGCCGAACTGATGGACGCGCTGCGCATCGTCGAACGCGGCGATATCGCGCCACAGGATCTGCGCGGCGCATGGGCGGGCGAAATCGGCCAGACCCAGTTCATGCCGTCGTCCTACATCAAGTTCGCGGTCGATTTCGACAGCAACGGACGCCGCGATCTGCTGCGCAGCCCCCCGGACGTGCTGGCCTCGACCGCCAACTTCCTCGCCAGCCACGGCTGGCAACGCGGCAAGGATTGGGAGCCCGGCAGCGCCAATTTCGCTGCGATCAAGGAGTGGAACAAGAGCGAGGTCTACGCCAGGACCATCGCCTATTTCGCGACCCAGCTTTCGCGGGCGCCTTAGAGTGAGATGGGTCGGAGTTGAATCGATTAGCGCGAAGCCAACGATCTGGTGTCCCGGATGACGTGCGGATGCTCTTCGGCGGTACACCGCAGGGCCTGGACACAAAATCGCGAAAACAACCCCATGCAAAGTAGAATAGGCCCCGGCTCGCAGCACTCACGTCGCTTGCGTCCGGGCACGAGATGGTTCGTCGTCACGGCCCACCCCCTGTCTCATCCTGCCTAAACCCAGGGCCGCATAGACAGGTGCGCTTCGCGGTGTAATAATGAATATATATTCATTTATAATGGAAGATTCGCATGCGATTTGTGCATAAGAAGATTCCGAAAAGCTCAACCTTTTTGCACATTTTGTTCGCCTCGCTTGGCCGCAAGCTTGGGTTCGGCCTTCCCGGTCGCCACTTGGTCAGGCGGCTAAAGTTAGCCGCCGATTACAAAAAATCCGCAAATTTACGGCCTTGCTTGCTGGTGCAGGTGCGCCATCGGTCGCAAGGGCCAGTCGATATGGGAGCCATGCCGAAAGGTTAAGTGGCCGTTAGCATTGTCATGCGTTTTAGGATTAGCTGCATCGCAACATAGGAACTTCTGCATTGCGGAATCTAAGCTATATTCATTTCAACGATGAGGCCGACCTCAAAGGCTGAATCGTAACTGCAAGGAGACTACGATGCTACTCTCGCTCATCCGCATGATCCAGGCGTTCCGGGATTATCAGCGCAATGTCAGCGAACTGTCCCAGCTCAGCGATCGCGAACTGGCCGATATCGGCCTCGATCGTGCGGACATTCCGCGCGTTGCCGCCGGAAACTACACCAGCTGATTTCTGTTCCGCCGCCTGACGAACGGATAACGCCCGCCCCGCTGCGGGCGTTGTCGTTTCCAGTCTTGGTTTGACACGTTTTCCTGGCGCGAACCGGCATCCACCCACGGATCAAGTCCGAGGGCATGCTTCGCTCGAAAACGCCATGGCAGGTGCGCTTGGCGCGAAAACGCGCTAACGCTGCGCGCATGATTTCCTCTACCCCCCAAACTGACACCGTCCATGTGATTGGCGGCGGTCTTGCCGGTTCGGAAGCCGCCTGGCAGGTCGCCAATGCGGGCGTTCGCGTCGTCCTGCACGAGATGCGCCCGTTGCGGATGACCGAAGCGCACCGTACCGAGGGCCTCGCCGAACTCGTCTGCTCCAACTCGTTCCGCTCGGACGACGCCGCCAACAACGCCGTCGGCCTGCTGCATGCCGAGATGCGCCGGCTGGGCTCGCTGATCATGCGCTGCGCCGATGCCAATCAGGTGCCCGCAGGCGGGGCGCTGGCGGTCGACCGCGACGGGTTTTCCGCGGCCGTCACCCGGGCCCTGCACGACCATCCCCTGATCGAGATCGACCGGACTGAAATTGCCGGTCTGCCGCCCGCCGAATGGGCCAACGTGGTCGTCGCGACCGGCCCCCTCACCTCGGCGCCGCTGGCCGAGGCGATCCGCGAGCTGACGGATGAAAACGCGCTGGCGTTCTTCGATGCGATCGCACCGATCGTGCACAAGGATTCCATCGACATGTCGGTAGCGTGGTTTCAGTCGCGCTACGACAAGGTAGGTCCCGGCGGCACCGGCGCGGACTACATCAACTGCCCGATGACGAAGGAGCAGTATGACGCCTTCGTCGCCGCGCTGCTGGCCGGCGAGAAGGTCGACTTCAGGGACTGGGAGACCAGCACGCCCTATTTCGACGGCTGCCTGCCGGTCGAAGTGATGGCCGAGCGCGGCCACGAGACGCTGCGGCACGGACCGATGAAGCCGGTCGGGCTAACCAATCCGCACAACCCGACAGTGAAACCCTACGCCATCGTGCAACTGCGGCAGGACAACAAGCTCGGCACGCTCTACAACATCGTCGGCTTCCAGACCAAGCTGAACTACGGCGCGCAGCAGCGCGTGTTTCGCACCATTCCGGGCCTCGAGAACGCCGAATTCGCCCGGCTCGGCGGCCTGCACCGCAACACCTTCCTGAACTCGCCAAAGCTGCTGGATGGGCAGTTGCGGCTGCGTGTACAACCACGGCTGCGCTTCGCCGGCCAGATGACCGGCTGCGAGGGTTATGTGGAATCCGCCAGCATCGGCCTGATTGCAGGCCTCTATGCCGCGGCGAATGCCCGGGCGCAGTCGCTCGAACCGCCACCGGTGACCACGGCGCTGGGCTCGCTGCTCGGGCATATCACCGGGGGCCACATCGAAACGATCGACGCCGGCACCCGCTCCTTCCAGCCGATGAACATCAATTTCGGGCTGTTCCCGCCGCTTGCGAGCTTGCCGACCAGGAAAGCAGATGGCACGCGGCTGCGCGGTAACGAGAAGACGGTGGCCAAGAAGCAGGCGCTCAGCGCGCGAGCGCTGGTCGATCTCGATCGCTGGATCGCCGAGCACCTGCGCATAGCGGCGGCGGCGTAACACCATGAGCTTGCCCAAAGACGACGCCGCCATCCTGTCGGCGCGCTGGACTGAAGGCGTGCTGCTGAAGCGCGACGTGTTCTCGACCGTCGAACGCGGCCGCTTTCGCGACGATGCCGGCGAGGTCGACGCGGTGCTGCGCCGGCTCGATCAGGTGCCGCTGTGGTCCTATCCGCTGGCCCGCCATCTGTTCGCCCGCGAGCGCCGCGCGCTGGCGCTGGCGCGCGATCTCGACGTCGGCCCGAAGCTGCTCTGGGCCGGACGAAGCGCGCTGGTGCGCGGCTTCATCGACGGCGTGGCGCTGCATCTGGCAAAACCGCATGGCGATCTCGCCTATTTCCGCTCCGCCAAGCTTGCGCTACGCAAGCTGCATCGCGCCGGCATCTGCCACAACGACCTTGCCAAGGAACAGAACTGGCTGCGCGGCAGCGACGGCCGCGCCTATGTGACCGATTTTCAACTGGCCGCCTGTTTCAAGACCAGAAGCCGTCTGTTCCGGATCGCGGCCTATGAGGACCTGCGGCATCTGCTGAAGCACAAGCGCAGCTATGCGCCGCAGGCGCTGACGCCGATGGAGCGCAAGATTCTCGCGCGCAAATCCTTTGTCGCCAGCATCTGGCTCAAGACCGGCAAGAAGGTCTACCAGGCCATCACCCGCGGCCTGTTCAACTTCACAGATCGCGAAGGCGGCGGCCGCCGGCTGGTCAACGACGCGCCCGTCCTGATCGAGCTGATCCGGAAGAATCCCGACGTGCGCGACACCGCCATTGTCGCGTTCGCCGACCGCCGCACCGGCGTCGGGCTCTATGCGTTTGTCGAGGCCGACAATGTCGCGCTGGAAAAGCAATTGCGCAGTGAAGTCGCAGCGGCCAAGGGCGTCAAGCCGCCGGAGCATATCCAGGTGGTGCATGCCCTGCCACGCGACGCCGCCGGCAAACCGCGCACCGAGATATTGCAACTCGTCGCAATGAACCAGATCGATCTGATCGAGCCGCTGATCAAGAGCGAGGTCGACCGTGCGTTCCTGAAGGACATTCTGGAGAGCCGCAAGAATCTGCGCGACCGGTTCAATTTCGAGAGCAGCGAGTTGAATTCGCGATAACCGTTTCGGCGTCATTGCGAGCGAAGCGAAGCAATCCATTTTTCTCGTGCTGTGAGGTGAATTGCTTCGCTTCGCTCGCAATGACGATGCGGCCACCTACCTGCCAAACTCCCGCGATCTCGACGCCCGCCACAGCGTCCACAAGGTTCGCAGCCGCGACGTCGCGTCCAACACGAACGGATCGAAATCAGCACGTGACATGCGCTTCAGATCGCGGTGGACCAGCGCCAGCGGCAGGAATACCGGCCGCGCCTGTGGCGGCACATGGATGAGCAGCTCGAAGGCGGTGCGGAGATGCTTTCGGGCGTCACCCACCAACTGATCGATCGCGGCGCGTGCGCCCGGCGTCTGCTTGCCCGTGAATACTTCCTCCATCCCGCTGCCGTGTTGCTGCAGCAATTGCAGCGGCAGGAATAGCTGACGCCGCGCGGCATCGAGCGGCAGCGCCGCGATCACCTGCGCCATGCCCTGGGCCAGCCCGGCATGGCGCGCGAGATGGTCGATCACGGCCGACGGCGGCGTTACGATCCGCGCACCAAGCTGGAACAGCGCCGCTGACGTCTCGGTGACATAGCCCTCCAGCGCCGCCATCGACGGCATCGGATCGTTGTAGAGGTCGAACTGATGCTCCTCGATCAGCCGCGACAGCGGCTCGACCGGCAGGCGGAATTCGCCGATCGTCTGCAACAGTTCGGCTGCGACCGGATTGCCCTCGACGCCGCCATGGCCGGCGCCTTCCAGCATGTCGGTCCACCATTGCAGCCGCATTTCGCCGGGCAGCGGCTGGCTGACCTGCTCGCGCACGCGCGATATCTCGACATTGAAGGCGTAGACCGACAGCAGCGCGCGCCGCTCGGCCTGCGGCAGGAACAGCGTCGAGGCGTAGCGGGCAAAGTCGTGCGTGCGCACCAGATCGGCGCAGAGGGCGGCAGAATCCTTCGACGTCGCCGCCGCGCTCATGGCACCGCGATCAGCGCCGCCGCGACGCGCCGGCGCTCGCCCAGCATGATGTTGTAGGTGCGGATGGCAGCCCCCGTCTGCATCGGGTCCAGCACGACCCTGACCGTACGCAGCGCCTCACGCAGGATTGTCGGCGGCATCCAGACTTCCGTGCCGGTGCCGATGATCAGCGTGTCGATGGAATTGGCGGCCTTGAACACGCGCGCCAGCGAATATTCGTCGATCTCGGCCGGTTTCGTCACCGGCCAGGCCCATATGCCGTCCGGCAGGCACAGCAGCGAGCCGCGATGCGACATGTCGGCGAAGGCGAAGCCGCCCTTGCCGTAGGCTTCGATCGGCGCCGACCTCGGAAGATGCGGAGCGTCCGAGGATGTGGTTGCTCGATTTGGCATGATCTTTTTCCGAAAACCGGTTCCCACTTTCCGGGATCATGCCGACTTACTTCTTAGCAGGCTTATCCGGCTTCTTCGCAGGCGTATCCGGCGCGTCGCGGTGCTCACCGACGCCGAGATAGATCAGGATCGGCGCGGCGATGAAGATCGAGGTGTAGGTACCGACCAGCACCACGCCGAACATCATGACCGCCGTGAAGCTGTGGATCGCGTGGCCGCCGAACAGCAGCAGCGCCAGCAACGCCAACGTCACCGTGAAGTGGGTGATGATCGAGCGCGACAATGTCGAATTGATGGATTCGTTCAGCAGTTGCGGCATCGGCATTTTCTTGTACCGCCGCAGCATTTCCCGGATGCGGTCGTAGATCACGACCGTATCGTTCAGGGAGTAGCCGAGAATGGTCAACAGCGCCGCGATACTGGTGAGGTCGAAATCGACCTGGGAGATCGACATGAAGCCGATCGTCAGCACGATGTCGTGGACGTTGGCGATCATGGCGCCCAATGCGAACTGCCATTCGAACCGGAACCAGAGATAGATCAGGATCGCGAAGATCGCGAGCATCAGGCCGAGCATGCCGTAGGCCAGGAGTTCGCCGGAAACGCGCGGCCCCACCACTTCGACGCGGCGGTATTCGACGCTGTCGCCGAGCGCACCGCGGACTTTCTGCACGGCCGCCTGCTGCGCGGCGTCGCCACCCGGCTGTTCGGCCACCCGGATCAACACGTCCGTGGGACCGCCGAACTGCTGCAACTGAATGTCCCCGAGCCCAAGCGTGCTCAGCGTCGCGCGCATCGCGCCGATATCGGCGGGGCCGGATTTGTTCTGCACTTCGAGGAGCGTACCCCCCTTGAAGTCGATGCCGAAATTCAGCCCGTGGGTGAAGAACAGCACGATCGCGAGGATCGAAAGCGCCGCGGAGATCGGAAAGCTGATGCGGCGAAAGCGGGTGAAATCGAAATGCGTATCGTCGGGAACGATGCGCAACGGCGGCAGCAGATCGAGCACGGCGACCACAGTCAGCACGGCGATCAGAATGCCAAGCCCAATGAGAACGTAGTGAGTCACAAGCGAGATTCCTAGATCGGCACGGTCTTCGGCCGTTTCCACCGCACCCAGCCGGCGACGATCAGGCTGGTGAGGGTAAAGGCGGTGAAGACTGTGGTGATAATGCCGATGCCGAGCGTAACGGCGAAGCCGCGGACCGGGCCGGTGCCGATATAGAACAGCACCGCGGCGGCGATGAAGGTGGTGATGTTGGAGTCCAGAATGGTCGACAGCGCCCGCCTGAATCCGGCGTCGATCGCCGAAATCGCGTTGCGGCCGCCGCGCAGCTCCTCGCGGATGCGCTCATAGATCAGCACGTTGGAGTCGACGGCGATACCGACCGTCAGCACGATGCCGGCGATGCCGGGCAGCGTCAGCGTCGCATTCAACAACGACAGCAGACCAAAGATCATCGCAACATTGATGGCGACCGCGATGTTGGCAAATACGCCGAACAGGCGGTAGGTCAGCAGCATGAACACGATGACCATGATCGAACCGACATAGGCCGCAAGCTCGCCCTTTTCGATCGAGTCCTGGCCGAGGCCGGGGCCAACGGTGCGCTCCTCGATCACGGTCAGCGGCGCCGGCAACGCGCCGGCCCGCAGCAGGATGGCCAGATCGTTGGCGGCCTGCACGGTGAAGTTGCCGGAAATCTGGCCGGAACCGCCGGTGATCGGTTCGCGGATCACGGGCGCGGAAATCACCTCGTTGTCGAGCACGATCGCAAAGGGCTGTCCGACATTCTCGGTCGTCGCCAGGGCGAATTTGCGCGCGCCTGAAGTGTTGAAGCGGAAGCTGACGATCGGCTCGTTGGTGCGCTGGTCAAACCCGGGCTGTGCATCGGTGAGGTCACCGCCAGACACCAGCACCTGCCGCTTGACAACGTAAGGCACCTTTGGCGACGACGCGCTCATCAGCACCTCCGAGTCGGCAGGCACGCGGCCCTGCTGGGCCTGTTCTGGCGACACGGTCGAATCGACCATGCGGAATTCCATCTTGGCGGTCTTGCCGAGCAGATCCTTCAACCGGGTCGGGTCCTGCAAGCCCGGCACCTGCACCAGAATCCGGTCGGTGCCCTGCCGCTGGATCACCGGTTCCACGGTGCCGAGCTGGTTGACGCGGCGCTCAACGATCTGGATCGACTGTTCGATCGTTTGCCGGATACGCTCGGTAATGGCGGCTTGCGGCACCACGAAGCGGATCAGCCCGCCGCCAGCGTCCGAAACTTCGAGGCTGCGCTGGCCGGAGGAGCCGAGCAGACCGCCGAGCGGCTGAGACAGCTCACGCAGCTTGGGAAGTGCCGCCTGCAGGTCGCTCTCCTTGACGCGGACCTCGACCGCGTCAGCGCGCGCGGAAAGGCCGGTGTAGCCGATCTTGGCGTCGCGCAGCACGCGGCGGACTTCGTCGCGCACCTGATCGAGCTTTTCCTTTTTCACGTAGTTGGAATCGACTTCGAGCAGCAGGTACGAACCGCCCTGCAAATCGAGGCCCAGCACGATGTGCCGCTGCGCCCAGAGCGGCCAGGTTTTCACCCGCTCCTGCGGAAAGAAGTTCGGAACCGCGCACAGGCAGACCACAAGCGCAGTCAGAATGATCGCCAGCGCCTTCCACCGCGTGAAATACAACATCGAGTAGACCCGTCAGATCCAGGAAAATGCGCCGCGGCAAGCGGCGCGGAAAACTCAGCTCGCGGACGTCTCGTCCTTGCTCTCACTCTTTTCCTTGGCCGGCTCGCCCTTGGCGCGGACGCCTGAAATCATCTGCCGCATCTGCCGCACGCGGACGCCGTCCGAAATCTCGAACTCGATCTGGTCGTCGTCGACCACCTTGGTCACCTTGCCGACCAGGCCGCCCGAGGTCACGACGGTGTCGCCGCGCCGGATGTTTTTGACCAGTTCGGCATGATCCTTCACCTTCTTCTGCTGCGGGCGCAGAATCAGGAAATACATGATGACGAAGATCAGCGCGAACGGCAGCAACGACATCAACATGCTGTTGGCATCGCCACCGGCTGCAGCCTGGGCGTACGCAGGGGTAATCAGCATTCGAACAATCCTCGTGAGACGGAAAAGAACCGGCCATGCCTGGGCTTAGCGCCTTGGGCAAATCGCCGGTCCCGGGCAAATTCGCGCGGACTATAGCGGCGGCGGGCCCAATTGCAACGTGGCCGGCCCTCTCATTTAGGCCGCTTGCGGGACCTTCCAAGGCCCGTTAAGGCTGCGCGGTCAGGAACTCCGGAAATGCCGAAAAAAGCCAAGAAAAAAGCGACTCAAACAGCGCCCCGCGCCATCCCCAGGGCCGCCTCGCGCGGACCAGCAAAAACCGCGACAAAACGTCCGGCAGATGCGCTCAACGACGCCACCGCCGAGCGGATCGCAACCGCGCTGGAAGCCATCGCCGGCCACCTTTCCGCGGCCTCTCCGGCGGCAGCTACCCTTGAGCCGTTCGGTGTTGCGGACGCCTTTGTCTGGCATCCCGACGGACGCCTTTCGCCAGTACCGCGGGTCAGCCGCGTCGACCTTGGCCTCCTCAAGGGCATCGACCGGATGCGCGACATCCTGATCGAAAACACCGAGCGCTTTGCCGACGGACTGCCCGCGAACAACGCGCTGCTGTGGGGCGCGCGCGGGATGGGCAAGTCGTCGCTGGTGAAGGCCACGCACGCCAATATCAACATCGACCGCAAGCCGGCCGACCGGTTGAAGCTGATCGAGATCCACCGCGAGGATATCGAGAGCCTGCCCGGCCTGATGGATCTCCTACGCAGCTCCGATTTCCGCTTCATCGTGTTCTGCGACGACCTCTCCTTCGACGGCAACGACGCCTCCTACAAATCGCTGAAGGCGGTGCTGGAAGGCGGCATCGAGGGACGCCCCGACAACGTCATCCTCTACGCCACTTCGAACCGGCGGCACCTGCTGGCGCGCGAGATGATCGAGAACGAACGCTCGACCGCGATCAACCCGGGCGAAGCGGTCGAGGAGAAAGTCTCGCTGTCGGACCGGTTTGGTCTCTGGCTCGGCTTCCATCGCTGCAGCCAGGACGAATACCTCGCGATGGTGCGCGGCTATTGCGGCCATTTCGGCATCAAGATGTCAGACGAAGAGCTGGAGCGCGAGGCGCTGGAATGGTCGACCACGCGCGGCTCGCGTTCGGGCCGCGTGGCCTGGCAGTTCACGCAGGAACTGGCGGGACGGTTAGGTGTGAGGCTTACGGGGAAGTAGGCGCGGCAATGGGGCGCGCAGACGTGCCCACGCCTCCGCTCGTCGTCCTCCGCGAAGGCGGGGGACCCAGTACGCCAGCGGCATTCGCGGTCAATCGCACGTGCACTGGACATACTGGATCGCCCGCTCCAGTGCGCAATTGCGCACAAGGCGGGGATGATGGAATGCTTGTGGATCAGTGCGAGCGCGCCGCTACAGCCTCACGCCCCATTCAGGAATTGAAGCGGGTCAACCGGAGAAGATCCCTTGCGGATCTCGAAGTGGAGCTGCGGCGACCCCACCTCTCCCGATTGACCCGATTTGGCAATGATCTGGCCGCGCTTGATCGTATCCCCGCGCTTCACCATCAGTTCACTCGCATGGGCATATGCGGTGACGTAACCGTTGGAGTGCCGTACCAGAACCAGATTGCCGTAACCCTTGAGCTCGTTGCCGGAATAGGCGACCACGCCGTCTTCCGCCGCCTTCACCGGCGTGCCTTCCGGCACCGCCAGATTGATGCCGTCATTCGACTTGCCGTTGGTCTTGGCGCCGTAGCTCGTGATCACCTTGCCGCGCACCGGCCAGCGGAAGGTCGGCAGCGCGCCGGTGGCTTCGCTCGGCTTGACCGAGGCTTGCTCGACGACGGGCTTTTCCTCAGCAACATTGGTCGTGGCGGAAGCCAGCCGCGCGCTCTGCGGCGGACCGCCGGCTGCGGCCATCTTGGTAGCCGGTGCCGCAACCTGGGCGACCGGCGGCGCAGGTACTGCGGCGACGACGGGCTGCGCCACTGGCGCAACCGCCGCGGACTTCGAACCGGGCACGGTGAGCTTCATGCCGAGGCTGAGCTTGGCGGACTGATCGAGATTGTTGGCCCTGGCGAGTTCGGTAACCGGGACATGATTGCGGCGCGCGATGCTCATCAGCGTATCGCCGCGATTGACGATATGGACGCTTGACGGCGTGGCCGCAGCGGCAACCGGCCTGCTGGCCGGATGCGCGAGCGCCGGCGCGGCCGCAGCCACCGCCGTCTGCCGCGGAATGATCAGTTGCTGACCGGGCGACAGCACGCGCGGGCCCTTGTAGCCGTTGGCATGCAGGATCGCAGCGGCCGAAACGTTGTAGCGCTTGGCCAGGAGGTCGAGCGTGTCGCTGGTGCCGACGATGATCGTGGTGCCGTTCTGCGCAGCCGGGCGCGCGGCTGCGACCGAGCGCGGCGGTACCGTGGCGGTGGTCTCGATGGGGGAACGGGATGGCGGCGCGTAGGACGAAATCCCGCGTCCTCCTCCCGACACCCCGCCCGAGCTGGCGGGATAAGCGTGCGGTGCCGCGACGGCGGGCGCCGGCAAGGCCTGGGACTGGAATTGCGGCGCGGACGCCTGCGGCCGGGAGTATTGCGGCAGATCGCGGTGTTGGGCGACAGGCGTTCGCACCGAGCCGGTCGCTTCGGGCTGCGAGGCAAAGGGATTGGAGAACGAGCTATCGGAAAAGCGCGTCTGCATATCGGCGCTGCAGCCGGCAAAGCCGACCGACATCAGCGCCAGCACCGCGACCTGCGGCACCCGACGCGAGCGAAGCAACTCGGCGACACGGGACATGGTTACTCACTCGTACGCAACAAAATACTGTTTTGAGTAAACACGTGCCGAGTAAATAACCGCTTAACCCTTGGAATAAGATGTTGGCGGGAACCGCCAATCCGGGATTCTACAGCTCGCGCGCAATACCCGGCAACGCCGGGACGAAGCGGACATCTACCAATTCCTTGCGCTCGAACCCGCTGTCCGTCCTGGTCATCCTGACCAGCGTCTGGGTGCCGTGATGGGGACCGACCGGTGCGATCAGGATGCCGCGCGGCAGCAGCCGCTCCAGCAGCTTTTCCGGAATTTGCTCCATCGCGGCGGTGACGATGATACGGTCGAAATCGCCGGCGCCGGACGGTACGTCGAAGCCGTCGCCGTACATCACCTCGATATTGAAATAGCCGAGTGCTTCGAGCCGGTCGCGGGCCGTGTCAGCCAGCGTCCGGTAGCGCTCGATGGTCAGGACATGCGCGCATAGCCGCGACAGCACCGCTGCCTGATAGCCGGAGCCGGTACCGATCTCGAGCACCTTGTGGTCTTTCCGCAGCTGCAACTGCTCGGTCATGTAGGCCACCACGAAGGGCTGGCTGATGGTCTGCCCGCAGGCGATGCCGAGCGCGCTGTCGCGGTAGGCATGGCCGCGGTCGCCGGCCGCCACGAAAACCTCCCGCGGCACCTCTTCCATGGCACGCAGCACCGCCTGGTCGCTGATCCCCCGCCGCCGAAGGGTGAGCTGAAACATCATCTTCTCGGGCGGTTCTTGCGACATTGCGGTCTCGCGGCGGGGTCAGGCCAGCCGAGATGTAATAGTCTCCGCGCACTTAAGGAAGAATTTCCTCAAGATTTCGCTTCCGGCTACCGGAACCGTTGTCGCGCCCCGGCGTTAGGGCACGGCAAATCCGCAGCCGGAGTCTTTGCTTCAAAGCGTGCCGGGGTCATGTCGACGTTGCGCCCAGGGGTGTTTTTTGCGAACCTCAAAGCCTTGGAAGGGCAAGGATTCCCCTCATGATAGCGACACGGCCGGTGGGCTGTTCTGTTTTCCTCGTTGAAGACGAGGTGATGATCCGGATGATGGTCGCTGACATGCTGGAAGAGCTGGGCCACAGCGTAGCTGCCGAGGCCGGCGAAATCGGCGAAGCGGTCAAGCTGGCGCAATCGACCGAGTTCGACATCGCCATTCTCGACGTCAACGTCAACGGCAAGGTGATCACGCCGGTCGCCGAGCTGATCACGGCGCGCAACCGCCCGTTCATCTTTGCGACCGGCTACGGCTCCTCCGGCCTGCCCCAGGAATATCGCGGCCGCCCCGCGCTGCAGAAGCCGTTCCAGCTGGAAACGCTGGCCCAGGTCATCGCTGCTACGATGAAGAGCGCGCCGGTTTAGGTCGTTTTCCGCACATACTCAGCCGTCATCATCCGCGAAGGCGGATGATCCAGTATCCCAGAGACCTGCGATAGAGCCGAGAAGCCGCGGCGTACTGGATACCCGCCTTCGCGGGTATGACGAGTTCGGCTGCGGTTACTATTTCAATGTCGTCGTCAGCGCTTCCGAGAAGGCTTCATCCGTGCGATCGAGCCGCAGCGGTGTGACCGATACGTAGCGTGCCGCAAGCGCCGCCAGATCGGTGCCTTCGGCCGGCGTATCCATCATCGCGGCGCGCTCGAAGCCGATCCAGAAATACGGATTGCCGCGGCCATCGTGGCGCTTGTCGACTTTCAGGAAGCCGAGGTTGCGCTTGCCCTGACGCGTCACACGCACGCCCTTGACCTGGTCGGGCGTACAGGCGGGAAAATTGACGTTGATCACCGTGTTCTTCGGCACGCCGGCATCGATCACCTTGCGCAGGATATCGGGGCCGAATTTCAGTGCGGTGTCCCACAGCGGCGCGTGGCGGGTCTCGATGGAAAACTCCTGGCTCAGCGCGAATGACGGAATGCCCAGGATCGTGCCTTCAAGGGCGCCCGCGATGGTGCCGGAATAGACCACGTCCTCGGCGACGTTGCGGCCCTTGTTGACGCCTGACAGCACCAGATCCGGCATCTTCTCGCCGAGGATGTGGCGCGAGCCCATGATCACGCAATCGGTCGGCGTGCCCCGCACCGCGAAGTGGCGCGGACCGACTTCGCGCAGCCGCAACGGATCGTTCAGCGACAATGAATGCGAGACGCCGGACTGATCGAGCTCCGGCGCCACGATCCAGACGTCGTCGGACAGCGCGCGGGCGATCTCCTCGACGATCTTCAACCCCGGCGCATGGATGCCGTCGTCGTTGGTGCAGAGAATTCGCATCCGTCAAAATGCCTTCTGGTTCCGGTCGGGGCAGGCTCTTGCCTTTGGCCGTCGTCTTATCCGGCTATCGCGGCTGAGGCAAACCGGCCGATTTCCTCAGGTTTTCTTAATCCAGACGCGCCAGGGGCGCGCGAATCTGGCGCCGCCATCGATTTTCATCTGCAGGTCCGGCCATTCCTGCTTTGGCGACTCGATGGCAACGGGCGGCGGGTTCTCAACCATTTGCGGCTCTACGGGATGCGGAGGCTGCACGGCAGCGGGCCGTTCAGGCTTCGGCGTTTCAAATTCCGGCACTTCCGGCTTCGCAGCCGGCGGAGGCGGCGCGATCGTCTCGATCGCAGGGACTGGCGGCGCAACGACCGACGCCGAGCCCGCCTGCGGATGTCGCGCCCGCGCAACCGCCAGCCCCTTGTCGAAATCCTCGGCCTTGAGCCACGCCTTGGCACGCAGGCTCGCTATGAGATCGTCGTCCCACAGCCGCACCACTTCGATATCGAAGGCCCCCTCCAGCCGCTGATCAATCAATTGCATCCCGTGGCCGGTAACAGCCCATTGCCTCCCGATCCAAAAGATGTCGCGATGCAATGCCATTTTTGCCTTGCGCTATTTGTCTCGCTCGATGGTCTTGAGCCCGCCCATATAGGGTTGCAGCACGTCGGGCACCGCGATGGTGCCGTCTTGCTGCTGATAGGTTTCCATGACCGCAATCAGCGCGCGGCCGACCGCCGTGCCGGAGCCGTTCAGCGTATGAACGAAACGCGGCTTGCCGTCGGGCCCACGCGAGCGCGCGTCCATGCGGCGCGCCTGGAAATCGCCGCACACCGAGCAGCTCGAGATTTCGCGATAGGCGCCGCCCTCGCCCTGCCCCGGCATCCAGACCTCGATGTCGTAGGTTTTTTGCGCGGAGAAACCCATGTCGCCTGCGCACAGCGTCATCACGCGGTAGTGCAGGTCGAGCCGGCGCAATACTTCCTCGGCGCAAGACAGCATGCGCTCATGCTCGTCACGGCTGGTCTCGGGTGTCGCGATCGAGACCAGTTCGACTTTTGTAAATTGATGCTGCCGGATCATGCCGCGGGTATCGCGGCCCGCAGCGCCTGCTTCGGCGCGGAAGCACGGCGTCAGCGCAGTCAGCCGCATCGGCAGTTCTTTTTCCTCGACGATGGATTCGCGAACGAGGTTGGTCAGCGAGACTTCGGCGGTGGGAATGAGACCGAGACGCTCGGTCTTCAATCGTTCGTCGGGCGCCACAAGCAACTCGCCCTTGATGGCCCAAAACTGGTCGTCCTCGAATTTCGGCAATTGGCCGGTGCCGAACATCACGTCGTTGCGCACCAGCAGCGGCGGGTTGATCTCGGTGTAGCCGTGATCGCCGGTGTGGAGATCGAGCATGAACTGACCGATGGCGCGCTCGAGCCGCGCCAGCCCCTTCTTCAGCACCACGAAGCGCGCGCCACTCAATTTCGCGGCGGCCTCGAAATCCATGTAGCCGAGCGCGCCGCCGAGATCGTCATGCGGCTTCGGCATGAAGGCGTAGCTGCGGATCTTGCCATAGACGTGGCGCTGCACATTGCCGTGCTCGTCCGCGCCTTCGGGAACGTCGTCGAGCGGCAGGTTCGGAATCGCAGCAAGCTCTTTAGCCAGCTCCTCGTCGGCCGTCTTGGCTGCCAGCTCTAGCTCCGGCATCGTGGACTTGAGCTCGGCGACCTCCGCCATCAGCTTGTTGGCGCGCGCGTCATCCTTGGCCTTCTTGGCTTCGCCGATTTCCCTGGACGCCGCATTGCGCCGCGCCTGCGCCTGCTCGGACGCCAGGATCGCCGCGCGGCGCTTTTCGTCGATCGCCAGCAGCGCGGCCGACAACGGCGCCAGCCCGCGGCGCTTCAGTCCGGCGTCGAACGCCTTTGGGTTGTCGCGGATCGATTTGATGTCGTGCATTGGGCCATTCCTGAATCGTGCCGATAAAGGCGCGATCCCAGTACCACACCGGTCATCACCCGCGAAAGCGGGTGATCCAGTATTCCAGAGCAGTCATAGAACCGACAGGCCTCGGCGTACTGGATTCCCCGCTTTCGCGGGGAATGACAGCCGATAACGGGGTAGAACGCGGCCCTATTCCGCCGGATTGGTTTCCGGAGGCGGGCTGGCGGGCGGAGGCGTGGTCGAGGCCTGCGCGGCCGCGGCCTTCTTTTCCACCATGCGGACGGCGATGATTGCGCCCTCATAGAGCGCCAGCAGTGGTACCGCGAGCGAGGCCTGGCTGATCACGTCGGGCGGTGTCAGGACGGCGGCGATCACGAAGGCGACGACGATGAAATAGCGCCGCTTCTCGCGCAGCATCTTCGAAGTGACGATGCCGATCCGTCCCAAAAGCGTCAGGATCACCGGCAGCTGGAACGCGATGCCGAAGGCGAAGATCAGCGACATCATCAGCGACAGATACTCGCCGACCTTCGGCAGCAGCTGAATCTGCGCGGTCTCGTCGCCGCCCATCTGCTGCATGCCGAGCGAGAACCGCACCAGCATCGGCAGCACGACAAAGTAAACCAGCAGCGAGCCGAGCACGAAGAAGAACGGCGTCGCGATCAGGTAAGGCAGGAAGGCGCCGCGCTCGTGCTTGTAGAGCCCGGGCGCCACGAATTTGTAGATCTGCGCCGCCACGATCGGGAACGAGATGAAGCCGGCGCCGAACAGCGCGAGCTTCAATTGCGTGAGGAAATATTCCAGCAGCGCGGTGTAGATGAACTTTGAATTTTCCGCGCCGGCGACCCAGACGAACGGCCAGACCAGCACGTTGTAGATCTGCTTGGCGAAGAAGAAGCAGAAGATGAACGCTATGCCGAAGGCCAACAGCGCCTTGATCAGCCGCGAGCGCAGCTCGATCAGATGATCCATCAATGGCGCCTTGCTGGCCTCGATGTCCTCGATGGTCATGACGCTTTGGCGTCCTTGAGAGCGTCAGGCGCAGCCGGCGCGATATCCTGCGCCGCCGCCTGAGCTTCACGTGTGATTGCAAGCGGCTCGGACGCCGCCGCATGCGCCTCGGCTTCGACGAAGGTCTCAGGCACAGGCTCTGCCGGCGTCGTCGGCGTGACGGGTTCGCCGATCGCGGATGCCACCTGCGCATCGTCGGGTGGAATGGCAGGCTTGTCGATATCGCCGATCTGCAGGGCGTCGCCGACGTCCTTCTGCAGCGAGGTCATGAGGTTAGTGGGGGAAAGCGCGGTCGCGGATTCCTTGACCTCGTCAAAGCTTTTCTTGAGGTCGGCCATTTCGGCCTCACGCATGGCTTCCTGGAACTGGCCCTGGAATTCGGACGCCATCTTGCGCGCCTTGCCCATCCATTGCCCGACCATGCGCAGGACGCCCGGCAGCTCTTTCGGGCCGATGGCAATCAGCGCGACAACCGCGATGACGACCAGTTCACTCCACCCGATGTCGAACATGAATTCTTCCGCTCGCGCGAGACGTCCGCGCCCAAATCCCTATCTAGCAAGATTTGGGGCCGTCCGCGCCTTTTCTCAACCGGCGTCTTTCAACCGATGCCTGGTTCAAGATGCCTGGTTCAGACAGCCTTGCTGCCGACATCCGTCCGTGCCGCTGTCGGTGCCGACGTCGCGTTGTGATCGATCGTCTTCACCGGCTCGGCGGGCTTCTCGGCGGCCGTCTTGTCGTCGTCCTGCATGCCCTTCTTGAAGGCCTTGATGCCTTGCGCGACATCGCCCATCAGATCCGAAATCTTGCCGCGGCCGAACAGCAGCAGGACCACTGCGATCACGACGATCCAGTGCCAAATGCTAAGCGAACCCATCCTGCAACCCTCCAAAAGAGACGGCCGGATACCGGCCAAGCTTTGCCGGAAGGTAGGCCCGGCGGGTGTCAAAAACAAGGACCCACGCCGCGGCAAATCGCTGTCACGGCTACGTATTATGGCTATCATTAACCCCGCCCGAGCGGATGGCCGGCGACGTCTTGCGGATAGCTGGGCTTGGGAATACTGCGGCGCCTTGGGAAAAGCTGGCGGCGCCTTGGGAACTAGCTTCCGCTGCCTTCTTCAGGCTCGGCAGCCGGCGCCAGCAAGAGTTCCAGATTGTCGCCGGCCTCCAGCGGATCCTCGTCCTCACGCAGCGCCACGTCGTCGGACGGCGTCGGAACGCTGAAGCCGGAAGGCAGCCGCGAATCCAGCAGCCCCGTACCCTTCAGCTCTTCCAGACCCGGCAGATCGCCAAGTGCCTCGAGGCTGAATTGCGACAGGAACGCTTCCGTCGTGCCGAAGGTCAGCGGCCGGCCCGGTGTCTTGCGACGGCCGCGGGGGCGGATCCAGCCGGTTTCCAGCAGCACATCCAGTGTTCCCTTTGACGTGATCACGCCGCGGATATCCTCGATCTCGGCGCGCGTCACCGGCTGGTGATAGGCGATGATCGCAAGCACCTCGATCGCCGCCCGCGACAGCCGCCGCGTCTCGGTGCTTTCGCGCGTCATCAGCCACGACAGATCGCCGGCGGTGCGAAAGGTCCATTTATTGGCGACGCGCACCAGATTGACGCCGCGCGGGGCATATTCCGTCTGCAACTGCGCCAACGCCGCCTTGACGTCGACGCCCTCGGGCATGCGCTTGGCCAGCGTCGCCTGATCGATCGGCTCGGCGGAGGCAAACAGCAACGCTTCGAGAAGCCGCAATTCCTCCGGCCGCGCCTCAACTTCGGTATTCTGGTCGATGGGATGATCCTCGGCATCTTCCATGCGTTTTTCCGCCAGGCTTGCCATGGCTGGGTCTCCTTCCACTACTCGACCGTCATATCCGGCGCGGGCATCGCTGCCTGCGGCGGACGCTTGCGAAAATACAGCGGCGCGAACGCCTCTTTCTGGTTCAATTCCATCTCGCCTTCGCGCACCAGTTCGAGTGCTGCGGCGAAGCTCGACGCAAACACCGTCGCCTTCTGCGAGGGATCGACCACGTAGCTGAGCAGGAAATCGTCGAGGCAGCTCCAATCCTCGGCATCCGCCATGCCGACCAGCCGCTCCAGCGAGGCACGTGCTTCGGCCAGCGACCACACCGTGCGCTTGGCCAGATGCACGGTCGCCAGCACGCGCTGCTGGCGCTGCGCCGAATAGGCGGTCAGCAAATCGAACAGGGTCGCTGTGAATTTGGGATGGCGGATTTCGGCGATCGATTCCGGATTGCCGCGCGGAAAGATATCGCGCTGGAACTGCGGCCGGTTCATCAGCCGGTTAGCGGCTTCGCGGATGGCCTCGAGCCGCCGCAGCCGGTTGGCCAGCGCGGTCGCCATTTCCTCCGCGCTCGGTCCGTCCGGCGTCGGCGGCTCAGGCAGCAGCAGGCGCGATTTCAGGTAGGCGAGCCAGGCAGCCATGACGAGGTAATCGGCCGCCAGTTCAAGACGGATCTTTCGCGCGGCCTCGATGAACGTCAGATACTGATCGGCCAGCGCCAGGATCGAAATCTTGGCGAGATCGACCTTCTGCTGCCGCGCCAGCGTCAGCAGCAGGTCGAGCGGGCCCTCATACCCTTCGACGTCGACAACCAGCGCCGCCTCACCGTCGGTGATCTCGGCCGGCCGTCCGGTTTCAAACGATAAAATCTCAGCCGTCATGCCGTTGCTACCCGATCCATCAACGTCTCAAGTTCAGCCCGCGCCGCCTGCCGGTCGAAGGGCTCAGGCTGCTTTCGCGATGCCAGTGCCCGTTTGGCGCGATCCAGGGCCTCGCCCGCCAGTTCCGGCGTCTCGCGCGCCACGTCGCACATCTCGTCGAGCTTGCCGTTGCAATGCAGGACCATGTCGCAGCCGGCGTTGACGATGGCGCGGGTCCGCTCGGCGATCGATCCCGCCAATGCATTCATGGACACGTCATCACTCATCAACAAGCCTTGGAACCCAATTACGCCGCGAATCACCTGCCGGATGATTGTCGCAGAAGTCGTCGCCGGTTGGGCGGGGTCTAATGCGCTAAACACAACATGTGCGGTCATCGCCATCGGCAGGTCCGCCAGCGGTTGAAAGGCCGCAAAATCGGTCCGTTCCAGCTCTTCTCGCGACGTATCAACGGTCGGGAGCCGGAAATGGCTATCTGCCGCGGCCCTTCCGTGGCCGGGAATATGCTTCAGCACAGGCAGGACGCCGCCCTGCTCCAGCCCCTCGGTGACGGCGCGGGCGATCGCCGCAACCTTGGCCGGTTCGGTTCCATAGGCCCGGTTACCGATCACGGCGTCGGCCCCGGCCACCGGCACGTCCGCCAGCGGCAGGCAGTCGACGGTGACGCCAAGCTCGATCAGGTCTGCCGCGATCAGGCGCGAGCTGAGCCGCGCAGCCTTCAGCCCCAGCGCCTTGTCGAGGTCGTACAGCGCGCCGAAGGTGGCGCCGGGCGGATAGGCCGGCCAGTGCGGCGGCCCCAGCCGGGCCACGCGCCCGCCTTCCTGGTCGATCAGCACCGGGGCATCCGCCTCGCCCACGCAGTCTCGCAATTCGCCAACGAGGTCAGATACTTGACCTGGCGTCTCGACATTGCGTTTGAACAGGATGAAGCCCCATGGGCGCTCCGCACGGATGAACTCGCGCTCCGTGGCGCTGAGTTCCAGTCCCGATACGCCCGTGATGAATGCGCGGCTGCTCATGGGGGCCGATTAGGCCCCTCACGGCACCGGGGTCAAGGAAACCGGAGATAATTCTACGGGATAAAGCACTGCCCCCCGGCAGACTTCAGCTCGGTGCAGAACTGGACGGCCTCCTGCCGCGTGCGGTACGGCCCGACCATCGCGCGATACTTGATCTTGCCACCAGCCAGATCCACCCGCCTGATGACCGGCGAATGGGAACCGAGCACCGAGGCGTACTTGCCTTGCGCCACGCGGAACAACTCCCTGGCTGCGGATTCGCTGTCCTGCGACGTCACCGATACCAGAAAACTGGGCCCACCCTCGGCAGCCGGCACGGCTTGCGTCGGGTTGGTCGCAGCCATGCGGGTCGGCGGCTCCGATTCGGACGCCTGCGGCGCGATCGACATCGGCGCGTTGGCGCTGGCATTGGCCGACGCCGGGTTACGCGCGGGCGGGGCAGCGGGAGCCGGGACAGCGACGCTGCGCGTCTGCGGCTTCGGCGGCGGCGCGCTGGCGCCGGCCGGGATGCCGCCATTGTCAGCGGCGTCGCCCTTGACGGCGAGCGTCTTGATCTTGCGCGGCTCGTTGTTCGGCATCGTGCCGGTGGCGGCAGGCATCGGCGCCGACGGAGATACACTTGAGGCCGGCGGCGGGTTGGCGTTCTGGTTCAGCGTCGGAAACACCACGCGGGGCGCCCCTGAACGGGAATTGACGTCGACCGGCGTCTCTTCACGCGACACCAGCTTCTCGCCGCCATCGCCAGACAGCATGCGGTCAGGGTTCTTGACGGCGCTTGCGTCGGACTGCGCCGGCACCACCTTGGTCGGGCTGTTGTCGGCCCTGATGATCGGCGGCTCGCCTGAGCGGGGAGAACCGACGAAGGTGCGATAGGCAAAGGCGGCCCCCGTCCCCACCACGGCCAGCGCCAGCACGGCGACAATCGTCATCAGCCCGCTCGAACGCTTCTTCGGCGCCGGCTCTTCCTCATATTCGCCCTGGTAGGCGTAGGGATCGTCCGGATAGGCCGGATCGCGCTGATAGTCGTGCTCGCCGGTCTCTAACCGTCCATACAGCGCGTCGTCATAGCGCGACGGGTCGTGCTGCGGCTCGTCGGCGTATTGCTGCGGCTGCTCGTATTGTTGCTGAGGCTGCTCGTAATAGTCGTCCTCGGCGGGCGGCGCGTGGCGCGCGGGGGCCTGCGGCGGCTGGGCTGCGTAGCGGTGCAAGGGATGCACCGGCGCCGGCTGCTGGTACTCCGGCTCGTCATCGTATTTCGGGTCGTATTTCTGATCGTATTTCTGATCATATTCTTGCGGCAGAGGCGGCGGAGGCAGCGGGGTTTCGTGGCGCGCACGCTGCATCCATGCCGGCGGGCTCTGAGGAGCATCGGGCAGTTCTTCCGGCGGGTCATACTGCTGCGGACGCACGTTGGCCCGCGACTGCAGCGGACGCGCCACAGGCTTGGCCGCGGCCCCCAACGGATCATTCTGCCCGATCAGCCTTGCGAGTTCCGCAAGCGGATCGCTCTCGCCGCGAGCCTGGTCGGCGGAGGGAAAAGGTCGGTCCTGATATCGATCAGCCATCGTGATGATGCATCCCCTACGGGACAGCGCCAACCCGCCATGTCAAACACACCATGACGAGCGGCCCCTGCCAGATACCCCACGGACCCCCATCCGTGAAGCCTTCGCCCCTGCCTACCGCATCTCGGTCGGAGCGTGGACGCCGAGAACGGCTAAGCCCGATGCCAGAACCGAGACGACGCCCTGGACCATAGCCAGTCGCGCCCTCGTGATCTCTGCATCATTAGTTATAATGAAGCGTAAATAGGGCAAATCCCGCCCTTTAGTCCACAACGCATGAAATTCACTGGCCAAATCATATAGATAAAAAGCGATTCGGTGCGGTTCATGTGCGACCGCCGCGGCCTCGACCATCCGGGGATAGAGCGCCAGTCGCTTCAAAAGGGCCAGTTCGGCCGGATCGGTCAGCAGGGCCACTGGTGCGTCCCCCAGCCAAGCCGACCGCGCGGCATCGTCCTCCGGCAGGTCCGGAACCACCTCGCGGGCGTTCTTGAAGATCGAATGGCCGCGGGCGTGTCCGTACTGGACATAGAACACCGCGTTGTCCTTGGACTGCTCGATCACCTTGGCGAGGTCGAAATCGAGCACGGCGTCGTTCTTGCGGAACAGCATCATGAACCGCACCGCGTCGGAACCGACCTCGTCCACCACCTCGCGCAGCGTGACGAAATCGCCGGAGCGTTTCGACATCTTCACCGGTTCGCCGTTGCGCAAGAGCCGCACGAGCTGCACCACCTTGACGTCGAGTGCGGCCTTGCCGTCGCTTATGCCCTTCACGGCCGCCTGCATGCGCTTGATGTAGCCGCCATGATCGGCGCCGAATACGTCGATCATGTCGAGGAAGCCGCGGTCGACCTTGTTCTTGTGGTAGGCGATGTCGGAGGCGAAATAGGTGTAGGAGCCGTCCGACTTGATCAGCGGACGATCGACGTCGTCGCCATAGGCGGTGGCGCGGAACAGCGTCTGGATGCGGTCCTCGTAATCCTCGACCGGCTTGCCCTTCGGCGGCGGCAGGCGGCCCTCGTAGATGTCGCCCTTGGCGCGCAGGAAATCGATGGTCTCGGTGACCTTGTTGTTGCCGGTCTCGATCAGCGAGCGCTCCGAGAAGAACACATCGTGCTTGATGTTGAGCGCGGCGAGATCGCCCTTGATCATGTCCATCATCATGGCGATCGACCTGGCGCGAACGATCGGCAGCCAAGCGGTCTCCGGCATCGCCTTCAGCTTGTCGCCATGCTCGGCCGCGAGCGCTTGCCCGACCGGCACGAGGTAATCGCCGGGATATAGCCCTTCCGGAATCTCGCCGATGATTTCGCCTCTAGCTTCGAGGTAGCGTAGATAGGCCGAGCGCGCGAGCACGTCGACCTGCGCGCCGGCGTCGTTGATGTAATATTCGCGCGTGACGGCGTAGCCGGCAAAGTCAAGCAGGCCGCACAGCGCGTCGCCGAACACGGCGCCGCGGCAGTGACCGACATGCATCGGCCCGGTCGGATTGGCCGAGACGTATTCGACATTGACCTTGGCGCCGTGGCCGATCGCGCTTTTGCCGTAAGCCGCGCCTTCGCGCAGCATCGTGAGCAGTTCGCCCGCCCAGACCTGCGGCTTCAAGGTGAGATTGATGAAGCCGGGCCCGGCGACCTCGACGGACGCCACCAGATCGTCGGCGCGCAATTTTTCCGCGATTTTATCGGCGAGCTCGCGCGGTTTTGCCTTCGCGTCCTTGGCCAGCACCATTGCGGCATTGGTCGCCATGTCGCCATGGCTCGCGTCGCGCGGCGGCTCAACCACGACGCGGGAGAAATCGATGCCGGCGGGCCATTGGCCCTCGGCCGCGAGCGCGGCGCAGATTGCCTGCACGCGCGCCAGCGCGTCGGCGAACAGGTGTTGTGGGACTGGCTTGTCGGACATGGCCGCCGCCTAACGCAAATCCGGGGTCGAGTCAAAAAGCCTTTGGTGCTCGATCAAGGCGAAACGGTCGGTCATTCCGGCGATGAAATTGCCGATCCGGCGGGCGCGTTCCCCGTCGCTCTCGCGCTCGGACCCTTCGACCCATTCGGGCGGCAGGTCGCCCGGGGAGGTCCGGTAGCGCGCGAACAGGTCGAACAGGATCCCTTCCGCCTCGCCCATCACCCGCATGACGCGGGGGTGGCGGTACATATGCAGTTTCAGGAACGCCTTGATCGCGCCCTCCTCCTCCGCCACCGCGGGCGGAAAGGCGACCAGCGGCTGATGGTGGTGGCGGACGTCATGGGCCGATTGCGGGTTCGCGGCCGCAAGCCGCCTGCCCGCCTCCGACATGACCGCCCCGATCATGTAGGAAATCAGCTCGCGCACCAGTTCCGCGCCGCGCCTGGCATCGTCGAGATTGGGATAATGCCGGTCGATCTCCTTGATGATCGCTTCGGTGAGCGGCATCACCTTCAAATCATCGACGCTAAACAGGCCGGCGCGCAGGCCATCGTCGATGTCGTGGGCGTCATAGGCGATATCGTCGGCGAAAGCCGCGGCTTGCGCCTCCAGCGAGGCGTAGCTCCACAGCTCCAGATCGAATTTTCGATTGAAGTCGGCGATGCCGACGGGAATGCCGCTTTCGCGGTAGGGCCCGGCCGGCGCCCCGTCCCGCTCGGTCAGCGGGCCGTTGTGCTTGACGATGCCCTCCAGCGTTTCCCAGGTCAGGTTCAGCCCGTCGAACTCGGGGTACCGATGCTCCAGCGCGGTCACCACCCGCAGCGCCTGCGCGTTGTGGTCGAAGCCGCCATGGGCTTTGAGGCATTTGTCGAGCGCCCGCTCGCCGGCATGGCCAAACGGGGGATGGCCGAGGTCGTGCGCCAACGCCAGGGTTTCGGTCAGGTCCTCGTCGAGGCCGAGTTGCCGGGCCAGCGCACGCGCAATCTGCGCCACTTCCAGCGAATGGGTCAGCCGCGTGCGGTAATGGTCGCCCTCGTGGAACACAAACACCTGCGTCTTGTGCTTCAGCCGCCGGAACGCGGTTGAATGGATCACCCGGTCGCAATCGCGCCGGAACGGGCTGCGGGTCCGGCTCGGCGGCTCGGCGGACAGCCGGCCGCGGCTGGAATCCGGGTCGCAGCCATAAGGCGCACGGGGGGCAGCCATTCCGACCGACACGATTTTTTAGTCCTTATCCATTTGATTCCGCGAGATTACGCACTTAACTATGTCTGACCGGCCATACCAATGGCCGGCCATACCAAGTATGGCCCGCCATACCAACTGAATTGGGTATGACGGGCCGGAGAGCATGCCATGACCACTGCCATCACCGTCAGCGAGCGGGCCGCCCGCCGCATCGGCGAAATCCTCAAGAGCGAAGGCGACGGCGCCATGCTGCGCATCTCCGTCGAGGGCGGCGGCTGCTCCGGCTTCCAGTACAAGTTCGATGTCGACCATGCCAGGGCCGAGGACGATCTGGTGATCGCGCGCGAGGGCGCGGTGGTGCTGGTCGACCCGGCCTCGGTGCCGTTCCTCGCCGGTTCCGAAGTCGACTTCGTCGACGACCTGATCGGCGCGTCGTTCCGCGTGGTCAATCCGAATGCCACGGCGTCTTGCGGCTGCGGGACCAGTTTTTCGATCTGAGAGCTTTTCATCCAACCACGGTCGTCATACCCCGCGCATGCGGGGTATCCAGTACGCCGCGGCTTCTCGGTTCAATCACTGCGGCCTCTGGGATACTGGATCGTCCGCCTTCGCGGACGATGACAGCATCGTGTGGCGTTGGACCGGCGCCACTACGCCTCTTTTGCGTAGCGTGGCAGATCGACTTTCAACATTTCCAGCACGTCATCGCGCACCGGATCGCGCGTGCCGCGGGTGAAGGCGGCGGCCAGCGGCAGCTTGTTCATGTCGGAGGCGGCGAGGCGGATGAAGCGAACGCCGCGCGTTGCCATGCGCGATGTCCAGCGCGGAACGATGGCGACGCCCAATCCCGCCGAGACCAGGTTGACGATGGTCTGCTTCTCGTCGGCGATCTGGACGACGTGCGCCTCACAGCCGGCCTCAGCGAACAGTTTCATGGTCAGATCATGGCTGTGCGGACGCGAGCGGCGTTCGGGCACGATCAACGGCGCGTTCTCGAGATCGGCGATGGTCACGCGCTTCCGCGACGCCAGCGGATGACGGTCGGCGACGGCGACGACGGCGGTCTCGTGCAGCAGCAACAGAAACTCCAGCCGCTTGTCGGGCCGCTCCGGCGGACGCACGAAGGCGAGATCGAGCCGGCCGGACAATAGGCGCGGCAGCAGGCGGACGGTCTTTTCCTCGACCAGTTGCACGGTAACATCGGGCCGGCGATTGCGGAAATCATGCAGCAGCCGCGGCAACAGCCCCGCGGCGGCGCTGTCGATGGCGCCGACGCGAATGACCGCGGCCCGCTTGCGGCCGCGCGTGCGAAACCGGCCGGCGAGCGCATCGGCCTGCGCCAGCAACGTCCCGCGCTTCCTTCAGCAGCACGGCGCCGTCGTCGGTCAGCGCGACGCTACGCGTCGTACGCGTCATCAATCGCGTGCCGAGATCGTCTTCGAGCAGCCGGATGAAGCGGCCGAGCGCCGACGGCAGCATATCGAGCCGCTGCGCCGCCCGGCCGAAATGCAATTCCTCGGCCGCGGCCACGAAGCAGCGCAAGTGGTGTAGGTCCATCCGTCCTCCCGGGGACGGGATTATATCAATTTTTTGTATAAACGCGAGGCAATTGCGTCTCGCCTGCCGCGGCCGCAAGCTCTCCTCCACGAAGCAGGCTCAGGGAGATTTCGATGCGTGAATATTCAATCGCGGCCATTCCGGCCGACGGGATCGGCCCCGAGGTCATCGCCGCCGGCGTCACCGTGCTGGAGAGCCTGCAGAAGCGCCTGGGCGACGTGAAGTTCAACGTCGAAACCTTCGATTGGGGTTCGGCCTACTATCGCAAGCACGGCGTGATGATGCCTGCGGATGCACTCACCACGCTGAAGAAATTCGATGCGATCTATTTCGGCGCGGTCGGAGCGCCCGATGTTCCCGATCACATCACGCTATGGGGCCTGCGGCTACCGATCTGCCAGGGCTTTGACCAATACGCCAATGTGCGGCCGACCCGGATCCTGCCCGGGATCACCTCGCCGCTGCGCCATGCCGGCCCCGGCGATCTCGACTGGGTGATCGTGCGTGAGAATTCCGAAGGCGAATATGCCGGCTGCGGCGGCCGCGTCCATCGCGGGCTGCCGGAAGAAGTCGGCACGGAGGTCGCGATTTTCACCCGCGTCGGCGTCCAGCGCATCATGCGTTACGCGTTCAGGCTGGCGCAGTCGCGGCCGCGAAAATTCCTCACCGTGGTGACGAAATCGAATGCGCAGCGGCATGGCATGGTGATGTGGGACGAGATTGCCGACGAAGTCTCGAAGGAATTCCCTGACGTCACCTGGGACAAGATGCTGGTCGACGCGATGACGGTGCGGATGACGCTGAAGCCGCAGAGCCTCGATACCATCGTGGCGACCAATCTCCACGCCGATATCCTGTCCGACCTCGCCGGCGCGCTGGCCGGCAGCCTCGGCGTCGCCCCGACCGCGAACATCGATCCCGAGCGGCGCTTTCCCTCGATGTTCGAGCCGATCCACGGCTCGGCGTTCGACATCACCGGCAAGGGCATCGCCAACCCGGTCGCGAGCTTCTGGACGGCATCGCAGATGCTCGATCATCTCGGCGAGGGCGAGGCCTCGGCGCGGCTGATGCGCGCCGTCGAGAAGGTCACGGGCGCCGGCATCACGACGCCCGATGTCGGCGGCACCGCGACGACGAAGGATGTCACCGACGCCGTCGTCGAGGCGATCCACAGCTCCAACGTGTGACCACCGGTCGCTGGTGGATCGCTCGAACTGGCTGCTTTTCGCTCGATCCGCGTCAACCAGCAATGGCGGCTCATATTCAAATGGGACGGCGGCCGGGGCGAAGCAACAGGCATCTATCTCGACGACCACAGCTACAAGTGAGGCGAACGATGCTGGCCACAAAACGCAAACCGGCAAGCGGCGCAGTGACTTGTGGCAAGCGATGAACTCGCCACGTGAGCGCGAACGGATCAAGCGCGCGCGGCTCGTGGCAGCAGCGTAACCTCTCAGCGCTCGCTGCCGAACAGCGCCCGTGCATTGCCGTTGGCAATCTGCGCCGCGATCTTTGGCGGCAGCTGCGCGAGCCACGCCCTATACCCGGCCATGATGTCGCCGTACCTCTCCCAGCGCTCGTTGATCCAGGTGTCGGAACCGATCAGGAAGCGGTCGGGGAAACGCTCGAACAGCGCGCGCCATTCGGCCGTCAGCTTGCCGCTGCCGTCGACGATGCCGCTGCGGTAGGACAGTTCGCCCCATAGTTTTGGATATTTCGACAGCATTTCCGAAACCCGGTCGGTCGACAGGCCAAAGCCGGTATGGGCCCAGATGATGCGGGCGCGTGGATTGTGCCGCATCAGGATTTCGACGGCGACGTCGTCGGCATGGGCGTGCAGATAGAGATCGTGTTGAACCGCGAAATCGACGGTCTTCTTCACCCACTCGCCTTCCGCCGCCTTGCCCGAGATGTGGAATTCGCCGATGCCGCGGTAATAGCCGCGTTTGAATTCTTCCTGCACGAGGTCGAAAATGAAGGGATCGCCGAACCAGGTCTGGATGTCCGCGCGCACCCGATAGGGCCGGATGAACGGGACGATCTGCAGGCCCTGCGGCTTGGCGTCGACAAGCGCATGCGTCCCGGTGTTCGGGCGGCTGGTGGCGAGGATGCCGGTGACGTGGTGTTTTTTGAACAGCGCCAGCACCTCGTCGACGCCGTAATAGGGCTTTGGCTCCCAATTGTAGTGCAGGTGGGCGTCGAAGATTTCGATCGGCTCGTCGGCGCGGGCCGCGCCGGCGATGAATGCCAGCGCCATCAGTATCGCGGCGCTCGATGCAACCGACCGCATCACGCGCCCGAACGCCGTCATTCGGCAGCGACCACGTGCGGCCGCTCGTCCTCGCCGGTCTCGGCCAGCTGCGGTTCGAGCTTGCGCCGCAGGCGGCGGTCGATGCGGTCGAGATAGATGTAGACGACCGGCGTGATGTAGAGCGTCAGCAGTTGCGACAGGCAGAGGCCGCCGACCACGGCGATGCCGAGCGGCTGGCGCAGTTCGGCGCCGGCGCCCGCGCCGAGCGCAATCGGCAGCGTGCCGAAGATCGCGGCGAACGTCGTCATCATGATCGGGCGGAATCGCAACAGCGCCGCTTCCCGGATCGCGTGCTCGGCGCTGAGACCAACGCGGCGGCGCTCCAGCGCGAAGTCGACCATCATGATGGCGTTCTTCTTGACGATGCCGACCAGCATCACGATGCCGATCATGGCGATGACAGACATCTCCATCCCGAACAGCATCAGCGTGAGAATCGCGCCGATGCCGGCCGACGGCAGCCCCGAGATGATGGTGATCGGGTGGATGAAGCTCTCGTAGAGGATGCCGAGAATGACGAAGGCGGCGAACACCGCGGCGAGGATCAGGACGCCCTGCCCGCGCAGCAAATCCTGGAACACCTGCGCGGTGCCGGAGAAGCCGGTGGCGATGGTCGCCGGAAGGTTCGAACTCTGCTCCAGCTCGGTGATCTTGTCGACCGCATAGCCCAGCGAATAGCCGGGCGCGAGGTTGAAGGAGATCGTCACCGCCGGTTGCTGGGCCTGGTGGTTGATCTGCAGCGGACCGACCGTCGGGACCAGCTTTGCCACCGCCGACAGCGGGATGGTCTGGTTGTTCTGGGTCTTCATGTAGAGCTTGGAGAGATCAGACGGATCGACCCGGAACTGCGGCTGCACTTCCAGGATGATCTGGTAGTCGTTCGACGGCATGTAGATGGTGCCGACCTGGCGCGAGCCATAGGCGTTGTAGAGCTGGTTGCGGACCTGATCGACGGTGATGCCGTAGACGCCAGCCTTTTCGCGGTCGATATCGACCGTCATCTGCGGATTCTTGATGTAGAGGTCGGTGGTGACGTCGAGCAGGCCCGGCAGCTTCTCGATCTTGTCGCGCATCTCGGGCGCCAGCCGATAAAGCGACTCGGTGTCGCCGCTCTGCATCACATATTGATACTGGCTCTTGGAAATCCGGCCGCCGATGTTGAGGTTCTGGATCGGCTGGAAGAACGCCTGCATGCCTGGAATCTGGCGGGCATTGGCCCGGAGCCGTCCGATGATCCGGTTGAGGCTGTCGCGCTCCTTCTTCGGCTTCAGCGCGATGAACAGGCGCCCATAATTGGCGGTCGTGTTGGGGCCGCCGGCGCCCACGGTGGAGTTGATGTAATCGATCGCCGGGTCGGCTTTCAGCACGTCGACCAGCGCCCGCTGCCGCTCCCTCATCGCCTCGAAGGAGGTGTCGGTAGCGGCTTCGGTCACGCCGATCAGGAAGCCGGTGTCCTCCTGCGGGAAGAAGCCCTTCGGCACGATCATGTAGAGGTAGACGGTGCCGCCGAGCGTCGCCAGCGTCACCACCAGCATCAGCGCCTTGCGCGCCAGCACCCAATCGAGCGTCCATTCATAGGCGCGCAGCCAGGACTCGAACATCGCCTCGAAAACGCGAAGCACGATGTTCGGCTTTTTCGTCGCGTCGTGCGCCCGCAGCACGCGCGCGCATAGCATCGGCGTCAAGGTAAGCGAGACGAATCCGGACACGATGATCGCGACCGATACCGTCACCGCGAATTCGCGGAACACGCGGCCGACGATGCCGCCCATCAACAGCACCGGAATGAACACGGCGATGAGCGAGAACGTGATCGAAATGATGGTGAAGCCGATCTCGCGCGCGCCCTTCAGCGCCGCCTCGAACGGCCGCATGCCGTGCTCGATGTGGCGGACGATGTTCTCCAGCATGACGATGGCGTCGTCGACCACGAAGCCGACCGACAGCGTCAGCGCCAAAAGCGTCATGTTGTTGATGGAATAGTCGAGCGCGTACATCACCGCGCAGGTGCCGAACAGCGAGATCGGCACCGCCAGCGCCGGAATGAAGGTCGCCGACGCCGATCGCAGGAACAGGAAGATGACGAGGATCACCAGCCCGATCGCGATCAGCAGCGTCTCCTCGACGTCCAGCACCGCCTGACGGATGGAGATGGAACGGTCCATCAGCACGTTGATCGAGACCGACGGCGGGATTTGCGCCCGCAACACCGGTAATTTGGCCAATATCCCGTCGACTACCGCCACCGTGTTGGCGTCCGGCTGCTTCTGGATACCGAGAACGATGGCACGCTCGCCATTCAGCCAGCTCGCGATCCGCTCGTTCTCGACACTGTCGTAGATCCGCGCGACCTCATCCAGTTTGACCGGGGAGCCGTTGCGCCAGGCCACCACGATGTGGCGATAGTCCATCGCCTTGTCCATCTGGCCGGAGGCTTGCAATGCGACGTCCTGCTTCGGTCCGTTCAGGGTACCGACCGGCGTCGAGGAATTGGCGGCCGAAACCGCGTTACGGATATCCTCGAGCGAAAGCCCGCGCGCTGCGGCGGCCTCCGGATCGGCCTGGACGCGAACCGCGAATTTCTGCGCACCGTAAACGCTGACCTGGGCGACGCCCGGAATCTGCGACAGGGTCTGGCCGATGGTGATCTCGCCATATTCGTTGACCGCCGACAGCGGCAGCGTAGACGAGTTGAGCACCACGAACAGCACCGCGAAATCGGCCGGGTTCACCTTGCGGAAACTCGGCGGGATTTTCATCTCGATCGGCAAGCGGCGCTGCGCAATGGTCAGCGCTGTCTGGACGTCGAGCGCCGCCGAATCGATGTTACGGTTGAGATCGAACTGGATCGTGATCTGGCTGGTGCCCTGCGAAGAGTTCGACGACATCGATGAGATGCCGGCAATGGTCGAGAGCTGGCGCTCGATGACGCCGGCGACCGATGCCGCCATGGTCTCCGCGCTCGCGCCCGGCAACGTCGCCGTGACGGCGATCGTCGGGAAGTCGACCCGCGGCAGCGCCGACACCGGCAGCAGACGGAAGCCGAAAATGCCGAACGCGATAATCGACGCCGTGATCAGCGTCGTCATGACCGGCCGGCGGATACAGAGTTCGGACAGCGTCATCGGTTACGCCCCGGCCTTGTTGGCCCGCGGTTCCACCCTCGTGCCATCCGACAGCAGCAACTGACCATCGACCACGACGCTCTCACCGCCGGACAGCCCTTCCGAGATCACCGACACGCCCTGCGCGGTGCGGTCGACCGAGACCGGCTGGATCTTGGCAACGCCGTCCTTGATGACGAACACGAAATTGCCGTTCTGGCTGCGCTGCACGGCAACCGTCGGCACGACGATCGAATCCTCGGTGCGGATGATGAGCTTGGTCGCGACCAGCGTCCCCGGCCACAACGTCTCGTTCGCGTTGCTCATGATGCCGCGCACGGTGACCATGCCGGTGGCCATGTCCACGGTGTTTTCGACCATCGCGACCTTGCCGCTCTCGGAGCGCTGATGGCCGGGAATGGTGGCGGTCACGCCCGACACGCCCTTGGCCATGGCCTCGCGCAGGTCCACCAGCACGCGCTGCGGAACAGAGAAGGTCACATAGACCGGCGCCATCTGGTTGATCACCGCAAGCGCGGTGGTATCGGCCGGCCGCACGAAATTGCCGACTTTCACATTGGCGGCGCTGATGCGCCCCGCGAACGGCGAGCGGATGGTGGTGTAGCTTTTCTGGACCTTCAGATTGTCGAGGGCTGCCTGATCGGCCTTGATGGTGCCGGTCAGGATGTCGGACTGCGTCCTGGCGTTGTCGACGTTGACCTGGGTGGTGGCGCCCTTGGCGACCAGATCGTTGTAGCGGCGGAGATCGCGCTGCGCGCCTTCGAGCTGGGCCTGGTCCTTGGCAAGCACGCCCTCGGCCTGTTCGATCTGGGCGTCGATCTGGCGGCTGTCCAGCGTGAACAGCAGATCGCCTTCGCTGACCTTGGCGCCGTCCTCGAAATGCACCGCGACGATGGTGGTCTCCAGCCGCGACTTCAGCGCCACGCTGGAGATCGGCGTCACCATTCCGATCGCATCGACATCGACGGGCATGGATTTGCGCTCTGCTTTGGCCAGCTCGACGGAAACCAGTCCGCGGCCGCTGCGGGCCCTGGGCGCTGCTGCTGCCGCCCATCCACGAAGAGCGGGTAATGAAGCCCGCCGCGGCAGCGATGCCGACCGCGCCGGCAAGAAGTATCAAGGTACGTTTTTTCATAATTTTCACGCCCGCCAGTCCTGACAAAGGACGGGACGATCTTCTCCTGCCCCTTGACGGCGACGGATGCGCCTTATTTCTAAACGGTTACCACAGCCTTCCTGCACATGGTATGCCACTGCTGGAAAATGTGTAGTTACTACTTCCTGTTCGAGCACGAAAACCCGGGATTTTCCCGGACATGCTCCAGCCCGGGCCCCCCCTTTCATGCGTATTGCCACGTGGAACGTCAATTCGATCCGGCAGCGGCTCGACCATCTCCTGACCTGGCTCAAGGAGTGTTCTCCGGACGTCGTCTGCCTGCAGGAAATCAAATGCGTCGACGAGGCGTTCCCGCGGCTGGAGATCGAGGCGCTCGGCTATAATGTCGTCACTCACGGCCAGAAGACCTTCAACGGGGTGGCCTTGCTGTCGAAACTGCCGTTCGACGAGACCAAATCAGGCTTGGCCGGCGACGACGAGGATGCCCACGCCAGGTTCCTCGAGGGCGTAGTGACGCTGAAAACCGGCGTGATGCGAATCGCCTGCCTCTATCTGCCCAACGGCAATCCGCCGGATACCGACAAATATCCCTATAAACTCAAATGGATGTCGCGCCTTCTTGAGTATTCGAAGGAACGGCTAAAGGCGGAAGAACCGCTGGTGCTCGCAGGCGACTTCAACGTCATTCCGGCAGCCGCCGACGTCTACAACCCTGCGGCCTGGGCCAACGACGCGCTGTTCCGCCCCGAGACCCGCGAGGCCTTCCAGTCGCTGCTCGGCCTCGGGCTGACGGACGCGCTGCGCGCGGTCACCGACGAGCCAAACCTCTACACCTTCTGGGACTACCAGGCGGGCGCGTGGCAGAAGAACTGGGGCATCCGGATCGACCACCTCCTGCTGTCGCCACAGGCCAGCGACCGGCTGACCAATGTCGGCGTCGACAGCTATGTGCGCGCCTGGGAGAAGCCGTCGGACCATGTGCCGGTGTGGGCGGATTTCGACCTGGAGACGGCTTGAGCGCGACCGGCGCGGCAACGGTGGCGATTCGGGACGCGGCGCCCGACGATGCCGTCGCGGCCTGCCATGTGCTCAGGGAATCAATCTCCCGCTTATGCGTTGCCGATCACGGCAACGATCCGGCGATCCTGAATGCCTGGCTGGCCAACAAGACGCCGGAAATCGTGGCCGCGTGGGCGAGACAGCCAGGAAATTCGCTCCTGCTCGCCATTGAGGGCGATGCCATTCTCGCGGTGGGATCCGTGACGGATGCAGGCGAGATCACGCTGAATTATGTGGCGCCCGTTGCACGATTTCGCGGCGTCAGCCGTACCTTGCTGAAGGCGCTTGAGGCCAGGGCGATGGAGCGAGGTAACAGCCGCTGCACGCTCACAAGCACCGAGACGGCGCATCGGTTCTATCTGTCGGCTGGCTATCGCGACGACGGTGCGCCGACAGGCGAGTTCGGCACGAGCTCGGGATATCGGATGTCGAAGCAGATCGGCGCTGCGCAGTAGCGTGTAGTGTGGACTCACCCACTCCTGCCTCATGCTGAGGAGCGCGCCTTCGCGCGTCTCGAAGGATGAATGGCACCATCGGGGCTGCATGGTTCGAGACGGCGCTGCGCACCTCCTCACATGAGGGTTTGGCGTGCCGATACGGCCCCGTCAGTCCTTCTTGCCCTGCACCCAGTGCTCGAGCATCTGCAACGCCATGGCGCGGTCCTCGTCGGAGGCCTTGGTGAAAGCGCGGTTGTAGCTTTCGCGGATCCAGGTCTCGTCGGGGGCGGCGTTGTCGCGCGCCAGCGTCAGCCACATCAGGCCGCGGGCAGCCTGCCGCGGCAGCCGGTCGCCGGCGAACAGCATCTGGCCGAGCAAGGCCTGCGCCTGATGCTGGCCCTTCTGGGCAGCCAGACCAAGCCAGCGCGCGCCATAGCGGAAATCGTCCCGCGAGGCGTCCGGCGTCTTCAGGTAAAGCCGCGCCAGATCGTACTGCGCATCGGCGTTGCCGAAATAGGACGCGGCATAGGAGAACATCTCCCGGGCGCGATCGGAATCCGGCTTGATCTTGGAATTCGGGATGCCGTTGAGATAGTAGCGCCCCAGCGCCACGAAGGCATTGGCGACGATCGTCGCCTGCGGCGCCGACGGGCTGTCCTCGGCATGCGCGTTGGCGATGCGGCTGAAATATTCGAAGGCGCGCAGATCGTCCTGGATGACGCCATCGCCATCGGCATACATCCGGCCGAGCTTCCACTGCGCAACGGGATGGCCACGCTCGGCGGCGTATTGCAGCGAGTTCAGGGAGGGCGCAGCAACCGCAGTCGCCGTCGGCGCTGCCGGCGGGACCTTCTTCAGGGCCTGGGCCGTGACGGCCTGCGCCGCGGCGGGCTGGCTTCCCATGGGCAGCGTGGCGTCCGCCGGTTTCACCGGCGCGCCATCAAATGCGAATCCGGGAGCCGCCGCCATTTGCGCGGCCCCTAGCATCAACGCAAATATGATACGCCTAGATGTCCGCATAACACTGTTTCTCGTGCGCACCGCCAGGATGGGTTACAGCCCCGTCCACCGCCGGCCCAACCTGTTGGGCATATTTCCACAGCGCACCCGACGTATGATTAGTCTGTCGAGGCGCCCATTTGGTTTTACGTTCGGCGAGTTCGGCGTCGGTCAATTTTACGTTAAGAATGCCGGCCTCGGCGTCGATCTCGATAATGTCACCATTCTGCAACAGGGCGATCGGACCGCCCACGGCCGCCTCCGGCCCGACATGGCCGATGCAGAACCCGCGGGTGGCGCCGGAGAACCGGCCATCGGTGATCAGGGCGACCTTGCCGCCCATCCCCTGCCCGGTCAGTGCCGCCGTGGTCGAGAGCATCTCCCGCATGCCGGGACCGCCGCGCGGCCCCTCATAGCGGATGACGATGACCTCGCCTTCCTTGTAGGTCCGCTTCTGGACCGACTCGAAGGCGTCCTCTTCGCGGTCGAAGCAGCGGGCAGGACCGGCAAATTTCAGCTTCGACATGCCCGCGACTTTCACGATCGCACCCTCTGGAGCGAGATTACCCTTCAGCCCGACCACGCCGCCTGTGACGGTGATCGGGTTGTCGGCGGACCGCACTACATCCTGGTGCGGATTCCATTTCACGCTCTTGAGGTTTTCGGCGATCGTACGGCCCGTGACGGTGATGCAATCTCCGTGGAGGTGGCCATTGTCGAGCAGCGTCTTCATCAGAAGCGGTATGCCGCCAACCTCGAACATGTCTTTGGCAACATAACGGCCCCCCGGCTTCAAATCCGCGACATACGGTGTCTTTTTGAAGATTTCGGCGACGTCGAATAAGTCAAACTTAATGCCGCACTCATGCGCGATGGCCGGCAGGTGCAGCGCAGCATTGGTCGACCCGCCGGAGGCAGCAACGACCGCCGCGGCGTTTTCCAGGGAGCGGCGGGTGACGATGTCGCGCGGCCGGATATTGGCTGCGATCAATTCCACAACCTTCTCGCCGGCGGCAGAGCAAAACGCGTCGCGAATTTCGTAAGGCGCTGGCGCCCCGGCCGAATACGGCAGCGCCAGGCCGATCGCCTCGGATACCGTCGCCATGGTGTTGGCGGTGAATTGCGCACCGCACGCGCCTGCCGAGGGGCAGGCCACCCGCTCGATTTCATCGAGATCGGCGTCCGACATTTCGCCGACTGAATGTTTGCCGACGGCCTCGAACATGTCCTGCACTGTGACCTGCTGGCCACGGAAATTGCCGGGCAGGATCGAGCCGCCATAGATGAAGATCGAAGGCACGTTGAGCCGGACCATCGCCATCATCATGCCCGGCAGCGATTTGTCGCAGCCGGCAAGCCCAACCAAGGCGTCATAGGCATGGCCGCGCACGGTCAGTTCGACCGAGTCGGCGATGCATTCGCGGGACGGCAGCGACGAGCGCATGCCATCATGGCCCATGGCGATGCCGTCGGTGACGGTGATGGTGCAGAATTCGCGCGGGGTGCCACCGGCGGCGGCGACGCCCTTCTTGACCGCCTGCGCCTGGCGCATCAGCGAGATATTGCAGGGGGCGGCCTCGTTCCAGCAGGACGCGACGCCGACAAAAGGTTGGTGGATCTGCTGAGTCGTCAGGCCCATCGCGTAGAGATAGGACCGATGAGGGGCGCGCTCCGGCCCCTCCGTCACATGACGGCTCGGCAATCTCTTCTTGATGTCGGTCTTGGCGTCCATCCGCGGAACCTGTTTCCTTAGCCATCTCCTTGGCGGTCTCGGGAGCAATTTCCCGTCGCTTTCGCGAGCGCTGTGACCATCAGTTAATGACTTAGAGTGATTTCATGGAGGGGTGTGGCTAAAAAGCGGCGCGAACGAGAGAGAGCCGGGGCGATTAACCAAATGTTCGGCAACTGTTGCGAGCACGCAACAATCGTGGCCTCGCGGCAACCTTGTTTGAGTTTCGAAGCCGTCCGCTACCCGCGTTCCCAAGGGTTTCGACTTTCGAGAGACCAGACCAGGCCTCGGCCAGCCACAACTTCTGAGCGATCGGTATAAGAAGATTGCTCGATGCGGATTAGCCTCGCCCCAACGACCAAACCGAGAGCACCCGGGCGTCGCCCGCGAATCGCAAGATGCGAATCGCGATTCGAACGACATATCCGCAGCACCTGATCGTGGGATCGCGATTGCGCGCTGAAAATCACAACGCCCGACATCAGACCTGTTCGAAAGGGATCACGTCATTTTTGTGCGGCCGGCACCTTTTGCGCCAGCTTTCGCCATGTGACGACGCGGCCTGCGACACCCGCGATCCGTGGACTTATGGCCTTACGCAAGACAGAACAACGTTGTGCGCGATTTGTCGCAGACGTTTTGATCGCCGGCGGAAGCGACCGATGTACTGAAGACGGATCGCAGGGCTGCCGTTCACGTCACCATATTGCCCCTAGCCTGCGCAAATCCGCCGCGTGCAGGTCCAGTCACGGGCCCGTTTAGCTGTTCTTCCTTCGAAGCGGGTGAGGAGTCACGCCTCACGTCTTGCCCGCGCGCATCACTTCATGATTCCCAAAATCCGTGGTGGTCGTTTGTAGTTCGTGAGGCTCTGAGTAAGAGGTTTTGAATAATGGCACGATTCAATCTGAACGGTTTCCTCGACAACAGCCGCTTCGAGGATCTCTTGGCGAGGTTTACGGGCGGCAGTGCCGACCATGATCATCTGAGCGGAACGACGGGGGGCAACATGTTGTTCGCCGGCCGCGGCGACGACGATCTCGCCGGCATGGCCGGAAATGACACGCTCAACGGTGGCTCCGGCAACGACAAGGTGTGGGGTGGCTCAGGGAACGACAACCTCTCGGGCGGCACCGGCAACGACCTTCTGGTCGGCGGCTTCGGTGCCGACCGCATGGACGGCGGCGCTGGCAACGACGTCCTGCTCAGCCGGTCGGATGCGGGCGAGATGGTCGCAGCCCAGGACGGCAAGACGCAGATCTTCGCGACTGAAACCGCGGCGTTCAAGGCTGTCAACGATACGCTGACCGGCGGCGCCGGCGGCGATACCTTCCGCTTCGAAGGCATGGTGAACGCCAAGGACGAGATCGTCGCCAAACACGTCAATGCCGACGGCACCATCGACTGGGTTGGCGTCACTGGCGAGAACAACGCCGTGCACGACCACTGGGTCGACGGCTTCGGCAACGACGTGATCCGCGACTTCAATCGCGCCCAGGGCGACAAGATCGAAATCTCGGCGCACACCGCCGAGGTCAAGTCGATCGAGTACAAGGACAGCAATGGCGACGGCAGGAACGACTACAGCGTGATCACCGTCATCAGCCAGCAAGGCAATGCCGGCGCGCATGACGAGGATTTGCTCGGCACCATCACCGTCTATGGCAACCTGGTGAAGCAAAGCGATATCACCGTTACCCAAACGGTATATGGCGCGTACGAGAAAGTCGGCGAACTCGGCGCCGGCGTGCACTTCGAACTGGAGGACGACGGCGTTCTGCCGAACGGCGGCACCGACGGCGGCCACCACGACACAATGACGGCGATGGCCAACATGCACATGTAAACCGAGAACAATAAGACACGATCACGGACAAGGGCCGCCTCCCGGCCCTCGTTCTCCAGCGTCCGGTTCCGATTCGATCGTCACCGGGCGCTGGACTGCGTGGATGGGTCCCCACTGCTCACGCGCTGCCGGGTATCGATCGCGTCGCGCTGCGAGTAGCAGTCAACCCACTTTGACGTTGACGGCCTTGATCATCGGCCACCATTTCTCGATCTCGGCCTTCTGCCGGGTGCCGAGCGCTTCCCTTGTTCGCACGACTGCGCGGCGCTACGCCGGGAACTCTCGGGCTCCATTTGCCTCATTTTGCACGCGTTTGTTGCCCATACGTGACAATTGCGCCTCGGGGGTTGTGGCATCTTTCGAACAGGTCGGAAGCCACGCGCTTCATGCGATCTCTTGGCTTTGACGGCGTTTATGACGTGGGTTTCGCAGGGGACCATGGAATGAACCGGTGCTTACGCTCGCTGTCTTGTTTTTTCACACTAGCTGGGCTCGCCCTGTTCTCGACGGATGCGACCGCGCGAGCCAGCCATAAGCCACACGCCCAGAAGGCGCACGAAGCGACCAAGAAGTCGCACGTGAAGGAGGCTCGGCCTCAGCGCAGGGCCGCGTCCGGAAAAAATCGGCACGCCAAACACGCTTCCGCACAACGCAAGCCGAAGCCGTCGGAGGCTACGCCTGCTCCCAAGGAGGCCGTCGCTCCGCTGACGGGCGATCTTGCGCTGGTGAAAGAAGCCATCGATCTCGCGCGCAAGGCAAAGACCCAGGAGGCGACGGACATCCGGAACAAGATCGCGGATCCGGCGGCGCAGAAGCTCGTCGAGTGGTACATCCTGCGCCATCCGGAAACGATCGCGCCTTTCAGCCGCTATGCGGCGTTCATCGCCGCCAATCCGGAATGGCCGAGCACCGCGTTGCTGCGCCGGCGCGCGGAAGCGCGGCTGTGGGAGCAGCGCAGCGATGCGGCAACGGTTCGCGGCTTCATTGGCGATCGGCCCACAAGTGCCAAGGGCAAGCTGGCTTTGGCGCGTGTGTTGCTCGCAGAGGGCGATCGGGACGGCGCGGCCAGGCTGGCGCGCGATGCATGGCGATCGGACGAATTGTCGGAGCGCCTGGAGACCGACGCGTTCGAGACGTTCCGCGACCTGCTCAATCGCGATGACCATCGCGCGCGCATGGACAGGCGCATCGGCGCCAAGGATCTCGCCGGCGCGAAGCGCGCCGCGAAGCGCCTTGGTGACGACGAGCTTGCGATCGTGAAGGCCTGTGCCGCGGTCAGGGGAAAAGCGGACAAGGCGAAGGATGCGCTGGACGATGTCGCGGCCGAGGCACGGCAGGATCTCGGCTACACCCTTTGCCGCATCCAGTGGATGCTCGCCCAGAACAAAATTGACGACGCGGCCCGCCTGATGGTGGCGGCGTCACCGGCGACGATGGCGCTGCAAGACACCGATCAATGGTGGCGCGAGCGGCGTTCGCTGGCCCGCAAGCTGCTCGATGAAGGCAAGTTCCAGACCGCCTACGATGTGGTCCGCGCCGCCGCAGCGCCGGCCAATCAATACTACCGTGCCGACGTTCACTTCATGCGCGGCTGGATCGCGCTCCGCTACCTCAACAATCCCAAAGCCGCGGCCACGCATTTCGCCCACATCGACGACGGCGCGACCAATCCGATCGTGCTGGCGCGGGCGAACTACTGGCGTGGACGCGCGGCCGCAGCCCTTGGCCAGACGGATGCGATGCGCGCAAGCTATGAAGCGGCTGCCCGCTACCCGACCGCCTATTATGGCCAGCTGGCGCGCGCCAGGCTTGGCCGCGATCAGATCGAGCTGCGCGCGCCCTTGCCCGATCTCGCCTCCGCCGATGCGCCGGCCGCCGACGAACGCGTGCGCGCTGCCGAGATGCTCTACGAGATCGGCGAACGCGATGTCGTGCTCTATTTTGCCGCCGATCTCGGCGAACAAAGCTCCAACGTAAGCTTGCTCGAAGCGCTCGGCGAACTCACCGGCCGCCGCAACGACGCCCGCGCGATGCTGCAGGTCGGAAAGCCCTCGCTCGGCCGCGGACTGCCGCTCGACCATTACGCCTTTCCCACCATCGGGATTCCGCCGCACCGCCAGGTCGCTCCCGAAATCGAGCACAGCATCATCTATTCGGTGGCGCGCACCGAGAGCGCATTCGACCAGCGCGACAAGTCTGCGGCAAACGCCGTCGGCCTGATGCAGGTGACGCCGGAAGCGGCACGCGATACCGCCAAGCGCTTTGGCATCAGCTACGACTGGGACCGCATGGTTTCCGATCCGGTCTACAACACGCAGATGGGCGCCGCCGAACTGAGCGCGCTGCTGAGCGAATACAAGGGCAATTGCATCATGACCTTTGCCGGCTACAATGCCGGCCGGGGCCGGGTGCGCGACTGGGTCAAGGCCTACGGCGATCCGCGTGACCCCAAGGTCGATGCGGTCGACTGGGTCGAGCGGATTCCGTTTTCCGAAACGCGGAACTATGTCCAGCGGGTAATGGAGAATCTGGCGGTCTACCGCGTGCGGTTCGAGGGCACAATGATGGCGGCGAAGGCCGACGCGCGCGTTGTTACACAGGAGACGAACGCGGCGCCGGTGCCGACAGCGAGCGCGGCGCACTAAGGCCGCATCGACAAGCCATGTGCGGCCTGCCGAATAGCAGATGCGCCGGTCAGCTGACTGCAACCTCACGCATCCCGGTGTCCTTGATCGTAGGCATCCACAGTCTTGCCAATACCGGGATGACCAGCAGGCTGGCGATCGGGGAGAGCAGCATCCCGCCAACGATGACGCACGCCAGTGGCTGCTGAACCTGCGAACCGATCCCTGTCGAGATGGCCGCCGGGACCAGGCCGATACACGCCGATAAGCCCGTCATGAAGATTTGCCGCATCCTTGTTTCGGAAGCGCGGATGATGGCGTCCTCCGTCCCCATGCCCTCCTCGATGTCGCGACGGATATAGGACATCAGCAGGATGCCATCCATCGCCGAGACGCCGAACAGCGAGATGAAGCCGACCGCGGCCGAGACGCTGAAATTCAGGCCGGCGATATAGAGCCCGAGAATTCCGCCGGCCACCGCGAACGGAATGCCCGACAGCGCCAGCAGGCTATCCCGTATCGAATTGAACAGGCTGTAGAGCAGCATCAGGATCAGAAGCAGGCTCAACGGCACAATCAGCGCGAGCCGCTTCTTTGCGTCAACCAGGGCGCCGTATTCGCCCGACCATTCCAGCGAATAGCCCTGGGGGAGCGGAACGTTCTTCTGAACCCGCTCCTGGGCCTCGACCACGGTCGAACCGAGATCGCGGTCGCGGACGCTATACTTCAGCGGGATAAAACGCTGGCTGTTCTCGCGGTAGATGTAAGCCGCGCCGCTGACGAGCTTGATCTCGCCAAGATCGCCTAGCCGAATATAGGCCGTCGGCGTCTTGGGATCCGAGTTTGGAAGCGCCACCGGTATAGCGCGAATGGCGTCGACATCCCTGCGGTATTCCGGTGCGAGGCGGACCGTCAGCGCGAAGACCATCTCTCCTTCATAGACCTTGGAAACTTCCTGACCGCCGATCGCGGCCTGGACCACGGAATTGATGTCGCTGATCGAGAAGCCGTAGCGCGCGGTCTTGGCGCGATCGATCTGGACGATCAAATTGGGCTGGCCGAGCAGGTTGAAACTGGCGGGGTCGGCAACGCCGCGGATGCCCGAGAGTTCGGTCTTCACCGACTTGGACAACCGCTCCAGTTCATTGAGGTCCTTGCCGAAGATCTTGATCGAGTTCTCGCCTTTCACGCCGGAGACGGCTTCCTCGATATTGTCCTGGATATATTGCGAGAAGTTGAAATCGACGCCGACGAATTCCCGGTTGAGCTTCTCGCTCATCTGCTTGACCATCTGTTCCTTGGTCAGCCCCGATGGCCACGTGTTGGCCGGCTTGAGCGGAACGAAGAACTCGGCGAGAAACGAGCCGTCGGGATCGGTGCCTTCGTCACCGCGCCCCTGCTCGGAAAACACGGTCTGGACCGGCGGATAGCTCGATATGATGGCACGGATCTTGGCCACCGTTTCCATCCCGGCCTCGAGCGTGATGGTCGGCGGCATCACGGCCCGGATCCAGAGGTTGCCCTCCTCCAGCTTGGGCAGGAACTCGCTCCCGAGCCGCAACCCGAGACTGAGGCACAGCACGAGAAACACTGCGGCGATGGCGGCGGCGCGGCGATAGTTGCGGACTGCGCGCGCCAGCACGGGCTGGTAGAGCTTGCGGATATGACGGACCACGAAGGTTTCGACTTCCCGGACATGGGCCGGCAGCAGAATTGAGGCCAGCACCGGCGTTACCGTGAAGGTCGCGATCACGGCGCCGAGCAAGGCATAGGCGTAGGTCCGCGCCATCGGCCCGAAGATCTGGCCTTCTACGCCCTGCATCGTGAAAAGCGGCAGAAACGCAGCGATGGTGATGATGACCGAAAAGAAGATCGCCTTGTCGACCTCGACCGCGCCGGTCAGGATCCAGGCAAGTTTGTCGCTGCTCCTGGCGCTGCGGTCCGGCGGTAGCCGCGCCGAGTGATGGGCGATCTGGCGGAAGATATTTTCCACCATGATGACGGTGCCGTCGACGATGATGCCGAGATCGATAGCACCGACCGACAACAGGTTCGCGGATTCGCCCCGCATCACCGTGATCATCACTGCAAGCAATAGCGCCACCGGAATTGTGGCAGCAACGATCAACGCGCAGCGGAGGTCGCCGAGAAACACCCACTGGATGAGAAAGATAAGCGCTACTCCGAACAGCAAATTATGCAGAACGGTCTGCACCGTGATCGCAACGAGATCGCCGCGGTCATAGAATGGCACGATCTTGACACCGGCCGGCAGCGACCCGTCGGAATTGATACGCTCCACCGCACTGCGTACGCGCTTGACCACGTCCATGGTGCGTTCGAGTTTCTGCATCAGGACGATACCGGTGACGACGTCGGTCTTGTCGTCACGGCCGGCGAGACCGAGCCGGGGCGCGTAGCCGATCTGGACCTTGGCTACGTCGGACACCAGTACCGGCACGCCGCCCTGCTGGGTCAATACGATATTGCCGATGTCGTCCATCGAGCTGACGACGCCGATGCTGCGGACATTGACCGATTGTTCGCCGATCGCGATGGTGCGGCCGCCGACATTGGAATTGCTCGCCGAAATCGCGGTCATGATCTGCGGCAGCGTCAGCCCATAGGCCATCATGCGGTCGAGGTTGATCTCGGCCTGGAACTCCCTGGTCTTGCCGCCGAGCACGGCGACGTCGGCGACACCGGGCACGATGCGCAGCTTGCGTTCGACCACCCAATCCTGCAGCGTCTTGAGCTTCATGACGTCCATGCCCGGAGGCCCGACAAGCTCGTAGCGAAAGATTTCGCTGATGCCTCCGGCGGGCGAGATCACCGGCACGACGCCGGCCGGCAGAACCGCATCCTTCAGCCGGTTGATGGTCTGCTGACGAACGAAATGATAGTCGCGGCCGTATTCGAACTGCAGACGGATAAAGCCGAGCCCGTAGACGGTATTGGAGCGGATGAACTTCAGACCCGGCGTGCTGGCGACTGCGATCTCGATCGGAATCGTGATGTAGCGCTCGACTTCCTCGGGGGATTGGCCCTGCTGCTGGGCGATGATCTCGATGATCGGCGGTGCCGGATCGGGATAGGCCTCGATGTTCAAGGTCAGGAAAGCAACACCGCCGAGACCGAGAAAGGCCGCGAACGCAACCATCACCAGCAGCCGCCGCGAGAGGCAGAATGCGATCAGACTACGCAGCATTGATGGCCCCGTACCGCCTGGTCATTGGCGCCACTCGTTGTCAACGAAGATCGCTCCCCGCGCAACCACCAGTTCGCCGGCATCGAGACCTTTAAGAATCTGCGTCAAACCGTCCTGCTGGATACCGATGTCGACCACGCGGCGTTTGAACAGCATCGGCTCGGTCTCGACCCAGACGGTGGCAACGTCCCCCTCGCGGATCACCGCGTCCGTCGGCACCGCCGGGCTCGTCGATCCATCGTCGATGCTGATCTTGAACATCGCGAACATCTCGGCCTTGAGCAGACCGTCGGTATTCTCGATCTCGGACCGGACGACAACACGGCGCGTCGTCAGGTCTGAAGCCGAGTTGATGGCGTTGATGCGGGCTTTGAAGATCCTGCCTGGCACGGCAGAAACCCTCGCCTCGATTTCCTGGCCGATACGCACCTGGGCGATATCCTGCTCGAAGATCTGGGCCTTCAACCACATCGTGGAGAGGTCGGCGATCGTATACAGGGCGTCCCCCGAATCGGCTTTGACATGTTGTCCGGGTCCTACCTTGCGTGAAACGACGGTGCCGCCGATCGGCGCCGTGATCGTGGTCACGCGGGTGAGCATGCCGGTCTGCTCGAGCTGCGAAATTTCCGCATCGGTACGGCCGAGGATCCGCAGGCGGGCGCGAGCGGCTTCAAACGCCATATCGGCCGATCGCAAGTCATTTTCAGCGCCGATGAGCTGCGCCTCGGCCTGCTGCAAATCCTTGGACGGTGCGGCCTTGCCCTCATGAAGATCGCGAACGCGCTTTTCGACGATCTGTGCCAGATCGTGTTGGGAGTCTGCTTTTCTTTTTGCAGCCTGTGCCGCGATGAAATCGTTCTGTGGGACCAATTGCTCGGGGCTGTCGATTTCCAGCAGCGGATCGCCTCTCTTGACCTCGTCACCGGGCTTGGCAATCAGCCGCGTAACCCGGCCGGAGAATGGCGTCAGAACGATCGTGCTGGCATCTTCATTGTATCCGATCAGACCGATTGCCGACCTTTGCGCGCGGAACGAATGGGTCCCGACCTTCACGATCTGAAGCTGATGCATCTGATCGTTGACGACACGCAAAAAGTCCGGCCCCTTCATGGGGCCTTCGGCCACGGCGAACGACGTCATCAACGTCACACCGAACAGCAGGGCAAGCAGTCGGAGCAAAAGCGCCTTCGTGGTCATTGACATGCCCTGGACGATACCTCTACCGCGCAACCCAAGACAAAGAAAATCGCGCGGCTGCTCCCCACAGATCTACGCGCTCGCCGGTCAGGAAGCTTCCTCAAGCCGGTGTCATGCAAGAGGGATCAAAGCATGCGGGTCGAACCGCAGCCAGGGACCACGACGTTCATATCGCCCGGAGTGTCCGTTCCCCCGATTTTGGCGTCCCCAGTTAGGGGGAATCTCGCAAAATGCGGTTGTCCGGTTTCGGCCGTTCAATCCACCTTGACGTTGGCGGCCTTGATCATCGGCCACCATTTTGCGATCTCGGCCTTCTGCCAGGCGCCGAGCGCGTCAGGCGTAAGCTTGTCCTTCGGCGGCATCTGCAGGCCCAAATTTTCGAGCTGCTTGCGCACCGCCGGATCGTTCAGGGCATCGACCGCCGCCGCATTCAGCTTTGCGACGACATCCTTGGGCGTGTCCTTGGGCACCCAGAGGCCGGACCACAGCGTCATGTGGAATCCGGGCAGTCCGGCTTCGTCGACGGTCGGGATGTCGGCGGCGGACTCGACGCGCTTGCTGTCGGTGATGGCGTAGGCGCGGATATTGCCGGCGCGCACCTGCGGAAGCGAGTTCGAGGTCTGGTCGACGATCAGGTCGATCTGGCCGGCGACGAGATCGTTCATCGCAGGACCGGTGCCGCGATACGGCACGTATTGCAGCTTGATGCCGGCGACGTTCTCGAAATAGAGCCCGGCGATGTGGCTTCCGGAGCCCGCGCCCGCGGTGCCGGCCGTCGGCGGCGACGGCTGCGCCTTCAGCCACGCGATGAATTCCTTCAGCGATTTCGCCGGAACTTCCTTCTTGCTGACGATGATCATCGGGTTGCTCGGCAGCAGGGCCACCGGTTCGAGATCGGTGACGAGGTCGTAGCCGAGCTTGTAGATCGCGCCATTGGCGACGTGGGTGCCGAGATGGCCGAAGCTGATCGTGTAGCCGTCAGGCGGCGACCGCACCGCGCGGCCGACGCCGACCGACCCGCCCGCCCCTGTCACGTTCTCGACCAGCACCGTTTCACCGAGCGCGACCTTCATGCGCTCGGCGAGGATCCGCGCCATCGCATCCGACGGCCCGCCGGCCGAGAATGGCACGATGATGGTGACGGGGCGCGACGGGAAATTTTGCGCGACCGCGGCACTGCCGGCAGACATCAGAACCGCAAACAACGCCGCCACAACTGTTCGTCGCATCATATCCTCCCCTGGCGCCTTACCATTCTAACGATGGATTACAGCTTATCTAACGATGGACTACAGCTTAGCGTAATCGATCGGCTGATGTCGATCGAGCGTACGCGTGACCGGCGGCAGCGGATATTTAAGCCCTGTGGCGCAATTGAACAGCATCACGCGATCATTTTTCGTCACGCGGCCGTCGGCCAAGCTTTGCTGGTAGGCAGCATACGTCGCCGCCCCTTCCGGACACAACAGCAGGCCTTCCTCGCGCGCGACTTCATTGAGCGCGGCAGAAATCTTCTCGTCCGGCACCGCGATCGCAAATCCCTTGCTCTCGCGGACCGCGCGCAGGATCAGAAAATCTCCGACCGCCTGCGGCACGCGGATGCCGGATGCGATCGTGTGGGCGTCTTCCCAGCGCGGCGCGTGCTCGGTGCCTGCTTCAAAAGCACGCACCATCGGCGCGCAGCCCGAGGCCTGCACCGCGACCATCCGTGGCCGTTTTGAGCCGATGAAGCCGATGGCTTCCAGTTCGGCGAACGCCTTCCACATGCCGATCAGGCCGGTGCCGCCGCCGGTCGGATAGAAGATCACGTCGGGCACCTCCCAGCCGAGCTGTTCGGCGAGTTCCAGCCCCATCGTCTTCTTGCCTTCGATCCGGTACGGCTCCTTCAGCGTCGAGGTATCGAACCAGCCGGCTTTTGCTTTGCCCTCGCCGACGATCTTGCCGCAATCGTCGATCAGCCCGTTGACGCGATAGACGGTGGCGCCCTGCAGTTCGATCTCGCTGACGTTCACTTCCGGCGTATCGGCCGGACAGAAGATCGTGGTCTTGATGCCGCAGGAGGTGGCATAGGCCGCCAGCGCCGCGCCGGCATTACCGTTGGTCGGCATCGCCATGTGCCTGATGCCGAGCGCCTTGCCCATCGACACCGCCATCACAAGGCCGCGGGCCTTGAACGAGCCGGTCGGCAGCCGCCCCTCGTCCTTGACGATGATCTCTGCCCCACCGAGCTTCTTACCAAGCTTGGGCAGTCGGATCAGCGGCGTCATGACTTCGCCAAGGCTGACGATATCTGTGACCTTCCGCACCGGCAGCAGTTCGCGGTAGCGCCACATATCGGCGGGCCGCTGCGACAACGCATCCTTGGTCAGCGCCGTTTTCACGCCCGCAAGGTCGTAGCGCACCAGGAGCGGCTTGCCGGCCTTGGACAGGTTATGGATCTGGTCGGCGGCGTAATGATCGCCTTCCATCGCGCATTCGAGATGGGTCACGAACGTCGGACGTTCGATGGTCAGATTGTCATTGTCTTTCACGGATTGCTCTTTCGTTTCTTCTTCAGGTCGACCGATACCGAACCCGTCACCCTGAGGAGGCCGCAACGCGGCCGTCTCGAAGGGCCACAGGCCCCGCTGTAAAATCTGGGCCGTGCATCCTTCGAGGCTTGCTGCGCTCGCACCTCAGGACGACGGAACTGCTACCTTTGTTGGAAAGTCGCCACCGCCTTACATGTTCAACACACGCCCGTAGGCATCCAGCACCGCTTCCTTCATCATCTCCGACAGGGTCGGATGCGGGAATACCGTGTGCATCAGTTCTTCTTCCGTCGTCTCCAGGTTCATCGCGACCACGTAGCCCTGAATCAGTTCGGTCACCTCGGCGCCGATCATGTGTGCACCGAGCAGTTGCCCGGTCTTCTTGTCGAAGATCACCTTGACCAGGCCCTGGTCCTCGCCGAGCGCAATTGCCTTGCCATTGCCGACGAAGGGGAAGCGGCCAACGCGGATCTCGCGGCCGCCCTCTTTCGCCCTCGCCTCGGTCAAACCGACGGAAGCGACCTGCGGATGGCAATAGGTGCAGCCGGGAATGAGGTTCTTGTCCATGGCATGCGGATGCAGCCCCTTGATCGCCTCGACGCAAACCACGCCCTCATGCTCGGCCTTGTGCGCCAGCATCGGCGGGCCTGCGACGTCGCCGATGGCATAGATGCCGGGCACGTTGGTCTTGCCGTAGCCGTCGATCACGACGCAGCCGCGATCGGTCTTGACGCCGAGTTTTTCCAGCCCAAGACCTTCGATGTTGCCGACCACGCCGACCGCCGAGATCACCCGCTCGAACTCGACCGTCTGCGGCTGCTTGCCGTCATCGATGGTAGCGACGACGCTGTCGGCTTTCTTCTCGAGCTTCGTCACCTTGGTGTTGCTTAGGATCTTGATCCCCTGCTTTTCAAACTGCTTGCGCGCCAGACCGGCGATTTCGGCGTCCTCGACGGGAAGGATTTGCGGCAACACCTCGACCACGGTGACGTCGGCGCCCATGGTGTGAAAGAACGAGGCGAACTCGATGCCGATCGCGCCGGAGCCGACCACCAGCAGCGATTTCGGCATCCGCTCCGGCACCATCGCCTCGAAATAGGTCCAGACCAGTTTCTTGTCGGGCTCGAGCCCCGGCAGCACGCGCGGCCGCGCGCCGGTCGCGAGAATGATGTGCTTGGCCTGATAGGCGCCCTCGCCCAGCGCGCCCTTCGGCGCTTCGACGGAGGACTTCTTCACGGTGACCTTGCCGGGCGCGTCGATCGACGCTTCGCCCCAGATCACCGTCACCTTGTTCTTCTTCATCAGGAAGCCGACGCCGTCATTGAGGCGCTTCGAGACGCCGCGCGAGCGCGCCACCACGGCCTTCGGATCGAACGAGACTTTTTCGGCGGAGAGCCCGTAATCCTTGGCGTGCTGCATATAGTGGTAGATCTCGGCGGAGCGCAGCAGCGCCTTGGTCGGGATGCAGCCCCAGTTCAGGCAGATGCCGCCGAGATAGGATTTTTCGACGATCGCCGTCTTGAAGCCGAGCTGGGCCGCGCGGATCGCGGTGACGTAGCCGCCGGGGCCGGAGCCGATGATGATGACGTCGAAGGATGTGTCGGCCATGTTATGCACTCGTTGCCATCGTGCGACACAGCTCTTTCGTCATTGCGAGGAGCCCTTGCGACGACGCAATCCACCTTGTCGCCGGTGAGATGGATTGCTTCGCTGCACTCGCAATGACGGTGCGGGTTATCCTCGTCTCATACCATCATCATCACGGGGTTTTCGACCAGCCGCCTGAACGCCCCGATCAGCTCGGCGCCGAGCGCGCCGTCGATGGCGCGGTGGTCGCAGGACAGCGTCGCGCTCATGATGTGCGCGGCCTCGATCTTGCCGTTACGAACCACCGCCCGCTCCTCGCTGGCGCCGACCGCGAGGATGGTCGACTGCGGCGGGTTGATGACCGCGGTGAAGTGGCTGATGCCGAACATGCCGAGGTTGGAAACCGATGACGTGCCGCCCTGATATTCCTGCGGCTTGAGTTTTCGCGTCCGCGCGCGGGCCGCCAGGTCCTTCATCTCGTTGGAAATGGTCGACAGCGACTTGCTCTCGGCGTTGCGGATGATCGGCGTGATCAGCCCGCCGGGCATGGCGACGGCGACGCCGATGTCGGAATGCTTGTGCTTGACCATGCCGGCCTCGGTCCAGCTGACATTGCAGTCCGGCACCTGCTGCAACGCGACCGCGAGCGCCTTGATGACGAAGTCGTTGACCGACAGCTTGTAGAGCGGCTTCTTCTCCTTGTCCTTCGGTGCGGCGGCATTGATCTGCTCGCGCGCGTCCAGCAGCCGGCCGATGTCGCAGTCGATGGTGAGGTAGAAGGTCGGAACGCTCTGCGTCGCCGCCGTCAGGCGCTGCGCGATGGTGCGGCGCATGCCGTCGTGCGGCACGATCTCGTAGGAGCCTTCCTCGAACAGCGAAAGGATTTGTTTGTCCGACATCGCCGGCGCGATCGCAGGCGCTGCACCGGGCGCCGCGGCAGGCGCCTTCAGGCCCTTGCCAGACCTGGCGCCCTCGACGTCGCGCGCGACGATGCGGCCATGCGGGCCGGAGCCGTTGATGCGCGCAATGTCGATGCCCGACTCCTTGGCGAGGCGGCGGGCGAGCGGCGAAGAGAAGACGCGCGCGTGGCCATTGGTCTTGGCAGGTGCAGCGGCAGCCTGAGGCGCCGGTGCAGCTTCGGGCGCGGGTGCCGGCGTTGCGGCGGCGGGCGCAGCAGCGGGCTTTGGGGCTTCGGCGGCCTTCGGTGCGGGCGCGGCCCCTGCCCCTGCTCCGGCACTGGCTGCCTTCACGTCCTCGCCGTCACCGGCCATGACCGCGATGATATCGTTGACCGGCACATCCTGCGTGCCTTCCGGCACCAGGATTTTCGCGATCGTGCCCTCGTCGACGGCTTCGACTTCCATCGTCGCCTTGTCGGTCTCGATCTCCGCGATCACGTCGCCGGACTTGACCTTGTCGCCCTCTTTCTTGAGCCACTTGGCAAGGTTGCCCTTTTCCATCGTGGGCGACAGCGCGGGCATCAAAATGTTGATCGGCATTGTCAGTGACCTTGTTGCGACCGGGACGTCGTGGAGCCCATATCGGTCGGCCGGTTGATTTCGGCTTCGAACATATCGACGATACGCGTCAGCGCTTCGTCCTCGGTGTAGCCGCTCTCGCGCGCATAGGCGCGGGCAGCGTGGCGCGCGATATCGACCAGCAGCATGCCCCACATATCAGGCTCCTCGAACGCGCGCTGGAACGCGATCGAGAGCCCGCCGTCGACGACGAAGGCGCGCAGTACCTCGACGGCATCCTCGCGGCCGATGACGTCGGGCGGCAACGGCTGTTCGTTGGGACCGGCCATATCGACCTACCGATAGGCAACGGCTTTGGCGGCCGCGACCACCTCGGACACGTTGGGCAATGCGAGCTTTTCGAGGTTTGCCGCATAGGGCATCGGCACGTCCTTGCCGGACACCCGCGCCACCGGCGCGTCCAGATAGTCGAAGGCGTGCTCCATGATGCGGGCGGCGATCTCGGCGCCGACGCCGGATTGCTGCCAGCCTTCTTCCACCGTCACCGCGCGGCCGGTCTTTTTCACGGAGGCCACGATGGTCTCGGTATCCATCGGACGCAGCGTGCGCAGGTCGATCACCTCGGCCTCGATGCCTTCCTTGGCGAGTTCATCGGCGGCCTTCAGCGCGTAGGTCATGCCGTTCGACCACGAGATCAGCGTCACATCCTTGCCCGATCGCACGATCCGCGCCTTGCCGATCGGGATCACATAGTCGTCGAGCTTCGGCACCTCGCCGGTGTGGCCGTACAGCACCTCGTTTTCGAGGAAGATGACCGGGTTGGGATCGCGGATCGCGGCCTTCAAGAGGCCCTTGTAATCGGCGGCCGAGAACGGCGCGATCACCTTCAATCCCGGAATCTGCGAGTACCACGCCGAGTAGTCCTGGCTGTGCTGCGCGGCAACGCGAGCGGCAGCGCCGTTCGGGCCGCGGAACACGATCGAGCAGCCCATCTGGCCACCGGACATGTACAGCGTCTTGGCCGCGGAGTTGATGATCTGGTCGATCGCCTGCATGGCGAAGTTGAACGTCATGAACTCGACGATCGGCTTCAGCCCGGACATCGCCGCACCAACGCCGACGCCGGCAAAGCCGTGCTCGGTGATCGGCGTATCGATCACGCGCCGTGCACCGAACTCCTGCAAGAGGCCCTGCGTGACCTTGTAGGCGCCCTGATATTCGGCGACCTCTTCGCCCATCACGAACACGTCGGCATCGCGCCGCATCTCCTCCGCCATCGCGTCGCGCAAGGCTTCGCGGATGGTCTGGGTGATCATCTCGGTGCCGGCGGGCACTTCCGGATCGGGCTCGGCGACGGCCTTCGGCGCCTCGGCTTTGGCCTGGGGCGCCTCGGCCTTGGCTTCGGCGGGCGGCGCAGACTCCGCTGCCTTCTGCGGCGCCGGTGCGGTCACCTTGCCGAGATCGGCCGCGCTTTCGCCGTCGGCCAGAATGGTGGCGATCGGCGTGTTGACGGCGACGTCGGCGGTGCCTTCGGGGATCAATATCTTGCCGAGCGTGCCCTCATCGGTCGCCTCGACCTCCATCGTCGCCTTGTCGGTCTCGATCTCGGCGATGACATCGCCCGACTTGATCGTCTCGCCTTCCTTCTTCAGCCATTTCGCAAGGTTGCCCTTTTCCATGGTGGGCGACAGCGCAGGCATCAGCACTTGAATGGGCATATCGGCTCCCGAAATCGTCAGTCAGTTGGTTCTGCGGCTCGTTTGGTCTGCATGTCGCCAGAGTCGCAAAACCGGTCCCACTTTTGCGGAATAATTGGTTGAATTACCTGTAGACGTCGGTCCAGAGCTCGGAAGGATCGGGCTCGGGATCGCGCTGGGCGAAGTCCGCCGCCGCGTTGACGATCTCGCGCACCTCGGCGTCGATGGCCTTCAATTCCTGCTCGCTGACCTTGGCGGCCAGCAGGCGGCTACGAACTTGCTCGATCGGATCCTGATCGGTGCGGATCTTCTCGACCTCTTCGCGCGTCCGGTACTTCGCCGGATCGGACATCGAGTGGCCGCGGTAGCGGTAGGTCTGCATTTCCAGGATGAACGGCCCCTTGCCGGCGCGGCACCAGGCGACCGCCTCGTCGCCCGCGGCCTTGACGGCGCGGACGTCCATGCCGTCGACCTGAACGCCTGGAATGTTGAAGGAGATGCCGCGCTTGGAAAAATCGGTCTGCGCCGAGGAGCGCGTCACCGACGTGCCCATGGCGTAGCGGTTGTTCTCGATCACGTAGATCACCGGGAGCTTCCACAGCTCCGCCATGTTGAAACTCTCGTAGACCTGGCCCTGGTTCGAAGCACCGTCGCCGAAATAGGCAAGGCTGACGAAATCGTTGCCGCGGTAGCGGTTGGCGAAGGCAAGCCCCGTCCCGAGCGACACCTGGGCGCCGACGATGCCGTGACCGCCGTAGAAATTCTTTTCCATGCTGAACATGTGCATGGAGCCGCCCTTGCCCTTGGAATAGCCGCCGCGGCGGCCGGTGAGTTCAGCCATCACGCCGTTGGCTTCCATACCGCAGGCCAGCATATGGCCGTGGTCGCGGTACCCGGTTATGACCTGGTCGCCCTGCTTCAGGGCCATCTGCATGCCGACCACGACCGCTTCCTGGCCGATATAGAGATGGCAGAAGCCGCCGATCGCACCCATGCCGTAAAGCTGGCCGGCCTTTTCCTCGAAGCGGCGGATCAGGAGCATGTCCCGCAGCGCGGCCAGTTCCTGCGCCTTGGTGAATTCCGGTGGAGACCCGTTTGCCTTTTGCCCTGATTCCTTCTCGACGCTTTTCTTGGGTGCAGCCATGGCAATTCCGGGTGAGAGAGACCGATCAGCCCTCTCTAACCCAACTCAAACCGGCGTGAAAGGATTGCGTGGGCTGGAGAAAATATTGCTATGCCGCACTGCAGCGCAGCGCGACATTTTCGAAATCGATTTTGCTGTTTTTTGAAATTTGCAGACCGACAAACCGGCATCGTCAGGACGACGCTGGTGTTCGTGACAGCGGTTTGAAAATCAGTTCGGCTTGATGGTCCGGACCAGGTCGCGCGGATTGGCGTAGTCGAGCTGGAAGCGCGCGCGCTCGTCCAGCATATCGGGGTCAACCCGGTCCGACCGCAGCAGTGACACCCGCTGCTCGCCCTGCGCCCGCTCCCGCTTCAGCCGCGCCAGCTCGGAGGTCAGCGCGATGATCTCCTGATCGAGTTCCTGGCGCGCGTTCAGCCCGTATTTGCCGGTATAGGCGTTGACGCCGAAATAGCCGACCATCAGCGCCGCCATCGTATAGAGGGCAAGGCCGGTCAGGATGGATTTCAGGCGCGTGCGGGAGACCATGGTCCCAAGATGCGACGGCCGGGTTAATGGAATCCTAAAGACGGCGGGTGTGGGCGATGATGGCGTCGCCCTCTCCCCGTCATTGCGAGCGCAAGCGAAACAATCCATAGCCCGGCGTAACGGATAGATGGATTGCTTCGCTGCGCTCGCAATGACGCTGAGAGACCGTCTACTTATTCTGCTTCTCGATGAAGGCCGCGAACGCGTCGATATATTGCTGCAGGACCTTCTGCAGCGCTTCCTTCGTGCACTCGCCCTTGTCGTTAAAGGCATCGCCGACGCCGTTCAAATAGATTTCAGGCTGGCCCAGGATCGGACCCGAGATACCCGGCAGGATGTTCTGCAGATGCTTGGCCGCGCTGACGCCGCCGAGGGGGCCGGGTGAGTTGCTGACAATGCCGACCGGCTTACCCAGGAACGAGCTCTTGCCATAGGGCCGCGAGCCGACGTCGATGGCGTTCTTCAACACGCCGGGGATCGAGCGGTTGTATTCGGGCGTGACGAACAGCACGCCGTTCGACTTCTGCAGCTTTTCGCGGAACGCCAGCCAGTCGGCCGGGGGATTGGCTTCCAGATCCTGGTTGAAGAAGGAAATGCTTTCGAGCGTCGTGACGTCGAGCTTCAGCGAGGCCGGCGCCAGTTTTGCGAGCGCATTGGCGATCTTGAGCGAAAAGCTCTCCTTGCGAAGCGAACCGACGATCGTGACGATGGTATGGGTGGCCATTGGATATCCCTTGTGAAGCAAAAGCGCCTGCGCCCTCTTAAGCCCGATCGGCGAAAAGATGCAAGTGCATGAACAGCGCAATTCTGGAAACGCTGCGTTCGCGTCATGAATGCATGCCCGACGAAGCAGGCTGCCTGCCAGGGCAGCCTGCCAAGTCGAGCCATCGAGGCGGCAATCAGATCACCGGATTCCAGGCGACCGGGATCAGCCGGTATTTCGTGCCGTCTTTCTCGACATGGCCGATCGAGGGGAAGGTGAAGTGGAAGCCGACCACCAGCGCCTTTTCGGCCGCTGCCATATCGTAGAATTTGTGACGGGTTGCCTGCGCCAGATCGCCGTCGACGTCGAACACCACATGCCAGTCCGGATTGCGCAGGAAGAATTCCGGAATGTTGGTGACGTCGGACTGGATCAGGACTTTTGAGTCACCGGAAGCAACCGCAAACGCCGTATGCCCCGGCGTATGTCCCGGCGCCGCGATCGAGGTGATGCCCGGCGCAACTTCCTTGCCCCAATCATATTTCGTCACCTTGGACTCGATGCCGGCGTAGATCTTCTTCACATTGGCAAAGTAGTTCTTCATCATCTGGTTGGATTCCGCTTTCGCAGCGTTCTCCTCGCTCATCCAGAACTCCCAGTCCTTTGCCGGCACCATGATCTCGGCGTTCGGGAATGCCATCGAGCCGTCGAGGGCACGAATGCCGTTGGTGTGGTCGGGATGCAGATGCGACATCAGCACCACGTCGACGCTCTTGGGGTCGACGCCGGCAGCCGCAAGATTTTGCAACGTCCGTCCGACCGCGCCCTTGCTCGGTTCGAGGTTGGCGACCCCGTTGCCGCAGTCGATCAGGATCACCTTGCTGCCGGTGTTGATGAGCTGCGGGTTGAACGGCACCGTCACCATACCCTTCGGCATATAGGCGGCTTCGGCCGCCGCCAGCGCCTGCTCCTTCGGGACGTTCTTGACGAACGTATCGGGCAGCGGGAACGAACGCGCCCCGTCATTGATCGAGGTGCATTCGAAACTGCCGACCTTGTAGCGATAGAAGCCCGGAGCCTGCGTGCCGGACGGCGGCACCGCGGCCCTGGCGGTCGATGCCGGAAATGACGAAAGCGCGGCCGCAGCTGTCGCGGCGGCGGCCCCGCCAAGCAGTTGGCGGCGATCCAGATCAGTCATGGCGAATACTCCCCTGCGCTGGTTGCGGTTGCTCCGCATTCATTTGCGCCTCAAATGTTCTCCCGTTGCCGGGAGAACGCAAGCCGGATTTACCGGGGGGAAGAGAGCCGACTGTTGTTGCGGTCAGCCCTTGCTCGGATTGATCAGGAATTTCTCGCCGGTGGAGCGCTTGTTGTAGACGGCGATGTTCGACAGCTGCAGCACTTCCGGCAGCGACACCACCTGCGTGTAGTGGCTGGCGAAGGTGGTCTTGAGCTCGGACGCGACGCGTTGGCGCAGCTTACCGATTTCGGCGGGGCCGATCTTCTGCAGGAACGGCGTCAGGAGCCAGCCGCCGACACCCCAGGTCAATCCGAACGCCCGGCTCAATTCGGTCGGGCGGTTGTCGAGGCTGCCGTAGATATAGACCTGCTTGTACACGTTGGAGCCGTAGCGGCTGTATTCCTTGGCGGTCTTGTTGGCCGCGCTCTCCATGCAGGTCAGGATCTGGCCCGCCAGCTTGCCGCCGCCGATGGCGTCGAACGCGATCGTGGCGCCGGTTTCCACCAGCGCGGCGGTCAGATCGTCCATGAAGCTATCCGCGGTGGAATCGACGACATATTTGGCGCCGATCTTGTGCAGGATGTCGGCCTGCTCCTTGCTGCGCACGATGTTGACGAGGCCGATGCCGTCCTTGATGCAGATCTTGTTGAGCATCTGCCCGAGGTTGGAGGCAGCGGCGGTATGCACCAGCGCCTTGTGATTTTCGCGCCGCATGGTCTCGGTCATGCCGAGCGCCGTCAGCGGGTTGACGAACCACGACGCGCCGTCGGCAGGCGTGGTGCCGGCCGGCAACTCCATCACGTCCCGCACCTTCATGGTGCGGTACTGCGAGTACATCGCGCCGCCGATCATCGAGACATTCTTGCCCATCAGCGCCTTGGCGGCGTCCGAGGATCCGGTCCTGATCACAACGCCGGCGCCTTCATTACCCACCGGAAGCGACTGGTCGAGCCGAGCGGCCATCATCCGCAGGGCGGCTTCCGGCATTTTTGCCGTGACCACGGGAGCATCTTTGCTGCCCGAAACCTTGGCGGTCGACATGTCGGCCGGGCCGATCAGGAGCCCGAGATCGGACGGGTTGATGGGCGTCGCCTCGACCCGGACCACGACTTCGTCGTCGGCCGGCTCAGGCGTCGGGACGTCCACCAGCGACAGTTCCAGTTCGCCGCTCTTCTTGAGCAGCGAGCGCAGTTGCAGCCCGCTCTTGCCGTCGCTCATGGTACGTCCTCCCCCGTTTGTGTTGGTTATATCTGGAGGCGCCGGCGCGTTACGCCAGTGCCTTCAGCGCCGATTTGCCGGCATATTTCGCCTGCTCGCCGAGCTGCTGCTCGATGCGCAGGAGCTGGTTGTACTTGGCGGTGCGGTCGGAGCGCGCCAGCGAGCCGGTTTTGATCTGGCCGCAATTGGTGGCAACCGCGAGATCGGCGATGGTGGAGTCCTCGGTCTCGCCGGAGCGGTGCGACATCACGGAGGTATAGCCGTATTTGTGCGCCAGTTCGACGGCGGCGAGCGTTTCCGTCAGCGTGCCGATCTGGTTGACCTTGATCAGGATCGAGTTGGCGCGGCCGTTCTTGATGCCGTCGGCGAGCCGCGTGACGTTGGTGACGAACAGGTCGTCGCCGACGAGCTGGCACTTGTTGCCGATCAAGTCGGTCAATTCCTTCCAGCCGTCCATGTCGTCTTCCGACATGCCGTCCTCGATGGTGACGATCGGATAGCGCGCGACGAGATCGGCGAGATATTTCGCCTGCTCCGAGCGCGAGCGGGTCTTGTTCTCGCCGCCGTAGACGTAGGCGCCGTCCTTGAAGAATTCCGTCGCCGCGCAGTCGAGGCCGAGCATGACGTCGTCGCCCGCCTTGTAGCCGGCCTTTCCGATGGCGCTCATCACGAACTCCAGCGCCGCATCCGCCGACGGCAGGTTCGGCGCAAAGCCGCCCTCGTCGCCGACATTGGTATTGTGGCCGGCCTTCTTCAGTTCGCTCCGCAGCGTGTGGAAGATTTCCGAGCCGCAGCGCAGCGCTTCGGCGAAGCTCGCAGCGCCCACCGGCAGGATCATGAATTCCTGGAAGTCGATCGGGTTGTCGGCATGCACGCCGCCATTGATGATGTTCATCATCGGCACCGGCAGGGTCCGCGCCGAGGTGCCGCCGACATAGCGATAGAGCGGCATGTCGAAGGATTCGGCCGCCGCCTTGGCGCAGGCCAGCGAGACGCCGAGGATGGCGTTGGCTCCTAACCGGCTCTTGTTCGGGGTACCGTCGAGATCGATCATGATCTGGTCGATCTGGACCTGCTCCTCGACGGCCTGATCGCTCAGCGCCTCGAAGATTTCGCCGTTGACGGCCTCGACCGCCTTTTGCACGCCCTTGCCGAGATAGCGCTTCTTGTCACCGTCGCGCAGTTCGACCGCCTCATGCGCGCCGGTGGAGGCGCCGGATGGCACTGCAGCACGGCCGATCGAGCCGTCTTCCAGCACCACATCGACTTCAACGGTGGGATTGCCCCGGCTATCGAGAATTTCGCGGCCAATGATGTCGACGATGGCGGTCATGTCTTGAACTTTCCTGGGATGGGGTGGGTCAGGTTTTGGGGCGTCTTACACGGCGCGCAAGCAAATGTGAACGCTTTGGGCTGTGGCCTTTCCCGGCCCGCAGGACCGGGGTCGGATTAAGCTGCTTCAAGGTCGATATCAGTGACCAAACCTTCACATTTACAAGTCGGGGTAACGCGATGAATCGCCGTCAGTTTCCTGGAACAACGCTTTCCTGCCGCCCTCTCCTCGCCAACGGTTGACGGTCACGGCCTTTGCGTCCATGTCAGCCCGAGCAAAGGACGATCAGTATGGCCAAGAAATCATTGCAGAAATCATTGCAGCTCGGCCGCGCCGTGGAATGGCCGGACAGCCCCGAAAAGGCGCAGCTCGACCGCGTGCCCAATCCGCAGGCGGATACCAATTATCTGGTCCGCTTTACCGTGCCGGAATTCACCTCGATTTGCCCCGTCACGGGCCAGCCTGATTTCGCGCATCTGATGATCGACTACGCGCCGGGCCAGTGGCTGCTGGAGTCCAAATCGCTAAAGCTCTATGTCGCCAGCTTCCGCAATCACGGCGCGTTCCACGAGGATTGCACGGTCATGATCGGCAAGCGGATCGCCACCGAGATCAAGCCGAAATGGCTTCGCATCGGCGGCTACTGGTATCCGCGCGGCGGCATCCCGATCGACGTGTTCTGGCAGACCGGCAAACTGCCCAAGGGCATGTGGGTGCCCGATCAAGGCGTCGCGCCCTATCGCGGGCGGGGATGATGCCCGCGGTTCGCGCGCCGCTCAATGCCCGCTCAGCACCAGCGTCTTGACCGGCAGCAGCAGCGCCTGAATGCGCAGCAGCATCGCGTGCACCAGCCCGACGGCATCGACGACGTGCAACGAAAAACTCTTGAACGAACCGAGCTTCCCCGAAGCGATCAGTTCGTGGTTGCTGGTGTAGGCGTTGACGACGCAGCTGCTGCCGGGCGTGACGCCCTCGAGGCCGCCCTTGTAGATCGGCTCCATGAAAACGAGAATCGTGCCGGGACGCACGGTATTCTGCGCCTCGAGCAGTTGCTCGCCGCCTCTGAACTGGCCAGCGGCGATGTAATTCTGCACGGTCGTGACCACCATGGGAATGATCGTCCACGGCTTTGAGATGCAAGTGGCCTCAGCCACCATGCCGACCTTCATGACCTGAGCCTCGATCTGGCCGAACCCCGCCGTCAACGCCCGCTGCCCTGCACCTTCCGGAATCAGAACGCCCGCGGACCGCATGATGGGATTGACGATATCGCCCGGCCGCAACAGGAACTGCTCGACGCGCCCGTCAACGCCGGCGCGAATGAAGGTCTTGTCGAGATCGACCTGCGCTTCGGCCTGAGCGGCCTCGGCGCTCGCCTTCTCCGCCGGAAGCAGCGCGCTCACGCGCGTCATCGCAGATTGTTTCGCAGCCGTTGCCGCATCGACGGATCCCTGACGGCCTGCGACCGCTACTTCCAGCTTTTCGATGTCGCGCTGCGGCACGATGCCGGGATTGCGTTTCTGCAGCTCGCGCTTGACGTCCAGTTCATCGGAAGCCTGCTGCAACGCGCCCTTGGCCTCCTGGAGCTGGCCTTCGGCTTTCAGGATGTCCGCCTGCGCCGCCAGCATCGCGGCATCGACTTCGGCGATCTTGCGCCTGGCCGTTTCCAGCGACGCCTGCTGCTTTGAATTGTCCAGCCTGAAGATCACGTCGCCCTTCTTGACCGGGGCGCTGTAATCAACGTGGACCTCCGCGACCCGGCCGACGGTCTCGGGAACGATCGGAACGGTGCGATAGTACAGCGTCGCGGACGATGTCGACGGATGATAGTAGAAGATCATCGTGATCAGCGCGACGGTGAGCATCAAGCAGGCCACGATGCCAAATCGCAGTTCGAACCACACCGAAAACAGCGTGATCTCCTTGCCGATCCGCTTACCCTGCCGGTAGCGGCGGTAAAGGTAGTCCGGAAATATCGTCAGCAGCGAGCAGAGGAGCAGCTCAAGCATGGCCGTGCGCCTCGCTCTTGGCGCCACCGGCCTTCTCGATGCGGGCCTTGGCCTCGTCGGTTGCGGCGGCGTGCGTCGCTTCTCCGACTGGCGGCTCGGTTGGGTCTCTGCTCAGGCTCAACACCCGCCATCTTTTCGACCGATCCGGCGATCCGGCGCAGCGGCGTGCTGAAGTCCGGCAGGTCGATCATGGCCAGCAGCAAACCAGCTATCCAGAACAGATGGATGTGGGTGAAAAGCGCGAGCAGACCCAGCACCGCCACGACCTCGAACTGCAGCTTCTGCGATTTGTGCGCCATTCGCTCGGGCAGCGTGTGCATGTGCAGATAGAAGTTGCCGACCGCCAAAATGGCGACAAGAAGGAAAATGCCGACCCCAATCATCAGCACATCGCTCTCACCCGGGGCAGTGATAAATCCTGGCAGATGATGGGGCGCGGCGGGATGAAGTGACTCGCTCACGGCAATCCTCACGTTCGCAAATGGACATCAACGCAATGGATCGGGCAACCGGTTCGATCTTTTCACACTGTGGAGACTTGGCAAGCACTAAGGCGCGGCGTGCTGCAGCGCGGGCGAGCTTGACTCCAGCTCCATCTTCTTGAACCGAATGCCCTGCGTCCGGCGCAAAAGCTGCTTTCGGCGGCCCTCAATAGGCGCTGAGCAGGTCGACCTTGGCGTTGGCGAGGATCAGGCGCCGGGCGAGCAACGCGGATAGATTCCGCATGATCTTCATCGCGATCTGCGGGTGGAGCCGGCGATAATCGGCAAAGCTGTCGAGCGGCAGTTCGAGGCATTTCACGGCGGTGTCGGCCCAGACATCGGCGCTGCGGTGCGTTTCGATGATCGCCATCTCGCCGAATTCCATGCCTGGTCCGAGCGAAGCCAGCCGCACGCCGCTCGGCAGCTTCACGCTGACCATGCCGCTTTGCAGGAAGAACAGCGAATTGGCAGGCTCCCCGGCGCTGACGATGCGTTGACCGGCTTCATAGCGGCGGGAGGTCGAGAGTTTTGCAAGCGCGGCGATTTCGTCAGCGGCCAGATCCGCCAGCAACGCCTGTTCGCCGAGACGGCTGGTTTCCTTCGACGACGTGAAGCCGCCATAGCGATAGATGATCTGGTCCTCCGCCCATTCGATGGCTTCATCGAGCAGCGCAAAGCGTCGCAGCCTCGTCGGATCGGAGATGCGCGCGAAAGCCGCCTTCCATACCGGCGATGTCGCCTCGAGGCCGGTCAGGATCGCCGTGACGCCGGCATTGCCCAGGATCGTCAGGTTCTCGGCGAGAAGCTGGGCGCCCGCCGCGGTCAGATCGGGCACCCGGCGAAAATCGAGGATCAGCAGCGGCGCATCCGGCGGCTCACCGGCGAGCCGGCGCGTCACATGGTCGATCGCAGCAAAGTTGAGCGCGCCGACCAGTTCGACCACCCTGATATCGCTATGGCGCTCCTCCAGGATCTGCTGTTCATGCGGCTGGCGGCTGCGGCGCGAAGAAATGCCGAAAATGTCGTAGTCGGCAATAATGCAGGTGCGCACGTCGGCGCTGCGGTTGAGCATGTGCAGGTCGAAGCGCGAAGACAGCGCCTCGCATACTTTCAGGCCGCGCACGCTGTTGCCGTGGCTGTCGAGGTTCGGTGAGAACGTGCCGAGCCCCATCTGGGACGGAAGTGCTGCGACAATGCCGCCACCGACGCCGCTTTTGGCGGGGATGCCGACACGATAGATCCATTCGCCGGCATAATCATACATGCCCGAGCTGGTCATGACCGAGAGCGTGCGGGCGACGACGGTGGGCGGAATGACGGAAACGCCGGTAACCGGATTGACGCCGCGGTTGGCAAGCGTCGCCGCCATGACGGCAAGATCGCGCGCCGTGACCAGGATGGCGCATTGCCGGAAATAGGTGTCCAGCACGGCATCGACGTCGTCCTGAAGCACCAGATAATTTCTCAGCAGCCAGGCGATCGCGCGATTGCGGTTGCCGGTCAGCGCTTCGGAAGCGTGGACCGCGTCGTCGACGCCGAGTTCGCGCCCGGCGAACTGGCTGAGTTTCTCGCGAATGCGCTCGAAGGCGAAAGCGCCGTCGACCTGATGGATCAGCCCGGAACAGGCGATCGCGCCGGCATTGACCATCGGGTTGAACGGCCGGTTGTCATTGGTCAGGCGGATCGAATTGAACGCCTCGCCGCTCGGCTCGACGCCGATCGCAGCGGATACGCGCTCCTCGCCGACCATGTCGAGCGCAAGCGCAAACACGAAGGCTTTCGAGACCGATTGAATGGTGAAAGGCACGGCGCTATCGCCGACCTCGTAGACGTGGCCATCGATCGTGACGAGGCCGACGCCGAAATGCGCCGGATTGGCGCGCTTCAGCTCGGGGATGTAATCGGCGACCGCGCCGGAATGGTCCGACCTGAATTCCTCGTGGCAGGCGGCCAAGAACCGTTGCAGCGGCGGCTCGTTGGCGTAACCGGTATTTCTGGCGGCGAAATTGCTTTTGGCCGAACGGGTAATCTGGACGTCCACATCATCACCTTAAATGACAGGAGGCGAAGCAATCCCCATGCCATGGCCGGCTACCTGACTTCGGCATCTGAGTGCGCTCGCGCCGCGGATGTGCGTCATCCTGACGCTAGCCGCCCTTTTCCCGCAATTCGAGCCAGACTTGCGCCATTGTCTCCAGGCCGGGGGAAACCAGCGCTGCCAAGAGGCGGCGCCTGAGGGCGTGGGCAATCAAATGACCAAGGAAACGACACCCCTTTGGGTGTGGCTAGCAGTCGGCCTGTTAGCGATCGGTACCGTCGCTTACGTTACGGCGGTTTTTCTCATCGAATACATCTTGGGTTTCTCTTAGCGATACGCGCTACGCATCCGCCGGCCGCGTCTGGCGCAGCAGCTTCGCGCAGGCAAAGCCGAGCGCGATCATGACAGCCGCGGCGGTCAGCAAGGTCGGCACCTTGCCGGCATGCTGGATGCCGAAACCATAGGCGATCGGGCCGACGGTCTGGCCCATAAAGAAGAAGAACGAATGCAGCGACAGGGCGGTTGCGCGCGCTTCTACCGACAGTTCGCTGGCGAACACCTGCAGGCAGCCGTGGATCATGTAGAAGCCCCAGCCCATGAAGATCAGGCTTAAAGCCTGGACCTTTGCGCTCGGGCCCAAAGCGACGACGGCGAGTTGCATACCCACCAGTGTTGCGCCCGATATCATCATCCCCTTGACGCCAAGCCACGGCAGGAACCGCGAAACACTCAGTGTGTAAAAAAGGCCTCCGACCGCAAAGCCTGCGATCACCAGGCCGGCAATCGACAGGCTGGTTTCGCCCAGTTCAAACAGAAACGACGCGATGAAGGGAAACAGCCCCAGCACACAGCAGCCCTCGACAAACACCGCCACGTAACAAAAAGCATTGGGATTGGCGAAGATGGTGCGATAGCCCTGTCTGAGCGCCGCAAAGTTCGTCTTGGGAGGACGGGTCAACGCAGCGCCGCGAAACCCGACGGCCACGGCGATCGAGGCCACGATAACCAGAGCGCCGAGTACAGCAAGCACGCCGCGCCAGCCAAGAAAGTCGCCGATCAAACCGGAGACGGACGCTCCGAGGAGATTTCCGGTCATCGAGCCCATCAGGGTGCGCCCGATCGCGATCTGCCGCTTTTCAGGACCGACCAGATCGCTGGTGAGACTGAGTGCAACCGGAAATACACCGCCCGAGCCGATCCCGGCGAGGATCCGCGAGGCGAACAGCAGCCAGAACGACGTCGCCATCGCGCCGAGGATGTTGGCAATGCCGAGCAGCACCAGACACACAATCATCAGCCGCGCCTTGCCGAACAGATCGGCAGCAGCGCCGAGCACCGGCTGTATGATCGCAAAGGTGAAAGCGAAGACCGCGGCGAAACCGGCGGCAGACGCGATGCTGACGCCGAAATCGTCAGCCACATGCGGCAACACCGGGTCAAGTGCGCGCGCCGACAGGCTGGCAGCAAACGTCGCGAGCGTAATGATATTGAGGGCCGGTGGCAGACGGCTCAAGGCGGTCACGGCAAGCGCGTTCATTGCGCGCACGTTCTTGGCCAAGCGCGTCAAAATCCATCAGCCGCTGCACCAGCGCTTCGAACTCGCGCAGCGGCACCATGTTGGGCCCGTCCGACGGCGCGCGGTCGGGATCGGGATGGGTCTCGATGAACACGCCGGCGACGCCGACGGCCACCGCCGCCCGCGCCAGCACGGGAACGAATTCGCGCTGGCCCCCGGACGAGGTGCCCTTCCCGCCCGGCTGCTGCACCGAATGGGTGGCGTCGAAGATAACGGGCGCGCCAGTGGTTTGCGCCATGATCGGCAGCGCGCGCATGTCCGAGACAAGCGTGTTGTAACCGAAGGAGGCGCCACGCTCGGTCACCAGCACGTTCGGATTGCCGCCGCCAGTGATCTTGCTGACGACGTTCGTCATTTCCCACGGCGCGAGAAACTGGCCCTTCTTGACGTTGACGACCTTGCCGGTCGCAGCAGCCGCCAGCAGCAGATCCGTCTGCCGGCACAGGAAGGCCGGTATCTGCAAGACGTCGACCGCCTGCGCGGCTTCCGCGCACTGGGCGGCCTCGTGCACGTCGGTCAGCACGGGCAGTCCAAGCGAAGAACGTATCTCGGCGAAGATCGGCAGTGCTTGCGCGAGCCCGACACCGCGCGCGGCCGAGCCCGAGGTGCGGTTGGCCTTGTCGAAGGAGGTCTTGTAGACGAGGCCAATTCCGAGGCGGCTCGCGATCTCCTTCAGCGCGGTCGCCACTTCAAGGGCGTGCGCGCGGCTCTCGAGCTGGCACGGCCCGGCAATGATCGAAATCGGCAAGCTATTGCCGAATTTGACCGGGCCGACCGAGACGACCGGGGCTGCATCTACTTTCGCGTTCAAGGGATTTTCCTTCTAACCGTCGCGGACCATGCCGGTCCGCGCTTTCAGGATCAACCCCGTTTAACCCCTGAATATCAGGGTTGCGCCGGCGGTTATTTTACCGCCGAGAACGCCGTCGGCACCAGCAACTGGCTGACGATATTGTCGATGATCTGGCCGTCCTCCTCGCTCTTGGCGCGGCCGGCAATCCAGTCGGGATCGGACTGGAATGCGGTCCATTTCTTCTCGCGGTCGGCGAGCGAATCCCAGGCGACGAAATAGGTCAGTTCCTGATTGGATGTGCCGATCAGCGTGGTGTAGAAACCGGCCTGCTTGATGCCGTGCTTATCCCACAGTTTCAGCGTCAGCGTATCGAAGCGCTTCATCAGCGCCGGCAGGCGGCCCGGCAGACAGCGATAGACGCGCATTTCCATGATCATCGGTTTTGCTCCCAAGGTTATTGTTCTTGCGAAAGCGATTTGTCGCAACAATTGACGCGTTCGTCAAAGGTGAGCTCACTTCATCCTCCCCTGGAGGGGGAGGATCGGTTCGCATGAAATGCGAACCGAGGTGGGGTGACGGTCTCTCATCCCCGACACTGTTGGATGTGGAGAGACCGTCACCCCGCCCCGTCTCGCATTTCGCTTACGCTCCATGCGAGCCGACCCGCCCCCTCAAGGGGCGGGTGAAGAATTCGTGCCTACACCAGCCGCGACTGCGCCATCGCCGCCTGAATGAACGACGCAAACAGCGGATGCGGCTGGAACGGCCGCGACTTCAGTTCGGGGTGGAATTGCACGCCGATGAACCAGGGATGGTCCTCGTATTCGACGATCTCCGGCAGCACGCCGTCGGGTGAAAGCCCCGAGAAGCGCAGGCCGTGCTGCTCCAGTCGGTCCTTGTAGGCGGTGTTGACCTCGTAGCGATGGCGGTGGCGTTCCGAAATCTCGAGTGCGCCGCCATAGACTTCGGACACGCGGCTGCCGCGCTTGAGCGCCGCGGGATATGCGCCGAGCCGCATGGTGCCGCCGAGGTCGCCGGACTTCGTGCGCTTCTCCAGTTCGTTGCCGCGCAGCCACTCCGTCATCAGGCCGACCAGCGGTTCTTTGGTGGGACCGAACTCGGTCGAGTTCGCGTCCTCGATGCCGACGAGATTGCGCGCCGCCTCGATCACCGCCATCTGCATACCGAAGCAGATGCCGAAATACGGCACGTCACGCTCGCGCGCGAACTGCGCCGCACGGATCTTGCCTTCCGCGCCGCGCTGGCCGAAACCGCCGGGCACCAAAATGCCGTTGACGTGTTCGAGAAACGGCGTCGGGTCCTCGTTCTCGAATACTTCGCTTTCGATCCAGTCGAGATTGACCTTCACCTTGTTGGCGATGCCGCCGTGCGACAACGCCTCGATCAGCGATTTGTAGGCATCCTTCATGCCGGTGTATTTGCCGACGATGGCAATGGTCACCGCGCCTTCCGGGTTGCGCACGCGCTCGTTGATGACGTTCCAGCTCTGCAGCGCCGGAGGAATTTTCGGCGAGATACCGAAGGCGGCCAGCACCTCATCGTCGAGGCCGGCGGCGTGATAGGCCTCCGGCACTGCGTAGATGTTGTCGACGTCCCTCGCCTCGATCACGGCGCTTTCGCGCACGTTGCAGAACAGGCCGAGCTTGCGCCGCTCTTCCTTGGGGATCTCGCGGTCGGTGCGGCACAGCAAAATATCGGGCTGGATGCCGATCGAGCGCAGTTCCTTCACCGAGTGCTGGGTCGGCTTTGTCTTGAGTTCGCCGGCGCTCGGAATGAAGGGCAACAGCGTCAGGTGAATGTACACCGCATGGTCGCGGGGCAGTTCGTTCTTGAGCTGGCGAATCGCCTCGAAGAACGGCAGGCCTTCGATGTCGCCGACGGTGCCGCCGATCTCCACCAGCACGAAATCATATTCGTCGTTGCCCGAGAGCACGAATTCCTTGATCGCGTTGGTGACGTGCGGAACGACCTGAATGGTCGCGCCGAGATAATCGCCGCGACGTTCCTTGGTGATGATGTCCTGATAGATGCGCCCGGTAGTGATGTTGTCGGCCTTGGTGGCCGGACGCCCGGTGAAGCGCTCGTAATGGCCGAGATCGAGATCGGTCTCGGCGCCGTCGTCGGTCACGAACACTTCGCCGTGCTGATACGGCGACATCGTTCCGGGATCGAGGTTGAGATAGGGATCGAGTTTTCGGAGACGGACCTTGTACCCGCGAGCCTGCAGCAGGGCACCAAGTGCCGCCGAAGCCAGACCCTTTCCGAGCGAAGAAACCACGCCGCCGGTGATGAATATGTACCGCGCCATGGGACTCAACCTTTAAGGCCACTGGCCCGATTCGCCAAAACAAATCGCATGCACGGGCGAACATTCTGCCGGGCTGTGGGTGACGTGAATTTTAAAGCAATATCAGAGCATTGATGGGAGGTTCTGATGCAGGACGGTAGCGGCCGTCCTGCATAGCCACCCTGCTTTATTGCGAACGCGGCGCCTGCGGGCCCGACGGCGCCTGCTGACCCTGCTGCTCGTCGACCTTCTTGAGCGTGTCCAGAACGCCGCCAGAGGTCGGCGGAGCGACCGGCTTCGCGCCACCCGGCTGCGACTGCGTCGCCGGCGCGGGGCCGAGGATCGATGCCGGCTTGCGGTCGATTCCCGCCATCCACGCCAGCGCCATGCTGGTCAGAAAGAAAAGTCCTGCCAGGATCGCGGTTGTCCGCGTCAGGAGATTGGCGGTGCCGCGGCTCGACATGAAGCCAGCGCCGCCGCCCATCCCGAGGCCGCCGCCTTCGGATTTCTGCAGCAGCACGGTGCCGATCAGCACCGAAACGATCATGAGGTGAACGACGATAATGACGGTCTGCATCTTAAAAACCTTCCGTCACAAGCTGACAGCGCCGGGCTTCGGCTGCACCAAGAGCTTGCGGGTTTTCCTGAAGTTGCGCGGTGTTACACGATCGGACGGGGCATTGTCACCCCCGACCGCAGCTCCGGAGATAATTGCCGCAGGGGCGATGGCAAGGCTGTCCCCGGCTCCTAGGCCAACCTCGAATCCGGACTTGAGGTCGCGCCAATTTCTCTTATAATAGACAAATGGATACTATAGTAGACGATCTCAGCACCCGCCTTGCCCAACGCCTGCGGCTCGAACGTGACAGCCGCGGCTGGTCGCTGGCCGACCTCGCCGAGCGTTCCGGGGTATCCAAGGCCACCATCAGCAAGATCGAGCGCGCCGAGGTCAGCCCGACCGCGGTGGTGCTGGTGCGGCTCGCCAGCGCCTTCGACCTCACCCTCGCCGGCCTGATGCTGCGCGCCGAAGGCCAGGGCGAACGTCTTTCGCGGGCCGCCGACCAGCCGGTGTGGCGCGATCCCGAAACCGGTTATCTACGCACGCAGGTATTCAATCGCCCCGATCATCCGATCGAGATCATCAAGGTCGAGATGCCGGGCAAGCAGCGCGTGACGCTGCCCGCCTCATCCTACGCACACATCCGCCAGGTCCTCTGGGTATTGTCGGGCGCGCTCGTCCTCATCGATGGCGGCGAACGCCACGAACTCCGTGCCGGCGACTGCCTTGGATTCGGCCCGCCGGCGGAAGTGACGTTTGCCAACGAGAGCGCCGCGCCGTGCACCTATGTCGTTGCCCTTGCCCGGAGCTGACGACAATGCTGGAGATCGCCCGAAAGAAAGCCGCGATCGAGCAAGCAAGCACCGACGAGCCGACTTCGGCTGGCCACAATGGCGGTCCGCCGCTTGAGGAAGAGCACCGGCCGGAATGGGGCGACGGCGGAATCGGCAATTACTTCTACTGGAAGACGGCGCATCGCGCGGCCTGGAAAAACCCCTCGCCCGGCATCGTTGCGTTCCGCATCCGCAAAGCCGAGCGGCTGGGCCTCTCCTACGAAGAATACACGCTGGAAATCCTCGAACGCGGCCGTCACCTGCAGATCGAGGATGTCGACCGGATTGCAGCGATCAAGCGGGCGCGCGCCGCACGCGCCGTCAATCATCGAAAGTAAACCTCGCGGAAACTCATCCTGATGTCTGACATCCAGATCAAACCCCTGAGCCCCTCGCCTGAAGTTCGCGCGATGCTCAGTGAAATGCTGATCGAAACGGTGGCGAATGGCGGCTCGGTCAGCTTCATGCATCCGCTGTCACAGGAGGTAGCCGAGGCGTTCTGGCGCGACTCGCTAGCCGCTGCCGGCCGAGGCGAGCGGATCATTCTCGGCGCTTTTGATGGCGAAGACCTGATTGGCACCGTGACGCTCGTGCTGAACCTCGCGCAGAACCAGCCGCATCGCGCCGAGATCGTGAAAATGATGACGCGGGTCAGTCACCGGCATCGCGGCATTGCCACGCTGCTGCTGCGCGAGGCCGAGCGGATGGCGATCGCGCGCGGACGCTGGCTATTGGTGCTCGATACCGCCGAGGACGAGGGCGCGGCCGGCCTCTACGAGCGGATGGGATTCGAGCTGACCGGCGTCATTCCTGACTACGCGCTGAAGCCCCATGGCGGCCTCACCGGCACGCTGATCTACTGGAAGCGGTTGCAGGAAGGCGTACCCGCTTGAGCTAGCAGGCCTCCGCAATCGCCAAAAAGTCCGTCGCCTTCAGGCTGGCGCCGCCGACCAGCGCACCGTTGACGTTGGCGACGGCCATCAACTCCGCGGCGTTGGAGGGCTTTACCGATCCACCGTAGAGAATTCGGATCTTGCCGCCCTCGGCGTTAAATCGCTCGGTAAGAACACCCCGGATAAACCGATGAACTTGCTCGACATCTCCGGTCGTCGGGGTCAGCCCGGTCCCGATCGCCCAGACCGGCTCATAGGCCACCACCAGATTGGCCGCTGTCGCGCCATCCGGCAACGAACCCGCAAGCTGCCCGCCGCAGATATCCAGCGTCTGGCCGGCATCGCGCTGCTTCTGGGTCTCGCCGATGCAGACGATGGCGGTCAGCCCGCCCGCCAGGCGGCTTCCGCCTTCTGCCGGACCAGCGCGTCGGTCTCGCCATGGTCGGCACGCCGCTCCGAATGCCCGACGATGATGGCGCTGGCGCCGGCATCCGCCAGCATTTCCGCCGAGAGGTCGCCGGTATGGGCGCCCGAGGCCTTCGGGTGGCAATCCTGGGCCCCGACGGCGAGTTTTGAACCGAGCGCCTTGTCGGCGAAACCGGCGATCAGGGTGGCCGGGGGGCAAACCAGCAGGTCGGCCTTGCCGGCCAAGGCGCCCGCGCCGGCAATCATTGCCTCGAATTCACCCAAGGCGGATTTCAGGCCGTTCATTTTCCAGTTGCCGGCGATCAGGGGGCGGATGGCGTCGGTCATGTCGATTATCCCGCAAAAGTCAGTGTTATGGATGCGCTAGCAGAGCCACGCCGCCAGTTCCAGATACCGGTTGGGCGATCGCTTAACTCATCCCTTGGCCGTTAACCGCTTCAAATCGCCCACGCTGCCGAGGTTGCGAGGGGGGCGCTGCCACTTTATGATGCGTTTTCAACTCGGTGACGCCCTGTTGCGGAAGTCGATCCTGAACGGACGAACTTTCGCCGGGCACGACCCGGTTCCCCCTCTCCTGCAAAACAAGTTGGACCCATGCTTCGAGGAATTCGGAAAGCCTCATCAAATTGGCTCGGCAAAGCTGTGATGGCCGTTGTGATGGGCGTTTTGATTGTCAGTTTCGCAGTCTGGGGCATTGCCGACATCTTCAAGGGGTTCGGCCAGTCGTCGCTCGCCACGATCGGCAAGACCGAGATTTCGACCGAGCAATTCCGCCAGATCTATACCGAAAGGCTGCAGCAGCTCGGCCGCAGTTTCGGCCGTCCGCTGACCTCCGAACAGGCCCGCGCCTTCGGGCTCGACCGGCAGGTGCTGCAGCAGACCATCGCCGATGCCGCGCTGGATGAGGAAGCGCGCCGCATGGGGCTCGCCCAGTCCCAGGAAGAAACCATGCGGCTGATCTACGGCGATCCCAATTTCAAGGGATTGGACGGCAAGTTCGATCCCGCCCGCTTCCAGGCCACGATCCGGCAGTTCGGCTACACCGAGCAACGCTATCTCGCCGAGCAGCGTCGCCTCGGGCTGCGCCGCCAGATCGCCGGCACCGTCTCGGCCGGGGTGGAGCCGCCGAAGGTCATGATCGACGCCATGACCCGATTCCAGAACGAGCAGCGCTCGATCGAATACGTCAAGCTCGACGCCGCGCAGGCCGGCACGATCGATCCCCCCTCGCCCGAGGCGCTGGCCGCCTATTTCGAGGACCGCAAGACCCAGTTCCGCGCACCTGAATATCGCAAACTGTCCTTTGTCGTGATCAACCCCGAAGAGATCGGCAAATGGACCGAGGTCTCCGACGAGGATGCGAAGAAGGTCTTCGAACAAAATCGCGACCGGCTCGGTACGCCGGAGAAGCGCGAAGTGCAGCAGATGGTGTTTCCCAACGAAGGCGAGGCGCAGGCCGCGCGCGCACGCATCACGTCGGGGACATCGTTCGACGACATCGCCAAGGAGCGCAATCTCAATCCGGCCGACGTCGACCTCGGCTTGATTACAAAGAGCGCGATCATCGATCCGGCGATTGCGGATGCGGCGTTCGCGCTGCCATCGGGCGAAGTCAGCCAGCCCGTGCAGGGGCGGTTCGGCGTGGCATTGGTCAAGATCGGCAAGATCGAGCCGGGCACGACACCGACGTTTGAAAGCGTCGCAGCCCAGGTGAAGAAGGAACTCGCGACCGAACGTGCGCGCGCCAAGGTCAACGAAATGCAGAACAAGATGGAAGACGAGCGCTCTGGCGGCGCCAATGTGGTGGAGGCTTCGCAGAAGCTCGGCCTGACCGCGATCACGATCGACGCCGTCGACCGCTCCGGCCGCAAGCCCGACGGCCAGCCGGTGACCAACATTCCGCGCGGCCTCGACGTGGTCTCGCAGGCCTTCAACAGCGATGTCGGCGTCGATAACGAACCGATCCAGTTTGGCGGCGGCTATGTCTGGTACGACGTGCTCGGCATCACGCCCTCGCGCGAGCGCACGCTCGACGAGGTTCGCAGCCAGGTCGAGGCGAAATGGCGCGAAGACCAGATTTCGAGCAAGCTGCGCGCGAAAGCGACCGAGATGGTGCAGAAGGTCGAGCAAGGCGGCACCCTCGCGGCCGAAGCCGCTGCGGTCGGATCGAAGGTCGAGACTGCGACCGGCTTCCGCCGCGACGCCTCGCTTTCGGGCGTCCCCGCCGCCGCCGTCACGGCCGCATTCCGCACCGCCAAGGACGGCGTCGGGCAGACGCCGGGCGCCGGCGGCAGCGAGTGGATCGTGTTCCGCGTCACCGACGTGACCGTGCCGCCGGTCGACACCGCCTCCGAAGAGCTGAAGAAACTGAAAGACACGCTGCAGCGCGGTCTGACCGACGAACAGGTCGCGCAATACGTGACGAAGATCGAATCCGAGATCGGCACCACCATCAACCAGGCCGCCTTCGCGCAGGTGACGGGCGCTAACAACTGAGCATGATCGGCACCCAATCCTGAAAGCCCAAGCGATGGACGACCTCAAATCTATCATCGGAAAAGTCGCCACCGGCGCCACGCTGTCGCGTGAAGAGGCGGCCGCCGCCTTCGACAGCATGATGTCCGGCGAGGCCACGCCCTCGCAGATGGGCGGGCTGTTGATGGCGCTGCGCGTGCGTGGTGAAACGGTCGACGAGATCACCGGCGCGGTGTCGGCGATGCGCGGCAAGATGCTGCGGGTCCAGGCGCCCGCCGACGCCGTCGACGTGGTCGGCACCGGCGGCGACGGCTCCGGTTCGGTCAACGTCTCGACCTGCGCTTCCTTCATCGTCGCGGGCGCCGGCGTGCCCGTCGCCAAGCACGGCAACCGCGCGCTGTCGTCGCGCTCGGGCGCGGCCGACGTGCTGGCTTCGCTCGGCGTCAAGATCGACCTGACACCCGAGCAGGTCGGCCGCTGCGTGGCCGAAGCCGGCATCGGCTTCATGTTCGCGCCGGCGCATCATCCGGCCATGAAGAACGTCGGCCCGACCCGGGTCGAGCTCGCCACCCGCACGATCTTCAACCTGCTCGGACCGCTCTCCAATCCGGCCGGCGTGAAGCGGCAGATGGTCGGCGTATTTTCGCGGCACTGGGTGCAGCCCTTGGCGCAGGTGCTGAAAAATCTCGGCTCCGAATCCGTCTGGGTCGTGCACGGCTCCGACGGGCTCGATGAAATCACCCTCACCGGGCCGAGTTTTGTGGCCAGCCTCGACAACGGCAAGATCACCACCTTCGAGGTGACGCCTGAGGACGCGGGCCTCATTTGTTGTAGCGGCGACGCCCTCAAGGGCGGCGATGCCGACGCCAACGCGGTGGCGCTCTCAAGCGTGCTCAACGGCAAGCCCAGCCCCTATCGCGATGTCGCACTGTTGAACGCCGCGGCGGCATTGATCGTGGCCGGCCGCGCCAAGGATTTGAAGGAAGGCGTCGCGATCGGCGCCAAATCGCTCGACAGCGGCGCGGCGGCGGCGCGGTTGAAGCACCTGATCGCGGTCTCACGCGGCTGATCCGAGGGGCGCCAGAGATGTCCGATATCCTGACCAAGATCGAGGCCTACAAGCGCGAGGAAATCGCCGCGGCCAAGCGGGCGCATCCGCTGTCCGAGGTCGAAGCCCGCGCCAAGGCAGCCTCGCCGCCGCGCGGTTTTCTGCGCGCGATCCACGACAAGCTTTCGCGCGGCGACTATGCGCTGATCGCGGAAGTGAAGAAGGCCTCACCCTCGAAGGGGCTGATCCGCGCCGATTTCGATCCTCCGGCGCTTGCCAAGGCCTATGAGGCCGGCGGTGCGGCCTGCCTGTCGGTGCTGACCGACGCGCCCTCGTTCCAGGGCCATCTCGATTTCATGGTGGCGGCGCGCGCGGCGACCGGCCTGCCGGTGCTGCGCAAGGACTTTTTGTTCGATACCTATCAGGTGGTGGAAGCCCGCGCCCACAACGCGGACTGCATCCTGATCATCATGGCCGCGCTCGACGACGCCATCGCGAAGGATATCGAAGACGTGGCGATTGCACTCGGCATGGACGTGCTGATCGAAATCCACGATCGCACCGAGCTTGATCGCGCGCTAAAGCTTCGCTCGCCGATGATCGGCGTCAACAATCGCAATCTTCGGACCTTCGAGACCACGCTGGCGACCAGCGAGGCGCTGGCGCCGCTGATCCCGCGCGATCGCCTGATGGTGGGCGAAAGCGGCATCTTTGGGCCGGCGGACCTGGCGCGGCTCGAGCGCGTCGGCATGTCGACCTTCCTGGTCGGCGAAAGCCTGATGCGGCAGGCCGACGTGACGGCAGCGACCCGCGCGCTGCTGACGCGCGCCGACACGCCGCGCGCGACCGGGACCGGCTGAGAGATGGCCGGCAAGACTTCCAAACACAAGGCTTCCAAAGGGGCCGCCCTCACCCATATCGATGCGTCGGGCGAAGCGCGGATGGTCGACGTTTCGGCCAAGGCCGCGACCGAGCGCACGGCCGTGGCCGAGGGGCGCGTGGTCATGACCAAGGCGACGCTCGAGCTGATCGTCTCCGGCAATGCAAAAAAGGGCGACGCGCTCGGCGCGGCCCGCATCGCCGGAATCATGGCGGCCAAGCGCACGTCGGAACTGATCCCGCTGTGCCACCCGCTGGCGCTGTCGAAGGTCACCCTCGACATCACGCCCGACAAAAAACTGCCCGGCTGCATTGTCCGCGCCACCGTCAAGGTCACCGGCCCCACGGGGGTCGAAATGGAAGCGCTGACGGCGGTGTCGGTCGCGTGTCTGACGATCTACGACATGATCAAGGCGGTCGAGCGCGGCGTTCGCATCGAAGGCATTCATCTCGTCGAGAAAATCGGCGGCAAGTCCGGCCATTATCGCGCAGAGCGATGAGCTGACCGGCGTCGCCGTTGTCACGCGTGTGTGACCGGCGCGGCGAGGAATTCACCCCTGGCTTTCGGGGTTGTTGCTATCGGGACCTTCACCAGGAGGAGTCCGATGTCGATCTACAGGCTTGTTGGCGCGGCGGCTGCGTTGGCCGTGATCTCGGCGTCTGCCGAGACACCTGCGATGGCTCAGCAGGTGATCTACGAACCCGGCTATTGCGCGTTCTACTATCCGAACGCCAATTGCCAGAACAAGGGTCCGGGCAATCCCTATACCGACCCACGGCGGCTCAACCAGGGCTATCTGATACCGAACAGCGCTCCGGCCGCCGGCGTCGTCGTGAGGAAGCGCGCGCACCGATCCCGGACGTCCATGCAGTGACGGCAGGCCCGGCTCGCCGATTTCTTGCGCGACCAGACCAAGCCAGATCCATCGCCGAACGGCATTCCCCTGTGGTTGCCGGCGGCCCTCTCCGCCACCGACTAACGCTTCATTAACCAGACTTCCTAACGTCAATTCCATCTCGGAGCACTATCGAAGTCATGGGCCGGGAGTTGGAGAAACTCCGCTTCCGGAAGTTCATTTCTCGGCAGCGATCGCGTTCCATGGCTTCGACCGGCACCACCTCATTCAGGATTGCGTCCGTCTTCCGCGGCGGCCCGATCCGCTGGTTGATCCTGGGCGGCGCGCTCCTGATCGCCGCCATCGCCATCGGCGCGACCATCATGGCCGGCAATTTCCGCGAGCGCGCGCTGCGCAGCAGCGAACGCGAGCTGGAAAACACCGTGCTGCTGCTCGCCCGCCATTTCGACCAGCAGCTCGAAGACTTCCAGGTCGTGCAGAAGGACCTGATCGCATTCATGCGTTCCAGCGGGATCGCGACGCCGGAGAACTACAAGCGCCGGATGTCCGGCCATGACATCCATCTGATGCTGAAATCCAAGATCGACGCGTTGTCCTATGTCGGCGGCGTCAACGTCTTCGACGCCGAGGGCAATTTGATCAACGCATCGGCAGCCTGGCCGGTGCCGCCGATCAACTCGGCGGACCGTGCTTACTTCAGGACCTTCAAGTCGAACGCGAAATCGCCGGAGATGCTCGTCGAACCGGTCTACAGCCGCATCACTGGCGCCTGGACCACGGTGATCGCGCGCAAAGTCACCGGGCCGAAAGGCGAATTCCTCGGCGCCATCGGCCGCGGCATCGAACCTGTCAACTTCGAGAAATTCTTTGCGACCGTCGCACTCGGACCCGGCGCCTCCATCGCCATGTTCCACAGCGACGGCACGCTGCTCGCCCGTTACCCGCATGTGGCGGAGCTGATCGGCAAGAACTTCAAGAACGGCCCGGTCGCCCAGCGGCAGGTGTTCCAGCTGACCCACAGCACTTCGCGCCTCACCAGTCCGATCGACGGCGAGGACCGGCTGATCTCGTCGCGCAAGCTGACGAACTTCCCGATCGTGATCGTCGCTTCGACCGCGACATCGGCCGCACTGGCCGACTGGCGCGAACAGATCGCGATCCTGATCACGGTCACCGGCCTTTCCGTGCTGGCCATCGCCGCACTGCTGTTTCTTGTCGTCCGCAAGCTTTCGCATCAGCACCGCGCGTCCAAGCAGCAGCTGTCGCTGGAGAAGCAGCGCCTCGACACCGCCGTCAACAACATGACGCAAGGCTTGCTGCTGTTCGATGCGAAGCAGCATCTCATCATCTGCAACAAGCGATATCTCGAGATGTACGGCCTCTCGGCTAACGTGGTGAAGCCGGGCTGCAGCTTCCGCGAGGTGATCGCCCACCGCAAGGAAACCGGCTCGTTCGTCGGCGACATCGATCAATACGTCCAGACGGTACTGCGCGAAATCTCGCACCGCAACGCCATGATCATATCGACGCCCGACGGACGCTCGATCCAGGTCGTCAACGAGCCGGTGGCGGACGGCGGATGGCTGGCGACCCATGAAGACATCACCGAGCGCCGCCGCGCCGAGGAGCGTATCACCCACCTCGCCCATTACGACGCGCTGACCAACCTGCCGAACCGCACGCTGTTCCACGAACGGCTCAAGCGCGAGCTGTCCCACGCCGCGCCGGACCGGCAACTGGCGGTGCTCTATATCGACATCGACGAATTCAAGAGCGTCAACGATTCGCTCGGCCACATGATCGGCGACGAGCTTCTGAAATCGGTCGCGTCGAGCCTCGCCGCCTGCACGCGCAAGACCGACTTCGTGGCCCGGCTCGGCGGCGACGAGTTCGCCATCGTCCAGACCGGGATCGAGGATGCCGACGACGTGATGATGCTCGTCAGCCGCATCTTCGAGGCGATCCGCTCGCCCTATCGATGCCTCGGCCATCTAGTGACCACCGACGCCAGTATCGGCATCGCGTTGGCGCCGCGCGACGGCTCCGATATCGACCAGATCCTGAAGAACGCGGACCTGGCGATGTACGCCGCCAAGGCCGCCGGCCGCCGCACCTATCGCTTCTTCGAAACCGACATGGAGGCCGAGGTTCGCGCCCGCCGCAGCCTGGAAATAGACCTGCGTCAGGCGCTCGTCGACGGCGGCTTCGAGGTCTATTACCAGCCCTGCCTCGACCTGCAGACCAACGCGATCACCGGCTGCGAGGCGCTGGTGCGCTGGCGCCATCCGCAGCGCGGCATGATTTCGCCCGCCGAGTTCATCCCGCTTGCCGAGGATACCGGCCTGATCAACCGGCTCGGCGAGTGGGTGCTGACCACGGCCTGCAGGGAAGCCGTGAGCTGGCCCCGCAATATCAGGCTCGCGGTCAACGTCTCGCCGGTTCAATTCAGGAGCGGCACGCTGGCACTGAAGGTGATGGCGGCGCTGGCCGAATCGGGCCTTGCCGCGAGCCGATTGGAACTCGAGATCACCGAGGCCGTCCTTATCAGGGACGACGAGGCGGCACTCGCCGTTCTGCACGATCTTCGCGCCATCGGCGTCCGCATCGCGCTCGACGATTTCGGCACCGGCTATTCCTCGCTGAGCTATCTACAGCGTTTCCCGTTCGACAAGATCAAGATCGACCGCTGCTTCGTCACCGACATCGCCGAGCCGGAAGGCTCGTCCAGCATCGTGCAGGCGGTAGTGACCATCGCTGCCGATCGCCACATGACAACGACCGCCGAAGGCGTCGAGACCGAGCAGCAACGCGAATTGCTGCGCGAACTCGGCTGTTCGGAAATGCAGGGCTATTTGTTCAGCCCGCCGAAGCCGGCGGCCGAGATCAGGCCACTGCTGTTTGCGGATCGGGAGGGACCGGAGGGGGTACGCCCGGGCCGCACGCGCAGACGCAAGCCGGTGGCGCGGACGGCGTAGGGATTTTCGCGCTTCTTGCGCACGACCGCCTGTTCCCGTCATTGCGAGCGAAGCAACACTGTCGCGGCAAAACAGATCGTCATACCCGCGAAGGCTCTGGAATACTGGATCACCCGCCCCAGTGCGCAATTGCGCACCCCGCCGACGCAGGGCATGTACAGGGCATTTCGTACCCAGCGCCGGCCGCCTTTGATGCAGCGTTGGCCGTGACGCTTTCCGCTGTCATCGAAGGAGCGACGTCCACCAGCGCGGCGGCGACTTCGTTGCTCACCTGCCCAAGCTCCGGCAGGCCGGCGTCATACGACGCAGAACGTGTCTCGTCATATGCGAGACAGGATCGCGGCGTGGGTCTGACGTCGGGAGCGATGCCCGCGAACAACTTGCTGCCCTGTCATGCTACGCTTTGCCACCATGCTTGATCGCGGCTTCGGCGTCGCCGGCATGTTTGGGCCGCTTCCCGGGTGTTGATGCGGCCTGGCGGATCAGAGCCTCGATCCTGTCGAGATCGCGCAGGTGAACGTCGCGTTGTGCGAACGGGATCTCGATGCCCTCCTTGCGGAACCGCTTGAGAATCTCGAGCCGCACCTCGTTGGCGGCTCCAGCGTCGACGCCGATGTTGGCGACGTGAAAGAACACCATGAATTCCAGCGCATCGGCGCCGAAATTGCTCAGAATGGCAAACGGCTCGGGTACCTTCAACGCCCGTGCGTTGGCCGCCGCTATTTCGAGCAGGATCGCGATCACCCTGTCGGGATCGGAATCGTAGGCCGCGCCGACGGTCACCGACAGGCGTGCGGAGAAGCTGTCGTGCATCCAGTTGACGACCTGCCCGCTGATCAGCTCGGCGTTGGGCACGATCACCGAGAGATTGTCGTAGGTGACGATCTCGGTGGCGCGCACGTTGATCCGCTTCACCACGCCCATGCGGGTACCAACCTCGATACGGTCCCCCACCTTGATCGGTCGCTCGACAAGAAGGATGATGCCGGAAACGAAGTTGTTGATGATGGATTGAAGCCCGAAGCCGATGCCGACGGACAACGCACCGGCGACAATCGCAATGTTCTGAAGGTTCAGGCCGACATACGACAGCGCAATGAAGACCGCCACAATGACGCCGAGATAGCCCACGCCGGTTCGGATTGAGCTGCGGACGCCGATATCGAGGTTGGTCGCAGGCAGGAAGCGAGCCTCGAGCCATTGCTGGATCGTTCGCGTCGCCACTACGCCAACGAGCAGTACAACGAGCGCGCCGAAAATTGCCGACAGCGAAATGTTGAACTGGCCGATGGTGAAGCTGAAGAACGCCGTAGACATGGTGTCGAAAATATCGTCGGTGTTGATTCCCCATCTGGCGAGAATGACGAAGGCGGCCAACGCCACCAGGACCAGTTGCAGCAACCCGTGGAGCACGGCGGCGATCTGACGAACCGAGCCGTTTCGCAATCCCATCATCTGCCGCAGCAGGCGGCCGGCCCAACCGTGAAAAGCGAAGGTCGTGGCGATGACGGCGTCCGCGAACTGACTGAGCAGGAAGAAGCTCATCAGCACGGCGGCAACCACCACCAGTTCGCTCGATGCAAAGCGGCCGAACGCAACATAACCGCCGAGTGGGGCGATCAGCCCGGCTGCCGCGACGACCCAACCGAGCGGTATCAGCAGGCGCCACGCCGAGCGCTTTGCGGCGGTGGCTTCGTCTGCCTCGTCGTCGGTTTCGACGACGCTTGCCGTCGTCCGCAGCGCGGCCATGAACAGCAGCGCAATCAGAATGGCGACGACACCCTGGCTCGCCAGCGTCAGTTCCGGGGGCGAAAAGACCGCGCGGTTTGTCGCATCGAGCGTCATGCCGACGACGATGACAAGGCCGATCGCCACGGCAAGTGAGACCAGACCATCGGCAGCTTCATCTGCCGCACCGATCAGGCGCCAGGACGGACGTCCGGGCGCAAATGCCGCCTTGGTCAGGCTGACGAAGAACGAGGCGAAGGTGGTGCCGAGGAACATCGCCCGGACGATCAGGTCCAGGCCCCGCGGCAGAATGCCCAGCGCCATCAATGACTGATAGAGCACGAGCAATGCGACGCCGGGAATCGCGGTTCCGGCGAGCACGATTGTCGCGGCTGAGCCGGTCTTTCGCAGCGGACCGGGATCAACGTCGGCGTCGCGCGCCGTCCATCGGGCCTGCCAGCGTCGCCACGGCGAAACGAAAAATCCGACCAGGACAATGGCCACGATCAGAAGGCCCGATGCCGCACGAAGCGGCTGCGAGGCCAGCAGCCTTGCCCAATTGGCGACAAGGTCGATCAGCCGGCCGTTTGCGGATGGAAGTCCGGCGGCCACAGTTCCCCAGAAAGAGGGGCTTAACAGGCTGTCGGAACGACGAAGCACGGAATCAGCGAATACCGCACGGCGATGTTCGGAAATCGCGTCGATCGCTTGCTGAGCCCGCACGGTCAAGAGCTTTGCCTGCTGGATGACACTCTGACGCGCGGCGATTTCGGCCTGCAGCTTGGCACGCTCGAGCTTGACGGAATCGGACTGGGGCGTGGAAGATTTCGGGGCGGGTGCAAGCTCGGCGGCGCGTGCCGTGGCCGTGTTGAGCGCCGGCGTGACGGCGGCGATCAGATCGCGGGCCCCGCTTTGCACCTCGGCCGCCCGATCGCGCATATAGCTCAGCGTATTGTCAGGAATAGTGCTGGAACGAAGCACCGTTTCGGTGCGGTCGAGCGTCGCTTTCCAGTCGTCGAGCTTCGACTGCTCAGCCGGAAACTCCGGTGTCGGAACCGGCGGCAGCTTTTCGTCGGGCGCCACGGCTGCGGGCGCGGCGGGCGTCCCAACCGAAGCCGCAGGCGGACTTGCCGCGTCACCGGGCGGCGCGGGCGCGGGCGTCGCGGCTTCGAGTTCCGTCCATGGCAGGATGACAAGAAAGGACAGCAGGAAGATCGCGCGCAGCATCACCATGAATGGAAAATTCTCCGGGAAGGATTCCGTCTAGCCCGAAGCAGACGGCCACGCAATCGCAGCAAGCGTATGAACGCACGAGGAAACCAGCGGTATCGGCGTGCCGGATTGCGCGGGTGCGATCGGCGCCGTCAAGGTCACGCGCGCCGCAAGGCGATCACCAAACATGCCTTGCATTGCGGTGACGCAGGCCGAACGCGGATCACCGGCCGCACCGAAGCCCCGCGTCGGGGTTGAGCGATTACCCCCAATTCCGGATCGATCGCGAGCGGACTTTCGTTCGAAACACCACGCCCGCTCAGTTCGGCACCGCCCGCTTCGCCATCGTCGGCGCGTTCGCGTTCACCGTCACCCCGCGCAGCAGGTTGAACGCCGCGTTCAGCGCCTTGTCGTCCTTCTCGTTCGGCGGAACCCAGGCTTGCGAGCCGGCCTGCTCGGCGCCGTCTGCCGCAAGGTGGCCGCGCATCGAGGCTTCGCCCTTCAGTTCGGCACGGTTCTTCAATTCATCCGGCACTTCCTGCAGCACCTCGACGTCGGGCGCGATGCCCTGGGCCTGGATCGAGCGACCGGACGGCGTGTAGTAGCGGGCCGTGGTCAGCGCCAGCGCGCCATTACCGGCGCCGAGCGGGATGATGGTCTGCACCGAGCCCTTGCCGAAGGTACGCGTCCCGATCAGCGTGGCGCGCTTGTGGTCGCGCAAGGCGCCGGCCACTATCTCGGAGGCGGACGCCGAGCCGCCGTTGATCAGCACGACCAGCGGCTTGCCCTTGGTGATGTCGCCGCCGCGCGCGGTGAAGCGCTGGGTTTCCTCCGCGGTGCGGCCGCGCGTCGAAACCACCTCGCCCCGCGACATGAAGGCGCTCGACACCGACACCGCCTGGTCGAGCAACCCGCCCGGATTGTTGCGGAGGTCGACGACATAGCCCGCGAGCTTGTCGGCCGGGATCTCCTTCGAAATGCTCGATATCGCCTTTTTCAGGCCGTCGGTGGTCTGCTCGTTGAAGCGGGTGATCCTGATATAGCCGATATCGCCGCCTTCGGTCTTGTAGCGGACCGGCCGCACCCGGATGATCTCGCGCACGATGGCAATGTCGATCGGCGCAGCGGAACCCTTGCGCGTGACCTTGAGCCTTATCTTGCTGTTGGCGGGACCCTTCATCCGGCTCACGGCCTGTTCGAGCGTCATGCCCTGGATGGCCTCGTCGTCGATCTGGGTGATGACGTCGCCCGACAGCATGCCGGCCTTGGCCGCGGGCGTATCGTCGATCGGCGTCACCACCTTGACCAGGCCGTCTTCCATCGTGACCTCGATGCCGAGCCCACCGAACTCGCCATGGGTGGTCTCCTGCATATCGCTCCAGCCCTTCTCATTCATGTAGCGCGAATGAGGATCGAGCGCGGAGATCATGCCGTTGATGGCGCCTTCCATCAGCTTGGAATCGTCGGGCTTCTCGACGTAGCTGGTCTTGATCCGCTCGAACACGTTGCCGAACAAATTGAGCTGGGCGTAGGCGTCGGAACGGGCCGCGGCCTTTGCCGCCGCCACCCAATTCGTCCCCTGCGGTCCCGTCACGACAACGGTCAGACATGCGCCGGTCACCGCGCCGAGAAGAAAGACAAAATTCCTGCGCATCGTGCGGCGTCCCCTTGGCTAACGGACGCCCGCGATCCCCATGAATCGGCGCCCTGTCCCGGCGCAGCCAACTCACAATGGCTTTTTGGTCGGATCAAGGCACGCCCGGCCCGGACCAATACGGCCTTTGTCAGGAGGACCAAAGTAGAGGCTCCGGGCTCCTGGTTTGACGCGTTCTCCTGACGCGAATAGATACCCCACCCCCGAATCGAGTCCGGGGGCATGCTTCGCTCGGAAACGTTCTCTATTCGGCTTCCTGCAGCCCGTTTTGCCAAGTGGAGGGCCGGGTTCCAAAACCGCGCTTGGCGCGGGTGCCCAGCCAGTAGCCGAATTGCGGCGGAACGTTGCGGAATGGGCCCTCCACGCCGAGCTTGAGCGCGGCGTCCATCGGCCAATTGGGATTGTTGAGGATTTCCCGTCCCACCGCGATCAGATCGGCCTGGCGATCGCGCAGAATCTGCTCGGCCTGGTCGCCATGGATGATGAGGCCGACCGCCATCGTCATGATGTCGGCATGGCGCTTCACATATTCCGACAGCGGCACCTGGTAGCCAAACTTGATTTCCTTGCCCAGGATCGGCGCCGTCTCGGTGATGCCGCCGGAGGAACAGTCGATGACGTCGACGCCCTTGGCTTTGAGGATCTTTGCCAGCCGCGCGCTCTGCTCCGGTCCCCACCCGGCATTGTCCTCGACCGAGAGGCGGACGAACAGCGGCTTGTCGTCGGGCCAGTGCGCGCGCACCGCCTCGGTGATTTCGGTGATGAAACGCATGCGGTTGGCTTCGGAGCCGCCATATTCGTCGCTGCGCTGGTTGGATCGCTCCGAGAGGAACTGATGCACGAGATAACCGTGCGCGCCGTGCAGCTCCAGCACGTCGAAATCAGCTTCATGCGCGCGCCGCGCCGCGTTGCCCCAGGCCTGCACTACGTCTTTCACCTCGCCCCGCGCCAGCGCCTTCGGCACCGGCCATTTCTCGCTGTGGGCGATGGCGCTCGGCGCCACCGGCTGCCAGGCGTCCCAATCCTCGATCTCGGGCGTCCGTTGCAGCGGGCGGTCGCCCTCCCAGGGCCTTGTCGCGCGCGCCTTGCGGCCGGAATGGCCGAGCTGAATGCCGGCGACCGAATTCTGCTGCTTGATGAATTTGGCGAGGCGGCCGAGCGGTTCGACGAAGGCGTCGTCCCAGATGCCGAGATCGCCGACCGTGCCGCAGCCGCGCCGCTCGACCTTGGTCGATTCCACGACCACGAGGCCGGCGCCGCCGGCGGCGAACTTGCCGGCGTTCATCAGGTGCCAATCGGTCGGAAAGCCCTTCACCGCCGAATATTGATGCATCGGCGGCACCACGATGCGGTTCTTCAGCGTCACGCCGCGGATCGTCATCGGGGAAAACAGCAGCGTTTCCGTCATGTCGTTGCCTCGCATCCGGACATCATTGTCCCGGCATCGCCGTCTGGAAGTGTCGGTGCCGGGAAGTGTCTTCTACTTTCTGTTTCTACTTTGCGGCGCCCTCGGCGGATTTGGCCTTTGGCTTGGCCGGCGGCGCCTTGGCTGCCGCTTTCGGTGGCGTGCTGTCGCTGCGCACCGTGCCCCAGGGGTCCGTCGTCTTCTGTTGTTCCGGTATGTTGCCGAGCGACCTTCGATAGGCCCGCTCGGCGTCCTTCTCGGCCGCGATTTCCGCAGGCGTCTTGGCCTTGTCCTCCTCGCCGTATTTGGCAGGACCTTTTTGGGCCGCTGCAGATCCAGCGAATAACGCGATCACGGCGACGGCGCCCAGAATTCTCCCAACGGCTTGCATGCGATTGCTCCCTGAAACAGGTCCAAGCCTTAGCACAGCTCGCGCATGGGCTTAAGCGCAAGGATTGGGTTTCGAAGCGAATCCCCGTGGGGCCCGTTGCTCAGCCCGGTCCAGTTTTGTAAACGACTGCCATGAATTCGCCGCTAGCGCCCCATGCCGTTGACGCCTTGCTGTTCGACCTCGGCCGCGTCGTGCTCGATATCAGTTTCGACAAGGTGGTGGCAAACTGGGCCGGGCACGCGGGCTGCGAGCCCGCCGAGCTCGCCAGCCGATTTGTCGTCAACGACAATTTCAAGCACCACGAGATCGGCCGGATCGACGACGCGGCCTTCTTTGCGGGCCTGCGCCAGTCGCTCGGCATCGGCATCACCGACGCGCAGTTCCTCGAAGGCTGGAACGCGATCTTCACCGGCGAAATGCCGGGGATTGCACTTCTTCTGGCGAACGCGGCGAAGCGCATGCCGCTCTATGCCTTTTCCAACACCAATCCGGCCCATGTCGCGCATTTCTCGCAGGCCTATGCCGACGTGCTCGGCCATTTCCGGCAGATATTCCTGTCCTCGAGCATCGGTTTGCGCAAACCCGACGCGGAAGCCTATGATCATGTGGTAAAAGCGATCGGCGTGCCGGCACAGAGGATCCTGTTCTTCGACGACTCGGCCGCCAATATCGAAGGGGCGCGGGCGCGCGGCCTTTGTGCCATCCACGTGACATCGACGGATGACGTGGCACGGGCACTGACCGCACTTGAAGTTTAGGAGGTCTGCCCGTGGCCTTGATGCCTGTTGCCGATGCGCTTGCTGCAATCCTTGCCGGCGCCGATCCGTTGCCCGAGGAAATGATCGCGCTCGACGAAGCCTTTCATCGCATCCTCGCGCGCGATGTCGCCGCGCGGCGGACGCAGCCGCCGCAGGCGATGTCGGCGATGGACGGCTATGCGGTGCGCGCGGCGGATGCCGCCGATCTCTCGGCACGGCTGAAGGTGATCGGCGAGGTCGCCGCCGGCCGCCCGTTCGAGCGGAAGGTGGGCAAAGGCGAAGCGGTGCGGATCTTCACCGGCGGCGTGATCCCCGACGGCGCCGATGCCGTCATCATCCAGGAAGACACCGGCGTCGACGGCGACCATATCACCATCACGGAAGCCGCCGTTCCCGGGCGGCATATCCGGCCCGCCGGCGTCGATTTCCGCGAGGGCGACGTGCTGCTCACGCGCGGGCGCCGCCTCACCGACCGCGATTTGTCGCTCGCCGCCGGCATGAACTATCCGGAGCTTGCGGTGCACCGCCGCCCGAAAGTCGCGGTCCTCGGCACCGGCGACGAGCTGGTGATGCCGGGCGAGATCCTTGGCCCCGGCCAGATCGTCTATTCCAACGGCTACGCCTTGCGGGCGCTGGCGCGCGCCGAGGGCGCGGAGGTCGTCGATCTCGGGATCGCCGCCGACACGGTCGCCGCGACCACGGAAGGCATCCGCCGCGCGCGCGAGGCGGCTGCGGATATCCTGATCACCATGGGCGGCGCCTCGGTCGGCGACCATGACCTCGTCAAGCGGTCGCTGGAGGCCGAGGGCACGACGATGGCGTTCTGGCGCATCGCGATGCGGCCGGGCAAGCCGATGATGCATGGCAGGCTGGGCGCGATGCGGGTGATCGGCCTGCCCGGCAATCCCGTCTCCTCCTATGTCTGCGGCTTCCTGTTTCTGGTGCCGTTGATTCGGGCTTTGTCGGGCCGCGACACCATCCATCACCGGCGCGAAGCCGCCGAGCTGGGCCGCGATCTCGCCGCCAACGACCAGCGCGAGGACTATCTTCGGGCCCGCCTCGAAGAGCGCGACGACGGCACGCTGATCGCGGTGCCGGTGAACCACCAGGACTCATCGCTACTCGGGGAATCTCGCTGCGGCGCGGGCACTTGTGATACGTCCGCCGTTTGCCCCGGCAGCGGCCAGGGGTTCGCGTTGCGAGCTGCTCCGGCTGCCGGAATGACGCCCCTGAACGGCGCGTCTGAGGATGTCTTCAGACGAAGCCGCAATGCGTTCACCTGAAATTAAGTGGTTGCGGAACACATATCGAACATATAGTGTCCGTTCATGATTTGTTTCGACTGCTAGTGTCTATGGTTGGGGATTTGGGGACTCCCGCGATGGACCCTGGAGATTCGAGACCGAGAGACTTGTGCCAACCGGGGGAATGCTCGAGATGCTTACGCGCAAACAGTATGAACTTCTGCGTTTCATCAATGAACGGCTGAAGGAAGCCGGCGTACCGCCCTCCTTCGACGAGATGAAGGACGCGCTCGACCTGCGCTCGAAATCCGGAATTCACCGCCTCATTACGGCACTGGAGGAGCGCGGCTTCATCCGCCGCCTGCCCAACCGCGCCCGCGCCATCGAAGTCATCAAGCTGCCGGAGCTGGCTGCCGCCGGCAACGGCCGCCGCGGCTTCACGCCGAGCGTCATCGAAGGCACGCTCGGCAAGCGCTCCGTGAGCGCGCCGGCCACCGAGGACGACGGCAACCGTCCGGTTGCCGTGCCCGTGATGGGCCGGATCGCCGCCGGTACGCCGATCGAGGCGCTGCAGACCCGCAGCCACACCATCAGCGTGCCGCCCGACATGCTCGGCTCCGGCGAGCATTACGCCCTCGAAGTCCGCGGCGATTCCATGGTCGACGCCGGCATTCTCGACGGCGACATGGCGCTGATCCAGCGCAACGAGACCGCCGACACCGGCGACATCGTGGTGGCGCTGATCGACGAGGAGGAAGCCACGCTGAAGCGCTTCCGCCGCCGCGGCGCCTCGATCGCGCTGGAGCCGGCGAATGCCGCCTACGAAGTGCGCATCCTGCCGCCGAACCGGGTCCGGATTCAGGGCAAGCTGATCGGGCTGTACCGGAAGTATTGAATTGAACTGTCGGCTTGCAGACTCGATGGTGACGATATCCCGCCCCGGCCTTCGGCCGGGGTTTTTTATGGCGCGCCCGGAACCAAGCCGCGTTAGCGCGTTTGTGATTTAGACGCCGTGCGCCAGTCGTAGAATTGCCCAGAAGCAAGAAAACCCTGTGCGCCAAGTCAGCTCTGATAGAGGCCTGTGCCTCCTTCCAGACACGGGTCCGCTATCTCAAACGAGGGAGCCATCCGATGTGTGACTATAGCCTGCATGCTGTGAAGACGCGGCCAGCCGTGGTCGGCGAGACGCTGATCACCACGACATTCCGCGGCACGTCTACCCGCGGCTTTGCGTCAGAACGCGAACCGGCAGTGGCGGTCTGCATGCTTCCCGGCACCGAACTGGCCTTCGCCGAGGACGTCAGATACGACAACCGGTGGATCTGGACGCGAACCACCGACTGGCGGGTCGGCAAGTTCAACCAGATCGAACCCGAAGTGTCCGATCGCCACCATGACGCGATCGAGTTTCCGGACGGAAGCCATGTGCTGGTGACGCAGCTTTGCGAAGGCCAGCGCGCGACCGTGCTGCAACTGCCGGTGACCGAGGGCGAACGCGCCGCGAAGGCAAAGGAAGCGGTGACCGAAGCGCCTCGGGCCGGATCCATCGTGACCGGATAAGCGACGCGCATGCGATCCGCCGGTTCAGGCCGGCGGATCATGGTGATATGGTCTTGTGAGAAAACAGGCGCCGAGAGGCAGTCGGTGGTCAACAAGGTTACATGGCAAAAGGCCGGACGCGTCACGGAGCCCGGACGGTACATGTTCCGGTACGGCTGGCTCACCGTCACGGCCGAAGATCTCGCGATCTGGCGGCAATTCCCCGAGGCGTCATTCACGCTGGTCAGCCTGCCGTCGACCCCCGACGCGCCCGAGGAATTCCACCTCGGCGCGTTCGAAATACCGGCCCACCCCTCAAGTCCCTCGCTCGACGAGCACTAGCTAGTTTTTTGCTTGACGCGTTTTCTTTCGAAAACGCTATGTTCGTCTATTCCTCCGCCTGAAGGTCTGCCTCGGCCGGCGTGGCATCGACGGCGCGCGGCGGCACGACACGCGGCGCAAGCACGCTAGCGTCTGCCTCGCTCTCGTCGGCGATGGCCGGCGACCACGGGCGGTCGATCCCCCTGGGTTTTGCCGCCTCGACGACAAATCCTTCACGGCTGCGCTGCAACGCCATCGCGCCCTGCCGCCGCAGCCGATCGGCATCGATGACGGAAGCCGCGCATGAAGCGGGCGCCTGCCGCAGGGTCACAATGAGCGCCGCGCGCTCGCAATCGTCCGCGAGCGCCTCGGGTTTGAACGCTTGCGCGACCAGGCCGCCGGCGGATTGCATCACGCAGCCAAGGTCGTCGCACGAGACGCCCGACGTGAGCGACGCGTCAGCCGACGTTCGCGCGTCCGCATCCGCCGCCAGCCACTCCTTCATCAGGAAGACATCGCGGGAGCCCTTTGCCGCATGAATCAGATGCAACCGGCCGTCCTGGCCGCGGACGCCGACATGGCGGCCGTCGGCGGAGACCAAAATATCCGGCTGCGGCACCTTCGCCGCCCACACCGCCGAAAGCAGCACCAGCGCCGCGCCCGACCACCGCAGCGGCGTGCGCAACAGGCCGAGCAGGATGATGCCGAGGCTGGCCACAATCAGCGGCCCGATGCCGAACGCAGGCACCCGGCCGACCGCGCCGGGCAAGGCGGCGACCCACTGGGTCACGGAAATCATCCAGTCGATGCCGACGCCCATGATCGCCCAGAACAGGCGATCGAAGCCGAACGGCATCGCCACGAGGCCGAGCAGGCCCGCCGGCATCACCACCGCCGACACCACCGGCATCGCCGCCAGATTGGCCAGCACGCCATAGGGCGTGATCCGGTGAAAGTGAAAGGCCGCGTAGGGCGTGGTCGCAAGCCCCGCCACCAATGAGGCCAGCAGCAGCATCGTGAACTCGCGGCCGCCCCACAGCGCCGCACGCGCGGTTGCGGTATGATCTGCTGTCGCGAACAGGCGCGGCATGCCGATCTGCACCAGCGCAACGAGACCAAGCGTGGCGGCAAACGACATCTGGAAGGTTGGATGCGGATGCAAGAAGTGCCTGTGCCATCGGCTTAACTAACCTCGCGCAGCTTGGTTCGGGACTTGGTTCGGGACTTCGCCACGCGCTCGACGGCGGCAGCGATATCCTCATCGAGCACATGCGCATATCGCAGCGTGCTCTTGATGTCGGCGTGGTTGAGCGCACGCTGCACCAGTTTCAGGTTGCCGCTGTCGCGCAACAGCTTGGTGCCGAAGTCGTGCCGGAAGTCGTGGAAGCGGAAGTCCTTGACGCCTGCCTTGACGCGCAGCCGCTGCCATGCCGACTTCGCGCCGCTGATCGTCAACGGGTAACGCTGGCCGCGCACGCGCTTGAGCCGTGGGCTGCCGTACATCGCGACATAGGTGAACACGAAATCGGGATGCTGCCCTTGCAGTGGGAACAGTATCTCGCGGATCGTCTCAGTGATCGGGAACGTGACGCGCCTGCCGCCCTTGCCCAGCCGCACGATCTGGCGCGTGCCGAAGTTCACCTCGCTCCATTGCAGCGTGATGCACTCGCGCTGCCGCAGTCCGCTGGCGCGCACGAAATCGAAGAACGGTCCATAGTCATCGCGCATCGCGTCATCGAACGCCGCCGCCTCGTGGTCCTGCAGTTCGCGCACGCGCTCCTGCGGCTCCGGCAGCAATAGGTCGCCCCATTTCGGCTCGCGTTCGAACACCGCGCCCTCCGACTTGGCGAACACGAACAGCCGCTCCAGCACCTTGGTCGCGCTGCGGTTCACGGTCGCGTTGGCGATCAGCGGCAACGCATCCTGTTCCGCCTTGGTCCGGTTGCCGCGCCGCGTGACGCGATGGCCGCGCCGCCACGCCACCATCTTGCGTGCGGCCACCTGATCAATGTCGGTCAGCGGCATGGCCTTGCCGAAGTGCTCGATCAGCCGGGCAAGGTTGGTTTCGGTGGCGTTGGGCTCCGCATCATGCTGGCCCTTCTCGGTCCAGAACCTGTCAGCCACATCATCGAGCAACAGCGACGTGCGCGAGCGCGCCATCGCCCTGATCTGCGCCTTGGCCTTGTCGCGCTCTACCGCTTCGACGGCTTCGGCTTCCCGGCGCGTCTGTGCGTTCCGTCGAGCCGTGAAACCGATGACCACGGTGCCAGAAGTCGAAGTGGTAGAACGGCGAGTTCGGCTTCTTGTAGACGGACATGGGACTTCCTTCTGGCGACGATGCTCAATGAAGGCATCAAGGTCCTGCTTGCTGAAGCGGTAGCGCGGTCTCGACTTGCCGCGCCCCACGTTGACGAAACCCAGCGTGCCATCGGCGACGAAGGCCACAACCTGTTCGTCGGTGATGTTGAGATGCGCCGCCGCCTGATCGAGCGTCAGCAGTTCGGGTTCGATGTCGCTGGCCTTGCGCTTGCGCGTCGGCGTCGGCTCCGCATACAGCGCCCGCCATATCGCCGACGTGTTCGGGTCCGCCAGCCGGGCCGCCTTGCGCGCACGCAGTTCGCCGGTCAGCCCGTCGAGCATCTGCTTGATGTCTGCCGCTACCTGATCGGGGGTCATCGTCGCACCCGCCTGATGCAATACGCAGACCGCGTCTGCACAGCCAGTTGTTCGGCCTGTTCGAATGGAAGGTATCGGGCGTCGTAGCGCGGACACGACAGCGCCGCACCCTGCGAAATGATTTCCTTGTTGATGTCGGTGCCGTCATCGGTGCTGCAGTAGCCAACCTCGCGCCGCCACGTCTTCTCGCCTGTCAATCGGCACGTCAGGTTGCTGGTGCCGACAATCGTCCGCATGATCACCGTCGCCGCGTCACCAAGATCGGTGCCGAGTTCGGCGGCATCGACGCCCTTCAATCGGACGGTGATGCCATCGACCGTGACCGTGTCGCCATCGACCACGCGCGCCGGGCCAGTGATCGTTGTGACGCTGGCTGCCGCAGCGGGCGATGCAGCGGCGATGACGATGGCGGCGAGTGTGGTCCTGATCCTGATCATCGAACCTTCCTCCCCCACATCCGCAGCAGTTCGCGCTCGCTGTCCTCGGCAACGCGCAGCGCATCGGTCGCCGCGTCCGAGACGTGCTGCGTGATCACCTTGCGCACCATGTCGCGCAGCACCCGTGGCGGAAGCGCATCAAGTTCGACGCTCTCGCCTTCGAAATCGAGGGTGTGCGGATTGCCCTCGCGCTTGGTCGGCCGGGTCGGCAGCCGGTAACGCCTGATCTGCGCTTCGGTCAGCGCGGCCCGCTTCACGGTCGGCGGCGGGCAGCGCAGCTTCTCGCACATCTCGATCAGCCGCTTCTCCAGCGATTTCGGGATCGCCACCCCGGTCGGATCGTGATCACCGAACTGGTAGATGTAGGTTCGCTTGCCGTGCTGATGCGCCTTGCGCACTTCCTGAGCCGTGCTGTGCACGAAGGTCAGCGACGGCATGCCACGCGACACCATCAGCGGCACATCGTAATCCGACGTGACATCATAGAGCACGCCCGCCAGCGCATCCTTCTCGCACCAGATTTCGACATAGCTGTCGGACTGCGCCAGTGCGCTGCGGCGGTAGAACTGCGCGGTGTTCTCGATGGCGTCCTGCACGTTGTCGAAGGTCTGCGTGTTCTGGACCTGACGGCCATTATCGACCACCCAGTCGTAGGGCAGCCTGCCGTCCAGCCGCATGTCGATCATCAACCGGATGACCGTGCGCTGATATTGCAGTTCGGTCTTCTCGATCACGCCGCGCGACACCAGTTGATAGAACACCTGCCGCACCGTCATCGGCGGATCATCCTCGATCACGTCGAGGATCGCCTGACGGATCACGTCCATTTCGTCACGGGTTCGGGTGATGCGCTTGTTGCATGCACCACCAATGCGCTTGCGGGTCGGTTTCCGGGTCGTGGTCGTGGTCTTCTTCGTGGTCCGCTTCATCTGGCGCAAGTCTCCGACTGATGTCGCCCCGGTGCGTCCGGGTGGCCGGGCTTGCGCTCCTGATGGTGGTGGTGGTCACGACGACGCCTTCGATCCTGTCCGATCTGGCATGCGTCATCGTCCCGCTGTTGATGGCGGGCGCGCTTGGCGCGGGCGTGATTGTGCTGGTATGGATGTTGGGCACGGTTCGCGACCTCCAATCGCGTTCGGTGAAGGCGAGTTCGGTCCCTTGCACCGGGACCGGCTCGCCGCCTCAACCTGCCGGACCTCGCGCCCGATGTCCAGCCACCCCCAGCCCATAGGCCTGAAGGCACCGCCAGCCACCAGCGGCAGGGGCTGCAGCGCGTGGGCGGCCCGGCCCGGCGTCTGGTGCCACCGGATCACCGGGAACGCATCCACCGGGCTCGCCATGCGTGACGCGCCGCCCGTCACGAATGCCGCCGCCGTCAGCCGACGCTGTTGATGCCAAGCCCGTTCCACTCTTGAAGGGCGTCCAGCCGCCGCTTCGCGCTGGTGGTGTGCTCGGTCAGTGCCTTCGCCACCTTGGTCCGGGTCGAGAACGGCACCAGCGTCCGCAGCTTCACCTCCAACTTCTGCTTCTGCTGCCGCAGCGTCCTGTTCGCCTTCTGGAGCCGGTCGATGGTCTGCGCCGCCTCGGTGTCAGGATCGAGCTTGGCTTGACGTTGGCCTTCGCCAGCTTCGCTCTCAGGTCATCGACCTCCCGGCGCAACGCATTGACTTGAAACACCAGCGTCCCGGACGGTGCTGCAGACTGTGCCGCCATCAGCTTCTTGCGAAGGCTGTCGATCTCGGCACGTGCCTTGACCAGTTCGTCCTGGACAGGCGCGGCCGTGGCGGCTCCGGCCACCTGCCGACGCAGGGCGGCGTTCTCCTTGCGCAGCGCGTCGATGATTGCGGCGGGTGATGGATCGACCGGGCCACGCTCCTGCCGCAGCCGCTCGCGCCGCTTGCGCTGGCGTTCGGCGTCGGTCATCGGCTTGTCACCGTCTGGTCTGCGCGGGATGGGGTCGCTCCTGTTATGTGACAGGCGCGCACTCGATCAGGTCGGCGGGCAGGTTTAGGCTGCGCCGATGTTCGTTCGCTGGAAGCCACGTCGATCGACCAGCCGCCGATCTCGCGCGTCAACGCCGTGCTGGTGCATGGCGTGCGCATCGACGGCCAGTGTCGGCTGCAGCACATCGCCTGCATCGCCAGCTATCGCCACGCCACCCGTGACCGCATCAGCATCCGCACCCTTTCTGGCACGCAGCAACGCAACGCCTCGACCAGATCGCAGACCGTATCACGCCGGAGCAACGCGCCAAGATCGAAGCCGCGCTCGCTGCGCATGTGCGACCACCAACACGCAGGCAGATCGAACGGTGCGCGGCCTGATGCGATGCGTGAAGATGCGCGCTGATGACGTGATGCGTGCGCCACGTGATCGCGGGTCCTCCTGAGAGCATAGCTAAACGCGGGGAACACAGTACGCCATCTTGTCAGCGTATTCAGTCGCCGAAATCCCTCGCTGACCCTGCTGCGCCCGCTGAATGTGCTACACCACGCCACCGGGAACGACGGAAAGCGGTGAACGCGATGACGAACACGCAGACGCAGGCGGCCAAGCCGAAGCGCAACGGTGCCGCAGATGGCCGGGTGCTGGTGTCGAGCTACGCGCTGGCGGCGCACCTTGGCTGCTCGCGGCCGTACATCGCGCAGTTGACGGCAGAGGGCGTGATCGAGAAGCGCAGCGACGGCTATGATCAGGACGCCTGCCGCCTGAAATATCTCACGCATCTGCGCGAGCAACGCCGAAGGTCGCCGCGCAACGAAGCCGACGCCGCCCACGCCACGGCCAAGACGGCGTTGCTGCAGATCAGGCTTGATGAACAGCGCCGCGTGCTGATCCGGCGTGACAAGCACGAAGCCATGCTCGACCAGATCGCCGGTCTGGTGCTGACCAAGATCGGCGGCTGGCCTGCGCGGATCGCCGGGCGCGATCTGGCACTGCGGCGCAAGGCGGAAGCGCTGCTGCGCGAACTCCGCTCCGAGATTGCCGAAGCCGCGACCACGCTGGCCGATGCCGAGGGCGAGCCGCCGCTTGATCAGGACTGATCGAAGCCGGTAGGTTGCGCGCTTCCAACCAAGGGAGGTCGCATGCCGAGTGCCGAGATGATGCAGTCACCAGCCTATCACCCGCTGCGGCCCGGCTCGCGTCGGCTGCTGGCGTTCATCGCCGCGATAGTCGAGCACGACGGCGGCGGCAGCACCATGCTGTGGAACGATGAACTCACCGACGTGGTCGGCTCGCGAACCGTGATAGCGCCGGGGCTGCGGGAGTTGATCGCGCTGGGGTTCGTGGTGCAGGAGCGCGGCGTCAAGCGCAGCACATTCACGCTGTCGGACCAATGGCGCGCGGTGGTCTCACGTCGCGAGGCGCTGCTGACCAGTGCCGCCGCCCGGCTGCCGCAGACGCATAGACGTTGGAAGATCGAACCGGCGTCCGCCAGCGCGTGACAGGATCGGCGGTCGAAGGTAGGTTCGCTTTCGCTGGCAGGAAATCACCTCCTCCTGTCGGTGCCGGTATGCACCGGGAGGTCGGGGGCCTGATGTCATCCTCTCGACCTCACCCCTGTGCTATCATCCCCGCATGACCGATGACCTCGCCAGACTGATCGCGGAGCGCGCCCGGCTCGCCACCAATGTTCGCGACGATATGGCGCTGCGCGCCCGTCCGCTCTGGTCCATATCGCATCCATTGTACGCATCGAACCATCCACCGCAAGCTGTAGCGGCTTGCCTGTACCGCGCGCCCCGGCGATCCTTAGCTGATGGGCACGAAGTCGCGCGAAACCATTTACGGCGGATCGGTGCGGGCAGCGGCAGAGCGAGCGACCGAAGTACGCAAGCAAGCTGACCGGCTCGCCGTCGAGGCGTGGAACAAGCGGATGCTCGGCTTTCAGGGTCCGGCGCAGCCGTCGCCGACGCTGGGCGATGCAATCAACGCCGGGTTTGGGTATCTCGGAAGTGAAATGCCTGGGCTGCGACACGCACCAGACCGTCGCGCTCGACATCGTGCGGCGACCGAAGGCAACACCGGTCCATGAGCTTGAGCGCTACATGCGCAGCCGCCAATGCTCCGAAGTGCGGGGCTATTCCTACAAGCGCAGCCATCTGGTCGCGTTGCGCACCACCAAGGTCACGGCGAGCGATCCGCCTTTCGACATGGTGGCCTGGGGAGCGATGAAATACCGGGATACGAAACCGCATCAGCTAACCGTGCGCTGTAAAGAACGAGTACAAACAAACCAGACTGATAATGGCGAGAAAAAAGCCATCAATGTAAATCTTGACCCGGAGGGTCTCGACTTGTTCCAGTTCGTCGCTTCGATCCGGCATCTCAAATGTGCCGTCCACCCTGAACTGTATCTGGTCTATCTGGCGTTGGAAGGCACCGATAACCGCCATTGAAGCCAACCCCTGCGAAATGGCGATGCTCCTGATCGTGACATAGAGCAGGCCAAGAACAGAGATGATTGACCTTTCAGAGGGATCGCGGATACCAATCAGAACCGCCGCTACGACGACGAGGTAGAACAGGTTGACCGCTACGCGCCAAATGTAACCCACCCACTTCATTGATCATCCAGCCCCCGCATGTGGCTTAGCTTCTCACAGTGAGATACCAAGTGGCAACCATAGACTGATTAGAGGCCATTCCTGGGACCACGCGGTGTTTGCTTGTAACGTATTTGGATGAGACGGCACCGAATGTGCAATCTCTATTCGATCACCACAAATCAAGCCGCCATCGCCGCGCTCTTTCGCGTCGTCAATCGCTATGTCGGCAACCTCGCGCCGATGCCCGGCGTGTTTCCGGATTATCCGGCCCCAGTGATCCGCAACACCGACACCGGCACGCGAGATTGACGCCTGATGCGCTGGGGCATGCCGCCGCCGCCGCGCACGGCGGGCCGCCGGTCACCAACATCCGCAACACGTCATCGCCGCACTGGCGCGGCTGGCTGAAGCCGGAGAACCGCTGCCTGGTCCCGGCCAACAGCTTCGCCGAATACGCGCCGGAGCCGAACCCGGAGACCAAGAAAAAAGACGTGGTCTGGTTCGCACTCAACGATGACCGGCCGCTGTTCGCCTTCGCTGGCATCTGGACCGACGTTCAACGGTGATCGCGGCACCAAGTCGAAGCCGATCCCTGGGCCGCATCAGGTCTACGGCTTCCTGACGACATCGCCGAACGCGGTGGTCGAGCCGATCCATCCGAAGGCGATGCCGGTGATCCTGACCACCGACGAAGAGCGCGACGTGTGGATGCGCGCACCGTGGGATGAGGCGAAGGCGTTGCAGCGGCCATTGCCGGATGACGCGCTCAAGATCGTCATGCGCGGAGCCGACAAAGAGGATCGCGCGGCGGCGGCATGATCGCCTATACCGAATAGTCCGCCAGTGGTCGGAGGACGCAACGATTTACGCCGTTCGGCGGAAACCTGACAGCGCCCAAAAGAAGCCGCCACCGATCAAGAGCGCGCCTGCCGGAACGCCAAAGGCAACATAGAGCATGGTGAAGTCAATCGTCTTGCGGGGCATCTGGAGTTTGGCCGGATAGTCGCACCATGGCCCACTCTTATTCTCAGTGCAATCGGTCCGATTGTTCTTCTTAGTGAACGCAACCACTTCTTCCAAAGAAGCATTTGGCGGCGCGACAACCTCATACTTCTCTTTAAAGCGACCTTCGACGTCGTAGGTCTTATTTGGTTCGAGCAGGTGTCCGTCCATAATGAAGATCGCAGACAAGACCGCGATCCAAATGGCGCTAACGATCACCCACAGCCGGAATAAGCCGCGTCCCCAGTTCACTTGCTTCCCTCCCGCCGACCCATGGTGAGTGTTTCGCAACCAGAGAACGATAGCAAGGCCGCCGCCCGCCGGTGAACGTGATCGCCACTACTTGATAAGGACGGCTATACATGCCAGCCAAGTATTCAATCGGTGCCGCAACTGTCGGCGCATCACGGTTAGGGAGACGCTGCCGAAGTCGGCGCGGGCACGGCCTAAGATGGATATGAAGGGTGAATGGGTGCGCAAGCTCGTGGGGTGGGCCAGCAGCAACGGCAGCATCCGCGAACTGTGGCTGTTCGGCAGTCGCGCCGACGAGACGTCCCGGCCAGACAGTGACATAGATATCGGCGTCGGCCTTATGCCACCCAATGGCAAGCACGACTGGGCCTTCGGCAACTATACAGCGTTCGGCGACCAGTGGCAGCGCGATCTAAGCAACATGCTGGACTGCCATGTCAGCCTTGAGAACATAACGCCTGAACAACTCGGCACGGCCAAGGTGCGGGAATGGGTGCCCTTGTGGAAGCGACCGGACGGGTCGAGTGGGCAGCAGTGATGCGCTGCCGGTCGAACCTGTGGCTTGCTGTTCATCGTCCGCACTATGATCGTTCGGCGCTCCTCCCGCTTCATCGAACCATGCCAGCCGTCGAAGGTGGCACGGCCACCGTCCGGCCCGCTCTGGGTCCACGAAATCAAGCATGACGACTATCGGCTGATGGTGCGCCGGGATGGTTCACGGGTTCGCTTAGGATAGGGATGTCATGTTCGCCCCAGATGAAAATCCGCTTTACCGACACCCTGCACCAAGATGAGCCGACACTTGTTTCCATCGAGCGGTGTGACACGATGCGGGACACCCGGCAGAACGTCATATCTCTCACCGACATTCACGTGCACCGCGTTGTCCGGATTGTGAGTTTCGATGACGGCCGTGCCTTCAAGGATAAAGAAAATATCGCTTATATGAGTGTGCCAGTGCCAAGCGACACATTCGTCACCCACGAGGCTAATAGCCGACACCCGCACGTCCGCTCCAACTGCTACATGCTCCAAGCCGTATGTGCGCTCACTCGGCGGCCGAAGATTATTCACGGGGTCCATTGTCGTTCTCCCTGTAGCGGGCCAGGCGCGTCACGTTGCCCGCGCATCAAGCTGAATGTCGCTGAGAACTTCCCTTGAAGAAGGGATCAAGCCGCACAGGTTCGCCGGTATCTTTCCAGAATAGTTTCTCGCCAAGGCTGGCCGCCACCGCGAGGCGGTGGTGGCCGCCGATCAGCGTATGGTCATCCGTTACTTTCGCAATGATCTCGCCGCCTTCGTCCACGATGCTTCTCATGTGCCGCCTCCAATCCAACGTGCCGGTATAACCGGGCATTGGTTCAAGCGATGCGCCCGAACAATGGCACGTTGGGCTCAAGCTGTATGTAGGCTTGACCAGCAGATCGCGGACACGCTCTGCACTATGCCGTGCGTTTCCCGCTGTTCCATTGGCTGCCCAGGGCATTCATGCTGCCGCCAGAATGGAAATCAGGACGTAGGCGAAGTAGCCGACCAGACCCACGCAGATGCCAGTCCCGATAGTTATGATGACGGACGCCTGTCTTGGATCAAGGGCCATGTGCTATCCTTGATGGAAGTGAGCGATGCCATTGGCCTACGACAGCAGGGCTGTGACCTAAGCGGTCTGCCCGGCAGCCGACGCAACCCCAATCCGTTCGGCAAGCGATACAAGTTCCGGCAAGGAGCGAACCTGCATCTTCTCCATGACCCTGTGGCGATGGGCCTTGATCGTGCGCTCGGTACAACCTAACGCATCGGCAGCTTGCTTGTTGCGATTGCCGCGAATGACGAGATCGAAGACTTCTCGCTCGCGCGGTGTCAATGTTGCGATATTAGAGCGAACAACGTCCTGCGTGGCTTTCTGGCGATACGTCGAACTGTGACGCGCAATAGCCCGTTCAACTGCGGGAAGTAGCTGGTCCGATGACACCGGCTTGGTCAGGAAATCCTCCGCACCCGCCTTGATGGTCCGCACTGTGGTTCGGACATCAGGATAGCCAGTTAGGAATATGATAGGCAGCGTCGATCCCAGTTCGCTCAGGCGCGCTTGCAACTCCGGACCCGTCAATTCCGGCATCTGCACGTCAAGGAGAATGCAGCTTGGGATGCTTTCGGCTGGCAGATTGACCAACAAATGCCGGGCCGAAGGATAAGTAGCAACCTCGTATCCTGCATGCTTCAAGCGACGTTCTATTGCCGTACGGAAGGACGCATCGTCATCGATAACATGCACGCAACCTTGCACCGGCCTGTACCCAGAAGCGCTCTAACGGTATCAAGCGATTGCGATCTTGGCTAAGCCTATTTCAATATTCAAAGCAGGGCTCTTTGACGCAGATGCGGAGCATGACATGCAGATTGGCCCGCAAGCGGCGAGCGCGCGGTTATGTTGAGAGGGCCAGTCGGAGTGACGGTAGCCCAAGCGCTTATGGTGCATCCCAGTCTGGAATACAGGATGCAAGCAATCGCGGGTCACGCTGAGAATGACCGTCACGGTACCGGCTGAAAGCAGTGAAGATGAAGTGAACGCTGATCGCCGACTGCGGGCGGGGTGACATTGTAGGAGACGCGCCAGCCGCGCGGCCCTGCGCTCCGATCACGCGGCCGTCAGTGATGGTTGGGCGGGCCGCTCAGCAGTGAAAGCGGCCCGCCGGGAGCGCGTGCGCGCGCGCGAGCGCAGGCACTGCGCGCAACACGCCAACCTGGACATGCGCAGCAGCGCGATCCGTGATAGAGGTGGCGGCGAGATGGTCGCGCGATCTCGCCGCGCGTCGCCGCGGGAAAAGTTGGAAGCGACCCGGCGAGCAACGATTGGTGTTCATGGTCGCTGCGCGGCATGGACAACGTCGAAGGCGATACTCGGTCCCGACACGGCGCGCGGTGGTGAAATGATCCGCACGCGCAACAAGGCGGCGGGGTTGATGTCGGCTCGGTGCTCGCACGGCAGCGGTTGATCCAGTGCAGCGCACGTCAGCGCGGCTTCATCACGTTCGACCGCGAGCAGATCGCGCAGCGTCTCAGCTTCGCGCTTCTCGCGTTCGACATGCGACAGCGCGGCGGCATCATCACATTCCTCGCTCACGAGCTTGTCGAGCGCGGCGATCAGCGGTCCCGACGAGAGAAATGCGATCAGGCCAAGTGCATCGACGGTTTCGGTCGCCGCGAACGTCGGCGTCTTGCTCATCACGTCGGCGCGGAGGGATCGCATTGGCGAGACGATGCCGCGATCATGTTCGACGGCATCGCTGATGATGGGTGCGCCGATCTGCGCGAGTGCTTCAACCTCGCGCCTGATCTTGGCGCGAACATGTGCGCTCGGAAATGGGCTGGACCGGATGCGGCTCAAGTCGCTGCGCAGTTCACGGCCACGTCGTCGCAGGCGTTCGATGGCGTCGGTGATGATCTCGTTCTTGATCAGCTTCGGCATGTCGCCGTCATGATCTTCCGACGCCGTGGCGGTCGGTCGGCCGCTCCTGATCCACGCCTCGGTTGCCGCGACCAGTTGCGAGGCGACCGTCCACCGCGCCGACCGCTCGGCATCGAGCGTGCGCAGTCGCTGCAGTTCATCGCTCAACTTCGCGACGAGCGTCTGCTGATCGAGCACGCGGCTGTCTTCATGGCGTAAGTGGAATCCGCCTTCGCTCCGAAAATCGAGCAACTGCCGCAGTCGCGCTTCGGCCTGCACCTTCGCCGTCGATATCTCGTGAATGTCGGCGAAGTCTGGCGTCAGGCGGTGCGCATGGGTCGCCAGCTGCCGAAGCCTGCGCAGATATTCACGCGCACGCGGCGGAAGGATTTCGGCGACATCGAAGCCGCCGCCGACGTGGATCACCCGGTCGAAACTCGATTGGCCGCTTCGAATGACATGCACGCCTCCATCGTCGGATGATGTGGCGATCATAGTTGGTGCGGTGGGCAGTTAATAATCAGTCCCGCGCGAGCACGCCGCGCAGAAGCCGATCACCGGGGATCGTGTCCCGGCACCGCAAGATGCGCGAGCACCACGCCTCGACGCGACCTTCCAGCATCGGCGGCATCAAGTTCTCGGCCTGATGACGCCGCCAAGCGCGAGAGTGATATCGGGACAACTTCGTGCGCAAGAACTCGGCCGCTTGCCTGTCACTCATCCCGACGCAGTGCAGCAGGGCGGCTTCGCGCAGGAAGTGATTGCGCTCCGACAGCGGCAGTTCAAGTTCGTAGGAACGGTGACCTCTGCCGTCGATCTGCACCGCGCGCGTCACCTCGATGGTGCGGACATGCTTCATCGGCGCGCTCGCATAACTCCAGCATCCCGGCAGCGCCAAGCGCAATGCCTGTTCGCAAGCGCGCTCCAGTGCATCCATCGGCAGTTCGGCGTCCCAACACTCGCGGCAGACGCCGCACGCGCTCGCAGATGTCGGCGCACGGTCGGCCTGAGTTGCCAACAACAACGCGCCGACGTTCCGCCGGTCGTGAAGCTATGCCGCGCACACGATGCAGTGCCGAACGCGCTTCGTCAGCAGATCAAGCGAGCGGTCGGAGGTCTGCGCCAGCAACGGCGCGGTGCGCAGCCTGCGATCATCGGGCTCGACCAAGAACGTCAAGAGTTCGCGCCCGCGCCGGAACTCGTGCAAATCCGCCCTTCGCTGTGCCCTATTGCTCATGACGAAGCCCTTCCGCGCGGTGGTTCGAGGTAGATGATCAGTTAGGGGCTCTGGACCGTGCGATACATCTCCTCGATGGCTTCGGTCCTCGACTTGGTCAGCCGGAGCATGTAAGCGAGCCGGAAGGCCGCGACGTGCCTGACGTTCGTGTGATCCGCCTTGGCCGTGTGGGACCTCGCAGCATGATCGCGTGCCCATGATCTGGCGCTGCAAGAGCAGAGAGTTCCACCTTGGTGAAGCCCTTCTTCGGTGGCATCCGGATTGTGGCCCCTACCGTAACTCCGACCTTGGTCGGGACCACCAAGTGTTACAGCCAACTCCCGTGATATCAATGACTTAGCGTTGGGGGTGGGTGTTACAAACTTCTCGGCGAGTTTCGGGGGGGTGCTCAATCGCAGCGTGCCGCGCCGGGCGAGGCGGCCGGTGATCCGGTAGACCGTCACCCGGAATGCGCCGTGGTCGTGTGGGAACGCAGCACGGTCGCTGCTGCGCTCGATGCTTCGGATGATGTTCGGCACCGACAGCGTGAAGAATGGTTCGCTGGAAATGCGGATCATCGCCGCGATCACTGCCGCCTCCCTCGGATCACGACACTGCGTCTGCCGTTCGGCCTGTTCCTTCTGCCGCCGCTCCCTGCGCGCGGCGTTCTTGGCCGCCTTCTGCCGCCGCTTCGTCGCTTCCGGCGTCTCATCGCAGGCTGCGAAGACAGAATGCCGCTGCGCTTGCGCTGCCCGTTCTCATCGACGCGCCACCCGTGCTTCTCGCGCAATGCAGAGGTCAGCTTGATGATCCGGCTGACGTTGTACAGCGTCGGCTCGATATGCGCCGCCTTGTTCGTCATCGCACGCAGTTCTTTCACCGTGATCCACGGCGCGAGTTGATACGCATCGTCTAATGGCAGGCCAAGCACCAGTTGCGCCGACGGAAGTCACGGCTCTTCGCATTCTCGCGCAGGTAGTCGTTCTTGCACGCGGTGCTGTCGCGGTAGAACCTCAGTAGGATTAGTCGCCACAGGCGATACCGCGACGGCTTGGTAGGTTCTGTATTGATTCGGTGCTGATCGTGGTCGCACTGTTCGCAGCGGAATGTGGGACTGACGTTGCGGCGGTCTTGCGCAGCGGCGCGGCGGGCTGTATTTATATGTGTGCGTCTTCAAGCGCATTGTGGGTTGATGTCGCAGTTGTTCTCACATTCACGATTAGGACCGCTCGCCACAGGCACCTGATCGTTCTATTTAAGTTTCGTCGTCTTCGAGCGCCGCTGCATTCACCGATGCGGCGGCGTCTTCGTCTTAAGGCTTGGTGCGATTATAGCTGACGCCGCGCTTCGCTTAAGCGGCTTGCACATCGCATCGTTATTCACGATGTTCATCGCGCGTCTGATTTGTTTCTCGTCTTGCAGGCGTGTTCGTAGACGCGAACGACGCCTTCGGCTCGCAAGGTCGAAGGCGTTGATTACTTCGCTGCTCTCGATTTGCGTCTTAGTTCGAAGATATATATCGCAAGCAACGCGCCTTCGATGATTATTATTCATTTGAAAACCTGCGGCAGAACGACGATCTCTATGACGTTGAGCATTACCAGTAGATCGAGCACATGCGCTGCTCTTCGTCTTGCGGCTGCGCATATGCGGGACGCGCGGCTTCTTCTTATCGTCGCTGTACGCGGCCAGATCGACGGCGATTATCAGTTTATGCAACAAGGCTGGTGCCTGCGCCGACGTGGCCCACCAGAACTCATCGCCCAGCGTTCCGTTTGACCATGCGTCGATGTTGTTGCGCAGCGCGGCCCGCTTCTCAGGCGTGCTGGTCTTTATCACCGCGTTCAGCGCGTCGATTATCTCGTAGTGTTCAATCAGTTCGTCATCGGTCTCGGTGTTTATGGTCTCTTGCTTCTGTTGCCCGGTCGCGTAATGCGCCGGGTTGATTCGTCAGCACATCGCGGTGCGCCGTCGCTGACGGCACACTGCGTTTGGCTTTTTTTGCGGAACGCCCCGCGAACGGTAAGGGACTTTGTTCGGGACATTGCGCCGCCGAAGCTCGGTATATGCCGGGATATGATCATGCTTCGTGCTTAGGTACCGACACGAAGGGATGTAGAAAAGCCTATATTTGCATTGATTTAAACGATAAGCGCGAGGGGAAGGATAATAGCCAGAAGAAAACAATACAGCTCTGGAAGCTCGGATGCACCAGCGCTTCCGGCGCCACCGCCAGCACGATCAGGGCCGCGACCGCGAGCGTGCGAAACGTGATCGCCCGGCGATCGACCATGACGGCGATCAGCACCACGGCCGTCATGAAGAACGAGCGCTGCGTCGCCACTTCCGCCCCCGACAGCAGCAGATAGAACGCGGCGGCGGCGAGCGCCGCCACCGCCGACCATTTCTTGATGGCATAGCCGACCGTTAGCGCGGGAAACAGCGCCAGCAGCGCCCGTACCGCGAAGAACACGACGCCGGCGACAACGGCCATGTGATAGCCCGAGATCGGTCAAGTCTTATGAATGAGGCGTAAAATCAATCGCTTAATCGTCGCTTGCTTCCCAAGTTTCAGGCTCGGGAAGCGTCTGGTGCCAGCCCTCGGTAGCTGGACAGCGATTCTCGCAGAGTGGTTGAAATCCCCGAACACGATCTGGGGAGCCACTCGGGGGGCTGTCATGGATCTATGGGTTATTGCCTTGGTGCTTAGTTTGATCGCAACCTACGCCGTCATTCGGCTGGTGCTGCGGGCGATCTTCCCGTCCGAAACCAAATAGCCCCGGCATGACTAAGAGAAGCCCGCCGGTGAGCCCGGCCGCGGCAAACTCTTGCTGCCGGTCGATCGGCGCCAACGCCTGGGCGAGTCTGCAAATGCAAGCAGCGCCCCCAAGCCGAATAATGCTTGGTGGGCGCTGAGCTAAATCCGAGCAGTGCAATCCCCCGGCATTTATCTGTGTGCGGAGGGTGCAACAAGGTTCAAAGAAAGGGGCCGCCAACTGAGGCGGCCTTACTTCGCCTAAGTGGGCTTCGGTAGAACTTCGGAGAGAGGCAATACGAGCAGCGTTTGCCCCGCCTCGTCCGCAATAACAAAGGCTTCCGGGACAGGAACGCCGTGCTTGATGGCCTCGACAAGTAGTTCCCGGGCTCCTTGAAGCGCCTCGTGCCTTGCTTCGTTCAGGCTTGCTAGTTCCAGTCCCTCTTCGTCGGGAACTAGTTGGCCCTTTCGCTTGAGATGAAAATAGAAGCGGCCCATATCGGCCTCCTTCGGAGGCCAATCTAGATCGAAGTCCTTCGTTCCGTCTGTCCGTCGGCCGACGCCAAATCAGAATACTCCCAAAATCGACCCAGCTGAGGCGGCGGGTCGATATTTAATCCCCCTTTTCCCAGTCCCAGCTTGCCGCCCTGGAGCGCGGCCGGACACGGTCGCGCGTCGCCCTGTTCTTGCCTCAAGAATTAGAACTCTCTTCGGTCATTGTGACTGACGAGGATTTCGAGATGAAGGCCTTTGTCGCGACTTGCATTGCAGCCGGCATCCTTTGGGGTGTGGACTTCAAATTGAACGATGGACGATACAGCGCCGTGGTTCAAAACGTGGTCGTAGGCGCGTTGCCAAAGTGAAGGACGATTCCTAGCAAGTATGGAGCGGGACCGAAGCCCCGCGCCCGTCGTGGGCTCGCTAAGGATGTCGCGATCAGGCCGGCAGCGGCAGGCTTTTCTCTATCTGTTCACGGCGGAATAGCTCCCTTGATGTAGCTCAAAGTTTCGGCGGCCCACGAGAACAAAGCGCTCACAGGACCGCAGCAGCGAGGGGGCCAACAGCCCGCCGGCGGGCCCCAGGAACGGGAGACAGCTAGGCGCGTTGATGCTGGCGCCAGTCATCGATGCCCCCGACTTGGCGCATTGGAATGACGGCCCCAGTTTTGAGAGAGGGCTGGGGCCGTTTCATTCAGAAGCGGCTGTTGCGCCGGCGGTTCATCGCCTCCGCTCCTCCAGAAACAGATCGATCACAGCCTCGATCTTCCGTTGCTCGGCCTCGGGCAGCGTCCGGACCAATGCCGCAAGCTGTGCGACGCTCTTCTTCGGGGTATGCCCCATCGGGTCCATTGTGAACATGCGCCCCATGCCCTCCAGCAACCATTCCAGGCTCACGCCGTGCTTCTCGGTGAACCTAGCTATCTCATGATGCTTCAGCGTCAACGCTGGCTTGATCTGCTCTTCGGAAAGATCGCGCGATGCGGCGACGTCCCTGATGCGCTGGCGCATCTCCTCGTCCGTCAGCACCCGATCGCGCGGCGCCTTGCCGTAAACTGGGTTATCGGTGCCGATCGTCGGATTGACTTTAACACCCAAGCCCTGACGCATGCACCAGGCGAAGAACGATGACAACGCGCCGCGGGCGCGCGCGGCCGACGTGGCGCCGTGCGCCTGGACTAGCTTTCGGATCAGCCCGGCGATGTCCTCGAAGGTGACCTTGCTCACCGGCTTCTTCCGCAGCGGTTCGCAATGGCGGCGGAGGTAGCGTTCCTCGGCAATGTAAGTGTTCGGTCTGACCCTTGGTTTTTGCGCCTCGAGATAGAGCTCGACGATCTTCTCGAACGTTCGACCGTCGGCGGCCTGCTCCGCCCGCCTGTTCTCCTCCTCCGCGTCCGGATCGACGCCAAGTTCCACCTGGGCAAAGCGCTTGCGGGCGATACCGCGGGCATCATCCACGCTGACTTTGCGGACGTCTCCCAGGCTCTTGCGGCGCTGTTCGATGCCAACGCGGTATTGGACCACGTACGAGGCCTTGCCAGACCGGAGACGCACACCGAAGCCTGGCAGGTCCGGATCCCAAGCGATGTGGTCGGCCTTGCCGGCCGGCAGCGCTAGCTTGCGGACGTAGGCATCGGTGAAGCGGATGCGATCGTCGGAAATCTTGAGCATGGGAAGCAGTCCTGTGTTTTTGGGAAGCACATGGGACGCGAACTGATGACCGATTGTGGCTCTCAGAGAATTGATCCGCCACGTGCTTCTGGCGCTAAGCCGTTGAAAACTGTGGATGTTGAAGCCTTCTGAGTGCTTCTGACCGATCACGCTATCTGATAGCCCGAGATCGACAGCACATGGCCCAGGCCCGAGATGAACATCGCGTCGTTCACCGGCTGAGAGATCGCGTCGCGCCGCCCGGTCAACAGCGCGGTGGCAATCGCGCGCTTGTCGCCTTCCAGCGCCGTCCTGATCCGCGCGTCGATCATGTCGCGCAGGCCCTGCATCACGGCCGAATAGCGCAGGCGCAGCCCGCCGCCTTCCGGCGGCTCCGCGGCCTTGATCGCGCCCATCACGAAGCCGGAGGCGCCGATGCCGGCGAAGAACATGTCGCGGCTGAAATCGTAGCTGCCCGGCCGCACCGGCGTGAGCGGCGGCAACAGCCGCGCCTTCAGCTCGACAAAACTGCCGACCGCGGGCGCCGTCCCCTTCTTCACCGACAGCCGCACGCGCTCCAGCTTTGTGTTCCCGCGCGCGCTTTCCATGGTGACGACGCGCAGTACAAAGCGGTCGGTGCGCTCGCGAATGTCGCGGGTTTCGACAAAGCCGGTCAGCGACACCGAAAACATCGGCCGCGCCAGCACGCCATGCGCGATCCGCGCGGTTTTCCAGGTCGCAATCGCAAAGCCCGCCGCGACGGCTGCGATCATCACGGCTGCGGGAAAGAATTTTTGCCGCCGCAGCAGCACCGCGACCGCGCAAAGTGCGATGGCCACGACGGCGGCGACTGAGAGCACCGGCTCGTGATCGGCGGCAAAGTAAAAGGCAATGCCGGTGCCGAACGCGACCGGCACCCAGGGCAGCAATCGGCCGGCGCCGGCTTCCGCGCGGGCCCATGCGCGCAGCGTTTCGATCAGCGGCGGCCAGAAGGCGGGATGCGACGGCGCAAGGCCGCCGATAGGCGCCGCCGCGCGCGGCGGCCAGGTCCCGGCATAGCCCCGCTTCCGGCCCGAAATGTCGCCCTGCTCCGCCACGCTGGTACATCCTACGATCTCGTGGAGACCACAAGACTACCGAACGCTGTATTCACGCCGCTAGCGGAACGGATGCAGAAACCTGAGGAAATGCACATCGACTGGCGCTACACTTGAGGACCTCAGGAATCGGACGAAGGTCGGACATCACATGAAGCTTGCGGCCTGCATTTCGATTGCACTGGCGATATCGGGTTTGCCGTCCGCACTGGCAGCGGCCGAGCAATGCCGCTTCATCGAGGCGAGATACGAGCGCGAGGCGTGCTACCAACGCCAGGAAACGGCGCGCGCCGCCCGGCAGAAGGCCAACGAGGCGCGAGAGGCCGAGCAGCAAAAACCATACGAGCCCATGACGCAGGAAGATGCCCAGCTGGCAAAAGCCATGCGGGGCATTTGCCGGGGGTGCTAGACGCGGCGCCGGTGTCTATTGCCTGATCAACGGCGTCTTCGACGACACGTGATGGCTGACGATCTTCCATTCGCCGCCTTCGCGGATGATCACCCAGGTGATTTTCACGGTCAGGGGTTCGGCGCCCTCTTCTACCAAAAAGGTGGCCGTGCCAGCGACATTGATCACGTCGGAAGCGACCTGCGTGGTCCTGACGTCGGTGAATTGCACCGACGGCGACGACCATCGCGGCAGCCCCTCGAAATAGGCCTGCACGCCGTCATTGCCACGGTAGAAGGTCGGATTCGAACCGAAGAAGAACGCGTTCCGTGAGTAAAGCGATGCGAGCGCGCTGGCGTCCAGTCTGCCGAACGCGACCGCCCATCTTCCCATGATGCCGGAGACGATGTCGTCGGTCGCGCTGCGTCCGGAGGATGCCATCGGTCGACTTCACCCCTTCCCGCCGACTTCCTTCGCAAACGTATCGCGCAGGCCGATGGTGCGGTTGAATACCGGCTTGCCCGGCAACGAATCCTTGTCGCGCACGAAATAGCCCTGCCGCTCGAACTGCATCACCTCGCCGGAATTGTCAGTGGCCACCGACGGCTCGACCCGGGCGTCGGGCAATATCTCCAGCGACTCCGGATTGAGGTCGGCGGCGAAATTCGCAGCATTCGGGCTGGGATTTGCGAACAGCTGATTATAGACGCGGATTTCCGCCGGTACCGACTGCGCGGCCGACAGCCAGTGCATGGTGGCCTTGACCTTGCGGCCGTCGGGGGCGTTGCCGCCCTTGGTCGCGGGATCGTAGGTGCAGCGCAGTTCGACCACTTCGCCCGCGTCATTCTTGATGACGCCGGTGCATTTGACGAAATAGGCGTAGCGCAGCCGCACCTCGTTGCCCGGCGACAGGCGGAAGAATTTTTTCGGCGGGTTCTCCATGAAATCGTCGCGCTCGATATAGAGCTCGCGGCCGAACGAAATCTTTCGCGTACCGGCTGAAGGATCGTCGGGATGGTTGACGGCCTCCAACTCCTCGACCTGGCCTTCCGGATAATTCTCGATCACGACCTTCAACGGCCGCAGCACCGCCATGCGCCGCTGCGCCGTCTTGTTGAGGTGCTCGCGAATGCAGAACTCGAGCATGCCGACATCGACCACGCTGTTGGCTTTTGCGACCCCGATGCGCTTGACGAATTCGCGCACCGCCGCCGGCGGCACGCCGCGCCGCTTCAGCCCGGCAATGGTCGGCATGCGCGGATCGTCCCAGCCGGAGACGTGGCCGTCGCGCACGAGCTGCGTCAGCACGCGCTTCGACAGCAGCGTGTAGGTCAGGTTCAGCCGGGCGAATTCGTACTGGCGCGGTTTTGACGGCACCGGCAGTTTTTCCAGCAGCCATTCATAGAGCGGCCGGTGGTCCTCGAATTCCAGCGTGCAGATCGAATGCGTGATGCCTTCGATGGCGTCCGACTGGCCGTGGGCGTAGTCGTAGCTCGGATAGATCGACCATTTGGCGCCGGTGCGCGGGTGCTCGGCATGCAGGATGCGATACAGCACGGGGTCGCGCAGGTTGATGTTGCCCGAGGCCATGTCGATCCTGGCGCGCAGCACGCGGGTGCCGTTCGGGAATTCACCCGCCTTCATGCGCCTGAACAGGTCGAGGTTCTCGTTCCACGGTGCGGTCGCGGAACGGCGAGTTCTTGCCGGGTTCCGTCAGCGTGCCGCGATTGACGCGAATTTCCTCCTGCGACTGGTCGTCGACATAGGCATGGCCGGCCTTGATCAGGCCCTCCGCCCAATCATACAGGCGCTCGAAATAGTCGGAGGCGTAATAGAGATCGGTTCCCCAGTCATAGCCGAGCCAGTGCACGTCGGCCTGGATGGAATCGATATATTCCTGCTCTTCCCTGGTCGGATTGGTGTCGTCGAAGCGCAGATGGCACTTGCCGGCAAATTCCTGCGCGATGCCGAAATTCAGGGCAATCGACTTGGCGTGGCCGATATGCAGGTAGCCGTTCGGCTCCGGCGGGAATCGGGTCACGATCCGGCTGTGCTTCCTGGAGGAGAGATCGGCCTGCACGATGTCGCGGATGAAATCGCGCCCCGCCTCTGCCGCAACCGGTTCTGTGGTCATTCCGAGTTCCTGTTAGGGATTGGCGAACCTTCTGCCAAATTCGCCCCCATGAGCCAAGCCTACTTTGCCTATGGCGAGGCTTTAGTTATGCACCGTTCCTGCTATACACCACGGCCGTTCAAGCATAGGCCCCACCCCGGTAATGACTGATTCCGTCGTCACACGCTTTGCCCCCTCGCCCACCGGCTTTCTCCACATCGGGGGCGCCCGGACCGCGCTGTTCAACTGGCTCTACGCCAGGAAAACCGGCGGCAAGATGCTGCTGCGGATCGAGGATACCGACCGCGAGCGCTCCACCGAACCGGCCATTGCCGCAATTCTCGACGGGCTGAAATGGCTCGGGCTCGATTGGGACGGCGACGTCATCTACCAGTTCAGCCGCGCCGCACGCCACCGCGAGGTCGCCGAGCAATTGCTGGCCAGCGGCAAGGCCTACCGCTGCTACGCCACCGCGGAGGAGCTGACGGCGATGCGCGAGAAGGCACGCGCCGAGGGCCGCACCCGCCTCTATGACGGGCTGTGGCGGGACCGCGATCCGGCGCAGGCGCCTGACGGCATGAAGCCGACCATCCGCCTGAAGGCGCCACAGAGCGGCGAGACCGTGATCGAGGACCAGGTTCAGGGCCGCGTGGTCTGGCAGAACGAGAACCTCGACGATCTCGTGCTGCTGCGTGGCGACGGCAACCCCACCTACATGCTGGCGGTCGTGGTCGACGACCACGACATGGGCGTCACCCATGTCATCCGCGGCGACGACCATCTGATCAACGCCGCGCGCCAGAAGCAGATCTACGACGCGCTCGGCTGGGACATCCCGAACATGTCCCACATCCCGCTGATCCACGGGCCGGACGGCTCGAAACTCTCCAAGCGCCACGGCGCGCTCGGCGTCGATGCCTACCGCGCCATGGGATACCTGCCGGCGGCGCTGCGCAACTACCTGGTCCGGCTCGGCTGGAGCCATGGCGACCAGGAAATCTTCTCGACGCAGGAGATGATCGACGCCTTCGACCTGCCCGCGATCGGGCGCTCCGCAGCGCGGTTCGATTTCGCGAAACTCGAGAACCTCAACGGCCACTACATCCGCCATGCCGACGACGCCGAACTGGTGTCCCAGTTTGAGAGCGTGCTGGATTACGTCCCCGAAGGCGCCGAACTGAAGGCAAAACTCAACGACACGACGCGCGGCCAACTACTTCGTGCGATGCCGAGCCTGAAGGAGCGCGCCAAGACGCTGATCGAGCTGATCTCGGGCGCCTACTTCATTTTTGCCGACCGTCCACTTCAGGTCGAGCCGAAGGCCGCCGCCCTGCTGACGCCGGAGACCCGCACCCTGATCGGCCAACTCCGCACCGCGCTCGAGGCCGTCACCGACTGGCGCGCCGAGACCACGGAAGCCGCCATGCGGAATTTCGCAGAGCAGAACAACCTCAAGCTCGGCGCCGTCGCCCAGCCACTCCGGGTGGCGCTGACCGGACGCACGACCTCGCCGGGAATTTTCGATGTTCTTGCGGTGCTCGGGCGGGAGGAATGCCTTGCCCGTTTGGGCGATCAGGTGGCGAGTTAAGCCCCTACCATATGGGGGGTTGCGGCCATCTTGCAGTGCACAGGGCAATAAGCTACGCCTTTGACGCCGCTTCTAGACAATCCGGCTTCCCTTGCTGCCGCTGCGAAATGGCACAGGGTCGGCGCGGTTTTTCGTAACGATTTCATCGGGGATCCACGATGGACGCAAAATCCAGCAACAAGACTGCAACGCTCACGGTAGGCAACAAGACCTACGATTTCCCGATCCTCAGCGGCACAGTGGGCCCAGATGTCATCGACATCGCCAAGCTCTACGCCCAGGCCGGGATGTTCACCTACGACCCCGGCTTCACCTCCACCGGCAGTTGCCAGTCGAAGATCACTTATATCGACGGCGACGCCGGCATTCTCGAATACCGCGGCTACCCGATCGAGCAGCTCGCCGAAAAGGGCGACTTCCTGGAAACCTGCTACCTCCTGCTCTACGGGGAGCTTCCGACCCCGGCGCAGAAGAAAGATTTCGACCACCGCGTGATCCATCACACCATGGTTCACGAGCAGATGGCCCGCTTCTTCCAGGGTTTTCGCCGCGACGCCCATCCGATGGCGATCATGGTCGCCGCCGTCGGCGCGCTCGCCGCGTTCTATCATGACAGTACCGACATCAACGATCCGCAACAGCGCATGATCGCTTCGATGCGGATGATCGCGAAGGTCCCGACGCTGGCCGCGATGGCCTTCAAATACACCATCGGCCAGCCCTTCATGTATCCGAAGAACTCGCTCTCCTTTGCCGAGAACTTCCTGCACATGTGCTTCGCGGTGCCGTGCGAGGATTACAAGATCAATCCGGTGCTGGCTGACGCGCTCGACAAGATCTTCATCCTGCACGCCGACCACGAGCAGAACGCCTCGACCTCGACGGTGCGTATCGCCGGCTCTTCCGGCGCCAACCCGTTCGCCTGCATCGCCGCCGGCATCGCCTGCCTGTGGGGACCGGCGCATGGCGGCGCCAACGAGGCGGCGCTTGCGATGCTCGCCGACATCGGCTCGGTCGACAAGATTCCGGAATTCATCGCCAAGGTGAAGGACAAGAACAGCGAAGTCCGCCTGATGGGCTTTGGCCACCGCGTCTACAAGAACTACGATCCGCGCGCCAAGATCATGCAGAAGATGTGTCACGCCGTGCTGGCCGAGACCGGCCATGGCGACGACCCGATGCTGAAGGTGGCGCTGGAATTGGAAAAGATCGCGCTCTCCGACCAGTACTTCATCGACCGCAAGCTCTATCCGAACGTCGATTTCTATTCGGGCATCACGCTGAAGGCGATGGGCTTCCCGACCTCGATGTTCACCGTGCTGTTCGCGGTCGCCCGCACCGTCGGCTGGATCAGCCAGTGGAGCGAGATGATCGAGGACCCGCAGCAGAAGATCGGCCGTCCGCGCCAGCTCTACACCGGCGTTGCGCGCCGCGAATATGTTGCCGATGGACAAGCGGAAGTAAGCGACGTCGCTTGCAAGAAACTCGGAAAAGCCGGATGCGATCGTCGCGTCCGGCTTTTCTCTTGTCGGATGGGTAGAGCCAACGGGTCGCGCGAACGCACGCCCGGTTGGCTCTACCGATCCCACGAAACCTATCCCCGCCGCGCCTGCCACATCGTTGCCAGCACGATATCGGCGGCGCGCGCGCTGGGCGGCTGGTTGCCGGTCGACATGATCCCGTCGATCTTGGCGAACGCCTCGATCTGCTTTCGTCGCAACTCGGAATCGCTCAACAGCTCGCGCAGCGCGGCGGCGAGTTTTTCCGGGGTGCAATCTTCCTGCAGGAATTCGGGAATGACGTTCTCGCCGATCACGAGATTGGCCAGGATCACCGAGTTCACCTTGATGGCGCGCCGCAGGATCCAGGCTTCCACCGAACCGGTCCGGTAGGCCGTCACCATCGGCACCCCGGCCAATGCCAGTTCGAGCGTCACCGTGCCGGATTTGGCGAGCGCCGCATGCGCGATCCGGAACTTCGCCCGCTTCTCCTGCTCGCCGATCACGACCTGGGGCTGCACCGGCCAGCCCTTCACCGCGTCCACGACCGCCTCCTGCAGATGCGGCATGGTCGGCAGCACCAGTTCGAACGCCACGCCCGCTTCCTGCAGCCGCGCCACCGCCTGGCCGAACACCGCCATGTGGTGGCGGATTTCGCTGCGACGGCTTCCCGGCAGCACCAGCAGCACCGGCGGCGATTCCGCGCGCCGCGCGGCTTCGTCCGGGTTCGGGCGCAGCGATGACAACTGCTCGGTCAGGGAATGGCCGACATAGCTGCAGGGCGGCCCGTGCAGCCTGCGATAGGCCTCGGGCTCGAACGGCAGCAGCGCCAGCACGTGATCGACATATTTCAGCATCGCGCGCGCCCGGCCCGGCCGCCACGCCCAGACCGAGGGCGACACATAGTTGACGATCGGAATCCCGGGATCCTTGGCACGAACGCGTTTGGCAACCCGGTGGGTGAAGTCCGGACTGTCGATGATGACGAGAATATCCGGCGCCGCTTCCGTCACCGCGATGGCGGTTTCCTTGATCAGCCCGAGGATCTTCGGCAAATCCTTGACGACGGCGGCAAGCCCGATGATCGAGAGCTCTTCGATCGGAAACAGCGACTCCAGGCCCTCGCGCGCCATCGCGCGGCCGCCGACGCCTTCGAACCGAACCCCGTCGCCAAGGCGCTGGCGCAGCACTTTCATCAAATTGGCGCCGAGGCGATCGCCGGACTCTTCCGTCGCGATCAGAAATACCCTCCGCTCCATCCCGGCGGTGGCGCGAGAGGGCGTCACGCTGATAAGCCCTGGATGAACAGGCCGGCTTTGTCTGCCACCTCGATCATGGTTTGCGAGTCCGCGGCAATCGTATGGCCGGCGATCACGGCGATGCCGGCAAGCCCCGCTTTGGCGGCGCCCTCGATGGTTTTAGCGCCCACGGCCGGCAGGTCGAAGCGCAAATCCTGGCCATTCTTGGGCGCCTTCACCAGCACGCCGCGGCCGGATTTGGCGCGAATGCGCCCGGCCTCACGCAGCCGCGCCACACGCACCAGGAGCCCATCAGTGCCCTCGATATCCTCAACCGCCACTACATGACCGTCGATCACGACCACGGCCTGGCCGATGTCGAACGGCCCGAGCGCGCCAAGCACCTCCCGCCCCTTGGCGATGTCGGCACTGGCGGCGGCGTCGGGCGTGGCGCGGGCAATGTTTCCCTCCGGCATCAGAATATCGGGGGCGACATCCCGGATCCCGACCATCCGAAACCCGTCCTGTTCGAGGATGCGGCCGATCCCCGACAGCAGATGATCGTCGCCGCCGCGAAACGCCGCCCAGACGCGGCCGAGGACGCGGATCGTCCCCCAGTCGAGCCGGATTTCCGACAGTGCCGGGCGCAGCAGCGTGCCGATGAAGATCAGATCGCGGCAGCCCTCGCTGCGGAACAGTTTTGTGGCGCGGCCGAGTTGCCCGACCGAAATCCAGTGATGGCGGAAACGCTCGACGCGATCAGGATCGCAGGCGCCGCGGAGCGCGAACAGCACCGGCGCGATCCCCCGCTGGCTAAGCGAATCCGCCACCGCGAACGGCATGGCGCCGCCGCCGGCGATGACGCCGACGGGTGATGAAATGTCAGAAGCCGCTGAAATCATGGCTGCGGCGATCCCGTCATCAATGCTTGTTGCCATCGTCGGTGGGCAGGCAGAGCGCGCGATGCTTGCCTTGCGCGATGAAGGCGAGGATTTCAGCGATCGCCGGATCTTCTCCGGCCAGCGGCTGCACCGCATTCAGCCGCTCGGCAAACACGCCAGGACCGTGAAACAAGTTTTGGTAGAACCCGCGCACCTTCGCCAGCCGCTCCCTGGTGAACTTGCGGCGCTTCATGCCGATGATGTTCAACCCTTCGAGGCTCGCATACTGGCCGTTCGCGAGCCCGAAGGGAATGATGTCGCCGCGCACGCCGCAGACGCCGCCGACCATCACCTGCGGCCCGATCCGTGTGAACTGGTGCACGGCCGACAGCCCGCCAATGAAGACGAAATCGCCGATCTCGCAGTGACCGCCGAGCGTGGCGGAGGTTGCAAAGATCGCATCATTGCCGACCTGGCAATCGTGCCCGACATGGCTGCAATTCATGAAGTAGCCGCGCTCGCCGACCCGCGTCACGCCGCCACCGGCAACCGTGCCGGCGTTCATGGTAACGGATTCGCGGATGGTGCAGCCCGCACCGATCTCGAGCCGGGTCAGTTCGCCCTTGTAACTCAGCGATTGCGGCGGGGTGCCGAGCGAGACGAATGGATAGATCGTGCAGCCGGCGCCGATCGTGGTCTGCGCCGTGACGTGAACATGCGCGATCAGATTGCAGTTGGCGCCGACGACGACGTGGCGACCGATGATGCAATAGGGGCCGATCGTGGTCCCCTCGCCGATCACAGCGCCATCCTCAACCCGCGCGGTTGGATCGATCGTACTCATTAGCCTGCCCAGCCCATCGATTGGACGCGAATATCTCGCGTTTTCGGGTGGTTAGCGCGACGTACCAACGCTGTCCAGTGACGTATGGTTACGTCATGTGTCGGCCGCATCCGGGCCGCAAATCCATCTGCCGCCATCTCAATTCCCGAGATTCAAGACCGAGGCGAGCCGTCGCTACGTCATGCTGCCGGGCAGAAAGCAGCGGATTGAAATCCCGGCCGAGTCCTTAACCGGCCAAACCATGGTACGGCCGGCGCGATTTGGCACGGTGATGACGGCATCGTCGGGAACGTCGATCCATTGGCCCTCGAGCCTGACGCGATAATGGCCGTCCTTCGATTCCCAATCGACGTCTGAAATGACGGAGCCATCGGCGTCCGAACAGCATAGCCCCTTCCCGCTTCGGAGGCTGTCGAACCAAGGCTTGAGCGGAGAGTTGGCATAGCGGCCATCATCACGGGCCGCAGCGTTTCCAACGAAAAGGGCGGCTGAGGCGATCAGCGCGCCGGCGGCTCTGAGATATTTCACGGCCCGTCTCCGCAACACCCTCTTCCACCGGAACTACAAACCTGCTGGAGGGCACGAAGTTCCTTCGTGTCGAGACCAAAATCTAGCTGCCGGCCTGTGCGATCCATTCGTTCGCCTGCACGCGCGCAACCAGGACGGCCGGGCCCGAACTGGTCGTCTTGTAGACCAGCGCCTCGCCTTCGCGGATATCGGCAAATTCCTTGCCGAAGGCGTCGGCGACGTTGGTCTTGTGCGTCACCGCCAGATTGTTGAGGCCGGCTTTCGGAGGCGTGTTGACGAGATCGCGCACGGCGCGTCCTGCCTTGGCATTCTTGCCGTCGGGATTGGCCATCGCCGGCGAACTGCCCGCGCCGCTGTCGGTCAATTCGTCCACCGGCGATACGTCCTTGCCGCCGAGCAGCTTGCCGGTCTCGACCGCGCGGTTCAGCCGGCTGGTGTAAACTTCGCCGATCGGCACGCCCAATTTCTTGAGCGCAACCCCGAGCTCGCGCGCCATCGCGCGTCCCTTCTCACTCAATTGCCGCTGCGCGGTCATGTCGTCGAACTTGAAGGGGTAGATGTCCTTCTGGCTGTCGTCGGTAGCGCCGTGCCGAAACACGATGACGTAGCCGCCGCCCTTGAGCGACGAAACGAGCCCTTCCAGATCAGCCGCGTAACCCTGCGGCGACATCAGCAGAAAAATGACCAAATACGAAATGACGGACTCAAGCTTGTTCACGGACGCCTCCGTTGAAAAAGCGTGGACCCAGACCGGATCTGGTCGGCAAATTTCCTCAATCGACCGGCGTGGGTTCCACTACCAGCGATTGAGCAAGGACATCAGGAAGACGTCGGTTGTATGACGGATAAATTCAATCCAATTCAATCCGTCAGCATCGCGCCGACATCGGCCTCCGCGACCACGGTGCCATTCACCTTGGCGTCGCCGTGGAACCACCACATCGCCTTGCGGCGGCCGATCGAGCGCATGTGGTACTCGATGGTATCGCCGGGCATCACGGGTTTTCGGAATTTGCACTTGTCAATGGTGAGGAAATAAACCGCGCGCGGCTTCTCGGTGCCCTCGACCGACTTGATGCCGATGACGCCGGCGGTCTGCGCCATGGCCTCGATCATCATCACGCCAGGATAGACCGGACGATCGGGAAAATGGCCGAGAAACGGCGGCTCGTTGAAGGTGACGTTCTTGATGCCGATGCCGCTGTAATCGGTCCGGATCCTGATCACCCGGTCGATCAGCAGCATCGGATAACGATGCGGGAGCGTCTTGAGGATCTCGTTGATATCCACGAGCTCAAACCTGACCGGTGACTCCTCCATTACTCCCGCCCCTCGCCTTTCGAATCGGCAGCGCCACGCTGCACCAGCCGCTCCACCGCAATAATCTCCTTGAACCACTGCTTGGTCGGCTTTGCAAAGAAACCGCCCCAGCGGCCATTGGGCGGGATGTCGTCCTTGACCCCGCTCATCGCCGTAACCTGGGCGCCGTCGCCGATCTTGAGATGGTTGTTGATGCCTACCTTGGCGCCCAGCGCGACGTTGTCACCGATCGTCAGGCTGCCCGCGAGCCCGATCTGGGCCGCGAGCAGGCAGTGTCTGCCGATGGTCACATTGTGGCCGATCTGGACCTGATTGTCGATTTTGGTGCCCTCGCCGATTACGGTATCCCGCAGGCTACCGCGGTCGATGGTGGTGCCGGCGCCGACCTCGACATTGTTCTGGATCAGGACGCGGCCGGTCTGCGGCACCTTGAGGTGGCCCTCGGGGCCGAAGAAGATGAAGCCATAGCCGTCCTGCCCGATGCTGCAGGCAGGATGGATCAGGACGTTGTTGCCGATCAGGGAGAACTGGATCGCGGTGCGGGCGCCGACATTGCAGTCCCGGCCGATCTTGACGTCGGCGCCGATCACAGCGCCCGCGCCGATCACGGTGCCGGCGCCGATCTCGACCCGCGGGCCGATCACCACCAGCGGATCGACGATGACGCCGTCCTCCAGGTGGGCCGACGGGTCGATGATGGCCGATGGCGCGATGCCGTCATTGTCGAACCAGGATTGCGGGCGGAGCGCATCGGCGTGCCATTCGCGCGCCAGCTTCACGAAGGCGCGGAACGGCTGGGTGGCCCGCAGCACCGCCACATGGGCGGGCACCTGGGCCTCGAAGCGCGGGCTGACCAGGCAGGCGCCAGCCTTGGTCGCCTTGAGCTGATCGGCGTATTTGAGGTTGTCGAAAAACACCAGATGCATGGGGCCGGCTTCGTCGAGCGAAGCGATGCCCCTGATCACATGGCCGCCCTGTGCCGGGTCGACCAACACCGCTCCCGTCAACGCAGCCAGTTCGGCAAGCGTCGAGGAAGGAGGTTGCTTGAAAAATATCGGCTGCGCCATTCCACCCGTCGCAGTCCGGCCGGCCTTCACACCAGAGTGCCGGCTCCGAAGAAATGGAGCCGACCCCTCCTCTTGTTTCGAGGCGTTCTCGTCACGCGGACCTCAAGTCCGTTCGCTTCAAGCCACCTTAGAACGATGTGCCGCCGCCAAACTTGAATTGCTGCACGCGGTCAAACTGACCCTTCGTAAGCGGAACCGCATAGTCGAAGCGCAGCGGACCGAACGGCGAAGCCCAGATGAGACCGACACCCACCGAGGTGCGTACCACGTTGCCGTCGTCATACTGCAATCCCAAACAGGTTCCGGGAGAGGCCCCAGTCGGTGAATTCACCTGAGTAGGCTTGATGCAACCGGGCACGTTGACCTCGCCCGTCTGCGCCCACGACGTCGGCCCCTTGTAGTCGAACAGACCGCCGGCGTCGGCATAGACCGAGCCCTTGAGCCCGACTTCCTTCGGCAGGAACCAGAATGGCATCTGCAGTTCGAACGAAGCGCCCCAGTACTTCGTGCCGCCGAGCGCGTCACGCGTGCCGAAGGGGTTGATATCGCGCGGACCGATGCCGTTCGGCGCAAAACCGCGAACCAGGTTCGGGCCCATCTGGAAGTGATCGAGCATGCGCAGCTCGCTGCCGCCGAACTGGTTGAGAATACCGCCCTGGAGGTGGATCAGGCCGACGATATCAGCGACGAGTGGGGTGTAGTACTTCGCGTCGATCGCCGACTTGATGTACTTCACGTCGCCGCCGACACCGGCAAAGTCCTGCTTCCAGTCGATCAGCAAGCCGTCGGTCGGGTTCTTGTTGTTGTCCAGCGTGTTGTAGTTCAGCGAATAGCCGACCGACGAGGTCAGCGCCTTGCCGCTCTGCAATTCCTTGCGGACCGGCAGCGAGGCTTCGCCGTCGCTGTAGCACCACAGGCCGACGCCGGAGGCGTCAGTAGCGGTTTGGCCGCCTTGCGTTATCGATCCGCCCGCGGGAGCACCGTTCAGATTCGCAAATGCGGGGCTCGGATTGAACGCCAACAGCCCATTGTTCGGGATTGTTGTTGCAGTTCGCAAGCGTACTCGGCAGCGAGATTTGCTGCTGATAGATCGAGTAGCGCAACTGAAGCGCGAGATCTTCCCGCAACGTGAAGCCGAGCCGTGGGCTGAAGCCCAGCGTCTTGGTGCCGTAGGCGATATAGCTGTTGGCCAATTGCTCGCGATAAAACAGATCGAGGCCGAGCGCGACACGATAGTCGAGCAGATAGGGATCCACGAACGACAGCGAACCGCCGCGCGCGTACTGACCGTAGGTCACGGCCGCCTTCGCATACAGGCCACGGCCGAGGAAGTTGCGCTCGGAAATGCTGACTTCGGCCAACGCACCGTCGGTGGTCGAATAGCCGCCCGACACCGAGAAGTCGCCGGTCGACTTCTCTTCGAGATCGACGACCAGAATCACGCGGTCGGTCGACGAGCCGGGTTCGGTCAGGATCTTCACGCTCTTGAAGAAGTCGAGGTTCTTCAGCCGGCGCTCGGCGCGATCGACCAGGGCACGGTTGTAGGCGTCGCCTTCGGACAGGTCGAACTCGCGGCGAATCACGTAGTCGCGGGTGCGGGTGTTGCCGCGGACGTTGATGCGCTCGATATAGGTTCGCGGGCCCTCATCAATGGCAAACACGATCGAAACGGTGTGGGCTTCGAAATTGCGATCGCCGCGCGGACGCACAATGGCGAAGGCATAGCCGCGACGCGAGGCCTCGATCTGCATTTCCTCGACGGATTTCTCAAGCGCCTCGGCATTGTAGAGCGAGCCGACGCTGACGCGCGAAAAGCTGCGCATCGAGGCGGTATCGAGGGTTGCGATGGAGGTCTGGAAGTCGACGGAGGCCACGCGATATTGCTGCCCCTCCTCGATCTTGAAGGTGACGAGGAAGCCCTTCTTGTCGGGATCATACTCGGTCAGCGCGGCGACCACCTGCACGTCGGCGTAGCCGTTCTTGAGGTAGAAACGGCGAATCAGGTCGCGGTCGGCCTCGACCCGGTCGGGATCGTAGACGTCGGCGCCGCCGAGAAAGCTCAGCAGGTTGGATTCGCGCGTCTTGATGACGTCCTTCAAACGATAGGACGAATAGGCGACGTTGCCGACGAACTCGATCGACCTGACGCCGGTCTTGCTGCCCTCGGTGACCGTGAAGATCAGGTCGACGCGGTTGTTCGGCTGCTCGATGATTTCAGGGTTCACACGCACGTCATAGCGGCCGGAGCGCCGGTAGATTTCGGCGATGCGCTGGGCGTCAGACTGAACCATCGGGCGCGAGAATGTGCCACGCGGCTTGGACTGGATTTCAGCCGAGAGCTGCTCGTCCTTGACCTTCTTGTTACCTTCGAAGGCGATGCGCCCGATCACGGCGTTTTCGACCACGGTCACGACCAGCCGGCCGCCGACCTGGTTGATTCGCACGTCCTGGAACAGGCCGGTCTCAATCAGGGCCTTGAGGCCGTCGTCGATCTGGGCCTGCCCGAGCCGGCCGCCGGGGCCTGGCTTGAAATAGGAGCGAATGGTCTCGACCTCGACGCGCCGGTTCCCCTCAACCGCGATCGACGCCACGGTCTGGGCCGCAGCTGGCGAAGACACCAGCGCGCCCGCCATCGGCGCGGCAACCATGATCAGAGCGCCCAGTAGAGCCCCCCGCACTCGCATTCCCAACATCATGCGCAACGCGCCCTCGTCATTGCATGCCGGTCCGCACCCCTACGAACCGGCAGATTCCCAAGTTGCACTGCTTGTAGCCAATTTCGAGAGGGCGGCAAACCAGATGTCGCGGTGCAATTCCATTTTCATTCCAAGACGTTGCCAATGGGCAACGTCACAAAAAAGCCGCTTCTACGATCTCCCGAACAGCCCCTTCAGCCATGGCACTTGATGGAAATCATTATAGAAAGCGAACACCATCAACATCAGCACCAGAACCAGCCCGACGCGGAACCCGTATTCCTGGGATTTTTCCGACAACGGACGCCCCCGCAGCACCTCGGCCGTGTAGAACAAAAGGTGGCCGCCATCGAGCAACGGCACCGGGAACAGGTTCAGCAGTCCGATCGAAATGGACAGCACCGCCGCCAGATGAAGCAATGGAATCAGTCCCAGCGTGGCCACCTGGCCCGAAATCTGCGCGATCCGAATCGGCCCGCCGATCTGGTCTGCGCTCGCCCGCCCGGTAAAGATGTTGCCGATATAGGAGAGCGTCTGGTCGATCACGAACCAGGTCTCCTTGATTCCCAGCCAAAACGCGGTGGCCGGATCGACCTTCTCGGTGGTCACCTCGCCCGGCGACGTGGCACGGGTGATGCCGAGAATCCCGAGGCGCTGGGTGTTTCCGAACGGATCCTTCACTTCGCGCAGTTCCGGCGTACCCTTCAACTGCAGCGTGGAATCACCGCGCTTGACGGTGAAGGTCAGGGTGTCGCCGGCACGAACGCTGACCAAGCGCTGCATGTCGGAGAAGCTGCCGACCTTTTTGCCATCGATCGCTGTGACGATGTCGCCGACCTGAAAGCCCGCCCGCTCGGCGGCGCTGCTGGCTTCGATCTTGTCGACGCGCGCCGTCGTGCTCGGCTTGCCGAAGAAGGTGAAGAGACAGGTGAAGATGACGATCGCCAGAATGAAATTCGCGACCGGACCGGCGGCAACGATCGCCGCGCGCGCGCCGACTTTCTTGTGATGGAAACTGCCCGCCCGCTCCTCGTCGGTCATGCCGGCGAGGGCTTCAGCCGAGGCCGGCGTCGAGGCTTCCAATTCGTCGCCGAAGAACTTCACATAGCCGCCGAGCGGGATCGCCGAGATCTTCCAGCGCGTGCTATGGCGATCGTTGAAGCCTATGAGTTCCGGCCCGAAGCCGAGCGAGAACGTCAGCACCTTCACGCCCGCCCATCGGGCGACCAGGAAGTGGCCGAGTTCATGGAAGAACACGACAATGGTCAGGACGAACAAGAAGGGAATGATGTAGCCCACGAACCCATGGCTCAACGTATTGAAACTATGTAGAAAAAACTCTGACATCCAGGTTCCCCTCGACAAGAGCCAAAGGCTCCGTCCCCAACCCTCTAGGATGCCTTTAAGGCAATTTGAGGCAATAGGGAGGCGGCTCGATTTCGCGCGTTATGGTCAACGGCAATCGCGTCGTCAGCCGAGCTCAAAGGCGCAAGGTTCCCGGCGCAAATCCAGTCGTTCATGGTGGCTTCGACAAGGCGCGCGATCGACCCGAACTTGATCTTTCCGGCAATGAACGCCGCCACCGCCACCTCATTGGCAGCGTTGAATACCGTGGTCGCACCGCGTCCTGTACGTAACGCTTCGTAGGCCAGCCGCAAGCCCGGGAATCGCTCGAAATCCGGCGCCTCGAAGGTCAGCTGTCCGATTTTCGCGAGATCGAGCCTCGCCGACGGGCCGACAATTCGCTCGGGCCATCCGAGACAGTGCGCAATCGGAATCCGCATGTCGGGCGCACCGAGTTGCGCCACCACGGAGCGGTCGGAGAATTCGACCATGCCGTGGATGATCGACTGCGGATGCACGAGAACGTCGATTTCGTCGGCCGAAAGCGCGAAGAGATAGGAGGCCTCGATGACTTCGAGGCCCTTGTTCATCATCGAGGCCGAATCGATGGTGATCTTCTGGCCCATGCTCCAGTTCGGATGCTTCAGGGCCTGCTCCAGCGTCGCCTGCTCGATGTCAGCCGGCGCCCAGGTGCGGAACGGCCCGCCCGAGGCGGTGATGATCACGCGCACCAGTTCCTCGCGATTGCCGGAAGAGAGCGCCTGAAACAGTGCGTTGTGTTCGGAATCCGCCGGCAGGATGCAGGCTCCGGCTTTCGCCGCACGCTGCATGAAGAAATCGCCGGCACAAACCAGGCATTCCTTGTTGGCGAGCGCCACGGCCGCGCCGCGGTCGACCGCAGCGAGCGCGGGTTTCAGCCCGGCCGCACCGCTCACCGCCGCCATCACCCAGTCGGCGGGACGTGCGGCGGCCTCGATGATGGCGCTTTCGCCGGCGCCGCATTCGATACCGGTGCCGGCCAGGGCGTCCTTCAGTTCGCCAAGCCGCGACGGGTCGGCAATCGCCGCGAATCGCGCGCCGAATTCCTTGGCGAGTTTGGCCAGCGCTTCGACATTGGAATTCGCGGTCAGCGCCTCGACGGAATAGCGATCCCGCGCGCCGCGCAGCAAATCCATCGTGCTGTCGCCGATGGAACCGGTGGCGCCCAGCACCGTGACCGTGCGTATGGCTGCCGCGACGGGTTTGTCGTTACGCAATGGAACTGCGCTCATAATTTCACCAAACCATAAGACCGCGGCCGACACCATCGGCGCCACCCCGCAGAAGACCGAAAAGAGCCGCCACGACGACGGCTGCGACAAATCCATCCAGGCGATCCATTAGCCCGCCGTGGCCGGGAATAATGTGACTTGAGTCCTTTACGCCAAAACGCCGCTTCACGGCAGATTCGAAGAGGTCGCCGAGCTGCGAGACGACCGAAAGGGCTCCGGAGAGCATCAATAACGGCCCGATTCGGCCCAGATCGAACGCGGCAAATCCGCACGCCACGGCCAGGCTGGCGGCCAACCCGCCGACCGCGCCCGCCCAGGTCTTCTTCGGGCTGACGCGCGGCCAAAGTTTCGGCCCGCCAATGCCGCGGCCCGCAAAATAGCCGCCGCTATCGGTCACCCAGACGATCAGCAGCACCAACATCAACGCGGCGAATCCCTTGACGGGATCGAGACGCACCAGCACCGAGGCGATCTCGGCCGCCGCCGCGTACAAAAATCCCGCCGCGGCCCAGCTTCGCCGCTCCGGCGCGATCGCCACCACCGCAACGAAGCCGACGCCGAGCACGATCAGCGCGGCATCGAGGCGGCCAATCGCAAAACAAAGCCCGGCAACCACAAGCGCGGCCACACCGGGCACCGTCACGCGAGTAGTGCCAGTGAGACCCACGATCACGAGCCATTCGACGAACAGGCCGCTTGCCGCCAGCGTCACCAGCGCGGCCCAGAGCCAGCCGCCGGCATAGGCGATCGCGACCGCAAGCGGGATCAGCACGGCGGCCACGGCGATGCGCATCACCAGATTGCGCGAGTCAGATTCGCGAATTCGCGAGTCGGACGGGCTCGCTGCCGCCGGCGCGGCCTCGCGTTCGGTCACGATCCGGTTTTCGCGGCCAGACCGCCGAAACGGCGTTCCCGTCTGGCGTATTCGGCAATGGCGCTTTCCAGCGCGGCCTTGTCGAAATCCGGCCAGTGGATCGGCACGAAAACGAGTTCGCTGTAGGCCGCCTGCCACATCAGGAAGTTCGACAGCCGCTGCTCGCCGCTGGTGCGGATGATCAGGTCGGGATCGGGAATGTCGGGCGCATCGAGATAGCGGCCGAGCGCGTCGGCGTCGATCGATGCCGGATCGCGCTTGCCCTCCGCCACTTCGCGCGCCAGCTTTTGCGCGGCATTTGCGATTTCCTGACGCGATCCGTAGTTGAACGCGACCACGAGATTGAGCTTGGTGTTGGCCCTCGTCAGTTCCTCGGCTTCGTTCAGCAGCGTGCAGATATCGGGCTCCAGCCCTTCCCGCTCCCCGATCACGCGCACGCGCACGCCGTCGCGATGCAGCGTCGCCAGATCGTTGCGGATGAATCGGCGGAGCAGTCCGAACAGGTCGCCGATTTCGGTCGCCGGCCGCGACCAGTTCTCGGAGCTGAACGAAAAGATCGTGAGGTAAAGCACGCCGAGTTCATGGGCGGCGCGCACGACGCGACGCAGCGCCTCGACACCGCGGCGATGGCCCTCGGCACGTGGCAAGCCGCGCGCGGCCGCCCAGCGCCCGTTTCCGTCCATGATGATCGCCACATGCAACGGAACGGATCGATCCGGTCCTTCCGTGGCGGGGGCGGCGGCGTTCGGCATTATCTTAATTCCAGGACCAGTCTCGATTCTTGAAGATTGCCGTCAAACGGTGAGGATTTCCTTTTCCTTCGCCGCAAGCAACTGATCGATTTCCGCAATCGTTCCGTCGGTCGCCTTTTGCACCTCATTGGCGAGCCGCTCCTGATCGTCTTCGGAAATCTCGTGATTCTTCTCGAGCTTCTTGACGATATCCAGTCCGTCGCGACGGACATGGCGGACCGCCACCTTGGCGGCTTCGGCGTATTTATGCGCGACTTTCACCAGTTCCTTGCGCCGCTCCTCATTGAGCTCGGGGATTCGCAGGCGCAGCACCTGCCCTTCGGTCGCGGGCGAGAGGCCGAGGTTGGAATCGACGATCGCCTTTTCCACCGCCTTCACCATCGACTTGTCCCATACCTGCACGGAGAGCAGGCGTGGCTCGGGCACGCTGACGGTCGCGAGCTGGTTGAGGGGCATGTGCGAACCGTAAGCTTCGACCTGCACCGGCTCCAGCATGGACGCCGCCGCGCGGCCGGTCCGCAGGCCGCCCAGTTCGTGCTTGAGCGAGTGGGTGGCGCCTTGCATGCGACGCTTCAATTCGTTGATGTCAAAACCGGGCGTGGGCATAACACTCTCCCCTCCTTAGAAACCAGCCGCCGGCATCTTAAAAGCCCGCGGTTCGAAGCAGCACTGGCGTATCAGCCAGCGACCACCGTGCCGTGGCCGGTCCCGCGCAGGATCGCGCCGATCGAACCCGGCTCGGCGATCGAGAATACGATGATAGGCAGTGACGTCTCGCGGGCAAGCGCGAATGCGGTTGCATCCATCACCTTGTAGTCGCCGGCAATCGCCTGCGAATGCGTCAGACGATCGAAACGCTTGGCCTGCGGGTCCTTTTTGGGATCGGCGCTGTAAACGCCGTCGACATTGGTAGCCTTGAGCACGGCCTGTGCCCCGATCTCGGCCGCCCGCAGCACCGCTGTGGTGTCGGTGGTGAAGAACGGATTGCCGGTTCCACCGCCAAGCAGCACGATTCGCCCCTCGGACAGGTATTTGTGCGCTGCACCGCGGGTGAACAGCTCGGAAATCTCGGGCATCACGAACGCCGACAGGGTGCGCGCCGGCGTCCCCTTCCGCTCGATCGCGGCCTCCAGCGCCAGGCAGTTCATCACGGTGGCGAGCATGCCCATGGTGTCGCCGGTCGGGCGCGACACGCCGCGCGAGGAGACTTCCACGCCGCGAACGATGTTGCCGCCGCCGATCACGACGGCCACCTCGACGCCGAGCTTCTGGGCTGCGATCAGGTCGCCAGCGATACGGTCAACGGTGGGCTGGTCGATGCCGAAGGACTGGCTGCCGGCGAGATACTCGCCCGAGAGCTTGATCACGACGCGACGATAGACCGGGTCAGCCATTGCTTATCGCTTCCTTGTCCCGCGCAGGTACTTCCGGCGCAATTGCGCCGGAAGGTTTTGACCGCAGCGGTTACTTCTTGCCGCTGGCCGCCGCTACCTCGGCCGCGAAATCGGATTCCTGCTTTTCGATTCCCTCGCCGAGAGCATAGCGCACAAATCCGGCAATCTTCACCGGCGCGCCAATCTTGCCTTCGGCTTCCTTCACCGCCTGGGCGACCGACTTGCCCTTTTCGTCGTGGATGAACGCCTGCTCGAGCAGGCAGACTTCCTTGTAATAGGTCTTCAGGCCGGACTCGACGATCTTCTCGATCACGTTCTCCGGCTTGCCCTGCTGGCGATACTTGTCGGCCAGCACGTCCTTTTCGCGCGTCACGATCGCCGGATCGAGGCCGGAGGGATCCAGCGCCTGCGGATTGGTGGCAGCTACATGCATCGCCAACTGGCGGCCGAGATGGGCGAGCTCATCGGTCTTGCCGGCGGATTCGAGCGCGACCAGCACGCCCATCTTGCCGGCGCCATCGATCACGGCGCCATGGACATAGCTCGACACCACGCCCTGGCTGACTTCGAGCGAAGTCGCGCGGCGCAGCGACATGTTCTCGCCGATGGTCGCGATCGCGTCCGAAATCGCGGTCTCGACCGTGACGCTGCCGACCTTGGCCGCCTTGATCGTCTCGACGTCGGCGCCATTGTGCAGCGCGACCTGGGCAATCATCTTGACGAGGCCCTGGAACTGCTCATTGCGCGCCACGAAATCGGTTTCCGAATTGACTTCGACCACGACGCCCTTGGCGCCCGAGGTCACCGCGCCGATCAGGCCTTCCGCCGCGACGCGGCCGGCCTTCTTGGCGGCCTTCGACAGGCCCTTCTTGCGCAGCCAATCCTGCGCGGCTGTCATGTCGCCGCTGGTCTCGGTGAGCGCTGCCTTGCAGTCCATCATGCCTGCGCCGGTCGACTCGCGCAGTTCCTTGACCATCGCCGCAGTGATCGTTGCCATCGTCGAATATCCTTCTTGCCTGTTAGCCGCGGGCGCGGCGCGCGCTTTGCGCCGGGCCGCCGTCAGCTTCAGGGAATGCGTAATCTGGGGAGCAAAACCGGTGGCCGGAAGGCCCGGCCACGCGGCATGGCAATTATTCCGCTTCCGCGGTCAGCGTCTTGGCCTGGGCAACCCAGGCATCGGCGCGGCTCGGAAGACCAACCTCTTCGCCGATCTTGTGCGCGGTGTCGTGGTCGAGCTCGGCGAGCTGCCAGTAGTGGAAGATGCCGAGGTCGTTGAGCTTCTTCTCGATCGCACCCGATACGCCGGTGAGCTTCTTGAGGTTGTCGGCGGTGCCGCGCGGACCGGCCAGACCCTGGAAACCGGTCGGCTGCGGAGCCGCCGGAATTTCCTCGCGGGCCGGCTGAGCGGAGGCGCCGATGTCGATGCCGTGGTCGCCCTGGGCGCGCGAGATGCCGTCGATGGCAGCACGGGCAATCAGGTCGCAATACAGCGAAATGGCGCGGCCGGCGTCGTCATTGCCCGGCACCACGAAGGTGATGCCCTTGGGGTCGGAGTTGGTATCGACGATCGCGGCCACGGGAATGTTGAGCCGCTGCGCTTCCTGGATCGCGATGTCTTCCTTGTTGGTGTCGATCACGAAGATCATGTCGGGAAGACCGCCCATGTCCTTGATGCCGCCGAGCGAGCGGTCGAGCTTGTCGCGCTCGCGCTGCAGCGTCAGCCGCTCCTTCTTGGTGTAGGAATTGGCCTCGCCCCCCGACAGCACCTCATCGAGGTGACGCAGGCGCTTGATCGAACCCGAGATCGTCTTCCAGTTGGTCAGCGTGCCGCCGAGCCAGCGCGAATTGACGAAATACTGCGCGGAGCGCTTGGCCGCCTCGGCGACGCCGTCCTGCGCCTGGCGCTTGGTGCCGACGAACAGGATGCGGCCGCCCTTGGCGACGGTGTCGGATACCGCCTGCAGCGCACGATGCAGCATCGGCACGGTCTGGGCGAGATCGATGATGTGGATGTTGTTGCGGGCACCGAAAATGAACTCCGCCATTTTCGGATTCCAGCGGTGCGATTGGTGGCCAAAGTGCACGCCGGCTTCAAGCAGCTGACGCATAGAAAAATCGGGTAGCGACATAGTGATGATTTTCCGGTTGGTTCCTCCGGAAACGTGTGAGCAGACGAGCCTTATGGCCCGGCTGCCACCGGACGGCCTTTTGAGCCATGTTTCCGTGTGAGATGGCGCGCTGTATAGCCGGATTTCAGCCAGAAGCAAGGAAATAAGGCCGGTTTCTCAGGTAATCGGCGGCGCGGCGCGTCCAAGGCGCCCCGGTTATTCCGCAGCGCATGGCCGGATACAAAAAATGCGAAAACAACCCCATGCAAAGTAGAAGGCTCGATGTTGGCGGTTTTATGATACCTCTCTCGGCGCAAGCCGCCGACGAAACAGTTGCGCCAGGCATCACCGGTCTGCCGCTCAGGCAAGATCGGACCTCAACTCACCATGCGCTGGCGGTTTTCCCAGTACGGCTTGCGCAATTCGCGCTTGAGGATCTTCCCCGCACCGGACAGTGGCAGCGGGGTCTGCGTGACCTCGACGCTGCGCGGGCATTTGTAGCCGGCGATCAGCGTCTTGCAGAAATCCATCAACTCGTCGGGGGTTGCCGTCGCACCGGGCCTGGCCACGACGATGGCGTGAACCTGTTCGCCCCAGCGCTCGCTCGGAATACCGATCACGGCGCATTGCGCGACCGACGGATGCTGCGCCAGCGCGTTCTCGACCTCGGCCGAGTAGACATTCTCGCCGCCGGAAATAATCATGTCCTTGACACGGTCGACCACGTAGACGAAGCCGTCCTCGTCCATGTAGCCGCCGTCGCCGGTGTGCATCCAGCCGTCGATGACGGCCTTGGCGGTTTCCTCCGGCCGCTCCCAATAGCCCATCATCACATTGTCGCCGCGCACGGCAATCTCGCCGACGGTGCCTCTCGGCACCACCTTGTCGTCGGCATCGACGATCCTGACCTCACAGCCGAGCGTGGCCCGGCCTGCGCCGCGATGCCGGCCCTTGGCGCGACCCTCCGCGATATGCTCCTTCCAGTGCAGCAGGGTTGCGATCGGCGATAGTTCGGTCATGCCATAGGCTTGTGTGAACTGCACATTGGGCAAGGCCTTCATGGCCCGACTGAGCACCGCATCGCTGATGACGGAGGCGCCATAGGCGATCCCCGTCAGCGACGACAGGTCGTAGTCGCCGAGTTTCGGGTGATCGACGAACATCTGAATCATGGTCGGCACCAGCAGCACGTCGGTAACGCGGTCGCGCTGGATCGCACCGGCGACGCCATCGGGCGTGAAGCCCTGGATGACGACGTTGGAGCCGCCGCTCAGCAGCACCGAATACATCGCCGCCCCGTTGGCGAGGTGGAACATCGGCGCGGCGTGCAGATAGACCGTGCTGCTTGGCCACAGGCCCTCGCCGAGCGCGTTCAACGCATTGACCATCAGGTTGCCGTGGCTGAGCATCACGCCCTTGGAGCGTCCGGTGGTACCGCCGGTATAGAAGATGCCGGCCAGATCGCCACTCTCGCGCATCTCATCCGGCATCGGCGCGTTGCGCTCGATCAGCTTTTCGTAATTGTCCATGCCGGCGGGCGCTTCGCCGTCGTCGGCATAAACCAGCTTGAGGTCCGGGATCGCGCTGGCGAGCGTCGTGCCGACGGCGGCGAAGGCCTTGTCGACGAACAGGATGCGGGCGCGACAGTCGCGCATGGCGTCTTCGTTCTCCAGCGGGCTCCAGCGGATGTTGAGCGGCACAATCACGGTGCCGGACCAGCCGGCCGCAAGATAGAGTTCGAGATAGCGGTCGGAATTGAGCGACAGGACCGCGACTCGGTCGCCGGCGAGCGCGCCGAGCGCGCGGATGCCTGCGGCGAGCCGCGCCACGCGGTCGCCGACCTCTCGCCAGCTCTTCCGCCGATCGCCATCGACGATGGCAAGGCCGTTCGGATTGATCTGCAGCGCGCGCCGCAGGCCGTGCGTGACGTTCATCGTGATACTCCCCGTGACTTGCGTTTCCTGACCGGCGGTTTGTCCGCCTTTTTCCCTGTGGGTTTGATCGCGAGCCCCTCGGTGAGGCGGATCGCGAATTCGCCGGCGATGGCCTCCGCTTCGAGCGCGCCGTTCGGCTGGTACCAGTGACCGATCCAGTTCAGCGCGCCCGCAATTGCAAAGGCGGAAAGCTTGGCGTCGCAAGGCCTGATCGACCCTTCCTTGATCCCCTGCCCGATATAGTCGCGAAACGCCCGGTCGATCTTCTTCTTGGCGAGGCGAACGATTTTGCGGTTGTGCTCGGTGAGGTCGCGGACGTCGAAGCGCACCAGGCTCTTGCCGTAGTCGGTGGTCATCGTCTCGGCGTAGCCGATAATCAGCTTGCGCAGCTTCTGCAGCCCGGTGCCGCCGGCGGCGGCGATTTCATCGATGCGCTCGTCGACACGTTCGGCGCCGATCGCCCAGCATTCGTAGAGGATTTCGTCCTTGCTGCGGAAGTAATTGTAGAGCGCGGGCTTGGTGATGTTCAGCCGCTCGGCCACATGGTTGAGCGTGGTGCCGTGATAGCCTTGCTCGAGGAACAGCGCTACGGCGGTGCGCAGCACGGCTTCGCGCTTCTCGTCGCGGGCGCGACGGCGGCTTTCGAACGGCATCCAGGGCGACTGGCCGGTCGGGGAAGGGGCTGATCCATCCATCCTGGCATTATCCCGGCGCGGTTGACTCGACGACGAAGCTGTCCGTATATTACCCATGGGTAAGAAAAAGTCCAACGGGTAATTTAAGGGAGCGCACCATGACATCCAGCGTCCATGTTGCCGGCGTCGGCATGATCCCCTTCGTCAAGCCGGGTGCGAACGCGCCCTACCCGGTGATGGGCGCCGAAGCGACCGGACTCGCGCTCGCGGACGCCGGCGTCAGCTACGACATGATCCAGCAGGCCTATGTCGGCTATGTCTACGGCGACTCGACCTGCGGACAGCGCGCGCTCTACCAGGTCGGCATGAGCGGCATTCCCATCATCAACGTGAACAACAATTGCTCGACCGGTTCGACCGCCCTGTTCATGGCGCGGCAGGCGATCGAATCCGGCGCGCTCGACTGCGTACTGGCGCTCGGCTTCGAACAGATGAAGCCCGGTGCGCTCGGCGCCGTCTTCACCGACCGGCCCAGCGCATTCGACGAGTTCGACGCGGCCGCCAACCAGCTCGTCGATGCCCCCGGCGTGCCGCTGGCGCTGCGTTATTTCGGCGGCGCGGGCCTCAGTCACATGAAGAAATACGGCACGCCGCTGTCCTCGTTTGCTAAAGTCCGCGCCAAGGCGAGCCGACACGCCAGGAACAATCCGCTGGCGCTATTCCGCAAGGAAGTCACCGCCGACGACGTCATGAACGATCAGGTGATCTGGCCCGGCGTCATGACCCGCCTGATGGCCTGCCCGCCGACCTGCGGCGCCGCGGCTGCCGTGCTGGTGTCGGAGACGTTCGCCAGCAAGCATGGCCTGAACAAGAAAGTCCGGATCGCGGCGCAGGCGATGACGACAGACACGGCCTCGACCTTCAGCGCCGGCGACATGATGAAGGTGGTCGGCTTCGACATGACGCAAAACGCGGCCAACAAGGTGTATGAGGCCGCCGGCGTCGGGCCTGAGGATATCGACGTCGTCGAACTGCACGACTGTTTCGCGCACAATGAGCTGATCACCTATGAGGCCCTCGGCCTCTGTCCCGAAGGCGGCGCGGAACGCTTCATCGACAATGGCGACAACACCTATGGCGGCAGGTTCGTCACCAATCCGTCCGGCGGACTGCTATCCAAGGGCCACCCGCTCGGCGCCACCGGCCTTGCGCAATGCTACGAGCTGACGCGCCAGTTGCGCGGCACCGCCGACGCCACGCAGGTCGAAGGCGCCCGCCGTGGATTGCAGCACAATCTCGGTCTCGGCGGCGCCTGCGTCGTCACCCTTTACGAACGCGCCTGAGGCCGGACATGGTCGATCATTCCGTTGTCGGGCGCAGCCTTGCGCCGGTTACCGCACATGTCGAACCCGGGCGGCTGCGGTTCTTCCGCGAGACGCTCGGCGAGCGCAATCCGGCCTACACGGATGCCGACGCCGCCAAAGCCGCCGGCTACGCCGCAATACCGGTGCCGCCGACCTATCTCTTTTGTCTGGAAATGATGGACGCCGAACAGGCCTTCGAATTCCTGGACGTGCTCGGCGCCGACCTCGCGCAGGTGCTGCACGGCGAACAGCGCTTCACCTACCGGGCTCCCGTCATGGTCGGCGATACGCTGCGCTTCGAGCCGCGCATCGCCAGCATTACCGACAAGAAGGGCGGCGCCATGACGCTGGCCGTCGTCGAAACCAGGGTCACCAACCAGCACGGGGTCCACGTCGCGGACTGCTCTCGCACGGTCGTGGTGCTGAACAGGGTGGCCGCATGAGCGAGACTTTGAACCGTCAGCTCGCGGTCGGCGTCCGGGTCGTGCACAAGGAATTTCCGCCGATCAGCCGTCACAAGCTCGCGCTCTATTGCGGCGCGTCGGGGGATCACAATCCGATTCACGTCGATCTGGATTTCGCCAGGGCCGCCGGATATCCCGATGTCTTCGCGCACGGCATGTTCGTGATGGCCTGCCTCGGCCAGGCACTGACCGACGCGGTCCCTCCCCCGCGGCTGCGCACCTTTGCAACCCGCTTCGTCGCCATCACCCAGCTCGGTGCGAGCCTGACCTGCGAGGGCCACGTCACCGAGTTCGTCGAACACAATGGCGAGCGCTGCGCGAAACTTGCGCTGACAACCAGGGACGAGAACGGCGACGTCAAACTTGCCGGCGAAGCCGTCATCGCCATCTAAATTCTTAATTTTGACGCGTTTTCTTGACGCGAACCGGGTCCACTTCGCTGGAAAACGCTATGCACCGGAAGGATTCCAAATGGCCAAGCTCAAGGGAAAGGTCGCCCTGATCACGGGATCAGGCCGCGGCATCGGACGCGCCATCGCCCTGAAACTCGCCAGCGAAGGCGCGCGCGTCGTCGTCAACGACCTCGATGCCGCTCCGGGCGACGCCGTGGCTGACGAGATCAGGGCGGCGGGCGGCGAAGCCATCGCGGTCAACGGCAGCGTCGCCGAACCGGGCTTTGCCGATCGCTTCGTCAAAGCCGCTACCGATACTTTCGGCGGGCTCGACATCATCGTCAACAATGCCGGCTACACCTGGGACTCGACGATCCAGAAGATGACGGACGAGCAGTTCCAGGCCATGCTCGACGTCCACCTCGTGGCCCCGTTCCGCATTTTGCGCGCGGCTTCCGAGCCGATCCGGATCATGGCGAAGAAGGAAGCCGAGGCCGGCCGCGAGGTGTTCCGCAAGGTCGTCAATATCTCCTCGATTGCCGGGCTTTACGGCAATGCCGGGCAAGCAAGCTATTCGTCCGCCAAGGCGTCCCTGATCGGACTGACGCGCACGATGTGCAAGGAATGGGGGCGCTACAAGGTCAACGTCAATTGCGTCGCCTTCGGCCTGATCAACACCCGCCTCACCCAGCCGATCGAGGCGCAGCAGAAGACCATCGACGTGGCTGGCCGGGACATCAAGGTCGGGGTCCAGCCGCAGATGCTCGACGCCATGGCCCGGATGATCCCGCTCGGACGCGGCGGCACGCCTGAGGAAGCGGCGGATGCCGTCTATCTGTTCTGCAGTCCGGAATCCAATTATATCAGCGGCCAGGTGATCGTCGCCGGCGGCGGTCTCATCGTTTGATGTGAGGGCTGTCCGATGCAATACCGTTCATCCTGGATGACCGACGAACTGGACGTGTTTCGCGACCAGTTCCGCAAATTTCTCGCCAAGGATCTGGCGCCGCACGCCGACAAATGGCGCGCGCAGAAAATGGTCGATCGTTCCGCCTGGCGGGCGCTGGGTGACATGGGCGCCTTGCTGCCGAGCGTGCCGGAAGCCTATGGCGGCCTCGGCGCCACCTTTGCCTACGATGCTGCCATCCTCGAGGACATCGAGAGCGTGGTGCCGGAGGTCACGACCGGCGTCTCCGTGCACAGCGCCATCGTCGCGCACTACATCCTGAACTACGGCTCCGAGGAGCAGAAGCTGCGCTGGCTGCCGAAAATGGCGAGCGGCGAGTTCGTTGGCGCCATTGCCATGACCGAGCCCGGCACCGGCTCCGACCTGCAGGGCGTGCGGACCACCGCGCGCAAGCAGGGCAACAATTACGTCATCAACGGTCAGAAGACCTTCATCACCAATGGCCAGGCCGCCGACCTGATCATCGTCGTGGCGCGCACCGGCGGACCCGGCGCCAAGGGACTCTCGCTGATCGTGCTCGAGACCGCGGGCAACGAGGGATTCCGGCGCGGCCGCAACCTCGACAAGATCGGCCTTCACGCGTCAGACACGTCCGAATTGTTCTTCGACAATGCGGTGGCGCCGCCGGAAAACCTGCTGGGTGCCGAGGAAGGCAACGGTTTCGTCCAGTTGATGCAGCAATTGCCGCAGGAACGCCTGTCGCTTGCCGTCGGCGCCGTGGCTTCGATGGAGCGCGCGGTCAAGCTGACGGCTGACTACACCAGGGAACGCCAGGCGTTCGGCAAGCCCATCATCGAATTCCAGAATACCGCGTTCAAACTGGCGGAACGCAAGACCGAGGCCATGGTCGCGCGCGTCTTCGTCGACTGGTGCATTGAACGCCTTGTCGCCGGCGAACTCGACACGGTCACGGCCTCGATGGCGAAATGGTGGTGTTCGGAGAAGCAGGTCGAGACTGCCGACGAATGCCTGCAGCTCCACGGCGGCTACGGTTACATGCAGGAATATCCGATCTCGCGGATGTTCGTGGACGCACGGATCCAGAAGATCTACGGCGGCACCAACGAGATCATGAAGCTGCTGATCGCGCGGTCGCTGTAGCGCCGCGCCGGCAAAGACGCGGGCGCGGATCTGGCCCGTTAACAATCAGCATCGGGCACCCGGCGGGCACTTCCGGGCCGCCGCCGCGGGAGCCGGACGCGGCGGTGGCGCAGCCATCCGCGGCGGTGGGGCTGCCATACGTTGTGGTGGCGGCGCGGCCATCCGTGGGGGTGGTGCGGCCATCCTTGGTGGCGGCGACGGCGCGGCCATCCGCGGCGGTGGCGGAGCAGCCATCCGCGGCGGTGGTGCGGGAGCGACGCGGGCTGCGGGCGGTGGTGGCGGCCTTGCCACGTGCACCGCGGCCGGCGGCGGGGCTCGCCGCGGCTCAGGCTGCAATTGAGGTTTCGGCGCAACCGCAGCGGCTGGCTTCAACGGCGCGGCAGCGCTGGGGGGCGGCGCCACGACCCGCGGACTTGGGCCAGCTGGACCGGCGGGTGCCGTCGCCCCGATAGCCGGCCGGGAGCCGGGAGCCGCGCCCGGCGCGACTGGTGCCACTGACCCCGGAGGCCTCGCGCCCGGCGCAAGCCTCGCATTTGGATTGACGGTGCCCGGCGATACCGCAGCACTCGGAGGCGCGGGTGGTGCGCCCCTGGCGCCTGGAACCGGCAGTGCATTCGTCCGCGGCAAAGTCTGGTTCGACGGCAGCGCACCCGGCGCATTGACGGGCTGCGTTGCGTTCGGCCTTCCGGCCTGCCCCGCACCGGGCAAACCAGGCCTCGCGGCAGGATTGATCGCAGCGCTCGGCGGTACCGGGGCTTTGCCCTGCTGGATCAGCGTGGCCCTTTGCGCGACCGCGGGCGGCAGTGTCGGCGTGGCGCCAGCGCCACCCTGCCCCGGCGCGACCGGGGCGCCGGGGCGTCCGGCGCCAAGTCGGCCTCCGGGCAACGCCGCCGGCGGCCTGTTGATCACGTTGTTGATGACGGCCCTGTTGTGAATGTTGGCGAAGATGATGTTGTTCGGCGGCGCCGCCACATAGCGCGGGGCTCTCACATAGACCGGGATCGGCACGAAGATCGGCTGCGGCAGGATGAACAGCCCGATCGGTGGTGGCGGCGGCTCCAGCACAATGAAATCGTCCGGAGGTGGCGGCAGATAGTAGACCGGCGCCGGTGGCGGCGGGACAAAATCGAACTCGGGATCGCCGAAGGCCAGCACCGGGCGATCGATGTAGATAAACTCTTCCGGCGGCGGCGGCGGCACGTCGTAATCGATGACATCGAATGCCGGCGGCGGCTCGATCGGCGCGGTGAGAATGGCCAGCCGCCGGCGCGCATCGGCCGCATGAGGCCCGCGCGGGTAGCGTTGCAGATACGACCAATAGGCGTTCGGAGTGTCGGCGCGGTAGGTGCGGCGCCACGTGATTGCTTCGCGCCGCGCAGCCGCGATCGCCCTCACCCGCTTCGCCATGGGATCGTCGGGATAGGCGGCGAGAAAATCCTCGTAAGCCGGCAGCGTGTCGCGCTCCAGCACCGCGGCGTAGGCGTTCTGCACGCCGAGATCGCGGATCGGCTTGTCGCGGATGGCGGCGACCTGATCCGGCGGCGTAGCTGTGGGCGCATCCGGTGCGCGCTCGAAGAACGTGAAGGCCGCATCGACCTTCTGGCTGTCCCAGGGCACCTGCGCGCCCTTGCTCGCCTCGTTGACGCGAAGCCGCAGGCGATTGAAAACCTCCGGCAGCGGCAACCCGCCGGTCCGGATCATCTCGGCCAGCGACTGGGCGTAGACGCCGTATGGTCCCTGCTCGGCCGGCGCGACCGTTCCGGGCGCCGCGTTGAACGCGATCAGCATGTGCGGGTCAGCATCAACCAAAGCGAGACCGCTTGCGATCTGTCCGCTGACGAAAGGCTGCTGCCGCGCCGCGTCCAGCACGACGATGCCGGCCTTCAGCGGCAGCGAGGCGAGCTGGCGGATGTAATCGCCGGTCCGCAGCGCCTCGATCGGCACGTCGGTCTCGCGGTTGATCGCGGAATCCACCGGCACGAAATAGTTCTCGCCCGCCAGTTGCAGCCCGTAACCGGCCAGGTACACCATCGCGACCGTGTCCGGCCCCGAGGCCTCGGCCTTGTTGATGAAGTCGCGAAAACTCTTGCGCAGCGTGTCGCCATCGAGATCGCGCGCGCCGATCACGTCGAAGCCGGCCGCCTGCAAGGTCTGCGCGATCAGGCCGGCATCGTTGGCCGCGGTCGCCAGCGGCGATTTCGCATAGGCGCCATTACCGACCACCAGTGCGATGCGCTTCTCCGGTTGCTGCGCGGCGGCGCGGCTCAAATGTCCCGCCAGTCCGGACATCGTAACGAGACACACCGAAAGGATCGACAAACTTCTTGCTAACCGCATGGATTCCACCCTGTCGCCGCCCAAGCGCCGCATGGAACGTGCGTTAAGCTGAACATGTCTTGAACAATTGCGCTCTCAGCAAGGCACGGCGCGGGTAAATCGCGCCTCGTGTCCCCGCTCCGCCCGTTCCTGCACCGAAATTCACATTGTCGCGGCCGCCCGGCGGGCGTATCCTTTTGCCTTAATCGTGTTCGCCCGCATCGTGAGGCGGCTGCGCGAGTTCCTCCCGGTGTGCGGATTGCCCATGCAATGGAGGAACTGCCATGACCGTTGCCCCGACCCTGCAGAAATATCTGGATCAGAGCGTCACTTACGACCTGATCCCTCATGCCCCGACGATGTCATCGACGCGCACGGCCGAGGCCTGCCATGTGCCGGGCGAGGCGCTGGCCAAGGCCGTCGTGCTGCGGCGTGACGGCGGCTACATGATGGCCGTCCTTCCGGCCTCCCATCACCTGCATCTGTCGACCCTGAGAAGTCAGCTCGGCCACAGGGTCGACCTGGCGAGCGAAGACGAAATCGAACGGCTGTTTGAGGACTGCGAGCGCGGGGCCGTCCCGCCGCTCGGCGAGTGCTATGGGCTCGACGTCATCGTCGACGACAGCATCGATGCACGGCGGCACGTCTACCTGGAAGGCGGCGATCACGCCACGCTGATCCGCCTGGAGGGCCCGCAATTCGCGCGACTGACGGCGAAGGCCTGGCACGGCCACTTCAGCACGCACGATTGAGAGCGCTCGTTCGGCCGATGCGCCGGCGCGCTCGAGCGGCTTCATGCAGGATGCTTCGCGCCTGTTCGGGGTCGAACGGGCGCAAGCCGTTGAGGACGATTCGATCGCCAGAGGCCGCCGCTTCAGTGATGGGCCGCAACGCTCTTCACGTAGCCGGACATCAACTCGCCCGATGTAAAGTGGCTGATGTCGCCCAGGCTGATCATGCCGACCATGCGTTTGCTCTTGTTGATCACCGGCAACCTGCGGACCTTCAACGTCTCCATGTGATGGACCGCCTTGGCAAGGTCGTCGTCCTCGCGGCAACAATGGATGCCGTCGGTCATCACGTCGCGCGCCTTGGCGCGACTGGCGTCGAAACCGTTGCCGGCAAGCCCTTTGCAGACGATGTCGCGATCGGTCACCATTCCGACCAGCTTGTCGTCCTCGCCGATCGGAATGCAGCCGATATCGTGCGCGCGCATCAGCTTGGCGATTTCGGTGATGGGGGTATCGGGGCTGACCCAGTCGACGCCCTTGTGCATCGCGTCTTTGACTTTCATGGCGGACCTCCGTTGCTGCGATTTCAGGTGGTATTCACGTGATCACGTGATGCAGAACAGTTCCCCCCGCGGCTTGAGTATACGACGGATCGGGCAGGACGGCATCGCAAAAGCAATGACAGCTTCTTGAATTCGCGCAGCGCGTCGTTGCGCGAGGACGGAGCAACCTGCGCGACGACGCGGCTCAAGCGGCAAGCGCTGCTTGCAGACATTATGTCGATGATGCTGACACGTTTTGGCAGCAGGCCCTGATAGCCTCGCCCGGCTTGGTAAGGGGGCGAATTAATGTCGCGCGCGCAGCGGCTACTCGATCTCATTCAGCTTTTGCGGGGCTATCGGCGTCCGGTCAGCGGTGCGGTGCTGGCCGAAGCGCTCGGGATTTCGCTGCGCACGCTCTACCGCGACATCGAAACACTCAACGGTCAGGGCGCGCAGATCGATGGCGAGCCGGGCGTCGGCTACGTGCTGCGTCCGGGATTCATGCTGCCGCCGCTGATGTTCTCGGAAGAGGAAATCGAGGCGATCGTGCTCGGCTCGCGCTGGGTGGCCGACCGCACCGACGCGGCCTTGAGTATCGCCGCACGCAGCGCATTGGCCAAGATATCAGCCGTGCTTCCGCCGGACCTGAAAGACGGTCTCGATACGTCGGGCCTTTTGATCGGGCCGGGAAAGGCAATCGCCGCGGGCGATGCCGAACTGCCGGTCATTCGCCAGGCGATCCGGACCGAGCGCAAGTTGCAGATCGGCTATCTCGACGGCAATGGACGCAGCTCCAGGCGCACGATCTGGCCTTTCGCGCTGGGCTTTTTCGACCGCGTGCGTATCGTCGTGGCGTGGTGCGAGTTGCGTGAGGGCTTTCGGCATTTCCGGACCGACCGCATCAGCAAGGTGCAAGCGCTCGACAAGCGCTATCCGCGCCGACGTCAGGTTCTGCTGAAGGATTGGCGTGCGACCGAAGGAATCCCCGCACGCTGAACCGATTTCACTACTGACAGTTTTTGGCAGGGTCATCCCCTAGGCTGAACTCATGCCGGACGCCCTCAAAGCAGTTTCGGCAGCGACGTTCAACCAGGAACCTTCCCGATGCCAAATTTCAGTTTCGTTCTGCTCTATGTCGAGAACCCGCCGGCGAGCGCCGGCTTCTATGCCGACTTGCTCGGCCGCCCCATCGTCGAGACCTCGCCGACCTTTGCAATGGTGCCGCTAAGGGAAGGCGTGATGCTCGGGCTGTGGTCGCGCAAGGCCGTGGAGCCTTCCGCCGATGCGCAGGCAGGGGCCAGCGAAGTCGCGTTCACGGTCGAAAATGCCGCTGCGGTCGAGGCGACCTTCGCCGACTGGAAGAAGCGCGGGCTGAACATCTTGCAAGCGCCCGTGCAGATGGATTTCGGCACGACTTTTGTTGCGACCGATCCCGATGGCCATCGCCTGCGCGTGTTCGTTCCGGCGGCGGCATGAACCGGAACTGGGTGGCAGTGGCTTCCGCCGCGCAAGGCACGCGGCGCAGCCATCCAAGGTCAGCTCAACAGATCGACCTTGCCGGTCGCGAGCCGGTAGATGCCGCCGACCACCTTGATCTTGTTCTGCCCGGCGGCGGCGTTGAGGATCGGTGCGGCCGATTTCAGCTTGGCGACGTTATCGATCACGTTCTGCCGAATGGCGTTGTCGAGCGCGTTTCCGCTCTGCTGTGCCGACGCCTTCACCGCAGGTGCAATCGCAGCCACAAGAGACGGAATGTGTCCCGGCGGCGGCTTGTCGTCCTTCAGGGATTTGATCGTCGCGTCGACGGCACCGCAACTGTCGTGACCGAGGACGAGGATCATCGGCGCGCCAAGCACGGCGACGGCATATTCCATGCTTGCAACCGTATCGTCGTTGGCGAAATTGCCGGCAACGCGGCAGACGAACAAGTCACCACGTCCGCTATCGAAGGCATATTCGGGCGCGATGCGCGAATCCGCGCAGCTCAGGATGGCCGCGTAAGGGTTCTGGCCTCCGGCCAATGCCTCCCTCTCGTGCTTGAAGTCGTGGCGCCGCGCCGTGCCGTCGACATAGCGCGCATTTCCTTCCATCAATTTCTTGAGGGCGGCATCCGGCGACAACACGTTCTGCGGCTTGGGAGGAGTCTTGGTATCCTTGGCGTTAGCTGTGCCGGCGAGCATCAGCCCACCAAGTGCCGAGGCCGCGAAGAGAACTACGGAACGCCGCGAGGGCGCCGTCGGATGAAGCTGATCCATTGAACATTTTTCGCACATTGCAATTTCCTCGCCCTTGCGGCGTCGAGATCAGTGACGCCCGAATTCATATGATTATGGTGGCGCGGCATAACTTCGCGACGCCGAAATGATTAGGCTTTGCTTGTTACTTGACTCTTAAGTTACTGAATTGGATGTAAATATCACACGACGCAACCATTAGCGGCACGTCGAATCCAGGAAAAAAATCGCGCATGCGGCGTCCAGACGCCGCCTACAGCGTCTGCACGTCCACCACGCCGGCGACCGCCTTGATCGCGCCCGCGATCTGCGGCGAGACCTTGAAGCGCCCCGGCAGCTTCATTTCCACCTCGGTCTGGAGGTCGAGCATGATGACGAGCGAGACGTCGCCATCGGCGCCGCCCGATGGCGCGGGTGCAGGCTTGGCCGACGGGCCCTTTGGCGGGCCGCCCGATGCGCCGGCTTCCGGCATGTTGAGCCGTCGCGCGATCGAATCCAGCGGCTTGGTGTCGCGAACGAAAATCCGCAGGCCCTTTTGGGTTTTGGCCGCGGCGTCATCCAGCGGCTCGGCATGCAGCACCCGGGCGCGCACGTCCTCGCCCTGCAACTCGGCGCCGAGCTGCAGCAATACGGCCGCCCCCGGCTCCAGCACGTCGCGGTATTGCGCAAGGCCTTCGGAAAACAGCACCGCCTCGAAATGGCCGGTCGGGTCTGACAGCCCCATGATGCCCATCTTGTTGCCGGTCTTGGTACGCCGTTCCATCCGCGACACCACCGTGGCCGCGACCTTGCCCGCGGTCGCGCCGGTTTTGACGGCGCGCGAGAATTCCGCCCAGGACTGCACCCGCAGCCGCTTCAGTATGGTCGCGTAATCATCGAGCGGATGGCCGGACAGGAAGAAGCCGACGGCGTCGTATTCACGGCGGAGCTTTTCGGCCGGCAGCCAGGGTTCGATCTGCGGCAGCATGATGGTCGGCGCGTCGGCGGCATTGCCGAACATGTCGTTCTGACCGATCGTTGCGGCCTCATGGCTGCGCTGGCAGGCGGCGAGAATGGCGTCAGCACCGGCAAAGACACGGGCGCGGTTGGATTCGAGCGTGTCGAAGGCGCCGGCCGCGGCGAGACTTTCGATGATGCGCTTGTTGATCGCGCGCGGATTGACCCGCGCCGCAAAATCCGCAAGCGAGGTGAAGGCGCCCTTCCTGCGTTCCTCCACGATCTGCTCGACCGCCTGCGGGCCGACGCCCTTCAGCGCGGCCAGCGCATAATAGATCGTGTTCTCGCCGACCTCGAAGGTGGCGCCCGAACGGTTGATGTTCGGCGCCTCGACCTTGATGCCGAGCCGCTGCGCCTCGGCGCGAAATTCCGAGAGCTTGTCGGTGTTGTTGAGTTCGAGCGTCATCGACGCCGCCAGGAACTCCACCGGGTAATGCGCCTTCATGTAGGCGGTGTGATAGGACACCAGCGCATAGGCCGCCGCGTGGCTCTTGTTGAAGCCGTAGTCGGCGAATTTGGCGAGCAGCTCGAAGATCGTATCGGCCTGGCCCTTCGGCACGCCGTTCTTGACCGCGCCGGCGACGAAAATCGCGCGCTGCTTTTCCATCTCAGCGCGGATCTTCTTGCCCATCGCGCGGCGCAAGAGGTCGGCGTCGCCGAGCGAATAGCCGGCCATCACCTGCGCGATCTGCATCACCTGTTCCTGGTAGATGATGACGCCGAAGGTCTCTTTGAGAATCGGCTCCAGGATCGGATGCAGATATTCCGGCTCCTCGTCGCCGTGCTTGCGCGCGCAATAGGTCGGGATGTTGGCCATCGGGCCCGGGCGATACAGCGCCACCAGCGCGATGATGTCCTCGAAGCGGTCCGGGCGCATGTCGATCAGCGCCCGCCGCATGCCCTGGCTTTCCACCTGGAACACGCCGACCACGTCGCCCCGCGCCAGCATCTGGTAACTCGGCGCATCGTCGATCGGCAGCGTCGGCAGATCGACCTGGACGTTGCGCTGCCGGAGCAGTTTTACCGCGACGTCGAGCACGGTCAGCGTCTTCAGGCCGAGGAAGTCGAACTTCACCAGCCCCGCCGGCTCGACCCATTTCATGTTGAACTGGGTCACCGGCATGTCGGATTTGGGATCGCGGTAGAGCGGCACCAGTTCGCTCAAGGGGCGGTCGCCGATCACGATGCCGGCGGCGTGGGTCGAGGCGTGCCGTGTCAGCCCTTCGAGGCGCTGGGCGATGTCGAAGGCGCGCGCCACCACCGGGTCTTCGTCGCGGAACGCCTGCAGCTTCGGTTCGCTCTCGATCGCCTGCGCCAGCGTCACCGGCGCGGCCGGGTTTTGCGGCACCAGTTTTGTCAGTTTGTCGACCTGGCCATAGGGCATCTGCAGCACGCGGCCGACGTCGCGCAGCACGCCGCGCGCCTGCAGGGTGCCGAAGGTGATGATCTGCGCGACCTGATCGCGGCCGTAACGCTCCTGCACGTAGTCGATCACCTCGCCGCGGCGGTCCTGGCAGAAGTCGATGTCGAAGTCCGGCATCGACACGCGTTCGGGATTGAGGAAGCGCTCGAACAGCAGGCCGAAGCGGATCGGATCGAGATCGGTGATGGTCAGCGAATAGGCGACCAGCGAACCGGCGCCGGAGCCGCGGCCCGGACCGACCGGAATGTCGTGGCCCTTGGCCCATTTGATGAAGTCCGACACGATCAGGAAATAGCCCGCATAGTTCATGCGGTTGATCACGTCGATCTCGAAGGCGAGACGCTTCTGGTATTCCTCCTCAGTGGTGCCGGGCGACAGGCCGTGAACCTGCAGGCGTCGTGCGAGCCCCTCCCCGGCCTGGCGCTTCAGCTCGGCGGCCTCCTCGGCTTCAGCGTCGGAGCCCGAGCCGGCGCCGACCGTGAAGCGCGGCAGGATCGGCTTGCGCGTCTTCGGGCGAAACGAGCAGCGCTCCGCGATCTCGACCGTGGAGGCCAGCGCTTCCGGAATGTCGGCAAACAGCACCGCCATCTCGGCGCGGGTCTTGAAGCGGTGATCGGGCGTGAGCTGCTCGCGATCGGTCTCGGCGATCAGCTTGCCGCCGGCGATGCACAACAGCGCGTCGTGGGCTTCGTAATCGTCATTCGATGCGAAATATGGCTCGTTGGTCGCGACCAGCGGCAGGCCCTTGGCATAGGCGAGATCGATCAGACCGGATTCGGCGCGGCGCTCCCTGTCGATGCCGTGGCGCTGCAATTCGACATAGAGGCGGTCGCCGAAAAGATTCGCCAGCCGGTCGCAGCGGGCTGCCGCAAGCGCGGCATGATCGCCATGCAGCGCCAGCGAGATCGGACCGTCGGGACCGCCGGTCAGCGCGATCAAATCCTCGGCATCGCCTTCCAGCCATTCGAGCTTGATGTGCGGGGACTGATGCACCGGCGTTTCCAGGAACGCCCGCGAGTTCAGCCGCATCAGGCTGCGGTAGCCGCGCTCCCGCGCCGCCAGCAACACGATTCGCGACGGCGCCGAGGCCAGCGCATTGCGCGCGTTCGGGTCCTGGTCGCCGAAATCGACGGCGAGCTCGCAGCCGACGATCGGCTGGATGCCGTAGCCCGCCATCTTGTCGGAGAATTCCAGCGCCCCGAACATGTTGTCGGTGTCGGTGAGCGCCAAGGCCGGCTGGCGGTCGGCCTTCGCCAGTTCGCCGAGCTTGGCGATCTTGATCGAGCCCTTCAGCAGCGAATAGGCCGAATGAACGTGGAGATGAACGAATCCGGCACTGGACATGGTCGCTTTACGGGCTCTTGCATCATGGTGGGGAGCGATCATCGGCCACTGATGCGCACCGACTCGCTACCCGCAATGGTGATGCCTTGGCCTTGCCGAGTCCACGCGGAACGCTGGCTCCGCGCCCGCCATCCGGCTTTTCCCCAGCCCGTCCGCAAGGTGCGGTTGGGCCGGCTTGGATCAGGTTTCGGCCCGACCTCAAAGCTGCGGAATCACCTGCGCCCAGACCGCGATCATCGCGACAAACAACGTAATCGACGCCAGCGCCGCCGCTTCTTCCACAAACATCCGCAACATCGTCCGACTCCCTACGATATGAGAACATATGAGGAACATTGTTCCTTTTTTGTTCCGGGAGTCAAGCGTCGTCTTACGACAGGTTTTGCGACAATTCCCGATTGGTTAACCGGCCCCGCCGCCCGCTACAAAAAAGCCCCGGGACAACGCCCGGGGCTTCGATGTTTCGCTAGTCTTGCGCGATCAGTACCGCGTGACGCCCGGGCCGCCGAACCGATAGTTCAGACGGGCGGTGACGAGATCGACGTCCTGACGGATGCGGTCAGTGCCGAAGAAGACGCCGCCCGGCGCGGTGAAGGTGTAGGTACGGTCCTGCATGAACAAGTGATCGTACTCGACGCCAACCGACCAGTTCGGAGCGAAGGCGTATTCGAGGCCAGCGCCGACGGTGGCGCCCCAGCGGGTGTCGTCGCCGGTGACGCCAGCGAGCGCGCCTCCAACGGTGTTGACGCGGTAGCTATTCGCGGTGACGGCGGCACCGCCCTTGACGTAGAGCAGGACGTTATTGACGGCGTAACCGACCTGGCCGGTGAACAGGCCGAACGCATCGACATTCGTGTGGTTGACGAAGCCGGGGAACACCAGGCTCGCGTTGCTGCCCGAGAAGTCGGCCCAGTTGCCCTGTGCTTCAACACCGAACACCCAGGTGCCAGCCTGCCAGCGATAGCCGATCTGGCCACCGACCGTGCCGCCGGTCGCGTCATGGGAGCCCTCGGGGCCAAACCCAAAGTTCGGCGGAACCGCATCCCAGGAGTTGCGGCTCGAACCCCAGCCGCCGTTCGCACCGATGTAGAAACCGGTCCAGTCATATACCGCAGCGACCATCGGAGGCGCCTTGGTGTAAGGACGCGCAGCGAGATCCGCAGCGAGCGCCGGCGCAGTCGCGCCGAGCGCGATCAGACTGGCCGTAACAAGCAAAACCTTCTTCATTCTCTTTATTCCCATTCCGTTTTGACAGCCCCCAAGGCCGTGGCATGCTCATAGCATCGTTCATTCGAATTACTGTAACCTCACGGCCACAACGCTCATGAAACAGCCGCACTGTGAACGTAAGTTAATGTTGTGTTGCAGGCGTTTTTCGAAACTTTGCAATGGAACCCGCCGCAAAAACTTCACATTCGGTTTGCGACCGGCATTACAGCGTGGAACCGCTTGACGAGCGCGTGCCGGTGCGGCTTGTGTCGATGAAATGGAACCGGCAGCGTGCGGACGTGCGATGAGGAGATTCGGAAAAATGCGTAAAGCGATTCTAGCCGTACTTGCCGCGAGCGCATTGGCCGCACTCGGCGCCGCGCCCGCCGAAGCGGTCGGCACCCGATATCCGTTCTGCCTTCAGGGAGACGAGTATCCGGGGCTGAGCCACTGCACCTTCACGAGTTACGAGCAGTGCCAGGCGACCGCCTCGGGACGTTTTCTCTATTGCATCGCCAATCCCTATTATATCGGCGAGAGCGAACCGCCGCGCGGCGGCTATCGCCCGCTGCCCGGCCGCACGCTGCCGCCCGCCCCCGGCTACGGCAGATACTAAGCGCGCGCCCGGGAGCTCATCGCCGCGCATGCGCGCGCCAAACGACATTCAACGCGCGAACGTGATTTGACGCGGGCGTGGGCGGATCGTCTGCTCAACGGCTGAAGGTTCCAGTTAAGACTCCTTTCCAGTCAAGAACCCTGGAGCTACCGGCGGAGGATGCATGCGAAGGGCATGGCTGGCGCTGATGGCGGCTGGTGCTGTGTCGGCAGCGATTGCGATGCCGGCGGCGGCCGGCGAGCTTCCCTACTGCATCAAGGGCTGCGATTTCGGCGCCGGCGCCGGCGATTGCAGTTTTTCGACGCTGGCGCAGTGTCAGGCAACCGCCTCCGGGCGAGATGCGAGTTGCGCCGCGAATCCCTATTTCAACGCCAAGGCGGAAATGCAGACCGATCGCAGCCGCCAATTCCGCAGGAGATACTGATGCGCATTCTGGCTTTGGCAATTTTCGCAATCGGAACGATTTCGGCCGCAGCTCCGGCGCGGGCCCAGACATACGGCGGAGGATATCCGGTCTGCCTGCATGTCTACGGCCCGATCAGCTATTATGAGTGCAGCTATACGTCGCTTCCTCAATGCAACGCGTCGGCCTCGGGCCGCTCGGCGCAATGCGTCGTCAATCCATATTTTGCAAATGCGTATCAGGATCGGCCGGTGCGCAGGCGCGGCGCTTACTGAACGCCGCTACTCCATCTCGACGACCCGGCCGTCGACCAGCGATACCCGCCGGTCCATCCGGCCGGCCAGTTCCATGTTGTGGGTGGCGATCAGCATCGCGACCTGCGTCGCCTTCACGAGCTGCATCAGCGCGTTGAACACGTGATCGGCGGTGTGTGGATCGAGGTTTCCGGTCGGCTCGTCCGCCAACAGCGCCCGCGGCGCATTGGCGACCGCGCGCGCGATGGCGACGCGCTGCTGTTCGCCGCCGGATAATTCGGCCGGCCGGTGCGTGATGCGGTCGCCGAGGCCGAGATAGGCCAGGATCTCCTCCGAGCGCTTGATGGTCTCGGACCGTTTGAGCCCGCGGATCATCTGCGGCAACATCACGTTTTCAAGCGCGGTGAATTCCGGCAGCAACCGGTGCGACTGGTAGACGAAGCCGATGTCGGAGCGCCGGATCTGGGTGCGCTCGGTGTCGGACAATTGCGAGGTCGGCGTGCCCGCGACATAGACCTCGCCGTCATCGGGGCTTTCGAGCAGGCCGGCGATGTGCAGCAATGTCGACTTGCCCGAACCCGACGGCGCCACCAGCGCCACCGACTGCCCCGCCCACAGCGCGAGCTTGGCGCCGTTGAGAATGGTCAACGTCGCCTCGCCCTGCCTGTACTCGCGTTTTATCTCGTGGAGATAGATAACCGGTACGTCTTCCGCCTCCTCGGCCATCTCGTCCTCACTCGTACCGGAGGGCGTCGACGGGATCGAGGCGCGCGGCGCGCCAGGACGGATAGAGCGTCGCCAGGAACGACAGCGTCAGCGCCATGATCACGACCGCGGTGGTCTCGCCGAAATCGACTTCGGCCGGCAGCTTGGACAAGAAGTAGAGTTCCGGCGAGAACAATTCGGTGTTGGTCATCCAGGACAGGAACTGCCGGATCGATTCGATATTCAGGCAGATCAGCATGCCGACAAAGAAGCCGGTCAGCGTGCCGACCACGCCGATCGCCGCGCCCGTGATCAGGAAGATCCGCATGATCGAGCCCTGCGAGGCGCCCATGGTGCGCAGGATGGCGATGTCCTGCCCCTTGTCTTTCACCAGCATGATCAGGCCGGAAACGATGTTGAGCGCGGCAACCAGCACGATCATGGTCAGGATCAGAAACATCACGTTGCGCTCGACCTGCAGCGCGTTGAAGAAAGTCGAGTTGCGCTGCCGCCAGTCGACCAGGAACACCGGCCTTCCTGCCGCCTCCGTGACGGCCTTGCGGAACGCGTCGATCCGATCGGGATTGGTGGTGAATACCTCGATCGCGGTCACGTCGTCCTTGCGGTTGAAATAGGCCTGCGACTCCGGCAGCGGCATGAACACGAAGCTGGCGTCATATTCCGACATGCCGATCTCGAACACGGCCGCCACCTTGTAGGGCTTTATGCGCGGTGTCGTGCCCATAGGCGTCACCGCGCCCTTGGGCGCCACCAGCGTGATGGTGTCGCCGGCATGTAGCGACAATTGATCGGCGAGCCGGCGTCCGATGATAACGCCCTGCCCCTCGTCAAATCCCTCCATCGTGCCCTGCTTGATGTTCTTGGCGATCGAGGTGAGGTTGTTCAGGTCCGCAGAGCGCATGCCGCGCACCAGCACACCGGCGGCGTTGAAGGCCGAGGACGCCAGCGCCTGACCGTCCACGACGGGCGCGGCAAGGCGGATGCCATCGACCTGGCTGATGCGCTCGGCGACGTCCTTCCAGTCGGTCAGCGGCGATTCCAGCGGTTGCACCAGCAAATGCCCATTCAGCCCGAGGATCTTGTCCAGCAGTTCCTTGCGGAAGCCGTTCATCACCGCCATCACGATGATCAGCGTCGCAACGCCGAGCATGATGCCGAGGAAGGAAAAGCCCGCGATAACGGAAATGAAGCCTTCCTTGCGGCGCGCGCGCAGGTAACGTCCGGACAACAGCCATTCGAAGGGCGCAAAGGGCGGGGTTCGGACTGTCTCGTTCATGGTCTCATCCATTACTCGATAATCCCATGATTCGGGCCAAATGTGGCCTTAGTGGCCAACATTGCCGCCACAGTGGATATCTTATCCCGCTATCCTCGCCACCACTTCCGCCGGGCTGAGATTCTCGCGCGAACCGTCGCTGCGCCGCTTGATCTCGAGCTTGCCCTCTGCGAGGCCCTTCGGCCCGACCAGAATCTGCCAGGGGATACCGATCAGGTCGGCGGCAGCGAACTTCGCACCGGCGCGCTGGTCGGTATCGTCATAGAGCACGTCGATGCCCTTGGCCTGAAGTTCGCGATAAAGCTGCTCGCAGGCGCCATCGACGGCAGCATCGCCCTGCTTCAGGTTTAAAATCACGGCGGTGAACGGCGCGACGGCCTCCGGCCATTTGATGCCGGCGTCGTCATGGCAGGCCTCGATGATGGCGCCGACCAAACGCGAGACGCCGACGCCGTAGGAGCCGCCATGGATCGGCACGTCGACGCCGTCGGGACCTGCGACCAGCGCCTTCATCGCATCCGAATATTTGGTGCCGAAATAGAAGATCTGGCCGACCTCGATGCCGCGCGTATTGACGCGCTTGTCGGCAGGCACTTCGCGTTCGTAGCGATCGGCATCGTGGACGTCCTCGGTCGCGGCATAGACCGACGTCCACTGCTTGATGATGTCGGTGAGATCGCCCTCGTAATCGACGTCATCGGGCGGGATCGGCAGGTTTAGCACGTCGCTGTTGCAGAACACGCCGAACTCGCCGGTTTCCGCCAGCACGATGAATTCATGGCTGAGATCGCCGCCGATCGGGCCGGTCTCGGCGCGCATCGGGATCGCCTTCAATCCCATCCGCGCGAAGGTGCGCAGGTAAGCCACGAACATCCGGTTATAGGAACGGCGCGCCGCCGCCTCGTCGATGTCGAAGGAGTACGCGTCCTTCATCAGGAATTCGCGGCCGCGCATCACGCCGAAACGCGGGCGCTGCTCGTCGCGGAACTTCCACTGGATGTGATAGAGATTGAGCGGCAGGCTCTTGTAGGATTTGACATAGGCCCGAAAAATCTCGGTGATCATTTCCTCGTTGGTCGGCCCGTACAGCAGTTCGCGCTTGTGGCGGTCGGCAATGCGCAGCATCTCCGGACCATAGGCGTCGTAGCGGCCGCTCTCGCGCCAGAGATCGGCGAGCTGCAGCGTCGGCATCAACAGTTCCAGCGCGCCGGCGCGATCCTGTTCCTCACGAACGATCTGCTCGATCTTCTTCAGCACCCGAAAGCCCAGCGGCAGCCAGGCGTAGATGCCGGCCGCTTCCTGCCGCATCATGCCCGCCCGCAGCATCAGCCGATGCGAGACGATCTCCGCCTCTTTCGGATTCTCTTTCAGGATGGGTAGAAAAAACCGCGACAACCGCATGGGACAACTCAAGGAATCAGTGGGATACCGGAAGAGGTGCAGTGAAACCGGATCGGGTACGAAAATACAAGGCCGGGACCGGTGAAAAGCGGCCGAAAAGGCGGATTTCCGGGCCGCTTTTGGGCCTCGCGGTCCTGCTACCTTCACAACGACGTCATACCCCGCGAAGGGTACGCCGCGGCCTGTCGTGTCGTTCACTGACGTCGTCAGCACCCAGGCGATGCTATAGCCGCCTCTCTTACTTCTTCATTCCGGAATGATCGTGCTTCATTTCCCCGCCCGCGGGCGCCTGCGCACCGACGCCCTGCACGTCGAGCGACAGCGCGACCTTGCCGGCCTTCTCGAATTCGAGCGTGACCGGCACCTTGTCGCCCTGCTTGAAGGGCTGCTTGAGATCCATCAGCATCAAGTGATAGCCGCCGGGCGCCAGCTTGACGGTCTTGCCGGGCTCGATCACGAGGCCCTTGTCGAGCGGACGCATGGTCATGACGCCATTGTTCATCGCCATCTCGTGAATTTCGACCTTGCCGACGATATCGCTGGAGCCGCCGATCAGCCGGTCCGGCGCCGCGCCCTTGTTCTCGATCGTGAGAAAGCCGCCCGCAATCTTCGCGCCGCCGGGCGTCGCGCGGCTCCACGCTTGCGTGATGACGAGATCGCCGGCCTTGACCTCCTGGGCGCGCGCGGGCGCGTTCAGGACAACAAACAGGGCGGCAAGAGCGAAGAATTGCAGAACGGGTTTCATCGTATGTCCTTCGATTTATGAAGTACGGCCGGTGCAGCGGGCGACCAGGCCCGCTGTTGCCTTAACTTGAGAACGCAACGTTAATATTCACAATACCGGGAGTACGTCTCTATTTGCTCGCTACTTTTTGCTGAGCCAGCCACTTTTCAAGGTCCGATATTTCGGCCGAACCTTCGATCGTGGTGACGGTTCCGTCCCGCGCGATCAGCAGCGTGCGCGGGATCTCACCCTGCCAGGCCGGGTCGATCTCGAATCGGAGGCGTTCGACAAAACCGTCGTTGAAAATCCAGTTCTCCGCCGACCCCAGCCCGGCCTTCTCCAGCATTCCGCGTGCAGCGCCTGGCAGGTTCGGGACGAGATCGGCGCTGATCGTCACGACGGCGAGCTCGGAATGGTCCTTCATGAATTGTCCGAGCAGCGGCAATTCGATCTTGCACGGGCCGCAGGTGACGCCCCAGAAATGCACCAGCGTCGGACGGCCTGCGTGCGAACGCAGCACGTTCTGCCAGCTTCCGCGCACGAACGGCTTGAGCTCGGACGAGGTCTCGGCTGCCGGCGCGGCGGCCAGAGAGGCAATCAGGAAAATTGCTGCCAGCAGGAAGCGTTTCATGATCCGTCTCCGATCGGCAGCAGGCGATATCCGTCGACCTTGGTCATCCAGGAAAGATAGGTCTTCTGCCCGTCGCTGACCAGCAGCGGATGGTCGGATGTGTCGGTCGTCGTGGCGATCGCGACCGGCGTCGACCAGTTCTTGCCGTCATCATGCGAGGTCATCGCATTGACCGAGGTCTTCTCGCCGTCGAACTCCTTCCAGACCATGGTGGCACCGTGCGGGCCGGCAAGCACATACGGCCGCGTCGGATTGCGGTCGGCGCGGCCGAGCGGGATCGGATCGGAGAACGTACGGCCTTCGTCTTGCGAGCGGGCATAGAACAGCCCCTTGCGGGCCTTGCCGCTGGTGTACCAGCTCACGTGATAGGTCCCCGCGGGCGAGATCGAAAGACTGGGACCATGATGCGGGCACGCGGCGATCTGCCAGTCGTCATTGCTGACGCGGCGAACCTCGCCCGGTGTCGACGGATCGGTGAACGTCATGACCGCGTGATCCCGCACACCGCCTTCGAAGATGTTCCTGAACACGACCACGGGACGGCCGGGGCCTGCGAATGCCAAGCCGAGCCTGCAGCATTCACAGGTGTTGTCGCTTGCCAGCCGCGCCTCGGCATAGCTCGCGCCGCCGTCCTTCGATGACGCGAAGAACAGCCCTGCCCCTTCGTATTTCCTGCCCTCCTGCTGCGCCGGTACGCGGTTGCGCTTGTCGATCCAGGCCGCGAACACCGAACCGTCAGTATCGAGACCGAGCGTCACGAAACGCTGGCTCTCATTATCAGCGGTGATCGGCTGCAACTCTGCAAAACTCCGGCCGCCGTCGATCGACCGGGTGGCGAGCACCTGGCCGTTGAACGCCTTGTCCCTGAAGATCGAAAATGCCAGCGCGATGCCGCCGGTTTTCTCGACGACGATCTGGGGGCGCGCATCCGGGCCCCAATCGAGGTTGAGCTTTTCCTGGGTCACCTGGACCGGCGCTGAAAAGCTCCGCCCCTGATCCTTCGAACTCGCCACCGATATCCGGCCTCCCGCCATCCAGGCGAGCCACAGCGTCCCATCCGATGCGAACGCCGGCGTGACCTTCGACGCGCAACGCAACTCGGCCTCCTCGCACGCCGCTTCCGAGGCATGCTGATGGCTCATTTGCGCATTCGCCGCGGTCTGGCAAAGCGAGAAAGCGAGCGTCGCAAGCAAGCTCATTCGCAGCATGGCCTTACTCCTCCTGCAGGGTTGTCCGGTCATTTGAACGCCAACTTCATTCCGGCGATGAAGGCACGCGGCGAGCCGGCGTAGATCGAGCCGGTGTTGCTAAGACCTTGAACCCCGGCGGTGACCGTATTTCCGATGTTGTTGGCGGACGCAACATAGGTCCGGTCGAACACATTCCTGACTTCGGCATACATGCTCAACGACTTGAAGTAGTCGGACTTCAGGTCCGTCTTGTAGTGGACGTTGAGATTGACCAACTCATAGCCAGGCGCCTTCTGCAAGTTCGCATTGTCCATGTAGAAGGAGTCCTTCCACTGGACCTCCACAAACGCGCCAAGTCCGGCCAGCGGTCCCCACATGTGGTCGTAACCGAGCCGCGCAGTTAGCTCGTTCGGCGATATCCCGGGGATCTTGTTGCCGGCGCGGTTGAAGCTGAAGAGGGTCCCACCGCTTCTGATGTCTTCGGTGTATTCCGTGTAGAATTGGTCGAGATAGGTGTACGCCGCCGTGAAGCGCCAGCCAGGATAGAACTTCCAGTCAGCGGCGAGCTCCACCCCCCGATGTTCCGACCTCGGCGCGTTGAATTGGAAGCTCGTATTCGGTGCGTTTGCCGGAGCCGCCTGGGTGACCAATTCGTTGCGGAAAAATTCGTAGAAGCCGGTCGCGCTGAGCTTCAGTGCACTGTTCGGCGTCCAGTCGAAACCGAGATCGTAGCCGAGGTTCTTCTGCGTCTGAAGCTGAGTGTTGTTGCCGTTTTGACCGTTGGCTAGGACAAAAAGGTTTCCGACTTGCGGTGTTCCATAACCAGTAGCGACGCGTCCTCGGAACTGCCACTCGGTATTTGGCCGATAGAGCAGTGCGAACTCGGGCGCGGTGTTCTGGAATTGGCGGTCTGCTGAAATAGTGAAGAAGGTCGGTGCGCCCGTGACTGGATCCTTGTAGACCGAGTTCAGCCCCTTCAGCGTGGTGGTTTCCCAGCCAATGCCCGCAACCGCTGTCAGCGACTGCGTCAGCTTCAGTTCCTCACGCGCGCGCAAGCCGTAATTGGTGTGCTCGCCGAGCACGTTGGCTTGCAACTGACCTAGCGTGGCGTTGCCGCCGGGGCGGAGAAATCGCGTATCGCTCGACCACGCCAGCGTGTTGTACCAGCCGCCAAAGAAGGTGGTGGAATCCATGCCGAGGATTTCACCGCGCTTGGTGACGTCGCTCATGTAGTTGTATGAGGGAAAATCGCCGATGGCGCTGGTGTTTCCGGTCGGCTGACTGATATTGCGGTCGTCGAACACGAACTGGTTGCGCCAGGTGGTCGTGTTGTCGAAGTCATGCTCCCAGCGACCGCCGACGATGGTTCGCCGATCATGCCGACCCAGCCCTGCCTGCTCGGCGCTCAGGGTTGTAGTCTGTCCGTTGAAGCCGTTGTTGAAGAGTGCCACCGTCCCCTGTTGGAACGGGTTTTGGTAATACTGACCCAGCGTCAGCCGGACCGGCAGGCGGGTATCGAGAAAGTTGTTGATGAATTTTACGGTGAAGCGATCGTCGGGCGTCGCCTGCAACGTGCCTAGAAAATTCACCGTCTGGGTATTGTACCAGCTATTGCCGATGAACCCGTCACCGCGCGCATCGCTCGCAAACAGCGAGCCCTCGAAATTGCCGACCTTCTTGCCGTAGGCCAGGTAATTGTTGAGGTAGCCGAAACTGCCGCCATCGACGCCATATTCGGCGCCGTCGATCGTGCCGCCCGGGCGGGTGCGGAAGTTCAGCGCGCCGCCGGTCGCGTAGTTGCCATAGAGCGCCGACGACGGGCCGCGGATGACATCGATCGCGCCATAGGCGCGCGGATCGATCAGGTCGCTGCGGGAAAGCCCGTCCGGCTGCGTGACCGGAAAACCGTCGTCGAAGATCACGAGATTACGGATACCAAAACCGTTGCGGGCATTGGAGCCGCGGATCGAGATGCCGATATCGCGCGGCCCGTTGCCCTGCTTGACCGATATGCCCGGGCTCTCGCGCAGCACGTCGGCCACGGTAACCGCCGGCCGGTTGTCGAACTGGCTGCGATCGATGGTCGTCTCCGTCTGGCCGGTTGGTGCCTGGTAAAGCAGCGCGCGCGCCACGCTCGGCGTGATGCCCGCGGTTAGCGACGCTGATGGCGCGGGGTTGGCCGAAGGCGGCCGCGCCTGCGTCCGGGCGGACGAGCGAACGGCCGGCTTTCGGGCCGCCGGTCTGGCCGTTGCGACGCGCGGCGCCTCGACGGTCACCGCCGGCAACGACGTCTGGGCCCCTGCGGCCGACGGCACAAGCGAGAGTGCGCTGCCGAACACAGCGAGGCTCGCGCCACCCAGGGCATGATAACGATACATAAGATATTCCTGACGCCAGCTCTCTGGCCGGCTTGAATGACTGCACCAACCGGCACGGCAATCGCCGCACCGATGATTGGGTGTTCCAGGTCGTCAGGAAATGGCGGGAGGCGCGCGCGCCTGCGCGTGAGAGCCGGCGCGGGAAGCGAACCGGTCTGGCGTGAACCCGATCCAGACCACGCGCGCATGGTCACGCTCGATCGCTGTTGCGGCCGCGATCTGCGGCACATCGACCGGCACGCCGGTGTGCAGCACGCTGCAAACCGAACAGCATCCGTCATGGGCGCGGTGGCCGGTCTGATCGGTCTGCCCTGTCCCGGGCGCGGCATTGCCGTGGCAGATGACGGCGCCGGCGAGCGGATCGGAGGCCGCGATGGCCGCCGCCCAGCATGCGCCGATCGGTGCAAAAATCTGCACCGTCAGGGCAATCAGGACAATTGGCAGAAAATTCTTCAGCCGGCGCATCGCAAACCCATCCGCTTCGGACCTTAATCACCAAGAGAGTCCAAAGTCGAGATCAGGTTCCCGGAACTATGTTGCCGCTTCAAGGAGTAAACTTGTCGGAAAGCGATGCATTTTGCGCCGCGGGCAAGGCACCCTACCCCGATACCAAGCCTCGGGCGAATTGCAGGGAAATCCACAACCATCAGTAGCAACTTCTCATTCATTTCGCAGAGTGCTGGAATTTTGAACAAAGGTTGCCGAAAATGGTGACAAGACGAAAAAGATGGTCTACCAATCAGGGCTCAGGCTGGCCGAGAGGTTCAAGCTTGGTGGTCCAAGTCTCGGGAGGAGCCCTGACGCGCACAAGCAGCGTCGCCTCGACAATCAAGATCAAATCTAAGTTTTCGGGGAAATTAAGGGTCGACACAATTTTTGAGCAGGGCTTGATGCCCTGCTCTTTTTTTTCGACAGCACCTTGTTTTCAAAGCCATCTTTTTTCGAGACGATCGTGAACGGCAATGATGGCATCGCCAAATCCAATCGAGCGAAGTTTTGAGCTGGCTGCCGAGCGCTGCGAGGATCTGACGCCGCTGGTCTATGCGCCGGCTGTTCGATGCGCATCCTGAAACGCGGACGATGTTTCGCACCGAGGGCAGCGAACTCGTCAAGGGTTCGATGCTGGCTTTGACGATCGACGCCATCCTCGATTTCGCCGGAGAACGCACCGGCCATTTCCGCATGATCGCGGCAGAGATTTCCTCTCACGACGCCTACGGAACATCGCGCGAATTGTTCGTCGCGTTCTTCGGCATCATCGCGCAGACGCTGCGCGAAATCCTCGGCGCGGACTGGTCGGACGAAATCGATACGGCGTGGCGGAAATTGCTCGGTGACATCGAAAGTCTCGTTGCAGCGCAGTGAAGCGACGAGCACCAGGCTTCCCGGAGTTCATTGATACTGGCGATCAAGTCGGCCGGTGGCGCAAACACGCCTGATGTGAAAGACTGCCTCGATCCGCGGTGCGTGCAATCGACGCCGTCGGCATAACAAAGACAAGCGAGGGAGCAAACGATGTCCGGGACTGACAAATCCGTAACGACCAGACGCGACCTTCTTCAGGTAGCGGGTGCGGCTGGCGCAGCGACCGCCCTGCTCGGGGGACTGGGCATAAATCCAGCGCAGGCCGCAGTCGCACGTTCCGAAAAGCCGCTGAAGGCGGCATTCTCCAATGCAGGCCTGCAGGCCACCTGGTGCGCACAGGGCAAGCAGGCGGCGGAATGGTGGGGCAAGCTGTTCAATGTCGAGGTCACCTGGTTCGACGGCCAGCTCGACGCGGTCAAGCAGCGCGCCGCGATCGACAACATGGCCTCGCAGAAATGGGATTTCGTCGCCATCCAGGCGTTCGGCATCGGCACGCTGACCCAGCCGGTGCAGAAGATGATCGATGCCGGCATTCCCGTGATCGACATGGACACGCTGATCGCCCCGCTCGACCAGATCAAGGTTCATTCGTTCCTCGCGCCCGACAATGAATTCATGGGCGCTTCGGTGACGCAGGCGCTTTGCAACGCGATGGGCGGCAAGGGCAAGATCATCATGACCCAGGGCGCGCTCGGCCATACCGGCGCCCAGGGCCGCGCCAAGGGCTTCGAGACTGTCGTGAAGCAGTTCCCGAACATCGAGGTGCTCGACACCCAGCCGGCGGATTGGGACGTCTCGAAAACAGCGCGGCTGTGGGAGACCTATCTGACAAAATACCCGCAGATCGATGCGGCGTTCTTCCACAATGACGACATGGCGCTGGCCGCCTACAACATCATGAAGGCGCGCAACCGCACCAACATCCTGATCGGCGGCGTCGACGCCATGCCGCCGGCGATCCAGGCGGTGAGCGAAGGCCGCATGTTCGCGACCGTCCGCAACCCCTCCTGCCGCATCCATGGCGGCGCCATCGTCGCCGGCGTCGCCGCGGTGACCGGAGGCGAGAAGAGCGGACAGGGTATCCCGAAGCATGTGATCACGGACGGCCCGGTGGTGACGAAAGCCAACGCGGCCGGCATGCAATGGATGGAGGATCACTTCCTGATCTGAGCCAGCATGTCCAGGGGACAGCAGCCCATCCTCGAACTGCACGACATCACGAAGGCCTTCGGCGGCGTCGAAGCCCTTCGTGGTGTCGACTTCGCGCTCATCGCCGGCGAGATCCATGGTCTCGTCGGCGAGAACGGCGCAGGCAAAAGCACGCTGATGAAGATCATCGCCGGCGTGCATTCGGATTTTTCCGGCCGGTTCGTGCTCGACGGAAAAGAAACCCGCTTTCGATCGGTGCGCGACGCGCATGCGGCGGGCATCGCGATGGTGCATCAGGAACTTAGCGTGGCGCCGGACCTGACGGTGGCCGAGAACGTGTTTCTCGGCAGCCAGCCGACCAACCGCTTGGGGCTGGTGCAATGGCGGCGCATGGCGCGCGAGGCCGGCGAGCAATTGAAGCGGTTCGGCATCGACGTCGATCCGATGTCGCGGCTCGGCGACCTGCCGATCGGCCTGCAGCAACTGATCGAGATCGCCCGCGTGCTGTCCTCGGGCGCCCGCATCATCATCCTCGACGAGCCGACCTCGGCGCTGTCGCCGCCGGAAGTGGAGCGCCTGTTCGCGACGCTGAAGCGGCTGCGGGACGAAGGCACCAGCATTGTCTTCATCTCGCATTTCATCGAGGACATCCTGCGCGTCTCGGACACCGTGACCGTGTTCCGCAACGGCAGGAAGGTCGCGGAGACCGCCGCGTCGGAGACCAGCAAGTCGGCACTGATCGAAGCGATGATCGGCAAGGGCCGCGAGGCCTTGGAGGAGACCTACAGCCACGACATCATGTTGCCGCGGCCGACCGATCAGCCGGTGGTGCTGAACGCCAACGGCCTGACGCTGGCCGGCCGCCTGCGCGAGGTTTCGTTCGAGGCCCGCGCCGGCGAGGTGCTCGGCATCTACGGCTTCATGGGATGCGGGCAGCTCGAGCTGGCGCGTATCCTGTTCGGCAAAATAAAGCCCGACCTCGGCACGCTCGTGGTCGCAGGCAACCAGAAGGCCTTCCGCAGCACGGCCGACGCCAGACGTTCCGGGATCGCCTTCGTTCCCGAGAGCCGGCGCGACATGCTGTTCCACCAGGAGCCGGTCTACAAGAACGTCTCGATCAGCATCCTCGATCGCATCTCGTCATTGCTGCTCAAACCGTCGCGCGAGCGCGCGATCGCCACCCGGCAGGTCGAGCAATTGCGGATCCGCCCCGCAGCGGTCGATCTCGACCTCGGCATGCTGTCCGGCGGCAACCAGCAGAAGGTGGCGCTGGCGAAATGGCTGAGCTATCCGCCGCGGCTCCTGGTGCTGTGCGAGCCGACCCGCGGCATGGATGTCGGCGCCAAGAACGACGTCATCCACATCGTCAGGGATTTGCGCGCAAAAGGGCTCGCCATCATCGTGCTGTCCACCGAGCCAGAGACGGTGCTATCGCTTGCCGATCGCGTCATCGTGCTCAAGCGCGGCGCGGTGGTGCGGGAATTCGCCAACGAACGGATCAGCAAGGACCGCCTGCTCGAAGCGGCGTGAGGAGAGCGGCATGACTTCAGGTGAAAGCGTGACAGTCACAGCTGATCGAAAACGGCCTCGCGGGCTGGCCGCGATGCTGCGCTCCCAGATGCGCAACATCGCCCCGTTCCTGACGCTGATCTGCCTGTTCGGCTTCTTCGCCGCCGCCAGCCCCTCGTTTGCGACGCTCGACAATTTCGGCAACATCCTGACGCAGATCTCGGTCACCGGCATCATCGCCGTCGGCCTCACCTTCGTGATCCTGTGCGCCGAGATCGATCTTTCGATCGCCGCCATCGCCAACGTCACCGGCATCGCGGTCGCCTATTTCACGCTGCAGGAATCCTACGTCAACATCGCCAACGTCCCGATGCCCGGATGGGCCGCGATCCTGCTGGCGCTGGCGCTCTGCGCCCTGCTCGGCCTCGTCAACGCGTTCGGGCTGACGGTCATCGGCATCCCCTCCTTCATCATGACGCTGGCGATGATGCAGATCGCGGCCGGCGTCTCGGCGCTACTGGTGCGCGGGCAGATCGCCTACAAGGTGCCCCCGCTGGTCACGACGCTCGGCTCGACATCGATCGGCGGCATCCCCTGGATCGTGATCGTGGCGGCGCTGATGCTGCTCGGCGGCCACCTGGTGCTGACCTACACCCGCTTCGGCCGCTACGTCTACATGGTCGGCGGCAACCGCGAGGCGGCGGAATATTCCGGCCTCAACGTCAAGCTCATCCTCGGCAGCGTCATGGTGATTTCGGCGGTTTGTTCGGGGATCGGCGGCATGCTCGGGGTGGCGCATTTCGGCAGCGCGCAGCAGAACGAGTTCGACACTTATCTCCTGGATTCGATCGCCGCCGTCGTGGTCGGCGGCACCAGTCTCTTTGGCGGCCGCGGCGGCATCGGCAACACCATCGTCGGCCTGTTCGTGCTCGGCGTCCTCAACAACGGCCTCGACCACGTCAACATCGACAGTTTCCTGAAGATCCTGATCCGCGGCCTGATCCTGCTGGCGGCGCTCATCATCAACGTCTATGCGCAGCGATTGCGGGAACGAACGGCCAACTGAGTGTACAGATTTTAGACGCAGGTCACTGTCTTCCAGGGCACGTTTGCCGCGGCCTAGACTAGAATTGTCGATCCTCGCCCCAGCTGACCATTCCCCCTGATCGAACCTCTTGCCTGGGATTGAATAATCCGGGATCGTCAAATGTGGAGGCAATCCCTATGGACAAACTCAGCTTTCAGAATCCGCTTTTTCAAGCCTATGCAGTCGCCGCATCCATCATGATTCTCAAAGCCGTCGCGATGTCGTGGTTGACGGTTTTTCGGATGATGCAGGTAAGAGGCGGATTTCGTTCACCGGAGGACATCAAGCAGACGATCCTCAACCCCAATCCAAGCCCTGACCAGCTGGCACCCAATGAATATGTGGATCGCATACGGCGAATTCAGCTGAACGATCTTGAAAATTTGCCCTTCTTCCTGGTTGCTGGATTTCTCTTCATTTGGACCGAACCATCTCGACAGCTCGCTCAATGGTTGCTTTATGGCTATGTTGTTTCGCGGCTGTTACATTTTGCGGCGTATTTCACAGCCATGACTCACGATACGCGCGCAACTCTCTGGACCCTCGGTTCTCTAATTCTAATATTCATGAGCTGCTGGACGCTTGTTATTGCATTGCGGTGGTGACACGAGACAGCAGGGCTTGATGTCAGCTGCTTTCATTTAGCGAACTCCGGCTGCCAGTCGCGCACCTCGCGCGCCGCCTTCGTCACAGCGCTGATCGTGGGGAACGACGCCGTTTCCACCATCATGGCACGCGCGAGCCGCAGGCTTCGCGCCTCGCAGATGGCCCGCTGCTTTGGATCCTCGATCAGTTCGAAATCGGCATTGTGCGCCAGCCCGAGAATGCGGCGGATGATTTTTGCAGCCGAAAACCCCACGGTGTCGCCGAACAGCCGCGCCATATAGGCCTGCCGCTCGACCTCCAAGCGCGCCGCACCTGCGGCACCTGGAAACAGCGTCAGGGGGTAAGCGTCGCCGTGACCTTCCGTGCGCCAGAGTTCTAGGAACTCGTGGGCGAACTCCGTCCAGACGTCTTCGATGGTTTCCAGCATCCAGACCTCGAACAGCCGCCGCCCGCCCGGCGACCGTTCGTGACCGGCGGAGGCCAGATAGGCCATCAGAAGATTGGCAATGACGGCTCCGATGTCGAAACCCATCGGTCCGTAAAACGCGAATTCGGGATCGATCACGACCGTCGAATCTTCCGTTACCATGATCGATCCGGTGTGGAGGTCGCCGTGGATCAGCGCTTCCGGTGCGTTCAAGAACTTGAGCTTGAGGCGTGAAATCGCGACGTGCAGGTCGAGGTCTTCGCGGAAGGCGGCCGCGGTCGCATCGAGCCAAGGCTGCGTCCAGCGGTTCTGCTCGGCCACGCGATAGGGATCGGTGAAGATCAGGTCCTCGGTGATCTTGCACAGCGCATGGTTGCCGGCGAACGCCGCAATTCCCTCCTTCTTCTGGGCGGCAGGAAGCGCGAGGTCGGACGAGAAAAACAGCGTGCGCGCCATGAAGGTCGCGATGTCGCCGACAAAATTCGGAAAGAGCGCGCCGGCAATCAGCCCCTTGCGCATGATGACATGCGGCTCGATCAACTCCATGACGACGAGCGCAAGCCCCTCATTGTGGTGCAGCACGGCCGGGACAAGCCCGGGCGCCAGCCGCGCCTGATGCGTCAGCGCTAGATATTCGTAATGCGAGCGCGACAGCGGCAGCGGCCAGCTCTCGCCGACGAGCCGCACGTAAGGCAGCGCCTGCTTGACGGCGACGCCGCCCGCGTCCCCCTTGACGATGAACACGAGATTGAGGTTGCCGTCGCCGACCTCGCTGATCGTCCAGGAGCCTCGGGGCACCGCCAAGCCGGGCCGCGACCGCGACAAGTCCCGCGAGGTAATCCCGCAGGTCGGCCTCATGAAGAATTCGATATTCGTCCTGCCCAGGATCAGCCAATGATCGCTGCTGTGAACTCATTGCAGTCTGCCCCCCATGCCGGTGCAGGAGATCCCACGCACTTCGGCTTCAGGAAATTCGATCGGATATCGGCCTTTTTCTTGACCGGATCATAATCGCAAAACACTGCCGGCGACCAGCGTTCAACGTCCGCCTTTGACCCGTGTCTCAAATGAGCTGCGCGAGCCAGATGGTGTGCCCGCCGCAATCGGGATCCTCAACGACATGCGACATCACGCGAAACCCGTTCTTCTCGAGCAATGAACGATATTCGACGGGGTCGAGGCTGGCATGGTACAGCGGCTCGCCTCCAAAACTCCCGATCGCCTCCCCATGCGCGGTACCGCTGGTAAACATCAGCGCGGCTTGCGGCGCTGCGTGCTGGCGAAACACTGGAAACATCCGTCGTTGATCGTCATGGCAGAGGTGAAAGAAACTGTCCCACGCCAGGATGCCGGAAAATCGCCGCTGCAAGGCAAGCTTGCGCATATCGGCGACGATCCACTCCTGCATGGGAAAATGCCGCCGGCAGGCATCGATCATGGCCGAAGATGAATTGACGCCAACGACGGGATAATCAAGCTCGATCAGATACCGGGCCATCGGCTCTGCAGATCCGCAACCGATATCAAGGATCGGCGCGGCAGGCGGCAGCAGCGCCCGGAACCGGTCGAGCCAGGGTTTTTCCATCAACCTGGCGCGTGCGCGATTCTCGATCCAGTCCAGCGCCTTGCGCTGGTACAGATCGATGATGCGGGCGGATTCTTCTGACGCCATTAGAGCTCACGCGCCACGTATCCGTCGAACCTATTCCCGCTCCAGGAAATTCGATCCAATATTGGCCTTTTTCTTGACCGGATCATAATCGCAAAAGACGCTATCGGCGACCAGCGTGTAGCTCGGGAGGATGGTGTCCTTGTCGAGCTTGACCGAACTCACGCCAATCACGGCGGTTTGCTTGCCACCGGTCCATTTGAACGGGGTCGTGCTCTGCGCCCTTTCGCAGGCGGCGACCGCTTCGGCGAAGACCGAGCCTTCAACAAAGGCCTTCACCGTTCGAAGCTGCCCCAGCGTCTTCCAGTTCATGTAGAAGGCGCCGGCAAGACCGCCAGCGAGCAGAACCACAAGTAATAATAAAATACGCTGAAAATTCATTCATTTCCCCCAGCCGGAGCAGACGCAAAATTAACCGATCTCGCCGGATTTGTCAGAACTCGAATACTACCCAAGGAACCCTCCGGCGGGCTATTGCCGCGATAGCATAGATGTGACTAACGGTATCGTTCGGCCCTTAAAATCGGATCAGGGACATCCGATGACAATTGACGATCCAGACGCGATTGCATTGCGGCCCACCGTCATCGGCGGCGCCCGCCAGGACGACGACTATGAGGTGGTCTGGCGCGGTTTCCCGGTCGGACGGATGATGAAACAGGCGGACGGCCCGCACTGGTGGTGGGCTTGCACTGTCTATGGGCTACCGCCGACCCCCAATGACCGCGGGCCCGCCATCAATTACAAGGACTGCCAGGTTCGCTTCCGGCTTGCCTGGGCCAGAATCCGGCCCACGCTGACGGACGAGACCATCGAGGCTGCAACGCGGCACGCCGAGGGGTTGCTGGAGCAACAAGCGGCGAAGGGCGCGGAGCCCAAGGCACCTGAACCGCTTCAGGTTCTGGAAAACCATCGCGCAGCGCCCCGGCACCGAGTATTGAAGGCAGGATCCATCGAGTTCAACGGCGGCGTCATCGGGTGCACCATCCGGAATGTATCGGACACCGGCGCGGCGCTCGAAGTCGCCAGTCCGGTCGGCATCCCCGACAGCTTCTGGTTGGTGGTCTCGGGCGATCATACGCGCCGCTACTGCCGGGTGGCCTGGCGAACGGACAAGCGGATAGGCGTCGCGTTCGACTAGACGGGAATGCGATGAGGCCGGGCCGTGACGACGGTCCATCTGCTGCCCCCGGAGGCGAGCGGGGTGGGTACAGGGAACCGGGACCCCTTCCACTTTGCATGGGGTTGTTTTCGAGATTTTGTGTCCCGGGCCCCCGCGGCCCGGAATCAGAACGGCAGCCCCATCAGCTTCGACAGCCGCTCGATGTTCAGATAGCCCTGATAATACGCCCACATTCCGATGCCGAAAACCACAGCCGAAATCAGCGTGGTCCAGAGCAGCTTCGAGCCCATCCGCGCCAGCACCGGTGCGCCGGGATCGGTACCGGGCGCACCCTCGCCGTCCTCATGCTGGCTGCGGACGCCGAACGGCAGTGTCACGAACAGCACGACCCACCAGAGCACGAAGTAGATCGCAAACGCGGTGGAGAGGCTGTACGCCATGGACTCTAGGCCTGTTCGATTTCGACGAGCGCGCCGGAAAAGTCCTTCGGGTGGAAAAACAGCACCGGCTTGCCATGGGCGCCGATCTTCGGCACCCCGTCGCCGAGCACACGCGCACCCTCGCTGATCAGCCTGTCGCGCGCGGCGATGATGTCGGGCACGTCGTAGCAGATGTGATGGATGCCGCCGTCGGCGTTGCGCTCGACGAATTTGGCGATCGGCGACGCCTCGCCGAGCGGCTGGATGAACTCGATCTTGGTGTTGGGCAGCGTCACGAACACGGTGATGACGCCATGCTCCGGCAGCGGCACCGCGCCGGAGATTTCAGCGCCGAATGCGCCGCCATAGATCTTGGCGGCCTTTTCCGCATCCTTGACCGCGATCGCAACGTGATTGAGCCGGCCCAGCATGACACTCCACTCCCTGCTTCCTGCGCTTCCCGGTCCGTCGGCTCGCCCGGGAAACGCCTTTTATCTCAAACCGTCAGCACATGAACGAGGCAAATCGGCTTCTTCCCCCACTGCTCGTTGATGACGGCCCGCACCGCGCGGCGTACCGATTCCGCCGTCGCGTCCGCATCGCGCCGGCGCGCCCGCGGCAGGTTTTCCACGGTCGAGACCACCGTATCGAACACGATTTCGTCGATCACCTCGCCGGCCGCATTCTTCTCGGGGATGCCGACGAGATCAACCTCGGGATCGTCGGCCAGTTCGCCCTTGTCGGTCATGGCGATCGCCACGAAGGCACAGCCGGCGAACCCCATCCGGCGCCGCTCGACCACAGCGCGGGATTTTGAGTCCTCCAGGATATTGCCGTCCTTGTAGAGCCGCCCCGACGGCAGTTCGTCGATGATTCCAGGGTCGCCGGGCCCGAGCTTGACCAGATCGCCGTTGCGGCAGGTCAGCACCTTCGGCACGCCGGCGGTGCGCGCCAGCTTGGCGTGCTCGGAGAGATGCAGCGCCTCGCCATGAACCGGGATCAGGATCTGCGGACGCACCCATGAGATCATGTCGCGCAGTTCGTCGCGGCGCGGATGGCCGGAGACGTGGACGAGATCGGTACGGTCGGTGATGACCTCGATGCCCTGGCTGACCAGGCCATTGATGATGGCGCCGACCGCCTTCTCGTTGCCGGGGATGGTGCGCGAGGAAAAGATCACGCTGTCGCCCTTGTTCAGCGTCACCTGCGGATGGTCGTTATTGGCGATCCTGGCCAGCGCCGCCCGCGCCTCGCCCTGGCTGCCGGTGCACAGCGCCAGCACCTTGTCGGGCGGGAAATGCCCGTAATAATCGGCGCCGCGGAAATTCTGCACGCCATCGAGATAGCCGGTCTCGCGGGCGACCTGCACCACGCGCTCCATGGCGCGGCCGACCACCACCACCTCGCGATCGGCGGCCTTGGCGGCGTCCGCGACCGCCTTCACGCGCGCCACGTTGGAGGCAAAGGTCGTGACGGCGACCCGGCCCTTGGCCGCCTTCACCAGCTTGGCGATGGTGGCGGCGACCTCGGTCTCCGAGGGCGAGCGTCCTTCCCGCACCGCGTTGGTGGAATCCCCGACCAGCGCCAGCACGCCGGCATCGCCGAGTTCGCGCAGGCGCCGCTCGTCGGTCGGAAGCCCAATGATCGGCGTCGGATCGATCTTCCAGTCGCCGGTGTGCAGCACGGTGCCGGCCGCGGTGTGGATGGCGAGCGCATGCGATTCCGGAATCGAGTGCGCAACCGGGATGAATTCGACGGTGAACGGCCCGAGTTCGACGCGGCCGCCCGATGGCACCACCGTCACCGGGATCTTTGGTGGATTTCGCTCGGCGGCGCATTTGGCTTCGAACAGCGCGGCGCTGAACTTGGTGGCATAGATCGGGCATTGCAGCTTCGGCCAGAGGTCGATGATCGCGCCGAAATGATCCTCATGGGCATGGGTCAGCACCAGGCCCATCAGGTTCTTGCGCTCCTTCTCCAGGAAGCGGATGTCGGGCATGATCAGGTCGATCCCCGGCAGATGCTCCTCGTCGCCGAAGGAAACGCCGAGATCGACCGCCAGCCAGGAGCGCTGGTTGCGGTTGCCGAGCCCGTAGATCGACAGGTTCATGCCGATTTCGCCGACGCCGCCGAGCGGCGCAAAGGTCAATTCATCCGGCCGCGCCATCAGGCCGCTCCCACTGACGCCGCGGCGCCGAAATAGACCTCACCCGCGGTGACGGCCGCGCGCTTGCCATCGGCTGTGCGAACGATCAAGCAGCCGCTCTCGTCGATGGTATCGAACGTACCTTCCACAGTCGCAGTTCCGGTCTGGATCGCGATCCGCTGGCCGAGGCCGAACGCACGCTCCAGCCACAGCTTTCGGATTTCGGCAAAGCCACGGCCATTGTCCCAGATGCCGCGGAATTCGACCCAGGCGTCCGACAACGCGGCGAACAGTTCCTCCGCGCCGACATGGACGCCAAGCGTTGCCAACGAAGTGGCCGGCGTCGGCGTCCCCTCTGGCGCGGCGATGATGTTGGTGCCGATCCCCGCCACGACGGCGAGGCCACCGTCTGGCATGGCCTCGGCCTCCACCAGCAAACCGCAAAGCTTCTGCCCGCGGACCAGAATGTCGTTTGGCCACTTCAGGAGATATTTCAATTGATCCGATCCGGCCAGCCGCAGATTGGCCTCTACGCTGACACGCTGCAGCGCGGTTTCATGTGCCAAACCAAAGGCGAAGCCCATGGTCGCCGCAACGGCGGGAGAAACATCCATGACCTCGAGCACGCTGCTGGCGAGGTTGCCGCGCGGCGCGACCCAGGCCCGCTGCCGGCGGCCCCGCCCTGCCGTCTGCTCCGTCGTCACGAACCACATCGGACCACGCTCGCCGTCGCGGGCGCGGGCCATGGCTTCGGCGTTGGTCGAACCGATCTGGTCGAAGGCGGCGAGGCCGTAGCCCGCCGATCTGGCTTTGGGACCGAGCGTAAAGGTCATCCGGGGAACAGCGACTTCGCCGCCGCCGTGGCGACGCTGACCAGCGGTCCCGGATAGACGAAGAAGAAGATGTTGAAGATGCCGGCCACCGCCAGCACGGTGCGCAGTTCGATGCGCATCGGCTCGATCTGGCCGGCCGGCTCGTCGAAATACATCACCTTGATGATGGTGAGATAATAGAACGCGCCCACCACGCTGCTCAGCACGCCGATCACGGCGAGCGTGAACAGGCCCGCCTTGATCGCGGCCACGAACACGTACCATTTGGCAAAGAAGCCCGCGAGCGGCGGAATGCCGGCCAGCGAGAACAGCAGCATGGCGAAGACGAACGCCAGCAGCGGATTGGTACGCGAGAGCCCTGCGAAATCGCTGATCTGCTCCATCGGCTGGCCGTCGCGCTTCATGGACAGGATCACGGCGAAGGTACCGAGCGTCATCGCCACATAGATCGCGATATAGACCAGCACGCCCTGCGCGCCTTCCACCGTGCCGGCCGCGAGGCCGACCAGCGCAAAGCCCATATGGCCGATCGACGAATAGGCCATCAGGCGCTTGATGTTCTTCTGCCCGATGGCGGCGAACGAACCCAGCGCCATCGAGGCGATCGCCACGAACACGAGGATCTGCTGCCATTGCGGGACGATGCCGGGGAAAGCCGTCAGCGTCACGCGGGTGAACACCGCGAGCGCGGCCACTTTCGGCGCCGAGGCAAAGAACGCCGTGACTGGCGTCGGCGCGCCCTCATAGACGTCGGGCGTCCACATATGGAACGGCACCGCGGATACCTTGAAGCAGAGCCCGGCCAGCAGGAATACGAGGCCGAACACGATGCCGACGCTGCCGGTCTTCACCGCCGCCGCGATGCCGGCAAATTCGACCGTGCCGGTGAAGCCGTAGATCAGCGAGGCGCCGTAGAGCAGCATGCCCGAGGACAGCGCGCCGAGCACAAAATACTTCAGGCCGGCCTCGGTGGACTTGGCGTTGTCGCGGTTGGACGCGGCGACGACATAGAGCGCAAGGCTCATCAGCTCCAGCCCGAGATAGAGCATGATCAGGTCGGCGGCCGAGATCAGCACCATCATGCCGAGCGTGGAGAGCAGCACCAGGATCGAATATTCGAAAATGCGCCGCGACGGATCGGACAAAAACTCCGTCGACAGGATCAGCGTCGCCGCCGAGCCGATGATCGCAAGGATCTTCAGGTAGCGGGCGAAGTCATCGACGATAAAGCTGCCGCCGAAGGTCGTCAGCTTGCCGGCCGGCAGCATCAGCTCCAGCAAGCCGGTGACGACCAGCAGCACCACCGCAAGGCTGGTAACCAGCCTGGTCGTCCCCTCACCGCGATAGGCGCCCAGCATCAACAGCGCCATGGCACCGGCGGCGAGCACCAGCTCCGGCAGCACCGGCAGCAACTGATAACCTGCACTCGAGAAGCTCATGGCGGCGGCCTTACTGGACGACCAGCGCGGCTGCCTTCACGGCAGTCACGGCGGCATTGTAATTGTTGACGAGTTGCTGAACCGAGGCCGCCGACATGTCGAGCACCGGCTTCGGATAGACGCCGAACAGGATGGTCAGCGCCACCAGCGGGAACAGCGTCAGGCTTTCGCGCAACGTCAGGTCCTTGATACTCGCCAGCGATGGTTTTGTCAGCGCGCCGAACACCACCTTGCGATAGAGCCACAGCGCATAGGCCGCCGACAGGATCACGCCGAGCGTGGCAAACGTAGCCGTCGGGATCGAGACCTTGAAGGTGCCGATCAGCGTCATGAACTCGCCGACGAAGCCGGAAGTGCCGGGCAGACCGACATTGGCCATGGTGAAGACCATGAACACCAGCGCGTAGAGCGGCATCCGGTTGACAAGGCCGCCATAGGCCACGATCTCGCGGGTATGCATGCGGTCATAGACGATGCCCACACACAGGAACAGCGCGCCGGAGACGATGCCGTGCGACACCATCTGGAACACGCCGCCGGCGACGCCCTGCGTTGTGCCGGCGAAGATACCCATGGTGACGAAGCCCATATGGGCGACTGATGAGTAGGCGATCAGCTTCTTGATGTCTTCCTGCATCAGGGCCACCAGCGAAGTGTAGACGATGGCGATCACCGACAGCGAGAAGATCAACGGTGCAAAATCCTGCGAAGCCAGCGGGAACATCGGCAGCGAGAAGCGGAGGAAGCCGTAGCCACCCATCTTCAACAGGATCGCGGCCAGGATAACCGAGCCCGCGGTCGGCGCCTCGACGTGGGCATCGGGAAGCCAGGTGTGCACCGGCCACATCGGCATCTTCACCGCGAACGAGGCAAAGAACGCCAGCCACGCCCAGGTCTGCAAGCTACGCGGCACCGCGGTGTGCATCAGCGTCGGGATGTCGGTGGTGCCGGCATTCCAGTACAGCGCCATGATGGCGAGCAGCATCAGGACCGAGCCAAGCAGCGTGTAGAGGAAGAACTTGAACGAGGCGTAGACCCGGCGCGGGCCGCCCCAGACGCCGATGATCAGGAACATCGGGATCAGGCCGCCCTCGAAGAACAAATAGAACAGCACGAGGTCGAGCGCGGAAAACGTGCCGACCATCAGCGTTTCCAGGAGCAGGAACGCCATCATGTATTCGCGCACCCGCACCGTGACCGATTTCCAGCTCGCGACGATGCAGAACGGCATCAAGGCGGTGGTCAGGATCACAAACGGCAGCGAAATGCCGTCGACGCCCATGTGATAGGTGATGCCGCTGGCGAGCCAGTTCGCCTTCTCGATGAACTGGAAATCCGGATTGGCGGCGTCAAAACGCCAGACCAGGATCAGCGAAACCGCAAACGTCACCAGCGTGGTCCACAGCGCGATCCAGCGCGCGTTGCGCCGCGCGGCCTCGTCGTCGCCGCGGGTGATATAGATCGCCAGCGCGCCGATGACCGGCAGGAACGTGACGACGGATAGGATGGGCCAGGTTGTCATTACTGGCCTCCCAAGCCGAACATGAACCAGGTGATCAGCCCCGCGGCGCCGATCAGCATCGCAAAGGCATAGTGATAGAGATAGCCGGTCTGGATCTTCACCACGTTACGGGTGACATCGAGCACGCGTGCCGAAACGCCATCCGGGCCAAAGCCGTCGATGACGAAGCCGTCGCCCTTTTTCCAGAGAAAGCGGCCGAGCCACTTCGTCGGACGGACGAAGATGAAATCATAGAGCTCGTCGAAGTACCATTTGTTGAGCAGGAACTGGTAGAGCATCTGGTGCTGATTGGCGAGTTCGACCGGAATGTAGGGCCGGCGGATGTAGAACAGCCACGACACCAGAAAACCCACGACCATCATCGCCGTCGGCAGGAACGCGATTGCCTGCGGGATATGATGCATCTCTTCGATGATATGCGGGTGCATCTTGAGCGATTCGCGGAAGAACTCTTCCACGCCGTGGCCCGCGAACACTTCCTTGAACGGGAAGCCTGCAAGGATCGAGCCGGCGGCGAGAATCCCGATCGGGACCAGCATCCACATCGGCGCTTCATGGGCCGCCTCGTAATGCTGCTGATCGTGCGGCTCGCCGTGGAACGTCTTGAAGATCAGGCGCCACGAATAGAACGAGGTCAGGCCCGCCGCGACCACCGTCATCGCAAAGCCATAGAACGCGAACGGGTTGTGCGCGACATAGGCGGACTCGATGATCGCGTCCTTGGAGAAATAGCCGGCCGTGAGCGGGAAGCCGGTCAGCGCCAGGGTGCCGATCACCATCACGCTATAGGTATAGGGGATCTTGTCCTTCAGCCCGCCCATGTTGCGGATGTCCTGCTCGTGGTGCATCGCGTAGATCACCGAGCCGGAGCCCAAAAACAGCAACGCCTTGAAGAAGGCGTGCGTGAACAGATGGAACATGCCGACCGAATAGGCCCCTGCCCCCATCGCCACGAACATGTAGCCGAGCTGCGAGCAGGTCGAATAGGCGACGATGCGCTTGATGTCGTTCTGGACGAGGCCGACGGTGGCGGCAAAGAACGCGGTGGTGGCGCCGAAGAACATCACGACGGCCTGCGCGTTGGGCGCGAGTTCGAACAGCGGCGACAGCCGCGCCACCATGAACACGCCGGCCGTCACCATGGTCGCGGCGTGGATCAGCGCCGAGACCGGCGTCGGGCCTTCCATTGCGTCCGGCAACCAGGTGTGCAGCAGGAACTGGGCCGATTTGCCCATTGCGCCCATGAACAGCAGCAGGCAGGTCAGCGTCAGCGCGTCGGCATGCCAGCCGAAGAAGTCGATGGTCTTGCCCGAAAGCCCTGGCGCGCCGGCGAAGATCGTCTCGAAATCGGTGCTCTTGAGCAGCATGAAGATGGCGAAGATGCCGAGCGCAAAGCCGAAATCGCCGACGCGGTTGACCACGAAGGCCTTGATCGCCGCCGCATTGGCCGACGGTTTCTGGTACCAGAAGCCGATCAGGAGATAGCTGGCGAGGCCGACGCCTTCCCAGCCGAAGAACAGCTGGACCAGATTGTCTGCGGTCACCAGCATCAGCATCGCGAAGGTGAACAGCGACAGATAGGCAAAGAACCGCGGCCGATACGGATCCTCGTCCATGTAGCCGATGGAATAGAGGTGCACGAGCGAGGAGACGGTGTTGACCACCACCAGCATCACGGCGGTCAGCGTATCGACGCGCAGCGCCCACGCCACCTGCAGGTCGCCGGAATTGATCCACGGGAACAGCGCGATCCGGGCGTCATGGTGCATGAAGCCGACATCGACCAGCGTCACCCAGGACAGCGCCGCCGAGATCATCAGCAGGCCCGTGGTGATCAGTTCGGCCGCGCGCGACCCCTGCGCCGGCGGCTCCGAGACGTGATGGTCATCATGGCCATGGTCGTCATGGGCGTGGTCGTCATGGGCGTCAGCCGAATGGGCGTGAGCGCCATGCCCGTCGTCATGATGATGCTCGACCGCATCGCCGCTCGGGTGGCGCGCATGCGCCCCATAGATCGCGATCAGGCCGGCCAGAATGGCGCCCAGCAGCGGCAGAAAGACAATTGCCTGAACCATAGCTGCCTTAGCCCTTCATCAGATTGACGTCTTCAACCGCAATCGAACCGCGGTTGCGGTAATAGACCACGAGTACGGCCAGACCGATCGCCGCCTCCGCCGCGGCAACCGTCAGCACCAGCAGCGCAAACACCTGGCCGACGATGTCGCCGAGGAAGGTCGAGAACGCCACCAGATTGACGTTGACCGCGAGCAGGATCAGCTCGATCGACATCAGGATGACGATGATGTTCTTGCGGTTCAGGAAGATGCCGAGAATGCCAAGCGTGAACAGGATGGCGCCGACCGCGAGATAGTGCCCCAGACCGATGGTCATTTCACCCACTCCGCCGCGTCCGCTTCCTGCAGGCCCTGCCCCGACGCCACCTGGCGCACGGCCATCGCGAGTTCCGGCGTCCGCGCGTTCTGCACGTTGATGTCCTGCCGCTTGACCTTCACCTTGTGGCGCAGCGTCAGCACGATGGCGCCGATCATGGCCACCAGAAGCACCATGCCGGCGATCTGGAAGTAGTGGATGTACTTCGTATAGAGCACCAGCCCGAGCGCCTCGGTGTTGCTGACGTTGGCCGGGATCGCCGCCGTGATCTGCTTGACGGTGCCGGGATTGATGACCCAGCCGCCAGCGACCAGCAGCAGCTCGGCGAGGAAGATGCCGCCGATCACCAAACCAATCGGCAGATATTCCAGAAACCCCTCGCGCAGCTCGACGAAGTCGACGTCGAGCATCATGATCACGAACAGGAACAGGACGGCGACCGCGCCGACATAGACCACGATCAGCATCATGCCGAGGAATTCGGCACCCATCAGGATGAACAGGCCGGAGGCGTTGACGAACGCCAGGATCAGGAACAGCACGGAGTGCACGGGATTGCGCGAGACAATCACCATGACGGCCGACGCCACGCAGACGCCGGCGAACAGATAGAAGAACAATGCGGGAAGGATCATGCCCTCACCTCACCGGTACGGCGCGTCGAGTTCGATTGCTTTCGCAATCTCGCGCTCCCAGCGGTCGCCATTGGCGAGCAGTTTCGCCTTGTCATAATAGAGTTCCTCGCGGGTCTCGGTCGCGAATTCGAAATTCGGTCCCTCGACGATGGCATCGACCGGGCAGGCCTCCTGGCACAGGCCGCAATAGATGCATTTCACCATATCGATGTCATAGCGCACGGTGCGGCGGGTGCCGTCGTTGCGGCGCGGGCCGGCCTCGATCGTGATCGCCTGCGCCGGGCAGATCGCCTCGCACAGCTTGCAGGCGATGCAGCGCTCCTCACCGTTCGGATAGCGGCGCAGCGCATGCTCGCCGCGGAAGCGCGGCGAGATCGGCCCCTTCTCGAACGGATAGTTCAGCGTCGGCTTCGGCTTGAAGAAATAGCGCATGGCGAGAAAGAACGCCGATACGAATTCGCTCAGGAGAAGCCCGCGGGCGGTTGCGTTGACGTTGACACTCATGACGGCCTCACTTCGGCGCAATGCCAGTGAACTGCAGCACACCGGCGACGATCACCACCGCCGCCAGCGACATCGGCAGGAACACCTTCCAGCCGAGCCGCATCAGTTGATCGTAGCGGTAGCGCGGCACGATCGCCTTCGCCATCGCGAACATGAAGAACATGAAGAACACCTTCAGCACGAACCACACGACGCCCGGGATCCAGGTGAAAGGCGGCAGCGCCACCGGCGGCAGCCAGCCGCCGAGGAACAGGATCGTCGCCAGCGCGCACATCGTGGTGATCGCGACATATTCGCCGAGCATGAACAGCAGATACGGGGTCGAGCCGTATTCGGTCATGAAGCCCGCGACCAGTTCGGACTCGGCTTCCACCAGGTCGAACGGCGGACGGTTGGTTTCGGCCAGCGCCGAGACATAGAACACCACGAACATCGGGAACAGCGGCCACACATACCAGTTCAGGATGGTGAGCTGCGGCAGGCCGATCAGGCTGGCTAGCCCTCTTGTATTCTGCGCTTCCACCACGGCTGATAGGTTGAGGGAGCCGGCGCACAGCAACACCGTGATGATGACGAAGCCGATCGAGACTTCGTAGGAAACCATCTGCGCGGCGGAGCGGAGCGCGGCCAGGAACGGATATTTCGAGTTCGACGACCAGCCGGCCATGATGATGCCGTAGATCGACAGCGACGAGATCGCGAAGATATAGAGCACGCCGACATTGATGTCGGAGATGACCCAGCCGAGATCCATCGGGATCACGGCCCAGGCGGCCAGCGCCAGCACGCAGGACACCAGCGGCGCCAGCAGGAACACGCCCTTGTTGGAGCCGGAGGGAATGACCGGTTCCTTCAGCACGAACTTGAGCAGATCCGCGAAGGATTGCAGGAGGCCCCAGGGGCCGACGACGTTGGGGCCGCGGCGGATCTGCACCGCCGCCCAGATCTTGCGGTCGGCGAGCAGGATGTAGGCGATCGCGATCAGGAGCACGACGAGCAGCAGGACGCTCTGCGCGACCATGATGATCAGCGGCCAGAGGAAGCCGGTCCAGAACGCGCTTGCGAAGAATTCAGCCATCAGGTCACGCTCACTCCGCTGCCGTCAGCATTTTCCCGGACGCCAGCCGGGAACATTCCGCCATCACCGCCGAGGCCCGGGCGATCGGGTTGGTCAGATAGAAATCCTCGACCGAACTCTTGAACGGGGTCTTGTCGACCTTGCCGCTCTTCTTGCCCGCCAACGCCTTGACGTCCTCGGCCTTGCCGGGCTCGATCTGGTCGATCCGCATCAAATGCGGCACGGCCTTGAACAGCGCCTGGCGCAGGGCCTGAAGAGAATCATAGGGCAGCTTCTTGCCCAAAACATCCGACAGCGCGCGGACGATCGCCCAGTCCTCGCGCGCCTCGCCGGGCGGGAACGCCGCGCGGCTGGCGATCTGCACCCTGCCCTCGGTGTTGACGTAGAGGCCGGATTTTTCGGTATAGGCCGCGCCCGGCAGGATGACGTCAGCGCGGTGCGCGCCGCGGTCGCCATGGGTGCCGATATAGACCACGAACGTGCCGTCCGGCACCTTCACTTCATCCGCGCCGAGCAGAAACAGCACGTCGAGCGTGCCGAAGGTCGTCATCTGCGCCTGGCTGAGGCCGCCTTTATCAGCCGCAAAGCCGATATCGAGCGCGCCCGCGCGCGAAGCCGTATCCTGCAGCACGGCAAAGCCGTTCCAGCCGTCCTTGAGCGCGCCGACACCAGCCGCGACCTTGGCCGCCAGCGCCAGTGCCGCCGCGCCGTCATGCCGCGACAGCGAGCCGGCGCCGACCAGCACGACCGGGTGCTTGGCGCCCTTCAGCACCTCGGCAAAGGAATGCTTGCCGCTGGCGAGTTCACTGAGCGTATCCGTGCCCGCGCCGAGATAGTCGTAATCATAGGTGAGATCGGCCTTGGCGCCGATCACGCCGACCTTGAGCTGGCCGGTGCGCCAGCGCTTGCGGATGCGCGCGTTGAACACGGCGGCTTCCTTGCGCGGGTTGGCGCCGATGATCAACAGCGCATCGGCCTGCTCGATCCCGGCAATGGTCGGGTTGAAGATCCAGGTCGCCCGTCCCGCCTTGGCGTCAAAGGCGTCGCCGCCCTGCACCGCCAGATTGCTGGAACCGTATTTGCCGAGCAGATCCTTGAACGCGAACATCTCCTCGACCGCGGCGAGATCGCCGGCGATGGCGCCGATCCGCTTGCCGTCGCTCATCCGAACCTTCGCCGCGATCGCCGCAAAGGCTTCCTGCCATGACGCTGCGCGGAGCTTGCCGTTGTCGCGGATGTAGGGCCGGTCGAGCCGCTGCGTGCGCAGGCCGTCGACGACGTGGCGGGTCTTGTCGGAAATCCATTCCTCGTTCACGGCCTCGTTGATGCGCGGCAGGATCCGCATCACCTCGCGGCCGCGGGTATCGACGCGGATCGCGGAACCTATGCCGTCCATAACGTCGACCGACTGCGTCTTGCCGAGCTCCCACGGCCGCGCCGCGAACGCGTACGGCTTCGAGGTCAGCGCACCGACGGGACAGATATCGACGAGATTGCCCTGCAGTTCGGAGGTCAGCGCCTGCTCCAGATAGGTCGTGATCTCCATGTCCTCGCCACGGCCGGTCGCACCCATCTCGGGGGCGCCGGCGACTTCGGCGGAGAAGCGGACGCACCGCGTGCACTGGATGCAGCGGTTCATCGAGGTCTTGACCAGCGCGCCCAGATACTTGTCCTCGACCGCGCGCTTGTTCTCGGCAAAGCGCGAGGTGTCGACGCCGTAGCCCATCGCCTGGTCCTGCAGATCGCACTCGCCGCCCTGGTCGCAGATCGGGCAATCCAGCGGGTGGTTGATCAGCAGGAATTCCATCACGCCTTCGCGTGCCTTCTTGACCATCGGCGAACGCGTCGAGATTTCCGGCGGCTCGCCCTTCGGGCCGGGCCGGCAGTCGCGCACGCCCCAGGCGCAGCTTGCGACCGGCTTCGGGCCGCCCTTCACTTCGACGAGGCACATCCGGCAATTGCCGGCGATCGACAGCCGCTCATGGTAGCAGAAGCGCGGAATTTCGGCGCCGGCGGCCTCGCAGGCCTGCAGCAGCGTGTACTCCGCGGGTACATCGATCTCTTTGCCGTCGATGATCAGTTTGGTCATTGCGCTCAAGTCTTTCCCAGCTTGCAGTCTGGCGGTGTAACGCTGGCGGTCTTCAGCGACGTCTTGATCCATTGCTGGGTCTCGACGCCATAGGTGGCGAGATAGGCCGGCTGCGCCGCGTTCTTCTCGCACAGGAACGGCAGATGCGGCTTCAGGTCGTAGTCGCAGGAGGCCTGCCATTCGCGCTTGTCGGCGAAGGCGGAGATCGTTTCCTCGCAGGCATAGAGGAAGTAGGAGACGAAGCTCTCATACTGGACCCGTTCCTCGCGGCTGCCGGCCTTGATCGCGTCGTAGTCGGGCTGCGAGAATTTCGGGTTCTTGAACGCCAGGTCGGTGTAGCCCAGAAACGCCGCCCGCGCGCTCGCGCCGCGGTTGTTGGTGCGGATCTCGTTGATCTGGATCAGGATCGCAACAAAGCCGAGCAGCGCCACGGCCGCCTGCGCCATCTGCGCCAGCGTCCCGTATCTCTGCCACCAGAAGCTCGGTTGCGACATCGTCATTCCTACTCCGCCGCGACCATGTTCACGGGATCTAGAATACCGGCGTCGTCGATATCGGCCTTGTGCGAATACTGGTCGATGCGCGCTTCGATCTCGTGACGGAAATGCGCGATCAGGCCCTGGATCGGCCATGCAGCGGCGTCGCCGAGCGCGCAGATGGTGTGGCCTTCGACCTGTTTTGTGACCTCGAGCAGCATGTCGATCTCGCGCTTGTGGGCGCGGCCGTCGGCCATGCGCGTCAGCACGCGCCACATCCAGCCGGTGCCTTCGCGGCACGGCGTACACTGGCCGCAGCTCTCGTGCTTGTAGAAATAGGAGATGCGCGCGATCGCCCGGATCAGGTCGGTCGACTTGTCCATCACGATCACGGCGGCGGTGCCGAGGCCAGAGCGCAATTTGCCGAGGCTGTCGAAATCCATCGGCGTGTCGATGATCTGTTCGGCCGGCACCATGCGCACCGACGAGCCGCCGGGGATCACGGCTTTCAGATTGTCCCAGCCACCGCGGATGCCGCCGCAATGCCGCTCGATCAGCTCGCGGAACGGAATCCCCATCGCCTCTTCGACGTTGCAGGGCCGTTCGACATGACCGGAAATGCAAAACAGCTTGGTGCCGACATTGTTGGGCCGGCCGATCGCGGCAAACCACGCCGCGCCGCGCCGCAGGATGTCGGGAGCGACCGCAATGGATTCGACGTTGTTGACGGTGGTCGGGCAGCCATAGAGACCGACATTGGCCGGGAATGGCGGCTTCAGCCGCGGCTGGCCCTTTTTGCCTTCGAGGCTCTCCAGCAGCGCGGTCTCTTCGCCGCAGATATAGGCGCCGGCGCCGTGGGCGACATAGATGTCGAACGGCCAGCCGTTAATGTTGTCCTTGCCGACCAGCTTGGCGTCATAGGCCTGATCGATCGCGGCCTGCAGGTGCTCGCGCTCCCGGATGAATTCGCCGCGCACATAGATGTAGCAGGCATGCGCGTTCATCGCGAAGCTTGCCAGGAGGCAGCCTTCGACCAGCAGATGCGGATCGTGCCGCATGATCTCGCGGTCCTTGCAGGTGCCGGGCTCGGACTCGTCGGCATTGACGACCAGATAGCTCGGCCGTCCGTCGGTGGATTCCTTGGGCATGAACGACCATTTCAGCCCGGTCGGAAAGCCGGCCCCGCCGCGCCCGCGCAGGCCGGAGGCCTTCATCTCGGCGATGATCCAGTCGCGGCCCTTGTCGATGATCGCCTTGGTGCCGTCCCACGCGCCACGGCGGCGCGCGCCCTCAAGCCCCCAATCGTGGAGGCCGTAGAGGTTCTTGAAGATGCGATCCTTGTCGTCGAGCATGACTTGTAATTCCCGGGATCAACGATTGGATTGCGCGTAAGCGAGGCCTGCGGCACATCCGCCGAAGGTCAGCGCCCACAGCAGGCTGGATTCGAGCGTTGCGTTCAGGCCGTAACGCTGCAGCAGAAAAATGAAGGCCGCCGCCGCGACGGCGTGCATGCCGATATAGCGCCAGTTCTTCATCGCGCTGCCTCTCTCCGGCCCCTGCACGGGCCATGTGCCATCACGCGTCATGTGGTTTCCTTCAGCGTCGTCGGCCCGCCCACCGGCGCCGAGAACTGACGGTCGATCTGCGGCCCCGGCTTCGGCGGATTGCCGGACGCAAAGCCGTCCAGCACCTTGCCAAAGTTTTCCTTGGTCAGGTCCTCGTAGGTGTCCTTCCAGATCAGCACCATCGGCGCGTTCACGCAGGCGCCGAGGCACTCGACCTCTTCCCAGCTGAAATTGCCGTCCTTCGACAAATGGAAGGGATCGTGATGGATGCGGCTCTGGCACACCTTGATGATGTCTTCGGCGCCGCGCAGGCGGCACGGCGTGGTGCCGCAGACCTGCACATGAGCTTTCTTGCCGACCGGCTGAAGCTGGAACATGGTGTAGAAAGTCGCCACTTCCAGCACGCGGATGTAGGGCATTTCGAGGAGATCGGCGACGGCGCGGATCGCGGCTTCCGACACCCATCCCTCATGCTGTTCCTGGACGCGCCACAGGATCGCGATGACAGCGGACGCCTGGCGGCCCGGCGGATATTTTTCGATCTGCGCCCTGGCCCAGGCAAGATTCTCTTCCGAGAACGTGAAGCTCGCGGGCTGCAATTCCTTCGGGGCGAGGCGGCGGACGGACATCGTTCAGTCTCTCATTGCACGCGGCGCCCGGCTTTCGCATTGAGCGCATCAATCCGGGCGAGCCAGAATGCGCTTGCGGTGCCGAACACGTTGTAGCCGACATGGGTTGAAACCTTGATCCGATCCAGAATCGACAGGTCAGTCACGGTTTCAAGGCGATGGCTGCGCGGATCGTAGACGATCAGCTTCAGCGGGGTCTGATCGAGGATGTAGCGCGACACGGTATGCTGGGGATCGTTACCGTGCTCCTCGCACAGCAACACGCTGTCGCCCTGCATCAACCGCGCGCCGCCCTTCATGGCCTCGATCTCGACGCCTTCGACGTCGAGCTTGATCAGATATTTGCCGCCGGGCGCGATCTTGCCGTCGTCGAGCAGATTGTCGAGCGCGATGACCGGCACTTCCTCGCCGGCCGACTGGTCGCCGGCGATGCTGAAGGCCTCATGCTTGGTGCCGGACAGCCGCGCAGTACCGCGCGTGGCGCCAATCGCGCATTTCATGGCTTCGAAACGATTGCCGTTGATTTTGGCATTGTTGGCGAGCTTCGGAAAATTCTGCCCCGACGGCTCGATCGCGATCGCCTTGTGCGAGCCGAACGGCTTGCTCGACACCAGCACCGACCAATAGCCGTAATTGGCGCCGCAATCGAGCAGCGTGTAGTCGACGTCGGCGGAGTCCTGAAACAGCAGTTCGAGTTCGTTCTCGTAACTGTAGGTGCGGTTGAGCAGCTTGCTCCAGTAGCCGTCGCCATAGGGAAACTCGAAGACGGCGTCCGCGTTGAGTTTGATCTGGATGCCGCGCTCCGGCAGCGTCGTGCGCAACAAATTGGCGCACATGTTGTAGCCACGGTGCGAAAAATTCGACGCCACCTTCGACCCCAGCACCAGCGCCACCGCAGCCAAACGCTCCCAAGCGTTCGCGCCAACGAGCGCGCCCGAAGCCCGGTCAAACTGGATAGGCGCCTGCGCCATCACCGATCGACCTCTCCAAACACGATATCGAGCGAGCCGAGAATCGCCGAGACGTCGGCGAGCAGATGACCTTTGCAGATGTGATGCATCGCCTGCAGATGGGCGAAGCCCGGCGCGCGGATCTTGCACTTGTAGGGCTTGTTGGTGCCGTCGGAGACCAGATAGACGCCGAACTCGCCCTTGGGCGCCTCGACCGCGGCATAGACCTCGCCGGCCGGCACGTGGACGCCTTCGGTATAGAGCTTGAAGTGATGGATGAGGGCTTCCATCGAGCGCTTCATCTCGCCGCGGCGGGGCGGCGCGATCTTGTTGTCCTCGACGACGACCGGGCCCTGCCCGTCCGGCGCGCGCAGCTTGGCGATGCACTGCTTCATGATGCGCACCGACTGGCGCATCTCTTCCATGCGGATGCAGTAGCGGTCGTAGCAGTCGCCGTTCTTGCCGATCGGAATATCGAAATCCATCTCGGCGTAGCACTCATAGGGCTGCGCCTTGCGCAGGTCCCAGGCCGCGCCGGAGCCGCGCACCATCACGCCGGAGAAGCCCCACTCCCAGGCTTCCTTCAACGACACCACGCCGATGTCGACGTTGCGCTGCTTGAAGATGCGGTTGCCGGTCAGAAGCGTTTCGAGGTCGGCGACGACCTGCAGGAATGGATCGCACCAGGTCTCGATGTCGTCGATCAGTTTCGGCGGCAGGTCCTGATGCACGCCGCCGACGCGGAAATAGGCCGCATGCATGCGCGAGCCGGAGGCGCGCTCATAAAACACCATCAGCTTTTCGCGCTCTTCAAACCCCCACAGCGGCGGGGTCAAGCGCGCCGACGTCCATCGCCTGCGTGGTGACGTTGAGCAGATGCGACAGGATGCGGCCGATCTCGCAATAGAGCACGCGGATCAACTGCCCGCGGCGCGGCACCGTGATGCCGAGCAGCTTTTCCGCCGCGAGACAGAACGCGTGCTCCTGGTTCATCGGCGCGACGTAATCGAGCCGGTCGAAATAGGGAATCGCCTGCAGATAGGTCTTCTGCTCGATCAGCTTTTCCGTGCCACGATGCAGCAGGCCGATATGCGGATCGACGCGCTCGACGACTTCGCCGTCGAGCTCAAGAACAAGACGCAGCACGCCGTGGGCCGCAGGATGCTGCGGTCCGAAGTTGATCGTAAAATTACGCAGGTTCTGTTCGTTCATGGTCAGGCCTTCGGCTCAGCCTTCTCGTCGCCCGGCAGCGGATAGTCCGCGCCTTCCCATGGCGAGAGGAAATCGAATTTGCGGAATTCCTGGTTGAGGCGGACCGGCTCGTAGAGCACCCGCTTCTCCTGATCGTCGTAGCGAACCTCGACGAAGCCGGTGAGCGGGAAATCCTTGCGCAGCGGATGGCCGTCAAAGCCGTAATCTGTCAGCAGGCGCCGCATGTCGGGATGGCCGATGAAGATCACGCCGTAGAGATCGTAGGTCTCGCGCTCGAACCAGTCAGCGCCGGGAAACACGTCGATGATCGACGGCACCTGCGTGGTCTCGTCGGCTTCCGCGCGGACGCGGATGCGTTCGTTCAGCGTCGGCGACAGCAGGTGATAGACGACGTCGAAACGCTTCTCGCGGCCGGGATAGTCGACCGCCGTCACGTCGGTGATATTGACGAAGCGCATTGCTGGATCGTCGCGCAAGTACTTCACCACCTCGACGATCTTCGTCGCATCGACCGTGACGGTAAGCTGGTTGAACGCGACCGCATGGGCGCTGGCTGCGCCGCCAAGCGCGCTAACAATCGTCTGCCCAAGGGCGTCGAGCTTGCCGTCGTCCATTGCCTAAAACCTTAGCGTTCGATGGTCCCGATGCGGCGGATCTTCTTCTGCAGCAGCAGCACGCCGTAGAGCAGCGCCTCCGCCGTCGGCGGGCACCCGGGCACGTAGATGTCGATCGGCACGATGCGGTCGCAGCCGCGCACGACCGAGTAGGAATAGTGATAGTAGCCGCCGCCATTGGCGCACGATCCCATCGAGATCACGTAGCGCGGCTCCGGCATCTGGTCGTAGACCTTGCGCAGCGCCGGCGCCATCTTGTTGGTCAGCGTACCCGCCACGATCATGACGTCGGACTGCCGCGGCGAGGCGCGCGGCGCGAAGCCGAAACGCTCGACGTCGTAGCGCGGCATCGACACCTGCATCATCTCGACCGCGCAGCAGGCGAGACCGAACGTCATCCACATCAGCGAGCCCGTGCGCGCCCAGGTGATCAGATCGTCGGCGGCGGCGACGAAAAAGCCCTTGTCCGAAAGTTCGTGGTTGACCTCGAGGAAAAACGGGTCATTGGCCCCGACCGGCTTGCCGGTCGACGGATCGAGAATGCCCTTCGGCGCCTGCGCGATCGCGGGCGAAGAGCCAGAAGTTGCTGTCGGGCTCAATCCCATTCCAGCGCGCCTTTCTTCCACTCATAAGCAAAGCCGACCGTGAGGACGGCGAGGAACACCATCATGGACCAGAAGCCGGTGGCGCCGAGCTTGCCGAACGCGACCGCCCACGGGAACAGGAACGCCACTTCGAGGTCGAAAATGATGAAGAGGATCGCCACCAGATAGAAGCGGACGTCGAACTTCATGCGGGCGTCGTCGAATGCGTTGAATCCGCATTCATAAGCGGAGAGCTTTTCCGGATCCGGCTGCTGGAACGCGACCAGGAACGGGGCGATCAGAAGCGCCAGACCGATCAGGCTTGCCACCCCGATAAACACTACAAGTGGGAGGTAATTTTGCAGGATGCCGGTCATCGGCGGTGCCTTTTCCTGCGGATTTAGCCGCAGATTCGTTGATTGGAATTATTCTTGGCTTAGCGCAGCGCAACAGAGGGCGCAAGACAAGCTAGCTTGACGCCTCCGCCCGCCCTTGGCGCGTCGGCAGAACCCGCAAAAGTGTTGCGTTCCTGCCTCGCCCGATCAACGCGCGCCGGGCCGCAAGGTGCCGAATTTCAGTTCAAATCCTTTTCATCCGCGAGCATCTGGGCGGCCGTGTCGGTCAGGCGATCGATCTGGCCGAGCAGCGCCTTGAACTCGTCCTTGCTGAGCTGCTCCAGGAGCCGCCGGTTGCGCTCCTGCGCGCCTGCCACAATGGTGTCATGCGCCGCCAGTCCCGCCCTGGTCAGGCAGACCAGCGTCTCGCGGTTGTCCCGCGGATTGACCTCCTTGGCGACCAGCTTCCGGGTGACCAGTTCCGCCAGTGCGCGGCTGATCTGCCCCTTGTCCATGCCGACCGCTTCCGCAAGCCGGATGACGCTCATCGGCGGCCGCCGCCCCAGCGAGGCGACCAGGCCGAACTCCACCGACGACAGCCCCGCCAGCCGCTTGTAGCGCAGGATCGCGCCGCGCTTGAGCAGATTGGCCAGCACCATCAGCCGCGACGACATCATCGCGGTGATCGGCGCCAGCTCCACATCCTCAGCCACAGCGGGCGGAGGCGCGGCCTGCTTTCCCGGTTTCTGGTTCATGGGAAACCTCTGCCAACAAAGTAGGCCGGTGCCAAGCTCGCCGGCGACTGCGATCGAGCGAGGCAATCATGCGATATCAAATGCAGATCGTTGACATTGTCATCGATTTGCATTTCACTCAACTTCATACGACCGCGGCGCCAAAAGCCGCGGCGGGAGGAAACGGCATGACCATCACGCAGCGGGATCGCGATCTCGGGACCGGCTACGCCATGAAGCCGTCCACCACGCGGACCGAACTGACCTCGGTCGGCCGCGGCACGCCAATGGGCGAACTGCTGCGGCGGTACTGGCACCCGGTCGGACTTGTTGCCGACGCCACCGATATCCCCAGAAAACTGCGCGTGCTCGGCGAGGATCTGGTGCTGTTTCGCGACAGGCACGCCCGGCCTGGCCTGCTGTATGCCCGCTGCTGCCATCGCGGCACCACGCTCTACTACGGCAAGGTCGAGGAGGACGGCATCCGCTGCTGCTATCACGGCTGGAAGTTCGACGCCGAGGGCCATTGCCTCGAACAGCCCTGCGAGCCCGAGGGCGGCCTGTTCAAGGACAAGGTTCGCCAGCCCTGGTACCCCGTTCAGGAACGCTATGGCCTGATTTTCGCCTATCTCGGACCGGCCGAGAAAAAGCCGACCCTGCCGCGCTACGAATGCCTGGAAAAGATGGACGACGGCGAATTCGTCGAGGCCGATGATTCTTCCATCGGCGGCGGCGGACCTGATGTCATTCCCTGCAACTGGCTGCAGCATTTCGAAAACGTGGTAGACCCCTACCATGTCCCGGTGCTGCACGGGTCGTTCTCGGGGCCGCAATTCACCAACATGATGGCCTCGATGCCGGAAGTGAAGTTCGAGACCTCGCCGCGCGGCGTCACCGTGCGCTCGATCCGGCATCAGGACGACGGCAAGGTGTTTTACCGGGTGACGGAAGCCGCCGTCCCCACGCTGCGCGTGGTGCCCAATCCGCGCGTCGCGCAGTTCGCCCGCGTCGAATTGATCGGCTGGACGCTGCCGATCGACGATATTTCCTTCCGCATCTATGTCGCAGGCCGGGTGAAGAATTCGGGCGACATCGGACGGATGCGCTCCAAATTCAACGGAAAATTCTGGTGGGACATGACCGAACAGGAGCACCAGCAATTCCCCGGAGATTACGAGGCGCAGGTCGGCCAGGGCCCGGTGACGCTGCATTCGGAAGAGCACTTCGGCCAGAGCGACCGCGGCATCCTGATGATCCGGCGGATGCTGACCGATCAGCTCGAGGCGATGGCCGCGGGCCGCGATCCGATCGGCGTCTCCTTTGATTCAAACGCGCCGCCGGTTGAATTCGAGGCGGGGAATTTCATTCGCGAGGCGTGAGCCGGCACGTTCAAAAAATGTCGAGGGGGAAACCATGGTCGATCTCGCGCCGCAGGCGGCCTTGCAAACCGAAGCCGCCGCAAGGCCTTCGGTCCGGCGATACTACGTGCTGGCGCTGTTGACCGTCATCTATGCGCTGAACTTCCTCGACCGCACCATTTTCAACGTCCTGATCGAGCCGATCAAAAAGGAGTTTGCGCTCAGCGACACCACGATGGGCCTGCTCGCGGGCTTCGGCTTCGTGCTGTTCTATTCGCTGCTCGGCATCCCGATCGCGCGCCTCGCCGACCGCTTCAACCGCCGCAACATCGTGGCTGTTGCGCTTGCTTTCTGGAGCGCGATGACCGTTTTCTGCGGCATGGCGCAGAGCGTGACCACGCTGGCACTCGCGCGCATCGGCGTCGGCATCGGCGAATCCGGCGGCACGCCCGCCTCGCAGTCGATCATTGCCGACCTCTTCAGCAAGAACGACCGCCCGCGCGCGCTCGGTGTCTACGCCATCGGCACTTATCTTGGCGTCTTCCTCGGCTATTTCATCGGCGGCTATATCAACCAGTACTACGGCTGGCGGATGGCGTTCTATGTCGCCGGCCTCCCCGGGCTCGCGCTCGCCGCGGCGCTGTGGCTGACGGTCCGCGAACCGAAGCGCGGCGCGATGGCGGAGGCGTTCACGCCCGAGCCGATCGGGCCGACGCTCGGCTTCCTCGCCTCGCAGCGGACGTTTGTCATTTTGCTCGCCGGCTTTTGCCTGACGACCTACACCAACTACGCGACCTCGGCCTGGATTCCGCCGTTCCTGGCGCGGGTGCATCATCTCTCCAGCGCCGAAATCGGCACCTATGCCGGCACCTTCAAGGGACTGTGCGGCATCGCCGGCACGCTGCTCGGCGGGTTCGTGGTGGCCCAGATCGGCCGCCGCGACGATCGCTGGAAGCTGTGGGCGCCCGCGGTCACGTCGGGTCTCGCGGGACCTGTGTTCGCGCTGTGCATGCTGACATCGGACTTCACCACGATGGTGGCCGCACTGGCCGCCACCTCGTTCCTGGTCGGCTTTCATCTCGGCCCGATCTTTGCGATCGCGCAGACCGTTGCAAAGCCGAGCATGCGGGCGCTGGCATCCGCCATCATGCTGCTGACGGCCGCCGGCTTCGGCCAGGGCATCGGCCCGCTGGCGGTCGGCATGCTCAACGACGCGCTGAAGAACGATTTTGGCGCCATGGCCGTGCGGTATTCGCTGCTGTCGGCGGCCGTCACGACCACGGTCGGGGCATTGCTGTTCATCTGGGCGGCACGGTCCATTCGGGCCGATATCCAGCGGGCGAGTTGAACCGACCGTTCGGATCGGCTCCTTCCCTTTGTTTTCATTGATGTTTTGTCGGGACATAGCCGGGAACGCCCTTGGCTGTGTGCGCTCCATCACGGAAAGCGTGCCGAAAACGCGCGAAAAACCCGCCGAATGAAACCATTTTGACGGAACCGCGAAACGATCCTGAAACAGACGGGGCGTACGTCTTTCACCAACAGGACGCGGAAGGCGTCCGGGAGGCTCAGATGAACCACTCAATTCATTCAGCGGATCGCAGTACCCATTTGAAGATCGTGGTCGTCGCGCTCGTGGCCGGTATTGCGGTGGCGGCTTTCGGCATCTCCGCCCGGACCGGTGCGGATTACAGCCAGACCGCGCAGGTCGTGAAGGCCGGCAAGGCGGTGGTCGTCACCAGCTCGAGCACCTCGACGGTCCGCTAAACGATCTCGACTTTTATCGGAATAAAAACGGCCGCCTGTTGGGCGGCCTTTTTGTTTGCGGCAGTCTCTATATTTGCAAAATTAAAGTCTCTATTTGCAGAAGTCTCTATTTGCAGAAGTCTCTGAGATTAACGTCAAGCCATTGAAATAATGGCGCGAGAGACGGGACGCGAACCCCATGACAGGCGAAAGATCTTGAGCTTCTATAATGGCCGGTGACAAGTCTAACCCGTCCTATTCGTGAGAGGGCGGTTTTTTGGTCCGATTGATGCGGCTGCAGATCTGCGCTGACGAGGCGCACAGGATTGCCTTCGGCTTTTCACCGCCTGACGACCGGTACTTTGCAACACGCTTGAGGGATGGGTTGGGCGAACGGGGCACACGCCCCGCGGATCAGGGACCGAGTGGGAGTAGCGCGCCGGGCAAGCCGCGGAAGAGGTCGGCTTCGGGACAAGCAGCGGCGAACGCGAGGCGAATGCGGCTCTTGGTCTCGACAACCCGGGCGGCGATTTTCAAGAGCCGAAGACGCAGGGTCGCGAACTCGGCGTTGGCCAATTCCCGGACTTTGGGAATGGCCTCGCGCACGGTCAGCATCAACCAATAAGCGGCGGTATGGAGAACGAGGCGGACCTGGTTGGCAAGCGCCGAACGGCAACTGGTGCGATCGGAGGCAAGCTGGGTCTTGTGCAGCTTGATCAGATTTTCGGCTTGGCCGCGCGCGCAATACAGGCTGTCGTAGATCCATTCAGCCGATCCGATATCGAGGCTGGTGACGACGAACCGGATGTCGAGGCCGAGCGTGGTCGCCTCAATACGGGCGACGGTGCGCCGTTCGCGATCCCAGGACTTTGCCTTGTGGCGCGTCTCGGTATAGCCGCGCAGAACAGCCAGGTTCTCGATGGCGCGTCGCGTGCGGATGTCGTCGGCGACCTCGTCGACTTTTCTGGCGAGCGGCTTGGTGCCCGACAGACCGAAGATGTAGTCGATACCGTTGTTCTCGCACCACGTCATTGCCTCCGGCCGGGCATAGTGCCCATCGCCACGGAACGTAATTCGCGTGTTGTGCCATCGCGTGCGGATGTGCCGTACCAGGCGCCGTAGATGGGCACGCACCTCGATGCCGCCCGGCGTCTTGCCGGGCCGCAGCACGACCACCACGGGCCGGCTCTTCTCCGTGTCATAGACGTGGATCGGCAGGAAGCAGCGTTCATCATAATGGGCGTTGAACAGCGAGAGCTGCTGATGGCCGTGGACGACATCGCAGGTGTCGTCAATATCGAGTGTGACGGATGCCGGCTCGCACGGGTAGCTATCCATCCATGCGTCGACCAAGGTGTAGGTCAGGCGGATCACGTCGCGCAGGCGCGGAGCATTCTCCAGCCGCGACAGCGTCGGTTGGGAACACAAATCCCGGCCCGTGTCCGGCAGCCGTCCGCAGGCCAGCTTGAATGCCGGATCCGACCGCAGATGATCGAGGTCGTCGGCGTCCTCGTAGCCGCAGCAGATCGCGAACATGCGAGCACGAAACATATCGACAAGGCTGTGCACCACCCGCGTCGGATCGCGCCGATCCGGGAACACCCGGGCCAAATTGTCGGCCAAACCGAGACGCCGCTCGGCCATCGCCAGAAGCATCACGCCCCCGTTCGAGGTTAGTCGACCGCCATCGAAGGCAGCTGTGACTTTCTTGGCGTGAACGGCTGGAAACGAGAAGGGTAGACTCGTATCATCGGTCATGGCGGGCGTGGCGTTCGCGGTTGAGGTGATGGGGTTGGCTTCGCAACCGAATCCTACGCCGCATCAGCGCTTTACACCACGCTCGCCTGCCTCTCAGGCGCCTTCTGGCGAATAAGACGGGCTAACAGCGAGAGCTCCGTCGCAGCAGCCAAAAGTGTCACATGAATTTACGCGATTTGAACACTGAGATTTTGCGGGTGTTTGACAGCAAAAAAAGGGCCGCTCAGCGGCGACCCTTTCCCTACAGAGGTTCAAGACTGGTCAAGCGAACCTGACTTGGCTTTTCCGACGGTAGGCCAGAAATCCGATCCCTGCAAAACCTAGTATCATCATCGCCCAAGTACCGGGTTCCGGAACCGCTGCGGTGACCGTAAACTGACCGGTAAAGTTTGCGGTGTTACCCGGAGTCAACGTGACATCGCTCAAAACGAGAGAAATAGTGCCGCCACTGTAAGTGAAAAGGATCGGCGTGTTGACGAAATCGATGGTTACGGACCCGTTGTTTCCGTTCAGTGTTTGCCCGGTTACTGCTGCAATGTAGCTGGTTGGATCGGGAGTCAGCCCTACTGGCGCCGTGAAATCAAGAAACAGCGTGAAGCTTGAATTGTATGTCTGGAATTGACCTGTCTGAAGTTGAAACGAACCAAGTGTCGCGGTGAGCAGATCGTTGACCGTCGAGCCGCTAAAGGAAGCGGCGTCGGTCCAGGTTAGCCGCCCTACAGATGCGGTGGATCCCGGCGTTGCAGTGCAACCGGTACCGAAGCAACCGTCGGTCGAACCGGAGATGACAACCGCCGATGCTGGCAACGATGACGCACCAAACATCAGAGCTGCAAAATAAGCTTTTTAATATTCATAAATATAGCCCCCGTTTAATTGGAAATAATTTAGATCGATTCCAACCTCCGATTCACACGCTTTCAATTGTGGTGTCAACAAGATGAAAAACAAAAAGCATCGTACGGAATTCTATATTTTTCTACTCTAATATTTGCTGCGACGTAGCCGCAACCCACAATAGGGTGCCCCTGAAGGTTGCCAGACCTGTTACTCCACAATCGAAAATTGGGTTATTTGCCGTTGGGCGTTAGGTTGGTTTAATAAGCACGGCTACGATTTTTCGCCCTCGGAATTGTATTAATCGCTTTCGCTACAGCTACTGCTTGAGCCGGTGGAATAACGGCTGACAGCATCCTTTGCCCGATTGGTTGCACTGTAGGTTTTTACGACGACGCCAAACGAGGCGGCTCAAACATGAGAACAGAAATGTTTTGGGGAGAACCGGTTTTGGGGGCGATTGCGGTTCTGTTGGCCCTGAAGCTAGGGCGGCCTCGAGGGTGATGCCGACGTCGGCAGCGTCGAGGACCAGTCAAATAAAATGGCAAACACGGTCGACCGCAACAAGCAGCAGCGAAAGGTCTGCAAGGAAGCTGGAACAGAGGGCGGCCAAAAGTGTCACAGCGCCGCAACCTCTCGGGACACTTCTCAATTTGCCGAAATCTGCTAAGCTATTGAAATAATGGCGCGAGAGACGGGACTCGAACCCGCGGCCTCCGCCGTGACAGGGCGGCGCTCTAACCAACTGAGCTACTCCCGCGGATGCCGTAATCATGTTCTGATCCGCGCAGAACCGAGGGCATAAAGGGCCGCTCCCGCTTAGTCAAGGACGTTGCGAATCCCCGCACCAGACGGGCATTTCTGCAATTGTGATGCAAATAACGGCCTGTTTTCAGGCAAAACAGCGTAGGCAGCTATCGCCCAAATCGTTTAAGGCCTGCTACGTCTGGGTTTCTTGAAACCTCCCCGCGCCGGTTGCACCGTATCCCCAGGGTTTCAAGTCACCACACAAGGCGTTTTTCCCGGCGCGGACCGGTTTCACAAACGCGCTTGAAAGCCATTCAACCAACGAGGAGGCCAGATATGGCAAAGAAAGCAGCGGCTCCAGCCACCATCACACTCAAGCATCTGGCCGCGGCGCTGGCCGAGGAACATGACCTGTCGAAGAAGGCCGCCGAGGCGATCCTGACCGACATGGTCGGGAAAATTGCAAAACACCTCAAGAAGGGCGAGCGCGTTCGAATCGTGGGGCTAGGCATCCTCCAGGTCCGCAAGCGCGCCGCCCGCACCGGGCGCAACCCCGCGACCGGCGAACCGATCCAGATCAAGGCCAGCAAGAAGGTCGCCTTCCGCGCCGCCAAGGAACTCAAGGAGGCGGTCTGACCGACGCTCTCCCAATTTAATTGCACCAGAAGCGCCATTCCGGCGGGGACCCGGAATGGCGCTTTTCTGTTATAGAGCGCTTCCCTTGCCCCAGTTTTGCGGATCGTCATGCCGGCTTCGTCCCTCGCCTTCACCCACGATGTCACCGAGCGCTTCCTGCGCTATGTCGTGATCGACACCCAGTCCGATCCGGCCTCGCCGACCTGCCCTTCCACCGAGAAGCAGAAGAATCTGGGCCGCGTGCTGGCGTCGGAGTTGCAGGCGATAGGGCTGAAAGACGCCCATCTCGACGAGCACGGCTACGTTTATGCGACGATCCCGGCCAATACCGACAAGACGGTCCCGGTGATCTGCTTCTGCTCGCACATGGACACGTCGCCGGATTGCACCGGCGCCAACGTCAAGCCGCAGCTCGTGAAGAATTACCAGGGCGGCGACATCGTGTTGCCGGCCGATCCCACGCAGGTGATCCGCGCCGCCGACCATCCCGCGCTTGCCGACCAGATCGGGCATGACATCATCACGACCGACGGAACCACGCTGCTGGGGGCCGACAACAAGGCCGGCCTCGCCGAGATCATGGATGCTGCGCGGTTTTTGATTCAAAATCCTGATATCAAGCACGGCACCATCAAGATCCTGTTCACGCCCGACGAGGAGATCGGCCGCGGCGTCGACAAGGTCGACCTGAAGAAACTCGGCGCCGACTTCGCCTACACGATGGACGGCGAAACCGCAGGGAATATCGAGGACGAAACCTTTTCAGCCGACGGCGCCACCATCACCATCGAGGGCGTCTCGACCCATCCCGGCTTTGCCAAGGGCAAGATGGAGCACGCGATGAAGATCGCGGCGGCCATCATCGACCGCCTGCCCAGGGATACCTGTTCGCCTGAAACCACCGAAGGCAAGGAAGGTTTTCTGCATCCGATCGGCATTTCGGGCGCGCTGGAGAAAGCCACCATCGGCTTCATCGTGCGCGACTTCACCGACGCGGGATTGAAGGAAAAGGAAGCCCTGCTCGAAGGCATCGTCAAAGAGGTGATGAAGGACTATCCGCACTCGACCTATCGGATGGAGGTCAAGCACCAATACCGCAACATGAAGCAGGTGATCGACCGCCACCCCCAGACCGTCGACTACGCCATCGAGGCGATCAAGCGCGCGGGGCTGACGCCGGCGCGCAGCTCGATCCGCGGCGGAACCGACGGCTCGCGGCTGTCGTTCATGGGCCTGCCCTGCCCCAACATCTTCGCCGGCGAACACGCGTTCCACTCGCGGCTGGAATGGGTCAGCCGCCAGGACATGGAAAAGGCCGCGGAGACGATCGTGCATCTGGCGATGATCTGGGAAGAACGGGCGTAGACTTCGGCGAAGCTCCGTCCCCGTCATTGCCTGCGACAAACGCGAAGCGTTTGCGCAAAGTAGCGATAGCGACGTGGTTGGACGTGGTTGGACGTGGTTGTAAGCTACGCCGCGTTTTTGCAAACGAGGAAATCTATTATGCGGTTGTCCAAGGTCGCCGCTTTGGCATTTATCGTTGGAGCTACAGGGTCGATGTCCGTGTCTCCAGCGCTGGCCGCTGCTGACTGTCCAGTATTGGTAGAACTAGCGGATTGGGGCGAGAACTCGACCGGAGACATCAGCGTCGCGTCCGGGCAAAGTTGCCAATTTCCGATCAGGATGCGCGGCACAGTGACCAGCTCGGAGATTTTTCAGAAGCCGGCGCACGGCAAGTTGAAGAGGCTCAACGCAACGACTTACGAATACAAGGCGAAGGCCAGATACAAGGGAAGCGATACCTTTGCCATCAAAGCGACGGGCCAGGGGCCGACGGCTTCCGGCACGTCGGTAATTACCGTGCAGGCGACAATCAAATAGCGTTCCTCGCGCCCATTGCATGGCGGCCGCACGTTATCGTCCGGCAAGTTACCTTATTCTACCGATCCTCTCAGGCCTCTGACACCGGTGCCCGAGGTAACAGGCCCACCTTTCTCGGGAGTGGCAGGCGTGCGGACATCGCTGTGTTCGTACGCAGTGATGACTCGAACGAGGATCGCGCCGAACAAAAGCACCGCGAGCAAAATCAGCCCGGTCCGGGCCGGCGTCAAATATGGATCGGACACGCGCACCAAAGCTCCACCCATGCGCATCGCCGCCAGCCCCGCGTAACCAGCGTCGTTGAGTCGTCAGGCGATTTGGTGGCGTGAGAATGGCTATCCGGCGTTCCGTTGAACGCGCGGGCGTAGCGCTCTCTGCCGTCATTGCGGCGCGAGGCTGCGCCCGTCCTGCTACGACGCCCTTGCCGTCACGATCCAGACCGACGCAGGCAGCAACACCGCGTCCCCCTTGGCAAACGGCGTCAGCGCTTCGCGGATCGAATTGGCGGCGGCCTTACGGAGTTCTTCCGGCTGGCCCTCCAGCGCGCGGCTCACCGGGCCGATTTCGAGGGCGCCCTGCACGGCGCCATCGAGCCCGCGGCCGATCGCGGAATCCAGCAGCAGTGGACACGGCTCCATCTCGACGCCGCTAAAGCCTGCCGCATCGAGAATCCGGCGGACGCGCGCCTCCGAGGCAAACGCAAACGGCCCGGGATCCTCCGGCCCCTGCTGCGGCAACTTCGGCACGTGCTTGTAGGCAGCCGCAAGCGGCGCCATGAAGAACGGATTTTCGCGCGGCTCGCGCCAGCAGGCGAACGCCAGACGGCCCGAGGAACGCAGAGCTTTGCGCATGTTGGCAAAGGACAGCGCGGGATCGGCAAAGAACATCACGCCGAACCGCGAGGCCAGCACATCGAAGCTGGCTGGCTCAAACGGATAGACGGTAGCGTCGGCCAGTGCGAATTCGACCGGCAAATCCTTCGGCGCGCTATGCCGCGCCCGCTCAAGCATCGGACCGGATATGTCGACGCCGAGCACGTGGCCTGATGGTGCGACCTCGCGCGCGAACGCCATCGCCGTGGCGCCGCTGCCACAGCCGATATCGATGACGCACTCGCCCGGCTTCAGCTTCGCCCGATCGATCACGAGGTCGGCAACCGGCTTGAGCAGCACGTCCTGCGCCGCCTGCCGCTCCGCCCAGCGCTGGCCGGCGGGACCGTTCCAGTAGGCGACCTGGTCGGCGTTTTGTTCGTGGCCTGTCGGTGTCTGCATAGGCGTTCTCGCTCACATTCGTAAACAATGGCGAACAGGGTCGCCGCGTCAGAACTACAGCCGCTTGACCAGCCGCGCCGGATTTCCGCCCATTACCACGTTCGATTCGACATCCGACACAATCAGGGAGCCAGCCATCAACTGCACCTTGTCGCCAATCGTCATGTTCGGAACGACCGCGCTTTTGATGCCGAAAAAACAACTGACGCCGGTTCTCACCCCGCCTCCGAAGGTGACGCCGGCGGTCACCTGGGAAAGCGCACCTAGCACGCAGTCGTGATCAACGCTGGAAAGCGTGTTGATAATCGTATCGCGCCCGATCCTGGATCTTGAGCCCACAACCGCGCCAGCACAAACGAGGGCGCCGCTCTCGATTTCTGCGTCCCTCGCGACAAAGGCCGTCGGCGCAATGCAAGGCGGCATGTTGGCGCGGACCGCCCGCAGTCGCGATGCGCACAACTCACGCTCCTCGTTCGAACCGATGCCGATGTAGACGTCTCCGGGCGGGAGGTCGCGGAAATATTCGTCTTCGGACAGCATGTTTCCGGGCAGCGTTGCCTGACCACCCGGCCGCCGGACCACGAAAACGGGCGAGACGGTGAGCAAGGACGCTATCACGCGGGCGTGGCCGCCTCCGCCAAAGATATACGCCTTAGTCATTGGACTTTCTCGTCACGACATAGGCCATCAGGAGACCGTCGCTCTTTCGCGACAACGAGCTCTCGATGTCGAGCCCGGACGGTGACAGCTCCGACTTATGGACGCGATATATCAGGCGATCATTGATATCCGCATTGGCAAAATAATAGATTTCCCGGGAGATAGTGCTGCGCTCCGCAATGTCCGCGGCGTATCGCAAAGAGCAGATGTCGCTGATGATGGGATATGAAGCGAAGTAGAGCAGACCCACACCGTTGACGTCGTAAAAGGGAATGATCTCATACTCGCATTCGAACAGGGAAGCTTCCGGCTTGGCGACCCTGCGATCGCGATACTCGAGTACGAAGGGCGGCAATGCGATTTCCGGAATTGGGCAATCGGGCGGAATCGTCGGCTGGCCCTTCAAGAGAGACGTATTGTTGGTTTCGCCGCGGCGGGAGAAATTTGACATCAGCCGCGCTTCGCCTGCGGCGAGGTCGTGGCCAAGCGCGATGTCCGAGATGAAAGTGCCGGCTCCGAAACGGGAAATCATACCCTGCAAATCAAGGCCGGAGTTTTCACCGATGGCGCTGAGCGGCTTGCCGAACGAATAACAAATCCGCGTAAAGGTGGCGTACAGGCGATTGCCGCTGCCGTCCTTGAGCGAGGAGCTTTGGCTACCCAGGCCGGAGGTGATCATGCTCCAGTGCATGTCGCCCAGTTCCTTCAGCAACCAGGACTCCGAGAGGCCCCCCATCGCCATTTGCGGCATGTTGACGGAGAAGTGGCGCCGTTCCATCGACGTGTTGTGAGGCTGCGGCCCAATCTCTTCCGGCGCCGACAGAACCAGGATGTCGTTCAGGGTCGCAATCCCGCCCCATGCGTCGTCGCTGATCGGATGCCCCAGCACCGCTTCGATCCGCGCCCGAAGAACCACCATGCCGAAACTATCGATCGGCAGATCGGAAATCGAAGCAAAAAAGTCATGAGTGCCGGGGATTTCCTCTTCAATGATCTGGCGCAGCATCCGAGGCCCCTATCCGACATCCGCGCAGCCAAGTCCGCCGACGCTTGAGCAGGCACTACCCTATTGCGGCGTGGATAAACGCCAGGATTACCCACATCTTCACAGTGTATGTGGTAGGCGGCGACAGATTCGAACTGCCGACCCTCTCGGTGTAAACGAGACACAAACATCAAAAGCGGTGGAAAATCAATGCACCGGATGCCGTTCGTTCGCGTTCCATTCCGCCGTTTTTGTTGCGTTTCTGTTGCATACCTGTTGCGCCCTTATTGCGCGGGCGGAGCGCCGATCTGGAAGGTCTCGACCGCGACGGGGCCTGTATGCGTGACACGGGTGATACTGGCACAACTGGCCACCCCTTACGAGCGATATGCATCGAGAGCGTGGGCGACCAAGATGCCAGCGCTAACGACTAAAAGAATTGCTGCGACCACTTCGAAAAACATGGGTCAGCCTAGCGGTATAAATATGCGGCGGAAATAAATCCAAGTATAAAGCCGGTCGTTGCCGCACAGTCAAAATGATTTGCGTCCGCCGCTCTGTTTCTGTTGCTGCTGGTGATTCCGGGCAACGATTGCCGCCCGGGAAAGAGAGCAGCCTTCAACCTGAGACATTAAAGCTCCGGAAAATGATCGGTTCGCACCTCATTTTATCCGCTGTTCTAGCTGCTGGCATCGTAGCGGCGTGCGTTACTTATCTCATTCATCCACCAGTCGCTCGGGATAAAGATGAACATCAATTGCATCTTGGCAGACATACACTGAGTGATCCTGACACAACGGCTTCGATAGGCTTTGGCGGGCATCCAGTTCATAACGATAAGGCAGCAACTGCCTATCTTGAAGCCGCCCAAGCAATCCTCAGGCAAGTACCAATAGCGCAGGCGTCCGCAAGTGCAGACCAGGTAGCAATCAAGGGACGTATTCCGCTACCTAGAAAGCGTCCGATCCCGCGGATTTAATTGGGTGGCCGAATAATGCCTTTTCAAAAATGCCGATTGGTGCATTAATTCATAGCCATTAAGCATTTGGATTAAGTACTGGCCCCATTTTTGCTTGACCCGGCAGGGTATGCTCATGCATCCCACGCCAGTTTTTCCGTTATTTTTAAATGTTTGTTGGAGTACAAGATGTTTGAAGAAAACCTTGCCCTGCTGCGAACTCGCCACAAGAATATTCAGCGCTACCGCCAATTGCTGGAAACCAGGCTGACAGATTTCGAGCGCGAATATATCGGCAAGCGCCTTTTAGAAGAACAGTTGGCGATTGAGACGCTGTCCGCGAACGCACCGTCGGAAGCCACATCTGCTGGTCAATGGGCGGAGTAGCGGGGCTGCCCGGCCCTCCGACTGATCTCGATTACGGCAAGGGTGTAATTTGGGTTGGCAGCTTTTTCTTACCGACTGGGCAACCCGTCTTCCCATTGGCATTGGATTGATCCGGCTCAGATGCCGACACATTGGCGGCGGTCATAAATTCGGCCAATGCAGCGTCTGATGACCTCTCAACATAGCCAACGCCCGCGAACGCAAGTGCACCAGCCGCGAAAAGGCCGATCACGACTGCGACGAATGCTCGGCTGTCGATTATTGCCATCGCTCACCTCCCTAGATCGGGTGGATCAGGTGGGTGATCATGGTTTTAAATCAAAGTGCGATTTTCAAATGTGAACTGTTTCACAATCTGCCGCTGACTTGTGACCGAGGCAGCCACTTCAATGGACCGTAGTGCCTAACGCCAGCCGGTAAGCCCTGATGGCTGCCAGAACGGCCTTCTTATTGAGATGGAAGCAGGCGCAGAAATCATCCACCACGCCATCATCATCAGCGCTGTCGGTCAGGCGGATCATCAGCATAAGCAATGGCGCGTGAAGATCGAGCGGCAAGAGCGAGTATGGCTTGGTTTCGCCGAACGGCGACTTAGGCCTCAGGACATCTGCCATGGCGGCGCAAGGTTTGGGACGCTTTGCCATTTACGGCATCTCCTGAAGGACTCGGAGGCTTAAGGTCGCCGACGAAATGGCCGCCACATTCAACCGAATGCCCGCCAAGGGGCCGGAATAAAGGGACAAGCTGCTGTTCGTGGTGGTTGCAGATGATATGGCGGTCCAAGAAACGCTGCCGCTAGGGACCAACTGAAAATCATCAAGACAGGCTTCGACTGTAAAAGTGAATGAGCCGCTGCTTGAACCACTAACGGAATAGCTGACGCGGGGAGCCGCGCCCCAGTCCAGATTAACGGCCCTAGAAACGCCGACGGACGATAACGAAACCAATACTGGCATCCCCATATTCAGCGCCCCTGTTCGGTTAAATTGTTCGTCATAAGTTCTTGGCCCCATTAGTGTATTTGCCTTGTTCTCGTTTTGATCCTATCATATACTTCGACAATCCGGAAGTTTCAGCCCGTTAGGGAGCAGGATCAAATGGTTAAGAATTGAATGTCCGTCGACGATGTCAAAAACTTGTACGACGGAAGGACTGGTCCAAGCCGCACTGCGTGGCTCGGTAATGGCGGCAAGAACTTGCAGCCGCCGCAATTCCGCGAGGATGAGCACGCCAAAACCTACTCCAACGACGTTCCCATGGTTCGGCGGGTCGGCAATCAGACTGTTGGAGCCAATCCCTGTTTCCAGAAATCGCCAGCGCGCCAGCCAGTTAAACCACTTGCGAGCGGGAAAAACGCCAGCAAGAGCCCGTTCAGCAAGGCCCACCGCACCTACGGAGGCAAATAACATGGCTGATTTTAAACTTCAGGCCGCGCAGCAACGGTTAAAGGTTTTGGCCGCTGCCAAGCAACAGGTGGCAGCAAATATCAGCCGCTATGAAGCCGAAAACGATTTGGACTCGGCTTCGGATGAGATTCAGGCCTACAGCAACCTGGAGTTTGAGGAACAAAACCTCATCGGCTCCTTTCAGCGTTACCAAGCTGCGAGCGCTCCCCGCCAGTCTGAGCCGATATCAGATTCCGAGTTCATGGCGATGAGCCCGGAGAGGATGTTGGAACATCCCGAGTTGGTTGACCGCATCTTCCAGAAATCGAAGCTGTATACGAAGGGCATGTGGGGAGAGCCCGAAGTCGCCGATGGTGTCCGTCGCGGCTTGGCTGAAATCGAGAAACGGAAGCGTTACGAAAACGGAGGCCGCTGACCATGTCCATGGACAACCGCTACATGCTCGAATCCTTGGGCGAGTATCAACGCCGAGCGCATAACGAATCTCTCGGCAAAGGCATCAGTCCGAAGCCACGGATGATGGAGCTTCTGGCGACCGATCTCCGGTTTAAGCAGTTCGATCACGGCGCTCTGGCTGATGCAGTGGATTTTCTGGTTTCGCAGTGGCCCTAGGCCCGATCTTGATGACCCCACCCTCAAGGGCAAACCGAGCTGGCAGAAACTCAGGCGGATTTAGGTGTCCTGACACCGTATGCGAATGACCGACTTTGATGATGAATGTTGCTGAACAGATGGGAATGTTTGCGGTTCAGGGAGAATATCTGAGATGTCCGATGACAAGTTGCTGAAGAATGCCGCTGCTACGCTGTTGAATGACACGCAGGCGACTGCATTCTCTATGGCCGCAGAATGCACCGGCCTGAAACATTCAGCGCTGATCCGCCAATATATTGTTCGCGGTTTGATTCAGGACAAGTTTTTGGAACATCCGATGGCGCGGTATCAGCAGCAGGCGAAGGCGGGCTAAGGTGTACGTCCGCAGCGAGTACAAGAAGCCTAAGAAGTTCAACCTCGGCGGGGCCGTTATCCTTGGTCATGGCGAGGATGCCGTCATGCGGCCACCGCCGGGGGCGCCGATAAATGTTCCGACTGACACTGAAGACGCTACTCCAGATGTTTCAGCAGATGCGGTCTCTGCCGCCATCGAGCGGGCTCGGTCATTCAGGAAAGACGTTCCAGCGGTTAAGGTTCAATCACCAGTCAATGAGCGGGGCATCGTCAGTGGCCCGGTTACCCGTGAATCCATGTCTTGGACTGGTCGGCGGGAAGATAGGCCGGGCAGCATTACTTTGACTGCTGAACAGAAATCCGCAGCAAAAATCGCAGGCATTTCTGAGGTCCTTTATGCCCAGCAGCTAATCCGGCTGCGAGAGGAAAAGGCCGCAGGCAATTACATTGGAAACGGCCAATGAGGACCGCTGTCGATGAGAAGCTGGCCGCTGTAAAGCAAGCCAACGAGACCCTTGAGATCCATCTGGCGACATGGTTGCGCGCACCATCGCGTGAAAGCCGGGAGCGGTTGGATCGAACGATGATCGAACATGACGATCTGATGATCCGCTTGATCGGCCTGCGCAAATGAACAATTCAGCAACAGATCGGAATAACGATCCTGAAGATACAGGGCAAAAACTGGATACGCGGTTTAAGCCGGGCCGGTCTGGCAATCCCGCTGGCCGCCCCCGTGGTTCTCGAAACCGAGTTGTGCAGACGATAGTCGATCTCTACACTGCAAGCCTCGAAGGCACGGGCGCAGAGGATTTAGAGCGGCTGAGGCAGAAGGATTTATCAACTTACTGGCGGCTGGCGATGCAGTTTGTTCCGAGCAAGATTGAAAGCCTGTTGAGTGTGAATGTCCACCACGAGCTTTCCGAGGAATTCGAGAAGGCGGCATCCTTCACTGATGCCTGGCGCGTTCTGGAGAAAGCGAGAGCCCGCCTGAATGCCCAGCCCATCATTCAGCAGGAAATGATTGAAGTGGTGCCCGAGGGCACGGCTGTCACCAAAGCATGGAGGGCAGATGACGATTGATTTCAGACCAACCGCAAGATCAGGATGGTCCCTTTGCGGGATTTAGTCCAAGTATGTGGATGGCCTACATTTATCAGGATGCCGGCGAGGAAGGCCTGACCGAGCTATTAGACATGCTCTCCGACCCAAAGCCGGGATTTATCGATGACATCCTCATGGGCCTATTCGGCACCACCATCGAACATGACCGTAAACAAATGCGGGAAAACATCCTCCCCGCCATCGTCGGAAATTTCGCAGCAAACGCCCGAGAACTTGAGGATATGGGCCTCTTTGAGGCCGCCAATGTTTTGAAAGCCAAGCTGTCGTGATCGTTCACAGCCCGATCTATTTCTTAAACGCAGCGTCCAGTCATCACGGCAAAAGAAACGTCAGGGCCACTAGGCCAACAGAGGTCACGCTCAGGGCAACGAACACAGCAATGGTCGCTCGATCACTCATGTGCTCGAAACGCCAAAGGCGCGGCTATGGATCACCGGAGCTGGCAATTTTTCTGCTTTGCGATCTGCCTGCGGCAATCCGGCTGATTTGTCCTTTTCCCCCTTGGTCCCGGCCTCGATTTTCGGATTTCAGGCTTAACCACCCGCCCGGCCCTTGATCAGGCCAGGGCTCTCCAGATCGTGGCCTCTCCGCAACCGTAGTCTACGGCCAGCTCAGCCATGGTCTCCCCGCCGGCGTACCGCTCGGCAATCTTCCGCTTCTGGCCGGCGTCCAAGACCGCCTTACGGCCGAACTTGGTGCCCTTGGCCTTGGCCCGCTCAATCCCCTCCGCGCAGCGCTGGCGGATTAGGCCTCGCTCAAACTCGGCTATGCCGCCCATGATGGTCAGCATCAGGCGCCCCACCTCCGTAGTGGTGTCGCACCAGCTTTCCCCAAGGGAGACAAAACCACAGCCCTTCTCCCTGAGATCGTGCAGAATGTTTTGGAGGTCACGGCTAGAACGCGCCAGCCGGTCCAGCTTGGTCACCACGATGGCATCGCCGGGCAGCAGGGCCTTCATCAGCTTGTTGAACTCTGGCCGGTCCGCTGCCGTCTTGGCTGTCTTCTTCTCACTCCAAATCCGATCCACACCAGCGGCCTTCAGGGCTTCAACCTGCCCTGTGTAATCCTGGCCATTTGAACTTACCCGGGCATAACCGTATTTCATCTCAATGCCTCATTATGAAAGTGTGACTTTCGGAATTTAATAAGCGCGGCAAACCAAGCCCATTGCCGATCCCCCGCAATGTCTACTTTTCGGGGGATTTCCACCGAGCACTTAAATCACCCCCGGCTTGGCACATCAGTGCCAAACTCTATGGCGCCCCCCGATGTTGGTCATGCCTTCGGCTTAGCGCAGATCGTGCTGCATGTCCGCCATCACGGACCAGCACCAGAGGTAATACGGGAGCCGCCGCTTGTCCTCCACGGCGCATTTGAAGTTGGAATAGTCTATGGCCTGAATGGCTTCTTCCATCGCCTCGATGACATCCCAACGCGGTATGCGGGCTCGGTAGCGGTAGTCCCTCTCTGGCAAGTGATGAACACGGGCATTGGGCCACATGGCCTCGATGTCGCCAGCTACCCGGCTTCGAACAACAAAGTGGCTAGTGTCCCCGTCGTATTTGACGATTGAAAAAAATCCCTTGGTGGTCGTGATCCACATAAATGTTCTCCGAATGTTGAGATGAAAAGGCCGCCCCTACCCTTAGAGGCGGCCCATGGGATGGATCGACTTAGACCGGCAGTGAGGTTTGAGCCGAGGCCTTGCCCTTGAGTTGTTGCATGATGCTTGGCGTGGTGGCCGCCTTGGCTTCCTTGACCGCCGTAATCTCCGCCTCCGATGGCGCTGCCTCCTTCGGAGGACTGCCGACGAACTCCACCTGTGTTTTGTGAAATAAACGGAATTGCCGGACCTTGGTGGCCTTCTCTCCGGGCTTCACCTTGTGGCCAGAAGCCAGCCACCTGTTGTACGTCATCACGTCCTGACGTGGTGTCACATCGCCATAGCCAGCCCGTTTGAATGCCTTGCAAACGAGGATATCGATTTTCAGGCTGGCCTCAGTCCGGCCGTCTACCAGCTTGTTGGCGGGCACCTTGGCAGCGTTGCCTAACGCAGCCGCCACGGCCTCAGCCACCGCCTGATCAAGCACGGCCTTCAGCGCTTCGGGAGTGAAGGTCATCTCGTTGGTCTTCGTCATGTGAACTCCGATTGGGGTTGCGAGCCGAACCGATTTGGCGGCCCTTCCAATCGCGAGTGATGTGCGAGCCGTGCGAGGACCGACCAACCCAGCCAAACCGCCACCCCATCCCAAGAGGGATGAAAATAATTCTTGGCCTTTCACGGGAGGACGACGCACGCAGGTGCACACACGTCAGGCATTGAGGCCTAACGCGCCCAGGTGAGGTGCCCCCCCGCCTCCCCTGCCCTTGGCATTGATCGACTGGCAGAGCTTGCTGCCAAGTCAGCAACGATTGATTGATCGATGGGCTATGGCCTAGCCATCCCGGTCACGTCAGGCGTTGGGGATAAACATCCCTTCGATTTCCAAGAGAGGCCCTTAAACCCATGGCACACACCTTCCATTGGGTGCCCCCGCGTAGCTCTGATTGAATTCAGGTGAACCCCATTGCCTGACGCAAAAAAAATTTGCAAACGGGGATTCAGATCGAAGAACATTTCCGAGAACATGGGACCGGCTCTCAGAGCCCTAGGCAGAGTCACCAATGCGTTTTGCGGTCTGGCATTCCCAGACACGGGCCAAGGGATTTAACGCGCGGGCGACCAACCGCTGAGTTAGGAAGCGGCCTCAAACCATTGGCGGGTTATGTTGGGCTCTGATCGTCGAGCCCTCCGCCTGCTCTATGTCGTTTCAAGATGGAGGGACGCGGCTTGCTCAGTCACTGAGTGCCTATCGGACGCAGACGAGCCGCCACCGGGCAGCGTCATGATAAGCATTTTCAGCTCACTTACCTGAAACGCAAGCTGAACGGTTCTTTGCTGCATGCGGCTCATCTGTCGATGATGCAAGGCGGTTAAAACGAAAATGCCAGCCAGCAGCAAATCAGAAAAAGGATCGTCAAATAACCAAAGAACACCTTGGAGCATAATTGCCTCCCCGAGACCCTCAAAAGTCGAGGCTACCTTGATTTCCATTTAATGGTCCACCATCGCCAGATTGTCGGGCAGCGTTGATGACACCTGGCAGGCTGCAAGTCGCTCCAGCCGACAAATTCAGTCAAATCCCATGTTGGAATGAACCAGCGATTGGCAATCTCCTCAGACGAGACACGTGCGGCGCACACAATCGTGCTTATGTCGGATAACCATCAAAATGTTCCGGAACAGCCATATTTTCTTCATGAATCCGGATGGTCATGGTTATCGCAATCATGATTGGGGACCGTCATGGCATTTGAGCTTGAAGCGATGACCGCCGACCAGCTGTACTTGCTGCATCTCGACGTGACTGCCGCGCTCAAAAAGAAGCTGGTGGCGAAAAAAGATGTACTTGATGAGCAACTACAGCGACTGCACCCGCACGTTGATCCCGCAGGCATACGTTCTCGTCGGCCCTACCCACCAGTACGAGCAAAATTCGCAATCCGGATCAACCATTAGAAAGCTGGTCAGGACGTGGCAAGCGTCCCCTGTGGCTAGACGCGCAGTTGAGGTCCGGCAAACAGATTGATGACTTTCGAATTGACCGGGCGGCGTTGTAGTTCCTCTGACTGCAACGCTTTGGCGGCCTCTGCTAGGCGAACTGCCTCTCTCAATCTTTCTAGTTCGGCCATCCGGGCTAGGAAATCGGCCGCCATCTCAAGGAGGTGCTGCTCTTCCTTGCAAAGTTTCTGTCCCATTTTAAATCCCTCCGCCCACGCCAAACTTGCGAAGCGCATTCCCTAGGGCGTTTCTTTGTCTGCAAAATTCGCGCCGTGGTTCGATGCCCTGCTCGAAACAAAGCGGCGACGGGCAAGGGAATAAATATGCCTCACCGGTGTCTAGCGGTCCTTCGGGGCACTTCCAGCGAAACAAATCCGCGCCGCGTCAGGCGAGTGCTGGTGGCGAATTGCTCCCTACTCCCGGTTATTCACGGGATCGGTATCGGCAAGCCACGGAAGTTGGGCGACCACAATAAAATGCCGCAGCATTGGCGCTGCGGTCTCCGGGAAAAATTGATTGTTTATGAATGTAGCCAGCCCCGGTGTTCGAAAAATTAGCCGGGCGGCGCTGAAGGGGAAGTTAAAACTGCAAGTTCCGGCGCAGGAACACCGCTGATGTGGCCAAACTGAAACACAATCGACTAGGACAACGACGCTGACAATTACGACGCATGGCGTCTATGCGGTGCAGCGGTGTCGCATGGCTGCTGCCTGCTTTTCCCGGCATCTTAACGTTGGCGTCTCGATGAGACGTCCAAGGAGAGGGAACGGTCCCAGCGCAAGCCAGCCCCGCACTGGGGCCGTTCTTTGAAGCGGGTGCTGGTGGTGAATTGCACCCTTCTCCCGGCTATTCACAGGGGCGTTCGGTGGCGTTGTTCATCGAGCGACGGCCCTGACGGGAAATTTTGCGCCGCGGACCCACATCGCATAGGCCTTAGACAGGTTCAACATAATCACGGTGCAACGACATTGGCGACTTGAAGCCATCGAAAATGACTCGGACGGTGCTCCGATATTGGCCGCCCCCTACGACCACGCCCTCCTTGTCGGCGAGACGCGGGCATCGAGCCGCTCCAAGTGGACTCAGCCTGACCCGGGCACCAATCGTAATTTCGACCTTGTCACGAATCATGGCGGCTATTCTCGGCCGATCCATTAAGAGCCAGCCACCCATTCAAGTCGCGCCCGGCGGCTTGCCCTGAAACTGAATATTGCATTTCTTGGCGATTGACGCCTGCTCGACCGCAATCATCTGCCCCTTCATTTGGGAAAGCTCGGCCGCCGTCTGCTTATCACCGCCCACGAAAAACGCCGCAGGCCAGAACACGACGACAGCTGCCGCCGTGACCAACCCATCCTTGGTGCGCTGACTGTCCTGTGCGCCAGAGAGCGTTGCTGCCCTGGTCGATATCGATTGAGCCTCAAGAGCCAATTGCTGGCAGGTATAAGATTGATAAGCGACCGGCGACACATATGCCGGCGCGATATCCGATGCTGACGACGCACAGCCAGCCAACGCGGCGCCAAGCGCCACGATTCCCAATCTACGCATATTGTTGATCTCCCCTAGCCCGAAACCATCGAAGCGCAACCGGAGGGAGTGGACAAGGGCTAAACTCGCGGTTTCGCACAGATTGTGTGATTCCCGACACACAACGCACTATCGAATCGCATTACCCTGAGCGCTTCTCCCTAGACTGGGGGCCGCCGCAAATGGCGGGCCCCTTTTCGTAAGGCGGCGGAGAAGCCATGACCACACGGCGGGCGAGAACCGGCAACCTGCTTGCGATGCGGGCAGAGACCGGAAGACAAGTCGATCGAATTCCTGCTTCGCGTTTCCCGGTTCAACACGAAATCCAGCAACTGCAAAACGAGCTGAACGCATTTAACGACCGGATCATCGAACTGGAACATGAAGGTCATCACGGTCATGCGATGGAAGTTCTGAAGGCAAAGGCGATCGACTTCGCACAGCAGATCGATGAACTTCGCTGCTTACTCGTTAGACCGCATCTGAAAAAGTAGCCATGCGATATTACCTGGCACTTCATCCAAGCGGATCAACAGCCGTTTGGGATTTGGATGACGCTGCGCGGACAGCATATAGGGGTGACGGTGCGCACGAAGAAACCGTCAACGTGCCGGACGGCATCAGCCCTCTAGAAGCAGTTAAGGTCGGAAGGGAATTTTGGTCTTTTCACGAATTGGACCTGCGACCAGGGGAATATTACCCCCGAATGGCGCGACCAAATTCTCAGCATCCCTCCCAAAGCCCAGGAAGCAATCCGACTAACTATAAAGAGCGTCCGTTGGTCGAAACGGGACGTGGCCAATTGATGGCGCTCAGATATCAACTGGAGAACATTCTCAGGACCGTCCATCCCGTCGCCGACAATTTCGGGGCTTATGGCCACGATATCCGGAATTTGCTGATTTTGGCTTCAACCGAAGTCGAAGCACATTGGAAGGGCGTGCTGGCGGCCAACGGTGTAAATGGCAGAAATACCAACCACTACGTCAAACTGGCCGAACCGCTTAAGTTAAGGGAATACGCAATCCGCCTCCCGTTTTATCCTTGGCTAGAAGCCGTCAAACCATTCGACGGTTGGGGACCGAATTGCAACCCGTCGAAGGATTTACGCTGGTACGACGCGTATAACGCAGTAAAACATGATCGCGAAAATCAGTTCAAACAGGCAACCTTAACAAACGCACTTCAGGCCGTTTGCGGATGCGCGGTGATGTTGTTTGCTCAGTTCGGGACCAGCGGTTTCCACTACCGTGCCGAGGTGAATTCCTTCTTTGAGTTGGCGGAGGTGCCTGTTTGGCATCCCTCCGAAACTTACATCCTGGAACGAGAAGGAATGCCCTACCGGCCAGTTGTCTACCAATTCTCAGCATGATGCTGCATCGATCACTTCATCGGTCATCGTTCATCCTTCCAAAATCGCCTGCATTCGGGATGCAGCAATACAGACTTGCCGCCAATGGTCATCCGCCGAGGGGGATCGGCTGGCGAGCTTGTTGACGGCCCTCCTCCGCGTTGAGCGCGGATACTACACGCTGGGGCATCCGCATTGCCGCCCATTTGCATGGACTTCACTATTCATCTGCGACTTTGATCCACTCTCCCTTGGAGTTTTTCATGTCGCGATGCTTCACCTTGGTATCCCAATCCAAGCACTGGCGAATGTCACCCGGCTGATTGAAGGTGCAGATCTCTCGGAGAATGATTTTTTCGTTCAAGTCGCGAGTGACCTTCACCATTACCAGGACGCCGTCATCCTTGAACATCACCGCGTTGTTGCAGCTCTTGTGTTCAGGCTGGCATACTCTGCCGGTGATCGCCTTCCCGTTATTTTGGGCAGCGGACAATTTGACCGCGCCATCAACTACGACATCCCAATCCGGCGGCGCCGCTGCGCGACCGCGGGGAGAGATATTGGTTGGGTCGCCGGGTTGTGTTTGTTGGCGTGGCGAGACCGGAGCTTGCATATCGGGCGTCGCCACTTGGACGGGCTTTCCTACCATCGTGGTTCCCATAGATTGGAGGTCTGCGGGAGACAACCACACCATTTCATTCGGAGGCGTCACCACCATACGGCCGATGATGCCCGGCGGAACACCGAGTTCTTTTGCAACCCGCGCCATTGAAACTGTAGCGGCTCCCGATTTAGAGGTCTCTTGGCCCGATTGATCTGAAGCGCCGTGCACGCCGATCTGGGCGGTATAGTTCGCAAACTTCGTCTCGCCAGCGGCAAAAATTAGGAAGCAAGCGGACGCACAAGTTGCGCCTCGTCCGACATTGGTCGCCACTTTTGCAAACCTAATCGCCTCAGCCAATTTTACGCCCTCGAGTAGGCTGCCGCCTGGAGAATTCAGCCGAATTGACGTGACGAGCTTGCCAGCATCATTTGCAGTCTTCACGGCAGCCTTGAAGCTGTCCGTATCGCCCTCGGCTATCTCACCGGAAATGGAAACAATAATCCGTCCCTCTTTTGTGGAGGACGGCTTCAACGTGGCCGACATCGCTGGCGCGATCATCGATAAAATCAGCAGCGCCCCAAGGATGGTGCAATAGCTTGTTCTCATGACTGCCCCCGCCTCTACATCCAAGCGCAACTTTTAGTGGAGCGCAAGCGCTCTTAAAGGACATTCACCCCAGTTTTGGTTAATCTGCAATCGAGCAAGACCAAGGCAATCAGCACCTGTTTTCTCTTGGAATTCATAAGGGAATGGCTTTTTCCTTTACACCCATCAGCGGTGAATCAAGCCTCACCACCTTCCGGCCCTCTATTTGCAAAAGAGGGAAACCACCTGTGCAGGTCTCACCAGTTCATGACGGGTGGTGAACTAGGGTACACACCGCCCCCTTTTGGGAGGACGGGTGCATGACGGTATGGAGCCACTGAGGATTTCATTATCACGTTGGATCGATAGGTCATCTCGGAGTGGAGGGTCAGTATTGCCCACTCCATTGCCTACACATCGCCCATCCCGTACGGGATGCCTGACGGCGGGTTTCCATAGCCGATCCAATAGCCGTGGAGACCGTGCTGGAGCTTGTCAGCCCAGCGTCGCTTTTGTGGTTTTAAACCTCCCCCAAGTGCTGGCGGCGTAATCCAACCGTCAAGGGAGTTGTACCAGTGCCGCAGGTACCGTTTTCCACCCCCGTCGTGCGTCCGGGCGAACATGGATCGGTTCCGGGGCCGAGTTGGCCGCTGACTACCCACCCGTGACTAGGCGGCGGAACATGGCATTCAACATCCCTTGGCTGCTCAAGATGGCGACCGCAGCCGGCATCTTCGGGGCAACCCACAGGCTTCCGAATACCTTGCGGAGGATTTGATGGGAGGGGCGCAGAGATGATATTAATCGCTGCATCGCTCCGACAATCTTCTTGCCAAGATTTCGGACCAGGGGTCGGGCGTTCAAGCGCTCGGCCCCTTTTTTGAGTCTCGCCGATCGGCCTGGTGCTTCGCAATCCGCAATGAATGCCGGAGCATTTAATCCACCAGTTTTCTGCGCAACATCGATTCGTCTTTTACGGTTCTCTTGAATCATTGTTGCTTTGGCCGCCGCAAAGAACATTCCGAAGAACATTTTCGGCGAACCATCGACCAGATTCTTTTTTCTGGAAATCTGGGCGCGGCCGCATAAACCCCTAACGGTTTTGCCGACACCAGCGTTACGATTTATCAGCGCCACGGATGGGCGGTATTATCTCCACGCGGACACGGGATGATCGATCACGAAAGATTCAACTTCGTTGGTGAGGCTGGTTTTCGGTCCCGCCAAAATTTCAGTGGACGAAAATTCGGACGATGGCTACCAACGCAATCATTCCAACATCGACGGTGACGGCGACGACGCCATTACGGCTGGAGATTGCCGCACAGCTGGCATTTCCGGACGGTTCTATGTCGGCTTCCGCGTTGCGTCGGCTGATCGCCACCGGAAAACTCGATGCCGAACAGATCGCAGGAAAATATTATGTAACGTTAGACGACATAGGGAGGATGAGAGAGAGATGCCGCGTCCCAGCAAAGGCCCCCGCCTCTCGCTGTTCAAAGCGAAAGGCCGCACCACCGTCTGGAACATCCGAGACGGACAACGCACCATCGGCACAGGCTGCATTGAAAGCGACCGCATTGGCGCTGAAACAAAACTTGCCGAATACATCACCAGTAAGCATGATCCCAAGGCCAGCCGCAGCGGCGGTGATCCCAATAAAATCAAAATAGCCGATGCCTTATCGGTCTATATGCAGGAAAAGATCGTCAAGAGTGCCCGCCCAAAAGCGGGCATTGCCATGATTGAGAACCTCGGCGACTTCTTCAGTGAGCGCACCATCGGCGAACTCAACGGCCAGCTACAGCGCGACTTTGCCAAACACCGCGGATCACAGAGCGCAGCACGGCGCGAACTGGAGACCTTGGCGGCGGCGATCAACTATCACGTCAGAGATATGGTTGGCGGTGTACAGACCTTATTCCGTCCGACGCTGCCTGATGCCGCAGCACCGCGCCAACGGTGGCTTACACGAAGCGAAGCGGCGCGGATAATTTGGGCGGCATGGCGTAAGCGTGAGACCCGCCACGGCAAGGAAGATAACGGCCGTCACACCTCTAGGCATATCGCTCGATTCATTTTGGTCGGCCTCTATACCGGCACGCGAGCGGGAGCGATCTGCGGCGCGGCCCTAATGCCGACCATCGGGCGCGGTCACGTCAACATTCAGACCGGGCAATTCAGGCGGCTGGCCTATGGCAAACAGGAGAGCAACAAGCGACAGCCGACCGTTGATCTGCCGCCACGGCTACTGGCGCATATTCGGCGCTGGCACCGGCTGGGCATATCGTCAAAAGCGGTGGTTGAATTTCAGGGTATGCCGGTGCTGCGCGTCAGCAATGGATGGGACGGCGTAATCGAGCGGGCCGGACTGGCGACCGACATAAAAGAACTGAAGGTGATACCGCACACTTTGCGGCACACCGCAATAAGCTGGTATCTGCGCTCGGGGGTGCCCGTGGATAAGGTGTCCGACTATTGCGGCGTTTCAATCCAGATCATCAAGAAGGTCTACGGCCACCACATCCCAGGCGGATTTGATGGCGTCCTGGCCTCCTCGAACCGGCTCGGTCGATAGGGGGTGGAGTGGTGGGCGGTGAGAGGATCGAACTCCCGACCAGATGCGTGTAAAGCACCTGCTCTACCGCTGAGCTAACCGCCCCCAGCGCAGTTTCTGTTGCGGTTTCTGTTGCACCCGGCGAGACCGAACCAACAAGCCATTGCAACAATGCGACTTTTTCATCAGGGCGCATCCCGGTGTAAACGAGATGCTCTAACCAGCTGAGCTAGCCGCCCTTGAGCCGCCTGTTTAGCCCTGCGGCCCCCTTTGATGCAAGGGTTGGATAACTCGGGCGTCCGGCCGCATCAGCCGCCCGGCCGCCCCGGCAAATCCCTGATATCGTTGATCCATGGCGCAGCCGAGCGGCACCAGATTTGCGGCATGGGCTCGAGCTGGTCGCGCTGGCGGATAGAGCCCCAGCGGATGCCCCCGTCGTCCGGCCCGTCCTCGCCGCTGGTGAACAGCGGGGAACCACAGCCCTCGCAAAAATGCTGGAAGCGCGTACGGCCGTTGTCGCCGGTCTTCGGATAAATTTTCGGTGCCGCGCCCGTCATCCGGATCTGCCCGGCGGAACGGAGCACCGTGACCCGGAATGGGAGCCCGTCAGGTTCTGGCAGTCGGTGCGGTGACAGATCGAGACGTTCGCAGCGTCGATGTCGGCCCGGTAGGTCGCAATGGCATTGCCCGTCGATTTCCATCTCCTTCAACTCGCTCGGCCAATGGAGGTTCGGTCCGCACCAACAAAAACGGCGCCCGAAGGCGCCGTTTTATCATATTGCAGGATCAGACCGCGCTCAGTGAGCCGTCAGGCCACCGGACGCTTCGTCGGCACCGTCAGGCTTGACCGGCACCTTGGTGTCCTCTTCCCAGACGATCGGAACCGGTGCGCGCACCAGCGCCTTGGTAACGACGTCGTCGAGCCGGGCCACCGGGATGATCTCCATGCCGCCCTTGATCGCATCGGAAATCTCCGTGAGATCCTTGGCGTTGTCCTCGGGGATCAGCACCGTCTTGATGCCGCCGCGGGCGGCAGCCAGCAGCTTCTCCTTCAGACCGCCGATCGGCAGCACGCGACCACGCAGCGTGATTTCGCCGGTCATCGCGACATCGTGGCGAACCGGAATGCCGGTCATGACCGAGATGATCGCGGTGGCCATCGCCACACCCGCCGACGGTCCGTCCTTCGGGGTTGCACCCTCCGGCACGTGGACGTGGATGTCGCGCTTGTCGAACAACGGCGGCTCGATGCCGTAATTGATCGCCCGCGAGCGGACGTAGGATGCTGCCGCCGAGATCAACTCCTTCATCACGTCACGCAGATTGCCCGTGACCGTCATCTTGCCCTTGCCGGGCATCATGACGCCTTCGATCGTCAGCAACTCGCCGCCGACATCGGTCCAGGCCAGGCCTGTGACGATGCCAACCTGCGGCTCGCTCTCGATCTCGCCGTAGCGGTACTTCGGCACGCCGAGGAAGTCTTCCAGGGTCTTCTCGGTGACCTTGACCGACTTCTTCTTGGAGATCATCAGCTCCTTCACCGCCTTGCGGGCGAGCGTGGAGAGCTCACGCTCCAGGTTACGCACGCCCGCTTCGCGGGTATAGCGGCGGATCATCAAGAGCAAGGCGTCATCGTCGATCGACCACTCCTTGGAATCGAGGCCATGCTTCGCGATGGCGTTCGGGATCAGATGCTTGCGCGCGATCTCGACCTTCTCGTTCTCGGTGTAGCCGGCGATCCGGATGATCTCCATGCGGTCCATCAGGGGGCCGGGAATATTCAGCGTATTCGCGGTCGTGATGAACATCACGTTCGACAGATCGTAGTCGACCTCCAGATAGTGGTCGTTGAAGGTCGCATTCTGCTCGGGGTCCAGGACCTCAAGCAGCGCCGACGACGGATCGCCGCGGAAATCGGCGCCCATCTTGTCGATCTCGTCCAGCAGGAACAGCGGATTCGAGGTCTTCGCCTTGCGCATCGACTGGATGACCTTGCCGGGCATCGAGCCGATATAGGTGCGGCGGTGACCGCGGATTTCCGCTTCATCCCGCACGCCGCCGAGCGACACGCGCACGAATTCGCGGCCGGTCGCCTTTGCGATCGACTTGCCGAGCGAGGTCTTGCCGACGCCGGGAGGCCCGACCAGGCACAGGATCGGTCCGGTCAGCTTGTTGGCGCGCGACTGCACCGCGAGATACTCGACGATGCGGTCCTTGACCTTCTCGAGCCCGTAATGGTCGGCGTCCAGCACCGCTTGCGCGGCCTCGAGGTCCTTCTTGACCTTGGACTTCTTGTTCCACGGGATCGACAGCAGCCAGTCGAGATAGTTGCGCACGACGGTTGCTTCCGCGGACATCGGCGACATCTGGCGCAGCTTCTTCAACTCGTGCTGCGCCTTCTCCCGCGCTTCCTTGGAAAGCTTGGTCTTGGCAATCTTCTCTTCCAGATCGGCGAGCTCGTCGCGACCTTCGTCGTCGCCGAGCTCCTTCTGGATCGCCTTCATCTGCTCGTTCAGGTAATACTCGCGCTGGGTCTTCTCCATCTGGCGCTTGACGCGCGAGCGGATGCGCTTCTCGACCTGCAGCACCGAGATTTCGCTCTCCATCAGGCCCAGCACCTTCTCCAGGCGCTGCGTGACGGACAACGTCTCCAGGATGCCCTGGCGATCGGCGATCTTGACGGCGAGATGCTGCGCGACCTGATCGCTCAGCTTGGCGAAATCAGTGATCGCCTGAACCACGCCGACGACTTCGGCGGAGATCTTCTTGTTCAGCTTCACATAGCTTTCGAAGTCGGACACGACCGAGCGCGCCAGGGCTTCGGCTTCAACCGAATTGGCGTCGGTGTCGGCAAGCGCAATCGCGGTCGCCTCGTAATATTCGCTGCGATCGGAATATTTCTGCACGCGCGCGCGCTCGAGCCCTTCGACCAGCACCTTCACGGTGCCGTCTGGAAGCTTCAGGAGCTGCAGCACGCTGGCGAGCGTACCGACCTCATAGATCGAATCCGGGCTTGGATCATCGTCGGACGCGTTCTTCTGGGTAGCCAGCAGGATCAGCGCGTCGTTCTTCATCACCTCTTCGAGGGCGCGGATCGATTTCTCGCGGCCGACGAACAGCGGCACGATCATGTGCGGAAAAACGACGATGTCGCGAAGCGGCAGCACCGGATAGGAGTGGCTCTCGCCGAGAACGATGGTTGGCCGGGTTTTGGGGGTCGTCATGGCCTTATCCTTTTGTTTTGCCCCCTTGCACGCAGTCCGCTTCGCTTGCGCAACCGCCACAAGGTGCCGGGAGTTCCGGGTCACTCGGCCGCCTTCGCTGCCGCCTCTCGCCGGATGATTTTGCGACGAATCTCGAACGTGATTTCCGCCACCAGTGGCATTAGGTGGCTATCGGGTATGGGGGTGTCAAGTCATGGAAAATGACTGCAAATTGCGGGGCAAATGCGCAAAAACGCTTACGCTGCAGCGGCCGCCGAACTGTCGGCAGCCGCGTATTAGACGATAGTGGGTTCTGGCCGGTGCGACGGTATCAGGCGCTGGCGCTGCTCTCGACGGCCCGGTCCGAACGGTCCGCGTAGATGTAGAGCGGACGGGCGGTTCCCTCGACCACTTCGCGCGAGATCACCACCTCTTCGACGCCTTCCAGACCCGGCAGATCGAACATGGTCTCCAGCAGGATGCTTTCGAGGATCGAACGCAGTCCGCGTGCGCCGGTCTTGCGCTCGATCGCCTTGCGGGCGACCGCGCCAAGTGCCTCGTCGGCGAAGGTGAGTTCGATGTTCTCCATTTCGAACAGCCGCTGGTATTGCTTCACCAGCGCGTTCTTCGGATCGGTCAGGATCTTCTTCAGCGAGGCCTCGTCGAGATCCTCCAGTGTCGCGACCACGGGCAGGCGGCCGACGAATTCCGGGATCAGGCCGTACTTCAAAAGGTCTTCCGGCTCGACATGGCGGAAGATTTCGCCGGTGCGGCGGTCTTCGGGCGCCAGAACCTGGGCGGCGAAACCGATCGAGGTGGAACGTCCGCGCGCGGAGATGATCTTCTCAAGACCCGAGAAGGCGCCGCCGCAGATGAACAGGATGTTGGTGGTGTCGACCTGCAGAAACTCCTGCTGCGGGTGCTTGCGGCCGCCCTGCGGAGGCACGGAGGCGACGGTACCTTCCATGATCTTCAACAGCGCCTGCTGCACGCCCTCACCCGACACGTCGCGGGTGATCGACGGATTGTCGGACTTGCGGCTGATCTTGTCGATTTCGTCGATATAGACGATGCCGCGCTGCGCGCGCTCGACATTGTAGTCGGCCGACTGCAGCAACTTCAGGATGATGTTCTCGACGTCCTCGCCGACGTAACCGGCTTCGGTCAGCGTCGTCGCATCCGCCATCGTGAACGGCACGTCGAGAATCCGCGCCAGCGTCTGCGCCAGCAGCGTCTTGCCCGAACCGGTCGGACCGATCAGCAGGATGTTGGACTTCGCGAGTTCGACGTCGTTGTGCTTGGTCTGGTGATTGAGCCGCTTATAGTGGTTGTGAACGGCGACCGAGAGCACCTTCTTGGCATGGCTCTGGCCGATCACGTAATCGTCCAGCACCTTGCAGATTTCCTTGGGTGTCGGGATGCCGTCGCGCGACTTCACCAGCGAAGACTTGTTCTCCTCGCGGATGATGTCCATGCAGAGTTCGACGCATTCGTCGCAGATGAATACGGTTGGACCCGCGATGAGTTTGCGGACTTCGTGCTGGCTCTTTCCACAGAACGAGCAATACAGCGTGTTCTTGGAGTCGCTCGTGCCAACCTTACTCATTCCTGTCTCCGTCCGCCGTTCGATCCGTTACCCGATCGACCCATTCCGGCACTCACACCGGACCTCAAGGTAGATAGAGCAAATTCCGTACCAGAAAAGACCCTAACTCAATTACGCACCGTGCGAATCACGGTTTCTCGAATCCCCCGCGACCTTAACCCATCCCACACAGCCAACCATGCTGACACCCGACTATCAAGAATTCGCTAATCGGGCCGGAATGGCTACCCGTTACAATACCGTGATTTGTGGCGTTCGCACGGGGAGAAGTTCACGAAATCGACCGAGCGTTGCGCAACTGCCACGCAGCAAAACCGGCACGAAAGCGGAACTTTCAGCCCATGCGGGAGCATAGGCACGCCGCTTTTGGCCATATTTGCCGGTTCAACCAACCGTTAAGGTCAATGCGGGGTGTCGTTATCCGTTACCTTACGGGGTTTTGGTCGGCGCCGCCTCTTCCGGACGCTTGTCGATCACCTTGTCGACGATGCCGAAGTCGCGGGCCATGTCGGCGGTCAGGAATTTGTCGCGCTCGAGCGCATCCTCGATCGCCTTGTAGGTCTGGCCGGTGTGCTTCACGTAAATTTCGTTGAGGCGCTTCTTGAGATTCAGGATCTCCTGCGCATGCAGCATGATGTCGGTGGCCTGGCCCTGGAAGCCGCCCGACGGCTGATGCACCATGATGCGCGAATTCGGCAGCGAGAAGCGCATGTCCTTTGCGCCGGCAGCGAGCAGCAGCGAGCCCATCGAGGCCGCCTGTCCGGTGCACAGCGTCGATACCGGCGGACGGATGAATTGCATCGTGTCGTAGATCGCAAGCCCCGATGTCACCACGCCACCCGGCGAGTTGATGTACATCGAGATTTCCTTCTTGGGATTTTCCGCCTCGAGGAACAGGAGCTGCGCGACGGTGAGCGTCGACATGCCGTCCTCGACCGGACCGGTCACGAAGATGATGCGCTCTTTCAGAAGCCGCGAGAAAATGTCGTAGGCGCGTTCGCCGCGGTTGGTCTGCTCGACCACCATGGGCACCAGGTTCATGTAGGTTTCAACGGGATCGCGCATTAGTCACCCCAAGGGTTAGTAGAGGGTTGGATAGAGAACAGCGGGGGCGAACATCCATCGGCAAGGCAGGCCATCGTCAGGATTGCCGCGCGCGGACGAACGTCCCGTGATGCAGGACTTCGGCTCAGAACTCGCAAGTAGCGAGCCGCTCACAGATATGAGCCAATTTCCCGACGACAAGGCCGGGCAATACCGAGCCGAATTAGACGAGTTCAAGCTGATTCGCAGGCCATCTCATAGCAACGGATGCCGCCATCGCGCCGCTTTCGCTGTTCATCATTAATGTCAGCCCGACCAAACCGGTCAGGCTGCGCTCTTTTCGTCGTCTTCCTTGAACAGGTCCTCGCGCGAGACCTTCTTCTCGGTCACGCTGGCGAGTTCAAGGATGAAATCGACCACCTTGTCTTCATAAATCGGCGCACGAAGCTGGGCCAGCGCATTGGCATTGCTGCGATAGTAGTCCCAGACTTCCTTCTCGCGGCCGGGCATCGAACGCGCCCGCTCGATTACCGCGCGGCTGACTTCGTCATCGGTCACCGTGATCTTGTTCTTCTCGCCGATCTCCGACAGCACGAGGCCGAGCCGGACGCGGCGGTCGGCGATCTTCTTGTACTCTTCCTTGGCGGCCTCTTCGGTGGTGTCCTCGTCGGCAAAGGTTTTCCCTGAGGATTCCATCTCGGCCTTGATCGAGTTCCACATCAGGTTGAACTCTTCCTCGATCAGCGACGGCGGCGCCTCGAATTTGTGGCTGTCGTCGAGACGATCGAGCAGCGCGCGCTTGACGCGCTGGCGCGTCGCTCCGGCGAACTCGGCGACCAGACGTTCGCGCGCGGCTTCCTTCAGCTTGTCGAGCAATTCCAGGCCCAACGTTTTGGCAAACTCGTCGTCGATGCTGGTTTCACCCGGGGCTTCGATCAGGGTTGCCGTGGTCTCGAACTCGGCCGGCTGGCCGGCGAGTTTTTCACTGGCGTAGTTCTTGGGGAACGACACTTTCAGCGTGCGGGTCTCGCCGGATCCGATGCCGACGAGCTGTTCCTCAAAGCCCGGGATGAACTGGTTGGCGCCGATCACGACCGGGATGCCCTCGCCGGTGCCGCCGTCGAACAGTTCGCCATTGATGCTGCCCTTGAAGCTGATCGTGACGCGATCGCCGGTTTCGGCCTTGGCGCCGTCGGCCTTCGCCGCATAGGGACGGTTCTGGTCGGCGATGCGCTTGATGGCCTCATCGACCTCGGCATCGGTGACTTCGACCACCGGCTTCTCCACCGAGAAGGTCTTGAAATCGGCGAGCTGGATCGCCGGCACCACCTCGATCGCCACCGTGTAGGTCAAATCGGTTTTGCCGGAGAGCAGCTCCTCGACCTCATCCTTTTCGGTCGGCATGGTGATCTTGGGCTCGGTCGCCAGACGAAAACCGCGGTCGGTGAAGATCTGCGTGTTGGTGTCGCGGATGGTCTGGTCGATGGTCTCGGCCATGACCGAGCGGCCGTACACCTTCTTCAGGTGGCTGACCGGCACCTTGCCGGGACGGAAGCCGTTGAGCTTCACCTTGTCCTTGAGGTCGACCAGCTTGGCGTCAGCCTTGGCATCCAGATCCGATGCGGGAACGCTGACCTTGAACTCGTGCTTCAATCCCTCGGCGAGGGTTTCGGTGACCTGCATGGTGTCAATCTTCTTCCGCTTGCGCCGGGCCAGAGCGGCCCGGCAGTGTCAAATGTTCGAGGCGTGGCCTTGCAGCCTGCGCCGGTGGTTCGGCTGACCCTCGCTTCCCGACCGGGAAGCAGGCCCTCCAGTATTCGTCATGCAAACGCTTGGATAGAGCGCTTGGTGCGGGCGGAGGGACTCGAACCCCCACAACTTTCGTCACTGGAACCTAAATCCAGCGCGTCTACCAGTTCCGCCACGCCCGCGTGAAAAGCATCCATACCCGGCCGCGATGCCGCGGGCGGCGGGCTTATAACATGAGCCTACACCTCCGCAGCAAAAAAATGGCCCTTTTTGACAGCACCGGGGCAAGGCGTCACAGCTGGACAGATACAACAGAAAATGGTCCGGGTCGGTCCGATGACAAGCCCCAAATTCCCACTGGATCGACGCGGGTTCTTGACCGGTCTGGGCGCAGCCGCCCTCGCCCCGATATGGCCCGCGGCGAGGCATGCCCAGGCGCGACCCGCGCTGGCGCTGCAAGCGAAAGCCGACAGCGTTGCCCTCCGCCCGAACGCCCCGCCCACGCCGATCTGGTCGCTGCAAGGGCCCGACCTTCACTTCAAGCGAGGTGAGACCCTCGATCTCGCCTTCGTCAACGAGCTCCCGGTGCCGGCCGTCCTCAACTGGCGCGGGATCGATGGGGTTCCGGCCGCCGAACCGCTGACGGGCCGGCCCCCGCTCGCGGCCGGCGGCAAGGACGCCCTGAAACTGCCGCTGCGCCACGCCGGGACCTTCCTGTGCGACCTTAGCCTGCTGGGCGACGCACAGCCGCGCCCATTGCGGGCACGGGCGCTGATCGTCCAGGAAAGAGAAGCCGTCGCCGTCGACCGTGACGAAGTGCTCCTGATCGAAGACTGGCGCGTCGGGCCAGATGGAACCGCGACAGCCCCGGGGACCGCTCCCGGCGACGCCCTGCCAATCTATACGATTAATGGCCAGACTTCGCTCGATCTCGCTGCCCGGGCCAATGAGCGGGTCAGGCTCCGTATCATCAGCGGCTGCCAACGCACTGTAATTGCTATTAAACTGGAGGGGCTCGAGGTTTGGGTGATGGGGCTCGACAGCCAGCCGTCCGAGCCGTTTCAGGCCCGCAACGGCGCGTTGGTGCTGCCGCCCGGCGGGCGGGCCGATGTCTTCGTCGATGTCACAACGCCGGCAGGCACTTCCACTCCGATCCTCCTCCACGACGGCAAGGAGGCCCGCCCGATCGGGAAAATCAGCGTCTCCAACGAGCCGCCGATCCGCCCCGCGCCCCTGCCGCCAGCTCCACCGCTGCCCTCCAACGGCCTGCCCGAGCGGATCGAGCTGAAGGGAGCCACCCGGGTCGATCTGCCCCTCGGCGGACCGCCGGGTGACTGGGTGCCGCCCGCCAAGTTCAGCGCCACCACCCCGTCCGCCTTCCGCGCCAAGGCCGGCCGTGTCGTGGTGCTGGCGCTCACGAACGGCACCGCCGGCGCCACCGTGTTTCACCTGCACGGCCATCATTTCCGGCTGCTGGACCGGCTCGACGACGGCTGGAAGCCGTTCTGGCTGGATACGCTGGCGATCGAGCCCGGCCAGACCCACCGCATCGCCTTTTTGGCCGAGCATGCGGGGCGCTACCTGATCGAATCCGTCGCCACCGACTGGGCAGCGCCGCGGCTGGTGCGGTGGTACGCTGTCGAATGAGGAGGAAACCATGAGCAAATCCGTTCCCGTCATCCGCGGCGTCAAGGCGCGCGCTGTCGTCGTGCCGCTCGCGCGCCCTTTGAAGAACGCCTTTGGCGTGTTCGATTCAGGGCCGCTGGTCCTGATCGATGTCGAGACCGATCAGGGCGTCACCGGCCACGCCTACATTTTCGCCTACGCGAAACTGACGCAGAAGCCGCTGGTGCATTTGATCGAAGAGATCGGGCGCGAGCTCACCGGCAAGCCGATCGCGCCCTACGACCTGATGGCGGCGATGGACGCCAAATTCCGCCTGCTCAGCTGGCAGGGGCTCGTCGGCATGGCGGTGTCAGGCCTCGACATGGCCTATTGGGATGCGCTCGGCCAAGTGTCCGGCAAACCCGTCGTCGAACTGCTCGGCGGTTCGCCCAAACCGGTCAAGGCGTATGACAGTTACGGCGTGGTCGATCCCAAAGCCGACGAACGCGCGCTGCGCCGTTCGCTCGAACAGGGGTTTCGCGGCATCAAGATCAAGGGCGGCGATGGCGACGCCGCCAACGACGAACGCGTGGTCAAGGGCGTGCGCGCACTGCTTGGCCCCGATGTCGCGCTGATGATCGACTTCAACCAGTCGCTCGATCCCGCGGACGCTACGCGCCGCATCGCCCGCCTCGCCCCGTATGATTTGCACTGGATTGAAGAACCGGTGCCGCAGGAAAACCTGTCGGGACACGCAAAAGTGCGCGAGACCTCACCGACGCCGATCCAGGCCGGCGAGAACTGGTGGTTTCCGCGTGGCTTTGCCGAGGCGATCGAAGCCGGCGCCAGCGACTTCATCATGCCCGACCTGATGAAGTGCGGCGGCGTCACCGGCTGGCTGCAGGTCGCGGCACTGGCGCAGGCCGCCAACATTCCGATGTCGAGCCACCTGTTCGCCGAAGCCAGCGCTCATATGCTGGCGGTGACGCCGACCGCGCACTGGCTGGAATTCCTGGATTTTGCCCGCTTGATCCTCGCTCAGCCTGCCGAGATCGTCGACGGCATGGTGACCGCAAGAGGGCCTGGCCTCGGGTTAGAGTGGAACGAGACGGCAGTGGCGAAATATCTGGTCGCGTAGGATGGGTGAAGCGCAGCGATACCCATCACCCATGCGGTTTGCGAAGACGATGGGTTTCGCTGCGCTCTACCCATCCTACAAACTAGCTCCCCGTCTTATGCCGCCGAGTCTTCCTGGATGTGGGGCTTTGCGGAGAGTTCAATTCCCAATGCCTTCATCACGGCAATCGTCGTTTTCAAGGTCGGATTTCCGTTGGCGCTGAACGAGCGATAGAGCTGCTCGCGTGAAAGCCCGGTTTCGTTGGCAATCTGTGACATCCCCTTGGCACGCGCAACGACGCCGAGGGCATGCGCAATATAGCCTGCATCTTCGGTCTTGAAGGCTTCCTCCATAAATACGGCAATCGCTTCGTCGGACAGCATATCCTCAGCCGGATCGTAGGTGGTTAGCTTCTCGCCCATCTCATTCACTCCATGCCTTGGCAAGTTGCTTCGCCGTTTTGATGTCTTTCGCCTGGGTGCTCTTGTCGCCTCCGCAAAGCAGAACGATGATCGTGCGTCCCCGTTTCTGAAAATAGACACGGTAGCCGGGGCCGTAGTGGATACGCAGCTCGCTGATGCCTTCGCCCACCGGCTCAGCGTCGCCCGCGTGCCCTTGGGCCAGCCGATCCAGTCGCGAAGCGATCATCGCACGGACCCTGTGATCCTTGAGCCGCTGGCGCCATTTTCGAAACGTCTCTGTCTGCTTCAGCTCAAGCGCACGTAGTTTATAAACTACATACTTTCAATAATCAAGCTGCCTGCTAATATTCGATCCCGAACCCGTCGTAGAGTCGCCTGAACACCGCCGGCAGCACCTCCGGCAGATCTTCCGCGATCAGCCCCGGTCCCGCCTCGCCCGCGGCTTCGCCGTGCATCCAGACGCCGATGCAGGCGGCCTCGAATGCCGGCACGCCTTGCGCCAGAAACGCTGCGATCATTCCTGCCAGCACGTCGCCGGCGCCGGCGGTGGCGAGCCAGGGCGGCGCGTTGGAAGCGATGCTGGCGCGGCCATCTGGCGACGCCACCACCGTATCCGGTCCCTTCAGCAGCACCACCGCGCCGCAACGTTCGGCGGCGTCGCGCACCCGCTCCAGTTTGGAGCGGCCGGGATGCTTGTTGCTGATGTCGCTGAACAGGCGCGGAAACTCGCCTTCATGCGGCGTGAGGACGACGCGGGCGTCCTCGCTCGCCTTGATCTGCTCAAACAGCCGCTCCGGCGCCTCGGCAAAACTCGTCAGCGCGTCGGCGTCGAGCACGAGGCCGCGTTTCGCCGCCAGTGCCGTGTGGACGAAATCGCGCGTGCGCTCGCTGACGCCGGCGCCCGGCCCGATCACGATGGAATTGAGACGCCTGTCGCTGACCAGTATCGGCAAATTCGACCACGTTATCGACGGGGCGAACCATCATCGCCGTCAGCGCTGCGGCGTTGACGGCCAGCGCGTCGCGCGGCGAGGCCACCGTCACCAGCCCGGCGCCCGCCCGCAGCGCGCCGCGGGCCGCAAGCCGCGCCGCGCCGGTCGAAGCCAGTTCGCCTGACAGCACGACGGCATGGCCGCGGGCATATTTGTGGCCGTCGATGACGGGCACCGGGAAAGAAATTCTGCCAGCTCTGCGGAACGTTCTCCGACGTCTGCGGCCGGATCTCCTCGAGCACGTGCGCATCGATGCCGATATCGGCGACGCGGACACGGCCGCAATGCTTGCGCCCCGGCATCAGCAGATGGGCCGGCTTGCGGCGGAAGAAGGTCACGGTCTCGACGGCGTTGATCGCAGCGCCCATCACCGCGCCCGACGTGCCGTTGATTCCGCTCGGCAGGTCGACGGCGAGCACCGGCGCGCCGTTGGCGTTGATCGCCTCGATCATCTCGAGCGGATCGCCCTTGACGGGACGGTTGAGGCCTGCACCGAACAGCGCGTCGATGATCAGCGCCGGCTTGCCGATCGCCTGCGGGTTGAACGGCAGCACCGGGTACTTCCAGCCGCGTGCAGCGAGCGCCGCGTCGCCCTGCAGGCTGTCGCGCTCGCACAACAGGATGATGGAAACCTCCCGGCCGCGCGCCGCCAGTTCGGCCGCCGCCACAAAACCGTCGCCGCCATTGTTGCCGCGGCCGGCGACCACCAAGATCGGTCCTTCCTCGACAAGACCCATCGCGGCCTCCGCCACGGCTTGCCCCGCGCTCATCATCAGCGCGAAGCCGGGCGTGCCGGCGGCGATCGTCAGACGGTCGGCACGCTCCATTTCAGTCGTGGTCAAAACGTCCATGCCAAATCCTCGATCCGTCAGCCTTTTCTGAAGGCATATCGACGTCGCGCCCCGCAGGCCCGACCTACCGCGTCTGCACACGAATTGATCGATTTGCCTATTTCGTGAGCTTAGCTATCATACGTCGTCCGGCACAACCTCTTCCACCTGCCTGTTAAAAGTCTGATAACGTTCCTAAATCAGCCGCGTTAATAACTTGGCATAGACCCTGCTTTTGAGGAAGCCGATTAGAAAACCAAGCTCATGATCGTCGCAGTTAGCGGCAATTATGAGCAACCCGGCTTTGCCGGATGCAAGGATCAAACCAGACGGCGCCAGGGAAATTCACCAGGCTGCGCCATCGAAACTATCTGAACTCCGCAATTTGGAAATGCCCCGGGAGGCGCTCAGTGAAGAAGATTGAAGCCATCATCAAGCCCTTCAAGCTCGACGAGGTGAAAGAGGCGCTTCAGGAAGTCGGACTGCAGGGCATCACGGTCACCGAAGCCAAGGGTTTCGGCCGGCAGAAGGGACACGCCGAACTCTATCGCGGTGCGGAATACATCGTCGACTTCCTGCCCAAGGTAAAAATCGAGATCGTGATTTCGGACGAACTGGTCGAGAAGGCGATCGACGCGATCCGCCGCGCCGCCCAGACCGGGCGCATCGGCGACGGCAAAATCTTCGTCTCCAACATCGAGGAAGCGATCCGGATCAGAACCGGAGAATCCGGGCTGGACGCTATCTGAGCCGGGTGCTATCCGAATTTTGCGACTGAAAAACAAGAAAAGGGCTGCTTCGGCGGCCTGATTTCGTTTGCGATATCTCCACAGATCGTTCGCGAAGTCTCGTTGTCGCTAGAATTCTGGAAACCGTCCGTAGCCAAAAGGGGTATTCATGAAGACCGCCAAAGACGTCCTGAAATCGATCAAGGACAACGACGTGAAATACGTCGACCTGCGCTTCACCGATCCGCGCGGCAAGTGGCAGCACGTGACTTTCGACGTCAGCATGGTCGACGAGGACATCTTTGCCGAAGGCACGATGTTCGACGGTTCCTCGATCGCCGGCTGGAAGGCGATCAACGAATCCGACATGTGCCTGATGCCCGACCCGGTCACCGCGACGATCGACCCGTTCTTCGCCGAGACCACCATGGTCATCACCTGCGACGTGCTGGAGCCGACCACCGGCGAGCCCTACAACCGCGACCCCCGCGGCATCGCCAAGAAGGCGGAAGCCATGGTCAAGTCGATGGGCGTCGGCGACACCGTGTTCTTCGGCCCCGAGGCCGAGTTCTTCGTGTTCGACGACGTGCGCTACCAGACCACCCCCTACAACACCGGCTTCAAGCTCGACTCCTCGGAACTGCCGATCAATTCGGACACTGAGTATGAGGGCGGCAACCTCGGCCACCGCATCCGTACCAAGGCCGGCTACTTCCCCGTGCCGCCGCAGGACTCGGTGCAGGACATGCGCTCCGAAATGCTCGGCGCCATGGCCAAGATGGGCGTCAAGGTCGAAAAGCATCACCACGAAGTGGCTTCCGCCCAGCACGAGCTCGGCATGAAGTTCGACACCATGACGCTGATGGCCGACCAGATGCAGATCTACAAATACTGCATCCACCAGGTCGCCCACATCTACGGCAAGACCGCCACCTTCATGCCGAAGCCGGTCTACGGCGACAACGGCTCGGGCATGCACTGCCACCAGTCGATCTGGAAGGACGGCAAGCCGGTATTCGCCGGCAACAAGTATGCCGACCTCTCGGAGACCTGCCTCCAATACATCGGCGGCGTCATCAAGCACGCCAAGGCGATCAACGCCTTCACCAACCCGTCGACCAACTCCTACAAGCGCCTGGTCCCGGGTTATGAAGCCCCGGTGCTGCTCGCCTACTCCGCGCGCAACCGCTCGGCCTCCTGCCGCATTCCCTATACGGCAAACCCGAAGGCCAAGCGCGTCGAAGTCCGCTTCCCCGATCCGATGGCCAATCCCTATCTCGGCTTCGCCGCGATGCTGATGGCCGGCCTCGACGGCATCAAGAACAAGATCGATCCGGGCCCGGCGATGGACAAGGACCTCTACGACCTGCCGAAGGAAGAGCTGAAGCAGATCCCAACCGTGTGCGGCTCTCTGCGCGAGGCGCTGGAAAACCTCGACAAGGACCGCGCCTTCCTCAAGGCCGGCGGCGTGTTCGACGACGACTTCATCGACAGCTTCATCGAGTTGAAGATGACCGAAGTCGAACGCTTCGAGATGACCCCGCACCCGGTCGAGTTCGACATGTACTATTCGCAGTGATCCTGCGCGGCGTTCGCGCCGCCGGCATCACCGTCCAACAATGCGAAAGGCGCTCCTTGCGGAGCGCCTTTGTTTTTTTGTGGCGGCCATTTCCGCGCTTGCTCAAAGCAATCCGGGCATCCGCGTGATCTTGCGGTTCCCAAATCCCATTGAAGTCAAAACTTCTCCCAAATCGTGGCGGTGATTGTCGCTTTTAGACCTCGCTGACGGGGTACTGATGGACGCGAACAACAAGAGGCGGCATCACCAAATGGCGACAAATGACGGTTTCCCGCCGGACGATCATGTTCCTTTCTTTCTCTCCGAGCATGCCGAACAAACCGGGCAGCCGGATATCGGGAATGCTTTAGGCAGAGCGACTTTCTCGTCACGAATCCTCAAGGCGAGTATTTTAGGGGTAACGGCGACAGCAGCGATCGGTATCGCGATAGTATCGATGGGAGATCCAGTCGCGCTCGTTGCGAACGTCACGGCTACATGGGTCGACAAATCAACGCTTCAGCCTGACAACACGCCTCAGCCGGCACCGGCAATTCAATCGATCGCCGACACTCAGGATTTGCCGACGACGACAAGTGACGCGCCGGCGCGCGAGGAAGTTGCTGCGGCTGTTGAACCTGCCGATCAGAGCCAGCCCGAGACCGGCCAGCCGCTCACTGAAGCCTTGTTCAAGCAATTCCAGGCCTGGGCGGACGAACAAGATACACGGGCACAGGTCGAGCCCCAACAGCCCGTGCAAGTTGCTCCTGTACGGGTGGAGCAAGATGCCCCAACGCAGGTCCGGCCGGTGAAGAAGCACCGACGGGTCCGGTCCGTGCAAAATGCACGCGCAGAGGTCCGGCCCCAGCGAAATCATCGAGCGAGGACCCGGGAAGAAAGTGCACCGATACCGATCGCGCCAGTACCGGGCGCCCGAGCACCGGAGCAGCCAGTGCAAAATAGCCAGACACCTGGGCTCTTGCAAAGCTTCGGTTTTCGCTAACGCAGCGTTACCGCAACTGCGCTTCGCCGCGACTCCGATGCAGCGAGGCGCGCGCCGTGTAACCTTGGTGAGCCTCATCGATGGCACGTCCGTGCTATTCCGCCGTCTGTGACGAGCGAAGCGACGAAGCAATCCATCTATCCCGCGCGGCGCAATGGGTTGCTTCGCTTCGCTCGCAATGACGGCGAGGGCCGCAAGATTAAAAGCTGACGACACATCGCTCCTCGGCCGAAATGGCCTAATTGGGCTTCGGCGGATTTTCCTTCAGGAAACGCGCGAGGTCCTCCTGCACCGAATACGGCAGCGGGATCGGATCGCCCATGTGGTCGATCGCGCGGTCGAGGCAGAGGCGCACCATGCGCGCGAGTTCGGCCTTGCGATAGGGCTTGGTCAGCAGCAGAACGCCCTCGCCGAGGCGCACGCTCGACTCGAATGCCCCGAACGTGTTGCCCGAGGTGTAGAGCACCCGGAGCGGCCGGCGCAGTTTGGCGACCTGTTGCGCGAGCTGCCGGCCGTTCATGGCGCCGGGCATGACGATATCGGTGAACAGCAGATCGAACGCCACACCCGAATTCACCAGGTCGAGCGCCTGGGCCGCGTTGGACGCGGTAATGACCTTGTAGCCGAGACTTTCGAGGCGGCCGACGACATGCGCCCGCACGACATCGTCATCCTCGACGCACAGGATGGTTTCGGACCCGCCGCGCAGTTCGTCATTTTCAGGCGACGAGGCATCGCTTGCCGGAAGCACGTCCGAAGGCTCGACGTCGGCCTTCGGCAGATAGATGCGGAAACAGGCGCCCTTGCCCTCCTCGCCATCGACCACGACGCCGCCGCCGGACTGCTTTGCAAATCCGAACACCATGCTCAGTCCAAGCCCGGTGCCGGTGCCGAACTGCTTGGTCGAAAAGAACGGCTCGAAAATCCTGTCGCGTATGGCAGGTGGAATGCCGGCGCCGCTATCGATGACCTCGATGGCGAGGTAATCGCCAGCGCCAAGACCGTCCATATCAGCGTCGTGCGCACCGCGCGTGAAATTGCTCGTTCTAAATAGCAGCCTCCCGCCATCAGGCATGGCGTCGCGGGCGTTGATGGCGAGATTGACCAGCGCCGAAGTGAGCTGGCTGCGATCGACCAGCGCCGGCCAGGCCTGCTCGCTCAACGCCGTCCCGATCTCGATCCGCCGTCCGAGCGTCGGCGCCAGCAGCTTGACCACCTCCTCGATCAGCGCATTGACGTCGGTCTCGAGCGGTCGCAGCGGCTGCTTTCGGGCAAAGGCAAGCAGGTTCGCCGTAAGCTGGGACGCCCGGTCGGCGGCGTCATTGATCATCTTGGCGATCGACGCCAGCGCCGGATCATGCTTGACGCCGTCGGCCAAAATCTCGATCGTGCCCGTGATCACGGTGAGCATGTTGTTGAAGTCGTGCGCGATGCCGCCGGTCAATTGCCCGACCGATTCCATCTTCTGCGCCTGGAACAGCTGCTCCTCCGCGGCGCGCTTTGCGGTGATGTCCCTGACGAAGGCGTTGATGATGTAACCCTCGCCGCGGCGCAGCGCCGTCAGCGACACCTCGGCGAAGAATTCGTGGCCGTCCTTGCGCAGCAGCGGCGTCTCGTAACGCCCGCCCGTGGCGTCGCCGGATGCCTCGCTCAGGAAGCGATCGACCCATTGCCGGTGCACAGGACGGTACGCTTCCGGAAAGACCAGTTCCTCCACACTCCTGCCGACGGCTTCCTCACGCGTCCATCCCATCAAGGCCTCGGCGTGCGGGCTCCAGTTGAGGATGACGCAGCCATCGTCGGTCTGGACGAAGGCATCGAGCGCGCTGTCGATGATGGCTTGCGCCATCCTCTCGCGATCGGCGAGCGCCTGATAGGCCCGCGCCTGCTCCGTCTTCTCGCAGGCCATCGCGGCCTCTGGCGCCTTCGCGGCCGGGGGCGGCTTGAGCAGAAAACTTGCGCCAAACGCCGCAAGGACAATCGCGAACGCTGCCGCAACCACGCCGCCGGCAAGTGCCGCGCTGACGATCGCCGTCAAGGCGCGCGGCGCCGGCTCGACCAGGAAATAATGGGCGAATGCGCTCACGGCGCAGGACGTCACCACGACGAGCAAAACCATCGCCAGCGCGAGACGTCTTGATAGCGTCATTGCCTCACCAGTCCGGAGATGGTGGATGCGCCCCGCTCGGGCCGGCAGTTGGGCCGGCTTCGGGACGTTGCTGCGGCCCCCCGCTGCTTAGCCGACTTCGCAGGTGCGATGCCACCTTTTCCACTCCGTAGGAGTACGGGGAGTGCCGGTCGACACCGCCTTGTCATTGTGAGATGGCGCAAGAAAGCTCATGCAACCTGCCGATTTTACTTGTCGGGCAAATCACCAAAAGTCTGTCCAGCCCTTTGCGTAAAAATATTCTGCTTTCGTTCTCACGCAAATCAGCGGCATAACTCCGCTTGTCTCACCCATAGAGGGACGCTCGCGATCGTCACGAACGTGCGGTGGGATGCGATGGACGCGAAGCGCGCGCAGGCGAGCGGGCGTGGAGCGTACGGCGAAGTCGTGTGGTTCGGGCGCCGCGGTGCTGGCGTTAAGTCCGGGAAGGGCGAAAGCTTCTCCCGTGGCGACGGAGGCAAAAGAGCCGTTCTCCGGGAAGAGCACGAAGTAAGCCGTAAAGCCATTGCGCAGGGAAGGCCGGGATGCTCCAGCTGCCCTGTATGCTCGTGTGCGCGTTTTCTGTAGGCAATTGCACACGGGACCGCGGGTGCAGCGTGCACCCGGTCTTCCCCGCGCCCTTGTTTTGAAGAGGGCAAAAAGAGATGCAAACCTCGGGCGATCGGCGCCGCGAGATCGCGAAACTATATTCACGCCATTGCGAGCGCAGCGATATCCGGGACCCCTCCAATCACCGCCCCGGATGTCGCTGCGCTCATCCAGGCTTGTATGGGGTTATGGTTGTCAAGGAGAATGATTGTCAGGGCATGTGTTGCTCCTAGTCGTAATCGTGGAGCGCGCTGCGTTCACAATGGCTCCTTCGTTCCGATGGAAGACCGCTGCGCCAGACGCAGCCGCCGTCAAGGCTGGCCGCAGGCCACCGCCGGAGGCGGCGCGTAGCGGCCTTGACGGCGGCGAGGCTGGTGCGAGGCTTTCTGATCGGAACGTTTTGGTGCGCGTCGTGAGCGGGGTGACGCGATACCCTGGACTGGGCCGTAGCGTTGTTATGCGGCCAACACCGCATCAACTTGTATCCGGTCGGGTGTGGTGGCCCGGACCCTGATCTTTCATGCACGGGTGAAGGTAAGGCCCAGAAGAGACGGGACCCATCTACGAAAGCGGAATCCGAAGACCCAAGCCCGGGTTCGGTCACGCGTCTGTCCTGGGTCACGTCGGCCGTCATTGGCGCACCGGCGTTCGTTAAAGGCTCGGGCGCATCGTAGCGCCGGTCGGCACGAGGCCGGTTTCCAGATAGCGCCAGAGTGCCACCATCAGCTTGCGCGCCAGCGCCACGATGGCGATCTTGCGGATGCGGCCCCTGAGGTTTCCAACCCGCTCGCGGAACCAGCGGCTCAACTCGCTGTCGGGCTGATGCGTCAGCCACAGCCAGGCCAGTTCGATTGCGGTGGTTCGTGCGCGATGGTTGCCGGCCTTGCTGATGCCCTGCTGTCGTCGGCTGGCGCCGCTGTCATAGGGCGTGTCAGTCAGCCCGAAGCAACTCCCGACCTGGCGCCGGTTCTTGAAGTCACGGTAGAAGACCTCATTGGCCAGAAGCTGGGCGATGTGCGGGCCAATCGCCTTGAGTTGGGCAAGTTGGACCGCCTTCGCCTCTACCGAGTCCTTGGCCGGCGCGCGATGCGCGGCCGCATTCGCTACCTCAAGCGCCTTGATCTGCTTGTGCACCAACAGCAAGCGCTCATGCTCGCGATGGATCTCCTCCTTCAGCCGGGGCGGCAGAACGCGCCCATCGCCGGTAAGCATCTCGTCCAGACCCGACAAGAAGCCCGGCTTCAAGGGCATGGCATCGCGGATGCCCTGGCCATGCAGCAGCCCCTTGATCCGGTTGCTGTGCCCGGTGCGCTCCTTCAGCAGCCGCTCGCGCTCGCGGGTGCGCCGTTTGCGATCCTCATCCTCAGGCGTGGGAACCCGAACCATGCTGCAAACCCGTGGTTCGCCACGCAGGTAAGCCAGAAACGAGCGCATCAATAGCGCCAGATCGATCCGATCGGTCTTGGCACGCCGTGCCCGCCGGTTCACCTCAATGCTCGACGCATCGATCTCGTAATTGACTACCCCGTTGTCGGCCAGCCAGCGGTGCAGCCAATGACCGTCGAGACCCGCTTCATAGCAGGACAGGATACGAACCGGCTTCCCCTTCTGCTCCGCCTTCGATCGAGCCTTGACCAGCAAACCCGACAGCGCCGCCAGGTCGCCTCCATCAATCACAGGCGACGCGTCATGACGATGCAATCCGGCCCCGGCCTACGCCGCCCGCTTGTGCGCCTTCAGTGCCGCGCCGAATGCTTCAAACAGCTTTCGGTTGATCGGGTTGCGCTGCGGGTCGTACTCGGCGTGCCACTGGACACCGAGCGCGAAACTGGCGGCGTCCGCGATCCGGATCGCCTCGATGGTGCCGTCCTCGGCGATGCCTTCGATGACGACGCGCGCGCCGGGTTCGAGGATGCCCTGCCCGTGCAGCGAATTCACCCGAATGGTCTCGCAGCCGAGCAGGCTTGCAAACGCGCCGCCGGGCGTGAGGTGGACGTCGTGCCGGTCGGCGAACACCACCGTCGGGTCGGGATGGATCTCGCCGTTCTCCAGTCGCGGCATGCGATGGTTCATGCGGCCGGGGATCTCGCGGATTTCCGGGTGCAGCGAACCGCCGAAGGCGACGTTCATCTCCTGCAGGCCGCGGCAGATGCCAAAGATGGGGACGCCGCGGGCGACGCAGGCCTCCGTCAGCGCCAGCGCGACGTCGTCGCGATGGATGTCGTAGGGCTCGTGCCTCTCATGCGGCTCGGTCTTGAAGCGCGTCGGGTGCACATTGGCCCGCGCCCCGGTCAGCACAATGCCATCGACTGTGTCGAGCAGCGCGCCGATGTCGGTGATCTCGGGCGAGCCTGCAAACATCAGCGGCAGCGCCCCCGCCACGTCGGTGACCGCGCGCAAATTGCGCTCACCGACCATCTGGGTCTGGAAACGATTTTCGACGCGAAAGGCGTTCCCGATCACCCCGACCACGGGCCGTCTCATCGCAAAAATTCCGCTGTCATCGTCCTGTGCGAGGATCTTCTGGGTTGGGCCATGATTGCGGGAGATAATGCCTGCGAGGGGGCGGCGGATCAATATCCGCAGAGCTTTAGCGGAGCTGCCCTGCTATTTCCGCGTGAAGGCCTCCCGAGCATCGATCGCCTCGACCCCAGGCAAACCGGCCGCCTGGAGCGCTGTGGCCGCCGAATTGCCGGCACCACTCAGCCATGGCAATTTTGCCTGGATTCCGCGCGTTACCGGCTCGCCCAGCGCGCCGCCGAAATCGAGCGGCCAGTATCCGTTCGGCGTTACCTCAGCCGATATCCCCTGGAGGCGATAACCCTTGCCGAGCACCGCCTCGGCATCGTCGGGCGGCACCAGGCGCGCGCTGCCCGGCGCGGCCGGATCGGCAAAGCTGACGAGCACCGGGACCAGTTCGCCCTTCACCGGCACGATGCCGGTCAACCGGCTCATCTCGCTGAACGGCACGCGCTTGCCGGCGGCCGCGTTGTAGGCGCGCAAGGCGACGTAGTTTATGTCATCCAGCACGAGCTTCCCGTCGACATGCGCCAGCAGCGCGACGAGGTTCTTGCCCTGCCCGAGATCGACGAAAACGGCATCGCCCAACGTGCGGGTCTGGCCGCGGCGGGTGTAGCTGCGATCGGGATGGACGGCCATCACGCCGGAGGCCGATTTCGTTCCCTCCGGCGTCTCGACCTCGATCGTCAGGCGAAATTTGTGGGCCGGCCGGTTGATTCTGATCTGGTCGCCGATCACGAGCGCCGCCAGCAGCGCAAGCGGGCCGAACCATTTGAAATTCATCTCATCCTCGCCGGCCCGCCCTATCAGACTACGCTTGGCATACCGGGTGCAGCAGCGTCAAACCAGCGCGTCCGCTCCCGCTTGATCCCGGCGGCGTTTTGGCCAAAGACTGGCCGAGCAATATGTCTCGCGAGAAGGAAGCAACGTGACAGGTCCGGCTGACAATCGCCTTCAGGCCCGCAACGATCTGGCGTGGGCGATATCGGTCGGCGGCATCGGCGTCGTGCTGTTCGCAGCCCTGCTCGCGTTCACCTGGCAGTTCGCCGCGACGCTGTTTCTGATATTTTCCGGCGTCCTGCTCGGCGTCGCCCTCAACGCCATGAGCAACCTGCTCGGACGGGTGGTGCGGTTTCCCCATGCGCTGCGGCTGACGATGGTCTGCCTGGTGGTCGCGGGCATGCTGTCGGGCATCGTCTTTCTCGGCGGCTCCACGATCGCCCAGCAGACCACGGCATTGAGCAACACGCTCAAATCGCAACTCGTCAACGTCAAGGGCTTTCTGGAAAGGAACGGCATCGACACCAGCTTTTTCGACTTCGGCAGCCTGTCGCCGTCGGATGAGGCCGCGCCGGCAGCCGCGACGCCTGTGCCCCACACGCTTCCCAGCGCCGGCACGATCGCGGCCGGCGGCGGCGCCATCTTCAGCCAGAGCCTGAAACTGATCCTGGGCACCGCAAGCGCGGTCGGAAACTTCTTCATCGTGCTGTTTCTGGGAATAGCCTTTGCGACCCAGCCCAGCGTCTACCGCGACGGACTGTTGTTCATGGCGCCGGCCAGGCACCGCACGCGGGCGACCGCGATCATCGACCGGATCGGCGAGACGCTGGAGCGCTGGCTGATCGCGCAGATCATCACCATGGTCGCGGTGTTTCTGGTGACGTGGATCGGGCTGTCGATCATCGGCATCCAGAGTTCATTCATCCTGGGTATCCAGGCAGGCCTGCTCGCCTTCATCCCGACGGTCGGCGCGATCCTCGGCGGGCTGATCGTGGTGCTGGCCAGCGTCGCCTCGGGATGGTTCGCGGCCCTCTCCGCCTTCATCCTGTTTCTCGGCGTGCACGCGCTGGAAAGCTACGTGCTGACCCCGATCATCCAGCGTCAGGCGCTGGATATTCCCCCCGCCACGCTGTTTGCGTTCCAGATCCTGCTCGGCGTCGTGTTCGGCATCTGGGGGCTGGCGCTCGCGCTGCCGCTTGATGGCGATCGCCAAGGTGATGATCGACCATTTCAAGGCGGAAGCGGTGCCGGCAGCGATGGCTTAGAAATTCAGCCCGCCGTGGTCAGCACCGTCTCGGTATGTTCGACCTCCGGGGGTGCAGCAAAATACTGCCCGACCAGCGCGCGCCAGGCGGTAAAATCTTCCGAGCCGCGAAAATCCACCGTGTGGTTTTCCAGCGTTTCCCACTGCGCCATCAGCCGGTAACGCTGCGGCTTCTCGATCGATTTGTGCAGTTCAAAGCCCTTGCCGCCCTTGGCGCGCAGGAACAGCGGACGGGCCTTGGCAACCGCAGCCTCAAAATCCTTCTCGGTGCCGGGCTTGACGTCGATTTGTGCGATTTCGGTGATCATCGGGGTTACGCCTTCTCTTGGGAATGAGCGTATCTAACCCGGCTGCCCAAAAAGAAAAAGGCGCCTCGCGGCGCCCTCATACCAGCCATCGCCCCACAACTCAGCCGAACAGCAGCACCGTGCCGGCGACCATCAGCGCACAGCCGACGAGCAGGATGGCAGGCCAGCGCGTTCTGCGCTGATCATAACGCCCCTGCGCGCGACGCTCCGTGATGAGCGCCATCTCGAATTCTTCCGAGGTCGAGAACATGCAGCCGAAACCGCCGCGGGCCGACGCTTCTGCCGCTTCGAGCGACATCAGGGCGGCTTGCGAATTTCGACTGCGGCGTAAATCCATGGCGTAGATGATATGGACGGAATGGTAAACGCGAGGTTATCGCACGCCATTTCGGCCGAGACCGATCCAGAAGTGTTGGATCAATCTCCGCCGACATCGCCTTGTTCGGGCGAGGCGTTTAGGTCGCCGCCGGCGCCTGGCGCTGCGAGGCGGCGCGGCCGGCGGTCTTGCGCCGCCAGTTCTCCAGCGATAGCGGCAGCTCTTCGGCGGCCTCGACCCGGTTACGGCCGCCGCGCTTGGCCTGATAGAGCGCGGTATCGGCGGCCGCCAGCAACACGTCGAGCTCCGTGCCCGCCGGACCGCCGGCGACGCCGATGCTGACGGTGGTGTCGACCGGGCCTTCCTCGCAGACGATGTTGGACGTCTCAAACGCCTCGCGCACGCGCTCGGCCACGATCACGCCCTCGTCCAGCGGACAGGCCAGCAGCGCTGCGAACTCCTCGCCGCCGATCCGCCCCGACAGGTCGTTGATGCGCAAATTGCTGACTACGACGGTGGAAAACAATTTGAGGATCTCGTCGCCCGCGGGATGGCCGAAGCGGTCGTTGATGCTCTTGAAATGGTCGATGTCGAAAATCATCACCGTCACCGGCTGCCCCGCGACGGCCTCGCGTTCGATCAGCCGGTTGCTGGCTTCCGTGAAACCGCGGCGGTTCAGCATTCCACTCAAGGGATCGACCGACGCAGCGGTCTTGTGCACCGTTACGGCGCGGTCCGACACCAGCATGAAGATGACGAACACGGTGCCGATCGCATACAGCACCAGTTCGATCGAGAACGCCGTCACCCAGATGCTGCTGGTGAAGGTCTCGTCATGCGGGCGCAGCAGACTGCCGAGCAGGATCGGCAACCCCAGCACGCAACCGTGCATCACGGGCACGGCAATCGTCGGCCAGCGCTTGTGCATCGTCCGCCGCCGCTCGCTCCACAATTCGGAAGCCGTCAGTCCCGCATAGATCGCGACGATCACCGCACCGACGATCAGCCGCATGGCCGGATTCAACGATGGCACAGCCAGCACCATGCCGATCCAGACGATCGCGCCAAACAACAGCCCCGGCAGGTTGGGCTTGCGGCCGAGGAATACGCGCGAGGCGTTCCAGACCATGCCGCAGGCCACGAAGCCGAGCGCATGCAGCGCCAGCAACAGCGGCTCGCCGAGTTTGGCGCCGCCGATGGTCCAGATCGCCACCGACGATGCGCCGAGCAAATAGGCTGTCCCCCACCACTTCAAGGCTGGAATGTTTTCCTGCTTGCCGAACAGCAGCAGCATGGCCCCGAGCATGCCCGCGACCATCGTGGCAAACAGATATAGCGTGGAAGTATCGAACGACATCGGCTCACCCGAACGCGTGTGATGCAACTTGTTCGGCGCGCACTGAAATGCAATTTCGCGCCATCGCATCGTCGACACTAAGAAGGCCGTGTTCCAATTTCGTTTGTGCGGGTAAGCAAGTTTTCACGAAAATCCGTGGTAACCCATCATTAAATAGTAAGCAAAAAGGGCGCCCGATCGGGCGCCCTTTTCCATCTCGCGAATGCAGCAAACGCTGCAAATTTTAGCGAAGCAATTAGCGTTTCGAGAACTGGAACGACTTGCGCGCCTTCGCCCGGCCGTACTTCTTGCGCTCCACGGTGCGGGAGTCGCGGGTCAGGAAGCCGCCCTTCTTGAGGACGCCGCGCAGATCCGGCTCGAAATTGGTCAAAGCCTTCGAGATGCCGTGACGCACGGCACCTGCCTGGCCCGACAGACCGCCGCCGGCGACCGTGCAGATGACGTCGTACTGGCCGGCCCGTGCGGCGGCGACCAGCGGCTGCTGGATCAGCATGCGCAGAACCGGGCGGGCGAAATAGACTTCGACTTCGCGGGTGTTGACCACGATCTTGCCGGCGCCCGGCTTGATCCAGACGCGGGCAACCGCATCCTTGCGCTTGCCGGTGGCATAGGCGCGGCCATATTTGTCGACCTTCTTGACGTATTTCGGCGCTTCAGGGACGGCCGTCTTCAGCGACGCCAACTGGTCGAGCGACTGCATGGTATCCGACATCTTATGCGGCCCTCATGTTCTTGCGGTTCATCGAAGCGATATCAACCTTCTCGGGCTGCTGGGCTTCATGCGGATGTTCGGCGCCTGGGTAAACGCGCAGATTGCCCATCTGCACGCGGCCGAGCGGGCCGCGCGGGATCATGCGCTCGATGGCCTTCTCGACCACGCGCTCGGGGAAACGACCCTCGAGGATCGACTTCGCGGTACGTTCCTTGATGCCGCCGATGAAGCCGGTGTGCTTGTAGTAGACCTTGTTGTCGCGTTTGCGACCGGTCAGCACGACATGCGCCGCGTTGATGATCACGACGTTGTCGCCGCAATCGACGTGTGGCGTGTAGGTCGGGAGGTGCTTGCCGCGCAGGCGCATGGCGACCAGGGTGGCGAGACGACCGACCACCAGACCCTTGGCGTCGATCAGTACCCACTTCTTCGTCACCTCGGCGGGCTTTGCCGAATAGGTTTTCATGTGAGGAAATCCGTGAAAATGGAAATCGGCGCCAGATGCACCGAACTGGCGGGTTTCTAGAGAATGGCGCGTTGTCCGTCAACGCCATTTCACATAAAATAATATAGCAAAAACAGTAGTCTTATAAATATGGTGTAATATTACCGTTAAAAACCCTACATATTTGGAATGGAGTAGGTCGCCGTCACATGGGCGATCGGATCGGGCGACGAACCCGACAGCAGGTTGACCTCGCCGACCGCCAGCCGCTTGCCGAGCTTCAACAGCTTCGCCGCGGCCAGCACGTCCTGACCTGGCAGGCCCTTGCGCAGGAAATTGATGTTGAGGTTGGTCGTTACCGCAAGCCCCACTGGCCCGATCGCCGAAAGCAGCACCACATACATCGCGAAATCAGCCATTGCCATCAACGTCGGCCCCGACACCGTGCCGCCCGGACGCAGCATGCGCTCGTCGAAGCGCCGGCGCAGCAGGCAGGTCTCGCCGTCGGCGCTTTCGATGGTGATATCGCCGTCGCTGAACGCTTGGGGAAATTCCTCGCGGAGGAACTTCTCCAGCTCAGCCACGCTCATTTTCGCTGCCGCCATGCCACCCCTGCCCTCGATTAAGGAGGCCTGTTACATTAGGTTGTCATCAAAACCCAAATGAAAATCTCGGAGTGGAAACCTCGGAAATGCCCGCCCAGACTGCTCGCGCCCCCACGCCACAACCTCCGATCCTGCTGCAGGAAAACGTCGGCAGCATCCGCCTGCTCACCCTCAACCGGCCGGTCGCGCGCAACAGCCTGTCCGAGGGACTGATCGCCGAGCTGCACGCCGCGCTGAAGCAAATCCACGACGACAACAGCGTCCGCGCTGTCGTCATCGCGGCCAATGGACCGGCCTTCTCCGCGGGCCACGATATGAAGGAACTGACCGCGCGCCGCAGCGATGCCGATCGCGGCCGCGCCTATTTTGGGCAGATCATGGACGCCTGCAGCGCGATGATGCAGGCCGTCGTGCTTCTGCCGAAGCCCGTCGTCGCCGCGGTGCAGGGTATCGCAACGGCCGCCGGCTGCCAGCTCGTGGCAAGCTGCGACCTCGCGGTCGCGTCCGAGGCCGCGGGCTTCGCCACCCCCGGCGTCGACATCGGCCTGTTCTGTTCGACGCCCATGGTGGCGCTGTCGCGCAACATCCCGCGCAAGCAGGCGATGGAGATGCTGCTCACGGGCGAGCCGGTTTCGGCGGCGACGGCGAAGGGTATCGGCCTCGTCAACCGCGTCGTCGCCGCCGGCACTGAACGCGATGCGGCGATCGCGCTGGCGCAGAAGGTCGCGCTCAAATCCGCCTACACGGTGAAGCTCGGCAAGGAGGCGTTCTACCGCCAGGCCGAAATGAGCCTTGCCGATGCCTACCGCTATACGGCGGAAGTGATGACCGAAAACATGATGGCGCGCGACGCCGAGGAAGGCATCGGCGCCTTCATCGAGAAGCGCGAGCCGAAATGGCAGGACAAGTGATCTGTCATTGCGAGCGCAGCGAAGCAATCCATAGCGCGGCATAACGGACAGATGGATTGCTTCGCTGCGCTCGCAATGACGCAAGAGGATACAGATGAACCACGACGCCTACGACGACAACTACATCCGCGGCATCCTCGACGGCGTGAAGTCGATCGCGATGGTCGGCGCCTCGCCTGTCAATGTGCGGCCGAGCTATTTCGCCTTCAAATATCTGGCGCAGCGCGGCTATGACATGATCCCGGTCAATCCCGGCCATGTCGGCAAGAGCCTGCTTGGAAAGCCCTTCGTCGCCTCGCTGTCGGATATCGGTCACCCCGTCGACATGATCGACATCTTCCGCAATTCCAGCCACATCATGCCTGTCGTCGACGAGGCCCTGACATTGTCGCCGCGGCCGAAGGTGATCTGGATGCAGCTCGGCGCGCGCCACGATGCGGCTGCCGCGATGGCCGAAGCCGCCGGCCTCAAGGTGGTGATGAACCGCTGCCCGAAGATCGAGTATGGACGGCTGTCGTCGGAAATTTCATGGATGGGAGTGAATTCACGCACGCTGAGCTCAAAGCGCGCACCGATTCCGACCCAGGGCATGCGGCTGTCGCTGAACCGGACGAGCGTCGGCGGCGGCGCAACGGCTGCATCGGACCGCGCTGCAAAGAACAAAAGCGAGCCGACGTGACGCAATACGAAACGTTCGTTTCGAACCCGCGGCAAGAAGAAGCAGACGCGTTTCTAATTCGCGATATGTGATCCCCTCGCCTTGACGCCGGACACGGCTCCGATCAGCATCTTCAGCATTTTCAAGCAAGCCCTAAGAACAAGCCCCAAGAACAGGACGCACAGATGACCGACCGTCTCCCGGGATTTTCGACCCTTGCCGTGCATGCGGGCGCGCAACCCGATCCCACCACCGGCGCACGGGTGACGCCGATCTATCAAACCACGTCGTTTGTGTTCAACGATGCCGACCATGCCGCCTCGCTGTTCGGGCTGCAGGCGTTCGGCAACATCTATACCCGTATCGGCAATCCCACGACCGCCGTGCTGGAAGAGCGCATTGCGGCGCTGGAAGGCGGCACCGCAGCGCTTGCGGTCGCCTCGGGACACGCGGCGCAGGTCGTCGTGCTTCAGCAGTTATTGATGCCGGGCGACGAGTTCATCGCCGCACGAAAACTCTACGGCGGCTCGATCAACCAGTTCACGCATGCGTTCAAGAGCTTCGGCTGGAACGTCGCGTGGGCCGATCCCGACGATATCGGCAGTTTCGAGCGCGCGGTGACGCCGCGCACCAAGGCGATCTTCATCGAATCGATCGCCAATCCCGCCGGCAGCATCACCGACATCGAGGCGATCGCCGAAGTGGCCCGCAAGGCCGGCGTGCCGCTGATCGTCGACAACACGCTGGCGACGCCGTATCTGATCCGCCCGATCGATCATGGCGCCGACATCGTCGTGCACTCGCTGACCAAGTTTCTCGGCGGCCACGGCAATTCGCTCGGCGGCATCATCGTCGACGGCGGCACCTTCGACTGGTCGAAGGACAACAAATACCCGATGCTCAGCGAGCCGCGGCCGGAGTATCACGGCATCAGGATCCAGGAGACCTTTGGCAATTTCGCCTTCGCGATTGCCTGCCGCGTGCTGGGATTGCGCGACCTGGGTCCTGCGATCTCGCCGTTCAACGCCTTCATGATCCTGACCGGCATCGAGACGCTGCCGCTGCGCATGCAGAAGCATTGCGAGAATGCCAAGGCGGTCGCGGAATTCCTGGCCGGACATTCCGCCGTGGCATCGGTGAATTATGCCGGCCTCGCCAGCGACAAGTACAACAAGCTCGCGCGCAAATACGCGCCGAAGGGCGCCGGCGCGGTATTCACCTTCAGCCTGCGGGGCGGCTACGACGCCGGCGTCAATCTGGTATCGAGCCTGAAACTGTTCTCGCATCTGGCCAATGTCGGCGACACCCGTTCGCTGGTGATTCACCCCGCATCGACCACGCACAGCCAGCTCGACGACGCCGCCAAGGTGAAATCCGGCGCCGCGCCCGATGTCGTGCGCCTGTCGATCGGCATCGAGGACAAGGAAGATCTGATCGCGGATCTGGAGCAGGCGCTGAGCGTTTACGCTGAATGTCGCGTAAAGAGAGATTAAAGGCCTTGAAAGCTTGAGCGGAAAACTCTGCCGGATTTAGCGAGGATGATCCATGAAGCTTAGATTGATCAATATCCGAAAATTGTTGCCTAACAAACCCGTCAATCGCCGCGTCCTCGAAACGGTACGTCTGATCGAAGAAGCGTAACAAGTAACGCCCAGCAGCGAAGTTGACACCGTATAGCGCAGCGATGGAATGCCGCAGCTGCTCCGTATCCGTCGCCATTATGAAAACGACGTCATCGACATCGAACAGGTGCTTGACACGTTCAAGCAAAGCCACAGCGTATGGCGGACGGCAGCGATCAAGCTCATCCACCAGAACGAACAACGGCTTCTTGTATTCCGGTTTGAAAGATGCCACGAGCTCGGCCATCTGCTTCTTAAATTCAAGAATGGTCTTTTGCCCAAGCCGAAACTTCTCTAGCAACAACTTTCCTTCGCTGTCATAAATCTCGCCGATCTTTTTCGCAGCTTCTTCGCCAGCTGATTTTGCTACGTCGGCTCCGGCGCTGCCGATCAATTCAGAAAGCTCCTTCAGGGTATCTTCGCCTGCGTACCGAGTGATTGTTTGCTTGACCAATCCTTTAGCCGCAGCAGCCGCGACTTGACCGCCAATCCGTGTGAATTTGTTGAGCGGTTTTTTTGATGTGACTGCCCAGCGCCCGCTGACTGCTCCTTCGATTGCGCTCATGACCGAAAGTAAGGGATCGTCGGCATGGTCATCCCTCCAAGCGTTTACGTAGGCGACCACATACTGGTTATCCTTGAGAGTTGTTCTCAGATTTTCGAGAAAATAGGTCTTGCCTTGCCCCCACCCCGCATCGATGTTGAGAACAAAGCTTCGAGTGCTTTGGCGACTTTCCCGCTCGTCGAGCTTTTGGACAATGAAATCAATCAAAAACAGAGCGTCCGATTTGCGATCAAGAAGATCGCTGCTCCATGCTACAGACGTGGTTATTTTTGACGTTGCCCCGATGCTGGTGAATTGCAGGATATAACTCAACCGGGAGATGTACTGAAAGCGCTTCGGGTGAATTTCGCGAAAATACCCACAGCTAGGCTGCCCCACGAGAGCGCGTGTGCTGCGGCTACGACGCCGGTGTCGAACCTGAAACTGTTCTCGCATCTGGCCAATGTCGGCGACACCCGTTCGCTGGTGATTCACCCGGCATCGACCACCCACAGCCAACTCGACGACGCCGCCAAGGTGAAATCCGGCGCCGCACCCGACGTGGTGCGGCTATCGATCGGCATCGAGGACAAGGAAGATCTGATCGCGGATCTTGAGCAGGCGCTGAGCGCGTAAGGGCTCCTCGGCCGTCATTTGCGAGCGTTGGCAAACAGAACTCCGTCATGCCCGGGCTTGTCCCACGACTGTCCGGCTCGATTTTTGCTGTGCAAGGTGCACGGCATTGATTCTAATGGTGTCCAGAGTTTTGCGACTGAACTGGACATGAAAAGGATCAGCGCCGTGCCGCATAGGAATACTGTATTTGCCGACATTTTGAAACTCGTTCCCTGGGCTGCGTTCGACAAGCTTGTGAAGAACCATGGCAGTGACGAGTTGGTGCGCAGTTTTAAGACCAAACGGCAGTTGCTGGCGCTGTTGTATGGCCAATTGTCGGGTGCTTGTTCGCTGCGCGATGTCGAAGCTTCGATGAAGAGCCATCAGGGGCGGCTTTATCATGCGGGCGGCTTCGCTCCTGCGCGCTCGACCTTTGCGGACGCCAACCGCAGCCGCAATCCGGAGGTGTTCTCGGATCTTTTCATGCATATGCTGGCCATGACGACGCGCGGCTTGCGCCGCAAGTTGAGCGACGTGGTGCGCCTGATCGACTCGACAGGGCTGCATTTGGCGGGCACCGGCACGAATTGGGCGCGCTTTTCCGCCGATGTCTGCGGCGCCAAGGCCCATGTGGTTTATGATCCCGACCTCGGCTGTCCGATCTATCACATGATCACCGAGGCCAACGTCAACGATATCACCGCCGCCAAGGCGATGCCGATTGAAGCCGGCGCCACCTATGTCTTCGACCTCGGCTATTATGATTATGGCTGGTGGGCTGCGCTGGACGCCGCCGGCTGCCGCATCGTGACGCGGTTCAAGAAAAACACGCCGCTGCATTCGGCCAGATCCATGCCCGTCGAGCCTGCAACGGGCATTTTGAGCGACAGCATCGGCTTCTTGCCGGGCCGTCAGGCCAAAAACCGCAAAAATCCCATGTCCGGCGCGGTACGCGAGATCGTCGTGACCATGGAGACTGGTGGAACCCTGCGCATTCTGTCCAACGATCTGGACGCACCCGCCAAGGAAATCGCCGACCTCTACAAGCGGCGCTGGCAAATCGAACTGTTCTTCCGGGTGATGAAGCAAACCCTGAAAATCACTCATTTTATCGGCCGTTCTGAAAACGCCGTGCGCATTCAGATCGCCGTCGCGCTGATCGCCTTCCTGCTGCTGCGAATATTGAACAAGATGTCGCAAGAAAAACAAACCTTGCTTGAGACGACTCGAACTCGTGCGCACCAACCTGATGCATCAAAAAGACTTCACCCGCCTCAAGCAATTACATAAACCGCCGCCACTCGACTCTCGACAGATCATGCTAAACTGGGGCTCAACTTGAACCGGACAGTCGTGGGCTTGACCCTGCTATCTGCGTTCTTGGGTCCGTTAAGCAAGACGGGATGGTCCGAAGCACCAGACCCGGAATGACGGTGACAGCCATCGACCTCAAGCCCAAATCACAAGCCTCTCGTTAACGCTCATTCCGGCATAAAGTGGCGCTGAGCCGCCCTTGATGATTCGGAGCAAACGATGCTGCGCTGGACGACGCCCTTCCTGGTCGCAATTTTCGCGATCGGAACCGCTGCCGCCGAGGGTCCAGACGCAAACAAGACCGCTGACGGCCCCGCCGCAGCCAAGCCTGCCGACAGCCCGGCTGCCGCCCAGCCCGCAAACGGCCCGCCCGCCGTCAAGCCGGCCACCAGCCCCGTCGCCGCGAAACGCGCCGCAACCAGGCGTGCCACGGTCCAAGCCACCAGCCAGTTGCCGCCGGGCCTGCCCCGCGCCCACTATAAATACCGGACCACGGTTGCCCCCGCTGCCGCCCCGCTCTACGTGCGCCGTGGCCGCGCGCTGGTGGTCGAGGAACAGGTTGACCTGCAATTTTCACCGGTGAACCCGGCTCCCTACGCCCCACGCCTGTTCGGCACGCCGCTGCTGCCGGGCTCCTCGACGCTGCCCGGCTATTACGGTACGAGCCATTCCTACAGCTATGACGGGCCCTATTACGGCGGCCCCTATACGCCTTACTGGGACCGCCTGCCCTACGCCTGCGGCGTGTTCGGATATTGCTAGGAACGGATCATCGACGTGGCAGGGGCACCGCGAAGGACCAGCGACAAGACCTCCGCCAACGCGACCACGGCGGATCTCGTCGCGGTCCTCGTCGCCGTCACCGACGGCGAACCCAAGATCATGACCATCGCCAATGACGGCGCGCTGCCGAGCGGCCCGTTCGAATTTGCGCACCGTTCGCTGCAGACCGGATTGCGGGCATGGGTCGAGGCGCAGACCGGCCATCCGCTCGGCTATGTCGAGCAGCTCTACACTTTCGCCGATCGCGGGCGGGCCGGCGATGCCAAGTCGCCGCATTCGATCTCGATCAGCTATCTGGGCCTGACCCGCGAGGACAAGGTCGGGGCGGGTTTTGAGGCGCATTGGTCCGGCTGGTACGAGTATTTCCCCTGGGAGGATCAACGGTCCGGTCTCCCCGCAACGCTTGCGAAGACATTGACGTCGCGGCTGCGGGCGTGGTCGAAGTCCGCAGATACCGCCAGCCTGCAGCGCGAACGCTGGCAGCGCGTCGCCATTACGTTTGGCCTCGACGAGCGCGAATGGAACGAGGAACTGGTCCTGCAGCGCTATGAATTGCTCTACGAGGCCGGCCTGGTTCCGGAAGCCGTGCGCGACGGCGCAAGCGCCGCCGCGGTCATTCCCGGCCGGCCGATGAGCGGGGATCACCGCCGCATTCTCGCAACCGGGATCGCGCGGCTGCGCGCCAAGATCAAATACCGCCCGGTGGTGTTCGAACTGATGCCGGCGGAATTCACCCTGCTGCAACTGCAACGCAGTGTTGAGGCGCTTGCAGGCCGGCTGGTGCACAAGCAGAATTTTCGCCGCCTGATCGAGCAGCAGCAACTCGTTGAGGAAACTGGCGCAATGGCCGCCGACACGGTCGGCCGCCCCGCCAAGCTGTTCCGGTTCCGCCACGGTGTGCTGGCGGAACGGGCGGTCGCCGGAACCAAGCTCCCGCTTTCGCGCACTTGACATCGATTATGCTCAGGATAAGTATAAGCCAAGATATACTCAAGGAGAGTATAAATGGCGAACCTCAGCTCCACCGCAATCGCGCGTTCCGCAGCGCTTTACGACCGCGTCAAACGAGTCATCCCGCCGCCCGAATGGGCCACCTTCGCCGAGGACGTCGACGCCATCCTCGAACTGAAGCGAAGCCGCAACGCCGTCGTCCTCGCGCATAATTACCAGACGCCTGAGATCTTCCATGGCGTCGCCGACATCGTGGGCGACAGCCTCTTGCTGGCGCGCGAAGCCACTAAGGTCGATGCCGACATCATCGTGCTGGCCGGCGTGCACTTCATGGCCGAGACGGCCAAGCTGCTGAACCCGGAAAAGACGGTGCTGATCCCGGATCTTGCCGCGGGCTGTTCGCTGGCCGACTCCATCACCGCGCAGGACGTGCGGCTGATGCGGCAGCGCTATCCCGGCGTGCCCGTCGTCACCTATGTCAACACCTCGTCCGCGGTGAAGGCGGAGTCCGATATCTGCTGCACCTCGGGCAACGCGCTCAAGGTCGTGGAGTCGCTCGGCGTCGAGCGCGTGATCATGCTGCCGGATGAATATCTCGCGCAGAACATCGCCGCGCAGACGAACGTGAAGATCATCGCATGGAAAGGCCATTGCGAGGTGCACGAGCTGTTCAGGGCATCCGACGTCCGGCAATTGCGCGAAAATCACCCTGACGTGACCATCCTGGCGCATCCGGAGTGCCCGCCCGAAGTGGTCGCGGAAGCCGATTTCTCCGGCTCGACGGCGGCGATGTCGGACTTCGTCGGCCAAAAGCGCCCGCCCCGGGTGGTGCTGCTGACGGAATGCTCGATGAGCGACAACGTAGCCGTGCTCCATCCCGACGTGGAGTTCATCCGGCCTTGCAACCTTTGCCCGCACATGAAGCGGATCACGCTGAAGAACATCCGCCATGCGCTGGAAACCGGCCGACACGAGGTGACGATCGACCCCGCCGTCGCTGTATCAGCCCGTCGTGCCGTCGAAAGGATGCTGGCGCTATGAGCCCGCAGATTTCAGCGCTCAACAGTCGTCCCGTCATCGTCGGTGGCGGTGCCGCCGGATTGATGACGGCGCTTCAATTGGCGCCCGAGCCGGTCGTGCTGCTGTCGAAGGCGCCGCTCGGCGCGGAAGCGTCGAGCCTGTGGGCACAAGGCGGGCTTGCCGCCGCGATGGGCAGCGACGATGACCCTGCTTTGCATCTGGCCGACACGCTGGCTGCGGGCGCCGGCCTCTGCGATGAAGCTATTGCGAGCCGGATCGTGCACGCAGCCCCTGCGGCCGTCGAACACCTTGCTCGGCTTGGCGTCGCCTTCGACCGACGGCCCGATGGCGGCTGGCGGCTCGGGCTGGAGGCGGCACACGGCCGCAACCGCATCGTGCACGCCACCGGCGACGGCACCGGGCGCGAGATCATGCGCGCGCTGATCGCAGCGGTGCGCCGCTGCCCGTCGGTCACACTGCTGGAGGGCGTCGAAGCGCGGAGCCTGATCGTCGAGGACAATGCCATCAAGGGCGTGCTCGCGGTGAACGCGCACGGTCCGCTGATGATCGACACCGGTCGCGCCGTGATCGCGACCGGCGGAATCGGCGGGCTGTTCCTGGACAGCACCAACCCTGCCGGTTGCTTCGGCCAGGGGGTGGCGCTGGCGGCACGCGCGGGCGCAAAACTCTCCGATCTCGAGTTCGTCCAGTTTCACCCGACCGCTTTCGATGGACCCTCGCGTCCGATGCCGCTGGTCACCGAAGCCGTGCGCGGCGACGGCGCGGTCCTGATCGACGACACCGGGCAACGCTTCATGGCGGACCAGCCCGGCGCCGAGCTTGCGCCCCGCGACATCGTCGCGCGCGCAGTCTGGCGCCGCCGCGCCGAAGGACATCGCGTGTTCCTCGACGCGCGAAAACATCCGGGCGCGAATTTTGCAAAACGCTATCCCGTCATTTCCGCCTTCTGCAAAATGGCCGGGATTGATCCCGCGACCGATCCGATACCGGTCCGGCCGGCGGTGCACTACCACATGGGCGGGATCTCGGTGGATATCGAAGGCCGCAGCAGCGTGAACGGGCTGTGGGCCTGCGGCGAGGTCAGCCGCACCGGGCTGCATGGCGCCAACCGGCTCGCCAGCAATTCGCTGATGGAAGCGATTGTCTGCGCGCAATGGGTCGCGCACAGCGTCCAGGGCGCGAGCCGCGGCCTTCTGAAAACGCGCGCGGATAACGCGCCTCCACCCGCGTCCGATCCTTCGGCCGTGCGGCCGATCCTGTCGCAAGGCCTCGGCGTGCTCCGCGACCGGCACGGCATCGAACGGACGATCCGCGGCCTCTATCCGCTTGCCAGCGGCCACAGCGCGGCGGCCGATCCCGCGCTGGTGGGACTGATGATCGCCGTCGCCGCCTGGCGGCGCGAGGAAAGCCGCGGCGGGCATTTCCGCAGCGATTTTCCGGAGGCCCTGCCGTCGGCGGCGCCATCTGTCATCACGCTTGCGGACACACTCGACACCGCCCGCGACATCGCTGAATCCGGATCTCTATCTGTTGGGGGTGCCCAGCCATGACACTTACGCCGCTCCTGCCGCTGATGTACGAGCCGCTGGTTCGAACCGCCCTGCTCGAAGACCTCGGCCGCGCCGGCGACATCACGGCGGATGCGATCGTCCCAGTCGACCGAAACGCCTCGCTGGTGCTGCGCGCGCGCCAACCCGGTGTCGTCGCCGGGCTCGACATCGCGCGCTGTGCATTTCAGCTCGTCAATCCTGCCATCCGGCTCACCGCCGAGCGCCCTGACGGCAGCGTCGTCGCGCCGGGAGATGTGATCGCCGCCATCGAGGGGCCTGCGCGCGGGCTGTTGACCGCCGAACGGACCGCGCTGAACTTTCTCTGCCATCTCAGCGGCGTCGCCACCGCGACGGCCTCGCTGGTGTCGGCCGCGCAAGGAACCAAGGCACGCATCGTCTGCACCCGCAAGACCACGCCCGGACTACGCGCGCTGGAAAAATACGCGGTCCGCGCCGGCGGCGGCGGCAATCACCGCTTTGGCCTCGACGACGCCATCCTGATCAAGGACAACCACATCGCGCTGGCCGGCGATGTCAGAACCGCGATCGAGCGCGCGAAAGCGCATGCCGGCCACCTCGTCAAGATCGAGATCGAGGTCGACACGCTGGCCCAGCTTGAACAGGTTCTCGCGATCGGCGTGGATGCCGTGCTGCTCGACAACATGACGGTCGAGCAACTGCGGCAGGCGGTGGCGATGACCGGCGGCCGGGCGATCACAGAGGCCTCCGGCCGCATCACGGCCGAGACCGCCAAAGCGATCGCGGCGACCGGCGTCGACCTGATTTCCGCGGGCTGGCTGACGCACAGCTCCGCCGCGCTCGATATCGGACTCGACTATCTCGGACTTAATCGGCAGGTAGCGTAGCGCGGCGAACTATTCAGCCGCGCGCATGGCCTTGTCCTCGCGCATCAGGCGGTTGTTGCGCTGGACCACCGAATAGGTCGCCAGCGCAAACAGGATCACCAGGCCCTGGATCGACAGCGCTTCCATGGATGGATTGAGGCCGATCGCGCTCAGGAAAGCCGAGCCCTTGACCTCGGTGACCGTGATGATCGCCTGTTCCTGGAATTCCTGCACGGCCTCGCCGATGAATTTGATCGCCATCGCGAACAGGAACGCCGAGGTGACGATGAACAGCGGCCGCAGCGGCAGCTTCCGCGCGATCAGGTTGATGAAATAGAACAGCACGGCAAGGCCCGCCGTCGCCGCAGCAAGTCCGGCAAACAGGCCGGTGCTCCAGCCGCCTTCAGCCTTCGCCAGCGCGTTGATGAACAGCACGGTTTCGGCACCCTCGCGGAACACCGCGAGGAAGGCCAGCGCGCCAACCGCCCACATCGTGTCCTGCGACAGCGCGGAATCGGCCTTGTGGGCGAGATATTCCTGCCAACCGCGCGGGTCCTGTTTCACCATCAGCCAGCCGCTGACATAGAGCATCAGGGCGGCGGCAACGAGAATGATGATGCCTTCCATGATGTCGCTGTGCTCGCCCGAGTTCAGCACTGCAAACAACCAGGCCGCAATGATGCTGGCGCCCACGGCCGCAAGCGCGCCGCCATACAGCGCCTGAATGCGATGACCGGCACCGGCTTTGGTCAGGTAGCCCGCCAATGCTGCGATCACGAGCATGGCTTCGAGCCCCTCGCGGAGCAGGATCACGGCGGCCTGGATGAATGCTGACGACATGAAGCGAACCTGTTTTCGCTCGTTTTATCGCCCAAACCATCCAAGTAAAGCGGTGCGGCCGCACACGAACGCGTCAACGGCGTCGTGCGACAAGAAACCCCTGCAAATCGGGCACTTCCCGGAATTTCGGCAGATTAGAATTGTTCAATTTCAGCCGGGCTGCCCGAGCGGCAGAACCAGTTTCTGCCGGTCGCCCTCGGCGCGGCGTGCAACCAGGCGCTCGGTCTGCAAAACCGCAAGCGTCAGCACCACGATCGCTGTAGCCTGATGCGCCAGCGCCAGATCGATCGGCACCTGATGCAGCAGCGTGAGGATGCCGAGCGCCGCCTGCAGCGTGATCGCTGCCACCAGCGACCACGCCCCGCCGATAACGGCAACACCGGCCCGCAACCGCATGGCGTCGATGGCGTGAATCACCGCCAGGATCAGCAGCGCATAGGCGGTCATGCGGTGCTCAAACTGCACGGTGAGCGTGTTGTCGAACAGATTGCGCCACCACGGCGTCTCGAACCACAGCCGCGCCGCCGAAGGAATCAAGGCGCCGTCGATCTCGGGCCAGGTGTTGTACACCCTCCCCGCCCGCAGCCCCGCGACCAGCGCGCCGAAATAAAGCTGGACGAACGTCAAGCCGAGCAAAGCCACCCCTGAGACCTTCAGCAGCACGGGGACAACGGGCTGCGGACGCGCGGTCATCCGCCGCAGCGTCCAGACGATCGAGGCAAAAATGATCAGCGCCAGCACCAGATGCGTCGCCAGCCGATACTGGGAGACCTCGGTCCGTTGCGTGAGGCCCGAAGCGACCATCCACCAGCCGACCCCACCCTGCAGCGCGCCGAGGGCGAAGATCATCCACAGCCGCCGTTTCAGCTCAGCGCCCAGCGCACCGCGCCACAGGAAGTACAGGAACGGCAAAAGATAGACCGCGCCGATCGCGCGCCCGAGCAGGCGGTGGCTCCATTCCCACCAGAAGATGGTCTTGAACTCGGCAAGGCTCATGCCGGCGTTGAGTTCGCGGTATTGCGGAATGACCTTGTAGCCCTCGAACGCCTGCACCCATTGCGCCTCGCTGAGCGGCGGCAGCGTGCCGGTGACCGGCTTCCACTCGACAATCGACAATCCGGATTCCGTCAGCCGCGTGGCGCCGCCGACCAGCACCATGGCCGCGATCAGCGCGGCGACCACGATCAGCCACCATCTGACGGCGCCGGGATGCGAAGCCTGTTGTGCGGAACTAGCGGTCATAAAACCCGTCTTGAAACTCGTCTTGGCTGGCCTTAAAGGCGCGCTTGATTGAATTGGCGCGCCCCTTATAGTCCGCCCCTTCCCGCGCGCAACCCGCCACGAGCCTCACAAATCCGCCATGACGATACGCACCCGCAAATTCTTCGGAACCATCGCCCTGCTGATGCTGGTCGTGATTTGGTCGCTATTGGGAATGACCATCGCCCAGACGCCGTGGCTGGCCAATTCAGGCCTCTTGCAGGCGATCTTCTATGTGGTGGCCGGGCTCGGATGGGTGCTGCCGGCGATGCCGATCATGAGCTGGATGTCGCGGCCGGACCGCGCCACTTAAATTAGACCCAATGGCTGGATCAAACCCAACTATCCCTGGTCGGCCTGACCGGCGGAAACATCATCCCCGACAGCATCACGCGCATCATGCGCAGCGAGCCCTGCCGCCCGTCCCAGGCGATCCGCGGCAGCGCGTGCAGATTGGTATATCCCCTGGCCTCGACGATGCCCGGGATCGTCGATACCGCGCTGGCGAAACCTGCCTCCTGCCCCATCACGACATGCGCGCGGCGCCAGGATTGCCGATCGCCGAACGGATAGGCGAAATGGCTGACGGCGCAATGCAAGGCAGTCTCCGCGACCGCCTTGCCCATGGTCATTTCGCGTTGCGCGTCGGCTTCTTTCAAGTTGGACAGCGCGGGATAGTTCACCGTTGCGCTGCCGATCGTCACCAGCGGATCGGCCGCGAGCTTCGCCAGATCGTCCCAACCCATCGACGCAGCGCGCGACAGCGCCGCGAGGTCGACCGAGTAGCGCGTGCAGAGGTCGTGGATTGCGAACGAAAGATCCGGCGGCGGTAGCGTCCGCAGCCAGCTCCTCAGAAATTCGAACGTGTCATATTTCTCCGGCATGCTGCGCGTTGCGAAACGCCGCTCCTTGCGGTCGATCATCAGGCTGATGCGGTCCTCGCGCGCGATCATGTCTTCCAGCGCGAGCCACCAGGCTTCGCCGATGCCGTCCGGAAACGCGGTCGGCAGGTAGACGCCAAAGGGCACGCCGTGCTTCGACAGCACCGGGTAGGCCTGCGTGATGACATCCTTGCAGCCGCCGTCGAAGGTCAGGCAGGCAAATCGATTTGCCTTTGGCAGCGTGACCGCCCGCCGGCACACTTCGTCCATCGTGACCAGATCGAAGTTCCAGCGCTTCAGCGCACGAATCGTCCGGTCGAGAAATTGCGGCGTGATTTCGCGCCACAGGTTCGGCTGAAACGGGCGGGAATCGCGCGGGCGCACGCGCTCGAACCGCAGGATGACGCCGGCGCCGCCGGTCTGTCGCTGCTTCAGCCTGAAGTAGCCGCTAAAATAAGCGAGCTCCATCCGGGCTCGCCGCAAAATTCCGAGATCCGACGTCAAACGTCCCGCCCCTAAACATACGGCCGCGCTGCCCCCGCCGCGGCCGAATTGTATTACCCTTTGTTGACATTTCCCTGCGAAGGTCGGCCCAAGCCGAAAAATGTAAACAATTTCATATAGCACGGACTCTGCGATGACCATGGCTGCCGCGATTGAAGACCGCACGGCGGATGCAGATGTGTGGTCGAAGGCGAGCCGCATCGCCACCATCGACATCGTTCACGACCTCGCCGCTGCCGAAGGTGTCTGGCGCAGCCTGGAAGGCGGACAATCCTCTTTCACGCCGTATCAACGGTTCGACTTCCTCAGCCCCTGGCAGCGGCACGTCGGCCAGCGCGAAGGTTTCGCTCCATTCATCGTGGTCGCCTACGACGCGGAACGCCGCCCGCTGGTGCTGCTCCCGCTCGCGCTCAGGTACGCCTACGGCGCACGCTGCGCCAGTTTCATGGGCGGCAAGCATTCCACCTTCAACATGGCGCTGTTCGACCGCGATTTCGCCGCAAGCGCAACGCAGGCCGATCTAGAAGGCCTGATATCGGCAATCTCGCTACGATCCGAAGCCGACGTCCTCACTTTGCATCAACAACCGCTTCGCTGGCGCGATCAGCCCAATCCGCTCGCTTTGCTGCCGCATCAGGCCTCCGCCAATGATTGCCCGCTCCTGGTGATGGAGCCCGGCGCGGCGCTGGTCAGCAACTCGTTGCGGCGCCGCCTCAAGGGCAAGGAACGCAAGCTGCAGTCCCTGCCCGGCTATCGCAGTCAGGTTGCGTCATCGGAGGCCGACATCACGCGGCTGCTCGACTGGTTCTTCCGCGTCAAGCCGCTGCGGATGGCCGAACAGAAGCTGCCCAACGTGTTCGCCGATGCCGGCATCGAGGATTTTATTCGCCGCGCCTGCACCGCGCCGCTCGCCGACGGCAAGCACGCCATCGATATCCACGCGCTGGAATGCGACGAGGAAGTGATCGCGATCTTCGCCGGCGTTGCCGACGGCTATCGGTTCTCGATGATGTTCAATACCTACACGATGTCGGCGAATTCGAAATACAGCCCCGGCCTGATCCTGATGCGCGACATCATCGATCACTATGCCGGACAGGGTTATCGCGCCCTCGACCTCGGGATCGGATCGGACGATTACAAGCGGCTGTTCTGCAAGGACGACGAGCCGATCTTTGACAGCTTCATCCCACTCAGCCAGCGCGGCAAGCTTGCCGCCGGCGTCATGTCGGGCCTCAACCGCACCAAGCGCATGGTGAAGCACAATCCGGCATTGCTGGAGATGGCGCAAAAACTTCGCAACGCGTTCGGCTAATCAGTATCAGACCTCCTCCAGAGGAGCGCGCCTCGCGCGCGTCTCGCTGCCTTCAAGCCGCCACCACGCGCGGGCCCGGCTCGAGCGCGTCCGACGCCTCGCAAGGCTTGCTCAACATCGTCACCTCTGCGAAGCCGACCGCCTTGAGCTGGTCGCACATCAGCGCGCGCGCGTCCTGCGTCATCGACGCTTCGGGCACCAAGACCGCCCGCGCCTGCGACGTCAGCAATTCAGCCGGCAGATCGGAGGCCGCGCCGGCATCCAGCAGCACATAGTCGTAGACCCGCAGCAGCGCGTCGATCGCGAGCGTCAGCCGCGGCGAATGCAGCTGCGCGCGGTCGAAGCCCGGGCGTCCGGCGCCGACAAGATGAGCGCGCGACAACCGGTCCCTGGTGATGATCTGCGCAAACGACGCCTCGCCCTGCATCAGTTCCGCAAGCCCGGGGGCGACCGGATCGGCCGACGCCGCCGCCATCATCGGCGACGATGCCACGAGATCGACAACCACGACTTTCGCCTGCTGCGCCATCAGCCGCGCCAGCGTCAGCGCGGTCAGCGTGATGCTCTCGCTCGATGCCGTGCCAAGCACGGTAACCTTGCGCGCAGCGGAGCCTGCGCCAACCAGGACATCCGCCATTTGCTCGATTTCACTGATTTCCGCGGTATCCATGCGAGGGCTGTCCACGCGCGGTTCATTCAACACCGGCTCGGCGTAATCCACGTCAGCGAGGTCCGCCACGGGAAGCTCGGGCGCGATCGCCGGCGCACGCACCGGTTCCGGCGGAGCAGCCAAGACGATTTCGGGCGCAATTTCCCGCGTAACTTCCGGCGAAACCGCACCGCTGGCCCGCGGGGCGGTCATGCGCAATAGCTCACCGGTCGCAATCGCACCCGAGGTGAGCAGCAAGGTCGCCAGCGTCGCAATCAGCACGATCGGCAGCTTCTTCGGATAGGCCGGCGTGTTGGAAACGGTAGCGCGCGAAATGATGCGGCCATCGGTCGGCGTCGCCTCGATGTTTTCGCGCGCGGTCGCCTCGCGGTATTTGGCAAGATAGGATTCCAGCAGATCGCGCTGGGCCTTGGCTTCGCGCTCGAGCGCGCGCAGCTGCACATCCTGGCCGTTGTTGGAGGACGCCTGCTTCTTCAACTGGTCAAGGCTGCTCGTCAGGCCATCAACCCGGCCGCTGGCGATGCGGGCATCGTTCTCGAGCGAGCGGGACACCTTGCCCGCCTCCTCGCGCAATTGCCGATCGAGATCGGCGAGCTGCGCCTTCAATTCCTTGATGCGCGGATGCCCGCCGAGCAACGTCGACGATTGCTCGGCGAGTTGGGCGCGTAGCGTCACCCGCTGTTCGGACAGCCGGCGGATCAGTTCGGAATTGAGCACTTCGGAAGCCTCGATCGGCTTGCCGCTCTGCAGCATGTCCTTGATCAGCCGCGCCTTGGATTCCGCATCGGACTTCAGCGCGCGGGCGTTGTTCAGCTGCGTGTTGATCTCACCCATCTGCTGGTTGGACAGCGTGGTGTTGTTGGTGCCGACAAACAGGCTCGACTTGGAGCGGAAGTCCTCGACGCGCAATTCGGATTCAGCCACCTTCTTGCGCAGGCTCTCGATTTCACCCGACAGCCACTGGCCTGCCGACTTCGCCTGCTGCTGCCGCGCATCCTGCTGCAGCACCAGATAGCTTTCCGCGATCGAATTGGCGACGCGCGCGGCAAGTTCGGGATCGCGCGACTGGAATTCGACGACGATGACGCGGGACTTGTCGACGGCGTAGGCCGTGAAGCGATCGTAATAGGCTTCCAGCACGCGCTCTTCCGGCGTCAGCGAGAACGGGTCGCGTCCGATGCCGACCAGGGCCAGCAGCGATTTCAGCGGCGAAAATCCCCTGCAGCACCGGATCGAATTCGGGGCGCTCGGCAAGCTTGTTCTTCTTGATGATCTCGCGGGCCAGATCGCGCGACTGCACCAGTTGCACCTGGCTGGTGACGGCTTCGGCGTCGAGCGCGCTGCGTTCCTCGTTACGCTCGCCGGTCGGCCGCAGGAACACGTTCTCACGCCCATCGATCAGGATACGCGCTTCCGACTTGTAACGAGGCGTAATCATGTTAACGGCGGCGAGCGATGCCACCAGCACCAGCACCGTCGGGACGATGATCAAGCTTCGCTTGCGCATCAGCGCCCCGCCGAGCGCATGAAGATCGAGGTCACCGGATCCCGATGCGGCGACGGGCTTCGGAACCCAAGGCGCAGGCGCAGGCCTTGCCGTCGCCCGCTGCACCACCGGCTTGTCCTTGCCTGCCCCCCAGAACGCCAAACGCATCGCACACTCCCGCGGACGCAACTGCTGGTCCGCTCGAACCCTCCCCGAGTACACTTCATTATGGTTGCCGCTGGGTTAATTTGTCTGATTTCGCCAGCCGCAAAGACGCGCTATTGGCGTTGGGTCATTTTTTGTTAACCATCAAAGGCCTTAATCGGGCGGCAACTTTTTCAGGATTCTAGTAATGCGCGGCGCATCCACTCCAATCCCATGTCTGGTTGCTGTGCTCCTGCTCGTCGGCGAGCGCTGGCTCTGATCATGCCTCTGGTAGACGGTCAGCCGCTTCGGATCCTGCACGCCACGCGCGCGCCTGTCGGCGGCATTTTCCGCCATATCCTCGATCTCGCCAACGGCCAGGCCGACCGCGGCCATCACGTCGGCATCATCGCCGACAGCCTTACCGGCGGCGAACGCGCCGAGCAGGCGCTGGCCGAAATCGCCCCGCGCCTCAAGCTCGGCGTTCACCGCACGGCCATTCGCCGCGAGCCGCTTCCGACCGACCTGCTGGTGTGGGCCCGGTTCCAGCGCATGATCCGCGAACTGAAGCCGGACGTGCTGCATGGTCACGGCGCCAAGGCCGGCGCCTTCATGCGTTTGCGGACCGCTTCCCGCGACAGGATCCGGGTCTACACCCCGCATGGCGGCTCGCTGCATTATCCGTTGTCGACGCTCAAGGGCAACATCTATGCCCGCGTCGAACGCGCGCTGATGAACGATACTGATCTGTTCCTGTTCGAAAGCGCGTTTGCCCGCAACACCTATCAGCGCACCATCGGCACGCCGAAGGGACTGGTGCGCTGCGTGTTCAACGGCGTCACCGCCACTGAATTCGATCCGATCGTGAAGGCCGAAGACGCCACCGACCTGATCTATGTCGGCGAGTTCCGGCACATCAAAGGCGCCGACCTCCTGATCGACGCGGTGGCGCGGCTGCGCGCCGGCGGCCGTCCGGTGACGCTCACGCTCGCCGGCGACGGCGAGGAAAGCGAAAGCCTCAAGGCCCAGGTGGAACAACTCGGCCTCGGCGAGGCCGTGCGGTTCATCGGCCACGTCAAGGCGCGCTTCGGCTTCTCCAAGGGCTCGCTGCTGGTGGTTCCCTCCCGCGGCGATTCAATGCCCTATGTCGTGATCGAGGCGGCGGCGGCAGGGATTCCAATGGTCGCCGCCAACATCGGCGGCATCCCCGAGATTTTCGGCCCGAATGGCGATGCCTTGTTTGCTCCCAGCAACGCGGTCGCCATGGTCGATGCGATCGAAGCCGCGCTGAAGGATCCGGCCGCGGCGACCGCTCGGGCGAAATCGCTGCGCGAACAAATCTTCATGCATTTTTCGCAAAAGGCGATGGTCGAGGGCGTCTTTGCCGGTTACCGCGACGCGTTTGCCAATCGTTAACCGTTCTTTACCAACGTAACCGTTTCTTCCGATTTGTCTCGTAAGCCGTTGGTGTGGGGAATTCCGCACCGGCAAGCACGTTCCTATGTGCATGCTCCAGAACGGACGTGGACCAGTGGAACCGATTAACGCACGCTCGATGCTCGACGCCGCGGCAATGGCCGCGATGACCGCCACCGCCGATCGCCCGGTCGAACGGCGCCGCAGACTCACTTCGGCCGCCATAGCCATCAGCAACAAGAAAGTCGGCCGCGCCTACTCGCCGATCGTGATCGCGGGCGTCGTTCGCGTCATCGACTTCGCGATGCTGAGCGCGATCGGCATCGCGCTCTATTTCGGATATGTCGCTCCCCTCAGGGACTTTTCCTGGGAATTTCTCGCGGCGATCTTCGGCGTGGCCGCAACGGCCGTGATCTGCTTCCAGGCCGCCGATATCTACCAGGTGCAGCTGTTCCGCGGCCACCTTCACCAGATGACCCGGATGGTTTCATCCTGGGCATTCGTGTTCCTGCTGTTCATCGGCGCATCCTTCATCGTCAAGCTCGGCAGCGAAATTTCGCGGCTCTGGCTCACCGCGTTCTTCTTCAGCGGCATTGCGGCGCTGGTGACTGGCCGGGTATTCCTGCGCTCGCTGGTACGCAGCTGGGCCCGTCAGGGCCGGCTCGATCGCCGCACCATCATCGTGGGCGCGGACGAGAACGGCGAACAGCTCGTCCGGGCGCTCCAGACCCAGGACGATTCCGACATCAAGGTGCTCGGCGTATTCGACGACCGCAACGACGACCGCGCGATGGATACCTGCGCCGGCAGCCCCAAGCTCGGCAAGGTCGACGATATCGTCGAACTGGCGCGCCGCACCCGCATCGACCTCGTGCTGTTCGCGCTGCCGATCTCGGCCGAGACCCGCATTCTCGACATGCTGAAGAAGCTGTGGGTGCTGCCGGTCGATATCCGGCTTTCGGCCCATACCAACAAGCTGCGCTTCCGTCCCCGCTCCTATTCCTATCTCGGCGCGGTACCGACGCTGGACGTGTTCGAGGCACCGATCACCGACTGGGACCTGGTGATGAAGTGGCTGTTCGACCACGTCGTCGGCTTCGCGATCCTGGTGCTGGCATTGCCGGTCATGGGTCTGGTCGCGTTGGCGGTCAAGCTCGACAGCCCCGGCCCGATGCTGTTCCGCCAGAAGCGGTTCGGCTTCAACAATGAGCGCATCGACGTCCTCAAGTTCCGCTCGATGTATCATCACCAAGCCGATCCGGCCGCCGCCAAAATGGTGACTAGGAACGATCCCCGCGTCACCCGCGTCGGACGCTTCATTCGCAAGACCAGCCTGGACGAATTGCCGCAGCTATTCAACGTCGTGTTCAAAAGCAATCTCTCGCTGGTGGGTCCACGCCCGCACGCGGTGCAGAGCAAATTGCAAAGTCGGCTGTACGATGAAGCCGTCGACGGTTATTTCGCCCGCCACCGCGTTAAGCCCGGCATTACCGGCTGGGCGCAGATCAACGGCTGGCGCGGCGAGGTCGACACCGACGAGAAAATCCAGAAGCGTGTCGAGTTCGATCTCTACTACATCGAGAACTGGTCCGTGTTGTTCGACCTTTACATACTGCTCAAGACGCCGATCTCCCTGATCACCAAGAGCGAGAACGCGTATTGAGGTTGTCGTCATTGTGAGCGAAGCGAAGCAATCCATTGCGCGGCGTTGCGACAGATGGATTGCTTCGGCCTTCGCTCAGGAGCTCCGGCGGATAGTCGTCGCTACCGCTCCCTTGCGCAAACGCTTCGCGTCTGTCGCAGGCAATGATGCTGATAGTAGGTGTTGTAGTTTGTTGCGTTGAGTGAGTGCGTGAGTATTCGATGAGCTATGCGGCGACAGCCGGGGGATCGCTCCCATCGATGACGGCCGCGCCCGGCGTGCTTGCCTTGCAGCGCGCGCTGGTGTGGCTGGTCGGCGCGTGCGGCGCCATCGTCTTCATCGAACCCAGCCCTTACGAATTGGCCACGCTCGCCGCCGCGGTGATCTTCTTCGCGACGGGGTTGCGGATGCGGCTGGTGTTCATGCCGCTGCTGTTGCTGCTGTTCCTGATCAATATCGGCTACAGCATCAGTGCGGTCGCCGTGATGGACCGGCCGAATGTGCCGAACTGGATCGCGACCTCCTGGTACATGGCGATCACGGTCATCTTCCTTGCGATGGTCATCTCCGAGGACACCGCGGCGCGGCTCGACATGCTCCGGCGCGGCCTCGTCGTCGGTGCCGTGATTGCGGCGCTCGCCGGCATCGCCGGTTATTTCAATCTCGTCCCCGGCGGGCGCGACCTGCTGACGCTGTACGACCGCGCCCGCGGCACCTTCAAGGACCCCAACGTATACGGTGCGTTCCTGATTCTGCCGGCGCTGTTTGCGCTGCAAAGCGTCGTCTCGGACAAATTCGGCAAATCGCTGCGCAGCGCGATCGCGTTCGGCATCATGTCGCTGGCGATCCTTTTGGCGTTCTCGCGCGCCGCATGGGGCATGCTCGTCATCACCTCGGCCGCCATGCTGGTGCTGATGGTGCTGACCAGCCGCTCGCAGTCGCAGCGTTCGCGCATCATCATCATGGCGCTGGTTGTGGTGGTGCTGGCGGCCGTGCTGGTCGCGGTGCTGTTGTCATTCGATTCCATCTCGCAACTGTTCAAGCAGCGCGCCAGTTTCGACCAGAGCTATGACGAGGGCCGCTTCGGCCGTTTCGGCCGGCATATCCTCGGCGCCGAGATGGCGCTCGGGCTGCCATTCGGCATCGGGCCGCTGCAGTTCAACCGCTTCTTTCCCGAAGACACCCACAATTCCTATCTGAACGCATTCATGTCGGGCGGCTGGCTGTCCGGCGTCTGCTATCCGGCGCTGGTCTTCGTCACAGTGCTGACGAGTTTCCGCTATGTCTTCGTTCGCGTGCCCTGGCAACCGACCTATCTGGCAATCTTCGCAGCCTTCCTCGGCACCGTCGGCGAGAGTTTTATCATCGATACCGACCATTGGCGGCACTTCTGGATGATGCTGGGCACGATGTGGGGCATGTTCGTCGCCGCCGAACGCTGGAAGGCCGGCGCCAATCCCGCGCTCACGGCGCCCAGCGCCACCTAGCCATCACGCCGCGCTGCCGCGCCGGCTCCTATTTTTCAACTGCAAACGTCAGGCCGGCATGGTCGACCAAGCGCTTGATCAGCTTGTGCTGCATTGCTGCCCCCGGCGTCCAGATGCCGCCGGGAACATCCGGCGTGTCGCGCAGCAGGCAGATCGCGCATTCCGAGATCATCTTCGAGGTCGACCCATAGCCGGGGTCGCGATCGCCCTTCACCGCCGCGCGGACCTGCTTGCCATCAGGTGCGATGGCGACGTAGAGCAGATCATAGAGGCCGTTCTCGCGCTCCTCCTTTGAAGGCCCCTCGCCCGGCTTCGGCGCGTTCGGGCCGGTCTTTTCGGTGTTCGCGGCCATCACGAGCTTGGCGTTGGCCTCCCCTTTCTCGCCAGCACCCGTCAGCACCATTTCGTCGTAGACGAACTCCTTCCCGTACGGAAAGCCCATCAGCATGTTCGAGCGATGGATGTTACGGGTGTTGATGAGCGCCATCATGAAGGGCGCTGCCCAGGACTGCAGGTCTTCCTCGTAGGCCGGCTTGCTGCCCGGCGGTTGTTTCGGTCCCTTGGACCCGGGCGTCAGCGCGAACGGATCCTTGAGGATCGCAACGAGGCTGAGATCCTTTGCGACCGCATCGAAGGTCGCCTTGGCGCTGGCGGCAGTGCCCCCGGACAGGGTCCCGCGCATGTCGCGCACGCGACCCTTGACGCGCAAAGCCGGCGTGCCGAACACCCGCTTGGCCTCCTCTTGCACAAAGAAGGCACCGAGCTCGAACGGCACCGAGTCGAACCCGCAGGAAAACACGATGCGCGCACCGCTCGCCTTCGCCGCGGCTTCATGCTTGTCGATCATCTCCCGCATCCAGAGCGGCTCGCCGCAGAGATCGAAATAGTCGGTACCCGAGGCCACGCAGGCCGCAAGCAGCTCGTTGCCATAAAACTGATACGGGCCGACCGTGCTGATCACAGACTTGGTCTGATTGACCATCGCCTTCAGCGACGCGGGATCGCCGGCATCGGCCACGATCAGCGGCGTATCTGACGGCGCGCCGATCGCGTCACGGACGGAAGCCAGCTTGTCCTTGCTGCGGCCGGCCATCGCCCATTTCAGATTGGCGTCGCCCTTATATTGCGCGGCGAGATATTCGGCGATGAGCTGGCCGGTGAATCCGGTGGCGCCATAGACGACAATGTCGAATTTCGACGAAGACATATTCGATTTTCCCTAGGACTCGTCATTGCCTGCGACAAACGCGAAGCGTTTGCGCAAGAGATCGAAGCGCGGCAATCCATTTCTCCTCTTGCGGCGGCATGGATTGCTTCGCTGCGCTCGCAATGACGGTTTACTCTTGCTTTCGCAAGTCTATTTCTTCGCGTAGGACACGCCCATGCCGGCGCGCACGTCGGCCTGAATGCCATAGGGCGCGATCGGATAGCGCAGGCCGTTCTTGGCAAGCTGCTTCATGCCGACGATGGCCTTTGCCAGATGCGCCGGCTGCAGCGCCATCAGCATCTCCTCATCCGGCACGCCGCCGTAACGACGCTCGGCAAAGCACGGCAGCGAAAGCGACGGCTCGCCGGTCTTGAGCGCCCTGCCCCAGGAATCGGCGCACGCAGTCTCGCCGACCACGCCCCATTCGAACTTCTTGTAGCCGGTATATTGCAGGCCGTTGATCAGGATAATCATCTGTCCGGGCGTCGCATAGACCAGGCAGATATCCGGCGGATTGAGCCGACCGCTGGTGAGCGGGCTCACCGCCATCGCCTGGTACCGACCGAAAGGCACGACGTCGAGCGCTTCCTGGCGCTTGCGCGCGTCCTCGGCCGTGCCGTGCCAGACGCCGACATAGTTTTCCCCGGCGAGAAATTTTTCGTCCTGCGGCGCGAGCCCGATCACCGCGCGACACTGCGCGCCGACGAGATCCTCACCGGTGATGCCGACGGTCCAGCCGAGCCGCGAGGCCATGCTGACGATCTGGTCGGTGGTATGCACCGCCGAAGGACGGCGGATTTTCGGGATCGCGGTCATCTCCTCGACGCGCGCAAACATCCTGATGCCGATCACCGTCGTCTTCAGGCGAAGCAGGCTGTTGAGGTCGGCCACCATGCCGGCCAAATCAAGCGGTTCCGACGGCGTCTGCTGTTGCATGGCGTCAACTCCCAATCGGCGCGCTGAACAGCGCCTTGCCTGATTGTAGCCCGGCTCGATGGGGGTTGCGACCTCTTACTTTGGCGCCGGGCCCGGCACCAACTCGTCGATCTTGCCGGTGAGCCGATATGCGATGAGGCCCATCCATTCGCGCACAGCAAGGTCGGTCCGTCCAAGCCCTTCGACGGCGACGTTTGAAAGCGCCATCAGGTCATCGCGTCCGCCGACGCGCCAATCGACGGGATACGGCTCCACCGCAAATCCTGCTTTTCGGAACAGACCGACCGATCGCGGCATATGAAAGGCCGAAGTCACCAGCACCCATCGTTCGCCGTCCTTCGGCTTGACCAGCGCCTTGGAGAATTCGGCGTTCTCCTGCGTGTTGCGCGATGCCCGTTCCATGGTCAGCCGCGACTTGTCGACGCCGAGGCTTTCGAAGATGGCGCCGGCGAAATCGGCTTCCCTGGCATCGTTGGAGATGAGGTTTGAGCTGCCGCCGGAAAAAACCACGCGCGCGTTCGGATACCGCTTCGCGAGCGCGGCGGCCGCGATGATCCGGTCCGGCGCGCCGCGCACCACCGGCGTATTGTGTGCAACCGAGAGATCGGCTTCGATCGAAGCCCCGAGCACGATGATGCCGTCAGGCGCCCCCCGCGAGGCATCCCATGACGGAAAGCGCTGCTCCAGCGGATAGAGCAAAATCTTTCCGAGCGGCGACAGCCCGCAAATCACGAGCAGCAGGACGGCTGTTATCACCAGCTTGCGGCCGAGCGATGCAAAGCGCGTGAGCATGAGTATGGCGCCGACCAACCCGACGCCGATCAGGAAATTCGTCGGCAGCAGCAGATAGCCAATCGTTTTGGAGAGGACAAAAAACAAGGGAAGCCTCGGACAATGTCTGATACAGCGTCATACGACGCCATTGCAGCAACCAAAAGACCTCCTCATGCCCCATCATCACCTGCATTCCAGCCCCGAAACCTGCCACTGGGGCTTCTTCGAAGCGAAATTGAAGCCCGTCCTGACCATTGCCAGCGGCGATGAGGTCACCATCGACACCGTGACCGGCGGTCCTGACGTCGTGCCGGACCGAGCCAGGTTTCACGTCCCTCCCGAGCTTGCCGATATTCACGCGCGGAGTGAGCGCATGGTGCCAGGCCACATTCTCACCGGCCCGGTTGCGGTTGATGGCGCCGAGCCCGGCGACGTGCTGGAGGTCGATATCCTCGACGTCCAGCTTCGGCAGGACTGGGGCTACAATCTGATCCGCCCGCTGGCGGGCACCCTGCCCGACGATTTCCACGAGACGCGGATCCTGAACATTCCGCTCGATCGCGAGCGCATGGTCGGCCGGATGCCATGGGGGCTCGACCTGCCGCTCAAGCCGTTCTTCGGCGTGATGGGTGTGGCGCCGCCGCCCGCCTGGGGCCGCATCACCTCGCTGATCCCGCGCGCGATGGGCGGCAATCTCGACAACAAGGAACTGGGCGCCGGCGGCAGACTGTATCTGCCGGTATTCGTGCCGGGCGCGCTGTTCTCCTGCGGCGACGGCCACGGCGTGCAGGGCGATGGCGAGGTCTGCGTCACCGCGATCGAGACCGCGCTGCAGGGCCGCTTCCGCCTGACGCTGCGCAAGGATCTGCGGCTTGATTATCCGCGCGCGGAAACGGCTGATCACTACATGACGATGGCGATGGACCCCGATCTCGACCAATGTGTGGTGCGCGCATTGCGTGACATGATCGTGCTGCTCGGCGAGAAGCGCAATCTGTCGCGCGAGGACGCCTACACGCTGTGCAGCCTCGCCGCCGATTTGCGGGTGACGCAAACCGTCAACGGCTCCAAGGGCATTCACTGCATGATCGCGAAGGCGGTCGTGCACGGCTAACCCCGCGCTCAAAACTCCGAACGCAGCTGCAGCCTGGCGTGAAACACCACGCTGGTTTTTCCGACCAGCGCCGTTCCATTCACTTCCGCCGCATCGGCGGAATAGCCGCCGGTAAAGCCGCAGGTGACTTCACGCCCGCCGAACAGCGGCAGGCTGCCAACCGACTTCGTGTGCTCGTTGGTGATCAGTTCGCCGCGCCATTTGCCGTGATCGGCGCGATAGGAGCCCGTGTAATAGAAATATGAATCACCGCCGGCGATCTTGCCGTCGCGCAGCACGATCACGCCGTTGGCGCGGCCATGCCCGCCGTCCGTCATCTCGATCTGGATGGTGTAGAGACCGTTCGTTACCGTCATCGCGCCCCTGCCGTCGTCCCCGGACATCATCGGCATTCCCTGCGGCGCGAGGCAATCAAGAAAATGGGTGCGCGACTGGATCGTTTCGCCGCGGCGGCGAACGCTTGCCAAAAACACCGCACAAGACCGTCCAGGAGCTCTGCACGAGAGGCGCGCAGCCAGTCCACAGACCCAGCTCCGGATTTTTAACCGCTTTTTCAAACGGATAGGAAGCTATCCACAAGCCGTTTGACTCTTGTGTGTAAAACTAAATAGAGTCGAAATAGTAACTTTTCAGTACATCGTTTAAAAGTTAGCGTTCCCCATGGCTACAGAAAAAGCCGAAACCGACCGCGTTCCCGTTACGTTGGCGCTCTCGACCATCAATTATCTCGAAAGACTGGTGAGACAGGGCACCCACGGCACCAGCGTTCCCGGCGTCGCCAGGACTTTGATCGAGGAAGGCATTCGGCTCGCCATCAAGGACGGGCTGCTTGCGATCCGCGACAACGGAAAGGCGTCCTGACGGGAATTTTCGGAACGCGGCGGTTCATACAGAACGTGGAACCGAGAAACATGCTTACGAATCTGCCGACCTGGACTACCGACCGCGTCGAATTGCTGAAGAGTCATTTTGAAGCCGGCCTCACCTGCCGCGAGATCGCAGCCAGCATCGGCGTCAGCCGCAACGCGGTGATCGGCAAGCTCGCTCGCCTCGAATTGACGCGCGGACCCGCAACGGCCAAACCGCGCCCGGAAAGGACCGCCCGAGAGCGCTCCAGGAAATCCATTCCCAGGCTGCAGTATCAAATCCTGCAGGCGGTCTACGAAAACGCGCCGCCGCTCCAGGAGGAGCCGATCGCAAGCGAACGCCGCTGCTCGCTGTTCGAACTCAGCAACGAACGGTGCCGCTGGCCGATCAGCACGCCCGGCGCCGAGGACTTCTGTTTTTGCGGCAATACACCGGTGGACGGCATGCCCTATTGCTCGGGCCACCACCGCCTTGCCTATCGTCCAGGCTCGCGCCAGCGCGTTGTGAGGGGATCAGGCAATCGGTTCGCGTGAAGAGAAACGCGTTAACAGAAGGAGAAGCATCGGTTCTGATTCCATCAGAACCGATCGCCTGCTAGCCGAGCTTCCAGCCGACCTCTTCCGTAAAGCTCTTGTAGAACTCCGCCGTGTAGGCCTTTTCCGGGGCCTGCCGCACCCGCTCGTCGAGCTTGTGGGCATCGTCGCCGACGAGAATGCGCCAGCGCTCCGCCTTGACGCCGTCGAGGATGACCTTTGCCGCGGCCGCCGCCGTGGTCGGCGCCTCGTCGCGGAAGGAGCGCGCGCGGTCGAGGGCGATCTTCTGGATGTCGTCGTCGGACATCGGCGCGGTATCGATGCCCATGCCCTTCAGGCGCTGCCGCGTCGCCAGGATTTCATTCGGGCTCAGTTGTTCGGATTCCGATCCGCTCTGGATCTTGCGCGAATTGGAAACGATCGAGGTGCCGATGTGCCCGGGCATCACGACGGAGCATTTGATGTGCGGGGCGTTGAGCCGCAGGTCCGTCATCAGCGCTTCGGTAAACCCTTTCACCGCAAACTTGGCGGCGCTGTAGGCGGTGTGCGACGCGCCCAATCCCACGGACGCCCAGAAACCGTTGACGCTCGACGTGTTGACGATGTGGGCCTCGTCCGCCTTCATCATCAGCGGCAGGAAGGTGCGGACGCCGAGATAGACGCCGCCCCAGCAGATGTTGAAGGTGCGCTCCCATTGCTCGCGCGTGTTGGTGAACAGGCTGCCGCCGCCACCGATGCCGGCATTGTTGAACAACAGATGGATCTTGTCGGTCGCCTGCTGTTCGATCAGTTCATCGCGAAAACGCTGGAGATGGGCCTCGATCGAGACGTCGGCGACATGCGTGGTGACGCGAAGGCCCTGCGGCAGCTTCTCCGCCTCGCACATGCGCTTGGTCTCGGCCATCGCCTCGAGGGAGACGTCGCACATCGCGACGTTGCAGCCCTCGGCCACGAGCTGGCGCGCGAGTTCGCGGCCCATGCCCGTGCCGCCTCCGGTGATCACGGCAAACTTCCCGGCAAAGTCCTTCATTGAGATCGTTACCTCGGTTTTCAATTTTTTAGGCTGGGGCCCTCATGGCAATGGAGCCCGTGCGAAGCGGGACAGTAACAGGTCGCGACTGCCGGTAAAGCCGCCCGTGAGACTGATGGTTCGATGGTCTTGCCGACGTTTTCGCGCGGCGGAATTTACTCCGCCGCCTCGCGTAGAGCCGCCCAGCGCGCCCAATCCCTCCAGCGCCTTCCTGATGGCGGCCTGTTGCGCGGGCGATGCTTCCGGCATCGGTGCGCGAGAGAATGTCGTGGGCAGCCCCTGCAGCGACTGCGCATAGCGCGTGCACGCGGGCAGATTATCCGAGACGATCGCGTTCCACAACGTCAGCAGCTTCTCGTGCAGCTCGAGCGCGCGCGTGTGGTTTCCCGCCTTGACCGCGTTCCAGAGTTCGACGGAAGCGTGCGGCGCGGCGCTGAGGATCGCTGCAATCGATCCGTGCGCGCCGAGCGCGTAGGACGGATACATCAGCGCGTCGACGGCGCTGTAGATCAGTTTGTCCGGTGCCATCATCATGAGATCGGCAAACAGTTTCAAATCGCCCGCGCTCTGCTTGACGCCGACGACCAGCGGCACCTCGTTCATGATCCGCGTCAGCAGCGCCGGCGAGAGATAGGACCACGGCACCACGTTGTAGATAATGATCGGCATGCCGGTTTCGTCGGCCATGCGGCGGAAGTGATCGACCATCGCCTGCTCGTCCGGCTTGAACAGATAATGCACCGGCGTCACCTGCAGTGCTGCGACATTCATGTCGCGCACCAGTCTGCCGCGCCGGATCGCATCGCGCGTGGAGTTGACGATGATGCCGGCAATCACCGGCGCACGCCCTTTCGCGGCTTCCACCGTCGCCGCCATCAGGTCGCGATATTCCTCATGGTCGAGCGTATGCCCCTCGCCGGTCGAACCGCCCGCCGCCATGCCGTGGCTGCCGGCGCCGATAAGCCAGTCGACCTGGGGCGCAACCAGTTTGAAATCGATCTCGCCGTCTTTGCGGAACGGCGTTGTCATCGGCGGTATCACGCCGGTGGGACGTGCTTTCATGGGCTGGCCCTCGCGTTTCCATCCGCTGCGTGCGGGTGTATCCCCCGCTTTGGCGGAGCCAGCCTACCGAAGGCCGGCACCGCGATCCAGTTGCGGAATTGACACGGCAGGGCAGCCGAACTGGCCGCATCGGTCCCCCCTTGATTTGGAGCAACATCGCATTCGTCGCATTGGCCGATGGTGGTTATACAAGCCGGGCATGTGTCGCTGCGGCGAGCCCGCCATATCATCGGCGGCTATCTGCTTTGGAATATCGGAGGCCAAATTGCATGCGTAACTATCTGCCTCGTATCGGCCGGTTTAACCTGGTCCTCGCAACCCTTGCCGCGACGTCCTCATTTGCGGCCGATCCCGACCAGGGCGAAACGCTCGCCAGGCGCTGGTGCACGGGCTGCCATCTGGTCGCAACCGATCAGAAAGCGGCGACCACCGACGCGCCGCCGTTTGCCTCCATTGCCAGGCGGCCGGACTTTGATCCCGCGAAGATCGAATTCTTCCTGCGCGATCCGCATCCGAAAATGCCCAACATGACGCTGAGCCGAACCGAGTCAGCGGATATCGCCGCCTATATCGCGACGCTGAAATAGATGTCTTGGCAAAATATTTTTCTCGCCCCGGATAGTTTGAACTTTGAGCCAGAGGCGGCGACCTACATACCAGAGGCAGTATGAAGCTATGGGAGGGCCCCATGAGCCACTGGCACGATACCATGGTCGATCGGCCGGAATCGGATGGTCCGGCTTATGTCACGGGCTGGACCGTCAGCGGACTGGTTGTGCTCGGCGCCATTGTTGCCGTCTGGCTTCTCGGCATCTAGCTGCGCTCTGACGCTGGTCGATGGCTTGTGAAAATGGTCGGAGCGAGAGGATTTGAACCTCCGACCCCTAGTCTCCCAGACTAGTGCGCTAACCGGGCTGCGCCACGCTCCGATGCCGTTCCATTAGCTGCGATCAGCGCCCGGCGCAAGGCGGGCGAACGGCCTCATTAAGGCAACAGCCAGTTCCCTGCCGCTCAGCCGTCCTTCAGCGCATTGTCCAGCAATTGCCGGCAGGCGACCAGGTCCTGCAGCACCCGCTCCAGGCGTTCGCGGTCGGCATCCGAGGGGCCGGGCTTGCCCCTGGCGAACGGCAGCAAGATGCCGTCGTCGTCGGTATCGACAAAGCGGTAGTCGATTTCCTTCTCTTCGGTCTCGTAATCCTCGTCGTCGGCATCGACGGTCGGCGTCTCGCCCTCCTCGGGCTCCTGCAGGCTGAGACCGATCGCCTCCTCGACCGCGCCGAAGGTGACGGCGGAAGTCTGGTCGGCGAGGCCCTGCACCGATTTGATGCCATGCTCTTTGAGGATCCGCTGCACGCCGCGGATGGTGTAGCCCTCGCCGTAGAGCAGCCGGCGGATGCCCTTGAGCAGGTCGACGTCGTCGGGGCGGTAGTAACGCCGCCCGCCGCTTCGCTTCATCGGCTTGATCTGGGCGAACCGCGTCTCCCAGAACCGCAGCACGTGCTGGGGAATATCGAGTTCTTCAGCGACTTCGCTGATGGTACGGAACGCATCCGGCGCCTTGTCCAAATGCCAGCTCCTCTCAACTCATCCTGTTGGTGAAGACGCAGTACTCGCCTTGTTACGCGGCCGTGTTACTCGGTCTTGCTGTTCTGAGTCGGCCTTGCCTTCGCCGTTGCCAACCGCGTGGCCGTTGATCCGCTGCTTCAGAATGGCTGACGGCTTGAACACCATCACGCGACGCGGCGAGATCGGCACTTCGGTACCGGTCTTCGGGTTACGTCCGATCCGCTGACCCTTCTTGCGCACCATGAACGAGCCGAACGATGACAGCTTCACCGTCTCGCCCTTCTCCAGACAATCGGTGATTTCTTTCAAAACGAGTTCGACAAACGCCGACGATTCCGTTCGCGACAGGCCCACCTTCTGGTAGACCGCCTCGCACAAATCGACACGTGTGACTGTTTTTCCGGTCCCGGTCATCGCCTGCCCCGCACTCTCGGCGAACAATTTATTCTCTGAAATTATGAGGTTAGCACGCAATGGTCAACAGCGACCATCATGCAGACGCATGGAACAACGCAACAAATTTGACCGGTATTCTACGCAGCGCTCACCAGCGCACGAGCGCGGAACCCCAGGTGAAGCCGCCGCCCATGGCCTCAAACAGCACCAGATCGCCTTTCTTCACGCGCCCGTCCTTGACGGCCACCGCGAGCGCCAGCGGGATCGATGCCGCCGACGTATTGCCGTGCAGATCGACGGTCAGCACCACTTTCTGCGGTGCAATATGAAGCTTGTGCGCCGAAGCATCGATGATTCGCTTGTTGGCCTGATGCGGGATGAACCAGTCGATCGCATCAGCTGTCGCGCCGGTCGCATTGAACGCGTCCACGATTACGTCGGTGATCATGCCGACCGCGTGCTTGAACACTTCGCGGCCTTCCATCCGGAGATGGCCGACGGTCTGGGTGGTGGAAGGACCGCCGTCGACGAACAGCTTTGACTTGTGCCGACCGTCCGAGCGCAGATGCGTCGTCAGCACGCCGCGATCGGAAGGCGCTCCCGGTTGATCCTGCGCCTCGAGCACGATCGCGCCGGCGCCGTCGCCGAACAGCACGCAGGTGCCGCGATCATTCCAGTCGAGAATGCGCGAGAACGTTTCGGCGCCGATCACCAGCGCGCGCTTGTAGGCGCCGGAGCGCAGGAAATTGTCGGCGGTGGCGAGCGCGAAGACGAAGCCGGAGCATACCGCCTGCAGATCGAAGGCGGCGCCATGATGGATGCCGAGCCCGTTCTGGACAGCGACCGCAGTCGCCGGAAAGGTGTTGTCCGGTGTCGAGGTCGCCAGCACGATCAGGTCGATCGCCTGCGCATCGATACCGGCATGTTCCAGCGCCGCGCGCGCAGCGTTGATCGCCAGATGCGAAGTGTACTCGCCTTCGGCAGCGATATGGCGCTGCCGGATGCCGGTGCGTTGCACGATCCACTCGTCCGAAGTATCGATACGGGCGGCGAGTTCCGCATTGGTCAGTACCTTCTGCGGCAGATAGGAGCCGCAGCCCAGCACGACCGAACGTTTCGCAGTCACGAGACAACCTCCTGCGCGATCTGCGCCTGTACCAGCGCACTGATCTTGGTGAGGAGATCGCAGCGGACCATCTCATAGCCAACATCAACTGCGTAGGCAAAGCCTTCGGCGTTGATTCCGCCGTGGCTTTTAACAACCACACCTTTCAATCCAAGCAAAACACCACCATTGGATTTATTCGGATCGAGCTTGTCCCGGAGCGCCTTGAAGGCGCTGCGGGCGAACAGATAGCCGATCTTGGATTGCCAGCTGCTCGCCATCGCACTGCGCAGAAAATCCGCCATCTGGCGCGCGGTGCCCTCCGCGGCCTTCAACGCGATGTTGCCGCTGAAACCTTCCGACACGATCACGTCAGCCGCGCCCGCGCCGATCCCGTCGCCCTCGACGAACCCGATATAGTCGAGTTCGGGCAGGTTCATCGCACGGAGCTGTTCCGAGGCTTTACGAATCTCCTCGCCGCCCTTGACCTCCTCGACCCCGATATTGAGCAGGCCGACGGTCGGACGCTTCAGGTTGAACAGCACGCTCGCCATCGCGCTGCCCATGATCGCGAGCGACACCAGATGATGCGCATCACCGCCGATGCTGGCGCCGAGATCGAGCACGACGGAATCGCCGCGCGCCGTCGGCCATACGCCGGCAATGGCCGGCCGGTCGATGCCGGGCATGGTGTGCAGGTGGAAGCGCGCCATCGCCATCAGCGCGCCGGTATTGCCGGCGGAAACCGCCACATCGGCCTCGCCCTTCTTCACCGCGTCGATCGCAAGCCACATCGACGAGTTCTTGCGGCCGCGGCGCAGCGCCTGGCTCGGCTTGTCGTGCATGCTGATGGTTACGTCGGTATGGACCACGCGCGAGGCCTTTTTCAGCGCCGGATATTTCGCAAGCTGCTCATCGATCTGTTTGCTGTCGCCAGAGAGCAGGAATTCGCAGTCGGGATGCCGTTTCAAAGCGATGGCGGCGCCGGGAATGACGACCGATGCGCCGACATCGCCACCCATGGCGTCAAGCGCGATTCGAACCTTTTGCGGCATGAACGTCCCGGAAACCTGATCTCTTGCGGCCCTCGTAGAGCGCGGCCGCGCACTGGAAAGGCACCGCCAAAGCGGTGCTCGGCAAGACGCATCCCCGCGCCTCCGCCGGGCCGCGACAATAGCGTGTCCCCATCCCGACACAACCTCTTGACCACGCTCTTTTGGCGAAAGGCAAGCGCTGTGGCCCGAAATCCAGAATACAAAATATCCCGATATAATTCAATATCTTATGGGACATTCTTGGCGAGACATCACAACCACCCCTACCGATAGCAGCTTCGCCGGCCGGTTTAACTGCCAGCTACTTGCCCTTGGGCTTCCTGGTGCCGGACTTTTTCGGTTTTGCCTTCAACGCCTTGAGCGCCGCGAACGGGTGATCCTCGGGATCGGCGGCTTCAACCACCGGTTCAAATACGGCGCCGGGTTTGCGCGGATAAGGATCGACCGCGAGATATAATGCGTCGGTGGCGACCCGGCCGAGGTCGATGATGCCGTTCTCGATCGGCTCGGGCGGATCGGGCGTCTCCTCGTCACTTGCCTCGGCCTCATCGACCAGCGCGGCCATCTGCGGGATCTGCTCGGGTGGCGCGAAGATCAGGTCGATCGGCTCGTCGATATCGGTCTCGATCTCCTCCAGCGTCACCACGCAGGTCTGTCCAATCCGCGCCCGCACGTGGCCGGCCACATGGAAGCGCCCGCCGGTCTTCGGCGTGACGTCGAACGAGGCCTGCACCGAAAGCACCTCCCGCAAGCCTCCGACATCGGCCACCGCGTTGCGGATCGCCTGATCGGCCTCGAGGTCGCGATGCAGGCCCGTTTCCGGTATCTGCGCCACCGCGACGGGGACGCGCCACGGGTCGGGCTTCTCTGTCGTGCCAGTCTTGGTCGTATCAGTCTTGCTCATTGCTGCGCGCCATTCTCCGGCAAGGGAAACTTGGCGGGAAACTTGGCGGGAAACCCGGCCGAGCCGCTCACCAGCGCCGCCTCGTCGATTCTGTCGAGAGCGGCCATCGCCGCCTCGGCATAGGCTGCAAGCCGGCGGGCCTTTTCGATGTTCTCGCCGTTCAGGATATTCTTGCACATCGCCTGCGCCAGTGCCTCGCGCCCCTCCGTCAACGCCATGTCATAGGCCGCCGTCCGGCCATAGAAGGCCTCACCGAAGGCCTGCATGCGCTTCGGCACCGTGAGGTCGCCGACCCCCATCTCGCGCAGATTATCGTCCATATCGTTGCAAAAATGGTCGAACAGCCCCTGCGACAGAGCCGCGCCGCCCTCGGCCGACTTCAGGCGGCGCAGGAACAGCCACAAATGCAGCAGAAGCAGGTCAAAACGGCCGTTAACCGTGTCCGGAACCGCAAAGTCCCGGTAAAACAACGGTTCTCGCGCCTGCGTCACGATCATGCCATAGATGGCCTCGATGGTGCCGCGCAACGGCGTCCGGGGTTTCCTGAAGTGATTGAACGGCCAAAGCATTGTGGGTTCCGCGAGCGGGCCCTCCAGTTTCTTTGCCCGGAGACCACGCGTGTTGCAATCCAGCGTGCTGCCCGGTACGTCAACGCACCGCGCGATGCAAGAGGACGAGCTAATTCCTGAGATGACCGAGATGAGCCACCCCAGCACCTGCGTGCCCTCGCCACGCCGCATGACCGTGCGTCGGCGCGGTTTTCGCGCGGCTGCAGCCGTGGCACTGATTTGCGCAGCGCTGGGCGGATGCACCGGCGAGCAGTTCCAGAAGGGCTACATCCTGCCGCCCAACGCGCTGGAGCAGATTCCGATCGGCGCCAGCCAGGATCAGGTGCTGATCGTGATGGGAACGCCGTCGACGGTCGCGACCTTGAACGGCGAGGTGTTCTATTACATCTCGCAGCGTTCCGAGCGCAAAGTCGCGTTCATGAATCAGCAGGTCGTCGACCAGCGCGTGATCGCGATCTATTTCGACAAGAATCGCCAGGTGCAGCGGCTCGCCAACTACGGATTGCAAGACGGCAAGATCTTCGACTTCATCAGCCGCACCACGCCGACGTCCGGCCAGGAGCTCAGCTACCTGACGCCGCTGTTCAAGCTGCTCAGCTTTAACTAAGCACGTTCCGCCACGCGGAAATCCTGCGCCAAGAAATCTGCGCAAGCTGCGCCAAGTCGCCCGCTTGCTCTCCGCGCGCGTCGTGCCTACGCTCCCCGCAAATAAATGATTCAGCAGGGAGTGAACTTGTGACGATTAGAGCTTTTTCTCGACGCCGCGTTTTGACCGGAGCTGCAGCCGTTTCGGCCGCGGCAATCTTGCCTCGCTCCAGCTACGGTTCCGACTGGCGGCCGACCGAGACCGTGCGTCTCGTTGTTCCGGCCGCCGCCGGCGGCAGTACTGACGTAATGGGGCGGCTCCTGGCCGCGCATCTGCAAACCGCCTGGGGCCAGAACGCGGTGGTGGAAAACCGCTCCGGCGGCGGCGGCACCATCGGCACCGCCGAAGTCGTACGGAGCAAGGCGGACGGCCATGTCATCCTGGTCGGCAATCCCGGCCCGAACGCGATCGCCTACAGCATCTTCCGCAACATGACCTACAAGGCCGACCAGTTGCAGCCGGTCAGCAACATGATCCGGATTCCGAACATCGTGTCGGCGCATCCCTCGACCGGCATCAAGTCGATCCCCGAATTGATTGCCTACATCAAGGCCAATCCGGACAAGCTGACCTACGCCTCGTCAGGCGTCGGGCAGAGCCCTCACCTCACCGGCGCCTGGTTCCTGCAACTCACCGGGCTGAAGATGGTCCATGTGCCGTTCCGCGGCGCAGGGCCCGCGCTGCAGGCGGCGCTTGCCGGCGACATCCAGATCCTGTTCGACAACCTCTACCCGTCCCTGCCACAGACCCAGGACGGCAAGCTCACCGCGCTTTGCGTGACCACGCCCGAGCGCAGCCCGGCGGCGCCGAACATCCCGACCATACGCGAGGGCGTGCCCGAACTTTCGAAGTTCGACGTCTCCTCCTGGTTCGGCATCTTCCTGCCCAAGGCCACGCCCGCTCCCGCCGTTGACGCCCTCAACAAGGAGATCAAGGCGATGCTGGCGCGCGAGGATGTCAAGAAGACCATCGGCAACATGGGTGCGACGGCCGACTGGGGCACGCCGCAGCAGTATTCCGACTTCGTGCAGGCGGAGACGACGAAATTCGCCGAGATCATCAAGCGCGAAGGCCTGCAGATGGACGTCAATTGATCGCGTAACTCCCGTAGCCCGGAAGGAGTGCAGCGCAATCCGGGAATTTTGTGCCCACGGATTCTACGGGCCCCGGATTTTGCGGAGCCTGTCATCGGGCGCGCATTCGCGCGACCCGTTGGCTCCATCCGGGCTCCAAAATTGGGCAAGAACGGCAAGTGGCGCCACCGCGTCGCCGGTGATAAACCGCAAACTGGCAGATGGCGCGGCGAATTCTGCGCCGGCTAGGACGACTTGTTGATCTTCTTGACCTTGGCGTCGGTGGCTTCAATGGACAAAGCCAGTTCCAGGATCGCCTTGGACAGCAGTTCGGTGGCCTCCTTCTGGTCCTGCGACTTCGAGGCGCGCAGTGCATAATTCCGGGCAGATGAGAGCGACATGGATTGGTCTCCGTGTTGTCGGGTACAGCGAACGAGGTTCAGGCCACAGCAAAAACCCCGCGGCTCGCACCGCGGGGTTTTCTTTTCGGTGAGATTCGTGCCGCTCAGTGCGCCAGGATCGCCAGCAGCAACAGCGCCACGATGTTGGTGATCTTGATCATCGGGTTGACGGCGGGACCCGCCGTATCCTTGTAGGGATCGCCGACGGTATCGCCGGTCACGGCTGCCTTGTGGGCGTCGGAGCCCTTGCCGCCGTAGTGACCATCCTCGATGTACTTCTTGGCGTTGTCCCAGGCGCCGCCGCCCGAGGTCATCGAGATCGCGACGAACAGACCGGTCACGATCACGCCGAGCAGCATGGCGCCAACGGCGGAGAACGCCGCCGACTTGCCGGCCGCGCCGCCGCCCGCGATCGCGTAGATCACGAAATAGACGAAGATCGGCGACAGCACCGGCAGCAGCGACGGGATGATCATTTCCTTGATCGCCGCTTTCGTCAGCAGGTCGACCGCCTTGCCGTAGTCCGGCTTGTCGGTGCCCTGCATGATGCCGGGCTTCTCGCGGAACTGGCGCCGCACTTCCTCGACGATCGCGCCGGCCGCACGGCCGACCGCCGTCATGCCCATCGCACCGAACAGATACGGCAACAGGCCGCCGAACAGCAGACCGACCACGACGTAGGGGTTGTTGAGCGAGAAGTCGGGCAGCACACCCTGGAAGTACGGATGCTTGGCGGAGTTGGCGATGAAGAACTTGAGGTCTTCATTGTAGGCCGCGAACAGCACCAGCGCGCCGAGACCGGCCGAGCCGATCGCGTAGCCCTTGGTAACCGCCTTGGTGGTGTTGCCGACCGCGTCGAGCGCGTCGGTGGCCTTGCGGACTTCCTTCGGCAGGCCGGCCATTTCGGCAATGCCGCCGGCGTTATCGGTGACTGGACCGAAGGCGTCCAGCGCCACGATCATGCCGGCCAGCGCCAGCATCGTCGTGGTCGCAATCGCGATGCCGAACAGGCCGGCAAGGCTGTAGGTGACGAGGATTCCCGCAATGATCACGATCGCCGGACCGGCGGTCGATTCCATCGAGATCGCCAGGCCCTGGATCACGTTGGTGCCATGGCCGGTGACCGAGGAAGAGGCGATCGACTTCACCGGGCGATATTCAGTACCGGTGTAGTATTCGGTGATCCAGATGATCAGGCCGGTGACGACGAGGCCGACGACGCCGCACTCGAACAGCGCCATGCCGGTGTACTTCACGCCATCCAGCGGGCCGAAGCCGATCAGCCAATTGATGACGCCGGCAACGCCGAGCAGCGACAGCACGCCGGTTGCGATCAGGCCCTTGTACAGCGCGCCCATGATGGACTGGCTGGCGCCGAGCTTGACGAAGAAGGTGCCGATGATCGAGGTGATGATGCAGACGCCGCCGATGGCAAGCGGCAGGGTCATCATGTTCACCAGCAGCGGCGAGGTCGCGAAGAAGATCGCGGCGAGCACCATGGTGGCGACCGCGGTCACCGCATAGGTCTCGAACAGGTCGGCGGCCATGCCGGCGCAGTCACCGACGTTGTCGCCGACGTTGTCGGCGATGGTCGCCGGGTTGCGCGGATCGTCCTCGGGGATACCGGCTTCGACTTTGCCGACGAGGTCGCCGCCGACGTCCGCGCCCTTGGTGAAGATGCCGCCGCCGAGACGGGCGAAGATCGAGATCAGCGAGGCGCCGAAGCCGAGCGCCACCAGCGCATCGACGACGACGCGGTCGTTGGCCTTCAGCCCCATGCCATGGGTGAGAACGGCGAAATAGATGGTGACGCCGAGCAGCGCCAGACCGGCAACGAGAAGCCCGGTGATCGCACCCGCCTTGAAGGCGAGCTCGAGGCCACCCGCCAGCGAGGTGGTCGCGGCCTGCGCGGTGCGCACGTTGGCGCGAACCGAGACGTTCATGCCGATGAAGCCCGCCGCGCCCGACAGCACCGCGCCGATCAGGAAGCCGATCGCAACCAGCATGCCGAGGAAGTAGGCCAGACAGCGCGAAAATCACGACGCCGACCATGCCGATCGTCATGTATTGGCGCTTGAGATACGCCTGCGCGCCTTCGGCCACCGCGGCCGCGATTTCCTGCATCCGCGGGTTGCCCGCGTCCGATTTCAGAACGGAAGACGTCGCCCAGATGGCGTAGACGATCGAAAGCGCTCCGCAGAGCACAATCACCCATAATGCTGTCATTGAATTTGCCTCAGATTTTTTGTTCCACCCCGCGCGTCACCGCGGTCGCGGCGGACGCATAAAAAGGAGGCCTTCCCTGCCCAGAAGGGCGGCCTCTCAAATCGGCGGGACCATGCCAAAATCGCCCCCCTGGCGCAACGCCGCGGAGGCCAGAAACCGTCGATTTTTGAAAGGAATCACCGCTAATCGCGCGGGCGAATATCACCCGGGAGGTGGCAGAGGCTTGCCTCGACCCGAAAATACAAGAGCCCGCCCAATCCCATCGGGATCGAGCGGGCTCACTAGCCATTCCAGTACATCCGTGAAACGACCGTTTCGAGCCTTAGACGAGCGACAGGTTTTCCGCGCTCACCTTGCCCCGCATCTTGTCGGTCTTGAGTTCGAACTGAACCTTCTGACCTTCGGCCAGCCCGCCGAGGCCGGCGCGCTCGACGGCCGAGATGTGCACGAACACATCCTTGCTGCCATCGCTCGGCTCAATGAAACCGAAACCCTTTTGACCGTTGAACCACTTCACTGTTCCCGTAGCCATTTTCTCTTCTCCAAAGCACATAGGCTTTTAATTCCGCGCGACGATCGCACGGGTTCAAATCCGTTCTCGACGATGTCTCTGGAAGAAGCCCCTTAGGGAGCGCGTTCGAAAAGGCACGACGGTAATCGAATGGCACTACACCTATAGGTTTTTCGGCGAAATAGCAATGGCTGGCGGGAAATAAAGGCTGACGGCGTTAACGCACAAGCCTTCAAAAATGGCTGTAAGAGCGCCGTTCCAGCGCGATTTCCCTGCCCTGCGCGTCGATGAACTTCGGAAACGCACCTCCCGCGACCACCGTTCCGATGGAACTCACCGCGACGCCGGCGCATTCCGCGGCCTGCGAGAAGGCTTCGACGCGGTCCTCAGCGATCGTGCACAGGATCTCGTAATCATCGCCACCGGCGATCAGCGTTTCCAGTCCGACAACGCCGCGCGACACCAGATCCCTCGCCGCATCGGACAGCGGGATCGACACCAGATCGACCACCGCGGATACGCCGGACACGCCGCACAGCTTGGCAAGATCGCCCGCAAGGCCATCCGACACATCCATCGCCGCGCTGGCATAGTCGGCGAACGATCTCCGCCAACGCCACGCGCGGCTGCGGCACGCGATAGCGCTCGACCAAGGCGTCGCGCGCGGCGATATCGGTTGCGGCGGCGTGGACCTTGCCGCCCTTGAGAACGGCAAGCCCCAGCGCGGCGTCGCCGATCGTGCCCGTCACCATCATGCGCTCGCCGGGCTTTGCGCCGCTGCGATGAATCATCTTGCCGGGCGGCACGCGGCCGAACGCGGTGACCGAGACCATCAGCGGGCCCGGCGTCGACACGGTGTCGCCGCCCAGCAGCGGACAGGTGAATTGCGCCGCATCCTCGCCCAGCGCCGCCGCGAACGGTTTTAGCCAGGCTTCGTCGGCGCCGCGCAGCGCCAACGTCAGCACGAAGCCGGCGGGCGTGGCCCCTTTTGCCGCGAGGTCGCTGAGGTTCACCCGCAGCGCCTTGCGCGCGACCGTATCGGGGGGATCGTCGGGCAGGAAATGCACACCCTCGATGATGGCGTCGGTCGTCACCACGATGTCGGAGCCGTCAGGCTTCAATGCCGCGGCGTCGTCGTCGAGACGGAAGGCGCCGGGATCGGTTGCAAGCGGCCGGAAATAGCGCGCGATCAGCGAGTCCTCGCCGGACGCTGGCTTGCCGCTAGCCACGCGCGAACTCGTCGGCGCGGAACTGGCGCGCAATCTGGTCGAGCACGGCGTTGACCATGCCGGTCTCGTCCTTTTCGACGAAAGCGTGGGCAACGTCGACATATTCGGACACGACCACACGGCCGGGGACGTCCTTGCGATGCTCCAGCTCGTAGGAGCCTGCCCGCAGCACCGCACGCAAAATCGCGTCGATCCGCTTCAGCGGCCACCCCTTCTGGAGCGCTTCGTCGATCAAGGGATCGAGCCTGGCCTGGTCGCGGACCACGCCGGCCACCACATCCCTGAAGAACGCGGCTTCCGCCGGCAGATATTTGTCGCCTTCGACCTCGTTGCCGAGCCAGTGGCTTTCGAACTCGGCAAAGATGTCGTTGATCCCGGCGCCCGCGATGTCCATCTGGTAGAGCGCCTGCACGGCGGCGAGCCGCGCCGCGCCGCGGCGGTTGGCTTTCTTGTCGGGACTTTTCGCTGGCTTCTTGCTGTCTGCCATCGTCAGGCCTTTGTCAGCCGGCGCTTGATCCGCAGCATCGCCAACGCCGCGCGCGCGGCGTCGCCGCCCTTGTTCAACTCGCTGGCGCGCGCCCTCGCCCAGGCCTGCGCGTCGGTATTGACCGTAATGATGCCGTTGCCGAGCGGAATTTTTCGCGCCACCGCCAGATCCATCAGCGCACGCGAGGATTCGATCGACACGATTTCGAAATGGATGGTGTCGCCGCGCACCACGCAGCCGAGCGCAATTGCCGCATCATAAGGCTTGCCGTTGTTTTCGGCAGCATCGAGCGCGATCGCGATCGCCGCCGGAATTTCCAGCGCGCCGGGCACCGTGATGACGTCATGCGTCACGCCGGCGGCCTTCAGTTCGGCGACCGCGCCTTCCATCAACGCGTCCTGGATGTCGTCATAGAACCGCGCCTCGACGATCAGCGCGCGCGCGCCTGAAATGTCGGTCTGGTCTTTCAGAGGGGCGCGCCGGGCGTCTGCCATCAAATCTTTCCATCTTGATCGGTGCCCTCATCCTGAGGAGCGGCCCCTTGGCCGCGTCTCGAAGGATGCGGTTACTTCCGGGCCTCATGGTTCGAGACGGCGCAAGCGCCTCCTCACCATGAGGGATTGGCCGGCGTTTTAAGCGCCGTACGCCTGCCTGTCACTTCATTTCCGACAGCCGCGCCGCATAGCGGGCCATCAGATCGACCTCGATATTGACCTCGCTGCCTGCGCGCCAGCCGCCGAGCGTGGTGACGCTGAGCGTGTGCGGGATGATCAGCACCGAGAACACGACATCCTCGACCGTATTCACGGTCAGCGACACGCCATCCAGCGTCACCGAGCCCTTGGTGGCGATGAAACGCGCCAGCTCCCGCGTCGTGCGCAGTTCGAACCGCGCCATGTCAGGCAGATCGTCACGCTTGACGATGGTCGCAATGCCGTCGGCATGCCCCGCGACAATATGGCCGCCGAGTTCGTCGCCGATCTTCAGCGCGCGCTCGAGGTTGAGTTTTGTGCCTTTGACCCAGTGCTTGGCGGTCGTCATGCCGAGCGTCTCGGCGGCGGCGTCGACGTCGAACCAGGTGTTACCGCCTTCGACGCCGGAAGCGACCACGGTCAGGCAGACGCCATTGCAGGCGATCGATGCGCCATCGGCGATGGTGGCCTGGTCGTAACGGCAGGCGATGCGCATGCGATGCAACTGGCCCTGCGCCGTTGGCGTGAGGCTCGCGATCTCGCCGATGTCGGTGACAATTCCGGTAAACATTAGGCGCGCTCGTAAATCGTAAGAGTGTCTTTGCCGAGGTTTTCGCTAGCACGTGTCTTGAACGTGGGCGACCCGGTAAGGGCCGACAGCGGCAATGCGTCCAGCGCGGGAATGCCGTCCGTCCCAATATTCTCAGGACCCCGCAGCAGCCAAACTTCATCGACCAGGCCTGCGGCGACAAAGGACGACGCCACCCGCGAGCCGCCTTCCACCATCAGCCTCGTGATGCCCTTGTCGGACAGCGCGTTCAGCACCGCCGGCAGATCCAGCCCCGGCGGCTGCGCGGTCGCGGCAACGCGCATCACCTGCGCGCCGGCCGCGCCGAGTTTCATGGCCGCGGGCGCTTCGGCGAAATCCGACGTCATGACCCAGAGCGGCGTCTGGCGGGCGGAATGGACCATCTTGCTGGTGCCGGGCAACCGCAACGCACGATCCAGCACCACCCGCACCGGCGACCGCACTTCCATCCCCGGCAGGCGGCAGGTCAGAACCGGATCGTCCGCCAGCACGGTGCCGATGCCGACCAGGATGGCGTCGCATTGCGCGCGCAACAGGTGCACGCGCGTCTTCGTGGCTTCGCCCGTGACCGCGACCGGCTTGCGGCCGGCGCCGCCGATCCTGTCGTCGGCGGAGACGGCGAGTTTCAGGATCACGTGAGGACGCTTGTCGCGGATGCGGCGGAAATGCCCGGCGTGATCGCGGGCGGCTTCCGCGGCGCCCAGACCGACATCGACCGTGATCCCGGCCGCACGGAGTTTGGCATGCCCCTGCCCGGCCACTTCTGGATTGGGATCTTCGATCGCCGACACCACGCGCGCAATGCCCGAGGCAATCACCGCATCGACGCAAGGCGGCGATTTACCGAAATGCGAACAGGGCTCCAGCGTCACATAGAGCGTAGCGCCCCGCGCGGCCTCGCCGGCGCGTCGCAGCGCCTCGGGCTCGGCATGCGGCCGCCCGCCAGGCTGCGTCCAGCCACGGCCGACGATCACACCGTCCTTGACCACGACCGCGCCGACGGCTGGGTTCGGCCAGGTGCGCCCGAGCCCGCGGCGGCCGAGCGACAGCGCGAGTTGCATGAAGCGCTGGTCCGCCGCTTTGGCTTCTTTGGATTTCTGCGCGTACTGGTCTTCCAGAATGCGGAAGATCATTTGCGTAACGTGGCAACCCGCGCGTCGTCTTCCGCGGAGAGTTCGCCGAGCACGGCCTCGAAGTCCTTGGCCTCGCGGAAATTGCGGTAGACCGACGCAAAGCGCACATAGGCGACGTCGTCGAGCTGGCGCAGATGCTCCATCACGATCTCGCCGATCGCCTCGGAGGAAACCTCGGCCTCGCCACCGCTTTCGAGCTCGCGCACGATCGCGGACACCATCTTCTCGACCCTTTCAGGATCGACCGGCCGCTTGCGCAAGGATATCTGCAGCGAGCGGACCAGCTTGTCGCGGTCGAACGGCACCCGGCGGCCGTTGCGCTTGATCACGGTGAGCTCGCGCAACTGCACCCGCTCGAAGGTCGTGAAACGGAAGTTGCAGGCGATGCACACCCGCCGCCGCCGGATCACGGCCGAATCCTCGGTCGGACGCGAGTCCTTCACCTGCGTATCGAGACTGTTGCAGCTGGGACAGCGCATCCAATGTGGCCTTTACTGATAAATCGGGAAGCGGTCGGTGAGCGCCTTGACGCGCTCCTTGATCGCGGCCTCGACCAGCGGCGCCTTGCCGTCCTCCGACTGCGCAAGCGCATTCAGCACTTCGGCGATCATGCCCCCGACCTGCTGGAATTCGGCAACGCCGAAGCCGCGCGTGGTCGCCGCCGGCGTGCCGAGACGCAGGCCGGAGGTGACGAACGGCTTTTCGGGATCGAAGGGGATACCGTTCTTGTTGCAGGTGATCGCGGCACGGACCAGCGCCTTCTCGGACACATTGCCCTTCAGGCCCTTCGGCCGCAGGTCGACCAGCATCAAATGGTTGTCGGTGCCGCCGGAGACGATATCGAAACCGTGGCCGCGCAGCGTTTCCGCCAGCGCCTTGGCATTTTCGACCACGTTCTTCGCATAGGCCTTGAAGTCAGGCCGCAGCGCTTCGGCAAACGCCACCGCCTTGGCGGCGATCACATGCATCAGCGGACCGCCCTGCAGGCCCGGGAAGATCGCCGAATTCAGCTTCTTGGCGAGCGCTTCGTCGTTGCACAGGATCAGGCCGCCGCGCGGGCCGCGCAGCGACTTGTGCGTGGTGGTGGTGGTGACGTGGGCATGCGGCACCGGCGAGGCATGGACGCCGCCGGCAACGAGGCCGGCGAAATGCGCCATGTCGACCAGGAGATAGGCGCCGACCGAGTCGGCGATTTCGCGGAAGCGCTTGAAGTCCCAGGCGCGCGAATAGGCCGAACCACCGGCAATGATCAGCTTCGGCTTCACCTGCTCGGCCTGCTTCGCCACCTCGTCCATGTCGATGATCTGGTCCTCGCGCCGCACCGTGTAGTGCGCGGCCTTGAACCACTTGCCGGACATGTTGACGGGCGAGCCGTGGGTGAGATGGCCGCCGGCGGCGAGGTCGAGGCCCATAAACGTGTCGCCGGGCTGCAGCAGCGCCAGAAACGTGGCCTGATTCATCTGGCTGCCGGAATTCGGCTGCACATTGGCAAACTGCGCGCCGAACAGCTTTTTGGCGCGCTCGATCGCTAGCGTCTCGGCGACGTCGACCCATTCGCAGCCGCCGTAGTAACGCGCACCCGGATACCCTTCCGCATACTTGTTCGTCATCACCGAGCCCTGCGCTTCCAGCACCGCCCGGCTGACGATGTTTTCAGACGCGATCAGCTCGATCTCATGCCGCTGGCGACCGAGCTCGCCCTTGATCGCGGCAGCGATTTCCGGGTCGGCCTCGGCGAGCGTGGCCGTGAAGAACGAGTCGGGCGCGGAGGCGGTCTTGGAGCTCGAGGACGAGGAGGTCATGGGACGAAATATCTCCACCGCCGCAGGCCCTTAGGGGCAAGGCGGTCGGCTATGTGTGGCGGTCGAAAGAAGTGCCTGCGAGATACCACATCGGCCGGAATTGGCCAAGCACTTGCGGTACAGGGCTGATATTTATGCCAGATATGGTGGGGAGGAAGCCCCCTCCCTCGTCGCCCCGGCCCAAATGCGCAATTGCGCATAGGGAGCCAGGGCCCATACCCCGGAAGGTCATCGGGAGGTGAAGGCGTCGGCCAGGGTGCCCCTTCCCAAGGCCGCGGCGCCGCGATGAGCGCGACGCGCTCACGCTGAGGTTCCGGCTCGCGCTTCGCTTGGCCGGAACGACGGAGAGTTACGCAAACCGGTACGCCCCACCCTTCTCCACCGACCGCTGGAACGCCGGGCGGGCGTGCATCCGTCCCAGCCAGGCCGCGAGGTTCGGGTATGGCTCCAGCTTGCCGAACACCTTTGCCATCTCGCCGACAAAGCTCATCTGGATATCGGCGCCGGTCAGCGACGGGCCGACGAAGAAGTCCCGCCCCTTCAGCGCGCCGTCGACATAGCCGAGATGGTTGGCAAGCTCGCTGTCGATGCGCGGATGCAGCGGCGCGCCCGCTTCCTTCAGGCGGGACACGTAGAGGTTCAGCATCAGCGGCAGCATCGCCGAGCCTTCCGAATAATGCAGCCACTCGTTGTAGGCCTCGTAGTCCGCGCTTCCCGGCGCCGGCATCATCGCTGGCTTGTCTTTTCCTTGGCCGTAACGGCGGATGATGTAGTCGACGACGGCGCCGGATTCGGCGATCGTGGTGTCGCCGTCGGTGATGACGGGCGACTTGCCGAGCGGATGGACCTTTGCAAGCTCCGGCGGCGCGAGCCGAGTCTCAACGTTGCGCTGATAACGCTTCATCTCGTAGGGCGTGCCGAGCTCCTCCAGCAGCCACAAAATCCGCTGCGAACGGGAGTCGTTGAGATGGTGAAGCGTGAGCATGGGGTTTCCCTCTGGGGCTTGTTGGATGCGGCGCTGCTTGATCGTCATTGCGAGCGTAGCGAAGCAATCCATGGTACCGCAAGTAGAGACGTGGGTTGCTTCGCTGCGCTCGCAATGACGAGGATACAGTTTCGCGTTCTCGCGACGCATTGCGCCCGAGGTTTGCATCTTCGTTTGCCCTCCGGAATTTAGAGGGCGCAGGGAAGACCGGGTGCTTGCTGCACCCGCGGTCTCGCGTGCCAACGCACACGGCAAAAGGCGGCACACGAGCATACAGGGCAGCTGGAGCACTCCGGCCTTCCCTGCGCAATGGCTTTACGGCTTACTTCGTGCTCTTCCCGGAGAACGGCTTTTTTGCCTCCGTCGCCTGCGCTTCTTAGCGCACGCTTAACGCCAGCACCGCGGCGCCCGAACCACACGACTTCGCCGTACGCTTCCGGCGCGTACGTCTATCGCGCCTTCAGCGTCCACCGCATCTCACCGCACGTTCGTGACGATGGCCAACGCCCCTCATCCGCCGTGAGACGGGCGGAGTTATGCGACTGATTTGCCCGACAACGGAAGCGGAATATTTTTGCGGGAAGGGCTGGATCACCCAAATCAGCTTGATCTTCCTTGGAAAATTGAGATTTTGGCGCAGCGGCTCCCCGGTGCGTCTTGCTTGCCGCATGGTGTGGCGTGCTTACCGTATCAAGCGCGCCAGCTCCTGTCAGTCGACCCGCAATTTCCGGCGCCGTTCATTTAAGTGGCCTGACGTTGAACCACGCAGCGGTTTGCCTGACGTACAGTCATGGGCTGGGGGACGGAGGTTTCCCATGACAAGGCATCGAACGATTACGGGTTTCGTAGCCGTCGCTCTGCTTGCGGTCGCCGCAACAGCCGCCACCCTGCGACCGCCGCTATCGAAGAACCATCCAGACGCGTCCGCCGGTCTCATGTCGTTCAGCGAATTGAAGATCGACGTGAACAAGCTTGCGGCGGACAATTACAACGACCAATCGTTTGTTTATTCGGCGAACCGCAATTAGCCGCGTGCGCCGGCGCATGGTCCGGCATCATTGAAATATGCCCGACGTGATCCAGTTCACAGCACAAAGCTTCCGCTGGGTTCATAAACGCCTGGGGCTGACAGATGGATTTCGCAAATGCCCGAATCACGCTCACCCAGCGAACACAAGGCTAAGTCGAGGCGCTGGCTGACAACGGCCTTCCTGATCTACGGGATGATGGTCGTCGGCCTGCTCGGATACTTTATCGTCTTTCCAGATATCAAGACCCATGAGACGCAAGCCCAAGGCACGCCGATGCAAACTGTAGCGAAGGCGGCCAGATATGAGGCCGTGATCGCTAACTGGAATCGCTATCCCAACAAAGCCGCGAGGGCGGACGCGCGATAGCGTCCGGACGCGAAATGTTCGCACCGTGCGTCACGTCCGGTCTCGATTCCCTCACTCTACAGCCCCGTATACCCTGCTTTCACCGGATCGCTGCTGCCGTCGAGCTGGCGCAGATAGGTCAGCCCGCATACGGTGAGCCGGTGCGGATCCTTCTCGCCCGCTTCGACCAGCGTGGTAAGATATTCCGTCACCTTGGCGCGCGCCTCGTCGTGGGCCGCGGTGGTACGGTTCACAAGCAGGTCATAGGTCTGCATGATGCGATCGATCGCGGCTTCCATGGATTTCTCCTGAGTTGCGTGATGCGGGTGATGCGGTCAGGCCGGTGTGTGCGCCTCGAATTCGGCGATTGCCTTGTTGGCGAGCCTAAGCCTGTTGAATTCGCCGTGCTGGAACATCCTCACGATGATTTCGAGCAACCGCTCGTCGGTGACGATGCTGTCGGCAATGGCTCCGGTCTTGCGCAGGTAGTTCGCCGCGATGGCATAGGCATCGCCGACCACCTCGAAGTTCATGATCTGAATTCCGCGCTCGACCTGCATGCCTCACCTGTTGCGTGACAGGCCCGACAATGCGCGAGGCGCGGGATGGTTCCATCTTTTGTGGGAACCCTGCCTCCTGGCGGCAAAAGCAGCTGGTTTCGGCCTGATTCAGCTCGAAATCGGCAGCTCTGTCTCGGGATCGAAGAAATGCAGACGACCAGGCTGCGCCGACAGGCGGACCTGATCGCCGCGCGCGATGACGGTTTCCGCAGGGACGCGGGCGGCCGTGACGCTGGCGCTGGCTACCCGCGTCTCCAGCAGGATCTCGGAGCCGAGCTGTTCGACGACCTCGACGCGGGCATCGAAGCCAAGGCCAGGGGCGCCATCGCCGAGCACGAGGTGCTCCGGCCGCATGCCCAGGATCACGCGCCGGCCGCCGTAGACCGCGAGCGCGGATGCGTCCGCATGTCCGACCGTGAGCCGCAGGCCTTCTGCCTCGATTGATGTCACACCCGCTGCGCTGCGGACGCCGACATCGATAAAATTCATCGCGGGCGCGCCGATGAAACCCGCGACGAACTTGTTGGCGGGCTTGCCGTAGACCTGCAGCGGCGTGCCGATCTGCTGAATCCTGCCGTCGCGCATGATGACGACACGGTCGCCCAGCGTCATGGCCTCGACCTGGTCGTGGGTCACGAACACCGATGTCGTCGGGATCTCCGCATGCAGACGCTTGATCTCGATGCGCATCTGCGCGCGCAGCTTGGCATCCAGGTTCGATAGCGGCTCGTCGAACAAAAACACCTGCGGATTGCGCACGATGCAGCGGCCGAGCGCGACGCGCTGCTGCTGGCCGCCCGAGAGCTGTTTGGGTTTGCGCTGGAGCAAATCATGCAGCCCGAGCATGCCGGCGGCACGGTCGATCGCCGCCTTGATCTCGGCTTCCGCGGTCTTCTTGTTGCGGAGACCGAAAGCGAGATTGTCATAGACGCTCATGTGCTGGTAGAGCGCGTAGTTCTGGAACACCATGGCGACGTCGCGGTCGCGCGGCGGCAGGTGGTTGACGACCTTGTTGCCGATGCGGATGTCGCCGCTGGTGATGTCTTCCAGGCCTGCGATCATGCGCAGCGTCGTCGACTTGCCGCAGCCGGACGGGCCGACCAGCGCCACGAACTCCTTGTCGGCAATCTCGAGATCGACGTCCTTCACGGCGTGGAACAGCGAGCCATAATGCTTGTTGAGCTTGCTCAGTGAAATTGCTGCCATTGCCCCGCCGTTACAGAACCAAAAAGCCTGTTTCAAAAAGCCCGCCGCGCGCTGACGCGGCGGGCTTAACGTTCGTGATTATTGCGCGGCCTTACTCACCAAGGGAGCGCCCTCGGCAAGGACTTTTGCGATGTCCTCGCGCCTGCCGGTGACGGCCTTGGTGACGGTGTCGTTGAACGCCTTGTGCACGGCGGGCCATTGCGGGAAGTAATAGGCGCCGCGCACCTTGTCCGGGGAATCCAGCACCGACTCCTTCAAAAGCTTCATGAACGAATCTTCCGCCGCGATTTCCGGCCAGAACTCGGTGTTGGGCGGCGGCGCGCCGGTCGCCTTGAACAGCTTCTTCTGGCCTTCCTTGTCGAGCATCATGGCTTCCAGCATCTGTTTGGCGAGCTTCTTGCGCTCCGGCGCGATCGACTTCGGGATCGCCCAGCCCCAGATGTCGTCCCAGGCGAAGGGTTTGGCCCGGTTGGGACCGAGCGGGAAGCGCGCGGCGGCTACCTTGCCGGCCACCTTGGATTTGGCCGGGTCGTTGAACGTCCCCCACCACAGCGAGTCCGCGACGGTGAACGCAGCATCGCCGGACATGAAGATGGCGTTGGCCTCGTTACGGTCATAGGCCGGCATGCCGCGCGGCGAGATTTTGTGGGTGTTGATGGCGTCCCACCAATATTCGACGGTCTGCTGCATGCATGGCTCGGTCAAGCCGGATTTCCATCCGTTGGCTGCGAGTACCTTGTTGTCGCGCTCATAGGCGGGCATCAACACGTCGCAATTGTTCCCCCACATCGACCAGAACCAGCTGAACCAGCTATGGTTCATCGACATGCCGCCGACATAGCCGAACTTGACCTTGCCGTCCGCCTGCAGCTTCTTGCTCACGGTGACAAGCTCTGCCAGCGTCTTCGGCACTTCCTCCGGCTTCACAAGGTCGGAGCGGTAGAAAAACACGCTGAAGGTCTGTCCCATCGGCACGACCGTGTTCTGGCCCTGGGCATTGCCGAACACGATTTTGTCCATGCCCCACTTCTCGGCAAATTTGTTGGCGGCGACGTCGTCGGTCGGCTCCAGCAAATGCGCCCAGGTCTGCCCCCAATCGTCATTGTGCCAGATCACGTCATACTGATCCGAGTTGGAGGTCAGCGAGGCCGTCATCTTCTCGACATAGACGCCGTAGGAATTCGGCACCTTGACGATCTTGACGCCGTTCTTCGCGCCCCAGGCCTCGAACATCGCGATCGAAGCGTCCTGGATCGGGCTCGGCTGGTAGCCGATCCGCAGCTCCTTTACCTGTGCGGCGGCACTGCCAGTCGCAGCCACCAGGGCCACGGTCGCCGCCATGAACCATCTCGCCAGTCCCTGCATCGTCTCTCCTCCTCGTTTTTGTCGTTGTATCGTGTCTCGATCTTTCCTTGGTCTTGCCTCGCCTAAATCCTCAAACCCCGGATGACATATTTCTGTCCGAACAGCGCGATCAGAAACGCCGGCACCAGCGCCATGACCGCGGTCGCCGCCATCAGATTCCAGCGCAGCCCCATCTCGGTGACGAACTGCGCCATCACGACCGTGATGACAGGCACGCGGTTGCCGGTCAGGATCAGCGCGAACAGAAACTCGTTCCAGGTGAACAGCCAGCACAGCACCGCGAGCGCCGAGATCGCCGGCAGTGCCGACGGCACCGCGACGCGGATGAAGGCGCCCCATCGCGTGCAGCCGTCGATCATCGCGGCGTATTCCATCGACGGGTCGATGCCGTCGAAAAAGCCCTTCATCAGCCACGAGAAGAAGCAGATATGCACCGCGATATGCGGCAGCAGCAGTCCGATATAGGTGTCGTAGATGCCCCAGCTTTGCGTCACGAAATACAGCGGCAGCACCCAGGAAATATAGGGCACGCAGCGGAACACATAGATGGTCCCGAACCAGATTCGCGAGGCCGGCCCGGTGAAGCGCGACAGCATGTAGCCGCTCGATACGGTAACGAGCAACGAGAACACGGTCGCCAGCGTCGAGATCAGCGCGCTGTTGAGGAAGGCTGCGACGATCCGCTCGTCGCTCAGCACCTCGACGAAGCTGCCGAGCGTGAATTCAGTGCCGCGATGGACGTAATAGACGCCGGACTCCGGCCGCAGCGAAGTCAGGATCAGCCACAGCACCGGAAAGGCGAATGCAAAGCAGATGAAAGCGAGCGCCAGCGCGAACAGCGTCTTGCGGCCGATCGGCGGCAGCCACGGCAGGAATTCGGAGCGGCTCACCATGGCCATCGGATCAAGCCTTTGCGATGCGGTCGACGAGGCGATAGAGCACCACGCCGATCACGAGGATGATGAGCCCGCCGACGATGGCGGCCGCCGAACCGCGGCCGAGATCGAGGTTGAGGAAGGCGTGGACATAGGCATAGAGGCTGAACAATTCGGTCGAGCGCCCCGGCCCGCCGCCGGTCAGCGTCCACACGATGTCGAAGGTGCGGAAGGCGTCGATGGCGCGGATCACCACGCAGACCACGATCACCGGACGCAGCATCGGCAGCGTCAGGAAGCGAAACACGCGCCAGGCGGTGGTGCCGTCGATGGCGGCGGCCTCGAACGGCTCTTTCGGCAGGCTCTGCAGGCCGGCGAGCAAGAGCAGCGTGAACCACGGCGTCCATAGCCAGATGTCGGTCAGCAGGATGATGCCGAACGCGCTCCAGCGCTGCACCAGCCAGGGCTGCCCCTCGAGGCCGATGGCTTCCAGCACCACATTCACGATGCCGAACTGGTCGTTGAAGATCCAGCGGATCATGATCGCGGCGATGACCGGCGCCACCATCAGCGGCACCAGCAGGATCGTCTGCACCAGCTTTTGTCCGCGAAACGGACGGTTGAGCAGCAGCGCCAGCATGAGCCCCGTCACCAGCGCGCCGGCGACACTGAGCACCATGAACAGGAAAGTGTTCGGCAGCACCACATAGAGGAACGCCGGATCGGTTATCACAGCGACATAGTGATCGAAGCCGATCCAGGTCTTCTTGGGATTGTAGAGCGCCCAGTCGCGAAAACTGGCGTTGGCGCCGATCACGATCGGCACGACCTGAAACAGCAGCAACAACAGCGCAGCCGGCGCGATCAGAAGCAGCACGAAGCGCTGTTGCTCGCCGAACATGGGACGCCGCGATGCCGACAAGCCCGTTTCCCCATTTGGGCATCAAGCCGTCACGACTCTTGCGGTTTAACGGCAGGTCCGGTCGGTACGTGCTGATGCCAAAGGGATTATGGGCGGGGCGTCGAAGGCTAGTCAATCCGGATTGTGCAAGAGCACAATCGGATTGTGCGACAGGCAAAGTCAGCGTCGGACGCCCGTGTAAAATATCAACCTGAGGTTCTCCAAAAAGCAAAACGCACCGGCCCCGGAGAATCGGGGCCGATGCGCTTTCAGCAGGGCTTACCGCCTTGCCAGTTCATTGTCCGCCATTGGCTGCCGGTCTTCTCACGTGGCCGGCTTGACCGCTTGCGGAAAGAAATTCTCAGAGCCGATACAGGATCTGGTCGGTCCAGAACCGCTCGAGGCGGTGCAGCGACTTGTTCAGTGTCGCGAACTCCTCGTTGGAGATGCCGCCGACCTGCTCCACGGTCTTGACGTGCTTCTGATAGAGCGCGTCGACGATCTTGCGGATTTCCTGGCCCTGCGCCGTCAGGCGAATGCGGACCGAGCGGCGATCGACGCGCGAGCGCTGATGATCGAGGAAGCCGAGCTCGACGAGCTTCTTGAGGTTATAGGAGACGTTGGAGCCGAGGTAGTAACCGCGCGTGCGCAGTTCGCCCGCGGTCAGCTCCTTGTCGCCGATGTTATAGAGCAGCAACGCCTGCACCGAATTGATGTCGGCGCGGCCGCGGCGATCGAATTCGTCCTTGATGACATCGAGCAGCCGGCGATGCAGACGCTCCACCAACGTCAGCGCTTCCAGATAGAGCGGCTGCACCGGAGCTTGACCGGCAGAGCGTTCAGCGGTTTCCACCGCCGTTGCAACGGCTTTGATCATGACACTTCCCCTGTCGTCGTTTTTCGACTTATTTCGACGAAACTTCTGTCCCGCCTGATAGCTTCAACTTAAGGGGGCGGTTTGAAGATCCGCTTAAATAAGAGAATAAAGAGATCATGAATTTAACAGAGTGAATTGTCGATTAAGCCCCGTGGATCAAGGCTTTTTGCAATATTTCATTGACGTTGAAAGCGCCCTGTTCACGCTTCGTCTGCAGGCCCTGTCGCATTCGGAAACAGGTGCGTCTGAAATCGAAACGCTCGGTCAAGGTGTGTGGTGGAACCTTTACGGCCCTTAACGGTGACTGAAACGTTACCGGCAAAAAACTTGAAAATTTTACGCGATGGCGTCGCGGTTTCTGCACGCGGATGAATTATGGCGGGAAACTGACACGTCTCTCTTCTCCTTCTCCCCGCGCTTGCGGGGAGAAGGTCGGGATGAGGGGCTCTATCCACGCGTTCGACTCGCGGTGAGACCCCTCACCCCAACCCTCTCCCCGCAAGAGCGGGGCGAGGGAGCGCACCTAAGCTATTTCTACGGCGGCCGTTCGCGTGCGGCCATCCAGGCGAGCGCCAGATACGCGGCCAGCATCATGGCCTCGATCCCGACGACTGTGAGACTGCCGCCATAAATGCCGGGAAACATCAGTTCGATCACGGCCATCGACACCACTGTGGTGAGCCACACCACCGCGCCCCAGGGCGTCGCAAGCCACAGCCCGACGGCGGCGACGAGTTCGATCACGGCGAAATAGACCGTCGCGGTCTGCCAGGCCATCGACTGGTTCTCGAACGCCTCTTCCTCGCCGCCGATGAATCCCGTCACCTGCGCCCAGTGGTACAGGCCTTTCAGGATCGAGATCACAGCCATGATGCGCAGGAACAGCACCAGCCGCCGCGTCCAGACATTCTCGTCGGGCTCGATCCGCTCCGACGACATCGCCCCCATCGACATCGCATTGTCCCTGGACTTGTCCCGCCCCTGATCCCGCGCCGACGCATCAGACATGACGGCCGTCCTGGCAACGGACCTCGGAATCGGGGTTCAGCGCGTGCTGGAATGTCCTCATGGCCCCAAATGTTCTCATAGCCATGTCTTGGCCCGCCGGGACGGTAAAATCAATTGCCGATGAGATGGTTCGAGCCTCGGTGACGGGCGACCTTCAAGGTGCTAGAACTAGAACAAATCAAAACTGACCAGCGCCTCCCAGGAGTACCCATCACATGGCGATCAAATTCGGGCGTCCGATCGAAATGCGCGACGCGCCGCGTCGGCAGACCGCCCTCGCCTCCACCCCGCTCGACCTGGCGACCCGCCCCCGCCGCAACCGCAAGGCGGAATGGGCGCGGCGGCTGGTGCGCGAAAACGTACTGACCACGGATGATTTGATCTGGCCGATGTTCGTGGTCGACGGAAACAACACGCGCACGCCTGTCACCTCGATGCCCGGCGTCGACCGCCTCACCGTCGATCAGGCGGTGCGTGACGCCGAGCGCGCCATGAAACTGAACATCCCCTGCATCGCGCTGTTCCCCTATACCGAACCATCCTTGCGCGACGAGAACGGTTCCGAAGCGCTCAACCCGAACAACCTGGTTTGCCAGTCGGTGCGCGCGATCAAGAAGGAATTTCCTGACATCGGCGTGCTGTGCGACGTGGCACTCGATCCCTTCACCAGCCACGGCCATGACGGGCTGATCGAGGACGGCAAGATCCTCAACGACGAGACGGTGGCGGTGCTGGTGCGGCAGGCGCTGGTGCAGGCCGAGGCCGGCTGCGACGTGATCGCGCCGTCGGACATGATGGACGGCCGCGTCGGCGCGATCCGCGAGGCGCTGGACGAGGCCGGCTTCCTCGACGTGCAGATCATGTCCTACGCGGCGAAATACGCCTCCGCCTTCTACGGCCCGTTCCGCGACGCCATTGGCTCCGCAAAGACGCTGACCGGCGACAAGCGCACCTATCAGATGGACAGCGCCAATACCGACGAAGCGCTGCGCGAGGTCGAACTCGACATCGCCGAGGGCGCCGACATGGTGATGGTGAAACCCGGCATGCCCTATCTCGATGTGGTGCGGCGGGTGAAGGATACGTTTTCGATGCCGACCTTCGTCTACCAGGTGTCCGGCGAATACGCGATGATCGCGGCCGCCGCCAACAATGGCTGGATCGACGGCGACCGCGCGATGATGGAGAGCCTGCTCGGCTTCAAGCGCGCCGGCGCGGACGGGATATTGACGTATTTTGCGCCGAAGGCGGCGGAGAAGATCAAGGCTGGTTCGTAGGCCCCGGCCTCTCCACTTCTTTGCGAGCGGAGCGAAGCAATCCATCCATCCGTTATGCCGCGCCACGGATTGCTTCGCTTCGCTCGCAAAGACGGGGTGAGAGCGGCGTTCCCCTAGCAACCACAATATTGCACGCAGTTAATGCTCGACGGCCCTTGGCGAGCGCGCCGCCGGTTCCCATGTTTCGTTCGGGAAATTCGGCCTGGAGGACGGACCATGTCTTATAGCGGTTCTGGCAATACCGGTGGCGGTGCTTCTGGCGGCGCCCCAAATGCTGGCGGCGCCTGGCGAAACGACGGCGGGGTGCCGCCGCATGCGTTCGATCCTGATTTGCAGCCGGAACTGTTTCGCGGCGTGCTGACGCGGCGGGTGTTTGCGTTCCTGATCGACCTCGTCGTGCTGTCGGTTCCAGTCATCCTCGGCTACATTTTCATAGCCGTGTTCGGCGTGATCACGCTCGGGCTCGGCTGGATGCTGTTCTGGCTGGCGTGGCCGGCTACCATCGTGTGGGCGATCGTCTATTACGGCGCCTCGATCGGCGGCCCGCACTCGGCTACCATGGGCATGCGCGCGATGGATCTGGAGGTGCGCACCTGGTACGGCGCCCCCGGCTATTTCGTGCTCGGCGCCTGCCATGCCGTGCTGTACTGGGTCTCGATCTCGTTCCTGACGCCGCTGGTGCTGTTGGTCGGCCTGTTCAACGGCCGCCGCCGGCTGCTGCACGACATCATCCTGGGAACCGTGGTCATCAACAGCTCGGTTCGTACCCAGGTAGTGCCTTCGGCACGCAGCAGCTACTGAGCGAACAGCAAACTGTAATTGACCGTTAGCCCTCGGGGCGCGATGTTAGAGCTGTTCCGGCCCGGAAATAAATCCGGGCCAGGCCGGCGGTTTTTTCGTTTTGAGGCGTTTTCTTAACGCCAAGGCGCTATGGTTGATTGTTTCGGAGGCCTGACGACCCCTCGTGACCCAGCATTCGCGTGACACCCCGCAGTTCTACCTGACGGCGCCCTCGCCCTGTCCGTATTTGCCGGGCCGGCACGAGCGCAAGGTGTTCACGCATCTGGTGGGCGACAAGGCCGGCGACCTCAACGACCTGCTGACCCATGGCGGCTTCCGCCGCAGCCAGTCGATCGCCTACCGCCCGGCCTGCGACCAGTGCCGGGCCTGCGTTTCCGTGCGCGTGGTCGCCAACGAATTCCGTCCCTCACGCAATTTCAAGAAGGTTCTGTCGCGCAATGCCGACATTGTCGGCGAGCAGCGCAGCGCGGTGCCGACGTCGGAGCAGTATTCGGTGTTCCGCGCCTATCTCGACCGGCGGCACCGCCACGGCGGCATGGCCGACATGACGGTACTGGACTACGCGATGATGGTGGAAGACAGCCATGTCGAGACCCGCATCATCGAATACCGCAAGCGCGGCGTCGATACCGGCATCACCGGCCGCGGCGAGGAGCTGATCGCGGTGGCGCTGACGGACGTGCTCAGCGACGGGCTGTCGATGGTGTACTCGTTCTTCGAGCCGTCGCAGCAGAGCCGCTCGCTCGGCACCTTCATGATCCTCGATCACATCACCCGCGCCCGCAGGCTGGGGTTGCCTTACGTCTATCTCGGCTACTGGATCGAAGGCTCCAAGAAGATGGACTACAAGGGCCGCTTCCTGCCGCAGCAGCGGCTGGCGCCGTCAGGCTGGCTGCGGATCGACGCATCGGGCGAAATGCTGTCCGAGCCGCAGGATTAGCGGCGGCTCGGCTGGACGCTGCGCTTCGCGTCATGAACCGTCGAGTTGTCTACGGCCGCGCTTCCAGGATCATGTTGAAGGGCGTCTCCGCCGCCCGGCGCACCTTCGAAAAGCCGCCGCTCTGGATGGTCTCGCGCAATTTTGCTTCGCCCGCTTGCGCACCGAGAGCCGCCCCGACTTCCTGCGACCGTGAAGTCGGCAGGCAGATCATGGTAGAGCCCGCGTAATAAAGACGTCCGACCGGGTTCAGGTTCTGTTGCAGCGCATCGCCTGCGATCGGCTCCACGATCATCCAGGTCCCGTCAGGCTTGAGGGATTGACGGATGTGCGCAGCAGCACCTGCAGGATCGCCCATGTCGTGCAGACAATCGAAGCACGTGACGAGATCGAAATCCTTGCCGGAATAGTCTTTGGCAAGGCCCACGGCGAAGTGCGCGTTCGACGTGACGCCATGCTCTTTGGCGTGCGCCGCAGCGTCGCGGATCGAGTTCGGGATGGAAGTCGTAGCCGTAGAACTGCGACTTCGGGAACGCCTTGGCCATCAGGACGGTAGACCAGCCGTGTCCGCAGCCGACATCGGCAACCCGTGCGCCGGCCTCGAGCTTCTTGACGACCCCGTCGAGCGCGGGCAGCCAGGATGAAACAAGGTTGTTGAGGTAGCCCGGCCGGAAGAAGCGCGCGACCGCGCAGAACATGCAACCGGCCTGGTCGCCCCAAGCAACGCCTCCGCCGGATTTGAATGCCGCCTGGACCTTGGGCTGATTGTCGAGCATTGCCGCCATCAGATCGAAGCCTCCCATCATGTAGACAGGGCTCTCCTCGTTGGCGAACACCATGGCCTGCTCGGGCGGCATCGCGAATGTGGCGGTGGCGGGATCGTAGGACAGATAGTTCGAAGCCGCCTGATGCGATAGCCATTCGCGCAAATAGCGTTCGTCGACCTTTGCAGCCTTGGCAAGCTCCGTCGACGTCATCGGTCCGTTGGCGTGGATGGCCCGGTAGAGACCCAGCGTGTCGCCAAGGCGGACCATGGCGATGCTGGATGCGCCACCAAGGTCCGACAACATCTGGCCAATGAATGCGTTGAGCTTGCCTTCATCTATGTTCGTGGCGGGCATGTAGGTACTCCTTCGATGTTTACTCGGTGAATCAGAGGATTTCGGCGAGCATGCGCGCAGCACGCCTGGCGCCGTCACTTTCGACCGGCTCGAACCTGGCCGGTTGCTTCAATGCTGCGACCATGGCTTCCGCTATCGTCTCCGGCGTGGAGGTCGCGTAGTCCATTCGCCTTCCGGCGTTGTAGCGGTCGAGGCGATGGGCAACGTGGAAGTTCTGCTCAAAATGATTCCTGAGCGGGAAGTAAAGGAACGGCGTGCCAGCCGCAGTCAGTTCCATGCAGGTCGTCAAACCGCCCTGAACGAGAGCCAGATCGCAAGCCGCCAGATGCCGATCGAGATCCGGTACGAAGGCATGGACCTCGACACCGGCCGGCGCATCGAGCGAACGGGGATCAATTCGCGGGCCTGCGACAAGGATCATCCGCAGTTCCGGCAGCCTGGAGCGGACCAACGGAAAACTCTGCAGAATGCGCCGGATGAGATACGCGCCGACACCCGATCCACCGACGGTAACAATGCATACGCACTCGCCGGGCCGATAGCCCAGGCTGCCGCGCAGGTCATCGCGACTGCCGAAAGCCTGCGGATGCTCGCCTATGATGTAGCCTGCGAAGTCGAAGTGCTTCGGCACCCAGTTGCGCATGGACGGAAGGTCCTTGCCGAAGGACAGCGGCACGATGTCTTCCGGCGAGCCGACGAAGATGGCACGGTCGCGCACGCCGGGATGGCGCTCGACGTGCTCGATCATCTCGCCATTGTAGTCGGTCGTGAGAAAGGCCTCGTGCTCGCCATTTGCGGGCATTGGCACGTAGCCGACGAAGTCGGTGAACCAGGCGAGCCTGGCCTTCTTGAGTTCGGGATGTTCGTGCCAGTAATGGTCGATGTCCCAGGCCTCGTCAGCGATGACGAGATCATAGCCGCCCTCCTCGACGGCATCCTGGAAGGTCATGAAGTTACTGATGAGCACTTCGTCCATCCGGCGGATGGCCTGAAAGGCGTTGAGATCGTGCTCGCCGGATTCCAGTTCGATGTGCCGCGTCTCGCTCGCGAGTTTGCTGCTCAATGGATGGACGCGTTCGCCGCTGGTTTCGAGCAACCTCGTGACCGGATCCTGGGCGAGCCAGTCGACATGCAGATCCGGGTGAAGTTTGCGCAACTCCCGCGTGATGGCGATATCGCGGCGACCGTGGCCGAGCCCGATCGGAGACGACAGATAGAGCACCTTCTTCGTCTTTACGGCTTTCGCAACTTTCCTGGGCACGGCAATGCCAAGTTTGCGATCGAGGAAATCCGTGATCAACGCGTTGCACTTGGCCGGGAAGCGTCCCAACGGACTGTGACCGACGCCGGGAAGGGTTATCAGCTCTGCGTTCGTGGCCTCGGCCACGGCCTTGCCGCGGGCATAAGGCTGTAGCTGATCGTTGTCGCCGTGGATCACCAGCACCGGACAGCGGATCTTGCGGTACATAGCCTCGCTGATATCGAACTTCGATACAATCGATCGCGCCTCGACGATCCTGGCCAACACGGCGCCGGTGGTTTCGCCAGCCCATTCGATGCCGTCCTCGATCTGCTTGGTCGAGTGCGGGTCGCTGAAGATGTTGCGAACGAAAAATTGCGCAAAGTCGGGATAGTCGGCCAGCCAATGCGCGCGGTTGTACTTGTTCCAGCCGTCGGACGTCTCCTGCCTGGTCAGGAAATGCGCCGGCGCCATATAGGGGTAAGCCGGTCCGATGCTCGCCGAGGTTCCGGCCAGGATGGCTGCGCTGACGCGCTCTGGATGATGCGCTGCGACCACGCTCGCAATCATGCCGCCAAAGGAAAGCCCTACGATAATCGCCTCTTCCGTCCCGGTCGCATCCATGACGGCAAGTAAATCGGCGACGTAATTGTCCAAACTATAAGCCGCCACGTCAGCCGGCCGATCCGATTTCCCATTACCCCGGCCGTCGTAAGTGACGCAGCGAAACCGCTCGCTGAAGTAAGGCAGCTGCGCCTTGTACACACGGGAATGAACGATGCTCCAGGGCGGCACGAAGACCATGGTCTGCGGACCGTTGCCGTAGACCTCGTAGTACAGCCTCACGCCATCACGTTCGACAAACCCATCCTGAACAGGCAGCTTTGCACGCATGATGTCACCTGATCGTCGCTGAACGACCTTCCGCGATGCGAATGAGTTCGCCGAAGCGCCGAAGCGCCTGGCGAACCGGCAGACCCTGCTTCTCGAAGCCGAGCAGATAGTGGCTTTCGGCGCCGATAAACGCGCTGCCTACGAGAGAACCGACCTCTTCGGCGGTAAGCGGGCCGAACCCGCCGAATTGACGCCCGGCCTTTCGGGCCAAGTTTGTTATCAGATCGAGCCATCCCGCCATCCCCGCGCGGACGACCTTGGCGACCGCGGGATTCGACCAACTGGCGGCGGTCAGCTCCTGCATCACGCGCACGTAGCCCGAGGCGATGTCCTCATCGAGATAGTCGCACGCCCGGTTCCATTGCTCGGAAAGCTTGAGCGTCGTGTCACCGAACAGCGCGTTCTGGCGATCAAGCAGTTGCGCGTTGAGATACTCGAACAGTGCCAGCACCATGTCCTGCTTGGAACCGAAGTGATAGTGGATCTGGCTCAATGGCACGCCCGCGGCTTCGGCGACATCGCGTGTCGACAACCCGGCATAGCCGTTCTGGCGCAAGATTTTCTTGGCCGCCTCCAGCAGCACGATTGCAGTGTCCGGCTTTTTGGAAGTCGCTGTGCGCGCCATCTGTTCACCTCGCTCGATCGACAAATTAATTCGGTCGATCGACCGAGTCAACATCGGATTTTGATTTCGCGGGCCAGCCGCTCCCTCCAATCGTCATCACCTGCGCATG
>CAWHFN010000012.1:0-105640 GCA_963828475.1 uncultured Alphaproteobacteria bacterium
CGTCTGGTCGCAGGTGACCTGAGCGCGATCGCTAGGGACAACTCCTCGCCAAGTTTGCGATCTTCTACAGGGATGCAAGAGAGCCCTACGTCTCCGCAAGTGTTCCCGTACATCTATCGCTGGACAGGATGGGCCGCAAAGGCCAGCCCTGCGCGGTGCTGGTGCGCGACAAGATGACAACCATGCCAAGGCCGCCCAAAGGGTGGCCGACCCTCCGGTAAGCTCGAATGACAATGCGCAAGACGGACAACTTGCTTCGGGGCGATCGGACGCCGGCCTATGTCGACCGGGAAACCGGAGCGGCCGAATTGCTAATTTCGACGGACACTTGGGATCAATGGGTGAAGGAGGGTCGCCTGCCCCCACCGTGCGACACGTTCCCTTCGGGCACCCCCCGCTGGCGCTGGGAAGACGTAGACCGTAAGCTGTCCGGCAAGAAGGCGGCGGACACCGATGCGGCCGTATTGGGGGCAGCGAACTTTGGCAAGAAAAAGGGAATCCGGCGTGACGCTGCCTGAGGGCGTTGAGAAGACCAGCGTTCGCAAGCCGAACGGCAAGGTCTACACGTACTATTATTGGAATCCCGGACGCGGCACCGATCGCGAGGGAGAGCGCATCAAACTACCGAACGCCGACGCTCAGCCGGTGGCATTTTGGGCCGAAGTCGAGCGTCGTAAAACATCGGAACCAACAACATATCCGCCAGGCTCCATCGGCGATCTCATTGCGCGCTACCGCCGCAGCGACGAGTTCACGCGACTATCGGAAGGCACCCGATCGAATTACGAAGTGACCATGCGTCGCTTCGAGTCGCATGATACCTGGGGCATGGTGGCCGTCAAAGACCTGACGCCGCTCGCAGCTCAAACTGCTCGCGATGCCATGAAGGAAACGCCGGTGATGGCAAACCAGATGCTGTCAGTCGGGCGCACGATCTGGGATTGGGCCATCCCCCTCGACCTCGCTAAAATCAATCCCTTCGACAAGGTGAAGGACTTCGACATCCCCGATCGCGGGCATGTGCCGTGGCCGTCCTGGGTGATCGATCACGTTCGCGCGCACGCGTGGCCAGACCTGGTCCGCATGACGCGGCTCGGGGTTATGACCTGCCAGCGCGGAAGCGATCTGATCCGCATGGGTCCGGAGCATCGCGATCGCAACGGCCTATGGTGCCGGCCAAAGAAAACCCGCAAGCGCCGGCGCGCCTTCCACATTCCGCTTGCCACTGCCGACGCGCTCGAACTCGACCGCTGGGCCGAAACGCCGGTGACGTTCACGAACTCCCGCTGGCTGAAGCCGATCGATCGTTTCCGCGAGGATCTGTATCTCTACTCTCCCAAGGGCGCGCAATACACGGCCGACGGTCTTCGCGCGCGCTGGGGGCGATGGCTCGCCGATACACCCGAAGGCCGCGTCATTTGCCGCCGCTGGAAAGAATGGGTTGGCGCCCAGGTCAAGAAATACGATTGGGACATCGATCCTGATGACGCCGACCATCCGACCATCCATGGGCTGCGCGGGACCGGAATCCTCGCCCGCTCCGAGGAAGGCTATGAGGTCGACCAGATCGCCAACGATATCGGCATGTCCCGCCAGAACGTCGAGCATTACATGCGGTTCCGCGATCAGATGAAGGTCGGCGCCGACGGCCAAAAGCGGCTTCGTCTTGTAAACAAGGAGGACTAGAGCCCAACAAAGGAAGACTAGACCGCGAACGCAGGCCCGGCTATATGGGCCCTGCAAATCGCCGGGTTTGCAAAACTCCTGGCCCTGATTGCAAAACTTCCAAAAAAAGTTCTGCGAAATCAGCGTTTTAGGTGGGGAATGGTGTAACGGTAGCACAACAGACTCTGACTCTGTTTGTCTAGGTTCGAATCCTAGTTCCCCAGCCAGACTCGCAAAGTGGCCCACCAATTCGGCTCTCAGAACAAGGCCTTCACGGCGCCGCCTTCCGTCGTCAAGGACGTCACGGCCATTGGCACTGTGGGCTGACACTTCGCTCACTTGACTCCCCGACACCAAGCTGTGTTCAATTGAAACGTCACATGTTCTGCCCGTGTGAGGAGGTCACATGTCACGCGCGAAGCTGAGGAACGTCTGGTCAGGCCTGCCGGCCTGGGGAGTGCTGTTGCTGGGCCTGGGAACGCTGATTGGGGACGCCCGCGCGGACAGAGCGGAGCTGCGGCCGTCGGGCACGCCTCCCGAGCCATCAACCCGATCGGCGTCAAGGGCGGCCGAAGTCGCGATCAGGATCGACGGCGAAAAGATCTACATCTCGCAGGATGGAAATACGTTCGAAGAATTGCACCTGGGCGACACCCCCGAGGCCGCGCATTTGAAGAAGCTCTTGCGCGATGAAGGCGCAGACGGGGGCCCGGTGTCTATTCCCGTCGGCTCAATGATTGTCGCGAGCGGCGGCGGAGGCGCCAAAGGAGAGAGGCCCAACAGCTCGCGGGTAAGGAGCAACGGAAACGGCAAATGATCCCGTTGTCACGGCAACGCAATCTTTGTCCTTAAGGGATTCCCCATCGCCTGTGCTGCGGCCGAATCTCGCCAACCTTGCCAATATCCTCCACGACCCGGTTCTCAAATCGTTCAAGCGCGGGACCCATCGGACGACTGCGCCGGAAGCAACGCTGGCTCGCGTAGCGCCCAAGGCGCGGCAGATCGGCATCACCCGTCTGGGCAATGTGACTGGACTGGATCGCATTGGAATTCCGGTCACGGTCGCCGTTCGCCCGAAATCGCGGTCAGTGTCGGTCTCGCAGGGCAAGGGTCTCGGACTTTGTCAGGCACTGGCCTCCGCCGTGATGGAAGCGATCGAGCTGTTTCATGGCGAGGACCTCATGGAGCGCACGGTCCTCGCAAGCTTCTACCAACTCTCGGCTGAGACCCGCGCGGTGTCTCCCGCCTCGCTCTCCGGTACCGGCATCCCGCTTCCGGATCGAACCGAGATCGCCTGGATCGAGGGATATGATCTGCTCCGCCGCGAGCCCTGTTGGGTGCCCTGGGAAGTGGTGCATACGGACTACACGCTACCGAGCCATCACAGCGGCGAGCACTTTCTGTCCGGCACCAATGGATTGGCCTCCGGCAATCATCTTGCCGAAGCGATCAGCTCCGCCATTTGCGAAGTCGTGGAGCGCGACGCTGTCGCCCTGTGGCATGCGCAGGACATGCGCGCGCGGTCGCGCTGCCGCGTAGACGTAGCCTCCATCGCCGACGAGGATTGCCGTAGCCTGCTCGATCTATACGAAAGAGCGCGAGTAGCGCCCCGGCTTTGGGACGTCACGTCCGATATCGGAGTCCCCGCATTCATTTGTGACATTCCGGCTGCGACAGATGATCCGTCCGGTGGATTGAGACGATTTCGAGGAACTGGCTGCCATCCCAATCGAGCCATTGCGCTCGCTCGGGCAATGACCGAGGCGGCACAGACCCGGCTCACCTATATCGCCGGTATCAGGGACGATCTCCTGGACTATGCGGAGTCGGCAAAGGACAGACTGGGCGCAGCCTTGCTCGACGCGGTGTCGCATGCCGCCGAGGCGCGATCCTTTGCCGACGTTCCGGAGTTCGAGTCCGATGACGTGACGGCGGACCTGCGATGGGAGCTGGAACGATTGCGCGCTGTCGGTGTAGGCCGGGCGATCGCTGTCGATCTGACGCGTCCGGACTTCGGCATTCCCGTGGTCAGGATGGTGATCCCCGGCCTTGAATGGGATTGCACCCATCCGCGTTATGTCCCGGGCCCTCGGGCGCGCCGGGCCGGCGGTGGCGCCGCATGACAGCCATCATCTTCGCCGGCCCGTCATTGCCGCCGCGTGCGCGCCCTCACGTCGCAGGGCTTGAATGGCGGCCACCGCTGCGGCGCGGAGATTTGTATCTGGCCGCCTTACGGCGACCGGCGCTGGTCGGCGTCGTCGACGGCTATTTCGAAACCGTACCGACGGTCTGGCACAAGGAGATCCTGTGGGCGATGTCGCAAGGCATCCATGTCTACGGCGCTGCCAGCATCGGCGCGTTGCGGGCCGCCGAACTCGCCGAGTTCGGCATGAAGGGCATCGGCCAAATCTATCAGCAATACCGCACCGGCGAATTGACTGATGACGATGAAGTCGCGGTTCTGCACGGGCCGGCCGAGATCGACTATGTCCAGGTCACCGAGGCCATGGTGAATGTGCGCGCCACTGTCGAGCATGCACTCCGGTCAGGGATCGTGGAGTCCGACCTCGCATCCGCCCTGATCGAATCGCCAAGTCGCTGTTCTACAAGGACAGGGCCTACGAGGTAATCCTGAAGCTCGCGGGCGGGCGTGGGTTTGCGCCGGCAGCGATTGATCGCTTCGCGGCGTGGCTTCCTCGCGGGCAAGTCGATCAGAAACGCGTCGATGCGGAAGAGATGCTTCGCGCCATGATCGCCCATCTCGAAGGCGGCGTCAGCCCGCTTGAGATATCCTACGAGTTCGTCCACACCTTCGCCTGGGAGGAAGTCCGCCAACTAATCGAGCGGGCAAGCGGTGGGGCTTGAACACGCCCTCCTGAGCCGGACGTTCACATCCTTGAGGCCGCGTCGGTCACGGCTGAGCCGTCAAGAATCCGAACTCACGCAAGCACTGCACTTTCTTGGCAAGAACATCGGATTCGAGCAACTCCCGCACGTTGATCTCCTGACCGTCCAAACGAAATACCGGCTCCTTTAGGCTCGCATCCAGCAACACTTTGTACCTGTAGGTCTCGGCCAAGTCTTCCTCAGGGGCGACTTTCGCCTGCAAGGTTACAAATTCCTTATTCCGGTAAACGTTTTTGATCGCCTCATCCGCGACAGCGAAGTTGCGTGCGCGCACGGCGGCCCTGACGCGTTCCACGTTGAATTCGCTATCCGGATTCTTTTGCACGTTATTGTTCTGGAAGCCAAAGTCGACCCATCGCCGCATGTTCTTGTGAAAGATGTCCGCATTCCATGAAGTACCAAGGAAGGCGTCCTCGAAGCACGCGCTCCGGGGCGGGCCACTGACCCTTCGTCGCGGATGAGCACTGTTGCTACCATCCACATTGGCATCGGCAAGCAGGACGTGGCCCATTTCGTGGGCGACCTCCGACAGAATCGTCAGAACTGAATCCGAATTCCTCGCCTCGAAAGCGTGCCACTCGCGCTCTGCGGCTTCGGCCATCACCCCGAATCCCAAGAAGCCGACGCGCGGTTTCGTTTTCAAGCTCTACAATCGATTTCTTGCTTCTCAATTCCCGAGAGGAGATGGCGAGGTAGACGCCTGTACCGGGTGGCCGGTCCGGGCCCTCCCAAAAACCCCAACCCACCGGACCCCACCAAGCGGATTGAGTCACAAACAACTGCGTCAGTCGGCAGAGCTTCGCCTGCAGGTAGTCGGGCGCCCGGCTGTATATCGTCGCCAGGACTTCCTTTTCACGTTTGGTGACCGGCCTTTTGTTGCAAACTGGAGGCCGGTAACCTTTCTCAAAACCTTGTTTGCCCGGGTAATAGGCAGTGTAGCAGGCTTTTTCTGCGAACTTGGTCCCATCGGGATCACTCTCGCATGAGCCTCGGAAATGGCTGATGGGCGACTCGGTCGGGTCCTTCTGGTAGGACGATTCCGCAGCCTGTGCCGAATAGGCTGCCATAACAACAACGAACGGAATCAACGCGCTCGAATTCATCGCTACGCCTCCTCCAATCCTCCCCGGCAGGACTTGGCCGACGCGACCGGTCCGATGCTCGGATATGTGCTGGCGACGGTCGATAACCACAAATTCGTGGTTAACCGCCCTGCCCTGATCACCATTCAACAACTACGCAGAGTGGGAATACAAGTGCAATTTCGGCGTTGCTGGTCGCTCGGCCGCCGCCTGGCGGCATTGCGGGGCGCTCCGGCTTGCTATTCATACCACCCTGACGCCATAAAGTACGGTTAGGGCCTCTGACCCAGGGGAGGCTGTGTGGCCAACCAAGCCCGAGCCGACGCTCTATTTCCGTCCAGTGACATATTTTTATGATGACAATAATACCTTCAAGTTTATCCGCGACGCGGGACGTCGCGCGACAAGAGCGCCAACCTTGCTGTCGACGGGCGCCGAATGGCTGTTATGCTATCCTGATCCACCCAGTCGGTAAGGTGTGGTATGGAGTGCCCTAACTGCCGCGCAGACGTCTCAGAACTAGCCAGGTTCTGCAGCCAGTGTGGATCGGCATTGGTGCTCAGCTGTCCCTCCTGTGGTAACAGCGAAGCGCCTGGTGCGAAGTTTTGTGGCAAATGCGGCACGAACCTCGCGGGCTCGAGCGGGGTCATCCGAAGTCCCGAACTCGCGCCAAGCTTGCCCCGTGCGGCGCTCGCCGAGCGCAGCCACATCACGGTGATGTTCTGCGACCTTGTCGGCTCGACGGCGCTGTCCGTACATCTCGATGTTGAAGACTTTCACGAAATCATCGGCGCTTACCACAAGCGCGTTGCAGAAATCGTGCCCCGGTTCGGCGGCTTCGTGTCCCGCCGCGTCGGTGACGGTGTCCTGATCTATTTTGGTTACCCGGATGCTCATGAAGATGATCCCGAGCAGGCAGTGCGGGCCGGCCTAGCCTTGATCGAAGGCATCGGGCGCCTGGAGAGCTCGGAGCCGCTTCAGATCAGGATTGGCATCGCCACCGGCCTTGTGGTTGTGGGTGACCTGATCGGATCAGGAAACGACACGGAGGTACTGGGCGAGGTACCCAATCTGGCCGCCCGGCTGCTTGCTCTGGCCGAGCCGAACACGACCATTGTAGCTGACGGCACCCGGCGGCAGATCGGGTCGGTCTTTGCGCTGGAGGACCTCGGATTCAAGGACCTCAAAGGCTTCACCGAGCCTCAACGCGCTTGGCGGGTGCTGGGCGAGAACCGCTTCAAGAGCCGTTTCGAGGCGTTGCGCTCCGCTGAGACGCCGCTCGTCGATCGCCAGGAGGAAACCGAACTCTTGCTTCGGCGCTGGGCGCAGGCAAGAGGCGGCGAAGGGCGTGTCATCCTGTTCTCCGGTGAAGCCGGCATCGGCAAATCACGCCTGACGGTGGCGCTCCGGGATTTGCTTGATGCGGAGCGGTACGCCGAATTGGATTTCTTCTGTTCGCCTCACCACCAGGACAGCGCGCTCTTCCCAGTAATCAATCTGCTCGAGCGAGCCGCCGGGTTTGGGCGGGAAGACACGCCCGCGGCAAAGCTCGACAAGCTGGAAGCGCTGATGGCTGAAACCTCCGCGGCCGAGCGGGACGTGGCGCTGTTGGCTGACCTCTTGCTGCTGCCCACCGGACGCTACGGCAACGTTGAACACAACCCGCGACGAAGGAGGGAGGAGACTTTCGAAGCATTGCAGCAGCAGCTCACTGCCTTGGCGCGGAAGAAGCCAGTGTTGATGATCTTTGAAGACCTGCACTGGATTGATCCGACCACGCAAGAGCTGCTCGACCTCTTCGTCCGTCGGATCGACCGCATGCCCGTCATGCTGATCGCAACGTTTCGTCCGGACTTCGTCGCAGCATGGGCGGACCAGCCGCACGTCACCATGCTGACGCTCAACCGACTGAATCGGTTCGATAGCGAGGCCTTGGTCCGACAGCTCGCGGCGCAAGTGAAATCATTGCCGAGTGAACTGATCGGAGAAATCGTCGAGCGCGGCGATGGCGTTCCGCTGTTCCTGGAAGAGGTGACCAAGACGGTCGTGGAAGCCAGGCCGGCTCGGCGGGCGGACTCCTCAACGTCGCGCCCCTCGCTCTCGGTCCCACCTACCCTGCATGCCTCCTTGATGGCAAGGCTTGACCGCATCGGCCCCGGAGCCAAGGAAATTGCGCAGATCGGCGCGACAATTGGCCGGGAGTTTTCCTACGAGCTCGCGGCCAAGGTCGCCGAGCGGCCTGAGGTGGAGATCAAGGAGACGCTTGGTCGGCTGGTCGAGGCCGGCTTGATCTTCCAGCGCGGCGAGCCGCCGCAATCGAGCTTTCTGTTCAAGCATGGCCTGCTGCAGGATGCCGCTTACAGCACCCTGCTGCGGGACCGGCGCCGAAACCTCCACGCGAGCATTGCAGATGCGATCGAGGACATGTTTCCCGAGATCGTCGAGAGCCAGCCGGAAGTGGTGGCGCGCCACCTGACCGAAGCGGGTTTAGGGAGGCAGGCCGCGGTCTATTGGCAGCGCGCCGGCGAACTGGCTTTGCGCCGTTCGGCGGGGAGCGAGGCGCTGAAGCATTTTTCCAACGCGTTGCCGCTTCTGGAGGACATGCCTGATTCGGCAGAGCGCTGGCAGCGGGAGCTCGACATCCGGCTGGGGCTGGGCACCGCTCTGATCATCGTGCGCGGTTTCCGTTCGGCAGGGCACGAAATCGTCGATCACTATGCCCGAGCCGTCACACTCGGCCGGGGACTGGGCGACGACAAGAAGCTCTTCAGGGCGATGTGGGGAAACTGGTACACGAATCTGATTACCGGGCGGACCGAGCAGGCGCTCGACATGGCCAACGAGCTCGTCGAAGTGGCCGAACGCCTCGCCGACCCTGATCTGATGCTCGAAGCCTATCACTCGCGCTGGGCGAACTCCCATGTGCTGGGACTCAATTCGATCACGCTGGCCGACACCGAGCGCGGCATTGCGCTGTACAATCCCGAGCGTCATCACAGGCACGCCTACGACTACGGCGGTCACGATACCGGCGTATGCGCCTACGCGCACAGCGCTATCACGTTCTGGGTCACCGGCTTTGCGGAAAAGGCGACGCAGATGTCGGTCGCCGCGCTCGAACTTGGAAATCGGCTCGGCCATCCTCCGAGCCTGGCGCACGCGGCATGGTGGTCGGCGGCGCTGCGGCAAATGCTTCGCGCCCCTGAGCTGTGCCGCGAATATGCCGAACTGACGATGCGCATCGGCCGCGAGCAGGGGAGCAACATCTTCGTGGTGTGCCCCCTGCTGCTGGGTTGGACCACGTATCAATCCGGGGAGGTATCGGAGGGCCTGGAGCGCATGGAGGATGCCGTCGGAGCCACGCGGCTGTCGGTTCGGCGGTTCTACTACGACTATGAACTTCTGGTGTTCGCCGAGGCGCTCCTGAAGGCCGGCGAGGTGGACCGCGCGCAGCAAATCGTCCAGGAGTCGCTCGATGTCATCACGACGAGCCGCAACCGCCTGTTCGAGGCGGAAGCGCACCGCCTGTTGGGCGCCTGCCTCGCGTCCCGGGGCGCAGAGATCGGGGAGGCCGAGAAGTGGCTGTTGCAGGCGATCGAAACCGCCGACCGGCAGGGCGCCCTCGCTTTCAAGCTCCGCGCCGCAACAAGCCTTGCCCTGCTCTGGCGTAGTCAGAACCGGCAGGGCGAAGCGCACGATCTGCTCCGGCAGATCTACGATCAGTTCACGGAAGGATTCGCTACCCCCGACCTCAGAGACGCCAAGACGCTGTTGGATGAGCTGAGCATCACGGGCGGTCCGCGCCCGTGAGATCGACGCACATTAATGGCAAAGTCCTCGCGGCGCGAAGCGCGGGAGTCTTGACCGGTTCACCCTTCCGGCATCCCCTGCGTGATGGCTTTGCGGCTTATGCTGCCCCCGCAACCACAGGCAGCTCTGCGATCATGCGAATGCCGGGCCGCCTCCGCCAATGAACCTGCGACGGCTCAACCGCCAGCTTGAGCGCCGGCCAGCGCGTGAACAGCGCCTGCAGTGCGCAAATCCCTTCGATGCGCGCGAGCTGGTGGCCGAGACAGAAGTGAATGCCCGTCCCGAACGCGAGATGCCGGTTCGGCCGCCGCTCGAGATCGAGGCGCTCGGGACACTCGTTCGCGTCGGCGTCCAGATTGGCGGCGACGATCATCGCCATCACCCGATCGCCTTTCTTCAATTTCACGCCTTCGAGATCGGCATCCTGGCGCACATAGCGCGGTTTTGAGAACTGCACCGCCGAGACGAAGCGCAGGAATTCCTCGATCGCGAGCCCGGCGCGACTCCAGTCCGCCGCGAGCCAGTCGCGCCTGGCCGGATCCTTCAGCAATTCGAATACCGATCCGCTGATCAGATGCGTCGTGGTCTCGGAACCCGCCCCCAACAGCAGAAACACCATCGAGACCATCTCGTCCGGCGTGATGCGTCCGCCTTCCTGCTCGACGCGCACGAGTTCCGCGATCAATCCTTCTCCGCCCTCGTCACGGGCGAGTTGCAGGCGTTCTTGCAGATACCGGCGCATCTTGAAGAGCCCGCCGATCAGCCGCAGAAAGCTGAATGCATTGGTAAGATTCGCCATCGAATTGGCCCAGGCGATGAATTTCGGCCGGTCGGCCGGCGGCAGGCCGAGCAGCTCGCAAATCACCGCAAGCGGCAGCATCCGCGCATACCGCTGCACCAGATCGGCGGGGCTGCCCGCTGCAAACAATTCATCGGCGAGACGATCGGCGATGGCGCGGATATGCGGTTCCATGTCAAGCACCGCGCGGCGGCGGAACGCCTCGTCGACGATACTTCGCAGCCGCGTGTGATCCGGCTCGTCCATCGTCAGCATGTTGTTGGCGACTGTTGCGATGAATTTCGGCATCCACCAGGGCAGGCCTGCGAGCGACCCGCCCTCCTTGCGCAGCGAGAACAGCGCGCTGTCCTTCAGCACCCGCGCGGCCGCCTCGTAGGTCGTGGTGACCCAGACGCGGCCTACGATCGGAAATTTCGTGGCGACGGCAGGACCGGTTGACCGCAGCAGGGCCACGCCGGCCTTTGGATCACGAAGAAACGCTTCGCTGGTGAAATCGAAATCCACGAGCTCTGCCATCGACTACTCCGCAATGCCATTCCGACATCAGACCAAGATGGTGTCCGGCATTGCGGGCGCAAGGTTCGATTTCGATCGATGCAGTCATCCGATGTATCCGGCGAAGCCGTGTAGCGCAGGCGAAGCCGCGCTCACACCGGCGGCGTTCCGTGGGTGTGAAACGACTCGATTGTCTTCAATCCCCAGGCCTGGCCCTTCTTCCGTTCATCCTCAGTCCACACGATCGGCTTCCAGTCGGGCGCGAGGATGAGGCGGGCGCCGGCGTTGGCGACTTCGACGCGGTTGCCGCCGGGCTCGTAGACATAGAGGAAGAAGGTCTGCTGGATCGCGTGCTTGTGCGGGCCGGTCTCGATATGGACGCCGTTTTCGAGAAAGATGTCGGCGGCGCGCAAAATTTCCTCGCGGCTGTCGAGCGCGTAGGTGACGTGGTGGAAGCGGCCGGCCTTGCCGTAATGGTCGCGGGTGTAGGCAAAATCGTAGCTCTTGTTCGACATCGTCATCCACATCGCGGCTTCCGTGCCGTCATTGAGCACGATCTGCTCGGTGGTGCGCAGGCCCAGATAGTTTTCGAAGAAGAGCCGGTTGGCCTTGATGTCGATGGCGAGGCAATTGAGGTGATCGAGCCGGCGGACATTGACGCCGCGCGCCGGAAACCGTTGCGCCTGATTCTTCAGCGCCGGCTTGAGCTCGGGCGGCGGCTGGTACCACTCGGTCTCGTAATAGAGTTCGACGATATGGCCATCGGGGTCGCGGCAGCGGAACGCCGGCCCCTGCCCCATGTCGCCGTCAACCCAGCCGATGTCGAAGCCCGATCCCTTCAACGCGCTGACGCGGCGCTCCAGCGCCTGCGGGCTGCGGGCGCGCAACGCCATGTGCGCCATGCCTGAGGTTTTCGAGGCCGTCAGCTTGAGCGAGTAGCGCTCGTAATCATCCCAACCGCGCAGATACACCGACTCGCCCTGCTGGCCGCTGACCGTCATGCCCATGACGTCGACGAAGAATTTCAGACTTTCGTCCGGCTTCGGCGTCAGCAATTCCATGTGGCCGAGATGGGCGAGATCGAAAATCGGCTCGGGGGTCATTGTATTGCTCCTGATCGCTCAAAATTCTCGGTTCGTCATCCCCCGCGGAAGGCGCGCGAAGGCGGGGGATCCAGTATTCCAGAGACGCTCATGCTAGGCCGAGAGGCCGACGGCGCCCGCCTTCGCGGGCGACGACAGCAGCGCGGGTGGCTACCTCAGCGCCCGCGTCACGTCGTCGAACAGTTCATCGACGCTGAACGCGCGCGGAATAAGCTTTTGCTGCGCGGAGTAATCGATAATCAGCTCCAGCGAGCGCTGCATCTCACCTCGGCCAAAACGCGGTGCTGCGGCTGAAGCTACGGCAGACTCGGCCAGCATCCGGTGAATCTCCCGCACCACATCCGGATGCTCATCGGACAGTGTCCGGCTCACCACCACCATGTGGTTGATCGGCACTACCTTGTGTTTCTCGAACCAGATCTCCTCCTCGGCCACAACATCGGCAAACAGCGGCTTCAAATCCGGATGGTCGGATTTCTCGCCCAGCACCGCATCGAGTTCGCCGTCGATCAGCATCTGGACGATCTGCCTGCCCGCGCCCGCCCGCTTGGTCGTATCAACGAATTCGGCGACATGCGCATCCTCGAACGTCACCCAGTCGATCGAATCGAGATCGACGCCATAATCATTGGCGAGAATGCCGCGCAGCCATGCGCCGGTCGTGGTGGTGAAGGAGCGAATGCCGACACGCTTGCCGTTGAGATCGCGCGGCGCGAGCTTGCCCTTTTTCGCATTGTACAGCGCATGCCCATGCTGGAATCGCGCCAGCACGACATCCGGCAGCAACACCATCGGCTTGCCGAATGATTTCGCCATCAGATAGGTGACGATCGCCATCTCCGAGACGTCGAACGCCCCTTCGCGGACCATCGGCTTGAAGCCTTTGTTGGTCGGCGACAAGTCGACAAAATCGAACTGAACGAGATCCGATTTGATCGACCCGTTCTTGAGCGCGGCCGTGCCTGGATGGTCGCCGAGCAAGGTGCGCAGGCGCATCGCCACCTTAGTCCTCCTCCAGTTGATCGACATAGACGAGGCCGGCCTTCGCCAGCGGCTCGCGCATATTGTACATGTCGAGGCCGAGCACGCCGGCGGCGAGCTTTTGGCGCTTGCCGTCTTCGTCGGCGACGCGTTTCTCGCCCCTCGCGACCACGTCGGCCGCGTCCTTGCGCCCGATCACGACGACACCGTCATCGTCGGCAACGACCGCATCGCCGGGCATGACGTTGATCCCGGCGCAGACCACGGGCACGTTGACCGCGCCCAGCGTGGCCTTCACCGTGCCCTTGGCCGAGATCGCCTTGGACCATACCGGAAAGCCCATTTCACGCAGCGCTTTGGCGTCGCGAACGCCGGCGTCGATGACGAGGCCGCGCACGCCGCGCGCCATCAGCGAGGTTGCCAACAGATCGCCGAACATGCCGTCGGTATTGTCGGTCGTGCAGCCGACCACCAGGACGTCGCCGGGCTGGCATTGCTCCACCGCGACATGGATCATCCAGTTGTCGCCGGGCTGCGCCAGCACGGTCACGGCGGTGCCCGATGTCTCGGCCCCGCTCCAGACCGGGCGCAGATAGGGCTTCATCAGGCCGAAGCGGCCATAGGCCTCGTGCGCGGTGGCGACGCCGAGCGCGCCCAACCGTTTCACCAGTTCGGCATCGGTTCGCTTGATGTTGCGGACGACGACGGTCTTCATGCCAGTTCCTCCATCGCCATCGGGAACAGCCGCTGATAGGCCTCGCCATAGGTCATTGGCTTGCCGGTATTGCGGCCGCCCTGCACGCCGCGCTGCAGCGCGACCCGCTCGTAATAGGCCCACAGATGCTTTTGCGCGGCGAGAATTTCGAACGTCTTGCGCTTGATGTCCCAGACCTCGTCGATGTTGAGGATCACCTGCGGCTTGAAATTGCACATCTCCGGCTGATGCGGCTCGAACAGAAATACCGGCGGAGCTGAATAGGTGTATTTGGCGCCGGGCTTGTGGCCCATCGCCTGCGCGACCACACGGGTTTCCTGGGCGAAGTGCGCCGCGTTCGGATGATCGAAATTATACGGGTCTTCCAGCGCGTGGGTCAGCACGAAGGACGGATTGAGCTCGCGGTAGATATCGACCATGCGGTCGAAATGCGCCTCCGTCAGCCGCAGCGGATAGTCGCCGGCGTCGAAGAATTCGATTTCCGCACCCAGCATTTCCGCCGCGCGCTGCGCCTCATCGCGCCGTCCGGCCTTGACCTTTTCCATCGTCGCGCCCGCCTCCTTCCAGGCGAACTGGCTTTCGCCGCGCTCGCCGAACGACAGGCAGGCAATCTTGACGCGATAACCTTTCTTCACATGCAGCGCGATCGCGCCGCCCGCGCGCCAGACGAAATCGCCGGGATGCGCCGTGACCACCAGGCCCGTTTTGCCAGCATTGCTCATGATCGGGATTTCCTCCTTGGCTTGTTCCGCGTGGCCGCCCGCACCGGCCGCGTGACTATTGTTTGGCAATTCCTGCCCGCTCGATCACATTAGCCCATTTGTCGATATCGGCCTTCAACCGGTTGAGGATTTCCTCGGGCGAACTGGCCTTGGCCTCGATCCCGAGATCAAGCGCGCGCTTCTTCAAGTCCGGCATCTCGAGCACCTCGCGCAGCGCGGCGTTCAGCGTCTTGATCACCTCCGGCGGGGTGCCCTTGGGTGCAAAAATCGCGTTCCACGACCGCGCCTCGAAATCGCCGCCGCCCGCTTCCTTCACCGTCGGAACACCGGGCAGGAATGAAGTGCGGACAGGGCCCGACGACGACACAGCAATAGCCGCCTTGTCGGCAATGTGCGACTGCACCGCGCTGTAATTCTCGATCGCCATCTGGATATCGCCACGCAGCAGCGCGATCAGCACCTCCGGCGAGCTGCGGAACGGCACGATGGTGACATCGACACCGGCGGTGGATTTGAACAATTGCGCCGAAAGATTTTGGGTCGACCCGACATTGATGGTGCCGACATTGAGCGTGCCGGGTTTTGCCTTGGCCGCCTTGATGAATTCAGCCAGCGTCGGATATGGCGAGCCGGCTTGCGTCACGAAGATGAAATCGAAATAACCCATGCTCGAAACCGGAACGAAATCGGTCACCGGATTGAACGTCAGGTTCTTGAACAGCGACACCGAAATCGCAGTGCCGTTGGAGAGCAGCGCCAGCGTATAGCCGTCCGCAGGCGCCGACAGCGCGGCGCGCGCCGCATTGATGCCGCCGGCGCCCGCCATGTTCTCGATGACGAAGCGCTGGCCGAGCTTTTCGCCGAGTTTTTCGGTAACGAGGCGCGCCGTGACATCAGCGACGCCGCCGGCACCAAACGGCAGGATCAACCGGACCGGCCGATTCGGATAATTCTGCGCCTCGGCGATTTGCGGCAGCAACAATGCCGCCGCCAGCGCAGCCATCCCGGCGAACGACGCAAGGTGCCGGCTCCGGGAGTATCGCTCGCGTTTATCCGCCATTGCACGCGCTCCTTTAAAACTCGAACAGCCGCGCCGGATTGTCGACCAGGATCTTCTGCTGCAACTCGGGTTCCGGCGCAAACAGGGGAATGAGGTCGACCAGGTCGCCGTCGTTGGGCATCACCTTGACGTTCGGGTGCGGCCAGTCGGTCCCCCAGATCACGCGGTCCGGCGCTGTCTCGATGATGCGCCGCGCGAACGGAACCGCGTCGTGGAACGGCGGGCTGCCGGAGGACACCCGCTCGCAGCCGCACACCTTGACCCAGCATTTCTCGTCCCGCGTCATCAGGTCAATCAGCGTCCGAAACGGTAGCTGGTCGAGACCGTCAGATGCCTTGACGCGTCCCATGTGATCGATGGTGTAGCGCACCGGCAATTTTGCCAGCATCTCGGCATATTCAGGCAGATCGATCGCATCGAAATGCAGATCGATATGCCAGCCAAGCGGCGCGACCATCGCGACGATGCGGTGGAAGGCGCCCATGTCCGGCACCCCGCCGAGATGCCGCACGAAGTTGAAGCGACAGCCGCGAAAGCCGCCTTCGTGCAGTTCGCGAAGGCCACGCTCGGTAATGCTATCGTCGATATTGGCGACCGCGCGAAAGGTACCGTTGCTCACGGCGATAGCATCGAGTGCCACGCGGTTGTCAGTGCCGTGCACGCTGGCATTGACAATGACGGCCCGGCCGATCCCGAGTTTCCTGTGCAGCGCCCGGAAATCTTCCAGCGGGGCATCGGGCGGCGTGTAGGGCCGTCCCGGCGCGTAAGGATATCTGTCGCCGGGGCCGAAGATGTGGGTATGTGCGTCACACGCCAGCGCCGGAAGTTTGAATTTCGGCGTTCGCGTATCGGGATCGGGTCCGGGGATTGTCGGCTTGTGCATGGTGCCTTCTGTGGATGAGTTCACGCGCCGGCAAACTTGAACAGGCGCTCGGGGTTTGTTACCAAAAGCTTGCGCTGGATCGCGGGATCAGGCGCATAGTGCGGAACGAGATCGACGATATCGCCGTCGTTCGGCATCACCTTCACATTCGGATGCGGCCAATCGGTTCCCCATAGCACGCGATCCGGCGCATTTTCGATCAGGCGCTTTGCGAACGGCACGGAATCGTGGAACGGCGGACCGGCGGCGGAGGCGCGCTCAAGGCCGGTGATTTTGACCCAGCATTTTTCGTCGCGCGCGTGCAGATCGAGAAGCGCCTTGAAATCGGGATCGTCGAGACCTTTGGCCGCGCTGATGGTGCCCATGTGATCGATGACATAAGTGGTCGGCAGCGCTTTCAGGATCGGCGCGAATTCCCTGATGGTTCCAGGTTCCAGATAGACATCGACATGCCAGCCGATGGCCGCGGCGCGTTCGACGAGGCGCTTGAACGCACCCATGTCGCCGACGCCGCCGAGCCGCTTGAGGAAAGCAAAGCGGCAACCGCAAATGCCGGCCTTGTCGAGGACCGCGAGATCGGCGTCCGACATCGCGCCGCTAATGTTGGCGATGCCGCGATATTTGCCGGCGCTCTTCGCGATCGCGTCCGTCACCACGCGATTGTCCAGTCCATGCAGTGTCGCGTTGACGATCACGGCGCGCTCCACGCCGATCTTTTCATGCAGGGCACGAAACATCGGCAGCGGCGCGTCGGGCGGCGTATAGGGCCGCGTCGGCGAGAACGGATACTCGGCAGCAGGGCCGAAGATGTGGCAATGGGTATCGACTGCACCTATCGGGACCTTGAACGCCGGTGTCCTTGTGTTCGGATCCGGTCCCGCGATCGAAGGTATTTGTCTTGCTGGCTCTTCGGCGGCCCGCGCGGAGCCGAGCAACGTGGCCGCTCCAAGCCCGGCAACGCCGGTCATGAACTCGCGTCTCTTCATGACGTCCCCCCGATATCTTTATGAAGCCGGATTATCTTTCCGCTTTGCGGCAATGCCCCTTGCGGACAGCTGAGCTGGCTTCGCCCGGCGCGACCCGGCTCCGAGTCCGCTGTCGAGCTGATCCACGTCTGAGGCCTGCAACGAGGCGACCGTCGACGCGACGAGTTGCTCGATCGCTTCCGCCATGTCGGCGCCATCGGCTTCGCCACGCGACAGCCGCGTGACCCGCTCCGGGCTGACAAGGGTATAATACAGTGCGCCGAGCAGGAATTGCGACCGCCACACGACCGTCGTCCGCGGCAGATGTGGCAGGCTTTGCTCGATCGCCTCGATAAAGGCATTGGTGGTGTCGTCGAAGATCTCGGCGATGATGCGCCCCACCACGGCATTGCCTTCGGCCGACATCACGGCGCGCAGCCGCGTGAACCGCGCCCCGCCGCCGGCAAGGTCGGTCGATCGACGAAAACGCCGGCTGCACATAGGCCCGCACGATCGCTTCCAGCCGGTCCTGAACGTCGCGCACGCGCCGTGCCGCCACCAGCAATTCGATTCGGCGCTTGTTCATCGGCCCGCAATGGCGCTTGTAGATTTCAAGCAGCAAGCCGTCCTTGCTCTTGAAATGATAGGTAATGCTGCCCGGATTGGCGCCCGCCTCCAGCGCGATGTCGCGGATCGACACGGCATTGAAGCCCTTGGTCGAGAACAACAGCTCGGCCGCGCTCAGGATGGCTTCCCGCATATTGGGGTTTCGCGTCATGGCATTTGCTTTCCGGTCTCGAGTTTTGTACGTTTGTACAAAATATCAGGTCCAGTCAACAAACATCTGGGTGGCGAGCCGCCCCGCGACTGGCCGGGATGACAAGGGAGAGCCCGCCGGATGCGCCGGATCATCGTTGCGTTTCATGCCCAGCCGCCACCTTCAATGCTGCGATCATGCTGGGGATCGAGCGGCGCGCCATCGCCATTCCCAAAGGACGCGAGCAGGCAATGGCTTTCAGCCGCCATTTCACGAACGAGGTGATGTTGGAACGACGCATGAATTTCTCAAGTGATACGGTCATCAAGGAAAGATTTCGCCTCATGCCACTACGCAGAACCATCATCCGCGGCATCGCCGCCGCCCTTTTTACGCTGGCCGGCACGAACGTCTATGCGGAGGCGTTCCCGACCAAACCCGTGCGCATTCTGGTGCCCTACGCCGCCGGCGGCGCGGTCGACGTGCTGGCCCGCACGCTCGGGCAATCGCTGTCGAAGACCTGGGGGCAGCAGCCGGTGATCGAAAATCGTCCGGGCGCCGGCGGAATCATCGCGTCGCAGGCGCTCACGCAATCGACGCCGGACGGCTACACGCTGATCCTGGTCGCCAGCGGCCATCCGCTGAACCAGTTCTTCTATCCAAAACTGCCCTACGACACCTTCAAGGATTTTACCGCCATCAGCGAGGTGGCCTATTCGCCGCTGGCGATCGTGGTGTCCAAAGACAGCCCGGTGAAGAATTTGCAGGAGCTGCTGGCAACCGCGCGCGCAAAGCCGGAGTCATTATCCTACGGCATGTCCGGTAACGGCACCTCCGCCCATCTCGCCGGCGAGCTGCTCAACTACATGGCTAAGGTGAAAATCCAGTCGATCCCCTACAAGGGCGGCGCCCCTGCGCTGACCGCGGTCATATCAGGCGAGATTCCAATGAGCGTCAATCCGCTGCCCGAGGTGGTCGGCCAGCTCGAAGGCAATGCGGTGCGCGCGCTTGCGGTGACGACGGCGCAGCGCTCGAAGGCGTTGCCCGACGTTCCAACCGTCGCGGAGGCCGGAATCCCGGGCTATGACGCCTCGGTCTGGTGGGGTTTTCTCGGGCCCGCCGGCATGGCGCCTGACCTGGTCGCAAAAATCCACGCCGACCTTGCCGCCGCGCTGAAAGATCCGGTGGTCCTCACCGCGCTTGAAAAGATGGGCGCCACGCCGGTCGGCAGTTCGCCACGGGATTTTGACGCCTTCATGCGCGCTGAGGCCGCGAAGTGGGAGCCGGTGCTGAAGGAGGCGAATATCAGGATGCAGTGAGCGATTACGCGGACTTCACCAGTCAACTCACCGCGCATTCGCCGGCGCGTGCACGTGCCAGAGATCGGCGCGCCAGTGCAGCACGACCGCCAGCATCAAGGCGAGGCCGGCCGCCGCGTAGAGTGTTCCGGTCGCCGCAAATCCGATCTCGTCGATCAGGCTGCCGGCGGCCAATAGCCCGATCGGCAGGCCATAGATCACCATCATGCGCACCCCCATCACCCGGCCGCGGAAATTCTCGTTCGCGGTCCGCATCAGGATGACGGCGATCGAGATCATGGCGAGGCTTTGCGAAAAGCCCGCCACCATCAGGCACGCAATCGCGGTCGGCACGGTCTGCATCTGCACGAAGATCAGCAAGGTCGCGTACCAGACGACGGTGGCGCCGATCATTAGCCGCGCCACCCGGAGATCGCGGATCAGGCTCAATACGATCGAACCGGCCAGCGAGCCGATCGCAAAACTCGCCGACAGATATCCAAGCCCGGTCTGGTTGGTGCCGTAGATCGCCCTGGCGATGTAGGGCAGCAGACCGTTGGTGAGCGGATAGGCCGTCAGGTTGGCCAGGAATGCGACCCACAGCGCGGCCTGCATCCGTGGCGTGGTCCAGACGTAGGCCACTCCTTCCTTGAGGTCGCGCAGCGGCGAGCGCTGCAACGCCTCGCTGGCAGCCTCGCCCGCCGCGTGCGGTTTTGCCGGCGCCACGATGCACAGCGTCAGCGCGGTAGCGGTAATATAAAGGCAGACGATCGCCACATAGGCCGGGCCCATGCCGAGCGCGGCAAACAATCCGGCGCCGCTCAGCGCGCCGGCGATGCGCGCGGTATCCATCGTCGTGCGCGAGATGCTGATTGCCCCGATCAACTGGCCATGCGGCATGATGGTCGCCACCAAAGCACCGCGCACGCCGAGGTCCGATGGCCGGACGATACCCATCACGGCCGCGACCATGAATACGTAGATCGGCGCGAGGTGGCCGGACAGCGCCAGCGTCATCAGCACGGCCGCCAGCAGGGCGTAGGTGGCGCGCATCATCGCCAGCAGATCGCGGTGACCGATCCGGTCGCCGACAACGCCGAACATCGGCGCCACCAGCGTACCGACATAGCCAAGCGAGGCGAACAGAGTGAGCAACAGCACCGACCCGGTCTCGACCAGCACGTACCAGCCGAGAATGAGCGTCTCCATCTCGAACGCCCACGAGGTGAGCAGATCGGCCGGCCACTGAAAGCGGTAATTCCTGACGCGGAATGGTGCGAGCGCGGAAGGCGGCGCCGGGTCGCTCAAGATGCGTTGTCGCGATTCATCGCGGTCCACCCTGCCCTGTTTCTTGTTATGCAGAACTGGATAGCAAGCCGCGCCCGGCGTTTCAAGCAGCCGACTTCAGGCAGCCGACATGGCCCTGCCGCGGTGCGAGAGCAACAGCCGCCTCGCCTCGACGGCCGGTATCGCGGGGCTGAACAGATAGCCCTGCATCTCGGTGCAGCCGAGGATGTACAGCAGATTCCGCTGCTGCTCGGTTTCGACGCCCTCCGCCGTCGTCGTCATGTCGCTCGCGGCCGCGATGCTCACTACCGCCTGGACGATGGACGAGGACGCGCCAGGACCGGCGAGATCCCTGATGAAGGAGCGATCGATCTTGATCTTGTCGAATGGGAAACGCTGCAGGTAGCTGAGCGAGGAATAGCCGGTGCCGAAATCGTCCAGCGCGATCCGAACACCCAGCTTGCGCAACTGATGCAGCGTGTCGAGCGCGGCTTCGTCATCGCGAATGAGCACGGCCTCGGTGATCTCGAGTTCCAGCCTGCTGGCGGGAAGTCCGCAAGAAGCGAGCGCCGCCGCCACGTTCAACGCCAGCGACTGGCTCCTGAACTGCACCGGCGAGACGTTGACCGCGACGCGGACGTGATCCGGCCAGGTGGCGGCCTCGGCGCAGGCGGTATTGAGCACCCACAGGCCGAGCTGATTGATCAGGCCGCTGTCCTCCGCGATCGGGATGAATTCCGCCGGCGAGATCATGCCGCGTTCGGGATGCCGCCATCGCAGCAGCGCCTCGCAGGAACTGATCTTGCCGTCCTCGATATTGACCACCGGCTGATAGTAGGTCTCGAGGCTGCCGTCGCTGATCGCCTGGCGCAGCTCGAGCTCCAGGCTTCGTCGCGCCCGGGCGCGATGATCCATGCCGGCCTCGAAGAAGCGGTAGGTCCGCCGTCCGTCGCCCTTGGCGCCGTAGAGTGCGAGGTCCGCATTCTTCAACAATTGGTCGAGGTCCACTCCGTCCCCGGGTGCCAGCGCGATGCCGATACTGGCATCGGCGGTGATCAGATGCCCCATGCATTCCAGGGGCTGCCTGATCGCCGAATGGATTTTATCAACCAGCTGAGTGGTTTCCGACCGCTCCTTGATAGCGGTCTGAATCACCGCGAACTCATCGCCGCCGAGCCGGGCCGCCACATCGGTTTCCTTGAGGCACCCGCGCAGGCGCTCGGCGACGCCCTTGAGCAACTCATCGCCGATCGGATGGCCGAGCGCGTCGTTGACGCTCTTGAACTCGTCGATGTCGAGATAGAGCACCGCCAGTTGCTCGTCCGGCCGTATCGCCTTGAGCGAGGCTTCCAGCCGCTCACGGAACAGGATCCGGTTCGGCAGGTCGGTCAACCCGTCGTAATGCGCCAGATGCGCGATCTTCTCCTCCGCACGCCGGCGCGCGGTGATGTCCTCGATGGTCGCGACCCACCCACCGCTCTTCAGCGGTCGGTTGATGATCTCGATCGCCCGGCCGCCCGGCGCTTCCGTGAGCTGCCGCGTCGCCTTGCCGAGCGACACTGTCTGGATGATCGCGTTGCAGAATGCGTCGACGTCGCCGTCGAATGACCCGGTTTCCTTCCGGTGGGCGATCAGCCGCTGCATGGTGCAGCCGGGCTTGGCCACGTCAGGCGATAATCCGAACATGTCGAGATAAGGCTGGTTGCAGATAATGATCCGCGCGGAGGCATCATAGAGAACAAGGCCTTGCGGGATATTGTTCACGGCAATCGAGAGCTGGCGCCGCTCGGCCGCCAATCGCCGGTCGGTCAACCGGTCACGCCGCAGCAGCAGTCCGGCGGCCACGGCAAGGACAGCGACGAGCGAAAGCAGCAGCCGTTCGCGAAGACTCCATCCCGAGGTCGCGATGTCGCCGACAACCGCCGCCACGAGCAGTGCGCAGCATGCCGCAAGCCGCGTGATCGTCCCGGCCCTTTCCACAGGGCCGGCAGAATCGCTCGAAATTTGCTGGCCGCCGTCGATGCCCACCCGAAGTGACTCCCGCGCGCGTGTCCCGTCGAAATGGCCCGGTTTGGCGACAGGTCCTGCGCCAGATGAAAATTAGCGTGCAATCGGACGCTGCAACGGAACCCGGCCTTCCGAATCCTACCCAGCGATATTGTTACGCAGCACTGATGGAAGGGGCGTTATAACTTGCGGTTAGCAATCAGTTACCTTGCACATGTGCTGATCCTGATCCCCGATCCGGCACCGGAGGTTACCGGGACGTGCCCGGCGGGCGGCTGCTCTCGTGCGGGTTGGTAAACGAATGATTAATCCAGAGCCGGCGTCGTGCGCGGCCGGAAATGCAAGAAAGCCCTTATTTTCCAGCGCAACTGAGACCCGACGGTACTGCGGGGCGCTGCCGCAAAAACAAATCCTGACCGAGATGCCGCGGATTTAGCTGATACGAAACCTCACCTGTTTAACCGTTTCGCTAGTCGGCGCTGCCCATAATGAGGGTCAGACCCCAACTCATGAGATCCAACACCGTGACATCCTTCGGACGTGTGATTTCCGTGCGCGGCTCCCTCGCCCGGGTCGGACTTCTGGCCGCGGGCCCGATGCCCGTCTCCGAAGCGCGTGCCACCGTCGGCCGCTTCATCAGTATTCGCTGCGCGGCGGACACCACCATCATTGCGATGATCACCGAGGTGTCGTGCGAGAACCAGCCGAGGTCCGATGAATACATGGCGACCGCGTCGGTCGACCTGCTCGGCGAGATTTCCGGCGGGGAGCGCCCAAAATTTCAGCGCGGCGTGACCAACTATCCGACCATCGGCGATGCCGTCGACCTCGTCACCGCCCAGGACCTCCGCACCGTCTATGCGCCGAGCGGGTCGGATCAGATCAATGTCGGCACCCTGCAGCAGGACCGCTCCGTCATCGCCTATGTCGATGTCGAAGAGATGCTTTCCAAGCACTTCGCAGTGCTCGGCTCCACCGGCGTCGGCAAATCGACCAGCGTTTCGCTGCTGCTCAACGAGATTCTTAAAGCCCGGCCGAACCTGCGGGTGTTCCTGCTCGACGTCCACAACGAGTATGGCCGCTGCTTCGGCGACCGCGCGCTGGTGCTCAACCCGCGCAACCTGAAACTGCCGTTCTGGCTGTTCAATTTCGAGGAAATCGTCGACGTGCTGTTCGGCGGCCGTCCCGGCGTACCCGAAGAGCTCGACGTTCTCGCCGAAGTCATCCCGATGGCGAAGGGCCTCTACACCCAGTACCAGAACTCCGATCGTCTCGGGCTCAAGCGCGTGGATCCGAAGTCCGGCGGCTATACCGTCGACACGCCGGTGCCCTACCGGCTGACCGATCTGATCTCGCTGATCGACGAACGGATGGGCAAGCTGGAGAACCGCTCCTCGCGCATCATCTATCACAAGCTGATGTCGCGCATCGAGACCGTGCGCAACGATCCGCGCTACACCTTCATGTTCGACAACGCCAATGTCGGCGGCGACACCATGGCGGAGGTGATCAGCCATCTGTTCCGCCTGCCCGCCAATGGCCGGCCGATGACCATCATGCAGCTCGCCGGCTTCCCCGCCGAAGTCGTCGATTCCGTCGTGTCGGTGCTGTGCCGCATGGCGTTCGATTTCGGCCTGTGGAGCGACGGCGTGTCGCCGCTGCTGTTCGTTTGCGAAGAGGCGCACCGCTACGCCTCGGCCGACCGCAACATCGGTTTCGGCCCGACCCGGAAAGCCGTTTCGCGCATCGCCAAGGAAGGCCGCAAATACGGCGTCTTTCTCGGCCTCGTCACCCAGCGTCCGGCCGAACTCGACGCCACCATCATCTCCCAGTGCAACACGCTGTTTGCGATGCGGCTTGCCAACGACCGCGACCAGGCGCTGTTGCGCTCGGCGGTCTCGGACGCCGCCGCGAACCTGTTGTCGTTCGTGCCTTCGCTCGGCACCCGCGAAGTGCTGGCCTTCGGCGAAGGCGTGGCGCTGCCGACGCGCCTGCGCTTCAAGGAGGTTCCGGTCCACCAACTGCCGCGCAGCGAAGCCACCATCGCGTCCGTGCCGTCGGTCGCCGCCGGCCACGACATGCATTTCGTCTCGGCCGTGCTGGACCGCTGGCGCGGTGCCACCTCGAACCGCGACACGCCGAACGATCCCGGCATCGGCGACCGGCCTGCAGCGCGCGTGATGACGCCGGTGGAAGCTCCGATGCTGCAGCCTTCGATGGGGCTCGACCCCGACCGGTTCTCGCTGCTGAAGAAGCCGCTGCGCTGACGGCGGAGCCCGCGCAGATTCTTCGCGCGGGCCGGTATCCACTTCGCCGCAAAAAGCGATATGGTCCCGGCAACGCCGCCTCGCGGCCTTAAGCCGGAACCTTTCATGAGCAAGCCCGCCACCCAACGATTTCAGCCGCCCGCCATCGACAAGCTGCCGGAGGACATCCGCAACCGGATCCTCGCGGTGCAGGAAAAGTCCGGCTTCGTCCCGAACGTCTTCCTGACGCTGGCTTACCGCCCGGACGAATTTCGCGCCTTCTTTGCCTATCATGACGCGCTGATGGAAAAGGACAGCGGGTTGACCAAGGCCGAGCGCGAGATGATCGTGGTGGCGACGTCCGCCGCCAACCAGTGCCATTACTGCGTGATCGCCCATGGCGCGATCCTGCGCATCCGGGCCAAGAATCCGGTCATCGCCGACCAGATCGCGGTCAATTACCGCAAGGCCGACATCACGCCGCGGCAGCGCGCCATGCTCGACTTCGCCATGAAGGTGAGCCAGCAGGCCAACACGGTTTCGGAGGCGGATTTTGCGGAAGTCGCCGACCACGGCTTTTCCGACGACGACATCTGGGACATCGCCGCGATCGCGGCTTTCTTCGCGCTGTCGAACCGGCTGGCCAACGTCACCGCGATGCGCCCGAACGACGAGTTCTACATGATGGGGCGGCTGCCGAAACAGGGCTGAGCCCGGAGGTTTCCCGCGTTGCTGGACTGGACCGAAATCATACTGCGTCTCGGCATCGCCACGCTCGCGGGCGGGCTGATCGGTCTCAACCGCGATCTGCACGGCAAGCCGATCGGATTGAAGACGCTGGGGCTGGTCAGCCTCGCGACGGCCATGCTGATGGTGCCGGTCCATTCGAGCGAAGCCAAAATCGTCTCGGACGCCGGCAGCCGGGTGATGCAGGGAATCGTGACGGGGATCGGTTTTCTCGGCGCCGGCGTCATTGTCCACGCAGGACGTCATTTCAGGGTTCGCGGGCTCACCAGTGCCGCCTGCACCTGGCTGGCGGCCTGTATCGGAATTGTCTGCGGCCTCGGACAATGGCGCGTGGTGATCATCGCATTGGTCATCACCTTCGCGGTCCTGACCATTGGCGGCCGAATGGAACGCTGGTTGCACAAGAGGCTTGGCGGCGAGGACGAGACCGGGCAGGAACCGCCTCCGGCCCCGTCGGACAGACGACCGACGTAGGGCCGTCATTTAATCGGGTCCGCACCAGCCCGGCAGATAGACCGCGTCCTTGGTCCTGGCAAAACCGAGCGCCTTCTCCATCGCCTTGTCGAAATTCGCCTCCACGCTTTTGCGCGAGATTTTGCGGCGCAGAAAATCCGCCCACAGAAATTCGCTGAACGGGGTGATGTCCTTTGCAAAACCGCCGATGCGGCGCAATTCTCCGGCGAGGCTGCGGAATGGATCGTCTGCCAGGCCCGTGACCGACTTCGGCAGGTCCTTGAAGTGCCGCCGTTCGCCCTTGGTGTCGTAGGGATAGGCCCATCGCTTGTGGTCCATCACCGTCCAGAACGCCTCGCGCTCGACCATGGTGAGATCGCCGATCACCGTGACCAGGACATGCTCGACGCCCTCATCATGCAGTGCACGCGCCAGATGATGATGGTCGACGACGTAATGGTGCTCGTCCGGCCCGAGCACGACCGGGATCATGTGCTTGCCGAGCAGTTCGGCGCGCTTCTTTTCCGACTTTTGCTCGCGCCAGCGCTTGCGCTTCTCCTTTACCTCGCGCAGGCCGACCGTCATCTGGGTCGGACGCAGTGACAGGATCGGGACCGGCTTGAGGATCGGGTCGCGCGTATTGGCCATGGTTTGCCCCTCTACTTCGTGCCCTGATCCGCAAAATGGCTCCCAAACAGGGTTTACCATGCCATGATGGTGCGAGCCCTCAAATGACCGCGACCCGAGGCTTGCGGCAGGCATGCCAGGATGGCCCGAAGCCGAACGCCACGGGCTTCCCGATCGACGGCAACAGGTTCCATCAAACGTTGCGCGTATGGATGGCTGCTCCGCAAGCAGTAACATTTGATGTTGGAAGCGCTGCCGCTGTGCTAAGGAAGGCGCAGGATTTTTCGCGGATCGGCGGCAGTGAAAACCCAGCGGCCCATTATTTCGGACGATGAGCATGTCGTGCTCAAGTTCCGGCCGCGCACCTCCGCCCACCCGCCGGGCGGACGGGAAGAATCCGATCCGGCCAAGACGCCTGGCATCAAGACGCACAATACCAAGACACCCAATACCAACACCAAGACCCCCAACGCCAGCACGTCGCCTGCGGCGAACGACCTGTCCCACTACGAGCGGCCGCGCGACGAGGGCGACGATTTCCGTCATCGCATGCTCGCCAATATCGCAGCGCTCGCGTTCACCGTGGCGCTGACCGCCATCGGCATCTGGCTTGCGGTCAGCATCGCCGATCTGCGCAAGACCCAGGATTGCGTCCTGATGGGCCGCCGCGACTGTGCGAGGATTTCGGTGACGCCGCTGGGGTAGTGACGCACGATCGTCGTACCAAATCACCGCGTCATACCCGCGAAGGCGGTATCCAGTACGCTGCGGCCTCTCGGTTCTATCACTGCTGTCTCTGGAATACTGGATCACCCGCCTTCGCCGGTGATGACGACTGAGTATGCGTCGGCATTCTCGCGACGCATTGCGCCCGAGGTTTGCATGAAACCTTGTCCCTCCTGAGAAGAGGGAGCAGGGAATGCCGGGTGCTTGCTGCACCCGCGGTCTCGTGTGCAATGTGCACGAGGAAGTGCGCACACGAGCATACAGGTACAGCCGGAGCACGCCGGCATTCCCTGCGCAATGGGTTGACGGCTTATGCCGCGCTCTCCCTGGAGACGAATTCGTCTTGCCTCCATCGCTGCCGGCTTGATGGCAAGATCGATCCGGTTGGACCAACTTCGCCACCGGCAGCTTGACATCAGCCACGGATGCCAGGACCACACGGTTTTGCCGTACGCTTCAGCGCCGTACGTCCTGCGCACCGTTCGCCACTCATGAGGTTCAATTCACCCTGCGACGACCTTGTGCGCCTGACGCTGCCGCGTCCACCACAACCCGTCCCAACGTTCGTGACGATGGCCAACGCCCCTCTTCTTTGGGACGGGATGGCAGGTTTGTAGAACTGATTTGGGGTAGCGGCGAAGCGAATTATTTCTTCGCACTGGACTGGACGGGGCAAATCAGATTGAAGCTGTTGGAGAAAATCGTCCCATCGCGCAAGCCCGAATAGCCGCGGTCACCGGCTCGTGGGGCCTCATCCATTCTTCATCAGCTTTGTACCAATCGAACCGGACGAGAATTAGGTGCACCGTCGCTGCAATTCCCGTTACGTTAGGTCAGGACAAAAGCAAAAAGTACGAGGGAGGCACCGTTGAGAATCTCAATCGCTGCGGCAAGCTTTTTTCTCGCAACTCTCCTTTCCATTCCCGCACTGGCACAGACGAGGGCTCTGGTGACTGAAGAGATGATGGTCAAGACGGCCGATCCCGGCATCGAAATATATGTCCGCAACAAACGGCCGGCGGACATGACCTCGTTCCGGCCGGAGCAGACCGTGCTCTACGTGCACGGCGCGACCTACCCATCCGAGACGGCGTTCGACCTCAAGCTCGATGGGTTGTCCTGGATGGAATACATCGCCGCGCGCGGCTATGACGTCTGGCTTCTCGACCTGCGCGGTTACGGCAAATCCACGCGCCCTGCCGAGATGGCCGACAGGCCGGAAGCCAATGCGCCTGTTGTCACCGGCAAGACCGCGGTCAAGGACATCGGCGCGGCGGTCGACTTCATCCTGCAGCGCCGCAACATTCCGCGTCTCAACCTTCTGGGCTGGTCCTGGGGCACGACGCTGATGGCGACCTACACCACGCAGAACGCCGCGAAGGTCGAACGTCTCGTCCTCTACGCACCGGCCTGGATCCGGCAGACGCCTTCGCTGGTTCAGGCAGGCGCCGGCAAGCTTGGCGCGTACCGAATGGTCAACCGCGATCAGGCAAAGGAGCGCTGGTACACCGGCGTGCCCGAGGACAAGAAAGCCGCCCTCATTCCCGCCGGCTGGTTCGACGCCTGGGCGGATGCGACATTCGCAACCGATCCGGTCGGCGCGAAGATGACTCCCCCGGTCCTTCGCGCCCCCAACGGCGTCGTGCAGGACAGCACCGAATTCTTCGGCGCCGGCAAGCCCTATTACGATCCGGCCAAGATCACGGTGCCCACTTTATTGGTCGGCGCCGAATGGGACCGCGACACGCCGCCTTACATGGCACAGACGCTGTTTCCGCTGTTGGTGAACTCGCCGGGAAAGCGCTACGTCGCGCTGGCCGAGGGAACGCACACCATCATCATGGAGCGCAATCGGCTGAAGCTGTTCGAGGCGGTTCAGGCGTTTCTGGAGGAGGCGAAACGGTCGTGAGAGGTAGTAGCTCGTAGGACGGGTGGATCATTACGGTGACACCCATTAAGCTGACCGATTGGACTGCACCCCGTCAGTGAGACGCACCAATTTCTGAGACAGCGGTCCTACGACCAAAAGCCGCCGTTTTTGCCGCCAAATCCAATGCGGTGGGACGAGCCCCTTTCCATTGAACTAAGCCCCCCGCTCCGATATACGGGCTGTCAACTCCGGCCGAGGGGAACAGGGCCTTCCGGGGCCGTTCACCCGCCTCCTCAAGCCGTTCCGGATTAGCTCCAATATATCAAAGGCTTAATGATGTCTTCTACATTCGATCAGATCGCCAACATTATCGCGGAGACCTGCGACATTCCGCGCGACACGATCAAGCCGGAGAGCCACGCCATCGACGATCTGGGAATCGACAGCCTGGACTTCCTCGACATCGCCTTTGCCATCGACAAGGCGTTCGGGATCAAGATGCCGCTCGAAAAATGGACCCAGGAAGTCAACGACGGCAAGGCCACGACCGAGCAATATTTCGTGCTGCAAAATCTCGCCGATCGCATCGACGAACTGGTCGCCGCCAAGAATGCAGCGCCGGGCGCCTAGAGCCATTTCCGTTCCGATTGACTCGGAACGGGGCTCCAGAATTCTTGGTTTTGACGCGTTTTCTTGACGCGAACCGGCCTCCACTTCGCTGGAAAACGCATTAGTCGCCCGCCATGAACCTCGATTACTTTCAGCTCATCGACCGCATCGTCGACCTCAATCTCGACGAGAAGAAAATCACGGTCGAGGCACAGGTTCCGGCTGTTCACACCATCTTCGAAGGGCATTTTCCGGGTTTCCCGATCATGCCCGGCGTGCTGCTGACCGAAGCGATGGCGCAGAGTTCCGGCTGGCTGATACTCGGCGTCCTGAAGTTCGAGCGCATGCCGTTCCTGGCCATCGTGAAGGAAGCCAAGATGCGGGGTTTCGTCAGTCCCGGTCAGTTGCTGACGATCGAGGCGAAGCTCGAGCACGAAGGTTCCGGTTTTGCCGTCACCAAGGTCAAGGGACGCGTCGGCAAGGAATTGAAGTGCAGCGCTGAATTAACCTTCGGCCTTACCCCGTTCCCCGATCCGGCGCTTCGCGTTCACATGGACGCGAAGGCCATCGAGATCGGCTTCCCATTGCAGGCGATAACGCATGACTGAGTCCAAATCTCCGGCGGCGAAGGAAGTCTGGATCACCGGCATCGGCATCGTCTCCTCGCTCGGCGAGGGGTTGGATGCGCATTGGGATGCGCTGAACGCCAAGACCATCAACGTCGACGACAAGCGGTTTGCGCCCTATATCGTGCATCCGCTGGCGCCGGTCTCGTTCGACGCCCAGATCCCGAAAAAGGGCGACCAGCGCCAGATGGAAGCGTGGCAGCGCATCGGCACCTATGCCGCGGGGCTGGCGCTGGATTCGGCCGGCATCAAAGGCGACAAGGAAATCCTGGGGCGGACGGACATGATCGTCGCCGCCGGCGGCGGCGAGCGCGACCTCGCGGTCGACCTTGCGATCATGACCGCCGACGCCAAGGGCAATTCGAGTCCTGGCTTCCTCAACGAACGGCTGATGAACGATCTGCGGCCGACGCTGTTCCTGGCGCAACTCTCCAACCTGCTCGCCGGCAACATCGCCATCGTGCATGGCGTGTGCGGAACGTCGCGCACCTTCATGGGCGAGGAAGCCGCCTCCATCGACGCGGCGCGGATCGCACTTGCGCGTATCGAATCCGGGCAGAGCGACATCGCCCTCGTCGGCGCCGCTCACAATGGCGAGCGCTCCGATCTGCTGGTCCTCTATGAATTCGGCGACTTCAATCTGAAAGAGAAGTATGCCCCGGTCTGGCAGCGCGAAGGCGGAAGCGGTTTTGCGCTCGGCTCCGCCGGCTGTTTCCTGGTGCTGGAATCCCGCGAACATGCCGAAGCGCGCGGCGCCAAGCCGTATGCAAAACTGACCAAGGTGGTCGCCGACCTCGCGCAGCGCAAGCAGCCCGGCGCGGTGACCCGATCGCTGGAAGCGCTGTGGCCGAAACTCGGCGTCGCCGGCGACAGCGGCAATTTGATCACCGGCGCGACCGGCGTCGAGCCGGTGACGTCGGAAGAAAAAGCGTTCCTGCGCCAGCACCCTGGGTTCGCCGTGCGCGCCACCGGAACGATGTTCGGCCATACGCTGGAGACCCAGTTTCCGCTCGGCCTGGCGCTGGCCGCGCTTTCGCTCTCCCGCGGCGCGCTGTTTCCGCCCAATGATCCGACCGGGCTCGAGGTTGAAAAGGCAGGTCCCCCGGACCAGATTGTGGTGGTGGGGGCCGGTCACTGGCAGGGCGAAGGCATGGCCCTGGTCGAGGCCGTCAAGTAATCGGCGCAACATCGGGGGAACCATGTCAGCACCATCAGATAAATTCGGCAGGCCGATCGTCGTCGTCACCGGCATGGGCGTGGTGACGTCGCTCGGGGCCGGCAAGACGGACAATTGGCGCAAGCTGATCGCGGGCGAGTCCGGTATCCGCACCGTGACACGCTTCCCGATCGACGGCTTGAAATCCACCATGGCGGGCACGGTCGATTTCGTCAGCGTCGATCCCGTAACCTCGACGGGATTGACCGAACGGCTGGCGGAAATGGCGACCGAAGAAGCGCTCGAACAGGCGTCCATTGGCGCCAAGGCCGATTTTCCCGGACCGCTGTTTCTCGCGGTAGCGCCGGTCGAGGTCGAATGGCCGCAACGGCTCGAACTCGGACGCGCGATCGGCAAGACCGAATTCGGCTATGACGACATGCTGCGCGTCAGCGGCGGCGGCCGCTTCGCAGCCTACCATCACCGCTTCATGTTCGGCTCGGTGGCGAGCCACCTGGCCGAAACCTTCGGCACCAAGGGCTCGCCGATCTCGCTCTCCACCGCCTGCGCCTCCGGCGCGACCGCAATCCAGCTCGGCGTCGAGGCGATCCGCCGCGGCGATGCGGACGCGGCGCTGTGCGTGGGGACCGACGGCTCGGTCAATCCGGAAGCGCTGGTGCGGTTTTCGCTATTGTCGGCGCTGTCGACGCAGAACGACCCGCCACAGGCCGCCTCAAAGCCGTTCTCGAAGAACCGCGACGGATTTGTGATGGCGGAAGGCGCCGGCGCGATGGTGCTGGAGAGCTATAAATCGGCGATTGCACGCGGCGCAAAAATTCTCGGTGTGGTCGCCGGCTGCGGCGAGCTGACGGATTCATTCCACCGCACCCGCTCCAGCCCGGACGGCAAGCCGATCATCGGCTGCATGCGCAAGACGCTGGCCGATGCCGGCCTCGAGCCGGAGCAGATCGACCACATCAACGCGCACGGCACCGCGACGCCGGAAAACGACAAGATGGAGTACAACACGACCGCGGTCGTGTTCGGCGAGCATCTGCCGAAGATTCCGGTGTCGTCGAACAAGTCGATGGTCGGGCATACGATTTCGGCGGCCGGCGCGGTGGAAGCCGTGTTCTCGCTGCTGACGCTGGAGCACCAGCGGATCCCACCGACCATCAATTACGAGATTCCGGATCCGGCGATCCTGTTCGATGTGGTCGGCAACACCGCGCGCGACGCCAAGGTCACCGCCGTGATGTCGAACTCGTTCGGTTTCGGCGGGCAAAACGCCTCGCTGATCCTGACGCGCGAACCGGTCTAGCGAGACAGCTGCTTCGCAAAAATGAACCGCCTGCTCCTACGCACAAGAGCGCGCCTGCGCGACGCCGCAAAACCTGTGGCGGAAGCCGCCGTCGGCGCGCTGACGGTCGCGCTGTTGCGCACCACGCGCTATTTCGATCCGGACAAGACCGCCAATTTCTTCGGCCGCGTCACCCGCTTCATTGGCCGGCGGCTGCGCGAGGACCGCATCGGGCGCGAGAATCTCACGGCAGCTTTTCCCGAAAAGTCGCCCGAGGAGATCGAAACCATTCTGGCCGGCGTCTGGGACAATCTCGGCCGCATCGGCGCCGAGTTCGCCCATCTTGACCACATCTGGGACTACGACGTCGATCATCCGGACAAACCGAGCCGCGTCGAGTTCGGCGCGCGGACCAAGCAGATTTTCGATGCCCTGCGCGACGACGGCAAGCCGGCGATCATCTTCGCCAGCCATCTCGGCAATTGGGAGATCCCGGCGCTCGGCGCGGTCGCCCATGGGCTGGATTGCGCGATCCTGTTCCGCCGCCCCAACATCGAGTCCGCCGACCGCGCCATCGAACGGATCCGCGCCGTCAAGATGGGCACGCTGGTGCCGGCCGGCCGCGAGGCACCGCTCAAACTCGCCGAGGCGTTGCAGCGCGGCCAGCACGTCGCGATGCTGGTCGATCAGTACATGGGCAACGGCGTCGAGGTGACGTTCTTCGGCCGCAAGACCAAGGCTAACCCGACGCTGGCGCGGCTGTTGCGGCAGGTCGATTGCCCCGTGCACGGCGTCCGCATCATCCGCCTGCCCAACCATAAATTCCGCGCGGAACTGTCCGAAGAGGTCAAGCCGGCGCGCGATGCGACGGGGCAGATCGATATTCAAGGCACGATGCAGGCGGTGACGTCAGTGGTCGAAGGCTGGGTGCGGGAGTATCCGGACCAGTGGCTGTGGCTGCACAGAAGGTGGCGGTAGTTTAGCGAGCGTAGCCCGAATGGAGCGAAGCGCAATCCGGGACTATTTTTTTGTGCCGTCTCGCATTTCCCGGGTTGCGCTTCGCTTCACCCGGGCTTTTTATTTCATATTCGCTATTGTCTCTCGTGGAGCGCGCTGCGCACAGCTCTTTCGAAGACCGCTGCTGCCAGACGCAGTCGTCGTCAATCCAGGCCACCGCCGGAGGCGGCTGCGTAGGGCCTTGACGGCGGCACCAGGAAAATGCGAATCCGTAAGAAAGCGGGTTTCACGCGTCTGTCGGGTATGCCGTCTTGGCGACCGGCGTATCGGGCGCATAGCGCCGGTCCACGGGAGGCCGCTATAGTGGAAGCGGTTGATTGCGGGAGGGGCGGAAGGTGAACGAAAAGGCTACAGGCCAGCCTACCCGCCGAACAGCAAGCCGAGACTCCACGCCTTCAGCGCAACGGCCGATCCCAGGATGAAGACGATCTGCAACAGCGTGCGCGTTGAAAAGAACGTGAGAATGTTGGTCATGTGATGCTCCCGGCGGGAGCTATAGGTGTTCGCTCGGGTTTCGGCAACAAGAGTTTGTGGGGAGCGTAGCCCGTTCGTCATTGCAATGACGGAGAGAACGGTCGCAGCCGCGGCGCGTCACTTCCCCGTCTTCACCCTGGTCCAGAGCCGGTTGATGATGCGTTGCGTGGCGGGGTCGCGGGCCTGGATGACGAATAGTTTTTTCTGCGTCGCTTCGTCCGGATAGATATTTTTATCATTGAGGATCTTCGGGTCGACCAGCTTCTGGCTCGCGAGATTACCGTTGGCGTAGGACAGGAAGTCCGAATTCTTGGCGGCGACTTCCGGACGATAGAGATAGTTGATCAGCTCGTAGGCCTCGGCGACGTTCTTGGCATCCGCGGGGATCGCGAGATTGTCGAAGAACATCTGCGCGCCCTCTTTCGGAATCGTGTAACCGATTTCGATGCCGTTCTTGGCTTCCGCCGCGCGGCTGCGCGCCTGCATGATGTCGCCCGACCATCCCACCACAAAGCAGATTTCGCCGGACGCCAGCGCGCCCAGATATTCCGAGGAATGAAACTTGCGCACATTGGGCCTGATCTTGCTGACGAGTTCGGCGGCCTTTTCCAGATCGGCCTGTCTTGGTCGAGTTCGGATCGATGCCGAGATAGCCGAGCGCCGCGGGTAGAATGTCGTCGGCGGAATCCAGCATGTGGATGCCGCAGTCTTTGAACTTGGCGAGATTCTCCGGCTTGAACACGATGTCCCAGCTATCGATTTTCACGTCCGGCCCGAGGATTTTCTCGGCCATCTTGACGTTGTAGCCGATGCCGGTGGTGCCCCACATGTAATTGGCGGCGTAATTGTTGCCGGGATCGTAGGTGGCGAGCTGACTGGTCACGACCGGCCAGGCATTGGCGAGGTTCGGCAGCCTGGACTTGTCGAGCTTGAGAAAGACCTTCGCCGTGATCTGGCGCTGCAGGAAATAGCCTGTCGGCACCACGACGTCGTAGCCTGATTTTCCCGCCAACAGCCGCGTCTCCAGCGTCTCGTTGGCATCGAACGTGTCGTAGACCACCTTGATGCCGGTTTTCCTGGTAAACTCCTCCAGCACCCCCGGGGCCATATAGTTCGACCAGTTGTAGAAGTTCACGGTGCGCTCCTCGGCCTGCGCGGGCGGGAGCAACAGCGCGACCGTCATCGCACCGATCAGGCGAAGCGAATTTCGGAGCAGGTCACGCATCGGCTACCTCTTGCGGCGGCCGTGCACCGCGTCCGACAAACGCTCCAGCGCGGTATCCAGCGTTTCGTCCTTTTTGGAGAAACAGAACCGCACCACCGAGGTCACCGCATCCTGCTCGTAGAACGCCGACACCGGGATCGCGGCGACTTTATAATCCGTCACGATGCGGTTGCAGAACTCGACGTCGGTCTCGTTGAGGCCGAGCGGCGACAGGTCGACGGTGAGAAAATACGTGCCCTGCGACTTCAGCACGGGAAAGCCGATGCTCTCCAGCCCCTTGGTCAGACGGTCCCTGCTCCGCGCCAGCTCCTTGCGCATGTCGTAGAAATATTCGTCCGGCTTGCCGAGGCCATAGGCGACCGCGGCCTGCAGGTTCGGCGCGGTCGTGAAGGTGAGAAACTGGTGCACTTTTGCAGCCACCCGCAACAGCGGCGGCGCGGCGCAGACGAAGCCGATCTTCCATCCCGTCAGCGAAAAGATCTTGCCGGCGCTGCCGACCTTGATGGTGCGGTCGCGCATGCCCGGGATCGTGATCAGCGGGATATGCTCGCGGCCGTCGAAGATCGACATGCTCCCAGACCTCGTCGCAGATCGCGATGGTGTCGAACTGCTGGCAGTACCGCGCCAGCAATTCGAGGTCCTCGCGGGGATAGACCACCGCGGCCGGATTGAGCGGGTTGTTGAACAGCACCGCCTTGGTCTTGGGATTGAAGACGCTCGCCAGCATCTCTTCCGTCAGCCGCCAGTCCGGCGGTTCGAGCCGCAACAGGCGCGGAATACCGCCGGCCTGGCGGATGATCGGCAGATAGCTGTCATAGACCGGCTGGAAGCAGACGACCTCGTCGCCGGGTTCGACAACGGCGAGGATGGACGGCCGTCAGCGCCTCGGTGCCGCCCGAGGTCACCATCACTTCCGTCATCGGATCGAGCGCGAGCTTGTGCCAGCGGCCGTAATGGGCGGCGATCGCCTGCCGCAGTTCCGGAATGCCCATCATCGACGGGTACTGGTTGTAGCCGTTCACCGTGGCATCAGCCGCGGCGCGGCGGATGTCCTCCGGCCCGGGGGCGTCGGGAAAACCCTGGCCGAGATTGATGGCGTTGTTGTCGCGGGCGGCCTGCGACATCGCCTCGAAGACGGTGACCGGAAGGTCGGCAAAGACCTTGTTCATGGATGTCATGGTGGAGATCAGCCGCCGGTTTTGGTCGGCAATCCGGCTGCCTTCCAGCCGATGATGCCGCCGGCAAGATGCTTGTCATAGGGAAGGCCCGCCGCCTGGGCCGCCAGCGAGGCCGTCACCGAGCGCTTGCCCGAACGGCAGGCGAAAACCACCTGCTTGCCCTGCGGGTCCGGAATGGCCGCCGGATCGAAGCTCTGCAGCGGAACGACCACACCGTCCGGATAGGCTTCCACCGCGACCTCGTTGGGTTCGCGGACGTCGACCAGGAGATAGCGGCCCTGCTCCATCCCCTTCGAGACGTCTTCCGGCGTCAAATCGTGCACCTGATGGTCCGCCACGCAATATCCTCCTGATAACCCCGCCAAGCAGGGCTCCCATCAGCCCCGCGGCGCGGGCGCCAAAGTCGCCCCTCGCGCGGGTAAAATCAAGCGCTGTAAACGGTTTAAAGCGGCGTCCGAACCTCCGGCCTCAGCTTCGCCGGAGGCGGCTATGGAAGTTCTTTTGCAATCGGCCAAGTCCCCTTTGGCGCTTGAGGACCGACCACCCGGTAACCTCGCCGAAGGTAGAAGTCGCGGGCGTTTGTGCTTGCCTCTGCATGCACCGAAGGGAACTCGCGGTCGCGGATCAGCCCTTCGAGCATACCGAGCAATCCGGCGCCCACGCCCTGCCCGGCAAACTCTGGTGCAGCATACAAACCCTCCAGACAATCGCCGCGAATGGCCCCCCAACCGACGACGATGCCGTCCTGCTCGGCAACCCAAACTTCCAGCTCACGCAACTTTTGCGCCATTCCAGCGGGCGTGAGCTGCGACGCCCACGCCTGCGCCTCGCCCCTCGGCATCGTTGGCGGCGCGAGTTCCAGGATCGATCGTCGTCGAATGTCGTGGAGACGGCTTGCGTCCTTGCGCGTCGCTGGACGGTAAACGGCACCCATCGTCGCCTGCCCTGAATATTATTTGTCGCAATACACGCCATCATCATGCATCGCCTTGATTTCTGCACTTTTAGAGCAAACAAATTGCAAACATGTAACTCTTGGAGGACACGCGATGATGGGGCGTGGGCTCGCGTTGTTACTCGTAGGACTGCTCGGCGGCTGCATGCAAGCGACGCTTGCGCCGTCATCGAATGCCAGTTTGACCGCAAGGGATCGGCAGTTGCTCGCCCACCCGCCTTATGCGCAGGCGAGCATTCCCGAAACATATCGCCGACATATTGTCGACTACACGCGCAGGGAGCAGCCGGGCACCATCCTGGTCGATACCAACGCGCGTTTTCTCTACTACGTCCTGCCGGGCGGCAAGGCGATCCGCTATGGCGTGACGGTGGGGGAAGAAGCGCTGGCCTGGTCAGGCGTCGCCACGGTTGGCCGCATGGCTGAATGGCCGGATTGGATCCCGACGGCGGAGATCCAGGCGCGGCTCGGCCCCTACCCGAAGCGCATTGCCGGAGGTCCGGCCAATCCGCTGGGCGCGCGGGCGCTCTATCTTTACGAGGGCAACAAGGACACCCTGTACCGCATCCATGGCACCAACCAGCCGGAATATATCGGCCATGCCATCTCGTCCGGCTGCATCCGCATGACCAACGAGGACGTTATCGATCTCGTGAACCGGGTGAAGCCAGGCGCGATCGTCGTCGTCCTCCCGCCGGGCCGGAGTGCGTAGGGCGCGTACTTATAAATCCCGAAACGCCCAGCGACTTGGCGATGTCCGTGCTACGCTCTGAAGCGGAAATCCGAGCTGGTCTTCAGCGCGTCTGCTTTGTGCCCGATAGCGGCCTCATGCACCGCCGGAAAACCTGCACGTAAAGGACGTGCTTCTGCGTAAGCCCGATCGCGTGCCCAGATTTGAGGCCGGAACCAAAAGTTATCATGCACCCGAACCCGGTGCGGGACTGAGCGGGGCGCCTCCGACCGAAACAGGGCCGACAGGTTTAGGCCGTGCGGAGACTGTTTTTCGCGACGTGCGGACGACCCGAGCGCGAGGTTTTGAACGTGGGATGCTGATGCTGGAAGTCGTCAACGGCGTCACAGCGCTCTGCAGAGCCTCCGCCTGCGCCGCCAATGAGGAGAGTTGACGGGATATTCTTTTCAAATCCCCCTGTTGAGTTGCAGAGGTCTGCGTGAGCGACACCAACACAGCTGCGTTTTGCTGCTGCGACAACTGAATATCGTTCAGTGCCGCGCGGACGACGGGATCTGGTAACGGGGCCAAAGCCGTCTCACGTGGAGGTGCAGCGAAGCGATTGAAATTCGGCAAGGAGAAGTCATCGAAATTGGGCAAAGAGATATTTGGCAAAGAGAAGCCGTCGAAGCTCGGCAAGGAGAAGTAGGTGAAACTCGATAAAGACGAGGGATTGAAGCTCGGCAAGGAATTGGCGGTGGCCGCACCGATGATGGCCAAGGCGGACAAAGACACCAGTATCGCCGGCGCCCGGCCCGAAGCCCCGCGCCGTGGCTGATTGTCTTGTTGCGTTTCCTTATCCGGTGTTTCGGCCACCTGCGCTCCCTACGTGTCAGACCAGTCGCAAGACTTCCCTCGCATAGCCGTCGCGTGGACGATGCAGCGACGGCTCGCGCGCGAATGCCCACCCAAATTCATCGTAAATCATGCACTTATATGGTTAATGCTTGGTTATTCGCAGCCGCCTGACGCGTTGCGCAGCGTGAGGGTTGCCGCCAAGCTGCCATCTCACGCGGCTGGCTTGGGCCGGACCTGCTGGGCTGGAATGCTCTCGTCTCGCTCCAGCGGCAGGGTGAATTGAAAGACGGCGCCCCGAGGTTCATTCGCGCTCGCCCACATCCGCCCCCCGTGAGCCTCGACCATCGACCGGCAGATCGCGAGGCCCATGCCCATGCCCTTTGGCTTCGTCGTGTAGAAGGCCGTGAAAACGCGCTCCACGTCCGCCTGATCCAGGCCCGGACCGGAATCGCGAACTGTGACGAGCACGCCGCCGGCGGCCTCCCTCTCCGTGTTGATCCGCAGCTCGCGCGTCCCCTCGTCGAAGCCGCCCATGGCTTCAACGGCGTTGAGGATCAGGTTCAGGATCACCTGCTGCAGTTGGGTGCGATCGCCATCCACCCTGGGTAATCCCGGCGCGAGCTCGGTCTGCAGCAAGATGCCATGATTGAGGACTTCGCTTCGGGTCAGCGCGACCATTTCGAGGACGGCTTCATTGAGGTCGAACCGATCCTTCCGCGGCGGCACCTTGTGGATGAGGGCCCGGATCCCGCTGATGACGTTGCCGGCGCGCTTGCCGTCCTCGGCGATACGGCTGAGGGAGGCGCGAACCTCGTCGAGATCGGGCGGTTGGGCGCGCAGCCAGCGCAGGGCGGCCTGGGCGTTGGCAACCGTTGCGGCGATCGGCTGGTTGACCTCATGGGCGATCGAGGCCGACAGCTCGCCCATCGTGGTGACGCGGTTGACGTGTGCGAGCTCCGCCTGCATGGCGCGCAAGGCTTCCTCCGCGCGCCTGCGTTCGGTGATGTGCCGCCCGACGCCGCGGTAGCCGACGAAGCGCCCGGTATCGTCAAACACCGGCAGGCCAGAGACGGACACGTAACGCTTGCTGCCGTCGGGCGCAGGCCGCGCGAGCTCGAAATCACGGAATGGCAGGTGGGCATCGAGCGTCTCGCGGTGCTTGCGCCAGGCCTCCTCATCAGGCTCCAGGTACGGCACTTCCCAACGTGTCTTGCCGATCTCGGAGCCCGATTCCGGCGCGTCGGCAAGGCTCTCTGCGAACTCCTGGTGAACAAAGCGATGTTGCGCATCGGTCTCCCAGTAAACGTCAAAGGAGAACTGCACGAGGGTGCGAAAGCGCTCCTCGCTCTGCCGCAGCGCTTCCACCGCCCGCTTGCGCTCGGTCAAATCCAGCACAAAGCCGACACCTTGACTTGTACCTTCCCCGAACATCGCCCCGCCGATCAGCACCGGCACGCGGCTTCCGTCTTTCCGCACGTATTCCTTCTCGAATGGTTGGGCAGTTCCGATTCTCCTGAGCTCTGCCACGGTACGCGCGTCGCGGTCGCGCCATTCCGGCGGCGTCATCGTTGTCCGGTGCAGGAGACCCGCGATGAGATCCTCCCGGTCGTATCCCACCATGCGGAGAAACTCGTCATTGGCCTCTAGAATGCGGCCCTCGACTTCCCAGATGATGATCCCGATGATGTTGGAGTCGACCAGGCGCCGGATCTTCTTGTCGCGCGTCTGGATATCGCTCTGGAGCTGGAGGTTCTCCTCTGTCGCTCTTTGACGCCGGATCGCTTCGAGCCGCGCCAGCGCCAACGCGACTCCGGCCAGGGCAGCGACAATGACGATGGCGGTCGCGATCAGCCAGACTTTGCGTTGTTCGAGTGCCTCGGCGCGCCTCTCCTGATCCACGCGCAGGAAGCGCTCGTGGTCCACCATCTGGTCGATCTGCGACCTTATCTCGTCCAGGCTGCGGATCATCGCCAGCGCGGCCGGCCCGGACGTGGTTTGCGCCGTTTTGACGATGTCATCGATCTCGCGCAGCTTTGCCACGACGGTCAGCACCAGATGTCCGGCGCGATGACTCTGCAATGGATCGCCCGCGACCAGCGCCTGGAGCGCCTGCGCGTCGCGTCGTACGCTTTCGTCGGAGATGCCGTAGGCCTTGAGATATTGCGGATCGAGGGTCAGCAGATAGCCGCGCCTTTGCAACTCCACGTCGGCGATGACGGCCCGCAGCCGGTCCAGCGTCTCGAGCACCTGACGGCCGCGCTCCTGCGCAAGCGTTGCCGCTTGTCGCTCCTGCCAATATCGGAAGCCGAGAAACCCAGTCGCGACAACTATAGTTAGAAGAACCGCGACCACCAGCGCCAGCGGACGAGCAAACCACCGAGAGGACTGGCTCAGAAGGACTGACATTGGCCTTAAGCCTTCGATGCCCGCGTGCGGCTTTTCTGATGCCGACGCAGAGTATTGCTAGTATAACGAAAACACAGCCTTGGTCCGCACGGGTAAGCGGGAACCGGCCCACTCAATTGCGCAGATCATACCGGCTGGAAGCCTGTTAGTCCCCTTGCAAGGGGCCCGAACGTCACGGGAAAACTCCGCGCTGTGAAGTCGCATCCTTCGGCCGGAGCAACCACAGGAGCAATCAAATGGCTCCAGGTGAGAAGTTGCCTGGGAAGTTGCGTGAAAAGTTGCCGCGCAGTCCAGGGTCGGCCAGCCGGCGCAGCTTCGTCAAGGGATTGGGCGTCGCGGCGGCGAGCTTGCCCGCCCTCGCCATGCTGCCGCGGTGGGGATTTGCAGAGGATGTCGCCGCTACCTATGCCAAGGCTGCGCTGGATTGGAAACAATTTGCGGGGCAGACGATTACGCTGGCGGGCGCGATCCATCCCTGGTCAAGCGCGATCGCTGCGCTTTTGCCCGACTTCACCAAGCTCACCGGTATCAGCGTCGTTCCCGACTTCCGGCTTGAGACCACCTATCTGGGCGCGCTGCCGATTCAGCTCAACCGTGGCGACAGCACACCCGACGTCTTCATGTTCACGACCTATGGCCAGGGCATCTCGGGAGGATGGCTCGAGCCGCTGAACGCCTATTATTCCGACAAGTCGCTGACCGATCCCCCCTGGTATGATGAGAACGACATTCTCAAGACAGCGCGGACCTTTCCGTTGTGGCGGGACGGCGAACGCTACGCCATCCCGATCACTTCCGAAGCGGTGACCTTGTTCATCAACGGCGACGCACTGGCAGCCAGGAACCTGCAGGTTCCCCGGACTTTCAAAGAGTTGCTTGTCACCGCCAACGCGATCAAGACCAGTGAGATGTCCGGGATCGCGATGCGGGCCCAAGCCGGCGGCAATTCGTCCGTGCCGGCCATGAGCTTCCTGTTCTCCTATGGCGCGGCGATGGTCGAGGACAACAAGGTCGCATTCGCAAGCCCCGAAGCGATCGCGGCCATCGAGATGTACGGGAAGTTGCTCAGCCAGGCCGGGTCTCCGGGTGTGAGCGGCTACGAATGGTACCATGTGCTGGACGACTTCCTGCAGCGCAGGACGGCGATGGCGATCGACAGCAGCAATTTCGCGACCGACATCTCCAATCCGGCAAAAAGCCACGTTGCCGGCAAGGCCGTGTTTGCCGCCTTTCCACATCTCGCCGGTCGCACGTCCGTGCCCTTCATGTCGCACTGGCAGGCATGCATCAATTCCAGGTCACGAAACAAGCGGGCGGCGTTCTTGTTTCTGCTGTGGGCGACAAGCAGGCCGACCTCGATGCGAACCGCAGCGGCAGGGCTGGCGACGACACGCGTGTCGGCCTGGTCGAGCGAAGACTTCAAGAAGGCGTTCGGCGCGCAGGCTGCGGAGGCCGCGCTGACCAACTTGCAGAATGCCGATGTCGATCGCGCCAAGGCGATCCTTTTCCATCCGCAATCGAGACCGATCCTGGACGCCTTCATGATCGGCGTGAATGAAGTGGTCTCCGGAGCGAAGCCGGCGAAGATTGCGATGACCAACGCGGCCGAGAAGGCCAATGCAGTAATTCGTGGATAGTAGCGCCGTGCCCGGACCGAAGGTCAGCGACGTTGCTGTCGAGTCAAGTGGCCGAAGATTTTTCGGTCCAGTGCTGGATGTACGACTCCCTGAAGCCGGTCCCAACTCCCAACGGTAAGAAATTTCCATCCGTCAGAGCTGGGTACTCAACGATATCGAGAAGGTGAATTGAGCGATCGAGCCGCGCAACCAGCTTCCGGAAATCGCCGACCCTCGCGTCCTGTCCCTGGCGCTATTTTCTTTGCCGCCACTGCATGAATTTTTCAAGCAGGGCCTGGGATTTTTCGGGCGAATCTTTGGCCGTTCCAGCGGAGGCGGGTTCGGAAACAGCCGGCTCTTCGTTTCCTTGTATGTTTTGAAACTGCTTGAATCTTTGAAGCAGTTCCTGGGAGTCGTCGGACGTCGTCACCTGGGCCGGCGTGGCCGATGCAGGGGTTGAAATGGAAACGGCGAGTTCCGAGGGCTCGCTTTTCGACCTTGGAAACACGTTGAACAAAACGAGCGCCAGGATCGCAGTGACGCCGATCGCTGCGGCAATTGCGCCCGCAATGGCGAACAGTCCGCGTCGTGGACGGCGTTCATAAGCGAATTGCGACTCCAGCGGACGGGTGACTTTGGCGAAAGCCTCCTCGCGCATCTCATCATAGCGAGACAAAGGGGGCGTGGGAGGCAAATGGTCTGATCGCTGCGGTGTCCCGTTAGATCGCGGGTTCGCCATGCCGCGCGCCGAGCGCGGTGCGTAGTACAGCGGATCTTCCGGACTATCGGGGTTGGAATGGTCGTTCGCGCCGATGAAACTCATTTGCGCTACTCCTTACAATTTCAGATCGTCGCATCGGATTATTGCCACTCAAGGCTTCAGCTTGGCCTTCCGAGCGCCGTCCACAGTCTACACGAGATGCCGAGGGCATTCGCGCCCTGCGGCCAGCCGGGTAAAACCTCGATCCGCCGACCCCCGGCTTCAAGAGACTGATCCAAACCGGGATGCGTGTGGAGTCCGATGTTCTGTTCCGCCCAAAAAACAATGAAGCTGTTGCCGTCCTGCGACAATTGCAGGCGGAATTCACGGGTTCACGCCCTAGATCGTGACCTGCGTTCCCACTTCCACCACGCGGCCGGTCGGAATCTGGAAATAATCCGTGGCGTCGTTGGCGGAGCGGCTAAGGCGGATGAACAGCAAATCCTGCCAGCGCGGCATGCCCGAATGCGCGGCCGGCTTCAGCGCGCGGCGGGACAGGAAGAACGACGTCGACATGATGTCGAACTGCCAGCCGAGCTTGCGGGCGATCGCCAGCGTCTTCGGCACGTTGGGCTGCTCCATGAAGCCGAATTTCAGCGTCACCCGCGAGAAGGTCTCGCTGAGTTGCTCCATCCGCACCCGCTCGGCCGGGTCGATCCGCGGCGTCGGCGCGGTCTCGATGGTGAGGATGACGTTCTTCTCGTGCAGCACCTTGTAGTGCTTGAGGCTGTGCATCAGCGCCGTTGGCGCACATTCGGGATCGCTGGTCAGGAACACGGCCGTGCCCGAGACGCGCTGCGGCGGACGCTTCTCCAGCATCGCCACCAGATCGGCCAGCGGAAATTCCAGCTTGCGTGATTTTTCGAACAGCAGCCGGCTGCCGCGCCGCCACGTGTACATCAGGAGCATCACAATGCCGCCGAGCGCCAGCGGCACCCAGCCGCCCTCGAACACCTTCAACAGATTGGCGGCGAGGAAGGTGAGATCGAGGAACAAAAACGGTGCGATCAGCGCTGCCGCCGCGACCGGCGACCATTTCCAGACCCGCCAGATCACGACAAAGCCCATCATGGCCGTGACCACCATGGTTCCGGTCACGGAGATGCCATAGGCCGAGGCCAGCGCGCTCGACGAGCGGAACAGACCCACCAGCAGTATCACCGCAATCAACAGCAGCAGATTGATGCGGGGAATGTAGATCTGGCCGGAATGGGCTTCCGACGTATGGCGAATTTCGAACCGCGGCAGCAGCCCAAGCTGGATCGCCGTACGCGTCAGCGAATAGGCGCCGGTGATGACGGCCTGGCTCGCGATCACGGTCGCCGCCGTCGCCAGCGCCACCATCGGGATCAGCGCCCAGTCCGGGAACATCAGGAAAAACGGATTCTCGATCGTCTTGGGGTCGGCGATCAACAGCGCGCCCTGCCCCAGATAATTTATCGCCAGCGACGGCAGCACGATGAAGAGCCAGGCGGTCTGGATCGGCCGCTTGCCGAAATGGCCGAGGTCGGCGTAGAGCGCCTCCGCGCCGGTGACGGCCAGAAACACCGCGCCGAGCGTCACGAAGCCGATCATGCCGTGATGGAGCATGAAGGAGACGGCATGAAACGGGTTCAGCGCCAGCAGCACTTCGGGATGACGCGCAATCTGCGGCACGGCCGCGACCGCGATGACGGCGAACCAGACGCACATCACCGGCCCGAAGAACGCAGCGACGCGCGCGGTGCCGCGGGATTGCACGGCAAACAGCGCCACCAGGATGATCACCGTCAGCGGCACGACATAGTGCTCGAAGGTTACCGTGACGAGCTTGATGCCCTCGATCGCCGACAATACCGACAGCGCCGGCGTAATGACTGCGTCGCCGTAAAACAGCGCGCCGGAAATGATGCCGAGCAACATGATTGCGGCCCCGCCCCTGGTGACCGCGCGCTGCGCCAGCGCCATCAGCGCCAGCGTTCCGCCCTCGCCATTATTGTCGGCGCGCAGCAGGATGACGACGTATTTCAGCGTCACCACCACGATCAGCGCCCACAGGATCAGCGAGAGCACGCCGAGCACGGCCTGCGGCGCGGCAGCGGCTGAAGTCGTCCCGCTGGCGGCAACCACCGCCTCGCGCAGCGCGTAAAGCGGGCTGGTGCCGATGTCGCCATAGACGACGCCGATGCTGCCGAGCATCAGCGCCCTGAAGGTGGCCGTGGAATGCGCTTCGCCATGCCCATTGGCCGCGGGCGTTTCCACCGCGGGGATCGCAAACTGGACTGACATGAGAGGGGGCCTCGTTTGCCGCACTGCACAATGCAGGAGGGCAGCCCTATACTCCCAGCACGCCTGCATAGGTTAGCCGGAATTCAGGCCTCCGCTATGCGTCGCCCGCATGGATCGGAACAGTCCGCCGATATGAATAATCATTATGTATCAGATAGTTACCTGAGTTCCAACTTCCACCACCCGGCCAGTGGGGATCTGGAAGTAGTCGGTGGCGTCGTTCGCCGACCGGCTCATGGCGATGAACAGATGGTCCTGCCACAGCGGCATGCCCGACTGCGCCGAGGGCTTGAGTGACCGCCGCGACACGAAGAACGACGTCGCCATGATGTCGAACTGCCAGCCGAGTTTGCGCGCGATCACCAGCGCCTTGGGTACGTTCGGCGATTCCATGAAGCCGAACCGCAATCGCACGGTGGAAAACTTCTCGCTGATGGCTTCCATCTTGACCCGCTCGGACAGATCGACGCGCGGCGTCTCGGCGGTTTCGATGGTCAGGATCACATTGTGCTCATGCAGCACCTTGTTGTGCTTGAGGTTGTGCATCAGCGCGGTCGGCACGAAGCTCGGATCGGAGGTGAGAAACACCGCCGTGCCCTTGACGATGTGGGGCGGACGCTTTTCCAGGCTCTTGATCAGGTCCGCCAGCGGCACCTCGATGCGCCGCGTCTTGGCGACCAAGATCGTCGCACCCCGACGCCAGGTCCAGATCATCACCGCCACGGAGATGCCGAACAGCAGCGGCACCCAGGCGCCTTCGAACAGCTTCAAGAGGTTGGCGGCAAAGAAGCTCATGTCGACGACGACGAAAGGCAGGATCACGGCCGCTGCCGTCGCCGCGCGCCAGTTCCACAATTTCCAGACCACGACAAAGCCCATGATGCCGTCGACCACCATGGTCGTGGAAACGGCGATGCCGTAGGCCGACGCCAGACCGCTCGAGGTGCGGAACAATAGCACCAGCAGCACGACCCCGATCAGCAGCAGCCGGTTGACGCGCGGCAGATAGATCTGGCCGGCATGGGTTTCCGAGGTATAGCGAACCTCGAAGCGCGGCAGGAGGCCGAGCTGCACGGCCTGACGGATCAGCGAAAAGGCGCCTGTGATCACCGCCTGGCTCGCGATCACGGTCGCAGCCGTCGCCAGCACCACCAGCGGCAGCAGCAGGATTTCGGGGACCAGCCGGTAGAACGGATTTTCGATCGCCGCCGGATTGGACAACACCAGCGCGCCCTGCCCGAAATAATTGATCAGTAGCGCCGGCATCACGAGATAGAACCATCCGGCCTGGATCGGCTTGCGTCCGAAATGGCCGAGATCGGCGTAAAGCGCCTCGCCGCCGGTCACGGCCAGAAACACCAGGCCCATCGTCACCAACCCGATGGTGCCGTGGGAAAGCATGAACCAGATAGCATACCAGGGATTGATCGCCGCCATGACCGTGGGATCGTCCGAAATGTGGACGAGGCCCATCACCGCCAATGTCGCGAACCAGATCACCATGACCGGCCCGAAGGCGGAGGCGACGCGCGCGGTGCCGCTGCTCTGCACCGAGAACAGGACGACCAGAATGAAGATCGTCAGCGGCACCACATAATGTTCGAGCCCGGGCGTGACCAGCTTGAGACCTTCGACCGCCGACAGCACCGAAATCGCCGGCGTGATCATGGAATCGCCGATGAACATCGAGGCGCCAACCACGCCGAGCGCCAGCAACGGCCAGCTCCGCCGGCCGAGCGCCCGCTGCCCCAGCGCCATCAGCGACAACGTACCGCCCTCGCCGTTGTTGTCGGCGCGCAACAGCAGCAGCACATATTTGGCGGTCACGACGATGAACAACGACCACAGGATCAGCGAGAGCACGCCGAGAACGATGGTGCGCGACACCGGCGCCCCATTTGCGGCGTGGGTAACGGCCTCACGGAATGCATACAGCGGCGAGGTTCCGATATCGCCGAACACGACGCCGATGCTTCCCAGCGTCAAGGCCAAAAAGCCTGAGGTGGCCTGCCCCTCATGGGCTTCGGTAGATGTGACGCTGACAGTCATGATGGAGGGGAACGTTCTCGTCGTTGGTTTGATCCGGGCGGCTATCGACGCTTCCGCGCTGCCTGTCAATCGTCGGGCAAGCATAGCACCGCATGCGATGCGTAGCTCACGCAAAGCGGATCGAAATGACGAGATGGTATTATGGTAGTTCCGCCGTATTACGGCTTGAGGTTTGGCGGAAGCGGCGGATTTTCGCGCATCAATGTGATGGTGACGCGACGGTTTGCCGGCAATGTCGGATCGTCGGGAAACAATGGCTGGCTGTCGGCCCTGCCGCCGACGGCGAAGATATGCGACGGCGGCAAACCCTCGCGTTCGAGAATCTGGCGCACGGCGTTGGCGCGGTCCGCCGACAGATCGAACGCGCCATATTCGCTGCGCGCCGGCACGAAACCGGCCGAGGTGTGGCCGACAATGTTGACCCGCAGCGGGGTCGCCTTCAACGGCACGGCCAGTTTCTGGATCAGCCGGCGGGTGCGGTCGTACGGCACCTTGGAGCCGTCGGCGAACATCGAGCGCCCGTCCTGATCGACGATTTCGAGATTGAGCCCCTCTCTGGTTTCCTCGAACATGATGTGCTTGGACACTTCGGTCAGTTCCGGCATGTCCTGCAACGCCTGGCGCAACGAGGCCGAGGCGAGCGCGAACTCGCGATCGACCTTCAGTCGGGCGCCGACCTCACTCTGCCGGTCCTTTTCGTCGGGTGTCGGCGTATTGGAGGCGTCCTCAGGCGAAATATGCGCGACATTCTTCATATTCGGCCGCGTCGGCAGGCCGTCGGATTCGACGATGCCGGAATATCGGGCCTCGGTCTGCACGCCGAACGCTTCACGCATCGAGCCGGCGACGATCTTCAACTTGGCGGCATCCTGCGTGGAAAATGCGACCAACATCACGAAAAATGCCAGCAGCAGCGCCATCAGATCGGCAAAGGTCACGAACCAGCCGTGGCCGCCGTGCGCCTCTTCGCGTTTTTTCTTGGCCATGCTCTATCTCCCGCCGGGATGCCGTCGTCGATCAGGCAGGAACCAGTTCGCCTTCGTCGTGGCGATGTTTTTCAGGCAGGTAGGCCAGCAGCATCTCGCGCACCAGCGCCGGGCTCTTGGAATCGCGGATCATCAGGATGCCGTCGATGATCAGCGTGCGATTGGTTTCCTCGTCGAGCAGCTTGCCGTGCAGCTTGTCGGCAATCGGCAGGCAGATCAGGTTCGCCACCAGCGCGCCGTAGAGCGTCGCCAGCAGTGCGGTCGCCATAAACGGGCCGAGCTTCGAGGGGTCCGACATGTTCGAAAACATCTGCACCATGCCGATCAGGGTTCCAATCATGCCGAACGCAGGAGCGCAGTCACCCATGGCGCGATAGATCTTGCTGCCTTCGTTGAGATGCATCAGGAAGTTGTCGCGGTCGCGCTCCATGTTGTCGCGGATGAATTCGAGATCGTAGCCGTCGGCGACGTAGCGAATGCCCTTAGCGAGAAACGGCTCGGCGGTTTCGACTTTTTCCAGTCCAACCGGACCCTGCTTGCGGGCAATCTCGGCGATGCGAGCTAGTTCGTCGACCAGATCGCGCGCCGACAGCCGGCTCATCGTGAAGGCAAACTTCAGACCCAGCGGCAGACCGTGCAGCATGACGCCCAGCGGAAATCTGATCATGGTCGCGGCGGTTGTGCCGCCGAAGATGATGATCATCGCGTGTTCGCTGATGAACATGTGCAGATCGCCGCCCATGAACACCATCGCCGCAATAACGGCGAAACCAGCCACAAGCCCGGCGGCCGTCATAATATCCATGAAAAACTCCGACGCGTACGCGATACCCGGCCATTCTGGACGGTGCGCGACCCAAGCAACGTAGCGCAAACCTACGACCTCGCCATTAAAGAGGCGTAAAGCTTAAACTCGACGAGGGATCGTAGAAATGCGGGTGTAACCCGCGCGATCGCAAGGATTCGCTAACCATGATGCGTCCGCTCGCGCCGGCGTTACCACCTCAGGATACGCCTGCCGGCGAAATAGCCGGCCAGCACCACGGAGCCGATGGCGAGTGGATACCAGGTGATGACGAACAACGGACTGTCGTCGAAGCAGTTCGCCGCATAGAATACGGCTGCAAGGCTGCCCGCAGCAAGACCAGCCGCCGCGCCGGCCAATCCCGGATTTGCCGGCGCACCGCTTTTCAGCGCCATGATGAAGAGCGCGAGCGGACCGCTGGCGAGCAGCGGGATCAATGTCATGCAGTTCGGGGCGTTGCTGCCGACCAGGCGGACCGACCAGTCCGATCGCGATGTCGTCAGCAATTCGGCAGCGACGCCGGCGGCAAGCAGCATCAACGGAACGAGCAGCAATCTGGCCCACCAGCCCCGTTCGAATACCGGCCCGATGCTTCGGTACAATGCGGCCAGAGATACCGCAGCGAGCGGCACGACGACCGCAAATTTGAACAGGAAGCGAACGGTGCGCAGCGCGGCGTCGATGTCGTCGCGGAAGCCGATCCTGGAGAAGAAAAAATCGCAACAACGGCGATGGCCGGCACGAAGGCCGCCAAGAACGTCAGCCACGGTTTTCGTCCGACGACCCGGTCGGCAACCAGCGCCTGAATGAAATCTTCCGTTGTCATCGCAAGATATCCCTGCAGAGCCTGCAAGCGGCCTTCGCAGTGCCGACGAGGCTGCGCCCGATAGTCCCGTCCACTACTTCGCGCGGACCTCGCCGAATGTTACTCACCTCCACAGTTCGCCGAACAAAAGGTCAAAACCTCCAGGAAAGATCAGGGCCTCGGGGCGAGTTGCTCCAGCGTTTTGCGCACCTGATCGTGGTGCCTCCGTCGCGCGATCCATTCCTCCAGCGACAGCTTGCCGGGTCCACCCAACGCCAGCGCCACCAGCCCAGCCAGATAAAGCAGCAGGATTTCGTAGCCGACCGACCCGAATCTGATTCCGGTTTCGGTGACTTCCGCGAGCTTCACCGAGAAGAACCCGTATGGCAGGTGGACCGTAACGAGCGCCGTCAGCAGAACGCCCGCCATCGGTATGCTGACCCACGGGATCAATACGCCAAGCATCACCGCCGCGCCCCCGATCAGTTCCGTCAGCGTCGCCGCCCATGCCGCCAACTCGGGCGCGGGGACGCCGAGCGTGTGCAGAACGACCGCGAAAGTCTCCGGGCCACGCGAGAACTTGGCATAGCCATGGGCCATGAAGCCGTAGCCGACCGCAAGGCGGATCGGCAGCGGCGCCCAGGCGGCAAGCGCGGGCATCAATGACGTCGAGGCTTTCTCGGAAGGCGGGCTTGGAATTTTCATCATTTCTATTCCGATTGTTGGTTGACGGTCATCGCGCATCAAGGCGCGCCTCCTTAAGCCAGCCTTAAATCGCGACGGCGCGGGCATCACCCGATCGATCACGCTCAGAGAACCACGACCTTGGCGCCGAGCGGAACGCGGGCATAGAGATCGATGACGTCCTGGTTCATCATGCGGATGCAGCCGGAGGAAACCGCCTTGCCGATGCTGTCGGGCTCGGTCGTGCCATGGATCCGGTAGCGCGTGTCCTGCCCGTTCCTGAACAGGTAGAGCGCCCTGGCGCCGAGCGGATTTCCCGCGCCGCCGTCCATGCCGCCGGCCCACTTCGCGTAGCGTTTCGGCTCGCGCGCGATCATGGCCGGCGTCGGCGTCCAATGCGGCCATTCCTTCTTCTCCTGCACCGTGCCCGTGCCCGCAAAGGCCAGCCCTTCGCGGCCGACGCCGACGCCGTAACGGATGGCCTTGCCGCCTTTCTGGACCAGATAGAGAAAGCGCTTGTGGGGGTCGACCACGACGGTGCCAGGCGGGTTCGTCGAGCGATAGTCGACGATCTGCTTGAGGTATTGAGGATCGACATGCGATGTGTCGACGGCGTCCACCGCAAATTTCTCGGCCGCGCGCGCGGCGTAATGCGCGGTCACCGGCGACGGAACGCCTGAAAATTCGGAGTTTCGTAGCCCGTCGCCGGTGACCGCGCATCCGGCAAGGGCGAGCGACAGCAGCAATGCGGCGAGCCGCCGGCGTGCCTGTCGAGCGAACAGGTTCATCATGATTTCGGTATCCGGATTAGGTTTGTGCAGCCTGGACTATTTGGTCGTCTTCGCCCGCGCCCGCGCATCCGCCACGACCTTGATGAAGCCGTCATAGTTGAGCGCCTGGTTGACCTTGTAGGCGCCGACCAGGAAGCCGGGAGTGCCTTGCAGGCCGATCGCGTCGGCAATGCTCAGGTTGCGCTTGATCAGGCGCAGGATGTCATCGGCGTGCGCCGCGATATCGGCGTCGAGCCGCGGCTGGTCGACGCCGGTCTTTCGGACCGCCTCCAGCATCTGCTCCCGGGAGATGCCGTAGCCCGGGATATCCATCAGCGCATGGTGAACCGGCAGATATTGGTCCTGATATTTCGCACCCAGCGCCAGCCGGGCGCCGACGATCGAGGTCTCGGCCAGGATCGGCCAGTCCTTGTAGACGAGGCGGATATTGCCGTCGGCCTTGACGATCTTTTCAAGGCTCTTTGCCGCCATCTTGCAGTACGGGCAGTTGTAGTCGAAGAAATCGACAACGGTGAGATCGCCATCGGGATTTCCAGCCACCGGCGCGTCCGGATCGTTCAGGATCATGTCGTGCGTGATGTGATTGTCGTCAGCGCGCGCCTGTCCTGGAATGACGAGTACGGCGGACATCGCCGCCAAGCGCAGGAATCCGGCGCGAGATATCGGATCGAGCATGTTCATTTCTCCTTGAAGGGGTTAGACGCGTGAGGCCTTGATGCGTGAGACCTTGGCGATCTTGCCGAGGAACCCATCGACGCCGATGTCGCCCACGACGCGCGCCTCGGCGATCTCGGTTCCGTCGGGATTGAGGAAGACGATCGTCGGCGGCCCGACCACCGCGAAACGCTGCATCAGATTTTTGCTCGACAGGTCGAAATGGGTGAGGTCGGCGCGAATGAGCAGCATGCCGCGAAGCCGCTGCTGCACCTCGTCGCGGGCAAAGATGTTTTGCTCCATGAGCCGGCATTCGGTGCACCAGTCGGCCGAAAAATCGACCATGATGGCCGTGCCCTGCTTGCGGCCGAGGTCGATCGCCTTGTCGAGTTCGGCTTCATTGGACACGACCTGGAAACCGCCGGCGCGGGCGTCCGGGGCCGAGGCGACCAGGCCGGCGGAAATCAGGGGCCGCAGCGGCCCATAGTCGGAGAGCGCGGCTCCGATGACGAGGACACAACCGTAAAACAGCGCCAGCACGCCGGAGGCGGCTCTCGCAAGGTTGGCCGGCCGCCACCGCGGCTCCTCAAACAGCGAGGGAACATCGAGGTAGAGGCCGACTGCGATACACAATCCGCCCGATGCGGTCGCGGTTAGCGCGACCGGCAAAACGCGCGAAGCCATCCAGATCGCCAGCGCGACGAAGATGAAGCCGAAAATATGCTTCACACGCAACAGCCATGCACCCGAGCGCGGCAGTATCCGTGTGCCGAGCACGCCGAACGCGATCAGCGGAAGCCCCATGCCGAGCCCGAGCGAGAACAGCGCCAGCGAACCGCGCAGCACATCGCCGGTTTGCGCCACATACACCAGCGCCGCGGCGAGTGGCGGCGTCACGCATGGACCGACAATCAGCGCCGATCCAAAGCCCATAAGTGCGGCGCCGCCGATCGACCCTTTGCTTCCGGCTGCCGCCGTCAGCCTCGCGGTCCAGGATTGCGGCAACTGCAATTCGTAAAGACCAAACATCGATAGCCCGAGGGCGACAAATGCCGCACTCATGGCCAGCACAGCCGGCGGCGTCTGCAGCGATGCCTGCAGATTTTCGCCGGACCAGGCAACGAAGATTCCAAGCGTGCCGTACGCTGTCGCCATCGCCAGAACGTAGGACACGGAGAGCACGAAACTGCGCGGCACGGATATACGGCCACCGGCGCGTGCGAGCATTCCCGACAGAATCGGAATCATCGGAAACACGCAGGGCGTCAGCGACAACAGCAGTCCGAATCCCAAGAATGCCAGCACCGTCGAAGCAAGGCTGCCGCCGAGCGTGCCGGCCTCGGTTTCGAGGCCGCCCGACGACGAAGGCGTCCAGGTCGGAACGTCGGGATTATCCTCGTTGCCGCCATGGGTCGGCGGGGGCATCGTCGCGCTTCCCGCCTGCGCGTCCTCGATCAGCAATGTCGCGAGGTCGATAGCCTTCGAGATTGGCGGGTAGCAGATCGAATTTTCAGCGCAGCCCTGATAGGTGACGACGATGCGACCCTTCTCCGGCAGCAATTCCGCCGGTACCGTCGCGATGCCCGTGCCGTGATAGACTTCGGTCAGACCGAAATTCGGATCGTCTTTGGGGTCGCCCTTTTCCGCCGCGATCCTGATGCGCTGGCCAGCGAGGGTGACGGCAATCCGGTCACGATAGAGGTAGTGGCCGGGGGCGATCGACCAGGTCAGTTCGATCCCCTCCTCCTCATCCAGTTGCGCGCGGAGCTGGAAGGCCTGATCCGCCGGCATCGGCGTCGCCGCCCAAACGGAACCGGCGGCAGCCATCACAAGCCTCAGCAGCAACGTAACGAAACCGGCAATGCGAACGTAGGGCATGGGGTACCTTCTGTGAACGATCCGGCGGCCCATGTGGCCTTGCGACCTTAAGCCAGCCTTAAGCCTGGAAGCCGACGCGGAAGTCCAAACGGGGAGCGGCTTGCATGCGGATTTTGGTTGTTGAAGATGACCCGGTGCTCTCGGACGGATTGAAGGTCGGGCTCGGGCTATACGGCGCGACGCTCGACATCGTCGCCAGTTGCGCCGACGGTCACGCGGCGCTTGCGGCGGACGAATTCGACGCACTGGTTCTCGATCTGATGCTGCCGGACGGGTCTGGCCTCGATCTGTTGGCCGCGCTGCGCTCGCGCGGCGACCGCACTCCGGTGCTGCTGTTGACCGCGCTCGACGAAGTCGCTGACCGCATCAGGGGATTGGATGCCGGGGCGGACGACTATCTCGGCAAACCCTTCGATCTGGAGGAGCTTGCCGCCCGTGTCCGTGCCATCAGCCGGCGGAATGAGGGCCGCGCCTCGCCCCAGGCGTCCTACAATGGTGTGACGCTCAACCTCGCCCGACTGACCGTTACCGTCAGTGGAACATGCATCGGTCTTTCCCGCCGCGAGTTCGCCGTTCTCGCAGCGCTGATGGACCGGCCAGGCGCGGTTTTGTCCAAGAGCGACCTGGAAGCAAAGCTCTACGGCTGGCAGGAAGAAGTCGAAAGCAATACCGTCGAAGTCCACGTCCATAAATTGCGCACGAAAATCGGACGGACGAAGATCGAAACCCTGCGCGGGATCGGGTACCGGATGAGGCCCGTCGCCCCATGAATTCGCTGAGAAGAAAACTCTTCCTGATCCTTGTCGCGGCCACCAGCCTGATATGGCTCGCCGCGACCTGCTGGATTTACGTCGGCGCCAGGCGGGAAGTCGAAAGCGTGCTGGACGCAAGACTGCAGGAAGCGGCGCGCATGGTGCTGTCGCTCGCGGGCAACGGCGTCGGTACCGCACAAAAGGGAGCAGACCCCGGACAGGCTCCGGAGATCCTGAGTTACGAGCGACAGCTTTCCTGCCAGATATGGTCACTCGACGGCCGGCTGGTGGCGCGCTCCAGTGGAGCGCCGAACGAAAGCCTGAGCGACAGGAGAGCGGGCTTCTCCGAACGCCTCATCAACGGAGAGACGTGGCGCGTCTTTACGGCGGAAGACGGCGCCAAGGGCGTTCGCGTTCTGGTGGGAGACCGGCTCGGCCTGCGCGACCATTTCGTCGCGGAAATCATGAAGGGCATTCTCGCGCCGATGGCTCTTACGGTCCCATTGCTCGGATTCCTGATCTGGGCAAGCCTCAATCGCGGGCTACGTCCGTTGCGGGGGCTCGCCGAAGAACTGGCGCGCAGAAGCGCCGACGACATGCGCCCCGTCGAGACTGGCAAAATACCAACGGAAATCCGGCCGGTCATCGACTCGCTCAATTCCCTTTTCGCCAGGGTCCAGGATGCGTTGCGGCACGAGCGGGATCTCACCGCTTTCGCCGCACATGAGTTGCGGACGCCGCTGGCAGGATTGCGGACCCAGGCCCAGGTCGCAATGGCGGCCCGTGACGAGACAACGCGCGCCACGGCGCTCCGTCAAATCCTTGTCGGCGTCGATCGTACCACCCGCCTCGTTCGCCAGTTGCTCGCCATCGCGAAACTCGATTCGGCGCCGGAGACGATCCGGGCGAACCAGATCAGCATCGGGGGCGTGATCGAAGAGGTCATCGACGCGCTGCCACTGTCGGACCGGGCCGTCCCCGTTACCGTCGATCCGGCCCTGACGGGCACCATGGTTACGGCCAACCGGGAATTCCTTCTGCTGGCGGTTCGCAACCTGCATGAGAATGCCGCACGTCACATGTCGCAGCCGGGCGCCATTCGATGGTCGATGGAGAAGGAATCCGATGCGCTTGCCGTTTATGTCGACGATGAGGGCCCGGGCATACCGCAGGAAGAGATTGCGCTGGTTACGAACCGTTTTTTCCGCGGCCGCAACAAGAGCCCGCTTGGGAGCGGCCTCGGACTATCAATTGTCGAGCTCGCCCTGCGCGCCAGCGGCGCACGGCTGATCCTCCAGAACAGAAGAGATGGGACTGGCCTGCGGGCGCAAATCGTATGGAGGCTCACGCCGGACGGCGTGACGCGGTGAGGATGCTGCCGGATCTGATCGCTTGCGGAATTCAATATCCATCGAGGCGTTCCGATGCGCATTGAAGTCTACCGTGCAGACCGCAGCTCGCTGCTGCCTCTGTTTGATCTTGCCGACGATTCCCGGGCACAGATTTGCAGTTACATTTCCCGCGGCAAAGTGCTCGTCGCCCGCGCCAGCGATACCGTGATTGGGCACCTGCAAATCCTCGAGACTGACGCTGCCGGCGTATTCGAGCTCAAGAGCATGGCGGTGGAGGCGGGCCACCAAGGCCAGGGCATCGGACGCAGCCTCGTCGAGGCGGCGGTCACTCATTGTCGTCTCCGCGATGGTCATCGGCTGTTTGTCTCGACGGCCACTGCCGATATCGGCAATCTGCGCTTCTACCAGCGTCAGGGCTTCCGCATGTACCGAATCGTGCAGGACGCATTCAGGCCCGAAGGCGGGTACGCGGAGGGAGTTCTGGTCGACGGAATACCGCTGCGCGACCAGGTGTTTCTCGAACTCCATCTCTGACCGGGAGCGGTCCGCCTGACCGCGGCGCTCACTGCGCCTGCACGCCGATGCCGGCGGCCTTGATGATCGGCCACCATTTTTCGATTTCGGCCTTCTGGAAGGCGGCAAGGCCCTCCGGCGTCTGTTGCGCGCGCGGCGCGACGTCGAGACCGAGTTCGGTAAAGCGCTTCTGGATCGCAGGGTCAGCCAACGCCTCCACCGTCGCAGCGTTGAGTTTTGCGATGACATCCTTCGGCGTGCCCTTTGGCGCCCAGAAGCCGAACCAGCCGGACATATAGAGGCCGGGTACGCCGGTTTCGTCCGAGGTCGGAATGTCAGGCATCGAGGCCGAACGCGCGGGCGAAAGATTGGCGAGCGCCTTGATCTTGCCGGCGCGGATTTGCGGCAGCGCCACCGCGCCCTGCACCACCAGCAGATCCACCGTACCGGAGATCAGGTCGGTCATCGCGGGGCCGGCGCCGCGATAGGGAATGAACTGCACCTTCTGCCTGGTCAGGTTCTCGAACAGCACGCCGGTGACGTTCGCCGCCGCGTTCTGGTTGACGAAATTGATCTTGCCGGGATTTTCCTTCATCCACGCGACCAGCTCGGCCAGCGTCTTCGCCGGCAGGTCGTTCTTGGCGACCATGAGCTGGGGATTGTTCGAAACAAGCGCGATCGGCTCAAAATCCTTTTCGAGGTCGTAGTCGAGCTTGTAGATGATGCTGCCGACATGGGTGTCCCACTGGCCGATGTCGAAGGTGTAACCATCAGGCGCGGCGCGGGCGACGCGCCCGACGCCAATGCTGCCGCCGGCGCCGCCGACATTTTCGATCACGACGGACTGCCCGAGGAAGCTACGCATCCGCTCGGCCATGATCCGGGCGGCGGCATCGGTCGATCCGCCCGGCGGGAACGGCACCACCAGCGTGATCGGCCGCGAGGGGTAGGTTTGCGCTTGTGCTGGTACCGCACTGAAGAGGATCAGGAATGACAGCGCCGCCCGGAACCCCTTCATGACGTTTCCCCCTGTTTGTCGAACCCTGACTTTTGTCAGTGGATCTCGGACGAGCGCTTCAGCGCCTCTTTCAGTTTTTCCAGCGTGAAGTCCGGGCTGCGTGCGATGTCCAGGATCGGCGTCTCGCGCCGGCCGCAGAGTTCGGCGGCTTCCGGAATCTTCGCCGCGATATCGATGGGGATCACGATGGCGCCGTGCTGGTCGGCGTGGATCAGATCATCGGAATGCACCGTCATGCCGGCGACGCGCACTTCGCCGCCCCAGTGTTCGGCATGGACCCAGGCATGCGACGGCCCGACCGAACCGGCCAGCGCCTGAAAGCCCGGCGCCCATTGCGGGATGTCGCGGATCGAGCCGTCGGTGATGACGCCGAGGCAGCCGAGCGCCTTGTGCACGTTGCTCTGCACCTCACCCCAGAACGCGCCGTAGCCGGCATCGGCGCCGTCGATATCCTGGATCACGGTGATGCGCGGGCCGAAACCGGTGCCGACATATTCGTAATAGGCGATGCGGCGCTTCGACTGCTCGTCGGCCGGAAGCGTGGATTTGAGCACCGAGCGGATCGTCACGGTGCGGGCGTAACCCACCATCGGCGGCAAATCGGGGAACGGGCAGACCAGCGGCTTGGTGGTGTAGCCGATCAGGCGGCGTTCGGGCGCGACGATTTCCATCGCATTGCAAATCGTCGGCGTGTCATAGCGCGCCAGCGCCTCGAGGACGGAAGCAGGCAGCGGGGCGGTAACGGCTTTGTTCACGGCGTTCTCTCCTGATTTTTCGGCCCGGCTCTTCGAGGCCGTACGTCGCTTTAGCCCTATAGCCGAGATTGGAGGAGAACCCAACTCGGCGGCGGCTCATGGCAGATATATCGGAAGCGGTGCGAGATGCTCAGTTCAGCCGCGCCGGCCGCTCGTCCTCGGCATCATCAGAGGCGGGCGAAAACGTCGCGGCCGGCGTTGACGGTGCGGCGCCTTCAGCCGTTGCCGCCGGCTGCGCGGCAAGGGCGGCATTGCGCTCGTGGTCGCGATAGGTCTTCCAGCCCCAGGGCAGGCTCGCGAGGTACAGCACCGAGCCGATCGACAGGATGTGCCAGGGATAGCCGATCAACAGGGCTACGAAGAACACCACGGAGACGAAAACCGGCAGCACCATTTCGGGCGGCACCCGCATCCGCACCGTTTTGCCGGAAAAGACCGGCAGGCGCGACACCATCAGGAAGGCGATCAGCAGCGTGTAGGCCGCGGTCAGCATGGCCGGCGGCTTCGAGACGCCGAGGAACGCCAGATAGAACGGCAGCATCGCAAGGATCGCGCCGGCCGGCGCCGGCACGCCGGTGAAGTAGTTCGCCGCAAAGGCTGGCTTGTTCGGATCGTCGATCGAGGCGTTGAAGCGCGCCAGCCGCAGGCCGCCCGCGATCGCAAACACCATGGCCGCGATCCAGCCGCCATTGTTCAACTCTTGCAGCTGCCAGAAATACAGCATCAGGCCGGGCGCAACGCCGAAATTGACGAAATCCGCAAGGCTGTCGAGTTCAGCGCCGAATTTCGACTGGCCCTTGATCATGCGCGCGACGCGGCCGTCGACTCCGTCGAGTATGGCTGCGAACACGATGGCCGCGACCGCGAGCTCCATCCGCCCTTCGATCGACAGCCGGATCGCCGTCAGCCCGGCGCAGATCGCGAGCAAGGTGATGACGTTGGGCACCAGCATCCGCACCGGTATCGGACGAAACCGGCGGCGGCGCAGCTCAGGGTATTTGGGATCGGGGGTCAGCATGCCTGCCACTATATAGCAAGCGGTGGCCCGGTTCACCATTGGCGGCGGCTTAGCCGTTTGGGCCGCCGGCGACGGTTAATCGGCCCGAAACGTTCGCCCCTGCTCGCTCGACCCGAAATCGGCCAAAATCGTCTCGCCAGCCACTGCCGTCTGGCCCTCGGAAACCAGCGATTTCGAACCTTCCGGCAAATATACGTCCAGACGCGAGCCAAAACGGATCAGGCCGAACCGCTCGCCGGCGCCGATCGACTGGCCTTCCCGCACGAATGAGACAATCCGCCGCGCCACCAGGCCAGCGATCTGGACCACGCCGATCCGACCCTGCGCGGTCGAGATGACAAGCGAATTGCGCTCATTATCTTCGCTGGCCTTGTCGAGCTCGGCGTTGATGAAGGCGCCGGGCCGGTAGGCGATGCGGTCGATGCGGCCCGCCACCGGGCTGCGGTTCACGTGGCAGTTGAACACGCTCATGAAGATCGAAATGCGCGGCAGCGGCCGGTCGCCAAGGCCGAGTTCGGCCGGCGGCAACACCTGTGCGATCATGGAGACGCGGCCATCGGCCGGCGCCACCACGATGCCGTCGCGCACCGGCGTGACGCGAACGGGATCGCGGAAGAACAGCGCGCACCAGATGGTCAACAGCGTGCCGATCCAGCCGAGCGGCGTCCAGATCCAGAACAGGATCAGGCTGACCAGCGCAAAGCCGCCGATGAAGGGATAGCCCTCGGGATGAATCGGCGGGATCTGCGTGCGGATGGAATTCGCAATCGACATTAGGGCTCGCTGTTGTCTGGCCGACTTCCGTTTTAGGGAAGTAGCGCCGTATTTGGATTATTCCGCGGCGGTTGCCAAGGGATCTTTGGACAAGGGATCCTTGGGTGCGGACGGGTCCCTGGATTGATCATTGAGCGGATCATCGACCGGCGGTGGAGCGCGGTTCGGCGCCTCGTTGCCCTCGTCGATCTGGGCAAGCTTCTCCCGCGCCTCCTCGGCCTCGCGCTGCCTGTTCCACATGCTGGCATAGAGCCCGTCGGACGCCAAAAGCTGGATATGGGTGCCACGCTCGGCAATGCGCCCTTGATCCAGCACGATAATTTCATCGGCGCCTACAATGGTCGACAGCCGGTGTGCGATCACGAGCGAAGTGCGGCCACGCGAGACGCGCTCCAACGCTTCCTGGATTTCATGCTCGGTGTGGCTGTCGAGCGCGGACGTCGCCTCATCCAGCACCAGGATCGGCGGCGCTTTCAGCACCGTGCGCGCAATTGCCACGCGCTGCTTCTCGCCACCGGACAGTTTCAGGCCGCGTTCGCCGACCTGGGTTTCATACCCCTTCGGCGATAGGCGGATGAAAGTGTCGATCTGCGCCAGTTGCGCCGCCTCCTCCACCTCGGCATCGCTCGCCCCCCAGCGGCCGTAACGGATGTTGTAGCGGATGGTGTCGTTGAACAGCACGGTATCCTGCGGCACCATGCCGATCGAAGCGCGCAGGCTCGCCTGCGTGACGTTGCGGATATCCTGACCGTCGATCAGGATTTTTCCGCTGGAGACGTCGTAAAGACGAAACAGCAATCGCGAAATCGTCGACTTGCCGGCGCCGGAAGGACCGACGATCGCCACCGTCTTGCCGGCGGGCACTTCGAAACTGAGGCCCTTGAGGATCGGCCGCTCCGCATCATAGGCGAAGCGCACGTCGTCGAAGCGCACATTGCCCGAGCTGACGACGAGCGGCGCGGCGCCCGGGATATCCTTGATCTCGGGATTACGCTGCAGCACGTTGAACATCTTCTCGATGTCGATGACCGCCTGCTTGATCTCGCGATAGACCATGCCCATGAAATTCAGCGGCTGGTAAAGCTGGATCATCATGGCGTTGACCATGACGAAATCGCCGACCGTATTGGTGCCGTTGCGCACACCGAACGCGCACATCAGCATGGTCGCGGTGAGGCCGAAGGTGAAGATGATCGCCTGCCCGGTGTTGAGCACCGCTAGCGAGGTATAGGTCTTCACGCTGTTGCGCTCGTAGCGCTCCATCGAACGGTCGTAGCGCTCGGCTTCGCGTTGCTCAGAGCTGAAATATTTCACCGTCTCGTAATTGAGCAGCGAGTTCGATCGCCTTGGTGTTCGCCTCGGTGTCGGAATCGTTCATCTTGCGCCGGATTTCGATCCGCCATTCGGTGGCGAGATAAGTGAAACCCATGAAGATCACGACCGTGATCAGAACGGCGGCGACATAGCGCCAGTCGAATTGCCAAAACAGCACCGCCGCCAGCAGCGACACCTCGACGATTGTCGGGATCAACTGCAAGATCACCATCCGCACGATCACCTCGATGCCGGTGCGGCCACGCTCCAGCACGCGCGTCAGGCCGCCGGTCTTGCGCTCCAGATGGAAGCGCAGCGACAATTCGTGCATGTGGACGAAGGTGATGTAGGCGAGCTTGCGCACCGCATGCATGGCGACGCGGGCAAAGATGCCGTCGCGCCACTGCGTCAGCACCGCCATCAGCACCCGTATCGCGCCGTAGCTTGCGGTCATCAGCAGGGGCGATGCGATCAGCCACAGCATCCAGTTCGACGCTTCGACCGGCGCGGTGCCCATGCCGTTGAGCGCATCAATCGCCCATTTGAAGGTGAACGGCACCGTCAGCGTCGCGAGCTTGGCCGCCAGCAGCAGCACCATCGACCAGACCACGCGCATCTTCAGGTCAGCGCGATCGCCGGGCCAGATATAGGGCCACAGATGCACCAGCGTCCCGATCAGGGTCGCCTTTTCGGGCGAGTTGCTGGCCGGAGGTTGGGCGGCACGGTCGGGCGAATCAGGATCAGCCATCGCTGTCGCGCCCAACGCAGGATGGCGCACCGGCCGCCGTCAGATGGTTTCTGATGATCTGCATATGCCCGTCATATAGAGCCTTTAACTCTGCCGTACAGCCTTGAAAGATAAATCTTTCCCCCGTTTGGTTCGATTTCGGGCCTATTTCTGCTGCATCAGCGAAACGAACCAGACTTGAGCTTTTCTGGGTGCAGTGCCACATGATCTCCATGGATCAAATCAAAACTGTCTGTGTCTATTGCGGCTCCGGCGCCGGCTCCAGCCCCCGCTTTGTCGAAGCCGCGCTCGCCCTGGGAAAGATTTTCGCCGAGAATAATATCCGGCTCGTCTATGGCGGCGGATCGGTCGGGCTGATGGGCGCGGTCGCCAAGGCCACGCTGGACCATGGCGGCCTGGTCACCGGGATCATTCCGGATTTCCTCAGATCGCGCGAACATATGCTGTCCCGCGTTCAGGAAATGATCGTCACGCCCGACATGCACGAGCGCAAACGGCTGATGTTCGAACATTCCGATGCGTTCGTCGCCCTGCCCGGCGGCGTCGGCACGCTGGAAGAACTGGTCGAGCAGATGACCTGGCAGCAGCTCGGCCGCCACTCCAAGCCGGTTCTGCTCGCCAACATCGACGGCTTCTGGGAGCCGCTGATGGCGCTGTTGGCGCATATGCGCGAAACCGAGTTCATCCGGCCATCGCTCAACGTCGATATCCTCAAGGCCGATCGGGTCGAGGATATCGTGCCGCGCCTGCGCGCCGCCGCAGCGCTTACGCCCGAAGGCAGCAAGCAAATGGCGCCGGAATTGGCGCGAAAATTGTAGGCTTTACTCGCTGGGAAACGTCACCGCCTCGATGCGGTTGCCGTCGGGATCGATGGCAAAGGCGGCGTAATACTTGACGCGGTCATGCGGCCGAATTCCGGGCGCGCCGTCGGAGCGGCCGCCGGCGCTGAGCGCTGCGGCGTGAAACGCATCGACATCACCGGTCGTTTTGGCGCGAAGGCAGATATGCGTGCCGCTCTCGGGCGGGACCGGCGCCATGCCGGCGCGCAGGTTGATCCAGAATTCGGGGTAGGATTTGCCGAAGCCGATCGTGGCTGGACGGGTAACGAGACGGGAAAGCCCGAGCGGCGCGAGTGTCGCCTCGTAGAAGCGCGCGGCCGTTCGAGGTCGGCGACGCCGACGGAGATGTGGTCGATCATGGAATGGCCCCTGCGCTCTCCCCGCGGTCACTCGTAGCCCGTCACGCTGGCGCACCTGACTTCACCAGCTTGTAGACCACCGAATCCATCAGCGCCTGGAACGAGGCGTCGATGATATTGGGCGAGACGCCGACCGTGATCCAGCTCTCGCCGTTCTCGTCTTCGCTCTCGATCAGGACGCGCGTCACCGCTTCGGTGCCGCCATTGAGGATACGCACGCGGTAATCGATCAGCTTCAGACCCTCGATGTATTTCTGGTACTTGCCGAGGTCCTTGCGCAGGGCGACATCGAGCGCGTTGACCGGACCGTTGCCTTCCGCCGCCGAGATCAGCCGCTCGCCGGCAACGTCGACCTTGACCACCGCGAGCGCCACGGTGACGCGCTGGCCGTTGGCGTTGGAGCGCTGCTCGACATTGACGTCGAACTGCTCGACCTTGAAATATTCGGGCACCCGGCCGAGCGTACGCCGCGCCAGGAGGTCGAACGAGGCGTTGGCGGATTCATAGGCGTAGCCCGCCGCTTCCCGCTCCTTCAACTCCTCGACCAGGCGCGCCAGCTTCGGATCGCTCTTCTCGTAAGCAATGCCGGCGCGGTCGAGTTCCGCCATCACGTTGGAGCGGCCGGCCTGATCTGACACCAGCACCTTGCGATGGTTGCCGACGGATTCCGGCAAGACATGCTCGTAAGTTTGCGGATCCTTCATGACCGCGGAGGCATGAATGCCGGTCTTGGTCACGAAGGCGCTTTCGCCAACATAGGCTGCATGGCGGTTCGGCGCGCGGTTCAGCATGTCGTCGAGCGTGCGCGACACCTTCATCAATGTCGCCATCTTCTCCGCGGTGACGCCGATCTCGAAGGCGTCGGAGAATTCGTTCTTCAGGCTCAATGTCGGGATCAGCGAGCAGAGATTGGCGTTGCCGCAGCGCTCGCCGAGCCCATTCAGCGTGCCCTGGATCTGTCGCGCGCCCGCACGAACCGCGGCCAGCGAATTGGCGACCGCCTGCTCGGTGTCGTTATGGGCGTGGATGCCGACATGACTTCCCGGGATATGCTTGACCACAGCTCCCACGATGGTCTCGACCTCGTGCGGCATGGTGCCGCCATTGGTGTCGCACAGCACCACCCAGCGCGCACCGGAATCATGGGCCGCCTTGGCGCAGGCCAGCGCGAAATCGGCGTTCTCCTTGTAACCGTCGAAGAAGTGCTCGCAATCGACCATCACCTCGCGCCCCGCCGCCTTCGCAGCAACGACGCTGTCGCGGATCGAGGCGATGTTTTCTTCGTTGGTGGTCTCCAGCGCCACCCGCACCTGGTAGGCCGAGGACTTGGCGACGAAGCAGATCGCATCGGCTTTGGCCTCGATCAGCGCCGCAAGCCCCGGGTCGTTCGAGGCCGAACGGCCGGGACGGCGGGTCATGCCGAACGCGGTGAATTTGGCGCTCTCGAACCTTGGCTTGTCCGAAAAGAATTCGGTGTCGGTCGGATTGGCGCCGGGATAGCCGCCCTCGACATAGTCGATGCCGAGCTCGTCGAGCATCTGCGCGATGATCTGCTTGTCCTGCAGCGTGAAATCGACGCCGTTGGTCTGTGCGCCGTCGCGCAGCGTGGTGTCGAACAGATAGAGGCGTTCGCGGCTCATGACGGAACTCCCGGCGCGGCATTGTCAGCCAGCGTCTTCTGCATCGTGGTGTTGGCGAGCCATTCGCCGTTGAGGGTGACGGTGTTGCGCTGTTTGGCGGCATAGCCGCGTTTCTTGAAGAAAGGCTCCGCGGTATCGCTGGCGTCGACCGTCAGGGATTTCGCACCGCGGGCGCCCGCCAGCTTTTCCAGCGCATCCACCAGCATCGACGCAACGCCCTGCCCGGCCACGCTCGGATGGACGAACAGCATGTCGATGTGGTCAGCGCCCTTGAGCGAGGCGAAGCCGACCGGCGCATTCTGAATGGTCGCGATCAGCGTCAATTGTCCGGCGAGCTTCTTGCCGAACGCCTCCTCGTCCTCGGCGGCCGCAGCCCAGGCTTCCTGCTGCGCCTCGCTGTAATCGTCGCCGGTCAACTCCTCGATGCTGGCAACGAAGATCGCCGCCAGCATCGGAACATCCGCCGGCAAAAACGGCCGCAAGCCGGGTTTGGGCAATGCCTGTCCCATCGCGTCAAAATACTCCGAACAGTCTCAAGGCCAGCACGACCGCGGCAACAATCAGCGCCCATTTGATGAAGATGTAATAACGCCAGTGTTTCGGGAACGGCGTATCGGGACGGGTCATCGCGCGATCTCCCAAGTGGTTACGGGTTTTCCGTCGGCATCCTTGCCGTCCTTGATGGCAACGCCCATGGCGGCGAGTTCGTCGCGGATACGATCGGACTCCTTGAAATCCTTTCGCGCTCGCGCTGCCGCACGAGACTTCAGCAGATCGTCCACCTTCGCAGGATCAAGACCTTTCTCTCTCGCAGCCTCTTCTTGGAACGCTCGCTTAATGTCGCCTCTTACGTCGTCACTGCGAACATGATCGATTGCCTTCTCGAAGCCCAACAATTGCAAAGAACCTGCCAATTCATTTGCGGCATCAGCGGGATGATCGGTAGAGCGAGCGGCATTCGCTAGACGATACAGTTCGGTTAATACCGCCGACGTATTTAGGTCATCCGCAAGGGCATTGAGAACTCCTTCAGATGGCTTCATCTTCAATCGATTGGCAGCACTAGCCGCTTGCCGAAGTTTACCGTAACTCATCTCGGACTCGGCAAGTCCTGCGTCAGTCCAGTCGAGAGGCTGCCGATAGTGCGTTCTCAACATGTTGAAGCGCAAAATCTCGCCCCATCGCGGATCTTTGGGACGGCCACTTAAAAGATCCCGGATCGTGAAGAAGTTGCCGAGCGACTTCGACATCTTCTCGCTTTCGAGCTGCAGGAAGCCGTTGTGCATCCAGACATTCGCCATGCGGTCGGAATGAAAGGCGCAGCAGGTCTGCGCGAGTTCGTTCTCATGGTGCGGGAACACCAGGTCGATGCCGCCGCCATGAATGTCGAACTTTTCGCCGAGATGCTTCCAGGCCATCGCCGAGCATTCGATGTGCCAGCCGGGGCGCCCCTCCACCTTGATGCCCGCGGGCGACGGCCACGACGGCTCGCCCGGCTTCGACGGCTTCCAGAGCACGAAATCGGTGTTGTGGCGCTTGTAGGGCGCGACGTCGACGCGGGCGCCCGCGATCATCTCGTCGAGCGAGCGTTTCGACAGCGCGCCGTAGCGCGGCATCACGGAATTGGCTTCGTTCATTGCCTGCGGCGAGAACAGTACGTGGCCCTCGGCGACATAGGCAAAGCCGCCGGCAACCAGCTTCTCGATGATCGCGCGCATCTCCGGGATATGCTCGGTCGCGCGCGGTTGTACCGTCGGCGCCAGGCAGCCGAGCGCGGTGACGTCGTCCTGATACTGCCGATAGGTCTCTTCGGTAACCTTGCGGATCGCCTCGTTCAGGGGCACGCCGGGATAGTCGCGCGCGGCGCGCACGTTGATCTTGTCGTCGACGTCGGTGATGTTGCGAACGTACTTTACATGGCCGGCGCCATAGCGATGGCGCAGCACGCGGAACAGCACGTCGAACACGATCGCCGCGCGACCGTTGCCGATATGGGCGAAGTCGTAGACCGTCGGCCCGCAGGCATACATGCCGACATTGTTTGGATCGAGCGGCACAAACGGCCGCTTCTCCTTCGTCAACGTATCGTAAAGTCGCAGTTCCATGGAAAACCCATCCGTTGCGGCCGGGCGTCCAGTGATCTCGGTTGGGAGAAAAGACGGCCTCAGCCAGCGAATCGCTAGCTAATAATCTCGCGGCAAATGCTGCAGATGGCGAGGAGACCGTTCATGGTTCCACCATTGCGGTATCGGGGGAGCGGCGTCAAGCCTTGCTCGTGCCCGATTTGGAGCCGATCAGGCCGCCGAACCCCGCCGTAACCCTGCCATTCGCTGCCGCCCCGCTGCCTCATGGTTAATCATTATTAACACTTTGGGCCTATTCCTGAGGGCGGTTCCTCCTCCCCTGCCGGTGTCCTCCATGCGATCCTCCGCACTCCTCGCCTGTGCCTTCCTGCTCGCCGCCTCGGCCGCTGCCGCCGACAGCCGCGTTTTCATCATTGCCAACCAGGCCGATGGTTACGGCGTGGACGAATGCCTCGCCAGGGGCGAAAAATGCGGCGCCCACGCCGCCCGCTCCTATTGCCAGTCACGGGAATTTGCACAGGCCACCGCCTACCGCCGCGTCGATCCCGACGAGGTCACCGGCGCGGTTCCGAAAGACGGCGGCGATAGATGCTCCGGCCACGGCTGCCGCGAATACGTCGCCATCACCTGCCAGCGCTAGCGGTAATTATTCCGCAGAATCAACGGTCGCTTTGCCACATCCGCGCCCCGGAAACGACGTGACGCTGCCCTGAGAAGGGGGTATTGGATGCGGCCTTGGCCGCAGAATGCTGCCTTGGCCGCGCCGGCAGGCTTTCAAGCCGCGCGGATCAGCTCTCAATGGCCGGATATGCTGGAAATTCGCAACGCGCCCCTCTCCCTTCGGATTTTGACCTGTGCCGTCCTGCTCGGTTTGGCCCTCCGGGGCGCACCCGCTTTGGCGCAGTCGAACGATGACGCCATGGCGCAGATGAACCAGGACGCCCCGCCACAGCAGGGCGCGCAGGCCAATCCGATGTGCATACGGCTCGAAGGACAATTGGCGACCATCGACCGTGGGGCGGGCACCGGCGACCCCGCCAAGGATGAACAGATCCGCCGCTATCAGGAAGCGCAGGGCAAGCAGCAGGCCGAACTCGATCGGGTCACGCTGCAGGCCAAGCGGATGGGCTGCGAAAGCTCCGGCTTCTTCTCGCTGTTCAACGGCCGGTCCGCCCAGTGCGGTCCGGTCAACAACCAGATTCAGCAGATGCGCGCCAATCTCGACCAGATCACCACCAGCCTGGAGCGCCTGCGCAGCGGCGGCATCGGCGGCGCCGACCGCGAAAACCAGCGCCGCTCGGTGCTGACGGCGCTCGCGCAGAACAATTGCGGCCCGCAATATGCCGCTGCCGCGCGCGGTCCCGGCAACTTCATCGACAGTCTGTTCGGCAACAACAACCAGACGCTCCCGCCGCCCAGCGCCGATCTCGGCGCGCCGTCCGGTACCTTCCGCACCGTCTGCGTCCGCACCTGCGACGGCGGTTATTTCCCGGTGTCGTTCGCCACCTACCAGGCGCGGTTTCAGGACGACGAGAAGACCTGCAAGGCGCTTTGTCCGGCGACGGAAGCGACGCTGTTCACCTACCGCAACCCCGGCGAGGACATCAACCAGGCGGTCTCGATCAACGGCCAGCCTTATACGTCGCTGCCGAACGCGTTCAAATTCCGCTCTGAGTTCAACCCGTCCTGCGCCTGCAAGGCCGCCGGCCAGACCTGGTCGGAAGCTCTGAAGTCAGTCGATGACAGGGCAGGCGTCGAACAAGGCGACATCATCGTTACCGAGGAGAGCGCGAGGCGCATGCAGCAGCGCGCGCAGCCGAAGGGCGCGCCACCGCCCAAGAAGGGCACCGCCGCTGCGCCGGCTGCCGCGACAGCGGCCCCGGCCGATACAACCGCTACCGCCGCCGCCAAGGACAAGATCCGCACCGTCGGCCCGACCTTCATCCCGCCGAAGCAGTAGTGTAGCGAAATTTATCCTTCGAACGCGTCCGCCGAGGCGCGGCCGGCGCGGGCGACCAGTTTCTCATCGGGCGCGGGCAACGCCTTGCCATTGTCGCGGAAGCGGTTGGTGATGGGATAGCGGCGGTCGCGGCCAAAATTCTTTTCCGTGACCTTGACGCCCGGCGCTGCCTGCCGGCGCTTGTATTCGGCAATGTTGAGCAGCCGGTCGATCCGCGTCACCACGTCAGCCGGGAAGCCGGCCGCGATGATCGAGGCGAGCGGCTCCTCGCGCTCCACCAGCCGTTCGAGGATGCCATCCAGCATCTCGTAGGGCGGCAGCGAATCCTGGTCGGTCTGGTTCTCGCGCAACTCGGCCGTCGGCGGCCGGGTGATGATGTTGACCGGGATCACCTCGCCCGAAGGCCCCAGCGCGCCGTCCGGCTTCCATTCATTGCGCAGGCTCGAGAGACGAAACACTTCGGTCTTGTAGATGTCCTTGATCGGGTTGAAGCCGCCGTTCATGTCGCCATAGAGCGTGGCATAGCCCACCGACATTTCCGACTTGTTGCCGGTCGTCACCACCATCGCGCCGGTCTTGTTCGAAATCGCCATCAGCAACGTGCCGCGGGTACGCGCCTGCAAATTCTCCTCGGTGATGTCGCGCGGCAGGCCGGCGAACGGGCCGGACAGGATTTTTTCAAAACCGTTGACGGCATCCGCGATCGGCAGCACCTCGTAGCGGATGCCGAGCGCTTTCGCGAGCTTTGCGGCATCGTCGAGCGACACCTGCGCGGTAAACCGAAACGGCAGCATCACGCCGCGAACCTGATCGGCGCCGAGCGCGTCGACCGCGATCGCCGCGCACAGCGCGGAATCGATGCCGCCGGAGACGCCGAGCAGGATGCCGGGGAATCCGTTCTTGCGGACGTAATCGCGCAGGCCCAGCACGCAGGCCGCATAATCGCCCTTGTCGCCCTCGACCAGCGGCGCCACCGGGCCGGAACAGCGCCAGCCGTCCGCGCTCTTGACCCATTGCAGCGTGACGATGCTCTCCTCGAACGCCGGCAGTTGCGCCGCGACCGAAAGATCGGCGTTGAGCGCGAACGACGCGCCGTCGAACACCAGTTCATCCTGCCCGCCGATCTGGTTGAGATAGACCAGCGGCAGACCGCTCTCGGTGACGCGGGCGACCGCGATCGACAGCCGCAGATCGTTCTTGTCGCGCGCGTAGGGCGAGCCGTTCGGCACCACAAGAATTTCCGCGCCGGTCTCGGCGAGGCATTCGACGATGTTTTCGTATTCCTCTGATTCTTCGAGCCAGATGTCCTCGCAGATGGGAACGCCGACCCGGATGCCCTTGACGGTCACCGGCCCCGCGGCCGGCCCGCGCGCGAACAGGCGTTTTTCGTCGAACACGCCGTAATTCGGCAGGTTCGCCTTGAAGCGAAGGGCGATGATGCGTCCTTCATCGAGCAGCGCGCAGGCATTATAGAGCTTGCCGTCCTCGACCCAGGGTGTGCCGATCAGCATGGCCGGGCCACCGCCCGCAGTCTCGCGCGCCAGTTCCTCAACGGCGGCGCGGCAAGCGGCCTGCAGCGCGGGCTTCAACACCAGGTCTTCCGGCGGATAGCCGCAAATGAACAATTCCGGCAGCACCACGAGGTCGGCGCCATCGGCCTTCGCCCTCTCGCGCGCCACCCGCGCCTTGGCGGCGTTGCCGGTGACATCGCCGACGGTCGGGTTTAGCTGGGCCAGCGAAATTGTGAACTTGGGTTCGGTCATAAAGCAATGGTGCCTTGCACAAGAGCAAACTGCAAATGCTCGCTTTAGAACGCGCCTATGCGTTCGGCGATGGCAAACAGCCAGAATGCCCCGGACATCAGTAGCGCGACGCCGACCGCCGCGGAACCCATGTCCTTGACCCGCCCGATCTGTGGATCGTGGTCGGTGGTGAGCCGGTCGGCGAGCTTCTCGATCGCGGTATTGAGGATCTCGACCACCAGCACGAACGCCACCGCCGCGACCAGTTCAACCCTGCGCATCACGCTCGCGCCGACCAGCCAGGCCAGCGGCACTGACAGCGCCAACGCAAACAGTTCCTCGCGGACGGCCTGCTCCGAGCGGATCGCAAAAGCGAGGCCATTACGGGTGTTGATGGTGGCCCGCCAAAGTCGCAGCAAGTCAAAGTCCCGCTGCGGCCGGCATCGGCTTGTCCTTGCCCGCCCGCTCCTGCTTGAGCAGTTCGGCGATCAGGAAAGCCATGTCGATGGATTGTTCGGCGTTGAGGCGGGGATCGCAGACCGTATGATAGCGGTCGTTGAGGTCCTCGTCGGTGATGGCGCGCGCGCCGCCGATGCATTCGGTGACGTCCTGTCCGGTCATCTCCAGATGGACGCCGCCGGCATGCGTGCCCTCCGCCGCATGGATGGCGAAGAACGACTTCACCTCCGACAGCACCCGATCGAACGGACGAGTCTTGTAACCCGAGGTCGAGGTGATGGTGTTGCCGTGCATGGGATCGCAGGACCAGACCACGACGCGCCCTTCCCGCTGCACGGCGCGGATCAGCGGCGCGAGATGGTCGCCGACCTTGTCGGAGCCGAAGCGGTTGATCAATGTCAGGCGTCCGGGCTCGTTGTCGGGATTGAGAATGTCGATCAGCTTCAGCAACTCATCCGGCTTCAGCGACGGGCCGCATTTCAGGCCGATCGGGTTCTTGATGCCGCGGAAATATTCGACATGGCCGTGGTCGAGCTGGCGGGTGCGATCGCCGATCCAGATCATGTGGCCCGAAGTCGCGTACCAGTCGCCGGTCGTGGAATCGACCCGGGTGAAGGCCTGCTCGTAGCCGAGCAGCAGCGCCTCGTGGCTGGTGTAGAAATCGGTGGCGCGCAGTTCGGGATGGCTTTCGAGATCGAGGCCACAGGCGCGCATGAAGTTCAGCGCATCCGAAATACGATCCGCCAGTTCCTTGTAGCGGCGCGACTGCGGGGAGTCCTTCAGGAAGCCGAGCATCCACTGATGCACGCTGCCGAGATTGGCAAAGCCGCCGGTCGCGAATGCGCGCAGCAGATTGAGCGTCGCCGCCGATTGACGATACGCCATCAACTGGCGCTGCGGATCGGGGATGCGCGGCTTCAGGCGTGAAGGCAATGTCGTTAATGATGTCGCCGCGGTAGCTCGGCAGTTCGACGCCGTTGATTTTTTCCGTGTTCGACGAACGCGGTTTGGCAAACTGCCCGGCGATGCGGCCGACCTTCACCACCGGCAGCGCGCCGGCATAGGTGAGGACAACAGCCATCTGCAGCAGCACGCGGAAGAAATCGCGGATGTTGTTGGCGCCATGCTCGGCAAAGCTCTCGGCGCAATCGCCGCCCTGCAGCAGGAAGGCTTCGCCCGCGGCGACGCGCGCCAGCGCTTTCTTCAGGTTGCGGGCTTCGCCGGCAAACACCAGCGGCGGAAACGTGGCGAGCTGCGCCTCGACATCAGCCAATGCCTTGGCATCGGGATAATCGGGGACCTGCAGCACCGGCCTGGTGCGCCAGCTATCGGGCGTCCACCGCTCGGACATGACGTTAACTCCTGAGCAAAAACCGCAACTTACAAGCGATTGTGAAGGCCGGTTTATACACAGGCCTTTAGCCGACCGCCAGTTAGATTTCCGGTAGTCCTGACAAACCCTTGCAGCAAAAGCCGATTTCGCTTTTGCTGTGGCCGCTCGCAACCGAGGAGAAGAAGCAGTGGCCGAGCCGGGGCTGGACGACGTATTCAGCGACGATATCACAGTGCCCGCGACGGACGGATATCCCCTCGCCGCAACGCTTTTTCTGCCCGCGGGGCCAAGCGCCACGCCGTCCTGATCAATTCGGCGACCGCCGTCCCTCGCAAGCTCTACCGCGGCTTTGCCGATTATCTCGCCAAGCGCGGTTGCGCGGTTTTGACCTACGACTATCGCGGCACCGGCGATAGCAGACAGCAGGCGCTGACCGGTTACAACCGGCCGAAATCGCTGGTCGGCTTCAAGGCTTCGAAGTCGGACTGGGCCGCATGCGGCGGCGGTCGCCTGGATGCGCGAGCGCTACAAGGCGCTGCCCTTCGCCCATGTCGGACATTCGTTCGGCGGACAGGCGCTCGGCCTGTTGCCGAACAATTCGGAGATTTCGCGCGCGCTGTTCATTGCAGCCCAGGCCGGCTACTGGAAACTGATGACGGCGCCGGAGCGCTACCGCGTCTATGCGCTGCTGAATTTCGTCGGCGCCCCCTTACGCCCAGAAGCGTGCAAGCGCCAGACGGCGGTCCGGTTTGCCAAGATATTTAGTCAGGTAACTGCCACACCAGCCGTGCGCCCGGTGACCGTGATGCCGGTGTTGAGGACGCGCATTCGCCTCGACGGAAAAGACGAACAGCAGAACAGAAGCGGCCGCGAGAGGCTTCAACATCGGTTACTCCACAAACGCTGATGGCTGGAACAAGCGCGCCGCCAACAGCGCACGTTTCGGATAGTTCCGGCATGACTGCCATTCGTCCGCAGCAGAATGAGCGCCAAAATGAGCGTCAAGCCGGCCTTGAGGTACCGTTGAAACCAGTTCCTGCTTGCCGGATTAGCCTTCCAGCAATGTGAGAGGCCATCCATGGAAGGCATTCGCGACGCAGTGCATCTGTGCATCGACATGCAGAACATCTTCGGCAAAGACGGCGTGTGGGAAACGCCGTGGATGGAAAGGGTATTGCCGGTCATCGCGGATATCTGCGCGCGGTACACGGAACGGACGGTGTTCACGCGCTTCATCACGCCCGAGCAGCCGCAAGACCGGCGCGGCCAGTGGCAGGCCTACTTTACGACATGGCAGCGCGCGACGCGCGGCAATCTCGCACCCGACGCGCTCGATATCGTGCCTGAGCTTGCGCGCTATTCGCCGCCGGCACTTGTCATCGACAAGCCCGCCTATTCGGCATTCTTCGGCTCACGGCTCGGTCATTTGCTGGTGGAGCGACATGTCGGGACGGTGGTGGTGTCAGGCGCAGAGACCGACGTCTGCGTACTTTCCACCGTGCTCGGCGCGGTCGATCTCGGTTTTCGCGTGGTGATCGTGCAGGACGCCCTGTGCAGTTCCTCGGACACCGGCCACGATGCGCTGATGACCATGTACCGGACGCGGTTCAACAAGCAGATTGATCTGGTCAGCGCAGAGGAGCTGTTCGAGATGTGGCCTCCGGATTAGCCGCGCCGGGAACTGCCGCTACCCGTCCGACGTTGACTTCATTGCAGTCATCGCAGGAGAGGATCAACCTATGACGGAGCCGGACGTTCGCCAGGGAATGCCGTCCGTCAAATTGCCCCGCTCGGAATTCGAGAAGCGCTATCGCGGCCGCTTCGTCGATCCGGCCTTCCAGCCGCTGCAGCGCGAACTCGACGCCATCGTCGCGGCCGCGTGGGATGCCTATAGCCATTCGCGAAAGGCGCCGCACACCCGCAAGGCCGGCCCCGGCTTCGCCGATCCGGACTATGAGATTTCGGTGGACTGGCTCGCCGCGCGCGAGGCTATTCTTGAAGCCCAGCGACGCCACGACGACGTAACCGCGCAACCGCGCATGCTCATCGTCAACGGCTCGACACGCAGCGAGCATACCTGCCCAGGCGAAATGTCGAAGAGCTGGCGGCTGGTCAAGCTCGCCGAGCCGGTGCTTGTCGAAATGGGATTCGCCGTCGACATCCTCGACCTGTCACGGCTGGCGTCGGAATACGGCCGGCAGATTCATCCCTGCAAATCCTGCGTCTCCACCGCGATGCCGCTCTGTCACTGGCCGTGCAGTTGCTATCCGAATTATTCGCTCGGCCAGACCGACGATTGGATGAACGCGATCTATCCGCTGTGGGTCGCGGCCCACGGCATCCTGATCGTGGCGCCGGTGAACTGGTATCACGCTTCGACCGCGCTGAAGGCGATGATGGATCGCCTGGTGTGTGCCGACGGCGGCAATCCCGATCCGACGTCGACGCACGGCAAGCACGCCGATCAGGCCAAGGCGCTCGAGCTGAAGGGCTGGCCCTATCCGCGCCATCTGGCCGGGCGGCATTTCGGGCTCGTCGTGCACGGCGACAGCGCGGGCGCGGAGACATTTCGCCGCTCGCTTTCGGACTGGCTGACTGACATGGCGTTGATCTCGGCCGGGCGGACCAGCGTGGCCGATGGCTATATCGGCTATATGGAGCCCTACGCCACCTCGCACCAGGCACTCGACAAGGACCGTGAGTTTCAGGACGAGACGATCAACGTCGCCCGCGCGCTTGGCAATGCTGTGAAGCTCGCGCGTGCGGGGAAGCTGGAGAATCCGGCAGAGGGTCTTGCGGAGCCCAATCCGAAGTAGCTTCGTAGGATGCGTTGAGCGCAGCTATACCCATCACTCTCCGCGCAAGAAATGATGGGTATCGCTGCGACCCATCCTACGCGCCGCAGCTACGCGCCCTTCCCGTAGCTGTAAAACCCCTGCCCGGTTTTGCGGCCGAGATGGCCGGCGGCGACCATTTCCTTCAGCAGCGGCGCGGGGCGGTATTTCGGATCGTTGAAGCCCTGGTAGAAGACTTCCATCACCGACAGCATGGTGTCGAGACCGATCATGTCGGCGAGCGCCAGCGGGCCGATCGGGTGGTTGCAGCCGAGCTTCATGCCGGCGTCGAGGTCTTCGGCCGTGGCGATGCCTTCCTGAAGCGCAAAGATCGCCTCGTTGATCATCGGGCACAGGATGCGGTTGACCGCAAAGCCCGGGCTGTTCTTCGCCGTGATCGAGACCTTGCCGATCTTTTTCGAAAACGCTTCCGCCTTGGCATGCGTATCGTCCGACGTCTGCAGGCCGCGGATCAATTCCAGCAGCGCCATCAGCGGCACCGGATTGAAGAAGTGCAGGCCGATGAAGCGGTCCGGCCTATCCGTCGCGGCGGCGAGCTTGGTGATCGAGATCGATGAGGTGTTGGTGGCGAGCAGCGCCCGCGGCTGCAGCTTTGCGCAGAGATCCTTCAGGATCTTCACCTTCAGGTCTTCGTTCTCGGTCGCCGCCTCGATCACGAGATCGCAGGTGGAAAATTTCGCCGTGTCCGTGCTCGTCGTGATCCGCGCCAGCGCGGCCTGCCTGTCGGCATCGGTCATCTTCTGCTTGTTGACCAGCCGCTCCAGGCTGTTCGACACCACCGACATGCCGCGGGTTAGCGCTGCGTCGGAGATGTCGGTCATGACGACGGGAAGACCGGCGGCGGCACACACCTGCGCGATGCCGTTGCCCATGGTGCCCGCGCCGACGATGCCGATTGTTTCGATCATGGGGAAAACTCCGTTATTGAATGCATGCCCGCATCGTTATCAGAGTGCCGCAGCCGTCGGTAGTGTGCAGAGCTTAGTATGGGTGGAGCGAAGCGATACCCATCAATGGTGCTTCAAGGAAGGTGAAGGGTATCGCTTCGCTCCACCCATCCTAAGCCCCCTACTCCGCCGCCTGCCTCACATACCTTGCCGTCGGCGTGCGCATCGTCACCAGCTCTTCCGCCGCGGTCGGATGGAGCGCGATGGTCGCGTCGAAATCGGCCTTGGTCGCCTTCATCTTCACGGCGATGGCGACCGCCTGGACGATTTCGGCCGCCGTGTCGCCGACGATATGACAGCCGAGTACGCGGTCCGTCGTGCCGTCGACCACGAGCTTCATCAGCACGCGGGTGTCCCGGCCCGACATCGTCGCCTTGATGGGGCGGAAATCGGCCTTGTAGATATCGACGTGACTGAATTCCGCGCGGGCTTCGGCTTCGGTCAGGCCCACCGTGCCGACTTCGGGCTGCGAGAACACCGCCGTCGGGATCGTCGCGTGATCTACTGCTACCTGCCGCTTGCCGAATACGGTATCGGCGAAGGCATGGCCCTCGCGGATCGCAACCGGCGTCAAATTGAGGCGATGAGTGACGTCGCCGATGGCGTAGATGTTGTCGACCGAGGTCTTCGACCAGCCGTCGACGGCGATGCCACCATTCGCCGGGTTGATGGCGACGCCGGCCTTCTCGAGCCCAAGATTGGCGACGTTCGGGTGCCGCCCGATCGCGAACATCACTTTCTCTGAGGCAATGCTCGAACCGCTCGAAAGGTGTGTGGTGAATTCGTTGCCGTGCCTGTCCACCTTGTCGATGGTGCAGCCGGTGATGATGGTAATGCCCTGCTTCTCCATCTCGGCGCGGACGTGGTTGCGGACGTCCTCGTCGAAGCCTCGCAAAATGTTGTCGCCGCGATAGATCACCGTCACGTCGGAGCCGTAGCCGGCAAAAATGCCGGCGAATTCCAGCGCGATATAGCCGCCGCCCTGGATCACGATGCGCTTCGGCAGTTCGGTGAGATGAAACGCCTCGTTCGAGGAAATGACGTGCTCGATGCCGGGAATTTCGCGCCCGTGGTTGGGCGCGCCGCCGGTCGCGATCAGGATGTATTTTGCGGTGACCTTTTCGCCGGTCATCAGCCGCAGCGTGTGGGCGTCTTCCAGCACCGCGCGGGTCTTTGCGATGCGGGCGCCTGATTTCTCGACATTGGCGGCGTAGATGCTTTCGAGGCGGGCGATCTCCTTGTCCTTGTTGGCGACCAGCGTCGGCCAGTCGAAGGAAACGTCCGATATGGTCCAGCCGAAACCGGCTGCGTCCGCGATCTCGTGACGGACGTGCGAACCCATCACGAACAATTTTTTCGGCACGCACCCGCGGATCACGCAGGTGCCGCCCATCCGGTATTCTTCGGCGACCATGACCCTGGCGCCGTAGCCGGCGGCGATGCGGGCGGCGCGAACGCCGCCCGAACCACCACCGATGACGAACAGATCGACGTCGAACTCAGCCATATCAATCTCGCCCGAAGCCGCTTCTGGTTTCTCTTCTTGTTTGACGCGTTTTCTTCATGCGAACCGGAAGTCCACTTCGCGTGAAAACGCTATCAAATATCCTTGCCGCGCTTCTTCATCTCGGCGCGGAACTGGCCGTTGATGACTTCGGCGAAGGCCTGCGCCCACTGGTTCATGTAGGACATGCTGAACTGGATGGCGCGAGGCTCGGCGGCCAGCAGTTTCTGGCCGAGCGGCGACTTGTAGAAGGTGACGAGGTCCTTCAGCTCCTGCTCGGTGAACTCGTTGGCGTAGACCTGCGCCATGCCCTCGCCGATTTCCTTCTCGCGGCCGGCAAGATTCTTGGCAACGATCACAGCGACCTCGTTGAGGTCCTTCTGGTAGTTCAGATTGCTCTGCATCAGCACGTTCTTGGTCTGCTCGACGAGATTGGGAACGGCGTTGGCATACATCGCGCTCGCGTTCTTCATCGCCAGGATTTCCTTGGCGGCGGCGATCGCCGCCGGCGAGCCGGGCTTGAGTTGCGCGGTAGCGGCAGGCGCATTTTTCTGCTGCGCCTCGGCCGGAATGGCGGTCAGCGCCAGTCCTGCTGCAAGGCCGGCCGCCGACAAAATCCGTGAAAGGCTCTTCATTCCGATTTCTCCTCGATTACCGGCGTTACCGCCGCTCAACTACGCGAATTCCCTGGGCACCTGCCAGGACGGCGATGCTGGCCAGGCCAATGAACAACCCGTGTTCGACGACACCCGGGATCAGGCTCAAGAGGCCCGCCAGACGCGGCGCATCCACGATGCGCCCGAGATGGGCATCGACAATCCAGTGGCCGCCATCGGTGACAAAAACGTGGCCGTCCTTGCCCTTGCGGAGCCCCATTTGCCCGGAAACGCCGCTTTGGGCAAATGCCGTGGCCATGGCCCGTTGGGTAGCGGCCAGCCCGAATGGAATTACCTCCACAGGTAGGGGAAAACGGCCGAGAACATCGACCCATTTGGTATCGTCGGCAATCACGATCATGCGATCGGAGGCCGCCGCCACGATCTTCTCGCGCAACAGCGCGCCGCCGCCGCCCTTGATCAGGTTCAGCGCGCCATCGAGCTCGTCGGCGCCGTCGACGGTGAGATCGAGCCGGTCGATTTCATCGAGCGTGGTCAGCGGAATTTTGCACGCTTCGGCCTGGGCGCGGGTCGCTTCCGATGTCGGTACGCCCACCACGCGTAACCCGCCGGCAACCCTCTGGCCGAGCAGGTCGACGAAATGCCTGGCGGTCGAGCCGGTGCCGAGTCCGAGCTTCATGCCGTCCTGCACATGCTCCAGCGCCTGTGCCGCCGCCTGCCGCTTAAGTCCGTCCATATCCACGTGCCGAATGCCTTCCGAAATCCGCCGATCCGCGGGCGCATGTCTAGCGTCGTTTGGGCCGCAGGAATAGCGCCATAAGACGCTATGCAAGGGGGATTATGGAGCCTCTACCCGATCCATCGCGGCCAGAATGGCGGCAAATCGCGGCTCGACCTGGGCCCGCATGCCGGGATGGGTGAAAATGTAGAGTTCTTCCTCCCGGATCGCGGCCAGCACGCGCGCGGCGACGGTGGCGGGATCGAGCCCCGCCTCGATCTGCCGTGCGATCTCGGCGACCATGGCGGCCGCCGGACTGGCGGGATCGAGCGGCTGCGATTGCCCGTAACGCACCGGCCGGTTGCGCCCGCTCTCGCCGATCCGGGTACGGACGAAGCTCGGACACAGGACGCTTACGCCGATGCCGAATGGCTTGAGCTGAAGGCTAAGGCCCTCCGACATGCTGACGACGGCAAACTTGCTCGCCGCGTAAGGACTAAACCCCAGTCCGCCGTCCATGCCCGCCATCGATGCGGTGTTGACGATATGACCGCCTTCGCCGTGGGCGCGGATGTGCGGCAGGAAGCTTTTGATGCCGTGAAGCACGCCCATCAGGTTCACGTCGATGACCCATCGCCAATTATCCAGCGAGATGTGGTCGATACCGCCGCCGGCAGCGACGCCGGCATTGTTGCAGACCACATGCACATTCCCAAAGGCGTCGAATGCGGCCTGCGCCGCGCGCTCGACGCTTGCAGCGTCGGCCACATCGCAGATGGTGCCGCTTATGTCGGGGGAGATTTCCTGCAGGCTTTTGACGGCAGCCTGCAGGGCATCCGGCTCGATATCGGCCAGCATCACCTTCATGCCGGATTGTGCAAACGCCCGGCCGAGCGCAAGCCCGATACCTGCGGCTCCGCCGGTTACAAAGGCTGTCTTGCCGGCGAATTCTCGCATGGCGGTTCCTCCCGGGATTTGAACTTCCCTACTTGCATGATGCTTTGCCTGCCGCTAGCGAATTCCCATGACCCTTCCCCGCACCATTGTCTTCGACCTCGATGGCACCCTCGTCGACACCGCGCCCGACCTGATCGCCGCGCTCAATTTCGTGCTCGACCGTGAAGGCGTGCCGCCCGTCCCGCTGAAATCGGCGCGCAACATGATCGGCGCCGGCGCCCGCAAGCTGATCGAGCGCGGCCTCGAGCTGGAAGGCCTCACGATGAGCGTCGAGGACGTCAACCGCCTCTTCCGCAATTTCATCGACTATTACGCCGCCCACATTGCGGACGCCTCGCGGCCGTTCGAGGGGCTGGAAGCCGCCCTCGATGAGCTTGCGGCGCAGGGCTGCCGCTTCGCGGTGTGCACCAACAAGCTGGAATGGCTGTCGAAGCGGCTGCTCGACCAATTGGGCCTGGGCGGACGATTTTCCGCCATCTGCGGCGCCGACACGTTCGGCGTCTCGAAGCCTGACCCCATCATCCTGCAGCAGACGGTGGCGCGGGCGGGCGGCGACATGGCTGCAACCATCATGGTCGGCGATGCCGGTCCCGACGTCGGCGTGGCGAGGCGAGCCGGCATTCCCGTGATCGGGGTCGAGTTCGGCTACACCGATGTGCCGATCGCCGAACTGAAGCCCGACCGGCTGATCGGGCATATGTGCGAGCTGCCGGCGGCGGTGGAAAGCCTCAGCAAGGCTCCGTCCCGTTCATAACCATCTGATTTGTCAGATGTATTTAAATAGCTAATACTCGGCGTTAACCATTCTTTAACGATTTTGCCCTGATTGGTTGCAGCTTTGTTCTTGCGCTCCTATGGTTCGCCGTTGGGGACTGTGGCGGATTGCCGCAAGTCAGAGTGATCCATCATGCGTCGTGTCATCGCGATTGCCGTCGCGGGGCTAGCCTCGCCGGCTGCTCGGCGTTTTCTCTGGATTCCTTCAAGCCGGCGCCGCCGACGGTGAAGGTTGCGCTGGAATCGGCGCCACCGGGAGCGGATGCCACGACATCACTCGGACCGGCCTGCAAAACCCCCTGCTCGATCGACGTGCCCGCACCCGACGCCGGCTTCTCCGTCACCTTCGCCAGCCCCAAGTTCCAGCCGGTCACGGTTCCGGTCCAGGTGATCCGCAATCCCGGCGATTTTGCCTCGCCGGCGGCGACCATCATCGATCCGAGCCCGGTGTTCGCGGAACTCACGCCGGCCGCGCCGCCGCCGAAGGCGCGCAAGCCGATGCGCCCGAAGAAGCCCAAGGCCGCCGCGGCGCCGACCGCTGCCCCGGAGCAGCCTGCGACCCGCTGAATCCCGGCGGCGCCTCCCGGACCTCGCAACTGCACCTGCAAGCTTGCTGATTGTAGGCGCCTTACAACGTGCCTAGATTATGCTAGCGAGCTAACACCTGAAGACCCGGTACAAGGCAGTTGCAAGGCAGCTTGAATGAGCGGATTCCCGTCACACGATCAGTTGTTCCAGCCGATGGTCGACCCTTTCGGCCGGACCATCCGGTACCTGCGCGTGTCGGTAACCGATCGCTGCGACCTGCGTTGCTTCTACTGCATGTCCGAGGACATGACCTTCCTGCCGAAAGCCGATCTCTTGACGCTGGAAGAACTCGACCGGCTGTGCTCGGCCTTCATCGCCAAGGGCGTGCGCAAGATCCGCCTCACCGGCGGCGAACCGCTGGTCCGGCGCAACGTGATGTCGCTGGTACGCTCGCTGTCGCGGCATCTTTCGAGCGGCGCGCTTGATGAACTGACGCTGACGACCAACGCTTCGCAACTGGCGCGCTTCGCCGGCGAATTGCGCGACTGCGGCGTTCGTCGCGTCAACGTCTCGCTCGACACGCTCGATGCGCAGAAATTCCGCGCCATCACGCGCTGGGGCGATCTCGACAAGGTGTTGGCTGGCATCGAAGCCGCGCGCGACGCAGGCCTCGCGGTCAAGATCAACGCGGTCGCGCTGAAGAACATGAACGAGGAGGAAATCCCCTCGCTGATGGAATGGGCGCACGGCAAGGGCATGGCACTGACGCTGATCGAAGTCATGCCGATGGGCGACATCGGCGAAGGCCGGATCGACCAGTACGTGCCGCTGTCGCTGCTCCGCGCCCGCCTCGCCCAGCACTACACGCTGACCGACCTCGATGAAGATACCGGCGGCCCCGCCCGTTACGTCCGGGTCGGTGAAACCGGCGGCAAGCTCGGCTTCATCACGCCGATGACCCATAATTTCTGCGAGTCCTGTAACCGGGTACGGATCACCTGCACCGGGACGCTGCACACCTGCCTCGGCCATGAGGATGCCTCCGATTTGCGCAGGCCGTTGCGAGCCTCCGCCGACGACGACCTGCTGTCGGCCGCGATCGATCGCGCCATCGGGCTGAAGCCGAAGGGGCACGACTTCATCATCGACCGCCGGCATAACCGCCCCAGTGTCAGCCGGCACATGAGCGTTACCGGCGGTTGAAATTTTCGGTGCGAGGTTAAGGCTGTTCGGCAACAATTGCGCCCTGCGCGCCGATTTTCCATTCCCCAATTGACGCCGCCCCGCCGCACTGAAATGGTGCGGCCGCTTTCACGCCAGCACGGCCGCGACAGGCCGCTGCATCTTCAAGGTGCAGTCAAGACGGCGGTAGCACGAGATGGGGGGACTATCGTCGCAATCGCTCCAGCGAATGAGCTGTGGATCCGCGCGCGCTTCGCGCCGGAACGACCCCGCGCGCCTGCCGCGCGGCGGCGGCTCTGCATGCCTGGCGGGACGTTGCGATGCAATATCAATGAAAAATCCGGTGCGTCGATGACGTGTCCGAGGAGAGCGCAATGCGTCCATTGCTGGCACTGAGCAATTCAATCGATTGGCTCAATGAGAAACTAGGCGGCATCTGCAACTGGCTCGTGCTCGCAGCCTGCGTGGTGAGCGCCGCCAACGCCATGATCCGCTACGCCTTCGGCTACTCTTCCAACGCCTGGCTCGAATTGCAGTGGTACATGTTCGCCGTCTTCGTGATGTTCGGCGCCTCCTATACCTTCAAGAAGAACGAGCATGTTCGCGTCGAAATTCTCTATCTGATGCTGTCCGAGCGCGGCCAGCTCCGGCTCGATCTGATCGGAACGCTTTGCTTCCTGATCCCGTCCTGCCTGCTGCTCAGCTATCTATCCTGGCCATTCTTCATGCAGGCCTACGTCGTCGGCGAGGCCTCGAGCAATGCCGGCGGCCTGCTGCGCTGGCCGATCAAGCTCGTCGTTCCCGTGGGCTTCGTTCTGCTGGCGCTGCAGGGCGTCTCCGAGGTGATCAAGCGCATCGCTGCGCTGAAGGGTTATGTCGTGATCGATGCGAAATACGAGAGGCCCACCCAATGATCACGCTGGAGATGATGCCGCCGCTGATGTTCGGCGGCTTGATTCTCGCCATGCTGATCGGCTTTCCGGTGGCCTTCACGCTGGCCGCGCTTGGGCTGTCGTTCGGGTTCCTGTCGATCTATCTCGGCTTCTTCGACATGAACTTCCTGCAGGCTATCCCCGGGCGAATCTTCGGCAGCGTGCTTTCCAACGAATTGCTGCTGGCTATCCCCTTCTTCACGTTCATGGGCTCTGTGCTCGAGCGCTGCGGCCTGGCCGAAGACATGCTGGATTCGATGGGCCAGTTGTTCGGCCCGGTTCGCGGCGGCCTCGGCTATTCCGTCATCATCGTCGGCTTCATCCTCGGCGCGATCACCGGCACGGTGGCGGCGCAAGTCATCGCCATGGCGCTGATCTCGATGCCTGTGATGCTGCGCTATGGCTACAATGTGCGCTACATCACCGGCGTGCTCGCCGCATCCGGCACCATCACCCAATTGGTGCCGCCCTCGCTGGTGCTGATCGTGATGGCCGACCAGCTCGGCAAGTCGGTCGGCGACATGTATCTCGGCGCCTGGGGGCCGTCGGTGCTCCAGATCGCGCTGTTCGCCGGCTACACGTTCTTCCTCGGGCTGTTCCTGCCCCATCACGTGCCGGCCGTGCCGAAGGAAGCGCGGACGCTGACCGGCTGGCCGCTCTGGCGCAAATGCCTGATGGGCATCATTCCCTCGGCCGTGCTGATCTTCGTGGTGCTGGGTACCATGATGCTCGGCCTGGCGACGCCGACCGAAGCCGGCGCGATGGGCGCGATCGGCGCCATCGTTCTCGCCGCCATTCACCACAAGGAGCTGAGCGGCAAGGGGCACAAGATGCTGTTGATCGGCATCGCCGCCACCGGCGTCGGCGCGATCGTCGGAATCATGCTCGGTGAAGGCAAGCTGTTCAAGCTGACCTTCGCGGTGGTCTATCTCGCCGTTGTCTGGCTTTGCCTCGAAGCCGTCCGCATTCCGGACCTGCGCGACCTGATCAGGCAGGGCTACGAGTCGACGATGCGCCTCTCCACCATGGTGGTGTTCATCCTGATCGGCTCGACCTGCTTCTCCGTGGTGTTCCTCGGCGTCTCCGGCGGCGTCTGGCTCGAGCACCATCTGACCTCGCTTCCCGGCGGGGTCTGGGGCTTTCTGATCTTCATCAACCTCTTCATTTTCTTCCTGGCGTTCTTCCTCGACTTCTTCGAGATCGCCTTCATCATCCTGCCGATGGTGGCGCCGATCGCGCAGAAGGTGCTGGCGCCGGTCGTGGGGCCGGATGCCGCGCTGATCTGGTTCGGCGTCATGCTGTGCGTCAATATGCAGACGTCGTTCCTGCATCCGCCATTTGGTTTTGCGCTGTTCTATTTGCGCGGCGTCGCGCCCAAGGAAGTGAAGAGTTCCGACATCTATTGGGGCGCGTTGCCCTGGATCGGCCTGCAGGCGATCATGGTGGCGATCGTGATCGCCTTCCCCGTCACGGTAACGGCGCTGCTCGACAAGCCGCTCGACGTCGATCTCAGCAAGGTCAAGATCGTGGTACCGGAAATCGAGCTCCCTCCACCGCTGGATTTCGGCTCTCAAAAGCAATAGCTGGCGCCGGGCCGGACAGGCCGGCGCCCGGGGGTGGCGACCCCGATCCACAGGGCCAATTCCCTTTCAATATCAACAAACTTCCAATTGACGACGGCCGCGCCCGCTGGTTTGGTGCGGGGGCTTCATGCTAGCCCGGCTGGATAGGCCGCGGCGCCCTCAGGGCGCCGTCAAGACTGCAGATGCGAATTGGGGAGGGTTACCGTTGCAAGCGCTCTTGAAACTGAGCCGTGGAATTGACGCGTTCACGAGATGGACGGGCAAGCGCCTGGCCTGGTTAATTCTCGTTGCCGTGGTGATATCGGCCGTCAACGCGATCATGCGCAAGACGTTCGACATTTCATCCAACTCATGGCTCGAGCTGCAATGGGTGCTTTTCAGCATCGTCTTTCTGCTTTGCTCGCCATGGACTTTGCTCGACAACGAACACATCCGGATCGACATCGTCAGTAATGCGATGCCGAAGACCGCACGCAACGTGATCGATGTCGTCGGACACACTTTCTTTCTGATTCCGCTGTGCATCGTCATGATCATCACCGGCGGCCCGTTCTTCATGCGGTCGTTCGAAGTCAACGAGCAGTCGGGCAATGCAGGCGGGCTTCCGCAATGGCCGGCAAAATCGCTGGTTATCATCGGGTTCACGTTCTTGCTGGTTCAGGGTATCTCCGAGCTCATCAAGCGCATCGCCGTCATGCGCGGCCTTATTCCGGATCCACACGCATCACAGGTCCACGCGCTCGAGGCCGAGGTCGAACACCTCGTCGAGGCGATCGAAAAACGCTGATCGCGCACGCGCTGGCAGAGGACAAGAGATGACAGCCTTTCTTATCGCCAACATGGCGCCAATTATGTTCGCCTCGCTGGTGGTCATGCTGCTGCTTGGCTATCCGGCGGCATTTTCGCTCGGCGCGGTCGGCCTGCTTTTCGCCATCGTCGGCATCGAACTTGGAGAGTTCCGCCCGGACTTCCTGCAAGCGCTTCCCGAGCGCGTTTACGGCGTGATGAGCAACGACACGCTGCTCGCGATCCCGTTCTTTACGTTCATGGGTTTGGTGCTGGAGCGATCCGGCATGGCCGAGGATCTGCTCGATACCATCGGACAATTGTTCGGCACCATCCGCGGCGGTCTCGCCTATGCCGTCGTGTTCGTCGGCGCCCTGCTCGCCGCTACGACCGGCGTCGTTGCCGCTTCCGTGATCTCGATGGGCCTGATCTCGCTGCCGATCATGTTGCGCTACGGCTACGACCGCCGGATGGCGACGGGCATCATCGCGGCCTCCGGCACTTTGGCGCAAATCATTCCGCCTTCGCTGGTTCTGATCGTGATGGCCGACCAACTCGGCAAGTCGGTCGGCGACATGTACGAAGGCGCCTTCATCCCGGGCATGGTGCTTGCGGGCCTGTATGCCTCATATGCCTTTCTCGTGACGATGATCTTCCCGAAGGCGGCGCCGGGGCTGCCGGCGGAGGCCATTGGCTTCCGGGAAAAGGACGGCAGCCGCGGACTATGGTCTCTCGGCGTGCTCACGCTGGCCAGTGTGGTTTTCGGCTGGTTCATGATGCGGCATTCCGAGACGCACGGCGCCGATTACGTCGTGCTGAGCATGTTCTACGGCATCCTGTTCGCGTTCTTCGTGGCGGTGCTAAATTGGGTGATCGACAAGCTTACAGGGTTCCGTTTCCTCTCGGCAATGGCGCAACAAACGACGTTTGTCATGGTGCCGCCGCTGTTCCTGATCTTCCTCGTGCTCGGTACGATCTTCATCGGCATCGCGACCCCGACCGAGGGCGGCGCGATGGGCGCCGCTGGCGCGCTCATTCTCGGCGCGGCCAAGCGACGATTAAGCTGGGACCTGATCCGGCAGGCCACTGAATCGACCGCGAAGCTTTCTGCCTTCGTCGTGTTCATCCTGATCGGCGCGCGCGTGTTTTCGTTGACCTTCTACGGCGTGAACGGCCACGTATGGGTCGAGCATCTGCTGACTTCCCTGCCCGGCGGCCAGGTCGGCTTCCTCGTTTTCGTCAACGCACTTGTCTTCGTTCTTGCCTTCTTCCTCGACTTCTTCGAACTAGCCTTCATCATCATCCCGCTGCTCGGGCCGGTGGCGGAAAAACTCGGCATCGACCTGATCTGGTTCGGCGTGATCCTCGGCGTCAACATGCAGACTTCATTCATGCATCCGCCGTTCGGGTTCGCATTGTTCTATTTGCGCTCCGTCGCCCCGAAAGAATCCTACATCGATCGGGTCACCGGCAAGCGTATGGATCCGATCACGACCGGTCAGATTTATTGGGGCGCCGTGCCGTTCGTGGTCATCCAGGTCATCATGGTGCTGTTGGTGATCACGTTCCCGCAGATGGTGATGCATTATAAGGGCGTTGCCTCGACGATCGATCCGAACACGATCAAGATCGAGGTACCGCAGATCGAGATGCCACCGTTGGATTTCGGACAACCCAAGAACTGATCGGGATCGGTGGATCGATTCTGATCATCGGTTCGGCTGCAGGCGTTGCTGCGACGGGTCTCGAAAGCTTGGCCAAAAAAATAACCCCGGAGCAAGCTCCGGGGTTTGTTTTTGGCCGAATGGACCTGATCCCCATCAACTCTGCGAATGACGCGCCATGAAGTTGTCGTAGCCGACTTCGGCGACCTGGAACCACTGATACCCGTTGTTGGAGAAAGTAGTCAGCGATTCGTAGACCTTCTTGAAATCGGCATTGGTGGCCGAGACTTCGCTGTGCAATTCCTTCGCCGCCTTGTAGGAGGCTTGCATCACAGGCGCCGGGAACGCGTGCAGTTTGGCGCCCCCCGCAAGCAGTTTGCGCAGGGCCGCAGGATTGGCCTGATCGTACCTCGCCATCATCCAGTTGTTGGCCTGGTGGCCCGCCTGCTCGAGCACGGATTGATAGAACTTCGGCAGCGCATTCCATTTGTCGAGGTTGACGAAGGCCAGAAGCATCGGCCCGCCTTCCCACCAACCCGGGTAGTAGTAGTGGGGCGCAACCTTGTAGAAGCCGAGCTTCTCGTCATCGTAGGGACCGACCCACTCGGCACCGTCGATCGTACCTTTCTCGAGCGCAGGGTAGATGTCGCCGCCGGCGATCTGCTGCGGCACAGCGCCCAGCTTCTGCATGACCTTTCCGGAGAATCCGCCGATACGGAATTTGAGGCCCTTGAGGTCCTCGACCGTCTTTATCTCCTTGCGGAACCAGCCACCCATCTGGCAACCGGTGTTGCCGGCCAGCAGCGAAGTGCAATTGTACTTCTTGTAGAACTCGTTGAGGAGTTCCTTGCCGCCGCCCAGCATGTACCAAGCCTGGTTGATGCGCTGGTTCGGCCCAAACGGAATGGCGGAGCCGAACGTGAAGGTCGGGTCCTTGCCGAAATAGTAATACGATGCCGTATGACCGATTTCGGCGGTGCCGTTCTGCACCGCGTCGAGAACCTGCAGACCCGGAACGATTTCGCCGCCGGCAAAAGTCTGGATCTGGAATTTGTTGTCGGTTGCTTCAGCGACCAGCTTGGCCATCATTTCGGCGCCGCCGTACAGCGTGTCGAGCGACTTCGGCCAGCTTGTCGGCATACGCCATTTGATTTCCGGCATGCCTTGCGCAATCGCGGGCGCTGCGATCGTCGCCGCGCCCGCCGCGCCCAATCCGGTTACCTTGAGAAAATCTCTTCTCTTCATTTGATCCATCCCTTTGTGGTTGTGTGTCAGCCTTCGTGGCGAGGCTTCTGGCCAGCATGGAACATTCGGTTCCGGTTTTCCATCCCGAACCGTGCGGACAAGTTAAAAAAGCCCGGCCTTCTTGCGAAGGCCGGGCTTTTTCCTACGACTTAAGGAGTAGATTCCGGTTCTCGGAGCCGCTCGAAAAGGCCGCCTGTCAGCCGCGCGTGCGCGAGCGGATCATGAAGCTGTCATAGGTGTATTCGGCAACCTGCCACCACAGATATTGGTCGGACCGGTAGGCCTGCATCGCGTCGATCGACTTCTTGAAGTCGGCGTTCTTGCCCGAGATCTCGGCCCACAATTCGTTGGTGGACTTCAGGCAGGCTTCCAGCACTTCATTGGTGAAGGGACGAAGCTGCGTGCCACCGGCGACCAGACGCTTCAGCGCCGACGGATTCTGCATGTCGTAACGCGCATTCATCCAGGTGTTGGCGTTGGCGCATGCGTTGGTCAGGATCGCCTGGTAGTTCTTCGGCAGCGCATTCCACTTCTCGAGATTGCAGAAGGCGTGGACCGTCGGACCGCCTTCCCAGAAACCCGGGTAGTAGTAGTACTTCGCGACCTTGGCGAAGCCGAGCTTCTCATCGTCGTACGGACCGACCCACTCGGCCGCATCGATGGTGCCCTTTTCCAGCGCCGGATAGATGTCGCCGCCGGCGAGCTGCTGCGGCACCACGCCGACCTTCTGCAGCACCTGACCGGCAATGCCGCCGATGCGCATCTTGAGGCCCGACAGGTCGGCAACCGTCTTGATCTCCTTGCGGAACCAGCCGCCCATCTGGGTGCCGGTGTTGCCGCAGGGGAAACCGATCACGCCGAACTTCTTGAAGAACTCGTTGCCGAGCGCCTCACCGCCGCCCTGATACCACCAGGAGTTCGCCTGGCGCGCGTTGAGGCCGAACGGGACCGAGGCGTAGATCGCAAAGGTCGGGTCCTTGCCGACGTAATAATAGGAAACGGTGTGGCACATCTCGACGGTGCCGTTGGACGTCGAATCGAGCGCCTGCAGACCCGGTGCGAGTTCGCCGGCCGCGAACACCTGGATCTGGAACTTGTTGTCGGTCATCTCGGCGACGTATTTCGACAGCTGTTCAGCGCCGCCGTAGATGGTGTCGAGCGACTTCGGGAAGCTCGACGTCAGGCGCCATTTGATCTCGGGCGATGATTGCGCGATCGCCGGGGAAGCAACGGCTGTCGCGGCAGCACCGGCCGCTGAAACCTTCAAAAAATCACGACGCTTCATTCAAGTCTCCTTAAGACGGGACGTTTCCCATATTTCCTCGAGCGGTCCTCCGGCGGGCGAATTCCATGTCATCCGGGGCGCTCTGGCGGGGCGGCTTTAACACGGAAGTTGGCTGTCGAAAACGCGACAAAGGCATGACTGCCCTGATTAAACCAAAGTCTTAGGAAGGACGGGTAAAGGCCTCAGGCCGCGGCGATGGCGCCCTGAAGCTGGTCGCGAACCCGGGTCCCGATCGCCCGGTAGATCGCGGCATGCGGACCGTCCGGCTCGCTCGCCACCACCGGGTTACCAGAATCCGAAGTGGTCCTGATCGACATGTGCAGCGGGATTTCGCCCAGGAACGGAACGCCCAGCCGCTCCGCTTCGTGCCGCGCGCCGCCATGGCCGAAAATGTCCGAGCGCGTGCCGCATTCGGGGCACTGGAAGTAGCTCATATTCTCGACGATGCCGAGCACCGGCACGTTGACCTTCCTGAACATCGCTAATCCCCGCCGCGCGTCGATCAGCGAGAGATCCTGCGGGGTCGAGATGATCACCGCTCCCTTCAGCGGCACATTCTGCGCCAGCGTCAATTGCGCATCGCCCGTGCCGGGCGGCATGTCGACGACCAGAATATCGAGCGTTCCCCACGCCACGTCGCGCAGCATCTGGGTGATCGCCGACATCACCATCGGCCCGCGCCAGATCATCGCGGTGTCTTCCTCGACCAGGAAGCCGATCGACATGATGGAAAGACCGAAACGCTGGATCGGAATCATCTTCCGGTCGTCGTTAAGCTGCGGCTTCTCGTTGATGCCGGTCAGCCGCGGCACCGACGGACCGTAAATGTCGGCATCGAGCAGGCCGACGCGCAGGCCCAGATCGCGCAGGCCCAGCGCCAGGTTGAGCGCGGTGGTCGACTTGCCGACGCCGCCCTTGCCGGAGGCCACCGCGATCACGGCGGCAACGCCGGGGATCTCCGCCTGCTTCGACATCGGCGACGCCCCGCCTTGCGGCGGGCGGTGCGCGGAAGCCGGTTGCACGCCCGGGATGAGAATGCGCATGGCGATGCGGCGCGGGCGCAGGTGGCGGCGAGCCGGGTTTCCGCTCGGCCGTCAGCGCGATCATCGCCGCGGTGACGCCCGGAATCGCACGCACGGCGGCCTCGGCCTGCGCGCGCACGCTTTCCCAGGCGCGGGCTTCCGCGGCGTCTACGTTGATGGAGAAGAACACCTTGCCGTCGGTGACCGAGATCGCCGACAGCACATTGGCATTGGTCAAGGGCACGCCACGGGGCGAGGCCACCCGGCCAAGGCGAATCCAGAACCTGTTGCTGCGTAACGCTCACTCGCGCATCTCCTGAAGCCCTTTCGGCTCTGCGGGAGAACCGGGCCTTACTCGCTTGTATTGACGCGCTTTCTCGACCCGACCCGATCCATCTCGGACCAAATCCGCAAAGGCCGGGCCGCGTTTCGAAACGGCTACGTCAGTCCGACGCGACCCATAGAGCGGTTCAACGCAAAAGGCTACCTCGCTCCGACGTCGTCCCGCCGCTCGGCCGGCGCCGCAACGCCCTGCTCCTTGGCGGCCTCGTAGTTCAGTTCGATCATGACGCCGTTGGGGTCATTGACGAAGATCTGCCAGAGGTCGCCGCCCGGCACCTGCCGGGAGTCGTATGCCATGCCTTTCTGCTCCAGCCGCCGCTTCATGCCGTCAAAGCCGTAGCTGGCAAACGCGACATGGTGAACGACGCCGGAATCGGGCTTCTGCGGTTCCTCGGTTTTGGAGATATCGACGAGGTGCACCACCGCCTTGCCCTCGCTGTACATCCACGCGCCGGGGAAGGCAAAATTCGGCCGGGCGCCCTTTTCCAGGCCCAGAATGTCCTCATAGAACCGGACCGTATCGGCGAGGTTGCGGGTCCGGATGTTGAAATGGTCGAGCACGCCCACGCTGACGCCCATGCGATGTCACTCCCTTTTTTGTGAGGTTCTTCAGGCCCTCACCCTAGCACAAATCCGGCCCCGCCCGCCAAACGAAGGCGTTGCCCTCCCATGCGCAGCTTGTATGGTGCGGCTCCCCCAAGAACACCGTCCGGCCAGCCCAATGTCGCCGGCAAAACTTCAAGGTAGCACACATGGCTAAAGTCGCTTTTCTCGGTCTCGGCGTAATGGGTTTCCCCATGGCAGGACATCTGGTGAAAAAAGGCGGCCACGAGGTGACCGTGTACAACCGGACCGGCGCCAAGGCCAAGGAATGGGCGGGCAAGTTCGGCGGGCGCACCGCGCCGACCCCGAAGGAAGCGGCCGAAGGCCAGGATTTCGTGATGTGCTGCGTCGGCAACGACAATGACCTGCGCGCGGTGACGATCGGCGCTGAAGGCGCCTTCGCCGGCATGAAAAAGGGCGCTGTCTTCGTCGACCACACCACCGCCTCCGCCGAGGTCGCCCGCGAACTCGACGCCGCCGCCACCAAGGCCGGCTTCAAATTCATCGACGCGCCGGTGTCCGGCGGCCAGGCGGGTGCGGAAAACGGCGTGCTGACGGTGATGTGCGGCGGCAAGGAAGATGCCTATGCCGCGGCCGAGCCGATCATCGCCGGCGCCTACGCGCGGATGTGCAAACTTCTCGGGCCCGCCGGCGCCGGCCAGCTGACCAAGATGGTCAACCAGATCTGCATCGCGGGTCTGGTCCAGGGCCTGTCCGAAGGCCTTCATTTCGCGAAGAAGTCGGGGCTCGACGTTGCGGCCGTGGTCGAGACCATCTCCAAGGGCGCGGCGCAGTCCTGGCAGATGGAGAACCGCTACAAGGCCATGAACGAGGGCAAGTTCGATTTCGGCTTCGCGGTCGAATGGATGCGCAAGGACCTCTCGATCTGCATCGCCGAAGCCCGCCGCAACGGCGCCAACCTGCCGGTGACCGCTCTGGTCGATCAGTTCTATGCCGAAGTCGAGAAGATGGGCGGCAAGCGCTGGGATACGTCGAGCCTGATGGCTCGGCTGGAGCGGTGAGTTAAAAAAGCCGGTTAAGATCGTAGACGATGCCCCGCTTCTTTTCGCGTCAGAAGCGGGGTTCCGCCTGCCCGAACAGGTTAATTTTAACTTCCCGTTAACGGATATTTTTAGCTCTTTAAGTCATCGCTTAATGATTTAGCGCCACAGATAGACAATGCAAAAAGCCCGCGCGGTTCGCGGGCAGGATTTGTGTTGTTTGATGAGTAACCCCGCAGAAAAGCCTGAGGTTGTCCAGCTTCCGGCAGAAGCGCCGGTCGCGCCGCCGGTCAACACCCGGCGCGTGGCGGCCCAGCGGGTGCGCGAGGCGCGGGACCGGTTAACGTCATCAAGCGGTACCCGCCCGGCTTTCGATACCGAACTGCTCCGGCAATACGCCCAGACCCGGGTATCGGCCTCCTTTGTCGTCATGCTGCTGGTGGTTGCGACCGGCGTGCTGTTCGGCCTCTGGAAGTACGCCGTGCCGGCCGCGGTCTGGACCGTCGGCATGCTCTGCATCCATGCCGCCATCATTCGCAATTGCAGGCGCTTCCTCGGCGAACAGCCCACGCTCGCCGCCACGCGTAAATGGCAGACCCGGTTCGTGCTGCTCGACCTGCTCTACGGCCTGTGCTGGACGGCGATCCTGCTGCATCCGGCTGGCCTCGACACCGTCTCGAACACGATGATGATGTTCCTGATGCTGCTGGTGATCGCAGTGTCGAGCATGCTGGCAGCGACGCTTCCCATTGCGGCAATGGCGGCGACTGCGCCGGTGACGGCGGCGATCGCACTCAATTTCATCATGGGCGGCACCTTCGACAATTACGCGCTCGCGCTGCTTGCGGTCGCCGCCGAAGCCTATTTTGCCCTGCTCGCCCATCAGCTCCATTCGACGACGCTGGCAACCCTGGAAGCGCGCGCCGAAAAGGACGCGCTGATCGGCGAGCTCGAACAGGCCAAGGCGATCTCGGACGAAGCGCGGCACCGCGCCGAATCCGCCAACGTCGCCAAGTCGCGCTTTCTGGCGCAGATGAGCCATGAACTGCGAACGCCGCTGAACGCAATCCTCGGCTTCTCCGAGGTGATGAAGAGCGAAATTTTTGGCGCGCATGCGGTGGCGGTGTACAAGGAATATTCCGCCGACATCCATAATTCGGGCGTTCACCTGCTCAACCTCATCAACGAGATTCTCGATCTGTCGCGGATCGAGGCCGGCCGCTACGAACTGAACGAGGAAGCAGTGTCGCTGGTGCACGTCGTTGCCGACTGCCACCATCTGCTGAAGCTGCGCGCGACCAGCCGCGGCATCACCATCCACGAAGTGTTCGAGCACGGCATGCCCCGGATCTGGGGCGACGAACGCGCCACGCGCCAGGTCGTGCTCAATTTGTTGTCCAACTCGATCAAGTTCACCCCGCAGGGCGGCGAGATCTGGCTCAAGGTCGGCTGGACCGCTTCCGGCGGGCAATATCTCAGCGTCAAGGATAACGGCTCCGGCATCGCCGAGGATGAAATCCCGATCGTGCTGGCCTCGTTCGGCCAGGGCTCCAACTCGATCAAATCGGCCGAACAGGGCGCGGGGCTGGGTCTGCCGATCGCAAAGAGCCTGATCGACATGCATGGCGGCACCTTCACGCTGAAATCGAAATTGCGCATCGGCACCGAAGTCATCGTCACCTTCCCGCCGGAGCGCGTGATGAGCGCGCTGGCGCCGATGGCCGAGGAGGCCCCGCCCCTGCAGCCCGATCCCACCGTCGCCGCCGACGACAAGCGGCGGACACGTCACAAACCGATCATGAGTGCAGGAACCGGCTTGTAACCGGGTTGTAGCTGGAGCGCTTGCGCAAGGAACGCAAACCATTTCACTATCGCTAAATGAGCAAAGAATCGCCGTGTATCGCAGTCTGTATGATGGACCCCAAAACCAAACTCTGCTTCGGCTGCGGACGAACGCTGCCGGAGATCGCGCGCTGGCACCGCATGGAGACCGCGGAGCGATTGGCCGTGATGGAAGGGCTTGCGGCCCGCATGGCGGAGGCCGGCCTCGTTCAGATGCCCCCGCGCGCCGAGCGCGGCTGATCACCGCGCCAATTGGCGGAGGCGCGCTGTGATCCGCGTCATGCTCGTTGTGGCGATGCTCGCCGCCACCGCCGGCGCCGTCGTCGCCTATGGCGATCCGGACCAGATCGCGCGCGCCAGCAACTCGGTCACGAAAATGCTGCGGCAACGCAGCCTGGAGCCGGCGCCCGCGGTGCAGATCGCGCGCGGCAAGGCCGGCGAATTCGCGCTGCATGCCAAAATCAACGGCGTCAAGGCGCCGATGGTGATCGACACCGGCGCGACGTCGGTGGTGCTGACCTGGGAGACGGCCAAGGCGATCGGCCTGCCGATCGAGATGCTCGAATACAATGTCGACGTCGAAACCGCCGGTGGCCACACCAAGGCGGCGCGGCTGACGCTCGATCGCCTCGCGGTCGGAGGCCTCGTCGAGAAATCGGTGCCGGCACTGGTGGTGCCGCGCGGTCAGATGAAGACCAACCTGCTCGGCATGAGTTTTCTGGATCGTCTGGAAAGCTGGGGCGTGCAGGCCGACAAGGTGATGCTGCACGGCTATCCCGCCGTCGCAGGCAAGCACAAACGCCGCGCGGCGGCGAACTAGGGTATTGTCGGTCCTGATTGAATCAGAACCGAAGCTTTAGATACTTATCTCGATGCGTTTCCTCACGCGAACCGGCACCCACTTCGCTCGAAAACGCCATAGCTCGTGAACGCACAAATTGATCATGTCCGCTTAGCCACGCAAGAGCGGAGTAAAAGCAGACATGCTGGTTTCGACGCGATGGGCAATCGGCGACATCAGCCCGGGGTGAATGCAGGGCTCTGGGAGCTGTATTTCCTGCAGCATCCGGACTGATGCGCACCGTTGCTCTGATCGGTCAGGAACGCACTTCGAAGATCATGTTGAACGGCGTCTCGGTCGCGCGGCGGAAGCGCCTGAAGCCCGCTTCGACCGCCACCTGACGCAACCTGCTTTCACCCGCCTGCGCACCGAGCCCCAAGCCCACTTCCTGAGAGAGTGATGCCGGCGTACAAATGAATGTCGAGGCGTGATAGTAGACGCATCCGACCGGGTTGAGATTGTCCTTGAGATTGTCATGGGCAAACGGCTCGACGATCATCCACGACCCATCCTCGGCTAGCGCTTCCTTGACATGCTTGCCCGCACCCACGGGGTCGCCCATGTCATGCAGGCAATCGAAGAACGCCACCAGATCATAGCCTTTCGCAGGAAAATCCTTGGCACTCGCCTGCGCGAACTTGATGCGGTCTCCAACTCCCGCTTCCTGCGCCAAGACCTTCGCGCGTTCAATCGAAGGCTTGTGGTAATCGAACCCGAAGAACTCCGAATTGGGGTAGGCCTGCGCCATCACAATCGTAGAGGCGCCGTGCCCACATCCGACATCGGCCACCCTGGCGCCAGCTTTCAGTTTAGCCTCGACGCCTTCGAGCGTCGGAATCCAGTTCGAAACCAGATTGGCGTTATAGCCCGGCCTGAAGAAGCGTTCGGTGCCGGAGAAAAGACACTTCGAATGCTCGTGCCAGCCAACGCCCTTCCCGGTTCGAAACGCTTCGGCGACCTTGGGTTCATCGAGATAGGTGGACTGCACGACATCGAATGCACCGGCAAAGAACGCTGGCGACCCCTCTTCGGCGAACGCCATGGCTTGCTCCGGCGAAAGTGAGAACGCATTTTTTTCGGGGTGGTAATCGATGTATCCAGAGGCAGCCTGCCCGGACAGCCATTCGCGCACATAACGCTCATGCAGACCGGTCTTCTTGGCAAGCTCGGACGGAGTGACCACAGCACCATCCGCCATCGCCTTGTAGAGCCCGAGGCGATCGCCGAGCAGTATGCTTGCGCCGCCCAGCGAGATGCCGAGGTCGCCGACCAGCTTTCCTACGAGCGCGTTCAACTTTTCAAGGTTTGGTTCACGCATTACAGCTCCCTCCACTCTTTGAGAACAGCCCCAGCGTCAGTTAAACAAGCGTAGGACGACCGGCGGATTACAAGTGTGAAGGGGTTCACGTTTCCGCGAATGGCGACGCGTTTCTCGGCAAGCGGCAGCAAGCGGATTCGTCGAACGCCAGCCTTGCCTAGAAAGCCGACGTCTCCGCGAGCGTCCGCGCAAAAGTCAGGCCTTCGTCTTTGCCGCCTTGCGCGCCTTGTTCGCTTCCTCGATCTCGGGTTCGAGCGACTTCAAGCTCTCGTAGATCTCTGCCAGAATTGTTTTCAGGTCCGAAATATTCTTCGACGGGAAATCGCGCACCGCAACCTCCTCGAAGTGGATGGCGATCGGGATCAGCTCTTCGACCAGCGTCCGCCCCTTCGGCGCAAGATTGATCGCAACGGTGCGGCCGTTGTCTTTCAGCCGCGCGCGTGTGACGAGGCCGCGGCGTTTCATCTCCCCGACCAGCCGCGACAACGTCGATATCTCGATCGTCGTCACCGCGGCGAGATCGCCGAGCCGCTGGTCGCCGGTTTCCCAGAGCGCGGCCATCACGCGATACATTGGCAGGGTGACGCCGTAGCCGGCGATGCGCCTGGAAAACAGCTCGCCCATCTGCACGCCGACACGGTTGAGCAGGTAGGGAAAGGAATTTGTCAGCCTGTACAAAGTCTTGTGTCCTGCCCGGGTGCAACTTTTGCGATCTTCCAATAACCGGACGCCGATCGTTTTTCAAGGCAATTGTTGCATTTGAAAATTTCCATTGACGGATATTTGCAAATGCAACTATTGTTCAAGAAAGTTAAGCCGCCGAACAAGAGCGGATTTCAGTGGAGGAAACCATGTCGCTGGATTCGGCATCCGACAAATTGCGTGAAACGTTCAAGCGCGCGCTGCGGCGATTTCCCGCCGCCGTGTCTGTCATCACCGCGGCCGACCAGGATCGCCGGCACGGGATGACGGCAACCGCCGTGACGTCGCTGTCGCTGGATCCCCCTTCCCTGATCGTTTGCATCAATCAGGCAACGCTGCTGCACGACATCATGCTGCTGGCGCGCCGGTTCTGCGTCAATGTGCTGCGCCGCGATCAGGTGCCGCTTTCATCCGCCTTCAGCGGCGCGCTCCCGGCGGAGGAACGGTTCGGGCTCGGCGACTGGCTGACCTCGCCTGAAGGCGTCACCTACCTCGCCGATGCGCAGATCAACATCTTCTGCAAGAAGGCGGCCGCCGTGCCCTACGGCACGCACACGATCTTCATCGGCGAAGCCGAGACCGTGAATGTCCGCGATCCGATCGAGCCGCTGATCTACCAAGATGCGACCTACTGTTTCTCGGTGCCGCACGACAGCCGGGCTGCGTGAATCGCCCGCCACATCACCGCCATTCAACCCATCGAAGACACGGAGCAAACCAATGGTATCAGTCGCCCAGTTAAAGGACGTGCCGGTGCAGCCGTCGCCTCGCCCTGATATTGCCGAGTTGCAGAGCCGCGTGGCGCAGATCGCGCCGCAGATCAAGGCGCGCGCCCACACTACGGAAAAGGCCGGGCGCGTTCCGGAAGAGAACATCATCGCGCTACGCAACATCGGCTATTTCGACATCGTCAAGCCGGCGATGTTCGGCGGCCACGAGCATGATTTCGAGGTGCTGGTCGAACTGAACATCGAGCTTGCGAAAAGTTGCGCCTCGACGGCATGGGTCGGCGGCCTGCTCGCGGCCCATCAATGGCTGATCGCTGGATTCTCCGAGGCCGCGCAGCGTGACGTCTGGGCCAGCAATCCCGATGCGGTCGCCTGCGGCTCCTACGCGCCGGCCACCAAGGCGATCGAAGTCGAAGGGGGCTATCGCCTCACCGGGCGCTGGTCGTTTGCCAGCGGCTGCGACAATGCGCAATGGTCGTTGTGTGCGGCGCTGTTGCCGTCGAGGACCGATAGCGGCCAGTTTGCGCCGGCCTTCCTGCTGGTCCCGGCCGCCGACTACGTCATCGACGACACCTGGAATGTCGTCGGGCTCAGCGGTACCGGCAGCAAGACGCTGGTGCTGAATGACGTGTTCGTTCCAGAGCACCGCCTGCTGTCGTTCGCCGACACCACATCCGGAAAGACGCCGGGCGCCGCGCTCTATGCCGCCAACCCGACCTTCTCGATCCCGATGCTGTCGAACATCCCCTCCTGCCTGGCATCGGCTGCGGTCGGCGCCGCGGCCGGCGCGCTGGAAGACTATCTCGCCGTGACATCGCGGCGGATCACCCGTGGCGCGGTGGCCGGCCATAACAATCGCATGGCGGATTTTCCGACCATCCAGTTGCGCGTTGCGGAAGCGACTGCCTCGGTCGATGCGGCTCGCGAGGTCCTGCTGCGCGATCTCAGGGATCGTGCGGCCACGGTTCGTGATCACGGGCCGGTCTCGATCGAGGATCGCATCATCAGCCGCCGCGGCCAGGCCTTTTCGGTTGCTCTGGCTATTCGCGCCACCGAAGCGTTGAACGCCTCGACCGGCGGGCTCGGCCTCGACCTTTCCAACCCGGTGCAGCGCGCCTGGCGCGACGCCAATGCCGTCGGCCGCCACATCAGCATGAACTGGGACGCCGTCGGCACCATGTACGGCCAGCTCGCGCTCGGGCTGACCCCGCAAGGCCAATACTAATCAACATCAGACATCAGCGAGGACGACATGCAGGGCAAGATCGCACTAGAGGAACATTTCGCCATCCCGGACACGCTGATGGATTCGGCGGGCTTCGTCCCGGACTCCTATTGGCCGGAGCTGAAGGATCGCCTGCTGGATATCCAGGACAAGCGGCTGGCGCAGATGGACAAGCACGGCGTCGAGATGATGATCCTGTCGTTGAACGCGCCCGCCGTGCAGGCTATTCCCGACATCGCGCGCGCCAACGAGATTGCGATCCGGGCCAATGATTTCCTCGCCGAACAGGTCGCCAGGCGCCCGTCGCGGTTTCAGGCGTTTGCCGCACTGCCGATGCAGGATCCGGATCTGGCGATCAAGGAGCTTGAACGTTGCATCAAGACGCTCGGCTTCCGCGGCGCGCTGGTCAACGGCTTCTCGCAGATCGACGGCAAGCGACCGGTCTATTACGACCTGCCGCAATACTGGCCGTTCTGGGCGGCGGTCGAGAAGACCGGCCTGCCGTTCTATCTGCATCCGCGCAATCCGTTGCCGGAAGACTGCGCGATCTATGAAGGCCATCCATGGCTGATGGGCCCGACCTGGGCGTTCGGACAGGAGACCGCCGTTCATGCGTTGCGCCTGATGGGTTCGGGCCTGTTCGATGCCCATCCAAAACTCAAGATCATCCTCGGCCACATGGGCGAAGGCCTGCCCTACAGCATGTGGCGCGTCGACCATCGCAACGGCTGGGTCAAAGCACCGCCGAAGCACAAGGCGAAAAAGAAGATCTGCGACTACTTCAACGCCAACTTCTTCCTGACCACGTCGGGCAATTTCCGCACCCAGACGCTGATCGATTCCATTCTCGAGATCGGAGCGGACCGCATCCTGTTCTCGGTCGACTGGCCGTTCGAAAACGTCGATCACGCCTCCGACTGGTTCAACAGCGCCAGCATCAGCGAGAACGATCGCCACAAGATCGGCCGGCGCAATGCCATCGACCTGTTCAAGCTCGATCTCGGCGAAGCCACCGTCGCCGGGCACGGCATCCATCAAGCCGCGGAATAAGCGGTATCAAAATACGCAAACGCAATCTTGGGAGGGATACGGCGATGACTGCGAAAGCAATCGATCTTCACGAGGAACTGGCCGAAGCAAAGGTCGGCAAATTTCACTGGCGCCTCGGCGCCATCATGGGACTGCTCACCCTGTTCGACGGATATGACACGTTCAATCCAGCTTACGTCATCCACTATGTGGCAAAGCCCTGGGGCCTGCAGGCCGGCCAGGCTGGAGTGTTGATCTCCAGCGGGTTGGTCGGATTCCTGCTCGGGGCCGCCATCCACGGCATCATCGCCGACCGGCTCGGCCGCCGCGGCACCCTGCTAGGGGGCCTGTGGATCACCAGCATCTTCACCCTGCTCACCGCTACCTCGGCGAACTCGTTCCTGTCGTTCTGCGTCCTGCGGATCCTGACCGGCATCGGTCTCGGCGTTCTCTTGCCGCTCGCGACCACCTACATCAACGAGCTGGCACCGCGGCGCGTGGCGAACACGTTTGCGCTGTGGGGCGTAGCCCTTGGCTGGGCGCTTGGCGGGACGCTCGCCGGTCTCGCCGGCGTGTTTGCAACTCCGGTGTTCGGCTGGACGTCGTTGTACTGGATCGGCTCGCTGTCGTTCCTGCTCTTGCCCTTCATGCACCTGATGCTGCCGGAGTCGCCGAAGTTTCTTGCACTTCAGGGCCGCGTCGCCGAAATCCGCGACATGCTGACAAAACTCCGGCCCGAGCGCGCCAATGTCTATAAGTCAGCCGAAATCGCCGTCGGGCAAGCCGAGAAGCCGGTCAATTCGGTGGCGGCGCTGCTGCAGCCCAAATATCGCCGGACTACGTTTGCGATCTGGGCGTCGGCGTTCCTCAGCCTGTTCTGCATCTTCGGCCTGTCGGGGTGGATTCCGACCGTGATGATGCAGCGTGGCGAAACCTTTGCGGCCAGCTTCGGCTTCGGCGCGCTGATGCAGATCATGTCATTCGTCGGCGCTCTCGTGCTTGGTCACCTGGTCGACAAGTCCGGCAGCAGCCGCGGGCTGATCGCAACCTGGTGGGCGATCGGCGGTCTCGCCGTGCTCTCCCTCGTGGTATTGAATGACCACATCGTCAACATCACGTCGGTCGCGGCCGCCGGCTTCTTCATCATCGGCGCGCAGTTCGTGCTGAACAACTTTACCGCGGCTTCCTACGAAACCGGCGTACGTGCCACCGCGGTTGGGATGGAGCTCGGGGTCGCGCGCGTCGGCGCCATTCTCGGACCATTCGTCGCCGGCGCGCTTCAGCAATATTACCAGAGCCCGACGCCGATGTTCCTGTCGATCGGCGCGGCAGCCATTGCGGCGGGCGCGATCATCCTGCTGGCACGGCGGCCGGCAAGCGCCGCCGCGAGCAGTCTTGAAGCGACGGCCGGCTTGCGCAAGGCTGCACAGCCCGCCTCTTGAGGCGGAGCGTCAATGCGGAAAGTCCGGCTCCGGAAGCGATCCCGGAGCTGGCCGTTTCGTCCGCAAAGGAGCAGCCATGCAAGACTTCGTCTACCAGAGCGCGCCGATGCGGGTGGTGTTCGGCACCGGCACGCTGCGTCAATTGCCCGACGAATTGTCCCGCCTCGGCGTCGCCCGCGCCCTGGTGCTGGCGACCCCGCGACAGAAGGATCTGGTCGCCAGCATCCGGGCAGATGATCGGTGAACGCTTCGCCGGCGTCTTTACGGGCGCAGTCATGCATACACCCGTCGAGGTGACGGAACGGGCGATGGAAACCGTGCGCGAGGCGCGGGCCAATTGTCTCGTGGCGATCGGCGGCGGTTCGACCACGGGCCTTGGCAAGGCGATCGCCTTGCGCACCGACCTGCCGCAAATCGTGCTGCCGACAAGCTATGCCGGCTCGGAGATGACGCCGGTCGTCGGCCAGACCAGCGGCGGGATCAAGACCACGCAGTCGAGCCCAAAAATTCTTCCCGAGATCGTCATCTACGACGTCGACCTCACCATGACGATGCCGCCGGGATTGTCCGCGACGTCAGGCATCAACGCCATCGCGCATGCGGTCGAGGCACTCTACGCGCGAGATCGCAACCCTGTGATATCGCTGATGGCGCAGGAGGGTATCCGCAGGCTGGCGCATGCGCTGCCGAAGATCTGCGATCAACCGGACGACAGAGCCGCGCGCACGGACGCGCTCTATGGCGCCTGGCTCAGCGGCATCTGCTTAGGCGCCGTCGGCATGGCGCTGCATCACAAGCTCTGCCATACGCTGGGCGGGTCGTTCAATCTGCCGCATGCGGAAACTCACACCGTCATCCTCCCGCATGCCCTCGCCTACAATGCGCCGGCCGCGCCCGAGGCGATGACGCGCATCGCCACAGCACTTGGCGTGAGCGACGCCGCGCTCGGTCTCCACGATCTGGCGCAAAAGCTTGCAGCGCCGGCATCGCTGCGTGAGATCGGCATGCCCGAGAGCGGCATCGACCAGGCCGCCGACCTCGCCGTGAAGAATCCCTACTGGAATCCGCGCCCGATCGAGCGCGACGCAATCCGCGAATTGATCGCGCGGGCCTGGCGCGGCGACGCGCCGCAAACCACCATCTACTGAAGAGAATATCGACATGCGCAAGTTTGACGAAGCCACGATAACCGAAGCCGTCTCGCAGCGTGTCAGCACCGCGAAGCGTCAAGGACAGCCTGATCCGCCAATTCGCCAGCATGCCGGCCGGAAAGGCCGCCGATGGCCGCGAGATGAGGCAGCCCTATTATCACCTGAACTATGATTTCGGTTTGAAGGCGACTTCGGAAACGCGCCGCGCCGGCGAACGCGCCGCTTAAGCCGCGACCAGCGCCGCCGCGCGGTTCTCGACCAGCGCGATCGCATCGCGCAGCACCTCGACGCCGGCACCCGGCCTGACGCCGTTCTCCGCGAGGTGACGGCGGAAGGCGCGCGCGCCGGGCACGCCGTGAAACGCGCCGACGAAATGCCGCGTCATCGAGTGCAGCCGTGCTCCTTGCCCCAGCTGGTCCTCGATGTAGGGAAACATCGCTTCGAAGACGTCCTTCATGGTGGCATTGGGTGCCGCCTCGCCGAACAATTCCGGATCGACCTCGAGCAAGCGCCACGGCTCCTGGTAGGCCGCCCGCCCCAGCATCACGCCGTCGACATGGTCGAGGTGCCGCGCAGCCTCCGCAACGCTGCCGATGCCGCCATTGATGATGATGGGTACATCAGGCAGCGCGGCCTTGAGCCGGTAAACCCTGTCGTAATCGAGCGGCGGGATGTCGCGGTTTTCCTTCGGTGACAATCCGTTGAGCCAGGCCTTTCGGGCATGCACGACCAGCGCGTCCGCGCCGGCCGCGACCACGCCGCATGCCAGCACGTCGAGGGCCACTTCCGGATCCTGGTCGTCGATGCCGATCCGGCATTTGACCGTGACGGGAATTTTGACCGCGCGCTTCATGGCGGCAACGCCGTCAGCGACCAGCGCCGGCTCCGCCATAAGGCAGGCGCCGAAGCGACCATCCTTCACCCGGTCTGACGGACAGCCGACATTGAGGTTGATTTCGTCGTAGCCAAATTCCTCGCCGATCTTCGCAGCGGTGGCGAGATCATTCGGAGCCGACCCGCCGAGCTGCAGCGCCACCGGATGCTCGCTTGGATCGAAGCCGAGCAACCGCCTGCGGTCACCATGAATGATGGCGCCGGTCGTCAACATCTCCGTATAGAGCCGCGCGCGCCAACTCATCAGACGGTGGAACACACGGCAATGCCGGTCGGTCCAGTCCATCA
>CAWHFN010000013.1:0-374337 GCA_963828475.1 uncultured Alphaproteobacteria bacterium
TGGTTGCTGCGCCTGCGCCGAACTCGTTAGCCCGACCGCGGAGAGTGCTGAAGCGGCGACAAGAGTGCTCCCGCTCAACAAGAGATCGCGGCGTTTCATTCCGCTGCCCGATTGCGGAGTGGCGTCGTGGGAATCTCCAGGCGGAAGCTTATTACTCATGACGTGCTCCTCTCCGTTGTGACGCAATCGGTTCTGTTTGCTTGATGCATTGGAAGCCGACGCGGCCTGTGGGGTGCCGACCGCCCGCGCAGGCGCCTAGCACTTTTCACTTTGCTCGCTATTCCGTTGGCGGGCGCCCGTCGTGGGGCGCCCGCTTCGTTAGATCACGCTCGTGGCTCGCGGCTAGTCGCTGCGGCCGGCAGTTCTGGCCTGCTTGACCTGTTGCAGCACCTGGTCGAGGTTATAGCTTGCCGGGTCCTGGAGCGGCGGGTACGCAACATAACTCTCGAGTTCCTTCAGCCACAGCGCCTGGCCAATGGGCAGCATGTTCCAATCATAGATGTAGGCTGTAGAAGCGGAGCCGATTGTGCCGCCCTGGCCCATAAGCGTCTTGTATTGTGAACCGATCGAGGTCTCGAACGGGTCTCGCTTGATGTTGACGACCTGGGCCCAGTGATAAGGAAGCGCTCCGGCAATAAAGCCCGCCGGGTTGTCGGACACCATCGTGAAGTAGATCTTCCAGTTCTTGTAGCGGACCGCCGACGGATCCTTGCCCGAATAGTAGAAGAAGGTATCGCGCGCCGACTTTTCCGAACGCCCGGAAAGGTATTCGGTCTGATCGACGCCATCGAGCGTGGTCTTCACGATGCCGGGATATTGGCCGGCCTCGATGCGCTTCTTCAGTGCGTCTCCCTTTGCGCCGCCGGCGATGTTGACAAATGTCGGCAGCCAATCGAGTGACGCGAAGATGTCGTTCTTGATGGTGCCGGGCTTGATGACCCCCGGCCAGCGAATGAGCGCCGGAGCGCGCATGCCGCCTTCCCAGGTGCTCAGCTTGCCGCCCTTGAACGGCGTGGTGCCGCCGTCCGGAAAGGTGATGGTCTCGGCGCCATTGTCAGTGGTGAACACGATGATCGTGTTGTCGAGTTGGCCCATGTCCTGGAGCTTCTTGAGCACATAGCCGATGTTGTCATCCATCTGCTTCATGCCGGCCTCGTTGAGGCCCCAGTCCTTGCCGCCGGGCTCGCCGACCATGGCCAGGTACTTGTCATTCAGCACGGTCGTCACATGCATGCGCGCGGGGTTGTACCAGACGAAGAAAGGCTTGCCCGTCGTCTTCGGATCGTTGCGATCGATGAAGTCGATGACCTTGGCCGAGATTTCCTCGTCAACCCCCTTCGATCGCTCGAGCGTCAGCGGGCCCTGGTCGATGCACTGCTGAGTCCTGGCTGTACCATCGGACTTGCACGACAAGATGGGGCGTGGAGGCGTCAGGCAAACCGCCGCCGTTTTCGGATCGACCGCGCCCGGCACCTCGGGGAGACCGGGGATCGGCGTGTTCTTGCATGGCGGGGCAACCGCCTGCTGGGTGGGGGACTTGTTGAGGTCCGGGAAGCTCACGCCCTGCATCGCGTCGAGGTGATACAGGTAGCCCCAGAATTCCTGGAAGCCATGCGCGGTCGGCAGTGCGTCGGTGTGGTCGCCGAGATGGTTCTTGCCGAACTCGCCGGTGTTGTAGCCGAGATCGAGCAGGAACTTGGCCAGCGCCGGGGTGCCGGGCCGCAGATAGGACGGGCTGCCGGGAAGCTGCGGAGGAATCATGCCGGTGCGCAGCGGATGCATGCCGGTGAAGAAGGCGTTGCGACCAGCAGTGCAGCTCTGCTCGGCATAGTAATGCGTGAATATCGCGCCTTCATTGCCGATGCGATCGATGTTGGGCGTCTCGCCGACCATCAGGCCGCGGTGATAGATGCTGGGCTGCATCCAGCCGATGTCATCGCCCATGATGAAGAGGATGTTGGGTTTCTGTGCCGGCTGCTGTGCGGCCGCCGGCGTGCTGGCCGGCCCGGACAGCGACATCAACATCGTCGCACCAAGCAGCGAGGCGCAGGACCGCAAACCAGGTGTCTTGCGTGGCGGCGTTGCAATAGAAGGCGACTTGTCGGGCAATATGGAACTCAACATGGTTACGCTCTCCTGTTTATGATGCGTCAGAGGCTCCTCGCCTGATGCACCGAAAGCCGAGATGAACTCGTGGAAGTATCGACCGGCTCCGCGTGGCGCGCTGCCGGCCGGTAGCGTCGGCAGTAGTTCGGCGCGCACAAATGCGAGCCGCCTTTAATGACCTTTCGTGGAATTTTCACATTGGTGGTTCTGGGATCGTAACTGTCGGCCTCACGGCCGCCGCGCGGGTTCGCTGGAATGCAGCAAGCCTTCAGAGCATCTGCCTGATGCTTTGGTGAATACCAGTCGGCCGTCCATTCCCAGACGTTACCGATCATGTCGTGCAACCCGTAGCCGTTTGGCGGGAATGCACTGACCGGCGAGGTGCGCTCGAAGCCATCGGCATTGCCATTCTGGTGAGGAAATTCTCCCTGCCAGGTATTTGCCATGTGACGGCCGGCCGGCGTGAATTCATCGCCCCACGCGAATTCGGCGTCCGCGAGCCCGCCGCGCGCCGCAAATTCCCATTCCGCTTCGGTCGGCAAATCCTTGCCAGCCCATTTGGCGTAGGCGAGCGCATCGCTGAAGGCCACATGCACGACTGGATGATCGTCCAGCCCGCGGATGTTGCTTCCGGGTCCGTAAGGATGCCGCCACTCCGCGCCCTTGGCGAAGGTCCACCACTGACTGAAGTCGCGGAGGCTGACCGGATGCGCGGGGGGAGAGAACATGAGCGAGCCCGCATAGACCATGTGCGGGAGCATTCCAGGATAATCCTTGGGATCGGGTACGATCTCCGCGACGGTGACGTGCCTGGTAGCCCTTACGAATTCCCTGAACTGCCGGTTCGTCACCGGATAGCGGTCCATCCAAAAACCGTCCACCGTGACACGGTGCGCCGGAGCCTCTTCAGGATAATGCTTGTCCGACCCCATGCGGAACGTGCCACCGGGTACCCAGATCATCCCGTTAGACTGCGAGGAACAGTCATCAACCGTGACATTCAGCCTCAGCCGTGGAGGCAGAGAAGAGCGCCGCCATGTCACATGTCACCCCCGGTCGACCATCACTGGATGTTGGTCAAGGACCACTACTACTCCGAGCACGAGCGGAAACCTCGCTCGGGGGAAAATCGGCGACTTTGATCTAAATCAATGCGTCCAATTGCGGCAATCTCGTCAAACGCGCATGCTGCGCTCTATCTGCTGGCACCGAAATCACCAAACTTCCTAAGGATTTGTGACGCCTGGAAAGACATCACGCAGGAAGACAATCGTGCCGATGAGGTCATGCAACGGCTGCGCGGTTTGCTCAGGAAAGATAAGAATCGGCTGGAGATCCTTCGATCTCAATCAACTGATCCAGTTCGACAACGCGGTTTGCTCCGTCATGAGCTAATCATATGAGCTAATCAGGCGCCGTATCGGTGGAGACGGATCTGGCATCCAGCCTTCCAACCGGCGGCTCCAACGATCGAGCGGAGGTACCTGCGGCTACCTCGTCGAGAGGATTCACTCGCTGAGCTTGCCGCCTTCATGGCAGCAGTTTCCGTTCAACTTGTATCTCAATGAAAAACCCCCGGCAGTTGCCTGCCGGGGGTTCTCCTTGGTGTTTCAAGTCTTTCGGGATCAGAAGTTACGTTGAACGCGAAGGTTCAGGTAGACAGTGCTCTGATCCTTGAACTCGTAGATCGCGGTCGGCTTGGGAGCCACGCCAGGGAGAGTTGCGGAACCCGAGAACTTCTGGTCGAGGAAGAATGCACCGACTTCACCCGAGAACGTCAGGTTCTTGACAGGAGTCCAGCGCGTGACCACACCGACCTGAGCGATGTTGAAGTCCGGGTTACAGGCGTAGGTCACCCCTTGCCCCGCGACTGCAACTCCAAAGGCGGCGCACATAGCCCCCTTGGCAGAGGTCAGATCACCCACGCTGCCGTCGTACCGAACCGCAGCGTAGCTTCCCCAAAGGCTGGTCGACCAGTAGGGATCCCAGTTGTGGTTGAAGGCACCACGGATGCCCCAGGCGTTCGTCAGCTTGAGACCCTGCGTGGCACCGCCACCGAACCCACCGGAGTAGACGGCGTCAGTTGTAGCACCGGCGCCAATGCTCTGGTAAGCGCCCGCAAGCCCCGTGCTGCCGAACATCAGGAAGCTCGGCGAGCCACCGGAGGTCGAGATCACGGCCTTCGTCATACCCTTGGCGTAGGTAGCGTCGATTTTGAAGTCGTCGCCGGCACCCGTCGGGAGGTTCTTGATCTGCAAGGCAGCCGTCACAGCACCGCCCCACTTGTCTTCAGGGTGGCCGCTGATTTCAGAGAAGGTGTTCGAAACACCACCCGCGCTAAGCACGTTGTAGGAAGCGGTCACGTCATGCAACGCGCCCGAAATCTGGAATATACCCCAGGCCTGGTCGACGCGGATGTTGCCGACGATGTCCGGAGATTTGATGCCGCCGTAGGCGTTGGAGGGTATGTTGGTGCCGGCAGCCGGGAGACCAAGCGAAAGGTTGCCGACGGAGGTACGGCTGAACACGGTCGGATCATCGAGACCGATGGTGGCCGACACGCCGTTGCCGAACTGCGCGGTGTACTGGATGTTGTTGACGCCGGTGACGTAGTCAGGGCCGCCCATCAGGAACGAGTTGTTGTTGCCCGGATAACCATTCCAAGGCGTCGCGTAGGCCGAAGCCGACTTACCGAAGGTGAAACCGGCGAACTGGATGAACACCATTTCAACCGCGACATAGCCGCCGCCAGCGGTGGAGAGCAGCGAGCTGTTCAAACCACCTCCCTGCGATCCGACCGCAAGTCCGGGGTTGGAGCTTCCGAAGTTGTTGAACTGGAAGTCGCCCTGACCGAAGGTGCGGACCACGCCGTATTCGGTGGCGGTGCGGGTATCAACCGTCAGCGCCATACGAGAACGGGAGTTGAAGTTATCGTGGAAGCGATTGAGCTGGCCATTATCGCCAATCCAGAACGGCCCACCGTAGATGCCGCCGTTGAACGTGGTGTCGACGCGCAGATAACCACCCAGCTTGATGCAGGTGTCGGTGCCCGGGATATAGAAGAAACCCGCGCCATACAGGGAGCAGATCCTCACGTACTCGACCGCTTTGGCCTTGACGGGAAGATCGGCCGCCTGAGCTCCGCTCACGGCGATCAGACCCGCCGCTGAGCCGAGAATAAGGCTCTTAACCATCTTCATGTTAAACCTCCAAGTTGCTCTGTAGGGAAGGTTCCGGATCCGCTGGGTGTAACACCCTAAGGTTGGTTCCCTTGTCCCCTGAAACCCGCTTAGTCGCTTCGCGCCTTCGGACACTCCCGCATGAACGCGAGGGACTTAAGCGATCCGGGGAACGGGCGCGCCAAGGTCCAAAAAATCAATAAGTTGTTGATTGCCAACGCTATTTGGATGCCGATAAGTACAAGGCATCGTACAAATGGCGTTGCAGATGACTAAGTTGAGCCGTTCGACCACGGGAGCGTATGTTGCTCGCAAGGTCATCCCGAAGGACATCAAGTCCGAGTACGCTGCCCGCTACGGAATGGCGTGGGAGGAGAAGTTCTATCTTGGCCCCGCCGCATCCGAACACGAAGCCAAGGCGCGCTTCGGCGAGTGGTTGGCCGATATAGAAACGCGCATCGGCAAACTTCGTGCAGCAAAGCAACAGGCCCCTGAGCCTCTCACCCGGCAGAACGCCTATGCCTTAGCAGGCCGCTGGTACGTGTGGTTCATCGCTCGCCACGAGAAAGACATCCGCACGCCGGGGCACTGGAAGGCGTTAGCGGACACGCTGTTGTGGGATGTCATCCGCCCACATGCGCCTGAAGAGTACGAAAGTCGCCCCAAATGCGATCGGCATTGGGATTGGCAGTATAATGCAGAGGTACGCACGGCAATAAGGCCAGCGATAGCGACAGAAGCTCAGACAACAGCCTTCCTGATCGAACAAGGGATCAGCTTGACGCCGGACGCGAATAATCTGTTTGTTGATGCTGTGGCTGACAGCCTCTACAGCGCATTTGTGCGATTGGAAAACATTGCTCGCGGCAATTTCGCGCCCGACGACACCGTCGCTTCATTTCCTCAATACGAGGGCGTCGCTGCCGAGCCCTCTCCCCGTCTTGGTGTCAAAGCCTTGTACGAGGCTTGGGCAGCAGCAGTCCAGCCTGCGACCAGCACGTTCGACCGATGGTCGGCTGTGTTCAATGAGGCCGATAAGCATTTTGCGGATGCCGTAGACATAGAGTTCGCCAGCGCCAAGGCGTGGATGAATGGCCTTATCAACAAGGAACGCTCGGCATACACGGTTGCCACGGCATGGAGAACGGCGCTCAAGACCGTGTTTGCTTGGGGGATTGCCGAGAAGCTGGTCAAGAACAACCCTTTCCGTGACGTTCGTATCAATGTGCCCCGCAAAAACATCGAACGAGAAACGAAGGCATTCAGCCAAGACGAGGTCAGGATTATTCTTGTCGCGGCTCTCGCCTGTGATGATAGGAAATCCTTCGATGAACGAGCGCGACGCTGGGTTCCATGGATTTGCGCCTACAGTGGCGCGCGTGCTGGCGAAATTACGCAGGTGCGCGGGATCGACATCCAGCAAAGAGGCAGCGACTACTTCGTGCGCCTAACACCGTCCGCCGGAAAGATTAAAACGCGTAAAGCGCGGACCGTTCCTCTGCATGAACACCTAATCTCCCAAGGGTTCATCGAGTTCGTCGGGAGAGCTCAGGGCGGGCCGCTCTTCTATGATGTTGATAAGATGACGGCTCCATCGCCGGACAAAAAGAGCCCGCGACAGAGCCCCGCGGAACGCACGCGCGGTCGTTTAGGAGCCTGGGTACGCTCCCTCGGTATCAGCGATCCCGAGATAAGTCCAAACCATGCTTGGCGACATACGTTCAAGGCACAAGCGGCGCGGGTCGGGATGGATGAGCGCTATAGCGACGCAATCACCGGCCACACACCAGCGACGACTGGCAGAGCCTACACCACGCCAATTCCCGAAGACCTAGCCGACGCGATGAGAAAGTTTCCGCGATACAGCGTGGGTTAATCCCGCCCAACTATTACCTACCACGTGTCCAGCCTCAGCCGGGTTCCAACGCACCTGACAGCGTACGACATGCATTCATCGCTGCAGCGAGGCGGGCAGCGGCGGCGGCGGCCTAAAGGTCGATATTTTGAAATCGAGCATGCCATTGATCCCGAAAGGGTCCCATGGCCCGATATGGGACCCAAAATATCGCGTCCTCTGGCATATTCGACCGTTGTCAACTGTTCGTAATTGGGTTGTTATAGGAACAGTTAGGACAAGCAGAAGGGCCAAACACGTGGCTAAATCACACCTGAAGCTGGTCACGCCAGCCACCGAAAAACGAACAGTTGCTCCCACCCGCCGCCCCAACGCTGACCTGCGGACCCGTGAATACTTGACGGAGGCCGAGGTCGAACGGCTCCTCAAGGGCACCAAAGGCAACCGTTGGGCGCACCGGGACGCCACCATGATCCTCGTGGCCTACCGTCATGGCCTGCGGGCGAGCGAGCTGACGGACCTGCGGTGGGATCAAGTGGAATTCGCTACGGCCACCCTGCACGTGCGCAGGGTCAAGCAGGGCAGCCCGAGCACCCATCCGATGCTCGGGGACGAACTGCGCTGCCTGCGGCGGCTGCAGCGGGAACAGGAGCCCAAGTCGCCGTTCGTTTTCACCTCAGAGCGCGGCGCACCGTTCAGCACCGCCGGGTTTGCCCGCATGGTCGAGCGGGCGGGCGTCGAGGCGAACTTCGATTTCAAGGTGCATCCGCACATGCTGAGGCACGCCTGCGGCTTTGCGCTGGCTGCCAAGGGCCATGATACGCGGGCGCTTCAAGCATACCTCGGACACAAGAACATTCAGCACACGGTGCGCTACACCGAGCTTTCGCCGACACGGTTTAAGAATTTTTGGCGCAACTGATGGCAACCCTGCCCAGCACGGGGTGACAAGTCACAAAGCGGGTGGGGCAAAGCGCCGTCCCTCGGGCGATCCGGCCGCAAAAAGTTTATAACCAGTGGGGCGCGGAACCCTATTGAAATACTTTGGGTTCCTTCGGTGGAGATGTTTGCATCTCCTCACCGCATTCTTTATCTGACGCTGTCCACCAGAGGAGTGCCGAACGGCAGCACGGAGACAGCTTTGGAACTGAACGCACCACCAGAAGACGCGGCGTCAAGCAACAACACCGAGCAGGACAACCGACCATCAGAGCAACACGCGCATCGTGCCGCGCAGCCGGACGATCTGCCCCACGTGGATACGCCTGAGTTCGACACGCGATGTGAGCAGGCCATGAAAAAGCTCTGCGAGAAATACGCTTGGACGGCTCAGCATGGAGGCATGGTGCTTCGTCGCAATCCGCTCAAAATGGCGCCACTCCAGGACTACGTCTTCATGCGCATAGCAAAGGCAGAGTACGGCTTTCGCTACTACGACACCGCGGGCCGAAGGAAGGTCTGGTGTCCGTCCTTCGAGAAGGTACTATCGCAGTACTACGAACCTGAGTATCACAAGGATGACCCCTATGATGGCGCCTTTGTGATCGCCGAGCGCGTCGAGTTTTTGCCCGGTGCGCCCGAGATTACACACGACAACGACGGTTGCCGCGTGCTGAACCTATGGAAGCCCCCACCGTGGAGTGACGATGGACACACAGAGGAGCCTAAGGTTTTCCTTGAGCATCTCGCTTACCTCCTCGACCACGACACACCCGCGATTGAGCACGTCTTGAACTTCCTCGCGCATCTCGTGCAGCGTCCCCACGAGCGCATCGGGCACGCGCTGTTGATCACCAGCGAAGCCAAAGGGATCGGCAAGTCCACATTGGGCACCGTGGTGCGCCGTTTGGTTGGCGATCAGAACAGCCGCGTCGCCCAGACCAAGGACCTCAAGAGTTCCTTTGACGGCTGGCTTATTGGCAAACTCGTGGTGCAGGTCGATGAGGTTTACGAGGGAGGAAACTGGGACTTAGCTAACAAGCTCAAACCTCTGATCACGGAGCCGACCGTAAGCGCCAACATCAAATACGGCCCTCAGATTGAAATCGAGAACTACGCCCGGTTTCTCATGTTTTCGAACCACAGCGCGCCCCTTAACATCGAGGAGGGTGACAGGCGTTATTTCGTGTTCAACAGCAACGCACAGCCGCGCGAGGACAAGTACTACGACCGCCTGTACAGCTACATCGAGACGCCGGAAGCCATGAATGCCATTTACGGTTTCCTCAAGAGACGCGACCTATCCGACTTCAACCCGTTCCGGCGCCCCCCGATGACCGAGGCCAAGCGGCAGATCATCGCGCAGAGCGAGCATCCGCTTCATACCTACATCATCGACGCTGTGGTAAGCGGCCACTTCCGCCGCGAGCTTGGAGCCGAGTTCTCGTTTGATGCACTCGCGCGTCAGTTGTCGAAAGACGGCTATGGCACGCAGGCCAAGAATACGAAAGAGGTGGGCACAGCTTTGCGGCTCGCTGGGGCCACGCATGTGCGCAAGACGGTAGGCGACCAAAAGGTCCGCATGTATGTGCTCCCGGCGAGCGAGGACGAGGGGGACGGCGAGGACATCAAATTCTGATGTCAGTAAGAGTTTCAGTACCACCCCGGCCTACCCGGTCCGCACGCGGACCACTGTGTTTTCCGAGGTTTTCTGCAGGCCGGGGCCGGAGCACCTACCTGGTCCCCCCGCGGACCCTCTTGGCTCCTCATGTACCCAAGCGCTCGGGCGTCCAGTGGATGTGCGAGAGGTCAAGGATGGGGTATCCCTCCCGCAAAGGCCCATAGCTGAGTTCTCTACGGAGCCGCGTGCGGCGTTCGAGGCGTCAGTGAAATTTCAGCATCAAGAGCGAAAAACCCCCGGCATTTTCCTACCGGGGGCTCTCTTCTCCTTAGTGTTTCAAGTCTTTCGGGATCAGAAGTTGCGTTGAACGCGAACGTTCAGGTAGACAGTGCTCTGATCCTTGTACTCGCAGATCGCGGTCGGCTTGGGAGCCACGCCAGGGAGAGTTGCGGAACCCGCGAACTTCTGGTCGAGGAAGAATGCACCGACTTCACCCGAGAACGTCAGGTTCCTGACAGGAGTCCAGCGCGTGACCACACCGACCTGAGCAATGTTGAAATCTGGGTTACAGGCGTAGGTCACCCTTGCCCGGGACTGCAACTGCAAAGGCGGCGCAGCCAAGTAAAACTCGATGACCTCAATCCTCATTGGCCTGATACCGCATGAAGTTCGGCTAGCTCACACGCTAGATGTGGAAGCCTTAGAAACCCTGCGGGAGAGTATGCTTGTTCATGCGGGCGTCAATGATGGGTTCGGGGTCGGCACTTCGCTCGCGTGGGTGGAGGGCGAGGCTCCTGATCGGCGGACCTAACTGCGCTGAGAGCGGCTATGCGTCAGCTCCGTTATGACAGGCAAATCGGCAGGGACGATGAGAAGGAACGTCAACGCCTCGCTATGCGGCACGACAAGGTTCTCAGTGCCGCCGAGGCCCTGTTGGATCAGTACGCCTTTATGGCACTCACCGGCAACCAGTACTCGCTAAACTCGGCGGCCCTTGCGGTGCCCTTAGAGCTTCCGGGGCCAGTCGTGCTCGACGCAACGGCCGGTGTCGACCTGATGTACCAGCTAATGGAAGACCGCGCTGACATCATTCCGACGCCTCCCGGTGTTCGCGACTACAGCAACGTCACCCTTCACGTCGCCCGCAGCGCAAGCATCGGCAAAACGAAAATGGAGGAGCTAGCACCGAAGCGATTTCCGCAGTTGCAGGCCAATCTTGCTGAACGACTATCGAAGGAATCGCAAAGTCCTATTCTGCGTTCACAAGCACGTTGAGCATCTGGTGCCCACGCATGCAGACCTCGGGGTCGGTGAAGTAACCTCGGCTCATTGGGGAGCAATCGACGGCAGCAATGACTAAAAGGATTTCGACACTGCCATCATCTTCGGCCTTCCGTTCAGGGATCGCATCTGGAGCACCGGCGTATTTTTTGCCTTCCAAGGTGCTCAAAGCGACGAATGGCATGACAATCCGTCCTGGAAAGAGCACGCAGACGTCCGTGAGCTATTCCAGCGGCGACATCTCGCGACCTCGATCATACAGACCATGGGCCGAGTACGGCTCCGCAAGTTTATTGATGAACACGGCCGGTGCGCACCGACCGACGTATTCATCGTGTACCTAACGGCGAGCGCGGCACGGAGATACTGAAGTATATCCGTCAGGAGCTGCCCAATATCTCGGTGCAGGATTGGCCATTGGACCTTGATGGCCCCAAGGTGCGCGCCGAGCGCAGCGGGTTGCCGCAGGAACGATTGTAACGTTGTCAAACCGAAGTCCGGGGCGCACCTCCATGAAGGTCGTTATCCGGGAGTTTGGTCTCAAGCCTCACGCGCTCAAGGATGCAGAAGGCGCTTCGTGACGAGAACCACGCGACCACGTTGGCCATAAAGGCCCACGGGGTGACGTATGGTTCGGAAGGGATAGGACGAGGGGCGAAGAGCTTCCTCATGAAGACGGCGTAAGCCGAAGCCTGACAAAGCCCACTCAGGTTTCCCTTAGGAGCCCGCGTGCGGTCTTTGCACGCATCTCGCGGGTTCTTTGCGGGGCGTGATCGTCCGCCTTGAGATGCAACTGTCGCCCCGGCGCGTACCTCGGGAGAACGTTATCACAGCTCGTGAGCGCTGTCCTTCATGTAAGGGAGGCGCCGAACGGCGAACCGCAAATCTAATGCATTCAAGAAACTAAGGAGAGTGCTGAATCTTGGCGTTGGGTACTGGGTGAAAGCTCGATAGAGGGTCTCACGCGTCCTGATCGTTTTGCCCGCGAACTCCGCAACGTTTTCTTGTGCACGCAAAGTTTCTTTGAAGACCTTGACGAGCAACTCCCTGTCCCCGGTCTTGAAGGCAGCCGTGAAGCGACGAGCAGTCGTAGCGGCTTGCTTTCTGGCCGTGCTCCCTACCCCTGTGGACGCGCCACTCGTTTCGTTTGCCACCTCTATGCTCACTTCGACAACCAATCTAAAACCCAGCACACGAAGGACCTTAATCATATTGTTTAGCGCAGGCCCCTTCTCGAGACGGAACGCACGATAGAGCGTCACGCGGTCGAGCTCAGCAGCCCGTGCGATTTCGATAATGCTGCCCGACTGAAGCACTGCAGCGTCGACCGCACGGCAAATGCGTTGCAGATCGTTTGTTTCGAAAGCCGCATTGAGCAGTTTTTCGACGTCCTTAGTTCCAAAGGCGGGATTGGCCATCGGGCGGTAATCCAAGGCGCATTTCGAGGAATCACGCGCACAGATGACCGCTTTACTAACCTAATCAAGGCATGTAATCCATTTGTATCACCTTGGATCCAAGAAGAATGCGAATGGCAACCCGAAAACCGCGAGCTGAAAGGGGAGGCCGTCATCACGAGCAACTCTTCTGGTCAATCCGCGGAATCCATTCCCTTCTGGAAGTAATTCACGATACGTGGGCTAACCGGTTTGGTGTGACTACGCCGCAGTTGATAATGGTATTTGCATTGCGAGATTTCGACCATCAGGACAAAGGACTTCCCGTGAAAGAGGTTGCACGGATCCTTAAGGTAGATCCAACCTTCGTTACAACTCAATCGAAGCTTCTTGAAGCGAAGGGTTTTGTAAGCAGGAATGCGTCCAGTGAAGATGCTCGGGTAGTGCGTTTGTCCTTGACCGATAAATCGCTGAGGCAATTGGCTGATCTGTCAATCCGGCAAAAGAAAATCAACGACTACATCTTCTCGGAGTTCACCGAGCAGGGCATGCAAGCACTTGTTACGAAGGTATTCGCACTGCAAAATAGGATGGAAAAAGCGAGCGCCATTACTTCCATCGGTTTAGACGATTGACTGGGCCAACGAGAGCACCGCACGCCCCGCAACAGCCAATGAGGTTGCCAACTGTTTGTACGATATGCGGGGCCAAATGGATCCCGATGGCTCAAGCCGATGCATCTTTAGAAATTCCGCTACCTTCCTGTTGATAGGAACAATCTGATCGAGCATCGCTGGCGACAAACAAACGGCAAATGGTCGCGCATTGATTCAGTTTGAAAGCCGCTCGTCATTGGAAGGGCTACAAGCGTAGCTCGGCAAAATCCCCCAATCCGAAACAATGGTGCGGTCATCGCGGAAGCCGTGATTCGGATACCATTGCCAAGGGCGATACGACTTCTGCCGCATCGCCCCATGGATCAATGTCAGAAGTTACGCTGGGCGCGGAGCTGAAGCAGAACCGTGTTCTGATCCTTGAACTCGTAGAGCGCGGCCGGCTTCGGAGCGCTCGCCGTGAACACCGAAGAGCCCGACATCTTCTGGTCGAGATGGAACCACTGCACTTCGCCCGTGAACGTCAGGTTCTTGACCGGGGTCCAGCGGAGGTTGGCGCCGAGCTGCGAGACGTTGAAGTCGGGGTTACAGGTGTAGTTGCCGGCAGCGTTTCCGGCCAGTGCCTGACCCGGATGGCTGGCGGCGAAGGCAGCGCAGTAAGCGCCCTTGGCCGAGGTGGTTCCCACACCCAGCAGATTGTCGTTCGCGCCGCCGCCATACCGGACAGCAGAGTAGCTACCGAACAGGCTCGACGACCAGTACGGGTCCCAGTTGTGATTGAACGCGCCCCGGATACCCCAGGCCGACGTCAAGGCGATACCGCCGGTGCCGCCTGCGCCGGGCATATAGACGCCGTCGGTGGTCGCGCCGAAACCGACGCTCTGGTAGCCGAAGCCACTGTCGCCGAACATCGCAAAGCTCGGCGAGGTGCCGCTGGTGGCGATCACGTATTTCGTGGCGCCCTTTGCATAGGACGCATCGACCTTGATGTCGTCGCCCGCTCCCGTCGGAATGTTCTTGATCTGCAACGCAGCCATCACCGCGCCGCCCCACTTGTTTTCGGGGTGACCGCTGATTTCGGACAGGGTGGTCGGAGCACTGCCAGCGCCCAGCGTGTTGTAGGACCCGCTGATCTCATGCGCCGCGGCCGACACCTGGAACAGACCCCAGGCCTGATCGACCCGGATTCTGCCGACGATTTCAGGAGCGCGCGTTCCGGCATAGGCATTCGATCCGGTGCCGTTGGCGCCGATCGCGCTGGGGATGCTCAGATTGTAGACGGCGGTGCGATCCCAGACGGTCGGGTCATCGAGACCAATCGACGCCGATACGCCGTTGCCGAGTTCGGCGGTGTACTGGATGTTGTTGACGCCGGTGTCGGTATTCTGACCGCCGAGCAGGGACGAGTTGATGTTGCCCGGGAAACCCTGCCACGGCGTGGAATAGGCCGATGCGGACTTACCGAACGTGAAGCCGGCGAACTGGAGGAAGACATATTCAACCGCAACGTAGCCACCGCCGGGGACCATGAGCGCGTTCGTCACTCCGCCCGGGAACGCCGTCAGGGTGGTCGGATTGGAGTTACCGAAATTGTTGAACTGGAAGTCGCCCTGGCCAAAGGTACGGACGACGCCATACTCGGTCGCGGTACGGGTATCGACCGTCAACGCTATGCGCGAGCGGGCAAGGAAATAGTCGCGAAAACGGTTCTGCTGGCCGAGATCGCCGCTCCAGCCCGGTGCGCCGTGCGCGCCGCCGTTGAACGTAACGTCCGCACGCAGATAGCCGCCGAGCTTGATGCAGGTGTCGGTTCCCGGGATGTAGAAGAAGCCGGCGCCGTAAAGCGAGCAGATCCTGACATATTCGACTGCCTTGGCCTTGACCGGGAGGTCGGCCGCCTGTGCCCCGCTCATGGCGACCAAGCCTGCGACCGAGCCGAGAATGAGTGTTCGCGCTGTTAACATAAGAGACTTCCCGATTTGCGATTTTAAAATACCTCGTGGCTGACAGTACCGTGAACTCGACACGGAATAATGACAATTCGTGAAGCATTTCGCTTTGACGTGGCCGAGTTGCCATTTTGCCACAGAAGATTCACCGAACGTGACAAATGTCGCAAAGAAAACCCCCAGCAGTTTCCTGCCGGGGGTCCTCCGAGTGTTTAAAGTTTTTCAGGATCAGAAGTTACGCTGAGCGCGAACGTTCAGGTACACGGTGCTCTGATCCTTGAACTCGTACACGGCGGTTGGCTTGGGAGCCGCGGCTGCCAGGGTGGCAGCGCCCGTGAACTTCTGGTCGAGGAAGAACGCGCCGACTTCAGCCGAGAACGTCAGGTTCTTGACGGGAGTCCAGCGGGTGACCACACCAACCTGGGCAAAGTTGTAGTCCGGGTTACAGGAGTAGTCTGCAGACACGGCCTTGCCGAAGTTGAAGCTCGCACAGAACTGCCCCTTGGCGGTAAGGATGTCGAGCGCGCCGCCCTTATAGTGCACCTGACCATAGCTGCCCCAGAGGCTGGACGACCAGTAAGGATCCCAGTTGTGGTTGTATGCACCACGGATACCCCACGCCTCGGTCAGCTTGATGTCGCCGGTAAGACCGCCGGTAAGGAACCCGGGCAGGAAGACCGCATCAGAGGTTTGACCAAAGCCAATGCTCTGATACGCACCCAGACGGCTCGCACCACCAAACATCGCAAAGCTCGGCGATCCTCCCGACGTGGAGACCACGGCCTTGGTGTCGCCCCATGAGTACGTAGCGTCGATCTTGAAATCGTCGCCCGGACCGAACGGGATATTCTTGATCTGCAACGCAGCGTTCACCGCACCGCCCCACTTGTCTTCGGGGTGACCGGAGATTTCCGACCCAGCGGTCGGAACGCCGCCAACGCCGAGGACGTTGTACGAAGCCGTTAAGTTATGCAGGATGCCGCCAACCTGGAATATGCCCCAAGCCTGGTCGACGCGGATGTTAGCCGCGATGTCCGGAACATGGCTGCCGCCGTAAGCGTTGCCACCAGCGGCCGTGGCTTGGATAGAACCGGCCGCAAACCCTGCGGGTGTGGCGGCAATGCCGAGGTTCAGCAGAGTGGTGCGGTTGAACACGGTCGGATCATCGAGACCGATGGTGGCCGACACGCCGTTGCCGAACTGCGCGGTGTACTGGATGTTGTTGACGCCGGTGACGTAGTCAGGACCGCCCATCAGGAACGAGTTATTGTTGCCCGGATAACCGTTCCACGGTGTAGCGAAGGCCGAGGCCGACTTACCGAAGGTGAAACCAGCGAACTGGATGAACACCATTTCAACCGCGACGTAACCGCCGCCGGCGGTCATGAGGGCGTTGGAAGCACCGCCGGGGAACGCCCCGAGCGCACTTGGGTTGCTGGTGCCGAAGTTGTTGAACTGGAAGTCGCCCTGACCGAAGGTGCGGACCACGCCGTATTCGGTGGCAGTACGGGTATCAACCGTGAGTGCCATACGGGAACGGGAGACGAAGTTATCGCGGTAGCGGTTCTGCTGACCGCCATCGCCGGACCAGTACGGCCCACCGTAGACGTTGCCGTTGAACGTGGTGTCGACGCGCAGATAACCACCCAGCTTGATGCAGGTGTCGGTGCCCGGGATATAGAAGAAACCCGCGCCATACAGGGAGCAGATCCTCACGTACTCGACCGCTTTGGCCTTGACGGGAAGATCAGCAGCCTGCGCTCCACTCATAGCGACCAGACCCGCCGCTGAGCCGAGGATAAGGCTCTTAACCATCTTCATGTTAAACCTCCAAGTTGTTGCCCAGTACGAATGGTCGTACAAAGCTGATAAAAGCGCCGTCGAAACTACTAAGGATAACAACGGCTCCTCGTAGCGTGGGTGGACTTAAGCGAACCACCTAAAACGGGACGACCTCGGGATGCCCCCCTCCGTCGCCAGATCACAATTACCGAGGACTTCTGCACACGCAATAAAGGAACCGCTTCGAACGGTCCGACGCCGCCCCTTTTCCGAAGGGTGTTGCACAAATAACACGCGTTCGTGATCGAATAATTTCTGCAAGGCATTGTTTTTATTTGATAATTTTGAATAGTTCCAGTTGACACCCCGATAGTAGATGTGGGCACCGCAACAAGCGGCTCGTGTCCGCCAGCCTGCCTTTCTCGCATCGAATCGAAGGCGAGATCGCCAAATCCGCAGCGACCGATTACACCCCATAATAGAGGCTATGTACGAGGCTCATCGCATGCGGGCAGAGGCAACAACGGACGTCTCACCGCGGACGGACGCCCAACCAGGGCCAAAAACCGGCAAAAGATGATGGAAGCCCGACATTTATCGGATCCGAAGGTTTTGGGGGTGCAGCACATCCCAGCGCTCGCACGCCGCAACCTGGAACCGTGATTTGTGTGGAATCGAATCGATTGGCCGGAGACGTCGAATCAATTTCGCGCGATTACCGACGCGACGCGTGGAGCAAACACACCGCAAAACCTCCCCGCAGGGATCAGTTTTAGCGACGCGCGCCATGCCGATTGCTGAGTCGTCTGCGTATCATCGAGACCACAGAGCCCGGAAAGGCGCGCCTTAGCACGGGATACGGGGATATCGACCGCTCGCAAGCAGTGCACGCGAAGCGGCGGCGCCTCTCAATGGCCTCGGCGTAATCCGAATCTGCCGCTTGCGGCTGGCCCTCGCGTCAGGCATATCCGCGCACATGGAGCTGTGGCCGAGTGGCTGAAGGCGGCGGTTTGCTAAACCGTTATAGGGTTGTAAAGCCCTATCGAGGGTTCGAATCCCTCCGGCTCCGCCACCCCTCGCCCTGCGGGCTTCGGTAGCAGGCCACCCGGAGACCGAAGGGCAAAGGGTGTCGCCCGAAGTTCCGAAGGAGCGCAGGGAGACCGTTACCGCGTGTGGTACGTCTACTTGCTCGAACTGAGCAATGGCGACATCTACGTCGGCTCGACGGACGATCTGCGGCGTAGAGTAACGTCCCATCAGCAAGGACATGTCATCTCGACGAGACAAGTAATTGCCCTCAATTCTGCGCTCATATGTGGCAGTCGGCGATGAAGCAACGGCTCGTAGCCTTGAGCGGTATTTCAAGTCGGGGTCAGCAAGGCATTCGCAAAGAAGCGCTTCTTGGCGACTTCCGGGTAGCGGCGCTCGATCGCGAGGCATTAGCATTGTCCCGTACTCGCCATGGGAGCGCGGCATGAAAAAGGAAGAACTCGAAGCCATCTTCAGCGATGGCGAGAACACGCCGGATGTCGGTCCGATCGAAGATTACCTTCATGCCGTCGCGACCGAACGAAAGCTGCCGAACTTCGCCGTCGGGATGTGTACGCTCAGAATCGAGGAAGCCGCGCCGAAACTGCGCGCGGTTCTCGCTCGGGCTGCAGAAGGCAAGGATTTGTCCGGCGATGAAGGCCTGCTGCTGTTCCGCGGACTTCACATCCTGGGCGGTGCGCGTGACCGCGAAGCGTGCCAGCCGCTCCTGCGCCTGCTGCGCCGGCCGTTCGATGAGGTCGACACCCTGCTCGGCGATGCCGTCACGGAAAACCTGGCGAAGATTGTCACTGGCGTGTTCGATGACGATATCGACGCGCTGTTCGCCTTGATCATCGACGGATCGATCAACGAATTCATCCGTGAAGCGTTGTTCGGCGCTGCGACTTTCCTCACATGGGAACGCCGCATCGAGCGCGATCGCTTCCGGGAATTTCTAGTCCGGTTCCACGAAGAGCGGCCGGCCGAGGACAATGTTGCGCCCTGGGCGGGCTGGGTGCAGGCGATCGCGCTGCTCGGACTGCGCGACCTGGTGCCGCTTGCCCACAGCGCCTTTCGCGAAGGCCGCATATCCGAAGAATGGACTGATCGTCGTCAGTTCGACAAGGACCTTGCCCGGTCCGAACGCGCTCCCGACGACATCGAGCGGTTCGCAGAAATGCACCTCGGTTACATCGAAGACGTGGTGGTATCACTGGAGTGGGCCCACCATACCGACGACGTCTTCGACGACGAAGGCGAGGAAGCTCCGTGGACTAATTTCGCGTACCCGAACGAGCCGGTCAGGAATCCCTGGCGTCACGTCGGACGTAACGATCCATGCCCCTGCGGGAGCGGCAAGAAGGCCAAGAAATGCTGCCTTGCCAATGGCGAGCCGCCGGCGTGAGGCCTGCCACCCGAAGCCTTAATGCGCGGTCATCCACGCACGCGCTTCGCGCTGTGCGGTGGCGATTTCGGCGTCCGACATCATCGCAGCGACTTCGCGGCGCATCGAGATCGCATCCGCGCGTCCCTTCAGCGCGGCAAGATTGAACCATTTGTGGGCCGCGACGAGATTCACCACGCCGGAACGACCACTCGCCCAGTACAGGCCGCGCTCGAACAGCACGTCCGGGACTGCCGTCGCTTCCACCGGAATGGCCGCATCGAGATCAAACTGCCCCTGAAACATCCGTAGCTCCCCTTTTTATCGTTGCCGCCCTCCCCCGAGCGCGGCCCCTGTCCACTGTTAAACCCTGTCTTCCCCAACGCCGTTTCCCGGTCTGTTGTTGGGATGATCATGGACGATCAAATTTGAAGGGCAGTTTAAGGTTCGCGATGAACGGGATGTAAACGCGCGCATCGGGCTGTCGAATGCAAAATCGTAGAAATGCCTGCGGCACAGCGAGAAGTTACCAATCGTGACGTTCGGTTTACCCTGCGGTTTCGCAGAACGATAACCATTCAGGCGGAAGCGAAGCACCGACGCCTTCGGACGAACAATATGATTAGAAGGGAGATTTTAGCGCCGGACGCCTGATGCGCGGGCTGTCGGAGCGCTCCGGCGAAAGCGGGCGGTCCGGGAGAAGGAGGACATTCCAGGGAACGATGATGTTCCGGGGAACGAGGGCGTCGGCGAACACGTCAGGACCAGATCTCACGCCGGGCTTTGGGCCCGGTGAAACTGCGGGTCGTTAAGGGTACCCGCACCGAACGAAGAAAAACCTGTTTCTTCTGCCGGACCGGTTTTGAAAGAGCGGGCCTCTTTTGAAAAGAACGCTCTTCCGAAATACGATCCAGCCGTTTGACCTGATGTCTCGCCGACACCCTCTTTTCGTCGACCAGAGCCTTCAGAGTTTTATCCGGGGCTCTAATGACGTGCCGGCATCAAGCCGCCGGCAATCTTGGAGAAGCGAAGTTACTTCTTCTTCTTGGCGACCTTGCGGGTCTTCTTCGCAGTCTTCTTCACTGCGCTCTTCGCCTTCTTTGCCTTCTTAGCTTTCTTGGCCATGTTGCCCTCCTAATGTAAGTGAGATGGCTTAATCGCTGCGTGCACTCGGGAATCGAGATGCACTACATCCCGAATACACCAACGCATTCAAAAAAACAGCGTCCCGCTTAAGGAAGTGTTGACGCAGCAAAGTGAGAGCGCGCGAAGCGCGGACATCGGCGACACCGCAACATGCGCGAGTCTCGATGCAAAAAACGCCGCAACGACGGGCATCGGCATTTGTCAATATTGCAGGAATTGCCTTTACTGCAGCGCTTTTTTGAATTCACGACAACGATGATCGATGCACGATCAGCGCCGTTACGACTCAGTCATGCCGTGAACAAGCCGCGTGCACGGACTCTGAGTCGCAAAGTTTGGCAACAAAAAAATTTTCATCGCGACAGCGCTGGGGTCTCGTCGACGCGCACCAAAACGAACTTTTCGGACGAATCGCGACCGCCGATTTGGACGCGTGCTCGCACTCGCGACTGTTAGGTTTTGGGTCGCGACAGACGATCGATGCATCCACGCACGTCTCGATCGCGACATCAAGAACGTTGCAGCGTGTCCCGTTACGGGACGCTTCAGATGCCGAGCTTCGCTTTCAGGAGATCATTCACCGCCTGCGGATTGGCCTTGCCGCCGGATTGCTTCATCACCTGGCCAACGAACCAGCCGGCGAGTTGCGGCTTCGCCTTCGCCTGCGCCACCTTGTCCGGATTGGCCGCGATGATGTCGTCGACGACCTTCTCGATCGCGCCCAAATCCGTGACCTGCTTCATGCCACGCGCTTCGACCAGCTCGCGCGGGTCGCCGCCTTCGGTCCAGACGATCTCGAACAGGTCTTTCGCGATCTTGCCCGATATCGTGCCCTCGCCGATCAGATCGACGATCGCCGCCAGCTGCGCCGCCGACACCGGCGAGCCCGTGATGTCGCGGCCTTCCTTGTTGAGACGCCCGAACAACTCGTTGATCACCCAGTTGGCCGCGAGCTTGCCGTCGCGCGCCTTGTCGGCAAGACCGGCGAGCACGGTTTCGTAGAACACCGCGCTCTCGCGCTCAGCCACCAGCACGCTGGCATCGTAGGGCGACAGTCCGAAGCTCTCGATGAAGCGCGCCTTCTTCTGGTCCGGCAGTTCCGGCAGGTCGGCCTTCAGCCCGGCAACATAGGCTTCGCTGAACTCGAGCGGCAGCAGGTCGGGATCCGGGAAATAGCGATAGTCGTGCGCCTCCTCCTTGGAGCGCATCGAGCGCGTCTCGCCCTTGTTGGGGTCGAACAGCCGCGTTTCCTGATCGATCGTGCCGCCATCCTCGATGATCTCGATCTGGCGCCGCGCCTCGTACTCGATCGCCTGGCCGATAAAGTTGATCGAGTTCATGTTCTTGATTTCGCAGCGGGTGCCGAGCGGCCCGCCGGGCTTACGCACGGAAACGTTCACATCGGCGCGCAGGCTGCCCTTCTCCATGTCGCCGTCGCAGGTGCCGAGATAGCGCAGGATCGAGCGCAATTTTGTCACATAGGCCTTGGCCTGTTCGGCATCGCGAATGTCCGGTTTCGAGACGATTTCCATCAGCGCGACGCCGCAGCGGTTGAGGTCAACAAACGTCATCGACGGCGACTGGTCGTGCAGCAATTTGCCGGCGTCCTGCTCCAGATGCAGCCGCTCGATCCCGATCGTGGCGGTCTTGCCGCCGTCCAGTTCGACCACGACCTCGCCCTCGCCCACGATCGGCGACTTGTACTGGCTGATCTGGTAGCCCTGCGGCGAGTCCGGATAGAAATAGTTCTTGCGGTCGAACACCGAGCGCAGGTTGATCTGCGCATTGAGGCCGAGCCCGGTGAGCACAGCCTGCCTGACGCATTCCTCGTTGATGACGGGCAGCATGCCCGGCATCGCGGCATCGACCAGCGAGACATGGCTGTTCGGTTCGCCGCCGAATTCGGTCGAGGCGCCCGAGAACAGTTTTGATTTCGAGGTGACCTGGGCGTGCACCTCCATCCCGATCACGACTTCCCAGTCGCCGGTCTGGCCCTTGATGAGTTTTCCCGGTTTGACTGCCGCGTTCATGCTTTTCCACTCCCGAGCAGCGCGGACACGATCCGCTCCCATTCGGCTTCCAGAGAATCCTTCGCCACCGGCTGGCCGGCCTGGCGGTACCAGTAGCCGGCATTGCCGAGATCGCCTTCGACGCGGTGCAGGTAGGCGTGCACCCAGGCTGAATTCGCGTCGCCCTCATCCTGCACGACCTTGTGCGCACGATCCCAGTCGCCCTTGGCGGCCCACCATAACGCGACCAGCGGCGGTTCCAGGCCCGCTGCGGGCGCTGCGTCCGTCAGGCTGGCGCGGAAGTTCGCCATGTCACCACCAGCGCGGCGGCGTGAAACGGCCAGCCGCCTGCTCCACGACTTCGCCGAGCGAGAACAGCGTCTCTTCGTCGAACGGACGGCCGATCAATTGCAGGCCGAGCGGCAGGCCTTGCGCATCCTTGCCGGCCGGCACGGCGATGCCTGGCAATCCCGCCATGTTCACCGTCACCGTGAAAATATCGTTGAGATACATCTCGACCGGATCGGCACCGCCCTTCTCGCCGACGCCGAAGGCCGCCGACGGCGTCGCCGGCGTCAGGATCGCGCTGACGCCCTTGGCAAAACAGTCTTCAAAATCCTTCTTGATCAGGGTGCGGACTTTTTGCGCGCGCAGGTAATAGGCGTCGTAATAGCCGGCGGAGAGCACATAGGTGCCGATCATGACGCGGCGGCGGACTTCGTCGCCAAAGCCCTCGGCACGGGTGTTCTCATACAATTCGCCGATCGAGCGGCCGGGCATGCGCAGGCCGTAGCGCACGCCGTCATAGCGCGCGAGGTTTGACGAGGCTTCCGCCGGCGCCACGATGTAATAGGCCGGCAGCGCGTATTTGGTGTGCGGCAGCGATACCTCGACCAGTTCGGCGCCGGCTGCCTTCAGCCACGCCGCGCCTTCACTCCAGAGCTTTTCGATTTCCGCCGGCATGCCGTCGAGGCGGTACTCCTTCGGGAATGCCGATCTTCATGCCCTTGACGGATTTTCCGATCGCCGCCTCGTAGTCCGGCACCGGGCGATCGACCGAGGTGGTGTCCTTGGCGTCATGACCCGCCATCGAGCGCATCAGGATCGCGGCATCGCGGGTGGTGCGCGCGATCGGACCGGCCTGGTCGAGCGAGGACGCGAACGCCACGATGCCCCAGCGCGAACAGCGCCCGTAGGTCGGCTTGACGCCGACGGTCGCGGTGAACGCGGCGGGCTGGCGGATCGAACCGCCGGTATCGGTCGCGGTCGCGCCCATGCAGAGCAGCGCCGCCACCGCGGACGCCGATCCGCCGGACGAGCCGCCCGGCACCAGCGTGGTGTTGGAGCCTTCGCGCCGCCACGGGTTGACCACCGGGCCGAAGCACGAGGTCTCGTTCGACGAGCCCATCGCGAACTCGTCATTGTTGAGCTTGCCGAGCATCACGGCGCCGTCGCGCCAGAGCTGCGAGGTCACGGTGGATTCGTAAGGCGGCACGAAATTGCCGAGAATCTTCGAGCACGCGGTGGTACGCACGTCCTTGGTCGCGAACAGATCCTTGATCCCCAGCGGAATGCCGGCCAAGGGACCGCCCTCGCCCTTGGCGATTTTCGCGTCGATCGCGCGCGCCATGGCACGGGCCTGCTCCGGCGTTTCCAGGATAAAGGCATTGAGCGCGCGCGCGGCTTCGATTGCGGCGAGATGCGCATCCGTCAGTTCGAGCGAGGTGAAAGACTTGTTCGCGAGGCCGGCTTTGGCCTCGGCGATCGTCATCGATGTCAGGTCGGTCATTTATTGATCGGGCTGCAGAAGAACGGAGAAAGCGTCTTGTCGCTGGCGGGATCGTTCGGCTTGGGCCGCGTCCTTTCATTGGCCTCGAGCTGATCGAGGACGGCATCCATCGCCTTGTCGGGATCGGCGGCCTTGCCCTGCCGCTCCATCGCGTCGAGGTAGTTCATGTAGGCCTGATAGGCCTTTTCATCGTCGCAGAGCAGACACATCGGACTTCCGATCTCATCACGAATAGAAGTTATTCAACAACCTTCGGCACCAGGAAGAAATGGCTTTGCGTTTCCGGCGCGTTCCTGACGATGTCGTCGGGGATCTCGCCGTCATTGACCACGTCGGTCCGCTTCTTCATTTCCATCGGGGTCACCGAGGTCATCGGTTCGACGCCGTCGACGTTCACTTCCGAAAGCTGCTCCACGAAGGCCAGCATCGCATTCAGCTCGCCCTGCAGATGGGGAACCTCGGCCTCGGTGACCGCAATTCGCGCGAGCTGCGCGATGCGGCGGACGGTGGCGGCATCAACGGACATAAATATAGGCCTCGAATGGAGAATTCGCATCCGCCGTATAGCAGAGGCCGCTTTTGCACCGCAACCACGGGAACAGGCGGAGCCGGCCCTGGGGATGCCGAATACCCGCCTTTTGGAGGTCAGACGTCGACCAGCCCCGACGCACGAGATTTTGAGCGCGCAGCGCCCATTTGCCTCGCAAAAGCACCCTGACGAAACCATTTTGCCGCCCTACGTAGTCCTCCTGAAACAGTCGAGGGATGTAGTTGCGGCCAGCACATCGGAGGCCGCGTCATGTCCACCATCGAAAATGACAGCGCCGGATCGGAAAGCTGGGATCCTGCCCTCTGGTCCATCGGGACCGTGCTCGGCGTCGCGATCATCTACCTCGCCTGCTTAACCTGACCAATGGGAAGGAGAGCCATGTCCCAGGCTAAAATCCTGCAGGAAAAGGCGGAAATGTTCGAGCGCCGCGCGGAAAGCGCGACCGATCCGATCTCAAAGCAGCATTACAAGGAGATGGCGGCGCATTACCGGTCGCTGGCGGTTGAGCATCTCGAGGTCCACCGCGACGAACCGGCACACTAGTTCCGGAAGGACCGCTCATTCTGCGGTACGAGCCTCCTGCTCGCGGATCTCAAAAAATTTGAGATTCATGCCGTCTCCGGTATCGTGGCTCCCGGATTTCGAGGCTGACCGGCCACTCGCTCTCCGTGACAAACAAAGAAGATCAAAAGAACCCGGGGGGCGCAGGATGGATTTCATTGAAGCCAATGGCGTGGGGCTGCGCTGCGAGCTGAGCGGCGGCGGCGACCGCACGCTGGTGCTGGTCCACGAAATGGGCGGCTCGCTGGAAAGCTGGGACGACGTCGCGCCAAGGTTTGCGAAATCGCGCCGGGTGCTGCGCTATGACACCCGCGGCGCTGGAATGTCGCAGAAGGTGCGCGGCGAGCTTACCCTCGATACGATGGCCGACGACATCGCAGCCCTGCTCGATCATTTTGGGATCGGTGGCAAGGTCGCGCTTGCAGGCGTCGCCGTCGGCGGTGCCATCGCCCTGCATTTCGCGGCCCGATACAAGGAGCGCACCAGCGCCGTTGCGGTCGGCAGCCCGGCCACCGGTATCGCAGCGGAACGCCGCGCGCCGGCATTGGAGCGCCTCGCACGGATCGAGGCCGCCGGCATGGCGTTCGCAGTCGAGGATTCGATGTTGAACGGCTATGCCCCGGAGCTTCGCGGCGACATCGCCCGGTTCGAGCGTTTTCGGACGCGATGGCTCGGCAACGATCCCTCGAGCTATGCGACGATCTGGCGAATGCTGGCGGCAGCCGACATGCAGGACGAACTCGCCAGGCTTACGTGTCCGGTCCTCGTGATCGGCGGCAGCCTGGATCGCGTGCGCCCGCCGCCGCTGGCGGAAGGCGTGGCCAAAGCCATCCCCGGCGCCCGCTACACCGAAATCCGCACCGGGCACTACATGTCGGTGCAGACCCCAGATCTGCTCTCCGAGAGCATCGACGAGTTCCTGCGATCGGTCGGCGCCTGACCGAACCTGGCCATTCCCCCGACAGCCCCAAGGCCTCCGCACATGAATCCGCAACCCCAACACCAGATTCCGGGCGTCTACCATCGCAGGATCGGCGATATCGTCGTCACCACAATCAGCGACGGCTATCTCGACGGCACCCTCGAGGTGATGCGCAATGTCGATGTCGAGAAGGCGCGTCAGATCCTCAGCGACGCGTTCCGGCCGGCACGGCGAACCAGCGTCAACACCTTCCTGATCCATTCGAAGGGACGCATCGCGATCGTCGACACCGGATCGGGCAACTATTTGCAGCCCACGGCCGGTTTCGTTCAGCGCAACCTCGCTTTGGCCGGTATCGATCCGGCGTCGATCGATACGGTGTTGCTGACCCACATGCACCCGGATCATTCCGCCGGCCTGACCGACATGTCGAACGGGCAGCTGCTGTTTCCGAACGCGGAACTGGTGATGCACGAGAACGAACTGGCGCACTGGTTCGACGACGGTGCGATGGCAAAAGCCGATGAGCGATCGGCAAAACTGTATTTTCTGTCCGGCCGTGAACAGGTCGCGCCTTACAAGAGCCGGACGCGATTGTTCCGGGAAGGCGAAGTGTTTCCCGGCGTGACCGCCGTGCCGAGCCTCGGGCATACGCCGGGCCACACGGCGTATCTCATCGCATCGGGCAGCGATCAGTTGATGATCTGGGGCGACACGGTGCACGTGCCCGAAGTGCAGACCGCGTTTCCCGAAGCCGGCATGGCCTTCGACACCGATCTCGCCGCAGCGGCCGCCGCGCGCAAACGCATGTTCGACCGCGTCTCCGCCGACGGCATTCTGATTGCCGGGATGCACCTGCATTTCCCGGCATTCTCGCGGCTGGCCCGGCGCGGCGACGCCTACGCGCTCTATCCCGAGGCTTGGGTCCACACCCTATAGCGGCGAGCCGCGAGTACTGCCGCGCTACCCACCCAGCGCACCGAGCCGCGCCAGCGCGGCACCCGCGAGCGCACGCGTCAACTCGGCCGCCGGCATCTCGCGGCCCATCCGTACCGCCTGTCCGGCCCAGAGATTGGTGAAATCGACCTTGCCGAGCTTTTCGGCCGCCGCCTTCAGCGGCCCGAGCGCGGTCGCGGCGTGCGGGAACGCCGGCGCATCCGGCGAGATCGGGCCAATCTCGCGCATCACACGATTGGCGACACCGCGCGCAGGGCGTCCGGTCATGACATTGGTGATGACGGTGGAATCGTCGTTCGCCTGGGCCAGCACGCTCCGCGCCGGCGCAGTCACCTTGGATTCCGGGCAGCGCAGATAGGCGCTACCGATCTGCACGCCGGCTGCGCCGAGCGCGAACGCCGCCGCGATGCCGCGCCCGTCGGCGATACCGCCGGCCGCAATCACCGGCACCTTCACTGCGTCGACTACCTGCGGCACCAGCGCGAAGGTGCCAGGCTGCTGGGCGATGTTTTCGGTCAGGAACATGCCGCGGTGGCCGCCGGCCTCAGCACCTTGCGCGATGATGACGTCGGCGCCGTTCTCCTCGAGCCAGATCGCTTCCTTCACGATGGTCGCCGACGACATCACGATGGCGCCGGCCGCCTTGACCCGTTTGACCAGCGCCTGATGCGGCAGGCCGAAATGAAAGCTAACCACCTCAGGCTTCAGCTCCTCCACGAGCACGCACATGGCTTCATCGAACGGCGCGCGGTTGGCCGCGTTGACGGGCGCGGCGGGATCGAGCCCGAACTCCCGATAGTAAGACTTCAGCCGGGTCTTCCATCCTGCCTCGCGGGCGGGATCGGCATCGACCGGCGTATGAGAGAAGAAGTTCAGGTTGATCGGCGCGGAGACGCGCTGCCGGATGATGCTGACCTGCTCGCGGGCCTTTTCAGCCGTGATCATCGCGCAGGGCAGCGAACCCAGCGCCCCGCCCTGCGCCGCTGCGATCACCAGTTCGGCATCCATGATGCCGGCCATCGGCGCCAGCACGATCGGAAATTCGGTCTTGAAGAGGTCGATGATCCGGCGGTCTGGCCACATGGTTTTGCTCGCTTGAATGAATTGAAGAGACGTAAGGATCAGGCAGCGAACGAGTTCCGCTGCCCGTTCAATATCTGCTCTGCCTCGGTGACGATCCTGTCAACGATTTCGGCCGCCGGCGGGATATCGTGGATCAGCCCGACGGCTTCGCCGGCGATGACGGCGGCGATATCGAAATTGTCCGCGGCCCTCGCCGCCGCATATTCGGCGGCGACCGCCTGGACGTTTTGCATGAGTTCGACCTCGCGGCCGATCCAGCGCCGCGCATGATCGTTGATCAGGCAGCGGCCGGTGAACGGCGCCGGCCAGACATTGTTGCGCGAGAGATCGAAGATGATGCCGCGGACGCTGTTGCCGCTCGACGCCGCGCATATGCGCCGTTTCGCTTCTTCCGCGCCGTCGCATTCCTGGCTGGCATAAAAGCGCGTGCCGAGCAGCACGCCGGACGCGCCCAGCATCATCATCGCGGCGAGCCCGCGGCCATCGCCGATGCCGCCGGCGGCAGCGACCGGCACCCGGCCGGCTGCGAGATCGACGATCGCCGGCACGATGTCGATCGTGGTGCGCGACGCGCCATGGCCGCCGGCCTCGGTTCCCTGCGCGATCAGGATGTCAGCGCCTGCATCCAGCGCCTGCCGCGCCATCGCCTCGTCCTGGACCTGGCAGATCAGGAGCGCGCCCGACGACTTGATGCGCTGCGCAAAGGGCCTTGGGTCGCCGAATGAAAGCATGATCGCGCGCGGACCGGCTTCGAGCGCGATGTCCAGCAGCGCCGGCTGCCTGGCAAGGCTCCAGGTGATGAAGCCGATGCCGAAGGGATCGGAAACATCGGCAAGCTTGGCCGTCTCCTGCTCCAGCCACGCCTTGTCACCATAGCCGCCGCCGAGAATACCAAACCCGCCGGCGGCGCTGACGGCCTTGGTGAGACGCGCGCCCGCGATGAAATCCATCGGTGCCGACAGGATCGGATGCCGGATGCCCAAACGAGCGGTCAACGGTGTCGAGATTGGCATGTTCCCTTCCCTGAAGTTCTGGACACCCAGATTAGGCCGAACTATCATTCTCTAAAAATGAATACTAGAGAATGCAGACATCTCTAAAATGAAACGGAGCGCCCCATGGAGTTGAGCGATCTCCTGACCTTTTCGACGGTCGCACGGCTGGGCGGCATCACCCGCGCCGCCGACGAACTCAACACCGTGCAGTCCAATGTCACCCAACGGGTGAAGGCGCTGGAAGCCGAAATTGGTACCGCGCTGTTCGAGCGGCACAGCCGCGGCATGACGCTGACCGGCGCCGGCCGCCGGCTGCTGCCCTATGCCGAGCGGATGGCGGCGCTGTCGCGTGAGGCGCTGCTCGCCGCGCGCGACGATGGCGAGCCGAAGGGACCGCTTGCGATCGGATCGATGGAGACGACGGCCGCCGTCCGCCTGCCTTCCCTGCTTGCCGAATTCCATCGCCGCTTCCCGGCGGTGCGGCTGTCCTTGCGGACCTCGACGACGGCCGAACTGGTGGCCGGGGTGCTCAATGGTACATTCGACGGCGCGTTCGTCGCAGGACCGATCGATCATGCCGAACTCGACGCGACGGTCGCCTTCCGCGAAGAACTGGTGCTGGTCACCGCGCGGCGCTGGGCGAGCCTCGGCGCTCTGCGTGCGGGCACGCCGGAGTCTGGACCGACCGCGCTGGTTTTCCGTACCGGCTGCACCTACCGGCAACGGCTCGAGCAAATCTTCACCGAATTCGGCTGGCCGTCTTCCGCGCGGTTCGAACTCGGGACGCTCGACGGCATGATCGGTTGCGTCGCCGCCGACATGGGCGTGACGATGCTGCCGCGCGCCGTGGTCGGGCGGAACGACACCGTCAGCCATCCACACGCTGAGCCCTGCGCAGTCCAAGGTCGAGACGCTCTTCATCACCCGCCGCAGCGCGCATCGATACAGCGCCCTGCAGGGCTTCGCGTCCTGCCTGGGCGGCAATGGCCGAGGTTATTGCCGCCTGACATACCAGCGCCGCAGCGCGACGCCGGCCCAGATCGCCTCGACCAGCCCGAACGGCCAGGCGCCCTGCAGAAACCCGTAAACCGAGCCGAGCGCGCAAGCGCCGGCGAAAACCAGGACGAACCAGTGGCTGCGGTCTTCGAGCGCGTAGGCCAACAGCATCGCCGTCACTGCGAACAGGCCGAACAGGCTCAACGCGTCCATTGAATTCTCATCCGTTCCGTTGCACGAACTTTCTCTGCCATATTTTTTGGAACAAACCGATTTGCACGGCAGCGTTTTGCGCGCTGCGGCTTTCCATCGCAACGCTCGCATTGACTCCCGAAATTTTTGGACGCAACGCTCTACTCCGTTAGTATGAAGCGCTAGCTATCAAAACCATAACGTCAATCTGGGAGGGACTGCGATGCGCATTGCGTTCGTATTGAGCTGTTCCGTTGCCCTGTTGGGTACGGTCGGAACGGCAAGTGCTCAAGACTGGACGAAATCGAATGGGGACCGAACGACGAAACCGGCGCCGCCAATTACATGACACCTGAGCTCGTGGTGAAGGCCGCTTCGCTGGTCAAGACCGGCAAGACCTACGCGCTTGGCATTCCCGTCGATTCCAAGACGCAGGCCTATCCGCCGCGCACGTTCAAGATGGCCGCCACGCCGTGATCGGCTTTGCACACATGCCGAGCCGGTGTTATGCGGGTTCATGCCAGCTCCAATCCTCCTCCTGATCGACGCCGTGACACACTGGCCCGAACGCGGCGCCCTGATCGGGCTCGACCTCGGCACCAAGACCATCGGCGTTGCCGTGTCCGATCCCGACCGCCGGCTGGCGACCGGCGTCGAAACCATCCACCGCAAGGCATTCAAGGCCGACGCGGCGCGGCTGCTGGCGATATCGGGCGAGCGTAACGCGGTCGGCTTCGTGCTCGGCCTGCCCATCAACATGGACGGCAGCGAAGGGTCCGCGCGCGCAATCGACCCGCGCCTTTGCCCGCAATTTTTCCAACCTCACCGGCCTTGCCATCGCCTTATGGGATGAGCGGCTCTCGACGGCCGCCGTCGAGCGCGAGCTGATCGGAATGGACGTCTCCCGCGCCCGCCGCGCCGAGGTGATCGACGAGCATGCCGCCATGTTCATCCTGCAGGGCGCACTGGACCGGCTGGCAAAGCTGCGCGGGGACGCTTAAAGGGATGGCGGTCGTCATTGCGGCGCTGCTGCCGGTGTTCTTGCTGATCGTGCTCGGCTTCGTCCTGAAGCGGACGCTGATGCGGCTCGAGACGCAGTGGCACGGGCTGGAACGGCTGACCTTTTATGTGCTGTTTCCGGTTCTGCTGGTGCAAACGCTGGTGAAAGCCGACCTCACCAAGGTGCCCGTGGCTGGCGTCGGCGGCGCGCTGCTGCTTGCGGTCCTCTCGATGTCGCTATTGTGCCTCGCGCTGCGGCCCGTGCTGGCCCGCGCCGCGGTCGATGGGCCGGCCTTCACCTCGATCTTCCAGGGCGCGACCCGCTGGCAGACCTATGTCGCGCTGGCCGTCTCCGGCAATCTTTTCGGCGATCTCGGGCTGGCGGTGGCCTCGGTCGCGATGGTTGCCATCATTCCGCTCGCCAACGTGTTCAGCGTCGGCGTGCTCGCCCGCTACGCTTCGGCGGAAAAGCGCTCGCCCGGTGCCATCGTCATGACCGTGGTGCGCAATCCCCTGATCTGGGCCTGCGCGATCGGGCTTGCGCTCAACGTCACGCACATTCCGCTTCCAAAGCTCTGGCATGAAGTTGCCGATGCGCTCGGGCGCTCCTCGCTCGCTATCGGTCTCCTGGTCACCGGCGCCGGCCTGCACCTCGAAGGCATGTTCCGCCCGAGCCTTGCCGCCTCGCTCGCCGTCTTCCTCAAGCTGGTCCTGATGCCCATGATCGCGGTCGCGCTGGCGCTGCTGTTTGGCCTGACCGGCTCCAACCTAGCGATCGTGACGGTCTGTTCGGCCGTGCCGACGTCGTCGAGCGCCTATGTGATGGCCCGGCAGATGAACGGCGACGCGCCGCTGCTGGCGCAGATCATCACGCTGCAGACGATTCTGGCGGCGGTGACGATGCCGATCGCGATCGCGTGGCGGAGCGTGAACGCACCACCGAAATGGACACTCGCAGCCGAGTTACGGGGGCGCCGGAGGAAGATGCAGTTTATCCGCGACTCGCGTATTTCTGCGCACACCGAAAATAATCGAAGTTCATTTTCGCGATCCGTACAGGGCCGCGGCGATCCGGATGATGTCTATCGGCTGCTCCTGGAACACTGCAATATTGATTGCATAAGCTTATTCCAGCACGCTCATCCTTCATGGTGGTGCTCAGATCAACGACACGAACGACATCCAGCGGCCTGGCGATCCCGCCGATGCTGCTATGGATCACCAAACCGTAACTCGTCCCTGATCTTTGAGACGACATCGGAGATTTTCAGGATTTCGTCCTGCGTTGAATTTACGTACGACAACAGCTCCCAGTATAATTGATCGATCAATTTTCTCCGCGCATACCAGGTGAGATTGATCATATTATAGACGGTCAACTCCTCCTTGTTCGTCGTGTCGTGAATTCCAAAAATCGGAATATCGATCGGTGCCGCGGTGAAATAGAAATCAGCCGGGAAGCCCCATCGATCTCTTCGTATCGTCGAAAGTCAGGCGAAAAAGATCGTCGGAGCCGATAGGGCGGATGAAACACCCGCGGAGCACGATTCTTACTGGCGCTTCTGAGAATGCGCGCCAGCTCAGGCTCGTCAAATCGCTGTCCGCCCAATCGCCAGACAGTTCCTTCCAGGTCCAAGCACCGGTCGATACGTTCTTTCCGAAAAGCGATTGCCAATCCTGCGTCCCCATGAACAGAGCTTCAGCTGGAAGTTTTTCGTTCTCCAGAAACTCTGCATTCTCTTGAGAATTATCCAACTCAATGGAGAAATTTGGAACAAGATCAAAATTGAACGCGATGACGTGCGTATAATCAAATGCCCTGTAAATATCCCCAGCAGTCTTCTGCAAGAACGACGGATCTATTCCCGGATAAATTCCTCTCTCCACGTACAGCTGCTGCAAAAACTCGAAGAGGTGCTCCTGCGATATGGGTACCGATATGTATTGGCTCAATGGTTTCGGTTTGTTGACCCCTGGATCGTGAAGAAGACAATCGACCTGTTTCGTCTTTGCTGAGCGCCGTTTGAAACTGGCCGGCTTCAAGCGGCAGTATCCCCAGTCCTGATCCTCTCCGGTGTAGGGCAAGAGAAAGATATCCGCGCTTTGAATTGCGGCGGTTATCTCCGGCGTCAGGTCCCTGCCCTTCTGGAAATCTTCGGCGACAATGATTTTTATTTTATTGCCGGAATACGAAGCGATCAAATTCCCGATTTTGCGAGCTGCTTCACTGTCCTTCGGCATCTTGTGACTGATGAAAATCGTTAGATCGGCCATTGTGCCCTCCAATCAATTCTCGGTGGGAAAACGCCAACAGAAATTTAGAAAATTCAAAAAAATCGATCTGCGAAATCAACCGTAGCAGTGAAGAGCGGACTTTGCCTTCAACCCCATCCTTGGTTGCGGTACAAGAGAGATCGACTTTGGGCTGTGAGAAATCTCCTTGGCTAACGGGCTGGGCCGCCGATTTTCAGAGATCACGCTTGGCACTCGGCCGGCCGGCATTCAGGTACTCCCGCCAGCCAGAACGTCTGTACGGTCGCTGCCAGATTATTGATGCCGTGCAGGACGATCGTCAGCCAGGTCGAATTGGCGCGGTGACGCAGGTAACCCAGCAACAGGCCGATCGAAAACACTTCGCCGAAGAAGAACCAGTCGTACTGCAGATGCAGCGAGGTCCAGGCCAGCGACGACAGGAAGATCGCGCCGGCGACGCCGAGCTTCGATTCCGACCAGCCACGGTAGAGAAAGCCGCGCGAGAATATCTCTTCCCACATCGGCGCGGCGACGCAGAACGCGATCACCAGAAGCCACAGCGCGCCGTCGGCCTGCGCGGATTTCAACACCTCGCCCATGAAGCCCGGCGTCACCTCGCGCCCGAGCGCCCGCGACAGCAGGTCCCAGCCGCCGACAAGGATGGCCAGCGCCGCGACGCCGATGAAGAAATTGCGCCACGAGGTCCAGCGCAGCGCCAGATAGTCGGTAAAGGATATGCGCGTCGGACGGATCGCGATCCACGACGCCAACAGCACGGCAGGCAATCCCAGGATGACCGAGAGCGAGATGGTCAGACCGCCACCGATGACATGGATCGCTGCGGCGACGTCGAACGATCCGCCCTGCCGCAGCACGAAGTAGATGATGACCGCGACCTGGCCGAGGAACATCGCCGCGAAGATGAACAGGCCCCACAACGTGGTGCCCCAGAATTTCCAGACGCGCGGCGGCCGCTGATCGGCGATCGCTGGCGGAACGGCAACGGCACTTGCGGGAGTAAGCGGAATCCATCAGATGGCTTTCATTAGCGAGATCGTATTCACGGCAGCGCGCGCCCCAGCAGGCCGCTGATATCGTCATTGGCCAGATCCACCGCGCCGTACATGCCGGCGTGATTCCCGGCAAGGCGCGTGCCGGCGAACAACTGTGCATGCCGCGGCGACACGGCATTGAGCGCGGCAGAAGCCGCCAGCAGCGCCAGCTTTTCGACCGCCAGCCGCGCCACGCGCTCGCTGTCCGGCCGCCGGAACGCCTTGCCGAGGAAGGTGACGGCCTCCCCCGCGCCCGGCAATCCAAGCGTCTCGCCGGTCAGTTCATGGACGATGCTGGACGCCACTTCCGGCTCGCGCGACAGCGCACGGAGGACGTCGAGGCACATCACATTGCCGGAGCCTTCCCAGATCGCATTGACCGGCGACTCCCGGTAATGCCGCGCCAGAATGCCCTCTTCCACGTAACCATTGCCGCCGAGACATTCCATCGCCTCATAGAGAAAGCCGGGCGCGCTCTTGCAGACCCAGTATTTGATGGCTGGCGTCAGCAGCCGCATATAGGCGGCTTCCTTGGCGTCGACGGGCGCGCGGTCGAACGACCGGCACAGCCGCATCACCAGCGCGACTGACGCCTCGACATGCAGCGCCATGTCCGACAGCACCGCCTGCATCAGCGGCTGATCGGCGAGATGTTTCTGGAACACGCTGCGATGCCGGGCGTGATGCAGCGCATGCGCCAGGCCCGATCGCATCAGGCCGGCGGACGCAATCGCGCAATCCTGCCGCGTCAACTGCACCATCTGTATGATGGTGCGGATGCCCTTGCCTTCCGCGCCGACACGCTCGGCATAGGCGCCGTGAAACTCGACTTCGGACGAGGCGTTGGAACGGTTGCCGAGCTTGTCCTTCAGCCGCTGAAACCGGATCGCGTTGATCGATCCATCGGGCGCAAAGCGCGGCATCAGAAAACAGCTCAGTCCCTCCTCGGCCTGCGCCAGCACCAGGAAGGCGTCGCACATCGGCGCCGACATGAACCATTTATGCCCGGTGATACGGTACGCGTCCCCGTCACGCTCCGCCCGCGTCATGTTGGAGCGCACGTCAGTGCCGCCCTGCTTCTCGGTCATCCCCATGCCAAGCGTCATGCCGCGCTTGGTCCACCACGGCGCAAACGCCGGATCGTAGGATCGCGTGCCGAGCACCGGCATCACCTTGGCGAGCAGCGCGGGCTGTTCCGCCAGCGCGGCAACAGAGGCCCGCGTCATGGTGATCGGGCAGAGATGCCCGGTCTCGACCTGCGAGGCCATATAGAATTTCGCCGCGCGTATCACTTCGGACGCGCCGCCGGCCGGCTTGCCGTCGGCAGTCCACGTCGAATTGTGCACGCCGGCATGCGCGCTATGCGCCATCAACTCGTGATAGGCGGGATGAAACTCGACCTCGTCGCGGCGGTTGCCTTTGGCATCGAAGGTGCGCAGTTTCGGCGTGTTCTCGTTGGCAACGCGGCCGCGTTGCGCCATTGCCGCCGAGCCCCAATGCTTGCCGAACTCCGACAGTTCGCTCTGCGCCGCCGCGCCGCCATTGGCGGCAACCGCCGCGGCAAGCGGCCGGTCGACCGCATACAGGTCAACGTCTTCGAACGGCGGCGACTGGTTGAAGACCTCGTGGGTCGAAAATGCTGGCTGGCTCATGGCTGGACCTGGAACCGTAAATCACTTCCGCGGCGCGATCGGGAAATCATAGGCCTGCCAGCCCGCCCCCGGCAGCGAAAAGTGCCACCACTCCTTCGAATAGTTTACAAATCCTCGCCGCGCCATCACCAGAACCAGTTTCTCCCGCCAGCGGCGCTGGGCTGCGGTGATGGATTTTGCCGATGTGTGCGACTTGACGTCGGAACAGTCGTAACCGGTGCCCATGTCGACGCTGCCGTCCGGCGCGCGAAGGCTCACGTTGGCGGTGCAGTCGCCATAGTCCTTGGCGGGATCGAAGGTGGCTGAATTGTCGGCCTTCAGATCGACCAAGGAGAGGTCGAGCGCGGCGCCGGTGGAATGGCCCGAATGGGTGGCGATGTAGCCGAGGCGAAACAGATCGGCCTTGCTGAACGCCGGATTGTAGCGCTTCTGCGCCGGCGTTTCGCGGCCGTCGCGCGACCACGCCACCATGTCGGCAACCGCGCGCGTCGGGCGGTAGCAATCGAACATCTTCAGCGACAGACCTTGCCGCGCGAGTTCTTCCTGAACGCCTTTCAGCAGCGCGCCGACCTCGCGCTTCACCACGCATTCGGCGGCTTGATACCCCTTGAGGGGGCGGCCGACGAAATTGTTGGCGCCGGCGTAGCGCATGTCCTGAATGATGGTCGGATCGATATCGCGCAAATAGACGAAGCCGGCCGGCAGTCTTGGCGCCTGCGCGGCGGCGCTCGAAAGGCCACCCGCCGCGACTATCGCCGCGAGGGCCATCCGCCTTGCCGCACCCCTGCCGACGATCGCCAATGCCCGCAACATGACCCCAACGGATTGAATGAAATGCCCCACGTTCGTCATGGCCTGATACATTGCGGCCACCCTAGCGGAAACCAGCGGTACGGAACACCGCGGGGCGCCGTTTACCTTGCCGCCGAAGCGCTAGTGGATAAGTCCGGACGCGGGATTTGACGCTTGCCCTACCCGGCATCTCTGCCTATAGCTCTGGCTTTAATGACCCCTGCATCGAAATCGACCTTCGTCCTCGGTCACCGGCATCTGCTGGGAATCGAGGGGCTTTCCGCTGCCGATATTACCGGCCTGCTCGACCTTTCCGAGGAATATGTCGAGCTCAACCGCCAGGTGGACAAAAAGCGCACCAGCTTGCGCGGTCGCACCCAGGTGAACCTGTTTTTCGAGGCCTCGACGCGGACCCAATCCTCGTTCGAACTGGCGGGAAAACGGCTCGGCGCCGACGTCATGAACATGTCGGTATCCTCGTCCTCGATCCGCAAGGGCGAGACGCTGATGGATACCGCCGTCACGCTCAACGCCATGCACCCCGACATCCTGGTGGTGCGGCACCACGCCTCCGGCGCGGTGGAACTGCTGGCGCGCAAGGTTGACGGTTCCGTGATCAATGCCGGTGACGGCTCCCACGAGCATCCGACCCAGGCACTGCTGGACGCGCTGACCATCCGCCGCAACAAAGGCCGGCTGGAAGGCCTCGTGATCGCGATCTGCGGCGACGTCATGCATTCACGCGTGGCGCGTTCCAATATCCTGCTGCTCAACACCATGGGCGCCCGCGTCCGCGTGGTGGCGCCTTCCACGCTGCTGCCGCGCGGCATCGAGCGGATGGGCGTCGAGGTCGCGCGCGACATGCGCGAGGGCCTCAATGGCGCCGACATCGTGATGATGCTGCGGTTGCAGCGCGAGCGGATGAACGGCTCCTTCGTGCCGTCGAGCCAGGAGTATTTCCATTATTTCGGTCTCGACCAGAAGAAGCTGGCCTACGCCAAGCCGGATGCGCTGGTGATGCATCCGGGGCCGATGAACCGCGGGGTCGAGATCAACTCGATCGTGGCGGACGGCGCGCAATCGCTGATCCGCGAACAAGTGGAAATGGGAGTGGCGGTGCGGATGGCGGTGCTCGAAGCGCTCGCCCGCAACCTGCCGAACGCGTGAGACCCATGCTGACTGATCGACGCCCCATTCTGCTCGCCAATGCCCGCGTCGTCGATCCCTCCAGGGATTTCGACGGCCCCGGCGACGTCCTGATTGCCGATGGCACGATCCGCGACTCCAAGCGCGGCATCGGCGCGGCCGGCGTCCCCGAAGGCACCGATATCATCAATTGCGCCGGCAAGATCGTCGCCCCCGGGCTGATCGACATGCGCGCCTTCGTCGGCGAACCCGGCGCCAGCCACCGCGAAACCTTTGCCTCCGCCAGCCAGGCGGCCGCCGCCGGCGGCATCACCACCATCATCTGCCAGCCGGACACCTCGCCCGTCATCGACAATTCGGCGACGGTGGACTTCGTGCTGCGCCGCGCCCGCGACACCGCGATCGTCAACATCCACCCGATGGCCGCACTGACCAAGGGCATGCGCGGCGAAGAAATGACCGAGATCGGACTATTGAAGGCCGCCGGCGCCGTTGCCTTCACGGACGGCGACCGAAGCGTCACCAACGCCCAGGTGATGCGCCGGGCGCTGACCTATGCCCGCGATTTCGACGCACTGATCGTGCATCACACCGAAGACCCCGATCTGGTCGGCGAAGGCGTGATGAACGAGGGCGAATTCGCAGCCCGGCTCGGCCTGGTCGGCATTCCCAATGCCGCCGAAGCTGTCATGCTGGAGCGCGACATGCGCCTGGTGGCGCTGACCGGCGGGCGCTATCACGCGGCTTCGCTGTCCTCGCTGGAGTCGCTGGAAATCCTCAAACGCGCGCGCGACGCCGGCCTCTACGTCAGCGCTTCGGTGTCGATCAACCACGTCACGCTGAACGAAAACGATATCGGCCCCTACCGTACCTTCCTGAAACTGTCGCCGCCGCTGCGCACCGAGGAGGATCGCCTCGCGCTGGTCGCCGCGGTAGCCTCCGGATTGATCGACGTCGTGATGTCCGACCACAACCCGCAGGACGTCGAAGTCAAGCGGCTGCCGTTTGCGGAAGCAGCGAGCGGCGCGGTCGGGCTGCAGACCATGCTGCCGGCGGCGCTGCGCCTGATCCACAATGGCGAGATGGATTTCAAGACGCTGATCCGGGCGATGTCGACCCGGCCTGCAGAGCTGCTAGGCCTGCCCGGCGGCTCGCTGCGCGCCGGTTCCCCGGCCGACGTCGTCGTGATCGATCCCGATACGCCCTGGGTGCTCGATCCCGCCGACCTCAAATCGCAGTGCAAGAACACGCCGTTCGATGAAGCCCGCTTCTCGGGGCGTGTCGTGCGTACTATCGTGGGCGGGCGGACGGTCTATGAACATGTCTGATTCATGCGAAACGGGCCGCGGTGGGAGCTACCGCCATGTCTGACGCATTCCTCATCATCGCCTTCCTGCTCGGCTATCTGCTCGGCTCGATTCCGTTCGGCATGGTGCTGACCAAGCTTGCCGGTACGCAGGATCTGCGCTCGATCGGAAGCGGCAATATCGGCGCCACCAACGTGCTGCGCACCGGTCGCAAGGGCCTCGCCGCGGCGACGCTGATCGGCGACATGCTCAAGGGCACGATCGCGGTTATGATCGCCGGCTATTACGGCGGCGCCAACGCGGCAATGCTGGCCGCGCTCGGTGCCTTCCTCGGCCACCTCTTCCCGGTCTGGCTCAAATTCAGCGGCGGCAAGGGCGTCGCCACCTACATCGGCGTGCTGATCGGCCTGTTCTGGCCGGCAGCCGTCATGTTCTGCCTGATCTGGCTAGCTACCGCCTTCACCACACGCTATTCATCGCTCTCGGCATTGGTCGCAGCGTTCGTGACGCCGCTGTTCCTGTGGTGGTTCGGCCACCCGGCGCTGGCATCGCTGTTCGTCGTGCTGACGCTGCTCCTGTTCTGGAAGCACAGCGAAAACATCAAGCGACTGCAGGCTGGGACCGAGGGACGGATCGGGGCGAAGTAGCCCTACTTCCGCCGCAGCGCCTCTTCGACAAACCGCCCCGCCGCCAGCGCTTCCGCATCAGCGCCATATCGTGCAATGACCTGCACGCCGACCGGCAATCCGCCGTCCGCGATGTGCGCGGGCACATTGACGCAAGGCACGCCCATCAGCGTCCAGAGACGGTTGTAACGGGCGTCGCCGGTCGAGCCCAATCCCTTGGGCGCCGCGCCGGGCGCCGACAAGGTCAGTATCACATCGACATCATCGAATATTTTGGCGAGCGCATGCCGCGCGCGGCCCGCAACATCCATGGCCTCGTCATAGGCGGCCGGGGTCGTGCCCTTGCTTTCGTCAAGGCGTCCGCGGAGGTTCGGCGCGATCGCATCGTAATTCTCGCGGTATTCCCAGGCGAGCGCCTGATGCGCCTCGAATTCCTGGATCACCGGATGCAAGCGCCACGCCTCCGCAACGATCTCGGGCAACGCCAGCGTCCGTACCGAGGCGCCGGCCCGCTCCGCAGCCTTGGTCGCGATCCGCAGCGCCTCCGCGCCGGCCGCTTCCGGCGCATCGGCAAAATCCTGTGTCACGACGCCGATGCGTGGCGTCGGAATCTCGGACGGCAGCAGCAGTTCGGGCCGGCCGGTCATCGCGGCAAGCCCGCGTGCCACATCGTCGACGCCAGCCGCGAACAGGCCGACGGTATCGAGCGTCCAGGAATAGCATTTGACGCCGACCGTCGGCAGCAAGCGATAGGATGGCTTGATCGCAGCCGTGCCGCAGAACGAGGCCGGGCGGATCACCGAGCCGCCGGTCTGCGTGCCCAGCGCCAGCGGGATCATGCCGGCGCCCACCGCTGCCGCCGATCCCGACGACGATCCGCCGGGTGTATGGCCATGATTATGCGGATTGAGCGTCGGCGTCGGATCCGAAGAGGCGAATGCGGTGGTCGTGGTCTTGCCCACGATGGTCGCGCCTGCCTGTTTCAGCATCATCACCACCGCCGCATCGCCGCGCGAGCGGTGCCCCCGGTAAATCGGCGAGCCCATTTCGGTCGGGAAATCCTGGGTGTCCATGATGTCCTTGATGCCGACTGCAATGCCGCGCAGCGGCCCGGCGCTTTGCGCGTGAGGACTTTCATCCCGACAAACGAAGGCGCCGATGGACTTTTCATGCGCATTGGTTGCTGCGAGCGACTGCGCTATGGCGTCGTCGGGTGAAAGTTCGCCGGCATCGATGCGGCGCTGAAGTTCGGCGAGCGAGATCATGAAGGCATTCCTGAGATGAGGACGCAGGTTACGAAGCGCCTTGGCATGGAGCAAGCGTAACGCCCATCACAATCAAACAGGTTGATCACAATCTCAGGTTGGGCAATGCTGCCACCGCATGCATGACCGGACGCAACTCACGCCCGACCTCACCGAAACCGACCGGATCGACCGGCTGCGGCTGATCCGCAGCGACAACGTGGGCCCGCGAACCTTTTATTCGCTCCTCAATCATTTCGGTAACGCACGCGCGGCGCTGGAGCAGTTGCCCGATCTGGCGCGCCGTGGCGGTGCCGCGCGTTCAGGGCGCATCTGCAGCGAGGAGCAGGCACGGGCCGAACTGGCCGCGAGCCAAAAGATCGGCGTCACGCTGGTCGCGCCGGGCGAAGCCGCCTATCCGCCACGGCTCGCGAGGCTCGAGGATGCGCCCCCTTTGCTCGGCGTGCGTGCGCGCGCTGCGCCCGACGTCCTGATCCGTCCGATGATCGCGATCGTTGGCTCCCGCAACGCGTCCGGCGCCGGGCTGAAATTCGCCGGCCAATTGGCGCGCGAGCTCGGCGAGGCCGGCTTCGTCGTCATCTCAGGCCTGGCGCGCGGCATCGATCAGGCCGCGCATCGCGCGACGGTCGAAAGCGGCACGATCGCGGTACTGGCCGGCGGTCACGACCGGATCTATCCGCCCGAGCATGCGGATTTGCTCGCCGCCCTGCTCGATCAAGGCGGCGCGATTTCCGAAATGCCGCTCGGCCACGTGCCGCGCGCCCACGATTTTCCTCGGCGCAATCGCCTGATCTCGGGCGCGTCGCTCGGCGTCGTCGTGATCGAGGCCGCGCACCGCTCAGGCTCGTTGATCACGGCGCGGATGGCCGCCGAACAGGGCCGCGAAGTGTTCGCGGTGCCGGGCTCACCGCTCGACCCGCGCGCCGCCGGCACCAATGATCTGATCAAGCAGGGCGCAACCCTGGTCACCGAAGCAAGTGACGTCATCAACGCAGTGGCGCCGATCATGGAGCGGCCGATCGTGCTCGAGGCGCGCGAGGGTGATGACGAGCCGCTCGACTTCGACACCGATCCAGGCGAACGCGATCGCATCGTTACGCTGCTCGGACCGAGCCCGGTCGGCCTCGACGATCTGATCCGAATCTCGGGGCTATCAGCCACCATCGTTCGCACGGTGCTGCTCGAACTCGAACTCGCCGGCCGGCTGGAGCGCCATGGCGGCGGGCTGGTGTCGCTTATCTAACTCTTCTCATTACGCGCGTCGAAATTCGTCCGCGCGCCCTCGATCTCCGGCAGATGCGCGAACGCCCATTGGCCGAGCGCCTGCACCGGCTGCGCCAGCCCGCGGCCGAGATCGGTGAGTTCATAGTCGACCCGCGGCGGGATGGTCGGAAAGATCGTGCGCGTCACCAGCCCGTCGCGCTCCAACCCGCGCAAGGTGAGTGTCAGCATCCGCTGCGAGATGCCGCCGATCTTGCGCTTGAGCTCGTTGAACCGCATCGGCCCGTCGATCAGCATCATGATCACCAACACGCTCCATTTGTCGCCGACGCGGGCCAGCACGGAAGCCACCGCACGGCAGCTGCCCTCGGCATGCGGGCCTGGGGGCATGGCAGGCACAATCTTGTGCTCGGGTCTCATGGGTGTGCTCGGGTGTAAAAAATGTGCGTTCTTGCGGGGTTTTGCCACGGTCACTCATATAGCGCCAGTTACAAATCTATACCAAAGGGTGACATCAACCATGAAACTTCTGCACATCAACTCCAGCGTTCTCGGCCCCCACTCGGTCAGCCGCCGGGTTTCCGCCGCCATCGTCGAACGGCTGCGCAAGGGCAATCCAGGCCTTGAGATCAGCTATCGCGACCTCACGCTCACGCCGCTGGCCCATCTGTCCGGCCCGCATCTCGCCGCCGGCCAGGGCGCCGCGCCGGAGGCCGGCCTGCAAGCCGACATCGCCGCTGGCCAGACGGTGCTGGAGGAGTTTCTGGCGTCAGACACCGTCGTGATTGGAGCCCCCATGTACAATTTTACAATTCCAAGCCAGCTCAAGGCCTGGATCGACCGCATCCTGGTCGCGGGCAAGACGTTCAAATACTCGGCGCAAGGGGTCGAAGGTCTGGCCGGCAACAAGCGCGTCATCGTCGCGATCTCGCGTGGCGGCTTTTATGGTCCGGGCACGCCGGCCGCGGTCGGCGAGCACCTCGAAACCTATTTGCGCTGGGTGTTCGGCTTCATCGGCATCAAGAAGCCGGAATTCATTTCCGCCGACGGCATCCAGGTCGGTCCCGAACATCGTGAAAAAGCCGTGGCCGGCGCACTGAAAGCCGCAGGCGATCTGAACGCCGCCTGAGTTGCGGCGCGAGCGGTTGCCGTCACCAGGCGGCAGCCGCTCAAATCAGAAGACGCCGTGCATGCGCAGCAGCACGGCTATCAGTGAGGCCAGCAGACCGACACCCGAAAACAGCGCGATTGAAGCAAATTGCGCGGTGTCCGAATTTTCCGCCGGGGTCGAGGAGATGCCAGTGGTCTTCGGCACGACGGGCTCACCGGTTCATGGTTGTTTACGAAACTCCTGTCCTCGAAATCTCAAGCAGTTGCACCCATGGTTCAATGCGCGTTCTGGCTCAGCGCCAATCCGCCGCAGGGCGTCGAAGCCGGCCACCGACCGGGATCGTCAGACCGCCGGCCGGCTTCGATATTGCCGGGATATGCCCTACCCCCGATAGATCGGCGCGCCGCTCGGGGAGGCCGTAGCGCCGCCGTCGACGAACAGTTCCTGGCCCTGCACATGCGCGGAATCGTCCGAGGCGAGGAACAGCACCGTCTTCGAGATATGATCGGGTTCGCCGATGCGGCCGAGCGGCGTCGACAGCGCGATGCGCTTTTCAAAGGCCTTTTCGGCTTCCGGGGTTGCGACCGCCGGGCCCCAGATAGGGGTGCGGATCGCACCCGGCGCCACGACATTGACGCGGATGCCGCGCGGCGACAATTCCGACGCCATGATCCGCGCCATCGCCCGCACGCCGGCCTTTGCCGCGCCATAGGCCGAGTAGCCGGGGATGCCGAGCACCGAGATGACAGAGCCGTTGAGAATGATCGAGGCGTTGTCGTTGAGATGCGGCAGCGCAGATTGCACGGTGAAGAACACGCCGGTGAGGTTGGTGCTGATGACCTTTTCAAAAGCCTCGCGCGCGGTCGCACCAAGCGGCGTGCCGCCCGCGATACCGGCATTGGCGAATACGATGTCGTATTTGCCGAACTTGTCGGCCCCCTTCCCGATCGCGGCTTCGGTAGCGGCGATGTCGGTGGCATCGGCCGCCACCGCGAACGCGTTCGGGCCCAGCTCCTTGGCGGCGGCTTCGAGCGTTGCCTGATTTCGCCCTGTGATCACGACCCTGGCGCCCTCGGCCACGAACACTCTTGCGGTCGCAAGACCGATGCCGCTGTTGCCTCCGGTGATCAGTGCCGTCTTGTTCGCGAGCCTCATGCCGGCCTCCATTTGGTTGCATTATTAAACTAGATTGCCTACCTAGGGCGTCTGGTTTAATGTTGCAACTACACAAGGCCGTGATCGCCGCAGAGCGTTTTCAAAGCGAGGTGGCGACCGGTGTGAAGAAAACGCGTCAACCGAGGATTCGACGGAGCCCGCCATGGTGAAGCGAACGAGCTTCGAGCGCGACGATTGCCCAGTCGCGCGCGCGCTGGATGCGATCGGCGATTGGTGGTCGATGCTGATCATTCGCGAAGCCCTGTTCGGAGTGAGCCGCTTCAACGAATTCCAGAAGAAGCTGGGTCTCGCCAAGAACATCCTGACGGTGCGACTGCGCGCGCTGGTCGATCAGGGCATTCTGAAGACCGCGCCAGCCTCCGACGGCAGCGCGTATCAGGAATACCTGCTGACGCCGAAGGGGCGCGGCATATTCCCGATCCTGGTCGCGTTGCGGCAATGGAGCGAGGAGTTCGACGAGCACCCGGAAGAGATTGCCACCATCCTGGTCGACAAGGAGAAGGGCCGGCTGGTTCGCAAGCTCGAACTCCATTCGCAGGACGGGCGGCTGTTGGGTGTGGATGATACCGCGCTGAAGCGACGGCCGGCGGGCAAGCAAGGCAGGCGCGTTACGGCGTAACGAAGCCGCATGTCTCACGACAGCTTGTGCTTGCTCCTTGTGCGCAGGCGTTCTTCCGCCTCGAGCTGCGCCATGCCGAGCAAATGGCCGAGCACCTCGAGCCGGTGGCGTTCCGCCAGCTTGACCAGTTCGGCAACGGTCTCCGCGATAAAGGCAACGGCCTCGTCAGGGCCGCCCTCCTCGCCTCGTTCATCCGTTCTTTGATCGGTTGGCGATTTCCGACTCTTGCCTGAAGCTTTCCGCTTCCGGCCGCCCGCGGCCTTGCTCAAAAAATTTGCATCCTGAACGATCACAAAGTATCGCCCAGAAATAACCCCTTTGACGGCGCAACTCTAGGGCGTATTTCGCAACTCGCTAGATATAAAGTCGACCCAAAAGGTTCCCTGACGGAATTTGTAGATTTGACAGGGGCCGCCTCACCACCCATGTTCGGGTCCAATCGGCAGGCCGCGAGTTCTCGCGGGACCCGCCTTTATCTTTTCCCGTAAGCCATTGGAATGACATGAATATCGTCATCGTGGAGTCGCCGGCGAAAGCCAAGACTATCAATAAGTATTTGGGCGCCTCCTACGAGGTTCTGGCCTCGTTCGGCCATGTTCGCGACCTCCCCGCCAAGAATGGTTCGGTCGATCCGGATGCCAATTTCCAGATGATCTGGGAAGTCGACCCCAAGGCGGCCGGCCGGCTCAACGATATCGCCAAGGCCTTGAAGGGCGCCGACCGCCTGATTCTCGCAACCGACCCTGATCGGGAGGGCGAAGCGATCTCCTGGCACGTGCTGGAGGTGATGAAAGAGAAGCGCGCGCTGAAAGATCAGAAGATCGAGCGCGTGGTGTTCAACGCCATCACCAAGCAGGCCGTGACCGATGCGATGAAGGCGCCGCGCCAGATCGACGGCGCGCTGGTCGACGCCTATATGGCGCGCCGCGCGCTGGACTATCTGGTCGGCTTCACGCTGTCGCCGGTGCTGTGGCGCAAACTGCCGGGCGCGCGCTCGGCCGGCCGCGTGCAGTCGGTGGCGCTGCGGCTGGTCTGCGACCGCGAACTCGAAATCGAGAAGTTCGTCCCCCGCGAATACTGGTCGCTGGTCGCAACCCTGACCACGCCGCGCGGCGACAGTTTCGAGGCGCGCCTGGTCGGCGCCGACGGCAAGAAGATCCAGCGGCTCGACATCGGCTCCGGCGCGGAAGCCGAAGACCTCAAGAAGGCCATCGAAGCGGCGAACTTCACGGTTTCGACCGTGGAAGCAAAGCCCGCGCGCCGCAATCCGCAGGCGCCCTTCACCACCTCGACGCTGCAGCAGGAAGCCAGCCGCAAGCTCGGCTTTGCGCCGGCGCATACGATGCGAATCGCGCAGCGGCTTTATGAAGGTATCGATATCGGCGGCGAGACCACCGGCCTCATCACCTATATGCGAACCGACGGCGTGCAGATCGACGGCTCCGCGATCACGCAGGCCCGCAAGGTGATCGGCGAGGATTACGGCCAGGCCTATGTGCCGGACGCGCCGCGCCAGTACCAGACCAAGGCCAAGAACGCGCAGGAAGCGCATGAAGCGATCCGCCCGACCGATCTGTCGCGGCGTCCCGCCGAGATGCGCCGGCGTCTCGATGTCGATCAGGCCAAGCTCTATGAGCTGATCTGGATCCGTACCATCGCAAGCCAGATGGAATCGGCCGAACTCGAGCGCACCACCGTCGACATCGCGGCGAAAGCAGGTTCCCGCACACTGGAACTGCGCGCCTCGGGACAAGTGATAAAATTCGACGGCTTCCTCGCGCTTTACCAGGAAGGCAAGGACGACGACGGCGACGACGAGGATTCGCGCCGCCTGCCCGCGATGAGCGCGGGCGAAGCGCTGAAACGGCAGGACCTCGCCGTCACGCAACATTTCACCGAGCCGCCGCCGCGCTTCTCCGAAGCATCACTGGTGAAGCGGATGGAAGAGCTCGGCATCGGCCGTCCCTCGACCTACGCCTCGATCCTGCAGGTCCTCAAGGACCGCGGCTACGTCAAGCTGGAAAAGAAGCGGCTGCATGGCGAGGACAAGGGCCGCGTCGTGGTCGCGTTCCTCGAAAACTTCTTCGCGCGCTATGTGGAGTATGACTTCACCGCTGATCTGGAAGAGCAGCTCGACCGCGTCTCCAACAACGAGATTTCCTGGCAGCAGGTGCTGAAGGAGTTCTGGACCGGCTTCATCGGCGCGGTCAACGACATCAAGGACCTTCGCGTCTCCGAAGTGCTCGACGCGCTCGACGACATGCTGGGGCCGCACATCTACCCCGCCCGCACCGATGGCGGCGACGTCAGGCAGTGCCCGACCTGCGGCACCGGCAAGCTCAATTTGAAGGCCGGAAAATTCGGCGCCTTCGTCGGTTGCTCGAACTATCCGGAATGCCGCTATACCCGGCCCTTGGCCGCCGACAGCGAGGCCAGCGCCGACCGCGTCCTCGGCAAGGACCCGGAAACCGATCTCGACGTGACGGTGAAGGCCGGACGCTTCGGCCCCTACATCCAGCTCGGCGAGCAGAAGGACTATGCCGAGGGCGAAAAGCCCCGGCGCGCCGGCATCCCGAAGAACATGTCGCCCGGAGATATGGAGCTTGAGCTGGCGCTGAAGCTGCTGTCGCTGCCGCGCGAAATTGGAAAACATCCGGAAACCGGCGAGCCGATCACCGCCGGCATCGGCCGCTTCGGCCCGTTCGTGCGTCACGAAAAGACCTATGCGAGCCTGGAGGCCGGCGACGAGGTGTTCGACATCGGCCTCAATCGCGCGGTGACGCTGATCGCGGAAAAGATCGCCAAGGGTCCGAGCGGCCGCCGCTTCGGCGCCGACCCCGGCAAGCCGCTCGGCGAGCATCCGAGTCTCGGTGGCGTCGCTGTCAAGAACGGCCGCTACGGCGCTTACGTCACGGCCGGCGGCGTCAACGCCACGATCCCGAGCGACAAGACGCCGGAGACGATCACGCTTGCCGAGGCCATTGCGCTGATCGACGAGCGCGCGGCCAAGGGCGGCGGCAAGCCGAAGCGCGGCGCCAAGAAAGCCGCAGCGAAGAAGGCTGCACCGAAGAAGGCCGCCGCCAAAACTGTCGATGCCGATGCGCCGAAGCCCGCCAAGAAGCCGCCAGCGAAGAAGGCTGCGGCAAAGCCGAAATCGGAAGCCGTCAGCAAGGCGCGCGCGCCAGTCGCCTCCGCCGCAAAAACATCGGCGGCGAAGCCAGCCACCGCACCCAAGACGCCTGCGAAGAAGAGCGCGGGCAAGGCCCGGGGATAAGTGAATAGAAAACACGACAATGGTTTTCCAGGCCGGGACGCCATCGTCGCCTTTATCCGTGCGAATCCGGGCAAGATCGGCACGCGGGAGATCGCCCGCGAGTTCGGCCTGAAGAATGCCGACCGCGTCGAGCTGAAGCGCATCCTGCGCGAGCTCGCCGACGAGGGCGCCATCGCCAAGCGCGGACGGAAAATCCACGAGCCCGCCAGCCTGCCGCCTACCGTGGTCGCCGACATCACCGGCCGCGACACCGACGGCGAATTGCTCGCCACGCCCACCGAATGGGACACGGAAGAAAACGGCCCCGCGCCAAAAATCCGCATTCACGTGCCGCGCCGGTCGCAGCCGGGAACAGCTGCCGGCGTCGGCGACCGCGCGCTGATGCGCATCGAGAAGCTGGATGAGGGCGACGGCGCGCTCTATCGCGGCCGCGTCATCAAGGTGATCGATCACGCCCGCACGCGGCTGCTCGGCATCTTCCGGCAAGCTCCGGGCGGCGGCGGCAGGCTCGTTCCCGTCGACAAGAAGCAGGCCGGGCGCGAATTGAACATCGCGCCCTCGGACACCGGCGGCGCCGAGGATGGCGATCTCGTCAGCGTCGATCTCGTGCGCACGCGCGGTTACGGTCTTGCGTCCGGCAAGGTGAAGGAACGGCTCGGCTCGCTGTCGAGCGAAAAGGCGATCAGCCTGATCGCGATCCACGCCCACGAAATCCCGCAAGCATTTTCGCCTTCCGCCTTGCGCGAGGCAGAGGCCGCCGAGCCCGCGAACCTGAAAGGCCGCGAGGACTGGCGTGATTTGCCGCTCGTCACCATCGATCCCCCCGACGCCAAAGATCATGACGACGCGGTACATGCCGCGCCCGACCCTGATCCGGGCAACAAGGGCGGCTACATCGTCCATGTCGCCATTGCCGACGTCGCGTTCTATGTTCGGCCGGGCTCGGCGCTGGACCGTGATGCTTTGACGCGCGGCAACTCGGTGTATTTCCCCGACCGCGTCGTGCCGATGCTGCCCGAGCGCATCTCCAACGATCTCTGCTCGCTGGTGCCGGGCCAGCCGCGCGGCGCACTCGCGGTGCGGATGGTGATCGGCCCGGACGGCCGCAAGCGTTCGCACAGTTTTCATCGCGTGCTGATGCGCTCGGCGGCCAAACTGAATTACGCACAGGCGCAGGCCGCGATCGACGGACGGCCCGACGATACCACCGGCCCGCTGCTGGAATCGATCCTGAAGCCGCTCTACACGGCCTATGCACTGGTCAAGCTCGCCCGCGACGAGCGCGATCCGCTGGATCTCGATCTGCCCGAGCGAAAAATCCTGCTGAAGGCTGACGGCACCGTCGATCGCGTCATCGTGCCGGAGCGGCTCGACGCGCACCGCTTGATCGAGGAATTCATGATCCTCGCCAACGTCGCTGCCGCCGAAATGCTTGAAAAGAAGGCGTTGCCGCTTATCTATCGGGTGCACGATGAGCCGTCCCAGGAGAAGGTTCATAACCTCCAGGAGTTTCTGAAAACGCTCGATCTGCCGTTTGCAAAAACCGGTGCGTTGCGGCCTGCCCTGTTCAATCGTGTGCTTGGCCAGGTTCGCGGCGAGGATTACGAACCGCTGGTCAATGAGGTGGTGCTGCGCTCGCAGGCGCAGGCGGAATATTCGGCGGACAATTACGGCCATTTCGGCCTCAACCTGCGCCGCTACGCGCATTTCACTTCGCCGATCAGGCGATATGCGGACCTGATCGTGCATCGTGCGCTGATCCGCGCGCTCGGCCTCGGCGAAGGCGCGCTGCCGGAAGCCGAGACGCTGGAAAGCTTGAGCGAGGTCGCGGCGCAGATTTCGGTGACCGAACGCCGCGCGATGAAAGCAGAACGCGAGACCGCCGATCGCTTGATCGCGCATTTCCTCGCCGACCGCATCGGCGCAAGTTTTCAGGGCCGGATTTCCGGCGTGACCCGCGCCGGCCTGTTTGTGAAGCTTTCGGATACCGGCGCCGACGGGCTGATCCCGATCCGCACGCTCGGCACCGAATACTTCAATTACGATGAGACGCGTCATGCGCTCGTCGGCTCACGCAGCGGTGCCATGCACCGGCTGGGTGACGTCGTCGACGTGCGTCTGGTAGAAGCAGCGCCAGTGGCCGGCGCGCTGCGGTTCGAGTTGTTGTCGGAAGGTCAGGTCATTCCGCGCGGTAGAAAACGCGACGGTTCGAAAGCACAGGCAAAGCCGTCGAAATCGCATCCGGGCCGCAGCCCGCCCGACAAGGTTCGCAAGCCCCACAAGGGCAAGTCCGGCAAAGCCAAGCCGGGCAAATCGAAGAAAGGCAAGTCATGGAAACGGTGAGCACTGCGACGACAGTCTGGACCCGGAATACCGTGCAGGCCGAGAAGCGCGACCTCTGGACCGCGATGAAGCGCGGTTTTCGCTGCCGCTGCCCGCGTTGCGGCGAAGGCAAGCTGTTTCGCGCCTTCCTGAAGACCGCCAATAATTGCTCGGTCTGCGGGCTCGATTTCACTCCGCACCGCGCCGACGATTTGCCGGCCTATCTCGTGATCGTCGTCGTCGGCCACATCGTGGTACCGGCGGCGCTGTGGATCGAAACCAATTACTCGCCCGCCGTGTGGCTGCAATTGGCGATCTACCTGCCGCTGACATTCGTCTTGTCGCTGCTGCTGTTGCAGCCGGTCAAGGGCGCAGTGGTCGGCATTCAGTGGGCGCTGCGCATGCACGGCTTTGACGAAAATGCCCCTAGCGACATTCCGCCGGTCTAGCTAAAGCGGGCACAACAAGAGCACCAAAAATGGGGATGGAATGAACGACGCCGCCGCAGCCGTACAAGAAGGAAAAGAAGCCGATCACCATCCCTATTTCCGGCCCAAGGATGCGGCGACGCTGATCCTGATCGATCGCTCCGGCGACAAGCCGAAGGTTCTGGTCGGCAAGCGCCACGACAATGTGGTGTTCATGCCGGGCAAGTATGTTTTCCCCGGCGGCCGCGTCGACAAGGCGGACAACCGCGTTCCCGTTGCCGCGCCTATTTCCGCCGAGCTCGAGGCGAACCTGCTCAAGGGCAGTCCGAAGATCGCAGCTTCCCGGGCGCGTGCGCTCGCGGTCGCCGCCATCCGCGAGGCCTGCGAGGAAACCGGGCTCTGCCTCGGCCGCAAGGTTGAAAAACCCGTAAAACTCGAGGGAGCCTGGCAACCGTTCACGGAAGCGGGCCTGCTGCCCGATCCGTCCAGCCTGTTCCTGATTGCGCGCGCGATCACCCCGCCGGGCCGCGTCCGCCGCTTCGATACGCGCTTCTTCACCGCGGATGCTTCCTCTATCGCCCATCGCGTCGAGGGCGTGATCCACGCCGACGCCGAACTGGTCGAGCTGGTATGGGTCGAGATCGGCTCCCAGCCGCTCGCCGATGCGCATGCCATGACCAAGAACGTGCTCGCCGAACTCGACCGCCGCCTCGCCACCGGCCCCCTGCGTCATGACGCCCCGGTGCCGTTCTTTCATTTTTACGGCGGCAAGATGCAGAAGGACGTGCTGGGGGCGTAAGGCTCCCTTCTCTCCCCGTCATTGCGAGCGAAGCGAAGCAATCCATGCCCGCACCGGGAAAGATGGATTGCTTGGCTACGCTCGCAATGACGGTACTGGCGTCACGGCAAATATCCTCCCCCAGTCCCTTAAATTGCAAAATTCTTCTCGATGCCGCCTGATGGCGCTGCGCTGATCGTCTCCCTATCTCTTCCCCAACAATAACGGCTACGGAAGCGGGCAATGGCACAGCGGCAACTCAAGCTCGGCGCGTTCATGCGGCCGGTCTCCATCCACACCGGCGCCTGGCGCTACCCGGGCGCCTGGCCCGATGCCAATTTCAATTTCGCGCGCATCAAGCAGCTGATCCAGAAGCTGGAGGCCGGCAAGTTCGACGCCTTCTTCATGGCGGACCACCTCGCCGTGCTGAACATGCCGGTCAATGCGCTCAAGCGCAGCCACACGGTCACCTCGTTCGAGCCGTTTACGCTGCTGTCGGCGCTGGCCGGCGCCACCGAACATATCGGCCTGATCGCGACGGGATCGACCACGTTCGACGAGCCTTATCATGTCGCCCGGCGCTTTGCTTCGCTCGACCACATCTCGGGCGGTCGCGCGGGCTGGAATATCGTCACCACCTCCAATCCGGATGCCGCGCTGAATTTCGGGCTCGATGACCACATGGAGCACGCCGAGCGCTACAAGCGGGCGCGCGAATTCTATGACGTGGTCACCGGTCTCTGGGATTCCTTTGCCGATGACGCCTTCGTCCGCGACGTCGAGGCCGGGCTTTATTTCGACCCCGCGAAAATGCACGTGCTCGATCACAAGGGAAAATATCTGTCCGTGCGCGGGCCGCTGAACATCGCCCGCCCTGTCCAGGGCTGGCCGCTGATCGTGCAGGCCGGCGCGTCCGAGGACGGCAAGCAGCTCGCGGCCGAGACGGCGGAAGCCGTCTTCACCGGCGGCGGCCCTCTCGCCGACGGGCAAAAGCTATATGCCGACATCAAGGGCCGCATGGAGAAGATCGGCCGCAACCCCGAGCACCTGAAGATCCTGCCCGGCGCCTTCGTCGTGGTCGGCGACAGCGTCGACGAAGCCAAGGAGAAGCGAGCAAAACTCGACAGCATGGTGCATTACGACAGCGCCATCGCCTCGCTTTCGGTGCAGCTCGGCACGGATGCGTCGGGCTTCGATCCCGACGGACAGCTGCCTCCGATCCCTGAAACCAACGCCAGCAAGAGCGGCCGCCAGCGCCTGGTCGACGTCGCCGCGCGCGACAAGCTTACCGTGCGCCAGCTTGCTCAGCGCGTCGGCGGCTATGGCGGGCTGTCGTTCGTCGGTACGCCGCAAACCATCGCCGACCAGATGGAGGAATGGCTGACCAGCCGCGGCAGCGACGGCTTCAACATCATGTTCCCGTTCCTTCCCGCAGGGCTCGACGACTTCGTCGACAAGGTGGTGCCGGAACTGCAGAAGCGCGGGATTTTCCGGAAAGAATACGAGGGCAAGACGCTGCGGGAGAATTTGGGGCTGCCGAGGCCGAAAAACCGGTTCTTCGAGGGTTAATCACTCCGAATCGAGCCGGTTTTTGCCCCGAAAACCTTGACTTTGGGCGATCAGAAGCTAGGTTGCGCGGCAAATGCAGGCCGGTTTGGCCGGCGCCTGATATCCCCTATTTGAGGTTCTGAACATGGCCAAAGCGGTCACCATCAAGGTCAAGCTCGTTTCCACGGCGGATACCGGCTTCTATTACGTCGCCAAGAAGAACTCGCGCACCATGACCGACAAGCTGGTCAAGAAGAAGTACGACCCGGTCGCGCGCAAGCACGTCGAGTTCAAGGAATCGAAGATCAAGTAAAGTCACTTTACGTTACCGACTTCCGGACGGGGCCTTGCGGCTCCGTTTTTGTTTTAGCAACGGGCAAGCAAGCGTTATAATTTAATCAAAGGATCTCATATCCACTGACGTTCAATCGACGTGGAGTGCACAATGAGAATCGCGTTGCTCATCTGCCCGCTTGTCGTGAGTACCGCTCTGGCTGCCACGGCCGAGCCGCTTGAAAAGCGTTTCGGACCTGACCGCGAACGAGGCTATCGTGCGGAACGCGGGTTCAGGGAGGCCCGCCCGGGCTTCGAAAATCGGGACCGGTCGAATTTCCTTGGCACCCACCGTCCATTGAATGACGAAAGCCGTCACCCCGACGCGACCTCGATCCGTCCCTGCCCGTTGCCTTGCAGCAATAGCTGAAGGCGCTTCCGGCGCAAACTCAGGCCGATCGGGTGTTCGGATAACGTCACGGTTATTCGGCGGGCGCCAGACGGCTATGCGGCGCGGTCCCTTTTCCGAACCGTTGCCATCGACGTCCGTGCCAAGATCCTCGCGCCATGGCCGCAGCCTCTCGATCACAATGAGGATGATGACGATGGCCGCGGCGAGCGCCAGTGCGCCCTGCCAATAGGGAATGCCGGCGATATCCGTGAAGATCTGCTTGGGCCCGTGCCGATCAGCGACCGGGCAAGCCAAGGCTGCGCGTAAGAGAACGCAACCGCGCCGACCAGGCCGCCGAGCAGCGTGAAAATGGCATCGCGATAGCCGACACCGATCTGCGCCAGCGTCGTACCCGGACACGCGCCCGCCAGCGCGATGCCGGCGCCGAGGATCAACCCGCCGACGATATCGGCGGCATACAGCGCCGCCTTGGGCTGCAGCTTGACGAACCCAAATCCGTTGAGAACCGCCAGCACCACCGCGCCGGTCGCAACCGCGCTCAGAAACACCTTGAGCATGATCCAGTTGCGCAACTGCATCTGGCCGACAATCATTCCGGGCTCGAACACCCGCGACTTCTCCAGCGCAAAGCCGAACACAACTCCCATCAGCAGGCCGCTGATAATTCCAACTGCAATCGACATGATCGCCCCCGGATTAAATTCGACGAAGCAGAAGCAAAGCGGTAGCGATACCGCCTGCAAACATCGCGGCAACCGCGACGGTGGAGCCGACGGATAATTGCGCCATCCCGGACAGGCCATGGCCGCTGGTGCAGCCGTCGGCAATCCGTGCGCCGAACAGCATCAGAAAGCCGGCGACAAATGCGACCGCATAACGCGAGCCGGTCGACGATGTGCCAAGCGCCTTCCCCCAGACGGGCGAGATCGGCGCCCGCGCCGCGCCCGACATCCTCATCGACACAAAGGCGCCAAAGCCGATGCCGGCGACCAATGCCACCTGCCAGAGGTTCTTGGCATTGGCCGCGACGTGCCTGGCCACATAGTCAATGTTGAGCAGCGCAGGGTCGAACAGTCCGGCGATCCCAGCACCGACGGTTACATAAGAAGAAGACGCCCCGAGCGCGGTCTCGATCATCAGGAATGCGGGAATCTGCAGCAGTCCGATAAGGATACCGGCAATGTAAGGCGACCAGGCCTTGTCGAAAGGCGACATTGGTAATCTCCCGATTTTTATATTAGCATTTCATAATATAATGACACGGGGGAGACCGCTCTTTGACCTGGATCAACCGACCCCCGGCCGCCGAAAAAATACCGTCCACGCGATTTGTTGCGGATCAATGCGCGCCGTCGAGGCGGCGCGAGAATGCACCTACCCTTTCCCCGGAGAGCAAGCCGATGATCAAGATCTCGTTTCTCGTATGGATGATATTGGGCACCGCGCTGGCGGGAACTGCCGTGATCGCAGTCCTCGCGGTTCCCTCGCTCGCTCTTCAAGCGATGAAGAATATTCCGTTCGCGGTTTTGATCGGGTTTGTCGCCGCCATGCCGCTCTCTTACCTGGTCGCCAGGAAAATCGGCGCATCGCCGGTCCGATAACACGAAAGCAAAACGGCTATGGGCGAAACCATCATCGAAGGGCCATTATACGCGGCCCGCAAGAAGGTCTATCCGCAGGCCGTCCATGGCCGGTTTCGCCGGATCAAATGGACGCTGCTGGTGGTGGGACTGGCGGTCTACTATCTGCTGCCCTTCGTGCGCTGGGACCGCGGGCCCGGCATGCCCAACCAGGCGGTGCTGCTCGACCTGCCGCATCGCCGCTTCTACTTCTTCTTTATCGAGCTGTGGCCGCAGGAGGTCTATTACTTCACCGGCCTCCTGATCATCGCGGCGATGGCGCTGTTCCTGATGAACGCGCTGGCGGGCCGCATCTGGTGCGGCTACCTCTGCCCGCAAACGATCTGGACCGACCTGTTCTATGCCGTCGAGCGCTGGGTCGAGGGCGACCGCCGCGAACGCATTCTGAAGGACAAGCACGCCTGGACCTTCCGCCATATCCGCGAGGTCGCGACCAAGCACTTCCTGTGGCTGATGATCGCCTGGTGGACCGGCGGCGCCTGGGTGCTGTATTTCGCCGATGCGCCGACACTGGTGAAGGATCTCGCCACCTTCCAGGCGCCGTTCATCGCCTATCTCTGGATCGGCATTCTGACGGCGACCACCTACGTGTTCGCCGGCCACGCGCGCGAGCAGGTCTGCATCTACATGTGTCCCTGGCCGCGTATCCAGGCCGCGCTGACGGACGAATGGGCGCTCAACGTCACCTACCGCCGCGACCGCGGCGAGCCGCGTACCTCCATCAAGAAGGCGGAGCAGTTGCGCCTCGCCGGCGAACCTGCTGGCGACTGCGTCGATTGCCATCAGTGCATCAATGTATGTCCGACCGGCGTCGACATCCGCAACGGCATCCAGCTCGGCTGCATTCAATGCGGCCTGTGCATCGATGCGTGCGACGCGATCATGCAGCAGGTCAACCGGCCGGCCGGACTGATCGCCTACGACACTGATATCAATGCCGAGCGCCGGCTTGCTGGCAAACCGCCGATCTATCGCCTGATCCGACCGCGCACCGTGCTCTACGCCGCCATTATCGCCGTGGTCGGCAGCATCATGCTGTACACGCTGGCGACCCGTGGCTCGATGGGCATCAGCGCGTTGCACGAACGCAGCCCGCTGTTCGTCGCCTTGAGCGACGGCAGCGTCCGCAACGACTATACCGTGCGCTTTCTCAACAAGGCCGGCGTGTCCCGTTCCTTCACCCTGGAAGTGCTCGGCCTTCCCGCCACGGATATTCGCGCGGCGGGGATCGAACGCGCCGCGGACGGGAAACTGACCGTTGAAGTCGGACCGGATCAGACCAGGGAAGTCCGGGTGTCGCTGCAGGTGCCGGCCGGCAAACTACCCAAGGAAGTGACCGACATCGACTTCAAGGCTACTGAAATCGCAACCGGCGAGACCGCCTCGGTGCGCGATCACTTTGTTCCGGCGGCTCGGTGATTGCTACGCCGTCTGCACCTGCGGCGGCGCCGACGGCCGGATCAGCGCGAACGCGACCTGGATGATGCCGCCGGCCAGCCCCAGTGCTACGCCGATCCGCCACGCCATGGTGTAGGAGCCGAGCTGGTCGTAGATCAGTCCGCCTCCATAAGCGCCGAGGAACGAGCCGATCTGGTGGCTCATGAATGCGAGGCCCTGAATCATCGCCTGCCATTTCAGGCCGAACATTTCGGCGACGGCGCCGGCAACCAGCGGACCGACGCCCATCCAGAGAAAGCCCATGATTGCGCCGAACAGGAGCGTGCTCGCTGGCGTCGCCGGCAGCATGAAGTACCAGGCGAGCGCGAGCGAGCGCAGGATGTAGATCATCCCGAGCAGCGCGAGCTTGTTCCAGCGCTGGCCGGCCCAGCCGAAGAACAGGCTGCCCAGCACGTTGAAGCCGCCGATCATCCCGAGCGTTTGCGCACTCAGCATCGGATCAAGGCCGCAGATCAGGAGATAGGACGGCAGATGCGTGGTCAGGAACACGAGCTGCATGCCGCAGACAAAATAGGCGCAGGTCATCACCACAAACGATGCGTTGCCGAACGCGATCTTCGCGGCTGTTGCGGCCGAAGCCTCACCGATGTCATCAGCCGTCTTGGGCGGCAGCGGAATCTTGTCAGCCCTGCCTGCATACCAGGCGGCCGGCAACATGAACACCGACAGGATCACGAAGCCGGCGACGCCAACGCGCCAGCCATAGCCTTCGTTCAACATCTGCCCGATCGGCGCGGACAGTAATGCGCCGAGCGATCCCGCCGCCGAAACCATGCCCATCACGGTGCTGCGCACGGTGTCCGGCACGGCGCGCGCCGACACCGACATCGCAATCGCATTGGCCGTGCAGGCCAGCGAGACGCCGATCAGCACGCCTGCGCCGATCAGGATCGGGATCATCCCCTGGGCGGTCGCCATCAAGGCAAGGCCCACGATGTACATCAACGAGCCCACGATCATGATCGGACGGAACCCGTAGCGCACCGTCATGGCGCCGGCGACCGGCTGCACGAATCCCCAGGCCAGATTTTGCACGGCCAGAGCCAGCGTGAACTGCGAAACCGAAATTCCGATGTCGTGCGTCAGTGGCTGCATGAAGATACCGAAGCTCTGCCGCAACCCCATGCTGAGCGTGAGCATGATGGAGGCGCCGATCAGGATGGGGAGCGTCGGCCGCAGGATTTGCAGCAGGGCCATTGTTTTTATTCTCCCGAGGGGCGCGATTCGAACGCCGCGTTCTGAAATTGATATCTGAAATAGGTACACAGACCTGTGTAACTAGGCTATAAGGGGGTGCCGCTGTCAAGCCAAGGTGACCCGCGCATTCGCATGGCTACCCTGCCCGCCAAACCCGACATGAAGGACCGTATTCTGGAAACCGCGGATAGGCTGTTCTATCTGCAGGGAATTCGCGCGGTCGGCGTCGACACCATCGCGGCCGAAATCGGCATCAGCAAGCGCACGCTGTACAATCACTTTCCATCCAAGGACGCGCTGATTTCAGCCTATCTGGCCCGCCGCTTCGTGGCGCCGCGGCCTTCCGACAAATCGCCGGTCGAACAGATTCTCGGCACTTTCAATTCGCTGGAGCGGCGTTTTTCGGCAAAAGATTTTCGCGGCTGTCCGTTCGTCAATGCGGTGGCCGAACTCGGCGAAGACCGGTCGGTCCGAAAGGTTGCCGTCGCCTTCAAGGAAAGCCGCCGCCTCTGGTTTCGCAACCTGCTGCTGCAGCTCGGCGTCCCTGATGCGGAAGCGCTGGCGACGCAGCTCGCGCTGCTGGTCGACGGTTCGATCGCGCAGGATCTGGTCCGCAACGACCCGGCAATGGCGCGGGCGGCAAGGGAAGCCGCGACCGTGCTGCTGAGGAATGCGGGGGTGAAGGTGGGTGGGGCCGCCGCCGAGAAGCCGACACGGAAGAAGCCCCGGTCTTCGTCGACCGCTTGAGGCACCCCGTCCCCGTCGTCCCTGCGAAGGCCGGGTCCGATACTCCGCGGCCTGTCAATAGGGCGACGTGGCAACTACCTTCTGCTACAAGCACCGCCGGTGATTATGGGTCCCTGCGTTCGCAGGGACGACGAAAGATAAAGCCGAGCAAAAACACGTCGGCAAAAGGAAACGACCATGGAAGACCTGAAAGTGAACGCCAGCGGTTACGACTTCAAACCGGCGCAGGCGGCGATGCAGCGCTATGTCGACAACAACCTGCTGTCAGGCATTTCCTGGGCAGTGATGGTCGGGCGCGACCTCGTCGACGTGAATTGCGTCGGATGGGCGGACAAGGAAGCGCAGACCCCGCTCCGCACCGACCATATCTTCCGCGTCTTTTCCAACACCAAGCTGATCACCTCCTGCGCGGCGCTGCTGCTGATCGAGGAAGGCAAACTTGGGCTCGACGACCCCATTGAAAAATTTATTCCGCAGCTCGGGAATAGAAAAGTCCTGCGCCCGGGCGCAACGTCACTTGACGACACCGAGCCCGCAAAAAGCTCGATCACCATCCGTCAGCTCCTGAGCCACAGCTCCGGCCTGAGTTACGGCTTTTTCGATCCCGGCACCGTCATCTTCAAGGCGCTGAACGAGCGCGGCGTCCACAATCCCATGACCACGCTGGCACAGATGGTGGACGTGCTGGCCGACCTGCCGCTGATCTATCAGCCGGGGACGTCCTGGGAATACTCGCTCGCCATCGACGTCGTGGCGCGGCTGGTCGAAGTGATCAGCGGTCAACGCTTCGACGAATTCATCAAGGCGCGGATTCTCGACCCGCTCGGCATGGTCGATACCGGTTTCGTCGTGCCGGAAAAGGATCAGGGACGGCTGGTCGCCTATTACGCCGGTGCCGATTTGATGGAGCCGATGAAGCCGGGATTGACCCGGACCGACAACGCGCCGTTCCCCGGCGCCTATCTGCGTCCCATTGCGAGGCTCAATGGCGGCGGCGGCCTGGTTTCAACGATGCCTGATATGGTCGCGCTGATCCGAAGCCTGCTGCCCGGCGGCAAAACCCTGCTCAAGCCGGAGACGATTGCGCAGATGATGACCAACCAGTTGCCTGACGGCCAGTGGATCCGCTTTGCCATGATGGGCGAACAACCCGGCAAGGCACACGGCCTCGCCGGCGGATTGATCCTGAAGCCCTCGGCGTTCGATCATCCCGACGCGTCAGGCGAATTCTATTGGGGCGGCGTCGCCGGCACCCAATGGTGGATCTCGCCGAAGCGCAACATGGCCGGCGTGATGATGGCGCAGCGCCAGATGGCGTTCGTCCACCCGTTCTCGTTCGAGTTCAAGCGGCTGGCGTATGAGGCGGTGAAGCAAGGCGCCGAAGGGATGCGTGCGCCTGCCTGAATATCCGCAACTGTCGTCACCCGTGCAGGCGTCGCGCAGGCGGGTGATGACAGCGAGTTGGCTGCGCTGGCTCACGCCGCCGTCGAAACCACCCTGTTGCGCCCGTCATGCTTGGCCTGATACAGCGCCATGTCGGCGCGCTTGAGCACGTCGGCGACCGGCTCGCCCTTGTGGTCCAGCGTCGCCAGCCCGATTGAAATCGTGACGTCGATCCGCTTGGTCCCCTTGTTGACCGCAAAGGTTTCGCCGGCAATCGAGCGGCGCAGACGCTCGGCCACCATGCCGGCGACGGTCAGGTCGGTTTCCGGCATCACGATGACGAATTCCTCGCCGCCATAGCGGCAGGCGAGGTCGATGCCGCGGATCGATTTGCGGATGCGCACCGCGAATTCGCGCAGCACGTCGTCGCCGGCGTCGTGGCCATAGGTGTCGTTGATCGATTTGAAGAAGTCGATGTCGAGGATCATCAGCGCGAGCGGCTTGCCGCGGCTCGAGGCCTGCTCGGCCAATGTCGAGAGATGGCTTTCCATGTAGCGGCGGTTATGCAGGCCCGTCAGCGCGTCGGTGATCGCCATTTCGATCGAGTTCTGCACGTTGTCGCGCAGATGATCGGTATAGCGCCGCTTGCGGATCTGGGTGCGCGCCCGCGCCAGCAATTCGTTCTTGTCGACCGGACGCAAGAGATAGTCGTTGACGCCGATTTCGAGCCCGCGCAGCAGCCGCGCATTGTTGTCGGCGTCGGAGATGGCGAGGATCGGCAACTGGCGGGTGCGCTCCAGCGAGCGCGCCTGGCTGCACAGCCGCAAGCCATCGTAATTTTCCAGGCTGAGCGAAACGATCAGCAGGTCGTAATTGCCCTCGGCGGCGTGGAACAGCGCCTCCGCCGGGTTGATTTCGACGTCGACGGTGTGCTCGGCGGAAAGGATTGGCGCCAGCCGCTCGTAGGACGACGGCCGGTCCTCGACCAGCAGGATCCGCCCGCCGACGCCCTTGTCGGCGATCGCGCTGCGCTCGGGCGCCTCCATGCCGATCTCGAGCGAGGTGATGGCGCGCATCCGCAGCTCATCGGTCATCATCTTCAGCCGCGTCAGCGACCGGACGCGGGCGATCAGGACGATGTCGGATACCGGCTTGGTGAGAAAATCGTCGGCGCCGGCTTCCAGCCCGCGGACGCGATCGGACGGACTGTCCAGCGCGGTCACGATCACGACGGGAATGTAATGGGTAGCCGGGTTCGACTTCAGCCGGCGGCAGACCTCGAAACCGTCCATGTCGGGCATCATGACGTCGAGCAGGATGATGTCGCATTCCGAGCGCGAACAGAGGTCGAGCGCCTCGGCACCGTTGGATGCCGTCAGCACATCGAAATATTCGGCCGACAGACGGGCTTCCAGCAGCTTGACGTTCGCTGGGACGTCATCGACGACAAGGATACGCGCAGACATCGAAACTCACTCCTACCCCTACCCGATAAAACGCCGCACGGTTTCGATAAACTTGCCGACGGAAATTGGTTTGGACAAATACGCCTCGCAGCCGCCCTCGCGGATGCGCTCTTCGTCGCCCTTCATCGCGAATGCCGTGACGGCAACCACCGGGATTGCACGCAACTCCGGATCGTCCTTGATCCAGCGCGTCACTTCGAGGCCGGACACTTGCGGAAGCTGAATATCCATCAGGATCAGATCGGGGCGCAGCTTGCGCACGAGATCGAGCGCCTCGAAACCGTTGCTGGTGCCCGAGGTCTGATAGCCATGCGCTTCCAACAGGTCGCGAAAGAGCTTCATGTTGAGCTCGTTGTCCTCCACGATCAGGACGGTTTTTGCCATCCCGTCCCTCCCCTCGTCCGTAGGAAACAGATCCGGCCTTGAGTACGATCCTGTACCGCCGCCGGGCTGTCGAAAAGTGAATTCAAACTAGCGTCAGATTTCGCTCTAAGCCGTTAAGTCGATGCGCCAACTTTTGCGGAGTGGTTTCCACTTGCTTGAACATACTCCGCAAACTCGGGCATGATGGTTCCAAATTAGAGACCATAAGTTAACGGAAAGGCAAACCCATCTGTTGAAAAAGCCTGTTCACAACCCCCGCGAAGTGGCTGAAATCGTTGCAGTTCAGGCGCTGAGTTTTATTGCCGGCGACCCTGAAAGGCTGGGCCTGTTCCTGGCCGAAAGCGGCATCGGGCCGGAGACGCTGCGCACCGCCGCGGCCGATCCGCAATTTTTGGCGTCGGTGCTCGATTTTGTGATGCGGGACGATGCAACCGTAAAGGCCTTTGCGAGCGCCTCACAACTGCACCCAACCAATATCGCCGCCGCCCGCCAGGTGCTCGGCGACCCGCACTGGGAACGCGACGTGCCGTGAGCACGCCCGCGCCAGCCTTGGACGGTCCGCGCGCGTTCTGCCGGGATTGCCTCGGCGACCTCGATATCAAAGTCCGGCGGTGCGGCGAATGCGGTTCCCCGCGCCTCGTCCGCCATCACGCCCTGCCCTCGCTGACGCTGGCTCATATCGACTGCGATGCGTTCTACGCCACCGTCGAGAAGCGCGACAATCCGGAGCTTGCCGACAGGCCCGTGATCATCGGCGGCGGCAAGCGCGGCGTGGTGTCGGCCGCCTGCTACGTCTCGCGAACCTATGGCGTGCGCTCGGCAATGCCGATGTTCAAGGCGCTGGCGCTCTGCCCCCAGGCCGCCGTGATCCCGCCCGACATGGCCAAATACGTCCGCGTCGGCCGCGAGGTCCGCCACGCCATGCAGACGCTGACGCCGCTGGTGGAACCGCTGTCGATCGACGAGGCGTTCCTGGATCTGGCCGGCACGCAACGCGTTCACGGCATGATCCCGGCAAAAGTGCTGGCGCGCTTTGCCCGCGACGTCGAGCGCGACATCGGGATCACGGTGTCCGTCGGCCTGTCCTGCAACAAGTTTTTGGCCAAGATCGCCTCCGATCTCGACAAGCCGCGCGGCTTTGCCGCCCTCGACCAGATCGAGGCCCGCGAGATGCTCGCGGACAAGCCGGTCGGCTTCATCTATGGCGTCGGCCCCGCGACGCAGGAGAAGCTGGTGCAGCGGGGTTTTCGCACCATTGCGGACCTGCAGCGCGCCGACGAGGTCGAACTGATGAAGCAGTTCGGCGGCGAAGGCCGCAGGCTGTGGCGGCTGGCGCGGGGCATCGACGACCGCAGCGTGGTGGCGGATCGCGGCGCCAAGACGATTTCCAACGAGACCACATTCGAGAACGACATCAAGGATTTTGCCACGCTGGAAAAGGTGCTGTGGCGGCTGTCCGAAAAAGTATCGTCGCGGCTGAAGAGCGGCGATCTGTCAGGCCTCACCATCACCTTGAAGCTGAAGACCGCGGATTTTCGGCAGCGCACCCGCTCGCAATCGATCCAGGCGCCGACCCAGCTCGCGGCGAAGATTTTTGCAGTGTCGCGCGAAATGCTGGCGAAGGAGATCGACGGCACGGCTTTTCGCCTGATCGGCACCGGTGTCAGCGCGTTGCGCGAGGGATCGCAGGTCGACGACACCGACATGCTCGACCGGCGCTCGGCCCATGCCGAGCGCGCAATGGATGATTTAAGGAAGAAGTTCGGCAATGCCGCCGTGATCAGGGGTATCGCTTATAAAGGGCCGGCGAAGGAAGAGGATGACGAGGAGGAATAGAGACCGCTCTTTCCCCGTCATTGCTTCGCGGAGTCCGCTCATCGGGACGGCGCTTTGCGCCGACCCGTTGGCTCGCAATGACGAAGCCATACGCCGAGACCATCAACCGACGACGGCCACGGCCTCAATCTCGATCAGCCATTCAGGGGCCGCAAGCGCCGTTACACCGACGAGCGTGCTCGCCGGCGGCTCCATGCCCTCAAAGAACGCCGAGCGCGCCTTGCCGATGATCGGACGGAGCTCCGGCTTGTAGCCGACGACGAAGGTGGTGATCTTCACGATATCAGCATAACTCGCACCGGCGGCTTTCAGCGCCAGGCCGATATTGTGCATCACTTGTGTCGTCTGCGCGGCCAGATCGCCCTCGCCGACGACCCGTCCCTCCTCGTCGGTAGATACCTGTCCCGCGATATAGACCGTGCGCGCACCGGACGCGACGACGACGTGGGAGTAAGCCGGATTGTGGTGAAGGCCGCTTGGCCTGATATGTTCGAGCTTGCTCATGTTTGTGCCTCCCCGACATGGATGGTTGCGCCGAAGCGTATCCCGCTCCGGCGCTTTCGACCAGTCACGTTGCTTCGTTCGGCCGCCGGGACAGATGACCAAGCAAATCCATCGGCAGCGGAAAGACCACGGTCGAGGATCGCTCGCCGGCGATGTCGTGCAGCGCCGCGAAGTAGCGCAACTGCATCGCCTGCGGCTCCCGCGCGAGCGTTCGGCCGGCCTCAACGAGCTTCTCGGCGGCTTGCTGCTCACCCATCGCATTGATCACTTTGGCGCGCCGCAAGCGCTCCGCCTCGGCCTGCTTGGCAATCGCGCGCACCATGGTCTCATTGAGATCGATATCCTTGATCTCGACGGTGGTGACCTTGATGCCCCAGACGTCAGTCTGCTGATCGAGAATCTCCTGGACATCGGCATTAAGCCGGTCGCGTTCAGCGAGCATCTCGTCCAGTTCGTGCTTGCCCAGCACCGAGCGCAGCGTGGTCTGCGCCAGTTGGCTGGTCGCGGCCATGTAATCGCCGACCTTGATGATGGCCCGCTCGGGATCGATGATGCGGAAGTAGAGAACGGCATTGACCTTGACCGAAACGTTGTCGCGCGAAATCACGTCCTGTGGCGGCACTACCTGCACCATCACCCTGAGATCGACCTTCACCATCTGCTGCACGACCGGAATCAGGATGATCAATCCCGGGCCCTTCACGCCGGTGAAGCGGCCGAGCGTGAACACGACGCCGCGCTCGTATTCGCGCAGGATGCGAATGGCCGACGACAGAAGCAGGACCACGACGACCACGAGCACCGCGTAAGTCAAATAATCAAGCATCATGAGCTCCCTCCTTCGCCGGCGGTGAGCACCGGCCGGCGCCGTACCACCAGCGTCAAATCTGTGATGTTGGCCACCTCGACCACCTCTCCGGGCTTGAAGGCTTCGGTGCCGCGCGCCTGCCAGCGCTCGCCGTGGGTGAAGACGTGACCTTCGCTCTCGGACCAGTCGAGGATTTCGGCGGACAGGCCGCGCATGGCTTGCGCGCCGAGTTTTATGGGGCCTTTTCGGGCACGTCGAAGCGAGCCGAGCACAACCAGGATCAGGCCGATGAATATCGCCGCGGCGATGCCGATCACCGGCCACGACAGCCGGAATCCGGGCGCTTCGAGCTCGAACAGCATCACGGCTCCGAGCACGAATGCGATGATCCCGCCGAGACCGAGAACCACGGTCGGGTTGAAGGCTTCGATAACCAGAAGTGTGATCCCTAACAGGATCAGGCCAAGGCCGGCATAATTGATGGGCAGCATATTGAGCGCATAAAGCCCCAGCAGCAGACAGATCGTGCCGATCACGCCGGGCGCGACCGCACCGGGCGAGGCCAGTTCGAAAATCAGGCCGTAGATGCCGACCAGCATGAGAATGAAGGCGACGTTGGGATCGGTGATCACCCTCAGAAATCCTGAGGTCCATCCGGGATCGAGCGTTTCACGCCCGGCGTCCCTGGTCGCCAGTTGCCGGGTATCGCCACCCGCAACCTCGACCGTACGACCATCGATCTGCCTGAGCAGATCGGCGGGGTCGCGTGCGATGAGATCGATGACATTTGCCTGCAGTGCGGCATTGGCGGAAAGGCTGGCGGCCTCCCGCACCGCCTTCTCCGCCCAATCGGCATTGCGGCCGCGCATCTCGGCAAGGCTGCGGATCAAGGCGACGGCGTCGTTCGTCACCTTCGCCATCATGGCATCCTTCGTCTTCGGCTGCTGATCGCCGCCGTCCTTCTTTTCCTTATCGCCCTTGTCGGGGGTAGCCTCCGGCAGACCCGGCAGCGGGCCGCCAATCTGCACCGGGGTCGCCGCTCCGAGATTGGTGCCCGGCGCCATGGCCGCGATATGCGTGGCGTAGAGGATATAGGTTCCGGCGCTGGCCGCATGGGCTCCGGAGGGGGCGACGTAACCGACGACGGGAACGCGCGACGCCAGCACGTCCGCTATAATCTCGCGCATGCTGGTCGAAAGGCCGCCCGGCGTATTCATGCGCAGAACGACGACCTCTGCATGCCGCTCGCTTGCCTTGGTCAGAGCGTCTTTCACGTAGCGGGCCGTTGCCGGCCCGATCGCTCCGTCGACCGAGATGGTCAGCGCAAGCTTGCTGTTGTTCTCCCCCGCCGAGACGGCAAGCGGAGAGACAGCCAGAGCTACCGCTGCAGCGGCCGCAACAAGAGTCGCCCGTACGGTCTGCACAGCAAGGACTCCCTTATCAAGATGATATGGGGGTGTCCTCGCCGAAGCTCAATATACCCGGGATAGGCGATCTGCAGCGTTTCCCGACGACGCGGGCTCGCCGGAAAAGCTGACGGCCGCTTCCGGAGCTAAAGCGCTCGGATTGAAGCCTTCATGGGCGGCTGATCCCCTGAACGGCGCCGGTCACTTGCACGGCTTGGAATCCTTGACGTCGAACCGGCCCATCGCGCCCGCGATCACGAAGTCGTTGTAGTCGAGCACCAGCGCGCGGGAGACGCCGTTCTCGAACAGCTCGAACGACATCGCGTAAACCGGCGTCTGCTCGCCTTCCTTGGTCTTGGCGTCGCGGTCGTAATAGCTCACGGTCACGGGCCAGCGGGTCAGCGTCTTCATCTGGTCGTTGGCGGTCGAGGGATCGGGTGACGCGATGCTGCGGGTGCCCGGGATAGGCTGCCCGATCACCGACAGCGTATTGTAGACCTTCTCGCCATTGTCGGAGCCGTCATAGACCATCAGCTCCAGCACCGATTTGCCCTCGCGGGCGGCTGCGATGATGTGCTGGATCTGCTCGGTCGGAAACACGACCTTGCCGTCGAGCTCGAACGTCTTTGCGACCGGTTGCTTCAGCTTGACCGTGATGTGGTCGCCGACCCGTTCCGCCACGCCGTCAACCGGGACGGCGGCGGTATCGTTCATGCGGGTGTCGATCTTGAAACGGTAGCTCTTGCCCGCGGCATCTTCCCAGGAATGCGAGCGCAGATCGCTCAGCGTCAGCTTGCCCTCGCCGCTGTCGAGTTCGGACACCTGGCGGAATTCGGAGGTGTAGCCCTCGCAGGCGCTGCCCGAGAAATTATAGAGGATGCGCCCGCGCGCCCCTGATATCGCGTTGGACCCGCGCGACTTGACGAGCTTCAATTCATACAGCGCCTGATGGGAGAGAAACGGCCCGCTGGCGCCCGCCAGCGCCGGTTCGTTTGCGAAGCCTGAGAGTAATGCGGCCACAGCCGAGAACGCCAAAGCACGAACCGGAACCGGAAACGAGCAAGCCATGTGCTGTTTTTTCCTCGATGGAGATTCGTTACATTAGTGATGGCCCTATTGCGTCGCAACTAGGGCGGTACCCCGGAAACGCAGAAATGTGACGCTGGGGAGCCTTGCTTTTCGGCAATTTTACGGGGTGATTTACCCCAGCCGCAGCGATGCGCCACCGATTCACCCTCGCTTGCAACCGACGGCGCGATGCGCGAAATAGTGCGGCCTGATCGCGGGTCAGGACAGTCAATCAATTAGGGGCGAAAAACATGGCGGGTACGGTCGAACAGAAGCTGGCGGCGCAAGGCATCGTCCTGAACGAGCCGCGCACCCCGATGGCGAATTACGTCGGCTTCGTACGATCAGGCAATTTGCTGTTCGTCTCCGGCCAGGTGTGCGCCGATGCGGAAGGCAAGCTGATCGCCAAGGGCAAGTTGGGCGCTGGCGTCACCATTGAACAGGGCTACGCCGCGGCACAGGGCTGCGGCGTCAACCTGCTGGCTCAGGTCAAGGCGGCGCTGGGCGACCTCGACAAGGTGGTTCGCGTGGTCAGGCTCGGCGGCTTCATCAATTCCGCGCCCGATTTCCTCGACGGACCCAAGGTGCTCAACGGCACCTCCGACCTGATGGTCGCAGCCTTCGGCGACAAGGGCCGGCACGCCCGCACCACCGTCGGCGTCGCCTCCCTGCCCTCGGATGCCGCCGTCGAGGTCGACGCCATCTTCGAGGTGTCCTGAGCGGAGTACCGCCCGTGCGTGCCCCGGACTGGCTGACGGCGCGTCCGGTCGCCCACCGCGGCCTGCATGATATTGCGCGCGGCATCGTCGAAAACATGCCGGCGGCCGCGCAGGCCGCCGTCGACGGCAATTTCGCCATCGAATGCGACATCCAGCTTTCCAGGGATGGGGAGGCGATGGTGCATCATGACAACGCGCTCGGCCGGCTGACCGAGGGTTCCGGCGCGCTGCTCGGCAAGACGGTGACCGAATTGAAGGCGGTTGCGTTCAAGAATACGCCGGAGCGGATGATGACGCTCGGCGACCTCTGTTCGCTCGTCGCCGGCCGCGTGCCGCTGGTGATCGAGGTAAAAAGCCATTTCGACGGTGATCGCCGGCTGGTGAAACGGATGGCGGAGGTGCTCGCCTCGTATGACGGTCCTGCGGTCGGCATGTCCTTTGATCCGGACCAGGTAGTCGCGCTGCGCGAACTGATCCCCGGCCGCGCGCGCGGCATCGTGGCGGAACGCGAATATACCGCCGACGAGTGGCCGGAGGCATCAGCCGAACAGCGCCACGGCATGACGCATCTGCGCCACGCCTTCCGCAGCCGGCCGCATTTCGTCGCCTATTGGGTGGATGAGCTGCCGGCAGCCGCCCCCTGGATCGCCCGCAACATTTTTGGGCTGCCGCTGCTGACCTGGACCGTGCGCACACCAGAGCAGCGCGCCCGCGCCGCGCGCAACGCCGACCAGATGATCTTCGAGGGGTTCCTGCCGGGAACCTGATCCGCGCGGTGCCACCTTGAACTCGCCCGCCCGATGCACGATCTTTGAAATGTTGGCCACCCTGCGCGATGGCTGATCGCACTATGGGACCGGTCCGAATTTCTAGATGGCGTCATCCGAAATCACCCTCGAAGCCGTCCCCTCCGTCAGCGACATCAAGGCTGCGGATTGGGACGCCTGCGCCAATCCTTCCGGTGACCCGAACAGTCTCGAAAACCTCGACACGCTGGCCGCCAGCGGGCGCTCAAAGCGATCCTTGCAAGGGCGCCTATAACCCCTTCGTTTCCCACGCATTTTTCGCAGCCGCCGAGGCCTCCGGCTCGGCCTGCGCCCGCACTGGCTGGGGTGGGCGGCATCTTCTGGCACGGCTCGACGGCGAGATCGCCGGCATCGTGCCCTGCTATCTGAAATCGCATTCGCAGGGCGAATACGTCTTCGACCGCGGCTGGGCGGATGCCTACGAGCGCGCGGGCGGGCGCTATTATCCGAAACTGCAGGCCTCGGTGCCCTTTACGCCCGCGACCGGTCCACGGCTGCTGATCCGCGACGGCGTCGATCGCGAGCAGATCGGAACCGCGCTCGCGAGCGGCCTGATGGCGCTCTGCAATGCGACCAACGCCTCGTCCGTGCATGTGACCTTCGCCCGCGAGGCGGAAGCGAAGTTTCTGGGAACGCATGGCTTCCTGCAGCGCAACGACCAGCAGTTTCACTGGCACAATGAAGGCTACCGGACCTTTGACGATTTTCTCACGTCGCTGAACTCGCGCCACCGCAAGGCGATCAAGCGCGAACGGCGTGAGGCCACCGCCGCCGGAATCACCATCCATCATCTCACGGGAGCCGACATCACCGAGGACGCGTGGGATGCGTTCTTCGCGTTCTACATGGAGACCGGCTCACGCAAATGGGGCCGGCCGTATCTGACTCGAAAATTCTTCTCGCTGATCGGCGAGAGCATGAGCCGCGACGTGCTGCTGGTGATGGCCAAGCGCAACGGCCGCTGGATCGCCGGCGCCATCAACTTCATCGGCTCGGACACGCTGTTCGGGCGCAACTGGGGCGCGGTCGAGCATCACCCGTTCCTGCATTTCGAGGTTTGCTACTATCAGGCGATCGATTTCGCGATCCAGCGCGGCTTGAAAGTCGTGGAGGCCGGCGCGCAGGGCGAGCACAAGCTGGCGCGCGGCTACCTGCCGCAAACCACCTACTCCGCGCACTTCATCGCCGATCCCGATCTGCGCCGGGCGATCGCCGACTATTTGAAGCGCGAGCGCGCCTACGTCGCGGAAGTCGGCCGTGAACTGGCGGAATCCGGCCCGTTCCGCAAGGCCGCCGACGAGGCTTGACCTGCTCCCTGCGGGCGACATGAGATTGAGATCGAAACCTTGAGGGGAAGAAGCCATGCCCGCCTATGATACCAACAACCCCTTCGCAAAAATCCTGCGCGGCGAGTTTCCCTGCCACAAGGTCTACGAGGACGACCACGTGCTGGCGTTTCTCGACATCATGCCGCGTTCGCCGGGCCATACGCTGGTGATCCCGAAGGCCCCTGCCCGCAATATTCTCGATATCACCCCCGATGATTACGCCAACGTCGCCCGCGCCGCCCACAAGATCGCCGCCGCTGCCATGAAGGCCTTCAATGCCGACGGCATCACCGTGCAGCAGTTCAACGAGCCGGCCGGCGGACAAGTCGTGTTCCATTTGCACATGCACGTCATGCCGCGCCACGACGGCGTCGCGCTGTTGCCGCCGGCGAGCCGCAAGGAAGATGTGAAGGTGCTGGAGGACAACGCGACGAAACTGGTCGCGGCGCTGGGGTAGACGGACAGTCTCATCCGGTCATTGCGAGCGCAGCGAAGCAATCCATCTCGCAGCAACGGAAGCATGGATTGCTTCGCTGCGCTCTCAATGACGCAGAGAAACCTATTCCGTCTCGAAATCGCCTGCCTGCGGCGGCGCCAGCGGCGTGAATTCGCAGCGGTCGGGCTTGACGTCGAGCAGCGGCGTTTCGTCGAGACAGTCGAGGCCGCGCACCAGGATGACGTTGCCCTCGATCTTGACGAACTTCACGATCGAGGTGCCGATCGGATTCGGCCGCACCGGCGAGCGCAGCGAGAAGGTGCCGCGGGTTTTCTGGTTGTTCTTCGGGCTTTGCAGCACCAGATCGCGGCGCGACTGGTGCAGCCAGTAGATCACTTCGAGATTCTCATAAAAATCCACGCCCTTGATCGCCGGCACCCAGGGCTCGAAAATCTCCAGCCGGCAGACGGGGCCGTCCTGGCGGCCCTGCCGCGGTGTCTCCAGCCGCGATTTCCAGGGCGTGCGGATGCGGCCGACAAACACCAGCCCGGCGTCGCGGGCCGGCGGCACGTCGACGGTGATTTCGCCCTCGCGGACTTCGCTTTCTCGAACCATGTCCTGATCCAGGTATCCTAATCCAGTGAGATGTTGAGCGCTTTTATCACAGCGGCCCATCGCGCGCGATCGGTCGCGACGAACTTGTCGATCTCGGCCTGGCTCTTCGGGCGCAAAGGCGGGAAGCCGACCTTGTCGAGCGAGGCGCGGAAGGCATCATCCTGCAGCGCCTTGTTCAAACTGGTGGTGAGTTTTTGCGCGACGTCGTCAGGCAGTTTGGCCGGCGCGGAGACGCCATACCAGACGCTGACGCCGTAGTCCGGATAGCCGCTCTCGGCCATGGTCGGGACGTCAGGCAGATCAGGGATGCGTTTCGCCGAGGAGACCGCCAGCGGCCGCAGCAATCCGCCCTTCACCGGCGGCAGCGCCGTGCCGAGCGTGTCGAACATCAACTGGATATTACCAGATATCAGATCGGTCAGCGCCGGGCCCGCGCCCTTGTAGGCGACGTGAACCATGTCGACGCCGGCCATCTGCTTGAACATCTCGCCGGCGAGATGAATGGTGCCGCCGGTGCCGGCCGATCCGAAATTGAGCTTGCCGGGATTTTGCCTGGCATAGGCGACGAACTCGGCGACCGTCTTGGCGGGCACGGAGGGATGAACCTCCATCACGACAGGCAGGTCGGTGACCAGCGCCAGCAGGCGGAAATCCCGCGTCGGATCGTAGGGCAGCTTCTTGTAGAGCAGCGGATTGAGCACGAAGATCGACGCCGCCGTGAAGAACAGCGTGTACCCGTCGGGCTCGGAACGGGCCGCGGCTTCGGCGCCGATCGCGCCCTGCGCACCGGCCTTGTTCTCGACCACGACAGGCTGTCTCAGGTCGCGGCTGAGATATTCGCCGACCATGCGGCCGAGCACGTCGGTCGGGCCGCCCGCGGCATACGGCACGATCAGCTTGATCGGACGTACCGGATATTCCGCCGCATGGGCGAGCGGCGCGGCGCAGACGAGCGCGCTCACCAGCGCCGACAATTTCAGCCAGTTCATTTCGTTTCCTCATACGTTTCTTATGCGCCGGACAGTACCGGATTATCCGCCGCCTGCAATCAACCGAGCCACCATTTCCCGGCCAGCAACACGATCTCGCCGCAGACCACGCCGGCAAAGATCGAACGTCGCGTCAGCATGAACACTGCAAAGCCCGCCGCAACCGCGCTGTAGCGCAGCCAGTCCGGCACGCCGGCCAGCGCGCCCGGCGGCTGCACCAGGATCTGGGCGATGACGCCGGCGAGGATCGCGGTCGCCACCGCCCTCACCCACACCAAGACTTCCGAGCCCTCGTCGACGCCGGCGCCGAACCACAGCCCGGCCATCCGCCAGATTTCGTTGGGCAGGAAGCCTGCGAGCACCAGGATCAACAGCGCGTGCGGGCTGCCGAAAAACTCGCTCATGCGCGCGCCCTCTCCCGCCACCAATGCACGCCGTAGGCGATGCTGCCGGCGGTGACGCCGCTGATCAAAATATCGACGCCGGTATGCAGCTGTGAGACCAGCGGAAACAGCGCGATCCCGAGCACCAGTGCCAATATGTCCGATATCTGCCGGCAGTTGCGTGCCGTCGACAACAGGAATGCCAGCGGCGTCAGCAGCAGGATTGCGGCTGCAAACAGCGGCGGCAGGTTGGCGGCAAGACCATAGCCGAGCGTGGTGGCGACCATGCAGACGGTGAGAAGCCCGCAGCCAAGCCCATGCGTGAACGCAATCCGCCGCTCGCGCGGCACTTTTGGCAGCAGCCGGTAGCATTCGACCCACAGCGTGACCGCGATGAAATGCGTCGCCAGCACGAGGTGACGGCGTTTTGTCTGCGGCGTCTTCAGCAGCGGCAGAACCGACACCACCATCGGAAACAGCCGGATCGCACTCACCGTCACCGCAATCGCCGCCTGCACCGCGGTCGCCCCGGACCCCAGCGTCGAAATCAGGATGATCTGCGCCGGCCCCGCCCAGACCAGCAGCGTGCTGCCGAGCACCCATCCCAGGCTGAAATGGCTGTCATGGGCCAGCGCACCGATGCCGAGATAGGTCGCAAACAGCACCAGCGTCAGCACAGTGGATGTGACCGAACTCATGCCCCATGCGAAGGCGCGAATGGGACTTTTCCATTGGGGAGATGAGAGCGGAGGTAGCGCCACGGGTGACCGATGGAGTTTGAGTCGTTGTAGGCATAGGGCTGGCCAAAGCGGCCTGCGTCAAGCAAGCGGCCGCTCAGAGCGGCCATGCAGTAGTCCGCAGCCCGGATGGAGCGCAGCGCAATCCGGGAATCTCGCAAGTGGACAAGCCGGTCCCGGATTGCGCTGCGCTCCATCCGGTTACGGAAATGTGCTTCACCCCGGCACGCCCTTATTCCGCAGCACGAAGCACGCCCCACCCGCCTTGCGGATGCGGTTGCAGAGATCATCCGCAGCCGGCCTTGTGTCGGCGCCGATCCGCACCTGGTAGAAGGCGCGCGTGCCGCGGCTGCGCATGACCGAGGAGAGCAGGCTCGGGTCCTGGTCGCCGATCACGGCACTGAGCCGCTTCATCGCGCGGGCATACATGGCAAGCGCCTTGTCGCGGCTGAAGCCGGCGGCAAGCTGCACGCCCCACACTTTGGCGGCACCGAGCGTGATGCGCTGTTCGAGTTCGGTGATAAAGGGACTGGGTGCCTGTTTCAGCAGCGCCATCAACTCGCGGCAGCTCGATGTCGGTATCCGCTGCGGCGTCCTGCCGCCCTTCTGCGCACTGGCCCAATCCTCGACGGTGGAGCCCGTGATGGCGATAACATAACTGCGCGTCTCCTGCGGCATTGGGCCGGTACCCGCGAGCCACTCCTGAACCCGGCGCGGGCCGGCGTTGTAGGCGGCGGCCGCGAGTCCCAGATTGCCGAACTGGTCGCGCAGTTCGGCCAAAAACTCCGCCGATTTCGGCAGCGCCTGCACCGGATTGAACGGATCGAGCAGCCCGCGCTCGTTTGCGGTGCCGGGCATGAACTGCGCAATCCCCTGCGCGCGCTGGCCGCTGCGCGTCGCCGGTCCGATCGCGTCGGAACGGAAGCGGCTCTCCTGCCAGATCACGCGGGCGAAGAACTCCAGCGGCAGGCTCGAAGCCTTGGCCGCCGACTCGATCATCAGGCACATCGCCTCGCGGGTGTCGCTCTCCCGCGCCGCGTCAGCCGGCGTCTCGGTCGGTATCGCGCGTGGCTCGACCCTCGACTGGTTAGCCTCATCCGCGTCCTCGGCGCAGGCAGGCGCGACCGCGGTCAAGAGCGACAGGGTGCACAACAGGGCGCGAAGAAACTGGACTCTTTGCATGGCAGTTGTAATCCGAGCGCACGCAGGGCGGTAAAACTAGTCAAACGATCCCGGCTGGCAGCTGGATCCGCGGTTCCAGCGCGGCAGGCGGCTTTTTTTGCGCTGCAATTATCCCGAAATCGACGCCACCGGAACCGCCGTTAATTTACGTTAATGCCGCATTTTGCGTCAGCCGGCCTGTTACGGCGCACAAAGCGGGGTAAAAGTCTCCATCTTTTTGGGAGACTTTCAATGCGGGACCGGCGCGAGAGCGTGCGCGACAAGGTGATGTATGGCGGCGTCGCCGAGATCGGCGAACACGGTGCGACGCGCGAATGCATCGTCCGCAACATTTCCGACAACGGCGCGACCATCGAGTTCAGCAATAACCTCCAGTTGCCGAAAGAGCAGCTCTCGCTGCGCATCGCGCGCAAGGGCCGCTCCTTCCTCGCACGGGTGGTCTGGTGGCGCGACAATTTCGTCGGCGTCGCCTTCAGGGCGGAAAGCCCGGCCGAGCCGGTCTCCGATATCGAGGAGCGGCTGCGCAGAAGCGAGATCAAGAAGCGGCAGCTGCAGCGCCGCATCAACGATTTGCTCGACCAACGCTAGAGGCTCGTCGGCGCCCTACTCCGCCGCGAGCTTCGCCGCCGGTGGCGGCGACCATGCGACGGTGCGATTACGGCCCTCCGCCTTGGCCTGGTACAAGGCCTGATCGGCGGCATGCAGCAAGGCTTCAAATCCCGACATGCTCGCGGTCGCGGCCGCAAAGCCGACGCTGGCCGTTACGTTGAAGTGAACCCCGTGCGCCTGCAACACGCCGGCGGCAACCCTCTGGCGAACCCGCTCCGCCACGATTTTCGCCTGATCGAGATCGGTTTCCGGCAGCAGCATCGCGAATTCCTCACCGCCGAGCCGTCCGACGATGTCGGAGCTGCGCTTGCCTTCCCGGCAGGCATCGGCAACGGCGACCAGCGCTTCGTCACCGACGGCATGTCCGTAACGGTCGTTGACGGTCTTGAAATGATCGACGTCGATCATCAGAACCGATAGCGGCCGGTAGTAGCGCTGAAACCGGCTCCATTCCGCCGTGGCCAGCGTCCAGAAATGCCGCCTGTTGTACAGGCCCGTCATCGAATCGATAGTCGCCAGTTCTTCCATCTGCTGCGCGTTGCGAACGAGATCGGTGACGTCGCAATAGGTCAGCATCCGGCCGCCGTTCTTGAGCAGCGCGCAATGCGCCCGGATGTTGCGGCCGTCGGTGGTTCGCAGGTCCCGCAATGGCTCGCTGCCGTCCCGCACGGCGGCAACGCGGCTGGCGTAGAACGCATCCAGTTGGTCCGGCGTCATCCCGCGATCGTTTGCATGCGGCGAATTCCTGATCAGCAACTCATAGGACGGACGCCTTGTGGCCTGCTCCTCGGTAACGCCCCAGAAGGTTCGCATCTTCTTGTTCAGGAACTGGGCGTTGAGATTGCCGTCCAGCATGACGACGCCCTCGGAAACATTGTCGAGCGCACTATGCAGCACCTCCAGCTCGTCGGCGTGGCGGACGATGTCGGTCACGTAGGTATAGCTGATCATCCTGCCGCCATTGGGCAGGTTCGCGCACTGCATCCGGATTACCTCGCCATTGCTGCGGCGCAGATCGAGCGGCTTGGTGTCGCCTGCCCTCACCAGACGGACGCGCTCGGCGACATAGGCGTCGATACTTCTGGCCTCGATCTCGTAGGCACTGGTATCACGGCCATGATACATCAACGCGACAAAGGCCGGATTTCGATCGGCGACAGCGTCCGGCAAGGCCCACATGCGGCGGAACGCGCGGTTGATGAATTGCGATTTCATGTCGGCATCGAGCAGCAGTACACCGACATCGATGACATCGAGTGCCGCGCGCAGCGCCAGCAGCTGCCCCCGTACGACCTGTTCGCCGCCCTTCGGCTCCCCGGCGCTGTTCCGGGCAGCTTCCTCTTTGGCAGCCTCCGCCGCCTCGAACACCAGGCCGACCTGCCTGTCGGATTGCCAGGCCCGTTTGCACGGCTGCGGCGGGCCTTCGCCCGGGATCAGCAAATGGAAATGCTCGGGAATGCCGAGTGCGCTTTCGGCTTCGATGACGGCGCCGACATCGGATATCTGACGGACGATGCAGTCGATCGATGATTGGCCGTAGTTGGAAATGATCCTGCCGGCCAGCAACGTACGACTGCGGGGCATGAATTTCTGTTCGCTCATGGCGGCGATTCCGGTTGGACTTTCGCCCGAAATATCCAACCGGCGTGATCTAAACTGGCTTAACCGGGATGACTCAACCAGGCTTCCATGGGCCGCGGTTTTGTCCACGTTGCTAACAGCACGTTAACGCGACGCCGGGTTAAAAGCAAGCGTCATCCAGCAATAAGCGTCATCCAGCAAAAAGCCGGCGGTCTCGCGACGCGCCGGCTCTTCGTTCCAGATTGAGGCCACCTACGCCTTGACCAGGGGCCCTCGTGAGGCCGGCCCCTTGGAGCCGCCGCCCCCGTTGGGACCGCCCGACTTCGGCTTGCGCTTGCGCGCGCCGGGCAGCTTTTCCGGCTTCGGCGTGACCGGTCCCTCGACGAACTCGAAGCCGATCTTGTCCTTGCCGTCCGCGCTCGCCTCGTCCTTGACCAGCACGACGCGGACATGGCCGCCGCCCTTGAGGTGACCGAACAGCACTTCGTCCGCCAGCGGTTTCTTGATGTGCTCCTGGATCACGCGCGCCATCGGACGCGCGCCCATCTGCTCGTCGTAACCATGTTCGATCAGCCAGGCCTTGGCGGGCTCCGACAGCTCAATGGTGACGTCGCGGTCGGCGAGCTGCGCCTCGAGCTGCAGCACGAACTTCTCCACCACCATGCCGATGACGTCGGCATTGAGATGGGCGAACGAGACGATCGCATCCAGCCGGTTGCGGAATTCCGGTGCGAACTGGCGGTTGATCGCCTCGTGGTCGTCGCCTTCCCGCTTGTTGCGCGTGAAGCCGAAGGCCTGCCGCGCCAGGTCGGCGGCGCCCGCGTTCGTGGTCATGATCAGGATCACGTTGCGGAAATTGACCTGCTTGCCGTTGTGGTCGGTGAGCCGGCCGTGATCCATGATCTGCAGCAGCACGTTGTAGAGATCCGGATGCGCCTTCTCGATTTCGTCGAGCAGCACCACGCAATGCGGATGCTGGTCCACGCCGTCGGTCAACAGGCCGCCCTGGTCGAAGCCGACATAGCCGGGAGGCGCGCCGATCAGGCGCGACACCGTATGCCGCTCCATGTATTCGGACATGTCGAAGCGCAGCAGCTCGACGCCGAGCGAGGCGGCAAGCTGTTTGGCGACTTCGGTCTTGCCGACGCCGGTCGGGCCCGAGAACAGATAGGAGCCGATCGGCTTCTCCGGCTCGCGCAGGCCGGCGCGCGCCAGCTTGATCGACGCCGACAGCGACTCGATCGCCTTGTCCTGGCCGAACACCACGCGCTTGAGCGTCTGCTCGAGATGCTTCAGCACCTCGGCATCATCCTTCGATACGCTCTTGGGCGGAATCCGCGCCATGGTCGCAATCGTGGTCTCGATCTCCTTGATGCCGATGGTCTTCTTGCGCCGGTTTTCGGCGACCAGCATCTGCGCCGCGCCCAACTCGTCGATCACATCGATCGCCTTGTCCGGCAGCTTGCGGTCGTGGATGTAGCGCGACGACAATTGCACCGCCGCCTCGATCGCCTCGTTGGTGTATTTCAGCCGATGATAATCCTCGAAATAGGGCTTCAGGCCCTTGAGGATCGCAATGGCGTCTTCCACCGTCGGCTCGTTGACGTCGATCTTCTGGAACCGGCGCACCAGCGCGCGGTCCTTCTCGAAATGCTGGCGGTATTCCTTGTAGGTCGTCGAACCCATGCAGCGGATCGTGCCGGAGGCCAGCGCAGGCTTCAGCAGATTGGATGCGTCCATCGCGCCGCCGGAGGTGGCGCCGGCGCCGATCACGGTGTGGATCTCATCGATGAACAGGATGGCGTTCGGATGCGCCTCCAGCTCTTTCAGCACCTGCTTCAAGCGCTCCTCGAAATCGCCGCGGTAGCGCGTGCCGGCGAGCAGCGTTCCCATGTCGAGCGAGAACACGGTGGCCGCCGCCAGCACTTCCGGCACTTCGGAATCGACGATGCGCTTGGCGAGCCCTTCCGCGATCGCGGTCTTGCCGACGCCGGCCTCACCCACGAACAGCGGGTTGTTCTTCTGCCGGCGGCACAGCACCTGGATCGCGCGATTGATCTCGGAATTGCGCCCGATCACCGGATCGATCTTGCCGTCGCGCGCCTTCTTGTTGAGGTTGACGCAATAGGTCTCGAGCGCCTCGCCCTTCTTCTTGGCGTCCTCGGTACCCTTGGTCTCGGTCTCCTCGTCGACGCCGCGCACGGGGCGCGCCTCGGAGACGCCCGGCCGCTTGGCGATGCCGTGGCTGATATAGTTGACCGCGTCGTACCGCGTCATGTCCTGCTCTTGCAGGAAATAGGCGGCGTGACTTTCGCGCTCCGCGAAAATCGCGATCAGCACGTTGGCGCCTGTCACCTCTTCGCGCCCCGAGGACTGGACGTGAATCACCGCGCGCTGGATCACGCGCTGGAATCCGGCGGTCGGCTTGGCGTCGTCGGCGCCATCCGTCACCAGATTTTCGAATTCGGTTTCGAGATAGTTGACAAGGCTCGTGCGCAGCTTGTCGAGATCGACGCTGCAGGCGCGCATCACCGCCGCCGCATCCAAGTCATCGATCAGCGACAGCAGAAGGTGTTCGAGCGTCGCATATTGATGATGACGCTCGTTCGCAATCGCCAGCGCGCGATGCAGGGATTGTTCAAGGCTTTGGGAAAAAGTTGGCATTCTCGTCCTCTGTGGCCCCCGGTCATCATGATCGCCATTACCCGGTCAGGCAACAACAACCTTCGTCATCCCCTGTCATATAGTTACCTACGATCGTGGCGAAAGACCGGTTCCGCAAGCGTGGTTTTCCTCTAAATTCGCGGCACCACGCCTCACGGCACGCAACCCTGCCCCGAAAAACTACCGGGAATACGATCGGCTTTCGTCAACGCAATCGATGCAAGACCCGTTCCTTCTCTGCGGCCGGGTCGAGCGCCATGCGCGGCTATTTCTTTTCCATCACGCATTGCAGGGGATGCTGGTGCTTGCGTGCAAAATCCATCACCTGCGTGACCTTGGTCTCGGCAATCTCGTAGGTGAACACGCCGCACTCACCAATCCCGTGGTGATGCACATGAAGCATGATCTTGGTGGCCGCTTCGGCGTCCTTCTGGAAGAATTTCTCCAGCACATGAACGACGAACTCCATCGGCGTGTAGTCGTCGTTCAGAATCAGGACGCGATACAGGTTCGGACGCTTGGTCTTCGGCTTGACCTTGGTGATGACCGACGTCGACGGCCCACCGGTTCCGGTATTGCGGTTCTCGTCATTGCTCATTCGGAGAGCAGAAGCAGATGACTTTGCCGGCACGGACGGACAAGCTTTGAAGGTTGATTGCAACATGGCTCAGGCGTTCGAAATTCCAAAAGGGGTGACCGGACGGCGTATCCTGGCCGACGCACGATCGGCTCTGGCGTGAGCCGCCCGCGAAGTACCCAGCAACGCATTTCCAGATCGCCGCTCCCGGTCCGACCCGTTGACCGGATCGGCACTCGGAATATGGGTCCGCCGCCGGATCGCCGCAAGCGCATTGACACTGCCCTGGCACGACCCGCGACCGCCCCGATTCCCGGCTCGGCCATCCGGGCCAAGGTTAATCGTTTCTGCCGGATTTGACAAAGGACCACGACGGACCGTTTAGCCGTTGTTGAGGATATAGGGCGCTTTTGGCGGCCGGTTCGGCGATGCATCGGCTTTGACCCGTCTTTAGCGGAACCGGTTTACCGCCTGTTTAGCCGCCCGGGCCGAAATGCGCGTAGAAATCACATTTGCGGTGAGAGCCATGCTCGATACAGTCATTTTCCGTCGCCTTCGCGCGGCCGCCCGCCGGTTCACCGGCGCCAACGAGGGCAACATCGCCATCCTGTTCGGGATCGCGGTCATCCCGATCGTCACTTTCGTCGGCGCAGCGGTCGACTACACCCGCGCCAACGCCGCCCGCTCCTCGATGCAGGCCGCCCTCAACTCGACCGCCCTGATGCTGGCGAAGGACCTGACCGAGGGCACCATCACGACCTCGCAAATCGCGGCAAAGGCAGACGCCTACTTCAAGGCCCTCTATACCAACCCGGAAACCAAATCGATCACGATCACGGCGAACTATACCCAAAACTCCGGCAACGGCTCGACCATCCTGATCAACGGCTCCGGCGCCGTGGATACCACTCTCATGCGGGTCGCCGGTTTCCCGACCCTCGGTTTCAACACCAGTTCCACCTCGGCCTGGGGCAACGTGCGCATGCGCGTCGCGATGGTGCTCGACGTGACGGGATCGATGGCCTCGAGCGGCAAGATGGGGGCGATGCAGACGGCGGCCAAGAGCCTGGTCGATCAGCTCAGCCTGCTCGCCAAGGATCCCGGCGACATCTACATCTCCATGGTTCCGTTCGCCAAGGACGTCAACCTCGGCTCCAGCTATTACAACTCCAGCTGGATCGACTGGTCGACGTGGGATTCTCAATCGTACACCAACACTTGGGGTACCTGCAGCAAGTCGACCTACACTGACAGGACCACTTGCAAGAACAACGGCAAGACCTGGACGCCGGACCGGACCAAATGGACGGGCTGCGTCATCGACCGCGACCAAGACTACGACACCAAGAATACGACGCCGAGTTCGAGCAATGCTCCGACGATGGTCGTTGCCGAAGAGTATGTTTCTGGATCCACAAAGTACTGCCAATCCGGCAGCAGCGCCTACGTGGGCAAGATCGTGCCGCTGAGCTATGACTGGTCCACAATCAAGACGGCGATCGACGCCTTGGACCCCACCGGCAACACCAACCAGGGCATCGGACTGGCCTGGGGCTGGTTAACCCTGGGCAGCGGCGCGCCGTTCAACGCGCCGGCCAAGGATACCGCAAACTATACCTACAGGGAGGCCATCGTCCTCCTGTCGGACGGTCTCAACACACAAAACCGCTGGTACTCGAGCGCGTCGCAGATCGACGCTCGCCAGAAGATCCTGTGCGACAACGCCAAGGCGGCCAACATCACGATCTATACCGTGCAGGTCAATACTGGCGGCGATCCGACGTCCGCCGTCCTGCAATACTGCGCCAGCGGCACGGACAAGTTCTTCCTGGTGACCGACCCCAACCAGACCGTGTCGGTGTTCAATTCGATCGGGCAGTCGCTGGCCAAGCTGCGCGTCGCGAAATAACGGTCGAGGCGCCGGGAATTCGAGCAACACGAATTCCAGGCGCCAAGAAGAACGTCAGGAAAAACGTCAAGAAAAAGCCCGGCCGCAACGGCCGGGCTTTTTAATTGTCGAAGTATCGGATCGCGAACGAATTAGTGCGCGGCCGGGGTGAACTTCGCGACCAGGCCCTCGTAGGGCTTGAAGGTCTGCTTGGCGAGATCGGTGTAGAGCCCGGCGATCTTCTGCAACTCCGCGACGAAGGTCTCGTAGGAAGAGCGCGCGAATTCGGTCTGCGCTTCAAGCGCCTTGTCCAGCGACTTCACGCCGGAGAGCTTTTCAACATACGATTTGGTGTCCTCGAACGACTTCTTGGCGTAGTCGCCATAGGCGGTCGCGATCGCCTGAACGCCGCTCTGCAGGTTGCTCGCGGAAGCGGCAACCGATTCGATATGCTCTTTGCCGTAGTTCTGAATGTCTTCAACCTTGACCATCAATAAAGTCCTTTCCCAGACTGCAGGTGTAAACCGATTGCCGGGAGGTCCCGGCCCCCTGACAACCATCCCTATATGTGCACCGCACAATAAAGTCAAGATTTATTGTGCGACGCACAATTGCGGCGAATAAGCGCAAAAACCCGGGGTCTTGCGCAACGGTTAATTAATCTTTTGGAAACCCGCTCCGCCTAACCTGATTCCTGGACTTGTTCGTCTTCCGACAGGCAGGCAGCTTGAAAGCTGTTTGGGAACAGCCTCTTAGCTAGAACAGCGACCTGATCGGCCAACCCGGCCGTGCCTGATGGCCGGATCGGTGCTTCGAACGGGGAAATATCAGCGGCCGTTGGGCACAATTTTGCCTCACGCGCCGGTGATCAAGACAGAAATTGGGACGGGGAAGTAAATGCTTCGTACAACCTTGGCTTCCTCGCGCGCGTTGCGAGTGTGCGCCCTCGGACTCATTACCTTTACGACCGCAATCCTGATCAGCAGCGAGAGCGCCGACGCCCGCCGCTACAAGCACCGTCGGTCCCACCACGTCGTGCGGGAAAGCTACAGCCCGCAGTTCTCCTCCATCATCGTCGACGGCAATTCCGGCGCGGTCCTCAGTTCCAACAATCCCGACGGTATCCGGCGCCCGGCGTCGCTGACCAAGATCATGACGCTTTATCTGCTGTTCGAGCGCCTCGACGCCGGCAAGATGAAGCTCGACACCGAGATGGAAGTCTCCGAGCACGCCTCCGAACAGGCGCCGACCAAGCTCGGCCTAAAGCCCGGCCAGACGCTCAAGGTCGAGGATGCCATCAAGGGCCTGGTGACGCGTTCCGCCAACGACGCCGCCGTCGTGATCGCGGAAGCCATTGCCGGCGATGAAGACGAATTCGCCAAGCTGATGACGCGCAAGGCGCGCGCGCTCGGCATGAGCAAGACGACCTATCGCAACGCCTCCGGCCTGCCCAACGACGAACAGCTGACCACGGCGCGCGATCAGGCTACCCTCGGCCGCGCGATCCAGGATCGCTATCCGCGCTATTACCGCTACTTCGCGACCACCGTGTTCAATTATCACGGCCAGTCGATCCGCAACCACAATCGCCTGCTCGGCAATGTCGAAGGCATCGATGGCATCAAGACCGGCTACACCCGCGCCTCCGGCTTCAACCTCGTGAGCTCGATGCACCGAGGCAATCGCTACCTGATCGGCGTGGTGCTGGGCGGCCGCAGCGGCGGTTCGCGTGACGCCACCATGCGCAACCTGCTGGCCGAGAACCTTGAGAAGGGCGCGACCAAGCGGACGGTCGCCGCGATCACCGAGCGCAATCCGGCCGACGGCTCCGTCGATGTGGCCGAAGCCGAAACCGCTTCGCGTCCGGCCGAAACGGCCGCCGAACCCGGGCTCGCAGCCGTGCCCACGACGCGCTCGATCGCGCCGGCAAAGCCGTCGCTGATGGCGGCGGCCGCTGCTGCCCTGCCTCCGCCGCCCGCCAAGGTCGAGCAGAACAAATTCGAACCGCAAGCCAGGCCCGAACCCGCACCATTGACCAACGGCGTCATCCAGACCCAGCAGATCTCGGCGATCCCGGGCTCGGCTGAGCCGATGAAGCCGGTCAAGGTCAAGACGGTTCAGGTCAAGGCCGGCCCGATGAAGCTCGCGGCCGCCGGCCCCTCGCAGCCGGTGGCACCGCCGATCACCAGCGCCATCCCCGCCCGCCCCGAAGTCGCCGAGACCTCCAGCGCGGTCGTAGCAAACGCCGCCGAGGCCAGGGCCGAAGCCGCCAGGGAAGCTCTCAGGGCTGCCATGCCGCAGCAGCCGGCTGGTCACGGCACCGGCAACGGCGTGCTCGGCGTGCTGCCCGCTTCCGCCCTGGCGCATGCACCGTCGCAAGCGCCACACACGCAGACGCTCGCCTATGCCGATCCGGCGCCCCGCGCCCAGCCGCAGGCCGCACCACAGAACGATGCCGTCAAGCCGGCCGCGCCGGCGGTGGTTCGCACCGGCTGGATCGTCCAGGTCGGCGCGCTCGAAAGCGAAAGCGAAGCCAAGCAGCGGATCGATCTCGCCCGCACCAAGGCCAGCGCCCTGCTCGGCAAGGCTGATCCCTTCACCGAAACGGTCGTATCCAAGGACAACCGTACGCTCTACCGGGCCCGTTTCGCCGGTCTCGATCGCGATAAGGCCGAAGCGGTGTGCCGTACGCTCAAGCGCGCCGACATTTCCTGCATGACCGTTCGCAACTGATCCGAAACTTCCCGTTGAGGTTCGCAAAGCCGGCGCCGCAAGCGCCGGCTTTGTTGTTTTCCAAACACAGTCGCTGCGGCTCTCACCCGATTGCGCCTGATGCGGCCGGCGAAAACTTCTCGTCAAGAATTTACGGTTAAGTTTCCCCGCAATGAACGATCGACCATGCCGGACAACGGCGGGCGATGTGGGGCGTCAATCAGAGAACGATGCGGAAGCAACTCTCGGTTTGTAGCGTCGGTGGCGTGAGCCGGAGTTAGCTAGAGATGCGTGCGAAGAAGGGTATCCTTGGCCTCGTTTACACGGGCAGCGAGGTACGTCGAGCCCCCCTGGTCGGGATGCAGTTTCTTCATCAGGGCGCGGTGCGCCCGGCTGATGTCGTCGCGCCCCGCCCCCGGCTGCAGGCCAAGGATCTGATAGGCCTCCTCGTCCGTCATTTTTCCACCCGCCGCCGCGCGGCGCTGCCCCCCTGCCGTGTCGCCTTGCGCGTTCTGACGCCAAGCGGGAAACCGGCGGTCAAGATAGCTTTCAAGTAAGGCGACGCTCTCGGCGTCGAACGTCGTCGCCATCGCGATCAACCGCGGCAGGTCGAATTCGTCGAGCGAGCGTCCGGCATTCGGTCCGTCCACGATCTGGCCCGACAGTTCGCCGCTGTCGTGATCGAGCCGCATGTCGAGAAACTGCGAGCGGACGCGCGAGGCCTGCCCCGAAGAACGCTGCGCGCCACCGCCGAAGATGCCGCCGATGTTGCTGAAGCTACCCGGTCCGAACGGCGACCAGCCGAGCAGGCCGGCGCCGAAGATGCCGAGCGGGATGGCAACCGCAAGCTCGCCGCGCAGCCCGGTGAAGGCCGCGACCGCCAACGCCGCCACGCCGCCCGCGATCTTGATCGCGCGCGCGAGCACGACCGGGTTGGCCGCACGAAACATCTGCAGCAGCAAGTAGAGAACGACAACGGCGACAACGCCGGCAATCAGGGTTGGCATGGTTCTAATATAGCGGCATCGGCGCCGAAAAGCATGGCGCCCGGTCCGGTGGCAACCAAAGTCGTAATCACTTCATCTGGCCGATCAGCGCGGCCGCGCCGCTCGCGGTTTTCGACAGCGCCAGCAGCGCGTCGCGTCCGCCGGCGGCATAGGCTGCGGCGGCGCGCAGCAGCTCGCGCAACTGCGCCGCAGCGCCGGGATCGAACCTGCACCATGCGCCGCCGGTGAGCCGCGCAATCTCGCGGAAGGCCTGTTCGGCTGTGGCGTCGTGGCCTTCCTGAAACATGAACACCGGCACCTTGAGCAGGCCGAGCTCGCCGGCCTTGGCGCAGAGATCGTCGACCCCCTCCTCCATGGCGTCGCCGACGAACACCACGGCACGCACGCCGGACGCCACCGCCTCGCGGCGCGCCTCCGACAGCACCTTGCCGATCTGGGTGTTGCCGCCCTGGCAATCGATCTTGCCCATCAACCTTGCCAGTTGCGCGGAATCGGAGATCCAGCCGGTGGCGCGGCATTCGTTGAAGCCGCGGTAATAGACCAGCCTTATATCGAGGCTGCCGAGCGAAGCCGCCTCGCGAAACATGTCGGCCTGCAGCGCGCAGGCCATGTCCCAGGTCGGCTGCCGGCTCATGGTGGCGTCGAGCGCAAACACCAGCCTGCCCTTGGCGCCCTGGTCGGTGCGGCGACATCGCGCGCGCTTTGGCCACGAAGGCCGCGATGTCTTCCGATGCCGACGGCTTCCTGTCCGGCAGCGCGCCGCCTTTGCGGGCCTCGGCCTTTGCCGAAGCAACGTCGCCTGCCGATTTCGGTTTGATGGGTTCGCCGGCCATGAGCGCTCGCGGGGTATGCAGCAAGCTCTATGTGGGACGGCGCCCGGCGGCGGTCAATGCGCCGGGCGGTGCCGCAGCCGACGAGACGCCTGCCGTCTAGTTCGTAATCGGCTTGTTCTTCGGCGCCGGATTGCTGGCCAACGGGACGGACAGCGGCACCGGTCCCGGGCTGGCGGTCAGCAGGTCAGGTACCTTGGTCGGTACGGGCTTCAACGCACCGCTCTTGTCGGACTCGTCGAGGAACTTGTCGAGCATCGACTGGATCGAGGATTTGGCTGCCTCAGGCCCGGTGTCCCGCATGTCGTTATGCTGGAAGCCGGTGTTCACAACCGTAATCCCGGCCTCCTCGCACTGCTCTTCGTCCGGCACGACGCCAGGGTCCGGCTTGAAATGCGTATCCTTGGAACGGAACGACAGGATCTTGAACTTGCCGTCGGTCAGGAACGGCACGCGCAAATTATCCAGCGTCACGACCTTCTTGATCTCGTCGGGAAATTCCTTGGCGAAATACATCGAGATGTCGCCGCCCATCGAATGGCCGACCATCGTCACCTTCTCATAGTCGGCGTTGGGCTGGACCTTCTTCATTTCGTGGATGGCGAAATGGATGTTGGCCACGCCGCGCTGAATCTGCGGCAGACGGCCAACATAGGGCTCGCCGACCTTGGTCACCATCGGCGGGTCGGTCGGCAGGTCGTGCTGCGGACTGATTGCGAGGTAGCCGCGCCAGGCGAAGACGTTGGACAGGAACGAGTACTCGGTGTTCTTGACGGTGTTGCCGTGATTGAGGACCACAACAGGAAGTTTGATCAAGCCGGCGTTGGCCTGCATTTCCTTGTCGCGGCGAACGGCGATATGCACGGCGACAAGACGATTGTCGCGACCGGGATCGTGGAATGCGATGGTCTCGTGACGGATCGCCCACTTGCTCGCGGTGAAAAACGCGGCAGTGGCCAGCACGGAGAGTGAAAGCAGAACGAGAATTCCACGTTTCATATTCGTCTTCGTCCTCGCGCCCCGCAAAGGGCCAACCCTGTTTGAGACTCTTTCGGTCCCTTGTTGATGATATATGTCACGATGGCGTGACATAAAGGCCAAATGTTGTGTATCGGCCGCCTGATCGTTGTGCGACGCACCTATCCATTGTGCAGCCGCTCAGTCCCCACCATTCGACCCCTGTTCTTCCTTACGACGCGTCCTATCAAGCTTTGGTTCGAGGGCTAGATAAAAGTCTAATGAAAACGGGCTACTGCAGGACTGGTTCCCGGGAACCTGCCGGCGCTCAGGTGCAAAAATACCGGCTCCGAGGACTTAGACCTTGGTGTAGATGACGAGCTTCAATGCCGGATCGTCGTTGGCCTGGAAGCTCGCATACTCCAGTTTGAGCCGCCCCTTCTTGGGATGGATCAAGGATTTTCGTCCTGCCGCGACGCCGCTGATGTCATGGGCCTCCCACCAGCCTGCAAATTCGGGACAGCCTTCCCGCAGCCGCGCCAGCAGGTCGCGGAAGGCAGGATCGCCGGCCCACAGGTCATGTGTCGCACGAAACTGCGCGACGATGCGTCGGGCTTCATCGGTCCATGACGCGCCGAACAGCCGCCGCGTCGCGGGGTTGGTCAGCACCGACAGCAGGCTGTTGCGATCTGCTTCCGCCAGCCGGCTGAACGCAAAGATTTCTTCCGCGGCCGCATTCCAGGCCAGAATGTCCCAGCGCCGTCCGGTCACATAGGCCGGCAAATTGAGCTGTTCGATCGTGCGCCGGACCGCCGGCGGAACGGTCTCGCGGACGAAGGGGCGTCGGTCGGCATTTTGCGTCAGTTCCGTCAGATGCCGGTGTTCGGCTTTGGTCAAGCGCAGCGCGCGCGCCAATGCGTGGATCGTCGCAGCCGACGGGCTGACGGATCGCCCCTGCTCGAGGCGGATGTACCAATCGACACCGATGCCGGCGAGTTCCGCCACTTCCTCCCGCCGCAGACCGGGCGTGCGCCGCCGCCGGCCTGCCGGCAGGCCCACCGCCTTCGGCGCCAGCTTCTGTCGCCGCGACCGCAGGAAGTCGCCGAGTTCGCTTTGCCTCGAATTCGCAGCTGATATCGCCATGCGCACCGTGCCTGAAGAGGGGTCTGGTAGTCCTAGGATAATACCAGGTCTTGTTGAGACCCTGAAGGCTCGAGAGAATGCAGCTTATCGAAATGAGGAGGCCCCATGAAGGCTGCCGTACTGAATGCATTCGGATCGCCGCTTGCGATCGAGACCGTCCCCGACCCGCTTCTTGGCACCGGCGAGGTCATTGTCGACGTCGCGGCGAGCCGCGTGCTGGCCTACGCCAACGAGGTGCTCAGCGGGGAGCGGAAATACCTCCTCGAACTGCCTGTGGTGCCCGGCCCCGGCGCGATCGGCCGCATCCGCGCCACCGGCCCCGATGCGACCCGGCTTCGTTCCGGCGACTGGGTCTATTGCGATCCGACCGTGCGCTCGCGCGACAACGCGCTATCGCCCGACATCGCCCTGCAGGGCCTCACCGCCGGCAGTGAGGGTGGCCTGCGCCTGCAACGGTACTTCCACGACGGCGCCTGGGCCGAACAAATGCGGCTGCCGACGGAAAATGCGGTTCCGATCGGCGACATCGACGAGAAGGAAGCGGGCCGCTGGTGCGCGCTCGGCACGCTGCTGGTGCCCTATGGCGGGTTCCTCGCTGCGAACCTGCAAGCCGGAGAGATCGCGCTGGTCAATGGCGCAACCGGCAGTTTCGGCAGCGCCGCCGTCGCCGTCGCACTGGGAATGGGAGCGCAGTGCGTGGTCGCGACCGGACGGAACGAGAAGGCGCTGGCTGAGCTGACACGGCGGTTCGGCGCCCGCGTCCGCACCGTGCCGATGCGCGGCGAGGAGGCCGACGATCGCGCGCGCATCCTGCAGGCGGCGCCCGGCCCGATCGACTGCGTGCTCGACATCCTCCCGCCCGCGGCCAATGCCGTGCAGGTGCGGACCGCCATCCTGGCCGTGCGGCCGTACGGGCGGGTGGTGCTGATGGGTGGCGTTGGCATGCTTGGCGGTACCGGCCTCGACCTGCCCTACCCCTGGATGATGCGAAACTGCATTACGCTGCGCGGGCAATGGATGTACCCGCCACATGCGGCCACCTTGATGGCCGGCCTGGTCCGCTCAGGCCTGGTTGACCTCGATCATTTCGAGATCACGGCCTTCGGTCTCGACCGCGCCAACGAGGCGGTCGCGCATGCCGCCGGCCACAGCGGTCCCTTCAAAATGACGGTGATAGAGCCGCGATAGGGCCGGCAAGAGATCAGGCGCTGATGATGTCGCCGATAATGTCGTGGATTTCGAGCGGCTTGTCGACCTGGGTGAACCATTCGGCGCGGTTGGCGGCGCGGCGGCGGCCACGCTCGTCGAGCGGCAGTTTCAACTGACGCAACAGGCTGGTCACCTCCTCGCGCGCCGTGACATGGCCCATGCTGGGGCGCGTGCCGAGGGTGGCCTCGTCGAGGTCGTCCAGCGCCGTCAGTCCGCGCGGGAAGAATTCGCGGTAGACCACCCGCTCGGCAAATCCGTCGATCGAACGGAAGCCGAGCCGGAGCGAAAGGTCCTTCAGGCTGTCGGCGACCAGTTGCTTGTTGCGCGAGCCGATCATTGACAGGCGGTTGCGCACCACGATCCAGTCGGTGGTGGCGCCGTCGATCTGGCGGCGCTTGCGGCGGACGTCGCGCACCATCTCCGCATAATGGCTTTCGCCGGTCACCGAATAGGTCGCGGGATCGACGGTGCCGAGCACGTCGAAATCGAGGAAGCTGTCGTTGATCGGGGTCACCAGCGTGTCGGCCATCGAATGCGCCAGACGCATCAGATAGGAGTCGGAACCCGGCGTATCGATGACGATGAAATCGAAGGCACGCTCGATGGCGCTCACCGCCTCCATGAACTGCTGGAACTCGGAATTTTCGTTGTCGGCGATCTGCATCGTCTCGCCGAGCTTGACGCAGTAGTGCACGGGAATTTCGAGGTCGAGACCGGTGCGGCGCGCCCACGCGCTCCGGTTGGCGATGTAGCGGGTGAAACTCTGCTGGCGGCAGTCGAGATCGATGGTTGCGACGCGCTGTCCGGCCTTCATCAGGGCAACGGCGATATGCAGGGCGGAGGTGGATTTTCCCGACCCGCCCTTCTCGTTGCCCAGCACCACGACATGCGCTGAACCGAATTGCCCCTGACTCGCCTGAACCAACATGATTCAACCCCCGCACGATATCTTCAAATCACGCGCGGCTACGGTCAAGCGAAATGCGCGACGACGCATTCAAATCACTCACGGTGTGTCTTAATCATGAATCCCTGCGGTTGCGATGTCGCTTCCAAACTCGCGTTAGCTGCCGCAGGTGCGCCATTTCCAAGCAAGCTTCAAGCAACCTTGGCGACAAAGCTTCGGCCTTATAAGGTCGCGCCCGCCGAAAGGCTTGGGGGCCGCCGGCCCCCTCACCCCATCAGAAGCTGCAAGAGATCGAGGCCAGATGTCGCGAAGTCCCATGGTCGTCCGTACCGTTCCAGCCTTGCGCCGCGCCGTCGAGGCCTTGCGCACCCGAAAGGCCGCCGTCGCGCTGGTGCCGACCATGGGAGCGCTCCATGACGGGCATGTGTCGCTGGTACAACTCGCCAGACGCCGCGCGCAAAAAGTCATCGTATCGATCTTCGTCAACCCGACGCAGTTCGCGCCGACGGAGGATTTCGGTTCGTACCCGCGTACCTGGAAGGCCGACGTCGCCAAACTCGCCGCCGAGAAGGTCGACCTGATCTGGAATCCCGACGTCAAGGCGATGTACCCGGACGGCTTCGCCACCCGTATCGTGCCGGAAGGTCCGGCCACCGCCGGCCTCGAGGATCGTTTCCGGCCGCATTTCTTCGGCGGCGTCGCCACCGTGGTCGGCAAGCTGTTCACGCAGGTCCGGCCGGATGTGGCGATCTTCGGCGACAAGGATTTTCAGCAATTGCGGGTGGTGGCACAAATGGCCGCCGATCTCGATCTCGGCGTCAAGGTGGTCGGCTCGCGTACCGTGCGGGAACGCGACGGGCTGGCGATGTCCTCGCGCAATGTCTACCTCTCGCCGGCGGAACGGCAGACGGCGCCGACGCTCTACCGCACCATGAAGGAAAGCGCCAAGCGGCTGAAGGCCGGCGACGAATTCGAGACCGCGATGGAAGCCGGACGGGAACTGATCAGCGGCGCCGGCTTCGTGCTGGATTATTTCGAGGCCCGGCACGCCGAGACACTGGCGCCGATTGCGTCGATGAAGGAAGGACCTGTCCGGATCCTCGTCGCCGCAAAACTCGGCGTGACGCGCCTGATCGACAATATCGGGGTCTAGGCAAGCGCCGGCGCTTGCTCAGAGCAGCCCCAGATCGCGCAATTCGCGCCGCATCGGTTCCGGCATCGCCGCCACGCTGGCGGCTGAGGATTTGGTGAGGTCCGCCGGCGCGGCGTCTTCGGTCAAATAGCGCCAGCCCTGGAACGGGCGCATCGGCCGCGGCGAGACCGCAAACACCTTGGGCTGCATCACCAGGCGACACCGCCCGATCCCGTCCTTGTCGCGGAACGGCTCGATCGCGATGATCTTTTCGCGCGCGGCGATTTCGCCCTTGATCACCCAATAGAGCGAGCCGCCGGCGAGGATTTCAGCGTCGCGCTTCGGCGTCATCCTTGTGATGTGGACGTGACGAAGCGGCAGGCCCTTTTTCTTGGCGGTTGCCATGCGTTCGGCAACCCAGCCCTTTAGTTCCTTGACTGACTCGCAGCCGACGGCAAGCTTGATGAGATGAAGCGGCATGATCCCGCCGATGTAGCGGCCCGCGCGCGCTTTGAAAAGATCACTCGTTGTTATCAGCTGTGGGCGTGAGCTGAACCGGCGCTGTGCTGGACGGCCGCTTCGGCGGCGGCTTCCTGGCGGCGGTCTGCGCCGGTGGCGATGCTGGCGGAGTCGCCGCGGCCGGACGCGGCGCGGCTGGCGCAGCCGCAGTTGACGACGGCTTCGGCGCGGCGCCTAGCGGCGGCTCCGGCGTCATGATGCTGACCGGCGGGGTGGAGGCCGCGGTCGGGAATTCGGCATTGGTCGGCTTGCCCGTGGGCACGGATGCCGGCAGCGCCGCGATCATGCCCGGCGCGGCCTGCGGCGCGTTCCACGACGCGGCGTAGCGCATGACCAGGCTTTCATAGACGCGGTCTTCCATATTGGCCGCAATCTGGCGCGTCTCGGTCAGCGAGCGGAACGCGCCGCAGGACGATGGCACGCAACGGTCCCGCACCGTCAGCACATAGGCCATCAACCCGTAACGGTCGCGCTCGACGGCGCGGCGCAGCGCCAGCAGGTCGGAGCCGGCGCCCTTGTTGGCGGTGGCGACATCTCCGAGCGAGGTCAATAGCGTGATCTGCGAGGCGGCGTAGGCCACGGCCGCGGCCACCGACTCGGCCGAACCGAACAGCGCCTTCTCGCACGCGGCGAGGACGGCATCGCCGGCCAGTTCGTCAATGCAGGAAAGCTGCGCCAATGGCGCAGTAGCGGTCTGAACCGGACGCGTCTCGGTCGACTGAGCCACGTTTGCCGTGCCGAAGCCGCGGAAGGTCACGGCCCCCGCGACACCGACCGCGAGCAGCGTGATGAGCGCAAGCACGCCATTGGCCACGGATCTCTCCGAGCGCAGCAGTGTGATCAAAACGATGATCCCGACAAAGCCGGCCGTAGCCAGCGTCAGGTACAATGGAAGGTTCGGCGAGCGCCAGATCTGATCCAGCGAAGCAGCCCAGGCCCAGTTCATGCGCGGTATCCCTTAACGCAGCATCAAACGTGATCGAAAGACGAATGCGGCATTATCACATTCGCTTTTCGGCAGAATGGTTCTGCGAACGGGGCCTTTTGACGGCAACCCAAGGTGGAACTCCGCCAGCCGGCTACTTGCACACAACTGTTTCAGGAAATCGCGAGCTGGCTTTCCTTGGCAACCCGTTCGAAAGCTTCGGTCGAGCTTTTGATGCGATACTGACAGTCGTCGCCATCGGTCGGAAGCAGCCGGATCACCTCATAGGTGCCACTGGCGGCCGGACGGGCAACGTTGCTGGCAGTAAAATAGACAGTCTCTCCAACGGAGTACTTATGCTTCAACGCCCTCTCCATTACGCAAGAACGCCGGCCGCGCTCACGGTCCCGCTAGCTTTCGGCCGACTTGAGAACCCTGCGGCAACCTAGCACAGCCGGCCCCCCAAAATCCAGCAACATCGGGACATGGCAAATGCGCAAATTCCACATGTTTTTCAGGGCGATAAGCGGCAATTCGCGCGGTTCCCTGGAATCCACCTGCCTAATATTGAGGCCGCTTTTCCCAATATAGGACAGAATGCCGCGGCTGCGGGAGCCCTCGCACCCCGCTCGGCCAACCGGCCCCGCACTCGAAATCAGGCCGTCTCGAACCGTTCGATGACGAGCGTTTCAGCAAGGCCGGCGCGGGTCCATTCCTGGAACGCCGGCAACGACATCATCGCATCGAAATAATGCCGCGCCCCGCCGCTCACCTCGATCGCATAGGTGCGGAAGCGATGCACCACCGGCGCGAACATCGCATCCGCGCCGCCGAACGCGCCGAACAGGAACGGTCCTTCCTTGCCGTAACGGCGATGGCAATCGGCCCAGATCTCCTCAACGCGCGCCACATTGGCGCGTGCGTCATCCGACAGATCGACCGCGCCGACGGGGCGGTGCAGGTTCATGCCGCATTCATTGCGCAGCGGCATGAAGCCCGAATGCATTTCCGCCGAAATCGAGCGCGCATGCGCCCGGCGGGCGCGGTCTTCCGGCCACAGCTTCGCCTGCGGGAATTTCTCGGCGAGATACTCGATGATCGAAAGCGAGTCCCACACCGTGACGTCGCCATCGATCAGCGCCGGCACCTTGCCCGCACGGGAAAAGCTCAGGATCCGGTCCTTGTCGGCCTTGTCGTCGGTGTAGAGCGGGATGAACACTTCCTCGAACGGAATGTCGTTGCCGCGCAGCGCCAGCCATGGCCGCATCGACCATGACGAATAGTTCTTGTTGCCGATGACCAGTTTCAACATTGCGGGGAAATCCTGTTGCGCTCCCGATCTTGCCATAGTGCCCCGCACGCGTTCAACCTGTACATCACGATGCCGTAGCCACCGTCGGGGATCCGCCACATGCGCGCCTATTGGGTCGATATCGCCGCCGTCACGTTCTTCGTCGTGGAATGGCTGATCTACGGTTTCACACTCGAGCACACGGCTTACGGCCGCGACAGTCTGTCGGCGCGCATGAACCGCTATCGCGAGGTCTGGGTGCGGAACATGCTCGACCGCGAGGCGCGCATGGTCGACATGCAGATCATGGCCTCGCTGCAGAACGGCACGGCCTTTTTCGCCTCCACCAGCCTGATCGCGATCGGCGGCGGGCTCGCATTGTTGCGCGCGACCAACGATGCGCTCGCCGTGCTGCATGAACTGCCGGTCGATCTCACCCCCTCGCCCGCGCTGTGGGAAGTCAAATGCGTCGGCCTGATCCTGATCTTCATCTACGCCTTCTTCAAATTCGCCTGGTCGTACCGCCTGTTCAACTATGTCGCGATCCTGCTCGGCGCGATGCCGCCATCGTCACAGCGCGACACGGCGGAAGCCGAAGCCCATGTGATGCGCACGACGCGCCTGTTCGAAGCCGCCGGGCGGCATTTCAACCGCGGCCAGCGCGCGTTCTTCTTCGCGCTCGGCTATCTCGGCTGGTTCGTCAGCCCCTGGGTATTGCTGGCGACGACCGCGCTGGTCGTAATCGTGACCTGGCGGCGGCAGTTTGCATCGAATGCGTGGCAGGCGATGGGAAGCTAGCGGAAGGCCATGCTGGGGCGCGGCGTCGCCGCCAATGGTCCAAGCTTGCTTCCACTTTCGGCGGCATAGTGGACATGGCCGGAGTTGCTGTTGGCCCGCTCCGGCTGCAATAGACCAAACGGACATCCCCAAGGCTGCTTAGCCGGTTGGGCGTCCCTGCCGCATCCAAGCCGCGTAGGAAAGTTGATCTGCCTCAAAGGGTGGTTCCCACAACGCAGCCACGCTTGAAACTGCGCGACTTCTTTTCTTTGCCAGGATGCCGCTTCTCAACGGGAGTTTCCGCCATGAAAATCCGTTACGGAATGTTCGCGGGCGTCAGTCTTGTGGCCCTCGGTTGCGTCTCGGCGTTGGCTCAGCAAGTTATGGGGGTGCCAGGTTCGCCCGGCGCGACCACCACCATCGACGGAAAACAGCTTCCGCCCCCCGATCCGAAATTCGGCGGGGTGATCAAGGAGAAGGCGTCGGAGTCGACGGCGTGGTGGGCGCCGCGCGTAGTGCCGCCGAAGGGCGCGCCCAACGTCCTGCTCATCATGACGGACGACCAGGGTTTCGGAGCGCCGAGCACGTTCGGCGGCGTCATTCCCACACCGGCCATGGATCGCATCGCGGCGCATGGGTTGCGCTACACCAATTTTCATTCCACCTCGCTCTGCTCACCGACGCGGGCGGCGCTCATCACCGGCCGAAATCATCATTCCGTGGGCTTCGGCGTGGTCGGAGAAATATCGACGGGGTTCCCGGGCTACGATTCCATCATCCCGATCGAGAAGGGCACCGTCGGCACTATCCTGAAGGCGAACGGGTATGCCACCTCGTGGTTCGGAAAGGACCACAACACACCTTCGTTCCAGTCGAGCCAGGCAGGGCCGTTCAATCAATGGCCCACCGGCATGGGCTTCGAATATTTTTACGGTTTTGTCGGCGGCGACGCCAGCCAGTGGCAACCGAACCTGTTTCGCAACACGACGGCGATCTATCCTTTCCAGGGCAATCCCAGCTGGAACCTGGAGACGGCCATGGCCGACGAGTGCATCCAGCACATCAAGCAGCTCAAGGAGATCGCGCCTGACAAGCCGTTCTTTGTCTACTACGTGCCAGGCGCAACCCATGCGCCGCATCACCCGACACCGGAGTGGATCAAGAAGATCAGCGACATGCACTTGTTCGATGACGGGTGGAACAAGGTTCGGGAGCGGATATTCGCCAACCAGAGGCGCCTGGGCATCATGCCCGAAAATGCCAAGCTGACGCCGTGGCCGAAGGAATTGCCGCAGTGGGACTCGCTCGGTTTGCTCGAAAAGAAGCTCTTCATCAGGCAAGCCGATGTCTATGGCGCTTACCTCGCCTACGCCGACAACGAGATCGGCCGGGTGATCCAGGCGGTCGAAGACCTCGGAGAGCTCAACAATACCTTGATCATCTACATCGGCGGTGACAACGGCGCGAGCGCCGAAGGCATGATCAACGGTACGCCGAACGAGTTCACGACCTTCAATGGCGTCCCGGTGCCGGTGAAGGCGCAATACCTCTGGTACCCGTTCTGGGGCTCGGACAAGACCTTCCCACATTTTGCCGCGCCGTGGGCGTGGGCGATGGACACGCCGTTCAAGTGGGTGAAGCAGGTGCCGTCGCATTTCGGCGGGACAGCCCAGGGCGTGGTCATGTCCTGGCCTGGTCACGTCAACGACGTGGGAGGCATCCGCCGCCAGTTCCATCATGTCATCGACATCGTCCCGACCATCCTCGAAGCGACCGGCATTTCGCAACCGGATACGATCGACGGCATCAAGCAGAGCCCTGTGGAAGGGGTGAGCATGGCCTACACATGGGACAAGGCGAGCGCCAATGCCAAGTCGACGCATACGACCCAATATTTCGAGATGCTTGGCAATCGTTCCATCTATCACGATGGGTGGGTCGCGGCCACGTCGCCGATCACGCTTCCCTGGGAGCTGAGCAGCGCTCCGCCGCCGGATGTGATTACGGGGTACAAGTGGGAGCTCTACAACGTTCAGGAGGATCCCACTCAGTTCGAAGATCTGGCCGCCAAGATGCCGGAGAAGGTCAAAGAGATGCAGGCCCTCTTCGATGTCGAGGCAAAGAAGTACAACGTGCTGCCGCTCGATAACACGACGCTCGCGCGCTGGAATACGCCGCGCCCGAGCCTGACAGCGGGGCAGACGGTCTTCACCTATTCGGGCGAACTGAGCGGCGTGCCGGCCAGCGCCGCGCCGAGCATCCTGAACAAATCCTACACCATCACCGCCGAGGTCGAAATTCCCAAGGGCGGTGCGGAAGGCATGATCGTTACCGAAGGCGGGCGCTTCGGCGGCTACGGGCTGTTCCTGAGCAAGGGTGTCGCGGACATCCGCAGCGGCAAGCCCGTGTTCCTCTACAACCTTCTCAACCTCAAACGCACGATCTGGTCGGGGCCGGAGTTGGGCGCGGGCAAGCACACCATCGTCTTTGACTTCAAGTCGGATGGTCCGGGATTGGGCAAGGGCGGTACGGGCGTGCTATCGGTGGACGGCAAGGAAGTGGACCGGAAATCCATCGAACACGGAACGCCGATCACGTTCCCGGAGGACGAGACCTTCGACGTCGGCCAGGACACCCGCACCGGGGTCGCGATGATCGAGTATCGCTACGATCCTCCGTTCAAGTTCACCGGCAAGATCAAAAAGCTGACGTTCAAGCTCGAACCGGAAATCAAGGACCCGGCGCAAGCCAAGGCAGAACTCGGACCTACGCCAGCGCCGGAGCCGGATCCTATTGAAGAACCTCTGAGCAAGAAGCCTGGCGCAAAGCCCGCAAAACGATGATTGGTGCGCTGAAGTTCGCAGCCGTCAGCGAGGCGGTCACGGGATTGGCGTTGCTGATCGCTCCCTCGCTGGTCGGTCAGTTGTTGCTTGGCGAGCAATTTGTTGGCGTCGCCATACCGGTTGCGCACGTAAGCGGGATCGCCCTGATTGCGCTGGGGATCGCCTGCTGGCCGGGTCCGCCGCTCCTCGGCATGTTGACCTACAGCGCACTGGTAACGCTGTATCTTGCCTACCTCGGGATTGCAGGTGATTTCACCGGCGTCCTTCTGTGGCCGGCGGTCATCCTTCACGCGATCCTGACCGCGCTGTTGACTCGTGACGTCGCGCGAATGCGGTTCGAGCCGCGCTAATGAGCTGATCATCATGCGTCGCAAAATGCCGGCGATCACGGGGAGCGAAGCAAATGCCGATCGGGGCCGGCCGCGCACGCGGGCCGCTCTGTCCCAAGGACGGATGACGTGACCCGTCTCCGACACGGCCGCTGAACTTTCTTGCGGGGTCGCATCGGACGATCGAGGAGGAAAACGCGTCAACCAATCAGGACGCGGAAAAATCCTGCGGCGTGAAGCTGAGGTCGAGCACCTTCCATTCGCCGTAGCGGTCGGCCGGCAACATGGCATAGGGCTGGCAGGCCTGCAGCGCGCGGATCGCGCCCTGCATCAGCAGCGGCCCTTTCATCGAGGCGCTGGCCTCGATCAGGATCGGGTCGGCGGCCAGCCTGCCATCCGGGGTCATCAACAAGCGCAGCTTGACCTTGACGTCGTCGGTGCCCGACAGCGAGGCCGGCAGTTTCGAGCAGGTCTTGAGGTGGCGTCGGAATTCCGCGATCAGCGTGCTCGCGATATCGGCGGCCTCGGTTGCCGGCGCATCGAAATTGTCGTCGCCCTTGCTGCGCCCTTGCGCGGGAGCCGGCGGCGGCGGCGAGAGGTCGGGCGGCAGGCCGAGCAGCACTTGATACTTGATCGAGACATCCGGCTCGGGCGGCTTGTAGGCCAACGCCGCCGGTTGCGATGGCGGCTGTGCCGCGCCCGGCGTGGCAAGCGCAGCCTGCTTCTGCGGCCGCGCGGCAGGCGCTGGCGGCGCGGCCTGCGGGGGTGCGCCGACAGCTGGCGGCTTGTCGAGCAGCGAGAAATCGGGATCTGGCGCCGGTTCCGGCTTGTTTTCCGCAGGAGGTTGCTCGACGGGCAGCTGCTTTTCGGCAAGGTCCTGCGGGGTGACGATCTCGACCGGAATCTGCTCGGCGGTCACCGCGCCGAACGGATGCACTTCGGAAAACAGGACGAGCAGCGTCAGCAGCGATACATGCGCGATCGCCGACGCCGTAATGTCAGAGGGTATGATCCGCCGCAGTTCCATCGCATCGAACGATGTTCGATTATCCTCTTAGGTCCGCCAGCATAGCGTCGGGCGGCGCAACTGCTCAATCCCATTTCGGCGCGAAACCGAAATCCGTGATCCGGCCGCTGGCACTGCCCATGGCGGAAATCTGCTGCATGTCTGCTTCGGACAGTTCGAAATCGAAAATCTCGATGTTCTCCGAGAGCCGCTCGAGTTTCGACGTGCGCGGGATAGCCGCCACGCCCTGCTGCACCAGCCAGCGCAGGCAGATTTGCGCCGCCGTCTTGCGATAGCGGTCGCCGATCCGCAGCAAGGCGCGGTCGCTCTTGATGCGGCCCCTGGCGACCGGACTATAGGCCACCAGCGCCATGCCGTGACGCGCGCAGGCCTCCCTCACCTTGGTCTGGTCGAGATAGGGATGGTACTCGACCTGGTCGCACAGCAGCGGTTCCGGACATAAGGCCACCGCCTCCTCGATCAGGGCCACGGTGAAATTGGACACGCCGATATGCCGCGCGAGCCCCTGCTGCCTGACCCGCGCCAGCGCGCCGAGCGTCTCCACCAGCGGCACCTGCGGGTTCGGCCAGTGCAGCAGCAGCAGGTCGACCTCGGTCAGACGCAGCCGCACCAGGCTTTCCTTGGCCGAACGCTCCAGATCGTGGGGCGCGAAATGCGAGGGCCAGATCTTGGTGGTGAGAAAGACCTGATCGCGCTTGACGCCCGCAAGGCGCAAGCCTTCGCCGACCTCGCGTTCGTTGTCGTACATCTGTGCCGTGTCGATGTGGCGATAGCCGAGCCGCAATGCCTGCTCGACGAGGCGCGCGCAGGCGCGTCCACGCAATTCCCAGGTGCCCAGCCCGATCGCCGGGATTTTTGCGCCATTGGCCTCGACAAACAGCATCGGTTGTATCCACGGACCGGCTGCATTATGGGCTGTGGAAACAGCGATGCCAACAGATAGCATCTTCGCGCGAGATCCTGCGGCTTCCCTGTGTGCGGGAAGAAACGCTTCAACCGCGAACTAGACGGGTTCCGGTTCGGTGGCAAGCGCCGCGAACACGGTCTCCGGCGAATGGGCGATCACGGCGAGCAGCGCCCGCGCCGGCCCTCGCGGCACACGCTTGCCCTGCTCCCAATTCCGGATAGTTTCGACGGGTACGCCGAGCCGTGCCGCGAATTCGATCTGCGTCAGCTGCGCGCGGCGGCGAAGATCACGCACGGCCGGCAACGTGGCGGTTTCGCCCGGCGTTGCGTCAGGCAAGGCCGGAGGCGTCGCAGGCCCGGGCATCGCGAGGGCGAGCCCGGGCATCGGAAGCGCGAGCCCGGGCATCTCCGGCGCGAGCGGGAACTCCTGCCCGTCCCGCAATTCGACGATCCGTCCGTCCGCTTTCAGCCGCAAGCGCTGCATGTTGACCTCGTGGGCCGACATCATCGGACAAGCGCGTTAAGGCCGGATTAACGATAAATGAGGCGCTACCGGAGCCCGAACCACAGCGTGGCGATGCCGAGGAACGAGAAGAAGCCGACCACGTCGGTAATCGTCGTGACGAACGTCCCCGACGCCACCGCGGGGTCGGCGCGCACCCGTTCCAGCACCATCGGGATCAGGATGCCGCCGAGTGCGCCGGCCACCAGGTTGCAGATGATGGCAAGCCCGATCACGATGCCGAGGCCCGGGATCTTGAACCAGGCCACCGCGGCGACGCCGGTGATTACGGCAAAGGCGAGCCCATTGACGAGGCCGACCATCGCCTCGCGCATGACGACGCGCAACGCGTTGTTGGAGCCGAGCTCGCGGGTCGCCAGCGCCCGCACCGCCACCGTCATGGTCTGGGTCGCGGCGTTGCCGCCCTGGCTCGCCACGATCGGCGCCAGCACGGCGAGCGCCACCATCTTCTCGAGCTGGCCCTCGAACAGGCCGAGCACGGAGGACGCCAGAAACGCCGTCGCCAGATTGACCAGCAGCCAGTTGAAGCGGGCGCGCGCGATGGTCCAGACATTGTCGGACAGTTCTTCGTCGCTGGTGACGCCGCCGAGCGCTTTCAAATCCTCGTCGGCCTCTTCCTCGATGACGTCGACGACGTCGTCGATGGTGATGACGCCGACCAGCCGGTTGGTGGTGTCGACGACGGGAGCCGCGACCAGATTGTACTTGCCGAACATCCGCGCGACCTCTTCCTGGTCGTCGAGCACGGAGACGCGGCGGCGGTCTTCGTCGATCAGATCGGCGATCGGCACCGGCCGGCGCGCCCGTAACAGCGTGTCGAGCGAGACCGCGCCCTGCCAGTGCTTTTCGGAATCCACCGCGTAGATCTCGTAAAACCGGTCCGGCAGATCGGGGGTGTCGCGCATGTAGTCGATCGCCTGCCCCACGGTCCAGTCCGGCGGCACCGCGATGAACTCCGACTGCATCCGCCGGCCGGCGGAATTCTCCGGATAAAGCAGGCTCCGCTCCAGCGCGACCCGCTCGGAGGGCGGCAGCTTTTCGAGGATCTCTTCCTTGTCCTCCTGGTCGAGCCCCTCGAGCAGTTGGACGGCGTCGTCGGATTCCAGTTCGCGAACGCCCTCCGCGACCGTCTCCGGCTCGAGTTCCTCGAGGATTTCCTCGCGGACGGAATCGTCGACCTCGTTCAGCGCCGAGAAGTCGAAATCGGTACCGGTCAGTTCGACCAGCGTGACGCGGTCGTCGGGTTCGAGGGCCGCGATCAAATCGCCGAGATCGGCCTCGTGAAGTTCCGCCACCACCTCGCACAATAGCGGACGGTCGGCGGCATGGATGGCGCGCGTGATCTCTTCGACGAACTCGTGACGCAGTTGCCCCTCTTCATCCCGCATCAGGAGAGGGTCGAGCACGGAGCCTTGCGCGGGTCGCGCCTCGGCTTGGGCAACGTCGATATTCTCGGCCATGCCGCGCCTCGCCGGTTTGACAGATCGGGGGAACTTGTCTGAGTTACGCTGCACGCTTACCCAATCGGCAACACCCAGCGCAATGCCAAATATGTCCAAGCTCAAATGACCCGAAATTTCTGCGCGGCGCTGTGCCTGGCGGTCGCGGCATTGATGACCTTCGTTGCGGTGGCCGAGGCCGCCGAATGCAGCCGCAAGGACGCACTCGGCACTTCACGCGTTCTCGCGGTGGACGCCGCCACCTACCCGCGCGTCGGCCTTAAGAGTTTTCCGCAGACGCTGCCGCTTGAGGATCACGAGGTGGTGCTGACCTTCGACGACGGGCCGTGGCCGGCGACGGACCGCAAGATACTGGCGGCGCTGGCGCAGGAATGCGTGCGCGCGACATTCTTCCTGATCGGCAAGCCCGCTTCGGAACATCCCGAGCTGGTGCGAAGAATAGCGGCTGAGGGTCATACCATCGCGCACCACACCTGGACCCACCATAATCTCAAATACATGAAACCGGAGGCGGCCATCGGCGAGATCGACAAGGGCATCGCGGCGGTCGAAACGGCGCTGCACGGCAAGGCCACCACGACCCCGAGCACGCCGTTCTTTCGCTTTCCGTTTTTTGAAATGACGCCCGCGACGCTGGACGCCTTGCAGCAGCGCGGCATCGCCGTGTTCGGCGCCGACCTCTGGGCCAGCGACTGGATTCCGATGACGCCGGCGCAGCAGTTGAAGTTGCTCACCGAGCGGCTGCAAGCCGCCCGCAAGGGCATCATCCTGCTGCACGATCCCAAGGCGCAGACCGCTGCCATGCTGCCGGCCTTCCTGCGCTACCTCCGCGACAACCGTTACCGCGTGGTCCATCTGGTGCCGGCAGGTGCCAAAACCGTGTCCGACAAAGCACATTAGATCACGATCTCTTGGGTGACGCTGTTCCTGTGGCCCGGATCACGCCCCGAGGCCAAATTAGGTGTAGAACTCAGGCGATTAAGGCGGCATTCATGTCGCCATATGTAAGCCGTTGCGTGCTCTTGGATGAAGCCGGGGTTCTATGATCGCTAGCGTATTTGGAGGTCTTCGGCGGCGGTCCTGGACCGCCTCGTGCGTGGGACTGCTGATCTCCCTCGCCGCGCAGACTGCGTCGGCCGCCGATTGCCCGGGCCATCCCGACGCCATCGGTACGTCACGCACCATCGTGGTCGATCCGCGCGCCCATCCCCTCATCGGCACCATGCAATATGGCAAGACGCTGCCGCTCGAAGATCATGAGGTGGTGCTGACCTTCGACGACGGACCGCTGCCGAAATACTCCAACCAGATCCTCGACATTCTCGCCACCCAATGCGCCAAGGCGACCTTCTTCCTGGTCGGACGTCAGGCCCACGACAATCCCGAAGGCGTGCGCAAGGTGCGCGACGCCGGCCACACGGTGGCGACCCACACCCAGAACCATCCGACCGGCATGGATCGCCTGCCGCTCGACCGATCGAGGCAGGAGATCGAACAGGGCATAGCATCGGTGACCGCGGCGCTGGCCGACGGCACCGCGCCCGCACCGTTCCTGCGCATTCCCGGCCTGCGCACCAACGACGGCATCGAGCAATTTGCTGCCTCCAAAGGACTGCAGATCTGGAGCGCCGATTTTCCCGCCGACGACTGGCGCCACGTCTCCGCCAATCGCGTCTATGAGCTCGCGATCCAGCGGCTGGAGGCCAAGGGAAAAGGCATCCTGCTGCTGCACGACATTCAGCCGCGCACGGTCGCCGCGCTGCCGAGGATTTTGCACGAACTAAAAGTGCGCGGCTACCGCATCGTCCATGTGGTGCCGGCGACGCCTGATCGGCCGGCGACGCCGACCGAGCCACAGCAATGGCTGTTGCATCCGGCCTCGGAGATGGTGGCGGTCTCGCGCTGGCCGAAGGTTCCGAAGTTCGCGCTTGCCGGCCCGGCAGCGCTCCCCGTCCCGGCGTTGTCCGATCTCGATTGGCACACGACCGGTCTTGGCGTACGCACAGCGCGGCGCAGACGCGGCTTCCCCTTGCCTCCCGCAGCCCTGTGGCCGCGGCAAACGACGCTGCCGCCGGCCGGCATGCTGGCTGCGCTGCCGGTTCCGGCGAGGAGCCTCTTCAAAATCCCGGAATCGGCACGCATGACCCTGCTGGCCTCGTCGGCGCGCCGGACGGTGCCTGCGCAGGCCCGTTCAACGGAAGTCTCCTCCGCAAGGCTCGCCGACAAATCTCGCCGCCAAGGCCGCGCGGCCGAGCCGCCGGCGACTGCCGGACAGGCGGCGCTAAACGCTGGCCCAACCGGCCCCAAGCCGGCGGCGCAAGCCAAACGGAACGGGCGATCGGTTCGGGTCGCCGGTTTGAAGAAGCGCTGATCGGCCGGTGCGGGACCGTCGCCATCTGCTTTGATGCGTTTTCGTGAGCCCACCATCGGGACAAAGGCTCAATTCGTCACGATCTTGGCGATGCAGAGCAGGATGACGATGGCGAGGAACAGCAGGTCGATATAGGCCTTGATCTCGCCGGCGTGGCGCAGTGCCACGACGTCAGTGATCACCTGCTTGCGCGTCGACGTCGAATTCGGCCCCTCGCCCAGCGCCGCCACCAGGCGGCGCGCTTCCAGCTCCAGCCGCTCGATGCGCTGGAAGAAATGAAACGACCGCAGCGCGGAGGCTGCATGCATCCCGGCATAGACCAGCACGAGAATCGCGACGACCACGCGATGCTGGTACTTTTCGAGGAAATTCAGAGCGAAATAGATTAGCGCCAGGAACACGAAGTTGGAGAGGAATCGATAGGCGTAGCTCAGAAACAGCATGAAGGTGCTCCGGTGGTCTTGGTAGGTGTCGAACTTCCTGGAAGCGCCGAACCGCGGCGGGCCCGTTCAGTTTACGCGAACGGTGCGACTGCAGGGGCAGCAACCCGCCGCCCTCCGCAAAGGATTCCGCCGCCGTGGCATTGCGGACACGCAAACAGCTCGCGGAGCCGATTGCACCACGCCAAACCGCAACGTTGGGGTGCGCCCCGAGGGTATCGGATCACCCGAATATACCAAGCTGCAACCGACGGCTGCGGACCTGCCTGATCATTCGCTGCGGCCACCACAGCGTCGCCATAAGGCTATTCTGACTGTCGGATACCGAAAAAGGACCCGCCATTTGCGGCGGGTGCGAGTTTAGGGAGGAGACTACAAACTAAGCTGATTCGCGGCGCCAGCCTGTACCGCAATTCACACACGCTATTCGAAAAACAGAACTGATCGATGTTTCGGATATCCCACTGCGGCTATATCTTGCCCTCGATCATCTTGAGTTTGACGGTCTCGCAGGTCTTGCGAACGTGCTCGGTAAAGATCGCGCATTCTTCGATGCGCTTGAAGATCTTCTTGGCTTCCTCTCGATACGAGGCCGCGGTATCGCGCATGAAGGCAATGGCATTGTGCACTTCGGCGGTCATCGCCTCGCATTTCTTCGCCGCGCTGATCAGTTCCGCTCCCATGGCTTCGATTTCCTGGGCAGCAGCCTCATAGTCGCGTACTACGGCCTCGGCGGTAAGCGCGCCGACGCGAGTGACGCCCTCTTCATGCTCGACGTAGTCCGGCATCGGCCCCGATGGTGCCGCCCTGCTCGCGGGAAGACTCCCTACGACGTCTTCTTCAAGCTTGGCTAAATCCAGCGGCGCGGTGCGGTGCAGTCGTTCGATAGTGGCCATCGGCCATTCTCCCTCACTCAATGAACAACCCCCAGCGCGTGAACATGGCGACCAATTCGTGGCGATCCTGAGTTCGAAGGAAGCGGCCAGAAGGCAGCAATGTGAATACAAGTAGTGGGATGATGTCTGGCGCGCTTCTATTCACGCGAAGCTGCACAGACCAAGCATTAACCACACCGGCACATCAGGCCGCGCGCGGCCTACGGTTAAGGTGCGTTTAACAGTTTTGCATCATTGATTAACGACCCAGCGCAACATCCTTCAAGCCGCAAGAATTGCGGGCGGCACTCAACCTCTTCAGGAGGACCGATTGAGGACGCTTCTTATTTGCGCGCTGGCTACGGCCCTGGTCGGTTGCAGTAGCCAACAGCCAACACAGCCATCATGCGTTGGCCTGAACCCGTTCGCCTGCCTGACCGCGGTTCAGGTGCCGATCGAACCTGAATCCCATGACGGCGATTTTGTCACAGCAAAGCCAGTGACCACCGTCGCCTGGCGCGGCGACAGCCCGCGCCGATCTCACGCGGACCATGCCGTCCGTCGAACACCCAGGCCGATCAAGGTCGCGGCGAAGGCCGCAGCTGCCATTCCCATACCGGTTCCTTCGCCGCAAGCGAACCAGCAGACGACGGGCGATGGCGCTGCTTCCGAAGCTGCTCGCGCTTCCGAAGCGACCCGCGCAAGCGCCACCGATCGGCATTCAACGACCGACGTTGCGGAGGCCCGAACGCCACAGGAACAAGTGGCGGCGGCCTCCGCGGTTGCGGAACGCATGTCGGTCCCGACATTGGATGCGTCGCTGGACGCGCTCGTGGCCGTCCTCGTGGCGAGTCCCGACGTGAAGTCGGTCTCCGACCTCGCCGGCAAGACAATCGCGATCGACGATAGATATTCCGAGCAGTCGATCAGCCGCGTCAGGATCGCGATGGCGGCGGCGGGCGCGCTCGAAGTCCAACTGAGCAAAGGTCAAACCACCGCGATCAATCGGCTGGTCAGCAAGGAAGTTCCGGCTGCGGTCGTAGGTCTCGTCTCTGCCAGCGCGGCGGACAGCTTTCCCGAGCTCCCGCGATTGAGGATCTTTCGAGTCCCGCTCTCGCCTCGATCGAGCCAGGCCAAGCCGTGACGGACTTGTCCTTCGGGGAGGTCCGCACGCCGTGAAAAAAGTGCGGGCCAGCGAGCCAAAAACCCGACAAGAACAAAGCTTATTTTTTCAGATGGAGACTGCCGTAGCGGGTGAAGATGTCGTACTTTTGTAGCTCGTGATCTGTCGCCTTCGGCAAACCTCGCCAGTCGATGCGGGCCAAGGAACACGCTCACGGTGCCATCGGCATAGGCGTGCACCCGCACCAAGGCCTTGACGAAGTGCGGTCTCAGCCGGCTTTCCGGCAACTGCAGCCGCCGACCGCTCCATGCGATGATATTGTCGTTAGCGACGGTTCGCTGTGGGTAACAATGTGGGAATAAGTCTTCGCGAATGAATTTTCGCATCAATGACTTATGCCCGTGGTGCGCTCGGAGGGACTCGAACCCCCACGATTTTACTCACTGCCACCTCAAGGCAGCGCGTCTACCAATTCCGCCACGAGCGCTTGGGATACCGGCTGGAAGGACTAGCGTCCGCCGGATCAACGGCGCCGATGTAACAAATCAGGGATGGGGGGACAAGGCAGTTTTGCGACTGAATAATTACGAATAACTATCTGACGTCAGGCGATTTCGGCAGCATTTGCTTGACTTCGACCGCGATACGGTTGCGATCGACCAGCACCACGCCGGAAGCCACCGGGAGGTTGTTGGCGAGGATCTTGACCTCGTCCGCCTCGGTGGCGTCCAGTTCGATGATGGCGCCGCGGGAAAGCCGCATCACCTGGTGGATGGGCATGGTCGTGGTGCCGAGCACCACCATGAGATCGACGCTGACTTTATCGAGGGTCGCCACTTATGAACCGCCAAACGGGGGACTAAATTGATCTGGTTCCACCTGACCACGTTATGGTTAGCCAATGGTTAATGACCGCCAAGGCCTTGATTTGACAACGTTCGCGCCAGTCCAGGGCGGCGGCGAGGTCGAATGGCGGATTTCGGCTACTCCCGTCCCCTATCCCGAGGCCGTGGCCGCGATGGAATCACGCGCGGCCGATATCGCCGACCGGAAGGCCGCCGAACTGGTCTGGCTGCTGGAGCATCCCCCGCTCTACACCTCGGGCACCAGCGGCAAGGAAGGCGACCTGCTCGACCCCCGTTTTCCGCTATTCACCACCGGCCGCGGCGGGCAGCTCACCTATCACGGCCCGGGGCAGCGGGTGGCCTATGTGATGCTCGACCTCAAGCGCCGCCGGCCCGATGTGCGGGCCTATGTGGCGGCCCTTGAAGAATGGATCATCCGCACGCTCGACGCCTTCAACGTGCGCGGCGAACGCCGCGAGGATCGCGTCGGCGTCTGGGTCAGGCGGCCGGACAAGGGCGCGGGCTACGAGGACAAGATCGCGGCGATCGGCGTGCGCCTGCGGCGCTGGGTGTCGTTCCATGGCGTCGCCATCAATGTCGAGCCGGATCTGTCGCATTTTTCCGCGATCGTGCCCTGCGGCGTCGCCGATCCGCGTTACGGCGTCACCTCGCTGGTTGACCTCGGCCTGCCCGTGACGATGGAAGATGTCGACGTCGCGCTTCGGCGGGCATTTGAAGATGTGTTCGGGGCGACGCGCGCGCGCCTGCCGGAAGCCACGGTGTAGCCATTTTGCAATCCGGGCGGTGCAGGTCGATCTTCCGCTTGGTACAAGCAAGGGCCACATATCCCGAGGCAGGCGGATTCGGCACAGGAGGTCACGATGAAATCGCATCGGCTTCCCTTCGAGAATCGGTGGACCAACAACGCGAACGCCCTGCAATGGAATTGCGAACTCGACCGTCTGGGCGTGGTGAACGTACGGGCCATGTTCGCGGATCACGAAGCGCGGCACCCCAACCGGCGCAGCGTCGTGATGGACATTCCCGCCGGCTTTGTCCGGGACTGGCTGGCATTCCAGGATCGGCGCGCGGCACGGCAACAACTGCTTTGGCGCGCAACCGTGATTGCGCTCTCGGCTGTCGCCGCGACGGCGGCCGTGCTGGGTGTCCTGATCGAGTGAAATGACAGAACCGCGCGAAGGCGGGCGCGCCGCAAGCGCCGCCCGCAAACCAGGCCATCGTCACGCCGCCACCTTCCGCGGCGCGACCTCGAGTTGGCCGGCGATGTAGCGGCGCTCCTGGGTGAGACCGCCGAAGCCGTAGGCATCGCCCTTGACCTCGTCGACATGGGCGTAGCTCTCCTCATGCAGCGGCCCGAGCAGTTCGCCCATGCGCTGGAACAGCGCGGCGAGATAGGCCGCCTTCTCGTCCTTGGTGTTGGTGCCCTCGCTGACGTGAACGTCGAGCCAGAAGCTGGCGAGGCTCTGTTCGGCGAGCGACTTTCCGCCGGCGAACCAGTCGGCGGCATCGACCGATTTCACGATGATGGCGGTGACCTTGGGATCCTTGCGCAGGATTCGCGCGGTGAGATCGCTGACGGCGGAGGCAATTTCGGCCTTCAGCGACGGCGCCTTGCGGACGCTGGAATAGGTGACTGATATGAGCGGCATGGTCGTTCTCCTTCGTTGGGGCGCGCTGGCATCGCGCTCCCCCTACCTAGACCTGCAGCTACCATTTTGGTATCTTATCTCTGTTCATAACAGTGATAACAAATATTGATGATGGCATGAGCACACTGGATATCGACACGGTGCAGGCATTCCTGCTGGTCGCCGAACTGCAGAGTTTTACCCGCGCCGCCGAGGCGCTCGGCACCACGCAGGCGTCCGTCAGCATGAAGCTGCAGCGGCTGGAGAGCGTGGTCGGCAAGCGGCTGGTCGAGCGCTCGCCGCGGGCAGTCGCGCTGACCGCCGCCGGCGCGGCGTTCCTGCCCCACGCCCGAACGTTGATCGAGGCGCATGACTGCGCGCTGTCGGGCGAGACGCCCGCGCGCCAGCAATTGTCGCTCGGAATCTCCGATCACGCCGCGGGGCCGGAACTGGTGCCGCTGCTCGAACGGCTGCACGCGGTGTCGTCGCAACTGGCGCTTTCCGTGACGATCGGCTTTTCGCGCGCGATGCTGGATGCCTACGATGCCGGCGAACTCGATGCCGTGGTGGTGCGGCAGGAAGGCAGCCGCCGCGGCGGCGAAAAACTGACGGAAGACGCCTTCGGCTGGTTCGCCGCCAAGCGCCTGGCCTGGCGCCGCGGCGAGACGCTGCCGCTGGCCACGCTGGCGCCGCCCTGCGGCGTGCGCGCACTCGCCATCCGCGCCCTCGACAAGGCCGGCATCGCCTGGAGCGAGAGTTTTGTCGGCGGCGGCGTGACCGCGGTGGTCGCAGCCGCCTTGGCCGGCCTTGCGGTCGCGCCGCTGGCGCGGCGGATCGCACCGCCGGGCCTGGTCGACATCGGGCCGATCGAAGGGCTGCCGCGGCTTTCTTCCTCGAAAGTGATGCTGCACTCCAAGGTCAGCGACCCCGCCAAGCTCATGGCATTGCGGTCGCTGGCGGCGACGTTCAGGAGCGTGGTTGCCTCGGCGTAGCTGACCGTTTCGCTGGCGTAATGGACCATTTCGTTAAAAAGCCGATTTTTTAGGGAACCAGTTGGCGCCTTGCGCGTTTGCGCCACTTAAACGGGCAGTCGGATGTTCAAGAAAGACCAGCAACCGCAAAGGGATCTATTCGAATCCGAACGTAATTTCCGACTTCTGGTTGAAGGTGTCGCTGACTACGCGCTCTACATGCTGGACCCCGCCGGCGTGGTAACGAGCTGGAACAGCGGCGGCCATCGGATCAAGGGCTATTCGGCCGACGAAATCATTGGGCAGCATTTCTCCCGCTTCTATACCGAAGGCGACCGCGCCAACGGCAAGCCGCTCCGCGCCTTGCGCATTGCCCGGGAACAGGGCCGCTACGAGGAGGAAGGCTGGCGCGTCCGCAAGGATGGCACCTTCTTCTGGGCCAGCGTCATCATCGATCCCATCCACGAGGACGGCCAGCTTGTCGGCTTCGCCAAGATCACCCGGGACATCACCGAACGCCGCGAAGCCCAGCTCAAGCTCGAGCAGATGCATGCGCAGCTCGCGGAATCGCGCAAGCTCGACGCCCTCGGCCAGTTGACCGGCGGCGTGGCGCACGATTTCAACAATCTCCTGATGATCATCAGCGGCAGTCTTCACACGCTGAAGAAAGCGGCCGGCAACGACCCCAAGTACCAGCGGGCGATATCGGCGATCGAGGGGGCGACCAAACGCGGCGCCTCCCTCACCAGCCAGTTGCTGACATTCGCACGGCGGCAGAGCGTCAATCCGCAAGCGGTCGATATCGCTGAACGCATTGATGCGCTGCGCGAAGTGCTCGACACCGGCGTCGGCAGCGCGGTGACGCTGCAGTTCAATGTCGACCCTGTCTGGCCGGTCATGGTCGACGTCACCGAGTTTGAAACGGCGCTGGTGAATCTCGTCGTCAACGCGCGCGACGCCATGGCCGGCGGCGTCATCACGATATCGGCGCACAACGTTGCGCCCGGCGGCGAGGCTGGCGCCGGCGGACATGTCGCGATTTCGGTTGAGGACACCGGCATCGGCATCGCGCCCGATATCCTCGGCAAGATCTTCGATCCCTTCTTCACCACCAAGCCGATCGGCAAGGGCACCGGTTTGGGGTTGTCGCAGGTTCATGGCTTCGCGCATCAGGCCGGCGGAACGGTCAAGGTGGCGAGCGAACTCGGCAAGGGCACCAGGATCACGATCCTGCTGCCGCGAAAGGAAACCGCACCCGCAGCCGAGGCCGCCAATGCGCTGGAGATCGGGGGCAGCGGCACCGTGCTGCTGGTCGAGGACAATCCTGAGGTCGCATCCGTCAGCGCCAGCCTGCTCGAACAGCTCGGCTACACCGTCCGCAGGGTGGCGGATGCCGAGGCGGCCTTGCGCGAAATCGAGCTCGACGGTGTAGACCTCGTCTTCTCCGACATCGTGATGCCCGGCAAAATGGACGGCCTCGGTCTGGCGCGCCACCTGAAGGCGGTCAGGCCCGGACTGCCGATCCTCTTGGCCAGCGGCTATAGCGATGCCGCGCTGAGCGCGCGCGGCGATTTTCCCATTCTGCGCAAGCCCTACGAAATCCACGAACTCAGCCAGGCGATTGCGAAACTGTCGCTGTGACCCCGCCACGCCGGCTCTCGCGACCGCGTGCTTACCCTTCTCACAAAATCGCCTCGAACGGACTGCGCAGCGTTTCATGCCGAAACACGAAGCCGTTGCTGAGCGCCTTGTTCGGCAACACGCGCTGTCCACCCAGCAGAAGCTCATTGGCAAAATCGCCGCCGACGCGGCGTAGCAGCGCGCCGGGAACGCGGAACACCGCTGGCCGGTGCAGGCGGCGGCCGAGCTCTTCGGTGAATTTCAGATTGGTGACCGGAATCGGCGCGGTGGCGTTGATCGGCCCTGCCAGTTCAGGCTTTGCGATCACATGCGAGATCAGGCGGATCAGGTCGTCGCGCTCGATCCACGACATCCACTGCCGGCCCGAGCCCAGCGGTCCGCCAAGACCGAATTCGAACGGCTTCAGCATCCGCGTGATGAAGCCGCTGTCGGTGCCGATCACGAGGCCGATCCGCACACAGACCACGCGCACGCCATGTTCTTCGCCGGACGCGGCGCGTTCTCCCAGGCGTCGCAGAGTTCGTGGCTGAAGCAGGCATGTGATTTTGCCAACTCCGTCAGCACCTGGTCCTGCCAGAGCCCATACCAGCCGATCGCCGAACCGCTCACCAGCACGGCCGGCTTGCGTTCGAGCCACGCGTTCGCGGTTCCCGGAAGCACCGACGGATTCTTCTGTTGATCATTCGGCTGACAGGTGAGCCATCTCACATTCATGCAAAGCCTTCCGCGCTATCAATCGCACGGGCGCCGACGCATGGAGGTCACAGATGACTGCTATCGAACGGGCGTTTTCGCGCGTCATTATCACCGTCAACGACAGCGAGATTCTCAAGCAGCTCGTGCTTTTCTGCGCGGCCGGCCTGTTCGTTTCCCTGCTGATGCTGACATACGGCGTCGATCTGAGCCCCGGTTTCTTCTAACGCCTCCGGGTCAAATCGTCGGCAGCACCGAGAACCGCTCCCCTGCCTCCCGCAGGTTCAGCAGGTCGGAATTGCCGGCTTCGTCCCGGACCGCCTCCACCCGTGCCGATGACGGGCCGCGCCGGCATGCAGCGATCATGGCCGTAACGGCTGCCGCCGGGCCTGAGAAAACCGCCTCGACGCTGCCGTCCCGGCGATTGCGCACCCAGCCTTCGAGATCGCGCGACCGCGCCTCGTGTTCGACAAAATAGCGATAGCCGACGCCCTGCACCCGCCCCCTGATCGTGACATGGCGGATGGCGTCGCTCACGGCTTCTTCAATCCGAGGAATGCGCCACTGCGCGCCTTCACGTCCGCCTCGCGCATCGCCCTGCCGGTCAATTCGGACGACGCCAGCCCTTTCAGGTTCTTCGGCGAGCCTCCCTCACGCAAGGCCTTCAGCGTTTCATAGACGGCCTGGGTGGCGGCGGCGAACGGCGCGTGGCCCTGCAGCGCGATCCGCACGCGCTGACCGGCGAGATAGTCGAGCGCGGTCATCTCCTCGGGCGCGCCGCCGAGCACGATCGGCAGGCTCGTCGCGGCGGAAATGGCTTCCAGTTCCCCGCGGTTCTTGATGCCGGTGAAGAACAGCGCATCGACGCCGGTGGCTTCATACGCCCTCGCGCGCGCAATGGCGTCATCAAGACCGGTGACGGATACGGCGCCGGTGCGGCCCATGACGACCAGCGAGGGATCGCTGCGCCCGTCGAGCGCGGCCTTCATCTTGCCGACGCCCTCCTCCAGCGGGATCAGTTGCGTCCCGGCCTGCCCGAACGCCGGCGGCAGCAGCGTATCCTCGATGGTCAGGCCGGCAGCGCCGGCCGTCTCCAGCTCCTGCACGGTGCGCCGGACGTTGAGCGCGTTGCCATAGCCGTGGTCGGCATCGACCAGCACCGGCAAGGTCGAGGCGCGCGACATCCGGCGCATCTGTTCGGCCAGCTCCGTCAACGTGATCAGCGCAATGTCGGGATCGCCGAGCACGACCAGCGAGGCCACCGAGCCGCCGAACATGCCGAGCTCGAAACCGAGGTCTTCGGCAATGCGGATCGAGGTCGCATCATAGACCGATCCCGGCCGGATGCAGGTGGAGCCGTTGAGAATGGAACGCAGTTTTTCTCGGCGCTGACGAAAAGCCATGGTGCCCTCAGTTCTATCCGCCGTCATTGCGAGCGAAGCGACTTGTCCGCCGTAGCTCGAAGAGCGAAGGCGGAAGCAATCCATTGTGCAGCGAAGGAAGTGTGGATCGCTTCGTCGCTGACGCTCCCTTGCGCAAACGCTTCGCGTTTGTCGCAGGCAATGACGGGTTGCGTCTACGCAAACTCCAATATCAGCGCATCCACCGCCAGCGTGGCGCCGGCCGCCGCATGAATCTTCTTCACCGTGCCATCGCGCTCGGCGCGCAGCACGTTCTGCATCTTCATCGCCTCGACCACCGCAAGCGTCTCGCCGGACTTGACCTCCTGCCCTTCGCTCACGGCAATCGACACCACGAGCCCGGGCATCGGACACAGCAGCTTCTTGCCGGTATCGGCGGCCGACGTCACCGGCATCAGCCGGGCGGCGGCGGCCTCGCTTTCGGTGAAGACGTTGACCGCGACATCAAAGCCCTGATGCGCCAGGCGGATGCCGTTCGGGATCGCGCGCACCTGCATCGCCACGAAATGGCCGTCGATGGTGCCCTGCCAGACCGGCTCGCCCGGTGTCCAGGTCGAGACCAGATTGTGCGGATTGCCGGGCAAGCCATCGGCGCCGATGAAGCGCACCGCGATGCCGTCGGCCTCGCGCGCCACGTCGAGCCCGATTTCGTCGCGGTCGAGCCACACCGCGCGACGGCGCTCGCGCTGCACCAGCCGCCCGGTCAACTGGCCGGAGATCTGCCGCTTGCGCTCGCCGAGCACATGATCGATCGCCGCTCCCACGGCCGCCAGCCGCCGCGCGACCTCGCCTTCCGGCGGCCGGGCGGAAAAGCCCTTCGGAAATTCTTCGGCGATGAAGCCGGTGGAAAGCTTGCCCTCGCGCCAGCGGGGATGATTCATCAGCGCCGACAGGAACGGAATGTTGTGCCTGATACCGTCGACGTAAAACGCGTCCAGCGCGGTGGATTGCGCCTCGATCGCCGCCGCCCGCGACGGCGCATGCGTGACGAGTTTTGCGATCATCGGATCGTAGTGGATCGAGATTTCGCCGCCTTCCTGCACGCCGGTATCGTTGCGGATGGTGATGCCGTCATGGCTCGCTTCCAGCGGGCGGACGGTATTTCACCAGCCGGCCGATGGAGGGCAGGAAATTGCGGAACGGGTCCTCGGCATAGACGCGGGACTCCACCGCCCAGCCGGTCAGCGTGACGTCCTTTTGCGCGATCGAAAGCTTCTCGCCGGCGGCGACCCGGATCATCTGCTCGACGAGGTCGATGCCGGTGATCGAGTTCGGTGACGGGATGCTCGACCTGCAGGCGGGTGTTCATCTCCAGGAAGTAGAAGCTCTTGTCCTGGCCGGCGACGAATTCGACCGTGCCGGCGGAATCGTAGTTCACGGCTTTCGCCAGCGACACCGCCTGCTCGCCCATCCTGCGGCGGGTGGTCTCGTCGAGCAGCGGCGACGGCGCCTCCTCGATGACCTTCTGGTTGCGGCGCTGGATCGAACATTCGCGCTCGCCGAGATAGATCACGTTGCCATGCTTGTCCCCCAACACCTGGATTTCGATGTGGCGGGGATCGACGATGAATTTCTCGATGAACACCCGATCGTCACCGAACGAGGATTTCGCCTCGGCCTTGGCGAGATTGAAACCCTCGGCCACCTCGGCCTTGGAATGCGCGATCCGCATGCCCTTGCCGCCGCCGCCGGCGGAGGCCTTGATCATCACGGGGTAGCCGATCTCGTCGGCGATTTTCACCGCGTGCTTTTCGTCCTCGATGACGCCGAGGTGTCCCGGCACCGTCGAGACTTTTGCTTTTGCGGCGGCCTTCTTGGATTCGATCTTGTCGCCCATCGCGGCGATCGCGCCCGGATTGGGGCCGATGAAGACGATGCCCGCCTTGGCAAGCGCGCGCGGAAACGCCTCGCGCTCGGACAGGAAGCCATAGCCGGGATGTACGGCCTCTGCGCCGGTCTTGCGGCAGGCATCGACGATCTTGTCGATCAGCAGATAACTCTCGCTCGCTGCCGGCGGGCCGATCAGCACGGCGTCATCGGCCATTTCGACATGGAGCGCATCGCGGTCGGCCTCGGAATATACGGCTACCGTCTCGATCCCCATCCGGCGCGCAGTCTTGATGACCCGGCAGGCGATCTCGCCGCGATTTGCGATCAGAATTCTCTTGAACATGTTTTTCTTGCTTGAGCTTTGGGCGGGATCCTCACCCGCCATATGACATGCGGGGACGCGGGTAACAAACCCGTCGTACAGCAAAAATCGATGGAGGCAACGGTCTCGTATCGGCTGATTGGCGCCGACCGGCGGCAGTTCACCCCGAATAGGAGCCGAACCGGCCCCGCGCATAGGCGCGGGATACCGCCTTCATCAGCTCGGCAGCCTCGGATTCCAGATATTCATTGGCGACAATCAGCGCGCGGACCGTCGCCCTCATGTCGCCGCCGCAAGCTGAAATCGCTTGATCCACCGCGGCTTCCAGCTCGTCGTTCTCTTCAAATTTCGGCTGTGAAGAGGACGACATGGCAAATATTCCGTGCTGGGCGATGTCGCCTATGTTCCTCTTTTGTTCTCATGAAGTCAATGGGCGGTTCGGTACGTGGGCGCAGCGGCCCTGGCGGTTTTCCCCAACCTGCTTCCATGTGCGATTACCGTGAGCGCGTTGGTTCAATCACCTCACCTTATGCTAGAAGGCGCTCGCAGGCGTGGAATTGATTTGAAATGAAACAGATGCGGTCACGAATTTTTCTGGTTGTGGCGTTGCTATCGATCGTACTTCCGGCCAGCCAGAGTTCGGCCGCCACCGCCATCGTCCGGGATGGTGGCACGCTTCAGCTTGGCAATGTCACCTACCGGCTCGACGGCATCGATGTCCCGACCGTCGATCAACTCTGCATCGACGAGCACGCCGATAGCTGGACCTGCGGTATCGAGGCGCGCGATCAACTGACCAAACTGATCAACGGCAAGCAGGTCCGCTGCGACGACCTCGGCCCCGATCCCGCCTACAAGAAACGGCATATCGGCGTCTGCAGGATCGAGGGCGACACCACCAGTCTCAGCCAGTTGCTGGTCCGCAACGGCTTTGCCTTGAATGTCGAAGCCTCCGCCAGCGGTCGCTTCCAGGTCGACGAAGCCCGCGCCAAAGACGACCGCCAGGGATTATGGAAAGGCTGCTTCGTCTCGCCGCGCGAGTTCCGCGCCGGCAAGAAGGACGGCGCCCTGCTCGGCGCCGCGTGCCGCACCGATCGCGACCGCGAAATCCGCGAGACGTTGTTCCCCGAGGATCACGCGATGCCGGCGAGCTGCAACATCAAGGGCAAATATGCCGTCCGCGCGCGCGTCACCGGGAACCTCGGCATCTATCATCTGCAGGCGTGCCGCTCCTATCCGGGCCTGACCAAGCCGGATCGCTGGTTCTGCTCCGAGGAAGACGCGCAGGCCGCCGGGTTCCGCAGGGCCTATAACTGCCGGCCAGCCACGAAGAGCAAATGAAGCTGGCAAACGCCGCCGCGTCCCGTGTGAAAGTACCGGCAAAGGTTGCCGGGGAGCATGACTCCCTCGGACACTTCGAACGTCTTGCCTGAAATTGCCGCCGCAGAACGCTTGCGGCAACATCTGCAGGAAATCGCCGAACGAGCGCGACAGGGCTCATCGCGCCCTGCAGGAACGCGAGGCGGAACTGGCGCGGATCCAGCGGATCGGACGCGTCGGCGGCGTCGAAGTCGACTTCCGCGAAGGCTTCAAGAATCGCCGCTCGCCGGAATATCTCATCATCCACGGCCTGCCGCCGGATGCGGCCAACGAAACCCACGAAGACTGGGTCGAGCGCATCCATCCCGACGACCGCGAACGCACGGTCAAACAGTTTCTCGACGCCCTTGCCGGCCGTGACGAGGACTACACCGCTACCTATCGCATCGTGCGCCCGAACGATGGCCAGACGCGCTGGATAGACGTCGTCGCCAAGTTCGAACGCGACAGCGAGGGACGCGCGCTGCGGCTGGTCGGCGCCCATATCGACGCCACCGACAGGATGCTGGCCCAGGAGAAGCTGCGCGAAAGCGAGGAGCGCTTCCGCCTCATCGCAAACAGCGCACCCGTGCCGATGTGGGTCACCAAGCTCGACCGCACGCGCTCCTTTGCCAACCAGGCCTATGTCGACTTTCTCGGACTGCCGTTCGAGGAAGCCATCGCGTTCGATTGGCGCAAGCGACTTCACCCGGACGACCAGCAGCGGGTCGTGCAGGAATCGATCGCCGGCGAGGCCTCGCTCAAGCCGTTCGTGCTGGAAGCGCGCTACCGCAACGCTTCGGGCGAATACCGCTGGCTGCGCTCCGAGTCCCAGCCGCGCTGGGACCCGACCGGCAAGCATATCGGCTTCATCGGCGTCGCCCACGATATCACCGCCGCCAAGCAGGCCGAGCAGGATCTGCGGCAGTTGAACGAAATCCTGGAATTGCGGATCACGGAGCGAACCGCGCAGCTGGAATCCAACGAGGCCCAGATGCGCGCGATCCTGGAGACCAGCCACCAGTATCAGGGCCTGCTCAACCTGCACGGCGACCTGCTGTTTGCGAACAAGACGGCGCTGGCTGGAATCCGTACCGAGGCCAGCACGGTGCTGGGTAAACCGTTCTGGGACACGCCGTGGTTTTCCCGCACCGAAGGCGCGGGCGACACCGTCCGCGAAGCCTTCCATGCGGTGATGCAGGGCGAAGAAGTCCAGACCGAGATGCTGCTGCGCCTGCCGGGCGGCGAGCGCTATTTCGACTTCACGATGCGTCCGTTGCGCGATCAGCACGGCGCAATCGTCGGCGCGGTGCCGGACGCCATCGATGTCACGGAGCGCCGCCAGAGCGAGGAAGCACTGCGCCAGTCGCAAAAGATGGAAGCGGTCGGGCAATTGACCGGCGGCGTGGCGCACGACTTCAACAATCTTTTGACCATCATCCGCTCCGCGACCGACTTCCTGCGCCGCCGCGAACTGCCGGAGGAACGCCGCCGGCGCTACATCGACGCCATTTCCGAAACCGTGGAGCGCGCCTCCAAGCTGACCGGACAATTGCTGGCATTCGCCCGCAGGCAGCCGCTGAAGCCGCAGGTGTTCAATGTCGGCATGCAGGTCGAGGCCGTCGCCCAGCTCGTCCGTCCCCTCGTCGGCGCCCGCATCCGGATCGACGTCGAGATATCGGACAATGATTGCTTTGCGATTGCCGACATCGCGCAGTTCGAAACCGCGCTGATCAACCTCGCCGTCAACAGCCGCGACGCCATGGAAGGCGAAGGCCGGCTGACCATCGGCGTGCGCAAGGTGGCCAGCATCCCTGCCCTCCGGGCGCATTCCGCCCGCAGCGGCGATTTCGTCGCTATCACGGTGACCGACACCGGCCCCGGCATCGCGCCGGTCCTGCTCGAGACGATCTTCGAGCCGTTTTTCACCACCAAGGAGGTCGGCAAGGGCACCGGCCTCGGCCTCAGCCAGGCGTTCGGCTTTGCCAAGCAGTCCGACGGCGACATCGCGGTCGCAAGCGAGCCCGGCCTGGGCGCAACGTTCACGATCTACCTGCCGCAGGCCGCGGTGCCGGCCGACGCCGTCAAGGCGGCTGCGACCGGCAGCGAACCCGCCGCGCGCGGCCGCGGCTACCGCGTGCTCGTGGTCGAGGACAATGATGACGTCGGACAGTTCTCCACCGAGCTATTGGAAGATCTCGGCTACACCGTCCGCCGCGTCGCCAGCGCGGATGCCGCGCTCGCGATCCTGGCCGAGGACGAGTTTTCCGCCGATCTGGTGTTTTCAGACGTCATCATGCCCGGGATGAACGGCGTCGAGCTCGCTGCAATCGTACGCGAGCGCTATCCCGGCCTCCCCGTGGTGCTGACCAGCGGCTACAGCAACGTGCTGGCGGAGAATGCCCACCGCGGCTTCGAGCTGATCCAGAAACCCTATTCGGTGGAATTACTGTCGCGCAGTCTCAGGAAGGCGATTTCCGAAGCGCGCCGGTAAAGCAGCATAAGATCAGGTAGCCTCGACGCCGACCAAATCGAGTCCGCACGCCGGTGTCAGAATACCTCCGGCCGGTGGCCCGTTCTACTTTGCATGGGGTTGTTTTCGAAGTTTTGTACCTGGGCCCCGCGATGTACCGCCGAAGGGTATCGGCATCGCTCACGCCGCGTTCTCGACGCTCGCCTCCCCCGACGCCAGCAGTGCGCGGATTTCCTGCGCCGGGCGCGCCGCGCTGAACAGAAAGCCCTGCATCTGGGTGCATCCGAGATTCTGCACGGTCTCGCGCTGCTGCAGGGTCTCGACGCCTTCCGCGGTCGTGACCATGTTGCGGTCGGCGGCGATGCTCACCACCGCGCGGATGATCGAGGCCGACGAGGAATTGCGCGTCACTTCCTTGACGAAGGAGCGATCGATCTTGATCTTGTCGAACGGGAAGCGCTGCAGATATTGCAGCGACGAATAGCCGGTTCCGAAATCGTCGAGCGCGATGTGAACCCCGAGTGCGCGGAGCTGGTTCAGCGTCGCTAGCGCCGCGTCGTCGTCCGCGATCAGGACGGCTTCCGTGATCTCGAGCTCCAGCCGGCGCGGGTCAAGCCCGGTCTCGGAGAGGACAGAAGCGACCTTCAGCGACAGCGTTTCCGAGCGGAATTGAATCGGCGAGACGTTGACGGCGATGCGGACATCGGCCGGCCAGGCCGCCGCTTCGGCGCAAGCCGTGCGCAACACCCACTGCCCGATCTCCTCGATCAGGCCGGTTTCCTCGGCGACCGGCACGAAGTCGGCCGGCGAGACCATGCCGCGCACCGGATGCCGCCAGCGCAGCAGCGCCTCGCAGCCGGTAACACGATCGCTGCGCAGATCGACCTGCGGCTGATAGTGCAGTTCGAAGGCGCCCTGCGCCAGCGCCGCGCGCAAATCCGCCTCCAGCTCGCGGCGATGATTGGCCTGCTGTTCCATCGCGGGATCGAAGAAGCGATAGGTTCTGCGGCCGGCCGCCTTCGCCGCATACATGGCGAGATCGGCGTTCTTCAGGAGATCGAACAGGTCCGAGCCGTCGCGCGGGGCGATCGCGATGCCGATGCTGGCATCGCTGGCAAGCTGGTGGCCGTGGCAGTCGAACGGGGTACGCAGTGCCTGATAGATCCGTGCGACCAGCGCGTGAACGTCCTCGCCGCTCTCGATGCCGTGCTGAAGGATGGCGAACTCATCCCCGCCGAGGCGGGCGATGAAATCCTCAGGTCCCACCGACTGACGCAACCGCTCCGCCACGCCCTTCAGGAACTCGTCGCCAATCAGATGTCCCAGCGTGTCGTTGATGCGCTTGAACTCGTCGATGTCGATATAGAGGATCGCGAACTCGCGCCCCTCGGTTTCCAGCAGCAGCCGTTCCGCATGACGCTGGAACAGCGAACGGTTCGGCAGGTTGGTCAGCGCGTCGTAATGGGCGAGATGCTCGATCCTGGCCTGGTCACGCCGCCCTTCGGTGACGTCCTCCAATGTCGTGGCCCAGCCGCCGTCCGGCGAGCGCTGGAAGATCAGCCGGATCGTGCGCCCGTCCGGCGTCGAGGTCACGGTGTCCTGAACCAGGCTGCCGTTTGGATCGAGAAACCGGGCGCAATAGGCGTCGACGTCGCCGTCAAAAGAACCGCGCTCCTGGCGATGCCGGATCAGGTCGCGCAGATGACAGCCGGGTTTGACCACGTCGGTCGAGAGCCCGAACATGTCGATATATCGCCGGTTGCAGATCACGAGACGGCCTGTGGAATCGAACAGCAGCAGGCCCTGCGTCATGTTGTTGATGGCGGTGTCGAGATGCTGGCTCTTCTCCGAGAGCTTGCGCTGGGCTGCAGCATGCTGGCCGCGCAGCTGGCGCACGATCAGGAAGACCATGCCGATCACGACGACGATCGCCAGCGCCGCTGCGAAGAATTGCAGCCTGGTCTGCGCCCGCCAGTCGGCCAATGCGGTCTCGGTCCTGGTGGTCGCGACGATCAGGATCGGAAAATGCATCAGCGACTTGACCGCGCCGACCTTGTCTTCCGACAATCTCGCGCTGACGAAGCGTCCTGAAATATTGCCGTCCCCGGCCAGCGCGCGCTGAAACGCGTCCGTATTGGCGACGTTGAGGCCGATCAGCTTGTCGTCCTTGGGATAGCGGGCGATGACGGTGCCGTCGCGGTGAATCATCGAAATTGCGGTGTCGCTGTCCAGCGCCAGCGAGGCGACGAAATCCTCGAAGTGGGATGGTTCGACGCCGCGAACGGCAATGCCGATGATCTCGCCCTGGCGGCCGGTGATCTTCCGCGCAAAAATCGTGGTCCAGACCTTGGTCACCCGGCTGACGACCGGCTCGACGATCACGTCGGGCGTCGGCTTGTCCGACATGAATTCCTGGAAGTAGCGCCGGTCGGTGATGGTCTTGTCGGCCACCGGCCACATCTCGGACGAATTGATCAGCCAGCCCTTGGCGCTCCAGAGGTTCAGGGCGCCGACATGCGGCAGCACCGAGAGCTTCGTGCGCAGCATCTCGTGCGCGCTCAATGTCGACATCTTGCTTTCGAAATCGTCGGCGGTGTGGACGCCGTCCGCCCGCATGCTGGTCACGACGTCTTCCTGGACGTGCTGGAGGTCCAGCAGTTGCTGGTCGAAATGCCGCGACAGCAGCAGCGCGCTGTTGTTGAGTTCGCGTTCGGCGACTTCCAGCGCCCGCTCGCGGTATTGCATGGCGAAATAGCCGGTGCCGAGCATGATCGCGATCACGAGCGCTGCCGCGCTCAGGATCAGCCACTGGATGGCACCCAGCCGGATCCGCCACGGCAGGCCGCCATCAAACAGCGGCTGGCTCTCCGCGATGATTTCTTGCGATGAATTATTCAGCACTTCCGCTGCCCCCACAGGCGCTTGTTGTAGGGACCACAACCCAAAAGGGCGTTAGCAAAATGAGTTATCGCGGGGTTAAGGCAGCGGCGGAATCAGGCGGTTTCCGCCAGCTCAGCTTCCTTGAGGCTGCATTCGATCAGCGCCCCGCCGATCGTGAACTCCGAGAACGGCGACTGCTCGGTCGCGGCCTGCAGCGGCGCGAAGAACTGCGAATCGCCGGGGCTTTTCAGGAAGAAGCGGATGTGGCTGGCGGTCATCGTATCCCTCGACAGCCATACGATGCCGGAGAACAGCTCCACCATCATCTGGGCATATTGCCCGGCCTTCGCGATCCCCAGTTCGTAAATCGGCGACACCACAATGAAGCGCGCACGCAGGATGGGGTTCGGAAACTTGCTCATCATCAGGCGGCTGACCTGGCAGGCCGCATGAACCCGCTCGCCATCGGAAAGGCAGTAAAGGTTGGGGCTGTCGCCATCCTTGGTCAGGGCGTCATAGGCGGAGAAGATTCCCGTCGAAAAGGTCGAGAAGTCCTCGCCGACACTTTCGGCTTCCTTCTTCCATTGGCCCTTGATCGACCGCCAGGACCTGTCCGGCTCTTTCATCGGCAGAAGGCGCATGACTAACCAGCGGTTAATGCAAAAGTTGATGCCGGCATTTTACGGGTGGCGGCTAAACGTTTGCTTACGGTTCCGTCGGCCGCGCAAATATTTGTTTGACCTCGTAAAACTACTACCCTGGCGAGGCAAAACGACTACTTCGACGGGCGTTTTCCCGCGGCGTTTCCTTGCAGTGTCGGCCTCGTTGCGGCCCGTGAAACAGGTGGGCGGAAGCAACCACAGGAACGATCAGGCCCGGTCCAGGTTTTCCCGTATCGGCGTTTCCTTCCCCCCGCGACGTCGAACTCGAGCCCCGCCGAACATCCCACGAAGATCCTTTGGACGGGGTTGGCGGGGCTTCTTTTATCCGGCTAAAGGACGGAGGATGGCGCTGTTTCGGATACGGCCTACCAAGGCCGACATCGAAATCGCGGAGCGGATTTCGGAGCACACCAGTCCGGCAGTCGAACAGATTGCCAAGGTTCTGACCTGGGGCGCCGACGAGCACGTCATTTGCGCGCTCGCCGCAGGCTGGTGGCTCTGCTGCAGGCATCGAGGCGCGCGGGCACGCACCGACAGCAACCACATCCTGCTGACGACGGTCATCGTTACGCTTCTGCCGCATCTGTTGAAGTCGATCTTCGACCAGAAGCGCCCCGACCGTCTGATGATCCGCGGGCACCTTCACGGCGTGCCGTTTTCGGGAAAACCTCTCGACGCCTTTCCATCCGGCCATGCCATCCATGTCGGCGCGCTGGCTTCGGCCGCTAGCGACCTGCCACCTGCGAAACGCAACCTGGCCTGGTCGATCGGCGCGAGCCTGGTCTTGACCCGGATCGTTCTCCTGGCGCACTGGACCAGCGATGTGATCGCGGGTCTCGCGATCGGCGCTGCCGTCGAACGGCTGCTCAGGCGGTGGACCGGTTTCGGATTGTTGCACCGGGAATAGTCGATGCTTGCGGCTTGCCCTGCAAGCAGGGCCGACGGCGCTCGGCACAGCGCCGTCGGCCGACTTTTGGTCTTACGCCGCGGCCTCGTAGTTGACCGCGGTTTCTGCGATCTTGGTCAGGGTTTCGTCGGTCTTTTTCTCTTCGGCCAAGGTCTGGTCGATCAGCTTCACGGCTTGCGGATTATTGAGCTTGGCCGCCCAGGCTTTCAGGGTACCGTAGCGCGAAATCTCGTAATGCTCGACCGCTTGAGCGGCGGCCAACAGGCCGGCATCGAGCGCAGGCGTATCGGCATACTCTTCCATGATCTCCTTGCCTTCATCGAGAATGCCCTCGATGGCATCGCACTTCTTGCCGCGCGCGGCCTTGCCGAGCAGTTCGAATATCTGTTCCAGGCGCTCGACCTGTCCCTCGGTCTCGTCATGGTGCTTTTCGAATGCGGCCCGCAGCTTGTCCGAATTCGCAGCCTTCGCCATTTTAGGCAATGCCTTCAGTATCTGCTTTTCGGCGTAGTAGATGTCTTTGAGCGTATCGAGAAATAGTTCGTTGAGGTCTTTCTCAGCCATGTCGTCCTCCATTGTTGGCGGGCGGACAACATTGAATTGAACGGAATGGTTCCTAAGCGGCGCGCGACACTTTGGTCGCGCGTCATCGAAGATCGATCAACGCAATCCCGAGGTCCGCCCGCTTCTTTCGTCGAAGCGTTGCCGGGACTTCGGTCAAGACCACTTCGAGCGCAGGCATCACCGTGCCCGCCAGCAGGTGGCCGCTGCGGGTCGATCCGTCGGCGAGCCCCAGCACGATGTGGACATGAGGGCTGGGGCTTGCCGTCATCGCCGACCGCGACGTCTCCGATCGCACTGAGAACCTCGCATTGCTCGTTGACCTCGATCTTGCGGTAGCTCTTCGAGGCGATGTCGAACCAGCCGACGGTTGCCCGCTCGAAGGCGCCGATCGCCGTCAGCGACGCTGCGGAAATCCCTGCTTCATTGGCAAACCGGGTGAGTGCTGCAAACGCCTCTTCGCCCGCGTCAAGAATGATGACGTGAACCTGCGCCCGTCATCGGCGGCGATATGCTTGCTCTTCATTGTGTTCTCGCTTTGCTGTCAGGCCGCGCTACGTCTGCCGTGCCGGCCCTCCGAGTGACCGTCCCGTTTGGCACCTTCCGGACCCTGCCCCGAAGGTCTATCGACTTGAGAGCATTCCGGACCGCGCACCAAAGCAGATATCAACCCGAGTTTCTCGGAATTCCTTATGGATCCGCCTCCTGGAGCAGGCCTGGATGTGGGCTAACCCCTTTCCTTTTTTCCGGGCGGGTCGCCGCCGCGGTCCACCCGGCTCACCCGCTGGGCGCGCTTCCGGTCCCGCGGCTGCTCCTGTCCGCGCTCATCGCGAACGATGCCCTGGTCATGGCCGTCGTGGTCATGGTGACCGCTTCCCGGCTCCGTCGCTTCTCGCTGCTGCGCTTTGCCCTCCTCCACCAGCAGCTCATCTCCGAGCATTTGGCCGATGATCTGTTTGGTCTGGGCTTCGGCTTTCTGTTGGAACTTGCTCATGGCTGGCCTCCTGGCAGGGAGAACGGCGCCGGGCTCCGATGTTTCCTCTATCGGCCCTAACCTTTGTCGGGCGCAGGCCGCTTATCCCCCCTGCGCCGCTCTTGAGGCCGGTTCCGCACAATGTAACAATCCTGTCGCAGAGCGAAACTAAACGGGAGCGACGGCGGATCGCCGGAACTGCTGCCTGTGGGGGAGAAACCTGATGCGCCGCAAAACCCTGTTGTTATCTGTCGGCCTGATCGCGCTTGCCGCAGGCTCGGCGTCGGCGCAAAATGCCACGCCGCGCAACCTGATCCTGTTCGTGCCGGACGGTTTGCGCGGACGCATCGTGACGGCACAGACCGCGCCCGCGATGGCCGAGGTGCGCGACAAGGGCGTCAATTTCAAGAACTCGCATTCGCTGTTCCCGACCTTCACCATGGCGAACGGCTCGGCGATGGCCAGCGGCCATTACCTCGGCGATACCGGCACGTTCAGTAACACGATCTACACCGGCTATCCGTCCGCGCCGGCCGGCGGCACCGTCGTGCCCTTCATCGAGAACGACGCCGTGCTCGGCGACATCGATGAGCATTTCAACGGCGACTATCTCAATGAAGAAACCATTCTGAAGATGGCCCGCGCGCAAGGCTTCTCGACTGCCGCGATCGGCAAGCTCGGCCCAACCTATCTTTTCGACCATACCGACGGCGGCAAGAATAGCATCGTGATCGACGATTCCACCGGCGGCAAGAATGGCGTGCCGCTGTCCGACGAAATGAAGGCTGCGCTGACCAAGGCCGGCCTCCCCTTGGTGACGACCCCGCGCGGGGAAAACAGCAAGGCTGGTGACGCCAAGACACCGGGCACCACGACGGCGAACGTCGCGCAGCAGGCCTACATGGCCGACGTCGCGGCCAAGGTCGTGCTGCCGATGTTCAAGGCGCGCAACAAGCCGTTCGTGCTGGTGTTCTGGTCGCGCGATCCGGACGGCAGCCAGCACAACACCGGCGACAGCCTCAACACCATTACGCCCGGCATCAACGGACCGACCTCGATGGCCGGCATCAAGAACGCCGACAACAACCTCGCCCAACTGCGCAAGGCACTGGACGAACTCGGCCTCGCCGCCTCGACCAATATCATCATTTCCTCCGATCATGGCTTCTCGACGATTTCGAAGCAAAGCAAGACCAGTCCGTCGGCCAAGATGTCCTACGAAGACACGCCAAAGGATTTCCTCCCGATGGGCTTCCTCGCGATCGACCTCGCGAAGGCGCTTAACCTGCCGCTGCACGATCCCAACAACAAGAATGTGCCCGTGGCGGACAATGCCCATCCCAAGGCCGGTAACGGCGTGCTGGGAAAAGATCCGACGAAACCCGATCTGGTGGTCGCCACCAATGGCGGATCTGACCTGATCTACATTCCCAGCAAGGAACGCAAGCTGGCGGACCGCACCATCAAGGCGCTGCTGGAACAGGATTATGTCAGCGGCATCTTTGTCGATGACGAGTTCGGGAATTTTCCGGGTACGCTGCCGATGTCGCAGCTCGGCCTCAAGGGCAAGGCGGTGACGCCGCACCCATCGATCGTGGTCAATTTCCGCTCATGGTCATCTGGATGCGAGGAGCCGACCAATTGCTCGGTACAGGTTGCCGACACCGTGCTGCGCCAGGGCCAGGGCATGCATGGCAGCTTCAGCCGTGGCGACACCTTGAACTTCACGGCGGCGATCGGGCCCGACTTCAAATCGGGCTATGTCGATCCGCTCCCCGTCAGCAACGCCGATGTCGGCGCCACCGCCGCGAAGATCATGGGGCTGACGCAAAAGGCAAAGGGCAAGCTGGTCGGCCGCGTCATGACCGAAGCGATGCCCAATGGGGCAACGCCGCAGGCCTATGCCGGCACCGTAAAATCGAAACCGGCGGTCAACGGCCTGCGCACCGTGCTGAACTTCCAGCGCGTCGGCTCGCAACGCTATTTCGACGCCGCCGGCTTCCCTGGCCGCACGCTCGGGCTGGATGAAGGCACCAAACAGAAAACGGCGGGGAAATAACCCCGCCGCATGTACGCTGCTATCCGATGAGCCATAGCCCCTTGTGGATGTCGAATTTCACCAGGCCTTCGTCGCGCATTTTCAGAAGCAGGGATTGGCAGGCTTCCTCATTCGGAAGATTGGCGCGCCGCATGAGTTGGTAGGCCTTGAGCGGCTTCTCGCGGAGCGCATTCAGGATATTCTCGCGATCTTTCAGCATAATTGCTCCTGCAATCCAGAACTGGCGTTCATGATGAACCGCTCAGGCCAATGAAACTACTCAGGCCACGAGTTTGATCTGGCCGTCTTCAAGATTTCCCGCCGCGAGCGCGTCGCGTGCCATCTTTTCGATAACAGACCAATTTGCGAGAAGATATTTTTGGGCCAACGCCTTCGTCGGCAGCTCGGTTTGCAGAATGCAGCGCTGCCGCACGTTCCCGTTCGCGATCAGAAAGGACACCGCTTGCGGCCCCTCGATGATCTCCTGTTCGGTGGGCTTGGCAGCAATCCGCATCCACTGTTCCCTCTGAATTCTTGATCAAGACAGCACCGTCGGGCCGACATCACTGCCGCGACTGGCGTTCGTTTCTGGCTGGTAGGCAATTCAATACGGTTGATCGACGGACGCCAATTAGGTCTGGTCGTCCTCGACCTTCGAGCTTCTCGGCTTGGAGTCCGCGCTCGATTGCGTATTGCGGACAGCCTCGGCCAGCATCAGACGCAACTCGTCCTTTGTCATCGGTGGTTGCCGCGTGGTCGACGATTTCCATTGTGCCATGAGACTTAATATGGGGACGCCGGGGCGTGAATTAAACCCCCGGACGCCAGAAATTTTGTCCACGAACTCAAGCTCTTAGAACTTAAAGCTCCAACGCTCGGGCGCCCCTCCTGTTTTTGAGCAGGGCAGACGCAGACGCAGACCTCGGGCGATAGCGTCGCGAGATCGCGAAACTGTTTCCACCGTCATTGCGAGCGAAGCGAAACAATCCATCTATCCCCACGTCGAGGCATCGATTGCTTCGCTTCGCAATGACGGCCTCAACAGCGGCGCCAAAACAAAAACGGCGGGGAATGACCCCGCCGTCCTCAGATCAGTGATCGCCGGATGAACCTACAGCATCCCCATGTCCAGCATGCCCGGCAGTTGTGCCAGCGGCAGTGCGGCGGCGCCGATCAGGGTTGCGACCAGTGCCGTGAGGCGATGGTTGATGCGGCGCTTGCCGCGCATCTGGCTGGCAAGCCATTCCAGCACCTTGGTATCGATCTTGGCGGCCTGCGTCGGCGCCCAGCTCTCGATGTCGGTGTCGGGCGACAGCGCCACCGTGCGCGGCGGCACCGGCAGGCCGGACTCGGAGGCTGCATGATGGGCGACCGCCTTGGCCAGCAGGTCGTCGAAACGTCCTTCGTCGGTACGCTCGGCGGCGGCATCGCTGATTTCAAACAGCGCCTCGACTTCGGCGCGGCTCACCGGCTGATGCTCGACCGCGCTGACGGTCAGGATGCGTGCGCACCAGGCGGCGTCATCGGCATCGAGCGCGCGGGAAAAATGAATACGGCCCTTGGTGGTGGGGCCTTCGCCGGTGATCACGCCATCACGCACGATCGTGAGCGCGTGGGCTGCGGTCTGGCGGCAGGACGGTTGCGGGACGTCGGACGTTTCGGTGGACGTTTCAGCGGACGTTTCAGCGGTCTTGGGAGTCGGGGCAGGCATAGTTGCACTTCTCGATTTCTTTTTTCAGGTCCAGCATTTCCATACGGGGCATGAACGAGCGGTTAACGATTCGAAACTGTCATTTCGAGATTTTTACATGGTTGCCAATTGGTCGCTGTGACATCGGTCACGGTTCGGGCCACAGCGTGGCCGGGCGTGATGAGGACCATAAAAGGCAATATCGGGGCAACCCCGGACAATTGCGGCAATCGGTTCTTTTCGCCACAGGCGCGCAGATCAAAAGAAGATGCTAGGAGTTCCACGCTTGCGGAGAAGTATCTCACCTTTTACGTGAACTGGTTCCTTTAGCCATCGCCCGGGACTATAAATACTGGGACGAATTCCCCTGTAACTAGAATAGGATGAGGTCGTATCATGGCACTCCAGATTGGTGCAGTCGCCCCCGACTTTGAAGCCCAGACCACCGAAGGAAAGATTAACTTCCACGACTGGATCGGCAATAGCTGGGCGCTTTTGTTCTCGCACCCGAAGGATTTCACGCCGGTTTGTACCACCGAACTCGGCGCTCTCGCAAAGTTGAAGCCGGAATTCGACAAGCGCGGCGTCAAGCTGATGGGCCTGAGCGTCGATCCCGTCGACCGGCACGCCAAGTGGTCCGAGGACATCAAGGAGACCCAAGGTGCGGCGCCGAACTACCCGATGATCGGCGACACCGATTTCAACGTCTCCAAACTCTACGACATGCTGCCGGCCTCGACGTCGGGCGATCCGCTCACGCGCACGCCCGCCGACAACCAGACCGTCCGCAACGTCTTCATCATCGGGCCGGACAAGAAGATCAAGCTGGTGCTGGTCTATCCGATGACCACGGGCCGCAATTTCGCGGAGATCCTGCGCGTCATCGACTCCCTGCAGATGACGGCCAAGCATCGCGTCGCGACGCCGGCCGACTGGAAGCCTGGCGAGGACGTCATCATCGCCGGCTCCGTCAGCGACGACGAGGCGAAGACGATCTATCCGGCCGGCTGGAAGGCGCCGAAGCCCTATATCCGGATCGTGCCGCAGCCGAAGTGACGGCCTAGGCTGCTGTCGTAGGGTGGGCAAAGCGTAGCGTGCCCACCACTACCTGCGCCACTCTTGATGGTGGGCACGCTTCGCTCTGCCCACTCTACGGAGTAGTCGCCACGAGCGAATTCGCCACGAGCAATCCGGCGGTCGAGGAGACCGCCGTCGCGAACGAGCCCCACGCAATGTCGACGATCGCGGCCGGCCAGCTCCAGTGCTTGAGCAGCGCCAGCGAGGTCAGGTCGAAGGTCGCATAGCAGAACAGGCCGAACAGCGCGCCATAGAGCAGCGTCGATTGCCACGACGCCCCTGCCCCGCCGCTGACGAAGATCACGATTCCGGCGACATAGAGCAGGTAGAACAGGATCGCGGGTGCGAGCTTGATATCGCCCAGCATGTTGCCGACCTGCGAGGCGAAGAAGTCCCTGGCGACGACGCCAAGGAACAGAAAATCAAGCGGCACGATGACGAGCAGCGTCACCAGATAGAGCGCGGCGTATCGGTTCACGGAAGCCTCCAGCCCGGAAAAAGAGGGGCAATCATTCGCAGTATAGGCAAACTACGAATTGGGAGGCTTCCGGTTTCAGCGGCGGCACCGTGCGCCCCCGCAAGGCCGCACTCAGGCGGCGCGGACGCGGTCGAGGAATTTTTCGACTTCGGCCTTCAGCTGCAGGCTCTCGCTCGACAGATTCTGCGCGGACGCAAACATCCGGCTCGACGTCTCGCCGGTCTCGTCGGCGCCCTGTGCGGCGTTGCGGATGTTGGCCGCGACGTCTGCCGTGCCGCTCGCGGCCGCGCGAACGCTCTGCGCGATGTTCTGGGTGGCGCCGCGCTGTTGCTCGACCGCCGCCGAGATCGAGGTGGCGATATCGCTGATGCGTTCGATGGTCTGGCCGATCGCCTTGATGGCGCTGACCAACTCTTCGGTCGCAAGCTGCATGTTGCCGATCTGGCTGGAAATCTCCTCGGTCGCCTTGGCGGTCTGGCCCGCGAGGCTCTTGACCTCCTGCGCCACCACGGCAAAGCCACGGCCGGCGTCCCCTGCCCGCGCCGCCTCGATGGTGGCGTTGAGCGCCAACAGGTTGGTCTGCTCGGCAATCGAGGTGATCAATTTCACCACGTCGCCGATCCGCGCACCGGCTTCGGACAATTCGTTGATGCGCTGGTCGGTGGCGGCGGCCTGCTTGACGGCATCGGCCGCGATCCCGTTCGATTCCTGGACCCGGCGGGTGATCTCGGCGATCGAGCTGGAGAGCTCGTCGGAGGCGGTCGCCGCGGTGCGGACATGCTCGGAGGCGGTCTCGGAAGCGCCCGCCGACTTGCCCGACAGCCCGGCCGTGGTCCGCGCGGTCTCGGTAAGCTGCCGCGCGACACGCTCGAATTCGCTGGAGGAGTTCAGCACCTTGTCGAGGATGCCGCCGACGCTGGTCTGGAACTCGTCGACAAAGCGTCGCAATTCCTCTTTGCGCTGCTCGGCCGCGGCGGCGGCGGCGGCGGTCTGCTCGTCGCGCATCCGGCGCCGTTCGACCGAGTTGTTCTTGAAAACGGCGAGGGTACGCGCAATCTCGCCGATCTCGTCCATGCGATCTTCGCAATCGATCCCGACATCGGCGTTGCCGTTGGCGATCGCAGTGAGCGAGGCCGTGACCGAGGTCAGCGGCTTGGTCACCCGGCGCACGATCAGCATGGTCAGCAGCATCACGAGCAGCGCGGCGATGCCGGCGGCGATCGCCATGTTCTGAATGGCACGCGACAGCATGGTCTCATAGTGCGCCATCGGAATGCCGACATAGAGAATGCCGATGACTTTGCCGGCCGGGTTCATAATCGGATAGTAGGCCGTCATGAACGTCTTGCCGAACAGCGTCGCCGGACCCTTGTAGGCCTCGCCGCGGCGCAGAACAGCCTGCCCGGGGTGATCGGGCGCGAGGTGAGTGCCGACGGCGCGGTCGCCGTTCTCCTTCTTGACGTTGGTGGTGCGGCGGACGAACTGGTTGCTGGCCTCGTCATAGACGAACAGGGTCGCGTTGCCGCCGGTATAGCCGACCGCACGATCGACGATCGCGTGGTCCTTGAACTCGGGCATTTTGGGAATTTCGGCGCGGACGACGACGCCGTCCTTCATGGTGATCTTGGCGTCGCTGTAGGTCTCGGCAAACGCCAGGCCGAGCGTGCGCAAATTGACCTCGATGTCCCGTAGCGCCCGGTCGCCGAATTCCGATGTCAGCGACCAATGGGCCGCCCCCACGACCAGCGCGGTATTTACCGCAATCAGAAGAATGGCTGAGATGACAGCCTTGGTACCGAGTCGGAGCTTCAGCGCCGGCAGGAACTTTCCAATGGATCGCATGGTCATGGCGAGAAATCCCCCAAAATCGAGGTCAATCTGACCCGTTTTGCTTACGATCGCCTTAATGGATGCAACCCTCGGCAAAGTCGGAGGAATTTGATTTAACCTATGCGCGCATCGCCGCCATCGTTCGATAGCGCGGCGCCCCCATATTTCGCAGGCCTTCTGCCCAGCATGCACTGCCCGAGCGCACGCATCGGTTGCGCGCACTTGCGTCCTCGACGACAAGGCGCCGGACCTTGGGTTGCTCGGGTGCGCGCGCACGCACTCCGTCAGTTCTTTGCCGGCGCCTTGCGATTGACCAACAGCACCGCGGCGGCACAGGCAATCATGCCGCCGATCGCCACGGCATCGAGCCGCTCGTCGAACAACACGAAGGCCATCAGCGAGGTCACGGCCGGCACCAGATAGAACAGGCTCGCCACCGACGTCGCGGCCTGATGCCGGATCAGCCAGTACAGCAGGCCGATCGAGCCGATCGACAGCGCCACCGCGAGCCAGGCCAAAGCGAGAATGAATTCGGTGGTCCAGTGCACCACGCGCGGTTCGAACAGGAACGCGCCGATCGTAAAGAACACGGTCACCGCGACATATTGCACGAGGTTGCCGCTGCGCCAGTCGATGCGGCTGCAATAGCGCCGCTGGTAGAGCGTGCCGAGCGTGATGCTGACCAGCGATATCGCCGACGCAATCCAGCCCCAGCCGGCCTGCCCGCCCATCGGTCGGTCGTGCAGGATCAGCGCAACGCCGCCAAGCCCGATCAACAGCCCGCCCCATTGCATCGCTGTCACGCGCTCGCCCAGCCAGCGGTTGGCGATGGTGGACGTCAGAATCGGCTGCAAGCCCGGGATCAGCGCTGAAAGGCCCGCGGGAATAGACAGCGAGATCGCGACCGCCGTACCGCCGAGGTAAATCCCGTGCACCAGAATGCCGGCGACGGCGCTGTGCCCGATCTCGGCGCGGTTCGGCCATGAAGGCCGGGCGATGGCGCAGATAACGGCCATCAGCACCACCACGATCGCCATGCGGATCGCCAGATACGTCAGGGGATCGGCATTGTTGATGACATACTTGGTACCGATGAAGCCGGTGCTCCACAGCAGGACGAAAATCGCCGGCGCCGCGCGGGCGGCGAATGTGTCAAAGTCCTTGGTCATTTGCCGTCCCTGTTGCCCGATCATATGCTATGCGGCAACAACTGATCGCGCCGGGAGACCTGCGCGATTTCACATATCGAAGACCTGGCATTCACTAATTTGGAACGAGGAATATCATGGATGTTCGGGCCGCCGTCGCCGTCGCTGCTGGAAAGCCGCTGGAAGTAACCACCGTCCAGCTCGAGGGACCGCGCGAGGGCGAAGTGCTGGTGGAGATCAAGGCGACGGGCGTTTGTCACACCGACGAATTCACATTGTCCGGCGCCGATCCGGAAGGACTGTTTCCGGCGATCCTCGGCCATGAAGGCGCGGGCGTCGTGGTCGATATCGGCAAGGGCGTCACCAGCGTGAAGAAAGGCGATCACGTCATCCCGCTGTACACGCCGGAATGCCGGCAGTGCCCGTCCTGCCTGTCGCGCAAGACCAATCTCTGTACCGCGATCCGCGCTACCCAGGGCCAGGGCCTGATGCCCGACGGCACCTCGCGCTTCTCGATGGGCGGCAAGCCGATCCATCACTACATGGGCACGTCGACGTTTGCGAATTACACCGTGCTGCCGGAGATCGCGGTGGCGAAAATCCGCGAGGACGCGCCGTTCGACAAGGTCTGCTACATCGGCTGCGGCGTCACCACCGGCATCGGCGCCGTCATCAATACCGCGAAGGTCGAGCCAGGCGCAAAAGCGATCGTGTTCGGCCTCGGCGGCATCGGGCTCAACGTGCTGCAGGGCCTGCGGCTCGCCGGCGCCGACATGATCATCGGCGTCGACATCAACAACGACCGCAAGGCGTGGGGCGAACGCTTTGGCATGACGCACTTCGTCAACCCCAAGGACCTCGGCAAGGACCTGGTCCCTCACCTCGTGGACATGACCAAATCAGGCGCGGACCAGATCGGCGGCGCCGACTACACGTTCGATTGCACCGGCAACGTCACGGTGATGCGGCAGGCGCTGGAAGCCTGCCACCGCGGCTGGGGTCAGTCGATCGTGATCGGCGTGGCGCCGGCGGGCGCCGAGATTTCGACGCGGCCGTTCCAGCTCGTGACCGGCCGGGTCTGGAAAGGCACCGCCTTCGGCGGCGCGAGGGGTCGCACTGATGTGCCGAAGATCGTCGACTGGTACATGCAGGGCAAGATCCAGATCGACCCGATGATCACGCATGTGATGCCGCTCAACGAGATCAACAACGCGTTTGAGCTGATGAAGCGCGGCGAATCCATCCGCGGCGTGGTGACGTTCTAGGTCCGAGAGACCTGTAGTTCTACCGGCGCGAAATAATCTAGAGCTTCGGTTCTAATTCAGTCAGAACCAGTCTGCTCTGGTGCGATCACCATTCTTCCGGGCAGGGATCGACGATCTTCCAGAGCTCGCCGCCGTTCTTGATCTTCTTCATCTCGGTGGTGAGCCCGCCATTGCGGCGGATCCAGTCCTTCACGGTGTCCGGATAATAGGACATCAGGTCCGACGTCCCTTCCAAACTCGTGACCTTCATGCCGAAGGTGAAGGCCTTGTCGTAATAGGCCTGGTGGAAACCGAGGCTCGCCTTCGGCGTGACGCAGATCTTGTTCATCGGCACGATGCCGAACACCAGCGTGCAGGCCGAATTGCAGATGCCGTCGATGATGACGCGCTCCTTGCGGTCGCGGATGCGCTTGTACTTGGCCTTGTACTCCTCGACATATCCGCCGTGATCGCGCGTAATATGCAGGTCGGCGCGCGCTGGCGTCGCGACCAGAACCGAGAGGGACAGCAGGGCAAGGGGCGTGATGCGCATGGGTCGATCGGGAACCGGATAGCCGTGGTTAGACGCGGGATAGTCGGTCCGTAGATGAGGACAAGACAGCAGAACTCTGGCCGGACTGTGTTGGGAATTCGTTAAGCATCCCTTGAGGCCAAAAATGGGCGCGCTAGGGTGGTTTTCTCTGGAATGCGAAGTCAGATCGGCCAAGATGCAAAAGAGACACAGGCTTCGATCGAATCAGAGGTTTGGCGTCTATCTTGTTGATTTTAAACGCTTTATCACACGAGGCTATCCGCTCAGCTCGAAATCGCTACTGTTCCAATGGGACTTCCGGAGAATCGAAATGACCAAAGCGAAGTTTTTCGTTGCCGCCGCCCTCCTCGCCACCGCGACCCTGGCCCCAGGTCTGGCCGATGCCCGCCATAATCGGCACCACCTGCACAATTGGGGGCTGCCCTACCCGATCAGCTACCTGCACAATTACGGCCCCGGCCTGCAGCCCGGCACCTTCGCCTATTACGACGGCCCCTCCACCATCCTCTGCCGCCAGGGCGCCGCGGCCTATATCGGCCAGAACCGCCGCCGGCACCCCTGTTACTGAAGCGTTTTCCAGCGAAGTGGGACCGGTTCGCGTCAGAAAACGCGTCAAATCAAAAATCTAGAGCCCGTTCCGATTTTAATCGGAACAGAAAAGGCTCTGGACGTTCCGCCGCTGGCCCTGCCGGGCCAAGTCTGATAATCGACCCGTCGCACGCGCTCGTAGCTCAGCTGGATAGAGCATCGGATTTCGATTCCGAGGGTCGGGAGTTCGAATCTCTCCGAGCGCGCCAAGTTTATCTTCACCAAGCTTCACTCGCCATTGCCAACCGTCGCCACGACGCGAAGGAAAGCCTTATAAAGTAGGGATTTCTTGCACTGCTGGCAGTCACCGGCCGTCGCTCGTCGTCGACCACCCGCTGCCGGAGTGCCCATTTAACTGTCCCTTGATCTGAGTTAGAATTTCTCTTGCCAAAACAGCGCGGTTTGCCCCCGAGGGACAGGAACTCGAACTCCCGAAGAGCTTAGAACCGAAAGGCCGCAAAGAACTATCTTTCCATTGGCCCCGGCGAATACGCCTGCAGGCCTTGCGGGCCAGGCCGCGGCGCCGGCGCCTGCCGAAGGACGAAGTCGATCGCCAGGTCGCGCACGTGCCGGCAAATCTTCTGGACCGTCAGTTTGTGGCCGAGCGGCCGAACCAAAAGTGGATCGCCGACTTCACCTACATCTGGACCGCGGAGGGCTGGCTCTACGTGTCGGCCGTGATCGACCTGTTCTCGCGACGGGTGGTCGGCTGGTCGATGAGCGCCAGCATGACGGCCCAGTTGGTTGCGGACCATCGCGATTTCCGGTCTACGCCGGTGAGCGGATAGGCGGGCATGTGTTAAACGTGCAAGACTCAGAAGCTAGTCTAGGGAGCCGACGTCACCCTATTCAACATCCCGCGGCTTCGCCTGAACGGCACGAACAAAAAAGTCGCGCGCTATCGCATCTAAGGCTGCGGAGACTTGCTCGCTAGGCTCCCGCGCGGTGCCGCATTTTCCTTCGAGTTCTTCGGCCTCGCGAATGTAGTCCATGGATAATTCGCGCAAGCGCTGGACTTCGGAGTCATCGGGTAAGGGGGCGATTTGAGCTAAAAGATGCTGCGCACGCGCACGCGCACGTTCGCTTCGAGAACGATCCATGACAGCCTCCGAGGACTGTATTTGTAGGGTTTCTGATCAGTTCCGTCCGCCGAACAATAACGTTCGGGATGATAAGGAAGGCCCTTGAGATCGGCTCGCTAGATCAACAAGACTAACGCCCTCCGCAATGTCGGGTTCCTGACATAGCGAGACTTTTAACGTCATAAGTCTGACTGTGCTTGGCGCTGGTGCCGGCCTAATGACCGCCGCGAGGCCAATACGCCACATCGAAAGGCGGCCTCAATCCTCAGGCTCGAACCGCTCTATGAAACGGTCGGCTTGCCAAAGCTCTACGGTGTGGCCATCAACGGCGATTTTTGCGAGCCGCCGAGCTTCTTTTTCATCAGAGCAGCGGATATCGACCCGGTTGAAAATATGGCCGTCAGGCCCGATCACATAGGCCCGGTATTCTTCCATCGAAGGCTCTAAAACTTGATCGTAATAGCCAGCCGCCAAAATTAAAATGGCGCTAGACTGCTGTCTACTTAAAAATGAGGATGGCTTAACGAGCCCGCAATCAGCGGACGACAGTGATCGATAGGCGCCGGGGTAAACTTCGAGATCGAACGGATCAACGATCCCGCCAACGCTTTTCGCTATGTCAGGTACCCGACATTTTCACTTTTACTTTGAAGGTACCAACAGCCGGGCGTAATGGCGCTTGACCGTTTCGTAGCGCTCACACGCGCTCTTGCAGGGCTTCCGCATCGACGATCTGGATTTTCCCCCGTCTCAAGCGTCACGACCAACGACACCACTCCACCCGTCGGAAAGTAGAACGTGCTGGATCTCCCGTTCGGCTTCGAACAAGACCGTGTGCTGCTTGAAAGGGATGATCTTGAGATAGGGCTCAAGTCGCTTGAAATCGTCCTGGCTGAGCTGGTTGAGCAAAACGCTCTTCATGACGCGCCCCCGAGGACAGGGGGGAGCGAAGAACTCTCAGCTATCCTTGCTGGACGATAATGCCGACATAGTACGTCGCCTACCTGACATAGCCAGCTTTAATTTCACTATGTACGTACCGAACAGACGGCGCTTTGGACGTGTTTAAAATCGGTTCAACGATGCGTAACAAAGCTGCCGCGACATGAAGCGAAATCGTTCTGAGCCGCACTCATTTGAAGATCAACTTGCCGAAGCGGCATTCAATCTGAAGGCGCAGGCGCGCAAGCTACGGCCGGGACAAGAACGCGAAGCATTGTTGCAGAAGGTTCGTCAGATCGATGCGGCTGCGCACCTGAATGAGTGGTTGAAACCTGCCGACCTTCGATTTGCCAAAGTGCGGGGCGGCGTAAGGGAAGGATCTGATGATCGCTGAAACCTTTGATCGCCGAACCATGGCAAAAATGGAAGTCGCTCTTGAGCGCGCGTGTTTGCTCCTTCCGGCCGGCAGCGAAAAGCATAATGCCCGTCGGATCATTGCGAACAAAATAATCGAATATGCCAATCGTGGTGACACCACTCTCGCAAGCCTTACCGACGCCGGATACGTCGCGGCTATGCAGCTGGCTGCTTCCGGTCAGCCCGTCAGAAGCCGCCGGTAAGATCTCGACTTTGGCAGATCGAGATCTTCAATTCACCGATTTGTCGGGAAGCGAACAGACGGGAAGTCCTGCGAGGAAACACGATTTCCCCCGAGGGAGTAAGGGCTTTGCGATGGATCGGGTAGAGCGTTGTTTTGCCGTGGCGACGATAACCGGCGTCATTGTTTTGTTTGCCGGTCTGATTTGGCTGGCATTGCTTTAGGAACCAACGGTTTCGACAAGAGTTCTAGTTGTGGCTCCTGGCCGTATCGCCCCCAAGCCCCGGCCGTGAGTTGGCGGCCCCGGTCATAGCGGAGAATAGGCCGGGGCCGACAAGCTTTTGAGCCACCGAATAGCCGAAGGCGAGGAACGACGTCAGTCCCTATGCATTCATTCCCCGTGCCGGGCCGCCCCGGCACATTTTCCGAGACGACGGCCTCGGTTATTCCTCCAACAAGGCCGTTTCGGTTCGTCGCGTCGGCCCCCAAGAGCGTGAGCGGGTTGCATGGTTACGCCCAAAGAAATGGATGTTGTCCGGAGGGCGGCCGCCGGCGGGCGGCTTCCTCTTTCCCGGGACAGCGGGCTCACCATCTCCGTCGACATTCACCACACCATCATGTCATCACCGTTGGAGGCGCGGTGTGATCGAGCGAGATCAATGAGGCCGTGAAACGACATCAGGACCACACTTGTTGAAGCGATTTCGAGCGCCCTTCATCTGCGCGCCAAGATAACACCGAGCAGGAATGCAATTGCCAGCGATTGGATAGGCGCCTCGCGCGTAGCCGCACTCACCCTGTCGAGCAAGCCCGGACGAGGCGCGACCTCGTCCGCGAGGGCCTGGGACATTCCGCGGATGGCCTCCACAGCGTCGTCGATCCTTTGCTCGGCGCCGGCAGTTGGTTCAGTGACATCATCCTTTGTCATGAGGGCATGAACGCGCCAATGTTGAGCGAGTTCCGACGCCTGAGGCTACGCAAACTTACTTGCCGGATAGGGTTGCGCCGACGCGCACGACGCGCGCCTAGAGATGAACGCGGTGGTCCCCACACCAATTAGCAACAAAGACGGTGCTGTTTGCGTTTACCCGCGATGAGCAACACCGAACAGGACCGATCTCGCAACGTAACCCAAGAACGCCGAGAATAGGCAAGCAGGGCCCGAAATCCGCTCGCCAGAGAGACAGCATCGCCGCGCTTATCCAGGATTGAATCACGCTAACCGAAGGCAGAGGCAAAGGGAGGACTTTTGACGCCGAATCGGAAAAGGCCTTGGACGGTGGAAGATGACCGGCGTTTGCTCCAGTTGCGCGCAACGGGACGGTCGTCGATTTCCATTGCTGTGGCACTTAAGCGGAGCCGTTCGTCGGTAGATACCCGCCTTTCGTACTTGCGAACACGCGTACCAAGGCGGCCTGCCGACCGAGATCCAAAGCAATGAGCTCAAGGCTTTAGCATCGCGCTCGGACCACGAGGTACGTAAGTGGAAGTGCGCGGCTCTCAACCCCGGGCCGCCCTCAATGGTTCGTGGCAGTGGAAATAGGGCGGACAGGTGAGCCTCTCCAAACGAAAGGCGCGGCAACCGGGCCGGGCAAATCGAAATAATTTTTGGTGCTGAAATGCCGACAACGAAGCGCCCGCACATCGGCGCGTCTGTCCAAAAGTGAACGGAACGGATTCCGTATAAATACGGACATAAGCCCGGATGCCCGGGCCGGCTTGAGACCGGCTTGGATGATCGGCCCAGCCAATATTTATCGGGACGACAGCCCAGCCCGCCATCTTGGGCCGGATCTGCCGGACCGTGACACTGCGCTCGATAAGGCGAAGGCGGTAGCGAGGGCCGCTCGGGAAAGGAACGGGTACCCGTCAAGCAAGTTGGTACGGCGCCCGGACCGCAGGTAGTCCGCCGGCTTGTCGAGCTGGCCTGAAGGCGGAGGGAAATGGCGAACACCTTCTCATCGATGGAATATCCGCATTGGCTGATTGTAGCCGGCGCCGTTCTATTGATGCTGGGTTTCGTCGGGCTCGCATTGCGCCAACGAGGCGTTGAAGCCGAGCTAAACGATCAAGAGCGGTCCGAATCCGAGGCCGAACTTGCTCAGAGCCGGGGTGCTGATCGCAAGGCAAAGCTTGAGGAACAGAAGAGGGATCGATGGGCAGATAAAGACCGCGCCACCAGGGACCCGTTGAACGACAGGCCGAAAACTGATGCCAAAGAGTCGAAATGACTGCTTCTAGCTAATCTACGTCGATAGGAGGAAGCAGTCGGCGACCTAAGCACATCAAGGTCTTCGCCATCCAGACGCCGCGGAGACGTGGTTCGAGGATAACGATCCCGAGAGTGTCGCCTTTGAGGATGAAGTTATGAAGTAAAAGAGACCAACTGAGACGGCCTCACTGTTTGCGTTCGATCTCAAACGATAATTTCACCTCCATTACGGGGCCATGCGCGTCGCGCACTTCAATGATCACTTGTTGGCCCTTAACGCCGTCCAAGCGCATCGCGTCCCAAGCTAAACCAGATAAAGCCCGGGCAGTTTCATCCTGGACAGCTCGCATGTCGCGTAGCTCCGTACCTTCTTCATCGACAACAAACTCTGCTTCATCGCGAACATCAAAGAAATAAAGAGCCATTCAGCGCTCTCCAAAATGCAGGCGGGAGCGCAAACATCTCTCGGTCACCGATAGTTGCCGCGGGTGGGGCGGTGATGCAATCAAACTATACCTTGTGTCGGGTTCCCGACAGTTAAAAATGGTCCGGCTTATCGTCCCCCCTCTCCGCCTTTCGGATGGCAGCTCTTAGATCAGCGCTGTAAGGAGCCTCATCGCTCCGATGAAGTAAACGATTTCCATGGCGTCCTCACGTCTTGAGGTTTCTCAAGAAGGTCAGTCCTTCCACCGTTGCCTTGTGGTCGTCCGTGCCAGGCCGCTTTGACAGAAATTCCAGCAACACCTCGCGTGTCTGCTCCGCCTCCTTTTCGGAAAGCGGCTTCATCATTCCAAAGGTTTTCATTACCCGATCAATGACTTTTTGCATCGCATCCTCCAAAGGCTTCCGCCGCATTCGCAATGAATGCAGCGCGCCAGGTTGGGAAGCCTCGGGAGACTTCGGCCATTCAACTTCGGAATAGTGAAACGGTTCCAGAGTTGAAAGCTGACTTATCGCTGTGCTGCAGGCATATTATGAATTTTCCGCCCGCAGTAACTGGGCACGTCGGTAACTTGGCGAGCACGTTCGCGGTCTTGTGCACCCAGCAGCGCTGCTCGCGCGTTTTCGGCCAGACCTCGCCGGCCGCCTTCCAGAACCCGAGTGCGCCATCGGCGATGACGAGCCGCGGCGGCACGTCGAGCCCGCGCCGCTTCAGATCGAGCAGCAGATCGCGCCAGTCGTGCGCGCTCTCGCGGGCGCCATCGGTAAAGCCGACCAGTTCCTTGCGGCCTTCCGGCGTCGCGCCGATCAGCACGAGAATGCACTGCTTTTCGTCTTCGAGGCGCGCTTCGAGATGGATCCCATCAGCCCAGATGTAGACGTAGCGCTTCGCCGACAGATCGCGCTTCTGCCAGGCGGCGTGCTCGTCGAACCAGCCATCCTTCAGGCGACCGATGGCGGATGCCGACAACCCGGCAGCATCCTTGCCGAGCAGCGCCGCCAGTGCCTCGGAGAAGTCGCCGGTCGAGATACCCTTCAGGTAAAGGATCGGCAGCAGCGTGTCGATCCCGTTATATCCCGGTACGCAATGTCCACCTGGAATTTCGGCTCAACCCAATGTCGCCTCGAACTTTCTACTCGGCTGTGAGCTGGGAGCCCCGCTGCCCGTCATCGTCTCACAAGTTCTTCTAACTTTTCTTCGAACGCTTCTTCGGCACCTTGGCCCCTTTCTTTCGGGCTTCGGACAGCCCGATCGCGATCGCCTGTTTCCTGCTCTTTACCTTCTTGCCGGATCGGCCGCTCTTCAGCTTGCCGGATTTGCGCTTCTTCATCGCGCGGCCGACCTTCTTTGCGGCTCCCTTCGAATATCTGCGCTTCCTGGCTTTCTTCGCCATCTTGTTGGTCCTCGCTGTTCAACAGTTTGCGCGGGACGCGCGGCAATGCTGGCATGCCGCGAGCTCCGTCTTCAGGGAGCCGCACCTTCTAGTGTTTTCCGACCGTTTTTCCTGCTGCCAGGTCCTGCGCCATCTCGAGATGGTGGCGCAGGGTCGGAAGCGTCTTGTCAGCCCACTCCTTCAGTTTCGGATCATCGCCTCCCTTGGCGTAACGCTCGAACAGTGAGACGGCGTCCTTGTGACCGCTGACCTGATCGCTGTCGTAACGGGAACTGAAGTCAGCACCCTTGAGCGATTTCAACTTGTCGAGCTTGCTCGCGTGAGAGCTATCGAGCCCGGTCGGCAGCGCCATCTTCAGCTCGCCGCCCGAGACCATCGACTTCAAATCGCTTGTCGTCTTCTCGTGATCCTTGATCATGGTGGCGGCAAAGGATTTCTCGTCAGCATTGCCCCTCTCCTGCGCGAGCTTACTGGACTGGATCTCGAACATGTCGCTGATGGCGGCCTGTTTCACGAAATCTTCCGTCGCCGGGCTGATGCCAAGCGTCGAGTTTATTCCGGTTTTCTCTCCGATCGACTGGGCCATGGCCGGCGTCGCGAGGAGTACGAGCGCAAGGCTCGTGGCAAGATATTTCATTTTAATATCCCTCTTCCGTAGCCGGGTTGACCCGGCAGCTCCCGTATTAATCAGCGATATTCCCTATCGTTCCTTCGCGCTTGCCGTTTCGGTCTCGTGGACAGCCCACTCCGGCCTCGCACTACGAGAATTACCCTTTTCAGAAAGCGGTGGCCTGTTTCGATCCGGGCCTTATGTCAGGGATCGGACAGACGCCAAACCGGTTGCAGGCCATTTTTATAGTGAGGCCGCCAGATGTTCGCCGCCTTTACAAATCGAATGTCCGGCCTGCATCAGACCTGAACCGAATGCCAATCGGCAAACCGCCGGCTTGGAGATCGGGCCGCCGGCATGAACCTAACTGTCATTCGGATTGCGATGCTGACCGGAATATCCTGCGCACTCATCGCCGTAGGCGCCGTCGACCTCTTCATTGTCATGGCTTGGGCTGGATGAGGCTGTTACCTGCAATTTTTACCCTGGACGTTGGCGGAAGACCCACTCTCGCTTTCGAAGCCAAGAATTTGCGAGAATCCCAGCAACTTTGTCACGAGCATTGGCTGCGTCAGGACATCACCGACCTGATGTCGAACGGTGCTCCGCTGTGGGATGGCAAGGCGCGGCTCCGGGCTCGACGCTCGACCGAGAATGAAATTGCCATATACCGGGAAGCCGTGCGGGATGCCGCGCAGACGCAGGGAGACCGCTGCTAGCTAGCCTATCTCGTAGAACTGGACGACCTCGGAGAAGCGCCGGATCGGGGCTGACACCCACGCACCAATGTCGAGCGCCCCTTTCGCTCGTCGGCGGCCTCGTATCGTTCGGCTGAGCCGGCGTGCAGGAACGAAGGCGGCGGTTGGACATTGACCGGGACAAGCCGCGCATTGGCCGCAGCATGGATGTTGCGACGTCAGCGCCGCGCTTTTCGGAGAAACACAATGCTGGATTATCCGCGTCCACCCTTCCCTAGCCAGCATCAGCCGATGCCGGGCAAGACTGCCGCGATGGACCCGGCGCCCGATCACGGCGAAACGTCCTACAAGGGCAGCGGTCGCCTCAACGGCAAGAAGGCCGTCGTCACCGGTGGCGATAGCGGGATCGGCCGCGCGGTTGCCATCGCCTATGCCAGGGAGGGCGCTGACGTCCTGATATCCTATCTTGACGAGCACGAGGACGCCCGGGAGACCGAGCGTCTGGTGAAAGAAGCCGGCAGAAAGGCCGTCCTGCTGCCCGGCGACATCCAGGATTCGGGCCAATGCCGCGCAGTCATCGCCAAAGCCGTATCGGAGCTGGGCGGGATCGATATCCTCGTCAACAACGCGGCGCACCAAGCCAGCTTCAAGTCGATCGATGACATCAGCGACCACGAATGGGAATTGACCTTCAAGGTCAATATCCATGCGATGTTCTATCTCACCAAGGCCGCCGTAGCCCACATGAGGCCTGGAAGCTGCATCATCAATACCGCTTCGATCAATTCGGATGCGCCCAACCCCATCCTGCTGGCCTATGCGACGACCAAAGGCGCGATTCACAATTTCACGGCAGGACTGGCGCAGATGCTGGCCGAGAAGGGCATTCGCGCCAATGCTGTCGCCCCGGGACCGGTCTGGACGCCACTCATCCCTTCGACCCTGCCCGGGGACGCCGTGGAGAATTTCGGCAAGCAAGTTCCGATGAAGCGCCCGGCCCAGCCTGCTGAACTGGCTAGTGCCTATGTCATGCTGGCCGATCCGCTTTCCAGCTACGTATCCGGCGCGACCATCGCGGTCACCGGAGGAAAGCCATTCCTGTAGCAGACGAAGGCCAGGCGGACGCGGTGCAGCCAGGGTGATTGCCCGGTTTAGCGGCTCCGCGCCCTCTGCTCGCGACTGCTCAAATATTGAACGAGAACCACCGTCTTTGCGTCGACGATTTCGCCGTTCGCGATCATCGCGGCGGCTTCCTCCAACGTAGTCTCTACTACCTCGATATCCTCCCCCTCCTCCTTAAGCCCACCACCGTCAGACACCTTGGCTGCCGGCGAATAGGCGCAGGTGAAGAAAACGATCTTTTCCATGATCGCGGCGGGGCTTATGTAGAGCTCGAACAGCCTTTGCACTTTCGTGATCTTGTACCCGAGTTCCTCCTGCATCTCTTTCACGATGCGTCGTTCTGCGATTTCACCATCGAGTTTTCCGGCGCACGCCTCCACGGTTCGCTCGCTGCCGTCCTGCAGGAAAACCGGCATTCGTAATTGCCTCGTGAGCAGTACGGTCTGGCGGTCGGCATCGTAGGGAAGAATGACGGCTGAGTTGCCGTTGTCGTAAATCTCGCGCTTGCGCCGCTGCGAATCGCCATCGCGCCTGCGTTGCTCGTAGCTCACGCTGATCAGCCTGCCCGTGTTGTGGGCAATGGTCTCGACGTCAAGGACCTGCACGATCTGGCCATCGATCTTCATAGGCTTCATGGCGAACTCCTTTGGTCGGCACCAGTCCGCGGGCACGACCAAAGAACGTCACGGATAACGGCCGGTTCCGATCGATTTTGGAACCAAACGACTGCGCGGCGCTTCATTAAATTGTCATGGAATATGTAGTGCGATTCATGGCCGGTGGCATCTTGGTGCTGGCGGTTGCGAGCCTTGCCGACGTGCTTCGTCCCAAGAGCTTTGCCGGTCTTTTCGGTGCCGCTCCAACCGTGGCGCTGGCGACTCTCACTCTCGCATTCGGCGAACACGGCGCCAACTATGTCGCCATAGAGGCTCAATCGATGGCAATAGGCGCTCTGGCGTTCGCATTTTTCAGCTTCTTCGTATGCCAGTTCATCATGCGCCTGAACTTCAGTGCATCTGCGGCCTCCACCGCGGGACTGTTAGTTTGGTTTGCTGCCGCGCTCGGCCTCGAACAAATTTTGATAAGATGACGTAGGAAATGATCCACCTCAAATTCTCTGCGCTAAAGGAAAGCCGCTGGTACGAATATCTCGTTCGCTTTGTGCTCGGGGGACTCGCGACTTGTCTGGCAGGTCTCGTCGCGAATATCGGCGGCCCGTCTCAGGGCGGCCTTTTCCTGGCGTTTCCCGCAATTTTTCTCGCGAGCGCGACCCTTATCGAGGCGCATGAGCGGCGGCGAAAGCAGGAGATAGGTTTGCAGGGCAATCGCCGCGGGCGGCAAGCGGCAGCTCTCGACGCCGCTGGAGCAACATTCGGTAGCGCCGGCCTCTTTGCATTCGCCATTGTGGTATGGCTGTCGGCGACGGCATTACCGTTCTGGACAGTTATGATTATGGCGTTGTCGGCGTGGTTCGTGGTTGCAACCGCGGCCTGGCGGATTGGGTATTTCGTTTGACCGAAGGCGCTTTACTGACTTGCGCCAGAGGCGTGCCCGAAGCGCCATCACCCGCTACCACCGCGGAGCACGCGTCCTTTGGTTGGACCGCCCTGCTCTTTCTGAAGCCGGTTCTGTTGCATCGGATTGCCGCGAGCTTCAACGTTAGCAAGTTCGAGAGTTTAGGGAGAGCACAACAAAGAGCACCAACGGGAGCGCGCAGAAAACTCAAGGGAGGCCAATGACAGAGCTGATCTACAAAGGTGTTTGCGAATGCCGACGTCGCGAAAATCTGGATGGGCGAAACGATTCCGAAGGCGTAGGCTTTGAATACGAGGTCCTCGAATGAAAGAGGCGGTATCAAGAGAAGAGCCGCCACGGGTGGCGGCTCCGGGACGGCTCGTCCTAACGGTCCTACCTCACTTGGGCGCGTCGTTGGCTTTCGAGGGATCGCCCTGTGGGCCTTGCTTGGTAGTGGGGGATGCACTCGGCGATCCGTTGGGACCGTTCTTCGATGGGCTGGCGTGGCTCATACCCGTCGTTGCCTTGTTGTCTTTCATGGCGCCGCCTGTCGTTCCCTGACCAACGTTCTGAGAACCCATCGCGTTGCCGTTGCGGTCGGTACTCCCCTGAGCGGATGCAATCGCCGTGCTGCCAATAATCACGGCTGCTCCAACCGTTCCTCTGCATGAGGAAGCTCAATCTGGCGAATTTGGCCATCTGGGCCCTTCCAGCCGAATGCGCCTGCGTCGGCGGAGACAGCAAGGTTCCTCTGGGCTTCATTTCGCTGACGGAAAATATCACGATGGTGACCATGGCGACTAGCTAGACCGCGGCTGCCTGATCCCGCCGAGAGGATACTGGCCATTACGCTTTCCTTTTCGGCAATTCGTCTCCGTGCTTTGCTCCTGCCGGGCCGGGCTTGGGTGCCGGCTTCGGCATGCCTTTCTGTCCGCCATGCTTGCCGCCCTGATCCTGCGGACCTTCGAGATCGTTCTCCTTGGGCATTTCCCTCCTTCACTCGAGCGTCGTGATCGGGATTTCGTGAGCGTCGACTATTTCAGGCAAAGAATCGCGGATGATCCGCACCGGGACCGATTTTGCGGCCGGCACCTTGCTACCCTCGGCGTAATGCCAGAGCGGCACCAGAGCGTTGCATTCGGGATAGTAGCCAACGATGCCTTTCCGCGGCACGTCATAAGCTACGACCTGAAGCCCGCCGAGACAGCGCTCGATGCCGTCATTGGCTTCGGTCGATAGCGTCACGAGGTCGCCTTGGGCGATGCCGAGTTCGGCCATGTCTTCCGCGTTCATCAACACCACGTCGCGGCTGCCGTAGATGCCTCGGAACCGGTCGTTCTCGTTGTAGATTGTGGTATTGAACTGCCCGTCGGCGCGCGTCGTCATAAGTTCGAACACGCCGTCCGCCTTTGGCGGCGGATCAAGTGCGGCCTTCGGCACGGTGAAATTGGCTTTCCCGTTCGGCGTTTTCCAGTTTCGCTCGCGAGCCCCCAGCGGCCTTGGAAAACCCCCGGGCTCGAACATCCGCAGATTGAAGTCCTTGAACTGATCGGGATAGGTTCGCTCGATCGCGTCGCGAACCAGTGAATAATCGCCGACCCAGGCATCCCAATTCACGTTGGGATTTGGCTTTAGCGTGGCCTTCGCCAGCTCGGCGATGATCTTCGGCTCGGACAAAAGATCGTGTGCGACCGGTTTGCGCTGGCCGCGGGATCCGTGGATGCACGCGGTGGAATCTTCCATTGCGACCGCCTGCGGACCGGTTGCCTGCCGGTCGATCTCGATTCTGCCCAAGCAAGGCAACAGATAGCTCACCTCCCCTGGGATCAAGTGCGTCCTGTTGAGCTTGGTGGCGATCTGCACCGACAGGCGAAGCCCCGACCATGCCGGCTCCATCAGCGATCGTTCCGGGGCGGCACGCAGGAAATTGCCGCCGAGACTGACGAAGCCGCGCACTTCACCCTTAAGGATTTTCTCGCAGGCATCGACGGTCGTCAGGCCATCCCAGCGTGGCGGATCGAAGCCGTAGAGCTCGGCGAGCCTGTCGAGTGGCACAAGCTTGGTCTTTTCCGAAATGCCGACCGTGCGCTGTCCCTGTACGTTTGAATGCCCCCGGATCGGCGAAATGCCGGCACCGGGCTTGCCGATATTGCCGCGCAACAGCAGGAGATTGACGATCATCTTGACCGTCTCGACGCCGTGTTTGTGCTGGGTAACCCCCATGCCGTAATTGGCAATGACGGCGTTTGCGGCCATGTAGACGTTGGCGGATTCGATCATCGCTTCCCGACTCAATCCCGAGACGCGCTGCAGATCGACCCATTCCTGACGGCGACAGAAGGTTGCGAATTCGTCAAAACCCGAGGTGTGCTCGTTGATAAAGCCGACATCAATAATTCGGGAGCGCCCCGCTGCCAGTGCTGCATCGTCCGCCTCAATCACCGCCTTGCAGATGCCGACGATTGCCGCAGCATCGCCGCCGAATGCGACCTGATGATATTGCGTGCTGATCCGGGTTCCGCCCGCCAGCATCTGGACTGGATTTTGCGGATTGGTGAAACGCTCAAGTCCACGTTCGCGTAACGGATTGAAAGTGATGATTGGCACACCCCGCTGCGCGGCTTCCTGGAGCGGATGCAGCATGCGCGGAGCGTTGGTCGTGGTGTTGTGACCGAAGAAGAAGATGCAGTCCGTATGCTCGAAATCAGACAGCAGAACAGTTCCGACCGGAGCGCCGATCACGTCCGGCAACGCCACCGACGTGCTTTCATGGCACATGTTCGAGCTATCGGGGAAGTTGCTGGTGCCGTACATCCGGCCGAACAGCTGATACATGTAGCTCGCCTCAAGCGACGCACGGCCGGAGGTGTACATGACCACGGATCGCGGATCGAGCGCGTTGAGTTCGGCCCCGATCTCTCGGAATGCCTCTTCCCAAGAGACCTGAACATACTTGTCGGAGGCACGATCGTAACGCATGGGCGTCGTCAGGCGTCCCTGCTCTTCCAACTGATGGTCGGACCAGTCGCGCAATTCATCCAGCGGATGTTCGGCGAAAAACGTCGGCGGAACCGTCTTGTTGGTGATCTCCCATGCGGTTGCTTTTGCGCCATTTTCGCAAAATTCGAACGGATGGGGCTTGGCCGGCTTGGCCCAGGAGCAGCTTACGCACATGTAGCCATCTGGCTTGTTCTGCTTGAGCAGAATTTCGCTGCCGAGGATCGCGACCTCTTCCTGGGTCAAGATGCTGGCCACCGCCTTGACTGAACCCCAGCCACCGGCCGGACCATCATACGGCTTGACCTTTGCTTTCTGCTTCATGGCCGGTCCTCGCGCACTGGAAAGACGTGAGGAAAAGCCGGAGACTGGCGGGAAGTTCCTGGGCTTCATGGAACGTTGGTCCGGGTTGGCGCGTCATTATATCGACGCAGGAAAACGATCTGTGCACGGTTCCCATTTCCGACAACGCGACGTCCTGAGCCTGCCGGCAATTTCGGTGGAGACGCCGCGGTTATGCAGCGACAGAAGGCTGGATCTGCGGACCGTTCCAGAAGAATCCCCGATCGCGCTGGTGTATGACGGCACGACGGCGGCGGTGGTTATGGCAACCCCCGCTGACCTGACCGACTTTGCCATTGGGTTCAGTCTCACCGAAGGCATTATCAAGGACGCCCGTGAGATCGACGCTGTAGATATTGTGCCTGGCTGCCAGGGGATCGAGTTACGCATGTGGCTCACGGCCCGCGGTGGCCGGCAATTCAAGAAGCGGCAGCGCCGGCTGGTCGGTCCGACCGGCTGTGGTCTTTGCGGAATCGAGAGCCTCAAGGAGGCAACAAGGCCATTTGCGCGCCTTTCGCGCGAGATAACCCTGCGTTCCCACCAAATCGAACGCGGCATGGACGCGCTGTCGCGCGCGCAAACGCTCAACCACGCCACTCACGCAACACACGCCGCCGGGTTCTTTCTGCCCGATGATACCCTGGTCGCCACCCGTGAAGATGTCGGACGACATAACGCGCTCGATAAACTCGCCGGCGCACTCGCGGCCGAACGAATTTCGGGCCAGTCGGGCGCCATCTTCATCACCAGTCGAATCTCGATCGAATTGGTGCAGAAGGCCGCGGCAATCGGATGTCCGATTCTGGTTGCGATATCGGCGCCCACCGCGCTGGCCGTCAGGGCGGCCGAAGCATATGGCATTACATTGGTGGCTGTTGTTCGCGGATCTTCATACGAGATCTTCAGCCATCCGGGCGGAATCGGCGATTGAGCGACGCTGTCGCAATTTTGAAAGGCGCTTCACATTTTCGTGGATCGGCCGCAGTTCGCAGGCTTCGCGCCGGCCTTTTCGAAAGCTGCCAGAGCTTCCGCCTCTAGATCGTGATCCAGGCGTTGTCGGATCCTGTCGGCGGCCCGGACACCAGAATCGCCCAGGTCCTCTGTACCGAATACGACACCGGCGTCGGCATCGGTTGGCACCGCGATAAACCGCACTTCGACAGGATATTCGGGCTATCGCTGGGCTCGCCCTGCAAGTTCCGCTTTCGGCGGGCCGCGGGTGACAAGTGGGAACGTTTTGCGTTGGACGCGGCTCCGCGGTCGATCTACATGGTGGCGGGTGCCGCCCGGCAGGATTGGGAGCACAGCATTCCTGCTGTGGAGGCTCCCCGCCATTCGATCACCTTCCGGACTGTGATGGATGGATCCTGACCATCGAACGCAGTGGCCTGATATACTTCGGCGGATTCAGCCGCTTGGAACCCAATGACACGACGAACCGGCAGCGCCGATCTTCCCCTTCACAGCGGCCGCGTGCCGCCCTGGCTGGCGGAGCGCATGGCCTCCCTTGGCGCGATCATCACACAGGCTGTGGTGCATCACTATGGGCGCGCCGAATTCCTGCAGCGGCTGTCGCATCCGTTCTGGTTCCAATCGTTTGGCGCCGTAATGGGCATGGACTGGCACTCATCCGGCATCACCACCAGCGTGATCGGCGCATTGAAGCGCGGGCTGGCGCCGTTGCAGGGCGAACTGGGCATTTACGTCTGCGGCGGGCGCGGCAAGCATTCGCGCCGCACGCCCGATGAGCTGGCTGCGATCGGAGAGCGGACCGGCATCGATGGCCAGGCGCTGACACGCGCGAGCCGGCTAGTCGCCAAGGTCGACAGTGCGGCCGTGCAGGACGGCTTTGAACTCTATCTGCACGGTTTCTTCGTCACCGCAGACGGCAAATGGACCGTGGTGCAGCAAGGCATGAACGGCGACAAGCGACAGGCGCGTCGCTATCACTGGCATTCCGAAAGCGTGCGCAGCTTTGTCGACGAGCCTCACAGTGCGATCGATGGACCGGTGCAAGGTCAGATCATCAATCTGACCGATCATCGGGCCGAACAATCCCGAAGGGTGCAACTCGAGCTCCTTTCCGCGCTCGGGCCTGACGGTATTGCCCGCGAATACGCGGCGCTCTCAGGGCAGCTTGCGCCGCAGCCGGAGTTGCCGCACCTCGTCATGCCTGCCCGTCATGACGTCCGCTCCAGTGACGTCTTTACCCGCCGCTTGCACGGCACACTCGCCGCCGCTGCCGAGCGCGGCCCGCTGGACTTTCCGGAACTGCTGCTGAGCCCAGGCGTCGGCGCCCGTACCGTGCAATCGCTCGCCATGGTCGCGGAAGTCGTGCACGGCGCGCCCTATCGCTTTCGCGATCCCGCCCGTTTCTCGCTCGCGCACGGCGGCAAGGACCGCCACCCTTATCCGGTGCCGATCAAGGTCTATGACGAAACCATCCGGGTGCTCAAATCCGCGGTGCAGCAGGCCAAACTGGGGCGCGATGAAGCGATGCAGGCGTTAAGGCGCCTGGATGACCAGGCCCGCCGATTGGAGCGAACGGCAACCGGACTGCCCTTCGAAGCATACGTCGTGGCGGAGAGAAGCCGTTCCGCTTCGCTCGGCGGACGGTCGGTGTTTGGTTGGGAAGCCGACCTCGCTAACGGCGAACGTCGAGAGCTCAAATAGCGACTCCAAGCATCCCCAGTGGGGTCATCCTGCGATACTGTTTTGTCCTGCGGGTGGCTCCTTCATGCATGAGAGTCCATGAATAGGAACTAGTCACACCCTGTCCGTTTTATCTCTCATGAAACCTCATTGAAACGGCGACAATGGCGCGGATCCTGATCGGTACCTCGGGTTGGCATTACGCTTCCTGGCGCGGGCCATTTTTTCCCCCAGGTCTGCCGCTCAAGAGCCAGCTTCAATATTATGCAAGCCAGTTTCCGACCACCGAATTAAACGGCGTGTTTTATCGAACGCCGACGCCGGATGCTGTGAAAAGCTGGTGCGATCAGACCGGAAAGGATTTCGTGTTCGCCTGGAAAGCATCGAAATTCATCACCCATTGGAAGCGACTGTCGGACAAATCGGTCAACAGCCTCGAACTAATCGAAAGCCGCCTTTCTTTGCTGGGCGAGAAGACCGGGCCCGTTCTATTTCAACTGCCGCCGCAATTCCAGGCCGACGCCGAACGGCTGGCATCGTTCTTCAAGCTGCTGTCGAAAAAAAGACGCTACAGCTTCGAGTTTCGGCACCCGAGCTGGTACGCGCCGGAAATTCTCAGGTTGCTATCCGATCAGAACATCTCGCTTTGCATTTCGGATCACCACAACGCCCCGGCACCGTGGAAGCGCACCGCCGATTTCGTCTACATCAGGGGCCATGGCCCCGGCGGGCGCTACAAGGGTCATTATCGCGCCAACGCGCTCGCCGACTGGAGCCGACGAATACAGTCCTGGAAAAAGCAGGGGCGTGACGTCTACGTTTACTTCGATAACGACCAGAAAAGCGCAGCGCCTGCCGACGCGCTCAAGCTGCGCCTGCTGGTAGAGCGATGACGGATTCGTCCCGAAGCGCGCCAGTCACGCGGGTGCAATCTTCGGGCGCATAGCTCAGTGGTGCATTGGCCGCCTTCTCAAAGGAGTCGGCGACAGGGCTGTCTGGGGCTTCACCTTCAATGCCCTTTCGCCGGCGAACTCAAGTCTATCGGCTTGAGGATGAGAGCAAGCGGAATCATCAAGGCGCCGATGATTGCCAGCGTCCAGAACACATCGATATAGGCAAGGAAATCCACCTGCCGTTGCAAGGTTTGCCCCACCCAGGCGGTGGCCTGCGACGCCGCCTCGGAGGCGTTCGAGCCCTGTGACCGGAAATAATGCGTCACGGCATCGATGGTCTGCTGGTAGCCGATATCGGACGGCGCAGCGTGCTCGACCAGCCGGCTTTGATGGAATTGCTGGCGCTGGGCCAGAACGCTTTGAGCCAGCGCAACTCCCATCGACCCCCCGATGTTGCGCGCGACGTTAATCAGAGCCGACGCCTGGTTGGTCTTGTCCGGCGGCAGGCCGTCATAGGACGCGGTCGTGACCGGCAGGAACAGGAACGGTAACCCCAGCGCGAGGAAGATGCGCGACCACGCGGCATAGGCATAGGTGATATCACTGTTCAAGCCGGTGAGGTGCCACATTGAAAACGCGACAATACACGCGCCTGTCATGATCAGGTATTTTGGCTGCACGACACCGATCAATCTTCCGACGATCGGCATCATCATCAGCGTGAATATCCCGCCGGGCGACAGGGCCAATCCTGCCAGCATCGCGGTGTACCCGAGTTCGGTCTGCAGTAGTTGCGGCAATAGCTGCGTCGTCGAGATCAGCACGGCTCCGGTGCCGAGCATCACCAGGAAGCAGGCGCCGAACTGGCGCCTTCCCAACAGGCGGAGGTCGACGATCGGATCCTTTCGGGTCAATTCCCACGGAATGAGCGCCAGCAGACAGAACGCCGAGGCGAGCGCGAACCCGAGGATCATGTTGGATCCGAACCAGTCCTTGCGCTGGCCTTCGTCAAGGACGAATTCGAGCGAACCCAGCCCGATCGCGACCAGCACGAAGCCGATATAATCGACACGCAACCCATTCCGCAGGAGTTCTTGCCGCTCCGCCTCGGCGCCGGAAGGCTCGCTGACCAGCGTTCCCACCAGGAACAGCGACAGCAATCCCATCGGAACGTTGATCAGGAAAACCCAATGCCAGGAATAGGTGTCGGTGATCCATCCGCCAAGCGTCGGGCCGATAACCGGGGCGACCACGACCGCCACGCCGTAGATGGCGAACGCCTGGCCGCGCTTGGCGGGCGGGAAGGAATCGGCAAGGATCGCCTGCTCACTGGTCGCCATCCCTCCCCCGCCAAGCCCCTGCAGGATACGGAATAGAACCAGGGACTCCAAACTCCAGGCAAATCCGCACAACAACGACGCAAAAGCGAATGTGGCCACGCAAATCATGTAGAAACGCTTGCGGCCAATGACCGTGGACAGCCAGCCCGAGATCGAAAGCACAATCGCGTTGGCAACGAGATAACTCGTGATGACGTAGGTGCTCTCGTCGATGCCTACGGCCAATCCGCCTGCGATATGGCGAAGCGCGACATTGGCGATCGTGGTGTCCAAAACCTCCATGAAGGTCGCGATCGAGACCACGAAGGCGATGAGATAGGGATTATGTCCACCGGCCGCGGAACGCTCGGGTGACCAGGAGGGGTTCGCGCCGTCCGCGACGCCCGTCATCGCACCCTTGTCCAGGGCACGACCGACATGCCCGGGCCGACCGCAAGATCGGGCGGCCAATCGTCGACGACGATCTTGACAGGAACACGCTGCACGACCTTCACGAAATTTCCGGTGGCATTTTCCGCAGGCAACAGGCTGAAAGCGGTGCCTGAACCAGGCTGCACCGAATCGACGTGCCCCTTGAGCTTGCGACCCGGATAGGCGTCGATCCTGATCTCGACCGGCTGACCGGGGCGCATATCGGCAAGCTGTGTCTCCTTGTAATTGGCCGTGATCCAGAATTCATCCGGCACAAACATCATCAGGCTTTGCCCCGCGGTAGCGAAAGTGCCCTTCGCTCCGCTCAATTTGACAACGCGGCCGGATTGAGCCGCCCGAACATTGGTATATTGCAAATTGAGGTTGGCCTGATCGAGCTGGGCGTCCGCCTGCTGTTTTGACGCCTCCGCGGTCGTGTGTTGGGTTTGCAGCACTTTCAAGCCCAGCTCTGCGCCGATCACGGCTGCCTTGGCGCGGCTGGTGTTGGCCTGTTGGGCTTCAAGATCGGACTTTGTCTGTTGGGCGCGCTGAACCGTGCCGGCGCCCTTCTGGACGAGATCCCTGGCTCGATCAGCCTCCTCTCTCGCAAATTGGAGCTGCGCCTCCGCCTGAGCAAGCTGCGCCTTGGCTTCATCGATCTGCGCCCGTTGGCTGTCGATCTGTGCGTCAATATTGGCGATGTTGCCTTGCGCGACCGCGACCTGCGCCTGCGCCTGATCGACGGCGATTCGGTAGTCGCGATCATCGATCCGGGCCAGCAGATCGCCTGCATTGACATGCTGGTTATCGGTGACGGGAACTGCGGCGACATAGCCGCCCACTTTTGGCGCGACCGAGAAGCTGCGAGCCGCCACAAACGCATCATCGGTCGATTCAAAATGGCGGACCCGTAGCCAGTAAACGACTCCGCCAATCAGCGCGATCATTAGCACGCACGCCGCCAAGCCTGCCAGGATCCAATGCTCGCGCAACCGTTCCCGCCACGACTGCTTGCCGGGAGATGGCTCTGCTTGCTTGGCTTCAGCGCCGTGCGCGGGTTTAGGCGTCTGTTGCGGGTGGCGTTCCGGCTGTCGCGTCGTGTCCGCGGACGGCCCACGCTCTTGGGTTCGTGCATCCAACGGAGCACCTCAAGCAATTGGCACGCGGTCCAGTCAGGGCTAACCGCGCGGCCGGGAACTGGTTCCCCGGAGCCGACAACAGGAAATGCGCGGCGGCCAAAAAACAAGACCCCGCCAGTTAATTGAATAACTGACGGGGCGCTTAGAGCGTTCACTTCTTCGGGGATTTCTCCTTTCCAAAGTTTACTTGCTCCGTCCCGACAACGAGCTGCTACTCATGTCGTTCCTAAACTCGTCCAGGGATGCAAATATTTTTCCGCAACGGCGACATTTAGATACCAAGCCTGATCCGTCTGGTTCCTCGATCAAAGGTCACAGGCGGGAAATGGCACCGCAAAGCGCTCGGCCGGATATCGCGGCCGTTTCCGCCTCATCTGCCCTTGGCTGATCGCCGACCACAACCATGCCAAGAACCGGCTCGCGAATCGATCCGCAGGTCCATTCGCCAGATAACGGCAAACCATCCCGGCGTCTCCGCAGTCAGAGAGCTGCCACAGTGCATCTGCTCCTCCGAAAATCGTCGCAGCTTGCGATATGGACTTTCGTGATGATCTTCGCGCATCGGACGTGCAGCAGATTGGGGGATCGCTGGAGCAGTGCGTCAAGCATTCATCCCGAGATTATTCGATTGTTCGCCAGCACGAGGCAATCCGGCGACGGCAAACAGAAACCCCGGCAGCGAGTTGGCGTCTGATGAGCGCCCCCTGAACCGCCCCGGGTTTGCAACGCTCGGTATCCGCTGCGGAAAGCAGACCATCATTCCCGCTTCAACCATTCCGGTTTGGTCGCTTACTGCTTCTGAGCCATCAACGTTCCGATACACTCCGGATGAGGCGGTCATATTGCCGCTGCATCAACCGAAAGCAATCGCAGCAGATCCCCTCCAATCTCTCAGCGTCCAGTACGACAATTCGACCACGTCCCGTTCCAATGAATTGCTCTCTTTGCAATAACTCGATGCAATCCGTTACGCTGGCGCGGCGGACACCGAGCAAATTTGCCAACGTCTTCTGCGTCAAGGGCAATTCGTCGCATTGTAGCGCATGTCTTGCGAGAAGAAGCCACCGCGCCAGGCGCTGCTTCAGAGGATGCACCGAATTGCATGCGCCCGATTGTGACGTCTGCGCCAGGATCACTGCGAGATAGCGGAAAACGAGCTGGCGTAGCGTCGGCAACTCTTCAAGTACCTGTCGGAATACCGCTACTGGAATCTGCAGAGCCCGACCTCCCACCCGCACGATCCGTCGATGTGGCGGCACACTGTCTTCCGTTAGGAGTAGAAGCGCCCCAACTATGCCATCCGAACCGACGAGCCAAACCTCCACGAATTGTTCTGAACCAACCTTTGCAGCAACGGAAACAACCCCTTCCTCTACGAAATAAATGTGGTTCATGGGTAAGTTGCAGTGGTGGAGAATTTGGCGCGCTTGAAGTCTCACTTCACTAGCTACTGCAAGCACCCGCAGACGCTCATCTAATGGAATGGCCCGAAGCAGCCGATTTCTGGTCTCCGGCTGGCTAGTGAAACTATCCGTCAAGAGGCGCTCACTTTTCCGCCCAATACCGCTCGACCTCTGGACAAGGTAACTCGACCTATCGTGCGCCTGCGCTCCTCGCGCCAATGAAGCGTCTGGCAAGAAGAGCTTGGAAGATGGGCCTGGCGCGCCGCTAACAAGATCACTTGGCTGTCTACTCATCTGTCCCTCCGGCAGGTCAGCTTGCCAGCCCGGTGGCCTCGTCGGTGCTCCTGACGCCTGAGGGCCACACTTCAAACAGTCCGCCGAGCCAACTACGCACTCGACTCCGGCAAACGGCGGTCGTTCCAATTTTGCGATCGTGATATAATCATCATAAAGTAGCAGCTGGCGATCCTTGTCAGATCGCCCCCCAAAACGCGATACTTTCCCGGGCCGCCCAGAGCTCCATCTGCGGCGAGGCACGCCCTTGTGCTCCCCATGAGACAACAGTTCGAATAGCCCATTGGTACACCTCTGGGCTGTCTGATCACGGAGGCTCAACTTCCTTCTCGCGCTGGCAATGATCACTGTCGATCAAATTGAGTTAAGGCGAGCGCGGCATGAACGAATGCGAGATGGCTGAGTGCTTGCGGGTAGTTGCCCGCCAGCCTGCGACCGGCAATGTCATACTGCTCCGCCATAAGGCCGAGCCGGCTGCGCGTGGCAAGTGCCCGTTCGATCGTGGCGACTGCAGCTGATCTTCTATTTTGCTTAAGCTGACACTCAGCGAGCCAAAACGAGCATGCCAAGAAAGCGCCTTCCGGCACTAAATCGTTTATCAAATGGCGGCGAACCAGGCCGTCCTCTACCAGCGTCTTTTCGATCAATGCAATGGTGCCGGCCATCCGCTCATCATTCGCGGTCATGAACCCAACCTTTGGCAATAGAAGTAGAGACGCATCGACCTCCTGACCACCAAAATACGAAGTAAACGAACCGAGTCCGGTGTCGAAGCCATCACGGCAGATGACACCGTGGATGTGAACGCAAAGTTCGCCGATCCGCTTCCGCTCAGCATCTGCAAGTTCTTCAGCCACTCCTGCCCTTTAGAAATTTCTCCAGTGCCAGCCACGCCATGACTTTCGAATAGGTGAAATGGCGGGCTTCCCCGCGGCTTTCCCAAAGTCCCTGATCGGGAAGATTCCAGACACGTTCGATATGTCGAACAATGGCTGCTTCCAGGTGCCGTCCTTGCTCAACGCGCTCCATCCCGGCTTGCTCGAACACGTGCAATGTCCGGATCAGCTCACCAAATACGTCGAGTTGGCGCTGGCCCGCGGCGGAATTTCCGATGCGGACGGGCTTGGCGAATCGGTAGCCGGGCAGCCACGGCAGCAGGGCCTCGTCCAGCCGCCTCGATCCGTCAACTCGGTACATAATCTGCATCTTGTCTGGCTCGCCGGCCACCGCACGCATGACCCAATCCCGCCAGGCCGAAGCCTCTTCCAGATACCCGCATTGGACGAACGCGCTAACGGCAAAAGCGGCATCCCGGAGCCAGCAGTAGCGGTAGTCCCAGTTCATCTTGCCGCCGGGTTGTTCCGGCAGCGACGATGTCGGTGCGGCAACGAGGCCGCCGGTCGGACGGTGTATTAGCGCCTTCAGCGTCAGTAGCGACCGACGGACCGCTCTGCCATATTGCAGCGGTTGGTCAAAGCGCCCGATCCATTCGCGCCAATATGCCTGTGTTTTGGCCAGCGATTGATCGGGCGTGTCGGGTGAGACAGCATCTTCGCCTCGTACCCGGTAGGTCAGAATAAAGAAATGGCGGCTTTCTTTCGTTACCACGAAACGGGAATTGACGTTGCTCCCTTCGACGTCGAGCGGCTCGGTGCCGCGCAGGGTCACCTCGTCGGGACCCACATGCATCACCGCACCGCGAGCCGTGCCAGTGACCCAAGGCGGCATGTTGCCGTAGTCAAAGCGGAACGCGGCTTCTGAACGCGCATTGACCGTTCCGGATAGCCCCGTCACGATGCGGATCAGAACAGGTGTTCCAGTGCGAATCGGCATGAAGTCGGTCAGTCGGATTGTCCCGGCAGAAGATGTAAGATCTGTTTCCAGGACCATCGTGTCCGACTGATAACGCTGTTCAGCATGAAGAAGCGGACCTTCTGGAGCGATCCTCCAGTGGCCGTGTTCAGCCGCACCCAGCAGTGCCGAACAGCAGGCCGGTGAATCAAAGCGCGGCAGGCAGAGCCAGTCGATCGATCCATGCCTCGATATCAGGGCGACCGTCTCGCCGTCTCCGATCATGCCGAAATCTTCGAGCGGGATTGTCATCTTGTGACCATATCCAGCGTTGGCGCAGGCCCGCTAAGTCAGCGGCCACGCCGCGTGAGCAAAAGGCCTATGCCAATCAGCCCCAGAGCTGCGACGCCACCAAGAATGCCATCGCGATGACGCTCGGTGAACATTTCCAGGCTTGTCGATCTGGCGCGGTCGTCGAAGCGGCCATGCGCGGTTGCATAGCCAGGCACCGGCTTGAAAAGGTTGCCGGAGATATCGTTCGGGATCGGCGTCTCGGTAAGTTGTCCATTGTAGCCTCTGCTGGCAAGAAGCCGGTCGAGCATTCCTGGAGCAACTATGTTTCCAACAATCGCTTTGATCGTGGAGTATCCGACCCACAACTCGCGTCGCGCATGAGTTGCGCCGAAAAAGATCGCGCGGGCCGCCACCTCGGGCTGGAAGATCGGCGCCACAGGCCGCGCTTTCTTCTTCATCTTGTTCAAGGCCCAGTCGAATTGAGGCGTGTTGACCGCCGGCAAATGCACCATGGTGAGCTGGATATCGAGTCCGTCGTGGATAATCTCGGAACGAAGTGAATCCGTGAATCCGCGAACCGCGGCCTTCGCGCCGCAATAGGCCGACTGCAGGGGAACCGACCGATAGGCAAGCGCGGACCCCACGTTGACGATTACGCCCCTGCGGCGTGGCCTCATGCGTTTCAGCGCGGCCATCATGCCGTGGACCTGGCCCAGATAGGTGACCTCAGTGGCGCGAAGAACTTCGTCGGCCGTAAGCTTCTCAACGGGCGCGAACACCGTCGCCATGGCTACGTTCACCCACGTGTCGATAACCCCTAGTTCGCGCTCAACCCGGTCTGCCGCAGCCTCGACCTGACCGTGCATCGGCCACGTCGGTCGGAATAGGCAACGCGCGCCTGCCAAGTCCTTTGATCTTTTGAGCAAGCGCATCGAGCCTCTCGGGATCGCGCGACAACAACGCCACGTCGTACCCCTGCCGTGCGAATTCGAGCGCCGTCGCACGGCCCACCCCGGCCCCAGCGCCCGTGATTACCGCCGTTTTGGCCATAACCGCTCCTCATCCAATATCGGCTCGGTACAGACCGACGGGCTCGCCGTCCGTCGACGACAAGGTAATATCGATATCTGCCTCGACATCGCGTGGGTTTGAAAAGCAAGCGGCCGCGTGCAAGATAAGGTCCTGCGCTTCGCTGACGCTGCTCGGCGGGATACTGATATGGCCTTCCGGAGATCGGCCGATGTTGCGCCCAACGGCTTTCATCTCACTTCTCCAGATTTATCAGGGCGAGTCCGGTCGCAGCATCCGTGCTCTTTTGCAGGTGCGCCGCACTCTCCGTCAGCAATACTTCCAGCGTGGGGCGGACATGCGCCTCGCCGAGATGGCCCGCCATCGCCGTGCCGTCACGTTTTCCGACGACGAGGTGAGCGTGAATCGAAGGTTCACCGGAAGGCGCCCTTGCAACGTCGCCGACCAGGGAGGCGACCTCGACCTGTTCGTCGATGCGATTTTTCAAATACTCCTTGGTTTCCCAGTCGAAATATTTGAGAACGACATCGCTGAAGGCGCCAATGGCGGTGAATTGCGCGGCGAATACTTCTTTGTCCCTGACAAATGCTTGCAGGGATGTCAGGACTTCATCTCCGGTGTGTAGCACGATGGCAAAAGTGCGCTGTCCACCGCTTTCGTTCAGCAGTTTCTGTTTCATGTCGCGCGCTCCATGGCAATATGTCTCCTCTTCAACTCGCCGCGTCGCGCCAGAGTGTTAATTCGATCCGCTGTGCGGCACGCAATGGCCTGAATGGTGAGAGATGGGTTGGCGCCTCCCACTGTCGGGAATACCGAGCCATCGCATATCCAGAGATTTGGGATGTCCCAACTCCGACAATCGGCGTCGACTACGCTGGTGGCTGGGTCCGCGCCCATTCTCGCCGTTCCGTTGAGGTGGCAGGTGTCGTCGTCCTGACTCCACAAATTCCTGGCATCGGCGGCTCGCAGCGCCTCGGTCATGAAGCTTAGAGAATGGTCGATCAGCCGCTTGTCATTGTCACACCAGGAATAGGTAATGCGGGGAATGCGGAGGCCATACTGGTCGACGTCATCGGCGAGCGTGACGCGGTTCGATTCCTGCGGCAGCATCTCGCCGACAATCTTCAAGCCGACCACATGATTGTAGTTTTCCATTTCCGCCATCAGACGCGAGCCCCAAAGTCCGTGGGCGCTCATCAGGGTGTTGGCCCATAGCTGCGGCAGCGGACCTTGGCTCATGTAGCTGTAGCCGCCGTGGAAATCCTTACCCTTGTCCTCGTAGTTCCAGTGCTCGGTGATGGCCAGCGACGGCGGCCCCTTGTATGCGCGGACCTCGTCATCCATCACGCCCCAGACGGCTTGATTGGATTGCGCCATCAGGTTCTTTCCAACCAGGCCGGAGCTGTTGGCGAGGCCATCCGGAAATCTACCGGTCGCGGAATTCAAGAGCAGCCGCGGCGTTTCAATGGCATAGCCCGCGACCACGACGTTGCGCGCAGGCTGAAAATGCCAGGCGTCCTCACGGTGATAATGCACGCCTGTCACCAGACCGGTTTGATCCGTCTCGATCTGGCCGACCATCGCGAGATCGCGAATTTCGGCGCCAGCCGCGATTGCACGCGGGATCCAGGTGACCAGCGCGCTCTGCTTGGCATTTGTCGAACAGCCCGTTACACAAAAGCCGCGATAGACGCAGGGATGGGCGAGCCCGCGCGGCGCGGAAAGCGTCGCCAGCGGCGTCTCAGTCCACTTGATTCCCATGGCCTCGCATCCTCTGGCGAGAACGCGTGCCGCCGCGTTGAGCGGGTGCGCGCGGCAGGGATAACGTGGTCGATGCGGGCCCCAAGGATAGCTGACCGGGCCGGCGATTTTCAGCGCCTGCTCGACTTCGCCGTAATAGTCCCACATTTCGCGCCAATCGAGCGGCCAGTCCGCGCCATAGCCAAGCAGGCTGCGCGATTTGAACCATTCGGGCCGAAACCGAAGCGACACCATGGCGAAATGAACGGTCGATCCACCGACCGCCTTGCCGCTGTTGTTGCTGCCCATCTGCAGCGGGTTTGCCCCATCGACGATGCGATCGTCTGTCCAGTAGAGCTTCGCTTGTTCGGCTTCGTCCGAGACAAAATCCTCCAGCGGACGGAAGTAGGGACCGGCATCAAAGGCCACCACCGAAAATCCCAGTTCCGCCAGCTTGCAAGCAAGCGTCCCGCCCCCTGCGCCGGTTCCGATAATGGCGAAGTCGACAGCCTCGTCCTCGGGGTACTCTTGCATTGGCACCCATCCACCGGGACGAAAAACATCCGGTGCGCGTCCTTGCCGCGCGCGTGGGATCTCCATCGGATTATCGAACATGGCGATTGATCCGGCGCGCCGAGGCACAGTCGCCGCTTCGCACTTCTGCGGCCTCCCACGGATCGCGCTCGTTGAAGTCGAGACGGACATAGCCCCGCGGGCTCGCAGGCCCTCCCCACCCAATTTCGCTCCAGGCCGTGGGATGGGCGTAATAAGCGAGCACGATGTCGCGCGCCATCCGCTTGCTGAAGAAATCCATTGCCGGCATGCCGCCCCATTGCGGCGAATTCAACTGTCCCAGTTGCATGCGCGCCAGCAATCGGTCCTGAAGTCCTTCGGCCAATGTGTGAAAGCGTCCGCCATAGGCCGTTGTCGCTTCGGCATCGAGCGCCTTTATTCCAAGCCGCCACGCTTCGCCATCGCGCGGCATTCCGCTCCCCCGATAGCCGTCCGATGCACCACGGAACAGTTTCTCGTCGACCAGTGCCGCGACGGGGATCGGTGGCCTCGCCGCCGGCTGCGGCACGATGCGGGCTGCGATCGCCAAGACCGTCTGGAATTCATCCGCGGTGAAGAAGCGCGGATCCGGGTCGATCGAAAGCCTGGCCGTGATGACGCGGCGGGTCTGCTCGTTCCACGAGGGACCCAGGCGCTTGGCCAAGACGTCGTACCCGGGATAGCGGCTTTGGTCGCCGAAAATCGTGCTGGATTCATGCATCGGGGTGATCCTCCATCAGGCCGAGGGCCGCGAGACCCGCAAGCGCGAGGCCCGCAAAACTCGGCGGCGCCGGCAGCGGCGGTCCGTTGAGGATGTTCTGACTCCAGTTGCGCCAGCCGCCCATGTTCCGGGATACGCCGTAGGCATGGAATCCGACGCCAGCGAAGCCCATCACAGCCAGGAGCCGCATCCACCACCGCGCGAAGCGATGCGTCCGCCCCGGCCCGGCAGCCGCGGCGGACGACAGGAGCAAGGCTCCGATCGGCGGCAACGTTACCGGGAGCGTCATGAATGGGTTGTGAAAGGCGCCGCGAAAGTGCAGCAGACCGGCTTCGCCGGTGGTACCCAGAAGTCCCGCACCGACAACCGCCGCCATCGTCCGGCCCGCCGGTCGGCTAAAAATCCGCGGTCGCGCTCCTGGCTCGCTTTCGCGCACCCGTTCGGAGCAGAAGCCGATCAGACCTGAAAGTAGAATCGCCATCGGTGCGCCAAGCGGAGCGGCATAAAAAAGATTCTGCCAGCTGAAGCCACCGGTCTTCTTGCCGACATTGTAGACGTGGAATCCGGTCCCGATCAGTCCAGTCGTGGCGGCCATCAGGTAAATCGTATCGCGCAGCCGGTGCGCTACCGGTTGCAGGTCGGACGTGCCGTGTATGCTGGTCCCAAGCGTCAGGGCGGAAACCGCCAGTGGCGTAAACATCACCTTGTTCTTGAACGACCCGCGATAGTGCGCGATACCACTGTCAGCCAGAACGGACGCCGCGAGGGTACCGGCGGCACGATTGAGACGCCGCGCCGCCAGCACCGTTGCAGAATTCGTTGGCCGGCGTGCAGGCCTGGCGGCGACTCGCTTTCTGACCCTTCGGGCGAGGATCGGCGCGTATCCGTATAATGTCGACCCCAGCGCCAGTGCCGCCACCACGAGGGCGGTGTTCGTCAAGACATCATTGTTGCTTTCCGAGGTCATGCCGCTGCCGCCACGGCGTATCGCGCCGCATCTTGACTTTTGAAAGTGAGGCCATTGCCGGGCCGGGAGGGATCGGGCCGAATAACGCCCCTGTCCGGCACAGGCGCACCATCGAAGAACATGTGTTCGATCCGTACGTGATCATGAAACCATTCGAGGTGCCTCAACCGGGGCGACGCGCAGGCCACGTGCAGGTGAAGGGCGGGCGCGCAGTGTCCGGAAAGGTCGATGTGAAATGCTTCGCAAAGCGCAGCAATTTGCAGGAAGGCGGTGATGCCGCCGCACCGGGTGACATCGGCCTGCTGCACGTCGACTGCCTGCGATTGCAACATGTGGCGCACGTAGTCGACGCTGTAGGCATATTCGCCGGCCGCGATCTCCATCCCCGCGGGAGAACGCTGGCGGGTGGCGCGCAGGCCGGGCAGATCATCGGAGGAGACCGGTTCCTCGAACCAGCCGACTTGCTGCTCCGCGAACAAATTGGCCTGCGCGAGCGCCTGCGGTAAAGTGAAAGCGCCATTGCCATCCACGAATAGCGTGGTCTGTTCCCCAATGGCGTTCTTTGCCACCTTGACGCGTTCGGGATCTCGATCCGGTTCCGAACCGACCTTCATTTTGACGAACGCGCAGCCTTCATTCGCAACCCATCCGCTGAGTTGCTCACGAAGTTGCCGGTCGGAATAAGTCGTAAAGCCGCCGCTTCCGTAGATCGCAATTGCCTCGCGATAGCTGCCCAGCATCTTGAACAGCGGCATGCCAAGAAGGCGCGCCTTGAGGTCGTAGATCGCGGCATCAATCGCCGAAATGGCCGTGGCGGCCAGGCCTTCTCTTCCGAGATTCCGCACCGACCGCTGCATCGACTGCCACGCAGCCTGGGGATTGAACGGGTCGCAGCCTTTCACGACGGCGGCAAGCTTGCCCTCAATCAGTCTCACAATGGAAGCGCCCGAATAGGTATAGCCAAGTCCGGTCTCGCCGCCGCTCGAGACTTCAACCAGTACAAAGGTCGTCGAATTCCATTCCAACGTGCCGTCCGCCTCAGGCCGGTCCGTAGGGATCTCGAATGCCTGCGCACGAACGCTGTCAATCGAAACACCTGGGTGCATGGTCAGTCCTTCCCGGGAAGGACGCTGGTCAGCACTTCCTTGGCGGTATTCGTCAAGACGCTGCCAAGTTCCGGTTCGGATGGAATCATGCTGACGAAGTTTTTCGCTTCCTTGAGCGTAATATGCGGCGGCAGCGGCGGCACATTGGGGTCGGTGTAGGCTTCAAGGATCACCGGCCGATCCGCCGCCAACGCCTCATCCCAGGCAGCGCCGACCCGATCGGGGTTGTCGACGAAGATCCCGCCGAGGCCGATCAATTCAGCGTATTTGTGATAGGGGAAATCGGGAATGCTCTGAGTGGATTCGGTCTTACCGGCCCCGAGCTGGATGCGCTCTTCCCAAGTGACCTGATTGAGATCACGGTTGTTGAGCACCAGAACAATCAGCCGCGGATTAGACCACCGCTTCCAGTACTTCGAAATCGTGATCATCACGTTGAGGCCGTTCATCTGCATGGCGCCATCGCCCATGCAAGCGATTACGGTGCGATCCGGGAATGCCATCTTGCCGGCCAGCGCGTACGGCGTGCCGGCGCCAAGCGAAGCCAGCCCGCCGGACAACGACGCCTTCATGCCGCGGCGCATTTTCAAGTCGCGCGCATACCAGTTCGCCACCGAGCCGGAATCCGCGGTGATGATGACGTTGTCGGGAAGGCGCGGCGACAACTCCCAGAACACCCGCTGCGGGTTTAGCGGCTCTGCAGAATTCATCGCGCGTTCTTCGAGTGTCTCCCACCAGTCTTTGAGGCCTTTTTCGATGCCGCGCCGCCACGACAATTCTTTCTTTTGCCTCAGTAACGGGAGCAAAGCACGCAAAGTGGTTGCGCTGTCTCCGACCATATTGACTTCCATCGGGTACCGCAGGCTCAGCCTGCTGCCGTCGATGTCGATCTGGACGCCACGCGCAGCCCCGGGTTTCGGCAAAAATTCGCTGTAGGGAAAGGCCGAACCGACCATCAGGAAGGTGTCGCACCCCTTCATGAGGTCCCAACTCGGCTTGGTGCCCAGCAATCCAATCGATCCGGTGACAAACGGCAGATCGTCGGGTACGGCAGCCTTGCCCAGCAGCGCCTTGGCGACACCGGCCTGCAGGCGCTCTGCGACCGCAATTACTTCATCCGTTGCGTCGAGCGCGCCCGCCCCGACCAGCAGAGCGACCTTCTTGCCTTCGTTCAATACGTCCGCCGCCGCCTGAAGCAGCTTGTCTTCCGGCAGCTTCGCCGGCCCGGCATATCCGATACCGGTATGTGTCGCTCCATGGGCAAGCGGTGGATCCTCGTATTCCAGCTCCTGCAAATCGTTGGGAAGAATGACGCAAGTGACAGCGCGCTTGTTATGCGCGATGCGGACCGCGCGATCGATGAGATGACGGAGCTGCTGGGGGACGCTGGCCATCCCGACATATTCGGTGACATCCTGAAACAGGTTTTGCAGGTCGACTTCCTGCTGATAACTGGCGCCAAGACCGCTTCGCGCCTGCTGGCCGACCAAGGCGACGACGGGGACATGATCCATCTTGGCATCATAAAGCCCGTTCAAGAGATGAATCGCGCCCGGCCCCGAAGTTGCGTAACACAAGCCGACCTGACCAGTGAATTTCGCGTGGGCCGATGCCATGAAGGCAGCCATCTCTTCGTGGCGCACCTGCACATATTCCATCTTGTCCCGGGCGCTTTCCAGCGCGACATCGAGACCGCCGACCCCGTCTCCAGGATACCCGTAAACGCGGTTCAATCCCCATTCGGACAATCTATGCCAAACAAATTCGCTGACGTTCATGTGGAGGTTTCCGATGTGGCTTCGACACAGGGAGGCCCAACAAGACGACCCTAACCGAAGAATTCGATCGATGCAGATGCAACGTTGCGTCCCAGCAAACGTTGCAATGATGGAAGGCTTTTAACTTCAATCCGCCAAGTCTCACGGCGATTTGAAGCTCGTCGAGGTAGGCGCGCGTGCTTTTCAATCCGGAGAGCGAGGGAGCATGCCGACCACGATAGCGCCAGGGAACATGCCGACCTGCAAGCCACCGATCCTCGCCATCCCTGGAATCGACCAATGGCCGCCGCAAGCTCCTCCAAACTGGTGATATATGCCGCGCTCGCCGGCAACCTCCTGATCGCCTTTACGAAGCTGGTCGCGGCGATCTGGACGGGCAGTTCGGCCATGCTGAGCGAGAGTGTGCATTCGCTGATTGACACGAGCAATCAGGGGCTGATGCTTTACGGCATCCACCGCGCAAATCAGCCGCCTGACGTGCTTCATCCTCTGGGATATGGACGGGAGCTGTACTTCTGGAGCTTTATCGTCGCACTGCTGATCTTTTCAATGGGTGCCGGCATCTCGTTCTACGAAGGCGTTACCCATATCCGCCATCCAGTCGCTGCCAAAGATCCATGGGTCAATTATATCGTTCTGGCGTTGTCCTTTGTGTTCGAAGCCACCACCTGGTGGATCGCATGGCGGGAATTCGACCGGCAGCGCGGTGAGTTCGGGATCATTGAGGCTGTCTCCCGAAGTCGGGATCCGACGTCGTTTTTGGTATTGTTCGAGGATTCCGCCGCATTGATCGGAATTGTCATCGCTCTGGCGGGAACGTTGTCGGCAGAGATCTTGCTAATGCCGGAGCTAGACGGCGCCGCGTCGATCGGCATTGCAGTGGTCCTGGGGGCGACCGCAGCTTTTCTGGCACGCGAAAGCAAGAGCCTGCTGATTGGTGAACCGGCACGTGAGCCGGTCGTCCGATCCATCCGCGCGATGGTAGAGGGCCAGTTTGGCGTCGCCGAATTGGACCGCCTGATTACGGTCCACCTGGCACCGCATCAGATAGTCGCGTTGATGGACGTTGATTTCGCCGACGATCTACGCGCGTCAGAGGTTGAGGCAATTGTCGGTGCCCTGAATCGCAAGCTCAAGCAACGGCACCCGGAAGTCATTGCGCTGTTTGTCAATCCCAAGGCCGAGGCCACCGGTGCACCGGCGATGCAGACGCAGGACGCGACATGAGGCGGCCGAAGCTAACGCTCGTCCCTAACTTCGCATCCCTCGAACGGAATGCGATCACAATCGCCCCGTAGCGCAACCGCAGACCGATCATTTCATGCGCCGCTTCTTTCGGTGCAGCTACGAGCGGGCCAAAGAAACTACCGCCGCTTCATTGAGCGGACGACACCCGCCAGACGGTGTTACCTACGTCATCGGCAATCAACAAGGCGCCGGACTTATCGACAGCGAGCCCAACCGGCCGGCCGCGAGCCTCCCCCTTCCCGTTCAGGAATCCGGTGACGAAATCCTCCGCCTTGCCGCTGGGATGTCCGTTACTGAAGGGGACGAAAGCGACCTTGTAGCCGTTGAATTGCTGCCTGTCCCAGCTGCCGTGCTCGCCTATGAATGCGCCGCCGTGGTATTTCTGGGGAAGGGTGTTCGCAGTATAGAACGCCAGCCCCAAAGGCGCGACGTGGGAACTTAACGCGTAGTCCGGTGAAATCGCCTTCTCGACCAGATCCGGTCGCTGCGGTTTGACCCGGGGATCGAGATGCTGGCCATAATAGCTGTAGGGCCAGCCATAGAACCCACCATCCTTTACCGAGGTCATGTAATCAGGAACCAGGTTGGGACCTAGTTCGTCACGTTCGTTCACGACGGCCCAAAGAGCGCCCGTTTCCGGCTCCCAACTCAAGCCATTCGGGTTACGCAAGCCGCTGGCGAAAATCCGCCAGCGGCCACTGGTCCGGTCGACCTGCCAGATGGCTGCGCGATTTTTTTCCGCCTCCATGCCGTTCTCGGTGATATTGCTGTTCGAGCCGACGCCGACATACAGCAGCGAACCATCCGTGCTTGCCACCAGGCTCTTGGTCCAGTGATGGTCAATCGGTCCGCCGGGAAGCGCGGTAAGGATCGTGCCGGGAGCCGCAGGTTTGGTGTCGCCGCTGTTGTAGCTATAGCGCACGATGGCGTCGGTATTCGCCACGTACAGGTCGGGTCCGACCAAGGCCACGCCGAACGGCGAATTGAGATGCTCCAGAAACACGCTCTTCTGCACAGGTTTCCCGTCACCGTTGGTGTGACGTAACAGAGTAATGCGGTTGCTCGGTTCGCCCTTGGTATTGCCCGATGTCACCAACAACTCGACCCAGCCCATGACCAGATCCTTGGGTCTCTTGATCGGATCCGTGCCGGGGGATTTGGATTCAACCACAAGAACGTCCCCATTGGGCAGGACGTAAAGCGACCGCGGATGTTGCAAGCCCGTCGCGAGTGCTTCGATCTTCAGCCCCTTCGGAACGATCGGCGTTTCGCCGTCTTTCCAGCCGACGACGGATGCCAGGTGCATCGGCGGAAACAGGTACTGCTGCGGTTCCGGAAGGTTTGGATTTGCGCCTATCTGGCTCTGGACATCGAATAAATCGTCGCTGCAGGCTGCAAGGGTCAGCACAGATAGACCCGCGAGGGCCAGCAAAAAACGTTTTGTCCCAAGATCGACGATCATTGCTGGGCAACTCCTACGCGGTGGCGATAAACCAGTGACCAGCCCATCCATCCGGTGAAGATCAGGATGAGCACGACCGCGGTCGAAAGGATCAATCCCCATGGCACCACCGAGGTCCATGCATCGCGCGTGTGGACGAACATGTTCAGGGTAGCCAGGACTAGAACGACCGCGTTGCCTATCGCATGCGGCCACGCCGGCGCTTGCGCGCGAATAAGGCGATTGCCGAAAAAGTCGAACAGTCCCGCGATCGCAGCGAGATAGCCGACGACCACACCCACGGCAAGGAGCCAGGCGGAAAAATCCGCCCACATCATCTCCGCGGTTCGCCAGTACATTACGTCGGTCAAGAACGTTCCGACAAAACAGGCTATCGGTATAGGCACCAGCATCGGATGGATTGGATGCTGCGCTATCCTTGCGATCGAACGTGGGTTTTCCCGAGCCATCGGAACGTCTCTCACCTTGCTTCCCCTATTTGTGGAACGCTGTTGCCTGCCCAGCGTTCCTTCGACCTCTTTGAAGTTTAAGGTGATCCTCCCTGCGCTATGTCCGCTACCACACACACGAAAGGTGAGCGGACCGCTTGGCAATCGCATTCGCCTCCACCTTCGCAATCGCTCAGATCCAGCCGATCGGCAGCACCACTCGGCCACCAACAATATGTTGCCGCAGTCGAATTCTTCGTCGTCGACAATTGCTGCCGGGATGAGTGATCTTCTTGAATTGCGAGATCGCTCATATCATTGCGTGGATTGAGTTTCATCCTGGTTAGATCGCTGCTGGATCGCGGCGTAGTGAAGGAGTCGGCGGGCGACATCACCCGCAGGTTCACCCTGCTCAAGGACGTTTTCGATGTAGAGCATACGGACCGCAGTAACCAGTGCTGCTGTCAATGGAGTAGCGACGACAATTCCCAGGATTCCGAAACGCGTTCCGAGAACCGTCTGTGACAAGATCGTAGGCACGGGGGCCAGCGCAATTGTTTCTCTGAATTAGAGGAGCGGTCAGATTTCCCTCAAGCAACTGGACGCATAGAAATAACAGAGCGAACCAAAGCGCAAGCGCTGGCGATTGCGCCAGTGCAACAACGATCGCCGGCACTGCGCCTGCAAGCGCTCCCACATAAGGTCCGACGCCCGCGCCGAATCTGGCCTTCAACACCGCCAATGACACGACCAAGTTGCAGCAGGCGAACTTCGGGAACCCGCAGATAAAGACATGGTTGTCCGGCATAGCTCATCAGAAATGGTGTTGGTGATGATCCCAGTTTGGCTGCACGTCATTTCGGTCACGTCTCTTGGCCTGGGGCTAATTTGCTCTTTGGCAATCGGGGCCGACGAGCAGAAGCACCCGCAAAAGATGCCGATCATGAACGCTGTTTGGCCCCTGGCCGCACTGTTTGGAACGGTCGTGTGGCTCTGGGGCTACTTCAGGTACGGTCGCCCCGCGCCGAAATCCGGGATGGTGAACGCCAAACAGCGCCACTACGGCGCAACTGGGAAGCCGTTCGCCGTAGTGGTCGCCGAAGCCGCCTCGCATTGCGGGAGCGGATGTACGCTCGGTGACATATGCGCTGAGTGGCTTGCGTTTGGCTTTCCGGTCGTGGCGGTCTGGCTGGGATGGCAATCGATCTTCCGTGAAAAAATTTTTGCGGTCTGGGTGCTCGATTTTGTCTTTGCGTTCGCTTTCGGCATTGTCTTTCAATATTTCACGATCGCTCCAATGCGGCAATTGAGCGTAACCGAGGGGATTTGGGCCGCAGTCAAGGCCGACACGCTGTCCCTTACGGCGTGGCAGGTCGGTATGTACGGGTTCATGGCCGTCGCCTATTTCTGGATCTTCAGGCATCTGCTGGGCGTCGAGCTCAAGGTCGATTCCGCCGAGTTCTGGTTCATGATGCAGATAGCGATGATCTTCGGATTTATGACCAGCTTTCCCGTCAACTGGTGGCTGGTTAGGTCAGGCCTGAAGGAGAAAATGTGAACCTCGCCCGCCGACGAAAGTATCGGTCGGTCGTACCGGCTAATTCTTCCTGGTTTGGAACCCGCCTGCAAATTGTCCGTTAGCGGTTCCTAAAGCCGGCGGTCCAGTTCTAGGAAAATACGATGTCCAAGAGTGACGCGAGATTGCGCTAGATACGATCCCTGGTTGGCAATGCCGAGGCGGCGTTCACCGCTTGAAGACTACTCCGCTCAAGCTGCGGGGCGGTTTTGTAGTGTCCCGAGATGAACCCGCTGATGGCGTTGTCGAACCATGATAAAAAATCCAGGACGCCCGCCACGCGGTCGGCCCCGGTTTCAGTCCGAGCATAATCTTCGCTTTGCGCGCTCGGAGATCCAGTTCTGCTTGGAGGCGGATGCATGCAGATATTCCGTCCCGGAGCCAATACCGTCGCGACGTTGCTGCTGGCGTCGCTGGGAGTGATACCGGTGTTAGCGACTGGACTTGCCTTTCAGATCGCCAAGTCTCCTTACGTCACGGGACAGGATGTGGTCCGCGATCAGCCGGTGCCGTTCAGCCACGAACATCATGTCGGTGGTCTGGGTATCGACTGCCGCTACTGTCACACGTCGGTCGAGAAGGCTCGCTTTGCAGGGCTGCCGCCGACCGAAACCTGTATGACCTGCCATTCGCAACTCTGGACCAATGCGACGATGCTGGCGCCGGTGCGCGCCAGCCTCGCCGACAACAAGCCGATCTCCTGGAAGCGCGTTAACGATCTTCCCGACTACGTCTACTTCGATCATGCCATTCATGTCGCCAAGGGCGTCGGCTGCACGACCTGCCATGGCCCAATCGGTCAGATGAAACTCACCAGGCAGGCCGTGCCCTTGACCATGCAGTGGTGCCTCGACTGCCACCGCGATCCGGCCAGGGCGATTCGCCCGCGCGAGGCAGTGTTTGATCCCAACTGGAAGCCAACAGGTGACGCCGCTGAGTCGGGACGAAACCTCATGGCCGCCTATCACATCCGCACGGACCACCTCACGGACTGCTCGATATGTCACCGGTGAAAGAGCTGCCCGTCAAGGGATCGCAATTTTTTGGGCGTGGGCCGGCCGCGCTCAGCCGGCGTCAGGCGCTCAGCCTGCTCGCCACCGGAGTAGCGAGTGGCCTTGCTGCTTGCAGCAAGCCGGTTGAAGAGATCATTCCCTACGTAAAAATGCCCGAGCGCGTCGTTCCCGGCGAAGCACTGAAATTTGCGACGACGCTGTCGCTCTCGGGATGGGGTCGCGGCGTCATCGTCACATCGATCGACGGTCGCCCAATCAAGGTCGAGGGCAATCCGCGGCATCCGGCAAGTCTGGGGGCGACCGACGTGTTCGCCGAGGCCGCGGTGCTATCGCTATATGATCCCGACCGCTCCCGCGCCGTCCTCAAGGAGGGCGCGATCGCCTCGCCGGAAGCCTTTCGGCTGGCGCTGCAGCAGCAGTTGGCCCTGATGCAACGGAGCGATGGTGAAGGGTTCAGGCTGCTGACGGGGCGTGTGACTTCACCAACATTGTTGCGGCAGATCGACGATCTATTGCAGAAGTTTCCGAACGCCAGGTGGCACGCCTACGAGCCGATCGACGACGATAATGCGCTTGCCGGAGCGGCGCTGGCTTTCGGAAGACCGCTGCACGTCGTGCCGAAGCTCGAAAAGGCCCGCGTGCTGGTTGCTCTCGATGCCGATCCGCTCGACCCCGGTCCCGACCAGTTGCGCAACGCTCGTGGGTTTGCCGCCCGCCGCAACCCCCAAGATGAGGATTTTTCCCGCATCTACAGCATCGAGGCCGCACCGACCCTGACTGGTGCAAAGGCAGACCATCGGATTGCACTACGGCCCCAGCTTATAAGCGAGGTTACCGTTGCCATTGCCCGCGCTTTGGGCGCCGCCACTCGCGAGCCGTCTTCCGTTCCTGATCATGCGATGCGCTTAGCCAGACAAGCGGTGGCCGACCTGTCGTCTAACCGCGGCAGCGGCCTTGTGCTGGCAGGCCGGACGCTTGCGCCCGAGACTCACGCGCTCGTGCATTGGATTAATGCTCAAGTTCAGGCGCCCGTGGATTTGATCGAAAGCAGCAAAACGCCAGACGGCCGGCAGGCTGGAACGCTGGTGGATCTGATCCGCGATCTTCAGGCTGGCGAGGTTAGCCAGCTCGCAATATTTGGCGTAAATCCGGGCTATGACACACCTGTTGATCTTGAGTTTGCCAAGCACTCGTCGATGGCGGGATTTCGCCTTCACCTTGGTCGGTACGTCGACGAAACCGCAGCGCTTTCGACCTGGCACCTTCCGCAGACGCATGAACTGGAAACTTGGTCCGACCTGCGTTCGTACGATCAAACGGCGAGCCTGGTCCAGCCGCTAATCCGGCCACTTTTCCGGAGTTGGACCGATCACGAGGCGCTAGCGCTGCTGGCAGGCGTAGGAGAGACCTCGTCCTATGATCTGGTGCGGGAGACCTGGCGCCCGCGGGGCGGCAGCGACTTCGAAGGCTGGTGGACCCGTGCCCTGCACGAAGGCGTCATCGTCGGCAGCGGCCCTACGGCAGCGCCGGTCGGCCAGCCCAAACTTCCGGACATCACGACCCCGCCTCCGGCGGATACCGAAATGACGCTCGTGCTACGGCCAGACCCTGCACTGTGGGACGGGACCTTTGCCAACAATGCCTGGCTGCAGGAGTGCCCGAAGCCGCTAACCAAACAGGTCTGGGGCAATGCGCTGGCGCTTAACCGGCAGGAAGCCGCGCGGCTTGGCATCACCTCCGGCGACGTCGTGAGCCTGGCTGCCGACGGCCGTCGGATCGACGCACCCGTCATCGTCGAGCCCGGGGTCGCCGATGGCGTCGCGAGCATCACTGTGGGCCTCGGCCGCAGCAATGCCGGCGCGATTGGGAATGGCATCGGCACGAATGCTTATCCCCTGCGTACAGCGGGAAATCTCTGGGCCATTCCAAAGCTGACGATCGGCAAGACGGGGCGGCGTGAAGAGATCCTGAAAACCCAGAATGTGGTACGCGCCGCCGAGGACGTGCGCGAACTCTATCCGCTGCACATACTCTCCCACGCGGATACAGCGGGCCCAACGCCGGTGGAAACAAAACCGAGCCTGCTGCCCGATCGGCCGCGGCCCGATGATGGCCACGCCTGGGCGATGGTGATTGACGCCGCCGTGTGCATCGGCTGCAACGCCTGTGTGGTGGCCTGTCAGGCGGAAAACAATGTCGCCGTGGTCGGTCCAGAGGAAGTCGCCCGCGGCCGCGACATGCATTGGCTGCGGGTGGACGTCTACGATAACGGGTCGGCCGCAAACCCCAAGCCGGGATTTCAGCCGGTGCCCTGCATGCATTGCGAGCACGCCCCGTGCGAACCCGTCTGTCCGGTGGCGGCGTCGGTGCATGATGGTGAGGGATTGAATCTGCAGGTCTATAACCGCTGCGTCGGTACACGTTTCTGTGAGGCGAATTGCCCCTACAAGGTACGCCGCTTCAACTTCTTCGGCTATTCGGACGGCGAGGAATATGCCAACCTCGGCCTTGACTCCTACCGCGCGCAGAAAAATCCGGAAGTGACCGTGCGAGCGCGCGGTGTGATGGAGAAATGCACCTATTGCGTCCAGCGCGTCAGCGCCGCGCGGCGCGGCGCCGAGCGCGATGACCGAACGATCGGATTGGACGAGGTCAAGACCGCCTGTCAGAGCGCGTGCCCAACCGGCGCCATCACGTTCGGCGACCTCCAGCAGAAGGAATCGGCGGTCCGTCGTCAGAAGGCCGATCCGCGCCACTACGCCTTACTTGAGCATCTCGGGACACGCCCGCGCACCACCTACCTGGCCGATGTGCGCAATCCCGCGCCGGAGCTTGAGGAGGATGCGACGTGACCGCGGTGCTTGAGCAAAGCTTGCCCCCGCCGCACCGCTGGATCGCAGGCACACGCGCCAGCGACGTCGAGATCACCCAGGCGGTCGCCGAGCCGCTGTTTCAACCCGCGGGCAAGGCCTGGTGGTTCGCGGTCCTGGCGACCCTGCCGCTCGTGCTATGGTTTTTCGGATCGATCGGGTGGCTGTTCTATCGCGGGATTGGGATCTGGGGCATCAACTCCACAGTCGTCTGGGGCGTGGCCATCGCGAACTATGTTTGGTGGATCGGGATCGGAAACGCCGGCACGTTGATCTCGGCGATGCTGCTCCTGACGCGGCAACGGTGGCGCAGCTCGATCAACCGCTTTGCCGAGGCGATGACGCTTTTCGCAGTTGCGATCGCCGGCATAATGCCGATCATTCACCTCGGCCGACCAATCTACGCTTATTGGCTCGCGCCTTACCCCAATACGATGGCGCTCTGGCCGCAATGGCGGAGCGCGCTGGTTTGGGATTTCTGGGCGATCATCAGTTATCTCTTGTTTTCGATCCTGTTCTGGTACGTCAGCCTGATACCCGATCTTGCCACGATGCGCGACCGTACAAGGACGCGCGCGGGTCAGTTGCTCTACGGCGCCTTCGCGCTGGGCTGGCGCGGTTCGGCCGTACACTGGCGCAGGTTGCAGACGTTGCATACAACGATGGCCGCGCTGGGCGTTCCGCTGGTCTGCTCCGTGCATTCGATCGTTGGCCTCGACTTTGCCGCAAGCCTGATGCCGGGCTGGCAGGAGAGCATCTTTCCGCCCTACTTCGTGGTCGGCGCGATGTATTCCGGCTTTGCGATGGTGATCCTGCTTGCGGTCGCCTTTCGATGGGGCCTCGATCTTCAGTCCATCATCACGCGACGACACTTCGAGGCAATGGGGAAGATCCTGCTGATGGCCTCGATCGTGATGGGATATTCCTACGCTACCGAATGGTTCATGGGATGGTACGGCGGCAAGCACAGTGATCGCAGCCTCGTGGCCTTCGAATTTACCGGCACCTACGCGCCGCTGTTCTGGACGCTGCTTTTCTGCAATGTCGCGCTGCCGCAGGCGCTGTGGTTTCCACGGCTGCGGCGATCGCTGCCGGCATTGGTTGCTATCGCCATCGCCATCAATATCGGGATGTGGCTGGAGCGGATTCTGATTGTGTGGAACACGCTATCGCACGATTACATGCCGAGCTTGTGGCGTAATTTCCATTTCACCTTCTGGGACTGGTCGTTTCTGATTTCTCCGCTCGGGTTTTTCGCCTTCCTGTTCCTGATCTTCGTTCGCCTGGTGCCAGCGGTATCCATGTTCGACATGCGCGAGCTTTCGCATCGGGAGGACGCCGCGTGACTGGACCCCTGCTCGCCGAATTTCGCGATCCCAAAACGATGCTGCACGCCCTCAGTGCCTTAAAGCGGCATCGCCACCGGGTGCTCGACGCCTTCACGCCTTATCCGGTCGACGGCCTTGCCGAGGAACTAGATGTTGCGGCATCGCCAATTCGCATTGTCATGCTTGTGGGCGGCTTGCTTGTTGCCGCCTTCGCGCTCGGCCTGCAGTGGTATAGCGCCGTCATCGACTACCCTCTCGACAGCGGAGGCCGTCCGCTGAACTCCTGGCAGGTATTCCTGCTGGTGCCGTTCGAAGTCGGGATATTCGCCGCGGCGCTCTTCGGTGTTATCGCGCTGCTGTGGTCCTGCGGCCTGCCACGCCTGCATCATCCGCTGTTCGAAATCCCCGGTTTCGAGCGGGCGACGCAAGACCGGTTTTTCCTTCTTTCCAGTACTGAGGACAATGAACATGCAGCGCGCGATCTTCGTGACATCCTTCGATCTGCCGGTGCGGTGGTCGTGACGGAGGTCCGACAGCCATGACGCGCCTTGTGCTCCTCAGTCTCGCCGCCGCGCTGGCGCTTGCCGCCTGCGATGACCATTCGATGACCCGGCAAAGCCGTTACAGTACGTATGGTGCGGCCGCCCTGTTTCCGGATGGCACCGAGGCGCAAGTTCTGCCTCCGGGGGCCGTGGCGCAGGGCGACCTGGATCGCTTGGACAAAGCTGCGCATCCGCCCACGGCCGATGCGCAGCTTCTGGTGCGCGGTCAAGAGCGATACAATATTTACTGCACTCCCTGCCACGGTCTGTCCGGCGAAGGAGACGGCATGGTTGTCCGGCGCGGCTTTCCGGGCCCACCCTCCTATCACTCGGCAAGGCTCCGCGCCGCGCCGGCCCAACATTTCTTCGACGTCATTACCGACGGTTATGGCGTGATGTATTCCTATGCCGCGCGGATTGAGCCTAAGGATCGTTGGGCGATTGTCGCCTACATCCGCGCGCTGCAGGAATCCCGGGCAGCCAAGGTAGCGGATATGCCCGAGATCAGGAGCAAATTGCCGATGACCGCATCGGCCGGGCAATTCGCTACTCGAACAATTGCCAGCCGGCGGCTGGCGTTCGGTGTCGCCTTGCTGCTCTTGGCGGCAGTACTGCTGGTTATTCCTGGATGGTTCGTTCCAATCAAGCCGATGCTGCGGGGTTGGTTCGTGGCGTTCGCTATTTTTAGCTCGATTGCCGTCGGTAGCATGAATTGGCTGCTGATCCATCGCCTCACCGGTGGCGAATGGGGAAAGGCGGCTGCGCCTGTCCTACGATCAGCCGCCGCGATGATACCGTTGCTCGTGCTCGCCCTTGTGCCTGTCCTCGCCGGGCTTCCTCATATTTATCCTTGGGCTGCTGATCCATCCTCGATTCCGGCCGACGTCGCGTACTGGTACCTGAATGGGCTGTCGTTCTCGGTCCGCAGCCTCATCGTGCTTGCTGGCTGGTCGTTCCTCGCGGTCATCGTCGCCGCCGGCACGGTAAGCCGGTTGCAGGCGGCACTGGGCCTGACGTTCTTCGGTCTGAGCGTCAGCCTCGTCGCAGTGGACTGGTACCTGTCGCTGGAGCCACATTATGTGGCTACCGCGTTTGCCGCCATGATCGCAGTTCAGCAACTACTCGCGGCGCTTGCGGTCACCGCGTTGATCGGGGCACCCGCGATCAGCGGCAGAGTGGCGGGTGATCTGGGTCGCCTCCTGATCGCGACACTGCTTGGCGTCGTCTATCTTGAGTTCATGACCTTCGTTATCGCCTGGTATGGTGACCTGCCCGACAAGGCGGAATGGTTCCTGAAGCGGGCGGGACCCGGCTGGGTAGGCGTTCTGGTCGCCGCGCTGGTCTTTGGAGCTGTGCTGCCGTTCGGAATGCTGCTTGTGCAGGCGGTCCGCCCCAGTCGCCGCGGATTGCGCGTCGCCTCTGCGCTGATCCTCTTCGGCACGACATTGCATTTTGCCTGGCTGCTTGTGCCGGCTTTCGACGATCAAGCCGGTGTCATCGCCGCCGCACTCGCGGGGAGTGCCGCTATGGCGTTCGTCTCGTTTCTGGCCGGGCCGGCGCTGGCCCGGTCGCTGGAGGCTCGCCATGCCGAATGAAAAAATGGGTAACCGGGCCATACCGCAGCCACCGGAGGTCGCGAGCGGCATTGTCGCCGCCGCGGTAGCCGGATTTATCGGATTCGTCGCCCTGACCATGGCAGGACTTTTCCTCTATCTGAAAACGGACGCGCCGCGCGCTCTTCAGCAGGCGATGACGCACCGTTTTCCCGAGCCAGTGCTGCAAAAGAGCCCACAGGACGATCTCAAGCGGTTCAACTTCGAGCAAGGCAAGGCGCTTACCGGTTACGCCTGGACCGATCGCTCGAAAGGTCTGGCGCGTATTCCGATCGATCAGGCGATGCGGATTATCGCATCCCGCGGCGATCACGCCTACGACCCGCTGGAGCTCCCCGCGGACAAACCGGCCGGAGTTCGACCATGAGAGGCGCAGCATTCCTTCTGGGGCTCACCTTGTGGCCAGTTGCCGCGCTGGCCGGACTAACCGAAGCACAACTCGCCCAAGTAGCTCTGACGCCGCCGGCCGCAGCCCGGGTCTCCGTCGATCTGACCTTTAAGGATCTCAGCGGACACGAAGTAACGCTTGGGGATGCCATCGGCGGCCGACCGACGTTGCTGATTCCAGCCGACTTCACCTGCACGCAGATTTGCGGACCGGCGCTGTCGATCGCGGCGAGCGCGTTGAACCAGACCGGATTCCAGGCCGGACGGGATTACAGCGTGGTGGTGATTGGCATCGATGCGAAGGACAGCACTGCGGATGCGCGGCGATTTACGTCGGGCCAAGTCGGCGGACCCGGCATCTCCGTCCTCTCCGGCACCGAGGCGGCGATACAATCTTTGATGGCCGAAATCGGCTACCACTTCGAGCGCGACGCGGGCAATGGCGCGATCGCTCATCCCGCCGCCTATGTCACGCTCACCGCGGACGGCCAGATATCGCGGATATTATCGAGCCTGGCGTTGCAGCCTACCGATCTCCGGCTCGCGCTGGTGGAGGCTGGCCGCGGCACGATCGGCGGCCTGGCAGGCCGGATCGCCTTGCTGTGCTACGGCTTTGACGCGGTTCATGGCATTTACACTCGCGAGATCGCGACGGTGCTGCGGATTGGCGGGGGAATGACGGTAGCGATCCTAGTCTCCGCGCTCGGATTGATGTTGTGGCGATCGGCGAAGCGGGGGGCCTCGGCATGAACTCCGCCTTCTCGCTTCCCGAGGCCAGTACCCACGCCGTGCGGGTCGACCAGATCTTTTATGGCCTTCTGGTCCTGTCAGGACTTACCATGCTGGTGGTATTCACGCTCGTCATCGTCTTCGCCGTTCGCTATCGGCGCGGCTCGCGGGCAAAACGGGGACCCCTGCCCGAGATCGTCAGCCGTGAATTCGAAGTCGGCTGGACCTCAGCCACGCTTTTTCTGTTCGCCTTCCTGTTCTGGTGGGCGGCCTCGGCCGATCTGTCCAGCCTGTCAGCGCCGGCCAATGCGCTTGAAGTGCATGTCGTCGCCAAACAGTGGATGTGGAAGACGCAGCATTCCAACGGCGCACGCGAGATCAATGCCTTGCACGTTCCGCTCGACCAGCCGGTGCGGCTGGTTTTGACCTCCCAGGACGCCATCCATTCCTTCTTCGTTCCGGCCTTCCGCGTCAAACAGGACGTGCTGCCGGGACGCGATACCGAAATCTGGTTTCGAGCTACCAAGGTCGGCGTATTCCCGCTGCTCTGTGCCGAATATTGCGGCACGGATCACTCCGCGATGCGCGGCCGCATCGTGGTGATGCGCCAGGAAGATTATTCCGATTGGCTGTCGAGCCAGCCGGAAGGCGACGATCTTGCGCATCAAGGCGCCAAACTGTTCGTGGCGCAGGGCTGCTCGGGCTGTCACGCCGAGTCCTCGAGCGTCCATGCGCCGAAGCTCGCGGGCCTCTATGGCAGGATCGTCAATCTTTCGAACGGGCGCCAGCTCAAGGCCGACGACGGCTACATCCGCGATTCCATACTGCAGCCCAAGCGCGACATCGTCGCCGGCTTCGAGCCGATCATGCCGAGTTTTGCGGGACTGCTCGATGACGGCGAAATCCAGAGCTTGACGGCGTACATCCGATCGCTGCCGCCACGGAAGGAGCCGCAACATGACTGACGCCTTGCTCGCGGGCGATCTGCCGCTGGCCGCCCGTCCCGATTATCTTCGTCATGGCACGACGCTGAGGTCCTGGTTGACCACGACGGATCACAAGCGCATCGCAATCCTTTACGCCGTCACCATCACCGTGTTTTTCTTTATGGGCGGCATCGCGATCACCCTGGTTCGCCTGGAGCTGTTCATGCCGAACGGCGGCCTGCTTACATCCGACACCTACAACAAGCTGTTTTCATTCCATGGTATCGTCATGGTATGGTTCTTCCTGGTCCCGTCGATTCCGAACACGCTGGGAAACTTCCTGCTGCCGCTGATGATCGGCGCGCCAGACGTCGCATTTCCGCGGCTCAATCTGTTCAGTTGGTATCTGACCATCGCCGCGGGCGCTTTTACTGTTTATGCGCTTGTTGCTGGCGGTGTTGACACTGGGTGGACTTTCTATACGCCGTTTTCAACCATGTTCTCCAACAGTCACGTGCTTGCCGCCGCAGCCGGCGTCTTCGTCGTCGGCTTTGCCAGCATCGCGACCGGCGTCAACTTCATCGCCACGACGCATATGCTTCGCGCACCCGGCATGACCTGGTTCCGGCTGCCGCTATTCGTATGGGCGATCTATGCCACCTCGATCATCATGGTACTGGCGACCCCGGTGCTGGCTATATCGCTGCTCCTCGTCATCGCGGAACGGTGGCTCGGACTGCCGATCTTCAATCCCGCCAACGGCGGTGACCCGATCCTGTTCCAGCATCTGTTCTGGTTCTACTCGCATCCGGCGGTCTACATCATGGTGCTGCCCGCAATGGGCGTGGTGTCGGAGATCATTCCATGCTTCGCCCGGCGCCGAATTTTCGGTTATGATTTCATGGTCTATGCAATGATCGCGATCGCCGGGATCGGATTTTTCGTGTGGGGACACCACATGTTCGTGTCCGGCCAGTCGCCGTACGCCAACCTGATCTTTTCGTTCCTATCCTTCATCATCGCGGTGCCTTCGGCGATCAAGGTGTTCAACTGGACGGCGTCGCTGTATCGCGGCGAAATCAGTTTTGAAGCGCCGATGCTCTATGCCCTTGGATTCGTCGGATTATTCACGACCGGAGGCCTCTCGGGCCTGTTTCTCGCCTCGATTCCGGTCGATGTCCATGTCACCGATACCTACTTCGTCGTCGCGCACTTTCACTACATCATGGTCGGCGGATCGGTATCGGCCTTCTTTGGAGGACTGCATTTCTGGTGGCCCAAAATAACCGGCAAGACTTATCCGGAATCATGGGCGAGATTTGCGGCCATCCTAATGTACGCCGGGTTCAACATGACATTTCTCCCGCAATTCTTCGCAGGTTACCTTGGCATGCCCCGCCGCTATCATACCTATCCGCCAGAATTTCAGATCTATAACGTGATGTCTTCCTCAGGCGCAGCCGTTCTTGCGGTCGCGTATCTGTTGCCGCTCGGTTACTTTGCCTGGTCGCTGTTTTACGGCAACCGTGCCGGCAACAATCCGTGGGGTGCGACTGGCCTGGAGTGGACCACGTTCTCGCCACCGCCGCCAAAGAATTTCGACCGTCAGCCGCACGTCGATCGCGGCCCCTATGGCTACCATGCCGCGGGACAATCCGCCGGCCTCGATCCACCCGAAGTCCAGAACGCCCGGGAAGTCAGATGAGCGGCGCAACCGGACTGCTCAGGGAGCCTTGGGAACATTTTGACCGGCAGCGTGACGCCGGCAGGTTCGGAATATGGGTATTTCTGGCAAGCGAGGTGCTGTTCTTTGGCGCGCTGATTCTCACCTACGCAGTTTGCCGGGTCGACAATCCCGATGCCTTTGCGGCGGCCGGCCGCGAGACGAACATCTGGTACGGCACCATCAATACCGCCATTCTTCTCACCAGCAGCCTTACAATGGCCGTCGCCTCGCAGGCGGCAGCTTCCGGCTGCCATTTTCGGCGTGTGATCATCTCCTGTCTCGCATCTACTGCGGCTCTCGGCCTCGCTTTCCTGATAATCAAAGGCTTTGAATACAAGGAAGATCTCGACAAGCATCTTGTCCCTGGCGCGCAATTCGCCTTGAAGGAAACGGGCGCGCAATTGTTCTATGGACTGTACTGGTTGGTCACCGGCGTGCATGCGATCCATCTTACCGTCGGCATCGTGTTGGTCATCCGGCTGGCGCTGCTGGGCTATTTCGGCAAATTCCGGCTGATTAGGAATCCGGAGATCGAGGTCACCGGCCTCTACTGGCATCTTGTCGACGTCATCTGGATTTTCCTTTACCCCCTGATCTATCTGCCGGGACGCGCATGAATCCGGAGCCAACCAAGCCGAAGGTGAGTGCCTGGCATCTATGGCGTCGCAACGGCCTAATCTGGGCCGCGCTGTTGTTGTTGCTGATGCTCAGCCTGATGCTCGCCTATGTTCCGATGGGCATTCTTACGCCGACCGCCGGGATCGCGATCGCGTTTATCAAGGCTGGCGTCGTCATCCTGCTTTTCATGGAATTGGCAAAATCGAAGGCGCTGATCCGTCTCGCCGCCATGGCGGGCGTCGTGTTTCTGACGGCCCTGTTCGCGTTGACGTTGGCCGACGTGCTGTCGCGCCTCGGCCCTAGCTAATTGCTATCCGTATTTTTCAATGGAGCGTTTCAACGAGCATCAAGGATCGATGCCGAATGAGCGGCCTCGCATTGGCACGAATTTCGCGATCGTTGCGGGAACTTCGACGCTTGGCCCTCGCAGGTTCAAATCAGAACAATGCAGCCAGTGGTTCCCGAGCTCATGCGATGGCCCGGTGCCGACGCCCGGCACAGGCATTGCCGCTGCAAGCGAAGCGGTTGCCACCCGCTTGTTGAGCGAGGCCGTGATCATCGTGTTACCGCGCCGAGGTCGCTGCCTGAGCGGGCCAGCATCAAGGGCGTCGATCTGTCGAACGTCAATCCCGCGTACATGATCACGGCGGTAGATGGGGAGCAGGTGCATCGACTGTCCGATCTCAGCGACCGGGATCGAGCAGGTCGGCGCTGGCAAGACGGTGCGTCTTAGCCTTGAGGCACAACCCGGTCACGCGGGACGTCACCTTCTCCTTCGCCGTGGTCGATAGAGCTTTTCCACAAGCGCGAACATGGAGGCTCTGTCTGCGCAGACCGGTCCGGCCTGGCACTTGATCTCAGCCCTGATGAGGTTCGTGTCGTACAGCGGGTTTTGGTTGAACGCTGGCTGCTTGACGGCGAAGTGGACGGGATACTGGGCCCGAAGACTCGTGATGCCCTGATAACTTTCCAGCGGCAGCAGGACCTTCAGACGACAGGCACGATTGATACCCGCACCGTCTCTGCCCTCGGCGTATCGAACAAGATTAGTGCTACGCAGAACCAGTCGACCACCGTCGGCCAAGGCCATGACGGTAAGCCGCAATCCACGCAGCAGAATGCAGATCAGTCAACCGCACCTGCGCGGCAGAGCCAACCTTCGTCAGCGGACCAAGCTGGCGCGCAACAACACGCCGGACAAACGACCGGACAGGCGCCGGCACAGAGTGCCAAGCAGCCCGGTAGCAACGAAATGCCTTCCGGGCAGATCAACCAGAACAATACTCCGGCATCTTCGAACTCGGGCCAGCCAGTTCAGGGCTCGGGGCGCCAGTAAGGCATGTCTACACCCGAGCTCCGCAAGCAGCGGGCTCGGGCTTCGTCCCGGACTGGTCGGCAACCATTACATTCGGAGGATGCCTTTCACAGCGGTGAGAGGATGCGCGCGCCTATCGCGGCAGACGATCGCGGTCCCAGGTTGGTAGCGGTCCCAGGTTGGTAAAGGCCGCTACTGCAACGCCGCAAGGTCATCTGTGGGGGACAGTGAGCAGCCTTGACCCCTTCACGAGGGCTCAACTCTGCAGATCAGGTTTGCGACCCTTAGCACGGTATCGGACATCCAACGCAGCGCTAATCGCGGTGAGAAGGCTGAGTATCCTTCGATCTGCGTATTCGGCGCGAACCATATTTCAGAGCGCCCAAGACTCGACCTTGGCTTGGTAATAAAACAAGTCTGGCAGATCTTCGCGATCGCAAGCCGGCCTCAAGCACGGCATCTGGGCGATATCCCTCGTAACCCCACGCGGACCCCATACTGCGGCATTCGACCGACCCATACGAAGTTATGCCTCAGTTTGCCACGAAAGGGCTCCGGCGCTGTGGAACTGGAGCCTTTGTCCTTTGGAAAGTGCTTCGACCAAACTGCGGAATCGTGAGCGCGGTAGTCGCTGTCAATTTTCCCTCCAACGCGCCTCCTTTGGATCTCAATCGAGCGAGTTTGCGAAGGTTATCAATTGGCAAACATTGTGCGGCACCGTACCGAGTGATCGATTCGGGTAGAAACATCGAGGCCCTCTCTGGGCATTATAGTCGCTAACGCTGAAAACAGCATGACCAGGGCCGAGCCAGGCTAGTCCTCATCCGGATGCGCCTTCTCCAACTGAGATCATCCAGAGGAGGAACTGAAGATGAGCACGCGCAAAGCCTCGCGCGTCACGCGACGCCGCATCCTGAAACAAGCCGGTCTCACGCTTTTTGCCGCTTCGATCCCATCTCTTTCGACACCGTTCATCTCCCGCGCCCTTGCGGAAACCAAATCGCTGTCGATCGTGCAATGGAGCCATTTCGTTCCAGCCTACGACGAGTGGTTCGACAAATTCGCAAAGGACTGGGGTGAAAAAAACAAGATCAACGTCACGGTCGACCATATCCCCGTGCACGACGTTGCAGCGCGGGCAGCCGCAGAAGCCTCGGCTGGTTCAGGTCATGACTTGTTCGGGTGGAATGGAGCAGGCGGAGCGCATCTCTACCGCAAATTCCTCGTCGACGTCACGAGCCTGGTCGAGGACGTTCAAAAGAAACATGGCAACGTCAGCGTTATCGGCAAGCAGATAGGCTACAACCAGGATGACCATACCTGGTCGGCATTTCCCGACTACTACATCAACTTCCCGGTGATGTACCGAAAGAGCCTGTGGGAGGGGATCGGGACACAACCGGACAGTTGGGACAACATCCGGATCGGTGGCGCGAAACTGAAGGCAAAGGGCAACCCGGTCGGCATCTCGCTCGGTCACAGCAACGATCCAAACACGACCTGGCGTGGTCTGTTATGGAGTCATGGCGCCTCGGTCCAGGATGAGAGCGGCAAGCGCGTGGTTCTCAACAGCAAGGAAAGCGTCGAAGCCGTCAAATACGCTGCAGCTCTCTACAAAGAGGCGATGGCTCCGGACGTATTGTCCTGGAACGACTCCTCCAACAACCAGTATATCGACTCCGGCGTAGGCTCGCTGATCATCAATCCGATCTCGGCCTATCGCACCGCCCAGCAGCTTAACAAGAAGGTCGCGGACGATATTTTCGTGATGAAGCCGCCCAAAGGGCCGGCACGTCAGTTCATGGGTGGCGCAGCCGAGTTCTACGGTATCTGGAAGTTCGCCAAGAACAAGGACGCAGCCAAAGATTTCCTGAGATACTATGCCGACCACTGGGTCGATGCCTTCAAGGCCAGTTCCGGCTATAATATGCCGATTTTTGCCAACATCGTGCCGAAGCCGATGCCCCTTCTGTCTGATGACCCGACATCGACCCCGCACGACAAGCTTGCCATCCTGCAGACCTCGGACGAGTGGTCAGCCGTCCCCGGCTATCCGGGTCCGGCGTGGCCAGCCACCGACGAGGTCTACAACAACTTCATCATCTGCGACATGATGGCGAAGGCTGCCACCGGTGCGATGACCGCAGAAGAGTTGGTAAAGTGGGCCGCGCAACAATGCGAAGGCATTTTTGACAAGTGGCTGCACAAGGCCTGAGGTGATACCGGACCGCGTTCTCGCGGTCCGGCTTCGCCGGAGAGAGCATTTTTAACCTGGAATTCGGGACACCAATGGCTGCGGTATTGGCCAGAAACATTTTCAAGACATTTGGCGAAGTTGCCGCCGTAGACGGCATGACGCTCACGGTACCAGATGGCGAGTTCATGGTACTTCTCGGCCCCTCGGGCTGCGGCAAAACCACCTTCCTGCGCATCGTCTGCGGACTGGAACGCCAGACCACTGGCGACCTCATCATTGGCGGCAATGTCGTCAACGACGTTCCACCGCGCGCCCGTGGCGTGGCGATGATGTTCCAGAGTTATGGGCTATATCCGCACTATACCGTGCGCAACAATATCGCGTTTCCACTCAAGACGCAGCGGGTTTCCCGCGCCGAGATTGACCAGAAAGTCGATTGGGCGTCACGCCTGCTCGGCATCGGCCATCTGCTCGACCGGCGACCGCGCCAGCTATCCGGAGGCGAACGGCAGCGCGTCGCGCTGGCGCGAGCGCTGGTCCGCGAGCCGACCGCGCTCCTGCTCGACGAACCGCTCTCAAATCTCGACGCCAAATTGCGCGCCTCGGCGCGCCAGGACATTAAACAATTCCAGCAAAGGATAGGTGTCACAACGATCTATGTGACCCACGACCAGATCGAGGCGATGGGCATGGGCGATCGCATCGCCGTGATCGATCATGGGCGGATCCGCCAGGTTGGCACGCCCGCAGAAATCTATGACGACCCGGCGGACCGCTTTGTCGCGACCTTCGTTGGTACCCCTCCCATGAATTTGTTGGCTCGAGGCGACAGCCATCTTGGCTTCCGGCCCGAAAACTTCCTGCCCAGGGACATGATCGATGATGGCAACGGAAGCGTCACCGAACTCTCCTTCCGGGTCGATCGCTCCGAATATCTCGGCTCCGAGCGAATCGTGTACGGCGTGATCGACGGCTTTGACGCTCAGGTGATCACGGCGAAGCTTCCGCCGGCACATGTTGCCGAGGAAAGCATCCGCCAGGGTGAGTGGCATCCCTTTGCCGTGCGCAACAGCGCGTTGCGCTATTTCGGTAGCGACGGCAAACGGATGAACCGCCATTGAGACGGGATTTGCCGATGGTCGACATAGTTGAACCAGTAGCGGCAAAGTACTCGCTTCGTTTCAGGTTCCTGCTGGACCGGCGCGAAGTACTCGGTGCGATTTTCGTCGCGCCTGCGATCCTTTACGTCTTGCTGCTGGTCGGCGTGCCGTTCCTGCTTGCGGTGTACTATTCCGTCAGCGCTTACACGATCTACGATCCCTCCTGGCAATTTGTCGGTCTCGCCAATTTCAGGCAGATCGTTCAAAGCCCGGTCTTTCTGGAAACCCTTGGAAACACCTTTCTCTTCACATTTGCCTCCCAGCTGCTCGGCCTGATCCTCGGAAAATTCGGCGCGCTGTTGCTCATGCGGCCATTCCCCGGGCGCAAGCTCGTGAGAGCCCTGATCATTTTGCCTTGGGCAGTACCGATCGCACTTGCCAGTGTCGCATGGCAATGGATGTTCGACTCGCTCTACAGCGTGATCAACTGGACCATGATAGCGCTGGGCATTTTCGATCGCGCGCAGGCACCCAACTGGCTCGGCAATCCGCATCTCGCGATGTTGTGCGTTATCGTCGTCAATGCCTGGCGTTTCTTTCCGTTCGCTATTGTGGTCTTTCTCGCCGGGATCACCGCCGTGCCGCAGGATATCATCGATGCGGCGACCGTCGATGGAGCCGGGTTCTGGCGCCGAAATTACCAGATCATCATGCCGATAATTCTGCCGATCGTCGCGATCGGACTGATTTTCGGCGTCGTGTTCACTTTCACCGATCTATCGGTGGTTTATCTATTGACAAACGGCGGCCCCGTCGGCGCCACATCGGTCCTCGGTTTTCAGGGATTCCAGGTAGGCATCGTGTCAGGTGACGTATCGCACGGCGCCGCCATTTCGCTGTTCATGCTGCCGGTGCTGCTTCTCGTGGTGATCGGGATGCTGCGCTTCATCCGGCGAAGGGAGATCTAACATGCAGCGCGCGCTCGCCAGCATATTGCGCGAGGTCTCGTTCTACGGAGCGGTCATGTTATTCGTTGTTCTGGCAGCGTTCCCATTCTACTGGATGCTCATCACTTCGCTAAAAAGCAATCCTGATCTCTACAACGTCACCAATATCCCGTTCTGGTTCAACGAGGCGCCCACCCTGCAACACTTCCGCTACCTGTTCGAGCAGACGCTGTTCGCACGATGGCTGTTAAACTCGCTGATCATCGGGACTTGCGTGGTCGCGATCACGCTGCTGGCCGCACTGCCGGCCGGCTACAGTTTGGCGCGATTGACCGGTCGTGGCGGCGAAGCCCTGGGGATCGGCATTTTCCTGACCTATCTGGTGCCGCCAACGCTCCTGTTCCTGCCTCTGTCGCGGATCGTCGCCGATCTCGGACTGCAGAACTCGATGTGGTCGCTCGTTTTGGTCTATCCCACCTTCACGATCCCATTTTGCACCTGGCTATTGATGGGCTTCTTCAAGGCCATGCCGATCGAGATCGAGGAGGCGGCTGTCGTCGACGGCTGCAGCCGCTTCGGCGCATTCATCAGAATGGTGATCCCCTTGTCGTTGCCGGCGATCCTGACCGTCGTGATCTTCACCTTTACGTTGACACTGCAGGAATTCGTCTACGCACTGACCTTCATTTCCTCGACCGCGCAAAAGCCCGTCACGCTCGGTGTCGCGACCGATCTTATCAGAGGCGACATTTTCTTCTGGGGTGAAATCATGGCCGGCGCATTGATCGCCAGCATTCCGGTAGCGATCGCCTACAACTTTTTTCTAGACAGCTTTATCGAGGGAATAACCGGCGGCGCCGTCAAATGAACGGCTAACGAGGCTTGCACTTTGTCGCGCAAATGCGTGCGTGGCGCATCGCGAATCCCTGGCCCTTCATATGCCAGCAAACGGTGAAGCCGGCCAGCGCGAGCTCGTTCCCGGCATCCAATACCAATTCCGAAGCTAATACACGTCAAGCCACGCGATATCAGGCAGTTCACCGCCGCGTTCAATTTCAGGATGGGCCGTTGAGCATGCCCTCGCAATTCACAGTCCCAAGGAAAGGTCGTGAAGATGTCAACCTGTGCATTGCAGCACGCGATCCCGTTCCTTGGCCGACAGTGAACCTGAGTTGGCAGAAGCAAAATTCGAAACTCGCGAATTGGGCGAAATTGGACTTTGTCGGAAGGCGCTTGTGAAGCCGCGCAGCACCCGGTAGCAGCTGCATGATGCTTTTTCCAATCCTGCGCGGTCGACGATGGTGACGCTGCCGCGATGTCGCCGGATCAATCCGACCTGTTCCATTTTACCCATCTCTGTCGTAACTCCAGCGCGCCGCACGGCGATCGCGCGGCCCACGGCGTCGTGGGTTAAGGCAATGTCGTCTGACTGAAGCCGGTCGCTCGCAACGATCAGCCATCGTGCAAGACGCTCGCTCAGCGTATGCCGCGTGTTGCAGGCAACGAGCTGCGAGCTGTGAATGAGTGCTGCGTGCACATAGGTCAGCAAGCAGCGGCGAAGTTCGGGGACACCGTCGAGTAGCGACACGAAATCGCTCGCGGCGACGCGCAGGGCATTTCCGGTAACCTGAACCGTGCACCGATGTGGCGACAGCTGCGCGCCCAGGATAAGAGGGATTCCTACGAAATCACCCGCCCCCAGCGTTCTGATTTCGACATTGGCACAATCCGCGCCCGCTTTCACGAACAAGGATGCCGCGCCGCTCTCGATAAAGTAAGCGAAACGCAGGCTCACGTTCCGCTCCAGCAAAACCTGACGCCTGCCAAGCGGCACGCGCGTCGAGTGCGCCAACACCTTCTCGCGGCAGCCCTCCGAAAGCTGGAGCAAGAGCCCGTTGGAGGTATCCGATACCCGATTGGCTCCGGGGCCCCTGGTCGCTGCGCCGGGCCCAACCACCGAAGGTCTTGATATTTCGCCTGCTGCAAACATGGTTTCCTCCCGTTCGGGAATGCTCCGAGGTACCATATCTGAACCCTTTGACTCCGGTCCGGGAGTCGGGCGTTAGCCAAGGGCTGTCGGGGATTTCCTGACAATTTTTCGGCTCTTTCTGACAGCCGGACAAGCGATTTTAATGATCGTTGGAAGCGGACAGGCTCCCCGCGGGATCCCGTTGTTAGGAAAGCATCGGCCATGGTCCAAACGACATCCGGCATAGCGCGTCGCTCGCTGGTATTGCTCGTGATGGCAGCGGCAATCCCGGTGCTTGTCTTTGCGGGGTGGGTCGCTTTCCTGAACGCGCAACAGGACCGCAATGCGGCCAAGCTTGCTGCGTTTGAGACGCTGGACAGGGTCGCTACTCGCGTAACCTCCGAACTCGGCACGCAAATCGAACTGGCGGAAACGCTGGCGGCTTCGGCGGCGCTCGATCAGCCCGACTTGCAGATGTTCTACCGGGAAGCGAAACGCCTCAAGGATGCACATCCGTTGTGGGAAACAATTGAACTCGTAGATACCGAGGGCCATCAAGTTCTCAATCTACTTAGGCCGATGGGAGCCCAGTTGGGAGCTACGGCAGATCGGGATAATTTCAACAAAGTCCTGCTAACCCACAAGGCTGCGATCGGCGGCATTGGTCCCCTCGGTCCCATTTCCGGCAAGCGCCTCATTGCGTTGCGGGCGCCCGTCGAGCGCAACGGCAGCATCCATTTCGTACTAACTGTGGCGCTCGTTCCCGATGCAGTAAGTCAGATCCTCCGCAACGCCGGTGCCCCGAAAGGATGGGTTGGCGTAGTCGCCGACGCCAAAGGAAACATCGTCGCGCGAACGATCGAAGAGCAGTTCGAGCTTGGACGGCCAGCCAGCGAATCTGTTCGCGAGGCCATCAAGCAGGCATCCGAAGGCGTTTATACCGGCCACACGCTTGAAGGCGTCGAGGTCGATACCGTCTATCGTTCTCTTCCGGGTACAGGTGGATGGTCAGTTCATCTCGGGATACCAACCGAATCATTGAATGCGCCCGTTCGGCGGTCGGCATTTCTGATGGTCGGCGGCGGCGCGGTTAGTCTCGCACTTGCCGTCGCTCTGGCTTGGTTGACCGGTCTCGATATCGCGCAGCGACGCCGGGACCAGGAAGAGAAAGCGGCCATCGCATTGGGCCTGAGCGAAGAGCAGCGTATGCTGGCCAACGAGGCCGCAGAACTCGGCGTCTTCAACTGGAACCTGGCCACCGGCGAGGTTCTTGTTTCTCACCGTGCACAAGTTTTGCTAAATCTGGCGCCGCACCCTGATAGTCGAGATCAAATTTATCCCGCCGAATTGTTTCTAAAGGGCATCTATCTTCCCGACCGGAAGTTTGTATCCGAGGCACTCAGCCGCAGCGTGCGCGAAAGGCCCACCGCCATCGAATTTCGGACGCTGGATGTCGACAATGCCATTCGGTGGCGGCGAGCAACCGGACGTCCTTCACAGGCTAACCCCGAGATGGGCGACAACGTTTTCGGAGTTGTCATGGATATAGATGCGGCGAAGCAGGCGGAACTAGAGCGATTGCAGTTATTGCGGCGTCTTTCCGTTGCTGAAGAAAATGAGCGGCGGCGGATTGCGCGTGAGCTTCACGATCAGATCGGACAAAGCGTGACCGGCTTGATGCTTGGGCTCAAAAATCTGGAGCATACCATTAAATCCGCGGGGACCGATGCCCCCGCGGATCGAATTCACTGGTTGCAGACTCTCGCCAACGGAATTGGCCGCGACATACATCGGGTCGCTTCCGATCTCCGGCCTACCGCTCTTGACGAACTGGGATTGCAGGAAGCCCTGAAGGCGCTTTGCTCGGAATGGACCAGCCGGTTCCACATGCAAGTCGACCTCCAATTCCTTGGAAGCGGCGGTCGCCTCCCGCCCGACCTGGAAATCGCTATCTACCGTGCGGTCCAGGAGGCTTTAACGAACATCCTCAAACACGCCAAGGCCCACAATGTCAGTCTGGTGGTCGATCAGCGACTGAATGAATTGCGCGTCGTCATCGAAGATGATGGAAGTGGATTTTCGCCTGAACCGCCCTCGCTAACTGAGCACGAAAAGAGGACGCCTGGACGGCTGGGGCTTTCCGGAATGCGTGAGCGAATGAGCTTGATCGGCGGTACCGTCACCATAGAATTGGAGCCTGGGATCGGTACCACCCTGTTCATATCGGTGCCGTTGGACGGCGGAAGGGAGTTCTAAAGCATGGGCCCTATCAGAGTTGTTCTCGCCGACGACCATCCCGTCGTGCTTGCGGGAATGAAAGCGTTGCTTGATAGCGTCGAGGACATTGCGGTCGTCGGCGAGGCCACCACGGGATCTGGCGTTCTGAGAATCCTGCAGGAAGCGGTGCCCGACATCGCCGTGCTTGACATCTCGATGCCCGAAATAAGCGGTCTAAAGCTTGCGGAGATCGTTACTTCCGATTTTCCTGATGTAAAGATTCTCGCACTGACCGTTCACGAAGACCGCGCTTTTGTTCAGCCCATGCTGAGAGCAGGGTCGAGAGGATATCTCCTCAAGCGGTCGGCTGCCGAGGAGCTTGTGCGGGCTATCCGAGCGATTGCGGAAGGCGGCGTGTATCTGGACCCCGCGATCGCCGAAAAAGCCCTTCCGGTCGCGCAGATGGACGCTGTTTCGGGTCGACAACAGATCGGCGAACTCAGCCAGCGAGAAATGGAAGTTCTGCAACTTATTTCACGGGGGTTGAGCAACAAGGAGATCGGCGGACGGCTCGACATCAGCGTAAAGACGGTAGAGACACATAAATCAAGGGCACTGGAAAAGTTGGGCCTTCGGACACGCGCCGATATCGTGCGCTACGGCGTAGCGCACCATTGGCTGGATAATCTGTAAAGACGATGAACTATCTCTCGGTTTGCGCCGAGCGCCGCATCAGCATGAGCCTTGTGGTTGCCAAGATGAGAGATATGGCGCCTGCGACAAGATGAACGAACATCGCGCTCGTGCCTTCGAAACCAAATGCCCACGGCGCAGCCAAGGCGCAGGCGGCAAAGAACAGGATCAGCCATTCTTCCCAAACCTCGAAGGCCGAAAGAGCCGCTATTGCAAGAACAGCTATCGCCGTTCCCGCTACTCCAGCGCTTTGGGTCGGAATATTCGGAGAGTTAGCACCAAATCCCAATATCCATGGCGACACGAAGAGGCCTGCCCCAACCGCGAGATTGGTTAGATCGCAAAGCTCTCCACTGGACCAAGCCGTCCTCGTCTGTACGGGCCGGCTGTGGTCATTGTGCTTCGTCGATGGTCTCGGTTTTATGTCGCGCAAGCTGACCGAATTCTTCCGCATAGTGGATGCTTCTCGATTTTCGTCGCCTGGCCGCGGAGCGGATGCAGTCGACGCGGAGCGCCCACCGACTGACGACTAGGTGCCATCCATGCAAACTGGATAGACCTAGGAACGTTGCTTCCATGATTTCCGTGATCGCTCGCTCGGTTCTCTATCGTACCCACTTTCGTGCCCTCTGAAGAACAGGCCCCTTTCGCCCAAATTGTATGTTTGAAGGTGAGGTGTACCCGCGTCCGCGTTAATGTTGGAGGGAGGGTTTCATGTCAGCTATTGATGCACTAGCAATCACATCGCTTGCTGTGGCGGCCATCGTGACAGCCCCGTCCTATGCCGGACATTCGACCATGGCCTCGCATACGGCGGACGAAACCAGCATTACAGGTCACGATTCCGCACGGCAGAATTCGTCGAACTTCCGGGGCTCGCTACATTTCAAGCAATACAAGCCGCAAGAAGCCGACGTGCGATCATCGGACGTCATCGGGCTCGCAGTTTACAACCTGAGTAACCAAAAGATCGGTCTGGTTGATGATCTTATCCTTGGGACCAATCAGATTGTGAAGGGAATAGTCATCAACGTCGGCGGCTTCCTGGGCTCAGGCAATCGGGATATCGCAGTCACGGCAAGCTCCATCCTGCTCTTGAAACGAGGCAACAAGCTTGATCGCGCCTTGATCGATGCGACCGGAGAAACGATCAAGAGCGCGGACACGTTCGAGTTTTCCGCGACAAATCGTGTCGAGCCCGCGGTATCCTCCACGCCACCCAACGCATTAGGAAAGCCCTAGATTATCTGCACAGCCGCCCGTCGTTGAGCTCATCTGTACGCCTGTGTACCGACCCCGTTTGCAACCACGCGCTCCGAGGCGTGTTGGTACGACGTCTTGAAAAGCAAGGAGATTCTGGATGAAGTTTCAACGCATCTTGCGCGCTGCAGCCATCGTTATTTGCGCATCGGCGCCATTTGCCGGATCGGCCGCCGCCGCACCCCTGGTTGCCGGCGGAGGACTGACCCGGGATACCGGAAACATCATCGACGTCGGATGGCGTGGCCACGGCTGGCACCATGGTTGGCGTCACCACGGATGGCGGCACGGCTACCGCCGGCACTACGGTTGGGGTCCGGACGGTTGGGGTCCGGCTGTGGGTGGACTTGCAGCAGGCGCGATCATCGGTAGTGCGATAGCCAACAGCCGCGCGCAGGCACTGGATAACGACGCCTACTGTTCGCAGCGTTTCAAATCTTACGATCCGGCGTCGGGAACGTATCTCGGCTACGATGGGCTGCGTCACCCCTGCCCCTAGTACGCGCTCCAAAAGAGCGCGCGAGGCGCCGCCGGTTCCTCCAACTGATCGACCACAGGCGGCGCCTCCCATAATCCTATGAAACCCCAGGAGATCGTCAATCATGAACAGAAAGACCATCATTGCCGCGACTATCCTTGCAGCCGCCTCCTCAGCGGCGTTTGCACAGTCGAATTCTGCGACGCCAAAGGCCGCCGATCAAACAAATCTACGGCAGCAGGTTTTAGCCAACCTCCAACAGGCTGGATTTACCGACGTCAAGGTCATGCCGGAGTTGTTCCTGATACAAGCCCGTGACAAGTCCGGAAATCCCGTGACGATGTTCATCAGCCCGAACTCATTTGCAGAAATGAGCACGACGGCCGGGTCAAATCAGCGCACGACAGGCGCCAATCAGAAAATGTCAGCCAACGACGCGAACACTCGCCCCGGCGGTGCGTTCACCGCCGTACCGGCGAAGGACGGATTGAGCACGAAGGTCGTTGGGCTTGAAGTACACAACAATGCCAATCAAAGCATCGGCACCATCAAGGATATCGCGTTTAACGACAACGGGATCGACGGTTATATCCTTTCCGTCGGAGGCTTTCTGGGTATCGGCGACCATTACGTCGCGGTACGCCCGTCTTCAATCGATCTCACCTACGACCGGACCAACAACCGGTGGCGCGCCACAATGGACGCCAATGCTCAGCAATTGAAGGCTGCGCCGGAATTCAAGTACCCGAGCAATACATAGGAATTTACGAACCACCGGCGCGGTCGTCAGACCGCCCCGGTGGTCTGCTTCCTGCGATTGCGGCCTCGTCTTTTGTTCAAGAAACGACAAAGAGACCAAGAAAAGAAGCGAGAGGAGCAACATGTTTCGAGACAAAGCAGCAGCTGACTGGCTGGCCCTCGTTCTCGGGGGAGTCATGATCATAATCGGCGCAATCCTGTCCATCGGAGGCGTTTGGCTCATCACGTTGGGAGGATCGCCCTACTATCTGCCGGCCGGCATCGGGCTGATAATCTCTGGATTTCTTCTGGGCAGGCGGCGGGCCGAAGGCGCCTGGTTATATCTGCTGCTGTTTCTCCTCACGATAATATGGGCCTGGTGGGAAGTCGGATCAAACGGTTGGGCTCTCGTGCCCCGCCTGGTTGGTCCTGCCGTGCTGCTGGTCCTCGTTCTCGCGATCACCCCGAAACTGCGGCCATATCAGCACAGCTTTGAGGCGCCGGCGACGATAGCTACGGGCTTTCTATTGTTGGCGGGAGCGGCCTTCATCATGCTCGGCTCGTCCAATATGACCGCTGCGGCTTCCGAGCAGACGCCGCAGTCAGTTATGAGCATGGAAGATCCGTCCCTGCTGAAAACCGGCACCGACTGGCCCGCCTACGGAGGAAGCTACAGCGCGCGACGCTATTCGCCGCTGGACCAGATCAACCGCAATAATGTCTCGAAACTGGCAAAAGTCTGGACCTTCCATACCGGCGATCTGCCGAGTGAACGTACCGAGGACATGTATGGAGCTGAGACGACTCCGTTGAAGGTCGGCAACAGTCTCTATCTCTGCACGCCAAAGGATATTCTTATCGCCGTTGATCCGCAGACGGGCAAGCAGCGCTGGCGCTATGATCCGGAGGTTCCGGACTCCGCCATTCCCTATACGGCCGCTTGCAGGGGCGTTGCCTATTATGCGGTTCCGGGCGCTGATGCCGCCGAGGCTTGTGCGACGCGCATCATTGAAGGCACTTTGGACGCCCGCGTAATCGCGGTCGACGCGAAGACGGGCAACCCCTGCTCTTCCTTCGGGCATGGCGGCGCGGTTGATACGACCATCGGGATCGGCGAGCACGATCCCGGCATGTTTTCGATTACCTCGGCCCCGACGATTGTGCGTGGCGTCATCGTCGTGGGACACGAGGTGCTCGATGGACAAAAGCGCGACGCGCCTTCCGGCGTCATCCAGGGATATGACGCCGTCACCGGTGCGCCGCGTTGGGCCTGGGATATGGCCAATCCTGGCATAGGTGCGCCGCCTCCCCTCGGCAAAACCTATAGCCGTGGAACGCCAAACATGTGGACCACGGCGTCCGGCGATGAGAAACTCGGGTTGGTCTATCTGCCTCTTGGCGTATCGGCGGTGGACTATTGGAGTGGAAGCCGGTCCACTGCCGAAAAGGAGTTTGCGACCTCCCTCGTGGCACTGGATGTCACGACCGGCAAGCCGGTCTGGCATTTCCAGACCGTACACAATGACGTGTGGGACTATGACCTCGGATCGCAGGCGTCGCTGATTGATTTCCCGGGGTCGAACGGATCGAACGTTCCTGCGCTGGTTCTGCCGAGCAAGCGCGGCGACATTTTCGTGCTGGACCGGCGCACCGGAAAGCCGCTGGTCAACGTCGAGGAGCGGCCAGTACCACAGGGGGGAGTCGAGCCCGAGCAGCGCGCCAAGACCCAGCCATTCTCCGATTATCACACGCTGCGCAAAGCCGACCTGGCGGAACGCGATATGTGGGGCATGTCGCCGATCGACCAAATGATATGCCGCATCCAATTCCGGCTGGCAAACTACAGGGGCATCTTCACGCCGCCGACCTCCCAGTCCCGCTGGATCGAATACCCCGGATACAATGGCGGGTCCGACTGGGGCGGCATTTCGGTCGATCCAAAGCGAGGCTTGCTGATTGCCAATTACAACGACATGCCCAACTATAACCGCCTGGTGCCGCGCGATGAAGCCAACCGGCTCGGTTGGGCCCCGCGCGATCAGGCCCGCGGGAAACTCGGCGGTCCGGAAGGCGCCGGAGACCCGCAGGCCGGCACGCCCTATGCGATTGACGTTAACGCAGGATGGCGGCTGCCCGGAACTGGCTTGCTCTGCAAGCAGCCTCCCTACGGTGGAATCCGTGCTATCGACCTGAAAAGTGGGAAGACCTTGTGGGACCGCCCGCTAGGTCAAGCCCGGACAAACGGGCCGTTCGGAATTCCTTCCATGCTGCCGATCCGGATCGGAACGCCCAATAACGGCGGGTCGGTGATCACCGCCGGCGGATTGATTTTCATCGCAGCGACCACGGATAACCTTATCCGGGCGATCGATATCGAGACGGGCAAGACCGTTTGGCAGGACAAGCTCCCTGCGGGCGGCCAGGCTACGCCGATGACCTACGAGCAGAACGGACGGCAATATCTGGTGATCATGGCGGGTGGCCACCATTTCATGGAGACGCCGATTGGTGATGCCCTTGTGGCCTACGCGCTTCCTTCCGTGCAGCCGTCGACATAATCCTTGTCAGTGAAGTCGCAGGGCTCAGCTAGGATCGACGGCAGACGATCCTGACATGGTTCGCCCGGCGACGGCGCCAAAATCTATCTGCAGCAACGCCTTCGTGAGACCGTCGAACAGGTGCTGTCCCGGAATGGCGAAATCGACGATCACGAGAGCGGTTGATACGAAGACGCTCAATACAAGCAGGCCGATCGTATGAGGTAAGGGGATGAGCTTGTGATTCAGCCAGCCGAACAGTGCGGACAACGTCAACAGGATGGCAGCCAAATCAAGTAGAGAAAACATCGATACAGCCTCCACGCTGACGCACTGTTACGGGCAAAGGCGACCATGTTCGGAACATTTGGGCGGCAGATCTGCGGCCGACGATCGCTGGTTGCTTTCGCGCTCCAAGATACCCTCGACGTAGGCCATGCGAACGGTGGTCAAGAGCGCCGCGGTCAGGGGAGTCGCCACGACCAGGCCCAGTATTCCGAACAGGCTTCCGAGAATTGTTTGCGAAATGATCGTCAGCGCGGGCGCCATCGATATGGCTCTTCTTTGTATCAAGGGTGCAATGACATTTCCCTCGAGCACCTGCACGCTGATAAACAGCACTCCCACCCACATTGCCAATGCCGGCGATTGCGCCAAGGCGACCAGGACCGCCGGAACTGCACCGGCAAGTGCCCCCACATACGGAACAAAGTTCAGCAGACCCGCCAGCAGCGCCAACGTCGGCGCGAGACTCACGTCCAGGAGGAACAGGCCGACGCCCACAAGGATTGCCACGACAACCATGTCCGCCAGTTGACCCACGAACCAAAGTTGAAGGGCCGTTCCGACTTCGATGGCGATTTCGCGGCCGCGCGGCCGTAGCGACAACGGGAGCAAGCGCAGGCTGCCGCTCAGGTAGGTCTGGGGAGATGCGGCGAGAAAGACTGCGGTAGCGACTGTAAGGATAATGCTGCCACCGACGCCCAGTACCGAGCTGGCGATGCCAGGCACGTAGCCCGTGATCGCGGCCCGCGCCAAGGTCGTGACCTCACGCAGCTGCTGGCCGACCAGCGCGCCCCCTGAGCTGGCCTGGAGCTCCTGCCACAGACGTTCGAACTGAGTCTTCAATTGTTCGGCGATCTGCGTACCCTGATCGGCAATCGCATTGCCTCGCCACCACAGCACCGAACCGATGGATAGTGCTCCCAGTACGAGAACTGCCGCGAGTGAGAGCCGCGGACCGATGGCCGTGCTCCGGTCGAGGGCATCACTCGCACCGCGCAGCACGCACGCCATCAGCACGGCCGCAAAGCCCAAAAGCAGGATGTCCCTCAATAGCCATGCCAGAGCGCCCGCCAAAACCCCCGTGGTCGCGTAACGAAGGGTTCGGTCAATGCCGCGGAGATGGCGTGCAACTTCCTCGTCCAACGCTAAGTCCTCGGATTAAACAGCGGCTCCGCCGGGCACCTGGGCTCGCTCGATGCGAACATTCAATGCGCCGGACCGGCGCTTTGCTTGGGACAAGCGGTCCTCTTCCACCAGGTTCCATGAAGACCGGATTGCATGATGCGACGTGTTGCCCTGCTTGTGATCGTTCCGATAGCGACGCTGGCCAATGCGCCTTTCATCTCCCGCCGCTTTGGGTTTTTGTATCGGGAGTGATTGCAATAGCTGTTCTGGCCGACTGGATTCGGATCGCTACCGATCAATTGGCTTCTCATTCGGTCCGGCAGTCGGCGGCCTTTTGACGGTAAGCCTGGGAAGCCTTGCGGAGCTTATTCTCGCACTGTTTGTGCTTGTTCGCGGCGAGATCGAGGTCGCTGGGCTGGATCTGAAACCGGGAACAATTTGCACCTGAGAGACCGCCCGACGCGCCCCACAACCACCAACGATGACCAGCAGCGACCCACGTCTAAATCAGGACGGTGCCTGGAATCTTTGAACGTCGATCCGTAACCCGGCCTTCGCTGCTTGGTCCTCCGTTACATACGGCAGGCCGTAATAGCTCATCTCCGCGCTCCATTTTCCTGACGCACCGGGATATGCGAAAGCGTATGTTCCGCCCCCGGCCGATGCGTCGCGCGAAACAAGAACGGCAATCCACCTGCCTGATTGGTTGAAGACCAAATCCGATACATAGCCATATCCCTGGCCTGTCTGCAGGCGCGCGTAATCACCAAGCACTTTCGTGATGGGAAATACCTGCGAATGATCTTTGGTCCGTTCCGGATCGAAGAACAAGCCGTATTCCCTTGATTGCAGATTGGAGAAATCCGCGATCAGAGCGCCGGTGTGGAGTGGATGCACAATTCGCAACCAGGGAATTCGAAAAACAAACGCTGGCGCCTCACCCGTCGCGCCCCCCTCGACCAATAGCGCATTGATTTGGCCATCGTCCGCGACAAGGGCATTGCGGACCTCACCCAGATATTCTCCCTTCAACGAGAATACTGCGCTTCCGAGCAGTTTCGAGGCTCGCCATCCGTCGTAAACGACTTCTGGCAGCCGCGCGGCGTCCGCCTTCGCTTCAACCGCTGGCGACAGGGGCGCCGATTCCGCCGGCTCGAACACGGCGCCCACGATTCCGATCGCCAGGAACATCGCAGCAAAGACGATTGTCAACACAAGACGCATGACGACATTCTCCGCTTTGCGCTGCTTCTCCAAAGGGTGCTTACTTAAAACCCTCATCTGGAAAAGATGTTCGCTACATGACCTGACGAGCCGGGTACGGTACCGAACAAGGCATTCCTGCCCCAAGTCGCGCGCAAAACGAACAGTCACGTCAGGCGAAGTCGCGCCGTGGCAAGACAGCTCAGGTCACGTTGGAAACGGGGAAAACAGTCGGATTGCCGAGCGGGCGCCAGAGTTCCTCGTGACGGCCGTCATGGATCGCCAGGCCGCCGGCATAGACGCGGTCGATCATACGATCATTGGTCGCCTGAGACCGAAGGCTGTAGCAGAATCATGGGTTTACAAACCGAGATAGCGCTGTAGCAGCTGAGGCTGCCGCTTTATCTCTGCGGTCGGCGCTTCGTGTACGATGTGCCCGTTGTTGATGATGTAGGCGCGATCTGCCAGTGCCATCGTAGCGGACAGATTTTGTTCGACCAGCACGATGGTCTGCCCGGCTTCGGCGAGCCTGCGGCAAGCCGTCATGAGAGCCCGCACGATCACGGGTGCCAGCCCCTCGAACGGCTCGTCCAGGAGAATGAGCTTAGGTTGCCGGACGAGCGCACGCGCAATCGCTAACATCTGTTGTTCGCCACCCGAAAGATCGCTGCCGCGGCTGTGCCGGCGCTCGGCAAGGCGGGGAAAGATTTCGTAAATTTGTTCGATCGGCGCAGCTTCCGGCGCGGTCAGGCTCGCCAGGGTCAAGTTCTCTTCCACGTCGAGGGTCCCGAAGATCCGCCGCTCTTCCGGAACAAGCTGCACGCCTGCGCGCGCAATGGCGTGTGCCGGCCGGCCAGCCAGATCTTCTCCCTCAAAAATAATGGATCCCGAACGCGGCTTCACCAAGCCCATCATGCTCTTCAATGTAGTACTCTTGCCGGCACCGTTACGGCCAAGCAATGCAACCACTTCGTGCGCTTCTACTCGTAGCGCAACATCGAACAATATGTGCGAGTCGCCATAGTAGCTGTTGAGAGATTTTACCTCAAGCAAACTCATGCCGCGGCCATGCCTCCGAGGTACGCTTCTTGCACGGCCAAGCTGCCCTTGATCTCGTCCGGTATGCCTTCGGTCAGGACGCGCCCTTCGTGCAATACGGTCACGCGCTCCGCAAGTTCGAATATCGCATCCATATCGTGATCAATCACGATCATGGTGCGGCCCGAGCTGATCGTTTTCAAAAGCTGCACCGTCTCGATACGCTCCTGCGGGCTCAATCCCGCGAGCGGCTCGTCCAGCAACAGGAGGCTGGGCGATGTCGCAAGCGCGAGGCCGATTTCAAGCCGGCGCTTCTCTCCGTAGGCGAGCTCGGACACCAGGTGATCGGCGCGTTCGGCCAAATGCATCATCGCGAGCAGACGAGCAACCTGACCGGTCACGCCGGCGATATGGTCGACGTCACGAAGGAAATCTAGCCGAAAGGGTCCACGCCGCTCGGCCAACACTGCGATTGTAAGATTCCGCCGAACTGTAAGCCGGGTGAAAAGCTGGTTGACCTGGTAGCTCTTGGTCAGGCCAAGCTGGCAGACCTCCGTCACGCCGTGACCGGTGATGTCCCGACCGTTGAAAACGATACGGCCCGCGGTCGGACGGATCTCGCAGGTCAGCATCTTGAAGAACGTGCTCTTGCCGGCACCATTCGGACCGATGATGCCTCGCCGCTCGCCCCGCTGGACGCAAAAATCGATGCGGTCGTTCGCGACCACACCTCCGTAGCGCTTGGTCACGCCTTTCGCTTCGAGGACAATTGCGCTGGCCTCAGCCTTGTCGTCACGGGGAACGAGAGGAACGACAGGGGCACCTGCACTTGTCGCCAATACCGGCCCAGAGTTCGACTCTTTGCGAGGTCTACTGCGAGCGGCGATGAACCGTGCAAGATCCGACAGTCCGCCGACGATGCCGCGCCGCATCAGACAGACCAGTAGGACGAAGACAAGGCCCAAGACCAGTTTCCAGGTTGCGCCGAGATGCAGCGTGGTTTGGAAAAAGTCGCTGAGATAGAGCCATACCGCCGCCCCGACCAGTGGCCCGAACAGCGTTCCGGCTCCCCCAATTGCCGTCTGCATAACCAGTTGCCCGGACGTCTCGAAAGTAAAAGCGTCCGGTGGCATGAACGCCTGCAATACGCCAAGAAGTCCGCCGGCAAATCCGGCATAGGCGGCGGCGACGACGAAGGCGGTCATCTTGTAACCGTGGACGTTGTGCCCGACGGCGGCAGCGCGCAACGGATTGTCGCGGATTGCGCTCAGGATTATCCCTACGGGTGATCTTACGATGCGCAGCGCAATTACCATGCCGATAAAGTACCAGAAGGCAAGATAGCTATACATCGACCAGTCGGTATCGAAATTAATCGTGGCAAAACCAAGTGAGAGGCTCGGCGTCGGTACACCCGGCAGGCCGTTCTCGCCGCCGGTATAGGCCGAAAGCGGATTGAATTCGACAAAGTAGAACACCTCCGCGATCGCGACCGTAATCATCGCAAAATAAATTCCGGTTCGCCTGAGTGCAATCATTCCAACCAGCAAACCGACTATGGCAGCGACTAGCATGCCGATAAAGAGAGCGGCGGTCACGCTCGGAAAATTCAGGATAGTAAGCAGATAGGCGGCGACGAAGCCGCCCGTTCCGTAGAACGCCGACTGGCCGAACGAGAGCAGCCCGGTGATGCCGAAGAGGATGTCAAAACCGATCCCAAACAGGCCCCATACCAGCATGCGATTCATGGTGGGGGCCGAAAAGCCCAGATAGGGCAGCAAAAATGGTGCCGCGATCAGGCCGGCTGCCGTGACCAACTCAATCATGAAGGGATACCGTTTGCGCATGGGGGCGGGCCGCGCTTATTCACGGCCAGCCGTGCCGAGCAACCCGTAGGGCCTCAGCACCAGAACCAGCGTCATGGCCACAAACAGCATGACATAGGCATAGCCGGGATTGAACATCGACGTGACGCTGATGATCTCGCCGGCGATCAGTCCGCCGAGGATAGCACCCGTAAACGAGCCGACCCCGCCGATGACGACAACGACGAACGTCTGCACCAGAATAGCTTCGCCGACGTTGGGAGCAATCGAGACCACAGGTGCATTAACAATCCCGGCGAAGCCGGCCGCCATTGCGCCGATGCCGAACACTGCCGTAAATACCTTCTGGACATTGATGCCGAGCGCATCGACCATCGCCGAATCCTCAATGCCGGCACGAACGATCAAACCAAGTCGGGTACGATAGAGCGCAAGATAGAGTCCGAGCAGCGCCACCACAACGATGCCAAGCAACGCCACCCGGTAAGTCGGATAGAACATGAATGCAATCCTGGTGATGCCAGCAAGCGCGGGTGGCGGCGACACCGTCTTGGACAGGCTGCCGAAGAAGAACCGCACGGTCTCGACGAAAACGATTCCGAGACCGAAGGTGACCAGAAGCTGGTCTTCATGCGGCCTGGAGTAAAAGTGACGGATCACTACCCGTTCCATCACTATGCCGACCAGCATGACAAACAATGAGCCGGCGATGACGGCGACGACGAATGAATTCGTGTAACTGTAGGCGACCCAGCCCGCGTAACCGCCAAGCATGAACATCGCTCCGTGCGCGAGGTTGAGAACACCAAGCGTGCCGTAAATGATTGTCAAACCAGACGAGATCAGTGCCAGGAGAGCGCCCAGCACCAATCCGTTGAAAAGCTGCGACAGGAAGTTTGCCCAGTTGACCACAAGGACCTCGCGCAGGGTTTGCGACTTTCCGGAACTCCTCGCGAGGCGATCAGGTGTATTCGCCGAGATCGCAGCCGAAGGCGTCTGGCTTCTGCATCAGCGGTTCACCCGGCACAACCTCGACGACTTCCCAGTAATCCTCCTTGTTCTTCATCTCGCCCGGCGTCTTGCCGCGCACGATGACCACCGGACGCACGAGTTGATGATCCTGGGCTCGAAAATGAACGTCGCCAACGGTCGAGGGGAAGGTCTCGCCCTTTTCATATTGCTTGATGACATCCGGCGGATAGAAGGTACCTGCTTCCGACACCATGCGTGCCCAGATCGCAAATTGCATGTAGGCGTTGTTGGCGCCCCATTCTGGCTTGTAGCCGTACTTCTTCTCGAATGCTTCGACAAACATTTTGGCCAGAGGATATTTGTCTTCCAGCGTCCACCAGAAGTCGGTCGCGGCGAACACTCCTTCGGTCAGCTCGGGACCCGTTTCCTTGGCAAGGAACGGTATCTGGTAGGGAATCACGAGCTTCATCTTCGGGATCAAACCGAACTGCTTTGCCTGCTGAATGGACAGAACCGCATCGCGGCCCCAGTTCACGTTCACGATGACATCGGCACCGGAGTTGGCAATATTGGTCAGGTACTGACTGAAGTCCTGCGTACCGAGCGGGGAAATCTGGTTGGTAACCATCGTCCACTGGCCGTTCTTGGTCAGATAGTCGTTCACCGATTTCGTGACGGTGTGGCCATAGGTGTAATCCGGCGTCATGAACGCTGCTTTCTTGCTCTTCCCGAAATTCTTCACGAGCACAGGACCAATCGCGTTAGCTGCGGTCTCGCCGTAGAAGCACTGCCGGAACGAGTAGCGCACGCAGTCCTTACCGGTGGTATCGTTGGAGCCGGAGATGGCGACCAGATAGAGAATTTTTTCGCGTTCGGCGAATTTATTGAGTGCTACGGCGACCGCCGAGGAGGTCGAACCCGTCATCGCAATGATCTTGTTCTCGTTGATGAACCGCTGCTGAAGCTGAACCGCTTCATTCGGCTTTGCAGCCGAATCGGCAACCACCAGCGCCACCTTCTTGCCGAGCACACCCTTGTCGACCTTTGGCGCGATCTTCTTGATCAAAGGATCGCCGGCGTTAATGTGCTCGACGGCGAGCTGCATCCCCTTCAGCTCGTCTTCGCCCTGCACGGCATAAGCCCCGGTGCGCGGAACCGTAGCGCCGATCGTGACCGTAGTTCCCTCACTCCCGGCAGGCCAGGTGCCCAGCGGCGGACGGTTCGCAGCCGAAGCCGGCACAATAAACGCCCCGGGAAGCAACGTGCCGCCCACCAGGGTTGCCCCGGCATGAAGCAATGTTCGACGCGAAACACGATGCGCGAGCTCGTTAAGATCGCGTGATACGAAATGGTCTGATTTGGGCATTTCTCCCTCCAGTCTACGGTTTTGGTTCTCCTCCCCCGTTCGACCCAAAGCCGCTGCGTCCCATCTCCGCAACGCACGCGACTTGTTGTCGCGTTGTCGTTTACGATCGTTCCTCTCGCGAACTAATTGGTCAATCCCACTTTGGTTGAAACCCGCGACGGCCTGACGTTTCGTGTCGCAGCCGACGCTTATCCGCGTGTAGCGGCAGAAAGCACTTCGCCCGTGAGAGCCATCGCCCTGCTCGGCTGCATGATCCGAGGGCCGAAGCGAAACTTGGTCCGCCAGCGTACCGACATAACGTCCGCAGGACGTGCCGACATGACTACCGACATAACGCCGGAGCCATTCAAGGCTCGTGGTGTACCGTCGTGGGGTAGTTGAGAAATAGGCACCAACCATGTCCACAGCTGAACCACGACAAGGAGCACCGGCGGAAATAGCTTTCCCAAATTTAATTTTGGCCTGACAGCGCTGCCTCGCTCCTTCCGCGTTTCTACACTATCTGTTGAATCAGAAGTGATGAGGGACGGGAACGATGAAGCGGGGAATTACGGTCTTGATGTGCCTCTGCGCCCTCGCCGGCGTCGCTTATTTCGCGATCAACAAGTGGGGCATTCGGCACGAGACGCTCAATCTGTTCGACACCGTACGGCAGCGGCCGGTCGCCGTCGATCTTGCTGTGCGCTGGGACTACGAAATGAAGGCAGATGACGGATACTGGAAGCTTCCGGTCGCCGTCATCAGCAACGGCAATACCGTCAAGAACACCGAGTACTCGTTTTTGGCCAACGTCTTCGCAGCCAGAGGATATCTGGTGGCCAGCGTACAGCAGGATATTCCGAGCGATCCGCCGTTGATGACCAAGGTTGGCCTGCCCTATGTCGGCCGGCGCGGGGTGTACGAAAAAGGCGAAGCCAACATTCTGTTCGTGATTCAGCACTTGAAACAAGTGCAGCCGAATGCCGATTACCGCCATTTGACACTCGTCGGTCATTCAAACGGCGGCGACACCGCGATGTACTTCGCCAAACAGCATCCGGAGTTGGTTTCGAAGGTGGTCACGCTTGATAATTTGCGCGTGCCTTTCGTGCTCAGCAAAACGCTTAAGATTTTTTCGTTCCGTTCAATGGATCCGAAATTCGTAACTGATCCGGGCGTGCTGCCATCCGCCGAGCAGGCGAAGGCGGACGGCATTGATGTCGTCCATACCCGATTTCAGCATACCTGGATGTGCGACCGCGGTCCCGACTTCGCGAAACGGAGGATCCAGGCTACGCTAGATAAGTTTCTGAGTGAGGCCAGCGCCAGCGAGCTTGCGCCGGTCAAAGCCGGCAAACTGATCGTTTCGAAGGGCATCGCGCCGACCTCCTAGCGCGGCGGTTTAAAGACGATCCGCCGTATCCTCGACACTCTCATCCCGGCCTCGATTTGGCGCACTAGCGTACCAACATTTCGCACCCGATCTGCACGTCGAAGTTACCTTTGGTATGATCGGACCGGGGCTGGCTAATTGCCACGGAGTGGCAACGTCGAGCGACCTTTTCGGCCTTGCCGCACGAGCGAGCTTGGAGCACCCAAATCTCCGGGCAATCGATCAGATCGACGGAGGGACGAATGGCACCTGTGTGGGAAATAAAAGGACGAGAATTTGTAAACTGCAACTGCGCCTACGGATGCCCTTGCCAGTTCAACGCATTGCCGACATTCGGCTCCTGCCAGGCAGTGGGCGGCTTCCAGATCGATGAAGGATTTCACGGCAAGACCCGGCTCGACGATCTCAGATTCGTCGGGATCTTCCGCTGGCCGGGACCGATCCACGAAGGAAACGGCGAAGCCTTCGTTATCGTGGACGATCGGGCAAACCCGCAACAGCGTGAAGCGTTGTTGCGCATCATCAGCGGTCAAGACACCGAGCCGGGTGCGACCGTATTCCAGGTGTTCTCCGCGACGTTGCAGAGGGTCCATGATCCGGTGTTTGCAGCCATTGAGTTCGACGTCGATGTTGGAACGCGCCGGGCGCGCCTCGTGGTTCCAGGTATCACGGCAGGTCGCGGCGAGCCCATCCTGAATCCCGTTACCGGCAAGGAGCACCGGGTTCGCATCGAAATTCCTGATGGCTTCGAATACTCAATCTCGGAGAGCGGTCGCGGCTGGACCAAGGTTACAGGCGGTCCGATTGAAATGGAACTTCAGGACTCTTACGGCCAGTTCGCAAATATTCATTTGTCTGACCGCGGCGTCGTCCACGATCGCGCTAATGCGAGGGCATAGGACTATCGTGAATGCAGCTGTTTTGGAAACGGTGCTCAGGCGCGATCGTGCAGTCGTAATCGTCGCGTTGGCCGTGCTGGCCAGCTTGGCTTGGGCGTATACACTTTGGCTTGCCTACAGCATGAGCATGCCAGGAATGCCGATGTTTGATGTCTCCGGCAGGAGCCTGGCATCCATGATGGCGCCTGCCTTCAGGCCTTGGACAGCCGCTGATTTTCTTTACATGTTCGTCATGTGGAGCGTCATGATGATCGGCATGATGACCCCATCTGTTTCGCCCACCGTTCTGCTCTACGCTCAGGTCGGCCGACAAGCCGAAGCGCAAGGCCGGCCGCTGGCAGCCACGGGGGCTTTTGCCGGCGGCTATCTGCTTGCCTGGGTCGTCTTCTCATTATTCGCAACACTGAGTCAGTGGCTTCTGGAGCGCGCCGCGCTGCTTACACCCATGATGGTAACGGCTAGTGATCTGTTAGGCGGCCTTGCGTTGATCGCCGCCGGGATCTTTCAATGGACACCGTTAAAGCAGGCCTGTCTAAGCTATTGTCAGTTTCCTCTTGTCTTCATTCAACGGCACGGTGGGTTCACGCGTAGCCTGGCTGGATCGCTCGCCATCGGCTTTCGTCATGGACTTTATTGCGTTGGCTGCTGTTGGGCGTTAATGGCTCTGCTGTTCGTCGGGGGTGTGATGAACATCTTCTGGATAGCTCTGCTGACAATCCTTGTATTGCTCGAAAAGGTGATGCCGAGAGGGACCGCGCTTGCCCATATTGCGGGAGTGGGCCTGATCCTGTGGGGCATGCTGCTGGCCGGAAACGCCCTGCGAGGCTGAAGAATGATTCGTGGAAAGGACGTGGCAGCGAGCAAGAACGGTAGACACAAACGGCTTGCATTCTTGAAACGTGCTGAACGGCTCGGCTTTCGCGCCCGCCCGCGCAGGACACCGGTTCCCTTCAATTGTAAGATCAACCGCGCATTCAAAGCAACTGACCGATGACGGCAGGCGACTCCAAGAGACGAGGCTCGATTAAGAGTCAGGCCTCGCCCACAACTCGGCTGCGATTGGAAACGACTGACCTCCCAATCAGTGGCCCTTGCCGAGCATTTCAGCCGATCCGCGTCGCAAGTTGCAACCTTCGTCCCAAGTCGGACGGATAACCGAAATAACAACAGCTCTCCGCTTTCAGGACCGTGTTCGCGCCTGCGCCCCTGTAGGACCCGTAAGCCTCTTCAACGGCCAGCGGCGGCAGCCACTTCAACGGCGAAATGAATCGCTTTGCTGAGTTGCCGAAGTCGTGTCCAGCGTTGATCTGTCGTACCAGAGGTACAGGTCAATCGTTGCCAGGAAGACAACCACAGCCCCGATGCCAATGCTGAAGTGCATGGCTCGGGTATGCGCGAATCCCAGAACCCAGGGAGAGACGATCAACCATGCTCCCAGGATGATGTTGAGCAACTCTTCCCATTTGGAGAACCAGAACAGCGCCACGAGCGAAACGAGCGCAATTGCCGCGCTCGTGGTCCAAATATCAATTCGGGCAGCTTCGCTGGCATACGCAAAGAGCCATGGCGACGAGAACAGAAACAGCCCAAGCAGGCAGTTGTAGATATCCAGAACGCGTTCGGGGCGTCCTTTGCCTTTTGCCGTCTGCATCGAACCTTCTCCTTGTTGGACAGTGACAGTTGAAGTCATAGCCATGCATGCGCTCGAAACGCGCCCATCGCTCGAGCGCCTCCATCGAAGCTATATGCCGACACCCGGACATTGTTCGATACCGGATGCGAAATTTGGTTGGCCAGCGTACCGACAGAGATTCGGAAACCATTCCTTGGCTGTCGCCAGAGTCCCCGGTGCCGCGGCAGCCGCACTCGCAACAACGCTATCGGAGTGACGCACTTGCTCGTCATCCTCATCATGGATCGGCTTCAGTTCGCTGCGGCATCATCGATTCTTGCGGTCTCCGGGCATCCGGGAACGACCGCGCAAAGACATCGCGGACGACAACAAGCCATTCTGTTGATGCTGTTCGCCAGGCTCAGCAAGCGGCCACCCCTAAGGGGCGAGGAACGCTTGAAGGTTCTATCTCAGACCGTCCTTACCGCATCCCTTGACGAGGAAAGCGACGAAACCTCCCGCCCTGCCTCGCGGGAATGATCGGCTGCGATCAATACATAGACCGCCGGGACCACGAACAACGTAAACAGCGTACCGATCGAAAGCCCGCTGGCGATAACGAGCCCCATGTTGAACCGCGATACCGCACCCGCGCCGCTTGCGGATATCAGCGGCACCACACCTAGCACCATCGCCGCAGTCGTCATCAAAATCGGACGGAGCCTGATGCCTGCAGCCTGTTCAATGGCTTCGCGCTTGGAGATGCCGTTCCGCTGCAACTCGTTGGCGAACTCGACAATCAGGATCGCATGCTTGCTGATCAGGCCCATCAAGGTCACCAGACCGACTTCGGAGTAGATATTCAGCGACGCGCCACCAATGCCGAGACTCACGAATACCAGTGCGCCCGCGATCGACATGGGTACCGAGACCAGGATGATGCACGGGTCGCGGAAACTTTCGAACAGCGCCGCCAGGGACAGAAAAATGATGACCAACGCAAATCCGAAAGTGACGAGGAAGCCGGAGGACTCCTGGATATATTGGCGGGACAAGCCACCGTAATCGACGGTGTAGCCCTGCGGCAACGTCTTGGCCGCCAGATCGTTGAGAAAGTCCAGGGCGTCGGCCTGGGCGATTCCGGGGGCCGCCACGCCCTGGATGGTCGCGCTGTTGAGCTGCTGGAAGTGATTGAGTGTCTCCGGCACAGTCTTGGTCGTGATGTGCGCGACCGTGGACAGGGGCACCGGAATGCCAGAGACGTTTGCAATGTAGTAGTTGAGCAACTGGTCGGTATTCAGGCGAAACTGTCGCTGAACCTGCGGAATCACTTTGTAGGACCGCTGATCAAGGCTGAAGTAATTGACGTACCCGCCGCCCAGCATCGTCGCCATGGCGTTGCCTACATCGCTCATTTTGAGCCCAAGTTGCGCGGCCTTGTCGCGATCGATCTCGACCACGGCTTCAGGGTTGTCGATCTTGAGGTCCGTATCGAGAAAGATGAACATTCCGCTGTCAAGCGCGGCCTTGAGAAACCGCTGGGCGGTATCATTGAGCCGGTCGAATGAGTCAGTCGTCTTGATCGCAAACTGTACCGGCAATCCCCGACTGCCTGGCAACGGAGGCAATTGAAACGCAGCGATGCGTGCGCCAGCGACCTGGTCGAGTTTCCTCTGAACGATCGGCTGGAGCTGATTGCTCGTTCGCGTACGCTCGTCCCACGGCTTTAGCACCATGCCGGCGACCACGGTGGCGGGCGAGTTGATCTGGAAGACGTGGTCGGTCTCCGGAAATTGCTTCATGATCCGATAGACCTGCCGTGAATACAGCACCTTTTGTTGCAACGTGGCGTCCGGGGCGAACGTGGACGATGCGATCACGACACCCTGGTCTTCCTGCGGGGCGAGCTCGCTCTTCGCACCTGTATAAAGGAAATAAATGCTGGACAGCACCAGAAATGCAAACACGGTCGTCACGGGGGTAAAGTTGAGACTGCCGTGGAGCCATCTCAGGTAAGACCGCCGCAAGGCATCGAAGCGGCGGTCGATGAAAGCCACAAAGCGCTCCTGCCAGCCGTGCGTCGTGCCGCGGGCGTTCAACAGGCGTGAACTCATCATCGGAGACAGAGTGAGCGCGACGACGGCCGATATCGTCACGGTTCCGACAAGGGTGAATGCGAATTCGGTGAACAACGCTCCGGTCAGGCCGCCCTGGAATGCGATTGGGACATAGACCGCGACCAGGACAACCGTCATCGCGATGATCGGACGTCCGAGCTCCCGGGCGGCCTCGATCGCCGCGACTACCCGCGTCTTGCCTTCCTCCAGATGGCGGTTGACGTTTTCGACGACAATGATCGCGTCATCCACAACGAGCCCGATGGCGAGCACCAACGCGAGCAAGGTCAGAAGATTGATCGAGAAGCCGAGCGCCAGCATTATCGTGAAAGCGCCGACCAACGACAGCGGAATCGCAACCATCGGGATGAGAACCGAACGCAAGGATCCCAGAAACAAAAACACAATCAGGTTAACGATCACCAGCGCTTCGACCAGGGTCCGCACAACGTCGCGGATTGCGGCATTCACGAACTTTGTCGAATCGTAGACGATCCTGCCCTGCAGGCCGTTAGGCAGCGCCGCGTGGATAGCCGGAAAGATCTTGTGCACGCCGGCTATGACGTCGAGCAGATTGGCCGTCGGCGCCACCTGGATGCCGATATAAACCGCCGGCTTGCCGTCGAACGCGACTTCAGTCTCGTAACTGTCCGCGCCGAGCGTAACGTTGGCGACATCTTTCAACCGAATGATCGCGCCGTCCTCATGTTTGATGATCAGATTGGCAAATTCGGCTTCGGTGTGCAGGCCGGTCGATGCGGTCAGGTTGATTTCCACCATCTGTCCCTTGGTGGTGCCGAGTCCCGAGATGTAATTGTTTTGCGCCAACGCCGCCGAAACGTCGGTAGCGGTCAAGCCGTACGCGGCGAGCTTCTTGGGGTTGAGCCAGGCGCGCAGTGCAAAATTCTGGGCGCCCAGTATCTCCGCAGTCTGTACCCCGGGCACCGCCTGCAGCTTCGGCTGCACAACGCGGGCGAGATAGTCGGTGATCTGGTTACGCGCCAACACCTCGCTGTCGAAGCCGAGATACATGGCGTCTACGGTTTGGCCGATCTGCAGCGTCAGGACCGGCTGCTGCGACCCCGAGGGAAGCTGGTTCAGCACCGAGTTGACCTTGGTGTTAATTTCGGTCAGCGCCTTGTCGGCATCATGGTTCAAACGGAGATTGATGGTTATAGTGCTGACGCCGCTCGCGCTATTCGAGTTCATGTAGTCGATGCCGTTCGCCTGCGCGATCGCATTTTCAAGCGGCGTAGTGATGAATCCAGCGATCACGTCGGGATCGGCACCGTAGTAGGTTGTTGTGACGGTTACGACCGCATTCTGGGTGCGCGGATATTGCAACACCGGCAGCGAACCGATGGCGCGCAAGCCGAGCGCCAGGATCATCAAATTTACCACGGTGGCGAGAACCGGCCGGCGAATGAAAAGGTCAGTGAAGTTCATCGCATGCCCTTCATTCCTCCAAGAGCCGCGGGTTCGCGCTGAAAGCCGTCGGCACCTCGTTGTTGATCCGGACTGGCGATCCGTTGTGGAGCTTGTTCTGCCCCATCGTCACCACAACATCGCCCGGCTTGATCCCGTCGAGTACCGCGACCTGGTCGCCGCGCGTCTGACCGGTCTTGACGAAGACCTGATGCGCCACCTCCTCCTGCCCGCTCGCGCCGCTTTTCGATTTTTCGATCACGTAGGCGATGTCGCCATACGAATTGTAGTAGATCGCGGTCTTCGGCAGCGTCACATAGTCTGTCGGCGCGCCCACCTCGATGTCGATGGTCGCGAACATTCCCGGCAGGAGCTTCTCATCCGAATTCCCGAATGTTGCGCGGACCTGGACGTTCCGGCTCGCCGTGTTGACTAGTGGGTCGATCGCCATAACCTTGCCGGTGAACTCCACGTCGGGGTAGGTGTCGACCCTGGCCGTGACGACTTGCCCGACCCTGATCTTCGCCAGCGCCTGTTGCGGCAGGTAAAAATCGACGAAGATCGGGTCGAGCTGCTGCAGCGTCACAATCGGCACACCCGGCGCAATATACTGGCCGAGATCGACCCGCCGGATGCCGAGCCGGCCGGAAAAGGGAGCCCTGATCGAATTGTAGTTGACGATCGCCTGCTGCTGGGCGACTTGCGCCTTGCTGTTGTTGAGCGTCGAAAGATCGGTATCGACGGTCTGCTGGCTGACGGCGTCGGTCTTGAGCAACCGGCTGTCCCGATCATAGGTGAGTTGTGCCAGTGCGGCAGTCGCCTCGAGCGCGTGCAGGTGAGCGACATCATCGGCGTCCTCCAGCTCGACGAGCAAGGCTCCCTTCTCGACTTTCTCGCCGGATTGGAAGTTGACCGCCTTCACGATCCCGGACACCTGCGAGCTCAGATCAGCCCCCTTCTCCGCGCGGGTGCTGCCGACGGCTTCCAGATGATCCCGCCACGGCTGCGTTCGCGCCGTCATTGTGGAAACAGCCTGCGGCGGGTTCCGCAGAGCCACGATTGCCTTCTGGATCATCCTGGCTCTGAACGCCTCGAACCCGAAGACCGCCGCGAAGACGACAGCAACAGCGGTCAGCATGATGGCCATACGTCGAAACATCAGGGATTTCCGGCTCGCACACGGGATACTCGACAACGCCCTCCAGCCGCTCACGGCGGCACGGTCTCTCAAAATTGATCCAGGTGGTTCTTCTCGCAAGTCGCCTGCGGCTTCGGCATCGTCCCTGAGGATTGGATGATCGCGCCGCACTGCGGGTTGTTTCGCGACAGCTGCGTCAAAACGCTCGGTACCAAAACGTACAAAAGAACCTTTACAGCTTATGCAGCTGACCCAAACATTCCGGCAACGTTCGGCTTTTGCAACCTCATTGCGATTACGCGCTGACGGTATTTTCTGGGATCGCGCCGGATCGACGATTTCATCGAATCCCGGTGGACGGCATCGGAGCAAACGATACCGCGACGACGGTCCTCACCCGAGGACCGGAAAGAGAAATGCAAGATTGCGGAGCTCTTCCGATGTTGACCAGACGCGAGCTTCTCCAAACTGCCGCGTTGGCTACTGTCGCTTCGACATGCAAGTCTGCGTCAGCGCTGGCGCAGACAAGGCGCTACGGCTTTCTCGCGACTACGGCGATAGCAGAGGCAGGCTTCATCTACGGCCTCCCCATCGTGATGAGCTATGCAGCAATGTACGAGCACGCCGTCGATCGTCAGTCGAAGACATTCAAAGCCCCCTTCAATCGGATCAGGAATGAAGGCCGCGCTTTTACTTACAGGGACGTGGACGTGAATTTGCCGAACAACGACACGCCGTACTCGGTGGCCTGGATGGACCTTCGGGCCGAGCCGATTGTCCTCTCCGTTCCCGAGGTTGACTCGAACCGCTATTACTCAATCATGCTTCGCGATGGCAACTTCTACAGCTATGGGTACATTGGCTCACGTGCCACTCGAAACGTAGCCGGCGATTACATGGTGGCCGGGCCCGACTGGAACGGCGAAACCCCGTCGGATATCAAAGATGTATTCAGGTCGAGCACTCAGTTTTCAATCGCGCTGTACCGTACGCAGCTCTTCAATCCAGATGACATCGAAAATGTCAGGAAAGTCCAAGCCGGATACAGACTGGAACCGCTTTCCAGGAAAAGGCAACAGTCTCCACCATCGCCTGCCCGGACCATCAATTTTCAGAGGATCAAAAGGGAGCGCTTGAGAAGGAATTTTTTTCAGCACCTGGCATTTGCTATGCAATTTGCACCCACTCAATTCATTGAATCCGATGCTCATGCAAACCTTGCGAAACTCGGCGTCGGGCCGGGTAAGACATTCGACTTCAAAGATCTCTCGCTGAAGCGGAAGCTGGAGATAACCTTGGGCATCAGAGCAGGCGACCGCAAGATCGATCGAGCCATTGCCGATGCGGGCGTCGTTGTGAACGGATGGCGCATTGCTCCGTGCTTCGGTGACAGCGCCTTCTATAATGGCGATTGGCTGTTGCGCGCTGCCGCAGCAAAAGCAGATTTTTACGGCGATGACCCCGCAGAAGCCATTTCTCTGTTCGCTCAGGTCGACGGAGATGGGAAGACGTTGGACGGCAGCCAACATGATTACATGCTGAGTTTTGCGCCGGATCGGTTGCCGCCGGTCAATGCGTTTTGGTCCTTGACCATGTACGACGGCCAATCCAGAACGCTGATCAGAAATCCGATCAACCGGTACCTCGTCAATTCATCAATGCTCCCAACGCTGAAGAGAGATGCGAATGGGGCGCTGACGATTTACATCAAACACAAATCGCCGGGCGCTGATAGAGAAGGCAACTGGCTGCCTGCTCCAAACGGACCAATTCTTTTGGGTTTACGGCTATACTGGCCGAAAACCGAACCGCCTTCGATCCTGCCGATCGGCAAAGGAACGTGGCAGCCACCCCGGATAATGCGGCTTCCCTAAAGCGGGACGCACAGAAGCCGGTTCTCGAACCGAACTACGCAGAAAAATTACTGAGACATAAATATGCTAGAAGAGCAGTTCGAATCTCTCCGAGCGCGCCACTTTCCGCTGGGGCTCATGCGATCGTGGCGAGGACGCGGTTGATCTCCGCAACTGCCTCGTTCTTCTCGGATGGTGTCATCAGCGAAGCCTCGATTCCGTTGCGGACAATCGTGACGATCTCGTCGCGATCAAGTCCCAATGCGTCCGATACCGCGCGGTAGTTCTGGTTTACATATCCGCCGAAATATGCGGGATCATCGGAGTTGACCGTCACCATCAGTCCCTTGTCCAGCATCCGGCGCAGCGGATGCTTTGCCAGGTCGTCGACCACCCGCAGCCGCAGGTTTGAAAGCGGACACACCGTCAGCGCCGTCTTCTCCCGCGCCAGCCTTCCGACCAGGACCGGATCTTCCATCGAGCGAATACCGTGATCGATTCGTGCGACACCGAGCACGTCGAGCGCTTCCCAGATGTAGCTCGGCGGCCCTTCTTCGCCAGCATGGGCCGACAGAAAGAAACCTGCGTCACGGGCGCGGCTGAATACACGTTTGAATTTGCTTGGCGGATGTCCCGTTTCCGAGGAATCCAGACCGACGCCGACAATTCGGTCCTTGAACGCCAGCGCGACATCCAGCGTCTTCTCCGCATCGGCCTCGTCGAGATGGCGCAGAAAGCACATGATCAGGCTGGCCCGGACGCCCAGTGCCTGCCGGGCATCCGCGATCGCGCGATGGAGACCATTGATCACGGTGGAGAATTTAACGCCTCGGGCCGTATGGCCCTGCGGGTCGAAGAACATTTCGACGTGCACGAGATTGTCTGCGCGCGCCCGTTCCAGGTAGGCCCAGGCCAGATCATAGAAATCCTGTTCCGTGATCAGCACGGACATGCCTTGATAATAGATGTCGAGAAAATCCTGCAGGTTCGAAAACTGATAGGCTTGGCGCAACGCCGCAACCGACGCGTAGGGCAACGAAATGCCATTGCGACGCGCCAGCGCAAACATCAGCTCGGGCTCGAGGCTGCCCTCGATATGAATGTGCATTTCGCATTTGGGCAAACGGGTGATCAGAGTGTCTATCATCTGCATGTCTCATCGTCGAAGTAGCCCAAATCATAGTCCATGAAGCTGACGAGCCAAATTCGATCTTGGATTGTTTGATGCCGACGGTTTGGCCGGCAAAGAGCTGACTGAGATTGACCTTCCGGCGGTCGAAGCAGATGCGGCCGCACGTGGTCACGGTGACGGACCCCTTGGAAGGGATAGTCGAGGTCCGGCAACCCCTGATATTGCCGCTGCGCAGGCTAAGGTGCGCAGACAACTCATTCCGCCACGGCTGCGCCCGTGATCGCATTCCCGGAGACGTCACGGTCCTGAAACTCCTGGCTTGAATACCAACCGGGAAGCCGATATTGAATTGAATTCAATTCAACTGGAGGATCCAAGATGACCTCACCGATCGCGACACGAGAAAGATTGGTCCGGGCGGCCCAGGAGGAGCTCATCCAGAACCATGGGCATCTGGAAATGCAGGCCGTCGCAAAGCGGGCGCGGGCTTCGGTTGGGCTCGCCTATCATCACTTCGGATCGAAGGCGGGCCTGATCGCCGCCGTCGTTGAAGCGTTCTACAGCCGCCTCGATGCAGAGGTTTTCAATGACGCGTGCCGGCCCTCGGAAAGCTGGGCAGACAGGGAAAGGCGGCGCATAGCCGCCTATGTCGCCTTCCACTACGACCACCCCTTCGCTCTCCTCGTTATCGGTTCCTTGAGCCGGGCGCCCGAAGTCCTCGATGTCGAGCGGGCTTTCACCAACAAGCAACTTGCCGGCGGTGCACGCATGATCGAGGCGGCGCAGCGTGAGGGATTCGTTCCCGGTGGCATCGACCCACAGCTCACCATTGCGCTGATGATCGGCGGAATTCGCCAGGCGCTTATCGGAGTCCTGACGAGCGAACAACGACCCGATCCGAAGAAGCTCACCGACGAAATTTGGGCCTTCATGGCTGGAGCCCTGCGCCTCACTGCTAAGGCCGGCGTCGCAAAAGGCGGTCGCGACAAAGTCGCCTGACAGCCAACCGCCAGCCAACACCGAAGGATATTGCCTTTGTCCAACCCTCGCGACTTTCACGCGCCGCAATCGTCCTACACAAAAGAAGATCTGCTCAAATCGAGCGACGGCGGCTATTTCGGCCCGGGCAATGCGCAGCTGCCGGCACCGCCCGTGCTGATGATGGACCGCATCACCGAGATCAGCCTGGACGGCGGCGAATTCGGCAAGGGCCATGTCATCGGCGAGCTGGATATCACCCCTCGCCTCTGGTTTTTCGATTGCCACTTTCGCGGCGACCCGGTGATGCCGGGATGTCTGGGGCTCGACGCCATGTGGCAAATCATCGGCTATTGGCTCGGCTGGTCGGGCTCACCGGGCAAGGGCCGCGCCGTCGGCGTCGGCGAGGTCAAGTTTCGAGGCGACATAAAACCGCACATCAAGTGCGTGCGCTACGAGATCAGCATGCGCCAGGTAAGGCGCGGCAAACTGGCTGTTGGGATTGCGAATGGCAGCGTGTTTGCCGACGGCGCATGCGTCTATCTCGCCAAGGATATGCGAGTCGGGCTGATAGCCTCCGCGAGCTGAGATGCGGTCCGGGATGGGCGAAACTCGGCGACCCATAGCCCCTCGCGCCCGCTCGCAAACGAGCGCACCGTCAGAAAAGAGCGGGCATCCCGATCAGGAACAAATCCAGATGATCGCAAGCGCAATCGGAACACCCAAACCAAGTGCGCCGAAAATCGCCAGGACGAATTCGGAAAGCAGATTTACTTGGTACTTTACGCCAGGTGACGACATGACGTTGCTCCTTGGAGCCCCGCGAGCCACGGCCCGCCCCCAAGATGAACGATCAATTGCGCCTTCGGACCAGGTCCGTGGCGACTCTATAGAGCGGCAATGCTGGGGCGTTATGGTTAACAAGTGGTTAATCGGCATAAAGAGAAGTTTGCAGTCCGCGCCTGGAAGACGCGCCGCTTGATCGTCAATCGCGCTCCGGCGGTGCACACACCGTTCAGGTCAAAGTTCCGGAAAGGGCGCCGCGCCGGCATCGTCGGTCGCTCCCCCGGTCTCGCCTCCGCCAAACGCAACGGTCAGGCTTGAGGGCGCGATTCCAAAATGGGCAAACGCCAACGCAATCGAATTCACCGCGAGCTGCGCCCCCATCAATTCGTAATTCTCGGCATCGATCCGAAACAGCTTCGCAATATTGTTCATGAGGCAGCCAACAAGGACCCAACCTCGTTGACCGTGCCGTAAAACCCTTAAAATCGATGCGCTTGCCGGTTCCGAGGCGCTGCGCGGGTGGTTAACCGCTCGCTAATGCGCCGAAAACGCTTTCGAAACAGTGTATCGGGGCCGGCTTTACGCCGCCGAGGTATCGATCGAACGGCGTATCACCCGTCGCACTTCCGCATTGGACAGGAACAAATCGTGGTTGATGATGCCCCAGCCGGCCTCGGACGCGTCGATGACGCGCACCCCGAGCCGCTCGATGGCGGCCTTCTCGGCGGCACCGACCCGTGTCATCCCGCCGGCCAATCGTCCCGACAGCTCGAGCGCGCGGTCGTTCGTCGCAGCGACGACGGTGATCTTGCGGCCGACGGGACCGATGCGGACAACCGCCGACGAGAATACGTCCATGTCGATATCAGGTGCGGCGAACACCACGGCGCCGATCTTGTCCGTAACGCTGTCGCCATCTCGCGCATAGAGCTGGCGCAGGCTTTCGAGCGTCAGCATGGTGCCCATGCTGTGCGCGACGATGTGAACGCGGCCGACGCCGGGAGCCGTGATGGCGGATTGCAGCACCCGTTCGAAGCCGTCGCGCGACCACATCGCGCTGTCGCGGTCATAGGCGTAGTCGAACAGTCCAGCCTTGGAAGGCCAGGAGAAAACCATCGTCTGGCCGCGGAACTTGATGCCATCGGCAAGATGTGCGGCATCGAGTGCTGCTGTCTCGAATGTCTGCTTGAAACCGTGCACGTAGATCAGGACGTCGCCTCCGCCGCCCTGCGCGAGAAGATCACTGACCTCTCCCGACACCGGCTCGACCGCATCGAGACGCCAATCGCCAAGACCGGCTGCGGCGAGCGAGAAACGGCTCTCGTCAGGCGGCACCAGCTTCGCCCGGCCGACGGTCATTCTTGTCGCGCGCTCCGGCCCGAACCAGGGCTTCGTCCGCCCGCCGTTCACCGGCTTGCGCGTGGTTGCGACGAGCAATGTCGGTTCGGCGGTAAGCGACGCAGCATCGTAACGCGCGCCGGTCGCGCCCAGGCTGGCGCATCCGCCGAGCGCAAGCACGCTGGCGGAAGACACAATCCCGCGCAGCAAAGCGCGGCGGGAAGTCTCGTTTTGCAGCAAATCTCGGACGATCACACAGGACCTTTGGGAATACGGCCTTCGCAGACCCGCCGCGCAGGTCTCCTGAACTAGGATGGCGAGAAAAGGGCGGCCGATGACAATCGATTGTTCCAGTTCCGTCGCGATTCCGTGATCCGCGGGCGGGGCAACGAAACCATTTCGATCCGTCGCGAAGTCCTCTGGAAACAAAGGCCCCCTACGGTGTTGTTACATCAAACCACGGGGTTAGATCATGTTGCTATCGGTCCTCAACCTCATCTACCGCGAGTTCCTCAAGCGTGCCCTTTTCGGCATGACAATACAGGGAGGAAGGCTATGACCGAGGTCGTGACAGCATTCCTTATCTTCGTCAGCATCGGCGTATTCCTGGCCCACGCATTTGACGCCTATCGTCTGCGCTAGACCTGCCGGGCGCCGCATCGAGACGATTGCGGTAGTAGATCGGTTGAGGTTTTAATGCACGCTTGGCGGCCCGTTTTTATTGGGCCGAATCCTTGCCGGCGATGAACAGATCGCGATCCGGGAATTTTCCGAACACTTCTGCCGATTGGCCGAAATTGGTGGCAAGCACGTCCTTGGGATTTGCCGCGATCCATTGCGACAGGTCGATGGTTTCGTAGATTCCGGCATTGAACCCGATCAGGATGCGCGCAGGCCCGCTGCCGACATTCTCGATCGAGTGACCATAGCCTTGCGGGATGTAGCCGACGTCGCCCTTCTGCAATCGCTCGACCCGGTAGCGGCCGTGAGAGCCGAACAGAGTGACGCTCACCTCGCCCTCGACGACGTACTGCCACTCGTCGGCGTTGGGATGCCAGTGCAGCGTCCGCAGCGCGCCGGGATCGAGATCGAGCACGACGCCCGTGATCGTCTTGGCAATCGGGAAGCTCAAGGAATCGACGCGCCACTCGCGGCCGCCGCGATAGGTCGCATGCGGCGGCTGCGCCAGCAGCCGATATTTGTGGGTCTCCGGCGGCAGCTTCCAGCCCTGCAGCGGCACGGACGGCTCGGCTGGCGGCGGATTGCCGCGTGCAAAATACACTTCCTCCTTCGGGAACGTCGCGAACGCAGCTTCCGGCAGGCCGAAATTCTTCGCCAGCAGCGCCGGTGGCGTGTGTCCGACCCAGTCGGTGATGCTGAAGGTGCCGAATTCGGAGAAATAGCCGTTGTCGAAGATCAGGATGAAGTGACAGGGCTTGTCGCCGAGGCATTGCAGCATGTGGCCGTGGCCGCGCGGAAAGTACCAGACGTCGCCGGGGTCGAAATCGTTGGTCTCGGCAAGGCCGCCTGGAGCGACGACGGTGGTGCGAACGCGGCCCTCGAGAACGAACGCCCATTCCGCCGCGGTGGCATGCCAGTGCAATTCGCGCATCGCGCCGGGCTCAAGCCGCATCGAGACGCCGGCAATCCCCTTGGAGATCGGCAATTGTGCGACTGTCGCCTCCTTGCCGTAACTGTTGCCGATCACCTTGCCGTCGGATTTCTCCAGCGCGAATTTGAAGGTCGGCAAATCCTTGCCGGCGAGCGTCGGGTCCGGAACATTGTTCATGAAACTCGGATCGCCGCCGGCGGCAGGCGTCGCCCCGCGCAGCGCTGCCAGCGAGGCGACGCCTGCGGCGGCGAGAAACTCCCGGCGTTGCGGATCGGACATGATGCTCTCCCTCGGCGGGCCAACGAAATACTTCCGGCGCGGCCCACGCGACTGCCGAAGGAGTGCCCACTAGACCACCAAGTTGGCGACGGGGTGCGCCGACCACAAGCCGGAGCGCCGGGGCTACGAGGCGTCAAGCAAAGCCCGGCGGACACCCAGCGGGCCATCGCAGGCTCAATTGAATGGCCATTAAATCAACAGGTTAGACAGACGCTCGGGGATGGTGCTACAGAACTGAGGCGCGCAGCGGGACCTCAATTCCAAGGCTCGGGAGTTTTGGCCTCTCCAGGCGCGCTCGTTCGGCTTGCGGCAATTCGGACATTTCAACATGCGAAAGATTATCCTGACGCTGGCGATCCTGTATCCGGCGGCGGCGCTGGCTCAGGGGACCGCCCCCGCCAGTCCTCCGACCATCGGCGGCAAACCGCTTGTTGTGGTCGGGTCGAAGAAATCAGCGCCGGGCAAGAAGGAAAAAGAAAAGCCCTTGTCGGTCGCTCAGAAGTTGCAGGCCTGCCTGGACATCGACGATGCGACCAAGGAACGCCTGAACTGCTACGACGCCATTTATGCGCCCAAGCCCAAGCCAAAGGCGCCGGCGGCAAAGGGCGTCAATGACTGCCGCTTCCTCAAGGAGGAAGACGAGCGCCTGACCTGCTACAATGGTTTTGCGGACAAGATTCCGAAGCTGCCGCGCTAAATCCAGGCGACGGATCCTACCAGGTGCTGTTCCAGTTCGAACCGCCGAAGAAGCCGAAATGCGACTGCTGCGCGACCCGCATTTGCCGCGGCTGCGCGATCTGCATCGGCGGCGCCGGGCGAACTCTTGGCGAACTTGCGCTTACGCTGAACCTGCGGCTCGGGCTTCTTCGCCTCCGCCGGGACGAACTGGGCAAAGGTCTCCCGCACGCGGGCCTGGGCGGTCGCATCGGCCGAGGCCGGCGCCACGGCCGGGACCGTCACTTGGGCCGTCATGGACGGCGGCGGAACAATGGTCGGAAGGCTGGTGTCGTAAACTACCCGCTCCGGCAGCTTCTGGTCGGAGCGAATGCGCACAACGGTCTTGTTGACCGAAGGAGCGGCCTGGCTGGCCACGACCGCCTGCTGTGGGACGAGCGCATTGATCGCCATCAACAGCGCGAGCAGCGCTCCGCCGACAAACAGGAAATAACGCGCTACGGGCATCGGTCTCGCTCCCCCCGCACAAGCACCGCGCGGTTCAATCGCCTAACGGGCGATACACCAGTTAGTTCCTGCCCCACCGGCAAGGTTCAACGGCGCAGATCACATTTTCGGGGGAACTTGAGGCGAGTTCGGCCGCATAAGGTTAAATCCGGCTGGCTGCCAGCACTGAACATTTCGCCTTATTTGCGTTGACGTTAACGAACCCGACCAGCATACCGGCGTAGCGCTTTCGGCTCTTCATGTTCACGGTATCGGGAATGATACGCCGGCGGTCGGTCAGATGCCTGCCGTCCCGGCGGACGAAAGAGCAGGCGATCTCGATATCCTTTACCGCGTAGTCATTGGCGTTGCGGAGCGTGAAGGTCACCAGCGCTTTCGAGCCGAGCCCGCCCCTTCGCCACGACTGCGAGATAATTTTCAGGCCATCGAGCGGCGACTTGGCGGGCTCCGCCGTTTCCGGCGGCGCGATGTCGATAGGCGCGGCAGCGGCCGCCGGCGGATTGGCGTCGGGGGAAGCGGCCGATGGTGCCGGACTCGACAAGGTCGCCTGGACTCCGGCCGTGTCGTCGTTGTGAGATGTAGCTTCCGTGATGCGGGTAACTTCAGGCGACATCGCGATGGAATGACCCTCGGCATCGCTTGCCTGCGGAAGCATCAGCCATATGGCGCAGCCGGCAATGGCGACGGCCGGCAGTGCGGCGAACCGTGCTTCGGACTTTCCGAACGACCACCCGGCGATTCTCATAGCCGTGCCCTCACCCGTGCCACGCATGAAAAAGCCATACGGGTGTTTCCCGTACGGCTTTTATCACGACCACCGCTGTACGGATCCCGCCGCCCGTCAACAATCGCCCAAGGCGGAAATGGTTTCATGCCACCTCGACAATATTGCGGCGGCGGCGCGACCGGGATGGAATTGCGGATGCGTGGCGGCTACATTGGCCGCGCCGCAAACGGCCTTGAGCGCCGCAACAACAATAATGGGGAGACCGAAGATGCCGAACGTTATCTGGGACCATGTCCATTTGCGCAGCCCCGATCCCGAGGCGACCGCCGCATGGCTGGAGGACGTTCTCGGAGGCGAGATCATCCGCGGCCCCGGGCGGATCGACGTCAAGCTCGGCGGCGCCAACGTGTTCATCGCGCCCGTCACCGCCGGCGACGGCGTCAACACCTCGCCGGTGACGCCCTATCAGGGTCTCGACCATTTCGGCCTGACCGTGAAAGACATCGACGCGGTCGCCGCCGAGATCAAGGCAAAGGGCGTCGAGTTCACGAAGGAGCCGACCACCATTCGGCCCGGCGTACGCATCTGCTTCATCCGCGGGCCGCAGGGCATTTCGATCGAGCTCTTGGAGCGCGACAAGAAATATGCGTGACGCTCCGACCCGCTGAGTAGCTTCCGAACTGGATACTTCGCTTTCGCGGAGTATGACGGTCAGGCTCCGACGCGAGCGCGCGAAATCGGCAACGCGCTACGTCATGCTGCCCGGCATGAAGCAGCGGATGCTCAATCCTTGATAACCGCGCATCGGCCAGACCATGGTTCGGCCGACGCGGTTCGGTTCAGTGATGACAGCGTCGTCGGGCACGTCGTACCATTCGTCGTCGATCCGCACGCGGTAATGTCCGTTGCCGGACTCCCAATCGACATCGCTCAGCGCATACCCATCGGCGTCGGAACAGCACGGTCCCTTGCCGCTCTTCAGACTGTCGAACCATTGCTTCAGCGGCGAGTTGGCATAGCGCCCGTCGGGATCGCGGGCCTCGCCGCGATCGGCGGCGAGTGGCAACATCAACAACACGCTGCCGATCATCATCCGCGTTTTCCAGCGGACCCCGCGATGACGGCCCGCGGTTTCGCGGTTGCTGTTCTCGATGTGTGGGCGCGGCACGTGGCCGCCGGAACTCATCCAGTTGGTCACCTGTTTCTCTTGCTCCAGCACCCGCCGGCCGGTGCCACACCGAACAATGCATTTCGCGGGCCAACTTGATTCGGCACACTGCATGTCATCCGTGCTTCACGCCGGAGTGGTATGCTTCAGATTTGCTTCCTGTACGGGAATTGACGGGCAACCTGACGCGTTGACGGTGCCTGCCGCGCTTTGGCATAACTCCTTGACCGGCTTCCATGGGCGCGGCGGCCGACATCCGGGACGTCATGAAGAACGGGCTCTATTCGATCCACGTCACCCTGCTGGATGGGCGCACCGGCAAGGGCAGCGGCGTCATTTTGTTCCGAGACGGCCAAATTCTCGGCGGCGATGCCTATCTGTTCTATATCGGCAGCTACACCGTGAAGGGCGATACCTTCAAGGGCGAGGTTCTGGTGCAGCGCCACACCACCCCGCGCGACAATGACAACCCGCTGTTCGGCGGACCCAATCCGGTCGGCATCGGCGTATCCGGAACCTTCACCGATACCCGCGGCAGCATGAATGGAACCGCGCTTGTCGGCAAAGCCAGCCAGATCTTTGGCGCCACCCTGCATAAGCTGGCGGATATCAACTAGACTAGCGCGACGGTTACCACACGCCTGCAGATGACCCCGCGGCCCCTATTCCGCCGCCTGCTCCAACGGTGCTGTACGCGGTAAAATCATCTGGATTCGCGTGCCGCCGCCTGGCTGGGAATCGAGATCAAGCCGGCCGCCGAGCCGCGTCGTCACGATGCTGTAGACGATGTGCAGGCCGAGCCCGGTGCCGCCCTGGTCGCGCCGCGTGGTGAAAAACGGATCGAAGGCACGGCGGCGGACGTCGAGGCTCATGCCGATCCCGTTATCGGAAAAGATGATCTCGACATTGTCCTTGCCGGACTCCCGCACCTGGATATCGACCGTGCCGGGCTTGCCGTCCGGGAAGGCATGCGCCACCGAATTGAGGAACAGGTTGGTGAGCACCTGTCCGTAGGGACCAGGGTAGCTGTTCATCATCAGATTGGGCTGGCACTCGACATTGAGCGTCAGATTGTGTTTGCGCAGGCCGGGCCGCAGGCTCATGACCACCTGCTCGGTGAGGTCGCCGAGGTCGAAAGAGCGCTGGTCGGAATAGTTGCGGTCGGCGGCGACCTGCTTGAATGACTGGATCAGTTCGGCGGCGCGGTTGAGGTTGGCGACGAGCTGCGACGACGCATCGCGGCTGGTTTCGAGGAAATCGTTCAGGCTGGAGCGCCGCAACTCGCCGCGGGCGACCTCGGCCGTAAAGTTCGACGTCTTGCGCTCCAGCGCGGAGGCGACCGTCAGGCTGATGCCGACGGGGTTATTGACCTCGTGGGCTACGCCGGCCACCAACCGTCCCAAGGCGGCGAGCTTTTCGGCTTCGATCAGCGAATTCTGCGTCTCCCGCAGATTGCGCAGCGCCCCCTCCGCCGCATCCTTGGCCTTGCGCATCTCGGATTCGACGCGCTTACGCTCGGCGATGTCGAGCGCAACGGTCACGATGTTCTCGATCTCGCCAGCCGCATCGAGGATCGGCAGCTTGTTGACCAGCCATTGTCGCATATGGCCGGACGCGTCCTTGTATTCCTCCTCGTAGAAGCCGAGTTCCTTGCCGACTGCCAACACCCGCTTGTCATTCTCATCGGTTTTTTCCGCGCCATAGCGCGACATCAGCTCGGCGGTGGTGCGGCCGATCGCATCCCCCGGCTCGACCCCGAAAATACCGGCCATATAGCGGTTCATCAGGACGTAGCGGAGCTCCTTGTCCTTGACGTTGATGACCGCAGGCACGGTGTCGATCACCATTTGCAGCAGGCGGCGGCCTTCGGCAATCGCATCCTCGGCACGCTTCTGGTCGGTGATGTCGCGCACCGTTCCCTCGTAGCGGACGATGATTCCGGCCTCGTTGTGCACGGCGCTCGCGCTGTCGGAGAGCCACAGCACCGAATCGTTGCGGGTGCGAACCTGGTACTCATACTCACGGACCATGCCGTCGCGCTGCATCAGCCGCTCGTATTCCGCCCGCGCCTCGGGATGGACATAGACCGTACCCGCGATGTCGCCGATGCCGTTGATCAGATCCTGCGGCGTGGCATAGCCCATCATCCGCGCCAGCGCCGGGTTGGCGTTCAGCAGCGAGCCGCCGGGCGTCGTGACGTAAATTCCATCGACCGAGGACTCGAACAGCTTGCGGTAGCTTTCCTCGGCAAGCCGCTGTTCGGCGAGCGCGCGCACGGCCGCCTCGCGCGCCGCGTCGGCGTCGACCAGCGTCTGCCGGAACACCTCGGCGGCACGGGCAATGTCGCCGATTTCGTTGTCCACGTCGGTCGCCGGGATCGAGGCGTTCTTCTCGCCGCCTGCCACCGCGCGGATCGAAGTCGCGATCGAGGCGAGCGGGCGCACGGTGCGGCGCACCACCAGCAGCGAGGCGAAAAGCCCGATCAGGACGCCGGCGGTCCCGAGCACGATGCTCTGCCACTTCGCTTCGGTCAGTGTACGGGCGAAATCGCGGGAGAGAACGCGCCCCCGCCGCTCGCTGACGTCGCGCAACAATTCCGTCACGCGCTGGATCAGGCGGCCCTCCGCACCCAGCACTTCCTTGTCGATATCGGAGATCTGCCGTTCGCGGACCGATATGTTGGCGATCGCCAGCGCATAATCGTCGACTGCCGCGCGCAGGTTCGGATCCGCGATCGTCATGGAACGCATGCTTTGCGCCGCTTGCTCGGCCGCCGACGGGTTATGGGCCAGCAGCGCCGAGGCGATCCGGCTCTGGCTCTGAAGCAATGTCGATGCAATCGCGGGATCGAGCGCCTCGGCAATCGCGGCATCGAATTTCTCGCGCAAGGGCGGCAAAGCGACGATCAAATCGGCACGGCGGTTGATCAGCGCAGAAATCCGCTCGATGCCGCTGCGGTAGGTCGACAGCCGCTCGGTGACGCCGTCGATCATGTCCTGCTGCTCGGGGGCAAGCTCCAGCCGCGTCTTCTTCAGGACCTCACTGAGCGCAGTGGCGGCATCGCCAGCCTGAAGCGACTGGCTGCCGGGATCGGTGACGAAATCCCGCGCGGCGAGCCGCAATTCGTTCATGCGGCGGTCGATATCCTCGGCAAGGTCGCCGACGCTCTGCAGCCGCTGCAGCTCGGCAAAGGTCGAATCGATGTGGCGGATAGCGATGACACTGGCGGTCGAGGTGATGATGATCACTGCCAGCACCAGCATGAAACTGCCGAATGTCAGTTGGCCGATCGAAAGCGAGAACGATCGCGGCGGCAGCGAATTCGGCGTTTCGGCGGTCATGTTGGTCGGGCCGGGCTCCTGTCGGGCCTAGTATATACGATGGATTTCGGGCCGTTGGGAACATGCCGGGAACGACGGTTAAGCGGGCCCAGAGCCGGTTCTGGCTCGCGACGGCGGCCTGGCTGCCGCTATCCCACGATTGGGGTACCGCCGGGCAAGCCCAAGGTCTCCTTAAGCGCGTTCAAGCAGCCTGTCCGGCCGCCTGCCGCGCCGGAATCGTCATCGCGGCGACACCGACGACGACACAGGCAAGGCCGATCCAGGCGGTCGAACTCAATTGCTCGCCGAGGAAAACCACGCTCGCCGCGACGCCGATCGGTACCCGCAAATAGGCCTGCGCGGTGGCGCCGATCGATCCCAGCGTCTGGATCAGGCGGAAATAGATCACGAAGGCGAACGCCGTGGAAAACACCGCGAGCGCCAGCAGCGCCAGCAACGAATTCATCGACGGCGCCAGCGTCCACGGCCGGTCCACCACCAGGCTCAGCGGGATCAGGATCGCGGCGCCGCAGAGCAGCGATCCCGCCGCCGGCGCCATGGGATCGAGATTTTTGAAGGCGCGGCCGAAAATCGCCGCACCCGCGTAGCAGACGGCGGCCAGCAACAGCACGATCTGCGCGGCCAATTGCTCGCCCAATCCGGCCAGCGCCTGCATGCCGACGATCAGGCAGATCCCCGCCATCCCCGCGATCACGCCGACCAGCTTCCGGAACGTCACCGCCTCGTGGCGGGTGATCGCCAACGTCAGGAAAAACGTGAATATCGGCGCCGTCGAATTGAGGATGGTAGCGACACCGGCATCCAGGGCCCGCGTGCCCCACGCCACCATCGTCCACGGAATGACGCTGTTGAGGCAGGCCTGGAACAGGAAGCGCCGCCAGTTCGCGGCATCCGCCGGCAATGCGATCCCGCGCCAGCGCATGATCGCGACCAGCAGCAGGCCTGCGATCAGCGTGCGGGCCGCTATCAGCGTCACCGGCGGGATCGTCGCTACCGCGACCTTCAGGAATGTGTAGGACGCGCCCCACAGCGTCGCGAGCACCAGCAGCAGCGCCAGTTCGCTCGCGATTTTGGGATGTGTCTGTTGGGCCTCGCCCATGTCTGTCACCCGTCTTGTTTTAAGTCAGGGCCAGACATTACGCGTGGCGGACGTCAGGATACTTCGTTAGCCGCCGAAGTGTGGATACAATCAGCCGACCGAGCCGACCTCGAACAGCTCGCCGTCATAGCCGGCTTCGAGGGGAATGCGGAGCTGGCGGCCACCATTGTTCCTGGTCATGACCGGCGTCACGGTGACGACGGACTTGCCTCTGGAGTCGTCGAGCGCCGCGTTCACGCTCGCCTGCTTGCCAAGCTTGATCAGGTTGCGCGTGGTCGGGAACGGCAGCTTGAAGCGCCCGCTCTCGCCGCCCTCGAGCGCCTCGCGCGGCGACACCCAGATCGAGTTCGGTAGATTCCTTGCCGTCATGGGCGCCGACCTGTTCGGGGGGCGCCGCGGCAAGGAAAAACCAGGTGTCGAACCGCTTGGGCATGCCCTCCGGCGTGATCCAGTGCGCATAGGGCACGAGTTCGTCGAGCGCCAGCACCATGCCGTTGTCGGAGAGCACCTTGAGGAAGCTGATCTTGCTGTCGCAAAGATCTGCGCGATGCGCCACCTCGATTTCGCTGGCGCGCCTGGCGTCGACCAGTGCTTTAGAGCCCTTCGGCCGCGCCAAAAGGATGCCGCTCTCCTCAAAGGTTTCGCGGATCGCGGCGATGCGGAAACTCAAGGTTGCCTCGTCGAGCCCGTCGCCGCCCGAATAGAGTTCGGGTGTTGCAATAATCTCCTTGTCGCCCTTGTCGACGCTGCCGCCGGGAAACACCAGCGCGCCGGAATTGAAGTCGATCTCATAATGGCGAACCATCATGAAGACTTCAATTTCCTTGAGCGCAGCGCTGTCGCGCAGCAGCAGGATGGTGGATGCGGGACGCGGGGCGACGGCTTCAGCCATTGGACTATCCTGCCGCGCTGGATTGCGGTTGCAGGTTGGCACGGCGGTCGACGCGCGCCACCCGCGACAACAGATACTCGACCTCGGCCTTTGCGGTTGCCGTGATCGTAGCACCGGGCTTGCGCTGCGCGCTGGACGAAATGATGCCGCGCTTCTGCAGCACGTATTTGCGCACCGAAAGCCCCGCGCCGGGCTGCTGCTCGTAGCGGATCAGCGGCAGATGTGCGTCGAACAGGTCGTGCGCGGCGTCGCGCTTGCCGGCCTTTTGCAGCTTCACGACATCGATCAGCAATTCCGGGAAGGCGTAGCCGGTCATGGCGCCGTCGGCGCCGCGCTCCATCTCGAAATCGAGGAACAAGCCGCCATTGCCGACCAGAATCGACATCGGCTTCAGCGAGCCGTCCTTCTGATAGCCGCGCAGCGTGGTGATCTTCTCCAGTCCCGGCCAGTCCTCATGCTTGAGCATCACGCAGGACGGCGAGTCCATCACGATCTTGCGGATCACGGCCGGCGTGAAGACGACGTTGAGCGTCAGCGGATAGTCCTGCAGCACCCAGGGAATCTCGTCGCCGATCGCTTCCTGCGCCTGCTTGAAATAGCCCGTGATCTGGTCGTCGGTACGCAGATGCGGCGGCGGCGCGATCATCACGCCGGCGGCGCCCGCGTCCATCGACGCTTTCGCCAGCGAGCGCATCGAGGCAAATCCCGGCGCCGAGACGCCGACGATGATCTGCATGTTCTTGGCGCGCTTGACGAAACGAACCGCCACCTGCTCGGCTTCGGCAGCGTCGAGCTTCGGCGCCTCGCCCAGAATACCGAGCACGGTGACGCCGTCGCAGCCGACTTCGGCGTAGAAGTCGGTCAGCCGGTCGATCGATTTCTCGTCGATCCGGCCGTCATCGTGGAACGGCGTCGGCGCGATCGCGAAAGTGCCTGCGGCCTGGGCGGTGAGCTTGGTCATCGAGTGCCTCTATCCTTTTCGTCATTCCGGGTTCGAGGCTAGGCATCGGCCCCGGATGACATTTACTTAAATCGCCTCGCCGACTTCTTGATCTCTTCCTCGGAGAAGAAGATCTCGTTGGCGTGGGTCACGATATCCTCAGCCTTCCACCCCGTAAACGGCGGCGTCCAGCCTTCCATTTCCATCATCCGCATCTCGCGGACCCCGCGGGGGCCGGAGACGCCGAGCACCTTGCCGGTCTGGTCGCCCGACAGGTCGCTGACCATGTATAGCACGGCTGGCGCGATGCCATCCGGGCCCAGCGCCGCGCCGGGGTTTTCCTTGTAGCGCGGAAGATCGGCGGTCATGCGGGTCAGCGCGCCGGGAGCGAGCGTCCAGATCCGGATGTTGTACTTGCGGCCTTCAATGGCCAGCACATTCGACAGTCCCCAGATACCGCCCTTGGCGGCCCCGTAATTGGTCTGGCCGAAATTGCCGATCAGGCCCGAGGTCGAGGAGGTGTTGACGATAACGCCGCCGCCGTTCTCGCGCATCCATTTGAACACCGGCTGGGTGCAGCAGAAGGTGCCTTTGAGATGCACCCTGATCACCCGGTCCCAGTTGGCTTCCTTGGCTTTTGCAAATGTCTCGTCGAGCAGGATGCCGGCATTGTTGACCAGAATGTCGGCGCGGCCGAAATTCTTGATGGCGTCGTCGAATACGGACTGCCCGCCGGCGATGGTCGAGATGTCGGAGCCGTTGGCGACGGCACGGCCGCCCTCTTCCTTGATCGCATTGACCACCTTCTGCGCCATCGATACGTCGGCGCCGGAACCGTCGCGCGGTCCGCCGAGGTCGTTGACCACGACCGCCGCGCCCTCGCGCGCGAACAGCTTTGCGTAGGCCTCGCCGAGCCCGCCGCCCGCGCCGGTGATGATTGCGACCTTGCCGTCGAGTAATCCCATAATGTCTCTCCCGTTGTTCTTTCTCTTTACCGCGCCCCGCTCGCGGGGAGAGGTCGGATCGCCCCTGCGATCCGGGTGAGGGGTACAGGTCTATCCAGCGACACCAGACTCGCGGATAGGCCCCTCACCCCAGCCCTCTCCCCGCAAGAGCGGGGCGAGGGAGCGCAACACCCTCGCCGCTTCTAGCCCAGCACCGTTTTCCCGCTCTTGATCACGGTGACGCCACGCGACTTCACTTTCGCTTCGAACGAGACCACGTTGCCGTCCTTCCAAAGCTCCATCGTCACGGTCTCGCCGGGAAACACCGGCGACGAAAATCGCGCGACGTGCTGCTTGAAGGCGGACGGGTCGTAGTCGGCATAGGTCTGCAGCACGCCGCGGCAGGTGATGCCGTAGGTGCACATGCCGTGCAGGATCGGCTTCGGAAAACCGGCCTTCTTGGCAAACTCCGGATCGGAGTGCAGTGGATTGCGGTCGCCGCAGAGGCGATAGACCAGCGCCTGGTCCGGCCGCGTCGTGATGTCGACGATCTTGTCGGGGGCCCTGCTCGGCACCTTGTGCGGCTCGGGCTGGCCTTCGGACGGCCCGCCAAAGCCGCCATCGCCGCGCGCGAAGCGCGAAGCGACAATCGTCGCAAGCTTCTCGCCGTTCTCGTCCTTCAGCACGGTCTGGTGCCGGATGACGGCGCCCTTGTCCTTGCCCTTGTCGAAGACGTCGAGCACGCTCGAGTCGGCCGTGATCTTCGCTGCGGCCGGCAGCGGCTTGTGGAAGGTGATGTCGCGCTCGCCGTCGACCACCATGACGCGATTGAGATTCATCTCGCCGGGGCCCGAGCCCCAGGCCGCCACCGAGGCGAAGGTCGGCACGACCTTGAGGGGCCGCGGGGTGAAGGTGCCTTCGTTGACATAGGCGAGTTCGTTCTCGTCCATGGGGTCGGCGCCCATGCCGATACCGTAGGCGTAGAGCATCACCTCGCGGTCGGTATAGGCGTATTTCTGGCCGAGATTTTTCAGGGCCATGAGCTGTTCGTAGTTGATCGGCATGTTTGAACTCTCTCCCAATTCTTCTGCTGTCGTCACCCCCGCGAAGGCGGGGGTCCAGTAACCACCGGCGTTTACTGGATCCCCGCTTTCGCGGGGATGACGATCTGTTGCTTGGCGCGCAGCGCGGGCAATTCCGTCAGGCAGCCGTGAAGAACGGCAGCGGGGCGCCGTCGGTTGGCTTCCACACCAGCTTCACCTTCTGGCCAATCTTCAGGCTCGTTAGATCGCAGTCGATGATGTTGGTCTGCAGCGACGGGCCTTCCTTCAGCGTGACATAAGCGATCGCATAAGGCCCGGTCGGGGATTTGCGCATCAAGCTGTAGGTGTAGATCGTGGCTTCACCCGAGCTCTCCTCCCACACCGTCTTGTCGGAGAAGCAGAACGGGCAGATCGAGCGCGGAAAGTAATGCGGCTCGCCACAGGCGGTGCAGCGCTTGATCATCAACTTGCCGGCCTTGGCCGCTTCCCAGAACTGCGCGGTTTCCGGATTGGTCACCGGCGTCGGATATTTCTTGGCTTCAGCCATCACACGCGCTCCAGAATGCAGGTTGAGGCGGCGTGACGCACGCCGAGAAGTCCGCCGGTGCCGTGGGCGATCGCGAGATCGCAATTTTGCACCTGCACCTTCGGATGGGCTTCGCCGCGCAACTGGCGGACCGCCTCGAGGATTTTCGTCATGCCGCCGCGGTTGACCGGGTGGTTGCTGCAGAGGCCGCCGCCGTCGGTGTTGAACGGCAGCTTGCCGACGCCCGAGATGAGGTTGCCGTCGGAGACGAACTTGCCGCCCTCACCCTTCTTGCAGAAGCCGAGGTCTTCAAGCTGCATCAGCACGGTGATGGTGAAGCTGTCATAGATCGAGGCATACTTCATATCCTTCGGCGTGACGCCGGCCTCTTCGAACGCGCGCGGGCCGGACCAGACGCCGGCGGAATAAGTGAGGTCGAGATCCTTGCCGCCGCGCGGGCCCTTCATCGCCTCGCCATGGCCGATCAGCCGCACCAGCGGCTTCTTCAGGCTCTTGGCGATTTCCGGCGTGGTCACGATCAGCGCCCCGCCGCCGTCGGTGACGACGCAGCAATCCATGCGGTGCAGCGGGTCCGAGATCATCGGCGAGTTCAGCACGTCCTCGACGGTAACGACCTCTTTCAGCATCGCGTGCGGGTTGTACTGGGCATGATGCGAGGCCGCGACCTTGATCCAGGCGAGCTGTTCGCTGGTGGTGCCGTAGTCGTGCATATGGCGCATGGCACACATGCCGTAGGCATTGTGCGTGGTCGCCCCATAGGCCGCCTCGAAATCGACCTCGGCACCGGCCGCGCGCGGCGGCATCGGGCCGGTGCGCGGCTTGCCCGCCAGGGTGATCAGCGCGATCGAGCACTTGCCGGCCGCGATCGCTTCGGCAGCGTGGCCGAGATGGATCAAATAGGAACATCCGCCGGTATCGGTGGAATCCATATGGCGAACCTTGAGGCCAAGGTAATCGACCATCGGCCAGAGGCCGCCGGGGGCATCGCCGGCGCAGAAATAGCCGTCGATGTCGGCTTTGGTCAGCCCGGCATCCTCGATCGCCCCCTTGGCGACCTCGGCATGCAACTGCGCGGTTGATTTGTCGGGTGCGTGCCGGGTCGGATGCTCGTAGATCCCGGCAATGTAGGCTTTGCCCTTGATGGTCAAATCGTTCTCCGTTGGCGTTTCTTCTTCCGGCTTTTTTTCTGACCTGTCAGGGCTGCCTTGGCAAGCGCCGAGATATTCCGCAGAGCGAGACAGTAGCGACTGGACTCAACTCGGGATGATTATCGGCGAAAATCGTATCAGGTCGGGACGCCCAGATATGCCAGTGCGCTCCCGCGGCGCGACGCGCCCGAGTTGTATCTGCTCGCTTGCCCGCTCTGACATGAGAGAGGGCGCAGGGAAGACCGGGTGCGCGCTGCACCCGCGGTCCCGTGTGCAATGGCACAGAGAAGTGCGCACACGAGCATACAGGTCCAGCGGAGAGCATCCGGCCTTCCCTGCGCAATGGTTTGACGGCTTATGGCGCGCTCTCCCCGGAGACGAATTCCTTTTGCCTCCGTCGCTGCCGGATTGACGACCGATCGAACCCGGTTGGATGTCGATCAGCCTCCGTCAGCTTGACACCAGCCACGGGTGCCAGAACCACACGCTTTTGCCGTACGCAACAACGCCGCTCGTCCTGCGCGGATCAATCGCTCACAGCCCCAAGACGAAGCTTGAAGCCGCCCTGCAATGCCTCGCGCGCTCGACGCCATCGCGTCCACCGCTCCCCGCACTCCACGTATCGTGACGACGCGTACGCCCCTCTTCGATGAGGCGGGATGGCGCGAAGATGCAGCTGATTTGGGGGAAATGAGAAGCGGAATATTTTTGACGCGCAATCTGGACGACCCAAATCGCGTTGAAATGGCTGATGAAATTCGTTTTTGCGCGCAGCGGGTTTTGCAGCGTTTTGGATGAGCGCCGCGCGATCGACGCTTGCGGATTTGCGCGACGAGTGGGTTAGCCGCAGGTCTAACCCATTCTGTCGCAGCTCAACCAACCGAGCTGGGAGAGGAAGTCTGCTGTCGATCCTGACGAGCCGGGAATCACAGCCAATTCTTCATTACTTGATGTCGCCTAGCCTCCGATTTCGTCGTTGAGCACGGGGCCGAACAGCTCCCACCTCTCCCCCTTGAACTTCCTGAACTGCACTTGCTTGATCGGAGCGAAATCGGTCGGGCTGGTGTTGATCGTGATGCCCGGCAGCAGGTTATCGGTTCTGAAGTCCTTTAAGTTCGCGGCCTGCTTCATCACATTTTCACGGGTGAGATCGTCGCCGCATTGCTTCAACACCTGGACCAAAGTCTGGGCATTGTTATATCCCGTGACCACGAAGTTGTCGGACCGATTGCCTTCGGGGAAATACTTGGCCAAGAATTCGTCGAAGGCCTTCATTCCCGGATGATCACGCCATTGCGGGTCCATCGGATCCATCAAGTAAGCCACCGAAATGATGTCTTGCGCGTTCTCGAATCCGGCCGGCTTGATTACGGCGCCGATCGAGGTGGCAACGGAGTTGAGAAATTGCATCGGCTTCCAGCCAATCTCGGCCGCCTTCTTGATGGCCTGCGCCGCGAACTTCGGCGTGGTGACGTTGAAGAACACGTCGGCGTTAATGGATTTCATCTTGACGATATGCGTATCGATGGTCGGCTCGGCTACCTCGTAAGCGTCCTCCGCTATGATCATCGACGCGGCCTTGTCGCCGAGCCCATCCTTCAGACCTTTCAGGTAGTCCTTTCCGTAATCGTCGTTCTGGTAAAGAACGCCAATTCTCGCGTTCGGCTTTTCCCTTAGGATATACTTCGCGTAGATCCGCGCCTCGTTCTGATAGTTGGGCTGCCAGCCCATGGTCCACGGATAGGTTTGCGGATCATTCCATTTGGTCGCCCCCGTCGCGACGAACAACTGTGGCACCTTCCTGGCGTTCATGTACCTCTGAATGGCCGTGTTAGATGGCGTGCCGAGCGGGCCGAAGATCAGGAGCACCTCGTCGCTCTCGACCAGCTTGCGCGCCTGCTCAACCGTTTTCGGTGGACTGTAGGCGTCGTCATAGGAGATGAAGTTGACCTTCCGCCCATTGATACCGCCCTCGGCATTGATTTTGCGGAAGTAGGCCGCTTCGGTTCTGCCGATTACCCCATAGGCCGACGCCGGTCCGCTGTACGGCATGATATTGCCGATCTTTATTTCGGTGTCGGTTGCGCCGATATCATATTTCTTCTGAGAGAGCGCACTGCCTCCGCTAGCAGCGAGTATGATGACCGCGGCAGAAAATGCCGCCAATCGTCGTGCGACGATGGACATTTCCATTTCTCCCTAATGATATCAATGAATGTGGCTGGTCGTTATGAAGGGGACCTCTTCGGGTCTCACTTCAGATAGTGAACACCCTGGATTCGGTTTTGTCAATTCATCGGGCTGGCTTCATCCGTCAACACGACTGACCGATTTTTTCCGGAGCCGTCGCTGCTCAACGCACCGATGATCCTGGAACTTGCCGGGTCCGACCGAGGGAAAGGTCCGTCGGTGGTCCGAGTGGTAAGGTGCAGATTAAAGCGGTGCGATCCGTACGTCGAAGTACGCGTTACCTGGTTCAACTATCTTTGGTCAGGCGGGGAGTCGCGGCATAACGCGCGCACAGACGATGTTCGCCATGGCCGCCGTGGCGATCGCCATGTGGGGACTGGCGCAGTCCACCGACACCGTGTGAACAGCAGGCGCGAGCGGACCCCGTCGATCCCGTGCATCGCGGCCACTTGTGCGTCCGGGGCCGGTATGTTTGCCTGAAATCAGAGCGTCGAGGTGAATTCCATGGTTTTCTGGATCGCGAGCGTGGCTGGATTGGCGATCGCCTATCTCTTCGGTTCTACGCCCACGGGCTATCTGGCGGGGAAACTGCTCAAGGGCATCGATATCCGGGAGCATGGCTCCAAATCCATTGGGGCAACAAACGTATTGCGAACCCTTGGGAAATGGCCTGCGTTGGTGGTGCTCCTGGTAGATGTGCTGAAAGGTGCGGCGGCGATTGTCTTTGCCCGCTGGTTTTATCCCTGGTTCTATACATTGCCGTCCGTCACGCCACCGACGGCGCTTGATCTGCAAACCTGGATCCCTTGGGCTGTTTGCCTGGCCGGACTTGCCGTGTTGTTGGGGCATGGCCGTTCGATTTGGCTGAATTTTACAGGTGGCAAATCCGCTGCGACGGGGCTCGGCGTGTTGCTGGCGATGTCCTGGCCGGTAGGTTTAGGTGCTGCGACGGCTTTTGGCGTTATGCTGGCTATTGTTCGGATTGTTTCCCTTGGTTCGATGCTGGCGGCGTTGACTGCGATCGCCCTCGTCTGGGCCTTGGAGCAACCATTGCCCTATCGGTTACTGGTGATGGCAGGCGGCATTTACGTGATCGTGCGCCACCGTGCCAACATTCAGCGGTTACTGGCGGGAACAGAGCCACGCCTCGGACAAAGCAGTCCGGAAGCGAAAACGGAATCGCAAATTTAGAATTGTAGGATGCCGAAGCTCGAAGAGCGAAGGCGTGCCCACCATTACGAGCCGGGTGTTTGACGGTGGGCACGGCCCAAGTGCGCCTTTGCCCACCTGCGCAGCCCTACTCCGCCGCGATCTGGCGCGGTGCGGGCGGCGGGTTGACGAGGTCGGCGGCGAGTTGCGTGTAGCGCGCTTTCGCATCCTGCACGGCCTTCTCCTTCACCGGGCCGTAGCCGCGGATGCGGTCTGGCAGTGAGAGAATTTCGAGCGCCGTATCGTGCGTGACCGGCGACAGCAGGCCGAGCACGGTGGCGACGTCTTTCTCGTAGCCTGCGATCAGGTCGCGTTCGAGCTTGCGGTCGGGGCTGTAGCCGAAAATGTCGAGCGGCGTGCCGCGCAGGAAGCGGAATTTTGCCAGCGTGCGGAACACCGACAGCATCCAGGGGCCGAAGGCGCGCTTCTTCGGGCGGCCGAGTGCGTCGAGGCCGCCGCCGAGGATGGGTGGCGCAAGATTGAAGCTGAACTTGAACTCGCCCTCGAACTGATCGCGGAGCTGCTTTTCGAACTTGCCGTCAGTGAACAGGCGCGCAACTTCGTATTCGTCCTTGTAGGCAAGCAGCTTGGCGTAGTTGATCGCAACCGCGCGCGGCAGCGCCTCGCCGTAGCCGCCGTCGATGGCGGCATCGCGAACGCGCTTCACGAGGCTCTGGTAGCGCTTGGCGAGTCCGCGCCCCTGATATTCGGTCAGGAATGCGCTGCGATGGGCGATGACCTCATCGAGCGTCATCGCATCCAGCGTCTTCGGCGCGACGACCTCATCCTTGCCCTTCATCATGGCCTCGAGCCGCGCCGGGTCGGCGGCGGCGAGACGGCCAAGCTGGAAGGCCTGCGTGTTCATCTTGATCGAGACACCGTTGACCTCGATCGCCTGCAGGATCGCCTTCGCCGACAGCGGCAGCAGGCCCTTCTGGTAGGCGTAGCCCAGCATCATGATGTTGGTGGCGATGGAGTCACCGAGCAGCGCCTCGGCGGGCTTGGTGAAGTCGTAGAACGACGAGTCCTTGCGCAGCTCGGTTTCCAGCACGTGGTTGACCTTGCGGCTCTGGAAATTGAAGTCGCGGTTGAGGATGAAGTCGGCGGTCGGAATGACGTGGGTGTTGATGACGCCGACGGTGCGGCTGGCTTCACAGAGCGTGATGGTGTCCTTGGCGGCGGCCACCACCTCGTCGGCGGCCATCACGAGATCGGCGGTGCCGGTGACGATGCGCGAACAGGTGACGTCGGCGGTATGTTCGGAAAGCCGGACATGGCTCAGCACCGCGCCGCCCTTTTGCGCGAGGCCGGACATGTCGAGGATCATGCTGGCCTTGCCCTCGATATGGGCGGCCATGCCGAGCAGCGCGCCGATGGTCAGCACGCCGGTGCCACCGACGCCGCCGACCGCGATGTTGTAGGGCCGCTCCAGCGAGGGAAACGAGGCCGGCTCGGGCAGATCGCCGATATCGCCGGCGTCGCCAGGGTTGGCCGGCGCGCGGCGGCGCGGCTTGCCGCCGTCGATGGTGACGAAGGACGGGCAGAAGCCCTTCACGCAGGAATAGTCCTTGTTGCAGGTCGACTGGTTGATGGTGCGCTTGCGTCCCATCTCGGTTTCCAGCGGCTCGACCGAGATGCAGTTGGACTGCACCGAGCAATCGCCGCAGCCTTCGCAGACGGCCGGATTGATCATGACGCGGCGCGCCGGGTCTTCCATCAGGCCACGCTTGCGTCGGCGGCGCTTTTCAGCGGCGCAGGTCTGCACGAAGACAATTGCCGAGGTGCCCTTCAGCGTGCGGCAGGTCCTCTGCACCGCGTCGAGTTCGTCGCGATGCGCGACCTTGACGCCGGGCGCGATGTCGGACGCCGGATAGGCCTCGGGTGTTTCAGAGACGAGATAGATGTTGCGGATGCCTTCCGAGTGAAGCTGGAAGGTGATCTGCTGCGGCGACAATTCGCCGTCGACATGCTGGCCGCCGGTCATCGCGGTCGCATCATTGTAGAGCAGCTTGTAGGTGATATTGGCGCCGGACGCGACCGCCTGCCGGATCGCGAGGCTGCCGGAGTGGAAGTAAGTGCCGTCGCCGAGATTGGCGAACACGTGCTCTTCCTTGGTGAAGGGCGCGACACCCACCCACGGCACGCCCTCGCCCCCCATGTGGGTGTAGGTCTCGGTCGAGCGGTCCATCCACAGCGCCATGAAGTGACAGCCGATGCCGGCAAAGGCGCGGCTGCCTTCCGGCACCTTGGTCGAGGTGTTGTGCGGACAGCCCGAACAGAAATACGGGGTGCGGGTGACGGGGGCGACCGCCTGCATCTGGGTCGCCTGCCGGCCGTTGAACCAGTCGGCCTTGGCGCGCAGCATCGCGGCGATTTCGGGATTGAGATTAAGTCGAAGCAGCCGCTCGGTCAGCGAACTCGCCAGTGAGGCGACGGAAAGTTCGGCGGCGAAAGTGAGAAAACGCTTGTCGTGGTCGTCCATCTTGCCGACGATGCGCGGGCGAACGTCGTCGCGCCAGTTGAACAGCTCCTGCTTGACCTGATTTTCGACGATCTCACGGCGCTCTTCGACGATGAAGATTTCCTCGAGGCCGACGGCGAATTTGCGGACGCCTTCCGGCTCCAGCGGCCAGGGCATGCCGATCTTGTAAAGCCGCAAGCCGATCTTGGCGGCGACCTCCTCGGTGATCCCGAGTTCGCGCAGCGCCTGGCGGATGTCCTCGTAGCTCTTGCCCGACGCCATGATGCCGTAGCGGGCGTTCGGCGAATCCATGGTGACGCGGTTGATGTTGTTGGCGCGGGCAAAGGCGATCGCGGCATAGCCCTTGTAGTCCTGCAGCCGCAAATCCTGCGCAAAGCGGTCGTCGGGCCAGCGCAGATTGAGGCCGCCCGGCGGCATCTCGAAATCGGTCGGAATATTGAACGGCGTCATCTCGTCGGTGAGGTCGATCTCGGCGGTGGTCTCCACAGTTTCGGTGATCACCTTCATGCCGACCCAGCAGCCGGAGTAGCGCGACATCGCGATACCCAGCAGGCCCATTTCGATCATTTCATGGATGCTGGAGGGATAGAGATAGGGCATCAGCGCGGAGATAAAGGCGTGGTCCGACTGATGCGGGACGGTGGAGGATTTTGCGCCGTGGTCGTCGCCGGCCAGGACGAGCACGCCGCCGTTCTTGGCCGAGCCCGCGGTATTGCCGTGCCGGAAGACGTCGCCGCAGCGGTCGACGCCGGGGCCCTTGCCGTACCAGATGCCGACCACGCCATCATATTTGGCGCCGGGCGACAGATTGAGCTGCTGCGAGCCCCAGACCGCCGTCGCGGCCAGGTCCTCGTTCACGCCGGGCTGGAACTTGATGTTGTATTGTTCGAGGTGTTTTCGCGCGGCGAAGAGCTGCTGGTCGTAGCCGCCGAGCGGCGAGCCGCGATAGCCGGAAATGAAGCCTGCGGTGTTCAGCCCCGCGGCGCGGTCGCGGCGGATCTGCGCCATCGGCAGGCGGACCAGCGCCTGGATACCGGTCAGGAAGATGTGACCTTTATCCTGGGTGTATTTCTGATCGAGACTGATCGGACCCTGGTTGATTCCCATCTAAGCCCTCTTTGCCTCTTGAGCCTTGATCGAGACGACGCCTTTTATCTAGGCATCTGAACTCGTTAGAACCAGTCTATGTCGGATTTTCCGCGCCGCGCACCACAAATCTCGGCAATGGAGCCCCGCTTTCAAAGATCGCAACTTCGTGCCGGCAATGGCGGCGCGGCTTTTCGGTTTGTGTCTTCCGAAGGCCTTGGCGCGAAACGGCATGCCGTCGCCATACTCCCCGCTTTCACGCTATAACGTCCGAAGAGGCCAATGGGTGCAGGGACGACATGCGGACGATTCTCGCCGGCTTGCTTTTGTGCACTGCGTTCGCAGTAACCGCCGCCAATGCCCAGCTCAAGCTTCAAACAGCCGCCGAACCCGATGCCGAGGACATCGCGCGCGGCAAGGCACTGACCGTCGCCGGCGACTGCGCAGGCTGCCACACCGCCGATCCCGCCAAACCCTTCGCAGGGGGCAAGCGGATCGAGACCCCCTTTGGCGGCATCTACGCGCCTAATCTGACCCCTGACCGCGCGACGGGCCTGGGCGGCTGGAACGATGACGATTTCTACCGCGCCTTGCGGTTTGGCGTGGCGCCCGACGGTTCGCGCTATTACCCGGCCTTCCCCTATCCGAATTTCACCAAGCTGACGCGCCAGGACATTCTCGCCATCCGCGCCTATCTGGCGACGCTGACCCCGGTAAGCAACCCGCCACGCGCGCCCGAGCTGCGTTGGCCGTTCAACTATCGCGTCGTGATGCGCGGCTGGAACTGGCTGTTCTTCAAGTCCGGCATTCTGATGCCGGACCAGCACAAGAGCGCGGAGTGGAATCGCGGCCGCTATCTGGTCGAGGGCGTCAGCCATTGCGGCGCCTGCCACACGCCGAAGAACACGTTTGGCGCGGAGAGGCGCGGCCGGACCTACGGTGGCGGGCGGGTTGCGGGCATGTTCGCGCCGCGGCTGGACGGGGCTGCGCGCAGCGGGCTGAAATCCTGGAGCGTGGAAGACATCACCGAGTATCTGCAGAGCGGCCGCAACGGCAAAAGCCATGCCGGGAAGCTGATGTCGGAGGTCGTGGTCAACTCGACCTCCAAGATGAGCGATGCGGATGTCCGCGCCATCGCGGTTTACCTGAAAGACCTTCCCGCAGGTAAGCGCGAGCCGAAGGTCACCCGGCCCTCCCCGGCGCAAATGGCCGCGGGCGAAAAGCTCTACAAAGGCGCCTGCATCGCCTGCCACGAGGACGATGGCTCGGGCGCGCCGCGGATCTATCCGCCGCTGCCCGGCAACGCCAATTTGCAATCCGCCGACGCCTCGAGCACGCTGCGCATCATGCTCGACGGCGCCGAGACCGTGACGACCCCGCGCGCGCCCAACAAGGGATCGATGCCGGCCTATGCGACGAAGATGACCGATCGGCAGATTGCCGACGTGACCAACTACATCCGCAACGCCTGGGGCAACGCGGCGCCGCTGGTGACGGCGGATCAGGTCGAGAAAGCGCGGAAGGCAAAATAGCGGCTCAGCGCTGATCGCCGGTAAAGACGAATTTCGGCATCTCCCATTTGTAGCGGATCGCGAGCAGGCGCAGCGTGAGACCCAGCGCAAATGTCAGCGCTGTCCAGACATGTGCATTGAGATTGAGCCCGAAGGCGGTGGCATAGAACAATCCGGTGACCACGGAGACGCTGGCGTAGAGTTCGGAGCGAAACAGCAGCGGCACGTCGTTGCAGAGAATGTCGCGCAGCACGCCGCCGGCGCAGCCGGTGATCATGCCGGCCACGATCACGATCGCCAGCGAGGCGTTCATCTGCCAGGCGACATCGCAGCCGGCCATGGTGAACACGACCAGCCCGATTGCATCGAGCACCAGAAACGCCATGGTGAGCCGGTGCACATGCCGCGCGATCAAAATGGTGGCGAAGGCCGCGACCGCGGTCAGCGCGAGATAGGACGGGTTTTGCACCCAGACCAGTGGATAGTGCCCGAGCAGCACGTCGCGGATGGTGCCGCCGCCGAGAGCCGTAATACAGCCGAGCATGCACACGCCGGCCCAGTCCATGCTGCGGCGGCCGGCCGCGAGGGCGGCCGTCATCGCCTGCGCCGTCAGCGCCACATAGGACAGCAGATGCAGGACGGTATCGCCGGGCGGCAGGCTCCACATAACAAACCTCGAATTCGGCAACCTCACATCGGGAACTGAGGGAATCACCGGTTCCAACATTACGGGGCGGCAACATTGGCGCGGAACATCCGGACGCGCCAGCCATTGTCCTCCACCTAGCTTCGGGATGCTAACGGAGGAACCCATTCATGGCATACCAACCCAATCCGAACGATCCCTACCGCGCCGGCCTGAGCGATGAAGAAATCCGCCGTCAGGCCCACATCAACAGTCTCGACAATGAGTTGCAAGCCGACCCCAGCCTCACCGAAGGATCCCTAAGCGGCGCCAAGGTCGCCATGTTCGCCGTCGCCATCGCGGTGGTGCTGGGCGCCCTGTTCTATGGCCTCAACAACACGAGCGTAAACCAGGCGGGCACCTCGCCGGCCAACCAGACCGCACAGACGCAGCCGGCCAACCCCGCGGCGCCTCCGGGCATGCGTGACGTAACGCCCCGCAGCAACAGCCAGCCGGGCGCGACCACGGGCGCGGCGACCAACCGCCCGGCGCCGCCGGCTCCGCCCAGCACGGACATGAACAAGTCCGCCACGCCGCCGGCCGGCAACGCGCCGGCCAGCAAGCAGTAACAATCATCATCCGAAATGACGCGCAGCGGGCCTACGGGCCCGCTGCTTGTTTATGCTCTAGCTAGCGTGTGGCCTCCAGCTTCTTGCCGCGTCCGAGCGCGAATTGACCGACTGGACCCTCTACATGGAATTCGAGCCCCGTCATTTTTGCAAACAGATCGATGTTGCCCGTGCCGATGGCGCAGCCGCCAAGGCCCATGTCGGTTGCCGCCAGGTAGAACGTCTGGATCAGGCTGCCGACATCCTTCAGGATCAGCGAGTACGCGATTGAGCTGTATTTCCAGGAGATCCGCCCAAAGCGCGCGGCGATCGTGATCAGGACCTGCGGCGGACCTGACGCGTCCATGGCAAACTCGGCCGCCGCCGAAAGCGCCTGGAGCTGCTGTGCGGAGACCCCGATCGCCACCAGCGCGTGGCCGCCCGCGTCGTAGTGGTAAAGTCCGCGCGCAAGCCCCTCGCAGTTCGAGACCGCCAGGTACAATTCCAGTTCGTACGCGCTGCCTGCCGCCGGATACGGTCTTGTGCTGTAGGTGATCTCAGGACTGCCTGCGAAATTAGCGTCGCTCTTCCATTCCGACAGGACGCGGGCGGTGGTGTCGAGAAAGCACGCGAGTTCAGCGAGCGTGATCGGATGCTCGTCATCGAAATCCCGGACTGAATGGCGTTCGCGCAACAGCTTTGCGAAGGGCGAGATCGGGTCGGAGGTGAAGAATTTGCGCAGGTCGATCTTCTTGCCGGGCCACGGCGGACGCACCGCGGGCAGCGGTGAAACGATGCTTGCATAGGCGAAGGTGCCGCCAACCGGATTGGCATGTCGGCCCTCCGTGCTCCGTGTGTGAAACACGAGATCATGGAAATCCCAGAGAACGAGATTGCCGTGCGCCTTCATTCACCCGAAGGCCGTCGCCGCTGTTCGCATCGAGCTTGAGCAGGAACTGGCTGTCCAGCAGCAGTTCGAGCAGATCGAGGTTGAAGGCGGCCGCATGGCGGCGAAGCCTGCTGATCTTCTGAGGCCGCGACAGCGCAGCGAGGGTGGCGGCAATGGCGGGATCGCTAATTCGAAACAGCGCGCCGGCGCGCGGCGATTCCAGTACCATCTCGTTGCCGCGCCGGCGCAGATTGGCAAAGCGCGACAACACGACGGTGTCACCCTCGCCGAGCCTTGCGCGTTGCGGCCAGTACCCGGGGACCTGGGGCTCGATGACCACGAGGACCTGCGCGTCACGCGGAAAGAACAGGCGAAATTCGAGCAGTCCGTTCCGCGCCAGTCGATGCACCAGGGCGTCGACTTCCCTCGCGATGGCGCTCTTGCCGGCAAAGGACGCGAGCGGCAGGCCGTCGGCCAGATTTCGCGCGCGGTCCATCGCGGCCGTGCTCAATTGTCCCAGATTGACGGAATAACCGTCCACGAAGGCAGCGATGCTTCCGTCCGCCTGCATCTGCAGGGAGAAATGACCGTTCAATCGGGCGGTGATGATTGGCGCGATCTTCCTGGTCGGCTTCTTCCGGGGAGCGCGCACGAAAGACCCTTTCAGGTGTGCGGCAGGAACGGAGTGAGTTCGCTTTCCAGCCGCGGGCGATCCAGCAATCCAAGCCTCACGGGAACGTCGTAAAGCCGGCCCGGTGCGAAGCGGCGATAGAAATGCCGCAAGCCCGGAACGAGCACGCGAACGACCGGGACCTCAACGTCGGGCCGCGTCTGGTCGAGCACGAGGAAATCGTAACCTGCCTGGGTCGCGATCTCGACACAGGCATTGACCTGACCGCGCGTGTTGTCGGGGACTTTAATGCCGGGAGCCGGCGGAACGATCGGATTGTCGCTTGGAATCAGGAATGGATAATCTTCCAGGCGCAGCGGGTTGATTCCGTCAAGTGTCGGCTTCTCGCCGCTGCCGCCGCCCATCATGCCAATCGACATGAACTGGGTCAGCTCGGTGAGCGAACGCAGCAGGGCTATGCGGCGATCGAAATGCGCGCCGGAGCCGAACTCGATATTCTCGTGGCCGTTCTGCATCCAGTGCATGATCGCCACGTAAGTGGGAATGCCGAGGTCGCTGGTGACATCGAGCACCCACAGCCGTCGCCCCGCATCGGCAAACTGGGTTTGCAGATCCCGGACATAGGAGTCGTCGAATTGCGTGAGGTCGAGCTCGGCACGCTGCAGCCGGTTGTACCACCAGATCGCGTAGGCATCGCGCTCGATCAGTTCGAGGAAGCCCTGAACGATGGCTTCCTCGCGGGTGTTGCCGGCAGCGCAACCGTTGGAGTCGGTATGGAACCCGCCATAAAAGAAGTAGAGCAGACCAGTCGGAAGATATTTGAAACGCTTGTCGCGCAACGACCAGACCGGCGACCACTCGGTCCTCATCGATGGATCGAGCGGCTCAGGAACCGGATGCGAATCGTCCGGCTGCTGGGCAAACCTGCCTTGAAACTGCGTTTCGCTGAAAAGCTGGACGTCATTGGGGTGAAAGGCGTCGCCAGGCGCGAAATCGGTAAAGCGGCGCACCGTCCTGATCTCGTCACCCTGGAAAATGCCCGAATAGCGCTCGATCGCCTCCATGAGCGCGCTGGCCTCGCCCTGCTCGGCCGTGGAGCCCTTGCCGAAGCTGCCGCCGCTCAGCCCGGACCTGAGCTGATCGACGCTATGGGCCGGCCCGGAGAAATTGTGGTAGGCGAAAAAATTGGTGTTCATCGGCAGATCGACCTCGATCCGCTCGAGCCGCGTCACCACGCCGGTCAGCGGGCTTACATGCTTGCGGAAGCGCGCCACGGTGGCCCGGGAGGTCACGGTGCGATATCCACCGCTGGTCATGATGAGCTTGCTGCCTTCGGCGATATCGATCGACGTTGCCGCCCGGCGCGGACTCTGCAGTTTCTTGCTCCCGCAGGTCTGGCATTGCGGGCGCCGCGCGACAAAGTGCTTGGCGATGACCGCGCCCGTCAGATCGAGGCTCGCAATATGATCGCGCAGATCGGTGCGAAAGCCTGAGGCAATCGCTTTCGCAATTTCGACGGCAGCGAAGTGAAATGCGGTGTGTCCAATGGCGTCTTGGACCAGCGGCGACACGGCGACCGCCTGCGCCGCTCCGCGGTCGAGAAACCCCTTGATCTCGCGGTTGCGGATCATGCGATCGAACAGACAATTCCAGCAGGCGCTCTCGCCCGGTTTGAACACAGGCCCCACCAGCGGAAACACGCCGGACGGCTGCACCAGCAGCCAGGGCGTCTTGTCGGCCACGCGTTCCCGGTTCATCTCGGCCAGCCGCCGGTCGAGATAGTCGTTCACCAGCGTGATCGTGAGCCTGGGCGAACGCTTGGCGATCTGAACGCCGAGTTTGCTCAGGGCCGCGGCAAGTTCTTTGGCGCCTTTGACATCGATCGCCTCGACCCGCACAGGACAATTGCGGAGATTCTGCTCCGCGATCTCGGGAGGCAGGCCGAGGCTCGCCCAATATCCAGCGACGGCGCCATCGAATGCATGCGATGTTCCTGTAACGACGTATCGACGCTCCAACAGCCGCTTGATCGCTTCCTCAATTTTGTCGGCCGGAAAGCTCTTCGAAAGCTGGCTAACGATCTCCGGCGCTGACTTCCCATTTTTCCCGATGGTCGTGGCCACCGCACAATAGAGCTCGCCGTGCAGGAAGAACTTGCGATCCTCGGAATAGAGGCAGACCACATCGGGAGGAAGTACATAGGCGGTGAAGTTCGGCGCAAATCGCAGGATGTCCTTGCGGGTCTTGTTCGCTGCGCGGCTCTTGCGATTGGCTGTCATCGGGTCAGCACGCGGATCCTGTTGCCTGTTCAGATCGCCAGAGGCGCACGGCGTAACGAAAACAAGAAATTGGCCGGGTCGATCGCGAACCCGGCCAATGAAATCACGGCTTGTCGGTACACAATCAGAAAGCGTCGTTGCCTAGCACCAGCGGCACCGGCCCCAGGATGCACAGCAACCTGCACATCCTATGCCTATGCCTATGCCCGGTACGCCTATCCAACCAACGCCGCAGCCACCGCAGCCGCCACAGCCGACGCCGCATCGGCAGGCTCTGCATCCTGCGCAGCCGCGACAACCACCGCATCCGCGGAAGCCGCCGCCACCGCATCCGCGGCAGCCACCGCATCTGCCGCACCCACGGGCTAGCAGCACGCCGCTAAGGAGATTTTCTTCGTCGTTGTAGAGACGGAAGGTAGCAAGGCTGACGTCGGCAATTTCCTCTTCACCGAGCGTGATCATCATGCCAGGAGCGAAATTCGGTCTCTGAACATCGGCCGTCGGTACGGCCGCAGCCAACGCGCTTCCTGCTACCGAGAAAGTCAATCCGGCGGCGCCTAACGCCGGCACGGCGGCTTTGGTTACCCGCTTCTTTTTCGAAGCTTGCTTCACCCGCGGCATGCTCGCATCCTCCAACGTGTTACAAGAAGGATCTCCGTAAGAGCAATCCTACGCCGACCAAATAAGGCAGGCAACATTCATGCGCACACGAAAATGTAAAAACGCACCGTCAGATTGCATTCATCTTCATGAACGTTGTCGCCACATTTTCGTCCAATGCAGCGACGGTCCTTGGCCGTGGCGCAGATCGCAGCGCACGCGACTTGGTGCAGTGCGCAATCGTCCCCGGCCCTAGGCCCTGAACGGAGAATTGCTTGGTCGATCAACCCGCAAGCTTCGCCTGGTATGAGCTCCTGACCACGGATGTCGCGGCAGCAAGCGCCTTTTATGGCAAGGTCGTCGGCTGGGGCGCGAAGGATGCGTCGACTCCGGAGCTGGCCTACACGGTGCTTGCTGCCGGCGACGTTCCGGTAGGCGGGCTTATGGAGCTCCCGGAAGAGGGACGGCGTTTGGGGGCAACTCCGAGATGGGTCGGCTACGTCGCAGTCGATGACATGGATGCGACGGCCAAACAGCTCAGGCGTCGTGGAGGCGCCGTCCTGCTGCCGCCAACGGAGAGCAATATCGGCCGGGTTTCAGTGGTCGCCGATCCGCAAAAGGCGACTTTTGCGCTGGTCAGCGGACTGACGTATGGCCAACGGCAACCCGGCGGGCTGGACGAGCCGGGACGCGTGGGCTGGCACGAGTTGCTGGCTGAAGACCGCAACAAGATCTTTGATTTTTACGGCGAGCTCTTTGGCTGGCAGAAGGCCGACGGTGAAACCGATCCGGCCGACCCGTATCAATTGTTTTCGGCGGCTGGGCAGACGATCGGCGGCATGCTCACCAAGCTTCCGAGCGTACCGCAGCCATGTTGGCTCTATTACTTCAATGTCGACGACATCAGCACGGCCGCCAGGCGCGTCAATGATAGCGGAGGCCGGATCCTCCAGGGTCCGATCGAATTGACCGATGGTTGCTGGATCGCGCGATGTGCCGATCCCCAAGGCGCCCTGTTTGCGCTGCAGGGTGCTCGAGGTCGGAGAGACACGGAGCGCACCTCTGCCTCTGAAGTCGCATGGTCCGCCAAGTGGGGTGGCATTGCTTCACAGGGCCGGATGATGCTTCCCAAGACGAAGCGCTAAGCCGGAGCGCTCGCTGTTACCAACCGTGATTAGCGCGCGAATTTGGCGGCCTGCTGCTACTACTCTCACAGCCCAAGGGCCTGATCGGAAAAAAGTAGGTTTAACCTCGTCAAGAGGTTAGAATTTGGAGTGGCCGCTCACCTTTCTCAGGAGGTTCGAACATGGCACGGCACCTTTTCTTCGCGATCACCCTGATGGGCTTCGGAGTGCTCCTCAACATACCGGCAGAAGCAGTGACAGCGGCGAGATGTGAGGATCAAGCCGCAAATTGCGTGGGCAGATGTGCCAACCCCGGTGGTGGGACGAATGATAACAAATGCATGAACTACTGCGACCGGCAGGTAATCAGATGCTCGATACGCGCGTATAGCGCGACCCGGCGGCTGGTGGGCGGTGACGGGATCGAACCGCTGACATCCACTGATGTCAGCGGGCCGTGACCCAAGCCGTTGAAGACTTCTGGTTTTGGCACACTTTTCGGACCTCACCTGATGTCCGACTTGAGTCCGGAACCGCACCAAAGCGGACGTCCGCCGGCCGCGCTGAATTTATGGATTCACACCCTTAGCTGAACAGCTTGCTAGCCAAACATCTTGTTGAGTTCGCCGCCGGGATAGCCGTTGGTGAATTCGGTGAACGTCCCCTGCTCCGCCATCTCCTTTGATGCCTTCATGAAGCCGGCCCACGCCATTCGCGCCAGCGCGCCGCCGACGCTGATCCGGCGCACGCCGAGATCGCCCGCGACCTTCAGCGACGGGCCCGCTGCGCCGACCAGGAGATTGACGGGTCTTGGCGCGACCGCCTTCACGACCGCCGAAATCTCTTCCAGCGTTGAGATACCGGGCGCATAGAGGCAATCGGCGCCGGCTTCGGCATAGGCGGTGAGCCGGTCGATCACGAGCGCCAGATCCTTCTGCCCGCGCAGGAACGCCTCGCAGCGGCCGGTGAGCAGCACGCCGCTGTTGTCGGCATCGATCGCCTTGCGCGCCGCCCTGATGCGGTCGACGGCGAGCGCGCGATCGAACAGCGGTTTTGCGTTGTCTCCGGTAAAATCCTCGATCGAAAGCCCGGCGACGCCGGTCTTCACGGCGCGGGCGACATTGACGCCGACCTTGTCCGGCTCGTGCGCAAAGCCGTCCTCGAAATCGGCATTGACGGGAATATCGACCGCGGCGCAGATCGCGGCGAGATGCGTGCAGACGTCATCGACAGTGACGCGGTTGTCGGGCTTGGCCAAGGTCCAGGCAAAGCCGGCGCTGGTGGAAGCCAGCGCCTTGAAGCCGAGATGCTGCAAGGCTACCGCGCTGCCGACATCAAAGGGATTGGGGATGATGAAGCATCCGCTCTCGTGCAATTTCCTGAATGCGGCGCGTTTGTCAGCAGGTGTCAGCATGGTTCGCTCCCCCTCAATGTTTGTTGGCGCCGCGTAGATAGGAACGCAACGCCGGTTCCGCCAGACGCCTCACGCCACGACCTTGCGCAGGAACGTCCGCTCCTCGGCGAGGATGAACTTGTTCTCCTCGGCGAAATTGAAATTGGCCATGCCTTCGCTGTCGGCGCGCAAACGCGCGCGATAGCTTTCATAGGCCGCGAGACTCTCGAACGAGATCAGCGCGAACGCGATGTTGTTGGTGCCCTCATGCGGCATCCAGTAGCCGAGGAGGTCGCCGCCGCATTTCGGGATGATGGTGAGCCAGTTTTTTGAATATTGCTCGAACTGGGCGCGCTTGAACGGATCGAGCTGGTAGCGGATGAAAACGGTGATGGTCATGACGGGCCTCCTGTGTTTGCTCCACCGTCATTGCGAGCGCAGCGAAAGATTCCATGGGGAGTGGATAGCGACCAAGTCTGAGGCCAGACTGAGGTTGCAAAACCACTCAACCTGGAGACAACGATGTTGCTCGATCATCCTTCCGACGGACTGGCCGCTATCCGCACGCATATTGGCGCAATTTTTGTGTCGCTGGAACTGAGCCGAAAGAATTGGCTGGTGACGTCGTTGTCGCCGGGCAAGGGCGAGAAGATGTCCAGGCACAGCGTCACGGCGGGCGATGTGGCGGGGCTTTTGGCGCTGTTTGCGGAACTTGGGCGCAAGGCGGAGGCCCGGACCGGCCAAAGCTATCCGATCATCACGATCCAGGAGGCGGGGCTGGACGGGTTCTGGCTGCACCGGGTTCTGCAGCAGAACGGCATTGAGAGCCACGTGGTCGATCCGGCCTCGATTGCTGTGCCGCGACGGCGAAAGCGCGCCAAGACGGACAAGATCGACGGCGAGACGCTGTTGCGGACGCTTCTGGCCTACAAGCGCGGCGAGCCGCGGGTCTGCGCGATGGTGGTGGCGCCCTCGCCCGAGGAGGAAGACCGGCGCAGGCTTTGCCGCGAACGGCAAGCCTTGATCGCGGAGCGCATCAGGCATGTGAACCGGATCAAGGGGCTTCTGTTCGCGCAGGGGATATCCGACTACAAACCGCTGCGGCGCGACCGGCGGGCGCGGCTTGAGGCGTTGCGCACCGGAGACGGGCGGGAGCTGCCGTCGCACCTGAAGGCGCAGATCGGCCGCGAGCTCGACCTGATCGAGCTGCTGCTGAAACAGATCAAGTCCGTCGAGGCCGAGCGGGATGCCCTGCTCGCGGCGGCGAGAAAGCCTGCAAGCGAAGCGGCCGCGCCGAACCCGGTCACGATGCTGCTCGCCTTGAAAGGAATGGGCGCCAACTTCGCTGCCGTGCTCTGGTCGGAGGCGTTCTATCGGCAGTTCGCTAACCGCCGCCAGGTCGCCGCCTATGCCGGCCTTGCCGCCACGCCTTGGCAAAGCGGAGGCATCCGGCACGAGCAGGGGGTGTCGAAGGCCGGCAATCCCAGGCTGCGGACCACCATGATCCAGGTCGCCTGGCTGTGGATAGGTCATCAGCCGAACTCTGCCCTGACGCGCTGGTTCAAGGAGCGAAGCCCGCAAGGCCGCAAGCGCGCGATCGTGGCGCTGGCGCGCAAGCTTCTCGTGGCGTTGTGGAAGTACGTCACCCAGGGCGTCGTGATCGAGGGGGCGGTGATGAAGACCGCCGCTTAGCATAAAGCCCGCTTCCCACTTCCAATCTGCCGAGGCCCGATCAGCCTCGGAAGATCCGGGTGGACGAACCGATGGATTGCATGGCTTCAAACGCCGCAACGAAGAATGGCCTCGTCCTCTCGAGCCTGCCCGCCGCAAGCGGAATCCTGGTGCGGTCGCCTCGCGCGACGACCGAATGTGAGTTTGATCTGGCAAGCAACCCAGATCGCCAAACCGGCTCGAACCCTGGATCGCAAATGCGAGGATTGAAGATGCCCTGACCGAACCGCCATCACGAGGAGCCCCTGTCGTGCCCAACCCACCAAGCATGATGCCGTGCTCGCTCAACTCAAGGCCAAGCCGCTGCGCGGCGGCCCCAACGGGCCGGCCTTGACTTGATCTGCGCGCGTCATCCTGCAAAGCCCGCGGTCGGGACGGAAAGGTGGCCGCAGTCGAACAAAAAGGTAACTGCTCATCCTTGACACACACATTCCCATGTGAGCAATCCATAGCTCCACAAGCGGAGGAATGGATTGCTTCGTCGCTTCGCTCCTCGCAATGACGAGACGAAACGTCGAGCCTCACAATATCCCCTTGATCGACGTCGATGCTTCGGCTATCATCGAAGTATGAAAGCAGGCCCCGACATTGCCATGGTCGCCTCTCTGGTCGGCGATCCCGCGCGCTCCAACATGCTGACCGCGCTGATGACCGGCCGCGCGCTGACCGCGAGCGAGCTGGCGCACCAGGCCGGCATCACGCCGCAGACCGCGAGTTCGCATCTGGCGAAACTCGAAGCCGGCGGCCTGATCGAACCTGAGAAACAGGGCCGTCACCGCTATTACCGCCTCACCGGCCCTGATGTCGCCCATGTGCTCGAAGGCCTTGCGGGCCTGGCCGAGCGCGCCGGGCACACCCGCGTGCGCACCGGGCCGAAGGAGCCGGCGCTGCGCCGCGCGCGGATCTGCTACGACCATCTCGCCGGCGATCTCGGCGTGCAAATGCTCGACAGCCTGCGCAAGCAGCGGCTGGTCCGGCAGACAAAACAGGACATCGAACTCACCGGCGACGGCAAGCGCTTCATGGCCGAGGCGCTGCAGATCGACACCGAGGCACTGGCGCATCCGCGCAGGCCGGTCTGCAAGGCCTGCCTCGACTGGAGCGAACGACGTCATCACCTCGCCGGCACGCTGGGCGCCGCCGTGATGAACCGCTTCACCGAATTGAACTGGGCGGCACGCGATCCGACGCCGGGCAGCCGCGTCGTCAACTTCACCCGCACCGGCGAAAAACGTTTCGCCGCACTGTTCGGAAGCGAGCCGGCTTAAGCGCGCTGAATGAGGCGGGCCTGATCTCCGCAAAAAGTGAAGCCGTGCCGGCTTTACCGCGCGCGTTCCTCGCATCAATAAGGCCGCATCCAGAAAACGGAGCCTGCGATGCTACGCGCGATCATGATTTGCTTTTCGATTATCGCAGGTGGTCTCTCCTGCGCACAGGCAGCCGAACCTGCGGCGCGCGAGCCCTATGGCATCGGGCTCGAAGGTTTTGCCTATCCCTATCCCGTCCACCTGCTGCCGCTGGTGAACGACGGCGAACAGGTGCGGATGGCGTATATGGATGTCGCGCCCGCGCAGCCGAACGGCCGCAGCGTGGTGCTGCTGCATGGCCGCAATTTCCCATCGAGCTACTGGGCGCCGGTCATCAAGATGCTCGGCGATGCCGGCTATCGCGTCGTGGTGCCGGACCAGATCGGCTTCGGCAAGTCCTCCAAGCCGCAAGGTGACCTGCATTTCGATACGCTGGCGCGCAATACGATCGCGCTGCTCGATCATCTCGGCATCGCCAAGGCCGACATCGTGGCGCATTCGCTCGGCGGCATGCTCGGCGTCCGCATCGCGCGCGCCTATCCCGACCGTATCGTGCATCTGGTGCTCACAGCTCCGATCGGGCTGGAGGATTATCGGCTCTATGTGCCGCCGACGCCGACCGAGAAGATTCTGGAAAACGAGAACAAGCTCACGGCAGACGGCTATCGCAAGCAGTTGGAGACCAATTACGCGCTAAAGCTGCCGCCCGAACAGGTCACGCCGTTCATCGACGCGCGTTTCAACATCAAGGGCAGCCCCGAGTATCCGCGCTGGCTGCGCGCCTTCGTCAGCTCGGCGCAGATGATCTACCGCGAGCCTGTCGTGCACGAGATTCCGCTGATCACGCAGCCGACGCTGTTCGTGATGGGCGCCGACGATCACAACGCGCCGGGAAGAGCGAATGCGCCGGAAGCGCTGCGCGCGAAAATGGGACAGAACGCCGAGCTCGCCAAAGCCCTCGCCGCCCTGATGGCGAACGGCCGGGCCGAGGTGGTGCCGAATACCGGGCATCTGGTTTTTCTGGAGGCGCCGGCCCGATACAACGAACTGGTGCTCGGATTTCTGGCCGTAGCCCCATGACAAATCACGACATTCATATTCCATTCAGGTGTTCGTGACTAGGTTCCGAACCGTGCCGCCCTTGCGGCCGAAAACGGGAGAAAGCATGAAATACCTTTTCGCAGCAGTTTTGGCCCTGGGCACCATTGCCAGCTTCAGCGCGGCGGAAGCCGCCGGCGGATGCGGCCCCGGCTGGCATCGTGGCCCCTATGGGGGCTGCCAGCCCAATCGCCGGGCCGTTGTGGTTCGCCCAGGTCCGGTCGTCGTGGCGCCGCCAGTCGTCGTGGTGCGGCCCGGTCGCGGCTGTCCTTACGGCACCGTGTGGCGCTATGGACGCTGCCGCGCCTACTGACATTTCCAAGGCAAGACAAAAGCCCCGTTCTCGCGGGGCTTTTTTTATTCCTTGTCAAAACCATCTCTGCCGAAATCTCACCAGTAACGACGACGCCAGTAGCGGCGACGCCAGCCCCAATGCCTGCGACGCCAGCGGCGGCGGCGCCAGCCCCAGTGGCGGCGGCCCCAGCCGCGATGACGGCTGCGGCCCCAGCGCACTTCTTCCGGCGTGACGCGATCGACCGCCTCGCCCGACGTGACGGCGGGTTGCGCATCGGGATTGACAGGCAGTCTGGCGTCGTCGGCGAGCGGCGCCGGCATCAGCGGCGCGGCCTGCGCGCTCGCTGCAAGCGCGATGCCGCCCGCGGCAAATCCAAAGGCGAGTTTCAGAAAGTGGCGGCGTTCCATCACATCTCCTCCTCCGTACGCTGGGTGCGAAGAAGAGAGCTTCGATGTGCCGAGATGAATGCGCGGTGAACTGCGCGTTCAGCTTACTCCGAACGGAATCGTTCCCGAGATATTTTCGTAGCGCTGCTGGTCACAGCGTAACATTCATTATTGTTGCGGCATTTCTGCATCGCGCGCGCGTGTGACAGTCGCGCTGTTTGCATCTCAGGCCCGGACCAGCTCCTCGGCAAGCACCAGCACATCCCGCGTGCGCGTCACGTCCGGCCAGTCGCGGTTGAAATCTGCGACAAGCCGCTTCAGCTCCGGCCCCTCGATCGCGCGATCGAGCGCGGCCTTGTCCGTGAATTGGTACATCGCTTGATGCACCGACGGATCGGTGGCGCTCCAGTAGCGCCACGCCTTTATGGCCCCGAACGATTTCATGGCATCCGGCAGATGTTCGCGCGAATACCAGGCGCCGAAGGCCTCTCGCTTGGCGGGGTCTGATACGGTGGCGCGGACGACGAAGAAGGCTGCAGGCATGTTTGTCTCCCTGGAATTGTTCTTGTAGGACGGGCAAAGCGCAGCGTACCCACCACGCATCAACCACGGCAAGAAATGGTGGGCAAGCTGCGCTTTTGCCCACCTACGCATCGACCCACCTTTCAACACGCAACTGTCACATGCTCCGTGATATCAAGACCGCGCGCAACACGTTATCCGAGGGATCACCCATGCCTGCCCGCCATCGCTCCGCGTTGCTGTCTGCACTTTGGCTGTTGACGGCGTCCGTTCCCGCCCTCGCCGACGAGATCATGCTGCCGCGCGAGCCGCAGATCGGGCCGCGGCCGTTTTATCTGGTCGACAAGATGAGGGACGGACCGCTGAAGCAACAGCTCAGCCAGTGCACCGGGCCGTTTCGCAAGACCGACTTTTCCATCGGCCACCGCGGCGCGGCGCTGGAATTCCCGGAGCATACCAAAGAATCTTATGTAGCGGCCGCCCGGATGGGCGCCGGCATCATCGAATGCGACGTGACCTTTACCAAAGACCGCGAACTGGTCTGCCGGCACTCGCAATGCGACCTCCACACCACGACCAACATTTTGACCGTGCCGGAGCTCGCCGCAAAATGCACGCAGGCGTTCAGCCCGGCCGATCCCGCGACCGGCAAGAAGGCCTCCGCGAAGTGTTGCACCAGCGACATTACGCTTGCTGAATTCCGGCAGCTCGCCGCCAAGATGGACGGCTTCAATCCAGATGCGAAGACGCCGGAGGAATACCAGAACGGCACGCCGCGCTGGCGCACCGATCTCTACGCCAATTCCGGCACGCTGATGACGCATGACGAGAGCATCGCGCTGATCAGGAGCCTGGGCGCCAAGTTCACGCCGGAATTGAAGGCGCCCGAAGTGGCGATGCCGTTCGACGGCGATTACACCCAGGAGAACTACGCTTCGCAGATGCTGGATGCCTACAAGAAGGCCGGCATTCCCCCTGGCGATGTGTTTGCACAAAGCTTCAATCTCGCCGACGTGCTCTATTGGGTGAAGACAGAACCGGAGTTTGCAAAGCAGGCGGTCTATCTCGAAGAGCGCTACGAGAAGCAGGGTCTCGATCCCAACCAGCCGGAAACCTGGAAGCCCTCGATGGCGGAATTGAAGGCACAGGGCGTCGCGATCCTGGGACCGCCGATCTGGACCATGCTGACGCTGAACGACAAGCGCGAGATCGTTCCGTCCGAATACGCCAAGGCGGCGAAGGCCGCGGGCCTCGACCTGATCGGCTGGTCGCTGGAGCGCGACGGCCCGCTGCACAAGGGCGGCGGCTTCTATCACAAGTCGATCAAATCAGCGGTCGATCGCGACGGCGATACGCTGACGGTGCTGGACGTGCTGGCAAAACAGGTCGGCGTGCGCGGCATGTTCTCGGACTGGCCGGCGACGACGACGTTCTATGCGAGCTGCACGGGGATGAAGTAGAAGGTTTCGTAGGATGGATAGAGCGCAGCGAAAACCATCAGCGTCATAGCCGGTATTGATGGCTATCGCTGCGCTCCACCCATCCTGCGCGCACTGCCTCTGCGAGCCTGCACGTCAACTCAGTTTCATGGGGCTATCGCCGACCACCCGGAGATCGATCCTGCCGATCAGATCCGAACGGAGCGCCTCGGCGGCGCTGATGGCATCGCTGGTTTGCCGCAGCGTACTGACATTCGATCCGAGCGATACAATTCCGCCGAGCACCGCGGCGATCGACCCGAGCGCGGCGACCTGACTGGAGCCGAACACGCCGAGTATCATCACCAGCAGCAAGGCTGCGCCGCCGGCGATGGCCGCCTTGGAAACCAGAATGATCTTTCGGCATCGCTCCGAGATTTCGGCAAGTTCCTCGAGCCGCTCCTCAATGCGTGAAATCTCGTCGGTCGGGTCTTGCTCAGCCTTCAGATTCAAGATCGAGCACCAATGTATCAGGTTCGCAGGGTGGGTTGCCCACCCTACCCGCCGATCGCCTTTCGCGCTAGACCGGCTCCAGCCCGAGCGCCTGGCCGCTTTCGATCCAGGTCGGCAATTCGCGCTGATACAGGGCATTGCTCTCCTTGAAGCCGAGCGCCGGGTCCAGCACGAAAGTGGCGAGAACTTCCTTCACCTTCGGATCGCTGTTGGCCGCCACGCACAGTTCCGCCAGCCGGTCGACGATCGGTTGCGGCACGGCTTTCGGCAGCGCCCAGCCGGTGAAGCCGCTTATGGTGAAGAACTTCGATGTCGCGCCCTGTTCAGGCAGGGTCTTGATGTTTGGGATCGCGTCGACCTTCTTCGAATGCACCGCGAACACGACGCCCTTATCGCCTTGCAGGACGGTTTGGGCGGCCGTGTAGCTGCCCATCGCGACATCGAGCGTGCCGTCCAGCAGCCCGGTCCACATCGGTGCTTCGCCCCGGTAGTGGATCGGTTCGATCTTGAGACCATACTGCTTGTTGAGTTCATTGATCGTCATGTGCGGCGACGAGCCCGCACTATAGGTGCCGAAGTTCACCTGGCCCTTCTTGCGCGCGAAGGCTACGAAATCGTCCAGCGTCTTGACGCCGGACGCCAGGCTCGCGACCAGCAGCAGCCCGGCGCCCGGAATGATGCTGACGAGCGTCAGGTCTCTATCCATGTCGTAGCCGGGGTTCTTCATCATGACCCGGTTCATCACATAGGTAGTCGAGATCGAGCACAGGATGGTGTGGCCATCGGGCTCCGCGCGCGCGACCTCCGCCGCGCCGATCGAGCCGGAGGCGCCCGCCTTGTTCTCGATGACGACGGTCTTTCCCACCTGCCTGGTGATGAAATCGCCGAAGGCGCGCGCCAGCAGATCGGTTTGCCCGCCCGCCGGGTAGCTGCAGACCATCCGGATATTCCGCGACGGCCACGCGGCTTGCGCCGAGGCGTTGCGCGAAAGCAAAGGCATCGCGGCGGCTGCCGTACCGGCAGCGATGAAGTGACGGCGATTGATTTTCGCAAACATTGCTTCCCCCCTGAATTTTGAGGGAGCGTAGCGCATCGCCCGGCTACCGCCACATGCGAATGCCGGGACAGATTGGCGCACCTACCGACATTCGCGTCAGGCGCGCCAACTCAATCAATGGCATATGCGACCGCCATACTCCGAGCGCTGGAAAATATCTGCGGCTGGCGAGTGAGGCGACACCGCCTTCGGCGGACGGCGGCGCCTGTCAAAACTACTGCTGTCGGGCCTGCAACTGCACTGGCGCCCGCGCTCTGGCTGGCGTCGGCGGAGGGGTCGACACGGGCTTGCGCGCAGCGTTGGCAACCCGCCGTGGCGGATTGGCTGATGTCGCCGCTGATGTCACCGCAGATGTCGCCGCTGATCTCTTGGGCCGCTGGTTCTGCTCGGCGGCGCTGGAGATCGCGCGCGCCATCTGTTCCTGGCTCGCCTTGAGCTGTTCGGCAGTCTTGGCATTTTCCCTGGCATTTTCGCGGGCCAATTCCTGCTGGCTGGCCTTGAGCTGCTCGATCTCCTGCTGCACGCTTGCGAGGTCACGCGCCATCGTTTGCAGCGACTCTGTCACCTCGGGTGGAAATCGGGACGGGTGCCGCGTCCTGCGGCGCGGTCTGGGCCGGAGATGATAATTGCGGAGTTGTTGCATCCGCCGCAGCCACCTGAACAACAGGCTGGCTCGGCTGGGCGGCGAGTTCCGGTGTTGCCGACGGCAACGACGAAGCCAGTTGCGGCGCCCATCGGGAGATCATCAGCCTGGCCGTCTCGCCATAGGACTGCGCAGCGAAAGCGGCGAAACAGATGCCCGCTGCCAACAGCAGGCCGATGAAGCCGCGCAACGCCGGCCTGCCCTGCGATGGCCGACCAAGCTTGTTCACGGCCTTCTTCCGTGCGGCATCGTACTCCATCCTGGAAATCTGTTCATTGACGCGCGCGAGCTGTTCATCCGCACTGACGATCTGCTGATAAGCGTGTGCGAGCCGTTCGTCGGCGCGCGCCACCAGCTCTATGTCTTGCGTGGACAATCCCGGACCAACATCGCCCGGACTAACATCGCGTGGATCGGTTTGCTTGGTGTTCGCTGAGGAATCCATGGGGCGCCTCTTCCCAGTTTGCCGTCAACTGAACGGGCGATCGTCGGATTGTCGACACTCCCTACCGCCGTTTTGACCAAAGCAAGGCTGGAGAATGGAAAGTATAGGGCTGATTTGGGGCAATGCAACCTGAGGCGGAGACTCGCATTGCGTTCGCGCACAGCTTTGACGGCGGTCGTCCCGAAGTCGCGTCGCAGAGCTCTGCTTCCGACACCTGGAAGCTGACGACGGCTCAGTTGGCCTTGCGGTTCAGGAAGACCGGGATGTCTAAAACCTTTTCCTCGACCGGGTTGCGTACGGGAGCGGCGCGGCCGAACGGATCGAGGCGCTGCGGCGCCACGGGGCGCGCGTGTTCCACGATCGGCCTTGCCGGTCGCGCTTCGGGGTGCCGGGCCGCCGGCAGCATCGACGGATTCTCAAATCGCGGCGGCGGCGCGCTGCGCTCGATCCGCTCGGTGACGCGGCGCCTGTCATTGCTCAGCCGGCTGGCGAGGTCCGTCAGCGAGCTTTCCGCCGGCGGCTTCTCGCGCGCCGTGCCGAGATTATCGATGCCGGTCGCCACCACCGAGACGCGGACGACGCCATCGAGGCTGGCATCGAAGGTGGCGCCGACGATGATGTTGGCGTCCGGGTCGGCCTCGTCGCGGATCCGGGTGGCCGCCTCGTCAACCTCGAACAGCGTCAGGTCCCTGCCGCCGGTGATGGAGACGATCAGGCCGCTGGCGCGCTTGATCGAGGGATCCTCGATCAAGGGATTGGAAATCGCGGCCACCGCGGCGTTGAGCACGCGCTTGTCGCCGGAAGCCTCGCCCCTGCCCATCATGGCCTTGCCCTTCTCGCGCATGACCGAGAGAACGTCGGCAAAATCGAGATTGATCAGGCCTTCCTTGACGATGAGGTCGCTGATGCAGGCCACGCCCGAATAGAGCACCTGATCGGCCATCGCGAAGGCGTCCGAAAATGTGGTCTTCTCGTTGGCGACCCGGAACAGGTTCTGGTTCGGGATGATCAGGAGGGTGTCCACCTCCTTCAGCAGCTCCGCGATGCCGGCTTCGGCATAGCGCATGCGGCGCTGGCCCTCGAACTGGAACGGCTTGGTGACGACACCGATGGTGAGAATGCCGAGTTCGCGCGCGGTCCTGGCGATAACGGGGGCCGCACCGGTACCGGTGCCGCCACCCATGCCGGCGGTGACGAACACCATGTGCGCGCCGTTCAATTGCTCGCGGACCGCCTCGATGGCCTCTTCCGCCGCCGCGCGCCCGATGTCGGGCTGCGCGCCGGCGCCAAGACCGCCGGTCACCTGCCTGCCCATCTGAATGACGCGCCGGGCCTTCGAACTGGTGAGCGCCTGGGCATCGGTATTGGCGACGATGAAGTCGACGCCTTCGAGCCCGGCCTCGATCATGTTGTTGACGGCATTGCCGCCGGCGCCGCCGACCCCGCATACAATAATGCGCGCCTTCAACTCGCGGATATCGGTGCTAGACATTCTTGCCCCACGATTGCTCCGCGACGCTGCGGAATGAGAAGACCGGGATAGCTACCCACGTGCCGCCTTGCGGTCTGATTCCACCAGGGTCGCCGCGAGCTGCCCCAGCCGGCGTTCCGTCTTGTCGAGCGAGCTATCAGTTCGGGCACGGACCCGCAGGACTGCCACCTCCCCCTCAAGCCGCGCCGCCGTCTCCCTGGCGGCCGTGGCCTCGGCGGTCGCCTGCTTGAGCTCGGCCATCAGCCGATCGGCGCGCTCACGCTCGTGCTCGAAATCGGCGCGGTGACCCGCTACGCTCGCTTCAAGCTGCGCGATCTCAACGTGCAATGCCGCGACCATTGTCGTCCACTGAGCGACGTCGCATTCCTGGCGACGCGCCGACGGCTGCGGCTTATGCTTGATTTCAGCGAGATCGACGCTCACCAGCGCCTTGCCATCGTCCGACAGCGAGCGCGGCAAGCGAAGCCGCCTGGCGAGCGAACGCGCAGCCACCGGCGAAATGTTCAGGCGGGCGCCGAGGGCGCCATAGGTCAGAAACTCAACTGACATCGGCTGTTCTCCTCGAACGAACCGGCGGTAATCCGCTAGTGATCACAGGCAATGATCAGAGGCTAGGCCGCTATGGTTAACAGATGGTTAACAGGTAGCCGCGGCTCCGCCGATATCGGCCGCGCCGCGGGCACCGACGACCATCCGGGTTCGCCTCCAAAAGGTAACCAAGCGCGTCAAAAGCTGGCGCGGGATCAACAGCTTGCGGTATATTTTGGGAGTTGCGGCCGAGGCGCGATGCCCATGGACGACGAACAGCTCGCTGACCTGCACAAATTCCTTGCCGAGCACCATCGAAGGCTTGCCAGGGAAGCCGTGCTCGACGTCGTGAAGCAATATCACGCCGATCTCGCGCAGCGGCTCGCAGACGAGGCCGCGCTGATCTCAAGACGAACGGCGATCGCGCAGCGCCTTCGCGAAGGCGAGCAGCGGAAGAAGAACGAGCTCGAGTGATAAGGCGGGCGCGGCAGTCCCAGCTTTGTAGGATGGGTAGAGCGAAGCGAAAACCCATCAACACCGGCGTATGACGCTGATGGGTTTCGCTTTCGCTCTACCCATCCTACGCGCGCCCATTTCGTGAATGCCGGAGGCAGGCTATCATCGCGCGGCATCACCACGCGTTGGGGGCGGATGATCCAAGGGAGGCCGTCATGAACCAGCCGCAGCCAGTCAAGGACGCCAGTTCGCTGTACGAAGTCGAGCGCCGCGCCGAGCACGCCGCGCGCCCCGGCTTTCGCATTACGGAGTTGCAGCTCTCCGCAACCCAGAAGGTGCCGTGGCACACCCACACCAATGTGTCAGATACGTTTTACGTTCTGGAAGGCCAGATGCGGCTGTTCCTGCAGCAGCCGAAAGAGGAAATAAATCTGAAGCCCGGCGAAGTCTATGTCGTCAAACCGACGCGACCGCATCTGGTGACCAACGGCGGCACGACATCGCTCACCTTCCTGGTTCTGCAAGGCGTCGGCGAATACGATTTTGTTCCGCTGGTGTCGCGTTAGGCCAGGCTTTCATGATCTCGGAGAATGCTCAGCGCGATCTGCAGACGCGTGCGCCTGCGCGCGCACGGCCAGCATCATCGCGTCATCGTGATGACGCGGAACCCGCGGGCCCGCCGTCACGGCAACGAGACCGTCACACTTTCTACAAACAACCGCGTGAAAATCCACAAGACAAAGGGGAATGTTGGGTCGTTCTGCTGCGGGCGTCATCCAAACCAGAGGAGACAGCGATGGCAACAAAAGTAAAACCCATTCCTGACGGACACCACACCCTCACGCCCTATCTCGTCGTCGACGGCGCGGAGAAGATCGTCCAGTTCATGAAGAACGCATTCGGCGCACAATTCATGTTCGAGCCGATGATGCGGCCCGATGGCAAGATCATGCACGCGGAGCTCAGAATCGGCAATTCCGTCGTGATGATTGCCGATGCTTCCGAGCGCGCCAAGGCCACGTCGACCATGCTGCACGTTTACGTGCCCAATGTGGATGCGGTTTACCAGAAGGCGCTGAAGGCCGGCGGCACGTCAGTGATGGAGCCCGCGGACATGTTCTATGGCGACCGCAGCGGCGGCGTGACGGACCCGGCCGGCAATCACTGGCACATCGGCACCCACGTCGAGGACGTGTCGCCCGCTGAGCTCAAGAAGCGCGCGACGGAATTCATGAAGCAGCAAAACAAGGCGGCCTAGCGCGCCCCTCGCTGTGGAACAATGCGGGGCGGGTTAGCTTGTCCGCCGAAGCTCGACAAGAGCGAAGGCGGAAGCGTAGCCCGCCGGACAACCACCCTGCCCCAACCGTGTATCGATAGTTGCGCCGTCCGCCTTCGCTCGTTGAGCTACGGCGGACGGGGTCGGCTAACCCATCCTATACGCTGGCGGCGAGGACATTCCATGCGAATTGCATGGTAATGAAAATGCGTTGAGATTTCTCGGCGCGCCCTTGCCTGCGATGCTATAGATGGCCACGACAAAAACGAGCGCGGAGAGGGTTTCAACCTCTCGCGCCAGGCAGGGAAGGAACGGCCATGCGCAAGATACTGGCTGGCGCGATCGCGGTGATTTGCCTCTCGCCGGTCGCGCTAAGGGCGGAGGTCGTTCGCTTCGACGTCGTGGAACGCGGGCCTGCCTTCGCCGGCCGAAGCTTTGGGGACGTCGGCCCCTATGAGCGGATCACGGCGCGCGCCACCATCGCGCTCAATCCATCCGACGATCGCAACGCGATCATCACCGATCTCGCGCAGGCGCCGCGCAATCCGGATGGCAAGGTGGAAGCGACTGCCGACGTCGTGATCCTGCGTCCCGCCAATTCCACGCGCGGCAACGGCACGCTGCTGCTGGACGTGCCCAATCGCGGCCGCAAGCTCGCGCCGCAACTGTTCGACAATTCATCGCAGCCCGGCGCCAACAACGCGCAAAGCGCCGACGACGCCGGCATCGGCTTCCTGCACCGCCAGGGCTACACCATGGTCTGGGTCGGCTGGCAGGGCGATATCCCCTCCAGGCCGGGGCAGATGGCGCTGACGGCGCCGGTACTGAAGGGAGTGACTGGGCCGGCGCGCGAGGAATTCATCTTCGACACCACGACAAGTCCCGCGCGGGCAACCCTGACCTGGCCCGCGGCCGATCCCGCCAACCTCAGCATCACCGTTCGCGCCGCCTGGGCCGACGCGCGCCAGACGCCATCAGGCCTCTCGGTCCGCCTTGTCGATCCCGTGACCGTCGAGATCACGCGGCCCGACGGTTTTGATGCCGGCGCGCTCTACGAGATCACCTACACCGCGCGCGATCCTGTGCCGCTCGGCATGGGCTTTGCGGCGGTGCGCGATGTCGCGAGCTTTCTGCGCCGCGATGCGACGCCGGCCAATCCGCTGCTCAACGGCCTTCACCCCTCGGTCAGTCACGCGATCGGCTTCGGCGTCTCGCAATCCGGCCGCTTCCTGCGCGACTTCCTCTATCTCGGCTTCAACGAGGATCTGCAGGGCCGCGTCGTGTTCGACGCCCTGATGCCGCATGTCGCAGGCACACGGCGGATGGCGACCAATGTTCGCTTCGGCCTGCCCGGCCGCAACCCGCGCCATCCGCAGGACCCGGCCTGGCAGGCCGACCTGTTCCCGTTCAGCTATGCGACGCTGAGCGATCCGCTCTCCGGCAAAACCGACGGCCTGCTGCGCCGCTGCGCGCTGTCCGCGACCTGCCCCAAGGTGATGCAGACCGACAGCGAGCACGAATGGTGGGCCTCGCACGCTTCCTTGCTGGTCACCGATCTCGCCGGCAATCACCTCGATCTGCCCGACAATGTCCGCGCCTACATGGTATCAGGGACGCCGCACTTCGCCGACCCCACCGACGTGATGCGCAAGGGCCTGGCGGCGATGTCGTTGCCGCAGAACCCGATGCATGCCGGCGCGCCGATGCGCGCGCTGCTGACCGATCTCAATGCCTGGATCAGCGATGGTGTCGCGCCGCCCTCGAGCCGCGTGCCGATGCGCGCCCATGGCACGCTGGTCGCAGCCGAAGGCGCGGTGCGGCCGGATATCCCCGGCCTGCCCTACAAGGGCATCCATACGCTGGCCGCCGCTTCCGACCAGAGCGTGCTGCCACCGGAGGAGATCGGCCGCTATCCCGTGTTCGTGCCGAAGGCTGATGATGACGGCATGGCGATTGCTGGCGTCCGCCAGCCCGCACTCACCGTGCCGCGCGCGACCTACACCGGCTGGAACCCACGTGCGCGGGGGTTTGGGCCGACCGCGTTCTATCCGCTGCAGGGTGCGGTGGTGCCGTTTGCGCCAACCGAAGCGGCGCGGAAAGAGGTGCGCGATCCCCGGCCATCGATCGCGGAACGTTACGCGGATAACGATGCCTATGTTGCCGCGGTCCGCCGGGAAGCCGCACGACAAGTCGCCGAGCGGCTGCTGTTGCCCGAAGACGTCGAGCGTGCCGTTGAGGCCGCGAAGCAAGGCAAGCTGGCGAAACTCGGGCAGTGAGCGGGGAAGCGTTGTAGGGTGGGTGAGCGAAGCTAAATAAATTTCTGTCTCGGATCGTCCGATGATCAAGGCGATCTCGTTCATGAAGATGAATGGGAACTCGATGGGGCGGTTTGCATCTTATCGCACAGATAATCCTTGCGCGCCGGACTTGCAGAGCGCACACTTGCTACCTCAAGCACCATCATAAGAACTTACGGAGGATGCAGACCATGCCACGGGTCAAGCAGGCTTCGAAGCAGAAAAGCACAACCAAAGCCGCCGCCGTGACGGTGCTGGGTGCCACCGGACTGGGTTTTTCACTACTGGGTAGCACATCAGCATCCACGATGCCCGCTGCTGATATCGCGCAATCTGACAATACCCCGCCCAATCAGCGCTTCGTTCTTAGCGAAGAGGAAATGGCTGACGTCAGTCTCGCCACGTTCCATCTCCTCGATAAGGAAAACGTTGGCAGCGGCGTGCAGCTAGCCCGCGCGGGTGGCTGCCGTGGCTGCGCGGCTCGTGGCTGCCGTGGCTGCGCGGCTCGTGGCTGCCGTGGCTGCGCGGTCCGTGGCTGCGCAGTGCGTGGCTGCGCGGTACGTGCCTGCGCAGTCGGATGCGCGGTCGGATGCGCCGCTGGCAGCTGTTGCGCATCTTGGGGATATTGCCGCGTGTGCTAAGTACCCACGAACGCCTTCGGCTAACCCACCCTATACACCACGCACCGCCCTACAGCGGTAAATTGTCGTGCTTCTTCGCTGGCATCTCGACCTTCTTGTCTTTCAACATCGCCAGCGACCGCGCAATCCGCTTTCTTGTCGAATGCGGCATGATCACATCGTCGATGTAGCCGCGCTCGGCGGCGATGAAAGGGGACAGGAACCGGTCCTCGTATTCCTTGGTGCGCGCGGCGATCTTTTCGGCGTCGCCGATATCTGCACGGAAGATGATTTCGACCGCGCCCTTGGCGCCCATCACGGCGATCTGCGCGGTTGGCCAGGCGTAGTTCATGTCGGCGCCGATTTCCTTCGACGCCATCACGTCGAAGGCGCCGCCATAGGCTTTTCGGGTGATGATGGTGACGAGCGGCACCGTGCATTGCGAATAGGCGAACAGCAGTTTCGCGCCGTGCTTGATCAGGCCGCCATACTCTTGAGCTGTGCCTGGCAGGAAGCCCGGCACGTCGACAAACGTCACGATTGGGATGTTGAAGGCATCGCAGAAACGGACGAAGCGCGCGGCCTTGCGTGAGGCGTCACTGTCGAGCACGCCCGCCAGCACCATCGGCTGGTTGGCGACGAAGCCCACCGTGCGGCCGGCGATACGGCCGAAGCCGGTGACGATGTTGCGGGCAAAGGTCTCCGAGATTTCGAAGAAGTCGCCCTCGTCCACGACCTTCTGGATCAGCTCCTTCATGTCATAGGGCTTGTTCGGGTTATCAGGGATCAGCGTATCCAGCGACATGTCCACGCGCTCGATGTCGTCGAAGCTCGGCCATTCCGGCACGCCGTCGGTGTTGTTGGACGGCAGGAAGTCGATCAGCCGGCGCATCTGCAACAGCGTCTCGACGTCGTTCTCGAATGCGCCATCCGCGATCGAGGAGCGCGTGGCGTGAACTGAAGCTCCGCCGAGCTCTTCGGCCGTGACCACCTCGTTGGTGACGGTCTTCACCACGTCGGGGCCGGTGACGAACATGTAGGAGGTGTTCTTCACCATGAAGATGAAGTCGGTCATCGCCGGCGAATAGACGTCGCCGCCGGCGCAGGGGCCCATGATGACGGAGATCTGCGGGATCACGCCCGAGGCAATGACGTTGCGGCGGAACACGTAGGAATAGCCCGCGAGCGCCGCGACGCCTTCCTGGATGCGGGCGCCGCCGGCGTCATAGAGGCCGATGATCGGCGCCCTCGCCTTCATCGCCATATCCTGCAGTTTTGTGATCTTCAGGGCGTGGGTTTCCGACAGCGAGCCGCCGAACACGGTAAAATCCTTGGCGAAGACAAAGGTCTTGCGGCCGTTCACCGTGCCCCAGCCGGTGACGACGCCGTCGCCCGGCACTTTTGACTTCTCCATGCCGAACTCGGTCGAGCGGTGCTCGACGAACATGTCGAATTCCTCGAACGAGCCCTTGTCGAGCAAGAGTTCGATGCGCTCCCGCGCGGTCAATTTCCCGCGGGCGTGCTGCGCCTCGATGCGCTTTTCGCCGCCGCCGAGCTTGGCGCCGGCGCGCCGTTCTTCGAGGGTGTCCAGAATGTCCTTCATGCTGCTTCCGCCCGCCTTTTGGGTAACGATTTGAGGGGGTTCTAACACGGCCTTTTCGGAAGCGGAAACACCCCTTCCGGCCTCTGGTACCGCCGCCCGGCGAACCCTATATCCGCATCCTGATCAGGGGAACGGAATGACCGATACTGCAAGCGCCGACGCTTCAGGCGCCGTCGCCGGGGGCGTGCGCACGGTGCTCCGGCTGGAAGGATTAGCGCTCTTTATCGGTATGACGCTGCTTTATTATGTCTGGGACGGCGACTGGTGGATCTATGCCGTCCTGTTCTTCATGCCCGATCTCAGCTTTGCGGCCTACCTTTCGGGACCGCGTTTCGGTGCCCTGATCTACAACACCGCCCACAGCTATCTTGCACCTGTCGCGATCATGACCGGCGGATTTGCCACAGCCTCACCGCTCATCCTCTCGATCGCCATGATCTGGCTAGCCCATATCGGCTTCGACCGCGCGCTTGGCTACGGCCTGAAATATGAGAGCGGATTCGGCTTCACCCATCTGGGCCGGATCGGGAAGCCGTCCAATTGACAGCGGATTGACCGCTTGATGTAGTCTCACCCAAAGCTGCCCCGGGACGGCAATAAAAATTGGGGGGATTGATGCTGACGGATTGGCGCGTCGCGGCTGCGGCCGCGATTTTCTGCACGGGACTATTGGTCACCTGCATCGAAACATCGGCGCAATCGATGCCGAAGGACGTCGCCGCGCGGACCGAAATCTACGCGATCCCGTCGCTGACGATTTCCGACCAGCAATTCCTCACCGGCGACGCCAACGGCAAGCAGGTCACGGTTGCCGGCGAATTCCGCATCGCGCAGGGCAGCGGAAAACTTCCCGTCGTGGTGCTGATGCATGGATCGAGCGGCGTCGGCGCCGGCATGGACCCGTGGGTGCGCCATTTCAACGCGATGGGAATTTCGACCTTCGTGATCGACGGCTTCAGCGGCCGCGGGCTGACGGCGGTCGGCCCCAATCAGGCCCTGCTCGGCCGGCTCAATTTCATCGTCGACATCTACCGCGCGCTCGAAATCCTCGCCAGGCATCCACGCGTCGATCCCGAGCGGATCGTACTGATGGGATTTTCGCGCGGCGGACAGGCTGCGCTCTACGCCAGCCTCGAACGCTTTCACAAACTGTGGAACAAGTCCGGCGCGCAGTTCGCGGCCTATATTCCATTCTATCCGGATTGCTCGACCAGCTATGCCACCGACACCGAAACGGTCGCGCGTCCGATCCGGATTTTTCACGGCGCGCCTGATGACTATAACCCGGTCGCGAGCTGCAAGGCCTATGTCGCCCGCCTGCAGGAAGCCAAACGCGACGTGGTGCTGACGGAATATCCTGACTCCGCACACGGTTTTGATGCCGGCCTGCTCGGCCTCAGCACGGTCGCCGTATCGACCAATGCCCAGTCGGCGCGCAATTGCCACCTCAAGGAGGGCGAAGGCGGCGTTCTGATGAACACCGATACGCAGGCCCCCTTCACCTACCAGGACGCCTGCATCGCGCTCAACCCGCATGTCGGCGGCAATCCGGCAACCGCGCAGGAAGCGCGCAAGGCGGTGAGCGAATTCCTGCAGGCGCTGTTGAAGCTGGGGTAGCGGCGGCGTGATGGAACCCGCCCCACAAGTCAGGCGGCGGTGAAACCGATGAACCCGTTTGCGGTTCTGGCGTTGATGGCCATACCGAAATGGAGGCCATCGAGATGTCTGGATCCAGTTTTACTCAAAAGGCGCTGCTGTTTGCCGTGCTGTGCCTGCCCTTGGGCGCGGCCGTGGCCGCGCCTGTCTCGCCTTTCGTCGCCATGGCAGGCACATGGGCAGGCGGCGGCGTGCTGAGCACCACTGATGGACAACAAGAGCGGTTGCGTTGCCGCGCAGCGTACGACGTCGACGGCGCCGGCGACCAGCTTCGGCTTAATTTGACCTGCGCAAGCGCGAGCTACAAATTCGATCTCGCAAGCGAGGTTGAGTACCGCCGCGGCGCGATCAGGGGTTCATGGACCGAAGCAAGCCGCAATGCATCCGGGACACTTTCCGGACGCGCGGCCGGCGATCACGTCGAGGCTGCAGCAAGAGGCGACAGCTTCTCGGCCAACCTGTCGCTGACGACGCGTGGCGGACGGCAGACGGTGTCCATCGAGCCTCAGGGCACCAACATCGCGTCCGTCTCGCTGGCGCTGAACCGGCGTTAGCTGCGACTCGCCACGATAAGCGAGATGGCTGCGTCAGCGTCATGCGCGCAGCGAGGCCGCGCGCCCGTCAATAGGCCACGATATCGGCAAGGCACTGCTGCACCACCGTCATGCGGGCGGCGATGTGGCTTTGCTCCTTGCAGTCCATGTTCATGGCGAACACGGTGACGGAAGGCCCCTTCTCGATCCAGCCGACCATCCAGCCCAATGACGGCTTGCCCTGCTCGGCGCCCAGCAAGCCGCTCTTGGCGCGGATGGTGGCGTCGCCGACCTTGGTCACCGGCAAGATATCGCGCGTCAGTTCCTGGCTGCGCTTGGACACCGGCAGCACGCCGCGGCGCAGCCGGTCGACGAAATCGATCTGCTGCACGGGATCGATGCGCAAATTGCCGGTCAGCCAGAACTGGTCGATGCCGCCGCCGATGTCGCGGTTGCCATAGTCGAACAGGTCGACATATTTCTGCATGCGCTCGGCCCCGATCCGCCGGGCGATTTCCTGATAGACCGGCACCGCGGACACCGCGATCGCCGAGCGCAGCGTGTGGTCCTTGTTCCAGGGCTCGATGCTGCGCGTCACGCCGTCCCACTTGAAGACGTCCTTGTCGGGGTCCCCGACCACGCCGGTCTCCAGCGCGATGACCGAATTCGGAATCTTGAAGGTCGAGGCCGGCAGCCTGCCCTCGCCCGACCGCACCTTGTCGCTGGCGATGATCAAATAATCGTCCACCTTGTAGGCGACGAAGGTACCTGTGGTGCCGAGCTCGAAAAACCGCTTGGCCAGATCGTCGCGAAATTCGCTGCGCTGGTAGGAGACGTTGGCGAAACTGCGGTTGGGAAGAATGCTCGCGGCGGTGAGAAGGCCGAGCGCATGGCGGCGATTGATCACGGTGGTATCCGAACTGGTTGAGGAAGCCGGAAACGATGCTGATGGCATCGTGGAAAAACTAAGGCAAGGGGAACTATCGGACTACCGTATTCGTCCCGACAGCCGCAGCACGAAGACCAGCACTTCGGCGACCGCCTTGTAGAGATCCGGCGGAATTTCATCGCCGATTTCGACATGGGACAAGGCGCCCGCCAGCACCTCGTTCTCCTCGATCGGGATGTCATGTTCGCGGGCGAGTTCGATGATCTTCGCGCCGATGACGCCCTTGCCCTTGGCGACGACCCGCGGGGCGCCGGTCTTGTCATAATGCAGCGCGACCGCAAGCTTGCTCTTGGTATCGACGCTCATAGCGCGCGGTCCAGGAAATGGCCGGCACGGGCGGCGCGCGGGGGCTGCGGCGGCGCGCCGTCGCGGATCACGATATCGCCGGGCTGCAAATCGGCCCGGCTCAGCGCCTGGCTCAGGTCGGATGCGCCGGCGCGCAGTTGCTCCGCGGTCGCCGTCCGTTCCGCCCAGATCCGCACCGAGGTCTTTTCGCCCATGAGCGATATCAGCGCATGAACCGGACCGGCCGGCTCGACGTCGAGCGAAAACCGCGCCCGCCACACCCGCTTGGTCGCCTCGACGGCCGCGCTGCCGCCGTCGCGGGAAATCTCGAACTGCGCCATCGCCGTGCCCTGCGGCGTCGCGAACGGAATTTCGAAATTCCAGCGCGGCACATTCATGTCGGCCTTCGGCGCCGAAGTGTCGATACGGTCCGGCAAGGACGCAACCTGCAGCAGCGTTTGCCGTGCGATGGCGGCATCGGTGTCGTCGAGCAGATGATGCGCAGTCGCCTCGAGCGGGGCATGCGGCGCGATCGTCGGCAATGCAATCGGCTGGGCGGCCGGAAGCGCGCCGCGGATCGGCGGCGGCGGCGTGTTGGTGTGGAAGGCCACGTCCGCGCCACGAGCGTCTTTCGATGGGGCGCGTACCGGGTTGCCAAGCTCCTGCAGCGCTTCCTGCAGCAGGTTCAAGGTCGCACCAGCCGAAGGTCCGGCGTCGAGCGCCGCCGCCAGCGGATTGCGGTCGGCGGCCTGGCCGGCCAGCGCGAAGTTTTCGGCGGCCGACAACCGCGCCTGCGGCAGCAGGATTTCCTGGACATCGGGATTGGGCGACGAAGACGGCACAAGGCTTGCGGCGGCGCCTGTGGCGGCGCTGCTTGTTGGGCCGCGGCGGGTGTCGCGGCTGTTGCGTTGCCGCCGAGCGCCGACTGCAGCGTCTGGCGAAGCACGATCAGCGCGGCCTTGAGGTCGGGAACGCCGCTCGCGGGGACTGACCCTGCCGCCAGCGACGCCTCGAGGAAGATTCCGGATTTCTGGAACGCGGTCTTGATGTCGCCGCCGTCGAGGTTCTGATCGAGGCTGGTCTGTTGCGCCAGCACCTGCGCGATCGCCGCTTGCAATTTCGGCGGCAGGTTGCTGGACGAAATCGCCGCGCCGAGATTGGCGAACAACGGCGCCAGGCTGTCCTGTTCGGTGACCGCGGCTTGCGCGGCCGTGGAGACGGCTGCGCGCTCCAGCGGCGTCAGCACATTCTTCGGTGACACGATGGCCGGCCGATTGGCTGCCGCATCGGCCAGCGCATCGGGTGACAAGGTAACGGCGTCGGCAGAGGCCCTGCGGCATCACCGCCCTGCCCAACCAGGGCGAGGCGAATGCCGTCCTTGGTCTGCATCACCGCAAGCTGCAGGTTCTGGCCCTGCTGCAACGGAATTTCTGAGGCCACGTCGATCGAGAGGCTGGCGATCGCGATCCGCACCAGATCGGCGGACAGCACTTTCAGGACCGTTGCGTTGACCACGCTCCCCGGCTGCAGCACGAGCTCGGGTGCAATGCCGCCAGCCTCTTGGGCTGAAAGCACCGGGAGAACGGGATTGATCGATATCGCCATATCATGAGGTCTCGGCCAGGCTGCAGACTAAGCCCGCGGCGTAAACCTCTCGTTAATACTCTGCCCTTTCGGACCCGTTAGTAGCGGCAATTCCACCCGCGACCCGTCAGGCAGCGACATCCTTGGGAGCCGGGGCGGCCTCCGGTTGTTCAACAACGGTCTTTACGGGCTTTGGTCGTTCGGCCACCTCGCTTGAAATATCGCTCCCGGTATCCGCCGGGGCGTTCATGGCGGCGACCATCTCATCAAGAGCCATCTTGTACTCACCGGCGGCTTCCTCCAAACGCGCCTTTCGTTTTCTTGACGAGGTCTTTTGCAACCGTGCTAGTTCGATCGCATCCTGTGCGAAGCGTACGCGCTCAAGTTTCTCGCCGACGAACCAGACGCAGACGATGCCCGTGACCTTGTTGTCATCGAAAATATCGGTGTTCACCGCATCCACGGTCATGATCGGACCGCCGGATTTCAGCACCACGAGATTTCCCGGTTTGAAAACGGTCATTCGCAGAGCAACTCGCGGCTATATCGGTTCGTGTTGAGGTCGCCGCACCTGCGCCAAAGCAAGACAAGGCGCAAACCAATTACTAGCACGCCGGATCGATTCGCGGCGCGCGGAACCCAATCTCAGCGCGCGGAAGGCCCGCCGGGATTCAATTCCCTGAGAATGCGCACCGCGGCCTGGAAATCGACGTGCCGGGCGGCCCGGCGGGCCGCCACCTCCTCGTCCACGCCCCATTTTTCGGCGTTCCAGTCCTCATCGACATGGGCGGCAGCCCAGGCCTGGTCGGGGTCGCGGACGCCGTGCAGCAGCGCCAGCGCCAGCAATGCCGAGCCTGTGAGCGTCGTCACCACATGCAGCGCAGCCACGGACCAGGGGTCGGCCGGAAACACGCCGCGGGCGGCCCTGATCGCCTGCGGCGGCTGGGCGGCATGTACGATGCCCTCGGACAGGATGAAATGGGCCCCGAGTTCGTTCGCGGCCCAGGACAGCACCGGGTCCCAATGCGCGGCTTCGCGGGCGACCAGCGCCTCGGGATGGCCGGCGCGATAGAACAGCAGATCGGAGCCGAGGTATTTTGCGACATCGTCGGCCACCGCATCGACGCGGTCGGTGATCTCGGCGACGCTGTTGGCAAAGCGCGTCAGCGGCATGGTCAGGGGATCGATGGTCTCGCCTTGCGCGTTCCATTCAGCGGCGATCGCTTCCGCGATGGCGCCGGTCGGCGCCACGACCTGGCGGCCGGAAGGCGTGCGGATCGGCTTGCCGTCCAGCGTGACGGAAAACCCGCCATCCGCCCCCGCGGCGATGCCGGCCTCCTTGTAGAAGCGCTTGCGCTGGGGCACCCGCGTGGCGCGTCGCACCGCCTCCTCCGGATCGAGCGGAGAATGTCCGGCGACTTCATCGAAGAGTTCACGCATGCGGCGGCCAGTGGTCGGTGATAATCCCGTGCTGACAATACGATATAGGGGGATGCAAATAAAGCCGATGAGGCGGTTTGTAGGATGGGGTAGAGCGGAAGCGAAACCCATCATTCTCGCGGCTTGCAATTGATGGGTATCGCTTCCGCTCCGCCCATCCTACGAACTCAGGGCTTTTGATAAATCACTTGGCCCGCCCGGATCGTGTACGCAACCTTGGCAAAGTTGGTGACGTCGGCGATGGGATCGCCGTCGAGCACCACGACGTCGGCATCAAACCCCTTCTCGACCCGACCCTTCTTCGCGGCCTTGAAATACTGCGCGGGGTTGGTCGTCAACGACGCCAGGATCTGGCGTTCCGACAGCGCGCGGTGCATCAGCTCATATTCGAGCGTGGTGTCGTAATACGTCGTGAAGCCGACATCGGTGCCGAACAGAACCGGACCGCCATTGTCGGAGAACGCCTTGACCTGATTGACGGTCGTGGCGACCAGCCGCGCAGCGATGTCCGGTCCGACCGGGAGTTTTGAAAACAGCGACAACGTCGGAATCAGGGCAATGCCCTGCTGCTTGAAGCGCGCGAGTTGCTCGGGCGAATAGACCGGTTCGCCGGCCACCGTGTGAGCCATGATGTCGACCCCGGCCGCGATGGCCGTGTCGACGCCCGCCATGTTTTGCGGATGGGCGAACACCGGCTTGCCTGCGGCATGCGCCACATCGACGGCCGCCTTGGCCACCGCCGGATCCATGTTCACGACGGGCTTGCTGGAACCCTTGAAGGAGCCGGTGAACAGCTTCACGCCGTCGAGCACGCCGATATATCTGCGCGCCAACTGAGCGGCCTCGTCGGGCGTCGCAGCCTCCGGCAGTTGCATTTCGGCTGGGAGGTAGACGGGATGGCCATCCTTGGGGAAGATATCGAGTGTCGAATAGATATCCGGGCCCGGCACCTCGCCGGCGTTGACCCGGCGCCGCAATGCCAGGGTATCTTGCCCGTCTGAACCAAGATCCCAGACGGTCGTAAAGCCCCACCGCGTCAGCATCTCCCGCATATGCTCCTGCAGCGGCGCGGCGGGAGCAGAGCCTGCGTTCTTCCAGACGGCTTCCGTGAAATGGACATGGCTGTTCCAGAAGCCCGCGACCACCGTCTTTCCGGTGCAATCGATAACGCGCGCATCGGGCGGAATCTGCACGTCGCTGCGGCTGCCGATCGCGGTGATGACGCCGCTGGATGCGATGACGACCGCATCGGAAAGCGGCGCGGCGTCGGGTGAAACGTAGACACGACAGCCGACGAGCGCGAGGGTCTGCGCATTGGCCGGCGCGGTTGCACCGGCGGCCCCGATCAGAACGAAAAAGCAAAACGCGAGGCGGACCAGATTTTCGTTCATGCGCGGCATCCCCAGGGTTGCTTCGGGCGGCCTGATGTTAGTGACCGCCTCGACCGCGCAATATCAAATCAGCGTGTTTGCGGCTTGACCGTTATTGCGCCCGCGTCACTCCTCAGGCGCGTTCTCGATCGGATCGAACCGGTCATGCTCGAGCCCGAGCAGATTCCAGGATTGCAGCATGTGCGGCGGCAGCGGCGCGGTGGCGTCGATGAAGCCGCCGCGCGGATGCGGGATCACGATCCGCCGCGCCAGCAGGTGCAGCCGGTTCTGCAGGCCGCCCGGCAGCTCCCAGTTCTCCTTGTTGAAATATTTGGGATCGCCGACGATGGCGTGGTCGATATGCGCCATATGGGCCCGCAATTGATGGGTTCGCCCGGTGACCGGCTTCAGCGATACCCAGGCGAGCTTCTGCGCAGAAGTTTCGACCACGGCATAATAAGTCACCGCGTGGCTGGCGCCCTCGTCGCCATGCTTCGCCACCCGCATGATGCTGTCGTCCTCGCTCTCTTCCTTGGCGAGGTAGGTCGAGATGCGGCCCTGCTTCGGCTTCGGCACGCCGGCCACCAGCGCCCAGTAGATCTTGCGCGCCGAGCGGTGGCGGAACGAGCCGGTCAGGGCGGTGGCGGCAAATCGCGTCTTGGCGATCAGCAGGCAGCCCGAGGTTTCCCGGTCCAGCCGATGCACCAGCCGCGGCTTCTGCCCCTTGGCGTCGCGCATCACTTCCAGCATGTCGTCGACATTTCGCGTGATGCCGGAACCGCCCTGCACGGCAAGCCCCGCGGGCTTGTTCAGCACCATGACGTCGGCGTCCTCGAAGAGGATCATGTCCTTGAGCGCCTGCAGCGTCTTGGTCGCGGCTTCCGAGAGCGGGCCTGCGCCCTTCGGCGTATCGAGCTTGAGCGGCGGAATGCGAACGCTCTGGCCTTCTTCCAACCGGTCCTTGCTGTCGGCGCGCTTGCCATTGACGCGCAGTTCGCCTTTGCGAACGATGCGCTGGATGTGGGAGAACGACAGCCCCGGAAAGCGCGCCTCGAGGAAGCGGTCGACGCGCATGTTGTTCTCGTCTGCTGTGACGACGACGGTCTGAACCTTGGTCGGCAGCGGCGGCGGCTCGGCCGCGACCTTCTCCGGCTCAGGCACAAAAGGCTTTGCCGCACGGGGCGGCGCAGCCGGAAACCGCGCCGGCGGCTTGCCGCCCGGACGAAACGACTGTGGCCGCTCGGCCGCCGAACCCCGATACGGACGCGCGCCCTTCGGGCGATCGCCCGCCGGGCGGAGAGGTTTTTTGACGCGTCGGCTCATGGTTGCTGCGGCTCCGGAGTTAGACGGTTGCGTAGCGCAAAAGCAGCGAATCGTCACGGCGAAAGCGGTACAAATCCGCTACGCAATCGGCCATACTGGCCCAAAGCCATCAGAAGCGAAGGAGTATCGCGGATGGCATTCTCGAGATTGGCGCTGGCCGCGCTTGCGGCTGTCCTTGCCAGCACCGCTTCGGCGCAGCAAGCCCCGATGTCGGAGGATCTCGTCTGGAAGCTCCTCGAAATCGGCCGCGTCGTCGATCCGCCGAAGACAGCGGCGCTGTTCGCACCGATGCAGGAGAAGGAACCGTATCAGGGGGTAAAGACCGAGCGCGAGGTCAAATACGGGCCGGCTGATCGCCATCTGCTCGACGTGTTCATGCCGGAGACGGGTTCATCGGCGCGGCCGGTGCTGATCTTCATCCATGGCGGCGGCTTCGTCGCCGGCAACAAGCGTTCGCCCGGCAGCCCGTTCTACGACAATGTCATGCTGTGGGCCGTCCACAACGGCTTTGTCGGCGTCAACGCCACCTATCGGCTCGCCCCGCAATCGCCCTACCCGGCCGGCGCCGAGGATCTTGCCGCCGTCGTGGCCTGGGTCGCAGGCAAGATCGGCGAGCGTGGCGGCGACCCCGCCCGCATCTACCTGATGGGGCATTCGGCCGGCGCGGTGCATGTCGCCAACTACGTGTCACATCCGGAATTTTACAAGGTCAGGGATGGCGGCCTTGCCGGCGCGGTGATGGTGTCCGGCATCTACGACCTGAACGCTTCGCCGCTCGGCGATGCGGAGATCGCCTATTTCGGCTCCGACCCGTCGCGCTATGCCGAGCGCTCCTCGCTTGCGGGTTTGCTGACGACGAAGGTCCCGCTGATGATCGCCGCCGCCGAACTCGACCCGCCGCGCTTCGTCGAACAGTTCAATCTGTTGAAGCAAACCACCTGCAAGGGTCCGAACGGGTGCGCGCGGGCGACGATGGTGCCGCAGCACAGCCATATGTCGGAAGTGTATGCGATCAACGCGGTGGGTACGCATCTTACCGACGAGATCCTGGATTTCGTGAAGACGGGGAAATAGCTTTCGAATAAAGGCGCGCATCGCCCGCCCCACACCCGGAACTCCCGCTGCGCCTGCGGGCCCCGGTCACGCCATGAACAGTTGACTCCAGATTTTGTACTACATACTATAAAAAATGTAGTAAGCCGGAGCCTTCCGATGTCAGCAGCATCCGATGTCGCCCGCCCAACCGGCGCCCGCGGCTTTTGGCTTGGATTTGCCGCCTATCTGCTTCCGTCCTTTCCGATCGCCTTTGTCTGGCATCTCGTCCTGTTCGAGCAGAAGTACCACGCGCTCCAGATCTATCGCGACGAACCGGTAATCGCCTTCGGACTGGCTTCAATGATCATCCAGGGCGCGATCTTCTCGTGGTTGTTCCCGCGCGTATTCACGCAAGACAGCGGCTCCTTCGTGAAGGACGGGCTGTTATATGGTCTTGGCGCGGGCCTGCTGTCGTGGTCATTCACCACGCTAGCGGTCGGAGCCAAGAATGTGATGGTGTCCGTGCCAGACTATGTCTTGCTCGAAACCGCGTTCACGATCCTGCAATTCGCCATCGTGGGGCCATTGATCGCACTCGCCTATCGAAGATGATGCAAAGGAAACCAACCTCAGAGGCATGAGCAACCTTCACTATCCGCAATTCTGCGCACTAGCCCGCGCGGCGGAAATCATCGGCGAGCGCTGGACCCTGCTGATCATCCGGGAGCTTCTTCTCGGTCCGAAGCGATTTGGCGATCTCCTGGATCATCTTGACGGCATGAGCCCTACCTTGCTGACGACGCGCCTCACCGCCCTGATCGAATGCAATGTCGTGCGGCGGACCGCCTTGCCGCCTCCGGTCAATGCGCAGGTGTACGAGCTGACGGAGAGCGGCCGGGAGATTCAGCCCGCGATCCGGGAGTTGATCCGCTGGGGAGGACGCTTCCTGTTCCCGCCAGTGCCGGGCGACACCTTCGAGCCGGATTGGGTGCTGCTCGGCCTCGACGCCATTGCGAAGCGCTCGCCCGTGCCGGAAATCAGGGTCGGTCTCGTGGTCACCCATGGCAAGAAATCAGCCGGCTTTACCGTCGCGGGCAGCAGCGTCGGGACGACGATTCAAAGAGGCCTCACCGATTGCAAGGGGACGCTGGAAGCCCCGTTCGACGCGGTGCTGCAGATTGTCGGAATGAGCGTATCGCTTCAGGATGCGATTGGGGCGAAGCGTGCCAGCGTAAGCGGCGCCATCGCGCTGGTTCGCAAGCTTCCCCTTCTGTTCGACCTCGCGGATCGTCGGCGTATCACGCCCGCTGCAAACTGACAGGAGAGACCGGTGGCCTGGACGAAATCACCGCAATCGCTGATCGATCTGTTTGCATAAGCGCACGTCAATTTCGATGCGCCACGCGCTCGAGCTATTTGCACTGGGCGACGTTTCTGACCGCGGTCAGGTCGCTGATGGAATTGTTCGACGGACGCTTTTTGGCGGCCTCCTCCGCTGCGGCGCAAGCGGCAGTCGGGTCTCCGTTCTGGAACCTGGCCCAGGCGAGATTGGTCCAGGCATCGCTGAAGTCAGGGGACTCCTTCACGGCCTGGTCCAGCACCTCCTGCGCATCGCGCGGCCGTTTGGCGATCAGGAGCAGGCGGCCATAGTCGGCCTTGAGCGCCTTCACCGGATGAGGTTGCTTGAGCGCAATCTTGAACAGTTCGTCGGCGGCATCCAGATCATTGAAGCGAGCTTGAGCGATCACCGCGAAACCATGATAGACGCTGCTTTGGTCCGGTGAAATGAGAAACGCCTGATTAAATCGCACTGCGGCTTCTCGTATCCTGCCGGCATTTATCGCCAACCAGGCTCGCTTGGTTGTTTCCTCGAAAGCCTTTTCACGCGAGCCGGTGGCTCCAACGATGGCGTCTACAAATTTTTCATCAGCGGCCTTGTCCTCCGGATTCTTGGCCGCAAATCCGAAAAATGGCTGCTCGTTGATCGGCGCGGAATATGTCCGCTTCGTCACCCGTACGCCCGGCACTACCTCGATGGTCTCGGCAGCAGCCGCAAGCGTGGACGCCAGCGTCGCCACAAAGGCTGCGGCGCGAATGGCCTGTGCAAGATAGTTCCCGAAACTGTTCATTCGCGCTCACGTTCCCTTCGCAACTTCGCCCAGTAATCCAGCCGCCTGCGGATTTCGCGCTCAAAACCGCGGTCCGGCGGATCGTAGAAGGTCTGGCGGCCCAAAGCTTCCGGAAAGTAGTCCTGCCCGGAGAAGGCATCCGGCGCGTCGTGGTCGTATTCGTAGCCCGAACCATAACCTTCCGACTTCATCAGCCTGGTTGGCGAATTGAGAATATGTTTTGGCGGCAGCAGCGAACCGCCCTCCTTGGCCGTGCGCATCGCCGCCCCAAAGGCCTTGTAGGCGGCGTTCGATTTCGGCGCGGTGGCGAGATAGATCACGGCCTGCGCGATTGCCAGTTCGCCCTCGGGCGACCCGAGAAAATCGAAGGCATCCTTGGCGGCGTTGCAGATCGCCAGCGCCTGCGGATCGGCAAGGCCGATGTCCTCGACCGCCATCCGCACCACGCGCCGCGCCAGAAACAGCGGGTCCTCGCCGGCATCCAGCATGCGCGCGAGGTAATACAGGGCGGCATCGGGATCGGAGCCGCGCACCGATTTGTGCAGCGCAGAGATCAAATTGTAATGGCCATCGGCGGATTTGTCGTAGATCGGCGCGCGGCGCTGCAAGATTTCCTGCAATTGCGCGGCGTTGAAGATTTCGTCCTTGCGCGCGGCGCGCCAGACCTCTTCGGCCAGCGTCAGCGCGGCGCGGCCGTCGCCATCGGCCATCCGCACCAGCACGGCGCGCGCCTCCGCATCGAGCGGCAATTTTCGGCCCTCGATCTTTTCGGCATGCGCAAACAGCTTTTCGATCGCGGCGGCATCGAGCGAATGAAACACCAGCACCCGCGCCCGCGACAGAAGCGCAGCGTTGAGCTCGAACGACGGGTTTTCCGTGGTGGCGCCGACCAGCACCACGGTTCCGTCTTCCATCACGGGCAGAAACGAATCCTGCTGCGCGCGGTTGAATCTGTGCACCTCGTCGACGAACAGCAGCGTGCCCTTGCCCATCTCGCGCCGGGCGCGGGCCGCGTCGAACACCTTCTTCAGGTCGGCGACGCCGGAAAACACCGCCGAAATCTGCTCGAAATGCAGTTCGGTGGCATCGGCCAACAGCCGCGCCACCGTGGTCTTGCCGGTGCCGGGCGGCCCCCAGAATACCAGCGAGCCCAGCGTGCGCGTCGCCAGCATGCGCGTCAGCGCACCGTCGGGACCGAGAATGTGATCCTGCCCGACGACCTCGGCGAGCGTGCGCGGGCGCAACCGGTCGGGTAGCGGACGCGGCGCGTCCTGCTCCATCCCCGCCGCGGCGAAGAGGTTGGTCGCCTCGCGGGGTTGTTTCGGGCTCATCCGCCCAGCGTCACGTTGATCTGCTGGCCGCCACGCACCACGACGATGCGCCACAGCCTGGACCCCGCTTTCGAGGCCTTGTCGAGATCGCTGGTCCTGGCGATCTTCTGGTTATTGACGGCCAGGATGATGTCACCCTTCTGGAATCCGACGCTGGCGGCGGTTGCGTCATCGGCGACATCGATCACCACGACGCCCTCGGTCTGGGAATCCAGATGTAGTTCGTCGGCAAGCGCCGGCGAAATATTGGCGATCTTGGCGCCCTGGAACGGCGAGCGCGCGGTGAGCACGATTTCATCGCGGTTGGTATCGGGCGCGGTCTCCAGCGGCACCGTCAGCTTCACGGTCCTACCGCCGCGCTGCACGTCGATCTGAGCCGAGCCGCCGAGCGGCCGCGTTGCGAAGCGGTAGTCGAACGCATTGGGATCGTCGATCGACTGGCTTTCGATCGCAATAATGAGGTCCGACGGTTTCAGGCCGGCGCGGGCGGCCGGGCTGTTCGGCGCGACATTGGCGACCAAGGCGCCGTTCGGCAGTTTCAGCCCCAGCGTCTCGGCGATTTCGGGCGTCACCGCTTGCAGTTTTGCACCCAGCCACGGCCGCTTGACGGCCTTGCCGCCGCTCTTGGCGGACGCCACCACCACGCGCACCATGTTGGAAGGAATCGCAAAGCCGATGCCCTGCGAGCCGCCGGAGCGCGAGAAGATCGCGGTGTTGATGCCGGCGAGCTTGCCGGTCATGTCGACCAGCGCACCGCCGGAATTGCCGGGATTGATCGCGGCATCGGTCTGGATGAAGAACTGGTAGTCGGTGATGCCGACTTGCGTGCGCGCCAGCGCCGAGACGATGCCGTGCGTCACGGTCTGGCCGACGCCGAAGGGGTTGCCGATCGCGAGCACGACATCGCCGACCAGCAGTTCATCGGAATTGGCAAAGTCCAGCGTCGGGAACTTCTCTTTTCCGTCCTTTATGCGCAGCACCGCCAGGTCGGTACGGCTGTCCTTGAGCACGATCTCGGCTTCGAACTCGCGCTTGTCGGCGAGCGAAATCTTGACCTGGTCGGCGCCCTCGATGACGTGGTTGTTGGTGACGACGAGGCCGGAAGCATCGACCATAACGCCCGATCCGAGCGAACGCTGCATCTGCTCGGGCTGCTGGCCGGGCACGCCGAAGAAGCGGCGGAAGAGCGGGTCGTCCAGCAACGGATTGCGGTTCTGCACGGTCTTGGCGGCATAGACGTTCACCACCGCCGGCTGCACGCGCTGCACGATCGGCGCGTAGGATAGCCGCAGTTCGGCGCCCGAGGACGGCACGCGCCGGTCCTGCGCCAGCGCAGGCGTTACAACGACTGCGGAGACCAGCAGCAGGGCGAAGGAGCGGATCAAATTCATGCGAAAATCCTGGAATTTGGCGCCTCACATATAGATGCGCGGCGGCAACGAGAGAAGATAAAGCGGTACACAATATGGCCAGTCAGGCCGCGCGATCGGGCGTTTCGACGGCGTCCGGCGCCGGCGCACAGGACAGCCTTTCCTGATGGCCCTCACCCCATGCCCGCAGCGTCTCGATCACCGGCCGCAGGCTCTCGCCGATGTCCGACAGCGTGTATTCGACCCGCGGCGGCACCTCGGCATAGACCTTGCGGATCACAAGTTTGTCCTCCTCGAGCGCCCGAAGCTGCTTGGTCAGCATGCGCTGGGTAATCCCGGGCATTCGCCGCCGCAACTCCCCAAACCGCTGGGTGCCGGCTTGCAGGTGGAACAGGATCACGCCCTTCCACTTGCCGTCGATCAGGTCGAGCGTCGCCTCGACTGCGCAGCCGGGCCGATGGGCAAAATTCCGCCGTTTCATGGGGCTCTTCCCAATAGTATCCAAACAGGGACTAGTTCCCCGAATTTACAGTACTTGCCAATTTGATGCCAGCGCGACAGTTAGGCACCGCTCAATCAAGCAAACAGGAGGCACTGACATGAAGGCCGTCGGATACCGAAAATCGCTCCCCATCGAGGACGCGGATTCGCTGATCGATTTCGAGACCGCCAAGCCGGAACCGAAGGGCCGCGACATCAGGGTCGCCGTGAAGGCGATCTCGGCCAACCCGGTCGACTACAAGGTCCGCAAACGCGCCGCCCCGCCCGAAGGCGAGACCAAGATCCTGGGCTATGACGCCGCCGGCATCGTCGATGCGGTCGGCCCCGACGTGACGCTGTTCAAGCCGGGCGACGAAGTGTTCTACGCCGGCTCGATCCTGCGCCAGGGCACCAACGCGGAATTTCATCTGGTCGACGAGCGGATCGTCGGCAAGAAGCCGAAATCGCTGTCGTTCGTGCAGGCCGCGGCGTTGCCGCTGACCTCGATCACCGCATGGGAATTGCTGTTCGACCGGCTCGGCGCCGTGCCGGGCAAAAGCCTCGATCCGCGCACGCTCCTGATCACCGGCGGCGCCGGTGGCGTCGGTTCGATCCTGATCCAGCTCGCGCGCCGCCTCACCGGGCTGACGGTCGTCGCCACCGCCACGCGCCCCGAGTCGCAGAAATGGTGCCTCGACCTCGGCGCACACGCGGTAATCGATCATTCCAAACCGATGAAGGAGCAGATCGAGAAGCTGAAAGGGCCGCCGGTGGCGCTGGTCGCGAGCCTCACCTTCACCGATCAGCACTACAAGGCGATCGCGGAGTTCATCGCGCCGCAAGGCAGGTTCGGCCTGATCGACGATCCCCCGGAATTCACCGCCAGCGCCTTCAAGGGCAAGGCGGTCTCGATCCACTGGGAGTCGATGTTCACGCGCTCGTCGTTCCAGACGGCTGACATGATCGCGCAGCATCATCTGCTGAATGACGTTGGCGACCTCCTCGACAAGGGCGTCCTGCGCACCACGCTCGACCAGACTTTTGGCACCATCAACGCGGCCAATCTGAAACGGGCGCACGCATTGCTGGAGTCAGGCAAGTCGCGGGGCAAGATCGTGCTGGAGGGCTGGTAGCGCCGCTACCGCCTGTTCCCGCGCCTGGAAGCAATACAGCCTCACGGAGCCTTGAGTTCCAAACCGGGAAAAATTGATGATTCTCCGGACAGGATGGTGATGTGCGTCAGCACCATCCTGAACATCCATTCATGAAAGTTAAATCTGCAGGCGAAGCCCCTGCAACCCCGAGGCTCAAGCAACGAACTTCACCCAAACGTGTTGATCGAGCGTCTGGTTTACGAAAAGGAGTGGTTCAATGAGGAAGGCACCTTTGGCTTTGGCCGCGGCGGCGGTCCTGGGCTTGACGGCGGTAACGGCACCTTCGCCAGCGGAGGCCCGCTGGCGCGGAGGCGGATTTTTCCCGGCCGTGGCAGGCGGACTGATCGCCGGCGCCGTGATTGGCGGACTGGCTTCGAACGCCTACGCCTACGGTCCGGGTTACGGATATTATGGACCGGGCTACGGATACTATGGCGGCTATGCGCCGGCCTATTATGGCGGGTACTACGGCGGCGGATACGCGCCGGCCTACTATGGCGGCTATGGCGGCTATTACGGCGATCCTTACCCCGTGGTCCGCTATCGCCGCGTGATCCGCCCGGCCTACGCCTACTATGGCGGTCCGCGGTTCTATGGCCCGCGGTTTCACCATCGTCACTACTGGCGTCGTTGGTGAAACACCGAATCGAAAGGGCCGCCAACATGGCGGCCCTTTTCTGATGGACAGCGCGTCCGTCGATGTATTTGCATGCAGCACCGCAGCGCGCTAAATATGCAAAGATATCGCCTGCCGCGATGCTTACGGCACGGCATTCCGATGCAAGCTCAGACCGGCGCGACGCCTTCCACGAAGATCAGTCGCCGATCCAGTGCGGTCCGCCGCGCCTTCAGCGCCTCGGCGTATTCCGGCGAGGCGTACCATTCGCGCAGACGTTCCATGGTCGGAAATTCGACGACGATGATCGTATTCGGCGGCGGACCGCCTTCGATCGCACTTGCCGCGCCGCCGCGCACCAGATAGCGGCCGCCATATTGCGTGATCGCCTTCGCGGCGATGGTGCGATAGGCTTCGAAGCCCCCTGCATCTCGCACCTCGACTTCGGAAATGACATAGGCTGGCATCACTCACCTCACGCGATGGTCTGGATCAGTCCGCCTTCTGCCCGCAACGCGGCGCCGTTGGTGGCGGAAGCCTCCTTCGAACTGACGTAGATCACCATATTGGCGATCTCCTCGACGCTGGCAAAGCGCTGGATCAGCGATCCGGGGCGATGCTGCTTGATGAACTGCGCGGCCGCATCCTGCTCGGACTGGCCGTTCTGCCTGGCGAGATCGGCGACGAAAGTCTCGACACCTTCGGACATGGTCGGCCCCGGCAGCACTGAATTGACGGTAACGGCGGTACCCCGGGTCAATTCGGCAAGGCCGCGCGAAACGGCGAGTTGCGCCGTCTTGGTCATGCCGTAATGGATCATCTCCCTGGGAATCATCAGCGCCAACTCCGAGGCGATGAAAACGATACGGCCCCAGTTGCGCTTCAGCATGCCCGGCATGTAGGCGCGCGACAAACGGATGCCGGACATCACGTTGACATCGAAAAAGCGGCTCCAGTCCTCATCCGGAATATCGAAGAAGTTCTTGGGTTCGAAGATGCCGGCGTTATTGATGAGAATGTCGACATCGGGCAGCGCTGCAAGCACAGCCTCGCATCCCGCCGCCGTCGAGACATCCGCGGCAACACCCCGCACCTTGCCGCCGGCCTTACCAGCGGTCTTGCCGAGCGCGGCGGCCACGGCATCGACCTTGGCTTGCGCCCGGCCATTGATCACCACGTCCGCGCCTGCAGCAAGAAGGCCCTTGGCAATTGCGTGGCCAATGCCGGAGGTCGAGCCCGTCACCAGCGCCGTCTTGCCCGAAAGATCGATTTTCATCCGTCATCTCCATCGTTGATGACAGCGATATCGGGAGCGGCGGGTACGACCACAAATGCAGCCCGCGCGCGGCAGATGCGCAAATAAAAACGGCGCCCCGGGGCGCCGCTTTCGAAACGAATGTAGACGGAGCTTACGCCGCTTCGGCGGACTTTTCCTGCACCGGGCCGGAATCCTGGCCCTTGGCATCGACGTCGCGGTCGACGAACTCGATCACGGCCATCGGGGCGTTGTCGCCGTAGCGGAAGCCGGCCTTGATGATGCGGGTGTAGCCGCCCTGGCGGTCCTTGTAGCGGGGCGCCAGCGTGTCGAACAGCTTCCTGACCTGATCCTTGTCGCGCATCTCGGAGATCGCCTGGCGGCGCATGGCCAGGCCGCCCTTCTTGCCGAGGGTGACCAGCTTCTCGACGATCGGGCGCAATTCCTTCGCCTTCGGGAGCGTGGTGACGATCTGCTCGTGCTTGATCAGCGCGGCGCACATATTTGCAAACATCGCCTTGCGATGCTCGGCGGTGCGGTTGAGCTTACGATGAACCTTGCCGTGACGCATTGGTCTATTCCTTGATTTGTCTTCGTCGCGACGGTTCGTCGGACATGTTGCTCAGGTGGGCTTCCTGCGTTCGCCCGGTAATCTGATGGCCGGGAATCCCGGCCATCACGATGATTTTCGATCAGTAATGATCTTCGAAGCGCTTGGCGAGCTCGTCGATGTTCTCCGGCGGCCAGCCCGGCACTTCCATGCCGAGATGCAGACCCATCTGGGCCAGCACTTCCTTGATCTCGTTCAGCGACTTGCGGCCGAAGTTCGGGGTGCGGAGCATTTCCGCTTCCGACTTCTGCACGAGGTCGCCGATGTAGACGATGTTGTCGTTCTTCAGGCAGTTTGCCGAACGCACCGACAGTTCGAGCTCGTCGACCTTCTTGAGGAACGCCGGGTTGAAGGCGAGATCGGGGATGATCTCCTGCGCCACTTCCTTGCGCGGCTCTTCGAAGTTCACGAACACGTTGAGCTGATCCTGCAGGATGCGGGCGGCATAGGCCACCGCGTCTTCCGGCGAGATCGCGCCGTTGGTCTCGATCGTCATGGTCAGCTTGTCGTAGTCGAGGATCTGGCCCTCGCGGGTGTTCTCGACCTTGTAGGAGACCTTGCGCACCGGCGAGAACAGGCTGTCGACCGGGATCAGGCCGATCGGCGCGTCCTCGGGCCGGTTGCGCTCGGCGGCGACATAGCCCTTGCCGGCCGCGACCGTGAACTCCATGCGGATTTCCGCGCCCTCGTCCAGCGTGCAGATCTGCAGGTCGGGATTGAGCACCACGACGTCGCCGACGGTCTGGATGTCGCCGGCGGTGACGACGCCCGGGCCGGACTTCTTCACGACCATGCGCTTGGGGCCTTCGCCCTGCATCTTGATCGAGATGTCCTTGATGTTGAGCACGATGTCGGTGACGTCCTCGCGAACGCCCGCGATCGAGGAGAACTCGTGCAGCACGCCGTCGATGTGCACCGACTGCACGGCCGCGCCTTGCAGCGACGACAGCAGGATGCGACGCAGCGCGTTACCGAGCGTCTGACCGAAGCCGCGCTCGAGCGGCTCGGCGACAACGGTGGCAAACCGGGTCGCGTCGGAGCCCGGCGTTACCTGCAGCTTGTTCGGTCGAATGAGTTCTTGCCAATTTTTCTGGATCGTCACTTTGTCACCCCTTCGGGTCAATAGACCGGCCAGTCGATCTGCCTTCAGATCACTGGCGTTGGAGATCCGCGGATCAGTCCGCGGCCGTCAAAATTCCAAAACAATCGCGAGACGCGCGAATCGAGCGCCCGCGACCAGACGTCAGACGCGCCGGCGCTTGCGCGGACGGCAACCATTGTGCGGGATCGTCGTCACGTCGCGAATCGACGTCACGGTGAAGCCCGCCGCCTGCAGCGCACGAAGCGCCGATTCACGGCCCGAACCCGGACCGGCCACTTCCACTTCCAGCGTGCGCATGCCGTGTTCCTGCGCCTTCTTGGAAACGTCTTCGGCCGCGACCTGCGCGGCATAGGGGGTCGACTTGCGCGAGCCCTTGAAGCCCATCGTGCCGGCCGACGACCAGGCAATGGTGTTGCCCTGCGCGTCGGTGATGGTGATGGTCGTGTTGTTGAACGACGAATTGACGTGCGCGATGCCCGAGGCGATGTTCTTGCGTTCGCGACGGCGTACGCGGGTGGCTTCCTTGCCCATTACCTAAAACCTTCCTGTGATCTCAAACGCCGCCGTATTGCCAGCGGCTACACCTAAGAAACGAACAGTGAGCGGCGAATGAATTCTATTCGCGGCTCCCCGTCAGCTGTTCGCAAAATTACTTCTTCTTGCCGGCGATCGACTTGGCCGGGCCCTTGCGCGTGCGCGCGTTGGTGTGGGTGCGCTGGCCGCGCACCGGCAGGCCGCGACGATGACGCAGGCCGCGATAGCAGCCGAGGTCCATCAGCCGCTTGATGTTGATGCCGGTCTCACGACGAAGGTCGCCTTCGACGAGATAGTCGCGGTCGATCACTTCGCGGATCTGCAGGACTTCCTGGTCGCTCAGCTGGCTGACGCGACGATCCAGGGGGATCTTGACCTTCTCGATGATCTCGGCCGCGTTCTTCTGGCCGATGCCATGAATGTACTGGAGCGCGATCAGCACGCGCTTGTTGGTCGGGATATTCACGCCGGCAATACGGGCCACGGACTTCTCTCCTGTCGCCGATCCCTCATGGGCCGGCTTTAAAGTTCTTGCTATCTCGGGCAGGTTTCCGCAAACGCGAACACGACGCCCTTCCCCTCATCTGCTTCGGGGCCCGGCATCGTCAAAAACTATCCGACTTGGATGCGGGGCTTATTAAAGGATTCAACTCGGTTTCGTCAACCGCCTCTATCGCTTAGCTCGCTTTTTCGTGACCTTTTTCGAGGCCTTGGCGGTGGCCCTCCCTGCGGTCTTTTTTACCGCCTTTTTGGCCCTGGCGGTTCCCCGAGCCTTGGCCGCCGAAGCGGCCTTCTTGCTCGCCTTGCCTCCGCCCTTCGAGACCGCTTTCCTGCCCTTTGGGGCCGGTTTGGTGGCCTTCCGGGCGGTTTTGGCGACCTTTTTGCCCGCTGGCCCGGCGGTCTTCCGGCTGGCCGCTGCGGCCTTCCTGACCGGGGCCGTCGACTTGGCAGCTTTGGGTTCCACTGCCCCGATCGCGGCCAGGATCCGGTTGATCTCGCGGGTGACGTGCTCGATGGTCATCATCCCGTCGACCGTCAGGAGCTTCCGGCGCTCGGAATAATAGTGAATCAGCGGCTCGGTGAGCGAACGATAGTTGGCCAGCCGCTTCGACAGCACCTCCGGGGTGTCATCGATTCGCACCTCCTCGCCACGGGCCCGCATCTCGGCGACCCGCGTCTCCACGCGGTCCAACAGCGCGCTCTCGTTGACGCGCAGTTCGACCACGGCATCGAGCTTGATGTGCTTCTTCTTCAGCAGTTCGTCGAGGGCTGCCGCCTGCGGCACCGTGCGGGGAAACCCGTCGAGGATGAAGCCGTTCTTCATGTCAGGCTGGTCGAGACGGTCGGAGATGATGCCGATCACGATCTCATCCGGCACCAGCGCGCCGCTGGCCATGATGTCCTTGGCCTGCAGGCCGACCGGCGTCTGCGCTGCAACCGCCGCCCGCAGCATCTCGCCGGTCGAGAGCTGGACGATGCCGTGCTTCTGGACCAGCCGCTGCGCCTGGGTCCCCTTGCCCGCGCCCGGCGGACCCAAAAGGATCAATCTCATGACTATTCGCCCCCCGGCTTGGTGAGCGAAATGCCGCACACCCTCTTATTGAAATTCAGACCGCAGCGTTTCCGCAAGATCAGCGGCGGCGGCCCCTCAGCTTGGATTTCCTGATCAGCCCTTCGTACTGATGGGCCAGCAGATAGCCCTGCACCTGCGCCACCGTATCCATGGTCACGCTGACGACGATCAGAAGCGAGGTGCCGCCGAAATAGAACGGCACCGAGGCGTAGGAAATCAGGATCTCGGGAATCAGACAGACGATCGCCAGATAGATCGCGCCCAGCACGGTAATCCGCGACAGCACGTAATCGATATATTCGGCGGTGCGCTCGCCCGGGCGGATGCCGGGGATGAAGCCGCCATGCTTCTTCAGATTGTCGGCGGTCTCGGTCGGGTTGAACACGATCGCGGTGTAGAAGAAGGCGAAGAACACGATCAGCGCGAGATAAAGGAACAGGAACAGCGGCCGGCCATGGCTGAGCTGGGTGTTGAGCCACTGGAACCATTCCGGACCCTTGCCGGCGTTGAAGTTCGCGACGGTGGCCGGCAGCAGCAGCAGCGACGAGGCAAAGATCGGCGGGATCACGCCCGAGGTGTTGAGCTTCAGCGGCAGATGCGAGGACTGGCCCTCGAACATCTTGTTGCCGACCTGGCGCTTCGGATACTGGATCAGAAGCCTGCGCTGCGCGCGCTCCATGAACACGATGAAGGCGATCACGGCGACCGCCATCACGATCACGACCAGGATCAGCCCGGTCGACAGCGCGCCCTGGCGTCCCAGTTCCAGCATGTTGGCGAGCGCCGACGGCAGCTCGGCGACGATGCCGGCCAAAATGATCAGCGAAATGCCGTTGCCGATGCCGCGCGAGGTGATCTGCTCGCCAAGCCACATCAGGAACATGGTGCCGCCGGTCAGCGTGATCGTCGTCGAAAGCAGGAAGAATATGCCGGGGTCGCTGACGACGTTGCCGGCGCCCTGCAGGCCGACGGCGATGCCGTAGGACTGGAACGCGGCCAGGATCACCGTCAGGTAGCGGGTGTACTGGTTCAGCGTCTTGCGGCCGGCCTCGCCTTCCTTCTTCAGCGCCTCGAGCTGCGGAGAAACCGTGGTCAGGAGCTGGATGATGATCGATGCCGAGATATACGGCATGATGTTCAGCGCGAAGATCGCCATGCGGTGGATGCCGCCGCCGGCGAACATGTTGAACATGCCGAGAATGCCGCCGGCCTGCGACTTGAACACCTGCTCCCAGATCGCGGGGTCGATGCCGGGCAGCGGAATGTAGGTGCCGAGCCGATAAACAAGCAGCGCCCCCAGCGTGAACCAGATGCGCTTCTTCAGTTCGTCGGCTTTCGCCAAGGCGCCGAAATTGAGGTTTGCCGCAAGTTGTTCTGCTGCTGAGACCATGATCAGGCTTTCTCCCGCCGCCCCCCAGGCCGATACCCCCGGTCGGAGCTATCGGCAGACGCCGGACATTATTTGGTGCTCGGCTTCGATAAAGTCCATTGCTCTCACATCCGGATCGCCCGCCCAGGGGCAGGCGATGACGCAGATGTTACGCCGCCTCGCCTTCTTCCTTCTTGGCCGGGGCCAGGATCTTCACCGTGCCGCCGGCCTTCTCGACCGCCGCGACCGCGGACTTGGAGGCGCCGTGCACCTCGATCGCGAGCTTGGCCTTGAGTTCGCCGCGGCCGAGCAGCCGCAGGCCGTCCTTGGCGCGACGGATCACGCCGGCCTTCACCAGCGATTCGACGGTCACGGGTTCCTTGACGTCGACCAGCTTGGCGTCGATCGCCTCCTGCAGGCGGTCGAGATTGATCTCGGCGAAGTCGAGCCGGAAGATGTTGTTGAAGCCGCGCTTCGGCAGCCGGCGATGCAGCGGCATCTGGCCGCCCTCGAAGCCCTTGATGCGCACGCCCGAACGCGCGGTCTGGCCCTTGCCGCCGCGGCCCGAAGTCTTGCCCTTGCCGGAACCGATGCCACGGCCGACGCGCATGCGCTTCTTGCGCGAGCCGGCGTTGTCGGCGATATCGCTGAGCTTCATCGTTAGCTTCCTTTATTCTTGGAGCATGATCTTGACCGAAAACCGGTAGCCACTTTTCGGGATCAAGCTCCGAACTTACTTCTCGCCGACGACGCGGACGAGATGTTGAACCTTGGCGATCATGCCGCGAATTGCAGGCGTGTCCTGCAGCTCGGTGACACGACCGATCTTGTTGAGCTTGAGGCCGATCAGCGTCGCACGCTGCGAGTGGTGGCGGCGGATCGCGCTGCCGGTCTGCTCGACCTTGATCGTCTTTGCGGCCTTGGCCATCGTCTTAACTCCAAAGAGCGCTAAAAAATCGCGCCGGTTATTCAGCCACCACTTCGGCATCGCCGCCGACGCGGCGCGACTGCAGCGTGGACACCTTGATGTTGCGGCGGGCGGCCACCGAACGTGGCGAATCCTGATGCTTCAGTGCGTCGAAGGTGGCGCGAACCATGTTGTAGGGATTCGACGAGCCGATCGACTTCGCCACCACGTCCTGGATGCCGAGCGTTTCGAACACCGCGCGCATCGGGCCGCCGGCGATGATGCCGGTACCGGCCGGAGCGGCGCGCAGGTAGACGCGGCCGGCGCCGTGGCGGCCGGCGATGTCGTGATGCAGCGTGCGGCCTTCGCGCAGGGCAACGCGCGTCAAATTGCGCTTGGCCGACTCGGTCGCCTTGCGGATCGCTTCGGGAACTTCGCGCGCCTTGCCGTGGCCGAAACCGACCCGGCCCTTCTGGTCGCCGATCACGACCAGCGCCGCAAAGCCGAAGCGCTTGCCGCCCTTGACGACCTTCGCCACGCGATTGATGTGGACGAGCTTGTCGACGAACTCGCTGTCGCGCTCCTCGCGATCCCTGCTCCGTTCGCGTCCGCCGCGTTCGCGTTCACCTGCCATGGTGTTTTCCAATCTTTAGGGGAAGAAAGCCCCTGTCCTCGTAAATTTCCAAAACCGGTTCGTTAGAAGCTCAGTCCGCTTTCGCGGGCCGCATCCGCGAGCGCCTTGACGCGCCCGTGATAGAGATACTGACCGCGATCGAACACCACTTCCTTGACGCCCTTCTGCACGGCGCGTTCCGCCAGCAGCTTGCCGACGGCCTTGGCCGCATCGATGTTGGCGCCCGTATTGCCGCCATCGCGCATGGTCTTCTCCAGCGACGAGGCGGAAGCCAGCGTTTCGCCCTTCAGGTCGTCGATGACCTGGGCGTAGATGTGCTTCGACGAACGGAACACCGACAGACGCGGACGTCCATTGGCTGACCGGCGCAGCGAGTTGCGCACGCGCTGCTTGCGCCGGGCATTCGTGACCTTGAGTGACATGACCGGCTCCGTTACTTCTTCTTGCCTTCCTTGCGGAAGATGAATTCGTTGGCGTACTTCACGCCCTTGCCCTTGTAGGGCTCCGGCGGGCGGTAGGCGCGGATTTCCGCGGCGACCTGGCCGACGCGCTGGGAATCGGTGCCCGTGATCGTGATCTCGGTCGGCTTCGGCACCACGATGGTGATGCCTTCCGGGATCGCATAGACCACGTCGTGGCTGTAGCCGAGCGCGAGCTGCAGGTTCTTGCCCTGCAGCGCAGCACGGTAACCGACGCCGGTGATCTCGAGCTTCTTCTCGAAACCCTTGGTGACGCCCTCGACCAGGTTCGCGACCTGCGCGCGCGCGGTACCGTACATGGCCTGCGCGCGGTTGGTCTTGAACTTCGGCGCGACCTTGATCGCCCCGCTGTCCGACTTCACCTCGACGTCGTCATGCACGACGAACTGAAGCTGGCCCTTCGGCCCCTTCATCTTGACGGTCTGCCCCTCGACGCTCGCCGTCACACCGGACGGGATCGGAACGGGCCGTTTGCCAACACGTGACATGGCTTCAAATCCTTCCTCAGAACACCGTGAAGAGAATTTCGCCGCCCACATTCGCGTCACGCGCGGCGTGGTCAGCCATGATTCCCTTCGGCGTCGACAATACTGAAATGCCGAGACCGTTATTCACCCGCGGCAGGTTCTTCACCGAGGCGTAAACCCGGCGGCCCGGCTTCGAGACCCGCTCGATCTCGCGAATGACGGGCTCGCCGTCGAAATATTTCAGCTCGATCTCGAGCTCGCTGCGGCCCGAAGCATGTTCGACGCTGGCGTAGCCGCGGATGTAGCCCTCGGACTTCAGCACCTCGAGCACGCTGGCGCGCATCTTCGAGCCCGGGGTCGAGACCTTGGACTTCGAACGCATCTGCGCGTTGCGGATGCGGGTGATGAGATCGGAAATCGGATCGTGCGTTGACATGTCCGACCCTCCTTACCAGCTCGACTTCACGAGCCCGGGAACCAGGCCCTTGGAGCCGAGTTCACGCAGCGCGATGCGGGAGAGCTTGTTCTTGCGGTAGGTCGAGCGCGGACGACCGGTCAGCTCGCAGCGGTTGCGGATCCGCGTCGCCGACGAATTGCGCGGCATCTGGGCGAGCTTCAGCGTCGCCGCGAACCGCTCTTCCATCGGCCGGGTCTTGTCGGCGATGATCGCCTTCAGCTTCGCACGCTGCGGGGCGGCGTTCTTGGTCATCCGCTTGCGCCGATTGTTCTTCTCGATCGAACTCTTCTTTGCCATGCTTTGGCTCCTGGGTTTCCGCGTTTGAGAGGCTTTAGCGGCTTCTCACTGCCGGAACGGGAAATTGAATGCGGTCAACAAGGCACGCGCCTCGTCGTCGGTCTTGGCCGTGGTGCAGACCGTGATGTCCATGCCGCGGGCTTCCGAAACCTTGTCGAAATCGATTTCGGGGAAAATGATATGCTCCTTGAGGCCGAGCGAGTAATTGCCGCGACCATCGAAGCTCTTCGGGTTGAGGCCACGGAAGTCGCGCACGCGGGGCAGCGCCACGTTCACCAGGCGGTCGATGAATTCGTACATCTTGGCCTTGCGCAGCGTGACCTTGCAGCCGATCGGCTGGTTCTCGCGCAGCTTGAAGGTCGCGATCGCGATCCGCGAATAGGTCACGATCGCCTTCTGGCCCGCGATCTGCGTCAGTTCGCCAGCCGCGGTCTCGGCCTTCTTGCGGTCGTTGACGGCATCGCCGACGCCCATGTTGAGCACGACCTTGTCCAGCCGCGGCACCTGCATGACGTTGGCGTAGCCGAACTTTTCAGTCAGCTGGCCACGAATGCTCTTGTCATACTCCGCGCGCAGGCGCGGTGTGTAAGCGGTATCAGCCATCGATCTCTGCTCCCGAGCTCTTGGCAATGCGTACCTTCTTGCCATCAGCCTGAATCTTGAAGCCCACGCGGGTCGGCTTGCCGTCCTTGCCGACATAGGCGACGTTGGACAAATGGATCGGCGACTCCTTGGAGATGATGCCGCCTTCCTGGTTCTGGGTCTGCTTCTGGTGACGCTTCACCATGTTGATGCCGCGCACCAGCGCCTTGTTCTCGGCAGGGCGGACCTCGAATACTTCGCCGGTGCGGCCCTTGTCGCGGCCGTTCAGCACGATGACCTTGTCACCTTTCCGGATCTTGGCAGCCATCACAGCACCTCCGGCGCAAGCGAAATGATCTTCATGTGGTTCTTGGCGCGCAGCTCGCGCGGCACCGGCCCGAAGATACGGGTGCCGACCGGCTCCGACTGGTTGTTGATCAAGACGGCGGCGTTGCGGTCGAAGCGGATGACCGAGCCGTCGGCGCGGCGGATGTCCTTGCGGACCCGCACCACGACGGCCTTCATCACATCGCCCTTCTTCACCTTGCCGCGCGGAATCGCTTCCTTGATCGACACGACGATAACGTCGCCCACGGTGGCATAGCGGCGCTTGGAGCCCCCCAGCACCTTGATACACATGACACGGCGTGCGCCTGAATTGTCGGCCACGTCGAGGTTGGTCTGCATCTGAATCATTGATGCACCTCGTCCTCTTTCTGATGCGCTCGAATTAGCGCCTAAAATTTTTCCTGATTACCCGTCCGGCCTGGCCGAACGAACCTCAGGCGGTTTTCTTCTGTTCGCCCCGGACCACCGTCCAGCGCTTCAGCTTGGAGATCGGCTTGCTCTCCTCGATCCACACCATGTCGCCCGGCTTGAACTCGCTGTTCTCGTCGTGCGCGTGGTAGTTCTTGGAGCGGCGGATCGTCTTCTTGTAGATCGGATGGGTGAAGCGGCGATCGACGCGCACCACCACCGTCTTGGCTTGCTTGTCGCTCACGACCACGCCCTGAAGGGTACGTTTCGGCATAATAAGGCCTCTTACTTCTTCTTCGCGCGCGTTTGCGCGGCGATGGTCTTGATGCGGGCGATGTCGCGGCGGGCTTCGCGCAGCCGCGAGGTGTTCTCCAGCTGCCCGGTAGCGCGCTGGAAACGCAGGTTGAAACGTTCCTTCTTCAGATTGAGGACGGCGTCCTCCCTCTGGTCGTCGCTCATCGCGCGGATGTCTTCAACTTTCATCGGGGCCATGACGTTACTCCGCAATGCGCGCGACGAAGCGCGTCTTGATCGGCAGCTTGGCGGCGGCGAGCGAGAGCGCTTCCTTCGCGGTCTGCACCGTGACGCCGTCGATCTCGAAAATCACGCGGCCCGGCTTGACCCGCGCCACCCACAATTCCGGCGTACCCTTGCCGGAGCCCATGCGGACTTCGGCGGGCTTCTTCGACACCGGCAGGTCCGGGAACACGCGGATCCAGACACGGCCGGCGCGCTTCATGTGACGGGTCAGCGCGCGGCGCGCGGCTTCGATCTGGCGGGCGGTGATGCGCTCGGGCGCCATCGCCTTCAGGCCGAATTGACCGAACGACAACGTCGCACCCGAAGTCGCAACGCCGTGGATACGGCCCTTATGCGCCTTCCGGAACTTCGTTTTCTTTGGTTGCATCATGGCTTTAAGCCCTCAAACCTTCTTCTGATGTCTCACGCTGCGTCGCGGCGCGGACGTGCGGTGTCGCCTTCGGCCATCTTCTTGTCCTGGGCCATCGGATCGTGCTCGAGGATCTCACCCTTGAAGATCCAGACCTTGACGCCGCAGGTGCCGAACGTGGTGAACGCGGTCGCCACGCCGTAATCAACGTCGGCGCGCAGCGTGTGCAACGGCACGCGGCCCTCGCGATACCATTCCATGCGCGCGATTTCGGCACCGCCGAGACGGCCCGAGCAGTTGATACGAATGCCTTCAGCGCCAAGACGCATCGCCGACTGCACCGCCCGCTTCATGGCGCGGCGGAAAGCGACGCGGCGCTCGAGCTGCTGGGCGATCAATTCCGCGACCAGGGTGGCATCGAGCTCCGGCTTGCGGATTTCGACGATGTTGATGACGACGTCGGAAGCCGTGATGTCGGCAACCCGCTTGCGCAGCTTGTCGATGTCGGCGCCCTTCTTGCCGATCACCACACCCGGACGCGCCGAATGGATCGTCACGCGGCACTTCTTGTGCGGACGCTCGATCACGATGCGGGCGACGGCCGCCTGCTTGAGTTCCTTGTGCAGGATCTCGCGGATCTTGACGTCTTCATGCAACAGCTTGCCGTACTCGTTCTTGCCGGCGAACCAACGGGAATCCCACGTGCGGTTGATGCCGAGACGCAGTCCGATTGGATTGATCTTTTGACCCATCGTTTTCTCCTGCGCCGCTTTAAGCGCTTGCCTCGGCCTCGACCTGACGAACCACGATGGTCAGGTGCGAGAACGGTTTATATACACGCCCCGAACGGCCGCGGCCGCGCGGTGAAAAACGCTTCATGACGATGCCGTTGCCAACATGCGCCTCGGCGACGACGAGATCGTCGACCTCGAGGTCGTGGTTGTTCTCGGCGTTCGCGATCGCCGATTCCAGGCACTTCTTGACGTCGACCGCGATCCGCTTGCGCGAGAACTGCAGGTCGGCGAGCGCAGCAGACGCCTTCCGGCCGCGGATCAACTGCGCGACAAGATTGAGCTTCTGCGGGCTGACGCGCAGCATCCGGGCAACTGCCTTGGCCTCGTTGTCCGCGAGGACACGTTCGCGCTTTGGTTTGCTCATCGTCTATTCCTCAAGCCTTCTTGGCTTTCTTGTCGCCAGAATGGCCATGGAAGGTACGGGTCGGCGAGAACTCGCCGAACTTGTGACCCACCATTTCCTCGTTGATCGATACCGGCACGTGCTTCTGGCCGTTGTAGACGCCGAAAACCAGGCCGACGAATTGCGGCAGGATGGTCGAGCGGCGGCTCCAGATCTTGATGACGTCGTGACGGCCGGACGCGCGCGCAGCATCTGCCTTCTTGAGCAGAGACGCCTCGACGAACGGGCCTTTCCAGACTGAACGTACCATGTCCGGCGTTCCTTACTTCTTCCGCTTGTGGCGGCTTAGGAGGATGAATCGATTGGTCGACTTGTTCGAACGGGTCTTCTTGCCCTTGGTCGGCTTGCCCCACGGGGTGACCGGGTGGCGGCCGCCCGAGGTGCGGCCTTCGCCGCCGCCGTGCGGATGGTCGATCGGGTTCATGACGACGCCGCGGTTATGCGGACGCCAGCCGAGCCAGCGGGTACGGCCGGCCTTGCCGATCGAGATGTTCATGTGATCGGGATTCGACACCGCACCGATGGTGCCGCGGCAACGGCCGTGCACCAGGCGCTGCTCGCCCGAGTTCAGGCGCAGAATGACGTAGTCCTGGTCGCGACCGACGATCTGGGCGTAGGTGCCGGCCGAACGCGCGATCTGGCCGCCCTTCCCGATCTTCATCTCGATGTTGTGGATGATGGTGCCGACCGGCATGTTGCCGAGCGGCATCACGTTGCCGGGCTTGACGTCGACATAGTTGCCGGCAACCACGGTGTCGCCCACAGCCAGACGCTGCGGCGCCAGGATATAGGCCTGCTCGCCGTCCTGATACTTGATCAGCGCGATGAACGCGGTGCGGTTCGGATCATACTCCAGCCGCTCAACGACGGCGGGAACGTCGATCTTGTTCCGCTTGAAGTCCACCAGGCGGTAGGACTTCTTGTGGCCGCCGCCGCGGAAACGCACGGTGATGCGGCCGGTATTGTTGCGGCCGCCATTGCCGAGCTTGCCCTCGGTCAAAGCCTTCACCGGCTTGCCCTTGTAGAGCGCCGAACGGTCGACCATCACCAGCTGGCGCTGGCCCGGCGTCGTCGGATTGTATGTTTTCAATGCCATCGCTGTGTCGCCTTATAGTCCGGTAGTGACGTCGATGCGGTGGCCCTCTTCGAGGGTCACGACAGCCCGCTTCACGTCCGACTGCGAACCGAAATTGCCGCGGAACACCTTGGTCTTGCCCTTGCGGACCAGCGTGTTCACGCGCTTCACCTTGACGTCGAACAGCTTTTCGACGGCTTCCTTGATTTGCGGCTTGGTCGCCTTGCTGGCGACCCTGAACACCACCTTGTTGTGCTCGGACGCCACCGTCGCCTTTTCGGTGACGACGGGCGCGACGATCACGTCGTAATGGCGCGGATCGATATTCTTCATTTGAAGCGCGCCTCCAGCGCATCGACTGCCGCCTTCGTCAGCACGAGCTTCTGACGACGCAGAATGTCATAGACGTTGATGCCCTGGATCGGCAGCACGTCGATATTCGGAATGTTGCGCGCAGCGGTCGCGAAACCGGTGTGCAGCTCGGCGCCGTCGATGATCAGCGCATTGGTCAGGCCCAACCCTGAGAAATGACCGACCAGCGCCTTGGTCTTGGCGTCCTTGACCTGCGCATTGTCGATCACGATCAGGCCGCCGTCCTTGGCTTTCGCCGAGAGGGCATGCTTGAGCGCCAGCGCGCGCACCTTCTTCGGCAGGTCGGTCGCGTGCGAGCGAACCACCGGACCGAACGCACGGCCACCGCCGCGGAACTGGGGCACGCGGGCCGAGCCGTGACGGGCGCCGCCGGTGCCCTTCTGCTTGTACATCTTCTTGCCGGTGCGCCAGACGTCGGCGCGGCCCTGCGTCTTGTGCGTTCCGGCCTGGCGCTTGTTGAGCTGCCATTGCACGCAACGCTGGATGATGTCGGCGCGCGGCTCGAGACCGAAGATCGCGTCCGAGAGCTGGACCGATCCAGCTTCCTTGCCTTCAAGGGTCGTGACTTTCAGTTCCATCTCACGCGCCCTCCTGCTCGGCCGGAGCCTGAGCCTGCTCGCCGCCGGCGACCTTGAACTTGCCGGGCTTCGGAGCTTCCTTCGGCAGCGGCTTCTTGACGGCGTCGCGCACCGAGATCCAGCCGCCCTTGGAGCCGGGAACGGCGCCTTCGACGAGGATCAGGCCGCGCTCGACGTCGGTCTGCACCACACGCAGATTGAGCGTGGTGATGCGATCGACACCCATGTGACCGGGCATCTTCTTGTTCTTGAAGGTCTTGCCGGGATCCTGACGTCCGCCGGTCGAACCGATCGAACGATGCGAAACCGACACACCGTGGGTGGCGCGCAGACCGCCGAAATTCCAGCGCTTCATGCCGCCGGCAAAACCCTTACCGACCGAGGTGCCGGTGACGTCGACGAACTGGCCGACCACGAAATGGTCCGCCTGAATCTCGGCACCAACCGGGATCAGCGCGTCCTCGGACACGCGGAACTCGGTGACCTTCCGCTTGGGCTCGACCTTGGACACCGCAAACTGGCCGCGCTCTGCCTTCGGCAGATAGACGGTCTTGCGGGTACCCGAACCGAGCTGCAGCGCGACATAACCGTTCTTCTCGGTCGTGCGGTGGCCCAGCACCTGGCAATTGCCCAGCTTCAGCACGGTCACAGGGATATGTTCGCCGGTCTCCGTAAAGACCCGCGTCATCCCGACCTTTTGTGCGATCACTCCGGAGCGCATCGGCGTGCTTCCTGTTCTTTCTGTCCGCTAACTTCGGACGATCCTGAAAATCTTAGAGCTTGATCTCGACGTCGACACCGGCGGCCAGGTCGAGCTTCATCAAAGCATCGACGGTCTGCGGGGTCGGATCGACGATGTCGAGAAGGCGCTTGTGGGTGCGCATCTCGAATTGCTCGCGGCTCTTCTTGTCGACGTGCGGTGAACGGTTGACGGTGAACTTCTCGATGCGGGTCGGCAGCGGAATGGGTCCGCGAACCTGGGCACCGGTGCGTTTCGCCGTGTTCACGATCTCGCGGGTCGACGTATCGAGGATACGATGGTCGAACGCCTTGAGACGGATGCGAATATTTTGGCCGTTCATTGCCGTTGTCTCTTTCTTCGTCGCTTGATGCGAGTAGTGAGCGGCGAATAGCGAATGAAATCATTCGCTATTCGCTTTTCGTTTTCTCTTTACTCGATGATGCTTGCGACGACGCCGGCACCGACGGTGCGGCCACCTTCACGGATCGCGAAGCGCAGCTTTTCTTCCATCGCGATCGGCACGATCAGGTGCACTTCCATCGCGATGTTGTCGCCCGGCATCACCATTTCGGTGCCTTCGGGCAGATGCACGACACCGGTCACGTCGGTGGTGCGGAAGTAGAACTGGGGCCGGTAGTTGGTGAAGAACGGGGTGTGACGACCGCCCTCTTCCTTGGTCAGGATGTAGGCCTCAGCCTTGAACTTGGTGTGCGGCTTGACCGAACCCGGCTTGCACAGCACCTGGCCACGCTCGACTTCCTCGCGCTTGGTACCACGGAGCAGCGCACCGATGTTGTCGCCGGCCTGGCCCTGATCGAGCAGCTTGCGGAACATTTCGACGCCGGTGACGATGGTCTTCTGGGTGTCGCGCAGACCGACGATCTCGATTTCCTCGCCGACCTTGACGATGCCGCGCTCGACGCGACCGGTCACCACGGTGCCGCGGCCCGAGATCGAGAACACGTCTTCCACCGGCATCAGGAACGGCTGGTCGATCGGACGCTCCGGCTGCGGAATGTAGGAATCGACATTCTTCATCAGCTCGAGGATGGCGTCGTGACCAAGCGCCTTGTCCTTGTCTTCAAGGGCGGCCAGCGCCGAGCCCTTGATGATCGGGATGGTGTCGCCCGGGAATTCGTACTTCGAAAGCAGTTCGCGGACTTCGAGCTCGACGAGCTCGAGCAGTTCCGGATCGTCGACCATGTCGCACTTGTTCAGGAACACGACGAGCGCGGGAACACCGACCTGACGGGCGAGCAGGATGTGCTCGCGGGTCTGCGGCATCGGGCCGTCGGCGGCCGACACGACCAGGATCGCGCCGTCCATCTGGGCTGCGCCGGTGATCATGTTCTTCACGTAGTCGGCGTGGCCCGGACAATCGACGTGGGCGTAGTGCCGGTTCTGGGTTTCGTATTCGACGTGGGCGGTCGAGATCGTGATGCCGCGCGCCTTCTCTTCCGGCGCCTTGTCGATCTGGTCGTACGCCGTGAACGTCGCACCGCCGGTCTCAGCCAGCACCTTGGTGATCGCTGCGGTCAGCGATGTCTTGCCATGGTCGACGTGACCGATGGTTCCGATGTTGCAGTGCGGTTTATTACGTTCAAACTTTGCTTTGGCCATTTGACTCTCCGTTCAGTCGTTAGCTTTGAACCAACGACAATCAGGCAAACTTCTTCTGGACTTCTGCCGACACGTTCGCCGGCGCTTCAGCGTAGTGATCGAATTGCATCGTAAAGGTCGCGCGTCCCTGGCTCATCGAGCGCAGGTTATTCACGTACCCGAACATGTTCATGAGCGGCACCATCGCGTTGATGACGTTGGCGTTGCCGCGCATGTCCTGGCCCTGGATCTGGCCGCGCCGCGAATTCAGGTCGCCGATGACGGAACCGGTATAGTCTTCCGGGGTCACCACTTCGACCTTCATGATCGGCTCGAGCAGAACGGACTTGCCCTTCTGCAGCGCTTCGCGGAATGCCGCGCGCGATGCGATTTCGAAGGCCAGCGCCGAGGAGTCGACGTCATGATACTTGCCGTCGACCAGCTGGACCTTGACGTCCACCACCGGGAAGCCGGCAACCACGCCCGAGCCCATCACGCTGTTGAGGCCCTTTTCGACGCCGGGGATGTATTCCTTCGGCACCGCGCCGCCGACGATCTTCGATTCGAACTCGTAACCCTTGCCGGGCTCGTTCGGCTCGACGATGATCGACACTTCGGCGAACTGACCGGTACCACCGGTCTGCTTCTTGTGCGTGTACTTGACTTCAGCGCGCTTGGTGACCCGCTCGCGGAACGCCACCTGCGGCGCACCGATGTTGGCGTCGACCTTGTAGGTGCGGCGGAGGATGTCGACCTTGATGTCGAGATGGAGTTCGCCCATGCCCTTGAGAATGGTCTGGCCGGACTCCTGGTCGGTCGACACGCGGAACGACGGATCTTCCGCGGCGAGTTTCGCCAGCGCGACGCCGAGCTTTTCCTGGTCGGCCTTCGACTTCGGCTCGATCGCGATTTCGATCACCGGCTCCGGGAATTCCATCTTTTCGAGGATCACCTGCTTGTCGGGATCGCACAGCGTGTCACCGGTGCGCGCTTCCTTCAGGCCGGCCAGCGCGACGATATCGCCGGCATAGGCTTCCTTGATGTCTTCGCGGTTGTTCGCATGCATCAGCAGCATGCGGCCGATACGTTCTTTCTTCTCGCGGGTCGAGTTGACCACGCCGGTACCGCTCATCAGCACGCCCGAATAGATGCGGCAGAAGGTGATGGTGCCGACGAACGGGTCGTCCATGATCTTGAACGCGAGCAGAGCCAGCGGCTCCTTGTCGTCGGCCTTGCGCACGACTTCGTTGCCGTCATCATCGATGCCCTTGATCGCGGGCACGTCGATCGGCGACGGCAGATAGTCGACCACGGCGTCGAGCAGCGGCTGCACGCCCTTGTTCTTGAAGGCCGAGCCGCACAGCACCGGATAGAAGGCGCCAGTCAGCACGGCTTTACGGATCAGCCGCTTCAGCGTCGCCTCATCGGGCTCCTTGCCGTCGAGATAGGCGGCGAGCGCGTCGTCATCGAGTTCGACGGCGGCCTCCAGCATCTTCTCGCGGTATTCCTTCGCCTTGTCGACGAGGTCGGCCGGAATATCGATGTCCTTGAAGTTGGCGCCGAGCGCCTCGTCTTCCCAGACCACGCCCTTCATGCGGACCAGATCGACCAGACCCTTGAAGTTGTTCTCGGAGCCGATCGGAAGCTGAATCGCAATCGGCTTGGCGCCGAGGCGATCGACGATATCGTCGAGGCATTTATAGAAGTCGGCGCCGGTCTTATCCATCTTGTTGGCGAAGACGATGCGCGGAACGCGGTACTTGTCGCCCTGGCGCCAGACGGTTTCGGTCTGCGGCTCGACGCCCTGGTTGGAATCGAGCACGCATACGGCGCCGTCGAGCACGCGCAAGCTGCGCTCGACTTCGATGGTGAAGTCGACGTGGCCGGGGGTGTCGATGATGTTCAGGCGCTTGCCGTTCCAGAACGCGGTGGTCGCAGCGGAGGTGATCGTGATGCCACGCTCCTGCTCCTGCTCCATCCAGTCCATCGTCGCGGCACCTTCGTGCACTTCGCCGATCTTGTGGCTCTTGCCGGTGTAATAAAGGATGCGCTCGGTGGTCGTGGTCTTACCGGCATCGATATGCGCCATAATACCGAAGTTGCGGTAGTTCTCGATGGCATGAACGCGGGGCATGGGCTGTTCCTTAAATCCGTTCTTCGCCGTTACCAGCGATAATGCGAGAAGGCACGGTTGGCTTCCGCCATCCGGTGCACGTCTTCACGCTTCTTAACGGCGTTCCCCCGGTTGTTCGACGCGTCGAGCAACTCGGCCGAGAGCCGCTCCGTCATCGTCTTTTCATTGCGATCGCGCGCCGCCGTGATGATCCAGCGAATGCCCAGCGCCTGACGGCGAACCGAGCGGACTTCGACCGGCACCTGGTAGGTGGCGCCACCGACGCGGCGCGACCGCACTTCGATGGTCGGCATGACGTTTTCCAGCGCCTGCTCGAACACCGGCAGCGGGCCCTGCTTGGTCTTGGCTTCAATCATGGCGAGCGCGCCGTAGACGATGCTCTCGGCGGCGGACTTCTTGCCGTCGTACATGATCGAGTTCATGAACTTCGTGATGATGATGTTCCCGAACTTCGGATCCGGGTTCACTTCACGCTTTTCAGCAGAATGGCGACGAGACATCTGATCTGTTCCCGCTTACTTCGGACGCTTCGCGCCGTACTTCGAACGACGCTGCTTACGGTTCTTGACGCCCTGGGTATCGAGGACGCCGCGGAGGATGTGGTAGCGCACGCCGGGCAAGTCCTTGACGCGGCCGCCGCGGATCATGACCACCGAGTGCTCCTGAAGGTTATGGCCTTCACCCGGGATGTAGCCGATCACTTCGAAGCCGTTGGTCAGGCGCACCTTGGCGACCTTGCGAAGCGCCGAGTTCGGCTTCTTCGGGGTCGTGGTGTAGACGCGCGTGCAAACGCCGCGCTTCTGCGGCGACTGCTGCAGCGCCGGCACCTTCTTGCGTGACTTCTGCACCGCACGCGGTTTTGCGATCAGCTGGTTGATCGTCGGCATGTCAGCCTTCACCCTTTAGTTCGCGCGAAACCTTGAATGGCTTTCGCAGATTCTTCTCGGAACTAGCCGTTCCGTTCGGCCCGCTTTGCGCGAAAAACATCCACGCAAAACGAAATCGCGCCAACCACCCATCGCTGAGCGGAAAGCGCTTCGACGCCACAGAGGACCGCAAGCACAGGCCGATCAGCGGTCGCTGTCCGGCCTGCTACCGAGGTCATGCATCCGAGTTCACTCTCAAGAGGACGTGCTCAAGAGAACTAAAATCGTCCTGGCATTGCCTAGCAATATGATCGACAGCGTTTGAGCGGCATTCGTCGAGGTTGGTGCCCGTCCAGGTCCCTTAAGGAAACTTCCGTAAGGATTTGAAAGGGTGTTCCGTTCCGACGCTGGCGTTGCTCACCGCCTGTCGTTAAGTGGCCGTCTTCTATAAGCGGTGGATAGCTAAGTCAAGCGAAACGAGAACGCTGGAAACGCCTATGACGTCTGCGGATTCAGTGCTTCGCGTGAATGCGCGAAGCGCGGAAGTGAATTCGCGACGTGCGGAAAAGATGGTGTCCCGCCCTGCCCTGCGCCACCTGAGTCGCACATTTTTACCCGGGTAAATATATCCAGAAACATTATTCCCGTGGAATCCGGGCTAAGGCAGCCTTCCGACTAAGCCTTTATTTGCCATTCCGGGTGCAAAAGTGTCGCACCCCGGCTGAGATTCCATATGAAGTACACCGACATTGCGATCATCGGCGGCGGCCTTGCCGGCTCGACCGCGGCCGCCATGCTCGGACGCGCGGGAATTCCGACGGTCCTGATCGATCCGCATCAGGTCTATCCATTCGACTTCCGCGTCGAAAAAATCAGCGGCGACGAGCAGATCGGTCGTTTTTATCAGACCGGAATCGCCGATTCGGTGCTTCGCTCGGCCACCCATGACGGCGAAAACTGGATCGCGCGATTCGGGTACCTGCTCGACAAGAAGCCGAGCCGCCAATACGGCATCATGTATGACGCGCTGATCGGCGCGATCCGCGCCGAAATCGCAAGCCCGGCCGAACTCATCTACGCCAAGGTGACCGATGTCTCGACCAGCGCGGAGCGGCAGAAGCTGACGCTGTCAGACGGCGAAACGCTCTCGGCGCGGCTGGTGGTGCTGGCCAATGGCCTGAGTGTCGGGCTGCGCCGCAATCTCGGCATCGAGCGCCAGATCCTCAGCGTCAGCCATTCCATTTCGATCGGATTCGACGTCGTGCCGGTCGGCCGCCCGGCCTTCGAATTTCCCGCCCTGACCTACTTTTCGGAGCGGGTAAAGGAGCGCGTCGCCTATGTGACGCTCTTCCCGATCGGCAACCGGATGCGGGCCAACCTTTTCGTCTACCGCGAGGTCGACGACCCCTGGCTGCGCGAGATGCGGAAGAACCCGGTCGAGACCATGAATGCCGTATTGCCCAGGCTGCGCCGCATCATCGGCGAATACGGCGTTGCCGGCGACGTCAAGATCAGGCCCGCCGATCTCTATGTCTCAACCGGCTATCGCCAAGGCGGCGTCGTCCTGGTCGGCGATGCCTTTGCGCACACTTGCCCGGTTACCGGCACCGGCACCGACAAGGTGTTCACCGATGTCGCCCAGCTCTGCAACGTCCATATCCCCGCCTGGCTTGCGACCGAGGGCATGGACGCGGACAAGATCGCTTCCTTCTACGACGATCCGGTCAAGCAGGCCTGCGATGCCTGGTCGATGGCGAAAGCCATAAGTTTCCGCAAGCTCACGATCGAGAACGGGCTGTACTGGCGCGTACAGCGCTGGGCGCGCTTCCTGGCGTGGTTCGGCGAAGGCTGCTTGCGGCGGATGCGCAACCGCGTCAGCGCAGGCTCAAGCCGCCGGGCTCACTCGTCGTCATCGTCATCGTCTTCATTGTCGTCGTCGGCCTGAGCGGCGGCGTTGTGCGGCGTGTGGCCCTGGTCGTCCCAGAGCTTGCGATAGACGCCGTTGGCCGCGAGCAGTTGCGCATGCGAGCCGCGCTCGATCGCCTTGCCGCCTGAAATCACGATGATCTCGTCCATCTCGACCACCGACGTCAGGCGGTGGGTCGACCAGATCATGGTGCGCCCTTCCCCGACGTTGAGAAGCGTGCGGTTGATCGCGGCTTCCGTGGTCTGGTCGAGCGCCGAGGTCGCCTCATCGAGCAGCAGCAGCGAGGGATTGCGGATGATCGCGCGCGCGATCGCGATGCGCTGGCGCTGGCCGCCCGACAGCGTGTCGCCGCGCTCGCCGACCGGCGTGTCGTATTTCTGCGGCAGGCTCATGATGTAGCTGTGAATCTCCGCCTTGCGCGCGGCCTCCTCGACCTCCTCGTCGCTGGCGCCTTCCTTGCCGAGCCGGATGTTTTCACGGATCGACATGTTGAACAGCATGTTCTCCTGGAACACGACCGCCATGCCGCGGCGCAGGGATTCGCGGGTCACGCGGCGGATATCGACGCCGTCGATGGCTACCCGCCCCTCGTCCGGCGTGTAAAGACGCAGGATCAGGTTGAGCAGCGTGCTCTTGCCCGAGCCGCTGGGACCGACGATCGCGATGCGCTTGCCGACGCCGAGCTTGAGGCTGAAATTGTCGAGCACCGGCGTCTCGCTGCCTTCATAGGCAAAGGTGACGCGGTCGAAGGTGATGTCGTTGGTGATGCGCGGCATATCGGGCGCGCCCGGGCGATCGGCGCCGCGCGTCGGCTCATCGAGCAATTCCTGGATGTGCCGCACCGCCGCCGCCGACTGGATCGACACCGGAATGAAGTGCATCAGGTGGGCGATATTGTAGGACACCTCCCAGAACGCGCTCTCGAAGGTGACGAAGGTGCCGATGGTGATCTGACCCTTGGTGGCGAGATAGGCGCCGATCGCCAGCACCACGAGGTGCAGCAGCAATACCGAAATGGTGACGGTGCGCTCGACCATGGTGGAGAGGAAGACGGCGGACGCGGTCTTGATGCGCACTTCCTGGTTGCGCATGGTGAACCAGCCGAGCGTGCGGCGCTGCAGGCTGAACGCCTTGACCACCGCCTGCGCGGCCACGTTTTCCTGCACGGTTCCGAGCAGCGCCGATTCATTGAGCTTCTGCTCGTAATTCGCCTGCACCGCCTTCGGCGTCAGGATCCGCGGCCCGATCAGCGTGATCGGAAACACCAGCAAGGCCACCGCCGCAAGCTGCCAGTTCAAGAACAGCATCAGAATGATGCCGGCGATCAGTTCGAAGAATGGCAGCGCCGCGCTGTTGGCAAAAGTCTTGACCGAGCCTTCGAAGGCCGCAAGGTCGATCGAGAAGCGCGAAAGGATCTCGCCGCGCTTGGTACGGGCAAAATACGACGCCGGCAGGTTCTGGACGTGCTCGAACAGCCGCGACCGCACGTCGGCGATGAGAACTCGCCGCCAGCCGCGCATCCCAGCGCTCATACCAGACCGCGATGATCGAGGTGATGATGCCGGCGACCGCGAGCACGCCGAGGATCTTGTAGAGCGCCTGAAAGTCCTCCTCGCCGAGCGCGTCGTCGATCAGGAATTTCAGGCTCAGCGGCATGATGACGTTGAACAGCGTCTCAACGAGGACGCCGAAGGTCACGAAGGCGAGCAACCTTCTGTAATTGCCCAGATACGGCCTGACGAAGCCGTAGATCGTCGCCATCGCGCCGGCGGCTTCCTTGGCGGTGAAGACGACGAGGTCCTCGTCATCATCATCGTCGTCGAGCTCCAGCTCGTCCTTTTCGTCGTCCTTGTCATCGTCGAGGGGCGCGCCGACCCCTTTGGCGCCGGAAAGCGGCGCGACAGCCTCCAGCACGCGTTTCTTCGTCAGCTCAGGATCGTCCGCCGGCGCGGGATTCTGATCATCCGAGGAAGGAGGCTTGGGCGCCATGAAACCAACCGATGCTGCACGGCCGGCTTGACCGCAAATCGAACACGGCAGCGGCGAATGCTACCGCCACGGTTCTATGCGATCGGGATCAATTCGGCAAACATTTGGCGCGACCGGCGCGGATTCACCAGAGCCGGTCGTGCCTTAATACAACCGTTCGGAGCTCAATCGTCCGCTTCGACCTTGTCAAAGAACGAATAGCGCAGGCTGTCGGCGTCGGCGTACCACTGCCCCGGCCCCTTGTTGGCCGCCAGCGTCGCCGCCCACAGCGCATCGGTGCAGTCGCGGCGGTGCATCGAGAGGTCGAAGCCGTTGCCGAAGAACAATTCGGACCATTCCCACCAAGTGCCGAGCTTCTTCACGCCGCGCAACAGGTCGTAACGGTCGATCAGCCCGGGGGCCATGTCCGATGTCACCGATCCGAACAGCAGCCCGGTCTTCACGACGCGGTTGAGTTCGCGCACCGCCCGCGGCACCTGCTTTTCGGCGACGTGACACAGGCTGGTCTCGAACACGAAATCGAATTCGTCGTCCTTGAACGGCATGTCGAGGATGGAGCCGAGCTTGTTGTACTTTTTCAGCACCTTCGGCGTTTTGGCGTGGATCGCCTGGTTGTTTTCGATACCCCAGGCATCGATGCCGCGCTCGCGCAGCGCGCCGACCAGTTCGCCGCTGGCGGAGCCGGCAACGAGCAGCTTGTAGCCCTTGGCCCTGTTCCAGACGATCTTGATCAGGTCCGTCAGATAGGCCGGATCGGTAAACCGGCTCCAGACTTCGCTGTAGGGACCGACGCCACGGTAATTGTCGAAATAGCTGCGGTCGATCTTGTCGGACGATATCCCTTCCTGCTGTGCGCGGGCGCGGCGCAACCGCATCATCTCGGTCAGAATGATATCGGTGGCGGCGTCGGAGGAGTCGAGCAGGCCGTTCAGTGTCGAATCGAACAGATAGTCGCCGACCACGACAATTCCCGGATGCTGCTTCGGTTCGGGGCGATGGTTGGTCATGACGTCGCGCACCGGCAGGCCGCCCGGCAGCGCGTTCACCGACGACAGCCAGCGGTGGATCTTGCCTTCCACGAAATGATCGCGGGCGTTGCCGAGCGAGGCCGGCAACGATTTCAGCGCGGCGTCGATCAGTTCCTGATCGCTCAGATTGGCGAACGCCAGCGCATCCGAGCCGGCGATCAGCCAGTTGAGCACGCCGTGCTTGCCGACGTCGTGGCGGGCGCCCTCGTTGTAGACACAGCAGCCGCCGAACGCTTCCGACATGAACCAGGCGCCGGGGATCTTCTCGCCCCAGAACGGTTCGTCAAACAGGATCGAAACCCGAAGATAATGCGCCGGACGATCGAAATAGGCGACGTGCTTGACCATCGACCTGCGCAGCTCTTCGCCATCCCAGCGCATGGTGGCAAGCCAGGAATGCGGCAGGCACATCAGCACCAGATCGAAATCCCGCGTCTCCGGCCCCTTCCCGTTCATCATGTTGAGTTCGTAGCGGCCAGAGCCGGTCTTGCCGACCTTGAGCACGCGATGGTTGAGCTGGATGTCAGCGTCGACTTCCGAGCGCAGGCACTCGATCAGCTGCTCATTGCCGTTCTGGATCGAATACAGGCCGATATAGCCGTCGACATCCATCACGAAGTTCTTCAGCGCATTCAGGCCATTGGTGTTGTGGGCCTCGGTCGCGAGATCCGATCGCGCCATCACCTTGAAGAAACGCTTGGCGGTGGGATCGGCGACTTCACGGTCGAGCAGCTCCTCGCAGGTGATGTAGGCCCACGGATGCTCGTTATCGTGGGCGCCGACGCCCTCGTAATATTCGATCGGCGAAACCATGCCGCTACAGCGCTTGCGGAACGCCTCGATCGCAGCCGCGGTCTTCTCGCCATACTTGCGGCGCATGCCCGGCACGTCGTTAAGCAGCTCGCCGTCCAGGTGCACCTGCTCGGCGTCCATCGGTATCGTCTGCAGGCCGAAATGCTGGATCAGTTCCCGCAGCGGATCCGGGCCGGTCATCGAATAATCGTAGATTTCGGCGACGCCGGCCTCGTACATCGCCGGCGCGGAATCGAATTTGCGCGAGACGATCTTGCCCCCGACGCGGTCGGACGCTTCGTAGATCGTGACGCGGCAGAGATCGCCGAGCTTTTTCTTCAAATACCAGGCGCTCATCAGCCCGCCCGGGCCGCCGCCTACGATTGCAAGATCCAACATGTCTTTTCCGTCGCCCTCCGGCCCCCCTGCCTTCGAAGCAGCCGGTCTAAACCAAATTAGCAAAAGCGCTTTTCACCCTGAAGGGAAGATGAACAAAGCAGGTCCTCGCAACGCAGCAATGAAAGAAAGCAGCAAAATGGCCGGCTTGTGCCGGCCTTTTGTCTTCGCACCGTATTCTTGCGGAAGTCTTATTCCGGCAGCGCGAAGGTGTAGCGGCTCCGCCTCCGCAACCGGCGGTGCTGCTGCCTAGCCGCCATGGAACGCCTTGCCGGCGAGCAGGCTGACCAGCTCCTGCTGGCGCGAAAGGCCGGTCTTCGACAGCACGGCCTTGAGCTGACTGCGCACCGTCTCCCGGTTGACGCCTGTCGCGTCGGCGAGCGTATCGATGGTTTCAGCCTGGCCGATCCCCCGCGCCACGCGCGCTTCCGCTGGCGTCAGGTCGAACAGGCCTTGCAGGACCTCCGCGGTCGGCACCGCGGCGCGGTCGACCGGCGTTACCACCAGCAGCGCGGTGGCCTGCGTGAAGATATCGCCTGCGGAACCGCGTACGGGGATGACATGCAGCACCATCGGCACGTGACCGAGCGTCGCCGCGACCGGTATGGATTTCACGGTCCGGCTACCGGCAAGAGACAGCGTACCAAGCGCTTCGGCGAGCAGCGCATCCGCCGCAACGTCTGTCATCGTCACGCGCTGGGCGCGATCCTGAAACAGCGAAGGCATCAGCGTATCGAACAGACCGTTCGCCGCTAACACCCGGCCGGGCCCGCGCAGCATCGCGCCCGGCAGGCCCAGCGCCTGCAATGCATCAACCTGCGCAAGCGCGCGCTCGAATCCAAGGCGGTTTGCTGCAAGAGAGGCTCGGGCCAGATGCGGCCGCAGCCCGTCCAGCAGATTGACGACCTCTCGCGGCACCGGTCCGCGATCCTGATGCCGCGGCAGCACAATCGCGATTGAATCGCCGATCGGCATCGGAATGAGCGTCCCGGCCCGATAGCCGATGCCGTGTTTGCGGTAGAAGTTGCAATAGACGTCGTTGGTCGCGATCTCCTCCTCCGAGAGGAGGTCATAGTCCGTGACGAAGCCTGCATGATTCAGCGCGATGGCGCGCGGCAGGTTAGGATCGCGTTCGCTCCATCCGTCTCTCAGGAAAACCGGCACGATCTGGTCATACTCGACAGAATTGACCGCGCTTGTGTAGCCATCCCGCACGCCGAACAGAAAGCCGCCATTGCCGCCGACCGCTGCACCGAGTTCGCCAAGCAGAGCCGGCCAAAGGGAGGGGTTGAGTCCGGCCTCATAAATGCGATCGATCAGGCGTTCTGGGTCAATTGATGCGTTCATGGGGAGTGTCAACATGGCCGAACAGCACGCCGTGACTTGGTAGCACGTATCACCCTTATGGGTGAAGCACGGGCGGCGGCGCAGAAAAAGGAAAAGCCGGCATCGCAGCCGGCTTTTCTTGTTTGATCGGAACCAGGTGGAGCGGAACCTTACTCCGCCGGCGGCAACGCCAGCGGTTCCGCTTCCGGAGCGGTCGGCACGATCGTCGCCTGCTTCTCACGCTCGTCGAGAATCAGCTTGTCGCGCTTGACCGCGACTTCGCGGATCTTGGCCATCGAAGCGCCGGTGCCTGCCGGGATCAGCCGACCGACAATGACGTTCTCCTTGAGGCCTTCCAGCGGATCCACCTTGCCGTTGACGGCGGCTTCGGTGAGCACGCGGGTGGTCTCCTGGAACGAGGCCGCCGAGAAGAACGAGCGGGTCTGCAGGCTCGCCTTGGTGATGCCGAGCAGAACCGGCGTTCCCGTGGCGGGCTTCTTGCCCTCTTCCTTGGCCTTCACGTTGAGCGCGTCGAACTCGATCTTGTCGACCTGTTCGCCCGAGATCATGTCGGTGTCGCCCTGGTCGGTGACCTCGACCTTCTGCAGCATCTGACGGACAATCACCTCGATGTGCTTGTCGTTGATGAGCACGCCCTGCAGCCGGTAGACTTCCTGGATTTCGTTGACCAGATAGGCAGCGAGTTCCTCGATGCCCTTGATCGCCAGAATGTCGTGCGGCGCCGGATTGCCTTCGACGATGAAATCGCCCTTTTCGACGATGTCGCCGTCCTGCAGATGGATATGCTTGCCCTTCGGGATCAGGTACTCCCTGGTCTCCTCGGTCTTGTCCATCGGCTCGATCGAGATGCGGCGCTTGTTCTTGTAGTCGCGGCCGAAGCGGATCGTGCCCGCGATTTCCGCGATGATCGCCGCGTCCTTTGGCTTGCGGGCCTCGAACAGTTCGGCCACCCGCGGCAGACCGCCGGTGATGTCACGGGTCTTGGCGCTTTCCGTGGAGATACGCGCCAGGATGTCGCCGGCCTTGACCTTGGCACCGACGTCGACCGACAGAATGCCGTCGACCGACAGCATGTAGCGGGCATCGCCGCCACGTGCGAGCTTCAGCACCTTGCCGTCCTTGCCCTTGACCACGATGGCCGGACGCAGATCCGCCCCGCCCCGCGACGCGCGCCAGTCGATGACGACGCGCTTGGCGATACCGGTGGATTCGTCCAGCGTTTCCGAGATCGACTGGCCTTCGACCAGATCCTCGAACCCGATGGTGCCTTCGACTTCGGTGAGCACCGGACGTGAGTACGGATCCCATTCCGCGATGCGCTGGCCGCGCTTGACCATGTCGCCTTCATCGACGTGCACGCGCGCGCCGTACTGAATGCGGTGGGTCGCACGCTCGGTGCCGTCGGCATCGGTGATCGCAAACACCATGTTGCGAACCATCGCCACAAGGTGTCCTTCGCTGTTCCTGGCGATGGCCTTGTTCTTGATGGTCACCTTGCCATCGAAGTTCGACTCCACGAACGACTGCTCGTTGATCTGCGCCGCGCCGCCGATGTGGAACGTGCGCATCGTCAGCTGCGTGCCGGGTTCACCGATCGACTGGGCGGCGATGACGCCGACCGCCTCGCCGTGGTTGACCGGCGTGCCGCGGGCCAGATCGCGGCCGTAGCACTTGCCGCAGATGCCGTTGACGAGTTCGCAGGTCAGGGCCGAACGGATCTTCACTTCCTGGATGCCGGCCTGCTGGATGGCGTCGACATGCGTCTCTTCCATCAGCGTGCCGCGCTTGACCACGACCTTGTTGGTCGCGGGATCGCGCAGGTCCTCGCCCGTGGTGCGGCCGAGGATACGCGACGCCAGCGACGCGACAACCGTGCCGGCATCGACGATGGCGCGCATCTTGATGCCGAGCTTGGTGCCGCAATCGTCCTGCGTGATGATGCAGTCCTGCGCCACGTCGACCAGACGGCGGGTCAGGTAACCGGAGTTCGCGGTCTTCAACGCGGTGTCCGCGAGACCCTTGCGGGCGCCGTGGGTCGAGTTGAAGTATTCGAGCACCGACAGACCTTCCTTGAAGTTGGAAATGATCGGCGTTTCGATGATCTCACCCGACGGCTTCGCCATCAGGCCGCGCATACCGGCGAGCTGACGCATCTGCGCCGGCGAACCGCGCGCGCCCGAATGCGCCATCATGTAGATCGAGTTGATGTCGGCGTCGGCGCCCTTCGCCGTCTTCTTGGTCGAGGAGATTTCCTTCATCATCTCCTTGGCGATTTCTTCGGTCGCCTTCGACCAGGCGTCGACCACCTTGTTGTACTTCTCGCCATGGGTGATCAGGCCGTCATTGTACTGCTGCTCGAAATCCTTCGCCAGCGTACGGGTGGTGTCGACGATCTTCCACTTCGAGTGCGGCACCACCATGTCGTCCTTGCCGAACGAGATGCCGGCCTTGAACGCGTTGTAGAAGCCGAGCGCCATGATGCGGTCGCAGAAGATCACCGTCTCCTTCTGGCCGCAGTGACGGTAGACCTGGTCGATCACGCCGGAGATTTCGCGCTTGGTCATCAGCTTGTTGATGATGTCGTACGAGATTTTCGGCGAACTCGGCAGCAGATTGCCGAGCATGACGCGGCCCGCAGTGGTTTCGATCCAGCGCTTGGCCTGCTTGCCGGTCTCGTCGATGCCCTCCCACCGGTACTTGATCTTGGTGTGGAGGTGGATGACCTTCGAATGCAGGGCGTGCTCGAGTTCCGCCATGTCGCCGAAGATCTTGCCCTCGCCGGGCAGGCCTTCGCGCATGATCGACACGTAATAGAGGCCGAGCACGATGTCCTGCGACGGCACGATGATCGGCTGGCCGTTCGCGGGATGCAGGATGTTGTTGGTCGACATCATCAGGACGCGCGCTTCCAACTGCGCTTCCAGCGACAGCGGAACGTGCACGGCCATCTGGTCGCCGTCGAAGTCGGCGTTGAACGCCGCGCAAACCAGCGGATGGAGCTGGATCGCCTTGCCTTCGATCAACACCGGCTCGAACGCCTGAATGCCGAGGCGATGCAGCGTCGGCGCGCGGTTCAAGAGCACCGGATGCTCGCGGATCACCTCGTCGAGAATATCCCAGACCTCGGGACGCTCTTTTTCGACCAGCTTCTTCGCCTGCTTCACGGTGGTGGACAGGCCCTTGGCGTCGAGCCGCGAATAGATGAACGGCTTGAACAGTTCGAGCGCCATCTTCTTTGGCAGGCCGCACTGATGCAGCCGCAGCTCGGGACCGACCACGATCACCGAACGACCGGAATAGTCGACGCGCTTGCCGAGCAGGTTCTGCCGGAACCGGCCCTGCTTGCCCTTGAGCATGTCGGCCAGCGACTTCAGCGGACGCTTGTTGGCGCCGGTGATGACGCGGCCGCGGCGGCCGTTGTCGAACAGCGCGTCGACGGCCTCCTGCAGCATGCGCTTTTCGTTGCGGATGATGATGTCGGGCGCGCGCAGCTCCATCAGCCGCTTCAAGCGGTTGTTGCGGTTGATGACGCGACGGTAGAGGTCGTTGAGATCCGACGTCGCGAAGCGGCCGCCGTCGAGCGGCACCAGCGGACGCAGGTCCGGCGGAATCACCGGGACCACGGTCAGGATCATCCACTCCGGCTTGTTGCCGGAATAGCGGAACGCCTCGACGATCTTGAGCCGCTTGGCGAGCTTCTTGTGCTTGATGTCGGACTCGGTCTCCTGCATCTCGGCGCGCAGGGACTGCTCGAGCTTTTCGAGCTCAAGCCCCTTCAGCAGCTCGCGGATCGCTTCCGCGCCGATCATGGCGGTGAAGCTGTCCTGGCCGTATTCGTCCTGCGCCTTCAGATACTCGTCTTCCGACAGCAACTGACGGTCCTTGAGCGCGGTCAGGCCCGGCTCCAGCACGACGTAATATTCGAAGTACAGGATCCGTTCGAGATCCTTCAGCGTCATGTCGAGCAGAAGGCCGATGCGGGACGGCAGCGACTTCAAAAACCAGATGTGCGCGACGGGCGCGGCCAGTTCGATATGGCCCATGCGCTCGCGCCGGACGCGCGACAGCGTCACTTCGACCGAGCACTTTTCGCAGATGATGCCCTTGTACTTCATTCGCTTGTACTTGCCGCACAAGCACTCGTAGTCCTTGATCGGCCCGAAGATGCGGGCGCAGAACAGGCCGTCGCGCTCCGGCTTGAAGGTCCGGTAGTTGATGGTCTCCGGCTTCTTGATCTCGCCGTAGGACCAGGACAAAATCTTCTCCGGAGACGCAATCGAGATCCGGATCTGGTCGAAGACCTGAGCCGGAGTCGTCGGATTGAAGAGATTCATAATTTCTTGGTTCATCGTCTTCTCCTCGCGTGCCGATCGTCACCGGCAGCAAATTCGAAATTCTTTTTTAGCGCGCGCCCCGCTCAACGTCCGAGAGGAGCGCGAATGCCCGGCCGATCTGCGCGAAGACATGCTTCGCGCTCCTGGCCGGACATGGAATCTTCAAGCGTTACTCAGCCGCCTCGGACGTGGTCGCCGGGCCGACCTTGGAATTGTGCAGGTCGACGTTGAGGCCGAGCGAGCGCATTTCCTTGACCAGCACGTTGAACAATTCCGGAATACCCGCCTCGAACGTGTCGTCGCCGCGCACGATCGCCTCGTACACCTTGGTACGGCCGGCGACGTCGTCCGACTTCACGGTCAGCATTTCCTGCAGCGTGTAGGCCGCGCCGTAAGCTTCCAGCGCCCACACCTCCATTTCGCCGAAGCGCTGGCCACCGAACTGCGCCTTGCCGCCCAGCGGCTGCTGGGTGACGAGCGAGTACGGACCGATCGAACGCGCGTGGATCTTGTCGTCGACCAGATGGTGCAGCTTGAGCATGTAGATGTAGCCCACCGTCACCTTGCGATCGAAGGCATCGCCGGTGCGGCCGTCATAGACGGTCGACTGGCCGGAGGCGTCGAAGCCCGCGAGCTTCAGCATCTCCTCGATGTCGGCTTCCTTGGCGCCGTCGAACACCGGCGTCGCGATCGGCACGCCGTGGCTCAGGTTCTTGCCAAGCTCCATCAGCTCGTTGTCGTTCAGCGTCTTGATGGTTTCATCGTCGCCATAGATCTTCTTCAGGGTCTCGCGCAGCGGCTTGAGATCCTGCTTCTGATAATAGGCGTCGATGGTCTGGCCGATGCGCTTGCCGAGGCCCGCGCAGGCCCAGCCGAGATGCGTCTCCAGAATCTGGCCGACGTTCATGCGCGAGGGCACGCCGAGCGGATTGAGCACGATGTCCGCGTGCGTACCGTCCTCGAGGAACGGCATGTCCTCGATCGGAACGATCTTGGACACCACGCCCTTGTTGCCGTGACGGCCGGCCATCTTGTCGCCGGGCTGGATCTTGCGCTTCACCGCGACGAAGACCTTGACCATCTTCATCACGCCGGGCGGCAGTTCGTCGCCACGCTGCAGCTTTTCGACCTTGTCGAGGAAGCGCTGTTCAAGGCCCTTCTTCAATTCGTCGTACTGCTTACGCATCGCCTCGATTTCGCTCATCAGCTTGTCGTTGGGCGAAGCAAACATCCACCACTGCGACTTCGGATACTCCTCGAGCACGGCGCGCGTGATCTTGGTGTCCTTCTTGAAGCCCTTGGGACCCGCGATGCCCTGGCGGTTTTCCAGGAGCTCCGCGAGGCGGCCGTAGACGTTGCGGTCGAGGATCGCCTGTTCGTCGTCGCGGTCCTTGGCCAGACGCTCGATCTCTTCCCGCTCGATCGCCAGCGCACGCTCGTCCTTGTCGACGCCGTGACGGTTGAACACGCGCACTTCCACGATGGTGCCCTGCACGCCGGGCGGCACGCGGAGCGAGGTATCGCGGACGTCGGAAGCCTTTTCGCCGAAGATGGCGCGCAGCAGCTTTTCTTCCGGCGTCATCGGGCTTTCGCCCTTCGGCGTGATCTTGCCGACCAGGATGTCGCCGGCGCGGACTTCGGCGCCGATATAGACGATGCCGGCTTCGTCGAGGTTCTTCAGCGCTTCTTCCGAAACGTTCGGAATGTCGCGGGTGATTTCCTCAGGTCCGAGCTTGGTGTCGCGGGCCATCACCTCGAACTCCTCGATGTGGATCGAGGTGAAGACGTCGTCCTTCACGATCCGCTCGGAGAGCAGGATCGAGTCTTCGAAGTTGTAGCCGTTCCACGGCATGAACGCGACCAGCACGTTGCGGCCGAGCGCGAGCTCGCCGAGATCGGTCGAGGGACCGTCGGCGATGATGTCGCCCTTCTTGACGATGTCGCCGACCTTCACCAGCGGACGCTGGTTGATGCAGGTCGACTGGTTGGAGCGCTGGTACTTCATCAGCCGGTAGATATCGACGCCCGACTTGGTCGGATCGAGATCTTCGGTAGCGCGGATCACGACGCGGGTAGCGTCGATCTGGTCGATCACGCCCGAGCGTCGCGCGGCGATCGCAGCGCCCGAGTCGCGGGCAACCACGCCTTCCATGCCGGTGCCGACGAACGGCGCCTCGGCGCGAACCAGCGGCACCGCCTGGCGCTGCATGTTCGAGCCCATCAGCGCGCGGTTGGCGTCGTCGTTCTCGAGGAACGGGATCAGCGCCGCAGCGACCGAAACCAGCTGCTTCGGCGACACGTCCATGTAGTCGACCTTGTCGGGCGTAATGGGGAGCACTTCGCCGGCGTGACGGCAGACGATCAGGTCTTCGGTGAAGCGGCCCTTGGCGTCGAGCGGCACGTTGGCCTGCGCCACGCGATACCGGCCCTCCTCCATCGCCGAGAGATACACGACCTCGTCGGTGACGCGGCCGTCCTTCACCTTGCGATAGGGCGTTTCGACGAAGCCGTATTTGTTGACGCGCGCGAACGTCGCCAGCGAGTTGATCAGGCCGATGTTCGGACCTTCCGGCGTTTCGATCGGGCAGATGCGGCCGTAATGCGTCGGGTGCACGTCGCGCACTTCGAAGCCGGCACGCTCGCGGGTCAGACCGCCCGGTCCAAGCGCCGAGAGACGGCGCTTGTGGGTGATCTCCGACAGCGGGTTGGTCTGGTCCATGAACTGCGACAGCTGCGAGGAGCCGAAGAACTCGCGCACCGCGGCAGCCGCCGGCTTGGCGTTGATCAGGTCCTGCGGCATCACGGTGTCGATATCGACACTCGACATGCGCTCCTTGATCGCGCGCTCCATGCGAAGGAGGCCGATGCGGTACTGGTTCTCCATCAGCTCGCCGACCGAACGCACACGGCGGTTGCCGAGATGGTCGATGTCGTCGATCTCGCCCTTGCCGTCGCGCAGGTCGACCAGCGTCTTGATGACGGCCAGGATGTCTTCCTTGCGCAGCGTGCGATGGGTGTCGGGCGCGTCGAGTTCGAGGCGCATGTTCATCTTGACGCGGCCGACCGCGGACAGGTCGTAGCGCTCACTGTCGAAGAACAGCGACTGGAACATGGTCTGCGCCGAGTCGATGGTCGGCGGCTCGCCCGGGCGCATCACGCGGTAGATGTCGAACAGCGCGTCTTCACGCGTCATGTTCTTGTCGGCATGCAGCGTGTTGCGGATGTAGGCGCCGACATTGACGTGGTCGATGTCGAGCAGCGGCAGTTCCTTGTAGCCCTGCTCGTTGAGCGCCTTCAGCGACTTCTCGGTGAGCTCCTCGCCGGCTTCGGCATAGATTTCACCGGTCTTCGGATTGACGAGATCCTCGGCGAGATAGTTGCCGACCAGCTCTTCATCCGACAGGCGCAGGGCTTTCAGGCCCTTTTCCTGCAACTGGCGCGCCGCGCGCACGGTCAGCTTCTTGCCGGCCTCGAGCACCACCTTGCCGGTATCGGCGTCGATCAGGTCGTTGATGGTGGAGTAGCCGCGGAAGCGGGCGGCGTCGAACGGCACGCGCCAGCCTTCCTTGGCGCGCTTGAAATTGATCTTCTTGTAGAAGGTCGACAGGATCGTCTCGCCGTCGAGACCGAGCGCGTACATCAGCGAGGTCACGGGGATCTTGCGGCGGCGGTCGATGCGCGCGAACACGATGTCCTTGGCGTCGAACTCGATGTCGAGCCAGGAACCGCGATACGGAATCACGCGCGCGGCAAACAGCAGCTTGCCGGACGAATGGGTCTTGCCCTTGTCGTGGTCGAAGAACACGCCGGGCGAACGGTGCATCTGGGAAACGATGACGCGCTCGGTGCCGTTGACGACGAAGGTGCCGTTCATGGTCATGAGCGGGATATCGCCCATGTAGACGTCCTGCTCCTTGATGTCCTTGACGGATTTGGCGCCGGTTTCCTCGTCGATATCGAACACGATCAGGCGCAGCGTCACCTTGAGCGGCGCAGCATAGGTCATGCCGCGCTGGCGGCACTCGTCGACGTCATACTTCGGCGGCTCGAATTCGTAGCGGACGAATTCCAGCATCGAGGTGCCCGAGAAATCCGAGATCGGGAATACCGAGCGGAACACCGCCTGCAGTCCCTCGTCCAGCCGGCCACCCTGGGGTTCCTCGACCATCAGGAACTGGTCGTAGGACGCCTTCTGAACCTCGATGAGGTTCGGCATCTCGGCGACTTCCTTGATGTGTCCGAAGAACTTGCGAACGCGTTTGCGACCGGTGAATGTCTGCTGCGCCATCGTGGCCTCTCATTTTCGTCGCCCTTGTGGGCGAACCTTCCGAAGCGCGACTGCCATCGCCCCCGGGTTGAATTTCGAATCGCTCAAAAGGAACAAAGCTCAATTTCAGGAATTAAGTCCTGAATTCGCACCTTAGACCTTCAAAACGCAAAACGACGCGCGGGGCGCATGACTGCACCCGCCCGTCTCAACTTGCCGCTTCACGGACTGAAAAAGCCCGAAATTTGACTGTCTCCCAACGGCTTACGCCGGGAACCCTGCCGTCCCCAATCGCCTACCGCATTTTCCTGCTGCCGCCCCGATATGGGGCGGAATCGTGGAGATTCGAGGGGCTAACCCCGCAAATCCCCACACTTTTCTGTGTAGTACGCTTACTTCAATTCGACCTTGGCGCCAGCCTTTTCGAGCTGGGCCTTGAGCTTGTCGGCCTCTTCCTTGTTCACGCCTTCCTTGACCGGCTTGGGCGCGCCTTCGACGAGGTCCTTGGCTTCCTTGAGGCCCAGGCCGGTGATGGCGCGGACTTCCTTGATGACTTCGATCTTCTTGTCGCCGGCGGCAGCGAGAACGACCGTGAACTCGGTCTTTTCTTCAGCCGGAGCAGCGGCGGCGGCAGCGGGACCGGCGACCGCAACGGCGGCAGCAGCGGACACGCCCCACTTTTCTTCGAGGAGCTTTGCGAGCTCGGCAGCTTCGAGCACGGTCAGGCTCGAGAGGTCGTCGACGATTTTCTGTAGGTCAGCCATTGATCTATTTCCTTAAAACGTTTGGTTCGAACCAGGTTTGATTTGCGAAGGGTCAGGCCGCTTCGCTCTTTGAGGCATAGGCCTGGACGACGCGCGCGAGCTTGGCTGCGGGCGCAGTCGAGAGCTGAGCGATCTTGGTCGCCGGCGCCACCAGGAGGCCGACAATCTTGCCGCGCAGTTCGTCCAGCGACGGCAATGAGGCAAGCGCCTTCACACCGTTCACATCCAGGACGGTTTTACCCATCGAGCCGCCGAGAATGACGAACTGTTCGTTCGCCTTGGCGAATTCGATGGCAACCTTCGGCGCCGCTACCGGATCGTTTGAAGTCGCGATCACGGTCGGTCCCTTCAGCAGGGAACCGATGGCAACGACGTCCGTGCCTTCAAGAGCAATTTTGGCGAGACGGTTCTTCGAGACCTTCACCGACGCGCCCGCCTGCTTCATCTGCATGCGCAGCTTCTGCATCTGGGCCACGGTGAGGCCGGAATAGTGGGCGACGACTGCGACGCTGGTGGTCTTGAAGACCCCGTTCAGCGCTTCAACCGCGTCCTTTTTTGCCGCTCTTTCCACAGCAAGCTCTCTCCGGTTGGCGGCCTTCGCTTAAGAGCGAGACCGCCGGGTTGCACCCATCGTCCCACCCAAAACCTGACCTCTAGACACAGTCTCAAGGACACGCCGGGCAAGACGACATTGATAAGCCTGCCCTCCCGAACCAGATGGCGCGGGGTGTCGAGGTTCGAACCAAATCAGCCACGGCGCCGCGGAAGGCGGCGCTGAAGCGAAATCCGGTCTTCACCCGTCTATGCAGGCTGTAAGATTAAGCTGTTGAGGAAACTTGCGTTTCCTCGCGAGCGCCTGCAGTCTCGGACAGGATCGAGGCCGTCCGGCAAGCCGAAAGACCCCTGCCGCAATCCACCGAAACGATGAGTTTTCCTTCCCTTCGAGCAATCCATGCGGATGTCCTGAAAGGAATGATCTCCCACCGTATCGGGTTTTCGGAATGCGCGCACGGACGTGCCAGCAACGGCCAGCACGCCCGGAAGCGGTTGTTTACCGAGTCTTATCCGGCTTGCCAAGGGCAAAATTCAGACCAGATGGCAGGCCGCTTTGGCTGCGAATTTCGGCCCGAAATGGCCCGGAATTTTTTTGGCCGGTTCCGTCACACCGGGGCCACCCTGCTCGTCTTGGCCGCAGGAGGGTCCCATGCGGCGTCAGATAGCGGCAATTCTTGCGATACCCACGGTTCTGAACGGGCTGGCCATGCTCGTGGCCGGCTCCCTCTGGTACGAAACCGTGCCCGGGGGGCCGGACACCGGTCCGTTCAACCCACATTTCGTCCAGGACATCGGTGTCGCGTTTCTTGTGGCCGGTCTGGCGCTGGCCGCGCGGGCATGGCGGCCGCGGTACTGGCCGGCAGCCGTTGCAGGTGCCGGTTTCCTCGCCGCCCACGCCCTGCTCCATTTGGTGATCCTGGCGGGCGGCCCCGCCCATCACCCCGCCTTCGACCTCCTCGCGATCGTGCTGCCGTCGGCAGCCGCCCTTTATTCCGCGTTCCCCAACCAAGGAGAAAATCATGCGTAGTTGGATCGCGCGCCGCACGCTGCGCGCATTTGCCAGGCGTTACGGGTACGACGTCAGCTATCTCCAGTTGATGCTGGACCAATCCCCCGCCGCCTTTTTCAAGTTCGCGCCCGTCATGAAGGCATCCGCCCACCGCGAGGCGGTCCCGATCGACGCGAGTTTCGCAGCCAAGATCGTCGGCGCGCTGGCGGAGGATTGCGGGCCCTGCACCCAATTGGTCGTCGACATGGCGCTGGAAGCGGGCATGGCGAAGGACCAGATCGAAGCCGTTCTGCGTCGCGATCCCCGCGCGATGAATGACGCGACCACACTTGGGTTCAGGTTTGCAGACGCCGTGGCGCGCCGGTCCGCCGATGATGATGAATTTCGCGACGCCGTTCGCGCCCAATGGGGCCAGAACGGCGTTATCGATTTAACGCTGGCGCTGCAATTGGGCCGGGTGTTCCCGATGGTGAAGGCAGGGCTCGGTTACGCCAAAGAATGCCGCCGCGTCACCGTGGATGGACACAATGTCGATGTCGTCAAACAGGCCGCATGATGGCGACCCGCTGGCGCCCCATCGCGGGCGCCTGCTCGGCCTCGCCTATCGCATGCTCGGAAGCCGCAGCGACGCGGAAGACGTCGTGCAGGACGCCTATCTCCGGTTCGCCGGGGCGCAGGACGTTCACAACGCGGAGGCCTTTCTCGTCACCATCGTCACGCGGCTCTGTCTTGACCGCCTGAAGAGCGCGAAGGCCCAGCGGGAAATCTATGTCGGCCCCTGGCTGCCCGAGCCTGTGTTCGATGCGGAGGGCCTGTCGGCCGAAGCCGCCACTGAACTCGCCGACGACCTGTCGTTCGCATTGCTGCTGGCGCTGGACCGGCTGTCACCGATGGAGCGCGCGGCCTTCCTGCTCCACGACGTCTTCGACACGCCCTTTCCTGAGATCGCCGCCATGCTCGGCCGCACCGAGGCGTCCTGCCGGCAACTGGCCTCAAGAGCCCGTCGCGCGGTGCGCGACAATCGCCCCGCACCTGCGGCGACGCCGGACAGTCACGCGCGCCTGCTGCAGGCTTTCAGCGACGCGGTTGCCAGCGGCAATGTCAGGCAGCTGGCCGAATTGCTACGCGAGGATGCGGTGGCGCTCACGGACGGCGGCGGCCGCAAGTTCGCGGCACGCAACCCGATCATCGGCGCCGACAAGGTCGCGCGCTTCTTCATCGGCATTGCCGGCAAAACCGCCGGCCAGGATGTCCGGATCCAGCCGGCTGTCATCAACGGCGCCGTGGGCGCCCTGCTCTATCTGGACGGTGAACTCGATCTGACCCTGAGCATGGCGATATCAGGCGAGAAAATCGCCGCGATCTATGTCGTCCGCAATCCCGACAAGCTGCGCCATCTCCCACCTGCCGCGATGCCCTGAAGCCGTCAGCCGAGCGGCACCTCGTAGGGCAGCGGCTTGCCGGCGAAGAAGGCGTCGAGATTGGCCAGCACGCAGTCCTGCATCGCCACGTGCAATTCGAGCGTATGGCCGCCGATATGCGGCGAGAGCACGACGTTCGGCAGCGCCGTCAGCGCATCAGGCGCATGCGGCTCCTTCGCGTACACATCAAGACCCGCGCCGGCGATGGTGTGGTCGGTCAGCGCCGCGACCAAAGCCTGCTGGTCGATCACCGAGCCCCGCGAAATGTTGACGACGAAGCCGTCCTTGCCGAGCTTGCGCAGGATGTTCGCATCGACAGCGTGGTTGGTTTCCTCTCCCGCCCGCACCGCGACCATCAGGACGCTGCACCATTCGGCCAGCGCATCGAGCGTCGGAAAATACCGATAGAGCACCTCGTGTCGGCTGCGGCTGAAATAGCCGACCTCGGTCTCGAAAGCGGCGACGCGCGCCGCGATCTTGCGGCCGATCTCGCCCATGCCGTAGACGCCGATCTTGCGGCCGAGCATGCCGGCCTGCGGGCGCATCATCGGTGACGGTTTTGCCGCCGCCCAGCTGCCGCTCCGAACGTAATCGTCGGCCGGAAGCAGTCGTCGTGTCGCCGCCAACATCAGGGTGACCGCGATGTCGGCGACCGACGCCGCATTCGCCCCCGGACTGTGGCCGACCGCGATCTTGCGCTTTGCGGCCGCCGCCAGATCGACGCCGTCATAACCGGTGCCGTAGCAGACGATGGCGCTGAGCTTTGGCAGGAGGTCCATCGCCTCGCCCCGAAGCGGCGTGCCGCCGGCCGTGATCATCGCGCGAATGTCGGCGAGCTGTCCGGCAGAGAACATTTCATTGGGCGATTTGCCGGCGGCATTCAGGATTTCAAACCGTTCGCCGAAGCGCTCCAGCTGGGCCTTTGGAAAACGCGAATAGACGAGGACCTTCTCGGGCATTGTTGTTCTTTCTTACCTAGTCCGGCGGAGCGACGATTACGCAAATCCGGCGGCAAACGCAAAAGGCGGAATCGGTCACCCGATTCCGCCCTTCTTTATTCACGTAAACCGCGAGCAACTAGCCGAGCAGCGTGCCCGGCTCGACCTTGACGCCCGGACCCATGGTGGAGGAGACCGCCACGCGCTGGATGTAGGTTCCCTTTGCGCCGGCGGGCTTTGCTTTCGATACCGCGTCCGCAAGCGCCTTCACGTTCTGCACCAGCTTTTCCTCGGAGAACGAGGCCTTGCCGACGCCAGCCTGCACGATGCCGGCCTTTTCGACGCGGAATTCGACCGAGCCGCCCTTGGCGCCCTTCACGGCGGTGGCGACGTCCATCGTCACCGTGCCGATCTTCGGGTTCGGCATCATGCCACGCGGGCCGAGCACCTTACCGAGGCGGCCGACCAGCGGCATCATGTCCGGGGTGGCGATACAACGATCGAAATCGATGTTGCCGCCCTGCACCTTCTCGACCAGGTCTTCGGCGCCGACGACGTCAGCCCCGGCGGCCTTGGCTTCCTCCGCCTTGGCGCCGCGGGCGAACACGCCGACGCGCAAGGTGCGGCCGGTGCCGTTCGGCAGGTTGACGACGCCGCGAACCATCTGGTCGGCATGACGCGGGTCGACGCCGAGATTGATCGCGATCTCGATCGTCTCGTCGAACTTCGACTTGGCGCGTTCCTTGACCATCTTGATGGCATCCGCGAGCGGATAGAGCTTCTCGCGGTCGACACCCTCGCGGGCCTTGCTCAAACGTTTTCCGATTGCCATGACCCGTTACCCCGCAACTTCCAGACCCATCGAACGGGCGGAGCCCTCGACCATCTTCATGGCCGAATCGATGGAATCGCAATTGAGATCCTTCATCTTCTTCTCGGCGATCTCGCGCACCTGCGCGCGTGTCACCTGGCCGGCCTTGTCGCGGCCCGGAGCTTTCGAACCGGACTGGATCTTGGCGGCTTGCTTGAGGAAGTGGGACATCGGCGGCGTCTTCATCTCGAAGGTGAAGGAACGGTCCGCATAGATGGTGATGATCACCGGGATCGGGGTGTTCTTTTCTTCCTTCTGCGTCTGCGCGTTGAACGCCTTGCAGAATTCCATGATGTTGAGACCGCGCTGACCAAGCGCGGGACCGATCGGGGGCGAAGGATTCGCCGCACCGGCCGGCACCTGCAATTTCAGGTATCCGGTCACTTTCTTTGCCATGTATCGCTCCTGTTGTGCCGGCCGGGGCCGGCTGTTTCAGGGTCCGTGGTTCGGTTGAAGAGCGGTTGGCGACCGCCCTCTCCCTCCCACGGCCTCAATTGACGCGAAGACTAAGCTTCGCGCTCTCTAAGTGCGAAGACGCGCTTCGCGCTTTTCCGGTCAGACCTTCTCGACCTGACCGAATTCCAGTTCGACGGGCGTGGCGCGGCCGAAGATCGACACCGCGACCTTCACGCGCGAACGTGCCTCGTCAATTTCTTCAACCACGCCGGAGAACGACGCGAACGGGCCATCGGCCACGCGGACGTTCTCGCCGATTTCGAACGAAACCGACGCCTTCGGACGTTCGACGCCTTCCTGCACCTGGTGCAGGATCCGCATCGCCTCGGATTCGGAGATCGGCATCGGCTTGTTTTCGGCGCCGAGGAAACCGGTGACCTTGGGCGTGTTCTTGATCAGATGAAACGCCTCGTCGGTCAGCTTCATCTTCACCAGCACGTAGCCCGGGAAGAACTTGCGTTCGGCGTCGATCTTGCGGCCGCGGCGGACCTCGGTGACCTTTTCGGTCGGCACCAGCACCTGCTCGAACAGATCCTCAAGCCCGCGCTGCTTGGCCTGTTCGCGGATCGATTCAGAGACCTTCTTTTCGAAATTCGAATAGGCGTGAACGATATACCAGCGCTTGTCCATGGTTTGGGTTCCGGTGCTCATCAGTGGACGCCCAGCAGGAAGGTGACGAGATAACGGATGATCTGATCCGAGGCGAAGAAGAAGATCGAAGCCAGCGCAACCATCACGAACACCATGATCGTGGTGATCGTCGTCTCGCGGCGCGTCGGCCAGGTGACCTTGGCGGTCTCCGAGCGCACTTCCTGCAGGAATTTGAACGGGCTGAAAGCCATCGTTGGTTACCGCGTCCTTCGTGAGACGATTGTAATTTAAAGCGAATCCGAACAGCCCTCTTGCGCCCAGCCCTCTCTCGAAGGATGAGCGCCAAGCGGGCTCGATTGTTCGGGGGAATTCAAAGCCGCGCCGGATATCCGCATTTAGCGGGCCGGCTGCAGGTGGCGGGTATCTACTGCCGGCCGGGCAAAAGGTCAAGGTACGGGGTGCCGCGGCACTCCAAACGGTCCTTTTGGGGGCCAAACGAAAAAGACCGCCGGCCGGCAATTGGTTAATCCCCGGGCACAGCCTTTCCTTAAATGCTTTCAAGCCTGCCATCTGGATTTTAAAAGCTCCCGGCTATGCTCAGCGCTCCATAGGGGAACGAGGCGACCATGGCTCTGTCAGGCCACGAACTGGAAAGACCCGCGGGCGAGACGGCCTGGACCGTGCTCGACGCCGCGAACGACCTTGGCGACATCATCACGATCGATGCATGCCGGCGGGTGATCGACGCCGATCTGCGGGGCGAGCCTCCCGCCCGATCGGATGTAGCTGTCCTCACCGCATTCTTCGCCTAGTTCCGCTTAAACGGTGGGAAATTCGCCCAAGCCGTTGATCAGGCGATCATTTTAGCTGACCCACTCAGGCTGGACCTGCTTCCGCCGGCCGCACCAGCGCATCGGATCCGGTACGCCAGCCGCATGAATTGACTTGGCTCAATGGCCCGCCTTGCCGGCCCCTTATCGTTCTGAAGGTTGCCTTTTATGGGCCGGAGAACGAATGAGGGTCGACCTTGCACTTCCACCGTCGAAGCGGGATTTGCGGCTGGACCTGTTCCGCGGCCTCGCCAACTGGCTGATGTTCCTTGGCCATGTCTCCACCAGCGTATTGGCCTGGTTTTCGTTCCGGAACTACGGCTTCAGCGACGGCGCCGATCTGTTCGTGTTCATTTCCGGCTACACCTCGGCGCTGGTCTTCGGCCGGCGAATGATCGAGGGCGGCTTCGTGTTCGGAACGACGAGGCTGTTGCGGCGCGTCTGGCAGATCTACGCCGCCCACATCTTGCTGTTCGTGTTCTACTTGGCTTCCGTCCATTTTCTCTCAAACGGGTTTAACGCTCCCGATCTGCTCGACCAATTCAATGTCGGCCCCCTGTTGAACGCACCGGTCGAAACCATCACGCAGGGGCTGCTGCTCCGGTACAAGCCCCTGAACCTCGACGTGCTGCCGCTCTACGTCGTCCTGATGGGCGCCTTTCCGCCGGTACTCTGGCTGATGCTAAGGCACCGCAACTGGGCGATGCTGGGATCCGTGTTGCTCTATATCGCCGCCCGGCAATACGGCTGGAACCTGCCCTCCTATCCGTCGGGAGTTTGGTACTTCAACCCGTTCGCATGGCAGCTTCTGTTCGTGCTTGGCGCGTGGCTGGCGCTCGGCGGGGCCAATGCGCTGCATTTCCTGGTGCGCTCCAGGGCCGTCCTCGTGTTCGCACTGGCTTATTTGCTGTTTGCCGCCGTCATGACGCTGTCGGGGCTGATACCCGAGCTTGAGAAGTTGCTTCCGCGCGCGCTGTTCGAAGCCTTCAACCCCAACGACAAGACCAACCTGGCGCCCTATCGCTTCCTGCATCTCGCCATCGTGATCATCCTGGGCGCGCGGTTCATACCAATCGATGCGACAGGGCTCCAGGCTGCTATCTGGAAACCATTGATCAAATGCGGCCAGCAATCCCTCGAAGTATTTGCCGTCGGCATCTACCTTGCCTTCATCGGATATTTCATCCTGGAGACGACTTCCGACGGGATTGTCGCGCAATTGCTGGTTGGAACCGCCGGCATCGCAATCATGACGGCTGTCGCCTACTACCGGTCATGGTCGAAGCGCGTTGAAAAGGCGGCCCACGCGCACGCTGGTCCGCCGCCCCCGGACAAATCCCGCGCGATCCCCGGCGAGCCGGCTCGGCCGGCTGAACGAGCGGTCGTCGGCGTCGCATGATCGCACCGCACGGCCAGAATGATTCGGCCAAGGCCCCGCAGCGTCGTCGAAATCGCTCTAAGTGTTTGATTTAGCTGGCAGGAGTGGCAGGGCTCGAACCTGCGACCCCCGGTTTTGGAGACCGGTGCTCTACCAATTGAGCTACACTCCTGCAGGGAACCGGCGCATGCGCCGCTTCGCGCCGTTTCAAGCATAGGCCATGCCCCGATTGCAAGGGCGAAGCGGTTGCTCCCACATCAAGAACTCTATCCAAGGCGGGGCATCTGCGCCAAACTTCACGTCTGTGACAAACAACAAAAGCAGACGGGAGAAACCATGAACGCCCAGACCGCCACCCGGCCAACATCCGCCCCCCAGACCCCTTCTCTCCCCGATGCCAAGCCGGAAGCGATCGGGCTTTCGAGCGGCCGCCTGCAGCGGATGTCGGATGCCTTCAAGCGCGAGGTCGACAAGGGCACCCTCCCCGGCGCGACAGTGATGGTGGCGCGGCGCGGCCAGATCGGCTGGTTCGATGCGATCGGCCGGCAGAATCCTGCGGCCAGCGCGCCGATGGCGCATGACAGCATCTTCCGCATCTTCTCGATGACCAAGCCGATCGTCTCGGTCGGCATCATGATGCTGGTCGAGGATGGCCACTTCATCCTGGGCGATCCCGTCGCCAAATTCATTCCGGAGTTTGCCGAGCAGAAGGTCGGCGTCGAGAACAACGGCAAGCTCGACCTGGTGCCGGTCAAGCGGCAGATGACCGTTCAGGACCTGCTGCGGCACACGTCGGGCCTGACCTACGACCACACCGGCAACGGTCCCGTCCAGCAGCTCTACCAGCAGTCGCGGCTGCGCAGCCGCAAGATCACCAACGCCGAGCACGCGACCATGATCGCCGGCATGCCGCTGATCTGCCAGCCGGGCGCGGAATGGAACTACAGCCGCTCGACCGACGTTCTCGGCCGCATCATCGAGGTCGTCTCCGGCAAATCGCTCGGCGCGTTCCTGACCGAACGCATCCTGGCGCCGCTGCAGATGGCTGAGACTGCATTTCATACGGGCGAAGCAAATGCCGGCCGCCTCGCCGAGCCGTTCGCGACCGATCCCTGGAACGGCGACAAGGTGCAGCTCTTCAACATGCTCGAGAAGCCGGCGATGGAATCCGGCGGCGGCGGGCTGGTCTCGACCACGATGGACTATGCGCGGTTCTGCCAGATGCTGCTCAACGGCGGCGCGCTCGACGGCAACAGGATCATCGGCCGCAAGACGCTGGAGTTGATGGCCTCGGATCATCTTGCCCCGAGCGTTAAGGTCGACTCGCCGCTGATGCCCGCCGGTCACGGTTTCGGCCTCGGCTTCGCCGTCCGTACCGCCAAGGGCATGGCGCCGTTCTCGGGCTCGCTCGGTCAATTCTTCTGGAGCGGGATGGCCGGCACGTTCTTCTTCATCGATCCCGCGGAGGACCTGTTCACGGTGTTCATGATGCAGGGCCCCGGCCAGCGCGAATATATCCGCAACATGCTGCGCGATTTGGTCTACGCGGCGGTGGAGTGAAGCTTACCGAGTTCGCTCAACACCCACTGCTGTCGTGCCCGCGAAGGCGGGGCATCCAGTACGCCGTGACGTCAATGAGAATCGAAACGGCTGCGTTTACTGGATCGTCCGCCTTCGCGGACGATGACAGCGGAAGGGAATTCGCGCCCGCCACAATTCTCAGCTGATCGTAGCCCCACCGTCGATCACGATGGTCTGGCCGGTCATGAAGTCGCCGGCCTTCGATCCCATCAGCACCGCGGCGCCCGCGATCTCGTCGGGCACGCCGATGCGCAGCAGCGGCGAACGCGCGGTGGATGCCTTCAGCGTCTCCGGATTGTCCCACAGCGCCTTGGCGAAATCGGTCTTGATCAGGCCGGGCGCGATGCAGTTCACGCGGATATTGTGCTTGCCGTATTCGCAGGCGAGGTTGCGCGCGAGCTGCATGTCTGCGGCCTTCGAGATCGCGTAAGCGCCGAGCACGGTTGAACCCTTGAGGCCGCCGATCGAGGACACGATCACGATCGAGCCATCCTTGCGCTCGATCATCTGCGGCACCACCATCGAGATCAGCCAGTTGTTGGCGACGATATTGTTGTCGAGAATTTTCCGGAATTGATCGTCCGAGATGCCGCCGAGCGGACCGTAATAGGGATTGGACGCGGCGTTGCAGACCAGCACGTCGATCTTGCCGAAGGCGCGGTTGGATTCATCAACCAGATTCTGCAAATTTTCCTTGCTGGAAATGTTCGCCGCGATCGCAACCGCCGTCCCCTTGCCGAACTTTTCGTTGACCTCCTTGGTAACCTGATCGCAGACGTCCTGCTTGCGCGAGGAGATCACGACCTTGGCGCCGTGCTCGGCCATGCGCTCGGCGATGGCGCGGCCGATGCCGCGCGTCGACCCGGTGATGACTGCGACTTTTCCCGACATATCGAACAAGGTCATGTCTCTCTCCCTGATTAAGATCTTGAATTTGACGTTGAGCTAAGCAGTGTTCGCATCTCGCGACAACTGCGTTACGCGAGCTTGACCTCCGGCCCGGCAGGCTGATGCATCGCGGCGTGCCGGGGATCGGCGATCCAGGGCTGCTGGTTCACCATCGGCAGCCGCCAGACCGAGAGGCCGGGGCTTGCGATATGATCGAGCCGCGTCACCGAGACATTGTCGATGTCGAAGGAAAGCCCCCGCTCCGGCTGGCCGCCGAGCGCAAGGCCGACGGCAGCCTTGATCACGCCGCCATGGCCGACGGCGATCACGTCCTTGCCGGCTTCCGCGGCATTGATCCGCACGATCGTGCGGCAGACGCGGGCATAGAGGTCCATGAAACTTTCACCGCCAGGCGCGGGCTCGTTGATATCGGCAAACCAGCTGCTGCCGACCGGTTGCCGGGCGAGAAATGCGGCGCGGTTCATGCCCTGCCATTGCCCGAGATGCTGTTCGGCGAACGACGCTTCCTTCGTCATGGCAGCAGGCTTTGGAAGACCCGCAGCCCAGATCGCCTCCGCGGTCTGATGCGTGCGCTGCAGATTGCTTGCGTACCACACCGCGTTGCGCGGCAGGATCTTTGCGACCGCTTCGAACACTTCGGTGTCGCCGGTGTCGCAGGCGATGTCTTCCTGTCCGTAGATGTTGCCGCCATCGCCGCGCACCGGCGCGTGACGCACCCACCACCAGCGCGTCGTGACAATTTTCGGCCTGTCTGCATTGGACATCGCAACGTCCCTTCAATACTGTTCGTTGTCGCTGTACGTCAGAGCACGCATCGTCTCAAGTGACTTTGACGTTTGAAATCTTGTTTGAATTCCACAAGGCGGCAGACGCCGACACGCATAACGCTATCAGGGAGAAACTCATGGGCCGCCTCGAAGGCAAATCCGTCGTCATCACAGGTGCAGGCAGCGGCATCGGGCGCGCCGCGTCGGTGCTGTTCTCCAGGGAGGGCGCGAAGCTCATTATCGTCGACCGGGCCGAGGGCGTGAAGGAAACCGCCAAGCTCGTCAGCGATGCCGGCGGCACCGTCGAAGCCGTGATGGCGGATGCGGGTTCCGAAAGCGACGTGAAAGCCTTCATCGACAAGGCGGTTGCGAAATACGGCAGGCTCGATGCGATCTGGGCCAATGCCGGCGTCAGCGGCGGGCTGGTGCCGCTCGCCGAGCAGACCGTCGACCACTGGCAGGAAGTTTTGCGCGTCAATCTGATCGGGCCGTTTCTGGCGATCAAACATTCGATGCCGCACATGATCAGGCAGAAGTCCGGCTCGATCGTCTGCACCGCTTCCGTCGCGGGCCTGAAGGCCGGAGCCAGCGGACATCCCTACGGCGCCAGCAAGGCCGGCGTCATCAGCCTGGTGCAGACCACCGCCTACTCGCTGTCCGGCACCGGCGTGCGCATCAACGCAGTATGCCCGGGCCTGATCGAAACCGGCATGACCAAGCCGGTGTTTGACCGCGCCAAGGAGCGCGGCACCCAGGACAAGATCGGCCAGCTCAATCCGCTGAAGCGCCCCGGCCAGCCGCACGAGCTCGCCGCGATGGGATTGTTCCTCGCCAGCGATGACGCCTCCTACGTGAATGGCCAGGCGATCCCGGTCGACGGCGGACTGACGGCGTCGATGCCATATACCGGCAAGCCGATCTGACTTTCGTCGACTTATCATCACAACCCATCGGGCGGAAAGCCGGATGATTCCGCCGCCAGCGCGCGGTGGCGGACGCGCTCGCGGTAGAAGGCGTAGAGGCCGGACAGCACGATGATCGAGGCGCCCAGCACCATCATCGCGTCGGGCACGTCGCCGAACACGAGATAGCCGAGCAACATCGCCCATAGCAGCGCGGAATAGCGGAACGGCGCCACTGCCGAGATGTCGCCGGAGCGCAGCGCCGTGATGATGCATTGATAGCCGATCAGCAGCAGTACGGCGGCGAGCGCCTGCAGGCCAAGCGCGCCCGTCGATGGCGGCGTCCAGCCGCCGAGTGGAACCATGATGGCGCCGCCGGCCGTCGTCACCGTCACGGTTGTCAGCAAGGTAATGAACAGCGACGGGATCTTGGCGGGTATCCGCCGGGTCGAGAGATCGCGCAGCGCGCAGAAGGCGACCGACACCAGCGCGAACAGCGAATACTGGCTGAAGCCCGCAAGCCCCGGCCGCACGATGATGAGCACGCCGATGAAGCCGGCCGCGATCGCCGACCAGCGCCGCCAGCCGACCGGCTCGCCAAACAGCACGGCGGCGCCGAGCGTGATCGCCAGCGGTAGCGCCTGGAAGATCGCCGAGGTGTTGGCGAGCGGCAGATGCGCGAGCGCCGCCATGAACGAGATCGTGCCGCCGATTTCGCCGAACACCCGCAGCGCCACCGGCTTGAGCATCAGCGTGCGCAACGGACGCAGCGCCCCCTGATGCCAGGCGAACGCCGCGACCAGCCCAATCGCGAACAGCCCGCGCACCAGCATCACCTGGCCGAAATTCATCTCGGACGACACCACCTTGGTGATGGAGTCGTTCGTGGTGAACGCCGCCATGGACACCGCCATGAGCAGGCTGCCGCGAAGATTTGGAGAGAGGGCCAACTCGGTTAGATCGCGCCGGCCTTCTGCGCGTATGCCCAGGCATCCTTCGACAGTGGCACGGTGCGGGCCGCCAACTCCAGCGCCCTGGCGTTGGCCGCAGTGCCGTCGCGAACGCGACCGGCGATGCCCTGCGTGATGCCGGCCAGGCGGAACAGATTGTAGGCAAAATACCAGTTCAGGTCCGGGACGGCGCTGCCGGTGACGTTGCAGTAGATCCGCGCGGCCTCCTCCAGGCTCGGAATGTTGAGCGCCTTGAGATCGGCATTGGCGAGACCTGGCATGGTCCACTGCATCAGCAGATAGGTGAAGTCGGCCATGGGATCGCCGAGCGTCGACAGTTCCCAGTCCAGCACCGCCTGCACGCGCGGTTCCGTCGCGTGGAAAATCATGTTGTCGAGGCGGTAGTCGCCGTGGACGACCGAGGCGCGCGCCTGCGCCGGCACGGTTTTCGGCAGCCACTCGGCAAGCTTCTCGAATTCCGGAATGTGCTGCGTTTCCGAGGCGCGGTATTGCTTGGTCCAGCGATCGACCTGACGCGCGAAATAATTACCCGGCTTGCCGAAATCGCCGAGCCCGATTTGCTCGGGATTGAAGACGTGGAGCTTGGCCAGCGTCTCGATCTTGCTGGTGAAGATCTTGCGCCTGTTGTCCGGCGTCTGGCTCGGCAGCGTCGGATCCCAGAACACCCGACCCTCTTCCATCGACATGATGTAGAAGGCAGCGCCGATCACGGCATCGTCGGTGCACAGCGCATAGGCCTTGGCGACCGGAAAGCCCTGCTTGCCCAGCGCTGCGATGACGCGGAACTCGCGATCGACCGCATGCGCCGACGGCAGCAATTTGCCGAACGGTTTTCGGCGCATCACGTAGGATCGCGCCGGTGTCTCGAGCTTGTAGGTCGGGTTGGACTGGCCGCCCTTGAACTGCAGGACGCTCAGCGGCCCCTGATAGCCCTCGACATGCTCACGCATCCAGCCATCGAGGCTCGCCTCGTTGATACGGTGACGCTCCTCGACTTCCTTGGTGCCCGAGAATTCTTCGTCTTTCCTGACGCCGTCCGCCACGATGACGCTCCCTTAAATTTCTTCTTGAACTTTGGGGAGCGTCATCTTGACGCTCCCGTTAGTGCGACGTGTTTGCATACTTCCGAAGTTCAAGTCTGGCAATGGCGCGATTGTGCACCTCGTCCGGACCGTCGGCGAGGCGGAGAGTCCGGATATGGGCGTAATCCTTTGCCAGGCCGGCCTCGTCGGAAACACCGCCACCGCCATAGGCCTGGATCGCATTGTCGATGATCTTCAGCGCCATGTTGGGTGCTGTGACCTTGATCATCGCGATCTCGGCCTGTGCGGTCTTGTTGCCGACCTTGTCCATCATGTCGGCGGCCTTGAGGCAGAGCAGCCGATTCATCTCGATATCGGCGCGCGCTTCGCCGATGCGCTGTTCCCACACCGAGTGCTCGATGATCTTCTTGCCGAACGCGGTGCGCGAGGCCAACCGCTTCACCATCTTCTCCAGCGCCTCCTCGGCCTTGCCGATGGTGCGCATGCAGTGATGGATGCGGCCCGGACCGAGACGGCCCTGCGCGATCTCGAAGCCGCGGCCTTCGCCGAGCAGGATGTTTTCCTTCGGCACGCGAACGTTTTCCAGCAGAACCTGGGCGTGACCATGCGGCGCATCGTCAAAGCCGAACACCGGCAGCATCTTCTCCACCTTGATGCCGGGGGTATCGAGCGGAACCAGGATCTGCGACTGTTGCTGGTGCTTCGCCGCCTTCGGATCGGTCTTGCCCATCAGAATGGCGATCTTGCAGCGGGGATCGCCGACGCCCGACGACCACCATTTGCGGCCATTGATGACATAGTGATCGCCGTCGCGTTCGATGCGCGTTTCGATGTTGGTGGCGTCCGATGACGCGACCGCCGGTTCGGTCATCAGGAAGGCGGAGCGGATCTCGCCGTCCATCAGCGGCCGCAGCCACTTCCGCTTCTGCTCCTTGGTACCGTAGCGGATGAACACTTCCATGTTGCCGGTATCGGGGGCGGAACAGTTGAAGACCTCCGAGGCCCAGGAGATGTGGCCCATTTCTTCCGACAGCAGGGCATATTCGAGGTTGGTCAATCCCGCGCCGCGGAATTCGTCGTCTTCATGCGCGTTCGGCGGCATGAACATGTTCCAGAGGCCTTCGGCCTTCGCCTTCTTCTTCAGGTCTTCCAGGATCGGGATCACCTTCCAGCGCGGGCCCTCCGCATCCTGCTTCTCGTAGATCGGCACCGCGGGGCGAACATGGGTCTTCATGAACGCCTGCACGCGGTTCAGCCATTCCTTTTGCTTTTCGGACATATCGAAGTTCATGGGGCGCTCCTCGGCTCTGGGCTTCTGAGTTCGTTGGGCCGCACTGTCCGCCCGCCTCCCATTCGCCGCAAGGTATTTTGCGCTTCGCAACGGGCGGCGGATTGACATTTCCGGCTCTTCAAACGATAGTTTCATACAACTGTTTGAATTGCAACTCCCCCAACGGGAGGCTGATATGTCGAGCGATCGGACCCGGTCTGCCATCCTTGCCGCCGCCGAACGGCTTTATGCCGATCGCGGTTTCGGCGACGTGACGCTGCGCGACATCGTCGCCGAAGCGAATGTCAATCTCGCCGCGGTGAATTATCATTTCGGTTCCAAGGACGAGTTGATCGCGGAACTGTTCGTCACCCGCAGCCTCGCCACCAACCGCGAGCGCCTCAACGAGTTGAAGGCTGCCGAGGAAAAGGGCGGCGGCCGCGCCCCGATCGACGCCATTTTGCACGCGCTGGTGGGCCCTACCCTGCGCGGCTGCCTCGGCCCCGACCGCGAGGGCTCGACGGCTGCGCGCTTCATGATCCGCGCCTCGATTGAATCGGTGCCGCCGATCCGCCGCATCAAGAACCGCGAGGTCGATCATTTGCGGAAATTCATCGCCGCGATGCGCCGCGCGATGCCCGGCCGCGACGACGCCGATCTCTATTGGGGCCTGCATTTCGCGCTGGCGATGTCGCATCACACCATCCGGGAAAAAGAGCGGCTGACGAAATTGTCGGAAGGCCAATGCGACCTCAACGACGTCGATGCCATCGTCGATCGCGTGGTCTCGGTCTCGGTGATGGCCCTGAACGGTGACGAGCCGGCAAAGAAGGCGCCCGTCAGGCAGGCCGTGCCGCATGGCAGGCTGACCCGGCAAGATTTATGAGCCGGACACGGCAACCGCGCTGAATTCTTGTAGTCCGGGTGAGCGAAGCGAGCCCACTGGCAGGTTGGGCCGAGCTACTGACGGGCGGCGACCGGCCGCGCGGTGACGTTGACGGTGCTCCTGACGACTTGGCAGGCTAATCGGGATGCGGAACGGCTTGATCCAGATCAACGCTGCCGCTCGACTGCCGCCAAAAAAATGGCGCATGGCATTTGATCCAAGACGGACTTCCATCATCGACCTGGCCAGGATTGCGACTGGCGCATGTGTCGCTCTGATCGGCTATCTCGCCTATGTCCTGATTTCCATTCTGACGACAGCATGAAGGCCGAGACAGAGCGCGTTGGATTGGAGGCGTCACATGAGAAACATCGTGAACGAAGCCGGCGAGATCATCGCCAAAGCAACGGATGACCATACGCTGGTTGGCGGCCACCACCGCCTCGCGGTGGCGGCCAGCCTCGGTCAAAAGCTGTTCTGGCAAGATAACGGCGAACCCGTGAAGATTGATGCCTTCTTCAAGGGAAGTTCTCATCGATATACAGCTTGATTCATGTCCGAACCTGAACGACCTTGCCCTTCCCGGTCTCACGTCAGCCCGGCCTTGCGCATTCCGGTCAGGAAATGCTCCATCAACTCCGGTGTCTGATAGGGCACGCTTGACTTGATCCAGTCGATCGAGAGTTGAGGCTGCTCGAGCCGTACGGCGGCGAGAGATTGTCTGGCCTCCTCCACTCTTCCCATCTGCGCCAGGCTCGCACAACGAAGCCGCTGGGCACCGTGAAAGCCCGGACGCAACCGCAGCAACTCTTCCGAGGTTCGGAAGGCGTCTGCGTATCGGCCGGCGAGATAGTGCGCGACGGTAATGCCGCCGAGGAACATCGCGGTGTCGGGATCCAGCGGGCTGAGCCGGATCGCCTCGTTGCCATGCGCGATGGCTTCGTCGCATCGCCCGGAGAACGCCAGCCCATGGCTGAGATAGCAATGCGCGGCCGCGAAGCTCGGATTGAGGCTGACAGCGCGTCGGAACGCCGCGATCAATTCCTCGGTACGACGTTCCATCATCGACCAATAGCCGAGAGCGATTTGTGCCCACGGATCGCAATCGTCCAGCGCAATCGCCTGAACGATGTGCGGACGCGCCGCAAGCAGGCCCCGGTCGCGATCGATCCAGCCATTGTGTGCGGCAAACACCAGGCAGAAGGCGAGCAGGCTTCGGGCCGGGGCATAATCCGGATAGGCACCGGCGGCGCGATTGAGGGCTTCGATGGCGGCTTCACTGTCCGTTCGGTTGAGCCGCCAGACATGCGTCTGCGCGCGCGCCACCAGCTCCCACGCACCGAGATCGCCAGGCGAGCGCGAAAACGCGCGAACGCCCTCTGCCGCCAGCAGGCGCGGCTGGATCGAGGCTACGACGCGGCTCGTGATCTCATCCTGTATCGCGAAGATGTCGCCCAATTCGCGGTCGTATTGTTCGGCCCAGTGATGGCCGCCGGTTACCGCGTCGATCAATTGCGCGCTGACGCGCAGCCGCTGGCCGGCCCGGCGCACACTGCCTTCGAGCACATAGCGAACGCCGAGCTCGCTTGCGACCTGCCTGACATCGACGGCGCGGCCCTTGTAGACAAAGGTCGAGTTGCGCGCGATGACGAATAGCCACCGGATGCGGGACAGGCCCGTGATCAAATCCTCGGATATGCCGTCAGCGAAATAGTCCTGATCGGGATCGCCGCTCATATTGTCAAACGGCAGCACCGCAATGGAGGGACGATCGGGCAATGGCAGCGCACCATTTTCATCGATGTCCGTGGTCGTAGCGCTTGTGCTGGAAGCAGGCTCGTCGCCGCTGATCGCGGTTACCGGTGAGGCGAACAGATAGCCGCGCTTGGAGACGGTTTCGATGATCGCCTGGGAGTCGTCCTGCAGCGCCTGCCGAATCTCTTTGATACATTGAGCCAGCGAATTCGGCGTGACATTGAGGTTCTGCCAGACGATGTCGATCAGTTCTGCCTTCGGAACGAGCCGGCCGGGATGCTGCGCGAGATATACCAGCACATCAAAGGACTTTGGCCGCAGCGGCACTATGGCGCCCTCGCGGCGCAGACATGCCGATCGGCGGTCGACCAGGAACGGGCCAAAACGATAGCTCTTGAGTTCCGCCATATCTGCGACGCGCGGCCTGTGCCGGGGTTCATGGGCAATCTAGGAGCATTTCATCACAATTTCATCGCTTCTTCACGACTGCCGCGTCAGCGAATGTGGGACCTTCCGGCAAGCGCCCTTTCCAGGGCGACATGCAGGAGATGTTCCAATGAAGCCAACATCAGGATTTTCTCTGGCCGTCCGGATCGGCATCGCGCTTGCGGTCGTGCTGTTTGCCACGGCCGCCCGCAGCGATGTCATCATGGACTGGAACGCCAAGGCCGACGCCCTCGCCGTCGAAAAGCAGCTTCCGAACGCCCCGAATGCCCGCGGTCAGGCGATGCTCCACATCGCGATGTTCGAGGCGGTCAACGCCATCGACAGGCGCTATGCGCCCTACAAGCTCAACCTCAGCGCGGACCGGGCCGTTTCAAGGGAGGTCGCCGCGGCGGCTGCGGCATACAACGTGCTGCTGGCGCTGCACCCAGACAAGAAAGCTGACCTCGATGCGGCACTTGCCGGTTCGCTTGCCGGGATAGCCGAGAACGAGGCCAAGTCGAAGGGCATCGAGCTCGGCAAACAGGCTGCCGCCGGGATCATTGCCTTGCGCGCCAATGACGGCAGCAACACACCTGAAGATTATCGTCCCGCGACCACGGCCGGCGTCTATGTGCCGACCACGATACCGATTGAGTCAACGGCTTCGAAGATCAAGCCTTTCGCGATGGCAAGCGCGTCGCAATTCCGCGCCGCTCCGCCTCCCGCGCTGACGTCGGAAACCTGGACCAGGGATTTGAACGAAATTCGTGAGATGGGCAGCCATGCAAGCGCCAAGCGCTCGGCCGAGCAGACCACGATCGCCCGCTTCTGGTTCTTCACCGGACCCAGAACCTACAATGCGATTGTCCGCCAGATCGCCACGAACAGGAAGATGGACCTCGTCGATTGCGCCCGCCTCTACGCGCTGACATCGATCGCCAGCGCCGACGCCTTCATTGCGGTATTCGATGCAAAGTACGCCTACAACCTCTGGCGTCCTATAACCGCCATCCGCAACGCCGACCTGACGTCCAACCCGGCGACCCCGCGCGAGGCATCATGGCAGCCATTGGGCGTGACGCCGATGCACCCGGAATATCCGTGCGCGCATTGCATCGTCGCCAGCGCCGTTTCCACCGTGCTGCAGCACGTCGTGGGCAACGAGGTCGGCGAGATCACGCTGACGAGCCCGACGGCTGCCGGCGTTACACGCAAATGGACGCGGCTGCAGGATTATAGCGGCGAGGTTTCCAGCGCGCGCATCTATGCCGGCTTCCACTACCGCTTCTCCACCGAAGCCGGCAGGGAAATGGGCAAGAAGATCGGCGACCTCGCGGCCACGACGCTGATGCTGGGCGCCGTAGCCGATGCGCAGCAGAAACGCTGATCGAAGAAATCACATCGGATCGAGGCCGCTGACCGAGCGGCCTCTTCAATCTCGATCATGGCATGCCTACGCCAAGGCGACGCAATCAATCTCGATATCGAACGGCCCAAACCATTCGGGCACGCAAACGAAGATGCGCGCCGGGGGGTCTTCCGAAAAATAGCGGGCGTAGATCGCGTTTACGGCGGCGAAATGTGCGACCGAGGTACAATAGACATTACACTTCATGACATTCTGTAACGACGTGCCCGCGGTCTCCAGGCACAGTTTCAATTGCTCGAGAACGAGTTCGGTCTGACGCTCGATCGGGCCGGCGAAGAGCTCGCCGGTCCCGGGATCGAACGGCGGCAGGCCCGAAACGAACACCATGCCTCCGCCACGCGTCACCGGCGAGACCGGCGTATTCCGCCTGGCGAGCCAGGACGACATCGGCTCGACGTGAATGACTTCCCGTTTCATCGTGACACCCTTCGAACAGACTGATCGAGGATGCCACGCTAGCTCAATTCGAGGCCATCATGCTTCGACGAATATGGAAGTATCGATGTCGCGATCACACGATCTTCTTTTCCTTCAACGCTTCCACCTTGGCGTCGTCATAGCCGATCGTCGCCAGCACATCCTTGGTATCCGCACCCAGCAGCGGCGGCGCGCGGTAGTTCTTGATCGGGGTACCGGAGAAGGTAATCGCGTTGCGGATCAGCGAAAGGTCCGGCTCAAAGGGATGATCGACCTTGACCCGCATGCCGCGCGACTGGACGTGTGGATCGGCGAATACCTGCTCGAAATTGTTGATCGGACCCGAGGGCACACCAGCCTTTTCCAGCTCGTCCAGCCAGTACGACACCGGCTTCTTCAGGAACAGCCCGGCGAAGATCGCCATGATTTCCTTGCCGTGCACGACGCGGTCGTTGTTCTTGAGGAAACGCGGATCGGTGGCGAGTTCGGGGCTGCCCAGCACCGCACAGGTGCGCTGGAACTGGCCGTCATTGCCGACCACCAGCATCAGCTCGCCGTCGGTGCAGCGGAAAACGCCGGCGGGCATGCCGCCATTGCCCCAGGTGCCGCGGCGCGGCGGGGTCTGGCCATTGACGAGATAGATCTGCAGCCAGTGCGACAGCGAGGCGATCACGGTGTCGAACAGGCAGACGTCGACATGCTGCCCTTCTCCGCCATTGACCTTGCGGTGAAACAGCGCGGACAGAATGCCGATCGATGTGTTCATGCCGGTCATGTAGTCGACGATGGAGGGGCCTACCTTCATCGGACCCTCGCCGGGCTCGCCGTCGATATGACCGGTGACGCTCATCAGGCCGCCCATCGCCTGCAGGATCGCATCGTAGCCGGCGCGCGGCGCGTAAGGCCCGGTCTGGCCGAAGCCGGTCACCGAGCAATAGATGATGCCGGGGTTGATCGCCTTGATCAATTCGTAATCCAGCCGGTAGCGCTTGAGGTCGCCGACCTTGTAGTTCTCCATCATCACGTCGCAGGTTTTCGCCAGCTCGCGGATGATGTCCTGGCCCTCGGGCGAAGCGATATTGACGGTGACCGATTTCTTGTTGCGGTTGGCGCAGAGGTAGAACGAATTGTTGTTGTTCGCCTTGCCCTCCGGATCCTTCAGGTAGGGCGGGCCGAAGGCGCGCGCGTCGTCGCCGCCGCCGGGACGTTCGATCTTGATCACCTCGGCGCCGAGATCGGCCAGCATCTGTGCCGACAAGGGACCTGCGAGCACCCGCGTCAGGTCGAGAATTTTGATGCCCGAAAGTGGCAGAGCCGACATGAACTTCCTCCGAATTTTTTGGCGTGGTGGCGCGGGAACGTGTCCAGGCGCTGCGAAGCCAAGCCGATACACTATTTTATGTGATTGAGCCCTGCATTACCGGCATGACGCCATCCGTTCGGCGCCCGCTATGCGCACAGGTCACCGGACCCCAAAAGCACGACGGCCCGCCGAAGCGGGCCGTCTCGTCGTCAAACCGTATTACCGGCCGTCCCGTCCCGATTACCTGCCGGCGCCGGCCTTTACCTGCTGGCGCCGGCCTTGGAGCGGCTGGCCCGCCACTCCAGGAATTCGCGATACAGGGGATCGCGGTCCTGCGGAGCCACGGCTGCGGCCGGTGCCGCAAACGGAGCCGGCGGTGCGGCGCCTGATGCGGAGGCCGCGCCCGCGGGCAGCGGCATGTTGCGGTCGAGCCATTCCTGCGCCGCCTTGAAGCGGGTCCAGCCCGACACCGTCGCGCGCGGCGCCATTTCCTTCCACTTCGGATGGAACGGTGGCCGCTGCAACTGCGCGACCTTGTCGAACATCGTGTCCACCAAAAGCGCCAGACGGCGGTAGCGATCGCTGTTCGGCGCCCAGTTATACGACGCCAGCACCGCCTCGGCGGCAATCGTCTCGACAAAGCCCCCCTCCGGCACGAGGCCCGGGTAGTCCGCCGAGCCAAGCTTGGACGGCAGATATTCTTCCTGCAGCGGCTTGGCATATTCGACCGGCACCAGATGCAGGTTGCGGTCGTTGATCTGGTTCAGCCATTGCAACGGCTTGCCTTCGATCGCCACGATCGCGTCGACCTCGCCCTTGCGCAGCATGTCCACCGCCAGCCGCGGCTCCTGATAGATCAGGTGTGGCCTGATCCCGAGCCGGTCGAACACGTTGATCGCCGTCACGAAGGTCGAGCTGTCGGGCAAATCGACCACCACGGTCTTGCCGTCGAGGTCCCGCATGCTGGCAATCGACCTCGGCGCCAGGACGTGCATTTCCTCGTTGAACATCTTGGCGACGTAGACGAACTGATTGCGGATGTCCTTGGCGAAGTCCTTGCGATCGAGATAGGACAGCGTGTCCTTGCGGACGATTCCGGCGTCGACCCCCCTCAGCAACAGGATATCCGACACCGCCTGCACCGATCCACGGCCCATCACCGGCAGGATCCGCAGCGCCGTGCCGTTGTCGAGCACGGAGGCGAGATCGGCGCCGACCTGGGCGTAGGTCGAGCCGAACGAGCCGGTCATCAGGCTCACGGTGTTGGCGTTGAGCTGGTTCGCCAGATCGCGCTTGGTGGCGGTGCCGTACTTGAAGATGGTCTTGAAGGAATCGCTGACGGCGCCCGGATCGATGCCGCTGCGCACCGGCCCGAAGTGCTGCCACTGTCCGTTGGTGAAGCGCATCATCCGCATCTGCTCGATCGGCGCATGGTCGGACGGGCTGGTGTTGATCTGGATGCCCTGCACCATCATGGGAAGCTGGATACCCTTGAGCAAGCGGGCCTGCCTCATGATGTTTTCGCGCGACAGGTCGTCGCCGCAGTTCTTCAGGACCTCGACCGTCAACTTGCCGACGAGATAGCCGAGGACGGCCTGGCCGTTGGTCTTGCTGACGCTCGGGAGATAGCGCTGCATGAAGGCGCTCCATTCGCGGAACACCGCCTCGCCGGCCGCCGCCGCGTCTTCGCCCTCGAGCCTGTATGCCGCCGACAACAGGCCCTCCGCATTTTGCGGGCCTGCCGGCTGAATCACGGCCGAGTACGAATTAGAGATCGAGGCGGCGAACTGTAGCGGCCTCCAACCGAGTTCGGCGCTTCGCTTGATCGCCATGACGGCGAATTTCGGCGTGGTGAACTCAATGAGGACGTCGGCGCCGGAGGCTTTGAGCTTGGCGATCTGGGGGTCGATGGTGCTGTCGTTCACCTTGTATGGCGCCTCGGCCACGATCGCAATCTTGCCACCGAGGCCGTCCTTGAGGCCCTTCAGGTATTCCTTGCCCATCCCGTCCTCCTGATAGAGGACGGCGATCCTGCTGCGGGGATGGTTCTCCAGGAGATACTGCGCAAAAATTTGCGCTTCCGCCGTGTAGGTCGGCAGGAAGCCGATGGTCCAGGGAAACTCCTGCGGCTGGTCCCAGGCCGCCGCGCCCGACAACGCAAAAAGCTGCGGGACCTTTTTTGAGTTCAAATAGGGCTGGATCGCGGCGTTCGTGTTGGTGCCGATGGTCCCCAAGGTGAGGAGAACGTTGTCTTCCTCGACCAGCTTGCGGGTCATCGCCATGGTTTTGGTGGGTTCGTAGGCGTCGTCATAGGTGATCATATTGACTTTGCGGCCGTTGATCCCGCCTTCAGCGTTGGTCTTGTCCAGATACGCCGTAATGGTCTTGGCGATCACGCCGTAAGCTGAAGCCGGACCGGTATAGGGCGCGGTGTTGCCGATCCGGATTTCCCTGTCCCCCGGGGCCGCCAGCCCTTGCCCGAAAGCCGGTCCCGCCATCGCGGCCAGCACCATTGCCGCCGCAGCGCTGGGCCGAGGCGCAGTGAAAATCCTGCGCAGACCGCCAGGGGCCGCAGACCCGGACAATGGCGCCCAACGAATGTCGATCAAAGCCCGCATCTGACTGCGCCCCCTAGAGCATATACCTGCGATTTTTCGAGCAGCGAGGTGATAAAGTTTCAGCCCTACTCGCTGACATTGTGTCTCAATCGGATTGATTTTGTGTCAAGGCCAGTCGTTTACCAGAGTTCGGTTAGTCGATTGTGTGTTCTGCCGCGACAATGCAGCGCATTAGCGTTTACCGAATCGGGACTCGGTTGCGCCCGCGGATATCGATTCTTCTCATGGTTGTAAATGCAAGTTGGAAGCACGACGGCCCGCCGAAGCGGGCCGTCCTGTCGTCAAACCGCGTTGCCGGCTGGCCTGATTACCTGTGGGTGCTGGCCTTGGCGCGGCTGGCCCGCCATTCCAGGAATTCGCGATACAGCGGATCCTGCGGGGCAAGGGCTGTGGCCGGCGCCGCACCGGATGCCGACGACACGGCCGCGCCCGCGGGCAGCGGCATGTTGCGGTCGAGCCATTCCTGCGCCGCCTTGAAGCGGGTCCAGCCCGACACCGTCGCGCGCGGCGCCATTTCCTTCCACTTCGGATGGAACGGTGGCCGCTGCAACTGCGCGACCTTGTCGAACATCGTGTCCACCAAAAGCGCCAGACGGCGGTAGCGATCGCTGTTCGGCGCCCAGTTATACGACGCCAGCACCGCCTCGGCCGAGATCGTCTCCACCGAGCCGCCATCCGCCACCAGGTTCGGGTAGTCCGCCGACGAAAGCTTGGACGGCAGATATTCCTCCTGCAGCGGCTTGGCATAGTCGACCGGCACCAGGTGCAGGTTGCGGTCCTGGATCTGGTTCAGCCATTGCAACGGCTTGCCTTCGATCGCCACGATCGCGTCGACCTCGCCCTTGCGCAGCATGTCCACCGCCAGCCGCGGCTCCTGATAGATCAGGTGTGGCCTGATCCCGAGCCGGTCGAACACGTTGATCGCCGTCACGAAGGTCGAACTGTCGGGTAAGTCGACCACCACGGTCTTGCCGTCGAGATCCCGTATGCTGGTGATCGTCTTCGGCGCCAGAACGTGCATTTCCTCGTTGAACATCTTGGCGACGTAGACGAACTGGTTGCGGATGTCCTTGGCGAAGTCCTTGCGGTCGAGATAGGACAGCGTGTCCTTGCGCACGATGCCGGCGTCGACGCCGCGCAGCAACAGAATATCCGACACCGCCTGCACCGATCCACGGCCCATCACCGGCAGGATCCGCAGCGCCGTGCCATTATCGAGCACGGAGGCGAGATCGGCGCCGACCTGGGCGTAGGTCGAGCCGAACGAGCCGGTCATCAGGCTCACGGTGTTGGCGTTGAGCTGGTTCGCCAGATCGCGCTTGGTGGCGGTGCCGTACTTGAAGATGGTCTTGAAGGAATCGCTGACGGTGCCCGGGTCGATGCCGCTTCGCACCGGCCCAAAGAACTGCCAGTGGCCGTTGGTGAAGCGCATCATCCGCATCTGCTCGATCGTCGCGTGGTCGTACGGGCTGGTGTTGATCTGGATGCCCGGCACCATCATGGGAAGCTGCAGACCCTTGATCGAGCGGGCCTGCTTCATGATGTTTTCGCGCGAGAAGTCGTCGCCACAGTTCTTCAGGACCTCGATAATGAGCTTGGAGTTCAGATAGCCGTAGACGGCCTGGCCGTTCGACTTGCTGACGCTCGGAACATATCGCTCCATGAAGGCGCTCCATTCGCGGAACGCCGCGGGGCCGGCGGCCTGTGCATCCTCACCCTCCACCCGGTACATGGCCGACATGATGCCTTCGCCGTTTTCCACGCCCGCCGGCGCCATCACGGCCGACACCAATTCAGACACAGAGGCGAGGAAATGTATCGGCTTCCAGCCGATTTCGGCATTTCGCTTGATCGCCATGGCGGCGAATTTCGGCGTGGTGAATTGCATGAAGATGTCGGCGCCCGAGGCCTTGAGCTTGGCGATCTGGGCGTCGATGCTGGTGTCCGTCACCTTGTACGGCGCCTCGGCCACGATCGGAATCTTGCCGCCGAGGCCGTCCTTCAGGCCCTTGAGGTAGTCCTTGCCGAAACCGTCGTCCTGATAGAGCACCGCGATCTTGCTGCGCGGATGGTTCTCCAGGATATACTGCGAATAGATGTGAGCTTCGGTCTGGTAGCTGGGCAGGAAGCCCATGGTCCAGGGAAATTCGCGCGGCTGGTCCCACATCGTCGCGCCCGAGGCGACGAAGAGCTGCGGGATCTTCTTCGCGTTCAGATAGGGGTGGACCGCCTGGCTGGTGTTGGTGCCGAGGCTCGCCAATATAAAGAGAACGTTGTCTTCCTCGACCAGCTTGCGGGTCGCCTCCATCGTCTTGGTCGGATTGTAGGCGTCGTCATAGGAAATGAAGTTGATCTTGCGGCCCCTGATGCCGCCCTCGGCGTTGACCTTGTCGAAGTAGGCCGCCATGACCTTGCCGATCACGCCATAGGCGGAAGCCGGACCGGTATAGGGCACGGTGTTGCCGATCCGGATTTCGTTGTCGGCCGGCCCCGCAAGCGCCCGCTCGGGCAGCGCCAGCGCCGCCATCGCGGCCAGCATCAGCGCCGTTGCCGCGTTGCGCCTGGGCGCAGTGAAAGGCCGGCACACGGCCTCAGCTGTCCGAAACCGGGACAATTGCTCCACACGCGGACGAGTGGTGTCGATAACTCCCATTGCAGTTCCCCCTGTAAGCCCATTTTTTAATATTTTTAAGGCGTGATGCGACGTGCAGCGTTTCAACGCTACTCGCCGACATTGTGTCTGAATCGGATTGATTTTGTGGCGAGTCCACACGTTCCGCAAGGCATGGTTAAGCAGTCGCGCATTTCGCCCTCAGAAAAGCCCCGAAATTGACGTCAACTTTTCACCGCGTAAGCAACGCGTGTCGGCGCATGCAACCACAGGCGCCTGCGGCATATCGCTTTGCGGCACGATATCAGCGATGTCTTGATCAGCGATGTCTTGCCGCCCATTCCGTCCGTCGGGACGCGGCTCCATGCCGATGGCTCAGAACGAACCGGCCGCGGAGCCGAGCGCAATGACGGCGGCCAGCGCAATCAGCGCGCCGACGATGCCGACCATGACGATGTCGCGGTAGCTGTCCCGGTGCGTCGATCCGCAGACCGCGAGCAACGTGACCACCGCGCCATTGTGCGGCAGGCTGTCGAGCGTGCCCGAACCGATCACCGCGACGCGATGCAGCAGCGCGGGATCGAGCCCGATCTCCGCCGCGCGCGCCATGTAAGTCGCCCCGAGCGCGTCGAGCGCGATGGTCAGCCCGCCCGACGCCGAGCCGGTCAGGGCAGCGAGCACGTTGGTGGCGACGGCCAGCGACACCAGCGGTCCGCCGCCGATGCCGAGCACGGCGTCGCGCACCACGGTGAAGGCGGGCATCGCCGCCACCACGGCGCCAAAGCCGACCAGGCTCGCCACGCTGATCGCCGGCAATACCGAGGCGTTGACGCCGGCGTCCATGGTCACGCGCAGCGCCGGCAGTCGCCGATAGCTGACCGCGAGCACGGTCAGAATCGCGCAGGCAAGTGCCGTGATCACGGCCCAAACGCCGCCGACAGCGGCGAGCGACGTCCCGCCCCAGCGGGCTTCGGCCAGAAAGCTTGTGTCGAGTGCCGGCAGGATCAACAACGACATCGCGAGATTGACGATTATTACCATGATAAGGGGCAGCGCGGCGAGCACGGCCGGTGGCGGTACGTCGGTCGCCTCGCCGTGCACGATTTCTGCCGGATCGAACTCGCGCGCGGTGGTGGCGCGTTCACGCAATCTTTCGTCGGCGGCGAGACGGTCGGACGGCATCGGCGCGCCTTCGCCGAAGCCTTCGCCGCTCCTTCTTGCGATCGCCTCCTGGCGATGGAGCCACCACAGGCCGAAACCGAGCATGATCAGCGATGCCAGGATGCCGAGGCCGGGCGCGGCAAACGGCGTGGTGCCGAAGAACGGCATCGGGATCGCGTTCTGGATCGACGGCGTGCCGGGCAAGGCCGACATGGTGAAGGTCGAGGTGCCGAGCACGATGGCGGCCGGCATCAGACGCCGCGGGATACGCGGCCGCACGAAACAGTTCCTGCGCCATCGGCGCCAGCACGAAGAAGGCGACGAACAGGCTGACGCCGCCATAGGTGACGAGCGCGCCGGCAAGCACCACCGCCAGCACGGCCCGCTGCGGGCCGAGCCGTCCGGTCATGAAGTTCGCGATCGCGGCGACCGATCCGCTGTCCTCCATCAGCTTGCCGAACAGCGCGCCGAGCAGAAACAGCGGAAAGAACTGCGCCAGAAAGCCCGCCGCGCTGACCATGAAGGTCTGGGTCCAGTGGGCGAGCAGCGGCTCGCGGGAGAACAGCGCTGCGATCGAGGCCGCGAGCGGCGCAAGCAGCAACACGCTCCAGCCCCGGAACGCGAACGCAATCAAAAGGCCGAGCCCGATCAGGATGCCGAGAAGCCCTGCCCCCGTCATGGCTTCAGCATTCCGCCAGCAGCGCGTCGAGATCGGTGGTGGATTGCCTGCCGATATCCTCGCCGTGGGCGTCAAGGAATGCGGCGGCGCTCTTGCGGCCCTCCTCTTTCAGCAGTGAGACGAACGCCCACTCGGCGTTCATCTTCGACGACGCACCGAAGTCCGCGAGCGCGTCGGTCATGATCCGGTGCGTGCGCATTCCGGCCCAGCGCGCGCCCTCGCCGTGTCCGGGGTCCGCGACCTGGCGCAGCAGCGCCATCATGCGCAATTCCTTCATCAGCGGCGAGTTAAAGGAAATCTCGTTGAGCCGGTTCAGGATCTCGTTTGCCGTGCGCGGCAGGTCTGGACGTTCGCGCGGATTGATCTGCACCAGAATAGTGTCATGCGCGTCGCTTTCGCGCACCAGCGGCGTCAGCGTCGGATTACCGGCATAGCCGCCGTCCCAGTAAGGTTCGCCGTCGATCTCGACCGCATGGAACATGGTCGGCAGGCAGGCCGAGGCAAGCAGAACGTCGGCGGTGATCTCCTTGTTGCGGAAGATGTGGCCGCGGCCGGTCCGCACATTGGTCGCGGTGACGAACAGCCTGATCGGTGAGCGGGCCAGCCGGTCGAAATCGATGCTCTCGTCGAGTATTGAACGCAGCGGGTTGAGGCCGAGCGGATTGAGATCATAGGGCGAAACCACGCGGGCCATCAGGTCCATGGCGACATAGGCAGGCGACGTGTCGAGCGTCCAGCGGCCCATCAGGCGGTCAAGCGGCGAACGCTGCAGCGGGCTGAACGCCGCAGCCTTCGACACCCGCTGCCAATAGCTATCGAGCGCCGCCCGCGCGCCTTCGGCGCCGCCTTGCGTCCATCCGTCCGCCACCAGCGCTGCATTCATCGCGCCCGCCGACGTGCCGGAGATCGCTTCGATCCGCAGCCACGGCTCCTCGATCAGCCGATCGAGCACGCCCCAGGTGAATGCGCCGTGAGAGCCGCCGCCCTGCAAGGCGAGATCCACCAGGACCGGTTCGCGCGCGGTTTCTGCCATCTTCATCCTCCTCGGCCGGAGATGAAACGAGCTTTAAGTCAGGACGAGCCCACAATGCTTCGTCTCGACCCTTCGTACGATCGACGCAGCAGCGCATACAGGCTGCCGCCCGTCGCCGCGCCAAGGAGGTAGGCGACGGCGACCAGCAGCGCGAGCGGCACGCGGGCATTGATGCCGAGGAAGGACATGGTGACGATCTCGAAGTTCTGCACGGCGAAGATGATCGTCGCGGCGGCGAACAGAATGATGACGGCAAGGTAGATCCAGCGCATGGGCTCCTCCTGATCGTCGATCGACCGCGTCGCGCGCAGTCGCCACCACCTCAACGCGCGCGACGCAGGCCGAAGCCTATTCCGATCCAGGCTGCGCCGGCCATGATGAGATCGATGCCGAGGAACAGGCCGAGGATGTAGAGGCTCGAGACCGGCCAGCGAGCCAGGATCAGCACGCCGAGCAGCAGCGTGATCACGCCTGACAGCGCCACCCAGATCCAGGGTGTTTCCCGCTTCATGCTGAAGGCCAGGAAGATCCGCATGATGCCCGAGGCCACCAGCGATGCGCCGAGAATGAGGGTGAGCAGCACGGCCGCGAGCAGCGGATTCTCGAACGTGACGAAGCCCGCGACGATGTAGAGCACGCCGAGCAGGGCCCAGAGCAGGAATTTGCCCCAGCTCTTGATCTGGAAGGCGCTGAACACTTCGGCGACCCCGGCGATGATCATCATCACGCCGACGATGAGGACGCTCGCGACGGTTGCCATCGCAACGCTGCCAAGCGCGATGAACCCTGCGATGAGATAGACGACGCCGAGTGCGATGATCCAGCCCGACTTGGCGCGCAGTGGCGCCGTATCCGAACCGGTTTGGTGATCTCCTATCGTGCCTGAAGTATTGGTCATGACGGTCCTCCGATGCGAAAACCTACCCGACGTTCGTCTCCAAGGGATGGAGGATAATAGCAAAATTGGAACAGGAATTCAGTCTAATTAACATCCAACAGTTGTCAGAACGAAACCGAGAATTTGCACTAAGTCACTGAAATTGCTTGGGGTGGGTGGAATCGAACCCTCGTATTCAGCCAGGAAGGCTGCGGAATTTCGCAGCTTTTTGGACGATTCCTTGCTGCCGACCTCCGTCAGGTCATGCCGAACCAGGCAGCCTGCCGCGGCGTTCTCGATGGCCCGGGAGCTGAACCGCGATGCTCATCGCATCGTTGCGAGCTGGATCGCGAGCGCACACGCCCGGTCGTACTCGTCGAGATTGATCCACTCGTCGATCGTGTGCGGCTCGTTCTGCCCTGCGCCGAAAGTCACCGTCGGAACGCCGTGACGGACCATCCAGTTGGCATCCAACCCGCCATTCGCCGCACGGATGTTCGGCGTTGCGCCGATGCCGGACACGGCAGCGACCGCGCGTTTGACCACGGGCAGGCTCTCCTTCATGCGGAACGGATAATAGTCGGTCTCGGCCTTGAACTTGACCCGGCCCGACTTGCCTTCGCTGTTCTTGACGCGCTTTGCGGCCTTCTCGAACGCCGCCTTGTAGGCCTTCGTAATCTCCTTGAAGAACTTGCTGTCGTGGCTGCGGCTTTCGCCGCGCACATGCACATAGTCGGTGACGACATTGGTGGCGTCCCCGGCTGGCCGGCCATCGCCGCCGGTGACGGGGCCGACATTGCTGGTGCCCTGCTGCTTGCGCTTCACCACCTTGCCGAACCAGCCGCCGGCCTTCACATCGGCGAGCGCGAGCGCCAGGATCATGGTCGAACTGATCCCGCGCTCCGGTGCGACGCCGGCGTGCGAGGCCCGGCCGAAAATCTCGACCTGCCAGCGATCCGCGCCAACGGCGCCGATCGTGACATTCGAGGCAGAACCGCCGTCGTAGTTGAAGGCCATGGCAGGCGAACCGAGGTCGGCGGTCTTGACGTGCCGCGCCCCCCAAAGCCCGCTCTCCTCGCGCACGCAGAACAGCAGCGTGATCGGCGGATGATCGAGCTGCTGCTTCGCAAGTTCGGCCGCCAGCGTGACGAGGACGCCGCAGCCGGCGCGATTGTCGCCGCCGAGCGCGGTCTTCGCCTCGTTGACGATCTTGCGTCCCTTCAGCTTCGGCTTCGCGCCGGCGCACAGCGGCACGGTGTCCATGTGGGTCATGAACATGATCCGCGGCTGGTTGTGCATGGCGCCCCGGCCGGGCAGATCGACAATGAGGTTGCCGGTTTCCGTCGGCACCGGAATGCGTGTGTTGGCGTCGTCGAGGCGGATCGCCGTCGCCGGCACGCCGCTTTCCTGCAGCGCCGCGCTGAGTTCGCGTCCGATCGCGGCCTCCCTTCCGGTCACTCCCTCGACAGCGAGGAAGCGCATGAGGCGGTCGGTGGCGGCTTTGACGTCGACGGGCATGACGATCCCTTGGATAGAGGCTTGCGGAGCTTGTGAGCATCGTTCGAGACGCCTCGCTTCGCAAGACTCAGGATCAGACGGACGGATGGCTTGCCTGGGCATAGCTCGCGGCCACCAGTCCGCCTTCGCCCCCCAAATGGGCTTCGGCGCGATGGCCTTCGCACGCTTCGCTTCGGTTGGAGTTGTATTGGCTTGCCAAGCCGTAGCTCGCGAAGCGAGCGAAGGCTGGAGCGGGTGAAGGGAATCGAACCCTCGTATTCAGCTTGGAAGGCTGCTGCTCTACCATTGAGCTACACCCGCGTTGGCGCTGACCTAACACGCCATGCAGGCGGCCTCAACCCGCCCTGTGCGACCCTTATTTTCCGTTCAAAATGGCCCTGTTCCCCGGCCCCCGGTCGTTCCAGGGCCCTTAACAGGGGCCGATTCGCCGCCTATATTGATGTTTCCATCAACAATGAAAGGAGGTGATCCAGTGTCTTTTACCAAGCGCTGTCACCTCGCTGGGATCGCCCGCTAGGCCTTGTTTGAAGGTCTGGCTCCGGGCGCTCTCAGGCCTGGACCAGCGAGCACAAGAGTTGGAGCGCGGCGGGAGCGATCCCGCCGCGCTTTTCTTATGTGCTTTGGTGATCTGCCGGGCGGCTCGCAGAAGAAGTCAAAAGCCGCAGAGATTGACGCGCGGGCGCCGGCCGCGGTCTTCGACGATGCGCTCGCCGCCGTTGATGGCCGAACTGCCGTAGTAGCGATGATGGCCGGAGACGTCGTGCCAATCGCCTGCTTGTGACGACGCCGGCTGTGGTGCGCGGCATCTGGCGGCATCGCAGATGATCGTGGCTGGCTGGCGTCGCATGACCGTCTCCTTGACTGGGTCGCGTTGGCTCGCGTTCTGCCCATCAGTCGAGAGCCCGCCACCCCACGTTCAAGGGCCGTCCGATATATCGTGTTTCCGGAATGTTTCGTCGCGACCATATGTCGGGATGATGGGGGCCAAATCGTCCTTTAAGGGGACAGCCAGTCCGGAGCCCAACAAGGAGAAGTCGATGCTCTATGCCATTCTCGCCTATCACGTCGAAGCCGAGGTGATGTCCTGGACGCCAGAACAGGATGCGGCGGTCATGACCGGCCTGCTTTCGGTGCATGACCGGCTCAACGCGAACAAACTGCTCGGGCCGGCGGCGCGGCTGGGTGGCACGGCCGAGGCCCGCACCTTGCGCGGACCCGGCGCCGGGATGGTGATCGACGGGCCGTTTGCCGAGACCAAGGAGCAGTTGCTCGGCCTGTATGTGGTGAACTGCGACAACGCGGATGCCGCACTCGACGTCGCGCGCGACTTGCGCCGCGTCAATCCGTCCGCCGTCTACGAGATCCGCCCGATCAGGCTTTATCTTCCCGGAGAATCCTTGCCGGAGACCGCAGAAGGCGGTCAGGCCTGAGGCTTCGAGGAACAAAAGCGAGTTCGTTGACACAACCGATTGACGGCGTACGCTTGTCGGATCGCGCTGTGCGGAAGAAAACGACGATCGCGCTGCCGTCAGTCTCTTGATCTAGATCACGCCACGCGCCTGCCACAGGTCTCGAAATCTCGCTGCACTCCTCGTAGCGGAGTTTCATTTGTAACGGAGTTCATCCGATGCAAACCAGGGTCCGAACGCTGGTTGCCCTTGTCCTGGCGCTGACGTCATTGGGCGCGATCACCGAGCGCGTGCGCGAATCGGGCGTGACCGACACTGAAATTCGCATCGGCAACGTTATGCCCTATAGCGGGAGCCTGAAGGTCTTCGGCGCGATTGGAAAAGCCGAAGCCGCGTATTTCGAGATCATCAACGAGCGCGGCGGGATCAACGGCCGCAAGGTCCGCTTCATCTCCTATGATGACAAATCCGATCCGCCGACCGCGCTGGACGTTACGCGCGGTCTTGTCGAGAAAGACGACGTCCTCCTGATGTTCGGCTCGTTCGGAACGCCGGGGAACTTTGCCGTTCGCGCATACCTGAACGAAAGGCAAATCCCTCAACTCTTTGTCGCCTCCGGCGACGATCATCTGAGCGATCCGTCGATGTTTCCATGGACGATGGGCTGGCAGCCCTCCGTTCGGGAAGAGGGGCGCATCTACGCCAACTACATCCAGGCGTTCTACCCGGGCAAAAGGATCGTGGCGCTTTGGCAAAACGATCATTTCGGCCGAGAATTGTTCAAGGGGTTGGAAGACGGACTCGGTGACATCGCCCGGATGATCAGGGTCGATATCGCCTACGACGTCGCAGACGAGCATCTGGACAAGCACGTATCGATCCTGAAGCGATCGGGCGCCGAAATTTTTGTATTTGCAGGGATGCCTGCCAACGCCGCGAAAGTCATCCGGGCAGCGGCGGATCTCAACTGGCATCCGGTGTTCATCATGAACCAGATGGCTTCATCGATCGCGACGGCGCCAAAGTACGCCGATCCGGAAAACGGTTCCGAAAACGCTTTGGGTATTATTACAGCCGCCTTCCTGAAGGACGCAAATGATCCGGCCTGGAAGGACGAACAAGTCACCAGGAACTGGCAGGCATTTGTCGAGAAATATAATCGGGCCGGAGGCAAGGACGATACTTCCGCCGTCTTCGGCTACGCCGCCGCCGAGACATTGGCCCAGGTGCTCAAGCAATGCGGCAATGACCTGTCTCGCGAGAACGTCATGAAGCAGGCCGCGGCGCTTAAAGACTACCAAGGCTCCATGCTGCTGCCTGGAATCAAGATCAGCACCGGCCCCTGGAACTTCCGGCCGATCAAACACCTGCGGCTGATTCAATTCGACGGCCGCACCTGGCAGCCGATCGGCGACGTGCTCGAAACGGCTTTCTCCAACGCCCATAAGTAGCTGCGTCCGGGGCAAACAACATACCGAGGTGCACTCGACTGGGTGTTGCTCCTATCGATACCCCGTGGAGTCGTGAGGCGATGGGCAATCAGGAATCGAACTGAGACATCGCCTGAGAAGGCCTGCGCCAATTCCGTTCAACTCGCAATTTCCGATCCTTCGGACGCAGCCCTGTCCTTAGGAACAATGACCTTTGATGCAATAGAGAAAACCGACATGCCATGGCAGCTTGCCATGGCGGTGCATTTCGCCGCGATCAGTTCGAGGCCAACCATGTCCTATGACGCCAGTCGAACCCAGAGCCGCGGACAGAACGCGGTCACGGCCATGACTTCGTGGGAACTCAACCACGAGCACAAGCGCCGGCGCGATTTTGATGGAGCCGAGGCACCGCCCAAGCGCGAGAGTGCGGCCCTATTGATCGCGGACCGGCTGCTGCGCGAATGCCTGAGACGTAAATCACTGGCCGAGTGACCCCGGACCAATTCGGAGAGCCTCACAGCGGTCGCTTAGCCCGCAATAATCATCCAGGCTGCGGCGCCGAACAGGGCAACGAACCAGACCAGGGAAAGGACGAACAGCAGATCTTCACGAGTCATGAGACGTCCCGGCTGAGAGTCGCTTCGCCGACCCCGATCGAACTGCACGCCTAGCAATCACGGGTCGCTCCGTCTTGTGATCGTCGGCCAGAGTTTTGCGACATCAGGCCAGCCGCGCCCGTCGTCATCTGATACCCAGCGCCGATATCGGCGGCCGATCCAGGCGACTGCAATGAACTTTGTTCAAGCCGGCCCAGACTGAAGCGAACGAAATTTCCGGGGAGTCGTGCCGGTCCATCGTTTGAAAGCGTGTGTCAGCGAGGAGACTTCGCGATAACCGAGCAGCCATGCGATTTCGGAAACGGGCAACGTCTCGTCGTCGAGATAGCGCTTGGCGAGCGCGGCGCGAAACTGATCCAGAATTTCAGCGAAGGATGTGCCCTCCTCGCCCAGCTTGCGGGACAGACTTCGCGAGCTCATCGCGAGCCGTCGCGCGACCTCCGATGCCACAGCCCTGCCGTGCGGCAGCAATCCCGGCAGAATGTCCTCTACCTTCGAACGGATGGTGGGCCGCGCCTGGGGGCTGCGTTCGAGCGCCTCCTCCGCGTACCGCCGCAGCAATTCGTTGAGATATTCGTCGCGTCCCACAACAGGAAGCGATGCAACAGGTGCCGGAAAGGAGACCGCGTCGCTATCGGCGCCGAATTCGACATCGCAGCCGAAGAAAGCCCCGAGTTCCGCTGACGGGCCGTTCCGGGAATGTCTCATCTTCAGCCGCGAAGGCGCCAGGCGGCTGTCCGTCACTCGGCGACAAATGCGAACCAACGTCACCATCCAAAACTCGATCTGGTGCCGATCGGCGTGGCGATCGACGTCGACGTAATCAAGCGCGATCGTCGCGGTTCGATCCTGCAGGCTGAAACGCAGGCGGACGCCTTCATTCATGATCCGGCTGTAGCGCTCGGCGTTTCGAAGCGCCTCTTCAAGACGCCCCGACGATGCGATCACATAGTAAAGCAGGCCAATCTCGCGAAGATCGAAGTTGCGCGCCAAATGGAAGCCCAGCCATTCGTCCTGCAGTTCGCTGGCGGCCAGCTCGAGCAGCCTGATTTGGGTTCGTACCTCGAGCCGGACCGCCGGATCGCGGGCCTGTTCCGGAGTCACTCCCGCCTTCGCGAGGATAAGCCGGGCGTCCCTGCCGATCTCGTCCAGCCGCGCACAAGCCATCCGCGCGATCCCGCCTGTGGCGCTCGGTATCGAGCCAATCCCCCCTGATCTCGCGAACCGCATGACGAAAGCGTCCTGGTCCGTCGCCGGGCTCACGGCGCTAGAAGACAAATGACTGGCGTGCCATCACAAGACGTCGGCTGAGGTTCGATCATCGACGTGTGCGGCGCGCGGACTGGCCAAGATGAATTGCGGGACCCTCGGGCGGGCGTTGATTTGAATCAACGGGCGGCAAGGCCGCATGGCCTCAACATTTCGCAACTCAGTGCAGAAATACGACCGCAATGACGAGCACCAATGTTAGGACGCTCAGGGCTATGCCCGCAACAATCGACCAACGATCCCGCACCATGACGGTCAGCATACCTGACCAAAGCGGTTCCTCTTTTGCTCATTGCGATCACTAGCTATCTGATTACGGCACCGTAGTTCCACGGAGGAACCACCTTTAAGCGAGCAACATGAAGACAAAGCTGCCAGCCACGAGGGAGCCAGATCAGCGACAGTCACAAGTAAAACGTGCAACGCTGCATTCAGCGGGTGCATGGAGGCTGAGCGGACATCATGATTGCGGTCGCTAAACCGGCCGCGAGGAAAACGTTACACCGAACGAAGCCGCCTATCTGTCATTCGCTTTCGGTTATAGAATGCTCGCTCGCGAGGCACGACGGCGATGGGCTTCTTGCTGGTTGCCTTACCATGGCGTTCTGTTTGCGCGCGAACCTTCGCCGCTTTACTGGCTGTTGCGCTGTTGCTGGCCACACAGACCCGCAGCCGGGCCGATGTAGATACCAAACGGGTCATGATATTGCATTCGTTCGGTCCTCGCTTCAAACCCTGGAGCGATTACGAGCGGACCATCCGCTCGGAAATAAGCCGGCAGTGGCGAAAGCCGGTGGACTTTCTCGACCACTCGCTGGTGAATGCCCGGCAGGATGATGAAGAATCGGAAGCCTCATTTGTAGAATATCTTCGCACCCTCTATGCCAATCGGCCAGTCGATCTCATTGTCGCCATCGGCGCGCCCTCCGCCAACTTCATCCAGCGCCATCGTCAGCGGCTGTTTCCAACAACGCCGATGGTGTTTACGGCGGTGGAGCAGCGCCGGGTCCAGTATGACAAGCTGACGGAAAACGATACGGTGGTGGCCGTTGCGCACGACTTCCCCGCTGCCTTCGAAAACATCCTGCGCGTGCTGCCCCTCACAAAAACCATCGCGATCGTCAATGGGGCTTCTCCCAATGAGAAGTTTTGGCTGGAGGAGATGCGGCGCGAACTCGCGCCACTGACCGGGCGGGTCGAACTAAGATGGTACGATGAACTGTCGTTTGAAAACATTCTGATAGATGCAGCAAGGCTGCCGCCTCACAGCGCGATCTTCTGGCATCTGATGAATGTCGATGCGGCGGGGGTTGCACACGAGACCAATGAAGCGCTGAACAAACTCTCCTCCTCGGCCAACGCGCCGATTTTCTCGTACGATGGTTCCTTCTTCGGCGAGGCAATCGTCGGCGGTCCAATGCACTCGGTGCTTCAGTCAAGCCGGATCGCCGCTGCGGTTGCCATTCGCATCCTCAACGGTGAAAAGGCAGGCGACATCAAAACCCCACCCACCGGGTTCGCAGCGCCCGTATTCGACTGGCGGCAAATGCAGCGTTGGGGAATTAGCGAGAGCAATCTGCCCGCCGGCAGCACAGTCTTCTTCCGGGAGCCGACTGCGTGGGATCGGTATTCCTGGCAAATTGCCTTCATCACTGCGGTTATTCTGATACAGGCCGCGCTTATCTCGATTTTGCTGCAAGAGCATCGCCGGCGTCAAAGGGCCGAAGTGCAGGCGCGCCAGCGCATGGCTGAACTTGCCCATGTCAACCGCTTCTCGACTGCTGGTGAACTGACGGCCTCCATTGCGCACGAAATAAACCAGCCGCTCGGCTCTATTCTGACCAACGCCGAAACCGCCGATGCGATCCTGGATTCTCCGAACCCCGACATCGCTGAACTCAAGGATATCGTGAAAGATATTTTGCAGGATGACCGGCGCGCCAGCGAAGTTATTCGAAGAATGCGCAGTCTATTGAAAAAGGCGCCGTTCGAACTGAAAAACCTCGACCTCAATGACATTGTTCGAGACACCGCCTACTTTCTTTCGTCTCTTGCCGTCGGACGAAAGGTCGAATTGGCTAGCGTGATCGCACCAGACGCGCTTCCGATCCTTGGCGACCGCATCCAGCTTCAACAGGTCATTCTGAACCTTGTCGTGAACGGGATCGACGCGATGAAGGACACGCCGAGCGAAGAGCGCGTCATCGGAATCCGTACTTCGCGCGTCGAGAACTTTGCCGAGCTTTCCGTGTCGGACCGCGGTCCGGGCATTGCCGAAGACAATCTAAAAGAGGTTTTCGAACCGTTCTTCTCCAGCAAGGCAGAAGGAATGGGTATGGGACTGTCCATTGCGCGAACCATTGTGGAAGCGCATCATGGACGGATATCTGCGGAAAATCGACGCGATGGCGGCGCGATTTTTCTGATCAGACTTCCCCTCTCCAGGGACGGCGTTGCACCGTCATAGGTGCGGCAACTGAACGAAGCTGGGGTGTTGGGATGGCTGCAAAGGGGGCGATTTTGGGTCGCTTGGCTGGCCGTAGCCCGCGGGGTCACAGGCCGCCTTCGCCCTGTGGGCTTCAGAAGTAACTAATTTGCCGAGAGAGCCCGCCTGCGCCCTCCGGGCTACGGCGTGGCAGCCTTCGCTACGATGGAGCTTGCCAGCCGTAGCTCGCGGAGCGAGCGAAGGCTGGTGGGGAAGGAAGGACTTCGAACCTTCGAAGCCATGAGGCGGCTGATTTACAGTCAGCTCCCTTTGCCACTCGGGACACTTCCCCGTCCGACAGCGTCAGGAACCGGCCGCCCGAGTGGCGGAGGACCGGACCATGGATGACGCTGAGGCCGAAAGCCCATTTAGAACCGGCTTCGACCGGCGCGTTTATGGGCGAAGCGGGATGGCAAAGTCAACCAACGGAGCCTGCCAAAAACGCATCTGATGGAGCCAAATTGCCATATTCGGGCCCCCGTGACACAAGCTCCCCATGAGCGATCGCGACCGAAAGCCGCCATTCCGCCGTGGTGGCGGCAAACCCTTCGAAAAAGGGCGGAAATTCGCCCGTCCGCCCGGTCACCGGGGCCGGGATTCGAGCCCGGACGGGCCGGTGATTCTTTATGGCTGGCACACGGTCTCGGCGGCCCTGGCCAACCCGGAACGGCAGATCCGAAAACTGTTCCTGACCGAAAACGCCGCAAGGCGGCTGGCGGACGAGAATATCGATACCCGCGTTCCCCCCGAAATCGTCCGGCCGAACGCGATCGATCAGCGGCTCGGCCCCGACGCCGTGCACCAGGGGCTATTGGCGGAGGCTGAGCCCCTGCCCTCGCCCGATATCGATACGCTGGCCCAGGAAGGCATCGTGCTGGTGCTCGACCAGATCACCGATCCGCACAATGTCGGCGCCATCATACGTTCGGCGGCGGCCTTTGCGGTGAAAGCGATCGTCACCACGGCCCGGCACAGCCCGGAGGCCACCGGCGTGCTGGCGAAATCAGCCTCCGGCGCGCTGGAGTTAGTGCCGCTGGTCACCGTGCAGAACCTCGCCCGTGCGCTCAACGAGTTGAACGACCGCGGCTTCATGACGGTCGGACTGGACAGCGAGGGGACCGAGAATCTGGCCTCGGTGACATTGCAGCAGCCGCTGGCGCTGGTGCTCGGCGCCGAAGGCAAGGGCCTGCGGCAACTCACCCGCGAGACCTGCCAGGTGGTGGCGCGGCTCGACATGCCCGGCGAGATCAAGAGCCTCAACGTCTCAAACGCGGCGGTGCTCGCGCTCTATATCGGCGCGAGCCGATTGGGCCTGATGAAATGAAGAGCGCCCGCTCGCGAGATGCGAACGGGCGCTGAAGCTTTCAGGAATCTACTGGATCAGTAGTAGCGGCGCAGCACGCGCTGGCCGTAATAACGCCCGGCGTGACCATAGCGGTGTGCGCGATAACCGTAGTGCGGGCGGTTGTAGCCATAGCCGTAGCCGGAGATCGAGCCTTCGCGATAGACCCGGTACGGCGCCCAGTTGCCGGGACCGGTGTAGGTCGGGCCCTGGTTGACGTAATAATATTGCTGCTCCGGATCAGGCAGACGTTCACGGACCCAGCCGCCGCAGGGATTGCAGCCCGCATAGGCCGCGACCGGCGCGACATAGACCGGCTGGCCGCAAGGGCTGTAACCGCAGGCCATTGCGGGCGCTGTGGCCATGACGGCGACTGCCGCGATCAATCCTTTAAGTATCTGACGCATTACTCTCTCCTGTCGGTGTTTTTCGTTGGCTTGATCTTCTCAGCGTGGAAAAGGAGGCGGCCTGCGCCGGTTATCCTGCGGTGCGTAGATGATTGCCGGCGGATCGACGGGCACGTTGGACTGCGCCGGCAGCGGCGCCGACTGCGCCGACCAGGATTGATGATAGCTCTCGGCCGGCTGCGGCAATCTGCGGTTCGCCTGCGGCTCGATTTCCAGCCGCCCGTAACCGGGCATGCGGCCGGCGCTCGGATAATAATGGCCGACGTTCGGCACCGGATCGATGTAGCGGCCGCCATAGATCGTCGGCTGGACTTGGTTGCCCTGGCCGAGACCCCACTCACCCTCGACCACTGCATAGGAAGCGTCGACACCATTAATGATGATGGGTACGCCGGGACGGCCGGGAATCACGATGTCGAAGCCGCCGCCGGCAAAGGCGGCCGAATTCGTCGCGATGAAAAGTGCCAATGCTACGCCGATGCGCATCGCTCGGGATCCCGGTTTCCTCAAGTCCCAATTTAATCCAACGCGCGATTTGAGGGGTTAAGGCTGCCGCCCAAACTGCCGATAAGGCTAACGCGCCAGCATGGATCGCCGTTCAATTGCGAGAAATGCCGCTATCCAAACGTTAACGCCTTGGGGGATCGGAAGCCCGACCTCGGGGATCGGAAGCCCGACCCCGGGGATCGGAAGCCCGACCCCGGGGATCGGGCGACCGCCCGATTGTCATTTGCGCGGCGATGTCGCACCATCCCGCCCCCTCTCCCGCTTCCTCCGAACTCCAGCCGAAATGCCTGAAATGACGACAAAAACGCCTGCGAAGAACGTGCTCTGGATCATGTGCGACCAGCTTCGCTACGACTATCTCGGCTGCACCGGGCACCCGATCCTGAAGACGCCGAACATCGACGCAATGGCCAAACGCGGCGTGCTGTTTTCCAACGCCTATGTGCAGTCGCCGATCTGCGGCCCGTCGCGGATGTCGTTCTATACCGGCCGCTACATGCGCTCGCACGGTTCGCACTGGAACGGCTGGCCGCTGCGGGTCGGCGAACCTACGCTCGGCGATCACCTGAAGAAGATCGGCGTCCGCAACGTGCTGGTCGGCAAGACCCATATGGCGCCGGATCTGGAGGGCCTGAAGAATCTCGGCATTCCCCAGGAATCGATCATCGGCGTGCATGTGTCGGAATGCGGGTTCGAGCCCTATGAGCGCGACGACGGGCTGCATCCAACCGGACGGCCGCGCCCGGCATATGACAATTATTTGCGCCAGCACGGCTTTGAGGCCCCCAATCCGTGGGAGCAGTGGGCCAATTCCGGCGCGGCCGAGGACGGGAGCCTGCAGAACGGCTGGCTGCTGGTGCATGCCGACAAGGCCGCACGCGTACCCGACGAGCATTCCGAAACGCCCTACATGACGCGGCGCGCGATGGAGTTCATTGCGGAAGCCGAGGACGACGGGAGGCCATGGTGCCTGCACCTGTCCTACATCAAGCCGCACTGGCCCTATATCGCGCCGGAGCCCTACGCCAGCATGTACGGGCCGCAGGACGTGCAGCCGGTGATCCGCTCGCAGGAGGAACGCGCCAACGCGCATCCGGTGTTCGCCGCCTATATGGACATGCGCTACTCCCGCAACATGTCGCGCAACGAGGCCCGCGAAAAGGTCATCCCGACCTATATGGGCCTGATCAAGCAGATCGACGACCAGATGGGCGTGTTGATGCAATTCCTCGAAGCGCGCGGCCTGCTCGACACCACTATGATCGTGTTCACCTCCGACCATGGCGACTATCTCGGCGACCACTGGATGGGCGAGAAGGATCTGTTCCACGAGCAATCGGCCAGGATTCCGCTGATCGTGATCGATCCGTCTTCCGCCGCCGACAGCACGCGCGGCACCGTGAGCGATGCGTTGGTCGAGGCGATCGACCTGGCGCCGACCTTCCTCGATTATTTCGGCAGCAATCCGCCGGATCATATTCTGGAAGGACGTTCGCTGCTGCCGCTCCTGCACGGCGACAAGCCCACGGATTGGCGCAAAGTCGTGTTCTCCGAATACGACTACGCCATGCAGGACGTCCGCGTGATGCTCGGCCAGCCGATCGAGCGCTGCCGGCTGTTCATGGTGTTCGACGGCCGCTGGAAGTTCATTCACGCCTCCGGCTTCCGGCCGATGCTCTACGACCTCGAAACCGACCCGCAGGAATTGGTCGACCGCGGCGCCGACCCCGCCTGCGCCGATATCGTGGCGCGGCTGCAATCGGAGCTGTTCGACTGGGCACTGCATCCGAGGATGCACATCACCACGCCGAACGCGAAGATCGCAGCCTATGCGGCCCAGCAATTGCAGGTCAAGAACGGCGTGCTGATCGGCATCTGGGACGAGGCCGAACTCGGGGCGATCAGGGAGAAGATCGGAATGAAGCCTTAAAATACCGCCTACACGCGGAATGCCGCCCCAGGGCACGATTGCCTTCTGCTCCGGGCGCTTAGCGAGTTCCGTTGAAGAGTTGGAAAATTGGTGTTGCGGCGGAGACACGCCGTATCGACAAATTGCGACTGCTCACTCCCACCCTTGTTGCAGTTCTGATCAAGCGGGCGCTACGATTGCCAGCAAAACGTTTCGCAGTCCTTCGAGGAGAACAATGAAGCCATATCGCGGCGATAGCGGATTTGTCCGCTGGTTATCCTTTCTCGGCCGGGCATCGTGGTGCCGGCTGCAAGCGATAGCGATCGCTGTCCTGCTGCTCCTGCCGATCGGCACAAGTTCCGCGCTGGCAATGCCGAATTCCGCATCGGCGGCTTCGACCGCCCATGTCTACCTGCTCCGCGGCGTGCTCAATATCTTTTCGCTGGGTCTCGATGACATTGCGGCACAACTGCGGGCGCAAGGCATTCCGGTCACCGTCGCGAACTTCGCCTCCTGGTCGTCGCTCGCCGACGAAGCCGCCGTCGGGTATCGAAGTGGCAAGATCAAGACTATCATCCTGGTCGGGCATTCCTCGGGCGCGACCGCGCTGCCCGATATGGTCGCCAAGCTGGATCAGCTTGGCGCTCCTGCTAAGCTGGCAATCGGCCTGGATTCGGTGTTTCGCACCAAGCTCTCGGGGCGTGTGGGCCGCTACATAAATTTCTACATAGCCAATGGCAACGGCGAGCCGGTCGCGAAGACCGGGCAATTCCAGGGCACGCTCGAGAATGTCAACGTTCAGAACGTTCCTGGCGTCGGGCACATGTCCATCGAAAAGAACCAGGTCATGCAGCGGAAGGTAATAAGCGAGATCGACGCCGTCGTCTTCGGCCGATCGGCACCCGCTTTAGGTGCGCAGAAGCCGCGGCACCCTGAAGCGGCAAGCGCGGTAAGGCACGGCACGGCACGCAACGCGGCGGTACGCCAGTAGCTCGGCTGGTTCCAGGGCTGGCGCCGAAGCGAACGAATGCCGTAAATTCTGCCAATTCCTCCACGATAGATCAGCCGCAGGGCGCCAGCTGGCGCTGGGGCGTGCTTTTATGCCTAAAATTGCGGATGGAACGTGCATGAGCAATCCGACGCAGGTTGCGGCCGTGGTGCTCCGGGCGGCTCTTTTCGCCTGCATCTTTTCGTCCGGTAGCAATCTGGCGCTCGCCGGTCCGGTCGCCCGCTCGACCGATGCTGCCGCGACGACCGCCTCCGTCGCGCCGCCAGCTGCGACCCAGCCGCAGGCGCGCGTCTACCTGTTTCGTGGCGCGCTCGGACCGATCTTCTCGCGCGGGATGGACCGCTTGACCAAGCAACTCGAAGAAGCCGGCATCCGGGCTGACGTCTACGAATTTACCATTTGCCGGCTAATCGCGGATCAGGCTATCCGCGATTACCGTGACAATGCCGCTCCGATCGTCCTGATCGGTCATTCGATGGGCGGACTTTGTGCCCTGACGTTCGCCGGGATACTGAAGTCCGAAAATATCCCGGTAAGCCTGGTCGTCACCATTGATCCGGCTCACGCAAGCCCGAAGGTGCCGCTGAACGTCGAGCGCTACATCAACATTTTCCTGTCCGACAGCGTATTGGGCGGCGGCGACGTGGTGGCGGAACCGGGTTACCAGGGTCACTACGCGAGCTTCGATTTGAAGGAGCACGAGGAAGTCAGCCACATCAACATCGACAAGATGGATTCCGTCCACAAGCAGTTGGTGACGGCAATTGCGCAACTTGCGACCACACCTTTGCCAGCCAAGGGAGAGGCAGTGCCGCTGCGCTACGTTGTTCCTCCGAATGCCCCGATCGAGCTGTGGGATAGTGGCACGCCGCAATTCGCCCGTTCGGGCGATACGTTGCAGCGGCTTGCGGCACTTAACCACGTGCCGCTGTGGTCACTTACCCAAGTCAATCAGTATTCGGACAGTGCACCGCTGTCGGTTGGCCAGCGCGTCCTGATTCCGCGTCGTCTCGCTCCGCCTGTCGCGACATCCGCGGCGACGCCACCGAAACGGTAGCTTGCAGCGTATGCTGCGGCGTCAGGTCGGCGGTAGGAACGGAATCAGCATCGGAACGCGACGGCAATATGATCCATAGGCATCCGCGCCGAGTTCAGCCGTGAGGAAGCCTTCCTCCATGCGGGCCTTCAACGACATCCCGAGCGAGATCAGCACCGCACCCAGCATCGCTGTCACTGTTCCGACCGCGACGCCCGTCACCAACATCCCAAAAATAAGCCCCGTATAGATCGGGTGGCGCACCAGCCCGTAGGGGCCGGTATCAATGACCTGGTGGCCTTCCTTGTGCGTAAT
>CAWHFN010000014.1:0-573646 GCA_963828475.1 uncultured Alphaproteobacteria bacterium
CAATTGCCCGGCAGGTTCTGCGCACCCTTTTCGATCGAGCCGTCCGCGTCGATCACGCCGGGACAGGCGATGCCGATGAAGGGCGCGAGCTTCAGGCCTTCGGTCTCTGCAGAAGCGATCAGATCCTTCAGCATCTTGACCAGCCGCTTCACCGCGCCTTCGCGCGTCGGCTCGTCGTCGGCATGCCGCCACAGCTCGGACATCCACACCTCGGCCTTGGAAAGGTCAGGCGCCTTCTTCCAACGCGTATCCACGACGCCGCAGCGGATGTTGGTGCCGCCGATATCCACGCTGAGGATGCTGTCATGGCCCTCGAAGATCCATGACGGCGCCAGATGCAGCGTGCCGATCAGGCCCGCGTCATCGGGATGAAAACGGATCGGGACCAGATCGACGTCAAAATCCTGCGCTTTAAGGATGATGTCGGTGCGGGCGATGGCGAGTTCGCCGACCCGGCTCTGCCGAAAGCCACCGCCGACCACGATGCGCTCGGTATCGGCCCACGCCTTGGTCTTCAGGAACCGGCCGGTCACATAGGCCAGCTCCTGCGCGAATTCCTCGATCGCGCCGTGCACCAGGGCCGCGGCGCCGATATCGTCGCCGACCAGCGCCTCGTCGAGTTCGGTCTTGGCGATCTCGCCGGCGGATTTTTTACCCAGGGGATCGTCGCCGTTTTTCTTCAGCGGCTTGCGCAAGCCGTCCAGGATCTTGCGGAAGGCCCCCTTGCTGGCGCGGTCGCCGAGAAAGCCTTCATCATCCTTCAGTTCGACGTTGAAACTGTCGACCTCGACCGACGGCAGCCGCGTGGCGCCGTGGCGGGCGATGCCCGTGGTCGTTATGGTGTCTTCTGCCATGTAGCCTAAGCCCCTGCCGGATTTCGCTGGCGACAACGGCCGGGGAACCCTTTGGTTTCATGGATACATGCGCAGGCGCCGCTTCGATGGGGCCGAGCCGGCCGAAAATGCGCCAAATCCCTCATTTTGGCCGGTTTTTAGGTCTCTTTGCCTTGACTCACGGCGATCTGCGGCTATAAGTCCCCGCATCCGGCGCGGGATTTCTCGCGCCGCTTGTTTTTGCGCGAATTCTTGAGGCGCTCGCCCTTGTTCTGTGGGGCTCGCCCTTGGCCGCGCGAAAATCGTACCCATAACGACTGACCAAAAAGCCGACCCGGGCAGCCCTGTTGGGAAGATGTCCGAGGCCGGGATCGAACACGAAGGAAAAAAACGATGTTCGCAGTCATCAAAACCGGCGGCCGGCAATACCGCGTCGTTCCGGATGATGTGCTCGAGATAGGCAAGATCGCCGGCGATGTCGGCACGATCGTGCAGCTTGGTGAAGTTCTGGTGGTCGGCGGTGACACGCCGGTGCTGGGCACGCCGACGGTGGCAGGCGCTTCCGTTGCGGCCGAAGTGCTGGACCACAAGCGCGGCCCCAAGGTGATCGCGTTCAAGAAGCGTCGCCGCAAGAATTCGCGCCGCAAGCGCGGCTATCGCGACGAGATCACGGTGCTTCGCATCACCGAGGTCCTGACCGATAACGCCAAACCTTCGATCGGACCGCGGCCGAAGAGGGAAAAGGTTGCCGCACCGGCCGCCGAAGGCGACGACGAGGCACCGAAGGCCGCCAGGAAGAAGGCGCCCGCGAAAAAGGCTGCGGCGAAGCCCGCCGCAAAGAAGGCTCCGGCCAAAAAGGGCTGAGCGACAAGAAGTGATGCGCTTCAACGAAAAGTTGAAGCGCGACAAAAAGTGAAATGATTCCGTCAAGGAATTGATCTAAATATTAGCGAAGTCGGAGACGGGCCATGGCTCACAAAAAAGCAGGCGGTTCATCGCGAAACGGACGCGATTCAGCGGGCAAGCGCCTGGGCATCAAGGCCTATGGCGGCGAGCACGTGATTCCCGGCAACATTATCGCGCGCCAGCGCGGCACCACCTGGCATCCCGGCCTTAATGTCGGCATGGGCACCGACCATACTCTCTTTGCCAAAGTCGAAGGTCATGTCGAGTTTCGCGCAAAAGCCAATGGTCGCACTTTCGTATCGGTAGTTCCGATGACAGAGGCGGCCGAATAGACGGTGGACACATCTTAAGTCCGCCGGGTCCTGTTGAACCGGCGGAGTCGAAAAGGGCTCCAGGGGAGGCGGGAAACCGGCCTCCCCTTTTTATTTTGCGCATTTTCGCAATCAGGAGCCCGACATGTTGCAGGACATCCCGATCAAAACTCCGACACTACGCGAAGCGAGTAGCTGCGTCCTCGAGACCGAGCGGCTGACGTTGCGCCGGCCGACGCTCGCGGACGTAAAAGCGATTGCGCATCTCGCCAACGATCGCCGCATTGCGGAAAACACCCGCCGCCTGCCGCACCCCTATCTGCAGGACCACGCGGTCGAATTCGTGCGCGCGACGTCCACCGACAACAGCGAGACCGTGTTCCTGATCGAACAGAACTATTCGCCCGTCGGAATGGTCGGCATCGACCGCAGCGAACAGGGCGCGCCGGAACTCGGCTACTGGCTCGGCGTCGCGCATTGGGGCCAGGGCTTTGGCACCGAAGCTGCGCGCGCGGTAATCGATTTCTTCTTCGAGGAATTCGATGCCGAGCACCTGATCTCAGGCGCCCGCGTCGCCAACCCGGCCTCGCGCAATATCCTGGAGAAATGCGGCTTCCAGTGGAGCGGCGTCGAACTGCACCGCTTCGAGGCGCTGGGATCCTCGACCCCGGTCGACCGCTTCCGCCTGACGCGCGGCGTGTGGTCGTCGCTGAAGAACTGGGCGAGTTCGACGCGGAGATAGCGGTAGTCCCCTTCCTTATCCTCCCCTGGAGGGGGAGGATCGGCGCGCGTGCAACGCGCGTCGAGGTGGGGTGATGGTCTCTCATCTCGGGCACTGTTGGACGCGGAGAGACCGTCACCCCACCCCGTCTCACATTCCGCTGCGCTTCATGTGAGCCGACCCGCCCCCTCCAGGGGCCGGGTGGCAGAGATCACGCCGGCGGATTGACCACCGCTTCCTCGCGGCCCAACTGCTGCTCGCGCAGGAAGATATAGAAACCTGCGCCGATGATGATGACCGCGCCAATCAAAGTCGAGATCGACGGCACGTCGCCCCACACGACGAAGCCGAAGATCACCGCCCACACGATCATCGAATATTGATAGGGCACCACGACGCTGGCCGGCGCGAGCTTCAGCGAACGGTTGATGCATAGCAGCGCGACGACCGAGGTAACCCCCGCCGCGGCAAACATGCCCACACTTGCCAAGGTCGGCGTCACCCAGCCGATCGGCGACAGCAGCGCGCCGAGCAGGAACGTGCCGCCGAACTGCGAGGTCGTGAGCACGATATCCGGCGTCGCCCGCAGCGAGCGCGTGATCAGCATCAGGAATGCAAACGACAGGCTGCCGCCGAGCGCGATCATCGCGGGCCAGCTCACGGTCTGCGTGGACGGGCGCAGCGCAATCAGGACGCCGCAGAACCCGATCAGGATCGCGGTCCAGCGCCGCCAGCCGACCCGCTCGCCGAGTGCGATGCCCGACAGCGCGGTGACGAAGATCGGCGAGGCCAGATAGTACGTAATGACGTCGGCGAGCGGCAGATAGACGGTGGCGAGGAAGAAGGCCGCGACTTCGAGCGTCGACAGCAATACGCGAATCAGTTGCAGCCACGGCCGTTCGATGCGTTTGAATTCGGCGCGCTGCTTCCAGATGATCGGCAGCAGCACCAGCAATGCCGCGCAGGCGCGCAGCCACATCAATTGCCCGACCGAATAGGTCGCGACCATGAACTTTCCGAGCGCATCGCCGAACGAGAACATGAAGATCGACAGCAGCATCAAGCCGATGCCGGCCAGCCGCGCGGAACGCTCGTCATAGGTCGAAATTTTGGCGAACAGGCTCATGGCGGGACTGCGGCGTTTCTGTTTGTTGTTCTCCGTCATGGCCGGGCTTGTCCCGGCCATCCACGTCGTTTGCAGCACGTTGTAAGGAGGTGGATGCCCGGGACATCTAGCGCGAAGACGCGCTTCGCGCTATCGCCCGGACATGACGAATTAAGTCAATTGTCGCAGCCCGGCCCCTGCGGTACCGGTAAACCACCCGAAAAGAAACGGCAGGAAACCCGACATGACCGACTTCGACCCCGCACGGCATCGCATGGTCAGCGAACAGCGCTGGTTCGAGGATTTCGTGCTCGGCGAGCGCTTCGTGATCCCGAGCCGGACCCAGACCTCGGCAGTGTTCGCCGCGTTCCAGACCGCGAGCGGCGATACCCACCCGATCCACTACGACGTCGAATATTGCCGCGCCCGCGGCATGCCGGACCTGCTCGCGCATGGTTTTCAGACCCTGGTCCACACCGCGCCGGGCGCCGGGCTGTTTCCCTATATCGTCGAGGAATCGCTGGTCGGATTCCTCGAACAATCGAGCAAGTTCCTCAAACCCGTCTACGCAGGCGACACCATCTATCCCGCGCTCGAAGTCACCGAATTAGTGCCCGGCCGCAGCACCGGCGTGGTGACGCTGCGCTCGACCGTGTTCAACCAGCGCAAGGAGCTCGTGTTGGAAGGAATGCAGAAGTTTCTCATTCGGCGACGACCGGCCTCATAGGAGGCCCCGACTTCCGGTTCGAAACCGCAAAAAGGCTCGAAAATTAAGGCTTTTCGCCAATGTTGGGCCGCTTGAGGGTTGCCGCGACGATCCCCCTGCCTTACCTAGTGGCCATCATGAAATTCCTTGACGAGGCAAAGGTCTATATCCGCTCCGGCGACGGCGGTAATGGCTGCGTGGCGTTCCGCCGCGAGAAGTTCATCGAGTTCGGCGGCCCCTCCGGCGGCAATGGCGGCCGTGGCGGTGACGTCATCGTCGAAGTCGTCGACGGGCTGAACACGTTGATCGACTATCGCTACCAGCAGCACTTCAAGGCGCCGAAGGGCACCAACGGCATGGGCAAGGACCGCCATGGCGCCAACGGCAAATCGATCGTGCTGAAGGTGCCGGTCGGCACGCAAATATTCGACGAGGATCGCGAAACGCTGATCCATGACTTCACCGAGCTCGGCGAAAAATTCGTGCTGGCCGAAGGCGGCAATGGCGGCTTCGGCAACGCGCATTTCAAATCCTCCACCAACCGCACACCGCGCAACGCCAATCCCGGCCAGGAAGGCGAGGAACGCTGGATCTGGCTGCGACTAAAACTGATCGCGGACGCCGGCCTGGTCGGCCTGCCCAATGCCGGCAAATCGACCTTCCTCTCCGTCGTCAGCGCGGCCAAGCCGAAGATCGCCGACTATCCCTTTACGACGCTGCATCCGCAGCTCGGCGTCGTGAGCGCGCAGGGCCGCGAATTCGTGCTCGCCGATATTCCCGGCCTGATCGAGGGTGCGCATGAAGGCGCCGGGCTCGGCGACCGGTTTCTCGGCCATGTCGAGCGCTGCCGCGTGCTGCTGCATCTGATCGACGCGACCTGCGAACATGCCGGCAAGGCCTACAAGACGGTGCGGACCGAGCTCGAGGCCTATGAAGGACATCTCGCCGACAAGATCGAGATCGTGGCGCTGAACAAGATCGACGCGGTTGCGCCGGACGAATTGAAGAAGCAGCGCGATCGCCTGAAACGCGCCGCGAAGAAGACGCCGCTGTTGCTTTCGGCCGCGACCGGCGAAGGTGTGCCCGAAGCGCTCAAGGCGCTGGTCGAGGTGATCGGCGAGGCCCCGGTTTCGCTGAAGGCCAAGGGCGGCCAGGCCGAGCCGTGGGCGCCGGCGACGCCGCAGGGCTAACGCGAACTTAAGCCTTCTCCCTGACGCGCCACTTCCAAATCAGGGAGCTGGCGCGTATTGCTTCCTGACCACCCGTATTCATTCGACCGCATCCATGAAACGCCCCGCCCTCAAAAACTTTCGCCGCATCGTCGTCAAGGTCGGCTCCTCCCTGCTGATCGACTCCCATGCGGGCGAGGTTCGCTCGGCGTGGCTGTCGGCGCTGGCAGCCGATATCGCCAGGCTGCACGGCGAGGGCCGCGACGTCCTGGTGGTCTCGTCCGGATCGATCGCGCTCGGCCGCAGCCGTTTGAAATTGCCGCGCGGTCCGCTGAAACTCGAGGAAAGCCAGGGCGCCGCCGCCGTAGGACAGATCGCGCTGGCGCGGATCTGGTCGGAAGTGCTTGGCGCGCACGGTATCGGCGCCGGACAGATTCTGGTGACGCTGCAGGACACCGAGGAGCGCCGCCGCTACCTCAACGCCCGCTCGACCATCGCAAAACTACTGGAATGGCGCGCGGTGCCTGTGATCAACGAGAACGACACGGTTGCGACCAACGAAATCCGCTATGGCGACAATGACCGCCTCGCCGCACGCGTCGCCACCATGGCGAGCGCCGATCTGCTGATCCTGTTGTCCGATATCGACGGGCTCTACGACGCGCCGCCCGGCGCCAATCCCAACGCCAAACTGATTCCGATCGTCGAATCCGTCACCTCGGAGATCGAGGGCATGGCAGGCGCGGCCGAATCCGAACTGTCGCGCGGCGGCATGTTCACCAAGATCGAGGCGGCGAAGATCGCGACCACGTCAGGCACGCACATGCTGATCGCGTCGGGCAAGATCGAGCATCCGCTGCAGGCCATCGCCGAGGGCGGGCGCTGCACCTGGTTCCTGACGCCGGCCAATCCCGTCACCGCGCGAAAGCGCTGGATCGCAGGCTCGCTGGAGCCGAAGGGCACGCTGACCATCGACGCCGGCGCGGTTGCAGCTTTGCGCGCAGGCAAAAGCCTGCTGCCGGCCGGGGTGATCCGGATCGAAGGCCAGTTCGCCCGCGGCGACGCGGTCGTGGTGCGCGGCCCCGACACCCACGAGATCGGGCGCGGCCTCGTCGCCTACGACGCCGAGGATGCTGAGAAGGTCAAGGGCCGCTCCTCGCCGGACGTGATGGCCATTTTGGGCATTAGTGGCCGGGCCGAGATGATCCATCGGGATGATCTGGTGGTGGGCGGGCCTAGATCGACCGATCCCGCATAGACATCACGCCATATCGTCCGCGTCGATATCCTGTCGGCTGTTCATGACTCGAACAATTTCGACGCCATCCGACCGTGCCACATAGAATATGACGTAGTTTCCAACCGGGAAGCTGCGCAACCCCTTCCCTAGCTCCGAACGCTCGCGTCCAACCAACGGCGTTTGTACAAGCATCGCGAACACTTCACCGATGCGATCGAGCAATTTATCGGCAGCCCTGACATTGTCAGCGGCGATGTAGCTCCAGATCGCATCAAGATCTCGATCGACCTGCGCAGGCTTGTGGAACTTATTCGCCACGTGTCCGCGCGGCCAAACGCTGCCGCCCCCGCGTCTTGATGTCCCTGATCAATTCGTCGGGGTCGATCTCTTCCGCAGGCCCGCTATCGAAGCCTTTCTGAATCTCGGCCCGCAACGCTTCGAGCTTGGCCTTGCGCCGCTCTTCGCGCTCTTCAACCAACCGCAGGCCTTCGCGCATGATCTCACTGGCCGTCGAATAGCGGCCGCTCTCGATCAGGCTTTCGATCATCCCTTCGAAGTGTTTGCCGATGCTGTAACTGGTGGCCATGGATCGCTCTCCGAATATCATAAAGTAATATTTAATGATATCGGGCTACAGCCGCAAGCCGAGGCCACCGGATATTGTTATTCTACCACTGGGTCGCTGGCCTGGTCCTAAGCGTCAACCAGCCATGCCGGTTCCGGACCTCGCAAAAGCGGGATTTCCGTGCTACGATATGGCCTTACCCTAGACCCTGGGACCTCCGATGACCGCGCCGCTCAAGGCAATCGACGGCAACGCCGATCTGCCCGCTTTGATGACCGACCTCGCTACGCAGGCGCGCGCCGCCGCGCGGGTGCTGGCGTTGGCGCCGCCGGAGCAGAAGGATCGGGCGCTGGAAGCCATCGAGCGGGCGATCCGGGCCAACGCGGCAAAGATTCTCGCGGCCAATGCCGAGGATGTCGCCGAGGTGCGCGCCGGCGGAGCGACCTCCGCCTTCATCGATCGGCTAACGCTGACGCCTGCGCGCGTCGAGGCGATGGCCGACGGCGTGGCGACCGTGCGCGGCATTTCGGACCCGGTCGGCACCGTGACCGAGAGCTGGCAGCGGCCGAACGGCATGACCATCGAGCGCGTGCGCGTGCCGCTCGGCGTGATCGGCGTGATCTTCGAGAGCCGTCCCAATGTCGCAGCTGACGCCGGCGTGCTGTGCCTGAAGGCCGGCAATGCCGTGATCCTGCGCGGCGGCTCCGACAGCTTCCGCTCCTGCCGCGCGATCCATGACTGCCTGGTGCAGGGCCTGCGCGAGGCGGGTCTGCCGGAGGCCGCGATCACGCTGGTGCCGACGCGCGACCGTGCGGCGGTCGGGCTGATGCTCGGAGGCCTCAACGGCGGCATCGACGTGATCGTGCCGCGCGGCGGCAAGAGCCTGGTCGCGCGCGTCGAGGCGGAAGCGCGCGTGCCGGTGTTCGCGCATCTCGAAGGCGTCAACCACGTCTATGTCGATCGTTCCGCCAATCTGGATATGGCGAAGTCGATCGTGCTGAACGCCAAGATGCGCCGGACCGGCGTCTGCGGTGCGGCCGAAACGCTGCTGGTCGATCGCGCGGGCGCCGCGACCAATCTGAAGCCACTCGTCGAGATGCTGATCGAATCCGGCTGCGAGGTGCGCGGCGACGCGACCGTGCAGAAGATCGATGCGCGCGTGAAGCCTGCATCCGACGAGGACTGGGACACCGAATATCTCGACGCCGTCATCGCCGCGCGCGTCGTCGATGGCGTCGACGGCGCAATCACGCATATCCAGAACCACGGGTCGCGCCACACCGACGCGATCGTGGCCGAGGACGCCAAGGCCGCCGAGAAGTTCCTCAGCGAGGTCGATTCGGCGATCGTGCTGCACAACGCATCGACGCAGTTCGCCGATGGCGGCGAGTTCGGCTTCGGCGCGGAGATCGGGATTGCCACCGGCAAATTCCACGCCCGCGGCCCTGTCGGCGCCGAGCAACTGACGAGTTTCAAATATCGCGTTCACGGCACCGGGCAGACGCGGCCGTGAACACAAACCCGTGCATGCTGTGACCCGGCTGATGCAATCGCAATCGGCCGCGCAAGCCGTCCCCTTCCATACCAACGGCATGCGCGTCGGCCTGCTCGGCGGCTCGTTCAATCCGCCGCACGCAGCGCACCGCGCCATCAGCCTGTTTGCGATCAAGCGCCTGAAGCTCGATCGGGTCTGGTGGCTGCTGACGCCGGGCAATCCGCTCAAGGATACCGGCCGGCTGCACGGCCTTTCCGAACGCGCCAACGCCGCGCGCGAGGTCGCCGACGATCCGCGCATCGATATCAGCTGTCTCGAAGCTGTCATTGGCACCAGCTACACTGTCGATACGATCTTTCATTTGCGCCGCCGCGTTTCCGGCGTGCGTTTCGTCTGGATCATGGGCGCTGACAATCTCGCGCAGTTCCATCGCTGGAAGGACTGGCGGCGCATCGCTTCCGAGGTGCCGATCGCCGTGATCGACCGTCCGCCGCAGAGTTTCCGGGCGCTCGCTGCGCCTGCCGCGCAGGCGCTGGCGCGCTATCGATTGCCCGAGAACCAGGCGGCCCGGCTGGCCGATCAGCAGGCTCCTGCCTGGGTTTTCCTCACCGGCATGAAATTGAACCTGTCGTCTACGGGCCTTCGGAACTCCGACGGGAGCTGGAAGGCAAAGAAGTGACACTTCGTGTCTGAACCGGCACGTGGGGATACTGGAATATTGAAACCATTAACCCCACATGCCTAATATGGTCGGCGGACGTCAGGATTCGGCGTTCGCGATACAGTGAAAGGAATGGTCCCTGGCCACATCTGTATTGTCCAAGTCAGTTTTACCCAAGGCGACTGGTAGCAAGACCAGCAAGACTCCTGGCAAGTCTGCCAAGACCCCGCGTAAAACATCGACGCAAGCTGCGGCCTTGAAGGCGCAACCCGACGCCGACAAGACGCTGAATATGATCCTCTCCCGCCTCGACGATATGAAGGCGGAAGAAACGGTCACCATCGACCTTCGCGGCAAATCCGCCTTTTCCGACTACATGATCGTCACCACGGGCCGGGCCAACCGGCACGTCGGCGCGATCGCGGAAAACGTCACGAAAGCCCTGAAGGAAAACGGCATCAAGAACATCCATGTCGAGGGCTTGCCCAATTGCGACTGGGTGCTGATCGATTCCGGCGATGTGGTCGTGCACGTGTTCAGGCCCGAGGTGCGCGAATTCTACAATCTCGAAAGGTTGTGGACGCAAAACCCGGCGGCGGCGGCGATCTGAAACGCTCGGCCGATGCGAATCGGCTGAAGCGCATGTAGTCTGCCTGACGCGCGCGAAAAGCGCGCGTGCCGGAAAGTGCACGCCAGAAACATTCATGCGCCTTGTCGTGGTCTCAATCGGCCGGCTGAAGCAGGGCCCGGAGCAGGAACTGGCCGAACGCTATCGCGCGCGCTTCGAGGACATCGGCCGCAAGCTCGGCTTTCGCGGCCTTGCAATTCATGAAATTCCGGAAAGCCGCGCCCGCGACGCCGCGACCCGGATATCGGAGGAAGCCGCGGCGATTGCGGCGGCGATACCGGAGAAATCCGTGCTGGTAGCGCTGGACGAGCACGGCAAGAGCATCGATAGCGCGACCTTCGCCCGGCAGATCGGCGATTGGCGGGATCAAGGGATCGCCAACACAATTTTCGCGATCGGGGGCGCGGACGGACTTTCGCCTGATTTGCAGCGCAAGGCTAAACTACGCATTGCGTTCGGCTCGGCGACCTGGCCGCATCAAATGGTCCGCGTCATGCTTCTCGAACAGATTTACCGGGCCGCGACCATCCTGGCCGGCCATCCCTACCATCGCGCGTAAGGCACGGTGACGTGAATACAGACAACGCCGAATAGACCGGATGCATTCAACGCGGGACATTCACTCATTAGATGCCGCCGGCCGCGGCACGCCGGGGACGTCGGCTGCCCTGCTTTCCGCGCTGCTGCTTTCCGCAAGCTTCGCCGCGGCGTCGCTTTCGCCGGCGGTAGCGCAGTCCGCAGCGCCCGCACAGCAGGCGACGGCCGTTTCCCCCGATGCCCTCAAGCAGCGCGAGGAGGAACTGGAGACCACGCGCGAGCAGCAGCGCAAGGCGGCCGAACTTCAGCAAAAACTAAAGGCCGATATCGCGGCAATCGGTCAGGACCGCGCCAAGCTCAACCAGCAGCTGATCGACATCGCAGCCCAGGTGCGCAGCGTCGAGACCCGCATCGGCGAGACCGAGGGGGAGCTGCGCCCGCTCAACAGCCGTGAGCAGCAGATCCGCACTTCGCTCAATTCACGCCGCGCCGAAATCGTCGAGGTGCTGGCGGCGCTGCAACGCGCTGGCCGGCGCACGCCGCCGGCGCTGCTGGTCCGGCCTGAAGACGCGCTGGAATCGCTGCGCACTGCCATGCTGCTCGGATCGGTCGTCCCCGAACTGCGCGGACGCGCGGAGAAACTTGCGGCCGATCTCGGCGAGCTGGTGAATGTGCGCACGAAGATCGCGACCCAGCGCGACGCGCTGGCGCGGGACCGCGACAAGCTGAAGGACGATTCCGTCAGGCTGGCCGCGCTGGTGGAAGAGCGGCAGCGCAAGCAGAGCGCGATCGAAAAGGACGTCGAGGCCGAAGGCGCGCGCGCCATCAACCTGTCCAGGCAGGTCGAGGGCCTGCAGGGCCTGATCACGAAGATGGAGCAGGACCTGAAGAGTGCGGCCAAGGCGGCCGCAACCGCCAGCCTGCAGGGCGCTCCGGCTGCCCCCAACGGCAAACCCAACCTGGGGGCGCTGAAGGACCCCGCCCGATTAAGCCCGGCGATCGCTTTTGCCTCCGCCAGGGGCCTGTTCGCTCTTCCGGTCAATGGCCGCAAGATTCGCGAATTTGGCGGTTCCGACGGGGCCGGTGGCGTAGAAAAAGGCATTTCCTTGGCAACCAAGGCCGGGGCGCAGGTCACAACACCGTGTGACGGCTGGGTTGTTTACGCTGGGCCCTTCCGCAGCTACGGACAACTCTTGATCCTCAATGCCGGAGGCGGGTATCATGTCCTGATCGCCGGGATGGAGCGCATTTCGGTAAACATCGGCCAGTTTGTACTTACCGGAGAGCCGGTCGCGACCATGGGGACGACGTCCCAGGTCGCATCCATTCTCGCGACGACCGCGAGCCAGCCGGTGTTGTATGTCGAGTTCCGTAAGGACGGCACTCCAATCGATTCAGGCCCATGGTGGGCCGCTAACGAAGGCGAAAAGGTTCGCGGATGATGCGCAAGACTTCTGTAATTCTTCTCAGCGCCGCCACCGGTGCGGCTTTGACGCTTTTCGTGACGCAGCCTCGTTCCGTGCTGATGGGATCGAGCGCGCGTGCGGCCACCTCCGACACCTACCGCCAGCTCAATCTGTTCGGCGACGTGTTCGAGCGCGTGCGCAGCGACTATGTCGAGAAGCCGGACGACAGCAAGCTCGTCGAGTCCGCGATCTCTGGCATGTTGGCCGGACTGGATCCGCATTCGAGCTACATGGACGCGAAGAGTTTTCGCGACATGCAGGTGCAGACCCGCGGCGAGTTCGGCGGGCTCGGCATCGAGGTCACGATGGAAGACGGCCTGATCAAGGTGGTCTCGCCGATCGACGACACCCCGGCGTCGAAGGCCGGCATCATGGCCAACGACATCATCACCAATCTCGACGACGAAGCCGTGCAGGGTCTCACCCTCAATCAGGCGGTCGAGAAGATGCGCGGGCCGGTCAATACCAAGATCCGCCTCAAGATCATGCGCAAGGGCCAGGACAATCCGATCGAAGTCACCCTGGTGCGCGACAACATCCGCGTCCGTTCGGTGCGCGCCCGCGTCGAGAGTGACGACATCGCCTATATCCGCATCACCACCTTCAACGAGCAGACCACCGAAGGCCTGAAGCGCGAGATCGGTAATCTCTCGAACCAGATCGGCGACAAGCTGAAGGGCTACATCATCGACCTCCGGAACAATCCCGGCGGCTTGCTGGAGGAAGCGGTCACCGTTTCCGACGCCTTCCTGGAGCGCGGCGAGATCGTCTCGACCCGCGGCCGCAATGCCGAGGAAACCCAGCGCCGCGCCGCCCATTCGGGCGACCTGACCAAGGGCAAGCCGGTCATCGTGCTGGTCAATGGCGGCTCGGCCTCGGCCTCCGAAATCGTCGCCGGCGCACTGCAGGACCACAAGCGCGCCACGCTGGTCGGCACCCGCTCGTTCGGCAAGGGGTCGGTGCAGACCATCATCCCGCTCGGCAGCGGCAACGGTGCGCTGCGGCTCACCACCGCGCGCTATTACACGCCGTCTGGCAAGTCGATCCAGGCCAAGGGCATCGTGCCCGACATCGAGGTGCTGCAGGATGTGCCGGACGAGCTGAAGTCGCGTACCGACACCAAGGGCGAAGCGTCGCTGCGCGGCCATCTGAAGAACGACGGCGACGAGAAGACCGGCTCGCAATCCTACGTGCCGCCGGACGCCAAGGACGACAAGGCGCTGAAGACGGCGGCCGACCTGCTGCACGGCATCAAGTCGACGGCGACCGTGGCGCCCGCAACCGGCGACAAGGCGGCGGTCGACAAGCCGGCCACCAAGGCCGCGAACTGACCCGACGATCCCTGATAATTCGTCAACCAAAGGGGCGGCCCACCGGGCCGCCCCTTTTCGTTGCCGGTTGCTGCCTCCGACCCCCACGGTGCTTTGGCGGGGGCGGCGCAGGCGATCGAATCCGCCCCGCCGTGGTATCGTCGGCCCCGGTGATTTGGGGAGGTCCATGACGGAAATGACCGACGATCTGAGCACGCCGCTCGGACAGAAGACAGAGCGCCAGAAGCGCCGGTTCCGGCTGCCATTCACTGCGATGCAGGCGCTGGCTGTGCTGCTCGGCCTGTTCCTGGTCGCCTTCCTCGCCATAGCCCTTTTCACCGATAACCCGTTCGGCGGCGAGCCAGTCGCCCGTATCGCGCTGCGCCAGCCGGCGGCGGACGAAAAGCTGCCCTCCGGCCAAGCCGAAAAGGCCGCAAAATCAGGCCAGCAAGCGCCAACCGGCGACGCCAAGACCGTCACCATCATCGACGGCTCCAGCGGCAAGCGCCAGAACGTCGTGATCGGCAGCGATGCCGCCGACCAGACCGGCGAGGAGCCCGCGCCGACGATGGCGATGGCCGGTATCGACCAGCGGCTCCTGGAAAAGTCCCGTCACGGCATGATCCCGGTGGTTGCCGACGGCCTGAAGCCCTTCACGGTCTATGCGGCCGACGCCGACCGCATCAAGGCCGCCAAGATGCCCGTCGTCGCCATCGTCGTCAGCGGGCTCGGGGTCGGCGCCGCCAAGACGGCCGATGCCATCATGAAGCTGCCGCCGGCCGTGACGCTGGCATTCACCCCTTATGGGGCAGACCCGGCCAAGCTCGCCGAGCGGGCCCGGGCGCAGCGCCACGAAATACTGCTCCAGGTTCCGATGGAGCCATTCGACTATCCCGATAACGACCCCGGCCCGCAGACGCTGCTCACGACGCTGACGCCGGAGCAGAATATCGACCGGCTGTACTGGCACCTGAGCCGGTTCCAAGGCTATGCCGGGATCGCCAATTTCATGGGTGCACGCTTCACGGCCACCGACGCCGTGATGCAGCCGATCATCCGCGAGGCGGCCAAGCGCGGTCTCGGTTATCTCGACGACGGCTCCTCGCCGCGCAGCGCCGCCCCGTCCCTGACCGCGGCCCAGGCGATGCCCTTCGCCAAGGCCGATTTCATCATCGATGCCGTGCCGACCTCGGCCGACATCGACCGGACGCTGGTCAAGCTGGAGACGCTCGCCAAGGAGCGGGGGCTGGCCGTGGGCGTCGCCTCGGCGCTGCCGATTTCGATCGAGCGGATCGCCGCCTGGATCAAGACGCTCGACAGCCGCGGCATCATGCTTGTGCCATTGACAACGGCGATGCTGAAATCAAAATCAGGCTAGAGCTTCGGTTCTGATTCAATCAGAACCAAAGCTCTAGATTCTTGTTTTGACGCGTTTTCTTCACGCGAAGCGGCATCCACTTCGCTCGAAAACGCTATGGAGATCAAGCTGATGGCGGCGATCCGGACTTTTCCCGGACTGCGCCGGACCGACCGATTGCGGATGGACTTGATGCGGACAAAGGAAACGTGAGGGTCATGGCGCGCTACGAGGACCTGCCTTACCGGACCTGCGTCGGCATGATGCTGATCAATGCGGCCGGGCTGGTCTTCATTGGCCGCCGCGCCGGCGGCATTGAACATGTCGATGAAACCCACGTCTGGCAGATGCCGCAGGGCGGCGTCGATCCCGGCGAGGATACCTGGGAGGCCGCCAAGCGCGAGCTTTACGAGGAAACCAGCGTCCGCTCGGTGGAAAAACTCGGCGAAGTCCCGGATTGGCTGATCTACGACATTCCACGCACGGTGGCCGGCCGCGCCTGGAAGGGCCGCTACCGCGGGCAACGGCAGAAATGGTTCGCGGTGCGCTTTACCGGCAAGGACGCCGAAATCAACGTCTCGAACCCCGGCGGCGGACACAAGGCCGAATTCGTGAACTGGCGCTGGGAGCCGATGAAAAATCTCCCGAACCTGATCGTTCCGTTCAAGCGGCCGGTCTATGAACGCGTGGTCAAGGAATTCGCCAGCCTCGCGGGCAGCAGCTAGCATGGCAAGGCTCGTCACCGATGTAGCGACCCGTCATTCCGGGGCGGCGCGAAGCGTCGAACCCGGAATCTCGAGATTCCGGGTTCGCTTCGCGCCCCGGAATGACCGCCGCGATGTCAGATAAGCCTTATCGCCCCAATGTGGGAATTGCGCTGCTCAACCCTTCGGGCGGGGTGCTGATCGGGCGGCGCTTCCGGGACGACGGACCGGAAATCATTCTTCCCGGCCTCGAATGGCAGATGCCGCAGGGCGGCATCGACGCCGGTGAGAACCCGCGCGGTGCCGTTATGCGCGAACTCTGGGAGGAGACCGGGGTGGTCAGCGCCGAATATCTCGGCGAGACCGATTGGATAAAATATGAATTTCCACCCTATGACGGACCGCCCACGCACCGCCTCGCCCAGTTCCGTGGCCAGCGGCAGAAATGGTTCGCGCTGCGGTTCACCGGCCGCGACGACGAGATCGACCCGCTGACGCCGCGCAACGGCCAGCCGGCCGAATTCGATTCCTGGCGCTGGGAACGGCTCGACCGCGTCGCCGACCTCGTGGTGCCGTTCCGGCGCGACGTGTACCGGACGGTGGCTCGGACATTTGCGGAATTCGCCCGGTAGATTGCATAGTCTCGCCGCGGGCGCGGCACTTGACGGCGTCTTGCCGCTCAATATTTTTCGGCCGGCCGAGTTCGCAGTGAGCGCCAGATGCCGCCGACGGTTCGGGTCAGCGAACCTTTTTGCATCGACCGCAGACTAATGAACTCAGCTTTGAAATAACCCGCACCATTCGGTGTCTTGCCTCGCATGATGGAAGTGACTGTAGCCAAGCGCCGCCGGAGTTGGGAATGGCGGGTGCACGACCAGAGCGGCGCGCTGATCATGCACGGGCGCGAGCGTACCCGTCCGGCTGCTCGCTACCAGGGTTACCGGAGCCTGTTCTTGCTGTTGGCCGCCGGCCGGAGGTCCGCTGCCTTCAGGACTTCCGAGACTTTCCCAGCAACAGATCAATCGAATTCGGGTGCCACCAGGTCGTGGTCTAGTTAGATCCGACCGAAAACGGGCCGATGGCGATGACCTGACAATTGCTGTCGCGCTTGGCGCATTCGGCGAGCGCAGCATTGACCGCAGTCTGCTCATCGGCCGCCTTCAGTCCCAGCCCCGGCCGGCCGGCCGCGCCGACCGCCACCGCGCTCCAGCCGCTCGTGGCATCCGCAAGTCGGCGCGCGACGTCGTCGCGGGCGTCGGCCGCGATCATCGTATTGCCGGCAGCCTTGAAGAAACCGGTGGCCTTCAGCGTGGTCGGAATCGGAACCACGAAATTATCGTTGAGCGCGACGAGCATGCAGGGGGCGCCAGCGATCCCGGCGCATGACTCCAAAGCCCGCCGCACGGCTTCCTCGACACTGTCGAGCGCAAAGGGAAAGAACTGCACGCCGCCGGGGCCCAGCGCGAGCGCCTTGTTCTTTCGCGCCGGCGCATAGACGTTTTCAAGCCGCGCCTTGCCGCCGTCGCGGGTGAGCGGGACGTTTTTGGCGACGAAGGGCTGTTCGGTGGCGACGTCATCCCTGATCCAGGGCAAGGGCGGCATTGGCGGCCGGCCATGCGTGTAAACGACGGCATCGCCGACAGCGTATAATTCGCATTTGCGCGGCGACTGCGCGGCATCCGCGCGCTTCTGGCACTGCTCCACCGCGGCCGATTTCGCGGCCTCCGCGCTTGGCTGGGCGGTGACGAAAGCGTTGAACCCGGCGATATTGAGCGCGAACGCCTTGAAACCGGCAGCCGGCGCGTAGTCGGAAGCGAGCGAGGCACGGACCTTGTCGCTGATGAAGGGAATGCTGGCAGCGGCAAATTTGTCCGACGATACGACCATCGGCGGCGCAGGCGATGGCACCATAGCGGCAGGGACCGGCGTTGCAGCAGCAGGTAAAGTCGCCGGCGGTGCTGCAGCGGCAACCGACGGCGCCGGACCCGGAACGCTGCTCGCAACGCTAACCGGGGCAGCGACCTTTGACGGTGCGGACGTCTCGAGCTTGGTGAAATAGAGAAAGCCACCGACACCGATTGCGGTGAGGCTAACCAGGGTGACCGCGGCCGGCCACATCCAGTTCGGCTGCACCGCGCCTGGCGCCTTCACAGGCTTCTTGACCTGCGGCGTGGCGTAGGTGCCATCCTCGCGGCGCATCGCCACCATGTAGGCGTGCACCGGCGTCGGAATGTTCTTCACCTCCTGCGCGCCGATATCGGCGAACTGCACCGACAGCTTGTTGGCGACCTGCTCGTGCACCGCGCGCGAGATGCAGATGCCGCCGACTTCGGCGAGGCCCTCCAGGCGCGCGGCGATGTTGACGCCATCGCCCAGCAGGTCGCCGTCCCGCTCGACCACGTCGCCGATCGTGATGCCGATGCGAAACGACATCTGGCGGCTGGGCGGATAGGCCATGTTGCGGGTACGCAGGCTCTCCTGGATATCGATCGCACAGCGCACGGCTTCGACCGCGCTCGGGAATTCGGCGAGCACGGCGTCACCGGCGGTATTGAAAATGCGGCCGCCGCCCCTGGCGATGAAATCGTCGGTCACCTGGCGGTAGGACGCGAGCCGCCGCAGCGTCTCCTCTTCGTCCTCGGCAACGAGTCTCGAGTAGCCGGCAATATCGGCCGCAAAAATCGCCGCGATCTTGCGTTTCATCGAAAGCAGCCCCGAACCACGATCTAGATGCACGATCTTTTCGGAAAACCGGTACCCGCTTTTCCGGATCATGCGCTGGTGCGGCAGAATGCCGACAGAAGTTCCCCGGCGCAACCATAGCGGTTCCACGCAGTACCCGGGAGCGGCATCGCGAGAATACAGCCGCAAAAAGCTCAGCGCCCGTCACGGTTGCGACGAGCGCTGGTGTTAGCAGGGCCTTCACGGAGCCCCGGAGCAGTGCCCCGGGGCTTAGTGCATGGCTGTCGCGCTGAGCTCGTGCTGGATGCTCTTGAAGTGGTCCAGCCGCTCGATGGCGTGATCGAGCTCGCCGCCTTCCTTCTCGGCGAGCTTCGCCTCCATCTCGGCAATCGTCTCGGCGAACTGCGCCCGATCGACATCCTGTATCGAGGTGGCGACGTCGGCGAGCACGGTGAGGCCCCTGTCCGACATTTCCGCAAGGCCGCCTAGCACGATGACCTTCTCATGCGCACCGCCGGCGGTGATGGTCAGAATGCCCGGGCGAATGGCCGCGACGACCGGCGCATGTCCGGCGAGAACGCCGAAATCGCCTTCCACGCCGGGGACGTCAACCTGATCGACTTCGCCGGAGAAGGCGAGCTTTTCGGGAGAGACGAGATCGAAATGAAAGGTAGCCATGAAAAACCTGCGAGTAGCGAGTGGCGAATGGCGAGTAGTGAAGAAAGGGAAAGGCGCTCAATCATTCGCCACTCCCTATTCGCTATTCGCCCCTTAGGCTGCTTCAGCCGCGAGCTTCTTGCCCTTCTCGACGGCTTCTTCAATGGTGCCGACCATGTAGAAAGCGGCTTCCGGCAGGTGATCGTACTTGCCTTCGCAGATCGCGCGGAAGCCCTTGATGGTATCGGCGAGATCGACGAACTTGCCGGGCGAGCCGGTAAAGACTTCGGCGACGTGGAACGGCTGCGACAGGAAACGCTCGATCTTGCGGGCGCGGGCCACCGCGATCTTGTCCTCTTCGGACAGTTCGTCCATGCCGAGAATGGCGATGATGTCCTGCAGCGACTTGTACTTCTGCAGCACCTGCTGGACCATGCGCGCGGTGTTGTAGTGATCCTCGCCGACGACCAGCGGGGAGAGCATGCGCGAGGTCGAGTCGAGCGGGTCAACCGCGGGGTAGATGCCCTTTTCCGAGATCGCGCGGTTCAGCACCGTGGTCGCGTCCAGATGGGCGAACGAGGTCGCGGGCGCCGGGTCGGTCAAGTCGTCGGCCGGCACGTAGATCGCCTGCACCGAAGTGATCGAACCCTTGTGCGTCGTGGTGATGCGCTCCTGCAGCGCGCCCATGTCGGTAGCGAGCGTCGGCTGATAACCCACGGCCGAAGGAATACGGCCGAGCAGCGCCGACACTTCGGAGCCGGCCTGCGTGAAGCGGAAGATGTTGTCGACGAAGAACAGCACGTCCTGGCCCTGGTCGCGGAAGTGCTCGGCGACCGTCAGACCGGTGAGCCCGACGCGGGCGCGGGCGCCCGGGGGCTCGTTCATCTGGCCGAACACCAGCGCGCATTTCGACTTCACGCTCGGATCGGGATTCTTCGGATCGGCGTTGACCTTGGATTCGATGAACTCGTGATAGAGGTCGTTGCCTTCGCGGGTACGCTCGCCGACGCCGGCGAACACCGAGTAACCACCATGGGCCTTGGCGACGTTGTTGATCAGTTCCTGAATCAGCACGGTCTTGCCGACGCCGGCGCCGCCGAACAGGCCGATCTTGCCGCCCTTGGCGTACGGCGCCAGCAGGTCAACGACCTTGATGCCAGTGACGAGAATTTCGGCTTCGGTGGACTGGTCGGTATAGGTCGGCGCTTCCTGGTGGATGGCGCGCATGTCTTCAGCGGTGACGGGACCGGCTTCATCGATCGGCTCGCCGATCACGTTCATGATGCGGCCGAGCGTGCCGGCACCGACCGGGACGCGGATCGGCGCGCCGGTGTCGGTGACTTCCTGGCCGCGGACCAGACCCTCGGTGGTGTCCATCGCGATGGTGCGCACCGTGGATTCGCCGAGATGCTGCGCCACTTCGAGCACCAGACGGTTGCCGCCGTTCCTGGTTTCGATCGCGTTCAGAATGGCGGGCAGATGTCCCTCGAACTGCACGTCGACGACGGCGCCGATGACCTGCGTGATGCGTCCGGTCTGGTTGGCAGGGGTGGCCATAAACTCTCTCCTTCGAATTCGTATCTGGAAACCGTCAGTTTGATCGTGCCTGTCGCCGTTACATCGCCTCGGCGCCGGAGATGATTTCAATCAGCTCCTTGGTGATCATGGCCTGACGGGTTCGGTTGTAAATCAGGGTCTGCTTGCGGATCATGTCGCCGGCGTTGCGGGTGGCGTTATCCATCGCACTCATCTGCGCGCCGTAGAACGAGGCGTTGTTTTCCAGCAGCGCGCGGAAGATCTGCACCGCAAGGTTTCGCGGCAGCAGGCGCGTCAGGATCTCGTCTTCTTCCGGCTCATACTCGTAAGACGTCGCCGGGCCGGCATTCGCTGCCGGCGCTTCCACCACCAGCGGAATGATCTGCTGGGCGGTCGGGATCTGCGAGATCACCGACTTGAAGCGCGAATAGAACAGCGTGCAGACGTCGAACTCGCCGGCCTCGAAGCGCGCCAGGACCTTTTTGGCGATGTCTTCGGCATTGATGAAGCCGAGCTGGCGAACCGAGCGCAGGTCGACGTGCTCGACGATGTTCTTCTCGAAGGTTCGGCGGAGCTGTTCATAGCCCTTGCGGCCGACGCAGAAGATCTTGACCTCTTTGCCCTGGCTGATCAGCGAATACGCGCGCTCACGGGCCAACCGCACGATCGACGAATTGAAGGCCCCGGAAAGCCCGCGCTCGCCGGTGCACACCAGCAGCAGATGCACCTGATCCGCGCCGGTACCGGCCAGCAGCGCCGGGGCGCCGGGCGAACCGGCGGCGGCGGATGCGATATTGGAGATCACCGCGTCCATCTTTTCGGCGTAAGGCCGCGCCGCCTCGGCAGCGGTCTGCGCACGGCGCAGCTTTGACGCCGCGACCATCTGCATCGCCTTGGTGATCTTCTGCGTCGCCTTGGTCGAGGCGATGCGGACCCGCATGTCTTTAAGTGAAGCCATTCTCAGTTCACCCCGGCGACCTGTTTTTCAACCCGGTCGCGAACCCCTCATTCGTCATGCCCGGCCTTGTGCCGGGCATCACGTCTTATCTTTTCCGCTACGTCCAAGGACGTGGATGGCGGGGACAAGCCCGGCCATGACGGAATGAATCAAGCAAACGTCTTGGCGTAACCTTCGACCACGCTCTTCAGCTTGCCGGCGAGATCGTCGGAGAGATCGCGGCTGTCACGAATGCCGTTGAGGATCTCGACGTTCTTGCCGCGCAGCAGCGACAGCAGGCCGTCTTCGAAGGCACGAACCTTGGCGAGCGGAAGCGCATCGAGATAGCCGTTGGTGCCGGCCCAGATCACGCAGACCTGCTCTTCCATCTTCAGCGGCGAGAACTGCGGCTGCTTCAGGAGTTCGGTCAGGCGCGAACCACGGTTCAGGAGACGCTGCGTCGAGGCGTCGAGGTCGGAGCCGAACTGCGCGAACGCCGCCATTTCGCGGTACTGCGCCAGCTCACCCTTGATCTTGCCGGCGACCTTTTTCATCGCCTTGGTCTGAGCCGACGATCCGACGCGCGACACCGACAGACCGACGTTCACCGCCGGACGGATGCCCTGGAAGAACAGGTCGGTTTCCAGGAAGATCTGGCCATCGGTAATCGAAATCACGTTGGTCGGGATGTAGGCCGACACGTCGTTGGCCTGGGTTTCGATGACCGGCAGCGCGGTCAACGAGCCCGAACCGTGGTCCTTGCTGAGCTTCGCGGCGCGCTCGAGCAGGCGGGAGTGCAGATAGAACACGTCGCCGGGATAGGCTTCGCGGCCCGGCGGGCGGCGCAGCAACAGCGACATCTGGCGATAGGCGACGGCCTGCTTGGACAGATCGTCATAGATGATGACGGCGTGCATGCCGTTGTCGCGGAAATACTCGCCCATGGTGCAGCCGGTGAACGGCGCGATGTACTGCATCGGCGCCGGATCGGACGCGGTGGCGGCGACGACGATCGAATATTCCAGCGCGCCCTGCTCTTCCAGCACCTTGACGAACTGGGCGACGGTCGAACGCTTCTGGCCGATCGCGACATAGACGCAATACAGCTTGAGGTTCTCGTCCGGCTGCGCGTTGAGCGGCTTCTGGTTCAGAATGGTGTCGAGCGCGATCGCGGTCTTGCCGGTCTGGCGGTCGCCGATGATCAGCTCGCGCTGGCCGCGGCCGACCGGGATCAGCGCATCGATCGCCTTGAGGCCGGTCGCCATCGGCTCGTTCACCGATTTGCGCGGAATGATTCCGGGCGCCTTGACGTCGACGCGCATACGCTTGTCGGCCTGGATCGGACCCTTGCCGTCGATGGGATTGCCGAGCGCGTCGACCACGCGGCCGAGCAGGCCCTTGCCGACGGGCGTGTCGACGATGGCGCGGGTGCGCTTGACGGTCTGGCCTTCCTTGATCTCGCGGTCGGCGCCGAAAATCACGATACCGACGTTGTCGGTTTCGAGGTTCAGCGCCATGCCGCGGGTGCCGTTCTCGAACTCGACCATTTCACCGGCCTGGACGTTGTCGAGGCCGTAGACGCGGGCGATGCCGTCACCGACGGACAGCACCTGTCCGACTTCGGTAACCTCGGCCTCCTGGCCGAAATTCTTGATCTGGTCCTTGAGGATCGCGGAAATTTCCGCGGCGCGGATGTCCATCAGCCTGCCTCTTTCATCGCGTGCTTGATCGAATTGAGTTTGGTGCGAAGCGAACTATCCACCATGCGGCTGCCGAGCTTGACCACCAGGCCGCCGATAATGGAGGGATCGACTTTCACGTTGAGCGCGACGTCCTTGCCCGTCACCGATTTCAGTGCGGTCTTCAGCGCGTCGAGATTCTTTTCATTGAGCTGTTCGGCGACGGTGACGTCGGCGGTCGCCTCGCCCTTGAATTTCGCCACCAGCGCGCGGAAGGCGCGGATCACGTCAGTGACGGCGAACAGCCGGCGATTGGCGGTGAGGACTTTGAGGAATTTGGCGGAGGTGCCGGAAATTTCGGCCTTGTCGAGCACAGCATTGAGCGCCTTAGCCTGCGCATCTGCCGAGAAAACCGGGCTGCGGACGAGGCGCTTCAGATCGGTGCTTTCGTTCAGCATGGCCTCGAATTTATCGAGATCGGCCCTTACCGCGTCGACGGATTTCTCGTCGCGCGCCAACTCGAACAAGGCCGTAGCATAACGGCCGGACACTCCCGAAACGGACGGATCTTCAGCAGCCACAGAGACGCTCTTTTCAGCTGTTAAACTCGCAAGGGAAAAACCGTCGCCACGGGTAGCGGCGCCTAGCGATCCAAGCCCTTGGAATTCAAGCGGGACTTCGATTTTCGACCGGCACGCGAGGCGCCGGGATCGTTAAAATCGCGGCTTTGCTAACATAGCGAGCGCGCAGGTGCAACATGACCGCGCGTTCGGGCGATGCCTTGTCGCACGTCAATTTTCAGACGCGGCCCGACATTGTTTTTGCCTGTCCCCGGCCAACTCAAAACTCCCCTTCGACACCGCCGCCGGAATCGCCGGTCCATCGAGCCGGCGATGGTTCCGCCCCTATTTGCATGGCGGGCATGAGCGGAGCGGCCGGAACACGAACCTGACCGATTCCTTTCATTTGAACATTACTTGAACAAATCTTTGCCCAAACGGGGATTACAGTATTTGCAAGTAATAGGAAGTAATGAAGTAGTTAAAATTCTGTTAACGCTCAAGATTACGGAATATCGTTTGATTAGTTGATCTCGGTAACAAGATATGTCAGTCGACCAAAAACCGTCTTTACTGCCCAATTCATGCCTTATTGCATCACCAAACGGCAACCACTGAAACTGGGACGGGGGTTCCACTTGTCACATATGTGACAATACTGTCTGAGGGACTAGTTTATGTTGAATGCCAATAATGTAGTGCCGGGGCGTGCAATCCGGTCGCGTGCGGCTTTCGCCTTGATTGCCGCAACTCTCCTGGCGGGCGGCAGTATCTCTGAGGCTTCTGCAAAATCCAGGCACCACCGGCATCACGCCGGCCAGGCGGCCAAGAGCAGCTGGCTCGATGCCAATGCCTCGATCCGCTCTTCCGGTTCCTTCTCGGGAAGGGCCTCTTACTACGGCAATGAATCCGGCAGCCGGACCGCCTCCGGTCAGCGCTTCAACCAGAACGCCATGACTGCGGCCCACCGCTCGCTGCCGTTCGGCACCAAGCTCCGGGTGACCCATCGCGGCCAGAGCGTCATCGTAACGGTTAACGACCGTGGCCCGTTCGTCAGGGGACGCGTGCTCGACCTGTCCAAGGGCGCTGCCCGTGCCATCGGACTGACCGGCGCCGGCGTCGGCCACATCACCGCCGAGGTTGTCTCGTAAAGCGCGTGCTCCGCGCCGTTTTTCGGTCCACCAGATCAGTAAGCGTTGCGTAGCGTAACCGTCGCGGGACTTTCCGCGGCAACAAAGGCCTGCCGTCGCGAATGACGGCAGGCCTTTTTTGTTAAATTCAACGCTCTCCCCGTCATTGCGAGCGAAGCGCCTCGCTCCTCGCAATGACGGTGGAGCTACAAAAAACTCTGCGGGTCGACGTCAACCTCAAGCTTGAGATTGCCCTTGGTCTTCGGCCCGGCGGCGAGCCATTCGCGCAGATATTCCGACAGATCGACATTGCGCAGCGACTTCACCAGCAGGCGAAACCGGTAGCGGCCCTTGATGACGGCAAGCGGCGCTTCGGCAGGGCCGAGCACCTGGATGCGCTCGTCGATCGGCGCGATGGCAGCAAGCCTGCGCGCAAAACCTTCGGCGGTCGGCCGGTCGCCTGCGGAAATGATCAGGCTGGCGAGCCGGCCGAACGGCGGATAGCCGGCGCGTTCGCGCGCCTCGATCTCGCTGGCATAGAACGCCTCGCGATCGCTCGCGATGAGCGCCTTCATCACGGGATGTTCGGGCTGGTGGGTCTGCAGGTAGCCGACGCCGCGGCCCTGCTCGCGCCCGGCGCGGCCGATCACCTGGTTGAGCAGTTGGAACGTCCGCTCGGCGGCGCGCGGATCGCCATTGCCGAGGCCGAGGTCCGCATCGACCACGCCGACCAGATTGAGCCGCGGAAAATTGTGCCCCTTGGCCACCAGTTGCGTGCCGACGATGATGTCGACGCGACCTTCGGCGATTTCATTCAGCTCGCTGCGCATGGTCTCGATCGAGGTGATCAGATCGCTCGACAGCACCATCGTGCGCGCGTTCGGAAACAGCGCGGCCGCCTCTTCCTGCAGACGCTCGACGCCGGGGCCGACCGCGACGAGGGATTCCTCGGCCTGGCAATGCGGGCAGATGTTCGGCCGCGGCATCGAGAAGCCGCAATGGTGACAGACCAGGCGCTGGCGAAACCGATGGTCCACCAGCCAGGCGTCGCAGATCGTGCACGCAAACCGATGGCCGCAGGCGCGGCACAGTGTCAGCGGCGCGTAGCCGCGGCGATTGAGGAACAGCAACGCCTGTTCGCGCTTCTCGATCGCGAACTGAATCTGTTCGGCGAGCGGCGGCGAGATGAAGCGGCCGCGTGGCGGCGGCGCGCGGCGCAGGTCGATCGCCTCGATATGCGGCATGTGCTGGCCGCCGAAGCGCGACGGCAGCGCGACGCGCTGATAGCGGCCCTTGCGCGCATTGACCTCGGTTTCGACCGACGGCGTCGCGGATGCCAGCACGATCGGAATTTTGGCGATATGCGCGCGCACGACCGCCATGTCGCGGGCATGGTAATGCGCGCCGTCATCCTGCTTGTAGGCCTGGTCGTGCTCTTCGTCGACGATGATCAGGCCCAAATCCGCATAGGGCAGAAACAGCGCCGAGCGCGCGCCGACCACGACCGGCGCCTCGCCCGCCGATATCGCCGCCCAATTGCGCTGCCGGGTGCGCGGCGTCAATTCGGAATGCCATTCCAAAGGGCGCACGCCGAAACGCTGGGCAAAACGGTCGAGGAACTGTCCGGTCAGCGCGATCTCCGGCATCAGGATCAGCGTCTGTTTGCCGCGCCGGATGATTTCCGCAATCGCCTCGAAATAGACTTCCGTCTTGCCGGAACCGGTGACGCCGTCGAGCAGCGCGACATGGAAGGAGCCATTGGCCGCGAGCGCCCGCATCGCGTCGACCGCCGTGCGCTGCTGGGGGGAAAACTCCGGCTGCGCGAAGGACGGATCGGGCGCAGGCGGCGGCAAGGGCGGCGGCATCGCCTCGACGGCGAGCGTGCCCTCGTCGACCAGACCATCGACCACACCGCCGCTGACGCCGGCTTCCCGCGCGGCTTCCGACTTGCCGTGCAGCAGGCCGTCGGACAGGACCTCGATCAGCCGCCGCCGTGCCGGCGTCAAACGCCGTGGCGGCTCGCCGACCAGCCGCACGCCAAGACGCATCCGCTCGGGCCCGAGATTTTCGCCCATCCGCAACGCCATGCGCAGCACCATGCCGCGCGCCGAGAGCGTGTAGTTGGAAACCCAGTCGATGAGGCTGCGCAGTTCCTCCTTCAGCGGCGGCACATCGAGCTTTTCGCCGACATCCTTCAGGCGGTTGTGCAGGCGCGGATCGGGATTGGCGTTTTCCGCCCACACCACGGCGACCACCTCGCGCGGACCAAGCGGCACGCAGACCACGTCGCCGGGCTTCAGCGCCATGCCGCGCGGCACGCGGTAGGAATAATTCTGATTGAGCGCGACCGGCACCAGCACATCGACGACGCGGGCCGCCGATGCAGAAGAAGTGCTGGTATGGGTGGCGTGGTCCATCGGGGAATCAGGCTTGAGGTGTCCAGGGCAAGGCTAGCGCCGCATCGCCAAGTTAGCGAACGGTAAACGAAAGAGATGCGATATAATGGATGGAATCATCGTCTCCAAGGCAAGCTTCAAAGGCAAGGCTCATGGCCAGAGAAGTTCCGGCACTTCAACCGATCGAACTGGACTGCGCCGACGAAGGCCTTGCGCTGGAGATGGCGCGCTGGCTGATGCATCTGCGCGCCGAACGGAGGCTCTCGCCCAAGACGCTCGAAGCCTACGCCCGCGACCTCCGCCAATGCCTGACTTTCCTCAGCCAGCATTGGGGCAGGAAGGTCACGCTGAAAGGGTTTGCCGCGCTGGAGGCCACCGACGTCAGGGCCTTCATGGCGATGCGCCGCGCCGACGATATTGCCGGGCGTTCGCTGATGCGGGCGCTGGCGGGCCTGCGTTCATTCGGGCGTTATTTGGAACGCGAAGGCAAAGGCAGGGTCGGCGCTCTCTCCGCCATCCGCGCGCCCAAGGTTGCAAAGAGCCTGCCGAAGCCGATCCAGATGGACGCCGCCAAGCGTTTTGCGGATGCCGACGAGCGCGCCGGCGAGGAGCGCGATCCCTGGATTTTGGCGCGCGACGCCGCCGTGATGGCGCTGCTCTACGGCTCAGGCCTGCGCATCTCCGAGGCGCTCGGGCTGAAAAAACGCGACGTGCCCAAACCGGGCGAAGGCGACGTCCTCATCGTCACCGGCAAAGGCAACAAGACCCGGATGGTGCCGGTGCTGCAAAACGTTCTGGCGCTGATTTCCGATTACGTTGCGATGTGTCCACATTCGCTTCCCCCGGCCGGGCCGATTTTCGTCGGCGCGCGCGGCGGGCCATTATCGCCGCGGATCATCCAGCTCACCATGGAGCGGCTGCGCGGCGCGCTCGGCCTGCCTGACAGTGCCACGCCGCACGCGCTGCGGCATTCCTTCGCAACGCATCTGCTCAGCCGCGGCGGCGATTTGCGCGCGATCCAGGAATTGCTCGGCCACGCCTCGCTCTCGACCACGCAGATCTATACCGGCATCGACAGCGAACGGCTGCTGGAAGTGTACAAGAGCGCGCATCCGCGCGGCTGAACGTCGGCGCTTCCCGCCGACATACTCCCGTCACATCGGTGCCTTCCTTAACTGGCCTCTTGCGCTCGCATTGCGGTTCGGCAATCGTGCGCCGTTAATTTGCGGGAGGGGAATCATGGGCGCACATGAGAGCATGGAGCATGCGGAGCATGCCGAGCACGCATCGGGCTCGAACAAGAAGATCGCGCTGCTGATCGCGGTGATCGCCTTGTTTCTGGCGCTGTCGGAAACGCTGGGCAAGGGCGCGCAGACCGAAGCCATCGGCAAGAATGTCGAGGCCTCGAACCTGTGGGCGTTCTTCCAGGCCAAGAGCATCCGCCGCACCGTGGTGCAGGCCACCGCCGAACACGCCAGGCTCAGCATGGGGACCGTCGGTGACGATGCCGCAAAGGCGGCGCTGCAGAAGCAGATCGACGACTGGAACAAGACCGCGCAGCGCTATCGTTCGGAGCCGGAGACCGGCGAAGGTTCGGAAGAACTCGCCAAGCGCGCCAAGCACGCCGAGCACGAGCGCGACGAGGCAACCGCAAAATATCACCACTACGAAATCGCCTCGGCCGCCTTCCAGATCGGCATCGTGCTGGCGTCCGCCACCATCATCACCGGCATCGCGATTCTGGCGTGGGTGTCGGGCGCATTAGCGCTCGTCGGCATCGTCATCACCGCGCTTGGCCTCTACGCGCCGCATCTGCTGCATCTGCACTGAGTGGTGGATTTCTTAAAGGTCGAGCCGACGCAGGATTATCGCCGTCACCCTGAGGAGGCCGTAACGCGGCCGTCTCGAAGGGCGACGGCCCGGCCTGTGGCCGTTCATCCTTCGAGGCTCGCTGCGCTCGCACCTCAGGATGACGGGTCGAGCGCTAATTGACGCAAAGTTATTTCAATCAGCGTGCTTCGCGGACGCTCTTGCGGAAACGCGCGATCAGCCGCAGCGTGCGCGATGACCAGCTGTCGCCGCTACCACTCAGGATTTCCTTTATGCGCTGCTTGATCGGCTGGACCAAGTCGGCTGCCTTGGCGCGCATCGCCATGATGAACTCATAGACCTTTTTGAACCACGCCATTTGCATGAGCTTCGACCGCGTCACGTCGAAGATGAACGCGGTGACGCCGAGGCCGACGAATTTCCCGAGCACGATAACGATGGCGGCGCTGACCCAATATTCATTCGCTAACAGCCAGAGCCCGACCAGCTTGAGCGGAAACAGCGGAATCACCGGCACCGCGAACACGATCAGCGTCATCGCCGGCGACAGCGCATCGACACGATCGGAAAGCCATTGCTTGAATGCGCGCAGCGGGATCAGCGCAACGATGCGCTCGACGATCGGTTCGAGATGATCCCACAGCCAGGCTTCGATCAGAAAGACGACCGCAAGCAGGACCCAGAACGGCTGTAACAGGCGGCGCATCATCGATTTGATCTCTAGAGCGCAATGACGCCCGTCGGGGTCATTCCGTTCCATCTCTTTGTTGAAAGCGTGATCTTTTCGAGGAACCGAATACCTGCTTATTCAACCATGCTCTACCCGGTATGTACCGGATATAGATCACATATGGATGGCGCGTTTGCCGACCGCAAGCGCGGCTTCCTTGATGGCTTCCGAACGGGTCGGGTGGGCATGGCACGTACGCGCCAGATCTTCAGCGGAGCCGCCAAACTCCATCAGAACGCAGGCCTCGTGGATCATTTCGCCGGCTTCGCGGCCGACGATATGCACGCCGAGCACGCGGTCGGTTTTCGCATCTGCGAGAATCTTCACGAAGCCGTCAGTGGTCTGGTTGACCTTGGAGCGGCCGTTGGCGGTGAACGGAAACTTGCCAGAGGTGTAGGCGACGCCCGCCTGCTTCAGCTCTTCCTCGGTCTTGCCGACCGACGACACTTCCGGCGTGGTATACACGACGCCTGGAATAACGTCGTAGTTCACATGGCCGGCCTGACCGGCGATGATCTCGGCGCAGGCGACGCCTTCGTCCTCGGCCTTGTGCGCCAGCATCGGTCCCGCCACCACGTCGCCGATGGCATAGACGCCCTTCACGGTGGTTGCGAAATGTGAATCGATCTGCACGCGTCCGCGATTGTCGAGCGCGATACCGGCTTCCTTGCAGCCGAGCCCTTCGGTGTAGGGCACGCGGCCGACGCAAACCAGAACCACGTCGGCCTCCAGCGTCTCCGCCGTTCCGCCCGCGGCAGGCTCGACGGTCGCCTTCAGCGTCTTCCCCGACGTGTCGACGGCGGTGACCTTGGAGCCGAGCTTGAATGCAAAACCCTGCTTTTCGAGGATGCGCTGGAATTGCTTTGCCACCTCGCCATCCATGCCGGGCAGGATGCGGTCGAGGAATTCGACGACGGTGACCTTCGCCCCGAGCCGGTGCCACACCGAGCCAAGTTCGAGCCCGATCACACCGGCGCCGATGATCAGGAGGTTCGGCGGCACCTTGTCGAGCGACAGCGCGCCGGTCGACGACACCACGCGCTTCTCGTCGATCTCGATGCCCTTCAGCCGCGCAATGTCGGAGCCGGTGGCGATGACGATGTTTTTGGTCTCGACCGTCTGCGCCTTGCCGTCGCTGCCCGTGACCTCGACCTTGCCGGCGCCGAGAATTTTTCCCTTGCCGTTGATGACGTCGATCTTGTTCTTCTTCATCAGGAACTCGACACCCTTGACGTTGCCGTCGATGCCCTGCTGCTTGAAATTCATCATCGATGGCAGATCGAGCTTCGGCGCGGAGACGCTGACGCCCATCTTGGCAAAGGAGTGCGCCGGCCTCCTCGAACATTTCGGAGGCATGCAGCAGCGCCTTCGACGGCATGCAGCCGACGTTGAGGCAGGTGCCGCCGAGCGTCGCGTTCTTCTCGACCACGGCGACCTTCATGCCGAGTTGCGCCGCGCGCACCGCGCAGACATATCCGCCCGGGCCGGTGCCGATGACGACGAGATCGTAGGAAGCCATGATGAAGTCCTGTCGCTTTAGAAACGTGTCAGGTATTACCGTCCACCCGAGACATCAAGGATGGCGCTGGTGACGTAGGACGCCTCGTCCGACATCAGCCAGACGATGGCGTTGGCGATTTCATCCGCGGTGCCGACGCGCTTCATCGGCACCATGTGCGCCAGCCGTTGCGCGCGATCGGGCTCGCCGCCGGAAGCATGAATCTCGGTATCGATCAGGCCGGGCCGGATCGCGGCCACGCGAATGCCATCGCCGGCAACCTCGTAGCCGAGACCGACGGTGAAGGAATCCACCGCGCCCTTGGAAGCCGCATAATCGACATACGTGTTGGGCGAACCGAGTTTCGCTGCGACTGAGGAAAGATTGACGATGACACCGCCCTCGCCGCCCTTGCGGGTCGACATCCGCTTCACCGCCTCGCGCGCGCACAGGATGCTGCCGGTGACGTTGACCGCCATCATACGCTGAATGCGCTCGGCCGACATATCCTCGACCCGCGCCGACGGGCCCACGATGCCGGCATTGTTGACGAGCGCGCCGAGCGTTCCGAATTCGTCCGCCGCGGCAAACAGCGCGAGAATGTCCGCTTCGCTGCCGACATCGCATTTCACGGCAATCGCCTTGCCGTTACTGCGCTCGATCGAGGCCGACGACTTCCTTCGCCGCCGCCTCATTGCTGGCGTAGCCGACCACGACGCGGAAGCCGCGCGCGGCGGCAGCAAGCGCGGTGGCGCGGCCGATGCCGCGGCTGCCGCCGGTGATCACAACAACCTTGTCCGTCACATCAGCCCCCACAAGTCAGCACGAATCGATCCCTGGCTCGCAGCGCCGGCCTTTCGCACCGGCGCGGACCAAGCCAGTGGTGTTAGAGGTCCAGCACCAGCCGCGCCGGATCTTCCAGACTCTCCTTGACCCGCACCAGAAACGTCACCGCTTCCTTGCCGTCGATCACGCGGTGATCGTAGGACAGCGCCAGATACATCATCGGGCGGACCTCGATCTTGCCGCCGACCACCATCGGCCGTTCCTGGATCTTGTGCATGCCGAGGATGCCGGACTGCGGGGCGTTGAGGATCGGCGTCGACATCAGCGAGCCGTAGATGCCGCCATTGGTGATGGTGAAGGTGCCGCCCTGCATCTCGTCGATCTTGAGCTGGCCATCGCGGGCGCGGCGGCCGAAATCGGCGATTCCCTTTTCGATATCGGAGATCGACTTGTGGTCGCAGTCGCGCACCACGGGCACGACCAGGCCCTTGTCGGTGCCGACGGCGACGCCGATGTGGTAATAGTTCTTGTAGATCAGATCGCTGCCGTCGATCTCGGCGTTGACGGCCGGGATGTCCTTCAGCCCCTGCACGACGGCCTTGGTGAAGAAGCCCATGAAGCCGAGCTTCGAGCCATGCTTCTTCTCGAACACGTCCTTGTACTGCGCGCGCATCGCCATGATGTGGGTCATGTCGACCTCGTTGAAGGTCGTCAGCATCGCCGCCGTGTTCTGCACGTCCTTCAGCCGCCGCGCGATGGTCTGGCGCAGCCGCGTCATCTTCACGCGCTCCTCGCGCGCGGCATCGTCAGCCGGCGAGGGGCTGCGCACCTGCACGGAAGCGGCCGGCTGATTGACCGGGGTCGGCGCGGACGCCGCCTTCTCGATCGCGGCCAGCATGTCGCCCTTGGTGACGCGGCCGTCCTTGCCGGAGCCCGGCACGGTCGCGGCATCGATGCCGCTTTCGGCGGAGAGTTTTCGAACCGACGGCGCCAGCGGCGCATCCGCTGCCACAGCCTTCGGAGCCGCAGCAGGCGCGGCGGCGGGCGCTGCAGCGGGAGCGGCGGCCTTGGCAGGCGCAGCCGCAGCCGGCCTGGCGCCGCCGGCCGCGCCTTCGTTGATCTGCCCGAGCAGTGCGCCGACGGCGACCGTCTCGCCGTCCTTGGCCGCGATCTCGCCGAGCACGCCCGCGGACGGCGCCGGCACTTCGATGGTGACCTTGTCGGTCTCAAGCTCCACCAGCGGCTCGTCCACCGCCACCGCGTCGCCCGCCTTCTTGAACCAGCGGCCGATGGTGGCTTCCGTCACGGACTCGCCGAGCGTCGGAACACGAATTTCAGTCATGGTCTTTTTCCTCAATGGCTTCCACGGTCGTCGGCCGCCTTGTGCGAAATTGCGCACCGGGCGGACGATCCAGTACTCCGAGACGGTCGCGATCAAAACGGGCGGCGCGATGTACTGGATGCTCCGCCTTCGCGGGGCATGACAAATGACAAATTGCTAGTTCAGCGCCTCATCCAGCATCGCCTTGAGCTGCGCCTGGTGCTTCGACATCAAACCAGTGGCCGTTGCCGCCGACGCCGCGCGGCCGGCGTAGCGCGGACGGCGGTTCGGCGCATGGATCTGGTTCAGCACCCATTCGAGATAGGGCTCGATGAAGTGCCACGCGCCCATGTTGCGCGGCTCTTCCTGGCACCAGACCACTTCGGCGTTCTTGAAGCGTGCGAGTTCGTGCACCAGCGCCTTGAGCGGCACCGGATACAGCTGCTCGATGCGCATGATGTAGATGTCGTCGATGTCGCGCTTCTCGCGCTCCTCGTAGAGATCGTAATAAACCTTGCCCGAGCACAGCACGACGCGGCGGATCTTGTCGTCCGCCACCAGCTTGATCTTCTCGTCGGGCAGCATCTGGGCGTCGTCGTAGAGGATGCGGTGGAAGGTGGTGTCCGCCCCCAGTTCGTCGAGCCGCGAGACCGCGCGCTTGTGCCGCAACAGCGACTTCGGCGTCATCAGAATCAGCGGCTTGCGGATTTCGCGATGCAACTGGCGCCGCAGCACATGGAAGTAGTTCGCCGGGGTGGTGGGGTAAACCACCTGCATGTTGTCTTCGGCGCACATCTGCAGGAAGCGCTCGAGCCGCGCCGAGGAATGCTCCGGCCCCTGCCCTTCATAGCCATGCGGCAACAGGCAGACGAGGCCGGACATGCGCAGCCATTTGCGCTCGCCTGACGAGATGAACTGGTCGAACAGCACCTGGGCGCCGTTGGCGAAGTCGCCGAACTGGGCTTCCCACATCGCCAGCGCCTTCGGCTCGGCCAGCGAATAGCCGTACTCGAAGCCGAGCACCGCCTCTTCCGACAACAGCGAGTTGATGACCTCGTAATGGCCCTGGTCGTGGCCGAGATGGTTGAACGGCGTGTAGCGGCTCTCGTCTTCCTGGTCGATCAACACCGAGTGGCGCTGCGAGAACGTGCCGCGCTCAAAGTCCTGGCCCGACAGACGTACGTGATGGCCTTCCTGCAGCAGCGTGCAGAACGCCAGCGCCTCGCCGGTCGCCCAGTCGATGCCGACGCCATTGTCGATGGCCTTGGCGCGGTTTTCCAGGAAGCGCTGGATAGTGCGGTGTACCCGAAAACCGTCCGGCACCTTGGTGATCTTGCGTCCGATTTCCTTGAGAACGCTGACGTCGACGCCGGTGACGCCGCGGCGGGCCTCCTCTTCCTGATCGGCGGACTTGAAGCCCGCCCACTTGCCGTCGAGCCAGTCGGCCTTGTTGGGCTTGTAGCCGGAGCCCGCCTCGAGCTCGGCATCGAGCCGGGCACGCCAGTCGGCCTTGGCCTTCTCGACCTCGCCTTCGGTCATCACACCGTCGGCGATCAGCCGCTTCGAATAGATCTCGACCGTACCGGGATGCGTTGCGATCTTCTTGTACATCACCGGCTGGGTGAACGCGGGCTCGTCGCCCTCGTTATGACCGTGGCGGCGATAGCAGAACATGTCGATGACAACAGGCTTGTGGAACTTCTGCCGGAACTCGATCGCCACCTTGGCCGCGAACACCACGGCTTCCGGATCGTCGCCATTCACATGGAAGATCGGCGCGTCGATCATCTTCGCCACATCAGACGGATAGGGCGAGGAGCGCGAATAGCGCGGATAGGTGGTGAAGCCGATCTGGTTGTTGACGATGAAATGCAGCGAGCCGCCGGTGCGGTAACCCTTCAGGTCGGACAAGGCGAAGCATTCGGCCACCACGCCCTGGCCGGCGAACGCCGCATCGCCATGCATCAGCATCGGCAGCACGGAAATACGCATGTCCGGCGGGTCGCCGTGCTGGTCCTGCTTGGCGCGCACCTTGCCGAGCACGACGGGGTCGACGATTTCGAGATGCGACGGGTTCGCGGTCAGCGACAGATGGATCCTGTTGTTGTCGAACTCGCGGTCGGACGATGCGCCGAGATGGTATTTGACGTCGCCGGAGCCTTCGACCGCGTCCGGGTTGGCCGAGCCGCCCTTGAATTCATGAAACAGCGCGCGGTGCGGCTTGCCCATGACCTGGGTCAGCACGTTGAGCCGGCCGCGATGCGGCATGCCCAGGACGATTTCCTTTACGCCCAGATTGCCGCCGCGCTTGATGATCTGCTCGAGCGCCGGGATCAGCAATTCGGCGCCGTCGAGGCCGAAGCGCTTGGTGCCGGTGAACTTGAGATCGCAGAATTTCTCGAAGCCTTCGGCTTCGATCAGCTTGTTGAGGATCGCGCGACGTCCCTCGCGGGTGAAACTGATTTCCTTGTCCGGCCCCTCGATGCGCTCCTGAATCCAGGCTTTCTGCGCCGCGTTGGTGATGTGCATGAACTCGACGCCGAGCGTCTGGCAGTAGGTGCGCTCGCAGATCGCGACGATTTCGCGCAAGCTGCCGTATTCGAGGCCGAGCACGTGGTCGAGGAAGATCTTGCGGTTGAAATCGGCTTCGGTGAAACCATAGGTGCGCGGATCGAGTTCTTCGCGATCGCGCTGCGCCTCGATGCCGAGCGGATCTAGCTTGGCGTGGAAATGACCGCGCATGCGGTAGGCGCGGATCAGCATCAAGGCGCGGACCGAATCGCGGGTCGCCTGGTTGATGTCGGCGGCCGACAGCTCGGTGCCCTTGGCCTGCGCCTTGGCGGCAAGCTTGGTGCCCACCGCCTTCTCGACGGTGACCCAGTTGCCGTCCAGCGCCGAGGTCAGATCGTCGCGCGGGGTGAGCGGCCAGTTGTCGCGGCCCCAGGACGGGCCCTCGGCGTTCTTCTGGACGTCGGCCGGGGCGTCTTTCAGGCTCTTGAAGAATTCCTGCCACTCGCCGTCGACCGACGCGGGGTCCTGCTCGTAGCGGGCGTAGAGGTCGTCGATGTAGGTGGCGTTGGTGCCTTGCAAAAATGAGGAGAGAGCAAATGCTGCGTTCGCGTCCTGGCGAGACATGATGGCGTCCTGGTGATTTTCGGTTTGCGCGTAGAAGACGGCGCATCGCCGATCCGGAAACCGGATCAGCGGGATAAAGTACCCTTTACCCTATTTAGTGCGAAACTTCGCCCCGAAAAGAACCAAGAATTGAATTAGGATTTCAATTTTTCGGCAAGGGTATGTCCGAGCCGCGCCGGCGACGGGGAGACCGTAATTCCGGCCGCTTCCATGGCCGCGGTCTTGGAACCGGCGTCGCCCTTGCCGCCGGAGATGATGGCGCCGGCATGGCCCATGCGGCGGCCGGGAGGGGCGGTGACGCCGGCGATGAAGCCGACCATCGGCTTCTTGCGGCCCTTCTTGGCCTCGTCCTTGATGAACTGGGCCGCGTCTTCCTCGGCCGAGCCGCCGATTTCGCCGATCATGATGATCGAGGTGGTCTTGGGGTCGGCCAGGAACATCTCCAGCACGTCGATGAATTCGGTGCCCTTGACCGGGTCGCCGCCGATGCCGACCGCGGTGGTCTGGCCGAGGCCCTCCTGGGTGGTCTGGAACACGGCTTCATAGGTCAACGTGCCCGACCGGGAAACGATCCCGACGCTGCCGGGCTTGAAGATGTTGGCCGGCATGATGCCGATCTTGCACTCGCCAGCCGTCATCACGCCGGGGCAGTTCGGCCCGATCAGGCGTGATTTCGATCCCGACAACGAGCGCTTCACGCGCACCATGTCGAGCACCGGAATGCCCTCGGTGATGCAGACGATCAGTGGAATTTCCGCATCGATCGCCTCGCAGATCGCATCCGCCGCACCCGGCGGCGGAACATAGATCACGGAAGCATCAGCGCCGGTCTTGTCACGCGCCTCGGCCACGGTGTCAAAGACGGGCAGGTTCAGATGTTTCGAGCCGCCCTTACCCGGCGAGATGCCGCCGACCATCTTGGTGCCGTAAGCGATCGCGGCCTCCGAATGGAACGTGCCGTTCTTGCCGGTAAAACCCTGGCAGATGACTTTGGTATTCTTGTCGATCAGAACGGACATGATTGATGACGCTTTCGTGGATGATCGGGAAGGAAGGGCTTAGTGGATCCGCCGGTAGACGCCGGTGAGCACATCGGCCCATCCTTCGGCATCGGGTGAGAACTGGATCTTCATGGTGTAGTTGTCGTTGTCGATGACTTCGTAGACGTGGCGCGCGTTGCCGCGCAGCGAGCCGCGCACCAGAATCAACGTCTTGTCGGTCCAGCCGCCGGAGGCCGGCGCCGGCGAATAGTAGCCGAGCGAATCGTGCCAGAATAATTTGTAGTGCCGGTCGTCGCGGTCGTAGGTGAACACGCCGTGGGTGGCGAAGGTTTCCTTGCCGTCGCGCATCTGGCGGGTGTCCTGGATCAGATAGAAGCCGTTGAGATCCATCCGCGCGACCACGTGCGAGGTCGCCGGACCGCCCGCGGTCCAGCGCGACGGATAGACCATTTCTTCGCCCGCCCATTCGCCCGCAAAAACCGCGAGCCGGCGGTGTTCTTCCAGCGCTATCGGTGCGGCGAGATGGTCAGCCATCGCTAGCCTCCCTTGACGGCTTTCACGATTTTCTGTGCGGCATCGTCGAGATTGTCAGCCGGCACCACGTTGAGGCCGCTTTCGCGGATGATCGTCTTGCCGGCATCGACATTGGTGCCTTCGAGGCGCACCACCAGCGGCACTTTCAGGCCGACTTCCTTGACGGCCGCGACCACGCCCTCGGCGATGATATCGCATTTCATGATGCCGCCGAAGATGTTGACCAGGATGCCCTTCACGTTCGGATCGGCCGTGATGATCTTGAAGGCTGCCGCCACCTTCTCCTTGCTGGCGCCGCCGCCGACGTCGAGGAAGTTGGCGGGCTCCATGCCGTAGAGCTTGATGATGTCCATGGTCGCCATGGCAAGGCCGGCGCCGTTGACCATGCAGCCGATAGTGCCGTCGAGCGTGACGTAGTTGAGATCGTATTTCGACGCCTCGACTTCCTTGGCGTCTTCTTCGGTCAAATCGCGCAATGACACCGCGATCTCGGGGTGCCGGAACAGCGCGTTGTCGTCGAACGACACCTTGGCATCGAGCACGCGTAACTGGCCCTGCTTGGTAACGACCAGCGGATTGATTTCCAGCATCGCCATGTCCCTGGCGACGAAGGCCGTGTAGAGCTGCGTCACCAGTTTCTCGGCCTGCCTGGCGAGATCGCCGGAAAGATTGAGCGCTTTCGCGACCGTGCGGCCGTGATGGCTCATGATGCCGGTGGCAGGATCGACCGAGAAGGTCACGATCTTCTCGGGCGTGTTGTGGGCGACTTCCTCGATATTGACGCCGCCTTCGGTCGAAACCACGAACGAGACTTCGCTGGTTTCGCGGTCGACCAAGATCGAGAGGTAGAACTCCTTGTCGATGTCGGAGCCATCTTCGATGTAGAGGCGGTTGACCTGCTTGCCTTGGGGGCCGGTCTGGATCGTGACGAGCGTCGCGCCCAGCATCTGCTTGGCGAATTCGTTGACTTCGGCGACGGATTTCGCGATGCGGACCCCGCCCTTGTCGCCGGCGGAGGCTTCCTTGAACTTGCCCTTGCCACGGCCGCCGGCATGGATCTGGCTCTTCACCACCCAGACCGGACCGGGAAGCTGCTTGGCGGCGGCATCCGAATCCGAGGCCTTGAGAACCGGCACACCGCGCGAAATCGGCACGCCGAATTCATGCAGCAGAGCCTTGGCCTGGTATTCATGGATATTCATCTGGACGCTCCCCAAAACCCTTTAGCGGCGAGTTCTACAGTTCACCGGCATTGGTAGTTGGCATACCATATACCAATAGAACTGCAACCCTGAAAAGGCTTCCGCCCCCGCGAAGGGGCGAAAGCCGAGTAAAATCAGCGGCCCAACAGGTCGGGCGCGATCTTCTTGCAGGCGTCGACCAGGCCCTGAACCGCGCCGACCGACTTGTCGAAGGCTTCGCGGTCCTTACCGGCCAGCTCGATCTCGACAATACGCTCGACGCCCTTCGAGCCGATGACAACGGGCACGCCGACATACATGTCCTTCACGCCGTATTCGCCATTGAGATAGGCGGCGCAGGGCAGCACGCGCTTCTTGTCCTTCAGGTAGCTCTCGGCCATCGCGATCGCGGAAGCGGCCGGGGCGTAGAAGGCCGAACCGGTCTTCAGCAGGTTGACGATCTCGGCGCCGCCGTTGCGGGTGCGGTCGACGATCTCGTCGATGCGCGCCTGCGAGGTCCAGCCCATCTTGACCAGATCAGGCAGCGGGATACCGGCGACAGTGGAATAGCGGGTCAGCGGCACCATGGTGTCGCCATGGCCGCCGAGCACGAAGGCGGTGACGTCTTCGACCGAGACGTTGAATTCGTCGGCCAGGAAGTAGCGGAAGCGCGAGGAGTCGAGCACGCCGGCCATGCCGACCACCTTCTTGTGCGGCATGCCGGAAGCCTTCTGCAGCGCCCATACCATCGCATCCAGCGGGTTGGTGATGCAGATGACGAAGGCGTCGGGGGCATACTTCTTGATGCCGGCGCCGACCTGCTCCATGACCTTGAGGTTGATGCTCAGCAGATCGTCACGGCTCATGCCGGGCTTGCGCGGCACGCCGGCGGTGACGATGCAGACCTTGGCGCCGTCGAGCGCGTCGTAGGAATTGGCGCCGGTGAGATGGGCGTCGAAACCGTCGACCGGGGACGACTGCGCGATATCGAGGGCCTTACCCTGGGGAACGCCCTCCGCGATGTCGAACATCACGACGTCGCCGAGCTCCTTCAGGCCGACGAGGTGAGCCAGCGTTCCGCCGATCTGACCGGAGCCAATCAAAGCAATCTTGTCGCGCGCCATGGGAAATTTGTCCTTCTAAGACGAAGATGAGGGGTGTGGATAAGGAAGTTGGATGGCTGGTTATCCCTTTCGAATGACCGGTTCAAGCCGGGGCGTGCCCGATTCTCGACCCTGCCTCGATTTCGGTCAGGTATGCCAGCGACCGTTGTCATTCCGGGGCGCGCGACGGCGCGAACCCGGAATGACCGGAGAGATTAGGTTTCCACCAACCCCGTGCTCGACCCGCTCGCCGAAGAGTCCTTCCGGCCGTGCGGGAGCGCCAAATAGGATTCCGAGCTCATTTCGATCAGCCGCGACGATGTCCGCTTGAACTCGTTGGCTTCATTGCCATCGGTCGCCAGATACAACGACACCGGATCGGCCTCGGCGGATGCCATCAGCTTCACGGCATTGTCATAGAGCGTATCGATCAGCGAGATGAAACGCTTGGCGGCATTGCGCTCAGCGTAATCCATCACCGGAATGCGGTCGATCAGGATGGTGTGATAATCGTGCGCCAGCCGCAAATAATCCGACGCGGCCAGCGGCTTTTCGCAGATGTCAGCAAACGAAAACCGCGCGACGCCATGCGCCGAACAGGGTACGCGCAGAATGCGGCCCTTGATGGTGATGTCGCGCGGCTTGCACGGCGCGTTGCCGGTCATCTTGCGCCAGGCGCGGTCGAGCGCAGCGCCGGCTTCATCATCCGGCGGCACCAGCCACATCTTCACGCCGGCGAGCTTTTCCAGCCGGAAATCCGTGCGCGCGTCGAGCCACAGCACATCCATCCGATCTTCGATCTGCGCGATGAACGGAAGGAACAGCGCGCGGTTGAGGCCGCCCTTGTAGAGGTCTTCGGGCGCGACGTTCGAGGTCGCCACCACCACGGTGCCGAGTTCGAACAGCTTTGAGAACAGCCGCCCCAGGATCATGGCGTCGGCGATGTCGGTGACGTGGAATTCGTCGAAGCACAGTAGCCACGCCTCGTCGAAGATCGCATTGGCCGTCAGCTCGATGACGTCGCCGTCGGGGATTTCTCCGCGCGCGATGTTTTGGCGATAGGCGTAGATCTTCTCATGCGCCTCGGCCATGAATTCGTGGAAATGGGCGCGGCGCTTGTGCTGGACCGGTGAGTGCTGAAAGAACAGGTCCATCAGCATGGTCTTGCCGCGGCCGACCTCGCCATGAACGTAAAGCCCGCGCGGCGGGGCCTCGCCCTTATCGCCAAACAGCCGGCCAAGCAGGCTGAGCTTGCGCGCCGGCTTGTAGCTCGAAAGCCGTTCCTCGAGCGCTGCGAACGCCTCGGCGGCATCGGCTTGCGCGGGATCGGCCTCGATCGCGCCGGAGGAAACCAGCGCTTGGTACTGCGCGCGGAACGAGGTGGGGTCGGTCGACAGCATGGCCCCCTTTCGGCCTTAAGCGTGCGGAAATTGCAAGCCGTGAATTGGTGGGCGGGCTATGCAAACACTGCCTGTCGTACCCGCGCCTCGTCATACCCGCGAAGGCGGGTATCCAGTACGCCGCGGCGTTTCGGTTCAATCTCAGGCGCCTCTGGGATACTGGATCATCCGCCTTCGCGGATGATGACGAGCGTGGACGGCGACGCACCAGGCCTCACGCACTCAACGCGTAGGAATCCTCGACCACGTAGGGGCCGCCTCCGGTGGAGGCGCGGGACGAGAACAGCACGAAGCGCGACGCCATGAACGTCCGGCTCGGAAAGTAGCCGCGCACCGAGAGATAATCCGCGACATCCTGGCTCGATGCATCGTGCAGCCGCGCCAGCGTCACGTGCGGGGTGAATTTACGGCCCTCGGGATCGAGCCCGAGCCGCTGCATCAGCCGTTCGAGTTCGGCCTGCAGCTCTATCAGCGGCCGGCTCGGCTCGACGGAAGCGACCACCGCGCGTGGTTTCTTGCCGCCAAAGCTTTGCAGGCCCTGCACCTTGACCTCGAACGGCTTGCGGTTGATCCGAAACAGCATCGAGGCGATTTCGTTCGCCGACATGCCGTCGATATCGCCGATGAAGCGCAGGGTGACGTGGTAATTTTCGGGATCGATCCAGCGTGCGCCGGGAAGGCCGCCACGCAAATTGGAAAGGCTCTGGCCGATCTCGGCCGGGATTTCCAGTCCAGCAAACAAACGTGGCATCGCATGACTCCCGATGCTTGGGCATGACCTCAAAAAGGACCATGTCCTGTAACAGCGCCCGGTGACGAATCACCGATTACTAATTCCTACCCGACTTATATGACTCTGCGAAGCACGCGGGCCGCGCAGACCGGAAAGCTACGGGGAAAACCATCGGTAACGTTATTCGTTTGCATAGTTTCAACGCCGCTGCCCGGAGATCGTGCCGAGAAATGCCTCCACCATAGGCAGAATATTTTTCACGATGACATCGACGCCCTCGGCGGTCGGATGCAACCCGTCCGCCTGGTTGAGCTTGGCGTCTGCCGCGACCCCTTCCAGGAAAAACGGGTAGAGCGGAACGCCGAAGGATTTGGAAAGCTCCGGATAGATCGCGTTGAAGCGCGCAGCGTATTCGCTGCCGTAATTTGGCGGCGCGAGCATTCCGCACAGCAGAACGGCAACCTTGCGCGCCTTCAGCCGCGTCAGGATTTCGGTCAAGGCGGCGCGCGTGACGGCGGGATCGATACCGCGGAGCGCGTCGTTGGCGCCGAGTTCGAGAATCACCGCCTCGGTTCCCTCGGGGACCGACCAGTCCAGACGGTCGCGGCCGCCGGAAGAGGTGTCGCCGGACACTCCGGCATTGATCATCTCGACCTTTATCCCTTTGCTATCCAAGGCTTTTTGCAACCGCGCCGGAAACGCCGCCGTGGCGGACAGGCCAAGGCCGGCGCTCAGGGAATCGCCGAGGACGACCATGTTGACCGGCTTGTCCGGCGCGGCGGCGGGGGTTTGGGCAAAAGCCGGTCCCGCCGTCATCAAAGCCATAATCAACACGCGTATGTGCGCAAACATCCGTTTCAAGCCCTCGACCCGAGTGGCGGAAGTGCCATATGACCGAGCCATGGACAGTCTCATCGAACCCTCTTCTTTGACCGGCGTCGAGCCGGACACCATCGCCATTTTCAACGTCAACCTCTCGCTCGGCTCAGGCGCCGCCCGCGTTCATATCCTGAAAGATATCAGCCTTCGTGTGGCACCGGGCGAGGCGATCGGCCTGATCGGACCGTCAGGTTCGGGCAAATCGACCTTGCTGATGGTGATGGCGGGGTTGGAGCGTCCTGACAGCGGAGAGGTGGTAGTGAACGGCACGCCGTTCAATGCCCTCGACGAGGATGCGCTGGCGCGCTTCCGCGGCCGCCAGGTCGGCATCGTGTTCCAGTCGTTTCATCTGATCCCGACCATGACGGCGCTGGAAAACGTCGCGGTGCCGCTGGAGCTCGCCGGTAACCCGGACGCGGCACAGCGGGCGGCGCAGGAGTTGAAGTCGGTCGGGCTCGGCGATCGGCTGCATCATTATCCGACGCAATTGTCCGGTGGTGAGCAGCAGCGCGTGGCGCTGGCCCGGGCGCTGGCGCCCGATCCCGCCATTCTCGTTGCGGACGAGCCGACCGGCAATCTCGATGAAACCACCGGCAAGCAGATCGTCGACATGCTCTTCACCAAACACGCCGAGCGCGGCATGACGCTGGTGCTGGTAACGCATGATAGTTCGCTGGCGCAGCGCTGCGACCGCGTGGTGCGGCTGCGCTCGGGCCGGATCGACGGACATTCATGACCACCATTTCCGAACCGGTCTATCGCAGCCGCGCGTCATCCCTGGCGCTGCGCTACGCGTTGCGCGAACTGCGAAGCGGCCTGCGCGGCTTTTACGTCTTCATCGCCTGCATCGCGCTCGGCGTGATGGCGATTGCCGGCGTCGGCTCGGTCGCCGCCAGCCTCAGCGATGGTTTGACGCGCGAGGGCCGCACGCTGCTCGGCGGCGACGTGGCTTTCTCCCTGATCCAGCGCGAAGCCAAGCCGGAGGAAATCGCTTTCCTGCGCGCACGCGGCCAGGTTTCGACGGCGGCCGCCCTCCGTGTCATGGCCCGAAGCAGTGACGGCAAGCTGGCGCTGGTCGAACTCAAGGCGGTGGACGGCAACTACCCGATGCTGGGCGAGCTGACGCTCGAGCCCAAAATACCGATGGCGGATCTGTTGGCCGAACGCGACGGCGCGTTCGGCGCCGCGGTCGATTCCACGCTGCTGGCGCGGCTCGATCTCAAGCTCGGCGACCGCATTACGATCGGCAATGCCAGCCTCCAGATCCGCAGCGTCGTTGTCGCCGAGCCGGACAAGCTCGCCGGCAATGTCGGATTGGGCCCGCGCGTTCTCGTAGGCGAAGCGAGCCTGCGCGCCTCCGGCTTGCTGCAGCCCGGCAGCCTGGTGCGCTGGATGTACCGCGTGAAGCTGCCGGACAACGCGGCCGACGATCGCGCCGCTACCCAGTTGATCGAGAGCGCGCGCAACGCCCTGCCGGAAGCCGGCTGGTGGATCCGCAGCAGCAGCAACGCCTCGCCGCAACTCGAACGCACCATCAACCGCTTCACCCAGTTCCTGACGCTGGTCGGCCTCGCCGCACTTCTGGTCGGCGGCGTCGGCGTTGCCAACGCGGTCAAGAGCCACATCGATCGCCGCCGCGACGTCATCGCCTCGTTCAAGGCGCTCGGCGCCACCGGCCGCGACGTCTTCACGATCTACCTGACGCAGGTGATCCTGCTCGCCGGGGTCGGCTCGCTGATCGGGCTGGCGGCCGGCGCGGCATTGCCGTTCGTCATCGTCGGCGTATTCGGCAAGCTGCTGCCGCTGCCGGTGATTCCTGCCCTGCATTTCGATGAGCTGGCGCTGTCGTTCGTCTATGGCCTGCTCACCGCGCTTGCCTTCGGACTATGGCCGCTCGGGCGGGTGCACGACGTGCCGGTTGCGGCGCTGTTTCGCGAGGAAGTCGCGCGCGAATGGCATCGGCCGCGCTGGAGCTACCTCGCGCTGATGGCGGTGGTGATCGCGCTCCTGGTCGCGGTCGCCATCGGGCTCGCCTATGACAAGCGGGTGGCGGCCGTCTTCGTCGTGTCCTCGGTCGCGGTGTTCGCGCTGCTGCGCGGCGTTGCCGCCGGCCTGATGGCGCTGGCACGCCGTATGCCCCGCAGCCGCATCACCATGCTGCGGCTGGCGATCGCCAACATCTACCGGCCCGGCGCGCTGACGCCCTCGGTCGTGATGTCGCTCGGCCTCGGGCTGGCGGTGCTGGTCACGATCACCCAGATCGACGGCAATCTGCGCCGGCAATTCCTGGCGGCGCTGCCGGAGAAGGCGCCCTCGTTCTACTTCATCGACATTCCGACCGCCGAAGCCGACCGCTTCGGCGCCTTCCTCAAGCAGGTCGCGCCGCAATCGACGGTGGACGACGTGCCGATGCTGCGCGGACGCATCGTCGGCGCCCGTGGCGTCAAGGCCGACGAACTCGCGCCATCACAGGATTCCGAGTGGGTGCTGCAGAGCGACCGCGGCCTGACCTACACCAACGAAGTCCCAAAAGGCTCGAAGGTGGTCGAGGGCGAATGGTGGAGCGCCGACTATAAGGGGCCGCCGCTGGTCTCGATGGAAAAGAAGATCGCCGACGGCTTGAAGCTCAAAATCGGCGACGAGATCGTGGTCAACGTGCTCGGCCGCGACATTCCGGCCAAAATCAGCAATTTGCGCAACATCGACTGGCAGGGGCTCGGCATCAATTTCGTGCTGGTGTTCTCGCCCAACGCTTTCAAGGGCGCGCCCCACAGCCATGTCGCGACCTTATCCGAGGTCCATCCGGACCCGTCCGGCGACGCCAGGATCGTCAAGCAGGTGGCGGACGCCTTCCCGATGGTCACCAGCGTGCGCGTCCGCGAGGCACTGGAAACCATCGGCACTGTCGTCACCAACCTCGTGCTCGCCATCCGCGGCGCCAGCGCGGTGACGCTGATCTCGGCGATCCTGGTGCTGGGTGGCGCGCTCGCGGCCGGCCACCGCCACCGGGTCTATGACGCCGTCATCCTGAAGACGCTGGGCGCGACCCGGGCGCGGCTGCTTGGCGCCTACGCGCTGGAATACCTGATGATTGGCCTCGCCACGGCGGTTTTCGGCGTGATCGCGGGCTCGATCGCGGCCTGGCTGATCGTAACCCGGCTGATGACGCTCAGTTTCATCTGGGAGGCCGGCAGCGCCGCGGGCGTAGTCGCCGCCGCCCTGGTCGTCACGGTAGGCCTCGGGCTCGCCGGCACGTTGCTGGCCCTGAACCAGAAGCCGGCCAGCGTGTTACGGAATTTGTGACAATTTGTAGCGGCGGAAAGGCGGGATTAACGCTGCTTTTGCTTGGGAATGACGGCAGAAGCGACATTCAGCCGCGCGTGGAAGCTTGCGTCAAATGTGTTAGTTTCCCACATACCAGCCAAGATCAGTGGCCGGGTTCATGACGTAAAATTAACGTCGGCAGATCGGGACATCTGAGATAGAAATCTAACCGGTGCCGCAAACCCTTGCGTACCGCCGGGCAACCAACGGGAATTCGACCATGTCGGACCTAGACCGTAACTATACTTCTCCTTTCGGCCGGGCCGCCGGGCGCGTTGATGCCGCGACCGTCGATGCCGGTCTGCGCGCCTACATGCTGCGCATTTACAACTACATGAGCATCGGCCTGGCCATCACCGGCCTTGCGGCGCTTGGCGTCTATATGGCCGCAGTGACGACCGACCCGTCGGCGGGCGCAGTCAGGATCGGCAGCCAGTTCCTGACGCCGTTCGGCTATGCGATGTTCGTCAGCCCCCTGAAGTGGCTGTTCATCCTTGCGCCGCTGGCCATGGTGTTCGCGATCTCGGCCGGCATCAACCGGCTGCGGCCTGCAACCGCCCAGATGCTGTTCTGGGTGTTCTCGGCGCTGATGGGCGTTTCGCTGTCGTCGATCTTCCTGGTGTACACGCACACCTCGATCGTGCGGGTGTTCTTCATCACCGCGGCTACCTTCGGCGCGCTGAGCCTGTACGGCTACACCACCAAGCGTGACATGAGCGGCATGGGGTCGTTCCTGTTCATGGGCCTGATCGGCGTCATCATCGCGAGCCTGGTCAACCTGTTCCTGGCTAGCTCGATGCTGCAGTTCATCGTATCCGTGGTCGGCGTGCTGGTGTTCGCGGGCCTCACCGCCTGGGATACCCAGAGGCTGAAGAACGACTACATCTACGGTTACGCCTCTCAGGGCGGCGAGATCGCGGAGAAAGCCGCGATTACCGGCGCGCTGTCGCTCTATTTGAACTTCATCAACCTGTTCACGCTGCTGTTGCAGCTGCTCGGACAGCGCGATTAAGAGCTGCCGCAGAGGTTACAAGTCGTAAGCCCCGGCCCAACGGCCGGGGCTTTTGTTTTGGCGCAACCCTCGCCATGCCCGAGCTTGGCCCGGCCATGACGGAACGGGCGTTGATCCAGATGCATCTGCTGATATCTTTTTTGCCATGTCCGCCACTGAAATGTCCGCCACTGAAATCCGGCCCGCCACCGAGGCCGACCTTCCCCCCATCACCGAAATCTACGAGCATGCCGTGCGCTACGGCACGGCGACGTTCGAGCTCATCCCACCCGATCTGGCCGAGATGACCCGGCGGTTCAAAGTCCTGATGGACGGCGGCTTCCCTTATTTCGTGGCCTCGGTCGAAGGCGATGTGATCGGCTATGCCTATGCCGGCCCTTATCGGCCGCGGCCTGCCTATCGTTTCACGGTGGAGAACTCGGTCTATCTAAAGCCCTCGACCCACCGCCGCGGCATCGGCCTGCAGCTGATGCAGCGGCTGATCCCGGAATGCGAGGCGCGCGGCTTCCGGCAGATGATCGCCGTGATCGGCGATTCCGCCAATGCCGGCTCGATCGGCCTTCACACCAAATGCGGTTTCCAGATGATCGGGACGCACGCCAATGTCGGCCTCAAATTCGGCCGCTGGCTCGACACCGTGATGATGCAGCGTGCGCTCGGTGAAGGTGGCACGACGGTGCCGAAGGATTGAGATGGCTTCGTAGCCCGCTACACCAGCGCCAGCTTGCGGTCGATCACCAGCAGCACACGTTCGAGTTCGTGGCCGCGGCGCAGGATCAGACCGGTGGCCGAGATCACGCTGTACATGCCCTGCTTGCGCGCCAGCCGCGGATCCTTCTCGATGCGGTAGATCGGAACCTCGGAGGCGCGGCGAAATACCGAAAACACCGCGCGGTCTTTCAGAAAGTCGATGGCGTAGTCGCGCCACTCGCCATCGGCCACCATGCGCCCATACAGATTGAGGATACGGTTGAGTTCGAGACGATTGAACGTGACGCGATTTTGCAGCGCCGTTGCAGTGGCGGGGCGCGCCACTGCGCGGCTCTCGCTTGGATCGGTGTCCTCCGATATCGAGCTCATGGAGCGCCTCCTGTCATACCATCGATATGATCGCGCTAACCGCAGAATGCTGCAAGGGGGTTGTAAATACGAAGGAAACCGCGTGGAACCGCCCGACATCGCGGGAAACATCAATTCACGGGATCGTTAGCGGAATCTTATTGCTGCCCCACTTCCGCCAACCGCCTGCCCCGCTGGGTTGCGAGAAGAGAACACTGCGTTGGCCCGGTCCTTTCGGTTCCGGATTCCTCAGCCCCCAGCCCCCCGGGGCCGTCGGGATCGGGCCTGTTCGCAGAGGGAGTTAATCCCGATACTGGGCCAACGAAAGTTGGTCCTTTTTCGTTTGTGGAAGCACGGCCCGCGTAGCCCGGATTGGAGCCAACGGGTCGCGCGAATGCGAGCCCGATGACAGGCTCCGCGCATCCGGCAATCACACGGGCGGAGAAAGCGGTCCGGGGTTGCGCTTCGCTACACCTGGGCTACGAGAATTACACCGCACCAAGGCTGATCAGCGCAGCGCGGTGAAGGCAGCGCCGAGCATCGCGCCCGGCTTTTCGCGGTTGCCGTCCTGGACATAGACGACCGCGGCATCGACGCCGTCGCGGGAAATATTTTCCAGCGGAACGGTCCAGTTTCCCGCGCCGCCGTTCCAGTCGCCGACCTTCACGATATTGCGCACCACGTTGTAGTAGGTGATCTGTTGGCCGCGATTCTCGCCGCGCCCGATCGAAATCGGCACCGCCCGCGAGACCGAGCAAAGCCAGACTTCACCGCGCCCCGTCGTCGACACCTTGCTTGCCTCGACCGAAACGTTGAGCAGTTTGCCCGACAACGTCATCGTCACCGGCACCGACATCACGCCGTCGGCCTTGCTCGTGTTCTTGATGGCGCCTTCGATGGCCGCACGATCGCTGCCGATCACCTGCGCCGAACCGTTGATGATCATCTGCGGCGTATAGAGGTTGCGGTCGCCGCGGGCATGCGAATAGGCTTTCTGACGCGCGCTGAAACGCGAGTCCGCCAGTGTGTCCTTCCAGCCAAGATAGTCCCAGTAGTCGATCGGCATGCTCAGCGCGATCACGTTCGGGTCCTTGGCGAGTTCGCCGACGATCCTGTCGGCCGGCGGACATGACGAACAGCCCTGCGAGGTGAATAGTTCGACCACGGCGCGCGGATCGGCATGGGCCGGGCGAATGACGGCGACGATTGCGCAGACTCCGAGCGCACCGGACCATCGCGATATGCCGCTATAGGCCATCATCGCGTTCATAGGCCGAACCGTCCGTCCGTATTTTTACTGGGCATTGTTTGATGTCCTGAAAGCGCGCCCCAGACGCGCGAAAGCGGCCTTTTCATAGGCCGCCTTCTTCCTGCTCGCTACTCACTTCGCAGTGAGGCACTGATCACAAATCCGCGTTTCAAAGCGTTTTCAAGCGAAGTGGTTACCGGTTCGCGTGAAGAAAACGCGTCAAAAGAGAACCCTAAGCGGCGAGTTTGCGCAGCACATAATGCAGAATGCCGCCGTTTCGGTAGTACTCGAGCTCGTCGAGGGTATCGATGCGGCACAGCAGCGGCACGCGCTGCAGTGCGCCGTCGCCGGAGACGATCTCCGCCGTCAGGGTCTGACGCGGCTTGAGGTCGCCCTGCAGCCCCCGGATCGTCACCTTTTCGTCGCCCTTCAGGCCGAGCGACGTCCACGACGTGCCGTCCTCGAAGGTCAGCGGCAGCACGCCCATGCCGACCAGGTTCGAGCGATGGATGCGCTCAAAGCTCTGGCAGATCACGGCGCGAACGCCGAGCAGGCGGGTGCCCTTCGCAGCCCAGTCGCGCGAGGAGCCGTTGCCGTATTCGGCGCCGGCGAACACCACCAGCGGCACGCCCTCCTTTTGGTACTGCATCGCGGCGTCATAGATCGACATCTGCTCGCCGTCGGGCCAGTGCTTGGTCAGCCCGCCTTCCGGAATATTGCCGTCGGCGCCCTTCAGCATGAAATTCTTGATGCGGATGTTGGCGAAGGTGCCGCGCATCATGATTTCGTGATTGCCGCGCCGCGTGCCGTACTGGTTGAAGTCGGCGGGACGCACCTGGTGCTCGCTGAGGAATTTTCCGGCGGGCGAAGTCAGCTTGATCGAGCCGGCCGGCGAGATGTGGTCGGTGGTGATCTTGTCGCCGAACATCGCCAGAATCCGCGCGTCGACCACGTCGACGACAGGATCGGGCTGCTTCTTCATGCCCTCGAAGTAGGGCGGGTTCTGCACATAGGTCGACGACATGTTCCAGCGATAGGTCTCGCTGTCGGTGGTCTTGATCTTGCGCCAGTTGGTGTCGCCCTTGAACACATCGGCGTAGCGCTTCTTGAAGATCGTAGCTGTCACGAACTTCTTCATATAGGCGTTGATTTCCTTCGTGGTCGGCCAGATGTCCTTCAGATAGACCGGCTTGCCGTCCTTGCCGGTGCCGATCGGCTCGACCGCGAGATCCTTGGTCACGGTGCCCGCCAGCGCGTAAGCCACGACCAGCGGCGGCGACGCGAGATAGTTCGCCTGCACGTCCGGCGAGACGCGGCCTTCAAAATTGCGGTTGCCCGACAGCACGGCGGCGGCGACGATGCCGTTGTCGTTGATGGATTTGGAAATGTCTTCCTGCAGCGGACCCGAGTTGCCGATGCAGGTGGTGCAGCCGAACCCGATCAGATTGAAACCGACCTTGTCCAGTTCGGTCTGCAGCCCGGAATTGGTGAGATATTCCGCGACCACCTGGCTGCCTGGCGCGAGCGAGGTCTTCACCCACGGCTTGGCTTTCAGGCCCTTGGCGGCGGCGTTGCGCGCCAGCAGGCCCGCACCGATCAGCACACTCGGATTGGAGGTGTTGGTGCAGGAGGTGATCGCCGCGATCACCACGTCGCCATGGCCGATTTCGAAATTGTGATTGTCGACTGCGTAGCGCTTATCGGCTTCGCCGGGCTTCTTATACTCACCCGCGAGCGCGGTGGAGAAACCTTCCGCGACCACCGGCAGCGCGACGCGGCCTTCGGGACGCTTCGGGCCAGCCATCGACGGCACGACATCCTTGAGATCGAGCGTCAGCGTTTCCGTGAACACCGGATCGGTTGATTTCGCGGTGCGGAACAGACCCTGCGCCTTGGCGTAAGCCGAAACCAGCGCAACGCGATCGGCCTTGCGGCCCGAGGTCTTGAGATAATCGATGGTCGCGGCATCGACCGGGAAGAAGCCGCAGGTCGCGCCATATTCCGGCGCCATGTTGCCGATGGTCGCCTTGTCGGCCACCGAAAGGAAGTCGAGGCCCGGACCGAAGAACTCGACGAACTTGCCGACCACGCCCTGCTTGCGCAGCATCTGCGTGACGGTCAGCACCAGGTCGGTCGCGGTGACGCCTTCCTTGAGCTGGCCCTTCAACTTGAAGCCAACAACTTCCGGCAGCAGCATCGACAGCGGCTGGCCGAGCATGCAGGCTTCCGCCTCGATGCCGCCGACGCCCCAGCCCAGCACGGCGAGGCCGTTGACCATTGTCGTGTGCGAGTCGGTGCCGACAAGCGAATCCGGATAGGCGACTTCAAACGTGCCGGTCTTCTTGCCGACCGTCATCTTCTCCTTCTTGGTCCACACCGTCTGCGCGAGATATTCGAGATTGACCTGATGGCAGATGCCGGTGCCGGGCGGCACCACGGAGAAATTCGAAAACGCCTTCTGGCCCCATTTCAGGAACTCGTAGCGTTCCTGGTTCTGCTTGTATTCCTCGACCACGTTCTTGCCGAATGCCTTGTTGTCGCCGAAGAAGTTGACGATCACCGAGTGGTCGATGACGAGATCGACCGGCACCAGCGGGTTGATCTTCTCGGCATCGCCGCCGAGCGCCTGCATCGCGTTGCGCATCGCGGCGAGATCGACCACCGCCGGCACGCCGGTGAAGTCCTGCATCAGCACGCGCGCCGGGCGGAATGCCACTTCATGCTCGAGCTTGCGTTTGCGGAGCCACTTCGACACCGCAATGATGTCAGCCTTCTTGACCGTGCGGTCGTCCTCGTTGCGGAGCAGATTTTCCAGGAGCACCTTCATCGAATAGGGCAGCTTGGAAATTCCCTTCAGACCGTTCTTCTCGGCGGCGGGCAGGCTGTAATAAACGTAGGTCTTGCTGCCGACCTTGAGGGTCTTGCGGCATTTGAAGCTGTCGAGCGAGGTCATGTCAGGAAATCCCAAATTCTAGTTATACCCGGCAAGGGTATTTAAACACCGTCGGCATAAGGCTGGCTCTTGGCTTGCAGCCGCCGATTGTGTGCTGCATCAAGTTCCGGGCTTATAGAATCTTTCTAGAAGCGCCGCCACACCGACAAGCGTCCTGCAGCAATGCGGCACCCACAAATTCTGACGCGGTACCCATTAATTTCAGAGGGCTGTGACAAAGCAAAATGCGGCTCTCGGGACGCCACATCGACTGTATCAGGGGCGGCCGGGAGGTGTTCGCCGGCCTCGATTTCGAGGCCTCATCGGGTGAAGTTTTGGCCGTGGTCGGCCCGAACGGCTCCGGCAAGACCTCGCTGTTGCGCCTGATCGCGGGCCTGCTGGTGCCGGCAGGCGGGTCGGTCGATCTGGAGGGGGCCGAGGCGGAGCTGACGCTCGCGGAACAGGCCCACTATCTCGGCCATCGCGATGCCCTGAAACCGGCGCTGAGCGTTCTGGAAAACCTGTCGTTCTGGCGGGATTTTCTCGGTGGCACGGCCGGCGATACCAGCCAATGCCTCAAGGCCGTAGGGCTCGGCCATGCCACGCATCTGCCGGCGGCCTATCTCTCCGCGGGCCAGCGGCGGCGGCTGTCGATCGCCCGTCTGCTGGCGGTGCGCCGGCCGGTCTGGCTCCTGGACGAGCCGACCTCGGCGCTCGATAGCGCCGGACAGAACCTGTTCACCGGCGTCATGCGCGAGCACCTCGCAGGCGGCGGCATCATCATCGCAGCGACGCATACCCCGCTTGGGATCGGCGCGAGGGAACTGCGGATGGGGGGCGCCTCATGACCGCCCTCGCCGCGCTGATTCGCCGGGATATCAAGATCGCGCTGCGCGTCGGCGGCGGCGCGCTGATCGGCGTGCTGTTTTTCCTTACGGTTACCGTGCTGATGCCGTTCGCGATCGGGCCCGATCTGGCGCTGCTGACCCGGCTCGGCCCTGCGATCCTGTGGCTCGGCGCGCTGCTGGCGAGCCTGCTCACGCTGGACCGCCTGTTCACGGCCGACCACGAGGACGGCTCGCTCGACCTGATCGTGATGGGCCGGACGCCGCTGGAACTGGCCTGCGCCGCGAAAGCGCTGGCGCACTGGCTCGCCGCCGGACTGCCACTGATCGTGGCGACCCCTGTATTGGGGCTGCTGCTCAATCTCGACGCTACCGCGACCTCGGCGGTGGCGCTGACGCTGCTGGTGGGAACACCGGCGCTGACGTTTACCGGCATGATCGGCGCGGCACTGGCCGTGACATTGCATCGCGGCGGCTTGCTGCTGGCGGTGCTGGTGCTGCCACTGTCGATCCCGGTGCTGATCTTCGGCGTTGCGGCGTCGCAGGCGGCCATCACCGGGCCGCTGTCGTTTGGAACACCGTTTTCGATCCTGTGCGCGCTCTCGCTGGTCAGCCTCGTCGTCGGGCCGTTTGCCGCCGCGGCCAGCCTGCGGCACGGCCTCGACTGACCATGACTTGACGCCGATCAACTCTCGCGGAGGCCATATGAAACAAACCAAGCCGCATTGCCTGCCCCGCCGCTGACGACTATCAGGATGCCATGACGCTGATCGATCTCGCCAATCCCACCAAATTCCTGTCGCTGACGGCGCGCGTGTTGCCGTGGCTGGCGGGTGCGACCGCGATCCTGCTGCTGATCGGCTTCTATCAGGCGGCGATGGCGCCCGACGACTATCAGCAGGGCGCCACGGTGAAGATCATGTTCATTCACGTGCCGAACGCGTGGCTTTCGATGTTCGTGTGGGGCGTGATGAGCCTTGCCGCGCTGGGCACGCTGGTGTGGCGGCATCCGCTGGCCGATGTCGCGGCCAAGGCCGCCGCCCCGATCGGCGCGGCCTTCACGTTTCTCGCGCTGGTCACGGGCTCGCTGTGGGGACGGCCGATGTGGGGCACCTATTGGCAATGGGATGCGCGGCTCACCTCGGTGCTGGTCCTGTTCCTGATGTATCTCGGCCTGATGGCGCTGTGGCGCGCGGTGGACGATCCGTCGCGGGCGGCGCGCGCCGCCGCCGTCCTGACGCTGGTCGGCGCGCTCAATCTGCCGATCATCAAATTCTCGGTCGACTGGTGGAACACGCTGCATCAGCCGGCGTCTGTGCTGCGGATGGGCGGACCGACGCTCGACCGCGCCTTCCTGATTCCGCTGCTGGTGATGGCGATCGGATTTTCACTGCTGTTCGTCACGCTGCATCTGGCGGCGATGCGCAACGAGATCCTGCGCCGCCGTGTGCGCAGCTTGCAGATGATGCAAGCCAGCCAGCAGGCGGCGTGAGGCGATGTCGCTTGGTCCCTACGCCTCCTTTATCGTCACGTCCTACGCGCTGGTGGCGGCAGTCGTGGTGCTTCTCATCGTCTGGATCGCCATCGATTATCGCCTCCAGAAGGAACGCCTGCGCGAACTCGAGGCCAGCGGCGTGACCCGGCGCTCCGGCCGCCAGGCGACGGACATCCGATGAGCCCGCCCGCCACATCGGACGCGCCGCCGCGCCCCCGGCGCTGGCTGGTGGCGCTGCCGCTGATCGGTTTCATCGCCGTCGCCGCGCTGTTCCTGCTGCGGCTGCATGGCGGCGATCCCTCAAAACTTCCCTCCGCCCTGATCGGTCGCCCGGCGCCGCAAACCGCGCTGCCGGCGCTGGAAGGCCTGGTCCATAACGGGGTGCCGGTCCCCGGGCTCGATCCCACGATGTTCAAGGGCAAGGTCTCCGTCGTCAATGTCTGGGCATCCTGGTGCGTGCCCTGCCACGACGAGGCGCCGCTACTGACCGCGCTGGCCAAGGACACGCGGCTGCAGATCGTCGGCATCAACTACAAGGATTCGCCCGATAACGCGCGCCAATTCCTCGGCCGCTACGGCAACCCGTTCAGCATCGTCGGGGTCGACGGCAACGGCCGCGGCTCGATCGAATGGGGCGTCTATGGCGTGCCCGAAACTTTCGTGGTCGGCCGCGACGGCACCATCGTTTACAAGCTGGTCGGGCCGGTGACGCCGGCTAATCTCGACAGCGTGCTGAAGGTCGAGATCGAGAAAGCGTTAAAGGCGGGAGGTTAGCCACCGACCTCATCCTGAGGAGCCGCGAAGCGGCGTCTCCAAGGATGGGCCACGCGCCTCATGGTTCGAGACGCGCGAAGACGCACTCCTCGCCATGAGGGACAAATAATTTTTCGCTTTTATCTGCCGTTCATTTTAGAGCCATGGCGCCGCCACGAATTCGCAGCTAGCTTTATCCTGTTACTTAAACCGTCCTTGGAGGGACACCCTATGCGTCATTTCACGCTCGCTTCTCTTCTCGCCACCGCACTCACCCTCGGCCTCATGACGGCGACGCCGTCGATGGCCCAGGGCACGCAGCCCGCGACCAAATCCGACAGCAAGATGGCGCCAGCGCCGAAGGCCTCGGAGTCGAAGATGGCGCCCGCGCCGAAGGCGGAACTGCTCGATATCAACTCGGCGACCGCCGATCAGCTCGACGCGCTGCCGGGCATCGGCAAGGCCTACTCCGCCAAGATCATCGCGGGCCGACCGTACAAGGGCAAGGACGAGCTGGTGCAGAAGAGCATCGTCCCGCAGGCGACCTACGACAAGATCAAGGACAAGATCATCGCCAAGCAGAAGAGCTGAGGTTTCTTTCTGACCTCTCCCGCTTGCGGGGAGGTTGCGATCTATCTTTGGTCATTGCGAGCGAAGCGAAGCAATCCATCTCACCATCAAGTAAGGTGTGGATTGCTTCGTCGCTATGCTCCTCGCAATGACAATTCGCTACCCCTTGCTCACATCGCCCGCTTCGGCCTCACTCGCCTCGAGCGTGGCCGGCTCCAGATGGTAGCGCTTGATCACCGGCATCTGGGTCATGGCAAAGATCATCGTTATCGGGATCGCACCGAACGCCTTGAAGGTGACCCAGAAGTCGGTCGACTGCGTGCGCCAGATGATTTCGTTCAAGGCCGCCATGCCCAGAAAGAACAGCGCCCAGCGCATGGTCAGGATGCGCCAGCCCTTCGGCGTCAGGTTGAACATCTGATTGAACAGGATCGCGATGAAGGAGCGGCCGAACAACAGACCGCCGCCGAGGATCGCGGCGAACAGGCCATAGATGATGGTCGGCTTGACCTTGATGAAGGTTTCGTCGTGCAGCACCAGCGTCAACGTACCGAACACCAGCACGATGACCGCGGTGACGATCGCCATCATGGGCACATGCCGCACCACCACATAGGAGGCGATCATTGCGGCCACGATCGCCACCATGAAGGCGCCGGTCGCGACGAACAGGTTGAATTTCGCGTTGGCGACGAAGAACACGATGAGCGGACCGAGTTCGGTCGCGAGCTTGAACACCGGATGCGGCTGGGTCTTGTCCATCGTTTCACTTCGTTTTTTGTTTGGGCATGATCTTGTCCGAAAACCGGTTTCCACTTTTCGGGATCATGCCCTATCAATTCCTGCAATCGCGTTCGCAAAATCGCGCGCGGTGAACGGCGCGAGATCGTCGATGCCTTCACCGACGCCGATGAAGTGCACCGGCAGCTTGAACTTCTCGGCCAGCGCCACCAGGATGCCGCCGCGCGCGGTGCCGTCGAGCTTCGTCATCACGAGGCCGGTGACGCCAGCGGTACGATGAAATGCCTCGACCTGCGACAGCGCATTTTGTCCCACTGTGGCATCGAGCACCAGCAGCACCGCATGCGGGGCCGACGCATCGACCTTCTTGATGACGCGAACGACCTTTTCGAGCTCGTTCATCAGCTCGGCCTTGTTCTGCAGCCGACCCGCCGTATCAACCAGCAGCACGTCGATATTCTGTTCCTTTGCCGCGGTCAGCGCGTTGAAGGCAAGGCTTGCCGAATCCGAACCTTGCGCGCCTGCATATGACCGGCGACCTGGTGCGCTCACCCCAGACCTTGAGCTGTTCGATCGCGGCGGCACGAAACGTATCTCCGGCCGCCATCATGATCTTCCGGCCCTCGGCGCTGAGCTTCGCGGCAAGCTTGCCGATGGTGGTGGTCTTGCCCGAGCCGTTGACGCCGACCACGAGAATGACGAACGGCTTTTGCGCGGCGTCGATCTCCAGCGGCCTCGCCACCGGCGCCAGCACCTTCTCGACTTCGGTGGCGACGACCGTCTTCACCTCGTCGGCCGAGATCGCCTTGTCGTAGCGGCCGGTGCCGACAGCGTCCGCGATCCGGACCGCCACGGTCGTACCGAGGTCGGCGCGCAGCAGCACGTCCTCGATGTCGTCGAGCATGGCGCGGTCGAGCTTGCGCTTGGTGACGAGGTCGGCAACGGCCGTCCCCAGCGAACTGGACGTCCGCTTCAGGCCGCTCGAAAGCCGCCGCCACCAGCTCAGTTTGGGGGTTCCAGGAGTGGTATCGCTCATGTCGGGGACGTGTTAGCGGTTTCGCGCCATGAGAGGAAGTCACAACAAATCCATGACCGTTCCAGAGGCATCCTTCGATATCTCAGGCTTAACGGCGGACGAAATCCAGGCCCGCGTGCTCCACCGCGACGGGCTGATGCTGGTCATCGACAAGCCGGCGGGGCTGCCGGTACATCGCGGCCCCAAGGGCGGCGCCAACCTGGAGGCCTCGTTCGATGCGTTGCGATTCGGCCTGCCGCGGCCGCCGGTGCTGGCCCACCGGCTCGACAAGGATACCTCAGGCTGTCTGGTGCTGGGACGCCACCGCAAGGCCACCGCCTCGCTCGGCCTCTTGTTCAAGCACGGCAAGATCGGAAAGACCTATTGGGCCGTGGTCGAAGGCGGGCCTGCCGAAGACGAAGGCACCATCGACATGCCGCTCGGCCGGCTCAACGCCGAGCGCGGCTGGTGGCAAAAGCCCGATCCGGACGGTCAGAAGGCCGTCACCAACTGGAAAGTGCGCGGGCGCGGCGACGGCCTTTGCTGGCTCGCACTGGAACCGGTGACCGGCCGCACCCATCAGTTGCGCGTGCACACGTCCGCGATGGGCTGGCCGATCGTTGGCGACAACATCTATGGCAACGGACCTCGTTTTGGCGAACCGATCCTGCATCTGCATTCCCGCGAGATCGTGATTCCGATTTCGAAGAACAAGGAGCCCGTGCGCGTGGTGGCGCCGGCGCCCGAGCATATGCGGGAGCGGTTGCGACAATGCGGATGGAACGGCGAGTAGCGATTCGTGGGCGAGACCGACATCCCAGCCACCACTGTCATCATCCGCGAAGGCGGATGATCCAGTATTCCAGAGACATCTGTGATGAACCGAGAGGCCGCGGCGTACTGGATCGCCCGGTCAAGCCGGGCGACGACGGCGAACTTTGGGCTCACACCGTCAGCCGCGCACCATCATTGCCACCGATCGCGAGCGACATCACCGTACCCGGCTTTTCGCCTGATATCGCGACCGGCAGGAAATGCTCCGTCCGCCCTTGCGTCGCACTTTCAATCAAAACCTCGCGCGTCGCGCCGACCTCTGCCGCCAGCCGCTTCTGCAATGCCACATCACCCGCCGCCCGTAAGCGCTTCGCTCGTACCTTGATCGCCTCGCCCGCGACCTGCGGCATTCGCGCGGCCGGCGTGCCGGGTCGCTTTGAGTATGGAAACACGTGCAGGAAGGTGAGATCGCACTCATCGACCAGACCTTCCGAGCGCGCAAACATCTCTTCTGTCTCGGTCGGAAAGCCTGCGATGATATCGGCCCCTAGCGTGATGTCCGGGCGCAGCCGTCGCACCTGAGCGCAGAACTCGATCGCGTCCTGCCGCGAATGCCGCCGCTTCATCCGCTTCAGAATCATGTCGTCGCCCGACTGCAGCGACAGATGAAGATGCGGCATCAGGCGTTCATCGTCCGCGATGACATCGAGCAGGTCGCGATCGGCCTCGATGGAATCGATCGATGAAATCCGCAGGCGTTTCAGCTCCGGCACGTGCCGCAAAATCTGTTTTGTCAGCTGCCCGAGCTTCGGCGTGCCTGGCAAGTCAGCCCCATAGCTCGTCAGATCGACGCCGGTCAGCACGATCTCGGCATGGCCGCGCTCGACCAGAGTGCGGACCTGATCCACCACGGCGCCCATCGGCACCGAGCGCGAATTGCCGCGGCCGTACGGAATGATGCAGAAGGTGCAGCGGTGGTCGCAGCCGTTCTGCACCTGCACGAACACGCGCGGCAGGCCAGCCTTGAAGCCATCGAGCAGATGCGGTGCCATCGCCTTGACCGCCATGATGTCGGCGACGGCGATCTTCTCGGTTGTCCCGATGCCAAAGCCCGCGTCGAACGCCGCGCGGGCCTCGCGCCAGGCCTCGCCGTGCATCTTCTCATTGTTGCCGACGACGCGATCGACCTCGGCCATTTCCGCAAACATTTCTGCTTGCGTCTGCGCCGCGCAGCCGGTGACGACGATGCGCACATCCGGCCGCTCGCGCTTCAGCCGCCGAATCGATTGCCGCGCCTGCGCCACCGCCTCGTTGGTAACCGCGCAGCTGTTGATGACGACGGTATCGGAAAGTCCGGCGCGCTCCGCCTCGCGGGCGATCACTTCGGATTCGAAGGCGTTGAGACGGCAGCCGAAGGTGAGGACGTCGACGCTCATCGTTCTCAGGCGACGCTGGCGAACAGCGCCGGATCGAAGCAGCCTTCATATTCGAAATCGGCGGTGCCGGTCATCAGCACGTGGTCGTCGCGCTCGCGCCATTCGATCGCAAGCTTGCCGCCGGGCAGCGTGATCTCGACCGATCGATTGGCCCGCTTCAGCCGCGCCGCGGCGACGGCAGTGGCGCACGCGGCCGAGCCGCACGCCTTGGTCAATCCGACGCCCCGCTCCCAGGTACGGATCGTGATGTGGTCGCGATCGACGATGTGAGCGAGCGTGATGTTGGCCCGCTCCGGAAAGATCGGATGATTTTCCAAAAGCGGCCCGAAGCGTTCGAGGTCATAGGCGCTGACGTCGTCGACCCAGAAGATCGCGTGCGGATTGCCCATCGAGACCACCGATGGCGAATGCAGCACCGGCGCATCGATGGGACCTACCTGCAACTCGATATAGCGGGTGTCGCGAAATTCCTCGGCCAGCGGAATATCCTGCCAGGCAAATTTCGGCGCGCCCATATCGACCGTGTAGAGATCGGGCGCCGGGCCCTGCCAGCAGTTCAGCAGGCCGGCGCGGGTCTCGAACGTCACCGCGGTCTGGCCGGTCTTCTCGAACAGGCGGCGCACCACGCAGCGCATGCCGTTGCCGCAGGCGCCGGCTTCCGAGCCGTCATTGTTGTAGATGCGGATAAACGCCTCGGTGCCCTGCAGCCGCGGCGGCTGCAATACCATCAACTGGTCATAGGGCACGCCCGCGGGCGACGCCACCGCCCGCGCGTCTTCCGGCGTTACCGCGGACCTGGAATCGCGCAGGTCCACCACGACAATCTCGTTGCCGATGCCGTTCATCTTGGCAAATGCGTGGTTGGCCAGCGCGCTCATGGAATTTCCCAATTTCTGCCTGCCTTATATGGCGAATGATGGCCAACTGGCTAGTGAGGTGAATTTGCAGTTCCTGTCAGTTTCGCCGTAACTTGTTCATAGGAACTGCAAATTCACCTCACTGGGAAACGACAAACTTGCTGGTGCTCCTCTTAATTCCGAAGCTCGCATAAGCGCCAGCCGCATACACTTGCGAGCTTCGGAATTGGAGCGCCAGTGCGCAGGGGCGTATGACGCATCTGTCATGGGACGAAAGCGGACCTTGCGTGTTAGAAAATAGCACCATTCTGGCGGGCGCGGACCGGGACATGCCGCCGCTAGGTGGGGTGGATGGAGAATACCTGAAATGAACCGTATCAGCACTTTCCGTGCGGCCTTGGTCGCACTCTCCATGGTTGCGTCTGGCGGGGCCGCGCTGGCGCAATCGCCGGCGCCCTCGGCCGCGCCGGCCGCGAGCCCGTCGCCCAGCCCCGCACCATCGGCGGTGCCGGTCCCGCCGCCGGCCGAAACCAAGTCGCCGGCGGATGCCCCCACGGCGGAAAAGGCCCCGACGCCCGTGCCCCCTCCCCCCGCCGCCAGCGTCCAGACCGCCGATCCTTTCGGCGAGGAGTTCGCGCTCGAGTCCAAAAAAGTGGTTGTCATGAAGGGCAAAGCGAATTGGGATGCCGCGTTCGATACCCTGATCGATGCGTTCAAGGCGCTGACCGCCGTACTCGACAAGCAGGGCATCAAGGCCACGGGCAATTCGATGATCGTCTACACCTCGACCGACGATACCGGTTTTACGTTCCTGGCCCAGATTCCGGTCGATCAGGACGTCAAGAACCTGACCAAGGACATGAGCATGGGCAAGTCGCCCGACGGCAAGGCGCTGAAGTTCGTCCATCGCGGCTCCTACGACAACATGGACAACACCTATGAGGCGATCACCAACCACCTCGACGACAAGAAGCTCGAGGCCAAGGATACCTTCATCGAGGAATACATGACCGATCCCCTGAAGACAGCGGAGGACAAGCTGGTGATCAACGTCTACGTGCCGCTGAGGTGATCAGCATGAAGCATCTGCTCGGCCTTGCCCTCATTACCGCCACGTGGCTCGCCGCGCCGGCGCTGGCGCAGACCATGCCGCCGCCTGCGATTTCCGTGACCGGCGAAGCCTCCGTGTCGGTGCCGCCCGATCAGGCCCAGATCGACGGCGGCGTGACGTCGGACGCCAAGACCGCGCGCGAGGCGTCGGATGCCAACAACGCGGCGATGGGCAAGGTGCTGGCGGCGCTCAAGGGCGCCGGCATCGAGGAAAAGGACTACCAGACCTCGCGGCTGTCGCTGCAACCGCAATTTGCGACGCCCACAGCCGCCGAGCGCACGCCAGGCATCGTCAGCTTCCGCGCCAGCAACCGTGTCACGGTCAAGATCCGCGACGTGACCAAGGTCGCGAACGTAATCGACGTGCTGGTCGGCGCCGGCGTCAACGAGATCGGCGGCATCAGCTTCACGGTAACACAGGCCTCGAAACATCTGGACGAGGCCCGCGAGAAGGCGATCGCGGACGCGCGCCGCAAGGCGGAGATCTACGCCAAGGCCGCCGGCGTGACGCTCGGCGAGCCGATCAGCATTTCCGAGGAAGGCGCGCCCGTGCCGGTATTTCGCGGCAAGATGGCAGCGCCGATGGCTGCGGGAGCGCCGGTAGCGCAAGGCGAGGAGACGCTTTCGGTGACGGTGAGCGTGTCCTGGGTGATCAAGGGGAAGCAGTAATTTCCCTGGAGCCGCATATACCGACCTCGTCCTGAGGAGCGCGCATAGCGCGCGTCTCGAAGGATGGAGACGGGCCCTCGTGCTTCGAGACGGCGCCAACGCGCCTCCTCAGCATGAGGGATTACGTCTAAATCTCCACCACCTGTCCCGGCTTCAGCGCCGCGAACCGCTCGGGCGGGATCTTCGCTTCCTTGAGCGCCTCATCCAGCGCCATGACAGGCGCGTCGATCGCCTCATCGGTCAATTGGAACGTTCCGTGATGGTGCGCCAGCGCCTGTTCGGCGCCGCAATCGGCCAGCGCCTTCACCGCATCGGACGGATTCATATGCTGATCCTTCATGAACCAGCGCGGCTCATAGGCGCCTATGGGGAGGATCGCCAGCCGCAGCGGGCCGTGCTGCTCGGCAACACGGCGGAAATGCTTGCCCTCGCCATAGCCGGAATCGCAGACGATGTAGAGTTTGCCGGCCGGCGTCTCCAGGACAAAACTCGCCCACAGCGCCTTGTTGCGGTCGAACAGGCCGCGTGCCGACCAGTGCCGCGTCGGCACCAGCGTCACCGCGATGCCGTTGCCGAGCTCGACACGGTCCTGCCAGTCGAACCCCTCGGCTTTGATCGCACTGTCCGTCTCGCGCATGGTGACGTCGTTGCCGAGCGGCGTGATCACGCGCGGCGAAAACTTTTCCGTCAACTTTGATACCGTCGCGACGTCGAGATGGTCGTAGTGGCCGTGCGAGACCAGCACCACATCGATCTTGGGCAGCGCGTTGAAGGCGATGCCGGGATCGTGGTGCCGCTGCGGTCCGGCAAAGGAGACCGGCGACGCGCGCATCGACCACACGGGATCGACGAGAATGTTGAGATCCGCGGTCTGGATCAGCCAGGAGACATGGCCGACAAACGACAGCCGCACCTTGTCACCGCTAACGCGCGGCGGCGGCGTATCGCTGTGGGCGTTCGGCACCCAATCCGGCCAGCTGGCGCGCTTGCGGTCGGTGCCGAACTGCCAGCGCAGAACTTCACCGAGTGATTTCGGCGGCGCCCCATCGGGGTCGAAGAAGCGGGTGCCGTCAAAGTGGTCGGAGACGGGGCCGTCATAGGTTTTCATGTTGCTTATCCAGATCGAGGGCACACCGACGGCCGCGGCGGCGCCGGCAAGCACTCCAAAGACACGGCGGCGGGTGATGGACATCACGAAAGGCGGGAGAGAGCAGATGACATGGGGCGTTATATGGCGTGTGCGGGTTGAACTTTGAACCCAGGGCAGGAGTACGGCCCACCATCGCGTGGCCTCCTCACAACCTTAATATTTCCAATGGCTTACACGGAGACCGCGACCGCTTCGGCCTAGTTTCTCCTTGACTTTCGCTCCTCCCGGGAGTTTAACCCGCCCACTTTCTCGGAAAGAGGTTCTTTTCGACCCGCCGCCCGGCCCACGAGACCGGAGGCCAACGCCCGACAGCGCGATGCGCCCTCGGGCGCGAAAGTGTTTGGAATATCGTTTTGGCGTTCTGCGCCAGGACACATAACTGGCCGTCATACCCCGCGAAGGCGGGGTATCCAGTACGCCGCGGCTTCTCGGTTCAAACGAGCTGCTCTGGAATACTGGATCACCCGCTTTCGCGGGTGATGACAGCAGTGGACGGATCGAAGCAGCGCGCCTGCATTGGGCAGGACAGAGGACAACGGCATTGTTCGACAATCTGTCGGAAAAGCTTGGTGGGATACTCGATCGGCTGACGGGCCGCGGTTCGCTGTCGGAGGCCGATGTCGACGCCGCGATGCGCGAAGTGCGCCGCGCGCTGCTGGAAGCCGACGTTGCCCTCGAGGTTGTCAGAAATTTTATCGATCGCGTCCGCGAGCAGGCGGTCGGCGCCACCGTCGTCAAGTCGGTCACGCCCGGCCAGATGGTGGTCAAGATCGTCCATGACGAACTGGTCGCCACGCTTGGTTCCGACGGCCAGACCATCGACCTCAATGCGGTGCCGCCGGTCGCCATCATGATGGTCGGCCTGCAGGGCTCCGGCAAAACCACCACCACCGCAAAGCTCGCCCGCCGCATGACCCAGCGCGACAAGCGCAAAGTCTTGATGGCCTCGCTCGACATCTACCGCCCGGCGGCGATGGAGCAATTGGCCGTGCTCGGCCGCGACCTCGACATCCCGACGCTGCCGATCGTGGCGGGGCAAAAGCCCGCGCAGATTGCCAAGCGCGCGCTGGAAGCCGGCAAGCTCGGCGGCTACGACGTGGTGCTGCTCGACACCGCCGGCCGCACCACGCTCGACGAAGAGATGATGTCAGAGGCCGCCGAGATCAAAACCACGGCCAATCCGCATGAAGTGCTGCTGGTCGCGGATTCGCTGACCGGCCAGGACGCGGTCAACCTCGCGCGCGCCTTCGATCAGCGCGTTGGCCTCACCGGCATCGTGCTGACGCGGGTCGACGGCGACGGCCGCGGCGGCGCGGCGCTGTCGATGCGCGCGGTGACCGGCAAGCCGATCAAGCTGATCGGCACCGGCGAAAAGACCGACGCGCTGGAGGATTTTCATCCGAGCCGCATTGCCGGCCGCATCCTCGGCATGGGCGACGTGGTGTCGCTGGTCGAACGCGCCGCGGCGAATATCGACGCCGAAAAGGCCGCGCGCACCGCCGAGCGGATGCGCAAGGGCCAGTTCGACCTCACCGATATGCGCGAGCAGTTGCTGCAGATGGCGAACATGGGCGGCATCAGCGGGCTGATGGGCATGATGCCCGGCGTCGCCAAGATGAAGAACCAGATCGCCGCCGCCGGGATCGACGACAAGATCATCAAGCGCCAGGTCGCGGTGATCGATTCGATGACGCGGCAGGAGCGCAAGAATCCCGACATCCTCAAGGCCAGCCGCAAGAAGCGCATCGCCGCCGGCGCCGGCCTGGAGGTCCAGGAAGTCAACAAGCTGCTGAAGATGCACCGGAACATGGCCGACATGATGAAGGCCATGGGCTCGGGCAAGCGCGGCCCGATGGCCGGCATCGCGCAGGCAATGGGCTTTGGCGGCGGCATGAAGCCGCCCTCGGCCGAAGAGATGAAGGCGATGGCGGAGAAGATGCAGGGCGGCGCCGGCGGCCTGCCGAATTTGCCGAAGGATCTTCCGGTCGGCCTGCGCCAGGGCCTGCCGAACGTGCCGGGCCTGACGGGGCTCAGCGGCAAGCCGACCTTGCCGGGCCTCGGCGGCTTTCCCGGGAAGAAGAAATAAATTGCGACCCATTTACCAACACGAATCCAACCCACACTCAGGAGAACCAAATGTCAGTCGTTATCCGCCTCGCTCGCGCAGGCACCAAGAAGCGTCCGGTCTATCACGTCGTCGTCGCCGACTCGCGCTTTCCCCGCGATGGCCGCTTCATCGAGCGTCTCGGTCACTTCAATCCGCTGCTGCCGAAGGACAATGAGTCGCGGCTGAAGCTCGACATGGACAAGGTGAAGTCCTGGCTCGCCAAGGGCGCGCAGCCGTCGGATCGCGTGACGCGCTTCCTGGATGCGGCCGGCATCGTCAAGCGCCCCGCCCGCAACAACCCGGAAAAGGCCGTGCCGCGCAAGGAGCGCAAGGCGCAGGCCGAAGCCGCCGCGAAGGCGTAAAGCGTAGCGGCGCACGACGGTGGCAGCACCAATCTGCGTCGCGCGTATCGGCGCTGCGCATGGCGTGCGCGGCGCGGTGAAACTGTGGACGTTCACCGAAGATCCGTTCGCCGTGAAAGACTACGGCCCGCTGACGACCAAGGACGGCGCGCGCCAGTTCGAGGTGACGCATGCCCGCGAGGCCAAAGACCATCTGGTGGCGACGCTGAAAGGCATCGCCACCCGCGAGGACGCCGAACGGCTCAACGGCCTCGAGCTCTATATCGCGCGCGAAAAACTGCCCGAGACCGACGACGACGAATATTACCACGCCGACCTGATCGGACTGGCAGCGGTCACCTCCACCAACGAGCCGCTCGGCCGCGTCACCGCGATCCACAATTTCGGCGCCGGCGACATCATCGAGATCGCGCCTCCGCACGGCCCGACCATACTGCTGCCGTTCACCAATGCGGTGGTGCCGACGGTCGATCTCGCCGGCGGCCGCGTGGTGATCGAACTGCCGCAGGAAATCGAAGGCGACGACGCCCCGACGCTCACGTGATGGGTTTGATATGACCTGGCGCGCCACGGTTCTCACGCTCTTCCCCGAGATGTTTCCCGGGCCGCTCGGCGTCAGCCTGGCGGGCAAGGCGCTGGCGTCTGGCCTGTGGGAGCTGGAGGCGCGCGATATAAGAGACTCCGCCACCGACCGCCACCGCAGCGTCGATGACACGCCGGCCGGCGGCGGGCCGGGCATGGTACTGCGGGCCGACGTGCTGGCGGCGGCGATCGACGCCGCGGATACCCATCAAAGCCGGCCGCGCCTTCTGATGAGCCCGCGGGGTCGGCCATTGACCCAGTCGCTTGTGGCGGAACTCGCCACCGGGCCCGGCCCCCTGATCGTCTGTGGCCGGTTCGAGGGGATCGACCAGCGCGTGATCGAGGCCCGGCACCTCGAGGAGGTCTCGATCGGGGACTATGTGCTGTCCGGCGGCGAGATCGCCGCGATGGCGCTGATCGACGCCTGCGTGCGGCTGTTGCCCGGCGTGATGGGCAAACAGGCCTCGGGAGAGGACGAAAGCTTTTCCGAGGGACTACTCGAATACCCCCAATTTACCCGCCCGCAGGAGTTCGAGGGCCGCAGTATCCCGGAAATCCTGGTTTCCGGCGACCATGCCAAGGTGGCGGCCTGGCGAAAGGCCGAGGCCGAAGCCCTCACCCGGGCGCGGCGGCCGGATTTATGGGCCGCGAGGCCCGGCCAAAAAGCCACAAAAAGAACGACAGACGGGTGACAAGCGCGGCCCGATGCCTTATACGAGCGCCAAATCCGCGCAATGGCAGGATACAAGGCGTTCGCGCAGCCCGCGCCGGACTGGCTGGGCGCGCCGCCGATGGAGATTTCAATGAACCTCATTCAACAGCTCGAAAAAGAGCAATTCGAAAAACTGTCGGCGACCAAGACGATCCCGGAATTCGGCCCCGGCGACACCGTGATCGTCAACGTCAAGGTGGTCGAAGGCGAGCGCACCCGCGTGCAGGCCTATGAAGGCGTCTGCATCGGCCGTTCCGGCGGCGGGCTCAACGAGAGCTTCACCGTCCGCAAGATTTCCTACGGCGAAGGCGTCGAGCGCGTATTCCCTGTGATGTCGCCGATGATCGACTCGATCAAGGTGGTGCGCCGCGGCAAGGTCCGTCGCGCCAAGCTATATTACCTGCGCCAGCTGCGCGGCAAGTCGGCCCGCATCGTCGAGAAGCAGGACCGCGCCACCGCCGTCGGCGAGTAAGTCTTCCCGCCCCATAGCGTTTTCGAGCGAAGTGGGTGCCGGTTCGCGTGAAGAAAACGCGTAAAAAATGAGAATCTGGATGCGACAAAAGCGCGGGGTTTTGTCCCGCGCTTTTTTGTTGCCGGTACCTATCTAGGGATCAGCCCTGCCAATCGATTGATTGTGACAGAAGCTGACCCTGTGTTAGAAATTCAGAATGGTTCTAGATCGCACCAGCGCCGCCTTCGGCACCGCCCGGCTCGTCGTCATCGACGATCGCTCGCGGCTGCCCGGCCGGTTCTTCGGACGGTTCGCGACCTCAGCGACATCTGAGCTTACGCGCGCAGCTTGATGCTGCGCTGACGTCCGTTGCTGGCGCACCCTGCGCTTAACCGCCCACACAGAATTTCTTTTGGAGCTGACGCTCATGTCCCAACCGACCACGCTGTACGACAAGATCTGGAACGACCATCTGGTGCACGAAGCCGATGACGGCACCTGCCTGCTCTATATCGACCGCCATCTGGTGCACGAGGTGACCTCGCCGCAGGCGTTCGAAGGCCTGCGCGCGACGGGGCGCAGGGTTCACGCGCCGGAGAAGACGCTGGCCGTGGTCGATCACAACATCCCGACCACCGACCGTTCGAAGCCCAATCCCGATCCGGAGAGCATCGAGCAGATGCGCGTGATGGCGGACAACGCCCGCGAATTCGGCATCGAATACTACAACGAGCACGACAAGCGTCAGGGCATCGTCCACGTGATCGGCCCCGAGCAGGGCTTTACGCTGCCCGGCACTACCATCGTCTGCGGTGACAGCCACACCTCCACCCATGGCGCGTTCGGCGCGCTGGCGCACGGCATCGGCACGTCGGAAGTCGAGCACGTGCTGGCGACGCAAACGCTGATCCAGAAAAAAGCAAAAAACATGCGCGCGGTGGTCGACGGCAAATTGCCCGACGGCGTCACCGGCAAGGACATCATCCTGGCGATCATCGGCGAGATCGGCACCGCCGGCGGCACCGGCTATGTGCTGGAATACGCCGGCGACGCGATCCGCGCGCTGTCGATGGAAGGCCGCATGACGGTCTGCAACATGTCGATCGAGGGCGGCGCCCGCGCCGGGCTGATCGCGCCCGACGAAAAGGCGTTCGAATTCCTGAAAGGCCGTCCGAAATCGCCGAAGGGTGCCGACTGGGACGCCGCGATGCGCTATTGGGAAAAGCTGCGCTCGGACGAGGGCGCGCATTTCGACCACGAGATCCGGCTGGACGCGGCCAAGCTGCCGCCGATCGTGACCTGGGGCACCTCGCCCGAGGACGTGGTGTCGATATCAGGCTTCGTGCCTGATCCCGACAAAATCGCCGACGAGGCCAAGCGGCTCTCAAAACACCGCGCGCTGAAATATATGGGCCTCGCGGCAGGTACGAAGATCACTGACATCAAGCTCGACCGTGTCTTCATCGGCTCCTGCACCAACGGCCGGATCGAAGACCTGCGGGCGGCGGCGAAAGTCGCCGAAGGCAAGACCGTCAATGCCCACGTCAACGCGATGATCGTGCCGGGCTCGGGCATCGTGAAGGAACAGGCCGAAGCCGAAGGCCTCGACAAGATCTTCATCAAGGCCGGCTTCGAATGGCGCGAGCCGGGCTGCTCGATGTGTTTGGCCATGAACCCCGACAAGCTGTCCCCGGAAGAGCGCTGCGCCTCGACCTCGAACCGCAATTTCGAGGGCCGTCAGGGCTTCAAGGGCCGCACCCATCTGGTGTCGCCGGCCATGGCAGCGGCTGCGGCGATCGCCGGGCACTTTGTCGACATCCGGGAGTGGCGTTAACCCTCCTTGTCTAGATAGCGAGGCGTTCTGGCAACGCCACGTTAACAGGCAGAGCGCAGAATGGTCCCTTGCGAAGCGCTTTCGCGAGGGACCCGGCCGTGACCGACAAGTCTGAGTTCGTCGATATGATCAGCGAGTTGACGCGCCAGTCGCGTCGCCGCGTCATGCCGCGCATCGTCGACCTCCCAGCATCGCCCAAGGATACCTCACGCCTCAGTCACTGGCCGCCGGAGCACTGGACACAGTGGCGAATGGAAAAGCTGACGCCGTGGAAGATCAAGCCTTGGGAAGGCAAGGATTGGGATTGAACAACACCACTCGTCGCATTGAAGAAAACAGGCGCCGATCGGGCGCCTGTTTCATTTCGCGGCTCACCAATAGCGGTACGGGAAACCATAGTGGCGAACGCGCCAGTGGTGACGATACCACGGACGGTAGCGGCAGATCTTGCGCGGCCCGTAATAGGTCCAGATCACGCGGCAGTAGCGGTGCCGGTAGCCATAATAATACGGGTAGCTGTAATAGCGCGACGCGTAAAACCGCCGGTGGAAGTGATGCCGGTGATAGAAATGCGGCCGGTGATAGACGTGGCGATATCCGTAGCGCATGCCGCCGCCACGAAAGACCGGCGCGGCGCGAAAGCCGCCGCGATGGATTGCAAGGCCACCGCCTCTGAATCCGCCGCCATGGAACGCAGCGCCGCCGCCCCTGAATCCACCGCCATGAAACCCGCCGCCGCGGAAGCCACCGCCGTGAAAGCCACCACCCCGCCGCCGCGAAAACCGCCGCCTCCTCCACCACCGCGGAAACCACCACCGCCGCCGCCGCCGCCGTGGCGGACTTCGGTCGCCAGGCCGTCGGCTGCAAATTTCGCCGAAGGCGCCGCACCGGGACTCGCAAGCGAGAGCGCCTCGGCGCGCTGTTGTGATGCGGCCGTGAATGCAAACAGCGCCGCAGCTGTTATGCCCAGACAGCGGACAAGGCCGCGTCCGGGATCGGATATCGCCATGGATGAACCTCCCTAACCGGCGACGGCGCGCCCTCAACCGCTCCGCGGCTGATCCCCGTCGCGTTTCTTTGCGGTCGCTCCCAACGTGACGTTAAGGACAGGCACGTGAACGCGCCATGAATACAGCGACCGCAAAGATGAACGCGACGCCGCGCTATTCGCGCCAACGTCTCACCACCATAACGGACCAAACCCGATTCCAAACGTGAACGGCGCCGGCGTGTCATAGGGATACGGCCGATAGTAGACCGGCCGGTTGTAGTAATAGGACCGGTAATGCGGACGATAGTCGCCGTGATGACGATAGTAGCGCCTGACAGAGCGATGCGCGGTGAAATCGGTGGCGTCGGATGTGTCGGCACGCTGCGCCTTCGCCGGTGACGCCGCGGCGGCGCTATCGATCGCACCCGGTCCGGCAACCGCGAGCGCGAGCGCCCCAGCAACAAAGGCTGCCCCGATCAGGCTCTTCATGACGGACTCCTCTCGTTGATCTCGATATCAGAGATAACGGGCAGCAATCTCGCCAGTTTCAAGGCAACCCTTCGAATCGAAACAGGCCCGCAATCACGCGGGCCTGTGCGATATCTGCGCCAAGCTGTCGCACTTACCAGCGATGCCAGTGACGATGATGATGGCGATGATGATGGTGCCAGCGGTGCCACCGATGATGGTGACGATGCCGCCAATGCACTTCCGTGGTCGCCAGCCTGGCGTCTTCCTGAACCGCCGCGGCGGCGCCGGGATTGCTGAGCGACATCGCATTGGCGCGCTCGGCTGGCGTAGCGAGCGCGAGCAACGCGCCAACGGCGGCGAGGCCAAAAACCTTCGTGAACTGCATGAATGCTCTCCTTGGGTCGGGTGTCCACGTCTGCGCCGAATCGCATCGCCGCAACGCTGCACGCAATCTGACGTTCGCGACTTGAATGGGCGCTGAATGAATGCGCCACGAGCATGAACGGATGCCGATCACCGCATTACGTGCGCTCGCCAATCGTCGCAGGAACCCGCAGAGCAGTGCCCGATCCGCGCCTGATGAAGAGGCCGATAAAATGTGGAGAGAAGAACCTAGCCCGGACGCCAGTAGCAGTTCATGCGCGGGGTGATCACCGTGCCGCTCGGCCGGTACTCCTGCACGTAATGCGCGGTGCAATCGCGCACGGCGTTGGGGCCGGGGTTGTAGCGCGGGTAGACATCAGGCGCCCATTCCTCCTGCCGATAGATCGGCACGCGCCGCAACGGCCGGCGGCGCTGCGCGGATATATCCGTGACAGCCGGCTTCGGCGCTGTCGCGACCCGCAGTTCCGGCGATGCCGTCTGCGCCTGCGCCATCGTACCTGATAGCAAGAGCCCGGCAAAAGCAGCCCATGCTGCGACCGTCACAATCCGCTTCATCTCAAGTCCACCCACGCCTGATATGCCAGTACGGTCCCCGATTGGCGCCCCGAGGTCAACTCGCAAAACCAGGATGCGCCCAGCCATAACACACGCTAAATACGTCCTGATGTGGACCGAAGCAAAAGCCCCCTCGCTCGCCGAAATGGAAGCCATGGCGCATGAGGTGTTCGAGCGCCTGCCGAAGGGCTTTCGAACCCTGTGCCAGGGCGTGATCATCCGCGTCGACGATTTTCCGACCGACGAGGTCCTGGACGAGATGGAGGCTCAAAGCGAATTCGACCTGCTCGGACTGTTTCAGGGCATCGGCCTGCCGCACCAGAGCAATCAGGACGTCGCCCGCCTGCCCAACATGATCTGGCTCTACCGCCGCCCGATCCTCGATTACTGGGCCGAACATGAGGAAACGCTGGGCCATATCGTCCGCCACGTCCTGATCCACGAGATCGGGCACCATTTCGGGCTTTCGGACGCCGATATGGAGGCGATCGAGGCGGGTGCCGGGTAGGTTGCGCAGGCTAGGATTGCGCAAATCGGCCTTTTGCCGGGGCGATATTCGAGATAAATTGGCGGTCTTGCCCCAGATACAACCGGGAAGTGCGATCGATGGAAAAGTTCACCACACTGGAAGGCGTAGCTGCCCCGCTGAAGATCATCAATGTCGACACCGACATGATCATCCCGAAGCAGTATTTGAAGACCATCAAGCGCACCGGCCTCGGCAAGGGGCTCTTCTCCGAGCAGCGCTACAAGGATGACGGCAGCGAGAACCCGGACTTCATCCTCAACCAGCCGGCCTATCGCAAGGCCAAGGTGCTGGTCGCCGGCGACAATTTCGGCTGCGGTTCCAGCCGCGAGCACGCGCCGTGGGCGCTGCTGGATTTCGGCATCCGCTGCGTGATCTCGACCTCGTTCGGCGACATCTTCTACAATAACTGCTTCAAGAACGGCATCCTGCCGATCCGCGTCACCCAGGACGACCTCGACAAGCTGTTCGACGACGCCGAGCGCGGCGCCAACGCGACGCTGACCATCGATCTCGCCAACCAGGAGATCCGTGGCCCCGACGGCGGCAAGGTGAAGTTCGAGATCGACCCGTTCCGCAAGCATTGCCTGATGAACGGCCTCGACGACATCGGCCTGACCATGGAAAAGAAGGCGTCGATCGACGATTACGAGGCGAAGCTGAAGAAAGAGCGCGCCTGGGCCTGATCGTGTTGCCTGATTGTGTTACGAGAGCCCCGATCACATCGGGGCTCTTTCGTTAAGTGGAGGCGACGCGGATGCGGCCTGACGTCGTTACTTTCTGGCACGGCCCGCTCGACAGGCTGCGGCTGACCTGCCTGCGCTCGCAGGTGGCCGCCGGCCACAAGGTCACGGTCTACAGTTTCGATCCATTGCCGGGCCTGCCCGATGGCGTCGGCAACGCCGAAGCCGAGGCGATCCTGCCGCATTCCTTTTCCGAACGGCTGCGCCCGCCGCAGCCCGACGGCAGCTGGCGCGACTGGACCATTCTGCAGTTCAGCGATTTCTTCCGGATGCGGCTGATGGCCGAGCGCGCCGGCCTGTGGCTCGACGCCGACGTGCTGTTGCTGAAGCCGGTCGAGGTCGATCCGGCAAAACCCTATTTCGCATGGGAACGCCGGCGCCAGCTCGGCAATTCGGCTTTGTACCTGCCTGCGAATAGTCCGATCGTGCTGGCGTTCGAAGAACTGATGGAGCAGGAGGATCTGACGCCGGACTGGCTGGCGCTGCGCCATCGCGTCACCTTCATGCTGCGCCAGTTGCGACACCGATCGAGCCGCCTGTCCGACATCCGCGTCGCGATCTACGGCCCGGCCGCGCTGACCGCGCTCGCACGCCGCTCGGGTGAATTGCAGCACGCGCTGTCGAAGCAATCCTTCTATGCGGTGCATGCCGAGCCGAAGCAATTCTTCGAGCCGACGGATTTTTCAGGCCTGCTCGCCGATCCCCACATCATCGGGCTGCACATTTCGCCAAAAGGCCGCGGCGGCCAGAAGCCGATTCCGGGCAGCCTTTATGCCTGGGCAGCGGAGAAGTTTGGCAAATAAGGGCGGCGCTGGCCTCCTTCCCTTCTCCCCTTGTGCGAGAAGGGAAGGAAGAAGAAGCCGCTAACATCGCGCTTTTCCAATTTGATCCAGCGCAACGACGCCCGCGCGATCTGCGCTCACCCTAGGCCATTGCAGCATCCCAAGGGAGCCGTGCCATGACCGTTCAGGAAAAGCCCTATCCCGTCGTCAGCCTCGTGATCGACACCTTCGGCGAATGGCTGAAGCACCGGCGCGAGCTGAAGGAAATGCACGAAATGGACGCCGCCAATTTCGGCCGGATCGCCAGCGAATTGCGGATGTCTTCCGCCGAGCTGGAGGCGCTGGTCCGTCAGGGGCCGCATGCCGCCGACGAACTGCCGAAGATGCTTCAGGCGCTTGGCATCGACCAGGAGGCTCTGGCGCGCACCGAACCCTTCGTGCTGCGCGACATGGAGCGCGTCTGCTCGCTGTGCAACCACAAGCGCCAGTGCGACCGCGACCTCGCCACCGGCAAGGCGGCTGCGCATTATCAGGAATATTGCGGCAATGCCGACACGATCGATGGTCTGGGGCAGCGGGTGCAGCAATAAGACCTGCTTCAGGAGTTACGGAAGATGGCGCGTTCCACTTGGCTGCATGTCTTGATCGCAGCTGTCGGTGCGCTCGCGGTGCTGCTGTTCGTGCGGCTGCATAATGCGAGCGGTGCCCCGCTGCCATCAGACAGCGCCTCGGCCGGGCATCGTCTCGCCGAGGCCTGGTGCAAGGATTGTCATGCGATCGAGCCCTTGACGGTGGGCGCCCGGGGCAGCCCGCCGGATTTCACCGCCATCGCCAACCGGCCCTCGACCACGGCGCTGGCGCTGAAAGTGTTCATGAAGACGAGCCATCACCGGATGCCCAACCTCATCATCGCCCCCGAACAGGCGGACGATCTCGCGAATTACATTCTGAGCCTGCGGCGCAACTAACGCCCGATAGGCTGGGGCAAAATCGCTACACCGCAGGGCCTGGACACAAATCTCGAAAACAACCCCATGCAAAGTAGAATTGGCCCCGGCTTGCAGCGCTCATGCCGCTTGCGTCCGGGGCACAATATAGTCCGTCGTCACGGCCCAGTTTAATCTGCCCTACCTCGCCATCCCCGCGATCGCATCCGCAATCGCAATGGTTCGCCGCGCCATGTCGGCGTGCAGCCGCTCCACCATCCGCCCGTCGAGCTGGATGGCGCCGCGGGAGGCGTTTTCCGGCTTTTCGAATGCCGCGATGATCTTGCGCGCTTCGGCCACCTCTTCCGCCGGCGGCGTGAAGATGGCGTTGCAGGCCTCGATATGGCTCGGATGGATCAGCGTCTTGCCGTCGAAGCCGAGGTCGCGGCCCTGCGCGCATTCGGTCGCAAAACCGTCGATATTGCTGATGTCGCTGTAGGGCCCGTCGAGAATTTCCAGCCCGTGCGCACGCGTCGCCAGGATACAGTGCGTGATCATCGGGATCATCGCCGCGCGGCCCGGCTGCATGCGGATCCGTGTCTCCCGCGAGATATCATTGGGTCCGAACACGAAGCCCGCGAGCCGGGTTTCGGAATCCCGCGATGCCGCCGCCAGCTTGTCGGCATCCAGCACGGCGCGCGCGGTCTCGATCATGGCCCAGACCCGGATCGACATGTCGGCGTTGATGTCGCTCAGGCGGTTAGCGATGGCGTTCAGGTCGGCCACGGTGGAAATCTTGGGAACCAGAATGCCGTCGGGCCGGGCCTTGCCGGCCATGGTGACGTCGTCGACCCACCAGGGCGTATCGAGGCTGTTGACGCGGATCAGCACCTCGCGCTTGCCGAACCCGCCGGCCGCAATCGCCTTGGCGATCTGGTCGCGGGCCATCGCCTTGGCGTCCGGCGCCACCGAATCCTCGAGGTCGAGAATGATGCCGTCGGCAGGCAGGGTGCGTGCCTTTTCCAGCGCCCGCGCGTTCGACCCCGGCATGAACAACAGGCTGCGGCGCGGACGGATCATGGGCTGGTTCCTTGAGGGCGATTTGGGTCCCTCGCCCTAACATTTCAAACCGGGCTCCGAAAGCCTTGTTCCCGTCATCGGTCTATGGTTAGGCATGACCCAAACAGGCACAGGACACATGGCAACGTCATTCCCGCAACATCTGCTCGACGGCTACCGGGCCTTTACCTCGCAGCGGCTGCCGACCGAGCAGACGCGCTACCGGGAACTTTCCGAGCGCGGCCAGTCGCCCGCCGTGATGGTGATCGGCTGCTGCGATTCGCGCGTCTCGCCGGAAGTGATTTTCGACGCCGGCCCGGGCGAACTCTTCGTGGTGCGCAACGTCGCCAACCTGGTGCCGGTCTTCCAGCCCGACGGCGGCGCCCATGGCGTGTCGGCGGCGCTGGAATACGCGGTGCAGGTGCTGCGCATCAAACACATCGTGGTGCTCGGCCATGCGCAGTGCGGCGGCATCCGCGCCTTCATCGACGATATCGATCCGCTGTCTCCGGGCGATTTCATCGGCCGCTGGATGGCGATGTTCATCAAGCCGGGCGAAAAGGTCGGCCAGCGCGAGCACGAGACAAGGGTGGATTTCACCACGCGGATCGAGAAGGCCGCGGTGTTCCGCTCACTCGAAAACCTGATGACGTTTCCGTTCGTGCGCAGCCGCGTCGAACGCGGCGAGATGGAATTGCACGGCGCCTATTTCGGCGTCGCCGAAGGCTCGCTGTTCGTGCTCGATCTGGAGGCGAAGGAATTTCGCAGCGTGAGAGGTAGCGAATAGCGAATAAACTCCACTCGCTATTCGCTACTTCCCATTCGGAAATTCACGCCGCCTTCTTCTTCGCGGTGATCAGCTTGCGGTTGATCAGGCATTCGGCGATCTGCACCGCGTTGAGCGCCGCGCCCTTGCGCAGATTGTCGGAGACGCACCACAGCACCAGGCCGTTTTCCACGGTCGCGTCCTCGCGGATGCGGCTGATATAGGTGGCGTCTTCGCCGGCCGCCTCGTACGGCGTGACGTAACCGCCGGGCTCCTGCTTGTCGATGACGAGGCATCCCGGCGCGTTGCGCAGGATGTTGCGCGCTTCATCGGCGCTGATCGGATTCTCGAACTCGATGTTGACGGCTTCCGAATGGCCGACGAACACCGGGACCCGCACGCAGGTCGCAGTCAGCTTGATTTTGGGATCAAGAATCTTCTTGGTCTCCATCATCATCTTCCACTCTTCCTTGGTGTAGCCGTCCTCCATGAAAACATCGATGTGCGGGATGACATTGAAGGCGATACGCTTGGGGAATTTCTTGTTGATCAGCTCGCTGTTGGTGTAGACGGCCTTGGTCTGCGAGAACAGCTCATCCATCGCATCCTTGCCGGCGCCCGAGACCGATTGATAGGTCGAAACCACGACGCGCTTGATGGTGGCCTTGTCGTGCAGCGGCTTCAGCGCCACCACGAGCTGCGCGGTCGAGCAGTTCGGGTTGGCGATGATGTTCTTCTTGGCAAAGCCCGCGGTCGCATCCGCGTTCACTTCCGGCACGATCAGCGGCACGTCCGGGTCCATCCGGAAGGCCGACGAATTGTCGATAACGACCGCGCCGGCGGCGCCGATCCTGGGCGACCATTCCTTCGACACCGAACCACCGGCCGACATCAGGCAGATATCGACGTCGGAAAAATCGTAATGCTCGAGCGCTTTGACCTTCAGGGTGCGGTCGCCATAGGAGACCTCGACGCCGACGCTGCGGCGCGAAGCCAGCACCACGACCTCGTCGGCGGGGAATTTGCGCTCGTCGAGAATATTGAGCATTTCGCGCCCGACATTGCCGGTCGCACCGACGACAGCGACTTTGTAACCCATCGTTCACTCTCCGAGGAAAAATGCCGTCCCGCCGCGTCAAGCGGAAAGGGGGAAGGCAGCGCTTCTATGCGAGAAACGCCCTTATAGCGTTTTCGAGCGAAGTGGATACCGGTTCGCGTGAAGAAAACGCGTCAACCAAGAATCTGACCAACGTTTGACGGCTGTGTTTGGGCGTTTGATGCATTCGTTTCCGGCCGGTTCGGCCAATTCCCCTTATACGACGAGAATTCACCCGGCGCTGGCAAGCTTCGCGGACGAGGTCTGCGGCACGCTGGCCCGGCTCTGCGCCTATCTGATGACGCTGGCGCTGATGGCCATTTGCGCTATCGCGCTATGGTACCATCTACCCGATGTGACGGCGACGGAGACGTCGCCGAAAACCTGGAGCCAGGTCGGACGCGCGGCGCCCGCGTTCGCGGTAAGCCAGCTCATTTTCCCAAGTAAGACAGAAGCTTACGAGGTTTTTCGGCATCCCGAGGGCGGCCGCAAGGACGTGTTCCACTGGAGCGGCATCGGCGGCACGCCGGTCGCCGAACTCGAAATCTATCGTCCCGGTGAAGAAAGCGATCAGGTTGGTTCCGCAGCCGGCTATCTCGCCGCAAGGATGGACCCGGCCGGCCCGCGCGAGTTGGAGGCGGCAGGGATCATCGACAGCAAGTTCGGCGCGGTGACGCTGTTTCGCCGGATCGGCGGCACCGAGGCCGCCCGCGCCTGCCTGCGATTTTACAGGCATGTCGACGAGCCGAAATTCCGTCTCTCCGGCTGGTCATGCCTGGGCGAGGACTTGCCGGCCCGCCGCACCGCGATCGGCTGCATGCTGAACCGGCTGATCCTGCTGACGGCCGGAAACGATACAAAACTGGCGGAATTGTTCGCCCATGCCGAAGTCAGGCGCAGCGATTGCGCGACATCGGGCGCGCCGGCCTTGTCGGCGGATTGGGTGACGGGCGCCGACAACCCGCATTTGCGCGGCACCCTGTAATCCGCCATGGGCGGGGTCTGCTTCGTCGACCCCTGACAATGTGGCAACAAGCCGCCAAGACACTGGTTTTCATGAAACTTTTTCGCTGCGCGCCGCATTATTCCGGCGCGGTGTGGCGCAATTGACCTAGCGACGATGGTGCCGCCATGGCTACAATGCCGGTAACCAGATTTGGCGATCCGCCAGCCCGTCACGGGCGGACAATGACGAGGATGCAATGACCCGAAAATTTCCTGCTGCGAGCAAGCTCGCGATGTTGCTTGCCGCGGCTGCCCTCGTCGCGCTCGGCTCGGCTTCGGCCAGCGCCCAGTCCAAGCAGAAATACGACCGCGACGGCCGCCCCTATTACGGGGCGAACGGTCCCAACCGCTCCTACCAGCAGGGCCCGCGCACCCGCGTCTTCGTCACCACGCGCTCCTGGCTCGATGCCGGCACGGAAGTGTTGCCGGGCGACCGCAAGTTCCAGGACTACGCCTTCCCGTCGCCGTACGGGTACCCAACGTTCGCGCGCGAAAACCTCAACCGCCCGATCGACCGCCAGCCGCTTAACCCGCCGTCGGACATGGGCGGCTATCCGCTGACCGTTCCGCTCCCGCCGTATTGAGCGCGAAAATCATTTGACGAAAGTGCCCGGTCTCGACCGGGCATTTTTATGTTCAGCCAGCGAACGCCGGGTCGTAGCGTTCGCAAAACTGTTCGATCGCTTCAGAACGAAAATCGCCCAGGCGCTCGAAGATGATCTCATCGGGCCAATCCCACCAGGCGATACGGCGCAGGCTTTCGGCGACCGAATCCGGAAAGCGCTGGCGAATCGGGCGCGCGGGAACGCCGCCGACGATCGTATATGGCGCTACGCTGCGGCTGACGACGGCCCCCGCGGCAATCACGGCACCGTCGCCGACCGTCACGCCCGGCAGCAGGATGGCGGCACAAGATTGCAGCAGTTAAACCGTAGGATGGGTAGAGCGCAGCGAAACCCATCAATTCATTGCGCGGAGGGATGATGGGTTTCGCTGCGCTCTACCCTTCCTCCGATTCCCGTGGCGCTCAGGCGTGCAGCTTCTGCAATTCCTTCAGGATCGCCTCACCCATTTGCGCGGTTGAGGCGGCCGTCGTGCCCTCGGACTTGATATCAGCGGTACGAAGCCCGCTGGCGAGCACAGCTGCAATGGCCGCATCGACCTTGTCGGCCAGCGCCCCCATGTCGAAGGAATAGCGTAGTGCCATCCCGAACGAGGAGATCATCGCGATCGGATTGGCCAGCCCCTGGCCTGCGATATCGGGCGCGGAACCATGCACCGGCTCGAACAGCGAGCGGCGCTTCCTGGTCTTGGCATCGACTTCGCCGAGCGAGGCCGAGGGCAGCATGCCGAGCGAGCCGGTCAGCATCGCCGCGATGTCGGACAGCATGTCGCCGAACAGATTGTCGGTGACGATGACGTCGAACTGCTTCGGCGCCTTCACCAGCATCATGCCGCCGGAATCGGCGAGCTGGTGCTCCAGCGTCACGTCCTTGTATTCGCGCGCATGCACCTGAGTCATGACCTCGTTCCAGAGCACGCCCGACTTCATGACGTTGCGTTTTTCCATCGAGGTCACCTTGTTGCGGCGCTTGCGCGCCAGATCGAAGGCGACGCGGCCGATGCGCTCGATTTCATAGGTGTCGTAAACCTGGGTGTCGATGGCGCGCTTCTGGCCGTTGCCGAGATCGGTGATGGTCTTCGGCTCGCCGAAATAGACGCCGCCGGTCAATTCGCGCACGATCATGATGTCGAGGCCTTCGACCGCCTCGCGCTTCAGGCTGGAAGCATCCGCCAGCGCCGGATAGCACACCGCCGGGCGCAGATTGGCGAACAGGCCGAGATCCTTGCGCAGCCGCAACAGACCAGCTTCGGGGCGCACCTCGTAGGGCACGCTGTCCCACTTCGGCCCACCGACCGCGCCGAAGATGATGGCGTCCGCAGCCGTGGCCTTGGCCATGTCGCCTTCCGAAATCGACACCTTGTGCGCGTCATAGGCGGAACCGCCGACCAGCCCCTGCTCGGTCTCGAACGACGCGATGCCCTGCTTGTTCAGCCAGTCGATCAGGCGCTGCACCTCCCCCATCACTTCGGGGCCGATGCCGTCGCCGGGGAGAAGCAGCAGTTTATGGGTCGCCATGGTCCATCACCTTGTCCAACTCGTCATGCCCGGCCAAAAGCGCGAAGCGCGTCTTCGCGCCAGATGTGCCGGGTATCCACGTCCTTTTGCCTCAACAGGGGCAAGACGTGGATGGCCGGGACAAGCCCGGCCATGACGACCATTTCGTTGCGCGCCGAGTGCTAAAGCGCCGGAAGCGGATTGGCAAGGCGCAGAAAACAGGGCCAGAATGGCCCGAAGAGCAGCCCGCCGCCCGTCAAGAAGGCAGCAAGACGGACCTCATGACATCAGCCATCATTTATGCCTTCGCTTCGGCCTTCTTCCTGGGCGCCGGGGTCGTTCTGGCGCAGCTCGGCTTGCGGACCGTCGAGCCGCTGTCGGGGGCCGCGATCAGCGTCCCGTCCTTCACGGTGCTGTTCCTGCTGCTGTCGCCGCTGATCCTCCGGGACGAGCCGGTGGTCTGGCGCGGCCTGCCCATTTTTGTCGCCATCGGCTTGTTCTTCCCGGCTTCGCTGACGCTGTTGACCTTTGCTTCGAACCGGGCGCTCGGGCCCGTCATCACCTCGACGCTCGGCAACCTCGCGCCGCTGTTTGCGGTGGCGACGGCGGTGGTCCTGCTGCACGAGCCGCTGCATCCGCCGCAGCTCCTCGGTCTCGTCGTGGCCGTTGCGGGGGCCGCTATCATCACCGTGACCCGCCCGCGCGACCTCGGCCATTGGCGGAGCTGGGCGCTGCTGCTGCCGTTGTGCAGCGCGCTGGTGCGCGGCGTGGCGCCGCCGGTCGTCAAACTCGGGCTTGCGGTCTGGCCTAGCGTGCTTTGGGCCTGCCTGATCGGGTACATCACCTCGTCGCTGGTGGTGCTGACCGTGCAGCGCGTCCGCAAGGGCAGCTTTCTCGTGCAGGCGCCGCGCGCCGGCCTGTTCTGGTTTGCGATGACCGGGATCAGCAACGGCCTCAGCGCGCTTACGCTGTTCGCCGCGGTCCGCAACGGTCCGATCACGCTGGTGGCGCCGCTGGCCGCGATCTATCCGCTGGTCACGGTGGCGCTGAGCGCGATGCTGCTCAAGCATATCGAGATCACCGCGCGGATCGTGGCGGGATCAGCCCTGACGGTGCTCGGCGTAGCCCTGGTACTGATTGGCTGATCCGGTTGCGGGATTGGCAAGACACCGTTGCTCCCCGTGCAGCTGTGCAACGGCCGCTTTGCCTGCCAGAATGGCTGTTGCCGGAGAATTTTGTGAAAGCCCCCGATCACCCCATCTACGCGCACCCTGCGTGGCTGATCCTCATTCTGTCGCTTGCGCCAACGATCGGCCTCGGAATCGGCCGCTTCGCCTATGCGCTGGTGCTGCCCGACATGCGCGACGCGCTCGGTTGGTCCTATTCCGCGGCCGGCTTCATGAACACGATCAACGCCGTCGGTTACCTGGCGGGCGCGTTGCTTGCCTCACGGATGATTCGGCGCTTCGGGCTGCCGCAAACCGTCCGCTGGGGAACGCTTGCCGCCATCGCCTCGCTGGCGCTATGCGCCGTGTCAGGCAATTTTTTCGTGCTGAGCTTTGCGCGATTGCTGGCGGGCGTCGGCGCGGCGGGCGGGTTCGTCGGCGGCGCGGCGCTGGCCGCCACGATCGCGCAAACGCGCCACGAACGCGCCAACTTCCTGCTCAGCCTGTTTTATGCCGGTCCGGGGCTCGGCATCATCTCATCGGGACTGATCGCGCCATTCGTGCTGCAGGGCTTTGGGCCCGGATCGTGGTGGATCGTGTGGTGGGCCATGACGCTGCTCTGCGCCGTCCTGGTCCTGCCGCTGTTGCTGGCGCCGCTCGGCAGCGGTGCTGCGATCGACAGCGCGGCGCCGGCCGAATTCTCCATCCGGCCGGTGCTGGTCTATCTGATCGGCTACTTCCTGTTCGGCGCCGGCTACATCGCCTACATGACCTTCATGATCGCCTATGTGCGCGACGCCGGCGGCGGCGCCGCAGCCCAGAGCGCATTCTGGAGCCTGATCGGCCTCAGCGCGTTTGTGACCCCATGGGTGTGGCGGCGCGTGCTGGCGCTCGACCGCGGCGGCCTCGCCACCACGATCATCCTCGGCGCCAACGCCATCGGCGCGGCGCTGCCGATCTTCGGACACTCGGTCTGGCTGCTTGCGGTCTCGGCGCTGGTGTTCGGCGTTGCATTCTTCGCGGTGGTCGGCTCCACCACCGCCTTCGTGCGCTTCAACTATCCGCCGCAGGCCTGGCCGACCGCGATCGCGGCGATGACGATTTCATTCGGCATCGGCCAGACGCTCGGCCCGATCGTGGTCGGCGCGATCACGGACGCGATGGGCAGCCTGTCGTTTGCGCTGAATGTCTCCGCCGCGATGCTGGCGCTGGGTGCCGTGCTGACGGCGTTTCAGAAGAAGCTGTGAAGTGGTAAGGTGTCTGCCCGGTACTGCGCGTAAGCAGCACCAAACCAGGCAGCTGACATCCCGAAGCAATCGGCGACGCAAATGGGAGAAGCGATCATGGACATGAAGGCAAACAGCACACCCTATTTTGATCTCGGGCCGTACCGCCGCAAAGTCACCACAGCATCGCCTGACGCCCAGCTTTGGTTCGACCGCGGCCTCAACTGGCTGTTTGGTTTCAACCACAGCGAAGCGATCAAGTGCTTTCAAAAGGCGCTGAAGCACGACGGCGACTGCGCCATGGCGCACTGGGGCATAAGCTACGCCTCGGGGCCCAACTACAATCTGCCCTGGGTTCGCTACGACCCGCATGGCCGCCAGATGGCGCTGTCGGCATCCTACGATGCCATGCAGGCAGCGCTCGCGCATGCCGGGAAGGCTACGCCGGTCGAGCGCGCGATGATCCAGGCCCTCACCGCGCGCTATCCACAGCGCGAGGCGATCGAGGACATGTCACCTTGGGACAAGGCCTTCACCCGCGAAATGCGCAAGGTCTTCGACGCCTTCCCCGACGACCTCGAGGTCCGGGCGGTCTTTGCCGAGTCGATCATGAACGAGACGCCGTGGCAAATGTGGGACCTGCCCTCCGGCAAACCGGCCGAGGGAGCGGGCACCGAGGAATGCAGGGCGGTGCTGGAATACGCTTTCGACAACCTCCCGGCGGCGTGGGATCACCCGGGCTTGCTGCATCTCTATGTCCACCTGATGGAGATGTCGCCGTTTCCGCAGCGAGCGCTGCGGGCCGGCGATCGGTTGCGCGAGATCGTCCCGGATTCCGGTCACCTCATCCACATGCCGACGCATCTCGATGTGCTGTGCGGGCACTACAATGACGTCCTCGTCCATAACCAGAAGGCGCTGGCGACCGACCGCAGGTTCCTCGCCTATTCGGACGATCCGGGTGTCTACCTGGTCTACGTCATCCACGACTTCCACTTCGCGATCTACGGCGCCATGTTCCTTGGCCAATATACACCCGCAATCGCGGCAGCCGAGGAATTGATCGCCACGATCCCGGAGGCAGTATTGCGTATTGAATCGCCGCCGATGGCGGATTTCCTCGAGGGCTACCTGACGATGAAGCAGCACGTCCTCGTGCGCTTCGGCAAATGGCGCGAAATCATCGAACAGGAGCTGCCGGCGGATCGAGACCTCTACTGCTCGAACGTTGCCATGATCCACTACGCCAAGGCGGTCGCGCATTCGGCGCTTGGCAATGTCGCCGAGGCCGAAGCGGAGCGCGCGTTATTCACGGCGGCGAAGGCGCGGGTGCCCGAGAGCCGCCGCGTCCACAACAACAAAATGGTCAATCTGCTTGAAGTCGCGCAAGCGATGCTGGATGGCGAACTGGAATACCGCAAGGGCAAGCATGAGGGGGCTTTCGCACACCTGCGCCGATCGGTCGAGCTCAGCGACGGGCTGCCCTATGACGAGCCGTGGGGATGGATGCAGCCGACGCGCCACGCGCTGGGGGCGCTTCTGCTCGAGCAGGGACGGATCGAAGAGGCCGAGGCGGTGTACCGCTCGGATCTCGGCCTCGACGGCAAGCTGAGCCGCGCCTGCCAGCATCCCGATAATCTCTGGTCGCTGCACGGGCTGCACGAGTGCCTGGTGCGCCGCGGAGAAAAGGTGGAGTCGCCCCTGATCAAACAGCGGCTCGATCTGGCGCAGGCGCGGGCCGAGATTCCGATCAAGGCGTCGTGCTTCTGCCGCCGGATGGATATGGCTGCCGCATAGCCGATCGCGACGCCTGCGGGATTTGGCTTCAGGCCGACATCAATCAGTCCCGTTGTCGCGTCGGCGCGCCAGCATCGAACCGCTGTTTGCGATATCGTCGCATGGACAACGGAGCGCCGCGAAGACTGGGCAGTTGTTGCCGGCAGAATCTTATGACACCATCCGAATATCGATTATTGAGACTTTTCAGACGCCTATGCCCCGCCGGAAATTTGCCTGGGAAAAATTATCGGATGAACAGCTGCTCAAGCAACGCCTCAGCAGCCTGAGGGTTGCTGTCGACGGCACCTGGCTGGAAGATTGCCTCAACACTCTCCAGGAAGAACTCGAAGCGCGGGACATCCGGTTGCGGCCTCACACCTGGGTGTCGAGCGAATGGTTCAGCCCCGCTGGCGTGCCCGGTGTTGCCATCCCGTTCTATCTCACCCATCCCCGCCTGATGAAGCTCGAGAAAAAGATGATGCTCGACGTCGAGGGCGGCACCTGGTCCGAGTGCATGGCTATCCTTCGTCACGAGACAGGCCATGCCCTGCAGCACGCCTACCAGCTGCAACGCCGCCGGCGTTGGCAGCAACTGTTCGGCCCGTCCTCGAAACACTATCCGCGTTACTACCGTCCCAATCCGGCGAGCCGGAATTATGTCCAGCATCTTCGGCTCTGGTACGCACAGAGTCATCCGGACGAGGATTTCGCGGAAACTTTTGCGGTCTGGCTGCGGCCGCGTTCGAAATGGCGGACGCGCTATGCCGGCTGGCCGGCGCTGAAGAAGCTCGAATATGTCGACGAACTGATGCACGAAATCGCCGGGAAACGACCGCTTGTCTCGACACGGGAGCGCGTCGATCCGCTTCATGCACTTAGCGAGACGATCGGCGAGCACTATCAAAAAAAGCAGGCGTTCTACGCATTCAAGGCGCCGAAGACTTACGACCGCGACCTGTCCCGGCTGTTTTCCGCCGATCCGCGGCATCGCCGCGAGCAGGCGGCTTCTCTCTTCATCAGGCGGCACCGCGCTCAAATCAGGCAGCTGGTTGCGCGGTGGACGGGCGAGAATCAACTTACGCTCGATGCCGTGCTTGACGACATGATTTCCCGGTGCCGCGAGCTCAATCTGCGCGCCGTGGGCTCCAAACAGAAGCTTGTGATCAATTTCACCATCCTATTGACCGCCAAAACCATGCATGCGCTGTTTGGTCCATCGCGGCGGAAATGGATCGCTCTATGAGGCACCTTCGCGTTCTGGTGCTCATGCATCCGGACTTCGTACCACCCGACTCGACCGACGGATACTCCGTGCGGGAAATCAATGAATGGAAAACCGAGTACGACGTTGTGAGCACCTTGCGTGCGGCCGGCCACGAAGTGCGCCCGCTTGGCGTGCAGGAGGAAATCAAGCCGGTGCGCGTCGCGATCGAAGGTTTCAAGCCGCACGTGGTATTCAACTTGCTCGAGCAATTTCATCACGAGCCCGTGTACGACCAGCACATTCCGAGCTATCTCGAACTGATGCAGGTCCCCTATACCGGGTGCAACCCGCGTGGTCTGATTTTAGCCCGCGGCAAGGATCTGTCCAAGACGCTGGTGCACCATCGGCGGATCGCGGTGCCGGCCTTCGCCGTGTTTCCTATGCGGCGCAAGGTCAAACGGCCAGCGCGTCTCGCACTGCCACTGATCGTCAAGAGCCTGAGCGAGGATGGATCGCGGGGTATCTCGCAGGCATCCATCGTCGATACGGACGAGAAGCTCGCAGAGCGCGTCGCCTTCATTCACGAGCGGGTCGGCACTGCCGCCATCGCCGAGCAATTTGTTGAAGGACGTGAACTTTACGTCGGTGTCCTCGGCAACAATCGATTACGGGCTCTGCCTGTCTGGGAATTGAAATTTGGCAGCATGGGCGGCCAGAGCGCGCGGCATATCGCCACCGAAAAGGTCAAGCACGACACAGATTATCAGGAGCGAGTGGGAATTGAAGACGGACCGGCCAAGGACCTTGCGCCGGAGTTGCGAGCCCGCATTCAGCGAATCGCAAAACGCATCTACCGAACGCTGGGCCTCGATGGATACGCGCGCATCGACTTTCGCCTCTCAGCCGACGGCACTCCGTATTTCATTGAAGCGAACCCCAATCCCGAAATCGCAAAGAGCCAGGAGTTCGCTTTGGCGGCTCGGCATGATGGACTCGATTACCCCGACGTGCTGCATCGCATACTCGCCCTCGGCATAAGCCGGGCAAAGGCCGGCGTCTCCGTCGGCTGAGAAAGGCAAAAGCCCGCATGCACAGCGGTGGTGCGGGCCCGAGATTCAGGCAACATCGCAAAGTAAATGACGCGGACTAACTCCCGCTGAACGAATTATACCCCTGGTCTTCCCAGAAGCCGCCCTTGTAGTCGTTGGTGACTTCCATCGACATCACGTATTTCGGATTCTTGAAGCCGAGCTTTGTCGGCACCCTGATTTTCATGGGAAAACCGTAAGCGCGGGGCAGGATCTCGTCACCGAACTTGAACGTCATCTGGGTCTGCGCATGCAGCGCGGTCGCCATGTCGAGCGGCGAGTTGTAGCCGTCCTTGTCGGCGCACTGGAACCAGACATATTTCGCGCGCGTGTCGGCGCCGATCAATTTGAGGAAATCGCGCAGCGGCGTGCCGGTCCAGCTTCCGATCGCGCTCCACCCCTCGACGCAGATGTGGCGCGTGATCTGCTTGACCTGCGGCAATTGATAGAGCTCTTCCAGCGTCCAGGACTTCTTGTTCTCGACCAGACCGCGCACCTCGAGCTTCCAGCTCTTGCCATCGACCGTCGGCGCCTCCTCGAGGTCGTAATAGGCGTTGAACGGGAACGGTTTTGTGATGTCTTTCTCCGAAAATGTCGGCGCCATCGCATTGGGATTGAAGATCAATGCCTGCACGCCGTCATTGAACTTCGAGATGTGCTTCAGCATCTCTTCGGCCGAAAAACTGTCCGTCACGTCGCAGCCCGTCAGCAGCGTCAGCGCACCAAGGCTGGCACCCGTGGTGATGAAGCGCCGGCGCGTCAGATCCGGCATGGTCTTGACGGCGTCTCTGATCAGAAGCGTCTTGTCGACGCCGGGGATGAGAAGGTTGCGCATGCGGCCCATGACCGTGCTCCCTTAAAGTTAGCGGCCGATGATCATGGCGCGCAGGCTCTTCGGCACCAGAAGGGCGAGCGCGACATGAACCACCATGAAGGCGACGATCGCCGCCATGCAGAAGAAATGGACGTAGCGGGCCGTATCGTAGCCGCCGAACAGCGCCGTCAGGTATTGCAACTGGACGGGTTTCCAGATCGCCAGCCCCGACAGCACGATGAGGATGCCGACGACGATGATCCCGGCATACAGCAGCTTTTGCACCTGGTTGTATTTGGTGAGATCGTCATGCGACAGCTTGCCGGTCAGCGCTGCCTTGGTATCCGAGATCACGCCCTCCGGCGTGATCGGCAGCAGCTTCCTGCGGAAGCGGCCGGTGGCGATGCCGACCGTCAGATAGATCAGGCCATTGACCATCAACAGCCACATTGCGGCGAAATGCCAGAGCAGTGCGCCGCCGAGCCAGCCGCCGAGCGTGATGCTGTGGGAGAACCGGAAATCGAACAGCGGCGAGGCGTTGTAGATCTGCCATCCCGACATGATCATCAGAACCATCGCGAAGGCGTTGGTCCAGTGCAGTGCCCGCACCCAGGCCGGCTGAATGACCTTGGCCTTGGTTGACGCGGCGTGTTCGTCGCTGACTGTGAGGGCCGACATGGTTCTTCCCCGTGGTGGCGTTTTCCAGTGAAGTGGGTACCGGTTCACTTCAGGAAAACGCATCAGACAAAAAGGCAACTCGATATACGTTTATACGCCGGGAACCGGCTTTCCGTTACTGCCGTGATGCTATCAGATCGATGCATGGCGCGTATCAACTTCACAAAAAAGCGAGCCGGGTTGCCCCGGCTCGCCAATCCACACGCCCTTGTTGGGACCAGTCAGGGGCGCGCGGGAGCTCAGGACGCCGGCATCAGCACGGTGTCGACCACATGGATCACCCCGTTCGACTGATTGACGTTCGAAATCGTGACCATCGACTTGCCGCCCTTGGCGTCCACGATCCAGACCTTGCCGTCATCCTTCTTGACGGTCAGCTCTTCGCCTTCGGCGGTCTTGAGCTTCATGCCGTCCTTCAGGTCGGCCGCGGCGAGCTTGCCGGGCACGACGTGGTAGGTGAGGATCTTGGTCAGGGTCGCCTTGTTCTCAGGCTTCACCAGCGTCTCGACGGTGCCGGCCGGCAGCTTGCCGAAGGCGGTGTTGGTCGGCGCGAACACCGTGAACGGGCCCTTGCTTTCGAGCGTTTCGACCAGGCCGGCGGCCTTCACCGCGGCGACCAGCGTGGTGTGGTCCTTCGAGTTCACGGCGTTCTGGACGATGTTCTTGGAGGGGAACATCGCCGCACCACCGACCATCACGGTCTTTTCTTCCGCGCTGGCGGGCGCGGTGATGGTGGCGGTGAAAGCCAGGGCGCTGAAGGCGGCGGCGGCGAGATAAGCAATACGTTTGGACATGGAATCTCTCCCGAGGATTTGCGATGGCCGGCGGGTCATCCACCGGTACTGAAAACAACGACGCCAGGTCGATTGACCGGGTTGATTTCGTCGTCGTTGGGCCGAGCTACGGGAGGTTTTTCGGCCGGTTTCGGCGAATAAATTATCGTGATGGTTGAAACTTTTGCGGGAGCCGGCCGTGCGGCGACGGATACGCATAGCCCGGCCGACGTCTTTCGCAACGATCTATACAGATACTTCCAGCGTTTCCGCCGGCGGGCTATTCGCCAGATCGGATCGCGCAAGGCGCACCACGATTCCGACTTTGCCGAGCGTATGCGGGATCGGCGGGCTGAACTTGGAGACGCCAACCGCGATGGTGTCGATCAATGCGAAGCGTCGCAGCAACCCGATCGCAACGGCCTCCCCAAGCGCTTCCAGCGTTTGATATTTCATCCCGCCGGCGAGGCTCACCGCGGCGTCCACCACGGCATCGTAGCGGATCGATGCATCCAATTTGTCGTCCCGGTGCGTCGGAGCCGGATTCAACGTCGCGTCGATGTCGAAGGTGAACTTCTGGCCGAGACGGCGTTCTTCCTCGAACAAGCCATGGTATCCGAAGGTCTGCAATCCGGCGATCTGGATGGTCGTCAACATTGGGCCGCTCCTTCATGAGAAGGTGGATCGGATTATCCGATTGCCCAGGCGCGCGGCTCAATTCCTCGCGCTTCCCGATGGTACTCCATCTGCGATCGCCAGTCGCGCGAGGTTGCCTGTATAGAGGCACAATCGACCCGGCTCAAGGGTGAGCCGGGTACCCGGGAGATGATGCATGAACAACTCGATCTTCGCCGACGGCGCCGGCTATGTCAGGGGGCGCTTCGTCCCGATCGCCGAGGCGACACTGCCCGTCACCGATTGGGGTTTTACGCGGTCCGATGTCGTCTACGACGTCGTGCATGTGTTCAAGGGCGGCTTCTTCCGGCTTGCCGACCACCTCGATCGTTTCGAGCGCTCGATGGCGCAGCGCCGGATCCGGCCACCGGAGGACCGCGCAGCGATCGAGGCGATCTTGCATCGCTGCGTGGCGCTGACCGGCCTCATCGACGCCTATGTCGCGATGGTGGCCTCGCGCGGACGGCCGCGCGTGGCGGGATCGCGCCGGCCGGCCGATTGCGAAAATCACCTGATCGCCTATGCGCTGCCCTGGATCGATGTCGTTCCCAAGGACGTGCAGGCGCGCGGCGCCCACGTCTTCGTCGCCTCGACGCCGCGCGTGCCCGACGCCTCGGTCGATCCCACGGTCAAGAACTATCAGTGGAACGACCTGACCTCCGGCCTGCTGGAGGCGCACGACCATGATTTTGATACGGCGGTGCTGTGCGACACGCAGGGATTTCCTGACCGAAGGGCCGGGCTTCAACATCTTCGTCGTGAAGGACGGAAGGGTGACGACGCCAGATCGCGGCAGCCTGCACGGCATCACGCGCCGATCTGTGCTGGAGCTCTGCACCGAGCTCGGCATCGAGGCTGCGGTTGAACCGATTGCCCGATCGGCGCTCGACCACGCGGACGAGGTCTTCCTGGCGACGACGGCCGGCGGAATCATGCCTGCGTCGCGCATCGGCGCACGCATCCTCGGCAACGACCGGCCCGGGCCGATCTCGATGCTGCTTAGGGATACCTACTGGCGCAAGCACGAGGAGGGCTGGCACCGGACGCCGGTCCGCCCGCTGGAGGCCGAGGCGAGCGAATGAAGGGGCCAGCGAGCATGTTTCCGTCATTGCGAGGAGCGCCAGCGACGGAGCGATCGACTCTTTCCTCTCGGCACGATGGATTGCTTCGCTTCGCTCGCAATGACGGAGGACGTGCGGACGACTAATCCCGATTATGCGGCGTCTGGATAAATCCGCGATTATGCGTCGGGCTGATCAAAATCTCGTTCATGCATACCCGCGGCGGCATGCTGGCGACGAAGGCGATGGTGCGGCCGCAATCTTCCGGCTGCAGCATCTTGGCCTGCTCCTCCTCCGAGGGAACCACGGGACGCAGTTTCAGGATCGGGGTCGCGACCTCGCCGGGCGACAGGCAGCAGGCGCGCAGGCCGTTGACGCATTCGTCCATGTTGAAGGAGTGGGTCAGCGCCAGCACCGCATGTTTTGTCGTGGTGTAGGCCGGGCCCGGCATTTTCGAAACGTGGCGGCCGGCCCAGGACGCGACGTTGATGATGCAGCCGTCCTTCTGTTTCCGCATCGCCGGCAGCACCGCGCGCATGCAGTAGAGCACCCCGTTGAGATTGACCTCGACGAGCTTGTCCCAGCCTTCCAGTTCCATCTCGGCCCAGCTTCGCTTCGGCACGTTGATGCCGGCGCTGTTGACCAGCAGGTCGATCCGGCCGTGTTTGGCCAGGATCTGGTCGGCGGCCTTGTTGACATCGGCCTTATTGCTGACATCGAGTTGGATCGCCTCGGCGTTGCCGCCCTTTTTGGTGATGTTGGCGACCACGCGCTCGAGTTCTTCCCTGCGGCGGCCCGAAATCACCACTGTCCAGCCGTCGGCCGCCAGAAATTCCGCCCCGGACTCGCCGATTCCGCTGCCGCCACCGGTCACCCAGGCCACGCGTTTCCCGTTATTTGACATGCAAACTGTCTCCGTTGCTTTATGAAGGGCGTTCTTGCTATTCCAGCCGGCGAAATTCCGCTGGCCAGGGCCCTCTTAGGGAATGTTGCATGAACACGACCGCCAACGCCAACCTGTTTTCCCGCCTGTTCGATACGCTCGACGATCCGAACCGGCTCGCGATCGAAATGCTCGATGGCACGCGTATCAGCTATGGCGATCTGATCGCCCGTGCCGGGCAAATGGCGAATGTGCTGGTTGCGCGAGGCGTCAAGCCCGGCGACCGCGTAGCAGCCCAGACCGAGAAATCGGTGCCGGCGCTGGTGCTGTATCTCGCGACCGTGCGCGCGGGCGCGGTCTATCTGCCGCTCAACACCGCCTATACGCTCAACGAACTCGATTACTTCATCTCCGACGCCGAGCCGTCGCTGGTGGTCTGCGACCCCTCGAGGGCCGAAGGCATCGGCGCGATCGCGGCCAAGGTGAAGGCAAAAGTCGAAACGCTCGGGCCCGACGGCAAGGGATCGCTGACGGATGCCGCCGCCAAGGCCGATGCGGCGTTTGCGACCGTCGCGCGCGCCAATGACGACCTTGCCGCCATCCTCTACACTTCCGGCACGACCGGCCGTTCCAAGGGCGCGATGCTGACGCACGACAATCTGGCATCAAACTCCTACAGCCTGGTCGACTACTGGCGTTTCACGGACAAGGACGTGCTGATCCACGCGCTGCCGATCTATCACACCCACGGCCTGTTCGTGGCCAGCAACGTCACCCTGTTCGCCCGCGCCTCGATGATCTTCCTGCCGAAGTTCGACCCTGAAATAATCATCAAGCTGATGGCGCGCGCGACCGTGCTGATGGGCGTGCCGACCTTCTACACGCGGCTGCTGCAGAGCCCGGCGCTGACGAAGGAATCAAGCAGGCATATGCGGCTGTTCATTTCGGGCTCCGCGCCGCTGCTCGCCGACACCCACCGCGAATGGTCCGCGCGCACCGGCCACGCCGTGCTGGAACGCTACGGCATGACCGAAACCAACATGAACACGTCCAACCCCTATGACGGCGAGCGCGTGCCCGGCGCGGTCGGCCATCCCCTGCCCGGCGTTTCCGTCCGCGTCACCGATCCCGAAACCGGCAAGGAAATCGCGCGCGACGAGATCGGCATGATCGAGGTCAAGGGCCCGAACGTGTTCAAGGGCTATTGGCGGATGCCGGAAAAGACAAAATCCGAATTCCGTGACGACGGCTTCTTCATCACCGGCGATCTCGGCAAGATCGACCCCAAGGGCTATGTGCACATCCTCGGCCGCGGCAAGGATCTGGTGATCTCGGGTGGCTTCAACGTGTATCCGAAGGAAATCGAGAGCGAGATCGACGCCATGCCGGGCGTGATCGAATCCGCCGTGATCGGCGTGCCGCATGCCGATTTCGGTGAGGGTGTTACGGCCGTGGTGGTCTGCAACAAGGGCGCCGACGTCACCGAAGCGGGCGTCCTGAAGGCGCTCGACGGCAGGCTCGCCAAATTCAAGATGCCGAAGCGCGTGTTCGTGGTCGAGGAATTGCCACGCAACGCCATGGGCAAGGTGCAGAAGAATATTCTGCGGGATACATACGCGAAGATATACGCAAAGTAGCGGCCGTAGGTTTGGCGGGACAAGTAATGGACAAGACACCTTCCAATGAAATTCCCACCATTAGCAGCACGCTTCGATGGGAAGAGGTCTCTCTTCCAGATTCGATATCCGAAGCTGGTCTCGACCAGCTCATCTTTTCGGTCATGACCTCACGGTTGCAGAAGACCGCGATGATCATCGCCAGGGCAATGAAGCGATGCGAGGAGCTCGATTTGGCAATCGATGAGGAGATCCTCGGTGCCCGCATTGGGGCGCTAGCCGAGTTCTGATCGGATCGATAGCGCCGGCGATCTTCGCAAATGGCGTCATAGCGAAGTGCGACTGAAGGACTAGGCCGCCTGCCTCGAACAGTTACTGCCCGTTCAACAGGCTGATCACGAACCTCCCGCCGACGATGAACATGTACGCCCCGAACGCCATCTCCAGCGCGCGCTTCGACAGCGCGTGCGCAACCCTCACCCCGAGCGGCGCCGTGATCAGCGTAGTGGGCATTACCAGCAACGCGCCGATCAGCGAGACATAGCCGAGCGTGAACGGCAGTTGCAGCGCGGTGACGTCGGGAAAGCGCGCCGCGGCGGGCCAGCCGGCATAGACATAGCCGATTGCGCCGGGGATCGAGATCAATACCGCGAGCGCCGATGAGGTCGCGACCGCCTGATGGATCGGCCGGCCGTAGAAGGTCATCAGGAGGTTCGCGAACAGGCCGCCGCCGACGCCCATCAAGGTCGACAACAGCCCGACGAAGAAGCCGTAGACGCGCATCAGAAAACCCTTCGGCACGTCGTCGCCGAGCTTCCAGGTTTCCCGCGCCAGCAGGAGCCGCGCCGCCGCCGACCACGCCACGATCACGAACACGATCTTGAACAGGCGCTCCGGCGCAAAGCGCGCGGTGACGCTGCCGGCCATCACACCGAGCACGACCGGCAGCCCCCAGCGCCTGAGGATGTCCATGTCGACCGCGCCGCGGGCGTAATGGGCGCGAAACGAGGCGAGCGACGTCGGGATGATGATCGCAAGCGAAGTGCCGATGCAGAGCGGCATCCGCACCTCCAGCGGCACGCCGGCCAGCCGAAAGCATTCGTAGAACACCGGCACCAGGATCGCGCCGCCGCCGATGCCAAACACGCCGGCCAGAAATCCGGACAGCGCGCCAACCGCGATCAACAGCAAGGCGAGTTCGATAAGCTCCTTGGAATCAAGGCCGGCAAGCATGTCTTTGAGCATCCCACGTTCAGGGCCTGCGGCCACGCATCTGCATGCCGCCCGCAAGACTTAGCCGCTTCCAGAGCGGGCCGCAAAATCCGCATATCCGGTCGGCTCTGGATGAATGGCCTGACGCGCTCGCCACCGCCGCGCAGGAAGGCGCCGGCATCGTGCGCGTGCCGTCGTGGCAGGTCGAGGCCGATCTGGCCGCCGGCCGCCTGGTACGGCTGCTCGCCGACTACGAGCCGGCACCAGTGCCATTGCACCTGATGTTTCAGCCGTCGCAGCCGGCTTCGCCGAAGATCAGGGGCTTTCGTCGACTATGTTGTCGAGCGCTGGCGCGGCATCGATCCATTCGGCGCGCAGCCCGGCGTCGACAGATAAAAAGAATCATTATTCAATTCTTAAACCGTGCCAAATGCTCGTGGTATACCAAGCCGCTGATCAATCCCGTTTCATAGCCCGCTAGCAATGAACGATGGTTCGATTCCAAGCCATTTGGCCGTTGCGCGGACGGATTCGACTCCGTAAATAGAATTTATCTACCGCGCTCCCCGATGGACCGGCCGCGGTCCCGCACAACGTAAAGCCGCCGAATGACCGCCAGGATCGAACGACCGCTATCGCCCCATTTGCAGACCTATCGCTGGACCCTGACGATGGCGCTGTCCATCGTCCACCGCGCCACCGGCCTAGCGCTGTATTTCGGCACCCTTCTGCTGGCCTGGTGGCTGATCGCCGCCGCCTCCGGCCCCGGCGCCTACGCCAATGTCCAGGCCTTCACCGGCAGCATCATCGGCAAGCTGATCGTGTTCGGCTACACATGGGCGCTGCTGCATCATCTGCTCAGCGGTATCAGGCATTTCGTCTGGGATCTCGGCTACGGCTTCAAGGCCAACGAACGGGAGGCCCTGACCTGGGGCGCGCTGATCGGCGGCATTTCGCTCACCGTGCTGGTCTGGATCATCGCCTACACCGTCGGAGCCGGACGATGAGCACACCCAATACTTCCACGCGCTCGACGTCGATGCGCACGCCGCTCGGGCGTGTCCGGAACCTCGGTTCCTCGCATTCCGGCACTTCCGATTTCTGGCGCCAGCGTCTCACGGGCGTGGCGATGACGCTCCTGATCGTACCGGTCATCGTGATCGTCTTGATGCTGATTGGCCGCAACCAGGCCGGGGCGGCGCAGATCCTGGGTTCGCCGCCGATCGCGATCATCCTCGCCCTCTTCATCATCGCCAGCGCCTGGCACATGAAGATCGGCATGCAGGTGGTGATCGAGGACTACGTGCATAACGAGAAGATCAAGCTCGCCAGCGTGATGGCGAATAATTTCTTTTGTATCGCGGTGGCGCTGGCGTCGATCTACGCGATCCTTAAATTGTCATCGGGAGTGTAACCCATGGCTGCCAAAGGTAACGGCAAGGCCACCAACGGCAGTGGCGGAAGCGAAAATAGTCCGGCCACCAACGGAAAATCCTATCCGATCGAGGACCACACCTATGACGTCGTGGTGGTCGGTGCCGGCGGCGCCGGCCTGCGCGCCGTGGTCGGCTGCTCGGAAGCCGGCCTGCGCACCGCCTGCATCACCAAGGTTTTTCCGACGCGCTCGCACACGGTTGCAGCGCAGGGCGGCATTTCGGCTTCGCTCGGCAACATGCATCCGGACGACTGGCGCTGGCACATGTACGACACCGTCAAGGGGTCGGACTGGCTCGGCGACCAGGATGCGATCGAATACATGGTGCGCAACGCACCCGATGCCGTCTACGAACTCGAGCACTGGGGCGTCCCATTCTCGCGCACCGAGGACGGCAAGATCTACCAGCGCCCGTTCGGCGGCATGACCCTGGACTACGGCAAGGGCCAGGCGCAGCGCACCTGCGCCGCCGCCGACCGCACTGGCCACGCCATGCTGCACACGATGTACGGACAGGCGCTGCGCCACTCGGCCGAGTTCTACATCGAGTTCTTCGCCATCGACCTGATCATGGACGACCAGGGCGTCTGCCGCGGCGTCATCGCGCTCAAGCTGGACGACGGCACGCTGCATCGTTTCCGCGCCCAGACCACCATCCTGGCGACCGGCGGCTACGGCCGCGCCTATGCTTCCTGCACCTCGGCGCATACCTGCACCGGCGATGGCGGCGGCATGGTGCTGCGCGCAGGCCTTCCGCTGCAGGACATGGAATTCATCCAGTTCCACCCGACCGGCATCTATGGCTCGGGCTGCCTCGTCACCGAGGGCGCCCGCGGCGAAGGCGGCTATCTCGTCAATTCCGAGGGCGAGCGCTTCATGGAGCGTTACGCGCCCTCCGCCAAGGACCTCGCCTCCCGCGACGTCGTCTCGCGCTCGATGACGATCGAAATCCGCGAGGGCCGCGGCGTCGGCAAGAAGAAAGACCACATCTACCTGCACCTCGACCATCTCGATCCGAAGGTGCTGCAGGAGCGGCTGCCGGGCATTTCCGAATCGGCAAAAATCTTCGCCAATGTCGACGTTACCCGCGAGCCGATCCCGATCGTGCCGACCGTGCACTACAACATGGGCGGCATTCCCACCAATTATCACGCCGAAGTGCTGACCAAGATCAACGGCGACGACAATGCGGTGGTGCCCGGCCTGATGGCAATCGGCGAAGCGGCCTGCGTTTCCGTGCACGGCGCCAACCGTCTCGGCTCCAACTCGCTGATCGACCTCGTCGTGTTCGGCCGTGCGGCTGCGTTGCGGCTTGCGGAAAAGCTGACGCCGAACGGCAAGCAGCCGGAGTTGCCGAAGGATTCTTCCGATCTGGCGCTCGGCCGGCTCGACCACTACCGCTACGCCTCCGGCGGCACGCCGACCGCAAAACTGCGCGACAGCATGCAGCACGTCATGCAGAGCAATTGCGCGGTGTTCCGCACCGGCGAGATCCTGCACGAAGGCCAGAACCTGATCCACAAGGTGCATGGCGGTATCGGCGACGTCGCCACCACCGACCGTTCGCTGGTCTGGAATTCCGACCTGATCGAAACGCTCGAATTCGACAATCTGATCGCGCAGGCGGTCGTCACGATGGATTCGGCGGCGAACCGCACCGAAAGCCGCGGCGCGCATGCGCGCGAGGACTTTTCCGAGCGCGACGACAAGAACTGGATGAAGCATACGCTGGCGTGGATCGACAATGGCGGCAACACCACGATCGACTATCGCCCGGTGCACGACTACACGATGACGAACGACGTTCAGTACATCCCGCCGAAGGCGCGGGTTTACTGATGACGACAGCGAAGGCTTGCAAGCATGGTTGAATTCGCGCTTCCGAAAAATTCAAAGATCACCGGCGGCAAAACCTGGCCGATGCCGGCGGGCGCGACCGAGACGCGCGAGTTCAGGGTGTATCGCTGGAATCCGGACGACGGCAAGAATCCGAGCGTCGACACCTATCATGTCGACACCAACGACTGCGGGCCGATGGTGCTGGACGGCCTGATCTGGATCAAGAACCACATCGATCCGACGCTGACCTTCCGCCGCTCCTGCCGCGAAGGCGTCTGCGGCTCCTGCGCCATGAACATCGACGGCCAGAACACGCTGGCCTGCACCAAGTCGATGCACGACGTGGCCTCGGGCGGCGCCGTCAAGGTCAACCCGCTGCCGCACCAGCCGGTCGTCAAGGACCTGGTGCCTGATCTGACCAATTTCTACGCGCAATACGCTTCCATCGAGCCGTGGCTGAAGACCACCACGCCGACCCCGCAAAAGGAATGGAAGCAGAGCCACGAGGACCGCGAAAAGCTCGACGGCCTCTACGAGTGCATCCTGTGCGCGTGCTGCTCGACCTCCTGCCCGAGCTATTGGTGGAACAGCGAACGGTTCCTGGGCCCGGCCGCGCTGCTGCAGGCGAACCGCTGGGTGACGGATTCCCGCGATGAAGCCACCGGCGAGCGGCTCGACAACCTCGAAGACCCGTTCCGGCTCTATCGCTGCCACACCATCATGAACTGCGCCAAGGCTTGCCCGAAGGGCCTGAACCCGTCGGAGGCCATCGCCGAACTCAAGCTGAAGATGGTCGAGCGCCAGATCTAGCCGAGGTGCCGTAGCCCGGACCGGGAACGGCGATATTTGAATCGATTATGATCGATCTGCCCGGACCGAAGTTCCCTCGCCGCCCAACTTTGTTCTCAACGAAAGATTGCGTTAAGCTCGGCGCGGAGCCGGAGCGAACGTGCAGACCGCGCAACGTAATTCGCTGAGACTGCTGCAATGGATGATGGTCGCTTCGCTGGCCCTTCCGTTGGCGCTGTTTGTATTTGCATCCGCCGTCTCCTGGGTCTCGATCCGCGACACCGCCGATCGCGAAATCGAACGCGCGCTGGATGTCGCGCACGAACATGCGCTGAAAGTATTCGAGACCATCGACCGCAGCCTGTCGGAGATGGCCGAGATCGTCCGCGACGTTCCCGATGCCGACATCGTTGCGCGCGAGCAATTATTGCATCTGCGGCTGAAGCAACTGGTCGCTTCGCTGCCGCAGGTGAAATCGGCCTGGATTTTCGACACCAGGGGCCGCGCCCTCGTCAACAGCCTGGTCGTCCCGGCGCCCGGGATCGACTTTTCCGATCGGGACTATTTCAGGGTCCACGCCGCCGGCGATATCGGAACCTATATCGGCGAAGCGCTGAAACCGCGGCCGCCCTATCAGGGCGCGTCGTTCTTCGGCGTCAGCCGACGGCGCCCGAGCGAGGACGGCGGCTTTGCCGGCGTGCTCCAGGCTTCGGTGTTCCCGGAATATTTCGAGCATTACTACGCCCAAATCGGCCGCGAGCCCGGCAGCTACTTCGTGCTCGGACGGACGGACGGCACCGTGCTGGCGCGTTTCCCCATCATCGACCGTGACATCCGTTTTGACCCCAGCGGCCCGATCGGAAAAATAATCGCCGCCAGTCCGGCGGCCGGCCTCATCACTGCGACGTCGCCAACCGACGGCATCGAACGCCGTCTCGGCTATCGCCGGCTCGCCGAATACCCGGTCTATGTCGGCGCCGGCCTCGAGACCTCGGCGATCCGCGCGCGCTGGCTGTCCACCATGAGCCAGCATCTGATCTTCGGCGCGCCGGCCACCGCGCTGCTGTTTGCCCTGCTGGGGCTGGCCTTGCGGCGGACGCGCCATTTCCATTTCGAAGCTGAGAAGCGGCAGGTGGCCGAGGAAGCGCTCAAGCACGGCCAGCGGCTGGAGGCGCTGGGCCAACTCACCGGCGGCGTCGCGCATGACTTCAACAATCTGCTCACGGTGATCCGCGCTTCCGTGGACCTGTTGCGGCGGCCCGACTTGCCGGAGCCGCGGCGGCTGCGCTATATCGAGGCGATCTCCGATACCGTGACCCGCGCCGCCAAGCTGACCGGTCAATTGCTGGCCTTTGCGCGGCGGCAAACGTTGAAGCCGGAGGTGTTCGACGTCGGACGAAGCGTGCAGACGCTCAGCGAGATGATCAGCACCCTGGTCGGACCGCACATCGAGATCGTTATCCTTGGGCCGGAAGAGCCGTGCTTCGTCAACGCCGACGCCAGCCAGTTCGAAACCGCCATCATCAACATGGCCGTCAACGCGCGGGACGCCATGGAGGGCCGCGGCAGGCTGACGATTGCGGTGGGAATGGCGGCCAGCCTGCCCAACGCCGCACCCTTGTCGCAAAATCCATATGGCTATGTTGCCGTATCCGTCGCCGACACCGGCAGCGGCATTCCGCCGGATCAGTTCGAACGCATCTTCGAACCCTTCTTCACGACCAAGCAGGCCGGCCACGGCACCGGACTCGGCCTGTCGCAGGTGTTCGGCTTCGCCAGGCAATCCGACGGCGAAGTGGCGGTCGCCAGCGAACTGGGTAAAGGCAGTATTTTCACACTGTTTCTGCCGCGCACCGCCGGCAGCGGGAAATCGCGACAGGCGCGGGCAGCAGACGCCGCGGCGATCAGCGGCAGCGGAATATCGGTGCTGGTGGTCGAGGACAATGCCGAGGTCGGACGATTCACGGCCGACGCGCTGGCCGAACTCGGCTACGCCACCAAGCTCGTCGGCAGCGCCACGCATGCCCTCGAAGAACTGGTTGATGCTGCCGACCGCATCGACGCCGTGTTCACCGACGTCGTGATGCCCGGGATGACCGGCATCGAGCTTGCCCAGGAAATCCGCCGCCGCCATCCCGACCTGCCGGTCGTGCTGACCAGCGGCTACAGCCACGTGCTGTCGGAGCACGGCAGCTACGGTTTCGAGCTGCTGCAAAAGCCCTACTCGATCGAGCAGCTCTCGCTTGTACTGCATCGGGTTGGCCGGCGGAAGGTGAAGCGCACCAACGAAGTGACGTGAACTGCTTTCCCGTCATCGCACCCCCCGTCATTGCGAGCGAAGGATGCGAATAGATGGAACCGCACGGGAACCATCTGATTTCCTTCCCGTTATCGGCCATGGCCAAATCCGACGCAAAGTCCAAACCGCCCGGAGAAAAATCCGACGCGAAGAACTCCCCTGAGTCGGAAGAGAAATCGGAATTCGTTGAAGTCACCGCCGAAGATGGCGATCGCGTCGAGCCACCGCCGCCCGAGGCGATCGAGCCCGATCCGCAGATGTCGCCGGAAGAGGCCGAGCAGGTCCGCAAGGATTATCTGCTGACGCGGTTCTGGATCAGCGCGCGCGGCTATTGGGGCAGAGGCGGCGACCGACTGGCTTGGCTGTTTACGATCGGGCTGCTGGTCCTGATCGTCGCCAATGTCGGCTTTCAATACGGCATCAATGTCTGGAATCGCGCGATCTTCGACGCCATCGAGAAGCGCGATGCCGCCACCGTGTATTATCTCGCCGCGGTGTTCTTTCCGCTGGCCATCGGCAGCGTGCTGCTCGGCGTGGCGCAGGTGTTCGCCCGCATGGGCATCCAGCGCCGCTGGCGCGCCTGGCTGACCAACGCGGTGATATCGCGCTGGCTGGCGAGCGGCCGCTACTATCAGCTCAATCTCGTCGGCGGCGATCACAAGAACCCGGAGTATCGCATCGCCGAGGATTTGCGCATCGCCACCGACTCGCCGGTCGATTTCGTCGCTGGTGTGACGTCGGCATTTCTGTCGGCCGCCACCTTCATCGTCGTGCTGTGGACCATCGGCGGCGCGCTGCCGGTGACGCTGGGAGGCGCGACCATCACCATCCCCGGCTTTCTCGTGATTGCCGCCGTGATCTATGCCGCGATCGCCTCGGGCTCGATCATGACGATCGGACGAAGTTTCGTGCAGGTGTCCGAGGACAAGAACCAGGCAGAGGCCGAGTATCGCTACACACTGACGCGCGTGCGCGAGAACGGCGAAAGCATCGCGCTGCTCGGCGGCGAGGAGGAAGAGCGCGACGGCATCGACAAGACCTTTACCAACGTTCTGCGGCAATGGGCACGGCTCGCCCGCCAGCATATGCGCACCACGCTGGTGTCGCAGGGATCGAGCCTGATCGCACCCGTGGTGCCGCTATTGTTGTGCGCACCCAAATTTCTCGACGGCAGCATGACGCTCGGGCAGGTGATGCAGGCCGCTTCCGCCTTCACCATCGTGCAGACCGCGTTCGGCTGGCTGGTCGACAATTATCCGCGGCTCGCCGACTGGAACGCCTGCGCGCGCCGCATCGCTTCGCTGATGATGTCGCTCGACGGCCTCGAGCGCGCCGAGCAGGGCGACGGCATCGGCCGCATCAAGCGCGGCGAGACCGAGGGCGATGCCATGCTGAGCCTCAACGACCTCTCGGTCACCCTCGATGACGGCACCGCGGTCGTAGGCGAAACCGAAGTGGCGATCGGCCCCGGCGAGCGTCTGCTGGTGGCCGGCGAATCCGGTACCGGCAAGAGCACGCTGGTCCGTGCGCTGGCGGGGTTATGGCCGTGGGGCGGCGGCAGCGTCAATTTCCATCCCGACCGCCGGCTCTTCATGCTGCCGCAGAAGCCTTACATCCCATCCGGCACGCTGCGCCGCGCCATCGCCTACCCCGGCGCGGCTGACGACTGGACGGTCGAAGCGATCGGCGAGGCTCTGCACAAGGTCGGCCTCGATCACCTCAAGGAAAAGATCCAGGAAGACGGACCGTGGGACCAGACGTTGTCCGGCGGCGAAAAGCAGCGATTGGCGTTTGCACGATTGTTGCTGCACAACCCCGACATCGTGGTGCTGGACGAGGCGACGTCGGCGCTCGACGAAAAGAGCCAGGACAAGATGATGGGAATCGTCATCAAGGAACTGCCGAAGGCAACCATCGTCAGCGTTGCCCACCGCGTCGAGCTGGAGGCGTTTCACAGCCGCAAGATCGTGCTGGAACGACGCAAGGGCGGCGCCAAACTGGTCAGCGACGTCGCATTGGTCCCGCGCAAGGGCGGAAAACGCCTGCTCGGCCGCTTCCTGCGCCAGCGGAAAGCCGCGAAGAAGGCGGCGTAGTATTCAGTTATACTCCGCCGTCATCGTCCGCGAAGGCGGACGATCCAGTATCCAGAGACGGCAATGATCGACCGAGGGGCCTCGGCGTACTGGATACCCCGCCTGCGCGGGGTACGACAGCCAACAGGCACGATCAACCTGCTCAAAGCCTCGTTGGAGCCGCGCTTAAAACCGGTTATGCATGCCGCCGCTTCTACCCGAGGACTTTTGCTTGACGCCCGACAACGATCCTTCGCCCGCGCCGTTCGGCGCGTTCGCCCCGAATGCCGCACAGGCCGCGATCATTCGGCTGGCCCACCGCACGCGCCTGAAGCGCGGCGCATTCCGCCCCTGGCTGTCGCGGCTGGTGAACCTGCTGCGCGCGGGTCCCGTCGACGTGCCATATCAGGGCGCCTCGTTCCGTTTCTATCATCAGGCCAGCGCCACCGAGCGCGGCGCGCTGTTCAATCCCGCCTACAACATCGAGGAGCTGGATTTTTTGCGCGCGCATGTGCCCGCGGGCGGGGTCTTCGTCGATGTCGGTGCCAATGTCGGCACCTATGCGCTGGCGCTGGCGCGCCATGTCGGCGACGGCGGCAAGGTGATCGCGATCGAACCGCATCCGGTGACCCATGCACGGCTCGCCTTCAACACCGCCGCCTCCGGCTTCGCCGAGGTGCGACTGGTCGCGGCCGCCGCCGGTCCCGCCGATGGCGAATTACTGATCGAAACCGACGGTGACAATCTCGGCGCCAGCCACATCGTGTCGGGCGAGGCGTCCAGCAAGGCGATCAAGGTGCCGTCGCTGCGACTGCAGCGCATCCTCGAAGAAGCCGGCGTCTCCCGTGTCGACGCGCTCAAGATCGATGTCGAGGGTTTTGAGGACCGCGTGTTGACCGGCTTCTTCGCTGACGCACCGCAGGCATTATGGCCCCGCGCGATCGTGATCGAGCATCTGTCGAGGGACGAATGGCTGGCAGACTGCATCGCCGACATGCGCGCGCGAGGTTATGCCGAGACCGGCAAGACCCGCAGCAACACATTGCTGACGCGAAGCTGAATTCCCGGGCGCAAATCATTTCTCAAACCGCAGGAGAGCTTGATGATCGACCACATCGGATTTCCGGTTTCGGATTATGAACGCTCCAGGACTTTCTATCTGACAGCCCTCGCGCCGCTCGGCTACACGCTCGTGATGGAAGTCACGCAGGAGCAGCACGGCCACGATCCTGCCGCGGGTTTCGGCGCCAATGGAAAGCCCGATTTCTGGATCGGCGGCGAAGGCGGATTGAACAAGCCGTCGCATGTCGCGATCCTGGCCAAGGATCGCGCCACGGTGGACGCCTTCTACCGGGCAGCCATGGCGGCCGGCGGGCGCGACAACGGCGCACCGGGAATTCGCGCGCACTACCACCCGAACTATTACGGCGCTTTCGTGCTCGATCCCGACGGCCACAACATCGAAGCCGTCTGCCACGCTCCAGCTTAGCCGTCCGGCCGGTTCCATTTTTCTGTCGCGCGGGAACCTCGCGCCGTCGTCGCCGTTGTCGCACCCGGAGTTGAACAACCTTCAGGAGATGCGATGCCGATCGAACCGCCGGAGATACCGCCGGCGACACCGGGACAACCCACCGAACCGCCGCCGGAGAATCCTCCGGGTAATCCCCGCCCGGAGGTGCCACCACCACTCCGTGAGCCCGATCAACCACCACAGCCGCAGGAATTGCCGGGCAAGACGCCGGACGAGTTCCCGACACGCGGGCCGAACGGCCCCAGCACTCCCAATCCCGCCATCGATCCGAGGACCGCATGAACGCTCCGCCTGAACGCGCAATGAATATCGATGCATGCAACCCATTGCGCCGATGAAATAAAAACCATCCGACCATTTGTAGGCCGCCACAATCCGGCCTAATGATTAGCCGTTCAATCGACCAACTGACATGCCAATGAAGGCCGTTCCGTTGCTGTCAGACCTATTCCGGGAACCAAGGACATCATGACAAACCTTCGCATCCTGCTGCTCGCCACGACTGCCTTGACGGCGACACAGCTCGCGACCTCCGCATCGCATGCGCAGACCGCGCCGCTCGTCGTGGCGCAAGCCAGGGAAGAAGGGCCCCCGGGCGCCAGGAAGGAGGCGCCCAAGGGTGCGCCGCCGCCGGCTGCCGCACCGAAAGCTCCGGCTGCGCCGCCACCCCCGGCCGCAGCGCCTCCGCGTCCGGCTGCCCCGCCGCCGGCTGCGGCTCCGCCACCGCGTCCAACGCCACCCCCGCCGCCTCCAGCGGCAGCGCCCCCGCGCCCCACACCAGCTCCGCCCCCTCCTGCAGCTGCGCCTGCGCGGCCGACGCCTCCTTCGCCGCCGCCGGCTGCCGCGCCGAAGGCTCCGGCAACCCCGCCGCCGCCCCCGGCGGCTGCACCTTCGCGCCCGACGCCACCGCCGCCGCCTCCGCCGGCAGCCGCGCCGAAGCAACCGGCCGCACCAACGACTCCGCCACCGCCGCCGCCCTCATCCCAGAAGGCGACGCCATCTCCCGTGCCGCCACCGCCGGCTGGCGCCAGGCAGGCGCCGGCACCTGCCACCCCTCCGGCGCCGACGGCGCCCCCCACGGCCGCCCCGCCGCCACATGGCGGAGGCGCAACGACGGCACCGCCGCGTCCCGGCGGGCCGACGACGCCTCCGACTGCGGGCACCCCGACCACCACACCGACCACGCCGCCGGGCCGACCCGGCGGACCGCCGCCTGCTGCGCCAAGCGCTGGTGCTCCCGCCGCTCCGGGCGCAACGCCGCCCGTGGCTGCGCCCACGGCACCGACCGCCGTGCCGGGCACGCCGAACGCCACGCCGCCGGCTGGCCGCACACAAAACGCGCCGCCAACCGTCGCGCCGGCGTTCCGTCAGGCACCTCAGGTCACCGCACCGCTGCCCGCGGCCCCGCCGCCGGCAGCGGGGCTGAAGGCAATCGCTCCGGGCGCTGCGCCTGCAGGCCCACAACGGCTGGACGACTTCCGCGGCCAACGTCGCGAAACCCAGCAGGGCGGCCGCACCATCATCACCGAGCCCGGCAGGATCATCATTCGCGATCCCGGCGGACAGCAATATATCCGTCACAGCGAAGTGGACCGCTTCCGCTACGGCGCGCGTGACATCCAGACCCAGACCGTCGGTGGCGAGACCCGCACCGTCGTGATCAGGCCTGACGGCACGCAGGTGATCACCGTGGTCGGCCGCGACGGCCGGTTGCTGCGCCGTATCCGCCGCGACCAGCGCGGCCGCGAGATCATCATCATCGACAACAGCTACCGCGATCCGCGCGCGGTCGGCGGCTTCTATGTCGCTCTGCCGCCGCCGACGATCCGCATTCCTTACAACCGCTACATCGTCGACGCCGAGGAGGCGTCGCCGGAAGTGCTCTACGAGACCATGATGGCGCCGCCGGTCGAGCGGATCGACCGGCGTTACACGCTGGATGAAATCCGCTACAGCCCGACCGTGCGCCAGCGCATGCCGAGCATCGACGTCAACACCATCAACTTCCAAACCGGATCGTGGGAAATTCCGCCCGATCAGGCGGCGAAGCTGCAGGCGATTGCCGACGGTCTCAACCGGGCGATCCAGGAAAATCCGCGCGCGGTGTTCCTGATCGAGGGCCACACCGACGCGGTCGGCAACGATGTCGACAATCTGTCGCTGTCGGATCGCCGCGCGGAATCTGCGGCAACCTTGCTGACGCAGCAGTTCAACGTGCCGGCGGAAAACCTGACCTCGCAAGGCTATGGCGAGCAGTATCTGAAGGAGCAGACCGACGGGCCGAGCGCGATCAACCGTCGCGTCACCGTCCGCAACATCACGCCACTGCTCAACGGCGGACAGGCCTCGCTGCCGCCGCCCCCGCCCGGCACCGCCCCGCCGCGCTGAGGCGGGTCGTCGTCACCAGCCGTCGTCACATGAAAATGGCCGGGAGCAATTCCGGCCGTTTTTATTGAGCTTCTTGTTTTGACGCGTTTTTTCTTCACGCGAACCGGCACCCACTTCGCTCGAAAACGCTATCAGGCGCTGAGCGCCCGCGGCGGGACGCAGGCGTTGCAAATCGCCTTGGCGTGCCGGTGATCGGTGCCGCAGCAACCGCCGAGAATACGCATCTTCGGAAACACGCTCCTGAGATTCAGGTAACACCGCCCGAGGTCGGACGGATCGCCCGCATCGAGCGTTTCGGACTCGTCGAGTTCTGCGTGGCTCTTGGTCGAAGCGTTGGCCCTGATGCCGTGGATGCGCGCGGTCCAGGCCTCGCCCGCCTTCAGGGCATTTTCGAAATGCGTTGGATGCGCGCAGTTGATCAGGAAGTATTCGGGCGCGTTGTCGGTCTCGCGATCCACGGTCTCGATCGCCTCGCACAACGTCTCTCCCTTCACCAGGCGGCCATTGGTTTCCACGGTGAACGAGATCGCTGCCGGAATACGCAGCGCCCTCGCCGCCCGCGCGATGCCGACCGCTTCATTGATGCTGTTGAGCGTATAGGCGGTGATCATGTCGGCGCCGCCCTCGACGAAGGCTGCGATCTGCGCCCCGTGATAGGCCTCGGCTTCGTCAGCCGTCATGTTGCCTGTCTTGTAGCCGTCGCCGCGCGGGCCGATCGCGCCGCTGATGATGCAGGGTGCGTCTGATCGCTCCCAGCCCGCGCGCAGTTCCTCCAGGAATGCGATCGAACGGATATTGATCGCCTTGAGCGCGGCCGCATCGTAACCGAGCTTCGTGCCCCAATCCGGATTGGCGCGCCACGTCGGGCTGTCGAGCACGAATCCGATACCATGCTCGCGTGCGACCTTCAGGTACGAGGCATAGTACTGCTTCAATTGCTGCCGGCCTTCAGCGCTATCGAGCAGCACGAAGGCCGCGAAATGCGGCAGTTCAATTCCCTGGTGGAAGATCAGCGTCGTTTCCATGCCGCCATCGGTGAGGAAAATGCCGCCGCTGCGCTGAGGCAGATCGTGTCGGTACTTGGCCATTTCAACATCTCCGGATTTGGTCGCCGCGGGTACGTCTCTTCCGCGCCGGCCTGGGTCTTTCGATGTTGGTGCCTCATAGTGTCGCGGCTTCCTAGTCGGCTTGTGGTGCGGATGAAAATGCGCCGGGAAAATGATACGAATTCAAATGGTTGCAACTGAGATGCGGCGCGTATGCGCTGCCGGCCGTGGAGAAACCGTACCGTGAGTGCAGTTTTGGAGAAGCGGATGGGTAAGGGCGAAACGACACGCGAGCGAATTCTCGAGATCGCGGAAGCCGCCGTGCTCGCCAAGGGATTTGGCGCGACTTCGATCGACGAAGTGATCGCCGAGGCCGGACTTACCAAAAGCGGCTTCTTCTACCACTTCAAGGACAAGAATGCGCTCGCCCGCGAAATGCTCCGCCGATATGTCGCAACCAACGATCAGCTCTTCGACGAAATCTTCGCGCGCGGCCATCAGCTGTCCGACGATCCGCTGCAGGCCTTCCTCATCTCGCTGAAGCTGCTTGCCGAGACGATGTCCGATCTGCCGAACGGCCATCCCGGCTGCCTGATCGCCAGCATCTGCTATCAGGAGCGGCTGTTCGATCGCGAAGTGCGCGAACTGACCGCGCAATCGGTACGGGACTGGAACGCGCGCTTCCGCAAAATCCTCGATGCCATCGCCGCGGCGTATCCGCCGAGAGAGCCGGTCGATCTCGACGATGTCGCCGACATGCTGTCCTGCATCGTCGACGGCGCCATCATCATGTCGAAGACGCTGAACGATCCGAGCCGCCTCGAACGGCAGATCCTGATCTTTCGAAGCTGCATCAAACTGATGTTTGTCGCGCCGACGTCTCCATGAGGCTCACGACCGGCGCGGTTCAGCCCTTGTCGCTCTCGAGCTTGAAGATGTCGGAGCCTTCCCGGCTCGATAGCAATCCTGTTTTTCCGTAGAGGTCCAGCTTGTCGCGGGTATCTGAAATGTCGAGGTTGCGCATCGTCAACTGGCCGATGCGGTCCGCCGGCGTGAACGCGGCATCCTCCACCTTCTCCATGCTCAGCCGCTCCGGCTGATAGGTCAAATTGGGGCTCTCGGTATTCAGGATCGAATAGTCGTTGCCGCGGCGCAGCTCGAGCGCCACCTCGCCGGTGACGGCGCGTGCCACCCAGCGCTGGGCGGTTTCGCGCAGCATCAAGGCCTGGGAATCGAACCACCGTCCCTGGTAGAGCAGCCGGCCGAGGCGCATGCCACTGATGCGGTATTGCTCGATGGTGTCTTCGTTGTGGATGCCGGTGACGAGGCGTTCGTAGGCAATGTGCAGCAGCGCCATGCCGGGCGCCTCGTAGATGCCGCGGCTCTTCGCCTCGATGATCCGGTTCTCGATCTGGTCGCTCATGCCAAGGCCATGCCGGCCGCCGATGGCGTTGGCCTCGAGGAACAGCGCGACGGGATCAGTGAACGTCTGGCCGTTCAGCGCGACGGGCTGGCCCTCCTCGAAACGCACGGTGACCTTTTCGGCCTTGACGACACAATCGTCGCGCCAGAACGGCACGCCCATGATCGGATTGACAATCTTGATGCCGCTGTCGAGATGCTCGAGATCCTTGGCCTCGTGCGTGGCGCCGAGAATGTTGCTGTCGGTCGAGTAGGCCTTTTCGGCGCTCATCTTGTAGGCGAATCCATTGGCGGTCATGAATTCAGACATTTCCGCCCGGCCGCCCAGCTCGTCGATGAACAGCTGGTCGAGCCAGGGCTTGTAGATCCGCAAGCTCGGATTGGTCAGCAGGCCGTAGCGGTAGAACCGCTCGATGTCGTTGCCCTTGTAGGTGGAGCCATCGCCCCAGATGTTGACGCCGTCCTCCTTCATGGCCGCGACCAGCATGGTGCCGGTCACGGCGCGGCCGAGCGGCGTGGTGTTGAAGTAAGCGATGCCGCCGGTCGAGATATGGAAGGCGCCGGACTGGATGGCGGCGATACCTTCGTGGACCAGTTGCGTGCGGCAATCCACCAGCCGGGCTTTTTCGCCGCCGAACTCGAGCGCCTTGCGCGGAATCTCGTCGTAGTCGGTCTCGTCGGGCTGGCCGAGATTGGCGGTATAGGCGAAGACGCGCGCGCCCTTTTGCTTCATCCAGAGCAGCGCCGCGCTGGTGTCGAGACCGCCCGAGAAAGCGATGCCGACTTTTTCCCCTTTGGGCAGGCTTTTCAAAATCGTACTCATGGAGCTTCCAATCGGTCGAAATGGACGATGCCGTTTACGGCTTGGAGGCGCGAATAACAAATTTCGCGGTGGGGGGCACGCGTTTAATGGCGCCAGGCGTGATGAACGCGAACTTACTGGGCGCGCCGACGCCAGCGCTGCAGCAGCCGGTAGCCGGGCCAGCCCAAGCGCGCCAATGCCACCTCGACCTGCGCGTCGGAAAACCGCGTCGATGGCCAGCGGTAAATCCAGGCATAGGCCAGCCAGATCACGAAGAAGCTGACGAGGCCCGCGGCGGCGACGTCGGTAAAGAAATGCCCGCCGAACGCCATTCGCAGCACGCTGGTGACGACCCCGAACGCCGTCGCCGCCGCATAGGCAAGAGGCCGCCACGCCGGCGGGGTCAGCGCCGCGGGCGCGTAGGTCCAGAACGCGGTGGCGCCCTCGCCGGAGAAGAACGAGCAGTTGCGTCCGCACTCCCCACGCGGATCCCACCACGGCACGAATTGCCAGGGGCCATTGAACTCCGTCACCACCACCGGCCGCGGCCGCCCCCAGTAGCTCTTGAAGGTGAGATTGGTCAGCACGACCGCGGAGAGCAGGATGGTGACCAGGAGAAACACCGCCGCGCGTCCAGGAACCAGCATCGGCCGGTCCGGCCGCACCAGCTTTGCCACGATGGCAAACAGCGCCGGCAGCGCCAGCGCCCAGGCGACCCACATCGCGCCGTCGCGCGCGAAGGCGGCAAGCCCACTCTGCTTCAGCGGAAACGATGCGCTCACGGGATCGAAGAACAATGCCGCCAGCTTCAGGTCGAGCTCGGGAAAAATCCCGAACAGCAGTCCGATGACGAGCGACAGGCCCAACGCGATGACAAGTCCGGTCCGGTTCATGGCGCGGGGTTTAGCCGAGGCGGTTGGGGATGAAAAGGCAGAAGCTCGTTTCCCTTCTCCCCTCGTGAGCGAAGAAGGAGCGAGACGAAGCGTCACGCCTGCGGCCGGGACTGCGACGGCAACGGCGGCGGTGGCCGCAAGGGAGGCCTTGGTTCGCGCCAGGCGCCGGCGGATCGGCCCGCGATCATCCAGTAGATCAGGCCGGCCACGATACCCGCGCCGGTCATGATTTCGAGGTGGCGGCGTACGATGCCGTCGAACTGCATGGTCTGCGGATCGAACGGGATAAGGCCAAGATAGCAGGCCGCGCCGACGATCGCGCCGCCCACCGCATAGGCGAGCACGCTGCGGATATAGAACGCCTCCGTGATCAAGACCACGATCAGCGCCGGCAGCAACGCGAAGCCGGACAGGAAAATGAAGCCAAAGCCGAGCAAGACGTTGATCGCGCTCTGATCGATCTCGCCACCGCCAAGATCGCTGAGTTCGGGGTACAACACGGCCCCAACCACGATCATTCCCGCCACGAAGCAGGCGGCGAGGAAGGCGAACAGGATGACGAAGATGCGGCCGATCAGGGACATGGCTCATATGCCGTCATTGCGAGCGGAGCGCTTCGCTTCCTTGCGCAAACGCTTCGCGTTTGTCGCAGACAATGACGGAGATCGACCATCGCTCAATCCGTCATCGCCATGGCGCGCAGCGCCTGGCGCTCGCGCGCGGACAGTTTTTCGGTCTCCGACTTCAACTGGCCGCAGGCGGCGAGAATGTCGCGGCCGCGCGGGGTGCGGACCGGCGAGGAATAGCCGGCGTTGAAGATATATTCGGAGAATTTTTCGATCTGCTCCCAGTCCGAGCACTCATATGTCGTGCCCGGCCATGGGTTGAACGGAATCAGATTGATTTTCGCCGGAATGCCCTTGAGCAGCTTCACCAGGAGCTTGGCGTCATCCATGGAATCATTGATGCCCTTGAGCATGACATATTCGAAGGTGATGCGCCGCGCGTTCGACGAGCCCGGATAATCGCGGCAGGCCTGCAGCAATTCCGCAATCGGATATTTGCGGTTCAGCGGCACCAGATCGTTGCGCAGCTCGTCGCGCACCGCATGCAGCGAGATCGCCAGCATGACGCCGATCTCGTCGCCGGTGCGGATGATGTTCGGCACCACGCCCGAGGTCGACAGCGTGATGCGGCGGCGGGAAATGCCGATGCCTTCGTTATCTGCAACAATCAGCAGCGCATCGCGTACCGCGTCGAAATTGTAGAGCGGCTCGCCCATGCCCATCATGACGACGTTGGTGACGAGCCGGCTGCCGGTCGGCGTCTCGCGATCGGCCCAGTCGTTGAGGCGGTCGCGCGCCACCATGATCTGGCCGACGATTTCACCGGCGGTGAGATTGCGCACCAGCCGCTGCGTGCCGGTGTGGCAGAACGAGCAGTTCAGCGTGCAGCCGACCTGCGAGGAAACGCAGAGCGTGCCGCGATCGGTTTCGGGAATGTAGACGCACTCGACTTCATGCGCCTTCTGGAACGCGTCACCGCTCGGCAGGCGCAACAGCCATTTGCGGGTGCCGTCGCTGGAGACCTGCTCGGCCACCACTTCGGGGCGATCGACGGTAAAATGCTGCTCCAGCTGCGCACGCATTTCCTTCGAAATGCTGGTCATCTCGTCGAATGCCCTGGCGCCGCGGACATACATCCAGTGCCAAAGCTGCTGCGTGCGCATCTTGCGCTGCGCGGGCGCAACGCCGATCTCGCCCAGCCGGTCGGCGATCTCGGCACGCGACAGGCCGATCAGCGACGGCTTTGCCGGCGGCACATAGGTTTCGAGCGGAACCTTCTCCAGCGGCGCCACGGCAGATGAAAGCGACATCAATTCACACGAGATGGTTGGAGCGGGTGCGTAGGGTGGGCAAAGCGCAGCGTGCCCACCACAAGCGTCTGAGCCCTCAAATAGGCTTTCCGGGCCCCCTAAACAACGTCAATTTGGGCTTAAGCCGCTTAACGCTTGCAGTCCTGCGCCAGCCGGTCGAGCGCCTGGGACAGCCCCTTCAGCGAGAAGACGTCCGTGGTCTCGGTGCCCTTGGCGGAGATGCCCTTGACGGTGGCTTCGGCGGATTTGCGCATGGCGCTGACCATCTGCTCTTCCTCCGCGGCATTCTTGATCCAGAGCCCGTCGCCCTGGGTATACATCGCGTAAGCCGAGCCGCCGACCTCGAGCGAGGATTCCGAACCCGGCTTCAAGGCGTATCCGATCATGATCGAAACTTCGTTGACGACTTTCTCCGCCGGCCGCGTCGAGACGAAAGCATAGGCGGGATCGCGCGGACAATTCGGCGGGTTGGTTTTGGATGACGCCGGCTTCGCCAACGCAAAGCAAACCTTCCTGCCGTTCGGCATCGCCATGTAGGCGCCCCAGCTACCGTACTGACCGATCAAGGCGGGTTCCGCACCGCCCGCTGCGGCGGTCGCCGCCGGTTCCGGCTTCGCGGGCTTGGCTGTCGAAGGTTTTGCTGCGGGTGCCGGTGCAGGCTTGGCCGCTTCCTTGGCGCCCTTCGAAGCAGTGCCCTGTGCTTGTGCGAGGGATGTCGCCTCGAACAACGCCGCAATCGCAACCAGAAATGTCAGTATTCGCAACACGGACAACTGGTTCCCTCATCATTGTGACTGGAAGATGGCCCGAGGGCGCATCGCGCCGCCGGGGATGGATAGCCGGGAAATGCTTTTTTGGGAAGGCAGTTACGGTGTTGCTCACCGTCGCAGCCGCGTCTTCGTAACAGGTCCCTTTGAGGAATCAAGGCGCGGGTTTCGGTTTCAGCCTTTCGGCCGGCGCTCGCGCTGTTTCTGCCACTGCGCATCGGTCCATTGCAGCAGATCCTCGGCGCCGGAACTGCGCAAATGCGCGCCGCCATCCTGCACGACCATCTCGCCATTGATATAGCCGGCCTGGTCGGAAATCAGAAAGCTCGCCAGATCGGCAAGTTCGCCATGCTCGCCGGCGCGCCCGAGCGGATTGCGTTGCGCCCAGCTTTCGTCACGGCCCTCGGGGCGGAGCTGACCCGAAGCGCCGGGCGTCGGAAACGCGCCGGGCGCGATCGCGACCGTGCGCACACCCTTGGGTCCCCACTCCACCGCAAGGCTTCGGGTCATCGCGAGCACGGCGGATTTCGCCATCGCCGACGGCACCGTGAAGGCGCGGCCGGTGATCGTCGAGGTCGAGAGGATGCTCAGCACGACGCCTTTGTGCTTGCCGTCGATCCAGCGCCTGCCCGCGGCGAGCGTGCAGTACATCGTGCCGTGCAGCGTCGGCGCCAGGATCGCGTCCGCCGCCCGCGACGACAGGTGTTCGGTCTGCGCGATGAAAGTGGCGGCGGCATTGTTGACCAGCACATCGATCGGCGCCTCGCGCCATATCTGTTCCATCATGACATCGACCGCAGCGCCATCGCGGATATCGCAGCCGATCACGCCCACCTTGCCGCCGAGTTCGCTACGCATCCGCGCGGCCGTCACCTCCAGCAATTCGAGCCGGCGGCCGCAAATGATCAGCTCGGCACCGAGCTCGACGAAGCGATGCCCCATCGCGGCCCCGAGACCCGAACCGCCACCGGTGACCAATATCCGCTTTCCCGCCAGCAAGCCCTTTTCAAACATCGTTTGAATCCCCTCGAACCACCATGAAGCCATGCATCCGAATCGGATTGTAGCCCGGCTTCAAATCCGGCATGAAGTTGCCAGTCTTCTTGCCGGTCCGAAATCAGGTGTGCCCATGAAAGCCATTCTCTGCTCGCAATATTGCCAACCCGACGACCTCGTGCTGGCCGACGTCCCCGATCCGGTGGCCGAACCGGGGCAGGCCGTGATTGCGATCAAGGCGGCTGCGCTGAATTTCTTCGACATCCTGATGATCCAGGGCAAGTACCAGATCAAGCCGCCGTTCCCGTTTTCGCCGGCGGCCGAAGTTGCCGGCGTGATCGAAAGCATAGGCGCAGGGGTCACCGACCTGAAGGTCGGCGACCGCGTGGTGGCGTCCTGCGGCCATAACGGCGCGCGCGAAAAGATCGCGCTGCCCGCAAGCTCTATTGTGAAAATTCCGGACAATCTGGATTTCGATCGCGCCGCCGGCATCATCATCATTTACGGCACGGCGCTGCACGCGCTGGAAGACCGCGCCAGTCCGAAGCCCGGTGAGACGCTTGCGGTGCTGGGCGCCGCCGGCGGCACCGGCCTTGCGGCCTGCGAACTCGGCAGACTGATGGGCCTGAAGGTGATCGCCTGCGCATCGTCGGACGAGAAGCTCGAATTTGCCAAGGCGCATGGCGCCGAGCTGACGCTGAACTACAGCAAGGAAGACCTGAAAGAGGGCTTGCGCCGGCTCACCGGAGGCAAGGGCGTCGACATCATCTTCGATCCGGTCGGCGGCACTTACGCCGAAGCCGCACTGCGCTCGATTGCCTGGGAAGGCCGCTTCCTGGTGATCGGCTTCGCCGCGGGCGACATTCCGAAGATGCCGCTCAACCTCGCGCTGCTCAAGGGCTGCGATATCCGCGGCGTGTTCTGGGGTGCCTGGACCAGGGTCAACCCGGAGAAGAACCGCGCCAACCTGGAGAAGCTCGTGAAGTGGACCGCGGAAGGCAAGATCTCCTCGCATGTCGATCGCACCTTTCCGCTGGCGCAAACCGCCGAAGCGCTGAAGGTGCTGGCCGGCCGCAAGGCGATGGGCAAGGTGATCCTGCATCCCTGAGGGGGAGGCACCGGATCCCGTCCTCTTGAAGAAGCGCAAACGGCCTGCGTGATGCGCGGAACTGGCACACGCATTTGTTATCCAACCGGGATAAACTCATGTCACCGATATGGTTTTTCGGTAACAATGGGTGCCTTCAAAGCCCATTATGCCACTCCTACGCCGCAATCATACCAAGATATCTCCCCATTCGCACCGCCCGCCGCCGTTTTTTGAGCCCATTCCGTGTGCGATTTTAACCATCAGTTAAGGGCCTCCTGTACGTCAACAAAAGCAAGAAGTAGGTGCAGGGGAAGCCCGTCGTTGCGTTCAGTATAGTGGGGAGCATCACCATGGCGGAGAATAGCAGGCTGCCAACACAGCCGAGAGATCCGTTCGACAGGTTCGACGAAGCCATCAGCGATCCTCGCTTGTATGAAGCCGATCGGTACGAGCAGCTGCGATACGAACAGCAACCCCGATACGAACAGCAGCCCCAATACGAGCAACAGCCGCAATACGAGCAGCCTCAATACGAGCAGCCCTTTGCGCTGTCCTTTGAGCGGACGGATGTGGTGCCGGAGGAATTGCCGCCACACGAGCCGGTACCGCTGTTCCTCTCCAACTACGAGGAAGAGTCTCATCAGCAGCTTTCCGAATATGCTTTCGCGGGCGGCGACCGACGGTTCGGCAGCGGCGGGCTGAAGAAAGCCAGCGCGGGGCGCATCGTAACCGGCGTCGTGGTGGTGTCGGCGATCGCGGCCGTTCTCGCGCTGTTTTCCATCAACTCGACGCGCGCCGTCATCTTCAACGCCTCGCTCGGCGGCGGTGGCGGCAGCAGCCCACCGCCTGCTCAGCTCACCGCGGCGGTGCCGGAGCCTGAGCAGCCGCAGCGTATTGCCGCGCCGCCGCTCGCCGCCGAACCGACCGGCGCGGAAGTTGCGGCCGCGCGCCGCGCGCCGCCCAATGCGCTGGCATCGGCATTGCCGTCGCGCGACGAAATCGCCGCCGCCTATCAGAGCGCGCTCAAGGGCAAGGGCCCCGTACCCGAGCCGGCGGCGCGAGAAGCCTCCCGCGAGGTCATCGCTGCGGTTACACCGACGGCCCCGGTCGTCGCGGTCGCTCCGGCCGCTCGTGAGTCCGTTCCGGCGACGGCAGCTCCGGTACGACGCATCGATCCGGACGAGCTTACGGCGCTGCTGAAGCGCGCGAAGGGCCTGCTTGCGATCGGCGACATCACTTCCGCCCGGCTGCTGCTCGAACGAGCCGCGGACGCGCAGGAGGCAGAAGCCGCGCTGATGCTGGCGGGAACGTATGATCCGCTGGTGCTGGGCAGCCAGGATTTGCGGAGCGTCACACCCGATGAGGCGGCGGCACGGGTTTGGTATCAGAAGGCCGCCCAGCTTGGTTCGGCAGACGCGAAGCGGCGGCTCGGTCAGCTGCTGAACTAGGAATTCCTGAACCAGAGAATTACTCAAGACCAGCGCGAGAGGTATTTATGCGACATTTGTTCGGAATGGCATTGCTTGCCATGACGATGGCATGCAGCAACACAACGGCCCGGGCCGCGGAGACGGAGTACGATCCGGCCAGGGTCAGCGAAAGCCTGAAGGCCATTTTTCAGTTCGGTTCGGTCGCCACCAAGCAGGCGCTGAACGCCAACACAGTCACACTGATCTCGGGGACGATCGGCGGCACCTATGTGCAATTCGGTGCCGATCTCGCTTCCGTGCTCGACGACGGAAACAAGTTGCGCGTACTTCCGATCGTCGGGCGCGGCTCTGTCCAGAGCGTCGCCGACATCCTGTTCCTGCAGGGCGTCGACCTCGGCATCGTGCGATCCGATACGCTCGACTATCTCGAGAAGAAGGGCTTCGCGAAGGACATCAAGAAGCAGTTCACCTACGTGACCAAGCTTTACAATGAAGAGATGTATGTCCTCGCCTCGAAATCGGTCACCAACATCAGCCAGCTCAACGGCAAGAAGGTCAGCGTCGATCTTCCCAACGGCGGCACGTTCGTTACCGCGGCGATCGTGTTCGAGCGGCTCGGCATCAAGCCTAATTTCCTCTATCTCGAACAGCGCATCGCGATGGAGAAGATGAGGGCCGGCGAGATCGACGCGGTGATTGCCGTCGGCGGCAAACCCTACAAATCGGTTGCAGGCTTCAAGGACGATCGTTTCCACCTCGTTCCGGTCGACTATTCGCGGCCGCTGCAGGGCGACTATCTGCCCGCGACCCTGACGTCGAAGGATTATCCCAACCTGATCCCGGAAGGGGAAAAGGTCGATACCATCGCTGTGCCTGCGGTGCTTGCCGCCTACAACTGGGCGCCCAACACCGACCGCTATCGCAAGCTGGCGCTGTTCGTGGACGCATTTTTCACGAAGTTTCCGAAGTTCCAGAACCCGCCGTTCCACCCGAAGTGGAAAGAGGTTTCGCTGTCGGCACCGTTGCCCGACTGGCAGCGCCTGCCGGTTGCCGAGCAATGGCTCAAGAGCCACAACGTCGAGGCCGTATCGCGTGCCAGGTTCGATGAATTCCTGAAACAGAGCCCGGCGACCGCGGCAAACGTCAAGACGGAGGCGGACAAGGAAACCCTGTTCAAGCAGTTCCAGGCCTGGGAGGCCGAGCGAAGCGCGAGGGCACAGGTTCACCCGCCGGCGCAGCGCTAGAGCATGATCCGGAAAAGCTGGGCACCGGTTTTCCGAAAAGATCAGGCTCAAATCAAAGAGATAGAGCGGGATGACGATTCGAAGAAACGTCATCCCGCTCTTGGGCGGCGGCTATTCCATCACTTCAGCGGTGTCGATCCCGCGCTTCAGCGCCGCGCGGGCGGCATCGCGATGCTCCTGCGTGATGTGGCCCGCGACCATGCGGATGGCCGTGGCCAGGACGGCAGCATCGTCGGTAAAGCCGAGCACCGGCAGCATGTCCGGCACGAAATCGAACGGCAGAATGAAATAGGCGACGGCGCCGAGCAGCGCCGCCTGCACGTGACGCGGCGTCTGCTTGTCGAACGCACAATAATAGGCTGCGAGCAGGTCTTCGGCGAAGGGAAGCTGCGCCACCACCTGCTTGAACTTGAGCCAGAAGCGCCGGCGCACGCTTTCACGGTCCTGCGCCAGCCGGTCGGCCGGATCGAAACCCACGGTGTGATCTGACGATGCCATCGCGGCGCTCCTCGGAATCCGGCGCGGCAGATCGCCGCGGCCGATCGTATGGTTCAAGAATTGGGGATGTCCGCCCCGCCCCGCAAGATCGTGGGCCGCGTGAACTCAGGTGACGCCCAATTGCCGCGCGATCGCATTCATCGCCTTGGCCAGATCGATGTCGAGCCGGGTGACGCCACCGGCGTCGTGGGTCGCCAGCACCACTTCCACCGTCTTGTAGACGTTCTTCCATTCCGGATGATGGTCGTTCTTTTCCGCCACCAGGGCGGCGCGGGACATGAATCCGAAGGCTTCATTGAAGTCTTTGAAGGTGAAGGTCCGCCCGATCGCCTCGCGCCCGGGCGTCTCGGACCAGCCGGGAAGTTCCGCCAGCGCCGATTTCCGCGCCTCCGCCGACAGCCGTTCCGCCATGATCGCCTCCCGTTTCTAGTTGTCTCTACCCTAACACCGAAGGCCGCATCGGGGATCCCTCGCTCAAAAATGGGCCGCAACGGGTGCCCAATGCCGGTCCGGGGCGCCGGTAACCATGACGGAGATGTAACAATGGTTAAGCGGGGAAATTTGCTAGACTACGCGTCTAAGTGTGCCGGCGATACGAAATTGCACCTCGAACGATCATCCAGGGATTGATGAGCGACGGCCCCCTCCTTTCGGAAAAGCCGGCCCCACCCTCGCCGCGCTCAGCGAAACGACGGCTTGCTTTCGTCACGCTGGCCGGGGTGCTGGCCATCGTCGGCGCGCTTGCGGCCGGCTATTACTTTGCCATGCGGCCGGTGACCCTGCGGATCGCCGTCGGCCCGGCCAACAGCGACGACCTCAAGGTCGTTCAGAACCTGACGCAGGCCTTCAACAATCAGCGAAACAGCCTGGTCCGGTTGCGCCCGGTGCAGACCGATGGCGCGCTGGCGAGCGCCAACCTGCTCGGCGAAGGCAAGGCCGACCTCGCCATCATCAGGGGCGACCTCGATGTGCCGAAGAATGCGCAGGCCGTGGCGACGCTGCGCAAGAACGTCACGGTGCTGTGGGTGCCGCCTGCAGGCAAGACCAAGGGCAAGAAGAAGGCCGCGCCCGCCATCACGAAAATCGGCCAGCTCGCCGGGCGCCGCATCGGCGTCGTCGGCCGCACCCAGGCCAACGTCAATCTGCTCAAGGTAATCCTGCGGCAATACGGCGTCGATCCGGCAAAGGTCGAGATCATCCAGTTCCCCGCCAACGAGGCCGCCGAGGCTATTCGTAACCAGAAGGCGGACGTCTATCTCGCCGCCGGCCCGGTCAACAGCAAGATCACGGCGGACGCGATCGCCGCCTCCGCGCGCGACGGCGGCACGCCGAAATTCCTCGCGATCAATTCGGCCGAGGCGATTGCGCAGAACCATCCCGCCTACGAGGCTTCCGACATCCCGGCCGGTACGTTTGGCAGTGCGCCGAGCCGGCCCGAGGAAGAGATCAAGACGATCAGCTTCTCGCACCACATCGTGGCGCGCCGGGGTATTGCGGAATCGACCATCGCCATCTTTACCCGGCAGCTGTTTGCGATCCGCCAGACGCTGAAGAACGAATTTCCGCTGGCCGCCAAGATCGAGACGCCCGACACCGACAAGGACGCCACGATCCCCGTTCATCCCGGCGCCGCCGCCTTTGTCGATGGCGAGGAAAAGACCTTCCTCGACCGCTACAGCGATTACATCTGGTGGGCGTTGATGGCGCTGTCGGCGATGGGTTCCGCCGGCGCCTGGTTCGCCGGATATCTCAAGAAGGATGAGCGTGGCATCAACACGTCGCAGCGCGACCGGCTTCTCGACATGCTGACCGCCGCCCGCCAATGCGACTCGATGGAGGAACTCGACCAGATGCAGTCGGAAGCGGACGCCATTCTGCGCGACACGCTGCAATACTTCGAGCACGGCGCGATCGAGGAAGGCACGTTGACCGCGTTCAACATCGCGATCGAGCAGTTCCACAACGCGGTGGCCGACCGCAAGGCGCTGTTGATGAGCATGCCGCAAAACCTGCAACGGGCAAGCGCGCAATTCCGTGCCGCCGGCAATGCCTGAACGGCACATCCGGTAATCGAACCGTCATCAATTCTTTCTAGGTCTGGCGGTGCCGGCATTGCATGCTCGCACCGGACCGAAGGGAGTTCGCATGACGTTCAGGATTTCTCGCCGACTTTCCCGGCGGCGCTTTCTCGCCACTGCGGGTGCCGGTGCCATCAGCGCTCTTGCCACCCCTTATCTCAGCCGTGCCGCCGACCGGCCGATCGTGACATCCGGCGTGCAATCCGGCGACGTCGGTACTGACGGCGGCGTGGTATGGGCGCGCGCCGACCGCCCCTCGCAAATGCTGGTCGAGGCCGCCACGACGGAGTCCTTTGCCAATGCACGGACGCTGCCGCCGATCGCGGCGCTGCCCGAAAGCGACTTCACCGCGAAAATGCTGCTGGAGAACCTGCCTGCCGGGCAGGAGATATTCTATCGCGTCCGGTTTCGCGACCTCGCGCATATCGGCATCGAAAGCGAGCCGGTGGTCGGGCGGTTCCGCACCGCGCCAGCCGATCGCCGCGACGTCAGTTTCGTCTGGGGCGGCGACGTTGCCGGACAGGGCTGGGGCATCAACCCGGACGATGGCGGCATGTTCACCTTCGCCACCATGCGCAAGCATCGCCCGGATTTCCTGCTGCACTCCGGCGACACCGTCTATGCCGACGGACCGATCAAGAGCGAAGTGACGCTTCCCGACGGCAAGGTCTGGAAGAATGTGACTATACCGGAGAAGGCAAAGGTCGCCGAAACGCTCGACGAATTCCGCGCCGCGCACAGGTACAATTTCATGGACGAGCATCTGCGCGCGTTCAACGCCGAGGTGCCGGTCTTCGTGCAATGGGACGACCACGAAGTCACCAACAACTGGTCGCTGTCGAAGGAATTGCCCGCGGCCTACAAGGAACGCAGCATCGCCCTGCTCGCGGCCCGCGCGGCGCGTGCGTTCCACGAAATGTATCCGATGCGCGAAAGCATCACGGAGCCGGGACGGGTCTACCGCACGCTGAACTACGGTCCGCATCTCGAAATATTCATGCTGGACGAGCGCAGCTATCGCGGTCCCAATGGTCCGAACCAGCAGGACACTTACGGACCCGAAAGTTTCTTCCTCGGTCCGGAGCAGATGGCCTGGCTGAAACGGGCGCTGTTGAATTCGCGCGCCACCTGGAAAGTGATCGCATCCGACATGCCGCTCGGCCTCATCGTCTATGACGATGGGCCCAACAAGAAGGGCTCGGAGGCGTTCGCGCAGGGCGACGGGCCGCCCCGCGGCCGCGAACTGGAGATCGCCGAACTGCTGCGCTTCATCAAGACATCGGGCGTCGTCAACACGGTGTGGCTGACGGCGGACGTGCACTACGCGGCCGCGCACTACTACAATCCCGACAAGGCGCAGTTTGGGGAGTTCGACCCGTTCTGGGAGTTCGTTGCCGGGCCGCTGCACGCCGGCACGTTCGGACCGAACGACCTCGACAACACCTTCGGACCCGAAGTGAAGTTCATCAAGGCGCCGGGACCCGGCAATCAAAACCTGCCGCCATCGGCCGGGATGCAGTTCTTCGGCCACGTCAGGATCGACGGCGCCAGCGGGCAGATGACGGTAACCTTGCGCGACCGCGCCGACGTGGCGCTGTGGTCGACGACGCTCGATCCCAAACCCGTATAGTTGAAGCCGTGTAGGTGAGCCCGTGCAGCTGCCGCGAAGGCCGCAACCGCTCAGGGCCCCCCGCCGCGGCTCTTCAGCAGCGCCTGAAGCGCGTCGGTCGAATAGGGCTTGGGCAACCGAGGCTTGCACGCGAGCGGCGCCGGCAGCCTGGCGTCCGCGCCATAACCGGTGACGAAAGCAAAAGGAATCTTCAGCGCCTCAAGCCGTTCGGCGACGGCAAAGCTCTTCTCGCGAATGAGGCTGACATCGAGCAGCGCGAATTCCGGCGGCCGGTCGGCGATCATATCGAGCGCTTTGGCCACGTTCGCGGCAGTCCGCACCAACTTCACGCCAAACCCCAGAATCGTGTCTTCGAAATCGAGCGCAATGATTGGATCGTCTTCAACGATCAACACATCGTTGGGCATGCCGTCGTAGGAGGCGGGTTCCATGTCTCTCGCCAGTTCAAGGTTCAGCATTTGATCAGAAGCCCGGGCCGAAGCCCCGGAGGCGCAATCCAGCCGTCACCCAGAGAAAGCAGCGCCGGTTCCGGAACTGAAACCACCACATGTGAGTTCTATCGTCTGTCCACTAGTGCACACATAAACGGGATTGGATCGATTATTGTGCTTCGGCGGGGTGCAGGAACCTTCAATGATTTCGCGACAGGAAGACACGGTCCGGCGGGCGGCCGTTCAACAATCTGCTGCGCCGTTTGAACGACGCCGATTTCGCGTTGATCGAACCGCACCTCGTCGCGGCCGACGCCGATCCGAACGATTTGCTCTACAGCCCCGGCGACAACGTCGAGACGGTGCATTTTCCCTGCGGCCCCAGCCTGGTGTCGTACCTGGTCGCCAGCGAGGATGGCCGCGATGTCGAAACCATCCTGATCGGCCGGGAGGGCGCGGTCGGCGGCATCGTCAGCCAAGGCCATCTGCCGGCCTATACCCGCATCACGGTCAAGTTCGCAGGGCCGTTCGTGCGGCTTTCGGTCGGAAAGCTCGATGCGGCCAAGTCGAAATCCCGCACGCTGAACAACGTCTTCTCGCGCTACGCGGATTGCATGCTGGCGCAAATCTTCCAGTCCACCGCCTGCAACGCGATCCATTCGATCGAGCAGCGCACGGCGAAATGGATCATTTCGGCGATGGAACGCACCGACGGCGAGGACATCGTGCCGCTGACCCATGAGCAACTGGCGACCTTGCTCGGCGTCGGCCGCTCCTACACCAGCCGGGTCATCCAGATCTTCAAGGCGGAGGGGACGCTGGAGACCCGGCGCGGCTCGATCCTGGTCCGCAACCCGGATATGCTGCGAAACCGCTCCTGCGGCTGCAACGAGGCCGTGAAGGGCCATTTTGACGAGGTTTTGCGGGGGGTCTATCCCGACCCCGAAACGGGCAACTAGGGCCGGCGACACGCCCAAAATCAGCTAACCAAATGCCAAACAAACCATTGTTTTTTGGCGTTTTCTGAATATATTGCGCCGCAACGCGTAAGGTGTGCCCGGTCCTTTTGGCCGGGCTTCCTTTTTGGGGCCCATTGGGCCCCCGGAGCATGATCCGGAAAAGTGGCTACCGGTTTTCCGAAAAATTCATGCTCAAACAAAAGATGGAGCGGGATGACGATTCGAACAAGCGTCATCACGCGCCAGTATTCCAGGTTTTAGAAGCGCGATCCGGAAAAGTGGGTCCCGGTTTTCCGGTGAGATCGCGCATCCACCATGCACGACCAGAAGAAGAGCCATGAACCTTCGTAACGTCGCCATCATCGCCCACGTCGACCACGGCAAGACCACCCTCGTCGACCGCCTGCTGCAGCAATCCGGCACCTATCGCGAGAACCAGAAGGTGACCGAGCGCGCGATGGACTCCAACGACCTGGAGCGCGAACGCGGCATCACCATTCTGGCCAAGGCCGCCTCGGTGCAGTGGAAGGACACCCGCATCAACATCGTCGACACCCCCGGCCACGCCGATTTCGGCGGCGAGGTCGAGCGCATCCTGAACATGGTGGATGGCGCGCTGGTGCTGGTCGACGCGGCCGAAGGCCCGCTGCCGCAGACCAAATTCGTGGTCTCCAAGGCGCTCAAGGTCGGGCTGAAGCCGATCGTCGTCATCAACAAGGTCGACCGTCCCGACGCGCGCCCGACCGAAGTCATCAACGAGGTGTTCGACCTGTTCGCGGCGCTCGACGCCAGCGAGGAGCAGCTCGATTTCCCGATTCTCTACGGGTCGGCCAAGCAGGGCTGGATGGCCGATAGCCCGGACGGCTCCCACGATGCCGGCATGCAGCCGCTGTTCGACCTGATCGTGCGCCACGTCGCGCCGCCGAGCGTCGAGGAAGGCCCGTTCCGGATGATCGGCACCATTCTCGAAGCCAACCCCTATCTCGGCCGCATCATCACCGGCCGCATCACTTCCGGCTCGATCAAGCCGAACCAGGCCGTGAAGGTGCTCGGCGCCGACGGCAAGACCATCGAACAGGGCCGCATCACCAAGATCCTCGCCTTCCGCGGCATCGAACGCACGCCGCTCGATGAAGCCGATGCCGGCGACATCGTCGCGATTGCGGGCCTCACCAAGGGCACGGTCGCCGACACGTTCTGCGATCCCTCGGTGGAAACGCCGCTGGTGGCGCAGCCGATCGATCCGCCGACGGTTTCGATGTCGTTCATCGTCAACAACTCGCCGCTCGCCGGCACCGAAGGCGACAAGGTGACCTCGCGCATGATCCGCGACCGCCTGCTGCGCGAGGCCGAAGGCAATGTCGCGCTGCGCGTGGTCGAGGCGTCCGACAAGGATGCGATGGAAGTGTCCGGCCGCGGCGAATTGCAGCTCGCGATCCTGATCGAAACCATGCGCCGCGAAGGCTTTGAACTCTCGGTGTCGCGCCCGCGCGTCGTGTTGAAGAAGGACGAAGCCACTGGCAATTGGCAGGAGCCGATCGAGGAAGTCGTGATCGACGTCGACGAGGAGCATTCCGGCGTCGTCGTGCAGAAGATGAGCGAGCGCAAGGCCGAGATGATCGAGATGCGCCCGTCCGGCGGCAACCGCCTCCGGCTGGTGTTCTACGCGCCGACCCGCGGCCTGATCGGCTATCAGGGCGAATTGCTGACCGACACCCGCGGCACCGCGATCATGAACCGCCTGTTCCACGGCTATGCGGCCTACAAGGGCGACATCCAGGGCCGCCGCAACGGCGTGCTGATCTCCAACGATCAGGGCGAAGCGGTGGCTTACGCGATGTTCAAGCTGGAAGACCGCGGCCCGATGATGATCGAGCCGGGCTGGAAGGTCTACAAGGGCATGATCGTCGGCGAGCACACCCGCGACAACGACCTCGAGATCAACATCCTCAAGGGCAAGCAGCTCACCAACATCCGCACCACCTCCAAGGACGAAGCGGTGCGCCTGACGCCGCCGATCCGGATGACGCTGGAAAAGGCGCTGGCCTATATCGAGGACGACGAGCTGGTCGAGGTGACCCCGAAGTCGATCCGCCTGCGCAAGAAGTTCCTGGACGCCAACGACCGCAAGCGCGCGGAAAAGGCCAAGGAAGCGGTGGCGTAAGCTCACAGTTCTGTCATGCCCCGCGAAGGCGGGGCATCCAGTACGCCTCGGCCCCTCGATTCAACTATTGACGTCTCTGGAATACTGGGTCACCCGCCTTCGCGGGTGACGACAGTCGTGCGCGGGATGGCTTCAGGCACGACTACGAACATGCTAGAGGCAAGGACATGTGAGTACCCTCCCCTCCTCAGTCGATGTCGCCATCATCGGCGCCGGCGCCGCCGGCCTCGGCGCTGCCAACGCGCTGAAGAGTTCCGGGCTTTCCGTCCTCGTGCTGGAAGCGCGCGACCGCGTCGGCGGCCGGGCGCACACCATCATGGCCTCGCCTGACGTCACCTTCGACGTCGGCTGCGGCTGGCTGCATTCGGCGGACGAAAATTCCTTCGTCAAAATCGCCGAACAACTGAATTTCGAAATCAACAAGTCGCTGCCGCCCTGGCGCGAGCGCGCCTATGGCAAGGCGTTTCCGCAAGCCGACCGCGACGACTTCATCCGCGCTCTCGATGCGTTCTACGATCGCGCCGAAAAGGCCGCGATCGAGGCCGAGCAGAGCGGCCGCGATGTTGCCGCCAGCCTGTTTCTCGAGCCCGGCAACCGCTGGAACCCGATGATCGATGCGATTTCGACCTACATCAACGGCTGCGAGCTCGATTCCGTCTCCATTCTCGACATGGACGCCTATGAGGATACCGACCTCAACTGGCGCATCCGCCGCGGCTACGGCACGCTGATCGCCGCCTATGGCGCGACATGTCCGCTGGCGCTCAATTGCGTGGTGACGCTGATCGATCATTCGGCAAAGCGCGTCCGCATCGAGACATCGCAGGGCACGCTGACGGCCGACAAGGTCATCGTCACTGTGCCGACCAATTTGATCGCCGACGAAGCGATCCGCTTTCACCCGCCCCTGCCCGCCAAAGTCGACGCCGCGCGCGGCCTGCCGCTCGGCCTCGCCGACAAGGTGACGCTGGCGCTGGACGAGCCGGAGGCGCTGCCGAAGGAAGGCAATCTGCGCGCCGCCACCATGCGCACCGCCATGGGCACCTATCACATCCGCCCGTTCGGCCAACCCTGCATCGAAGGCTTTTTCGGCGGCCGTTTTGCGCAATCGCTGGAGGATGCCGGCGACGGCGCGATTGCCGCAGCAAGCATCGACGAGATCGTCTCGATCCTCGGCAACGATTTTCGCCGCAAGCTGAAGCCGCTGGCGGAATCGCGCTGGGCCCATGATCCGTTTGCGCGCGGTTCGTATTCGCACGCGCTGCCGGGCCACGCGGGAGATCGCGAGGTCCTCGCCGCGCCGGTCGATGGACGACTGTTCTTTGCGGGAGAAGCCACCTCGCCGGGGTTTTTCTCGACCGCGCATGGGGCGAGGGATTCGGGAGAGCGGGCGGCTGGGGAAGTGATGGCGGCGCTTGCGGGCCAATAAATCGGACTGGTCGGGTCGCCAGGGCACCCAGACACAAATCTCGAAAACAACCCCATGCAAAGTAGAAATAGGGCGGGCTCGTGGTCCTCGGACCGGCTGGCGTTCGGAGCACGTTCGCCACTGCCAAGGCCAATTTCATCCTGCTCGAGTTACGCCTGAGCAAAGGCCGACGGAATTTCGGATTTGCCGACTGTACGATTTTTCAAAGATTCCACGAATGTTCGAGATTGCGCCTCCGCTGGACAAATTCATTCATCTTGAGCCTCTGTCATTTGAAGCATCTTTCAAGTGAAGCCGTAATCCTACTCCATCACCCGCGCCCTCATGCTCGCGTCCGGCACGAAGCACTCCTCATACTTCCCGAAAATCCGATACCGGTTACGCGCGACGAGACTGTAGACAGCGTTGCGCACCGGCTTCGGGACGACGAACAACGCGCGGGTCCATCGCCAGCCGGGCAGCGCGCTCAGCACCGTCAGCGCGGCATCGGATTTGAACCAGGCCACGCCGCCATGCACGACCGCGTTGGTATCGGGATCATCGGGATCGATGCCGAACGCCTGCGCCAGCCGCGTGCCGTAAGGCGACTGGATCGCGGTGAAGCGAAACCGCGCCGCTCGACATCCCGGGTGGCGACGAAGCGGACCCAGCGCGAGCAGAAAATGCAGACGCCGTCGTAGAGGATCACGTCGTCGTCGGGCCAGCTTTCGATCATCTATTATCCAGGGTCAGCAGCGCCACCAGCATCAGCACGACGGCGGGGCCGGTCTTCACCAGCGCGCCGAGCGGCTCGATCCAGAGGTCCGGCGTCAGGATCGCCGCGCCGATCATATAGCCGAGCGACGCGACGATGCCCGCGATCAGGCCAACGGCCGCGGTGCGGCGGAACGCAATCAGCACGCCGATGCTCATATCCATCAGGCTTGTGCCAATTGTGACGGGAGCGACGAGCCATGGCGGAAAATCGTGACTGCGCAGGACCCCTGCCGCGGCGTCATAGGAAATCACCAGCGCAATGAAGCCCGAGACCACCCAGAACACCACGAGGCTTGCGATCATCAGCGCCTTGATCGGAAACAGCCGGGCAAACCATTTGTCCTGAATGGTCGCCGGGCGTTTGCCGGCCGTCTGTTCGATGCGCTTCGGCACGATGCCGGTGGCGGCGATCCAGTCGGCGGGGTCGCCGCTGACGCCGCGGCGCAGCTCCGCGATCGCGGTGGTCCGCATCGGCGGCATCCAGCCGAGCCGGTTCGCGACATCCCCGAGCCTGGCGCCGAGATCGAGCAGGAACGCCGGCATCCCAATGCGCCACCATCTGCCGGTGCCGAACACTTCGCGGAACTGATCGATCACGTCACCGAGCGCGACCGGCTGCTCCTGCATCAGGTCCCATGTCACGGCGTTCGCCTCGGAAGGATCGCGCGCCGCAAGCCAGGCGATGGTCGCGGCAATGTCCTCCATGGCGACCGGCTGGAATGGCGCGGCCCGCTCAGTGGCCGGAAGATCGAACGGATACGCCGCCAGCGAGCGCACCATGGCGCTGCCGCCATAGGCCGCAAGCGCCACCACGAAGCCCGGCCGCAGGATCGTGAACGCGACGCCGGATTCCGCGATCAGCCGTTCGGCCTCGCGCTTGGTGGTGCTGAAGGCAGTGCGGTCGGTCTCGGTCGTGCCGGGAATCGAGATATGCACCAGCCGGATCGTGCGGTCGCTTTCGCGGATCGCCTGCAACAGGCGCGCGACGAAATCGCAATGCACGGCGGTCGTGTCGCTGCCGGGGCCGTCCTGCAGCACGCCGAGGCAGTTGACGACGACATCGATGCGGTGATCGCGCAGCAGCCGCGCCAGCGTCTTCGCCTGCATCGACATGACGGGCAGTTCGAAATCGAGCGCGCCGCCTTTCTGCGACGCGGACAGTTTGCGGGCGACACCCACCACGGGAAATCCCCGCCCGCGCAGATCATCGGTCACGAAGCGGCCGATCAGGCCGGAGGCGCCGAGCACGATGATTTTTCGGATGTCGGCGTTCATGCCTGCCTAAAGCGGTTTGGCGATCATCAGCCAGAGAATAGCCATGACGGCGCCGAAACCGGGAATCCCGAACAGAAACCAGCGGTGGAAAAGTGCGAAATAGCGCGGCGGCAACTCCTGGTTTTGCTCGGCCGCCTTGCGTGCGAGATCGCGCATTTCGATCTGCATGAAGACCACCGGCACCCAGAACAGCCCCGCGACCGCATAGAGCCCGAGCGAGGCTGTCAGCCAGCGCTCGCTCCACGCAGTAGAGGACAGCCACATCAGCACGCCGCCGCTCAGCGGCTGCAGCAGCACCGCCGTCAGCGTGAACAGCATGTCGGCGATCACGACGGTTTCGGACGGTACGCGCGATGAAGGCCGCGTCCCGGCTGCGATGGGCCATCAGCATGAAGAACGCGATGCCGGCACCGGTGCCGAGAATGACGATCGCGCCGAGCATGTGCAGATATTTGACGAGGAAATACAGCGTCATCGCTTCTTCGCCGAATTTGCCGATCGCGTCTTCAAGGCGCGATCGAGTTCGGGGCCGGCGAGTTTTACCCCGCCCTCGGTTTCCACCAGCCAATGTCCCTCGCTGCCATGGGCTGGCAGCACCTGAAAATCGGCCTTGCCGCCGGCGCCACGAAACGCGTCGACCAGTTGGCGCGAGAATGCAGGCGAGAAATAGCTGTCATTGGCGGCCACCAGCCAGGTCACTTTTACGCGCGAGGCCTTGCCGAACTCGCCCGCCGCGGCGATCAGCGTATGCGGCGCGCAAACCCGATTGGGAAAATCATTGGCATGCCCGCCGCGGCCGGGCGCGAATGCGATGATGGTGGCAACGTTCTTCGGATCCTCGCCGGCCAGCGCCAGCGCGCCCCAGGCACCGGCGGAATGACCGATCACGACCATGGCCTCGGGGCGGATGAAGGATTGCTGGCGCAGCAGGCCGGCGGCGGCGGCGATCTCATCCGCCGTGACGCGGCCAGACTTGGCGTAATCAGCCTCGTCGCAGCCACCCTGATCTTCGAGATATTTTCCGCCCGTCGCGCCATGGCCCGGACGCTCGGGGACCAGCACGGCAAAGCCGCGCGCCACCAGCCAGGCGGCGAGCGCGCGGTATTCAGGCTGCGGCATCTGCGCCCGTCGCAACACGTTCTGGGTGGAGGCGTGCGCGATCACGGCCAGCGGAAACGGCCCCTCGCCAGGCGGCCTGAACAATACCGCATGCGCCGCGGTCGCGGGATCAGGAGAAGGCACCAGCCATTGCTGCCGCCGGTGCGGCTCGCCCTCCGCACCTTGCGCGCCTAGAGCGCGATGACTTTCCTTCGAATCGTCATCCCGCTCCATCTCTTTGATTTGAGCATGATCTTTTCGGAAAACCGGTACCCACTTTTCCGGGTCATGCTCCAGGGCGGGCTGCGCGGATGCGACCTTCACACCGAGCGCGGCCACGAGGGCCAGCGCAAAAAACAGGTTTGGCGGATGCATGAACGGGCCTACACAGCCGAGGGCGGGTGCATTTGCGAAGTCGCCAACAGAATACCGCCGGCGAATCAAATCCAGCGCATTTTTCCGTGAACAGAATTCGCGGAGAGGTTTCCGCAGGTAATTCTGACAACCAGTGCGCCCCGCATTCATCGGCAAATACCGCTTAGGGACAGCACCGTTGTCCTCTTTCGGTACAGAACAACATAAAACTGATGCAGAAAATCCACAGGTTAACCGATAATTAACGATGGACCTTGAAGACGGCCCGCCGACTTGCTTTGATCGGGTCATGAGCACAACCCTGATCGAGGTCCGACCGGCCAAGGCTGCAGACGCAGCCGCGGTGGCGTCCACCCATGATGAAGCCTGGCGCTCCGCCTATCAGGGCATCATTCCCGGCGCCGAGCTCGAAAAACTCATCAACCGTCGCGGCCCGCAATGGTGGGACAGCGCGATCCGCAAAGGCAGCCGCGTCAGCGTGCTGGTGTTCGGCGACAAGGTCGCGGGCTACGCCAATTACGGCCGCAACCGCGCCCGCAGCCTGCATTTCGAAGGCGAGATCTACGAGCTCTATCTGCGGCCGGAATTCCAGGGCCTCGGCTTCGGCCGCCGCCTGTTCACCGCCGCCCGGCGCGACCTGATGCAGAGCGGGCTGAAGAGCATGGTGATCTGGGCGCTGTCCGACAACGACCCCGCGACGGAATTCTACCGTGCGCTCGGCGGCCGGATGGTGGCGCGCTCCTCCGAGAAGTTCGGGCCGAAGTCGCTCGACAAAGTCGCCTTCGCCTGGACCAACTGAAGCTATTTCAGGCTTTTCCCTGCTCCGCTGCGGGTCTAAACGGACCCTGACGCGCGCCTGATTTCCAGGCGCCCCCTAACGGCAAGCGGAGCCCCTTATGCGCATTGACGCCATCCCGATCGGAGTAAATCCGCCCCACGACGTCAATGTCATCGTCGAGGTGCCGGTTGGCGGCGAGCCGATCAAATATGAAATGGACAAGGAAGCCGGCACGCTGGTGGTCGACCGCTTCCTCTATACGGCGATGCGCTACCCCGGCAATTACGGTTTCATCCCGCACACGCTGTCCGGCGACGGCGACCCCTGCGACGTGCTGGTCGCCAACACCCGCGCGATCGTGCCGGGCGCCGTGATGAGCGTGCGCCCCGTGGGCGTGTTGCTGATGGAAGACGAGGCCGGCGGCGACGAGAAGATCATCGCGGTGCCATCCTCGAAGCTGACCCAGCGCTACGACAAGGTCAGGAATTACAGCGACCTCCCAGATATCACGCTGCAGCAGATCCAGCACTTCTTCGAGCACTACAAGGATCTCGAGAAGGGCAAATGGGTCAAGGTGCTGCGCTGGGGCGACGCCAAGGACGCCCACCGGCTGATCCTGGAAGGCATCGAACGGGCGAAGAAGAAGTAGGCGGTGGAGCGGCCGCCGTCATTGCGAGCGAAGCGCAGCAATCCATCACAGAAGGAAAGTATGGATTGCTTCGTCGCTTACGCTCCTCGCAATGACGGTTAGAGAGCGGCGCCTCACACGGCCGGCTTCGGCAGCCCGTGAATCGCGCACGCCGCGCGCAGCGTGTTGACCAGCAGGCACGCCACCGTCATCTGTCCGACGCCGCCCGGCACCGGGGTGATCGCACCGGCAACCTCGGCGACTTCCTTGAACGCGACGTCGCCGACCAGCCGGGTCTTGCCATCGGGCAACGGCGTGCGGTTGATGCCGACATCGATCACGGTGGCGCCCGGCTTGATCCAGTCCGCGCGCACCATCTCTGGCTTGCCTACGGCGGCATAGACCAGGTCGGCGCGGGCGCAGAGTTGCGGCAAATCCCTTGAGCGCGAATGCGCAATCGTCACCGTGGCGTTTTCGTTGAGCAGCAATTGCACCAGGGGGCGGCCGACCAGGTTGGAGCGGCCGATCACGATGGCATTCATGCCTTCCAGCGAGGCATGCACGCTCTTGGTCAGGATGATGCAGCCGAGCGGCGTGCATGGCGACAGCGCGGCAAGGCCACCGGCGAGGCGACCGGCATTGTTGGGATGCAAGCCGTCGACATCCTTGGCGGGATCGATCGCGTTGATGACCGTTTCGGTGTGGATCGATTTCGGCAGCGGCAATTGCACGAGGATGCCGTGCACGGCGGGATCGGCGTTGAGCCTTGCGATCAGTGCCAGCAGATCGGTCTGCGCCACGTCGGCGGGCAGTTTGTGCTCGAACGAGGCCATGCCGGCGGCCTGGGTCTGCGTATGCTTGCTGCGGACGTAGACCTCGCTGGCGGGGTCGTTGCCGACCAGCACGACCGCAAGGCCCGGCGTGAGCTGATGCTCGCCCTTGACCCGGGCGACCTCTGCCGCGACGCGGGCGCGAAGCTCCGCTGCAATGACCTTTCCGTCGATAATGCGTGCCGTCATCTCAATCCTTCGTCTTTTCGGATCTGGCGGCGGTCGCCTTCCGAAGCGTTTCGCCGAGAATTTTGGGATCGCCGCCGACGGCGACCTGTTTCAGTCGCGACGTGACGCCTGACAGGATCTTCACTTTCGCCTTCGGGACACCAAGCGCCTTCGCCAGCAATTCGGTCACCGCGCGGTTGGCCTCGCCGCCTTCGGCGATGGCGCGGACGCGCACCTTGACCACGGAACGGCCGTTGGCGAGCGTCTCAATGCCGTCGATATCGTCGCGGCCGCCGCGCGGGGTCACCCGCAGCGCGACACTGATGCCGTCGGTGGAGTAGCGCCAGGGATCCATCACGCATCCATCACGCATCCATCAGCGAACGGCGACCGCCATCAGATAACGTTGGGATAGATGTAGTAGGCAATCACCCGCTGGATGAACATGATGATCAGGATCAGGATGATCGGCGAGATATCGAGGCCGCCCAGATTGGGCATGAACCTTCGGATCGGCGCCAGCGCCGGCTCGGTGATCCGGTAGAGGAACTCGGCCACCGCCGCCACGAACTGGTTGCGCGTATTCACGACGTTGAAGGCGATCAGCCAGGACAGGATGGCGGAGGCGATCAGCAGCCAGACGTAGAGGTCAAGGACGATGATGACGATGTCGAGGATGGCGCGCATGTGGTGGGGGCTCGCGAGGAAGGGGTATCAGCTAGATATCGGTTCATCCCCCGGCAAACAAGGGAAGTTCCCGGCAAAATGACGCCAAAATCGGCCGTTTCAGGTTTCTTGCACCGTTCTTGACTTGACCTTGGGCCGGACTGTAAATGGCGCCAATTGTCGGTCGCTTCGGGTCCTCTCGAGGCGGTCGCGACGGGGCCATAGCTCAGCTGGGAGAGCGCGTCGTTCGCAATGACGAGGTCGGCGGTTCGATCCCGCCTGGCTCCACCACGCTTCGCCCTTCGGGCTACGCGTGGCGCAGCCGCGCGGTGCCCGAACGGCGAAGCGTGGTGCCCGGCGTAGCCCAACGGGCGGAGACGGGCCGGTAGACCCGACCCCCCCCCTCACTTCCCCGTAAACTTCGGCGCCCGCTTCTCCACAAAACTCGCCACGCCTTCGCGGAAATCGCTTCCCTTCAGCGCGATCTGCATTTCGCGGTTGGCGTCGATGGTGGCTTCCGCCAGCGTCTGGAACGGCACGTCGTAGAGCTGCCGCTTGATCACCGAAATCGCGCTGGGCGAGACGAAATCGGCCAGATCGCGCGCGTAAGCATAGGTCTGCTCGCGCAACTGGTCCGGCGGATAGATCCGGTTGACCAGCCCGATCCGCAGCGCCTCATCGCTCGAAACCCGCCGCGCGGACATCAGCAAATCGAGCGCGTTGGCATGCCCGACGATGCGCGGCAACATCCAGCTGATGCCGTGCTCGGCGATCAGCCCGCGGCGCGCAAACGAGGTGGTGAAGACGGTATTGTCGGCGGCAAACCGCAGGTCGCAATAAAGCGCATGGACAAGGCCGATGCCGGCGGTGGCGCCGTTCAGCATGCCGATCACGGGCTTTGGGATCGCCGGATAATAAGCATAGCGCGTCTGCCAGTCCGCCCGGCGGTTCATGTCGAACGACGGGGTGTTGTCGCCGCGCCTGATCTCGCTGGGATCGATGGCCTGCAAGGCCTCCATATCGGCGCCGGCGCAGAAGGCGCGACCGGCACCGGTGAGCACGATGACGCGGACGCTGTCATCGCCGGCCGCCGCCTCCATCGCGCGGCGCACGTCACGCTCCATGGTCGCGGTCCACGCATTCATGCGGTCGGGCCGGTTGAGCGTGATGGTCGCGATCTTGTCGCTCACCTCGTAGAGAATATGCTGATAGGTCATCGCGATCTCCCTGTTGTTCTTGTCATTGACGTTTCGCGCGCGAGCCTTTCGGCCGCGCCAGATAATCCAACGTTTCCGGGCGCTCCTTGAGCCATCCGGTCCAGCGCTGGAACACTTTCTCCATCCGCGCCGGTTCGACGCCGAGTTGCGCCATCGCGACGCCGCCATTGACGGATTCGCGATATTCGGCGACCAGCCCGTCACGCAGGATAAAGCGGCTGATGCCGTCGATCAGCACGCGCCGGCCCTTGAACTGCGGAATCGTCGACGTGAAGCTCGACAGCGACCACGCATAGCCTTGATGACCATCGAATACGGGATCGAACATTTCCCAGCGATAATCTGCCGCGTCGCGGTGAAACAGGTTCTGCATCATATGCGCGATGTCGGCGCGGCCTCGATGCGGGCCGTAGATGTAATCGTGATAGACGGCGTCCTCGGTGAAATGGTTGGCGAAGCGCGCGCCGTCGCCGGATTCCGCCGACAGCGTGAAATCGCTGAGGAGCCGCGCGAACGCATCGCCGGTCATGTCGCCTCCCATGCGCCTGCTGGTATCCGCAGGCTTCAGGCAGCGACACTATCACATCCCAGGATTTTGAAAGATGCTCGCAAACGCGGATGAAATTCCGCGCGGCGGCTATTCCGCTGCTTCCAGCACGATCGAGCGCGACGTGCGCGCGAGCCAGCCGGTAATGAAATTCATCAGCCATGCGCGTTCGGCCGCGTCATGCACCGCGCGATCGGCAAAGTGAAGATGGCGGGGATGCGCGCCCGGCGAATCCATGCGCACGCAGCCGCGCGTGGTCCAGCGATGCATCATCGCGTAGGTGACATCTGGATGAAACTGGAAGCCAAACGCATGGCCTGACCGGAACGCCTGCACCGGAAAATCGTCGCCTTCGGCGAGCAGTTCTGCGCCATGCGGCAGTTGAAATCCTTCGCCATGCCAGTGGTAGACGCGCTCCGGCCAGTCCGGGCAGAGCGCGTGACCGGCCGTCGTCGGGCGGATCGGATAGTAGCCGACTTCCACCCGACCTTCATGATGCGGCGCGACCGGTGCGCCCAATTGTTTGGCAAGCATCTGCGCGCCGAGGCAGATGCCGAGAAAAGGTCGCTGCTCACGCAGGGGAACTTGGATCCAGTCGATCTCGCGGCGGACATATTCGTCGGAATCGTTGGCGCTCATCGGGCCACCGAAGATAACCGCGCCGGCATGCCGGTCCAGCGTTTCCGGCAGGAGATCGCCGAACCGCGGACGCCTTATGTCGAGGCGGTAGCCGAGCGCCCGCAGTGCATTGCCGACCCGTCCCGGCGTCGACGTCTCCTGATGGAGAACGATCAGAACGGGCTTGAGGAGCGCCGGGTCAGTCGCACCCAACGTGCGTCGGCCCGGAAAGGGCAGCACGTTTTCGTGACTACTGTTCGACCGGAACGACATCGACGTTGCTCTGGCACCTCAAGCTGAAACCATACCTAAGTGAGTCTTAATTTCGCGTGAGTTCACGCACACATCAAAAAATGGAAGCAAACCGTGGGCCAGATGCGGTCTCCGCCGCGGGTGCTCGGCACGCACGCGGTTTTGCCCGCAAAAACCCGTGGTTTTCTCAGGGCTGGCGGAGCTGAAGGCGGCCGACCGCTCCGAGGATAAAGGAGCGCGGAAACAGCCGGAGCAGGAACGGCACGAACTTGATGCCCAGACCAGGCAACACTGCCCGTTTATTCGCCATTAGTCCGCTATAGGCTTGGCGTGCGACGTCAGCCGGCGACACGTTGAGGATCGCCGAATCAAAACCGGGCCTCAATCCGGCCCGCGCTTGAAATTCCGAAGGCACGGGGCCGGGACACAACACCGTCACGCGCACGCCGTGCGGCGCCAGTTCGGCGCGCATGGCTTCGGTGAACGACAGCACATAGGCCTTGGACGCGTAATAGACCGCCATTCCCGGCCCAGGCAGAAAGCCGGCGATCGAGCCGACATTGAGAAGGCCGCCGCGATGGCGGATCAGGTGATCGGAAAACCGCAGCGACAGGTCGGTCAGCGCGCGGATATTGACGGCGATGATCTCGAGCTGGTTGGACCGGTCGCGCTGAATCGCCCGGCCGAACACGCCGAATCCGGCGTTGTTGACGATATATTCGACCTCTACGCCGGAGGCGGCCAGGGCCTCGGCAATCTTGTCGCCGCAGTCGGGTTGCGCAAGGTCGCAGGGAATGACGATCGGCGCAGCGCCGCCCGCCGCCTTGATTTCAGCCGCCAGCGCTTCCAGGCGATCGGCGCGCCGCGCCACCAGCGCCACGCGATGACCCTTCGATGCAAAAACGCGCGCCAGCTCGGTGCCTATGCCCGCCGATGCACCGGTAATCAGCGTCACACGCTCGTTCACGATTGAATGCTCTTGAAATCAATTGATGGTTATGCCGCCAGCAAGGGAACGAGAGCATAGCCGCTTGGTGTGGCGCAAGCCATCCCCCAAACATGGCGCCATGCAGGCACGTGTGCCCCATTCGCTGAAGTCTCCATCTTTTCCGCTTATCGTGCGTTAGTGCAGCCGGTCGCGCCGCACATTACAGTTTCGTCATCTGTAACGACGTGGCCGCGCCGGCCACTTGTCACATTGCTGCGTCTTCGGCCTTCGGCGCGCCCGCGGAAGACGGCGACTGCTGCTCCGCCACCTTGCGCTTGAGATCGATCCGGTCGCGCGATGAAATACCGAGCAGATCAGCCGCGCGCCAGACGACGTTATCCTCGAACTCACTGACCTGACCGTCCGCGTATACCAGCTCCCACATCATCTCGATGATGCGGAGCCGGCCCTCCTCATTGACCGAACGCATGATGACGCTGGTGAAATGATAGAGATCCACCGCCTCGCCTTCGGCCCGCGTCGCCGACGCCATCAAATGATCCGCCGTCCCAGCATCGAGCTTGAAGCGGCTTTCGATCAGACTGTGCAATTTGCGCTTTTCGATCGCGCTCGGCTCACCATCGAGCGAGACCACGTGAACCAGCAGCGCCGTCGCCGCCAGGAGATACCCGGTATCGTCGAACGCGAGATCCGAATCCGCGCTGGGCGAAACGATGTCGGCAATGAATTGGCGCAGTCCGTCGAGCATCAATCAACCTGCAAAGTCGTGGAAGCTGTTCAGTGAATATGGGTCGAAGATTCGGCCGCCGCAATCCGCGCGATGAATGCCGGACAGCGCAGGCGCATTAAATCGACGTCACGTTGAATGGACCGAAACATCCGCGCGAAACTCCTGGCGGCGGTCGCAGCGTTCCGCCGGGCCTTCCCCTCCTGTTGGGTCGGCGCCCGAAGGCGTCGGTTCAATACGCGAAGCCTTTTCCGGCCCCGGCGATCGCCGCCTGTCGATCAGAGGCTGACCTGCGCGATTCGCCGCAGGCAGCGAGGCCGATATCTAATTGCAAGTCATTCGCATTTGCGATTATAGGCCAACCCGTTGTTTTGACCAGCGACGTCCTTCGCATGCGTTCTCGCAAATGGTGTTCACGCGCAACGCGCAGGTGACGCAGCAGCAGAACGGCAAGACCGTGACGCTCGCCGAATTCAAGGGCGCGATCCGCGAGATCGAGGTCTATCCGGGACAATCCGCCGAATGGTGGCTGGTGCCGGTCGCCACCGAACGTCCCGGCGACCTGCGTTGCGACATCAAGACCAGCGATGGCAAGACCCAGGCCGAACTCGGCATGACCGGCGAGATCGTGATCAAATAACCCCTACGGTATCTCGTACACCACCATCTTGTCGGCGATGCCGCGCAGCGCGGCTTCCTTCTGGATCGGCCTGATCGCTTCTTTTTCCAGAATGGTGGCGACCGCCGGCGATTCGATCACAGGGCTGGTGATGTGAATCTCCTGCGAGGTCGACAGGCTCTGCACCCTTGAAGCGATGTTGACGGTCTGGCCGAAATAATCCTGCCGCTCGTTCAGCATCACCGCCAGGCATGGGCCTTCGTGGATGCCGATCTTGACGACCAGGTCCTCCCTGCCGCGCTCGGCATTGAGCGCCGCCATCGCCGCGCGCATGCGCAGGCCCGCGACGATCGCGTGTTCCGGCCGAATGAAGGTCGCCATCACGGCGTCGCCGATCGTCTTCACCACCGCGCCCTTCTCGGAGGCGATGATTTCGAGCAGCGCATGGAAATGCGCCCGCACCAGATCGAAGGCGGCGAGATCGCCTACCCGCTCATAGAGCGCCGTGGAGCCCTTGAGATCCGTGAACAGGAAGGTCAGCGAGGTGATCTTGAGGCGCTGATCGACGTTGAGATTGTCCGCCTTGAAGACGTCGCGAAACGTCTGGTTCGACAGCATCCGCTTGGCGGTCAGGATCGGCTTGCGCTTGCCGAGCAGCTCATGAAGCGTATCGTTGGCGATCCAGACCGCGGGCAACACCCGGTGGTCGGTCTGGTTTTCCAGCGACAGCCGCAGCGGCCCCGGACGCATCACCGTCGTGCCGGTCGGGGCATGCAGCTTGTTGAAGACGATGGAAAACTGCTGGCGCTCGCGGGTTGGCTCGCCCTGGATATCCAGAAAATGCGCCGAATGCGTCACCGGCTCGAACACGATCACGAACTGATTGGGCAGTTGCAGCGACAGGACAGCCTTTTCGCCCGCCGGCAGTTCGATCGCCTCGAGCGAGACCTCATCGACCAGCCGCGTGATCGATTCCTCGCTCAGGTCCATCCCCGAGCTCCAGAACATCTGGCGGTTATATTCCCAGATCGGCAGCGTGTTGGGATCGTGTGCGGCGATCCGCCTGACGCGGGGACTGACGGTGAAAGAAACCTCCACGCGGTCGTCGACGGACGCTTCATAACCCTGAGCGCATAACGCGCAATTATAGTCGTCGTGCCGAAGCGATTTCAGGGTGTTGTGCGCGCCGAGCACGCCACCGCAGCCGGGGCACAGGACATTCCAGCTGAGATCGAACAGCCCGAGCCGCGCCGAATGCAGGAAGGCCGAAATGACCTTTTCCTCGTCGAGCCCGTGCCGCGCGGAAAAATCCAGCAGGTTGATCCGGTTGAGATCGCGATCCTCGCCTTTCGCGATCAACCGCGAAATGGCATCCACGACCGCGGGATCGGCAGTCTGCCGCAGAACTGAGAACTGGGCTTCGGTATTGCTCATGCTGACAACCTAGAGCATGATCCGGAAAAGTGGGTACCGGTTTTCCGAAAAGATCATGCTCAAATCAAAGAGATAGAGCGGGATGACGATTCGAAGAAAAGTCATCGCGCTCTAGATGACGTTGGCGGCGCGTCTCCGCAAGGTGCTCCCGGTTGTTTGACGCGTTTTCCGGCCATCCATCCGGATCGGGTCCGCCGAAGGCTTTCGCCTCGAAGATACTACCGTGGCGTGATGGCAAACATCGGCGAACGGTCAGGCTGCGTCGTCACCACGCCGATCGGCATCACCGGTTCCTTGTCGACCAGCGCGACCCGAAACGCGCCGATCATCTTCGCGAGCGCCAGCGTGGCCTCGACCAGCGCGAAATGCGCGCCGATGCAGACGCGCGCGCCGACGCCGAACGGCAGATAGGCGAAGCGATCCGGCGGCGTGCCGGTCATGAAACGGGACGGGATGAAGGCGTTCGGGTCGCGCCAGAGTTTTTCGTGCCGGTGCAACAGCCACGGCGCGATCAGGATAACGTCCTTCTTCTTGACCGGAAGCCCCATGATCGTGTCCGGCCCGCTGGCTGCACGCGCAATCAGGAACGCCGGCGGGTAGAGCCGCATGGTTTCGTCAATCACCGCCCGGGTGAACTTTAGCCGCTCGATATCGAGCGCCCCATTGACGGTTGTGTCCTGCACCTCATTGGCGACGTCCTGCTGGATGGCAGGATCGAGCGCCAGCAGATAGAGCGCCCAGAACAGCGCCGTCGCCGTAGTCTCGTGGCCGGCCAGAATCATGGTCGCGATCTGATCGCCGAGCTGTTCGTCGGTGAAGGCCTGGCCGGTTTCCGGATCGCGCGCGTCACCCATCAGGTCGAACAGGTCGCGCGCCGGCGCGCCCTCGTTCTTGCCGGCGGCGCGGCGCTCGGCCATCAGCATGCCGACAAAGGCCGTCCAGCGCTTGCGGAAGCGGGCGCGGGCCAAATCCTGCGGGCTCGGCCAGTTCAGCGGCAGCACTAAATCGAGTAAACGCGGACGCGCCAGCCGCTCGCCATACTCCATGACGAAATCGCGCAACGCGGCGCCATGGCGATCCATCCCGAACGAAAACATGGTGCGGCCGGCGATCTCCAGCGTCATCCGCTGCATGGCTTCGCGCAGGTCGACGGGCGCGTTGCTGGCGGCGCCGAGCTTGGCAACCATCTCGTCGGTCGCCGCCAGCATGTGTGGAACGAGCGTCGAGACGGCGCGCGGCGTAAAGGCCGGCGCGAGCGTCCGGCGCTGGTGTTTCCACGCGCGTCCTTCGGCAATCAGCAGGCCTTGGCCCAACATCGGACGTAGCACCCGGAAGCTGACCGGCGTGCGCGTATAGTTTTCGTAATTGTCGACCAGCACATGCCGAATCGCATCGGGCGCGTTGAGAATGAAACTGCCGCGTCCGAAAAAGCGGCCCTCGACGATATCTTCCACATAGGCCCGCTGGCCCCACATGCCGATCGGACTGATGCGGATCGCCTTCATCCGCCCGAACATCGTCATGTCTTCGGGCGCCCGCGGCGGGCTCGGCGGCACCAGTGGCGTTCGTGCGACCGGCATGTCGTAGGCTTCGGCTATGCTCATTCGGGCTACCGCCAAAACTATGTCTGTCGATCCAGGCGCCATAACGGCGCATCCGTCCTGAACAGCTAGTAAGTCAGTTCGGCAATCGCAATCCGGTTTTCCGAGGCCGGCCAGGCCCGCGCCACGATTCGCTCTGTATTGAACATGGCTGCCACCGGGCGTCCAACCTCCTCCGCGGCAAGCCGCAAGGTCGTGACTGAATCGGCCGGCACGCCGGATTTCACGTCCCTGGGCTCCTTGCCGTCGAGCAGCACCACGTCCCGCGGCAAGCCGAAATAGCCCCGCGGACGCGACATCAGCACCACGGCGCCCGCACCCGCATCGGCCGGCCCGAGCGGACGCGCGGCGCGCAGATGCACGACATCGGAGGAGCGCGGAAACGGCGAGCGATAGAGATGCGTCGTGGGGGAGCCGGCCGACGTCAGCACGATCTCGAGATACCAGCTCGGCTCGACCTGCGCCGGGCCCCAGCGGCCGTCGGCGCCGGTCTGCGACGAATGGATCGGCCCGCCGGTGCGTTCGCCGGTCTCGGGAGAGACGCGATGGATTTCAACCGTCGCGCCGGATACCGGGCGGTTGGTGACCACGCCGCCCGGCGTGCCCGTCACCAGCCCGCTCAGTTTGACTTGCGCTTCCGGCACGATCTCGATCCGTGACGGCTCCTTCCCTGCGATGAATTTGTAGATCTCGCGAAACGCGCGCGGATGAAATGCGACCTCGCGATGATCGAGCGCGCCGAGCACGAGATTGGCCGCGCCCTTCAGCGCAGGGCCTTCCGATGTCACGCCGGTCGGCGTGCCCGGCTTGCCGACAAAGCGCCCGTCGCCTTGCGCAAATTTATCGTTGCCGTCGCTGCGCAAGGTGAGAAACGCCGTGCCCGGCGTCACCTCGCTCTCGCCCTCGTTCAGGCCGCGCAGGAACGGGCCGCGGCCGTTGAACTCGCCGCCCGGACCGTCGTCCCAATCATAGACGCCGTGATTTGGGACGCCGCACAGCACCGCGTGGCTGATGTCGGCGCCGCCGCCATTCCTGATGGTGTTGCGGATCGAATAGCCGCCGCGCGAATTGCCGACGAGCGCGACACGCTGTGCGCCGGTACGGCGCTGCAATTCCTTGACGGCCTCGCCGAGCTCGCGGCGCTGGCCTTCGGTCGAGGAACGGTTTGCCTGCTCCACTTTGTCGTCGCTGCGCGCCAGGGGATCGGTGAAATTGATCGCCAGCATGTCGCTCCCGCGGCACGCCGTTCGATTCCATGCGCCATAAGGTCGTGATCCACAGCGCCGCATGGTCGCCATTGCCGTGAACGAACAGGATCGGCGGAATCTCCGCCGCGGATGGCGCCGGCGCCGTCTGCGCCCGCACACCAAAGAGCGGGAGACCGGATGAGCCAGCCAGCAAAGGCAGGGCTCCGACGCCCTTCAGGATCGACCGCCGCGACAGCCTCATTTCGAAACCTCCCGTTGCTTTTCAATATCTTACCTGTGCGATAGCACCGCCGACAACGCCTCTGCGACTGGACAGGCCAGGGTTTTCGCGGGCATCACTTTAACTTCGAATGGAATCAAGCCGGTGACAGAAGGCCAACGGAACCCATCATGACCGACCAGCCGAAACGCCTGGGTTTTGCGACCGACGGCATCGCGGCGCCGCTGCGGCACCCCGTGTTCCGGCGCATCTGGCTCGCCAGCCTTGTTTCCAATCTGGGGATATTGATCCAGGGCGTTGGCGCGGCCTGGGCGATGACGCAGATGACCTCGTCCGCCGACAAGGTCGCGCTGGTGCAGACCGCGCTGATGCTGCCGATCATGTTGATCGCAATGCCCGCCGGCGCCATCGCCGACATGCACGACCGCCGCGTCGTCGCGCTGATCTCGCTCGGGATTGCGCTGGTCGGCGCCACCACGCTCACGGTGCTGGCGTGGTTCGGGCTCGTGACGCCGAATATCCTGCTGGCGCTGTGCTTCGTGGTCGGCAGCGGCATGGCGCTGTTCGGACCGGCCTGGCAGGCCTCGGTCAGCGAGCAGGTGCCGACGGAAACGCTGCCGGCAGCCGTGGCGCTCAACGGCATCAGCTACAACATCGCGCGCAGCTTCGGCCCGGCGATCGGCGGCCTCGTGGTCGCGACAGCAGGCGCGGTGGCGGCGTTCGCCGTCAATACCGTGCTGTATCTGCCGCTGATGGTTGTGCTGTTTCTGTGGAACCGCACCCACGAACCGTCGCGGCTGCCGCGCGAGCGGCTCAACCGCGCCATCGTCTCGGGCGTGCGCTACATCGCCAATTCGCCGTCGATCCGGATCGTCCTGATCAGGACATTGGTCACCGGCATCATCGGCGGCTCGGTCTCGGCGCTGATGCCGCTGGTCACCCGCGACCTCCTGCATGGCGGCGCGCAAACCTACGGCATCATGCTCGGTGCCTTCGGCATGGGCGCGGTGTTCGGTGCGCTCAATATCGGCGAGGTGCGCCGGCGCATGAGCGGCGAGGCCGCGGTGCGCGCCTGCGCGATATCGATGGCCGGCGCGATCGCCGCGGTCGCCCTGAGCACCAGCGCCATCCTGACGGCGGTCGCCCTGGTACTGGCCGGCGCGGTATGGATGCTGGCGGTCGCGCTCTTCAATATCGGTGTGCAGCTATCGGCGCCGCGCTGGGTCGCAGGCCGCTCGCTGGCGGCATTCCAGGCTTCGATCGCCGGCGGCATTGCGGTGGGAAGCTGGGGCTGGGGGCACCTCACCGACCTCGCCGGCGTGGAGACCGCGCTGCTGGTCTCGGCCGGCCTGATGCTGCTTTCGCCCCTGCTCGGAATCTGGCTGCGCATGCCGCGGGTCGGCGCGCGCAACGAGGACGCCACCGAACTCCTGGCCGATCCCGAGGTCCAGCTGTCGCTGACGGCGCGCAGCGGGCCGCTGGTGGTCGAGATCGAATATCGCGTCGCGCAGGACAATGCGCGCGCCTTCCACAATGTGATGCAGGAAGTACAGCTCAGCAGGCAGCGCAACGGTGCCTACGGCTGGTCGATCGCGCGCGATATCGGCGACCCCGAATTGTGGACCGAGCGCTACCACTGCCCGACCTGGCTCGATTATCTGCGCCAGCGTAACCGCGCAACGCAGTCCGAGCGTGCGCTGCACCAGCGCGCGATCGACTTTCATCTCGGGCCCGAGCCGATCCGCGTCCGCCGCATGCTGGAGCGGCCGTTCGGCTCGGTCCGCTGGAAGGAAGATACCCCCGACCGCGCCGCCAACGAGGTCTTGCCGGTGGTCGCGACAGCGGCAGGCAGCAGCACCTGATCTGACGAGCGCCGCGCATCGTAACGTAGCTTCTCTGCGACCAAAGTCGCATGACCGCGGCCAACCTTGCCAAACCTCGGCGCAAACCCCTAGACTGGCGCTTCGTCGTTGCACTGCGGAAGCAGCGCTCGTTGCGTTCCAGTTTCACGCTCGGAATAAGTCCGCAGATTCCGGGTTGATGCTTGAACGCGACCACTTCAAAATAGCCAGCAAAAATAGAGCTATCCGACGTCAAAATAATTCAGGGAGAGAAAAAATGAAATTGCGTCCAGACACGCCAGCAACCCGTCGCGCCATACTGGGTGGCGGCGCCGCCGTTGCCGGCGCAGCCATCATCAGCGCCCCCTATATCCGCAATGCCGAAGCGGCCGAAACGACGACCTGGAAGGTCCAGACTTCCTGGCCGGCCGGCGTCGGGCTCAATACATTCAAAACCTGGGCCGCGTCGATCAAGGAAAAGACCGGTGGCGAGCTCGAGTTCAAGCCGTTCGCCGCCAAGGAAGTGGTCGGCGACTTCGAGCTGCTCGATGGCGTGAAGAACGGCGTGCTCGAGGCGATGAACTCATTCACCGTCTATTGGGTCGGCAAGGTGCCGGCGACGGCGTTCCTGTCGTCCTACCTGATGGGCCTGCGCTATCCGCACGAATGGGACGTCTTCTTCTATGGGAAGGACGGCCTGAAGATGGCGCGCGAGATCTTCGCCAAGCAGAACATCATGTATGTCGGGCGCATCCATCACGGCCCCAACATCATCCATTCCAAGAAGCCGATCCGCTCGATCGAGGACTTCAAGGACCTCAAGCTGCGCGTTCCCGGCGGCATGATCGCCGAGGGCTTCGCGGCGATCGGTGCCAAGACCACGCTGCTGCCCGGCGGTGAAGTGTTTTCGGCGCTGGAGAAAGGCACCATCGAGGCGGCCGACTACACCGGCCCGGCCGTCAACTGGGATCTCGGATTCCAGCAGGTCACCAAGTACATCTGGATGGGGCCGGTCGGACTCGAATCCATCTATCAGCCGGTCGACCTGATGGACTTCTGCGTCGGCATGAACCACTGGAACAAGCTGTCGCCGAAGATGAAGGCCTGGGTCGAACTCGAGATCGAAGCCTACTCGGCGCTGCATCACGCGGCGATCCAGAAGGCCGACATGGAAGCCTGGCCGAAATTCCTCAAGGCCGGGACCGAGATCAACCGGCTGCCGGCATCCGACCTCGAGAAATTCCAGCGCGTCGCGGTGCCGATCTGGTTCAAGTGGGCCAACAAGGACAAGGACGCCGCGCGCGTCTTCAAGGCCCAGCTCGAGGTGATGGAATCGCCGAGCTACGGCTACGTCACGCCCGACATGTACCAGGGTCAGAAACTCGACCTCTGAAAAACGCGCGCAGCGGCGGCGCAGGATAGCCTGCGTCGCCGTTCGTCTTGCCGGGAGAAGCATCTGGGGGGATGCCGCTCTCCGTCACTCAAATCTGAGACGTCCGCCATCCGCCGCGGACGCGGGGAAATCCGGGGAAACTAATGCCCAGCCTTCCGTTTGTGCTGCCCCATTGGCTCTACTGGGGCACGCTCGTCGTATTTCCGATCGTCGCCATGTACTTCGTCCAGCGCCAGCGCCGGCGCGGCGCTCCGCAAGGCCCGTCGCTCTTCATCGCCTATATGTTCTGGCTCTGCTCCGGCTTCATGGGCCTGCACCGGTTCTATCTCAAGAGCAACTGGGGCGTAATATTCATCCCGGTCTTCCTCCTTATCCTCCACACCACGGACGTCATTCGCGACAAGCGTGAAGACGTGTCGCGCACACGTGCCGCCGTTGGCGCCGCGGCTTCCGAACTCGACCACGCCAAAATTCCGCCCGGCGTAACCGTAACGCCGCCGATGCAGGAGCGCCTGGCCAAGGCCGAGGCGGCGCAGCCCAAGGTCAAATCCGATTTCGAGGCGGCGCAAGCCGACCTCGCGCAATGGCACAGCTATTCGCGCTGGCTGGCGATCCTGATGGCCGTGATGCTGGTCGGTGACGCGATCCTGTTGCCTGGCCTGACACGCAAGCAAAGACTGCGCGAGGCGGAGGAGCGGGCGAACGGGCCGCCCGAGGCCGTGGCGCCGGAAGTGCCGCAGATCGGCACGCAGGAAGATCCGACCCTTCGCATTCATACCCGTTTCACGGATGCGATCGAATGGGTGAATATCCGCGCCGGAGAGTATGTCGCCTATTGGGCCGTGATCTCGGTGTTCGGCTACTACTACGAGGTGATCGCGCGCTTCGCGTTCAACTCACCCACCAACTGGCTGCACGAGAGCATGTTCCTGATGTACGGCATGCAGTACATGATCGCCGGCGCTTATGCCTATCAAAGCGACCAGCACGTGCGCGTCGACGTGTTCTATGTAAAATTCTCCACACGCGGCAAGGCGATCGCCGACATCGTCACATCGATCTTCTTCTTCATATTCGTGCTCACGCTGCTCTTTACCGGCTGGCGCTTTGCCATGGATTCGTTCAATCCCGGCAACGTCGGCGAAGTCTCCTTCACCGAATGGGGCGTGCAGTACTGGCCGGTGAAGCTGATGATGCCGATCGGCGCGGCGCTGCTGCTGCTGCAGGGAATTTCCAAATTGATAAAAGACGTCATCATCCTGACGCGTGGGAGAGCCTGAGCCATGGGTTGGGAAATCGATATCGCGTGGCTCACGCTTCTTTTGTTCGGCTCGCTTGCCATTTTGCTGGCGCTCGGCCTGCCGATGGCGTTCTGCACCGGCTCTCTTGCGGTGGTGTTCCTGTTCCTGTTCGGCAATTCGGCCATCCTGAACATGATGCCGGCGCGCATCTTCCCGTTCATGACCGACTACCAGCTATCGGCCGTGCCGCTGTTCATCTTCATGGCGGCGATGCTGGAAAAGGCCGGCATCATCGAGGAATTGTTCGACGCGGTTTATAAATGGCTCGGCTCGGTCAAGGGCGGTCTGGCGGCAGCGACCGTGCTGGCCTGCACCGCGCTGGCGGCGATGGTCGGCGTCGTCGGCGCGACCGAGGTCACCATGGGCATGATCGCGCTGCCTGCGATGCTCAAGCGCGGCTATGACCAGAAGCTGGCATGCGGTTCGTTGCTGGCCGGCGGAACGCTCGGCATTCTCATTCCACCTTCGGTGATGGCGATCGTCTATGCGGTGGTCGCGCAGCAGTCGCTCGGCGAACTCCTGGTCGGCTCGATCTTCCCGGGCTTTCTGCTCTCCGGCCTCTACATCTCTTACATTCTCATCCGCTGCTACATCAACCCGAGCCTCGGGCCGGCCTTGCCGCTGGAAGAGCGCGTCAGCACGCGGGAGAAGTTTGCCCTTCTCAGGAAAACCATCGCACCGCTGCTGCTGATCATCCTGGTGCTCGGCGTGATTTTTGTGGGTATCGCCACGCCGGTCGAGGCGGCCGGCATCGGGACCTTCGGCGCACTGTTCGTCTCCGCGCTGCATCGCCGGCTCAATTGGCTGGCGGTACAGGAAGCCGCGATCGCGACGCTGAAGGCCACCGCCATGGTGATGTGGATATTCTTCGGCGCGACGATGTTCGTCGGCTTCTTCATCGTGAAGGGCGGGCAGACGTTCGTGGCAAACACAATCCTCGGCACCGGCCTGCCGCCTTACGGCATCCTGATGCTGATGATGCTGATCCTGTTCGTGCTGGGCATGTTCATCGACTGGGTCGGCATCCTGCTGCTGACCGTGCCGATCTTCCTGCCGATCATGAAGGGCCTCGAATGGGGCGGGCTTTTTGGGTTGCCCGGCGTCCGCACCGAGGATGTACCGCTCTGGTACGGCGTCATATTCATGGTCAACATGCAGATGGCGTTTCTCTCGCCACCCTTCGGCTATTCGCTGTTCTATCTGAAAAGCGTAGCGCCGCCGGAGATCACCATGGCGACGATCTTCCGTGCAGCGTTGCAATTCATGGCGCTGCAATGGCTGGGCGTCGGGCTATGCATTCTGTTCCCGGCGATCGTCACCTGGCTACCCGGCGTATTGTATGCCCGTTAGATGATGTCGATCGGCATCATTGTCTCAGTAGCGCCGATATATCCCGGAGCCGGCATGAAGGGGTGGCCGCCGAACTGAGCTCTATTGCCCGTGGCTGGCCAGCATCTGCTGGCAGGCCTTGCTGATGCGGGCGCGGTTCTGCTGCAGGCAGGCCAGGACGATCTGATCGCCGTCCTGCATCTGCGCCCGGCAAAACCGCGAGACGTCGCGCGCACAGGCGTCGTGGCCCTGCTTCTGTTGCGCCGAGGCACTCGAAGCCATCAAGATCAGGGGAATGGCGAAAAGAAATTTGGTCATTTGATATGCCTCACACCGAAAAACGCGATCAGCGCGTTCTATAGCTTTTTCGCGCGAGGTGGATACCGGTTCGCGTCGGTAAAACGCGTCAAAGCGGGAATATGGCGCCGAAATCCGGGCAGCAACGCATTTGTGAACGACGAAATCGCCCAATCGGTGCGATTTGGGAACCCTCCTGAAGCCAGAAAACGCCTGCGTCGCATCGCCGCAAGCGTTCCCGGGAGCCGAATAGAAAGCCGATTATTGCGCGGCAAGCTTGCCGGACTTCTGCGCGGCGAGTTCGCGATCCATCACACCGCGGCAACCAACGCTCAGATCGGTGCGGTGCTTTATCATGCAGGCGGTGATCTTCGGAATATTCGGGATTTCCGAGCTGCAGAGGCGGAACGCGTCGCCCGTGCACTGCTGCTGCGCTTCCGAGCTGAAAGCGAAGCTCGCGGTCGACGAGACGGCGGCGAAAGAGGCAGTCAAGGCCAGCACTAAACTGACCTTGCGAACGGTGTTGAAGAAGGTTGCGGTCATTTTCGGCTCCTGTTGGTCCAGCTGCGTGGACCGGCTGTTGATGGTTGCAACATGCGCCAGGAACCGCGGACGCGACTGTGACTGACGTCACTCAACCGTAAACCCCTCATCTTCTTCGTCTAACCGGCGCGTGTTCGCCAGTCGTTAAGACTTTGTTGGCACTAATGCCCTGTTGCGTGTGTGTGCCCTGAGTATGTGGAAAGAGTAGCGATGCGTAATGCGTTGGGCCTGATGCTGGCCAGTGTAATGACGGCGGTCGTAATCACCGGCGTTTGGTTCTGGACCTCTGCACCGCGCGCCGACGCGGCCGCACCTCAAACCGTCGCCGCCCGCAAGGCCGAGCTGTTACCGGCGCGCCGCCAAGCTTGCGCTGAAGGACGACGTCGAGATCACGGCTTCTCTCACAAAGCCCGCCCCGGCCCCCGCGCCCGTTCCCGCAGCGCAGCCCGCGAAATCGAGCTGCGCCAATCCCGACGCGCTCGGCGTCAGCCGCACGGTCGTGATCGACACCACAGGCGGTCCGGGCTTCGGCTTCCTGCAATACAAGCAGTTCGACTTCCTGACCGACAAAGAGGTCGTTCTGACGTTCGACGACGGCCCGTGGCCGACCACGCCCGCGGTGCTCAAGGCGCTCGCCGATGAATGCACCAAGGGGGTGTTCTTCCCGGTCGGCAAGCACACGACGTATCATCCGGAAATTCTCCGCCAGGTCGCCGCCGCCGGCCACACCATCGGCTCGCACACCTGGTCGCACGCCCATCTCGACAGCAAGAAGCTGACCGAGCAGCAGGTCAAGGAAGAGATCGAGAAGGGTTTTAGCGCCGTGAAGATGGCGCTGGGTGCGGCGCCCGCGCCGTTCTTCCGCTTCCCCGCGCTCGCGCATACGCAGGCGTCACGCGATTATCTCGCCACGCGCAACATCGCGATGTTTTCCTGCGACGTCAATTCCAACGACTTCAAGTCTTCCGGTCCGGACCAGGTGATCCAGAACGTGATGACCAAGCTCGACAAGCAGGGCAAGGGCGTCATCCTGATGCACGATCTGCAGAAGCACACGGCGATCGCCTTGCCGGCGCTGCTGCGCCGCCTCAAGGCCGGCGGCTACAAGGTCGTGCAGATGAAGGCCAAGGAGCAGCTCGAAACCTTGCCGGAATACGACGCGATGCTGGTGAAGGACCAGAAGGTGCCGGCCGTTGCCAGCCGGCCGATCAGCAGCGTGGTGCAGACGGTTTCGCAATAAGGATTGGCGGGAAGTCGTTGATCGGCTCCGGCATATCTCCGTGAAAACGCGCCCTTCGGATTCAAACCCGAGGGGCGCGTTTTGCTTTGGCGGAATTACCAGTAGATGCCGTGCCGGTGCAGTGCGCCGATGATGCGCGCGATCCGGAAGCGCACGCCGTGCGGCCTCGCTCTCCCCGACATGTAAGCCGTTCTCCGGGCCATAGGCCTTCCGGGTCCGGCGCTCATGCGCCCGGCAGCGGGCCGATGCATCCTGGCCGCCCTGGCCCCTCTGGGCCTGGCCGCCTCGGTCCTGGTTGTCTCGGTATTTGTGGTCTCGGGCTTGCTCGTCTCGGGCTTGGGCTCGACGACCGCGGGCCGCTCGACATATTTTGGTACTTCCGCGGCCTGCGGGGCTTCGGCGCTTTTCGATACACCCGTAGCTTTGGCCGGGGTCGGAGCGGTGTTCGTCTCGACGCCTCCGAGCGACAAGCTTCGATCGCCAGCCTGCGCCGCGGCGGAGGCCAAAACAAATCCTGCAATCAGAATAAATTTACGCATGTTTGTGTCTCCCCTTGAGGTCGAGGCGGAGACTATGCCCGGCAGGCCTTTCCCGATGTGAGACAGGTCACGCACCGCGATCAACCGCAGGATCGCGCGGCTATCCGGGCCAGCCTCAGGACCTAGCTTGATCGGCGCGCCGCAGGATCTCTATTCCGTTGATATTCTTTACGGGAACATAGGCTTTCAGCAGCGCGGAAATCTCGGGATCGGCGGCCGCCCAGCTACCCCAGTCGCTGTCCTGATTGTCGATCACAACGACGTCAGGCGGTTGCTTTTTGAAGTCCTCGATCAGGCCGGCGCGCTCGCGCGCGACGTAGCCCGCGAGACGGTCGGCGGTCGCTTGATCGATGGTCCCGTCCCTGAGCGCCCGGCGAACGACTTCCCGCACCCAAAACGCCTCCTGGCGCGAGACCCACGTCCCCCCAAGCTCGCGCACCATCGGATGACCGATGACGGCGGCCGCACTCAGCACCAGGATCTTCGGCCGCGGCCCCAGCAACGTGACCTCTTCCTGGACGCGCCGCATGTCGACGCTCGAATTGAACCATACGCATGCGTTCGCGAAGGTGAGCGCGACGACCAGCATCGCGCCGGCGCGAAGCCGGCGCGATGCAGCCTGCTCATCGTCGCCGGCCGTGATCGCCCAACCGGCCGCCAGCAATCCAAGCGCGACCATGGGATAGGCGTGATATCCCCATCCCTTGCCCTGTACGAAAAACGAGATCGCAAAGCCGAGCGATCCGGCCATCATCACCAGCGCCGCGACGTCCACTTTCTGCCGCCGGCTTTGCAACGCCAGCACGACCATGACCGCCAGCAGCCACAAGGTTGTCGCCGATGTCAGCAGAATGAAGAGGAGCGGCATCTTCAGCAGCAGATAGACGTCGTGCACCAGCGGATAGATGAGCGTAAAATACTCCGGATAGAACGCGACGATGCAGAGTGCATGGATCACGACCAACGCGGCGGCGATCCAGTTCTCCGGCGCGAACAGCACCCGCCAGTCTCGCGCTTGCACGGCTGCCGTTACGATGCAAAAACCTACTCCGAAGACGAAATACGGCTTGAAGTTCATGGTCGTCGCGGCGCACAGGCCGGCGATCAGGATCGCCGACGGCGCAACCCGCTCGCGATTGGCGCGCAGGATGTAGACAGCAAGCGCCGGCAGCAGCGCCACCAGCGCGAGGTGTTCGCGCTGGCCGAAATCGTACATCGGCAGGATGGTCAGCACCGCGGTCGCCCATACCGCAGCCGCGCCGCCGGCACGTTCGCGCAACGAGGAGAAGCGCAAGGCCCGCCATGCGAGCGCCAGCGATGCCGCGATCAATAGAAAGATCAGCCCGTTGGTCACCACTTCCGGCCGCGCGTGCATCGCGTGCGCCAGGACGACGCCGAGCATGTACACAAATCCCGCCATCGGCGGATTGGTCTCGAGGATGTCGACATACAGACGCTGACCGTCGAGCATGCGTTCGCAGACAATCAGCCACCAGCTGACATCGACGTTGAAAGGCAGAACCCCGCGCAGCATGATCGCCGCCATGAACACGGCGACGACGGCGTGCAGGGGAGTCACGGTCCAGCTTCCCTGGCGGGCGGCCTTGATCCCGGGAAGGCCCAGGCCGACATCGAGCGACATGCTAATTCCTGCGGTAGAGTTCCAGGCAAGCTAAAAGGGGCGAGTTAACAAGAGATTGCGGGTATGCGCGCACTCGCGCCCTGCTCGCGCAAACCGGGAAGCGCCGAGCGGCGGTTCTGACCAAAAAATGCGAAGCCGGATAATGGCTGGTGCCGCAAACAGGACTCGAACCTGTGACCCCGTCATTACGAATGACGGGTATACGGCGACTTTTGCCAAACCCTACCCAACCCAAAATTAACGAAAACCCCTGCTGTTGTTGGACTTACCAGCCAGAAGTTGCAAAGGGCCGCCCGATCTGGCCCAAATGCGGTCTTGTGTACCCCTGACGTGTACCCGTCGTAGTAACCATGCGCTTTACGACCGAAACGGCCGAAGGCCCTGAAGGCCGCCAAAGCCCGCCGCGAAATCCCTGACAGCGGCTGCCCTGGCCTGTACGTGATTGTGCAGCCGACCGGCTCAAAGTCACTGGCGGTCCGCTACAGGCGCGGCAACAAATGGGGTTAAGGTGACGCTGGGCAAGCTCGGCGACGGCGGCTTGATCTTCGAGACGAAGGAAGCCCGCCGGGTGCGGTTGGAAGCCGACCCGGAAAGCGCATCGCCCGACGCCCGCGATGCCGCCCGCGCCGTCCTAAACCGGCTGACGATGGGCGAAGACCCGGCCGCCAAGACGCAAGGACCGACCGACCTGATCCGCACCGTTTGGGCAGAGTACGTCGAAAAGCATCTGAAGAAGCGACGAGCCTCGACCGCCGGAGCCGCGCAACGGGTCTATAGCAAGCGCCTGCAAGGCTGGTACGAAAAGCCGGTCAAGACCATCAGCAAGCGCGACGTGCTGGACGTGCTGGATTCCTATACGTCAGCCGGTCATGACGCGGGCGCTAACCATCGTACTGGATTGCAAGCACCTCCTATAAGGGACCATGGAGTGATTTCAACTGTTCTGGACGCAGCGGCCGATACCTTCTATGAGGGCAACGTTGTGAGGCGTTGCCTGCAGCGGCTCGATTAACTGCCACCACGCTTGATAGCGCCACCGTCGACGATCAATGTCGGCGGACACTCGGATTCGCTGGCGATACGTTTGACCAGCTTGAGCAGTCGGACGGGCTCGCGTTTCAAGGTCTGGCCGGACGGATCTGCGCTCTTGATCTTCCCTCCGCAATCCCGAACGTTTCGAGCGGCAATTGGAGGACTTCCACCTCTTGCTGCAGTTCGGCGACAGCCGTGCGTAAGCCAAAACGGCATCCGGTTTTTTGACTTCGACACCAACTCTTGTTGTCAGGAAGGGTATCGAACCTGATCTGGTTATTCCGGAAGGCCCGCTTTTCGCAGCCCATCGACCAGGTGCTCCATGTCTTCTGGGCGTTTGAGAACGGATACCCGCTTCTGGGTGCCGCTAATGCTGTATCTCGGATTCAGGCGCAGAAGCTCGGCTGCCTCCGCATTGGCATCTTCCAACCGTCCCAGCTGAGCATAGGTCGCGGCCAGGAAGGCGTGGCCATACTGGTGATTGGGTGCGCGGCCGATAGCTTCACTCAACCAGTGTTGCGCATCGTGATACTCTTTGAGGTGATAGTGGGCTACGCCTACCATCAGCGGCACGAAATGCGGATGGAATGGATCAAGGCGCATTTGCACCTTGGCGATTGCAATGGCTCTGGCCGGTTCTCCTACCGAGTAGAACACCTGTGCCAGGCGATAGTCCGCGAAAGTAGGATTTAGCGCAAGCGCCCTCTCGACGGCGGCAGTGGCTGCGTCGAAGTCGCGCTTGCGGATGATGTTGTATGCCAATTCTGCATAGGCTTCGGACAGGCTCGGATTGAGTTCGATCGCCGTGCGTGCCAGTTTGATCGCCCGGTCAAGCGTAGCCGTGTTCAAATATTCGTCGTTCAGAGGATTGAGCCAGGCCACCCGGTGCGTGCTGGCCAGCATCGTATAGCAACGGGCATATTTCGGATCGATGGACAGCGAATCCGCAAGATGCTGTCGCGCCTCCAGCAGATCCTCCAGTTGCCACGACGACTGGAACGAGACCCAGGCGGCCGCGGCGCGCATGAAATGATCGTAGGCCTGCCAGGTTGCAGGCGGCTTGAGCAGGGTGCGCTCGGCTTCCGCCCTGTTCACATGCGCGACAAGAATCGCGGCGATCGTGCACGCGACGTTGTCCTGAATTGCGAATACGTCCTTTATCTCTTGGTCGTAGCGCTCGGCCCAGCGGTGAATGCCGGTTCCGGCATCGGTCAGCTGCGCATTGATGCGGACTCGATCGCCGCCCCGGCGAACACTGCCCTCCAGGGCGTACCTGACGCCAAGTTCTCGACCCACTTGGCGCAAGTCGACCGCCTTGCCCTTGTATCGGAAACTCGAATTGCGGGCGATCACGAACAAGTCCGAAAAGCGGGACAACTCGGTGATGATGTCGTCCGAGATGCCGTCGGCAAAGTACTCCTGCTCCGGGTCGCCGCTCATGTTTTCAAAAGCCAGGACGGCGATCGACGGCTTGTCGGGAAGCGCCAGTGCGAGCCGCACCGGAGCGTCGTCGAGATTTACTCGATAGACCCGCACCGGCCGTGCGATATTCTTCAGCTGCTGCTCGCCGATATCTTCAAATACGACGTCAAGCTTATCCTGCGTATCTTCACGCACGCGGTGCGATACATAGATACCGCCGGGCTCGCAAAGTGCCTCCAGCCGAGCCGCAATGTTGACCCCATCCCCAAATATGTCGCCGCCCTCTATGATGATGTCGCCAACATTGATGCCGATACGGAACTCGATCCGCATCTCGGCCGGCACGTCGGCGTTTCGGGCGATCATTCCGCGCTGTATCGTGACGGCGCATCGCATCGCATGAACCACGCTGGCAAATTCCACCAGCATTCCGTCGCCGGCGCTTCTGATGATGCGCCCGCCATGTTCTTCGATCTCGGGATAGAGCAGCGTGGACAGATGTTCGTTCAACCGGGCGTGCGTACCCTCCTCATCATCACCCATAAGGCGACTGTAGCCGGCCACGTCGGCCACGAAAATAGCACTCAGTCGTCGTTCAACCCGCTCTGCGGCCATAATGATCGCCCCGATCCGACTTCCGGGATTTGATTCTATTGTCAGATGCAGAGCGTGTCTATTGAGCTCCGCGCACATGCGTCCCTCGATCGGTGCCGAGCTAGGCCTCGGCGTCGATCACCGGTAGCATGCCGCCGGCCATCATGGCCATCAGGTAAAAGGCCACGGTCGGTTGAGGTCGCCCGCTGGCGACCGGCTGGCCGTCGCGGGGGTCCGGTGCCCATCGGCGAGGCACGGCCGACTGCTGCTGACGCAACGATGGAGGCGCTGCCTTTGTGAGATCATTGCGGCATGATCGGCCACTCAAATCATCGTGCGCGCTGATTGCACGTCGAGTATTTCGACCTGTAGTTTTTAAATACAATCATGCAGTGACGCCGGAGAGCGACAAGACACCAAAGCTCGCAATTGAAAGGCGCAGTGCAGTCGACTTCAATACGCATGCGATATGCGTCGAAAAAGGATCAGCCGCGTGACGAAACTCACGTCGTTACTTTTTGCTGCGCTTGTGGTACTTTCCAGTCCGGCGCTGCCGAATGATGGCCAGATCACGCTGGTTGTCGGATTTGCAGCAGGGGGCGCCTCTTCGACCGCAGCCAGAATCTTCGCTGAAATCGGTAGAGAACATCACGCGAAGCTCAATGGTCGTGGAAAATCGACCTGGTGCGGGAGGAGCGATCGCGGCGGATTGGGTGTTGCGGCAAAAGGGGGCCCAGACGCTCTTGTTTATGTCCTCGACGGCGGCGCTCAAAACGTCCCCCCTGAGTGGACTGGTGCCCATCGGAGTTTTGGCGACGTTCCCATACGTGGCTGTAACAAGAAAAAATTCGCCTGCGCATCTTGCAGAATACATGAGCGAGGCGTCGCGCGAGGAGAAATATCGCACCGTCTCCACCGCAGGCGCGGGGAGCATTCCCCACCTCATCGGTACGAAGCTTTTCAAAGATTCCGGAGTGCCGATGGTGCATGTGCCCTATCAGGGATCAGCGCCGGCGATCCTGAGTGTCGCCGGCGGCCACGTGGCGCTTGCGATCGTTCCTTTTCCGGACTTTCTCCCATTTCAGGACACGCTGCGCATCCTCGCAAAAACCGGCAACGGGATCGGGACGGAAGGATGGATCGGCATCTTTGCTCCGCCGGAAACATTAACGGAGGAAGTCGGCCGGCTTTCCGAGATTTTCCGGCAAGCGTCCGAGCGGTCCCGGGAAAAACTGCGGACTGTCGGATTTGAGCAGGTATGGCGATCCGGTGTCGAGGCGCGCGCGATGCATGAGAAAGACCACGCACAGTGGCAGCCAATGCTTAAGGTGCTTGGCGTTCAGCCATGACAAGGCGGGAAAGGTGCATGGGGTGGAAAAGATCGCGGGCGCCCGACCGAATTGCCTCACTCGGGAGGGCAACTTGTAGTATAAGCAAGTCGTACCTGGGATAACACGGAGGAACGGCCGGCCGTGGATTTCATCGAGCGCTGGTTTGGAGTGTCGCCGGATGGCGGCGATGGCACGCTGGAATTGCTCTACATTGGGGTGGGCGCGTTGATCGCGCTCGCTCTCCTCAGGTGGATTGTGTATCGCGTCAGATACCGCCGGTCTGGTTAGCAAAGCCGAGCCAGTTCAATCTCCGTGTTGCTAACTATCGGGTAGGGCACAGCAGAGGAGCCGCATCAGCATGGCTGCGATGCGGGACGCGCTGCACACGCTGACGTTGGTTGCAGAGGGAGCGCAGCATGGCGACCAAGAAAAAGTCGGTGAAACGCGCGCGCCCGAAGTCCAGGGCAGCAAGCGCCAAGGCCAAGCGGCCGAACGGCAAACGACGAGGTCGTCGGCGCGAGCCATCCGAGGCCGACCGCCCGGACCAGCGACACAGCGCGCTCACCAAGGACCGCCGCTTCGGGAGCGAGGGCAGGAACATTACTCGAGCACGCCTCGATGCCCTTCGTGAAAAAATCGACGCCACCCGCAGGCGCAAGGCGCTCGCCGCTCCGGTGCCTGGTGCGAACAACTGGATACAACTCGGACCGACCGTCATTCCAAACGGACAGGGCTCGCTCAGCAGCGGCGCCCGCGTCAACGTGACGGGACGCGTCACGGGAATCGTCGTCGACCCGACACAGCCGTTGACGATTTATCTGGCGGCCGCGGGCGGCGGCGTCTGGAAGACCGTCGACGGAGGGGTAACCTGGGCTGCTACGACCGACAACGAGCTGTCGCTCGCGATCGGCGCGCTGGCGATGGCACCCTCGGACCGCAACCGGCTCTATGCCGGCACGGGCGAGGGCAACATCTTCTTCCTGGTACAGAACTTCGCGCTCAGCGCCTCCAACGAGGACTACCACGGTGTCGGCGTGCTGCGGACGAGTGACGGCGGAGCCACCTGGACGCTTGTCGGCAGCGTCGATCTCGCGGGCGCCGCATTCTATCGCATCGCGGTGCATCCGACGGATCCCGACGTGCTTTTCGGCGCGACCAGCGTCGGCCTGATGCGCTCGCAGGATGGCGGCACAACATGGACGGCGATTACCAGCGGCCTTCCGCCGCTTTCGTCCGGCGTGGTCTCGTGCACCGACGTCGTCTATGATCCCACCGACGCGGACCGGGCCTGGTGTGCATTCTGGGCGAGTGGCATATTCCGGACGGACAATGCCAACGCCGCGACGCCGACGTGGACCAAGCTGACCACGGGCCTGCCGGCAAGCGGCATCAGTCGCATCGCGCTTGCCGTGGCGCCCTCCAACCACGACGCGATCTTCGCGCTGATCGCGGACTCCCCTGTCAACAAGGCGCCCCCGAAGGGCGTGTACGGGAGCATCGACGGCGGCAACACTTGGTCCCTCATCACGACGTCGCTGACGATCGTGGGCTCCTACACGCTGAACATCGCCGTCGACGTCTCCAGTCCGGACGTGCTCTATGTTTCCGGTTTCGAGCTCTACAAATGCGTGCAAACCGGCGGCGCGTGGACCGTCACCAGCGTCGGCACGCGGATCCATGTAGACAACCATGCGCTGGCCTCGCACCCCACCAACAACCTGAAGATCTACGCAGGCACAGACGGCGGAATCTACCAGTCGGCAGACGGCGGATCGACCTGGGAAGACAGTATCAACGAGGGTCCGGTCATTACCCAGCTCGAGTTCATCAGCCAGCATCCCTGGTCGGATGCGCTCGTTATCGGCGGAACCCAGGACAACGGGACTGACATGTTCCGCAACAGCCTCGTCTTCTACCACTCGGCGGACTTCGACGGCGGTCAGGCCGGCATCGATCCCGCAAATCCCAACAATGTAATCCACACCTTCAACCTGCTCCCTCCGCCCGCAGGGCAGAGGGGTATCGAGCGTTCCGTCGCCGCCGGCAAGTTCGGCACCTACAGCGACATCAGCAACGGCCTGAGCCCGCCCGTACTCTTCTATCCGCCGTGGACCTACGACGAGACCGATTCCGACAATATCGCATTTGGAACGAACGCACTCCGGCTGTCGTCGATGCAGGGCACCGACAACTGGCCGGACAGCATCACGCTTCCTGGCATCGGTAACGGTCGCGTGTCGGCAATTCACTACGCAAATTCGTCCCTGATCTACTGCGGGACCAGCAACGGGCTCGTCTACAAGGCTGTGAACTCGGGAGGTTCATGGACCGCGACGTCGATCAACTCATCTCCGCTTCCGGTCCGCTGGATCTGGGACATCTTCCTCGTGCCCGGAATGACCGAGGTGCTGGTGCTGGCGATGGCCGGCTTCGGGACCGCGCACGTCTGGACGGGTGCGGGTTCTGGCGGCGGCTGGACCTGGACAGACCTGAGCGGGGCGCCTTCCAACCGGTTGCCCGATGCACCGGCCAACGCGCTGGTGGTCGATCCGGCGGCGCCGAACACGATGTATGTCGGTACCGATGTCGGTGTGTGGACGACGACAGACGGCGGCGCGAACTGGTACCCGTTCAGCGACGGCCTGCCCAATGTCGCCGTATACGACCTGAAACTGCATGCGCCGAGCCGGCTGCTGCGCGCGGCGACGCACGGTCGCGGGCTCTGGGAGCGCCAGCTCGAGGGCGCGGGCGCTACCGACGTCCGCCTCTTGATCCGCGACCACGTGATGGACACCGGTCGTCTGACTCCGTCGCCGTCTGGCCTGGCGTCGGCCTGGGAGGATCCGGGCCGGCAGATCAATCTCGGTGATCCGCTTTTCTGGTGGAATTGCGCGGACGTGAAGGTCGATTCCCCGGTTGCGGGCGCGTACCAGATGCCGGTTACCTCCGTCGACTACATTGCCTTCGAAACCACGCTCGAACACCGCAATCCGCAACACGGCAAGGTAAATCGTGTGTATGTCCAAGTGCACAATCGCGGCATCTTGCCCGCAAGCAACGTCGTCGTGAAGATCCTCTATGCCGACGCGACCCCGGGTCTACCGGACCTCCCGGCCGACTTCTGGACCGCATTCCCGGCGGATTCCGCCGTACCAGGTCCATGGGCGCCGATTGGCGCGGCGCAGACGATCGCTTCGCTGCGGCCGGAACGTCCTGCCGTGCTGGAATGGGACTGGACGCCGCCGATGTCCGCGGCGGCGCATTCGTGCCTGCTGGTGATCGCCTCCTGCGTCGAGGATTCTCCTGGAGTCACACCGCTGGTCCTCGATCAGGTGGTGACGCAGAACCGGCAAGTGGGACTCGAAAATCTGCACATCATCGATGCGCTGCCGTTCGCTTCCTGGCAGGCGATCCGGTTCTACCCGCGCGCGGCGACCGACATATTCCGCTTCGATACGCTGCCGAAGGGCTGGTCGCTGAGCCTCGTGTTGCCCAGGGAGGCGAGGCCCTCGAAGGTCACTTGCACGGGACTTGAAGCGCAGCCGGTCTCTGCCGCGGAACGGGCGCGCATCACCAAGCTGCTCGGCAAGCAGGCGACTTCTTACGATCTGAAGCAGGCGCTGGTCGCAACGGCGCCCCGCGAAGGCTGCGCGATCACCGGTGTCCCGGTAGGGAAGCAGGGCATCCCGATCCTGGTCGCATTCACGGCGGGAGCCCGATCCAGCAGCGGCACTGTCCAGCTGATCCAGCAATCTCACGACCAGCGCGTGCTGGGCGGAAACACGTTCGCGCTCCGTGTCGTCAAGACGCTGCGCGGCAGCGCCCGGTTAAAGAAACGCTGATTCTCCAATCGAAGCGATCGACGCGGGCCTGGACAAAAAGGCCGGTCATGGCTCGCTGCGGACAAACCAATGCACAAAGCAGCCAAGCCGCGATGAGCTGTCGTTGAACTGCTGCACCGCAGATGCGAGCGCCCGCCGCCCTTGGCGACTAGCCGGGTCCCAAGTCTGGAGGATGCTTCCGGTTGATTCGCGAAATATCCGGCACTATCATACTCGTCATTGACGGACGTTTCACATTACCGTCTCTCTCCGAGAGACGCTCCAGTCCACGATAGCAAAGGGGCGAGCAATGTGTGAATTTGTCGTAGATCATGTCGACGTGAAGAATTTAAGTGCGACTAAAAAGAAGAAGCTTGCGACTCAACTGGAACGTCGCAAGAAAGACCTCAAGAAGAAACTCGACGCGCTCGAGAGTGCGATTCGAAAAGTAAAAGGAAGGTCGAGCCGCCCATGAGGGTTTGTCGCTCCTGGATTGTTGGCTGACCAGCAATTACGACGTAATCGATTTTGCAGTCATTGCAGATGTGATTTTGGGCCGTGTAACGAGCATTCGATACGGCGTGGGCGCAACGATCGGATCCGGTGAGCTCGCGACGGCGAGACATCGGCATCATGACGTGCGGGCCCGGCAAAGCGGGTTCGGATCAGAAGGCTACGGTCACGCTCGGCGTGCCTTGGCGATTGCGGACTGATGCACCAGCAGATACTGATACCGGAAGCCATCGACTTTGCGACGAGCCGGGTCGCGGGTCTGGAGCGCGCTTCCGGTTGATTCGAAAAATATCCGGTCTATTATCCTTTTCACCATCTAAGATACTTCACGTCACCCGAGCGAAGGGGCGAGCAATGTGTGAATTTGTCGGCGATGATATCGACATGAAGACTTTCGAGTCCGGACCAAAAGGAAAAGCTCAAGAAAAACCTCGAGGATCGCAAGAAACAGCTCGAAAAGCGGGCCTACGAGATCGGGGAAGCGATCAAAAAAATCACGTAAGGTGTGATCGTCTGCGAGGCATGCTGAATAGCTATTGCGACGTATCGATGCGACGTATCAATTCTGCGATCCTGGTACCGGCGCTTATGGTTTAGCCTTCGTCCAACCGCCCAAGAGGCTTCCTGGGGCTCTTGACGACTTTGGTCAGGATCGTCTTGTAATCAGCAATCCAGTGCGGGGCGTTCATTCGCTCGAACAAGTCGTTCTTGCATCTGCATACGCCGGTAATTCCCGACGATGTAATGTTGAGGTTCATTCTAAGCCAGGTGCGGTCAATCGGTGCGAGTGCCGACTTCCCCTCCCGATAACCGAACGGTTGGACCGCCACGTCATGCAGCTTGATCCGGCGGCGAAACGCAACTTGAAGCACGAAGTAAAATTGGACGAGTGATGCTGGATCCAGGCCGTCTTCCTCCGCCAGTCGGGCGGCGATGACGTCGAACGGGAGTTCCTGCCTCGCGTAAGCCTCCAGCACGGCGTCGCGCACGCGATCGAGCGCTTCCTGAAAACTCAGATCAGCATCGAACTGGGTGCGGATAAGCGTGGTGTTCGCGAAAGGGCCGATCACACGCTCCCTCCCCAGCTGGGAGCGATTGGCCATCGTGGTCCCCACGCAAATGTCGTTGCGTCCGCTTCGCAGCAGCAGCAGCGCCTTGAAGCAGGTCAGCAACGTCATGAACAGCGTTGCGCCCCGGCTATGGCCCACGTCGTTCAGGCGCGCGATCAAATCATTCGATACATGAAATCTCTTTTGCACGACGCGCGCGGCAAGCTCGTCGGCAACGTCATCTTTGGCTGCAAATACAGGTGAGGCCTTCTGCAGGCGGTTCTTCCAGTAGCCGAGCTGTTGGGTGGCTGCACTGCTGGCAGTCCACAGCCGCTGCCAATGGGCGAAGTCGGGAAAGTGAAGTGCTGGTTCGGTCAACTGCGCCTGCTTGCCGGTCGCAAAACCGGCATAGAATTCCGACAGATCCTCGATGAAAACTTCCATCGACCAGCCGTCGATGACGATATCGTGTACGATCAGAAGTAAAATATGGTCGGCGGCGCCGAGCCGCAGCAGGCGTGCCCGGAACAAAGGTGCGCGGTCGGTGTCGATGAGCTTCAGGCGTTGTTGCTCGGTTGCCAGCTCCGCCTTCCTGAGCAGGAGCGCCTTGACGCGGGAATTTCCGACAGGCGCCTTGGCTGCGAGATTTTCAACGACGAAGGATGATTTGATGTCGTTGGCCGGCGTAATGCGAGCAGCAGGCAGTTCGTCCCGCCAGGTAAATACCCGTGCGCAGTGAACTGTGCCGGCGCACAACCTCGGCGAGGCTTCGCTTGAGTGCGCCTACGTTGAGCGGCCCGCGCAGCCGATAGGCGAAGCGGAAGGTTGAACTGGGGCAGTCCAGGGAGCTCCCGCTCGATCCGAAGGATGCGCTCCTGCACAATGGACACCGGCCGTGGGCCATCGCCCTTCGCGGATGCGATTCCCGTCGGCGGATTGCTTGAGCCCGGCAATACATCGGTCGCGCCTTTTCTTGATGAACTCGACGCGTAGCGCGAGCGCCGCAACGGTCGGCGCATCGAGAATATCCTTCAAGGAGAATTCGACGTTAAATTGCTCCTCAAGACGCAAAATCATCTGCATCATTACAAGTAAATCAACGCCGAGCGCAAAGACGTCCTGGTCAACGCCGATCTGATCAATGTCGAGGAGTTCCGCCCAGATCCCGGCCAGCTCACTCTCCAATTCCGAGCGAGGCAAAACCAGCTTGCTACTCCGTTCCCCTGTTGCGGGTTGCGTGCTTGACAGCTCGGCCGCAAGTTCATTGCGCTTGATCTTTCCGCCGGGGCCTTTCGGAATCTCGCGGCACAATGCGAATGAGGCCGGGGACCTTGAAGCCGGCCAGGCGCTCTCGGGTGAAGTCTCGGAGCCTCTGTGCGCTCGCCTTCGCATCCCGATGCAGTACGACGGCGGCGCCGACGTCCGCGCCAAGTCGTCCATGGGGCACAGGGAAAACTGCGGCTTCGAGCACATCCGGGTGGCTCAGCAACGCCGCCTCTACCTCGGCCGGGGCGACCTTCTGTCCTCCCTTATGGATGATCTCCTTGATTCGACCGACGATGAAAAGGTAGCCTTCCGCGTCGAGGTACCCGAGGTCGCCGGTTCGAAACCAGCCGTCGCGAAATGCGGACGTGGTGGCGGCGGCATCATTGTCGTAGCCCCTCGTTATCGTGGGACCCCGCAGCGCGACCTCTCCGCGTTTGCCGGACCGCAAGCGTCGACCCTCACCGTCCAGGATCACGATCTCGGGCCCGGCCGGCTGCCCGACCGAACCAGCCTTTTGCCGCTGCAAGGGGTTTGCTGCAATCTGGGTGGCGGCTTCCGTCATGCCGTAGGTGTCGATAACGGGTACGGCAAACAACGCTTCCAATCTGCCGAGCACGTCGGGCGACAGCGACGTGGAAGCCGAACGAACCAGCCGCAGGGAGGACCGCCGTGCCGACTGCTTGTGAGGATCCGCTGCCGATAGCACCGCCCGGTGGATTGCCGGCACCGCCGTGTACCAACTCGGTCGAAACTCCGTCAGCCAGCCGAAGAACGCCGTTGCATCGAAGCCTGGCGTACAGACGACACTGGAGCCGGCCGCCAGCGCGGCCACGAGGCCGGAGATCAAGCCATGTCCATGGAAGAGAGGGAGCACGCCGAGCAATCGGTCCCGAGACCGAAGTGACAGGTTGGTGCCAACGTTGTGGGCCGACAGACAGACGCTTGCATGCGTCAGCGGAACTGTTTTAGGCCGCGACGTACTGCCCGAGGTCAAAAGGATGAATGCGTCGTCAGCGCCTGACGCAAGCTCGTTGTCGACCGCGCGCTGTGGCGCTTGACTGACAATCCGGAACGCGCCGGCCTGCTCGTTTGGCTGGGTCGCGATATCGATGATGGCGATGCCCAGGGCGCGGGCGACGCCCCGGCTTGCGGAATCCAGATCGGCGTGCGTTAGCAGCGCGGCCAGGCGCAATTCGTCGAAATAGCGCCGGTATTCGTCGTGGGTGAAGTCCGGATTGAGCGGGACACAAACCGCACCGGCTGCAACCGTGATCATCGCTACCGCAGCCTCGGGTCCGTTCGGCAACACGACCGCGACCCTGTCGTTCGGGCCACACCGATGCTCCGGAGCCCGCGAACGACATCGTTCGCTTGCTTCCACAGCGCGCCATAGGTCATTGGAAGGCGTCCGGGGGCCAGAATGGCGTAGCGCTCGGGCGCGCTTCGTCCATAGTCGGAGAGAAGGTCTCGGAGGCACGAAAAAGGACGTCTTCTGGCGCTTTTGCGCGCGGTTCCGTGTTGCAATTCCTTGACGATCTTCGACAACCCCGCCCCCTGCTCGTCAACGTTGCGTTAGTGTTCCAGAATATCTGCAAGAAAACGGCGCAAAACCGCCAGCAGCGCCGTCCGCCTAATTCAATCATGTCGTCGGCGCGGGCGAACGGAAAGCTTCTTTCACGGCTTCGTGGCCCAAGCGAGGTTTGCCGGCATCGGCAGCAACACCTTGCCGGCCTTGCGGTACGCACTTGCAGCTGAGCAAACATGATCGCGTATCGCCGTCAGCCGTTCAGGCGTTTGTCCATGAAGCAAGTTGCTCGTCCGGGCTGTGCTTCGCAAAATGGCCTCGAAGTATTCCTCTGGCGTACCGAATTCCCAAGTCTGATCGACCGTCCGCGTTTGCGGATCGGCGAAGCCGCACCTGATGAACGCCTCTCGACAATTGTCCGGTTCGCTGAATTGGAACGGGGGAGGGCCCGGCGGCAAAACGTCCAAGTCGCCCAACAGCGCGATGGCCTTTCTCGGCAATGAAAGTCCGGCGACAGTCTCCTCCCGGCCCCACACCGTGAAAGCGAACCGGCCCCGCGGCTTCAAAACGCGATGGATCGCCTTTAGTGCATTTTCAGGTTGCTCCAAATGGTGAAAGCCGAAATTCATGGCGACGACGTCAAAGCTTTTGTCCGGAAAATCCCGCAGGCTTTCCGCGTCTCCTTCGCGAAATTCAATGTCGGGATGCAACATACGAGCGCGCGCGACCATGCGCTCTGAGAAATCGACACCGGTTACCGTTGACCCAAGCCGTAACGCAGCAGCAGCGAGATTGCCGGGCCCGCACGCTGCATCGAGAAGTCTCACGCCTGGCCTGAGGTGAAGAGCTTCGAAGATGGATGGAATCGCTTGCTGCGTCAGCCGGCTGAAAGCTGCATCGTACTGATCGGCCGCCCTTTGCCACGCCTTGTGCTCAAAGGCCTTGAAGATCGAGTAGGGTTTCGTGCATGGCTCAGATGATTCTCGCATTGAGTCTCTCCAATGCAAATTCAGCCAATTTTTCCGTTACGCAAAGTCGGCCATTCACAGCCTTCCGCATGTGCGCGCAAACTGCGGCTTATGGTTGAACGCGATCGGCTCTCTTCCGAGACTAGCACATTTCTACGGGGGCGGAGCCGCTGATCGCTTTGGAAGTCATTTGCGGGACGTCGTCGGTCGGACCGTCAATGCCCTTTGGATTCAACTGATAAGCGGCGATAAACTGGAAAGCCGTGCCCGACTAGGTAGTTAACAGATGGCATAAACTACTTGCTGCCGCGCGCCCGCGCATCACGCGTCGTATCGAGGCCGCGCAGAGGGCGTTGCTTGCTTGCCCATTCGCTACGAGCTACGGAGGACGATGCCGCTTTTCCGTCACGTTCGAAAACCCATCGGTAGGCGGTCGGAACTCGGTATCGATAATCGATGATTTCGAGTCGTAGGTCGGGATGCCCGGCCAGTCGATCTTGCGGTTGAGGCCGAGCCGGATCGACTGGAAATCCATCGAGGAGGCGTATTGCGGGCCAGATGGGAAGGTGACGTTGGCGCTATCCTGAACAGACCAGTCTTCTCAACTCATAATTCATTTCCCTCGCATTGCGGGACGATATTGATTTGACCAGAAGTGCCAAGCTCCAGTCATTTGCCCTATGGTGACCATCAAAACCTCCGAATGTTGATTTTGTATCAGGACCACGGCGAGGCAGCGTTCGGCAGCCGGTCGCACCGCAAACAAAGCGCACCGCCAATCCCTCGCCGATCACCGTTGCTCCCACGTCCACGCCGTGTACCCGCAGCGCGCCGCAGCGGCGACCAAGTTGCATGCCTCCGTGCCTTCCGTGCCGGGCCCACAAGAGCATGCAACCTGTTGGAAATCCGAACGGCCGCTGACAAGCTCGCGAAGCCGCCGTTCGGCGGCTTCACCTTTTTGACGCTCTCTCGCACCGCGCCCGGTTACCTGTTTCGGGCGCGTTAAATCCCATTAGGCGGACGTTCGGCCGACCATCGTCCAGACTGATAGTATCTCCGTCGACGACGCGAACCGAAATCGAAGTAGGGGAACGGTTGGGGTTGTCAGTGTCGGTTCGTTGAAAAGCTTCGACGAGACTTGAACGGCCGCGAAGCCAACAAAAACGCAAGCAACGATCAAGGCCGAAAAATAGAGGATGCTACCCTTTTTCGCTTTGATGCCAGCGGTCAAGGCCGCGAGCACGGCGTGCCGTCTCTAATATCCGACCTCACGACGTAAAGCCCGGCGTGATGGCCCTTAGACGGTTGTTTCTGGGGATATGGAAGCGCGTGTCGATTTGGGAAACGCGGCGCGGGGTGTACCCCGGTTGTGTACCCGGCAGCGGCCCTATTCCAGCCAAGTCATTGAAATAACTGGTGCCGCAAACAGGACTCGAACCTGTGACCCCGTCATTACGAATGACGTGCTCTACCAACTGAGCTATTGCGGCGGACCTAACGCGGCGTTCAGGCGTGAGCCGGAAAACGCCCGCACCTGATATCGGGGACGGCTCCGATTGGCAAGAAAAACGGGATTAGTTGCCGCCCCAGCGTGACAAAAATCCCCGCCAGCCGCCGGCTTGCGCCTTGGGCGGGCCGATTTGTTCCGCAAACTCGTCCGCCGGCCCGTCCTCGTCGACCCCGGGATCGTCGGGCGCCCGAACGAGCGGGATCACGGCCGGAATCGGGGTCGGAACGGACTTCGGAATATCCTGCCGCGTGCGGAACAAGGGGGCCGGCCGGCTTGGGGCCGGTTCGGCCGGCTTGGGCGGAACAGGTGCCGGCGCAGCGACCGGCTCGGGACGGGTTGCCTCGGCGGGGGTTACCTCGGTGGCAGCAGCCGGCGGCTCGGCGGCGTCCGCCGGCGGCGGCGCGTTGTCCTGCTCGGCGGGCGGCGCCGGCGCGACGGGGGCAATGGGCTCGGCGGCCGATTCGGTCACGTCCTTTGGCGGCTCGAGCACGACGGCGCGGCGCGGCGTCGCGAGCATCGCTTCCTCGAACGGCGAGGGCTCGATTGCGCCAGCCCTGTCGGACGGCAGCGCCGCGACCGGCGTCTGCCACTGGAAGGCATCCAGCCGCCCGGTGACCGGCGAGACCGGCCGCCAGCGATCGCTGACATAGCCGTCCGCCGTCCAGGCCGGATCGTGCAGCGCGCGCACCGCACGCAAGGTCCACGCCCGCGCCCGGCCGCTATCGCCATGTTCGGTGCGCTCGATCTCCGCCATCAAGAGCGCCACGCGCTGCGTTGGTTGAGCGATGAACGGCGCCAGCGCCTCGCGCGCTTTGGTAAACTCCGACGCGTCGATCGCCGCACGCGCAATCGCCAGCGCGCCCTCGATGTGACCCGGCATCTTCGCCGCGAGGGTCTCGACCCGCACCAGCCGTTGCCGCGCGGAATCGCCGAGCTTCACATGCGCATAGGCATCCGCCAGATCGGGATGCGGCTGCGCCAGCCACGCCGCCTCGACGAGGCGCATCGAGCGTCGTACCTGGTGCGCTTCGCTCTCGAACTTGCTCGCCAGCACCGCGGCCGGCACCAGCGTCGGCGCCAGCTTGACCGCTTCCATCGCGCTCTCGCGCGACAGATCGCGATCGACCTTTTCGAGCTCGAGCGCGCGCGCCGTCAGCAGCACGCCGCGGTGCCGGCGATAGGTCGCCTTGTCGATCAGCCCGGCCGATTGATTGTTGTCGAGGATTTTCAGCGCGCCGGCCCAGTCGCCCTTGGCGCAGCAGAAGCCGAGCACCGCATGCGACGCCCATGACGAGGACGGCGACAGCTTTAGCGCTTCCTCGGCAACCATCACGGCGGCGACCGGATCGTCGGCGCGCTGCGCCTCGATGAACAGGCCGCGCAGGCCCAACAGCCGCGTGTCCTCACGCTCGGCCATGGCGCGGAAGGCGCGCTGCGCGCCTTCGCGGTCGCCATCGAGCTGCGCCGACTGCGCATGCAGCAGCAGCGCCAGCGGATCGTGCGCCGCATGTTTGCGCGCCGCCTCGGCATGGAGCCGGGCGGCGGAAGAATCGCCGTGGCCGATCGCGAGCAGTCCTTGCGTGATCGCGTGCCGGCCGCGGGCCTGACGCCGTTCGCGCCGGCTGCGCCGCATGCGCGCCGGCGTGCGCCACACGCCGCGCAGGATCGCCCAAATCATCATCGCCGCAACGACGACGATGCCGAGCGCCAGCATGAAGACCGGCAGCGTGGTCGTGAGCTTCACGCTGCCCCATGACAGCATGACGTCGCCGGGCTGTTCGGCAATCCAGGCCGCGCCGGCCCCTCCCAGCGCGATCAACAACAGAAACAGAATGATCCGGATCATCGAAATCCCTATTGCGCCGGTTTGGCGAGCGCAGCCATGGCGTCGGTCGCAAATTGACGGGATGCGGCCAGCGCGGCGTCACGCGCGTCGGCCCGTTCAAGCCAGGATTGCGCCGCGGCGCGGTCGGCCGGCTCCAGCGTCTTCAATTCCCGCCGCGCCTCGTTGAAATCATTTCGCAGCGCAGCCGCAGTGATCCGCGCCACCACGGCGCCGCGATCATTGCCGGTGGTATCGGTGCGTTCGATCTTGACCAGCTTGGCGGCGCCCGCCTGCAGACGCTCGACGATGCCCGTGCCGGTCGTGGCCTCGCTCCGTGGCGCGGCCGGCGACAGTTTTGGCACCAACGCCAGCAGTTCGGTGCTCAGTATGCGGGCATTCGGCACGCCTTTTTCCGCAAACTGATCGAGCGGCTTCAACGCGTCCGGATTGGGCGCCAGTGCCTTGGTTGCGGCGAGCGCCGCCGGATAGGGATCGCCGACACGAACCAGCACGTCGAGCAGCGCTGCCGACACCAGCCGGCGCAGCGGCAAGTCGTCGGCAGGCTTGGCGTCGGCCTTGGTATCGGCAAGCTTGCTGCCCTGCTGCGCAAGCTCGGCGCCCTGTGTCCGAATCTGGCTCTCGACCTTCGCGATGCGTTCATCGAGGCCCGAAATATCCGGCGCCGCGGTGCCGTCGCCGCGCGGGGCTGATTTCATTTCATTAACGGCGGATGCGAGCTTCTCGCCTTGCGCGCGTGTCGCGGCGAGTTCGGCGCGCAACGCCGCGACGGTTTTTTCCAGCGCCTCTGTGCGCGCGGCAGCCGCGGGATCGGCTACGGGCTTGCCGACCTTCGGCTCCAGTCCGGCGACACGGGCAGTGAGGCTGTCGACGGCGGCACTGAGCTGCGGGGCAGGCGCGGACGGCGGTTGAATCGCGGGCCAGCCCAGCATCCAGCCGACGCCAATCACCAGCGCCGCGGCGACCGCGCCGGAGACCGGCGCGACGATCCATGGCGAAACAGGCCGGGGCCCCGGCCCGTCAACCGGCGACACCGGGGGAGCCTCAGATGTGGGCTCGGATGACGGTTCTGACGGTGCTTCGGACGATGCGCCGGCAGCGCTCCTGGTCTCGCTCGACACTTCGGTCGCCTCGAGCTCGATGGTCGGCGGCTCGCGCTTCGGCCGACCCTCGCCGGGCAGCGATCCAGTGTCTTCGGGCCTCTCATCAACCATCACAGCGGTTCCCTTGAATGGTTAGGTTCCGGAACTTAGCAGAATCGGGACCGTCTTAGAGCATGAACCGGCAGTGGCGGCACCGGTTTTCCGATAAGACCATGCCGAGACTTAAAGATTAGGGCTCGATCGCGGTTGCAGCGCCCGCCCCAGCGCCTCGAACAGGGCATTTTCGTCCGGCGAAGCCGCCGCCGTAACCTGGGTCGCGCCGGCATCCCGCAGCACCGCGGCGACGGCCGGCGAAATGCAGCATTGTGGCAGCGCCAGCGCCGAGATTTCGACGCCCCCGGCGCGCGCCGCCTCCAGGAATGCCCGCGCGCTGCGCCGTGAGTAATGCAGCACGGCCTCGATTTCATGCGCCACAAAGGCGTCACATACATCCCGTGGCAGGCTGGGCGCGGGCACCATCCGGTAAGTCGTCTGCGTCACCACCGTAAAGCCGTTCTCGCCGAGGTCGCCGGCGAGATCGCGCGCGAGATCGGCGCCTGCGAGGTACAGGATCGGGCTGGCTTTCTTCAGTTGTTTCGACTTCGCCCGTGCCAGCACCAGATCGCGCAACGCGCCGGCATCGCCCTTGGACGCGATCACTTCGTCAAACCCGGCATCGCGCGCCGCGGCCGCGGTATTTTCTCCGACCGCGAACAAGGGCAGCTTGAGGAGCCGGCCGGTGGCCAAATGGGGCGCGATGGCGCGCAGGGCGTTGGCGCTGGTGACGATGACGGCGCCATAATTTGCGTCCGCATCATCCTGGAACGGCACGGGCTCGAACCGCAGCATCGGCGCGCGCAGGACATCGACCCCCCGCGCGCGCAGCGCCTTGGCCGTCGTCTCATCATCCGGATGTGGGCGCGTGACGAGAACGGCCATATTTCATATCTCCGCCATATCGATTTCGGCACTCTTGCGCGATTGCACGCTGTCACCTCGTAATGCTACCCGGTTACGGAAGCGTTGTTTTTGGCGATAGCGCAAGGATTCAAATAAGGGTTCAAATTGGACGACGACACGCCGATGCTGGTGCTGGGTATCGAGACCACCTGCGATGAAACCGCGGCCGCCGTGGTGGAACGCCAGCGCGACGGCAGCGGCAAGATTCTGTCCAATATCGTGCGCTCGCAGACGCTGGAACACGCCCGGTTCGGCGGCGTGGTGCCGGAGATCGCCGCGCGCGCCCATGTCGACCTGCTCGATGGCATCGTGGGACAGGCGATGAAGGACGCGAACACAGGCTTTGCGCAATTGTCGGCGGTGGCGGCAGCTGCAGGTCCCGGCCTGATCGGCGGCGTGATCGTCGGCCTCACCACCGCCAAGGCAATCGCCATGGTGCACGATACACCCTTGATTGCGGTCAATCATCTCGAAGCCCACGCGCTGACGCCGCGGCTCACCTGCGCACTCGCCTTTCCCTATTGCCTGTTCCTGGCGTCCGGCGGGCACACCCAGATCGTCGCCGTGGTCGGCGTTGGCCAATATGTCCGGCTCGGCACCACCGTCGACGACGCGATGGGCGAAGCGTTCGACAAGGTCGCAAAAATGCTGTCGCTGCCCTACCCCGGCGGACCGGAGGTCGAACGATCAGCGGCGAGCGGCGACCCCAGGCGGTTTGCCTTTCCGCGGCCGATGCTCGGGCGGCCAGATGCGAATTTCTCGCTATCGGGATTGAAGACGGCGGTTCGCAACGAAGCCAGCCGCCTGATGCCGCTGGAATCGCAGGACGTCAGCGATCTCTGCGCGAGTTTTCAGGCTGCGGTGCTGGAATCGACGGCGGACCGGCTCAGCGTCGGCCTGCGCCTGTTTCACGAAAAATTCGGCCCGCCGCGCGCGCTGGTGGCCGCCGGCGGCGTCGCCGCCAATCACGCCATCCGCGGCGCGTTGCAGAACGTCGCCGCGAAGGCGCAGACCACGCTGATCATTCCGCCGCCCGCGCTGTGCACCGACAACGGTGCGATGATCGCCTGGGCCGGCGCGGAACGGATGGCGCTCGGACTGACCGATACGATGGACGCGCCGCCCCGCGCGCGCTGGCTGCTCGACGCCAACGCGACAGCGCCGGCCGGCTACAGCAAAACGCGCGCAGGATTCTGACATGGCGTCCTTCAATTCAGTTGCGGTGATCGGCGCCGGTTCATGGGGGACGGCGCTCGCCGGCGCCGCCGCACGCGCCGGCCGCGACGTGACGCTTTACGCACGCAACGCCGAAGCTGCCGCGCAAATGAAATCGACGCGCATCAATCCGCGATTGCCCGGCGTGCCCATCGACAGTCGCATCGAGATCACCGGCGACATGATCGCCACTGCTGCCGCCGACATCGTCCTGATGGCTACGCCCGCGCAGCATCTGCGCGAAACGATGTTGGCACTGGCGCCCCACCTGAAAAAGGCGACGCCGGTTATCGCCACTGCCAAAGGCATCGAGCGCGGTACGCACAAATTCATGACGGAAGTGATCGCGGAGGCTGCGCCCGATGCGACACCCGCGATCCTGTCGGGGCCGAGTTTTGCCGATGACGTGGCCCGCGGGCTTCCGACCGCCGTCACGCTGGCGGCGAAGGATGAAAAGCTGGCGAGCGCGCTGGTGCAGGCGCTGGGCTCGTCGACCTTCCGGCCCTATCACACGTCGGATATCCGCGGCGTCGAGATCGGCGGCGCGGCAAAAAACGTGCTGGCGATCGCCGCCGGCATCGTCGAGGGACGAAAGCTCGGCGCATCGGCATTGGCCGCGCTCACTACACGTGGCTTCAGCGAGCTGGCGAGGCTTGGGCGGGCCTGCGGCGCGCGCAGCGAGACTTTGGTGGGCCTCTCCGGCCTCGGCGATCTGGTGCTGAGCTGCTCCAGCCTGCAATCACGCAACTTTGCGCTTGGCATCGCGTTAGGGCGCGGCGAAGCGCCGAACCGCGACAAGCTCGCCGAAGGCGAATTCACCGCGCCGGTTCTGATCGAACTGGCCGCTTCGCAAAACGTCGATATGCCGGTATCAACTGCGGTCGCGGCGATATTGAGCGGCCAGGTCACGATCGACGCCGCGATCGAAGGCCTGCTGACGCGGCCGTTCAAGGCGGAGGAATGACGATGGCGTATTGGCTGGTGAAATCCGAACCCTCGGTCTGGTCGTGGGACCAGCAGGTTGCGAAAGGCGCCAAGGGCGAAGCCTGGACCGGCGTGCGCAACTTCACCGCGCGGCAAAATCTCGTCGCCATGAAGAAGGGCGACAAGGCCTTCTTCTATCATTCCAACGAGGGCAAGGAGATCGTCGGCATCGCCGAGATCATCAAGGAGGCCTATCCCGATCCCTCCGACAAAACCGGCAAATTCGTCTGCGTCGACATCAAGGCGGACAAGCCGCTGAAGACGCCGGTGACGATGGCCGCGATCAAGGCCGACAAGAAACTCGCCGACATGGCGCTGGTGAAATATTCGCGGCTGTCGGTGCAGCCGGTGACGGCGGAAGAGTGGAAGATGGTCTGCAAGATGGGCGGGCTGTAGCTACGTCCTGCCTGCCAGACCTCATCCGGAGGAGCCGCGCAGTGGCGTCTCGAAGGATGAATGGCACGAGCGGGGCCATATGGTTCGAGACGGCGCTGTGCGCGCTTCCTCACCATGAGGGTGTACAGATTGCTACTGCGGCAGGTTTTTACGCCGCCGCCGCCGTCACCACCTGCGCCAGCAGCGCCTCGCGCTTGGCTTGCGTGCGGTAACCCTTCATCGTCGCCGCAAAGCGCTCGAGGATGCCGTCCTCGAAGGCGGTCACGATGGTGTCGTGGACGTAGCTCTTGCGGCAGATCGCGGGCGTGTTGGACAGTTCGTCGGCGGCGGCGCGCACCGCATCCAGCACCTGCTTCTTGCGGCCGCGCTCGCTTGCTGCGGGCGTTATCCGCGACAGCAATTCCAGCACCACGGCGGACGCCATCAGGGTGCGGAAATCCTTCAGCGAAATCTTGATGCCGGCGATCTCGCGCAGGAATGCGTTCACGGTCGTGGTCGAGACCGTGCGCACGGTGCCGGAATTGTCGCGGTACTGGAACATGCGCTTGCCCGGTACGGTGCTCAGGATGCCGATGGCGCGCACCAGCTTGGCGGCGTCGCATTCCTTGCGCACGGCCTTGCCGCCCTTGGCCTTGAAGGTCAGGACGAAGCTGTCGTCTTCCAGCGTGACGTTGGATTTCAGCATCGTGGTCGCGCCGCGGGTGCCGTTGAGGCGGGCGTAGGATTCATTGCCCGGGCGGATCGCGGTGCGCGCGATCAGTTCGATCACCGCCGAGAGCGCGAACTCGCGCGTCGGCTCGTCGCCGGACAGATAGGCCGAGACCTTGCGGCGGATCTTCGGCAAAGCCGCCACCAGCCGCGCAAGGCGATGCGCCTTGCGCTGCTCGCGGACCTTTTCCCAATCGACATGGTAGCGATACTGCAGCCGCCCGGCCGCATCGATGCCGACGGCCTGCAGATGCGAGCTCGGATCGGCCGAATAACGCACATCCCGATAGGCCGGGGGCACCGCCATCGAATGCAGGCGGCGGATGGTGCCGGCATGGCGGATCTGCGTGCCGTTGGCGCGATGGAATGAATAGCCCTTGCCGCGCTTGATGCGGCGGATGGTCAGTCCATTTTGATCGCCGAGCCTGAGGCCGAGTTCACTGGCCAGGTCTTCGACGGAGGTCTTGGCTGTAATCTGGAGCTTTGCGGCGGGCGCCTTCGGCAATTGTCCGAGCGCTTCGGCCAATGCAACGGCGGGATCGGCGGAAACGGGCCGCGTAGCCTCGAAACTCTGCTGATCCATCATGACCGTTATCGCCTTGCTCCGCCTGTCTGCCGGCAATGCCTGTTGTTATGGCTTGGTTCCGGAGGGTCGTCTGGCCCCGGGGACGCCATTTAGGGGGTAAAGGTTAGCTTTGCGAGTCCCGATTCCGTCATTGAGGTATTTAAATACCCGGCATGGGAGCCATTCGGCGATAGCGTTGATTTTTGGCGCGGGCGGATCGTTAAAAACATCCGAAAATAACGCCGGTTTGATCAGCGACAACACGGCAGGCCGGCGGCGCGACCAAGGTCGCAGACGTTTCCGCCTTGTCCGGGTATCGCCCCGCGACGCATAATCGCTGCAACAATCAGGACGACTTGCGGCCGCCAGCGCGTGCGGTGCCGCAACGAGTGGGAGGGTAAGAATGTCGGAGAAAATTTACGACGTATCCGCCGATTGGGCCAAGCGCGCCTACGTCGACGACGCCAAGTACCGCGAAATGTATGCCCGCTCGGTCAATGATCCCAATGGCTTCTGGGCCGAACAGGCCAGACGCCTCGACTGGATGAAGCCCTTCCACAAGGTCGAGAATGTCTCCTTCGCCCCCGGCAACATCTCGATCAAATGGTTCGAGGATGGCGTCCTGAACGCCGCCTGGAACTGCATCGACCGCCATCTCGACAAGCGCGGCGACCAGACCGCAATCATCTGGGAGGGCGACGATCCCTCGCAGTCAAAACACATCACCTACCGCCAGCTGCACGACGAAGTCTGCAAGATGGCCAACATCCTGCGCACGCGAAATGTCCAGAAGGGCGACCGCGTCACGATCTATCTGCCGATGATCCCCGAAGCGGCCTATGCGATGCTGGCCTGCGCGCGGATCGGCGCCATTCATTCGGTGGTGTTCGCCGGCTTCTCGCCCGACAGCCTCGCCCAGCGCATCACCGACTGCCAATCCAAGGTCATCATCACCGCCGACGAAGGACTGCGCGGCGGCAAGAAAGTGCCGCTGAAGGCCAATGTCGACGCCGCGATTGCCAAAGCCGGCGGCGTCGATTGGGTCGTCGTGGTCAAGCGCACGGGTGCGGCCGTCGACATGAACCCGACGCGCGATCTCTGGTACCACGACGCCGCGAAGGTCGTGACCACGGAATGCCCGTGCGAGCATATGCATGCGGAAGACCCGCTGTTCATTCTCTACACGTCAGGCTCGACCGGCCAGCCCAAGGGCGTGCTGCACACCACCGGCGGCTATCTCGTGTTCGCGTCGATGACGCATCAATACGTGTTCGATTATCACGACGGCGATATCTACTGGTGCACCGCCGACGTCGGCTGGGTCACCGGCCACAGCTACATTCTCTACGGACCGCTGGCGAACGGCGCGACCACGCTGATGTTCGAGGGCGTGCCGAACTATCCGGATAATTCCAGGTTCTGGAACGTCATCGACAAGCACAACGTCAACATCTTCTACACCGCGCCGACCGCGATCCGCGCGCTGATGCAGTCAGGCGACGCGCCGGTGACGAAGACCTCGCGCAAGAGCCTGCGGCTGCTGGGTTCAGTCGGCGAGCCGATCAATCCGGAAGCCTGGGAATGGTATCACCGCGTGGTCGGCGACGGCCGCTGCCCGATCGTCGACACCTGGTGGCAGACCGAAACCGGCGGCATTTTGATCACGCCGCTGCCGGGCGCGACCAGGCTCAAGCCCGGTTCGGCGACGCGGCCGTTCTTCGGCGTGGTGCCCGAGATCGTCGACGCCGACGGCAAGGTGCTGGAAGGCGAATGCACCGGCAATCTCTGCATCGCCAAATCGTGGCCGGGGCAGATGCGCACGGTCTATGGCGATCACGCCCGTTTCGAGCAGACCTATTTCTCGACCTACAAGGGCAAGTATTTTACCGGCGACGGCTGCCGCCGGGATGCCGACGGCTATTACTGGATCACCGGCCGCGTCGATGACGTCATCAATGTGTCGGGTCATCGCATGGGCACCGCGGAGGTCGAGAGTTCACTGGTGGCGCATGCCCTGGTGTCGGAAGCCGCCGTGGTCGGCTATCCCCACGACATCAAGGGCCAGGGCATCTATGCCTATGTGACGCTGATGGCCGGCACCGAACCGACCGAGGAGTTGCGGAAAGAACTTGTCGCCTGGGTCCGCAAGGACATCGGCCCGATCGCTTCCCCCGACCAGATCCAGTTCGCGCCCGGCCTGCCGAAAACCCGCTCCGGCAAGATCATGCGCCGCATCCTGCGCAAGATCGCCGAGGACGAACCGAGTAGCCTCGGCGACACCTCGACGCTGGCCGATCCGGCCGTGGTCGAGGATCTCGTGCACAACCGGCAGAACAAGAAGGGCGCGCCGGCGTAGGGCCGGCCACGTCACGCCTCCAGCATCGGCATCGGAGGCGCCGGCGCGTAAGGCTCCCATGTCGTCATGGCCGGGCTTGTCCCGGCCCATCCACGTTTTGATGCGGAGACGAAGGCGGGGATGCCCGGGCATGACCGGTCTGCGATCCCTGCGCCAGATCCCGCCGGGCTCACGCAGTTGTCAGTGGTGGGCCAGCCTCCCTGACCATTTCGCGGCCATGTGTTGTTTTCCGGTCATTTACTTTATTTCAAACATTTTCTTTGTTCCGCCCAGCGAAACCAGTCTCGAGGCCGGCTTGGAAACCATCCGGTTAATGCGCGCGACTAACAATGCGTGAGGAGACGGTGAGGCGCCAAGGTTTGAGCAAGGCTTGAGCCACGGCCCGAAAGGACATTTGAGGGCCCTGATTGGGCGGGCAGAGTGGAGCTGGGAATGTCGATGAGAATTGCGGTGGCGCTGGCCGCCACCATTGGTATGGGAATTGTGATGTCGTCGCAGGCCGAAGCGCGGCCTGAAATGGTGGGCATCAGCGGCGACTACGCGCCGGGCACGATCGTGGTGAAGACCCACGAGAGGCGGCTTTATCTGATCCTCGATTCCGGCCGTGCCATGCGCTACCCGGTCGGCGTCGGCAAGGCCGGCAAGCAGTGGGCTGGCACCACCACGATCGACGGCAAGTACCTCCATCCGGCGTGGTCACCGCCGAGCGAAGTGAAGCGCGACAAGCCGAACATGCCCGACGTTATTCCGGGCGGCTCGCCACGCAACCCGATGGGTGTCGCGGCGATGACGCTGGCCGGCGGTGAATACGCCATCCACGGCACCAACGTGCCGGGCTCGGTCGGCGGCTTCGTGTCCTATGGCTGCATCCGCATGCTCAACGACGATATCTCCGATCTCTATCAACGCGTATCGGTCGGAACGACCGTGACTGTCACGCGCTGATCTTACGGATCAGATGGATACAAGAGCCGCGCGATTACGCGGCTCTTTCAGTTGAGCGGCGCTTGTCCTGCGTTCGCACACCAGCCGTTGCGATGGCCGCCGCTGTAGCGGCGGGCATGACCTGCCGCGACCATCGCCGTCGAAACATTTGCGGTGCGCCTGGTTACAACATCGGCAACGATGCGGCCGGCATATTTGTCCGGCCCGATATTGAAAATCCTGGCGTCGCCTTCGCCGAGCATTGCGCGCAACGCGCCCGTCGCAGCCTCTGCCATCTGCAATTCCTGCGGGCAGGACGCCTTCAATTCAGGCGCGTCGATACCGCGCAGACGCACCCGCGTATTGAGATCGAGACCCGGCTCTAAATGAACCCGCGCCTCGAACGTGTCTCCATCAATCGTGCGAATGACGTCGACGGCGTGACGCGTGTCCGGATTTCCGGCCCGCTTCCACACCCTCTCGGCATCGCGCGCCGCCTGGCTGTCGGCAGAGCTCGGTAACGATCGCCGCACCCATTCCCGCACCGGCAGCATCGTCCCCGCCGCCACACAAAACACGAACACCCACGGCAGGGCCGCCGAAAACCAGCGGCGCAGGGAATTCCGGCGCGAGGGCCGATATGCATTTATTCTCTCGTATGAGGGCATATTCCCGACTAAGGGCTGAGTTGGGGAATCCGGCAAGGGTCCATTGCGCACCCTTGGGCCTCAAAAATCCGAGGCGATCCCCTTGCGCTCCCAATCGCCATAGCGGGTCGGTTCCGGGCCCTTCGGGCCCTGAAACTCCTTCTGCAGCGTGGTGGCACTGACCGCGGCGACCTTGCGGCGCGCTTCGGCCTCAGCGAGCGCGCGCTCAGCGGCGGGCGTCAGCTTCTTGCGTTCCGCGGTTTGCGCGGGAAATGAGGGACTGTCGGTCATCGCAATTCTCCCTTAGCACAGGGATGGGAGCACAGATGACATCACATTCGCGAAATTGTCTGTGGCGATTCTTACATTTGGCATATTCGCATGCCAAACAGGCTTTCATTCCAATGGCATGAGCCAGAACCTTTCCGCTTTCCGAGACACTGCCGCTTCATGCCAACTTCCCGATTCGCAGTACCTTCCGAAGTGCCCGGCCTCGCGGCGCGGCGCATCGCGGCTGACATACTCGACGGCGTACTGCACAAGCACCGCACGCTCGACGACCAGCTCGACGGTTCCGGCGCCCATCCCGGCCTGAAGACGCTGGCCGATCGCGACCGCGCCTTGATGCGGCGGCTGGTGGCGACGATCCTGCGGCGGCTCGGCACGCTGGGTCACTTGCTGTCACGCCTGCTCGACCGCGGCATCCCGACGGATGCGCCGCGCGCGCAAAGCGCGCTTCTGATCGGCGCCGCGCAGATTCTCTGGATGGATGTACCCGATCATGCCGCCGTCGATCTCTCGGTGCGGCTGGTGCAATCGGACCGCCGCGCCGCAAAATATGCCGGCCTCGTCAACGCCGTACTGCGCCGCTGCGCCCGCGAGGGACAACCGCTGATCGACGAAGTGAAATCGCAGAACCTCGACATTCCGCCGTGGCTGTTGGCGCGCTGGATCGGCGCCTATGGCGAGGCCACGGCGCGCCAGATGGCGCTCGCCATCGGCTACGAGCCGTCGCTCGACATCACGGTGAAGGCAGACGCGCCGCAATGGGCGAGCCGCCTGCACGGTGAAACGTTGCCGACCGGTACCGTGCGCACCTTGCTGCAGGGTTCGGTGACCATGCTGCCTGGATTCACCGAAGGCCAGTGGTGGGTGCAGGATGCCGCCGCCGCGCTGCCGGCGCGGTTGTTCGGCGATGTCGGCGGCAAGACCATCGTCGACCTCTGCGCCGCGCCCGGCGGCAAGACCGCGCAACTGGCGCAAGCCGGCGCGCATGTGATCGCAATCGACCGCTCGCCGGCGCGCATGGCGCGGCTGCGCGACAATCTGGCCCGACTTTCGCTGCAGGCCGAGGACGTCGTGACCGATGGCGCCGAGTGGCCGGGTCGCGGCAATGGCGGCTTTGACGGCGTGCTGGTGGACGCGCCCTGCACCTCCACCGGCACCATCCGGCGTCACCCGGACGTGGCCTGGTTGCGTCAGGAAGCCGACATTGCAGCGCTGTCGGCGTTGCAGAAGCGATTGCTGCAACGGGCGGTCGCGCTGCTCAAGCCAGGCGGAACGCTGGTCTATTGCACCTGTTCGCTGGAACCGGAGGAAGGCGAGCAGGCGGTCGCGTCACTTTTGGCCGCCGAATCGGACGTACGTCGTGCCCCGATCGAGGCGGGCGAGGTCGCGGGCCTCAGCGAAATCGTGACCGCGAGCGGCGATTTGCGGACCCTGCCCTGCCATTTGCCCCACACCGACCCCAGGCTCGGCGGGCTGGATGGATTTTACGCCGCACGGCTGGTTAAATCCTGATTTTAAACTGGAATTTGCTGTTCCTTGGGTGATTCGCCCGGTTTCAAGATGGTGTCACGGCGACGTTTCCGGATTAAAAGGATTCGCCAGAATACCCCTCCCTCCCTAAGCAAGGCACGGCGTGTCGGTCGCTCAACGCAGACGCATCTCGACGCTTATCATGAGCCGCTCGGCGCGGACCGTGATTGCGCGCGCGACCGGAGCGACGGTAGCGGTGTCGCGGCTGTGGCCCGGCCGCGCCGACCGGCTGATCATCGCGCCGCATGACCTGCGCACCGCCGACGCCACCCGCGCCGCCGAGATCTATGCCGGCCGTTTCGTGTTCGCCGGCAAGATCGTGACCTGCCACGGCCGCTCGATCTTCGATCTCGAACCGCCGTCGGAAGATTGGGAAGTCGCCCTGCTCGGCTTCGGCTGGCTGCGCCATTTGCGCGCCGCCGACACCGCGCTGACCCGCGCCAATGCCCGTTCGCTGGTCGATGACTGGATTTCGAATCCGGCGCGCAAGCGGCCGCTCGAACGCCGCCCCGACGTGCTGGCGCGCCGCGTGATCTCGCTGCTGTCGCAGGCGCCGCTGGTGCTCGGCGACACCGATGGAAAATTCTATCGCAAATATCTGCGCGGGCTGACCCGCGAGATTCGCTATTTGCGCTACGCGATGCTCGACATCGCCGATGGCGTGCCGCGGCTGCAGGTCCTGATCGCGCTTTGCTACGCCTCGCTGTGCCTGGCCAATCAGGCAGGTCACATCCGTTCCGCGACGCGACGGCTTTCCGACGAATTGCAGCGGCAGATCATGCCCGACGGCGGGCACATCTCGCGCAATCCCGGCGCGCTGGTCGAACTGCTCAGCGACCTCTTGCCGCTGCGGCAGACCTTTGCCGCCCGCAACATCGCGCCGCCGCCGGCGCTGCTCAACGCGATCGACCGCATGATGCCGATGCTGCGCTTCTTCCGTCACGGCGACGGCAGCTTTGCGCTGTTCAACGGCATGAGCAACGCGCCCTCGGACCTGGTGGCGACGCTGCTCGCCTATGACGACACCCACGGCGTGCCGATGGCGAACATGCCGCATACCGGCTTTCAGCGCCTCGACGCCGGCACGACCACCGTCATCATGGACACCGGCCCGCCGCCGCCGCCGAATGTCAGCCAGGAAGCGCATGCCGGCTGCCTCTCGTTCGAATTGTCTTCCGGACCGAGCCGGATCGTCGTCAATTGCGGCATGCCCTCCACCGGCCGCGACAATTGGCGCACCTTCGCGCGCAGCACCGCGGCGCATTCGACCCTGACCTATCACGACACGTCCTCGTGCCAGTTCATCGAACTGTCGGCCGTGAAGCGCCTGCTGCAGGGCGCGCCCGTCGTCAGCGGCCCGACGAACGTGGAAAGCTACCGCGAGGCGGTGGCGGACGGCGATCTGCTGACCACGTCGCATGACGGCTATCTTGCAAAATTCGGCGTCGTGCATCGCCGGGTGCTGATGATCTCCCATGACGGCGCGCGCCTCGACGGCGAGGACACCGTGTCGCCGGCGGCGGGGGCGCGCATCAAAGGCGACGAGGCCGATTTTGCCCTGCGCTTTCACCTGCATCCCGCGGTGAAGGCGAGCCGCCTCAGCGACGCGCGCGGCGTCATGCTGGTATTGCCCAACCGCGACGTCTGGACCTTCGAGGCGCTGGACGACAAGGTCGACCTCGAGGACAGCGTGTTTCTGGCCGGCAATGACGGCCCCCGCCGCACCGCCCAGATCGTGATCCGGCAGGACTCCCGCCAGGCCTCCTCGATCCGCTGGAGCTTTGCCCGCTCGTCGACGGCCGGCACCAGCGCCCGGCGCAATGCGCGGCGCGAGCCGGAACTGCCGCTTTAGCGACCGCTGCCGGCCGGCCAACGGCCGTTGCTTGACGTAAGTAAGCTATTTGCTTACATTGGCGATGTGATAAGAACCTTCAAAAGCAAGGCCCTTTCGGAGCTGTGGACCAAGGGGAAGAGTTCGAAGATTGATGCGAAAATGCAAAAGCGCATTTTCGCGAGGCTGGACCGTCTCGACGTAGCCCTCCGCGCCGAGGAAATGAATATCCCCGGCTTCGACTTTCACGCTTTGCACGGCTTTAGCCCAAAACGCTATTCGGTCCACGTCAACGGACCGTGGTGCATCACGTTCGAATTCGAAGATGGCGACGCCTGCCGAGTCGATTTCGAGCAATACCACTAAAGGAGCAAACATGGTCTATGCAGCCAAGCGCAGCAAGAACCGCTGCCCCACGCATCCAGGCGCGCTACTTCGCGATGATATTATTCCGGCTACCGGCCGGACCAAGGCAGAGATCGCCGGCCTGCTCGGAATTTCGCGCCAGCACCTCTACGACATCCTGGGAGAGCGAAAGCCGGTATCTCCGGCCATCGCGGTACGCCTCGGCAAGCTTTTCGGCGACGGCGCCGGAGTCTGGACCAGGATGCAGGGTGCCTACGATACGTGGCATGCGGAACGGACCGAAGATGTCAGTCGCATTCCTACTATCAAGGCCAGAGCCGCCTGAGATTTGTCCCCGGGAAGTGCCGCTTTCCTCAGATTTTCACAGGAAAGCGGCACCAACCCCGGTTTCTTGGCTTTCCAAACCATGCTACCGGGCTGGCTTACCAGCCTGGGAACCTCCTGATGACCGACCATCCGCGCCGCGTAACCCGCGCCCTGTTGTCCGTTTCCGACAAGACCGGCCTGATCGAATTTGCCAAGGCGCTGGCCGGCCATGGCGTCGAGCTCGTCTCGACGGGCGGCACCGCCAAGGCGATCGCGGCGGCGGGGCTACAGGTCAAGGACGTCTCCGAGCTGACGGGCTTTCCCGAAATGATGGACGGTCGGGTCAAGACGCTGCACCCCAAAGTGCATGGCGGCCTGCTCGCGATCCGCGACAACAAGGAACATGCCGATGCGATGAAGGCGCATGGCATCGTGCCGATCGACCTGCTGGTGGTCAACCTCTACCCGTTCGAGGAAACCGTCGACAAGGGCGCTGCTTTCGAAGACTGCATCGAGAACATCGACATCGGGGGTCCCGCGATGATCCGGGCGGCGGCGAAGAACCACGACGATGTCGCCGTCGTTGTCGAGGCGCAGGATTACCAGGCCGTGCTCGACGAACTTGCCGCCAACAAGGGCGCAACGACGCTGTCGCTGCGCCGCCGCCTCGCCGCAAAGGCCTATGCGCGCACGGCCGCCTATGACGCCGCGATCTCGAACTGGTTTGCGCTCCAGCTCAAGAACGACGCGCCGGATTTCCGCGCGTTCGGCGGCCGCCTGATCCAGTCGCTGCGCTACGGCGAGAACCCGCACCAGACGGCCGCGTTCTATCGTACGCCCGACAAGCGTCCCGGCGTCGCCACCGCGCGGCAGTTGCAGGGCAAGGAGCTGTCCTACAACAACATCAACGATACCGACGCGGCCTATGAGTGCATCGGCGAGTTCGACCCGGCGCGCACCGCCGCCTGCGTCATCGTCAAGCATGCCAACCCTTGCGGCGTCGCCGAAGGTCCCGATCTGGTCAGCGCCTATCGCAAGGCGTTCGCCTGCGATACCCAGTCGCCCTATGGCGGCATCATCGCCGTCAACCGGACGCTCGACGCCGAAGCCGCGCGCGTCATCACGGAAATCCTGACCGAAGTCATCATCGCGCCCGATGCGACGGAAGAAGCCATCGCCATCGTCGCGAAGCGCAAAAACCTCCGGCTTCTGCTGGCAGGCAGCCTGCCCGATCCGCGCGCGATGGGATTGACCGCGAAAACCGTCGCCGGCGGCCTCCTGGTGCAGAGCCGCGACAACGCTGTCGTCGATGACCTCACGCTGAAGACGGTGACCAAACGTGCGCCGACCGACGCCGAGCTACGCGACCTCAAATTCGCCTTCCGCGTCGCCAAGCACGTCAAGTCGAACACGATCATCTATGCCAGGGATCTCGCCACCGTCGGCATCGGCGCCGGCCAGATGAGCCGGGTCGATTCCGCGCGCATCGCCGCCCGCAAGGCGCTGGATGCCGCGGCTGACGCAAAGCTCGCCGAGCCGCTCACCAAGGGCTCCGTCGTCGCGTCCGATGCGTTCTTCCCGTTCGCCGACGGCATGCTGGCCTGCATCGAGGCCGGCGCCACCGCCGTGATCCAGCCCGGCGGCTCGATCCGCGACGACGAAGTGATCAAGGCCGCCGACGACCACGGCATCGCCATGGTGTTCACCGGCGTGCGGCATTTCAGGCATTGAGCTGCGATGCCGTAGATGTCGGGTGAGCAATGGCGCGAAGCGACGTGTCCACCGTCTAGCACCGAGCACGCTGTGAGATGGTGGGCACGCTTGCGCTTTGCCCACTTTACGACGTCTCCCTCACCCGCGTCAGCAACGCCAGGCCGGCGACGAAGAACACCACCAGCAGCGCCATCCCTGCCTTCTGGCTCGCGGTGACCGCCGTGATCACGCCGATCAAAAGCGGGCCGATGAACGACGTCACCTTTCCGGTCAGCGCGAACAATCCGAAATACTGCGCGATGCGATCTTTCGGCGCGAGGCGTATCAGAAGCGTTCGCGACGCCGCCTGCAGCGGCCCGCCGGCGGCGCCGATCAGGCAGCCGAGCACGAGATAGGCGCGCTCGGCCGCGCCCGAGAACAGCGGGCCACCCGGCACCGGCGGCGCGACCTTGACGAACAGAATCGAGTCCTTGTCGACCAGCAGAATTGCGCTCAGCGCGAACAGAAGGATCAGCAAACTGCCGGCAATGACGCGCTTGGGCCCCAGCCTGTCATCGAGCTTGCCGCCTAGCCACGCGCCAAAAGTGCCGGCGATGGCCAGCAGAATGCCAAAACTTCCAATCTGGATCGTATGCCAGCCGAACGTGCCGGCGGCGTAGATGCCGCCGAACGCGAACAGCGACACCAGCCCGTCGGTATAGATCATGTTGGCGAGCAGGAACGTCGCCAGCGATTTCTGCCTCGGCAATTCGCCGAGCGTCCGCCTCAGTCCGCTCAATCCTTCGCGCAGCGCCGCGCGGATCGGACGCTTTGCCGGGTAATCCGGCGTCAGCAGAAACATCGGCAACACGAAGATGATGAACCAGATACCGGTCAGCGGGCCGGTGATGCGATCGCCCTCATGCGTGACCGGATCGAGGCCAAACAGCGGTGCCAGGCCGAAAAGCGTGCGCCCGGAGTCGGGGTTGGCGGCCAGAAAGCCGAGCACCAAAATGAGGCTGAGGATGCCGCCGATATAGCCGGTGGCCCATCCGGTGCCGGACAACCGCCCGATGCGATCCGGCGGCACCAGCGTCGGCATCATCGCGTTGTTGAAGACGGTAGCGAATTCCACGCCGACGCTCGCGATCGCATAGGCGAGCAGCAGCGGCGGGATGAGACTGGGATCCCCGGGCTTTCCGAACCACATCAGCGAGGCGCCGATCACCAGCAGCGCGCCGAAGCCGGCGATCCACGGCTTGCGGCGCCCGCTGGCATCCGCAATCGCGCCCAGCACCGGAGACAGCAGCGCGATCATCAGCCCGGCGGCCGCGGTGGCAAATCCCCACAGCGCCTGCCCCTGCGCCGGATCCGGCGCGACGAAGCCTGCGAAATAAGGTGCGAAGACAAAAGTGGTGATCAATGTGAAATAAGGCTGCGCGGCCCAATCGAAGAAGATCCAGCTGATGACGGCGGCGCGAGGCGGATATTCCCGCGATATCTCGGCGCCGGCTGCCTCGGAAGCGATCACCGTCATGTGAGGAATTTCCTTCAAAAGTCCTGCGAGGCATTTTGCCCGTTGAATCCAAACCCATATAGCATGCGTCACCGGCGCATGCGCCGGTTGCCGGGGGTCACACAATCTTCAACTGCGGCGGATTTTCGATGGCGGTCTTTTCAATCCGGTGGCGCCGAGTTGCCGCCACATTCGTACTTGCGTTTGCCTTCGGGACGACAGCCTTTGCGCAGGAGCGCCGCGCTTACGCGCCCCCCGATCTCTCTACCGTTCGCGCCATCGCGGCCGAGCATGGTCTGGTGGTGGCGCAGGAAAGGCTTGCCGCGCAAGTCGGCGCCGACATCCTCCGGCAGGGCGGCAATGCGGTCGATGCCGCGGTTGCCACTGGCTTTGCGCTGGCCGTCACCTATCCGCGCGCCGGAAACATCGGCGGCGGCGGTTTCATGGTGATTCATTCGGCCGCGCGCAACGAGGATGTCGCCATCGATTATCGCGAGACCGCGCCGGCTGCGATCACGCGCGATATTTTCCTGGGACCGGATGGAAAGCCCGATACCGACAAGTCGCGCAACTCCGCACTTGGTATCGGCGTGCCCGGCACGGTAGCCGGGTTGGCACTGGCGCTGGAGAAATACGGCTCCGGCCGTTTCACACTCGCACAAATCCTCAAGCCCGCCATCGAACTGGCGCGCGACGGCTTTGTGATCGCCGACGACATGGCGGACACGCTGTCGGACATGTATCGCCGGATGGGACGCTGGCCAAACTCGGCAAAAGCGTTCTCCCGAAGCGATAGTACGCCGCTGCAGGAAGGTGACCGGTTGATCCAGTCCGATCTCGCGGCAACGCTGTCGGCGATTGCCGAACAGGGACCGCGCGGATTTTATCAGGGGCCGGTCGCCGAACGGCTGGCAAAGGCCGTCCGCGACGGCGGCGGCATCATGACGGTCGACGATCTGAAATCCTATCAGGCTGTCATCCGCAACCCCGTGCGCGGCAACTACCGGGGTTACGATATCGTCTCGATGCCGCTGCCCTCGTCCGGCGGCACGGTGTTGCTGGAGACGCTGAACATTCTCGAAGGGTTTCCGATGGCGGACATGAAGCAGGGCACCGCGCCGTCGCTGCACGTCATGATCGAAGCCATGAAGCGCGCTTATGCCGACCGCGCGCGCTATCTCGGCGATCCCGCCTTCGTCAACGCGCCGGTCAACGCTCTGGTCACCAAGGAATACGCCGCGAGGCAACGCGCCAGCATCGATCTTGATCGCGCGACGCCCGCCGCCGATGCGCTGGCGGTGAGCCCGGTACGGGAGGGCGCCAACACCACGCATTATTCGGTCGTCGATTCCAGCGGCAACGCGGTCAGCAACACCTACACCCTGAATTTTCCCTACGGGGTCGGCCTGGTCGCCGAGGGGACCGGCGTGCTGCTCAACAATGAGCTCGACGATTTCACCGCAGCGCCCGGCGCCTCCAATGCCTTCGGCCTGGTCGGCTTCGAGGCCAATCTGCCCGGCCCGGGAAAGCGGCCATTATCGTCGATGTCGCCGACCATTGTGCTGAAGGACCGCAAGCCGGTGCTGGTGACGGGTACGCCCGGCGGCAGCCGCATCATTTCGGCGGTGCTGCAGGTCGTGGTCGACGTGATCGACTACAAGATGGACGTCGCCGCCGCCGTGGCGGCCCCGCGGGTCCATCATCAATGGATGCCCGATGAGGTGCGTGTGGAACGCGGCTTTTCCGACGAGGTATTGGCCGAGTTGAGGGGGAAAGGCCACAAGGTGATCGAGCCGCTCGGCCAGACCTCGGCGAATTCGATCGCCGTCACGCCGAACGGCCTGCTCGGCGCGCCCGATCCGCGCACAAGAGGCGCGGCGGCGGCAGCACAATGAGGACGTGCACGCGTGGGGGACGCGCCGTAGTATGTGTCCCCTCCCACAGGAGAGTTTCAGATGACATCCCTCAAAGGCAAGACGCTGTTCGTCTCCGGCGCCAGCCGCGGCATCGGTCTGGCTATTGCGTTGCGCGCCGCGCGTGACGGCGCCAATGTCGCGATTGCGGCGAAGACCGCGGAGCCGCATCCGAAACTCAAGGGCACCATCTACACCGCCGCCGATGATATCCGCGCCGCCGGCGGCAAGGCGCTGCCGGTGCTGTGCGACATCCGCGACGAGGCACAGGTGGTCGCGGCGATCGAGCAGACCGTCGCCGAATTCGGCGGCATCGATATCTGCGTCAACAACGCCAGCGCCATCAGCCTGACCAATTCGCAAGGAACCGACATGAAGCGGTTCGACCTGATGATGGGCATTAATACCCGCGGCACCTTCATGGTGTCGAAATATTGCATCCCGCACCTGAAGAAGGCGGCCAACCCGCACATATTGATGCTGTCGCCACCGCTCGACATGAAGGCAAAATGGTTCGAGCATTCCACCGCCTATACGATGGCGAAGTTCGGCATGAGCATGTGCGTGCTGGGACTATCGGGTGAATTGAAATCCGCGGGCGTGGCCGTCAACGCGCTGTGGCCACGTACCACCATCGCCACCGCCGCGGTCGGCAATCTGCTCGGCGGCGAGGCCATGATGCGCGCCAGCCGCACGCCCGAGATCATGGGCGATGCCGCGCACGCGATCCTGACCAGGCCGGCGCGGGAATTCACCGGGCAGTTCTGCATCGACGACAAGGTGCTGTACGCCTCTGGCGTCCGGGATTTCGAGCACTACCGCGTCGACCGCTCGGTGCCTTTGATGTCGGATTTCTTCGTCCCCGACGACGACGTGCCGCCGCCCGGCGTCACCGTGCAGGCGCTGCCCTCGGTGGGTGCGGCGCAGACGTCGCGTTAGTCTAGCTTACCGTCGCTGATTCCGTTGCGGAGCATGTGATCTTGCGAAAATGGGTCGTTGTCGCCGCCGCGATCTGCGTGGCCGCACTGGCGGGAGCGAGCGTCTACTTCCGGCCCGATCGCGCCATTCGCGTCGCCACCGGTTACGTTGCCCATAACGTCTGCTCGAAGACCTTCGTCTCGGGACTCGATCCGCAGGCTGTGTTCGCCGAGGTTTCCGACCGCGCCGGAATTCGGCGGCTGCGCCATATGCTCCGCTTCAACATCGACCGCGGCGCGCGGACCGTCGACGCCTCGATACTCGGACTATTTCGTAGCCGCGCGGCCTTTCACGACGGGCTCGGCTGCGTCGAGCAGCATGGCCTGAAAGAACCTTATCTCCTCAAAAGCGATGTCGAAGCGCTGAAGGCAAAGACGCCGCCGTTACTCCCCGAGATTGCCGGCCCGGCCGTGGTCGAACCATCAGATCCCGCGCTGAGGGCGGCGCTCGACCATGCCTTCGAGGAGCCGCCGTCGCCGCCGTTCCGGAGAACCAAGGCGGTTGTCGTGGTGCACGATGGCAGGGTGATTGCCGAGCGGTATGCGGCCGGCGTCGGCGTCGATACGCCGCTGCTCGGCTTCTCCATGACCAAGTCGGTGGTCAACGCGCTGATCGGCATCCTGACGCAGCAGGGTCTCGTCACGCCCTCGATGCCGGCGCCGATTCCGGAATGGCGCGGCGCCGGCGATCCGCGGCGCGAGATCGAGGTCGAGCATCTCATGCGGATGACCAGCGGCCTCGATCTGGACGAAACCAATTCCGGCTTCGATCCATCGAGCCGGATGTTCCTGCAGGACGATACGGCGGCCTATGCCGTGAATACCAAGATGATCGCCCCGCTGGGCACGCGATGGCATTACTCGAGCCCGACCACGCAGATCCTGGCGCGAATTGTTCGCGATGCCGTCGGCGGCCCGGAACAGACGTTGGCGTTCGCGTGGCGCGAACTGTTCAGCCCGCTCGGCATGCGCAACGTGACGCTGGAGTTCGACGCCTCAGGCACGCTGCAGGGCTCGACCTACATGCTCGCAAGCGCGCGCGACTGGGCGAAGTTTGGCCTGCTCTACCTCAATGACGGCGTGGTCGGGGGAAAGCGCCTCCTGCACGAGGACTGGGTCGATTTCTGCGCCGCTGCGACCCTCGACACCGATTATGCCGCCGGCTTCTGGACCAATCGCAGCGAGCACCCCAACGCCAGGGGCCGCGTGCGGCTCGGAATGCCCCGCGATGCATTCTTTGCCTCCGGCGACCTCGGCCAGCGCATCGTGATCATGCCGTCACAGCGCCTCGTCGTGGTGCGGCTCGGCGACAGCGTCGATCCGACCGGCGACATACGCGGCGTTGCCCGGCTGGTGAAGGAAGTAATCGCGGCTGTGCAGCCGTGAGACGGTCAGCGCCCGATCACATACGGCCCGCCCTTTTCCAGCGCGCGTGCATAGGCCGGCCGGGCATGAATGCGTTCGAGAAACGCCATCGCTTTGGGATGACCCACCTCCAGCCCGCCACGCGCCGCGGCGGCTTCCAGCGGAAAGCTCATCTGGATGTCGGCGCCGGAGAATTCATTGCCGGCGAACCATTCGCTTTTGGCAAGTTCGCCTTCCCAGTAATCCATGTGCTGCTTGAGCTGCGGATTGACGAGGGTGGTCAGCGCCGTGTTGGAAACCTTGCGCACCAGCGGCCGCAGCAGCGCCGGCGCGCGCTTCGGCATCAGCGTGAACAACAGCTTCAGCAGCAGCGGCGACATCGCGGATCCCTCGGCATAGTGCAGCCAATAGGTGTAGCGCAGACGCTCCGGCGTGTTCGGCGGCGGGATCAGGCGGCCGTTGCCGTAGGTGCCGATGATGTATTCGCAGATCGCGCCGGACTCGGCGATGGTGTTGCCATTGTCGGTGATGACGGGCGATTTGCCGAGCGGGTGAATGGCGCGCAGTTCCTTCGGCGCCCGCATGTCCGGCTGGCGCTGATAGCGGACGATCTCGTAAGGGACCTCGAGCTCTTCGAGCAGCCAAAGCACGCGCTGCGAGCGGGAATTGTTGAGATGATGAACCGTCAGCATGGCGTCCCCTTCACTTGGCCGCCGTTGGTGCCAGCCGGGGGACGGAAAGTCGAGACAGCCTAAAGGACCGCTCGATATTTACCCGGGCGATATTGACATTCAAATTTATCCGGGTAAATATAGGCTGTCGAAAATCCAGAGTTTCTCCGATGGCTGACGAGTTCCGCCCCCATTTCACGGCCTTCATAGGCCCGCAGCGCCTGGCCGCGGGCCCGCTCGCGGAGGTCGCGATTGCGGTCATGCAGGCGTCCCGCCGGCCCGCCGCGCCGCCGATCATCATCTTCAGCAACGCGACCGGCCAACCGGTCGACCTCGATCTTCGCGGTACCGAACGCGACATCATTGCGCGCTTGCCGCAACCTGCCGCGCCTCCGGAGGCCGAAACCGATGAGACGGCGGCAGCGGAGCCGCGTGGGCGCGGGCGGCCCAAGCTCGGCGTCGTCGCGCGCGAGGTGACACTGTTGCCGCGCCATTGGGAGTGGCTCAGCACGCAGTCCGGCGGCGCATCGGTGGCGTTGCGAAAGCTGGTGGAAGAAGCGCGCCGCGCCAATGGCGATGCGGATCGCGCCCGTGCGGCAAGGGATGCCGCCTATCGTTTCATGTCTGTCATGGCCGGCAATCTCGCCGGCTTCGAGGAAGCCTCGCGGGCGTTGTTCGCCGACGACCGGCGGCGCTTCGTCGGTCTCATTGCCGGCTGGCCCGACGATATCCGCGACCACGTCGTCAAGCTCGCCTTCGGCGATCGCGCCGGCTAGCCATCACGAACTCATCTCTCCCCGGAATCTGAACGTGTCAAAAGCCCCATCCCTTCGGACGACATTTCTGCGCTTCGTCGCGCCGATGATGCTGAGCAACATCCTGCAGTCGCTGTTCGGCACCATAAACGGCATCTATGTCGGACAAATGCTCGGGGTCGATGCGCTCGCGGCCGCTTCGGTGTTCTTCCCTGCGATGTTCTTCTTCATCGCCTTCATCATCGGACTGAGCTCGGGCGCTTCCGTCCTGATCGGCCAGGCGTGGGGTGCCGGACAGCCCGACAAGGTCAAAGCGGTTGCCGGCACGACGCTGACGGTCGCTCTGCTGCTGGCGACAGCAATCGCGATGGTCGGTGGCCTGTTCAGCCGGCAACTCCTGACCGCGCTCGCCACGCCCCCGAACATCCTCGACGCCGCCAACTCCTACGCGCGGATCATGATGATCACCATGCCGGTGACATTCGTGTTCATCCTGATCACGGCGATGATGCGCGGTGTGGGCGATACTGTGACGCCGCTGCTGGCTTTGACGGTTTCAACGATCGTCGGCCTCGCGGTAACCCCGGCCCTGATCCAGGGCTGGCTCGGCCTGCCCACACTCGGCGTGGCCAGCGCAGCCGTCGCCTCGACGGTCTCGAGCCTGTTCACATTGGTGTGGCTCCATATCCATCTTCGCCGCCGTCGGCATGCGCTGGCTTTCGACGCTGCTTTTCTGCGCGCGATGCGGCTCGATCGCGCCCTGTTGCGAACCGTGCTGCGGCTCGGCATTCCGACTGCTATCGGCATGGTCGTGGTATCGCTGGCTGAGCTGGTGCTGCTCGGCCTCGTCAACGGCTTCGGCTCTCACGCCACCGCCGCCTATGGCGCGGTCAACCAGGTCATCAGCTATGTGCAGTTCCCGGCGATATCGATTGCGATATCCGTCTCGATATTCGGCGCGCAGGCGATTGGTCGCGGCAATTCGGGCCAGATCGGCATGATCGTCAGGACCGGCCTTGAGATGAATCTCGTCCTGACCGGCGGGCTGGTCGCGCTGGGCTATCTGTTCTCCCGCCCCCTGATGGGGCTGTTCATCGTCGACCGTACGGTGCTTGAGCTCGCGCAAGAGCTGCTCCGCATCACGCTGTGGAGCATGGTCCTGTTCGGCATGGCGACGGTGTTTTCCGGGGCCATGCGCGCCGGCGGCACGGTTTGGATGCCGCTGTTGATCTCGATCGTGGCGATCACCCTGATCGAGGTGCCGACCGCGATCGTGCTCAGCCGAGCCATCGGCATCAAGGGCGTCTGGATTGCCTATCCGGTCACATTCGCCACCATGTTTGTACTGCAGATGGCCTATTACGGGCTGGTATGGCGCAAGCGCAAGATCGAACGCTTGATTTGACATCGCCTCCAGCACGTCAGATGATGACAATCATATTTCTCCGCGCTGGCTGTTCGCCAGTGCGCAGCAAACAGAGCAAGACCAAAAAGCCGAGGGAGACGGCGGCGTGAGCACCAATCCACAATTCCTGTTCGATTTCGGCAGCCCCAACGCCTTCCTCAGCCACGAAGCGATCCCGGCGATCGAAAAGCGCGCGAACGTGAAGTTCGAGTATGTGCCGATCCTGCTCGGCGGCATCTTCAAGGCTACCAACAACAAGTCGCCGGCCGAAACGCTCGCCGGCATCAGGAACAAGCGCGAATTCCATGCGCTGGAGACCGAACGCTTCGTGAAGCGGTTTGGGGTCAAGCCCTATGTCTGGAATCCATTTTTCCCGGTCAACACGCTGAACCTGATGCGCGCGGCGGTGGCGGCCCAGCTCGAGGGCGTGTTCGAGAAATATGTCGAGGCCGCGTTCCATCACATGTGGGTCGAGCCGAAGAAAATGGATGATCCCGAGGTGGCGGCCAAGGCGCTGGCTTCGTCCGGCCTCGATGCAGCAAAACTGCTGGCGCGCTCGCAGGACGCCGACGTCAAGGCTCGGCTGATCGAGAACACCCAATCCGCCGTCGAGCGCGGCGCGTTCGGCTCGCCGACGTTCTTCGTCGGCAAGGAAATGTTTTTCGGCAAGGAGCAACTTCGCGAAGTCGAGGAATTGGTCACGGGGAAATAGCCGCGCGTCTCATGCCGTTCGGTGAGACATGGTAGTCAGGCGAATCGTGAATGGCAAATAGCTGACGGTCAGTGCTATTGCTGGCCGGGAATTTTCCGGCCCGCCATCGCCAACCCGCTAGTCGGCCCTCACCAAAACCAACAAAAGGAAGTTCATCCATGCGTATTCTCGTGGTCGGCGCCGGCGCCATCGGCGGCTATTTCGGCGGCAGGCTGCTTCAGGCAGGCAACGACGTAACGTTCCTGGTCCGGCCGAAGCGCGCTTCAGAGCTCGCAAGCGCAGGCCTCGTCATCAGGAGTCCCGCCGGCGACGTGACGCTCAAAAGCCCGCCGACTGTACGGGCCGACAAGCTCGCCGAGAAATTCGACGTCGTGCTGCTGAGCTGCAAGGCGTTCGACCTGGAAGACGCGATCAAGTCGTTTGCGCCCGCGGTCGGGCCGCAGACGGCGGTCATCCCGCTGCTCAACGGCATGCTGCACCTCAACGTGCTGGACGAGAAATTCGGAGCGGACCGGGTGCTCGGCGGCCTCTGCGCGATCGCGGTGACGCTCAACGAGGCCCGTGAGGTGGTCCAGCTCGCGCCGATGCAGTCGCTCAATTTCGGCGAACGCGATGGCGCCATGTCGGAGCGCGTGCGCGCGATTGCAAAGGTGTTTGAGAGCGGCAAGTTCGGCGCGGTGGCCAGCGAACACATCATGCAGGACATGTGGGAGAAGTGGGTTTTCCTCGCTTCGCTCGCCGCGTCGACCTGCCTGATGCGCACCTCCGTCGGCAACATCCTGGCGGCAGCCGGCGGCAAGGATTTCCTGCTCGGCATGCTCGATGAATGCAGCGCGATTGCAAAGGCGTCGGGCCACGCGCCGACCGGCCCGTTCTTCCAGCGCACCAGCGGCTTGTTGACGACCGAGGGCTCGCCGATGACCGCCTCGATGTTCCGCGACATCAAGGCGGGGCTGCCGGTAGAGGCCGACCATGTGATCGGCGATCTCGTTGCGCGCGCCGACGCCGCCAAGATCCCGGTGCCGAAGCTGCGTATCGCCTATACACATCTGAAGGCATACGAGAAGCAGCGAGCGTGAGGTCTGCGTTCGCGGGGACGACGTCAAAGATGCGCGAGATAATGCGCGAGCGCCTCGATCTCTTCCTCGCTGAGCGGAAAGGCGACATCGGCCATCGCCGCCATCGCGCCGCCGGATCGTACGCCCGATTTGTAATCCCGCAGTGCCTTCACGAGATATTCCTCGCGCTGGCCGGCGATTCGGGCGACTGCCTTGGTGCCGGCATAGGTATCGGTGTGGCATGACGCGCAGCGCCGTCCGGCGGCCGCCTGCGAGCCCTTACTTGAAAGGTCCGGATTGTCGTCGGGCTTGAGCGCTTTCGGCGGTTCGAGCGAGGCGTAATAGGCGCCGAGATTGCGGATGTCTTCGTTGTTGAGCTGCTCGACGACCGGCTGCATCTGCTCGTTCTTGCGGGTGCCGGAGCGAAAGAACACCAGCTGCCACTGAATGAAGAGATCGGGCTGGGCCGCGAGCGATGGGATGTTTTCCATCTGCGAAATGCCGCCTTCGCCATGGCAGCCCACGCACAGTTCGGCCTTCTCCTTGCCGGCCGCGATATCGGCGGCGCGGACAGGCGAACCGCAGAGGATTGCCGCCGCCAGCACGGTCCCGACCAATGCATTTCGCATGTGAACTCCTCTGCACCGCACTCCAAACAACAGGGGCTGCGGCCACCCGTTCCCGGATAACCGCAGCCCCTGATCGTTGACGTCCTACTTCTTGTAGCTGATGCGATAGATCGCACCGGCCCAGTCGTCGGCCACCAGGATCGAACCGTCCTTGGCGAGGATGATGTCCGCCGGACGGCCGAGATAGCCCTGATCGCCTTCGAGCCAGCCGGAGGCAAAAATCTCCGACTTGGCGTTCTTGCCGTCGGCATCGACGATCACGCGCTGGATGCGGGCGCCCTGGTACTTGTGCCGGTTCCAGGAGCCATGTTCGGCGATCAGGATATTGTTCTTGTACTCGGCGGGGAATTGGTCGCCGGTATAGAACTTCATGCCGAGCGGGGCCACATGCGCGCCGAGATTGAGCACGGGCGGCGTGAACTCGGAGCACTTGTGACCCATCGCGAATTTCGGGTCCGGCATATCTCCCTGGTGGCAGTAGGGATAGCCGAAATGCTCGCCGATCTTCGAGATCATGTTGAGCTTGTCGCTCGGCATGTCGTCGCTGATCCAGTCGCGCGCGTTCTCCGTGAACCAGTATCGCCCCGAGCGCGGATCGACGTCGCCGCCGACGCTGTTGCGGACCCCGAGCGCCCAGATCTCGGCATTACCGGTCTTGGGATCGACGCGGCGGATCTGCGAGACGCTGGTCGGCGGGATGCCGATGTTGAAGGGCGGTCCGAACGGCAGATAGAACCAGCCATCCTTGTCGACGGCGATGTATTTCCAGCCATGCGCGGCGTAGGGCGGCATGTCGTCATACACCACCTTGCCGGCGCCGAGATTATCGAGATTGGCTTCGGCATTTTCGTATTTGATCAGCTTGTCGACCGCGATCACGTAGAGCGAGCCGTCGAGGAACGCCAGGCCGGTGGGCATATTGAGGCCCTTGAGGATGGTCTTGACCTCCCGCTTCCCGCCATTGTCCTTGATCGCATAGACATTGCCGAGGCCAAAGGAGCCGACGAACAGCGTGCCCTTGTCGCCCCAGGCCATCTGCCGCGCGGCCAGCACGTTCGAGGCATAGACCTCGATGCTGAAGCCTGCCGGCAGCTTGATCTTCTTCATCATCGCCGCCAGTTCGGCGTCCGAGGCGCCGGTCGGCGGACCGGATGGCGGTGCCAGCCCCTTCTGGGCCTCGGTCTCGTCGCCGAGGAACCAGTCGTCCGGCGGATGGGTCCAGAACTGCTTGGTGCCGGACTCGTATTTTTTCAGAGGCTTCTGCTGCGCGCCGGCCTGGCTGACCCCCGCGACAACGAGGATGGCTGCGAGCGCAAGAATAGATCGATTGAAAGCCGATTTCATCGCGTCACTCCCTATGCAGCCTCGCGGCTGCGCCTGTTATTATTTTGGAACGTTCGAAAGACGAACTTGGTCTGGTGAAGAGAAACAGACCCCAAAATGGTAGCACATCCGATGCGGGAGGCACGTGTCTCCGTCAGACAAAAACAGACTGAAGGGAAAATTCTTCGCCCGATTTTGGCCTGAGACTTTTTTGCGGCGAGCGCGCTGCATCGCAATATTTACGCAGAGCGAACGCGCGCCACAAATGAGACGTGCCCACCGCGTGGGCGAGCTTCCACAGAATGATGGATCCGCCCGAATGGTTCTATTCGATGGGACAGACCCGATCGGCGCCTGTCATGCGCCAAGAAGCGGCTGGATGCCGGGATATCCCGATCGAAACGATGAAATGATGCGAGTTGCCTTGAGCCGGTGGCGCTACCTCGTTCGCTTGACGGTGAGGTACGCGGTGCCGCGATTGTTGCGGTAGAGCAGGTCATAGAAGCCTGGAACGCCGATCACGGCGTCGTTGACGAAGACGAACAATTCCTGTTTGCGATCGGGCGCAATCGTGGGCGTGATATTGAACTGGATTGTGTCGTCGTAGGGATCAGGCTCGTAGGAGCTCTCTTCGCCGCCGACATGCCCGAAACGCAGCACGATACGGAACCAATCCTTGGACAACTCCCGCCGCAACGGCAGAAACAGGGAGAGATATATCCGTTCGTACCAGGCCGGCGGGTCCTTGGCGGAGAAGCCTCCGACCGGAGTGCCGATGCGGGCGACGCCATTGAACCACGGCTCACCCGGCTGGATCGTCACATAGTAGCGCGCGCGATGTTCGAGCAGGATGCCTGTTGCCTTGCACAGTTCCGACGTTTTGAATTCGATGCGTTTGGTCTCGTTGACTTGAAGCGCTACGGCCGTTGGATCGGCATCATTGTGGACGCAGGTGAACCCGGCCACGTCGAAGGCGTCGTAGGAGAGATGGCTCACCAACGACGATCCGAGATAAAGGAACACCACCGCGAAGAACGCCGGCGCTGTCCTGTGTTTCAGATTTTCGTGGAAGCCGATGTAGAGCTGGTTGCTGCGAAGACGGTAGATCCAATTGTCCGGCAGGCTCGACGGCGCTCCCGGCGTCTTTCGCCAGATCGAAGCCATCAAATTTGAGGTCTGGCCCGCAATTTGCGACGACGCGTACAGCAAACCGGCGACCACTCCAGCCAGAAACAGGAACCAACCGGGCGCGCGTGCATAGCCATTGGTCCATGTCGACGCAGAGTCTGGAAGGAACCCGCCGACAAAGCGCACCAAGTCGGACACCCAGCGGATCGGGCTTGTATATTCAGCATAGCGTTGCGCGCTGCTCACCAGCGGAAACAGCACCAGCCACAACGTCGCGCCGACGGTGGCAAAATAGGCGATGCGGCGCTTCCAGACTTCGTTCCAAACGTGTTCTTGCGCATGCGCGCGTCGCGCAGCCGCCGCGCCGGTTTCGAACGGCGTCGTTGCAGGCGCGATGCTGAACTTGTCGGGCGATACGATCTCGCCATTTTCCTTGACGACTCGATAATATGGCGGAAGGCCTACCGGCGCATAGGCATGCGCGTGGTTTTCTATTCGCCTGAAGACGCTTTCGTGAATTTTTGCAATTCCGACGCCGACCTCGTCGTCTTCCTGTTTCTTGACCTCCGGATACAGGAATGGAACCAGTTTGCGCGGACCGTAGCGGTAATAGCCGCCGAGGCCCTTGCGCGGATCGTAGAGCTTTCCGTCCTTGTCCCGCTTCGAAATCGCGTTCTTGAAGGTGTCGGGATCGGCAATCATGAGGTCGGGATCGGGTGGCTCGTTTGCGTAATCCGACTTGAACTTGAGCCCGCACCGTTTGGCCTCTGTAATCATCCAGACGAAGGGGATGTAGGCGAGCGCATCGTCGGGATAGCCGCCGCCGACATTGGTGTGCACGCCGGCGAACCAGACCTGGCTGATACGTTCGTCTTTGATGAAGCGCCGCCCATCGGCATCGGGCGCGGTGGTGTTGCCGTTGATACCGGCGGTTTCGTCCCAGAGCTGCGGGTGGAACGTGGTCCGCTCCTCGTCGAGCGCCAGCGCCTGGCAGGCGCGCATGACACGCGGCGAGAGACGATTGTTCGGCAGTTCAATCGGCCAGATATACTGATGAATGCCGCGCGTCATCTCGTCGACCGGCATGCCGTAGGCGGCAACCGTGTCCCAGACGCCGACGAACCTGATCTTGACGTTCCTGCGAACGTCTTTCGGAGGATAATGCGGGCCGAACTTGTTGCGGATCCACTGATAGGGCGCTTCAAACTTCAGATGATGGTAGCGGTCCCTGCGATAGGCGCGGTAGGCCGCGCTCGCCAGGCTGTGGAGTTCGGCTTCATTGTCGGCTTTGACAAGGCCCTGGCTGTCGATCAGCCCCATCACGATCCGGATCGTGAAGGCGCCGCGGCTGAATCCGAAACCGAACAGTTCGTCGTCGGCATCGCGATAGTTGCGGCAGGCGAATTTGTAGAGGGCGATGACGTTGCGCCGCAGGCCGAGACCGAACGCGCCACCGAGGATTGCCATCGGTTTGAACGACGAGGTCCCGACACCGTCGTCGTAGAAGGCGACCTGGTCATTGCTTGAAAGATCCAGCGCCTCGAAGGTGCGCCAGACATTGGTTCGCCAGACCTTTGCTGACGAATTGCCGGTGCCGTCGGATAGCAGAATGATTTTCCGGCCCATGAAATTGCCCCGCCGAGTGATGAAGAGATCCCACAATCTCTGGTCCGGGAGAATTACACGCGCCGCTCGAACCAGGGGAGGGCTGGATCACATCGCGGGCGCAAAAACGACAAGGCCGCCAAAAGGCGGCCTGTCGACGATCCGGTAGTTTGCCATAGAGAAAATCTGGAGCGGGCGAAGGGGCTCGAACCCTCGACCCCGACCTTGGCAAGGTCGTGCTCTACCACTGAGCTACACCCGCATCCGAGATGGCGGCGAACGCTCGCCGTCAACGGCAGACCTATGCCAAATGCGGACCGCGAATGCAACAGTCCGCATGCGATCCGGTGCCACGCGGATCATCCGATTTCATTAACAAATGGGAGCGAATCGGTCCGAAACAGCGCCTAAACAGCGATTTGTCGGCCCCCGTAAGTCCACGCCGGGAACCCAGGATCAGGCCGCCAGCGCGATGCAGGGGCGATTCGAGCGATTTTCCGGCGCCAGCCCGCCAACGTCCGCTGCCAATTCGTCCCGCGCGCCGCAATCGCAATCGAAGGTGCTTTGCGAAGATCCTTGGCTTGCCTGCACGGGCGCCGAAGTCCCCGGGGTTCCGATCATCCGGCCTCCGATCACGCGGCCGGCGCCTGCCGATTGAATTTTGGTGACCAAGCCGCCATCTAGCGGAGGAGGAACTTGGCCCCTAGCCGTGCTAGAACGGGCCCGAATTCCAAAGACATCATCTCAAGACATCAGGCGAGGATACCGTGACGATAGTTGAGCAGGGCGGCGGCCCGGCGCCGCAGGCAGTACCCGATCTGATCAAGGAGACCACCACCCAGACCTTCGTGAAGGACGTCATCGAGGAATCGAAGCGTCAGCCGGTGCTGATCGACTTCTGGGCGCCCTGGTGCGGCCCCTGCCGTCAGCTCACGCCCGTTCTCGAAAAGGCGGTCCGCGCGGCCAAGGGCAAGGTCAAGCTGGTCAAGATGAATATCGACGAGCATCCGGCCATCCCGGGCCAGATGGGCATTCAGTCGATCCCGGCCGTGATCGCGTTCGTGGGTGGCCAGCCCGCCGATGGCTTCATGGGCGCGGTGCCGGAGAGCCAGATCAACGCCTTCATCGAGAAACTCACCAAGGGCATGACGGCGCCGGGCGAGCCGAATATCGCAGAGATCCTGCAGGAGGCCGAGGCCGTGCTGGCGGAAGGCGACCCTGCCGCGGCAGCCCAGATCTATGCCGAGATCCTGGGTTTCGACGCCACCAATATCGCCGCGCTCGCTGGGCTGGCGAAATGCTATGTGACGACGGGCGCCGTCGAACAGGCCAAGCAGACGCTGGCGATGGTGCCGGAATCGAAGCGCAATGACGCCGCCGTCAAGGCGGTGCAAGCCTCGATCGACCTTGCCGAGCAGGCCCAGTCGGTCGGCCCGGTCACCGAACTGGAACAGAAGGTCGCCGCCAACCCGCTCGACCATCAGGCGCGATTCGACCTGGCGACCGCGCTCAATGCGCTCGGCAAGCGTAGCGAGGCAACCAACCAGTTGCTGGAAATCGTCAAGCGCGATCGCAAGTGGAACGATGACGGCGCGCGCAAGCAGCTGGTGCAGTTCTTCGAGGCGTGGGGCGGCGCCGACGAAGCGACCGTCGAGGGACGAAAGCGGCTGTCGACGATTCTGTTCTCGTAAGGCGCGTATTCCATCGAACCAACGAACCGACCGGGACTGCAAATGCCGATCAATGCCGAATACCGCGGACCCGGCGAGCTTCCCGAAATCATTCCGGTATTTCCATTGCCGGGTGCGCTGCTGCTGCCGCGCGGCCAGATGCCGCTCAATATTTTCGAGCCGCGCTATCTGGCGATGGTGGACGACGCGCTGCGCGACGGCCATCGGCTGATCGGGATGATCCAGCCGGATATTTCGCACAGCAAGGACGAGGCCCGGCCAGAGTTGTTCCGGGTCGGCTGCGTCGGCCGCATCACGCAGCTCGCCGAATCCGGCGACGGCCGCTACATCCTGGAACTGACCGGCGTCGCGCGCTTCAAGGTGGTCGAGGAAATCTCAGGCCTGACCGCGTACCGTCAATGCAAGGTGGACTTCTTTCCCTATGCCGACGATTTCGTTGCGCGCATAGGTGAAGAAGCCGTCGACCGCGCCGCCTTGCTCGACGTGCTGACCGATTTTCTCGAAGCCAACAATCTGAAAGTGGATTGGGAAGGCATCGAGAGCGCGCCGAACGAGGCGCTGGTCAACGCGCTCGCCATGATGTCGCCCTACGGCCCGGCGGAGAAGCAGGCGATGCTGGAGGCGCCCGACCTGAAAACCCGCGCCGAGATCCTGATCGCGGTGACCGAAATGGACCTCGCCAAGAAGCGCACCAGCGGCGACACCGGGCTGCAGTAGCGCTTACGCGTCATTCCGGACGCCCTATTCCGGCAGCCCTGCCCTGCGCAGGCCGTCCGCAAACGTCGCGAGATCTTCCAGGCGGCGGATCGGGAGCCAATCCCCGAGATTGGAGATGCGCAGCAAGGGGTCCAGCTTGCGCAGTTGAGCCATGGCTCTCTTTCCTTCGTCCAGCCGGCCGGCCAGCGTGTGGCTGGCCGCGGCGACTCCGGCCGCGAGCAGGAAACTTGGCAGATCCCTGAATGCCTTGTCCGCCAACGAGGACGCGGCGTCGAAACGCCCGGCGAACAGATGCGCCGCCGACATTCCGGCCTGCATCCGGTAGGTTTCGGGATCGAGCGGACTGAGCCGCATGGCGCGCTCGAAATGCTCGATCGCGGCGTCGGGCTCACCGTGCCAGACCCGCAAAAAACCACCGAGAAACCAGGCGGCCGCCAAGTTCGGATTGAGCATCACCGCTCGGTCGTGAAAGGCGATACCGCCATCAAGGTCGCCAGTGAAGTGGGCCAGTGCATGGCCGCCGCGCGCGAGCGCAACCGCATCATCGCGCCCAAATTCGACGGCGCGGCGAGCGAGGCGCGCGCCCTCGGCCGTTTCGCGCTTTGGGTCGATCACCCAGCCGTTGACCTTGCGCCAGAAATGACACCATGCGGCTGTCCCATAGGCCGACGCGAAATCCGGATCGAGCTCGATCGCTTTTCCAAACAGAAGCAACCCCTCGTCGATGGCTTCCCTGGTTCCCCGATGCAGGTCCGCCATTCCGCGCAGGTAGTAATCATATGCACCGAGATTTTCGGTTGGCTTGCGCTTCGCGCGCTCGATTTCGGCGCGCTCGAGTTGCGGCGCGATTGCGCCGACGACGCTCGTGGCCACCTGGTCCTGCAATTCGAAGATATCGTCGAGGCTGCCTTCGAAGCGTTCCGCCCACAGATGCGTCCCGGCGGTGGCGTCGATGAGCTGTCCGGTGATGCGCACCCGGTTCGCGGCCTTGCGCACGCTGCCTTCCAGCACGTAGCGCACGCCCAATTCGCGGCTGATCTGCTTCACGTCCACGGCGCGACCTTTGTAGGTGAAGCTCGAATTGCGCGCGATCACGAACAGCCAGCGAATGCGCGACAGCGCCGTGATGATGTCTTCCACCATGCCGTCGGCGAAATACTCCTGCTCGGGGTCGCCGCTCAGGTTCTGGAAGGCGAGCACCGCGATCGACGGCTTGTCGGGAAGAGACCGCGCAGGCGCAGCCGCTTCATCCGATCTGGCGGGCTCCGTCTTCGGCGAATTGAAGCCATCCGCCGCATCGGCTTGCTTGACCTCGCCAACGAAGCGAAAACCCTTGCGGGCGATGGTGCGGACCAGGCGCTGCTCCTCGCCGGAGTCACCGATCGCCTTGCGCACCGCATTGATATGGCTGGTCAGGGTCGACTCGGAGACGATGCGACCGCCCCACACCACGTCCAGCAAATTATCTTTGCTGACGACGTGCTCGCGGTTCTGGATCAGATAGACCAACAGGTCGAAGACCTGCGGCCCTGCCGCAACGGCCTTTGATCCCCGGGTGAGTTCACGCCGGTCAAGGTCGAGCACATAATCTTCAAACAAGAACTGCACGGCGGCGGCGCTCCATCATCCCCGGTGCAACGCGAGGCAGCCGGGCTGACACTGTTCCGTCCAGGCAAGCCATTGATAGCACGGCTGTCCCTGGACACTACCGATTGCCACACGAACTTTTTGCCGGCGGAAACAAGGTGGGATGGCGGCCCGCTTGGACCAATAACCAAGGCAAATCCAACAGTAGTCCAATGTCGCTGCAAGGCTTTCCAGCCGGCCGGGAGGCATTCTGCGATCAGGAGCCCGATTGGCGGGCGATGAAGAGGAGAAAAATCATGAAAATCGTCGTTATCGGAGGGAGCGGTCTCATCGGAACCAAGCTTGTCGTCATCCTCAGGCAGAATGGCCACGAAGTTGTCGCGGCCTCCCCCAGTTCCGGTGTCAACACCATCACCCGCGAGGGCCTGGCCGAGGCCCTTTCGGGCGCGCAAGTGGTCGTCGACGTCGCGAACGCGCCGTCGTGGGAAGCCAAGGCAGTGCTGGAATTTTTCGAGACCTCCAGCCGCAATCTGCTTGCGGCGGAGAAGGCCGCCGGCGTCGCGCATCATGTCGCGCTCTCGGTCGTCGGTACCGAGCGCCTGCTCGAGAGCGACTATTTCCCCGCCAAGCTGGCGCAGGAGAAGCTGATCAAGGAGTCCAGCATTCCCTATACGATCCTACGCGCCACGCAGTTCTTCGAGTTCGTGGGCGGCATCGTCCAGTCGGGGACCGACGGCGACACCATTCGTATGTCGCCCGCTCTGTTCCAGCCCATCGCTTCGGAAGACGTCGCCGCTGCACTGGCCGACGTTGCGGTAGCACCACCGGTCAATGGGACGATTGAGGTCGCCGGGCCCGATCCGATTCCGCTCGACAAGATCGCCCGGCAGTTTTTGGCCGCGAAGGGCGACAGCCGTCGGGTGATTGCCGACGTTCACGCCCGCTACTTCGGTGCTGCCATCAACGATCGATCGCTGACCCCCGGCGAAGGGCCGCGCCTTGGCCGGATCCACTTCGAGGATTGGCTCAGCCAGTGATCGCCCGGCGGATCTCCGGTCAGGTCGGTAGCGGCTTGACCGGATCATTCGCCCCATCCCCGCCACCCCAGTGAATGGATCGACCATGTGGAAAGCAGCAAGTCTCGGCATAGCGATGTTGCTCGGCGTCGCAATGATAGCGAACGGCGTCTTGATGCTTGTGTTGCCCGAAGGTTGGTATTTGGCGGTCCCCGGTGTGACGGCCACCGGACCCTTCAATCAGCATTTCCTCCGGGATATCGGATTGATATTCCTGCTGCTCGGCGGCGCATTTCTGCTCGGGGCGGTACTGCCCCATTCGCGCGTCCTGCTTTGGGCCGCCGCTTCGGTCTGGCTGACCGGTCACGCCCTGTTCCACCTATGGGAGGTGGCAGTCGGCATCTGTTCTCCCTCGGTAATTCCCCGCGACTTTCCTGCTGTCACCTTGCCGGCGATCATCGGGATAGCGCTTACCTTCTGGGCAATCCGCCAGGCACCCGGCCGGGGGGCCGAAGCAGCTTAGCGCCCCGCGCCCCATGTGCATCGACGGCGGCGGCTAGGCCGCCCGAACCGTGGAGAGGAACTTTCCGACCTCCGTCTTGAGCCGGTTGCTGTCGCCGGAGAGCATTTGCGCCGCCGACAAAACCTGCGAGGAAGCCGATCCGGTCTCGCTGGCGCCACGCTGCACGTCGGTGATGTTGGAGGACACCTGCTGGGTGCCCTGTGCAGCCTGCTGGACGTTGCGAGATATTTCCTGGGTCGCCGCGCCCTGTTCTTCCACCGCAGCCGCAATCGTCGAGGAGATCTCGGAAAGCCTTTCGATCGTGCCGCTGATCTCCTTGATCGCACCCACCGACTCCTGCGTCGCCGCCTGGATGCCGGAGATCTGCTGACCGATCTCGCCCGTGGCTTTCGCGGTCTGTTCGGCGAGCGCCTTCACCTCGGAAGCGACCACAGCGAAGCCGCGTCCGGCCTCGCCGGCGCGGGCAGCCTCGATGGTGGCATTCAACGCGAGCAGATTGGTTTGCCCCGCAATGGTGTTGATCAGTTCGACGACATCGCCGATCCGCGCCGCCGCCTTCGACAGTTCGGCAACACGATCGTTGGTCTTGCGCGCCTGATCGACCGCTTCGTTGGCCATCCGCGCCAATTCTTGCACCTGGCGGCTGATCTCGTTGACCGATGAAGAAAGCTCCTCGGTGGCGGACGCCACCGACTGCACGTTGGTGGACGCTTCCTCCGAAGCCGCTGCGACCATCGTGGTCAGTTCCTGCGACCGCTCGGCGGTCGTGGTCAGTGTTGAAGCGGAAGCCTCCAGCTCGGTGGAGGCCGACGACACGGTCTCGATTATCTCGCCGACGGCGGATTCGAAGCTGTCCGCCAGCTTGATCATGTCGGCCTTGCGCTGCTGGGCCGCGATCTGATCCTGCTGGGCTTTGGCTTCCGCTTCCGCGCGGGCCTTCTGCTCGGCCTTGACCTTGAAGGTCTCGACCGCCTGCGCCATGTCGCCGACTTCATCGCCCCGGCCGAGACCGGGCAAGACGACCTCGAAATTGCCTTCCGCCAGCTCCCGCATTCCGGCGCACAGGCCGATGACCGGCTTCGAAATCGCACGCCCGATCAGCCAAGCGAGCAGGATGCCGATAGCGAGGCTGCCGATGGAGATAGCGAGGATCAGGTGTTCCGTCGAAGCAATCAGCTCTACCGCTTCGTGTTCGATCTGGGCTTCCTCGGCAATGCCGGATTGCTTGATGCTCTCCGCGGCGGCGGCGATAGCCTGGGCCTCTTTCGACATCTCGCCATTGGCGAGAGCCTCGACCTCGTGGGCGTCCTTGGCTGCCTTATGATAAGCCTCGGCATATTTTTCTACATTGCTGTTAGCTTCGGCAAACAATTTGCTAGCGTCGACGTTCGCGATCCCCGCATTGTACGCGCTCATCGCTGCCTTAAGTGCCGCGAGGGCCTTTTCTGCGGCTTGCGCAGAGCTCTGTTCGTGGCGGCCGAGCAGCTTGTTGACGTTCAGCCGCGCCAACAGCAGTTGCTTGATGGCTTCACCGCCCAGCGTCGCGTTGTTCGGGTTGCCCGCCTTGACCGCCAGCGTCTGGAGCTCTTCGATCATGGCGAGCGTCTTCGAGCCAAGCGGATCGAGGACTTCCTTGGTCAGCTTGTTCTGCTCCTGCTTCAGCGCAACGAGCTTGTCGAAATTTTTGGCGTACTGCGCGAATTGCTCGTTGATCTCGGCCATCCCGGCGCGACGTTCGGGGTTCTTGATCTCGTCGAGCCCCTGCTTGACGCTCTTTACAAGCACTTCCTGGCGCTTGCGGGCCTCAGCGATGAGATTTTCGTCCCCCGAAACCGAGAATTCGCGCACGAAGCGGCGGAAACCGACGAAGCCGTAGTCGACGTCGCGGACGATGCTGACGACCTTGACGCGCTGGTTGAAAGCCCCGAAGCCTTCCGCGACTTTGACGAAGCCTCGGTACGACAGCACCGCAAGTACGGCCAACAATGTCAGCACGGCTGCAAAGCCGACCATGATCTTGGTGTTGATCCTGCGGTTGGCAAAGAAGCCAAACAGTCCGGCTGAAAGGCTGACGGTGGAAGAGGAAGCGTTGCTCACGGCATTATTCCTTGGTTCTGGGAATGAGAGACCGGGCAGGCTTGATGCGGGGCGGCATTGTCGCCGCCGACCTGTCGATCTCAGCGCTAAGCTCAATGGCGAACGCTTGAGATCAGACTAGGTTAATCAAGTTAGCGATGCTTGAGACCGGATTGTGACAGGCAAGACCGGATTGTGCCACGCGCCGGGGCGCTGCTCAGCCGAACGGCGTCTATGCTAGCGTGGCGGAAATTGAGCAGCGATGGCGCGATCTGATTTTGCCATGCGACCATTTGCCGGGCCGGCGCGCAACTATTGATGGGTTGTGTTGAAAATTACCCAGCGTTTCTATCGTCTCGTCCCGAATCGCTCAAACCGCCAGCTCGATGCCCGGCCGCTCCACGCCTCTAAGCAATTATCCTGTCGTCCGTTCCAGCGATCCTGCGCTTGTTCGCGACCGCCTATTTAGCGTGTACGGAGCAAACAGTTTCGACGTCAAAAGAAAAGATGGCGAGTTAGCTATCACCGCCGATCATCTGCAGATCGGCGGCGTCGGACTGTCCTACGTGGAGTATATCGGTGACGTCTCGGTCGGGTTCGGCGAAGTCTCCTTTATTCGGCAGTGCTTCGGCATCGAAGGTGCGGCTCGGTATCACACGAGCGAGAGGTCCACTGAGATCGCGCCGGGATCATGGACGCCGATCCTGCACGCGCGGCAGCCGCTCCGGTTCGATTTTCAATCCGGCTATCGCCAGATTGCGCTCCGCATCGAGTTCGACACACTGTTGCGCAGTCTCAGCGCCTTGCTCGGCCAGGACGTTCGCAATTTGTCGTTCGATGAAACCCAGACAAGTCAGCCGGCGATGGAAGCGCTGAGACGACGGGTTTTTCACGTTGCCATCGACTACAACGAACGCGGCGGCTATTTCTCCGACCTTGCTGCGGCCGAAGTCGAACGAATGCTCGTCATGAAGTTCCTGATGTGCCACCGGCACAACTACACCCATTTGCTGCTGCGTGAAGCGCCGACCGCCTCCTCGGGCGCGGTGCGGGCGGTCGAAGAGTTTATCGAAGCCAACTGGGACAAGCCGATCGACATTGATGCCATGGTCGCCGTAGCGCAGGTCAGCGCGCGAAGCCTGTTCCGGCAATTCAAGCGGGACCGGGGGTGCTCGCCTGCGGATTTTGCCAAGCGGGTGCGGCTCAATCATGCCCGCGAAATGCTCGAACGATCCAATGAAGTCGGCTCGGTCATACAGGTGGCGCTGAGATGCGGCTTTCAAAATCCCGGCCATTTCGCGCGCGACTATCGCAACTCCTTCGGCGAGCTGCCTTCGGTAACTTTGCAGAGGGCCAGAAAGTGGCTGAGCTAGGCATCCCCGAAGCGTTTCATCGGGATTGACCCTTCTAGTATCCCGCCACCGCGAGCACCACCACCGCACCGAGTGCTTTCCAGCCGAAACCGCGGCCACGCGACCACCAGGCATTGGCGGCGGCGGCAAAGGCATAGACCGCGACGATCGTCACGACGATCCAGTGCCGCGCACTCTCCGACCCAAATGAGGGCGCAGCAATCAGCAGTACGCCGCCGCCGATCCACGCCACGGTGCCGGCTTGCCATACGAGGCGGATCAGGGTCCGCAGGCTCTCCGGCTGGATGGTCGCCTTGGCGAATACCTTGGTTTCGCCCAGCGCGCCGTGAATCAGGGCCACCGCTATTCCGGCGATACCCGCGCATTGCAGAATGAGATCGCGCATCTGATGTCTCCATACACTACTGTATGGTTATGCCCGAGGTTCTGGCGCCTGTCAATACAGTGGTGTATGGTGCGGCATGACGGGATCGACCATGAGCGATCAACTTTCGGCAAAGGACTGGCTCGATCAGGGCCTGAAAACATTGGCGAGCCGCGGCTTCACCGCGCTGAAGGCGGAACCTTTGGCCAAGGCGATGGGGGTGTCGCGCGGCAGCTTCTACTGGCATTTCGCCGATATCGCCGCCTTTCATGCCGCGATCCTCGCCCGCTGGCACGAGGTGGCGGCCGAGCAGATCATCGCCAATGTCGAGGCGGCCTCCAAAGACGAGAACCCGCTCGCGCTGCTGCTGCGCCGCGTATTTGGCGAGCGCTTGACGCTGGAACGGGCCGTCCGCACCTGGGCCAGCGTCGATCCCGCGGCGCGCGCCGCCGTGCAGGCGATCGATCGACGGCGGCTCAACTATGTGGAGGGCCTGCTGGCGCAGTCCGGATTATCGGCGGAAACCGCCCGCGCCCGCGCCCAAATTTTCTATTGGGCGTTTCTCGGCTTTGCGCTATCGGATCAATCGTTGCCGAAAGCGCGACAACAGGCCGTGGTCGACGAACTGGTGCGGATGTCAGCGTCATGACACCGCACGATCCTGTAAGGTTTGAGGACCACGCCGATCCGGAGACAGTAAATGAGCGCCTCGCCTGACCGCCTCGACGGCACCGTCGATCCAAAGCTGCTGGAGATCCTGGTCTGTCCGGTGACCAAGGGCCCGCTCGAATTCGATTCGACCCGGCAGGAACTGATCTCGCGCTCCGCCAAGCTCGCCTATCCGATCCGCGACGGCATCCCGATCATGCTGCCGGAAGAGGCGCGGAAGATCGATTGAGGGACGACCACTCTCTCCCCGTCATTGCGAGCGAAGCGAGGCAATCCATCGCGCGGATAGATGGATTGCTTCGTCGCTTTGCTCCCTTGCGCAAACGCTTCGCGTTTGTCGCAGGCAATAACGCCGATAGATTTCGTAGCGCTCCTACAGCGCCTCGCCCTTCAGCAGCCGCGGCACTTCGCCTGACAATCCCGCGGCCTGGCGGATGAACAGGCTCTTCAGCGGCGGCGCGCGATCGACGAGCCCAAGCCCGATGTCACGCACGGTGCGCAGCAGCGTCGATTCGTTCGAGAACAGGAAGTTCAGCGAATTGGTGGCGAGCCCCATCGCCATGGTGTCGAAGCGCCGCCAGCGCTGGTAGCGGTCGAGCACGTCGGCCTGCCCGGGATCGATGCCGAGCCGCGCCGCATCGACCACGACTTCCGCCAGCGCCGCGATATCCTTCAGGCCCATGTTGAGGCCCTGCCCCGCGATCGGATGAATGACGTGCGCGGCGTCGCCGACCAGCGCCAGCCGCTCGGCGATGAATGAGCGGGCGACAAAATAGCCGAGCGGAAACGCGCGCGGCTTGTCGAGCGCCTTGATCTCGCCGAGGTGCAGCCCGAAGCGCTTCTCGAGTTCATCATGGAATTCGGCTTCGCCGAGCGCGGTGATGCGTGCGGCTTCGGTGCGGCTCTCGGTCCACACCAGCGACGAACGCTTTCCGGTCAACGGCAGAATCGCGAACGGACCCGCCGGGAGAAAGTGCTCTTCGGCGCGGCCCTGATGATCGCGCTCATGACCGACGGTGACGACGATGCCGGATTGATCGTAGTCCCAGCCATGGGTCGCGATACCGGCGCGCTCGCGCAGCTTTGAGCGCGCGCCATCGGCGGCGACCAGCAGGCTTGCCTCGATGACATTGCCGTCGGCGAGCGTCACGGTGACGCCATCGGGACGAGAATCGTAGGTCGAAACCGCCGTTGCGCGGAGATCGATGCCTTCAGCCTCGGCGCGCGCCACCAGCGCATCGATCAGCCGGCTATTTTCGACCATGTGGGCGAAGGGTTCGCCGGGCTCGACCTCACCCGCAAAAGTCAGGAACACCGGACGGGTGGCATCCTCCAGTTTGGAATCGGTGACGACCATGTCGAGGATCGCCTGAGAATCCGATACCTGGTCCCAGACGCCGAGCGCCTCGAACAACCGCCGGCACGCCGCCACAATAGCGGTCGCCCGCGGATCGCGGCTCGGCCGCGTGGCAAGCGCCGGATCGGCCACGATAACCGGAATATCCGCACCAAGGCCCTGACGTAACGCCAGCGCCAGCGCCAGCCCGGCAAAGGCGCCGCCGCAGATGACAATACTTCGCTGTGCCGCCATGCGATCCCTTGCCCGGTTACTTCGTCAGACTACGCTTGCTACCTGATAATAGCTGGGCGAAACAGGGCCGAGAAACAAGGTACTTGAGCTGACCGTCGTTCCGGGGCGCGCGCCAGCGCGAACCCGGAATCCAGAGGTTTTGGCACGAGATTCCGGGTTCGCCTCTTCGAGGCGCCCCGGAATGACCCCGAAAGTTGAAGGCGCTACCAACATGTCCAAAGGCCTGATCGACCTGATTTCCATCCTCGATCTCGAACAGCTCGAGGTGAACCTGTTCCGGGGCAACAGCCCGAAGACGAGCTGGCAGCGGGTGTTCGGCGGCCAGGTGATTGGGCAGGCCATGGTTGCAGCCTGCCGCACCGTCGAGGGCCGCCTGCCGCATTCGATCCATTGTTATTTCATCCTGCCCGGCGATCCGCAGATCCCGATCATCTACCAGGTCGAGCGCCTGCGCGACGGCAAGAGCTATTCGACCCGTCGCGTCACCGCGATCCAGCATGGCAACGCGATCTTCTCGATCATGGTGTCGTTCCATGCGGAAGAGGAAGGCGCGTTCAACCACCAGGAAAAGATGCCGGATGTCCCGCCACCGGAAAAACTCACGGCCGAAGAAGTGTCGAAGCAGCCGATGTTCAAGGAGATGCCGGAATTCATCCGCCGCTATTATGAATCCGACCGGCCGATCGAGTTGCGCCCGGTCGAGCTCGGCCGCTATTTCGGCCAGAAGATCGACGACGGCCGCATCCATGTCTGGATTCGCACCGCGGCCAAGCTGCCCGACGATCCGGCGCTGCATTTGTGCGCACTGGCCTATGCGTCGGATTTCTCGCTACTCGATGCGGTGATGGCGCGCTACGGCCGCACGCTGTTCGACAAGCGGATGATGCCGGCGAGCCTCGATCACGCGATGTGGTTTCACCGGCCGTTCCGCGCCGACGAATGGCTGCTCTACGCGCAGGACTCGCCGAGCGCGCAGGACGGCCGCGGATTGACCCGCGGCCTGATCTTCAAGCCCGACGGCACGCTGGTGGCGTCGGTGGCCCAGGAAGGCTCGGTGCGCCAGCGCAAGTGACGCTTATGCGTCCACCTGCGCGCCTCTGTTGGCCAAAACAGTCTGCGAAGCCAACCATTGTGACATCCATCGATACATCCACGGAATCGGGATGATAAAGAGGGATGCGAGTCCAGCCACGATCGCGCGCCAAAGAAATTCCAGGCCGCTGCCGATGAAGAGAACTTCGTGCCGCGTGCCTTGGATGTTCCGGCAAAACCAACGCATCCAGGCCACGTAAACCCAGGCCCAGCCGACGATGGTGATGACGGAGATAGCCGCAAGAATGGTCCAACCGAGGTAAGCCCAGACCGAGCCGGAGAAACTGAGCGCGAGTGGCTGCCCGTTGGACGCGAGATTCGCGATGAACCATTTGAGAAACAACCAGTACAGGGCCATCTGAACGAGGATCATCAGATTGCTGAGCAACTGGCTGCCGATAAGGCCAATACCAATCAAGAGGACGACGAAGCCAAAAAACCAGGGAACGAGCGTCATCGCCTGGCCCTCGAAGCCGAGGTTCGGCCGTCCGGGCACGCGCACGCAGGGGACGATCCAGTTGGTGTACCAGACCAGGACCCACGGTGCCGGGATGATGAAGATCAGACCGACCACGAGCACGATGGTGCGCCACGTGAATTCCAGGATCCCGAAGTCGATCGACAGCGGACCTCCGCTATAGCTCCCGGCCACGGGCGGCGGGCCGCCGGGGTGCGGGACGGAGGGTGGGGCTGAGCCGCCGGGAACTAAGCCCGGAATGTCTCCGGCCCGCTGCCAGCCTGACATTCCCTCGGTCCAGACCAACGTGTCCGCGCTGACCATGCCCCGGGTAATGAGGTCGCGAAGCTGGGCTTCCGGATAAGGGCCCTGTTGCTGGCCGCTCGACGCATAAAACCACGATCGGTTCGCCATTTTAGTCCCTTGAGCCGTGGAGAGGGGGAAGCCAGCCGGACGGTTGGCGGGTGAAACCGTATTTTGGCGGACGATACGGCCGCCTGTACAGTGAGTGACGTCACCAGGTGGAAATGTTTTCCCCTTTTACCTGCAACTTTTTTGTGCCATTTGCCCAGAAAGATGCCAGATTTGCGCCGGCAGTGCGCCGCCGGGCGGTCAGCCTGCCGCGTGCTCAAAAAATATCCAGGGAAATAAAGGCCTGACCATGAAACTCGTCGTCGCGATCATCAAACCCTTCAAGCTTGACGAGGTGCGCCAGGCGCTGACGGCCATCGGCGTCCACGGCATGACGGTGACCGAGGTCAAGGGCTACGGCCGCCAGAAGGGCCACACCGAAATCTATCGCGGCGCCGAATATGTCGTGAACTTCCTGCCCAAGCTCCGAATCGAAATCGCGGTCGCCTCCGACGTCGCCGACAAGGCGGTCGAGGTCATCACCGCGAACGCGCGTACCGGGCAGATCGGCGACGGCAAGATCTTCGTCACGCCGATCGACCACGCATTGCGAATCCGCACCGGCGAAACCGATAGCGACGCGCTCTGAGGCATCACGAAAATTCAAGGCGCGACAGCAACGACGCCGAACGCGAGCAGCCAAGAAACGACAACGACACGACAACAGGCCGGGGGAATTCCATGGGGGCACCATCGTATCGTGCAGCGGGGAAGGCTGCGCTCATCACGCTTGCGGCGAGTTTGCTCGCGACGCCGGCCCTGGCCGCCGAGACATCCACCATCAATGCCGCCGACACTGCGTGGATGATCGTCGCCACCGCGCTGGTCTTGATGATGACGATACCGGGCCTGGCGCTGTTCTATTCCGGCATGGTGCGCAAGAAGAACGTGCTGGCGACGATGGCGCAGAGCCTCGCTGCGGTTGCGATCATCTCGATCCTCTGGGTGGCGTTCGGCTATTCGCTGGCCTTTATCGGCGACGGTCCCTGGATCGGCACGCTCGACCGCTGGTTTTTGATCGGAATGACCATGGAGAGCGTCAACCCGGCGGCGAAGACGATTCCTGAAGCGCTTTTCATGCTGTACCAGATGACGTTTGCGATCATCACGGTGGCGCTGGTGGCGGGCGCGGTGGCGGACCGGATGCGGTTCTCGGCCTATCTGCTTGTTCTCCGTCGGCTGGTTCACCTTCGTCTATGTGCCGCTCGCACACTGGGTGTGGGGCGGCGGTTTCCTCGGCGCCATGGGCGTGCTGGATTTCGCCGGCGGCCTCGTCGTGCATCTCTCCGCCGGCATCGGCGGACTGGTTGCCGCGACGGTGATGGGCCGGCGCCACGGCTATGGCAGCGAGAACCTCGCGCCGTTCGACCTGTCGCTCGCGGTGATCGGCACCGGATTGCTCTGGGTCGGCTGGTTCGGCTTCAACGGCGGCTCGGCGCTGGGCGCGAATTCGCGCGCGGTCATGGCGATCACCGCGACACACCTGGCCGCCTGCGCCGGCGCACTGACCTGGGCCGCGATCGAATGGGCGACACGGCGCAAGCCGTCGGTGCTCGGCATGATTTCGGGCGCCATCGCCGGTCTTGGCACCATCACGCCGGCCTCCGGATTCGTAGCACCATGGCACGGCGTCATCATCGGCGTGATTGCGGGAACGCTCTGTTTCTGGGCCTGCACCTGGCTCAAGCAGCGCTTCAAATATGACGACTCGCTCGACGTGTTCGGCGTCCACGGCATCGGCGGACTGACCGGCACATTGCTCGCCGGCGTATTCGCGGTGAATGCGATCGGCGGCGCCTCGGGCCTGATCGAGGGCAATCCGCAGCAGGTCCTGATCCAGCTCTATGGGATCGCCGCCACGCTGGTGTGGTCCGGCGGCATCACCTTTGTGCTGCTCAAATTGGTGGGCGTGTTCGCGCCGCTGCGGGTATCGATGCAGCAGGAGCTGGAAGGTCTCGATATCTCGCAGCACGGCGAAGCGCTGCAATAGGTCGCCCACCCCGTTACCACTTTCTTGCACTGCTGCTGAGCAGCGATTGTGTTGCGGCTGAGGCCTGCTCACAAGTTGGGCAAACCTGACTACACTTTGGGCGCGACCGAATGGCGCAGGAACGTGCAATTCCCGCAAAGGGCGAAAAGGACCGGATTCATAATCTGTTAGTGAGCGGTCCCGATCTGGCACGGCATTTGATTCTAAGGGTCCTGGCTGTGCCCGCGTAGTGAACATCTCCGCGTGGTGAACCTCAGTCGAGAACGCCCGGTCGGTCTGAACCGGGCCCAAGCGGGGATAGGACCCATGAAAATTGTTATGGCGATCATCAAGCCATTCAAGCTCGAAGAAGTCCGTGACGCCCTGACCGCCATTGGCGTTCATGGTCTTACGGTGACGGAAGTCAAAGGTTATGGCCGCCAGAAGGGGCATACGGAAATCTATCGCGGCGCCGAATACGCGGTGAGCTTCCTGCCCAAGATCAAGATCGAGGTCGCGGTCGCCTCCGATCAGGTCGACAAGACCATCGACGCCATCACCTCCGCTGCCAAGACCGGCCAGATCGGCGACGGCAAGATCTTCGTCATCAACCTCGACCATGCGGTACGCATCCGCACGGGTGAGGCGGATGCCGCGGCCCTCTGATTTCGCGCTCAAACCTTACCATTCAGGAGTAAAACCAAATGACGTTTAAACGTCCCTATAGCGCGGGATTGGCAGCCCTCGCAGTCGGCCTGTTCGCCGCGACCGCGGCCTACGCCGAACCAACCGTCAACAAGGGCGACAACGCCTGGATGATGACGTCGACGGTGCTGGTGCTGTTGATGACCATCCCCGGCCTGGCGCTGTTCTATGGCGGTCTCGTCCGCTCCAAGAACATGCTCTCGGTCCTGATGCAGGTCTTCTACACCGTCTGCATCGTCACCCTGCTCTGGGCGCTCTACGGCTACAGCCTGGCCTTTACCGGCGGTTCCGACTTCATCGGCGGCTTCTCCAAGGCCTTCCTGATGGGCGTGACGCCTGATTCGAAAGCGGCGACCTTCAGCGTCGACGCCAACATCACCGAGCTGATCTATATCTGCTTCCAGATGACCTTCGCGGCGATCACCCCCGCCCTCATCGTCGGCGCCTTCGCCGAGCGCATGAAGTTCGCGGCAATTGCCCTGTTCGTCCCGCTCTGGGTCACCCTGATCTACTTCCCGATCGCGCACATGGTCTGGTACTGGGCCGGTCCGGACGCGATCACGGATGCAGCCAAGGCGCTTGCCGCGGCGGCTGACGGTGCGGCGAAGACCGCAGCGCAGGCCAAGCTCGACGAGATCAACGCCGATGCCGGCTGGATCTTCAAGAAGGGCGCGATCGACTTCGCCGGCGGCACCGTGGTGCACATCAATGCCGGTATCGCCGGTCTCGTCGGCGCGCTGCTGATCGGCAAGCGGGTCGGTTACGGCAAGGAGCTGATGGCTCCGCACTCGCTGACCATGACCATGATCGGCGCTTCGCTGCTCTGGGTCGGCTGGTTCGGCTTCAACGCCGGATCGAACCTCGAAGCCTCCGGCGGTGCCGCACTCGCCATGACCAACTCCTTCGTTGCAACCGCAGCGGCGGCGATGTCCTGGATGTTCGCGGAATGGATCGTCAAGGGCCATCCTTCCGTGCTCGGCGCATTGTCGGGTGCGGTGGCGGGCCTCGTCGCGGTCACGCCCGCGGCCGGCTTCGCCGGTCCGATGGGCGCAATCGTGCTCGGCCTGGTGGTCGGCATCGTCTGCCTGTTCTTCTGCACCGTGGTGAAGAACGCGCTCGGCTATGACGACTCGCTCGACGTGTTCGGCGTCCACTGCGTCGGCGGCATCGTCGGCGCGCTCGGCACCGGCATCCTGGTGAATCCGGCGCTCGGCGGTACCGGCGTCATGGATTACGTCGCCGGCAAGGTCGCGGACTACGACTTCGTTGCGCAGATGACCTCGCAGTTCTGGGGCGTCTGCACCACGCTGGTGTGGTCGGGCATCGGTTCGGCGATCCTCTTCAAGGTGGTCGACGTGATCGTCGGTCTGCGCGTCAACGTCGAAACCGAGCGTGAGGGCCTCGACGTCACCGAGCACACCGAGCGCGCCTACAACATGTAAGTTCTCCCGGGATGCGTCCCCCGGGGACAACGTGGTCGTTGTCCCGGGATCGCATCCACAACTCCGGTTCGGGCACATACCCGGCAATGCCCTGACCGTTGAGGGGCTCCAGCGCAAGTTGGAGCCCCTTTCTTTTTGTTGCCCCTTGAGAAAAAATTGCCGTATTGGCCCGCCATGATCGAGCGGCAAGAGCCGGGCGAAAGCCAGGAAAAAACGGGAGGACGTCATGAAACTCGAAGGCGGATGCTATTGCGGCAAGGTGCGCTATGAGGCGGAAGGCGAGCCGATGATGGCGGCGCAGTGCCACTGCCGCGAATGCCAGTACATCTCCGGCGGCGCGCCGAACATGTTCGTGGCGATGCCGGTCAGCGGATTCAAATACACCGCAAGCCAGCCGAAACAGTTCACCCGCAGCGACCTCGAGCGCGCCGTGACGCGCGAATTCTGCGCGGAATGCGGCACGCACATGGTGACCAAGGTACCCGGATTGCCTGCCGTGGTGCTGAAGGTCGGGACCTTCGACGATCCTGCCCTTTTCAATCCGCAGATGGCGATCTATACGATCGACAAGCAGGCCTTCCACCAGGTGCCCGAGGGCATGCCGAGTTTTGAACGGCTGCCGCAGCGATAGGTGGGCATCATGCGCTTGCGTCCGGCGCGATCAGCATCACGGCCGGAAAATAGGTTCGATAGCGCCGCGTATCACGCGTCAAAAGCGGAAGCTGTTCGACCGCGGCATGAGCGCCAATGAAAAAATCCGGCAGCGCGCTGCTGCGGGCGTCACCTGCATTGCGGTACTGAACGGAAGCCTTGCCCGCGAGGAACAGCGCCATCCTCGGTACCGGTGCAACGGTGATGCCAGCAGCCAACAAGGCTTTTTCGAAATCCTCGATCTTCGGAAAGCGGATCGACGTTTCTGCAAAGATGACGTCATTGATCAGGAGTGGACCTTGGAGAGCGGCGTCTTCCAGTTGCGCAAGCGACCATTCCCACCAGCCCGGAGTTAGCGTGAAAATGTCCAGCAGGACGTTAGAATCCACCAGCGTCACGGGCTAATCCCCGCGCGTGATGGCCATGATTTCGTCCGTGGAAGGACCCGGGCCGGCGATACCGAGCAGCTTGGCAAAGCGGCTGGACCGCCTTGTCCCATCGGCCTTTTCGATCACGATGCTGCCGTCGGCGGCGCGCCGGAACTCGACCCGGCTTCCCGGGTGATCCCGAGATGCTCGCGCACGGGCTTCGGAATTGTCACCTGGCCTTTACTCGTAACTGTCGTTGCCATGGCGAACTCTCGGGTTGGGTAATACCTCGCAAAAATATGGTAATACCACGCAAATTGTCCAGCCGGGTCGATGGTTAATCGCGTCTTAACCTCGCCGTATCTATGGTGGTTTGATGTGTTTCCGGTCGGAGGTTTGGTCCCTCGGCCGCTCGTGAAAGTGCTGGCGTTTCAGACATGGCAATGACTGCCTCTTCCGGCGTGGCGCAGGGCGCCGGCAGCGTACCTGCCGGTCAGGCCGAGCGTTCGCCGTTTCTGCGGACGACCGAGCTGCTGGCGCCGTACCAGCCGGCCAAGCCATTGATTACGCTGTCCTTGGGCGAGCCGCAGCACCCGGTGCCGGATTTTGTCGGGCCGGTCCTGGCGAAACACATCGCCGATTTCGGCCGTTATCCCCTCGCCAAGGGCATTGAGCCGTTCCGACGGGCGGCAGCCAATTGGCTTTCGACCCGGTTCCAGCTCCCCCGGCCGGTCGATCCCGAGAGTGAAATTCTGGTGCTGAGCGGCAGCCGCGAGGGTCTGTTTTTCGCGGCGATCACCGCCGCCCGTTATGTCGGCCCGCGCAGGGGCAGGCCGGCGATCCTGATGCCCAACCCGTTTTATCCGGCCTATGGCGCGGGTGCCCGCGCCGCCGGTTGCGAACTGATCTACCTGCCGACCACGTTCGCCAACGGGTTTTTGCCGGATCTCGATGCGCTTGACGAGGCGACGCTGGCCCGAACCGTGGCGATGTTCATCGCCTCGCCGGCCAATCCGCAAGGCTCGGTCGCCTCGCGCGACTACTTCATTCACTTGAAGAAGCTCGCCGACCGCCACGGCTTCATGATCCTGAGCGACGAGTGCTATTCGGAAATCTACACCAGGCAGGCGCCGGGCAGCGCGCTCGAATGCGCCGGGCCCGACTTCACCAACGTCGTTGCGTTCCAGTCGCTGTCGAAGCGCTCGAACCTGCCCGGCATGCGCGTCGGCTTTGCCGCCGGCGACCGAAAGTTTCTCTCCGCCTTTCACGAATTGCGCAATGTCGCGGCACCGCAGGTGCCGGTGCCGCTGCAGCACGTCGCGGTCGCCGCTTATAGCGACGAAGCGCATGTCGAAGAGAACCGCAGGCTTTACCGCATCAAGTTCGACCTCGCCGACCAGATTCTCGGCAGCCGCTACGGCTATGTGCGGCCCGCCGGCGGCTTCTGCGTCTGGCTCGACGTCTCGAAGCTCGGCGGTGACGAGGCTGTGGCGGTAAAACTCTATCGGGATGCGGGGGTCCGCGTGATCCCCGGAAGTTATCTGTCGCGGCCGCAGAACGACGGCTTCAATCCCGGCGCGGGCTACATCCGCCTCGCGCTGGTCTCAGACAGTGAATCAACGGCCGAGGCACTGCATCGGCTGGTCGAAATTCTGGATTAGTCGCAGGGCCCCCATGAGCATGCCAGCGATCGAACGTGTCATTCCCCTGGTCGGCCATCTGCCGGTCTCGATCCGCGACGCCCTGACGCGACGGCTGCGCGAGCTTGCAGGCCTTTGCCTGATCGCGCTGGCCGGCGTGGCGGCGGCGGCGCTGATGACGTGGTCGGTACAGGACCCGAGCCTGAGCCACGCGACCTCGCGTCCGATCCGCAACGTTCTGGGTTATCCCGGCGCGATCGGCGCCGATCTCCTGATGCAGATCCTCGGCCTCGGCGCGATCATGCTGATCCTCCCCGTCGCGGTGTGGGGCTGGCGCATGCTGACCCATCGCACCTTCGACCGCGAAGCGCTGCGCCTTGGATGCTGGATTCTCTGCACCGTGATCGCGGCCGGCTTTGCAAGCTGCTGGCCGCATGGCGGCGCTTGGGCGCTGCCGACCGGCCTTGGCGGCGTCGTCGGCGACGCGCTGGTGCGCGCGCCCGCCGTGGTATTCGGTCCCGCCGGCTTCACCTATCGTCTCGTGCTCGGCATCATCCTGTTCGCGGCGATGTGCACGGCCTTCCTGTTCGCCAGCGGCTGGGGCTCGCGCCCGAGAGATGAAGAGCTGACACCGATCGAGGATGACGATACGCCCTTCGTGGAAGAAGAGGATCGCAGTTCGGTTTCGCTCGGCTGGGTGTATCACGCGCTGATGAGCCTAAAGGCCCGGCTCGGCTGGCTGATGAGCGCGGCCTACCGATCGCTGGTATCGAGTTCGCCGCCGCCTCGCCGAGCCTCGTTCGAACGGCAGGAACCGACGCTGCGCGGTCGCGCTGCGCCGGCATTGGCCCCGCAGGACGAGGAATTCGAGGAAGAGGACGAAGAAGAGGAAGACGAGGAGGAGGAGGAAGAGGAAGTTCCAGCCGCCCGCGCTTCGCGCAAGAAAGCCGCGCCGCGCGCACCGGCCCGCAAATCCGAAAAGTTCGAACTGCCTTCGGTCTCCGTGCTGACGGCGCCCAAGGCGTCGGACCGGCAGCCGCTCAGCAAGGCTGAGCTGGAGACTAATTCGCGCGCACTGGAAGGCGTGCTCGGCGATTTCGGCGTCCGCGGCGAGATCGTCAAGGCCAATCCCGGCCCGGTCGTGACGCTCTACGAACTCGAACCGGCGCCCGGCATCAAATCCTCGCGCGTCATCGGCCTTGCCGACGACATCGCCCGCTCGATGAGCGCGCTCTCGGCCCGCGTCGCCGTGGTCGCCGGCCGCAACGCCATCGGCATCGAGCTGCCGAATGCGCATCGCGAAAAGGTTTACCTGCGCGAATTGCTGACCGCGAAGGACGAGTCGCACGCCAAACTCCCGCTCTGCCTCGGCAAGAACATCGGCGGCGAATCCATCATCATCGATCTGGCGCGCACGCCGCATATGCTGATCGCCGGCACCACCGGCTCCGGCAAATCGGTCGCGATCAACACCATGATCCTGAGCCTGGTCTACCGCTTGCGGCCGGATCAGTGCCGCCTGATCATGGTCGATCCAAAAATGCTCGAACTCTCCGTCTATGACGGCATTCCGCATCTGCTGACACCGGTCGTGACCGATCCGAAAAAGGCGGTGGTCGCGCTGAAATGGGCCGTGCGCGAGATGGAAGAGCGCTACAAGAAAATGGCCAAGCTCGGCGTGCGCAACATCGACGGCTACAACCAGCGCCTCGTCGAAGCCAGGGGCAAGGGCGAAGAACTGACGCGCACGGTGCACACCGGCTTCGACAAGGAAACCGGCAAGGCAATCTACGAGGAAGAAAAACTCGACCTCGAGCCGCTGCCCTATATCGTCATCATCGTCGACGAAATGGCCGACCTGATGATGGTGGCCGGCAAGGATATCGAAGGCGCGGTGCAGCGTCTCGCCCAGATGGCGCGCGCCGCCGGCCTGCATGTCATCCTTGCCACGCAGCGTCCCTCGGTCGACGTCATCACCGGCACCATCAAGGCGAACTTCCCGACCCGCATCTCGTTTCAGGTCACCTCAAAAATCGACAGCCGCACCATCCTCGGCGAAATGGGCGCCGAGCAACTGCTCGGGCAGGGCGACATGCTCTATATGGCGGGCGGCGGACGCATCAGCCGCGTGCACGGGCCTTTCGTCTCCGACGAGGAAGTCGAAAAAGTCGTGCGTCACCTCAAGACGCAGGGCCAGCCGGAATATCTGGAAGCGGTCACGGCGGAAGAGCCGACCGACGAGGACGGCGCGGTGTTCGATTCCACCGGCATGGGTGGCGACGGTGGCGGCGACCTGTTCTCGCAGGCGGTTGCGATCGTCAAGCGCGACCGCAAGGCCTCGACTTCCTATATTCAGCGCCGGCTGCAAATCGGCTACAACCGCGCTGCGTCGTTGATGGAGCGGATGGAACTCGAGGGCATCGTCGGGCAGGCAAATCATGCCGGCAAGCGCGAAATTCTGGTCGCAGAGGAAGAGGGCGGATTCTAGATATCGGTGCCAAAACGGGATTCTGCGCAACGATTTTCACGGAAAAACGATACCTCCTTTGGTCGAAAGCACGATAAAATGGCCGGCAGCGAGATGCCTCGTCGAATAGAGACCCGAAATACCTGATGACACAACAACCCACCCATCGCGGGCTGCGCTCCGGACTGGCCCTTTTGATCGCCACGTCCATCGCAGGTTTCGCGGCGCCGGCTCTCTCGCAGACCGTGCCGGTTCCGAAACCCGCGCCCAAGGCCCGCGAGGGCAGCGTGCAGATGAGCGCGCAGGAAAAGGGGCCGACGACCACCGGCACCACCCAGGCGCCGCCGAATCCCGTGATTCCCGACCCGAACCGCAACGTCCCGGCCAATATTTTTGCGACCTTCGACGCCAACCAGAAGGCGCAGGCTGCCCGGGTGAGTTCCTATCTTTCCTCGCTGCAGACGCTGGTCGGAAATTTCGTCCAGGTCGGCCCCGACGGCAGCAAGACCAAGGGCGATTTCTACATCCAGAAGCCGGGGAAGGTGCGTTTCGAATACGACGCCCCCAGCCCGATCGCGATCATCGCAGACGGCTCTTCGCTGGCGGTGCGGGATACGAAGCTTGCGACCCAGGACATCTATCCGCTGTCGCAGACGCCGCTGCGCTTCCTGCTGTCGGACCGGATCGATCTGCTGAAGGACACCAATGTCGTCAACGTCACGGCCGATGACGTCTACATCAGCGTCACCATCGAGGAGAAGCAGGCCCTGATCGGCACCAGCCGGCTGATGCTGATGGTCGGCACCAAGGACGGCCAGCTCAAGCAATGGACGGTGACCGACCCGCAGGGCTACGACACCACGGTTGCGGTCTACAATCTGGACTCGACCAAGAAGGTCGACCCCGGCCTCTTCAAGATCGACTTCACCAACTACATTACCCCCGCGAACTGAACCGCACTTTCTCCGTTCTTCCTGTAGGGTGGGCAAAGCGCAGCGTGCCCACCAATAGTGTCGCAGTCCGATAGGTGGCGGGCACGTCGCTTGCGCTCCTTTGCCCACCCTACGAAATTCCATCTGTGGACAAGCACGGCGACGTCCTCACTAACCGTGCTAATACACGGCCCTCATGCGGTTTTCCCTGACAACGTGGAATATCAATTCGGTGCGCCTGCGCATCGACATCGTCGCCAAATTCCTCAAATCGGCGCGGCCGGACGTGCTGTGCCTGCAGGAAACCAAATGCATCGACGACGCTTTCCCGCTGAAGCGATTCAAGCGTCTCGGCTATGAGCATGTCGCGCTGAACGGGCAGAAGGGCTATCACGGCGTCGCCATCGTCTCGAAACTGCCGTTCGAAGCCACCGATATCAGAACCTTCTGCGACAAGATCGATTCGCGTCACATCTCGGTGGCGTTCGGCGAGAAGGCGCAGCTGGCGAAGCCGCTGGTGCTGCATAATTTCTACGTGCCGGCCGGCGGCGACATTCCCGATCCCGCGCTCAATCCGAAGTTCGATCACAAGCTGAAATTTCTCGACGAGATGAAGGCGTGCGAACCGCTGCATCCGCGCGGCGACGACCGGCATATCCTGGTCGGCGACCTCAACGTCGCTCCGCATGAGAACGACGTGTGGTCGCACAAGCAGCTTTTGAAGGTCGTCTCGCACACGCCGATCGAATGCGAGAAGCTGTTGGCCGCACAGGCCCATGGCGAATGGTTCGACGTCGCGCGCGAGCGGATACCGCTTTCGGAAAAGGTCTATACCTGGTGGAGCTACCGCGCCGCCGACTGGACGGTCGGCGACCGCGGCCGGCGGCTCGACCACATCTGGGTCTCGCGCGCACTGAAGGATGGCGTCAGCGATTTCAGGATTACGCGAGACGCCCGCGGCTGGGAGCGCCCGTCCGACCACGTGCCGGTGACGGTGACGCTGGAAGTGTAGCCCTTCGTCGTCCCTGCGTTCGCAAGGGACGACGAAGATCAAATGTTCAGCTTGGCGCCGGCCATCAAAATATCGCTCGCAAGCTGGCTGGTGCGGGTGGCGAGCTCGTCGCGCAGGCGGCGCGCCGCGCCCGGATCGCTTTCGAGCACGCGCTGAAACAGGCTGCGCGCCACCCGGATGACCGAGGAATGCTCAAGCGCGACTGCGCTCGACGGTCGCTTCATCGCGACGATCAGTGCCAGTTCGCCGATCAGGGCACCGGGGCCCGCAACGACTTCGGCGCCGCCGTCCTCGACGCGGATCGCGCCGCGTTGGACGATATAGCCGGCATCCGCCTCGTCGCCGGCGTTGAACAGATAATCGCCGGGCGAAAAATCGCGCTGCTCCGAGCCGATCGCCAGCATGCGCAGAGCCGCCGTTCCCAACAGGCGCAACGTCGGGACCCGCTCGAGCAGGACTACATCATCTTCGATCGACATGGGCCCGTGACCGGGATGCGCGAAAATTACGAATCGTGGCGACGAAACGTATCACGGCACCAGTTTGTAGCCACCGGCTTCCGTCACCAGGATTTCCGGATTGGCCGCATCCTTCTCGATCTTCTGCCTGAGACGGTAGATATGGGTTTCCAGCGTGTGCGTGGTGACGCCCGAATTGTAGCCCCAGACTTCCTGCAGCAACGTCTCGCGCGACACCGGCAACTGGCCGGCGCGATACAGGAAACGCAGGATCGCGGTTTCCTTCTCGGTCAGCCGCACTTTTCTGGCGTTGGCGGCGGTCAGCATCTTGGAGCCGGGCCGGAAGCTGTAGGGACCGACGGAAAACACCGCGTCCTCGCTGGCCTCGTGCTGGCGGAGTTGCGCCCTGATCCGGGCGAGCAGGACGGCAAACCGGAACGGCTTTGCGACATAATCATTGGCGCCGGATTCGAGCCCCAGGATGGTGTCTGAATCAGTGTCGTGGCCGGTCAGCATGATGATCGGCGCCTTGAAGCCGCCCTTGCGGAGGCTGCGCACGACTTCCCTGCCGTCGGTATCCGGCAAGCCGACATCCATCAGCACCAGATCGGGGGAATTGGCCTTGGCGGCGCTGGCGCCCTTGGCGCCGGTATCGACAGCGGAGGCTTCGAACTCCTCGTGCAGCGATAGTTGCTCGACCAGCGTGTCGCGCAGATCGGTATCGTCATCCACGATCAGGATCTTGCGGGCATTGGGCATAGGATACGATCCTCTTGAGGGCAGGCGGCGGACACAAGCGGAAGCGTCTCAAGCCGGGTCTTGGTCGGTGATAACCTGACTCGCAGGCAAACTTCGCAAGCAAGCCGGGTCATCGGGTACTGATTCGCATTGAGGTAGGAAATTGTTACAGATTCTCAAGCCGACCCGCAGTCTATCCCAAATTTGAGGCGCGTTTGGATGAATGTCCTGTAATGGCGTCCATAGGACAATTGCGGCCGGGCAGGCAACCCCAGGATTCGGGCATTGGCATGGAAAGCAACGCCATTTCAATCACTTATAAGACAGCGCCGCGTGATCGACCGCTGACGGCAATCAGGGTCCACAGGGCTGCCGGCGACCCGCGCCGGGGCTGGCTGACGGCGGATGGCTGGACCGTGCCGGTGGCACTCGGTCGCGGCGGCATCCTCGCGAACAAACGGGAGGGCGACGGCGGCACCCCGAGGGGCACGTACTACCCGCTGCAATTGTGGTGGCGCGCCGACCGCCACCCCCGGCCGCGGACCTATCTGCCGGCCCGGCCGATCCGGCCCGAAGACGGCTGGTGCGAGGACCCGCAGGACCGCCATTACAATCAGCCCATCCGCCTGGTCCGCGATCAGCCCGGCGACCGGCTGACGCGCGAGGACCATCTCTACGATTTCATCGTCGAAATCGATCACAACGCCGGCCCACGGATAGCCGGCCGCGGCAGCGCCGTGTTTCTGCATCTGGCGCGGACCAATTTCTCGCCGACGGCGGGATGCGTTTCGATGACGAAATCCGCCATGCTGCGGCTGTTGCGGCGAATGGGCCCGCAGACAAAGATCATGATCGGCTGATGGGGAATCAAAACAATGCTCGACAAGAACGCTATAACGGCCGCGTCAAAGACACTGCATGACCACTGGCGCGCCGGCACCAAATTTTCCGGCCTCGACGACAAGCTGCGGCCGCGCGACCGCATCGAGGCCTATGCGATCCAGGCCGCGATCGAGCAATATTCATCCGATAGCCTGTTCGGCTGGAAGATCGCGGCCACCAGCGAGGCCGGACAAAAGCACATCAATGTCGATGGCCCGATGGCGGGGCGCATCCTGGCCGAGACCGTGATCCCCGACGGCGGGACGGCTTCGATGGCGGGCAATGAAATGCGCGTCGCTGAACCGGAATTCGCCTTTCGCATGCGCGTGGATCTGCCGGCGCGTACCACGCCCTATACGGTGCAGCAGGTGCTCGATGCGGTCGACACGCTGCATCCCGCCATCGAGATTCCGGATTCGCGGTTCGAAGATTTTGTCGGCGCCGGCGCCGCGCAGATCATTGCCGACAACGCCTGTGCGCATCTGTTCGTGCTCGGCCCGGCGACAAGCGCGGACTGGCGCGCGCGCGATCTCGTCGAGGAAAGACCCATTGTCAGTTTGCGCGGCCAGCAATTCATCGGTCATGGCAAGAATGTACTGGGCGATCCGCGACTGGCGCTGACCTGGCTTGCCAATGAACTCCGCCAGCTTGGCGTGACATTGAAAGCCGGCCGGATCGTTACCACAGGCACCTGCCACCCGCCGCTGCCGATTCAATCGGGTGATTTTTGCGCGGTTGATTTCGGCGCGCTCGGAAAGGTGTCGGTGGGGTTTAAGTAGGCTCTCGCCCCGTCATTGCCTGCGACAAACGCGAAGCGTTTGCGCAAGGGAGCGATAGCGACGAAGCAATCCAGTCTTTCTTTAATGTGGTGAGATGGATTGCTTCGCTTCGCTCGCAATGACGGAATCAGCGATGCCCGAAAATCGCCGACCCCACGCGCACATGCGTGGCGCCGAACTGGATTGCGACCGCGAAATCGGCACTCATGCCCATCGACAGATTTTTCAGCCCGTTGCGCGCAGCGATCTTGGCCGTCAACGCGAAATGCGGCGCCGGCGCCTCGTCGACCGGCGGGATGCACATCAAGCCAGAAATGACCAGGCCGTATTTGTCGCGGCAGCTTGCGATGAAGGCATCGGCCTCGCCGGGCGCGACGCCGGCCTTCTGCGGCTCCTCGCCGGTATTGAGCTGAACGAACAATTCAGGCCGCCTGTTCTGGGAATTAATTTCCTTGGCTAACGCTTCGCAAATGCTCGGACGGTCGACCGAATGGATAGCGTCGAACAGCGCGACGGCCTCCTTCGCCTTGTTGGATTGCAGCGGCCCGATCAGATGCAGCGCAATTCCGGGACAGGCCGACACCAGCGCCGGCCATTTCGCCTTGGCTTCCTGCACGCGATTTTCGCCGAACACGCGCTGGCCGGCATCGATAACAGGCAAAATCGCTGTTGCTTCAAACGTCTTCGACACCGCAATCAGCGTCACCGACGCGCGCTCACGTCGCGCTTCCTTGCACGCGCGCGCGATGTCCTGCTCCACCTGGGCCAGACCGTTTGGTAAAGACTTGGTTAGCGGCGTCGTCATCTCTCTCGCATCATGTCCTGATTTCGGTCGGAAATTTTACGGCATTTCCTCGAATTTTACCAAGTTCGGGAAAGGCTTTTTGAAACCTTCGCTCTACCCTCCGGTGCGGGGGGCAAGGATGTCTGGCGTTACTTTCAACCGCAATCGGGTCAAACTCAAGAAGCTTCTGGGAATCCGGGCGCGGCTTGCGATGCTGGCCGTGATGCTGGTGGCTCCCTTGATGCTGGAACGCGTGCGCTCGCTCGAAGACACCCGCGCCAAGCAAATCGCGATCGCCTCCCAAGAATACGCCAATATCACCCACCACAGCGCCGAGACCCAGCGCGAGGTGATTTCCTCCGTCGAGACGATGCTGAAATCGGCCGCCTATATCCGCGCAGCCAGCGGCATCGGCCGAAGTTGCGAAATCCTGCGCGCCAGCCTGCCCGCCAACCTGCCCTGGATCCGCAGCATCATGCTCGTGAGCAAGGAGGGCGTGGTGCAGTGCTCCACGCTGAACATTCAGGTCGGCCTCAACATCGGCGATCGCGACTACTTCAGGAAGGCGCAGCAAACCCGCAATTTCGTTTTCAGCGACTATTTGTTCGGCAAGACCAACAACCGGCCGATCATGATGGCGGCCTATCCGGTCTCCGCGATCAATCCGGAGGAGGAATCGGTAGCGGTCGCCGGCATCAATCTCGACTGGTTGTCGAAGATCATGGCCAACCTCGGCGGACGGCCGGGCATTTCAGCGCTGCTGATCGACAGCACCGGCGTCGTGCTGGCCGCACCGCCCGACCAGGCCAGCATGATCGGCCGGCCGCTCGACAACGTGCCGCTGCTGTCTGCCATCACCTACAAGGCGCTCAGCGCCAACTCCGATACCGGCTCGCTTTCCTTTGTCACCAACGACGGCTCCAAGCGCGCCATCAGTTTCGCACGCATTCCCGGAACGCAATCGCGCCTGATCGTCAGCATTGACGAAGCCAGGGTGACGGCCGCGATCAATCGCGAGATCCGCACCGCCTATCTTCAATTGGGATTCGTCTGCCTGTTCGTGCTGCTCGGCGCACTGATCGGGGCGGAGAAGCTCATCATCAATCCGATCGAAGTCATGACTGGCATGGCCAGGCGGTTCGGCGAAGGCGACTGGTCGGCCCGCGTCGCGCGCAGCCGGCTGCCGCTGGAATTCACGCCGCTGGCGCGCGCCTTCAACGCGATGGCCGCCCAACTCAGCCAGCGCGAGCGCGAGCTGGTCGCCACCAACGACCGGCTCACCGTGATGGCCTCGATCGACATGCTGACGGGCCTCGCCAACCGCCGCGGCTTCCAGAGCCGGCTCGATTTCGAATGGTTGAAGGCGCAGCAGTATCATTGCGAGTTGTCACTGCTGATGATCGATGTCGATCACTTCAAGCTTTACAACGACACCTATGGCCACCCCGAGGGCGACGCCTGCCTGACCCGGATCGGCGAAGCGCTGGCCGGCATCGCCGGCGACACCATGGGCTTTGCCGGCCGCTATGGCGGCGAGGAATTCTGCCTGCTGCTGCCGAACACCAGCCCGCAGAGAGCGCTCGAGATCGGCGAAACCGTGCGCGCGACCGTGCAAGACCTCGGCCTGCCGCACATCACCTCCAGCCACTGCACCGTCACCGTCAGCGTCGGCGTGGCCGCAACGCTGCCGAGCGACGCACAAAACCCCGGCGATCTGATCGAGGCCGCCGATGCCGCCCTCTACGCCGCCAAACACCGCGGGCGAAATACCGTGGTGGAGCACGGTTTTGCCAGGCTGGTGGATGAAGCCGGGATGGCGATGGCGGGGTGAGCGGGCGCTTCTCGTCGCCGGTCAAATGGTCGTTCTCCCCTCCCCGAGCCGTTGACCCCGCGGCCGCTTTTGTGCCCTAGTCCGCCGTCCTCTGGACGGGACCCGAATCCATAAAAAGCTCAGCGATTCCATGACCTCCGAACGTTACAACGCCCGTGATTCCGAGCCGCGCTGGCAACGCCAGTGGGACGAAAAGGCGATCTTCGCCTCGAAAAACGACGATCCGCGGCCGAAATACTACGTGCTTGAGATGTTCCCCTACCCGTCCGGGCGCATCCATATCGGCCATGTCCGCAATTACACCCTGGGTGACGTGCTGGCGCGGTTCATGCGCGCCAAGGGCTTCAACGTGCTGCACCCGATGGGCTGGGATGCGTTCGGGCTGCCAGCGGAGAACGCCGCGATCGAGCGCAAGGTCGCGCCGAAGGCCTGGACCTACGACAACATCGCCGCGATGAAGAAGCAGCTGCGGTCGATCGGGCTATCGCTCGACTGGGCGCGCGAATTCGCGACCTGCGACCCCAGCTACTACAAGCATCAGCAGAAGATGTTTTTGGACATGCTGCGCGCGGGGCTGGCCGAGCGCGAGAAGCGCAAGCTCAACTGGGACCCGGTCGACATGACCGTGCTCGCCAACGAGCAGGTGATCGACGGCCGCGGCTGGCGCTCCGGTGCGGTTGTCGAACAGCGCGAGATGAGCCAGTGGGTCTTCAAGATCACAAAATACTCGCAGGAACTGCTGGACGCGCTGGACGGTCTGGACCGCTGGCCCGACAAGGTCCGGCTCATGCAGCGCAACTGGATCGGCCGCTCCGAAGGCCTGCTGCTGCGCTTCGCGCTCGATCCGGTCACGACGCCATCAGGCGAAACCGAGCTGAAGATTTTCACGACGCGGCCTGACACGCTGTTCGGCGCAAAATTCATGGCGATCGCGGCGGATCATCCGCTGGCGCAGGCCGCGGCGGCGAAGAATCCAAAGCTCGCCGAATTCATCGCGGACGTGAAAAAGATCGGCACCGCGCAGGAAATCATCGACACCGCCGAGAAGCAGGGTTTCGACACCGGCATCAAGGCCGTCCATCCGTTCGATCCGAGCTGGAAGCTGCCGGTCTACGTCGCGAACTTCGTGCTGATGGAATACGGTACCGGCGCGATCTTCGGCTGCCCGGCGCACGACCAGCGCGACCTCGACTTCGTCAACAAATACGCGCTGGGCGTGACGCCGGTGGTCTGCCCCGAGGGCCAGGATCCCAAGACGTTTGTCATTACCGACACCGCCTATGACGGCGAAGGCCGCATGATCAATTCGCGCTTCCTCGACGGCATGACCATCGAGCAGGCCAAGGAAGACGTCGCAAAACGGCTCGAAAATGAAATGCGCGGCAACGCGCCGGTTGGCGAGCGGCAGGTGAACTTCCGCCTGCGCGACTGGGGCATCTCACGCCAGCGCTATTGGGGCTGCCCGATCCCCGTCATCCATTGCCCGAAATGCGACGTGGTGCCGGTGCCGGACGATCAGTTGCCCGTGGTGCTGCCGGAGGATGCCACCTTCGACAAGCCCGGCAACGCGCTGGATCATCATCCGACCTGGAAGCACGTCACCTGCCCGAAATGCGGCGGCAAGGCGCAGCGCGAAACCGATACCATGGACACCTTCGTGGATTCGTCCTGGTACTTTGCGCGCTTCACCGATCCCTGGAACGAGAACGCGCCGACCACGCTGCCGCTCGTCAACCGGATGCTGCCGATCGACCAGTATATCGGCGGCGTCGAGCATGCGATCCTGCACCTGCTCTACAGCCGCTTCTTCACCCGCGCGATGAAGGCCACCGGCCATATCGGCATGGACGAGCCGTTCGCCGGCATGTTCACGCAGGGCATGGTGGTGCACGAGACCTACCAGAAGGCCGACGGCTCTTATGTCACGCCGGCCGAGGTGAAGGTCGAAGCCGGCGGCAACGGCAAGCGCGCCATCCTCATTGAAACCGGCGAGGACGTCACGATCGGCCCGATCGAGAAGATGTCGAAGTCGAAGAAGAACACCGTCGACCCCGACGACATCATCGCGAGCTACGGCGCCGACGTCGCGCGCTGGTTCATGCTGTCGGATTCCCCGCCCGACCGCGACGTGATCTGGAGCGACGAGCGCGTGCAGGGCGCCTCGCGCTTCGTGCAGCGGCTGTGGCGGCTGGTCAACGAATCAGCCGAGATCGCCAAGAATGCCCCGGCCGACCGGCCGGCCTCGTTTAGCGCCGACGCACTGGCCCTGCGCAAGGCGGCCCATGGCGCGCTGGACAAGGTATCGTCCGGGATCGAGCGGCTGCATTTCAATGTCTGCCTCGCCCACATAAGGGAATTCGCCAACGCGCTGGCCGAGGTGCTGGGCCGCGAAGGCACGCCGGCGCCGGACCTGGCCTGGTCCGTCCGGGAGGCCGCTGTCATCCTGGTTCAATTGTTCGCGCCGATGATGCCGCATCTGGCCGAGGAATGCTGGCAGGTCCTGGGGCAGTCCGGGCTGATTTCGGAGGCCGACTGGCCCCAAATCGAACGCGATTTGCTGGTTGAAGACACCGTGACGCTGGTTGTCCAGGTCAACGGCAAGAAGCGGGGTGATGTTACCGTGCCACGGGTCGCCCAAAATCCGGAAATTGAGGCTGCCGTTTTGGCGCTCGATGCGGTAAAACTCGCTCTCGGCGGCAAGGCCGTCCGCAAGGTAATCGTAGTTCCCATGAGGATCGTGAATGTCGTTGGCTAGGACCCGGATCGCCGTTCGGCTCATCGCCGTCGCCGCCCTGGCGGCGCTCACGGCCGGCTGTTTCCAGCCGATGTATGCCGAACGCAATGACGGCAAGCCCGGCCTGCGGGAAAAGCTGATGGGCGTGGAAATCCCGCCCGTCGACAAGCCCAACGCGTCGCGGGAAGCGAGGATCCAGGTGGAGATCCGCAACGCGCTGGCGTTCAAGCTCTACGGCAACGCCACCGGCATGCCGCCGACGCATAAGCTGGTGCTGCGCTTTAACACCTCGCGTAACTCGCTGATGCTCGATCCGGCCACCGCGCTCCCGTCGAGCGAGAATTACGGCATCGACGCGCAGTACAATCTGATCGACCTCGCCACCAACAAGTCGGTCATGACGGGCACGACCTTCTCCCGTGTTTCCTATGACATTCCCGGCCAGTTGCAGCGCTTCGCCCGCCAGCGCGCCTTTCGCGACGCTGAGGATCGCGCCGCCCAGGAGATCGCGGAAAACATCCAGACCCGGCTGGCGTCGTTCTTCTACGCCGGCACCTGATCCCGTTGGTCGCGCTCCGCGGAAAAGACATCGACGCTTTTCTCGCCCGGCCTGATGCCGGCCGTCCCATCATCCTGCTTTACGGCCCGGACGCCGGCCTGGTCCGCGAGCGCGCCGACGCGCTGATCGCCTCCGCGGTCGACGACCCCAACGATCCCTTTTCGCTGGTGCGGCTTGATGGCGACGAGCTGTCGGCTGAACCGTCGCGGCTGGTCGACGAGGCCATGACGATCCCGATGTTCGGCGGCCGCCGTGCCATTCGCGTGCGCGCCGGCTCCCGCAGTTTCGCCAGCGGCGTCGATACGCTCTCCGATTCGCCGATCAAGGATTGCCGCATCGTGATCGAGGCCGGCGAGCTGCGGCCGGAATCGCCGCTGCGCAAGGCCTGCGAGCGCGCCAAGACCGCGGTCGCCATCGCCTGCTATCCCGACACCGAGCGCGACCTTGCCCGACTGATCGACGAGGAATTGCGGTCTTCCAATCTGCGGATCGCCGCAGACGCCCGCGCGGTCCTGATGTCATTGCTCGGCGGCGACCGCCAGGCCTCGCGCAACGAACTGCGCAAGCTGGCGCTCTATTCCCACGGCAAGGGCGAGATCGCGCTCGACGATGTCATGACCGTCGTCTCCGACGCGTCCGAGCTGAAGCTGGACCCGATCGTGGACGGTGCCTTTGCCGGCAAGCCGGAGGTGGTCGAAAGCGAATTTGCCAAGGCGATGGTCGCCGGCACCTATCCCGGCGTGATCATCTCGGCGGCGCAGCGCCAGGCGGCGTGGCTGCACAAATCGGCGCTTGCGGTGGCCGAAGGCACGCCGGTTTCGACCTTGCTCGAAAGCGGCTACCCGCGCCTGCACTTCTCGCGCAAGGGCGCCGTCGAAATCGCGCTGCGCAATTTCAGCGCGGCGCGACTGGTCACGATCATCGATCAGCTAGGAACCGCCGCGCTCGACATGCGCAAGCAGGCCTCGCTGGCGTCCGCCATCGGGCTGCGTACGTTGCTGTCGATTGCGGCCAATGCGAAGCGGCGGGGGTGATGACGATTTTCTCTCTACTCCCTCGCCCCGCTCTTGCGGGGAGAGGGTTGGGGTGAGGGGCTGTTTCAACGAGTCCCGAACGACGTTAGACCTGTACCCCCTCACCCGGATTGCTCCGCAATCCGACCTCTCCCCGCAAGCGGGGCGAGGTTAAGAAGATCAGCCCCCCTTCGCCAGCCTTCGCATCACCTCGTCGAGCTGTTCGAGGTTGCGGTAGCTGATCTGGACGGAGCCGCCGGGGTCGCGGTGGTTGACGGTCACGGCAAGACCGAGCGCGTCGCTGACGCGCTTTTCCAGCGCGATCGTGTCGGGAGCCTTTCCCTTGCCGCCGCCGCTGCTGCGGGCCTTCTGCGGCTTGCGCTCCGGGACGCCCTCCTCGTGCGCCAGCGCTTCGGTCTGGCGGACGTTGAGACCCTCCTCGACGATGCGCTTCGCCGCGGCCAGCGGATCGGGCACGCCGATCAGGGCGCGGGCGTGTCCCGCCGACAATTGACCGTTGGAGATATAGGCCTGCACCTCCGCCGGCAGCTTGGTCAGCCGCATCATGTTGGCGACATGGCTGCGGCTCTTGCCGACGTCCTTCGCGATCTCTTCCTGGCTGCGTTTGAACTCGTCGGCGAGCACATGATAGCCCTGCGCCTCTTCCATCGCATTGAGGTCTTCGCGCTGCACGTTCTCGATGATCATGATCTCGAGCGCGTCGCTGTCGCTGACATCAATGGGGACGATCGGAACTTCGTGCAGGCTGGCGAGTTGCGCGGCGCGCCAGCGGCGCTCGCCGGCGATGATCTCGTAGCGATCCTGCGAACCCTTCACCGGCCGCACCACGATCGGCTGGATCACGCCGTGCTGTTTGACCGAATCGGCGAGTTCGCCGAGCTCGGCATCGGAAAAAGTCCGGCGCGGGTTACGCGGATTCGGCTTCAGGAACTCGATCGGCACCTTGCGCTGGTTGCGCGGCCGGTCGACATGCGCAGCCTCGCCGCCGACATCCCCGATCAGACTTGCGAGACCACGACCCAGTCGCGAACGCGTTTCGTCGGCCATCGCCGCCAACTCCCTAGGATTCACTTACGCCACTCCGGAAACAGAATTCGGTTGACCGTAGAGTGGGCAAAGCGAAGTGTGCCCACCGGTTTTCGCGACAGATCATGGTGGGCACGGCGAAGACGCCTTTGCCCACCCTACACCCGACTAATGCGTCCTCAGCTCGCGCTCGCGCTGGATCACTTCCGTCGCAAGCTTCAGATAGGCTTCGCTGCCGACGCATTTGAGATCGTAGACCAGCACCGGCTTGCCGTAGGACGGCGCCTCGGAGATGCGCACGTTGCGCGGGATCATGGTGTCGTAGACCTTGCCGCCCATGAACTGCCGCACGTCGGCGACGACCTGGTTCGACAAATTGTTGCGCGAGTCGAACATGGTCAGCACGATGCCGTGGATCGACAGGTTCGGATTGAGCGTCGAGCGCACCTGCTCCACCGTCTGCAGCAATTGCGACAGACCTTCGAGCGCGAAGAACTCGCACTGCAGCGGCACCAGGATCGCGTCCGACGCCGCCATCGCATTGACGGTGAGAAGGTTGAGCGACGGCGGGCAATCGATCAGCACATAAGTGTACTCGGTGTCCGGCGCCGCGTTCTTGTTCAGCGCCGCGATCGCATCGCGCAGGCGGAACGCGCGGCCGGGCGTCGTGCCGAGTTCGAGCTCGAGGCCGGACAGATCCATGGTCGAGGAGGCGATGTGCAGCCGCGGCACCGCGGTTGGAACCACCGCTTCGCGCAGCGGCGCTTCGCCGATCAGCACGTCATAGGTCGAGCAGTTGCGGTTGCGGCGATCGATGCCGAGACCGGTCGAAGCATTACCCTGCGGATCGAGATCGACGATCAGCACCCGCTCGCCGATCGCCGCGAGCGCCGTGCCGAGATTGATCGCCGTAGTGGTCTTCCCGACGCCGCCCTTCTGGTTGGCCAGCGACAGGATGCGTGGATGGGGCGGCGGAGTTGGCTCTCTATCTTCTTGATATAACTCGTCTAATTCGCTCATGCCCGATCGCCATCTGTGATCGCGGAGGAGTTGCGCCGCTCGATCCGATCGAGTTCGACGATCCAGCCGTGCCCGCCCGTGCGGCTGGAATGGAGTCGCGGTTCAATATTCCAATATTTAGTGGCCTCGGTCAATTCAGCCTCTACATCTTGGCCTTTGAGAAACAAAGCTTTCGCGCCTTCTTTCACAAACGGTTCCGCAAAACCGACAAGCTGATGTAACGGAGCCAGCGCCCGCGCAGTGACGCAATCGACTCGACGGCCAATTCTATCCACACTATCCCCGATTCCCGCCAAATGCACGGTCGCAGCCGCAGAAGTTATGCGCACCGCCTCACGCAGGAAGGCTGCTTTTTTGGCGTTGCGCTCGACCAAATGGACATTAGCACCGGGCGTCTCTGCGAGTGCGCAGGCGAGAACCACGCCTGGAAACCCGCCGCCGCTGCCAAGGTCGACCCAAATCTTCGCCGACGGAGCCAGGCTCAGGAGCTGCAGCGAATCGGAGACGTGTCGGGTCCAGAGATGCGGAAGCGTCGACGGCGCGACGAGATTCGTTTTGCTTTGCCACTCCAAAAGCAGACTGACGTAGCGATCCAGCCGCGCCTCCGTTTCACGCGAAACGGGGGTGAGGGCGAGAGCTGCGGTCTTATCGCTAGCGGAGGGAAGTTGATCTGCTGGTCGGACCATGGTGAATTTCAGCCGTCATTGCGAGCGAAGCGAAGCAATCCATTTCGCGGCGGGTGGAAGCATGGATTGCTTCGTCGCTGTCGCTCCTCGCAATGACGATAGAGAAGCCGCAGCGTCTCTTGAAGGGAGACTTGCTGGCCTTGACCTGTTTCACGTGAAACAGATTCTTTACGCGCTCGCCTTCGAAGTCTTCCGCCGCGCCTCACGACGCAGATACGCGGCCAGGATCCCCAGCGCCGCCGGCGTCAAGCCATCGAGCCGGCCCGCCTGCCCCACTGTCCGCGGTCGCGCCGCCTCAAGCTTGGCGCGCGCCTCGTTGGAAAGACCGGGCACATCGGCGTAATCGATATCGGCCAGGACCAACCCCTCGTCGCGCCGGAAGGCGTCGACGTCGGCGGTCTGGCGCTTGAGATAGACATCGTACTTGGCGTCGATCTCGAGATGCACGGCGATGGACGAATCGACGGCCGACAGCTCCGGCCAGATGCCGCGCAACGCTTCCCATTCGATCTCGGGATAGGCCAGCAACTCAAACGCCGAACGTCGATGGCCATCCCGGTTGAGAGCCAGGCCATGCCTGGCCGCTTCGTTGGGGGTCATCGTCAGCGACTTCGCCAATGCCTTGGCCGCCGCCAGCGCAGCCATCTTGTTGCGATGTCGCTCCGCACGCGCCTGCCCTACGCAGCCCAACGCAATCCCCTTATCGGTCAGGCGCTGGTCGGCGTTGTCGGCCCGCAAGGTCAGGCGATACTCGGCCCGCGACGTGAACATCCGGTACGGTTCGGTGATCCCGCGGGTCACCAAGTCATCGATCATTACCCCGAGATAGCCATCCGCCCGGTCGAACACGATCGGGTCGGCGCCTCCGGCTGCCAAGGCCGCGTTCAGGCCAGCGACGATCCCCTGCGCCGCCGCCTCCTCATATCCGGTTGTGCCGTTGATCTGCCCGGCCAGGAAGAGACCCGGCAGGCGCCTGGTCTGAAGCGTCGGCTCCAGTTCGCGGGGATCGACATGGTCGTATTCGATGGCATAGCCCGGCCGGACCATCTTCACCTGCTCAAGCCCGGGAATGGTCGCGAGGATCGCGAGCTGAACCTCCTCCGGCAGCGAAGTCGAGATGCCGTTGGGATAGACCGTGGAGTCGTTGAGCCCTTCCGGCTCCAGGAAGATCTGATGGCCGTCTCGATCGCCGAACCGGACGATCTTGTCCTCGATCGAGGGACAATAGCGCGGACCGCTGCTCTTGATCTGGCCGGAGTACATCGGCGAACGATGCACATTAGCCCGGATCACCTCATGGGTCGCCGAGCGTCGTCCGGGTAATCCCGCACTGAATCTGCGGCGTCGTGATCCGCTCGGTCATGACCGAGAACGGCTCCGGCGGATCATCGCCAGGCTGCATTTCGACAGCGGACCAGTCGATCGTCGTGCCATCGAGCCGCGGCGGCGTGCCGGTCTTCAACCGGCCGAGGGTAAAGCCAGCCCTCTCGAAAGAAGCCGAGAGCCCCATCGCCGGCGCCTCCCCGACCCGGCCGGCGGGCCAGTTGTTCTCGCCGAGATGGATCAGCCCACGCAAAAAGGTCCCGGTGGTGATCACTACGGCGCCAGCAATCAGCTCACGGCCGTCGCCCAAGCGAATGCCGGTGACCCGGCCATTGGAGACGATCAGCTCGTCCGCCTCGCCTTCGACCACGCTGAGATTGGCGGTCTCCCGGATCGCGGTCTGCATGGCGGTCGCGTAAAGCTTGCGGTCCGCCTGGGCCCGCGGCCCACGGACGGCTGGACCTTTTCGCCGGTTCAACATCCGAAACTGGATCCCGCCGGCATCGGCCACTCGGCCCATCAGACCGTCCAAGGCATCGACCTCGCGGACCAGATGACCCTTGCCGAGACCTCCGATGGCGGGATTGCAGGACATCGCCCCGATGGTCGCGAAACGATGGGTCACCAAGGCGGTCTTCGCACCCATCCGCGCAGCCGCGCTCGCGGCCTCGCAGCCGGCGTGGCCGCCACCGATGACGATGACGTCGAAGGAGTTCGCTTGGGAAGTCATGTCGCGACTTCTATCCCGGAGTTGGAAAACGCGGAAGCAAGAATCGCAGGGTGAGCCTTGGCGACGGGGCTCAGATAAAAATATCGAAAACAACCCCATGCAAAGTAGAGTCGATGGGCGCGCGGGCGAACTTTGTTTCACGTGAAACAGACTTCAAGGAACCGGAAACTGTTTCACGTGAAACATCCGGGAAAGGTAGGGAAGGGCTACTTACCTACGCAGAACTCCCGGAAGATGACGTCCAGAATGTCCTCGACATCCACGCGCCCCAAAAGCCGCCCCAGCGAATGCGCCGCCGTGCGCAACTCTTCCGCCGCCAGCTCCTCGCCCTGCCCGACCACCTGAACGCAGCGCCGTAGCGAGGTCGCCGTCTCCTGCAAAAGCTTGCGCTGGCGGGCGCGGCCGATCAGACCGCCCTCGCTGCCTCCAAAATAATTTTGCGCGAAACCGACCAAGGCCGCGATCAGCTCGGGCAAACCGTCGCCGCGGCTTGCCGAGATCTGAAAGACCCCCTGCCCTAACGGATCGGCCAATGGCCGACTGGCGGCTTCGAGATCGATCTTGTTTCGCACCGTCCAAACGGGCGCCGTACCGTCATGCTGGATAGAAAGCGGTGACACATCGGTCAGCCACAGGACGAGGTCCGCATCCGCCGCACGCGCCCGGGCACGACGGACACCCTCCTGCTCGACTGGGTCGTCAGTTTCACGAATGCCCGCGGTGTCAATCACCGTCACCGGATAGCCATCGAGATCGAGCTGCACCTCGATGACATCGCGCGTGGTGCCGGCATGCGGTGAGACGATCGCGACCTCGCGGCGCGCGAGCTGATTCATCAGCGTTGACTTGCCGACATTCGGCGGCCCCGCGATCGCGACGACGAGGCCATCGCGAAGCCGCTCGCTCCGCCCCTGCTCCGCCAAAACTTCCTCGATCTCGGTCAGCAGCGCTACGACCTTCGCCAAGGCTGGCGCGATCAATTCAGCCGGCACGTCGCCCTCGTCCGAGAAATCGATTCCCGCTTCGATCAGCGCCGACGCCTCAATGATGCGCGCGCGCCAGTCGCGCGCCCGGTCGCCCAGCAGCCCCTTCAACTGGCGCAGCGCCTGGCGCCGCTGTCGATCGGTGTCGGCATGGATGAGATCGTCGAGAGCTTCGGCCTCGGTCAGATCGAGCTTGCCGTTCTCGAAAGCGCGCCGGGTAAATTCCCCGGGCTCGGCTGGCCGAACATCTTCGAATCTGGACAGCGCCGCGAACAAAGCCGCCAGCACCGCGCGTCCGCCATGGACGTGAAATTCCGCAACGTCTTCACCGGTCGCGCTGGCCGGACCCGGAAACCACAACACCACCGCATCGTCGATCGGCCGCTGGCCGAGATCCCAAAGCAACGCGCGGGTGGCCATTCGCGGCGACGGCAATTTGCCAGCCAGCGCGGTGAGCACTTTCCCGGCCTGTGAACCCGAGACGCGCACCAACGCAATCGCGCTCGGCGGCCGGCCCGACGACAATGCAAAAATGGTCTGATCCCGCGGATGCATGGCCTATTTGTGCGGGCGGTTTTGAAAAGGCAACGCGATTCGATTCGGCGCCTGGGCAGGCAGGCGATATCCGCGGGGCTACCGCGGATAGGTGCGGCCAAGAACATGCTGCAGAATCCGGAGAGCGCCCTTCCCTGGAACCCAAAGTGCAATAAATAATATAAAATTCAATATGTTATATGGTTAACCGACCGTTAACGCCGGTTTTCTGATGCTGCATTCGCGTCGCAGCCGCCGCATGAAAAAGGGCGCCCCGCTTCCCGCAAGGCGCCCTCCTCCAAGTCTGACCTGGCGGATCAGGTGTTCATGGAATCGAAGAACTCGGAGTTGTTCTTGGTGTTGCGAAGCTTGTCGAGCAGGAAGTCGATCGCATCCATCGTGCCCATCGGATTGAGGATCCGGCGCAGCACGTACATCTTTTTCAGGAGCTGCGGATCGGTGATCAGTTCTTCCTTGCGGGTGCCGGAGCGCGAGATGTCGATCGCCGGGAAGGTCCGCTTGTCCGAGACCTTGCGGTCGAGGATCAGTTCGGAGTTGCCGGTGCCCTTGAATTCTTCGAAGATCACTTCGTCCATTCGGCTGCCGGTATCGACCAGCGCTGTCGCGATAATCGTGAGCGAACCGCCCTCCTCGATGTTGCGCGCGGCGCCGAAGAATCGCTTCGGCCGTTGCAGCGCGTTGGCGTCGACACCGCCGGTCAGCACCTTGCCGGATGACGGCACCACGGTGTTATAGGCGCGGCCAAGACGCGTGATCGAGTCCAGGAGAATCACGACATCGCGGCCATGCTCGACGAGCCGCTTGGCTTTCTCGATCACCATCTCGGCGACCTGGACGTGACGCACCGCCGGTTCGTCGAAGGTCGATGACACCACCTCGCCCTTCACCGAGCGCTGCATGTCCGTGACTTCTTCCGGACGCTCGTCGATCAGCAGAACGATCAGATAGCATTCCGGATGATTGGCGGTGATGGAGTGCGCGATGTTCTGCATCAGCACCGTCTTGCCGGTGCGCGGCGGCGCCACGATCAACGCGCGCTGGCCTTTGCCGATCGGAGCGACGATGTCGATCACCCTTGCAGAAAGGTCTTTTCGCGTCGGGTCCTCGAGCTCGAGGCGGAAGCGCTGATCGGGAAACAGCGGCGTCAGATTGTCGAAATTGACCTTGTGCTTGGACTTTTCCGGATCTTCGAAATTGAGGGTGTTGACCTTGAGCAGCGCGAAATAGCGTTCGCCTTCTTTCGGGCTGCGGATGTGGCCTTCGATGGTATCGCCGGTGCGAAGGCCGAAGCGGCGGATCTGCGACGGCGAGACGTAGATGTCGTCGGGGCCGGGCAGGTAGTTGGCGTCGGGCGAACGCAGAAAGCCGAAGCCGTCGGAGAGAACCTCGACGACGCCTTCACCGATGATGTCGATTTCCTGGATCGCGAGCTGCTTGAGAATGGCGAACATCAGCTCCTGCTTGCGCATGGTGCTGGCATTTTCGACCCCGTTCTCTTCCGCGAACGAGACGAGCTCGGCCGGCGTTTTCGATTTGAGGTCCTGGAGTTTCATTTCCCGCATTGGGGTGGTCCTGTGGAGTGTTCTTTAGGGAAGGGGTGCGAGGTGGCTTAAGGAAAAAGCGGACACGAAAAATGGAAGGTCCGCAGGTCTAAGCAAGGAAAGCGCCGGGTGAGGCTTCAAACCTGATGCGGCGGCCGGGTCCAATGAAGAAACCGGAACGCAGCCACATCCGCCTGCGTGGGGTGGGATCAGGCTAATATAGAAAATCGGCCGCCGCTTCGCAAGCCGGGGAGAAATCAACGGACCGAGGAAAGCAGAGGCTAAAACGGCTTCACGATCACCAGGATGACAATGAATATCATCAGGATGGTAGGCACCTCATTGATAACACGATAGAATCTCTGACTTCTGGTATTCCGGTCGGCGGCGAAATCCTTCACCAGCCGTGAAAAAAAGCCGTGGACGCCCGACAGGATCAGCACCAGCGTCAGTTTGGCGTGAAACCAGCCGGACGTGTACCAATGCCCGCTCCACGCCAGATAAAGCCCGGCCAGCCAGGTGACGATCATCGCAGGGTTGATGATCGCCTTCAGCAATCGCCATTCCATCACCTTGAAGGTCTCGGACTGCTTCGATCCGACCTCGGCTTCGCAGTGGTAGACGAACAGCCGTGGCAGATAGAGCATGCCGGCCATCCACGAGATGACTGCGATCACATGCAGCGCCTTGATCCACGGATACGCCGTGATCGTGATCCACTCGTACATTGCCGTCGCTCGACCTTACCCGTCCCCGGAACGTTCCGACCATCTCAGCGTTGCGAACAAGCGCTGCCAGCCAGGGGACGCAAGACATATCCGCAAAGCACCGCTTCTCTAAACTAATAATTTTAGAATCTTAGGTTTGAGTCTAAGTGACCGTGATTATGACTCACACAAAACGATCCCGCATCTCTGCGAGGCTTGTTCACAGTCCTCCCCAATTTCGGTTGGCTATTGCATCATCCTGATAACGCCACGCGCATCAATTGCTTGCACCGTTTCGTGGTCAGCTTATGAAGAGACAAATCCACACCTTCCCACTATCATGGCGATGAGCCCGTGGACTTGTCCTCGCATGAGGCCCTGTGAAGAAAAGTCCGGGTTATCCCTGACGTGGCGACCCAGGGCCAAATATCTTGGTTAAGCTCCACAGAGATTCACAGGATACACAGGGGTTCTGGTGCCCACGACCGGCAATTATTTTCATCTTCATCTGGTCTCCGATTCGACCGGCGAGACGCTGATCACGGTGGCGCGCGCGGTGGCTGCGCAATACGCCAATGTGACCGCGGTCGAACATGTCTATCCGCTGGTGCGCAGTCAGAAGCAGCTCGACCGCGTGCTCGACGAGATCGAGGAGGCGCCAGGCATCGTGCTCTTCACGCTGCTGGAAAAGGATCTGGTCGGCCGGCTGGAGGCCAAGTGCAGGGACATCAATATTCCGAGCCTGTCGATCATCGGGCCGGTGATGCAATTGTTCGAGGCGTATCTCGGCGCGGCAACGACGGGGAGGGTAGGCGCCCAGCACGTTCTGAACGCGGAATATTTCAAGCGCATCGACGCCTTGAACTACACCATGATCCATGACGACGGCCAGCACGTCGAAGGCCTGGAAGATGCCGACGTGGTTCTGGTCGGCGTGTCCCGTACATCAAAGACGCCGACCTCGATCTATCTCGCCAACCGCGGCGTCCGCACCGCGAACGTGCCGCTGGTGCCGGGCATTCCACTGCCACACCAGCTCGAGACATTGAAAAAGCCGTTGGTCGTGAGCCTTCATGCGACGCCGGAGCGGTTGATCCAGGTCCGGCAAAACCGGTTGCTGAGCATGGGCGCCGATACCCCCAACGATGATTACATCGATCGCCAGGCGGTGGCCGATGAAGTCGCCTACGCGCGGAAACTAAGTGCCAAATTCAGTTGGGCGCAACTAGACGTGACGCGCCGCTCGATCGAGGAAACCGCCGCGGCCGTGCTGAAACTGTTCACCGATCGGCAGCGGCAGCGGTTTTCGGAATGATGTTTTCGCGATGACCATCTGGCGTGGAAAAGATCCGCTGATCCTGGCCTCACAGAGCCGCGCGCGGCAGGTGCTGCTTGCCAATGCCGGCATTTCCTTCGACGCCGTTCCCGCCGATATCGACGAACGCGCGCTGCAGAAGAATTCCGGCCTTTCCGCGCCCGGCGAAATCGCGGGGCTACTCGCCCGCGAGAAGGCATGCTTCGTATCGTCAAAAAATCCCGGCCGTCATGTCGTCGGCGCCGATCAGACGCTGGCCTTGGGAAGTCGGCTGTTCAGCAAGCCTGCCGGCCGCGCGCAGGCCGCAGATCAACTGCGCCTGCTTGCCGGCCATACGCACGAACTGCATTCCGCCGTTGCGGTCGCCCGCGATGGCAAGATAGTGTTTTCCGATGTCGCCGTCGCCAGAATGACGATGCGGCGTTTGGACGGAAGCGAGATCGAAGCCTATCTGGATCAGGCCGGGCAGGCGGTCACGACCAGCGTCGGCGCCTATCAACTCGAAGGGCTGGGCGTGCATCTGTTTGAACGCATCGAGGGCGACCATTTTACGATCCTCGGCCTGCCGCTGCTGCCGTTGCTGTCGTTCCTGCGCGGCGAGGGCCTGCTCAATGTCTAGAATGGAAACGGCGATCTGATGCGCATTCTCGGACTGACCGGCTCAATCGGGATGGGGAAATCCACCACCGCAAAGCTGTTCATTGAGGCGGGCGTGCCGGTTTACGACGCCGATGCAGCCGTTCACAAAATCTATGAAGGCGAGGCGGCACCCGCGATCGAGGCGGTATTTCCCGGCACGACCGTCGATGGCAAGGTTGATCGCGCCAAACTTTCCGCCAAGGTGGTGCATGATCAGGCCGCGATCAAACAGCTCGAGCAGATCGTTCACCCGATGCTCGGCGCCTCCCGCAAGAAATTCCTCGATGATGCCGAGGCATCCGGCGCGCCCGTCGTGGTGATGGATATTCCGTTGTTGTTCGAAACTGGCGGCGAGAAACGCTTCGATGCCGTCGTCGTGGTCTCGACCGATCCTGCGACCCAGCGCGAGCGGATTCTGGCGCGCGGCACCATGACGTCAGAGGCGCTCGACGGCATTCTGGCGCGGCAATTGCCCGATGCCGAAAAGCGCAAGCGCGCGGATTTCGTGGTGGATACGTCGCACGGACTGGACCCGGTGCGGACGGCAATCCGCGACATTCTGGCCGAGGTCGTTAAGATGCCGCAGCGGCGAACCTGATTCGCTGAATCTCTGGTCTTACATCCATGCGTGAAATCGTTCTCGATACCGAAACCACAGGCCTCGACCCGCTGCGCGGCGACCGGCTGGTCGAAATTGGCTGTATCGAGATCTACAACCGCATGCCGACGGGGCAGACCTTTCACCGCTACATCAATCCCGAGCGCGACATGCCGGCGGAAGCATTTAACGTGCACGGCCTGTCTACCGAATTCCTCGCTAGCAAGCCGCTATTCATGGAAGTGGTCGAGGAGTTCCTGGAATTCATCGGCGATGCGCCGTTGGTGATTCACAACGCCTCGTTCGACATCAGCTTCATCAATGCCGAGCTCGACCGCATTAAGCGACGGCCGGTTTCACGCGATCGCCTGGTCGATACGTTATTGCTGGCCCGTCGCAAGCATCCCGGCGTCTCGAACCGGCTGGACGATCTCTGCTCGCGCTATGCGATCGACAATTCCCGCCGCACCAAGCACGGCGCACTGCTCGACGCCGAGCTGTTGGCCGAAGTCTATATCGATCTGATCGGGGCGCGGCAGTCGCAATTGATCCTGGCGTCGGAAACCCGCGTTACTGTCAGCAACGGATTTGGCGAAACGCCGCGTCGGCAGCGCGAGGCGCCGCTGGCACCGCGAATCACGGACGCGGACCGCGAGGAACATCGCGCCTTCATCGCCACTTTGGGCGACAAGCCGATCTGGAACGATTTTCTGGAAGCCTAGGGCGTAATGACGTTTCTTCGAATCGTCATCACGCTCTATCTCTTTGATTTGAGCATGATCTCCGCGCAAACGCGTTCCGCGTTTGTCGCGAGGGAAAACCGGTGCCCACTTTTCCGGATCATGCTTTAGCGACGTTTGGCCGCTGGCTTGTTTAGCTCGGCTTTACGCCGGAAGCGGCCTGCCGCTCCATGTTCTGGCGGTACAGGCCGACGAAATCGACGGGATCGAGCATCAGCGGCGGGAAGCCGCCGTCGCGCACCGCGGTGGCGATGATCTCGCGCGCGAACGGGAACAACAACCGTGGGCATTCGATCATGACCAGCGGGTGCAGGTTTTCCTTGGGCACATTGACGATCCGGAACACGCCGGCATAGGCGAGTTCGAAGCTGAACATCACCTTGCCGGCGTTTTCAGCCTTGCCCTCGATCGAAAGCGTCACTTCGAACTCGTTTTCCGAGAGATTGTTCGCGGAAACGTTGATCTGGATGTTGATCGCCGGCTGTTGCTGCTGCGGCGCCAGCGAGGAGGGCGCGTTCGGATTCTCGAACGACAGATCCTTGGTGTATTGCGCCAGCACGTTGAGCTGGGGAGGGGCCTGTTCGGGAGGCGCGCCGTTGCCGTTGGTCATGAAACTCTCTCCTGAAGCTGGCGAGCGGAGCCCGTTTTCGTCTGAATTCGCTCGATGGGCGGGATGCCTTTTCCGGGCGAGTGGCTATCATAGCCCCGCCTCGTTCCACAAGGACGACGGGTGGTGGCTGGACCCTCGGCGAAATGTGGCAGATATGCCTAATAGAGCCCCATCGGCCGCCCAATACGTGCCCTAAATAATTGAATACGCGTGATTTCCGGGACACGATCGGGTTTCCCCTCGCCGCCAAAACGCGCTACAATTCACCCGCGCCAAAACGCGCCATTGGCCGGGCGCAGTTTCATGCCTACATGCTGCAGTCTCATCGATGATGTAATCTCTGCCGTTCTCAGGGAAAACTCGTAAGAGAGCTTCTCACCAGGGAACGCTCGACCGCCGGGCCCGTTGCCGGCGTTAGAACCAGAAAGCGAATACGACGTGGACATTTACACCATCATCTTCCTGGCGCTGGCGGTCTTTATCTTCCTGCGCCTGCGCAGCGTCCTCGGACAGCGCACCGGAAGCGAACGGCCGCCCTACGATCGCGCCGCGCCCAATGTCGTGCAGCGTACGCAGGACAACAATAATGTCGTTCCGATGCCGGGTGCGGTGATCGATCAGGCGCCGCTGGCGCCGAGCGCCGATGTCGCGCCGGCCGACCGCTGGAAGGACATTGCCGAGCCAGGCACGCCGCTCGCCGCCGGCCTCGACGCCATTGCCGCCCAGGACTCCTCGTTCGATCCGCGGCACTTCCTCTCCGGCGCGCGCGGCGCCTACGAGATGATCGTGCTGGCTTTCGCCAATGGCGACCGCCGCTCGCTGAAGGATCTCCTGTCCAGCGAAGTCTATGAGAGCTTCGAGGCCGTGATCAGGGATCGCGAGAAGCACGAGCAGAAAACCGAAACGCGGTTTGTTTCGATCGACAAGGCCGAGCTGGTGGGTGCGGAAGCACGCGATCGCGCGGCGCAACTGACCGTTCGTTTCGTGTCGCAGATGATCTCGGTCACCCGCGACAAGACCGGCGCCATTGTCGATGGCAATCCCGATAAGGTCGCCGATATCACCGATGTCTGGACATTCGCCCGCGACACGAGCTCTCGCGATCCGAACTGGAAGCTGGTTGGCACTGGAAGCGCGGCCTGAGACGCGACGCCTTGCGAGGCTCGCGTTTGGCGTGATCGCTTTGGCGTGTTTGCTGGCACCGGTGGATGCCTTCGCAGCACGTTACGCGCGTTCGCAAAAGGCTTCGCATCCGCCGGCCGCCCGCCACCTGCCATATCCAGAGCTTGAATTGCCGTTTCAGGTCAACGGCGGTCAATACGCGCCGGTCGCCTGGGCCGCGATCCCGGGCTGGAGCGAGGACGACCATCTGGCCGCCTACAAGGCGTTTCGGGTGAGCTGCAGGCCGATATCGGCGCAGCGAACGCCCCCGGCCGATCCGAAGGCGCTCGGTACCTCGCTGCGCGATCCCTGCCTCGTCGCGAGAGGCCTGGAACTGTCCGACGGACAGAAGGCAAAAGCTTTCTTCGAGGAGCATTTTCTCCCCTTGCGTATTTCGCGGCTTGGCGAAGGCGAGGGTTTTGTCACCGGCTATTACGAGCCCATCGTCGATGGCTCGCGGACGGAAAACGAGGTCTACAAGGTGCCGGTCTATCGCCGGCCGTCCAACCTGTTCGTCCGCGGTACTACACAAAGCTCGGCCGGCTTGCCCAACAAGGGCCAGGTATTCCGCAAGATCGGCCGCCGCAAGCTGGTCCCCTATTACGATCGGGCCGAGATCGAGGACGGCGCGATTGCCGGCCGCGGCCTCGAAATCTGCTTTTTGAAGGAACAGACCGATCTGCTGTTCTCGCAGATCCAGGGTTCGGCGCGGGTCAGCCTCGACGACGGCTCGACCATTCGGATCAACTACGACGCCCATAATGGCTACCCCTATACGGCGGTCGGCCGCATCCTGATCGAGCGCAACATCATCCCCAAGGATCAGATGTCGATGCAGAAGATCCGGGAGTGGATGGAGGAGAATCCCAACGAGGCCGACGAGCTGCGGCGGCAGAACAAATCCTACGTTTTCTTCCGCGAGGTGCAGCTTTCCGATAAGGACGAGGCGGTCGGCGCCCAGGGCGTGCCGCTGACGCCTGGCCGTTCGATCGCGGTCGACAAATCGCTGCATGTCTATGGCACGCCGTTCTTCATCGAAGGCGAGCTGCCGATCGAATCGGCGCTGTCGAAGACGCCGTTCCGCCGTCTGATGATTGCGCAGGACACCGGCTCCGCCATCGTCGGTCCCGCGCGCGCCGATCTCTATTTCGGCGCCGGCCTCGAAGCCGGCAAGGTTGCCGGCCGCCTCCGCAACAATGCGCGCTTCGTGATGCTGGTGCCGAAGAGCCTCGATCCGGTGGCGCGCGGCCGCAAGATGCCGGTGCCCGACGACCGGCCGTCGGAGAAGATCGCAAAACTGTTCCCGCAAACCGATCCGCTGAAGAACGCTGCGAAGCCGCCGGAGGTGACCTCGGCGACCACCACCAGGCCCGCCTCTCAGGCAGCACCGCCGGCAGCGGCACCTTCGCCAGCCCCGGCCGTCCAGGCTGCCGTGACAAAGCCGGTGCCGCTTCCCGAGCCGCGGCCGAAGGTCGAAGCGGTCTCCGTCAAGCCGCATCAGCGCCACCTGCGCCGATATCGCCATCGTCGATGAAACGCCGGCGGTCGAATTTGATTCCCGAATTGCCAGAGCCGCCGCGGCGCAAGCGCGGCCTGAGCGAAGAGGACCGCGCGCTGTGGGAGAGCGTCGCCAAGCAGGTCAAGCCGCTGCGCAAACGGCAACGCGTCTCGAAGCCGTCGGTCGCCTCGACGGAAGCCGATGGCAAAGTTGCGCAAAAGCCCGCCGCCTCGCCGAGACACGTCGCGCCGGCGCGCATCGTTGCGCCTTCAAAGCCGGAGCCGCCGCCGCTGGCGCCGATCGGCCGCCGCGAGCGGTCGCATCTGTCGCGCGGGCGGAAGGAGATCGACGCCCGGCTCGACCTGCACGGCATGACGCAGACGCGGGCGCACCGCGCGCTGTTTGGTTTTCTGCAGCGCGCCCATCATGATGGGCTGACCTTCGTGCTCATCATCACGGGCAAGGGCAAGATCGGCGCCGAATCCGAGCGTGGCGTGTTGCGCCGTCAGGTGCCGCAATGGCTTGGCCTGCCGGAATTCCGTTCGCTGGTGGTTGGCTTCGAGGAAGCCCATATCGGCCATGGCGGCGAGGGCGCCTTGTACGTCAGGGTGCGGAGATCGAGAATTTAGACCCGTCAGAACGGCCGCACGATTCCGACCCGCGGTATCAGAGTCACGACCCAGCCGAACACCATCGTCTTCCGGTCATCGCCCGATATCGGCGGTACGTCCTTTGAAGCCGGCAGCGTCTTCACCGCGTGCAGGATCAGGAACAGGCACACCGCCCAGTTTGAAATCCACCGCGAGTAATCGAAGATCATCGCGAACATGACGAGATAACCGACGCTGACGACGACGATCGCGGCGGTGACGATGCGGCGATGCGCTTCAACCGATAGCGCGGCGACCAGATTGCAAAAATATCGCCAGAGCGGCATGTGCAGCCAGATCAGGAGCGCAAATACGGGAATGCCGAGGATGTTGTGCGGTAGCCACTGCCAGGTATCCAGAACTTCCTTCGACAGCGGCTGGTACCAGATATAGCCAAAGCTCAGCAGCCTGGTTTGCGATGGGTCAGCCATCCGGCTTTGCAGATAGGCGACGAACTCCGCTTCCGGCACCGCCATCGTCCCGTAGAATTGCGCGGCGAGGAAGAGCGCGCCGACAGCCGCAAGCAATACGATCCCAACGAAAGCGCTCTGCCGGTTCACGCCCTGTATCAGGTAATGACGCAGCACCACGATCACGGCGATGGTCGGCACGTACATCAGCAGATGGACGTGGTGAACCAGAATGAGGGTCATTGAAAACAGCGCGGCGAGCAGCACGTAGAACAGCGAACGCGCCGGGAACAGCAGCAGGCAGATCGCCAACAGGCAGCCGTAAATGTCGAAATGCCCGAGCGTGTGCATAAAATTCTTCAGGAAAAACGGCGAGCCCGCCATGAACATGAACAGCGGCAAATGCTTTTGGTCAAAACCAAACGTTCGGCGGAATAATAGGACGAACAGCCCGGCCATGATCAGCCACACCGTGCCGCCGAGCAGGAACACCAGCCACACCGGTACTTTGGCCGTAAACAGCGCGACGACGGCGCCGATCAGGGCGCGCTTGGTGAAGCCGAAATGATAATCGACCAGCAGATGGATGTAGGGGACGTAGGGCGGCAGCGCGATCTTGTGCCAGAACACCCCGATCAGCACGGCGGCATTGACGGCCAGCATCAAGCGCCAGGGGTTTTCCCATAGCCGCAAATTCATTCGGCCCCACCCGTCTTCCGTCGTCCCGGCCCAGTGCGCAATTGCGCACGGGCGCAGGGACCCCATAACCACCGGCCCGTGGTCGCCAACGGGGATAGCGGCCCCGGCGGATGCCTACAACCGACATTTGTGGCTAAGGGTCCTGCGCCCCGTGCGCAATTGCGCACCAGGCAGGGACGACGACAGATGGGGGCGGCTTTCTACAAAATAAACCGGCTCAGATCAGCGTTCTTGGCGAGGTCGCCGACGTGCGTCTGCACGTAATCGGCATCGACCTTGATGGTCTCGCCATGGCGGTCGGGTGCTGCGAACGAAATCTCGTCGAGCACCCGCTCCATCACGGTCTGCAGCCGCCGCGCGCCGATGTTCTCGACCGTCGAATTGACGGCGACCGCGACATCGGCCAGCGCGTCGATGGCGCCGTCGGTGATGTCGAGGGTTACGCCTTCGGTCTGCATCAGCGCGACATATTGCTTGATCAGCGATGCCTCCGGCTCGGTCAGGATCCGGCGCATGTCGTCGCGTGTCAGCGCTTCCAGCTCGACGCGGATCGGCAGCCGCCCCTGCAATTCCGGCAACAGGTCGGAGGGTTTTGCGATATGAAACGCGCCGGAGGCGATGAACAGGATGTGGTCGGTCTTGACCGCGCCGTGCTTGGTCGAGACCGTCGTGCCCTCGATCAGCGGCAGCAGGTCGCGCTGCACGCCTTCGCGCGAGACGTCGCCGCCGCTGCGGCCGTCGCGCACGCAGATCTTGTCGATCTCGTCGAGGAACACGATGCCGTTGTTCTCGACCGCGTTGATGGCTTCCAGCACGAGTTGATCGCTGTCCAGCAGCTTGTCGGATTCCTCGTTGACGAGGATGTCGTGCGAGCCTTCGACCGTCAGGCGGCGGGTCTTGGTTCGTCCGCCCATCTTTCCGAAGATATCGCCGATCGAAATCGCGCCCATCTGCGCGCCGGGCATGCCCGGGATTTCGAACATCGGCATGCCGCCTGACGATTGCGTCTCGATCTCGATTTCCTTGTCGTTGAGCTCGCCGGCGCGCAGCTTCTTGCGGAAGGAATCGCGGGTGGCCGGGCTCGACGCCGGTCCGACCAGCGCGTCCAGCACGCGCTCTTCGGCGGCCTGCTGCGCCCGGGCCTGCACGTCCTTGCGCTTGCGCTCGCGGACCTGCACGATGGCGACCTCGACGAGGTCGCGGATGATCTGCTCGACGTCACGGCCGACATAGCCGACCTCGGTAAACTTGGTGGCTTCGACCTTGATGAAGGGCGCGTTGGCCAGTTTCGCGAGCCGCCGCGCGATCTCGGTCTTGCCGACGCCGGTCGGCCCGATCATCAGGATGTTTTTCGGCAGCACCTCTTCGCGAAGTGAGCCGGTGAGCTGCAGCCGCCGCCAGCGGTTGCGCAGCGCGATCGATACCGCGCGCTTGGCATCGGCCTGGCCGACGATGAAGCGGTCGAGTTCGGAGACGATTTCACGGGGAGAAAAGTCGGTCATGTTTCCTAGGTAGGTCTCCAATGTCGCGAGAGCAAGCCGTGAACGAGGGCAACTCAAATGATCGGCGGCCCGCCTTGCCAGAGCTTGATCGCCTCGAAGGGGTGAATCAGCATGATGATGTTGAGCGTCAGATTGTCGCGAATGTGCAGCGCCATCACGAGTTCGAAAAGCAGCGCCAGCGCCACAGTGATGGCGACCGGCAGCTTTTTCGCCAGCAGGAAGCCGCCGATCATCGCGAACGTATCGGAAATTGAATTGACGATGGTATCGCCGAAATAATCCAGCGAGATCGTGCCGGCGCGGTAGCGGTTGATGATCCAGTCGGAATTCTCGACCAGTTCCCAGCCACCTTCCAGCAGCATGGCAAGGATCAGGCGGCCCTGCCAGGCGAGGCGCGGGAAGGCGAGGAACGCCGCGCCATAGAACAGGATGCCGTGCAGGATGTGCGACAGCGTGTACCAGTCGGTAATGTGCTGCGAGTTTTCGGAACTTTGCACCACGCCGTGCCAGAGTTTTACATAGCCGCAGGCGCAGATCGGCAGGCGGCCCATCGCGTAGAGAACGGCGGCCTGCGTTGCGAGAATGCCGGCCGCGATCAGCAACCAGTGCCAGGTCGAAAGCGTGCCGAACGCCGGGGCCTTGTCGATACGGCTGGTCGAGGTCATGCGTTGCGGACCATCAAGAGAGCGGGGCCATCAGGTGTATCGACCATACCAGCTTTTTCAAAGCCCGCTTTCTCGTAGGCGCGAACGGCCCGGGTGTTGGATGGATCGGGATCGGTGACGATGCGGGGCGCACCATTCCTCAAGCGCTCCTCGACGAAGGCGCGAATGAACGCCGAGCCATGGCCGCGTTCGATCATGTCGGGCTCGCCGATGAACTGGTCGATGCCGCTTGTGCCGCGCGGATGTTCGCCAAAACCCGAATTCCACGCGGTCAGGTCGTAGCACTGCAGATAGGCGAAATCGCTGCTTCCTGCCGAGACGATGAACTGGTCCATCGCGGGTGCATCGAGGTCGCCGCTGACGAGATCATATTGCTCGGCCGGATCGCCCCACCATTGCGCGACGTGCGGCTCCGCCAGCCAGCGCCGGACCAGCGCTAGATCTGCTGATATCATCGGGCGAAAGACGTAGTCCGGCGCCATGATCGGCAGCTTCCTCAGAGCGATTCGATCGTGACGTTGCGGTTGGTGTAGACGCAGATGTCGGCGGCGATATCGAGCGCGCGGCGCACGATGGCCTCCGCGTCCTTGTCGGTATCGACCAGCGCCCGCGCCGCGGCGAGCGCATAATTGCCGCCGGAGCCGATCGCCATCACGCCCGCTTCCGGCTCCAGCACGTCGCCGGTCCCGGTCAGGACCAGCGACACGTCCTTGTCGGCGACGATCATCATCGCCTCCAGCCGGCGCAGGTAACGGTCGGTTCGCCAGTCCTTGGCGAGTTCGACGGCTGCCCGGGTCAACTGCCCCGGATACTGCTCCAGCTTGCTTTCCAGCCGCTCGAACAGGGTAAAGGCGTCGGCGGTGGCCCCGGCAAAGCCGCCGATCACGTCGCCCTTGCCGATTTTGCGGACTTTTTTGGCGTTGGCCTTGATGACGGTCTGGCCGATCGAGACCTGGCCGTCGCCCCCGATCACCACCTTGCCGCCCTTGCGGACCGTCAAAATCGTAGTGCCGTGCCAGATCGGCAGGTTGTTTTCAGATGCTTGCATGAATAGCCCTCGTTCCCGTCAGATTTAGGGGGTGAGGCGTGGGGTTACAATCGTAGCGTTTTCGAGCGAAGTGGGGACCGGTTCGCATAAAGAAAACGCGTCAGAATAGAAGGAGCCGGGAATCCGGTCACCATAGGCCGAAGTTCAGCCTCCAAAAGCGTCATCCCGCAGTAGCGAAGGTGACATCCGCCTGTTAAAAGGGCCGCGTTTTCGGCCCCAAGGCGGCCAAAAGGAAGCAGTTTTCATGCGCACAGCGTCCATCAAGCGCAAGACCAAGGAAACCGACATCGAGGTCGCGGTAAACCTCGATGGCACGGGCGTGTCCAAGGTTTCGACCGGTATCGGCTTTTTCGACCACATGCTCGACCTGCTGGCCCGGCATTCCCGCATCGACATATCAGTGAAGGCCGATGGCGACCTCCATGTCGACCACCATCACACCACCGAGGACGTCGGCATTGCGCTGGGGCAGGCCGTGAAGCAGGCGCTCGGCACCATGGCCGGCATCACCCGCTATGCCTCGATCCACATGCCGATGGACGAAACGCTGTCGCGCGTCGTGATCGACATTTCGGGCCGGCCCGTCCTGGTGTTCAAGGTCGAATTTCCGCGCGACAAGGTAGGCACGTTCGACACCGAGCTGGTGCGCGAATGGTTCAACGCCTTCACCATCAACGCCGGCGTGACTTTGCACGTCGAGACCCTATATGGCGAGAACAGCCATCATATCGCCGAATCCTGCTTCAAGGGTCTGGCGAGGGCGCTTCGTGCCGCGGTTGCGATCGATCCGCGTGCGGCCGGCGAAGTGCCTTCCACCAAGGGTCAGCTCGGCGGCTGACTTCTTGTTCGCGTTTTTCGTTCGCGGCGGAGAGGTTCGATGCCGGTCTACACAGTACATGCTCCCGTAGCCAACGGCGCCGATCTCGCGGCGACCGACAGCTTCGTCTTTGTCCGGGACGGCTTCCATTTCTGGGCGGCGGTCGCGAGCGTGATCTGGCTGTTGTGGCATCGGCTGTGGCTGGCGCTATTCGGCTGGATCGTTCTGATGATCGCGATCCAGTTCGGGATGTCGGCGCTGGGCGCCAGCCGCAGGCACGATCTTCGCCGTCGACGTCCTGATTGCGATCCTGATGGGCTTCGAGGCGGCCAGCTTAAGGCGCTGGACGCTGTCGCGGCGCAAATGGCGCCAGCTCGATATCGTGGTCGCCGACGACGAGGAAACGGCCGAGCGCCGCTTCTTCGATCGCTGGACCGCCCGGCAGCGCGGCCTGTCCAACGACCAATGGGCGGTCGATCGCGGCGCGCCGCCGCCGACCCGCAACATTCCGGGCCAGCCGTTCTCCAAACCGCCGCCGCCATTGCCGCAAGGCGGGATCATCGGCCTGTTTCCAGAGCCGGGAGGGCCGCGATGAGCGTTGCGATCATCGACTACGGCTCCGGTAACCTTCACTCGGCGGCAAAAGCCTTCGAGCGCGCCGCGCGGAGCATGGAAGATCCGCAGAAGGTCATGGTGACGCGCGATCCGGAAGCCGTGTATCGCGCCGATCGCATCGTGCTGCCCGGCGTCGGCGCCTTTGCCGATTGCCGCCGCGGCCTCGATGCGGTGGACGGCATGCTGGAAGCGATGACCGAAGCCGTGCGCGTCAAGGCACGGCCGTTTTTCGGCATCTGCGTCGGCATGCAGCTGATGGCGACCCGCGGCAAGGAGCATGTCGTAACCGAGGGCTTCAACTGGGTCGAAGGCGATGTCGAGAAGATCGCGCCGCGCGAGGAAAACCTGAAGATCCCGCATATGGGATGGAACACGCTCGACATGATCCGCGAGCACCCGGTGCTGGAGCGGCTGCCGCTCGGGCCGAAGGGCCGCCATGCGTATTTCGTGCACTCCTATCACCTCAATGCCGCCAACGAGGCCGATGTGCTGGCCCGCGCCGATTACGGCGGGCCGGTGACGGCGATCGTGGGCAAGGACACCGCGATCGGCACGCAGTTTCACCCCGAGAAGAGCCAGCGTTTCGGCCTCGCTTTGATCTCGAATTTCCTGAAGTGGAAGCCGTGATTCTCTTTCCCGCCGTCGACCTGAAAAACGGCCAGTGCGTGCGCCTCGAGCAGGGCGACATGGCGCGTGCGACCGTGTTCAACCTCGATCCCGCCGGTCAGGCGCGCGCCTTCGCCGAGCAGGGGTTCGAATACCTGCACGTCGTCGATCTTGACGGCGCCTTTGCCGGCAAGCCGATGAATGCGCTGGCGGTCGAGGCGATGCTCAAGGCCGTCACCATGCCGGTGCAGCTCGGCGGCGGCATTCGCGATCTCAAGACCGTCGAAGCCTGGCTCGACAAGGGCATCGCGCGCGTCATCATCGGCACCGCCGCGGTGCGCGATCCCGAACTGGTGAAGAGCGCCGCGAAAAAGTTCCCCGGCCGTGTCGCCGTCGGGCTCGACGCCCGCGACGGCAAGGTCGCGGTGGAAGGCTGGGCCGAGACCTCGCAGGTGACCGCGCTCGAAATCGCGCAGCGCTTCGAGGATGCCGGCGTCGCCGCCATCATCTTCACCGACATCGCCCGCGACGGCCTGCTGAAGGGCCTCAACCTCGATGCGACGATTGCGCTCGCCGAGCGCATCTCGATCCCCGTCATTGCCTCGGGCGGTTTTGCTTCGATCGACGATGTGAAGGCCTTGCTTGAGCCGCGCGCCAAAAAGCTCGCCGGCGCCATCGCCGGCCGCGCCCTCTATGACGGCCGGCTCGATCCCGCCGCCGCGCTGACGCTGATCCGCAACGCGCGCCCCGCGGCCTAGGAGTATTTTGATGTTCAAGGTTCGCGTGATCCCCTGTCTCGATGTGAAAGACGGCCGCGTGGTCAAGGGCGTCAACTTCGTCGATCTGCGCGACGCCGGCGATCCCGTCGAAGCGGCGATTGCGTATGACGCGGCCGGCGCCGACGAATTGTGCTTCCTCGACATCACCGCGACCCACGAAAACCGCGGCACCATGCTGGATGTCGTCCGCCGCACGGCGGAAGCCTGTTTCATGCCGCTGACGGTCGGCGGCGGGGTGCGCACCATCGATGACATCAAGACGCTGCTGCGGTATGGGGCCGACAAGGTCTCGATCAATTCAGCGGCCGTCTCTAACCGCGAATTCGTCAAGCAGGCCGCCGAAAAATTCGGCGAGCAGTGCATCGTGGTCGCGATCGACGCCAAGCGGGTCAAGCGCGCCGGTGGCGGTGAGCGCTGGGAAATCTTCACTCATGGCGGGCGCAACTCCACCGGGATCGACGCCATCGAATACGCGCAGGAAGTGGTATCGCTTGGTGCCGGCGAAATCCTGCTGACCTCGATGGACCGCGACGGCACGCGGCAGGGGTTCGACCTGCCGCTGACGCAGGCCATCGCCGACAGTGTCCCCGTACCGGTCATCGCCTCCGGCGGCGTCGGCAATCTCGACCACCTGGTCGACGGAATCCGGCAAGGCCACGCCACCGCGGTGCTGGCCGCCTCGATATTCCATTTCGGCGAATTTACCATACGCCAAGCCAAGGAGCACATGGTGCGCGCCGGGCTGCCGATGCGGCTCGATCCCTGACAACTCCCCGTCACAAAAGTGCTAAGTCCTGCATTGGGACGGCGCCGCGGCCTTTGGCCGGGCGCGAGTGTTGAGTTCGGTTGATGTCGCGTTTTACGATCCATGATCTGGCCGCCACCATCGATGCACGAGCCGCGTCGGGAGGAGACACGTCCTACACCCGCAAGCTGCTCGACAAGGGCGCGGAGCACTGCGCCAAGAAGCTGGGCGAGGAGGCGGTCGAGACCGTGATCGCGGCGGTCGAGAACGATCGCGACCATTTGATCGCCGAAAGCGCCGACCTGCTGTTTCATCTGCTGGTGCTATTGAAGGCGCGCGGCGTCACGCTCGACGAGGTCGAGGCGGCGCTGGCGCAGCGGACATCGATGTCCGGGCTCGAGGAAAAGGCGTCGCGCAAGCGCGACTGACCGAAGGGGCAGTTCATGGATATCCGGACCACCGAACAGCAATACAATCCCTACCGCATCTTCACCCGCGAACAGTGGGCGCGGTTGCGCGACGATACGCCGATGACGCTGGAGCCGGGCGAATTCGAGCGGCTGCGATCGATGCACGATCGCCTCGACATGCAGGAGGTGGAGGACATCTACCTGCCGCTGTCGCGCCTGCTGTCGATCTATGTCGACGCCACCCACCGCCTCTACCAGGCACAGCGCCAGTTCCTCGACATCCGCGACCGCAAGGTGCCCTACATCATCGGCGTCGCCGGCTCGGTCGCGGTCGGCAAATCGACCACCGCGCGCGTGCTGCAGGCGCTGCTGGCGCGCTGGTCGCCGCGGCCCAAGGTCGATCTCGTGACGACCGACGGCTTTCTGTTTCCCAACGCCGTGCTCGAGCGGCAGGGCCTGATGCAGAAAAAGGGCTTTCCCGAGAGCTACGACCTGCCGATGCTGCTGTCGTTTCTCTCCGATATCAAGGCCGGACGGCGTCCGGTGCGCGCGCCGGTCTACTCGCATCTGGTCTACGACATCGTGCCGAACCAGTGGATCGAGGTCGACCGCCCGGACATCCTGATCGTCGAGGGCGTCAATGTGCTGCAGACCGGCCGCCTGCCGCGCGACGGCAAGGCAGTGCCCGTGGTGTCCGACTTCTTCGACTTCTCGGTCTATATCGATGCCGAGGAGCCGGTGCTGCGCGAATGGTATGTGCGGCGTTTCCTCGCGCTGCGGGACACCGCGTTCACCAATCCCAAATCGTACTTCAATCGCTATGCAGTACTCTCTGACGAGGAGGCCACCGCGACCGCGATCGCGATCTGGGAGCGCACCAACCTTGCCAATCTCGAGGACAACATTCTGCCAACCCGGCCGCGCGCGACGCTGATCCTGAAAAAGCGCGCCGACCATCTGGTCGAGACGGTGGCGCTGCGGCGGCTGTAGTCTTCCCATTCGCTCTCGTGGCAATTACTAAACCCTCACGGTGAGGAGGCGCGTAGCGCCGTCTCCGGACGATGCTTCGCATCGCCGAGAGAACCACAGGCCCCGCTGGCGCCATTCATCCTTCGAGACGCGTTCCGCGTTCCTCTGGATGAGGTCTGGCATCAGATGGTGGGCACGCTTTCTCTTTGCCCACCCCACGAATCCACAGGGCCAATTTATCTCACGCCGCGATGTGCCGTGACGCGATGAGGCCGGTGAGCGCCTCGGCGAGTTTTTCGCGGTCGAGCGGCTTGATCAAAAATCCGTCCATGCCGGCTTCGAAGCAGGCGTAGCGGTCTTCGACGAGCGTGTTAGCGGTGAGTGCGAGGATCGGCGTCCGGCTTCCCGGCTCGCCGGCCTCGAGCGCGCGAATCCGCTTGGTGGTCTCGATGCCGTTGAGCTGCGGCATCTGGATGTCCATCAGGACAAGGTCGTAAGGGGTGCCAGCGGATTTCGCCGACAGCCAGGATTCCAGCGCCTCGGCGCCGTTGGTGGTGATCACGGCGTGATGGCCGAGCCGGCCAAGCAGCGAGCGGATCAACAGCGCATTGATCTGATTGTCCTCGGCCACCAGGATCGACAGACCTCTGGCCGATGGCGCGGCTGATGTCTCGATCGTGTCGATGGCCGGCTCCAGGCTCGGCGCCGCCACTTCCGGTGCGGTCGTCAGGCGGGCCGCAAGCGACGCCGCGCGCAACGGCTTGACCAGATAGCCGGTGAGGGCGGAGGTGGCGGATGGCTGCAATTCCTGCCGCGTCGATGGCGTGAACATCACGATGCGCTGGGTGGAATGCAGGCGCGCGGCTTCGCCGAGCCGTTCGATGTCGGCCAGCCCCAGCGCGTGATCGATCAGCACGGCGTGCCACGGCCGCTCGGGCAGCAGCGCCTCGGCGACATCGGCATCGGAAAGCATGCAGGTCTGTCCGCCCCAGCGCTGCAGCCGCCGCACCGTCAGCGAGGCCTCGATGCTCTGTGGCGAGACCAGCATGATCGACTGCCCGGAGAGATCCGGCACGGCGAAGGGCATTTGTTCGCCGTCGGCTGCGGCGAGTGGGATCGACACTTCGAATGTCGAACCGGCGCCCGGCTGGCTTTCCAGCGTGATGCGGCCGCCCATGCGCTTGACGATGCGGTCGGAGATGCTCAGGCCGAGGCCAGTTCCGCCATAGCTGTGCGCGATCTTGTCGTCGGCCTGCTCGAACTCGCGAAAAATCCGCTCGCGGGCTTCGGGCGCGATGCCGATGCCGGTGTCGCGCACCAGAAAGCTGATTTCGTTGGGCCAGATGCCGGGTTCGACGATCAGCGCGACGCCGCCGGCCGAGGTGAACTTGATGGCGTTGCCGGCGAGATTGAGCAGCACCTGCCGCAACCGCGCCGCGTCGCCGATCACGTGCATCGGCAGCCGCTCGTCGACATAGGCGGCGATCTCGATTTTCTTGGCTTCCGCGCGCGGCGCCAGCAGTTCGGTGATGTCCTCGATCATGCCTGACAGCGCGAACGGACGATGTTCGAGATCGATCTTGCCGGCCTCGATCTTGGAGTAATCCAGAAGTTCTTCAATCAGCGAGAGCAGCGCGTCGCCGGAAGTCTTCACCGCCTTGACGTAGGTCGCCTGTTCCGGCGTCAGCGGCGTATCCATCAACAGCCCGCTCATGCCGATGATGCCGTTGAGCGGCGTGCGGATTTCATGGCTCGCCATCGCCAGGAAGCGCGACTTGGCGCGGCTTGCCGCATCGGCCTGGTCGCGGGCCTCGGCCAGCGCGCGCTCGCTTTCGGTGCGATCGGTGACGTCGCGGCCGACGCTTTGCATTTCCGCCGGTCCCCCGGCGTCGTTGCGCACAAGACCCTCGCGCCATGCGATCCAGCGCGGGCCGAGCGGACCGGTGATCTGCTGGTCGTGAACGCGGGTGCCGTTCGGTTCGAGCGCGGTGTCGCCCTGTTCGAGAACTTCCAGCGTGAAGCGCGTGCCGATCAGCGTGTCGCGCGGCATTTGCGCGAGTTCGCAATAGGCATCGTTGGCATAGGTGATGCGGCCCTCGGCGTCGCGCAGCACGATCAGGTCGCCCTGCGATTCGAACAGGCGGCGGGCGCGCTGCTCGGCTTCCTGCAACTCCCAGTTCCGGTCGGCCAGCGCTTCATTGTGCAGGGCGACCTTGCGCATCTTCTTGCGCATCAGGCGGAGCCGGACGCTGAAAGTGGCGAGCGCGACGCAGGCGAGAGCGAGCAGGAAAGCGACGCCGATCGCAAAGGCGTGCGGGTCGTAGCCGGAATTTTCCGCCCGGCTTCCGGCGATGAATCCATAGGCGCCGCCGAACACGACCGAGAAGATCATGAAGGAGCGAAGCGCGAAGGTCAGCCAGGGATGCCGGCGGCCGAAACGGCGAAAGCGAAGTTTGATCCGGAAGGTCCGTCCCATCGCCAATGACCCTGAGATTGCTGTTGAACCAGGCCGGCGGCCGCCGTCTGTCTTGGACAGACGATGCGTCGCCGACATTGCAAAGTGCTTGAGGCTAACCGCGGTTGCCGGCCGCGATGAGAACATGGTGAACGAAGCGTTAAAGCGACGCCGCTTCGACGCGGTGGCGGTCGCCGCGGGCGCCGACGATGAGGGCCGCGGCATCGAGCAGCGAGAAGCTCTTCGAAGACACGAAGATCCGGTAGTCGGCCGGTCCATCCCGCGAAAGATAGATCACGGGATCGGAGGGCGAGGGATCGCGGGTGATCGCGACCAGCAGGGGCGGGGCGCGGCTCTCGCAGGCGCCGGCTTCGACTGTGTCGATATCGTCGATCACGGTGAAGTCGGCGGCTTCCGCATCGTCGGAGATCTGGACCCGCACTGTCGCGTGGGAGGGATCGTTGGTGAAACCGACGTGGCGGTGCGCCTGCCAGGAGAGGGCGGCGATCTGGACGGAGGTGCCCGCTATTTCGATGCAGGCACGAGGCCCGGTCAAAAACTCGCCGCGCGCGAACAGGGCGGCAATTGCCAGCGGAACAACCGAGGCCAGGATCTTCAAACGCAACATGACGCGCTACCCACTCACCATAAGCCCGCGACAGGGACTTATGGTTGGCGGAGGGTAAAGGAAACTAGTTACCGAGGTGTTGACGGCGGTTGTTTTTATGTAGCTCGGCATCTTGGGTGCGAGTGGGGCAAGCGATCGAGGGTAGTAGCCATGGATGACACCGTCATCCCCACGGATGCAGTATGGCCAGTACGTTGCGGCCCATCCACGTCATAGCGAGCGCAGCGAAGCAATCCATTTTTCGTGCACGAGGTGACGACGGATTGCTTCGCTGCGCTCGCAATGACCGTAGATATAGTCTCGCCTTCTCGTCGCGCTTTCGTGACGATGATCAACGTCCCTCAATCGAGATGAGGCAAGCGGAGTTATGCCGCCGGGTCTGTCCGACGCCCGGAAGAAGGTCCGGGCGCAAATTACCGCTCCGCTCCAGTCGCCGTGAGAAATCGCGCCAGTTCGCCCCGGGGATCGTCGCGCAAACTCTGGCGATCTCTCAGTTCGGGCGGCGCGCGCCAGCCCGGCTCGATGCCGGTCATGTCGGGCAGCTCATGCGCGATTCCCTTGTGGCAGTCGATGCATGTCTTCTCGCCGGGGACGAGAAATTTGCCATGGATTTCCGCCGCACGTCGCGTCTGCTTGGTGAAGTCCATCGCCGCCGAGGAATGGCAGTTGCGACACTCCAGCGAATCATTCGCCTTCAGTCTCGCCCATTCATGCTTGGCGAGTTCGAGCCGGTGATCGAGGAACTTCTGCCTTGTGTCGATCGTGCCGAAGATCTTGCCCCAGACCTCTTTCGACGCCTGCATCTTGCGGGCGATCTTGTCGGTCCATTGGTGCGGCACGTGGCAGTCGGGACAACTGGCGCGGACGCCCGAGCGGTTTGAGAAATGCGGCGTGCGCTGCAGCTCCTCGAACACGTTGTTGCGCATTTCGTGGCACGAGGTGCAGAACTTTTCGGTGTTGGTGACTTCGAGCGCGGTGTTGAAGGCGCCCCAGAACAATACGCCGCAAACGAAGCCGCCGAGCGCGAGGAAGCCCAGGCTCAAATGCGCGCTGGGGCGGCTGGCGATGCGCCAGAACCAGATCAGCAATTGCTTGAGCCGCTGCATCGCCGCGCTCACTTCTTCCCGGGCTCGATGAGCAGCATGTCCTTGAACGTGCTCGGAACCAGCGGCTGCGCATCCGTTTGCTGGACGTGGCAGGCGGTGCAGAAATATCGCCGCGGGGTGACGTCGGCGAGCACCTGCCCGTTGCGGTCCATGAAGTGGGTGATGCTGATCATCGGCGCGCCCGAGCCTTCGGTGAACTGCCGCCGGTGACAGTCGAGGCAGCGGTTGGTCTTGAGCGTGAGCTGATAGTTCTCGATCGAATGCGGAATGATCGGTGGCTGCTCCGGATAGTTGCGCATCAGCCGCTTGTCATCGACGATCGGCCGGGCCACGGGCGGCGCCGGCACGTCCCCCATCGGCGCCGCGGCCCCGGTGAGGCGCGGCACGATCTGGGGCGCGTTCTGGGCGTAGATTGCGCCGCAGACGAATACCAGCATGCCGCCGAGCAGGGCGCCTGCCATGGACGAGCGAAACCGCATCAGGCCGGAATGATCTTGACCGCGCATTTCTTGAAGTCCGTCTGCTTGGAAATGGGATCGGTTGCGTCCAGCGTCACCTTGTTGATGAGCTGGCTGGCATCGAACCAGGGAACGAAGACGACGCCGCGCGGCATCCGGTTGCGCCCCTTGGTGTCTATCCGGCTTCGGATTTCGCCACGGCGGGAAACCACCCGCACCTCCGCGCCCTCATTAATGCCCCGCGCCCGCGCGTCCTCCGGATGCATGAAGACCCGGGCGCCGGGGAACGCCTTGTAGAGTTCCGGCACGCGCATGGTCATGGAGCCGGAGTGCCAATGTTCGAGCACGCGGCCGGTGACCAGCCAGATGTCGAATTCCTTGTCCGGCGATTCTGCCGGCGGCTCATAGGGCACCGCGATGATCCGCGCGCGTCCGTCCTTGTTGCCGTAGAAGTCGATGCCCTTGCCCGCCTTGACGTAGGGATCGAGGCCTTCCCGGTAGCGCCACTTGGTTTCCTTGCCGTCGACGACCGGCCAGCGCAGGCCTCGCACCTCGTGCAGGGCGTCGAACGCTGCAAGATCGTGGCCATGGCCGCGGCCGAACTCGGCATATTCCTCGAACAATCCCTTCTGCACGTAGAAGCCGAATGCCTTTGCCTCGTGGTTTTCGTAGTCGGCGGGAATTTCGCTCGCCGCGAACTTGTCGACATTGCCGTTGCGGAAGAGGACGTCGAACAGCGTCTTGCCGCGATAATTGGGGTTGGCATCCAGGATCTGCGCCGGCCACACCTCATCGGTGGTGAAGCGCTTGGAAAACTCCATCAACTGCCAGAGATCGGAGCGCGCCTCGCCGGGCGCGTTGACGAGTTGGCGCCACACATGGGTGCGGCGCTCGGCATTACCGTAGGCGCCTTCCTTTTCGACCCACATCGCCGTCGGCAGCACGAGATCGGCGGCCATCGCCGTCACGGTCGGGTAGGCGTCCGAGACGATGATGAAGTTGTCGGGATTGCGATAGCCGGGATAGGTCTCGCGCGAGCTGTTCGGGGCGGCCTGCAGGTTGTTGTTGACCTGGATCCAGTAGAAATTCAGCTTGCCGTCGTGCAGCATGCGATCCTGTTCAACGGCATGGTAGCCGGGCTTTTCCGGAATGATGCCGTGCGGGATGCGCCAGATTTCCTCGGTGTGCTTGCGGTGCTCCGGATTGGTGACGACCATGTCGGCGGGCAGGCGATGCGCGAAGGTGCCGACCTCGCGCGCCGTGCCGCACGCAGAGGGCTGTCCCGTCAGCGAGAACGGCGAGTTGCCGGGCTCGGAAATTTTTCCGGTCAAGAGGTGCAGGTTGTAGAGGAGCTGATTGGCCCATACGCCGCGAACGTGCTGGTTGAAGCCCATCGTCCACAGCGACATCACCTTGCGCTTCGGATCGGCATAGAGTTCGGCGAGTTCCTGCAGGAAGCCGCGTTCGACGCCCGTCAGTTCGGACACCTTCTCGAGCGTGTAATCCTTTACAAAGGCGGCATAGGCGTCGAAATCGATCGGCTGCGTCGCGCCTGCGGTCGCCGCGCCCTTGGCTTTGACCTCGAGCGGATGGTCCGGACGCAATCCGTAACCGATGTCGACCGTGCCCTTCACGAAGGTGGTGTGGTTCTTGACGAAGTCCTGGTTGACCCGTCCGGTCGTGATGATGTGGTTGGCGATGTAGTTCAGGATCGCCAGATCCGTGCCCGGCTTGAACACGATCGGGATGTCGGCAAGGTCCGAACTCCGGTGCGTGAAGGTCGAGAGCACCGCGACCTTGACATGCGGATGGCTCAAGCGCCGGTCGGTGAGACGCGTCCACAGGATCGGATGCATCTCGGCCATGTTGGAGCCCCACAGCACGAAGGCATCCGCCGCTTCGAAGTCGTCATAGCAGCCCATCGGCTCGTCCATGCCGAAGGTGCGCATGAAGGCGACCGCTGCGGAGGCCATGCAGTGACGGGCGTTGGGATCGAGGTTGTTGGAGCGAAAGCCCGCCCGCATCAGCTTGGTGGCGGCATAGCCTTCATAGACGGTCCATTGCCCCGAGCCGAACATGCCGAGCGCGGTCGGGCCCTTCTCTTTCAGCGTCGCCTTGGCGCGCGCGGCCATCACGTCGAAGGCTTCGTCCCAGGAAACCGGCGTCAGTTCGCCGTTCTTGTCGAACACGCCGCCCTTCTTGCGCAGCAGCGGCGTGGTCAGGCGGTCGCCGCCATACATGATCTTGGAGAGGAAGTATCCCTTGATGCAGTTCAGCCCGCGATTGACCTCGGCGAGCGTATCGCCATGGGTGGCGACGACCTTGCCCGCCTTGACGCCGACCATCACGCCGCATCCGGTGCCGCAGAAGCGACAAGGCGCCTTCGACCATTTGATCTCCAGCGATCCGACGCCGCCCGGCACCGGCTGCGCGGCCGCGGGAACGGCGATGCCGGCGGCCGCGGCGGCGACGGCTGCGGCCTGCGCCTTCAACAATTCGCGTCGCGAGAGTGACATGTTCTAGTCTCCGATATCGGCCAGGCTCTCGACCTGCTCGAACACCATGTTGGCCGACAGGACGCCTTGCCAGGATGCGATCTCGGCGAGACGGCCGCCGAGAATTCCGCTTTCGGCTGCTTCCATCACGATCACGATCTTTGACGCGCTGCCTTGATGGGTCTCAACGCCGGGCAGCGCAGCGAGCATGCGCAACACCTCGTCCCGGTGCGCAGGCAACACGGACACGACCGCGCTTGAAATGTGAATGGTGGCTTCCGCGGTCATGAGGCGTCTCTGCGGCGCGCGGCGCCCAGCGTAATGGCCTCGCCCGGACACGCGCCAACGCATTCGCCGCATCCGGTGCAGGCGGATTCATGGACGATGGCCTGGGGCGGCAATCCGATGCGGGGCCGGAAACGAATGGCCGACTCCGGACAGCGATCGCCGCAGGAACGGCAGACAACGCCAGCTTCGGCGAAGCAGCCGTCGCCGATGATGGCAACCGGTTTGGCGAGCAGCTGGCCGCGAAACAACGCGCGCCGCGAGGGTCCCTGGGTTTCCATGGCAGGCCTCATCCTCCCGGCGGGCCGGGCGGCCCCAGGATCACCTGGGACATCCAGACAAGGAAGCCATACCCGCCGACGACGCCGACGGCGACCACGGGCCAGATGAAGGCGGCGATGACAGCGAATACAAAAAATTCGGCACGCCGGCCGATCGCAGGAACAGTCCCATGCAACGGTGGCGCATCATGACTGCCAGACGTGTCGCTCATATAACGACCTGCCACTTCGGAATTGGACATTGTTGAGCCGGCCGCACGCTCCCGCGCTGTGCCAGTCAACCTGTCATCTGAAATCGGATGGAACGCGCTACGCCCGCGCCGTTGCAGGAAATGTCATTGCGCACGCGCAACATAGTTGCGCCCGGTAAATCCTTCATTGATCTGGATCAAACAAAGAGGGGCAAACGCCTGGATCATTTGATGATCTTTCGGCATTCCCTGCGCCAGGCAGGGGACAGTGCGGTGCACTTATGCCGCCCGGCGCAGATCTTCCGCCAGTGCGCGGTAGGACAGCGCTTCGGCCAGATGTAGCCGGCCGATCTTTTCCGCGCCGTCGAGGTCGGCGAGCGTGCGGGCGACGCGGAGCACCCGGTGATAGCCGCGCGCGGTGAGCTTCATGGTTTCGGCGGCGTCGCGCAGAAGCTTTTGTCCCTGCGCATCCGGCTGCGCGATCGTTTCCAGCAGCGAAGCCGGCGCCTCCGCATTGGTGCGGACATGCGGCATGCCGGCCGCGGCATAACGCGCGCGCTGGAGGTCGCGGGCGGCCGCAACGCGGGCGGCGACTTCGGCGGAGCCTTCGGAAGGCGGCGGCAGGATCAGGTCGGCGGCGGTAACCGCCGGCACCTCGATGCGCAGGTCGATGCGGTCCATCAGCGGGCCGGAGATCCGCATCTGGTAGTCCGCGGTGCAGCGGTCGAGCTGCGCGCGCTTGCAGGAATAGCCGGGCTCATAGGCATGGCCGCAGCGGCAGGGATTCATCGCCGCGACCAGCATGAAGCGCGCAGGGTAGGTGACGCGGTGATTGGCGCGCGATACCGAGACCTCACCGTTCTCCAATGGCTGGCGCAGCGAATCGAGCACGCGCGCATCGAACTCCGGGAGTTCGTCGAGGAACAGCACGCCCTGATGCGAAAGCGAAATCTCGCCGGGTTTGGCGCGCATGCCGCCGCCGGTGAGCGCCGCCATGCTGGCCGAATGATGGGGGCTGCGAAACGGCCGCCGCGCGGTCAATGCGCCGTCGCGGATTTCACCGGCGACGGAGGCGATCATCGAGACTTCCAGCAGCTCCGACGGCGACAGCGGCGGCAGGATCGAGGGCAGCCGCGCCGCCAGCATCGACTTGCCCGCGCCGGGCGAGCCGATCATCAGCAGATGATGCCCGCCGGCGGCTGCAATCTCCAGCGCGCGTTTGGCGCTCTCCTGGCCCTTGATGTCGCGCAGATCGAGATGCGTCGCCTCCGGCTCGTGCACTTTCGGCTGCGGCCGCGACAGCACCTGCGTGCCCTTGAAATGGTTGGCGATCTGGATCAGCGATTTTGCCGCGATGATCTGGATATCGGGGCTCGCCCAGGCGGCTTCCGTTCCGCATGCGGCCGGACAGATCAGCCCTTCCTCGCGCGCATTCGCGCCGATCGCGGCCGGCAGCACGCCTGCCACGGCGGCGATCGAGCCATCGAGTCCGAGTTCGCCGAGCACGGTAAAGCCGTTCAGCGCATCCGGCGGGATGGCGCCGATCGCCGCCATCAGGCCGAGCGCGATCGGCAGATCGTAATGGCTGCCTTCCTTCGGCAGGTCAGCCGGCGCGAGATTGACCGTGATCCGCCGCGCCGGCAGCGCCAGCCCCGAGGCGATCAGCGCCGAGCGCACCCGCTCGCGCGCCTCCGACACCGCCTTGTCGGGCAGACCCACGATCGCAAATGCCGGCAAGCCGGGCGCGACCTGCACCTGCACGTCGACCGCGCGGGCCTCGATCCCCTCAAAGGCGACGGTAGAAACCCGCGCAACCATGCCTGCCCCTTGTTCCGCAATCGAAGGTAGCGGGGAACCGTGGGGAAAGTCAAGAACGTTTAGGGAACAGAGGCGCAAACGCTCCCAAACGCATCTTTCATCAGCAGACCGCCGGGTTGCCGAGGCATCGCCGCCTCACGCCAGCCTAGCGCTCGGTACGCATGTACGGGTTCTGCTCGGAAACATGCTTCAGCGCCGGATCGTCGGCGAGAATGCGCGCCTCTTCGGTCTTCGCAGGTCTCGCGTTCTGCGGGTGACCCCACAAGGTCCACACTCCCAATCCGACGATGAGCATGCCAGCGCCTATGGCTACGAAGTCTTTGGTCATTTGCTGGGCCTCCATACCGGCTGCCAAGCTGTCGAGCTTCGTTATTTGGATTTGGGCAGCGCGCAGAGGATGAGTGCCCCCAGTTTCATCGCGCTTCCTCGCTCAGGCAAAACAAATTTCGGCGATCCGCGATTGTTCCTGGGACATATCCTTTCGCTGAAGCCCCCCAAGACATCTAAGCCGCATGCGCGAGCGTCTCCGGCAGCGCATCGCCGATCGGGGGCCGGCCGTGTCGACCGGGCCCCGGGGACGTGGGCTCCCTACAGCTGCATGTTCATCGGCTCGGGATAGTAATGGAATCCGTCGCCGGCCTTGGCGACGTGGCCATAACCCGGCCAGGCGAAGTGATAGGACATCACGGGGGTCTTGTTGGCCGCCAGCATCTCCAGCATTTTCACGCGCGAGCTAGCCGCCTGCTTCGGATCGGTGTCGTAGGAGAATTCCATCCGCGGCTTCTCCAACAGCAGCACGGCGTGGTGCGAGAGGTCGCCGAGGAAGCAGAAGGATTTGCCGGCCGAGTTCACCATGAAGATGGTGTGGCCCACGGTGTGGCCGGGAGCTGCGAGCGCAGTGACGCCGGGCAAAAATTCCTGATTGTCCTTGAAGAACACCAGCCGGTCGCGCACCGGCATCAGGTTCTTGCGGGCGTGAAGCACGAAATCCTTCAGGGGGCTGCCGAGCTTGCCTTCATCGGTCCAGAAATCGAAATCGCTCTGGGCGATGTAATACTGGGCGTTCGGGAACAGCGGCTTGTCGTCGGCGCCGACCACACCTCCGATGTGATCGATATGCGCATGCGAGAATACGACGGCGTCGATATCGCCTGGCTTGATGCCGGCCTCCATCATGCTCTTCTGCTGGCGGCCGGTGGTCGGGCCGAACGCCTTCGAGGTGCCCATGCCGGTGTCGAACAGGATCAGTCTGTCGCCGGTGTTCACGATCGGCGAGTTCTGCTCCAGCACGACATTGTCGGGGTTGAGGAAATTGTCGGCGAGCATCTTCTTCACTTCTTCCTTCGGTACGCCGGTGAAGGTGCCGGAGGGATCGCCAAGCGGCAGCGGACCGTCGGAAACCACGGTCACTTCGGCGTCGCCGAGGACGAAGCGGTGCCAGTAGGGCGTCTGCGTGCCGAGCTTTGGCGCCTTGGCCAGCGCGCTGCCGCCGAGCATGGTTGAAGCGCCAAAACCCACACCGAGTCCTGCGCCGAGCGCAAGCAAAGACCGTCGCGAAAGATTCGTCGTCATGCGTCTTCCTCCCACTGATTTTTATGAATTGCCGTTTAGGTCCGGACGGATTCATCCGTGGCTACAGGCTGCGCCCGCTTCGGAAAATTGGCAAGTGGGATGAGAGAGCACGACAGGAATGTAAAAATGCGATGGCGCAGCGCAGCGCTATTGCGCGCCGCGCTTCCTCGCGATGGTATCCCAGATATTTGCCGCGACACCCAAGCCGTTGAATCGTGCGATGCAGATGCCGGCTACCAATCGTCGTACATCCACTCCCTCGGGTATCGAGGCCGCGCGCGCGCCTGCGGCGTCCGCTCGGGCTTGCGCACGGCCGGAGCCGGCCGCGTCGGAGGTTGCGACGTCCTGGGCGGGCCCTGCTCGGTAACCTTCGCGAGGTTGCGTTTTATCTCTTCCTGGCTCGTCTTGAGTTCTTCTATGGCTTTTGAATTGTCGCTGGCTATCTGCTGCTGGTTCGCCTTGAGCTGCTCGATGTTTCGCTCCAGATTCGCGAGATCGCGCGCCATCGTTTGCAGCAACTGCGTCTGATCGGGAAGCGCTGCGGTTGTTGTAGGTGCGGGTGTTGTCGGTGCGGCCTGAGCCAGGGTTGTTGCCTGCGGCGGTGGCGCCTGCGCGGGCGCTGACTCTGCCGCGGCCACCTGGAAGGTAGATGGAGCGGGTTTCGCGGGAGACGGCAGACTTTCCGGCGGCGACGGTGGCGTTGAAACGGGCTGCGGCGCCCAACGGGCGACGATCAGCGTAGGCCCGTCGCCATGGGATAACAGCAAGACCAGAAGGGCAGCGACAGTGATGCACGCCGCCAGGGACAGGCCGACGAGGGTCCGGAGCGCCGGCCTTCGTCCTGGTGGTGGTTGCGGGCCAGGTTCTTGCGGACCGGGCCCTTGCAGGACGGGTCCTTGCGAGCCAGGCCCCTGCGAGTCAGGTCCGGCTGAAGGTGGACGCGCGTCATCGCGCTCCATTCTTGCAAGCTGCTCGGTCAGACGCGTGAGTTGTTCATCCGCGCGTTTGATCTGTTCATGGGCGTGCGCGAGGCCTTCATCGGCGCCCGCGATCAGGGCATCGTGGGGCTGGATTTCTTTCGGATCAGGTGTGGAGGTCATTGGCGTTTTCCTTTCCGTCCAATGTCATCCGAAGGTGGCTGGTTGACCAGCCGCCGGGCTCCAGTTTTGTCCAAAGAATGGCTGCATGATGGAAGAATACGGGATCGCATGGCGTAGCGCCAGCGGAGCCGCCGAACGGGGTGGCGGCTCTCTCCTTTGGTTCCATTAGCCGGCGGGAGGCGCGCGCAATGACGTGACTTCGCCCACCCGCTCGACGAGATGCGCACGCGAGGGGGCAGGGTCAAACCGATCGGCGAAATATTGCGTTTCGCTGGCCACCAGTCCGTCGCGGAACTCCATGATGCTGACCGCGTAAGACGGTATGCCGTCATAGCTCAGCACGAATTCAGTGACCCAGAGATCGCCGCCGCCGATCATTCGCCTCACTGTAAAACGCTTCTTGTTCGGCTGGACGAACCGGCTCTCCTGAATGTTGCGCCGGCCGCGGATCCGCTCGCCCGACTGCGGATAATCAAGCACGGCATCCTCGCGGTAGATTTCATGCTCGACCTCGAAATCGCTCGCGTCCGAGGCATCCCAGTGGCGCTGCAGCGCCGCCCGCACCGTTCGGTCATCCATCTCGATCTCCCACTTGCGCTTCAGGGTATCCTGTATGTCAGTCTGAAACGTGGTGCGCGCTATAGCCGATCGCGCCAGTCGTGTACCGCCTCACGATGCCGGCGATGGCGGGCTTGTTATCTTCTCCGCTTCGCTTGACGGCACCGGATCGGCGGCTTGTCGACAGATCGAGGAGAAATTATTTTCCGCCGCGCTTCGCCTCGATGGTGTCCCAGATCCTTGCCGCGATGTCCGGTCCGCCGAGCCGGGCGATGGCGCGGATGCCGGTGGGGCAGGTGACGTTGATCTCGGTGAGATTGCCGTCGATCACGTCGATGCCGACGAACAGCAATCCCCGTTCGCGCAGCGCGGGGGCGAGCGTGTCGCAGATTTCGCGTTCGCGCTCCGAGAGCTCGGTGGCCTGGGCCGCGCCGCCGCGGACCATGTTGGAACGCAGGTCATCGGGCGCCGGCACGCGGTTGACGGCGCCGGCGAACTCGCCGTCGACCAGAATGATGCGTTTGTCGCCGTGCTTCACCTCGGGAAGGAAACGCTGGATCACCCAGGGCTCGCGGAAGGTGACCGAGAACATATCGAACAGCGAGCCGAAATTCATGTCCTGCGGCATGACGCGGAATACTGCCGCGCCGCCATGGCCGTGCAACGGCTTCATGACAACGGCGCCGTGCTCGTCGCGGAACGAATTGATTTCGTCGAGGTCGCGCGAGATCAGCGTCGGCGGCATCAGCTGCGGAAAGTTCAGCACGAACATCTTTTCCGGCGCGTTGCGCACGCTGGCCGGATCGTTGACGACCAGCGTCTTGGGATGGATGCGTTCCAGCAGATGCGTCGAGGTGATGTAGGCGATGTCGAACGGCGGCTCCTGCCGCAACAGGATGACGTCGAAATTGGCCATCGGCTCGCGTTTGGGTTCGCCGAGGGTAAAATGGTCGCCGACCTCGTCGCGGACGTTGAGAAATTGCACCGGTGCCACCAGCTCCTCGCCGCGCAGCGAAAGCTTGTCGGGGGTGTAGTAGGAAAGGCTGTGGCCGCGCTTCTGCGCTTCCAGCAGTAGCGCAAAGGTCGAATCGCCGCGGATGTTGATACGCGCGATGGGGTCCATCTGGACGGCGACATTCAGTTTCATGGGGAGGTCCGGGTCTCTGGAGGGGTCATAGCGTTTTCAAGCGAAGTGGGTACCGGTTCGCGTTAAGAAAACGCGTCCAAATGAGAATCTTTAAGTGCTGGCGTCGAACGCCGCTAACAGATGGCGTGGCAGACGCCGCGGCGCAATCAGGATGGCGTCAAATCGCAGCTCAAATTCGGCATGCTCGGGATGCGCCATCAGCCACCCTTGCGCGGCATCGATGATGCGCCCCTGCTGGCGCGGCGTCACGGCGTAGGCGGCGTCATCGAGGCTGGCACGGGCCTTGACCTCGATGAAGGCGATCAGATTGCGCTTCCTCGCCACCAGGTCGATCTCGCCATAGGGGGTGCGGAAGCGTTTTGCCAAAATGCGGTAGCCCTTGGCCATTAGATAGGCCGCGGCGCGGCTTTCGGCCGAAAGCCCGGTGCGGAAGGCGGCGACCCGCTTCGGCGCGGCGATCCTGGCGGACGTTTCGGGCGGCGTGGCGCCGTCAGTCTTCGCCATGCCCGCCTCTGGTTTCGTTAGCTTCCTTCGCGAGCTCCAGCGCGCGGGCATAGACCTCGCGGCGCGGCCGACCGGAAAGCTCGACCGCGTGCGCCACGCTGTCCTTGACGCTGTCGCGCGCCAGCGACGTTCGCAGAAGGTCGTCGAGATCGTGCTGGGTCATGACCCCTTCATCGGCGCGCGGCGGGCCGACCACGAGCACGAACTCGCCGCGGGTTTCCAGTTGATCTGCGGCCTTCGCCAGCTCCGCGATCGGCGCACGCGTGATCTCCTCGTGCAGTTTGGTGAGTTCGCGGCAGATCGCGGCGTCGCGCCCGCCCATGATCTCGGCAAGATCGGCGAGGGTATCCTGCACGCGGTTGCCGGATTCGAACATCACGAGCGTCGCGTCGATCCGGGCAAGCTCCGCAAGCCGGGTCCGCCGCGCGACCTCCTTGGCCGGCAAAAATCCCTCGAAGAAGAACCGGTCGGTGGGGAGTGCGGCGACCGCAAGCGCCGTCAGCACCGAGGACGCGCCGGGCACGGCGATCACGGCATGGCCGGCGGCGCAGACCTCGCGCACCAGCTTGAAGCCGGGGTCCGATATCAGGGGCGTCCCGGCATCCGATACCAGCGCGATCGAGGCGCCCTGCGCCAGCCTTTCCAGGATTTTCGGTCTTGCCATCGCCGCGTTATGCTCGTGATACGGCTTGAGTTCCGCCGAGATCGCGTAGCGCTCGGTCAGGCGGCGGGTGATGCGGGTGTCCTCGCAGGCGATGATGTCGACGCCGGCCAACGTCTCCAGCGCGCGCAAGGTAATGTCGCCGAGATTGCCGATCGGCGTTGCCACCAGATAAAGGCCGGGAACCGGCTTCGGGGCACTCAGGACGTGGCTGCCGATCGAAAATGTTCTGTTGGCCGAACCCGGTTCGGTGTCAGACCCGTAGCTGGAACTGGGTTTTGCGCGCATAACGGCAATCTAGAGGGCTCTTGGTGCAAGCGCCATATCCGGCGGGAGGGGGAGGCAGGCGGAAGTTCCCCCCGCGACTTGCGATCTCCGGCGGGGCCCTAATCCTTTTGTTTTGGTTAACTAATCCTCGACAATATTGCAGAATTCCGCATGTGGGTTCAGTAGCGGTTCAGGTGCCCCGGCCCAGAAAGACGGAATCCTGGCTGACGGCGGTCGGTCAAGAGAAGAGACAAGATGGTAGGCCCGCTCAATCCCAAGCCTGGATCCCCTGATCTGCGGCGATCGGGACCGACCCGCCGGACGGCGGTTGGTCTTATTCTCGGCGCGCCCCTGCTCGGCGCCTGCGCCGGGGGCGCGGTTTCCAACCCGTTCGCTTCCCCCCAGAACGAGGGACCCGCGGGCCCGCAGCAACAGCCGCTTGCGGTCGGCACCGGGCAGGTCAAGGTCGGCCTGATCCTGCCGCTCTCGGCCGCCGGCAATGCCGGCGTCGCCGCGCAATCGATGAAGAGCGCGGCCGAGATGGCGCTGGCGGAATTCCAGAATCCGAACATCCAGCTCCTGATCAAGGATGATGGCGGCAGCCCGCAGGGCGCCCAGCAGGTCACCCAGCAGGCGCTCGACGAGGGCGCGGAAATCATTCTGGGCCCGCTGTTCGCGGCCTCGGTGCCGGCGACCGCGCAACTGACGCGCGCGCGCGGCGTTTCGGTGATCGCATTCTCGACCAACTCCAGCGTGGCCGGACGCGGCGTTTATCTCTTGAGCTTCCTGCCCGAATCCGACGTCAACCGGATCGTCGATTATTCCGCCAGTATCGGAAAGAAATCTTTCGCGGCGCTGCTGCCGGACAATGCCTACGGCAATGTGGTGGAAGCCGCGTTCAAGCAGGCGGTCGGCCGCAAAGGACGCATCGTCGCCTTCGAGAAATATGCCTCCGACCGTTCCGCGGCGGCGCGGACGGTGGCGCAGTCGCTCGGCTCGGCGGATGCGCTGTTCATCGCCGACGACGGCGATTCGGTCGTGGCGACGGCGGATGCCTTGACCGCGGCGGGTGTGAATTTGCGCAACATCCAGTTGCTCGGCACCGGGCTGTGGGACAATCCGCGCGTCTATGCGAGCGCGGCGCTGCAGGGCGGGCTCTATGCCGCGCCGGATCCGTCGGGCTTCCGCGCCTTCGCCGGCCGCTACCGCGCCAAATTCGGCGCCGATCCCGTGCGCACCGCAACGCTGGCCTATGACGCGGTCGCACTCGTCGCCGCGCTGTCGAAGCAGGGCAGCCAACGTTTTGCGCCGGAAACGCTGACCAACCCGTCGGGCTTTGCCGGCATCGACGGCCTGTTCCGATTCCGCTCCGACGGTACCAATGAGCGCGGCCTTGCCGTGATGAAGGTCGACAGCGGCGGCAGCACGCCGGTCGCGGGCTCGCCGAAGAGCTTTGGGGCGTGATCCCTCGTCGCCCCTTGTGGGAGGGGCCGCGGCGTATGAGTTCCCGTGTTCGCAGGAACGACAGCCGTTACGCCGCTAGATCGGCGACCACCGCGTCCAGCACGGGGAAACCGTCTTTCGTCACGCGCAGCCTGCCGTCGGCGTCGACGATGATCGCGCCTTCCTCGCGCAAGATGGCGATCCGACTGGGATCTAGTGCGCGGCCTGACAGCGCCGCATAGCGTTTGGGGTCGATGCCCTCGGCAAGCCGCAATCCCATCAGCAGAAATTCGTCGGCCCGTTCTTCGCTATTGAGCGAATCGTCGGTCACGACGCCATGGCCGTTGGCCTCTACGCGCATCAGCCAGGCCTCAGGGCGCTTCTCGGTCGCGGTCGCATGTCTCGCGCCGTCGATGTCGAGGCGGCCATGGGCGCCCGGACCGATGCCGGCATATTCGTCACCGCGCCAATAGACCAGATTGTGCTGGCATGCCGCGCCTGATCGCGCGTGGTTGGAAATCTCGTAGGCCGGCAGGCCATGATGCGCGCAGACTTCCTGCGTCACATCGTAGAGCGCGCGGGCCACCGCCTCGTCCGGCGTCTTCAATTTGCCCGCCGCATGCAGGCCGAAGAATGGCGTGCCTTCCTCGATCGTGAGCTGGTAGAGCGAGAGATGTTCGGCGGCTTCCGAAATCGCGAGCTTCAATTCGTCGGCCCACATCTGCGGCGTCTGGTCGGGACGGGCGTAGATCAGGTCAAACGAGTAGCGGTCGAACGCGCTGCGCGCGATCGCGACCGCATCCAGCGCTTCGCGCGCGCTGTGCAATCGTCCGAGCGCCTTCAGCGAGGCATCGTCGAGCGCCTGCACGCCGAGCGAAACGCGGTTGACGCCGGCTGCGCGATAGCCGCGAAACCGTGTTGCCTCCACGCTGGTGGGATTGGCCTCCAGCGTCACCTCGACATTGTCGGCGACGCACCAATGCTTGCCGATCGAATCCAGGATGGAGCCGACGGTTTGCGGCTGCATCAGCGACGGGGTGCCGCCGCCGAGAAAGATCGACGTGACCGTTCGATCAGGCGCGCGCGCCGCGGTCGTCTCGATCTCGCGCGCAAACGCACGGGAAAATCGTTCTTCGTCGATCGGGGCGTGGCGGACGTGGCTGTTGAAATCGCAATACGGGCACTTCGACAGGCAGAACGGCCAGTGCACGTAGACGCCGAAGGCGGCTCGCTTCGGGTAATGGCGTTCGGCGCTAGCCAAGACAGATCTCCGCCAGTTTGACGAAGGCGCGCGCCCGGTGTGACAAGCCGAGGCCGAGCGGCGGCAGGCCATGTTTCTCGATCGAGGTCATCTCGCCGAATGTCCGCGTATGCCCGTCGGGCAGGAACGCCGGATCATAGCCGAAACCGGCGGTGCCGCGCGGCGGCCAGACCAGGGTTCCATCGGCGCGGGCCTCGACCTCTTCGAGATGACCGTCGGGCCAGGCAACGCACAGTGCCGAGACGAAATGCGCCTTGCGCTGGTCCGGCGTGGTCGCGCCGCGCTCCTGCAGCAGGCGTTCGACCCGGCTCATCGCCGCCATGAAATCCTTGCCTTCGCCGGCCCAGCGCGCCGAGTAGATTCCGGGGGCGCCGTCGAGCGCATCGACCACGAGGCCGGAATCGTCGGCAAAGGCCGGCAGTTGCGCCGCTTTCGCGGCAGCGATCGCCTTGATCGCCGCATTGGCGCGAAACGTCTGGCCGGTTTCCTCGGGCTCGCCGAGGTCCAATTCGCCCGCGGAAACGGCCTCGACGCCATGCGGCGCCAGCAGTTCCCGCATCTCGGCGAGCTTGCCGGGATTGTGGGTCGCGATCACGAGCCGGCCTGCGATTCGACGGTGCATGTGCAATCAGACTACGCGACGGCCAGCTTCTGCAAGTCCACCAGACGCGCGACACCCTTGCGCGCGAGTTCCATCAGCGCGAGGAACTCGTCCTGCGAGAACGGCGTCTTTTCGGCGGTGCCCTGCACCTCGATGATGCGGCCGTCACCGGTCATGACGAAATTGGCGTCGGTCTCGGCCTCGGAATCCTCGGCATAATCGAGATCGAGCACCGGCGTGCCCTGATAGATGCCGCAGGAGATCGCGGCGACATTGTCGCGCAGCACGTTGGCCTTGATCATGTTGCGGCTTTTCATCCACGAAATGCAGTCGGCCAGCGCCACCCAGGCGCCGGTGATCGAGGCGGTGCGGGTGCCGCCATCGGCCTGGATCACGTCGCAATCGACCGTGATCTGGCGCTCGCCGAGCGCTTCGAGGTCGACAGCTGCGCGCAAGCTGCGGCCGATCAGCCGCTGGATCTCGACGGTGCGTCCGCCCTGCTTGCCGGCCGCGGCCTCGCGGCGGGTGCGTTCCAGCGTCGCGCGGGGCAGCATGCCGTATTCGGCGGTGACCCAGCCGCGGCCCTGGCCCTTTAGCCACGGCGGCAGCCGTTCTTCCAGCGTGGCGGTGACCAGCACATGGGTGTCGCCGAATTTAACCATGCAGGAACCTTCGGCGTATTTGACCACGCCGCGTTCCAGCGACACGGGGCGCAGCTGATCGGGCGCACGGCGGCTTGGCCGCATGGGAAATCCTTTCGAAATCGAGCGAAAATTCGTTCGCGGTGCTTGTAGGTGGGGGCGTGCGCAGCGGCAAGGGCTTTTGGCCCTGTTTGGAGGGAAAGGGACGCTTGTCATTGGGCCGCCGGAACGACAAATTAGGGGCTGTCCAGGGAGTTAAGCCGTGGCCCACCACGATCCGATTGGCCTGATCGCGCCGCATGCCGGGCTTGCCCAGCTCAACGAGCGCTCGCGCGACATTTTTCGTCAAATTGTCGAGAGCTATCTCACGACCGGCGAACCCGTCGGCTCGCGCAACATTTCGCGCCTGATCGCGGTCCCGCTATCGCCGGCTTCGGTCCGCAACGTGATGTCGGACCTCGAAGCGCTTGGCCTGATCTACGCGCCGCATACTTCGGCGGGGCGGTTGCCGACCGAACTCGGTCTGCGGTTCTTCGTCGACGCCCTGATGCAGGTCGGCGACCTCACCGAACCCGAACGGGAATCGATCCAGAGCCAGCTCGCTTCCGTCGGGCGCGCGCAATCGGTCGAGGCGGCGCTCGGCGAGGCCCTGACGCGGCTCTCCGGCCTCACGAGGGCTGCCGCCGTGGTGCTGACTGCCAAATCCAATTCGCGGCTGAAGCACATCGAATTCGTGCGGCTGGAGCCGGAGCGTGCGCTGGTGGTGCTGGTCGGCGAAGACGGCCAGGTCGAAAACCGCGTGCTGGCGCTGCCGCCCGGCGTTCCCTCCTCGGCGCTGACCGAAGCGACCAACTTCCTCAATGCGCGGATTCGCGGCCGCACGCTGGCCGAAGCGCGCCTGGAGCTCGAAACCGCGCTGACGCAGAGCCGCGTCGAACTCGATCAATTGACGCAGAAGGTGATCGCGGCCGGCATTGCAAGCTGGTCCGGCGGCGACAATGACGACCGGCAATTGATCGTGCGCGGCCACGCCAATCTGCTCGAAGACCTGCATGCGCTGGAGGATCTCGAACGCGTCAAGTCGCTGTTCGATGATCTCGAGACCAAGCGCGGCGTGATCGATCTGCTGGGCCGGGCCGAGCGCGCCGAGGGGGTGCGGATTTTCATCGGATCGGAGAACAAGCTGTTTTCGCTGTCCGGTTCCTCCACCATCATCGCCCCCTATAGCGACGCCGCGGGCCGCATCGTGGGCGTTCTCGGCGTGATTGGGCCGACACGGCTGAACTACGCAAGGGTGATTCCGACGGTCGATTATGCCGCCCGGATCGTCAGCCGGATGCTGGGCGGCTGATCCGGCCCGAATAGGGCCTCAATCCGGGCGGGTTGTGCTTGATTTTCGGCCCCTAAAGCACGATATCCCCCGCAGCAAATCCCCATCGAACCAAATGACGTTTTTTGAGAAGGCAGTCTTATGACCGATCCCAACCGGCCGAGTGACGACGCGGTGAAACCGGCCCAGACCGGCGAGCCCGTGGTCTCAAAACCCTATATTATGCCCGACGATCCCGAGGAAGGATCGAATGAGGCCCTGACCAAGGAACTGGCCGAGGCGCGCGACAAGATGCTGCGCACGCTGGCGGAAATGGAAAACCTGCGCCAGCGCACGCGGCGCGAGGTGGCCGATTCCAAGATGTACGGCATCACGGGTTTCGCGCGCGACATTCTCGATATCGCCGACAACCTGCAGCGCGCGCTCGATGCGATTCCGCCCGAGGCCAGGGAGACCGCCGATCCCGGCATCAAGGCCTTCATCGAGGGCGTCGAGCTGACCGAGCGCTCGCTGCTCAACACGCTGGAGAAGAACGGCGTCAAGAAGTTCGATCCGTCGGGCGAGAAGTTCGATCCCAACTTCCAGCAGGCGATGTACGAAGTGCCCGATCCGTCCGTCCCGTCGGGGACGGTGGTTCAGGTCGTGCAGGCCGGCTTCATGATCGGCGAGCGCGTGCTGCGCCCGGCGCTGGTCGCGGTCTCCAAGGGCGGGGCAAAGACCGCGCCGGCGGCCGCCCCGTCAGAACAAAGTTAGATTTTGCTTCAGCGCATGTCTGTCAGCGCCTCCACGTTGGGCGAAGGCCGTCAACGGGCGGGGTGGTCTGTTCGATCGCCTTCTGAACATTCGTGTCCGAGCGCCGGTCACCGGCTCGAAGCGCGAGCGTGGCGCGTTCCCGCAGGTCGAAATTTTGCGCGAAATGTGCTCATTGCGTTGCCTTGGGGTTTACGCGGTCTGGTTCGAGGATCAGGCTCCGCCAACCAGGGGCGGGGATGTTCACGTTAGCGAGCACCAGGAACGACACATCGATTACGCTTGATGCTTGCCGGGCGCTGGCTGCGCAGATGGTCTGTTGCGGCCATGCACTGGTATTTTTCGGGGTCGGCGCATTGGCCAGGCCGCCGCATGTCCCGTACATGCAGGTCATCGGCGTTCTCTTGTTCTTCATCATGTCGGGATTCTTGATTGCCGCGACCCTGTTCCGGAAATCTGCCGCTCCCGAATACGGCTTCAAGCAATACTTCATCGACAGGTTCGCCCGAATCTATTCAGGGCTCTTGCCTGCACTCGCCTTCATCGTAGTGGTGGATGGCCTGGTCATCCTGCAAACCGGCGATCCGACGATTTCCCGCAACTACGATCTGAAGACCCTGATCGCAAACCTGCTGATGAACGAAGGATATCGCGGGATATTTCCCCATTTCATGCCGCGAGAAGCGTTCGGTTCGGCCAGTCCGCTTTGGACACTTGCAATCGAATGGCACATCTACATGTTCGTCGGCGCGGCGTTCTTCATTTTCGTCCGCCGTGGCAGCCTCTACCTTTTGATTCCGTTGCTGCTGTTTTTCGGTCAAACACCCGTTCGCTACATACTTGGATCGACATACGGAAATGGCGTGGGAACGGGACTGTTCGCGCTCTGGCTCGGCGGCGCCGCAATCTATTTCGTTCTATCGCGATGGATCCCGCCATTATGGGCCAGTGCCACGCTGTTGGCGACGTCGACGGCGCTCTACGCGTTCAAGATCGTGCCCGAGAACGAATATGACCTCGCGACCTATCCGGCACTTGTTATTGTCGTTGGCTCGCTCATCGCTATCACGCAACGTACGAAAATCATTGGCAGAGCAGCGGTCATCCGGACCGCGGCAGACTGCTCCTTTACGCTGTATCTCATCCACCACACTATAATGATGGCTGTCGTCGCGTTGGTGCCGGGGGCGCAGGGTTGGCTGTGGTTCTTTGCCGTCGTCGCCGCGTCGAATGCTGCCGCCTATGCGATCGCCGCCTATGTGAAATGAGGCACAAGAAATTCGCGGCCTGGATCGCCGGTTTGTGGTCGCCGGCAAAACCGGAAATGGCGACGGCGCCTAAGCAGCCCCGATGAGGGTTTGACAGAGACGCGTGTCCCGGCCCAGGCTACGCCGCGATATCCTCCGACTTGATACGCTTGACGCCGGCCTTGGTCATGTCGGCCCAGGCCTTTGCGAGCGAGCCCTGGGTGTCGATGCCGCGGCAGGCGTCCTCGATCACATAGGTTTCGAAGCCGGCCTTGCGCGCGTCGAGCGCGCTCCACGCCACGCAGAAGTCGGTGGCGAGGCCGGCGAGGAATACCCGCTTCACCTTGCGCGCCTTCAGGTAGGCGGCGAGCCCCGTCGTGGTTTTGCCGTCGGCCTCGGTGAAGGCTGAATAGCTGTCGACGTCCTTGTGAAAACCCTTGCGGATGACGAGCCCGGCATGCGGGATCGCGAGGTCCTTCGATAGCGACGCACCCTCGGTCCCCTGCACGCAGTGATCCGGCCACAGCACCTGCTTGCCGTACGGGAGATCGACGGTTTCGAACGGCTTCTTGCCAGAATGCGATGTCGCGAACGAGACATGGCCCGCGGTGTGCCAGTCCTGCGTCATCACCACATTGGCAAAGCTCTTGGCGATGCGGTTGATGATGGGCACCACCTGCTCGCCGTCCTTGACCGCCAGGCTGCCGCCGGGAAGGAAGCAGTTTTGCACGTCGATGACGAGCAGCGCGGATGCTTCGTCGGGCTTGATCGGCGCGGCCCGGAGCGCCGATGGAACGAGGGCAGCGACGGACGTCGCGCCGAGAGCTGTCAGAACCAGCCTGCGAGTAAACATGGTGCGTCTCCCCGGTTTATGAACCCGACCGCGGAAAATGCTAGTTCCATGTGTGTACGAACGAAAGCCCGAAGTTTCGGCGCGCCTGCAAATTTCCGCAATCAGCCGCGCGGCTGAATTCCGTCGCGCACGGCGCGGAAGCGCGGAAAGGCCTTGGACCAGTCGTCGCGCGGCGAAGAGCCGATGATCCGCATCGAGGTCTGGGAGCCGAACCGCAGCCACTGCACGATCGTAACCGGGGTATTGTCCTTGCCGCTGGTGGCATCGATCCGGGTCTCGTAGCCGGGCTGGCCGTCGATGCGGACCGGCTCGGACATCGTGATCCGCCCGTCGCGCACGCCGGGGATGGTGGTTGCGATCTGCTGGGCGAAGCGGCCGCGATCGTCGGGCGAAGCCGCCGTCGAGCCGATCAGGCCGATGATCATGAAGGGCGCGACCTCGAAGCCGGTCTTTTCGTCGCCGTCGGAGAGAATGAGGGCTGCGCCCGGCGCCAGCGTGCGGATGTTCTTGAAGCTCGAGAGCTCGCTCATCTTGAACGGCATCAACCCGAGCTGCTCCTCGACCGGAACCTCGTTGCGGATCACGGCGGAGGCGAACATCTGGCGCACGGCGTCGTCGGTATAGATCTTGGCGGCGTTCTCCGGCACCTGCACGGCGACATAGCCGGAGAAGGTGGGGCCGGGCAGGATCATCGAATAGCGGCGCACATTGGCGCCGCCTTCCTTGGCGTTTTCCTTGCCGTTTTCGACGGTGTAGTAGGCGAGCCCCGCTGCGGTCTCGATGCTCTCCGGCTTGATGCCGCCGGTGCCGCCCGGGTTGGCCTTGAAGGCATTGGCGACCTCGCCATAGGCCTCGGCGGGAAGGTCGGTGACCAGCACCTTGACGCCGTGGTCCTCGGTCTCGAATCCGATAAACGCTCTCGCCTTGTTGAGGCCGACCAGCGGCGTCATGCCCACCCTGGCGCCCGGCGGGAAGACCGGATCGGCGGCGAATGCGGAAGAGAATACGGTAGAGTCGGCGGCAACGAGCAGGGCGATCGCAGCAACGTATCGAAGTAGCTTCATGGAGGATCTACCGGGTTTGCATGGGGGGCCCGTTCAGTGGGGCCGACGATGCAGCTAGGAATCTCTGGTGGAATCTTTAAGTCTTGCGGGCACGACGGGGGTCGTTCCAGTCGGCCCGCTTTTAGCGGTTTTGATGTCCCTGCAACAGGGCAGGATAGGGGTCCGTTCCACCGTTACGTTCCGATATGTCGGCCTTTTTGCAGGATTTTGTCCGGTATCCGGGCTCTTTTTGAGGCGTTTCCAGCGTCCAAATACCGCGTCCCTTGCCGCGGGCGGCCGGTCCCCCCGCGCGGGTGGACGAGACCGCCTCGCTGCGCAACGCCTCAGTGGTGCGCGCGATCAGCGGCCTTGGACGAGCGGGCTTGCCGATTTCTTAACGCCGCTCCAGAGACTGATGCGCCCCCGCCCCGGGCTGACACAATCTTTCAAACGTCAGCCTTTTCAGGCCCTAAGCTTGCGTTCGGTCCTTGCAGGGCGGACCCCCCCTCCTATATGAGGCTCACCGTCGCAATATCGCGAGTAATTGATCGTTGGGGGTTCGGTTAGGTGCGCCGTCCAGGGCCCAGCCAACCTGCCGCAACAAGAAGGATATGAGGACCATGGGAAAGGTCATTGGGATCGATCTCGGCACCACGAATTCGTGCGTCGCCGTAATGGATGGCAAGACTGCAAAAGTCATCGAGAACGCGGAAGGCATGCGCACAACGCCTTCGATCGTTGCTGTCACCGATGACGGCGAGCGCCTCGTCGGCCAGCCCGCCAAACGTCAGGCGGTGACCAATCCCGAGCGAACGTTCTTCGCGGTGAAGCGCCTGATCGGCCGCCGCTACGACGACCCGATGGTCGAGAAGGACAAGAAGCTCGTCCCCTACAAGATCGTCAAGGCATCGAACGGCGACGCCTGGGTCGAAGCCGACGGCAAGACCTATTCGCCCTCGCAGGTCTCCGCCTTCATCCTGCAGAAGATGAAGGAGACCGCGGAAGCCCATCTCGGCCAGAAGGTCGAACAGGCCGTCATCACGGTTCCTGCGTACTTCAACGACGCGCAGCGTCAGGCCACCAAGGACGCCGGCAAGATCGCCGGCCTCGAAGTGCTGCGCATCATCAACGAGCCGACGGCGGCTGCGCTCGCCTACGGTCTCGACAAATCGAAATCCGGCACCATCGCGGTCTACGACCTCGGCGGCGGCACCTTCGACGTCTCGATTCTCGAAATCGGCGACGGCGTGTTCGAGGTGAAGTCCACCAACGGCGACACCTTCCTCGGCGGTGAAGATTTCGACATGCGGCTCGTCAGCTATCTCGCGGACGAGTTCCAGAAGGAGCAGGGCATCAACCTGCGTAACGACAAGCTCGCCTTGCAGCGCCTGAAGGAGGCCGCCGAAAAGGCCAAGATCGAGCTGTCCTCGACCACGCAGACCGAAATCAACCTGCCCTTCATCACGGCCGACCAGACCGGGCCGAAGCATCTGACGATGAAGCTGACGCGCGCCAAGTTCGAGGCGCTGGTCGACGATCTCGTCCAGAAGACCATCGAGCCCTGCCGCAAGGCGCTGAAGGATGCAGGCCTGACCGCCGCCGAAATCGGCGAAGTGGTGCTGGTCGGCGGCATGACCCGCATGCCGAAGGTCCAGGAGGTCGTGAAGCAGCTGTTCGGCAAGGAGCCGCACAAGGGCGTCAACCCGGACGAAGTCGTCGCCATTGGTGCTGCGATCCAGGCCGGCGTGCTGCAGGGCGACGTCAAGGACGTGCTGCTGCTCGACGTCACCCCGCTTTCGCTGGGCATCGAGACGTTGGGCGGCGTGTTCACCCGCATCATCGACCGCAACACCACGATCCCGACCAAGAAGAGCCAGGTGTTCTCGACCGCCGAGGACAACCAGAACGCCGTCACCATCCGCGTCTTCCAGGGCGAGCGCGAAATGGCGGCCGACAACAAGGTGCTCGGTCAGTTCGACCTGATGGGCATTCCGCCGTCGCCGCGCGGCATGCCGCAGATCGAGGTGACGTTCGACATCGACGCCAACGGCATCGTCAACGTGTCCGCCAAGGACAAGGCGACCGGCAAGGAGCAGCAGATCCGGATTCAGGCATCCGGCGGCCTCTCGGAAGCCGACATCCAGAAGATGGTCAAGGACGCCGAGGCCAACGCGGCCGAGGACAAGAAGCGCCGCGAGGCGGTCGACGCCAAGAACCATGCCGACGCGCTGGTGCATTCCACCGAGAAGGCGCTGGCCGAACACGGTTCGAAGGTCGAGGAGAGCGAGCGCCGCGCCATCGAGGACGCCGTCAGCGACCTGAAGGAAGCGCTGAAGGGCGACGATGCCGAGGCCATCAAGGCCAAGACCAACACCGTGGCGCAGGCTTCGATGAAGCTCGGCGAGGCCATGTACAAGCAGCAGGCCGAGGCCGACGCCAAGAAGGATGCGGCCCAGGATGACGTGGTCGACGCGGAGTTCACCGAGGTCGACGACGACAAGAACAACAAGAAGTCGGCGTAAGCGGGCTTTCGATCATGACCCTCATCCAAAAGAGCGCGCAGGCAGCGTTCCTTGGGTGGGGGTCATTTTTCGTTAAGCCGATGGCTGCATCTTTCGGGAAGCACCCTTCGGCGTAAAGACGAACTTCGGGCGGGTTTGACTGATGTCCACCAAGCGCTGCTATTACGAAACCCTGGAAGTCGAACGGAACGCGGACGAGTCCAAGCTCAAAGCGGCGTTCCGCAAGCTCGCGATGAAGTGGCATCCGGACAAGAATCCAGGCGATGCCACCAGCGAAGTCCGGTTCAAGGAAATCAACGAAGCCTACGAGGTCCTCAAGGACGGCGAGAAGCGCGCCGCCTATGACCGCTATGGCCATGCCGCGTTCGAGCAGGGCATGGGCGGCGGCGGTCCCGGCTTCGGCGCCGGCTTCGCCTCGTCATTCTCCGATATTTTCGAAGACCTGTTCGGCATGGCCGGGCAGCGGCGCAGCGGCGGACGCGAGCGCGGCGCCGACCTGCGTTACAATATGGAAATCACGCTGGAGGAAGCCTTTCAGGGCAAGACCGCGCAGATCGAGATTCCGGTCTCGGTCACCTGCGAACCCTGCTCGGGCACCGGCGCCAAGGCCGGCACCAAGCCGAAGACCTGCTCAACGTGCGGCGGTGCAGGCCGGGTGCGGCAAGCCCAGGGCTTCTTCACGCTGGAGCGGACCTGCCCCGGCTGTCAGGGCCGCGGCCAGATGATCGAGGACGCCTGCCCGAACTGCGCAGGGTCGGGACGGGTGACGCGCGACCGGACCCTGTCGGTCAACATTCCGCAGGGTGTCGAGGACGGCACCCGGATTCGTCTGGCCGGCGAAGGCGAGGCCGGCGTCCGCGGCGGACCGCCCGGCGATCTCTATATTTTCCTGTCGCTGGCGACCCACGAATTCTTCCAGCGCGATGGCGCCGATCTGCATTGCCGGGTTCCGATCTCGATGGTTGCGGCAGCCCTCGGCGGCGAGTTCGAGGTCCCGACCATCGACAAGGGCAAGACCAAGGTGAAAGTGCCGGCCGGGACGCAGTCCGGCCGCCGTTTCCGCATTGCATCAAAAGGCATGCCGGTGCTCCGCTCGCGCCAGACCGGCGACATGTATGTCCAGGTCATGGTGGAAACGCCGCAGAATCTGACCAAGAAGCAGCAGGAATTGCTCGCCGAGTTCGAAAAGCTATCGTCCGGCGCCACCCAACCGGAAGCGGCGGGCTTCTTCACCAAGGTCAAGGACTTCTTCGGCAACCGTGCGGGCTCCTGAGCCTGCGCGCACGCGAGCTGCGCGAAGCGCAGTTCTCTCACCGCAGTCATGATTCATTCAGCTTGCACAGGGTCTTATCGCGAGATCGCGGGCACTTTGGCGCGACCGGCGCGTTACCGTTTGGCTTGACCATATCGCCGTCGACCTATACGTGTTTATGACTGTTTTCTGACATTCCCCGCTTTGTTTGCGGTCCCGCCTGGTAGCGACATGCCTTTGCAATCGTCCGCGCGTGCGTTGAAGAAGCCTCTCCGTCTGGACGATGAGGTTCGCTTCCTTCGTTCATGGATCGAGAAGCCGCTGCACATGGGCGCGGTGATGCCGTCGAGCAAGTTGCTCGCCCGCACCATGGCGCAATATGTCGACGTCGATTCCAAAGGACCGGTGATCGAACTCGGCCCCGGTACCGGTGCGATCACCAATGCGCTGATCGAACATGGCGTCGACCAGAAGCGGCTGGTGCTGGTCGAATACAATCCGGGCTTCTGCGCGCTGCTGCGCGACCGCTATCCGCAGGCCAAGGTGGTGCAGGGCGACGCCTATGCGCTGCGTGCGTCGCTTGACGAGGTGCTGGATGCGCCGGCCTCCGCCGTGGTTTCCGGCCTGCCGCTGGTGACCAAACCGATGCTGACGCGCCTGAAACTGATCCGCGACGCCTTCATGGCGCTCGCGCCCGGCGCTCCCTTCGTGCAGTTCACCTATTCGGTCGCGCCGCCGATCCCGAAATCGCTGCCGGGCGTGTCCACAGAAGCCTCCGAGCGGATCTGGATGAACCTTCCGCCCGCGCGGGTCTGGGTGTATCGCAAGGGCTGATACCTGCTACGTATTCGCGTTGGCAGGTTTGCCCCGAATACGAATTCAAAGATGTCTGCACTCAAAATCCTCGTGATCCCGGGATCGCTACGATCAGGTTCGCTCAACGCGAAGCTGGCCGCCGTTGCCGCGCATGCGCTGGCGCAGCAAGGTGCCGAAATCACCCGGATCTCGCTGTCAGACTTTCCGCTGCCGATCTACGACGGCGACCTGCAGGCGAAGTCGGGCGTGCCGAAGCACGCGGTCAATCTGAAGCGGATGATGGCGGCCCATCACGGCGTGCTGATCGTGACGCCGGAGTACAATTCCTCGGTGCCGGCGCTGGTGAAAAACACCATCGACTGGGTGAGCCGGGTGCAGGACGTGCACGAGACCCGTGGCCAGGTGTTTCGCGAGCGGGTGTTTGCCATCGCCTCCGCCTCTGGCGGGCGGCTCGGCGGCTCCCGCGCGCTGGCCGCACTGCGGCTGATCCTGTCGGCCTGTCATGCGACGGTGATACCGAACCAGCTCGCGCTGCCGTTTGCCGACGATGCCTATGACGAGATGGACCGCTTGAAGAATGCCGCCGACAGCGATGCGCTGAAAGCGCTGGTGCGGCAGTTGATCGACGTTTCCCAACGCATGATGTGAGGTGACATGCAGCCAGCCGTTATCGCTCCGAAAGACCGCTTGATCGTGCCGCTCGATCTACCCGGTGTGACTGAGGCGGAAGCGATGATTGCGCGGCTCGGCGACAGCGTGAGCTTCTACAAGATCGGCTATCAGCTCGCCTATGCCGGCGGATTGCCGCTGGCGCAGCAATTGGCGAAGTCCGGCAAGAAAGTCTTTCTCGATCTCAAGCTGCACGACATCGGCAACACGGTGGCGCGCGGCGTCGAGAGCGTTGCCAAACTGGACGCAACCTTCCTCACCGTGCATGCCTACCCGCAGACCATGAAGGCCGCGGTCGAGGCGCGCGCGGGCTCCAGCTTGAAAATTCTCGCCGTCACCGTGCTGACCTCCTATGACGACGGCGACCTCCATGCCGCCGGCTATCGCCTCAACGTCTCGGATATGGTCGAGGCGCGTGCACAGCAGGCGCAGGTGCTCGGCGTCGACGGGCTGGTCAGCTCGCCGCAGGAAGCGGCGTCGCTGCGCAAGATCGTCGGTCACCAGATGAACCTGGTGACGCCAGGTATCCGCCCGGCGGGAGCCGCGATCGGCGACCAGAAACGCATCATGACGCCGGCACGTGCCATCGCCGCCGGCGCGGACTATCTTGTGGTCGGGCGGCCGATCACGGAGGCCGCCGACCCGAAGGCGGCGGCGGATGCCATCCAGGCGGAAATCAAGCAGGCGTTGGCATAGTCAAACCGGTGAAACAAAAAACGGGAGAGTGAGATGGCGAAGGGATACTGGATCGCGCGCGTCGACGTGCACAATGACGACGGCTACAAGGCCTATGCGGCGGCCAATCCAGCCATCTTCAAGAAATTCGGCGGGCGCTTCGTTGTGCGCGCCGGCAAATTCACTGCCATCGAAGGCCAGAGCCGCTCGCGCAATGTGGTGATCGAATTTCCTGACTATGAGACCGCGCTGGCCTGCTACCATTCGCCGGAATACCAGGCCAATATCAAGGTGCGGCTGCCGCATTCGAACGCTGACCTCATCATCATCGAAGGCTTTGACGGCCCGCAGCCCTGAGGGGCGCGGAGTTTCAAGGCGCGCTGTTCAACGCCGTCATTGCGAGGAGCAAAGCGACGAAGCAATCTATTGCCTCGCCTCGGGGCCGCTGGATTGCCTCGTCGCTGGCGCTCCTCGCAATGACGGGAAGTTGCCGTAGCAGCCCGGTCCGGCTATACCCCGTTCAGAGGTTAAGCCATGGCCGATATGCGGTTGATCGTTGCGGGGGCCGGCGGCCGGATGGGCCGCGCGCTGGTGCGCGTCATTTCGGAAACGCCGGGCGCGGTGCTGGCCGGCGCGCTGGAAGCGCCCGGATCGGAACTTTTGGGTAAGGATGCCGGCGTGCTCGCCGGCCTCCCGGAGAATGGCGTCAAACTTTCGGCCGATCTGTGGACGCTGTCGGCCAATGCCGACGGCATTCTCGATTTCACCGTGCCAGCCGCGACCATCGCCAATGTCGCGATCGCCGCCCAGCGCGGCCTCGTGCACATCGTCGGAACCACCGGCCTGTCGGTATCGGACATGGCCGTGATCAAGAGCGTCACCTCCCGTGCGGTGGTGGTGCAATCAGGCAATATGAGCCTCGGCGTCAATCTGCTTGCCGCGCTGGTCAAGCGGGTCGCGCAGTCGCTGGACGAAAGCTTCGACATCGAGATTGTCGAGATGCACCACAAGGCCAAGATCGACGCGCCGTCGGGCACCGCCTTCCTGCTCGGCGAAGCCGCTGCCGCCGGCCGTGGCGTCGACCTGCACACCCATTCGGCGCGCGGCCGCGATGGGCATACCGGCGCACGCCGGCCGGGCGACATCGGCTTTGCGAGCTTGCGCGGCGGCACCGTCACCGGCGATCACAGCGTGATCTTCGCCGGCGCCATGGAGCGCATCGAACTTACCCACCGCGCGGAAGACCGGACCATGTTCGCGCAAGGTGCGGTGAAAGCCGCGCTGTGGGCACACGGCAGGAAGCCGGGCTTCTATACGATGACCGACGTGCTCGGGCTTGCCGACTTCTAAAAAACGAACAACGGAAATACAGGAATGAGCGAACGTCTTCTTGTGCTCGTGCGTCACGGGCAGAGCGAATGGAATTTGAAGAACCTGTTCACCGGCTGGAAGGACCCTGATCTCACCGAACAGGGCGTTACCGAGGCCAAGGAGGCCGGCCGCAAACTGAAGGCACAGGGGCTGACGTTCGACGTCGCCTTCACCTCGGTGCTGCTGCGCGCCCAGCATACGCTCGATCTGATGCTCGCCGAGATCGGGCAGACCGGATTGCCGACGACGAAGAATCTCGCGCTCAACGAACGCGATTACGGCGATCTCTCCGGGCTCAACAAGGATGATGCCCGCAAGAAATGGGGCGAGGACCAGGTGCTGGTCTGGCGCCGCTCCTACGACGTGCCGCCGCCCGGCGGCGAAAGCCTGAAGGATACGCTGGCGCGCGCGCTGCCGTATTATGTGCAGGAGATTCTGCCCGGCGTGCTGCGCGGCCAGCGCACGCTGGTCGCCGCCCACGGCAATTCGCTGCGCGCGCTGATCATGGTGCTGGAGAAGCTGACGCCCGAGCAGATCTTGAAACGCGAACTCGCAACCGGCGTGCCGGTGATCTACCGGTTGAATGCGGATTCGACGGTCGCAACGAAGGTCGATCTGGCGGCGTGAGTTCGAGCGCGCAGGATTCGTGGGATGGGTGGAGCGGAAGCGATACCCATCACGGGTTCTGCGCAAGGAGTGATGGGTTTCGCTGCATTCTACCCATCCTACGAAATCTAATGCAGCCCGATCTGTCCCGCTTCCCAGCCGAGCATCGCCTGCTTGCGCGTGATGCCCCAGTGATAGCCGGTCAGCGCGCCGCCCTTGCCGAGCGCGCGGTGGCAGGGCACGACGAACGACACCGGATTGCGGCCGACTGCGGCACCGACGGCGCGTGACGCCTTCGGGTTTTTGATCTTGTTGGCGATGTCGGAATAGCAGACCGCGCGGCCCATCGGGATTTTCAGCAGCGTCTCCCACACCCGCACCTCGAAATCGGTGCCGATCAGGACCACGCGGAGCGGCTGGTCGGACCGCCACAGCCGCGTATCGAAGACGCGTTGCGCGAGGTCGACCGTTCCGTCGTGGTCTTCGACATAGGTCGCGTTCGGCCAGCGCCGCTTCATGTCGGCAAACGCCGTCGGCTCCTCGCCGGGATCGGCGAAGGCAAGTCCCGCCAGCCCGCGGCCGCTGGCGATTACGATCGCCGTGCCGAATGGGGAGGCATGGAAGCCATAGCGCAGCGTCATGCCGGCGCCGCCGTTCTTCCATTCGCCGGGCGACATCGCTTCATGGGTGACGAACAGGTCGTGCAGCCGGCCCGGGCCTGAAAGCCCGGAGTTCGAGCGCGGCATCGAGCACGCTGGCGGAATCGCGCAGCAAGCCCTTGGCATGATCCAGGGTGAGCGCCTGCATAAAAGCCTTTGGTGTCAGCCCGGCCCAACGGCGAAACAGATGGTGCAGCTCATCCGGCGTCACGGCGGCGGCGTCCGCCATCGCCTCGATGGTCGGCTGCGCGCGCCAGTGCTCGGAGATGAAGGCGATGGCGCGGCGCACGGAGTCGTAATCGCGCAGCGCGGCGCTCTGGTGGCCCGGCTTGGCCAGGCGCTCGTCATGTATGGCTGATATCATCATGGGGTCTGATTTAGGGCTCATGCGGCGTCCAAACCACCCGATTTCTGACAACCTTCAAGCGACTGGGTTGTAGGTGATGCCGCGCTTGGCGGTCTGCAGAGCAGCCAGTAAAGCTTTGGCAAAGCTTGCCTTTTCGTCCGGCCCCAGAAAATGGCCGATCACGACCCGGCGGCCGCGGGAGACCAGATAGAGGTGCTCGATGCCGAATTCGGGGTCGCCGGTCTGTTCGAGCTGCACCCAGAGCGGATTGAACGACCATTCGATCAGACGGCCCCGATGGCTGACCCGCCGCACGCGCAATTCCGATGGGGTCATCATGATATCCTCGGTCGCGTCAGCGCTGCGAAAATTGATCCTAAACGCCCAGTAGATCACCAGCGCGTCGAGGCCGAAAAATCCCAGAACCGGCCAGGCGCCCATCATCCAGAAGGCGACGCCGGCGACAAAGCTCACCGCGCCGATGACGGTCATCAGCACCAAAAAGCCGGTGCGGTTGAGCGAGCGATGCGGCGTCACCCGCGCCGAAAACAGCGTCGGCTGGTCAAGCGGGGGATCAAAGTCGTTGCCTGCGGTCATCGCGTGTCAGTATATCCCGATCATGGCCAAAATCATCCGCTCAAACAGCGCCAAAAAATCCAGCGTTCCATCGGTGCCGAAGAAAGTGGCAAAGAAGGCCGCCGGGGTGACGCCAAAGGGCGTGGCGAAGAAATCAGCCAAGCCAACATCGCTGAAGCCAAAGCCTCCAAAGCAAAAGCCTTCAAAGCAAAAACCCTGGACTGCGGCCGAGGTCCACGAGGCCTTCAGCCGCTTTCGCAAAGCCAATCCGGAGCCGAAGGGCGAACTCGAACACCTCAATCCCTACACGCTGCTGGTCGCCGTGGTGCTGTCGGCGCAGGCAACGGATGCCGGCGTCAACAAGGCGACGCGCGCGCTGTTCGCGGTCGCCGATACGCCCGAGAAGATGCTCGAGCTCGGCGAAGAGAAAGTGCGCGAATACATCAAGACCATCGGCCTCTATCGCAACAAGGCGAAAAACGTCATCGCGCTGTCGGAAAAACTGATCGCGGAATTCGGTGGTGAGGTGCCGCGCACCCGGGCCGAGATCGAGTCGCTGCCCGGCGCAGGGCGCAAGACCGCCAATGTCGTGCTCAACATGGCCTATGGCGAGCACACCATGGCGGTGGACACCCATGTGTTCCGCGTCGGCAACCGCACGGGGCTGGCGCCCGGCAACACGCCGCTCGAGGTCGAACTGGGGCTCGAGAAGGTGATCCCGTCTGAATTCATGCTGCATGCACATCACTGGCTTATCCTTCATGGGCGCTACACGTGCCTGGCACGCAAGCCGCGCTGCGAGGTATGCCTGATCAACGATCTTTGCCGGTGGCCGGAAAAGACGGTCTGAGGCATGATCGTTGTCATGTCCTGAGGGTCTTGTTCGGCTCTCCGGAACGTGACTGAGGGCATCGTCGTGAGTCAGCAGGATCAAGCGAGTCCGCCACCCGCAAGTCAGGCCGCATCGCCGCCGCTCGCGCCAGCTCCGAAGCCGTCGCCGGCGGCAAGCGGCTTCTGGGGCCGTTTCACGATTCCATTGTTCGCCGTGCTGACGGCGTTCGCCTTTATCGCGCTGGCGACGCTGCGCTGGAATGCCTGGGTTGGCAGCGCCACGATCCAGACAACCAACGACGCCTATGTTCGCGCCGAGCTCACGCGGCTGAGCAGCCGGGTTGCCGGCGAGGTGATAACCGTCGCAGTGCAGGATTTCCAGCGCGTCAAGGCTGGCGATTTGCTGGTGCAGATCGACCCTGCCGACTACGCGGCTCAGGTCGCGCAGGCCGAGGCCAGCGTCGCCGCCGCGCAGGCAGCCCTCGACAATCTGAGCAACCAGGTCGAACTGCAATACGCGACGATCGCGCAGGCCGAAGCCCAGCTCGTATCCGCGACGGCTCAGGAGGTCGAGGCGCGCCAGGAACAGGAGCGCCAGGAGTCGCTGTCGCACACCGAGTCCGGAACGCGCCAAAAGCTCGAACAGGCGACCGCGGCGTTTGCCAAGGCGCAGGCCGACGTGCGGGCGAGCCGCGCCGTCATCGCCGCGCAACGTCATCAGCTCGAAGTGCTGTCGGGCACCAAGAAGCAGCGTGCGGCAGACCTCGAGGGCGCCAAGGCGACGTTGGCCGCGGCCAAACTCAAGCTCGGCTACACCAAAATCGTGGCGCCGTTCGACGGCGTCACTGGCGAGCGGCAGGTGCAGGTGGGCGATTACGTCAATATCGGCACCAACCTCATCAACGTCGTGCCGCTACCGAACGTCTATGTGATCGCCAACTACAAGGAGACGCAGTTGACCCGGGTCAAGCCCGGTCAGCCCGTCGAGATTACCGTCGACAGTTTCCCGAACGAAAAACTACTGGGCCGCGTTGAGCGGATTGCGCCGGCGAGCGGTTCGCAATTCGCATTGCTGCCGCCGGACAATGCCACCGGCAATTTCACCAAAGTGGTTCAGCGCGTCCCGGTCCGGATCCAGCTCGACAAGGACCAGCCGCTGCTGGAGCGCCTGCTGCCCGGGATGTCCGTCGTCACCCATATCAATACCGGCCAGGCGGGCACGGATGGCGGAAAATGACCTCGACCGCGGACCGGTTTCGCGCGGCGGGATCGCGCCGCGGCCGTTGTTTGCGGTCGGCGCGGTGCTGCTTGGCGCGTTTCTTGCGAACTTCGACAGCCGGCTCACGTCGGTAGGCCTGCCTGACCTGCGCGGCGCTTTCTCGCTCGGCTTCGACGAGGGCGCCTGGCTCTCTACCGCGGGCATCGGTTCGCAGATCCTGATCGCACCGGCGGTGGCGTGGCTTGCGACCGTATTCGGGATGCGCCGCGTGCTCGGCATTCCGAGCCTGGTCTATGCCCTGATTTCGCTGACGATCCCGTTCGTGCACGATTACCCCACGCTGATCGCGCTCAGCATCGTGCACGGCATGCTGCTCGGCACCTTCGTGCCGGCGACACTGATGATCATCCTGCGCAATTTGCCGATCAAATGGTGGCTGCCGGCGATCTCGATCTATTCGATCAGGGTCGGGTTCGCGCTCGACACCTCCACCTCGCTGGTCGGCTTCTATGTCGATCATCTGGGCTGGCAGTGGCTGTATTGGCAGGGCGTGGTGATCGCGCCGCTGATGGGCCTGATGATCTATCTCGGCACACCCCGCGAACCAATCAATCGCGACCTGCTGAGGCACGCCGACTGGGGCGGGATGCTGCTGCTCGGCGTCTCCGTCTCGATGATCTATGCCGGTCTCGACCAGGGCAATCGTCTGGACTGGCTGGAATCGGGCACGGTGATGGCGCTGCTGCTCGCCGGGGCTGCGCTGTTCGTCGCCTTTCTGATCAACGAGATGCTGGTTCGCCAGCCCTGGGCGCATGTCAACGTGCTGTTCTCGCGCAATGTCGGGCTCTCGCTGGTCGTCATCCTGCTGTACACCCTGACCAGCCTCTCCAACTCGTCGCTGGTACCGAATTTCCTCGGCGTCGTGGACCTGATGCGGCCCGAACAAAGCGGCGTCCTGCTCTTCACCTTTGGCGCGTTGCCCATGGTGGTGCTGGTGCCATTCTCGATTTTCCTGCTTCGGCATTTCGATGCCCGCGCCGTGGTGGTCCTCGGTTTTTCGGCGTTCGCTGCCGCCAATCTGTGGGGGACGCAACTGACCCATGACTGGGCGCGCGGCGATTTCGTCGGCATCGTGATCCTGCAGTCGATCGGGCAGGCGCTGACGCTGTTGCCGATCATCATCCTCGCGCTGTCCAATTCCGATCCGACCCGCGCAACGTCATTCGCCGCCTATATCCAGATCATGCGGCTCGGCGGCGCCGAGATCGGCGTGGCACTGATGGGCACCTGGCTGCGCGTGCGCGAGCAGATCCATTCCAACTATCTCGGACTGCACATCCAAAACGGCACCTTCGACGTGACGCGCCTGCTCAAGCAGCTCGGGGATTATTTTGCCAGCCATGGCGCTGGCGCCGCCCCGGCGCGGGCGCTGGGCACGTTGTCGGCGCGCGTCCAGCGCGAAGCCAACGTGCTCGCCTATATCGACGGATTTTGGCTGTGCTTCTGGCTGGCGCTGGCGGCACTGTTCGTCGTCGCCCTGATCACCCGCGCGCCGCCGGGACCCTTCACGCCGGCACCGTTCGGTTTCGCGAAAAATGTGCTGCGGAAGTGCGGGGTGACCGTGCCGTAACGGGCGCCGGGTTGATGATGATCGGGATCGACACGAAGGCTGCGATGAACAGGCCCGCGGTCAAACACGATTGCGACATCAAAGGGCTGCATTCAAATCATAGTGAATGCCGAAAGCCGTTCGATAACGGCAGCCGACGAAATATTCGCATGATCGCGCGGTCTCATATGTTGGAGCACCGAAGGCGGGGACAGCGACATGAACCACACGGCCGCGCTGGTTTCGCTGGCGACCTCGATTCCGCCGCATCAATTCCATCAGAAGCAAATCCTCCAGGCCGCGCACGATCTCCTCGCCGATCGTTATCCGCAGTTCGAGACGCTTTCGAGCCTGTTTGCCAATACCGGCATCCACCATCGCTATGGCGTCAAGCCCATCGAATGGTATCTCGAACGGCGTGGCTGGCCGGAGCGGACACAGGCTTTCCTGGAAGGCGCGGAATCCCTGTTCGTCGACGTCGCGCGCAAAGCCATCGCGCGTGCCGATCTTGCGGCCGGCGATATCGACACCGTCGTCACGGTATGTTCGACCGGCATCGCGACGCCGACGCTGGAGGCGCGCGTTGCCGGCAAACTCGGCTTGCGTAGCGACGTGTCGCGCGTGCCGGTTTTCGGGCTGGGGTGCGCGGGCGGCGTGTCGGGGCTGTCGATCGCGGCGCGCCTTGCACAGGCGCGGCCCGGTACCAACGTGCTCCTGGTCGCGCTCGAACTCTGCACGCTTGCGGTGCGCCACGATGAATTGACCAAGGCCAATATCGTCGCCGCCAGCCTGTTCGGCGACGGTGCGGCGGCCATCATTCTGCGCGCGGGCGATGGCGGCGCGACCCGGATCGAGGCGACGGGCGAAAAACTGTGGCCCGACACGCTCGATATCATGGGTTGGAGCGTCGATCCCGAGGGATTCGGCGTCATCTTTCAGCGGACGATTCCCGATTTCGTTGCCGAGCATCTCGGTCCAGCGGTAAGCGAAATTCTCGCCCGGATGAGGCTTTCGGCCGGAGACGTCGATCGCTTCATCTGTCATCCCGGCGGGACGAAGGTGATTGCCGCACTCGAGCGCGCACTATCGCTGGATCAAGGGACACTCGATCACGAGCGCGAGGTCATTGCCGACTATGGCAACATGTCGGCGCCGACCGTATTGTTCGTGCTGGAGCGCGCCATCGTGCGGGGTCTGCCGGCGCGGTCGCTGCTGACCGCGCTCGGCCCCGGCTTCACCGCAAGCTGCGTTGCGTTGCGGCACGCCGCGTGAGCCTGGCGTCAACCATCCTCCTGCTGGTCACGCTGCAGCGACTGGGTGAGCTTGTTCTGTCCCGCTGCAACACACGTCGGCTGCTGGCGCGCGGTGCGATCGAGGTCGGCGCCAGTCACTATCCGCTGGTCGTGTCGGTTCATGCGGCGTGGCTGATCGCCATGTGGGTCTGGGGCCGCGATCAGGACGTTATTCTCCCGGCACTTGCTGGCTTCATCGTGCTGCAAGGCTTGCGGCTGTGGATCCTTGCCACGCTGGGGGCGCGATGGACCACGCGCATCATCGTGCTGCCGGGTGAGCCGCTGGTTGCGTCGGGGCCTTACAAATATCTCGCGCATCCCAACTATGTGGTTGTCGTCGGAGAGATCGCGCTGCTGCCGCTCGCCCTGCATCTGCCCCTGCTGGCGCTGATTTTTACCGGGCTCAACGCCGCGGTGCTCGCAATCCGGATTCGTATCGAAGCCCACGCGCTATCCGCGACCGGCGGGCGTGCAAGCCCGGCTCAATGAGCAACCGGCAGGAGCCCCCTTCTGGCGCCCCGGTCGTCATGCCTTCGATCGGAACCTGGGCCGGCTTCCTCCTGATGTGCCTTGGCATGTTCATGGCAATCCTCGACATCCAGGTGGTGGCAACGTCGTTGCCGGCGATCCAGCAGGCACTTGCGATTTCCCAGGATGCAATGAGCTGGGTCCAGACCGCCTATCTGATCGCGGAGGTGGTCGCTATACCCCTTACCGGCCTGTTCACGCGCGTCCTGACCTTGCGGTGGCTGGTCACTGCTGCGGTGGCGCTCTTTACCCTTGCATCGATCGGCTGCGCCACCAGCGGCAGCTTCGCCGTGCTGCTTGTATTCCGCGTGGTGCAGGGATTTGCCGGCGGCGTGCTGATCCCCGCGGTCTTCACCGCGGTATTCATGCTGTTTCCGCCCAGGCTTCACGCCGTCGCCACCACGATCGGCGGGGTCGTTGCGGTGCTGGCGCCCACGGTCGGTCCGGTGGTCGGCGGCTGGATCACGGAGACCTGGTCGTGGCCGTGGCTGTTCCTGATCAACGTCATTCCCGGGCTGATCGTGACCTCGGTGACGCCGTTCCTGCTACCGCGCCAAAACACCGATTTCGCCGAGCTTGCGAAACTGGACAGCGGCTCTCTGGTGCTGTTGGCCGCGGCCCTTGCGAGCCTTGAGATCGGGTTGAAGCAAGCACCCGATCACGGCTGGTTGTCACCCGCCTGCATCGTCTTGCTGGCGGGAAGCGTGGCCGGCCTCGGCATTTTTGTCCACCGCAGTCTGGGCGCGGGGCATCCGGTGGTGCGGCTGGTTACGCTGCGGCGGCGTTCGTTTGCGGTCGGCTGCGCCTTGAGCTTTTGCCTTGGCGTCGGTCTGTTCGGCTCGGTCTATCTGATGCCGGTCTTTCTCGCCTTCGTGCGTCGTCACGATGCCTTTGAGATCGGCACCATCATGCTGGTGACCGGGGTCGCGCAGCTCATCGCCGCTCCCATCGCCGCGGTCCTGGAAAACCGGATCGGGGCGCGCGCGCTTACCGGTGCCGGCTTTGCGCTGTTCGCGCTTGGGCTCGGCTTGAGTGCCATTCAGCCGCGCACGGCCGATTTCGACGAGATGTTCTGGCCGCAAATCGTCCGCGGCGTCGCAATCATGTTTTGCCTGTTGCCGCCGACGCGCATCGCCCTGGGCGCGCTGCCCGAAATTGAAGTCGCCGACGCCAGCGGGCTGTTCAACCTGATGCGGAATCTCGGCGGCGCCATCGGCATCGCGCTGATCGACACCATCCTGTATGGCCGCAGCGCAATCTATGCCGAGGATTTTCGCGTCCGCTTGCTGGCGGGAGATGTCAGCGCGGCGAAGGCCATCGGCCTCGATCCGACGCTGCTCGCCAACCGGCCTCCGGGTCCGCCGGACGCAGCCGCCGTGGCGTTCGTACGGCCGATGGTCGAGAAGGCGTCGCTGGCGCTCTGTGTCAACGAGGCCTGGGCGATGCTCGCCTGCGTGGCGATTGCCGGCGTGCTGCTGGTGCCGTTTGCGCGCGATCGGCCGGATACAAAACGCGGTTAGACGGTGGGAACGCCGGTCCGCCGCGCCGGCTCGATCAGCTCCGGCCGCGGGCCTGACAGCCGCTTGTGCATGTGGACCATGAACGCCATGCCGAACAAGGGCGTTGCCAGGTTGACGATCGGGATCGAGACGAAGGCCGCGATGAACAGGCCCGCTGTGAACACGGTGGCGGCATTGTCCTTGCGCATCGCCTTGGCCTCCGCCGGCGAGCGGAAGCGCATCGCCGCGAGTTCAAAGTATTCGCGGCCGAGCAGCCAGGCCGTGGCGATGAAAAAGATGAGGAAGCCCGCGCCGGCGAACAGCACGAAGGGCAGCGCGATCAAATAGACCAAAATGGTCAGCAACGCCGTCTTGATGCCCTCGGGGATCGCGACGCCAAGCGGCAGCGCGTCGCCGGGGCGCTCCGCCGGATAGTGCTCGCGTTCGACATGCTCTGCGACGTCGTCGACGAACACGCTCGCGATCAGCGAGGTGACCGCCGGCATCAGGAAAATGCCGCCGAGGACGACGCCGAGCCCGGCCGCGATCGAGAGGATCCAGGCAAGGACGTTGAGCGTCGTGTGGAAGCCCGGCCCCAGCATCGCCTCGGCCCAGACTTCGCCTGACACGGCAAACCAGCTCAACAGCCGCTGCAGGCCGATCGCCAGCACCGTAATCACGACCAACGCCAGCCCGATCGAGCGCCACAGGATGGAGCGCATCGGCGGTGACAGGATCTGCGAAATCGCCTTGACGGCGGCGTCCAGCATGGCGGTTCAACCTCTCGTGAAAACCCTCGCGAGAGGTAGATATACATGAGCCGTTCGGCAAGTGGCGGTTCAGCTGGGTCGTGGGGCGGCGGCGTTATGCGGCAGCGAATGCAGCGTCTGACGGATTGTGCCTTCCCAAGGGCCGCCGAAGGCCTAGGTTGAAGGTCAAAAGACGGCTACGGAGACGCGCGATGAACGGAACGGGATTGCCGCTTGAGGGCGTGAGGGTCGTCGAGATGACCCACATGGTGATGGGTCCGACCTGCGGCATGATCCTTGCGCAGCTGGGCGCCGAGGTCATCAAGGTCGAGCCGCCCGTCGGCGACAAGACCCGCTCGCTCGGCGGCATGGGAATCTCGTTCTTTCCGCTGTTCAACCGCGGCAAACGCAGCGTCGTGCTCGATTTTGCCAAGGCCGAAGATCGCGCCACCATGCACCTTCTGCTCGAAAGCGCCGACGTGTTCGTGGAAAATTTCCGCGACGGCCAGCTCGACAAGCAGGGGCTAGGCCCCGAGGAACTGCGGCGCAAGTATCCGCACCTGATCGTCGCCGGCCACAAGGGCTTTCTCTCCGGTCCTTACGAGCATCGACCCGCGCTCGACGAGGTCGTGCAGATGATGTCCGGGCTCGCCGCCATGACCGGGACACGCGAGAAGCCGCAACGCGTCGGCTCCTCCGCCAACGATATCATGGGCGGCATGTTCGGCGCGATTGCGATCCTCGCTGCGCTCTACGAGAAGCGCGGTGGCAAGAAGGAGGGCGCCGATATCCGCATCGGCCTGTTCGAGAACTGCCTGTTTTTGGTCGCCCAGCACATGGTCGAGTACGAGATGACCGGCAGAAAGCCGCGCTCGATGCCCGAACGCGAGCATGCCTGGCCGATCTACGACATCTTCGACACGGCCGACGGCGAGCGCATCTTCATCGGCGTCGTCACCGAGGGGCACTGGTGGAGCTTTTGCCGCGAGTTCGGGCTGCGGGAATTTGCTGACGACCCGAGCCTGCGCAACACCACGGACCGCATTCTGGCGCGCGGGAGAATCATTCCGCGCGTTGCCGAGGTGATCAAGGGCTGGAAGATCGCCGATCTGTCCGCAAGGCTCGATGCGCTGAACATCGCCTATTCACCGATCAACCGCCCCGAGGATCTGCTGCAAGACCCGCATGTGCTGCGCGCCGGCGGCCTGGTGCAGAATTTCAACGCCGACGGCGCGCCGTTCCGCGTTCCGGCGTTGCCGGTGGAGTGGAATGGCGGCAATATCGGCGAAGGGTTGAGGGTGCCGGTGCTGGGCGCCGACACCGAGGCTGTACGCGCTGAACTCGACAAGCAAAACACACCTTCAAAAAACAACGCCGCATGAGGCTGCCATGACCCGTGTCCAGGAACTCTATCCCGACAACAAGATCATCCTGCGCGAGGTAGGCCTGCGCGACGGCCTGCAGCTCGTGAAGACATTTCCGTCGACATCGGCGAAGCAGCGCTGGATGCGCGACGAATATGCCGCGGGCGTGCGGCACTTCGAGGTCGGCTCGTTCCTGCCGGCAAAGACCTTTCCGCAATTCGCCGATGTGCGCGACATCATCGGGACCGTGGCCTCGCTGCCCGGCGCCTACGGCATCGCGCTGACGCTGAACGAGCGCGGGGTCAACGAGGCGCTGGCCTCCGGCGTCGCCGAAGTCGCGACGGTGGTCTCGGCGACTGAAGAGCACAGCCAGGCCAACGCCAACCGCTCGCGCGAGTCGGCGATTGCAAACGTCAGGCGGCTGTGCGAGTTGCGTGACGCCAGCGCGCACAAGCCGGTGGTGAATTCGGCGATCTCGATGGCGCTGGGCTGCTCGATCGTGGGTCGCGTTGATCCCAAAGAAGTGCTGCGGCTGACGGAAAAACTGTTCGAGGCCGGCGTCGACATGGTCGCGATTGCCGACACCGTTGGTTATGCCGGACCGAAGCAGGTCGGCGAGTTGACTGCGGCTGCGGTGAAGATCGCGGGCGCAAAGCCGATCTGCATCCATCTGCACGATACGCGCGGCATGGGGATCGCCAACGCCTCCGCCGCGCTCGATGCCGGCGCACGCGTGCTGGATGGATCGTTGGGCGGCCTCGGCGGCTGCCCGTTCGCGCCGGGCGCAACCGGCAACGTCGTGTTCGAGGATCTGGCGTTCCTGTGCGAGAGCAAGGGATTTGCCACCGGCATCGATATCGAAAGGCTGATCGCGGTGCGTTCGATCCTGAAATCCGAAATGCCCGGCGAGGCACTGTACGGCGGGCTGGCGCGCGCCGGCTTGCCGAGCGGAACGGCGGCCAGGGCGGCCTGATCCAGAGTCGTCAGCGCCTACTTTTTGCCCATACCCATGCTGCCCATGCCCATGCCGGGCATGCGTCCCTGTTCCTTTTGTTCGGGGGACCTCTGCGCAGGCATCATCGCCATTGTTCCCATCCCCATATGCGGGGCGAGGAGGTCGTTGGCCGCCTTCTTCTGATCGTCCGACAAGACCTCGTTTAGTTTGACGAAGGCGGATTTCATCGCTTTGGTGCCATCGAGCCGCGCGGCCAGCCATTGCTCCTGCTGCTCCAGCCGGGCTGACAAGGTGGAAGCCGGTTGTCCATCACCGGGCTTCGGCATCATCGATGCGCGCACTTCCGCGAGCTTTTTGGCATTCGTGCGCAACGCATCGGCAAAGCCGTTCCATGCATCAGCCTGGGCGTCGGTAATCTTCAGCTCGGCGTGCAGGAAAGCGATACGGCCGTCGACGCGATCGATGGTTTCCATCCCGCTCATGCCGTGGTCCATCATGCCCATCATTTGCATCATTCCCATGGAATGCATCGCGGACATGCTGCTCATCATGTTCTTCATGTCATTCATCATGGGCATGTTGCCCATGCCGCCTCCCATCATGCCCATGCCGCCTTGCGGTGCGGCGGATGGGCCCTGTGCCGGCGCCGGAGTTGCCGGAGCTGATTTTTCGGCGCTCCCGGGGTGGGATTGGTCATGTTCGGCCGGGGCCTGCGCCCAGGCCGGAACCGCCAGTGCCACGACGGTGAGAGCCGTCGCCATCGTCAAGCGTGTCATGGTCATCTCCCGTTGCTGAGAGGTCAGCATTTGGAGGCAAATATCGCTCCGGGCTCGGTTTCAGCGTTGACGCACATCAAGTTGTTACAGCCGCGTCACCTTTAGTCGCAGCGCATTCCCGACCACGCTCACGGACGACAGCGCCATCGCCGCCGCAGCGATGATCGGCGACAGCAGCAGGCCGAACGCGGGATAAAGAATCCCTGCGGCGATCGGGATGCCGGCGGCGTTGTAGATGAAGGCGAAGAACAGGTTCTGCCGGATGTTGCTCATGGTCGCCTGCGAAAGCCGCCGGGCGCGGACGATGCCGCCGAGGTCGCCCTTCAGCAGCGTGACTCCTGCGCTTTCCATCGCGACATCGGTGCCGGTGCCCATGGCGATGCCGACTTCGGCCGCCGCAAGCGCCGGCGCGTCGTTGACGCCGTCGCCGGCCATCGCGACGATCTTTCCCGCCTTCTGCAACCTGGCCACGACCGCGCTCTTCTGGTCGGGCAGCACCTCCGCCTCGACATCGGCGATGCCGAGGCTCCGTGCAACGGCGTTGGCCGTGGTCCGGTTGTCGCCGGTAAGCATGATGACCTTGATGCCTTCGGCCGCCAGCGCCTTGAGCGCGTCCGGCGTCGACGCTTTCACAGGGTCGGCAATGGCGAACAGGCCCGCCAGCCTGCCGTCGATCGCGATGTTGATCACGGTCGCGCCGTCGCCGCGCAGACGTTCGCCCTGTTCATTGAGCGAGCCGGCTTCGATGCCGAGTGATTGCAGGAAGTTCGCATTGCCGAGAACGATCGTCTTGCCATCGACCTTGCCGGTCGCGCCCTTGCCGGTCGGCGAGTCGAACGCCTCTACCTTGCCGGGATCGAGGTCGCGCTCTTTGGCCGCTCGCACAATGGCGTCGGCCAGCGGGTGTTCGCTCGCCCGCTCGACGGTCGCAGCCAGCCGCAGAATGTCGGTTTCCTCAAATCCGTCCGCCGGCACGATGGTGACCACCTTCGGCTTGCCCTCGGTCAAAGTTCCCGTCTTGTCGACCACCAGCGTGTCGACCTTCTCCATGCGCTCAAGCGCTTCGGCGTTCTTGATCAGCACTCCGGCCTGCGCGCCGCGCCCGACGCCGACCATGATCGACATCGGTGTCGCAAGGCCGAGCGCGCAGGGACAGGCGATGATGAGCACGCTGACGGCGGCAACCAGGCCGAACGCCATGCGCGGCTCGGGTCCGAACCAGGCCCAGGCGCCGAACGCGATCAGCGCCACCGCCATCACGGTGGGCACGAACCAGCCGGCCACTTGATCCGCGAGCCGCTGGATCGGTGCGCGCGAGCGCTGCGCATCCGCCACCATCTTGACGATCTGCGAAAGCAGAGTGTCGCGCCCGACCTTGTCGGCGCGCATGACGAATCCGCCGGACTGGTTGAGCGTACCCGCGATCACCTTGCTGCCGGGCTCCTTGGTGACCGGCATGGATTCGCCCGTCACCAGCGATTCATCGAGCGAAGAGCGGCCTTCGAGAATGACGCCGTCGACCGGCACCTTTTCGCCTGGCCGGACGCGCAATTTGTCGCCAACCGCCAGCACATCGATTTCCACCTCGTGATCGGTACCATCGTCGCCAATCCGGCGGGCTGTCTTCGGCGCGAGCTGAAGCAGCGCCTTGATCGCGCCTGACGTCGCCTCGCGGGCGCGGAGTTCGAGTACCTGACCGAGCAGCACCAGCACGGTGATGACCGCCGCGGATTCGAAATAGACGGCGACTGCGCCTCCATGACCGCGGAAGGTCTCCGGAAAGATTGCAGGCGCGATGGTGCCGACGACGCTGTAGACATAGGCCACGCCGGTACCGACGGCGATCAACGTGAACATATTGAGATTGCGCGTGACGACCGATTGCCAGCCGCGCACGAAGAACGGCCAGCCGGCCCAGAGCACGACGGGCGTGGCAAACGCGAACTGGATCCAGTTCGACAGCGTCTGGTCGACCCAGCCATGGCCGCCGACGAGATGTCCGCCCATTTCGAGGATGACCGCCGGCAGCGCGAGCACGAGGCCGACCCATAAGCGCCGCGTCATGTCGGCAAGCTCGGGATTGGGCGGGGCATCGAGGCTCGCGACCTCCGGCTCCAGCGCCATGCCGCAGATCGGGCAGCTTCCCGGACCGACCTGGCGGATCTCCGGATGCATCGGGCAGGTGTAGATCGCACCTTCCGGCACCGCGGCCTTCGGCCTGCTGTCTTTCTCGAGATAGGAGAGGGGATCGGCCGCGAATTTTGTCCGGCAGCCGGCCGAGCAGAAATGGAAGATTTCGCCGCGATAGTCGAAGCGGTGTTTGCTGGTCGCGGGGTTCACGGTCATGCCGCAGACGGGATCGCGCACGGTGGCAGCGGTGTGGGCGTGATGATCGTGATGGCTGTTGTCGGTGTGGCCGCCGCAGCAGGCGCCTTTTGACGCGCCGCCGCTTTCATCAGCGCTCTTATCGGCGTGGTTCATGACTTCTCCGGCACTTGAAACATATACCCTGAGGGGGTATATAGGCTTCATGCGAAAAGACATCAAGGCATCCTGTCAAAAACGCCTCAGCCGGATCGAGGGCCAGGTCCGCGGCCTCTCAAAGATGGTCGAAGAGGATCGCTACTGCATCGACATCGTCACGCAGATCTCGGCGGTGCGGGCCGCGCTGCGCCGCGTGGAGGAGGAAGTGCTGCGGGATCACGTGTCGCATTGCGTCGAACACGCGATCACCAGCGGCAACAAGGCCGATCAGCGCGAGAAGATCGCGGAGCTGATGGCGGTGATCGGCCGCTCAGACAGGTAGCGCGTACGCGGGTTCTTGCCTCTACGCTAATCGTGCCGATGGCCGTGCTTGCGCGCCTTGGGCTTCTTGTCGGCCGCCGTCGGGATCATCACCACGCGGCCGTAGCGCACGCCGCGCTCGGCGATGATGTGGTCGGCAAGGTGCCGGACCTCGCTGCTCGACCCTTTCAGCGCCGTCACCTCCATGCAACTGTCATCGTCGAGATGGACATGCAGCGTCGCCAGCGACAGATCGTGGTGGCCGTGAAAATTCTGCACCAGCCGCTTCGACAGGTCGCGGGCAGCATGATCGTAGACATAGACCAGCGCGGCGACGCATTGGCCTGATGGGGCAGCATCCTCGGCGCTCTGCTGCAGCCCGGCGCGGGAGAGATCGCGAATGATCTCGGAGCGATTCTGATAGCCGCGCGCTTCCGCCGCCGCGTCAATTTCGGCGAGCAGTTCGTCTTCGATGGTGATCGTGATTCGTTGCATCCTGATTTCCGTGTTGGGTTCCCAGTATGACACTTCTGTTGTATCATCATACTGGCCCTGCTAGCGTGAGATGCCGGGTTGGGTATGGTGCAGTCGCTCTCAGACTTGTAGCAGTAAACATGCGGGAGCATGGCAGTGCGCAGGATCTTGTTGCGGATATTTTCCGCTACGGCTTCTTCTGCCGTTCTGATGCTCCCCGCCGAGGGGCAGGAGCGGACGGCATCTCAGCCTGACCAGCTTCCGCCGGTGACCATCACTGCTCCCAACACAACGCAGCCCAAACGGGTAGCTCGGCCAAAACCGGCGCAACATCGTGGTGCGCGGAGCAGAACCGCCGTTCGCGCAAATCAGCCGGTCGTCGCGGGCGCGAGCGGGTTCACGCCCGGCACTTCATCCGATGGCGCCGCCGCCCTGCAGCCCACCGCCGCCAGCGCGATAAGCTTTACGGGCAAGCAGGTGAACGCAGTGCCGTTCGCGCGCGTCGGCGAGGCGCTGGAAGTCGTGCCCGGCCTGATCGTTACCCAGCACTCGGGAGAAGGTAAGGCCAACCAGTATTTCCTGCGCGGCTTCAACCTTGACCACGGCACCGATCTTTCCATCAAGGTCGACGGCATGCCGGTCAACATGCCAACTCATGGCCACGGGCAGGGCTATGCCGACATCAATTTTCTGATCCCTGAGCTGATCCAGTCGGTAAATGTCCGAAAGGGGCCGTACTTCGCCGACGTCGGCGACTTCGGCTCCGCCGGATCGGTCGCGATCGACTACGTCAACAAGTTGCCGAAGAACATCGCCGAGCTGACGTTCGGCAGCTTTGGCTATCGCCGCGTGCTGGCTGCGGGATCGACAGCGGTCGGCGCTGGCACGCTGCTCGCCGCCTTCGAGGGCGTCGGGTATGACGGTCCGTGGGACGTGCCGGACAATGTGCGCAAGCTGAACGGCGTGCTGCGCTACAGCCAGGGCACCGCCACTGACGGACTAACGCTGTCGGCGATGGCCTATTCCAATGGCTGGAATTCGACCGATCAGGTGGCGCAGCGCGCGATCGACCAGGGACTGATCGGCCGGCTCGGCTCGCTCGACCCGGCCGATGGCGGCACGTCGAGCCGGTATTCGCTGTCGGGCAATTGGGCGCAATCGAGCGCGTACGGGCAGAGCAAGGTCAACGCCTATGCGATCAACTCGTCGCTGCGGCTCTACAACAATTTCACCTATTTTCTCGACGATCCCGTCAATGGCGATCAGTTCAGCCAGATGGACCGGCGCACGGTCTATGGCTTGAATGCCAGCCACGCCTTCGATGTTCGCGTTGGTGGGATCGGAACGCAGACCCGCGTCGGCTTGCAGACGCGCGGCGACGATATTCGCGTCGGTCTGTTCAAGACGTTGCAGCGCGAGACGCTCTCGACCGTGCGCGAAGACGGCGTGCGGGAAGGTAATGTCGGCCTGTGGGCCGATACGACGGCGCGCTGGACCGACTGGCTGCGCACCACGGTCGGTATCCGCGAGGACTATTTTGCCGGCCGCGTCATCAGCGATACACCCGAGAACTCCGGCAATGCACGGGCGTCGATGACGAGCCCCAAGGCCGGCATCGTCCTGGGGCCGTGGTCCAGGACCGAGTTCTACGGCAATGCCGGTTACGGCCTGCACTCCAACGACATCAGGGGCGCGACGATCACGGTCGATCCGATCGACAAGGTGACGCCGCAGGATCGCGTGCCGCTATTGGTTCGCTCGAAGGGCGCCGAGCTCGGAATCCGCACCAAGGCGCTCGAAGGTCTCACCAGTTCGTTCGCGTTGTTCGTGCTGGATTTCGATTCGGAGTTGCTATTCGTCGGTGATGCCGGGACGACCGAGGCCAGCCGGCCCAGCCGGCGCGTCGGCGTCGAGTGGACCAACCAATACCAAATGCTGCCGTGGATGCGGCTCGATCTCGACGTTGCCTATACGCGCGCCCGCTTTACCGATTTCGATGCCGCCGGCAATTTCATCCCGGGCGCGCCGGCGTGGGTAGTCGCCGGTAGCATGACGTTCGGGGGTGAGAGCGGCTGGTTCGGCGCCTTGCGCGGGCGCTATTTCGGGCCGCGTCCGCTGATCGAGGACGACAGTGTTCGTTCGCAGTCGTCGCTGATCTTCAATGCGCGGGCGGGTTACAAATTCGACAACGGCCTGCGGCTGCAGCTCGACGTGCTCAACCTCTTCAACGCGAAAACCAACCAGATTGAGTATTACTACCTGTCGCGGTTGCCGGGTGAGCCGATCGGCGGCGTCGCGGACCGCCATGTGCATCCGGCGGAGCCGCTGGCGGTGCGGCTGACACTGGCGGGGAGGTTTTGATTGTAGGGATCGTAGATGGGCTAACGGGCCGGCCCGTTACCCCATCTACGGTCTTGTCCTAACGCCACCAACTCGCGCGGCTTCATGCGGCGCTCGGGCGCGCGGACCGGGACATATTCGACGGCGAGATAATGCTCCGACACCGTGACACGTTCGATCATCGTCGTTTCGACGGTCACTTCTTCAGCTGGAAGCGGCGCTTCTTGGTCAATCTCTTCAGGAACAATCGGCGGCGACTTGACCTCTGGAAACACACCGAATTCGCCGGCTACCTCCAGGAGCGGCTTCTGCTTGTCGGCCCAGTGCAGGGCCGTGTAGTCGAAGCCGTGCACGATGGTGGGTTTGACGATTTCGAAATAGGGCGAGATGTCGAAATCGCGCGGCATGTAGAGCGAGGAATCGCGGATATGCAGGATCTCGCGCCGGGCCTTTCGCGAGGCGGCGCGGGTGATCTTGGGCAGGATCGGGTAGCGCACGGCGTCGAACGCCTGGGCGATCAGCGCCGAGCAGATGATTTTTGTGGGATCGCCGGAGCCGAACGCGATCATCCGCCGCCGCCAGCGCTGCGGCACCGGCAGCGGGATCAGAAAGCGCATCAGGTCGACGATGTTCTTGGTGTCGTAGCCGAAGCCGATCCGGTTGATGGCGTAGCGGCACACCGTGGTGCGGTCCTCGTAGGACAGGCCGATCGGGCGGCAGATGCGGGTGTGATAAGGGAAATATTTCGACAGCGGCGCCGAGGTCACGCCTTCGCCGATATTGGCCTCGATCAGCACATGCGGCTCGCCGTCGGGTTCCGTCGCGCCGTCGACCGGGCCGACGTAAAGCGCGCCATGCGACCAGGTGGATTGCGTCAGGTATTTGATGATGCCGGAGATGCGGTTGTTGCCTTCGACCAGCAGCACATCGCCGGGCTCGATGACGCCGCGCAGATGCTCGGGATCGCTGGGAGTAAACGGCTCGTAGCCCGGGACTTCCTTCTGCAGGTAGCCCGCGATCAACTGGCCGATGGTATCGAGCATTACGCCCATAAAACTCCCCCGGAGCGGATTTTCGTCCGCCTTTTTTGTTCCCTTATCATGGTCGCAAGCCGTTTCAATTTAGTTCATGCGCAGGACGGATCAATCATGATTGATTTACCATGAGTGTTGCTGCGTCACGTGAGATGCGGCACAGTTCGCTAGCTGTTCTCGCTTCTTTCAGACCCCGGAAACCATGACATGACAATGACCCGCCGCACCTTCCTGTCGGCGTCCGCAGGTCTGGCAGCGGTTCCGGTTTTTTCCGGGGGGCGTGCGGGCGCGGCACCCCTGCCGCGCGAGGCCGACATCGTCGTGATCGGCGCCGGTGCGGCCGGCATTGCTGCGGCGCGGCGGATCATGGCGGCGAACCGCAAGGTGATCGTGGTGGAGGCGGCAAGCCAGATCGGCGGTCGCTGCCAGACCGACACTTCGTCCTTTGATGTGCCGTTCGATCGCGGCGCGCGCTGGATGCACAATCCCGAGACCAATCCGATGATCAAGCTAGCGCGCGCGGTGGGCCTCGAGATTACGACGGCGCCCGCGGGCCAGAAAATCCGCATCGGTCGCCGCAACGCCCGTGCCGGCGAGACCGAGCAATTTCTCGCCGCGCTCGTTCGCGCCAACCGCGCCATCGACGACGCCGCGCGGCGGTTCGACGTCTCCTGCGCCTCCGCGCTGCCGAAGGATCTCGGCGACTGGGCCAACACGGTGGAGTTTGTGCTGGGCGCCAGTTTCTCGGGCAAGGATTTGAAAGATGTCTCCGTCGGCGACAAGTCCCGCGCGCAGGATCGCAATATTGCGATCGGCTGTCGGCAGGGATTGGGCACGCTGATCGCAAAGCTAGGCGAACAGCTGCCGTTGTCACTGTCGACGCCGGCCAATCGCATTGTCTGGAGCAATCGCGACGTCAGCGTGGAAACGTCAGCGGGCAGAATCGCCGCGCGGGCTGCCGTGGTTACGGTGTCGAGCAGCGTGCTGGCCGCCGGCAACATCAAGTTCGCGCCTGACATCCCAAAGCGCGCGCTCGACGCCGCCTCGAAGCTCAGCCTCGGCAGCTATGACCGGATCGCGCTGCAGATGTCGGGCAATCCGCTGGGGCTGCCGCGCGACGACGTCGTCATCGAGCAGAGCAATTCGATGAAGACGGCGCTGATGTCAGCCAATATCGGCGGCTCGTCGCTCTGCACGATCGACGTCGGCGGCTCGTTCGGCCGCGAGCTTTCCGCGCAGGGCGAGAAGGCGATGGTGGCGTTCGCGGTGGAATGGCTGACGAAACTGTACGGCAGCGACGCGGCAGCCGCGGTGAAGAAATCCAGTGCGACGCGCTGGAACGCCGCGCCGTTCGCGCTCGGCGCGATGTCGGCGGCCGGTCCCGGCGCGCAATCCTCGCGAAAGGTTTTGGCCGAGCCGTTCGGCTGCATCTATCTCGCCGGCGAGGCCACCCATGAAACGCTGTGGGGAACGATCGACGGCGCTTGGGAAAGCGGCGAGCGCGCCGCGGAGGCGGCGTTGCGGCGGATAGGCGCGTTGAGGGAACCGGAGCCGCCGGCGCGGCCGTCGAAGCAGCGGCGGCGCCGGTCCCCGACCAACTGATGGCACGCCCGAAAGCACTGATCTCCTGGTCGAGCGGCAAGGATTCGGCCTTTGCGCTGCAAGAGGTAGCGCGCGCGGGCGAGTTCGAGGTGGTCGGCGCGCTGACCACGGTGACCGAGACGTTCGGCCGGGTATCGATCCACGGCGTGCGGCAGGAGATATTGCAGGCGCAATGCGAGGCCGCCGGCCTGCCGCAGCGGATCGTGCCGATTCCCTATCCCTGTCCGAACGAGATCTATGAGGCGCGGATGGGCGAGGCGGTCGCGCGGGCCGTTGCCGATGGGATCACGCACATCATCTTCGGCGATCTGTTTCTGGCCGACATCCGCGCCTATCGCGAACAGAAATTGGCAGGCACCGGCATCACGCCGGTGTTTCCACTGTGGGCGCGGCCGACGACAGAACTCGCGCAGGCGATGATCGCAAGCGGGCTGGAGGCGCATATCGCCACCGTCGATCTGAAGAAGCTGCCGGCGGAATTTGCAGGCCGTGCATTCGATGCGACGCTGTTAGCTGATCTGCCCGAAGGCATCGACGCTTGCGGCGAGAACGGCGAGTTTCACACCTGCGTGGTGGCGGGGCCGATGTTCTCGCGGCGGCTGGTGGTCACGACAGGCGAGCGCGTCGAACGAGATGGGTATGCGTATTGCGATCTGGTGATGGCGACAGAATCGTAGGATTGGTAGAGCGACGCGAAACTCATCCATCCTACGCTGGCGTCAACGCAGCACGCCGTCCAGCGCCGGCAGGCCGAAGATCACTGCGGCCGCGATCAGCGCGTAGCAGATCGAACGGAATACGGCTTCGCTGGCTTTGCCGAACAGTGACGCACCGAACCAGACGCCGATGCCGTAGATGGGCCCGACCACCACGGCGAACAGAATAGCATCCATCGTGATCAGTCCGGCCGTGGCGTAGCTGACGCCGGAAAAGAAATCCGACGCGCCGAAGAACAGCACGATATTGGCGCGGGCGATGACGGATGCGATGGGGCGGCCGAGCCAGTAGCCGACGATCGGCGGGCCGCCGGTCTGGGCCAGCCCGCTGCAAAAACCGGCCAGCCCGCCGATGCCGATCGAAACCGCAGCGTGGTCCTTGCCGCGGTAGCGCCAACCCGACAGCAACAGCAGCAGCAGTGCGAAGACGAAGCCGGAAATGATCCAGCGCGTCGTCACCGGTTCGAGCCGGCTCAGGAAATAAGTGCCGATGGGAACGCCGATCAGCGCGCCCGTTACCATGATGGCGGTCGCCTTGCGGTCGGCCTTTTGCCACGCACCCGGCAGCAGCGGCGCGGCGGCGACGAAGTCGATGATCAGGAGCAGTGCGGCGACCAACCGTGGGTCGGCGATCGAGCTCGCGAGCGGCATGAAGATCAGCGCCGAGCCGAATCCGGAAAATCCCCGCGCCGTCCCCGAGACGAAGGCGACCGCGCAGATCGCGATCGCCGCGTTGAGGCTGACGTCAGGTGGAATGAGCGCCGCGGAGTTCATGCGGCATCATGCTCGCAAGGCGCCGCCGGTCTTCTTCGTCACCTCGGCCACGATCTTCGCCGCCACCGCGTCGATCTCCTGGTCGGTCAGGGTTTTTTCCCGCGGCTGGATCGTGACGGCGATGGCAATCGACTTCTTGTCGGGATCGATGCCCTTGCCTTCGTAGACGTCGAACACGGTCACATCCGTGATCAGCTTCTTGTCCACGCCCTGCGCCGCGCGCACGATGTCGCCGGCCTTCACGCTGCGATCGACGATGAAGGCAAAGTCGCGCGACACCGGCTGGAACGCGGAGAGTTCGAGCAGCGGCTTGGCCCGGGTCGGCTTCTTCTTGGCGTCGGGAATGCGGTCGAGGATGACTTCGAACGCCATCAAGGGGCCGTCGGCGCCGAGCGCTTCCAGCGTGCGCGGATGCAGCTCGCCGAAATAGCCAAGCACGTTCTGCGGGCCGATCTGGATGGTGCCGGAACGCCCGGGATGCAGCCAGCTCGCGCCACCCGGCACGATCTGCAACGCCTGCATCGGTGCGCCGGCGGCGGCGAGCACGGCGAACGCGTCGGCCTTGGCATCGAGCGCATCGGTCATGGCCGAGCCCGACCAGTGCCGGCCCATGCCCTTCGAGGACGCAAAGCCGTGGCGCACGCCGGAGGCCGCGACGAACTGGTTCTCGGGCTTGTCGCCCTTGAAGATCTGACCGACCTCGAACAGCGCGACATCAGCGTAACCGCGATTGGCGTTGGCCTGCGCCGCGGCGACGAGGCCCGGCAGCAGGCTCGGCCGCATGTCCGAGAGGTCGGAGGCGATCGGGTTGGCGAGCGCGAGTTCGGCCTGTCCGCCGCCGAACAATCCGGCATGCGGCTTGGAAATGAACGACCAGGTTACGGCTTCCACCAGGCCGCGCGCCGCCAGCGCACGCTTGGCGCGGCGGGTGCGGAGCTGGATCGTGGTCAGCACCGGCTTGCGGGCGTCGTCGCCGCGCTCGAACGGCGTCATCGGTACCTTGTCGACACCGACGATGCGCACGACTTCCTCGACGATATCGGCCTTGCCGTGCACATCGGTGCGCCAGGAGGGGACCGCGACCTTCACCACCGGGCCGCTGCCGGCGACCATGAAGCCGAGATGGCCGAGGATGCGCCGCATCTCGACCAGCGGCACCTCGATTCCCGCCAGACGTTTGACCTCGCTCAGCGGGAAATCGATGATGCGGTCTTCGCCGAAGGCGTTACCGACGACGACGTTCTCCGACGGCTTGCCGCCGCAGAGCTCCATGACGAGTTTGGTCGCAAGCTCGAGCCCCGGCACCATGAAGGCCGGATCGACGCCACGCTCAAAGCGATAGCGCGCATCCGAATTGATGCCGAGCTTGCGGCCGGTCTGCGCGATGTTGATCTCGTTCCACAAAGCCGATTCGATCAGTACGTCGGTCGTGTTCTCGTCGCAGCCGGACGTCTCGCCGCCCATGATGCCGGCCAGCAATTCGACGCCATGTTCGTCCGCGATCACGCAGATCGCGGGATCGAGCGTGTAGGTACGGCCGTCAAGCGCCAGCAGGCTCTCGCCTGCCCTGGCGCGGCGCACGGTGAGATTGCCGTTCACTTTCTTCGCGTCGAACACATGCAGCGGCCGGGCGCGGTCGTAGGTCATGAAGTTGGTGATGTCGACCAGCGCGTTGATGGGGCGCAATCCGATCGACGTCAGCCGCTTCTGCAACCACTCGGGCGACGGGCCGTTCTTGACGCCGCGCACCAGCCGCAGCGCAAAACCCGGGCACAGCGTGGCGTCCTCGACCGTGACTTTCACCGGACAGGGGAATTCGCCCTTGATGGGCTTGATGCCGGGGTCGATGAACTTGCCCATGTCGGCAGCGGCGAGGTCGCGCGCGATGCCGTGCACGCCGGTGCAGTCCTGCCGGTTCGGCGTCAGATTGATTTCGAGCACGGGATCGCCGAGGCCGGCCCATTCGGCATAGCCCTTGCCGATCGGCGCATCGGCCGGCAGCTCCATGATGCCGTCATGGTCCTCGGAAATCTCAAGCTCGGCCGCCGAGCACAGCATGCCGCGGCTCTCGACGCCTCGGATGGTGCCGACGCCGAGCGTGATGTTCTTGCCAGGGATGAAGGTGCCGGGCGGCGAGAACACGCTGACGAGACCGGCGCGCGCATTCGGTGCGCCGCAGACGACCTGCACCGGCGCAGCTCCATTGCCAGTATCGACCATGCACACCCGCAGGCGATCCGCATTCGGATGCTGCTCGGCCGAAATCACGCGCGCGATCGAAAACGGCGCCAGCGCCTTCGCCTTGTCCTCGATGTTCTCGACCTCGAGCCCGATCATGGTGAGCTTGTCGGCGAGCTTTTCCAGCGGCTCGTCGGTGTCGAGATGTTCCTTCAGCCAGGAGAGCGTGAATTTCATGACAATGGCTTCTCTTGTCCCCTCTCCCGCTTGCGGGTCGCGACGAGCTTCGCTCGCGCTGAGAGGGTTAGGGTTGGGGCTCTCTCCGCAATGGCGGTGCCAACGAGGCTCACGTGCTCAATCCCCCCGCCAGCGTCGGGACGTCGAGCGGCTTGAAGCCGTAGTGCGAAAGCCAGCGCACGTCGCTGTCGAACAACTGCCGGAGATCGGCGATGCCGTATTTCAGCATCGCGATGCGGTCGAGGCCCATGCCCCAGGCAAAGCCCTGGTAGACATCAGGATCGATGCCGCAGGCGCGCAGCACGTTCGGATGCACCATGCCGCAGCCGAGAATTTCGAGCCAGTCCTCGCCCTCGCCGAAACGGATTTCACCCTTGTCACGGCGGCATTGGATGTCGACCTCGAGCGAGGGCTCGGTGAACGGGAAGAACGACGGCCGGAACCGCATGTTGATGTGGTCGACCTCGAAGAACGCCTTGCAGAACTCGTGCAGGATCCATTTGAGGTGGCCGAGATGCGAGCCCTTGTCGATGACGAGGCCCTCGACCTGGTGGAACTGCGGCGTATGCGTCGCGTCGGAATCGATGCGATAGGTGCGGCCGGGACAGATGATGCGGATCGGCGGCTTCTGCGACAACATCGTGCGCACCTGCACCGGCGACGTATGCGTGCGCAACAGCATGCGCGAGCCATCCTGCTTCGGATTGAAGAAGAACGTGTCGTGCATCTCCCGCGCCGGATGGCCCTCGGGGAAATTCAGTTTGGTGAAGTTGTAGTCGTCGGTCTCGATATCGGGACCTTCGGCGATCGCAAATCCCATGTCGGCGAAGATCGTGTTGACCTCCTCGAAGACCTGGCTCAGCGGATGGATGCGGCCCGTTTCTGCCGGCGCCTCGCGCAGCGGCAGCGTGACGTCGATGGTCTCGGAGGCGAGCCGGGCATCGAGCGCCGCCGACTTCAGGATGTCGCGGCGGGCGGTGAGCGCCTGGGTCACCTTGTCCTTGGCGAGGTTGATCGCCGCGCCTTGCGTCTTCCGTTCATCCGGAGACATCTTGCCGAGCGTGGCGAGCAGCGCGGAGATCGAGCCCTTCTTGCCGAGCGCTGCGACGCGCACGGCTTCGAGGGCTGCTTCATCGCCGGCGGCGGCGATCTGGCTGAGGATTTCGGATTCGAGTTGAGCAAGGTCGGTCATGGCAATCCTTTTGACTAGGATGCTAAAGCCGATGCTCCTAGCCCGTCATGCCCGGGCAATAGCGCGAAGCGCGACTTCGCGCCAGACGTTCCGGGCATCCACGTCTTACAGCGTTTGCGAGAAGGAAGGGCGTGGATGGCCGGGACAAGCCCGGCCATGATGACCTCAAGAACATCGCACGGGAATCGAGGGGAAGACGGTTTACGCCGCCAGTGCGGCCTTGGCCTTCTCGGCGATCGCCTGGAACGCCGTCGGCTCCGTGATGGCGAGATCCGACAGCACCTTGCGGTCCACCGTGATGCCCGACTTCGCGAGACCGTTGATGAAGACGCTGTAAGTCATGCCGAACGGACGCACGGCCGCATTGATGCGCTGGATCCAGAGCGCGCGGAAGGTGCGCTTCTTGCGCTTGCGGTCGCGGAAGGCATATTGGCCGGCCTTCTCGACGGCGGCCTTGGCGGCGCGGATGGTGTTCTTGCGGCGGCCGCGGAAACCCTTGGCGGCCTTGTAGACTTTCTTGTGCCTGGCGTGAGAGGTCACACCGCGTTTGACGCGAGACATGACTGCTATCCTTGAATTTTAAATCGGTGATGGATCGCCGCGCGTGCGCGGCCGGCTAAAGCGTGATTGCGAGCGCGATCAGGCGTTCGGCAAGAAGTACTTCTTGACGTTGTCGCCGTCGGTCTTGAACAGCACGCGGGTGCCGCGGAGCTGACGAATCTGCTTCTTGGTCCGCTTGATCATGCCGTGGCGCTTGCCGCGCTGGGCGTGCATCACTTTGCCGGTGGCAGTCACCTTGAAGCGCTTTTTAGCGCCTGACTTGGTCTTCAGCTTGGGCATTTGGCTCTCCTGTCGGCCACAGAAAAACGCGCCCGAGGGGCGCTTCTGCGGCTTAAAATGCTCGTTAGAGCGTTGAAAGTGCTCAGGTTTTTTCGAAAACGAACCAACCCGCACGGACATCGACACGGCAGCCCTTAATCAGCCGGGCGATGAAGGTCGGGCTTATGGCAGAGGAAGCGCCAATTGGCAATGATGAACCGCGCAACCCGGAGCTGTTACCTAATCGCTGATGGCGTTAACGTCAGCGGCCGGAGCGGTGAAAATGACCCAATTTCCCCGATCGATTGCCCATACTTCCCGCTGGCGCCTGCTGCGCTGGCTCCCGATCCTCGCCGCGTTCGCCACGATGGCGGGGCCAGCTTCCGCCGATGCTGCCACCCGACGCAGGGCTGCAGGAGCCTATGACGGTATATGGAACGTGGTTTTCGCCACCACGCGCGGCAATTGCAGTTCCGGCTACAGCGTCCCCTTTACCGTCCTCGGCAGCCGCGTTTCGTCGGCCGGCGGTGGCCGGGTTTCGGGCTCGGTCAATCGCGCCGGGGCGGTTGCGGTCAGAGTTTCGGTTGGGGCATCAAAGGCGAGCGGTGGTGGCCGTCTCGCCGGCAGGAGCGGCGCGGGCTCCTGGCGCGGCATCATCTCCGGCGACCGCTGCAGCGGCACCTGGCAGGGCACGCGGAACTGATCGCGCAGGCTACGGAAACGAATACGGCCCGCCAGGAATCTGACGGGCCGCTTGATATCAAACAACCACAGTTTAACTCAGCGCGGCGCCAGCACCATCACGACCTGGCGGCCTTCGAAACGCGCGTCCTGCTCGACCTTGGCGAACTCGGCGACGTCGGCCTTGACCTTGTCCAGCAGCTTGGTGCCGATTTCCTGGTGCGCCATTTCGCGGCCGCGGTAGCGCAAGGTGATCTTGACCTTGTCGCCTTCCTCGAAGAACCGCTGCATCGCGCGCATCTTCACGTCGTAGTCGTGATCGTCGATCATCGGCCGCAGCTTGATCTCCTTGATCTCGACGATCTTCTGCTTCTTGCGCGCCTCGGCGGCTTTCTTCTGTGCCGAATACTTGAACTTCCCGTAGTCCATAATTTTACAAACGGGAGGATTGTTGTTCGGCGAAATCTCGACGAGATCCATGCCCGCCTCGAGGGCCATCTTGATGGCCACCACGGTCTCGACGGTTCCGTGATTGAGGCCGGTCTGATCGATCAGCTGGATCTGCGCGTTGCGGATATCATCATTGGTGCGCGGCCCGTCTTTGGTTGCAGCGGGCGGGGCTCTGTTGGGACGGCGAATGGGTAACTCTCCAAAGTTGTGAAAGGAAGGGCCGTAGTTTGAAGCAATACGCTGATAACAGCAAGCGAACTCACGCTCTGCGCCCGAAAACCGTCAAATGCGAGGCATTTCGGTCACCTCAGGCAAATATAGCTCGGCGGCCCGATGCGCAAGCAAAGTCCGGTCTTGCTTGACCGATGGCGCGCCCTCGCGGACAAAAAGCGACGGGGCGAGAGTGACAGATCCATGACCAATCCAGCGCCAATCGACCAGGAACCGACCATAATCGAGGTGGGGGAGGGCAGTAGGCGTCCGCCGAATCGCCGTGCGGGGCCGTGCCGGCAGCGGGCCCGGGCTGTTCTGGCTCGGCGGCTTCAATTCTGACATGCGGGGCACCAAGGCGCTGGCGCTGGACGCCTGGGCCGCGGAACATGGGCGGGCCTGTGTCAGGTTCGATTATTCCGGCCACGGCGAATCAGGCGGCGCCTTCATCGACGGCACCATCGGGCGCTGGCTGGAAGAGGCCGTCGCCGTGTTCGGGCAGTTCTGCCGGGGGCCGCAGGTCGTGATCGGCTCATCGATGGGTGGCTGGATGGCGCTCCTGCTGGCGCGCGCCCTCGCCGGCCGCGATGCGAAGGAGGCGACCCTGGCCGGGCTGGTGCTGATCGCACCGGCGCCCGACTTCACCGAGCAATTGATGTGGAACGCGTTCTCCGACGAGGTCCGCGAGGAGATCAGGACCAAGGGCGTGTGGATGCGCCCGTCGGAGTATGGTGACGGCGCGCCCTATCCGATCACGCGCGCGCTGATCGAGGAGGGCCGCAACCATCTGTTGCTCGGCAGCGCCATCGACGTCGGATGCCCGGTTCGCATCCTGCAGGGCGCGAAGGATCCCGACGTGCCCTGGCAGCACGCCTTCGCGCTGGCGCACCGGCTGCCGGCCGAGGACGTGGTGCTGACCATGATCCAGGACGGCGACCACCGCCTGTCGCGCCCGCAGGATATCGCGAGGATCATGGCGGCCGTGGCGGAGATGGAGTGATCCGCAGCATCACCCACGGTGTCATCATCCGCGAAAGCGGATGATCCAGTACGCCGCGGCCTATCGCTTAAAGTCGCCGTCTCTGGAATACTGGATTCCCCGCTTTCGCGGGGAATGACGAGCGGGGAGGCAACGCCCATGAACCCATCCACCATGCTCCGCACGTTCTGCGACGCCGTCGAGCAGCGCAACGGCAAGGCGTTCGCAGAACTGTTCACCGAAGACGGCGTCTATCACGACGTGTTCTATGGCGCATTCGAAGGCCGCACCAAAATCGCAGGCTTGATCGACGATTGGTTCTATCGCACGGCCACCGATTTTCGCTGGGACATGCACGATCCCGTCAGCGACGGCGAGACGCTTTATGCGCGCTACACCTTCAGCTACCGCTCGACGCTGCCGGAAGCGGAAGGGGCGCGCGCGATGTTCGAGGGCGTCGCGATCATGCGGCTGCGCGACGGCAGGATCACGGAGTATCACGAGGTCGCCAACACCGCGCCGGCGTTCGTCGACATCAAGTTTCCGCCGGAGCGCATTGCGAAGATCGTTGCTAAGCAGGGCGCGGCGCTGAAGGCGCGGCCGGAAATGAAGCGGCATCTGGAGTGACGATCTCTCCACCGTCATCGTCCGCGAAGGCGGACGATCCAGTACGCCGCGGCCTCACGGTTCAATCACTGCAGTCGGTGTTTACTGGATGCCCCGCCTTCGCGGGGCATGACGATCTTGGGCGAGCGTGCCTACGGCGGCGGTACGTTGGTCATCGGCTTGCGCTGTGCGAGCGCGGCCACCGTGGACGTCCCGATCGGACCCTGTTCGTCATAGAGCCAGCATTCGCCGATCGCGATGCCGTCGGTGGCGTGGTGATTCACCACCTCGAAGCCGACCCATGGCGTCACTGGAAGCCGGTGCAGATAGAGCGTGACGTCGCTGTTGATGTAGCCGAGCCCCTGGTCGCCGGCATTGGCGAACGGGCTGGCAAAATCCGCACCGGTGGCGACATGCACGAAGGGCGACATCGGCACGCCCTCGACCAGTTCGCGCACCTCACTCATCCACAGCCGCCGCGGCCCGAGCGCACCCATGTGGCCCACGATCGGCCGCGTCGTCCATTTGCCGTTCATGCCGAGCCGGGGATCGGTGGGTTTTGGAATGTCGGCGGGCTTCGGCGCGTCCCAGTTCGGCGGTGACCAGACGTTGCCCGGTGCGTTTTCCGTCTTGCGCAATAACTGGCAGGAGGCGCGCGCCATGCTGGTGCCGCCACTGAAGAACTCGGCTTCCACGACCTTGATACGCTTGCCGTCGCGGACCAGTTTTGTCGTGACCTCGATCGGCGTCGTGGTGTTCGGCAGGCGGAACATGTCGACGGTGAGCCGTGCCGGCACGAAATCATCGGAGCCGTGGCGCTGCTCGATCGCATGGGCGAGCAGGCCGACAACGACGCGGCCGTGCAGTGAATTGGTGTCCCACGGGCCGTTGGAGACGGGCGTGGGCATGAAGGCGTCGTTGACGCGATCGTGGGTGAAGAAGGGCTGGTTTTTTGTCATGGCGGGCGACCATGGCGGATTCTTCTGCGCGAAATCAAGGGCGCTCTCGCCCCTCATGGTGAGGAGGCGCGTAGCGCCGTCTCGAACCATGTGGCCCGTGCAGTGGCCTCGCCCTTCGAGACGCGCTGCGCGCTCCTCAGAGTGAGGGTCAGGCAGCGGTGGCCTGCCGCCACTCCGCGCGCACGTCGTCATGCCTCTCGGCGCCCATCGCCTTCGCCGCCAGCGCTTCGAACCTGTCCCGCTCCATCAACTGCCCCAGCGCCCATACCGCTGCGCCGCGAACAAGCGGGCTTGCATCATCCAGCAGGCGTTCGGCTTCAGCCGCCAGCGATGCATCGTCGGCGTTGCCGATCGCGATCAGCACGTTGCGGACAAAGCGGTCGCGGCCGATGCGCTTGACCGGCGATTTCGAAAACAGCGCGCGGAATGCCGCGTCGTCGAGCCGCACCAGTTCGGCAAGCGAAGGCGCCCGCAATTCCGCCCGCGCGGCCAGTTTTGCTTCGCGGCCTTCCTGCGCAAACTTGTTCCACGGACACACCGCGAGACAATCGTCGCAGCCATAGATGCGGTTGCCGATGCTCTTGCGGAATTCGTGCGGGATCGGGCCCTTGTTCTCGATCGTCAGGTACGAAATGCAGCGCCGCGCATCGAGCTTGTAGGGCGCGGGGAACGCCGCGGTCGGGCAGATCTCCTGACAGGCATTGCAGGAGCCGCAATGATCGCTGGCGGCGTCGTCGCGCGGCAGGTCGGATGCGGAAAAGATCGCGCCGAGAAACAGCCATGAGCCGAATTCGCGCGAGACCAGATTGGTGTGCTTGCCTTGCCAGCCGAGCCCCGCCGCTTGCGCCAGCGGCTTTTCCATCACGGCAGCGGTATCGATGAAGACTTTCACATCGTCGCCGGATGCCGCCACCAGCCATCGCGCCAGCATCTTCAGCCGCTTCTTGATGACGTCATGATAGTCGTCGCCCTGCGCGTAAGCGGAGATCGCGCCGCGTGTGCGGGCCTTGAGAATATCGAGCGGATTCTCGTCCGGCCCGTAATTGACGCCGAGCATGATGATCGAACGCACGCCAGGCCACAGCACGCGCGGGTCCATGCGCCGCTCGGGGTGCGCCGCGAGCCAGTCCATGTCGCCATGGCCGCCGGCATCGAGGAATTCGCGGAAATATTTGCCGGCATTGCCGATCGCGTCGGGATCGGTGACGCCGATGCAGTCGAAGCCGAGCGTCTGCGCCTCGCGCGCGAGCGCGGCTTTCAGATCGGTGCCGGAGAGTTTGATGGCCTCGTTCAGAAGTCGAGGTCCACGTAGGTCCGCGACGCCGGCACGCCCGCCAGCCATTCGCTCAGCAGCGGGCGGAACGACGGGCGGGATTTCACCCGCGCGTACCACGCCTTTGCCGCGTCGTCCTCGTGCCATGGCACATCGCCCAGATAATCGATCGCCGAAAGATGCGCCGCGGCGGCGAGATCCGCGTAGGTCGGCCGGTCGCCGGCGAGGAAATTTCGCGTCTGCGCCAGCCAGCCGATATAGGCCAGATGATAGCGCACATTGACCTTGGCTGCGCGGATTACGTCCGTCGCCGGCGCGCCGCCGCCATTCTCCTCGCTCATGAAACGCTTGTAGATGCGCTCGGTCACCAGCGGGTTCGACACCTCCTCGAAGAATTTTTCGTTGAACCATGCCATCAGCCGGCGCACCTCGACGCGCTCGGCCATCGAGGCCGGCAACAGCCGCCGATCGCCCGCCTCCAGGCCGTGCGTCTCGTCTAGATATTCGGCGATGATGCCTGCGCCCGGAATCGGCGGAAAGCCGTCAGCCATCAAGACCGGCGTGGCGGCTGCGGGATTGAGCAGGAGAAACCCTTCGCGCCGTTCCCAGGCGCGTTCTTCCACCAGGCGCAGGTCGAGGCCGTGTTCGCCCAGCGCGAGGCGAATGAAGCGCGAATGCGGACAGAACGGGTGATGATAGAGCGTGTACATGAAATCCCAGGGGTAAAATCGCGGCGACCAAAGGAACCCTCAAACCGCCTTGAGCGAATCGGGACACTAGCCAAGCAAACGCGCGAGACAATGGTGTTCTGACGTTTTTTTGCGATTGCGGCATGGGGACGAATAGGCGAGAAGAGCGCGGCTTTTCCAGTCAAAATGGACAACACCATGATGTCGGATGCAGTGAAGGCGGTGATTCTCGGCATCATCGAGGGTATCACGGAATTTCTCCCGGTTTCCTCCACCGGCCACATGCTGCTGGCGCAACGCTTCTTCGGCCTCGGCGAGGGCGCCTTCTGGCAGAGCTTTGTGATCCTGATTCAGCTCGGCGCGATCCTCGCGATCGTCGTGCTGTATTTCGGCAAGCTGTGGCGCGTGGCGCTCGGCATGTTCAGCAATCCGGACGACCGGCGATTTGTCATCGGCGTGCTGGTGGCGTTCCTGCCGGCGGTGGTCGTTGGCCTGGCTGTCGGCAAATACATCAAGGAATTGCTGTTCAATCCGTGGGTGGTGTGTTTCACGCTGATCGTCGGTGGCGCGATCCTGCTGTGGGTCGATCAACTGGATCTCAAGCCGCACGAGGATGACGCCACGCGTTATCCGTTGCTGATGTATCTGTGGATCGGCATCGCGCAATGCGTGGCTATGATTCCCGGTGTGTCGCGCTCCGGCGCCAGCATCGTGGCGGCGATGCTGCTCGGCGCCGACAAGCGGTCGGCGGCGGAGTTCTCGTTCTTTCTCGCGATCCCGACCATGATCGGCGCATTCGCCTATGATTTCTACAAGAACCGCGGCGAGATGACGATCGACCATATCGGCGTCGTCGCGATCGGGTTCGTGGTGTCGTTCATCACGGCGATCATCGTGGTGAGGACGTTTTTGAACTACGTCACGCGCCACGGGTTCACCTTCTTTGCGTGGTGGCGCGTTATCATCGGCACGCTCGGCCTGATCGCGCTGGCGCTGGGGCGGTAGGCCGCCCCGCGAATCTTTACGCGCTCTTGCGCTGAAATTGCCCGGCGGCGCGGAAGCGCCAGAGATATTGCGGGGCGATCGCTTCCAGTGAATCGGGCGTGATGCCGAGCCCTTCCAGCGTCAGGCCGGCTGCCCTGGCGGCGTCGGACACCACATTGTCCGACTGGAGCATCGCGACCTGGTCCGGCGTCAGCTTCAACGGCCCGGGTGCGAATTGCAGGAAAAATGCCTGCAGCCTTGCCAGCCCGAACGGCAGCGAAATCAGCATGCGCTTGCGCTCGGTGATGGCGAGAATGATTTCCATGATCTCGCGCATGGTCAGCACTTCCGGGCCGCCGAGCTCGTAAACCGCGCCGGGCTTGGTCTTGCCGTCAACGGCATCGGCAACCGCGGCGGCGACGTCGCCGACATAGGCCGGCTGCACCCGCGTCTCGCCGCCGCCGATCAGCGGCAGGAAGGGCGATATCCGGGCCAAGCCTGCAAACCGATTGGTGAACTGATCCTCAGGGCCGAACAGCAGCGACGGCCGCAGGATGGTGGCCGAAGGCACGGCCGCCAGCACGGCCTTCTCGCCCGCCGCCTTGGTGCGGCTGTAGGCCGAGGGCGAATTCTCGTCGGCGCCGATGGCAGACACATGCACCATCCGCGCGCCCGTGGCGGCGGCGGTCCTGGCGATCGTCTCAGCGCCCATCGTCTGCACGGCGTCGAAGGTCTGCGCGCCGCTCTCGGTCAGGATGCCGACCAGGTTGATCGCGACGTGCGAATCGCGCATCGCCGCCTCCACCGAGGCCGGATAGCGCAGGTTGGCCTGCACGGCGTGGATCTGGCCGACCCGGCCGAGCGGCTGCAGGTGCCCGGCCAGCTCCGGCCGCCGTACCGCCACCCTGATCCGGTATTCGCGCTTGGCCAGCGCCCGCACCACGTTTCGCCCCAGAAACCCCGATCCGCCGAAAACCGTGACGAGCGTTTCCAGGTTCGATGCCGGGTACGATGTCATTGGTGTCAATTCCTGCGCGGCTCGAATTCGAGAGATATCGACTGGATTTAGCGGATTCGCGATACGCCAACGTGGGCCCGCTGTACAGCGTATTTGGACGGCATTGAAGCGATTTGACAAGCGCGTGACCGTTCCTTACTAACCCGCCCGGGCCCAGGTGGCGGAATTGGTAGACGCGCTGGCTTCAGGTGCCAGTGGCTTCACGGCCGTGAAGGTTCGAGTCCTTTCCTGGGCACCATTGCCCTTGCCCATGATTCAATGAAATGCACGCGGTGGTTACGAACGCGTTCGGATCGAGATAGACCTCGCAGCGCTGGCGTGGGCGCCGGTCATCGTCCAATCCTGCATCGTGATGTCTACCCAAAGACGGTGAGCTGTTCTCTCTTGAAGACCTTCGGGTATGTCGCCGACGCTCTCCGCTATCTATTCAGAAAAATCCCTGCAATGGCTCGGCGGGGAGGCCGGCATGTACGAGCTCCGATAGCTGATCAGCGCACGCCATGGTGGCGTGTATTTCTGCCACTTCCCGTCGCACCAAAGCTTCGCATTACGGGAGCCGTCACGGCACCATCATGAACCCGCGGCTTCCGAATCCGAGCCGGACGTATGTCCGTCCGGACCGCGGTTGAACACGCCGTAGTCGCTGGATTTCATTCCCTCGCCATCGGCAGCCAGTGCGTTCAATCCCAGCTTCAATAGTTCACGCACCGCTGCTGCCCGCGTCGGCATCCGGTGCTTGAAGCGGAAATCGTCAATCACCGTCAGTTCCTCAGGGGAGAGCATTACCTGTAATCTTTCACCACGGAGGTCGGCCATCGGAGTCACCCAATCTGAGACAACTTAGCTATTGTACCCAAGTGAGTATTTTACTCAACATCTGTCTTTGATTGAAGTTCCATCAAAACAGATTCTTCCGCCAAATTAGATAAATACGTCAGTAAAAACAACGTGTTAATGGTTGATTTACGGTCTGCGCGACCGCACATTTTGGCGTGGGGCGTGTCTATGACCGAGCGTGCCTATGACCGAGAACATCAAGCTACCCCGCAAGCTGTCCGAAGAGCAGAAGCCGCCGCCTCCGCGACGGCCGAGCCATGCGGACGTCATCGAGAATCTCGACCGCTGGGCCAATAGCCCGGGGCTTCAGCCGCCGAAATCGTCCGAAGAAAAGACGGCCTGAATGGTTCGTGCGCTCGAAGCCGGCTCAACGTCGGCGACATCGCCGCAGGACCGATGGCAGCCGATAGGGCAGCCGAACGTCCGGGGACGCGGACAAAATCGCCATGAAGGCGCCAATTCCCATCCTATAAACCATGCCCAGCCGCTCGCCTCCCGCGTCTCCCGGCGCTAGTGTTTCCGTCGAATCGACCTGAGACACGAGGCTTTCCTACATGACCATCCGCCTGCATCGCGGCGATCTGCCCGATCTGTCCCGCTACAAGGATTCCGTGGCGATCGACACCGAAACCATGGGGCTCAATCCGCATCGCGACCGGCTCTGCGTGGTGCAGATGTCGAACGGCGACGGCAGCGCCGATGTCATCCAGATTCCCAAGGGCCACACCGACGCGCCGAACCTGAAGGCGCTGCTGGCCAATCCTGCCGTCACAAAAATCTTTCACTTCGCACGGTTCGATCTCGCCGCGCTCTACAACACGTTCGGCGTGATGCCGCAGCCGGTCTATTGCACCAAGATCGCTTCGCGGCTGACGCGCACCTATACTGACCGGCACGGCCTGAAGGATCTGGTGCGCGAAGTCCTCAACATCGACCTGTCGAAACAGCAGCAGTCGAGCGACTGGGGCTCAATGAGCCTCAGCGAGGCGCAACTTGCCTATGCCGCGTCCGACGTGCTGCATCTGCATGCCTTGCGCGAGCGGCTGGACGCCATGCTCGCGCGCGAAGGCCGCAACGATCTGGCGCAGGCTTGTTTCGACTTCCTGCCGACCCGGGCCAAGCTCGATCTCGGCGGCTGGGAGGCCGAGGACATCTTCGCGCATTCGTGAACGGGACCATTTGAAACGCCGGGGCATCCGCTTCCGCCCCGTTTCGGTCACACTCATAGCGCGTCTCCGGGCTGCATAATCCTGCGATTGCGGATAGAATGACGCTGTCCGGGCGTCATGGCGCCAGGTTTGGCAGTCTTGGCGCCAAGGTGTTGGCGTCCCTTGGAGCCGCGGTGAACTCGATACAGAACCCAGCCTATGCCACCGGAATGGAGGCCCGCTTTGCCGCGGCCGCCCGCCATAGCCGGATGGTGCGGCTGCTGCGGGTCGCGGTCCCGGCGGCCGTGCTGCTGGCCATGGCCGGTATCGTCGCGGTCTCGGTCTTCAACCCGTTCCGGATCACGGGGCTCGCGAAGCTACCCGTCGACATCAGCAATCTCGTGGTGTCGGGCACCAAGATCACCATGGAAACGCCGCACCTTGCGGGTTTCTCGACCGATCAGCGTCCCTACGAAGTGTGGGCCAAGTCCGCGATCCAGGATCTGACCGACCCCGATCACGTCGAGCTCAAGACGCTGCGCGCCAAGGTCATGATGGAGGACAAGAGCACGGTGACGATGGATGCGCGCACGGGACTTTTCGACAGCAAGCAGCAGATGCTGGACCTGCGCAAGGATATCTTCCTGCAATCCTCCACCGGCTACGAGGCGAAACTTTCGCAGGCCTATATCGATATCAACAAGGGAACGGTGACGTCGGACGAGCATGTCGACGTAAAATTGCTGAACGGTACGCTGACCGCTGACCGGCTCAGGATCATCAACAGCGGCGAGATCGTGCGCTTCGAAGGCAATGTCGTGATGAACCTGATCATGGAAAGCCCTCCGGCGCCTGAGCCCGAGCCCGAATCGCCGCCACCGCCGAGGACGCGGTCCGTCACCGGCAAGTCATCAAACACGAAATGATATTAATGATGCAGTTCTTCTCGCGCAGTTTTGCGGCCGCAGTGCTTGCGCTCGCGTTGATCGCCTCCGGTGACGCGTTGGCGCAAGGCGCCATGTCGGGCGTGCCGAATGCGATGCAGGGCTTTTCGCAAAACCGCGACCAGCCGATTCAGATCGAGGCGGCATCGCTCGAAATGCGCGACAAGAAAAAGGAGGCGACCTTCGCCGGCAACGTGAAGGTCGTGCAGGGCGACACCACCATGACCTCGAAGACGCTGGTGGTGTTCTACGATTCCGGTCCGGCGCCGGCGACGCCTGCGCCCGCCGCGGCAAAAGGATCGAAATCCGGCTCGATGCAGTCCGCAACGCCCGGGCCGGGCGGTAGCTCGTCGATCCGCCGGCTCGAAGCCAAGGGCTCCGTCGTGGTCACGCAAAAGGATCAAGTCGTGACGGGGGAGACCGCGATCTTCGATACGCGGGCCAACCTCATCACCATGGTCGGTGGGGTGGTGCTGACCCAGTGCAAGAACGTGCTCCGCGGCGATCGTCTCAAGGTCGACATGACGACAGGCGTGTCGCGGGTCGAGTCCGACAGCGGCAAGGTGCAGGGCATGTTCATCCAGGGGGAGAATTGCGGGTCCGGGTCGGGCGGGTCGAAGCCGGCCCCCGTCGCCATACCGTCGCTGATCCCCGGTAAAAAATAAGACATATCAAGGCCTTAAAGAATATTTATGGCTCGTATGGTTGAAGCTGATAGTGCGAGCCTGTATCTACTGGGCAGGGCGGCACGGCGGGGTGTTTCGCTGGGCAGGGGACATCCATTCATTCATGGTTCGCTAGCGAAGCGATTCGTCGGCGGACGCGTCGCGGAATCACCGTGAAAGGCGTAAGCGAAGCGGGATGGTGGATTTATTCGGCATGTTCCGTCGACGCCCCGCAAAACGCGGCGCTCCCGGGTTTGCGCGTTCGCGCGACGACATCACCGCACTCGGCGATTCCCTTGGCGACATGCTGAAAAGCCCGGTGCGCGATGCGCCGCCGATGGCGCGCTCCGCCGCGCTGCCGGGACTCGAATTGCCGCAGCCGCAGCCCGACGCAGGGCCGCCGCGCGAAAACAGGCCGCGGCCCCGTGCGCAACCCCGTCCCAAGGCCAATGGCGGCGAAGCGCCGCGCCTGATCAAGCGGCCGGGCTTCCTTGCTGTGCATAGTGTGGAAAAGAGTTTCGGCACGCGGCAAGTGGTGCGCGGCGTCAGCATCTATGTCCGCCGCGGCGAGGCGGTCGGCCTGCTCGGCCCGAACGGCGCCGGCAAGACCACGGTGTTCTATATGATCACCGGCCTGATCAAGGCCGATCGCGGCGCCATCGAACTTGACGGCCACGACGTGACCAAGCTGCCGATGTATCAACGCGCGCGGCTCGGCATCGGCTATCTGCCGCAGGAAGCCTCGATCTTTCGCGGCCTCACGGTGGAACAGAATATCCGCGCCGTGCTCGAGGTGGTCGAGCCCAGCCGCAAGAAGCGCGAGGCCGAACTCAACTCACTGCTCGATGAGTTCAACATCACGCGCCTGCGTAAATCGCCTTCGATCGCGCTGTCGGGCGGCGAGCGCCGCCGCGTCGAAATCGCGCGCGCGCTGGCGACGCGTCCGAACTACATGCTGCTCGACGAACCCTTTGCCGGCATCGATCCGATCGCGGTGGGCGACATTCAGGACCTGGTCCGCCACCTTACCAACCGCGGCATCGGCGTCCTGATCACCGACCACAATGTGCGCGAAACGCTCGGGCTGACCGACCGCGCTTATATCGTCTATGCCGGGCAGATCTTGACCGAGGGCAGTCCGGAAGAAATCGTCAACGATCCGGATGTACGCCGCCTTTACCTTGGCGAGGAATTCCGGCTTTAGCGCACAAGACGCCCAAAGTGCGGGCGGTTCAACGATAAGGTACTGCGTTCACTTCAGAATCTCGGGTGCACTCGGACGCGAAACCGGTTCCCATTTTCGCGGCGCGCCGCTATAGCCCAATTTTTGCATCCGTCAAGCCGTGTACAAGGGCTTGGGACTAATATAAGCAAGAATCGGACCAACTTTCACTGGATCGGTTCTTGGCTTCATGGCGTTAACGCAGAGATTAGAGTTCCGTCAGTCGCAGTCGCTGGTGATGACGCCGCAATTGATGCAGGCGATCAAGCTGCTGCAATTGTCGAACCTCGACTTGTCGGCTTTCGTCGAGGAGGAACTGGAGCGTAATCCGCTGCTGGACCGGGCCAGTGATGGGCCGGAAGCCCCGGTGGCGGGCGAGCCGGCTGCCGACCGCCCCGAATATGCCGATTCCGGCAGCTACGGCGAGGACGGCGGCGGGGAACCCTCCGATATGGCCTCGGGCTCATCCGGCGAGGCCTTCGAGCCGGGCCAGGAGGAGTGGCTGAACCGCGACCTCGGCAGCCGCACCGAGATCGAGCAGACCCTGGACACCCCGCTCGACAACGTCTTTTCCGAAGAGCCGGCCGAAGCCGCCGCGCGCGTGGCGCAGGATGCGGCGCCGACTGCCTATACCGAATGGGGCGGCGGCGCCTCCAACGACGACGACTACAATCTGGAGGCCTTCGTCGCCGCCGAGGTGACGCTCGGCAGCCACCTCGCCGAACAGCTCGCGGTGGCGTTCAGCGGACCGGCGCAGCGCATGATCGGGCAGTATCTGATCGATCTCGTCGACGATGCCGGCTACCTGCCGCCGGATCTCGGGCAGGCCGCAGAGCGGCTGGGCGCCTCGCAAGGGGATGTCGATGCCGTGCTCACGGTGCTGCAGAAGTTCGATCCGCCCGGCGTCTGTGCCCGGAATTTGAGCGAGTGCCTCGCAATCCAGCTCCGCGAACTCAACCGCTACGACCCCGCGATGCAGGCGCTGGTGGAAAATCTCGATCTGCTGGCCAAGCGCGACATCGCCTCCTTACGCAAATTGTGCGGCGTCGACGACGAAGATATCACCGACATGATCGGTGAAATCCGCCGTCTCGATCCCAAGCCCGGCCTGAAGTTCGGTTCGGCGCGCACGCAGACCATGGTACCCGACGTCTATGTGCGGCCCGGCCCGGACGGCGGATGGCATGTCGAACTCAACAGCGACACATTGCCGCGCGTGCTGGTCAATCAGGTCTATTACACCGAGCTGTCGAAGACGATCCGCAAGGACGGCGACAAATCCTACTTCACCGATTGCCTGCAGAATGCGACGTGGCTGGTGCGCGCGCTGGATCAGCGCGCCCGCACCATCCTGAAAGTGGCCACCGAAATCGTGCGCCAGCAGGACGGTTTCTTCACCCACGGCGTCGCGCATCTGCGGCCGCTGAATCTCAAAGCGGTGGCGGACGCGATCCAGATGCACGAATTGACGGTGTCGCGGGTCACCGCCAACAAATATATGGCGACCAATCGCGGCAGCTTCGAGCTGAAATATTTTTTCACCGCCTCGATCGCATCGGCCGATGGTGGCGAGGCGCATTCGGCGGAGGCGGTCCGCCACCACATCAAGCAATTGATCGATGCGGAAGCACCGAGCGCGATCCTTTCCGATGACACCATCGTGGAACGATTGCGCGAATCCGGCATTGATATTGCCCGCCGCACCGTCGCGAAATACCGCGAAGCGATGCGTATTCCATCCTCGGTGCAGCGCCGCCGCGACAAACAGAGCATGCTCGGTAACGCACTTTCCGCTCCCGCCACCTCCTCCGACCGGTCCCGCGATACGGCTCCGGTCTGATTGCGTTCGCGTCAAATCGCGATAGTGTCGGTTCCCCGACAGAGCGTGATCCGCGAAAGCCAGAGTGGTCGAGGCATCAAGCGAGGCATCAAATGACCCTTCGAATCTCCGGGAAAAGCATCAGTGTCGGCGACGCCCTTCGTTCGCGTGTCAGCGAGCGCACCGATGAGGTCCTGAGGAAGTATTTCGACGGCAACTATTCGGGCCACATTACCCTGAGCAAGGACGGCTTCGGCTTTCGCACCGACTGTTCGCTGCACCTCGATTCCGGAATCACGCTCGAAGCGGATTCCAACGCCACCGATGCCTATGCCAGCGCCGACCAGGCGCTGCTGATGATCGAGAAGCGGCTGCGCCGCTACAAGAGCCGGCTGAAGGATCGCTCGGCCCGCAAGACCTACGCCGCCAACGCGGCGCTGGCGGATATCGACGCGCCGAGCTACGTGATCGAGGCGCCGGCGGCGGGCGACGAGGAGGTTACTTCCTATAGCCCCGTCATCATCGCCGAGGCGACCACGTCGCTGAAACGGCTTTCGGTCAGCGAGGCGGTCATGGAACTGGACCTGACCGGAGCCGCCTGCATCGTGTTCCAGCACGGGTCCAGCGGCCGGGTGAACATCATTTACCGCCGGACGGACGGCAATGTCGGCTGGGTCGATCCCCCCTCGGTTACCCCCTGAGATATCTTCCCGATGCCATTGACGCCCCCAGCCACCCTCCCTATGGTCCGCGCCCTTAAGCATAGGGCGCATGAACTGGCCCTACGGGAGTTGGCACCGGCCATGCGTTGGAGTAGAAGCCCCCAAATCGGGACCCGGGTCTAAGCCCGCCTCCCATCTCATCTTCTTGACGCCCCGGTTCTAGGACCTATCTCGCAACCTGACGGTTCAATTCACCTCGGAACGCCCCATGACGATTACCGATCTGGTCGCACCCGAGGCGATTCTCCCCGCTTTGAAGGTCATCAGCAAGAAGCAGGCGCTGCAGGAGCTCGCGGCGCGCGCCTCGGCCTTGACCGGCCAGAACGAACGCTCGGTGTTCGAAGTGCTGTTGCAGCGGGAGAAGCTGGGCACCACTGCCGTCGGCTATGGCGTCGCCATTCCGCACGGCAAGCTGCCGAAACTGGAAAAGCTGTTCGGGCTCTTTGCACGCCTCGAGCGCCCGATCGATTTCGAGGCGATGGATGGCCAGCCGGTCGACCTGATCTTCCTGCTGCTGGCGCCGGAAGGCGCGGGCGCCGATCATCTGAAGGCGCTGGCGCGAATCGCGCGGCTGTTGCGCGACCAGGACGTCGCCAAGAAGCTGCGCGCCTCGCGCGACGCCCAGGCAATCTATTCCGTGCTGGCCCTGCCGCCAGCGAGCGCGGCCTAGTTCCGTCGGCGGAACAGCAGTTTCTCCGGCTGGCGGCGGGTCGGATAAACGCAATTTTAAGCTAAATAGCAGCAGTTTCGTCCGCTGGGATTTTTTCCCCGGCCCGGAGAACATTGCCATGACGCTGCGGCTGACGATTTCGCGCGCGATATTGATTTTTGGATTGGTGACCGCATTGGGCCTCGGTGCCGTGATTGCCACCAGCGTTTACGGGCTGTCGCAACTCAAGGTCGGTGGCCCCCTCTACAACCAGATCAAGCTCGGCAACGACCTCGTCGCCGACATCCTGCCACCGCCGGAATACGTCATCGAGGCCTATCTCGAATCGACCCTCGTGCTGCACGATCCGGCGAAGCTTTCGGTGCATCGCGACAGGCTTGCACAGCTCAAGAAGGAATATGACGAGCGGTGGGATTTCTGGGTCAAATCCGATCTCGATCCGGTGCTCAAGGCCAAGCTGGTGGAAAAATCCGACAGCGAGGTGCGCCGCTTCTGGACCGCGATCCAGGACGGTTTGCTGCCCGCACTCGCCAAGGGCGACAGCGCCGCGGCGGCGAAGTCCTATGCCGAGATCACCGCGCGTTACACCGCGCACCGCGCCATCATCGACGACATCGTCAAGCTGACCAACGATCAGAACGCGGCGACGGAGATCGCTGCGACGGGACGCGTCAGCACATTCACGTTTGTATTGTGGGGCGTTTCGGCCGCGGTGTTCCTCGTCATCGGCGCGGGCATCTTCGGCGTAGCATTCGGCGTCATTCGTCCGATCGCGGCAATGACCGACGTGATGAAGGGCCTTGCCGGCGGCGACCTCAACGTTTCGGTCCCGGCGCTCAGCCGCGGCGATGAAGTCGGCGCCATGGCGCGCGCGGTCCAGGTCTTCAAGGACAATGCGCAGCGCGTTCAGTCGATGGAAGCGGAACAGGCCAGCCTGAAGCTGAAGGCGGAAGGCGACCGCAAGGCCGCGATGCAGCAGATGGCCGACGGCTTCGATTCCGCGATCGGAAAGATCATCCAGACCGTATCGACCGCTTCGTCCGAACTCGAATTGTCGGCCGGACAGCTGACCAAGACCGCCGAAGTGACCCAGGTGCTTTCGGCAACGGTTGCCTCCGCATCGGAGCAATCCTCGGCCAACGCGCAATCCGCGGCGGCGGCCGCCGAAGAGATGGCCTCATCGGTGTCGGAGATCAGCCGCCAGGTGCAGGATTCGCACAAGATTTCGCGCGAGGCGGTGAGCCAGGTCGAGCAGACCAATGCGCGCATCGCCGATCTCGCCCAGTCCGCCAGCCGGATCGGCGAAGTGGTCAAGATGATCAGCGCGGTCGCCGAGCAGACCAATTTGCTGGCGCTGAACGCCACGATCGAGGCGGCGCGCGCCGGCGAGGCCGGGCGCGGGTTTGCCGTCGTCGCATCCGAGGTCAAGGCGCTTGCCGCGCAGACCGCGAAAGCGACCGAGGAAATCAGCGAGCAGATCGGCCAGATGCAGTCGGCGACCAATCAGTCGGTATCTGCCATTCAGGAAATCGGCGGCACCATCGGCCGCATCGCGGAAATCTCGCAGGCGATCGCGGCGGCTGTGGAAGAGCAGGGCGCCACGACGCAGGAAATCTCGCGCAACGTGCAGCAGGCGGCGCAGGGCGCCACCCAGGTCGCGGGCAGCATCACCGACGTCAACCGCGGCGCGACCGACACCGGCACGGCATCGAGCCATGTGCACGGGCTGGCCCGGTCGCTGCTCGGCCAGAGCAATCATCTCAAGGGCGAGGTGGAGAAATTCCTCTCGACCGTGCGCGCCGCGTGAGATCGCGTTGATGACGGATCACGTTAATTCTCCGCCTATCCAAAACAGCGCTTACGCAAAAAATACGCGGGCCGACCCCGAGGATCGTACCCGCGTATGATGAACTCTCGTTGCGGCCTCAACCGGCCGTCAAGTCAGCGACCGCCGCGCTGACGAAGCAGCGCGCGCCGCGTCAGTGCACGCTGACGGCCTGAAGCTCGTTGCTCCATGCGTTGGCGATCGCAGCCTCCCGGCTGTCGGTCAGCATGATAGGGGTACCGTCGGCGGCATGCAGCGCGAACAGCTTCAGTCCCGGCGCGATTTTCGGCGCCTGCGGAAACAGTCCCGGCACGTCTTCGGAACGGACTTGTTTCACGTAGGCGATATGGCCTTCACCAAGATGGGCCAGCGCCTCGACGGAAACCTTTTCGGGTTCGAACGTAACACTCACGTCACTCATGGTCTCGACTCCTTCTGGGTCTAAGCGGTCGAGTCCGCTACTTGTTCCATTATTCGTGCTCATTGATAGCTATTGTCTTAACGACCCTTTCAGGCTCCGGCCTGGCAAGGTCGATCGACAACAGCCCGTTTTTCAGATCCGCGCCCAATACGTGCATCCCCTCCGCCAGCACGAAGGTGCGCTGGAAGTGACGCGCGGCGATGCCGCGATGGATGTATTGCCGGGCCTTGTCGTCCTGCTGGCGGCCCCGGATCACGAGCTGGTTTTCCTCAATGGTCACATCGAGTTGGTCGCGGGTAAAACCCGCCACCGCGAGCGTGATGCGCAACCGTTCGGGCTGGCCGTTGGCACGGTCACACCGCTCGATGTTGTAGGGAGGATAACCGTCGGCGCCTTTGACGACGCGATCGAGCGCACGCTCAATTTCGTCGAACCCAAGCAGGAACGGACTGGATAACGAAGGAACACGAGACATTACAAAGTCCTCTCGAAGCGACTTTGAGGGGCCCTTGCGGCGCCCCATTCAACCGGCCGGCCGACTTGCCGTCCGGTCACCAGGGAATATGGGGGTGATTTGGGGTGGGTTCAAGTGCCTCTGAAAGCTGCGTAAATTGGCCGCGGCGGCATCCACAACTGTCATTCCGGGGCGGCGCGAAGCGTCGAACCCGGGTCTGGTCCTTCGGACCATCCCGGAATGACGACTACCCTCCCACACGCTTCCGCCCGTCGGCCGTAAACAAATGCAGTTTGTCGGGCGTGGCCACCGCCCTGATTCGCTCGCCGATCGCCGGCCCGACGGCCCCGGGAATCCGCACGATAATTTCGCCCGGCGGCAGCTCGCCGGGAGTGGCGGCGACGCCCTGCACCTCTTGCTGCCGGGTGCCGTAGATGAAGGTTTCGGCGCCGACGCGCTCGATCGCTTCCACGGTGAGGCCGAGCGCCACGCCGCCGGCAACCGTTTCGCTCGTGATGACGAAATCCTCGGGGCGAATGCCGAGGATGCCGGCTTCGCTGATTCTGGTATCGCCGGCCAGTTGCGATTTCAGTTCATCGGAGCGCAACGGCATCAAATTCATCGGCGGGGCGCCGATAAAGGAAGCGACAAAGGTGGTCGCGGGCTTCTGGTAGATGTCGAGTGGATTGCCGATCTGCTCGACCTGGCCGCCGTTCATGACCACGAGAATGTCGGCGAGCGTCATCGCCTCGAGCTGGTCGTGGGTAACGTAGATCGAGGTCGTCGACAGGCGGCGCTGCAATTTGCGGATTTCGACCCGCATGGCGATGCGCAGCTTGGCATCGAGATTCGAGAGCGGTTCGTCGAACAGGAACACCTTCGGCTGCCGCACGATGGCGCGCCCCATCGCCACGCGCTGGCGCTGGCCGCCCGACAATTGCCGCGGCTTGCGGTCGAGCATCGCGCCGAGTTCGAGAATGCGTGCGGCTTCCTCGACGCGCGTCTTGATCTCGCCCTCCGCCATGCGACGATTGCGCAGGCCGTAGGCCATGTTGTTGTAGACGGTCATGTGCGGGTAGAGCGCGTAGTTCTGGAACACCATCGCGATGTCGCGGTCGGCCGGCTCGATCTGGTTGACGACGCGCCCGCCGATGTCGATCTCGCCGCCGGTGATGGTTTCCAATCCTGCGACCATGCGGAGCAGCGTGGACTTGCCGCAGCCGGAGGGGCCGACCAGCACGCAGAACTGGCCGTCGCCGACGTCGAAATCGATACCCTTGATGGCCTCGAAGCCGCCGACATAGGTCTTGCGGACATTGCGGAGGGTGACGTTAGCCATTTCACTTTTCCGTCTGGACCAGGCCGCGCACGAACAGCCGCTGCATGAAGATGACGACCGCAACCGGCGGCAGCATGGCGAGGACCGCGGTCGCCATCGCGAGCTGCCATTCGGCGAGTTCGTCGGTCGTTACCAGCATCTTCTTGATGCCGATCACGATGGTCTGCATCGAATCCTGCGTCGTGATCAAAAGCGGCCAGAGATATTGATTCCAGCCGTAGATGAACTGAATCACGAACAGCGCCGCCATAGTCGTCACCGACAGCGGCAAGAGCGTATCCCAGAAGAAACGGAAGGGGCCCGCGCCGTCGATGCGCGAGGCTTCCAGCAGTTCATCGGGCACGGTCATGAAGAACTGGCGGAACAGCAGGGTGCCGGTGGCCGATGCGATCAGCGGCAGGATCAGGCCGGCATAGGTGTCGAGCAGGCGCAAGTCCGCGACTACCTTGTAGGTCGGATAGATCCGCACTTCGACCGGCAGCATCAGCGTGATGAAGATGATCCAGAACGCCGTTTTGCGGAACGGAAAGCGGAAATAGACCACCGCATAGGCCGACAGGATCGAGATGAAGATCTTGCCCACCGCAATGCCGATCGCCGAGACAAAGGAGTTGATCAGCATGTTGGCGACCGGCTCGCGGCTGGTGCGCGAGCCGCCGACAAAGATTGCGCGGTAGTAATTTTCCAGCGCGTGGCCGCCGGGCGTCGCCGGCATGTGGCTGCCGACGACAGTTGCTGCGTCATGGGTCGAGGCGATCAGCGCGAGATAGACCGGGAAGGCGACGATGAACACACCAAGCGTCAGGATGGCGTAGGCGATGAAGTCGGTGAACGGGCGGTGCTCGACCATCAGTACTGCACCTTGCGTTCGACATAGCGGAACTGGATCGCGGTCAGCGCGATCACGATGACCATCAGTACCACTGACTGCGCCGCCGAGCCGCCGAGGTCGCCGCCGAGACGGCCATCGGCATAGACCTTGTAGACCATGGTGGTGGTGGCGCCGGCAGGCCCCCCGCCGGTAACGGCGTCGATGATGCCAAACGTATCGAAGAAGACGTAGACGATGTTGACCACCAGCAGGAAGAACGTCGTCGGCGACAGCAGCGGAAAGATAATGGTCCAGAAGCGGCGCATTGGCCCGGCGCCGTCGATGGCGCCAGCCTCGATCACGCTCCTCGGGATCGATTGCAGGCCGGCGAGGAAGAACAGGAAATTGTAGGAGATCTGCTTCCATACGGATGCCATCACCACCAGCATCATGGCGTGGGTGCCGTTCAGCAGCGGATTCCAGTCGAGGCCCATGCCGCGCAGCGGGCGCGCCAGCATGCCGAGCGAGGGCTGAAACATGAAGAACCAGAGCACGCCGGCGACGGCGGGCGCCACCGCATAGGGCCAGATCATCAGCGTCTTGTAAGCAGGCGCGGCCTTCAGGCTCTTGTCGGCCTGGGTCGCGAACAACAACGCGATTGAGAGCGATAGACCCGCGACCAGCGTCGAGAAGATCACCGTGGTCAGCATCGACTTGTAATATTCGGGCTGGGCGAACAGCGCCTGATAATTTTCCAGATCCGACGAACTCGGAAACGAGGCCGAACGCATCCTCGCGCAGGAAGGATTGCCAGACCGCCTGGCTCGCCGGCCAATAAAAGAAGACCACAGTGATGACGAGCTGCGGCAGGAGCAGCAGGTACGGCAGCAGACGGTTATTGAAGACGGTGGACTTTTCCATTCAGGCGTCGCGCTCTGCCGGGTGATGCAGGCGCTCCCTCCGGGTTTTCGGAGGGAGCGCCACTGGCCTGGTTTAGCTCAGCCTATCTTGCCGTCTTCTCGAACGTGCGCAACATGGCATTGCCACGCGCCACCGCCGCGTCGAGGGCTTCCTGGGGCGTCTTCTTGCCGTCCAGCGCCGCCTCGATTTCTTCCGCCCAGAGGTCGCGCATCTGCACCATGTTGCCGAAGCGCAGGCCGCGCGAGTTCTCGGTCGGCTCCTTGTTGGTAAGTTCCTTCAAGGGAGTCTGCAGGATCGGGTTCTTCTCATAGAAGCCTTCCTTGATCGATTTCTCGTAGGCCGCCTTGGTGATCGGCAGGTAGCCCGATTCCTGGTGCAGCTTGGCCTGGCGGTTGGTATCCGACAGGAAGGTGAAGAACTTTGCGACACCCTTGTATTCTTCCGGCTTCTTGCCGCCCATCACCCACAGCGAAGCGCCGCCGATGATCGAGTTCTGCGGGGCACCGGCGACATCCGGGTAATAGGGCATCGGCGCCGAGGTGAAGTCGAACTTTGCGGTGCCCTTCGCAGTGCCATAGTAGCCCGACGAGGTCAGGAAGATCGCGCATTCACCGGAGCCGAAGCGGGACTCGTTTTTGCTGTCGCGTCCGCCATAGCTGTAGATCTTCTCCTTTTGCAGGTCGACGAGATTCTGCAGATGCCTCACGTGCAGCGGGGAGTTGAATTTCAGCACGGTATCGAAACCGTCGAGGCCATTGGCCTTGGTGCCGATTGGCACGTTGTGCCAGGCCGAGAATTGCTCGATATGCGCCCAGGAGACCCAGGCGTTGGAGAAGCCGCAAGTGTCGTGGCCGGCCGCCTTCAGCTTCCTGGCGGCGGCGAACACGTCCGGCCAGGTCTTGGGAATCTCGGTGACGCCGGCCTTCTTCAATTCATCCTTGTTGATCCACATCACCATGGAGGACGAGTTGAAGGGGAACGACAGCATCTCGCCCTTCGAGGTCGAATAGTAGCCGGTGATGGTCGGCAGGTAGGCCTTGGGGTCGAACGGCTCGCCGGCATCCTTCATCAGCTGGTAGACCGGCTTGATGGCGCCGGTGGCGCTCATCATGGTGGCGGTGCCGACCTCGAACACCTGCATGATATGCGGCGCATTGCCGGCGCGGAACGCGGCAATGCCCGCGTTCATGGTGTCGGCATAGGTGCCCTTGTAGGACGGCACGACCTTGTAGTCGGACTGGCTGGCGTTGAATTCCTCGGCAAGCCTGTTGACGACGTCGTTGTTGCCGCCGGTCATGGCGTGCCACCACTGGATCTCGATCGCGGCGTGGGCAGGCGCGGCGAGCGCCAGCGCAACAGTCACTGCCGCCGCTGCGCCGAATTGTCGAAGTGCCATGGAATTCCTCCGGGTTGGGGTCGTCACCTTCGTTTCGCGCGATAACAGCGCCGGATGACGTGCAAATGACCGTATAAGCGAAAGGATGGTATTGGGGAAGCGGGTGTGGAAGGAAGCCGGAAAATAGGCGAAGGCCGACGACCACCTCAGCGCTTGCGTTCCGAGCCGCAGACCGCGCCCTTGGCGACCAGCGCCTCGATCTCGCCTGTGGAATAGCCGAACTCGCCGAGCACCTCTGATGTGTGCTGGCTGAATTTCGGCGGCGTGCGGCGCAGGCTTGGCTTGGTCCGCTCCAGCCGGATCGGGGAGGCGACGCCCTTGTACCAATCCTTCTCGATGATATCGCCGCGATGCAGCGTATGCGGATTGGTCAGCGCCTGATCGATCTTCTGCACCGGACCGGCCGGCAGTCCGGCCGCCAACAGGCGATTGCAGAGCGGTTCGGCCTCGTGCTGGCTGAACACGGCGGCGAGTTCGGCGCGCAACGCGTCGCGGTTGGCGATGCGGTCCTTGTTGCGCGCAAAGCGCGGATCGGTGCCGAGTTCGGGCTTGCCGATCTCCTTGGCCAGCTTGCGGAAGGTGCCGTCATTGCCGACGCCGATGAAGATGTTGTCGGTCTTGGTCGGAAAGATCGCGTACGGCACCAGGTTTGGATGCTCGTTGCCGGTCAGCCCGGGCGGCTTGCCATGCATGAAATAATTCGCGGTGTGCGGATGCATGATCGCCAGACCAGTCTCGTACAGCGTGGTTTCCAGAAACTGGCCGAGACCCGACCGCTGCCGCTCCGACAGCGCCATCAGGATACCGATCGCCGCATAAAGCCCGGTGGTGATGTCGACCAGGGGAACGCCGATCCGCATCGGGCCGCTTTCGGGCGAGCCGGTCGCCGCGATCATGCCGGTCATGGCCTGGATGATGGCGTCATAGCCGGGATTGCCGCCGCGCGGGCCGTCGGCGCCAAAGCCGGAAATCCGGCAGTGCACGAGACGCGGAAATTTCGCGCGCAGCACGTCGTTGCCGATGCCCCATTTGTCGAGCGTGCCCGGCTTGAAATTCTCGATCAGGACGTCGGCGGTCTCCAGCATCTTCAGGAGCACCGCGCGGCCGCCCTCGGAAGCGAGGTCGAGCCCGATCGAGCGCTTGTTGCGGTTGATGCCGACGAAATAGGCCGCGTCTTCCTCGTGGAACGGAGGGCCCCAGTCGCGCACCTCGTCGCCGGCCGGCGGTTCGACCTTGATCACGTCGGCGCCATGATCGGCAAGGATCTGCGTGCAATAGGGGCCGCCGAGCACGCGCGTGAGATCGATCACGCGCAGGCCGGTCATTGCGCCGGGAGCGGCTAGTGAACTCATGGACAAGAACCTTCGCTCAAGGAGAAATCGACGTCTTGAGCTAGCGGTCTTCCGGCGCGGCGGCAATGGCGTCTCGCGCAAAGGCTCATGACGTGGCCGCCGTAACGAGCCCACGGAAATTCCATGAGGCGCGAATGGCCCGCCGGTATCAACGGAGGGCCATTCGGGACATCGTCTTACACAACCGTCAGGCGCACATCCACATTGCCGCGGGTGGCGTTGGAGTACGGGCACACCTGGTGCGCCTTGGCGACAAGGGCTTCCGCATCCGCCTTGGCAACGCCGGGCAGCGAGACCGCGAGGTCGATATCGAGGCCAAAGCCGCCCTCCGAACGCGGGCCGATGCCGACGGTGGAGGTCACGGTGGCGTCGGCGGGCACCTTCGGGCCGCCCTGGGAAGCGACGAATTTCATCGCGCCGATGAAGCAGGCGGCATAGCCGGCCGCGAACAGCTGCTCGGGATTGTTGCCCGCGCCACCGCCGCCGCCGAGTTCTTTCGGGGTCGCGAGCTTGACGTCGAGTGCGCCGTCGAGGGTCGCGGCGGTGCCGTCGCGGCCGCCGGTGGCCTTGGCGCTGGTCTTGTAGAGCACGTTCACGGACATGTGGTTCTCCCTGGGTTGCGGTTTCGGTGGAGTATGTATTGCACACAATTAGATTGTGCACAATATAAATTATTTGCAGGCGGCGCAATTTAATTGTATGCAATTGAAATCAAGCGCTTGTGACCCGAATCGGGGCGCGGTGCCGTCCGATGATGAGGTTCTGATGGCTAGAAAGCATTCGGCCGACCTGCCGCTCCGGCTCGATAACCAGCTCTGCTTTGCGGTGTATTCCACCGCGCACGCGTTCAACCGCGTCTACAAGCCGCTGCTCGACAAACTCGGTCTGACCTACCCGCAATATCTGGCCATGCTGGTGCTGTGGGAGCGCGACGGCGTTCCGGTCAAGGATATCGGCGAGCGGCTGCTGCTGGATTCCGGCACGCTGACGCCGCTGCTGAAGCGGCTGGAGGCGGCCGAACTCATCAAGCGAACACGCAGCACCGAGGACGAGCGGCAGGTGCTGATTGCGCTGACGGCAAAGGGCGAGGCGCTGCGGGAGAAAGCGAGAGCGGTGCCGCAATCGATTCTCGCGGCATCAGCCTGCTCGGTCGGTGAACTCATGGCGATGAAGAACGAGATCGTCGCGCTGCGCGATCGGTTGAATGCGGTGTTGGGGGAGTAGGGCGGCTGGTCAGAGACGCTTTTTGGCGAAGGCGCGGCCGGAGTGGGATTTTAGATATTTCTCGAAGGCTAGCGCTTTGTACTTCTCGGGGAAGGCACAGTACCAGACCAGCTTCCATGGCTTGAATTTTGCGGTGTGGCTGGATTTTCCGGTGTTGTGGTCCGAGATCCGACGTTTCAGATCCTCGGTTGCGCCGGTGTATTCCTGATCGGGAAACTCAACGCTGCGGATGATGTAGACGTACCACATCGAGCCTCACGCGACGAAGCGCGGTCAAAGAACACCATCAGCAGGATACATTGAATTCTTTTGGCCGCCAGCCCGTCTTCGCCCTTTGGGCTACGCCGGGCACGCTTCGTTCTTCGGGCACCGCGCGGCTGCGCCACGCGTAGCCCGAAGGGCGAAGCGTGGTGGAGCCAGGCGGGATCGAACCGCCGACCTCTTGCATGCCATGCAAGCGCTCTCCCAGCTGAGCTATGGCCCCGTCAAGCAATTCGCAGCGCCTCAAATCGGCGTGCGGGCATACCCTGAACCACAGTTCAGGGCCGATCTCAAGTCTCTTCGTCACCTCCGACGTCGCCGATGATGTCGGTGACGTCCTCATCGCCTTCTTCCTCGTCGGGAATGAAGGTGGAATCGTCGTCGTCATCGCCTTCGATGGTCTCGTCGATCTCGATATCGTCTTCCAATTCGGGAACCACCGCCTTGACCTTGCCGGTGTTCTCCTCGGCGTCGGCCTCCTCGAGCGAGACCAACTCTTCGGCCTCGGCGGCTTCCGGCTGATCGGCAGCGGCGGTGGCCGAAGCGGCAGCCGCGGCGCGTGCGGCATCGCCACGGGCGGCCCGCGGTGGCGCAATCGGCGCAATCGGCACGACCTCGCCAGTGTAGGGCGAGATCACCGGGCTCTTGTTGAGATCGTAGAATTTCTTACCCGTTGTCGGGCAAATGCGTTTGGTTCCGAGATCGGACTTGGCCACGTGTGGATCCTGGGAATTTCTGAAAAACGGTGCTTCACTTGGCTAGTTGAGAGGCTGGTGTCAATAGCGGTTTGTCGCATTTGCAGGCCGGGTGACGCGGTGTGGCCCATGTGGTACTGCCGCCCCCGTAAAGGACCACAATCTTGACCCATCCAACCACCCAAACCCCGCTGGAATCCCGCGCCAGCGGCCCGTTGAGCGGCAAAGTCCGCGTTCCCGGGGACAAGTCGATTTCGCACCGCGCCCTCATTCTGGGGGCACTTTCGGTGGGAGAAACCAGGATTTCCGGCCTGCTGGAGGGCGAAGACGTCCTCAATACCGCCAAATCGATGCAGGCGCTGGGCGCCAGGGTCGAGCGAACGGGGCCATTTGCCTGGCAGGTCGCCGGCGTGGGCGTGGCGGGCTTCGCCCAGCCGGCCGCCCCGCTCGATTTCGGCAATTCCGGCACCGGCTGCCGGCTGGTGATGGGGGCGGTCGCTGGGTGCCCGATATCAGCTGTGTTCGACGGCGACGCCTCGCTGCGGTCCCGCCCGATGCGCCGGATTCTCGATCCCCTGGAGTTGATGGGAGCCAAGGCCGGTGAGAGCAAGGAAGGCGGCCGCCTGCCGCTGACGCTGCACGGCGCGCGCGATCCCGTGCCGATTCTGTACCGGACCCCGGTGGCCTCGGCCCAGATCAAGTCGGCGGTGCTGCTGGCCGGGCTGGCCGCGCCCGGCGTCACCACCGTCATCGAACAGGAAGCCAGCCGCGACCATACCGAGCTGATGCTGAAACATTTCGGCGCCGAGATCGTCTCGACTACGGAAGGCATCCACGGCCGCAAGATCGCGCTGACCGGCCAGGGCGAACTGCATGGCGCTGACGTCGTGGTGCCCGCCGATCCGTCCTCGGCGGCATTCCCGATCGTGGCGGCGCTGGTCGTCGAAGGCTCCGACGTGACTTTTTCCGACGTCATGACCAATCCGCTGCGCACCGGCCTGTTCACGACGCTGCGCGAAATGGGCGCCTCGATCGAGGAAAGCGAAGTCCGCGGCGATGCCGGCGAGCCGATGGCCCGCTTGCGCGTGCGCGCGTCGAAACTGCGCGGCGTCGAGGTGCCGCCGGAGCGCGCGCCCTCGATGATCGACGAATATCTGGTGCTGGCGGTCGCCGCCTCCTTCGCCGAAGGCACCACCATCATGCGCGGCCTGCAGGAATTGCGCGTCAAGGAATCCGACCGGCTGGAGGCAACCGCCGCCATGCTGCGCGTCAACGGCGTCAAGGTAGAGATCGCGGGCGACGATCTGATCGTCGAGGGCCGCGGCCACGTGCCCGGCGGCGGCCTCGTCGCCACCCACATGGATCACCGCATCGCGATGTCGGCGCTGGTGATGGGCTTGGCCTCCGACAAGCCGGTCAAGGTCGACGACACGGCCTTCATCGCCACCAGCTTTCCGGATTTCATCCCGATGATGCGCTCGCTGGGGGCGGAGTTTTCATGATCATCGCCATCGACGGACCGGCGGCATCCGGCAAGGGCACGCTCGGCAAGCGGCTCGCTCACCATTACGGCTATCGCCATCTCGACACCGGCGTGATCTATCGCGCGGTGGCGAAAGCGCTGCTGGATGAGGGGTTTGACCTCACGGATGAGGCGCGGGCGGTGGCGGTTGCCATGGAGCTCGATCCCGAAAGGTTCGGCCATCCCGAGTTGAAGACGCAGCGCATCGGCGATGCCGCCTCAGTCGTGTCGGCAATTCCCAGCGTGCGCGAGGCGCTGGTCAATTTTCAGCGCCAGTTCGCGGCCGATCCGCCGGGCGCCGTGCTCGACGGGCGCGACATCGGCACCGTGATCTGCCCGAACGCCGATGTGAAGATCTTTGTCGTGGCCGACCCGCAGGTGCGCGCCCATCGCCGGACGCTGGAGGCGCGCGCGCGCGGCGAAGAGGCCGACGAGGCGCTGGTGCTGGCCGATATCCTCAAGCGCGACGAACGGGACCGCAATCGCGCCGCCGCGCCCCTCAAGGCGGCCGCCGACGCCCATATCCTGGATAATTCCAATCTCGACATCGAAGGCGGCGTTCGCGCCGCCATTGCGATCGTCGAGGCGGTTCGCGCCGGGCGGGGAAGTCCTCGCTAGATCATTTTGGATTCGAAACGCGGGTCAGTTTCTCGAGTGCGCGCGGTCGAACGGCAATCGCTGTTCGGCCATCATGACGGGCTTCGATTTGGCGGCGGCAATCGCCTTGTCGGTCGCAAAAGCGGTCGGCTTGCCGGCAACCGCCGTTGCGACGGTAAAGACGGCGATGGCGGTCAGAGCGATCAGGCTCTTCATGGTGGCACCCCTGTTTTTGGACGGCGCCAACGTATCGGCCGGCGCTTAAGGCCGGGTTCCATCCCGCCGGGGCCAGCGGACCTTTCGCGTCATGCAGTCAACAAGGTGTTGAAAGTGCGGGCTCATGGTTAGCGTCCATCAGCCTTAAGGGCCCGTAAATCGGGCATTTCCGGCTTGCCGAAAATGGCCCTTGGGGCTATATCCACGCCCATCCGGGCCGCCATCGATAAGATCAGGGCTGTCCGAGCGGGCCGGCGGGAGGTTTGAACCCCCGCCGTCATTGGAGGAAAGCCCGCTCCAGGCTCCTGAAGTCGATACGCTCGTTTCAGGCTCCGGATAAATCAAACGTACCGAACGTGCAGGCATGCTGCCGGCCCGCTTTTGCGCACTCCCGCAAACGCGGTCGTTGGGATTTGCGGACCCCGACACTTCACGCGCGATACGCCCCTTAACCCGAATGGCCGGTAATACCGCATCTGGAGAACATATGGCTTCGACTGCTGCTTCTTATAATCCTACCCGTGACGATTTCGCTGCAATGCTGGACGAGTCCTTCGCCGGCGGCAATCTGCAGGAAAGCTCCGTCATCAAGGGCAAGGTGGTTGCAATTGAAAAGGACATGGCCGTCATCGACGTCGGCCTGAAGACCGAGGGCCGCGTCGCATTGCGCGAATTCGCCGGCCCCGGCCGCGAAAGCGATCTCAAGGTTGGCGACGAAGTCGAGGTGTTCCTCGACAGGATCGAGAATGCGCTCGGCGAAGCCGTGCTGTCGCGCGACAAGGCGCGCCGCGAGGAAAGCTGGGGCAAGCTCGAGAAGGCCTTCAACAACAACGAGAAGGTCCACGGCGTCATCTTCAACCAGGTCAAGGGCGGCTTTACCGTCGACCTCGACGGTGCTGTCGCCTTCCTGCCGCGCTCGCAGGTCGACATCCGCCCGATCCGCGACGTCGCACCGCTGATGAACAACTCGCAGCCGTTCCAGATCCTCAAAATGGATCGCCGCCGCGGCAACATCGTGGTGTCGCGCCGCACGGTTCTCGAAGAGACCCGCGCCGAACAGCGCCAGGAACTGGTTCAGAACCTCGAAGAGGGCCAGGTGATCGACGGCGTGGTCAAGAACATCACCGATTACGGTGCGTTCGTTGATCTCGGCGGCATCGACGGCCTGCTTCACGTCACCGATATCGCCTGGCGCCGGGTCAACCACCCGACCGAAGTGCTCACCATCGGCCAGACCGTGAAGGTCAAGATCATCAAGATCAACCACGAGACCCACCGCATTTCGCTCGGCATGAAGCAGTTGCTGGACGATCCGTGGCAGGGCATCGAGGCCAAGTACCCGCTGAACGCGCGCTTCACCGGCCGCGTCACCAACATCACCGACTACGGCGCGTTCGTCGAACTGGAGCCGGGCATCGAAGGCCTGATCCACGTCTCGGAAATGTCGTGGACCAAGAAGAACATGCATCCCGGCAAGATCGTTTCGACCTCGCAGGAAGTCGAAGTGCAGGTTCTCGAAGTCGATTCGGTCAAGCGCCGCATCTCGCTCGGCCTCAAGCAGACCATGCGCAATCCCTGGGAAGTCTTCGTCGAGAAGTTCCCGGTCGGTTCGACGGTCGAAGGCGAGGTCAAGAACAAGACCGAGTTCGGTCTGTTCCTCGGTCTCGACGGCGACGTCGACGGCATGGTCCATCTCTCCGACCTCGACTGGAAGCTTCCGGGCGAGCAGGTCATCGACAACTTCAAGAAGGGCGACATGGTCAAGGCCGTGGTGCTCGACGTCGATGTCGAAAAGGAGCGCATCTCGCTCGGCGTCAAGCAGCTCGAAGGCGATCCCTTCGCCGAGCCGGGCGACGTCAAGAAGGGCGCGGTCGTGACCTGCGAAGTGCTCGAAGTGAAGGAAGCCGGCATCGAGGTGAAGATCTCGGGCACCGACTTCACCACCTTCATCAAGCGCTCCGAGCTCGCCCGCGACCGCAACGATCAGCGCGCCGAACGGTTCGCCGTCGGCGAGAAGGTCGATGCGCGCGTGATCCAGTTCGACAAGAAGGCCCGCAAGGTGCAGGTCTCGATCAAGGCGCTGGAAGTCGCCGAAGAGAAGGAAGCCATCGCGCAGTACGGCTCCTCCAATTCGGGAGCGACGCTGGGCGATATTCTCGGCACCGCGCTCAAGAACCGCGACAAGTAAGCGTTCGCTTGTCTTCTCTGCGACATCAGGCCCCGGTTTCGACCGGGGCCTTTTTGTTGTGTGCCGAGCATGATCGACAGCTTGGTGGTGAAAGACAGTCGTGGGACGAGCCCGGCCATGACGATGGTTGGAGTGTCCAAGGGTCTTGTTTTCTTCATATTGCATCGCAATTGATGTAATCAGATAACGCTTGGCTCACGCTGCTGATGCAAAACGGCTGATTATTTCAGGAGAAATTCGATGTCGCTTGATTCGGACGTGATCGTCGATCGCCGCAGGATCCGCCGCAAGCTGACCTTCTGGCGTGTCGCGGCTGGCGTGATTGCCATCGCGGCGATCGTCACCGTCGGCGCGATCGCGACAACGAGCGGCCCGGCTGCGCTGACGGCATCGGGCTCGATCGCGCGCGTCAACATCGAAGGGTTGATCCGCAGCGACCAGCAACGGGTCGAGGCGCTGGAGCGGCTGGAGAAATCGAGCCACGCCGCCGTCATCCTCCACATCAACTCGCCGGGCGGCACCACGGCCGGCTCCGAGCAGCTCTATGATTCGCTGGTGCGGCTGAAGGCCAAGAAGCCGCTGGTGGTGGTGGTCGAGGGACTGGCCGCGTCGGGCGGCTACATCACGGCGATCGCCGCCGACCACATCGTTGCCCGCCAGAGTTCGCTGGTGGGGTCGATCGGCGTGCTGTTTCAGTTTCCGAATTTCACCGAGCTGTTGAAGACCGTGGGCGTCAAGGTCGAGGAGGTGAAATCCTCGCCATTGAAGGCTGCGCCCAACGGTTTCGAGCCGACCAGCCCGGAGGCGCGTGCCGCGCTCGACGCGCTGGTGAAGGATTCCTACGCCTGGTTCCGTGGCCTGGTGAAGGAGCGGCGCGGCATGGATGACGCGCTGCTGGAAAAGGTCGCGGACGGACGGGTCTTCACCGGACGCCAGGCGGTCGAACTGAAGCTGATCGATCAGCTCGGCGATGAAAAGGCGGCCGTCGCCTGGCTGGTCGCCGAGAAGAAGATCAAAAGCGATCTGCCGGTCCGCGATTACAAGCTGACCCCGCAGTTTGGCGACCTGACGTTCCTGCGAACGGCGGCTTCGGTCGCGTTCGATGCGCTCGGTTTGAGTTCCATCGCGCGCCAGATCGAGCAGGGTGGCGTCGCGCGGGCGGTCGATCAGCTCTCGCTCGACGGCATGCTGGCGTTGTGGCGCCCCGCAGCTGCCAACTGAGCCCCCGGCTGCGTTTTGTCATATCCTCCCGCACTGCGGGTGTCGTCACAAACCTCCTCCGGGGCGCCTGTCAGGCGATTTCGCGTTGTCCAAAAGTGATTTAGCGTCTTGACAGTTCAAGGTATTTTCACGGAAATGGATGTCCGCACGGCCCCGGACCCCAACTTCGATGATCAAATCCGAACTTGTTCAGCGCATCGCCGAGCACAACCCGCACCTCTATCAGCGGGATGTGGAGAACATTGTGAACGCGATCCTCGATGAGATCGTCGCGGCGCTGGCGCGCGGCGACCGTGTCGAGCTGCGCGGCTTCGGTGCTTTCTCGGTCAAGCATCGCCCGGCGCGCGCGGGGCGCAATCCTCGCACCGGCGCCCATGTGCCAGTCGACCAGAAGAGCGTGCCGTTCTTCAAGACCGGCAAGGAAATGCGCGAACGGCTGAACCGCGACAACGGCTCGCCCGAGGCCGGCGCATAGCGTGTAGGCGCTTTTTCGGGTTCTAGGGGATCGGTAGCCGCGTCGCGGGGTCTCGCCCGCCGATATCCATCAACACGAGAGATGGTCATGCGAAAGTTTTTCACGGCGCTGGTCGTCATTCCCTTGGGGCTCATCTTCATCGTCTTTGCGGTCGCCAACCGCCATTTCGTGACGGTGTCGTTCGATCCCTTCAATTCGGCCGACCCGGCGATCGCGGTGTCGATGCCGCTGTTCGCCGTGATCATTGCGGTGGCCATTCTGGGGGTGGCGGCGGGCGGCATGGCGACCTGGTTCCGCCAGCGCCACTGGCGCCGCGCGGCGCGCCAGCATGAGGCGGATGCCCGCCGGGCAAGGGCGGAGACGGCCGATTTGCGGGCTGCGGCGGCGGTTTCCCGGGCCGATCAGCAGCGGCTTCCGGCGCCGTCCCAGTACGGGATCTACGGGTCCACCGGGCGAGACAAGCAGGGCGCGACGTTGTAGAACCCGCCCCGTCAGCCCTGTTCCAGTCGGTTACGGGGCTCGAAATCCGTACCCGAGAGACCATGTCCCTGCTCGTCAAAATTTGCGGCCTGTCCACGCGCGAGACGCTCGACACAGCGCTTGCGGCGGGCGCCGACATGGTGGGCTTCGTGTTCTTCCCGCCGTCGCCGCGCCATCTCGGCCTCGAGACCGCGCGCGAACTCGGCCAGCAGGCCAAGGGCCGCGCCGCCAAGGTGGCGCTGACGGTCGATGCCGACGACGCGACACTGGAAAACATCGTCGAGACGCTGCAGCCAGACCTCCTGCAACTGCATGGCAAGGAAACCATCGCGCGGGTGCGTGACATCAAGGCGAAGTTCGCGCTTCCGGTCATGAAGGTGATTGCGGTCGAAACCTTGGCCGATCTCGCCGTGCTGCCGGGCTATGCGAGCGTCGCCGACCGCATCCTGTTCGACGCCCGCGCGCCCAAGGGGGCCACCCGCCCCGGCGGGCTGGGCGCCGTGTTCGATTGGGACGTACTGGCGAAACTCGATCTCACATTGCCGTATTTTGTTTCAGGCGGGCTCACCGCCGACAACGTTGCGGAGGCGGTCCGCGTCACCCGTGCCGGCGGCGTCGATGTATCCTCCGGCGTCGAAAGCTCGCCCGGTATCAAGGATCCCGAGATGATCCGCCATTTCATTCGCGCCGCTCGCGCCACCGAAGAACTGATGGTCCGATGAATTCCAGCCTGCCCAACTCTTTCCGCACCGGCCCCGACGAGCGCGGGCATTTCGGCATTTTCGGCGGACGCTACGTCGCCGAGACCCTGATGCCGCTGATCCTCGATCTGGAAAAAGCCTATGCCGACGCCAAGGCGGATCCGGCGTTCCAGGCGGAGATGAACGGATATCTCAAGAGCTATGTCGGCCGGCCGTCGCCGCTTTATTTTGCCGAGCGGCTGACGGAGCATCTCGGCGGCGCAAAAATCTATTTCAAGCGCGAGGAGCTGAATCACACCGGCTCGCACAAGGTCAACAACGTGCTCGGCCAGATCATGGTCGCACGCCGGATGGGCAAGAAGCGCATCATCGCCGAGACCGGCGCAGGCCAACACGGCGTCGCTACGGCTACGCTGTGCGCGCGCTTCGGGCTCGACTGCGTGGTCTATATGGGCGCGGTCGACGTCGAGCGGCAGCAGCCCAACGTGATCCGCATGGAAATGCTGGGCGCCAGGGTCGTCCCCGTGCAGTCCGGCGCGCGCACGCTAAAGGACGCGATGAACGACGCGCTGCGCGACTGGGTTACCAACGTGCACGACACGTTTTACTGCATCGGCACGGTGGCAGGCCCGCATCCCTATCCGATGATGGTGCGCGACTTCCAGTCGGTGATCGGCGACGAGACGCGCACGCAGATGCAGGAGGCCGAGGGCCGCCTGCCGGATTCGCTGGTCGCCTGCATCGGCGGCGGCTCCAACGCGATGGGCCTGTTTCACCCCTTCCTCGACGACCCCTCCGTCGAGATTTTCGGCGTCGAAGCCGCTGGCCACGGGCTGACGCAGCTCCACGCCGCCTCGATTGCCGGCGGCCGTCCCGGCGTGCTGCACGGCAACCGCACCTATTTGCTGATGGACGAGGATGGCCAGATCCAGGACGCGCATTCGATCTCGGCCGGGCTGGATTATCCCGGCATCGGCCCGGAGCATTCCTGGCTGCACGAAAAAGGCCGGGTCACCTATCTCTCCGCGACCGACGAGGAAGCGCTCGCGGCGTTTCAGTTGCTGACGCGGCTCGAAGGCATTCCGCCGGCGTTGGAGCCGGCGCACGCCATCGCCAAGGTAATGGAACTCGCGCCAAAGCGTCCGCGCGATCATTTGATGGTCGTCAATCTTTCCGGCCGCGGCGACAAGGACATTCCGCAGATCACGGAAATTCTGAAGGGCAGGAAGAAGTGACCACCCGTATCGATGCACGCTTCGCCGAACTCGCCAAACAGCGCCGCTCGGCGTTCGTCACCTTTTTGATGGCCGGCGATCCGGACCCTGCGACGTCGCTCGACATTCTCAAGGCGCTGCCGAAGGCCGGCGCCGACATGATCGAGATCGGCATGCCCTTTACCGATCCGATGGCGGACGGGCCGTCGATCCAGGCGGCCGGCCTGCGGGCGCTGAAGGCCGGCATGACGTTAAAGAAGACACTGGAAATGGTCCGCGGCTTCCGCAAGGACGACGACATCACGCCGCTGGTGCTGATGGGCTATTACAATCCGATCTATATCTATGGCGTCGATAAATTCCTCGCCGATGCCAAGGCATCAGGTGTCGACGGCCTGATCATCGTCGACCTGCCGCCTGAGGAAGATACCGAGCTGTGCATTCCGGCCCTGAAGGCCGGCCTCAATTTCATCCGCCTGGCGACGCCGACCACCGACGACAAACGCCTGCCCGCGGTGCTCGCGAACACTTCCGGCTTCGTCTATTACGTCGCGGTCACCGGTATCACCGGCAGCGCCAGCGCCGACTCAAACGTGGTCGGTGATGCCGTCGCCCGCATCAAGCGTCATACCAAATTGCCGGTTTGCGTTGGCTTCGGCATCCGCACGCCGGACGCGGCGAGAGCAATTGCCGAACGCGCCGATGGCTCGGTGGTCGGCACCGCGCTGGTCGATGTCTTGTGCGGGAGCCTCGACGCAGAGGGCCGCGCGACCCCCAAGACGGTCGGCGCCGTTGCCGATCTGGTAACCGCGTTGGCGCAGGGCGTACGGGGCGCGAAACAGGCCGCAGAATAAGCCACAATTGGGTGGAATAGGCGTGAAGCCCGGCTTGTTGGGTTCAGCCCGGACCGCCATATATTCCACTTGATGCGTTTAAACCGCATTTCGGAGCGAAGCATGAATTGGCTCACCAACGTCGTCCGGCCGAAAATCCGCAACATCCTGCGTCGCGAGACGCCGGAGAATCTGTGGATCAAGTGCCCGGATTCCGGGCAGCTCGTGTTCTACAAGGACGTCGAGGCCAACCAGTTCGTGATTCCCGGCTCGAATTACCACATGCGCATGGGCGCGGTGGCGCGGCTGAAATCGATCTTCGACAATGAGACCTGGTACGACATCGCGCTGCCGGAAGTGACGGCCGATCCGCTCAAGTTTCGCGACGAGCGCAAATATGTCGACCGCATCAAGGATGCCCGCGCCAAGACCGGGCTGAACGACGCCATCAAGGTCGGCTACGGAAAGCTCGAAGGGGCCGGCGTCGTCATCGCGGTGCAGGATTTCGATTTCATGGGCGGTTCGCTCGGCATGGCCGCGGGCGAGGCGATCGTGCGCGGGCTTGAGCTTGCGGTGGAGAAGAAGTCGCCGTTCATCATGTTCGCGGCCTCGGGCGGCGCGCGTATGCAGGAGGGCATCCTGTCGCTGATGCAGATGCCGCGCACCACCGTCGGCGTGCAGATGCTGCGGGAAGCGAAGCTGCCCTACATCGTGGTGCTGACCAATCCGACCACCGGCGGTGTCACCGCATCCTATGCCATGCTGGGCGACGTGCAGATCGCCGAACCCGGCGCGCTGATCGGCTTTGCCGGCGCGCGGGTGATCGAGCAGACGATTCGCGAGAAACTGCCGGAAGGATTCCAGCGCGCCGAATACCTGCTCGACCACGGCATGATCGACATGGTCGTGCATCGCCACGAGATGCGCCCGACGCTGGCGCGGCTGTGCCGGCTCTTGACCAAATCGCCGGCGCTCGAAGCCGTTTCGAAGCCTTCGCCGCAGGTCACGGACCTGGCGCAGATCGTCTCGGCACCGGAAGCCGTGCCGGCTGCGCCCCACGCGTGAATCTGCCTGCCGCCAAACCCCAGCCGCTCGGTGAATTGATCGCGCGGCTGTCTGCCTTGCATCCGAAGCGCATCGATCTCAGCCTCGATCGCATGCACCGCCTGCTGGCGCGGCTGGATCATCCGGAGCGGACGCTGCCGCCGGTGATCCATATCGCGGGCACCAACGGCAAGGGCTCCACGATCGCCTATCTGCGCGCGACGCTTGAGGCCGCAGGCCTGCGCGTTCACGTCTACACCTCGCCCTATTTGGTGCGAATCAACGAATGCTTCCGCATCGGCGAGGCGGGCGGCGGCCGCCTGGCAAGCGATGCCGAGTTGCGCCGGGTGCTGGAGCACTGCGAACAGGTCAATGCGGGCGAGCCGATCACGATTTTCGAGATGGAGACCGCGGCGGCGTTTTGCCTGTTCGCCGAGCATGAGGCCGATATCGTGCTGCTGGAAACCGGCCTTGGCGGACGGCTCGACGCCACCAACGTCATCGACCGGCCGATCGCGACGGTCATCACGCCGGTCAGCATGGATCACACGGAATTCCTCGGCAGCACGCTGACCGCCATCGCGGCTGAAAAGGCCGCCATCATCAAGCGCGGCGCGCCGTTGATTTGTGCAGAGCAGGCGCCGGAGGCGATGCCGGTGATCGAGGCGGAGGCGAAACGCATGCGCGCGCCGCTGCATGCGGCGGGACAGCAATGGCATGTCGGCGTCGAGCGCGGGCGGCTGGTCTATCAGGACGAGCGCGGCCTGATGGACCTGGCGGCGCCAAGACTGTTTGGGCGGCATCAATTCGATAATGCCGGCCTTGCGATCGCAACGTTGCGGGCGATCGGGGCGTTCAAAATCGGGATGCCGGCGTTCGAAGCCGGCATCGTCAATGCCGAATGGCCGGCGCGGATGCAGCGGCTGGTTTCCGGCGCGCTGGTCGATCAGGGGCCGAAGGGGTGCGAGATCTGGCTCGACGGTGCGCACAATGCGGAAGGCGGACGCGTCACGGCTGCCGCGCTCGGCGATCTCGAGGAGCGGGTGTCGCGCCCGCTGGTGGTGATCGCCGGGATGATGGCGAACAAGGATGCGGGCGCGTTCCTCGCCAATTTCGCCGGCCTGACGCGGCACATCATCGCGGTGCCGATTCCCGGTCGCGACAATGCAATGCCACCGGAACGGCTGGCGGATGCGGCGCGCGCGCTCGGCATGCGCGTGGAAAATGCTGCAAGCGTCGAAGCTGCGCTACATGCGCTGTCGCGGCTGGCTTACGAAGTGCCGCCGCGCATCCTGATATCAGGCTCGCTTTATCTCGCCGGCCATGTGCTCGCGATCAACGGCACGCCGCCGGGATAACACCGAAGAAAATTAAATGGCCGCTGAAATTGCTTCCAGCGGCCGCCCGGGTAGAAATATCGATTATTTATGAACTAGCCAGCCCCGGTCTCTGCAAAGACTAGCCAAGATGCGCGTGAACTGCGAGTCGGAAACCGGGTTCCATCCTATAACCAAACCAATATGTTGCGGGCCGGTTTCACCCAAATGAGGTAGATCGCCAAAACATCGTTCTTGCAGGTTGTATGACGTTCCCTGTCGAAAGCTGGAATTGAGAATTAACATGCGCTTTGCCGCCATTGCCGATGTGCACGGAAACTATCTCGCGCTGGAGGCCGTGCTGGCCGACATCCGCGCGCAGGGCATTGGCGAGATCGTCAATCTCGGTGACATGGCGAGCGGCCCGCTCGACGCGCCGCGAACCATGGACGCGCTGATGGCGCTCGATGCCGTTCACGTGCTCGGCAATCATGATCGCTATCTGATCGACCGACCGCCGGAGAAGATGGGATCGTGGGACCGGCCCGCCCATGCGCAGCTCGACAAGCGCCATCTCGATTGGCTGCGCGCGGTGCCAAAGACCGCCGTGTTTCGCGATCAGGTCTTTCTCTGTCACGCGACGCCCGACCATGACGAGGTCTATTGGCTGGAGACGGTCTTGCCTGACGGCGCGGTGCGGATGTCAGCGCTGGATGCAATCGAGAGGCACGCACAAGGCATCACGCAGTCCTTGATCCTCTGCGCACACACCCATCTCGCTCGCGCGGTCAGGCTTCGCGATGGCCGATTGATCGTCAATCCCGGCAGCGTCGGCTCGCCCGGCTATCGCGATACCCATCCGTTTGCGCATGTGATCGAAGCCGGCACGCCGGATGCGCGCTATGCCATCCTCGAACGGGCCGATGGCAAATGGCGCGTGACGTTCCGCCATGTGCCCTATGATCACGAGGCGATGGCCGCACTCGCGCGGCAGAACGGCCAAGCCGAACTGGCGTCGGCGCTGGCGACAGGTTGGATCGAATGAAAAATTCGTGGCCGTAGCCCGGTGGAGTGCAGCGAAACCGGGTACTGCTTCGGCGCATGCAAAAGGCCCCGGGTTACGCTGCACTCCACCGGGCTACGACCGCTTCAACATTTTCATCGGGTCGGCGGCCTTCTGGCGGAGCTGGTCGAAGCCGCATTGCCGCGGCGCCTTGTCGGGTCGCCAGCGCAGGATGGAGGTACCGTGCCGGAAGCGTTCGCCGCTGAAATGATCGTAGCAAACCTCGATCACCAGTTTTGGCTTCAGCGGACACCACTTTGCCGAACGTTCGGTCGACCATCGGCTCGGCCCGCCCGGCGCGTTGCCGGTGAAGCCGGGCGGTGCAATCAGCGGTTCGAGCCTTGATGTCAGCGCAGGCTTGTCTGCCTGCTTGATGGCGGAGGTGAAGCCGACATGATGCAAAACGCCTTTGTCATCATAAAGCCCGAGCAGCAACGAGCCCACCACCTTGCGGTTCGCGATTCTGTTGGTGGCATAACGGAAGCCGCCGACCACGCAATCGGCGCTGCGGAATTTCTTGATCTTCTGCATGCCGTCGCGGTTGCCGGCTTGATAGGGCAGGTCGATGCGCTTGGCGATCACGCCGTCCGAACCGCCGCCGGATTGCTTCAGCCATTTTTGCGCGGTCGCATAGCTCGCCGTGGCCGGCGACAAGCGGAACGTCGGGTGCGATTTGAACTGGGCTTTTGCAAAGGCTTCCAGCGCCGGGCGGCGCTCGCCCAGCGGCGACGCGGCGAGTTTCTTGTCGGCCGCAGTCGCCAGCAGGTCGAAGACGAGAAACAGCGCCGGCGTCTCCTGCGAGAGCTTCTTCACCCGGCTCGCGGCTGGATGAATCCGCTGCAGCAGATAATCGAACGAGAACGCTCTTCCGTTTGGCACGACGATTTCACCGTCGAGCACGAATACGTTCGCTTTCAACGCCAGCGCAGCGCGGACCAGTTCGGGGAAATAGCGGGCAAGATCCTCGCCGGACTTGGAGCGGAGATCGACGTTATCGCCGTGGCGGAACAGGAGACAGCGGAAGCCGTCCCATTTCGGCTCGTATTGCCATTCCGTCCCGCGCGGGATGGCGTCGACCGAGCGCGCCTCCATGGCCGCGAGCGGAGCGGGACGCCGACGAGGCTTTCCGGATCGCAGGTTCAGGGACTCTTCAACGCGAGACATACCGTCTCAACGCAAACGGCCGGCGAAATAGCCGGCCGTAGGTAGAAAATTGTTGTCTGGCGGCCGATCAGACTGCAGCGGTGATCCACTGCTGCAGCTTCGCCTTCGGCGCGGCACCGACCTGGCGGGAGGCCATCTCGCCGCCCTTGAAGATCATCAGGGTCGGGATCGACATCACGCCGTATTTCGAGGCCGTCTTCGGGCTCTCGTCGACGTTCAGCTTCACGATCTTGACCTTGTCGCCCATGGCGCCGGAAATTTCGTCGAGCGCAGGCGCGATCATGCGGCAGGGGCCGCACCATTCAGCCCAGAAATCGACGACCACCGGCCCGGTCGCCTTGAGCACTTCGGCTTCGAAATCGGCGTCAGAAACCTTGCCAACGGCCATGGGACTTACCTCGTTCGGTTAGGAATAAAGCGGCGCGGGATGAGAATCGCGCCGGGGATGATAGGCTCAAACCTATGAACGCGATCCTGCCGGGTCAAGCATGGGTCACGCCGAGATGATGGATGCCAGCTCGGCCTCCAGCGCGGGGGCCGAAATCTCCATTAATTCAGCGGTTTCGGTCCAAAGCAGCGCGGCGCGAACCAGCCGCTGGGGATAAAGCCTGGCGAGGACTGCCCGGTACAGCGCAAGTTGGCGGACATAGCCCTTCGGCGCCTCGTCGGGCCGGCTCGACGGGGCATGGTTGGTCTTGAAATCGATGATCAGGACCTCGCTGTCGGTCACCACGAGGCGATCGATCTGCCCGGATACCAGTGCCGGCCGGCCGCCCGGCCGCTCCAGCCGGCCGACGATCGAGACTTCGGCGCGGCTGCCGGGGGCGAACACCGGCGCGAAACGCGCATCTGCGATCAGAGCCAGCGTGCTTTCCGCCAGCGCCAGTCGTTCCTCCTTGGTCCAGCCATCGGCATTGCGGGCCAGATAGGCCAGCGCGGCCTCGCGGCGGCGCTCCGCGGCGATATCAGGCAGCGATTGCAGGAGCCGGTGCACCAGCGTGCCGCGCTGCAGGGCGCGGGCGCGCTGCGCGAGCGACTCGGCCGTGCGTACGGTGTGACCGTGGCTATCGGCGGGATCGGATGGCCGCAGCAGGCTTTCCGCCGAAATCTCGGGCTGTGCCGGCGTCAGCAGCCAGTTGGGCAACACCAGCGGCACCGGCGGGGACGCCGCAGCCGCAGGCGCGGCCGACGGCGCGCTCTCCTCCGCTCGCGTATAGCGCTTCACCCGGCCGATGGCGGTCTCGATCTCCTGCAGTTGCAATTCGGAACCGGCGAGGCCCTTGGTGATCAGATCGTACCAGGACAGCGGGCGGACACTCTTCATGTTACCGGGCAGGCAGCCGCCGACGATCAGGCGGTCGGCTGCGCGCGTCATCGCCACGTACAGCAGCCGGCGATATTCATCCTCGGTATCGCCGATCATCGCCGCGCGGGCCGCGACGACGGCCGGAGGATCCTCCGCCTTGCGGCCCGCCCAGACCACGACACCGGGCGCATGCGGATCGGCATTGCCCTGCGGCAGGTTGATGAGCTTCAGCCGCTGCGTATCCGATGGCGAGGTCGTGGTGTCCACCAGGAACACGACGGAGGCCTCTAGGCCCTTCGCTCCGTGCACCGTCATGACGCGGACCTCGTCGCGCGAGATTTCCATGTCGCGCTTCACTTCGAGATCGGCGGTGCGCAACCACGCCATAAAACCCTGCAACGAGGCCGGCGCCTTGCGTTCGTAGTTCAGCGCCAGCTCCAGAAACTCATCCAGCGCGTCGTTCGCCTCGTGTCCGAGCCGCCGCAGGATTCGCGCGCGGCCGCCGTCGCCGCCGAGCAGCCAAGCATAGAATGAAAACGGGGTTTCGCCGATGAAGCGGCGTTCACACTGTTCGAGCCGCCACAGCGCATCTCTCAACCGGCCATCGGCCGCGGCGCGCTCCGCCAGCGCCGCGCGCAACGATCCCTTGCGCTGCCAGGCGATCTTGAACAGGTCGTCATCGGTGAGGCCGAACAGCGGGCTCTTCAGCGCCACCGCCAGCGCGAGATCGTCCTGCGGCAGCAGCAGTGCGTCAGCCAGGTTCATCAGGTCGATGATCGCGATATGCTCGGTCAGCTTGAGGCGGTCGGCGCCGGCGACCGGGATGCCGGCGTGCTTGAGCGCCTGGATCACGGCATCGAACGCATTGCCGCGCCGGCGCACCAGCACCAGCATGTCGCCATAGCGCAGTGGACGACGGTCGCCCTTGCTGCCGGTCATCACGCCGCTGCCGACCAGCGCCTTGATCTCGGCCTGGATGCGCCGGGAAAGTTTCACTTCGGGGCTGGTCGCTGCGACGCCATCGAACGGCGCGCGCCAGCCTTCGATGTCCTGCCGGTCGTCGGTTTCCGCGAGTTGCCAGAGGTCGATCTGGCCCGGGCCGGCGTCGGCCAGCGCGTGATGAATCGGATTTCCGATGTCGACCGCATGAATGCTGCGAAAAATATCCTGCTCGCGAAACACCTGATCGACCGCGTGCAGGATCTCCGGCCCCGAGCGGAACGAATAGGTAAACGACACCGGATCGAACTTCAGGCCGGCGCCCTCGAACTTTCGCTGCAAGGCTCGGCGGCGCAGGTCGAACTCGCGGGGCGCCGCGCCCTGGAACGAAAAGATCGACTGCTTCTCGTCGCCGACCGCGAACACCGTTCGCACCACGCCATCGCGCGCGCCGGCGCCCGAGGTGAATTCGGAGATGATGTGCGCGACGATGTCCCATTGCCGCGGGCTGGTGTCCTGCGCCTCGTCGATCAGTACATGGTCGACGCCGCGGTCGAGCTTGTAATGCACCCATCCCGAAGAGACGCGGTCGAGCATTTCCAGCGTCTTGTCGATCAGATCGTCATAGTCGAGCAGCCCGCGTTCCTGCTTCTCGCGGCGATAATTGGCGGCTGCAGCGGTCGCGATATAAAGCAGCGCCTCGGTGCGGTCGCGGGCGGTCACCGCGCGGCGGCGTTCGATCAGCGGAAGGATTCGACGGGCTTCCGATTCGAACAGCCGGCCAATGGCCGGGTAGTTGTCAGAGAATTTCTTCGTCACCACCGATTTGCGCGGCGTGCGATCGGCTTCCGTGAGGAATACGCCGAGATACTCGTCGACCTGCGCCGCGCCGGTGAACACCAGCGCGCCGCGCAGCCGCGCCGCCTGGTCTTGATCGGTCTTGCTGCCGGTTTCCAGAACCAGGGCGATGTCCTGCCATCGCGATCGCGGCAGGTTGGGTCCATCGACGATGTCACGTTCGACATCCTCGATCCGGTCGTCAGGGCTCACTCCGAGCGCAGCGGAAATCTGCACCGCGGCGGCCTGCGCGCTGCCGGCGGCGTCGGTCCACGCCATGAAATGATCGCGGCTGAGACAGGCCTCGCGCACCACGTCCTTGAAGGTGACGTCCGCCGCACTCGCCATCGCCGTCATCAGCGCGCGGCCGGTGGCGCTTTCAGGATTGCGCGAAGCTTCGAGGAAAACCCCGAGATTGGCGCGCTCCATCATCTCGTTCTGGTCGCGGTCGTCGAGCACGGCAAACCGCGCCGGCACGTTGGCCTCGAACGGGAATTGCTGCAGCAGCCGCGTGCACAGCGCGTGGATGGTCTGTACCTTCAACCCGCCTGGCGTCTCCAGCGCGCAGGCGAACAACTTGCGCGCCGATTTGCGCAGGCGTGCGCTCGGATGCGGAATGCCGGCGTCGCGTATCGCCGCATCCAGCGCGTCGTCGTCGAGCGTCACCCAATGGCCGAGGGTAGTGAACACCCGCTCCGCCATGTTGGCGGCGGCGGCTTTTGTAAACGTAATGCAGAGGATCTTTTCCGGCGCCACGTCGGCGAGCAGCAGCCGGATCACCCGCTGCACCAGCACGTGCGTCTTGCCCGATCCGGCATTCGCCGAGACGAAGGCGGAGGCCACCGGATCAGAGGCGCGCGCCTGGGTGGCGCGAACGGCGTCGGGAATGATGCGGGCAGCCTTCACCATTCCTCGATCCCCAGTCCGCCGGCCGCCGACCATTCCTTGATGCGGGCGAGGTCATCATAGGCGCCGTAACGGTTCGACCACATCGACAGGTTCAGCGACGTGTAGGCGGTCTCTTCGTTCTCGAATTTGCGGATCAGCGCTTCGAGCTGTTCGAGCGCGTAGTCGGCCGCCTCGTCCGGCCGCTGCGGCGTGTCGTTGTTCCGGATTTTCAGCTCCAGCGAACGCTGCTCACCGGGCGGATTGTTGCCGCTGAGCCGGACATAGACGAGTTCGCCGACGGATGAACCGGCGTGGATATTCTCAAAGCCGCCTTCGCGCAGGATCGCCGCCTCCAGCGTCAATTGCGGCGACAGGCCCATACGCACCTGTTTTCCCGTCGGCGGCTGGCCGGTCTTGTAATCGAGAATCGCAAAGCTGCCGTCGTGGCGCTGCTCGATCCGGTCTGCGCGCGCCGACAGCGTGAAGATGCGTTCATTGTCGAGCGGAATTTTGATCTCGCCGCGGATCTCGGCGGCGATTTTCTCAATCTCGCCGCGGCGCGCCAGTTCCCAATCCGCAAACCATGCGGCAATGCGCTGAAACCGCGGCCACCACAGCGCCCGCGCCTCGGGACGCTCCATCAGCGGTGCGAAATATTTTTCGCCGATGCCGCGCAGTACCAGGGCGGGTTGTGGCGGAAGCGCGTCGGCGAATTTTTGCGTAAATTCGCCGAGCGCGCCATGGATCGCCGAGCCGCGGTCGGCGGCCGACAGCGGCATGTCGACGGGATCGAGCGGCTCAAGCCGCAGAATATACTTTGCGTAGATCGTATAGGGATCGCGCAGCCAGTCCTCGATCGCTGTGACCGATAGCTTTGTCGGCCGCGTCGCGACGGGAGGCATCGGGGCGGGCTGTTCGATCGGCTCGACCTTGTCGGGCTGGTCCAGTTCGGCGGCGAAGCGGACGTAACTTTCACCGGTGGCTTTGGCCGCGTCCCAGCGCGCTTCGCCAGCGACGGCCTCCAACCGGTGCAGGAAGCGCGAGGCGACCGCCGGCGCGCCGCCGACCTTGGCCGAATGAGTCAGGATCACATCGTCCGTTCCCAGCAATTGCGCGAAGTCATGCGCGGAGAGGCCGATGCGTCGCTCCGGCAGATCGAGGCCGAGTTCATGGCGCATCGGCCGGCTCAGCCAGGGATCGACCCGCGGCGCCGGTGGCCAGACGCCCTCGACCAGTCCGCCAAGGATGACGCGGTCGGATTCGGTCAGCCGCGCTTCGAGCTGGCCGTAGATGTGCAGATGCGCGTTGGCCTGCTCCGGCCGCCGCACCATGCGATCGGCATAGGCGGTCTGGAACACATCCGGGTAGTCGCCGAGCTGGACCAGCAGGCCGCTCGGCTTTTGCTCGGCGAGCAGGTCGTCGAACGCCGCCGACAATGCAGCGCCTTGCGCTTCCTCGAAGGCGACGGCAACGCCGTCTTGATCCGAGGACAGCGCGATCAGCGTTTCGCGATGTCGTACCGCCAGTTCGGCGAAATCGAACGGTTTTGACGCACCCATGATTTCCAGCGGCGTCAGCGCTTTCTGCAGCGCCGCGATCAGCGCCTGCGCCTGATCGAGTTCGTCATCCCTCAATTTCGCGCGCGGCTCGGAGGCGTGAAGCGAGGAAGTCTCATGGCTCCAGAGCTTTCTGAGCTCCCCACGAAAACGATCGAAATCGTGCGCTAATCCGGCCGTTCCTGCCTGTGGCCGGGTGCCGCGCAGCAGCGCCAGTTCGAGAGTCTCGATGGCGTGCTTGAATGCGCCGGATGCGCCGCCGAGCCGAAACAGCGGATGTTTCACGAGCGCGAGCAAGGTCGGCGGCTCCAGCCCCTTGGAGGCTGCTTCCGCGGCGAGGCGAGCAAAAATGCCGCTTGGCGTGTCCATCAGCGCGTCGCCGCCGGAATCGTCGAATTCGAGATTCCAGCGCCTCAGCGCCGCCATCACCCGCCGCGCCAACGCGCGATCCGGCGTCACCAGCGCAGCCGATTTGTTCAGATGCCGCGCCTCGCGCATCGCCACCGCAATCGCCAGCGCCTCCATCTCCGAATTCGGCGCCTCGACGATGGCAAGCTTCATGATGCCGCCTGCGATCTTCGCGGCGACCTCCGGCTGGACCAGACGGTCATGCCATTGTTCGGTCGCGTTCGACGGCCGCATCGTTTCGGAGATCAGCACGTCGCGCCCGTGTTGTGCCGGCGTAGCCAGGATTTCGACGTCATGGCGCCGGATGCCGAAGCGATCAAGCAGCGAGTGCATCGCAAATTGCGGATGGTTCGAGGACGGCTGCGTGGTGAATTTGCCCTGCGCGTCCCTGACGCCGCCGATGGTCTGCCAGGCTTCCTCGTCGAGATCCGTGTCGAGCCCCGGCAGCACTACCGCGCCGAGCTTCAGGCCGGCCACGGCGGTGAGGAATTTCGCGGTCGCCGGCATCGAACCGGTCGAACCGGCTGCCACCACCGGCCCCTCGCGATGCGCAGTCAGGCGCGCGGCTTCCGCCTCGATCAGGCGGTCGCGCCGTTCGGCGGGTTCGATCCGGCCGATTTCCTTCAGATGCTCCGGCCACGCCTTGCGCGCGATGCGCAGGAATTCGAGCGAGTGCTGCCAGTATTTGTCGAACTGGTCGGGCACCAGTTTGTCGAGCGCTTCCCAGGCGACGCCGCGCGTCACCATGTCGTCCATCAGCCGTGCCAAATCGCCGGCCAACGCCAATGTTGAGGCCGGGCCGCCGACCACGAGCGGCGCCGAGACCGGACTCTTCGCCCATGCCGCCACCAGATGCGCCAGGGTCAGGCGGCGCTCCAGTTCGCCGAGCCTTGGCGGAATGTCGAGCGGCGCCACGCCGCTGAACTGTTCGGCGCCTTCCGCAAACGCCAGCTCGTCCTCATCGATGTCGCCAAGCGCCACGATGCGCGGCAGGATCGCCGCATCCGTTTTCAGCTCATCGAGAAAGATTTCCCGCGCCAGCCTTCCTGCGCGCCGGGTCGGCAAATACAGCGTCGCGCGCGCGAGATTGAGAGGATCCTTGCGCGCCTCGAATCCCTCGACCAGCCGGCCGTCGACCAGCGCCGCGATGACGGTGCGCAGGAACGGCACGGATACGGGAACGCTGAAGACGCGCATGGGCTTCCTGATTCGAGGTCAGGCGCAATATAGGGAGGTAAGCAGGGAAGGTCATGGGTGGGGGGCTAGCCGTCCCCAATACACACTGTCGTCACCCGCGAAGGCGGGTGACCCAGTATTCCAGAGACGGTCGTGATCGATTCGAGAGGCCGCGGCGTACTGGATGCCCCGCCTTCGCGGGGCATGACGACCTACGCCACGCTTTCCAGAAACGCCTCTTCCGCGGCCTGCACCGCGTCGGGGGTTCCGACATGCATCCAGACGCCGTCGAGCCGCAGGCCGAACAGCCGTTCCTGATCGTTGGCGCGGTCGAATATTTTTGTCAGCGAAAATTCGCCGGCGGGCGCGTCGGCAAACAGCGCGGGCGACATGATCGCGGCGCCGGCATAGACGAACGGCACCACCTGGTGTTCGCGCCGCTTGCGCAACGCGCCGTCCGGCAGCATCGCGTAGTCGCCGCGGCCGGCATAGCCGATGCTGCTCGTGGTCGGCGCCATCAACAGCAGGATGTCCATCCGGTCAGGATCGAAGGTTTCGGCCAGCCGCTCCAGATTGGGCCGCACACCGTCGATCCACATCGTGTCGGCGTTGAGGTGGTAGAACGGCTCGTTGCCGAGCAGGGGCAGCGCCTTCACGACGGCGCCGCCGGTGCCGAGCACGACGTCGCGTTCGTCGGAAATGATGATGCGGGGCCGGGTACGGTCTGCGGTATGCTGGATGATCTGGTCAGGCAGATAATGCACATTGACCACGGCCTCGCTGACGCCGGCATCGGCGAGCTTGTCCAGCACGTGATCGAGCAGCGGTTGTCCGGCCACGCGCACCAGCGGCTTCGGCATATGGTCGGTCAACGGGCGCATGCGCAAACCGAGACCGGCGGCAAGGACCATGGCTTTGGTGGGCGTAACGGGCATTTCCTGGAATTTCTCTTGGAATTTCTCTTGGAGTTTCTCGAACCATCAAATCGGGCCGCGGATCATACCACGGCGATTCGGTTGAACCAGCAACCATGAGGCCTTAGTGGCCGCACATGACGGCCGTACGACGGCCGCCAGCGCAGCCAAACCTCAGGCTTCAGCCTCCTCGGCTCCGCGCTTGGCGGCCCTCTTCTTCTTGTCGCCCTGCTTCAGGAAATTGACGCCGATCTGATCACCATTGACCCAGGCCAGCTCGCAGCGCCGGTAGGCCAGCCCCGTGGACGACAGCAGCAGGAAGAATTCCTTCAAGTGCAGGCCCTCGACCGAGCCCTCGACCGTCAGCTTGGCGCCGGTCTCGGAGACGTCTTCCATCACGCAGTCACGCCGCCAGGTGCCGTCGATGCCCATCATGTGCGCTGCAAAGCCGCGCTCGAATACGACCCGATCTCCCTTGCGACGTTCCGCCCCCGCCATGGCCGTCTTCCCGTGTCAAAACTGAGTGCGCCATGCCTCCACAGCATGGCCGGTCCCAGAATAGATGCGGGGTGGCTAACAGGAGGTAAATCAGGGAACCGGCGGCGGCACGTTGGCGGCGTACCATGCGCGAAATGCCGCCAGCGCCGGGTGCGCCAGCGAACGGGTCAGGTAGGTCCAGATCCGGGGCTGGTGGCGCAGATATTGTGGCTTGCCGTCGCGCCGGTTGAGCCGGGCGAAGGTGCCGAGCAGGCGGGTATTCCGCTGCGCCGACATGATGGCGTAAAGCTCGGCAAAGCTGGCCGGATCGAACTGACCGTCGGCCGCGCGGCGCGCCTTGATGTAGCGGGTCAGGAGCGCCAATTCGAGCTGTTCGGGAACGTCGAGCCGCGCGTCCTGCAGCAGCGACACCAGGTCGTAGGCGGCGGGGCCAAGCACGGCATCCTGGAAGTCGATGATCCCGACGCGCAAGATTCCTGCGCGCTCGCCGAGCCAGATGATGTTGGGCGAATGAAAATCCCGCATCACCCAGGTTCGCGGCGCGGCCGCCGGCTTCTCCAGCAGCGTTCGCCACATCGTGACGAATTCGTCGCGCTGTTGCGGGCTGACTTCAGCGCCGCGGTCCGGCAGATACCATTCGAGCATCAGGCCGATCTCGACCAGCCATGTATCGATATCGTAGACCGGAATTTGGTACGAGCCCTGCGGCTCCAGCGGCGCCGTTTCGGGCAGGGCTTTGCGATGCAGCTCGGCCAGCATGTCGGTCGCCACCTCGTAGCACTCGACGATCGGCCGCGGCGGATCGCCTTCGACGACGCCGGCGCTGCCGAAATCCTCGGTGATCAGGAAACCGGAATCGAGATCGGCATGGCGAATGGCGGGCGCCGAGAAGCCGTGCGCGCGCAGGCCATTGTCGATGGCGACGAACGGTTTGACGTCCTCGGCGAGATGAACGGCCGCGCTGTAGGATTTTCCGTCATAGATCGCGGGCCCATCCGGCCGTCGCGGAGAATTCATCAGGATCGAGGTGCCGTCGTTGTGGATCAGCCGCGCATAGGAACGCGTCGAGGCGTCGCCGGGCATGCGCGCGCGCGCCGCATCCAGCAGCCCCGCTTCGCTGAGAAACTTTCGCAAGCCGCCCAATCGCGCCACCTGCGCCGCCGCCTTGCCATGGCCGGTGATTTCGGCGGCGCGCGCCGTGGACCCGAGCGCCGGGCGATGGCTGAAGGCGATGTCGATGCGATCTTCGGGCAGCGCATCGGGGGCGCGCTCCGGCCATTCGATCAGCGCCAGCGTGCCCTCCGGCAGCGGCGACAATCCGATTTCCTCCAGCTCGCTCGAATCGTTGATCCGGTAGAGATCGGCGTGAACGATCGGGTATGGCAGGTCGTAGCTCTGCGCCAGCGTGAATGTCGGGCTTGGCACTTCCAGCGCGGGATCGTCGGCGAGATAGCGGATCATGGCGCGTGCCGCCGCGGTCTTTCCCGCGCCGAGATCGCCCGAGAGCGTGATGACGTCGCCGGGGCCGACCAGCAGCGCGAGGTCGGCCATCAGCTGCGCCGTCGCCGCCTCGTTCGCCAGCGCTACAGTTAATGTCGTGGGCGCGGTCATTCGGCGGCGTTGCGATGCGCGTTCTGGTCGACGGGGAAGTCGCAGGTGACCGTCGTGCCCTTGCCGACCACGGAATCGACACGCACCTTGCCGCCGTGCAGTTCGACAAAGGAGCGCACCAGCGACAGGCCGAGGCCGGCGCCGCGGTGACGCGAGCCGTGGGAGTGGCTTTCAAACCAGTCGAACACCTTGTCCTTCACCTCGGCCGGAATGCCGGGGCCGGAATCGCTGACGGTAAAGATCACGCGATGCTCGGTGCGTCGCGCGCTGATCGTGACCGCGGCATCGTGCGGCGAGAAGCCGACGGCGTTGGCGAGCAAATTATAGAGTACCTGCACCACGCGCCGCTCGTCGCCGGTGAAGTCGCCGATATTGGAATCGATGTCGACCCTGAGCTCGATGCGGTCGGTCGCCAGCCGGTCCTGAATGCCTTCGGCAGCAGCCTGGATGGCCTTTTCGATATTGACCGGGCCGAGCTCGAGCTTCATCGCGCCGGCATCGATGGTGGCGAGATCGAGGATGTTGTTGGTCAGCGCGAGCAGCGCGTTGGTCGACTTGGTGACGTAGTCGAGATACTCCGCCTGCTTTGGCGTCAGCGGGCCGGTCGAGGGATCGCTGAGGAAATGCGCAAAGCCGATGATGGTGGTGAGGGGCGCGCGCAGTTCGTAGGAAACGTGGTGGACGAAATCGACCTTCATCTGGTCGGCGGCTTCCAGCGCCTCGTTGCGTTCGCGCAGCGCCCGCTCGACATTCTCGGTGTCGGTGATGTCCTGGAACGTCAACATGGTCGCGCCGTCGGGCAACGGCATGGTCATGCAGTCCAGCACGCTGCCATCCTTGCGCTCGAGCTTCAGGGATACCTGCGCGCGGTTGTCGATTGCGGTGATCGCCTCGCGCAACGCCCGCCAGGTCAGCGCATCGTCGAACAGCGGTGTGCACCAGGCTTCCACAGTCTCGATGTGCGGCTGTTCTTTGAGCGATTCCGCCGACAGCTTCCACATCTTCTCGAAGGCGGGATTGAACAGTTCCACGCGGCCATTGCTGCCGAACACTGCGACCGCTTCCGCCAGATTGTCGAGCGTCTCGTGCTGGACCCGGGTCAGCCGGTCGTAGCGGCGGGCGAGATCGAGGCTCTCGGTGACATTGTCGAACAGATAGGTGACGCCGCCTTCGAGGTTCGGCGTGGTGACGACGCTGACGGCACGGCCGTCGGGCAGGAACCACGTGTAGTTCTCCGGCTCCAGGGCGCGGTAGGCTTCGTGCAGCTTGGCCTTCCAGACCCGGAAGTCGGGCTGCTCGGGCAGTTTGCGCGCCGCGCGCAGGCGGTCGAGCACGCTCGAATCGTCGGGATTGGAATCGAGGAAGGCCTGGTCGAGGCCCCACAGCCGCCGGTAGGATTCATTATAGAAGGCAAGCCGCCGCTGGCCGTCGAACACGGCCACCCCTGATGACAACTGGTCGAGGGTGCGGCGATGGGCTTCCGCCATCCGCTCCATGGCGTCGCGCAGCGCAGTCGCCTCGCTGGCGTCGATGGCGATGCCGGCGCTGCCGCTGCCGAGCTGGAGCGCCTGAACGTCATAGATGCGCCGCTCGCCGCCGACCACGATCGGCAGCCGCGCGCTGAAGGTGGAATTGTCGTTCAGCGCCCGGCCCATCTCGGCGCGCTGGTCGTTTTCCAGCAGTTCGAGGTTGCGGTGGACTGTATCCGCGACGCTCGCGCCCTCGGTGGCCCGCACATAGGCCGCGTTGGCGTAACGCAGATTGCCTTCCGCACTCCTCGCCCACATTGGCCAGGGCGCCGCGGCGGCGAAGTCGCGCAGGAGCTCGGTCTCCTCCAACAGCGTCCTGTAGCGGAGATTGGATTCGGCGAGGTCCCGGCGCAGGCCCCCGAGTTCGCGAATCCGCACAATGGCTTGCCCCCCGATGGCGCGGCCCATCGCTTCGATGGCCCGGCCGTTCGAGGTGGAGAGATTGAGCAGAAAACCTTCGCCGGCCTCGCGTAGCGCGTCGACGGCATGGTCCATCTGCAGCGCTGGTTCCGGCGGCAGCCAGGTTCCAAAAGCGAGGATACGTTGCGGTGAATTCGACATCGCGTCCTGCGAGATCAGAAGCGAGATGTCGCCGCTGATCTGGGGCCGGTTGTCGCCCGCCGCCCAGGCGATCAGGATCTGGGGTTCGGCAAACAGGAGTGCACGCAGCCGGTCGGCCTGCACCTGCAGGTCGGCGATGTCGGAGCGCAGGTCGAGTTCCATCCGGGTGGCCCGAACGCGCGTGCGCATCAGCAGGATCGCGGCCACCACGGTAAAGCCGAGCAGCGACAGCGCGGTCGTCAGCACCGCGAATTCCTGATGATTGAGGTCGAACAGGGCGGAAATCGCCTGCGGGATGGTCAGGTCCGACGCCAATGCGGGTTCCGGCGAGGCGGAGATGATGGTGGCGAGCGCAATCACGCCGTGGCGCGCCAGTGAGGTGCACGACAGCAGGGTTCGACGCATTGCCGCGACTACGCCCGACATTATTTGCCCCAAAAAACGCACGACAGCAGACCCGGCGCTACCCCCAGCGCATGATCCGCCAAGGTGTAAGCGGTTTGGCGTTGAGATTATACGCCGACAATAGGAATGAGCGCGCCCGGACGCAAAACCGGACCCCACTTTTGCTTGGTCGCGCTACGCACGAATCGGGTCGAGAGTATCCTCTTCGGGAGTTGGCCGGTAAGAGTCCAGATCGTGAACGCAAATATGGCTGTGAAAAAAGCGGGGAAGGCTGAGTTGAAACGCTCAAATTGAACCAATTCAGCGGCCCGTCGAGCCAAAGCCGCCACCGCCGCGATCGGTTGTTGAAAGCGACGCCGCCGGAACCAGTTCCGCCTGGACAACCGGCGCGATCACCATCTGCGCGATCCGTTCGCCACGGCGGATCGGAAACGGCGCGTCGCCATGGTTGATCAGGAGGACGTTGATCTCGCCGCGGTAATCCGCGTCCACCGTGCCCGGCGAATTCAGCACCGTGACGCCGTGCTTGGCGGCCAGGCCGGAACGCGGCCGCACTTGCGCCTCATAGCCTGAAGGCAGCGCGATGGTCAGCCCGGTCGGCACCATCGCGTATTTGCCCGGCGGCAGGATCAGGGGCGTCTCCGCCGGCACCGCCGCGAGCAGGTCGAGCCCGGCGGCGTCCGCGCTCTGATAGGCCGGCAGCGCGAGACCTTCGCCGTGCGGCAGTTGGCAGATGTCGACCTTCACCGGTGCGCTCATGAAGTCTTTCCCAACGTCTTGGCTATGTTTGCCACCAGTTCGGTCGCGACCTGTTCCTTGGTCATCACAGGCCAGGAGTTCACCTTGATGTCCTCGCCGTTGCGCGTCAGCAGGTGAACGGTGTTGCGGTCGCCGCCCATTACGCCGGTTGCGGGCGAAACGTCGTTGGCGACGATCCAGTCGCAGCCCTTGCGCGCGATCTTGGCCTTGGCGTTGTCGATCAGATGCTCGGTCTCGGCGGCAAACCCGATCACCAGCGGCGGACGCTTGTCTGTCAGTTTCGAAATCGTCGCGAGAATGTCGGGGTTTTCGACCAGTGCGAGTGGCGGCATGCCGGCGGAGCTCTTTTTCAGCTTCTGCTCGCCCTCATTGACAACGCGCCAGTCGGCAACGGCGGCGGCGAAGATTGCGATATCGGCCGGCAAAGCGGCTTCCACCCGATGCAGCATGTCGCGCGCCGATTCCACGCGGATCACCGTGACGCCTGCGGGATCGCGCAATTCGACCGGGCCGGAAACCAGCGTGACATCGGCGCCGGCGGCCTGCGCCGCGGTGGCGATGGCAAATCCCTGCTTGCCGGAGGAGCGGTTGGCGATATAGCGCACGGGGTCGATCGCCTCGTGCGTCGGTCCCGCCGTAATCAGCACGCGCTTGCCCGCGAGCGGACGTGGTTGCGGCGGACGCAGGATGTCGACGGCGGCGGCGGCGATTTCGATCGCCTCCGACATCCGCCCGACGCCGGCCTCGCCCGCTTCAGCCATTTCGCCGGCATTGGGGCCGATCATGTGGACACCGTCGCGCCGCAGCTGCAGCACGTTGCGGCGGGTGGCGGCGTTGTTCCACATCAAGGGGTTCATCGCGGGCGCCAGCAGGATCGGGCGGTTCGCCGCCAGCAGGATCGCGGTAGCGAGGTCGTCGGCATGGCCCTGTGCCATCTTGGCCATCAGGTCGGCGGTGGCCGGTGCCACTACGATCAGATCGCATTCGCGCGCGAGGCGGATATGACCGGCGTCGAATTCGCTCTCGGCGTCGAACAGGTCGGTATAGACGCGCTCGTTCGACAGTGCGCTGGCGGAAAGCGGGGTGACGAATTGCTGTGCGGCCCTGGTCAGCACGCAGCGGACGCCGACGTGCCGCTCCTTCAGGCGGCGGATCAGGTCCAGCGCCTTGTAGGCGGCGATGCCGCCGCCGATGATCAGGGTGACGTTCCGCTCACCCGTGGTGCTGACGGGCCGCAGGGCCTGCGCTGGACTCTCAGGAGATGCCGGTGAGGAGGTTGCGCCCGGCAGTTCGGGGCGCCCCTGTATCAGCTCTCCGAGGATGACCCGGACTTCCTCTTCGACGGAGCGGCCGTTTCCCGCCGATCGGAGGCGCAGATAGGCTTTGACGGCTTCATCGAGTTTTCGAATGGTCAGGCTGGCCATGGCGGCCTCCCGGGGTGAGTTGCAATCAATGCTATCACATTGTGACAGCATTGCAATCACAATTGCCGGATAGCGACCAGGATTCCGATAAAGGTGGCCGCAATGATCCAAAGCGCCACCGTTCGCCAGCGGCTCTTGCGGCCCTCGGCCCGGCCCATGGCCGCGATCGTCTCCGGCGACAGCGTCAGGCCCTCCCGGGTCATCCTCTCCATATTCTCGAGCACGGCAACTGCCCGCGCGGCGATCGCCGGCAGGCCCGCCATCACGCGGCCGAGGTCGCCCGCGCCGGACATCGCGCCCTGAATCCGCCCGAGCGGCCCGAGATTGCGCTCGATCCATTCGCGCACCACGGGATCGGCGACCTTCCAGATGTCGAGCTTGGGATCGAACCCCCGCGCGACCCCTTCGACTACCACCATGGTCTTTTGCAGCAGGATCAGTTCGGGCCGCGTCTGCATGTCGAACAGGCCGGTGACTTCGAGGAGAAGCGTCAGCAGCTTCGCCATCGAGATTTCTTCGGCGGTGCGGTTGTGAATCGGTTCGCCGATGGCGCGGATGGCTTGCGCGAAATTCTCGACCGAATGGTGCCCCGGCACGTAGCCCGCCTCGAAATGCACTTCGGCGACGCGGCGATAGTCGCGCGTGATGAAGCCCAGCAGAATCTCCGCAAGGAAGCGCCGCTCCTTCAGCCCGAGTCGGCCCATGATACCGAAATCCACCGCCACCAGCCGGCCGGCATCGTCGAGAAACAGATTGCCGGGATGCATGTCGGCATGGAAGAAGCCGTCGCGCAGCGCGTGGCGCAGAAAACTCTGGATCACCTTGCGGCCGAGATCGGGCAGGTCGACATGCGACTGTTCGAGCCGCCCATGGTCGTTCAGCGCGATGCCGTCGATCCACTCCATCGTCAGTACGTTGTGGGTGGTGCGGTCCCAATCGACGGTCGGCACGCGGAAATCCGGATCGTCGCGGGTGTTCTCCGCCATCTCGGACAGCGCGGCCGCCTCGAGCCGCAGGTCCATCTCCATCGCGACCGAGCGCGACATCGTGTTGATGACCTCGATAAGCCGCAGCCGCCGCGCTTCGGCCGAATGCGCTTCCGCATTGTGCGCGACAAAGAAAAAATCGCCGAGGTCGCGACGGAAACGCGAGGCGACATTGGGCCGGAGCACCTTGACGGCGACCGGGGTACGTACGCCATCATGTTCTACCTCGGCGCGATGCACCTGGGCGATCGAGGCGGCAGCGACCGGCGGCCCGAGGCTGACAAACGCCTTTGCCAGAGGGCGTTCCAGCGATGCGGCGATCACGGCCTCGGCTTCGGCCTGCGAAAACGGCGGCAGCCGGTCCTGCAGGGCTTCCAGATCGCGCGCCATCGCGACGCCGACGACGTCGGGCCGGGTCGCCAGAAATTGCCCGAGCTTGAGATAGGCCGGTCCGAGTCGCGTCAGTGCGCGCGACAGCCGCGGGCCGGATTTGGCGCCGGGCCGTTCGATCAGCCGCGCCAGCCGCAGCGCGAGCTGCCCGGGCGGCGGCACCAGACTTGGATCAACGACGCCGAACACGCCTTCGCGCGCGAACACGTAAGCGGCGCGGACCAGCCGCGCGATGTGGGTCGCCGCAGAAATCACAAACGCCAGCCCGAATGCAACGCCACGATGCCGCCGGACAGGCTTTCCCACTTCACCCGCGCAAAGCCGGCGTCGCGGATCATCTCGGCAAATTGATTGGGCCGGGGAAATTTCCGGATCGATTCGACGAGATACTGGTAAGACTCCGCATCGCCCGTCACGGCGCGGCCGAGCGGCGGGATGACGTTGAACGAAAAGAAGTCGTAAAGCCGATCGAGCCCGGGGACGTCGACGGTGGAGAATTCCAGGCACAAAAATCGGCTGCCGGGCCGCAGCACGCGATAGGCCTCGCGCAGCGCGGCATCGATCCGCGGCACGTTGCGAATGCCGAACGCGATGGTGTAGGCGTCGAAAGCGCGATCGCCGAACGCCAGCGTCTCGGCATTGCCCTCGACGAATGAAACCTGCTGATCGAGATGGCGCGCCACGGCCCGGTTGCGGCCGACGTCGAGCATATCGGTGTTGATGTCGCAGACGGTGGCGCGGAAGCCGGCGCCTGCCGCCTCGGCTGCGCGGAAGGCGATGTCGCCGGTGCCGCCCGCGACGTCGAGCAGCGCAAACGGCGCATCGGTTTTCGGCGGGTTGAGCGCATTGATCATGATGTCCTTCCAGACCCGGTGCAGGCCCGCCGACATCAGATCGTTCATCAAGTCGTAACGGGAGGCCACACTGTGAAATACGTCGTTCACCAGCGTCTGCTTGTCCCCCAGAGGCACGTCCCTGAAGCCAAAATGGGTGGTTTGATCCGGCCGATCCATCAACTCATACTCCGTCGGCCGACCATAGCGCGCCGGCCGTAATGGCGCTATCACGTCACCTCCATAAGGTGAATGCCTGCATGCCTGAATTGCCTGAAGTTGAGACCGTCCGCCGCGGCCTGCAACCCGCCATGGAGGGGTCGAAAATCCTCAAAGCGGAAGCCCGGCGCAAGGATTTGCGGTTTCCCTTTCAAAAAGACTTTACCGCGCGGCTGGAGGGCCAGACCGTGACCGGTCTCGGCCGCCGCGCCAAATACCTGATGGCGGATCTTGGCTCCGGCGACGTGCTGTTGATGCATCTGGGCATGTCCGGCTCGTTCCGGGTGCTCGAAGGCAACGGCAACGCCACGCCGGGCCAATTCCACCATCCGCGCAGCGAGGATCGCGCGCACGATCACGTGGTGTTCCACATGTCATCGGGGGCGGCTATCGTGTTCAATGATCCGCGCCGCTTCGGTTACATGAAGATCATCGCCCGCAACGCGCTGGAGGACGAACCGCTGTTGAAGGGCCTCGGCCCGGAGCCGCTCGGCAACGAATTCGACGCCGCGATGCTGGCGCGCGCGTGCTTCAACAAGAAGACCAGCGTGAAGGCCGCGCTGCTCGACCAGCGCGTGGTCGCGGGTCTCGGCAACATCTATGTCTGCGAAGCGCTGTATCGCTCGCATCTGTCGCCGCGCCGCCTGGCGGCGACGCTGGCGACGAAGAAGGGTGAGCCGACCGACCACGCCGGCCGGCTGGTCGGCGCAATTCATTCCGTGCTCAATCAGGCGATCAAGGCCGGCGGTTCCTCGATCAGCGATCATCGCCTGACGTCGGGTGAACTCGGCTATTTCCAGCACTCGTTCCAGGTCTATGATCGCGAGGGCGAGAAATGCCAAACTGAAGGCTGCAGCGGCATCGTACGACGCTTTGTTCAGAATGGCCGTTCGACCTTCTGGTGCCCGAAATGCCAGAAATAACCAACACGCCCACGCTCCAAACGGCGCGACTGATCTTGCGGCCGCTCGCGCTGTCCGATGCGCCGGCGATCCAGCGTCATTTCAACAACTGGAACATCATCCAGCATCTCGCATCGGTTGTTCCCTGGCCATATCCGGAGAACGGCGCGGAGACTTTCATCGCGAGGGAACTGGAGAGGGTCGCCGCGGGGGAAGAGATCTATAATTGGATGCTGGTGCTGCGCGGCGGCGATGGCGAGGCGATCGGGAATATTCGCTTTCGACCGAGGTCGGACGATCCGAAGGGCAACCGCGGCTTCTGGCTCGCGGAGCGTTATTGGAATCAGGGCCTGATGAGCGAAGCCGTCTCGGCGGTGAACGATTTTGCCTTCCGCACGCTCGGGATCGAGAGCTTCCACGCCTGCAACGCGGCGACCAACGTGGCGTCACGCCGGGTCAAGCAAAAGACCGGCGCCGAACTTGTCGGCTACATCGAGCTTGCCCATCACAGCGGTCAGACGCTTGCGGAAAGATGGCGCGTGACGCGGGAGAACTGGCTGCGGCGAAATCCATAGCGAGGCGAAGCAATCCAGCCGGGGCTGGTGGTCTGGATTGCTTCCGCGTTCGCCTCGCGCATTTATCTTGCGCGAAGCGCGATATCAGACGCGAGCCGGGGTCCTCAGGAAGAGTGCGCTGTCGGTGTCGTAAGCCGTGAGCGCAGCCCATTTAGGAATAATTGCGGGTATTTCCAAGAACTCCTCGATGATCGGTTCGTCAGTAGCCGCAACCGCATTGCCCAGCCGCGATTCGGTCCACTGCCAGAGGGCGCGCATTTCCTCCGCGGACTTGCCGCCCGGTGCATGTTCGCAGACTGCGAGGCCGGCGCTCAGCGCGTCCTGATGATCGTTGCGCATCACGATAAGAGGTCTGGCGACGATATCGGCGGCATCGAGCGCGGCCTCGTTGCCCAGCGCATCTTCCGCACCGGCGAGGCGGGCCGCGGCCCGGATCGGGGTCTGGTTCAGGACGTAGGCAAACGGCTTGTGCCAGGCCCTGATGACGCGGAGCGTGGCGGCGGTCGCCTCGATGTCGGCGATGCTTGGCCGCGTCGGAATCAGGCAGAAGTCGGAATAGCGAATGGCCGAATTGGTCGCTGCGCTTTCGCCGCCGGCGGTATCCACGATCGTCACCGTAACGCGGTCGTGCGCGAGCGATTGCAGGCGCTGTTCGACTTCCCGTGCGGCGTAGATCGGCTCGATGATCGGCGCAGCATAGGGACGGCGCCGCTTCCAGTTCGAAACGGTGCCCTGGGGGTCCGTCTCGATCAGGCGGACATTATGCCCGGCCCGGATGGCGGCAAGTGCAAGGCCGATGGCAAGCGTGCTTTTTCCCGAGCCGCCCTTCTGGGTGGCCAATACGATCGTCTGCATTTCACGTCCTCTGGATGGCTTTCAGGTATGTGGGTTACGGCACAAGAGCTGCGCCGCATTCTGCGACGTCGAGTTACGCGCTCGCTCAGACGTGCCCAGCCCGATCCAAAGGTCAGGGGATCGCGGTTGTCCGAATCAGTCAGTTTGCAATGATGCCCGATTATGGAATTGTGGTCATCCGGGCAAATACTGCCGTGCGGCAGCATTTGCTGCGATGAAAACGACAACAAGAAACGGGAAAACAACATGACGGGTCATTGGCGGGATCGCGCAGCCACCGGATTTCAATGCCAGAAGCGGCCGGCGACCGGGAGCCGCGGCATGGTGGTCAGCAATCATCCGCTGGCATCGAATGCGGGCGCGGAAATGCTGGCGGCCGGCGGCAATGCCGTCGATGCGGCGATCGCGACCCTGTTTGCGCTGACGGTGGTCGAGCCGATGATGGTCGGCATCATCGGCGGCGGCATGGCCCATATCCGGCTGGCCGACGGCAGCCATCGCTTTGTCGACGGCCAGAGCACGGTGCCGCTGGCGGTCAGGCCGGATACCTACACATCGAAACCCGGCTCGGCGCATGACGTGTTCGATACAACAGGCGACGAAAACCTGAATGGGCCGAAAGCGGTCGCGGTGCCGGGCTCACTCAAGGCATGGGGCGAGACGCTGCGCAAGTTCGGGACCATGTCGCTCGCCGACGTCATGCAGCCCGCAATCAAGCACGCCGCGCGTGGCTATGCGGCAACGCCCTACTTGCATGAATGCATCTCTGATGGCGCCGGGGAGATGCTAAAGGACAAGGCGATCTCGGCGATCTATCTGCCCAGGGGGACGCCGCTGAAAGCCGGCGAGCGCGTGGTGCAGTCGGAATATGCGGAGACGCTGACCTATATCGCGCAGCACGGCGAGGCGGCGCTGTATCACGGCCCGCTCGGTGACATCCTCGTCGACTACATGAAGAAGAACGGCGGCTTCATCGCCCGCGAGGATCTGGCGACCTACAGAACCGTCGAGCGCCAGCCGATCCGCGCCGACTATCGCGGCTGGCAAATCATGGGGCCGCCGCCGCCCGCGGCCTCCGGCGTGCACATCGCGCAAATGCTCAGCATTCTCGAAGGCTATGATATCGCAAAGCTCGGCTTCGGCTCCGCCGCCACGATTCATTATCTTGCCGAGGTGCTCAAGATCGCCTTCGCCGACCGCGCTGCCGCCAGCGGCGATCCCGATTTCATCAACGTGCCGGTCGAGCACCTGACCTCGAAGGCCTATGCCGACGAACGCCGCCGCGCGATCGATCCAGACCGCGCGCAAAGCTGGGGCGCCGGCGTGGCACAACTCGAAAGCGCGCACACCACCCATATGACGGCGGCGGACGCGTTCGGCAACGTGGTGGCCACAACACAGACCATCAACAATTTGTTCGGCGCCAAAATTCTGATTCCCGGCCTTGGCACCATCCCGAACAATTACATGAACCTCTACGATCCCCGTCCCGGCCACGCGCTGTCGCTGGCGCCGGGCAAGCGCGTCACCACCTCGATGTCGCCGATGATGGCGCTTCGCGACGGCAAACTCGTCTACGCGCTCGGCCTGCCCGGCGGAAAACGAATCTTCCCGAGTGCGATGCAGGCGCTGATCAATTTGATCGACCACGGCATGAGCCTGCAGGAGGCGGTCGAGGCGCCGCGGGTGTGGACCGAAGGCAACGCGCTCGAAGTCGAACAGGCGGTGCCGGACGCGGTTCGCGCCAAACTCACGTCGATGGGCCACAAGGTGCAGGCGGTGCCGACGGTTGCCGGCGGCATGAATGCCATCCAGTTTCACGAGGACGGCACGATGTCGGGCGCGGCCTGCTGGCGCGCGGACGGCACGCCGATCGGCATCGCGGGCGGGCTCGCGCGCGCCGGCGTGAGGTTCGGGCTGAGTTGAAGAGGCGGCCTATTTCCTGACGCAGATCACGCGAACCACTGACGCCTTCGCATCACTCGATGCACCCGCCGCACTGACACCGTTGGCCTTGAGGAAATCGCGCAACGTGTCGGCGGTCACCAGCACGGCCTGCGCCGCGGGTACGCCATTGGTGGGCCCCGCCACCTGAACCGGCTTCAACAACGCGATGCCAGCGAACTTGCCGTCGCCGTCAAGCGCGGGGGCGCCGGAAAAGCCGAGCGCCGGCGCCGGCGTCAGCGCGATATCGCTGCCGCCGCCAAGCTGGGCCACTGAAGCCTTGACGCCGGTCACTGCGGCGCCGCCGCCCTGGTTCTGCGGATCGGCAATGCCGGTGAGGTCGAGCGCCGTCTTGGTGGCGGCGTTGGCCAAATTGAGCGCTTTTAGTCCGCGCGCGCCATAGATGCGCAGCAGCGCGAGATCGTGCGCCTTGTCCTCGGCGACGCGGTCGGCATTGCCGAAGCCCGCAATCGCGACCGTGAGGCAGCTGTCTGTGATCTGGCGGTCGGCAATGATCGCGCCGTCGTCACCGACGACGACACCAGTGCCGTATTCCACCGTCTTGCGCGGGGGCGGTCCGGCCGTTTGCGCCGCGGCCGGGAACGCATTGAACGCACTCGACATCGCGATCACGACCGGTTCCACGGTGTTCTCGGTCGCCTGATCGTAGAGGATGGTGAGGATACGGACCTCGTCGCCTTTAAAAGTGCCGCGGAGATAGAATTTCTTCAGGCCCTGCAGGCCAGACAGCACGAAAAAATCCGGCTTGACCACGGTGTAGTCGATGCTGCGTCCCGGCTCTTTTTTCTCGTGCTCGGCGAGCTTTGCCGTAACCGGGCCGGCCTCCTTGCGCCGGGCAAGTTGAATCTGGATTGTGCCGGTGGGTGAGGTCCATTTGGTGCCGTTGGCGTCGCTCGCGTGCTGCGGCACCAGTTTGGTCGGAATCCCCAGCCGCACGCCGGTGCCGGGATCGGCGACGATCTTCCAGCCGACGCTCTCCTGCTTTTTCCTGGCGGTATCGGCCAGAATGCCGCGCTCCTGCGGATTGAGCACGCCGGTCTGTTTGCCGCCGCGCGATTTCTGGAATTCCTTGATCGCATTGACCATGCGCTCGCTGACGTCGCCGGTGATGGCGCCGTTATATTGCCCGACCCAGGCAAGGTCCGACTGCAGCGCCAGACGCTCGGCCTGCCCCAACGCCTTGGCCGTGTCCTCCGGCTTCTGCAGCGCGGGACGGATCGGCACTGTGGTGACCGGCTTCGCCTTGGCGCCGGCCGTAGCGGGTGGCGTCAACTGCGCCCGCGCGTCCGAGGCCGCAAAAACCGACGCCGCGATCATCAATGTTGCCGAAAGCACCGATCTCATGACAAATCCAGGAGAATGTCGGAGGGAATAGGGGGAGCGCGTCATTGACGTCCCGCCAATTAAGCACATCTGCTTGGTCGGCACCAACCGCGTCCCGGTTCAGGGGGCGGCTCGTTGTTTCCCCTCATCCTGAGGAGCGGCCGTTTGGCGCGTCTCGAAGGATGAAGGCCCGAGTGGGGCCGCATGGTTCGAGACGCGCGTTCCGCGCTCCTCACCATGAGGGTTTGATAGGTGCGCCGCGGATAGAGGAAACAAAGCGACCATGCTGACGGCCGATGAACTCGAACGTTACGCCCGCCATATCGTGCTGCGCGAAGTCGGCGGCCCCGGGCAAACCGCGCTGAAGGAAGCGTCCGTGCTGGTGATCGGCGCCGGCGGCCTCGGCGCGCCGGTCCTGATGTATCTGGCCGCCGCCGGCGTCGGCACGCTCGGCGCTGTCGATGACGACATCGTCTCGCTGTCCAATCTGCAGCGGCAGATCATCCACACCACGCCCGACATCGGACGGCGCAAGGTCGACAGCGCCGCCGAGGTGATTCACGCGCTCAATCCGCATGTTCATTTTGAGGCCCATGCGCTGCGTCTCGATGCGAAGAACGCGATGTCGCTGATCGGCGGCTACGATCTCGTGCTCGACGGCTCCGACAATTTCGAAACGCGTTATCTGGTTTCCGATGCCTGCTTCTTTGCCGGGAAGCCGCTGATCACGGCGGCGCTCGGCCAGTTCGACGGATCGCTGACCACGATACGGGCGCATGAACATGGCGCCGACGGGGAGTTCAATCCGACCTATCGCTGCCTGTTTCCCGAGCCGCCGCCGCCCGGCACCGTGCCGGCCTGTGCCGAAGCCGGTGTCATGGGCGCGCTGGCGGGCATGCTGGGCTCGATGATGGCGCTGGAGGCGATCCGCGAGATCGTCGGCTTCGGCGAGAGCCTGGTCGGACGGCTGGTGATGGTGGACGCGCGCGCGATGCGGTTCGAAACCTTGCGCTACGCGCGCGATCCGGCAAAATCCGCTCAATGGCGATAAGCCCACCATCACCGATTTGAGCGGCTACGCGGCTTAGCGGTTAAGCCGCCTTCACCTCACCGCTTCTCGCTATCCATGTGGGCGAGCTGCGAGTCCGGATACCGCGCGCCTGACGCGACGCCTGGCGGAAAGGCTTTCGCCAGCGCAGCAAGCTTCGCATCGTTCAATCTCACGTCGGGCGCCCCGAGGGCCTCCGAAAGGCGGTCGCGGCGGCGAGCGCCGACCAGCGGCACGATATCATTGCCTTGCGCGGCGACCCAGGCGATCGCGACCTGGGTCGGCGTTGCGCCGAGATCGTCGGCGATCCCGCGCAACGATTCCACCAGCGCCAGATTGGCGTCGAGATTGCCTGCCTGAAAGCGCGGGCTCATGGTGCGAAAGTCCTTGCCCGCACGATCCGCGGTCCAGTGTCCGCTGATCAGCCCGCGCGACAGCACGCCATAGGCGGTGACGCCGATGCCGAGTTCGCGGCAGGTCGGCAGGATGTTGTCCTCGATGCCGCGCGAGATCAGGGAATATTCGATCTGCAGATCGCTGATCGGATGCACCGCATGAGCGCGCCGGATGGTCTCTGCGCCCACTTCCGACAGGCCGATATGCTTGATCCACCCCGCCTTCACCATGTCAGCCATTGCGCCGATCGTCTCCTCGATCGGCACGTCCGGATCGAGCCGCGCCGGCCGGTAGATGTCGATGGTCTCGACTCCGAGCCGCTGCAGCGAATAGGCGAGAAAATTCTTCACCGCCGCCGGGCGGCTGTCATAGCCCGACCAGTTCCGCGCGGGATCGCGCAGCGCGCCGAACTTGACGCTGATCTGCAGATTGTCGCGGTTGCGCCCGATCAGCGCTTCGCGGATCAGCATCTCATTGTGGCCCATACCGTAGAAGTCCCCGGTGTCGAGCAGGGTGATGCCGGCATCGAGCGCGGCGTGGATGGTGGCGATGCTCTCGGCGCGGTCGGCGGGGCCGTAGAAATCCGACATGCCCATGCAGCCGAGGCCGATGATCGAGACGGATGGACCTGTCGTGCCGAGTTTGCGCTTTTCCATGGTGGCTCTCCTCGTAATCGGCGGCGGGCATTCGCGCCGTGGTGACGAGGCAGATATGAGGGATTTGGGTCGCGCCGATAAGCTGGACAATCGTAAATAGGTTGTTCAGTATATCGAACAATGAAGAATTTCGACCTCCGCGACCTCGATGCGTTCGTTGCCGTGGCGCGCACCCGGAATTTCCGCCGCGCCGCGGTCGAGCAGGGTGTCTCCGTCTCGGGCCTGAGCCAGCGGTTGCGCGACATGGAGGAGCGGCTCGGCGTCCGCCTGATGAACCGCACCACGCGCAGCGTGGCGCTGACCGAAGCCGGCGAGTTATTGCTGGCCCGTGTCGGCCCTGCGATGTCGGATGTCGGTGCGGCGCTCGATCAGGTGCGCGGCTTGCGGGCCGTGCCGTCGGGACGTCTGCGCATCAACGCACCGCCGCCCGCGATCGATCTGGTGCTGGCGCCGATGGTCGCGCCGTTTCTTGCAGCGCATCCCAAGATCGACCTGGAGATTGTCGGCGAGAGCTCGTTCGTCGATATCGTGGCCGGCGGCTTTGACGCCGGCGTGCGCTACGGCGAGCATCTGGCGCAGGACATGATCGCGGTCTCGCTCGGGGCGCCACAGCGCTACGCGGTGGTGGCCTCGCGCGCATACGTCGCGCTGCATGGCAGCCCGAAACATCCGAAGGATCTGCTGGAACATTCCTGCATCCGCACCCGCTTCGGCAGCGGCGCGATGCTGGATTGGGAATTCGAGAAAGCGGGCCGCGTCGTAAAAGTCTCGCCGCCGCCAAAACTGATCGCGACCTATCTGGGACTGGCGCTGCGCGCCGTGCATGACGGCACAGGCTTCTGGCTGACATTCGAGGGATACGTCCGCTACGGCATCAAGTCCGGCGCGCTGGTCAGCGTGCTCGACGACTGGTGCCCGCCGTTTCCCGGACCGTTTCTCTACTACCCGAGCCGCCGCCAGCCACCGCCGGCACTCGCCGCGTTCGTGGCCTTCGTCGCGGAATGGCGAAAGCGGGAGCGGCGGAAGAACGAAAAATCTATCGTCGTCCCGGCCAAGCGAAGCGCGAGCCGGGACCCATAACCACCGGCCGCCTTGGTTATGTCGAGCTGCTGCTCCAGCTGTTTGGTATAAGATCGGTGGTTATGGGTCCCCGCGCCCCGTGCGCAATTGCGCACTAGGCGGGAACGACGACCTGGAGACATGCTTCTCACAGCATGCTGGGCAGCACGCGGTCCGGCGGCTTGTGGTTGTCGAGGAAGGTTCGGATGTTGATGATCACCTTCTCACCCATCTCGACGCGGCCTTCGATGGTGGCCGAGCCCATATGCGGCAGCAGCGTCACCTTGCCGGCTTTGGCGAGCCGCACCAGTTTCGGATTGACCGCGGGCTCGTGCTCGTAAACGTCGAGGCCGGCGCCGCCGATATCGCCGGCTTCGAGCAGCTTGACCAAGGTGTCCTCGTCGATCACCCCGCCGCGCGCGGTGTTGACGATATAGGCGTCCTTGCGGATCAGCTTGAGCCGGCGGGCCGAGAGCAGATGATAGGTCGCCGGCGTATGCGGACAGTTCACCGAGATGATGTCCATCCGCGCCAGCATCTGGTCGAGGCTCTCCCAATAGGTCGCGCCGAGTTCTTCGGCGATCTTCGGGGCCACGGGGCGGCGGTTGTGATAGTGGATCTGCAGGCCGAAGGCGCGCGCCCGGCGGGCCACCGCCTGTCCGATGCGGCCCATGCCGACGATGCCGAGCCGCTTGCCGCCGATGCGATGGCCGAGCATCCAGGTCGGCGACCATCCTTCCCAGTTCTTGCCTTCGGTGAGGATCGATGCGCCCTCGATCAACCGCCGCGGCACCGCGAGGATCAGCGCCATGGTCATGTCGGCGGTGTCTTCGGTCAGGACTTTCGGCGTGTTGGTCACCGTGATGCCGCGCGCATGCGCCGCCGTAACGTCGATATTGTCGACGCCATTGCCGAAATTGGCGATCATGCGCAGCTTGCAGTCGGGATCCTTGAGAATCCCCTCGCTGATCATGTCGGTGACGGTCGGCACCAGCACGTCGGCAGTGCGGACCGCGTCCGCGATCTGTTCCGGCGTCATCGGCGTGTCGTCGAGATTCAACCTGGCGTCAAACAGCTCGCGCATCCGGGTCTCGATCGAGTCCGGCAGCTTGCGGGTGACGACGACGAGAGGTTTTTTCTTGACCGACATGCTCTGCTCTCATGAGGGCCGGCTTCGAGCCCGCCGTTCAGACCTCATTAACCCGGTTGTTCGACACTGCGATGGCCACGCGGTCCCGGTATCCGGCTGTTTCCTGGGTAAGTCCCTTGGGTTCCCCAATACTTGCCCTAGGATTTTCGGCAGAAAATCGGGGCGTTCTGGTTCTTGGCGTTCCGTCCTCTCTATCAGAAGGCCGGGCCAAGACAAGAACCCCTCGGACGTTCGCAAGCCGGGGTAAGGCCAAAGCGGGGCACAGGGGTCTGGGGTTTTTCGGGCGTTAGCGGGCGGTTGCAACTCGGAGAATTCGGGGTGCGGATAGCTCGACAGGAGACGGGTTGATGGCGTTGGGGCGTTTCTGTTCGGTGGCGGTGCTGGCGGGGGGCTGGCTTTTGGCATCGGTCAGCACAGGGTTTTCGGCCAATACCACGAGCGGCCTGCCGGTGCCGCGATATGTCAGTCTCAAATCCGATCATGTGAATGTCCGGGCCGGTCCGACCAAGGACAACGACGTCGCCTGGGTCTATACCCGCTCGGGCCTGCCGGTTGAAATCACCGCCGAGTTCGAGAACTGGCGCCGCGTGCGCGATTCCGAGGGCTCGGAGGGCTGGGTCTATCATTCGCTGCTGTCCGGCCGCCGCACTGCGGTGGTCACCATGAAGACCAAGGACGAGCTTGCCTCGCTCTATGATCGTCCGGATCCGACCAGCGCGATCGCGGCCCGCCTGCAGGTTGGCGTCGTCGCCCAGGTCAAGAAATGCGCCAATGGCTGGTGCCGCGTGACCGGCAACGGCTTTGACGGCTGGATCGAGCAGCAGCGCCTGTGGGGCGTGTATGCGGGTGAGAAGGTGGAGTGAGGTTCTTGGTCGTCCCTGCGAACGCAACGACCCATCCGCCGCAGCCCATGAGTGATGGCAAGCGGGTAAACGCCTTTTTCGATCAATCGGCATTTGTGGTTATGGGTCCCTGCGTTCGCAGGGACGACGGCTAGCGCTTCTTGCGCAGGCGCACGACCATGTCGACGCGGGCGATCTCGTAGCCTTCCGGCACATCCGGCATCTTCGAGAGCACGAGATGCGGATCGGGAATGTCGACCAGCTCGTGGTTGTTCTCGAGATAGAAGTGGTGGTGCGCGGTGACGTTGGTGTCGAAATAGGTCTTGGTGCCGTCGACCGAGACCTGGCGCAAGAGACCGGCATCGGTGAGCTGATTGAGCGTGTTGTAGACGGTCGCCAGCGACACCGGAACCTTGGCCAGCGTCGCTTCCTCGTAGAGCATTTCCGCGGTCAGATGGCGGGCGCCCTTGCCGAACAGCAGCCAGCCCAATGCCATGCGCTGGCGGGTCGGCCTGAGACCGGCGGCCTGCAGCATTTCGTTGACGTCGTGCCAGGGACAGCCGGTCAACGCCGGCTGATGTCCGGCAGCCCGGGCGGCCGGATCGATCCCGTCGTCGTTCAGGGGAGAGGCTTGGTCGTTCATATCCACTTCGGGCACCACGCGCGCTAACTTGGGCAATAACCTTGCCCAATATAAAAGGAAATCAGGTAGATGCAAGTTTTTCGCAACTAGAACAGGCCCAAGGTCAAGCGGAACCAGCGTGCAAACGCGGCGTTTTCGCTCGTTCCAGTGCTTTGCCGGGCCCTGGTGCCTATGTTACAGAGCGCGCGGACCACATATGCGATTTCGGCAGAGGCTAATGCCGATAGCACCCTAAGTAGCGCCAATTTGCGGGAAACAAGTGTTCTCCCGTAGGGAAACGGGTCCGGTTCGCTCAGAAGCGCTCTATCGGGACATCTTAAGAGAGGCTGGACACCATGCTGGAACGGCGCAGCGGTTACGAATACGAGGACTTGCTGGCCTGCGGCCGCGGCGAGATGTTCGGCCCGGGCAACGCACAGCTGCCGTTGCCGCCGATGCTGATGTTCGACCGTATCACCGAAATCAGCGAAAATGGCGGGGAATACGGCAAGGGTCTGATCCGGGCCGAGCTCGATGTGAAGTCGGACCTGTGGTTTTTCGGCTGCCATTTCAAGAACGATCCGGTCATGCCGGGCTGCCTCGGCCTCGACGCGATGTGGCAGATGGTCGGCTTCTATCTGGGCTGGATCGGCGGCGAGGGGCGGGGCCGGGCGCTGGGGCTGGGGGAATTGAAGTTCTCCGGCCAGGTGCTGCCGAACGCCCGCAAGGTTGTGTACAACATCGACATGAAACGCGTGATGCGTTCAAAGCTGGTGCTTGGCGTTGCCGACGGCTGGCTTTCCATGGATGGCGAGATTATCTATCGCGCCAAGGATCTGAAGGTCGGGTTGTTCAAGCAGGGCACCGCGCCTGCCTGAGTGGCGCGATCACGCTATCAAAATATCTTCACGCAAAATATCTTCACGGATAAACGGAAACGGCAGGGCGAGGCGATCATGAAGCGGGTTGTCATAACGGGGATGGGAATCGTCTCGTCCATCGGAAACAACACCCAGGAAGTGCTTGCGAGCCTTCACGAAGCGAAGTCCGGGATCACGCGCGCGGATAAATACGCCGAGATGGGTTTCCGTTCGCAGGTGCAGGGCGCGCCGACGCTCAATCCGGCCGACGTCATCGACCGGCGCGCGATGCGCTTCCTCGGCGAGGGCGCGGCGTGGAATCACGTCGCGATGGAGCAGGCGATCCAGGATTCCGGGCTTTCTCCGGAAGAAGTTTCCGATGTCCGCACCGGAATCATCATGGGCTCCGGCGGGCCGTCCGCGCGCACCATCGTGGAAGCGGCCGACATCACGCGAAGCAAGGGCCCCAAACGCGTCGGGCCGTTCGCGGTGCCAAAGGCGATGTCGTCGACGGCATCCGCTACGCTTGCGACCTGGTTCAAGATCAAGGGCGTGAACTATTCGATCTCGTCGGCCTGCGCGACCTCGAACCACTGCATCGGCAACGCCTATGAGACGATCCAGATCGGCAAGCAGGACGTGATCTTCGCCGGCGGTTGCGAGGAGCTCGACTGGTCGCTGTCGGTCTTGTTCGACGCCATGGGCGCGATGTCCTCGAAATACAACGATACGCCGGCCACCGCCTCGCGCCCCTACGACATCAGCCGCGACGGCTTCGTCATCGCCGGCGGCGCCGGCGTGGTGGTGCTGGAAGAACTCGAACACGCCAAGGCGCGCGGCGCGCGCATCTACGCCGAAGTGGTCGGCTACGGCGCGACATCGGACGGTTACGACATGGTCGCGCCATCGGGCGAGGGCGCCGAGCGCTGCATGCGCATGGCGATGTCGACCGTGAAGACCCCGATCGACTACATCAACCCGCATGCGACCTCGACGCCGGCCGGCGATCCCCCGGAAATCGAGGCGATCCGCAAAGTGTTCGGCACCGGCGAAAAATGCCCGCCGATCTCGGCGACCAAGGCGCTGACCGGCCATTCGCTCGGCGCCACCGGCGTGCAGGAGGCGATCTACTCGCTGCTGATGATGAACAACGGCTTCGTCTGCGAGAGCGCCAATATCACCGAACTCGATCCGGTGTTCGCCGACATGCCGATCGTGCGCAAACGCATCGACAACGCCAAGCTCGGCACCGTGCTGTCGAACTCGTTCGGCTTCGGCGGCACCAACGCCACGCTGGTGTTCAAGCGGATGGATGCGTGATTTCGCATCTGCCTCTTCTCGCTCGCGGCGGGAGACCGGCAGGCAGCGCATGGTGACTTTGCAACAATCCAAAACGGGGTGGGCATGATTATCGAACCGCGCGTGCGAGGCTTCATCTGCACGACCGCACATCCCGCCGGCTGCGCCACCAACGTCCGCGAACAGATCGCCTATGTTCTCGGCAAGGGCGCCATCGCGGAGTGCCCGAAGCGCGTCGCCGTGGTGGGATGCTCGACCGGTTACGGCCTCGCCAGCCGCATTGTCGCGACCTTTGCCGGCGGCGCGGATACCATTGGCGTGTCGATGGAGCGCGAGCCGTCGGCGACCAGGAGCGGCAGCGCCGGCTGGTACAACAATCGTGCCTTCGAACTCGAGGCAGGCAAGATCGGACGCGCCCCCGTCACGCTGGAGGGCGATGGCTTCTCCGACGAGCTGAAGAAGAATTTCATCGAGCGCGTGCGCGAAAAGTTCGGCCAGCTCGACATGCTGGTCTACAGCATGGCCGCGCCGGTGCGCACCGATCCGGTGACGGGTAAAACCTGGCGCTCGGCGATCAAGCCGCTCGGCGCACCCGTCGAGATCAAGACCCTCAACACCGACACCGGCGAGGTCTACGAGACCACCATTGCGCCGGCGAGCGAGGATGAAGCCGCCGCCACCGTGGCGGTGATGGGCGGCGAAGACTGGCAGCGCTGGATCGAACAGCTCGCGGACGCCGGCGTGCTGGCGCCGGGCTTCCGGACTCTCAACTACACTTATATCGGCAGCGAACTGACCTGGCCGATCTATTGGAACGGTACGCTCGGCCGCGCCAAGGTCGATCTCGACCTCAAGGCGGAGGCTATCCGCAGCCGGCTCGGCGAGGACGCCGCCCGCGTGGTGGCGTTGAAGGCCGTGGTCACCCAGGCGAGTTCCGCTATCCCGGTGGTGCCGCTCTATGGCACGGTGCTGTTCAAGGTCATGAAGCAGCTCGGGCTTCACGAAGGCTGCATCGAACAGATCGATCGCCTGTTCCGCACCCGCCTCGGCAAGGATGTCGAACTCGACGATGCCAAGCGCATCCGGGTCGACGACTGGGAGCTGTCGCCAAAGGTTCAGGCTGAGGTCCTGCGGCGCTGGCCGCTGCTATCAACCGAAACGCTCGGCGAACTGGCCGACCTTCCGGAATACCGGAGCCAATTCATGCGGTTGTTCGGATTCGGCATCGACGGCGTCGACTACGCGCAGGACGTCGATCCGCGCGTCGTTACCTGAGCGATTCCAGAGTCTTAGCTACTGTGCATGGGGTTGTTTTCGCGAGCCACTGCAGATATCTCGCCGGTAGCGGGCCGGTGACGGCCGGTGCGAGCCTGGTTTCGGGATAGCGGTCGGCAACATAGGCACAGATCGCGGTCGCTTCCCCGAGCGCGGCGCGCCGTCCTTCAACCCCGGCACCTTGCCCATCGGATTGATCGCGAGATATTCCGGCGCCTTCTGCGCACCCGCCGAGATATCGGTCAGCACGCGTTCGTAACGCAATCCGGTTTCTTCCAGGAGCCAGATTGCAGAGAAGGAGCGCGAACGGGGCGACCAATGGAGATTGATCATCGGACGGTTCCTTTTCTGATCAATTGCGAAATGTCGCGCAGGATTGCGTCAGCGTCAGGACTGGCGGCCCGCAAGGGCCGAACGCCGTCGCGCAAGGCCGGATTGCTCGCTGCTTCGCCCGGCGCCGCCAGGAATGATCGGATTACCTGGCCTTCCGCCATCGGTAATACTTCATGACACGGCCCATCATCGGTTCGACCTGCTCCTTCTCGAACACAAATCCCTCGCGCTCATACCAGCGCCAGGCCTTTTCATTTTCGCGCACGCAGCGCAGCCAGATTTCATCGGGCAGATGTTGGCGCGCGAAGGCGAGCAATCGGCGCCCGAGGCCGTCGCCCTGATATTCCGGCGCCACGAACAGCTGGTCGAGATAGCGGTCGGACAGATGCATCGCCAGCATCGCCGCCAATTTTCCATTGTCGTCGGCGACGTAAAGGCTCCAGCCCTTTTCCACTTCCATTGGAACGCGCGCCCGCAATTTTTCCAGTAGGGACACGCTGGCGTCTTCCAGCCCGGTCGAGATCCAGCTGTCCATCCAGACGCGGGCGATCTGGTCGTGCTCGGATGCGTGGGCAGGACGGATGATGATTTGTGACAAGGCGGTCTCTCCGAGTCTCGTGGCTCGCCAGGTCTTTTATTTCCGCGATGGCGATTTCGTCTTGCGCGCTTCGCGCAACGCGTCGGCCGCGAGGCAAACCACTTCGGAGATCTGCGCAAGCTGTCCGGCCAGCGGACTTGTCTTGCGCCACACCATGCCGATGGTTCGCGACGGCTGCGGATTCCTGAAGCGCGCGACCGAGACCGTCGCCGAGCGCGTTTCCACCGCGACCGCCATTTCCGGGATCAGGGTGACGCCGATGCCGGCGCCGACCATTTGAACGAGCGTCGACAGCGAGCTTGCGTCCAGCACTTCCCGTGGCGGCGACTGCATATTGCAGAACGACAGCGCCTGGTCGCGAAAACAATGTCCCTCTTCGAGCAGCAACAGCCGCATCTCGCGCAGCGTCTCGTGGCTCGGCACCGGCGTTCCCTCGTCCTCGCCCGGCCGCACCAGCAAAAAGTTTTCTGAAAAACACACGATTTCGGTCAGCGAAGGTTCGGATACCGGCAGCGCCACGATCGCCGTATCCAGCCGGCCTTCGACGACCTCCTTGATCAACTTCGGCGTCAGCGTCTCGCGAACGTGAATGTCGAGTTCCGGGTGCATCCGCGCGAGGTTCTCGATCACCTTCGGCAGCAGATAGGGCGCAATCGTCGGGATCATGCCGATCCGCAGCCGACCCGCGAGCCGGTCTCGCGAGGCGCGCGCGAAGTCGCCGAGTTCATCGACCGATCGCAGGATCTCGCGGACGCGCTGGACGATCTCCTCGCCGAATTTCGTCAGCGTGACCTGCCGTGCGCTTCGCTCCAGCAGCACGCCGCCGAGGGTTTCCTCCATTTCCTTGATCTGCATCGACAGCGCCGGCTGCGAGATGGAACACGCCTCCGCCGCGCGTCCGAAATGGCCGTGACGTGCCAGCGCATCGAAGTAGCGGAGCTGTCTGAGCGTCATCTGGATCATCAGTTCATCTTATCGGTTCGATCAACAAAATCAACTTTACCTGATGGAGGGCGGTGCTTAGATTGCCTCCAATCTGAACAGGGACCACCCCAGGAGACGACCATGGATGACAAAACCAAATGCCCGTTCACGGGCTCGCGCGCACATACGAACCGCGACTGGTGGCCGGACGCGCTGGACGTTTCGATCCTTCACCGCAATTCCAACTTGTCCGATCCAATGGGCGCGGCGTTCGACTACGCCAAGGAATTCAAGACCCTCGATCTCAATGCCGTCGTCAAGGACCTGCATGCCTTGATGACGGAATTGCAGGAATGGTGGCCGGCCGACTTCGGTCACTATGGCGGCCTGATGATCCGCATGGCGTGGCACAGCGCGGGCACCTACCGCATCACGGATGGCCGTGGTGGCGCCGGCGCGGGTCAGCAGCGCTTCGCGCCGCTGAACAGCTGGCCTGACAACGCCAACCTCGACAAGGCGCGCCGGCTGTTGTGGCCGATCAAGCAGAAGTACGGCCGAAAGCTCTCGTGGGCCGATTTGATGGTCCTGGCGGGCAACGTCGCGCTGGAATTGATGGGCTTCAAGACCTTCGGCTTCGCCGGCGGCCGCGCCGATGTCTGGGAGCCCGAAGAGCTGTTCTGGGGTCCGGAAGGCACGTGGCTCGGCGACGAGCGCTACAGCGGCGAACGCCAGCTCGCGGAGCCGCTCGGCGCCGTGCAGATGGGCCTCATCTACGTCAATCCGGAAGGGCCGAACGGCAATCCGGACCCGCTCGCGGCGGCCAAGGACATCCGCGAAACGTTCTTCCGCATGGCGATGAACGACGAGGAAACCGTAGCCTTGATCGCCGGCGGCCACTCCTTCGGCAAGACCCATGGCGCCGGCGATCCGTCGCTGGTGGGAGCGGACCCGGAAAGCGGTGCGCTGGAGGATCAGGGCCTCGGCTGGAAGAGCAAGCATGGCACCGGCATCGGCGCCGACGCCATCACCGGCGGTCCGGAAGTCACCTGGACCCAGACGCCGACCAAGTGGAGCAATTTGTTCTTCAAGAACCTGTTCGAAAACGAATGGGAGCTGACCAAGAGCCCGGCGGGAGCAAAACAGTGGAAGGCGAAGGGCGCGGAAGCCTCGATCCCGGACGCCTACGACAAGTCGAAGAAGCATGTGCCGACCATGCTGACCACCGACCTCTCGCTGCGCTTCGATCCGGCCTACGAGAAGATCTCGCGGCGCTTCTACGAGCATCCGGACCAGTTCGCCGACGCGTTCGCGCGGGCCTGGTTCAAGCTCACGCACCGCGACATGGGCCCGATCGCGCGCTACCTCGGCCCGCTGGTGCCGAAGGAAACGCTGATCTGGCAGGACCCGATCCCGGCGGTGGACCATCCGCTGGTCGGCGAAGCGGATATCGCCGCGCTGAAGACCAAGATTCTCGGCTCCGGCCTGTCGGTGTCCCAGCTTGTCTCGACCGCATGGGCGTCGGCGTCGACGTTCCGCGGCTCCGACAAGCGCGGTGGTGCCAACGGCGCGCGCATTCGTCTCAGCCCGCAGAAGGACTGGGAGGTCAACCAGCCGGGTGAACTCAAGACGGTGCTGCAGAAGCTCGAAGCGATCCAGAAGGAGTTCGGCAAGAAAGTGTCGCTCGCCGACCTGATCGTTCTCGGCGGCTGTGCAGCGGTCGAAAAGGCCGCCAAGGACGCCGGCGTCGACGTGAAGGTGCCCTTCACACCCGGTCGCATGGATGCGTCGCAGGATCAGACCGACGTCGAGTCCTTCGCGCCGCTGGAGCCGCGTGCCGACGGGTTCCGTAACTACATCAACAGCAAGAAGCATCAGTTCATGGCGCCCGAGGAGGCGCTGGTGGACCGGGCGCAATTGCTGCGGCTGACCGGCCCGGAGATGACGGCCCTGGTCGGTGGGCTTCGCGTGCTCGGCGCGAACGTCGGCGGATCGAAGCACGGCGTATTCACCAGCAAGCCCGGCACGCTGACGAACGACTTCTTCGTCAACTTGCTCGACATGAGCACGCAATGGCAGCCCGCCGGTTCCGACGGCGCGTATGAGGGCCGCGACCGCAAGACGAATGCGGTCAAGTGGACCGGCACCCGCGTCGACCTGATCTTCGGTTCACACTCCCAACTCCGCGCTTTCGCGGAGGTCTATGGGTGCGCGGACTCGAAAGAGAAATTCGCCAGGGACTTCGTCGCGGCATGGACCAAGGTGATGAACCTCGATCGTTTCGACATCGCTTGAGGCTCTGCGGAAACGCAATGACAAAAAAGGGCGACCGAAAGGCCGCCCTTTTTCGATTCGCTAAGTTCTGATCACACGCCGAGCGTGCCGGCCTTCGCCGCGGCATAGCGCTCGGCGATCTTGCCCAGTTCACCGTATTCCACCACGCCTTGAGATAATCGGCGCGTCGGTTCTGGTAGTTCAGGTAATAGGCGTGCTCCCAGACGTCGTTGCCCATCAAGGCGCGCTTGCCGTCCATCATCGGGGTGTCCTGGTTCGGGCGGGTTTCGATCGCGAGCTTGCCGTCCTTGGTTACGGTCACGAACACCCAGCCTGAGCCGAATTGGCGTCCGCCGGCGGCGTTGAACTCGTTCTGGAATTTTTCCATTCCGCCGAGATCGCGGTCGATGGCGGCGAGCACCTCGCCTTCGGGCTTGCCGCCGTTCGGGCCCATGATCTCCCAGAACATGGTATGGTTGGCGTGGCCGCCGAGATTGTTGCGGACGTTGAATTTGATGCTGTCGTCAAGCGCGTTCAGATTGCCGAGCACGTCCTCGATCTTTGCCGCTCCCAGCAGCGGATTGGCCTTGGCGACATTGTTGAGGTTGGCGACATAGGCGGCATGGTGCTTGTCGTGATGGATTTCCATCGTCTTGGCGTCGATGTGCGGTTCGAACGCATTGCTCGGATAGGTCAGCGGCGGCAGCGTGAAGGGGCCGGCTGCGGCATCAGGCGCCGGAGCGGGCGCCGCGGCCTGCGCGAAGACGATGCGCGGGGTCACGGCCATGGCAGCGACACCGGTTGCGGCCAACATCAGATGGCGCCGGGACATGAATGACATCGATTTCTCCTGACCTGTGGGTGATTGGGTGAGTACCTGTGAATGGGGACGCCGTACGCCGCTGCGCGGCGAGCTACGGGTGACGATCGGGATCGGTTTTCGTTTTCTGTCCTCGCGCCCCTGCGGCGGAATCGCACAGGTGTCTCGATAATCCCAGTGTAACGCAGGCGGATAACAAAAAAGGGCGGCCTTTCGGCCGCCCTTCGTTCACATTCCAGCGATGCCTTACTCGCCGGCGGCTTCGCGCTGCGGCGCTTCCGCCTTCTGCTTGGCCTCGAGGTCCTCGCCGGTGACCTGATCGACCACCTTCATCGACAGCCGGGTCTTGCCGCGGTCGTCGAAGCCGAGCAGCTTGACCTTGACCTTGTCGCCTTCCTTGACGACGTCGGAGGTCTTCTGCACGCGCGCCGAAGCGAGCTGGCTGATGTGGACGAGGCCGTCCTTGGCGCCGAAGAAGTTCACGAACGCGCCGAACTCCATCACCTTGACCACAGTGCCTTCGTAGATCTGGCCGATCTCCGGATCGGAGGCGATCGACTTGATCCACTTGATCGCGGCCTTCATCGCCTCGCCGTCGTTGGAGGCGACCTTCACGGTGCCGTCGTCCTCGATATTGACCTTGGCGCCGGTCTTCTCGACGATCTCGCGGATCACCTTGCCGCCGGTGCCGATCACTTCACGGATCTTGTCGGTGGCGATCTTGAAGGTTTCGATGCGCGGCGCGTATTCGCCGAGCTCGGCGCGGGCATTGGTCAGCGCCTTGGACATTTCGCCGAGGATGTGGATACGCCCATCCTTGGCCTGGCCGAGCGCGACCTTCATGATCTCCTCGGTGATGCCCTCGATCTTGATGTCCATCTGCAGCGAGGTGATGCCCGCCTCGGTACCGGCCACCTTGAAGTCCATGTCGCCGAGATGATCCTCGTCGCCGAGAATGTCGGACAGAACCGCAAAGCGCGAACCTTCCAGAATGAGGCCCATCGCGATACCCGCGGTCGGCCGCTTCAAGGGAACGCCCGCATCCATCAGCGCCAGCGAGGCGCCGCACACCGAGGCCATCGACGACGAGCCGTTGGATTCGGTGATCTCGGAGACCACGCGCACCGTGTAGGGGAATTCGTGGTGCGGCGGCAGGACGGGATGGATCGCGCGCCAGGCGAGCTTGCCGTGGCCGATCTCGCGGCGCTTGGTGCCGCCGAGGCGTCCGGTTTCACCGACCGAGTAGGGAGGGAAGTTGTAGTGCAGCAGGAACGTCTCTTTGTACGTTCCCGACAGCGCGTCGATGTACTGCTCGTCCTCGCCGGTGCCGAGCGTGGTCACGACCATCGCCTGGGTTTCACCGCGGGTGAACAGCGCCGACCCATGGGCGCGCGGCAAGACGCCTACTTCGGCGATGATGTTGCGCACGGTCTTGGCGTCGCGGCCGTCGATGCGCTTGCCGGTGTCGAGGATATTCCAGCGAACGATCTTGGATTCGAGTTCCTTGAACACGGCGGCGATGCGCAGCTTGTCGTATTTCGGCTCCTGCCCTTCCGGGAAGTAGTGCGCCATCACCTTTTCCTTGGCCTTGCCGACCGCGGCGTAGCGGTCCTGCTTGACCGGGATGGCGTAGGCTGCGCGCAGCTCCTGCTCGATCAGGCCGAGCATTTCCTTCTCGAGCGCGCTTTCGTCGACGACCTTGACTTCGCGCGGCTCCTTGGCGGCCTTCTCGGCCAGTTCGATGATCGCCTTGATCACCGGCTGGAAGTGGCGGTGGCCGAACATCACGGCGCCGAGCATGATGTCCTCGTTGAGCTCTTTGGCTTCCGATTCCACCATCAGCACCGCATCCGCAGTGCCGGCGACGACCAGGTCGAGCTGGGTCTCGACCATTTCGTCGAGCGTCGGGTTGAGCACATACTCGTCGTTGATGAAGCCGACACGGGCCGCGCCAATCGGGCCCTTGAACGGAGCGCCGGATATCGTCAGCGCCGCCGAGGAGGCGACCAGCGCCAGAATATCGGGATCGTTTTCCATGTCGTGCGACAGCGTCGTCACGATCACCTGGGTTTCATTGCGCCAGCCATCGACGAACAAGGGCCGGATCGGGCGGTCGATCAGGCGGGAGACCAGCGTCTCCTTTTCGGTCGGACGTCCCTCGCGCTTGAAATAGCCGCCGGGAATGCGGCCCGCGGCGTAGGTCTTTTCCTGATAGTCGACGGTCAGCGGCAGGAAATCGACGCCTTCGCGCGGCGACTTCGCGGCGACGACGGTGGCGAGCACGACGGTCTCGCCATAGGTGGCGATCACGGCGCCGTCGGCCTGACGGGCGATCTTGCCGGTTTCCAGCTTGAGGGGACGTCCACCCCAGTCGATCTCGACGGAATGCTTATTGAACATAGTGGTTTCTTTCATGGGTTCACGAGAGAGCGGCGCCCAAAAACACAAAGACCATGCGCAAGATTGCGGGACGCTGATCGCAATACGAGATCAGCGTCCGGCGATCCTGCCATGGTCTTCATCTTTCGGATGGCGTCCATCCTCTCGGCAGTCACGGGCACCTTGCCCTGTCCAGCGGCCGGATTGCTGCTGGACGTTGTCGAGCACGATCCTTATCGGACGATGCTCTTGCGCATGATCGTCTCCGAAAAATTCGGAGTCCGTTTTCCGGAAGATCATGCGAAAACGCGCGCAGACAGCGCGCGTACTCTCTCAAATCAACGACGAATGTTATGCTTTTCAAGCAACGCCTTGTAGCGCGCCTCGTCCTTCCTCTTGATGTAGTCGAGAAGGGAGCGGCGCGTCTGCACGAGCTTCAAAAGGCCGCGGCGTGAATGATGGTCCTTCACGTGGCTCTTGAAGTGGCCCGTGAGATTGTTGATGCGTTCCGACAGGATCGCAACCTGAACCTCTGGCGAACCGGTGTCGCCGGCTTTGTTGGCATTCGTCTTGATGACTTCCGCTTTGCGTTCGGCGGTAATCGACATCGTCAAACTCTCTCATTGCTGCGACCGGGACTGGCAGTCAGTCCGGTCAGGTTGAACACGCGCTTGGGGATGAGTTCGCCATTGCCAATTTCGGCGAGGGCCAGAAGCCGGCCTGCCACCGTGACATAGACTGTGCCGCTACTATTGGGCGCATCCCGTCCGCGCAACAAAACGGCCTGGCCCCTGTGGAGCCTTGCCGCATCAGCCCGTGTGACGGCCAGTGCCGGGATGTCGTCCAGCGCGGTCTCAACGGGCAAAAGCGCGTCGGCGAGGCTTCCCTCGCCAGACGCGGCTCTATTGCATAAAGCCTCCAACTCTTCCAGCGGAATCATGTCCGCCTCGCGGAATGGGCCGACCAAGGTCCGCCGCAACGCGCAGATATGGCCGAAACAGCCCAGAATCCGGCCGATATCGCGGGCCAGCGCCCGGACATAGGTGCCCTTGCCGCACTCGGCCTCGAACACGGACTGGCCGTTATCTCCATGTTCTACAAGGGTTAATTCATGAATCTCGACCGGCCGGGGCTTCAATTCGACGGTTTCGCCGTCCCGCGCCAGGTCATAGGCGCGTTCGCCCTGGACCTTGATCGCGGAATATTGCGGCGGGATCTGCTCGATCAGGCCGGTGAAGCGCGGCAGCAGCGCCCGGATGGCGTCGGCGGACGGCCGCAGTTCGCTGGTCTGGGTCACCCGGCCTTCGGTGTCGTCGGTATCGCGTTCCTCGCCCCAGGCGACCGTGAAGCGGTAGCGCTTGCGGCCGTCCATCACGAAGGGGACCGTCTTGGTGGCTTCGCCCAGCGCGATCGGCAGGCCGCCGGACGCCAGCGGATCGAGCGTGCCGGCGTGGCCGGCGCGCTTGGCCTGGAACAGCCGCTTGAGCACGGCGACCGCGTGCGTCGAAGTCATGCCGATCGGCTTGTCGAGAATTACCCAGCCGTGGACGTCGCGCTTGTCGCGACGCGGCTGGTTATTCTGGCGCGGCTGCTTGTGTTGGCGCGGGTCGTTGTTGCCGCGGCGCGCGTCGTCGCCGGCGCGGTGCTCGTTGTCGCCAGCGCGACCTCTGTCGTCGCTGCCACGCGACTCATCTAAAAAAATATTTTTTTCAGCGTCGTGCGAATCGGCAGTTTGCTGCGCAATCCCGCCGTTGGCGGTGGGCATATTCATCACTTGTCGTCCGAATCGGGTGCGAGGTCTCGTTGCACCGCAGGTGTTCTCAGTAATTTCTCGATCCGTTCCGCCTCGTCGAATCGTTCGTCGACGCGAAAGCGAAGGTCAGGGGCAAATTTCAGGTTAACGCGGTGAGCGATCTCGCCGCGCAGGAATTTCTTGTTGCGCGCGAGCGCCGCGAGCACGACATCGGTATCGCGGCCGCCGAGCGGCATCACGTAAATCGTCGCAAGCTTCAGGTCAGGCGACATCCTCACCTCGGGAACGGTGATGATGTGACCCTCAAGATCGGGGTCGTGCACGCTACCCTGCGACAGAATATCGGCGACCGCATGGCGCACGGTCTCACCGACGCGCAATTGCCGCTGCGAGCCGCCGGGAGCGGAACCCTTGGTATGATGGCGAGGCATTGTCGGAAATCCCAATTGTCGTCATCACCCGCGAAAGCGGATGATCCAGTATTCCGTGCTCAAAACCAATTTCGGCAACTGCTGGATGCTCCGACCCAGTGCGCAATTGCGCACAAGGCGGTACATGACGGTTTACTTTAAAGATCCCAGGCTCTTCGCAAGATTTGGACTTACAGAGAGCGCTGGATGGTCTCCACGCGATAGCACTCGATCACGTCGCCGGGACGCATGTCGCCGTAATTCTCGAACGCCATGCCGCATTCCTGTCCGGACTGCACTTCCTTCACTTCGTCCTTGAAGCGCTTCAGCGTCGAAAGCTTGCCTTCGTGCACGACGACGTTGTCGCGGATCAGGCGCACATTGGCGCCGCGTTCCACGGTGCCGTCGGTGACGCGGCAGCCGGCGACCTTGCCGACCTTGGAAATGTTGAACACTTCCAGGATCTGCGCATTGCCCAGCATGGTTTCGCGCAGCGTCGGCGCGAGCAGGCCGGACATCGCCTTTTTAATGTCGTCGACGAGATCGTAGATGATGTTGTAGTAGCGGATTTCGATGCCGTTGCGCTTGGCGGCGGCCGCGGCTTCCTTGTTGGCGCGCACCGAGAAGCCGATGATCGCGGCGTTGAAACCTTCTGCCAGCGTAACGTCGGATTCCGAGATGCCGCCGACGCCAGCATGCAGGATGCGGGCGGCGACTTCGTCGGTGCCGAGCTTCTCCAGCGAACCCAGAATGGCTTCGAGCGAGCCCTGCACGTCGGCTTTCACGATCAGCGGGAATTCCTTGCGGCCCGCGGTCTTGAGCTGCGACATCATCTGCTCGAGCGAGCCGCGCATGCCGGAAATCGAGGCGGCGGCGTTCTCGCGCTTCTGGTGGGCGCGATAGCTCGTGACCTGGCGGGCGCGGGCTTCGTTCTCGACGACCGCAAGGCGGTCGCCGGCTTCCGGCGGGCCGTTGAAGCCGAGCACTTCGACCGGCACCGAAGGTCCGGCCTCGTCGAGGTTCTCGCCCTGGTCCGAAATCAGCGCGCGGACGCGGCCCATTTCGGCACCGGCCACGATGATGTCGCCGACCTTGAGCGTGCCGCGCTGAACCAGCACGGTGGCGACCGGACCACGGCCGCGATCGAGCTTGGCTTCGATCACGGTGCCTTCGGCCGGACGTTCCGAGTTGGTCTTGAGGTCGAGCAGTTCGGCCTGCAGCGCGATCATCTCCAAGAGCTTGTCGAGATTGGTCTTGTTCTTGGCGGAAACCTCGACGTCGACGACTTCACCGCCGAAGGATTCGACCTGAACCTCGTGCTGCAGCAGTTCGGTGCGCACGCGTTCCGGCCTGGCGTCCGGCTTGTCGATCTTGTTGATCGCGACGATCATCGGAACCTTCGCCGCCTTGGCGTGGTTGATCGCCTCGATCGTCTGCGGCATGACGCCGTCATCGGCGGCCACCACCAGGATCACGATATCGGTGACCTTGGCGCCGCGCGCGCGCATCGCGGTGAACGCGGCGTGGCCGGGCGTATCGATGAAGGTGATCTTCTTGCCGCTTTCCGGCGAAGTCACCTGATAGGCGCCGATATGCTGGGTGATGCCGCCGGCTTCGCCCGACACCACGTTGGCGTGGCGAAGCGCGTCGAGCAGCGAGGTCTTGCCGTGGTCGACATGACCCATCACGGTGACGACCGGCGAGCGCGGCTCGGTGTCGGTGGAATCGTCGACGACGTCGAACAGGCCCTCTTCAACGTCGGACGCGGCGACGCGCTTGACGGAATGGCCCATTTCCTCGGCGATCAGCTGTGCGGTGTCGGCGTCGATCACGTCGGTGATCTTGTGCATCGCGCCCTGCTTCATCAGCAGCCGGATGACGTCGACCGCGCGTTCCGACATGCGGTTGGCGAGTTCCTGGATGGTGATCGCCTCGGGAATCGTGACCTCGCGGATCAGCTTTTCCTTCGGCTCGTTGGAGGCGTGTCCCTTCAGGCGCTGGGTGCGGCGGCGGAACGAGGCGATCGACCGCTCGCGCACGTCGTCGGCATTCAGCGCGGTGACCAGCGTCAGGCGGCCGCGTTCCTTCTGCGGGCCCGGCTTGTGGGTGGTCTTGGGGGGCACCGCGGGGCGCATCGCGCCGCCGGGGCCACGCCGCACCTGACGCGGACCTTCGTCTTCATCGGAACCGTCGGCGGCAACGCCAGGGGCGCGCGCGGGCGGCACGACAGCCGGACGGGCTCCAGCCGCCGGGCGGGCCGCCGTGGCGGGGCGCGCTGCAGAGGTCGTCGGCGCCGCGGTCGCGGTCTTGGCCTCGGCCTCGCCAAATCGCTTCTTGGCCTCGACTTCGGCCTTGCGCTTGGCTTCTTCTTCGACCCGGTGGCGTTCTTCCTCGGCCTTGCGGCGGGCTTCGGCGGCCTCGCGTTCGGCCTGTTCGATGCCTTCACGGCTGGCGCGGCGCTTGGCTTCTTCCTCGGCCAGCCGCCGTTCCTCGACTTCGCGCACCTTGGCGTCGGCCAGCGCGCTGGCGCGGGCGGAACGCTCGTCTTCCGTTAGCGTGCGCAGCACCACGCCCGAACCGCTGCGCGGCGCGGCCGGTGCCGCGGGGCGGGAAAGGGGGGCCTTTGCAACGGGTGCCGCCTTCGCGGTGACCGGCTCGGGCGCATGCGTTTCGGTGGCGGGCGCGTCGCCGCCGACGCGGCGCTTGCCACGCTTTTCGACCACGACCTGCTTGGTCCGGCCATGGCTGAAGCTCTGGCGCACGGTGCCCGTCTCGACCCGCGGCTTCAGCGTCAAGGTCTTGGTCGGGACACTCAGAGTCTTGTCGCCAGGCGTTTTGGTATCAACCATTCAGCAGTCCTAATCTCGTTACATTGTGCGTATCCGCACAGTCATTGAAGCAAGGCTTCGGAACCAATCTTCGTCAGTCAGAATTTCTGGCCGCCATCCCCGGTCTTGTCGTCGTCCATCCGGTATCGAACCAGGATCTGGCAGCGCGACAGGAACGTTTTGCTCGCCGGGCCCGCGAGCAGCGCAGCATGTATCACATTTGACCGGCCCAGTGCCAAATCCAATTGTGCCGAGGTTAAAGCGGTAACGATCGGTAAACCCCGCGATTTACCGATATTTCCGCTCCTTTGCCCGGCGATAGCGTCCAATTTGCGGATTCCGTCGGCCGCACCGTCGGAAGCGTGAATCAGGGCTCCGGCCCTGCCCTGTTCGAGCAGGCCCTCGACCTTGGCAAAGCCGGAAATGACCTGACCGGCCTTGGCCGCCATGGCCAGCGCCTCGGTGCAGCTTCGTTCCAGCAGGGCCTCGGTATCGGCGGGGAGGGTCGCCGCGACCCGAACGTCGCGCTTGAACCCTCGCTTAAACTGGTGACGCCGCACCGCTTCCGCAACGGTCCGGCGCGAGGCCTGGACCCACAGGCCGCGGCCGGGCAGCTTGCGCTTCAAATCGGGGATGACTTCGCCCGACGGGGCGACCACAAACCGGATCAGCTCGTCGACCGGGCGCACCTCGCGACTGACCGCGCACATCCGCATGGTCGCGGACCTGTCGGTCCGCGGCCCATGGTCGAGATCGGGGTCAGCCAAAGCGAGCATGCCTGTTTAGTGGCTCCGGTCATCTGCGCACGGTCTGCGCGCAGAAAAGATTTTCGCTGTTGCGGAACACCCGCATTACGCCGTCTGGTCTTCGGTGGTCTCGACCGCCTCGGATTGCTTGGCGAGCTCGGCCTCGGTGATCCAGCCGGCAATGACGCGGGCCTGCATGATCATGGCTTCCGCATCTTCGCGCGAGATCTCGTTGGCGTCGAGAATGCCGGGGTACTTGGTCGGCTCGCCGCCTTCCTTGCGCTCGGTCCAGCCGACCAGATCGTCGGTGGCGCAGCCCGCTAGGTCCTCGACGGACTTGATGTCGTTTTCGCCGAACTTGACCAGCATCTTTGAGGTCACGCCGGGCACCGTTTTCAAAGCATCATCCACACCGAGTTCCTTGCGTTTGTTTTCCAGCTCCGTTTCGAGCTGTTCCAGATATTCTCTCGCCCGGCTCTGCAGCTCGTTGGCGGTTTCGTCGTCGAAGCCTTCGATGCTGGCCAGCTCCTTGGCGTCGACCAGCGCGAGTTCCTCGACCGAAGTAAAGCCTTCCGACGCCAGCAATTGGCCGACGACCTCGTCGACGTTCAGCGCTTCCATGAAGACGCGGGTCGAGTTCTCGAAATCGGCCTGGCGGCGCTCGGATTCTTCCTGCTCGGTGAGGATGTCGATGTCCCAGCCGGTCAGTTGCGAAGCAAGCCGCACGTTCTGGCCGCGGCGGCCGATCGCCAGCGAGAGCTGGTTGTTGGTGTCGGGAACCACGACCTCGATCCGCTCGCGGTCCTCGTCGATCACGACCTTGGCGACTTCGGCGGGCGCCAGCGCGTTGACGACAAAGGTCGCGATGTCGGGCGACCACGGAATGATGTCGATCTTCTCGCCCTGTAGTTCGTTCACCACCGCCTGCACGCGCGAGCCGCGCATGCCGACGCAGGCGCCGACCGGATCCACCGAAGAATCCCTCGAAATCACGCCGATTTTCGCACGCGAGCCGGGATCGCGGGCCACCGCCTTGATCTCGACGATGCCGTCATAGATTTCCGGCACTTCCTGCGCGAACAGTTTTGCCATGAATTGCGGATGGGTGCGGGAGAGGAAGATCTGCGGCCCGCGGGTTTCGCGGCGGACATCGAAGATGTAGGCGCGGACGCGGTCGCCGTTGCGGAATACCTCGCGCGGCAGCATTTCGTCGCGGCGGATGATGGCTTCACCGCGGCCGAGATCGACGATCACGCTGCCATATTCGACGCGCTTGACGACGCCGTTGACGATATCGCCGATGCGGTCCTTGAATTCCTGGTATTGCCGGTCGCGCTCGGCTTCGCGCACCTTCTGCACGATCACCTGCTTGGCGGATTGCGCGGCGATGCGGCCATATTCCAGCGGCGGCAGGGTGTCGGCGATGGTGTCGCCGACCTGGGCGCCCGGGTTGGCGCGCTGCGCGTCCGCCAGCGAAATCTGGTTCGAGGAGTTCTCGACCTGCTCGACGACCAGCATGTGGCGCGACAGCCGCAGCTCGCCCTTCTTGGCGTCGATCTCGGCGTGAACGTCGGTCTCGCTGCCGTAACGGGCGCGGGCCGCCTTGGCGATGGCGTCTTCCATCGCAGCGATCACGATCCCGCGGTCGATCGACTTTTCGCGGGCAACCGCGTCTGCGATCTGCAGCAGTTCGAGTTTGTTGGCACTGACGGCCATGGCCTAGTCTCCTTCGGTAGGATCGAGGTCGCCTCTGCGCAGTCGTTCTGCGGCGAGGCGATGTTTCTTGGTATTGGTCGGCTCGGGCTTTTTGGGCTCCAGCTTCTTGCCGGTCGTGCTTCCGGTCTTGGGCTTCGGTTTGTTGCTCCTGGCCGGATCGCTTTTCCTGGCGTGCGGCGGCGGTGGCGGCGCCAGCCCGAGATTCTGTTTCAATTCGCGCTCGGCCTGCTTGCCGCGCCGCATCGATTCCGCAATCAGTTCGTCGGTCAAAACCAGTCGCGCATCGGAGATGTCTTCCATCACCAGCAGCACGTCGGCATCTTCGCCCGCGCGTATGTCATCCCGATGTAGCCGCACGGCATCGCCTTCGCAGCCGGCGAGGAGCCCGCGGAAACGCTTGCGGCCGTCATGGGCGACCGCCATCTCGATCTTGACGAGATGACCGGCGTAGCGCTCGAAATCGGAACGGCGCACCAGCGGGCGATCGATGCCCGGCGAGGATATCTCAAGGCGGTAGGCGCGGTCGATCGGATCGGCGACGTCGAGCACCGGCGACAGCGCCCGCGAGATCGCCTCGCAATCCTCGATCTGCATCGTACCATCGGGCCGTTCGGCCATGATCTGGACGGTGCAGCCGGCCTCGCCTGAAATCTTGATCCGGACCAGCCGGTAGCCCATTCCCTGCAAAACCGGCCCCGCCACTGCCGATACCCGCGCGGCCGCGCCCGGCTCGACGACGAGACGGGGCTCGGCCAGCAACTCGGCATCCACGGAACCAGCAGTTGGATCGGTCATGTCCAGGGTCAAAAGCGTCTTACTTGCATGGGTTTAGGCCGGGCCTTAAACCGGCGGTCCGGCCGGTTCCCCGAACCGCGCCGTTAAAGCCCTTCTGGGCCAGGCTCGTTCAGGTAATAAAAAAGAGCGGGTCCCGGGGGGCCCACTCTCAATACGCGATCGTATGAGAACCATAAGTTGGCGCGGATATAGCGGTTTTTGCGCAATCCGACAAGGCCCGGGATCCCGTTAAGTCCGATTTTGCCAAGCTTTGCGAGCGGGGACAAAATCTAACCCTTCATTCACGAACGCTGCCTAGATTTCCCGAAAACCGGCCAATTCAGGCCGGTTTGGGCGAGTTTATGATAATTTCACCATCGCTGATCCCGGAACTCGACGACATCGTCAGTCGTGGCGACCCCAAGCGCCGCGCCGATGCCGCGCGCCGCGTCAGCGAGCTTTTCCTGCAGGGTGCGGCGAGCTTCCGCTCGGATCACGTCGAACTGTTCGACGGTGTCCTGACCAGTCTCGTCCCGCATGCCGAGATTGCCGAGCGCGCCGAACTGGCCGAGCGCTTGTCGATGCTGGCGAACGCGCCGCGTGGTCTGGTCGGCCAACTCGCCCATGAGGATGAAATCGCTATCGCAGGCCCGCTGCTGCGACGCTCGCCGGTCATCGACGAAAAGATGCTGCTCGAAATCGCCTCGATGAAGGGCCAGGGCCATCTGCTGGCGATGGCGGAACGCCCCACGCTTTCAACCGATCTCACCGACGTCCTCATCGACCGCGGCGAACGCGACGTCGTCAGGCGCGCCGCCGGCAATGCGGGCGCTGCCTTCTCCGAGAACAGCTATTCGACGATGATCAAGCGCGCCGGCCAGGACGGCGTGCTGACGATCAAGCTCGGGCAGCGCGACGATCTGTCACCTACCCATCTGAAGGAACTGCTCTCCGGCTCCATCGACGTCATCCGCCGCCGCCTGTTCCAGGTCGTCAAGCCCGAGCGGCAGGCCGCGATCCAGCAGGCGATGACGGCCATCACCGGCCCGTCCGAACGCGAGGAGCGGCGCGACTTTTTGCCGGCGCAGCGCACGGTGCTGAAGCTCCACCGCGAGGGCATGCTCGGCGAAGGCGCATTGCTCAATTTTGCCCGGGCCTTCAAATACGAGGAGGCGATCGCCGCGCTGTCGGCGATGACCGGCGTCAAGATCGAAACCCTCGACCGCCTGATCAGCGGGGATCGCTACGATCCGATCCTGATCGCCGGGAAATCCATCGATGTCGAATGGGCGACCGTGCGCGCGCTGATCCTGCTCCGGCTCGGTCCGAACCGGACGGCATCCCCGGCCGACATCGAAAGCGCGCGGGTCAATTACGTCCGCCTGATGCCCTCGACTGCCCAGCGCGTCGTCGCGTTCTGGAAGACGCGGTAACGCTCTCGCGCACTCGCCTGCTGCCTCATCCGTCGTTGCGAGCGAGGCGAAGCAATCCATACCTCCACGCGGGGATAGATGGACTGCTTCGGTACGCTCGCAACGGTGTTGTGAGTGAATTGGCTCCCAAATGTCAAAGGAGCGCGCTATCCTGTGGTCTGAAGGCGCGACACAGCGTCGATACTGAGGGGAGGCGAAATGCTGACGGACGCAGAGGTTCAGGCTCATGCCGACAAGATTCGCGACGACGGATACACCGTCATCGAAGGAGCCGCGAGTCCCGAACTGGTCGACGGCCTGATAGCGGCGCTGCAGCGCATCGAACACGAGCATCATCTCGGTCCGGCCAGAACGTCGTTCGAAGGCTTCAAGACCGTCCGCATCAACAACCTCCTGACCTATGACGACCTGTTCTGGGAAGTGCCGCTGCACGACAACGTGCTGCCGGTGGTGGAGCGCGTGCTCGACAAGGAGTGCCTGCTGTCGTCGTTCTGCTCGCTGGTGCTGGGACCGGGGCAGGAGGCGCAGCCGATCCATGAAGACACGCAGTTGATTCCGCTGCCGCGTCCGCACCTTCCAATCACCATCAACGCGATCTGGGCGCTGTCGGATTTCCGCGAGGACAATGGCGCGACGCGGATCATGCCGGGCAGCCACAAATATGATTGCTCGCCGGAATACGGCAGGGATTATGACGCGGTCACCGCGACCATGAAGGCCGGCAGCGTGATGCTGTTCGATAGCGCGCTGTGGCATGGCGGCGGCGCCAACAACAGCGACGAGCGGCGCTTCGCATTCTCCTGCGCCTATTGCTGGGGCTGGATGCGCCAGCAGGAGAATTTGCAGCTCGGCATTCCCCAGGAAACCGCAAAGCGCTTTCCGCGACGGCTGCAGGAATTATGCGGCTACAGCGTCTACAAGGGACAGTTCGGCCACATCGACAACCACGATCCGATCGAATTGCTCGGGCGCGAGCGGGGAAAACGCATGGTGTGGGAGGCGACAGACGCGCGCAGGGCGCGGATAGCCGAGGCGGCGAAGGGGTAGCTTTCGGCCGTCGTTCCGGGGCGCGAAGCGAGCCCGGAACCTCGATATCCCCCGGTGCGCAATTGCGCACCTGAGGTTCGTGCTTCGCACGCCCCGGAATGACAGCTAACCGTTCCGCCGAAACCGCAAATACGCCGCCACGCGCCCTTCGCGTTCGGCTTTGCGGCCGTAGCGCGTCATGGTGTAGCCGTCCCACGGTTGTCGCCAGTCGATGGCGCGCTCCGCGGTCCAGAGAAAATCGGAGCTGCGCATCAGATGCGCCAGCGTCCAGGCGCAGTAATCATCGATGTCGCTGACGAAACGAAACTCGCCGCCGTCCTTCAGGATACGCGCCATGGCGTTGACCGTGGCGTCCTGCACGAAGCGCCGCTTCCAGTGCCGCCGCTTCGGCCAGGGATCGGGGTGGATCAGGTCAATCCGCGCCAGCGAACGCGGCGGGGCCCAGGCCAGCAACTCCGCGGCATCGCCGGCATAGAGTCTGACATTGCCGATGTTGTGGGCCTCGATCTGCGTCAGGATCTTGGCCATGCCGTTGACATAGGGCTCGCAGCCGATGAACCCGATCTTCGGAAAGGCTTGCGCCTCCGCGATCAGGTGCTCGCCGCCGCCAAATCCGATTTCGAGCCTGACATCATCGATCGCGCCTTCGAAGAGATCGGCGAGACGCGCCGGCGCTGGCGTTGCGATATCGAGCGCCAGATGCGGCAGCAGATTGTCGATCAGGTCGGCCTGATGGATGCGCAGCTTGTGACCCTTGCGGCGGCCGAAGAACGAGCCGCGCGCATGCGCGGACGCGCCATCATCCGGCGGCGCGTCGCGGTCGCCGGTATCGCGTGGGGCAGCCGTCATCGCAGCGTCTGGTACAGCCGGTACAACAGCCGCGCCCGCGGTTCGATCGAGGAGATGTACATCTGCTCGTAATGGGTATGCGCGCCCTGGCCGTCGACGCCGAGCCCATCGAGCGTTGCGGTATGCGGCGCCGTGAAATTGCCGTCGGAGCCGCCGCCGGTCGCCGTGTCGACCAGATCGAAACCGATCTCGGCCGCAATCGTCCTGGCATGCTCGTAGAGCGCGGCACCGGCATTGCTCTTTTCGTAAGGCGGGCGGTTCAGCTCGCCGATCACCTTGACGGTGACGCCTTCGGTGCGCGATTTCAGGTTGAGGATTTTCGCGGTGAACTCGTCGGAATCTGAAATGGTCGGCACGCGCAAATCGACCTCGGCATAGGCCTCCTCCGCGACCACGTTCGGCTTTGTGCCGCCGCGGACCACGCCGACATTGACGGTGATGCCGCGCGCCAGATCGTTCATCGCCGCCAGCGTCTGGATGACATTGCCGAGTTCTCGGATGGCGCTGCGGCCGTCCTCGGGCCGGGTGCCGGCATGCGAGGGCACGCCCTTGATGAAAACCTCGAAGCGCCCGACGCCCTTGCGCCCCGTCACGACCTTGCCGCCGTCGCGCGCCGGCTCGGTGACCAGCACGTATTTCGCCTTTTTGCCTTCGGCCTCGATCAGCGCGCGTGAGGTCGGGCTGCCGATCTCCTCATCGGAGACATAGAGCTGGGTGATGCCGAGCGGCGGCCGCGCGGCCTCAGCGCAAACCTGCCGAAACGCATGATAGGCGAGATAGGCGCCGCCCTTCATGTCGTAGATGCCAGGGCCGAACGCGCTGTCGCCCGCGATCCGGAACGGCAGCCGCTCGATGAACCCAAGCGGGTGCACCGTATCGAGATGGCTCAGCACCAGGATTCCCGGTGCGTCCTGCCCCCATGAGGAGCGCGCCACCAGATGATCGCCGCAGCCGGAGTGCCCGGCGATCCGCTCCACGGTGGCGGGCAGGCCGCGATAGCCTTCGGTAACTAGATCAACCAGTTGGTTGACCTGCCCGGGTGCCTCGGTCGGGGTCTCGATCTCGACCCAGCGGCGGATGCCCTCGAGGATCGGCGTGGCATCGAACGGATTGGTTGTCGTCATGTCGTATCCGATACAGCGTCATTTCACGGTGCGCAATTTCGCGCCGGCAAATGATGGCATATTCCAGTATACGAAATTCTCAAACGTCGCGGATGAAAATCAGCGCTGGTCGGGGCCGTCGCGCGACGCGATCTGCTCGACCAGCTCGACGATCGAGCGCCGCATTTTGGAATCGCCGATGCGCGTGAACGCGCGCGTCAGCGCAAGACCCTCTGATGTAGCGAGGAAATCGGACACGTAGGCCGGGGAGGCGCCTTCGGCGAAGCCGTTGCCATTCACCGCGCCGCTCGGCCCGCCATCGAACAGAAACGACACCGGGACCTGCAATATCTCGGAAATCTGCTGCAGGCGGCTGGCGCCGACCCGGTTGGTGCCTTTTTCGTATTTCTGGACCTGCTGAAAAGTGAGGCCGAGCGCTTCGCCCAGTTTTTCCTGGCTCATGCCCAGCATGATGCGGCGCATCCGGACGCGGCTCCCGACATATTTGTCAACCGGATTGGGCGCTTTGGTGGACATCTAGATCACTCCTGGGATCGCGCGCCGGGAATGAGGCAGTGGAAGGACTATGCCCCCAGGCGCGCCGGTGACCGTCATATCCTGCTCGGAGGATCGGGTAGAATTGCGGACGATCTGAGCAATGAAGTGACTGGTTGTTGTTTTTCTCTTGCAACCGCAGAAAGCGAATCGCAGGCTGTCTGTCAACTGGTGGAACCGCGCAGACAGCGTTTTTTAGTAAACCAGTGACAACTTGCGATGTGCAAATCTCAGGCAGCGTGCTTCGTGGCGCGGCGTCGGAAGACGAAGAGCAGGGCACCGGCCACGATGATGGCGGCCGGGATATCTCCAAGACGAGCATAAATGGTCGGCGGCAGCGCCGACGGCAGGCTGGCATCCAGCACGCCTTCGATGCCGAGGCCGAGCCGCGCCACAATCCGTCCCGAGGGATCGATCACCGCCGAGATGCCGGTGTTGGCGGCGCGCACCATCGGCAGCCCTTCTTCGATCGCACGCAGGCGGGCCTGCTGCAGGTGCTGATAGGGGCCCGTCGAATTTCCGAACCAGCCGTCATTGGTCAGGTTGACGATCCAGCCTGGGCGATCATCACGAGTTGCAACATTCCCGGGAAAAATCGCTTCGTAACAAATCAATGGTAGCGCGGTCGGCGCATTCGGAATCTCCATCGTGTGGCGCCGCGTGCCCGGAATGAAGCCGCCGTGCACCCTTGTCAGCTGCACGAAGCCGAGCTTTTCCATCCACTCCTGAAACGGCAGATATTCGCCGAACGGCACCAGATGCAGCTTGTCGTAGACCGACAGCACGCCACCGTCATGGTCGATCACATATATCGAATTGTAGGCCCGGCTGACGCGGGCGCCGGGCGGCCCGTCGGGCGCGCGCACCGCGCCGGTCATCAGCACGGTGCCCTTCGGCAGCAGTTCGGCGATCTGCGCCATCGCATCGGCTTCGCGGGTCAGGAAGAACGGGAAAGCCGATTCCGGCCAGATCAGGATCTGCACGTCGCGCACGCCGGTGGATTGCGGTCCCGAAGCACGGTCGGACAGAGCAAGGTATTTCTGCATGACCTCCGCCTTGGCGGAGTAGTTGAATTTGACGTCCTGCTGCAGGTTCGGCTGCATGATGCGCAGCCTGACCTTGGTCAATGCGGTCGGCTGCAGCGCCAGCCGCGCGGCGCCGCAGACACCCATCGCGACCAGCAGCGACAGCGCCGCCACAGGCGCGATCCAGGGTTTTCGGCCGCGCGAAGACCCGTCGATCAGCGCCGCCGGGCTGGCAAAGATCGCTACCGACAAAAAGGTCATGCCCCACAGCCCGATCAGCGATGCCGTCTGTGCCAGCGCCAGCGGCTCCGACAGCGCGTAGCCGAAGGCATTCCAGGGAAAGCCCGACAGCACATGGCCGCGCAGCCATTCGCTGACCGTGAGCCCGACCGCGAGCGCCAGCACCCGCGAAGCATCCCGCGTCCAGATCAGGCGCGCCAGCGCGAAGCCGAGCGCCGGGAATAAGGCAAGGTAGGCCGGCAGGCCGAGCACCGCGAACGGCATCAGCCAGGCAAAGGTCGGCGCGTCGACGAGGAAAGCGTTGCCGGTCCAGTACAGCCCGGGCACGAAATAGCCGAGTCCGAACCAGAAGCCCGACATCGCCGCCGCCGGCACACCGCGCCGTTTTCCGGCGGCCGCGCCATCGATCAGCCAGACCACGACCGGAAAGGTCACGAACAGCACCGGCCAGGCATTGAACGGCGCCATCGCCAGCGCCGACAGCATGCCCGCGACAAGCGCGATCACCGCGCGCTTCCAGCCCCAGGCCAGGATGATCGAAAGTCCCGCGAAACGGAATTTACTGGTTGGGATCACTGCGAGCCGGCTCCGTCGCCGGAGGTCGGCGGCATATTGTCATTGGTCGGCGGCACGTTGGTATCGGGCGCGGCCTCGCGGCGGCTTCGCTCGCGCGTCACGCGCGCCGCCGGGCGCTCTTTCCGGATCCCGATCCGCAGCCGCTTGACCCGCCGCGGATCGGCATCGAGCACCTCGATCTCGAAATTGCCCGGACCCGCGATGACTTCGCCGCGCACCGGCAGGCGGCCGACCTGCGCGACCAGGTAGCCGCCCAGCGTCTCGACCTCCTCGCCGGCCTCGCCGGTGACGAATTCCTCGCCGATCATCTTGCGGGCATCCTCGAGGCTGGCGCGGGCGTCGGCGATGAACGCATTGTCCCCTTGCCGGATGATCGACGGCGGTTCGTCGCTGTCGTGCTCGTCGTCGATTTCGCCGACGATCTGCTCGACAATGTCCTCGATCGACACCAGCCCGTCGGTGCCGCCATATTCGTCGACCACCAGCGCCAGATGGATGCGCGAGGCCTGCATCTGCGCCAGCAGGTCGATCGCCCGCATCGACGGCGGCACATATAGCAGCTTGCGGATGATGTTGGCCTCTGCCAGCGGCAATGCGAGGTCTACCGCGCGCAGGTCGAGGCCCGCCGGGAATGGCTTCTTGCGCTTCGGCTTGGTGGTGTCGCCGATCCGCGCCTTTGCGGTCATGAACGCCAGCAGGTCGCGGATGTGAACGATACCTTCGGGGTCGTCGAGCGTTTCGTTGTAGACCACGAGCCGCGAATGCGCCGCGCTTTCGAACAGGCTCATTAGTTCGCCCAGTGGAATATCCCGCTTGACCGCGACGATGTCGGCGCGATGCACCATCACGTCGGCGATCCGCCGCTCGTTGAGGCCGAGGATGTTGCGCAGCATGGTGCGCTCGATCGCGGAGAAGCCGACATCATCCGGCGTGGAGGCGTCGAGCACGACCTGGAGATCGGCGCGAACCGACCCCGCCCTCCAGCCGAACAGCGTGCGGATCGCGCGCATCAGCCAGCTGTCGGCGGCCGGACGCAGCACCTCGCCTTCCTGCACCACCGCCGGCAGGTTGGGGGTGTCGCGCGGGTTGTCCTGTATCGGGTCGGAGTCCGGCATTTCAGTCCATCCGCTCCCGGTCCGCATGCGGATCTCGATCCGTATACGGATCCGGAATACCGAGCTGGGCAAGAATCTCCCGTTCGAGACCTTCCATGGCCTCGGCGTCGTCGTCTTTCTCGTGATCGTATCCGATCAAATGCAGGAACCCGTGGACCGCCAGATGGCTGAGGTGATGATCGAACGGCTTTTCTTCGTCATCCGCCTCTTTCCGCATGGTCTCGTAGGCGATGGCGATATCGCCGAGCATCCGCGGCGCGTCCGCCGGCGCGCCCGCGGTCGGCTGCAGCGCCGGAAACGACAGCACGTTGGTCGGCTTGTCGATGCCGCGCCAGTTATTGTTGAGCGTGCGAATGCCGGCATCGTCGGTCAGCATGATTGCGAGTTCGGCCTCGCCGACATCGGCATCGGCGATTTCGGCCGCCGCATTGATGGCGCGATGGATCACCGCCTCGGCATCCGGCTCGGCCTGCCAGCATTCGGCGACGACCAGAACCTCGGTGAAGGGAAGGACGGACGACACGAGCGTTCCAGCGCTTTGCATTGCAATGTTCGGGTTACGGCCCGGACCTGCCTGCGGCAGGCCCAAGGCCGACGATTTCTGGGTCAAGATTTGTTGGTTGCCGGTTTTTGCGGCAATCCCTCATAGGCGGCGACGATCCGCGCCACCAGTTCGTGGCGGATGACGTCTTCCGCGGTGAATTTCACCTGCGCAATGCCCTCGACGCCGTCGAGCAGCTTGACCGCTTCGGCAAGCCCGGAGGCCTGTCCGTTCGGCAGGTCGACCTGCGATGGATCGCCGGTGATGATCATACGGCTGTTCTCGCCGAGCCGGGTCAGGAACATCTTCATCTGCATCGACGTGGTGTTCTGCGCTTCGTCCAGGATGATGACGGCGTTGGTCAGCGTGCGGCCGCGCATGAACGCCAGCGGCGCGATCTCGATCTCGCCGGCCTGCAGCGCGCGCTCGACAATGCGCGAATCCATCAAATCGTACAGCGCGTCGTAGATCGGCCTCAGGTAAGGATCGACCTTTTCCCGCAAGTCGCCGGGCAGGAAGCCGAGCCGCTCGCCGGCCTCGACCGCGGGCCGCGACAGGATGATGCGATCGACTTCCTTGCGTTCGAACAATTGCGCGGCATGCGCCACTGCAAGCCAGGTCTTGCCGGTGCCGGCCGGGCCTACGCCGAATACCATCTCGTGGCGCTTCAGCGCACGGATATAGGAATCCTGCGCGGCGGTGCGCGCGCGCACCGGACGCTTGCGCAGGTTGATGGTCTCGAACGAGGCCTTGGCGGTCTTGGCGATCGAATTCGAACAGCGAGCCCTGCGCGAGCACGGCGCGGATCGCGCCTTCGACCTCGCCCTGCGAGAGGTCATGTCCCTGCACGGCCTGTGCATACAGCGTCTCCAGCACGCGCCGCGCGGCGTCGCAGCCGTCGCGGGAGCCGGCGATGGTGATGTGGTTGCCGCGGGAATCGACGACGACGCCGAGCCGCCGTTCGACCAGCGCCAGGTTCTGCCCGTAGGGGCCGACCAGCGCGGAAGCGGCGCGGTTGTCGTCGAAGTCGATGACGACCTGGGTCTCGGGCGGAATTTGCATGTCGCGGTCAAATTTGCGGCTGGGAGCGAGCGAAGGCGAATCCGATGCGCTTTTTGGCAAGGGTTCAGGCTCCCGTCAGTCGAGTGGATGAAAGTGTCGATGGTGCAGCGACGGCGCGGAGCGGCCTGCGAGTTCGCCGAGCAGGCTGTATCGCTCGAGGCTGCCGATGGTGACCGGCAGCACCTGTCCGATGATGTCAGGCGAGGCAAAGACATGCGCGGGCTGCAGGTACGCGGTGCGGCCGACGATCTGGCCGGGATTGCGGGCCGCGCGTTCGAACAGCACATCGACGGTGTTGCCAATCATGGCCTTGTTGAAGGCCGATTGCTGACTGTCGATCAATTCCTGAAGCCGCACCAATCGCTCGTCCATTTCAGCCGCTGACACCGTCTCCTGCATGTCCGCCGCCGGCGTGCCGGGCCGGGGCGAATATTTGAACGAATAGGCTCCAGCGTATCCGATTTGCATGACAAGCGCGAGGGTCGCGGCAAATTCTCCCTCGGTTTCGCCGGGGAAGCCGACGATAAAATCCGAAGAAAAAGCAATATCTTGGCGGGCGGTGCGAAAACGGTCGATGACGCGGCGATAATCATCGGCGGTATGTTTGCGGTTCATGGCCGCCAGGATCCGGTCGGAGCCGGACTGCACCGGAAGATGCACGAACGGCATCAGCGCGGCGAGATCGCGATGGGCTGTGATCAGCGAATCATCGACATCACGGGGATGGCTGGTGGAGTAGCGCAGCCGCACGATACCTTCGATTTCGGCGAGATGGTGCAGCAGCCTGCCCAGCGGCCAGGTCCGCCCGTCGGGGCCTTCACCGTGATAGGCGTTGACGTTCTGGCCAATGAGCGTGATCTCGCGTACGCCGTTGTCGGCAAGTCGCTTCACGTCGTCGACGATCTTCGCCACCGGGCGCGAGACTTCCGCGCCGCGCGTATAGGGCACGACGCAGAAGGTGCAGAACTTGTCGCAACCTTCCTGCACGGTGACGAAAGCGGAGATGCCGCGCGCGCGGATCGCGTCCGGTTTGGGGGCCGGGAGAAAACCGAACTTGTCCTCGACCGGGAATTCGGTCTCCAGCGCACGGCCTTCGCTCTTCGCGCGCGCCAGCAATTGCGGCAGATGATGATAGCTCTGCGGCCCGACCACGACGTCGACGACAGGCGCGCGGCGGATGATCTCCGCACCCTCGGCCTGCGCCACGCAGCCCGCCACCGCGATGCGCATATCGCGCCCGTTACGTGCGGCTTCATCCTTGGCGACCCGCAGCCGCCCGAGTTCGGAGTAGACCTTCTCGGAAGCCTTCTCCCGGATATGGCAGGTGTTGAGGATCACCAGATCGGCATCCTCGGCACTGGCTGTCTCCACAAAGCCTTCGGGAGCCAGCGTGTCCACCATGCGTTGCGCATCGTAGACGTTCATCTGGCAGCCATAGGACTTGATATGCAGCTTGCGCGGCGGCTTCATGGAACCTGGGGTGGTGGTGGAATGACGCCCTGGCGGCGGCTCGGGCTCAAATATAGCCTAAACGGCCAAAAGGCCAGCGTTTGGGCCCATCAATTCGGATCGATTCCGGCGGGTGCCAGCCAAGCGGCGCCGAATTAACCCGACTTTCGACCGAGGTGCGCAATCAGCTCGGGCAGTTGTCGCATGTCGTCGAAGGTCGTGGTCGCGCCGGCATCCCGCAGTTTTGCGCCGTAGCCTTCACGGCAGTGGCTGCCGCCGTGGAAACCGAGCACGGGCATTCCTGCCGCGATGGCGCCTTGATGCCGGCGACGCTGTCCTCGATCACGATGCAGCGTTCGGGAGCGGTCTGCATCCGTTCGGCGGCGAACAGAAACAGATCCGGCGCCGGCTTGCCGTGGCGCACCTGCACGGCTGAAAAAATGTGCGGTGCGAACCGGTCGTACAAGCCCAGTGCGGTTGAGACTGGCGCTGATTTTCTCCGGCGGTCCACTTGATGCGACGCAGACGGGCTGTGCAATCCGGGCCAGGGCCTCGCCCATATAAGGCGTGGCTTCCAGCGATTCTGCGAACAACCGGAATATCTCGGCGTATGTCTGGGAGTGAGAAGTCGTCGGGCAGGCAGCGGCCGAGTTCGGCTTCGACTTCGAGCGCCGCCTGACGCATCGAGCGGCCGAGAAACCGATCGAGTACCTGTTCCGCCGTTATTGGATAGCCGTGACGCGTCAAGGATTTCGGCATGCGCGCGGCAGGAGATGACTTCGCTGTCGACCAGCACGCCGTCGCAATCGAAGATGATGAGATCGAAAGTCGAATTCAGGATTTTCACGCGAAAACTACGTTTTCTCTTCGTCGAGCGGGACGCAATACAGTTCCAGCCGGTGATCGACCAGCTTGTAGCCGAGCTTGCGGGCGATCTCGGCCTGCAATTTCTCGATTTCCTCGGAGGTGAATTCGATCACCTTGCCGTCGCGCAGATTGATCAGGTGATCGTGATGGCTGTCGGGCATCTGCTCGTAGCGCGCGCGGCCTTCGCGGAAGTCGTGCCGCTCGATGATCCCGGCGTCCTCGAACAGTTTTACGGTGCGGTACACCGTCGAGATCGAGATCTTGTCGTCGACGGCGACGCAGCGCCGGTAAAGTTCCTCGACGTCGGGATGGTCGACCGAATCCGCCAGCACGCGCGCGATCACGCGGCGCTGTTCGGTCATGCGCATGCCGGTGGCGGCGCAGCGGGCCTCGATGCCGGTATTCTTGTGCGCGGACGGGGATTTCAGTACGGGCATGGTCTCAAGGCCTTCGGACGCAGGTCGGGGGTCTTTTGCCACCGCCCGCACATTACGACAAGTCACGCCGCATCAGAAGTGCATTCAATTGCTCCCCGCCGGGTTGCTTGTAATAGCGTTCCCGGCGGCCAACGACCTCAAATCCGGCCCATTCATACAGGCGCCGCGCCGGCTGATTATTTTCTTCGACTTCGAGGAACACTTTGCGTACGCCGCGGCCTGCGAGATGACCGAGATGCGTCAGCAACAGGTCGCGCGACAAACCGCGGCCACGTTGGGTCGCATCGATGGCGATCGACAACAACTCCGCCTCGTCGGCAGCCCAGCGCGACACCGCAAAGCCGATGATCCTGCGTCCAAGTCTGAGCCGGTGAACGAGCGTGTTGCGCTCGGTCAGCATGACCTCGAATTCGCCTTCGCCCCAGCCGCGGTGAAACGATGCGCCATGCAGTTGCGCCAGACGCGCCGCGTCGCGCGGACTGGCCGATTCGATCGCGGCCGTGCCGCCGCCCCACCAATCGGAAAACCATGTCATCATGATGATGCCGATGGCTGCGAAGCGCGGGACAGCGGATCCTTCGGCGGCTTGGCATCGGGCGCGCGCAGATAATAGGGCCGCGCCGGGGCGCTCTCGGGACTGACGGCGGCGCCGAGCCACGCCACCCAGGCGATATCGGGTGCAGCCTGCTGGTCGATCTTGAAGGGCGGCGGCGCATCGGCCGGCCAGCGGTCGGCCAGAATCTTCGCCGCGTTGCCGACCAGATGCGGCGTGCCGAAGCGCGCTGCGTCGAGCGCCTCCGCAATTGGCGCGACCTTCGGCTTGATCAGCGAACTGCCGTCGCCGCCGAGCACCTGGAAGTAGACGTGATCATGCCGCGCATCGATCGCGGCGATGACGGGATGTTCGCTGTTCTCGCTGACGATGGGGGCGGCAAACGCGGTCAGTGTCGTCACGCCCACCACCGGCTTGCCGGCGGCGAGCGCAATGCCGCGGGCGGCGGAAAGGCCAACGCGCAATCCGGTAAAGCTGCCGGGGCCGGTTGTCGCGGCGATGCGGTCGAGCGCGGTAAAGGCAACGCCGGACGCCTTCATCACGCGCGCGATCAGCGGCATCAAGGCTTCGGCATGGCCGCGCTTCATCGCCTGCGATTCCTGGGCAACGGGCTGGTTTGCGCTGGTGTCGAGCACGGCCGCGGCGCAGGCATCGAGCGCGGTATCGATGGCGAGGATGAGCATGGATGCCAGCGTAGAGGTTTTTCGGCGCCGATTGAATGCGTTGCCGCGTTATTTCCGCGTTTGCATCCATCGCGAAGCGGTGGCGGCTCTGCTCTACCTTCGGTCAGCGCTACCTGTGGAGATAGCTGAGAAAAGGCTCGCGCCCCATTTTCGATGCATGTGCATCATCATGCAACTATACGATGCTAAGCCATTGAAATTACGAGAGATTATATCTTTGTTTACCAACTGGTGAGAGCCTGACCCCGAGGAAATACGGATCAATGGGGATCCGGACGGTGCATCTCCGGCATATCAAGCCGCGCCCGTTCCTTCGTTGAATAGGGGTTTTTTATGCCTTTGTGGAAAAGCAATTCGTCCGCCCGCGATGCATTGGCGCAGGCTGCGGCGATCAACAGGTCGCAGGCGGTGATCGAGTTCAAGATGGACGGCACGATCATCACCGCCAACCAGAACTTTCTCGACGCGATGGGTTACCGTCTCGATGAAATCCAGGGCAAGCATCATCAGCTGTTCGCGCCGCCGGAGTTGCGCGGCAGCGAGGAATACAAGGCGTTCTGGGCCAGCCTCAACCGCGGTGAATTCCAGGCGGCCGAATACAAGCGCGTCGGCAAGGGCGGCCGCGAGGTCTGGATCCAGGCGTCCTACAATCCGATCATGGACGACGCCGGCAAGCCCGTGAAAGTCATCAAATTCGCCACCGACATCACGGCGAAGAAAATCCGCAACATGGAGGATGCCGGCAAGATTTCCGCCATCGGCCGTGCGCAGGCGGTGATCGAATTTAATCTCGATGGCACCATCATTACCGCCAATGAGAACTTCCTCGCCACGGTGGGCTACAAGTTGGAGGAAATCCAGGGCAAGCATCACCAGATGTTCGTGGCGCCCAGCGAGCGCGACAGCGCCGCCTACCGGGAATTCTGGGCCAAGCTCGGCCGCGGTGAGTACGAGGCGGCCGAGTACAAGCGTTTCGGCAAGGGCGGCAAGGAGGTGTGGATTCTCGCTTCCTACAATCCGATCCTCGACGATACCGGCAAGCCGTTCAAGGTCGTGAAATTCGCCTCCGACATCACCGCCGACAAGTTGAAAACGGCGAACTTCGCCGGGCAGATCGAGGCAATCGGCAAGTCGCAGGCGGTGATCGAGTTCTCGATGGACGGCCATGTGCTGACGGCCAATGCGAATTTCCTTGGGGCACTCGGCTATTCGCTCGCCGAGATTCAGGGCAAGCATCACAGCATGTTCGTGGCGCCAGCCGAGCGCGATAGCGCTGCTTACCGGGAATTCTGGGCCAATCTGAACCGCGGCGAGTTTCAGTCGGGTGAATATGAGCGCGTTGGCAAGGGCGGCAAGCAGGTCTGGATCCAGGCCTCCTACAACCCGATCCGCGACCTTAACGGCAAGCCGTTCAAGGTGGTGAAATATGCCTCCGACACGACAGCGCAGGTGACCGCGCGGATGCGGAGCGAAAAGGTGCGCGGCATGATGGAGTCGGTCGCGGCCGGAGCCGAGGAACTGAATGCCTCGGTCCGCGAAATCTCGGCAGCGATGTCGAAATCCAGGGAAACGGCGCTGACCGCGGTCGATCGGGTCGAGGCCGCCGATCAGCAGGCGCAGCGTCTGGCGCTGGCGGCGGAGTCGATGAGCAGCATCGTGCAGTTGATCGGCGACATCACCGGCCAGATCAACCTGCTGGCGCTCAACGCCACCATCGAATCCGCGCGCGCCGGTGAGGCGGGCCGCGGCTTTGCCGTGGTTGCCTCCGAGGTCAAGAACCTCGCCAACCAGGCCAAGCAGGCGACCGACAAGATCGAGCAGGAAATCGGCAATCTCAACGGAATTTCCGGCGATGTGGTCGAGGCCCTGAACTCGATCAAGAAGGCGATCCAGGAGGTCAGCGAGTACGTGACATCGACCGCGGCTGCGGTCGAGGAGCAGAGCACTGTCACGAGTGAAATGTCGAACGGCATGCAGCAGGCCGCCGCCGAAGCGGCCAGCATCGGGATGGCGGCGTAAACGATGAGGCGAATGGCGAATGGACTATCGAGCTTCGGCTCTATTCGCCACTCGCCACTCGCTACGCGCGCCTTTCAATTACATCGGCCGGACTTCGACCACGTCGGGCACGAAATGCTTCAATAGATTCTGGATGCCGTGCTGCAGCGTCGCCGTCGAGGACGGGCAGCCCGCGCAGGAGCCCTTCATGTTGAGGTAGACGACGCCGTCCCTGAAGCCGCGGAAGGTGATGTCGCCGCCGTCATTGGCGACGGCGGGGCGCACCCGCGTCTCGATCAGATCCTTGATGGTCGCGACCGTATCGGCGTCGGCCTCGTTGAAGAACTCGCCTTCCTCGTCCGCCGCCTCGTCATTGCCGGCAGTGCCATCCGCCAGCAGCGGCGCGCCGGACATGTAGTGTTCCATGATGGCGCCGAGAATCGCGGGCTTGAGGTGCTGCCAGTCGCCATCCGCCTTGGTCACGGTGACGAAATCGTAGCCGTAGAACACGCTGGAGATGCCGGGCACGCCGAACAGCCTTTCGGCGAGCGGGGAGCGGGCGGCGGCTTCGCGGCTGGCGAATTCCATCGTGCCGGTGTCGAGCACGGTACGGCCTGGAATGAATTTCAGCGTGGCGGGATTGGGCGTGGCTTCAGTCTGAATGAACATGGTTTTTCTCCGGCGTCGCCGGTTCAAGGCCGGCGCGTGGGGTCTCCTGTAGCAGATGGCGACGGCGGGCGCACGGTCAAGGGGCGCAATCAGAAATTCCCGAGCCGTATCAAGCCCTAAGACAGTCCGTCGATGTCGGAATCGCTGAGATCGCCGGGCACGATGACGACGGGAATCGGGAACGAGCCGGTGACCTGCGCCATCATGGTGATCAGCGGGCCGGGGCCTTCGGGGCCCGGATTGGCCGCCAGCACCAGCATCGAAATATCGACGTCCTTGTCGATCACGTCGAGGATCTGGGCGGTCGGGTCGCCCTCGCGAATCACCCGTTCCGGCGTGATCGCGGCAATGCCATTGGCGCGGCCCGACGGCGCGGTCGAGCGCCTCGTTCGCGGCGTCCTCGGCCTCGGCGCGCATGATGTCGGCGACCCCCAGCCATTGCTGGTTCTGATCCTCGATTTCGATGATGCGCAGCATCACCACCCCGCCGCCGACGCGTATCGCCCAGCGGCTGGCGTAGTACACCGCGCGGTCCCATTCCGCGGTGTCGTCAACAATGACAAGGCATTTTGGCTTGTGACCCGTTTCGTAGCTTCGTCGCTGGGTGGTCATGCATGTCCCGGTGCTGCGCCAAACCGACGCATGGTGCCACGGCGCTGCCGCTTTCGACAAGCGGCGTCGCGGTTCCCAAAGAGGCAATGAAACTTATCCTCCCCTGGAGGGGGAGGATCGGTTCGCATGGAATGCGAACCGAGGTGGGGTGACGGTCTCTCCGCGTCTAGCAGCGCCCGAGTTGAGAGACTGTCACCCCGCCCCGTCTCACATTGCGCTGCGCTTCATGTGAGCCGACCCGCCCCCTCAAGGGGCGGGTGAAGCAGTGCCTAGCTCTTTCGGATGAAACCGACGATATCCCTGGCCGCGCGCATGGTTTCGTCGGCGATGACGCGCGCCCGGTCGGCGCCGTCGACCAGGATCTTGTCGACATGGCCGGGGTCGGCGACCAGCCGCTTCATCTCGGAAGCGATCGGCGAGAGTTTCGCGACGCAAAGTTCCACCAGCGCGTTCTTGAAGCTGGAAAACTGCCCGCCGCCGAATTCCTTCAAGACGTCGGCCTTGCTGCGCTCGGACAGCGCCGCATAGATGCCGACGAGGTTGTCGGCCTCGGGCCGGTTCTCCAGGCCCTTTTCTTCCGACGGCAGCGGTTCCGGATCGGTCTTTGCCTTGCGAATCTTCTGCCGCGATGGTGTCGGCGTCGTCGGTCAGGTTGATGCGCGAATTGTCCGACGCGTCCGACTTCGACATTTTCTTGGTGCCGTCGCGAAGCGACATCACCCGCGTCGCGGGGCCCGTGATCAGCGGTTCCGGCAACGGGAAGAACATGCCGTCATTGGCGCCGTGGCCGCGGATCGAATCGGCAAAGTCGTTGTTGAATTTCTGCGCGATGTCGCGCGACAGCTCCAGATGCTGCTTCTGGTCCTCGCCGACCGGCACATGGGTGGCGCGATACAGCAGGATGTCGGCCGCCATCAGCACCGGATAGTCATAGAGACCCACCGACGCGTTCTCGCGGTCCTTGCCGGCCTTCTCCTTGAACTGGGTCATGCGGCTGAGCCAGCCGACCCGCGCGACGCAGTTGAAGATCCAGGCAAGCTCGGCGTGGCCCGAGACCTGGCTCTGGTTGAACACGATGTGCTTGTTCGGGTCGATGCCGGCGGCGATGAAGGCCGCTGTCACCTCGCGGGTGTTGCGGGCGAGCTCGGCCGGGCCGCCCCAGACGTCGACGCCTTGCGTGATCGCGTGCATGTCGACGACGCAATAGATGCAGTCATGGGTTTCCTGCATCTTCACGAAGTTGACGATCGCGCCGAGGTAATTGCCGAGATGCAGATTACCCGTCGGCTGGACGCCCGAAAAAACCTTTTCAACAAAAGCCATAGTCAGCTTCCCCAAGGATCCAATTTCGGATGCCTGTTTCGCGCTGTCGTTTGCCACGCAGGGGCTATCAGCGCAAGCGGCTAGGCCTTTGTTTGCCTGAAGGCGTTAACCGCCTCGCGCCAACCCGTAACGCCGAAAAGCCGCAGAAACAGGCCGTAGATCGCTATTCCCGCCGAGATCACGGCCAGCAGCAGGACGGCCTGCACGAGGCCGTGCGCGTCCGAGGCAAGCGCCGCCATCGACCGCGTCGCCAGCCACAGCAGCGTGCCCATGGCGAGCGCCGCGAGCGCGATGCGCGGCAGCCGCCGCTTCGCGCCCGCATCGATCGAGAATCCAAACGTCTCCGCGCCGCGGCGGATCAGGTTGAACGCCATGTTCCACGCGCCGAGCGCGATCGCGGCCGCGATGCCCTCGGTGCCGTACCAGTGGCTGAGCAGGAAGGCCGCCACGATCGCCAGCACCACGCCCTTCAGTGCGGCAGCCAGCGGCGTCAGCGTATCCTCGCGCGCGAAGAATGCCGGCGACAGCGCCTTCACCAGCACATGCGCGGGCAGCGCCAGCGTCAGCCACACCAGCGCGCGCGCCGTCGCTTTGGTATCATCAGCGGTGAAGGCGCCGTGCTCGAACAACAGCCGCACGATCGGCTCGCTCAGCACGATCAGCCCGAGCGTCGCCGGCAGCGCCAGCCCAACCGCGAGTTCGAGGCCGCGCGATTCCGCATGCGCGACGCCGGCGCGGTCATCGCCGCGCACCGCGCGCGTCAGTTCCGGGATCAGCACCGTGCCCATGGCGACGCCGACGATGCCGAGCGGCAGTTCGATAAGGCGGTTGGCGAAATAGAGCCACGATACCGCCGACGGCGAAGACGAGGCGATCACCGCGCCGGCCACCATCAAAAGCTGCGGCGCGCTGGATGCCATCATGCCGGGTGCGGCCTTGGCGAGAAAGCCGCGCATTTCCTTGTCGAACGAAACCCGCAAGGGGGTGGCGATGTTGCCGCCACGGCGCAATACCAGCACCGACAGCTGTAACAGCCCGGCAATGCCTGTTGTCGCGGCGATGATTTGCGCGGCTTGCACCGCGTCCGGCCGTGCGGCGAGCAGCACGACCATCACCGCGATCAGCGCAATGTTGAACAACAGCGGCGAGAACGCCGTCAGCGCGAAGCGGCCTTGCGCGTTCAGCAGCGCCATCATGACGGTTACCGGACCGGCAAAGGCGAGGTACGGCAGCATCAGCCGGGCATTGTCGACTGCGAGCTGCAGCGTCTCGCGCCCGGCAAACCCCGGCGCCAGCACGGCGATGACGAACGGCATCGCGAGCGCCAGCAAGGCGGTCGCAACGATCAGGATAGAGGCGACGGTGCCGAGCACGCGGCCGGCGAACGCCGCCGCTGCCGTCGCCCCATCGGTCTCGCGCACGCGCAGCCACGCCGGCACCAGCGCGGCGTTCAGCCCGCCCTCGGTCAGCAGCCGCCGCACCACATTGACCAGCTGAAACGCCGCCAGGAACGCATCCGCGACGGCGCCAGCGCCCAATAGCGCGGCGAGCACGGAGTCGCGCACGAATCCAAGCAGCCGCGACGCCAGCGTTCCCGAGGAGACCGTGAGAAAGGAGCGGATCATGGGTGGGGTGTATAGCAGCGAGCAGCAAGGAAACGCTACCAAGCCATGCTGCTGGCGCTTGCTTCTCCCTCTCCCCGTTCTTCACGGGGAGAGGGTTGGGGTGAGGGGCTCTCACCGCGGGTGCTGCGTTCGTTGATAGACCGGTACCCCCTCACCCGGATCGCACCGGACGATGCTTCGCATCGCCGAGGCGATCCGACCTCTCCCCGCAAGCGGGGCGAGGTAGACCGCACCCGCTTCCCTTGCTGGCGCGGGGCCGATCTGGTAGGCCGCAGCCTTTCGCAAATCGCCGTAAACAGGACGGACGAATGACTGACGCAAAATACGACGTTCTCGGGATCGGCAATGCGATTTTCGACGTGCTGGTGCAGACCGACGAGGGGTTTCTCGCCCGTCACGGCATGACCAAGGGCGGCATGGCGCTGATCGACGAAGCCCGCGCCGCCGCCATCTACAAGGATATGGGCCCGGCGACCGAAATGAGCGGCGGCTCGGGCGCCAACACCATCGTCGGCGTCGCCGGTTTCGGCGCGCGCGCGGCCTTCATCGGCAAGGTGAAGGGCGACCAGATCGGCACCCTCTACACCCACGATATCCGCGCCGCCGGCGTCGCCTTCGAGACCAGGGCGGCGGCTGATGGCCCCGCCACCGGCTGCTCCTACATCCTGGTGACGCCGGACGGCGAGCGCACCATGAACACCTATCTCGGCGCCGCGCAGGATCTGAACCCGTCGGATATCGATGAAGCGCAGATCGCGGCCGCGCGCATCGTCTATCTCGAAGGCTATCTCTGGGACCCGAAGAACGCCAAGGAAGCCTTCGTCAAGGCGGCGACGATCGCGCACGGCGCCGGCCGCCAGGTGGCGCTGACGCTGTCGGATTCGTTCTGCGTCGATCGTTATCGCGACGAGTTCCTCGACCTGATGCGCAAGGGCACCGTCGATCTCGTGTTCGCCAACGAGGCCGAACTGCATTCGCTGTACCAGACGTCGGATTTCGACACTGCGCTGAAGCAACTCCGCGCCGATACCAAGCTCGGGATCGTCACCCGCAGCGAGAAGGGCTGCGTGGTCGCGGCGAAGGATGGTGTGACGGCGGTGCCGGCGTTCCCGATTGAAAAGCTCGTCGACACCACCGGCGCCGGCGATCTGTTCGCCGCGGGCTTCCTGTTCGGCTTGGTCCGGAATGCAGGCTATGAAAGCGCTGGCCGCTTAGGCGCGCTTGCGGCAGCCGAAGTAATCCAGCACATCGGCGCAAGGCCGCAGGTGTCGCTGAAGGATCTGGCGATGCAGAACGGGCTGCCGGTGTAGGGCACTCTCTACCCTCGCGCTGAGGAGGCCCGAAGGGCCGTCTCGAAGCACGAGGCCGAACTGGTACCATTCATCCTTCGAGACGCACGCAAGGGCGCGCTCCTCAGGATGAGGTCTCGGACCCCCCTCACGCCGTCTTCGCCGCCTTCAATCCCAGCTTCGCTTCCACCGCTTCCCGCATCAAAAACTTCTGGATCTTGCCCGTTACCGTCATCGGGAATTCGTCGACGAACTCGACATAGCGCGGGATCTTGTTGTGGGCGATCTGGCCCTGGCAGAAGGCGCGGACGTCGTCGGCGGTGAGCGTTTCGCCTGGCCGCGTCCGAACCCAGGCGCAGAGCTCTTCGCCGTAGCGATCGTCGGCGACGCCGAAAGATCTGCACGTCCTGGATCTTTGGGATGGCGATAGAGGAATTCCTCGATCTCCCTGGGATAGAGGTTTTCGCCGCCGCGGATCACCATGTCCTTGATGCGGCCGACGATGTTGCAATAGCCCTCGGCGTCGATGATGGCGATGTCGCCGGTGTGCATCCAGCCATTGGCGTCGAGCACGTCGCGGGTCTTTTCAGGTTCGTCCCAATAGCCCAGCATGACGCTGTAGCCGCGGGTGCAGAGTTCGCCGCGCATCCCGCGCGGCACCACGCGCCCCTCGAGATCGACGACCTTGACCTCGACATGCGGATGGATGCGCCCGACGGTGGAGACCCGCCGCTCCAGCGGATCGTCGGTCGCGCTCTGGAAACTCACCGGCGATGTCTCGGTCATGCCATAGGCGATGGTGACCTCGCCCATGTTCATCTCGTTGTTGACGCGCTTCATCACCTCGACCGGGCAGGGCGCGCCGGCCATGATGCCGGTGCGCAGCGATTTCAGGTTGAAGCGCGCAAACTCGGGGTGATCGAGCTCGGCGATGAACATGGTCGGCACGCCGTAGAGCGCGGTGCATTTTTCCTGTTCGATCGTTTGCAGCGTCGCCAGCGGATCAAAGCCTTCGCCGGGATAGACCATGGTCGCGCCGAGCGTGACGGAAGCGAGATTGCCCATCACCATGCCAAAGCAGTGATAGAGCGGCACGGGAATGCAGATGCGGTCCTGCTCGGTCAGCCGCATCGCGCGGCCGACGAAATAGCCGTTGTTGAGGATGTTGTGATGCGTCAGCGTTACGCCCTTCGGCGAACCCGTGGTGCCGCTGGTGAATTGAATATTGACGGGATCGTCGAACTGCAGCGTCCCGGCGAGTTCCATGAGCTGCTCGCGGTGCCGCGTGCCGCCCATTTTGGTCACGTCCTCGAAGGCGATGGTGCCCGGACATTTGGGGCCGCCGATCTGGATCACCGCGCGCAGTTGCGGCAGCCGCGCCGCCTGCAATTCGCCCGGCTTCGCTGCGGCAAGCTCCGGCAGCAGCGTGTTCAGCATCTCCATGTAGTTGGAGGTCTTGAAGGCGGTCGCGGTGACGATCGCCGCGCAACCGACTTTTGCCAGTGCGAATTCGAGTTCGCTCAAACGGTAGGCGGGATTGATGGTGACGAGGATGAGCCCTGCTTTCGCCGCGGCGAATTGCGTCAGCGTCCATTCCGGGCGGTTCAGCGACCACACCCCGATCCGCGCGCCGCGTTCGAGGCCGAGCGCGAGAAAACCCGCCGCCAGCGCATCGACGCGTTCGGTGAACTCCCGCCATGTCCAGCGCACGCCATGGCTTGGCGAAACCAGCGCCTCGCGATCGCCCCAGCGCTGGGCTGCGCGATCGAGGCAGCCGCCGATGGTCTCGCCGAGCAGCGGCGCGTCGGAAATGCCGCAGACGTAGCTGATGATGTCTTTCGTCAAATGTACCCCTCCATGCACGTGCTACGGGATCGAAACATCATTTCCACGCCGTCATTGCGAGGAGCGCAAGCGACGAAGCAATCCATCCATCCGTTATACGGCACCATGGATTGCTTCGCTCCGCTCGCAATGACGATTTCTAGCAGATGCGCCTCACGCCGCCTTCTGGCCGCTGCCGGCATCGAGGCCGGCATAGATGCCGCGCTCGAAGCCCGCGAACGCTTCCAGGCATTTGGCGTCGGCGAACGGCAACAACTGCATCAGGATCACCCCGGCGACATTGCGCGCCGGGTCGATCCAGAAATAGGTGTTGGCGAGGCCGGCCCAGAACAGCGAGCCGGCGCTGCGGCCTTCCGGCGTCTTGGCGGTGTTGATCATGAAGGAGAGGCCCCACTTCTTGACGATATCGGGGAACAGATCGACATCGTTGGTGTATATGGGCAGCGCGGTCGGCATCTTGCCCATGGTGAGGTCGCCGATGTTGTTCTGGCCCATCTGCGTCACCGTTTCCGGCTTCAGCAGCTGATTGCCGTTGCCGCGGCCCTTGTTGAGGATCATCTGGGTGAACTTGATGTAGTCGGCCGCCGTGCCGTAGAGGCCGCCGCCACCCATGTGGAATTCCGGTGCCTGTTCGAGTTCGAACGGGATCGGCGCCAGCGCGCCGTCCGGCCCACGCGCATGCATGCCGACCAGCCGCTGGCGCATCGCGTCCGTGATCTTGAAGCCGGTGTCGTTCATGCCGAGCGGGGCGAATATATTTTCGCGCAGGTAGACATCGAGCTTCTTGCCGCTGGCGGCTTCCACTGCCTTGCCGACGAAATCGATATTGGTGCCGTATTCCCAGCGCGTGCCGGGATCGGTCATGATCGGCGTCTTCAGCGCGGCATTCAGGCAAGTGATGATGCCGGGCGTGGCGGTCTTCTCGAGGTATTTCCCGACGTCGCCGTTCCACATGTCGTAGGCAAAGCCCGCGGTATGGGTCATCAGCTGGCGCAGCGTGATCGGCTTCTTGGCGGCGCGCAGTTTCGGCTCGCCCTTGGCGTCAAAGCCTTCCAGTACCTGCGGGTTGAAGCGAGATCGGGCAGCAGCTTACCGATCGGCTCGTCGAGCGAAAGCTTGCCTTGCTCGACAAGCTGCATGCCGGCGGCGCACGTGATCGCCTTGGTCATGGAGGCGATCCAGAACACGCTGTCGGCGGTCATCGGATCGTCCTTGGACAGGTCGCGCTTGCCGAACGCGCCCTGATAAATCACCTCGCTGCCGGTCGCCGCCATCGCGACCACGCCGGGAATCTCCTTGGCCTCGGATTTCTGACGCAGAATCTGATCGATCTGGGCTTTGCTTTGCATGGGTCACCTCCCGCTTTGATTTTTATGGAGTGGCGCGATCTTCCTCCCGGCCGTGCGATCCCGCAAGCGGCCGCGGATGGCCGCCGCCGATGTCGCGATCTCGTGATGGGCAGCACGGGTGGGCAGCGGTGGCGCGGTATGGGCGGCACCAAACGGCAACACCTGGCCGCAATCCGCGGTGGACGAAGCGCTATGCCGGTGACCGGCTTAACCATCCACGATATCGTGATTTCGCCACGATTCCCGTCGCCGATTTTTTGCAGTAAAGCGTTCTGATTCCAGCAGAAACGTTGCTCGTAGGCTGGACGAATTAACCAGAAATAGCCGTATTTCCAACGCTGCGAGGCTTTACGCGATGATTTCGACCTGGAGTGAATGGAAGCGATATCCCCGCCCTGGACGTGGCGAAAACATCGAGGCGCCGATTACCCCCGGAATCTTCGAAGTCCGCTATGCGGGCACCGGCGCGCTGCACTCTTTCGAGGCGGTAGATAACGTTGCTCAGGCCCTGGCGCAGCTTTCGGTCGGTTCCAAATCCTGGTTCGGACGCCGCGAGGCTGCCAAATTGCCGGACCTCGAATACCGCACCTGCGCGACTTCCTCGAAAGCCGACGCCAAGGCCGCCGCGCAGCGCATGATCGGCCGCCGAGAAACCTATATGAGCGGCGCGGCCTGACGAACTGCGTTTCAGCCCTCAAAATTGCTTGAAGCAGGGTCGCGTCTGCGGCCGATGCATTGCGGCTGGTTAGGGCCTATACTCGGATTAACAGCCCAGAAAATCCGAGGAGTACGCCATGAACCCGCCCGTCGCCGCACGCGCTTCAGCCTCCACCCCCTCGCTGCACGACCGCCTGAAAGACCCCTCGCTGTTGCGCGACCGCTGTTACATCGACGGCGCCTGGGTCGGCACGCCGTCGCGCCCGGTCACCAATCCGGTCAACGGTGTGGAACTGGCGAAGGTGCCCGCGCTCTCCACCGCAGAAGCCACCCAGGCGGTCGAGGCCGCCGAACGCGCGTTCCCGGCCTGGGCCAAGCTGACCGCCAAACAGCGGTCGAACATCCTGCGAAAGTGGTTCGAACTGATCATCGCCAATCGCGAGGACCTCGCGCTGATCCTCACCTCCGAGCAGGGCAAGCCGCTGGCGGAAGCGCTGGGCGAAGTCGATATCGGCGGCGCCTATGTCGAATTTTTCGCCGAGGAGGCCCGCCGCGTCTATGGCGAGACCATCCCGACCCAGCGGCCGGATGCGCGCCTGCTCGCGATCAAGCAGCCGATCGGCGTCTGCGGCGCCATCACGCCGTGGAATTTTCCGTGCTCGATGATCACCCGCAAAGTCTCCCCGGCGCTCGCCGCGGGCTGCACCGTCGTGCTCAAGCCGGCCAACGAGACGCCGCTGACCGCGCTGGCGCTGGTCGCGCTCGCCGAAAAGGCCGGCGTGCCGAAGGGCGTGTTCAACATCCTCACCGGCAATTCGTCGGCGATCGGCAAGGTGCTGTGCGAGCACCCCGCCGTGCGCTTCGTCGGCTTCACCGGCTCGACCGAAGTTGGAAAAATCCTCTATCAGCAGGCCGCCGTCGGCGTGAAGAAGCTCGGGCTCGAGCTCGGCGGCAACGCACCGTTCGTGGTGTTCGACGATGCCGATATCGACGCGGCCGTCGAGGGCGCGATCGTCTCGAAGTACCGCAACATGGGCCAGACCTGCGTCTGCGCCAACCGCCTCTACGCCCAGGACAAGATCTACGACCAGTTCGTCGAAAAGCTTTCGAAGAAGGTCGCGGCGATGAAGATCGGCGACGGCACCGAAGCGGGCGTGGTGCAGGGCCCGCTGATCAACATGGAAGCGATCGACAAGGTCGAGAAGCACATCGCCGACGCCGTGAAGGGTGGCGCGAAGATCGTGACCGGCGGCAAGCGTCACGCGCTCGGCGGCAGCTTCTTCGAGCCGACGGTGCTGTCGAATGTGAAGCCGGATGCGCTGGTGGCGCACGAGGAAACCTTCGGCCCGCTGGCGCCGGTGTTCCGCTTCAAGGACGAGGCCGACGTGATCGCGATGTGCAACAACTCGCCGTTCGGCCTCGCGTCGTACTTCTATTCCCGCGATCTCGGCCGCGTCTGGCGCGTCGCCGAAGCGCTGGAGTCGGGCATGGTCGGCGTCAACACCGGACTGATCACGACGGAAGTCGCACCCTTCGGCGGCGTGAAGGAGTAGCGGCCTGGGGCGCGAAGGCTCGCATCACGGCATGGAAGAATATGTCGAGATCAAATACGTGATGATGGCGGGCGTGTAACAGTCAAACTCCTTCGTCGTCCCTGCGAACGCAGGGACGACAGTTCAATCAATCGCTCGCATCATCCGCAAACGCGCCATGACGTCCCACGCCGGAGGCAAAACGCGTCGCGCCCGACAGCGTTTCGCCCGACCCGATCACCTCCAGCCCGCCGCGCATTTCGTTGGCGATCGCCTCTTCCTCCGAAAGGTCCCATTGCCGCAGCGCCGAAAGCCGATCGGCGCGCAGGCATTTTTGCGGGAAGCGCGCGATCTCGCGCGCCAGCGCGATCGCATGCGCGCACGCCTCGCCGCGGCCGACGACGCGGTTGGCGAGCCCCATCCGCAGCGCCTCCTGTGCGCCGACCGGGCGGCCGGTGAGGATCAGATCGATCGCCTGCGAATGGCCGATCAGCCGCGGCAGGCGGATGGTGCCGAGATCGATCAAGGGCACGCCAAAGCGGCGGCAGAAGACGCCGAAGGTCGCGTCGTCCGCGACCACGCGCATATCCGCCCACAACGCCAGCTCCATGCCGCCGGCCACCGCAAAACCCTCGACTGCGGCGATCACGGGTTTTGACAGCCGCAACCGGCTCGGTCCCATCGGTGCGATCGAGCCGTGCCCGCCGAGCTCCCGCTTCTTGTTGGGATCGCCCGCCGCCACAGCCTTGAGGTCGGCGCCCGCGCAGAAATGCCGCCGGTGCCGGTGAACACGGCGACTGATGCGCTCTCATCGGCATCGAAGGCAAGAAACGCATCATACAGCTTTCGCGCGGTCGCGCCGTCGACAGCGTTGCGGCAATGCGGGCGGTTGATGGAAACGATGGTGACGGGACCATCGCGTTCGACAAGCACGGAGTTGTCCTCGGTCATGGCTCGGTCGCTCGCATTTTTATGGAGGAGCTTCGTTCGGATGGGGGTAGGTAATCTCTCGTTCGTCATTGCGCCGGACCGAAGCAATCCATAGTGCGCAGCGGAAGGATGGATTGCTTCGTCGCTACGCTTCCGCAATGCGGGATTAGATCTTCAGCTCATCTCCCGTCACCCGCCGGTACGCTTCGAGATATCGCTTGCTCGTCGCGTCCACCACGCTGTCCGGCAGCGGCGGGGGCGGGGCGTCGCCGTTCCAGCGGCCGGCGCGGCGCTCGGCGTCGAGATAGTCGCGCAGCGGCTGCTTGTCGAAGGAGGGCTGCGGCCGGCCGGGCTTGTAGACGTCGGCGGCCCAGAACCGCGAACTGTCAGGCGTCATCACCTCGTCGATCAGGATGATGCGGCCGTCCGCCGCGCGGCCGAACTCGAACTTGGTGTCGGCGATGATGATGCCCTGGTGGCGGGCGATCCGTTCGCCGAAATTATAGACCGTGCGCGCCATGCTCTCGAGCTTCTCGGCGACGTCGTTGCCCAAAATCTCGCGCACCCGCGCGACCGTGATGTTCTCGTCATGACCGGTCTCGGCCTTGGTCGCCGGGCTGAAGATAGGCGTGTCGAGCTTCTCGCTTTCGACCAGACCATCTTTCAGCTTCTCGCCGGCGAGCGTGCCCGACGCAGCATATTCCTTCCAGGCCGAGCCCGAGATATAGCCGCGGATCACGCATTCGACCGGGAAGACGGTGGTGCGCCGGCACAGCATCGCGCGGCCGAGAATATCGGCGCGGTGATTCTTCAGCTCGGGCACATCGCGGACGATCTCGTCGGCATCGGCGCTGATCATGTGATGCGGCACCACGCCTTCGAGCTGGCGGAACCACCACGCGCTGATCTGGGTCAGCACCGCGCCCTTCATCGGAATGGTCTCGGCCATCACGACGTCGAACGCGCTGATGCGGTCGGTGGTGAGCAGCAGCACGCGGTCGTCGCCGACGGCATAGATATCGCGCACCTTGCCGCGGCCGATCCGTGGCAGGGGCAAGTCGCTGGCGAGCATCGCGTTCATCAGGTCAGGCTTTCGAGCAGGCGTCTTCGCATCGGTGCGAGGGCGCGAATTGGAAAACGGAGCAATAGCTTACTCCGGCAGCGGAATGAACTCGTGTTCCTGCGGAACGGCCGCAAACCGGCCGGTTTTCCAGTCCTGTTTGGCCTGTTCGATCCGCTCCTTGCTGGAGGAGACGAAATTCCACCAGATATGCCGCGGCCCCTCCAGCGCGTCGCCGCCCAGAAACATCATCCGCACAGGCGTCACGGCCTTCACGGTGATGCGGTCGCCCGGCCGGAAGATCAGGAGGCGCGGCCCCTCATAGCGCTCGTTGGAAATATCGACCTCGCCGTCGACCAGATAGATCGCGCGCTCCTCATGGTCGGGGTCGAGCGGGACGCTGGTCCCGGCCTGCGCGGTCACTTCGCTATAGAACCACGGCGACACCATGCTGACCGGCGATTTCACGCCAAAACCACTTCCTGCGATAATGCGCGCGGTGAAGCCGCTCTCCTTCACGGTGGGCAGCGCTTCGGCGGCGTAGTGCTGGAACGACGGCGCGATCTCTTCCGACCCCGCCGGCAGCGCGATCCAGCTTTGCAGGCCCAGCATCTTCTGGCCGTCGCGGCGCTGCACGTCGGGCGTGCGTTCGGAATGCGCGATGCCGCGACCGGCGGTCATCAAGTTCATCGCGCCGGGCTGGATCTCCTGGATGTTGCCCTCGCTGTCGCGATGCATGATCGAGCCGTCGAACAGATAGGTGACGGTGGCAAGGCCGATATGCGGATGCGGGCGAACGTCCATGCCCTTGCCGGCGATGAATTGCATCGGCCCGAAATGGTCGAAGAAGATAAACGGCCCGACCATCTGCCGCTTGCCGTGCGGCAGCGCGCGCCGCACCACAAATCCGTCGCCGAGATCGCGGGTGCGTGGCACGATGATGAGGTCGAGCGCGTCGCAGGTTTTGGGATCGCCGAGCACGGGATCGTTGGAGGGTTGCCAGCTCATTTTCATGCACTCCGAGTTTTGCCGCGAGCTTAGCATGCACTATAAGATGCGTCCTGCGATGCTCCCTGGAGGATGACAAAAGAGTGATGCCGCCGCTGAAGAAGGGTGCCACGCTGCCGCAGCCGGACTGGCCTGGGATCGAGACCGAGCGTCTCATCCTCCGGCAATGGCGCGCCTCGGACGTTACTGCGAACACAATGATGCTCGGCGATCCCCTCAGCGCGCGCTTCATTACTGCGGACCGCAAGCCTGTGACGGAGCCGATGGCCGGCTGGCGCAACGCCGCGATCATGGCGGGACATTGGGTGCTGCATGGCTTCGGCATGTTCGTGGTCGAAGAGAAGGCAAGCGGCATGTTCGTCGGACGGGTTGGCCCCTTCTATCCGCCGGTCTGGCCGGGGTTCGAGGTCGGCTGGGGCGTGGCAACGGAATTCCGTGGCAAGGGCTATGCCGTCGAAGCGGCGCGGGCCGCGATCGACTGGTCGTTTGCGACGTTCGAATTGGAGAGGATCATCCACTGCATCGATCGCGAGAACACGGCCTCTCAAGCCGTAGCGCGGCGGCTCGGCGCGCATCCGGAGGGCGAGACGATGTTGCTCGGCCATGCCGTTGAATTATGGGTGACGCGCCGGGAGACGTGGAGCAGCCAAAATTGATGTCGCTTTTTGCCCTCGACATCGCGTTGCGCAGCGCCACGGTTGCGCTGCTGCTGGTGCTCGCGGCATCCCTGTTTCGCGGTTATGGAACGGTGCTCGCCGGCCGGCTCGCAGCCGCCTTTGCCTTGGGATCGGCGGCGCATGCCGTGAGCTATTCGATCGGTGCGACGTCGCCGGTGTCGATTAGCGCACGCGCCTCTGATCGCGCTATCGACGGGCAATGTCGTGGTGTTCTGGCTGTTCACGCGGGCGTTGTTCGATGAAGCGTTCAGGCCGCGCTGGTGGCACGCGCTGATCTGGGCGGCGGTCGCCGCTTTCAGTTTCGTCAATTGCATGTGGATTGCGCCGGCATCCGGCGCTCGGTTGGCCATCATCGCGGTCAATCTGCTCGCGCTCGGCTTCATCGCCTTGGCCGTTACGCAAACCGTCGCCTCCTGGTCGTCAGATCTGGTCGAACGCCGCCGCAGCGTCCGTGTCTTTATCGTCAGCGCCGCGGCACTCTATGGCGGGCTGAATGCGGTGCTGCAGATCGCGATGTCCGGCAGCGGCGGCGCTGAAATCGCCAATACGGTGAACTTGGCCGTCCTGGCCGGTGTGGTGGCCGCGATCTGCTATGCGATGATGCGCGTCGATGGTGCCGACCTGTTCCCGGCGCCTGAGGTTCAGGCCGAGGCAAGCGAAACGGTTGTGGTCGAATCCAGCGCGGCCGACCAGAAACTGGTCGATGCGCTGATGCGGCTAATGGGCGACGAGCGCATCTACCGCCACGACAACGTCACCATCGGCATGCTGGCGACCAAGCTTGGAGTTCCCGAATACCGGCTGCGGCGGCTGATCAACCAGCGGCTCGGCTACCGTAATTTCAATGTCTTCCTTAACGAGCACCGGATCGCCGAAGCCAAGGCCGCGCTCGCCGATCCGAGCCAGGCCGAAGTCCCCGTTATTACGATCGCGATGGACGCAGGCTTCCAGTCGCTGGGGCCTTTCAACCGCGCGTTCAAGGCGACCACCGGCGTTACGCCGACCGAATATCGTCGCCTCAAGGTGACCGCAGCCTGATTTTTATGCCATTGTAATTACTGTATTATTTTGGAATCGACGACGCGCTTCCAGGTTCGGCCAAGGCGATTTCCAAATTCGGCGAGCCACGATGGATGTGCTCGCCATCGTGTCCGGCACGCACTGATGCGTCATGCCGGAGGTCACCGTGAAACGACGAAATCTCATCCTCATCCTCGCCAGCATCACCGCGCTGAGTGCGCTCGCGCTAACGGCAGCCCGCGCGCGCGACGTGCCGAAGGTCGCGGCCGGCTTCGTCGCCAACGTGGTCTGCACCGAGACCTTCGTCTCCGGCCTCGACCCGGCGCGGGTATTCACCGAGACCATGTCGGCCATGCCGGGCACCGGGCTGATCGCCTGGGCGCTCGACTATCGCGTCGACCGCATACGCAAGGACGTCACGGTGACGCTGTTCGGGACAGGCAAGAGCCGCGCCGTCTATCGCGGCGAGGGCCTCGGCTGCTATCTCGATCACGGCGGCGCGGTCGCCGACATTTCGGTGCCGGCGCCCGATGCAAAGGCGGCGCTGCTGCCTGACATCGCCGGCCCCTCTATCGTCGCGCCGCAAACGCCGCAGCTGGCTGCCGCGCTCGACCGCGCCTTTGCCGAGCCGGACAAATCGACGCCGCGCAACACGCGGGCGATCGTGGTCATGAAGGATGGGCATATCATTGCCGAGCGTTATGCCGATGGCATCGAAATCGATACGCCGCTGCTCGGATTCTCCGCCACCAAATCGGTGGTCTCCGCGCTCGCCGGCATCCTCGTGCGCAAGGGCGCGCTGAGGCTGCATGAGCCGGTGCCGATTGCAGCGTGGCAGGGCGCCGATGATCCAAGGCGCGCGATCACGCTCGATCATCTGATCCGCCATACCGCGGGACTGGCGCTCGGCAGTTCGTTGCAGGCGTCGCTGGCGTCCGCGCTGGAGCCGGTCAACCGGATGAAATTCGTTGAACCGGATATGGCGGCCTATGCGGAGAGCATGCCGCTGGAGTCAGTGCCGGGCGCCGCATGGAATTATCACGACGGCAACACCGTCATCCTCAGCCACGTGATCCGTCAGGCTTCGGGCGGCAGCGCGTCCAAAATGATGCGCTTCGCACGGCAGGAATTGTTCGACCCGCTCGGCATGCGCAACGTCGCGATCGAGTTTGACGCCTCGGGCAATGCGGAAGGGTCGAGCCAGTTGCTCGCCAGCGCGCGCGACTGGGCGCGTTTCGGCCAGCTCTATCTCAATGACGGCATGGCCGGCGGCAAGCGCATCCTCCCCGAAGGCTGGGTGAAATATTCGGCTTCGCCGACGCCGAACGCCTGGGTCGGGCAGGGCGCGGGCTTCTGGACCAATCTCGGCGACAGCTTTGGCGCGACCTACCGCGCCGAACGCGGCTGGCCGCGGGATGCGTTTTTCGCCAAGGGCACGATCGGGCAGTACGTAATTATCGTGCCTTCCGAGCGGCTGGTGATCGTCCGGCTCGGCCGCTCGCCGAACTGGCCGCCGGAAGCCGACGGCGTGTTCGATCTCGTGCGCGAGGTGGTCGCGGCGACGGGCGAGCAAGGCGAAGATGGCGGAGGCAGGTGCGAAGTTGAGGGCGTCGAGCTCTGAAATAGCGGCGGGGCGTGACGTCTCTCCGCGTCACAACGGGTGAGAGACGTCACCCGCCCGTCTCGATTCGCTTACGCTCCATCGCCGACCCGCCCCTCAAGCGGGAATTACACTGCCGATGCTGAAGCTAGTTTGGCTTCTGCCGCCCCAACTGCGTGGCCTTCTCGACGCGATCGAACCTCTCCAGCGAAAGGATCGCGTCGGCGAGCTGGTCGGCGCGGCCGTTCAGCACGGGACGGGCGAGGGTGAGGAATTTCTGCTGCATCGCCTGGGCGTCCGGGAACGAGTTCGGCTCGCCAGAGGGATCGGCATAGAGCCGCTCATGGACGCCGTCGTCGGTGGTGATCGAGACGCGCGCGCCAAAGGGGTGGGTGCGGCCGATCTCGAGACGGTCGTCCTGCACCACGTCGAACTTGTCGGCCAGCGCATTGACCGCGGCGTCGCCGAGCCGGTCGTAGTCGTCCCAGCCAAAACTGCCCTGGTCGAGCGCCAGCGCGCCGGTGAAGAACATCGAAAACTGTCCACCGACGATCGAGGTGGGGTGCCGCTTGGTGGCGGCGTCGCCCGTCAGCGTGATACCGTTGCGATGCAGGCCGATCTCGACCCGCTTGATCTGGTCCGGCGTCAGATTGTGCTCCCGGCGCATCGCGATCAGCGCATCCAGCGCCGCATGGGTGTAGCGGCAACTCGGATACGGCTTCACGCCAATTTTGAGCGTCTCGTAGATCTTGCCGAGGCCGGCAGTCGCCTTGTCGGGATGCGCGTCGTCGCTGTAGCCGACGAGGAGGCCATGCTTGCCCTCGACGGATTCGCTCGAACCGACAAAGTCGTTGCGCGCCAGCGTGGCGGCGATGACGCCATTCATCGCGGCGGCGCCGACCTGGTAGCGCTTGTTCCAGGCGCCGTTGACCAAAAACTGCAGCGAGCCCGCGGCCTGGCTGCCGGACACGCCGAAAGCCGATATGATCTGGTCCTTCGACAGGCCGAACAACTTGCCCGCCGCCGCGGCCGCGCCATAGGTTCCCGCCGTCGCGGTCGGATGAAAGCCGCGCGCATAATGCGAGGTCGGATCGAGCGCGTTGCCGAGCCGGCAGCACACTTCATAGCCGGCCACGATCGCGGTCAGGACGTCGCGCCCCGATGCGCCGACCATCTCGCCGACCGCGAACGCCGCCGGCACCACGGGGGCGCTCGGATGTAGCGAGGAGTCGGCATGGGTGTCGTCGAAATCGAGGGAATGACCGAGCGCGCCGTTAAGGAGAGCGGCGACCGCGGGCGTCCAGGTTTTGCTGTCGCCGAACACGGTGGACCCGCCCTTGCCGTCGAGCGCCAGCGCCTCCAGCATCCCAAGCAGCGACGCCGTGGATTCCGCATCGCGCCGCGCCCGGATCGTGCTGCCGAGGAAATCCAGCGTCAGCACCTTGGCGCGCTCCAACACCTCCGGCGGAATGTCTGCAAATTTCAGGTCGGCGACATAGGCTGCGAGCGTTGCGGTTTCGTTGGCCATCGTGTTTCCTCGTATTTGCCGGGCAGGGTAGGCGGGCGGACTTGACCTTTCAAGCCGCCTTCCCGTCGCGGGCATCAGCTATGCTCGGCGCCGTCTAGCACAGGCGCGGTCTACAAATTCCGGAATGCGGCGCATGATGGCCTTCGCAAAACGCATGCTTGGATCGCTCCGCGGCCGCAAGACGCAACTGGCGCTTGCGGTCAGGCTCGCGGTCGCCGCGGTTGCGGCCTATGCGATCGCCCGAGCGCTGCATCTGATGCTGCCGCTATGGGCGGTGCTGACCTCGCTGATCGTGACCCAGATGAGCGTCGGCCGCTCGCTGAAGGCGACCCGGGATTACATGCTCGGCACGGTCGGGGGCGCGGTCTATGGCGGCGCCATCGCGATGTTGATCCCGCATTCCGGCGAAGGCGGATTGCTGGCGCTGTTGGTGCTGACGGTGGCGCCGATGGCGTTCATCGGCGCGATCAATCCCAGCCTGAGCGCCGCGACGGTGACGGCCGTGATCGTGCTGCTGGTCCCGGCCATGAACCACGCCAACCCGCTGGATTCCACGATCGACCGGCTGTTGGAGGTCACCGTCGGCGCGCTCACCGGGCTTGTGGTCTCATTCCTGGTGCTGCCGTCCCGGGCGGTCAGCCAGATCCGCATCAATGCGGCGCAGATTCTGGAACTGCTGGCTGCCGCATTCGCCGAATTGCTCGCAGGCCTGACGCGCGGGCTCGACAACGATGCTCTGCACCGCATCCAGGATGGCATCGGCACGGCGATGGCGAGCCTTCATGCGACCGGGCTGGAAGCCGAGCGCGAACGTTCGGCACACCTCTCGTCCGGACCGGATACCGGCCCGTTGCTGCGCACCATCCAGCGCCTGCGCCACGATGTCGTGATGATCGGGCGCGCCTGCGTGGTGCCGCTGCCGGCCAATGTGCAGGCGAGGCTGGCGCGGCCGCTGTCGGATGTCAGCAGCGCGATCGTCGGCTATATGCGCGCGGCGGCCGTAGCCTTGCGAAGCGGGAGCGGCGCCGTGGACATTCAACCCGTCGATGCGGCGCTGCAGGCCTACGCCACTGAGGTCGCCACGTTGCGAAGCGAGGGCTTGATCCGCGGCGTGCCCGTCGATGTCGCCGAACGCTTTTTCGCGCTGGGATTCTCGCTGGAACAGATGCGGCAGAACCTGAACGATCTGGATCGTTGCCGTGCCGACTGGTGCGAGAAGCCGGCCGCGAAACCGGCGGGCGCGACGGGCTAGCGCTCTCCGCGCAACGACGTTCAGCCGACCTGACGCAGCAGGGCCGGCACGATCAGCCGGTGAAACGGCATGATGATCGCAAGATAAGTCCGGCCGAGCCAGTTGTGCGTCTTGACCAGCGTCGTCGCGGTGACCTGCCTGACGTCGCCGGGCGGCGTCACGTCCACCACGACGCGAAAGTCGAGATGGCGGTCGTTGAAGCCGGCGATCAGGCGATCCGGCGTTTCGCTGACGACGGGAAATATACCGATCATGTCGCGGGGCGCGGCCAGCCCCGCGCCCGACGTTTTCAGCCCGAGTGGCGTCACCAAAAGATTACGCAGCGACAGCAGCGCCTCGGCCCATCGCGGTTGCCGCGCCATCATCCGTTCGGCCGCGCGGCGGGCGTCGAGATTGTGATCGCTGATTTCAATGCAAAAGGCGTCGGCGAATTGCGCGCCAGCCAGCAGCGCCTCGGCATCGACCACAGGGGTAACTTCGCGGACGGTCATGGGAATGTGAGCCTGCTTGCGAGCGAACGGAAGCGCAATAGCAGAAGCACGGCATAGACGGCGGTTCCGACCGACAGTCCGATCCACACGCCGACCGCGCCTGACGGGGTCCAGAAACCGAGCCAGCAGGCGCAGCGCAAAACCGATCAGCCAGTAGCTGAGGATCGCGAACAACAGCGGCACCCGCGTGTCGTTCATGCCGCGCAGCGAGCCGGCGGCGACGGTCTGGATGGCGTCGGCGATGAAGAAGGTCGATCCGACCATGAGCAGCGTCGCGGAAAGTTCGGCGGTCGCATCGGTGTTTTCGCCCAGAAACACCTCCGCGATACCGAAGCGGCTGACGATCACGGCGAGCGTCAGGATGGCGGCGAGCACGATGCCGAGCCAGGTGGCGACGTAGCCCGCGCGCCGGACCGCGCCGGCGTCGCCGCGGCCGATGGCGTGGCCGACCCGCACGGTGGCGGCCATGCCGATGCCGAATGGCACCATGAACAGGATGGCGGCGACCTGCAGCGCGATCTGGTGCGCCGCCAGCGCCGTCGTGCTGATCAGGCCCATCAAGAGACCGGCGGCGCCGAACAGGCCGTATTCGAGCAGGAAGGAGAGCGAGATCGGCGCGCCGATGACGATGAGTTGCCACATCAGCTTCCAGTCGATGCGCCAGAAATAGCCGAACACATGATATTTCTGGAACGGCCGGCGGCGCGCGGCAAACCACACGGCCGCCAGGAAGGTGCCGAGATTGACGATGGAGGTCGCCAGCCCGGCGCCGAACAGGCCGAGCTGCGGCAGGCCGAACGCGCCATACAGCAGCAGATAGACCAGCAGCGCATTGGCCGGGATCGCGGCCAGCGTGATCCACAGGATCGGCTCGGGGCGGTTGATCGCGCTCATGAAGCCGCGGATCGCCAGGAACCACAGCGCAGGCAGGATGGTCCAGACCAGGCCGGCGAGATATTCCTGCGCCAGATGCGCGGTCGTGGGCGTCTGGCCCAGCATCAGCAGGACCTGCTCGGCCCAGAACCGCAGCGCCATCAGCGGCAGCGAGATCAACAGCGCGGCCCACAGGCCGACGCGCAGCGAGCGCCGGATCAAATGCGGCTTACGTGCGCCGAACGCCTGCGCCGCCAGCGGCGCGACCGCGGACACCAGGCCCATGCCGAAGGTGAAGCTGACGAAAAGCACGGTGTGCGCCAGCGACGCCGCGGCCACGGCCTCGGCGCCGAAGCGGCCGATCATGGCAATGTCGGTCGTCATCATCGCGATCTGCCCGAGCTGCGTCAGCGCGATCGGCACCGCGAGCTTCAGCGTCTCGGCGAGTTCGATCGCGAGATGGCGGCCGGGCACGGCCGCAGAAGAAGGCGGCGCAACGGTTGCGCGTTCGATTTTGTCGAGCGAGGTCATTGCAACAAACTATCAGCGACGAAGGTCGAAAAAGTGACGACGGGGCTTGTGGCCTAGCGGCCGGTTCGCTCCGGCACGCGCGTAATCCGGGCGCCCAGCGCGTTGAGCCGCTCCTCGATGCGCTCATAGCCGCGCTCGATCTGGTCGGCGTTGTTGATGGTCGAGGTGCCCTCGGCGGCGACGGCTGCCAGCAGCATGGCCATGCCGGCGCGGATGTCGGGCGAGGTCATCGGCGCGCCGCGCAGCCGGCTCGGGCCGGCCACGATCGCGCGATGCGGATCGCACAGCACGATGCGGGCGCCCATCGAGATCAGCTTGTCGACGAAGAACATCCGCGATTCGAACATTTTTTCGAACATCAGGATGACGCCGTCGCATTGCGTCGCGGTGACGATCGCAATCGACATCAGGTCGGCCGGGAAAGCCGGCCACGGCTGGTCCTCGAGCTTCGGCACGTGACCGCCGAAATCGTCGTGGATCTTCATGGTCTGGCCGGATGGCACCACGAGGTCGTCGCCCTCGACGCCGCAGACGATGCCGAGCCGTTCAAAGCCCATCCGGATCGAGCGCAGATGCTCGACGCCGGCGTTCGCGATGCGCAGCGGCGAGCGCGTCACCGCGGCGAGCCCGATCAGGGAGCCGACCTCGATATGGTCGGGCTGGATCGAATAGCTGGTGCCGCCAAGTGTCGCCGGGCCGTGCACGATGATGGTATTGGTGCCGATGCCCTCGATCCTCGCGCCGAGCGCGACCAGGAAATGCGCAAGATCCTGCACGTGCGGCTCGGAGGCGGCGTTGCGCAAGAATGTGGTGCCGTGGGCGGCGACGGCGGCGACCAGCGCGTTCTCGGTGGCGGTGACGCTGGGCTCGTCGAGGAACACGTCGGCGCCCTTCAACTTGGTCGCGCGGAATTCCAGACGGTGCGTCGCGGTGACGGTGGCGCCCAACTGCTCGAAGGCGAGAAAATGCGTGTCCAGACGCCGCCGGCCAATGACGTCGCCGCCAGGCGGCGGCAGCGCCACCTCGCCGCAGCGGGCCAGCAGCGGCCCGGCCAGCAGGATCGAGGCGCGGATCCGCGCGCAGAGTTCGGGATCGAGATCGGCGGCGCTGATATCCTTGGCGTGGATCGCAAGCGTGTTGCGTGCCGTCCATTCGGCCGAGGCGCCGACCGAGCGGATCAGTTCGACCAGCGTCTCGGTGTCGCGGATGCGCGGCACGTTTTCCAGCGTGACCGGATGCTCGGTGAGCAAGGCGGCGGCGATGATCGGCAGCGCGGAATTCTTGTTGCCGGACGGCTCGATCGTCCCCGCGAGCCGGTGGCCGCCTTCAACGATGTATTGAATGGGCGGCACCGGCGCGTCCTGCCTCACACGTCGACATTGGCGCTGAGCGAATTATCCTGGATGAATTCGCGGCGCGGCTCGACCACGTCACCCATCAGCTTGGTGAAGATGTCGTCGGCCTCGTCGACCTCCTTGATCTTGACCTGCAGCAGCGAACGCTCGTTGGTGTCGAGCGTGGTTTCCCAGAGCTGGCCGGGGTTCATTTCGCCGAGACCTTTGTAGCGCTGCAGCGCCACGCCCTTGCGGCCGGCGTCGGTCACGGCCTCGAACAGGGTGACCGGCCCGTGTATCGGGGTCTCGGTATCCTTGCGGCGCAACACGCCGGTCGTCTTCGGATAGGACTCCTGAAGTTTAACGGCATAGTCGTCGAGTTTGCGCGCATCGGCGGAGCCGAGCAGGGCATCGTCGATGATGGCGACATCCTTGACGCCGCGGATGGTGCGCTCGAAGAAGAAGCCTTCGCCTTCGGTGAAACGGCCGACCCAGCCGCGCTCGACTTCGTCGGCCAGCGCATCGAGGCGCCTCGCGATGTAGTCGGCGGCGGCATTGGCGGTGGTGACGTCGCTGGTGATCTTCGGGCTCAGGACGCCGGCAATCGCCGCCTGTTCCACCACCTTGCGGTTATAGCGGCTGTGCAGATTGTTCAGGATGCCGCGGATGATGCGTGCATCTTCCACCAGCGACAGCAGGTCGCGGCCGGCGCGCTCCGATCCCGTCGCCGGCTTGAAGACGCAGTCGTCGAGGCCGGTCGCGATCAAATAATCTTCCAGCGCGCGCTCGTCCTTCAGATACTGCTCGGACTTGCCGCGCGTCACCTTGTAGAGCGGCGGCTGCGCGATATAGAGGTGGCCGCGGTCGATCAGTTCGCGCATCTGCCGGTAGAAGAAGGTCAGCAGCAGCGTGCGGATATGGGCGCCGTCGACGTCGGCGTCCGTCATCACGATGATCTTGTGGTAGCGCAGCTTGTCGGCCGAGAAATCGTCGCTGATGCCGGTGCCGAGCGCGGTGATCAGCGTGCCGATCTGCTCTGATGACAGCATCTTGTCGGTGCGGACGCGCTCGACATTGAGGATCTTGCCGCGCAGCGGCAGCACCGCCTGGAATTCGCGGTTGCGGCCCTGCTTGGCGCTGCCGCCTGCCGAGTCGCCCTCGACGATGAACAGTTCGGACTTGGCCGGGTCTTTCTCCTGGCAGTCGGCGAGCTTGCCGGGCAGCGAGGAAATGCTGAGCGGGCTCTTGCGGGTCAGTTCGCGCGCCTTGCGGGCGGCTTCGCGCGCGGCAGCGGCCTGGATCACCTTGCCGACGATGACTTTTGCCTCGCTCGGATGCTCCTCGAACCACGCCGCCAGCGCCTCGTTGAGGACGTTCTCGACGACGGGGCGCACTTCCGAGGACACCAGCTTGTCCTTGGTCTGCGAGGAAAACTTCGGGTCCGGCACCTTCACCGACAGCACGGCGGTGAGGCCTTCGCGGCAGTCGTCGCCGGTCAGCGCGATCTTTTCCCGTTTCGCGTTCGCCTCGGCATAGCCGTTGACCTGGCGCGTCAGAGCGCCGCGGAAGCCGGCGAGATGGGTGCCGCCGTCGCGCTGCGGGATGTTGTTGGTGAAGCACAGCACGTTCTCATGGTAGCTATCGTTCCACCACAAGGCGGCCTCGACGCCGATGTCGTTCAATTCCGCCCGCACCATGATCGGCGCCGGCACGATCGCCTTCTTGTTGCGGTCGAGATATTTGACGAATTCCTCGACGCCGCCGGCATATTGCATCACCTCGCGCTTTTCGACCGCGTGGCGCATGTCGGACAGCTGGATGTTGACGCCGGAATTAAGGAACGCGAGTTCGCGCAGGCGATGCTCGAGCGTGGCGAAATCATACTCGACATTGCTGAAGGTTTCGGACGAGGCGAAGAACGTCACCTCGGTGCCGCGCTTGCCATTGGCGTCGCCGACGACTTCGAGCGGGGCGACTGCATCGCCATGGGCGAATTCGATATAGTGCTCCTTGCCGTCGCGCCAGACGCGCAACTGCAGCTTGCTGGACAGCGCATTGACGACGGAAACGCCGACGCCATGCAGGCCGCCGGAAACCTTGTAGGAGTTCTGGTCGAACTTTCCGCCGGCGTGGAGCTGGGTCATGATGACCTCGGCCGCGGAAATGCCTTCGCCCTTGTGAATGTCGACCGGAATGCCGCGGCCGTCGTCGCGTACCGTCACTGAGCCGTCGGCGTTGAGGACGACTTCCACCGCGGTGGCGTGGCCCGCGAGTGCTTCGTCGATCGCGTTGTCGACGACCTCGTAGACCATGTGGTGCAGGCCGGAACCGTCATCGGTGTCGCCGATATACATGCCCGGCCGCTTGCGCACGGCATCGAGCCCCTTCAGCACCCGGATCGATTCCGCGCCGTATTCGACCGGAATGGGATGCTCAGTATCGGCAGGTGTCTGCCGGGCAGGTTCTGTCATGTGAGGCCTTCGAGAGTGTCCCGAAATCAGCTGCGCAATATGAGGCGCTGATTGATCTATTTGTGCCATGAAAGAGGCATCGCGCCTAGCGCAATCTCTCTGTCAACAAGTCGTTGAATAGATGGCGATTTTTTACCCTTTTTCAAGGTCTCCGAGGGCCGATTTTGACGGTCTCGAAAAGCGCGATTCGACGGTTGATTCTGCGCCCCGGCGAGGGGATTTTTGGCTTTCGTCGCGGGAGGAAATGGCAGGCCGCAGCGGACCTGCTAGAGAAGGTGGGGCAGCAGCTTGCAGTCGTTGTCCGCCGTCCGCAGCCATCCCGGATTCGCCGTCCATTGTCATCGCCTTCGCTAAAATATCGACCGGATGTCGACGGCCTCCGGGCCGTCGCCGTGACGCTGGTGCTGAATTTCCACGCGTTCCCGAACGCCCTGCCGGGTGGCTTCATCGGCGTCGACGTATTCTTCGTGATTTCGGGTTTTCTGATCACTGGCATCATCTCGCGCGAACTGGAACTCGGCCGTTTCAGCCTGGTCGAGTTCTACAACCGGCGGATCCGGCGCATCTTCCCGGCACTGATCGTGGTGCTCTCTGCGACCTTGGCGCTCGGTTGGTTCTGGATGCTGCCACAGGCCTTTGCGCAGCTCGGCAGCGACAGTTTCGCCAGCGCGGCGTTTCTGGCCAATATCGCGCTGTGGTTGCAGTCCGGCTATTTCGATGTCGAATCCGCCAAAAAGCCGCTGCTGCATCTGTGGTCGCTCGGCATCGAGGAACAATTCTATCTGTTCTGGCCGCTGCTCCTGATGCTCGCCGCCCGCTTTCGAATGAGCATCATGGCAATGGCTGCCGCGCTCGGCATCGCCTCTTTCCTGCTCAACGTGGCATGGATCGGCTCAAATCCGGTCGCGACCTTCTATCTGCCGTTCACGCGGGCGTTTGAATTGCTGATCGGCGCGGTGCTGGCGTGCGGCTGGATCCACGTCAATCAGTCCGGCGCGGCGAGCAATCGGCGCGCCTGGATCGGCGTGGTGCTGATCGCCGTGGCCGCCGCCATTCTCGACAGCCACCGCGCCTTTCCGGGCTGGTGGGCGGTGCTGCCGGTCGCCGGTAGCGCGCTTCTGTTATCCGCGCCGGCTGCGTGGGTGAACCGGGTCGTGCTGGCAAGCCCGCCGCTGGTGTGGATCGGGCTGATCAGTTACCCGCTCTATCTCTGGCACTGGCCGCTATTGGTATTCGCAGGGATCATCAAGTTCGGTCCGCTGACGCTGCTGGAGCGCGAACTGGTATTGCTCGCGAGCCTGCTCCTGGCCTGGGCGACCTATCGGTTTGTCGAGATACCGTTCCGTTTCGGCCTCCCGAGCCGGCGCAAGATGGTCGGCCTCGGCGCCGGCATGGCGATGATAGCGGTTGCTTGTATTGCCGTCATTTGGGGACGCGGCTTCGACTCCCGGCTGCCGCCGGAAATTCGCGCCATGGCCAGCGTGCCGACGGAGAGCTTCAAGTGGCGGTTTCATGAATGCCTGCTCGATCTCAGCCGCGAAACGTCGTTTGCCGACAATTGCGTCGAGCGCGATCGGCGCCCGCTGGTTCTGATCTGGGGCGATTCGACCGCCGGCGCCTTGCTGCCTGGCCTGCGCAAGGCTCAGGAGACGCGCAGCTTCGGCATTGCGCAGCTGACCTCCAGTTCCTGCATTCCGGCGCTGAATGCCGACATTGCGGGCACGCCCAATTGCCGTGCGATGAATGACAAGGTTTTCTCGCTCATTCGGCAGATCAAGCCCGACGTCGTGTTGCTGCAAGGAACCTGGGAAAAACATCTCGATAACGTAGCCGAGACGGTGGTCGCGCTGAAGAAGGAGACCAGCGCGCGCGTCGTTGTTCTCGGCGGGGTGCCGACGTGGCGGCGCGGGCTTCCGTCCGAGGTGCTCCGGTATTTCATCCTTCATCGCGCGCTGATCCCGGAGCGTTCGCCCAGTGCCGCAGTACCTACCGCCTACGATGCCATGATGCGCGCCAGGCTCGAGCCGCTGGGCGCGGAATTCATCTCTGCGGTGGATGTCTTTTGCAACGCGCAGGGTTGCCTGACGCGGATCGGCGATGCGGCTGCGGATATCACCGTCAGCGATCAGGTGCACGTCACCGAAAAGGGATCGGTGTTTCTGATCGCATCCATCATCGACCGCCTGCTCGCCGGCTCGGCATCTGCGAGCAAGCCGCATTAAGGCTCGCGGCGGCTCACGTACGACGCTTCACCTGGCCCGATTCCACGTCGAAAATTTCGCCGCTGGCGCCGATATCGACGAAGGCGGCCGGATCGGCCCCGGTCATCCAGACCTGCGCGCCGAGCTTTGCGAGTTCATCGAACAGCGCCTTGCGCCGGTTGGGATCGAGATGGGCGACGACTTCGTCGAGCAGCAATAGCGGCACGATGCCGGTCATTTCGGCAACCAGCGTGGCATGGGCCAGCACCAGCCCGATCAGGAGCGCCTTTTGCTCGCCGGTGGAGGCGTCGCGCGCCGGCATGCTCTTCGGCGCATAGACCACCTGCAGATCGGTGAGGTGAGGGCCGTCCAGCGTGCGGCCGGCCGCGGCGTCGCGGGCGCGGCTTGCGCGCAGGATCTCGCGGTAGCGATCCTCCACAGCGGTCGCAGATTCATTGACGAGCGCATTTTCCATCCAGCCGTCGAGCATGATCTGGGCCGACGGAAAGGCCGAAGCTTGCCCACGTTCGCGCAGCATCGCTGCCAGGCGCGTCACGGTCTGGCCGCGGGTGGCAGCGACAGCGACTGCGAGCTCGGCGGTCTCGCGCTCGATCGCATCGCACCAATGGTCGTCATAGTTGCGCACCTCGAGCAGCCGGTTGCGCGAGCGCAGCGAGCGCTCCAGCGCCGAGACGCGGCTGGAATGCTCGCTGTCGATCGCGAGCACCAGCCGGTCGAAGAAGCGCCGCCGCTCGGAAGCCGCGCCGAGAAACAGCCCGTCCATGGCGGGCGTCAGCCACACCATGCGTAAGTGATCGCCGAACGCGGTTGCCGAGCTCACGGGCTCGCGGTCGATCCGGCAGCGCCGGCTGGTTGACGCCGCCTCCGCGGCGGGCGCATCGATACCGGTGCCGAGCGTGGCAAGCCCCAGCGCGCCTTCGACCTCGGCCGATACCGCCCAGGAACCGTCGCCCTGGTTGTCGGCGACATCCTCCAGCGTCGCGCGCCGCAGGCCGCGGCCCGGCGAGAGAAACGAGATCGCCTCCAGACAATTGGTCTTGCCTGCACCGTTCGGCCCCACCAGCACCACGACATCGCCGCGCGCCTGCACCGTTCCCGCGCGATAGTTGCGGAAATGCGTGAGGGAAAGGCGTTGGATGCGGGACGGGGTCATGCCAAGCTGTCATTGCCGAGGAGTTGGAAAAGTGGCGGCTCCCTCTGCTGTCATCATCCGCCTTGTGCGCAATTGCGCACTGGAGCGGATGATCCAGTACGCCGAGCTGCTCGAATTTTTCACTGGCGCCGGCGATTACTGGATACCCGCCTTCGCGGGTATGACAGCCGCATTCTTGTCGGGCGCCACCCTCTCCCACAAGGGGAGAGGGAAGATTCGTACGCGGGTTGCCGGAAGTGCTCACACCCGCATCGGCATCAGCACGTAGAGCGCGCCCTTGTTGTCCTTGTCCTGCACCAGCGTCGGCGAGCCGGGATCGGCGAGGCGCAGCACGGCGACTTCGCCTTCGATCTGGGCGGCGATGTCGAGCAGATAGCGCGAGTTGAAGCCGATATCGAGGGCGTCGGAGGCGTATTCGACTTCCAGTTCCTCGGTCGCGCTGCCGGAATCCGGATTGGTCACCGACAGCACCAGCTTGCCCGGAGACAATGCAAGTTTCACGGCACGGCCGCGCTCGCTGGAAATGGTCGAGACGCGGTCTACCGCGGCCTCGAAATCCTTCTTGTCGACGATCAGTTCCTTGTCGTTGTTCTGCGGAATCACGCGGCCGTAATCCGGAAACGTTCCGTCGATCAGTTTCGAAGTCAGCACGACGTTGCCGAGTGTGAAGCGGATCTTGCCCTGCGACAGTTCGATTTTGACTTCGGCCTCATTGTCCTCGATCAGCCGCTGCACCTCGCCAACCGTCTTGCGCGGCACGATCACGCCGGGCATGCCGGTGGCGCCACTGGGCAGCGCCAGATCGATCTGCGCCAGCCGGTGGCCATCGGTCGCCACGCCGCGCAGCGTCGCGGCCTTGGCGCTGCCGGCGGTGTGCAGATAGATGCCGTTGAGGTAATAGCGGGTCTCTTCGGTCGAGATCGCAAACTGCGTGCGATCGATCAGGCGCTTGACGTCGGCGGCCGCAAGCGCGAACGAATGCGTCATGTCGCCGGCGGCGAGATCGGGGAAGTCGCTTTCGGGCAGCGTTTGCAGCGTGAAGCGCGAGCGGCCGGCGCGGATCGCCAGCACCGCACGGTCGCCATCGGCTTCCAGCACGATCTGCGCGCCGTCGGGCAGTTTGCGGACGATGTCGTAGAACATGTGCGCCGGCACGGTGGTGGAGCCGCCGGTCGCGGTTTCCGCCGCCAGCGTTTCGGTCACCTCCAGGTCGAGGTCGGTCGCCTTCAGCGACAGCCTGGCGTTTTCGGCGCGGACCAGCACGTTGCCGAGAATTGGGATGGTGTTGCGGCGCTCGACCACGCGATGGACGTGACCCAGCGACTTCAGCAGTTGCGCGCGTTCGACGGTGACCTTCATTGCATTACCCGCCAGAGATGGAAAAGCCGGGCGGCCCGTAAAGGCAGCGCCGCGGCATTGGAAACCCGAAAAGCCGGATCAGGATCGGATTTGATCAAACCCCCGGGGGACCGCAAGGTGGCGCGGATGGGGCGCCGGTGCAAGGGAGACAGCCCCCCGTTCCCCACTTTTGCGGCGAAAATGGCGGCAGAAAAAAATTCTCCCGCCCCAATTCTCCCACATCTGGGAGCAGGGGAGGGAGAGGCGGGAGGAGTCTGGTCCTATTCCTGCAGCTGCCGCTTCAGCGACTCGACCTCTTCGGACAGCGCGGTGTCCCGGGCGACCAGTGCCTCGATCTTGCGCACGGCGTGCAGCACCGTGGTGTGGTCGCGTCCGCCGAACCGGCGGCCGATCTCGGGCAGCGAACGCAGCGTCAGCGTCTTCGCCAGATACATCGCGACCTGACGCGGCCGGACGACGTTGGCGGTGCGCCGCGACGACAGCAGGTCCGAACGGCTGACATTATACTGCCGGGCGACCACCCGCTGGATGTCCTCGATCTTGATCCGCTTCGGTTCCTGCGGGCGGATCAGGTCGCGCACTTCGCGCTCGGCCATTTCCAGCGTCACGGGCTGGTTGTTCAGCTTGGAATGCGCGAGCAGGCGGTTGATGGCGCCCTCGAGGTCGCGGCCGTTATGGGTGATGGTGCGCGCCAGATAGTCGAGCACCGCTTCCGGCACGTCGAAGCTGGCGTGATGCGCCCGTGCAGCCGCCACGCGCGACTTCAGGATTCCGAGCCGCAGTTCTTCGCCGAGCGAGCCCATCTCCACGACGAGGCCGCCGGCCAGCCGCGAACGCACGCGATCGTCGAGGCTCTCGAGATCGGACGGCGGCCGGTCGGCGGCGATCACCACCTGGCGGCCGGCATCGATCAGCGCGTTCAGTGTATGGCAGAACTCGGCCTGGGTCGATTTGCCCTGCAGGAACTGCAGATCGTCGATCACGAGCACGTCGATGCCGCGCAGCGCTTCCTTGAAGGCCAGCGCCGTTTGCGTCTTCAGCGCGGCGACGAAGCCATACATGAATTTCTCGGCGGTGAGATAGAGCACCTTGCGCTCGCTCCCCGAATTGCCGGCCCACGTCACCGCCTGCAGCAGATGGGTTTTGCCGAGGCCGACGCCGGCGTGAATGTAGAGCGGGTTGAACATGACGGGGTCGCCGCGGCGTCCTTCGGCGACCTGGCGCGCGGCCGCATGGGCCAGCGTGTTGGAGCGGCCGATCACGAAGCTTGCAAAGGTCAGGCGCGGGTCGAGCGGCGAGCCGCCAAGCGCATCATGGCTGGCGGATACCGGCGCGGTCGCAGTAGCGCGCAATTCGGGCGCGGGCCGGCCATTGGCCTGCTCGATGCGGCGCTGATCGGCCGGCGCGGTGGCTTCCTTGGCGGGCGCGGCGCAGCGCATCGCCGTGCGCACGGTGAGGTCGATCCGGTGCACTTCCGGCATCTCGGCCTGCCAGCAGGTCAGCACGCGGTCGGCGTAATGCGCCTGGATCCAGCTCTTGAGGAACCGGGTCGGAACCGACAGATGGACGCTTTCGTCCTGCACGGCTTCCAAATCCATGCGCGCAAACCAGCTCGTATAGACGTCCTCGCCCACGCTCGTCCGCAACCGCCCCTTCACGCGCGACCAGCGATCCTGTTCCGTATTTGTCATTTGTCTGAGAACTTTTCTGAATGAGTAAGTAAATGATGTTCTGCGAATCGCCTGGCGGGCTGCCCTGCATTTTTCCTGCCAGACGTGACCTCGAGGCGGACCTTCAGCCACCAGACACAGATCTAGCGTTCGGCGGAATCGCCGTTGCTCAGATCGAAGGCTGGATGGAGTGAGAGGCTACCGCGAGGTCAGCGCGTACTCGACGGTCTGGCCGGAGTTCGCGTGGGAGGACGACTGAGAACGTCGTTCAAAGATTCAGAAGTGGTCTCGATGGAAATGAGCGTGCCGAATGTCGCGTTGGTTCCGTAAATCATAGTACCTCCCCCTCTCGCCGCGAGAACGTGCGGCGAGCAATCACATCACCAGTGTTTCAAAGCCAGTCTGCCGCTACCGAACATCCGCTTGTCCGACCGCCGCGCCGCCGCGTATCTCAGTCTGTCGTCTTCAACACGTTCACGATCTCCGCGTTCCCAATCGTTGTATCGTCGGCAAGCGTCTTATTCCCCTAGTCTCATTCCCATTATCCGGAGCGCGCTGAACGCGAGCGCCACGCCGGGAAATTTAGACACAGAACAACCGCTCTCATATTGCTATGAGTTACCAACTTAGCTCCGCTTGGAAAGCGTCGCTAACGCGCACACCGCCGCCGATTTGCACGTCCGCTCCTGGGTCTCATACCGCGCTGGTCAGGAGAGCCTTGAGCGTCGCGAACGAGTAACAAATACACCAAGCGCGATTTCTGACAATCCGTGATTCGACGACGCGGCCCAACTCTTCGACGGTGTTGCAACACTGCAATTGCGAAACTCCACACCAAGTTTTTGAATCAGCGCGCAGAATCGCGCGGCGCCGACAAGCGTGACAATTTTCGCCGCACTCGCAAAATTTTTTAAGAAACCGTTACAATCGTGGTTACCGCGACCATTTTTCAAAACGCTTGAGGTCGCTATGTGGATAAGTGATTAGCGAAGCGAAGTTTTTCGGAATTGTTTTTCAGGGTAACCCTGCGCCGCAGGGAGGCGAGCGGAAGAAGCCGGCATTGGATTGGTCGGCTGCGGTGATCGCGTTTCTCGCAAAGTGCGCGCAGCAACGCTGGTGCAAAAAATTGCACCTCGTAAAACTACGGGCGTTGGAAATGTGACACGTAAGTCGATGCTCAGCAACGGGACAATTGAATTGTCACAGTCAATCCAGGAGTCAATCTTGGATTTGTTTTCAGCGTGAGCCCGAAATGCAACAGGAGGCACATGCGTCGCGAAATGCATTTTTTGGGTTCATGCCCGCGCCAGCATGACAGAAAAACAAAAGCCCGGCGAGGCCGGGCTTTTGACGAATATCTATTTCTCTCAGTTCACTTCGCGAGCTTGGCGATCGCGTGCGTCAGGCGCGACACCTTCCGGCTCGCATTGTTCTTGTGAATGATGTTGCGCTGCGCGGCTTGCATCAGTTCCGGTTCCGCGTGCTTCATCGCTTCCAGCGCGGCATTGCGATCACCGCTCTTGATCGCTTCCTCGACGGTGCGAACCGCGCCACGCATCTGCGTGCGGCGCGACTTGTTGACGATGGTGCGGCGGGCAATCTTGCGGGTCGCCTTTTTGGCGGAAGAGGTATTGGCCATGTTCTCAACTATCCTTCGGCTGTCATCGCTCGGGTGGTCGGGCTCGAGCGCGCCGGCCGTTCAAATTGCGTGATCGCTGGTTGTCTGTTCCAGGGTGTTCTGACGTAAGCCGTTCTTGAGGATGCCATGGACGGAAGCCAAAATGCTCTCTCCCGAAGGCGGCGCGGCTCAAAGAACAGCGGCGGCGGGATTGCGCCCGCCGCCATTGGGGGTCTTATAGAGGGCGAGTCCTGCACCGTCAACGCTTTCCGCCCGCCCCGAAAGACCGGGAAGGGAGCCGAAATTGGCGGGTAAGGTGCTGATGAGGTTGAATTTCCGGGATGCCCCCGGTATTGGCTGGCGGCCCTTTGGGGGCAACAGATATAAGGTGACGCATGATCCGCGGTTTTTTCCGGCTAATCGGCCTGCTGCTCCTGGCCGGCGGATTCATCTTCATGGTCTATGACGGCGCCCGTTTCGTCGCCGACCAGACCCTGCGGTTCACCCGGTTTGGCCAGTTCTGGAACGACATCCATCAGTCCAGCCAGCTGGCATTCCGGACTTGGGTCGAAGGCAACGCCCCCTGGCTCTGGCACAGCGTCATCAAGGTTTTGCTGGATCAGCCGGTTTTTGCCGTACTGGGCGTGGTCGGCATTCTGCTCATGATCCTGTTCCGGCCCCGCAAGCCGTTGATCGGCTATTCGCGGGATTGAGCCGGCCACTGCCCGCCCGCGAGGCGCGGCGTAACAGGGCTGCGGCATCCGGCGTAAAAAGACATATATAGAGGGCCAGCTGGCCGACGCCGTTGTCGCGTCCGCCGATGTCCTGCCTGGAGGTGCTCCATGTTGTTCATGCGCAAGACCACCGCGTTGCCGAGTGCAGCCGAGGCGCTGCCGGGACGCGCCAACCCGATACCGACCGCCACCACCCATTTCGTCAACGGCCGCAAGCTGCAGCCGCCTTATCCCGCCGGCCTCGAGCAGGCGGTGTTTGGCCTCGGCTGTTTCTGGGGCGCCGAGCGCAAGTTCTGGGAACTCGGTGACGGCATCTATGCGACCGCCGTCGGCTATGCCGGTGGACATACGCCCAATCCGACCTATGAAGAGGTCTGTTCCGGCCGCACCGGTCATACCGAGGTGGTGCTGGTCGTGTTTGATCCGAAGAAGGTCTCCTACGAGCAGCTCCTGAAGACGTTCTGGGAAAATCACAACCCGACGCAGGGCATGCGCCAGGGCAACGATGTCGGCACCCAGTATCGCTCGGCGATCTACACCTTTGGCGATGCGCAGCGCCGGGTCGCCGACGCGTCGAAGGCGACGTACCAGAAGGCGCTGGCGGCGAAGGGGCTCGGCGCCATCACCACCGAGATCGCGCCATCTGCCGAATTCTATTTCGCCGAAGACTATCATCAGCAATATCTCGCCAAGAACCCGGCGGGTTATTGCGGATTGGGCGGCACCGGCGTGTCGTGCCCGATCGGCGTCGGCGTGAGTGCCTGATCGACGGCCTTTGTTTCCTCGCTATTTACTCGCCCCGCAAGCATGGGGCGAGTAATCGCGTTCACTCTACCCGTGATCGCAAAACACCCTTTGTTAACCATACCCGGCGCAAGACTAGAGCCATCTCGTTTTGAGGGATGGGCTCCGGTGCTGGTTGTGCGCGCGTTTCGACTACCGATCACGGCGATCATGACTGCGCTCGCGCTGTCGGGCTGCATGCGCACGACCGGGCCGGTCGCGGTCGGGCCGCAAGGCGATCTCAATTCAATGGCCTATGGTCAGCCCAACATCCCACCGCCGCAGGCGGTCGCGGCCGAGTCCAGCGGCGGCGCCATCGGCGCGCTTCGCGCGGCCTTCGCCGCGGCACCACGCGCAGAACCGGGACCCGTCGTCGTCGCCGCACCCGTGGCCTATGTCGAACCCGTGCCGGTGCGATACGACGCGGCCTATCATCTCGATGCCGGCGACAGGTTGCGCGTCGTTGTCTATGGCCAGGAAGGTCTCACCAACACTTACGCGATCGACGCCGGTGGCTCGATCACGATGCCGCTGATCGGTTCGGTGCCGGCGCGCGGCCGCACCACGGCGGGACTGGCGGCCGAGATATCAGCGAAGTTGCGTCGCGGTTTCATCAGAGAGCCGTCGGTCGCGGTAGAGATCGAAGCGTATCGGCCGTTCTTCATTCTCGGCGAAGTCGCAGCACCCGGGCAGTATCCGTACGTACCCAATATGACGGTCGAGAGCGCGGTTGCGATCGCCGGCGGCTTTTCGCCGCGCGCCCGCCGCGATAGCGTTACGGTCACGCACACCGATGCGTCGGGAACGGCGCGCTTCGTCGTTCCGCCCGGCAGCCCGATCGGTCCCGGCGACACCGTGCTCATCAGCGAGCGCTGGTTCTAGCGCGGACGCATTTTCATCGAATGGTCATTTGAGTCAGCTCTCTTCTCGAGCATTCGCGTCAGGCAAATGCCTTGCATTTGACCAACAAAATTCATCATCCGTTTTGCGCCAGCGGAGTCTGCGTTCTGCATCTAACTTGCAGTGGCGGACATGCGGCTTCGCACGTTTCTGGAAGTCTCGTTGACGGCCGCGCATCGGTGTCGAGCCGCTTTGGCTGCGATAAATTAGCGCTACGCGCCAAGTGCATTCGAAACCTTGTTCCAAGTTGCACTGCAGCGATGTAGAAGAGCGTCGTCAAATCTAGGCGCGCCGGTTTGTCGGTTAAGTGCCTGCAATCCGGAGTATGGCCATGAACTATCATTTGCCGCTCAGCGTGGCGCGCGCGGCGACCGCGGCAGCGCTGCTCGCTTCCATCGCCGCGACGGCCTTGTGCGCCTCTTCGCATCCGGCCTCGGCGGATACTTATCCGAGCCGGCGGATCACCTTCGTCGTGCCCTATCCCGCGGGCGGCGCCACCGACGTCCTTGCCCGTTTGCTCGCCAACAAATTGCAGGAATCGTGGAAGCAGACCGTCCTCGTCGAGAACAAGTCGGGCGGCGGCGGCGTGGTCGGCAACGATTACGTGGCCAAGGCGCAGCCCGACGGTTACACCGTGCTGATCGCCATTACGCAGATCATTCAGGCGCCGAGCCTCGTTGCGAAGCTGCCCTACGACGTCTTCAAGGATCTCGCGCCGGTGACCCAGGCCGGGCTATCGACGATCGTTCTGGTGGTGCCCGAGCAGCAGCCGATCAAGTCCGTCAAGGAACTGGTCGATTATGCCAAGGCGAATCCCGGCAAGCCCTACGGTACCTTCGGCAATGCGACGACGTCGCATCTCTACGGCGAACTTCTCAAGAAGGTCGCCGGTGTCGACATGACCCACGTCCCCTATCGAGGTTCGGCTCCGCTGACGAACGACCTGCTGGCCAACACGGTGAATTCGGCGTTCGTCGACCTGACCACGGCCAGCGCGCAAATCAAGGCGGGCAAGCTCAGGCCATTGGCGGTTGGCGGCGAGAAGCGCAGGAAGGCGTTGCCCGACGTGCCGACGATGGCCGAACTCGGTTACCCCGGCTTTGAAATCGAAGGCTGGCTCGGCGTGTTTGTGCCCGCCGCGACGCCCAAGGAGATCGTGGCCAAGCTTTCCGAGGAACTCGCCCGCATCATCGCCTCGTCCGAGGGCGTCGCCGGGATCGAGACGCTCAGCCTCGTGCCGGTGGGTGGATCGGCGGAAACGTTCGAGAAGGTTTTGCGCCACGATTACGAACGGTGGGCCGATGTCGTGAAGGCAACCGGCGTCAAGGGCGAGTGAACCCTTAACTTGCGGTCATTCCGGGATGGTCCGAAGGACCAGACCTCAGAAGCGCAATTGCGCATCGTAGGTCACGCTTCGCGTGCCCCGGAATGACGGCGGAGAGGTTGCGCGCGTCTTATTTCTTCAAATTCTTCGCGAAAAACGCCAGGCTGCGCGGCCAGGCAATATCGGCGCTGGCCTTGTCGTAGCTGGCGCGTTCGTCGCAATGAAACCCGTGCTGTGCGCCGGGATAGACGTGGACTTCGACATCGGGCCGCTTGGCCTTGATGGTTTCGACATCGGTCAGCGGAATGCCCGCGTCTTTTTCGCCGAAATGCAGTTGCGTCGGCACTTGCGGCTTGTCATCCGCAAAGCGGACGACGGCGCCGCCGTAATAGCCGATGGCCGCTGACAGGCCCGACAGCTTGGTCGACGCCGCATAGGCGATGCTGCCGCCGAGGCAGAAGCCGATGATGCCGACCGCGCCGACATCCTTCACGGCATCGATCGCGGCCTGGGTATCGCGCAGCATCGCGGCCCAATCCGGATTGGCGATGAACTTTCGCGCGGCCGCAATCTCGTCAGGCGAATAGCCGCACTGAAAGTCCGGCTGGGTGCGATCGAAGATCGACGGCGCAATTGCGACGTAGCCTTCGCCGGCCAGCCGGTCGCACACCGAGCGGATGTGGTGATTGACGCCGAAGATCTCCTGGATCACCACGATGGCCGCCTTTGGCGCGCCGGCGGGATCGGCACGATAGCCGCCCAGTTTGAAACCGTCCGAAGCCGTCAGTTTTATATCCTGTCCCACGGGTCATCCCTTCTTGTTTTGGTCGCATGAATTCGGTTGCGTGAATTTGCGAAAGCCGCGGCTACTGCCACATCCAGTTGTGCCCCCAGTCGCCCTTCCAGCCGGCCAGCCTGCCCTTGCGGAATTGCAGAAAGAGGCGGTCCTTCTTGTAGAACAATCCGCTGCCGCCGATGTTGCGGAACGCGAGGAAGATTTCTTCGCCCGGTCGTCCCCGGACGTAATTGAGCGGGGTGCCGAGCGCACGCGCGGCTTCGCCGGCGCCCATGCCGAACGCCAGCGGCGTGTTGTTCGACAGCGTTTCGGTGAAAGGCGGCGGATAGGGGCCGCCGATCGGCGGCAGTTTTTGCGCGGCGGCGTTCGTGAAGCTGCCTGCGATCAAAGCCAGGCCCACAGCGACTGTCTTCATGATGCGACCTTCGTGGTCGCCTTGCTATCCAGGCCGTCGAGGAACGGCAGCACGGCGTCGATGAAGGCCTGCGGCTGGTCGATGTTGACGGCGTGGCCGGCGGCCGGGATCACCACTTTCTGCGCGCCGGGAATCTTGGCCGCCATGTAGTCGGAGGCGGCCAGGAACGGCGTGTCGTCGGCGCCGACCACGATCAGCGACGGCACTTTGATATCGGGCAGGGATTCGATCACGCGGGCATCGCGCTGGGTGAGCATGCCGCGCGCGGCGCGCGCCAGTCCCGACGCGTCGCGATGGGTGACGCTGGAGCGCTCCCGGCTGGCCGATTTCAGAACCTCCAGCCCCTCGCGCTCGAAGCGGTCGCCGGTGTCATGCGCACGCTTGTTCCAGACGTCGCGGGCCTCGTCCTTCTTGAAGCCGGGGCCGGTGTCGATGATCAGGAGCGCGCGGACGCGGTTCGGATGGGCGCGGTAGAACGCCAGCGACATGTAGCCGCCAAGCGAAAGCCCGCCGACGATCGCCTTGTCGGCGCCGACGGCGTCGAGCAGCGCGGCCATGTCAGCGACCGTCAGCGCCTCGCTGTAGGCCGAGGTATCCTCGGGGTAACCGGACTGGCCATGACCCCGCATGTCCCACAACACGAGCTTGTGATGTTTCGACAAGGCCGCGATCTGGCCTTGCCACATCCCACTGGTCGATGAATAGCCGTGGGTCAGCAATAGCGGTGGGCCGGAGCCGTGCACCTCGTAGTAGATCTTGACCCCGTCGCGATCGATTGTCGGCATTCTCGATCTCCCAAAGCAAATAATGCGAAATTCCGGCGTGGCTGTCATTGCCTGCCGCATCCTAGCGCGATCCATTCCGGAATAGGAAATGCGGAAACGGAAGATGCGCCTGCCATTCGCGCGCGCGATCGACAGGCCCGCGACAACGGCTTGCCGCAGCGCACAAGCGGCGCCTTCAAAATTTTATTTCTTCGAACGATTCCAAATTGGATTGCCTCTGGGAAAGTTCGGCATCATTCTGCGCGCCAACTGGCATCGACCCGGTGGGTGCCAGCCGATACCCAAACAGTGAGATGCCGCCGTAAGCGGCTTCATACACCGGAAGGGGAGCGAACATGCCTAATCTCAATATCAACGGACGGAATATGTCCGTCGAGGCGTCCAACGATACGCCGCTGCTCTGGGTCATCCGCGAGCAATTGCAGATGACCGGTACGAAATTCGGATGCGGTGCCGGCCTGTGTGGCGCCTGCACGGTTCACGTCAACGGCGAAGCCGTTCGTTCCTGCCAGACCTCGGTCAGCGATGCCGTAGGCAAGAAAATCACCACCATCGAAGGTCTGTCCGCCAAGGGCGATCATCCCTTGCAGAAGGCCTGGATTCTCGAGCAGGTCCCGCAATGCGGCTACTGCCAGTCCGGCCAGATCATGCAGGCGGCATCGCTTCTCTCCAAAAATCCCAATCCGACCAAGGATGAAGTGGTCGCGCATATGGACGGCAATCTGTGCCGTTGCATGACCTATTCGCGCATTCAGAAGGCGATCATGCGCGCCGCATCCGAAATGCGTACCGCCTCCAACGCCGGCACCGAGCGGAGGGCCACATGAATACGCACGTGAAAATCACCGACAGCGCGTCCACCGATCTCAGCCGCCGTTCATTCCTGGTTGGCTCCGCGGCCACCGGCCTCGTGCTCGGCTATGCCGCCGTTCCCGGCATCGATCAGGCCTTGGCCGCGCCCTCCGCTTTCGAACCCAGCGTCTGGTACTCGATCGCGCCCGACGGCCTCGTGACCGTCACGTGCGGCAAGGCCGACATGGGCCAGCACATCGCCTCGACCATGGCGCAGATCGTGGCCGAGGAACTTGGCGCGTCCTGGAAGGACATGCGGGTCCAGCTTGCCTCCAACGATCCGAAGTTCAACGATCCCGTGCTCGGCGCGCAGATCACCGGCGGCAGCTGGAGCACGATGATGAACTTCGACGCCATGAGCCGCGCGGGCGCCGCGGGCCGCATGGCATTGACGGAAGCAGCTAGCGCCTCGATGGGCGTTCCGGCCGGCGAACTGGTCGTGCGCGGCTCCGTCGTCTCGCATCCGAAGTCGAAGAAGTCGATGAGTTTTGCCGACATCGTCAAGAGCGGCAAGATCACAAAGACCTTCACGCCGGATGAGCTCAAGGCGATCAAGCTCAAGACGCCCGACCAGTACACCATGGTCGGCGTCTCGGTTCCGCAGCTCGATATCCCTCCGAAGACCAACGGCACGGCCAAATATGGCATCGATGTCATGCTGCCGGGCATGGTCTACGGCAAGGTGGTCACGCCGCCGGTGCGCTATGGCGCCACGGTGAAATCGGTCGACGATGCTGCTGCCAAGAAGGTGCCGGGCTTCATCAAGGCCGTCACGCTCGACGACAAGACCGGCAGCACCACCGGCTGGGTGGTGGCGGTGGCCAATACCTACGCCAACGCCCGCAAGGCGGCCGACGCGTTGAAGATCACCTATGACAACGGCCCGAACGCCAAGCTGTCGAGCCAGTCGCTGATCGACGAGGCGCGGCGGCTGCAGGCGCTCGACAATTCCGGGCAGTTCTTCGTCAAGGACGGCGATACGGCGGCGGCCTTCGGGACGGCGGCGAAGGTGATGGAGGCTGAGTACACCACCAGCATCAACATCCATGCGCCGCTGGAGCCGATGAACGCCACTGCCGAGTTCAAGGGCGACATCCTGCACATCTATTCCGGCAACCAGTTCGCGACGCGCTCCGGCGGGATCGCCGCCGGTGCGGCCGGGGTCGATCCCAAATTCGTGGTCATGCACCAGATGTGGCTGGGCGGCGGCTTCGGCCGGCGTCTCGACGCCGACATGATGGTGCCGGCCGTGCAGGCGGCGAAGGCCGTCGGCAAGCCGGTCAAGGTCATCTACTCCCGCGAAAACGACATGACCATGGACTATTCGCGTCCGCTGACCTTCCAGAAGGTGAAGGCGGGTCTCGATGGCGACGGCAAGCTGATTGCGCTCAATCATGACGTGGTCAGTGCGTGGCCGACCCAGCGGTGGGGCATACCGGACTTCCTGACGCCTTCGGTCGACAAGAAGGGGCCGCTGGACTCCTTCACCGTGAACGGTGCGGACTTCTTCTATTCCGTGCCCAATCACAATGTCCGCGCGATCAAGAACGAGATGGCGCACAACGCCACCCCGTCGGGCCAGTTGCGCTCGGTCGCTCCAGGCTGGACCTTCTGGGCGGTCGAAAGCATGATCGACGAGCTCGCGCATGCAGCCGGCCAGGATCCCGCGCAGTACCGCATCGCCTTGCTGGACGGCAAAGGCAAGAACGACGGCGGCGCGCAGCGCCTGCGCAACACGTTGCTGGCCGCGATGGGCATGGCCGGCTACGGCAGCACCAAATTGCCGAAAGGCGAGGGCATGGGCGTCGCCTGCGTCTCGTCGCAGGAGCGGGCGACCGCAAGCTGGACCGCCTGCGTGGCCCATGTTGCGGTGTCGCCGTCCGGCGAGGTCAAGGTCAAGAAATTGACCGTGGCCACCGACGTCGGCATGCAGGTGCATCCCGACAACATCCGCGCCCAGGTCGAAGGCGCGGCATTGTGGGGCCTTTCGCTCGCCATGTACGAGAAGGCGACGCTCAGGGATGGCGGTATCGAGCAGACCAACTTCGATACCTACACCCCGTTGCGGATGAGCCAGACGCCGGAAGTCGCCGTCAACGTCATCGCCAACGGCGACAAGCCGACCGGCGTCGGCGAGCCGGCGGTGACGGTGATCGCGCCTGCGCTCGGCAACGCCATCTTCAACGCCTGCGGCGCGCGCATCCGCTCGCTGCCGATCACGGCTGAGGCGGTGAAGGCGAACATGAAGGCGTAAATCGCCGGAAGCATCGATAGAAATGATCCGCCGGGGGCAACGCTCCCGGCGGGTTTTTATGGCCCGATCTCGTCATGCCCCGTGAAGGCGGTGCATCCAGTACGCCGCAGCCTTCGAGGGCAACAATAACTGTCACGGCGTACTGGATCATCCGCTTTCGCGGATGATGACGGTCGCGGGATGCCGCAGATGCGCTGCATCACAAACCAGATCGCTAAAATTTTAGCGTTCACGGTAGTCTATATTCACGATCCCTCTTAAGCCCCGAGGAACTGATTATCCGCTAGCCTTGGTTGCAAGTCGTCAACGCCAGGGGTCCGGGGTTTCATGACATCGGTAGCCAACAAGACTTCGACCAAGCGCCGGCTGTTGCTGGCTTCGGATCGGAGCGATCAGAGCAGCGAACTCGCCAGCATTCTGCGATCCGTCGGTCAGGTCGACACCATCGCGACATCAGATATTCCCGACGCGCCGGAACGCGACCTGGCGGGCATCGTGGTCGACATCAACCTGCGTTCCGCCGAGAGCGTGCAGCTGGTGCGCAACAAGCTGCGCGCCGAAGCCTATCGCGAAATGCCGCGGCTGTTCGTGCTGGCGGATGCGCTGCATCACGGATCGATGCAGGCCTGGGCGCTCGGCGCCACCGACACCATCGCGCGACCGTTCGATGCGCAAGGTATCCTGCAGCGGATTCGCGCTGCGTTTCCGGACAGCGATGGATTTGACGAGACCGATCGCGGCAAGGTCCTGAACCGGGGCGTCGAAGCGGCGCATGCCGTGATGGTCAAGATCTTCGAAAAGCTTCCGTCCGGCGTTCCCCTGAAATTCAGCGACATCGTCGAGGCCGAGACCAAGATTCTCAAGGCGATCAAGCATTCGTCGCTGCGCGAATGGCTGACGACGGTCGGCTGCCATCACGCCGGCAGCTATCGCCATTGCCTCTTCGTCACCGGCTTTGCGGTCGCCTACGCGCAGCATCTCGGTATGCGCGAGGACGACCAGCGCCGTCTCGCCCGTGCCGCCCTGCTGCACGACGTCGGCAAGGCGTACATCCCGGTGGCGATCCTGGACAAGCCGGGCCCGTTGACGCTGGAAGAGATGGAAGAGATGCGCCAGCATCCGCGCCGCGGCTATGACGCGCTGACTGCCCAAGGCGGCTTCCCGCCTGAAATGCTCGACGTCGTGCTGCATCACCACGAATTCCTCGACGGCACCGGCTACCCCGACGGCCTGGACGGCAAGCAGATCAGCGACATCGTGCGGCTGACCACGATCGTGGATATCTATGCCGCCCTGGTCGAAAAGCGTGCCTACCGGCTGCAGTTCACCCACGCCAAGGCATTCGGGATGATGGAAGAAATGGGCGACAAGATCGACCAGCATCTGCTGCACGCCTTCCGCCCGGTGGCGTTCGGGTATTATTGAGCGCCCCGTCATTCCGGGATGGTCCAAAGGACCAGGCCTCAGATGCGCAATTGCGCATCGGGAAATCTCGAGATTCTCAGCTGCGCAATTGCGCACTGTAGTTCGATGCTTCGCATCCCCCCGGAATGACGCGCTCCTATCAGCCGCTCAACGCAAGCTTCCTGCCTAGCAACCGCCTAGTTCTCGGTGATCATTGGCGCGCATTGCGCACGTGAAGGTGATAACGGGGACGCCCATGGATAAGATAGCGACTTCGGACGGCAATCTCGACATCCCTGCCGACATTGCGGCCACGCTCGTCAATCCGGCCGCCTATGCCGACCACCGCATCCATGACAGCTACCGCTGGCTGCGCGCCAACAATCCGCTCGGCGTTGCCAGGCCGGAGAAGTTCGATCCGTTCTGGGTGGTGACAAAGCACGCGCATATCCAGGCCGTCAGCCGCCAGAACGAGCTGTTCCACAATGCCGACCGCCCGACCACGCTGACGAACCAGGCGGTGGAAGAACGCGTCCGCAAGATCACCGGCGGCCCAAATCTGGTGCGTTCGCTGGTGCAGATGGACGCGCCCGATCATCCGAAATACCGCGCGTTGACGCAGGGCTGGTTCATGCCGGCCAACCTTGGAAAGTTCGAGGCGCGGGTGCGTGAGATTGCACGTGCCACCGTGCAGCGCATGCTCGACAAGGGCGGCGCCTGCGATTTCGTCGAGGATGTCGCCCTCGGCTACCCCCTGCATGTCATCATGGAAATTCTCGGCGTGCCCGAGAAGGACGAGCCGCGAATGCTCAAGCTGACGCAGGAACTGTTCGGCCCACAGGATCCTGACACGGCGCGGATCAGGGAGCAGCTCACGGCGGAACAGTTTTCGGGGATGATGCAGTCGGTGGTGGCTGATTTCGGCGCTTATTTCCGTGCTATCACCGAGGCCCGGCGCCGCAACCCGCGCGACGATCTCGCCACCGTCATTGCGAACGCAAAGATCGGCGGCGACTACATGCCGGATCATGACGCGACGAGCTACTACATGATCGTCGCCACCGCTGGCCACGACACCACGTCATCCTCGACCGCCGGCGCGATCTGGGCGCTGGCGGAAGACCCCGCGCAATTCGAAAGGGTGAAGGCCAATCCCGAATTGATCCCGGGCCTGGTCGACGAGGCGATTCGCTGGATGACGCCCGTGAAGCATTTTATGCGTTCGGCCACGTCGGATACCGAACTCGGCGGCCGCAAGATTGCAAAAGGCGACTGGTTGATGCTGTGCTATGCGTCCGGCAATCGCGACGAGGACGTGTTCGAGGAGCCGTACAAGTTTCGCTGCGACCGCAAGCCAAATCGCCACGTCGCGTTTGGCTATGGCGCGCATCTCTGCCTCGGGCAGTATCTGGCGAAATTGGAAATGCGCATCCTGTTCGAGGAACTGCTGCCGCGGCTGAAATCGATCGCGCTCGACGGTGAGGTGAAGATGACGCAGGCCTATTTTGTGAATGGCCCGAAAAAGCTGCCGATAAGGTTCGAGGTGAGTTGAGTGAGGCTTTGTAGATGGACCGGGGCCTGTTACCCATCTACAAAATTCACCCCAGCATCTTCCTTAGCTCCGCCTTCGCCACCTTCTCCAGCGTCGAGCGCGGCATGTCGTCGACGAAGTGAATTTCGCGCGGCACCTTGAAGTCCGCCAGCCCGTTGCGGCAGGCGGCCATGACCGTGTCATGCAGGTCGGCCGATGCGCCCTTGACGCCGGCCTGTGGAATGATGAACACGACCGGCACTTCATCCAGCATCGCATGCTTCTTCGCCACCACGGCGGCCTCGCGCACGCCCGGCACCACCGCAATCACCTGCTCGATCTCGGAGGCCGCGACATTCTCGCCGCCGACCTTGAGCATATCCTTGCTGCGGTCGCCGAATTTTATGAAGCCGTTCTCGAGCAGGGTGACGCGGTCGCCGGTGATGAAATAGCCGTGCTCGTCAAAACTTTCGCGGGTGGCTTTTTCGTTGTGCAGATACTCCGAAAACAGCGACAGGCCGGGAATGCCCTTGATCAGGAGGTTGCCGGTGCCGCCGACATCCGTCGGGGCGCCGTCGTCCTCGACGATGCGGATCTGATATTCCGGCGCGGCGCGGCCGATCGACATCGGAATGTTGGGCTGGTCGACCTCGCCGACGATGCCATGGGTGATGGTTTCGGTCATGCCCCACCAGCCGATTGTCTTGATGCCGAAGGCGGCAAATGGCGGCGGTTCGGATACCGCGGTGCCCCAGAGCCGGAACTTGTGGTTTTTGGGAATCTCGTGTTCCAGCAGCGCCTTCATGCAGAAGGGGATCGTCGAGGTCCAGGTGCAGTTGTGCTCCAGCGCCACGCCCCAGAACCGGCTGGCCGAAAACCGCGGCTGGATCACGCAGGAAGCACCCACCCACAGCGATGCCAGCATCGAATATGCGAGCGCGTTGGTGTGGAACAGCGGGAGATATGTCTGGTGCACGTCGCCGGCGTGCAGGTCCTCGTGCGCGGCGTTGATCTTGGCGCCCCACAGTGCATTGGCATGCGTCCACAGCACCGCCTTTGGCCGCGACGTGGTGCCCGAAGTGTATTGAACGCTGCACGGCACGAGCGGATCGGCAGGGCGGCGCGGCCGGTCGGCGCTGTCGGCGAATAATGACTCAAAGCCGTCGCTGCGCGGCGCGCCTTGCGCGGGCGTGCTGCCGGCATCATGCGAGATCACGGCGATCCAGCGCAGGTCGCGGCAATTGGCCGAGATCAGTTCGGCGTAGGCGGGCTGGGTGATGGCCGCGACCGCGCCGCAATGGCCTGCGAAATATTCCATCTCGGCCGCCGCCGAGCGGGTATTGGTGGTGACCGCGATCGCGCCGAGCTCGACGCAGGCAAACCAGGCCAGAACAGCCTCGATGCAATTGTCGAGATGGATCAGCACATATTCGCCCGGCTTGATGCCGCGTTTGACGAGGCCGGCGGAAAGCGCGCCAACGCGCTCGTGAAATTCACCGTAAGACCAGTTCCGTGGCGGTGCCTCGAACGGCGCCCAGATCAGGAAGGGATGGTTGCGGCGGCTCTCGGCGCGCATCCGCAGCAGCCACGGCACGTCGAGCCCTGCGAATGGTCCGACAATGCCCGGCGCGGCTTGCGAAAGTGGCATGGAATTCCTCCCGTGCAGCTTTGACCGGCTGCCTTGGTTTTACTTGGGAGTAGTTCTGCCATTGGATGGCGTGGGGAGCAAATCAGTAGTTTGGGGGCGGGCTGTCTCTTCGGCATTGCGAGGAGCGTGGCGACGAAGCAATCCGCCCATCCGTTATGCCGCTCGATGGATTGCTTCGCTTCGCTCGCAATGACGGGGAGGGAGTAGCGGCTAGCGCACCCCATCCTCATACGACGAAATCTCGATCAGGCTCCCGTCGGGATCCCGGCAATAGACCGATCGCAGCGTGCCGCGGGCACCTTGTTTGGCAACAGGGCCTTCCTCGATTCTGACCCCGTTGGCTTTCAGATGTGCCACCACTTCGTCCGGCGTGCTTGACGTCAGGAAGCACAGATCGTCGCTCCCGGCGGTTTCGTGGTCGGCCGTGAACCACTCGACCTTGTCGGCGCCGCGCGGCCGCACGTTGATCTTCTGGTTACCAAACACCAGCGAGGTCCGCGGCATTTTGCCCGCACCCGGGTCGAACACCTTGACCTCCATGCCGAGAATCTTCCGGTACCACTCGGTGGAACGCGCCACGTCGGACACATTGATCACGAGATGGTCAAGCGCGTTAACCCTGACGGGCATGCCTTATCCTTTCGTCGCGGTCGGCGGCGCCCGTCGCGCTGGCCGCACCTGACTTTGTTTGTTACAACGCGGCCCGCGTTCGGTTCAATAGTGCCGCGCTTCAATAGAAACGGACCGGGCTCTGAATCCCGGCCTCCAAGGAGAAAGTTTTATGATTTCACGTCGCACCGCGATTTGCCTGGCCGTGATCGGCCTTTCTACGGCCGCTTCGATCGGCAGCGTTTCGGCGGCGGATTATCCGACCCGGCCGGTGAAATGGGTCGTCGGGTATCCGCCGGGCGGCGCCACCGACATCATCGCGCGACTGATCGGCCAGCGGCTCTCGGAGAAGCTCGGCCAGCAATTCGTGATCGAGAACAAGCCCGGCGCCGGCAACAACATCGCGACCGAATCCGTCGTTAACGCCGAGCCTGACGGCTACACCGTACTGCTGGTCAATCCGGCGAACTACATCAACGCCACGCTCTACGCCAATCTGAAGTTCAACCTGGTGCGCGATATTGCGCCGGTCGCGGCGTTCAACCGCGTGCCGAACGTGATGACTGTCAACAAGGACGTGCCGGCGAAGACGGTCGCCGAGTTCATCGCCTATGTGAAGGCCAATCCCGGCAAGGTGAACATGGCCTCGTCGGGCAACGGCACGTCCGTGCATCTCTCCGGCGAAATGTTCATGGCGATGTCGGGTGCCAAGATGCAGCACGTGCCTTATCGCGGCGCAGCACCCGCGGTCACCGATCTGCTCGGCGGCCAGGTCCAGGTGATCTTCGACAACATGCCGTCCGTGCTCCAGCATATCCGCGCCGGTTCGGTGCGGGCGCTGGCGGTCACCAGCGCGACGAAATCGTTGCTGTTGCCTGACGTGCCGGTGCTTGCCGATACCATCCCGGGCTACGAGGCGAGCGCGCTGTTCGGCATGGGCGCGCCGAAGAACACCCCGAAGGAAATCATCGCCAAGCTCAACAAGGAGATCAACGAGGTGCTCGCCGAGCCCGGGATCAAGGCCAAGCTGGTCGATCTCGGCGGCGAACCGCTGATCGGCACGCCGGAAGCGTTCGGCGCGATGATTGTGGCCGAAACCGACAAGTGGAAGAAGGTGATCGAGGAAGCCAAGGTCGAAAAGGTGCAGTGATCTACCTCACGGAACATTGGCGCCGTCGCGGTGTTCTATCGAAAAGGCGACGGGCTTTTGCGTCACGTGAAGGAGATCGAAGATGCGCAATGCAATGTTAGCGATATTGGCGCTGTCGGCGGCGACAGTCGGCACGGTGGCGGGCAGTTCGCCGGCGGCAGCGTACGATTATCCCTATTGCCTCCAGGGCCGCGGCATCGGCGTCCCCGGCGACTGCTCCTACAGCAGCTATGGCCAGTGCATGGCGTCGGCGTCCGGTCGCGCCCTCTATTGCAATATCAATCCGCGCGTTGCCTTCGGACAGCCGCGCAGGATGCGGGTTTATCGGGATTATTGACCGGGGCCCCGCGAATTCTTCCGGGTGGCCGGACTGACGCGTGAAAGTTGTTCGCGCGAAATGATCCGGCCATCCGCACTTCCGTTGGTCACAACTCTCAACTTCGTGATGCAAACGCCGGCTTGACGGCGTTTGTTTTGCGTCTATACTAAACCGTATGGTTAAGTATCAAGAAGAAGTCCTGGACCGCACCTTTGCCGCGCTGTCGGACCCGACCCGGCGCGCGTTGCTGGCGCGGCTCGGCGACCGCGAAAGCGTGTCAGTCAGCGAACTGGCGCAACCGTTCTCGATGTCGCTGCCCGCGATCATGAAGCATCTCGATGTGCTGTCGGACGCCGGCCTGATCGCGCGCGAAAAGACCGGCCGCACGGTCGCGTGCCGGTTGACCGCCCAGCCGATGGAGCAGGCGATGGAGTGGCTCAATCGCTACCAGCGCTTCTGGTCCGACGCTCTCGACCGCCTTGCCGCTTTTGTGGAGGAAGACCCATGGCCGCCCAGTCAAGCCCTACCAAGTCAAGCGCCCGCGATGCCGAGCCCGCCGAACGCCCGAGCCTCACGCTCAAGCGCCGGTTCAACGCGGCGCCGGAAAAAGTCTACGCCGCGTGGGCCGACCCGCAAAAGCTAGTGCAATGGTTCGGGCCCGGACCGGTCGAGGAAGGCTCGGTCAAGGCCGACATCGATCTGCGTGTCGGCGGCCGCTACCGCATCAGTTTCAACGCCAAGGGCACCTATAACGAGGTCGGCGGCGTCTATCGCGAGGTCGTTCCGAACCAGCGGCTGGTGTTCAGCTGGGCATGGCATTCCACGCCGGAGCGGGAATCGCTGGTGACGATTTCGGTGCAGCCGGAAGGCAGCGGCACGCTGCTCACTTTCCTTCACGAACAGTTCGCCGATGCGACCGCGCGCGACAATCACGAGCGTGGATGGAACGAGCTGTTCGCCAAGCTCGAAAGCTACCTGGAAAGCCGTTTGGCCTGAACACGGGAGCCGCCCATGCAGCCGCACACCATCGTCTCCCGCGAGGAATGGATCGCCGCCCGCAAGGCCCACCTTGTGCATGAAAAGGAATACACAAAGGCGCGCGAGCGCCTGGCCGAGGAGCGCCGCGCGCTGCCATGGGTCAAGGTCGACAAGGATTACGTATTCGACGGACCTGATGGAAAGGTGACCTTGGCCGGCCTGTTCAGGGGACGCAGTCAGCTCGTGGTGCAGCACGTCATGTTCGCACCCGACTGGAACGAGGCCTGCAAGAGCTGCTCGTTCTGGGCTGACGGGTTCGAGCGCATGGTCCCGCATCTGGCCGCCCGCGATACCACAATGGTCGCGATTTCGCGCGCGCCGCTGCAAAAGCTCGCTGCGTTCAAGCAGCGGATGGGCTGGACGTTCGACTGGCTGTCGTCCGGCGACAACGCGTTCAACTACGACTACGGCGTTTCGTTTACGCCGGAGCAAATCGAGAGAGGTGGCAACTACAATTTCGGAACCACCCCGTTCCGAAGCGAGGAAGCGCCAGGCATCAGCGTGTTCTATCGCGACGAGGCCGGCAACATTTTCCACACCTATTCGTGCTTCTCGCGCGGCCTCGACATGATGAACGCCGCCTATCACTATCTCGATCTCACCCCGCTCGGGCGTCATGAGGAAGGCCTGCCCTATCCGATGGACTGGGTGCGGCTACGTGACCAATACCAGCCGTCGCCGGTTCAGGCATCCTGTTGTCAGAGCCAAGCCTGATCGTCATTGCGAGCCAAGCGAAGCATCCATCGGGCTGCAAACGCCAAGGTGATGGCAGACCCGCGGCCCAACTCCATGATGGATCCGAAATCGCCGCCAGCGGCCATGTGCGTTGCGATCGCGACGGCTGGCAAATCACCACCGAGGGTCGGGATTTCCTGCGCGCGGCGCTCATCGTCGTCGGCCATCGGTTCACAACGCGGACGAGGCGTTCGCCGGGGTCGCCAAATTCGATCGCGGCCTCGCGTAAAGAATGATGGTCGTCATTCTTTTTAGCGGGAGAGGTCCGTGTTTTTACGGAATCGCCGTGCCAGGCAAGGTTTACCCGCGATTAATCCGCCAAAGTTAGGGTCGACGTTGTCAAGGACCCGCCCATGCGACCGACAGGTGCTACGAGCTGAAACTCGACAACTGACGGTGATGAAGGAAACAGAATGTTCTCCCGCGCCAGGATGCCATCCGCGGCCACAGCCCTGCTTGGCCTCGTCGTTTTTTTCGCCACGCCTGCGTCCGCCGCGGAAGTGGTTTTGCGCTTCGGCTCGATCAACACCGAAAATACCGCGGCCTACGATCAAGTGCTGCTGCCGTTTGCCAAGGCGGTCGAGGAGGAATCCGGCGGCCGTATTGAAGTGGCGCTAAAGCCGCTCGGCGGTTACGGCAAGCCGGCCGAACTGTTCACGATGGTCGAGAAGGGCGCCATCGAGATGGCGGCGACCGTGCAGGGATACCATCCCGGCCGCTTCCCGCAATCGTCGGTGATGGAACTGCCTTTCATGTTCGATAATTCGGTCTCGGGCACCTCGGCGATGATGTCGCTCTACAAGGAAGGCTTGCTCGACAAGGACTACGCCTCGGTGAAGGTGCTTGGTCTCTATGTCCTGCCGCCCTATCCGATCTTCACCACCGGCAAGAAGATCCAGTCGGTGAAGGATTTCCGCGGCCTGCGCATGCGCACGCCCAGCACCACTGTTGGCGGCGCGCTCGCCAAGCTTGGCGCGGTGCCGCTCGGCATCCCCCTCAACATGATCGGCGATACCATCGCCAGCGGCTATGTCGATGCGATCGCCTATGGCTGGGACTCGACGACGACCACCAAGGGTGCGGGCGGCAAGTTCCTTGCCGACCAACTCAAGGTCGTGATCGACGCGCGGCTGGCCGCCCCCGCGCTGATGATCGTCATGAACCGCGCCACGTGGGATTCGATGCCCGCCGATCTCAAGAAGATCATCGAAAAACACTCCTCCGACATTGCGATGAGCAGCGCCCGTATCCGCGAAGCGCAGGAAGCCGTCACCAAGAAGAAGCTGCAGAACGATCCACGCTTCACCGCGCTGACCTTCAGCGACGAGCAGCGCGCCGAACTGCAGCGGGTGACGGCGCCGGCCGTGGTCGAATGGAAAGCCAAAATGGCGAAGCTCGGTATTGACGGCGAGCGGCTCTACGCGCGCGCCAGGGAATTGATCCAGCAATACAAGGTTGCCACCAAGTAGAGCATGATCCGGAAAAGTGGACACCGGTTTTCCGACAAGATCATGCTCAAATAAATAAGCCAAGCCGCGCTCAAGAATTGAGGAACAGACTGTGACATCAGCTCGCAAGCTCGGAATCCGGGCCAAGCTTTTCTTCGCCTTTGCGGCGGTTTCGGGAACCACTGTCATCGCCGGCGCCGCCGCCTGGCTGATGTTCTCGCAGATTCGCGATCTCTTCCACGGTGTCGCCGGTCGCAACATCCCCGAGATTGTCGAAACGCTGGGATTGCAGACGGACACCCAGGCGCTGGCCGGCTCCGCCCCGACATTGCTGGCGGCGAAATCGCAAGGACAGCGGCAGCAGGAAATGGTCGCGCTGAAGGCGCGGCAGGAAGGCATCGCCAAGCGGCTCGACGAGGTCGCCCGCACCCAGACCAATCGCGAGTCGATGGACCGGCTGAAGAAACTGATCGCGGGGATGAACACCAAGCTGGCGGCGCTCGACGGCGCGGTTGACGATCGCCTCAAGCTCAGCGCCCGTGGCGAAGAGATCGTGAAGGCGGCCCAAAATACCCAGACCAAGCTCAACGAGGTGCTGCTTCCGGCCGGCGAAAAGGCCCAGGCCGACATCACGATGGTCTCCATGACGCTGGGCGGTGACGCCAACCAGACCATGATGACGCTGCTCAAGCTCGTCTCGACGCAGGTGCCAGTGTCGCAGGGCTTTGCCGACCTCGTCGGCTACGTCAATCTGGCATCGAGTCTGCTCGACCGCGCGGCGGTTGCACCGAACGCTGAAAGCGTCGCGGCGCTGGAGAAGAATTTCAAGACGATGTCGGCCAAGGTCGAGGAGAAGCTCGATATCGTCAACACCCTGCAGCCGACCGACGGCTTGCCCAAGGCCGGAGAAGCCTGGCTGAAGCTCGGCTCGGGCGAAACGATCTTCGAGACGCGCCGCAAGGAACTCGCCGCCAGCCAGCTCGGCCAAAAACTGCTGGACGAGACGCGCGGCCTGACCAATGAACTCGCCAAGGAAGTCGCTGGACAGGTCAAGGCCGTTACCAACAAGACCAAGGAAGCAACCGACCGTTCCGACGAGGCTATTGGCTTCGGCACTTTCGTGATGCTGATGATTGCAGCGATCAGCGTCGCCGGCGCCGCGCTGTTTGTCTGGTTCTACATCGGCCGCAATCTGGTGGCGCGGCTGGTCGGTCTGGAGAAGACCATGACGCGGCTCGCCGGCGGGGACCTCTCTGCCAAGGTTGAGACAAGGCGCGGTGGCGACGAGATCGGCCAGATGGCGGAAGCGCTGTCGGTGTTCCGCGAAGGCATCGTACAGGCCAACGCCGCCGCTGCCGAAAAGGCCGCCGAGCAGGAGGCAAAGCAGCGGCAGGCCGCGTTGATCGACCAGCTGACGCGCGAATTCAATGACGGCGCGAGCAGCGCGCTGGCCGCGGTGTCTACCGCCGCCTCGCGCATGAAAGGGTCGGCGGAGAAGATGTCCCAGGTCGCAGCGCAAGCCAAGGAACAGACCGGCGCCGTCGCATCGGCTTCGGAGCAGGCAGCCACGAACGTTCAGACCGTGGCCGCGGCGACCGAGGAACTTGCGAGTTCGATCAGCGAGATTTCGCGGCAGGTCGGCGAATCCACGCGGATCGCGGCCCAGGCCGTGGAACAGGTGGCGAAGAGCGAAGTCACGGTCACCGAGCTTGCCAATGCGGCGAACCGCATCGGCGAAGTGGTCGGCCTGATCAACACGATCGCGGCGCAGACCAACCTCCTGGCGCTGAACGCGACCATTGAGGCCGCCCGCGCGGGCGAGGCCGGCAAGGGATTTGCCGTCGTCGCCTCCGAGGTCAAGAGCCTCGCCACGCAAACGGCGCGCGCCACCGACGGCATCACCGCGCAGGTCTCCGCCATTCAGGGCTCAACCCAGGAAGCGGTCGACACCATCAAGGGCATCGGCCAGATCATCGACAAGATGTCGGAGATCGCCACCACCGTTGCCGCCGCGGTCGAAGAGCAGGGGGCGGCGACGGCAGAAATCGCCCGCAACATCCAGCAGGCAGCCTCCGGCACGCAGAACGTCTCCAACAACATCGTCGGCGTCTCGAATGCAGCCAACCAGACCGGCGAGACCGCGTCTGACGTGCTGCAATCTTCCGATGGACTGGCGGCGGAATCGGAAGCGCTCAGCAATGAGGTCGGCCGCTTCCTGGCCCGCATCAAGGCGGCATAAGCCGCCTTCGGCGGTGAATATCGCTCCCGGTCCTTCGGCTGATCGCGCTGTTCCGCGACCGGTCCGCCGTCACCCCGGCCGCGCCTGTGCCTCCAGGCTGCGGCTGTAGCGCGACATCGCGAAGCAGAAGACGAAGTAGATCAGGCCGACGAATAAATAGACCTCGACGCTGAAAGGTTGCCAGGGGGGATCGATGATCGACGTCTTGGCCGTCGTCAGCAGGTCGAAGATGCCGATGATCAGCACCAGGCTGGTATCCTTGAAGAAGGCGATGAACGTGTTCACCAGCGGCGGGATCACGTGACGGATCGCCTGCGGCAGGATGATAAGGCCGTTCTTCTTCCAGTAGGAAAGCCCGAGCGCATCGGCAGCGTCGTGCTGCCCTGTGGGTACGGCCTGCAGCCCACCGCGGACGACTTCGGCGAGATAGGCGCCGGCGTACAGCACGAACGCGATCTGCGCCCGCAGCAATTTGTCGATGTTGACGCCGTCGGGCATAAACAGCGGAAACATCACGCTCGCCATGAACAGCAGGCTGATCAAGGGAACGCCGCGGATCAGCTCGACATAGAGCACGCAGAGCGATCGGATCGCGGGAAGTTTCGAGCGGCGGCCCAGCGCCACGACGATGCCGAGCGGAAAGCCGAAGGCGAGCCCGAACGTCGCCAGGATCAGCGTCACCGGCAGTCCGCCCCAGCGGTCCTGCGACACGTAGGTCAATCCGGCCACGCCGCCCCACATCAGCACGCCGATCAGCACCAGCGCGGCCGCCCACACCGCCACCAGTTCCTTGCGCCACCAGTTCCGCCGGCTCGACACATAGAACAGCGCAATAAATGTCAGGCAGACCACGGCCGGCCGCCATTGCTCATTGAACGGATAGGTGCCGAACAGGATGAAGCGGTATTTTTCGGGGATCACGGCCCAGCAGGCGCCGAGCCCGCGGATCGACCGGCACGCGCCGGTCTGGTCGCCGGGCACCGACCAGATCGCATTCCAGAATCCCCATTGCACGAGGCTGACCAGCGCCTTGCCGAGCAGCGCGATCAGCAGCAGCGAGACGACCGAGGACGTAACCGAGGCGAACAGGTTGGCGCGCAACCAGCGGATGACGCGCCCGCCCGGGACCTTGCGCGATCGGGCGCTGTTGAACGGCAGCGGATTTTGCGGTGCGTCGGTAATCGACGTCATGGGATCAGCGCTCCACCAGCGCGATGCGCGCATTGTACCAGTTCATGAACAGGCTGATGCCGAGGCTGATGGTCAGAAACACCATCATGATGAGCGCGATGGCTTCGATGGCCTGGCCGGTCTGGTTCAGCGTCGTGTTGGCGATCGACACCACGTCCTGGTAGCCGACCGCAACCGCAAGCGAGGAATTCTTGGTGAGGTTGAGGTACTGGCTGGTCAGCGGCGGAATGATGACGCGCAGCGCCTGCGGCAGCACGATGCGCTGAAGCACAAAACTCCGGCGCAGGCCGAGCGCGTTGGCCGCGTCCCATTGCCCCCTGGGCACGGCCTGGATGCCGCTGCGCACGATCTCGGCGATGAAGGCCGACGTGTAAGTGACGAGCGCGATTAGCAGGGCGAAATATTCGGGCGCCAGCGTCAGCCCGCCGACGAAATTGAAGCCGCGTAATTCCGGCATCGTGACGGACCAGGATGCGCCGAGGCTGAACGACACCAGCGCCGGCAATCCCACGAGCAAGGCCAACGCGTAGAGCCAGAGATGCCGCACCTTGCCGTCGGCGATCTGCCGCGCCATCAATTGCCGCCGCAGCACATAGAGCGCGATCAGCCCGGCGATGACGGCCGCGATCACCCAGAGGTTTGCTTCCGCGATCGGGACGGATGGAAGTATCAAGCCCCGGTTGGAAAGAAACACGCCCTCGATCGGCTTCCATGCGGCCCGCGCCGCCGGCAATCCCTGCATCAGCACATACCAGAACAACAATTGAAGCAGCAGGGGAATGTCGCGGAGCAGCTCGACATAGATGGCGGCCAGCCGCGACAGCAGCCAGTTCGACGATAGCCGCGCGATGCCGATCAGCGTGCCGATCACGGTCGCCAGCACCATGCCGATGACTGCAACGCGGAGCGTATTGACGATGCCGACGATGAAGGCGCGGACATAGGGGTCCTTCGGGCTGTAGGCGAGCCAGGTGTCCGCGATCGGCATCCCGGCTTCGCGGCCGAGAAAGGCGAAGCCGGTCGAAATCCGGCGGACCGACAGATTGTGCAGGGCGTTCGACCACAGGAAGGCGACGATCGCGACCGCTATCCCGACCACCGCGACCTGCCAGAGCAGGCCGATGATCTGCTGGCGGTTCAGCGCGAAGCGCAGTTGCCTGCGGCGGAGTTCGGGCGTCGATGTCGTCACAGCACAAGGATCCTTCTGGCAACAGCGATCTTCGGCCATGCGTCCCCGAGGGGCGCAATTCAAATGTTGCATAAAAATGAGATTTGTGCAACATATGTTTCATGGCGCAGCCGCAACCGAAATCCTCGCCGCTCAGCGAATTGTGCAGTGCGCTGCCGTCGCTTCCGGCGCGGCTGCAGCAGGTCGGGCGTTTCGTCGCCGCTAATGATTACGACGCCACCACGCGTTCGATGCGCGATCTGGCCGCCGAGGCCGGCGCCGATCCCGCCGCCTTCACGCGTCTGGCAAAAGCGCTGGGTTATTCGGGGTGGGACGAGTTGCGCGCCGCGTTGACCGAGGCGCGCCGGCCCGCGCAAGCTCAGCCCTTTTCGGCCCGCACCCGAGGTGGTCGCAAGGGTCCCGACGCCGACATCGCGCTGGTCGCCGACAAGCTGGAAGCCGAGGCGGCAGGCCTTGCGCGCATTTCCACCGGCTCAGTGGCCGAAGCAGCCAAGGTGTTGCATTCAGCGCGGCGAATTTGGATCGCCGGCTTTCGAAGCTGCCGCAGCGTGGCCGAGTTGCTCAATTATCAGCTCCGCCTGTTCCGCCCGGATGAGGTGCAACTGGTCGGCGGCTCCGGACCGGAAGATCTCGACCTTGGCGCGTTTCAGCGCGGCGATGCGGTGGTGGTCGTCGGTTTTGCGCCCTATTCCAGAGCCAGCGTGCTGTCGGCGCGTGCCGCGCATGATTCCGGCGCCGCATTGATTGCGATTGCCGATGCGATCACTGCGCCGATGGCGGAGGGCGCCGATCATCTGCTGCTCTATGAAGCCGCCGCATCGCCCGGATTCTTTCCGAGTCTGACCGGCGCCATTGCGATTGCGCAGTCGCTGGCGGCGGTCACCTTCGTGCTGGGCGGTGCCAAGGCAAAGCGCCGCCTCGAGGAGACCGAAGGCCGGCTGGCCGCGATGTCGCAATATGTTGCCGAGGAGGGTTGACCGTCATGGGCGTCAGCAAGAGCCGGGTGCTGCATCGAAGCCTGCGGGAAACCCCTCCCAGGGCGATCGGCGGCGAGGGCGTCTGGCTGATTGGCGAGAATGGCCGGCGGATTCTGGATGCGTCCGGCGGTGCTGCCGTCTCCTGTCTTGGCCACCAGCATCCGCGCGTGCTCGAGGCGATGTCCCGGCAGGCATCGAAACTCGCCTACGCCCACACCAGTTTCTTTTCGTCGGAGCCGGCCGAGGCGCTGGCCGACAATCTCGTGGGTCATGAACCCGGCGGCCTCGGCTATGCCTATCTCGTCAGCGGCGGTTCGGAAGCGATCGAGGCCGGCATCAAGCTGGCGCGGCAGTATTTTATCGAGATAGGCCAGCCGCAGCGCCAGCACTTCATCGCGCGCCGCCAGAGCTATCACGGCAATACGCTGGGCGCGCTGGCTGCCGGCGGCAACGCCTGGCGCCGCGAGCCCTATGCGCCGCTGTTGTCGTCGGCCTTCAGCCACGTGACGCCGGCCTTCGCCTATCACGAAAAGCGCGACAGCGAATCCGAGGCGGATTTCGTCGCTCGCTTGGCGGCCGAGTTGGAGGCGGAGTTCCAGCGTCTTGGCCCGGAGAGCGTGGCGGCGTTTATCGCCGAGCCCGTTGTGGGCGCGACCGCCGGCTGCGTGCCGGCGCCGGAGGGATATTTCCGCGCCGTTCGCGAGATCTGCGACCGGCACGGTGCGCTCGTTCTTCTTGACGAGGTGATGTGCGGCATGGGCCGCACCGGCACGCGCCACGCCTGGGAGCAAGAGGGCATCGCGCCCGACATCCAGGCGATCGCCAAGGGACTGGGCGGCGGCTATCAGCCGATCGGCGCCATGCTTGCGAGCACGCGCATCGTCGATGTCATCCGCGACGGTTCGGGCGCATTCCAGCACGGCCATACCTATCTGGCCCATCCACTGGCCTGCGCCGCGGCGCTCGAGGTGCAGCGGGTGATCGACGACGAGCAACTGCTCGACAGGGTCAAGACTCTCGGCAGCCAACTCGAGCGACGCCTGACCGAGCGTTTTGGCAATCACCGCCATGTCGGCGACATCAGAGGGCGCGGCCTCTTCCAGGCCATCGAACTCGTCGCCGATCGCGGCACCCGCGCGCCGTTCGATCCGGCGCTGAAATTGAACCAGCGCATCAAGGCTATCGCCTTCGAAGGCGGCCTTGGCTGCTATCCTGCGGGCGGATGCATGGACGGTCGCAGCGGCGATCACGTCCTGCTCGCCCCGCCCTATATCGCGACATCTGAGGATATCGACATGATCGTCGACCGCTTGGGGCAGGCGGTCGACTTTGCCTTGAAGAGTGTGGGTCATTAGCAGGAGGAGCAGTATGAAGAGGATTGTCATCGCTACAGGCTTGCTCGCCGTGTCGTGCCTGACGGCGCAGGCGGCTGCTACGCTGGATACGGTCAAGCAGCGCGGCACGCTGGTGTGCGGCGTCAGCGCCGGCTTTGCCGGCTTCTCGACGCCGGACTCGCAAGGCAACTACAAGGGGCTCGACGTCGACTATTGCCGCGCTTTGGCGGCCGGCGTGCTCGGCGACGCCACAAAGGTGCGATACGTCGCGCTGACGGCGCAGAACCGCTTCACCGCCCTGCAATCGGGCGAAATCGACGTGCTCTATCGCAACTCGACCCAGACTTATCTGCGCGGTACGACGCTCGGGCTGCGGCAGGGCCCGGTCAATTTCTACGACGGCCAGGGCTTTGTCGTGAGGGCCGACGCCGGCGTGAAGGATATCAAGGGCCTCAACGGCGCCACCGTCTGCGTCGCGCAGGGCACCACCCACGAGGTCACGCTCGGCGATTACGGCCGCGCCAACGGGATCGAATGGAAGCCGCTGGTGTTCGATCGCACCGACACCATGTACCAGACCTTCTTCGGCGGGCGCTGCGATGCCATGACCCAGGACGCTTCCGCCCTGGCCGGTGCCGTCACGACGGCGGCCTCGAACCCGGCCGACTATGTCGTGCTGCCCCAGACCATCAGCAAGGAGCCGCTCGGGCCGTTCACCCGCAACGGCGACGAGGTGTGGACCGACATCATCGCCTGGCTGCATTACGGTCTGATCGAGGCGGAAGAACTCGGCGTCACGGCTGGCAATGCGGACGAGATGGCAAAGTCCAGCAGCATTCCGGCCGTCCAGCGGCTGCTCGGAACGTCTGGCGATCTCGGATCGCGGCTCGGCCTCGACAACAAGTGGATGCTGCAGGCGATCAAGGCGGGCGGCAATTACGGTGAGATCTTTGAGCGCAATGTCGGCAAAGCCAGCCCGCTGAAGCTCGATCGCGGCCTGAACGCGACCTGGGCCAAGGGCGGCCTGATGTACGCGCTGCCGTTCAAATGAGAATCACGCTGCGGCACGTCGGGTTGACACCAGCCGTGCCGCGGCCAGACTGATGCGCATGCGCATCACCCTGATCCACGCCCTGAAACATTCGATTGTGCCGATCGAGGCCTCCTTTGCGAGGCTTTGGCCGGACGCCCGACTGATGAACCTGCTCGACGACAGCCTGTCGGCCGATCTGGCGCGCGACGGGGGGCTCACCCACGCCATGACCGAGCGCTTCCTCCGGCTCGGACGCTACGCGGCCGGCACTGGATCGGACGCGATCCTGTTCACCTGTTCGGCGTTCGGCCCCTGCATCGAAGCGGTCGCCCGCGCGCAGGCGCCGATGCCGGTGCTCAAGCCGAACGAGGCGATGATCGAGCAGGCGGTCGCGCGGGGCCGCAAGGTCGGGCTGCTGTCGACGTTTCCACCGACGCTCGCCTCGATGCCGCAGGAGTTCCCGTCGTCGATCGAGCTGGTGCCGAAACTGGCGGAAGGCGCGCTGGCCGCGCTCGATCGCGGGGACCGCGCGACCCATGACCGCCTGGTCGTCGAATCTTCAATAGATTTACGCGATTGCGATCTGATCGCGCTGGCGCAATACAGCATGGCGCCTGCGGCAGAGCGGGTCGCCGAGGTAACCGGGCGGCCGGTGCTGACGACACCCGACAGCGCGGTACTGAAATTGAAGGGAATGCTCACCACTTAGGTTCCAGGGCGAGGGGAGCGCGATGACAGTGCGGTTCAGTCGGCGCGATACGTTGTTGCGAACGGCGGCCGTCGCGGCGGCAGGCCTGATCCCCGGTGCAGCCATTTCCGGCCTTGCAGCTCCGCTGCGCACGCCGTCTCGTCGCGAGGAAATCGACGCCGTTTTGCAGGCTCGGGTCGATGCGGCAGACGTGCCAGGCGTTGTCGCCATGGCCGCAACGGAGCAGTCGGTAGTCTACCAGGGCGCATTTGGCGCGAGAAGCATGGGCACGGCTGCCAGGATGTCGGCCGATACGGTCTTCAGTATCGCGTCAATGACCAAATTGCTGACATCCGTCGCAGCCCTGCAGCTCGTCGAGCGGGGCAAACTCAAGCTGGACGAACCGGCGGCGAGAATTGATCCGACGCTTGGGTCGCCTCAGGTTCTCGATGGTTTCGATGCGCACGGGGTCCCGCAACTGCGTGCCGCGCGAAAGCCCATCACGCTACGTCATCTGCTGACGCATACATCCGGGTTTAGCTATCAGCTTTGGGACGCGAATGTCGTTCGCTACAACAAGGTAGCTCGCAACGATCCGGCGCTACCCCGCACGCCCCTGATGTTCGATCCGGACACCAAATGGGCCTATGGAGGCAGCCTCGACCGGGTCGGTCGGCTCGTTGAAATTGTCAGCGGGCAACGTCTGGATCGTTATTTCCGCGATCACATCCTGGGTCCGCTCGGGATGAACGACACCGTCTTCTCGGTCACGGAGAAGCAGCGCGCACGCCAGGCAAGTCTGCATCTGCGCAAGGCAGATGGCACGCTTGTGCCGCAGCCGTTGGTGAGACGAACCGCCCCGAAAGTGATTTCTGGTGGCGGCGGCATCTATTCCACAGCGCCGGATTATCTGACTCTGCTCCAGGCGTTGTTGAGTGGCGGGGCGCTTGCCGGGAAGAGCATGCTGCGGCCGCAGACGGTCGCGCTGATGTCCACCAATCAGATCGGCAACCTCGACGCGGGAATTCTCAAGACAACAAATCCGGCATTGTCTGAGAACGTCGATTTCTTCCCGGGAGTCCGGCTGCGGTGGGGGCTTGGCGATATGATCAATATCGATCCTGTGCGGGACGGACGCAGGGCAGGCAGCCTGACATGGGCCGGGCTTTACAATACCTATTATTGGATCGATCCGGCGTCGCGTATCGCGGGGGTGATCATGATGCAAATATTGCCATTCGCCGACCGGCGCGCGCTTAATGTCTATCGTCTATTCGAGCGCGGCATTTACCGTGCCCATAGGGCAGCCTGAGCGCGGGCGGCCGCTTCAGGCGTCTTTCTTCTTGGCAGGCTTTTTCGCCGCCTTTGCCGCCGCGGCTTCCTCGGCCGCGTTCCTGATCGCCCGGGCGTAGCTGTCGGCGGTGTTTTCCGCCGAATTTTGCAGCCGCTTGGCCGCCGCCGTGCCGAGCTCCATCGTGCTCCTGGCGATCAGCCGGAATTGATCCCGGGTCTCCTTGTCCTTGGCCTTGGCCGCGCGGGTCATGATCTGGTCCCGCCGTTTCTTGACGGCGGCCATCAGGGTCTTGCTCTGCGCTTTTGCGATTTGCCGGATGACAACGTCGAGGTCGGCTTCAGCCATTATGGATCACTCTTACCGCGGCAAGCCGTCCGCACGGTGCGGCGATCATCGGCGCGTCATGTTGGAAGGATAGGCGCGCCATTGTGTCGCCGCAGCGCGGTCATTTCAAGCGCCGATTCTCGCGGTCGGACGTCGCGGGCCATCTGCGCAACCCGCCGATAACAATCGGTTAACGTTGTGTTGGTACCAGTCTTCAACCAACAGAAGGCGAACGGCATGCGTAACCTTACCGTCTACCAGCGCTTTGCGATGATCATTGCGACGCTGACGATCGTGCTCTTTGCCGTCTCCGCCTTGCAGATCCTGGTGTTGCGCGATGCGACGCTCGACGAGCGGCGCACCACGGTCCGCGATCTCGTCGAGGCCGCGACAAAGATTCTCGCCCATTATGAGGGGGAGGCCAAGGCCGGCAGGATCGAGCCGGATAGAGCGCGCCAGATGGCTTTTGCCTCGATCAGCGCCATGCGCTGGGGCGAATATTCGGACTATATCGGCGTTTACGGCACGGGAAGCGCCGACGCCGGCGTCACCTATGTGCATGCCAATCCCAAATACATCAACGTCAACCGCTGGGAGTTCAAGGACAAGAGCGGCAAGCTGTTGATTCAGGACATCGTGCGGACCGCGCGCGCCGGCGGCGGCTTTGTCGAATATCTGGCACCCCGGTCGGCCGGAGGCGCCGAACTTCGCAAGGTCTCCTATGTCGGGGCCTTTGGCGCGGGCGACAAGATGCTGGCGCTTCAGGCAGGCGCCTATGTCGACGATATCGACGCCGTCGTCTTCCGGCGGATGATCTGGGCCGGTATCGCCGGCTTGGCCGGGCTCGCCATCGCGGCATTCGCGGCGTTCTGGCTTGGCCGTGGCCTGGTCGGCCCCCTCAATAGAACCTGCTCGGCCATGGACGAACTGGCCAAGGGCAATCTTGCGGTCGACATTCCATTCGTCGACCAGACCAACGAAATCGGCCGGATTTCGCGAAGCCTGCAGGTCTTCAAGGATCATTTGGTCGAAACGACGCAGCTCCGCACCGAGCAGGAAGCGATGAAGACGCGTTCCGCCGAAGAGCGGCGGACGGTTCTGTCCCGAATCGCCGACGACTTCGAGCGCAGCATCGGCGGGGTGATCCGGGGCACCGCCACCGCGGCCGACGAACTGCAGGATTCGGCTTCGTCGATGTCCACGATCGCGGTGGGGACGACGGATCAGAGCGCCAAGGTCGCAGCCGCGGCCGAGCAGACCGCGTCGAACGTTCAGACCGTTGCGGCTTCGGCGGAGGAGCTGTCGTCCTCGATCCAGGAGATCGCGCGGCAGGTCACCCAGTCTTCGTCAATTGCCCAGAACGCGGTCGGGCAGGCCAACCGAACCGAGGCGATGGTCGGGCGGCTGGTCGAAGCTTCGCAAAAGATCGGCGAGGTCATGGCGCTGATCCAGACCATCGCGGGGCAGACCAACCTGTTGGCCCTGAACGCCACCATCGAGGCCGCCCGGGCCGGCGAAGCCGGCAGGGGTTTTGCCGTCGTCGCCAACGAGGTCAAGGCGCTGTCGTCGCAAACCGCCAAGGCTACCGACGAAATTACCAGCCAGATCCAGGAAATTCGCGATGCGACCGGCTCGACGGTCAACGCCATCCGCGAGATCGGCACCACGATCGGGCAGATGAACGAAATTACCGGCTCCATCGCGGCCGCTGTCGAAGAGCAGGGCGCTGCGACCAACGAGATTGCCCGCAGCGTGCAGCAGGCGGCACAAGGCGCCCAGGAGGTGATGCAGAACATCACGGGCGTTCGCGAGGCGTCGAGCAAGGTCGACGCTGCCGCGACTCTCGTCTTGAATGCAGCAGCCCAGCTCACCTCGCAATCCGAGCAGCTCGAGACTGAAACCGGCAAATTCCTCGGCAACATCCGCGCGGCGTAACGGGCATTTTGCGTCCAGCTCGTCATGCCCGGCCTTGTGCCGGGCATCCACGTCCCTGCGGCTTAAAGTGGGCTTTGCAACGGAAACAACGTGGATGGCCGGGACAGGCCCGGCCATGACCAACAAACAAGTGGCCGCCGACTTCCGCGTCTAATTCAGCCGCGCGCCGATCCCCGTGAGCACGCGAAAATCCGGCTTGGACTGAATGCCGTTGTGCTGGTTGATGATCGGCACGCCGACGGAGACGAAGCCAGAGAAGCGATCGAAGCCCACGCGCACTCCGGGAGAGAGATAGACCGTGGTGCCGCCCGAATTGGGATCCGGAATGCCGGCGATCCGCTGTTTGTCGTGCCATTCGCCATTGAGCTCGAGAACGAGGTCGAGCGTGTACGGCGTCTTCATCATGTCGCTGTGGTCGTGATTGGCGTGATAAAGACAATGCTCCTGCAGCTGGTTGCGGGGCTGCATGCAGTACTCGTGCAACTCCATCTCTTTCGACGAGCCGGTGGCGCCGACCAGGCGGTACGACACCGCGGTACCGAACAGGAAGCGGTCGCCGAGATTGGTGTTCTGCGTGCCATTGGTGATCAGATAATAGAGGCCGCTCACGTCGAACGACCAGCGGCCGGTGCGCTTGGTGAAGGCGGCGCCGAACAGGCCGTCCCACGAGCCTGAACCCGGCTGAAATTCGGCCTCGAACAGTTGACCGGTGGCGTCGCGCTGGCTGGTGCTGCCGGTCGGCGCCTTGAAGCCAAACAGCACGGCGGCCGACGTTCCGGTCTGCGCGTTGTTGTGGAAGCGGTATTGCCCGAGCATCGTCACGTCGCCGAAGCCTGCCGAGTTACCGCGCCGGTTGATGCCGTCGGGGCTCATCAGGCCGCTCATGTCGTTCGAACTCATCATGCCCATATGGCCGCCGCTCAGCATCTCTTCCGCGGGTTCGCGGATATCCGAGCGGCGGACGCCGGCGGCGCGAACGCCGACGGTGAAGTCATTGGTGATGCCGTAGGCGACTGAAAGCGAGACGGCGTCGATCGAGCCGATCGAATGCGCGTGCGTGCCCTTGTTCGCGGCGGCGATCAGGTCGGCGTCGCTGAGCTGGCCCAGGCGGATGAATTCGTAGCGGATCGATGCGGCGATCAGTCCTTCGGAAAGCGTGTCAGCCGAGATGGTGTTGATGGGGCCGCCACTACCGGTATTGCCGCCGCCGCCGGGATGATGCGCTTCTGCAGGAGCTCCGAGGAAAAACATGATGGATGAAAAGACGCCGGCAGCCGGCCTTGCACGATACGCACACACATACGCCCCCTTTACTCACTGTCGGACGATTAGCCATTGCAATCGGGCGCGACATTGACTGGATCGTGCGAGAAGCGCGGCTTGCTGGCGACGGAAGGGAAGCGGAAAAGCGAAGACATCATCGCGGGCGCGGCATCCGTATGGCCGTCGCGTGTTGAGCAAATGGTGAAGGAGGTGTGGCCCGGTCGCCTGGTTGCGTGTCCGATTTTCTTCGCGTCGCGTGACGATGCGGTGGCCGTAATCAGGTCCGGCAGTAGCCGCAATCACGGCGAGCACCGGCCGTAATCGCGTCTGATTGTTTCTCTACGCCTTAACCGTCCAGCGCGCGTATCGGAGTAGGACAGTTATGACAACCATCGTCAGAGACATCTTTGTGTTTGTCACCGCGGCCATTTTTGTCGCAGTCGCTGTGCTCATTACGACCGGGGCCGGCGCGCATGAGTTCAAGGTCGGCGCCCTTGACATCGGTCACCCCTGGTCGCGCCCGACCCCGAAGGACGCCAACATTGCGGGCGGCTATCTTACCATCACCAACAAGGGAAAGACGGCCGATCGCCTGATCGGCGGCGCTTCGCCCGCGGCGGGCCAGATCGAGGTGCACGAGGTGGTCGATGTCGACGGCATGACGAAGACGCGCCCGCTCGCGAACGGCATCGAGATCAAGCCCGGCAAGACCGTAGAGCTCAAGCCCGGCTCGTATCGCATGCTGTTGCTCGGCCTCAAGGAGCCATTCCAGCTTGGCCAGAAGATCAAGGGCACGCTGGTGTTCGAGAAGGCCGGGCCTGTCGAGATCGTCTACAACGTCGAGGAAAATCCCGGCGCCGCCGTCAGTGGCGTCATGCAGCACAAGCACCATTAGGGCGCGGCTGCGCGTGCTCTGTCCGGGAAGGGCTCCCCGCCCTCGAGCATCGGACAGGCTCTCGACAGATCGCGATGTCCGTGAGCTGCGGCGGAGCCCTGCGGTCGGCGTCACGCGTCGGACGACCAATGCCGGGCCCGCGATCGGCGATGGCCGGTCTCGAACTCATCATTCTCCAGCGAAAATCTCCAGCCAGGGTCCTGACCAGTGTCCAGCTCAAACCAAATGTCAACCATCACCGCGGCCAGTCTGCAGCCGCCACCGCAAAGAAGACGCGTGGCCTGGCCATTCGCGGCCACGATGTTGTGCGCATCGTTTCTCGGGATCGGGCTGGCCTATTGTGTCCGCGCACTGCTGCCTACATGGACGCTCGATGGGAGCAGCGCGTCTTTCTTCTTGTCAAACGACGTCGTCTGTTCGGACGGGAATTCGTCAAAGCCGCCGGAGACGATTCGTCAGGATGAGTGAAGCGTAACGACTTGCGAACTCCGAGCAGACCGTACCGTAGCGCAACCGTCCGTCGAGCGGTCGCCGTCAACGGTTCGGAAACCACACGATCTCTCTTCCACTCCCGCTAACTAATCGAAAATCGTTGTGCCGCAAATTCGCGCTCGGGAAAGAAAGGGGAGATCCGAACATGAACGGCATGGCCATCATGGAAAACGTTCGCCGATACCGCACCATCGCGTCGTTGTATCGCCAAACCGCGGCCTTCCGGCCGCTTCATAGCGGCTCCCTGCTGGCGCAAGCCAAGGAATGGGAGCATCGCGCCGTTGCCGAGCTGGAAGCCTACTATGAGGCTTTCTGTTACGCGGCTTCCGGCAACGCCCCGATCCACGCCGCAAGCTGCGCAGCGTGAGCTGACGGGCGGGCGCCGGAAAGGGACGTGTCCAGCGTTCATTAAGAATTGTGGCGGCTGGGACGAGATCAGCCGGCTAATTTCAAGATTACCCCAACGGCTTGGGTGCGCGCCACGGCCGACGGCTCGATTGGCCGGCCTCTAACACCTGCATTCGTCACAAGTGCTCTCCTCTAAGGAGATTCGAGTCATCAGGACGAACTTGCGTTCCAGATGACTAGTTCGCAAGCACGCCGCGACCGCCTCACTGCGAGGCGAAGGCACGCGCTTTCTCCAGGCCTGCCACGAGCATTGCCACTGTTTCCTCCGCCATACCCTGACGACGCAGAAAACCTTCGGTATCGTGAGACAGGGGTTCATATCGTGCCAATTTCTCGAGTGCCACTTGGGTAGCCGCACGATCGCCAAGCTCGGCATTCGAAACTGCGAGGACCAACTGGCTAAAACCTAAATCGGTGAGCGCTGCGCGTTCGGCAATCTTGCGAGATTGTTCGTAGTCGCCCTTCAAATACAGATCGAGCGCGATGAAATGAAAATACCAGCCTGGAGGGTTTAGCGTTCGATCAATCGCGCGTTCGAGGATCGGGACTCCTTCCGAAAAATTGCCTCGCACAGACAACCGCCATCCGAGTTGAGCCAGAATCTCTGGATCATTTGGATTGAGATCCACCAGTTGACGCGTCAGCTTCACGCTCTCTTCGTACCGACCCGTAAAGTGGTAAGCAGCGGCGAGAGCCTTAAGCGCAAGCGGGTTGCTCGGCTCGAGCTTGATCGCTTTGGAGATAGCCTTAAGAGCTTTCTCGTATTCCTTCTGTCGGTCGTTACCGCTGAACCCCAGCCGGCCCGCATCGAGGCGGATCCATCCAAGCATTGCCCAGGCATCGCTATATTCTGGATCCCGCTGAACGGTCTGTTCGAGGCACCGCATGGCCGGGCTGAGCTCCGCTTGGAGAAAGGTGCGACGGTAGCCATAACCCCGAAGCACGCAAATGTAGCTATCCATGCTTGAAACGTCAGGAGCCGACGAACGGTCGCTCACGTCGGTCGCGACGACGCCATACGGCTGGCCAATGATTGCAGCTATCTCGTTTGCCAGGACTCTTTGCGTCTTTATAAGGTATCGAGGATCGTATGGTCGGTCGTATGTCTTGGTCCAGACGACTTCACCGCTCATGGCGTTAGTGACGGAGGTCGTCACACGCACGTCGTCGTTGTCCGTCTGTATGCTTCCATTGACGATATACGCCGTGCCCAGATTGTGGGCGACCCGCATCGAGGCCAAATTCAAGCCTTGGCTTGATCCCTTCGGCAGCACGTACAGCCGGAATCCAGAAAATCGGAATAGGTTGCTTACCAGCTCGTGCCCCATCCCGAGGGCGAGATACCTGGCGTTTTCCCCGGGTGTCGCGGTCTCAAACGGCGCTACCACGACGGCCGGCTCTCGGTCGGCAGGAAGAGGCGAGCGAGTTGCCCGATCGGACCACATCCATAGTGTCGAGCCGACCGTCAAGCCGACGAGAGCTATCGCAGCGAATGCTGCTTTATAGGCGGTCGCTTTGCCCCCGCTCGAACTTTGGGCAATCTGCTCTGGCAAAACCTCCTCAGGCCGGGACAGCTTTCCGTCACTTGCGATACTGGTTGGCGCATGACACTCGAAATTGGGAATGTACGAACCCTTGGGAATTGAGATGCGTACCGGATCGCTTTGGCCGGAATCGACATAATAGCTATCGAGGTCGCGCCGCAGCCGTCTGGCTTCGAGGCGAACCACTGGATCGGCCTGAGGATCGAAAGAGTCCTCGCGTCCGAATACAGCCAAGGCAATTGTATAACCTTTCAGGCTCTCCTCGCGTCCGGACAACGTCTCTTCGACGATGAAGCGGAGGAAGGCCCGCCGTTTCTCGCTGGCCTGGAAGCTCGGATTGGAGCAGATCCGCTCAAGTTGCGACCGCACAGCTTCTGAAGATATCCGTCTGGTATCGAGACGGATTTCGTCTGGAGGACCATCCCCTCCAGCCGGTAAGCTGGATACTAGGCGCGTCACACTTTATACCGTTCCGCATAAACTGCCTTTTGCACGATACTGACCACACCCGCGTATGCAACTCACGGCTGCGCGACATAACGCAGCATTCCGGGTTCAGGGTTCCCGTCGAATAGCTCGATCCCACCAATATTTCGCAGAAGGGGTGCCGCGAGCGGGCTCCCAAGGGTGCCCGCCAGGCCAAGGTACGAACATGTTCGTACCTTGACGGTCCCATGGTGCGGCGTTCTTTGTCGGAGGACCGCTGGATTGATCGTCGATGCGAAAGCGACAACCCAACTGACATATCTAACTAACCAATCCGATGGAGGAAATCCAATTCATCGTAGACCGGTTTCCGCACCGTGAACTCGATATCCGCCGCTGCTTCGCTCGAGACGCGTCTTTCAGGGCAATTTGCTCAGACTACGAGGAAGCGAGAAGGGCTCGAGATCACTGGCTACAAGCCGTGCGGCAGGGAGATCACGTTGGGCAGCAAATACTCGAAGACTACGAAAACATGCTCGCCGAACTCGAAGAGGAAATCCTGTCCTATCTGAATTGTCCTTGAAGCCCAGGCACATGAGATCGCCAGAACAAGTAACTGGAGGCAAAGTTCGTGAATATGGGCCAGAAATTGATCGCGAACGTGGACGAAAGCCTCGCGTCAGACAGCATGTTCATTCCCGGCGGTACATTTCGCATGGGATCGGATCGGCACTATCCCGAAGAAGCTCCATGTCACACGGCGGGCGTCGACGGCTTCTGGATCGATCGAACCCCGGTGACGAACCGGCAGTTCAAGGAATTCGTGCGAGCCACCGGTCATGTGACGTTCGCCGAGGTGCCGCCGGATCCGGCGAACTATCCCGAAGCGCTGCCGCATTTGATCTTCGCCGGCTCGCTCGTCTTCACCCCTCCAGATCACCCCGTCGATCTCCGCGACTACAGCCAATGGTGGACCCTGCTCAAGGGAGCGAATTGGCGACATCCTTATGGCCCGAAAAGCAACATTAAGTCGCTCGACGATCATCCGGTCGTGCATATCACCTACGCTGACGCGGCCGCCTACGCCCGATGGGCCGGCAAGGATCTGCCGACGGAAGCGGAGTGGGAGTTTGCCGCGCGCGGCGGCCTGGATGGCGCTGAATATGCCTGGGGCGACGAGCTCGCTCCGGGCGGGGTGCATCGTGCCAACACCTGGCAAGGCCAGTTCCCGTTTGAGAATCGTTGCGAAGACGGCTTTCAGCGTACCTCGCCCGTGACGTCCTATCCGCCCAACAGTTACGGCGTTTACGACATGATCGGCAATGTCTGGGAGTGGACCAGCGACTGGTTCGCTCCGAAGCACCGGGCCGACGCGACGAAGGCATGCTGCATCCCCAAAAACCCGCGCGGCGGATCCGAACATGACAGCTACGACCCGTTGCAGCCTCTCAGTCCGATACCGCGCAAAGTCATCAAGGGCGGCTCCCACCTCTGCGCACCAAACTATTGCCGACGCTATCGACCGGCCGCGCGTCATGCCGAGCCCGTCGACACATCGACCAGCCATCTCGGATTTCGCTGCGTAACCCGCCCACGGAGAGAAACATGACTGAGAAAACCACAACGGACACGCTTAATCGCCGTAATCTGTTGCTCGCGTCCACCTCGATTGCCGCAGTTTCCGCCTTATCAGCGATGGCGCCCGTTCAGACGGCGCAAGCGCAGCAGTCACCGCAGCCGGCGCCCGCGTCGGGCGCAGGCAAGCCGAATATCATCTTCATCGTGTCTGACGATTTTGGCTACGGCGACGCGGGCTGTTATCTCGGCGGCGAGAATCGTGGCATGCCGACGCCTAATATCGACAGGCTGGCGGCCGAGGGCATGCAGTTCCTGTCTTTCTACGCTCAGCCGAGCTGCACGCCCGGCCGCGCGGCCATGCAGACGGGCCGCATTCCGAACCGCAGCGGCATGACCACCGTGGCATTCCAGGGCCAGGGCGGCGGCCTTCCAGCGGCGGAATGGACGCTCGCTTCGGTCTTGAAGACGGGCGGCTACAAGACGTTCTTCGCAGGTAAATGGCATCTCGGCGAAGCCGACTACGCGTTGCCGAACGCGCAGGGCTATGACGAGATGAAATACGCTGGCCTGTATCATCTCAATGCCTACACGTACGCCGACCCGACATGGTTCCCGGACATGGATCCCGAGCTGAGGGCAATGTTCACGCGAGTGACCAAGGGGGCGATGTCCGGCAATGCCGGCCAGCAGGCGAAGGAAGATTTCAAGATCAACGGGCAGTACGTCAACACGCCGGATAAGGGTGTGGTCGGCATTCCGTTCTTCGACGACTATGTCGAGAAGGCGTCGCTCGAATACCTGGACCGCAACAGGGGATCGACGCAGCCCTTCTTCATGAACGTCAACTTCATGAAAGTGCATCAGCCCAACATGCCGGCTCCTGATTTTCAGGGGAAGTCGCTGTCAAAATCCAAATATGCGGATTCCGTAGTGGAGAATGATACGCGGATCGGCAGGATCATGGACAAGGTGCGCGCGCTCGGCCTCGACAAGAACACCTATGTGTTCTGGACGACGGACAACGGCGCCTGGCAGGACGTCTATCCGGATGCGGGATACACGCCCTTCCGCGGCACCAAAGGCACAGTGCGAGAAGGTGGCAATCGCGTCCCCTCGATCGCATGGGGCCCGGGCATTAAGGCAGGCACGAAGAATGCCGACATTGTCGGCGGGCTCGATTACATGGCGACCTTTGCCAAGCTCGGTGGCGTCAAGCTACCTGAGAACGACCGCGAGGGTAAGCCCATCATCTTCGACAGTTACGACATGTCGCCAGTCCTGTTTGGAACCGGAAAATCGGAGCGCAAGAACTGGTTCTACTTCACGGAGAACGAACTGACGCCCGGGGCGGCCCGCGTCGGCAATTACAAGGCCGTGTTCAACCTGCGCGGCGATGACGGCACCAAAACGGGCGGTCTCGCCGTGGACAGCAACCTCGGCTGGAAGGGAGCGGAATCATACGTGGCGACCGTTCCCCAGGTCTTTGACCTCTGGCAGGACCCGCAGGAACGGTATGACATTTTCATGAACAACTACACGGAGCACACTTGGACCCTTGTTACGATCAATGCAGCGACGAAGGAACTGATGCAGACCTACGTGAAATATCCCCCGAGGAAGCTTCAGAGCGAAGGCTATTCCGGGCCGATCACTCTCACGCAATATCAGCGGTTCAGTTTCTTCAGGGATCAACTTGCCAAGGACGGCTTCCACATCGGCCTGCCCTCGGGCAACTAAACCACGTGCATAGGACGGTCCCGAATGATCGGGGCCGTTTCTCAGATATGGACGCGGAAGGGGCGGAGGACGCATGACGGGAATCAGAGTTGACCGGCGCTCGATCCTGATGGGCTTGCTTGTTTCGGCCGCGACCATGCCATCGGCCAGTTCTTTCGCGCTGGCACAGGGCGATCCTCTTCCGTCGTGGAACGACGGTCGAGCGAAGAAGTCGATCCTGGATTTTGTCTCTGCGGTGACACCGCGAAGGTTCGCCGGATTTCGTCCCCATTTCAGATCGCATTGCCACGTTTGACAACGACGGCACGCTCTGGTGCGAGCAGCCGATGTATGTCCAACTCGCATTTGCATTGGATCGGGTGAAGGCGCTATCCGGCAAACATCCGGAGTGGAAACATAGGCAGCCGTTCCAGGCGGTGCATCATTTGCAGGAAACCAGGCGTCACTAATCGAATCGGAAACGCTCGCTGCGCTGGGACGCCTGGTGGCAGGCGTTGCCCACGAGATGAATAGTCCCGTCGGCACCAGCCTGACGTTCGCTTCCGTCCTGGAACGCAAGCGCGCCCGGTAAGGGGACAAAACTCTGTATCACCTTGCCGCGCAGGGCACCTGGCTCCGACGGATGATCGAAGCCAGTCTTTGGGAAGCATCGCCCAATCGTCGTTGGTCGTGGTGATCCGACCGCGAAGTGGGGGCCCGTTCGATGGCAAACTGGCATCGGAAGAGAGAGACGCGACGATGTGGTTCAAATTGCGAAACCCCAAACTCGATCTTCGAGAGGTAGGACCACCCAAGCAGCGGCTCGATGCATGAGTTTCCAACTCACCCTCACCGCGTGCGTTATGCTGATGATCGGCCTCCTGGCCGCGCTGTTGATCATCGTGCAAGTCAGGTCGCTTGATCTCGCCGTCGAGGACGCTGCGACATCCACAATGGATGCGGCCAGCCGCAACACGACTTCGACGTTACAGCTTCAGGTTGAGATGATCTCGCGAATGACCAGAGCCCTGGCTTTCAGTCCGTCCATCGTGGAGACGTCCGATCCGGACGATGGCAGTCCCGTCGCCAATCTGATCAAGGGCAATCTCGTTCAATGGCCGGCGTTGGACAGCATTTATGTGGGCTACGACAATGGCCACTGGTTGCAGGTGGAGCGGCTGGGGGATCTCGACAAGAGCCAGCGCGATCGGGTGGGCGGTCCGCCCGATGCGGCATTTGCCGTCACGGTGACCCGGTGGGTCGATGGCAAGGAATTGCCGACCCATCGCGACTTCCGGGACAAGGATAGCAACCGAATCGGGCAGATCGATATCCCGCCACGAGGCTACGATGCGCGTCAACGCGGCTGGTATATCGACGCGCGGAAGGCCGGACATTTGGTGACTTCCGCTCCGTATCTTTCGTTCAACCTGCGCGTCCCTCTGATTACGTTCAGCGCACCGGTTAATGGCACCGTGCCTGGCGCCGTCGGGCTTGATCTCAAGCTCGACAGTTACAGCAGATCCACACCCCTCATGAAACTTGGCAAGAGCGGCTATCTGATCCTTTTCGATTCCGAAAATAACCTGATCGTCCATCCGAACTATGGGGCGATGTTCGATCGGGCAACCGCTGGTACCACGGATCCCAAGCTTCCCAGTACACATGACCTTGAGGGTACAATCGAGGGAAAGATCATCGCGGAGTGGGACAAGACCAGTCCCTATCGACGCAAGCTGCACTGGAAGGATGGGAGGGAGTATTTTGCTCGTCTCGAGAGCATTGCACTCGGTCCAACCGTAACCGCCAATGTTCTTCTCGTTGCGCCGGCAGACGAATTCGCCGTCGGCATAAGAGATCTCAATCGAAGGTCAAGGGTATTAGCGCTGCTGACCTGTCTTTTATTCATTCCGGCGGCTTGGATTTTCGGTACGCGCATGTCGAAGACGATCGGAGCCATTACTGCGGAGGCTGATCGCTTGCAAACCATGGCGCCGCCGCCAGAGCGAGCGATTGCTTCGTTTATTGGGGAAGTGGACAGGCTAGGCCAGACGATCCATAAATCACAACGCGCGATCTGGTCGTTTTCCCGGCTTGCGCCGCGCGAGATCGTGCGCGGCGTGCTAGATAACTCGATTTCGACGGAGCTTGGCGGAGCACGACAGGAGATCACCGTCCTATTCACCGATGTGCAAGGGTTCACCACGATCGCGGAAAATGCGGATCCCGACGCGCTGATGCAGCAGACGTCCCGTTATTTTACAGCGCTGACGGACGTCATCATATCCCATGGCGGCACGGTCGATAAATTCATCGGCGATGCCGTAATGGCATTCTGGAATGCACCTAACCCGCAGCCCGATCATTGCGAGCGCGCTTGTCGCGCCGCATTGCAGGCCAAGGACGCCAATGAGATAATCAATCGCCAATTCGAAGAGGAGGGATTGCCGCGGTTTTATACGCGTTTTGGCATTCACGCAGGTGAAGCAGTGGTCGGCAATCTGGGTTCGTCCGAACGCATGAACTATACGGCGCTTGGAAACGTCGTGAACCTAGCCGCGCGGCTGGAAGGCCTCAATAAGCAATATAACACTCAAATACTCATCAGCGACGGCGTGCATGCCCGCGTCGGGAATCGTTTTCGGTGCCGGTTCGTCGACAGGGTGGTCGCGAAAGGAATGGCTGCAGAAACGCTTGTCTACGAGCTCTTGGGTGAATTGAATAAAGAAGTTGAGGAATCGACCGGACACCAGGGCAGGATAAGGATCGCGGGCGCCTCAAACGCAACTGGCGAGGTGGGGGACGCGCCGGACGCAGCGTGATCGCGCGGGGCACTGTCGATGACATAGACGGTAGGTGTGGCGCACCCGACACAATTCGAACGTGTGACCTTTGCCTTCGGAGGGCAACGCTCTATCCAGCTGAGCTACGGGTGCTTCGGGGTTCATTTAGCCGATTGGCCGGGCAGGGGCAACGGCCCTGCGGCAATCGTTTTGGGGCGTGTCAGGCGCCTGCGTTGCCGTCGCCGAAGCGCTGCCGGTAGGCGCGGATATAGGCCTGCTCCGCCGGCTTGAGGTGACGCCGCGTCAGCATGATCAGTTCGTCGCGGCGCGAATGCCGCAGGGCCTCGATCATCGCCATATGGTCCTGGCGGGCGTCGTTCAGCGCGCCCGGGTTGGCGTAGGCGTAGGAGCGGATACCGGAGACCTTTTGCGCCAGATTCTCGATGGTCTCGATCAGGCAGCCATTGCCGCATAGCCCGAACAGCGCGCGGTGGAATTGCACGTTGCTGTGGAACACCGCCAGGAGGTCGCCGGCGTCGACCGCCCTGCCGTGTTCGCGCTGTACGGCTTCCAGCCTGACAATGTCGGCGCTCGCGACCGGAAACGGCAGAATCCGTACCGCCATCACCTCGAGTTCCTCGCGCACACCATAGATCTCGCTCACTTCACGCGGCCTGAGATCGCGCACGATCGCACCGCGGTTCGGGATGCGCTCGACGATGCCGCGCTTTTCCAGTTCGAACAGCGCCAGCCGGATGTCGCCGCGATGGGTGTCGAAGGCCGCGCAGAGATCCTGCTCGACCAACCGCTCGCGCGGATGGCGTCTTCCCAGCACGACGTCTTCCTCGAGCTTCCTGGCGATCAAATGCGCGATCGGTTCGCGCTGCGCCTCGGCCGCGGAGGGAATGCCGGTGGCTGTCGCAGCGTCGCGGCGAGAAGGCAGCTTTTTCGAGGGTTTGGCGGTCGCCATGCCGCCAATCTGCCATTCGCCACGATAGTATACAATCTAAAATACTATCTTGTTAACACGCCGGCTTCGGTCATAATGGGGCGGACGCCGGGCCCTATGGGGTGATGGCGGCAATCAGTCCGCAAAAGCGGCGAAGCAGGGGAGGAGTTCAATGTCCGTTTCACGGTATCTGCCGTTCGCGCGCGGCATTCTGCTGGGCGTCGCCATTGCCATGGTGTCGTCGGCGGCGTCGGCCCAAAAGCGCGAATTCTCGTTCGCCTACGACCAGCCCAAGAACAGCGGCTACGGCATCGGCGCCGAGATGTTCAACAAGAAGCTGACCGAACTGAGCAAGGGCACGCTCTCGATCAATCAATATCCCGGCGCCCAGCTCGGTACCGAGGCGCAGACCCTGCAAAAGGTTCAGACCGGCGATATCGACTTCGTGATGCTGTCGACCGCCAACGCCTCGACCGCACAGCCGGAGTCGGGCGTATTTTCGATTCATTACATCTTCCGCGACGAAGCGCACGCCATCAAGGTGCTTGGCGACCCCGCGGTGATCGCGGCGATGAAGGAGCTGTACGCCGCCAAGATGAAGGGCGCGCATATGCTCGGGTTGGGATCGCAGGGCCTGCGGCACATGTATGGCAAGAAGCCGGTCGAGAAAGTTGCCGACCTCAAGGGTATCAAGATGCGGGTGCAGGCAACCGTGACGGAAGACACCACATTCCCGGCTTACGGCGCCCAGGTCGTGCACATGCCGTTCGGCGAGGTCTACACCTCGCTGCAGACCGGCGTCGTCGACATGGCCGAGAACGGCATCAACAACTATCTCGTCAACAAGCACTATGAACCCGCTCCGGTGCTCTCGCTCACCGAGCACGAAGCAAACAATGCCGCGCTGTTCGTCAGCGACAAGGTATGGAGCAGTTTGAGCGACGAGCAGAAAAAATGGGTGCAGGCGGCCGCCGACGAGGTCAGTCGCAACGAGCCGACGGCAGCCTTCAAGCTTGAACACGAGGCGCAGGCAAAGCTCGAGAAGATCGGCGTCAAGGTCGTCAAGAGCGTCGACAAGAGCGGCTTCATGGCCATCAGCAAGCCGATCCAGGACAAGCTGGCGTCCGATCTCGGGCCGAACGCCGTCAAGGTCCTCGGCATGGTGCGCAACGTTCAATAAGTCGCGGGCTCGCGCGGCGGGGAGCGGTGGCTTCCCGCCGCGCTGTTTCTTCATCGCGGATTCGAGAATCGATCATGCCCGGATTCAATAGCCTCGTGCTGGAGGAGCAGCGCTATCTGAAGTGGCGCGCGCTCGACTGGCTCGAACAGGTTCTGATGATTCTCTGCGGTATCGCCATCACCGGGTTCTCCGTCCTGGTGATGTGCGACGTCGTCACCCGCACCATCGGCCACCCCTGGCTCTGGCTCCAGGAGGCGACGATGACATTCTTCATCTATGGCATCTTCATCGGCGTCGGCGCGGCGACGCGGCGCAATGATCACCTCTATCTCGCCGTGCTGGCGGAATCGCTGACCGGCAATACGCGGCTGTTCTTCGAGATGTTCAACCGCCTGGTGGTGCTTGGCGTCGCCTTCTGCATGGTCTATTTCGGCTACTTGAACTTCCTGGATGGCTTCAAGAGCCTGCGCATGCCGTCGATGACGCCGCTGTCGAGCTTGTACGCGGCGATTCCGCTGTCCGGCCTGCTGGTCGCCATTTTCACGATCGAGCAGATGGTCAACGGCTGGAAGAACGGCTTTGCCGGCACGTTGCACACCGACGAGAAGAGGAAAGCGCTGTGACGACCAATGGCGCGCTCATCTTCCTGATGGGATTTCTCTTCCTGTTCTTCGGCTATATGGGCGTGCCGGTGGCCTTTGCCCTGATCGCGGCCGTGCTCGTGGTTACGGCGTTCACGCCGGTCAGCCTCGCCTCGATGATGGCGCAGCTGTTCAACGGAATGGACACCGAAGCCCTGCTCGCGGTGCCGTTCTTCCTTCTGGTCGGCGATCTCATGACGTCGGCGAACGTCACCGTCCGCATGATCAAGTTGTCGCAAACGCTGGTCGGACACTTGCGCGGCGGTCTGGCGCAGGTGGTGACGATCTTCAGCATGTTCTTCGCGGGTATCTCCGGCTCGTCCGCCGCCGATGTCGCCATCCTGTCGCGAACGCTTGCACCGGAAATGAAGCGGGAAGGCTACGACCTCGCCTTCACGGCCGCGCTGATCGCCTCGGCCTCGACGATGGCCAATCTCATCCCGCCCAGCATCATGGCCGTGGTGTATGGCGCGACCGGCAACGTGTCGATCGGCGGGTTGTTTCTCGGCGGCGTGGTGCCCGGCGTGTTCGTGGGCATCGGGCTGATGACCTATAGCTTCTTCTTCGGCCCGCTCGGTATCAAGCGCGAGCGCGCCACGTTTGGCGCGGTCGCGACCGCCACGAAAGCGGCGGCCGTGCCGCTGATGATCCCGTTCATCATCATGGGCGGCATCCTGACCGGCCAGTTCACGCCGACCGAGGCCGGCATCATTGCCGTGGCCTATATCGTGTTCGTGGCGATCCCGTTGCTCAATCGCCGGCATTACCGGCACTTGCCGCGCGACATGGCGATGACCGGGCTGCTCTATTCGATCCCGCTCATCACCATCGGCGCGGCATCGGTGTTCGGCTGGATGCTGGCCTATCTGCGCGGCCCGGCGGTGGTATCAGGCTGGATTTCGTCGGCGGCCGGCGGCGATCCCTTCCTGATCATGCTGTTGCTGGTTGCCCTGTTCGTCGTGGTCGGCGACTTCATCGATGCCATACCCGCGATCATCATTTTCATGCCCATCATCGACGATCTGACCAAGACCGCCGATATCAATCCGGTGCACATGGGCGTCGTGATCATCGTGACGCTGGCGTTCGGGCTGATCACGCCGCCTTACGGGCTTGCGCTGCTGATGGCTTCGAAATTTGTCGGAGTGCGCTTCGGAAAGGCCATGCTGGCGTCGTTCCCCATCTACATCGTGTTCCTCGCCGCGATCGCGTTCTGCATCTTTTTTCCCGAAATCGTGCTGTGGCTGCCCCGGCACCTGCTGCCGGAATCGGTTGGCTGTTTCAAAAACCCCAGCGGCGCCGGTTATATCTGTCCCTAGCGCACGCATGCGTAGCTATTCGCCTGGCGCGGCACGCAATTGTGGCAGGGGTTGCCTGTTCCCCATCGGGCTCATTCGATCGCGGCCGCGCGCAGCAGCAGGCGGTGGATAGACCAAGGTGGGAGGGCGGGCGGCCTCGTCCTCCGTCAAAATTCTGATCGGCTCCGGCGAATTGGTGCTAGTCTTCACGCGTTGATCTTCTAGACCATGGATGGGGACGTCCGATGTATAAGAAGGTTCTTCTCGCCTATGACGGTTCGGTCGAGGGACGGCGCGCGTTGCGGGAGGGCGCAAAGCTCGCACAACTCTGCCGTTCCGAGGTCTTTTTACTCGCCGTCGTCGAGGTTTCCTCGATCATGACGCCTGAGGCCGGCCTCACGATCCCGATCGAGCTGCAGACCGAGGACTACAAGGCCATCCTGAACGAGGGCACCGAGCGGTTGAAAGCGCTGGGATTTTCGCCGACCGCGCGGCTCGAGGTCGGCGATGCCGGGCAGAAAATTGCCGAGGTTGCCGAAGAAATTGGCGCGCATCTCGTCGTCGTGGGCCACCGCCCGCAGGGGACGCTGGCGCGGTGGTTCGGCTCGATCGGCAGCTATCTGGTCAAGCGCCTGCGCTGCAGCGTGCTGGTGGCCCAGACCGAGATCAGCGATGCCGAGTTCGAGCGGCTGAAGCCGGCGGAAACGGCAGCCTCGGGATAGACCGAGACCCGATCCGAACTCAAGCCGTGGGAACGATGACCTTGCCGATCGGCCATAGCGCGATTCCGGCAAGCTTCAGATGCGCCCAGGCAAAGGGAATCCCGATAATGGTCACGGCCAGCACCACGGCCGTGATGACATGCCCGAGCGCCAGCCACCATCCCGCCAGCACCAGCCAGATGATGTTGCCGATCACTCCGAGCGGCCCGGTGCCGATATCCTCCTGTCCGCTATAGGCGTCGCGGGAGACCGCCGTGAAGCCGAACGGGAACAAGGTGTAGGCTGCGATGTTGAACGCGGCCCGCGCCCAGGGAATCCCGATGATCGTGATCGCCATGACGACGGCGGCAATCAGCCAGCCGAACGCCATCCATGCGCCGCCGAGAACGATCCAGATGATATTGAGCAGCAGCGAGACCGGTGACATGGTTGAGAATTCTATCTTGCCGGGGGCGCGATTGAAATCAAAAACCGCTCTGCAACCGGAACTCGATTGCCCCGGGCTTCGCGAGCGCTAAACTCGTCTGCCGCACGATCAGGCAACAAATGTCGACAAGGAGAAACGTGCATGCGTCCGCTCGAATTCGGCTGGTATCTGCCCACGCATGGCGACACCACGGCCTATGGCCTGGTGGACGCGGAGGTTCCGGGCTCGCCCGAACTGTGCGACCGGGTGGTGCAGGCGGCAGAAGCGGCCGGTTTTGAGTATCTCCTGATTCCGGTCGGTTCGGTGTGCTGGGAAGCGTGGATCAGCGGCGCGTTCATGGCGGCGCGTTCGTCGTCGATCAAGCCGCTGATTGCGGCCCGGCCCGGCTACATCAACCCGGTGCTGCTGGCGAAGATGATCTCCACCTTCGACCAGATGTCGGGCGGCCGCATCTGCATCAATCTGATCGCGGGCCAGAACGAAAGCGAGGTCGAAGGCGAGGGCGTGCGCTACGCGAAGGAAGAACGCTACGCGCTGATGGAGGAGGAAGTCTCGATCCTCAAAGCGCTGTGGACGACGCGCGGACCGCTAAACTTCGAAGGAAAGTTTCACAAATTGTCCGGCGCGCATATCAGGCCGCGCCCGCGCCAGCAGCCGTTTCCAAAATTCTATCTCGGCGGCGGCTCGCGTCAGGCCTGGGAACTATCGGCCAAACATTCCGACGTGCATCTGTTCTGGGGCGACCTGCCGGAAAAGATCGCTTCGAATATCGCCGAGATCAGGGAGATGGCGCGCGCGCATGGCCGCGAAGACGACATCGGCTTCGGCATGCGCCTGCAGGTGATCTGCCGCGAAAACGAAGCGGACGCCTGGGAAGCCGCCGATCACCTGGTGCGCCACGCCACCGCGCGGCAGAAGCAGGAAATCCAGACACTTTACAACAAGTCGGAAGCGAACCTGCGCGTGCAGCAGCTTGCCCGCGAGCATGGCAATCTCCTGCTGCCGCATCTGTGGACCGGCATCACCAAGGTGCGTCCGGGCGCCGGCATCGCGGTGGTCGGCAATCCCGCCCAGTGCGCCGACACGCTGCAGCAATTCATCGATGCCGGCTGCCATTCGTTCTGCCTGTCCGGCTATCTGCATGACGAGGAGGCCGAGCGCTTCGGCAGGCTGATCCGGCCGATTCTGGCCGAGAAAAATCGCGGCCGGTGGGCGGCGTAAGCTGCGGCGGGGCAGTGGTCATGCTGCAGTGCATTTGACGCCGGGCGTTTTGCTGCGGTGCGCTCGCGCACGGCCTTGATATCGCTCGCGGTGGTGTGGGCCCGGCGCTAAGCTTGAGGCTCGCGAATTCAACCGGGTCCCGCCAAATGAGTGGATCGAGTTCGGTACTTGCGTGGAGCTCCGCCTTGGAGGACTTCGCGCTGTTTCGAACGCTCAGTGCCGAACAGCGGCTGAAGGTTCTCAACGCCTTGGTCCGCCAGGATCTGGTGCGCGGGCAGATGTTGGTCACGCAAGGCGGGCCGTCGGATTCGCTTTTCTTGGTGCTGCATGGCGCGCTTGCGGTGCGCAAGACCGGCTATCTCGAGCCAATCGCCGAGCTTCGCGCCGGCGAACTGGTGGGCGAGATCGGCTTCTTCGCCGATGTCGCGCGCACAGCGGATGTGATCGCCATTCGCGACACCAGCGTGCTGGCATTGACGCGTCCGGCCTATCAGAAGCTGGTCGAGGAGGCCCCCGCCATCGTCGAGGCGCTGCTCGCGGCGCTGGCGCGGCGGTTCGCCAAGGAGACCGCGCGCATCGCACCGTTCCCCACCTCGCCGAAGGCGCGAACGGTGGCGCTGATCGATGGCGGCATGGAGCCGCTGCCGAGCATATTCGATCGCCGGATGCGCGAGGGGCTCGCCGCGACCCATGCCGAGATCGTCGACGCCGCCCGTCTCGACGCGATGTTTCCCGGCCGCACGCTCGATGCGCACGAAGTCACCGAATGGCTCAACAAGCTCGAACACACGGCGCCGCTGGTGGTCTATCTCGGCGGCCGCGACGCTTCGCCATGGGCGCGCAAGGCTGTCCGCCAGGCCGACATGGTCGTGTTCGCCTGCCGCGGGGACGCGCCCGCCGCGGCATTGACGGATATCGAGGCGTTCGCCTGCGAGGTTCATTCCGTCTCGGCTAGACGCCTCGTCCGTATTCATGACAAGCGCAGCGGCGAGGTCTCCGGCACGGCCGCATGGCTGGCCCGGCTGCCGGCCTTCATGCATCACCATGTCGCTCTTGAAGACCAGATCGATATCGACAGCCTGATCCGTTTTCTGTGCGGCCGGGCGGTCGGCTTCGTCGCCGCCGGCGGCGGCAGTTTCGGGACCGCCCATGTCGGAATCTACAAAGCCTTTCGTGAACGCGGCGTGATGTTCGATATCTTTGTCGGCACCAGCGTCGGCTCCGCCATGGTGGCCGGCTTTGCCAAAAATCTCGAAGCCGAGCATCTCGAGCGCGGCACGCACGAAATCTTCGTCAGGAGCAGAAGCTTTCGGCGGCCGACCTGGCCGCGCTATTCGCTGCTGGATCACAAGGCGTTCGATCGCGCGCTTGCCCATCAGTACGGCCCCGACTGCCGGATCGAGGATTGCTGGCGGCCTTTCGCCGCCGTCGCCACCAATCTTTCGACCCACAATCTCGAACTGATCCGGTCGGGGCCGCTCTGGCAGGCGGTGCGCGCATCGAGCGCGATCCCAGGGCTGTTGCCGCCGTTCTACACGCCGGAGGGCGCGATGCTGGTCGATGGATGTCTCATCGACAACGTCCCGCTGACGTCGATGCACCAGCTCAAGAGCGGCCCCAATCTCGTTGTGCATTTCGGCGAACCGGCCGCCGAGATGTTCGACGTCGACTATGCGGCGCTGCCCGGACGGTTCGAGCTGATCGCGGCCATGCTGACGCCGTTCCGCAAGAAGCTCCTGCCCGCCGCACCCAGCGCGGTGAACGTGCTGTGGCGGAGCCTCGTGGCGCATCAGCGCTACGATACGTTGCCGGTCGGGCCGTTCGATACGGTGATGCGGCCGCCGTCTCCGGTCGGGATCGACGTGACGGATTTCGATCGCCACACCGAGATCTTTGAAGCTTCCTACCTGTGGGCCAAGGAGGCCATCGCGGCGCTGGAGGCGGGAGGCAGTTCGGCGATATCAGCCATGCTCGACACCGGCGCGCTGGAACGGCGTCAGGCGACGGCTGTCGCCGTTTCCAATCGCGCGCCCAGCAATCGCCTTGCCTCCGCCGCCGGCTTCGGCGCGCTGAACAGGTAGCCCTGCATCTGGGTGCAGCCGAGCTGGCGCAGTATCTCGCGCTGCTGCTCGGTCTCGACGCCTTCGGCGGTCGTCGTCATGTTGCGGGCTGCGGCGATGTTCACCACCGCCTGCACGATCGCGGCCGAGCCGTCGATCTCGATGTCGCTGACGAAGCAGCGGTCGATCTTGATCTTGTCGAACGGGAACCGCTTCAGGTAGCTCAGCGAGGAGAAACCGGTGCCGAAATCGTCGAGCGCGATGCGCACGCCGATCGCGCGAAGCTGGTGCAGGATCGCCAGCGCGCTTTCGTCGTCATGGATCAGCACCGCTTCGGTGATTTCGATCTCGAGCCGGTGGGGCGGCAGGCCGGAGGCGGCAAGCGCGCCGGTGATCCGCAGCGGCAGCGTCGGCGACTTCAACTGGATCGGAGAAACGTTGACGGCGAGCCTGACCCGTGACGGCCAGCCGGCCGCTTCGGTGCAGGCGGTCTGCATGACCCAGTCGCCGAGTTCGTTGATCAGGCCGGTGTCCTCGGCGATCGGGATGAATTCCGCCGGCGAGACCATGCCGCGTTCGGGATGGCGCCAGCGCAACAGCGCCTCGCAGCCCGTCACCTCGCCGCTCGCGAGATCGAGTAGCGGCTGATAGTGGATTTCGAAGCCGTCATCGGCCAGCGCCTGCCGCAGATCCTGCTCCATGGTGAGCCGCGCCTGGGCACGGGCATCCATGGCAGGCTCGAAGAAGCGATGGACGCGGCGTCCCTCGGCCTTGGCGGCGTACATTGCGAGGTCGGCGTGCTTGATCAACTGGTCGAGTTCGGTGCCGTCCTCCGGCGCGAGCGCGATGCCGATACTGGCGTCGGTCGAAAGATGATGTCCGAGGCACTGGTAAGGCTGGCGTATCGCCTCGTAAATGCGGGTCACGAATTCCTCGACCTCGGCGCGGCCGCTGACCGCGGTCTGGATCACCGCAAATTCGTCGCCGCCGAGGCGGGCGATCAGATCGCCCGGCTTGATGCAATCCTTGAGGCTGGCCGCGACCGCCTGCAAAAGTTCATCGCCGACATGGTGTCCAAGCGAGTCGTTGATGCCCTTGAATTCGTCGATGTCGATATAGAGCAGCGCGAATTGCTGGCCGTGAACTGCCTTGCGAAGCTCACGCTCGATCTGCTCGCGGAACAGCACCCGGTTCGGCAGGTCGGTCAGCGCGTCGTAATGCGCCAGATGGGCGATCTTCTCGTTGGCGAGCCGCCGCTCGGTAACGTCGTCGACGACGTTGATGATATAACGCGCCTGGCCCGCCGAATTGCGGATTCCGAGCCGCCTGGAGGTGATGTAGCGCGGGCCCATCCCTTGGGTTTCCCATACGTGCTCGTCCTTGAACAGGCCGTCGGGGCATTGCAGCGTTTTCTCTTCGTCGGCCGCGATGAGCGCGGCGGCGGCCTCTGGAAAGATGTCAGAGGCCGTCTTGCCGATGATCAGGTCGCGCGAAATGCCGAACTGGGCTTCCGCCACGCGGTTGACCAGCAAATAGCGCTTGTCGTGCACGTCCTTCACGGTGATCTGCGACGGGATGTGATCGATGATCTGGCTCAGGAAGGCGTAGTTGCGGTCGCGCTCCTGCTCGAGGTTGCGCCGCTCGGTGATGTCTTCCATGGTGGCGACCCAGCCGCCGTCCGCCAGGGGCTTGCTCACTCCCATGAAGGAGCGTCCATCCGGGCATAGCATGATGCTGTGGTCGACCCGGCCGCGCGCGATGTTTCGCATGATCGTAGAACAGAATTCGTCGACGTCGCCGGCGAACGATCCGCAGTCCTTGCGGTGTTGCATCAGGTCGCGGAAATGGCAGCCCGGCTTCACCACGTCGGTCGATAGATTGTACATGTCGATATAGCGCCGGTTGAAGGTGACGAGGCGCGCCGAGGCGTCGAACGTCACCAGTCCCTGGATCATGTTGTTGAGCGCGGTATCGAGCCGGCCCCTTTCCGCTTCCAGCCGTTGCTGCGCCTCGCGGTTCTGCCGGGTGATCTGCCTGATAATCAGGAACAGGATCAGGGCGATCACCGCCGCCGCCAGCGTTGCCGCCAAAACCAGAAATCTGGTTTGTTCGCGCCAATCGGCGAGCGCGGCGGCAACCGTGTTGGTCGCGACGACGACGCCCGAGTAGTGGCCGAGCGGCGCCGCGGATCCCAGCCTGTTCGTCCGGTCGATCGGGCTTTGCACGCGCAGCGTCTGCCGGGTGCCGCGCTCCCGGACCCGCTGCAGCAGCGGCGCTTTCGCGAAATTCTGGCCGATCAGTCCGTCGACCCTCGGATAGCGCGCCAGAAGGGTGCCGTCGGCATGAAACATCGAGATCGCGGCGCCGGTTCCGAGGGCTACGGAGGCGAAGAATTTTTCGTAGTTGCCCGGGTTGATGCGCCGGGTCATCACGCCGAGGAAGACGCCGTCCTCGCCTCGCAATCGATGGGCGATGACGGAGTTCAGATTGCCGGTGAGATAGCTGCGAATCGACTCGGCCAGAATGGACGGCGATCGCGAATCGAATTTGAAGCTCTTGAAATAGGCCCGCTCGGAAATGTTGAGGGGTGGTAGCGGCAGCGGTCGCGACCAATTGATCATGTCGCCATTGGAATCGAAGATCGCGATGTCGCCGAGATAGGACAGGACGCCCGCCTTGGACCTCAGGATCTCGTGTGCTTCGGAGCTCGCGGCATGTTTGCGGAAGTCACTCTCGGAAGCGATGCCGGAAATTTGCAGCCGGGAAATCACGTCGTCGGCGAGCGTGTCGGAGTCCTCGAATTGCTGGTCGAAGTGACGGGTAAGCAGGAGGACGGTGTTCTCCAGCTCGCGTTCGCTGTTGACAAGTGCGCGCTCGCGGAATTCGCCGGCCATCATGATGGTGCCGACGAAAATCGCCGTGACCAGCAAGCCGCCGCAAAGCGTCAGCCACAGCACCGGGCCCCGGATGGTCGCGGCAAGGTGCCGCCCGGTGGCTGCGGTTCGGGCCTTCATGCCGTGCAGGTGGCGAAACAGACCGTGCATTCTCCCTTCTCCCGGGAACATGCATACGATGGGCGGATGTCATAAGCCGTTAGCAAATCCGGTTACCTAAGGCTTAATCGCCTGTCCTTCGGGCGTGATCGCGGGGCGAAGCGGTATTCTACTGCTTCTGCTGCTGGGTCGATCCAGATGAAGTGCTCGTCCGCGGCGCGCCTCGCCCCACCCGTCAGCGGCGATAACTGCCGGCACGCGAATAGGCGGGACGGTTTTCCTGCGCCGGCCGGCTGGCCGGGTTGGCGCGCGCCTCGCTGGCGCGCGGGGTCGCCAGCTTGAGGTCTTCCAGGAAAGTCGGCCTCGAGAAGTAAAAGCCCTGGGCGTATCGGATCTTGGTCGCGGCCTGCAGATAGGCCAGTTCCTCGAAGCTTTCGAGCCCTTCGGCGATCACGGTCATGCCGAGCGCTTCGCTTAAGGACTCGATCGCCCGCAGGATGCCCTGGCTGCGCGGACGCTTATGGATGTCGGTGATGAAGGAGCGGTCGATCTTGATTTCGTCGGCGGTAATGTCGGCCAGCGCCGACAGCGACGAATAGCCGATGCCGAAATCGTCGATCGAGATCTTGACGCCGAGCTTGCGGAAGATCGGCAGGATTTCGTCCTGGAAATGCGTCTTGGTAACGAAGGCGTCTTCCGTCACCTCGATCATGAATCGCGTTGGAAATCCGGTGGCCTCGATCGCCTCGGCGAACGGCCGCATGAATTCCGGATTGCCGGCCTGCTTGGCCGCGACGTTCATGCTGATCGTGGTGTCGGGGCCGAAGGTCTCGTTGATCAGGTCGATCGACTTGACGATCTCCGCCAGCACCAGATGGGTCAGTTCATCGATCAGGCCCAGTTCGGTGGCAAGGTTGATGAAGGTGCTGGGGGCCTGGATCACCCCTTCGTCGTCGCGCAAGCGCACCAGCGCCTCGACGCCGGTGATCTCCTTAGTCCGGATATCGACCTTGGGCTGGAAGGCGCAGCAAAAGCGCTTTTCCAGGATCGCCAGCCGCAGCGACTGCTCGATCTTCATCCGCGCCAGCGCCTCGCGCTCCATGCTGGCATCGAAGAACGCCGCGGCGCCCTTGCTGCCGTTCTTGACGCGGTACATTGCGATGTCGGCGTTCTGGCGCAGCACGTCGTAGCTGCGTCCGTGCTCGGGATAGAGGCTGACGCCGATCGAGGTCGAGGCGAATATCTCGGATTGATCGATGAAGAACGGCGCCTTCAGCCGCTGCAGGATGAAGTCGATGAATTCTTCGACCTCGGCGTCGCTCTGGATCGGGTTGAGCAGCAGCACGAACTCGTCGCCGCTGATCCGCGACAGGATGTCGGAGTCGCGCAGGTCCAGCCCCAGCCGCTTGGCCATCTCCACCAGCAGCGCATCGCCGACCGCGTGTCCGTAATAGTCGTTGATGTGCTTGAAATTGTCGATGTCGAGAAACGCCAGCGCGAAACGGCCCTGTCCGTTGTCGTACTTCAGGAGGCTGTTGACGCGATGCTCGATCACGCGCCGCGTCGGCAGGCCGGTCAGTTCGTCGTAATAGGCGGAGCGGAACAAGTGATCCTCGAACGCCTTCTGTTCGGAGATGTCGGTCGAGCTCGAGATCAGCAGATTGCGACCCGAGACCTGGACCGGCCGATGCGAGGTGAGAAACACCTGTTTGGCCGAACCGCCGGCAATGGCTTCTTCCACCACGGCCGGTCGGCCGGTACGCAGCAATTCGAGGCAGGTTTCACGGCGATCGTTCAGTTGCGAAGCCGACGGCGCTGCGGCCGCCGCCTCCAGGATGGCGGTCGCGGCATCGTTCATCAGCATGAACTCGCCGTGCTCATCCTGAACCGTCACGCCGGCCGGAAGTAACCTGAAGACATCCCGCAGGATGTTCAATTCGGATTCAAAAATGCTTTCATCGCTGGCCTGCGTCGCGGCCGCCTGAAAGTCGTGCTTGTTGGGACTATGCATGCCACGGAGCTTGGCAAAGTCCCTTGTAGTATTGGTTAAGTGGAACTGCGAAAAACCGGGACAACCGTAGAAGTCGGCGGTTTTCAATGGCGTTGGGCTTGATCGTCATTAACAGAATGTCAACGCCGAAGCAGAAGGTCACCTGCGAGGTGAATATCGGTTCACCCGTTTTGCCAACGCGGCGGATTTTGCGTCGGGGACCTCGCGGGAAAACGCTCTAATTCGCAGGCACCCGGCATTGCATCGTGCAATGTACGCCGGTCTTGAGGAAGCGGATCTCGGTCTTGCCGTCGAACGCGCGAAGCGCCGATTGCAACAGTTTGGTGCCGAAGCCCGCCGGTCCGACGTTTTCGACCACGGGACCTTCCGTTTCATCCCAGGTGACGTTGAGGCGACTGTCCGACACCGACCACGACACCTGCAACAGTCCGCGCGCCGAAGAAAACGCGCCGTACTTGCCCGCATTGGTGGCCAGCTCGTGAAAGATCAGCGCCAGGCTGACCGCCAGCTTGGCCGGCAGGAACAGTGGATCGCCGTTCAGATTGAACCGGACATGGCCGTATGGCCCGAGTTCGGAATGCAGCATATCCTTGATGTCGCAGCCGCTGCCGTCCAGCCGCGCGATCAAATCGTCGGTCGCGGACAGTGCGCGGAGGCGGCGATCGATGCTGCCCCAGATTTGCGGCTGGTCCTGCAGGACCTGGTGCAGCACGGCATGGATCGTCGACGTCTTGTTCTTGAGCCGGTGCTGCAATTCCTCGACCAACAGCTTGCGGTATTCCTCTTCCTTGACCAGGCGTTTCGAATTCTCCCGCTGCTGCGCGACGATCGTCCGGTAATGCTCGACGCCCCAGATGGCGAACCCGCAAACCCCCCAGAACATCACCAGCAGCGCAAACCGCGCGGAATCGGCGACGGCACTGCTGAAATTGACGACGACGCCGAGCGCGCCTCCCGCGATTGCCGTCGCGATCCCGATCCGGGCGCCGCCGACGGCGGCGGCCAGGAACACAGCCGGGAAATAGGGCGTGAAGAATACGTCGGGACGGATCTGGGCTATGCCCCATCGGGCGATTGTCGACAAAGCGAGGCAGCCGGCCGCGAAGCCCGTGCTGAAAAGCAGCGAGGGCTGGGAAATTCCCTGCCAGCCGCGCCGGAACTCGTCGATCAATTTCTTCATTGGAATTGTCACTTCACGTGATCAGCGAATCCAAAATATGGCCGAGCATATCGAAAATAGGGGATTTCGGGGCCGCTGATGACGGCAAAGCGACTCTGTGCTGGCGATCACAGTGGAACAAGCGCGCTTGCCTTGTCCGCGAGGGGCGGGAATATTGGTGGAACCGATCGCGACAGGGGACGATATGGGACGGCTGGACGTCAAGGTGGCGGTGATCACCGGTGCAACGCGCGGCATCGGATTGCACACCGCGGAACCATTCGTCGCCGAAGGCGCAAAAGCCGTGATCGCCGGGCGCCGCGCGCCGGAGGGCGAGGCGCTGGCCAAAAGCTCGGCACAAATTGCATCTTTCGTCAGACCAACGTCACGGTGGAAGCGCAGGTGAAGGCACTGATCGCCGTTTCGGTGGAGAAATTCGGCCGTATCGATTGCCTGTTCAACCAACATTTGCGTCAATGCGACTTGCCCCGGCGCGATTGCGATCGGCATCTTCGGCTGAAGAAGGCGTTCGATCAGGGTGCGGGGTAATTGGTTGTCATTCCGGGTTCGATACTTCGTATCGCCCCGGAATGACGATGCTTATAGCGAAAAGCGCCCAGGGAGAGACGCAAATGTCTGCAATATTTCGCCTGTCGCCGATATCGGAAGGCCGTCCGTTCTACCTCGCCATCATCGCCGGCCTCGCCTGTGCCTTCGTCGTCGGAAAAACGCTGCCATCGACCATGGATGCGATCTCGGCGATCATCGAGCCGCTGTGCGCAAACAGTGTCTCGACGGGCTCGACACAGGACGTCGTCGAGCCGATCGGCTCGCATGCATTGCCGAACGTGCCGGGCAAGCGCGTGACGATCGTGCGCGTGTTCTACGGCCCCGGCGGGTTTACGCCCGCGCACCGGCATGCCGGTTCCGTCACCGCCTATATCACCAAGGGCGAGATCCGCTCGCAATTGGCGGGCGGTCCGGTCGAGACGTTTGGGGTCGGTCAGTCGTTCTTTGAGCCGCCCGGCGCCGTGCATCTGGTCTCGGCCAATGCCAGCATGACCGAGCCCGCCGAATTGATCGCGGTGTTCGTGGCCGACGAGGGCGCGCAGCTCACGACGCTGGTGAAGTAGGCTGGCGCCGGTCCACAGCCTGTTGGACCTCCTCACCATGTGGGTTTAGCCCCACACAACGCCCGCCGTCACACCGCCTTCAACGCCACGCGCAAACCGTCCCGCGGTTTCGGGATCGGCCACATCTGCCAGTCCGGTTTGTAGCCGGGCTCCAGCGACACTTCGAGGTTCTGCAGGAAATGCCGCGCAAAACATTTCGCCTGCATGTAGGCGAAGTGCAGGCCGAGGCACATATGCGCGCCGCCGCCATACGGCACCCAGGCGAAGCGGTGGCGGTTGCGCAGCGCGTCGTCGGCGAAGCGCATGGGATCGAATCTTTCAGGATCGGGCCAGATGTCGGGCATGTGGTGCGTGAACAGCGGATTGATGCCGACCATGGTGCCGGCAGGGATCGCATAGCCCTTGAAGGTGAAGTCCTTGATGGAGCGGCGCGGCATCGAGGGTACCGGTGGCTTTAGCCGCAGCGCTTCCTTGAAGGCCATTTCGGTGAGCCGCATGGCCTCGAGATTGTCGAAAGTCGTGGGGGCGTCTGCGACGAGGCCAAGGCCTTTGACCTCGTCGCGCAGCTTTTGCTGCCATTCCGGGTGGGCGGCCAATTCGCCCACGAACGACGTCAGCGAAGAGGTCAGCGTGTCGTGCGCCGCCATCATCAGGAAACTCATATGATCGACGATGTCCTGCGCCGAGAGCAGCGCGCCGTCTTCATGGGTTGCATGGCAAAGCTGCGAGAACAGATCGTCGCCGCCGCCTTTCGCGCGGCGAATCGGGATCTGTTCGGAGAAATAAGCGACGATGCGCTTGCGTCCCTTGACGCCGCGCGCCATCGGCGTGCCGGGCAGCGGCTTTCGGATCACGGCGACGGAGGCCGCCACCATGTCGACGAAGGCGCGTGTGATCTCGTCGACCTCGGGACCAATGCCGGCGCCGAGAAAGGATGTCGCCGCCAGATCGAGCGTGAGCTGCTTCATCGCGGGATAGAACAGCATCGGTCCGGCCTGTGCCTTCCATTGCGCGACCCGCGCCGCGATGCCGGTGTCGAGGTCGGCCAGATAGGACTTCATCGGCCCGGACTTGAACGCCACCGACAGCGCGCGGCGATGCACGCGATGCTCCTCGAAATCGAGCAGCATCAGCCCGCGCGGAAACAACAGCCCGAGAATGCGGCCCCAGCCGAGCGTCGAGGAGAACTGCTTGGCCTGGTCGAACAGCACGAGTTCGTTGGCCTCGGGCCCGAGCAGGACGAGACTGGTTTCGCCGAACAGATGGCTGCGATAGACCAGGCCATATTTTTTTGATTGCCTTTCGACCTGCCCCTTGGGGTCGGCGAGCACTTCCAGCGTCTTGCCGATCAAGGGCCAGCCCTCGTCACCCGGGATATGCGTCAGCGAGTTACGCCGAGGCGGGGTAAAGCTGTAGGCGGGAGAAGCAACACTCTGCACCGACATGGCAATTGCTCCGGTTCACGTCTCGAATTCGCGGATATTATCCATCGTATCGGCGGCTTTGTCGCGGCCTGAAACGTTGGCCGCGAGCAGTTCGGGTTTAGCCGGCTCAGGTAAATAACTCTTTGTTTTGCCGCAGCAAGGCGGGCACCTGCCAGCACCACGCGCGGCTGGCCCAATTAGCGTCACAAAGCCGTCGGCGCGTGCTAGGGTACCGGAAAATCAAGCCAGGTTTGGCAAGTCAGGGGGGCATAATATGACAAGCTTGTTTCGATTTATCGTGGTCGCGCTGGTTACGTTGGTCGGTATCGCAGCAGCGCAAACCGCGGCGCTGGCACAGACCAAGCCTGTTGTGACCACCTTGGGGCCAGATTTTCCGAAGGCCGGAATCTTCATCGGCAACAGCTTCTTCTACTACAACAATGGCCTGCCGGGACATCTGTCGTTGATGGAAAAAGCCGCCGACCCCGCCAACAAGCTGGCCTATCGCAACACCATGGTCACGATCGGCGGCTCCGGCTTCGATTGGCATGACGTCGAAAGCTATTTCCGGCCCAACGCCATCGGCAATTATTCTTTTGACGACAACAACAACGTCGTCTTCAACAAGCTCGACAAATTGTTCGACGTCGCCGTCATGATGGATTGCAGCCAGTGCCCGGTCCATCCCAAACTCAAATCCATATTCACCGACTACGCCAAGAAGAACAGCGACATCGTTCGCGCCAAGGGCGCAAAGCCGGTTTTCTTCATGTCATGGGCCTACGCCGACAAGCCCGAAATGACGGCGCAACTGGTCGAGGCCTATACGGTCGCGGGCAACGCCAACAACGCACTGGTGATCCCGGCAGGCCTTGCCTTTGCGAAAGCCATCGGCAAGCAACCCGAACTCAATCTTTATGCGCCCGACAAACGCCATCCCTCGCTTGCCGGAACTTATCTGGCGACCTGTGTGGTGTTTGCGGCGCTGACCGGACGCTCGCCGGTCGGCAGCGCTTATCTCGCGGGGATCGACGCGCCGACCGCGACGTTCCTGCAGAACGTTGCGTGGGACACTGTGCGGGAATATTACGGAAAATAAGCGCTTCTGCCGTTAGCGTTCTGCAAAACCGCCAACCCCGTCATTGCGAGCGAAGCGAACCAATCCATCTCTCCACACGGGGATAGATGGATTGTTTCGTCGCTTTGCTCCTCGCAATGACGGTGAGAGAGTACGTGAAGCCATCACGCCTTGCGCTTCGCCGCTTCCTTCTGCAGGTCCGGCGCGTTGATGGTCGGGATCGCGACCCGGCCGGGTCCGGTTTGGGCCAGCGCGGCGGCGGCCTTTTCGTTCTCCATGATCTTCGCCATCACGGCCTGACCCGCGCGCTCGAACACCGCGCGGTTCTCGACCAGGAATTTTTGCGACTCGCGCAGTCCCCTGACGTAGCCGTTGATCTCGGGGATGACGTAGCGCGCGACCATGTCCCAGCTGCGGCGGGTATTTTCCGGGTTGGCCCAGTCGTGCACGAAGCCGATGATGGTGCCGACACCGCCCGAGACCTGCATCAAATTCTTGATGGTCTTGACCAGATCGTCCGGCGTGCCGATGGTCGACGCGGCGTTCTCTCCGCCGGCGGTTTTCTCGATCGCATCCTCCGGTGAGGTAAACGGCTCCAGCCCTGGCCGCTGCAGCGTGCGGACGTTATATTCATTGTGCCAGCGCATCAGGCCCGGGCCCGCTTCGCGCTGCGCCTGTTCGCGGGTCTCGGCGATGTGCCAGCTTAGCAGCACGCGCCAGTCGGAGCGGCTCACGGTGGTGCCGGCCTTCTTGGCGGCGTCCTCGGCAAAGCCCCATTGCGTCGGCAGCGCCATCAGGCCCTGCGTCGACATCGAGCCGAGCGAGATGATGCCGATGCCGTATTTGCCGGCGAGCGTCATGCCCGACGGCGAGATCTGCGAGGCCACCACGAACGGCATGTCCTCCTGCAGCGGCAACAGTTGCAGCGCGGCGTCGTTCATCGTGAACCAGTCGCTTTTGGCGGTGACGCGCTCGCCCTTGAACAGGCGGCGGATGATCGCGATCGCCTCGTCCTGGCGGTCGCGCTGCGTCATCGGATCGATGCCGAGCGTGTGCGCGTCAGAGGCCAGCGCACCCGGACCGGAGCCGAAAATCGCGCGGCCACCGGTCATCCAGTCGAGCTGCACCATGCGCTGCGCGACGTTGTAGGGATGGTGATAGGGCAGCGAAACCACGCCGGTGCCGAGCTTGATGCGCTTGGTGCGTTCGCCGGCGGCTGCCAGAAACATTTCCGGCGAGGCGATCATTTCCCAGCCCGAGGAATGGTGTTCGCCGCACCAGAACTCGTCATAGCCGAGCGTGTCTATCTGCTCGACGAAGTCGAGGTCGCGGCGGAACTGGAGCAGAGGATTCTCGCCGATCGGGTGATGCGGGGCGAGAAAGGCTCCGAACTTGAGACGCGCCATGGGGTTTTCTCTCCGGATTTATTATTCTGTGGAATTGCTCGGCATCAAACCTACGGGGTGGGCAGGGGCAAGGCAATCCTGACAACCCCGCCGCCAGCGCATGGTTGTCGCGCGGAGTTGCCTGTCTTACCGTCGGCCGGAATTAGCTGCCCTCTTGCCGTTGAAGGCCGAGATGAAACTCGCCAAACTCCGTATCGACATTGGCTTTGCCACCAACAACGCGCCGGCGGCGCTTAAGTTCTGGCAGAACGAGATCGGCCTGCCGTTCGACCACACCCAGCCGATCCGGCGCGGCTACAAGCAGCACCGCCACGATCTCTGCGGCTCGATCCTGAAGATCAACCAGGTCTATGAGCTGCTGCCCGACAATCCGCCATCCGGCTATCGCGAGCTGTTGATCGCGCGCGACGGCATCGCGACACCACAGCCGATGACCGATCCGGATGGCAACCGCGTCCGCCTGGTGCCGAAGGGCATGTTCGGAATCGAACGTATCGGCATCCGTCTTGGCGTTCGCGACGTCGAGACGCATCGCCGCTTCTACAGCGAGGCGCTGGGCCTGCCGCAGGGCGAGCCGGCCGATGGCGCGATGACCTTCCTTGCGGGCGACACGGTGCTGATTGTCGAGCAAGCGGCGGATGCGCCTGATGATGCCGCATTCGACGGCAAGGGCTGGCGCTACATCACGTTCCAGGTGTTTGAGGTCGACCGCGAGCACGCTTACGTGCTGGCGCATGGCGGCCGCGAGGCGCGTGCGCCGGTGACGCTCGGCAGCACCGCACGGATTTCGATGGTGCGCGATCCCGACGGCAACTGGATCGAGCTGTCGCAGCGCGCGTCGCTGACGGGATCGCTCGAGCCTTCGACTGGGTGAGTCCTTCGGCGGAAGGCGATCGCCACTGGAACCGCGCTGACGCGGGGGGATCGCTTACCTCAGGGGTAATCGCTGACGTGACCAAATCCTGAGATCATCCGATGCAAGAGACAGCGGACAAGGCCCGTTCCCATGCATCAGATCGTTTCAGCCCCCGTCGATACCTCGCGCCGCTGGTGGGTGCTCGCGACCGTCGTCGCGGCGCAATTTATGTTCGGGGTCGACGCGTTCATCGTCAACGTCGCGATCCCGACCATTGCCACTGAGCTGCACGCGAGCGCGGCGCAGATCGAGGCCGTGATCGCGATCTACCTGATTGCCTACGCAACACTGGTCGTCACCGGCGGGCGGCTCGGCGATATCTACGGCGCGCGGAACGTGTTCATGTCAGGCGTCGCGGGCTTCACCGTCACCTCGCTGTGGTGCGGGCTGGCGCAATCCGGCCCCGAACTGATCGCGGCACGGCTGGCGCAGGGCGCGACCGCGGCGTTGATGGTGCCGCAGGTGCTTGCCACCCTTCATTTGCTGTTTGCGGATGCCTCGCGGGCCCGCGCCTTCGGCATCTACGGCATCGTGCTCGGCCTTGCCGGGGCGGCAGGCTTCCTGCTCGGCGGCCTTCTGGTTACGCTCGATCTGGTGGGGCTCGGCTGGCGTGCGGTATTCTTCGTCAATGTGCCCTTCGGCGCCGTCATCATCGCCGCGGCCTGGAAAATCATGCCGAGCTTTCAGCGTCGGGCCGGCACGCGGCTGGATATTCCGGGCGCGATCGTGCTGTTTGCAGGGCTCTTGTGCCTGATCGGTCCGCTGCTGTTCGGCCACGATCTGCACTGGTCGCCCTTGACGTGGCTGGTGATGGCCGCAGGCGTCGGCATTGTCGCCGCGTTCCTGCGGCTCGAACGCGCGGTCGCCCGCCGCGGTGGCATGCCGTTGATCGATCTCGCGCTGCTGTCGGATGCGGCATTCATGCGCGGGCTTCTCGCCGTGTTCTTTTTCTTTTTTGCCAATCTGTCGTTCTACCTGGTGATGACGATCTATATGCAGAAGGGGCTGCAGATTCCGCCGCTGCAGGCGGGGCTCGTCTTCCTGCCGCTGGCGCTGACCTTCGTGGCTGCTTCGCGTCATAGTGGAGTGCGTGCCAAACATCGCGGTACGCTGGTGCTGGTCGAGGGCTGCGCGGTGCAGATTGCCGGCCTCGCGGCGCTGGTGATGGCGATCGAATGGATCGATACGCCGTCCGCGATGGCTCTTGCCCTGGTCTTGACGATCTTCGGCTACGGCCAGGGGCTCGTCATGGCGCCATTATCGAGCGCCGTGCTCTCGACCGTGAAGCCCGTGAGCGCCGGTGCAGCCTCCGGCATCTACGGCACGACGGCACAGGTTGCGAATGCCGCGGGCGTCGCGGCGATCGGCGCGGTATACTTCGCGATCGAATCAAGCCAGTCGAGCCGGCTGGCGCTGTTTGCCGCATTGGCGCTGTTTGCGCTGTCGATAATCGCCTGCGCCGCATTCCTGACATGGATGCGTCGCGTCACGGGATGACAAATTAACGTCAACTGCCAAAATTTGATTGTGGGGAATGACAGTGCACGGCCTTTTTATTTTGCAGTGCAGCAACTATCTGTTTTGGGTAACGTTGATCTAAGAACAATCGCCCGAGGAGCCATCTTGTCGCTCGCGAAGAACGTCGAATTCTTGCGCCATCTCCCGAAGCTGAACGGGTTCAATGGCTTGGGAATCTATGGCCGAACCGGTTCGCCGGCGGGGCAGAGTCCGCTCGTCGAAATCAGCGGGTTTGGCACCAATCCCGGCGCGCTCAAAATGTTCGCCTATGTGCCGGACCCGCTGCCGCGCGCGCCGGCGCTGGTCGTCGTCCTGCACGGCTGCGGCCAGACCGCGGCCGCTTATGACTTCGGCACCGGCTGGTCGACGCTCGCCAAACGCTATGGCTTTGCGTTGCTGATGCCCGAACAGCAGGGCGCCAACAACGCCAACACCTGTTTCAACTGGTTCAATCCGGGCGATGTCGCGCGCGGCCGCGGCGAAGCCGCGTCGATCCGGCAGATGGTTGCGCGGATGGTCGCCGATCACAAAATCGATTCGCGCCGCATCTATATCACCGGCCTCTCCGCCGGCGGCGCGATGACGTCGGTGATGCTGGCGACCTATCCGGAAGTGTTCGCGGGCGGCGCCATTATCGCCGGTCTCCCTTACGGCATCGCCAGCAATGTCCGCGAAGCGCTCGGCGGCATGATGCAGTCGACGTCGCGCCCCGCCGGCAAATTGGGCGATCTGGTCCGCAAGGCCTCCAAGCACAAGGGCCCGTGGCCGAAAGTGTCGGTATGGCACGGCAGCGCCGACCGCACCGTCAATCCGGCCAATGCCGATGAGATCGTCAAGCAATGGCTCGACGTCCACGGTTTGCCGGGCGAGCCGATGTCGATCGGGGATGTCGATGGGCATCCGCGCGAGGTCTGGTGGAATGCCGACGGCGAGACCGTCGTCGAGTCCTACACCATTACCGACATGGCCCATGGCACGCCGCTGGGCCTGGCCGGCAATGACGAGCGCTATGGGGCGGAAGGCGCATTCCTGATCGAAGCGGGGATCTCGTCGTCCTATCACATCGCTGATTTCTTCGGCCTCACCGATCGCGTCAGTCCGGCCAGCGAAGCGGCCAAGCCTGTGCCGGCGTCGAAGGTCATTCCGTCCGCTGCCACCGAATCCCTGCAGTCGTCCGATCTCGCCGCCACGCTCTGGTCGAAGACCCACAGGCCGGTTCGCCAACACAATCCAGCGCCGCGCGCCCCAAAGCGCCGCGGCATCGATGTCGGCGCCGTCATCACCCGCGCGCTGACGGCCGCGGGACTGATGAAATAGCGTAACCGCACTTCCGTCTTGACGGTGAATCGTCGACGGCCGAGGCGAGGTGGAAGTAGCCGGTGGCTGATATCCATTCAGGCGCGTGCTCTACTGAAGCCGCCCCGCGGAGGAATTGGCCGTGATCAGAACAAATTTTTCGTCGGACTATCCCTACGAGGATGTATACGGCTATGCGCGCGCTGTCCGCGTCGGAGACCAGGTCTTCGTCTCTGGAACGACGGCCCGCGGTCCCCACCTCGATGGCGATGCCTACGAGCAGATGATGGCCGCAATCGCCACGGTCGCGGCGGCGCTTGGTGAGGCTGGAGCGGAGCTACGTCACGTCGTACGAACCGTTGTCTATATTCTCGATATGGCAGATATCCACCACGTTGCCCGCGCGCATGAGGAGACGTTCGGCCAGTCGCGTCCAGCAAGCACACTTGTACAGGTTGGCGCTCTAACGCCGGCTCCGGCTCGCGTAGAAATCGAAGTGACGGCTGTCGTCCACGACTGATTCGATCCGCCACTTACCCGTTCCAGTCGCGATTACATCTCGCCGGTGATGAACGGATTGGTCAGGCGTTCCTGGCCGATGCTGGAGCCCGCGCCATGGCCGCAGATGAAGCCGACATCGTCACCGAGCGGTAATAGCTTTTCCTTGATCGAATTGATCAGCGTGGCGTGGCTGCCGCCCGGCAGATCCGTGCGCCCGACCGAGCCGTTGAACAGTACGTCGCCGACATGGGCGAAGCGCAATTCCGTGTTGAAGAACACCACACTTCCCGGTGAATGGCCCGGGCAGTGCAGGATGTCGAAGGTGAGATCGCCGATCGAGACCTGATCGCCCTCGTCGAGCCAGCGGTCGGGTCCGAAATTGCGCACGCCGGTCATGCCGAAGCGCTCGCCGCTCGAGACGACATTGTCGAGCAGGTATTTGTCGGCGATATGCGGGCCCTCGATCTTCACCTGCAGCGCGTCGCGCAAATCGGCCGCGCCGCCGACATGGTCGATATGGCCGTGGGTGAGCCAGATCTTCTCGACCGTGACGCCGGTCTGCTTGATCGCCTCCAGAATCTTTGGAACGTCCCCGCCGGGGTCGATCACCACGGCCTTCTTGGAAGGCTCGTGCCAGATGATGGTGCAGTTCTGCTCGAACAGCGTCACCGGCACGATCATCGCGCCGGCTTTCGCCTCTGTCTCGGTTTTGTCATCCATGGCAGGCACCATATTCTACCTTGAAAAGGGGTCAACACGGGCGGGAACCGATATGTGGTCAGTTCCAGTCCGTGATAGGGTTGCGCTGATGGATATCTAGTGGCGAAAGCCGGAAAGCGCATCGGTCAGATCGCGGTTTCGGCCGGGGACGTGCAGTCCATGAACCAGGCCTCCAAATCGCCGATCGGCGGGACCCGAACGACGGCCCGGGCGTTTTTTGTCAGCGAGCGCCTCAATACGTCGGGCCTCGAGCGCGGTGACGTGCTGGCCACGACGCCGCTCGCGTTTCGCGTCAATGAAAATGGCGTCGCGGTTCTCTTCCGTTATGGCGTGGTGATTCTGATCGGGCTGAATGCGCTGGAAGAGGAGGAATTCCTTCGCGGCCTGGACCACCGCATGACGGGAAAATTTGCGCGGCGCGACGAGGAAATCGCCATCATCGAGCTGGCCCCGGAACGGGAGGATCAGATTCCCCCGGGCGGTCCGATTTGCCTGCAAAGCCTGTCGCCGGACCGGCTGATCCTGATCAGCGAGGCGCTGGCGAAGAGCGTCGTTCTGGCGCGGCATGAACGCGAGGTGGCCAGCGTCTTTGACACGACCGAACCGGTCGCGCGGGAACTGGCGCAGAGCGGGCGTATGCGCGGTAGCCGTCGTTCGATCCTGAAAAATATCGGCAATGCGCTGTTGGTGCGGCACCGGGTGTCGGGGCCGGTCGAAGTAGAAGAAAAACCCGACGTGCTCTGGGACAAGCCGCACCTGGAGCGGCTGTATGCCCGGTTGGAGGACGAGTACGAGCTCAAGGAGCGCGCGGAGTCGCTGAACCGCAAGCTCGCCGTGATCGCCGAGAGCGCGCAGGTGTTGACCGATATCATCGACACCCGCCGCTCGCTGCGGCTCGAAGTGATCATTGTGCTGCTGATCCTGTTCGAGGTGATTATTACGATCTATCAGCTCGCGATCGGCCGGCACCCCTGATTTCGGGATAGTTCGCAGAACTAAACCTCTTCGCTATCTGGCGGAACTGCCGCGCAAACGGTCATGCCGGCCTCACAAATCCGGTTGAACCTGTCGCGGGCCTTTAGCGTTGCCCCCGCTCAAACGTCCAAAGGCGATTTCCCACATGGACCAGAGCGACCAGGATTGGTGGCGGCATGGCATTTTTTATCAGGTCTATCCGCGCTCGTTTGGGGATAGCGACGGCGACGGGGTCGGCGATCTCAAGGGGATCATCGCGCGTCTTCCTTATCTGAAGTCGCTCGGGATCGATGCGGTCTGGCTCTCGCCGATCTTCCCCTCGCCGATGGCGGATTTCGGCTACGACATATCCGATTACACCGGTATCGACCCGCTGTTCGGCAGCATGGAAGATTTCGACGCGCTGGCGAGCGTCGCGCACGAGAATGGCCTCAAGCTCATTCTCGACCTCGTCCCCAATCATACCTCCGATCAGCATCCCTGGTTCGTCGAGGCGCGCAGTTCGCGCGATAACCCGAAACGCGACTGGTACATCTGGCGTGATCCGGCCGCGGATGGCGGCGCGCCGAACAACTGGCTGTCGGAATTCGGCGGCAGCGCGTGGCAGTACGATGAGGCGACCGGGCAGTATTACTACCACGCGTTTCTCGCCGCACAGCCGGATCTGAACTGGCGCAATCCCGCCGTGCGCCAGGCGATCTACGATGTGATGCGCTTCTGGCTGGTCAAGGGCGTCGACGGCTTTCGCGTCGACGTGATCTGGCACCTGATCAAGGACGCCGACTTTCGAGACAATCCGCCCAATCCGCATTACCTCAACGGCCGGCCGCCGCACGAGCGGATTCTGGCGCAGTATTCCACCGACCAGCCCGAGGTGCATGAGGTGGTGGCGGAAATGCGCCGCGTCACCGATGCGTTCGACGCCCGTGTCCTGATCGGGGAAATCTATCTTCCGCTACGCCGTCTCGTTGCCTATTACGGCAACGACCTCGGTGGCGCGCACATGCCGTTCAATTTCGCGCTGCTGTCGACGCTGTGGAGCGCGCGCTCGATCGAGCGGATCATCGCCGAATATGAGGCGGCGTTGCCGGCAGGGGCGTGGCCGAACTGGGTGTTGGGCAACCACGATCGTCCGCGGGTGGCGAGCAGGGTCGGACCGGACCAGGCCCGGGTAGCGGCGATGTTGTTGCTGACCTTGCGCGGCACGCCCACGCTCTACTACGGCGACGAGATCGGGATGCGCCAGGTCGTGATCGCGCCTGGGCAGGTGCGCGATCCTTTTGAAAAGAATGTGCCTGGCATCGGCGTCGGCCGCGACGGCTGCCGCACGCCCATGCAATGGGATGCCACGGCATACGCAGGATTCTCCTCGGCCAGACCATGGCTGCCGCTGGCCGACGATCATCTCAGGGAGAACGTCGCCTGCCTTGAAGCCGATCGCGGCTCGATTCTCAATCTCTACAAGGCGCTGATTGCGCTCAGGAAACAAACTCCGCAACTGGTGAGGGGGACCTATGGGCCCATCGCGGCGCAGGGCGATGTTCTGCTCTACCGCCGCGAATGCGAGGGCGGCGCGCTGCTAGTCGCACTCAACCTCGGCGCCGCGCCGGTCTCGATCGCCTCGAGTTCGATCGGCCTTGGCCGCGCCATCCTGCTATCGACCTTGCTCGACCGGTGTGGCGAGAAGGTGCAGGGCGCGCTCGAGCTGCGCGCGAATGAAGGCGTCATCCTGGGCGTCACCGATCATGTCGGATGATCGGCCTTGCGCGGTGTTTTGGTATCGATATCGCTGCGCTTGAGCAGATAGTCGAGACCGCCGACGCGATACCAGTGATAGCCATAGCCTTCGAGGAACAGCGTATGCCGGCCGCGCTTGTCGGCGCGGCTGTGATCCTCGGACAGCAGGTTGATCAGAAGCCTGCCGGTTTCGCCGGGAAGCCCGACCGAGAAGCTGACTTCGCGCGGCTTATCGTCGAGATTGTGCGCGAACAGCACCGAGTTGTTGCGCCAGTCGTAGCGGATCAGGAGTACCGCGGGATCGCGTGTTGGAATGACCTTGAAATCGCCCCAGCCGATCTCCGGCACCTCCTTGCGCATCCGGACAATTCGTTCGGTCCAGTTCAGCATCGAGTTGGGATCGCGGCGTTGCTTTGCGGCGTTGACGTGCTCGTAGCTATAGGCGCCCTTGTCGATCACCGGCGCGCACGGCCGGTCGCCTTCGGTAAAGCCGGCGTGCGGTTCGGTTGACCATTGCATCGGCGTTCGGGCGCAGCTGCGTTCGGGCAGATCGAGACAATCGCCCATGCCGAGTTCATCGCCATAGCGTATCACCGGCGTCCCCGGTAGCGTGCACATCAGGCTATAGGCCAGTTCGAGCCGCCGCTGGTCGCCGCCCAGCATCGGAGCGAGGCGGCGGCGGATACCGCGATCATAGAGCTGCATGTCCTTGTCGGGGCCAAACGATTTGAACACGGCCGCGCGCTGCGCCTTGGTGAGCCGGCCGAGATCGAGCTCATCGTGGTTGCGCAGGAACAGGCCCCATTGCGCAGTGGCCGGGCGCGGCTTCGTCGCCTCCAGGGCTTCGGCCAGCGGCCGGGAATCCGCCGAGGCCAGCGCGTAGAACAGATGCTGGTTGACGTGGAAATTGAACATCATGTGCATGCGGTCGCCGTCGCTGCCGAAATATTCCATGTCGGTTTTCGGCAGCACGTTGGCTTCGGCCAGAATGATGGCGTCACCCTGCCGCCACTGCAGGAATTCACGGAACGAGCGCAGCATGTCGTATTGCTCGACAGATTTGCGAACCTTGGCGCCCTTGGTCGCGATCACGAACGGCACCGCGTCCATGCGGAAGCCGGATACGCCAAGCTGGATCCAGAACCCCATGATCTTGAGGATCTCGGCCTGCACCAGCGGGTTCGATGTGTTGAGGTCGGGCTGGAAATCATAGAAGCGATGGAAGAACCAGGCGCCACCTTCCTTGTCGCGCGTCCATGTCGATTTCTGCACGCCGGGAAACACCATTCCGGAATGGGCGTTGGCCGGCTTCTTGTCGGACCAGACGTACCAGTCGCGATAGGGCGAATCCTTGGAGCGTCGCGCCTCACGAAACCACGCATGCTGGTCGGACGTGTGGTTGACGACGAGGTCGATGATGACGCGGATGCCACGCTGCTTGCATCCGTGGGTGAATTCGACGAAATCGCCGAGCGTGCCGTAGCGCGGATCGACGCCGTAATAGTCCGAAATGTCGTAGCCGTCGTCCTTGCCGGGCGACGGCTGAAACGGCATCAGCCAGATGGCGGTGATGCCGAGCCCGTGCAGATAATCCAGCCGGCGCAGCAAGCCCTTGAAATCGCCGACGCCGTCGCCATTGGCGTCCATGTAGGTGCCGACCGAAAGGCAATAGATAACGCCGTTCTTGTACCAGAGGTCATCGATCATGCGCAGGCAGCCCTCATCGCTCCGCCTTGCAAATTGTCTCAGCGGCTGGATGATAAGCGGCAAAGGGGGCTGCAGGTTCCACTCTGCCGTCCTCCCGGCGAAGCGAAGCGCGAGCCGGGACCCATAACCACAGGAGTTTGTTGTTGCACGAAGCTGGAGCGTTCAGCATGGCGTAACAATTCAGCTCGGTGGCTATGGGTCTCCGCGTTCGCGAGGACGACTCGTGGAGAGAGCTCGCTACGTCAACAACCTACCGCTTGATCTGGGCCTTCAGCGTATCCTCGACCACGCGATCGAATGATGACGCTTTCGGCGGAGCCTTGGCGCGCTGGTCGGCGACGTATTTGTCGCGCTTGGCCACCAGCGCCGACAGTTTTTCGTTGAGCGCCTTGCGCTGGCCCATCTGCTTGTTGACCTCGTCCATGCGCGCTTCGGGCTTCAACGCGCGCAGATTGTCGGGCAGCTCTTCGTCCTTGATAGCGGAGAAGCTCTTGCGGCCGGCGGTCACGTCGGCAACGAGATCGCCGTCGCCGGTCACGGCTTCCGACGTCGCCTTCGAGCGCTTGTTGAGATAGCTCGCCATCTCCGAGGCCTGCGCGGGCGCGGCGGCGGCGACCTCGGACAATTGCTTGGTCTTGCCCTCGGTCCGCTTTTGCAATTGCTTCGGCCCGTAAGGGATCACGGTGCCGTTTATCTCCCGCTGCAGGATGATGATGTCCTCGTCGTAAGGCGTTTCGATGATGACGACCTGGCCGCCGTCCTGCGGGATCGGGATGAAGCGGCCGTTGCCGTTCTGGGCGATGTCGCGCCACACCCGTTCGGTATCGCGGGCGTCGCCGGCCAGCACGGCGTTGACGATGATGTCCTTCTGCTTGGCGACCGACAGCGTGACCGGATATTTGGTGTCCTGGGCGTAGTCCATGTGCGGCGGCGCGTCGCCGACCAGGAACACGATCCGCCTGGTGTCGCGGCCAGAGGTCCATTGCAGCTTGTTGACGGCCACGTCGAGCGCCTCGTTGACGCTTTCGGGCCAGTCGCCACCGCCGCGGGCCTTCAGTTGCAGAAGGTTGGCGTAGAGATCCTGAATATCGGTGGTGAGCTCGATCTTTTTCGTGACGTAGTCGTCGCCGACGTCGCGATAGGCAACGAGGCCCATGCGGATGTCGGCGTCGGCGTTGGAATCGACGATGGCGGTCGCGATCGACCAGATCTTGCGCTTGGCGCCTTCGAGAAGGCCGCCCATCGAGCCCGTGGTGTCGAGCACAAAGGCGACTTCGACGACGGGCTTTGCGAGGGCTGGCGACGAGCCGGTGGAACAGCGACAGGGCGGTGAGGGCGAGGGCAAAAGCGGGGGGTGCGATGCGTGGCATCGTTTAAATCTCCTCCAGTGTTTTGTCCCTCGAAACCAGGTTTCCCCGGCTTCACGGTGCGCTGAGGTCCAAAAAGGGCGGGTTGCAGACAAATTTATGGCCGGCTTCATGCCGGACTTGGCATCGTTGCTGGGTGGTCGTCGTGAAATCGGATAGGGTTCACGACCATGGAATCATCCGCCCGCCACGTCAGTCTCGTGCCGCCATTGGACCGCCGACAGTCCGAGACGGCGCTTGCGATCGCACGCGGCACCGGACGGCTGTTACGATCGCTGGGCTTCTCCTGCATCAGCGAGCTGCCGCTGCCGTCAGGCCGGCGAGCCGATCTGGTGGCGCTGAATGAGAAGGGCGAAATCTGGATCGTCGAGATCAAATCGTCGGTGGAAGATCTGCGCGCCGACCAGAAATGGCAGGACTACCGGATGCATTGCGACCGGCTGTTCTTTGCTTTCACGCAGGATCTGCCTTGCGAGATATTTCCGCAAGACACCGGCCTGATCATCGCCGACGCCTACGGTGCCCATTTGCATTGCGAGGCCCCTGAGCATCGCCTGCCGGCGGCGACGCGCAAATCCATCACGGTGCGTTTTGCGATGGCTGCCGCACAGCGGATCAACCGCCTGGTCGACCCGCAGGGACACGCGGAGTTTTAGTTCGTCGTCATGCCCGGGCGTGTCCCGGGCATCCACGTCTTACAATGCTGCGGCGGCAAAGACGTCGATGGCCGGGACAAGCCCGGCCATGACGAGAAGAGCGATCCGTCACAAATTAAAAATTACCGCGGCGCGCGCTTGGCCAGAATGCGCTGCAGGGTGCGGCGGTGCATGTTGAGCCGCCGTGCCGTCTCCGAGACGTTGCGGTTGCACATCTCGTAGATGCGTTGGATGTGTTCCCAGCGCACGCGATCCGCCGACATCGGATTTGACGGCAGCTCGGATTTTTCGGTGCCGCTGGCGAGCAGCGCCGCGACGACATCGTCGGCATCCGCAGGCTTGGAGAGATAATCCACCGCGCCCATCTTCACCGCCGTGACGGCGGTTGCGATGTTGCCGTAGCCGGTCAGCACGATGGTGCGCGCGTCGGGCCGCTTGCGCTTCAGCGCCGACACCACGTCCAGCCCGTTGCCGTCGCCGAGCCGCAGGTCCACCACGGCGAATGCCGGTGCGGCTTTGTTGATCTGGGCCAGTCCGTCGGACACGGTGTCGCATGATGTCACCGCGAAACCGCGGGTTTCCATCGCACGCGACAGGCGCTCGAGAAACGGCTTGTCGTCCTCGACGATCAGCAGCGAGCGGTCGGCGAGTTCGTTCAGTTCGGCAATGGCGTTCAAAGTCGGGTTCCCCCGGGGTTGCGGATGTAGCGCATAATATAGAGCATATGGCGCGGCAGTTTTGCACTGCCAAGGCCTCACAAAGTCGATCGGCTCGCTTTCGCCTAATCCGCTGGCCCGGCAGCAGTTTCCTCGGCCTCGAAGCGGGCGCGCGGCCAGGCGATCTGCACCACGGCGCCGTGATCGGGAAAGGTCCGGTTGGAGAACGAAACCTTGGCGCCGGTCCGCTCCAGCAGCGTGCGGGCGATGAACACGCCAAGGCCGAGGCCGGCCCGTTCGCGGGTAGCCTCATCGGCGCTGCGGCGCCTTGATAAATAGGGTTCCCCGATCCGTTTCAGCATGTCGGGCGCGATGCCCGGGCCGTCGTCCGAAATGATGATTTCGACCGTATCGGCGTTCCACCAAGCGTTCACTTCCACGGTCGTCCGGGCGAAATCGACGGCATTTTCCAGGATGTTGCCGACGCCGTAGAGGATGGCCGGGTTCCGCGTGCCGACCGGCTCGCGCGTGGCTGCGACAGCTAGCCGCACCTTGATCGCGACGTCGAAATCGCGGTGCGGCGCAACCGCCTCCTCGATCAGCGTCGAGATCGGCATGCGGTCGAACGGCGCGCCGGAGGAGGAAAGCTGGGTGATCTTGGCCAGGATGTCGCGGCACCGCTGCGCCTGCTCGCGCAGTGTCTTCAGATCGGAGGCCAATGGGTCGTTGCCGTCGACCGTCTTTTCCAACTCCCGCGAAATCAGGAAGATCGTTGACAGCGGCGTGCCGAGTTCATGCGCGGCGGCGGCGGCGAGGCCATCGAGCTGGGTCAGATGCTGCTCGCGCGCCAGCACCAGCTCGGTCGCGGCCAGCGCATCGGAAAGCTTGCGCGCCTCCTCGGTCGCCTGGAACGCATAAAGGCTGGTGACGCCGATCGCGAGCACGATCGAGAGCCAGACCCCGAACAGATAGATCGGCGGCAGCACCAGCGGGTCTTCGCTGTCCCACGGCAGCGGTAGATGGAAGAACACGAGCGCCGAGGCGCAGGCGACCGCGAGCAGGCCGAGCCCGACCGTCATCCGGATCGGCAGCACTGTCGCCGAGATCAGGACCGGACCGAGGAACAGGAACGAGAACGGGTTCTGCAATCCCCCGGTCAGGAACAGTAGTGCAGCCAATTCGACGATGTTGAGCGCGAGCAGCGCCGCCGCATAGACCGGTTCCAGCCGCTGCATCGGGTTGAAGGCAGTCTGCAGCGCGAGATTGAGCAGGGCCGAAATGCCGACGATGGCGACGCAGGCAATGGCGGGAAAGGCGAATTCCAGCCCCTGCGCCACGATGAAGATCGCGGTGAGCTGGCCGAGCGCCGCCAGCCAGCGCAGCCGGAGGATCGTATCGAGACGGACATAGCGTTGCGGCAGGCGGAAATCGGAGGCGGCGACGTCGGTCATTTCTGGAGTTTAGCCGCGCGGGCGTACGATCACAAATTCGCGCGGTCATTCGGTTTGGCACGGAGGCCTCGTGGTTCGAGACGCCGCTTTCGCGGCTCCTCACCATGAGAGGATAGCTTCACCCCTCATGGTGAGGAGCGCGGCAGAGCCGCGCGTCTCGAACCGTGCAGGCCCCTCCGCCGCCCAGGCAGCGCAAACCCTTGCGCTGGCAGCCCTGATGGCCCAATGAACGGGCAGTCATGGACAACAGTGAGACAGTGCCAGCACAGTCTCCCGCGGCCGGGCCGGAGCGCTCCGCCGCGATCGACGTCGCGCACCTCATAAAGCTCTACAAGACCACCCGTGCCGTGGACGATGTGTCGTTCCGGATCGCGCGCGGCAGCATCACCGGCCTGCTCGGCGGCAACGGCGCCGGCAAGACCACGACGATCGCCATGATCATGGGACTGGTACTGCCGACCTCGGGGCGCGTCCAGGTGCTCGGCCATGCGATGCCGGAGCAAAGCGCCGAGGTGCTCGGCCGGATGAATTTCGAGAGCCCCTATGTCGACATGCCGATGCGGCTCACGGTGCGGCAGAACCTCACCATCTTTGGCCGGCTCTATGCGGTGAAGGATCTCGCCGGGCGCATCGAACAGCTCGCCTCCGACTTCGATCTCAAGGATTTTCTCGACCGCGCCAACGGCAAGCTCTCCGCCGGGCAGAAGACCCGCGTCGCGTTGGCGAAAGCGCTGATCAACCAGCCTGAACTGTTGCTGCTCGACGAGCCGACCGCCTCGCTCGATCCAGATACCGCCGACTGGGTGCGGCAGCATCTTGCAAGCTACCGCAAGACCCATGACGCCACCATCCTGCTGGCCTCGCACAATATGCTGGAAGTGGAGCGGCTGTGCGACCGCGTCATCATCATGAAGCGCGGCCGCATCGAGGATGACGACAGTCCCGACCTGATCATGGCGCGCTACAACCGGAACACGCTGGAAGAAGTGTTCCTCGATGTCGCGCGCGGGCGGGTAGCGGAGGGGACATCGTCGTGAGCGAGATCACGGTCCATCGCGCCATTTCCTGGCACCGTATCCAGGCAATGGTGCTGCGCTACTGGTATCTCCTGATGTCGTCGTGGCCGCGCCTATTGGAGCTGATCTATTGGCCGGCGCTGCAGATTATCACCTGGGGCTTTCTGCAGAGCTATATCTCGCAGAACGACAGCTTCTTTGCGCGTGCCGGCGGCACGCTGATCGGCGCGGTGATCCTGTGGGACATCCTGTTCCGCGGCCAGCTCGGCTTTTCGATCTCGTTTCTCGAGGAGATGTGGGCGCGCAACCTCGGCAACCTGATGATGAGCCCGTTGAAGCCGATCGAATTCCTGATCTCGCTGATGATCATGAGCCTGATCCGGCTCGCGATCGGCGTCATCCCGATGACGCTGCTGGCGCTGTTCTTCTTCGATTTCAATTTCTTCGCGATCGGCCTGCCGCTGATCGCGTTCTTCTGCAACCTGATCTTCACGAGCTGGTCGGTCGGAATTTTCGTATCCGGCCTGGTGCTGCGCAACGGGCTCGGCGCCGAGAGCATCGTCTGGACCTTGATGTTCGGCCTGATGCCGCTCGCCTGCATCTATTATCCGGTCGCGGTGCTGCCCGGCTGGCTGCAAGCCATCGCCTGGGCGTTGCCGCCAACCTATGTGTTCGAGGGCATGCGCGCGCTCCTGATCGATCACGTCTTCAGGGCCGACCTGATGGTCTGGTCGCTGGGCATCAATGCGGTGCTGTTCGTTGCCTCCTTTGCGATCTTCCTTGCCCTTTTACGCAGCGCCAAACACCACGGATCTTTGCTCGGAGGTGGCGAATAAGTCACAGTTCTCCGTGGATTTGCGGGGTTCTAGGCCTTTTGGCGCATGGGCATAACTAATCGGTCCATTGACGCATTATTACGCATTCTGCACTATGCTGCGGCGCAAACAGAGGTCAGAAATAAAATGCCGATTGGTGAGTTTGGCGGCGCGCCGCCCCTGGTGGCCGAAGGCAGTCCGGCGCTCACGACGCCGATGTACTGGATGTACGAGATGGGCCACGCGTCGCTCAACCCGGCGCGCGCCGTGACCGACGCCACCAAGATCCTGTTTCAAAATCCGCTGAATCCCTGGTCGCACACCGAATTCGGCAAATCGATCGCCGCGGCCTGCGAATTGTTCGAGCGCACCACGCGCCGCTACGGCAAACCCGAATGGGGTCTCGACACCACCGAAGTCAACGGCATCCGTACACCGGTCGAGGTTCGCTCGATCTGGGAAAAGCCGTTCTGCCGTCTGCTGCATTTCGATCGCAAGCTGACCCGCCCGCTGCGCAGCCCGCATCCGCGCGTGCTGATCGTGGCGCCGATGTCCGGCCATTACGCAACGCTGTTGCGCGGCACGGTCGAGGCGTTCCTGCCGACGCATGAAGTCTACATCACCGACTGGTCCGACGCGCGCATGGTGCCTCTCACCGAGGGCCGCTTCGATCTCGATGACTATGTCGATTACATCATCGAGATGCTGCACGTGCTTGGCGGCAACATGCATGTGATCGCGGTGTGCCAGCCTTCGGTGCCCGTGGTGGCCGCGGTGTCCGTGATGGAAGCCGCGCGCGATCCCTTCGTGCCGCTGTCGATGACCTTGATGGGCGGCCCGATCGATACCCGCCGCAATCCCACTTCGGTGAACGACCTCGCGGCTGAGCGCGGCATCGAATGGTTCCGCAACCACGTCATCACCAAGGTGCCGTTCCCGCATCCCGGCGTGATGCGCGACGTCTATCCGGGCTTTTTGCAGCTCTCGGGCTTCATCACCATGAACCTCGATCGCCATACCGACGCGCACAAGGCCCTGTTCAACAATCTGATCAAGGGCGACGGCGACATGGTCGACAAGCACCGCGAATTCTATGACGAGTATCTCGCGGTGATGGATCTGACCGCGGAGTATTACCTGCAGACCGTCGACGTCGTCTTCGTCAAGCATGCGCTGCCCAAGGGCGAGATGACCCATCGCGGCAAGCCGGTCGATCCCTCGCAAATCCGGCGCGTGGCGTTGATGACGGTGGAAGGTGAGAACGACGACATCTCCGGGCTCGGTCAGACCGAAGCGACGCACGCATTGTGCCCGAATATTCCCGATCATCGCCGCGTTCATTACGTTCAAAAGGGCGTTGGCCACTACGGCGTGTTCAACGGATCGCGATTCCGTTCCGAAATCGTGCCGCGCATCGCCGATTTCATGATGTCGGCGGCCAATCCCAAGATGTCAGCGGCCAATCCCAAGCCAACATTGGTCCGTGCAGCCGAATAATGCTCAGGCGGCATCGATTCCGAGCCGCCGATAAGTTGCTGAGAAGATTCAAACATTCCGGATTTTGGTCGAATCAAGCGGTGAGTTTGGACTCATTTCTTGAGGCCACTTTTGACCCCCGGATCCGGCCGAAATTTTGGGTTCCGACCCCATCCCCTAGAGGCCATTTGCCGCCGAGCCCCTGTATATTGGGCAAATGATTTGTTTTTGCGCCGGGCGATTTAGATGAGATTCCCTTGGCGGCGGATATGGCAGAATCCGGGCGTACTCCTGCTCCCCGGACTCCAAGATATGGCTACTCGCGCCCTCCTTTATCGGCGGCCCGCCGAACCCGCGACTCTTTTGGTCAAGCATGGCTCGCAAGTCTTTGCGATCCGGCTGCGCCGGCACCGCCGCGCGCGGCGTTACACCTTGCGTATTCATCCGACCGATCGCGAAGCGATCCTGACGATGCCGCCGCGGGGTACGCTCGTGGAAGCCAAGGATTTTGCGCAGCTCCATGGCGGCTGGATCGCCGCCCGCCTCGGCCGTCTGCCGAAGGCCGCGCCGTTTCAGGCCGGCACTGTCATACCGCTGCGCGGCGTGCCGCACCGGATCGTGCATCGCGCAGGCGAGCGCGGCACGGTGTGGACCGAAACCCGCGACAGCGGCGAGAAGATTTTGTGCGTGGCCGGCGGGCCTGAGCACATGGACCGGCGCGTCCACGATTTTCTCAAGCGCGAAGCGCGGAAAGATCTGCACAAGGCATCGCTGGCTTATGCGGCGGATCTCGGCGTGCGGGTCAGGCGGGTGTCGATCCGCGACCAGTCGAGCCGCTGGGGATCGTGCACCTCGGCCGGATCGCTGTCGTATTCCTGGCGATTGATCCTCGCGCCGCCCTATGTGCTGGACTATCTCGCCGCCCATGAGGTCGCCCATCTCGTCGAGATGAACCACTCGCCCCGGTTCTGGCGCGTCGTCGGCCGCATTTGCGACCATGTCGAACGCGCCAAGCGCTGGCTCGACACCTACGGCAACGACCTGCATCGCTACGGGGTCGAGGATTAAGCTTTCCTGTCGGCGTTTCGTCGCTGTCATCGCCCGCGAAAGCGGGCGATCCAGTATTCCAGAGAAGTCCGTCCTGAATCGAGAAGCCGCCGCGTACTGGATACCGCTTTCGCGGGGTATGACGATTTGCGGTGGAAGGCATTGGGAACCCTTCCGGTTGTGTTAGCCTATGGACGTCCCTTCGGCTGAAGAACGGCGAAGCCGTCACCGATCGCGAGATCCAAATGCCTGACTTCAAGAAACGGCCTGTGATCCTCCCGCTCCTCGCATTGCTGGCCTTCGTTGTTGCGGGCGGCCTTCCGGCCCGCGCGCAGACCCTGAAGGCTGTCAAGGAGCGCGGCACGCTCAATTGCGGCGTCAGCCAGGGGTTGCTGGGCTTCTCCAGCATGGACGACAAGAACGCGTGGACCGGCTTCGACGTCGACATTTGCCGCGCCGTGGCAGCGGCGATTTTCGGTGATCCCGCCAAGGTGACGTTCGTGCCGCTCGATGCGGTCACCCGCTTCGCGGCGCTGCAGTCGAACCAGATCGACGTATTGTCGCGCAACTCGACATGGACAATGTCGCGGGAAAGCTCGCTCGGCCTGATGTTCGCCGGCGTCGCCTATTACGACGGGCAGGGCTTCCTGTTGCGTCGGGATGCCGGGATCGATACCGCCCTGCAGCTTGCCGGCAAGACGGTTTGCACCCAGACTGGCACCACCAGCGAACTGAATGTGACGGACTATTTCCGGGCCAACGACATGGCGCTTAAGGTTCTGGCGCTCGGCACCGCGGAAGAAAGCCTGAAGGCCTATGACGATCGCAAATGCGACGTGCTGACAAGCGACGTTTCGCAGCTCTACGCCGAGCGCCTCAAGCTGGCAGCGCCCGACAGCCATATCATCCTGCCGGAAGTCATTTCGAAGGAGCCGCTCGGGCCGGCGGTGCGGCAAGGCGACGACCAGTGGTTCAACCTGGTCAAGTGGACGCTCTATTCTTTGATCAATGCCGAGGAACTGGGCGTCAAGTCGGCGACGATCGACGATGCCGTGAAATCTCCCAACCCCAACATAAGGCGGCTGGTCGGCACCGAAGGCGAATTTGGCGAGCAGTTGGGCCTGGCGAAGGACTGGGCCGCGCGCGCCGTCCGTGCGGTCGGCAATTACGGAGAGATCTATGAAAGGAACGTTGGAACGCAGTCCAGGCTCAGCATCCCGCGCGGATTGAATGCGCTCTGGACCCAGGGTGGAATCCAGTACGCGCCTCCCGTCAGGTAGTTTTTCAGGGGTCAGGCCATGACCGTGGATTATTATTCGCTGCTGATGAACGCGGTTGCAGGCAAGGACGCGGTCGCGCGCGACCAGATCTACAAGGACGCGTTTGGCCTGATCACGAGATCCCACCTCACGCGCGAGGCTGCCTCATCCCACGCCGCCGCGCTCGAAGCCGCCGTCCGGCGGATCGAGGATGACATCGCCGCCGAGGAAGCGAACTCCGCCGCGGCCATCAGCGAAGTGTTGTCGACGGGCAGGAACTGGAAGCCGCTCGCCATCGGCGCAGCCGCGATCGTTGCCGTCATCGCCCTGTCGGCTTTGGTCTATGGCTATGTCGCAATCAAAGGCCCCGGCATCGTTGCAGCCAGCGTGAATCCGTCATCGCCGAAAGCGCAACGCGGGCGCGAAGATGTCGTCATGGCCGACCTGAAGCCCGGCGTTGATGGCGGCTCCTCGGGCGAAGTCCTGCCGTTTGCGCTGCAGCGGCAAGTGGTGTTCTACCGTACCACCGTCGTTCCCGGTTCGATCGTGGTCGATCGGGAAAACCGCTTTCTCTATCTGATCGATGCCAACAATTCCGCACGCCGTTACGGGATCGGCGTAGCGCAAGAGTGCCTGAAGGGGGGCAGCCTCTCTCGCGTCATGAACAAGCTCGAATGGCCTGATTGGCGGCCTTCGGGCGCCAACACAAAGGACGCCGACGCGTTGCTCGCGGCGGCCGGCCGTCCCGGCAGTCTCCTCGGCGCACGCGCGCTGCTGCTGGACAAGCCCGGGCTGCTCATTCACGGCACCAACTCGCCCAAGACCATCGGCCATCTGGTGGCGTCTGGATGCATCCGGCTCGTGAACGACGACGTCGAGGATTTGTACCGGCGCGTTTCGGTGGAAACGCGAGTTGTCTTTGCCAGCTAGCCGTTTCTAGGTCTCAATCGTGGAGCGAAGCGAAACCCGAGGACGGACTCGAATGCGGATACGCTGCTCCCGGATTGCGCTGCGCTCGTCCGGGCTGCGCGGCTGCCAACTACCTCCCGAGCAGCCGGTCCACCAGCCAGCCGTCCAGCCCTGCAGCTGCTTCCGGACGCGCCGACGGATTCGGCGGCGGCGCCGAGGTTCGCGCCGGCGGTGGCCGATATCCGGCGCCCTGTGGGAGCGGCGCTGGTTGACTCGGCGCGGCGCTGGCTTGCGACGCGGTCTGGAACAGGTTCGACATGAAGCCACCGCGTTGCGAGTTCGGCAGGCCGGCCACCGGAACGCCCTGATGTGCTGATCGCATGAAGCGGGTCCATACTTCCACCGGCAGGCCACCGCCGGTTGCCTTCCTGGTCGGCGAATTGTCGTCATTGCCGAGCCAGACGCCGGTGACGAGGTTGGCCGTGTAGCCGATGAACCAGGCGTCGCGGAAATCCTGGCTGGTGCCGGTCTTGCCGGCGGCCATCCAGCCCGGGATCTCCGCCTTGCGCGCGGTGCCGGAGAGCAGGGTCTCCTGCATCATTCTGTTCATCATCGCGACGTGCTGCGGCTCGATCACCTGGCTGAGCTGGTCGGGCTGCCGCGCGTAGAGCAGCTTGCCTTCATTGGTGCGGATCTTGGTCACGACATGCGGGGAGACGCCGAGCCCGCCATTGGCGAACGGCGCATAGGCGCCGACCAGCTCGATGACCGACACTTCCGAGGTGCCGAGCGCGATCGAGGGATTGGCCTCGAGCTTCGATGAAATCCCGAGCCGATGCGCGGTCCGCACCACGTTCTTCGGCCCGACTTCGAGGCCGAGCCGTACTGCGACCGTGTTGAGCGACATCGCCAGCGCCTGTGTCAGCGTCACCGCGCCGAAATATTCATGGGTGTAGTTCTCTGGTTTCCAGCCCTTGAGATCGAGCGGCGCATCCTGGCGGATGGTTTCCGGCGTCAGGCCGCCCTCGATCGCCGTCAGATAGATGAATGGCTTGAACGCCGAGCCGGGCTGGCGTTTGGCCGTCACCGCGCGGTTGTACTGGCTGTCGGCATAGTTCCGCCCGCCGACCATGGCGCGCACCGCGCCCTCGGGCGTCATCGCTACCAGCGCGCCCTGCGTGACGTTGAATTTCACGCTCTTGGCGGCGAGCTCGTCGATGATGGCGGCTTCGGCGACGCTCTGCAGTTTCGGATCGATCGTGGTCTCCACCACGATGCTCTGGTCGATCTGGCCGACGAGATCGTCGAGCACCTCGCCGATCCAGTCGGCGACGTAATTGATCGTGCCGGCGCCGGCCGGCTTCACATTGTAGGAGGGATGGCCGATCGAGGCCTTGGCCTGGGCGGCCGTGATGAATTTGGCCTCCGCCATCGCCGCGAGCACGATCTGCGCGCGCGCTTCCGCTCCTTCGGGATTGCGATTGGGCGCCAGCCGCGATGGCGACTTGACGAGGCCGGCCAGCATCGCGGCCTCCGCCACCGTGACGTTTTTCGCCGATTTGCCGAAATAGCGCTGCGAAGCCGCCTCGACGCCATAGGCGCCGGAACCGAAATAGACACGGTTGAGGTAGAGCTCGAGAATTTCGTTCTTGGAGTGTTTGCGCTCCAGCCACAGCGCCAGTTCCACTTCCTGCAGCTTGCGCGCCATGGTGCGTTCCTGGGTCAGGAACAGGTTTTTGGCGAGCTGCTGCGTCAGCGTCGAGCCGCCCTGCGAGACGCCGCGATGCATGATGTTGGCAACCACGGCGCGCGCGATGCCGACGGGGTCGACGCCGTAATGCGAATAGAAGCGGCGGTCCTCAATGGCGATGAACGCCTTCGGCAGATAGGGCGGCAGATCCTTCAGCGCGACATTGGTGCCGGCCATTTCGCCGCGCGAAGCCAGCAGGCTGCCGTCGACGCCGACAATCTGGATCGTCGGCGGGCGCTTTGGAATTTCCAGCGACTGGATCGCCGGCAAATGCGCGCCGACCCAGACCACGACGCCGATGATCGCGATCGCCGCCCACAGGCCGAGCACCGCGCCCCAATAGATCAGCCGGCCGAACCTGAACCGGCCGCGCGATTTCGCGCGCCGCCTGGCGCCGCCTCTCGCCGCGCCGCCTCTTGCCGCGCGCGGCTTGCGCTCGCGCGGCGGCGGCTCGTCATCGTCCTCATCGGGCTTGCGCTTGGGCACTGGTTTCTTCGGTTTGTCGTTGTCAACGGCGGCCGGAATGCGATCCTCGGGGGAGAGGCGCAGGTCGGCGAGTGCTGCAGGAAGCCCAAACAGCGGCTCCTGGCGTCCGCCGCTCTTTTTCCGTCCCCACGCCATGACAAACGCCGTTCACACCCGTCCCGCCACACGCTAGCGGGGGCTGTTTAAGGGTCGGTTACGGAAAGGTTAATGCGGGATTAGGAGGTGCGGCGGGGCCATACTAATATGGCTGCAAACCACAGCGTTCCCGGGAGAAATTTGATGGGCCACATCGATCCGACCAAGGAAGTATTCGCGCAATTTCGGGCCAACGACCGGCCGGGCCCCATCCACATGCTCAACCTGGTCCGCTTGCGCGCGCAGGCCGCCTATCCCGACGGCCGCCAGGCGACGGGCGCGGAAGCCTACGCGGCCTATGGGCGCGAAAGCGGCCCGGTGTTCGAGCGGCTCGGCGGCCGCATCGTCTGGCAGGGCAGGTTCGAACTGATGCTGATCGGGCCGCAAGACGAGCGCTGGGATCACTGCTTCATCGCCGAATATCCCAGCGTCGCGGCGTTTGCCGAGATGATCCGCGATCCCGTCTATCGCGAAGCGGTCAAGCATCGCCAGGCCGCGGTGGAGGATTCCCGCCTGATCCGCCACGCGGTGCTGCCGGTCGGCAAGACGTTCGGCGAGATTCCAGAGTAGCGCTGGATTCGCAGGATGGGTGGAGCGAAGCGATACCCATCAATCCGGTAACACACGTTCTTGCAATGATGGGTTTCGCTGCGCTCTACCCATCCTACAAAAAATCGGCGGCCCCGAGGGGCCGCCGATCGCTTCTTTCCGCCGATCGTTTCGAATGAGTTGTCGCGACTAGCCTGCCGCGCCCTTGTCCTCGAGGATCGGGCCGAACAGTTCCCAGCGCTCGCCGTTGAACCGCATCATCTGCAACTGCTTGTTGACGCGATAATCGGTCGGCGACGTGTTGGCGACGATGCCCGGCAGTGACAGATCGAGCACGACGTCCTTCAGGCTGGTCGCCTGCTTCATGACGTTCTCGCGGGTAAGATTGTCGCCGCACTTCTGCAGCACGTAAATCATCAACTGCGAGGTCGAGTAGCCATAGGAGTTGAAGCTCGAAATCCTTGTCGCCGTCGGGATAGTACTTCGCCATGAACTCGAAATACTTCTTCATGCCCGGATCGTCCTTCCAGGTCGGATCGAGCGGGTCCTTGCCGTAGTTGACGCTGATCACGCCCTTGGAGGCTTCGAGTCCCGCCGGCTTCATCACGGCGCCGACCGAGGTGGCGTTGATGTCGAGGATGTGCACCGGCTTCCAGTTCAGCTCGTGCGATCTTCTTGATCGCCTGCGCCGCCTGCTTGGGCGTCGTCGCCGAGAAGAACAGGTCGGCGCCGGCGTCCTTGATCTTGAGGATCTGCGAATCGATGGTCGGATCGGAAACTTCGTAGGAGGCTTCCGCCACGATCATCTTGGCGGCCTTGTCGCCGAGGCCGGCCTTGATGCCGTTCAGATAGTCCTTGCCGAGGTCATCGTTCTGATAGAGCACGCCGACCTTGGCGTTCGGATGTTCCTTGATGATGTACTGACCGTAGATGCGGCCCTCGACGAAATAGTTAGGGTTGAAGCCCATCGTCCAGGGGAAGTTCTTCGGGTCGGTGAACTTCGACGCGCCGGTCGCGGCGAACAGCTGCGGCACCTTCTTGGCGTTGAGATATTTCTGCACCGCCGCGTTCGAGGGCGTGCCGAGCAGCTGGAAGGTGAGCAGCACCTCGTCGCTCTCGACCAGTTTGCGAACCTGCTCGACCGCTTTTGGCGGCGAGTAGGCGTCGTCATACTGGATCAAATTGATCTTGCGGCCGTTCACGCCGCCCTGATCGTTGATCATCTTCATATAGGCGGCCTGGGTCTTGCCGATGGTGGCATAGGCGGAGGCCGGTCCCGAGAATGGATTGGTCTGGCCGATCTTGATCTCGGTGTCGCTCGCGCCGGTGTCGTATTTTTTCTGCGCGGAAGCCGTCGAGACCGACAGCGCAAGCGCGAGCGCCGTGCCGGTGGCCAGATGGAAAATACCCTTCCTCATAATGCTGCATTCCTCATTTGTTTATGATTGAGCCGATGATCCTGCCGCCGGCTTGGCCAGCGGGCGTCATCGCTGCCACAATAGTGGCGGAAGGCATGTTGCAATGCAAGGCATTGAAAAGGCATGAGTTAGGGTATCAGGTTCCGCCTGCACAAAAAGAATCCACGACTTGTGTCAGCCGCAAAATGATGCACGGTCGCGCGGGCATTGCGGCGCTCAAAACAAGGCCGCCGGCATCGCATGACGCCGACGGCTTCCCTCGTGAACCGGGCAGGGCGCTAGCCGGTCGGTCCGGTATCCTCGATGATCGGGCCGAACAGTTCCCAGCGCTCGCCGTTGAACCTCATCATCTGCATCTGCTTGTTGATGCGGTAGTCGGTCGGCGAGGTGTTGGTGACCATGCCGGGCAGCGACAGGCTGCCGGTGACGTTCTTCAGACTGGCCGCCTGCTTCATGATGTTTTCGCGCGTGAGATCGTCGCCGCATTGCCGCAGGATCTTCACCAGCAATTCCGCGGTCGAATAACCATAGGTGTTGACGGTGTTGAGCTTGTCGCCCTCCGGGTAATACTTGTCCATGAAGGCGAAATAGGCCTTCATGCCGGCATCGTCCTTCCACTGCGGATCGCCCGGATCCTTGCCGTAATTGGTCGAGATGATGCCCTTGGAAATGTCGAGGCCAGCAGGCTTGAGTACCGCCGACACCGGGCTCGCATTGATGTCGAGGATGTGGACCGGCTTCCAGCCGAGGTCGGCAACCTTCTTGATCGCCTGCGCGGCGAATTTCGGCGTCGAGGCGTCGTAGAGCAGGTCGGCCCCCGCAGCCTTCAGCCTGACGATCTGCGAGTCGATGGTCGGATCGGTCAGCTCATAGGAGGCTTCGGCGACGATCATCGATGTGGCCTTGTCGCCGAGCGCCTCCTTCAGGCCGGTGATATAATCGCGGCCGAGATCGTCGTTCTGATAGAGGATACCGATCTTGGCGTTGGGATGGTTCTTCAGAATGTACTGTCCGTAGATGCGGCCCTCGGACTGGTAGTTGGGATTGAAACCCATCGTCCAGGGGAAGTTCTTGGGATCGGTGAATTTCGACGCCCCGGTCGCGGCGAGGAGCTGCGGCACCTTCTTGGCGTTGAGATATTTCTGGACGGCGGCGTTCGACGGCGTGCCGATGATCTGGAAGGTGAACAGAACCTCGTCGCTCTCGACCAGCTTGCGCACCTGTTCGACGGCTTTCGGCGGCGAGTAGGCGTCGTCATACTGGATCAAATTGAGCTTGCGGCCGTTGATGCCACCCTGCTCGTTGATCATCTTGAAATAGGCGGCCTGCGTCTTGCCGATGCCGGCATAGGCGGAAGCCGGGCCCGAGAACGGAACGGTCTGGCCGATCTTGATTTCGGTATCGCTCGCGCCGGTATCGTATTTCTTCTGTGCGCTTGCGGACGTCGCCGATAGCGCGATCGCGACCGTCACGCCTGCAAGCAGATGAAGAATGCCGCTTCTCATGTCGCTGCCTCCGTTGTGTTGACCGATGATCATGTCCGGTCATCGGTTCGGATGGCCGGCCGTCATCGTTGCCAGCGAGTGTGGCGGAACGGATTTGGCTACGCAAGGCAGTGACGAAAAGGTGAATCTCTCAAGCCAGCCAGAGCAGGATCAGCGCGAGTGCGGCGGGGGCGGCCTGCACGTAGAGGATCCGGCGGCTGACCGTCGCCGCGCCATAGGCGCCCGCCACGATCACGCACAGCAGAAAGAATACCTTGATCTGGAAGGCGAAGCCCGGAGTGGGATGGAACAGGCCCCAGACGAGACCCGCGGCGAGGAAGCCGTTATAAAGGCCCTGGTTGGCGGCCAGTACAGCCGAGTCTGTCGCCTTCTCGATCGAATTGCGAAAGATCTTCAGGCCCAGCGGCTTGGTCCAGAGAAACATCTCCAGCACCAGAAAAAACACATGCAGCGCGGCAACCACCGCGACCAGAACATTGGCGATGAAGATCATGGTGCGGTCCCCCAACCGGCAGCGGAATTCGGGTGGACGCTAGCACGCTGCGGGTGAAAAGTGCGGGCGCCTGCCGATCTTTTTCAGGGAATGACGATGCCAGAGAGTTTTGACCTCGATCGCCTGCCAACGCCAATCGGGACGGCGCTATTGGTTAGCGATGCGGACGGCCTGCTCCGCGCGCTGGACTGGGACGATCACGAGCCGCGCATGAAGCAGTTGCTGCGCCTGCACTATGGCGCGGTGGAACTGAAGAATGCGCGGGCACCGCGCGAACTGCGCGCCGCATTGACCGGCTATTTCAAGGGCGACCTCGATCGCCTTGCGGCGATCGAATGGCGCGTCGCGGGCACGCCTTTCCAGCAAAAGGTCTGGAACGCGCTGCCCAAAATTCCTGCGGGCACGACGCTGAGCTATGGCGCGCTCGCCGCGAAGCTCAAGATGCCCAAGGCCGTCCGCGCCGTCGGCCACGCCAACGGCTCCAATCCGATCAGCGTCGTCCTGCCCTGTCACCGCCTGATCGGCGCCAACGGGTCGCTGGTGAAGTACGGCGGCGGGCTGGAGCGCAAGCGCTGGCTGTTGCAGCACGAGGGCGCCCGGATTCAAGAAGGAAGCGGGTCAAGCAAGCGGCTGGGAGGTGTGCTCAAGGACCCGTCACAGGTTTAATCGAGACTTCAGCTAATCGAGACCTCGTGTATTTCGCATGTCCCGCACGATATAGATGAACACAAGAATGGTGGGTGCCCAGGCGAGTATCGCGCCCACCAGCATCGCTTGCACTGTCGTCATGATAGTTCCTTGGGTGTCCGCTCCACGCTGGGGCTGGATCAGCTTCCTTGCGAGACCGACGGTTCAGGACATTTGTAGAGCCATTTCCAGTAGGCCCGGTTACGCTCCTGCTGCCGCTTGTAGATCTCGCGGCACTTCGTCGAGCAAAATTGTTCGAAGTACCAGCTGCGCCGGACCAGTCCGAACGGGCGCCTGCATTCAGGATTTCCGCAGCAGTTTGTCATGACGAGGCCTCCGCGTTCGCCCGCCGAATCCAGCGAATGAAGTTCTCCTGGCCGCGATTCAGGCATAGCCGTCCGCAGTAATATTCACGCGCAGGATTCAGGGAAATAATCTTGGGATCTTCACTGTCGCACTGAGAACATCGTGGTTCTGTACGCATGGCGACCTCCTTCTGAGGAATTGCCGGTACCGGTCAAATTGTGTGCTGCATTTTTCCCGGCCCTCGTTAACCCGAGGGGCGCGACGGTGCCCGGAGTCTTGCGCCCGTCCCCGGCCGCTATCAACTTGTCTAGATGTTTGGCGCGGTCATCCTTGCGTATAGCCGGCCCACGGCACGTCAACGCGGCGCCAGCCCGATCGGGTCATTCGCCCGTTGCCGCGCCCCTTCCTTCCAGGGCGGTATCGAGGCATGCGATCAAGGCTTCCCCGTCGAAGGGCTTGGTCAGATAGCAGACCGCCCCGGCCTTCAGGGCTCGCGCGCGATCGCTCTCGACGGCGAAGGCGGTGATGAAAATGAACGGCAGGCTGTGTCCCCGGGCGAGCAGATGGGCCTGCAATTCGAGCCCGCTCATGGTCGGCATTCTGACATCCGCTATCACGCAGGATGTGTCTCCCAGCTGCGACGATCGCAAGAACTCTTCGGCCGACGCGAATGTATGGACGGCGTAGCCAAGCGATCTCACGAGATTGTGGGTCGCGGCGCGAACGGACCCATCATCGTCGATGACTGAAATTACCGGTGGGTTGGACACAGCGGTCCTTCCTGGAGACGACCGGAGGGTGTCTCTGTGCTGCGCAGCCGCGTGGTGGGAGAGTGCGTCCGAAATCAGAGTCAGGAGAATCATACTTAGGTTTGCGGCCCGCCGGATCCGGGCCCGGTCCCGAGCGCCTCCGCCATTCTCACCAGATCTGGCAGCGATTTCGCGGCCATTTTTCGCATGATGTGCCCGCGGTGTATCTTCACGGTGATCTCGGCAATGCCGATTTCGGCTGCGATCTGCTTGTTCATGAGGCCGCTCGTGACCAGAGCCATCACCTCCCGTTCCCGGGGGGTCAGCGTCGCGAAGCGGGCATGCAGGCCCGAGAGGACCCTGGCTTCATCGCGGCTGACCCGGTCGCGTTCGATTGCCGTGGTGACGGCATCCAGCATGTCCTGGTCGCGGAACGGCTTGGTCAGGAAGTCGACGGCTCCGGCCTTCATCGCCCGAACCGTCATCGGGATATCGCCGTGACCCGTCATGAAGATGATCGGAATGCGAATATCGGCCTTGGCCAGCTCCGCCTGAAAGTCGAGGCCGCTCAGCCGGGGCAGCCTGATGTCGAGGATCAGGCAGCTGGCAACGTTCGGAAGCGTGCTGTGCAGAAACTCGTGAGCCGAACCGAACACTTCGACCCGCAAGCCCACCGACCGGAAAAGGTTGCTCAGCGCGTCACGCATCGATGCATCGTCGTCGACAATGAAGACGACCGGTTCCTCGGCGCCTGCGAGGGTGTGAGGCGATGCTGGGCGGCCGGTCACGTATCGTCCTCCTGATGCAATGGCAAGGTGAACTGAAACGTCGCGCCGGGACCGGTATTGCCAGAGGCCGACAGCCGTCCGCCGTGCGCGGTGACGATCGAGCGGCAAATCGACAGCCCCATGCCCATGCCGCTGGATTTGGTGGTGAAGAAAGCATCGAACAGCCGATCGGCATTCTCGGCGGCCACCCCGACGCCGCAATCGCTCACCATGACCAGAACCTGGCCTGTCTCATCCTGTTGGGTCCGGATCGCCAGTTCGCGCGGCCGTTCCTCGACCGGCTGCATCGCTTCAATCCCGTTGATGACGAGGTTGAGGATGACTTGCTGCAGCTGGATCCGGTCGGCGAGGATTACGGGGAGGGCGGAGGCAAGTTCCAGTCGCAGCGCCACCCGGTGGCTGAACAGCTCATGCTGCACGAGGCTGATGACCTCGTTGACGACGTCATCGATATGGAGCGGCACTTTCTGATCGGCCGTCTTGTTCGCGAGCGCGCGGACGCGCTGGATCACTTCGCCCGCCCGGTTGCCGTCCTTGACGATCGATTGCGCCACGCTGCGCGCTTCTTTCACGTTGGCAGGTTCGCGGTCGAGCCAGCGCAGGCATGCGGCGGCGTTGGTGACGACGGCGGCGAGCGGCTGGTTCACTTCATGGGCGATCGACGCGGCAAGTTCGCCCAGTGCCGTCACGCGCGTGACATGCGCGAGGTTCGCCTGCGCTTCGTGCAATTCCGCTTCGGCTCGCTTGCGGGAGCTGACGTCCGTCACCGCCCCGACAAATTCGATATCGCCCGATGCGTCCGTTACGGCATGCGCGGTAGCATGGACATGTTTGACCGAACCATCGGGCATCAGCAACCGATATCCGTGCGCGAAATCCTTTCCGTCGCGGGACGCGCGGTCGATGGTCAGTTCCACGCGCGAACGATCGTCTGGATGAACGCGTTGAAAGACCGTGGCGTGTTTGATGGAGGAGGCGCTGTCGTAGCCGAATATTCTGAATGTTTCCTCCGACCAGATGAGTTCGCCGCTGGCGACGCGCCAGCCGAAACTGCCGGTGCGGCTCAATCGCTGGGCTTCGGCCAGATACATTTCACTTTGGCGCAGCGCATCTTCGGCCAGCTTGCGTTCCGTGATGTCCTCGCATGCGATCAGGACGATCAGTTGATGATCCAGCCGCCGCACGGCCTTGGCATTTTCACGAACCCAGAGCGACGAACCGTCCTTGCGAACCTTGCAGATCTCCCAATTGTGGGTTTGGCCGATGTTTTTCAGGCATATGGCAACGTTGCTCTGGGCCACATGTTGCTCTTCGGCAGGAAAGACCTTCAGCACGGATTGCCCGAGCAATTCGCTGACGGCGTAGCCGAGTTGTGCAGCGCCGAACGTGTTGACGGACAGGACGGTGCCGGCGGCGTCGACCATGAAATACATCACCGGGTTGTGCTCGAATACCTCCTTCCATTGCGCCTCGCTGTGACGCAGCGCTTCTATTGCGTGTTGTTCGGCCTTGGCGCGGCCGTGCAGCGCGGCTTCCATCTGCCTGCGGGTCGTGCCCACCCGGAGCATCATGAACAGGGAAGCGAGAAGCGCGGCGATGAGCAGGACGACGGCGGTCAAATAGGCGGGGGCTGCCGGTGCGGGGCCGAGAACGAGCCAGATGAAAGTTGCCATCGCCAGCGCCACCACCATGCTGCCCAGCAGCCATTGCTCGGCTGAGCGCCGGGATTTCATGGTCTGGTTCCGCATCATCGGCAGCATCGCTCGGCCACACTGGGCCCGCTGCGTCGCTAGGTGATCTCTATCATCAGCGGCGACAACGTCGCCCTCCTAACAGGCAGCATGTTAGCAGCTTTTGGAGGTCCGGAGGATATTCCGGTGGACGTAAAAGTCCGGGGCAGTCCTTGCGTGCACCGCCGAGCACTTCCTGGAGCGCCGATCACTCCCGGGAGCGCCGATCGCTCCGCGGCGGCCCGGTTAGCGATCCCAAACCTAGGTATGATCCCGCCAACCGAATGTAACGTGTGGATCAACCTCCGTTTAATGGTCCGCTTCGTTTCAATGATGGAGCTTATCGGGTAACCCGATGGCGGCAGAGTTTTTCTGGAATTGCCCTGCGGGAAAAGCCCTTTGCGCGAGACCTTCAACCGGACGTCTCGCCGAACGCAAACATCTCGTTGCAGTTGTCAAACCCGTAACCCGGCGCTCGCCGACCGCAAATTTGGGGATTGATATGCCGAAAGCACGCCTGCACTTGATCCGTTGCTCCGATGACATCGAACCCGACGCGATGCATCGGAGGCGCGGGCGCAGCTTCCAGCTGTCCGTCATCGACGGAGGCAAGCCGGCCATCGACGCGCCGAGAGAAAAGCTTTGGGGAGCCACGCTTGATCTGTTCGATCTGGGCATCCTGGTTTCCCAGGCGAACTATCTGGCCTTCGTTGCAGCGAGCCTGACAGTTCTCGATCTCCATGGTTGGGTTGATCCAAAACAGACCAACTAGATCGGATAGCGATTTGCCTCGCGTGCAAGTACAATCTCGCTTAAGCGCATGCGACAAAGCAAAACGACGGGCAATCGCAGGATGGGTATCGCTTCGCTCCACCCATCCTGCGGGCTGGGGCCAATGACGGCGTATCACGCCGCCGGTTGCGCGACGTTGTCTTCGCTGGCGAGCAGATGAATCAGCGCACTCTTGATCGCCGCCTGCCGGGTCGGCGCGTTGATCTGGGCACCGAGCAGGTCGGTGACGTAGAACACGTCGCGGGCGCGTTCGCCGAAGGTCGCGACATGGGCGGAGGCGATGTTGAGGTTGAGCTTCGAGATCGCTGTCGTCAGTTGATACAGCAAACCCGGGCGGTCGAGGCCGGAAACCTCGATCACGGTGTAGCGGTCCGACCACTGGTTGTTGATGGTGACCTCCGGCTCGACCACGAACGCCCGCACCTTGCCGCGGTTGGCCGCCTTGCGCGCCACCACTTCGGGCAGCCGCAGCTTGCCTTCGAGCACCTGCTCGATCATCTCGCCGATGCGGGTCGCGCGCCGTCCCTCGTCCTCGTCGCGGTCGTATTCCCTTGATATCGCGATGGTGTCGAGCGCGCGGCCGTCGGTGGTCGTATAGATCTGCGCGTCGACGATGTTGGCGCCGGCGGAGGCGCAGGCACCCGCAATGATCGACAGCAGCCACGGATGGTCGGTCGCGAGTATCGTCAGTTCGGTGACGGCGCGCGCCTCGTCGAAGCCGACATTGATCGCGAGCTGGTGTCCGGCCTGTTCGCTGGCGCGGATGAAACGCGCCTGGCGGATTTTTCGTTGCAGATCGACCTTGAGCCAGTAGGCGGGATAGTGCCGCCCGATATAGGCGTTGAGTTCAGCGTCCGGCCATTCGGTGAAGGCGGCGCGGAATTCGCGTTGCGCTACCGCAATGCGCTGGGCGCGGTTCACTTCCGAGAAGCCGCCGGTCAGCACCGGCTCGGTCTCGTAATACAGCGTGCGCAGCAACTGCGCCTTCCAGCCGTTCCACACGCCGGGGCCGACGCCCCTGATGTCGGCGGTGGTCAGGATGGTCAAAAGCTTCATCTGCTCGACGGATTGGACGACGGCGGCAAAATTCTCGATCGTCTTGCGGTCGGAGAGATCGCGCGACTGCGCCACCGTCGACATTGTGAGGTGCTCTTCGATCAGCCACGCCACCAGCTCGGTATCGGCGGTGTTGAAGCCGAGCCGCGGACACAGCCGCCGCGCCACCCTGGCGCCCGCAATCGAATGATCCTCCGGCCGGCCCTTGGCGATGTCATGCAGCAGCGTGGTGATGTAGATCACCGCGCGATGCTCGGGGCGGATCTTGCGGAACAGGTCGCTGGCAACGATGAACTCGTCATTGCCGCCGCGCTCGATTTCCTGCAGATGGCCGATGCAGCGGATCAGATGCTCGTCCACCGTATAATGGTGGTACATGTTGAACTGCATCATCGACACGATCTTGCCGAAGGCGCGGATGAAATGACCGAGCACGCCGGTCTCGTTCATGCGCCGCAGCACGGTCTCCGCATTGTCGGACGTCAGGATCTCCATGAACAGCCGGTTGGCTTCCGGATTTTCGCGAAGCTGGGAGTTCACCAGTTTCAGCGAGCGCGTCACCGTGCGCATCGCGTCGGGGTGGAAGGCGAGGTTGTTCTTCTGCGCCAGCTGGAAGATCCGGATCAAATTGACCGGGTCGTGCTTGAAGACGTCGGGTGCGGCGAGGTTGATGCGGTTGTTGTCGATGATGAAGTCATCGCTGTCAGGCACCCGCCGCCGCTTGATGCCCGGCCGCAGCCGCGCCACCATGCGGCTCAGGACCGGCGCCGGCTTGGCCTGTTCGTCTTCCAGCTTGGCGCACAGGATCGCGGTCAAGTCGCCGACGTCCTTGGCGACCAGGAAGTAGTGCTTCATGAAGCGTTCGACATCCTGCATGCCGGGATGCGAGGTATAGCCGAGGCGGACCGCGATCTCGCGCTGCATGTCGAACGACAGCCGCTCCTCGGCGCGCGCCGAGACGAAATGCAGATTGCAGCGCACCGACCACAGGAAATCGGCGCAGCGGCGGAAGGTGCGGTATTCCTGCGCATCGAACACGCCGCGCTCGACCAGCTCGTCGGTCTCGCGCACGCGGTAGACGTATTTGGCGATCCAGAACAGGGTGTGCAGGTCGCGCAAGCCGCCCTTGCCGTCCTTGACGTTGGGCTCGACCAAATAGCGCGATTGCCCGGCGCGGCGGTGGCGTTCCTCGCGCTCGGCGAGCTTGGCGGTGACGAATTCGGAAGCGGTGCCCTGCACGACGTCCTTGTCGAACCGCGCGACCAGTTCGTCATAGAGCGGCTGGTCGCCGGTCAAAAACCGCGTCTCCAGGATCGCGGTGCGGATCGTCATGTCGCCGCGCGCCTGGCGGATGCATTCGTCGACCGAACGCGTGGCGTGGCCGACCTTCAATCCCATGTCCCACAGGCAATAGAGGATGGCTTCCGCGACCTGTTCGCCCCAGGCGGTCTGCTTGTAGGGCAGGATGAACAGCAGATCGATGTCGGACTCCGGCGCCATCAGGCCGCGGCCGTAGCCGCCGGTGGCGACCACCGCCATGCGCTCGGCGCCGGAGGGCACGTGCGAGCGATAGAGATGCCGCGTGGCGGCCGAGTAGAGGATGCGGATGATTTCGTCCTGCATGAAGCAGAGCCGCTCCGCGCAGCGGCGGCCGTGGCGATCCTTCAGCAGCACGGCCTGCGCGGTCTCGCGCGCCGCGATCATCTCGGCCTTCAGGAGCTGCGCCAGCGCCGAGCGAAACACGTCCTCGCGGCCGGCGTGTTTTTCGGCCAGCGCATCGACCGCGGCGGTGATCCGCGCGGTATCGAAACGTTCATCCGCTCCGGAGCGGTCCTCAGTCACGACGCTATCCATGATCTATCCCGATATCGGACGGCGCGGGGGCTGTCACTGATGATTGTACGGTCAAGTCAAAGCTATGCCGCCGCGTGCGCGAATGCCAGCCATAACCTGTTGGAAAAGCGTGGATTTTCTATACCGCATGGATGGCCATCGAGACCGTGATGACAGCGCGTCGATAGCTCTTTATATCGATGCACAAAACAAAGTCGGGAGAACAAAATGGACGCTGCCGAACTCCGCGCGATGCAGGCCCCGATCAAGGAACGTTACAAGTCCGATCCGTCGGCCGCCGTCATCACCCTGAAGGCCAAAGGCTCGATCGACAATGAAGGCATCGCCTGCAAGGTCGAGACCGGCCGCGCGCTGGCAGTGGCCGGCCTGCACCCGGCGACCGGCGGCTCCGGCCTGGAGCTGTGCTCCGGCGACATGCTGCTCGAAGCCCTCGTTGCCTGCGCCGGCGTGACGCTCAAATCGGTCGCCACCGCCGTCGACGTGCCGCTCAGAAGCGGTACCGTCATCGCCGAAGGCGATCTGGATTTTCGCGGCACGCTCGGCGTCGACAAGGAGGCGCCAGTCGGTTTCGAGGAAATTCGCCTGCGCTTCGAGGTCGGCACCGACGCGCCGCAGGACAAGCTTGACCTGCTGCTGAAGCTCACCGAACGCTATTGCGTGGTCTACCAGACCATCAGGAACGGCCCGAAGGTTTCGGCGTCGATGAAGCGGGTGTGAGGCAATCTCGGCGTCGTCCCTGCCTAGTGCGCAATTGCGCACGAACGCAGGGACCCATAACCACCGACGCCCTTGGGTGCGGGAAGTATCGAGCCGCACCTTCCAAAATCGAGAAGCCGCGGCGTATGGGTTCCTGCGTTCGCAGGAACGACGGATAGAGCATGTCCCCCGAACTCGCCTTTATCCTCACGCTCGCCCTGCGCATGGCGATTACCGCGGCGTTCGTGGTGACGGCTTCGATCGTCACCGAGCGCTCAGGCCCGGTGATCGGTGCGCTGATCGCGACGCTGCCGATCTCGGCGGGGCCGTCCTATGTGTTCCTCGCGCTGGATCATGACGCCGCCTTCATCGCCGAGGGCGCGCTGGCGAGCCTGCCGATCAACGCCGCGACGATCTTCCTCGCGCTGACCTATGTCGTGCTGGCGCAGCGCCATGGGGCGCTGCTCAGTTGCGTTTCGGCGGTGGCGGTGTGGCTGGTGCTCGCCGCGATCATCCGTTCGGTGCAATGGTCGTTGAGCGGCGGGCTGATCGCCAATGTCATCGCATACGCCATCTGCGTCCCGCTGCTCGCCCGCTACCGCCACGCAAAGATGCCGCCGATCAGGCGCCGCTGGTACGATATCCCGCTACGCGCATCGCTGGTCGCAACCCTGGTGGCGACGGTGGTCACGACGTCGAGCTGGGTCGGCCCCAAGGTGAGCGGTATGATCGCGCTGTTCCCGGTCGTGTTCACCTCCATGATGTTGATACTGCATCCCCGCATCGGCGGCCCGCCGACCGCGGCTGTACTCGCCAACAGCGCCTGGGGCTTGATCGGATTGGGCATCGCGATCGCAGTGCTACATGTCGCAGCGTTACAGTTCGGCTCGGCGATCGGGTTGAGCCTCGCGCTGGCGACCTGCGTGGGTTGGAATCTCGGCCTGTGGCGGCTCGGGCGAAGGAAGGCGGGGCATTAGCCTCCGTCATTGCGAGGAGCGCAGCGACGAAGCAATCCATCTCTCCACGCTGCGGATAGGTGAATTGCTTCGCTTCGCTCGCAATGACGGTGGAGGGACCTACCCCTTTGGCAATTTTGCCTTCAGCGCATACAAGGCCTCCAGCGCCTCGCGCGGCGACATTTCGTCGGGATGCAGCGCCTTCACCGCTTCCATCATTTGCTCCGCTTCGCTTGGCGGCGCGGCCTCAGTGGCGGCGCGGGAGGGGACGGCGAACAGCGGCAAATCATCAGCCAGCGCCCGCGCCGTCTGGCCGCGGTCCTGCGCTTCGAGCTTCGCCAGCACCGACTTGGCGCGCGTGATCACCGCCGGCGGAAGCCCTGCGAGCTTCGCGACCTGGATACCGTAGGACCGGTCGGCCGAACCCGGCAGCACCTCGTGCAGGAACACGACGTCGCCCTGCCACTCCTTGACGCGCACGGTGGCGTTGAACATCCGCGGCAGTTTGGCGGAAAGCGCGGTCAGCTCATGGTAATGCGTGGCGAACAGCGCGCGGCAGCGGTTGGCTTCGTGCAGATGCTCGATCGCGGCCCAGGCGATCGACAGGCCGTCGAAGGTCGCGGTGCCGCGGCCGATTTCGTCGAGGATCACCAGCGAGCGCTCGCTGGCCTGATTCAGGATGACCGCGGTCTCGACCATCTCGACCATGAAGGTCGATCGTCCCCGCGCGAGATCGTCCGCCGCGCCGACGCGCGAAAACAGCCGGTCGACGACGCCGATCCGGGCACGTGACGCCGGCACGTAGGAGCCGATCTGCGCCATCAGCGCGATCAGCGCATTCTGGCGCAGGAAGGTCGATTTGCCGGCCATGTTCGGACCGGTGATCAGCCAGATCTGGCCGGATTTTTGTGCGGGGCTGGGCGACAGGTCGCAGGCATTGGCGATGAACGGCTGGCCGTCGCGCTTGAGCGCCTGTTCGACGACCGGATGCCGACCGCCTTCGACCGCGAAGCCGAGCGAGCCATCGACCTCGGGCCGCACATAATTGTCGTCGACCGCGAGCTTCGCCAGCGCGGTTGCGACATCCAGCAATGCAAATGCATGCGCCGCAGCGCGCAGATCGTCGCTGGCTGCCAGCGCCATCGCGCAAAGCCGCTCGAAGATTTCCAGTTCCAGATTGAGCGCGCGGTCGCCGGCATTGGCGATCTTGGCCTCGATCTCGCCGAGTTCGGCCGTGGTGAAGCGAACCTGCCCCGCGAGCGTCTGGCGGTGGATGAAGGTCGCATTCAACGGTGGCGCCATCAGCTTGTCGCCGTGCTGCGCCGTCACCTCGACGAAATAGCCGAGCACGTTGTTGTGGCGGATCTTGAGCGCCTTGATGCCGGTGTCCTCGGCATAGCGCGCCTGCATCGCGGCGACCACAAGGCGGGAGGCATCGCGCAGGTTCCGGCTCTCGTCGAGTGCTGGCTCATAATTCTCGCGGATGAAGCCGCCGTCGCGCTTGATCAGCGGCAGTTGCTCGGCAAGTGCGCGTTCGAACTCGCGCGCGAAATCGCGCGAGGGACGGCGCAGCGCCTCCATCACGGCCGCGATTTCCGGCTGGCGGCGCTTCGAGCCGCGCCAGTCGCGCCAGCGCCTGATCTGCCGCGAGGATGCCGTCGCGCAGTCCGGCAAGATCACGCGGGCCGCCGCGTCCGACGGACAATCGCGCCAACGCGCGTGACATGTCCGGCGCCGCGCGCAGCGTGGTCCTGATATCGTCGCGCGCCGCGCTGTCGGCGACAAAGGCCGCAATCGCGTCCAGCCGCCGCGCGATTGTCGCACTTTCGGTGAGCGGCGCGGCGAGGCGCTGTGCCAACAGCCGCGAGCCGGCGGCGGTGACCGTGCAATCGATCGCATCGAGCAGCGATCCGCGCCGTTCGCCCGCCAGCGTGCGGGTCAGTTCGAGGTTGGCGCGGGTGGCGGGGTCGATTGCCATCGTGGTGCCGGCGGCCTCGCGCGAGGGCGGCGACAGCGGCGGACGTTTCCCGACTTGCGTGCGGTCGATATAGGTGACGGCGGCGGCCGCCGCGGTGGCTTCCAGCCGCGACATCGCGCATAGGCCGTCCATCGTCGCGACCGCGAAATAGTCGCACAACCGCCGTTCCGCGGTGGCGCCGTCGAAGACGTCGCGGGTCAGCGGCGTTACCGACGGCAGTTCACGCAGCAGCGGGCCGAGGTCGGCATCGCCATAGAGCGCGTCGGTGACGATAGCCTCATTCGGATTGATCCGCGCCAGCGTCGCTGCCAGTTCCGCGGTCGCGCATTCCGTGACCATGAACTCGGACGTCGAGATGTCGATCCAGGCGAGGCCAATGCGGTCGCCGCCGGCGGAGGCGCGGGCGCGCGCGATCGCCAGCAGGTAATTGTTGGTGCGGGCATCCAGCAGCGTGTCTTCGGTCAGCGTGCCCGGCGTCACCAGCCGCACCACGCCGCGGGCCACCACGCTCTTGTTGCCGCGGGCGCGCGCCGCGGCCGGATTCTCGGTCTGCTCGCAGACGGCGACGCGGTGGCCGGCGTTGATCAGGCGATGCAGATAGTCCTCGGAACGCTCCACCGGCACGCCGCACATCGGGATATCCATGCCCTGATGCTTGCCGCGCTTGGTCAGCACGATGCCCAGTGTTTTGGAGGCGATCTCGGCGTCCTCGAAGAACAGCTCGTAGAAATCGCCCATCCGGTAGAACAGCAGCAGCCCGGGATGGGCGGTCTTGATCTCCAGATATTGTTCCATCATCGGCGTGATGCGCGAACTCACGTCGGCGGCCGGTGTGGCTTCGGGGGGCGCAGGGGTGGGGATGGATTGCTGGATCGTCATTGCGGGCGGCAAACTACAAAATTTCGCCGCCCGGTCCTATTCCCTTACCCCCGTTGTCAGAGTTTTCCACGCCCCACGCCGCATAATTGATCACGCCCGCATGACGGGCATCCCGCCGGAGCACGACAGGAGTGGCAAGCCTCAATTGACCTGCCGCAGGCACGCTCCTAAAACTCGCCGACAGTTCCAGCGGGTCAACGCCTAAAGCACGGCATTCAGGGAGAGATTCTATGCGTGATGTATTCATTTGCGATGCCGTCCGGACCCCGATCGGCCGTTTCGGCGGCTCGCTCGCCAAGGTGCGCGCCGACGATCTGGCGGCGACCCCGATCAAGGCGCTGATGGCGAAACATCCCAATCTCGACTGGGCGCAGGTGGATGAGGTGTTTTTCGGCTGCGCCAACCAGGCCGGCGAGGACAACCGCAACGTGGCGCGGATGGCGCTGTTGCTGGCGGGCATCCCGGAATTGGTTCCCGGCCAGACCCTCAATCGGCTGTGTGCGTCGGGCCTCGATGCGGTCGGCGCCGCGGGCCGGGCGATTCGATCAGGCGAAATCGATTTCGCGATTGCCGGCGGCGTCGAATCGATGACCCGCGCGCCGTTCGTGATGGGCAAGGCGCCGGAGGCGTTCGCGCGCTCGGCGGAGATCTATGACACCACCATCGGCTGGCGCTTCATCAATCCCTTGATGAAGGCGCAGTATGGCGTCGATGCGATGCCGGAGACCGGCGAGAACGTGGCCGAGGAATTCCAGGTATCGCGCGCCGATCAGGATGCGATGGCGATCCGCTCGCAGCAGCGTGCGGGTGCCGCGATTGCATCAGGTTATTTCGCCGAGGAAATCACGCCCGTCTCAGTGCCGGGCGGCAAGGCCGGGCCGATTACGGTCGACAAGGACGAGCATCCGCGCCCCGAGACTACGCTTGAGGGCCTGACGAAATTGAAGCCGATCGTGCGCAATCCCGGCACGGTGACGGCGGGCAATGCGTCCGGCGTCAATGACGGCGCGGCGGCGATGATCCTCGCCTCCGAAGCCGCCGTGAAGAAGCACGGGCTGACGCCGCGGGCGCGTATCCTCGGCCTCGCCTCGGCTGCGGTGCCGCCGCGCATCATGGGCATCGGTCCGGTGCCGGCGACGAAGAAGCTGATGGAGCGGCTCGGCATCAAGATCTCTGACTTCGATTTGATCGAGCTCAATGAAGCCTTTGCCTCGCAGGGCATAGCCTGTTTGCGGCAACTGGGCGTCAAGGACGACGCCGACTTCGTCAACCCGCATGGCGGCGCGATTGCGCTCGGCCATCCGCTCGGCATGAGCGGCGCGCGGCTGGCGCTGACGGCGGTGCACGGCATGGAGAAGCGGGGCGGGAAGCTTGCCTTGGCAACCATGTGTGTCGGTGTCGGCCAGGGCGTTGCGGTCGCGATCGAAAAGATTAATTGAAACAACTGATTGGGAGGGTGAAAAACAGCGCTTTCCCAAATTAGTTATGTCATATAATGATCCGGCGGCGCGGGTAGCCGCAAAATTGCAAAGCAATTTTGCGCTGCGAGCGCGATGCGAGGGAGGGATACGTCATGACATTGGTCTATCCGGTGCAAAGTCTCGCGGCGCATCCGCCGCGGCTGTCTCCCGCCTACAAGAGCACGGTCAAGCGCTCGCCCTCCAAGCCGCTGATTCCGATGCGACATACGCTGTCGGAATTGACCGGGCCGGTCTACGGCCACGAGACGGTGCGCGCGAACGATCACGACCTCACCGTTCAGGGCAAGGGCGAGCCGCTCGGCGAGCGCATCATCGTGCACGGCCATGTGCTCGACGAAGACGGACGCGGCGTGCCGAATACGCTGGTCGAACTCTGGCAGGCCAATGCCTGCGGCCGCTACGTGCATGTCGTCGACCAGCATCCCGCGCCGCTCGATCCGAATTTCACCGGCGCCGGCCGCGCACAATCCGACGCGGAAGGCTATTACCGCTTCGTCACCATCAAGCCCGGCGCCTATCCCTGGGGCAACCACCACAACGCCTGGCGTCCGGCCCACATCCACTTCTCGGTGTTCGGCCACTCCTTCGTCTCGCGTCTCGTCACGCAGATGTATTTCCCCGGCGATCCGCTGTTCCCGTTCGATCCAATCTTCAATTCGGTCACCGACGAGAAGGCGCGCAACCGGATGATTTCTGCGTTCGATCTGGAAAACACCAAGCCGGATTGGGCGCTGTGCTACCGCTTCGACATTGTGCTGCGCGGGCGCAACGCCACGCCGATGGAGAAAAAGTAAGTGCAACAGACCAAGCCAGACGGCCTCACCCCGTCGCAGACCGTAGGTCCCTATTTCGCTTACGGCCTGACCTCGAACGGCAAATACGACTGGAACGACGCGTTCAGCAACAACCTGGTGACGCCGGATACGTCGGGCGAACGCATTCGCATCGAAGGACAGGTGTTCGACGGCGACGGCGCGGTCGTGCCGGATTGCATGTTGGAGATCTGGCAGGCGGACGCGCAGGGACGCTTCTCGGACCCGCAGGACAAGCGGGCGTTGCCGAATTCCACCTTCAAGGGATTCGGCCGCATCGGCACCGATGCGAAGGGCGGCTATGCCTTCGACACCATCAAGCCGGGCTCCGTGGCCGATCCCGACGGCAAGCCGCAGGCCCCGCACATCATGCTCGCCGTGTTCGCGCGCGGCATGCTGCTGCACAATTATTCGCGGATCTATTTCGACGGCGAGGCCGCCAATGCCGCCGACCCCGTGCTTGCGCTGGTGCCGGCCGACCGCCGCGCGACGCTGATCGCGATGCGCCAGCCAGGCGGCAACGCGCTCTATCGTTTCGATATCCATCTGCAGGGCGATAAAGAGACGGTGTTCTTCGACGTCTGACCGGTGCGAACGTGATGACCTCGGTGCGAGAGCGGCCTTGCTGTTTCTTATCCTCCCCTGGAGGGGGAGGATCGACGCGCGTGCAACGCGCGGCGAGGTGGGGTGACGGTCTCTCCACCTCCAACAGTGCCCGAGTGGAGAGACTGTCACCCCGCCCCGTCTCACATTGCGCTGCGCTCCATGTGAGCCGACCCGCCCCCTCAAGGGGCGGGTGAAGCGAGCAGCGCGCCCATCGATGGATATTGGGTACGCCGCTGCGTTCCTCTGTTCTACGAAAGCGGTGCCTTGATCCCGAAGCATTCCAAATATCTGACCGGGCTGATCGGCGCGCCGATCGCTGCTTCTGCCGCGCCGGCGATGCACGAGCAGGCGGCAGAAGCGCTCGGCGTGCGCTGCCATTATCAACTGATCGAGGTCGCAGGCGCCGATGCGGCCGGCTTGCGTGCGCTGCTCGACGGCGTCAGGCGCCTTGGCTTCGCCGGCGTCAACGTTACGTTTCCCTATAAGGAAGCCGTAATCCCGTTGCTCGATGAATTGTCGGCGCGGGCGCGTGATATCGGCGCGGTCAATACCGTCGTTGTGCGCAGCGGGCGGTTGATCGGCCATAATACCGATACCACGGGCTTCGAGCGTGCGATCGCTGATGTGGGCGTTGCCTCCAGGCGCGGAGCCGTCGCGCTGATCGGAGCCGGCGGCGTCGGCAAGGCGATCGCCTTTGCGCTTGCGAACCTCGGCGTCGACGAACTCAGCATTTTCGAGGCCGATCGCGCCAAGGCCGAAGCGCTGGCGATGCAATTGCGCGGCCGTCTGCAAACGCGCGTCGCCGATGATGTCGCTGACGCGCTGCAGGGCGCAGTCGGTGTGGTCAACGCAACGCCGGTCGGCATGCTGCCGGATCGCGGCATGGCGGTGCCGGAAGCGCTGTTGCATCGCGACCTCTGGGTCGCCGACGCGGTCTATACGCCGCTTTGGACGCCGCTGCTGACCGCGGCAAGGGCAACAGGCGCCAAGGTCATGACCGGGCGCGAGCTTGCGATCTACCAGGCAGCGGATGCTTTCGAGTTGTTTACCGGATTGAAGCCGCCGGTCGCCGCAATCGGGAATGCGTTCGACGCCGTGATGGCGAGCCGATACGCTGCGGCGTGACGAATACCGCCACGGCGGCGCAGGCACGGGATCCGGAATGAGCGAACCACCCAAGGAAGCCGCCAGCAGGTCACGCGAAATGCTTGGCTTGCTCGGCTTTCTGCTGGTCGCGACCGCGCAGGTCTCCAACATGATCCTGGCGCGCGGTGTTGCCGGCAGCGTTCCGCCGTTTTCGATTGCCTTCTTTCGCTGGAGCATTGTGGCGCTCGGCCTGCTGCCGGCGGTCGTGATGGCGCTGCGGGAAAAGCCTGGCGTGTTGCGGGGGCAGACGCCCGGCATCGTCGTGGCCGGTTTCCTCGGCATGTTCGTTTGCGGCGGCCCGGTCTACGTCGCCGGTGTTACGACCTCGGCGATCAATCTGTCCCTGATCATGGCGCTCGCGCCGCTCGTGGTGCTGCTGTTCTCGTTTCTATCGGGCCAGGAAGCCATCCATCGAACCCAGATCATCGGCATGCTGCTCTCGCTGGCCGGCGCTGCATTGATCATTTCCAAGGGGCAAGGCACCTTTGGTTCAGGCGTCGCGATCGGGGACCTGCTCGTAACGATGGCGATGCTGGGCTGGGCCGGATACACGTTGCTGCAGAACCGCGTCGGCAGCAGCGTGAGCTTTCTGGCGCGGATCGGCCTGTTCGCGGCGGCCGGCGCGCTGTTCTCGCTGCCCTTCGCCATCCATGAAATGTGGTCCATGCCTGCGGCCGCGTTCAGCGGGCGTGCGGCGCTGGTTTATCTCTTCGCAGGATTGGTCCCCGGCCTGTTTGCCTATTCGGCCTACGCCTGGCTCGGCGCTAAGTTCGGCGCGGTGTCGACGTCGCTGAGCCTCTATCTGGGGCCGATCGTCAGCGCGGTGCTGTCGATTCTTTTTCTCGGCGAGGCGCCGACCACGATCCATCTGATCGGCGGCACGCTGTCGCTCGGCGGCATGTGGTTGAGCCTGCAGGCCAAGGGCGCGTCGTCGTCCTGACAGACATCGTCAAAGGCGGTAAGCGCCCTTGACGATAAGGTTTCAGTTATATAACAGATTAATTATATAACTGATATGAGATATACCATGCCGAACCTCGACGCCTCCTTTTCCGCGCTGGCTGACCCGACACGCCGGGCGATTCTGGCACGCCTGGCGCTTGGCGAAGCCACCGTCATGGAACTGGCCGAACCGTTCGACATGACGCAGCCCGCGATTTCCCGGCATCTCAAGGTTCTCGAGGGCGCCGGGCTGATCACCCGCCGCGTCGAAGGCACGAAGCGGCCGTGCCGGCTGGCGCCGGCGGCCGTCAACGAGATCGACCAATGGCTCGCGATGCTCCGGCAGGCTCTGTCCGCGAATTACAACCGGCTCGACGACGTTCTGGCCGCCATGAAAACCGAACAGTGAAAGGCAGACGCAATGAGCAAGATGACGCTGAAAACCGAAGGCGACCGCCACGTCATTGTCACCAGGCACTTCGCCGCCGCACCGGAATCGGTGTATCGCGCGCACACCGAGCCTGCGCTGATCCAGAAGTGGCTGCTCGGCCCGGACGGCTGGACCATGCCGGTTTGCATCAACGAGGCGCGGCCGGGCGGCAAGATCCGTTACGAGTGGAGCAACGGCGAAGGCGCCGGATTCTACGTCACCGGCGAGTATCTCGAACTGGTGCCGTTCAGCCGGCTCGTTCATGTCGAACGGATGCACATGCCCCATGCGACGCCGGACAACCACGTCGAAACGACCTTCTCGCCTGACGGGAGCGGTACATTGATGACCATGCGGATGACACTGCCCGATGCCGCGACGCGGACCGCGATGCTCTCGACCGGCATGGAGCATGGCATGGAGGCGAGTTACGTCCGGCTCGAGAGCACGTTCAAATCATCTCAGGCGCTCAACCATTAAATCATCGGCTGCACGCCAAAACGGGAGATCGCCGTGATCGAACCGCTCCGTATCCTTCAAACCACGCCGCAACGCACGGCATCAATTCCGCTCAGGGTCCCGCGCGAAGAGATTCGCAACGTGATGGGCCCCGGACTTGCCGAACTGAAGGCGGCCGTCGCCGCGCAGAACGTTGCGGTCACAGGCCCGTGGTTCACGCACCACTTTCGCAATCCCGGCGAGGTCTTCGATTTCGAGATATGCCTGCCGGTCGCAACATCAGTTGCGCCGGCCGGACGCATGAAGCCGGGGCAATGGTCCGCCATGAAGATCGCCCAGACCACCTATCAGGGCGGCTTTGAAGGACTCGGCAACGCCTGGGGCGAGTTCATCGGCCTCATCAAGGCGGCGGGACACACGACCGCCGACGGCCTCTATGAGTCCTATGCAACTGGCCCGGAGATAAGCCCCGATCCCTCGGCGTGGCGGACGGTGCTCAGCAAGGAACTGCTCGAACCCTGAATTCTACTCGATCACCGCATGATCCGGCGCGGCCGACTGCGCGCGCAGGACGGCCTTGGTCGAGCCGATCATGATGGCGAGCGGGATCGCGCAAGCCGTGAAGATCATCACCATCTGGTAGTCGTGCGAGAACGCGATGATCTGCGCCTGCACCTTCACCATCAAGTCCGCCATGGCGCGGCCCTGGTCGGTCGCCAGATCGATCATCCCGCGCACGTTCGGCATCTGCAGCGCGTGATTGAACGGATTGATGTGCTCCGAGAGGATCGCGTAGGTGTAGCGTGAACCTTGCGTCAGTTGCGCGATCACGAGCGAGATGCCGATTGAGCTTGCGACGTTGCGCATCAGGGTCAGCATCGAGGTGCCGTCGGTGCGCAGATGATTGGGCAGCGTCAGGAATGCCACCGTGGAAAGCGGCACGAACACCAGGCCAAAGCCAAAGCCCTGCACCACGCTGATGACCACGATCTCGGTGCCACCGGTCTGGTCGGTCCAGCCGGTCATGTAGAACAGCGAGCCGGCCGTCAGGCTGAGGCCGGAGATGATCAGCGTCCGCGCCTCGACGTAACGCATGAGACGGCCGACCATCATCATGGCCACGAACGTGCCGCAGCCGCGGCTCGCCAGCAGCAGACCTGCGGTGATGATCGGATAGCCGATCACGTTCTGCAGGAACGGCGACGACAGCGCCATGGTCGAGAACAGCACCAGTCCCATCACGGCCATGAACACGCAGCCGCTGACGAAATTCCGGTCCTTGAACAGGGCGAACTGGATGAAGGGCCGGTCGGTCGTCAGCGAATGCGCCAGGAAATAATAGAAGCCGATACTGGCGATGATGAATTCGGCGATGATCTCGTTGGATTCCAGCCAGCCGAGCTGCTCGCCGCGATCGAGCGCAAGCTGCAGCGCGCCGATCGCGATCGCGAGCGCGGTGAAGCCGAACCAGTCGAAGCGCAGCTCGAGGGCCTTCTTCGTCTCGTCCATGAAGATCACGAGGCCGAGCACGGTAAAGATGCCGAACGGTAGATTTACGAAGAACACCCAGTGCCAGGAATAGGTCTCGGTCAGCCATGCGCCGAGCGACGGGCCCATGATCGGCCCCATCATCACGCCCATGCCCCAGATCGCCATCGCCTTCGCGCGCTCATGCAGCGCGTAGGAGTCGAGCATGACCGCCTGCGACAGCGGCACCAGCGCCGCGCCGAACACGCCCTGCAGCAGGCGGAACAGCACCATCTGGCCGATGTCCTGTGCCAGCCCGCACATCACGGAAGCGATGGTGAAGCCGGCCGAGCAGATGATGAAGATGCGCTTGCGGCCGAACCGGTTGGCGATCCATCCCACCGGCGCGGTCATGATCGCGGCGGCGACGATGTAGGACGTCAGCACCCAGTTGATCTGGTCTTGAGAGGCCGACAGCGTGCCCTGCATGTAGGGCAGCGCGACGTTGGCGATCGTCGTGTCGAGCGCCTGCATGATCGTTGCCGTCATGGCGCAGATCGTCACCATGTTCCGGCGCAGGCCGGGAACGGCAGCCGATGGCGCGCCCGTCGTCATGGCGTTATTCGTGGTCCTGGTTCGCCACCGCCGGCGACAGGCCGAGCAGGGCTGACAGCGAGCGGCGATGGTTGGTGTCGATCGTGGCGTAGACGCTCATGCCGGCCTTCAGCTTGCGGACGAACTTGTCGTTCTTGTCGAAATAGATCCGCACCGGGACGCGCTGCACCACCTTGACGAAATTGCCCGACGCATTCTGCGGCGGCAGGATCGCGAACTGCGCGCCGGTGCCGGGCGAGAGCGAGCCGACCGTGGCCTTGAATACGTGATTGGGGAAGGCATCGACCTCGATCGTCACGGACTGGCCGACCGCAACATAGGTGAAATCGGATTCCTTCGGGTTGGCGTCGACCCAGGGGTTCGAGGTGTCGATGATGCTGAACACCGGTGCGCCCGCCATCACGAAGCGGCCGAGCTGAATCTGCTCGACCTGCGTCGCGATGCCGGCCATCGGCGCGCGCATCACCGTGTGGTCGAGATTGCGCTGGGCCTGATCGAGCGCCGCCTTGGCCTGGGCATAAGGCGGGAATTCCTCGAGCGGCAGCTCGGGATTGCCGAGCAGTTGCGCCTTGGCGGTCGCGATCTTCTGCTGCAGCAACTGGTACTGCGCGCTCGCGGTGACGAGGGCGGTCGATGCATTGTCGAGATCGAGCTGCGAGCCGAAATTGTTCTTCACCAGCGAAGACTTGCGTTCGACGTCGCGCCGCTTCAGGTCCATGCCCTGCTGCGAGAGCTCGCTCATCTGGCCGTAGATCCTGAGGTCGGCGATCAGATTGTCATAGGTGACCTTGGCCTGGGCGAGATTGGCCTTGGCCTGGGCGACGGCCAGGCGGAACGGCACCGGATCGATCTCGAACAGCACGTCGCCCGGATTGACCTGCTGGCCTTCTTTCACCACGACCTTCTCGATCTTGCCGGAGATGTCGGGGGTGATCAGAACCTTCTGCGCGCCGACATAGGCGTCGTCGGTGGTCACGTAGCGGCCGCCATTGAGATAGAACGTCACGCCGGCCACCAGCGCGACCAGCGGCAACACCACCAGCAGCAGAAAGCGGCGGTAGCGGCGCATGCCGGCCATCAGCCGGCGGCGCGGCGCGGCCGCGAGTTTCGGCCGCGTCTCCGGAGATCCGGGATTGCCCTTCTGTTCGGGCGGGAATTTGAGTACGGGATCAGCCATAGCGCTGTTCCTTTCGAGGAGGTTCGTTCGCCGGATGCTGGATCGCGTTGCGAACGTTCTCCTTGATCAGGTCGAGTTGGTCGAGAAGGCGGTGGGCATCAGTGGGGTTGATGCCGTCGAGCGCGGTCGCCGTCAGTTCGGAGCGAAGCCCGGCGAGCTTGCCGAGCAGGGGACGCGCGGCCTTGCGCAAATAGAGGCGGTTGACGCGGCGGTCGTTCTCGTCGCCGCGGCGTTCGATCCAGCCATTGTCGCAGAGCTTGTCGATCAGCCGCGTCAGCGTGATCGGCTGCATCTCCATCTGTTCGGCGAGTTCCGACTGCTTGAGCCCCTCGGTGCGCTCGACCTTGGCCAGAACCGCCCATTGCGCGCGGGTGATGCCGTAGCGCGCCGCCTGCCGGTCGGCATAGGCGCGCATCATCCGCTGTACCTCGCCAAGCGTAAACAGGAAGTTCATATCCACGGAACCGCGCATGGGCTTCGTCTCCATAAGCTAGCGATATAATAAGCTTGCTTATGAATTCTGCATGGCGCGTTAACAAAGGCCTGATCCGCTTCCAGCACATGGCTGGGAACCGAGAGGTGGCCGGACTTTGGGATTGCCCGTCAAACTGCTACAAAAGCTGAACATGACCCTGACCAAGCCGACATTTCCCGCGCCCGACCACGATCACGGCCGCTGCACCGCGGAAGCGATGGCGCACGCGGAGGCGGTCTGCGCGCGGCGGACGCAGAAGTTCACCCCGATCCGGCGCCAGGTGCTGCAGGCGCTGCTGTCGAGCCACCGTCCGCTCGGCGCCTATGAGGTGATCGACGAACTCGCCAAGTCGATGCCGCGGCCGGCTCCGATCACGGTCTACCGCGCGCTCGATTTCCTGATGGAAAACGGCCTCGTCCACCGCATCGAAAGCCGCAACGCCTTCCTCGCCTGCGCGCATGACCACGACGAGACCTCGATGGTGGCGTTCCTGATCTGCGACCATTGCGGCTCCGTCGGCGAAATTCCCGCGGCCCCCGTGGCGCAGAGCCTCAACGCGGCGGCGCGCGCGTCGGGTTTTGCGCCAAAGCTCTCCGTCGTCGAAATCGCCGGCACCTGCGCTCACTGTCAAAAATAACAAGAACACGGCGCCACGCCGGCCAAGAGGATAGATGTCGTCGAACAAAGTGATCTCTTCCGCCGGGCGTGCGCTCACCCCGGGCGCTATCGCATTAATGCTGATGCTGTGCCTGAGCTGGGGGTTCAACCAGATTGCGGTGAAGCTGGTGTTGCCGGACGTGCCGCCGATGCTGCAGGCATTGGCCCGCTCCATCGGCGCGTTGCCGGTGCTGCTCGTGATCGGCTGGTTTCGTGGCGTCAAATTCTTCGAGCGTGACGGCACGCTGTGGCCCGGCGTGATTGCGGGCATCATCTTCGGCATCGAATTCGTGCTGATCTATCGCGGCCTGCTGCTGACATCGGCGTCGCGTGCGGTGGTGTTTCTGTATGTGGCGCCATTCTTCGTCGCGCTCGGCTCGTTTGTCTTTCTGGGCGAACGGCTGCGGGCGCCGCAATGGGGCGGCCTGGCCCTGAGTTTCGCCGGGGTCGCGCTGGCGATCGGCGTCCCCCAGGCCAATGTCGATGCGAAGGTCTTGCTGGGCGACCTGCTGATCGTCGCCGGCGGCGCGCTCTGGGCGGCCACGACGCTGATCGTCAAGACCACCGCGCTGATCAAGGCTCCGGCGGAAAAGGGGCTCGGCTATCAGGTGGCGCTCTCGATCCCGATTCTCGCTGCTGCCGCGTGGATATCGGGCGAAACCATCACCCACGTTCCCGGGCCGCTCTCGCTGGCGTTGCTGGCCTATCAGGCGTTCTGGGTGGTGGGTCTGACGTTCCTGTTGTGGTTTGCGCTGGTGAAAACCTACTCAGCCAGCAAACTGTCAGCCTTCACCTTCATCACGCCGCTGTTCGGCGTCGTCGCCAGCTACTTCATCATGCACGATACCTTGACCATCGCCTTCGGCGCTGCCGCGCTGCTGGTCATCGCCGGGCTCTATCTCGTGAACAAGCCGGATCCGAAGGTCGTGCCGGACCCGAACTTGCCGGCGTGAGGCTTGCGTCATTGCGAGGAGCGGTAGCGAGGAAGCAATCCATCTCTCCTCACTCGCGGATGCATGGCTTGCTTCGCTTCGCTCGCAATGATGTCGAGAGAGCGCGGGATCGTCAGCGTCTAACCGGTTTCGATCGGCAGCGACGTATCCTTGGCCCACTCGCCCATCGAGCCGTCGTACAGCGTGAGCTTGTCGTAGCCGAGCCGGTGCAGCAGGAACAGATCGATCGTCGCCGAGATGCCGCCGCCGCAATAGGCGACCACGCGCTTGTCCTTCGTGATGCCCTGCGCCTTGAATTTGGCCTCGGCCTCCGCGAGCGGGACGAAAGCCTTGGTCTTGGGATCGAGCAATGTCGCGGCCGACACGTTGCAACTACCGGGAACGCGGCCGGGCCGGCCGTAGCGGCTCGGCTCGAGCCCCTTGTGGAATTGCGGTCCGAGTGCGTTGACGACGACGGTGCCCGGCTCGGAGGTGGCGGAGAGCGTCTGGTGCCTGTCGACGAAAAATCCGCTCTTTGGCTTCGCCATGAAATTCGCCGGCGTATATCCCTTCGCCAGTCCGGTTTCGAGCGGGCGGCCTTCGAGCTTCCATTTGTCGAGACCGCCGTCGAGCACCGCGGCGTTCCCGAAGCCGAGCGATTGGAGCATCCACCAGAACCGCGTCGCCCACATCGGCGTGCCGATGCTGTACAGCACCACCTGGCTTTCGTTGGATACGCCATGGCGGCCAAACGCCCGCTCGAGCTGCGCCACGTCCGGCATCATGAAGCGAAGCTCGGTATTGGGATCGGAAAATTCGCTTTGCAGATCGAGAAAATCCGCGCCCGGAATGTGCCCGGCCTCGAATGTGTGTCGCCCGGGCACGGCGAGATAGGGCAGGCTGCTGCCTTCGGGAGCCGGTTCGAGGTAGGTGGTGCAGTCGAACAGGCGCAGGTCGGCCTGATCCAGAATATCAGCGAGTTCCGCGGTGGAAATGAGCCCGTTACGCCCCGGCATTTGTTGGCCTCCCGTTATTTGAGACCGATGCTAGGGCCCGCATCGGGCCATGAAAAGGCGGCCGGGAAGCGTGCCCGCCCTTTCAATTCGGCGATTCCTGTCCAATATAGCGGACAACGGAAGCTGCGGTGTTGCTGCCTGCTTCCGGTCGCCGCCGTCGGCCTAAACTATTGAATATACAACATAAAAATCCCTGTGTGACGGGGCGCACAGCGCTTTCGCCGCCCGCTTGGTGAATGTCACCAAAACCTGATATTCGAGGCCCCATGAACAAGCCCGAAATAATTCCGCAAGACGACGTCGCCGGTCCCCGCGCCCGGCATAAAACCACCCAGGTCATGGTCGGCAATGTTGCCGTCGGCGGTGGTGCGCCCATCGTCGTGCAGTCGATGACCAACACCGACACCGCCGATGTCGACGGCACGATCGCGCAAGTGGCGGCGCTGTCGCGCGCCGGATCGGAAATGGTGCGCATCACCGTCGATCGCGAGGAAGCTGCCGCCGCCGTTCCGCACATCCGCGATGGCCTGCGTAAGCGCGGCATCACCACGCCCCTGATCGGCGACTTCCACTATATCGGTCACAAGCTGCTCGCCGAGTATCCGGCCTGCGCCGAGGCGCTCGACAAGTATCGCATCAATCCCGGCAATGTCGGCTTCAAGAACAAGCGCGACACGCAGTTCGCCGACATCATCGAGATCGCCAACAAGAACAACAAGGCGGTTCGTATCGGCGCCAACTGGGGTTCGCTCGACCAGGAACTGCTGACCAAGCTGATGGACGAGAACACGGCGTCAGCCAACCCGCGCGACGCACGCGCGGTGACCCGCGAAGCGATGGTGCAGTCGGCGCTGCTGTCGGCCGCGCGGGCGCAAGAGCTCGGCATGCCCAAGAACAAGATGATCCTGTCGGCAAAAGTTTCCGCCGTGCAGGACCTGATCGCAGTCTACCAGACGCTCGCCTCGCGTTCGGACTACGCGATCCATCTCGGCCTCACCGAAGCCGGCATGGGATCAAAGGGCATCGTGGCGTCTTCGGCCGCGCTCGGCATCCTGCTGCAGGACGGCATCGGCGACACCATCCGGATTTCGCTGACGCCCGAACCCGGCGGCGACCGCACGCTGGAAGTGCAGGTCGCGCAGGAACTGCTGCAGACCATGGGCTTCCGCACCTTCGTGCCGCTGGTCGCGGCCTGCCCGGGCTGTGGCCGCACCACCTCGACCACGTTCCAGGAACTGGCGCGCTCGATCCAGGATTTCATCCGCGAGGAAATGCCGGGCTGGAAGACGCAATATCCCGGCGTCGAAACCCTCAACGTCGCGGTCATGGGCTGCATCGTCAACGGCCCCGGCGAATCCAAGCACGCCAATATCGGCATCTCCTTGCCCGGCACCGGCGAAGCGCCGGCCGCCCCCGTGTTCGTCGACGGCAAGAAGTTCCGCACCCTGCGCGGGCCGTCCATCGCCGCCGACTTCAAGGCACTGGTGATCGATTACATCGACCAGCGCTATGGCGCCGGCAGCAAGACGCCCGAGACGACGGCGGCGGAGT
>CAWHFN010000015.1:0-38918 GCA_963828475.1 uncultured Alphaproteobacteria bacterium
TTTTCCTAGGCATTGCTAAACGCACCTTATCTTATTGCACCAGGGCTGACCCATGTTTGAAGTTGTTGCAGCACTTCTTGTCGTTCTTAGTGTTGGCATCCTTGTCGCACACGCCCTCGACGCTTATCGGTCGTGAGACGTGTCACGCTCTTTGTCTTCGGCACGACATGGTGGTTCAGCGCCCGCATGACCAATGCGCCACCACCTTCGGGCCGCTCGGCGCACCCTGTATTAGAACCCGATTGCTACTTTGCCATCTCGGCTGGGATGGACTTTTTCTTCAGCACCCTGGCGATGTAGTCAGCTGCGTCGCGCAACGGGTCGGACGGGTACGGCTCGGCAATCGGATCTTCAAACCCTAGCTGCCAGAATAGCAAGCAAACCGAGCCATCGAGATCGCGCCGACCATATCCGAAAGTTTTTCTAAAATTCCGGAATTCCGACCACCCATCAGAAACTTGGAGCGGGGCAAGGCCGAGAATCACCGCGCTCATTTGCTAACCGCTCAGTTAAGAACGGGCACGCGGATCGACGATTTTCGTATTGAACGGGCCGCGGCGTAAGCCTGTCAGTGCAGGCCTTTGCTAGCTTCGGCTTTTCGCACCTGGTCGCGGAGCGCCTGCACCTCGGCCAGTTGCTTTGCGAGGCTTGCGATCAATCGCCGCGCTGGTTTCCCGGAGGCCGGCATCTTCCGTTTCGGCGCCGCCGGCGCAGTAGGTTTCGTTCGCATTTGCGCAAACTCCGAAATGCATATTCGTGGCACGAGCAATAATATTTCGCGCCGATAGCTGGTTGCCCAAATCTTCCTTTTTCTTGACCTTTGTAAGGCGGCGCGGCGGCGCCACAATCGAAACCGAGACAGTTCTGCGAAATTGGTCACCGTACGCGCCATATGTGTGGCCGCCTTATCAAGCCCGAGAGTATCCGTAGTTTTGCGGGACGAAATATTGCGTTCTTTCGCACAGCCCACGCAAAGAATTGCCCCAAATCAGGACAATGCAAGACTGTCGCAATACGTGAAAGGGATCTCACGTGGGACTAATGCTTTGTTTGCAAATTTGGTTGATCGCGAACGCGTTGATTTTCGCGTGGGCATTGGGGATAGTTACTGTTGGTGAGCCTCAGGTCGAGCCATATCTAAACAGCGAGTCGCGGCGGAGCTTGCCGCCGGCTGGCGGAAACGTTACGTAAGTCCCGGACGATGCATCACGAGCCCGCCTAGCTCGATCGCAAGTTGGCCGGGCTGTCGCCGGGCACACAAGACCGCGCTGTTGATCTTCTCGAGATGCGTCCGTTCTGAATTGCTTCGATCATATTGGCAGTCTTGAGCGTCCGCCGCGTGGCATTCTCCAGGCGGACGAAGGTGCATTCGGTAGTGTATTTCATCCACCGTGAGATTCCTATCCCCGCTTGCTCGGATACCGGCTTGGTATCGGTGGCGGGGGACCCGACAAGCAAAGCGCGGCTCAGGGTCTGAATCGTCGCACGCCATGGTTCTATTGGCTGGCGTCCATCACGACGGAATGCGGGCGCTTGTTAGTTCGGCAGCAGTCTACTTGCCTCCGCTAACGAAGAAAACAACCGGCTAAAGCACGGCGATAGCGCTGCCGTCGCGAGACCGTTTTTGCGCGCTGGCTATCCTGTGTGTCATTCGGCGTCCAATTTTGGCTCTGACTCACTTTTGATGCAGTTTGAGGGATGTCTGGCGCTTTGATTGGAGGAGAATCAGCGCCATGCAGCAGGCACTCCACCGCTCCAGTTTGGTGCCGCGTGGGTTTGTTGTAGAGAGTGCTCACCACGAGGGTGATAAGGCGATTGTTGTGGTTCGGGCTTCCGGAATCGTCGGCCTATGTCCATCTTGCGGAACGGCTTCGCGACGTGTCCATAGCCGCTATCGACGCCGCGTGACCGATCTGCCGCTCTCGGGGCGGATCGTCCAGCTCTTGGTCATTGCCCGCCGCTTCCGCTGTGACGCCGTCCTATGCGGGCGCCAGATATTCAACGAGCGCTTCGCCGGTCTTCGCCGAAGGCGTACTGGCGCCATCGGCGCGACGCACGGCAAGACTGGACTCCATCGTCCACCACCTCGGTCTGGCGCTTGGCGGTCGACCGGCAGCAGGCTTTGCGAAGCGGCTGATGCTCCCAGTGAGCAAAGATACGCTTCTTCAGGTGGTTCGGCGCCATAGCCGTCCCTCAACTGACCCGCTCAGGGTTATCGGCATTGATGACTGGGCCTGGCTGGGCAATCACCGATACGCCAGCATCGTCTGCAACCTGGAAAGGCACCGGGTGGTCACCCTGCTGCCGGATCGTGAACCAGCAACCGCCCACGTGGCTCTCTGCTCATCCCACGATCGCAATCGTCGCCCGCGATCGTGGTGGCGGATATGGCGAAGCCGCAGCCAAGGCTCTACCGCATGCCGTACAGGTCGCCGCCGATCGTTGGCATCTGATGGAGAACGCCAATCGGGCCTTCCTCGACGCTGTGCGCAAATCGAAGCGCCAGATACGCACCGTCATCGGTGCGACCACGATCAACCCCAAGCTGCTCACAGCTGCGGGACACCTTCAGTATGAGGGTTATCTGCGCCGCGAGGAGACCAACGCGGCCATGCCTGAGCCTCCAAGCTCCAATTGCGTACGACGTAGTAATCTCCGAAGCGACCGACGCACAGCGCGCAGGTGCGGACCGCTAGTCTAATTAAACGTACAGCTTGTTGTCGACAGGGTGTGCGACGGCTGCTGGATGAATCGGCTCTTGACCGAGCTTGGCGGCCTCGGCTGATCTCACCATTTCTCGGAGCTTGCGAACTTCAGCCATTCGGTTGTGAAGATTGGTTGAGATTTGCAAAAGGCGATGCGTCCGTACTTCAACCGACCAATTCATGTTGAGCCCCTTGCGCCCACACAACACTTGGCAACAGGTTATCCTTACTGGGTCGCGACAGTCTGTATCCAAGTTCACACATGGCAACGTCGGAAGACATTTTTTTGCCGTCTTCAGACAGGTGTCAAACCGCGTCCGGAACTGCCCCCTTTGCGTCATGCAGAACTGCCCCCACCCGCACGCCCTCAGGCGCAACACCCCCGCGACGTCATCCGGCGTTTTCATCACCTGCCCCCGTAAATCAATCCACGACCAGCCTTCCGTGATTCGTTCCTCGTTCACTCACTCTCTCCTCGGCTATCCAAAGAGGGGGCATTCGCCGCGGCGGATGCTGTCTTGGAAGGATGGTCGACGGCTTTCCGTCAGCAACGAATATCGGCGGCTATGGGTCCCTGCGTTCGCACTAGGGCATCTACACGTTTTGGTGGCCATAATACGAGGAGTTGGAAGCGAGCCATTCCGAGGTGGAAGGTGATTGGTCCAGGTGGGCGATGAGAGGCGTATCCGGTCCATCCGCCGAGCTTTGCGATGATCCATGCCGCCCAGGCGACGGTGTTGGGGCGATGATGGTTCTTCTGGAGTTCGGTCCGGCCTTTCAGGGTTTTGTTGATGGCCTTGAGCGCTTCGATCTCGTCCGGCGTAAACATAAATTTGACCGGCAATTGTTCGCCGCCATTGCGGGCTTGAACGAGCTGGATGACGACACATGCCACTCTGGTGGCGATCGCCACCAGCTTGATCAGGCCTTCAGCGCTGTCGAGCTGACTGTCCTCGATGCGCAGCCCCTGGCTCTTCAGCGAACGAAAGAGCTGTTCGATGATCCAACGCTGCTTGTACCAGGAGACGATCAGCCAGGCATCGGCGGCGGTGGCGACCGGATGGGTGGTCAAGAGCAGCCAACGAATGGGCTTGGCGCCCTTCGGGGGTGCAACTCGACGACTTCCACGAAGCTGACTTTGACGCCCTCCGGCAGGTCTTTCACGCCGGGGCGCTCCGGCCGTTTGAGCACAACGGTTCCGAAGCGCATGGAGAGGTGGGCCTCGCGACCGCGGCGATCCATTCGTTTTGGCAGATCGATCGCCGCCTTGTCGCAGAAGCCGGCCCGCTCGACTGCCCGATAAAGCGTGCCGCCATCGACCAGCGCATGATCGTGCATGGCCCGCGACAGGAGGTGGACATTGTCAGCGGGCGTCAGCGCCCAGTGAGCAAAGAAATCCCCCTCCCGGTCGTTGACGACGGTGATTATACGAGCCGGTGCCAAAGCATCGCGGCCTTGCTCAGCCGTCGTCACCCAGCGCGCCAATTCCTTGTCGGCCAAGGCGCGCTTCTCGTGGGCGATCTTGGCCTTGCCCTTGCGCGTCCACACCTTACCGCCGGTGAGCCCGAGACAGACCCCGCTGTCGGCATCGACCGCTATCATGGCATGCAGCAGCACACCGCGAGCATTGCCTTTGCCGACTTTGCCCAAGCCGCGCCGATGCCCTGGACGGGTGTGGAACTTAATCTCGCTGGTATCTTGGATTGACAGCACATGACGCCCACTGACCGCGGTCGACGTCTGCAGGCTCCAGCCTTCAATCAGCTTGTCGATCGTAACCTGTGGATTGTTCACAAACCGCCAGAATGCCATGTGCGCGGCCCAGTCGCCCTGCGCCATCTGGTGCAAACAGACGCTGCGTGCAAAGCATAGCCCGGAGAAACGCCGCCCCCTTTTATCGAGGCGAACGTCTCCAAACTTACCCAAGGACAAATCCGGTTTCTGCTGCATCTCTGGCGCTCCTTCAAATCAAAGCGCCAGCCAGAAAATCATACAAAACGCTAAGGCAGGGCACATCATGTTCCCCCAGTCAATCTGTCGGTCCCCAAATGTGTAGATGCCCTAGTGCGTTCGCAGGGACGACGGAGGAGAGAGCCGTATGCTCGTGTGCGCTTTTTACGTGCGCAATTGGCACGCGAGACCGCGGGTGCAGCAAGCACCCGGTCTTCCCTGCGCCCTCTAATTTCCGGAGGGCAAACGAAGATGCAAACCTCGGGCGCGCAATGCGTCGCGAGATCGCCACTTCACATTCAACTGTCATCGCCCGCCTTGTGCGCAATTGCGCACTGGGGCGGGCGATCCAGTATTCCAGAGACATCAATGATAGAACCGAAAGGCCGCGGCGTACTGGATACCCAGCATGCACGGGATATGACGACCTTGGTTTCCTCAGCCCCGCAGCGCCTGCAAACCCTTGAAGGTCAGCCGCTTGGGATCGCGGACGCCGGCCAGATAGAACTTGCGGATGAAGGCGGCGGCGGCCTCGCGGTCGCAATCGGTCAGCGCCACGATGGCATCGACGGCAATTCGCTGGGCGTCCATGGGCTTCCTCGTGCTGTCAGGGGCCACAAGCCACGCAGCATATGGGGACGCCGGTTAATCCGGCGTTAACCGTGAGGGAACCTTGAACGATTCGCGCTTACCTACGTATACGCGAAATAACGCATGGGGCGCCGGGACGCACCTCGCGCGGTGGAACCGCTCACGAATACTGCATCACCCCATCGTCGACCTTGCCGTAGCGCAAGGTCACGATGTCGAGCGCGTAATTCTGATACAGCCGCCATGGCCGTTTCGAGCCCTGCTTGGGCAGTTTGGCGATCGAGCGCTGCACGTAACCGGACGAGAAATCCAGCGACGGCAGTTCGGTGACGTCAGGATCGACATTGTGCGGCATGCATTGCTTGTAGCCGTTGCGGTCCATGTAGTTGATGAGACGGCAGACATATTCGCAGGTCAGATCGCATTTCAGCGTCCACGACGCGTTGGTGTAGCCGAACGCCGAGGCCATGTTCGGGAATGTCCGAATACATCATGCCCTTGTAGTTCAGCGTTCGCGCGAAATCGACCGTGCGGCCGTCGACGCTGACTTCGAGGCCGCCGAGCACCTGCAGGTTCAACCCCGTGGCCGTGACGATGATATCGGCCTCGAGTTCACTGCCATCTCTGAGTTTGATGCCGCCCTTGGTGAAGGTGTCGATCTCGTTGGTGACGACGGAAGCGCGCTTGTCGCGGATCGACTTGAACAGGTCGCCATCGGGCACCAGGCAGAGCCGCTGCTCCCACGGATTGTAGCGCGGCGTGAAATGCTTGGCGACGTCGTATTCCGGCCCCAGCGCCATCTTGACGCCGCCGAGGATCAACTGCTTGGCGCGGTCGGGCTTGCGGCGGCAGAGCTGGAAGAAATACATGGTGAGCAGCACGTTGCGCCAGCGGATCAGGTGATAGGCGAGTTTGGCAGAGAGTTTCTGCCGCAGCTTGTTGGCAAGCGCATCCTCCGCCGGCCGCGCGACCACATAAGTCGGCGAGCGCTGCAGCATGGTGACGTGCGAGGCGGTCTTGGCCATCTCCGGCACCAGCGTCACCGCCGTGGCGCCCGAGCCGATCACCACCACGCGCTTGCCGGCGTAGTCGAGGTCTTCAGGCCATTTCTGCGGATGCACGATCCGGCCGGCGAAATCCGCAGTCCCGGCAAACTCCGGCGTGTAGCCTTCCTCGTATTTGTAATAGCCCGAGCACATGAACAGGAAATTGCAGGTGAAGCGTACGATTTCGGGCGCGCCCTCGCCTACGTTGCGTTCGGCCTCCACGGTCCAGCGCGCCTCCGGCGACGACCACGACGCGCGCTTGACGCGATGGTGGAAGCGGATCTTGCTTGTCGATGCCGTTATCGACTGCGGTCTCGCGCACGTAATTCAGAATCCGCGGCCCGTCCGCGATCGCCTTCGGCTCGGTCCAGGGTTTGAACGAATAGCCGAGCGTATACATGTCGGAGTCGGAGCGGATGCCGGGATAGCGAAACAGATCCCAGGTGCCGCCGATGCAATCGCGCCCCTCGAGGATGACGTAGCTCTTGCCCGGGCATTTCTGCTGCAGGTGATAGCCCGCGCCGATGCCGGACAGGCCGGCGCCGACGATGAGGACGTCGAAATGTTCTGCCGTGTCGGTCATGGCGATCTCCCTGCTTTCGGATGTAATGGACAGCGGGGAGAAATTGCAACTCGCAATGTCGGGTTGCCGCAACGATACAGGCTGTATCGAAATCATCGCGCGCTGCACGGGCGGCCAACAAAAAGCCCCGGATCGCTCCGGGGCTTTCCAAGGCTTTGGTGTTTACGTCAGGACGACACCCGCGGCGGCGCATCCTGCTTGAAATCAATACCGGTAATGATCCGCCTTGAACGGACCTTCCGGCTTGACGCCGATATAGTCGGCCTGGTCCTTGCGCAGCTCGGTCAGCTTGACGCCGATCTTGGCGAGATGCAGCCGCGCCACCTTCTCGTCCAGCGACTTCGGCAGCACGTAGACTTCCTTCTTGTACTTGCCGTCCTTGTTGTTGGCCCAGAGTTCGATCTGCGCCAGCGTCTGGTTGGTGAACGACGCCGACATCACGAAGGACGGATGGCCCATGGCATTTCCGAGGTTCACCAGGCGGCCTTCCGACAGCAGGATGATGCGGTGCTTGTCGGGGAATTCGATCTCGTCGACCTGCGGCTTGATGTTGGTCCACTTCAGGTTACGCAGACCCGCGATCTGGATCTCGTTGTCGAAGTGGCCGATGTTGCAGACGATGGCGCGATCCTTCATCGCGCGCATGTGGTCGATGGTGATGATGTCCTTGTTGCCGGTCGCGGTGACGAAGATGTCGGCACGCGGGGCGGCGTCTTCCATGGTCGTGACTTCATAGCCTTCCATCGCCGCCTGCAGCGCGCAGATCGGATCGACTTCGGAGACCATGACGCGGCAGCCGGCCTGGCGCAGCGAGGCCGCCGAACCCTTGCCGACGTCGCCGAAGCCCGCGACCATCGCGGTCTTGCCGGACATCATCACGTCGGTGCCGCGGCGGATGCCGTCGACCAGCGATTCACGGCAGCCATAGAGGTTGTCGAATTTGGACTTGGTGACGCTGTCGTTGACGTTGATCGCCGGCCACAGCAGCGTGCCGGCCTTCTGCATGTCATAGAGACGATGCACGCCCGTGGTAGTCTCTTCCGAAACGCCCTTGATGCTCTTGGCGATCTCGGCGAAGTAGCCTTTCGGCTTCTCCTTGAGCTGTTTCTTGAGCAGCGCGAAGAAGACTTCCTCCTCCTCCGAACCCGGCTTGTCCAGGAACTTGGTGTCGCCGTTCTCGGCGCGCAGACCGAGATGGACATACATGGTGGCGTCACCGCCGTCGTCGAGGATCATGTTGGGATGACCGCCGCCGTGCCAGTCGAACAGCTTGGCCGTGTAATCCCAATATTCGGCGAGCGTCTCGCCCTTGACGGCGAACACCGGAATGCCCGCGGCCGCGATCGCCGCGGCCGCATGGTCCTGGGTCGAATAGATGTTGCAGGAAACCCAGCGAATATCGGCACCGAGTGCGGCCAGCGTCTCGATCAGCACGCCGGTCTGGATCGTCATATGCAGCGAGCCGGCGATACGCGCGCCCTTCAACGGCTGCTTCGGGCCGTATTCCTCGCGCGTCGCCATCAGGCCTGGCATTTCAGTCTCGGCCAGCGAGAGTTCCTTGCGGCCGAAATCGGCGAGCGAGATGTCCTTGACGATGTAGTCGGTGAAACCAGGTTTCTTGGCGGCGGCGGTCATGAGAGCTTCCTGTTGTTTAGCTCGTCATTCCGGGTCGCCCAAAAGTGGCGAACCCGGAATCTCGAAGTGATGGATAAGGATTCCGGGTTCGCTCGCGTTGGCGAGCGCTCCGGAATGACGTCAAGACTAGACGGCGCGCTTCAGCGTCTCGGCGAGATCGGTCTTCTCCCACGAGAAGCCGCCCTCATTGTCCGGCGTGCGGCCGAAATGGCCGTAGGACGAGGTACGCGCGTAGATCGGCTTGTTGAGATCGAGATGGCTGCGGATGCCGCGCGGCGTCAGATCCACCGCTTCGGCCACGACCTGTTCGAGCTTGTCCTCCGGCACCTTTCCGGTGCCATGGGTGTCGATGTAGATCGACAGCGGCCGCGCCACGCCGATGGCGTAAGCGAGCTGCAGCGTGCAACGATCGGCAAGGCCGGCGGCAACGATATTCTTGGCGACATAGCGCGCGGCGTACGCCGCCGAACGGTCGACCTTGGTCGGGTCCTTGCCCGAAAACGCGCCGCCGCCATGCGGGGCTGCGCCGCCATAGGTGTCGACGATGATCTTGCGGCCCGTAAGGCCCGCGTCGCCATCGGGACCACCGATATAGAACTTGCCGGTCGGGTTGATGTGCCAGACGGTCTTGCCGTTGATCCAGCCTTCGGGCAGCGCCTGGCGCACGTAAGGCTCGACGCGTTCGCGCACCTGGTTCGAGGTCATGTCCTCGATGAGGTGCTGATGCGAGACCACGATCTCGCGCACACCGACCGGTTTGCCGTTCTCATATTGCACGGTGACCTGGCTCTTGGAATCCGGACCCAGCACCTTCTCCTTGCCGGAGTGGCGCGCTTCCGAGATCAGCCGCAGGATCTTGTGGGCGTAGAAGATCGGCGCCGGCATCAGGTCGGGCGTCTCGTTGGTGGCGTAGCCGAACATGATGCCCTGGTCGCCCGCGCCTTCTTCCTTGTTGGTGCCCGGCTGCAGCGCATCGACGCCCTGTGCGATATCGGCGGATTGCGGATGCAGCAGGATTTCGATGTCGGCCTTCTGCCAGTGGAAGCCTTCCTGCTCGTAGCCGATGTCCTTGATCGCGGCGCGAACGACGCTTTCGATCTGGTCGTTGGTCACCGATTTCGGCCCGCGGGTTTCGCCGGCGATGACGACCTTGTTGGTGGTGGCGAGCGTTTCGCAGGCCGCGCGGATCGCCCAGGGGTCGATGCCGGCCTTGGGGCCTTCACGGAAAAACAAATCGACGATCTCGTCGGAAATCCGGTCGCAAACCTTGTCCGGGTGCCCCTCGGAAACCAACTCGCTGGTGAACAAATAAGACGCGCGCATCAACAACCCCTTGTTCCCGCCGGATGCCGGCGGCTGTCTGTGATCTATCCCGGAATGTCAGTCGCGACGGCGCGAAATGACGTAGGATTCGTCGTAAAACCAAAGCCCATTATGCTTGCGCAGAACCTCTCTGGTGGCATCGAGCGTTCGGCTGTTTTCAGTCATTTCCGTCAACCGGTCGTCTTCGATTTGGGCGACATACACCGCCGCATTCCACGCTGCAAAAGCCGTCGAGGTTCCGATCTGGCCGGTGACCTCGTTGGGCAGCGCTTCCATATCATAACGGAAGATGGAACGGTTATCGGCGTAGGCATTAAAGTTAAGGTCGCGCCCGGCCGAGCCCAGCTCGTATTTCACCGCGCGCAATAGCTCATGACGGCTCACGGCGAAAGGATTTTCTCCCGGCCAGACCGACTGGATGATTTCCAGGCCCGGATCCTCCCCGTGGGAGTGAATTCCGATCAAGCGACCCCCTGCCCGCAGAGCTCTGGCCAGCGGTGCGATGATCCGCTTGGCGCGGAAATTCACAGAGGATTTGGCCCGATAGGGCTGGGAAGCGATCACAAGGTCGAAATTGGCCTCGGTCCGGCCGGCCCGGGGGATGATCGAATCAAGCAGGAACCGGTGGTCCTCCCGGTACACGACCAGCGCCACCGGGCGTTCATAGGTCGGCATGCCCGATTTGGGGCTGATATTGGCCCGCCAGTTCTGCTCCAGAAACGATCCAAGTTCTGCGATCTGGAGCTCGAATTCCCCCGAGGAGGCGCCCCGCAAGGCGACCTCGTGCCAGATCATGCCCGCGGCCGCGGCAGGCGAAGCCGGGGTCAGCCAGGGCGCTTCGGCATAGTACATGTTGGTCAGGACGAAGACGGTCGCTGGATGCTCGAACAACCGGTCCGGCACCTTGTCGAGCGTCAGCCGGACGTCCTCCAGGCTCAGCTCCTTGCCGGCGATATAGAACGGCATGTGGGGAAAGCGGCCGTGCATCGAGCGCATCACCCGCGCCAGCACCGTGCCGTCGCCGACGCCGGCGTCGAATACCCGAAGCGCCGGCGGGCGGGGATGCAGGCTGGACAGCTCCAGCGCCACCCGCTCGGCGATCACCCGCTTCTCGCTGCAGGTATGGACGAACAGCAGGTACTTCTGGCGGTTCTCGAAGAAGCGGAAATTGCCGCGCGGATCGCGCTTTTCCGGCGGCACTTCGAGCCCGCGCGGCGGCGGGAGGGTGCCGGTGGACGTCGCGATATAGGCCTGGATGCGATCCAGCGTATCGATGGTGATGCGCTTGCCCTCGCGCAGCCGATGCACCAGCTTGCCGTCGTTGACCGACCGGCGGCCAAACGTCGTCTCCGCCATGTCGGAGTGGCGGCAGAAGTCGGTGATCTGGCTGAGAATTTGATCGTTCTTCATCGGGCGGAATTGTTGGGAAATATCGGTGGGCAACACCAAGTGACGATGGCCTCCTACCACGACCTGCCCACCAAAGATACCCCCTGCCGCTGGCGGCCCGCATGTGGCGCGGCCGGCCTTGAACCCCCGCTCCGCGGCGGGCAACAAAGCGGTATCCGCTACTTGCGACCGCCATTCACGGGGACCTGATGCGCCGCACAATCCTGACTCTTACCCTGCTCGCCGCCGCGCTATGGTCGGTGCCTTCCCTCGCCCAATCGCGCGCGCAACTCGGACCACTCTGCACCACCGACACCACGCCGGCCGATCAGCAGATCGCGGCCTGCAGCAAGATCATCGAGCTAAAAGTATTTTCCGGCGAGAAGCTCGCGACCATCTACTTCTGGCGCGCGGTCGGCTGGAACAAGAAAGGCAACTACAATCAGGTCATCGCGGATGCCAGCGAAGCGATCCGCCTGCATCGCAGCGTCGCCCTCTATAATCTGCGCGGCTCGGCCTACTACGACAAGGGCGAAGACGACATCGCCATCGCGGATTTCAACGACGCGCTGCGGATCGGGCCACCGAGCGGCATCATCTACCACAACCGCGGCAACGCCCGGCGATCCAAGGGCGAATTCGCCAAGGCGATCGCCGACTATGACCAAGCGATCAAGCTCGGTCCGCCGTCCGCCTTTTCCTGGCAGAACCGCGGTGTTTCGAAACGTGCGCTCGGCGATCTCGATGGCGCGCTGGCCGACATCAACGAAGCGATCCGGCTCGACCCGGAATTGCCGCAACCCTTGACCAGCCGCGCAGTGATCTGGCGCGCCAAGGGCGATTTCGATCGCGCCATTGCCGATACCACCGAAGCGATCCGGCTCGCGAAAGCAAAAGCGCCGGTCAATATCATGACGCCGCCCGGCAGCGTGCTGATCTCGGCCTATAGCCATCGTGCGCTCGCCTATGAGGCGAAAGGCGATCTCGACCGCGCCAAAATGGATTATGCCGCCGCGCTCGAAGGCAAGGCCTCCGACGCCGGCAGCAAGGCCAACCAGGCAACAGCAAAGGTTCGCCTGTCGCTATTGTCTGAGACACTACCGCCCGCCCCGCGAACGGCAACCGCAGCGCCACTGCCGTCAGTCAGCAAAGCCGCGCCGGTTGCGCCGACCGGCGCCGCGAGCCCGTCCCCGCCTCCCGCAGCGGAGCAGCGCCAGCGCGCCGAGACCAGCAGAGAGACCGGCAGGCGCGTCGCACTGGTGATCGGCAACGGCGCCTATGCGCGTGTCAGGGCGCTACCCAATCCGACCAACGATGCACGCGCGATGGCAAAGAGCCTGCGCGACATCGGATTCGTGGTGACGGAAGGCACCGACCTCGACCGCACGGCGATGCAGGCGACTATCCGCGACTTTCTGCGCGATGCCGCGCGGTCGCAGGTGGCGGTGGTCTACTATGCCGGTCACGGCGTGCAGATCGACGGCCGCAATTATCTGGCGCCGATCGATATCGAGTTTCGAGCCGGCAGCGGCATGACGGAAGCGATGATGGACATGGATACGATCATGGCCGGCCTCGACGATCAGGTCCGCACCAACATCCTGATCCTCGATGCCTGCCGCAACAACCCGATGGCGCCGAAGGTGGCGTCGGCCGGCCCGGCCCGCGACATCGGAGCCGGCTCGGGGCTGGCCGCGCCCGCTACGCTCGGCGCCGGCGCGACCTTGGGAGCGGGCACGCTGATCGCCTTCGCGACAGCGCCCGGACAGGTCGCGCTCGACGGCGAAGGCGCCAACAGCCCGTTCTCGGCCGCGCTGACCCGCCACATCGGTACGCCCGGGCTCGAAGTCCAGCAGATGCTGACGCGGGTCAGGGCCGAGGTGGTTGCGGCGACCAAGGGCAAGCAGGTGCCGTGGTCGAACTCGTCGCTGCTCGGCGACGTCTATCTGGCGGAGAAGTGAACGGCGCTTGCGCCGCTCTCACGGCGTCATTGAGGAGCGTCAGCGACGAAGCAATCCATTCTATCCCCGCGCGGAGAACTGGATCGCTTCGCTTCGCTCGCAAGGACGAACGCGAGATGTCTACTTGCCCCAAACCTCCTGGGCGACTTCGACTGCGAGGCTGAGCTTGGCCCACTGCTCTTCCTCGGACAGGATGTTGCCTTCCTCGGTGGAGGCGAAGCCGCATTGCGGCGACACCGCCAGCTGGTCGAGCGGCGCGAATTTGGCGGCCTCTTCGAGACGGCGCTTGATGTCGTCCTTTTTCTCCAGCTCGCCGAATTTCGACGTAATGACGCCGACCACGACCACCTTGTTGCCCTTCGGCAGATAACGCAGCGGCTCGAAGCCACCGGCGCGGTCGGAATCATATTCGAGGAAGTAGCCGTCGTAATTGGTGCCGGCCAGCATGGTCTCGGCCACCGGCTCGTAGCCGCCGGAGGAGATCCATGTCGAGCGGAAATTGCCGCGGCAGACATGCGTGGTCACCACCATGTCGGCCGGCCGTTCGGCCAGCGCATAGTTGATGACGCGTGCGTAGATTTCCTGCAGGCCATCGGGATTGTCGCCACGCTCGCGCGCCTTCTGCAACTCCTCCTGCGAGCACAGATAGGCCCACACGGTGTCGTCGAACTGCAGGTAGCGGCAGCCGGCGTCATAGAATGCCTTGACCGCCTTGCGGTAGGTCTTGCCGAGATCGGCGTAGAATTCCTCGAGATCGGGATAGACCTCCTTCGAAATCGCCTTGCGGCCGCCACGGAAATGCAGCACGGCGGGCGACGGGATCGTCATCTTCGCCGTGACGTGCGCCGCATCGGCATGCTTCTTCAGAAAGCGGAAATGATCCAGCATCGGGTGGGTGTCGGGAAAGTCGAGCTTGCCGATCACGCGGACAGCGTCATGGCGGGTCTCGACGCCGGCGAACTGAATACCGGTTTCGGGGTGAAAGAGCTCGCAGCCGCCGAGCTTGGCCAGAAAATCGAAATGCCACCAGGAGCGGCGGAATTCGCCGTCGGTCGCGAGCTTGAGACCGATCGAAGCCTGCTTGTGCACGACCTTTTCGATCTCGAGGTCTTCGGCCTTGCGCAAATCCTCCGCCGTGATCTCGCCCTTCTCCAGTCTGGCGCGCGCTTCCTTGATGCGTTGTGGCCGCAACAGGCTGCCGACCTCGTCGGCGCGGAACGGGGCTTTGGTTCTCTGCATGGTCTCAACTCCCATCAAATCTAGTGCGCGGCGGCGCCGGCGACGCCGAGATAGCGTTCGAGCACCGCGGGATCGGCCTTCAACGCGTGGCTTGGCGCATCATGCACGATTGCGCCGCGTTCCAATATCACAACCCGATCGGCCAGCCCCAGAATCTTTTGCGCATTCTGCTCGACGATGATCGAACAGATGCCCCCCGAGCGGGTGATGGTGCCGAGCGCCCGGAGCAATTCCTCGACGATGATGGGCGCCAGCCCCTCGGTCGGCTCGTCCAGCAGCAGAACCTTGGGATTGAGGGTCAGCGCGCGGCCGATCGCCAGCATCTGCTGCTCGCCGCCGGAAAGCTGGTTGCCGAAATTGTTGCGGCGTTCCTTCAGCCGCGGAAACATTTCGTAAACCTTATCCACGGTCCAAGGGCCGGGCTGGGCCACCGCGGTCATGTTTTCCTCGACCGTCAGCGAGCGGAAAATATTGCGCTCCTGCGGTACCCACCCGATCCCTGCCCGCGCCCGCTGGTCCGGCCGCATCATGGTGATGTCCAGCCCACCCAGCGAAAGGGTGCCGCCAAAGCGGCGGGTGATGCCGACGATCGAATTGATCAGCGTGGTCTTGCCGGTACCGTTGCGGCCCAACAGCGCCAGCACCTGGCCTTCGCCGAGCGTCAGCGACATCGAGGGCAGCACGACGGCTTCGCCGTAGCCGGCGCGCAAGGCATCTATGGCAAGAAGCTCAGACATCGGCCGCCTCACCGAGATAGACCGCCTTGACCTGGGGGTCCCGCGCTACTTCGGCGGGCGGACCCTCCACCAGCATGGCGCCGTTGACGAGGACGGAAATGCGGTCAGCGAAGGAGAACACCAGGTCCATGTCGTGCTCGATCAGCAACACCGTGACATCGCGCGGCAGGGCGGCGACCGCCGCCAGAATATCGTGGCGCTCGCTCTCGGGCACGCCGGCGGCGGGTTCGTCCAGCAGCAGCACGCGCGGCCTGGTCGCGATCGCGACCGCGATCTCGAGCAGGCGTTGCTTGCCGTAAGGCAGCGTCGCGGTCAGTTCGTTCATCACGTCGAGCAGATGAAAGCGCGCCAGCGTTTCGGCGATCTCCTCGTTGACGTCGGCGCGCGTGCCCATCCGCCGCCACCAATCGCCGCCACGGCCGAGCCGTTCGGAGACCGCGAGCCCGATCGTTTCGAGCGGGGTCAAATCGGCATAGAGCTGGTTGATCTGGAAGGTGCGCGAGAGCCCGCGCAGCACCCGGGTGTGAACCGGCAGGTCGGTGATGTCGTTGCCTTCGAGCAGGATCCGTCCCCCATTGGGCTTGAGCACGCCGGTCAGGAGGTTGATGACGGTGGTCTTGCCGGCGCCGTTCGGTCCGATCAGGGCATGACGGGCGCCCTGCTCCACCTTCAACGACAGATCGCGGGTGACCCGAAGGCCCCCGAAGGATTTTTCCAACCCTCTGGTTTCAAGCGCGACTGTCATGGCGCATCGATTTCCGGAACGGCCACAACGGCCTTGCGGCCGAAGACCTGGCGGATCACGAGATTCGGCCCCCAAAGCACCCAGCGATGGATGCGCTCGCGGCCCACCAGCACGATCACGACCAGAACGAGCCCGATCCAGAACATCCAGTATTGCGGCGTAATGGTCTGAAACAGCTCCTGCAGCATCTTGAACACGACGGCGCCGATCAATCCGCCATAGAGATAGCCGGTGCCGCCGATGACGAGCACCAGCATCAGATCGGCCGAGCGCTCGAACGCGAAGACGTCGAGCGAAGCCAGCGCCGTGGTCTGGGTGAACAGCGCCCCGGCAATGCCGGCATAGAACGCCGCCACCGTATAGATCGCGATCAGGCGGCGGTTGACGGGCACGCCGATCGCGGACGCCCTTAAGGGATTGTTCTTGATCGCACGCAGCGACAGGCCAAACGGCGAATTCACGATCCGCCGCGCCAGCAGAAACAGCAGGAACGTAACGATCAGCGAATAGAAGAAGCCGGTCTTGCCGAACATGTCGAACGTGAACAGGCCGAGGATCGGCTGCATCTCGATGCCCTGCAATCCGTCGGTACCGCCGGTGATGTTGGAGAAGCGTTCCGCCAGCGCCTCAAGCAACAGCGCAATGCCGAGTGTCACCATCAACCGGGTCAGGTCGACACCCCGAATGACGAGGAAGCTCGTGAGGAAGCCGAGCACCATGGCGACGAGACCGGCCGTGACGAGCGCGATCACCGGCTCGTTGATGATGCCGTGCAGGGCCAATAGCCCCGCGGAATAGGCGCCGACACCGAAGAAGGCAGCATGCCCCAATGAGACGATGCCGGCATAGCCGAGGATCAGATCGAGCGACAGCGTGAACAGCGCCAGCCGAACGATGTCGGTCATGATCAGATAGCGGGACGGAAACAGGAACGCGCAGGACGCTGCAAGGATCCAGAACGCAATCTCGGCCGGGCGCCAGCGGGCACGGGCGATGGCATGGGATGAGACGTCGGTTACTGCGGTCATCGCGGGCTCATCGCGTGGCGGTGCGGCCGAAAAGGCCGTTCGGACGCCAGATCAGGATCACGATCATGATGGTGTAGATGACGAACGGCCCCATCTTCGGCACGTAATATTTGCCGGCGACGTCACCGATACCGAGCAGCAGCGAGGCGAGAAACGGTCCGGTGATGCTGGATGAGCCGCCGACGGTGACCACGATCAGGAAGTAGATCATGAACTTGAGCGGAAAATACGGATCGAGCCCGAGGATTTCGGCGCTCAGCGCGCCGCCGAGCCCGGCAAGGCCGCAGCCGAAGGCAAAAGTGAAGGCAAACACCTGCGGCACGTTGATGCCGAGGCCGCTGGCCGCGCGGGGATCGTCAACGGCTGCGCGCAGGCGGCTGCCAAAGCGGGTTTTCGCCAGGATCAATTGCAGCGCCACCGTGAGCAGGCCGCAGATCACGATGATCATCAGCCGGTAGCGGCCGATGCCGACGCCGAAGAAATCGAACTGGCCTTCCAGCGCCGCCGGCAGCTTGATGAAGATCCGCGACGATCCCATGATGTAGTCCACCGCCGCCACCGACATGAAGGTGAGGCCGATCGTGAACAGCACCTGGTCGAGATGGCTGCGGGTGTAGAGGTGGCGGTAGAGCGTGCGCTCCAGCGCCACGCCGATCGCCGCGGCCGAGACAAAGGCAAGCGGCAGCGCCGTAAAGAACGGCCAGCCGGAATTATTGACCAATACCGCGCAGATATAGCCGCCGGTCATGGCGAAGGCGCCATGGGCGAGATTGACGAAATTCATCAGCCCCAGCGTCACCGCCAGCCCGCAGGCCAGCACGAACAGCAGCATGCCGTAGGCGACACCGTCGAACAGGATGGTGAACAGCGTGGTCATTAGGCGAAATCAGCTAACGTTAGAAAGCGAACACGAACCGGAAGAAGTCGTCATGGCCGGGCTTGTCCCGGCCATCCACGTCTTCCCTTGCAACTTCCGGCGAGGGAAGGCGTGGATGCCCGGGTCAAGCCCGGGCATGACGTGGATGAGAGCGTAAGCGCGTCGCTCTCTCCACGCATTCGCCGTCACTTCTTGGTCTTGCCGGAATCCTTCACCGCCTCGAAGGTCGCGAACTCGACGTTGTAGAGTTCGCCGTCGACCTTCTCGACCTTGCGGATGTAGATGTTCTGCACGATGTCGCGGGTTTCCGGGTCGATCGAGATCGGGCCGCGCGGGCTTTCCCACTTCATGCCCTTCATCGCCGCAACCAGCGCATCGCCGTCGGTCTTGCCGCCGGTCTTCTTCAGCGCCTCATAGATCAGGCGGATGCCGTCATAGCCGCCGACCGCCATGAAGCCCGGACGCTGGTTAAAGGCCTTCTTGTAGGCGGCGACGAATTCCTTGTTTGCCGCCGAGGGATGGGCCGCGGAATAGAGATGCGCGGTGACGGTGCCGAGCGCCGCATCGCCCATGCCGTTGAGCAGGTCGTCGTCCATCACATCGCCGGGGCCGATCACCCTGATGCCTGATTTGTCGAGCCCGCGTTCGGCATATTGCTTCATGAAATTGCCGCCCTGTCCTGCCGGCACGAACACGAACACGGCGTCGGGCTTGGAATCCTTCATGCGCTGCAGAAACGGTGCAAAATCAGGGTTTTGCAGCGGCACCTTCACCTCTTCGACGATCTCGCCGCCGCCGGCGGTGAAGTTCTGCTTGAAGAAGTTCAAGGCATCATTACCGGGCGCATAATCGGAGGTCAGCGTCGCGACCTTCTTGATGCCGTTCTTGGCGGCCCAGTCACCGATGATGGTCGAGGACTGCGCCAGCGTGAAGGAGGTGCGGACGATGTAGGGCGAACGCTCTGTTATGATCGAGGTGCCCGCCGCCATCACGATTTCCGGAACCTTGGCCTGCGTCGCCAGCGGCGCCGCCGCGAGCGCTGCCGGCGTCACGCCGAATCCCGCGATGAAATTGACCTTGTCGTTGACGATCAGTTCCTGCGCCAGCCGCTTGGTGTTGTCGGGAACCGCGCCGTCGTCCTTCAGGATGACTTCGATCTTCTTGCCGGCGACGGTATCGCCGTTCTGCTGCATGTAGAGTTTGACGGCATTGTCGATCTGCTTGCCGGTCGATGCCTGGCCGCCGGTCATCGGCAGGATCAGGCCGATCTTGACGGTCTCCTCGGCGTGAGCCGGCGCGAACGCCAGCATCCCGGCGACGGCGCCTGCGGCTAACAACATGTGACTGCGAATAGACATGAACATCTCTCCCCCTGATCGGCCTTGTGTCCTCGAACCGAGTCCCCGGCCCTTGATCTCCACCATAACCCAGATTTTTCGGCCGGGTAGCGCGGCAACATGGCGTCCTTGGCCGCCCTTTTGTCAATCGGACCATTGGCGTGCCGTGGCGAAGGGTGCCGGGGCAACGGGAACTGTCGCGCGACATAGGCGACGGTATTATAATATAAATCTAACCGCGCCGCCCGACGCGTCACCATGAGAGGCCGTCTATTTGTACGATTGTACAAATGAAATGGTCCTGTCAACAAAGAAGGGGCCCTCGCCGGCTCCCGAAAGGCAGCGCCCTAAATCCATCATCCTTAAAGGGTCAGGTCGTAACCTTCTGACGATGCCTACCAGCGCGCGCCATATTGTCACGATCCTCACCGTTGCCCTCGCGGGCTGCGGCGTTGACCGGTTGCGGCACGATCAACGAGAAAATCGCAGCCGGTGTCAGCGACGCCATCCCGGCGGCGATCGGCGGCATACCCGCGGACGCGCCACCGCGCCCCGGCACCGCGAAATACGACGAGTACATGCGGGAGCGCGAGCGAAAGCGCCTGCTGCCGGCATCCGAACGGGGCGAGGAAACCAAGCCGGCTCCTGCCGCCACGCGGGATACGAACCGCTAGTCCATGAACACCACGGTCTTGCGGCCGTTGAGGATCACGCGATCCTCGAGATGATGGCGCATGGCGCGCGCCAGGACGCGGCGTTCGATGTCGCGGCCCTTGCGCGAGAGATCTTCCGGCGTGTCGCGGTGGCTGATGCGCTCGACGTCCTGGTCGATGATCGGGCCCTCGTCGAGGTCGCGCGTAACGTAATGCGCGGTGGCGCCGATCAGCTTGACGCCCCGCTCATGGGCCTGGTGGTAGGGCCGCGCGCCCTTGAAGCCCGGCAGGAACGAGTGGTGGATGTTGATGCAGCGTCCCGACAGTCTTGCCGACATCTCGTCCGAGAGAATCTGCATGTAACGCGCCAGCACCACGAGATCGGTCTTCGTCTCCTGCACGAGCTTCCAGACCGCATCTTCCTGCTCGCGCTTGGTTTCCTTCGTCACCGGCATGTGGTGGAACGGGATCTCGCCGAAATCGAGATTGCCATAGATCCCGCGCGGGTGGTTGGAGACCACAGCGGTCGGGATCATCTCGAGTTCGCCGGTGCGCCAGCGATAGAGGATATCGACCAGGCAATGATCCGATTTGGAGACCAGAAGCATCACGCGGCGTCGACTGGCGCGGTCGCGCATCTGCCATTCCATGGCAAAGCGATCGGCGATCGCGGTAAAGCCGGTCTGCAGCGCCTGCAATTCGACTGCGAGATCGGCGGCGGTGAACACCACCCGCATGAAGAACTTCCCGGTTTCGACATCGTCGAACTGCTGAGCGTCCAGAATGTTCTGCCCGTTATGGGCGAGAAAGGTCGACACCGCGGAAACGATGCCGGGGCGATCCGGGCAGGACAGGGTCAGGACGAACTGGTGATCGGGCATGGCGAAGCTGACTACAATTCGGGCAAAAGGGTGAAGCGGCGATTTGCGGCCCTGCTCTATCACCGCGCCTACGCTTGCGCCAATCCCGAAACCGGGGTCAGGATGAACAAAGCGCGAAGCAAAAGCGTTGGAGCGAGATCATGGCTGGCAGATTGAACGGTTACCGCATCCTGATCCTGGAAACGCGCGAGGAAGCGCAGTTTTCCCGCCTGCTCACCGAGCAGGGCGCCGACGTGCTGCAATGTCCGATGTTCACCATCCACGACGCGCCGGACCCGGCGCCGGTCGAAGCCTGGATCGGGCGGTGCATTGAAAGGCCCTTCGACGATGTCGTGCTGATGACGGGCGAAGGGCTGCGCCGGCTGATGAAGGTGGTCCGGCGCATGGGTGCCGAACAGGAATTCATTGCCGCGCTCGGCAAGGCACGCAAATTTGCGCGCGGGCCCAAACCGGGCAAGGCGCTGCGTGAAATCGGGTTGGAACCGCAGATGACGACGGAAAAGCCGACCTCCGAAGGCATAGCCGAGATGCTGTCGCGCCTCGATCTTGGCCGGCCATCGCCTCGGCCTGCAGCTTTACCCGGACAAGGATCACAGCGTCCTGATCGGCGCGATCAAGGCGCAAGGCGCCGAGGTCGATACCGTGCTGCCCTATGCCTATGACGCACAGGCCGCCGACGCCAATATCATCACCGCAATCGACGAGATGGCGGCCGGCCGCATCGACGCGATCGCGCTGACCAATCTCGGCCAGATCCGCCGCCTGATCGAGGTCGCTCGCGCGAAAGGTTGCGAGGACAGGCTACGCGACGGGCTCGAGCGTACGCCGATCGCGTCCGTCGGACCGGCGGTATCCGATGAACTCAAATCGCACGGCCTGCGCACCGACATCTATCCGGCCGAGGACGCGTTCTTCATGCGTCCGCTGATCTCGGCGATGGCGGCGGCGCTTGGCGAAAATCCGCCGCGGGCGGTGGCGAGAAACTGACAAGTTCAAGCAGAATCTGGATTACATGCGACCGGCAAACGTCCGCTTTGCCGCCGAAAGCGGTGCTGATCTCACGCATGTCCGCGACGTGCACACCAGAATTAGAGTCCGATCTGTGTTGCAATGCTACCTACCTTTTTTGAAATCAACGTATCCATGAAAGTCAGCGCGCTCAAAGCGTGCGCATCCAGTGAATGTCGCAGCGATTGACGCATGCGGCGAAACCGGCAAATCTTGCAGCGCCATCGCGGTGAAGTGCCGATGGATCGGCCGCCGGGACCTTGTTCATTGGAAACCAGCATACTATGCAAAAAATTATTCGGTGTGTTAGAAGGCCGCCCTGTTGTCAGCCACGCTTGCTCTTGTCGCCTTGCCGAGCCTGGCGGGCGCGCAATCGGGAAGCGCCGGCGGCAGCATCGGCAATGACGAAAAGTCGCTATCCGGTTCACGAGCGACGCCTCGGGAGGTTGAACCCTCAAAGCCGTCACGACGCAGCAACCCCGAGGAGCCACGCCGTGCGTCGCGAAAGAGCGGCGGCGGCGGCAATGGTGGCGGCAATCTCGATGGAGCATGGGTTCTTACCAGCGTCGGCTCGCCCTGCGGCACCTCCTCCGACACGGTGGTCATTACCGGCAGCAGGATGGTGGGACAATACGGCACCGCTCAAGTCAGTCCGAATGGCTCCACGTCCGGAATCGGAGCCGCTGGGAGCCTACTTGGTGCAAATCCGGCCGTTTTTCGGGCCGCAGCGGCTCCGGTACGCCGGCATCCGATGGATGTGCCGGAAGCTGGACCGGATCAAAACAGTCGTTGCGAATGAGCGGCTCCTGGCGATGAGCCAAGCGGTCGGCATTTTCTCAGCCTGTTCATTGGCAACTAATGCGGAGACCGACTCGGCAAATTCTTAATACTCGACGCCCGTGAATTCAGCTCGGAATCACCCTTCTGTGGACATCACGACGCGGCTGATCCGCACCTGCTTTTCCCAGAAAGCAGACATTGCTGGCTTACCTCGCCGCCAGTTTGATGAGTACCCGCTCTAATCCACCTTCGCTCCGGCGAACTTGACCACCTTGCCCCATTTCTCGGTTTCATCCGCCACCAGCTTGCCGAAGTCGGCGGCCGAGCCCGGCAGCAGTATCGCGCCGATCTCGGTGAACCGCGCCTTGGCCTTGGGATCGGCGAGGATTTCATTGACCGCCTTGTTGAGCCTGTCGACGATTTCCGGCGGCGTGCCTTTCGGCGCCGCGAGGCCATACCAGGCGCTCGCCTCGTAGCCCGGCAGATAATCGGCGACCAGCGGCAGATCCGGCAGCACTTCCGAGCGGGTCGTGCTGGTGACGGCAAGGCCGCGAAGCTTGCCGGATTTGACGTGCTCGGCGCAGGTCGGGATGTTGTCGAACATCACCTGCATCACGCCGGAGAGCATGTCGGTGAGTGCCGGCGCGCCGCCTCGATAGGGCACGTGCTGCATGTTGATGCCGGTCAGCATCTTGAACAGTTCGCCCGACATGTGGATGGTCGATCCGTTGCCTGACGACGCCATGTTGAGCTTGCCGGGATTGGCCTTGGCGTAGGCGATCAATTCGGGGATCGACTTGATCGGCAGTGAGGGGTGCACCACCACGACGTTGGGAAAGCGGATGATGCCGGCGATCGGCTCCATCTCCTTCATGAAATCGAACGGCAGCTTGTCATAAAGCGTGGCGTTGATGGCGTTGGCCGGCGCGACCAGCAGCAGCGTGTAGCCATCAGGCGTAGCGCGCAGCACGGACTCGGTAGCGATATTGGTGCCGCCGCCTGGCCGGTTCTCGATGATGAAGGACTGCCCGAGCCTTTCCGACAGCCACTGCCCCATCAGGCGCGCCGTGAGGTCCGCCGAGCCGCCCGGGGTATAGCCGATGACGAGGCGAACCGGCCGCGCGGGATAGGCCTGCGCGCTGGCGCCTCCAGATGTGAGGGGAAGCGCAGCCGCACCGGCTGCGAGTTGCAGAAATTGACGACGCTGAAATTTCATTATGCTTCCTCCGAGACACCGGCGGCTCTTGCGGCACGCCTGGGTGCGCGCATCCTATCCGTGGAGCGTCGCGAAGCCGACAGATATTCTCAGTCCGGAGGCGGAAGGTTTACCGCGTCACTTCGTCTCGCTCAGGAACGCCTGATAGGCGAGCTTGATGCCCTCCTCCAGCGGCGTGCTGGCCCGCCAGCCGAGCTTGGCCAGCCGGCTGACATCGAGCAGTTTTCGCGGGGTGCCGTCGGGGCGCGAGGTGTCAAAGCTGATCCCGCCGGCATAACCGACCGTCGCCGCGACCACGCGGGCGAATTCGGCGATCGTGATGTCCTCGCCGGTGCCGATATTGACCAGTTCGCTAGCCGGAATAGGTCTTCATCAAATGGATGCAGGCATCCGCAAGGTCATCGACATAGAGGAACTCGCGCCGCGGCGTGCCGGTGCCCCAGACCACGACCTCCCTGGCGCCGGACAGCTTCGCCTCGTGGAAACGGCGGATCAGGGCGGCCACGACGTGGCTGTATTCGGGATGATAATTGTCGCCGCGCCCGTAGAGATTGGTCGGCATCACATTGATGAAGTCGGCGCCGTACTGGCTGCGATAGGCTTCCACCATCTTGATCCCGGCGATCTTGGCAATCGCATAGGGCTCGTTGGTCGGCTCCAGCGGTCCCGTCAGCATGCTGTCCTCGCGTAGCGGCTGCGGGGCCAGCTTGGGGTAGATGCAGGACGAGCCGAGGAACATCAGCTTCTCGGCGCCATGGACATGCGCCGCATGGATCACGTTGGTCGCAATCGCCAGATTGTCGTAGAGGAATTCGGCGCGCAGCGTGTTGTTGGCGACGATGCCGCCGACTTTCGCCGCCGCCAGAAACACCACCTGCGGGCGCTTGGCGGCGAACCATTGGTTGACCGCGGCCTGATCGCGCAGATCGGCCTCGTCCCTTGTCGCCGTCAGCAATTCGACGTTTTCCGAAGCCAGCCTGCGCACCAGCGCGGAGCCGACCATGCCGCGGTGCCCGGCGACGTAGACCGTCTTGCCCTTCAGCTCAAACGGAAGGCTTGCCATTGGCCACCTCCCGCCGGGCGTCAGCGAGATCGCTCGCGACCATTTCCTTGACCAGTTGGGCAAACGACGTTTTGGGCTGCCAGCCGAGCTTCTCGCGCGCCTTGCTGGCATCGCCGACCAGAAGATCGACTTCGGTCGGCCGGAAGTACACGGGATCGATGCGAAGGATGGTCTTGCCGGATTTCTTGTCGATACCGGTTTCGTCGGCGCCCTTGCCGCGCCATTCGATGCTGCGGCCGACTTCGGCAAACGCCAGCTCGACGAACTCGCGCACCGAACGGGTCTCGCCGGTCGCCAGCACAAAATCATCGGGGGCGTCCGCCTGCAGGATCTTATGCATGCCCTCGACATAGTCCCGCGCATGGCCCCAGTCGCGCTTGGCCTCCAGGTTGCCGAGATAGAGGGTGTCTTCCAGGCCGGTTTCGATGCGGGCGACGCTGCGCGTGATCTTGCGCGTCACGAAGGTTTCGCCGCGGATCGGGCTCTCATGGTTGAACAGGATGCCGTTCGAGGCATACATGCCGTAGGCTTCGCGGTAATTGACCGTGATCCAGTAGCCATACAGCTTGGCGACGCCGTAAGGCGAACGCGGGTAGAACGGCGTGGTCTCCTTCTGCGGCACTTCCTGGACCAGGCCGTAGAGTTCCGATGTCGAGGCTTGATAGAATCGCGTCTCCTTCTCGATGCCGAGAATCCGGATCGCTTCCAGAAGCCGCAGCACGCCGATGCCATCGGCATTGGCGGTATATTCCGGGCTTTCAAAACTGACGCCGACATGGCTCTGGGCGGCGAGGTTGTAGATCTCGGTCGGCCTGATCTGCTGCATCAGCCGGATCAGGTTGGTCGAGTTGGTCATGTCGCCGTAATGCAGCAGGAACGGCAGGTTGCGGGAATGCGGATCCTGGTAGAGGTGATCGATGCGCGCGGTGTTGAACGAGGACGACCGCCGCTTGATGCCGTGGACCTCATAGCCGAGGCCGAGCAGATATTCGGCCAGATAGGCGCCGTCCTGGCCGGTGACGCCCGTGATCAGCGCCACGCGCCGCTGTGAAGCCTGAGCCGTCATATCTTCTCCAAATGCGTCTTCTCTACACGCTCCGTCGCGCAGGCCTAGCATTCGGCCTCCGCCAAGTCTATCGCCAAAGCCGTTTGAAATCAGGCCCTTAGGCGCCTACTCGCCATGATGACGCAAGCGTTCGAGATCGATGATGGTGACGCCGCCATATTCGAGCCGCAACAAGCCTTCCTTCTCCAGCCGCTTCAGGCACTGGTTGGCATTTTGCCGCGAAATGCCGGAGAGCGCTCCGATTTCCTCCTGTGTGATCTCGAGATGGCGGGTCAGGTCAGGATAGAGAATCGGGTTGAACAGCGAGGCGATCGAGCGTGCGACACGGCTGGTGGCATCGAGCGTGCGGCCATGTTCCAGCGCCCCGATGAACTGGCCGACCCGCTCGTTGAGCTGCCGGACCAGAAAACGATTGAACGCGACGCTGTTCTCGAACAGCCAGAAGAAGGTGCTGCGGTCCATCAGCGCCAGCCTTGTATCGCGCAACGCGACCACGTCGTAACGACGGGGCTCGCTCTTGAGCATGGATCCCTCCCCGAACCAGGCGCCCGCGGTCATGCCGGCCAGAGTCACGGCCTTGCCGCTGCTCGACACGGTACCCATTCGGGCAAGACCCGTGACAATGCCGGTCCAGTAGTCGAAGGGATCGCCGCGCATGAAAACATATTCGTTGGCGCGAAAGGATTTCTCCACGATCCCGACACGGGCGATCTCGATCTCCCGATCGTTCAGTTCGCGCGACCAGGCCGCGATGCGCTTGAGGTAATCCGCAGCAATCATGATCGCATCGACCGTCGCGTCCCATACTTGTTGCACCGCAACAGAAGTGCGGCCGGCAAAATTTCCAGACCAATTGTCAACCAAACGACATTTCAAACTATCGCATTGCCCTAAGGAGGGCCACCTCGGTACGCGAAGTCCATGACGCTCTGCCGGGTGCGACGCTACCACGCGTGGCGTGGCATCCGCCGGCACCGATAGTCGGATGGCTTGCCCGTCACCGCCGATGTAGGATCGCGCATGCGATTGCAAACGATAGATACTGCAAAACGATAGATAAAGAGCGCTGCTCAAGCGCCGTATCCGGAGGGAATGAGTGGCTTACACGTTGGAAGTGCGCGGGGTCTCTCTGCGCTTCGGTGGCGTCCGTGCGCTGACCGAGGTCTCTTTCGGCGTGAACGAGGGCGAATTGTTCTCGATCATCGGGCCGAACGGCGCCGGCAAGACCTCGATCGTCAATTGCATTTCCGGCCGCTACAAGCCGACCGAAGGCCAGCTGTTCTACCGCGGCAAGGACATCACCGGCCTCAATCCGAATGCGCGGCCCTCCCTCGGCATCGGCCGCACCTTCCAGAACCTGGCGCTGTTCCATCATATGAGCGTGCTCGACAATATCATGGTCGGGCGGCACCACCTCCTGAAGAACAATTTCCTCACGGGCTCGCTGTACTGGCTGACCGGCGCGCGGCGCGAGGAACTCGAGCATCGCCGCAAGGTAGAGGAGATCATCGATTTCCTCGACCTGCAGTCGGTGCGCAAGGCCACCGCCGGCACCCTGCCCTACGGCCTGCGCAAGCGCGTCGAGCTCGCACGCGCGATGGCGCTCGAGCCGCAGCTGATCCTGCTCGACGAGCCGATGGCCGGCATGAACTTCGAGGAAAAGGAGGACATGGCGCGCTACATCGTCGATCTCAACGAAGAGTTCGGCATGACCGTCATGATGATCGAGCACGACATGGGCGTGGTGATGGACATCTCCCACCGCGTCATGGTGCTGGATTTCGGCCGCAAGATCGCCGAGGGCGATCCGGCGGCCGTGCTCGCCGATCCCCATGTCAAGCGCGCCTATCTCGGTGAAGAGGATGAAACTCTCGTCGACCCCGACGACAAGCCCGCCGCTCCGGAGTGCGCGGCATGATGGATTACGCCGGACGCGTCGCGAAGGCCGATACTTTTCCAAAACTGCTGCGCCTCAATGCCAGGGAGCACGGCGGCGAAATCGCGTTGCGCGAAAAGGATCTCGGGCTGTGGCGCGTCTTCACCTGGAACGACTACCAGGCGCGCGTGCATGATTTCGCGCTCGGCATGATCGAACTGGGACTTGGGCGCGGCGACGTCGTCGGCATCATCGGTGACAACCGGCCGGACTGGGTGGCCGCCGAAATCGCGACCCATGCCATCGGCGCCATGAGCCTCGGCCTATATCGCGACGTTCTGGACGAGGAAGCGGCCTATCTGCTCAGCTACGGTGACGCCAAGCTCGTGTTCGCCGAAGACGAGGAGCAGGTCGACAAGCTGCTGGCGCTGGCCGATCGCGCGCCGAACCTCAAGCACATCGTCTATTCCGATCCGCGCGGCATGCGGAAATATGACGATCCGCGGCTGATGGAAGCCGAGAAACTCGCCACGATGGGGCGCGACCGTGCCGCGCGCGAGGCGGGCCTCTACGACCGGCTGGTCGAAGCGACTTGCGGCGAGGATGTCGCGATCCTCTGCACCACCTCGGGCACCACGGCGAATCCCAAGCTCGCGATGCTGGCGGCCGGGCGGGTGCTGAAACATTGCGCGACTTATCTGGCGTTCGATCCGAAGGGGCCGGACGACGAATATGTCTCGGTGCTGCCGCTGCCCTGGATCATGGAGCAGGTCTACGCACTCGGCAAAGGGCTGATCTGCCGGATGAAGGTCAACTTCGTCGAAGAGCCCGAGACCATGATGCACGATTTCCGCGAGATCGCTCCGACCTTCGTGCTGTTCGCGCCGCGGCTCTGGGAATCGATCGCCGCCGACGTTCGCGCCGGCGTGATGGATTCGTCGCCGCTCAAGCAAAAACTCTTCGACGTCGGCATGAAGACCGGGCTTTCGGCGCTCGCCCAAGGCAAACGTTCGATGCTGGCCGACCAGTTGCTGTTCCGCGCGCTGCGCGACCGGCTGGGCTTCACGCGGCTGCGCTCGGCCGCGACCGGCGGTGCCGCGCTCGGGCCGGATACCTTCAAGTTCTTCCAGGCGATGGGGGTGCCGTTGCGAACGCTGTACGGCCAGACTGAAATGCTCGGCGCCTACACGCTCCACCCCTTCGGCAAGGTCGATCCGGATACGACGGGCGTGCCGATGGCGGCCGATATCGAGGTTCGCGTCGACAACCCTGATGTCAACGGCGTCGGCGAAATCGTGGTGCGCCATCCCAACATGTTCCTCGGCTATTACAAGAATCCGGAAGCCTCGGCCGCCGACATCAAGGACGGCTGGATGCACTCCGGCGACGCCGGTTATTTCAACGCCGACAAGCAACTCGTGGTCATCGATCGCATCAAGGATCTCGCCGAGACCTCGCGCGGCGAGCGCTTCTCGCCGCAATATCTGGAGAACAAGCTGAAGTTCTCGCCCTACATCGCCGAGACGGTCGTGCTCGGCGCCGGCCGTGACACGCTGGCCGCGATGATCTGCATCCGCTACTCGATCATCTCGAAATGGGCGGAGAAGAGCCGCATCTCGTTCACCACCTATACCGACCTCTCCTCGCGCCCCGAGGTTTATGCGCTGCTGCGCAAGGAGGTCGAGGGCGTCAACGCCACGCTGCCGCCGGCGCAGCGCATCTCGCGCTTCCTGCTGCTCTACAAGGAACTCGACGCCGACGACGGCGAATTGACCCGCACCCGAAAAGTCCGCCGCAGCGTCATCAACGAGAAATACGCCGACATCATCGACGCGATCTATGGCGGCAAGCGCGACATTCCGGTCGATACCGTGATCCGTTTCCAGGACGGCACCACCCAGCGCATCCGCACCACGCTTCGCGTGGTCGATCTCGGCGGACCTGCCCAGATGGCGGAGGCCGCGGAATGAACACCCAGCTCCTGATCCAGCTCCTGGTCAACGGCCTCGTGGTCGGCACGCTCTATGGCGTGGTCGCGATGTCGTTCGTGCTGATCTACAAGGCGACACAGGTGGTAAACTTCGCGCAGGGCGAACTGCTGCTGGTCGGCGCCTGGGTATGCTGGTGGCTGCTCACCAAATATCAGGTGCCGTTCTATCTGGGCATGCCGATCACGCTGGTATTCATGTTCCTGTTCGGCATCGCGATCCAGATCGTCATCCTGCGCCCGATGATCGGCGAGCCGATCATTTCCGTGATCATGGTGACGATCGCGCTGTCGACGGTATTCTCCGCACTGATGAAATGGATGTTCGGCGTCAATCTGCAGCCGTTCCCGCGCATCTTCCAGACCCAGAACATCAACATCCTCGGACTGCAGGTTCAGACCGTCTACCTGATGAGTCTCGCCGTCTCGGTGGCGATGATGGTGGGCATGGCGTGGTTCTTCCGCATGTCCAAATACGGCCTCGCCATGCGCGCCACCGCCTTCAACCAGCAGGTAGCGCAGTCGCTCGGCATTTCCGTCAAAAGCGTGTTCGCGATGGCCTGGGCAATCTCGGCGACCGTCTCCGCCGTCGCGGGCGTGGTGGTCGCCGTCGTCAACGGCGTCTCGGCCGGGCTTTCCGCTTATGGCGTAAAAGTGTTTCCGGCGGCGATCCTGGGTGGTCTAGACAGCGTCGGCGGCGCGGTGCTGGGCGGCATCATCATCGGCCTTCTGGAGAACTTCGCGCATTTTCTGGACAGCGAATATCTGCACTGGGGCAATCTCTACGAGATCGCGCCTTTCTATGCGCTCATCATTATCCTGATGATCAAGCCGTACGGCCTGTTCGGCACCAAAGACATCGAGCGGGTGTAAACAATTATGGCAGGCCAGACCCTCATTCCCGCCGGCGATTTCCGCACCAGCTATGCGGCTGACACCACCGTGTTTCCGACCGCGACCAGCCGCAACGCCATGATCGCGGGCATCGTGCTGGTGTGCTTTGCACCGCACGTCGTCAACGAATACATTCTCAGCCTCCTGATCCAGATCGGCATCTTCGGCATCGCCGCCCTCGGCCTGAACATCGTCGTCGGCTTCACTGGCCAGATTTCGATCGGCCACGCCGCCTTCTTCGGCTTCGGCGCCTTCACCTCCGCCTATCTCTCGAACCGGTTCGGCATTCCCGTCTTCTTCTGCATTCCGCTCGCGGGCGTCGTGACGGCCGCCGTCGGCCTGATCTTCGGCCTGCCCGCCGCGCGGCTGAAGGGGCTTTATCTCGCGATCGCAACGCTGGCGGCGCAATACATCCTGCTCGACTTCTTTGCCCGCGCCGAATGGTTCACTGGCGGCAGCGTCCCGGCCAGCGCCGAGCCGTTCTCGATCTTCGGCTATTCGCTGCGCGGCGATAAGCAGTATTTCTACGTCGTACTGGCCTATGTCGTCGTCTGCTATCTGCTGGTCACGAACCTGGTCCGCTCGCGCGATGGACGCGCATTGGTCGCCGTGCGCGACCATTATCTGTCCGCCGAGATCATGGGCATCAACCTGACCAAATACCGGACGCTGTCGTTCGGCCTCGCCGCATTCTTTGCCGGCGTCGGCGGCGCGCTCTATGCGCATTACAATCAGGTGGTCTCCAACGAAGGTTTCGGTATCGACCGCTCGATCATCTTCCTGGCGATGATCATCATCGGCGGCCTCGGCTCGGTCATGGGCACGCTGATGGGAACGGCCTTCATGGTGCTGCTGCCGGAATCGATGGAATGGCTCAGCGTCGCGTTGCGCGGCAGCCCGATCGATCAATTTCTGGGACTAAAGAACAACATCGCTTTCCTGCGCGAGATGGCGATCGGAATCATCATCATCGTCTTTCTGGTGTTCGAGCCGGACGGACTCGCGCATCGCTGGCGACAGATCAAGGCGTACTGGAAACTCTACCCGTTCTCGCATTGAGGTCGGAACGGGACAGACAACAAGAAGACCTCGAGAAATAACCGGAGGATTAGTCCATGACGATGAAGACTTTATTGAGCACCGCCTCGCTCGCTTTGCTGTTGGGTAGCAGCGCGGCATCGGCCCAGGCGCCGATCTCGCTGGGGCATCTCGCCGACTATTCGGGTCCGACTTCCGACGTCGGAACGCCGTTCGGACAGGGTGTCGCGGACACCTATGCGTGGATCAACAAGAACGGCGGCATCAACGGCGCCAAGGTCAATGTCGACACCGTCGACTACGGCTACCAGGTGCCGCGCGCCATCGCCCAGTACAAGAAGTGGTCCGGCTCCGACAAGGTCGCCGCCATTCTCGGCTGGGGCACTGCCGACACCGAAGCGCTGACGGGATTCCTGGCCCAGGACAAGATTCCGGATATTTCGGCATCCTATGCCGCGGCGCTCTCCGATCCGACCGGCGCCGGCGGCAAGGCCAAGCCTGCCCCCTACAACTTCTTCTACGGCCCGAGCTACTCGGACGCGGTTCGCGGCATGCTGACCTGGGCCGCCGAGGACTGGAAGTCCAAGGGCAAGCCCGGCAAGCCGAAATTCGTCCACATGGGCGCCAACCACCCCTATCCGAACGCGCCGAAGGCCGCGGGTGAAGCGATCGCCGCCGAACTCGGCTTCGAACTGCTGCCGCCGATCGTGTTCGCGTTGACGCCCGGCGATTACAGCGCGCAGTGCCTGACCCTGAAGAGCTCAGGCGCCAACTACGCCTATCTCGGCAACACCGCCGGCTCGAACATCTCCGTGCTCAACGCCTGCAAGGCGGCGGGCGTCGACGTGCAGTTCCTCGGCAACGTGTGGGGCATGGACGAGAACGCCGCCAAGGCCGCGGGTGCTGCCGCCGACGGCGTGGTGTTCCCGCTGCGCACCGCGGTGGCCTGGGGCGGCAACGCACCCGGCATGAAGACCTTTATGGAAATCTCGAAGATGTCGGACGCGGCCGGCACCACCTACCGTCCCGTGCATTACATCGCCGGCGTCTGCACCGCGCTCTACATGAAGGAAGCCGTCGAATGGGCCGCCAAAAACGGCGGCGCCACCGGCGAGAACGTCAAGAAAGGCTTTTACCAGAAGAAGGATTGGGTGCCCGCCGGCGGCGAAGGCATCTGCAATCCCTCGACCTTCACCGAAAAGGATCACCGCGGCACGCTCAAGGTTGATCTCTATCGCATGAAGGTCGCAGGCGCGACCGACGCCCCGCTCAACGATCTCATCAAGAACGGCGGCATCAAGATGGAGAAGGTGAAGACGATCGACCTGCCGCGCAAGCCCGAGTGGCTCGGCTGGTGATTTCCCGGGTTGCCTGCGGGCAACCCCAACACTCCCCGTCATCCCCGCGAAGGCGGGGATCCAGTACGCCGCGGCATCTCGGTCGATCGCAGCCGCCTCTGGAATACTGGATCACCTGCTTTCGCGGGTGATGACGGCAAGAGGTGATCAGAGATGACTGAAGCAACCGAAATCAATCGTCCCGCGACGGCGGCGGCACAGGCCGGCCCGCTGCTCCGCGTCCGCAACATCGAGGTGGTCTACGACAAGGTCATCCTGGTGCTGCGGGGCCTCAGCCTCGACGTGCCGAAGGGCGCGATCGTCGCGCTGCTCGGTGCCAACGGCGCCGGCAAGTCGACGACGCTGAAGGCGATCTCGGGGCTGCTCAAGACCGAGGACGGCGAAGTCATCCGCGGCGAGATCCTTTTCGACGGTGCGCGCATCGACGGTATCGATCCCGACAAGATCGTCCGCCGCGGCATCTTTCAGGTGATGGAAGGCCGCCGCATCATTTCCGACATGACGTCGATCGAAAATCTGAAGCTCGGGGCCTTTACCCGCACCGACAACGAGGTCGGTGCCGACATCGACATGGTGTTCAAGTATTTCCCGCGCCTGAAGGAGCGCACCGGGCTTGCCGGCTATCTCTCCGGCGGCGAGCAGCAGATGCTGGCGATCGGCCGCGCGCTGATGGCGCGTCCGAAGATGATCCTGATGGACGAGCCGTCGATGGGCCTGTCCCCGCTGCTGGTCAAGGAAGTGTTCGCGATCATCAAGGAGATCAACCGCGACCTCGGCGTCACCATCCTGCTGGTGGAACAGAACGCGCGCGCGGCGCTGTCGGTCGCGAGCCACGGTTACATCATGGAACAGGGCAAGGTGGTGCTCGACGGCACCGCCGATGAATTGCGCGACAACGAGGACGTCAAGGAATTCTACCTCGGCGGCGCCGGCGACCAGCGCAAGAGTTTCAAGAACCTGAAAAGCTTCAAGCGGCGAAAGCGGTGGCTGTGAGCGAATTCACTTGCTCACCCGATCACCTGTTCCGCTTCCGCAACCGCGCAAAGAACATGATAGAACGAAGACGCAGGGATGGTGGCGACCAGCGAGTTGCCATCGCGGTCGAATTGGTCGTACCAGCCGCCCGCGACGGGATGGCTGAGATAATGCCGTTCGAGCCGCGCCAACGCCGCGCGCGCTTCATCCGCGGCCCCCGCCTCGCCCGCTTCAGCCTGCGCGATCCACGCCTTGGCGATTTCGGTTTGCGGCCACAGCCGGCGCGTATGCCGCCTGATGTTACCGCCGGCGTCGCCTTCGTCGATCAGGCAGCCCGTCGCCTCGTCGCGATAACGCAGCGCCGACGCCAGCAATTCGCCGCGGTAGCGACCGGTCGGGCAGCCGGTGATGCGTTCAAAGCCCTTCAGCAGCCACGTCCATTCCGCCTGATGCCCCGGCTCGACACTGACGGGCTCGATCTTCGAGAAGTCCTCCTCAAAATACTCGCCAAGCACCTGCCGCTGCTTGTCGTAGAGATTGGCCAGAAACAGGCTGAAGAAATTCCCGGCCCTGTTCTGGAACACGATATCGTGCGTCGCGTCGAACGTCGCGATCATCGCTTCGAACAGATGCATGTGGGGGTTCTGCCGCCGCGGCAGCGACACCGGCAATCCTTCGTGAACGCCACCGTGCGGCGAGCGCAACTGCGTCTCGACGAAATGGCACAGCGCGTCGATCTCGGCGCGAATCTGCGCGTCACGATCGAGCGCATAGACGCTTGCAAGGGCCAGCAGCACGAAGGCGTGGTCGTAGGAATCGCGCAGCGGGCTCAGCACCGTGCCATCAGGCTTCAATGTGTGGACGAAGCCGGGATTGCCGTCGGGGGCTTTCGCCCTGCTCAAGAGGTGCTCCAGCCCCTTCAGCGCGATCGCGCGGCCGTCGGGATACCAGCCCATCTGAGCCGCCTTGGCGTAGCAATAGATCTGGCGCGCCTGCACGAACACCCGACGCGGCGCCAACGCATCCGCGCGGCCGTCCGGATCGAGCCGATCGATAAAGCCGCCCGCTTTGTCGTCCCAGCCTTCGGTCGACCACAGCGGCAAGCAATGGTCGATCATGCGAAGCTTCAGCCTCGTGACGATATCGGCCGAATCCAGCATTTCTGCCGCCGCAGCGGTATCTCTTTCAGCCATTGCGTTCCCTGGAACATCACCACCGGTAGAAGCCGTCTGATACCACGTCAGAGGCGGCGCGCAATCGACCCTAAACTGGGGAATTCGTCATGACGGATCATTACGACGCGCTCGAGACGCGCGAGCCGGCCAAACGCGAAGCGGAGCTGTTTTCCCGGCTTCCGGACGTGCTGCGCAGGGCGGTGGCCGCGCCGGCCTATGCCGAACGGCTGACGGGCATCGACGCGGCTGCCATCACCAGCCGCGCGGCGCTGGCCCGCCTGCCGGTGCTGCGCAAGTCGGAACTCCCTGCCCTGCACAAGGCCGCGCCCCCCTTCGGCGGATTCGTGCCGGGGCCACCGGGGTCGTTCGGGCGGCTGTTCACCTCGCCCGGGCCGATCTTCGAGCCCGAGCCCGTTCACGCCGACCCCTGGCGCGGCGCGCGGGCGTTGTTCGCGGCCGGCTTCCGGCCCGGCGACGTGGTGCTCAATACCTTCAGCTATCATCTGACGCCCGGCGGCTTCATCTTCGACGCCTCGGCGCGGGCGCTGGGCTGCGCGGTGATTCCGGCCGGTCCCGGCAATACCGAGCAGCAGTTCGAACTGATCGAGGCCTATCGCCCGGTCGGCTATAGCGGCACGCCGGATTTCCTCAAGATCCTGCTCGACGCTGCCGCAGGCGCCGGGCGCGACATCTCCTCGATCAAGCGGGCGCTGGTATCCGGCGCGGCGTTTCCGAAATCGCTGCAGGATGAGGTCAAGTCGTACGGCATCGATGCCTATCAGGGATTCGGCACCGCCGACCTCGGCATGGTCGCGTTTGAGACGCCGGCGCGCGAGGGCATGGTGGTCAACGAGGACCTGATCATGGAGATCGTGCGTCCCGGCACCGGCGATCCCGTCGCAACCGGCGACGTCGGCGAGATCGTCGTCACCTCGCTCGACCCGCAGCATCCCTGGATCCGGCTTGCGCTCGGCGATCTCACCGCGGCGCTGCCGGGAACAAGCCCGTGCGGACGCACCAACATGCGCATCAAGGGCTGGATGGGCCGCGCCGACCAGACCACCAAGGTCAAGGGCATGTTCGTCCGCCCCGAGCAGATCGCCGAGATCGGCAAGCGCCATCCCCAACTTGGCCGGCTGCGCCTCGTCGTGACGCGATCCGGCGAGAGCGATCTGATGACGCTGAAGGCGGAATGCACCTCCCCGAACGACGCCTTGCAGGGTCAGTTGGCGGCAACCCTGCGTGCGGTGACCAAGCTCGGCGGCAACGTCGAGTTGGTTCCCAATGGAGCCCTTCCCAATGATGGAAGGGTTATTGCTGACGAACGCTGAGTGTATCGCGTACGCCAACTAACTTGGGTTCGTTCTGGCAAAAAGACGTCGCATCTGCTTGTTGTTCCGGAATTCCTCCAGCAAGCTTTACCCATCGTGCCAGGTTGCCAGGCTGGAACATCAGAACTTGTGCAACGCTCGCCTGAGCATTCGTAACAGTCGAGTGACACTACCTATGCGTGTTGAAACACTCAAGATCAACCTCCATCATCGCTGTGCGGATCGCTCGGATCTTCAGAAGTTCGTATTGCCGTTGGCGAACCGAACGGCTGATGCGCAGGGCTCGTCGCGAGCGCCCTCGCCCCGTAAGCGCGCGCGCAACCGCATGGACCTTGGGCGATGTCCGTAAACCGGGCGGCAACGGGCCTGACAAACCATGTCGGAACGCCTTGTAGCTCGATCCCATCTTACCAATTGAGGCGGCATTTACCGTGCCAAATCAGGGGCCTGCTTGCGCGCTTTTAATTCACGCTTAAAAATGCCGCCTGGATGTGTTGCGAATGGCATAAGCTAATTAGTCTACGGTCTCGGCGTTGTGAGCGTCGCCCTTCCTGAACAGAGCGCCAACGTGCGTGCACAATCATTGCCCATTGGCCTTTGCGGTCTTGCACTCCGACACTTTTAAGTGGGCCCAAGTCCTGCAGGGTGCTGGCGACATTCAGCGCGGACAATAAATCCAACGCCCCAGCAAGATCCAAGCCTCGAAATTGACTGGGCGTTTCGCCCTCCCAAACCTTACGGCTGGCTGCGTTGCGCCACGATCGGATCATGGCAATAACGTGCATCGAGAACATTAAATCTGCCAACGCGTCGCGTCGTGCCGGCGCCGCCTGGGAATTTCCCCTCCCCCCCCCCTCCGCCACCTGGATCCCGGGCAAAGGCCTCCGCAACGATCCGAGCCCGCTCGGCCTCGCAAGCCCAGAGTTCTGAGCGTGGCCAGAAACACTGTAAAGCCGGGTGGCCGCGCCAATAGCGTGACAGATTTCGGCGATATCCGACTTCTCAAACGCTTGATTTATGCAATCGGCAGCGGCCGGCGGCTCGATGGTGGACGGGTCCCGGGCCTGACGGATTTTTTAGACATTAACCCTCCAACAAAATAGGCCGGCATTTCTGCCGACCTAGTTTGCTGGAGAAGTCGAAATAACGCGAGATCAGTATCTCGCTGCGATGGGTGCGCCGTAACCGCCGAAGCGATAGTTGACGCGCAAGGTGACCATGTCCATGTCTTGGGTGATCCGATTGTTGACAAAGAGAGCGGTAACCGGATTGACACCCGAGAACGAATTATTGGCATCGCCCATGAACAGGTGGTCGTATTCAACACCGAACGACCAGTTTGGTGCGAAGCCGTACTCAAATCCGACGCCGACGGTGCCGCCCCAACGGGTCGCGCTAGCCGAGGCCAGTTCAATGCCGGTAATCGTTTCGAGGATGCTAAAGCGGTTGTTCGTCACCGCCGCACCGCCCTTTACGTAGAACAGCGCTTGATTCCAAGCGTAGCCGATCTGGCCGGTGAAGAGGCCAATACCATCGGTTTTGGTGCGAGTGGAGATGAAGCCCGGACCGGCAAACGGATCGAAAAACGGGCTGACGCGCGTGCGGCTGAGATCAGCCCAATCGCCCTGTGCTTCCAAGCCAAACACCCATTGGTTGGCCTGCCAACGGTAGCCGATCTGGCCGCCGATGAGACCCCGGACCGCGAGGCGCAGCCATCACGGAAGTCAAAGCCAAACGCATCAACGAAATTCAGGCAGCTGTTGCTCTGACCCCAGCCGCCGTTCCGCCGATGTAGAACCCGGTCCAGTCGTAAATCGGGGCCAGCACTGGCGCGGGAGGCCGTGCCTTGACGGCCATGTCTGCGGCCGAAGCGGGAGCGCCCATCCCGAGAGCGAGCAAACCAACCGTCCCCAGTAAAAACTTCTTCATCACTCAATCCCCATTTGTCAGGTGCTTCGGCGAAGCGACCATTTTGGCAGGAGTGCCCATCGAATTTCCAAGCCGGACTGTACGCGCAATTCTTCGTGGGAGTGTATCAAAAGTACAACACCCGCACTTAAAATGAGCCGGCATCTAGGCCAATGATTTGTTTACCTTTTTGGAAAAGGCCGTTATTCGGCGGCATATCGCGAAATAGGTACTATTTGACCGTTCGTCCAGGTCTTCGCCTCGCCGAAAAGGGTTTGCCAAAACGGCCGCGCCGAATGTGTTTCGAAAAAATGCTGATCACCCCTGTTTCCACATTGGACGATCGGTCGAACAGTGCGGACGCGATAGCTTCAATCAGCTCGCGATTGGCCTTGAATTCAGCCTGCAAGTCCCCCGTCGAACCCCTCCGACGATCAGCCAAGTCACTAAGCGCGGAAATGCTAACTTGGCATTGCACAATTTGCTGCCCATTCCTCATCGTGAACTTGAACGTCATCGAGTCGGCATCATACCCAACGGCCTTTCCTCGCGTCAGCGGCATG
>CAWHFN010000016.1:0-317420 GCA_963828475.1 uncultured Alphaproteobacteria bacterium
GCATGTCGAACGCTTCAGAATATCGGTCAGCTGGACGTAGATTGCGCAATGATTGCCAGGGGGCATTTTGCAGGCTGCAGGCAGCGGCGAGCGGGACGCCAACAAACTATGTGAGCGTGCTATCCTTGGATTGACCCCGCTCGACTATCGGCAGCATAGCACCTAAAACAACCAACGGAGCGACTGGATTTAGTTCGAAAGACGGAGACATCGGCCTGCCAAGAAACCAGGCAGAAACTTGATGCTGAGACCGTCGGCCGACCCGACGCGGCTTGTTCCTGCCTCTGTCGTGTTGCAGCGGCTGCATGATGAGTACCAGCTGACCAGTTCACCTGGGGCTGGCTGGTGCACAGCCTGCGCAAGCGATCCTTCGGGATCATCATGCTCCTGCTCGCGCTGGTCGCAATCGCACCGGGGCTTTCGATCGTAGCCGGCCTGCTGCTATGATTCCCGCGTTCCAGATCATCGCGGGCAGCCTCCGGTCTTCCCACGCCGCATTGCCACTCGTTCCTTGCCGACGAAACACCTTGCTGCTGTGGTGCAGCGATCCCTACCGGTGCTCAGATATCTTGAAAAGGTAGTTCATCCACGCTGGCATACCCCGCTCAAGGCAACCAGGCGACTGGTCGGCACCATCGTCTCGAAACTGACGCCACCTTGGTGTTCATTCCGATACCCTTAAGCAACGTCGTCCCCGCTTTGGTAATTGCCTTGATTTCGCTTGCCTATCTCGAGGAGGATGGGGTCCTGCTCCTGATCGCCTTACTGGCCGGCGTCTTTGTATTGGCGGTCGCGGCGGCAACAGTTGGCAGATGGTCGTCGGCGCAAAATGGATCATCGATCTCTGGTAGCGACCTTGTCTCCGGTAACGAACCGTGCGATGCCGCTTGTTTGCGGCGCCAACAATACTCGCGTCGCTTCTGTCCCGAGACCGCTTGAAGCCGCAAACACTGGCATCAGCCCTGCTTCGCTCGACCACACGACCGGCGGAGCTACGGAACCGAAGCACGAAAGAATACCTTGCAGGCGAGAACTTTTCCTTTGGATCGATGTTGTCATTCCAGCAACGGGACAGGGCCACTGGCAGTTGCTCAAAAAGCCGCTCGGCGTAATGCCCGGGCGGCTTTTTCTTTTAACGTGGGAGGGTGAAATGCCGAATGATAAGCCCCTCAAGCCCGGCGACTTCCCGGTTGAGGTTGAGGGCGACGAATTAATGACTGCGGACGGCAAGCCGATCGCCAAGGCGAAAACGCCAGACATCGCAGAGGATATCGCGGACCGTCTCAACGAAGACGATTACCGCAAAGAGCAGGACAGATGGTCGGCTTAATTTGCTCGTTGTCGCGGCGAAGTGTATCTTGCCGACCTCGACCGGGGTCAAACCGGCAACTCACAATTGCAAAGGGCTGCTCTAATTCCCCGCCCGAGCGCCCAAAAGTAACGGCCCCAGCGCGGGGCGGAGCACGAGGCCACCTGGGTCAATGGTCGGCTTCCGTTGCAGCCGCCACATCCAACAGCTGCGTGCTGCTCACTTTTGCTCACTGTCCTAGTTTCAAATTGCAGGCGCCCTAATTAGGACGGCAACGGACGGTGGTACTGGCTTGTCCGACCACGGTCGCCTAGTTTGAAAGTGAGCAATTTTGAACAGACGATCGCAGTGCATATCTGCTGTTTTGGTAATCACCGGGGGATTGCGCTGTCCGGACCCAACCCAACGCCACCAAGCATTATTGGGCTTGGTGGCGTTGTGCTTTCCCGGGTGTCCTAATTCGTTAACTTTTCGAAAGTGAGCAAAATGGAACAGCGGGGGATAGCGATGACCCCATGGTGACACCATCACCGTCCCATCACGGCATCTATCGGTGACTGAGAGTTCTGTAACGCTCCCGCCTGAGTTTGGGTGAGCATCATGCCGTCACTGGCAGTCTTGCTGGATTCAAGCCGCATAGCGATTCAATCCCACATCTGTCCCAAATGTCTGGGCCCAATGGTCCTGACGCGTATCAAGCCCTCGCGCATCGGTTTCGAGTTGCGCTCGTTTCAGGGCGTCAATTGCGATCACGTCGATAAGGTGGTCACCGAGACCAAATCGATGAAGTGGATGTCTTCCGGTCTACAACGCCGGCTTAGGATCCCGGGATACTCCACGCCCTCGATGGCCGTGTGCGGATCTGCGAAGACCGCTCGGTGAATCCGAGGCGGACCCTTAGGCGACTCACGCGCGTTGAGGCCGTGAGACCGGGGCGACGACGAACGCGGAGCTTTGACTATGAGCACTATTCCTCTTCACCTTCAAAGAAAATTTGAGCAGCGGTGGGCCGCTAGATTTGTCTCGCCGCTCGCATCGACCGCGCCCAAAAGCGGCGACTTGAAAGGTACCGTCAACGACTTGCCGCGGCCCGCAAAAGCAAAAAAGCAAAAAGACGCGCAACGAAATTATGAAGACGCTTTGCAAAGAAGTTGAGCGGAACCCGGACCGCCTGATTGAAGAAGCCAAGACGAAAGCCAACCGGGCCGTTAGACTTTGCTTGTTGAATTATCCCGCTCTATCTCGGGCTTTTCATGCAAAACGGCGCGCCCTGGCAGCCCTCGGAATGTTTGGCGATCCACTCGGCGGCCTGTTGTTCGGTGGCGAAACCCTTGACTACTTCGGTCTCGCCATCGGGCCAAACATCGACCACCCAGCCAATCCGGGATCACCTTTTCGCACCACGAAAGCGGATCGGTATTCGGACATCTCGCGAATATCCACGTACGGCGCGCCGGTTCAAGCAGGTCGTCTGACAACAATCAAACCGACCTAGCGCAACCTGCGGTCGACGGCAATACTGCGCCTGCGAAAGCCGCTCATGAGGGCTTGACTACTGCGCGTCGGTGGTATTCGCGCCGTCAACTGGCCGCTTCTATCCGCAAGAGCGCGAGGGGGTGATCTCATGGTTTGAATTTATCGTTTTCCGCCGCGATATCGTCGTCGGTAACCTCTTCGGCAGCCACCAATTCCTGGGCAAGCCCGCGCCGAAAATCACGCTCCGCTGTTTCCATCAGCCCGGCCACCAAATCTTCCGGCACTCCGTCAATCGCCGCATCTTGATAGACTTCAGAGTCGACTGAATAAGTGAAGCAATTTGCCGGGATGCCCTCGACGAAAATGCGAACTTTCCAACCGTTTAATGTCGGGATCGCGCGAACTTCGTAGATCTTGCCGCCGTGCTCGAAGGTCGTAGCTTTATGCATCGCACTCTCCAACTGCCATGGCGGGCACCGCGCTAACGCACCAAACTCTCCAGTGGGGAATGTCAAATCGACAAAATTAGGCCGGCTTTTTGCCTAAAGCCTGACCCCATCGCACGACGGAAGACCCAGTGTCTCGCGAAGATAGGCGACAGAGGCCGTCCCTAGATCCTGGAAGCTCAGCAGGATTTCGTCCGACGTCTCGCGCACTTCCCCGACCGTTTTCAGGCCGGCGGCCGCCAACACGTTGCAAATTCGCGCCGGAAATTCAACATTGCTGATCGGCGTATCGTCCGGTAGCTCTGGCGTCGGATCGAGCATGTTCGGCTCGCTCACTTTCCCTTCGCCTTGGCAGCATCCCGCGCAAGCCGTTCCGACTTCAGTCGTTCGCGATTTTTGTGAAAGGTCTCTTGCGCCTTCTCGTTATCAGTTAGGGCTTTTTCTGCTTCAGTGGTTTTGAAATGCTTGTGCGCTTCTCGACCTGCCGCAGAAATACCAGAGTTTGAAAACGTCTTTTTGCTCATCTTATCGCCTCCACATTGGCGACACTCATTTTCGTCTTGCACACCGACGCGCGATCAGCGTCGAGCCTTAGCGGGCAGCGAAGTTGCGGGATCCAAGCCTTCTTAACAGTGGTTCCTTTTTCAGTAATTCCTCGGCCTATTCTTCGATGGTTTGCCGCTCGCATTTATTCCGGCGCGGGACGTCGGCGCTGCGCTGTAGGCGTTAGCGATCTTAGCGTGGTGCTGTCTCTCCGGCATGTGATGACTCCTGCGGGGCGGCCATCTTTCCTGGGGCAATGGTAGTCGCATACGCGTGCACTGCAAAACGCCCAGAAACGAATGGATTTAGCAGATCAGTGCGATGCAACGGAACTTGGGGCGGAAGCTTAGCTTATAACCAAGCGACAAAAACGATCGCTGCCACGAGCACGGCCGCCATTGACCAAAGCGCGGCATCCCATTCTCTTAATCGAACCTGGTGCGTTTCTATCGTCGACATTGACACGTCTCTGATGATTTGAACGCCGTAGCCTGATTTTGGTTCCGATCGAGCGTCCAGCCAAACAAAAAGACACATTCGGGCGGTCTGCTTTGAAAGCAGCTACCCCTCGGCTAAGCCCGCCGCCGTGCGACGAGCGACCGGGTATGGAGCTGAATGATCCGCACGGCCTAACCCGCCGCGCTTGAGTTATTCACCGACAGTCTGGCGCACCTGATGCTCGACGGGCTGCCGCACAACTATTCTGCGCGGCTGTCTCGCTCTGTCGTGTCTCCCATTCCGTCGCATCTGCGGCGGGCGCTTGCGTTCATGGACGCCTCGGCCGATCGGCCGGTGACGATGGCGGATGTTGCGGCTGCTACCGGGTGCGGGACACGGACCTTGCTGAATTCCTTCCGCGACACCACCCCTCTGGCGGCGTTGCGCGAAATTCGGCGCCAGCACGCAAGGGCGGCATTGCTGGCCGGCGCCGACGGCGAAACCACGCGGGACATCGCCAGGCGGTTTGGGTTCACCAACCCGTCCCGGTTCGCCGCGGTGTATGCGAAGCGGTTCGGCGAGACGCCGGGGGAGACCCGGCGGCGTGCTTGAGCGATCCACGCTCCGCTCTCTCGGTCTTGCGATTCGCAGCCGGGTTGCCGGAACGTTGACATCGGCGATAGGTCACAAATACGAAATCCTTAAACTGCAATAGCTCTTCCGGGTTTTTCCAGAGTGGACATTGCGCCGATTCCTGGGATGGTTCGGCGAGGCGGTTGTTGAGGGGGAGACAAACGATGTCGATATCGGAAGACCCGTTGCCTACAAGGCGAAGCGCTAGATCGCAGGCAACCGCAAGCCTTCCGCCTTCCGCAAAAAACGAAACCCGTCCCGGTGGTTAGACCGAGACGGTTAGTGAGTTATAATGAAAGTGGTTGCGGGGATAGGATTTGAACCTATGACCTTCAGGTTATGAGCCTGACGCTGCGTTCATCCTGCAGCTTCATGGTGTAAAACTTCGATCGCTGCGCGCGGGTCATCTCTGAAACTCCTCCCAAGCCGACGCGGTATGCCGCGCGACCGCAGTGAACCGACTTTCAAAAGAAGCGTCCCAGAGTGGGTTACCCTAAAAGAGGATTTCTGAAACCATAGTTTATTCAAATGCTTGTCGCCACAGCGCCGCTGATCATTTGCTTTTCTCTCGTTTTCCTCCCAAATTCCAAAATTCGATTATCGCAATCTAATCAATTACTTAACTCAAATTTTGTACTTGCAAATGACAGGGTGCCTTGTTGATCGGTTGGATTTTTCTAAAGTGATAAAAACCGGCGAATAGGCGCCAATTTTTATCATCATTGGAAGATCGATGAAGCAGGTCGAGATTGAACGACTTCTGCAATGGACGTTTTGCGACCAAAAGTCCGAATACTCCGTGCCGGCACTCGGATATCAAAATTCGTGGGCAATCATAGAGCGGCACTTGCGCTTGGGCTGCAATATCGATTGCAGCGCGCGCGGAAACGGTCTGGGCGAAGTATTTGCGTTCCCCGACAGCGATGCTCTCGTTGTCGCGCGCGAGGTCGACCAGCTCAATTCTAACGTTGTCTTAGATTGGAACCAGTCAAGAGAATTGCTCCTCGGCAGTCTGGCCGCCCTAGCTCAACACGAGCAGCTCTTTGTCTTCGATGAGATTGCGCTGGTTATTGGGCACGCTTACACCGGAACTTCTCCGAGCTGGAATGTGGGTCGCCCGAAACTTCGACCGCGTATTCTCGGCAACGGCAAGCCAGCTGTCTCGGGAACGAGATATGGGAAAGATCGCTACAGCGCCGGCGCACATTGTCCGCTGGAGTGGGTGCAGCCCACTATCGAAGGGGTTGCACTCGCGCGTGCGACATACGCGGTCTGGCATTCGGCTGTGACGCGTCTTGCACACGCACTCAAGGGAAAGCTCAGAAACATCTCCGCCGTGCCGCCAAGTTCAAGCGCTGCACCATGGAGTACAGCAGTCCCACCAATCCGTTAGAACATAGCTTCTCGTACTGAGCGCACTCTGTACTCGTCTTGGTGACCGAACCAAGACCAAGGCGGTTCCGATCCCAAGACAACACCGCTCAAACCCTGTCAAAAGCATCGGCAGCCTTGAATTTGACCCCGCCCCTCCGGCGGGGTTTTGCTTTTCTGAGACGGATCGTTATGGACACAAGGCACCCCTCACATACGATAGTGCGCCCGATTGGCACTGCACGTGTGTCTGGTCCCCCTGATGATATTCTCGCCCTTGCAAGGCAGCTTGCCAAACGCGCCGCGCGCGAGGATCATGAGGCCGAGATCGCGGCCCGACTTGCCGCCCCCCCCGCGACCGAGACAAGGCCATGAAGCGCGCTGCCATATACGCCCGATACTCTTCTGATCAGCAGAACGAAAAATCCGTAGACGATCAAATCGCGTTTTGCCGCGAAATCTGCGAGCGCGAGGGTTTCGCGATCGTAAGGACGTTTGCGGATCGCGAAATCTCGGGTGCCTTTAGCGTCAACCGTCCCGGCTTCCTGGCAATGATGCGCGCCGCCGAGACAAAACTGTTTGACATCATCGTCGCCGAGGCGGCCGATAGATTGTTTCGTAGCCCGGCGGACTACCATGCCGCGCGCCGGCAACTGGATTATGCCGGCATCGCCATTCACGACGCCGGCGGCAAGGTCGGTAAGCTTGACGGCGCACTACGCGCCATCGTCAGCGAAATATTTCTCGACGATCTCGCGGTGCATACCCGCCGAGGGCTTGAGAGCGTGATCCGCGATGGGCGGCATGCCGGGGGCCGCGCCTACGGCTATCGTGCGATCGTTGGAAAGCCGGGCGAGTTAGAGATCGTTGAGACCGAGGCCGAGATCGTGCGCGAGATTTTCGGCGAATACGTTTCCGGCAGAACTCCTCGTGCTATCGCCGCGTTGCTCAACAAGCGCGGTGTGGCGCCGGCACGGGGTCGACTGTGGAACGCATCGACCATTAATGGCAACGCATCGCGCGGCGGCGGCATTTTGTTGAACAACCTCTATGCGGGCCAGATCGTCTGGAACAAGGTTCGCATGGTGAAAGACCCAGGCACAGGCAAAAGGGTGTCGCGTCCGAATCCAAAAGATCAATACAGAATCGTCGAGGCGCCGCACCTGCGGATTGTTGACGAGGCCACGTTCCGCGCCGCGCAATCCCGCAAGATTGAGCGTCGGTACGACGCTACGCCAGAAACGGCCCAAAAGGCCCGCGCGCCGAAACGCGTTTTTTCCGGGCTGATCAAATGCGGCTCATGCGGCGGCGGTATGGCATCGATCGGCGCCGATCGCAAAGGCTTGCGCGTCCAATGCTCGGCCCATCGGGAAAGCGGCTCGTGCAGTAACGGCCGCCGCGTCTATCTCGACGACCTCGAGTTGATCGTGATCAATGGGTTGCGCCACCACCTAGAGCACCCCGCGCTGATCACGGAATACGTCACTGCCTATAATGCCGAACGCAAACAACTCAGGCGCGAGGCAACCAACGAACTTGGCCGGCTTGAGCGACGCGCCGGCGAGATCGAGCGTGAAGTTAATCGCCTTGTCGATGCGATCGCCAAGGGCGCGCCGGCCGAGCCATTGGTTCAGCGCCTCAACGATTTGACGGCGGAGCGCACGACGCTCATCGCAGCGTTGGAGTCAGCCAAGGAGGCCGACAACGTTATCGCGCTGCACCCGCAGGCTCTCACCCGCTATAAGCGCGACGTGATGGAACTCGCCGAGGAATTGAAACGCGGCGGTCCCGACAGCAACGCCGGGGTGTTCGCCCGCATTCGCAGCCTCGTCACCGCGATCGTGGTGCATGCCTCGCCGAGCGCGGCGGGGGGTGACGGACCGAAGGCAGCCGAGCAACGGCGTATAAGGATCGATCTGAAGGGCCGCTTGGCCGAGCTTTGCGACCATTCGGCCGTTTTCCCGAATGTCTCAATGTCGGGGGGAACGTTGGTAGCGAGAGAGGGACTCGAACCCCCGACCCCAGGATTATGATTCCCGTGCTCTAACCAGCTGAGCTACCTCGCCACGGTTCACCGTCACGGCACACTGTGCCGCATTCGCGAACGCGCGGCATATAAGGAGTGGGTCAAGGGCCTGTCAAGCAAAGCCAGCGGTCCGGCCAAGCATCTGCAAAATAGCGCTATTTCGGCCGGATTGTCTGGTCGCCGCCGGGGCTGCCGGGCGGGGGAATCACAGGCGTCTTGCCGGCGTCGGGGGTTGGCGCGTGCATTTCGGGATCGACGCCGGCTGGCGGACACAGTACGCCATCGGAGCGGGCCAGCTTGTCGCCGAGCGGCTCGGCCCGCTGGCCGGTGGTCGTTCCCTCCGGAATCGCCGTGCCGGAATGCGGCGTGGGCTGCATCGGCGCGCAATTGGCGATACGCGAAGGCGATGGCGGCGCGGTCCGGGCCGGGGGTGTGGTCGGACCGGGCGGCGCCTGCGCACCCGCCACATCAGCCGCCGTCAGCATCACACATGAGATCAGAAGGGCGCGTTTCATTGCCATGCAGGGAAAACGGCCTGCGCGCGCGGAGGTTCCGCGATCAGATTGTCGCTTTTTGTTCGACACGGTTTCTTGAGGCAAAAGCGCTACGCGCTTCACGATTTTCGAAAACGGATCAGCGAAAAATGTCCCATCGGCGGCATCGGCCGCCGCTCGGTCAGGGTGACGCCGCCATGTTTGGCGGCCCAGTTGGTCAGGCGTTCCCACGGGAATTCCGGCCGCCAGCCCAGCCGCCGCGCCAACGGCGCGAATGCCAGCTCGAACACCCGGCGCGGTCCGCTTTCGGCGCCGATGTGATTGACCAGGATGAGCTCGCCGCCGGGTTTCAGGACACGGATGAAATCATCCAGCGTGCGTTCCGGATCCGGCACCGCCGTGATGACATATTGCGCCACCACCGCATCGAAAAACGAATCCGGAAACGCCAGGTTCTTGGCGTCCATCACCGCCAGCGTTTCGACATTGGTCAGGCCGAACTCGCGCACGCGCTTGCGCGCCCGCCGCAGCATCGGTTCGGAAATATCGACGCCGCATAATTTCGTGTTGCGCGAATATTCAGACAGCGACAGCCCGGTGCCGACACCGACGTCGAGAACGCGCCCGCCGATCTTGTCGGCTTCCGCAATGGTCGACCGGCGGCCCTCGTCGAACACCTTGCCGAAAACGAGATCGTAGACCGGCGCCCAGCGCCCATAAGCCTTTTCGACCCCCTCGCGGTCGATGTCCCCAGCCATTCCCTTTGCCCCGATTTTTTCTTAAGTGCGCATCACCTCGGCGAGCGGCGCGGTCGTTTGCTGCGCCGCTGCCCTCAGTGCCGCATTCGTTGCGGTCGCGCTCTTGATGAATCCGCCGCCGAGCACACGCGCCTGTCCCGCAGCCGCATCGTAGAACACGCAGGCCTGGCCGGGCGAGACGCCCTCTTCACCGACGACGAGTTCGACCTCATAGCCGCCATCGACGGCGCGCAGCCACGCCGGCTGCGGCGCGCGCGTCGAGCGCACGCGCACGAACATCTCGATGCCATCGCCGATCACACGGTCAAGCGCGCCGTCGCCGATCCAGTTGACGTCACGCAGGCGGATGCGATCCATCCGCAATGCCTCGCGCGGCCCCACCACGACGCGGCGGCTGGCCGCATCGAGCTTGACGACATAGAGCGGCGCGCCGGCGGCGATGCCCAGTCCCTTGCGCTGGCCGACGGTGAAATGAACGATGCCCTGATGCCGGCCGATGACGCGGCCTTCGAGATCGACGATGTCGCCGGGCTCGATCGCGCCGGGCCTGAGGCGGCCGATGATGTCGGTGTAGCGCCCGGTCGGCACGAAGCAGATGTCCTGGCTGTCCTGCTTGTCGGCGACTTCGAGGCCGAAGCGCCGCGCCAGTTCGCGGGCCTGCGGCTTGGTCATGTCGCCAAGGGGAAAGCGCAGGTAATCGAGCTGCTCGCGCGTAGTCGCGAACAGGAAATAGCTCTGGTCGCGATCGGCGTCCGCAGCGCACACCAGCGCGCGCGATCCGTCAGCGAGGCGGCGCGAGGCAACATAATGCCCGGTCGCGAGTGCCTGCGCGCCGAGCTCGCGGGCGGTTGCCAGCAGATCGCGAAACTTGATCGATCGGTTGCACTCGATGCAGGGCACCGGCGTTTCGCCGAGCGCGTAGCTGTCGGCAAAATTGTCGATCACGGATTCGCGGAAGCGGCTTTCATAGTCGAGCACGTAATGCGGAATGCCGATCCGCTCGGCGACATTGCGGGCGTCGTGGATGTCGCGGCCGGCGCAGCAGGCGCCCTTGCGATGGGTGGCCGCGCCATGGTCGTAAAGCTGCAGCGTGATCCCGACCACGTCATAGCCCTCGGACTTCAGCAAGGCAGCCGTCACCGAGGAATCGACGCCGCCGGACATGGCGACCACGATCCGCGTGTCCTGCGGGCGACCTTCGAGATCCAGATTGTTTCGCATGCGAGAGGTCATCGACTTCAATCGCGAGCGCACTGCGCGGCTCGCGGCCAAGGGTTAAAATGCCTTTTATTATAAGGCCTTATGGCGTCATTCGGCCATACCGGGCCGGATCGGACGCCGCTCTTTAATATAGGCCGTATTGGCGCGAGGCAATCAGCCGATCCCTATTTTGGAGCGGCTCCAGGACGGCAAATCTTGCCGCCGGGCAGAAAAAGGGGGTTGCGATCATGCTCCGCAATTTATTCGTCCCCTTCATAAGCAATTGAAATAACTAGATATTTTTTACAGCCGCGGATGGCCCGGTCCTTGCTGAATGATAGCCGAGAGCTCAGCGCGAGGGTCGCCCGTGGTTAGTGTCACGTCAGAAGTATCTGCAAACGCATCTTTTCAGAACGCAGCGGCAAGGTCCGCCCGGCCGGATTCCGAGCCGTCAGCCGGAAACGACAGCTTCGCGGCGCTGGTCGACAGCAATGCGGCCGCCAGCAACAACGATAATCGCCCCCAGGACAACGTGCCCGCCCCGCGCCGTTCCGACGATACGCAGGCCGCCTCCGACAACCGCGCGCGCGACAATGCCGCCGCATCGGACAGAGCGGACAGGACCGCGCGCAACGATTCGAATGATCGCAACGCCGCGGCCAGCGCCCGCAGCGACAAGGCGCGTGACGACAAGACACGCGGCGACAACAAAGTCGACGCCAAGGCCGATACCGATACCGACACCAAGGTCGCGACAGCCCGCCGCGCCAAATCGAAGTCCGACGTAGCGAAGTCCGATGGCGCGAAGTCCGACGAGACGACGCAAGGCTCTTCCGGCGACGCTTCTCCGGTCACCGATCAGACCGGGACGACGCAGGATGGAACGGCCGTGGTGACGGCCGACGGCATTGCCGTTGCCATCCCCGCGGCCGCAGCGCCGGCGGTGACAGCTTCCGCGACACCAGCAACCGACAAGGCGAATGCGCCGCTTGCGATCGCCGCTGCAGCGATCGCCTCCGCCTCGCTCGCCGCCGAGACTGCGCCAGCCGCTGCCGCCGTGGACGCGCAGGCCGACGGCGGCGCCAAGGCCGGCGCGCAGGGCGGCATCGGCCTTGCCGTCAGCGCCCAAGCCACATCCGCCGACCCGTCCATCACAACCGGTATCGCTCAGGCCGCAGCGCTGGTCGCGGCGACGCCCGCCGCCACCAAAGCCGCCGCGCAACTCAAGAACCCCGATCTCGCCAGAAGAGGCGCCACGACGGCAATCGAGCAGGCCGGCACCACCGATACCGCAGCGCCCGCGACAGCTGCCGCGGACGCCGTCGTGCCCGCCGCCACGCCGACGACCGAAGCCGCGGGCAAGCCGAAGTCCGGCACTGGCATCGTCGACGCCGTGAAGGCCGACGCGTCCGGCAATTCCATTGCGCCGCCGGCCGCTAACGCCCAAGCCAGCGCGCATCTTGCCGCCGCTGGCCAGGCGCCGGTCGATTCCTCCGGCAACGTCCTGCAGGCTGCCGGCGCGATCCAGGCGCAGCAACCACCCGCTTCCGCAACGACGCCGGCTGCCGCGAGCCAACTCACCGCCACGGCCGCCGCAAGCGCGCCGGTACCGGTCAGCGGACTTGCGATGGAAATCGCAGCCTCTGCCAAGAGCGGCAAGACCCGCTTCGAAATCCGGCTCGATCCCGCCGAACTCGGCCGCATCGACGTCCGCATCGATGTCGATCGCCACGGCCAGGTGACGTCGCATCTGACGGTCGAACGGCCGGAAACGCTGTCGATGCTGCGTCAGGACGCCAACCAGCTACAGCGCGCGCTCGACAATGCCGGGCTCTCGACCGGCAATAGCGGATTGCAGTTCAGCCTGCGCGACCAGTCCTCGCAGGGCCAGAACGACGGCAACCAGTCCAATCCCAACGCGCATCGCCTCGTCATCAGCGAGGAAGACAGCGTGCCGGCCGTCGTCGCCGGCCGCAGCTATGGCCGCATGCTCGGTGCGAGCGGCGGCGTCGACATCAGGGTTTAACGGAGATCGCCATGGCAGTTGATGCAACCACGCCGACAACGGTCGTCTCGGCGCCCGCGACCAGCTCAAGTTCGAGCAGCAGCAGCAGCACGTCCTCGACGGCTACGACAGGGATTGCGGATAACTTCCAGACCTTCCTCACGCTGCTGACCACGCAGCTCCAGAACCAGAATCCGCTCGATCCGCTCGACACCAACCAGTTCACGCAGCAGCTCGTGCAGTTTGCCGGCATCGAGCAGCAGCTCAAGTCGAACGATCAGTTGAAGTCGCTGGTGGAAATCGAAAAGAGCGCGCAAGCGACGCAGGCGCTGGTCTATGTCGGCAATACCGTCGCCGTCGACGGCAGCAAGGCGGCGTTCGACAAATCGGCGACCTGGAATTTTCAGTCCGAAAAAGATGCAACCGCGACGATCACGATCACCAGCTCGACCGGACAGACCGCCTATACCGGCGATTTCTCTCTCACGCAGGGCAATTCCAGCTTCGTCTGGGACGGCAAGGGCAATGATGGGGTGCAGTGGCCGGCGGGCAATTACACCATGACCGCCACCGGCAAGGACAGCTCCGGCAACATCGTGGCGATCTCCACCGAGGTCCAGGGCATCGTCGATTCAGTCGATCTCAGCGCCTCACCGCCGTTGCTGTCGATCGGCGGCCAGAGCTACACCACCGACAAGATCAAGCGCGTGGTCCGTTCTACCGCCTCCGGCTAGCCCTCGCCGCTCGCATCGTTTGATCCGCCACTTCCGGTCCAGCAATCCCTGATTGTACGCAAAAGTGTCACAGGGAACCCGGGGCCGACATATTTTCCATCATTTTCAAGGAGATTCGTATTGAAGCCGTAGGCTTAGGCAAATTTTAAGCCGGCAGGCGTAGGTTGTCATGGTGAGTTCAGTGGTTGAGAGTTTGTGAGTACGCCATGACAGAACCCCATCGCCCGAGGGTAAAATACGTCATCGGGCCTGACGGCAGTCCGTTAACAATTGCTGACCTGCCCGCGCCAGGTACCAAACGGTGGGTAATCCGCCGCAAGGCCGAGGTCGTCGCAGCGGTCCGTGGTGGCCTGCTCTCCCTCGAGGAAGCCTGCAGCCGCTATACGCTGACGGTTGACGAATTCCTGTCCTGGCAGTTTTCCATCGATCAGCATGGTCTGGCAGGTCTCCGGACCACCCGGATCCAGCAATATCGGCAGTAAACTCTCCCGAACCGAAAGATTTGACGAAAACCGGCTTCGTTTTGCGAAGCCGGTTTTTTTCATGCCGGCACTATTCGCGGCGGCTTTAACGGTTGTTAACCATATGGAAACCATCCCCTAGGCAATAATTGCCCAGTCGGTCCCTGGGGCCGAATCCCTGGGGGCGGTTGGTGCAAAGTCTCGTTGCTTTCCTGAGAGGCCTCGGCGCGTCGCGGTTGATGGCCATGGTCGCGGTGACGACCGCGCTGCTCGGCTTCTTCGCCTTCGTCATCATGCGCGTCACCACGCCGCAGATGACCACCCTGTTCACCGACCTCTCCGCCGAAGATTCCTCCGGCATCATCAAGGATCTGGAACGCCAGGCGATTCCCTTCGAGCTGCGCAACGAAGGCGCGGTCATCATGGTGCCGAAGGACAAGGTCACGCGGCTGCGGATGAAGCTGGCCGAAAGCAACCTGCCCAAGGGCGGCGGCGTCGGCTACGAGATCTTCGACAAGTCCGACGCGCTCGGCACCACGAGCTTCGTCCAGAACATCAACCATCTGCGCGCGCTGGAGGGCGAACTCGCCCGCACCATCCGCGCCATCGACCGCATCCAGGCCGCCCGCGTCCATCTGGTGCTGCCGGAACGGCCCTTGTTCGCGCGCGAAGCACCGGAGCCATCGGCCTCGATCGTGGTGCGGGTGCGCGGCAGCCTCGAACCGCAGCAGATCCGCGCCATCCGCCATGTGGTCGCCTCCGCCGTCAGCGGATTAAAGCCACAGCGGGTGTCGATCGTCGACGAAGCCGGCCGGCTGCTGGCTGACGGCGCTGGCAAGGAAGCCGATGTCGCCGTCGGTGAAGAGCGCCGCACCGCCTTCGAGAAGCGCATGCGCAACGAAGTCGAGGCGATCGTCTCCTCGGTGGTCGGCCAGGGCCGCGCCCGCGTCCAGCTCACCGCCGACTTCGACTACAACAAGGTCACCCAGACCTCGGACACGTTCGATCCCGAGGGCCGCGTGCTGCGCTCCAGCCAGACCCGCGAGGAATTGTCGCTGACCGCCGACAACAACGGCCAGGTGACGGTCAACAACGAATTGCCCGGCAACCAGACCAGCACCACCGGGCCTGCAGCCCGCGACCAGAGCAAGAAAAGCGAAGAGACCAACAATTACGAGATTTCCCGCACCACCAAGACCGAGGTCACCGAGGCCGGACGGGTCAACCGGATCTCGGTCGCGGTGCTGGTCGACGGCGCCTATACCAAGAACGAAAAGGGCGAAATGGTCTATCAGGACCGCAGCAAGGAACAGCTCGACCGCATCGCCACGCTGGTCCGCTCGGCGATCGGCTTCGAGCAGAAGCGCGGCGACCAGGTCGAGGTCGTCAATCTTCGCTTTGCCGAAGCGCCGCAGGTCGCCCCGGTCGTGGAGCCGGGCGGGCTGCTCGGCATGCTGCAGTTCACCAAGGACGACGTCATGTATGTCATCGAACTCGGCGTCATGATGCTGCTCGGCCTCGTGGTGCTGTTCATGGTGATCCGCCCGCTGGTCAAGCGCATCCTGGCTTCCGAAGTCATTCCCGCCCTGGCCGAACCGGCGCCCGCCCTGATCGAGGGTAATGGGCCAAACGGAGAACTCGGGCCCAATCAGGCGTTGATCGCCGGCACCAGCGGCACCGCCCAATTGATCGACGTCGCCCAGGTCCAGGGCCAGGTCCACGCGCAGGCCGTGCACCGGGTCGGCGAACTGGCCGAACGGAATCCGAACGAGACCGCTTCCATTGTTCGCCAATGGCTCAGCGAACCCGCCGAGTGACCTGACATGGCCGCACCGCAAACCAACAATGCCAACGACATCACCACCGTCATCTCGGCGCTGGCGAGCCGTCAGAGCGCCCGGCCCAAGAGCAAGCCGCTGAGCGGCCCGAAGCGCGCCGCCATCCTGATGCTGGCGCTGGGCGAGCAATATGGCGGCAAGGTCTGGGGACTCCTTGCCGACGACGAGGTGCGCGAACTGTCGATCCATATGTCGACGCTCGGCACCGTCGAGGCCGACGTGGTCGAAGACCTTTTGCTCGAATTCGTCTCGCGCATGTCGGCATCCGGCGCCCTGATGGGCACCTTCGACGCCACCGAACGGCTGCTGCAGCAATACCTGCCGTCCGAGCGCGTCACCGGCATCATGGACGAAATTCGCGGTCCCGCCGGTCGCAACATGTGGGAGAAGCTCTCCAACGTGCAGGAAGAGGTGCTCGCCAACTACCTCAAGAACGAATACCCGCAGACCATCGCGGTGGTGCTGTCGAAGCTGAAGCCGGAGCACGCCGCGCGCGTGCTGGCGATCCTGCCGGAGGATCTCGCCCTCGACGTGGTCGGCCGCATGCTGAAGATGGAAGCGGTGCAGAAGGAAGTCATCGAGCGCGTCGAGCAGACGCTGCGCACCGAATTCATGTCCAATTTGTCGCAGACCCGCCGCCGCGACGCCCACGAGGTGATGGCCGAAATCTTCAACAATTTTGACCGCCAGACCGAAACCCGCTTCATCACCTCGCTGGAAGAGGAAAACCGCGAATCCGCCGAGCGCATCAAGGCGCTGATGTTCACCTTCGACGACTTGATCAAGCTCGATTCCGGCTCGGCCCAGACGCTGATGCGCAATATCGACAAGGCCAAGCTCGGCATCGCGCTGAAGAGCGCCAATGAGGAGGTGCGTTCCTTCTTCCTCGGCAACATGTCGTCGCGCGCCGGCAAGATGCTGATGGACGACATGGCGGCAATGGGCCCGGTTCGGCTGCGCGACGTCGACGAAGCGCAGGCGCTGCTCGTCAACCTTGCCAAGGACATGGCCGCCAAGGGCGAAATCACGCTGACCAAGAACCGCGCCGACGACGAGCTGGTGTACTGATGGCCGCGCCCGCAAAATTCCTGTTCGACACCGACTTCGCTGCGCCGGACAAGACGCGCGAGCGTGCGGCGACGGCGTCCGAGATCGCACAGAAGATCGCGGAGGCCGAGGCACGCGCCTACCGCGCCGGCTACGAGGCGGCCCAGCACGAGGCCAAGGTGGAGAGCGACCGCCGCGCGGCGCTGGCGCTGGAAGAGATCGGCATCACCATCCGCGGCATCGCCACACGTTTCTCCGGCATCGAGGCCAGGATGGAGACCGAGGCCGTCGATGTCGCGGTCGCGGTGGCGCGCAAGCTGTGCAGCGAACTGGTCGCCCGCGAACCGCTCGGCGAGATCATGGCGCTGGTCAGCGACTGCTTCTCGCATCTGGTCGCAACCCCGCATCTCGTCGTCCGTATCAACGACCACCTCTACGAGGCCGCCCGCGAGAAGATCGAACGGCAGGCAGCCCAGAACGGCTTCGAGGGCCGGCTGGTGATCCTGGCCGAGCCTGGCATTGCCACCGGCGACTGCCGGATCGAATGGGCCGATGGCGGCGTGGTGCTGGAACGCGCGGCCATCGAAGCAAAGATCAGCGAACTCGTCGGACGCTATCTGGCGTCCCGCGATCAGGCCGGAACGTAAAGGCCATGAGGACTGAACCATGAGTGACACCGACGCACAGGTACCGCTACCCGACCTCAACGCCGCGGACGCGCCTCCGGTCGACGATCTCGCCTACAACGAGGACGAACAGGCCTCGCGCATCGCGGCCGACCTCGAGGCCGTGTTCGACGTGCCGGTGCAGGTCTCGGCCGTGCTCGGCCGCTCCAAGATGGATGTCGGCGAGCTGTTGAAGCTCGGCCCCGGCACCGTGCTCGAACTCGACCGCCGCGTCGGCGAAGCCATCGACATCTACGTCAACAACCGCCTGGTGGCGCGTGGCGAGGTCGTGCTGGTGGAAGACAAGCTCGGCGTGACCATGACGGAAATCATCAAGGCGGAACGCAGCTAACAATTTTGCCGACACACGCGCCGCGAACGGCGCGAACAGACGAACAGGAGATAAAAAATGCGGCTTCTCATCGTTGGCACCTTGAAGGGCCAACTCACGACCGCGACCAAGATCGCGATGGAAAACGGGGCATCGGTGACCCACGCCGAGGCGATCGAACAGGCGATGGCCGTGCTGCGCGGCGGCAAGGGCGCCGACCTGCTGCTGGTCGACGTCGCCCTCGACATCCGCGACCTGGTGATGCGGCTCGAAGCCGAGCACATCCACGTGCCGATCGTGGCTTGCGGCATCTCCAACGACGCCCGCGCCGCGGTCGCCGCGATCCACGCTGGCGCCAAGGAATACATCCCGCTGCCGCCCGATCCGGAACTGATCGCCGCGGTACTCGCCGCGGTCGCCAATGATTCGCGCGATCTGGTCTATCGCGACGAAGCCATGGGCAAGGTCATCAAGCTGGCGCAGCAGATCGCGGGCTCGGATGCCTCCGTCATGATCACCGGCGAGTCCGGTACCGGCAAGGAAGTGCTGGCGCGCTACGTCCACTCGCGCTCGACCCGCGCCAAGCGGCCGTTCATTTCGATCAATTGCGCGGCGATCCCCGAACATCTGCTGGAGTCCGAATTGTTCGGCCACGAGAAGGGCGCCTTCACCGGCGCGATCGCCCGCCGCATCGGCAAGTTCGAGGAAGCGACCGGCGGCACGCTGCTGCTCGACGAAATCTCGGAGATGGACGTCCGCCTGCAATCCAAACTGCTGCGCGCGATCCAGGAGCGCGTCATCGACCGCGTGGGCGGCACCAAGCCGGTGCCGGTCGATATCCGCATCATCGCCACCTCGAACCGCAACCTCGCCGACGCCGTGCGCGAAGGCACATTCCGCGAGGACCTGCTGTTTCGTCTCAACGTCGTCAACCTGAAGATCCCGCCGCTGCGCGACCGTCCGGCCGACATCCTCGAACTGGCACAGCATTTTGCCAAGAAATATGCCGACGCCAACGGCGTGCCGCTGCGGCCGATTTCCGCCGACGCACGCCGGGTGCTGACCTCGAACCGCTGGCAGGGCAACGTCCGCGAGCTGGAAAACACCATCCACCGTTCGGTGCTGATGGCGCAGGGCGACGAGATCGGACCCGAAGCCATCCTGACGCCGGACGGCGACCGGCTCGACCTCGCCAAGACCCCGCCAGCCGTGGCCCACGCCACCTTTGCCGCCGAGCAGGTGACGCGCGCCCTGGTCGGCCGCACCGTCGCCGATGTCGAACGCGACCTGATCCTGGAGACGCTCAAGCATTGCCTCGGCAATCGGACCCACGCTGCCAACATCCTCGGCATCTCGATCCGCACGCTGCGCAACAAGCTGAACGAATATGCCGACGGCGGCATCCCGATCACCCCGGCCGGCGCGGGTGAGAATCAGCGTTTTGTCGTGGCGGGCTGAGTCCCCACTGCCGTCATTGCCTGCGACAAACGCAAAGCGTTTTCGCAAGGGAGCAAAGCGACGAAGCAATCCCTATCCGCTATCCGAAGGATGGATTGCTTCGCTACGCCCGCAATGACGTTGATAGGCCCGAGTAACTCGGCGCATCGGGCTTGCGAAAGATGTGAATGGGATCGCCAGGCTGCAGCTCGCGCCCGGTGAAAACCGCATAGGCATACAGCGCCAGATAGGCAATTGCGACCGCGCCGATGCAATAAAATACCCAGGTCGCCAACTGCTTCATCAGACCGCCGCGCCCACGTTGAGCCTTCGCAAGGCTAACACAGCGCGGGACGCCGGCCCAACCCCTACCCGGCCGCCACCTTCTGCGTCGGCGCGACATTCACCGCCAGCTTGCCGTAGCGATCCTTGAAGGCTTCGGTGTCGATTTCCTCAAGCTGGATCGCGCCGCTCATCACGCCCTTCTTCCACGCCTCATGTTCGGGGTCGTTCTGGAATTCCGGCATCACTTCCTTGCCGAACAGTTCGAGCGACTCGCAAATGTGCTCATGGGTATTCTTGCCGGCCTGGTTGAGCAGGATCACCTGGTCGATATGGGAAGCGCGGAAACGCCGCAGCTTCTTGCGGATGGTTTCCGGCGATCCGATCAGTCCGCCGCGCAGCGCCGCCTCCTGCGCTTCCGGGTTTTCGCGCTTCCACTTGTTGTACTCGTCCCACATGTTGACGGTGCCGGGATCGGGGCGCTGCCGGTTCTGCGAGGCGCCGTAGAAGCGCAGCGCGAACTGGAAGAAGGTGGCGCCGTCGGCGCGGCGGCGCGCCTCCTCGTCGGTCTCGGCGCACATGAAGAACGAGACCAGCGCCATGTTCGGGTTGATCTCGTAATCGGCGAGCTTCTTCAGCCGTTTTGTGATGGCGTTATAATAGGCATGCACCCAGGCATGCGCCGCGTCCGCGCTGACGAACTGGAAGCCCAGCGCGCCAAAGCCGTTCTCGCCCGCACGCTCGATGGTCTGCAGCTGCGAGCACGCCATCCACAGCGGAGGGTGCGGCTTCTGCACCGGCTTCGGCACCACGTTGCGCAAGGGAATGTCGAAATACTTGCCGTGATGCTCGGTGCCTACCTTCGTGAACATCGGGAAGATCGCCTGGACTGCTTCCTCGAACACCTCGCGCTTGGTTTCCATGTCGCGGCCGAACGGCGTCAGCTCGGTGATGGACGCGCTCTCGCCCATGCCGAATTCGCAACGGCCGTTTGACAAGAGATCGAGCACCGCAACTTTCTCGGCAACGCGCGCGGGATGGTTCGTTGTGAGCTGAAAGATGCCGTGGCCGAGCCGGATCTTCTTCGTCCGCTGGCTGGCGGCGGCGAGGAAGGATTCCGGCGCGGGCGAGTGCGAATATTCTTCCAGGAAATGATGTTCCACCACCCAGGCGTGGTCATAGCCGAGCCGGTCGGCGGTCTCGAGTTGGGTCAGCGCGTTCTGGTAGAGCCGAAGCTCGTCGCCCTCTTCCCATGGGCGCGGCAGTTGCAGCTCGTAAAAGATACCGAATTTCATGACGCGTCTCCCAACACCGCTTGTTGTTTTCGGTCAGTGTATTCGCCATCCGCTGCAAGTCCAGCCTCGACCGCGAAACAGCAATTCCGTGACGCGGAAGCAGCCTTGCATGGAACGCGCGAATGGTTAGCTTTACGCTTCCGTTGAGTCGTGGCCTCACCGCCTGCTCTGCTTTTCATCTGGACCCCATGACCACGTTCACGCCGCATCAGGATTCAGCGCTGAAGGCCGTTGCCGACTGGCTGAAGGCCAAGCCCGGCAGGGGCGGCACGCCGCCGGTGTTCCGGCTGTTCGGCTATGCCGGCACCGGCAAGACCACGCTGGCGCGGCACATCGCCGAGGGCGTCGACGGTGAGGTGAAATATGCCGCCTTCACCGGCAAGGCGGCGCTGGTGATGCGCAACAAGGGTTGCGACAATGCCTCCACCATCCACTCGCTGATCTATCGCGCCAAGGAATCCGGCGTCGAGCAGCCGAGCTTCGAGCTCTGGGACGATGCGCCCGCCTCCAAGGCAAAACTGATCGTGATCGACGAATGCTCGATGGTGGATGCCGAACTCGGCCGCGACCTGATGTCGTTCGACTGTCCGCTGCTGGTGCTCGGCGATCCCGCCCAATTGCCGCCGATCCAGGGCGGCGGTTTCTTCACGGACTGCGAGCCCGACGCGATGCTGACCGAGGTGCATCGCCAGGCCCAGGACGACCCGATCGTGCGGATGTCGATGGATATCCGCGAGGGCCGCGAACTCGAAATCGGCCGCCATGGCGAAAGCGAGGTGGTGCCGCGCAGCGAGCTCGATCCGAACCGCGTAATGGGCGCCGACCAGGTGCTGGTCGGCCGCAACAACACCCGCCGCGCCTACAACATGCGCGTTCGCCAGAAGCAGAACATCGAGGACCCCTTTCCGGTGGCCGGCGACAAGCTGGTCTGCTTGCGCAACAACCGCAAGAAGGGCCTGTTCAACGGCGGGTTGTGGCGGGTCAAGTCGCGCACCCAGCCGCGGGGGAAATCAAAGATCCTGACCATGCGGCTGTCGCCCGACGAGGAGTTCGGCCACAAGGTCACAAAAGTCTCGGTGCGTCACGATTGCTTCGAGGGCGGCATCGAGGCGATCCCGTGGGAGCAGCGCAAGCCCTATGACGAGTTCGACTACGGCTACGTGCTCACCGTGCACAAGTCGCAGGGCTCGCAATGGGACGACGTGGTGCTGTTCGACGAGAGCTTTGCGTTCCAGGATAGCCGGGCGACGGTGGCTCTACACGGGCATTACGCGCGCGGCGAAGAGGCTGAGCGTGGTGGTGTAGATTCACGCGTCACATATCCGGGGCGCATCGCGAGGAGCGTCGAAGCGACGGTCGCGAAGGATGTGCCGCGGGCCTGCAGAATCTCGAGAGGCCCTGATGCGCAATTGCGCATCATGAGGGTCTAGAGTGTGGCGCACCATCCCGGAATGACCGTCACAACGACGGTCACTTCCCCGCCACGAAGTAAAAATCCTCGCGCCCGGGCGGCGAACCGTAGGTGAATGGCTGTTGCGCGCGCTTGGTGGCGTTCAGGACGTCATCGCGGACGATGTCGAACAGCTTGCGGATTTCGACCTGCGGCGCCCTGATGTCGCGCGCCAGAGCCTTCGCGAACGGACTGTTGTCGGAATCGCCGTCGAGTGCGGTCTCGCCGTGCTTGGCCGCATAGACCACCATGAATCCGGCTTCCGGCTCGATATTGGAAAACCCTTTGCTGACCAGTTTCAGCGCCATGGTTCGCTGCATGGTCTTTTCGAACGGATTGTCGCGGCAAGGCCAAGATGGCGCCGTCATAGTCGCGCTTTCTCGCCAGGGAATCGCCGATATAGGCGTGGGCGGCGGCCTTGGATCCGCCGGTGATCGTGGCGTCCACGATCACCGCCGAGCAGGCCGCGAGCCGAGCCTCGGATGTGGCCCCGGCATCCCTGCAAGTTTCGATTTCAGAAGCGGCCAGCGCGGGGCCGGCGACGGCCAGCCCGAGAATTGAACCAACAATAGCGCGAAACATCTACGGAACGCTCCGACAAATCTCTTGCAAGCGAATCCTTGTCGCCAAGCGCGACCGGCGGTCGCAATGTGGAAAGGGATGCCGGCACAGGTCAAGCTGGATCGACCCTAAATCCCTGGACGAACGCAGTTTTATTCACGAACTCGTGTGGCGCATGCCGTAACAATCCGCACCCAGCGCCGTATCTTGGGCATCGGAGAGAATTGAGCCGATTGCGAAACGCCGATCCCGCTCTAGACTGCCCCCAACCATTGCCGAAAGAGGAAACCATGTCCCCTCGCCACCTCAGCCGCCTGTCGCTGGGCGCTGCCGCCATCGGCGCGCTGGCCATTGCCGCGGTCGCCATCAGTCCCTCGCGCGCCTCGGAAGAGGCCGTCATCATTCCGCCGCCCGCCGTCGACGTTCAGGCGGCCGACGGCATCCAGACCGCCGTGATTGCCGGCGGCTGCTTCTGGGGCGTGCAGGGCGTGTACCAGCACACGGCCGGCGTGCTCAACGCGGTGTCCGGCTATTCCGGCGGCAGCAAAATGACCGCGAGCTACACCATGATCGGCACCGGCACGACCGGCCACGCCGAATCCGTCGAGATCAAATACGATCCGAAGAAGATCAGCTACGGCAAGATCCTGCAGATCTTCTTTTCCGTGGTGCACGACCCGACGCAGTTGAACCGCCAGGGCCCGGACACCGGCACGCAATATCGCTCGGCGATCTTCACCGCCAATGACGAGCAGAAGAAGGTGGCGGAGGCCTATATCGCCCAGCTCAACGCCGCCAAGGTCTACAAGAAGCCGATCGTGACCAAGGTCGGCCCGCTGCAGGCGTTCTTTCCGGCGGAAGACTATCATCAGGACTACCTGACGCTGCACCCGAACCAGCCCTATATTGCCTTCAATGACATCCCGAAGGTCGAGAACCTGAAAAAGATCTTCACGGAGAACTACATCGAGAAGCCGACGCTGGTGAGCAACGCCAAGGCTACCCACTAGGAGGCTACCAATTAAGGAGGCTAAATGTCCGACACCAAAACATCCAGCAAGGTCGTCAAGAGCGAGGCCGAGTGGCGCAAGGAATTGTCGCCGATGCAGTACGCCGTGCTGCGCGAGAAGGCGACCGAGCGGCCGTTCTCGGGCGAATATGAGCACGAGCACCGCAAGGGCACCTATACCTGCGCCGGCTGCGGCCAGACGCTGTTCGAATCCGATGCCAAGTTCGACTCCGGCTGCGGCTGGCCGAGCTTCACCACGCCCGCCGTGGACAGCCACGTCGACGAGGAACGCGATGTCAGCCACGGCATGGTCCGCACTGAAGTCTTGTGCTCGAAATGCAACGGCCATCTCGGCCACGTCTTCCCCGATGGCCCGGGCCCGACCGGCCTGCGCTACTGCATCAATTCGGCGGCCTTGAAGCTGCAGCCGAAATAGTTTCGGCAACGGTCGAACTTGTTTCAACCCCCGTGCGACCAAGTGCTGGTCGCACGGGGTTTTTTGTTGGGTAGGACGCTCCTTCCGAGGTTTGCCCCGGCGCGGAAACTTTAAGGAAAATTTCGAAATGCGCATTTCCAAACGTCTGCTGCTCGGTCTCAGCGCAGCCATCCTCATCATGGAGAGCGTCGTGATCCAGCCTGCCTTTGCCGCCGACACGGTCTCCCTGTTCAAAATCATCACCGCCAGGGACGAGATCGTGATCGGGATCAGCGAGGGCGATCTTGCCCAGATGGAAGGCCAGAATGCCGGCGGCGTCGCAAAAATGCTGGTTGCCAAGGGCTCGATGAGCGCGTGGCAATACGCGGTGCGCAAATCCGCCGGCGGCGATCTCGAGCAGGCGCCGCTGCACAAGATCGGCCTGATCGCCACCGACTCCCTTCGCGTCGAGCCCTACGCGACGCCGTTGAAGGTGCTGCCGATCGACGAGACGAAGAAATGATCTTTTTTCCTTCTCCCCGTGTGGGAGAAGGAAAAGCGCACCCTTTTCGGCGGATCAACCAAGGACTCGCGGCCCGGAATATGCTTTGCTCCGCGCCGCGGTAGCGTTTTGGGGACGCCCGCCGGCCTTCGGGGAGCGTGCCATGTCGCTTGGAACGATACTCGTCATTATCCTGATCATATTCCTGCTCGGCGGCTTCTCCGGCCGGTTCGGCGGCTATGGCTACGGCCGGGGCCATTCCGCGATGGGCCTCGGTGGCGTGATTTTAATCGTGCTTCTCATCCTGCTCCTGCTCGGCAAGCTGTGAGCCAAATAACTCATTGAAATAACTTGAATTAATTTGTGTTCCCGGCAGCCATGCGTGGATTCATCATCACCCCCGATGGGCGGCTTCAGGGGTCGCATTTTTGTCAAAGAAGCTTATATTGGGGGCTGAAATGACGTGCACGGCGCGGCTCGCAACTTGCGGCCCCACCGTCATCCAATCCCCATTGCTCACACGCAAGAGCCGAAAAAGATTGAGGTCACCGTCCATGCGTCCCTTCAGCTACAACACCGCCGCCGAACTGTTTCCCGCCGCGATCCGCAAGAAGAAGCGGGCTGGCTTTGCCTATCGGCGTTTTGGCACCGCGGCGGAAGCAGTTCGCTTCGCGATCGAGGAGTTGCCGGCGGACTCGCTGAATGGCGCCTATCTGCAGGTCGAGGAAGCCCGCTTCGACCAGAGCGGCATCCGCTCGCTCTATGAAAGCGAAGCCTTCCCGCTGCCGCGCCGTCCACGCGCGCCCGTCAGCGCCGAAGACAAGGCCGACGCGGCCTGAAATTCCAAATTGTCAATCAGCGCGTCCCCGGAGATCGCTTCGGGGACGTTTTTGTTAGCGCGGCTGCCTGTCGAGCCAGCGCTTGAGCATCCGGACATTGCGGACGTTGGCGCGGAACATGACGTCGAAGGCGTCGCCGGCGACCGGCACCAGGCCGACCACGCCGTCAACCGCAACATTGGCGAGCATCCGCGCCGTGATGTGCCAGGGCGCGCCGAGCGCGCGCGCCTCGCGCACCAGCCACAATGAAATCGCCGTCGTGATGATGTCACCCACCACAGGGATCAGTCCGATCAGCCCGTCGATGCCGTAGCGGAAATTGGTGCCGGGCACGATGAAGGCGACGTCAAGCAATTTGGCGATGGCCTCGAGCCGCGCCAGCCGCTGCTCGCGTGTCAGATCGCCGAACGGATTTGCGGCGGAATGACCGAAATCGAACCGCAAGCCCTCGAACTGCGTGTGCTGGTTCGCCTCGGGGAGCTCGCGCCCGTCCTGGTCGATTACCGGGCCGCGCCCGGCCGCGCGCGTCCGGGAAAACGGCCCGGAGCGCGAACGGAGCGGCGTATAGATATCGTCGTTTGACATGGCCATCAGATGGTAACGCGAGTGCGAGGTACAAGTTGCGTCAAATTATCACTGCGTATTAGCGCCCCCGCGCCGCCGTCGGCGTCAGGCCGAAGCGGCGCCGGAAGCAACGGTTGAAGTAGGACAGGTCGTTGAAGCCGCAATCGAAGGCGATGCCGCTGATGCGCCGCTCGCCGGCATGCGCCAGCAAGTCCGCCGCCTTGCGCAGCCGCAATTCCAGCAGCCGCAGCGTGAAGCTGGCGCCGGCTTCATAGAGCAATTCGTTGACATAGCGCTCCGACAGGCCGGCGGCGGCGGCAAGTTTCTGCGCGGAAAAATCCGGCTCCGTGAAGCGCTTTTCCAGGATCATCAGCACGGCCTTCAGCCGCACCGCGCGCACGCCGCCGCGCCGGGCGGCGCCAGCGACATCGCCGCGGGCGCCGAGGCCGAGCGCCGCCAGATCCATCAGATGGCTTGCAATGGCAAAGCCCGCTTCGTCGACGGCGCTCGCGTGGCGCAGCAACAGATCGCTGTAATCCATCGCCAGCGACAGCGCTCCGCCCGGCTCCAGCTCGCGGGCGACCAGATCGTCGACATCGGACACCATGGCCTTCAGCGTCGCCATCGGCAGGTGCACATTGGTGAAGCGCTTTTCATTCATGCCGTCGGCCGCGAAGAACGGCTCGTCGAGCTTGAGCAGCACCATCGATCCCGGCCGCATCGTGAACTCGCGGCCGCGATGGGTGACGCGGGATTCGCAGGCGCCGGTGTTGCGCGCCAGGCAATAGCGGTCGTCATTGGTCGCCAGCACCTGGCGCCTTTCGCGCCGCACCGTGGTGAAGGTGCCGTCGCAGCGGCCGAGCATGGTGGTGCCGACATGGATCGAATTCATCGCGGCGCGAAACGGCACGTCCTCGGCCGGATCGAGCTCGCCGGTGTTGGAGAAATGCTCGAACAGCTCGGCGAAAAACATGAAGCGCTGCCGCTCGCTCAGGCCCTGCGGCAGCATATCGGTTGACAGCACTTTTTTGAGGACGGGCATCGGCGGGAAGTTCTGGTGGCAACGTAGAGCGCAGTCTTACAACTTGCGGATGAATGCCGGCTGAAGGCCGCCGAGCCTAGCAATACACAGCCGTGAAGCAAACAGCGCCGGACAGTCCAAATCGGCAATCTTCGGGCGCCTTCCAGTCCAAGACGCGGCCAGCGGCAGGGCTTACCCGTGCGGCGGCAGCGGCCGCCGGGGGCTGCCGCATTCCGCAGCCGGAATGGCCCGCGTTTGGAAAACTTCAGAGGAGACCAGGAGATGACGACATCCTTCGCCCGCAAGGCGCTGCTCGGGACCGCGATCGCCGCCAGCATGGGCATCGGCTACGCCGTCGGCGCGCAGCCGCACATGACCGCCAGCATCGGCCTGTTGCAATCGGCCCGCGCCGAACTCGGCGCCGCGACGCCGAACAAGGGCGGCCACCGCGAAAAAGCGATGCAGCTGATCGATCAGGCGATCGGCGAAGTCCGCGCCGGCATCGCGTTTGTCGGCGGCTGACGGCCGGCGCATCGCTAAACAGATCGGGAGAGATTTCATGAACAGACTGATCGCTACCGCTTTCGTTTTCGGCATGATGGTCGGCAGCGCCCATGCGATGCCGCTGGCGCCGCTCGCGCCCGCAACCAACAGCGACGTCATCGAGGTCGCCGGCGGATGCGGACGTGGCTGGCACCGCGGCCCCTATGGCGGCTGCCGCCGCAACTACGCCAACCCGGCCGCGCACGCCTGCCCGCGCGGCTGGTATCCCGGCCCCTTCGGCCGCTGCCGCGCCAACGGGACCTGACGCACGGTCGGCAACCCGCCGCTCCGACTCCGGCATCTACCGGATAGATCGGCGGTGAAAAAAACCTTGAGTTCAAGCCTCAACCTCGGTTGCAGCGGCCTCGGGGTTTTCAATCACGTAAGCGTATTGCAATTACATGCGCATGAGCGGCGGGCCGAAAGGTCCGCCGTTTTTGTTGCATGACCGACAGGTCCAGGTGGAACGTCGTACCTGACAGGATTTTCCTGACGTTTCCGGATCAGGCGCCATTCTAATATGCGCACCTGCGCCGAGAGCTTTGGCGCGAGAATGGGACCGATCCACGCCGCCACAACCGTCTTCGGGCATGTCGACAGCACGAGGTGACCGCAGGTGAAGAAATTTGCCCGTCTCGCAAATGCATTCTTTTTCGCCATGGCGAGTGCGGCGATCGTGGCGTACTCACTCGCGTACATCGCACACTACAATCTTGGCGTTCCCGGCTCCGCGCTTCGCGAGCAGGCGCTGATCTGCGCGGCTCTCGTTTTCGGCCTTGTCACGATCGAATTTCTCGCCAGCAAGGAGTGACCGCGGGTGGACCAACAATGAGGATCGTGGATCTGGCTGTCGCGCTCATCTTCTTCATTGCGAGCGCCGGCGTGGCCGCTCTCGTGATGGCGGCTTTCATTCACTTTGGGCTGGGCGTCCCTCCGGCGGTACTGAGGCTCGATGCTCTCATCTGCGCCGGCTTCCTCAGCCTCGTGCTTCTGATGGCGGTGGCAACGATCAAGACGGAAGACTAGCCAGACGATCCAATCGCGAAACCTGCTCGGCACAAGAGGGGGCTTGAAATGTTCAGCAGTAAAACAGTCGACCGACAGCCGTTGGCCTACTGCGTACCGTGTTCGGAACGGACACCGCACCGTTACGAACGGCTTGGCGTCAACGGACGGCTTACATCCCGGGCCATCTGCCTGGTCTGCAGCAACAATTCGCGCGCAGACACAGCGCACCAGGGCGCCGCCGGGTCATCTCCATAAGCGTACGGATGCGAGTACCTTCCTGCAATCCATCGTCCAGCGAGCCCGTTCCGGCCTGGCGATTGACAGGTTTTTCCTGACGCGCCGGCGCGGGATTGGGCTCTAGGATGGCGACTGGACGAACGAAAGCATGCAACTTCGAAAGGGGGGCGCACGGTGGACCAAATGAACAACAAGTCGATCACGCTACACCGGAGCAAGCAACTGTACGAACGGGCGTTTTTCTTCAAGCGCCTGGCGATCGGCGCAGCCGACCCAAATTTTGCGACGAAGCTTCAAGTATTGGTCGACGAGTACGAAAGCGAGGCGGCGCGAGCCAGGCTGGAAGAGCCCGCCGCGCCGCGCGAGACCGCAGGCGCTCGTGCCGCGCCGGCGCATTGCACCGATTGAGGAATTTCCCCAGCCGGCGAATTCGCTCCGCGATCTACCAGCATGAGGATCGCCGTTTCAGGCATCCGGCTTTGCCCGAACACAAACATCAGCCGACGGCATGGCAACGCAATACGTCCCCGGCGACATCAGGGAATTCATACTGAAGCACATCGCTTCGGTGGCCCAGATCGAAGCCTTGATCCTCATCTGGTCGAGCCCGGAGGAGCGCTGGAGCGTCTCCCAGATTGCGGCGCGCATCTACACCAGCGAAACCGAAACGGCAAAAGCGCTCAATGGGCTTTGTGCCGACGGCTTGCTGGTCTGCAGGGACGGAGTTTTTGGCTTGAGCGCATCGGAAGAAAACGTCGAAATGATTCGAAGACTGCAGGAAGAATACGCCCGCCATCTCATCCCGGTGACGGATGTCATTCACGGCAAATCGCGAGGTCATCAATCAACGGCCGAAACGGCCCGGCTTCGAAGGGATCGATGACGTGCCCGCGATCATGTGCAGATCGAGCCGGGGACGCGCTGCAGGCACCGCAGCTCTGCGTGGGGTAAGCCGTCTCGCAGTGCTTCTGGCGGCCTTGTTGTTCATGGCGCAGCCCTGCTCTGCCCAGAAACTATACTCGTACGAGCCGTTGATGATGGACCCGTACTCAACGATCTATGTCAACGATGGCTCCTGTTCGGCGGGAAAGGTCCTGAAGGTGCAGGGCGCGCCGCGAAATCAACGCCGGAAGAAGAGCTGCGTGCCCATGAGCGACCTGCAGGGCGTTCTGCGTCCAAGTTCAGCCAAATAAAGGCGCCTGCGAGTCGCATATGGGCGGGCCGCGGACAGCTCGTCCGCGACCCGCCGGGCATTTTGACTTATGGGCAGGGGTGCCGGTTGCCATCATACCCAAGATAGGTGCCGGATGCGGGATCGTAGGAGCGATAGCGCTGCGCGCAGTACGCCACCGCGTCGTTCGCTCGGGCCTGACTGTTGGCAATCGCTCCGCCAACAATGGCGCCTGCGGCCAGGCCGCCGAGCACCGCCGCGCCCGCGCCATAGTGGCGGCGATCATGCCAGCCGTAATGGTGATGCCGATGGTGCCAGCGGCGATACTGCACGTTCATCACCGGCTGCGCTGGCGCCGCCAGCTTTTCCGCCCCGGCCGCTGCGATCATTGGAGACGCAGCGGCAGGCGGAGGAGCGATCAAGGATAGTGCCCCGAGCACGATGGCGGATGTGACAATTTTCCATGGCTTCATCGCAATACTCCTGTTTCCTTGCACGGAAATAAGGGCTCACGGCACCAAGCACGCAGCCTTTCCCGGACGGCTCGTCTGCGAGCTCGACCGACAACGTGCTTTCGGATGGATCGTTCTGACAGGTTAATCCTGACGCCGTCAGGTTACATCGCCGCGTCAGTTCGGAGCGGCGAGCCAGCCCAGCTTGATGCCGTACCGGACGATATCCGCGCGGCTATGCAGCCCCTTCTTTTCGGACGCCCGCGCCTTGTAGGTCTCCACACTCTTGACGCTCACCTCGAGCTGTCCGGCGATTTGCTTGTTGCTGAAGCCTTGCGCCACCAGCTTGAGCACGTCCTCTTCACGTCGGCTGAGTTCGCCGCCATCGCCCACACCCGGCAACGCGAGCTCGGGCGCGTTCATCGCCGTCTTCTCGGCTATTGCGGGATCGAGATAGAGGTTTCCCTGGTTGACGGCCCGGATGGCGCGAAGCAATTCCTCTCCGGCCGACCGCTTCAACAAATATCCCCTCGCGCCCGCTTCAAGTACCGGATGCACATACGCCCGATCTTCATGGACGGTCAGTGCAATGATCTTTACGTCGGGACATTGCCTGCTCACCTGACGCGCAAGCTCCATCCCGCTGATGTCAGGCAGCGAAAGATCGATGACCGCGATATCAGGCGAACAGTCACAAATGGCCTTCAAGCCCGTGGCCCCCGTGTTGGCTTCGCCAACGAGTTCGACCTCGGGCACCCCCTGCAGCAGCGCACGGATGCCGGCGAGCACGACTGGATGGTCATCAACGAGAGCGATGCGAACGGGCGTCACCTGACGGTCTCCGACGCTTCCAGCGGAATCTGGACAAAAATCGTACTACCCTTTCCTGGCGTAGATTCGAAGGCGATCGTGCCGCCGAGAAGGGCAACCCGCTCCTTCATGCCGGAGAGACCCAATCCCGACGTCCGGCCGCCTGATGCAATCCGGCCGACGTTCTCAGGGTCGAACCCTATCCCATCGTCCTCGAGAACCAACGCCAGCCCTTCCGGTTTCTTCTCGAGCACAATGCTCACCTTGCTTGCGCTGGCGTGCTTCAGGACGTTGGTCAATCCCTCCTGAACCAACCGGTACAGCACGGCCGCCGCATCGGGAGCAAGCGAATTGTCGCGCCCGAAGGTCTGGATATCGGCACGAATGCCGTAGCGCTCCTGCCATTCCGCAACATAGGCTTCGATCGCCTTGAAAATTCCGAGGTCATCGATGGCCGTCGGTCGCAGGTCCGACGCCGTGCGATGAATGTCGCGGCCGATTTGCGCGGCAAGCTGTTCCAGCCATCGCACCTGCTCGGTCGCCGCTTCGCCGTTGCCGCCTTTGGCCAATCCCTGCTCCAGCGCTTTCAGGCCCAGAGACAGCCCCGTCACCGTCTGCCCGATCTGGTCGTGCAATTCCCGCGAAATCCGGCGCTGCTCCTCTTCCTGGGCCGAAGCCAGTCGTCGAAGCAAGTGAGACCGTTCGGTCTCCGCGCGCTTGAGAATATCGATGTCGGCCAACACGCCGTGAATCACATGACGCCGGTTGGGCGGCCCCTCCGCCCTTCCCGCCGCGCGCAGCCAATATTCTCCGCGATCGCCCGACTGAATCGGAAATTCGACGCTGCTCGATCTGCCGCTATCGAGGCAGTCGGTGGCGAACGAAACCAGCGCGGCGCGATGCGGCGGTTCGATCAGCGCAACAATCCGGTCTGCCGACCATCGGGTTTCTCCCGATCGCGCGCCTGCCAGGCCCAGAAGCGCGCAGAAGCGGCTGCAGCCGCTGAATTCGTTTGCGGACAGATCCCAGCGCCATGTGCCGAGTTCGGCCGCATCGATCGCGAGCGCCCCGCGCTTTTCGCTGTCCAGCAGCGCCGCCGCAGACTGCAGCGCCTCCAATCGCCGCCGCTGGGCGATTTCCCGGGCGATCACCAAACCGAGGGCGATGGCGAGGCCAACGCTCGCCGCCGTACCGCCGAACAACAGCCGCAGCGAGCGGGATACCGGCGCATTCAACTCCGACACGGGCACGCCGACGTGGACCGACCAGCCGTCGGTGCCGGCGAGCACGCGATGGACGGTTTCAACATCGATGCCTTCGCGGGTCTGCGTTCGCGGTGAGGTCGAGCCGCCGCGCGCCATCGCTTCCTGTACGGCAGGCGTCGTCGCGCCTGCACGAACGACTTTGGTGTCGGGCGTGCGCGCGACGATCTTTTCCTTGGCGTCGATGACGGTGCCCGCCCATCCGACCGGCAGCCCGGCCTGGCCCAGGATCGTGCCAATCTGGTCGGGCAACAAGCCGATCGTCAGGATATAGCGGAGTTCACCATCCCTGATAACGGGGACGCGCAGGGACACGAGTTGCTTGCCAATGGCGGCCTGGTAGGGACCAAGCCCGCCGAGCGCCGGCTTTCGTGTGCGCACCACGGCATTGAAGCTTTCAGCGTCCGTTACCGGTCCGAGCGGGGCGCCGAGCGGCCGCAGCACGTTCAGGACCTGCTCCTGATCCGGCTTGGTCAGCGCAGCCGTTTCCCACAGCGGGCGAGCAGCCACGATCCGGGTTGCCTCGAGATAGAAATCCTGCAGATTGCCCTGATCGAGCGCGGCCGAGCTTGCAAGCGTCTCGGCCACCTGCAATTCACGGGAAATCTCGCCTTCGATCCGGTGCGCCACCTGCGTCAGCGCTTCCGTGGCAGCCTTGCGGGCGTAGCTTCGTTCCTGATCGGCGGTGATATAAGCCATCCATCCCCCGAGCAGCAGGACCGGAATGGCAGCCGTCAGAACGAGGGCCGCGAAAAGCCAGACGCCTTCCTTTGGCCGACCCGAAACAGAGGAAAGCCTGCTCCCCAACTCCGCGATCACGGTTGCGCGCATATCTTTTTGCCGGCGATCACGGACAACGCGATGAACTCCCTTACGTTGCATTTCCCGATCGGATCAGTCCGCTTTTGTTCTGCCAAGTCCCATATCAGCAGTCCCTGGTCAGGAAAATCCTGACGCCTGCAGTTGCTCCGGTTCCTGTCGGGAGCCGCAGGGGAAGAGGCCTGAGGATAGGCCCGGCGGACCGTTATGTCGAATGCACCGCCTGCGGCGCGTCGGCATATCTGTGCGCCAGCCACGACGACAGCATCGCGGGCACCAGGCCGACGAGACCGTTCAGCAAAAACTGCACGATGCCGGTATCCGGCCCGCGCGAACCATAAAATGAGGACGCCGCAAAGCCAATGGCGCCCAGGATCAGCATGCGCACGGCGGGAGAAATCCGCTTGACGTGATAGAGAATATCGTCGATGGCGCCGACCATCAGCGATGGCAGGATGCCGAACAGATAGCTGTAATGCAGCGTCTTGAAGAACGCGCCGAGGAATTTTCCGATCTCCGACCAGTTGGTCTCGTTCCAGTAGCCCGAGGCCATCGTGGTCGCGAACAGCATCAAAAACCCGGCGACGAACGGACCGATGGTTCCGAAGATCAGATAGCGCTTCATGGCGACCTCTGCGTTGACTCCATGCATCGAGAAACAAGACCCACCATCGGACCAACCGCGCTTCCGTAACCAGACGTGATCCGGCTTCTCATCAACGCCTTGGTCGCAGGCAATTTCAAATCCAGTCAGGATGGAGTCAAGGGGCCAAGAGCTTTTCAAGAGCTTTCCAGGAGCTTTCCAAGCACCTTCGATGCCGCCTTCGCGCATTCGGCAAAGCCGACATCAAGCAGGCTGGCCCACCTTCTTGCCCGCCGTCGGCGCCGCCACAGGCTCATTCTTTTTGGCTAGAATCCGATCCGACCCGAACCGAATGGTCCATTGCGCCACCGACAGCAACAACGATTCAAACACCGCCACGCATTGTTCGAGTTCCCGGTCGGTGGATGGCGGGCAATTGGGCCGGTTGCGGACGATCATCGTCGTCGTCGACCAGGTCAGCCGGGCGGCCTTGCAGGCGACGATCAGTCCGTACACCCGGTCGGCTTCGAGCAGGGGTTCGATCGCCTCGACCTTGACGTCGGCCTTCAAGGCAAGGGCCGCAACCACGTGGGTATATTCGCCCCTCACCGCAAACCGGTTGACGATCGAGTCATTCAGCTTGCCGGTGCGATTGAGCGTGACGACCTCGCTTTGCGCCTGGGTGTAGTCAATCGCCTTCCGGGGCGCGCCGGCCGCCGCCGCGGAATTTTGGGCTTTCTGGCGCGCGACAGGCCGCGGCGCCGTCAGGAAGCGCGCGCGGACGACGTCGGTAACCCTGTCAATGAGCTCCCGCAACAAGCTGCCGGAAATGTCCAGGCGAACACCGAGCTTTTCCGCCAGCCCCTCGTCACGCTCCGCCCGCCCCACCAGCGTCGCGTAACCGCATTCGGAGAACCGCGCCCCCGGGTTCCGGGCGAGCGCGTTGGAGACGTTGACGTCGCCGAATCTCATCAGCGCGTCCGTCAGCGCTTCGTTGAGCGCCTTGCGGTCGCAGATCGCCAGCAGATGCTGCTGGCCACGGCTTTTGACGATTCCAAGCAGGTCCGCATCCGACAGACAGGCGGAGTGTCTCAGAACCGGCGCGGCTACCTGGGGCTGTTCGTGGAACGCAAGCTTGCGGATCGTCTGGCCCGGGGCCCGGTCGATGGTGGCGAGCGCCTCGCTGAGCTGGATCACGGTCGTTGCTTCCACCCGCTCGACCAGGTGGGCGAGGACGCCATCGACGGCCGCGATTTGCGAGTCGCCGAGGCGACCGACATTGGACAGGAACAGGTCCGTCACCTCGCCAAAGATCCGGGCATCGTGCTCGGGTCCATCCTCTTCGGCGCCGTTCAATTCCTTGCGCAGATCCGGCGAAGCGGCAGGCATGGCTATCCCACCTCCGCACCGGCTCGCCGGATGACCTGATTTCCGCTAGCTCGTGTCATGCCTTCAGACCCACGGTTCGGAACGCTTCCAGCAGCAACCGCGCCACCGCGCGGATGGCTGGTAGCTTCGTGTATCCATCGGTAGCGAAATGAACTAGCATTTGGGTGCCATTCGAAGGGCCGGTGTCGGCAGCCTTTTCACTCCAACGAAAGCAATGAGCCGGGTGCGAGCAATAGCCACCGATCGTACCGAGTGATCCCTAACGGGTGGTTGTTCCGAACTCCGAATTATCCGCATTTGTACTGAGTTTTGCAGCGCGGAAGGCGAGCCCGGCCGAGTAGGGCGCCGCACCCGGCAACGTCCGTCTCCGGCGGCTCGCCGCCACAATCGGCACAGGACCGTCATCGCCCGCATCCGTTCCTTCTTCGAAACCCCGTCCTTCAAAACCCATCGAGCTCCCGAAAGCGCAGAGTCAAAGCCGCGTTGTCGCGCATCTGCGGTCGACGTGGCGTGCACGCAACAGTTAGAGAAGTGTTGACGTGAGCCATTGCAGCTTCAGAACTTTGGCGCATAATTCGTAGCGGGGCGGCGCAGCACTTTTGATTCGAACATCGGCGGATTTCGAGCAACCATACCGGGTGACTCCCGGGTGATGGATGACGCGTGCGGCAGCGCAAGCCGCGTGCAGCGCCCCCAATGAATAGCGGCCAGCACCGCGCGCAACCCCGGGGAACGCATCGATGACCTTCCATCGTACAAGCAGAGTAGCACTTCTCTTCGCCGTCGCCTGCGCGGCGACGGCGCTTTCCGTAACTCCGAGCCTTGCCTTCTCGTCGGAGGCGCAGCAGATGTGCACCGGTGACGCCATGCGGCTATGCGGCCACGAAATCCCCAATGTCCAGAGAATCACCGCCTGCATGGTCAAGCAGCGCGCGAATCTCAGTCCGGGCTGCCGTGCGGTGATGGAGCGCGACCACGCGGCACGGAGACGAGCTGCCGCCACCGCTGAGTGACCCGGGCGACTCCGCTCGAAGACGAACGCAAAACGGCCTCAGCAGAGCTGCGTACGATGCTGAGACCGCTTTTCTGTTGGACTCTTTCGCTGCGCCGCGCGGCGATCGTTTTTGCTACCGATTTCCCGGCTCAACGGCGATCAGCTCAGGCCTGAGAGCGCATCCGCAGCGCTCCGGCAGAACTACTCGCCCCACAGCGCAAACGCGTCGTTGAACGCGCGTTCGCCGGGGGGGCCCTTTTCGATCGCGATGATGGCGCGGCGCTGGTTGACATAGACCAGCGGCACATCGAACCAGGAGCGCTCCTTCAGAAGCTGCAGATTGCGGGCGCGGTCGGAATCGACGTTGGAGAGTCCGACCAGGAAGAAGCCGTCGGTGACCTTCACGGCAAGGCCTGCCAGCGGCGTGCCGCGCGCCTGCTCGTTGGACTTCATCAAAATGCCCGGCACATTGCCGACGCCGCCGCCGGAGAAATCCTGCGGCAGGATGAAGGTCAATTCCGCGGTGTGGCTCGCCGGCAGCGATGAGTCGGTATTGCGGCGGAACGACATCGTCATCTTGAACTTGCGGTCGGGAATCTCGATATCGGCGCGCACGGCGATATCGGGCTTCTGGTTGCCGCTCGCCTTGATCGGTTCGGTGCGCCAGATCACCGAGCCGACATATTGCTTGCCCTTGGGATCGGACGGGTCCTCGTCATACAGCACGACGCGCTGTGCCACCGGCGCCACGTTCTCGCTCGACGACGGCTGGCCGACGCGGTCGGGGATCTTCGGGCGCGCCTGGGGTGCTGCCGGATCCTTCTGCGCTTCCACCACGGGGGAGGACTTGAACAGGCCGCTCACGGCCGTGACGGCCGACTTGCCCCACAGGATGCCGGCGCCGACCAGAATGAGCACGATGCCGACCGCAATCGCGCTCTTGAACGGAAACACGGCGCCAGCGCGGGCGCGCTTCTTCGGCTCGCGGTCGCGATCCTGCGAGAGCCGCGAGCGCTCACGCGCCGCAGGCTGCGGCGGCGGCGCGTAACGGTCGGCCTCCTCCAGCGATTCGTCATACGAATAGGGCGCGTCGGGATCGGCGCCGCGGTTTTCCATGTTCGGCTCGAGCCGGTCGAATTCCGGCGAGGGCGACGGCACGTTGGCATAGGTTTTCCGCGCGGCACGGTTGGCCTGCGCCGCGGCGCGGCCGAGATCGTCGGCGTCCGCGGCGATGTCGCGGAAGCCGCGCATGGCGGGCGGCTGCGGCGGCGGGCCGTTTTCAGGACCGCGGCGCGGGCCACCATTGCCGCGAGGGGGCGGCGGCGGCAGGACGGCGTCCTGCATCGGAACCTGCGGCGGCTGCGGACGCGGGCCACCGGGCGGCGGCGCATCGGGGCGCAGATTGCGCGGCGGGCGCTGTTCATCCTGGCCAAGCGGCGGACGGGCCTCGCGCGAGGGGGGTTGAGACGGCGGACGCGGGCGCGGCGGACCGGGCGGCGCGCCCGGAGGGCCTGCAGCTTCTGGCGGCCGGGCATTGGCGCGGCGGAAAGCGTCGCCGCCACGCGGGGCACCGCTGCCGCCGCCCGGCCGGCTTGCCTCGCGGGCGCGCTGGGCGGCTTCTGATTCGACCTTGCGCACGGCCTCTTCCAGCGACAGCCGCTCGCGGGTGATTTCGGATTCGGAAAGCGGCGGCTGCACGCTGCGCAACTGCGCGATCAGCGCGGTGCGCGCCCGCTCATAGAGCGCACGGCGGCTCTCACCTGGAGCATTGGGGTCCAGGCCAGCGATGGCGCGTGCGATCAGCGGGTAATAATCAGCCATTTCTCTTCAATACTGCAGCTCTATTTTGGAGTCTTGTTTGGAGTCTTGGCGGTAACATCTCGTTAAGCCTCGAACGGGTTCTGTACCAGGATAGTATCCTCGCGTTCGGGGCTGGTGGAAAGCAACGCAATGGGACAACCCACGAGTTCCTCGACCCGGCGCACATATTTGATGGCCTGGGCCGGCAAATCCGCCCAGGAACGGGCATTCGCCGTCGGCTCTTTCCAGCCTTCGATCGTCTCATAAATGGGCACCACCCGGGACTGGGCGCCCTCGCCCGCCGGCAGATGGTCGATTTCCCTGCCATCCAGCATGTAGCTGGTGCAGACCTCGATGCTGTCGAAGCCGTCGAGAATGTCGAGTTTTGTAAGGGCGAGCCCGGTGATGCCGCAGGTGCGGACGGTCTGGCGCACCAAAGCCGCATCGAACCAGCCGCAGCGGCGTTTGCGGCCGGTGTTGACGCCGAACTCCTTGCCGCGGCGGCCGATCTCCTCGCCGATCTCGTTATTCAGTTCGGTCGGGAACGGCCCCTGGCCGACGCGGGTCGTATAGGCCTTGCAGATGCCGAGCACATAGCCGACCGCGCCCGGGCCCATGCCGGTGCCGGTTGCCGCCTGCGCCGCCACGGTGTTGGACGAGGTGACGTAAGGGTAGGTGCCATGATCCACATCCAGCAGCGCGCCTTGCGCGCCCTCGAACAGGATGCGCTTGCCCTCACGGCGCTTGATGTCGAGCAGCCGCCACACCGTCTCGGTGTAGGGCAACAGTTTTGGCGCCAGCGCGGTGAGTTCCTTCAGGATGCCGCCGCCGTCGATCTCCTCCAGATTGAGCCCGCGACGCAGCGCGTTGTGATGCGCCAGCAGCCGGTCGATCTTGTGCGGCAGCGTATCGAGGTCGGCGAGGTCCATCAGGCGGATGGCGCGGCGGCCGACCTTGTCTTCATAGGCCGGCCCGATGCCGCGCCGCGTGGTGCCGATTGCGGTTGCCGTGTTGGATGATTCGCGCAGCGCATCGAGTTCGCGATGCAGCGGCAGGATCAGCGTGACGTTCTCGGCGACGCGCAGGTTTTCCGGGCTGATGGCGACGCCCTGGCCCTTCAGCTTTGCGACTTCGTCAAGGAAGGCCTGGGGATCGAAGACGACACCGTTGCCGATCACGGCCAGCTTCGACGGCCGCAGCACGCCGGATGGCAGCAGCGCGAGCTTGTAGGTCTCACCATTGATGACAAGCGTATGGCCGGCATTGTGGCCGCCCTGGAAGCGCACGACGATATCGGCCTGTTCCGACAACCAGTCGACGATCTTGCCCTTCCCCTCGTCGCCCCACTGGGCGCCGACGACGACAACATTGGCCATTTCTAACGCGTTCCCTGCAAATCTGGTGGTCCCAGCATGACCTTTCCGGAAAACCGGTAGCCACTTTTCCGGATCATGCTCTCTCTGGTTTGCGCATGATCTGGTCGGAAAACCGGTAGTCACTTTTCCGGATCATGCGGTAGCCTGCCCAGCCAAAATCACGGCCGGGGCCGTTCGCATGCGAGGCAGCCCCACCGGATAAAGGAAGCGGGTGCTCTAGGCAAGCAAGAAGGCGGTCTTAGGGGGGTCTTAGAACCGATCCAACCCATTGATATCCCCGTAAAATTCCTAACCGCTAGGCGAGAGACCCATTAACATTGTGCAATGACGGAAAGGCGATGTCGAAAACCACCCGTGCAACGCAGGCGCTGGAAAAGCTTGGCGTGAAATTCACCCTGCATGCCTACGACTACGACCCGGATGCGGCGAGTATCGGGCTGCAGGCGGCGGAAGCGCTCGGCGTTGAGCCTGCGCGCGTGCTCAAGACGCTGATGGCCGAGGTCGACGGCAAGCCGGTCTGCGCCGTGGTGCCGTCGGATGGCGAAGTCAGCATGAAAAAGCTTGCGAACGCCTTCGGAGCCAAGGCGGCTAAGATGATGCGGCCGGCGGAAGCCGAACGGCTGACCGGCTACCATGTCGGCGGCATCTCGCCGTTCGGGCAGAAGAAGCGCGTGCCGGTCGCGATCGAGGAGGCGGCGCTCGGCCATGCCAGCGTGTTCCTCAATGGTGGCCAGCGCGGCTTGCAGGTCGAACTCGCTCCCGAGGACGCCGTGAAGGCGGCAGGCGCGGTCGCGCGCGCACTCGTGGCGTGAGCGGCTTTGGCTTCGGCAAGCCGCTAACTGGTGAGTTTGGGCTGCATCTGCGCCCATAGCATCGCCTCGATGATGGCCTTGCGCAATTTCGGGCGCTGCTCTTCATCGCATTCGATGAACGCCAGAATGGAATTGGCGCGAACGGCAAACTGGTGACGTGTTTCGGCTTCGGCTTCTTCAGCCGACATCGGATTGTTCAAAGGAATGACCCATCATCTCTAGAAATTCGCCTCACGGACAGACGAAGCTGCTGCGCAGCCGCCGCCTGCAAAACCGTGGTCCCAGCGATCGAACGAACGCCTGTACTGAAATTAGCCCGGAATAACCCACCGCATGCGCCCGGAAAACAAACCAAGGTTGGGTCACATGAATCAATCGTCCTTTGATTGCATATTCGCCCACCCGCTGGCAACCCCAAACAACAGACAAGGAACAAACTAAGGCGGGCTGCATGGTCGCGATGCGTCCTGCACCATTGATGAGCACCGCAAATCCGTGTCTGTGGCAGGGGCCGGGTCAGATTCCGGCCCGGCGACGTCGGCCGGGCGGGCCGCGGCGCCATGAACCGGGCCTTATCCCAAAATGACGGCAACCGAACAGACTTCATCCGCCCGATCCGGGAACTGGCTCGCCAACCAGCCTTATCTGCTGCTCAGCATCACCGCGCTGTGCTGGGCCGGCAACGCCATCGTCGGACGGCTGGCCGCCGGCCATATCCCGCCGGTGACGCTGTCGTTCCTGCGCTGGTCGTTCGCATTCCTGATCATCCTGCCGTTCGCCTGGAAGCATCTGGTCCGCGACTGGGCCGCGATCCGCAGCCGCCTCGGCATCATGATCCTGCTCTCCATCACCGGCATCGGCGCGTTCAATACGCTGCAATACTGGGCGCTCGAGCACACCCAGGCGCTGAACACGCTCTTGTTGCAGTCGGCAGGCCCGCTGGTGGTCGCGGTGTGGTCGCTGCTGCTGCTCGGCGTCCGGCTGACGCTGGCGCAGGCCGCGGGCGTCCTGTTGTCGATGGCCGGTGTGCTGATCATCCTGATGCATGGCGACCTCACCAAGCTGTCCGGCATCGACTTCAACATCGGCGACCTGATCTTCATCGTGGCGCTGGCGATCTTCGGGATCTATTCGGTGCTCTCGCTGAAACGCCCCGACATCCACGGCCTGTCGTTCGTTGCCTTTACCTTCGGCGCCGGCGCGGCCTGCCTGATCCCGCTGTTCATCTGGGAACTGTTCGCGCGGCCGCCGATGCAGATCGATACGGCGAATCTGCTGACGCTGATTCTATGTCGCGCTGTTTCCCTCGACGATCGCCTATCTCTGCTTCAATCGCGGCGTGCAGCTGATCGGCGCCAACCGCGCCGCGCCGTTCTTCCATGTGGTGCCGGTGTTCGGAACCATCATGTCGATCGTCTTCCTCGGCGAGCATCCGCAGGCGTTCCATTTCATCGGTTTTGCGCTGGTGCTGACCGGAGTGTTCGTGGCATCGCGAAAGGCGTCGGCGTAGCGTTCCCTCTCTCCCGCCCTTCGCTGGGCGGAGGCTAAGGAAGCCGCGGTGACTCGGCCCGGCAAATCCGCTATTTCTAGCGCCTGCTCCGGAAGGTTTCGATGAAGGTTCGCGCCAGCAATCTGATGATCGGCACCCTGACCCTGGCCCTGATCGGAGGATCGCTGGCCGGGTTTCTCGGCTACCAGAAATTCGTCAGCGCCAAGCAGAAGGTGCCGTTCCGGGTGATATTCGAAGGTTCGGCGTCCGGCCTGCGCAAGGGCGGCAGCGTGAACTTCGCCGGGATCCGGGTCGGCGACGTGGTGTCGCTCAAGCTCGACCATCCGCGCCGTGTCGTGGCGCTGGCCATGATCGACGGCAACACGCCGGTGAAAAGCGACACGCAAGTCGGCCTCGAATTCCAGGGGCTGACGGGCATTGCCGCGATCTCCTTCACCGGCGGCTCTGATGAGGCGCCGCTGCCGCCAAAAGGCGCGGATGGCATTCCGGAGTTGACGGCCGACAAGGATGGAACGCTCAACACCCAGGAAAAAATCCGCGTGGCGCTGCGCAACGTCGACCGGGTGATCGCCGACAACGAGGTGGCGATCAAGGATACGCTGCGGAATTTCGAGACGTTTACGGCCTCGCTGTCCGGCGACGGCGAGAAGATCACCAGCATCATCGCGACCGCCGAAAACGGCGTCAACGCCGTCGACGGCGCGCTGACCAAGACCAGGGACTTCCTCGGCGGCCTCGCCAGCGACAAATATGGCGGCGAATTGCTGCCGACCGTGATCTCGATGCGCGAGCTGATCGAAAGCTTCGACAAGAAATCCGGGCAATTGATCGCCGAGACGCGAAAAATGCTCGGCGACGTCAGCGCATCCGTCAACAAGGCGGGCCAGAAATTTGGCGGGCCGCCTCCCCGGCGCTAACCTGCTCCTCACAACAATCAAAAATGGAACGCCCGACGTGCTCGACAAATCCGCAAGCCTGACCGCGCCGCCCGCAACCGTGACCCGCGCCGAGAGCGCAGTGCCGCGGCCTTTGCAAAAATATCTCTCGCTCGACGATTTCGAGCCGACGGCACGCCGGCGAATTCCGAACTTCCTCTACGGCTACATCTCCGGCGGCGCCGAGACCGACGCCGCGTTGCGCGACAACCGCAAGGCCTTCGACGAATACGGCTTTGTGCCGCGCGTGCTCAACGACGTCTCCGGCCGCGACCAGACCACCACGCTGTTCGGCAAGACCTACGCCTCGCCGTTCGGAATTCCGCCGATGGGCTCGTCGGCGCTGTGCGCCTATCGCGGCGATATCGTGCTGACGAAGGCGGCCAGATCCGAGAACGTGCCGATGATTCTCAGTGCCTCGTCGCTGATCACGCTGGAGGATGTGCGCGCCGCCAATCAGGCGGCATGGTATCAGGCCTATCTCGCCGGCCTGCCGGAGCGGATCGAGCCGCTGGTCGATCGCGTGGCGGCGGCCGGCTACGACACCTTCGTCGTCACCGCCGACGTGCCGGTGCCGCCGAACCGCGAGAACAACATCCGCAACGGCTTTCAGGTGCCGCTCGCGATCACGCCGCGCGTGTTCTGGGACACGGTGACCCATCCGCACTGGCTGTTCGGCACCTGGGCGCGCACGGTCATGAACCACGGCATGCCGCATTTCGAGAACATGGATGCCAAACGCGGCCCGCCGGTGCTGGCGAAAAACCTGATGCGCAATATCGGCGCCCGCGACCAGCTCGCCTGGAAGCACGTCGAACTGATCCGCAAGAAGTGGAAAGGCAAGCTCGTCGTCAAGGGACTGGTCTCGCCGGCGGATGCGCGCATCGCGCGCGAGAGCGGCGTCGATGGCGTGATGCTGTCCAACCATGGCGGCCGCCAGCTCGACTACACCATGTCGGGCCTGCGCACGCTGCCGGAGATCGCAGCCGAGGCGAAGGGCATGACCATCATGGTCGACGGCGGCATCCGCCGCGGCACCGACGTCATCAAGGCGCTGGCGCTCGGTGCGCATTTCGTCTGGATCGGCCGCCCTTTCCTCTATGCGGCGATCGCCGGCGGCGAAGCCGGCGTGCAGCGCGCGATCGCGCTCCTGAAAGCCGAGATCGACCGCGATCTCGCGCTGCTGGGAATTCGCTCGATCAGCGAGATCACGCCGGACCTGGTGCGGAAGTTCTGAGCCGCTACCGTTGCCCGTCGTGCACTGAAATCGCGTCCACCGACAGGCCGCCGATGCGCGCGTGGGTGCGGCCGCCGGTCGCCATCACAAGCCCGAACACGATTTCGTCGCGCCGCGGCGCGTCCCAGATCGTCATCTCGGCGGTGCCGAAATGGCTGCGGACATAGGCCGCCTCGATATGGCCGAGCGGCACCATCACCGGGTGCCGATCGCGCCGACGGTCTTGGCTGCAGGCACGATCGCCTTGGCCTGCGCGATCACTTCGCGGATCGCCGCACCACCGGCCTCATGCCAGACCGCGCCATGCTCGAGTTCGCCGTCGCCGCCGACGATCGCGCCCTTGCCATAGGCTTCGATGAGACCCTTGCCGCCCAGCCGCTCGCACAGCGTCCGGGCCAATTGCCGGCCGAGATCGCGCAACTCAGCCTGAAATGGCTTCAGGTCCGGCTCATAGCGGCCGGCAAAGGGATTGTTGATGACGGCGAGCGCGGTGCCGATCAATAGCGGCTGCGCCCGGCGCGGCCCGCGCTCGTGCCAGATTTCCTCGATCGAAACCTGCGTCTTGCGAATATCGTAAGCCATCACGATGGCGCGCCTTCATCGACGACGGGATTACGCAGCACGCCGATCTTCTCCACCTCGACTTCGACGACATCGCCCGGCATCAGGAAAATCGGCGGCTTGCGCGTAAAGCCGACGCCGGCCGGCGTGCCGGTGGCAATGACGTCGCCCGGCATCAGATCAAAAATCTCGGAGGCGTAGTTGATTAGCCGCGGAATCGAGAAGATCAGGAACGAGGTATCCGATTTCTGAACGACGTTGCCGTTGACGCGGGTTTCGAGCTTGAGTTTCGTCGGATCGGGCAGCTCATCCGTCGTCACCATCCAGGGTCCGAACGGCCCGGTGCCGACGAAATTCTTGCCGGCAGCGATCTGCTGGGCGTGCCGCTGATAATCACGCACGCTGACGTCGTTGTAGATCGAGTAACCGGCGACGTGATCCATCGCGTCGGCTTCGGAGATATGCCGGCCGGGCTTGCCGATGATCACGGCAAGTTCGCCCTCCCAATCCAGATGGGTCGATACTTTGGGCCGGATCACCGGCGCGTTGTGGCCGACCTGTGAGCGCCAGACCCGCAGGAAGATCGGCGGAAACGCCGTGATCTCGCGCTGCATGCCGTGGGCCACCGCCTCTTGGTGGTGGTCGAGATAATTGCGCACGGCGCAAACGATTTTCTCGGGCCGGGGAATGACGGGAAGGTATTTGATATCGGCCAGTTTCAGGTCCGGCTTGTGGCCGGCCACGATGCTGTCCCGCTTTTCGAAATCCGCGCTCGCTATGAAGTCCTGCAGCGTGGCGTGGGACAGCTTGCTGCCGAGTTCGACGACGCCGTCGCCAACGATCGCCCCCCAGGTCTCCCGGCCATTGTTCAGAAATGAGAGCAGCCGCATGCGACAGGTATCCTTCTCGTTGGTGGGCTGAATTTCGCTTAAATCTACTATTTTCGAAAATCATGTCGAACGCAACCAAAATTCGTCGCTTGAGCGATCTCGACCTGCCGTTTGTGGGGAATGGACCGCCTTCGACCGGCGGCCGCGCGGTCAGCGGGATCCGATCACGCCGGAGGCGTATTTCGCCACGTTGTCGGAGGTGGTCTGGATGTGCGTGCGGATGAGACTGCAGGCCTGCTCGGCACTGCGGCTGATGGCGGCCTGCATCAAGGCCCGGTGCTCGCCGGTCTTGTCGCGCGGATGCGGTCGGAACAACGCCGACAGATTGCGATAGCGCTCGGCGCGATCGAACAGGGAATTTCGCACGGCAAGCAATGTCGGCGAGCCTGACGCCGAGACCAGGGCCTCGTGGAATTGGCGATGCGCCAATTTCCATTCCACGTTGGTGGGGTAGTTTTCAGGGGCCCGCTCCTCGATCTTGGCGAGCCGATGCAGGGACGAAATGACCCTTATCTCCCAGTCATCATCGCCATTCTCGATGGACCGCCGGATCAGATCGACCTCGATCAGGATGCGAGCATGCGTGAGGTCAGACAGATCATCCAGCGAGACCGGCGCGACCTTGTAGCCCCGCTGCTCCTCGGTGACGACCAGGCCTTCCGCCGCAAGCAAGGTCAGGGCTTCACGCAGGGTCGAGAAGCTGGCGCCGAACGACAGCCGCAACGCATCGAACTTCAGCGACTCGTCCGGCTTGAGCTGACAGGTGACGATCTCGTTGCGCAGCCGGTGCGCAATGTCGGCGGCAAGCGTCTTTCCGAACTCCTTGCGCGCCTTGAGGGCCGTCGTCGTCATTGATTCTCTCGCCACCGGGAAGCAAGCGATCCTAGCCTAAAAGATTCTCGTTGCAATAATTTTCGTAATGGTAGATATTTTCGAAAATACTCAAAGATCGATCCAAATGGGAGGGGGGCGCTTGGATGAAAACGGTACTGGTACATCGCCCCGGCGGCCCTGAGGCGCTCGACTACACCGACGCGCCGATGCCGGCGCCGGGCGACCGGGAGGTTCTGATCCGCGCAAAAGCCTTCGGCGTCGGCCAGCCCGACAAGCTGATCCGCAGCGGCGTGTACAAATGGATGCCGCCACTGCCGGCCAACCCCGGCAACGACGTCGCCGGCGAGATCGAAGCCATTGGCGCGCTGGTTACCGGGATTTCCGTCGGCCAGAGGGTGCTCTTGAGCGCGCGCGACCTTGCCCAGCGTGGCGGCTGCTATGCCGAATACGTCGCAGCGCCCGCGGACGCCGTGCACGTGCTGCCCGATAACGTCGCATTCGAGGACGCCGTTTGCCTGCCCAACTATCAGGTCGCATGGGCGCTATTGAACAATTGCGGCTCCAGCACCCCGCCCCACTCCGCCCTCATCGTTGGCGCAGCCGGCGGCGTCGGCACGTCCCTCGTGCAGCTTGCAAAACTCGCCGGGATGAAGGTGATCGGAACCGTCAGCACGCCGGAGAAAGCCGCCTACGCGCGGAAGATGGGCGCAGATGAGGTGATCTTCTATCGCGACGAGGACGTCGTCGCCCGCACCCGCGCCCTGACCGGCGGACGCGGCGTCAGCCTGGTGCTCGATCACGTCTGCGGCCCGGAATTCTATTCCTATCTCGGCACGCTCGACAAATGGGGCACCATCGTCTCCTACAATGCGTTCGCCGGACTGCCGGCGGAAAACCTGATGGGCGAGATGCGGAAATATCTCGACATCTGCCCGGCGATCCGCTGCTTTTCCTTTCACATCTACGATCACGACCGCGGCGGCCGGCGCGAGATCATGCGCAAGATGATCGGCTATCTCGCCGAGGGCGCCATTCGTCCGTCGATCTTCAAGCGCTTCAAGCTCTCTGAAGTGCGCGCCGCGCATGAACTGCTCGATTCCGGCGCGGCGTTCGGCAAGATCGTGATGACACCGGATTGAGACGGGCCGGACGCCCGCACCGCCAGGAATTTTGCCGGATTTAAAGAGGCCATGCGATGATTAAGGTCAAGCGACTGCGACACGTCAGCTTTGCGAGCCCGAACGTCGAGGCGCAACTCGATTATTACCAATCCATCATCGGGCTCGCGGTGATTGCGCGGAACGACCGCCGGGTTATTCTCGGAACGGAGTCCGACGAACTCACGCTCGTTCTCGAGCATGGCTCGGCCTCGCGCTTGACCGCCATTGCCTACGAAGTCGCGCCCGGACTGGATCTCTCCGATCTGCAGAAGTCGCTGGCAAACCTCAACATCAAGTCGGAGGTCAGGAGCGACACGGCGCCGGGAATACGGAAGACGCTGGTCTTCAACGATCCGGACGGACTTCAGATCGAGTTGTTCTCCCGGTGGGATTTCTGCAAGCCGGTCGAACCCATCCGCGGTCTGGCAGTCGCCAAGCTCGGTCACGTCGCGCTCCATACGCCCGACCCGGAACGCGCCGCCAAATTCTTCGCCGACGTTCTCGGCTTCCGTGTCTCGGACCGGATCGAGGAGAATTTCGTCTTCATGCGTTGCGGACCCGAACATCACGCGATGAATTTTGCCCGCGGTGCGGAGGCGCGCATCCACCATCTGGCGTTCGAGTTGCGCGACGCCTCGCACATGCATCAGGCCTGCGACCTGCTCGGACGCAACAAATTCCAGATCCTCTGGGGACCGGTACGGCACGGGCCCGGTCACAACGTGGCGGTCTACCACCACAATCCCGATCGCCATCTGATCGAACTCTATTACAGCATGGACCTGATGCTCGACGAAGAGCTCGGCTATTTCGAGCCCCGTCCCTGGCATCGCGATCGTCCGCAGCGGCCGAAGACCTGGGCGGGATTGCCGCGCGACGTCTGGGGTGTCGGCCCCGCCAAGGAAGCTACCGAGTTTTCTCCGGCGATGCGCGGGGTGAAGTAGTCGCGCCTCGACACCAACCAGCCGAAACTGACGTCAAAAAGCAAAACTTCAGGGATGAAACAAGATGGCTCGATCGTTGAACGTCCCGCGCGGACGATGGTGTACCCTGCGCTACATCGCACTCGCGGCGGTAGGTCTGGCGTGCCTCGCGCCCTCCGCCGTCACAGCGCAATCATATCCGAACCGGCCGATCCGGCTGCTGCACGGCTTTGCCGCGGGCGGCGCAGCCGATACGATGGCGCGGCTTGTCTCTGACAGCCTCTCCAAGCGCCTGGGACAGCCGGTTCTCGTCGAAGCCAAGCCGGGCGCGGGCGGCAACCTTGCCGCCGACGCCGTCGCGAAGTCGGCACCGGACGGTTACACGATCGGTCTCGTTACCGGCGCGCACGCAATCTCGGGCGCTCTATACAAGCAGCTCGCCTACAGCCCGGTCGACAGTTTCGATATGCTGTCCACGATGGTGTATTACGCGTTGGTGATCGCGGTTCGCGCCGATCATCAGGCGAAGACCCTGGCGGACCTGATCGCGATGGCGAAGGCCAAGCCCGACGCGTTCAGCTACGGCTCAGTCGGTTTCGGCAGTACGCATCATCTCGCCGGAGAACTCTTGAACGTGACCGCGGGCACCAAGATGGTCCACGTTCCCTATCGCGGTGACTCACTGACCGTCACCTCGCTGCTCGCCGGAGACGTTCCCGTCATCGTCGGGACCACCGTCCTGCTCGCCGGCCAGATCGAAAGCGGCGCCATTCGCGGACTCGCGGTCACCTCTCCGACGCGCACCAAACTGCTGCCGAACGTGCCGTCCGTGCAGGAGGCCGGCGTCAAGGGTTTTGACGTGCGGACCTGGGCAGGGCTACTGGTCCCCAAGGGCACGCCGCCCGAAATCGTCAAGCGGCTGAACGCGGAGATCCAGTCGATGCTGGCCGATCCCGCGACGAAGACGGCGCTGGAGACGGCGACCGGCGGCGAGGTCCGCGGCAGCACGCCGGAGGAAATGCGCGCGCTGATAATTTCCGAAACCGACAAATGGTCGAAAGTGATCAACGACGCCGGTATTCCGCGCATCTGAGCGGCGCCGCCAAAGCAAACTGTCGTCACCCGCCTTGTGCGCAATTGCGCACTGGGGCGGGTGACCCAGTATTCCAGAGACCGAGCTAAAGCCGAGAAGCCGCGGCATACTGGATGCCCCGCGGAGCATGACGGCGAGGTTGATCCCGCGCGCTCAAGCTCAGCCCATCTTGAACTTGCTGTAGGCTTCCCTGGTCGCGATGATGACGTGCTCGGCGCAGCCATTGGTGCGGTGCGGATCGCAGCGCTGCTCGTAGTCTTTCGACGTCATCATGTCGATAAAGGCGGCCACGGTCGGATAATAAACCAGCGCCAGATAATCCCAGGTGATTGCCGGCTTCGAGGCCCAAGCGCCACCGCCCTGGCGTCGCCGGTCCATAGCAGCGTGCCGCCGCGCGCCTTGATCATGGGGACGGTCAGCGCGCTGTAGCGGAGATAAGCGTCCCAGCCCGAGCCGTTGCCGTCGAGCGAACGCTCGCGGAAGCGCATCAGGTTCACCATCACGACCGGCCCGTCGTGGTCCAATTCCTCGAGACCCCTGATATTCAACAAATCCACGCCCATCGATCGGCACCTCGCAGTTCAGGCAACAACGCAAAGATAATGCACAGGACATTGTAGCATTGCACGCGCAGGACTTGTCGCGCGGCGGAAATCCGGCCTATCTCGACTTGCGACCATGACCCAGCCCGCATCAGCGCCGCCTTCCTTCGATCCGGTCCGGTGGCTGAACAACCAGCCATATTTGTTGCTGACCCTGACCTCGCTGTTCTGGGCGGGCAACATCGTGCTGGCGCGCCATGTCGCGGGCCATGTACCGCCCCTGACGCTGTCCTGCGTCCGCTGGATCGGCACCTTTCTGATCCTGCTGCCCTTTGCCTTGCCGCATCTTAAAAAGGACTGGCCGGTACTGCGGGCGCATCTGCCGATGATGCTGTTCTTGTCATTGGTCGGGTTCGCCTACAACAATGCGATCTCCTACTGGGCCCTGCAATATACCGAGGCGCTGAACGCGCTGTTGATCCAGTCGGCCGGACCGCTGTTTGTCGCGCTGTGGTCGCTGGCGCTGTTCGGCATCCGCCTGACGGGCGCGCAGCTCGCCGGCATCGCCATCTCGCTCGCGGGCGTCTTGACCATCATCCTGCGCGGCGATTTCGGCGCGCTCGCCAGCATCAGCTTCAACCGCGGCGACTTGATGTTTGCAAGCTCCCTGGTGTCGTTCGGACTGTATTCGGCGCTGATCCCGCGCCGGCCGGTGACGCACGCGCTGTCGCTGATTTCCTTCACCACCTGCTGCGGCGCGCTGATGCTCGTGCCGTTCTCGATCTGGGAATATTCGACCGGCATCACGCTGAAATTCGACTTCATTTCGATGGCGACGCTGGGCTATGCCGTGATCTTTCCCTCGACGCTGGCCTATCTATTCTTCAACCGCGGGCTGGCGACGATCGGGCCCAATCGCGCCGCGCCGTTCTTTCATCTGGTGCCGGTGTTCGGCTCGGCGATGGCGATCCTGCTGCTCGGCGAGCAATTGCGGTTATTCCATCTGGTGGGCTATGCGCTGGTGCTGGCCGGCGTGGTGATCGCGTCGCGGCGGGCCTCGGCAAAGAAGGCTTGAGCGGCCTGGCGGCGTGGCGTCGTACCGGCTTCCCCTTTCGATCCCGGCAGGCTAGCTTGCCGGCAATTCAACATAAAAATAACTTGAGGAAACAACGATATGTTCGCGTTATGGAGACGGTACCGGCACGCTGCGGCAGTGGCTCCCCTGATGCTGGCGACGATCGCCACGGCCTCCGCGCAGGCGCCCTACCCGAACCGCAACATCACGCTGGTGCTGCCGTTCGCGGCCGGCAGCGGCACCGACACCACGACGCGCCTGATCGGCAAAGAACTCGGTGTCGCGCTCGGCGTCAGCATGGTGATCGACAACAAGGCGGGCGCCAACGGTTCGATCGCGGCGAGCTATGTCGCCCGCTCCGCGCCCGACGGCTACACGCTGTTCGTGACGACGAACACGTCGCATTCGGCCAATCCGTATTTGCTGAAGAACATGACCTACGATCCGATCAAGGATTTCACGCCGATCGCGCGGACCGGCGACCTGCCGTTCATGCTGGTGATCCATCCCGACATTCCGGCGAATTCGGTGGCCGAGTTGATTGCGCTCGCCAAGAAGGAGCCGGGCAAATACTCCTACGCCAGCGGCAGTTCCTCGGCGATCGTATCGGGCGCGACGTTCGCCCGTCTCGCCGGGATCGATCTGCTTCATGTCCCCTACAAGAGCTCGCCGCCGGCGCTCGACCGACGTGATCGCCGGCCGCGTCTCGATGATGTTCATCGACGTTCCGACCGGCCTGCCTCACGTCAACGGCAAGGCGCTGAAGGCGCTGGCCGTCACCACCAAACAGCCCTCGGCGCTGCTGCCGCACCTGCCCACCATGGACGCCACGGTGAAGGGCTTCGACATCACCTCATGGCAGGGCTATTTCGGCCCGGCCAACATGCCGAAGGATGTCGTCACCAGGCTGAACGCGGAAATCCGCAAGGTGATCGAACGGCCCGACATCAAGAGCCAGCTCGCCGAGCGCGGCATGGAGGCATTCTCCGGCCCGCCCGAGGAGTTCGACGCCTTCGTGAAGGACCAGCTTAAGGTGTGGGAGAAGCTGATCACGGAAGCCGGGATCGAGAAGCAATAGGCGGCACCGCGCAGCGCAACCATTAGACCCTCATGGTGAGGAGGCGCGTAGCGCCGTCTCGGCGCGAGCGCACAAACCGAGTGCCGTCAGCGCCGTAGGCCGGCGCCGATCTCGGCAATGACGGCATTCTTCGTCGTTCGTTGATATTCCTGCTGATCGCGGTGTTCACTGGACAATTGCTGCCTGGGTTTGATGCTGATCAAGTTCAGCAGCGTTGCGGTCGCGATCATCGCCGCAATGCCAACGAGACTCACGGCTATCTGCATCGCAAGCCCGTCCGAGATGGTGAACAGCACCATGTGGCCGGCGAACGCCAGCAGAACGCCGAGGCAATAGATTGGCAGCGAGTTCTGGCCACAGCAGATCGCGCCGCGCATCACCGGCATCATCAGCCCTGGCCAACTGCGAGGCACGAACCATGCTGCCACAACCGCTACGGCCAGGAAATGCAGCAACCGCAATGGATCGAGATTCGATTTATCCAATGGGTGCAGCTTCGCCAGCGTCTGCGGGATCAATGCTTCCAGCGGTTTGATGCGCCAGCTCAATGCGATGACCAGGCTGAAGAGCAGATACAGGACGGCAAGTCCAAGCACCGTGCGTGACGTGAGCCACAGCCGGGCTCTCTTTTCTTCGAGCACCCACCACGCGCCGAGCACAACGAGCAGCTGCCAGGCCAGCGGATTGAAGGCCCAGTGGCCGTTCGGACCCGCCGGGATGGTCCAGCCGAAGACATGCACCAGCGCATAAAGCGCCAGCGATGCGCCAAGCGTCACGTTCGGCAGCCGCAGCAACAGCCACAGCAACGGCGCGAACAAGAGATGAAGAAGCACGAAGATCGGCAACACATCGGTATTGACCGGACGGTATTGCAGTATCGCCGCGCGCGCCAGCGTCGCGCCCGGATCGTCCAATAGGATGCGCGTATTGCTGTCGTCAGCAAGACGGTCGCTGCCTGCGAGGTGAACCAGGATGGCGCAGGCGAGCGTGAGCAGCAGAAATGCGACATAAATGTCCCAGCCTCGCCGCAGCGTCCGGCGGATCACTGCGTTCCAGCCCTCGCAGCGCCATGCCTTGCCGTAGGCCAGCGCGCAGGTTACGCCCGATACGAACATGAATATTTCTGCGGCATCGCTGAAGCCGTAGTTCCGCAGCGTCAGCCAACTTCCGATGTTGTTGGGGACGTGATCGAGAAATATCCACCACAGCGCGATGCCTCGGCAGGCGTCTATTCGCAGGTCGCGGGCGTGGCCTTTCGGCTCCGGAAGCTCGCCGACCAATAGCTTTGAGGTGGCGGTTCGATCGTGCATCTTGGTTATCCCAAGCCGGCAAACTGGACCTGCCGCCGGAGGCTCTGGTGTGAGCTGGTTCACCTTCAAAGATTATTTTTGCGCGGTCACTTGAGACAAATCTGCGCGCCAACGTTGAGCGTTGCCGGCTTCGCAATTGATCCGTTGAGCCACGCAATTACGGCGGCCCGCCTTCGGCGCTTGACGAGGTCCCCTCAAGTCGAACTGTCAGAAGAAGAGCGGATCAGGTTCGCGCGATCAGGCAGTTTCGAATCCGACTCACAACGGACCTCAAATCCATTTGCCTATCGAGTGCCCGGTCGTGCCGAGATAGAAGGCACTCGCCGACCCGTACAAAAGTAGTGACGAGAGGTTGGTTTTTATCCAGACGAATGGATAGCCTGAAAGCGGATGCGATTAGCGTCGCCATCCCTGACGTAAAACTCCCGGTCTCCCCAAGCCTGATCCATGACTCCGTTACCGGTGTCGATACCTCTTGAGACCAGATGGTCCCTCAGCGCTCTTCCGCGTTACTCGCAATCGATGTAGGCTGATTAACAGGCCGCCAGCGGGCAGTGCCGAAGGCCCGTCCTAGTGTTAGCGGTATCTTGCCAACGGCAGGATTTGCAATCTCTTTCCACGTTTTGTGGCCAACTCGTTTTTTTGGAGTCGGAAGAGAGGCTTACGCCTCATTGATCAAACACGCCCCAACAGGAGGACAGCATGCATTTTTGTATGACCGGGCAATACACGCCAAAGGCACTCAACAGCATACTGGAAAACCCGAAAACCAATCGCTTTGAGGCGGCAAAAAAGCTGATCGAAGCAGCTGGCGGCACATTGGTCTCGATGTACAGCACGGCTGCTGAAGGACCAGGCGTTTTGGTAATCTTCGACGTGCCCGATCCCATTGCCGCACCGGCCATTTCCGGCACTGTGGTAGCGTCCGGCGCCATCCACAATGCAACCCTAACTCGTTTGTGGACGCAGGACGAAATTACGCAAGTCCGGCTAAAGGCAGTCCAGCTTCGTGGCGCGTACACGCCGCCCGGTGGCTAGATACATTCCTGGCAACCCTGTCGAGCAACGTTGAATGACCAAAAAGACTGGTGGCAGTTGAGAACACCGCCACCAATCATGTGGTCATTGCGAGCGAAAGCGAAGCAATCCGCACCTCGGCGCGAGGATAGATGGATTGCTTCGTCGCTGCGCTCCTCGCAGTGACGGATGAGGCACTGCATAGCGTGGGCAAAGCGAAGCCTGCCCACCCTTGATTCCGAGCCTTACGCCGCCCGCACCTTGACCAAAAATTCGTCGACTGCGCTGCGCAGCATGCCGGACTGGGTGTCGAGTTCGCGGGCGTTCGCCAGCACCTCGGAGGCTGCCTTGCCGGTCGCCGCCGCCGCCGTGGTGACACCGCCGATATGGGTGGATATCTCGTTCGATCCCGCCGCCACCGACTGAATGTTGCGGGCGATTTCGCGGGTGGCGCCGCCCTGCTGCTCGACGGCGCTCGAAATCGAGACCGTGATCTCGCTCATCTGGGCGATGGTTTCGGTGATGCCGCCGATCGAGGCCACGGCCTCGCTGGTAGAGGTTTGCATCGCGGCGACCTGCGAAGAGATTTCCTCGGTCGCCTTCGCGGTCTGGTTGGCGAGCGCCTTCACTTCCGACGCCACGACCGCGAAGCCGCGGCCGGAATCGCCGGCGCGCGCCGCCTCGATGGTGGCGTTGAGCGCCAGCAAATTGGTCTGGGCTGCAATCGAGTGGATCAGCTTGACCACTTCGCCGATCTTCTCGGCGCCGGTCGACAGCGCGCCGACGGTGGCGTTGGTACGCTCGGCGTCGCCGACCGCCTTGCTGGCGATCTCGCTGGAGCGAGCCACCTGACGGGAAATCTCGTTGACCGAGCTGGAAAGCTCTTCCGCGGCGGAGGCAACCGTGCCGACATTGTCGGACGACCGCTGCGACGCCGCACCCACCGTCGCCGCGCGCGCGCTGGCGTCGCTGGCGGTCGATGTCATGGACTGCGCGGTGGTCTGCATGCCGGCGGCCGCCGTCGATACCGAGCGGACGATGCCGGTCACGCTGCGTTCGAAGTCGCTGGCGATATTCTCCATGGCCGCCCGCCGCTCGGCCGCCGCATGCGCCTGCACCTGGGCTTCCGCCTGTTCGAGGTCGCGGATACGCATCGCATTGTCCTTGAATATCTGGACGGTTGCGGCCATCGCGCCGATCTCGTCGCCGCGGCCAATGCCGGGAATCTCGCCGTCCAGCTTGCCTTCGGCCAGGCCCTGCATGCGGGCGCCGAGTTGACCGAGAGGTTGGGAAATACTGCGGCCGATCATCCAGGCGATGCTGCCCGAAATCACGGCGATGCCGAGGATGGCTAGCCCGAGCAGCCAAGCGATCGGCGCCATCTTGGCGTCGAGGTCGTCGAGATAAGCGCCGGTGCCGAGGTACATATCGAAGCCAGGGACGGCGACGGCATAGCCGATCTTGCGGATCGGCTTTGCCTCACCGGGCTTCACATATTCGTAGTGGAGCAGGATCGAGCCGTTGGCCTTCACGCCGTTCATCAATTCCTGGGACAGCTTGCGCCCATTGGTCACCACATCCATGCGATTGGTGCCGACCTGCTTGGGATCCGGCGCCAGGATCGTGATGCCGTCATAGCCCGTGCCGAACAGATAGCCGGCGCCCTTGTCGTAGGTCATGGAGTTGGCCCGGCGGCCGAATTCCTTGAGCGCAGCTTCTCTGGTCATCTCGCCAGCATCGACCTGCTTCTTCAGTCCGGCGGCCAGATTGAGCCCGATTTCGACGATCGCTTTGGTCTGATCGATCCGCGCGTTCAGCATCTCACGCTGCATCAAATAGCCTGCAAGGGCGCCGGCGGCGCAAAGGCCAAGCAAGGTCACGCCCAGCAAGATGCCGAGCTTGGGAGTGATCTTCATATTTGTCAGCTTCACGGAGATCTCCGGAAAAGGGGGGGCGCCCTACGCGGTTGGCGGATTGATTTGACGCACCCTATCGTGAGACCCTTTAGCGCTTTGTTACGAGAGGGCTCCGTAGAACTCCCGAGGCGCACGCAAGCAAGCCCCTGGGAAACAACCGTGAATTGTACGGAAAGCCGGCAATGTCGCGTAAAAGACGAGTGCGATGGCGATGCTACCGCCAGAATCAACACCGAAGAATAAAATCGGGAGCAGGAAATGCCGAAATACAGGGTGGTGACGCCGAAGGGCGCGAGCTTCACGGTCGCCGGCGGCGGCTACGATTATGAGAAGGAAGCGCTCGACCCGATCGGGGCCGAAATCATCGAGGCGCCGGCCAACGAGGCGGAGTTCATCGCCGCCGCAAAGACCGCGGACGCGATCTACGCCAAGGGCATGCCGATCACGAAGGCGGTCATCGACGCGCTCGAAAACTGCAAGGTGATCACGCTCGGCAGCGTCGGTGTCAATTCGGTCGACGTCAAGGCCGCCACCGCCCGCGGGATTCCCGTCACCAACATCCCCGACACCTTCATCGAGGAGGTCGCCGACCACGCCATGATGCTGCTTCTTGCTGGGTTCCGCCGGCTGGTCGAGCAGGACAAGATGGTGCGCACCGGCCGCTGGTCGGAGGGCCGTCCCGCGCTTTTGAAGATCCCGCGGCTGATGGGCCAGACGCTCGGCTTCATTTCCTTCGGCCGGGTGGCGCGCGCCGTCGCCAAGCGTGCGGCGCCGTTTGGCTTGCGCATGATGGCCTACGATCCCTTCATCCAGGAAACGCTGATGTACGACCACGGCGTGATTCCCTCGACGCTGAACGAGGTGCTGTCGCAGTCGGACTTCCTCTCGATGCATGCGCCGGCACGGCCCGAGGTGCATCACATGCTTACCGAGAAGCATTTTCGCCAGATGAAGAAATCCGCCGTCTTCATCAATACCGGCCGCGGCGCGACCGTGGACGAGGAATCGCTGATCAAGGCGCTGCAGGAGGGCTGGATCGCGCATGCGGCGCTGGACGTGCTGGAAAAGGAGCCGCCGTCGCACAACAACCCGATGCTGTCGATGGAAAACGTTACCCTGACCGCGCATGTGGCCTCGGCATCGGCACGTTTTGACGAGGCGCGCAAGCGCCGCGTCGGCTACGAATTATCACTGGTCCTGCAGGGGATGTGGCCGGTAAGCTGCGTCAATCCGTCGGTGCTGCAAAATACCTCGCTTCGACGCTGGCAGCCCGTCAGCATGGATCGCGGCCCCAATAGCTGAAGACGACGAAAACGTTTCGAACGACGTTCACCGGCGGTTCAACGCCGGGATCCATCGCTATTTGTGGATTACGACGTGTCGTCGCTGACGGGCGCGGTGAAGGAATAGGATCAGCGAATATAGAACGCCACCGGCGCGCTGAACGACATCGAGGATTGCTTCACGTCCGCGGGGAATGCGGGAAACGGCTGGGCGCGGCGCACCATCGCCAGCGTCTCGGCATCCAGCGCCGAATGGCCTGACGAGCCGCCGAGGCCGACGGAAAGCACCCCACCATTGCGGCTGAGCGTGAAGCTGACCCGCGCGGTGCCCTGCTGGCCCGCGGCCTTGGCGGCGGGCGGGTACTGCTTGAAACGTTGCAGATGCGCAGCGACCATCTGCCGGTAGGAGGCAAGCGCCGCAGCCGATGCGCCGGCATTGGCGGCGGACGCGGCCGGCGCCTGGCGCTCGGCCTTGGGCGAGGCCGTCGTCCGTGGCGCAGGCAGCGCGTCGGAAGGCTTCTTCGCGTCCCGGCGAACAACTTTTGGCTTTACCGGCATCGGCTTGGTTTCCGGGACCGGCTTGGCAGGCTCCGTCGCCGGCTTCATTTCCACCTTCTGCTCCGGCGGCGCGGCGACTTCCGGCTTTTCCTGCGGCGGCGTCGGTGCGATCTGTTCCTCGACCAATTCCTGCTTCGCGGGCTCCGGCGGCGAAGCATCGGCCTGCTGCATGACGGGTCCCGGCGCGAGATCCATTTGCGTCGGTTGCGGCGCGGAGGAAGCCGGCGCCATGTCGACCATGATCACCGGCAGGGAAACGCCGGGTACCGGCCGTTGGGTGTACCAGTTCAACGCCAACGCGACCAGCGCGGCATGCGCCGCCGCGATCGCAAACGCCGATGCGCCCCAGCGCCGGACGCCCGCCTGGTCGGAAACATCATGCAGCGCGAACGCGTTCACGGTGCTAGCTTCTTCCGTCGAGGCCGACCAGCGCGATCTTGAGATAGCCGGCGTTACGCAACAGGTTCATCACCTCCATCAGGTCGCCATAGCTGACGGCCTTGTCGGCGCGCAGATAGATGCGTTCGTCCTTCTTGCCATGCGTGGCGCTGTCGAGCGTGGAGGTCAGCGTGTCGCGCGCGATGACGTCCTCGCCGACCGCGACCGAAAGATCCGGCTTCACCGTGACGAATACCGGCTTGTCCGGCCGCGGCTGCGGCTCGACGGCGCTGGCCGGAAGATCGACGCCGAGATCGACGGTGGCGAGCGGGGCTGCGACCATGAAGATGATCAGGAGTACCAGCATCACGTCGATGAACGGCGTGACGTTGATCTCGTGCGCCTCGACAAGATCGTCGCCGCCGCGCGTCCGTCCGCCGATTGCCTGCCCGAGCTTCGCTCCCATCGCGTTACACTCCGTCGTTTACTCGGCGGCGCGCGCGAGGCGGAACGCGCCGCGGTCGCCTTCGCGGCTGATCAGGAGCAGCACCATCGCCGAGGCGTCGCCGAGCAGCGCGCGGTGGCCCGCGATGGTGCGGGTGAGATGGTTGTAGATCACGACCGCCGGGATCGCCGCCACGAGACCGAGCGCGGTCGCCAGCAACGCTTCCGCAATGCCGGGCGCGACGACGGCGAGATTGGTGGTGTGGGCCTCGGAAATGCCGATGAACGAATTCATGATGCCCCAGACCGTTCCGAACAGGCCGACGAACGGCGCGGTGGCGCCGATGGTGGCGAGCACGCCGGTGCCGCGCGCGATCTGCCGCGACATCGCAGCCTCCACCCGCTCCAGCCGCAGCGCCACCCGCTCCTTGAGGCCGTCGTCGAAATGGCCGCCGGAGAGAGAGGCCTCGCGGGCGGCGGACTGGATGATCTGCGCCACGGCATCGTTGCCGCCGTGGGTTTCCTGCTCCGCCTTGGCCAGTATCGTGTCGGCTTCCAGCAGGATCAGGCGCCGCCTGGCCGTCGTCGTCTTGCGGCGGACTTCAATGGTCTTGGCAAGCCAGATCGTCCACGTCACCAGCGAGGCGAAGGCGAGCCCGACCATGACTGCCTGTACCACGAGGTCAGCATTCACAAACATGTTCCAGGGCGACAGGTTGCGCGGCAGCAGCGCAACGTCGGTGGCGGCGAACGCCGCACCCGGGAAGGCGGCCACGCTGGCCGCGCCACTCCAACGGATCATACCATCAAGCACTGTTCGCTGCATGGCCACCTCCCGGACTGACAATGCGGGAATCGGTTACGCCGCGCAGGCGGACGCGATCCTCTCGGCCAACGCGTGAAAGCGCTGCAACTGGTCGCCGCGCAGCGCGCGCGTCTCGTCGCGGCCGACGAACACCTTGAACATGATGCCGCCGTCGACATTGATGAAGGCGATGAAGGCCGACGACTTGCCCATGAAGGGCCGCTCAACAAACGCAATCGCCGCGCAGCGCTCATGCCGGAGATGGCCGTGAAGCCCCTTCGGCTGCATCAGGTTGAAATAGCCGCGTCCGACTTCGCCCGCCGGGATCGATCCAGTGAACTCGAAGATCGCATCATCGGTATGGACGATCAGCGTCACCTCGCCCCATTGCGCGACATCGTTCATGGCGGCGCCGAATTCGCCGCCGGCGCCGATGCGCACCATCGGTTCAGGCATCGCCTCGAGCACGGCGCGCGGGGTGACTTTCCGCTCCCGCGCCACTTCCTCGATCACCGCGCCCGGATTCTCAGCCATATGGGCCTTGAGGTCGGCAAGCTCCGTGCTCAACATCGCACCCTCCCCTTATGCGGCGGCGCTGGACTTGCGTTCGCTCAGGATCACGTCGAAGCCTTCGAACTTGGGATGGCCGAGATAGAGGCTCTCGCCGGTCTTGTTGTCGGCGCGAGCATGGGCCCGGCGGAACTCTTCCGATTTGGTCCAGGCTTCGAACGCAGCCTTGTCGACCCAGGTCGTATGCGACGAATACAGCGTGTGGTCCTCGAGGACGGGGCCCTTGAGCAGGTGAAACTCGACGAAACCGGCCATGCTGCTGAGATAGGATTCGCGGGTGCGCCAGACGGTCTCAAAGGCCGCTTCAGAGCCAATCTTCACCTGGAACCGGTTCATTGCGATAAACATTTCAAAATCTCCTTGCTGGGTTGCGCCTGGCATACGGTTTGAGTTGGTTGGAAAGATGAACGCACCGCAGCCGCGCTGGAGCATCAGCGCGGCCCGGTGCAACTTTTTTGGCTTGTCAGCTCGTCGAATTACGCTCCGCCAAGATGGATCTTCAAGCCGGCCTTGTAGACCCTGCCCGGTCCGGGGCTCGACCACAACACGTCGTTCTGCGTGGTGCCGTCGGTGGAACTGCCGGGAATGGCGTAAGGCCGGTAGTACTGGTTCAGGAGATTATCGATTGATGCCGTGAACATGATGTCCTTGGTCGCATGCCAGGTCAGATATAAATTGACCAATTCATACCCGGTCGAGGGCAGATAACCGGCCGGAACATCGTTGTTGGCACCGTATGAGGACCATTGCGCGGCCAGGATCAGCCTGCGGTCGAGCAGCCGCACGCCACCGGTCGTGGTGATCTTGCGCGGCGTGATGGTCGCCAACCCGACATTGGTCGCGACATTCTTGCCACGGATCAGGTGGCCGGCGACGCCGACATACCACAGGCCCGCGTCATACATCGTCTCGGCCTCGACGCCTTCGATCCGGGCCTGCGCGATATTCTGGTACTGGAAGAACTGGCTGAACGATCCGAACGGCGGCACCGCCACCGGCGCGGAGGCGACGAGATCGATATAGTCACTGACGTCGTTGCGGAACACGTTGAACTTGCCGCGGAAACTGTCGCCCGACGTGAAGATGTCATTGTACTTCAGGTTGAGGCCGATTTCCTTGTTCTTGCCGACCTCCGGCCGCAGGTTCGCATTGGGCAGGAAGCAGAACAATCCTACGGTACCGTCCGGGCAATTGAAGAAAGCAGGACCGCCGCCGGTGGCGTGCGCCCCCGAAATCAGCGTCTCCGTGATCGAGGGTGCGCGATAACCTTCGGCATAGCTGACATAGGGCGTGAAGCCCGCCACCGGCGTCACGCCGACGGTGAACTTCGGCGAGAACCGGTCGCCACCGCCGCTGGTCGTCACCATCGGCGAATGAAGGTCGTAGCGGTCGTAGCGGATCGCGCTGATGGCTTCGAACCAGGTCGAATAGTTCTGCTTCAACTGCGCGAAGCCGCCGGAGACGGTGCGCAGGCCGCTGGGCGTGGTGATGTTGGAATTGCCGCGGCTGTCGCTCGTACTGACGTCATCCTGAAACGCATCGACCCCAAGCGTCACCGCATTTCGCCAGTCGCCGACATTGAACCGGGTCGTATTGTTGACGTCGACCCCAAGCGTGTCGAGCACATAGCCCCGCCTGTCGCCGACGCAGCCGGAGATGTTGTTGCCGACATTGCCGGGGCCGCAAAAGGCCGCACCGCTGGCGCTGTTGTGAAATGTCTTGACCTGGTCGTTGTCGGTGCGGTTGCCGTAGAGCGTCAGATTCCAATCCCACAAATTGTCGTCCGGCTTGCTATATTTCCAGTTCAGCGTTCCCATGTAGTTCTTGGCGTCGGACGCATAGACCGATGAACCCTGAAACAGGGCGCGTTGCGCCGCGGTCAGCACCGGCCCGCGGTTGAACTGGCCGATGCTGTATTGGTAATCCTGGAACACGCCGCCGAGCTTGATCTCATGGCCATCGGCGGGGCGTACGGTAACCTTCATCAATCCGGCAGCGAGCTCATTGCCGGTATTGCCGATCTCGGTGCCGTTGCCATCCTTGTAATTGCCCTGCGTGCGGTAGACCGCGCCACCGAAGACATCGACATTGGGATCGGCGCGCACGCCGCCGAAGATCGAGCCGAGGCCTCGAGCATTGTTGGTGCCGCCGGAGCCGGTCATGTCGACTCCCCAGCGCTCACCCGGGCGCACGACGTCGTTGATGTCCTTGGTGCGGAACGAGACCAGGCCGCCGATCGCGCCCGAGCCGTAGATGTTCGCGGTCGGGCCGCGTACGACATCGACGCCGCCGACCAGTTCGGGATCGAGGAAGAATGAGCCGTTGGCGTTATGGCCGGTACGCTGATAGTTCTGCCGCGCGCCGTCGACGACGACCGCGACGCGGCCGAAATCCTGCAGGCCGCGAATGTTGATCACGGTCGAGGGATCGTCGCCGCGCTCCTGAAACGATACGCCGGGCACGCTATAGAAGACGTCGGACAGCCGGTTCGGCTGCAGACCCTGGATCTGCTCCATCGACACGGAACTGACCGGCGCCAGCGCGTCGATCGCGCGCTCCTCGGTCTTCGAGGCCGCCACCGTGATCGTATCGAGCGATTGCACCACCGCGCCGCCAGCCTGCGCCCGCGCGTTCATCGCCGCCGCGGTGGCCTGCGCATCCTGCTGCGGCTTGGCTTGCTGGCGCTTGGCCTGCTTCTGTTTCTTCTGATCGGCAGAGCGCGTGACGGCCTCGGATTCGAGCGCCTGCGTGAACGCTGCGCCTGACGACATCAATGCGAACGAAAATGCCGACGCGCCCAAAACCAAGGCACGCGAATGCCTGACCCCGAAAGCCATACTGCCCCAACCTGTTGTTCTGTCTCTTGGGTTCGGCTGGCGGGCGCCGCTGACATGAGCGGCTGCTTGCTGGCTAACGATTTTCGCGACCGGCACCCCCGCTCGTATCGCGTGCATCCCTGGTTACGCGGCGTTGCAGAACCGGTCAATAATGCCACGGCGCACTTTATATGAATTGTAAAGTGCAGCAGTTGGATTGCGCGGCGATCAAATTATACAAGCAGCTGGTCGGGAACATGGGGATACAACAGAAATTATGGCGGCACCTTCAGGAGACAATATCGGAGGCGCCGGAAAACATGCCGAAAAGCCGTCTTCCGCGACGCGCCTTCTCACCATGAACGGTAGCCGGATCGACAGCCGCGAGCTGTTTGCGGCGGAGCGCGAAATCATCATCGCGCACGGCAAGGCCAACTATCGCTTGCGGCTGACGTCGCAGAACAAGCTGATTCTGACCAAGTGAACCCGACCAACAGAACCTGACCAGGTGAACCGGCAATGACATTTTGTCGCATGCTCGCATTGTCGGTCGCCGCTGGCTGTTTCCTGCTCGGCGGCCCCGCGCTCGCCGCGGGCATTACGGTGCATGATGCCCGCAACCGCGATGTTACGATCTCGGATCCCGCGCGGATCGTCTCGATCGGCGGCGCGATTACCGAAATCCTCTACGCGCTCGGTTTCGAGGACCGCCTCGCCGGCGTGGACTCTACCAGCTTCTATCCTCCTGCGGCGCTGCGCGACAAGCCGAACGTCGGCTACATGCGGCAGCTTTCGGCCGAGGGCGTGCTCGGGCTCAATCCATCGCTGGTGCTCGCAGTACAGGGATCCGGGCCAAAGGAAACCATTGACGTGCTGGAGGCGGCCAAGGTGCCGCTGGTGCTGGTGCCCGAAACCTTTTCGGAAGCAGGCCTGATCGACAAGATCAAGCTGGTCGGCCACGCGATGGGCGCGGACAAGCGCGCCGAGTGCCTGACCAAAGTCGTCACCGGCGATCTGGCGCAACTGCGCGAGTTGCGCGGCAAGGTGACCAAGCCGGTGCGCGTGATGTTCCTGATGTCGCTCTTGAACGGCCGGGCGATGGCCGCGGGCCAGAAGACCGCCGCCAACGAAATCATCGCGATGGCCGGCGCCGTCAATGCGATCGACGGGTATGACGGCTACAAGATCATCAACGACGAGGCGATCGTGGCCGCAAAGCCCGACGTGGTGCTGTCGATCCAGCGCGGTAAGGACTCGGTGGACGCCGAAGCCGTATACGTCCATCCGGCCTTCGCGCTGACCCCCGTCGCGGCCAACAAGGCCTTCATCTCCATGGAAGGCCTCTATCTGCTTGGCTTCGGGCCCCGCACGGCGGCCGCGGCGCGCGATCTCTCGATCAAGCTCTATCCGGCGCTGGCGCCGCAGGCGGAAAAATTCAAGCCGGCGGCACTCTCCGCAAATTGCCGGCTGTGACCACCCTGGCCGATAGCACGGAACAGGCGAAGCGCCGCAGCGGGTACGCGTTGCGCCCTCCGGCTTCGCTGACCCTCATCTGTCTGTTGGCGGCGCTTGCCGGTGCGGCGCTGGTCGCGCTGACAATGGGCGCTGCCGGAATTCCGCTGGCGCGGCTGCCGGCCGCGCTCGGGCTGTGGGCAGACGCCGCACCAGGTCCAACGCTCGCGCGCGACCAGCTCGTGCTGTGGTCGATCCGGATTCCGAGGATTGCTGCGGCGGCGATGGTGGGCGCCCTGCTCGCGGCATCCGGTGCCATCATGCAGGGGCTGTTTCGCAATCCGCTGGCCGATCCCGCCCTCGTCGGCGTATCCTCAGGCGGCGCGTTTGCAGCTGCAGCGGCGATCGTGTTCACCGACAGCCGGTTCGGCCAGAGCCTCCACTTCATGCAGAATCAATTGTTGCCACTCGCGGCCTTCGTCGGTTCGCTGGTGACGACGGTCGTCCTCTATTCGATCGCCAGCCGCTCGGGACGGACGTCGATTGCGATCTTTCTGCTGGCCGGCATTGCGATTGCGGCCATCGCCAATGCCGGCATCGGGCTTCTGGTGTTCATCGCCGACGATCGCCAGTTGCGCGATATCACCTTCTGGCTTTTGGGTTCGCTGAGCGGCGCGACCTGGCCCAAGCTCGCCACGCTGGCTCCGGTGCTCGGGTTGGCTGCGATCGCCTGCGTCTCGATCGCGCGCGGACTCGATGTGCTGGTGCTCGGCGAGGCTGAGGCGTTTCACAGCGGCGTCGATGTCGAGCGGCTGAAGCGGATTTCGATCGTGCTGGTCTCGGCGATGACGGGCGTCGCGGTTTCGGTTTGTGGCGTGGTCGGCTTTGTCGGCATCGTGGTGCCGCATCTGCTCCGACTCATGATCGGGCCGGCGCACAGGCTGCTGCTGCCGGCCTCGATGCTGTTGGGCGCCGTGCTGATGGTAGGCGCCGATACGCTGGCCCGCACCATCGTGGCGCCCGCGGAAATGCCGATCGGCATCCTGACGGCGGCGATCGGCGCGCCGTTCTTCCTAGGCATGCTGCTCCGCCAGCGCGGGCTGGTTTCGCTATGACCGCCATCCTCGAAGCGCAGGCGGTCTCGATGGTGGTCGGCAGCGCCACGCTGGTCGACGCCATCGATCTGCGCATTGCCGCCGGCGAGATGGTCGCGATCGTCGGCCCCAACGGCGCCGGAAAATCGACGCTGCTGCGGATGCTGTCTGGCGATCTTCGCCAGACGCGCGGGCAAATCAAATTGAAGCAACGCGACATCCATCTCTATGCGCCGCGCGTTCTCGCCCATCACCGCGCGATGCTGTCGCAGCATGTCAACGTCACCTTCCCGTTCACGGTCGAGGAAATCGTCCACATGGGAGCAGGCGATTCCGGTCGCGCCGCCGCGCAAAGGCTGGTCGATGCGGCGCTGGGCGAGGTCGGGCTCACCGATTTCGGTCACCGGCAATTGCCGACGCTCTCCGGCGGCGAACAACAGCGCGCGCATTTCGCCCGCGTGCTGGTGCAACTCGCCTGCGGCGAACGCCAGCACGGCCCCGGCCTGCTGCTGCTGGACGAACCGACCTCCAGCCTCGACATGCGCCACCAGATCGACCTGGTGGAGACGGCGAAGCGGCGCGCGCAAAATGGCACGGCCGTAATCGCCGTGCTGCACGACCTCAATCTGGCGATGCGCTTCGCCGACCGCATCGTGCTGCTGCATCGCGGCAAGCTCGCCGTCGACGGCGGCCGCGCCGAGGCAATCACGGCAGAGAACATCCGCCGGATTTTCGAGGTCGACGTCACAATCGACTACACCGATCAGGGCGTGCCGTTCCTGCTGCCGCAAACCATGCGGCCAACGGCATTGCCCTGACGGCATAATGCCGCAGACTTATCCAACGGCGTTACCCCGCTTTCACAAAACTGTCAGTCGGCTGTAACAGCCGCTCCGCAAGACACGCCGCATCGCCACCTAAAGGAGATCCGCCATGCGCGTGTCATTACTCTGCTCCGTTGCGTCCATATTTCTGGCCAGTGCCGCCTTTGCCCAGGGCGAAGGCGAGTTTCCCGCCACGCTGAAGGGCCATGCCGTGTTGCCGGCGCAGAGTTTCATCGATGCGCCCGTCGATGCGCCAGACGATCTCAAGACCGTGGGCAAATACACCACCGGCAAGCGCGTCGACGCCGTCGGCAGCGTGATGGGAAAATCCTATGAACGGCCGACCGGCGTATCGTTGCCGTTCAAGGGCCAGCCGCTGCAGGGCCATTCCGGCATCAAGGTGATGCCGGACGGTTCGTTCTGGGTGCTCACCGACAATGGCATGGGCTCGCGCTACAACTCGGCGGATTCGATGCTCTATCTCAACCGCCACAAGATCGATTGGTCGACCGGCAAGATCGAGCGGCAGGAAACCATCTTCCTGCATGACCCCGACAGGAAGGTGCCGTTCCGAATCCTGCATGAGGATACCGCAAAACGTTATCTCACCGGCGCCGATTTCGACACCGAAGGTTTTCAGATCATCGGCGACACCTTCTGGATCGGCGACGAGTTCGGGCCCTATGTGCTGAAGGCAGACCGCAACGGCAAGATCCTGGCCGTGTTCGAAACCACCGCCGACGGCAAGCCGGTGCGCTCGCCTGACCATTGGTCGGTGCAGTCGCCGGCCGCACCCGGCGCGAGCTACACCACGGTCAATCTGCGCCGCTCCAAGGGTTATGAAGGCTTTGCCGCCTCGAAGGATGGCAAGTTCCTCTACGGCCTGCTCGAAGGCCCGCTGTGGAATGCCGAGAAGAAGGACTTTGAAAAGATTGACGGCAAGGAAGCCTCGCGGATTCTCGAGTTCGACGTCGCTGCCGAAAAATTTACCGGCCGCTACTGGAGTTACGTGTTCGAGCAGAACGGCAACGCCATCGGCGACTTCAACATGATCGACGCCACGAGCGGCCTGATCATCGAGCGCGACAATGGTGAGGGGACCGCCGACAAGGCTTGTCCGCAAGGCCAGCGCGGCGAGAACTGCTTTCCGGACCTCGCGAAATTCAAGCGCGTCTACAAGGTCGAACTGTCGGACGCCAATGTCGGCAAGCCGGTGCGCAAGATCGCCTATATCGATTTGATGAAGATCAGGGATCCCGACCACAAGGCGCGCAAGCCGCTCAATGACGGCGTGCTGACCTTCCCGTTCTTCACCATCGAGAATGTCGACCGCGTCGACGAGACGCATATCATCGTCGGCAACGACAACAATCTGCCGTTCTCGTCGAGCCGCGATCCCAACAAGGCGGACGACAACGAGTTCGTGCTGCTGGAGGTGGGTGAGTTTTTGAAGGCGAAGTAGGGTCTCTCCCTCTCCCCGCCTCTGGCGGGGAGAGGGAGAAGCGGTCTTCGTGGGAGTCACACCCCGAACGGATAGGTATCGGGAAGGCCCTTGATCTCGGCAGTGTCCAGCGGGCTCACCGCGCGTGTATCGTCGAACCAGATATATTCATCGAATTGTTTTGGCAGGTTGGCCCTGAAGTAATGGCTGGCCATCTCGGTTTCCGGGCGATAGATCACGCCAATTGCCCGCTCCAGCCGTTCCCTGCCGAGCCCGTTCGGACCGCACAAATCGGCCGAACCGCGCAGGCCCAACATGAATCGAGCCTGGCCCGTCGCATGGCACAACTGCTCATAACTACCAGCAAGCGCCGGCCGCACGTCCTTCACTTCCATCGGACCATCCCACTCCGACGCCGCGGCAACCGTCCCGCTGTTAGTGCCAAAACCGACAATATAGGCCTGTTCGCCAAACTGCTTGCGGCAAAGCTGGCCGATATTGTGTTCGCCGCGCGCTGCCATCTCCGTCGCGCCTGCGTTCCCGACGTGAGAATTGTGTGCCCACACGACCACCTTGCTGTCCTCGCCGTGAAACGCCAGCAGGTTCTTCAGGGTTTCGAACATGTGGGTATCGCGCAGGTTCCACGAAGCGCGCGAGCCATAGTACATGATCCGGTAATAACGCTCCGCGTTCGCCACCAGCCGGGCGTTCTGTTCGGCATCGAGGAAGCGCTCGCCGTCATGCTCGGCGTAGGCTCGGCGTTTCGCGAGAAGATCGGTTAGCGCACGGGCCACCTCGGGCTCGCAGGTCGGGTATGAACCGGTCAAGGCGGCATGACCATAAGTGGCGGGGTCGTGCTGCCACGGCGTCAGGCAGCCGTAACGTTCGCGGGCAACCCTAGCCGACCCCGGATCGACCTCGTCCAGATAGTTCAGAACTGAGCGGATCGAGTTGTAGAGGCTGTAGAGATCGAGGCCGTGAAATGCGACGCGTTCGTTCTTCTCCACGGTCCCGTTGTGCTTGCGCAGCCAGCTTACAAAGTCGCGCACCTCGGTGTTGCGCCACATCCAGGTCGGAAATCGTGCGAACGCCGTCCATTCCGACGGTGGGTACTGAAAATGCCGCACATAGTGATCCACGCGCGCGGCGTCGGGCCAGTCCGCCTCGATGGCGACAAACTGGAATCCCTTCTCGACGATCAGTTCGCGGGTGATCCGCGCGCGCATCCGGTAGAACTCGCTGGTTCCGTGGGTCGCTTCGCCGAGCAGCACGACGCGAGCCGATCCGATCCGCTGCATCAGCGAAGCAAGACCCGCGGTCTCGATCGACGGAAAGGATTCTGCTGCATCTGCAAGATTGCGGACCAGCGCTTCCTCGCCTGGGGCGCCGGGCCGCAGCGTCCGACGTTTTCGCGCAGGCTCCGTTCCAGGCGCTGCCCAGCCCTCTTCCCCGATCAACGGAACGAAGCGGACGTCGGCGATGTCTTCGCTGCGATATTGGTCTTTCGAGAGGCGGGTGATGCGCACCAGCTCCTGGGCACGTTGATCGGCGCCGACCGGTATCACCAGGCGTCCGCCGATCTTCAGTTGCTCCTTGAGTGATTCCGGTACCTGCGGCCCGCCGGCCGCCACCACGATCGCATCATAGGGCGCATGTTCCGGCCAGCCTCTGGTGCCGTCGCCGTGCAGCACATGAACATTGTCATAGCCGAGGTCGGCCAGCGTCGCCGCAGCCTGCTCCGCCAACTGACCGAGACGTTCGACCGTGTAGACGTCGGCCGCGATCTCCGAAAGCACGGCGGCGGCGTAACCGGAGCCGGCGCCGATCTCGAGAATCTTTTCGCCGCCCCTGAGCATCAGAGCCTCGGCCATGAAGGCAACGATATAGGGCTGGGAAATGGTCTGTTCCCCGGCGATCGGGAGCGGCGAGTCCTCGTAGGCGAATTCCCGGAGCCTTTCCGGCAGGAACAATTCGCGCGGAACCTTCCGCATCGCCTCAAGCACGAGTTCATCGCGCACGCCGCGCGCGGCGATATTGCGCGCGACCATCTGCTGACGAAGCAGATCAAACGATTTCGCGGCTCCGGACTTGTTGTCTTTCGATGCTGGCGATCCCATGACAAGACGCCTCCCAACTCGCAACGATATCCTGCGAAACTCAACGACAGGCTATGATCGCGCTGCGGCGGCCGAATTGATCCGCATCAAATCCAAAGCCGGCCGAAAAAGTTCCTCTCGTCAGGGGGAGGCCATTTCCGGCCCCGGACGCAGCGGAGCAAATTCCTCCGCTGTTAACGTCTCCTTTGCGATCAAAATCCCGACGCCCTCGTCCAGATCGTGCCGGTGCTTTTCGAGAATGGCGCGCGCGCAGGCGTCGCCCGCCTCGACCAGATCTCGCACCGCCAGATCGATCTCGCGCCCGGTCATCTCGGCCGCGCTGACGGCTGCATCTTGTGCGGCTTGAAGAAACATTTGAGGACGGGATGCGTAGGTTCGCTGTCCGACTTTCCCGTCCATTCCGTATTTGGTGACCATCTCGATCGCGATCTCGGTTGCTCGTTGCAGGTCATCGGCCGCCCCTGTCGAAACGTCGCCGTCAAAGATCAGTCGCTCGGATGCCCGACCTCCCATCAACACTGCGATCCGGTTCTTCAATTGGCTGACGGAGAGCAGAAAGCGATCCTCGGTCGGCCGCTGCAGCGTATAACCGAGGGCGCCTACCCCGCGGGGAATGATGGACACCTTTTGCACGGGATCGACGCCGAGCAGGTTCGCGGCGACAAGGGCATGGCCCATCTCATGATAGGCGACCCTCCGACGCTCGTCCTTGCCGAGCACCCTGCTCTTCTTCTCGATTCCGGCGACGATCCGCTCGATCGCAACCGTGAAATCGTCAAAGGAAACGTCGTCGGCATTGCGTCTGGTGGCGGCGATGGCGGCCTCATTGATCAGGTTGGCAAGATCTGCACCCGTGAAACCCGGGGTCAGCGCAGCGACCTTTTCCAGATCGACATCCTTGCCGAACCTGATCTTGCGAACATGCACCTTGAGGATGGCGATACGCCCGCCCTTGTCCGGACGATCGACCAGCACCTGCCGGTCGAACCGGCCCGCCCGCAGCAGCGCTGGATCGAGGATTTCAGGCCGGTTCGTCGCCGCCAGCAGGATCACCCCGGCGCTGGGATCGAAGCCGTCAAGTTCGGCGAGCAACTGATTCAGGGTCTGCTCCTTCTCGTCGTATCCGCCGAAAGCACCGGGAGAGCGGCTACGCCCAAGCGCGTCGAGTTCATCGATGAAGATGATGCACGGCGCGGCCTTTCGCGCCTGATCAAAGAGATCGCGGACCCGGGCCGCGCCGACGCCGACGAACATCTCGACGAATTCGGAGCCGGAGATCGAGAAGAATGCGACCCCGGCCTCGCCGGCTACCGCGCGAGCGAGCAGGGTCTTGCCGGTACCCGGCGGCCCGACCAGTAAAATTCCCTTTGGAACATGAGCGCCGAGCCGGCCGTAGCTGTTGGGATTCCTTCAGGAAGGACACGACTTCCTGCAACTCGAATTTCGCTTCGTCGACGCCGGCCACATCGGCGAAGGTGACCTTGGTGTCCTTTTCGACATAGACCTTCGCGCGCGATTTCCCGATCGACATCAGTCCGCCAAATCCCTGACGATCCGCCAGCCGGCGACCGAGAAATATCCAGATCAGGTAAAACATCAGCGCTGGGATGATCTAGGACAGCATGGTCTGGAACAGCCCGCCCGACGCGATACCGGTGACGACAACGCCCTTGCTCTCGAGCTTTTCCGCCAACCCCGGATCGACGCGCGCAGTAATGAAGGAGGACTTTCCGCTCGGAAGCTTGCCCTTCAGTTTTCCCTGGATGATATCCGGGGCGACCGACACCTCTGTGACGCTGCCCTGGGCGACCAATCGCTCGAACTCGCTGTAGGGAATGGTTTCGATAGTGTTGTAGGTCGCCAGCAACCATTGCAGCGCCAGCATCCCGACCCCGGCGGCCACAAAATATCCAATGACAACCACCTGCTTGCGAGACGAGGGGTCGGACTCCATCATTTTCTCCGCTCAATCAGGCGCGAAAGCCGTCCGCATCTGCGCTGGCGCGAAATTCGTAGCTGCTTGAGTTCGGCTGAACTTGACCTGCATCAATGACAGGCGCCCGGCGTCAGCTAGCAAGATCAAACGATCGACTAAGGAGGTTGCTATGCGTGTCCGTGACGTCATGGTTGCACCAGTCATCACTGTCGAACCTTCCGCCACCGTAGAGCAGGTTGCAAAGCTGTTTCTGGAGAAACAAATCAGCGCGGTTCCCGTGCTGGACGGCAAGGGCAAGCTGGTCGGCATTGTCAGCGAAGGCGATCTGCTGCACCGTGTGGAAGCAGGCACGGAGCGGCGCCGCTCCTGGTGGCTTCAGGCATTGATCCATGACGACACGCTGGCGGCCGAATACATCAAATCCCACAGCCGCAAGGTTTCGGATGTCATGACGCGGGATGTCATCACGGCCTCCCCCCACACGCCGCTCCATGAAGTCGCCGCGCTGATGGAGAGGAACGCAATCAGAAGATTGCCGATTCTGGAGAACGGTCAACTGGTCGGTATCGTGAGCAGGGCCAATCTTCTTCAGGCCGTGGCCAGCACACGCCAACTGCTGGATATAACTCCGTCGGACAAGGCGATCCGCGACCGCATCCTCGCTGGCTTGAAGAAGGAAGCGTGGGCCCACACGGGACTGCTGAACGTCACCGTCACCAACGGCATCGTCGATCTCTGGGGCCTTGCAGAATCGGATGCCGAACGAAAGGCGATCAAGGTCGCGGCGGAATCCACGCCCGGTGTGGGCGCCGTCCACGACAATCTGGTCGTGTACAAGGGCGGTGGCTGGGCCTGATCCACCGCACAGCCACCCGGGAGAGATCGCTTGCCGTATGCGTCGATCGACGACCTCCCTGCTCCCATTCGCGCGCATTTGCCGCCGCATGCGAGAGAGATCTACCTCGCAGCCTTCAACAGTGCATGGAGCCAATACGCTTCGCGCGATCTCGCGGAGCGCGAAAGAACAGCCCATCGCGTCGCCTGGGCGGCGGTGAAGCATAGCTATCGGAAGGTCGGCGAGCGCTGGATCGCGCGCGAAGCCGGCTGATCTCTGTCATCCTTCCGATCCCCTCCCATGGAGAGAGAGAATCGGAATCCGTGCCCACCCTCGCCGGCTCAGCCCGCCGGCACCATCACGACGCCCTTGTCCTTGGGCCAGCGTATCCGCCAGGCGAAATTGATGTCCCTGACCTCGCCTGCCTTGGCCTCAAAGGCCCATTCCAGCACGCCGCGCTTGTCTCGCAGATTGGTCGCGGTCGGCGGCGTCGTCGACGAAAGCATCTCGACCACGATGTCCTCGTTCTCACTGACCGGCAACTGATCCTCGATCGCGATCCTGATCGGGAAATCATGGCCGTTGCGCACGTTGGTCTTGAACGTGCGTTCGTCGGTCTTCGACGTCGTCACGATCAGGCCCGCCGAGCCTTCGTTGCGTTTGACGACGGTGCGCTCGATCTTGATCTTGTCGTCGGCGCCGAAGCCGAGCCGCACGGTCTCATCCTTGCTCGCCGCGGCCATCTGCCCGCGGCCGACGAAGACACCGTCGCGATAGATCGCAACGCGGCCGGGCAGCAATGGCGCGTCCTCGGCCTGCCTGAAGCTCGCTTCGAGGAACGCGGTCGGGTCGAGCACTGGCACGGCGCGAACCGTGAGGTCGGGTGCAATACTCGCACTGGAGATACGCAGGCTCTTGGCGCCTTCGCTGGCCCCGAGGCTGACGCGGCCCGGAATCTTGAACACCACCTGGAAGCCGCTGACGTCGGCCGCGGCCTGTTGCTCGGCCGCCTTCTCCATCACGGGCTCATCGCTTTTCCCCCCGCTAGCGCGGAGTTGCCTCAACCTGTCCGGGGGTGGCGCAGCCGAGGGCATTGCATAATCCAGTGCGGCGGACCCCGCGGCCATCGGACGCGGCACTTGCGGGTATTGAACGACGAGCGACTTCAGGTCGGGTGCGCTGCCGCCGCGCGCGGTGCGCACCGTCGAGACACTGAGCGCGACGTTGGACCAATCCTCGCCGGTGTCTTGCGTGATCTCGGCGCGGCGCACCAGTTCGAGCGCAGGCTTGCGGTCCCTGGCGCCGGTGTCGAGACGCGCGTCGTAGAGCGGCGTCCAGCGCGCATTGCGCACCGCATAGGTGACGCGCAACGTCGCTTTCGTCGCGGCGGCGGCGGCGAGTTCGATCCGGACTTCCAGCCTGCTCGGCGGCTTCTGCGCCCGGTCCTGTTCGAGACGCGCGATTTCGCGGTCGAGTTCGCGCTGCTTGCGTCCGGCGTCGCGGATGGCAGTATCGGCGCTGGCAATTTCGTCGCCGACGGCAGCAAACGCCGCCCGCCATTCGGCGATCGGCCGCGCCTCACCCTTGTCGCCGATTCCGGCTGGAGACGTATCCGCAAATCGCTCGGCGAATTTGCGCCGCGCGGTCGCGGCATCGATCGCGCCTTGCAAGTTGGCCCGCTCGTCCTTCAGCGCCTCGATGCGCTTGTCGAGTTCGGGCAGGTTGGCCGGCGGCGCCGCGCGCGGCGGTTTGGCGTCGATCGCACCGATCGTGAGCTTGGCGCCCGCCTCGCCCTCGACCCTGAGCGACGACGGATCCAGCGTGAGCGGAAAATCCTTGAGAACGGCAAAATTCTCGCCGGCCGGCAGATCGAGCGAGATGATCCGCGTGACGCTGGCGCCATCGGGATAGACGGTGACGGCATCGACCGCCGAGTTGGCGGCCAAGTCAGCCGCGCGTGCCTCGCCGGCACCCAGCGCCGCCAGAATGGCGAGGCTCGCCGTCAAATAGCCGTTCGTAATCAATCGCATGGATACCCTCCTGAACCGCTCGCCGGCTGGCGACGCGCAACAACCCCCACCACTCCCGGTCATGAGACGCAGCGAGGAAGGAACCGGTTCGATTGAGGTTTCCATGCGGCTTCGCCGCAGGCGGAACCGCGGCAAAGAGTAAGCAATCCCTCCCTGAAGAGAAACGGACGACGCGCGGTTAGAACACCAGCGCCTTGGCCTGCTTCACCTGAGGCAAGGCCTGCACCTTGGCCAGCACGTTCGCCGGGACCGCCCCGTCGATCTCGACCAGCGCGATGGCGTCGCCGCCCTGCTTGGTACGGCCGAGATGGAAGGTGGCGATATTGATCTTGGCGTCGCCGAGCAGGCCGGCGAAGCTGCCGATGAAGCCGGGCTTGTCCTCGTTGGTAATATAGATCATCGACTTGCCGAACTCGGCGTCGACCCGGATGCCCTTGATGTCGACCAGCCGCGGCTTGCCGTCGTGATAGACGGTGCCGGACACCGAGCGTCCCTGCCGTTCGGTGGTGACGGTGACGGTGATCAGGCTTTCGTAGTCGCTCTGCGCCGCGCGCACGATCTCGTCGACCACCATGCCGCGCTCCTTCGCGACGACCGGCGCGGAGACCACGTTGACGTCGCCGAGCATCGGCCGCAACAGCCCCGACAGCACCGCCGAGGTGATCGCCTTGATCTTCATCGCGGCGACATTGCCCTCATAGGTGATCTCCACCTTGAGAATGCCGCTCTCGGTGAGTTGGCCTGCGAACGAGCCGAGCTTTTCGGCGAGTTCGATGAACGGCTTCAGCTTGGGCGCTTCTTCGGCCGTGATCGACGGAAAATTCACCGCGTTCGAGATCGCGCCGGTCAGGAGATAATCCGACATCTGCTCGGCGACCTGAAGCGCCACGTTCTCCTGCGCTTCGGTGGTGGAGGCGCCGAGATGCGGGGTGCAGATCACGTTGGGATGGCCGAACAGCACGTTCTTGGTGGCGGGCTCCTCGACGAACACGTCGAAAGCGGCGCCCGCGACATGCTTGGAATTCAGCGCGTCGACCAGCGCCTGCTCGTCGACCAGGCCGCCGCGCGCGCAATTGATGATGCGCACGCCCTTCTTCATCTTGGCGAGCGCCGCCGCATCGATGATGTTCCTGGTCTTCTCGGTCAGCGGCGTGTGCAGCGTGATGAAATCGGCGCGCTTGAACAATTCGTCGAGTTCGACCTTCTCGACCCCGATGTCCTTGGCGCGCTCCGGCGACAGGAACGGATCGAACGCCACCACCTTCATTTTCAGGCCGAGCGCGCGGTCGGCGGCGATCGAGCCGATATTGCCGCAGCCGACAACGCCGAGCGTCTTGCCGGTGATCTCGACGCCCATGAAGCGGTTCTTCTCCCACTTGCCGGCCTGGGTCGAGGCGTCGGCCTGCGGAATTTCGCGTGCCAGCGCCAGCATCAAGGTGATGGCGTGCTCGGCGGTCGTGATCGAATTGCCGAACGGCGTGTTCATCACGATGATGCCCTTGGCGGTGGCCGCCGGTATCTCGACATTGTCGACGCCGATGCCGGCACGGCCGATCACCTTCAGCCTGGTGGCCTTGTCGATGATCTTCGCGGTGGCTTTCGTCGCGGAGCGGATCGCAAGCCCGTCGTAGTTGCCGATGATCTCGGCGAGCTTGTCCTTGTCCTTGCCGAGACTGGGCTGGAAGTCGACCTCGACGCCGCGATCTTTGAAGATCTGCACGGCGGCAGGAGACAGCGCGTCGGAAATGAGAACTTTGGGTTTGGACATCTGATGTTCCTTTTGGAAATCGATCGTCGTCCCGGCCGAAGCGCCTCTTGGCGCGTAGAGCCGGGACCCATACTCCGTGCTGTGGCTATGGGTCCCGGCTCGCACTTCGCTTGGCCGGGACGACGGCTAAGTGGAGCGTCAAGCCGCCTTCGGCAGCGCAGCTCTGGCTTCGGCGAACGCCCAGTCGATCCACTGCGTCAGCAGCGCGACGTCGGAGGCTTCCACGGTGGCGCCGCACCAGATCCGCAGGCCCGCCGGCGCATCGCGGTAATAGGCGAAGTCGTAACCGGCGGCTTCCTTCTCGACCAGCGCGACCAGCTTCTTGGAGAACTCGGCCTGCGCGTCCGCGTTCAGCGAGGTGATCGCAGGATCCGTGAACTTCAGGCACACCGAGGTGTTGGAGCGGATCGCAGGATTCCTTTGCCAGGAAATCGATCCACGGCGTCTTCGCCTTCCAGTCCGACAGCACCTTGGTGTTGGCGTCGGCGCGCGCGATCAGGGCCTTGAGGCCGCCGATCGATTTCGCCCAGTTCAGCGCATCGAGATAGTCCTCGACGCACAGCATCGACGGCGTGTTGATGGTCTCGCCCTCGAAGATGCCCTGGTTGAGCTTGCCGCCCTTGGTCAGGCGGAAAATTTTCGGCAGCGGCCATGCCGGCTTGTAGGTCTCGAGCCGCTCCACCGCGCGCGGTGAGAGGATCAGCATGCCGTGCGCGGCCTCGCCGCCGAGCGCCTTCTGCCAGGAGAACGTCACCACATCGAGCTTTGCAAAATCGAGCGGCTGCGCAAAAGCGGCCGACGTCGCGTCGCAGATCGTGAGGCCGTCGCGGGTCGCACTGATCCAGTCGGCATTCGGCACGCGCACGCCAGATGTCGTGCCGTTCCAGGTGAAGACGATGTCGGACGCCGGATCGGCCTTGGAAAGATCGGGAAGATCGCCATAGCCCGCATGCAGCTTGGTGACGTCCTTCAGCTTCAATTCCTTGACGATGTCGCTGACCCAGCCCTCGCCGAAGGATTCCCAGGCGATGGTGGTGACGGGCCGCGCACCGAGCAGCGACCACAGCGCCATTTCGACCGCGCCGGTATCGGACGCCGGCACGATGCCGATCTTGTAATCGGCCGGCACTTCAAGCACTTCGCGCGTCAGTTCGATCGCGAGCTTGAGTTTTGCCTTGCCGACCTTCGCACGATGCGAGCGGCCGAGCGCTGCGTCCTTGAGATTTTGGGGGTTCCAGCCGGGGCGCTTGGCACAAGGGCCGGAAGAAAAATGCGGCACGTTCGGCCGCGAAGCGGGCTTCGCTACGGTCATGATCTATCCTTCCAGATAGTAAGCCTCCCGTTGGGGGGAGGTGTCCCGCCGCGGTCATTAAGGGAATCGCGCCCGATCGTCAAGAAACTTCGGGTACTTCACGCCCGATTGATGAATGCTCGTCTACGGCAGGCGCCGGCTCCTGCTGCAGGAGTTCGGCGGCATCGATGACCAGCTTGGCCGCCTCGCGCCGGCTCGAGACCTTCAGAACGCTGGTCTTTCCGGCCTGCACGACATACTCGCTTCCGATCCGGACAATCGAATATTTTTTCATCGGAAACCCCCAAGCTGCCCAAAGCCCCATGGGAGACGCTGACATAGCGGAGACGTTCCGGTCCGTAAAATCACGGACATCCGCGTAGTTTATCGGTTGTTAATCGGATCGCACAGTGACGACTACCTCAGGCATTCATCGCAAATACGCTTCAACCGCCGTTGGCTCACCTTTGTTCTGACGCGCTTTCACGCGAACCGGATTCTGCTTCGCTCGAAAACACCATGGCGATCAAAATCGCACGGTCATGCCGACATGGCTGCGCGCAAAGCCGAGCCGCTCATAGAATCGCTGCGCATCGACGCGGGTGTGATGCGTCAGCAATTCGACCACTTTGCATCCCCGCGCGCGTGCTTCCACAACCGCCCACTGCACCATCTGTTCGCCGATGCCGCGGCTGCGGCAGTGGCTGGCGACGCGGACATCCTCGATCAGGCCGCGCGAGGCGCCCTGCGAACTCAGCCCCGGCAGGATGCAGAGCTGCAGGCAACCGACCACGGCGCCCTCGCCATCCTCGGCAACGACGAGTTGGATGTTCGGATCACGGTCGACCGTCTCGAACGCCGTGAAATAGGATTGCGGCAGCGGATCTTCGATCCGCTCACGCGGCCCGCCGAGCGGATCGTCCGCCAGCATCGCGACGATGACGCCGACATCATCGCGGCGGGCGCGGCGGATGGTAATCTCTGAGATGGCAGGCATGACGATTTCCGGTGTGGTCAGCGGGCCGGCCGCAGGCCGAGAAATTTTTCGGTCGCGTCGATCCAGCGGCGCACCGCGGCATAGCCGTCGAGATGAAAGCCGCCTTCATGCGCGACGCGCGTATAGGCCAGCAGCGAGATGTCGGCGAGCGTGACGGCGTCGCCGGCCAGAAATGGCGTGATGGCGAGCTGGTGTTCCATCCGCACCAACGCCGCATAGCCGCGCTTGACCTTGTCGGGATCGAGGTCGGAAGCCGGCTTCTTCAGGTAGAACATCTGGAAGCGGCATACGGCGATGTACGGCTCATGGCTGTACTGCTCCCAGAACAGCCACTCGTCCATCTTGCCTTCGGCGAACGCATCCTGCGGAATGAGGCGAGAACCGCGCGCGAGATAACGGATGATGGCGTTGGATTGCGCCAGCGTGCGGCCGTCGTCGAGTTCGACCGCCGGCACCTGGCCGGCGCCGTTGAGCTTGAGGAATTCCGCGGTGCGCGTCTCGCCCTTGAGGGTGTCGACCGCTACCCAGGTGTAGGGCAGCGCGAGATGGTCGCACACCCATTTCACCTTGAGGCAATTGCCGGAATTGGTATCGCCGTAGACCTTCATGCGCCGCCCTCGTTACGGCGGCACTGCAACAGGCGGCGGCAAATCTGTCAACGGCGCCAATCGACGCCGCCACGGCGGTGAAATCAGAACTTGTAGCCGAGGCCGAGCCGCACGGTGTTGATGTTGGTCTCGATATCCGACGTGAAGCGGCGATACTCGTATTCGGCGCGCATGAACAGGCCGCTGACCAGCATCACGTCGAGGCCGAGCGCCAGCGCTATAGCCGTAGACCAGCTTGGTCTTGCTAGCGGCATCCGTGCCTCGATGTGGCACCGGGTACGGAAAGGCCGTTATCGGATGCTGCAGCATCAGGACGGTAACTGGACTGCCGAAGCCGGCTTGCCGAGCCAAAGCGCGTATAGGCAGGAAGCATCCCATGACATACCCGCCGCGAACGCGCAGGCGAGCCGAAATCGGAGAGCTTCACGACCGCTGTCGAATGAGTCAGGCTTTGGAACGAGAGGTCGGGATTGTACCGCACCCGCAGACGAATCCGAAATCGAACGGATCCCGTCATGAATGTAATTCGCCTCGATGCCGAGGACGACGTCGTCCCATTGCGAATTGTAGCCGGCGAAGCCGCCGAAGCCGCGTGGTGTTGATTGCGCGTTCGGGACGAGATTCGTAGCCAGACGTAATCGACGCCGGGCGGCCGGCTGTAGGTCGCTTGCAGATCGCTGTTGGCGGTGGGCGAAACTTTCGAGGTGCTGGAGCCATAGCCGGCCTGGCCGCCGACATAGAAGCCCTGCCAGTTGACCCTGGCGAGTATTCAGCCCTTCGGTTATGCCGCCGCGGAGAAACGGCAGGTCGGGCATATCGGCCGCCTGTGCGCCAGTCACCGCTCCACACATCACCGCCACCAGCAAAAATCGACGCATCGCAACACTCCATCCGACACTCTGAACTTGGCGCTGATCATCGCCTGTTAACCTTAACCAATCGTTGTCGCGTGCACCGATTGGGTAGGATCTTGTCGGAAAGCCGGCAAACATTTTTCACCGGCCGCAGCTCGGGCATCGATGCGCCAAAAAGCAAACGGCGCGGGAAGTGCCCCGCGCCGTTCGGCAACCGTTAACGAATGGAAGTCGCGATTAACCTTTGCGGATCAGCGGCGGCGGCGCGTAAACCTCCGGGCTGGTCAGATCCCAGCGCACGCCGAGCTTCAGGTCATGCGACGTGATGTGCTTGAAGGTCATCGGGTTGTTGGTGTTGATACCACTGCCGTCGAAGGTGCGGAGATCGCCGGTCAGGCCGTCACCCATGTCGAGATAGCGATAGGCGAGTTCGACGGTGAAGCTCGGCGTAACCTTGTAGGCGAGACCGGCATGCGCGGCCCAGGCGAAATTCCACTTCGCGACATTGTCGCCGAAGGCGAGGCCCGGCAGCGCGCCGCCGCCATTGTTGGCGATACCCTGATCGGTGAAGCCGTTGATCGCAACCCGCGCGCCGCCGACGCCGGCGCCGATGAACGGGGTGATACACCACCAGGTGCCGAGATCCACATAGGCGTTGGCGAGAACGACCCACTCGTTCTTGGTGGCGTGGTAGGTGTCGGTGCCGACGCCGCCCGCATAGGTGATGCGATCGGTGCCGAAGAACTGCGAATTGCCGCGGTATTCTCCGGTTACATCGGCGCGGAACCAGTTGTTGACCCTGTAACCGACGCCGACGCCGAAGATGCCGGCGGTGTTGAAACTATTCCTCTGAACCGACGATGTGTTGTTGACGTCGAGCGCATTGTTCAGCCGATCGACACGCTGGTTGCTGAAGCCGATGTCGCCGCGCAGATACCAGCCGCCGAAATCCTCGACCACCGGGGGCGCATACGGGGGCGGCGCGATGGCCATGTCGGCAGCAAACGCTGCCTGGGACAACAATGTGGCCGCACCGGCGGCAATGAAAAACTTAACGCTACGCATGGGCTCGTCCTTTTGTCCGGTGAGGCTGACTGCAAACGGCCCCACTTCAAAACTCACGGGCGGACGATGGCATTAAATGCTTAAGCGGCGCTTAACCCTAATTTTTAAGGTTGACAATCTCTGACTTTTTTCGCGACGCCGTTTGCGAGTTGAGTCTCAATGCATTCGCAACACGACAACTGAGACGGAAGCCGCCGTACATCCTAACGAAATGTTGAGAAGGTTCGGCCCGCCGCGCCATTAAGACTTTGTTGATGCGGTGAGCCGCGCCCTCGCTTCGCGGAAGTTCGCCGGCGCGTCAGCGCGCGTGCTTCAACGTACGTGCTTCGGCATCTTCGGCAGGAACACCGCGAGCAATCCGAGCGCGGGCAGGAACGCGCAGAGGTGATAGACGAAGGCGATCCCGGTGTGATCGGCGAGCTTGCCGAGCACGGCGGCGCCAAGTCCGCCGATGCCGAAGGCGACGCCGAAGAACACGCCCGAGATCATCCCGAAGCGGTGCGGCATCAGCTCCTGCGCGAACACGATGATCGAGGATGTCGCCGACGAGAGGATGAGGCCGATGAAAACCGTCAGCACCGCGCTCGCGGCAAGGCCGGCATAGGGCAGCGCCAGCGTGAACGGCAGCGCGCCGAGAATGGAGAACCAGATGATGTATTTGCGGCCGTAGCGATCGCCGAGCGGCCCGCCGAAGAACGCCCCCGCCGCGTTGGATGCAAGAAAGATGAACAGATAGAGCTGGGCCGCCTGCGTCGACACCTGAAACTTGTCGATCAGATAGAAGATGTAATAGCTCGACAGGCTCGACACGTAGAGCTGCTTTGAGAACAGCAGCGCCACCAGCACCGCGAGCGCGATCCTGACGCGTCGCGTGTCCGGCAGATCCGGGTGACGTTCCACCGCGGCCGATTTCTTGGTCGTGATCTGCGGCTTGTACCAGACGCCGATCCGCCACAGGATCACGATCGCCAGGAACGCGATCGACGAAAACCATGCGATCGAGGGCTGGCCGAACGGCACCACGATCAGCGCCGCCAGCACCGGCCCCATCGACGTGCCGAAACTGCCGCCGAGCTGAAACACCGATTGCGCGAATCCGTAGCGCCCGCCCGAGGCAAGACGCGCGATCCGCGCCGACTCCGGATGAAACACCGCCGAGCCAAGCCCGACCAGCGCGGCTGCGATCAGGATGATGGGATAGAGATGCGCGACGCTCAGCAGCAGCAATCCGAAAAACGTAAAGCCCATGCCGATTGCGAGCGAGAATGGCTGCGCCTTCTTGTCGGTGAAATGCCCGACCAGCGGCTGCAGCAGCGACGCGGTGAACTGGAACGCCAGCGTGATCATGCCGATCTGCCCGTAGTCCAGCGCGTAGGCATCCTTCAGGATCGGATAGACCGAGGCGATCAGCGACTGCATGGTGTCGTTGAGGAAATGCGAGAAGCTGATGCCGGTCAGCACGACATAGGCCGGCCCCGCGACAGCCGCCTTGACAGTCGCCTTGGCGGCGAAGCCTTGCGCCGCGTCCGGCACGACCACCGGCGCGGTTAGCGTTTCCTCTGAGACGATGACGGGCTTGTTCAAGGGCGCATTTCCGAAAAGAATCGCGAGACAGGCAATGTGTCGTGTTCTACGGCCGGGCCATGGTCGCGACCAGCATCAATAGCTGATGGCTGCGATGCGTTGCCGCACCGCCGATCAGCGATCCCGCACCGTCCAAATAAAGCTGGCTTATGCCGCCGCGGCGTGACCGAGCGCGGTGACGATCTGATCGACGACGTCCTCGACCAGGATGCGGTCGTCGCCCTCGCCCATCACGCGGATCACGGGCTCGGTGCCGGACGAACGGACCAGCAGCCGGCCGTGGCCGTTGAGGCGATTCTCGCCGTCCATGATCGCCGATTTCACCTCGGCATGATCGAGCGGCTTGCCGGAGCGATAGCGCACGTTCTTCAGGATCTGCGGCAGCGGATCGAAACGGTGGCAGACCTCCGATACCGGACGGCGAAGTTTTTGCACCACGGCCAGCACCTGCAGCGCGGCGACGAAGCCGTCGCCGGTCGTGGCATAGTCGGAGAGAATGATATGGCCTGACGGCTCGCCGCCGAGATTGTAGCCCTGCTTGAGCATCTGTTCGAGCACGTAGCGGTCGCCGACCGGCGTGCGCACCATGCCGATGCCCTGCCCTTCGAGAAAACGTTCGAGCCCGAGATTCGACATCACGGTGGCGACGATGCCGGGCTTCGAGAGCCGGCCGTCTTCCTTCCAGCTTTGTGCAATCACCGCGAGCAACTGGTCGCCATCGACGACATGGCCGCGCTCGTCGACCAGGATGACGCGATCGGCGTCGCCGTCGAGCGCGATGCCGATATCGGCGCGCATCTCGCGCACCTTTTTCGCCAGCGCTTCCGGCGAGGTCGAGCCGCATTCCTTGTTGATGTTGAAGCCATCCGGTTCGACGCCGATCGCGATGACGTCGGCGCCGAGCTCCCACAGCGCTTCCGGCACCACCTTGTAGGCCGCGCCGTGCGCGCAATCGATCACGACGCGCAGGCCGTCGAGCGAGAGCTCGCGCGGCAGTGTGCGCTTGGCGAATTCAATATAGCGATCATGCACGCCGTCGATGCGGCGGGCGCGCCCGAGGCTGGCGCTCTGTGCAAGACGACGGTCGATCGGCTCGTCGAGCAGTTGCTCGATCTGCTTTTCGACATCGTCGGAAAGCTTGAATCCCTGCGGGCCGAACAGCTTGATGCCGTTGTCCTCGAACAGATTATGGGAAGCTGAAATCATCACGCCGAGATCGGCGCGCATCGACTTGGTCAGCATCGCGACCGCCGGCGTCGGCATCGGACCGAGCAGCAGCACATCCATGCCGACCGAGGTGAAGCCGGCGACCATGGCGTATTCGATCATGTAGCCGGAGAGCCGGGTGTCCTTGCCGATGACGACGCGATGGCGATGCTCGCCGCGCTGAAACACCAGGCCGGCCGCCTGCCCCACCTTGAGCGCGAGCTCCGGCGTGATCAAGCCATTGGCACGGCCCCGAATTCCGTCGGTACCGAAATATTTGCGGCTCATGTGACCCCCCGCCATTCCAGGTCTTCTTTCGGCCATCACGGCCACGAATCCCCGAACGCCCACCATCGTAGCGTGCAGCGGTTATAATCCCTCGGCCGCTAAAATGGCTTCAAAAAATATGATGAATCATTACGGCCGCATGCGACCGAGATTGGCGCATAACCATTTGTAAGGAATGGATATTTCCTCCAAGGCCACCGCACTCGCGCGGCAGCGCTAGTTCCGCCGCTTGACGTGCTGGTCCCCCTTCGAGGGCGCCGGCTGGGTGACATTGACCGGGTCAGACCCTGGAAAGGTCTCCTCCAGCCCCTCCTCCAGGGCGTCGTCCAGCTGACGCTTTTCCTCGCGATCAGAGCTGGTCTCGACGGGAGCAACGGTGCGCGGTCTGGTCATGGGATGTCCTCCCGTCGGAATGGCGCCAGAGATGGATGAGATGCGATTTGGCTGACCATCCAACCATGCTAGATGACAACGCAGCGAAGAAGTTCAAGAAGGGGCCTGGACGTCCATGAAGCACATCACCTGCATTGAGGATCTGCGCCAGTTGCACAAGCGCAGGGTTCCCAAGGCGTTTTTCGACTACGCCGACCGCGGCTCCTACACCGAGGACACGCTGCGCGCCAATTCCGAGGATCTGGCGCAGATCAAGTTCCGCCAGCGCATCCTGGTCGACGTTTCCAAGCGCGATCTTTCCACCACGATCCTGGGCGAGCCCGCCGCGATGCCGCTGATCCTGGCCCCTGTCGGATTGCTCGGCATGCAGCATGGTGACGGCGAGATTTACGCCTGCCGCGCCGCGCAGGCCGCCGGGATTCCCTTCACCCAGAGCACGATGTCGATCTGCTCGATCGAGGATATCGCAGCTGCCGTCGACAAGCCGTTCTGGTTCCAGCTCTACGTGATGAAGGACCGCGGTTTCATCAAGGCGCTGATCGAGCGCGCCATCGCGGCCAAATGTTCGGCGCTGGTGCTGACCGTCGATCTGCAGGTGATCGGGCAGCGCCACCAGGACATCAAGAACGGCATGTCGGTGCCGCCGGAATGGTCGCTGTCGAAACTGCTCGACTTCGCCAGCAAGCCGGCATGGGTCGCCGGCGTGCTGCGTGGCAAGCGCCGCAGCTTCGGCAACATCGTCGGCCACGTCAAAGGCACCGAGGACCTCACCAAGCTTTCGGAATGGACGGCGTCGCAGTTCGACACCTCGCTGAACTGGAAGGACATCGACTGGATCCGCTCGATCTGGCCGGGCAAGCTGATCCTCAAGGGCATTCTCGACGTCGAGGACGCCGAGCTCGCGGCCAAGACCGGCGCGCAGGCCATTGTCGTCTCCAACCATGGCGGCCGTCAGCTCGACGGTGCACCGTCCTCGATCGAGGTGCTGCCGGAGATTGTCGACACCGTCGGCTCGCAGATCGAGATCATGTTCGACGGCGGCATCCGCACCGGCATGGACGTGGTGCGCGCGCTCGCGCTCGGCGCCAAATCCTGCATGATCGGCCGCGCCTATGCCTATGGCTTGGGGGCCGGCGGACAGGCCGGCGTCGCCAAGGCGCTCGACATCATCGCCAAGGAAATGCTCACGACAATGGGTTTGTGCGGCGTCAACACGATTGCCGAGATCGACGACAACGTTCTGGCGGTGTGAGAGCGAACTGTATCCGTCGTCCCGGCCAAGCGAAGCGCGAGCCGCGACCCATAGCGCTGCAAAAACTCCATAGTGCCGACGCGCCGAAATCCAGAAACGCGCGGCGCGACGACGAAATCGACGCGCTCGATGAAGAGATAAAACGCATGAGAGCGCAAAGGTTACGGCTGGAGGGCCACCAGCAGCGTTCGACCAGGCGGAAGTGAACAGGGCGTGCGCCGATTTGTCATTACTTCATCGACGGGAGCGTCGGCCAATGCCCCTTGGCGACGCCCCACGACAGGAAGTCGTACCATTCGGCCGGCGCATCGCCGTAGGCGGCCGCAAATTTGCTCATCACCCGGGCAACCACGACGGCTGCTTCAAACTCAAAAATCGTTGCGGCGTCCGGTGGGGCACTGTGTTTCAGCCAATGGATCGTTTTTTCGATATCGACTTGCTTGCCGAGCGGGTGCTCCTGCAGATATGCGGAAACCTGCCGCACCTCCGCATCCGGCAGCAATCCTTCGGCAGCCGTCGCAAGCGCTATTGCGACCTCCAGCTCCGATTGATGCAGATGGCCGAGCGCCGCATCGATTTGTCGCTGCGCCGCCAGCCGTTTGGTTGTCTCAATGCGCGAGTCCGAAAATGCCATCAGGATTTACCCCCACGTGCGGGCTCTCCAACTCGGCAGCAATTGGCGAGCTTCCACGGCTGCGGAGCGCATCGATAATCGCATCAAGCTCCCGGGCTGGCGCGCTTGAAGGCATCCCATGCGGTCTGGTTGGCGTGATCGAAAGCCGTTCGCGATTCCGCCAGGGCGGCATTCAATGCCGTCCATGATTCCGAGCCTGCTTTTGCAAATTTCTGAACATTTGCTTCGGTCGCGGAGGCGGCGGCCTTCATCTGCTGCACGGCGGCCTCCACTTTGGCCCGGCGATCTGCGGCAAATTCTGCCGAAGCCGCCTGGATCTTGTCGGCCGCTTCCCGCCACGCCTTGAGCTGGGCTGCAGCGACTCCATTGAATGTCGTCTGTTGCAGGTTCAGATGCTGGCCGAAGTCTTCGACGTATTTTTTGGCATCGGCCTGGAATGTATCCCACTGAGATTCCAGTTTTTGCTTTGCCTGCAGCCAGGCGCCTTCAGTTGCCTCTGCCTGCTTTTTCATGTCGCTCGAAAACGCCTCACGTTTCGCACGCAGTTCCGCAACGATCTTTTCCGCCGTTGCACGTGACTCTGCGGCGATCTTTCCAGCGTTGCCTTCCAGCGATCCGAGGACGGCATCCATTTCGTCGATCCGTTCCTTGGCCCAATTGAGATAGAAGTGCGCGCTACTTGCCATCTCTTCCTCCTTGTTGTTCAGGTCCATAACGCATGCCGGCAAGCGAGATCGAAATGCGTTCGAGCGCATTGACGTAGATCAAGCCGCTATAAAATTGAAGCGTGGCGCAAATTCAGCAGAAAAGGACGGCGGTGGGGACTGGCCCAACCGCCGTCGGCATGCACCCGGCGCGCGTCAATATCGATACTGGCCGGAGCAGATGTAGTTGCCGTACGTGTCGTAGCAATTGTTGTAGGCTCCGTAGGCGCCGTAGGCCGCGGCACCAACCGCTGCGGCCCCCACCGCCGCCGCACCGTATCCGCGGCGCGGATAATACCCTCCCCGGTAACCGGCATATCCAACCCGCCCTACGCGACCCGCATGAACGGCTCCACCTCGGTGAACGCCTCCTGCCCGGACGGCGCCACCGTGGAAACCTCCGCCGCCTCGGTACCCGCCACCACCCCGACCGCGCGCGAACGCGTCGTCCGGGATAAGGCTGGCCGTAACCAGAACGAGTGCTGCAAGAACCGGTAGAACATAGCGAAGCATGGCGTTTCCTTCCTGTCGATCGGGCCCGAGCGTTTGGACCTCAATCAACCAATTCGCAGTTGTCCACCCCCTGGCAGGGTTAAACTCTCACTGAACAGGCGCTTGACCTAGATCAAAGCTCTGGCTGAAAGACGCAGTTCCGTCTCGCTGCCGCTTTGCGTCAGCGATCCACCTTCTCCCACAAGGGGAGAAGGGAAGTAAGAGCGGCACCACCTCACATCGGCGGCGTGATGCCGTCGCGGCCGACATTGACGCGGGCGGCTTCGAGCGTGCCGTCATCTTTCTTCACCGCGCCAAAGATGATGATCTTCGCGCCCGGCTTCAGTTCGGACTTGTCGCCGGCGACGAAGGTGACGATCGGCGTGCCCTCCGGCACCACGACTTTCTTTTCGCCGTCCTTGTATTTGACCAGAATGTTCTGGCCGTCGGTGCCCTTCACCGTCTGGGCGACGGTGGCATTGGTCATGGTCGAGTTCGGCCGCTGATCCCAGGGCCTGAAACCCTCGGCCGCGCCGCGCTGGTTCTCCGGGAAAATATGCACCGCGACCGCCTTCTGGGTGCCGTCCGGCTCCGGCAGCGCGGTGACGCCGATATAGGAGCCTTCCTTGATCTGCGAGAGTTCGGTCTTGGCCACGCCGAACACCGCGACATTGTCGGTGACACGCACCTTCATGTCGGTGCCTTCGCGCGACTTGATCGACAGCATGGGCCCATCGACGGCCTCGATGGTGCCGCGAATGCGGACCGTCGGCGGCTGCTGCGCCCAAGCCTCCGTTGCAACCAGAGCGACAAGGCCCAGCGAGACCGCGAGCATCCGCGGCCATGAAGAAGATTTCGGCATGGTATTCCTCCCGAGGTAGTTGGCGCCCAACTCAACGCAAACACCGCACGGGGGTACCTATTCCAGCAGGTGACTTCACATCGGCGGGGTCAGCCCGTCGCGGCCGACACTGACCCGGCTGGTCTCGAGCGAGCCGTCCGGCAGCTTCTTCATGAAAGCGATCACCTTGGCGCCGGGCTTGAGGTCGGACTTGCCGGCGGGAACGTAGGTCACGACCGGCGTTTCCGGGGAGACCACGACTTTCTTCTCGCCGCCCCGGTATTTGATCATCAGGGTGTGACCGTCATTGCCGACGACCGAATCCGCTACCGTGGCGTTGGTCATGGTGGAGTTGGGCCGCAGGTCGTAGGGCCGCGAGCCCTCGCCGGTGCCGCGCATGGCTTCCGGAAACACATGCACCTCGACAGCATTCTGGCTGCCGTCGGGTCCCGGCACCGTGGTGGTGCCAATGAAAGAACCGACCTTGATGTCGGCCAGCGCGATTTTGGTGATCCCGACGATGTTGATGTCGCCGGTCATATGCAGCTTGACGTCTTCACCGCCCCGCGACTTGACGGCGAGCACGTCGCCATCGACGGCTTCGATGGTGCCGCGAACGCGCGTCGGCGTCGGCGGCTGCTGGGCAATGGCGTAAAGCGTGGAGCCGGCGACCATAGCTATGGCGACAAGCGGGCGAACAAGTTGAAAACGGCGGGCGGCCATGCTGGAATCTCCGGTGACGGTCCTGACCTAGCCATTGACCCCGGCATTTCCCGAAAATTCCGGCACAAGTCTTCGCGATCAGCCGATCATGTATTTGTGAGATCGGCTTCGACCAGCGCGCGAAGTTCCGCCGTCACCTCGGGGCGTCGGCCGAACCACAATTCGAAGCCGCGCACCGCCTGGTGCAGCAGCATGCCGAGCCCGTCGGCGGTCTTCAGCCCGCGCGCGCGCGAAGCCGTCAGCAATGGCGTATCGAGCGGCACGTAGACGAGATCGGCGACGACGGCGTGCGACGGCAACTGCCCGACATCGAGTGCGAGCGGCGGCTGCCCCTTCATGCCGAGCGAGGTCGTGTTCACCAGGAGCCCGGCACGCGGCAGGAGATCGCCGAGCGCGTCCCATGCCACCGGCAGCACGCTCGGACCGAACTGATCCGCCAGTGCGCGGGCGCGCGTCACGGTGCGATTGGCGATATGCACCCGCTTGATGCCGCGATCGAGCAACCCGAACACCACGGCGCGCGCAGCACCGCCGGCGCCGAGCACCAGCGCATCCTCACACCCGTCCCATCCATCAGCGCAGGCATCGAGATTGTCGATGAAACCCTCGACGTCGGTGTTGGTCGAGCACAGCTCGCCATTCTCGAACCACAGCGTATTGGCCGCACCGACCGCGCGGGCGCGTGCATCCGGCTTCGACAGCGCAAGCGCCCGCTCCTTGTGCGGAAGGGTGACGTTGGCGCCGACGAAGCCGCGCAGCGACAGCCGAAACAGGAAATCCTTGAACTCGTCGGGCGGCACCGCCTCGATGACATAGCCGCCCGCGATGCCCAGCGTCCGCAGCCAGTAATGATGGATCAGCGGCGAGCGCGAATGCGCGGCCGGCCATCCGATCAGGCAGGCGGCGGGGGGCTTTGTTCCAGTTGTCATGCCCGTCACATCGGGCAAGCGGCGGGCGCTGTCAATGACCATGGTCCGGAGACCACGATCATCGACGCCTCATAAGCCGCCTCTCAGGCCGCGACGCGGTGCGCGGCGATGATCTGGTCGGCGGCGCGGCCGGTGACTTCGGCCATGCGGTCGAAGGCCCGCGTAAAGCTGCCGGCGCCGGCGGTGGCCGAGCGCAATTCCACGATCAGGTCGCCGATCTCCGCCTCCGGCATGGTGGCGCGGACGCAGTCCCAGCCCGGCCAGTTGTCGCGGGTGTCGAAGCCGAGGATCTGGCCGCGCCGCGCCGACAGGATGGCGTTGATCTTCGCCGTCGCCTCCGTCGGGCAGACGATCTCCACCGTGTGGATCGGCTCCAGCAACACCGGCTGGCACTGCGGCAGCGCCTCCCCCATGCCGATCCGCGCCGCCGTACGGAAGGCGAGATCGGAGGAATCGACACTGTGATAGGAGCCGTCCGTCAGCGTGACGTGAAGGTCGATCACCGGGAAGCCGAGCGGCCCGCGCACGAGGCTGTCGACCACGCCCTCCTCGACCGCGCCGATATAGTTGCGCGGCACCGCGCCGCCGACCACCTTCTCGTGGAACTCGAAACCGCTGCCGCGTGGCATCGGCTTGATCTCCAGCACCACGTCGCCGAACTGGCCATGGCCGCCGGACTGCTTCTTGTGACGGCCGCGCTGGGTGACCGCTTTGCGGATCGTCTCCTGATAGCCGATCGCAGGTGGCTGCGATTTGACATTGACGCCGAAGCGGTCCTTGAGCCGCTCGAGCGCGACGCGCAGATGCATCTCGCCCTGCCCCCACAGCACGATGTCGTGGGTCTGCGGATTGTGGATCATCGTCAGCGACGGGTCCTCCTCGTTCAGCCGCAGCAGCGCCTGGCCGAGCTTGACGTCGTCCTTGCGGTCGTTCGCCGCGAGCGACATCGCCAGCACCGGTGGCGTCGGCGCGATCTGCACCAGCGCCTTCGGCGCGGTCTTGCCGCTCGACAGCGAGTCGCCGGTCTTGATCGCGTCGAGCTTGCCGAGCGCGACCGTGTCTCCTACTTCGGCCGCGGCCCGCTTGGTGTCGTGCCCGCCGCTCACCGCTTGAATACCGGAAACCCGCCCGGCCTCACCGGAGGAAGATTGCAGCGTCGCGCCGTCATCGAGATGGCCGGCGAGCATCCGCGTCAGCGACAGCTTGCCGCCGTGCTGCAGATGCAGCGTCTTGAATACATAGGCCAGCGCTTCCTTTTGCGCCGGCACGCCGAGCCGCTTCGCGGTCTCGGCGACACCGGGAGCTTCGTGCCGCAGCGCCTTCATCAGCCGCAGCACGCCGTTTTCGCGCGCCGCGGCGCCGAGCAGCACCGGACAGATCAAGCCTTCGCGCAATTCGCGGGCGAGATCGTCGAACACCGCGTCGCGCGGCGGCTGGATGTCCTCCAGCAACTGCTCCATCAGCGCGTCGTCATGGTCGGCGAGCTTTTCCAGCATCGAGAACCGCGCTTCCTTCTCGCGGTCGAGATTGCCGCCTTCCAATGCAACGACCTCGGACGGCTTGTGTTCGCGATAAACAAAGGCGCGCTCCAGCGCGAGATCGACAAAGCCTTCGATCAAATCGCCGTTCCAGATCGGGATCTGGCGCAGCACCAGCGGCACGCGCGAGGCCGGCTGCAGCGTCGCCAGCGTCTCGCGGATGCGCTTGTTGGCGCGGTCGATCTTGTTCAGAAACAGAAAACGCGGAATGCCGAGATCTTCCAGCTCACGCAGGATGATCTGCAGTTGCGGCAGCTTCTTCTCGTCCGCCTCGCAGACCACGACCGCGGCATCGACCGCGGGCAACGCGGCGCGCATGTCATGCGCGAACTCGATCGAGCCGGGACAATCGATAAAGGTGTAACTGTCGCCCATGAAAGTGGTGGTGGCGGCGGAGAGGCCCACGCCCATCTTGTGGTGGCGTGCCTCGGGGCTGGCATCGCCGACGGAAGTTCCGGCATCGACGCTGCCGGCATTTTTAATGGCGCCCGTTCGCGCCAATATCGCCTCCAACAGTGTTGTTTTACCGCTCTGGAAAGGGCCCACCAGCGCAATGCACCGTGGACCGCGGGGACTTCTGACGTCTTGTCCCATTGCCGCCTCCTTGTTTGGAGCTCGGCCCGTGATTGGGTCGGCGACTTCTGATGCTCCGCCTGTCCCGAGGTTTTGGCAAGCGGGAAAAATTCGCTGCAGTGCATCCAGTCGATTTGTTGAAGTCGACCTCGGGCACACCGGATCTTACCGACCTGGAACTCAATTAATCCAGCTCAGCAAGTAGGCCGCATGAGTGCAGCGATATGCGGGGTCGCCCCCGAAGACCCGGATATCGCTTCGCTCATCGGACTAGGGCTGCGGCATCGTGGGGCGAACAGACCAGACACCGTCATTGCCTGCGACAAACACGAAGCGTTTGCGCACGGAAGCGCAGCGACGAAGCTTCGCTCCTCGCAATGAGGCGGAGGCAACTTTCGTTAGCGCCCCGGCCGCAGCTCCAGCGATTCCAGTCCGGCAGCAATGCTGACGCCGACCTGGCCCTGCACGCTCAGGGGTTGCAGCGCGATCGAATTGGCGGAGCCGCCGACCAGCACATTGCCGCCGGCGCCGACGCCGAGCGTGGCGCTGCCCTGCGCGCCGACATAGTCGCCGGAAAGGCCGCCCGGCCCGAGCCGCGCCACCGGTGCGAACACGCCCCAGGCCAGCGCGGACTCCTGCGTGATGCCGAGATCGAGCCCGACTTTGCGGATGGTGGCGATGTAGCGGTCTTCCGGCATGCCGTCGGCGCGCAGCACGCACCCGAGATTGGTGACGGAGCCGACGATGAAGCCGACGCTGGCGCCGCCGCGGCACTCCAGCACGCCGACCTGCACGCGCTGCACCTGCTGCGCATGAGCGCCGCCGATCAACGAAGCCAGCGTGGCCAGCGCGGCAGCGGCAAGGATGAGGGAACGACGCATGAAGAAATCTCCGGCTGAAAAACTGTGATGCGAGCAGAGAATCAAGAACAGCGCCATGCCCCCGGCGCGTTCGATCTATGCCATAACATCACAGGCCGTGCCAGATTGGCGGGGTTGAACCGTCTCGGTTCGTACGTCATTCCGGGGCGATGCGCAGCATCGAACCCGAATCTCGATCGAAGGAAATGATCTCGATTCTCAGGTGCGCAATTGCGCACCATAGTTCATCGCTTCGGGCCGCGCCGGAATGACGAGTCCAACAAAAAAAGGCCCGCTTGCGCGGGCCTTTTCCTCAACGTGTCGCTCAGCCGCGACGGCGATGGTGGTGCCGGCGCGGCGCGAACTCAACCGGCTGCAGCTCGAGGCCGGCGATACCGGCGGCGACATTAAGCCCGGTCTGTCCCTGCAGGCTGATCGGCTGCAGCGCGTAGGCGTTGGCGGGACCGCCAACCAGAAAATTGCCGCCGCCGCCGACACCGATCGACGCATTGGCGCCGACGCCGCCATAGCTGCCGGCGAGTTCGCCGCGTCCGAGCCGGCTGCTCGGCGCATTCACCGCCCAGGAAAGCTGGGTCCGCTCGGTAACGCCGAGATCGAGACCAATGCGCTGCACCTTGGCGATGTAAGGCTCGGGCCGGCGGCCTTCGCTCTGGAACACGCATTCGAGGCTCGTTACCGAGCCAACCACAAAGCCGACATTCTGGCCGCCCTGGCATTGCAGGATACCGGCTTGAACCACCGGCGGCGCCGCGTCAGCGCTTGCGATCGGCGCGAGCAGCGAAAGCGTCGCGAGTGTCAGTGTCAGAAATCGCATGTGTCCCAGTCTCCGCATGTTGATGAACAAATTTAGCGGAGCGGACAGGATGGAAGCGCCGTGTCGAAAACATGGCGCTTTCTCGAGAGGTCGCCAAAACATCAGGCGATCACGACCTGTTGTGATTTGACGGCAGCTTTTTTGACGCGTTTCGTTGACAAGAACCGAAACCCATCCCGCATCATGTGCGGGACAGGCTGTGCCGCGAAACGCTTCTTATCTCAAATTGCCACAAAAGCGCTGGATGCGCTTGCAGGCGTCTTCGAGGTCGGAGGTTTTGGTCGCGTAGGAAATCCGGAACGCCGGGCCAAGCCCGAACGCGGAGCCCTGCACGACGGCGACGCCTTCGCTCTCCAAAAGCTCCGTGACGAAATCCTCGTCGTTGGCGATCACCTTGCCTGACGGAGAAGTCTTGCCGATGGTGCCGGCGCAGGACGGATAGACGTAGAACGCGCCCTCGGGCCGCGGGCATTCGATTCCCTTGGCCTGGTTCAGCATCGACACCACGAGATCGCGGCGCTCCTTGAACACCTTGTTATGAACGGGGATGAAGTCCTGCGGACCGTTCAGCGCTTCGACCGAAGCCCATTGCGCGATCGACGACGGGTTCGAGGTCGATTGCGACTGAATCGTCGCCATCGCCTTGATCAGGTCGGCGGGGCCGCCGGCATAGCCGATGCGCCAGCCGGTCATGCAATAGGCCTTCGATACGCCGTTCACCGTCAGCGTGCGCTCATACAGTTTCGGCTCGACCTGCGCCGGCGTTGCGAACTGGAAGTCGTCATAGACGAGGTGCTCGTACATGTCGTCGGTCATCACCCAGACATGCGGATGCTTCACCAGCACGTCGGTGATCGCCTTCAGCTCAGCGCGCGTGTAGGCGGCGCCGGTCGGGTTCGACGGCGAGCACAGAATGATCCATTTGGTCTTCGGCGTGATCGCCTTTTCGAGATCCTCGGGCCGCAGCTTGAAGCCGCTCGACGCCGGGCACACCACCGGCACGGTCTCGCCACCGGCGAGCGCCACCATTTCCGGATAGCTCACCCAGTACGGCGCCGGGATGATCACCTCGTCGCCGGGATTGAGGGTTGCCATCAGCGCGTTGTAGAGCACCTGCTTGCCGCCGGTGCCGACGATGATCTGGTTCGGCTTGTAGCTCAGACCGTTCTCGCGCTGGAATTTGGCGATGATGGCTTCCTTCAGCTCGGGAATGCCGCCGACATCGGTGTACTTGGTCTTGCCGGCCTCGATGGCGTGGATCGCCGCCAGCTTGATGTTGGCGGGCGTGTCGAAATCCGGCTCGCCGGCGCCCAGCCCGATGACGTTACGCCCCGCCGCTTTCAGCGCGCGCGCTTTATCCGTGACCGCGATCGTCGCGGACGGCTTCACACGGGCGAGCGAGGCGGACAGGAAGGGCATCATCATCTCCTGGCAAACGTCGTGAGCTCTGAAATTCACAACTCTTTTTGATGGGAACGCCGCACCCTAAGGCGCTGCGCGCTGCATCGCAAGAAGCTTGGCCGGATAGGGATCAAACTTTGGGGAACGCCGCGCAGGCTCGGTACGATCGGAGCAATATCGGCGCAATATTCGCAAAGTTCCGCAACGAATTGACTCATATCTGACAAGGGACTGCAAGGCTGACGCTCCGACAGGGATCGCGACGCCGAGCATGGCTGGTGACCCCGTAGGCCGCCGTCCTGCATGGTCACCGTGGGAGGCCGCCCGGCATTCCGGTTTTCCACCACACGGTTGGTGGACGGAACGGCCCACGCCTGTTCGCGGCCAACGTGGACACAACGTCAGCGTGTTTCACCCCGCGATTCGGTTTTCGCTTCGATCATGCCTGAAGCGGACGTGGGCCCTTGTCGCGAAGGCTTGACTCAATTTGCTCCTCCGCTCTCAACCACGTGATCCCCATGCCATGGCATGGACATGCTGCGCGCGTGCAGTGCAGTAGAGGTTTTCGACTTTTTCCATTCCGCGGGCCTTGCGACGCATTCGTATCGGCATCATTGTTTAGCCGCGTTGCGGCGCGAGTGCTTTTCCGCAGCCCGCCCACTACGTGCGCGATTCGATCTCTGAGTGAACTTAAACGACGATGTACAAGCTCTATTCGATGCAGCGCTCCGGCAACAGCTACAAGGTCCGCCTTGCGCTGGCGCTGCTCAACGCGCCGTATCAGGCGATCGAAGTCGACATTCTCCGAGGCGAAAGCCGCACGCCGGATTTTCTGGAGAAGAACCCCAGCGGACAGGTGCCGCTGCTGGAAGTCGCCGATGGACGCTACCTCGCCGAGTCCAACGCCATCCTCTGGTATGTCTGCGGCGGCACGTCGCTGGCGCCGGAGTCACGGGTCGAACGCGCCGAAGCGCTGCAATGGATGTTCTTCGAGCAGCACGCGCTCGAGCCCAATATCGGCGCCGCCTATTTCTGGCTGTCGCTGGTCAAGGGCGGCCGCGACCTGCAGACGCATGCGCTCGAGGACTGGATGGAGCGCGGCTATGCCGCGCTCCAGGTGATGGAAAACCATCTCAAGACCAGCAGCTATTTCGCCGCGGGGCAGCTGACGGTCGCCGATATCGCGCTGTACGGTTACACCCATGTCGCCGACCGCTGCGATTATGATCTTGCGACCTTCCCCGCCATCCGCGCCTGGCTGCGGCGGGTCGAGCAGACCCCCGGCTTCGTGACCATGGACTGGCAGCCGCAGGTCGAGGTCGACGACCCGGCCGGCGTCGCCGCCGGCGCTTAACCGCCGCCAGCCTCCTCACTTTCGCGCGAGTAAGCCAGCAAAAGTTAACAATAGCGGGCATACCGTTAACCTTTGCCGTTATTCCGCCATTTTCAGCCTAAGGTCGCCGTAATGTTGCCGGCGATCATTGCAAGATTTTCCTGACGTCGCGTGAGTCGCGGGTGATTCGTCCCGCGTTACAAGGATTCAGGCCAATGATAGGGTCATCCGGCGCGGTCGGCTTCGAGAGCAGCCGAGCGCCTGTCGCTTCTTCCCGATTGCTTGGTGCCATCGCCACCTCTCTCGCGATCGGCACGCTATCGCTTTGCCTCGTGGTCACCCTGACGGTGCTGTCGATCAGGGCCACCATCGCGATGCCCATTCCGTGACGGTTGCAGCTTTTTGTTTGCATCATTAGCGAACGCGCGATGATCGACATCGCGATTGGACGGACAGGATGAAGACACCTGTCGGCCTGGTGACCGCCGCCTTGGCGGTCGCCATCCTGCTCGCCGTCTCGTTCCTGATCGCCACCGGCACGCGTGGCGAAGAGCCGGCGTTCGGCTCGTCGGCGGGCGAACTCGAGGTTCGCACCATCGCGAGAGGCCTCGTCAACCCGTGGGCGCTGGCGTTCCTGCCGGACGGAACGATGCTGGTGACCGAGCGTCCGGGCCGCATGCGCATCGTAACGAGCGAAGGTCAGGTCTCGCCACCGCTCAAGGGCGTGCCCGAAGTGTGGGCGTCGGGCCAGGGCGGGTTGCTCGACGTCGCCGCCGACAAATCCTTCGCCGAGAACAAGACCATCTATTTCTGCTTTGCCGAGCGGACCGACGGCGGTGGACGCACCGCGGTCGCGCGCGCCAAACTCGACGACGGCAAGGGCCGGCTCGGCGACGTCAAGATCATCTTCCGCCAGCAAGGGCCGCCGTCGTCCGGCAATCACTATGGCTGCCGCATCGCGCAGGCCGACGACGGCAATCTGTTCGTCACCTTGGGCGAGCATTTCGCCTTCCGCGATCAGGCGCAAAGCCTCGGCAATCATCTCGGCAAGGTGATCCGGATCGCGCCGGATGGTTCGGTGCCGGCAGGCAATCCGTTCGCCGGCCGCGCCGATGCCAAACCGGAGATCTGGAGCTACGGCCATCGCAACGCGCAAGGCCTCGCGATCCATCCCGCCTCGGGCGAACTCTGGGAAATCGAGCACGGCCCGCGCGGCGGCGACGAGGTCAACCTGATCGGCAAGGGCAAGAACTACGGCTGGCCGGTGATCGGCTACGGCATCGATTACTCCGGCGCCAAGATCCACGATGCGACGGCCAAGGACGGCATGGAGCAGCCGCTCAAATACTGGGTGCCTTCGATCGCACCGTCAGGCATGGCCTTCTATACCGGAAAGCTGTTTCCGAAATGGAACGGCAGCCTGTTCGCCGGCGCGCTGCGCGGCGCGATGCTGGTGCGGCTGACACTGAACGGGCATGCCGTGACGTCGGAGGAACGCCTGCTGCAAAACCTGCACGAGCGCATCAGGGACGTCCGCCAGGGGCCGGACGGCGCGCTGTGGCTGCTGACGGATAGTTCGAACGGACGGGTATTGCGGGTGGCGCCGGTTGAGAAGTGATCGAGGCGTCCGTTGCCGTCATCGCCGGGCGCGCGTAGCTCACGCCCATTTGTGAAAAATCAGAAACGCGCCGATCGCGACGAAGAGAAAACCGAGCGCGTGATTCCATCCCAGCGGCTCCTTCAGATAGAGCACCGAGAAGCCGGCGAACACCACCAGCGTGATCACCTCCTGCATGGTCTTGAGCTGCGCCGCCGAATAGACCGCGCTGCCCCAGCGGTTGGCCGGCACCGCCAGCCAGTATTCGAAAAAGGCGATGCCCCAGCTCGCCAGCACGACCATCGGCAGCGGGCTTTCCTTGAATTTCAGATGGCCGTACCAGGCAAAGGTCATGAAGACGTTGGAGGCGAACAGCATCAGGATCGGCAGCAGCGCCGGGGAAATAGTGGGCATCGATGTCCTCTATGCAAAATGTCGTGCGGCTCAATGGTCGGGTACGGTATCCCGTTCCCTGCTTCGATAGCATTTGGTTTCAAAAATACGAAAGTCCGCCGCATCCGCGCAACCTTCTCTTAAGACTGGCGGCAGAAAGGCGTGCACAATCGCAACAATCAGGCATGCTCGCGCCTTATTCCCGGCGAGTGGCGAGAACGGGCATGCAGTTAAACTGGCGCACAATCTCCGGTCCGACTCTGACGACGGCGACGGCGGTGCTCGCTTTCCTGATCGACCGCCAGTTCTTTCCGATCCCCAATCCCGCGCCGCTGTTCGTCTGCATCGTAGCCCTTGCCGCGTCCGTCAGCGGCATCGTCTCCGGCATGGCCAGCGCCGTCATTGCGGTGACCGCTTCCGCGCTGTTCTTCCTCAACCACCGCGCCGCGCCGGGTTACGACCCGTCGGACCTGGCGCGCATGCTGCTGCTGGCGGCGACCGCCGGCGGCACCGCGCTGATCACCGGGCTTCTCAGGCAGAAATGGGTCGATGCGTTCGCGTGGGAGAAGAAGCATCACGCCACGGCGGACCGCCTGTCGGCCGCGCTCGATCAGGTCGATATCGGCATCGTGCTGCTCGATGCCGATACCCGCGCCGAGTTCATCAACCGCGCCTTCCGCGATTACTTCAAGCTGTCCGACGCGCAGGCCGACAGCAAGCCGCCCTTCATCGCGCTGATGTATCACGGCCGCGACACCGGCGCCTGGCAACTGCCCGAGGACGAACTGAGCGCGTTCATCGCCAGGCGCACCGAAATGATCCGGACCGGCAATTCCACGCCGATCAACATCGACCTCGCCGACGGGCAGGTGCTGCGCTTCATTTGCACGGCGCTGCCCGACGGCGGACGCATGCTGAGCTATACGCCGGTCACCGACCTCGTCCGCCACAGCGACGATCCCGACAGCGGCGACTACTACCGCGCGCTGCGCGGCAGCTATCGCAGCCTCGCCCACCATCTCGGCGCCGCGGAATAGCGGCGGCCCTCGGCGCCCGCTGCGACATTGATCCCCTCCTGCCGTGTCTGTACTAATGACCGGACAGCTTCCTGCGCGTCCTCGACGCGTCACCCCACCACAGACGGAATCCCGCATGTCCGGCGACCTCACCATCCGCTTCGTCAGCCGACAAGATTACGCGCAATGGCTGCCGCTGTGGGACGGCTACAACGCCTTCTACGGCCGCTCGGGTCCGACCGCGCTGGCGCCCGAAATCACGGCGATGACGTGGGCGCGCTTCTTCGACGCCTACGAGCCGGTGCATGCACTGGTCGCCGAGCGCGGCGGCGAGCTGCTTGGGCTGACGCATTACCTGTTTCACCGCTCGACGACCACGATCGAGCCGAATTGCTATCTGCAGGATCTGTTCACGAGCGCGGCGGCGCGCGGCAAGGGCGTCGGCCGCGCCTTGATCAACGGCGTGTACGAACAGGCGAAGCTCGCGGGATCTTCCCGCGTCTATTGGCAGACGCACGAGACCAACCACACCGCGATGCAGCTTTACGACAAGGTGGCGGAGCGCTCCGGCTTCGTCGTGTATCGCAAGCTGTTCTGACACGCGTTTGTGAAGGCGGCCCCATCGGGCGGCCTGTGGATAAGTCCTGATGTCACCGCGACGTAACAAAGCCCGGATAGGTTGCGCCTGCGTCTGATCAGGCCCCCCGTCTCAGATCACGCGCCCCCCAAGCGGCCCCCGTCAGTCGCCGCGTCTGACCGGGGCCGCATCTTTTTGTGCCGCATGGCTGCCAAGCGTAAAGGCCGATAGCACCGCTGCTTGCGGGTCGAAGCCGCGCGGGCCACAATGCCAGCCCGCTCTTCCCGCGTGCTTCCCACAGGATCGATCCATGCAAATTCGCAACCTCGGCGGCTCCGGCCTGCGCGTTTCCGCCGTCGGCCTCGGCTGCAACAATTTTGGCCAGCGCACCGATCTGGAAACCTCGCGCAAGGTCATCCACAAGGCCATCGACCTCGGCATCACCCTGTTCGACACCGCCGACATCTATGCCGGCATGGGCGGCTCCGAGACCGTGCTGGGCACCGTGCTCGGCGACCGCCGCAAGGACATCGTGCTGGCGACGAAATATTCCAAACCCATGAGCAATGACGGCACCAGGCAGGGCGCCTCGCGCCGCTACATCATGTCCGCCGTCGAAGCCAGCCTGACGCGGCTGAAGACCGACTACATCGATCTCTACCAGCAGCATGATTACGATCCCCTGACGCCGATGGAAGAGACGCTGCGCGCGCTCGACGATCTCGTCCGCCAGGGCAAGGTCCGCTACATCGGCAATTCGAATTTTCCGGCGTGGCGCATTGCCGAGGCCGAACTGATGGCGCGGCAGATGAACGTCAGCCGCTTCGTCTCCTGCCAGGACGAATACAGCCTCGTGGTGCGCGGCATCGAAAAGGATCTCTTGCCGGCCGCAACGGAATACAAGCTCGGCCTGCTGCCGTTCTTCCCGCTCGCAAGCGGCCTCCTCACCGGCAAGTACAAGCGCGGCGCCGCCGCCCCCGACGACACCCGCTTCGCCAAGGCGCCGGCGCTGAAGGACCGCTACGTCACGGCGCGCAACGAGGAGATCGTCGAAAAGCTGCAGACGTTCGCACAAGCCCGCGGCCACACCATGCTCGAACTCGCCTTCTCCTGGCTGGCGTCGCGCCCGCAGGTATCAAGCGTCATCGCCGGCGCCACCCGCGTCGAACAGGTCGAGCAGAACGTGAAGGCGATCGGCTGGGCGCTGAGCGCGGAGGAGATGGCGGAAGTGGACGGGATTACGAAGTAGCGGCAGCGGCGCTCTCTCTCGCTCCCTCTCCCCGTCCTTCACGGGGAGAGGGTCGGGGTGAGGGGCTCTCTCAGCGAGTTCTGAACGACGTGAGACCTGTACCCCCTCACCCGGATTGCTTCGCAATCCGACCTCTCCCCGCAAGCGGGGCGAGGTTAAGCGAACAGCGTCGTCCTATTTCGAGAGCTCGGCTTGAATCGTCATCAAGACGCCTTCGGTATTTCCAAGCACATCGTTGTTCCAAAATCGAAGCACGCGATAGCCGTCTTCAATCAAGCGACGATCACGTATCACGTCTGCGGCAAACTCGTTGTGCTGCCCGCCGTCCACTTCGATGATCAGCCGTCTTTCTCGGCAGACAAAGTCGCAGATGTAACCGAGTAATGGCACTTGCCGTGCGAACTTATGTCCGTCGATCTGGCGGTTGCGGATGCGATTCCAGAGGACGGTCTCCGCATCTGTCTGATTAACGCGCAACCGTCTTGCGATTCGGATGGTCTTGTCATTGCGGCCCCGCATTGCCTTGCCCCTCACCCGCCGCACAAGTGCGCGGCGACCTCTCCCCGCAAAAAGAGCGGGGAGAGGTTTATGTGTCTACCCCACCAATCCCTGCAACGGCTTCACGGCGGCGCTATCCGGAAACACGCTCTCCGCCAGCACCTTGTCGGCCAGCCCGAACTGATCCTTCAGCACGCCCTTCATGACCGCGCGCAGGTCGGTGGTGGGCGCAAGATCGCGGCCCTGATAGAGATTGGCGGGCTTCAGCCCCGGCCAGTCCGCGATCACGCGCCCGCCCTTCACCGCGCCGCCGGCGAGCAGCGCGATGGTGCCGGTGCCGTGATCTGTCCCCTGCGTGCCGTTGATGCGCGCGGTGCGGCCGAATTCGGTGGCGACCACGATCACGGTGTCGCGCCAGCGCGGACCCAATCCGGTTTCGAATTCCGCCAGCGCGCCGTCGAGGCCGCCGAGCAGTCGCGCCAGCCGCCCCACAGGTCCGCCTTCGTTGGCGTGCGTGTCCCAGCCGTCGAAGGCGAGCGCGCCGATCCGCGGGCCGTCGTCGGCGGCCATCAGTTTCGCGGCGCCGCGCGCCACCAGCCGCATCGCGCCGGCGCCATTGGTACCGGGTTTTGGCTTCATGTCGTCGCCTTGCGCGGTTTTGTCGAGCGCCAAGCCCTGCTTCAACGCGCTCGCCAGCGCGGGATCGCGGTGCTGATAAAGTTCGACGAGCCGCATCGCGGTATCTTCCGCAGCCTGCGGCAGCGCGACCGGCGCCCAGCCGACGGTCGGCGCAGCGCCGCGCAGCACCAGCGGCGTGGTCGGGCCGACCGCAAGCGCGCCCGTCACCCGCTCGCCTTTCGGCAGGCCTTCCAGCGCGCGGTTGAGCCAGCCGGACTGCACCCGGCCGGGACCTGCAAAGCCGCTTTCGAGCACGTCCTGCCCGTCGAAATGCGAACGGTCGCGATACGGCGTCGCCACCGCATGGATCACGGCCGCTTTCTTCTCGCGATACATTCGCGCAAATTCCGGCATCGCCGGATGCAGCGCGAAGAACGCGTCCAGCGGCAGCGCCGCGTTCGACCCGCTCGACGACAACGCGATCGAACCATGCAGGCCGGCATAATCAGGATCGCCTGTTGGCGCGACGGTGGCGAGCCCATCCAGCGCGCCGCGCAGGATGACGACCACCAGCCGCGGATCGCGGCCATCGGCGGCGCGGGCGAATTTCGGCAGATAGGCCCATGCCGCAAAGGAGGCGCCGCGGAGCAGCGCGCCACGCCGCGAAATCGCCGACGATCTCGAGCCTTCGCAGCAATCCATTGTCGTGTCCATGGACGTCATCTCCTCTGGAATTCCGGCGACATCAACAGCAGCGCCAGCGCCTGCTGCCGGGATTCCGCGCGCTCGATGGTGCGCCGCGTCTCTGATGACGCCGCATCCGCCGCAACCAGTTCGAGCAGATCGCGCGGATCGATGCCGTCGGCGAGCCGGGAGGCGATCTGCGCCGATATGTCGAGCCGCAGCTTGATGCCTTCCGGCGCCGCCCAGGCCGCGTTGGTATCTGGAAAGCCGTTCGGCCCGGCGGGCGCCCACAACGGCTGGCCCAATGCGTTGAGGCCGCCGAGATAGCGGCCGGGATCGTTCGGGATCTGCGCGAGCAACCGGCCGCTCGCGACCAGGAATTCGTAAGGCGAGCGCATCTTGGAAAGCGGCGCCTTCCAGGCGTCGTCGGAATCCACCAGTGCCGTCGCCAGCGCCTTGAGATCGCCGTCGGTTCGCGTGAAGACGTCGGCGAGCCGCGCCACCAAAGCCGGTGGCGGATCGTCGACCACGAAGTGACGCGCGAATTTGCCGGCGATGAACTTCGCCGTCGACGGATGGCGCGCGAGATCCGCCAGCACCGCCTCGCCCTGCGCTACACCTGCGGCGTCGTAGATTTTTCCCATCACCCGCTGCGCGCCAGGCTGATGCGCATTGGCGTTGAACACGAAGGAGCCGGGCGCGCCCAATTGACCTAGCCTCCCCGCATAGGTCCAGCCCGTGATGATGTTCGCCAGCGCCGTCACGTCCTCCTGCGAATAGCCGCCGCCGACGCCGAGCGTGTGCAGTTCCAGAATTTCGCGGGCGAGGTTTTCGTTCAGTCCGCGGTTGCGGTTTTTCCCGGCGCGCGAATCCGGGCCCAGCGATTGCTGATTGTCGAGAAAGAACAGCATCGCCGGATGCTGCTCGACCGCCTTCAGCATGTCGCCGAAACGCCCGAGCACATGCGGCCGGATCGCCTCGCGCTCGAACGAGCCGGCCCACATCCGCGCCGGCCCGCCCTTGTTGGCGGAGATGCAGAAATGATTGGACCAGAACACCACCAGCCGCTCGGTAAATCCGCAATCGGCGATGACGGCCCGCTGCAGCCGCGCCAGCGCTTCGGCGCGAAAGGTTTTCTGGACGATGTTGAGCGGCGCCGGGGACGGCTTTGGCGCATTGGGCCGCATCGCTTCAGTGGGCGCCATGGCCGCATCGCGATTTTCCGGCGGCTTCGCCGCTGGCTTCATTGACGGTTCCTTCGGCGCCATCTCCATGGCGATGCTGTTGAGCGAAAGGTTCCGCCGCTGCGCCTTGGCATCCGCCGGCGCCTGGCCTTCGTTCGCCAGCGACCTGGCAGCGGCGTCACGGGCCTGCTGAATCCCGAACTGATAGTCGAACACGGCCTTGCCGAGCGCCGGCGTCGATTGCAATCCCGGCACTTCGAGCAGCACGCCGTTGGGACGGGCGAGTTCGGCCTTGACGAAGCCGCGCGGGTCGGATGCCGCATTGAGAAAATCGCCCGACGCCCCGCCGCGCGCGCCCAGTCCGAAGCGATTGAGCGCAACAAGGGCTGCTTGCGAATCGCGGGCCATCGGATTTCCCTTGGAATTTACCGGGCGTATAGTAGCCGGCGAGTATAACGCCCTTCGGCATGAACCCGGGATTAATTCCGCGTCAGGATGCGGCCTCGTTGATGACAAATCGTTTGGAAAATCAGCCCACGCGCCGCCTCGCCTGCGCCAGATGCGCAACCGAATTCAGTTGCAGCCTGTCGGGGCTGTGCTGGTGCAGCGACGAGGCGTTCCGGATGCCCATGCCGATGGACGGCAGCGATTGTCTCTGCCCCGCCTGTTTGCGCAAACTCGCAGAACAGCGCGCAGGCGCTGACGTGACGTGACCGGCAAATGGAATGTCAGCGCCGTCCTGCTCGACATGGACGGCACGCTGCTCGACACCGAGCGGGTTTATTTCGACAGCCTCGTCGCAGCGCTCACTACCCATGGCTACACCGACGATGCCGTCACGCTGTGCCAGGCGATGGTCGGCCTGCCCGGCCCGGATTGCGAGGCCATGCTGAACACGCGCTACGGGGCGAGCTTTCCACTCGCGGAGATCAGCCGGGCCTTCGTCACTAACCGCGATGAAATCCTGAGCGCAGGCCTGCCGCTGAAAAGCGGCGCGCTCGAACTGCTGGATGCGCTGCAGGCGGCCGAATGCCCGATGGCGATCGTCACCTCCTCGTCGCTGCGCACCGCTGACGCCCATCTGACGCTTGCGGGAATTCGTCACCGCTTCGAAACGATCCTGACCCGCGACGACGTCGTCCGCAGCAAGCCCAGCCCTGACCTGTATCTGCTGGCGGCGGCGCGGTTCGGCCTGAAGCCGGAAGTTTGCGTGGCGGTGGAGGATTCCAATCACGGTGTGACCGCCGCCCACGCCGCCGGCGCCATCACCATCATGGTGCCCGACATGGTGACGCCGACGGAAGATTCGTGGGCGCGATGCGCGGCTGTTGTGCCTGACCTCGGCGCCGTGCTCGAAGTGCTGCGCGATCGCGCCGGGTTTGGACGCCGCTCCTTGTAGCTCGACAGCAAGCGAGCGCGCACGTTTCGCCAAGCCGGAAATCAATCTCGGCATGCCGCCGACCTTCGGCGGAACCCAGCGAGCAGTTCGCCGCGCTGGTGCCATCAGCCGATCTCAGCGAAGGCATCAATGCGTGGATCGAGCGCCGGCCGCCGGGCTTTCGCGGCCGCTGACGCCAGCCGTAATATTCTGCTGCAGTTCCTTCCTGCGCGCTAGGCGGCGTCTTTGGTCGCGATGACCGTCCGCAGGTCGTCCGCCAGTTCGCGGTAATGAAAGGCGAGGCGCAGGTACAGCTCGCGCTTCGTCCTATCATCCGTCAACTTGCCAATCAAATCGCATTCGGCGGCGAGAGTTTCAAACCGCTCCAATTTGGCTTCAAGGTCGGTCACGACGCGCCTCCCCCTAACGGCTACCAAGGAGAATGAGCTTACGCCTTCATTTTAAGTCAAAGCTAACATCGTTATCGGATAGAACTAATTTACAGCCTCGGCGATAGGGCGGACGGTCCGGCAATCATTGCCTGTCGCCAAACACCATCATTCCTGCGCGCAAGGCAAAGCCTCCTGGTCAGGTATCCGGATAGAGGCCTGTCAATGCACGTCCGGCTCGCGGGCGATCAACGTGCGCTTCGAGTGCAGCTGCGAAGGCAGAGGCAGGGTTACGCTTTCCGGTGGCGCCAGCAGACATAGGCCACCGGAAAGAACGGCGATGTGCTATCGTGCTACCGCCAACGTCGCACAAATGACGCGGTGTTCAGATGATCACAATCCCGGAACTGGTGGCGCAAGCCTTGGGGTCGTTTCTGGCTTCGGATACCAGGAGCAGGTTTGGCTCCTCCCAAGCCCGGCTGGCTGAATATCTCCCCTATGCAGCCAGGCTCACACTGGAATGCATCGGCAACAGCGACGCCCTGTATCACAACATCGAACACACCCTGCTCGTGACCCTCGCCGGCCACGACATCCTCATGGGCCGGACAATGCTGCGGACAACGACGCCGGCCGACTACACCAATTTCATCCTGGCGTGCCTAACCCATGACATCGGTTACGTTCGCGGGATTGTCCAGGGAGATGACGGGGACTCTTATGTCGCTGATCTCGGCGGCCATACCATTCGCCTGCCACGCGGTTCGTCCGATGCCGCACTGGCGCCCTACCATGTGGACCGTTCGAAACTGTTCGTGTTCGAGCGGTTCGAACTCTCTTGAAGAAGTCGATGCGAGCCGGATCGCCAGGGCAATCGAGTATACGCGATTTCCCTATGTTGCTTCATCGTCAAACGACGAACTGAACGAAGAAGAGGGCCTGCTGCTGCGCGCCGCCGACCTGATCGGGCAACTCGGCGACCCCAATTACCTGAAAAAAGCGAATGCCCTGTTCTACGAATTTGAAGAAGTCGGCATGAACAAAACGCTCGGCTACCAGACGCCGGCGGACGTTGTTTACAGATATCCGCAGTTCTATTGGAACAACGTCGCTCCGCAGATCCAGACCGCGATACGCTATCTCAATGTCACGTCGAGCGGACGGCAATGGATCGCAAACCTGCACAGCAATGTTTTCCGCGCCGAGCGCGAAATGAACTTGTCCGGCCCGCAGCCGTGATCGTGCCCCGCCCGGCTTGTCGCATGACGCCGCCTGGATCGAGTGCTAGCCGTGATAGCTCGGCGATTTGCGCGCCAGCCCATCGAACGCGTCGAACAGCCGTTCGCGCCAGGCATAGACCGGATCGTCTTCGATCAGCAGCTTGAACGGGCTCACCACCCGCGCCCACTGGAACGCGCCGAACACGATATAGTCCGCGTAGTTCGCGGCAGCGCCGCCGAGGAAGGGCTGCGTCCGCAATGTCAGCCGCAGCGGATCAAGCGACTTGCGAAAGCCTTCGACCGCCTTGTCGCGGCCGGCCATGATCTCTTCCAGGGGCCTGCCGAACCGCGCCTCGCGGCTTTTGCGGAAATAGGCCGCGTCCTCCGGCTTCAGATTGAGCGGGATGTCGGCAATGATCAGCGGAAACATGCCGCCGATCACGCCGTCGCCCCACCAGTTCAGCATCCGCCCCATGGCGCGGCCGCCCTCGCCGCCGAACAGCGACGGCCGGTCCGGATAGGTGTCTTCGAGATAATTTGCAATCGTCCAGGAATCGACGACGGCACTATCGCCGTCGAGCAGCACCGGCACTTTCTCCGAACCATGCGGCGCGATCGCGCCCTTCTCGGTGAAGCACCACGGGATGGTTTCCGCCGACAGCCCCTTGTGTGCCAGCGCCATCCGCGTCCGCCAGCAGAACGGACTGAACGGGCGGGACGGATCGGTGCCGATGAGTTCGTAGAGTTTGAGCGACATTGGCGACCTGTTCGAAAATGATCGCCAGACTAGCCGTCATTGCGAGGAGCGCAAGTGACAACACCGCCTGCGTCATGCCCCGGCCAAATCGCGAAGCGCGTCTTCGCGCCAGACGTCCCAGGCATGACGGCAGGAAGCTGCATCTTGAAAGTCTCTGCGACTGCGCAGCTTTGCGCCGCGCAATCGCATCCTTTGAGCATCACAAACGATGGCCGGCGACGAAACCGCCTAGACCGTCGAGATGCCGTCGACCGGGCTGATGTCGCCGACGAACCTCAGCAGGTCGGCCATGGTGAAATCGCCAGGCGTCTTGGAGGGCAGTGTCGGCTTCCAGTTCCTGCCCTTCAGCCACAGGAATGACTGTTGGTCGCCGTGCACGAGGCCGACAAATACTTCGGCCACGATCGTGGCGCCTACCGGCCCCAGTTTTTCGCTGCCGCCGCGTTGCTCTGCCTCCTTCAGGATGTAGTACCAGAGCGGCGTGTGCTCGTGCAGGCCGTGCTTCTTTGCCACGGCGCCGTCCGTTCCTTTCGCGATCTCAGCCGGCGTGAGCGGATTCTTGATCTTCATCGCCTTGGCAACATCCTGTCCCGACGGCAGCCCAAGCATCACGCCGCGCTTCAGATTGCGGAACGGCAGGCTGCTGCCGTCCCCCGGCAACGTGTGCAATTGTGGAATCAGGAACGGATCCAGCTTGCGCGACGGATTGAGCGGCACATTCGGGGGGTTGGTGGCCAGCACCTCATGGAAGCGGCGCCAATCGATGATCCAGTTGCTGGAAAGTACCGGAAGCGGCAGCGGCGGCTGTACCGGATTGGGAGCCAGATCGCCTATAATCCCGCCCGACAACCCCGTAAACTTGAACAGCAGATCGAGCGTTGCCGGAACGGGCTGGCCCGGCGTAAAGATGCGATTGTAGCTGTAAACCTCGCGCACCATGCTGTGACCAAGCCGGTATGCAGCCGCAGAGAATTCGACCGGCATGTAGGGCGTCTTCTTGAAGCGGTAGAAGCGGCGTCCCTGCTCGAGGATCCTGGCGACGATTCCCTTCTCGGTGATGCGCTCCACGAAATCATGCAGCACCATCCACTGGTAATGCCAGGTCACGATCTGACGTGCCTGCGCGAAGATCTCGCCGGCCGGCACGCCGGACGCCGCGAGCTGATCGCAGACCTTGTTGTGAAACTTGAGCATCGCCAGATGCGTCTGCGCGACGACAAGATTTTCGTCATTGCGATGATCGCCGATCAGCGCGAAGCCTTCAGCGCTGCGCGGGAGATCATTGCGAGGCGTGCTCGTCATACCGCCGAACGGCACGCTGATGGTCTTGCCGATCAGAAGTTTCGGGCCGGGCGTCTTGCCGTTGGCCTCGCCGGGATTGCGCGCGTAGAGCTGCCGGCTGCCGTCCGGACCGAGGCCGTAGACATTGTCGAGATCCAGCGCCGGCGTGCGGAAATTCTCGACCGCGGTCGGATCGGCTTCCTTGTCGCCGAAGGAAGTCAGATCCAGCGTGATGTCGTGGTCGACGAATTGTCCGAGATAGGTAAAGCCCGCGGGAATCTTGGTGTTGTTGCCGGTGGTGTCGTCCGGGCTGGCGTCCTTCATCGCGTCGGCAAGTTCCTGCAGCGCAGCGTCGTCAACGGCGAGCGGTTCGAGGTTCGGAAACATTCGCCCGAACATTCCGGGATCGTCGTGCCCGGAAAGCGAATCCAGAAATTGTCGGGTCGGTTGGCGGCCACCCTTACCGTGACCAGGCTGGACATTCACTTGTGTTGCCATCACTTCCTCCAATCGGATGTTGGGAGAAGAGGGGTACCGGTGTGTCTCAATGTCAGGTTATTAAAGGTTCAGGAAAATCCGATCGATACCCCTCAAAAGGGTTCAGTCAGTAAAACCCATCCCCAGATTGTTGCCGATCGGAGCGCGGTGCCAGCGGTTTATTTTTCGATTTGTGTGAGCAGCTTCACTGACTAGGTGCGATGTCGAACTCTTTGCGAATCTCTGCGTCGGTGTAGAAGCACACGCCGCCATCGAGATCGCGCACCAGCCATTCGCCCAGATAGACGATCTGTGTCCCGCTTCGCCTTTCATGGCGAAGTTCGAGGTGCCCGTCCTCGCTTCGCTGCAGCGAGCAACTGGATTGGACCCAGCTCGGCCATTCGTGCAGTGGCTGTCCGCTAAACTGCCAGGCGATCAGCGCCACATTGGTTGGACGTGGCTTCAACTTCAGTGTGGTGTCCACAATCGTCTCCGAAAGAATGAGTCCTGCAATCTCACAACGCCCGGGCCCGGCAAAAGTTGGGCGTCATCCGGCAATTCTCGCCGCGATTCGCAGATATTGCCTATGCGTCTTTGGGATAGATATCCGGGGATAAAGGTGAAATCCCCAGTCTATCGCGTCGGGAAGATGGACACGCAGGCCAAGGCTACGTCTCCATGGTGCGTTCGCCGCGCGATCCTGCCCTACCGCACCACCGCGGCGGTCTGGCCGAACAGGATCCTGCGTTCCTCCTCGGTGCGGTTGACGGGCTGGCCGAAATTCGGATTGACCTCTTTCGCCTTGGCATAGGCGCGCTCCGTCGCGGGCCGGGCACGGATGGTTTCCAGCCAGCGCTTCAGATGCGGGAAATCGTCGATGTTCTGCTCCTGGTTCTTGTACGGCACGACCCAGGGATAGCTCGCCATGTCGGCGATCGAATAGTCACCGGCGATGAATTCGCGATCGGCGAGGCGCTTGTTGAGCACGCCGTAGAGACGGTTGGTCTCGTTAACGTAGCGGTCGATCGCGTATTTGATTTTTTCAACCGCGTAATTCCTGAAGTGATGGTTCTGGCCGGCCATCGGGCCGAGCCCACCCATCTGCCAGAACGTCCACTGGATCGTGTCGTAACGGCCGTAGAGATCGGAGGGGAGGAACTTTCCGGTCTTCTCGGCGAGATACAGCAGCATCGCACCCAACTCGAAGATCGAGATCGGCTTGCCGCCGCCCTTCGGTTCGCGATCGACCATCGCCGGAATGCGGTTGTTGGGCGCGATCGCCAGAAACTCCGGCTTGAACTGTTCGCCCTTGCCGATGTTGACCGGAAAGATCTTGTAGGGAAGCCCGGTCTCCTCGAGGAACATCGTGATCTTGTGGCCGTTCGGCGTGGTCCAGTAGTGAAGGTCGATCATGGGGCGGTCCTGCCATGCGCTAGATTGTTGTTTTCGCAAGAAAGATGCGACTGCATGAATTTGAGCGGATCGCAGGCGCAAGTCAATTGGCGCCGGCCCCGCGCGCGTGAATGTGATAGCGCCTCAGGCGCCGCGGCCGTGCGCGCGCAGGAAGTTGGCGCCGCTTTCGGTGATCGCGACGCATACGCCCTGCCCAGCCGTCGGCTGGCGCGCGACATAGCCGCGATCGACCGCGTCCTCCCAGATGGTCAGGCGCGGGCATGAGGTGCGCCACGTCTCGATCACCTCGGAATAGAGGCGCGGCTCGCGGCCGATCCATTCGACGAGGTCGAGCACCAGTGCGTCCGTGGTCTCGGTCATCATTGCCTCCGCCCAGAAGCGGTCAAATTCAAAACGCCATCGCGCTGGTGCGCGTGAACAACAGCCAGCCGCCGTAGAGGATGTAGTAGCCCGCGACCGTCGTGATCAGCCGGTTCGCCCAGGTGCGGAACTGTGCGTCGCTCATCGCTTCCAGGATGCGCCGCGCCAGCGTGGTGCCGAGCATCGAGGCGGCAATCGCAACCGCCGCCAGCGCCGGATCGAGCGTCGCCGCCTGGTCGACGATGCCGCCGAAATAGATCAGCTTTGTGAGATGGCTGGCGACCTGGCAGGTGGCCTTGGTGGCGACCACCTCGCGGCGGCCGAAATTGCCGCCGAGAAAGAACGTATCCATCAGCGGGCCGGAGACGCCGGTCATCAGCATCAGTCCCATGCAGATGAAGCCGTAGAACGAACCCTGCGCGATGCTGTCAGGATTGGGCTTGAGGTTCTTCGGCATCAGCCGCGCCATGAACGGCGTCGCCCCGAGCAAGAGCAATGCCATCGGCTTGTCCGGCACGTAGCGGACGATCGACCAGGCGCCGAGCGCGAGCGCGCAGCCGATCAGATAGACGCACACCGGTCGCCAGCGGATATGCGCCCGCCACAGAAAGGCGCGCCAGCCGTTCGAGGCCATCTGCGTGATCGCATGCAGCACCATCGCGGTCGGCAGCGGCATCAGCATCAACAGCACGCCGATCAGGATCATCCCGCCGGCCATGCCGAACAGGCCCGACAGGAACGCGGTCCCGACCATCAACACACCGAGGGCTGCGATCATCAGGGGCGTCAAGAGAAGTCTCCTATATCGGCGAGGCTCAGGTTGAAGTGCCGGCGTGGACAAGAGCGCGACGAGGTTGAGAGCGCGCGGCACCAATTCAACCAAAGCTCCCACAGCTATTCTTGTGCCTCAGCTTGTGACACGCAGGCAAACTGAGTTATCTTGCCCTGGCATCAGTTTTCCTGAGGGTTATGTGCGGCGGCTGCTCTTTCTCAACGGTATCAAGGCGTTCGAGGCTGCGGCCAGGACCGGCAGCTTTGCCGCCGCCGGCGCCGAGCTCAACGTATCCGCCGCCGCGGTCAGCCGGATGGTGCACCTGCTGGAAGAGCGGCTGGGGGTAGCGCTGTTCGAGCGCAAGGCCAACCGCCTCGCCACCACGGCGGCCGGCCGCGCCTACCAGAGCGGGCTGACGCCGATCTTCGACGCGCTGGCGAGCCTGACCGCGCAGGTCACCGCCCCCTCCAGCGTGCGCGTGCTGACCATCGGCGTCGGGCCCACCTTTGCGATGAAATGGCTGATCCCGCGGCTGGCGGATTTCCAGAAATCAGAGCCCGATATCGACGTCCGCATCACCACCGGCGGCGTCGCGGTGCCGTTCGGCGAGGACTGGAGCTGCGGCATCAAGCTCGGCGACGGCGAATGGCCCGGCCTGATCGCCGAGCCATTATTCGCCGCCGATTTGCTGCCGGTATGCGCGCCGCGCCTGGCGGGCGCACTCAAACGCCCCACCGACCTGAAGGGACCGACGCTGCTTCGCGTTGCACATTCGCCCGACGATTGGCCGTCATGGCTAGAGGCGGCCGGCGTCCCGCGCATCATTGCCCGCGGGCCGGAATTCGCCCAATACGGCCAGGCGCTGCAGGCCGCCGTCGACGGCCTTGGCATCGCCATGGGCATCCGCCCCTATATCGACGACGACCTGGCCGCCGGCCGGCTGGTCGCGCCGTTTGCGTTAAGCGTGCCGAAAGGCATGCGCTGGTATCTGGTGTATCGCGGTTTCAGCACCGCCCAGCGCGATTTCGCTGCGTTCCGGCGCTGGATTGTCCGCGCCGCGGCGGAGCCCGCCACACGCCGCAGGGGCCAAAGACATGCCGGATGAAAAGATCGAAACGCTGGTGATCGGCGGCGGCCAGGCCGGCCTCGTGATGAGCCACCGGCTGAAAGAGCGCGGGCTTTCGCACCTCGTGCTGGAGCGCCACCGGATCGCCGAACGCTGGCGCAGCGAACGCTGGGACGGGCTGAAATTCCAGTTTCCGAACTGGTCGGTGCGGCTGCCGGACTTTCCGTTTCCGCACAGCGATCCGGATGGCTTTGCAGACAACGACGACATCATCAAATTCATCGACGCCTATGCAAAATTCGTCAGCCCCCCGATCCGCTGCGGCGTCGCGGTGACGCGGCTGTCGCAGCGTGACGGCGGGGGTTTCATCGCCGAAACCACCGGCGGCACGATCGCGGCGGATAATGTCGTGATCGCCACCGGTCCCTATCAGCGCCATCTCGTCCCGGACCTGCTGCGCGATCATCCCGTGTTCCAGGTCCATGCCGCTGACTACAGGAATCCCGGACAGCTTCCGCCGGGCGCGGTGCTGGTGGCCGGCGCCGGCGCGTCGGGCGCGCAGATCGCCGAGGAATTGTTGCAGGCCGGCCGCCGCGTCTACCTCTCGGTCGGACGGCACCGCCGCCTGCCGCGGCGCTACCGCGGCCGCGACCTGATCTGGTGGCTCGCCGAGATGCGCCTCGATCAGGTCTCTCCGGAGGAGCGTGGGCCCGCGCGCCTGGGCCCTGTCATTTCGGGCGCCTATGGCGGCCGCACCATCGATTTCCGCAACTTCGCCGCCGACGGCATGGTCCTGGTGGGGCGCATCGAGGCGGCGCATGGCGGCGTACTCGACATTGCGCCGGACCTTGCCGAAAGCATGGCCAATGGCGATCTCGTCTACACCACCTTCCTCGATACGGTGGACGCGTATGTGAAACGGCGCCGCATGGAACTGCCCGAAGACCCCGATGCCCGCGCGACGTTCGCCGACCCGTCTTGCGTCACCGCGCCACTCACGCATCTCGACCTCGCCGCGGAAGGCATCTCCGCGGTGATCTGGGCCACCGGCTACGGCGTCGATTTCGGCTGGATCGATCTCCCCGTGCTGGACGCGCGCGGCGAAGCGGTCCATCGCTACGGCATCTCGGCGGTGCCGGGCCTGTATTTCCTCGGCCTGCAATGGCTGTCGAAAATGAACTCCTCGTTCCTGTCGGGCGTCGGCGACGACGCCGTGGTGCTTGCCGATCATATTTTGGCGCGGGGTTGAGTTCCAAGGTGGTCGCAGGCGGGCGATGACGGTTTCCTCCTCCCAAAAATCACCGAACATGTGAACCCGTTCACAATTTGCCTCTGCCGGAGCCATGCTGTTCTCGCCTCATGGACAATTCCGGGGGACGCGCCATGATCTATGGCGGCTTTGAAATTCAGTCGTTCGAAGCAGGGAGAGGGCTATGGCACGCCAGGATTCAACGGGCCGACCAGGAGCCGGTGGTGATCGATGGGATGGCGTTTCCGACGCTCGAAGTCGGTTTCGCATGGTCGGATCCGGAAGCGGCGATTGCGGACGCGAAAGCCCATATCGACCGTTTCAAGCCGCGGTTTGCGAATCGGTAAGCGCCAACGACGCAACTGCCGGCCGCGCGCGGGCCGGCCGAATCTCCCTGTCCCTTCCCGAACAGACCCTGCAGGCCACGCCGACACTCGCGAACTGTCCGGATTGCAGCGCCTCGCTCGCGGTGATGCGCATCATCCCCGGCCGCGCCGGCGCCGAATACTGGACCATGCGATGCACCCGTTGCGGCGGGATCCATCTCGATATCGTCAATCCCTCGACCGCCCCGCTGACCGCGTAAGGCGCGGCACCGCCGCGATCACGGCGGCGTGGCGTTCCGATTATCGTCCTTTACCTTTGCCGGATGCGCCGCGTGCGACACCCTGAAGGCATCCACCGCCGTCACCGGCTGTGCCGTGCCGGCCCCCGCGGCGACGACGGCTGCGCGGCTCTCCGCGTCGGCAGACGTCGTCCCGCGCGCCGCGTTGCTGATGTTGATCAGGCCGGTGACGGCGTCATACCAGAACGGCGCGCCAAGCCCGATCAGCAGGCCGCCGAGGAAAAGGTAGAGCCAGACGCTCGGCGCGGTCGGCAGCTGCAACCAATATTGCGTTTTTTGCCATCTGGCCTCTTGTCTGCAATCCTTCCACAGCTGAGCCTCGCAGACCTTCGCCCCACGGTCCTTGCTTCGGGATCCTTAGCAGGTCCACGACCAGCGGAAACGGCATCTTCGCCGTTTGATGCGATCAGGGCTCCAGCCGAGCGGAACGCCAAGATCGGCGAATTGCTTGATCGTTGTATTTGCCTTGCCGACGTCTCAAGCGCATCTTTCTCAAGGCTCGATTCGTTGATCCAGCGTCTTCGCATCTGCGCCTTCTTGTTCTTTGCCGCCTCCATCTCTCCGACGTCGCGTTCGGATCGATTGCCGCTGCAGGGGATTCGTCCTGATGCCGCTCAGCGCTTCCATGGCGCCGCCTTGTACTGCGCCGTCACCGCCGTCGGATTGCTCGATCACCTTGGCGCGCGCGTTCGGATCGCGCAGATAGGTCTTGAACAGATCGACCGCATCGACATGGGCCAGGAAGGCCAGCGCTATCGCCACTACCACGGAAAGCAACCGGGCGCGGCCCTCGAAATAGACGCTGGCTTCCTTGCCGAACGCCTCGAACTTTTGCGCGACATCCTTGAGCACGACATGGGCCGCTTCCGCCGCCGTGGCGCCGGCCTCTTCGGCAGCCTTCCTGGCGTCGATATTCGCCTTGGCGATCGCATGCCCCATTTCCATGCTGCCCAGCCGTTCCATGAACTCGGCCGGCGTCATCGCGGCGAGGGCGCGGCCGTTCCAAAGATGAACCGAGTTCTTCCAGAAATGAACCAGCGCGCTCTTCAAACGATCAACCCAGCCTCTTGCGCTACCGATAGTTTCAGTCCGAGTTGTCGGCGTCGCTCTCGGAGCAGCTCCCATCGGCGCGCGGTTGGCGCTCATCTGTGCGACAAAGTCGTCACGTGCGGCAATGATAACCGCTTCAGCGGCTTTCCTGTCAGCCTCCGCGAGATTGCCGTCCCTGAGCTTTTGCAAAGATGGTTCGACAACGTGTTTCGCCAGCACCCGGTCGAACATCTGCCGGAGTACGTGTTTCAGCCCTTCTTCGCGCATCGAGAAGATGCGGTGAATGATTTCGACGAATGACGAGACCACCAGCGACAGCGCGAGCATCGTGATCGCGAAGGCCAGCGCGGCTTCAATGAGCTGCATGACTTCCCCCCTCGATCTACCCCGTCGACATTCAATCACAGGCTGTTTTTCGCGGTCAACGCCGCTCGCCTGCTTGTGCACCGCTGATGTCAGCGGTTGGCAGCAGTTCCGGCGTCGCCGCATTTGCCGCGGATCGACAGGATGGGTTGACGATTTCGGCCTTTTCAGCGGCCTGCCTCAGTCCCATATTGCCGTCATGGCGAAGACTCCCGAAGTTCCAAAAAAATCCAAAACCCCGAAATCCAAGGCGCCAAGTTCCAAGGCGTCGCGGCCTGACGTGCAGCCGATCGCTCCGGCGCTCGCCGAACTGCTCAATCCCGCGATCAACCGCGGCGATGCCGGCATGGGCTCGGGCACCGGCCTGCAGCCGCCGCCGGACAATTCATGGGACCGCCGCGCCGGCGGCGAAGCGGCGGCGCATCGCGCGCGGGCATCGACCAGGGGAACGAGCGATGACGTCGCAAAACGCGATGCCAGCCAAGGCCTCGAAGAAGCCCCGCAAGCCAATTACGGCACCTCGGCCACCATTCCCACGCTCGACCCCGAAATTGCGCGGCAACTCGGCCTGCCCACCGCGGAAGACGACGACGAGGCCCTGGCCCGCCCGCCGCGCAACAAGATGGAAGCGCTCGGCGTCAAGGCCACGGCTGATGCGCTGGAGAACCTGATCCGCGACGGCCGCCCGGAATTCAAGGGCGACGACGGCCAGGTGAAAGTCTGGACGCCGCACCGGCCGCCGCGCCCGGAAAAATCCGAAGGCGGCGTGCGCTTCGAGATCAAGTCCGAATACGAGCCGAAGGGCGACCAGCCGACCGCGATCGCCGAACTGGTCGAAGGCATCAACCGCAACGACCGCACCCAGGTGCTGCTCGGCGTCACCGGCTCGGGCAAGACCTACACCATGGCCAAGGTGATCGAGGCGACGCAGCGCCCCGCCATCATCCTGGCGCCGAACAAGACGCTGGCCGCCCAGCTCTATGGCGAGTTCAAGAGTTTTTTCCCCGACAACGCGGTGGAGTATTTCGTCAGTTACTACGACTACTACCAGCCGGAAGCCTACGTCCCGCGCACCGACACCTACATCGAAAAAGACTCGTCGATCAACGAGCAGATCGACCGCATGCGCCACTCGGCGACGCGCGCGCTGCTGGAGCGCGACGACGTCATCATCGTCGCGTCCGTGTCCTGCATCTACGGTATCGGTTCGGTCGAGACCTATACCGCGATGACCTTTGCGCTGAAGAAGGGCGAGCGCATCGACCAGCGGCAGTTGATCGCCGACCTCGTGGCGCTGCAATACAAGCGCACCCAGGCCGACTTTACCCGCGGCACCTTCCGGGTTCGCGGCGACGTCATCGACATCTTCCCGGCGCACTATGAAGACCGCGCCTGGCGCGTGAACCTGTTCGGCGACACCGTGGAGAACATCGAGGAATTCGATCCGCTCACCGGCCACAAGCAGGACGATCTCGAATTCATCAAGATCTACGCCAACTCGCACTATGTGACGCCGCGGCCGACGCTGGTGCAGGCGATCAAGTCGATCAAGTCTGAGCTGAAACTGCGGCTCGACGAACTCAACAACCAGGGCCGCCTGCTGGAAGCGCAGCGGCTGGAGCAGCGCACCACCTTCGATCTCGAAATGATGGAGGCGACCGGAAGCTGCGCCGGCATCGAGAACTATTCGCGCTACCTGACGGGCCGCCGCCCCGGCGAGCCGCCGCCGACGCTGTTCGAATACGTGCCCGACAACGCGCTGGTGTTCGCCGACGAAAGCCACGTCACCGTGCCCCAGATCGGCGGCATGTTCCGCGGCGACTTCCGCCGCAAGGCGACGCTCGCCGAATACGGTTTCCGCCTGCCCTCCTGCATGGACAACCGTCCGCTGCGGTTCGAGGAATGGGACATGATGCGCCCGCAGAGCGTCGCGGTGTCGGCGACGCCGAGCGGCTGGGAATTGAACGAGAGCGGCGGCGTGTTCGTCGAGCAGGTGATCCGTCCGACCGGACTGATCGATCCGCCGGTCGACATTCGTCCCGCGCGTACCCAAGTGGACGATCTCGTCGGCGAAGTCCGCGCCACGGCGCAAGCAGGCTACCGCTCGCTGGTCACGGTGCTGACCAAGCGCATGGCGGAAGACCTCACGGAATATCTGCACGAGCAGGGCATTCGCGTGCGCTACATGCACTCTGATATCGACACCATCGAGCGCATCGAAATCATCCGCGATCTTCGCTTGGGCGCATTCGACGCGCTGGTCGGCATCAATTTGTTGCGCGAGGGCCTCGACATTCCCGAATGCGCGCTGGTCGCGATCCTCGACGCCGACAAGGAAGGTTTTCTGCGCAGCGAGACCTCGCTGATCCAGACCATCGGCCGCGCCGCGCGCAACGTCGACGGCAAGGTGATCCTCTACGCCGACCAGATGACCGGCTCGATGGAGCGCGCCATCGCCGAAACCGACCGCCGCCGCGAGAAGCAGGTCGAATACAACACCGCGCACGGCATCACGCCGGAGAGCATCAAGAAATCGATCGGCGATATCATGAACTCCGTCTACGAGCGCGACCACGTGCTGGTCGAGATCGGCGACGGCGGCATGGCCGACGACGTCATCTCCATCGGCCACAATTTCGAGGCGGTTCTCTCCGACCTCGAAACCAGAATGCGCGAAGCCGCCGCCGACCTGAATTTCGAGGAAGCCGCCAGACTCCGCGACGAAGTCAAACGCCTCCGCGCGACGGAGATGGCGGTCGTCGACGATCCCACGGCAAAACAACGCGCCGTGCAAGGCAAAGCCGGCGCCTATGCGGGGATGAAGAAGTATGGCGAGGCAGCGAACCTCCCCGTCAGTGCGATGAAGAAGAAGGGTGTGCAGTCAGCCCTCAAATCCAGCCGCAGCGGCGCTCCCTCCTCTCCCTCTCCCCGTCCCTCACGGGGAGAGGGTCGGGGCGAGGGGCTCTCTCCACAAGGCAGTGCCACCTCTAAAGTCCACAAACCCCACCTCGACGAAATGCACGGCCCGGAATCTCTCCCGTTCCGCCCGAGCGGCGCCAAACCACGCAAGCCCGAACTCCCCGGCGGCACCAAAATCTTCCAGCCCACCGACTCCCGCCAATCCGGCCCCGAGTTCGGCCCCGCCCCGCGCTCGAGCGGCGGCGCGCCGGGGCATCGCGGCGGATGGAAGAAGCGGTAAGCTGCTGCTTTGCAGCACCTGCGCCCATCAATCCGGTCGCGCCACCCCACCGAAGTCGATGTCCGCTTCTCTCCCAAAGCGACGTCGTCGCCGTGCCGCAGCGCTAATTTTCAGAAGCTAGCCGGTTGACCAGGTGGGCTGGGCCAATCCGATCGCAGGTTGTTCGGGTTGTTCCGATCGAACAAGTCCTGCCGTATAATGCCGCTCGAACGAGCATCAATTGCTGGTGGGATTCTGCGAGCATCATGGGTTGGCGCGACTACGATGCCGGGCCGTACGGCGCAACCGGCGGGATAGCCAGCGTATCGGCAGTAAACTACGGCACTCACCCTTTCAGAGCTTCCGGCGAAGAACCCGACCATTAGCAACGCCGACAACGCGATTGATCGCTTCATTTTAGCCTCCCGGGGCAAACCACTCCCGTAGCCAATCAACGATAAAGCACGATCGCAAAAGAAGTGCCGGCTATGCAAAAAAGTCAAGATTATTGCAGTCTTGGCTGTGCGCGTCGCGGTCTCGACGGCCTCCGCTCGACGTCGATGGTTGCCGCAATCGCGGATCAGCCGCAGACCCGCACCCGGCGGACCCGCCAGGCATGGCCGTCCCAGAAACGCTGTGTCACCCATTCGCAACTGCCAAAATCGTCGTATGGCCCGCGACCTGCTCCGTAAGGGGCGGGTTCATAATAGCGGCCCGGAGCGGCGACGCCACGCTGTGAGCTTGCGGGCGTCGGGGCGAGCGAACCGGCAATCGTTGCGACCGCGACAAAGGCAGCAAATATCTTCTTCATTCTAGGCCCTCTTGTGCGTGCGGGCGTGCGGCCACGCGACAGCCGCAGCACCAAAGACGCTAAGAAATTCCCGGCCGTTGCATGTCAACCCCTGAGCGGGCCCATTGTATCAGGTCAACCGAGTGCATTGATAGGGGCTGGCCTCGAATTGCGATATTCCGGACCTCGACGCAAGGCAACGGGAACGGGGCTATAATAGCGACCGTCGGAATATCGCTTGTGAGGTCAAACGGACAGAACGATGCAAACCAATCGCAGGCCGTTATCCGACCAACTCGCCGTCTTTCCTCGCTTAGGGTTAGCCACTCTGCCGACCCCGCTCGAGCCGATGCAGCGGCTGACGGCGCATCTCGGCGGACCGCGGCTGTGGGTCAAGCGCGAGGATGCCACCGGGCTCGGTTTTGGCGGCAACAAGTTGCGCAAGCTCGACTACGTCCTGCACGAAGCCGTTTCCAGCGGCGCCGATACGATCGTCTCGGGCGGCGTGGTGCAATCGAACAGCCAGCGGCAGGTCGCGGCGGCGGCGGCAAAGCTCGGCCTCGCCTGCCATCTTGCGGTCTACCACGGCCGGCTCGAACCGCCGACGCCGGAATACAAGATGTCCGGCAACGCGTTTCTCAACCGGCTGTTCGGCGCGCAGCTCCACGACGTGCCATGGACCGGCGACCGCAACGCCGCCATTCGCGCGCTCGTCGACGATCTCCAGGCGAAGGGCCACAGGCCATACTTCGTGCCATACGGCGTCTCCAATGCGCTCGGCGCCGTCGCCTATGCCACGACGATTGCCGAGATCGAACCGCAGGCCTCGCAATTGGGTTTTGCGCCAGCCGCGATCGTGCACTGCACCGGAAGCGCCGGCACGCAGGCCGGTCTCGTCGCCGGCGCCGCCGTGGCCATGCCGAGACACGGCGATCGTCGGGAATCGATATCGACGCCGAGCCCGCGCGGGTGCGCGCCGATGTCGTGGCGTTCGCGCGCGAAGCGTCCGACCTGCTCGATATTCCGTTCGACGAAGCAAGCGTGGAAGTCGTCGCGGGCCATGCGGGCCCCGCCTACGGCGTCCCGCACGAAGCCACCATCGAAGCGATCCGCCTTGCCGGCCGGCTCGAAGCCCTTCCACTCGATCCCGTCTATTCGGGCAAGGGCCTCGCCGGCCTGATCGCCCTGATCCGCCAGGGGCGCTGGCGCAGCGACGAGGACGTCATCTTCCTGCACACCGGCGGCGCACCGGCGCTGTTCGCCTACCAGAGCGCGCTTGGGATTTGAGCTGGTGAGGCCAAAGTTAAGGATGGGATGACGACATTGGAAACTTGGTCATTCCAGAAACAGCGTTGAGGTGCTCTTCCTATGCCGCCTTCGATCCCTGAGGTTGGGCAACCAAATCGATGCCGAGCGCGTGAAGCACCTTAATGACCGTGGCGAATTCCGGCTTCGCTTCTCCACCCAGCGCCCGATAAAGATTCTCGCGCGAGAGTCCGGCTTTTTCCGCCACCGCGCTCATGCCACGAGCGCGGGCAACCGTGCCGATCGCAACAGCGATGGCAGATGTGTCTTCGGATTCGAGAGCTTCGTTGATGTAAGCGGCGATCATCTCGGGACTGTCGAGATATTCGGCGGCATCGAAGGGTTTTACTTTGGCCATCTCAGTTCTCCAACTCACCCGCCAACTTCTTGGCCGCTCTGATATCTGAAACCTGTGAACTCTTGTCTCCGCCACAAAGCAGAACGACGATCTCCTCACCGCGCTGTACGTAGTAAACCCTATACCCCGCTCCGTAATGTATCCTCATCTCGCTAATCCCGTCGCCAACCGGGGCAACGTCGCCGGGATTACCAAGGCTGAGACGATCGATCCTGGCCAGCACCTTTGCCCGGGCTCGAATGTCTCGCAGGTCCCTGAGCCATTCCGAGAATTCATCCGTTCTCTTGATCGTCGGCATCTGTAGCGCATACGCTACAGATGCCGTTTTGTCAATGGTAGGCCCTGCACGCTGATGAATTCGGGCACGCAGCTTTCGCGGCGCCCCGGAACGACTGTGGGTTAGTTCACGTGTCGGGACTGGCAACTACTCCCTGAAAGTAATAATCCCGGTTCGACCCGTCGTAGGCGCCGGACTTCATGCTGCAGGCTTTGAAACCTGCGTCCTGAGCCGCATGGACAAAGATCGTTACGGCCGAGCTTTTCGGTCAGCTCGACATCGCCATGAACGACACGCCATCCACGCTTGACCTGGGTTTCCGAGGGGAAGGACTTCCGCCGCTTACGCGTGATGCAGAAAGCTGGGGAGGTTTTCAAGATCGCGATAATTGCGCATGACACTCCTCCGTTGTTCGAAACGCGGCCCATTGCCGCGCGGCGTAGCTAGCACCGCTTCGCCATTTCGGAAGGGCAGCGGCTGAAACGAACGCCCGTCAGATCAATTCATACCCACCACCGCCACCGCCAGCAGCGCCAGCATCAGTTCGCTCGTCACCAGTTGCACCGACGTGGTCGGCCGCTCGCGCCACTTCGCGATCTTCTCGGCGAGCGACAGGCCGGCGTCGAAGAACAGCGGCTCGTAACCATGCCGGAAGAATCTTGGAAATTTCGGCGCGAGCCAGGGCGTGAACACGCCATGGAGCACCGAGGCCAGCACGACGAGCAGCACCGGGCCGCCGGCGATCTCATGGCGGGCGAGTTTCAGCAGCAAGGTTGCGGCGGCGAACGTCGGAAAACCCTGCAGGATGGCGGTCAGCGCAAAACCTTCGAGGCAATTCTGCACGGATGATTTTGGGGCGTCGATCGCGTTCATGGCGGCGTCTCCTGCGCTTGGCGTCCTTGGCGGGACGGTGATGCGCGGGAGAATGAAAAACCGTGAAGCGTTATGCCGTGATGGAGATCACGCTGCTGGAAGCTACTACCGGTTGGGTCGCTTGCCAGGCAAATCAGGCATGGCTTGGTCCAGTGTTGGCGCCAAAAATATTCCGCTTCGCGATTGCCCCAAATCACCCCTACAACTCCGCGCATCCCGCACCCACCAGGAGGGGCGTATCGCGATCGTCACGGACGTTGGGCGCGGGATGCGATGGACGCGGCAGCGTCGGGCGCGCAAGGGGTCGCAGGGCGGGCTTCGGCTCGTGAGCGACCGGCCAGCGCGCAGACGACCGGCGCTTAAACGCCTTCGCCAGGATTTCGATCGGCAGCACATGAGCCGGTCGAAGGGTTTTGGCAGAGGAAGCCGCGTACGGCAAAGGCGTGTGGTTCTGGCACCCGTGGCTGGTGCCAAGCTGATGGAGATTTGTTGGGCCCGACCGGGTGTCAGCGAATCGTCAATTCGTCAGCGATGGAGGCAAGAGGAATTCGTCTCCAGGGAGAGCGCGTTATAAGCCGTAAAACCATTGCGCAGGGAAGGCCGGGTGTTCCGGCGCACCTTGCGATCACCCGTGTGCATTTTGTGCGCACGATCGCGGGTGCTTGAGGGCACCCGGCTTTCCCTGCGCCCTCTGAATTTTCGGGGGCAAAACGAAATGCAAATCCTCGGGCGCCTGGCGCCGCGGGAAGTTTTGGTGTGTGTAGTTGCCTCCGCCGTCATATGTGGACGGCCCCTATTGGCAAGCTCTTTTTGACGTTGCGAACGATTGGTCTGCTGCGGTCATATGTCCGGCCTTTTGGTGCGGGGTTATGACCGCTGGCCCTGATGATATCCGATTACCGTGGTCCCGATCATTGCGGCGAGCTTGAAGCTCGTGACGTGTGGCGGGGTGTCCCTGGCTTTCGGCGGGTGACCGTTTCGTTCATCACATCTTAGCGCTTGCCAAACTCGAACCGGCGAACTCCTCCTTGGATGCCCCTTAAGGCGGCGGGGACTGGACTCATGCCTTGACGTACGTCTCGGTGCGGAAGCTTTCTCCGGTTGTCATGATCGCCCAGCAGATCCTGGCCAGCTTGTTGGCCAGTGCCACGGCCGCGAGCCGTTCGGGCTTTCGGGCCCGCAGCGCGTTGATCCAGTCGGCGAGAGCGCCCTTGCGCTTGCCAACCACGCGCAACACCGAGGTCGCCCCCACGACGAGCATCTTGCGTATGTAGCGGTTGCCCTGCTTGGTAATGGCCCCGAGCTTCTCCTTGCCGCTCATATGTGGACGGCCCCTATTGGCAAGCTCTTTTTGACGTTGCGAACGATTGGTACTGCTAGCGGTCATATGTACCGGCCTTTTGGTGCGGGGTTATGACCGCTGGCCCTGATGATATCCGATTACCGTGGTCCCGATCATTGCGGCGAGCTTGAAGCTCGTGACGTGTGGCGGGGTGTCCCTGGCTTTCGGCGGGTGACCGTTTCGTTCATCACATCTTAGCGCTTGCCAAACTCGAACCGGCGAACTCCTCCTTGGATGCCCCTTAAGGCGGCGGGGACTGGACTTATGCCTTGACGTACGTCTCGGTGCGGAAGCTTTCTCCGGTTGTCATGATCGCCCAGCAGATCCTGGCCAGCTTGTTGGCCAGTGCCACGGCCGCGAGCCGTTCGGGCTTTCGGGCCCGCAGCGCGTTGATCCAGTCGGCGAGAGCGCCCTTGCGCTTGCCAACCACGCGCAACACCGAGGTCGCCCCCACGACGAGCATCTTGCGTATGTAGCGGTTGCCCTGCTTGGTAATGGCCCCGAGCTTCTCCTTGCCGCCACTGGAATGTTGCTTGGGGGTCAGCCCAAGCCAGGCCGCAAAGTCTCGCCCCGATCTGAACACGCTCGGATCGGGAACGCTGGCGGCCACCACCGAGGCGATCAGCGTGCCGATGCCGGGTACCTCATCGATCAGGCAGCTTTTCTGATTTTTCTTATGCGCCTTGGCGATATCGTCGTCGATGGCATCGATCGACTGGTCGAGCCCCTCAAGATGCCGAGCCAGCTCCGTTACCATCGCCTTGGCGATCTGCGGAAGCCGCGCATCTGCCTGCGCCAGAGCCAACAGTTCATCGACCCGGCCAATGCCTTTGGCGACGACCAGACCGAACTCGGCAAGATGCCCGCGCAGTGCGTTAACACTCATGGTGCGTTGCTTGATCAACAGTTCGCGGCTCTTGTGCAGCATCAGCACGGCTTGATCATCGGCACTTTTGACCGGTACAAAGCGCATCTCCGGGCGCGCCATCGCCTCGCAGATCGCTGCCGCATGAACCGCATCGTTCTTGCCGCGCTTGACATAGGGCTTGATGTAAGCCGGCGGTATCAGCACCACCGTATGCCCCATCGCGATAAGTTCGCGGGCCCAATGATGTGCCGAGCCGCAGGCCTCCATGCCGACCCGGCAAGGCTCGATCTGCGCATAAAACTCCAGCACTTTCGATCGCTTCAACTTGCGCGACACCGGCATACCGTCTTCACTAGCAAGCCCGTGAAACTGAAAATAATTCTTGCCCAGATCAACAGCGGTTCTGATAAACTTCTTCATTGGACGGCCTCCCTCTTTGTGGCGCTCCGGCGACCACGTTTTGGCACTCGATGCCGTTTAGGTGGGGCCGTCCACAACATCATTGCGAGCGAAGCGAAGCAATCCATTTCTCCTCGCAATGACGGCGGAGAAATACGCGGGGCTGTTTGACATTCGAATTGAGAAGCAACGGCCCCCTCACCCCGACCGGCGGTTGCTGGTGTTCTGCGTCAAATTGCCGTGGTCGCCCTGTTCGCGGATGTTGTTCTTCTCGTCGTCGCGATGGCCCTTGGTGGTGTCGAGGGGAACACTGGGTGCGCTGCCGGGGCCCTTGTGGCTCTGGTTGTCCTCGGGGATGGGAGGTGCGGTTTTCGTCATCATGGTCTCCGCTATCAACGGAAAGAATTAACGCCGGCCGCAGCGAGATCGTTCCGTGGGGTCCAGCGAGCCCGCCCGGCCATGAGGAGAAAGCAAGGTTCGTGATCGACCTCACAACCAGCAAGGCGGCGCCGGAAGCGGAGTTCGGCAAGCAATAATTACCGCTCTTGCTGGGTCGCGGCCGCATGTCGCGGCTGCATGTCGCGGCGGTGAACCTTTTGGAAACCACCATGTCACATACTGTGAGCCCTTTTGCGGATTGATACCTCTGCCGTTCCGTTCACAATGGGCCGGCCGCAAGAGCCGGGTCGAGCACAGGTAAGGTTGGGCGAATGACCGAGGGATCAAATCGTCAGCACGTGCTGGATTTCCTCAACGTCCTGTATTCCGGCGACGTCGAAGCCGCGCTGGAGCGCTGCACCGACGACATCGAATTCCTCGCCAACGCCCCGATCGATATCCTGCCCCATATGGGCCACCGCCGCGGCAAGAGCGAAATGCGCGAGATGTGGAATGCGGTGCGCGCCCGCTATTCCGAGCTGCGCTGCGAGGTGCCGACGCTGATCACCGAGGGCGACCGGGTGGCCGCGTTCGTCCGCGTATTCTTCCGCAAGAGCATCAATCAGCGCATGGTGCAGTTCGATATCGCCGGCTTCTACATGCTGCGCGACGGCAAGATCAGCCACATCAGGGAAGTGATCGACACGTTCGATCTGGTCCAGCAACTGCTCGAGCGCGATATCGCCGCGATCCTGACCGGCCGGCGACCGGCCCCGATCTAGCGCGCCCGTCCGCCTCGTCATTCCCTGACGCGACGTCGAGCAGCGCCCGGATGCCCAACTGCACATCAGAGTTGCACGCCCGACGCGCCGCTCATTTTCCGCGCACCGTTGAACCTCGTCGCACTTGCCGTGACACACCACAAGGCTGTTTCCAAATCCGCAGAACATGTTGCCCAGGAGGCGTTGAGGGCGCTTCGAGACACGGCGTTATCGCGATTCGCGACGCCGAAATCGCCATCGAGCGTGAGCCGGTGCGCCGCCATGACCATTAAGTGATCCGAAAACCGGCCGGAACCGCCGCATTTGTGCAATGCAAAAACGGCGATTGTAATTTGGGCGAACTGCTCTATTTCAGGCTGCAACAGTGAAGCGCAGCATTTCAGCCCGGCGTCGATGATGACGCTGATTAGGGCGCGATTGCCGCTTATTAAATCCAGTTTCCAAGGACCAGACCAAAATGACAGAGCATAGTCTCTGGCGTTTTTCGCGCGCGTTGCATCGCGCGATCAATGAACGCCAGCCCGCCGATCTCGAAGCCCTGCTCGACGAGGACGTCGACTGGTCGATCTATGGCCCGATCGACATGTACCCGTTCTTCGGCTCGCGCCGCGGCAGGGCGGCCGTGATCGATGTGATCAGGCAGATCGCCGACAATTTCCGCGTCCACCGCTTCGACCGCGAATCGATCATGCTGGGGGTGGATTCGGCCGCCTCGATGATGCGCTATTCGCTGACGGCACTCGATTCGAACAAGCCGATCTCGTTGCGGATCGCCCATTTCGCCCAGTTCAGGGCCGGCCGCCTCACCAACTTCCGCGTGCTGGTCGATACCTTCGATCTGGTCGAGCAGACCGTGGGTTATCCGATTCACCTGCCGCGGATAGCGGTCTAGCTCACGCCCATCGATTCCAATCGTCATGCCCGGAAGCGCGAGCAGCAGCTTCGCTGCCCGGGCATCCACGTCTTCCTTCGCCAGCCCCAAGGGGGCGTGGATGGCCGGGTCATCTGGCGCTGTGACGCGCTGTGCCCGGCCATGACGTTCACGTGAAGCAAGCAGGATCGCGCACGCCATAATTTTGCAACAGAGCGAACGCATTCTGGGCGCGATCTCGGAATGCGGGCGGGCAATGATTCCCAAAATGCGATTTGGCCGGGCACGGCTGCCAATGCTGGTGGCCGGCATAGGCTTGGCTTCGATGCTGGCGGCAGCGGCACAAACGCCGCCGGCGGACGATCCGGAAATGCCGTCGGCGGAAGAGACCGAGACGGCGCCCGACGTCAACGACGTCGACATCATGAAGGACATCGACGTCAGCAAGCTCGACTGGAGCCTGCTCAATGTCGATGCGTCGACCCTGACCGGTCCGGCGCCGAAGGGAAGCGGCGCGTCAAAGACGGCCAGCAGCGTGGAAACCGCGTGGTCCGCCAATGAACAGGCGAACGGCACCTCCGCGGTGTCGGTCAAGCAATCGATCGCGCCGTTCTGGGATGCGCGCATCGGCGCCGACATGACGGTCGCACGGCAGGGCACGGCGACGACGTCTGAACAGCTCTCGGAAAAACTCGCCAATGGCGGCAGCCTGCCGCAATCGTCCGGCACCGCCTGGGTGGCGATCACGGCCCCCGGCGTTGCCTCGATTTGGGACAAGACCGCGGTCGAAGCCCGCGTCGATCCCGGACCCGAGCAGAGCAGGCTCGGCACCTCCCTGAGCAAATCGCTGCCGCTCGGCGAGCAATATTCGCTGACCCTGAAGAACGACTACAATTTGATCCAGCAGGGCCTCGTACCGGTGCCCGGCATCATCAGCCATCCGGAGCGCAGCTACGAGACCGACCAGTCGGCGAGGCTCAGCATCGCCGACACCGGCACCAGCCTGATCGCCGGCCAGACCCTGTCGACGTCGGACGACAAGTGGCTGCGCAAGGTCGGCGCCGAGCAGAAGCTGTTCGACGGCGTCACTATTTCGGGCTCGATCGGCGAAACGCCGTCCGGCGCCGCCAACAAGAGCCTAAGCGCAGGGTTCAAACACAGCTGGTAAGGGCCGGAGCTGTCCCGATTTGAAGCGTTTTCCGGCCCGAAGACGCCGCCTCCCGAGAATGATCCACGATTGCCGCAGATTGGCCCAGATGCGGCCAAAATCGGCAGCGCAGATGGCAACGCTCCACTTCGTCGTGCGGGGGACGTCCGCGCTCGCCTGAAAGCGAAACAGAGGAATTGCCGATGAACGCCACCATTCGTCCCGAAGAGATTGATGAAACCCCGGAAGCCGATACCGATCTTGCCGCCGTATCCGAAGTCGAGGCTGGCATCCGCGATTTCGTTCGCAACGACATCGCCTATCTGCGCCGGCCGGCGGTCACCGCGGAGGCCGCGCCGCTGGACGCCAATGCCGAAGCCACCGTCAACAACGTCAATTCGCTGATCCAGCGCGTCGCCGGCACCTCGCTTGCGGAAATCGAGAAGCTGATTTCCGAACTCGAGAGCCTCCGCGACCTGCTGCATGCCGAAGGCCAGCGCGTCCAGCGCGAGATCTCGGGCTATGCCCAGCTCAGCCAGGCTGCGATGAAGTCGACGCGCATGATCGCCGACAACGTCACGCAGTGGAAGCGCGCCGCCGACGGCCTGCGCAACGGCTGATCCCGATCGTTGCAAAAATCTGACACTCCGCCGCGTTCCGTATCGGAGCGCGGCGGTTTTGTTTGGCTGTGCTCGATCCGAACTTTATAAACACGGTCGCGTCCAGAGACGGATGTCGTCACGCGGCGGCAGGAATCTTTTTAGGGACACACCGGCGATGCAAAACGTTCAGCCAGACAACATGAATTCAGCGCCGCTGCGGCAATCGTCGCATGGCGTGGGCACGATCGTGATCCGCTTCGTCGGGCTGCTGACGTTTGCGGTGGTGGCGATGACGCTGATCTGGAGCGGCTGAACTTTTCTTGGGCGCTAGCAGATATCCGATCCGCGACTACTGGCGGACGAACGCGGTGTCCTCGATAGTGTAGACGCCGTCGGCATAGGATTTCACCACCATCGTGGCGGTCAACATCACCGCCATCGTGACGGTTGCGAAAATAAAGCCGACGAATTTCAGGCTGCTGCGATCTGCCATCATCATCCCCTCGGTACTTCCCCTGAGACGCATATGGCCGGCAGAAAGTTCAAAATGCGTTAGCAAATAATCCGTTCCGTGGAGTCATGGATTACGAGGAGCTAACGGCACAGTTCGCTAACCATGTTCCTCCGTCATGCCCGGGCAGAAGCGCGTCTTCGCGCCAGATGTCCGGGGCCATCCACGTCTTGGCACCGGCGCAAAAGGAAGGGCGTGGATGGCCGGGACAAGCCCGGCCATGACGAGCCACCAAGCTATCAGCCCACGTTCCGGCGCGGCACGAAGGCGGTCGCGAGGAACGAGAACACCACCTCGCCACGCTGGTTGGTGCCGGTATTGCGGGCCTGCAGGATGCCCCATTCGGGACGCTTCTCCGAAGTTCGCTTGGTTTCGATCTGGTTGGAGAAGCGGATGGTGTCGCCGGCCAGCACCGGCCTGATCCAGCGCAATTCACGAAAGCCCGGCGACGGCCCCCACACCGCCACCTTCTCGCCGCGCCCGACAGCCTCTGCCGTCAACCGCTTGCCGTCAGCGACCAGGAGCTTCATGCAGACCGCGGCGACGTGCCAGCCCGACGCGGCCAGTCCCCCGAACAGGGATTTGCGGCCTTCCTCCTCGTCGAGGTGAAAACGCTGCGGATCGAACTGGGTGGCAAACTTCTTGATGTCGTCGGCGGTGAAGGTGAACGAACCAAACTCGCGCTGAGCCCCGATCTCGATGTCCTCGAAGAACCGCATCGCTAGTTCGCCCCCGCCTCAGTACGCCGGCGCACGATGATCGGCGACTCCATTTCGCACAGCACCACGCCAGCTGCGTTACGGATCGTCCCCTTGAAGGTCACGATGCCGGTTTCGGGACGGCTCTTCGAAATCCGGGCCTGCGCGACGTCGACATCCAGCGTCAGGTCGTCGCCCGGCCGGAGCGGCGCCAGCCAGCGCATCTCGTTGACGCCGGGCGAGCCGAGCGAGGCGGTGCGGCCGATAAAGCCGTCGAACAGCATCCGCATCATGATCGAGCCGAGGTGCCAGCCTGAACCGGACAGCCCCTTGAGCATCGACGCGTTGGCGGCGGCCTCGTCCAGATGCATCGGCTGCGGGTCGAATTCGGCGGCAAACGCCAAAATCTCCTCGCGCGTGACGTGGCGCGGTCCGAACCTGCCGAAATGGCCGGGCGTGAAGTCTTCGAAGGTCAACGTTGTCATCGATTGAAAATTTGGATTGGGATTAGCTGTGGAGAAGTCTGAATGTGGCCGTTATTTGCGGCAATCTCAACCCGCCCACCCGCATGGCTCGTTCGCCATGGGCGAGTACCGCCCGCGGCGCTCACCCCTGACTTGCCCGAAGCAATTTTCGGGGCTAGCCCTGTGCCGTCTGGAACCAGGTTTTTGACTCGCCGGAGAACCATCGATGCTCGATTTTCAGGATCTGTTTCAGTGGGACCGCTTCATCACGCCCACGATCATCAAGACCTTCTACTGGCTGGTCATCGGCTTGATCGTGCTGTTCGGCCTGTCCGGGATCTTTTCGGCACTTGCCATGATGGCGATCAGCCCGTTCGGCGGATTCATCATGCTGTTATCCTCGATCGCCGGTGTCGTGGTCGGCGTGGTGTTTTCGCGTATCGCCGCGGAATTCATCCTGATCGTCTTCCGCATCAACGAGCATCTCGGCGCGATCCGCGATCAGGGGCAGATGCGGTAGGCTTTCTCCGTCATCCTGACGAGCGCGGAACGCGCGTCTCGAAGGAGAACAGAGCCCGCGGCCCATCCTTCGAGACGCCGCGCAAAAGCGCGGTTCCTCCAGCGACAACGGCGAAGCCGTTCCGCAGGGATGACGGCGGAGTTGGTGGCGAAGAATTCTACGTATTGAACCTGAAATGCATCACGTCGCCGTCGGCGACGACATATTCCTTGCCTTCCAGCCGCAGTTTACCGGCGTCGCGGGCGCCGGCTTCGCCGTTCAGCGCGACGTAATCGGCATAGGCGATGGTCTCGGCCCGGATGAAGCCCTTCTCGAAATCGGTGTGGATCACGCCGGCCGACGCCGGCGCCTTGGTGCCGCGGTGGATGGTCCAGGCGCGGGCCTCCTTCGGGCCAACGGTGAAATAGGTGATCAGGTCGAGCAGCTGGTAGCCGGCGCGGATCAGGCGGTCGAGGCCGGCCTCCTCGAGACCGAGCGTCTCCAGGAACTCGGCGCGCTCCTCCCGTGACAAGGTCGCGATCTCGGATTCGATCTTCGCCGAGATCACCACGGCCACCGCGCCTTCCTTCCTGGCGTGCTCGAACACCTGCTTGGAGAAGCTGTTGCCGTCCCTGGCCGAGCCTTCCTCGACATTGCAGACATAGAGCACGGGCTTCGACGTCAGCAGGCCCAGCATATTGAACGCACGCTCTTCCTCCGGCTTGCGCTCGAGAAACCGCGCCGGCTTGCCGTCGCGCAGCAGTACCAATGCGCGGTTGACGAGATCGAGCGCCTCCTTGGCGTCCTTGTCGTTGCCCTTGGCCTTCTTGGCGAGATTGTCGACGCGCTTTTCCAGGCTGTCGAGGTCGGCCAGCATCAGCTCGGTTTCGATGGTCTCGATGTCGGCCAATGGCGCGATCTTGCCTTCGACATGGGTGATGTCGGAGTCTTCAAAACACCGCACCACATGCGCGACCGCGTCGACCTCGCGGATGGTGGCGAGGAACTGGTTGCCGAGGCCTTCACCCTTCGAGGCGCCGCGGACCAGGCCCGCAATATCGACGAAGGTCAGTCGCGTCGGGATGATCTGCGCGGAGCCTGCGATCGCCGAGAGCTTGTCGAGCCTGGGATCAGGCACGGCGACCTCGCCGACATTCGGCTCAATGGTGCAGAACGGATAATTCGCCGCCTGCGCCGCTGCCGTCTCGGTCAGCGCGTTGAACAGCGTCGACTTGCCGACATTGGGCAGGCCAACGATACCGCATTTGAATCCCATTTCGTCCTCTGTATCCGTAATCGTCATGCCCTGGCTTGTCCCGGGCATCCACGTTCTTGACTTCCGCCAGCAAAGACGTGGATGGCCGGGACGAGGCCGGCCATGACGGTGGAGAGGTCACGGCTTTTCGCCGTCTTCCTCTTTGTCGAAAAACCCCTTGGCCTGCAGCGTCAGATGCACCTTGTTCTGGAACGTCGAGTCCTTGCCCGTCACCAACAGCCCGGCATTGTCGGCAACCGCCTCGCACAATGCCTCGACCCATGGCCGATCGCTCTTGGCAAAATCCGACAGCACGTGGCTGTGCACCAGCTCCTTGACGCCGGGATGACCGATCCCGAGCCGCACCCGGCGGTAGTCGTTGCCGATATGCGAGGAGATCGAGCGCAGCCCGTTGTGACCGGCGATGCCGCCGCCGATCTTGACCCGCACTTTCGCCGCCGGCAGTTCGAGTTCGTCCTGAAACACCGTGACGTCGCCGGCGGACAGCTTGAAAAAGTTCGCGGCTTCCTGAACCGCGCGCCCCGACTCGTTCATGTAGGTGGTCGGCCGCAGCAGAACGACCTTCTCGCGATCGATCGTGCCTTCGGAAGTCTCGCCCTGAAAACGGCGGCGCCACGGTGCGAAACCGTGACGCCGCGCAATTTCATCGACGGCCATGAAGCCGATGTTGTGCCGGTTGTTCGCGTATTTCGAACCGGGATTACCGAGACCGACAAACAGGCGCATGACGCGGCATCCTGCCGCTTCTTACTTCTTCTTGTCGCCACCAGCCGGCGCTTTCGCGCCAGCCGCCGGGGCCGCAGCACCCGCCGCGGGAGCCGCAGCAGCCGGCGCCGCAGCGGCACCCGCCGCCGGAGCCGTGCCCGCGGCCGCAGCAGCCGCCGCAGCCTTCTGTTCTTCGGCGTAGCCGGACGGCGGCACGATGGTCACCAGCGTCGCGTCCTCACGCGACAGCGACTTCACGCCGGTCGGCAGCTTGATCTCGGACAGATGCAGCGAGTGGCTGATTTCCAGCGCGCCGACATCGGCCTCGATGTACTGCGGAATGTTGTCGACCGAGCATTCGAGGTCGATGGTGTGGGTGACGATGTTGACGGTGCCGCCGCGCTTGACGCCGGGCGAGGTTTCACCGTTCACGACGTGCAGGGGGACGCTGACGCGGATGGTCGCGCCTTCACCGAGGCGCATGAAATCGACATGCAGCGGGAAGTCACGAACCGGATCGAGATGGAAGTCGCGCGGAATCACGCGGTGCTTCCTGCCCTCGAGATCGATGTCGTAAATCGTGGTCAGGAAGCGGCCGGCCAGGATGCGCTGGCGCAGTTCCTTGTCGTCGACCGAAATGGTCACGGGGGGCTGGTTGTTGCCATAGATCACTCCGGGCACTCTCCCGGCGCGACGCTCTGCCCGGGCGGCCCCCTTGCCGCTCTGCGGACGCGCGGTCGCCTTCAATTCCTTGACGGTCGCCATCGTGTTAAGTCCTTGTTTTCTAAAAAGTTAAAGGCCGCATCGCGGCCCGTTGGCGTCCTACAGCAAGCCTCCAGGGGTGCGGGGGCTGCGGACGTGGCGGGCTTTTAGCCCCAAAGGGGCGAAATGACAAGGAAATGAAGGGATTTTTTGCCGGGTTTGGGGCCCCCTAACTAGCCCCTACCCGTCTGTCTTGGTGCTGCCGGCATCGGGTGCTGCCGGCGAAATGCCGAGCTTGGCTTCGAGTGCCGCAATCCGGCCCTTCAGCGCCTCGTTCTCCTCGCGCGCCAGACGGGCCATGTCCTTGACCGCATCGAACTCCTCGCGCTTGACGAGGTCGAGGTCGCGCAGGATGCGTTCGGCCTGGTTGCGCACGACCGTATCGACCTCGCGCTTGACGCCCTGGGCGGCGCCGGCGGCGTCGTTCATCAAACGGCCGATCTCGTCGAAAAACCGATTGCTGGTCTGGGTCATCTCAAAACGCTCCGGTCGCTGCAAATTGATCGTTACCGACATGACAATGGCGATCCCAGGGACAACGTTCAAGTGCACCGTTCAAAGCCAACCTGATGCCCTTCGCCTTGTCATGCCCCGGTTTCCTTGCAATCGTATCAAGCGCTTAACCAGAAACCAGAATCACAACGCAAAAAGAAACGCCCATGATCGACCAGCAGATCGATATTGCGACCAAGGACGGCAAGACCACGACCTTCATCACCCATCCCGAACGCGGCGGGCCGTTTCCGGTCATCATCTTCTACATGGACGCCCCGGCGATCCGCGAGGAACTGCGCGACATGGCGCGGCGTCTCGGCACGTCGGGTTACTATGTGATGCTGCCGAATATGTATTACCGCTCCGGCGTCATGGAGCTGGGGCCGATCCCGCCGGATCCGGAAGCGCCCGAGCGCAAGCGGATGTTCGGCTTCATGAACTCCATCAACATTCCCCTGGTGATGGAAGACACCAAGGCCCTGCTCGCCTATGCCGAGACGCAAGAAGCCGCGAATACCAAAATCGTCGGCACCGTCGGCTACTGCATGAGCGGCCGCTACGCGGTCAACGCGGCGACGCATTTTCCGGATCGGGTAAAGGCGGCGGCTTCGATCTACGGTACGCATCTTGCGACCGATCAGCCCGACAGCCCGCATCTTGCCGCGAACAAGACCGAGGCCGAGCTCTATTTCGCCTGCGCCGAAACCGACATCTACGCGCCGCAGGAGATTATCGACAAGGTGGCGGCCGGCATGAAGGGATCGAACAACGAGGTCGAAATCTATCCCGGCACCCATCACGGTTTTGCCTTCCCGAAGCGCCCGGTCTACCACCGCGATGCAGCCGAACGGCATTGGGAGCGGCTGCTGGCGCTCTATCGCCGTAACCTCGTGCCGTAGGCATCGCACCGGATGCAATTTCTCACCATCACCTTTCCGGCAATCGATCCCGTCGCCATTTCCATCGGACCGCTCGCGATCCGATGGTATGCACTGGCCTATATCAGCGGCATCGTGCTCGGATGGATATATGCGCGCGCGCTGATCAGGAGCGAGAAATTGTGGGGCGGGCCGGCGCCGATCGCGCCGGTGCAACTCGACGACTTCATTCTCTGGGTCACCCTCGGCATCATCCTCGGCGGCCGTACCGGCTACGTGCTGTTCTACAACCTTCCCTTCTTCATGCAGCAACCGGCCGCCATTCTCAAATTATGGGAAGGCGGCATGTCCTTTCACGGCGGCTTTCTCGGCTGCGTCGCCGCGGTGATGCTGTTTGCGCTGAAGAACAAAATCTCGATCCTGTCGCTTGGCGACATCACGACCGCGGTCGCTCCGATCGGAATATTCCTCGGGCGCCTCGCCAACTTCATCAAGGGCGAGTTGTGGGGGCGCGAGGCGGATGCCAGCGTGCCCTGGAGAATGATCTTTCCCGATGACCCGTCTCAACTTTTCCGTCACCCTAGCCAGCTCTACGAAGCATCGCTCGAGGGCGTCCTGCTGTTTGCGGTCCTGGCGATCATGGTCCGGATGGGCGCCCTGAAGCGGCCGGGCCTGATCCTCGGCAGCTTCATCACGATTTACGCGCTTGCGCGCATCACCAGCGAGTTCTTCCGTGAACCGGACCCGCAGCTCGGATTTTTGTGGGGTGGGCTGACCATGGGTATGCTTTTGTCGGTACCCATGATCATTGTCGGGGCGATCCTGATCATGATGGCATGGCGCCGCAAAACGCCGGAGCATATAGAGAAGTCGATTTAAGGCAGGCCGTGACCGAATTCTCACCGTTGCAGGCGGAGATCCACAAGCTGATCAGATCGTCAGGACCGATGCCGGTCTGGCGATACATGGAGCTGTGCCTGGTGCATCCCGAGCACGGCTATTACGTGTCGCGCGATCCATTGGGCCGTGAGGGCGATTTCACTACCGCACCCGAGGTCAGCCAGATGTTTGGCGAACTGCTCGGTCTGTGGACGGCCTCGGTGTGGAAGGCGATCGGTTCGCCGCCGATGCTTCGGCTGGTCGAGCTCGGCCCCGGCCGCGGCACCATGATGGCGGATGCGCTCCGTGCGATCCGGGTGCTGCCGCCGCTCTATCAATCGCTCCAGATCCATCTCGTCGAGGTCAATCCGGTGCTGCGCGAAAAGCAGCGGGCGACGCTATCAGGTGCGCGCAACATCAGCTGGCATGACAGCATCGACGACGTGCCGGAGGGCCCCGCGGTCATTCTCGCCAACGAATATTTTGACGTGCTGCCGATCCATCAGGTGGTCAAGCGCGAGACCGGCTGGCACGAGCGCGTCGTCAACCTCGATGCCGATGGCAAGCTGGTATTCGCACCCTCCGACGAGCCGATGCCGCGCTTCGAAGTGTTGCTGCCGCCGCTGGTGCGCGCGGCCCCTGTCGGCGCCGTGTTCGAATGGCGGCCGGACAACGAGATGATGAAGATCGCCACGCGGGTGCGCGACCAGGACGGCGCGGCGCTGATCATCGATTACGGCCATCTGCGCAGCGACGCCGGCGATACCTTCCAGGCAATCGCCCGCCACAGCTTTGCCGATCCCCTGAAGAATCCGGGCCAGGCCGACGTCACCGCGCATGTTGATTTCCAGGCGCTGGCGCGCGCTGCGGAAGATGTCGGCGCGCGCGTTCACGGCCCGGTGACGCAGGGCGATTTCCTCAAGCGGCTCGGCATCGAGACGCGGGCCGTCACGCTGATGGGAAAAACCACGCCGGAAGTTTCCGCCGATATTTCCGCCGCGTTGAAGCGCCTGACCGACAGCGGCCGCGGCGGCATGGGATCGATGTTCAAGGTGCTTGCGGTCACCGAACCCAATCTCACCGCGGTCGCGGGCCTCAGCGACGAGCCGCCGGCGCCTGGAGACGAAACAGCATGACGTTCGGATCGTCGCTGCTTGCAGCCATTCCCGGGCTGCGCCACGCGTTCTTCACCCGCGAGGGCGGGATATCCAGCGGGATCTACCAGAGCCTCAATGGTGGGCTCGGCTCCAATGACGACCCGGCCAGTGTCGCGGAAAATCGCCGCCGGATGGCCGAGCAGATGGGCGTGGCGCCCGAGCGCCTGCTCAGCGCGCACCAGATCCATTCGCCCGACGTCGTGGTGGCGACCGGACCATGGCAGGGCGACAAGCCGCGCGCCGACGCGCTCGTCACCAGCACCGAAGGCATCGCGATCGGCGTCACCGCCGCGGATTGCGGACCCGTTCTGTTTGCCGACGCCAGCGCGCGCGTGATCGGCGCGGCGCATGCCGGCTGGAAGGGCGCGCTGACCGGCGTGCTGGAATCAACCATCGAGGCGATGGAGAAACTCGGCGCCGACCGCTCCGGCATCGTCGCCGCCATCGGCCCGCTGATCCGCCAGCGCTCCTATGAAGTCGGCAGCGAATTCGTCGAGCGCTTTCTGGATGCCAACGCCGGGAATGGCGTGTTCTTCATCCCCTCGGTTCGATCCGGCCATGCCATGTTCGACCTCGCCGGCTTCATCCGGATGCGGCTGGAAAACGCCGGTGTGCTGATGATCGATGATATCGGCGTCGACACCTATTCCGACGAGCGCTTCTACAGCTACCGCCGCTCGGTGCACCGGAAAGAGCCGGACTACGGCCGCCACGTCCACGCGATCGCCTTGGAGCGCGAGTAGTTACCTGACCCGCAACACCACCTTGCCCCGCGCCCGGCCGGCCTCGAGATAGGTCAGCGCGGCCGGCAACTGCTCGAAGGCAAATTCGCGATCGACCACCGGCCTGATCGTGCCGCCTTCCACCAACGCGGCGATGTCACGCAACTGGTCGCCGTTGGACTCCGTGAAGGACCATTCGTATCGCGCTCCGGCGGCTGCGCTGGCGGCGTAGACCTTGCGTCCCATCAGCCAGACGACGATGCCTACCAGCAGGCCAGCGCCTTCGCGCCGGGCGAAATCCCGGTCCGGCGGCCCGCTGAGCGAGATCACCACGCCGCCGCGCTTCACCACCTTGAAGGCATCGACGGTGAATGCGCCGCCGAGCGTGTCGTAGACGATATCGTAATTGCCATCCTGCTGAAGATAGTTTTCGCGGTCGTAGGCGATGACGCGTTCGGCTCCGAGGGAAGCTACGAAATCGGCGTTCTTCGAACTCGTCGTCGACGTCACGTGAAGACCGAGATGCTTCGCGTATTGAACCGCAAACGTGCCGACGCCGCCGGAGCCGGCATGGATCAGGATCCGCTGCCCGGACTTCGCACCGGCACGCCCGAACATCTGCACCGTGGTCAACCCAACGAGCGGCAGCGAAGCCGCTTCCGCATGTGAAATTGAAGCCGGCTTGAGCGCGACGAGCTTTTCGCCAAGCGCGATCTGTTCGGCAAACGTGCCGATGGTCTCGCGCGAGGCGCGCACATAGACCGCGTCGCCCGGCTTGAACCGCGTGGCACGCGCGCCTGCCGACAGCACGACACCGCTGGCATCGAACCCGAAAGGGCGCGGCAGCAGGTATTTCGAGACGCGCTTGAGGTCGCCATGCGCGATCTTGAAGTCGATCGGATTGAGGCTGGCGGCGTGAATTTCGATTCTGACGTCGTCGGGGCCCGGGACCGGATCGGCGATTTCAGCAAGGCGGACATGGTCGGCGACCGCGCCATAGCCGTCGAGAACAAAGGCTCGCATGGGTCATCCTGCCGGGTTGAAGGATTCTGGCAACAACAAGGTGAACCGGGGCGAGCCCGACGCAATCTTTTTGGCGGGCCGGTGGACCCGCTGCCCTAGACCTTAACACATTTTAACGATATCGCAGGAAGCAATGAGCGACACCATTCCAGCTTCGTACCTGCAAGCGCCGCGTGCGATGATCGCAGCAGTGCTGCTTGTCGTCGCCTCGGCGCTCGGCGGCTGTGCCGGCGGCGGCGCAACGGGTAGCGGCTCGTACGCGATGGCACCGAGCGCTGGTGGCGGCGCCACCGTGGCGTTCGAATCGATCGACGGCCCGCCGCCGCAGGTGTTCGACCGCATGGTCAGCGTGCTCGACAGCGAATCGAAGCTGCGCAACCTGTCGATCGTGTCGCGCGAGGGCGGGGCTTCCTACCGCGTGCGCAGCTATTTGTCGGCGCAGGTGGTGCGCGGCAAGACCATGATCGCCTGGGTCTGGGACGTCTACGACAACAACCAGCAGCGTGCGCTGCGGCTTTCCGGCGAAGAGGCGGCCGGCAAGGCCGGACGCGACGCCTGGGCGGCGGCCGACGACCTCGTATTGCGCAAGATTGCCCAGGCCGGCCTCAGCGGTCTGTCGGGTATGATTAACGGAACTCCCGATGCCGCGCCGGCCACGGCCCCCGAGCGCCGCGGTCCTGCGGTCGCGAGTGTGGAAAGCGCCGTACCCGTCCAGGATGCGCCCAGAGTGGCGGCGCTCGGCTTCAGCACCCAGTAAGCGTCCCCGTAAAAGACACCTATCCGCCGTTTTTTGACCGGGAAAACCGGGCCGACGGGTTGCCAGCCGAGCCCCCTGCCTGATATCTCCTCGCCCATCAAAAGCGCCGGTTCCGAGGATTTCTCGATATGCTGAACGTCGTATCCAGCAAGGCGCGAGGAGAAGCGTCGATGGCGGCCAAGAACGGCTCGATCAAGCTGGTCGCCGGCAATTCCAATCCCGCGCTGGCTCAGGAAATCGCCAACTGGCTGCATCTGCCGCTGACCAAGGCCGTGGTGCGGCGTTTCGCCGACATGGAAATCTTTGTCCAGATCCAGGAAAACGTCCGCGGCTCCGACGTTTTCATCCTCCAGTCGACGTCGTTTCCCGCCAACGACCATCTGATGGAATTGCTGATCATCACCGATGCGCTGCGCCGGGCGTCGGCGCGCCGTATCACCGCGGTGGTCCCTTATTTCGGCTACGCCCGGCAGGACCGCAAAGTCGGTTCGCGCTCGCCGATCTCGGCCAAGCTGGTGGCCAACCTGATCAGCCGCGCCGGCGTCGACCGGGTGATGACGCTCGATCTGCACGCCGAACAGATCCAGGGTTTCTTCGATATTCCGACCGACAACCTCTATGCCTCGCCGGTGATGGTGCGGGATATCAAGGAACGCTCCGACCTCACCAGCCTCATGGTGGTGTCGCCCGATGTCGGCGGCGTGGCACGCGCCCGCGGCCTCGCCAAGCGCATCAACGCCCCGCTCGCGATCATCGACAAGCGCCGCGAACGCGCCGGCAAATCCGAAGTCATGAACGTGATCGGCGACGTAGCCGGCTACACCTGTATCCTGGTCGACGACATCGTGGATTCCGGTGGCACGCTGGTGAATGCCGCCGACGCGCTGATCGCCAACGGCGCCAAGGAAGTCTACGCCTATATCAGCCACGGTGTGCTGTCCGGCGGCGCTGCGGCCCGCATCGCCGGCTCCAAGCTGAAGGAACTCGTCATCACCGACTCGATCCTGCCGACCGAGGCGGTCACCAGGGCGGCGAACATCCGCACGCTGTCGATCGCGCCCCTGATCGCGGAAGCAATCAGCCGCACCGCCTCGGAAGAATCGGTGTCGAGCCTGTTTGATTGAGTGTCAGACCTCATCCTGAGGAGCCGCGTAGCGCCGTCTCGAAGGATGAATGGCACCAGCTGGGCCTCGTGGTTCGAGACGGCGCTGCGCGCCTCCTCACCATGAGGAGTTGATGGCTACTCAAAGCCCGGTCGCGGCACCAAATTCATCAGCATGTTGGCATAACCGCCATCGACCATGATCTCGTCGCCATTGACATAGGACGCGCGGTCGCTGGCGAGGAACAGGATGGCATCGGCCATGTCCTGAGGCATGCCGACCCGCCGCATCGGCACGACGGCGGAGCGCCGCTCCGTGACCCCAGGCGTATCGTAAAAAGCCTGGCTCATCGGCGTGATCACCATGCCGGGGCTGACGACGTTGCTGCGGATGCCGTGCGGCCCCCATTCGTTGGCAAGTTGCCGCGACAGCATGATCACGCCGGCCTTGCTGACGCTGTAGGCGCCGCTCTGCCCCTGCGCGTTGCTGCCGGCGATCGATGCCACATGCACCAGGCTGCCGCGGCCAAGCATACGCATCTGCCGGCCGAAAACCTGCGCGCAGACGAAATAGCCGGTCAGGTTGACCGACAGAACCGCGTTCCATTCGGCAAGCGACAGCGTGTCGAGCGCGCCGGGACGCAGCACGGCGGCGGTGTTGACCAGCACCTCGCATGGCCCCAGCGATTTCTCGATCGTCGCAGATGCTGATGTTACGCTCTCGACGTCAGACGTATCGCAGCGCGCGATGACATGGCCGGCGCCGAGCTTGCCGAGTTCGGCGCGCGTCACTTCGAGACCGCGCTCATCGAGATCGATAGCGGCGACGCGGGCGCCGACTTTGGCGAAACCGAGGGCCGTGGCGCGGCCGATACCGCCGCCCCCGCCTGTCACCACGCAAACGCGGCCCGACAGGCCAAGCCAATCCGACGAATCCGTCCCGGTCATCTGCGATCACTCTTATCTGGTGAACTGACGCAGACAGCTTAGCCGAAAGCACGGGCAGACCAAGCAAGATTCGGATGTCTACGCACCTGGCTCAGCTGCGCATGACACGCAAAAGTCAGTTGCCGAGCTTGATGCCGGCATCCTTGATCACCTTTGCCCACTCGGGCGTTTCCTTCTTGATGATCGCCGCAAATTCGGCTGGCGTGTTGCCGACCGGTTCGAGTCCAAGCTCGTCAAACTTCTTGCGCACCTCCGGCATCGCCAGGGTCTTGACGGTCTCGCCGTGCAGTTTGTCCAGAACATCCTTCGGCGTGCCTGATGGCGCGAGCAAGCCGAACCACGGCACGGCCTCGAAGCCGGGGAATCCGGATTCCGCCATGGTCGGCAGGTCGGGCGCCAGCGCCGAGCGCTTGATCGAGGTGATGGCCAGCGCGCGCAATTTCCCTTCGCGCGCCAGCGGCACCACGTTCACGATATTGGCGAACGACATGGTGATGCGGTTGGCGAGCAGGTCCGGCATCAACGCCGTGGTGCCGCGATAGGGCACCGGCGCAATATCGACATGCGCCATGTACTTGAACAATTCGGCACCGAGATGCTGCGACGTGCCCGCGCCGGCATGGCCATAGGAAAGCTTGCCGGGCTGCGCCTTGGCAAGCGCCACCAGCTCCGCCACGGTCTTGACCGGCTGCTCGGGTGGAACGGCGAGCACGTTCGCCGCGATGAACACCTGCGAGATCGGCGCGAAGTCCTTGATCGGGTCGAACGGCAGCTGCTCAAAAAGGCTCGGATTGATGACGAGCGCCGAGTTGCCGCCCATCAGCAGCGTGTAACCATCGGCGACCGCCTTGGCGACGCGATCGGTGGCGATGTTGCTGCCGGCGCCGGGAACATTCTCGACCACGAACGGCGTGCCCCAGACTTCGGAAAACCGGTCGGCAAGAACGCGCGCTGCGAGGTCCGGCGCCGTGCCGGGTGTGAAGCCGACCAGGATTTTCACCGGCCGGTTCGGATAATTGGATTGCGCCGATCCCGCCGGCGCGGTCAGCAGCACGAGCAACACGGCGAACAGGTTCGCAACGAGCCTCATCGTTCCCTCCCTCGTCCAGCATGCCCGCTTCGCCGGTCATTGCTGCAGGACTTGGAGGGAAGTCTGACACGTCAGGCGGGTCTGGTACAGATCAGCGCGTAGCAGGGGCACCGCAGATCGTCGCTCTCCTCGTAACGACGGTTGCTAGGCCGCACCAGTCAGCTTGCCCAACCAGCCCTTGGGGGCCGCTTCAGCAGGCGCCGCTGCAACCCCGCCAACAACCTGTCCAAATGAAGCAAAAAAATCGCCCGCCAGTTTCTTCGCGGTGGAATCGATCAACCGAGATCCGAGTTGCGCCAGCTTGCCGCCGATCTGCGCGTCGACATCGTAGTGCAGCACCGTCATGTCGGATCCTTCCGCTTCGAGCCGCACCGTCGCGCCGCCCTTGGCAAAGCCCGCGACGCCGCCGGAGCCCTCGCCAGAGATGCGATAGGCGTTCGGCGGATCGAGATCGGACAACGTCACCTTGCCGCTGAAAGTCGCCTTCACAGGCCCGACCTTGAACACGACGGTCGCAGTCATCTCGGTCGGCGAAGACATTTCGAGCGACTGGCAGCCGGGAATGCACTGCTTCAATATTTCGGGGTCGTTGAGCGCGGCCCAGACCTTTTCCTTCGGCGCCGGGATGCGCTGGCTGTCGTTCATCTGCATGATTTAAGTCCTTATGTGCCGGAAGCGGCATTGGCCGCGCGCTGGCCGCGGCGGCGTTCGACGGTGATTTCGGCAAGGATCGACATCGCAATCTCCTCCGGCGTGATCGCGCCGAGATCGAGCCCGGCAGGCGCCTTGACGCGATCGATCGCCTCGCGCGCGATGCCGCCGGCGACGAGCTTCTCGCGCAGCGCGATCATCTTGCGGCGGCTGCCGACAAAGGCATGGTATTCGGCCTTGACGGCCATGGCCTGCTTCAACGCAGCTTCGTCGCCCTTGCCCTGGGTCGAGACCACGACGAAACGCCGGGCCTCGTTGAGATAACGTGGTGCGAACCCATCGACGATGACATGGGCGTCGGGCTCGGCGGCAATATCCACGGCCGGCGCAGCCAGCGTGACGTGATAGCCGAGCTGGCGGGCCTGGGCAGCCAGCGACATTGCAACCGGGCTTGCGCCAAAAATCACCAGCGAGGGATGCGGCAGTACCGGCTCGACGAAGATATCCATGGTGCCCTTGCTCGGACACATGTTGCTGGCGAAACGAATGCCCTCGCGATGATCGCCCGACCTGACGCCGAGTTCGGCGAGGAGATTTTCGGGCTGCACCGACACCATGCGCGGCTCCCCGTCGAGCAGCGCGTCGCGCGCGGCTTTCAGCACCGCGCCCCGCGCGCAGCCGCCGCCGATCCAGCCGGCAACGATGGTGCCGTCCGGACGAATGATCGCCTTGGCGCCGGCTTTCGCCGCCGTCACCGACACCGTACGCACGACGGTCGCCAACACAAACGGCTGCTCTTCGGATTTCATCTGCGCGACCAGATCCATCACTTCGATATGCGCGCTCATCGATCGGCCCATCTATAGTTGCGCCAAATAAGGTTCGAGCGCCGTCAGGCTGCTCAGCGTATTGGCCGGCGCGTAGAGATCCACATGCGGCAGCGCCGCCTTGATGCCTTTGGCTTCGGGCGCGTAGCCCTCCCACGCCATCATCGGATTGAGCCAGACGATGCGGCGGCAGCGGCGACCGAGCGCCGCCATCTCGCGGCCCAACAGCGCGGCATCGCCGGTCTCGTAGCCGTCGGACACGATCATCACGACGGTGCGCGAATGGATAACGCGCGCCGCGTGCCAGCGGTTGAAGGTCTGCAGGCTCTCGCCGATCCTGGTGCCACCGCCGGCTCCCTGTGCCATGATCGAGAGTCGATCGAGTGCGCGCGCGGCATCCTTTTCCTTCATCGCATCGGAGACGTGCGCCAGCCTGGTGTGGAACAGGAACGCCTCGGCCTCGCGAAACTGGTCGAGCACGCCATGAATGAAGCGCAGGAATAAGCCCGTGTACATGCTCATCGAACCCGAAGCATCGAGCAGCATGACGAGCCGCAGCGGCTTTGTCTTGCGCTGACGCCTGACGAGGTCGATCGGCACACCGCCATGGCTGATATTGCCGTGAATGGTTCGCCGCAAATCGAGCCGGTAGCCGCGGCGGCGCGCCAGGTCGCGACGGCTCAACCGGGTGCGCATCGTGCGTGCCAGCCGCGCCGCTGCCTCGTGCGCCTGCTCGATTTGCGCGGGATCGGCCAGCTTGCGGAAATCCACCTCGGCCAGATTGTCGGCACGTGAGGCCCCTTCCATGCGGCCTTCGCCGGCACGATCGGCGCCGGCATCGTCGGTGGACGGAACCTGATCCATCGCCGTCTCGCCGCCGGAGCGCTGGCCATCAGCCAGAGTCTTGAGCGACGGATTGTTCGCAGCCTTCGAGGAGCCCGTGGTTATCGACCGCGACCGTACGCGCTTGCCGAGCCAGAACGCGTCAAAAATGCCGTCGAATTTTTCCCAGTCGGATTTGCGCGCCGAGAACAGGTGCTTGAATGCCGTACGCAACAGACCCGGTTTAACCGCATAGCCAGCCGTCATCAATTCCGCCGCGTCCTGTCCCTCGGCGAGGCCAACGGCGAATCCGCTGTCGCGCAGGGTTTTGAGAAACGCGGCGAGCCTTGACGCGACGAGGCGCGAAACTTCGTCGAGCTCTTCGTAACCAGGATTGGTGCCACAGCAGCTCATGCGACCTTCCCCAACAGGCGTTCGCTGACCTCGCGCGTGACCCGCGACTTGTCTTCGTGGGTCTTGAGCAGGCACATCAGGGTCTCGTGGACCGTTTCGGGCGCGTCGTGCAGGTCGCGAACGTCGAGGCCGACCAAAGCCGCGGCCCAATCCAGCGTCTCCGCAACTCCAGGCACCTTGCGCAACTCCTCTTTCCGAATGCCTTCGACCATGCGCGCGATCTGCAGCGCGAGCGACGCGCCCGCGCCCTCGATCCGCGCCATGATGATCCGCGCCTCGCGATCGACATCGGGATAATCGACATAGTGATAAAGGCAGCGGCGGCGCAGCGCGTCGGAGAGCTCGCGGGTGCCGTTCGAGGTCAGCACCACATGCGGGATCGTGGTGGCCTTGATGGTGCCGAGTTCGGGAATAGAGACCTGAAAGTCGGACAGCAGTTCGAGCAGGAACGCCTCGAACTCGTCGTCGGCGCGGTCGATCTCGTCGATCAGCAGCACCGGCGGTATGTCTCGGCGGATCGCTGCGAGTAACGGACGCTCCAGCAGGTATTTTTCCGAAAAGATCTGGTGTTCGACATCATCGGGGTTATCGCCGCGATGCGCCTGGATCGACAGCAATTGCCGCTGGTAGTTCCACTCATAGAGCGCAGCGGACTGATCGAGCCCCTCATAGCATTGCAGGCGGATCAGCTCGGTCGCGTGCACGGATGCCAGCGCTTTCGCCACCTCGGTCTTGCCGACGCCCGCCTCACCTTCCAGCAGCAGCGGGCGCCGCAGCAATTGCATCAACGAGATCGCAGTCGCAAGTTCGCCGTCGGCGATATAGCCTGAGGCGGCCAGCGCTTGCGCGATCTCTTACGATCGTTCATTGTTTCTCCCGTGGCCTTCATGGTTCGGACGCGCGAAGAGTGTTTTACCGTTTGGCCAATTATGATCGTTGCTATCTTCGTCATGGGCGGGCTTGTCCCGCGCATGACGAATGCTTGCACTTTACGCCACCGCCCCCAGATCCTTCGCCGCCTTCCAGTTGCGCCAGTAGTCATGCGGCATCTGGATATGCGTGGAGCCGAGGAACGAGAACGCGTCATTGACGGCGTTGGAGAACGCCGGCACGCCACCGACATTCGGGCTTTCGCCGACACCCTTGGCGCCGATCGGGTGATGCGGCGACGGCGTGACCGTGAAGTCGGTTTCCCAATGCGGGGTCTCGACCGCGGTCGGCATGAAGAAATCCATGAACGATCCGGTGACCACGTTGCCGTCGGCATCGTAGCGGATTTCCTGACCCATCGCGATCGCGAAGGCTTCTGTCAGCCCGCCGTGCACCTGCCCTTCGATGATCATCGGATTGATGCGGGTGCCGCAATCGTCCAGCGCGTAGAAGCGCCGGACCTTGTAGACCCCGGTATCGACGTCGATGTTCATGACGCAGATATAGGCACCGAACGGATAGGTCATGTTGGGCGGATCGTAGTAGCTCACCGCTTCCAGACCCGGCTCCATGCCGGGAGGAACCGAGTTGTACGCCGCCCAGCAGATGTCCTTCATCGACATCGTCTTCTCAGGAAGACCTTTTACGCGAAAACCGTCGATATCCCATTCGAGGTCGTCTTCGTGCACTTCGAGCTTGTAGGCCGCGATCATCTGCGCCTTGGCCTTGATTTTTCGCGCGGCCATGGCAATCGCGGCGCCCGCCACCGGCGTCGAGCGCGAGCCGTAGGTGCCGAGCCCGTAGGGCGCGGTATCGGTATTGCCCTCCTCGACCATGATGTCGTCGGCGGGAATGCCGATTTCGGTGGCGATGATCTGCGCCCAGGTGGTCTCGTGGCCCTGGCCCTGGCTCTTGGAGCCGACCCGCGCGATGCCCGCACCGGTCGGATGCAGGCGGATTTCGCAGGAATCGAACATCGCGATGCCGAGAATGTCGCAGTTCTTCGACGGCCCGGCACCGACGATCTCGGTGAAGAACGACACGCCGAGGCCCATGATTTCGCGGGTCTCGCCGCGCTTGAACGCGGCGCGCTGCGCGGCCTGCTCCTTGCGCAGACCGGCATAGTCGACCGCCTCCATCATCTTGCGCATGGCCGTATGATAGTCGCCGGAATCGTACTCCCAGCCCAGCGCCGAGTGATACGGGAACTGCTCCGGCTTGATGAAATTCTTCAGCCGCAGTTCGGCCGGATCCATGTTCAGTTTCTGCGCCAGAATATCCATCGCGCGCTCGATACAGTACGCTGCTTCGGTGACGCGGAACGAACAGCGATAGGCGACACCGCCCGGCGCCTTGTTGGTATAGATGCCATCCACCGACAAATGCGCCGTCGGGAAATCATACGAGCCCGTCACGATGTTGAAGAAGCCGGCCGGCCATTTCGACGGGTCGGCACAGGCGTCGAATGCGCCGTGATCGGCCAGCACATGGACGCGCAAGCCCGTGACCTTGCCGTCTTTGGTCGAGGCGATTTCGGTGGTCATGTGGTAATCGCGCGCGAACGAGGTCGCAGTCAGGTTTTCGATGCGGTCCTCGACCCACTTGACGGGTTTGCCGGTGACGATCGAAGCCACCGCCGCGCAGATATAGCCGGGATAGGCGCCGACCTTGTTGCCGAAACCGCCGCCGATATCGGGCGAGATCACGTGGATCTTGTGCTCGGGAATCTTCGCGATCAGCGCCACGACCGTGCGGATCACATGCGGGGCCTGGAAGGTGCCCCAGATCGACAACTCGCCCTTGATCTTGTCGAACGAGCAGACGCACTGGCAGGTCTCCAGCGGCGACGGATGGGTGCGGTGGTAGGAGATCATTTCCTTGATCGTCACCTCCGCCTTGCGGAAGGCGGCGTCGGTCAAGTCCTTGTCGCCGACCGTCCACTCGAAGATGTGGTTGTGGTGCTTGCGCGGTCCATGCGCGCCGGATGTCTTGCCGGCGAGGTCTTCGCGTAGCACGGGCGCATCCTTGTCCATCGCCTTGAATGGATCGATCAGCGGCGGCAACGGTTCATATTCGACCACCACCTTGTTGATGCCGTCGTCGGCCGCGTAGCGGTCGGTCGCGACCACGAAGGCGACCTCCTGGTTCTGGAACAGGACCTTGCCGTCGGCCAGCACCATCTGCACGTCGCCCGCGAGCGTCGGCATCCAGGCGAGATTGACCGTCTTCAGCGTCTCGGCGGTGATGACGGCGAGCACACCAGGCACTTTCAGCGCCTCGGTGTCATCGATCTTCTTGACGCGCGCGTGCGCATGCGGCGATCGGACGAAATCGCCGTGCAGCATGCCCGGCAGCTTCAGGTCGTCGACATAGTTACCCCTGCCCTGCGTAAAGCGGATGTCTTCGACCCGCTTGCGCTTGCAGCCCATGCCTTCAAGCTTGGCTTCGCGTTGTTCCCGCGTGGGAGTCATGTCGTTCATTCGGCAGCCTCCTGGAATTCAACGCCGTTGATCTTGGCGGCGGCATATTGAATGGCCTTGACGATGTTCTGGTAGCCGGTGCAGCGGCAGATGTTGCCCGAGATGCCCATCCGGATTTCTTCTTCGGTCGGAGACGGATTCTCCTTGAGCAGGCGATGCGCGCGCACGATCATGCCGGGCGTGCAGAAGCCGCATTGCAGGCCATGCATCATGCGAAAGCCTTCCTGCAATGCCGACAGCGTGCCGTCGGCATTGGCCACGCCTTCGATCGTGATGATGTCGGAGCCCTGCGCCTGCACCGCGAACATGGTGCAGGATTTTACCGACATGCCGTCGATATCGACGGTGCAGGCACCGCAATGGGTGGTCTCGCAGCCGATATGGGTACCGGTGAGCGAGAGATTTTCGCGGATGAAATGTACCAGCAGCGTGCGCGGTTCGACGAGGCCTTCGACCTCGGCGCCGTTCACCTTCATGGTGACGTGAGTCTTTGCCATTTTTGTTTCCCCCTCATTTGGCTCGACTGGCGGCGCGCTGCAATGCGCGCGCGACCATGATGCCGCCGACATGTTTGCGGTATTCGACCGGGCCGCGAGCGTCCGCGGCCGGCGACATGATGGCTTCCGCGGCGGCGGCAGCCTTTTTCAGCGCCGCCGGATCGAGGCTGGTGCCGATCACCGCTTTCGCCGCGTCCTCGGCAAGCAGCGGCGTTTCCGAAAGGTTGGTCAGGCCGATCTTGCAGGTGGCCACCTTGCCGCCCGCCATCGTCAACACGACCGCGGCCGCCGCGGTGGCGTAATCGCCGACCTTGCGCTTCAGCTTCTCATAGGCGTAGCCGTGACCCGCGGCGGGGACGGGGATGGCGATCGAAGTCAGGAGTTCACCGGGCTCCAGCGCGGTGAAATAGGCACCCTGGTAGAACTCGCTTGCTGCAACGTCGCGCCCGCCCGACTTGCCCTCAAGCCGATAGCTGGCACCGAGCGTCATCATCAGCGCCGGCATGTCGTTGCCGGGATCGCCATTGGCGACGTTGCCGCCGATGGTACCGCGATAACGCACCTGGGGATCGGCGATCAGAAGCGCGGTTTCGTGCAGAATGGGCAAGGATAACCCGATCTCGTCGGACGCCAGCAATTCGTGCTGGGTGGTCATCGCACCGATCACGATCGTGTTGCCGTCGCGGCGGATGCCCTTGAGGCCTGCGACGCCATGCAGGTCGATCAGGTGCTCAGGACTCGCGAGCCTGAGCTTCATCATTGGAACCAGACTGTGGCCACCGGCCAGCGGCCGGGCCTCGTCGCCAAGCGTCGAAAGCAGGTTCACGGCGTCGGCCACCGTCGCCGGCCGGTGATAGCTGAACGGGCCAGGGATCATGCGTCTCCTCCATTCGTCCTTTGCGGACGTTGGAGCCGAAGCTGATTGGAGCCCTTCTAAAGCGCAATCGCAGGGGCACAAGGTCAGGAAAATCGCACGAAATGCGGATAACCGCGCACGAAATGCGTCAGTCTTGCCGACCTATTCAGGAGGCATGCCGCCTGACGAGGCCGAGCCGAACTTTGACCTCGGCAATCTTGGCCCGGCTCACCGGCACACGATGCGGCGACGGGCCGTCGAGTTCGACGATCGCACCATCGCCTTCCTTGCGAACCAGGGTGACGTGCGCCATTGCCACAATATGGCTGCGGTGCACCCGGACGAACAGACCAGGGTCGAGCTGCGCCTCGGCCTCCGAGATCGACCACGGGCACATCCGCTCCCGTGTGCCGTCGTGAACCTTGGTGTAATGGGCGTCGGCGCGGACACTCCGGATATCCGCAGTGTCGATGAAGTGGGTGCCGTCGGCACCCTCGACCGGCAACCGTGGCGCGGGGGCGGCGCGCGGCGGTTGGCCGATGCCGCCGAGCGGCGTCGCCCGCAGCCGCGGACTGGTGGGGGCCGCGCTGGTGTCGGCCGAGGGAACCTCCATCCTGATGGTGGTTCCGCCCGGAACCACCGCGACGGCGTCGACCGCCGGCAGGACTTTCTTGCGCGGATCCGGCACCAGCGACAGCAGAAAGCCCGCCGCGATCACGAAGCACAGCAGCGTCACCACCAGCGAAAGCATTTGTGACGATGCCGCCAGTCCCTCGATGTGATGATGCGATCCGGCCGAGGTCGGAACCAGATGCATGCCGGCCATCGCGGTGTAGTGCATGCCCGGTACCGCGATGCCGAACGCCACCGCGCTCAGCATCAACTGCACGCCGCCCTGGCGAGCGAGGAACACCCGCACTCCGCCGTAGGCGGTGGCGATCGCGATCGCGACCGCCAGCACCACCAGGGAGGGGTCATGCGTCATCGCAAAATCGCCGGAGAGCCCGTGCATGCCGACATAGTGCATGCTGGCGATACCGACCCCGAGCAGCACCGCCGAAGACACCACGCGCAGCATCGAGGGCTCGCCGATGCTGACGAAAAACAGCGAAATACCTACGACCAGTATGCAGATCAGGAACGATATGACGGTCGGCAGCACCAGATAGACTGTGCCCGCCGGCAACGGCGCCGCCAGCATGCCGACGAAATGCATGGTCCAGATGCCGATGGCGAGAAAGAATGCGGCGCCTGCCAGCAACAGGCGATGACTGGCGTCCGGCGTCCCGCGGATGCGCGCGGCGAGGCCGAAGCCGGTGTATCCTCCCAGGATCGCGATCACCACCGAGAGCGCGACGAGATAGGGATCGTGTCCTGCGAACATGATCGTCTCGGCCGCCCGTCTCCACGGGCGTGCCTCCTCCCACCGCCGAGTTTATAGACGCGGCGGCGGAATTGACAATCAGCCGATCGTGAGGGGCTTACCCCACGATCCCCGCGGCCACCTGGCCGCGCAGCCGTTCCAGGCTGTGCAGCGTGCTGGCGCAGGCTTCCGCGACCTCGATGCCCTTGATGACGAAATGCTTGCGGAAGAAGTCGTGGTGCACGGCGCTGTCGTGGAATTGCTGCGGCGTCAGCACCGCCGAGAATATTGGTACCTCGGTCTTCAACTGCACGTCCATCAGCGCCTTGATCACGGTATCGGCGACGAATTCGTGGCGGTAGATGCCGCCGTCGACCACGAGGCCGGCGGCCACGATCGCGGTGTAGCGCCGCGTCTTGGCCAGCAATTGCGCATGCAAGGGGATCTCGAACGAACCCGGCACTTCGAACAGATCGACCTGCGCGCGCGTGATATGGCGCGCCTCGATCTCTTCGAGGAACGCGATGCGGCATTCCTCGACCACGTCGCGGTGCCAGGACGACTGCACGAAGGCGACCCGCTGCGGCTTGACGAAACGCGGATAGGCAGGCGCCGGCGGACGCTCGGGCACGTCAGGAACGTGGCTCGTTTCGACAGTCTGGGCTTGGGATTGGACTTCAGGCTCTTGCAACATCTGATTCATGGCTTTCCTCTTTCAGGACCAGAATCAGGGCATACGGAACGACGTCAGCCCACGCGCAAATGCGCGAAGGTTGCCGCAAACCGTTCTCTTTCATCCGGACTATAACCGTCGGCTTCGGAATCGCACCGAATCTGCTGACCCTTCTTCTCGGGAGAGAAGGAGGCGCTCGCGGGCTTGGGCGACGTCACCCTTACCGCCGGTGGGGATTTTCACCCCGCCCTGAGAACATCGGCCGCCCGGAATGGACGACCTGCGCCGAGAATATGACCAACGCCGGGGGATCAGCAAGCACCTTTGGCATGGGGAAAAGGCATGTCCCCATGCCGACGGAACAGGGCGCCCGCGCGGATCCGCCGATCGCCTTTACTTAGGCCGCCGCAATTGGGATAGGCTTCTGCGAACAGGGGGGCGCTCGACATGAAACTTCTTCTTCGCCGGAATTTCCTCAAGCTTGCCGGCGCACTCGTCGCAATGCCCGCGTTGCCCCGCCTTTCGTCCGCGCTCGATTATCCGACACGGCCGACGAAAATCGTCGCGGGCTTCGCCGCCGGCGGTGGCGTCGACATCACCGCGCGGCTGATCGGCCAATGGCTGGCCGACCATCTCGGACAGCCCTTCGTGGTCGAGAACCGCACCGGCGCCGGCGGCAACATCGGCACCGAGGCGGTCGTGAACGCCGCGCCCGACGGATATACGCTGCTGCTGGCGACGGTCCCGAACGCGGTCAACGCCTCGCTCTACGAGAAACTCAATTTCAATTTCGTCCGGGACATCGCGCCGGTCGCCGGTGTCATCCGCGTGCCGATGGTGGTGCTGGTCCACCCCTCGGTGCCGGCGCAGACGCTTTCCGAATTCATCGCTTACGCCAAAGCCAATCCGGGAAAGGTCAACATGGCGTCGGCCGGCAGCGGCAGCGCACCGCATATGGCGGGCGAGCTGTTCAAGATGATGACCGGCGTCGACATGGTGCACGTCCCCTACCGCGGCCAGGGTCCGGCGCTATCGGATCTGCTCGGCGGCCAGGTGCAGATTCTGTTCGCCGCAGCGCCGGGCACCGCCGACTACGTCAAGACCGGCAAGCTGCGCGCGCTCGCGGTGACCACGGCGGCGCGGATGCCGGATCTGCCGGAGGTTCCGACGGTGGCGGATACCGTGCCCGGCTATGAAGCCAGCCAGTGGTACGGCTTCGCGGCGCCGAAAAACACGCCGGCCGAGATCGTCGAGAAGCTCAACAAGGAGATCAACGCGGCGATCGCCGATCCAGTCATGAAGGCAAAGCTTGCCGCGATCGGCGGCGATCCGATGCCGGGCTCACCGGACGCTTTCGGCAGGCTGATCGCGGACGAAACCGAGAAGTGGGGCAAGGTGGTCCGCACCGGCGGCCTCAAGCCGGAGTAAAAGGCGCGGCGTTCCCGGCTAGGTCCCGCGCACACGCGACAGCGCCACGTGCCGCGACGCCAGCGAGCCGGCGTTAACACACAAGGGGTCTGCGGGATCGGGTGAGGGGCGATACGTTCACGAATCCTTAAAAAGACGCGTCCTAGATGGGTCTTTCAACTCCTGGCCATGCCTTGGCCACCCCAGCGGCACAAACGAGGCAAGCGTGACACTCGCCACCGACGTTTCCCGCACGGATGCCGGAAGGCCCGCTGATCGGCCCTGGCAAAGGCCGGTTCTTCAAACCAGGACCTTGATCCCGATCGTCATTGCGCTCGGCTCGCTCCTGGCCGGCGCGATCTACACCTGGTTTGTCGGCGAAGACGTCAACTGGGATTGGCAGAACTATCACGAGTACAATGTCTGGGCGATCATCAACGGCCGCTACGGCCTCGATGCACTGCCGGCCGGCTTCCAGACCTATTTCAATCCGACCGTCTATTTCCCGGTTTATTATCTGCGCCATCTGCTGCCGCTGCCCTACGGCCTGATGATCATGGGCGCGAGTGCACGGCCTCAATCTGCTGCTGATCTATTTTCTTGTTCGCGTGCTCTTGAAGGAAGCGGCGACGGCGAGCGCGATCGGCGCATCGATCCTGATTGCCGCGGTCGGGCCGATGACGCTTTCGGAAGTGGGTACGAGCTTCTCCGACATTCTCACCGCGCTTCCGATCCTTGCAGGCTGTGTCCTCATCCTGTCGGCGAATCGATCGCACCACGGACGCTACGTTCTTGCGGGACTGCTGATCGGCGCGGCCGTCGGGCTGAAATTGACCAATGCCGTCTTTGCGCTCGGCGCCGCTGCCGCCGTGCTCGCCGCCAGCAGGCCGCTAAAGGCAACGTTCTGCCTTGGAGTGGGCGGCGCGGCCGGCGCGCTGGCGACGGGCGGCGCGTGGGGGCTGATGCTCTGGCGCGAGATGGGCAATCCGATCTTCCCGCTCTTCAACGCCGTATTCCAGTCCCCCGAATTGGTCCCGATGAACATCATGGACTGGCAATTCCTGCCGCGCGGCATGCTGGACGCCCTGGCGTATCCCTTCTACTGGCTGGTCGGCGACAACAGGAGCTCGGAATATCCGTTCCGCGACGCGCGGTTTGCGGTCGCAACCATGTTGATCGTGCTCGGCATCGGCCGAGGCCTCGTCACGCGTACCGATATCTTCACGCGCCGCGATGTTCAGTTCCTGCTGTTCTTCATCGTCTCCTACGCGGCATGGCTCGCCCTGTTTTCGATCCAGCGCTACGCGATCGTGCTGGAGTTGTTGTGCGCGCCCCTGATTGTCCTGCTGATCCATCGCAGCATCGCGGCCACGCCCGGATCTGCCTCGATCGCCACGTCCCAGGGGCGCGTCAATGCGGTGATGCTTACAGTCGCCCTGGCCGTCGCGCTGTGGTCGCAACCGGGAGACTGGTTCCGTCGCCCATGGTCCAATCCGTACAATCCGAGCATCGCAAAATCGCTCGAGCAGCCCGCTGTCTATCTTCTTCTCGACAAGCCGCTGGCCTATATCGCCCCGCTTCTGCCACCAGAGTCGCGGTTCTATCAGATCGCCGACATTGCCTTGCCCATCATGCCCGACGGCGAGTTCGACCGCCGCATTCGCACCGCGTTGAAAAATCCGCTGCCGGGCGGCGCATGGGAATTGCACACGCGCGGCAAGCCGATCCGCGAGCCATTGCTGGAGCGATATGGCATGCGCGTCGATGCTTCCCGCGCCTGCGTCGAAATCGAAGGCGCGTGGCTGGGGTCGGCCATCGAGGCGTGTCCGCTGGTTGCACGCGAGAAATAGGACCGCGGCGTTCCCGCGGGCCCTTCAAGCCGCCTGTTGATCCGCTTTCGGCAAGATCGAGAATTTCTGCAGCAGCGTGACCACGTCGGGTGATTTCCAGAAGCTGTTGCCGCTCCGCACCGGCCATTCGAATGCTTGATGGCGTCGGCGTCCTCGCGCTTGGAGACGGGAACCAGCCTCTGCCCTCCGTATGCGCGGGCGTATTGGCGGCGGCAGGCCGCGAAATGTAGTCTTCTCAAGGGAATTAACGGTCTGTTAACCATCACGATCTATTAACTATTGTGGCGGACCGGCCTGATTTCGTCGGCCGCCGGACTCCGAGGCGCTCGAATCCGATTCCGGTTTGTTCTCTAATTAATAACTGAAGCCGCGATCTGCTGTGGACGACGCCGCTTTGGCCTGTGGACGGACTCAGGGGTGAGTTGCGCGGATTCCGCAAATCACATCACTTGAGCCTCGGCAACCCCGGGAGGATCAGCGATCGGGGGGATGGCAGCCGGCGGCGACGCATCAGTTCAACGTGCGGCGTACTCCGCGTGCGTATCAGAAGAATTCAAAAACAAGGTCGAGACGGCATGTCCCTCCTCGAAGGCATTATCGATTCCCCCAACAACCCGCTCGCGGCGGTCGAGGACATTGCCGCCGAGAACAACTGGGCGTTCGAGCGCTCCGGCGAAGACGAAGTTACCATCGTCTCCAAGGGCAACTGGACCGACTATCAGCTCTCCTTCACCTGGATGGCGGAGATCGAGGCGCTGCATCTGGCCTCCGCCTTCGACATGAAAATTCCGCCAGGGCGCCGCGCCGAAGTGCAGCGGCTGATCGCGGCGATCAACGAGCAATTGTGGGTCGGCCATTTCGACATCTGGACCCATACCGGCATGATCATGTACCGGCAGGCGCTGGTGCTGCCGGGCGGGCTGACCGCCTCGACCGCGCAATGCGAGGCCATGCTGGCCGGCGCCATCCACGCCTGCGAGCGTTATTACCCCGCGTTCCAGTTCGTGGTCTGGGCCGGCAAGACCGCCGCGGAGGCGATGAGCGCGGCGATGTTCGATACCGAGGGCGAGGCGTAGTCCCCGCCGCTTCCGCACACGCGGGGGTCGTCCCTGCGAACGCAGGGATCCATACACCGAGACCTCTGGGCTCAAGCAAACTGCTTGTGGCCTTTCTCTCGCTTGACTAGAACCCCCTGTGGTTATGGGTCCCTGCGTTCGCAGGGACGACATCTGCACTTGTGGTGACGCCTATGAGTACCACCAACGCCCTTCAAAACACCCGCGGCACCATCGCCCTCGCCGGCGCCGGCAAGATGGGCGGCGCGATGCTGACCGGTTGGCTGGCCGGCGGCCTCGACGCAAGCCGCGTGGTGGTGGTCGAGCCCTTCCTCTCGGACGACATCAAGGCGCTCGCCGCCAAGGGCGTCCGTCTCAATCCGAACAACTCCGGCGCGGCCGATACGCTGGTGGTCGCGGTGAAGCCGCAGATGTTCCGCGAAGCGGGGCCGGCGCTGAAGAAGCTCGTGGGGCCGAACACGCTGGTGGTCTCGATCATGGCGGGCACGCCCATCGCCGCGCTGGAACAGGTCTGCGGCGGCATGGTGGTTCGCGCCATGCCGAACACGCCGGCCGCGATCGGCCGCGGCATCACGGTTGCGGTCGCGGCGAAGAATGTCAGCGCCGCGCAGCGCGCCACCGCCGATGCGCTGCTGCGCGCCACCGGCGCGGTCGAATGGGTCGACGATGAAGACCTGATGGACGCGGTGACCGCCGTCTCCGGCTCCGGTCCGGCCTATGTGTTCCTGCTCGCCGAAGAACTGGCGCGCGCCGGCGTCGAGGCTGGCCTGCCGGCCGATCTCGCCACAAAACTCGCGCGCGAGACCGTCGCCGGCTCCGGCGAATTGCTGCATCGCTCCGAACAGGATTCCGCGACGCTGCGCCAGAACGTCACCTCGCCCGGCGGCACCACGGCGGCCGCGCTGGAAGTGCTGATGGGCAAGGACGGAATGCAGCCGCTGATGATCCGCGCCATCGCCGCGGCGACGAAGCGATCGAAGGAACTGGCGAAGTAGCTGTTATCCTCATGGTGAGGAGGCGCGCAGCGCCGTCTCGAACCATCAGGCCCGCGGCCCATCCTTCGAGACGGCCGCTTCGCGGCCTCCTCAGGATCAGGTCAGAGTTCGCAGCTACTTCCCCGCCAGCCGCTTCGTAAACGTCTCTGCATTGACGAGGCCGCGGGCGTGGCGGCCGTCGCCGATCTTGCGCTCGCCTTCAAAAGCCTCGACCTCGAAGCGGATCACGCGGCGCTCCACGGCTGTGACTTTTCCCGTGACGCGCACCACAGCCCCGACCAGCGACGCGCCGAGATGGCGGATATCGACCTCGGTGCCGACGGTGATCCAGCCGGGCTGCAGATAAGGCCTGATGGCGTCGCTGGATGCCATCTCCATTTCCAGGATCATCATCGGCGTCGCATAGACCATCGGCATGCCGGGCACGAAGTGCCCGACCGTGCGCTCGGCCGGCACGACCAGCGTCCGCTCCGCGCTCATGCCGATCCTGATGAAATCGCGTGCGTCCATGGGTAATCTCTTCATCCTCCCCTGGAGGGGGAGGATCGGTTCGCATGAAATGCGAACCGAGGTGGGGTGACGGGTCTATCAACCCCGACACTGTTGGACGTGGAGAGACCGTCACCCCACCCCGCCGCGCGCTACGCGCGCGTCGACCCTCCCCCTCCAGGGTAGGGTAAGATCACAGCTACTTCTTCGCCGCCGCGCGCTCCACAAACGTCTTGCCGCCCTTCATCTTGTGGGCCAGCGGCGCTTCGTTGATCTGGATCACGACCGCATCGGCATCGACGCCGAGGTTCTTGACCAGCGCCTGCGTGATGTCGCGCATCATGCCGGCCTTCTGTTCGTCGGTGCGGCCGGCGGCCATGCTCACGGTAATCTCAGGCATTGTGGTCTCCTCGTTGTTTTTCTTTCGTCACGGCCAAGCTTGTCCCGGCCGTTCACGATCACGACTATCAAACAAGACGTGGATGCCCGGCACAAGGCCGGGCATGACGGCTGGAATGAATGGCTAACCCCACTTTACGTCATGGCGCGCGAGCACTTCGCGCACGGCATCGACGAGCTTGGCTTGATCGACCTCGTATTGGGCCTCGGCCTGCTTCTTCAAATACTCTTCGCGGTCCTTGATCTCGGTAAGCCCCGCGCCGAGGATGAGATCCTTGATCTGGATCTTGCCGTTCGCCCGCTCGTCCGACCCCTGGACGATCGCGCAGGGCGCGTTTCGCCGGTCGGCATATTTCATTTGCTGGCCAATGCTGTGTTTTGGATTTCCAAGATACAGCTCGGCGCGGATATTCGCGTTGCGAAGCGTTGCGACCATCTTTTGATAGTCAGCGATTTCTCCCCCGAATACCGTGACGACGACCGGACCAAAGGCCGGCTTGGTGTCGAGCTTGCCAAGCATCGTCAGCGCGGCCTGCAGCCGCGACACGCCGATCGAAAATCCCGTCGCCGGCACCGGCTCGCCGCGGAAGCGCGAGACGAGCCCATCATAGCGGCCACCGCCGCCGACCGAGCCGAAGCGAACGGGGCGGCCCTTTTCGTCCTTGGTTTCGAGGGTGAGTTCGACCTCGTAGACCGGGCCGGTGTAGTATTCGAGGCCGCGCACGACGGAGGGATCGATGCCTGATGCGATCATCCGCCGTAGCCTGCCGCCGTCAACGAGTTTCTTCGATATTCTTTCAACTCCGAAACCCGGCTGGCGGCCAATGCGTTGGCATTCGACTACCTGTTCAAAATTCGCAATCGTCCACATCGTTCGATCCGTCTGCTTCAACTCCGGAGGGACAGGCTGACAACCGTGAAACTTCACCGCTAAATTCCGATGCTCAATCTGTACGGCATCCTTAAATTCGCGCCTTTACGTGAAGTCGCCGCTCTCATCTTTGCGACCTGGACCAAGTAGCTGCTTGACGCCGTCGGCTCCCAGTCGATCAAGCTTATCAATCGCCCTCAGCACCGTCAGTCGCTCGCCCCGCTTGTCGTCACCACCAAGCCCGATGCTCTCCATCACCCCATCGAGCACCTTGCGGTTATTCACCTTCACCACATAGGAACCACGGGGAATGCCGAGCGCTTCCATCGTATCCGCCGCCATCATGCACATCTCGGCGTCTGCCGCGGGCGACGCGCTGCCCACCGTATCCGCGTCGAACTGCATGAACTGGCGGAAGCGGCCGGGGCCGGGCTTCTCGTTGCGATAGACATACCCGGCGCGGTAACTGCGATAGGGTTTTGGCAGCGCGTCGAAATTTTCCGCCACATAACGCGCCAGCGGCGCGGTCAGGTCGTATCGCAGCGAGATCCACTGCTCGTCGTCGTCCTGGAACGAGAACACGCCCTCGTTCGGCCGGTCCTGGTCGGGCAGGAATTTGCCGAGCGCGTCGGTGAACTCCATCGCCGGCGTTTCCACCGGCTCAAAGCCGTAGCGCTCATAGACTTCGCGGATTTTCTCGACCATCTGGCGCGTGGCGGCAATCGCCGCCGGGCCACGATCTTCCAGCCCGCGCGGCAGGCGGGCGCGGAGTTTCTGGGGTTTTTTGGGTTTTTCAGCCATGGGGCGCGTTGGTACCAGCCAAGGCCCGCCCGGGCAACCGTGGCCTTCTTACCTTCTCCCCTTGTGGGAGAGGGTGGCGCCTCACGGAGTGAGACGACGGATGAGGGGTCTCTATCCGCGGAGAGAACCCCTCACCCGCCCTTCGGGCACCCTCTCCCACAAGGGGAGAGGAAAGATCACGCCGCGGCCTTGTTGCCCTTGGGTTGCACTTCGGCGGTGTAATCCGCCATCAACTGCTCGGAGATCTTGCCGGGCGTGAACTTCCAGTTCGCGATCTCCGACACCGGCGTCACTTCCGCCGCGGTGCCGGTGATGAAGCACTCGGTGAAGCCGTCGAGTTCCTCCGGCATGATGCGGCGTTCGATCACCTCGATCCCTCTGCGCCTGGCCAGCTCGATCGCGGTGGCGCGGGTGATGCCGGCGAGGAAGCAGTCGGCGATCGGCGTATGGATCTTGCCGTCCCTGATGAAGAAGATGTTGGCGCCGGTGCACTCGGCCACCCGCCCCTGCCAGTCCAGCATCATGGCGTCCGCATAGCCTGCACGCTCCGCCTTGTGCTTACTGATGGTGCAGATCATGTAGAGGCCGGATGCCTTCGCCAGCGCCGGGATCGTTGCCGGATCGGGCCGGCGGTATTCGGCCATGCACATGCGGATGCCCTTCAGCTTCGCGGCCGGGTCGAAATAGCTCGGCCAATTCCAGGCGGCGATGGCGAGATGAATGGTGTTGGCCGGCGCCGAGATCCCCATCATCTCCGAACCGCGCCAGGCGATCGGGCGCAGATAGGCATCCGGCAGGTTGTTCCTGTCGATCACGAGCTGTTTTGCGGCGTCGATCTCGGCCACCGAATACGGAATCTCGAAGTCGAGGATGTTGGCCGAGTTCTTCAGCCGCTCGGAATGCGCGGTGCTCCTGAAGACCTTGCCGCCATAAGCGCGCTCACCCTCGAACACGCAGCTCGCATAATGCAGGCCATGGGTGAGAATGTGCACATTGGCGTCGGCCCACGGCACCAGCTTCCCGTCGTACCAGATCACGCCATCGATCTTGTCGAACGAAACTCCCATGGTCTCTCTCCCGGATTGACACGGCTTCAATTGGCCGCGCATCAGCCCTCGCGCGTCTCGACGAGACGCGCGCACTCCTGCGTTCAAATGATCTGTCTACGGAAGCGGCGGAATAATTCCGCCGCCGGTCACAGGACCTTTCTGATCCAGTCGTGCGGGTCTTCGGCGCGGCCGTACTGGATGTCGACCAGCTTCTTGCGCAGCCCCATGGCGACCGGGCCGGCCGCGCCGCCAGAGATCAGAAACTCGCCGCCCGCGGAACACACCTTGCCGATCGGCGAGATGACGGCCGCCGTGCCGCAGGCAAAGGCCTCTTTCAGCTTTCCGCTGGCGGCATCGGCGCGCCACTGGTCGATCGTGTAGGCCTCCTCGCGCACGCGCGTCCCGGAATCCCTTGCCAGCGCGATGATCGAATCGCGGGTGATGCCCGGCAGGATGGTGCCGAGCGGCGGCGTCAGCAAAGACCCGTCGTCGAACACGAAGAACACGTTCATGCCGCCGAGCTCCTCGATGTAGCGGCGCTCGACCGCATCGAGGAAAACCACCTGGTCGCAGCCGTGCTCGATCGCCTCGGCCTGCGCGCGCAGGCTGGCTGCATAATTGCCGCCGCACTTGACGGCGCCGGTGCCGCCGATCGCGGCGCGCGTGTAGTTCTCCGACACCCAGATCGACACCGGCGCGGGTCCGCCCTTGAAATAGGAGCCGACCGGCGAGGCGATGACGGCGAAGATATATTCCGCCGACGGCTTAACCCCGAGGAACACCTCGCTCGCGATCATGAAAGGCCGCAAATAGAGACTGCCCTCGCCGCCCGGTATCCAGGCGCTGTCGATGCGCACGAGCTGCTCGACCGCTTCGATGAACACGTCCTCGGGCAGCGGCGCCATCGCCATGCGCTCGGCCGAATTCCTGAAGCGCCGTGCATTGGCGTCGGGGCGGAACAGGTTCACGCCGTTGTCGCGCTTGTAGGCCTTGAGGCCTTCGAAAATCTCCTGCGCGTAGTGCAGGACGGCCGCGGCCGGATCGAGCGGGAAATTGGCGCGGGCTTCGACCCGCGCGTCATGCCAGCCCTTGGCCTGGTTGTAGCGCACGATCGCCATGTGATCGGTGAAGATCCGGCCGAAGCCGGGATCGGCGAGCCTTGCCGTGCGCTCGTTCTCAGGCGTCGGATTCGCCGCCGGCTGGATGTCGAATTTCAAGCTCATACTCTTCCTGCCTTGCTTCCTGCCCTTGCTTCCTGCCCTTGCTTCCCGCTGTCGGTATCGGCGCAATTCTGGCGCCGGCCGGCCTCTCCGGGCCTGCTGGCTCAATAGATCTGGACTTCACAGGTCTGGGCTTCATCATCACCAGCCTTGCGGCCGGCTTCCGTTGCCGTCATGTCGGGTGAGGACATGCTTTTGCGGGATGCCGAAGTCCAGTATGTTTGCCGATATGCCGCTCGACAATCGCACGGTAGTCCATTTGCGGCCGTTGCCGCCATCGCTGGCTTTTTCCGGTTGCCTGACACGTCACCAAGTTCGAAACGACTTAAAGTTTCGTCGTGCCTGGCAGTTTTGTAACATTGAACCCAAGATATGTCAACATGACTGACATAAATTTCTCAAGGGGACCGGCCAACCCTGATTCGCTGGGGAACGCCGGCACGCCCGCTGCCCTGCGGGCCGGCGAAATGCGCTGGGACATCATCGAATTGTTGTTCTTCGCGTACCGCGACTTCGTCGGCGATGCCGACCATGAACTCGAGGCTTTCGGGTTCGGCCGCGCCCATCACCGGGTGATGCATTTCGTCTACCGCTATCCCGGCCTCAAGGTCGCCGACCTGCTGGACGTGTTGCGGATCACCAAGCAGTCGCTTGGCCGGGTGCTCAAGCAGTTGCTCGATGAGGGCTACATCGTCCAGAAGACCGGCAATAACGACCGCCGGCAGCGCCTTCTTTACGCCACCCCCAAGGGCGAAGCCTTGGTGGCGAAGCTCGCAGGGCTGCAGACCGATCGCATCACAAGCGCGCTCCGGGACATCGATCCCGAAGGCGTCGCTGTCATCTGCCAGTTCCTGCGCGCGATGATCGATCGCGACGACCCCGACAAGGTGTTGGAGGCGATCTTCGGGACCGGCAGCAAGAAGCCAAGGGAGTGATCGTGGCGCAAGGAGCAAGCATCGCGACAGCCACCGTACGCGTACCGCAGCAACTGGCCGACGACGCCCCGCATCTGCTGCTGGTCGACGACGACCGCCGTATCCGCGATCTTTTGTCGCGGTTTCTGTCCGGCGAGGGTTATCGCGTCACGACGGCGTCGAGCGCGAACGACGCGCGCGCCAAACTGCTCGGCCTGCATTTCGATCTTTTGATCCTCGACGTCATGATGCCCGGCGAAACCGGCTTCGATCTGGCGCGGTTCATCCGCATCTCCTCCGCGGTGCCGATCATCATGCTGACGGCGCGCCATGAGGCGCAGGCGCGGATCGAGGGCCTGCAGATCGGCGCCGACGACTATGTCGCAAAGCCGTTCGAGCCGCGCGAACTGGTCTTGCGGATCGGCAATATCCTCAAGCGCTCTGCGCCGCCGCCGGTGGAGGCGCTGGAGCAGATTGCGTTCGGCCCTTACGTCTATCATCTCGACCGCGGCGAGCTGCGCCAGGGCGAGGAGATCATTCACCTCACCGACCGCGAGCGCGAAATGCTGCGCATCCTGGCGGTCGCTCCCGGCGAAACCGTGCCGCGTGCGGCGCTGACCGGTGGCGGCACGGTGAACGAACGCGCGGTCGACGTGCAAATCAACCGCCTGCGGCGCAAGATCGAGCGCGATCCCGCCAATCCGCTGTTCCTGCAGGCGGTGCGCGGCATCGGCTATCGCCTGGTCGCGTCGCCCTGAGCCAACGGATGAGCACGCTCGACACCGGCCTGACCTTCATCCGCAACGCGTCGCAACGCGTTTCCAGGGCCAATGGCTGGATGGGCAACGCCTTCAAGGGCTGGATGCCGACCGGCCTCTATGCCCGCGCGCTGCTGATCATGATCGTGCCGATGGTGATCCTGCAAACGGTCGTGGCGTTCGTGTTCATGGAGCGGCACTGGAACACGGTGACGCGGCGGCTGTCGGCAGCCGTGGTGCAGGACATCGCCAGCCTGATCGACGTCTACAAGGCCTATCCGCAGGACAAGGACCGCTCGCAGTTGCGCCACATCGGACAGCGGCTGCAACTGGTCGTCGATTTTCTTCCGGTCGGCGATATGCCGCAGCCCGGGCCGAAACCGTTCTTCTCGCTGCTCGACCAGACCCTGTCGACGCAGATCGGCCGCCAGATCCGGCGCCCGTTCTGGATCGATACCGTCGGTAAGTCCAATCTGGTTGAAATCCGCATTCAGCTCGACGATACGGTGATGCGCGTATTCGCCCAGCGCAGCGCTGCCTACGCCTCGAATTCGGAGATCTTCATCTTCTGGATGCTGGGCACCTCCTCGATCCTCTTGATCGTCGCGGTCTTGTTCCTGCGCAACCAGATCAGGCCGATCCTGCGGCTGGCCGAGGCCGCCGAAAGCTTTGGCAAAGGGCGCGAGGCGCCGAACTTCCGTCCCCGCGGCGCACGCGAAGTGCGGCAGGCGGCGCAGGCGTTCCTGGAAATGAAGGCGCGCGTCGAGCGCTCGATCGAGCAGCGCACCGCGATGCTGGCCGGCGTTTCGCACGACCTGCGCACCATCCTGACCCGCTTCAAGCTCGAACTGGCCCTGATCGGCGACAGCCCCGAAGTCGATGGCATGCGCAAGGATGTCGACGAAATGGCCGGCATGCTGGAGGCCTATCTCTCCTTTGCGCGCGGCGACAGCGGCGAGATCGCGCAGCCGACCGACATGGCGAGGGCGCTGGAAGAGTTGCGCAGCGACGCCGAGCGCCACGGCCATACCGCGACAGTGACGTTCCACGGCCTGCCCGTGGTGACGGTGAAGCCGGCGTCGTTCAAGCGCTGCATCGCCAATCTCGTCTCCAACGCCGCGCGCCACGCCAACACGGTTTCGATCACCGGCCACCGCGATCATCGCTATCTGACGGTGACGGTCGACGACGACGGGCCGGGCATTCCCGCCAATATGCGCGAGGAAGTGTTCAAGCCGTTCCTGCGGCTCGACGATGCCCGCAACCAGGATGAAGGCGGCACCGGCCTGGGGCTGGCCATCGCCCGCGACATCGCCCGCTCGCATGGTGGCGACATCACGCTCAGCGACAGCCCGATGGGCGGATTGAGGGCGGCGGTAAGGGTGCCGGTGTAGGCGTGTTCACACCTGCGTTGTGGCCATCCTTCGAGACGGCGCTTCGCGCCTCCTCAGGATGAGGACCTCATGGTGAGGAGCGCGGCAACGCCGCGCGTCTCGAACCATGTAGCCCGACTGCAACCGCGATGGCCTCGTTACTTCGCCGGCTGTTTCGGGATCAACGCCTTCAGCTTTTGCATGTCCTTGAAGTTCATCTTCATGCCGCCAGGCATCATGATGTCGCCGGGCTTTTGATCGCTTTTGCAGGCGCCGATCCATTTGGCCTCGATCGTCGAGGAGCTGTCGCGCGGAGCGCCGCCCATCCCGCCCTCGGTGTGCGAAGTCGATTTCACGGTGTAGGCGGAATTGAAATCGCCGTTGATCTCGGCCTTTGACTTGATCGTCATGCCGGCGATGCCGCAGACGGAATCGGTGACATAGCCGGTCGCCGTCTTCTGGATATCCTGCTTCGAGCACATCTCCTTGGTGACCGGCGACATGGCGGTGCTCATGTCCTTGTCCGTGGTCTCGTCGGTGCACTGCTGCATGGTCATCTCGGGCACCGATCCGCCCCGCAGCACCTTCATCTCCCACAGGCCGGCCTTGCGCATCGGCAGCTCCACGGCGGCGGCGCCGTTCACCGGCAACAGCGCAAGCAGACCAACAGCCGAACAGGACACAAGAAGCAGTCGTCGCATGCGTGCGCTCCCCTGAATTCTTCCACGATATCGTGCGCGCGAGTGAACACACGTTTCGCGTGGCAAAAACATGTCCAGCCGGAAGACCAGGTCGCGAACGCGGTCAGTAAAGCGTGCGCAGCGGCCGCTCGGCGGCGCCATAGGGCACCCAGCGGCAGGCAAAGGAAACATAGCCGCCGTAATTCGGCTGCACGCCGAGGAATTTCACCACCTTGCCGTAACGGGCGCAGTGATCGACGGCGAGCTGGCGGGCATCGGCCTGCATCGCCAGCGGATAGGCGATGATGCCGCCGGTGTCATTGCCCTTGAACGGCGGCACCGTGTCCAGGAAAGCCTGCGCCGGCCCACCCGCCAGCATTCCACCCATGGCAATCAGGCACGCGGCCACAATTCTTCGCATCGCAGACTCCATTTCGCTCAAACCCCACCATAGTGTGCGCCGATGGCCGTGAAAAGAATGGTTGCGACACGAGGCGGACTTGGCCGTCAGGTGTTGCCGCGCTGCACTTGACCTCGTCAGGGCTTCGCGGCACCGTCTCGCGCGTTGGCTTACCGGCGGATTCCCCATGCGCAAACTGTTCAAATCCTTGAGAGCACTCGGCCCCATAACGGCGGCGGTCGCCCTGCTGGTCTCCAGCCCTGCTGCCCAGGCCGCCAACCCCCTGGAGCTGAATTTCTGGCTGTCCGGCCCGAAATATGATGGCCGCGTCGCCGAATGCGAGCGGGCGCTGTCGACGATCGCGTCGCAGTTCCAGGAGAAGGAAAGCAAGTTCTGGAATTCGGCGCTGACGATCACCGGTTACGGCCGGATCCACGAAACCGCGTTTCGGCCCTGGCAATCTGACAACATTCCGCGCCGCTATTGCAGCGGGGACGTCATGCTGAGCGACGGCAAGATGCGCACCGTGCACTACTCGATCATCGAGGATGGCGGCTTTGCCGGCTACGGACAGGGCGTCGAATGGTGCGTGACCGGCCTTGACCGCAACTGGGCCTATAGCCCGGGCTGCCGGGCTGCCAGGCCCTGATCCGCGACCCGATTGAACAGGCCCGGGCCGCCGGCGTTCGTAACCACCAAATTTTGTTCTTGAAATGTTCCGGCTCCCTGCTAGGCTCCCGGTAGTCGAGTAGAGGGGCGTTCGATGCACCGATCTGTCGTTATTTCGCGGCTTCTGATTTCGCTGGCGCTTGTCGTCGTCTCCGCCGGAATGGCGTCCGCGCAGGACCGCCGGCAGAACGCCCCCGGCGAGTTCGATTTTTATGTCCTTGCCCTTTCGTGGTCGCCCTCGTTCTGCGAGGCGGCGGCCGCGCGTGGCAACAGCGGGCGCTCACAGGTCCAGTGCGAACGGCCCTATTCCTTCGTGGTTCACGGCCTGTGGCCGCAATATGAGCGCGGCTTTCCCGAATATTGCCAGCGGCCCTCGCCGCGGCTCGATCGCAACATCATGACCTCGATGCTGGACCTGATGCCGGCGCCCGGCCTGATCTTCAACGAGTGGGACAAGCATGGCACCTGTTCGGGCCTTGGCGCGCGGGCCTATTTCGAGAGCATCCGCAAGGCGCGCGCGGCGGTGAAGATCCCCGAGGAATTCCTGCAATTGTCGGAGCAGAAAACCATCGCTCCCGGCGATCTCGAGGCGGCCTTCATCAAGATCAACCCGGGCCTGAGCAGTTCGGCGATTTCGGTGACCTGCTCCGGCCGGCGGCTGAGCGAGGTGCGGGTCTGCCTGAGCAAGGACATGCAATTCCGCGCCTGCGAGGAAACCGACCGCCGCGCCTGCCGCCGCGACGAGGTGGTGATGCCGCCGGTGCGGGGCGGCTGAAGATCCTCTTCCGCCATGCCGAGGCAATATACCAAGGCATGATACCACGGCATGGCGGCCCGTCCTGCGCAGACAGCCCAGAGCGGTCTGCGTTCCCGGTCATCCACGACCTTATTGTCGTCTGCAGGGTACGTGGATGGCCGGGACCTTCTCTCAGCCAAAGCTGCGTCCGGGACGTTTGCGAAGCAGGACAAGCCCGGCCGCGACGCGTAGAAGACGCTACGTCTTCTTCAATTGGTCAGCCGACTGCCATGAACTACCGACACGCCTTTCACGCCGGCGGCTTTGCCGATGTCATCAAGCACATCGTGCTGGTGCGCATGCTGACCTATCTGCAGGAAAAGCCGGCCGCCTTTCGCGTCATCGATACCCATGCCGGCGCCGGGCGCTACGATCTCACAGGCGAAGAAGCGCGCCGCAGCGGCGAGTGGCTGACCGGCATTGCGCGGGTGCTGCAGGCGCGGTTTTCGGACAACGCGCTGCCGCTGCTGACCCCCTATCTCGATATCGTCAGGGCATTCAACGCGCCGGGCAAGCTTGAGGCCTATCCCGGATCGCCCCTGATCGCCCGCGCGCTGCTGCGGCCGCAGGACCGTCTCACGGCCTGCGAAATCGAGCCCGGCGCCCGCAGGCAACTGATCGATGCGCTGCGCCGCGACAGCCAGGCGCGGGTGGTCGACCTCGACGGCTGGACGGCGTTACCGGCCTTCGTGCCGCCCAACGAGCGACGCGGCCTGGTGCTGATCGACCCCTCGTTCGAGCAAAAGGACGAATTCGAGACGCTCGCCGACGGATTCGCCGAAGCCTATGCGAAATGGCCGACCGGCAGCTATCTGATCTGGTATCCGGTCAAGAGCCGGCGTGCCACCGACACCCTGGCGCGGCTTGTTGCAGGCGCTGCCACCGGCAGTAAGCCGGCCGGGAAATGCCTGCGGCTCGAATTTTCCGTTGCGCCGCAGGCGGCGGGCGGTCCCCTCGCCTCCACCGGGCTCCTGATCGTCAACCCGCCGTGGACGCTGGCCGGCGAGTTGAAGACAATTCTACCCGAACTTGAAAAACCGCTCGGCCAGGGCGGGGCCGGCCGGTTCAGGCTGGAGGCGCCCAAGCCCTGAGGACTCCGGCGCATCAGGTGAAAAGTGCGAATCGCCATAGGCAATTCGCGCAAATCCGTATTATGCTCAGGCCGTTGGGACTGGCTTTACGTTCCGCTTCCGCGAATGGTTGCGGCGGAGTGATCAAGGCCGAATAAAATCCAGGCCGGTCGGCGTCATTAACCCGATCGGCTCAGGTGGCCAAGCTTCCGGCAGCGAATGTCCGGTCGGCCGATACGCGAGATGCGCGTAGCGGCAGAGCAATACGGGGGAGGAGTTTCCCGATGGCCATGACTGGAACAGTCAAGTTCTTCAATGGAGAACGCGGCTACGGCTTCATCAAGCCCGATGATGGCGGCCGCGATGTGTTTGTTCATATTACCGCCGTCGAGCGGGCCGGATTGAAGGATCTGACGGAAGGACAGCGCATTACGTTCGAGGTCGAGCCGGACAAGAAGGGCAAAGGCCCCAAGGCGGTCAACCTGGTGATTTCATCGTAAGCTGACGCTCGTCAGACGTGGATTGAGTTTTTGGTTGTGAAGATTGCGCTGGGCACGGCACATCCCCGCCCAGCGCGTCGAAGCGCGCCGCGCCCGCGCACGTATCTCCGAAACGAAGACAAAAAAATCCCGGCGGCTAATTGCCGCCGGGAGGTGATGTCAGACAGTTTCTTTATTCTCAGAAGCGATAGTTTACGCCGGCGCGGATCAAGCCGAACCGGTAGCCATTCGACGCCCCTGTAGTGACGAAGTTGCTGTTGGCCAGATCGACATAGAGGTATTCGATCTTCGCGCTCCAGTGCGAGGCAAAGGCCATCTCGGCGCCAGCGCCGAGCGTCCAGCCCGCATTGGTATGGGATTCAGAAAGGCCGAAGGTGGCGGCGCGCAGCTCGCCGAAGGCGAGACCGCCGGTACCGTAGAATAACACGTTGTTGAACGCGAAGCCCGCGCGGCCGCGCAGCGTGCCGAACCAGGGGTTGGAGAATTTCCATGGCGCGAAGGTTTCTTCAGCTCCGGTCGCCTGGATGTCGCCTTCGATACCGAACACCCACTGGCTGTTCTGCTGCTGCCAATTGTAGCCGGCCTGGACACCGCCCGCGACACCCGAAGGCTTGGTCGGGTTGTTGGCGACCGATCCCCAGGCATAGCCGAGATTGCCGCCGAGATAGGGACCGGCCCAGCTATCCGGACTGAGCAGCGTCTGATTGACAGTCAAGGGGGCGCCCGATCTGTAGAGGTCGGCTGCCCGTGCCGACACGGTCCAGCCTGCGGCGATCAGCGCCAGCGCGCTCCACAGAAACCTGCTCATCACGCTACTCCACGCAACCGCCGCGACCACACCGGGCGAGACGCCGGTTTGGTTACGGAACTCCACTTTTTTCCTGTAAGATTTATCGAGAGTTTTAAGTTAAAGGGTTGTTAAGCCGGGTTACCGCCCGCTCATCAGTGTTAAGGATGCGTTACCGGCACCCCGGCAAGGAGCCCGGCAAGCGCTGGCGATGCCGACGCGCAGCGCTTAAATTTGGGCCCATGGATCACGATTTTACCGACCATCCGGAGCCCCCGCGCAAGGCGCGGCGGGGTTCCCAGCCGGATCTGACAGCGCAGGACCTGACCGCCGCCGACGTCGATCCCGCGACATCCGCCGCCGAGGAGGACGACGAGGCGCGCCTGCCGGAAGCCCCCGAGGAGCCGGCCGAGGCGATTGCCGAAGGACCGCTGGCGGTCGGCCACGCGGCCATCGAAAACGCGGTCCGGCTGGCGCCGACCTCTCCCGGCGTCTACCGCATGCTCAATGCCGGAAGCGACGTGCTGTACGTCGGCAAGGCGAAAAACGTTCGCAAGCGGCTTGCTTCCTATGCCCGCGTCAACGCCCCGCTGCCGGCGCGGATCCTGCGGATGATCGCGGCGACCGTGACGGTCGAGATCATCTCCACCACGACCGAGACCGAAGCGCTGCTGCTGGAAGCCAATTTGATCAAGCAGCTGCGGCCGCGCTTCAACGTGCAACTGCGCGACGACAAGTCGTTTCCCTACATCCTGATATCAGGCGACCATTGGGCGCCGCAGATCCTCAAACATCGCGGCGCGCAATCAAGGCCCGGACGATATTTCGGGCCGTTCGCATCCGCCGGCGCCGTCAACCGCACCATCACGGCGCTGCAGCGCGCCTTCCTGATCCGCTCCTGCACCGACGGCTTCTTCGAGAGCCGCACCCGGCCCTGCCTGCTCTATCAGATCCGCCGCTGTTCGGGCCCCTGCACGCGCGAGATCGACTTCCCGGGCTATACCGAGTTGGTGCGCGAGGCGACCGATTTTCTGTCCGGGCGCAGCCATGCCGTGAAGTCGCTGCTCGCCGGCGAGATGGAAAAGGCCTCCACCGAGCTCGAATTCGAGACCGCGGCGCTGTATCGCGATCGCCTCGCCGCGCTGTCGGCGATCCAGTCGCAGCAGGGCATCAATCCGCGCACGGTGGAAGAAGCCGACGTGTTCGCCATCCATCAGGAAGGCGGCTATTCCTGCGTCGAGGTGTTCTTCTTCCGCACCGGTCAGAACTGGGGCAACCGCGCCTATTTCCCGAAAGCCGAAAAGTCGTTCACGCCGGAGGAAGTACTGGCCTCGTTCCTCGCGCAATTCTACGACGACAAGCCGCCGCCAAAGCTCATCCTGCTGTCGCACGCGATCGAGGAATCCGCGCTGCTTGCCGACGCGCTTTGCGTGAAGGCCGGCTACAAGGTCGAAGTCTCGGTGCCGAAGCGCGGCGAGAAAAAGGAATTGGTCACGCATGCGCTGACCAACGCGCGCGAGGCGCTTGGCCGCAAGCTCGCCGATACGGCGACGCAGAGCCGGCTGCTGGAAGGGATGGCAACAACGCTCGCACTGCCGCAGGTGCCGAAGCGCATCGAGGTCTACGACAACAGCCACATCCAGGGTACCAACGCCGTCGGCGCGATGATCGTGGCGGGGCCGGACGGCTTCATCAAGAACCAGTACCGCAAGTTCAACATCAAGTCCGAGGGGCTGACGCCCGGCGACGACTACGCGATGATGCGCGAGGTGCTGGAACGGCGCTTCAAGCGGCTGTTGAAGCCACCGGAGGGCGATGCCGTCAAGGCGAAGGCCGACGATGATTCGTTTCCGCAATGGCCCGACCTCGTCATCATCGACGGCGGCCGTGGCCAGCTCAACGCCGTGAGGGAGATTTTCGAGGGTCTCGGACTGACCCAGGTCGCCCTCATGGCGGTGGCAAAAGGCCCGGACCGCGATGCCGGGCGCGAAACCCTGTTCATGCCGGACCGCGAGGCCATCAAGCTCGAACCTCGCGATCCCGTGCTGTATTTCATCCAGCGGCTGCGCGACGAAGCCCATCGCTTCGTGATCGGCTCGCACCGCAAGCTGCGGAAAAAAGACATCAGGGAAGCGGGCTTGCAGGAAATTCCCGGCATCGGCCCGTCACGCAAACGTGCCTTGCTGCATCACTTCGGAACGCTGAAGGAGATCGAGCGGGCCTCGATCGCGGACCTCGGCAAGGTTCCAGGCGTGAGCGCCGAAAGCGCCCGCAAGATTTTCGAGTTTTTTCATGCACAGCCGGGCTAGGGGGGCTTCGAGTCCAAGGCTTGTCATTTGGGCGTCGCCTGCGACAGATGATCTAGGTCCGCGACAGTTGACCTTCACGCTCCAGCGGTATTGGTAAGACGGATGAACATCGCAACAACCAGGGGACAAGGCAAAACCCTGTCCCTGCCGAATATCCTGACCTACGCCCGCATTGCCGCCATTCCGGTGGTGGTCGGCTGCGTTTTCGCCCAGTCCATCCTGGACGGCCCGCTGTGGCTGCGCTGGGTGGCCCTGGCCGTCTTTATCGCCGCCGCGGTGACGGACTACCTCGATGGTTACTATGCGCGAATCTGGGACCAGCAGTCCGCCTTTGGCCGGATGCTCGACCCGATCGCCGACAAGCTGCTGGTGGCGTCCTGCCTCTTGATGCTGGCGGCCGATAGCAGCATCCACGGCTGGACGCTGTGGGCTGCCATCGTGATCCTGTGCCGCGAGATCCTGGTCTCGGGCTTGCGGGAATATCTCGCGGCGCTGCGGGTGAGCGTGCCGGTAACCAAGCTGGCGAAATGGAAGACCACGATCCAGCTGGTTGCGATCGGCTTCCTGATCGCCGGCGAAGCGGGCGAACAGATTCTGCCCGCCACCACCTTGATCGGAATCGCCCTGCTGTGGATGTCGGCGATCTTCACGATCTACACCGGCTGGGACTATTTCCGCGCCGGCATCCATCACCTCATCAAGGAGGATGAGGGATGAAGGTAAAATATTTCGCCTGGGTACGTGAGCGGGTCGGCGTCGCGGAAGAAACCGTCGAGCCGCCGGCCGACGTGCGCACGGTGAATGACCTGATTGGCTGGCTGTCCAGCCGCAGCGAGGCTTATGCCTACGCCTTCGAAAAGCCGAAAGTGATCCGCGCCGCGATCGACCACGCTCATGTCAAGCAGGACGCCATGATATCAGGCGCGCGCGAGATTGCGTTCTTCCCGCCGATGACCGGCGGTTGAGCTCATCCATGTCCGTCACGGCGACCATTCGCATCCAGCAAGCGGATTTCGACGCCGCGCAGGAAATCGCTGTTCTCACCAGGGGCCGCACCGATATCGGCGCCGTCGTCTCGTTCAGCGGCATCTGCCGCGGCAGCGAGAACGACGAGCCGATTGCCGCGCTGACGCTCGAGCATTATCCCGGCATGGCGGAAGCCGAGATCGCCCGCCACGCCGACGAGGCGCTGTCGCGCTGGCCGTTGCAGGGGCTCACTATCGTTCACCGGTTCGGCCGCATCGTGCCGGGCGAAAACATCGTGCTTGTCGTAACGGCGTCGTCGCATCGCCAGGCGGCCTTTGAAGCGGCGGAATTCCTGATGGACTATCTGAAGACCAACGCGCCGTTCTGGAAGCGCGAGGAAAGCGAAAACGGCACCAACTGGATCGAGGCGCGCGATCATGACGATGCCGCCGCCGCGCGCTGGACCAAGCGCTGATGGCCAAACGCACAAAGCCGGCGGCAAAGCGCGGCACGGCCCCGGCGAAATTCCTCAAGGTCGGCGCGGGCGAATTGCTGACGCTGCTCGATTTCGTCCGCTACGCCGTCAGTCGCTTCACCGAGGCCGAGCTGGTGTTTGCGCATGGCACCACCGATCCGGTTGCCGAGGCCGCCTTTCTGGTCTGCGAGGCGCTGCATCTGCACCCTGACCAGTTCGAGGCGTTCGCCACCGCGCGCGTCACGGCAGCCGAAGGAAAGAAAATCCTCGATCTGATCGCGCGGCGCGTCACGACACGAAAACCCACCGCCTACCTCGTCAACAAGATCTACATGCGCGGCCTGCCCTTCTATGTCGACGAGCGCACCATCGTGCCGCGCTCGTTCATCGGCGAATTGCTGGAGCAGCATTTCGGCGGCGACGGCGATGAGGAGGCCGGCTCGCTGATCTCCGACCCGGACGTGGTGGAAAGCGTGCTCGACCTCTGCACCGGCTCGGGCTGCCTTGCCATTCTGGCCAGCCGGACTTTTCCGAATGCCGAGATCGACGCGGTGGATATTTCAAAGGACGCACTCGACGTCGCCGTACGCAATGTCCGGGATTACGGGCTAACGAACAGGCTCACGCTGTACCGCGGCGATCTGTTCAAGCCGCTGGATGGCAAACGCTACGACCTCATCATTTCCAATCCGCCCTATGTGGACGCGGAAGGAATGGCCGACCTGCCGCGCGAATGCCGCGCCGAGCCGAAGCTCGCTTTCGACGGCGGCGCCGACGGGCTCGACATCGTCCGCCGCATCCTGGACGAAGCAGAAGCGCACCTGACACCGCAGGGCGGGCTGTTATGCGAGATCGGCCGCTGCCGGCCGCAGCTCGAAGCCGCCTATCCACAACTGCCGCTGCTCTGGCTCGATACCGCGGATTCCGAGGGCGAAGTGTTCTGGATCGCCGCCGCCGATCTTTGATCACGTGGTTCTGACGCGTTTTCTTCACGCGGACCGGGGGCCACTTCGCTCGAAAACGCAAACATCTTGCGCGGAAATATTACGGCCTGTTGGCGTTCCGGTTCAGCGGCGAAACTGATAGTTTGGGGATAGCCTATCGCCCCCAACCGAAAAGAGGCCGCCCATGCTGGACAAGAGCCCCCATCCCACCCCCGTCGCGGTTCCGAACGATCTCGCCGCGCACTGGATGCCGTTCACCGCGAACCGGGCGTTCAAGAAGAACCCGCGGCTGCTCGCCGGCGCGAAAGACATGCATTACTTCACCGTCGACGGCCGCAAGATCATCGACGGCGCCTCGGGCATGTGGTGCACCAATGCCGGCCATGGCCGCACCCAGATTTCGTCGGCGATCGCCAGGCAGGCCGAGGCATTGGACTATGCGCCGCCGTTCCAGTTCGGCATCCCGCAGGCCTTCGAACTTGCCAGCCGCATCGCCGAACTGGCGCCCGCAGGCCTCGACCACGTGTTCTTCTGCAATTCCGGCTCGGAAGCGGCCGACACCGCGCTCAAGATCGCGCTGGCCTATCACCAGATCAACGGCCAAGGCAGCCGCATCCGCCTGATCGGCCGCGAGCGCGGCTATCACGGCGTCGGTTTTGGCGGCACCTCCGTCGGCGGCATCGTCGGAAACCGAAAGATGTTCGGCTCGCTTTTGACCGGCGTCGACCATTTGCCGGCGACCTATGATCGCGAGAAGCAGGCCTTCAGCAAGGGCGAACCGGAATATGGCGCGCATTTCGCCGACGAGCTCGAACGCATCGTCAATTTGCACGGTGCCAACACCGTCGCCGCCGTGATCGTCGAGCCGATGGCGGGATCGACCGGCGTGCTGCCAGCACCGAAAAACTATCTCAAGCGGCTGCGCGAGATCACCCAGAAGCACGGCATCCTCCTGATCTTCGACGAGGTCATCACCGGCTACGGACGGCTCGGCTTCGCCTTTGCCGCCGAACGCTATGGCGTGACGCCGGACATGCTGACCTTCGCCAAGGGCATCACCAATGGCGCGGCCCCGATGGGCGGCGTGCTGGTGCGCGACACCATCCATGACGCCTTCATGAGCGGCCCGGAACATGCGGTCGAACTGGCCCATGGCTACACCTACTCGGCCCATCCGCTGGCCTGCGCGGCCGGCCTCGCCACGCTCGACATCTATCGCGACGAAAAACTGTTCGAGCGCGCGAATAAACTGGAGCCGAAATTCGCCGACGCGGTGATGTCGCTGCGCAAGGAACCTGATGTCGTGGATATCCGCACCGTCGGCCTGACCGCCGGCATCGATCTCGCGCCGATTGCGGACGCGCCAGGCAAGCGCGGCTTCGCCGGGCTCAACAGCGCCTTCCACGACAACGATCTGATGCTGCGGGTGGCCGGCGACACGCTGGTGCTGACCCCGCCCTTGATCATCACCGAAGACCAGATCGGCGAGATCATCGAGAAGGTCGCCAAGGTGATCCGCGCGACGGCCTGAGCCGCCGCAGGAACATTCAAAACCAACCAGCGTTCATTCTCTGGCGGGGACGATTATGTTCCCGCCAGAGGAGGTATTGCAGAGATGCTCGCGCCTTCGAGCGACCTGCTGCGCGCCGGGATCGGACTGAAGCTCAGCCAGATCAAGCTGGCGACGCGGTCGTATCTGCGTGACCGGACCAACCAGGCGAGCGGAACCATAGCGTCCTATGCCATCGCCGCCGCGCTGTTTGCCGCGGCCGGCATTTTCCTGATCGCAGCCTGCCTTGTCGGCATCACCGCGCTGTTTCGCTGGATCGAAATCGAATACGGGCAATTTTGGGCGTTTGGCGCGGTCGGCGGATTGCTTGCCGTCATTGCCGGCATCTGTGGCGGGCTCGGTGCGGCCAAGCTCAGGCCGTCGTCGCCGCATTTTCCCTCGCTCGCCAGCCGCTTGCGCGTGGCGATCAAATCCAATCCGCTCGAACCGAATCAGATCGAAGCCGCACGAGATACCGCGGCCTCGATCCTGCTGACGCCTTCGGTGCCTCCGTCTGGCCGTCGCGCGCGGCGATCGCGACCGGCGCGGAACAACAGGAATATGCAGGCCGGCTTGATCCTGATGGCGACTCTGCTCGGTTGGGCGGCCACGCGACGGCGATCGCAGGCGCGGCAAGCGGACGTCTGATGTCGCGCGCCCGCCCCGAGTTGCAGGATCGTCTTCTTCTGATGGCGGCTACCGCCATTCTTGTCCTGACGGCGCAGCGCTTCTTTCAGGCTGGAACGAGAGCTGGATCGACGGGATCGGCAGCCGCGCCCACCGGTTCTCTGCCGCACGAACACAGCGCGCGATCCGACAACCCGCGCGCAGTCCGGCAGGCGAGCTGGAAGACCATTCTGTGGCGCCTCTACGAGCGTTCCAACGATGACCGGTTGCTCGCCACCGCCGCGGGCGTGGTATTCTTCGGACTGCTCGCGGTGTTTCCGGCTGTGACGGCGCTGGTCTCCTCCTATGGCCTGTTCGCCGATCCCGCCACCATCGGCGACAACCTGCAAACGCTGGCGCTGATGCTGCCCGAGGGCTCGTTCCAGATCGTGCAGGACCAGATCGCCCGCGTGCTCGCCAAAGGCCCCGCCGCACTCGGTGGAACATTCTTGTTCGGCCTTGCCCTCGCACTGTGGAGCGCCAATGCCGGCGTCAAGGCAATCATCGACGCACTCAACGTCGTCCATGAGGTGCGAGAAACCCGCAGCTTCGTCCGCCTCAACCTGCTGTCGCTTGCGTTGACGGCCGGCGGCATCGCGGCCTTGCTCCTGATGGTGAGCGCGGTGGTGGCATTTCCGCTGGCGTTCAATCATATCAACCTGAGCCCGGAGGGCCGCATCATCCTTGGCCTGGCTCGCTGGCCGTTGTTGCTTGTGGTCCTGCTGGTCGCGCTGAGCGTCCTGTACCGGTTTGGACCGAACAGGTCTGCGGCGCGGTGGGAATGGAACGGGGCCGGTACGCTCGCGGCGGCACTGCTCTGGATCGCCGGCTCGGCCGCGCTGTCCTGGTACCTCTCGAATTTCGGCAACTACAGCGCGACCTACGGCTCGCTTGGCGCCGCGATCGGCCTGATGATGTGGATGTGGATGTCAGCCACGGTCGTGCTGTTCGGCGCCGAGCTCAACTCGGAAATCGAGCGTCAGACCACGGCCGACGCACGCCGCGCATTGCCGGGGCAGCCGTCGCGCGCCACCGCTTAGCTGCAGCGGCCAGTTCCGAGCCGTGCCCAAAGAACACTAGCTCCGCGAATCAACATTGATGCTAAGGTTGCGCCGCTCGGGGAGCGCAAGGTGGACCGTGCCTGAGACCTCCGTATTTTCCCGGGTGAATACAGTTCCGACCTGAGGGCGTAGCGCGCGACATGATTCGCATTTCGACGATTTTCATCGCCATCTGCATGGTGCTGGTTGCAGCCTCCCTCGGCCTCGTCCTGCATGCGGTCGCCGGCTTCAACGGCACCGAATCCGCGATCGTAGCGCTCACCGCGCTGACTTTCCTGATTCTCTACAACGCCGTGTCGATGCGGCTGCGCGACCGCTCCGACGTCGGCGGCCAGATCGCCGATCTGTCCCGCGGCACCGCCGACCTCGCCCGCCAGGTCGCCGAATTCGGCCGCCGGCTTGCCGCGATCGAGGGCCGGGTGGTGTCGGCGAACTCGGCAAGCTCCGACCGCATCCAGGCTGTCCTCGGCGAGATCAACGAGCTCGGCGTGCTGGTCAAGCAACTGGCCATCTCGGTGGCGAACCATGAGGATCTGCTGGCCTCGGGCGCGGCGGCCGCGCCCTCGGCCCCGTCGGGCAGGCCGCATTCCGAACCGCCGGAACAACCGGCGATCACCCCGGAGCAAGCAGCGCCCGCCGTCAGGCCGGCGGCAGCCGCAAGGCCGGCACCTTCAGCGATTGCCGCGGCAGCGGCTTCACCTTCGCGCAGCCAGCCGCAGCTGCTTGCCGCGGTGAAGAATGCCGTCGAGGAAAGCCGGCTCGATATCTACCTGCAGCCGATGGTGACGCTGCCGCAGCGCAAGGTGCGCTTCTATGAGGCGGTGACGCGGCTGCGCGACGACAAGGACCAGGTACTCGTGCCCGACGATTTCATTGCCACCGCCGAAGCCGGCGGGCTGATCGGCAAGATCGATCACATGGTGATGCTGCGCTGCATCCAGGTGTTGCGCCGCCTGATGGTGCGCAACAAGGACGTCGGCGTGTTCTGCAACGTCTCGGCGGCGACGCTCGGCAATCCCGCCAATTTCGCGCAATGCCTCGACTTCCTCGAGGCCAACCGGGCGCTGGCGCCGTCCTTCGTGCTCGAATTCAAGCAGGCGACGTTCCGCCATCTCGGCCCGACCGAAATCGAGAATCTCGCCGCATTGTCGCAGCGCGGTTACCGCTTCTCGATCGATCACGTCACCGACCTGCGGATCGAGCCGCGCGACCTCGCCGACCGCGGCGTCCGTTTCATCAAGGTGCCGGCGGCATTGTTGCTCGATCCCAAGCAGAGCTCGACCTCGGACATCCACCCTTCCGACCTTTCCGACCTGCTCGGCCGCTTCGGCATCGACCTGATCGCCGAAAAGATCGAGGGCGAGCGCGCGGTGGTCGACCTGCTCGACTATGACGTGCGGTTTGGACAGGGTTTCCTGTTTGCGCCGCCGCGGCCGTTGCGGCCCGAGGGGGCATCTGCTACCGGCGGGACGACAGCGAACAAGGAAACCGGCGCGCCCAATGGCTCCAGCAACACCGTTCCCATCGCCGGCCCGGCCGCAGAGCCCGCGATGCGGTCGACCGGCAATGCCGCGCTGGCGCGCCGCGCCGCCGGACCGGGCTAACAGGCTTCCGAACTCATGACCTCATTGCGTTTCGTCGAGCAGTTGCGCGGCCTCGTGGATGGCGTGGAAGTCATCCTCTCCGACATCTGGGGCGTGGTGCATAACGGGCTGGAGTCGTTCCCGGAAGCCTGCGCGGCGCTGCACACCTATCGCCAGCGCGGCGGCACCGTCATCCTGATCACCAACGCGCCGCGACCGGCCGATTCCGTCCAGCGCCAGTTGCGCAAGCTCGGCGTCGCCGACGAGACCTACGACGCCATCGTCAGTTCCGGCGACCTGACCCGGAATTTCGTCGCCGACCATCCCGGCAAGAAGATGTTCTGGATCGGCCCGGATCGGGATTCGTCGATCCACCGCGGGCTCGACGCCGTGATGGCGCCGCTGGAGCAGGCCGACTACATCGTCTGCACCGGCCTGTTCGACGACGAAACCGAATCGGCGGAAGACTATCGCGCCATGATGCTGCAGGCGCGCGAGCACAGGCTGCCGCTGATTTGCGCCAACCCCGACATCGTCGTCGAGCGCGGCGACCGCTTGATCTATTGCGCGGGCGCGGTTGCCGAGCTCTATCGCGAACTGGGCGGCGAGGTGATCTTCTACGGCAAGCCGCATCGGCCGATCTATGAACGCGCCATGGCGCTCGCCGCTGAGCGCCGCGGCCAGCCGACCTCGCTCGACCGCGTGCTGGCGATCGGGGATTCGGTGCGCACCGACCTCAACGGCGCGCTCGGTTTCGGCATCGATTGTCTTTTCCTGACCCGCGGCATCCATTCCGAGGAATTCGAGGGCATCGACCAGCTCGACCCGGCCTCGGTCAAGGAGCTGTTCGGCCATCCGCCCCGCGCGCTGATGCGCGAGCTGCGGTGGTAGGTGCATCGCTGCACCGGACTCAAAATTGCGAAAACAACCCCATGCAAACCAGGAATGGGCCTTACATCATCCGAAAACGCAAGACCTGGTAGGGCCGAGACCTGGCAGCGCGTAGACTCATGAGAGCGCAGCATGCCCGGGGCTGGACCGGGCATCACGAGAATTGGAGCGAGCTGGAGACCAGGCGCCTTACGCCGTCGCCATGTCCGGGAAGACCGCCTCGATCTTGGTCTTCAGCGTCGCCGCGTTGAACGGCTTGACGATATAATTGTTCACACCGGCCTTCTTGGCGGCGATCACGTTCTCGGTCTTGGATTCCGCCGTGATCATGATGAATGGCGTGGTGGCCAGATTGGGGTCGGCACGGACTTCCTTGAGCAGGTCGTAGCCCGTCATCGGCTCCATGTTCCAGTCGGAGATCACGAGCCCGTATTTCTTGCCGCGCATCTTGTTCAGCGCCGCCGAACCGTCGCTGGCATCGTCGATGTTGTCGAAGCCGAGCTGCTTCAGAAGATTTCGGATGATGCGGATCATGGTGCTGTAGTCATCAACCACCAGAACCGGCATGGACAAATCAACCGCCATCTTTTCCCCCACTCAACGCTTACGCCACAAACTATCCGCAGGCCTGCGCGACCCGCAGTCCTCCCCCAACCTCTAGCACCTGCCGTTAAACAGCGCGTTAATCGGGCGGCACCGGATTGCAGCCGTTTTGGCCCGACCCGCCCCGCTTGACTTCGACGGGGGCACCGCGTCACGGTCCGGCCGCGTTCCCCGACCCGAGAATCCTTGAAGAATCCCTGAAGAATCCCCGAAATGACAACTGGTTTTACCGTTATCCGCGATACCACCCCGGCCGCCGAGATTCCCCGCGGCGCCGTGGTCGCCATGGGCAATTTCGACGGCGTCCATCTGGGGCACCGGGCCGTGATCGACGCCGCCCTGCGGATGGGCCGCGCCCACGGCAAGCCGGCTTTTGCGGTTACCTTCGAGCCGCATCCGCGCAGCTTTTTCAGCCCGAACAGCCCGCAATTCCGCCTCTCCGACGAGGCCAGCAAGCTGCGCCTGCTGGCCGGGACCGGGCTGGACGGCGCCGTGGTGATGACCTTCGACAAGGCCCGCGCCGGAACCTCGGCGCAAGATTTCATTCACCATGACCTGATCCAGCGCCTCGGCATCAGCGGCATTGCGGTCGGCTACGACTTTCATTTCGGCAAGGGCCGCTCCGGCTCGCCGAGCCTGCTGGTCAGCGAGGGGCCGCGGCTCGGCATCGAGGTCGATGTCCAGGCCCATGTCGATATCGAGGAGCGGCCGGTGTCTTCCAGTGCGATCCGCATGGCGCTGGCCGAGGGCCAGATCGACGAAGCCACCGCCATGCTGGGCGGGCCATGGTTCGTCAGCGGCGAAGTAATCCATGGCGAGAAGCGCGGCCGCGATCTCGGCTACCCCACCGCCAATATCCGCCTCGACAAGAACTGCAGCCTCAAGCACGGCATCTATGCGGTGCGGGTCGGCCGCGGAGCCGAGCGTTTCGATGCGGTCGCGAGCTTCGGCCGCCGCCCGACCTTCGACAATGGTGCGCCGCTGCTCGAAGTGTTCCTGTTCGACTTCAAGGGCGACCTCTATGGCGCCGTGCTCGACGTCGCCTTCATCGGTTTCATCCGTGACGAGCTGAAATTCGACACCGTCGACGCGTTGATACGCCAGATGGATGACGACAGCGCCCGGGCGCGCGCGGCACTGGCCGCCGCGCCGGACGCCTTTCCCAGGCTCGGAGCGATTGGTTGAGCAGGACAGAAAAGCAGAAAATGCTCGCGGGCGAGCTGTATCGTCCCGACGAGGAACTCGGCGCAGAACAGGCCGCGGCCAAGGCGTGGATGGCGCGTTACAACGCAGCGCTGGCATCGCCGGTTTCCGAACGGCACGCCCTGCTCTGCGAACGTCTCGGCCGCGTCGGCAAGGACGCCGTCATCCGCCCGCCCTTCCACTGCGACTATGGCTACAACATCCGTCTCGGCGACGGCGTCTTCCTCAACTTCAACTGCGTCATCCTCGACGTGGTCGAAGTCACGATCGGCGACCGCACCCAGATCGGGCCAGCGACGCAAATCTATGCCGCCGACCACCCGCGTGATGCCGAGACACGGCGAACCGGCCTCGAGTTCGGCCGCCCGGTGCGGATCGGCAAGCGATGTCTGGATCGGCGGCGGTGCCATCATCCTGCCCGGCGTCACCATCGGCGATGGCGCTGTCATCGGCGCGGGCAGCGTGGTGACGCGGGATGTTGCCGCAGGCCAGATGGTTGCCGGAAACCCGGCGCGGTCCCGCTGATGTGACTTGCTTAAGCGGCTTCGTTTTCAGCCGAGCAAGCGAGGATCGAAGGGCGCTTTGAAGGTTTCCGCCACGGTAATCTTTGCGGCGTCAGGGTGCGAGGGATTCAGAAGAAAATTATCGCCTTTCCCGCTGATTGCCGACGGCACCCGCAACAATGCGGTCGTTGCACGATCAAGCCATCGATCTCCGATTTCGCGGCTCGTCAACGTCTGCGATCGCCAATTTGGTGGCAGTTCCGTGTCGACGAACTCGACGGCTACATCGGCGGGAACGACGATACGCAGCAACTGATAGGTAGCCGGAATTAGATCACGATCCATGTGGACCAGCATCTCCAGCAGCGCGCTGGATGGATGATCGGCAAGATAGACGATCCGCCGGCCTTGCGAATGCCACCGCCCGGCTGCCCTTACGCCTCCAATCCCGGAAAGATCGGCGTAGTTCGAAATCCGCCAGAGCTCCATCTGATGGCTCAGGCAAAGATTCCATGATCAATTCGTTCAAGCATTTCGCGAACGACCGCCGTGCCAAGCTCGTCATTCAAGAGGTCAGCGGGCTTTTGACCTGACAGCGACGCGTTAGGTCGCTGCAGCCAGGCCTCGGCCTTTTTCTCGTCGCCAAAGACCCGGTCGGCGAGCGTCTTGATCTCAAGTGCTCTGATCAGATTTGCGGATGGATCCGTTCCGCCAACATGACTTTCCGCCTCGTCCGATTTCCGAATGAGTTCGGCGAAGCGATCCGGGACACCTTGTCTTACGACATCGTCGTACATCACCTTGAACCACTGCCGGATACTCGACTGTGTTTGGGCCAAATCGCCTTGGCGGCGAAGGTCCTTTAATCTCTCGTAAACCTCGGACGGCTTGGCGCTCATGAATTCTCTCCAACAATCAATAGATTAGTATCCTCGGAGAAAAGCGCAACAGCGATCGGTTCGGCGGCCCCGTCGACCGCCGCCCGGCCTTTGCGCTTCTGCCCTCCCCCTGCTATGGAAAGCCCCCATGTTTGCGCGGCGCACCATCAGCATTAGCGGCCCGGCTTCCGCCTGAGCGTTCAGCTCGGCGCAAGACCGGGATTTTCGTGTTCATCCGCTATTCCCCGCGCCTCTCGCGCCGTTTACGAGCCAACCAGAGCGTTCATGTCCCAAAATCCGCAAAAGTCCGAAGCTGCCGACTATTCCAAAACCTTGTTCCTGCCGCAGACGGAATTCCCGATGCGCGCCGGCCTGCCGCAGCGCGAGCCGGAAATCCTCAACTACTGGAACGAGATCGACCTCTACGGAAAGCTGCGCGAGGACGCCGCCGGCCGGGCCAAATTCGTGCTGCATGACGGCCCGCCCTACGCCAACGGCAACATCCATATCGGCCACGCGCTGAACAAGATCCTCAAGGACGTCGTCACCAAGAGCCAGCAGATGCTCGGCTTCGATTCCAACTACGTGCCGGGCTGGGACTGTCACGGCCTGCCGATCGAATGGAAGATCGAGGAAGAGAACTACCGCTCCAAGGGCAAGCCGAAGCCGGATTTCCGCGACTCCACCGCGATGGTGGCGTTCCGCAAAGAGTGCCGCGCCTACGCGACGCATTGGCTCAACGTCCAGCGCGAGGAATTCAAGCGGCTCGGCATCATCGGCGACTGGGATCACCCCTACGCCACCATGAGCTATCCGGCCGAAGCCCAGATCGCGCGCGAGCTGATGAAGTTCGCCGCCAACGGCACGCTCTATCGCGGCTCCAAGCCCGTGATGTGGAGCGTGGTCGAGAAGACCGCGCTGGCCGAAGCCGAGGTCGAATACGAGGACTACACCTCGGACATGGTGTGGGTGAAATTTCCGGTCACCTCACCGGCGCATGGCGTGCTGGCCGAGGCGTCCGTCGTGATCTGGACCACGACGCCATGGACGCTGCCCGGCAACCGCGCCATCTCGTTCTCACCGAAGATCGCCTATGGCCTCTACAAGGTCACCGATGCGCCCGCTGACAATTGGGCAAAGACCGGCGATCTCCTGATCCTCGCCGATGCGCTCGCAGCAGAAGTATTCAAGCAGGCGCGCGTCACCGCCTATGAGAAGGTGCGCGACCTGCCGGGCGACACGCTCGACGCGGTGGAATGCGCCCATCCATTGAAAGGTTTTGGCGGCGGATACGAGTTCACGGTGCCGCTGTTGCCCGGCGACCACGTCACCGACGACACCGGCACCGGCTTCGTCCATACCGCACCGGGCCATGGCCGCGAGGACTTCGACGTCTGGATGGCGAACGCGCGCGAGCTGGATCAACGCGGCATCAACACCGCCATCCCCTACACCGTCGACGAGAACGGCGCCTACACCGACCATGCGCCGGGCTTTGTCGGCAAACGCGTGATCAACGACAAGGGCGAGAAGGGCGACGCCAACGAGGCCGTGATCAAGGCGCTGGTCGAGGCCGGCAAGCTGCTGGCCCGCGGCCGGCTCAAGCATCAATACCCGCATTCCTGGCGCTCGAAGAAGCCGGTGATCTTCCGCAACACGCCGCAATGGTTCATCGCGATGGACAAGGACATCGCGGTCGACGGCCAGACCAAGCCCGGCGACACGCTGCGCGCCCGCGCGCTGCATGCGATCTCGGTGACGCAATGGGTGCCGCCGGCTGGCCAGAACCGCATCAACGGCATGATCGCCGGACGCCCGGACTGGGTGATCTCGCGCCAGCGCGCCTGGGGCGTGCCGATCGCCGTGTTCGTGCGTGAGAAGGGCGACGGCTCGGCCGAGATCCTGCAGGACGAAATCGTCAACCAGCGCATCGTCGAAGCCTTCATGGAGGAAGGCGCCGATGCCTGGTACATGGACGGCGCGCGCGAGCGCTTTCTTGGGGAACGCGCGGCTGAGGAATGGAAGAAAGTCGACGACATCTGCGACGTCTGGTTCGATTCCGGCTCGACGCACGCCTTCGTGCTGGAGGACCGCCAGAACTTCCCCAACCTCGGCAACATCGTCCGCAAGATCGATGGCGGCGACGATACCGTGATGTATCTGGAAGGGTCGGACCAGCATCGCGGCTGGTTTCATTCCTCGCTGCTGGAAAGCGCCGGCACCCGCGGCCGCGCGCCGTACGACGTGGTGCTGACCCACGGCTTCACGCTGGACGAGAACGGCCGCAAGATGTCGAAGTCGCTCGGCAACACCGTCGAGCCGCAGAAGGTGATGAAGGATTCCGGCGCGGACATCCTCCGCCTCTGGGTCTGCGCCACCGACTATGCCGACGACCAGCGCATCGGTCCCGAGATCCTGAAAAACACCATCGAGACCTATCGCAAGCTGCGCAACTCGATCCGCTGGATGCTCGGCACGCTGCATCATTTCGATCCGGCCGACGCGGTCGCGCATGCCGACATGCCCGAGCTGGAACGCTTGATGCTGCATGAGCTGGCGAAACGCGCCGCGATCGTGCGCCAGGCCTATGCCGAGTTCGACTACAAGACGGTGGTTGCGACGCTGGCGGCGTTCATGAACACCGAATTGTCGGCGTTCTATTTCGATATCCGCAAGGACGCGCTGTATTGCGATCCGCCGTCCTCGGTCACGCGCAAGGCGGCGCTGACCGCGATCGACATCATCTGCGATGCGATCCTGCGCTGGCTGGCGCCGGTGCTCAGCTTCACCTGCGAAGAGGCGTGGCGGATGTACCGGCCGGACGCCGAGCCGTCGGTGCACCTGACGCTGTTCCCGGAAGGCTTCGACCAGTTCCGCGACGATGCGCTTGCCGCGAAGTGGGAAACCATCCGCGACGTCCGGCGCGTGGTCACCGGCGCGCTCGAGCTCGAACGCGCCGCCAAGAACATCGGCTCCTCGCTGGAGGCTTCGCCGTTGGTCTATGTGTCGGACACGAACATCTTCAACACGCTGTTCGACATCGACCTCGCCGAAGTCTGCATCACGTCGAACGCCATGGCGACCAACGACGACGCGCCGGCCGGTGCGTTCACCCTCCCCGACGTTCCCGGCGTCGCTGTCGTGGTCGAGAAGGCCGTCGGCACCAAATGCGCCCGGTCGTGGAAGATCCTGCCGACCGTCGGTGAAGACGCCGAATATCCCGACGTCTCGCCGCGCGATGCGCAGGCCTTGCGCGAATGGAAGGCGCTTGCCGAAGGCGAGAAGCCGGTTGAAGCCGTCGAAGCGCCCGCCGCGCCTGTTGCGTTGATCGAGACGCAACACATAGAGCAAGCGCCGGTAAAAGGAAACGCCTGAGCAAGCCGGTTCGGAAAACGTCACGGCTGCTCAGCCCGACAAGAAAGTCAGAGCCAGGAAGACTTTGGAAAGCGCGGCGGCTGAGGAAGTCAAGCGACCGGTCAAAGCCAAAAAGGTCGCAGCGGCCAGGAAGGCTGCCGAAGCCGAGAAGGCGATGGAAGCCAAGAAGCCCATTGCTAAAAAGGCCAAAGCCAAGAAGACCAAAGTCAACAAGGCCAAGAAAGCTGCGACCAGGAAAACCGTAGCCAAGAAAGCCAAGGCCAAGAAGGCTGCCAAATCCAAAAAGGCCTCTTCGGCGGCGAAGGGGACCAGGAAGGCGGCTACAAAGACGGCGGCGAAAAAGGCAAAGAAGAAAAAGACGACCAAGAAGCCGGGAAGCAAGCCGCCGGCGACCGGGCCGAAAAAGAAGAAAAAGAAGGCCAGATAAGTGTCTGGCCTTGAACGCCCGCAAACCCCTCACCTGCGCGCCGGCGTCATTGCCGCGATCGTGACGCTGGTGCTCGATCAGGCCTCAAAACTGTGGCTGCTCTACGTGTTCGACCTCGCCCAATCAGCGGCGCGGTCAGGGTCACGCCGTTCTTCGACCTGGTGCTGGCCTGGAATGTCGGGATCAGCTTTGGCTGGTTCCAGACCGACAACCAGCTCGCCCAGATAGCCCTGATGGCGATCAAGGCGATTGCGGTGATCGTGCTGGGGATCTGGATGGCGCGCTCCAGCACGCTGCTGGCGACGCTGGCGCTCGGCCTGATCATCGGTGGCGCTGTCGGCAACGGCATCGACCGCTTCCTGCATGGCGCGGTGGTCGATTTCGCCCTGTTTCATATCGAGATCGGGGGAAAAACCTTCAATTGGTACGTGTTTAACCTCGCGGATGTGGCCATTGTTGCTGGCGTTGCGGGCCTGTTGTATGACTCGTTCCTGGGGGTACCCGCCGCAAAAGCGCCCTGATCCCGGCCGATACGAACGCCAGCGGTATGGAGCCATCACGCCCCTCAAGCCGGCCCCCGCGTGTTGCAGAAATTGTGAATGGGAACAGCGCGATGCGCGAGACCGAAGCCCGCTTCTGGATGCTGCAGTATAGCTCGCTGAGCCGGGCCCTGCGGTTTGCCGCCATTGCCCTCGGCATAGGCCTCGTAATGGCCGCCGGCCCCGTGCGCGCGGGCGATGACGAGGACGAAGACGACAAGACCTTCGAGGAAAAGATCATCGAAGGCATCATGCGCGGCATCGGCGGCACCAACATGGAAAACCGCGGCATCGAGTATCGCGAGCGCTCCCCCCTGGTGGTTCCCCCCAAGCTCGATTTACCGCCGCCGGGCGCGACCGCGGCCGAAGTGAATGCGCCGAACTGGCCAAAGGATCCCGACGAGCAGCGCCGCAAGGCCGCCGTTGCGGCGCGCAAGAAAGAGAACAAGGACCCGCGCGAAGCGGCCCGCATCCTGACGCCCGCAGAGCTCGCGGTGGGCAAGACCGCGGCGCCCTCGCGCAAGGACAACGATCCGGTGCAGCCCGGGACCTCGAACAACAATCCGATCCTGAGCCCGTCGCAGCTCGGCTACAGCGGCGGCTTCAGCGGCCTGTTCGGCGGCAACAAGAGCGAGACGGCCACGTTCAAGGCCGAGCCGACGCGAGAATCGCTGACCCAGCCTCCGCCCGGCTACCAGACGCCGTCGCCGAACTACGCCTACGGCACCGGGCCGAAGGAATCGCTCAACAAGGAATACAACCCGGCCAAGGGCAAGTATGGCGAATAGTTAAGCTGATCTCTCGCCCTCGTGACGATTGTGGGCGCGGGCGTGGTGTACGGTGCCGCGGCTTGATCCCGAACGGTTCTGTCGGGTTACTTTTAACATTTGCGCGAATTCGTGGTGCAGGACTGGTCATCGGTTTTGCGGAATGAGCGCCAGATAGGTCATGATGTCCTCACACCGCTTTGCCGCCGCTCTCGTTGCAGCCCTCATCTCGACGTTCGCTTTCTCTGCCGGCAGCGCATTCGCCCAGACCACGGTCACATCGGAACGTCCCGCCAGCTTCGCCCTCGACAACGGCCTGCAAGTGGTCGTGATCCCGGATCACCGCACACCCGTCGTCACGCAGATGATCTGGTACAAGGTCGGCTCCGCCGACGAGACACCGGGCAAATCGGGACTGGCGCACTTCCTCGAACATCTGATGTTCAAGGGAACGGCCAAACATCCCGCCGGTGAATTCTCCCAGACCGTGCTGCGGATCGGCGGCAACGAAAACGCCTTCACCTCGCTCGACTACACCGGCTATTTCCAGCGCGTGCCGCGCGAGCAGCTGGCGAAAATGATGGAGTTCGAGGCCGACCGCATGACCGGCCTCATCCTCAAGGATGAGAACGTGTTGCCTGAGCGCGACGTCGTGCTGGAAGAGTTCAACATGCGCGTCGCCAACAATCCGGACGCACGGTTGACCGAGCAGATCATGGCGGCGCTGTATCTCAACCATCCCTATGGCCGGCCCGTGATCGGCTGGCGCCAGGAGATCGAGAAGCTCGACCGCGAGGATGCGCTGGCGTTCTACAAGCGCTTCTACGCGCCGAACAACGCGACCCTGGTGATCGCGGGCGACGTCGACGCCAAGGAAGTCCGCCCGATGGTGGAAAAGGCCTATGGCGGCATCCCGGCGCAGCCGGCGATATCGGCGCATCGCATCCGTCCGCAGGAGCCGGTGCCCGCCGCGCCGCGCACGGTGACGCTGTCCGATCCGCGCGTCGAACAGACCAGCCTGCGGCGCTATTATCTCGTTCCCTCCTCCACGACGGCCGCGGCCGGCGAAGGCCCCGCGCTCGACGTGCTCGCGCAACTGATGGGCGGCGGCTCCAATTCCTATCTCTACCGCGCGCTGGTGATCGACCGCCCGCTCGCGATCAGCGCCGGCGCCGGTTACCAGGGCACGTCGCTGGATCCGTCGCAGTTCTCGATCTCGGTTTCGCCAAAGCCCGGCGTGGAGTTTTCGCAAGTAGAGCAGGCGATCGACGGCGTGATTGCGGACGTCATCCAGAATCCCGCCCGCGCCGAGGATCTCGAGCGGGTCAAGACCCAGTTGATTGCGGAAGCGATCTACGCCCAGGACAATCAGGCCACGCTGGCGCGCTGGTATGGCGGCGCGCTGACGACGGGGCTTTCCATCGACGATATCAGGAGCTGGCCGGACCGGATTCGCGCCGTGACCGCCGAACAGGTCCGCGACGCCGCCCGGAAATGGCTCGAGAAGAACCGCTCGGTGACCGGCTATCTGATCAAGGATACGACGGCGAAACGCGAGGAGAAGCGCTCGTGAACGATTTTCATATGAGCGCGCAGCGCTTCGTCGCCGGCCTGATCGCCGGCGCCGCGTTACTGGTACTGGCGGCGACGCCCTCGCACGCCGCGGCGAAGATCCAGCGGCTGGTCTCGCCTGGCGGCATCGAGGCGTGGTTCGTGCAGGACGCCACCGTGCCCCTGATCGCGATGGAATATGCCTTCAGCGGCGGCGCCGCCCAGGACCCATCCGGCAAATCCGGCACCGGCAACCTGGTCGCCGGCCTGCTCGACGAGGGCTCCGGCGATCTCGATTCCAAAACCTTTCACGAGCGCCTCGAGCGCCGCGCCATCGAACTGAGCTTCTCCTCGACCCGGGATTATTTCCGCGGTTCGCTGCGGATGCTCAAGGACAACAAGGACGAGGCATTCGGCCTCCTGCATCTGGCGCTGACCTCGCCGCATTTCGACACCACCGACGTCGAGCGCATTCGCGCGCAGGTGCTCTCCGTGCTGCGCCGCGAGACCACCAACCCGACCTCGCTGGCGAGCCGCAAGTTCCTCGAAGTGGCCTTCGGCGATCACCCCTATGGCAGGCCGGCCAACGGCACGCTCGGCAGCGTGCCGAAGGTCGACGTCGCCGACATGAAGGATTACGTCCGCCGCGTGATTGCGAAGGATAATTTGCGCATCGCCGTGGTCGGCGATGTCGATGCCGACACGCTCGGCAAGCTGCTGGACAAGACATTCGGCGCACTGCCGGCCAAGGCCAGCCTGACGCAGATCGCCGATATCGAGGCCTCCAAACCGCCGCAGCGCGCGTTCGTGCCGCTCGACGTGCCGCAGACCGTGGTGACGTTCGGCGGCCCCGGCATTCGCCGGCACGATCCGAATTTCATGGCCGGCTATGTCGTGAACCACATCCTCGGCGGCGGCGGGCTGTCGTCGCGGCTCTACAAGGAGGTGCGCGAAAAGCGCGGCCTCGCCTATTCGGTCTATGAATCCCTGCTCTGGATGGAACGCTCCGCCCTGTTCATCGGCAATACCGGCACCCGCGCCGACCGCGCCGGCGAGACCGTCGACGCGATCGAAAAGGAAATCCGGCGCATCGCCGAGGAAGGCCCGACCCAGAAGGAACTGGACGAGGCCAAGTCCTACCTGAAGGGCTCGCAGATGCTGGCGCTCGATACCTCCTCGAAGCTCGCCCAGGCGCTGCTGCAGTACCAGCTCGACAAGCTGCCGATCGACTACATCGAGAAGCGCAACGCCCTCGTCGACGCCGTGACGCTCGACGACGCCAAGAAGGTCGCGAAGCAGCTCTGGGGCCAGGGCCTGCTCACCGTCATCGTCGGCCGCGCCCCGCAGGCCGCCGCCCAGCCCGCCGCGGCGGCGCCGAAGGCGAACTGACGGGGATTTCGCCGTCATGGCCGGGCATGGCCGTCCGAACGACGGCGTCGCTTCCGCTTGCCTATCCCCGGCCATCCACGTTTTCTATACGCTGACAAGACGTGGATGCCCGGGACATCTGGCGCGAAGACGCGCTTCGCGCTATTGCCCGGGCATGACGACTACCGGTGAACGCCATGCTGCGGGTTTCCCGCGACCTCACGATCGATGAAAACGACATCGAGATCGGCTTCGTCCGCGCCTCCGGCCCGGGCGGGCAGAACGTCAACAAGCTCTCGACCGCTGCCCAGCTCCGCTTCGACACGCGCAAGATCACGCTGCCGGAGGATGCGGCGCTGCGGCTGAACCGGATTGCCGGCCAGCGCATGACCAAGGAAGGCGTGATCGTGATCCACGCCCAGCGCTTCCGCACCCAGGAGCGCAACCGCGCCGACGCCATCGACCGCCTGCTCGAAATGCTGCGCGAAGCCATGGTAAGGCCGATACCGCGGCGCGCCACCAAGCCGACCTTCGGCTCCAAGCAACGGCGGCTCGAAGGCAAGAAGCGCCGCAGCGACGTCAAGGCGAAGCGCAACACCGCGCGCTTCGACGATTGAGGTCGTCTCAGTCGCGAACCAGATATTCCCGGATCACCAATCGCAGCCAAAAACTCCGGCCGCATATCGCGGCCGGAGTTCTGTTTGGAGAGCAACCCGGCGGAGGAGACGGGTGTCCTCCGGCCGCCTATCGGCCGGTCGCAGGTGCGGTAGCCGGCCCGCCCATGGCCTTGGCCGGCGCGCCGCTGCCGGCGCCGACTGTCCCCTTCATGCCGGATTTCGCGCCGGCCCTTTGGCTGGCGGCGCCCGCCGGCGCCGTGGCGTCCTCGTCCATGCTGCCTGACGCGCCGCCCTGCATCTGGGTCGTGCCCTTTGCACCGCCGCGGATATGCGTGTCGGATGAGGCGCCTTGCGCCAGTACAGGGCCGGCGAGCAGGGCCGAGATTGCAACCGCGATCGCCGAGGTTTTCACTAGCTTCATCCAATTCTCCAGGGTTTGGTTGACGAAGAACAGTTCGGCTTCTTCAGGCACCGCTCACAACGCGAACATGTTCATCGCCGGATCAGTCGTTATCCATGAACGGCGCGCCCGCCATGCAAGCCGCGCGATGTGGTGATCGTGCAGGGATTTCGGGGTCATTTTGCGAATCCTTGGCCACAGGCAGACCGCATGTACGGCGCCTCGGCAGCTCCGGGAAAGTTCCGTAAAAATATTTTGAACACATGCCTTTGCAGCGCCAGCCGCCGGAAGACCGGGAGTCCGGCCTGGAGCACGGCCGCTTTTGTTCTGTCGTGAAACAGCCCGCTACTACCACCCCTGATTTTCCGCGACCTACAGTCTGCGCACGCCAACGGTGAAGCACATGACGAAGCTGCGCACGACACGGGCAATCGGGCTGGGATTTTGCGCCACGCTGTCTGTCGTGACGATGGCCGGCGCCGAGATGCCGCTGCCTGCCGCCAGGCCCACAGATGGAGCGTCGCTGTTCAAGCAGCAATGCGCGACCTGCCATACCACCAACACGTCCGACCCGGCCCGCCAGGGGCCGACGCTGTTCAAGATCGTCGGCAGGCCGGCGGGCAAGGCGGACGGCTTCCACTACTCCGGCGGTTTCGCCAAGGCCGACTTCGTCTGGGACGACTCCAGGCTCGATGCCTATCTCGCCAATCCGCAGGCGACGGTCCCGGGCTCCGTCATGGCCTATCGCCAGCCCAAGGCGGAGACCCGCGCCGCCATCATCGCCTATCTGAAGGAGCTGAACTGAATGGCAAAGCCCGTTCACTCGATGATCCGCGTGTTCGACGAGGCGAAGTCGCTGGACTTCTACGCACGCGCTTTCGGGCTCGAGGTCGCCGACCATCTCAAGTTTGCGGATTTCGCGCTGATCTATCTGCGTCATCCCTCCTCGCCGTTCGAGGTCGAGCTGACCGTCAATTTCGATCGCAAGGAGCCCTATTCGCCGGGCGACGGCTACGGCCATCTTGCCGTCGTCGTCGACGATATCGACGCGGAACACGCGAGATTCGCGCGCGAAGATCTCGCGCCCGGGCCGCTGCGCGACTTCAAGCATGACGGCAGGACGCTGGCGCGCTTCTTCTTCGTCTCCGACCCCGACGGCTACAAGATCGAAGTGATTCAACGAGGTGGCCGCTTCGGTTAATCGCAATCAACAAGCATTTAATGGAGGACACCAATGAGAGAAGTCGATCGTCGAAGCAAATATGACCGCCGCGTCTTCCTGAAGGGCGCGGCCACGGCGGTGCCGACCGTCGCGATCGCGACCAGCGCTGGCCTTGCTGTCAGCGATGCCTGGGCCGACGACGCCACCACGCTGGCGCCGGCGACGCTCAAGACGCTGGTGAAGGTCGCGCGCGACATCTATCCGCACGACTTCCTGGGCGACAGCTACTACATCGCCGCCGTCAAGCCTTGGGACGGCAAGGCGGCGAAAGATCCGGCCACCAAGGCGCTGATCAATGACGGCGTCGCGCGTCTGGATCAGGAGGCCAACGATCGCCACAAGGTGCCTTACGCCCAGGTGGCGTGGGAAAGTGATCGCGTCGCGCTGCTGCAGCGCATCGAGGAGTCCGCCTTCTTCCAGAAGGTTCGCGGTGACCTCGTCGTCTCCCTCTACAATCAGAAAGAGCTCTGGCCGAAATTCGGCTACGAGGGCTCCTCCGCCGAGCACGGCGGCTATATCAAGCGCGGCTTCGCCGACATCGACTGGCTCCCGAAGGCCTAAAGCGCCGCCGGCAACGAACCCTCAGGGAGGAAACCCACATGGCAAAATTCGATCTGAATGACAGCAGCGTGGTCGTGATCGTCGGCTCCGGCGCGGGCGGCGGAACGCTCGGCAACGAGCTTGCGCAAAAGGGCGTCAAGGTCGTGATCCTTGAAGCCGGTTCGCGCATCGAGCTGCAGGACTTCGTCAACGATGAATGGGAGAGCTTTTCCCAGCTCGCCTGGTCCGACATGCGCACCACATCGGGAAGCTGGCGCGTCGCCAAGGATTTTCCGAACCTTCCGGCGTGGATCGTGAAGGCGGTCGGCGGTTCGACCACGCACTGGGCCGGCGCCTCGCTGCGCTTCGACGAGCACGAGTTCAAGGACAAGAGCACCTACGGCAGCATCCCGGGCGCCAATCTGCTGGATTGGCCGATCACGCTCGCCGAGATGGAGCCGTGGTACGCCAAGGCCGAGGACAAGATGGGCGTCACCCGCACCAACGGCATTCCGGGGCTGCCCGGCAACAACAATTTCAAGGTGATGGAATCCGGCGCGAAGAAACTCGGCTACAAGACCGTGCACACCGGCAACATGGCGATCAACAGCGAGGCACGCGACGGGCGCGGCGCATGCCAGCAGATCGGCTTCTGCTTCCAGGGCTGCAAGTCGGGCGCAAAATGGTCGACGCTCTATACCGAGATCCCCAGGGGCGAGGCGACCGGAAATCTCGAGGTGCGCCCCAACAGCATGGCGATCAAGATCGAGCACGACGCGTCCGGCAAGGTGACGGGCGTGGTCTATGCCGACCAGAGCGGCGCGATGCAGCGCCAGAAGGCGCGCGTGGTGGCGGTCGCGGGCAACTCGATCGAGAGCCCGCGGCTATTGCTCAACAGCGCCTCGACGATGTTCCCCGACGGCCTTGCCAACTCGTCCGGGCAGGTCGGCCGCAACTATATGCGGCACATGACCGGCAGCGTGTACGCGGTGTTCGAGAAGTCGGTGCACATGTATCGCGGCACCACCATGGCCGGCATCATCCGCGACGAAGCGAAGAACGACCCCAAACGCGGCTTCGTCGGCGGCTATGAGATGGAGACGCTGTCGATCGGCGTGCCCTTCATGGCGGCGTTCCTGAACCCCGGCGCGTGGGGACGCTCCTTCACGTCAGCGATGGAATCCTATCCGCGCATGGCCGGCATGTGGCTGGTCGGCGAGGACATGCCGCAGGAAACCAACCGCATCACGCTGGATCCGAAAGCCAAGGACAAGTTCGGCATGCCGGTGGCGAGCGTGCATTTCGACGATCATCCCAACGACGTCGCGATGCGCAATCATGCCTACAAGCAGGGTGCCGCCGTCTACGAGGCCGTCGGCGCCACCGTGACCTATCCGACGCCGCCCTACCCGAGCACGCATAACCTCGGCACCAACAGGATGAGCGAGAAACCGAGGGATGGTGTGGTGAACAAGTTCGGCCAGGCCCACGACGTCAAGAACCTGTTCGTTTCCGACGGCAGCCAGTTCACCAGCGGCGCGGCCTGCAATCCGACGCTGACGATCGTCTCGCTGGCGATCCGGCAGGCGGACCACATCGCCGGTGCGATGCAGCGCAAGGAAATCTAGGCTCGTGCAAAAATGAAGGCGGCTCTGTCCGGAATGGGACAGAGCCGCTTTGCTTTACCCAGCGTCGCGAAAATCTATTCGGCTGCGTCGAGGATGGCGGGCGCGTTGCCGCGAAACTCCGGCACGACAGCGTTCGCGACCGCGCTCTTGGCGCGATAGATCAGGCAGGAGCAGCGCAACAGCGAGGCAAAATTCTTGACCTCGCCGTGGTGGTCGAGGACCTCGTTGTGCAGCGTGGTAAGGAACTTGGCGAGGCTCATCCCCTCCTTCGCCGCGATCTCCTCCAGCGTATCCCAGAACGACATTTCCAGCCGGATCGAGGTGCAATGGCCGCCCATCCGCAGCGACCGGGTCTGCGATTCATAGTCGCGTTGGGGCTGGTGCGCGAACAGATGGCACATGGCGTTCCTCCGGGCAGATTATAATTTTTCTAAACGATATACCTGACCGCGCGACCTCACAATCCCGAGTCCAGTCCCAAGGTCCGATCCCAAGCCGCTGCGACCCGCCGAGCGTGAACCTCAGCATCTTCAAAGCGATAGTCCACCCTCATCCCCAGCCGGGCATGGTCTCGGCTTCTTCCCATGCATTTGCTGCCCCGAGCGCCTAGAATGGCCGTTCAGCCTCGAATCGACACTCAAACCCCCGTCCCATGCCCGTCCGCCAGCTCCCCGAACAGGTCGTCAACCGCATCGCCGCCGGCGAAGTGGTCGAACGTCCCGCAAGCGTGGTCAAGGAACTGGTCGAAAACGCCATCGACGCCGGCGCCAGCCGCGTCGATATCTTCACCGATGGCGGCGGCAGGCGGCGGATCGGCATCACCGACGACGGCAGCGGCATGACTCATGGCGACCTCGCGCTGGCGGTCGACCGCCACGCCACGTCCAAGCTCGATGACGAGGATCTCTTGCGCATCCGCACGCTCGGGTTCCGCGGCGAGGCCCTGCCCTCGATCGGCGCGGTGGCAAAGCTCGGCATCACCACGCGGCATCGCAGCGAACCGCACGCCTGGTCGCTGTCGGTCGAAGGCGGCGAGAAATCGCAGATCATGCCGGCGGCGCTGTCGCAGGGCACCCGCGTCGAGGTCAGCGATCTCTTCTACGCAACACCCGCCCGGCTGAAATTCCTCAAGACCGATCGCACCGAAGCCGAAGCGATCCGCGAGGTGGTGCGGCGGCTGGCAATGGCGCGGCCCGATATCGCCTTTACCCTGGCCGGCGAGGAACGCGCGCCTGTGACCTGGGCCGCAGCGCTGCCCGGCGCGGCAGGCCGGCTGACGCGGCTCGGCGACATCCTGGGCAGCGATTTTCGCGCCAGCGCGATCGAAGTGCGCGCCGAGCGCGAAGGCGTCGTGGTCGAGGGCTTCGCCGCAGCCCCCTCGCTGACGCGCGCGAACGCGCTCGGACAATATCTCTTCGTCAACGGCCGCCCGGTCCGCGACAAGCTGATCCTCGGCGCGGTGCGCGCGGCCTATTCCGATTACCTGCCGCGCGACCGTCATCCTGTCGTGGCATTGTTCGTGACGCTGGAGCCGCAGGAAGTGGACGCCAACGTGCATCCGGCCAAGACCGAGGTGCGGTTTCGCAACGCCGGCCTCGTTCGCGCGCTGATCGTGCACGCGTTGAAGGATGGTCTCGCGCGCGAGGGCCGGCGCACCGCCGCCAATACCGATGGGGCGGCGCTGTCGGCGTTCCGGCCGTCCTTTACGCCGCGCCCGAGCAACTGGGATTGGCGCAGTTCGCCGGCGTATCCGGTCAGGCCGTCGTTCGACGGCGCAATGGCAACGGCACTCGCCGAAGCGGGACAAACCGCCTTCGATGTCGGCGCGCCAACCGCCGACGTGCGCTTCGAGGCGCAGGCCGCGCCCGACCTGCTCGACCGCCCGCTCGGTGCGGCACGTACGCAGATCCATGAGACCTACATCGTATCGCAGACCCGCGACGGCCTCATCGTCGTGGACCAGCACGCCGCGCATGAGCGCATCGTCTATGAAAAGCTGAAGGCATCGCTGGCGAGGAACGGCGTACAGCGCCAGATATTGCTGATCCCCGAGATCGTCGAACTCGATGAGGCCACGGTCGAGAAACTGCTCGATCGCGCCGTGGAGCTGGCGACGTTTGGATTAGCGATCGACTCCTTCGGCCCCGGCGCAGTCGCGGTGCGCGAAACGCCGTCATTGCTCGGCAAGGCCAATGCCGCCGGATTGCTGCGCGATCTCGCCGAGCACATGGCCGAATGGGACGAAGCGCTGCCGCTGGAGCGACGTTTAATGCATGTCGCCGCCACCATGGCCTGCCACGGCTCGGTCCGCGCCGGCCGCCGCCTCAAGCCGGAAGAGATGAACGCGCTGCTGCGCGAGATGGAAGACACCCCGAATTCCGGCCAGTGCAACCACGGCCGGCCGACCTATGTGGAATTGAAGTTGAGCGATATCGAGAAGCTGTTTGGGAGGCGTTAGGCACAGCGCTTTCGCACATTCTATTGTCGTCGCCCGCGAAGGCGGGCGATCCAGTATTCCAGAGACGTTCGCGATTGAACCGATAGGCCGCAGCGTACTGGATCGCCCGGTCAAGCCGGGCGACGACGGTTGTGGTTGCGGGAGCAGCAGTCAGCGACTGCGCAAAAACACGAACTCCGTATCGTCGTATGCCCGCCGCTCCAGTTCCTCGAAACCATCGGGTGCTACGAACGCCGCCGCCTTCGCCTCCTCCACCACCAGCAACGCCCCCGCCGTCAACCAGCCGCCATCGCGCAGCGAGGCCAGCGCCTTCTCCGCAAGGCCCTTGCCATAGGGCGGATCGAGGAACGCCAGCGAGAACGGCTCCATCGGATGCGCCGGACCGAGATTGGTGGCGTCGCGGCGATAGACCTTTGTTACGCCGCCGAGCCCCAGCGCCTCGACGTTGTTGCGCAACAGCGCGCGCGCTTCGGCGCCGTTGTCGACAAACAGCGTGAACGCCGCCCCGCGCGAGACCGCTTCGATGCCGAGCGCGCCGGTGCCGGCGAACAGGTCGAGCACGCGCGCACCCTCGATCGGGTTATCGTAGGCGTGGACCAGGATGTTGAACACGGACTCGCGCAGGCGATCCGCCGTCGGGCGGATCGCCTGCGAGGAGGGCGAAGCCAGATTACGGCCCTTCAATCGTCCGCCGACGACACGCATCGTCCAACTACTCGTCCCGTGGCGTCAGATCGCGCTTGCCGTGATAGCCGCGCTTGGGGCGGCGCGGCGGGCCGTAGCCGTTGGCCTCTTCCTCGTTGCGGGCGCGGGCCTCGTCGCTGCCGGTACGCTGCACCAGCACGCGGCGGCCCTTGCGGTCGGCGATCAGCGCGCTTTTTCCCGCCGGCTTGAACGGCTTCTTGCCGCGCGGCGCGTCAGCCTCTTCGTCGTCGGATTTTTCGCCAGATTTTTCACCTTGCATCGGCCGGTTGAAGTCGGCACCCGCAAGCGCTGCGATCTTTTCGCCGAGCTGTTCGCGCAGCACGCGGGTCTTGACCTCCTCGACAGTGCCTTCGGCGAGTTCGCCGAGCTGGAACGGGCCGTAGGAGACGCGGATCAGCCGGTTCACCTCGAGACCGAGATGGGCCATGACGTTGCGCACCTCGCGGTTCTTGCCTTCGCGGATCGCAAACACCAGCCAGACATTGGCGCCCTGGTCGCGCTCCAGCGTCGCATCGATCGAGCCGTATTTGACGCCGTCGACCTCGACGCCCTTCTTCAGTTCATCGAGCTGCGCCTGCGTGACCTCGCCATGGGCGCGGACACGATAGCGCCGCAGCCAGCCGGTGTCGGGCAGTTCGAGCGCGCGCGCCAGCCCGCCGTCATTGGTCAGCAGTAATAGCCCCTCGGTGTTGAAGTCGAGCCGGCCGATCGAGATCAGCCGCGGCAGGCCTTCGGGCAGATTGTCGAACACCGTCGGCCGCCCCTCGGGGTCGGCATGCGTGGTCATCAGGCCGCGCGGCTTGTGATACATGAACAGCCGCGTCCGCTCGCGCGGCGGCAGCACCTTGCCGTCGACGGCGATGGTGTCGTTGGCGGTAACGTCGAGCGCCGGCGAATTGATCACGCGGCCGTTGACGGTGACGCGGCCCTGCGTGATCCATTCCTCGGCATCGCGGCGCGAGGCGAGACCCGCGCGGGAAACTACTTTGGCGATGCGCTCGCCGGATTTCTTGACGCGTGGCGGCTGCGGCGCGCGTTTGTCGAATTCAGGTTGGCGCTCGCGATAGGCGCCCCGGCCGCCGAACGCCGGGCGTTTTGCAAAAATCTTGCTGTCGTCCTCGTTCTCGCGGCGCGGCCGCTCGTCACCCGCTTCGCTGCGCGGATGCTCCTGCCAGTCGGTGCGGCCGGCCGGTCTCTCGCGGGGACGGTCGAATTTCGGGCGATCCTCGCGCGAACGCGAAAAGCGCGGACGCTCCTCGCCGCCGCGGTCGTCGCGCGGCCGATCAAAGCGCGGCTTGTCGAATTTGCGCGCACCGTCACGGGCGGGACGAGAATCGCGCTCGCCGCGATCATCGCGCGCCTGCCACGGCTTCGAGTTGCCGCGGTCGGCGCCGAAATTCTTGCGTGGGCCCCGGTCGGGCGCACCGCGCGAAAACTTCTTGTCTCCGCCAAATTTTCTCTCCGGCCGATCGCCGCGAAGACGATCGCCATCGCGCGACGGCCTGGCGCTGAAGGGCCGATCGCCACGCGGACGGTCGCCATCTTTACGAAAACCTTCGCCTCGCGGTGTGTAGGGCCGCTTCTCACCACTACCTTCTCGCGGGGTATAGGGCTTCTTGTCGCCAAATTTCCTGTCGGAAAAACGTCCAGCCGGACGTGCATCTTCACGATCTCGGCGCGGCGGTCGGTCGTCGCGATTAAAGTTCGGACGGTCCCCGCGCGGCTTGAACGGGCGCTTGTCGCCACCGCCGCGATCTTCACGCGGCTTGAACGAACGCTTTTCACCATCGTCACCGCGTGACGGACGGCCAGCAAATGGCCTGTCGCCGCGCGGACGCGGCGCATCGCCAAAATCCCGGCGCGGCGGACGATCGCCGTCGCGTTTGCCGGCGTAGGGCTTGCCCGCACCCGAATAGGGCTTCTTGCCGAACGATTTCGCGCCGTCGGATTTCCCGGCATAGGGACGCCGCTCGCCGTCGCGCTTGTCGCCGTCTCCCTTTCCGGCAAACCCGCGCTTGGCGAACTTCTTCTCAGGTCCCCTCGCCGCCCCGGAGCGGCCTTTACCGCCTGGCGGCCGGTCACGCCGGCCGCGGGAATCGTTGTTTTTGTCGCTATCGCGGGGCATGAATGGTCTCTCGGGTACGAATGAATTGGCAATCAGGAAACGGATGGGCTGTCATAGCGATAACGCGCGCGCACTTTGCTCAAGGCGCATTCTCACGCAAAACCGGTATCCGCGTTTGCTGAAGGCGGCTCTCTTAGCAGGTTTCTTCCGATGATACGAGGCATGACTGCCCCTTCTTTCATGGATTTGGCGCTGAAAACGGCCGAAAACGCCGGAAAAGCCGGCGAAGTTCCGATCGGCTGCGTCATCGTCAGGGATTACGAGGTGATCGCCACGGCCGGCAACCGGACCCTGACCGACCGCGATCCGACCGCGCATGCCGAGATACTGGCGATAAGGCAGGCCGCCGAGGCCATCGGGACCGAGCGGCTGGTCGACTGCGACCTCTATGTCACGCTGGAGCCCTGCACGATGTGCGCGGGCGCGATCTCATTTGCCCGGATCCGGCGGCTCTACTACGGCGCCGCCGACCCCAAGGGCGGCGCGGTGGATTCCGGGGTGCGGTTCTTTGCCCAGCCGACCTGTCATCATGTACCGGAAGTCTATTCGGCGGTCGGCGAGACCGAGGCGGCGACGCTGCTCAAGGAGTTTTTCAAGGTGCGGCGATAGGCGCGATCCCGCCAAAACCCAATGCCGTCATCATCCGCCTTGTGCGCAATGGCGCACTGGGGCGGATGATCCAGTATTCCAGAGACGGTCGTGATTGATCGAGAGGCCGCGGCGTACTGGATGCCCGCCTTCGCGGGCATGACGAGTTGGGTCAGCCCGCCAGGAAAAACTCCCTCAGCAACTTCCCCGTCACCTCCGGGTTCTCCTCCGGCAGGAAATGCCCGGAATCCACCGGCGCCCCCTCCACATTCGTGGCCCATTTTTTCCAAGTATCGAGCGGTGTCGTCGCGGCACTCGCAACACCGGCATCGCCCCACAGCGCCAGCATCGGGATCGTGATCTTCTTGCCGGCCTCGACATCCGCCTTGTCGATTTCGTAATCGGCATAGGCGCCGGCACGGTAGTCCTCGCACATCGCGTGAATACGGGAGGGATCGCGGAACGGCGCGAGATAATGCTCCAGCGCGCGCGGGTCGATCGCATCCAGCGTTTTCGTTTTCGTCTGGCTGGCCATCTTCTGCCTGAGGAAAAACTCGCCATTGCCGGAGATCAGCGTCTCCGGCAGCGGATAGGGCTGCGCCAGAAACGCCCAGTGGTAGATCTTCAGCGCAGAAAGCCGATTGAGCTTCTCCCAATAATCATAGGTCGGCGCGATATCGAGCACCGCGAGTTTTGAAAGCCGGCCCGGATGATCGAGCGCCAGCCGGTACGACACCCGCCCGCCGCGGTCGTGGCCGGCGAGCGCAAAATGCACATGGCCGAGCTGCTCCATCGCCTCCACCATCGCTCTCGCCATCGCGCGCTTGGTGTAGGGCGTGTGGTTGTCGTCGCTGCGGGGCATGTCCGACCAGCCATAGCCCGGCAGGTCGGCGATGATCAGCGTGAACTTGTCAGCCAGTTGCGGCGCAACCGGATGCCACATCACATGCGTGGACGAAAATCCGTGCAGCAGCAATAGCGGCGGTCCCTTGCCGCCGACGCGGGCAAAGATGCGGCCCGACGAGGTGTTGATCCATTCGGAGGCGTATCCGGGAAACAGATCGGCAAGATCGGGCATCTTCACACTCTCCGTCATCATCCGCGAAGGCGGATGATCCAGTAAACACTACCGTCGCGGTCAAACAACAGCCGCCGCGGCGTACTGATACCCCGCCTGCGCGGGGTACGACGGCTGTACGCCATTGCTTCAAACTTTGTTTGCCGTTGCCGCTGGTGGATCGCAGGTTTATGCCATTCCTCAAGCCCGACCAACAGGAACAAGAACCGAGGAAACCAGCGATGTCGATCGATTTCGAAATCCCGGCGGAAGCCAAGGCGATCCGCGAGAAAGTCCGCCAATGGGTGCATGACGAATGCATTCCCGCGGAGAAGGAACTCGATACCAAACCGCTGGCCGAAGTGCTGGGCCCGCTGCGGGCGAAGGCCCGCGCGCGCGGCCTGTGGTGCCCATGGGTGCCGAAGGAATATGGCGGCATGGGCCTTGGTCCGCTGGCGAACGCGCTGGTGCAGATGGAGCTCGGCGAGAGCATGCTCGGCGCATTGTCGATGAACACGCAGGGTCCCGACGACGCCTCGATGATGACGATCCTCGCCCACGGCACGGAATATCAGAAGGAGAAGTTCCTCAAACCGCTGCTCAACGGCGACAAGCGGATCTGCTTCTCGATGACCGAAAAGGCCGCCGGCGCCGACGCCACCGGCATGCAGACCACGGCGGTGAAGGACGGCAACGAGAACTACATCCTCAACGGCGAGAAGTGGTTCTCTTCCTCGGCCAGCGTCGCCGACATGGCGCTTGTGATGGCCAAGACCGATCCGAACGCGCCGCGGCACAAGCAGTATTCGACCTTCCTCGTCGAGCTGCCGAACCCCGGATACAAGATCAAGCGCAACGTCGCCAACATGGCGATCGAAGGCCCGCATGACGACGTGATCCACGGCGGCCATTCCGAAATCGAGATCAAGGATCTGAAAGTGCCGGCCGACAATCTGGTCGGCGGCGAAGGCAACGGCTTTGCGATGGGCCAGCACCGCCTCGCCTATGGCCGGCTGCGCCACGGCATGCACAACGTCGCCAAGGCGCAGCGCGCGCTCGACATGGCGGTCGGCCACATCACCAAGCGCTCGACCTTCGGCCAGTTGCTCGCCGACCGGCAAGCCGTCCAGTTCATGCTCGCGGACTGCGCCGAACAACTCTACATCGGCCGCCTGATGCTGCTGCACATCGCCTACAAGGCGGAAAAGGGCCTCGATATCAGGCAGGAGAACTCGATCGCAAAAATCTTCCATGCGCATATGGTGCACAAGGTGATCGACACCGCGATCCAGCTCCACGGCGCGCTCGGCTTCAGCCAGGATACGCCGCTGGCCAAATGGTACACGCAGGTGCGCGCGCAGCGGCTGGTCGACGGCCCCGACGAGGTGCACAAGTGGAAGATCGGCAAGAACGTCATCAAGGCGTTCCGCGAGCACGGCACGACGGCGAGCGCTGTGGGCGGCGATTTGCTCTGACCGTCACTACGAAGCGAAGCAATTCACGTCTCCGCGCGGGGATAGATGGATTGCTTCGTCGCTTCGCTCCTCGCAATGACAGCGGCGAAAGAACATCTCATAACTCCTCTGCCGACATGGCAAGATAAGTCACACCCGCTGACCCTTATCGAGCCGTGCAGTTCCGCAGTGGCTGTGGCAAGCTCCACGCGCGACTTCCTCATCCCATTTGCACAGTTTCCTGATCGGGGAGGACGGACATGGTAGCTTATGTCGTGCTGGCGAATTTCACGGAGCAGGGAATCCGCAACGCCAAGGAGTCACCGAAGCGCGCGGAAGCCTTCAAAGCGATGGCGAAGACGTTCGGAGTGACGGTGAGAGAAATCGTCTGGACACAGGGGCGATATGACATCGTGACCATCCTCGATGCGCCAGACGAGTCATCCTTCATGTCGCTGACGTTGAGCCTCGCTGCGCTCGGCAATGTTCGCACCGAATCGCTGCGGGCCTTCTCCGCAGCCGAGATGACGAAGGCCGTCGGCAGCATGCTTTGACGGCAGCGCGGGCTTGGCAAGCCGTCTGCAGCGAAGCTCGTAGGGCAACTCGCATTCGCTGTCGCGGGTGTGATCCCGTTTGCCGACTTTGCATCAGCCGTTCGCCTTCTCCTGCTCCACCGCCTGCCAGGCGATGTCGCGGCGGCAAAACCCATCAGGCCAGTTGATGCGATCGACGGCCTGATAGGCGCGCTGCTGTGCTTCCAGCACCGTCTTCCCCATCGCACACACGTTCAGCACGCGCCCGCCATTGGCAAGAACGGCGCCATCCTTCGCCACCGTGCCGGCATGGAAGATCTCGGCGCCCTCGATTCGGGCGGCGTCATCGAGACCCTCGATGCGCGTGCCTTTCTTGTAGCCGCCGGGATAGCCCTTCGCCGCCATCACCACCGTCAGCGCCGGATCGGGAAACCAGCGCAGGTCGAAATTCCTGAGTTGCCCGTCACAGGCAGCAAGGAACGCCGGCACGATGTCGGACATCATCCGCAGCATCAGCACCTGGCATTCGGGATCGCCGAAGCGGACGTTATATTCGAACAGCTTCGGTCCCTGCTCGGTCAGCATCACGCCGGCATAGAGCACGCCGCGGAATGGCGTGCCGCGCGCCTTCATGCCCGCAACGGTCGGCAGGATGATCCGCGCCATGATCTGGTCGTGAATTTCTGGCGTCACAAACGGTGTCGGTGAATAGGCGCCCATGCCGCCGGTGTTTGGGCCTTCGTCGTGATCGAACACACGCTTGTGGTCCTGCGCCGAGGCGAGCGGGATCGCGGTCTCGCCGTCGCACAGCGCGAAGAAGCTGATCTCGCGGCCTTCGAGAAATTCCTCGATCACGACTTCCGCGCCGGCCGAACCGAACGCGCCGTCGAACATCATGGCGATGGCCGCCTCGGCCTCAGCAAGCGTTTGGGCGACGACGACGCCCTTGCCGGCGGCCAGGCCATCCGCCTTGACCACGATCGGCGCGCCCTGTTTGCGCACATAGGCCAGCGCATCGTCCGCCGTCGTGAAGCGGCCATAGGCGCCGGTCGGAATGTCGAATTCGGTGCAGAGCGCCTTGGTGAACCCCTTGGATCCCTCGAGCTGCGCCGCCTGCTTGCCCGGTCCGAACGCCTTGATGCCGGCTTGCGCGAGATCGTCGACGATGCCGGCCGCCAGCGGCGTCTCCGGGCCGACAACGACCAGATCGACGGCATTGCGTTTGCAGAACTCGATCACCGCAGGATGATTGGCAACGTCAAGTGCCACGCACTCGGCTTCGCGTGCGATCCCGGCATTGCCCGGCGCGCACCACAGCTTGGTCAGCAGCGGGGAAGCGGCGATCTTCCATGCGAGAGCGTGTTCGCGGCCGCCGGAACCGAGCAGAAGGATGTTCATGACAGGAGCCAGATGCGGGGATGAGATGCGGCTTCGGTCGCACAAAACGCCCCCTCGCCGCAAGGGGACCGGACGGCAGAATAGCCGTTGTGCAGAGGAGTTTCGGCGCTATTTGCCGCCCGAAGCCGCGATGATTTCCTGCAGCATTGCAACATGGCGGGCAAACGCGCCGCGCCCGGCGGCGGTCGCCGTCACCGTGGTCTGCGGCTTCTTGCCGACAAAGGCCTTTTCCACCGCGACATAGCCCGCCTTCGACAGCGTCTCGATATGGGCCCCGAGATTGCCGTCAGTGGCGCCGGTGAGCTGTTTCAGCCTGGCGAATTCGAGCCCCACGCCCGACGGCAGCGCGTTCAGCGCCGCCATGATTCGCAGCCGCAGTGGTTGGTGGATGATCTCGTCGAGCCCGGCCATGTCAGCTCCGGCGCATCCACAGGCCGCCAAGCATCAGCCCGCCGCCGTTGACAAAGGCCATCCAGAGATCGAACCAGCCGCCGGCCCAGAAATAGCCCGCCAGCGCCAGCGCGCTGATGGAGAGACCGATCGCAACAAAGGCATAGCCGAACCACAGCCCGGCGATGATGTAGAGCAGCATGAAATAGATCGGCCAGAACGTGCCCATCTGGCGCGGCGTGAAATCGCCAAGCACGCTCGTGCAGAGGAACCCAAACGCGAAGAACAGCACGAACGCAATCAGCATCCTGAAATCGAAGGTGCGAATAGCGGTCTTGCGATATCCGGAGGCGCTGATCGCAAACGATCCCGCGACACCAGCCGCGTTCAGCGCGGCCCAGAAATAGCCGGCCTGGCGCGGCGCCAGAAACGCGCCGAGATAGCCGGCGAATACCAGCGCGCCCCACATGATCAGCATCAGGCTGGCGAGATTGTAGATCCGCGACTGCCGGACGCGGCGCGTCATCTCGTTGATTTCGGCGAGCGCCTCCGAGGCCTCGCGGCTGTCGATCATGTTGTCCATGTCAGCCCCTTCGCCGCTATGACCCTGCCATAGCGCGCGTGGCAACGTCTTCGGCGACGATGGATATCGCCTTCGGCGCGGCGACGATACCCATGTGGTTGATGCCGTCGATCACCTTGACGTCGACCGCGACCTTCGCGCCACGCACGGCTTCGGCGTATTTGTCCGAGAACATCAATTCGTCGTCGGCGCCGGAGATGATCGTGAGCGGTTTAGTTGCGGCAGCGAGATCGCGGCGGAAATCGCCCCGCACCGCAAAGTTGCGCATCAGCCGGTCGGTATAGGTCGACACCAGCGTCTTCTCGGAATTCGGCGGCACCGCGAGCGCCAGCACCGGCAGCGCCTCACAGCAGTTGATGCCCAGCCCGCGCAGCGCCAGCAGGCCGATGATGCGCGGAATGTCGGCGTTCGCCCAGCCGCCGGAACTCGGCCGGGTGGAAGGCGCATCGTAGCCGAGATAGGGCGCAAGCATCACGAAGCGCTCGAACAGGTTCTGGATCGGCGAGCCCGCCACGCGCAGCGCAAAGCCGCCGCCGGAGGAATGACCAACCAGCGTCAGCGGCGCTGACGGCACGGTGTTACGCAACACCGCGACGAAATCGGCCAGATCGTCCTCAAGCTGGCCGACATAGCCGATATCGCCGCGCGTACCTGACGTGCCGTGGCCGCGCATATCGACCGCAAAGGTGTCCACGCCGCGCCCGGCCAGTGCCTGCGACAGCGCGTGGATGGTGCCGCCGCTGGAGCCGGACGAGCCGTGGATCACAATCGCCACGCGTCCGGTCGGCGTGCCGCCCGCGCCATAATGGCGGAAGCCGAGCCATGTGCCGTCGCGGGCCTGGAAGCGCTCGATCGCCGGCAGGGTGGAAAGATCGACGGTGGCCCGCGCCCGGGAGATCGATTGCAGCTCCGGCACCGGCTGCAGCGGCGTTGCCAGCAGGGCCAGCAACACCAGCGCCACCACGCCGACGCCGCCCAGGACCCATTTCAGGAGGCTCAGAGAGCCGCGGATCAGGGATTTCAGCATCGTTCTTACCTCGAGCAGGAATGAAATACAGAGAACTCTGTATCACAGAGTAAATGAGTTCCACAAGACCCGGGTTGGCGGGGGTGGCTAAAAATCCCTACGTTGCCCCAACACCTCCAACCCCCGAATCAGTTGCCGATGCCTGCTGCCGAAAACCTGATCAACGCGCCCGAATTTTCCGTCTCCGAGCTGTCCTCCGCCCTGAAACGGACGGTGGAGGACGCCTATGGGCATGTCCGCGTGCGCGGCGAAATCTCCGGCTTTCGCGGGCCGCACTCCTCCGGCCACTGCTATTTCGCGCTGAAGGACGAGAGCGCCAAGATCGAGGCGGTGATCTGGAAATTCGCCCACGCCCGGATGCGCTTCAAGCCGCAGGAGGGGCTCGAGGTCATCGCCACCGGCAAGCTCACGACCTATCCGGGCTCGTCGAAATACCAGATCGTGATCGAAGCGCTGGAGCCCGCCGGCATCGGCGCGCTGATGGCGCTGATGGAGGAGCGCAAGAAGAAGCTCGCCGCCGAAGGCCTGTTCGACGAGGCGCGCAAGCAGTTGCTGCCCTGGCTGCCGGAAGTGATCGGCGTCGTCACCTCGCCGACCGGCGCCGTGATCCGCGACATCCTGCACCGGCTGCAGGACCGCTTTCCCCGCCGGGTGCTGGTGTGGCCGGTCAAGGTGCAGGGCGAAGGCTCGGCCGAACAGGTGGCCGCCGCCATCCGCGGCTTCAATGCGCTGCCAGAAGCTGGAAAGATTCCGCGGCCGGATCTCCTGATCGTCGCGCGCGGCGGCGGCTCGCTGGAGGATCTGTGGTCGTTCAACGAGGAGATCGTGGTCCGCGCCGCCGCCGACAGCATGATTCCGCTGATCTCGGCCGTCGGCCACGAGACCGACATCACGCTGATCGATTTCGCCGCCGACAAGCGCGCCCCGACACCGACGGCGGCGGCCGAAATGGCCGTTCCCGTCCGCAGCGAATTGTTCGTCGAGGTCGAGAGCCTGGCGCGGCGCACGATGGTGTGCTGGCAGCGCGGTCAGGAGAGCCGCCGCAACGAATTGCGCGCCGCCGCCCGCGCGCTGCCCGGTTTAAGCGAACTGCTCGCGATCCCCAGGCAGCGGCTGGATCATCTCGGCGCCGCCCTGCCCCGCGGCTTGAAGGCCAATACCCACGCCCACCACCGCCGCTTCGCCCATCTCAGCGCCGGCCTGACGCTGAAGGTTTTGCGCGGACAGGTCGCGCAGGCCAACCATCGCCTCATCGTATCCGGCGAGCGCATCAAGCTGTCCGCCCGCGCCCTGTTACGTAACCGGCGCGATCGCTTCGCCGGGCTCGAGGTCAGGCTCAAGGCTTCGAAGCTTTCCAACGCCCAGGCGCAGCGCAATGCCATCGCGCGCGACCGCGAACGCACACAGCGTCTGTCCGAGCGCGCCCGCCGTGCGCTCGAGACCGCCATGCAGCGCCTGGACGCGCGCGTCGCCCATAGCGGCCAATTATTGTCGGCGCTGTCCTACCGCGGCGTGCTCGCCCGCGGCTTCGCGCTGGTGCGCGACGAACGCGGTCACGCGGTGCATGCCGCTGCCTCTGTCGGACCGAGTGCGCATCTGTCGATCGAATTCGCCGATGGCCGCGTCGGCGCCACCGCGGATGCCGATCGGCCTCAGGCGACGGCTCCGGCCTCGACCGCGCCGACAGCAGCGCCACGCGAGGCGAAGCCGGCGGCGCCGAAGCGCGTGTCAAAGCCGGTCGATCAGGGAAGCCTGTTCTAGCGCGCCAGCCATTCCGCGACGCGCCGTTGCGCGTCCCTGCGCGCGTCCGCATCGCTGCCGATATGGCCGCGTTCGGGCAGCGCGGCGTCGGAGCCTGCGATCGCCCGCAGCGGAAGGTTGGCGCGGTCGAAATCGTGGGGCGCGCCGGGATAGACCACGATCTGCGCCAGCGCGCTGCGACCGCGGGCACCCTCCACCATTTGGCGGCAGGCCGATGGCGAACTGACGTCGTCCTGCGCGCCGATCAGCAGTAGCGTCGGCACCCGCGTGCTCCAGCCGAGGCCGGAGGAGATGCGGCAATCCGGATAGAATGCGATGGCCGAGCGGAAATCCGGTCCAGCACTGCGCGACGCCAGTTGCGGGCGAACCGACCACAGCACGGCGCTGGCGCCGTTCGCCCATCCCATCAGGCTGATCCGGTCACGCGCGGCCCAGGGCTGCTGCAACAGCCATCGCCGCGATGCATTGACGTCGGCCACCCGCTCGCGGCGGGCGAGTACGCGGCGCTCCTTGGCGCGGCATTGCGGGCCGAGCTCGCGCGAACCGTAGCTGTCCGGCAACAGCACCGCATGGCCGGTCTTCAACAGCTGTTCCGTCCAGTCGCGGTACCGCGGCTGCACGGGCTCCGATTGCCCGCCCAATCCGCCGCAGCCATGCAGCGCGATCACGGTGGTAAACGGGCCGTCACCATCGGGCTTGTAGAGCTGGGCATGCAGGGTCAGACCGCTCGCCGGAATATCGACCTGGCGCGGAGCCGGCAACGGCGCGGCGCCGGCCGTGCAGGCCGCAGCAAGGAGCGTCAGGAATAGCGTTACTGACAACAGGCGCATCGGTGTTATCGGATCGGTATGACGCTGCGGGCACGGTAAAATTCACGCTACCATGCAGGTCCGCACAAAATCATCACAAGTAGGTCAGTTTCCGGGGCGGACAGTACGACCTATTTATGATAGATCGAACTTGGAAAATATACTTAAGGCCAGCCCGCGCGCGGCCAATCGGAGAGTTTGACAGTGCTCAATAAATTCGGCCCCTCGGGCCATGGCGAAGCGCAGGTGCAATATCTGGACGGCGATTTCCGCGTGATCTCGCCCGGGACCTATGTGCGCTGCGCCATCACCGACGTGCGGATCCCGCTCGACGAACTGAAGTACTGGAGCGTCGATCTGCAGGAGGCCTATTCGGTCCCGACCGCCGTGCTGCAGCGGCATTTTCCGGGCGCGCTGAAGACGCAAGACTAGGATTGCCTGGTAGCCCGGATGGAGCGAAGCGCAATCCGGAGCAGCGTCGCGCGATTTCCCGGATTTCGCTTCGCTCCATCCGGTCTACGGTTCTTTACTCTCGCGCGCGTTGAACAGCCGGTCGGCGACGAATTTCCGCAGCAGCGCCGCGTCGTCGAATTCGAGCGTCACAGGGAACGGCACGATTTGCTGCGACAAATCCCTTAAGCGCGCCAAATCCTTTTCCGTCGTCACCAGCGTCAGCGCTTCGCGCTTGGCCTCGGCGATCAGGCTTTCGATCTCGCTTTGCGAATACGGATGATGATCGGCGAAGGCGTGCTGCCCGGCCACTTCGATGCCGCTGGCGCGCAGCGTGTTGAAGAATCGCGTGGGATCGCCGATGCCGGCAAACGCCAGCACGCGCTGGCCGCGAAGCTGCGCGACCTGCGCCGCATCCGGCTTCAGATGCGCGCGCAATACCGGCTTGCCGTGCGCCGCGATTTCGGCCGCAACCGGCTGGGCAGCATTGCCGTTGCCGACGATAATGAGCGCATCGGTGCGCGCCAGTTGCGGCCGCAACGGCGCACGCAGGGGGCCGGCGGGAAATACCTGTCCATTGCCTAATCCGCGCTCGCTGTCGATCACGATCAACGACGCATCCTTGACGACCGCCGGGCTCTGAAAACCGTCGTCCATCAGGATCACGGTCGCGCCTTGCGCCCGCGCCAGCGGCACCCCGTCCGCACGCTTGCGCGACACCACCACAGGCAGCGCGCCCGCCAGCATCAAGGGCTCGTCGCCGACATCGGAAGCCGCATGCCTTACAGGATCGACCCTGACCGGCCCAGCCAGCTTTCCGCCATAGCCGCGGCTGAGCACGACCGGCGTCTCGCCAAGCTCGCGCAGCAGTTTCGCCAGCGCCAGCACGGTCGGCGTCTTGCCGGCGCCGCCGACGTGATAATTGCCGACGCAGAGCACCGGAATGCCGGCATTCAATCCCTTGCGCCGCAGGCGCCGTGCGGCGATAGCGCCGTAGAGTACGGCGAGCGGCTTCAGGAGATGCGCGTTGAGCGAGGCCGGGCCGTGCCAGAAGCCCGGCTCACGCATTGGCGGCTCCCATCTCGAGCCGCAATTGCAGCAAATACGGCTCGAGCGCGGAGAGCGTGCGTTCCAGCGCGCCGCCGAGTTGCCCGACCACGCGCTCGGACGCGGTCAGCACGGCTTCGCGCGCCTTGGGATCGGCGAGCATCTGCCCGAACTGCTTGACCAGCGCTTCCTGCGTATCGGCCCGCCGCGCGCCGCCGGCGGCATCGAGGGCTTCATAGACGTCGGTGAAATTGAAGACGTGGGGACCGTGAACGACCGACGCGCCGAGCTTGATCGCCTCGATCGGATTCTGTCCGCCGTGCTCGACCAGCGATCCCCCCATGAACACGATCGGCGCCAGCCGATAGAACAGCCCCAGCTCGCCCATGGTGTCGGCGACATAGATGTCGGTCGTGGCGGTGGGCAAGTCCTCGTGCGAGCGCAGGGTCGGATTGAGGCCGGAAGCTGCGATCATGCGCGCGATGGCCTCGCCGCGACCGGGATGCCGCGGCACGATCACGGTCAACAGCTTTGGAAAATAGCCGGCAAGCGTCCGGTGGGTTTCCGTCAGGATCTCTTCCTCGCCGGGATGCGTCGAGGCCGCGACCACGACCGGGCGGCCGCGCGTCATTGCCATCAGCATATCCAGCTTGTTGGCGTCGGCCGGCGGAGCGGGAACGTCGAGCTTGAGATTTCCCGTCACCACGACGTTGCGGCTGCCCAGCGTTGCAAAGCGATCCGCATCGGTCTGCGACTGCGCCAGGCAGACGTCGAACTTGCCGAGCAGCGCCGAGATGGTCCCCGCGACCCGGCGCCAGCGCGGAAACGAGCGCTGCGACATCCGGCCGTTGATCAGCACCATCGGCAGCCGCCGCGCGGCGCTCGACAGGATCAGGTTCGGCCACAGGTCGGATTCGATGAACAGCGCCAGCGAGGGCCGCCAGTGATCGAGGAAGCGCGCGACGTAGCGCGGTGAATCATACGGTACATATTGATGGATGACGTCGGCGGGGAACCGCTTGGCGACGATCGCAGCCGAGGTCACCGTGCCCGAGGTCAGGAGGATGCGCAGGTTCAAGGCCCGCAGCCGTTCGATCAGCGCCGCCGCCGCCAGCACCTCGCCGACGCTGGCGCCGTAAATCCACACCAGCGGCCCGGTGGGCCGGATATCAGCGCTCAGACCGCGGCGCTCGCCGACCCGTGCCGGATCTTCCTTGCCAAGGCTCAACCGCCGGCTGATCAACGCCGGCGACAATGGCACCATGGCGGACGAAAGACTGCGGTAGACGCGCAACGTCATCGGCAGCGAATTAGCCAAGAGCGGCCTCCGGACGCCCGACCGCCTTATAGGCGCGACGGGTCGCTTCATTCAGATATTCTTCTACCTGAAGGCGCAGCTTTTCCATAGTCTCGGCATCGGCATCCGGCGGCACATATACATGTTCAATGCCTACCACGGCACCGCGCCCGAACGGCAAATTGATGGTGGTAGAGTCCCAGTTCTTCAACCGGAAGAACCTGGAGGTCACCATTGCAAACGGCATGATCGGCCGCCCGGATTCCCGCGCCAGCATGATGATGCCGAGCCCCACTACCCGTGCGCGCTTTGGCACGTCGGCGGTCGTGGCGACGTTCCACTTGTCTTCCAGCGCCTGCAGCATCTCCCGGAACGCGCCGACGCCGCCCTTGCGATGAAAGGCGCCGCCATGATCGCCGGAGCCGCGGATGGTTCCGATGCCGAGCCGCTCGGCGGCGATGGCGTTGAACTCGCCGTCGCGATGCCGCGAGATCAAGACCTTGGCGCGGTGGCTCTCCTTGGTCTTGATGAACGGCGTCATGAAGTGCTGGCCGTGCCAGAACGCGAAGATCGCCGGCATCTCCGGCTCGACGATTTCATAAACGTTGGCCGGCTCGTAGCTGAAGCGGTTGGTCAGCCAGACCAGCCGCAGATATTCGGCCGCAAGCACACCCAGCGCGCGCTGAACCCAGTTGCTGCGCAGCAAATCGCGAAGGAATTGTTTCAACTGCAGGACTTCTTAACTGGAGGACTTCGTGTCTTGACCTGGATCGAGCAGCCGGTGGAGGTGAACCACGAAGTAGCGCATGTGGGCGTTGTCCACGGTCTGCTGCGCCTTCGCCTTCCAGGCCGCGAGCGCGGATGCGTAATTGGGATACACGCCGACGATGTCGACCTGGTCGAGGTCCTTGAACGTGATGTGTTCGAGATCGGTCAGCTCGCCGCCGATGACGAGGTGAAGCAATTGCTGCGGGGCACTATCTGGCATGATGGTCTTTCCTAACGAGATGCCCGGCAAGCAAAGTGAAAGCGTCTATCGTGGCGTGGACGGGATGAATTGTGGCACGGATTTCGACCGATTCAGGACAGCGGACGATTTCGGAAATGCTCGACAATGCGCGCATGTCGATCCTGTCCCGCCGCCACCAGCACCCCGTGCACCACCTCCCGGCGATTATACTCAATCGCATCCCCCGAGAGCGCGGTCATTCTACCATTCGCTTCCTGCACGATCAAATTCGCCGCGGCAAGGTCCCAGTCGCGGCTCTGGCCGCCTGCAAAAGCGGCATCGAGGCTGCCGTCGGCGACCCGGCACAGCCGAAGCGCGAGCGATCCGATCCGCGGATGCAGCGTGATCTCCTCCGGTGACGGGCTCAGCCGTTGCACCAGCGGCTTTGGCCCGGCCATGCGGGAAAAATCGAGATCGCTGCCTGCGGCCGCACGCACCGGCCTCTCGTTCCGCGTGGCGCCCCGATCGCGGATCGCGAAGAAGAATTCGTCCGTGGCCGGCGCGAACACGGCCGCCAGCACCGGCGAGGAGCCCGCGACCAGCGCCACGCTCACGCACCAGTCCTCGCGGTGGGCAAGATAGGCGCGGGTGCCGTCGATCGGATCGACGATCCAGGCCAGCTCCTTGCCGAGACGGGAATCGTCATCAACGCTCTCTTCCGACAACCAGCCATAATCCGGCGTCGCCGCGCGCAGCCGCCGCTCGACGAGGTCGTTGACGGCGATGTCGGCCTCGGAGACCGGCGACGAGGCGCCCTTGGTCCAGTTCTTCAGCTCGGTGCGAAACAGCGACAACGCCAGCGCGCCAGCCTCGCGCACGGTGTCCCGCAGCAGCGCGGCATCGCGCGCCCAGATGGCGTCGGCGATATCAGCGTCCGCCAAGCGTCAGGCCCTCGATGCGCAGCGTCGGCGCGTTGACGCCGTAGCGGAATTCCAGATTGTTGGCGGCGACCAGCGACTTGAACATCGGCAGCAGGTGGCCGGCGATCGTCACCTCGCTGACGGGATAAGTGATCTCGCCATTCTCGATCCAGAAGCCGGAGGCGCCGCGGCTGTAATCGCCGGTCACGCCGTTGACGCCGGAGCCGATCAGGTCGGTGACGTAAAAGCCCTGCTTGATGTCGGCGATCAGTTCTTTCGGCGTCATCTCGCCGGGCTCGAGATGCAGATTATACGATCCCGGCGACGGCGAGGACGAGACGCCGCGATGGGCATGTCCTGTCGTGACCAGCCCGAGTTCGCGCGCGGTGGCGCAATCCAGCAGCCACGTGGTCAACACCCCTTCATCGATGAGCGCGATCTTCTTCACGCTTACGCCCTCGGCGTCGAAGGTCTGCGAGCGCAGGCCGCGCACCCGCAAAGGATCGTCGATGATCCGGATGTTCTTCGCGAACAATTGCTCGCCCATCCGGTCTTTCAAAAAGCTGGTCTTGCGCGCGATCGAGGCGCCATTGATGGCGCCGACGAGATGGCCGACCAGCGATCCCGACACCCGGGGATCGTACACGACCGGCACCTTGCAGGTTTCGACCTTGCGCGGATTGGACCGCGCCACGGTGCGTTCTCCCGCGCTGCGGCCGACGCTTTCGGGCGAAGCGAGGTCGGAGGCATGGGGTGCCGAGGTGAAATCGTAATCGCGCTCCATGCCGGTCCCTTCGCCGGATATCGCGGTCATCGAGATGCCGTGGCTGGAGCGCAGATAGGAGCCGTGGAAGCCCGTCGAAGTCACCAGAACCATGCCGCCGATGCCGCTCGAGGCGGACGCACCGCCCGATTTGGTCACGCCCTTGACCGCCATGCCCGCGGCTTCGGCCTCGCAGGCGCGGCGTTCGAGTTCGGATGTCGAGGGAACCTCGCGGTCGAGCAGATCGAGATCGGCGAACTCGCGCGCCAGCAGCGACGGATCGGCGAGACCGACAAATTTGTCGTCCGGCGCGACGCGGGCCATCGCGACCGCCCGCTCGGCGAGTTTGGAGACGCCATCGCCGGAAATATCGTTGGTGGAGACCACGGCCTGGCGCTGCCCGACCAATACGCGCAATCCGACATCGTCGCCCTCGGAGCGCTCGGATTCCTCGACCCGGCCCTCACGCACTTCGACGCCCTGCGAGACGCCGCGGACCGCAACCGCGTCGGCGGCGTCTGCGCCCGCGCGCCTGGCCGCCTCGACCAGCCGCTGCGCCAGCGTCGAGAGCGCCGATTGATCGAACAGATCGGAAGCGGAAGTCTTCGAAAGCGGCGAAGCGGTGGATGGTGAAGAGTTCACAAACTAAATCCCTGACAATTGAAGGGGCTGGGGCGCAAATCGGCAGACCCACCAGATGTGCCTGATTCACAGGGATTTCAAGCATCTTGCGCCCGCTAATGCCAGACATTTTCAGCTTTGGCGCAAGGTCTCGTCAATCATGCGCGCCAAGGTCTTGTCAATCATGCTCCGAGATCCGGGGCGGGTGACGTCTCCTTAACCAGGCTTTTTAAGGCGAAACGGAAACGCTTCCGCTAAGGTCTCGTGTATCGACCGGGAACATAATCCCGGCGGGGAGATGAGAACTGTGGGGCGTCAAACAGCAATAAGCGGGACCAATCCCGCCGGGTCGAGCCGTGTCATGCGGCTCGACCCTCTTTCTCTTCCGCTCAGCTTCCATGCGCACGATACCCGCGCAGACGGCGGAGTGCGGAGAGTAGAACTTCATCGCGAGCGTGTCGTGCTGCACCGTGCCGTCAAGGGCATGCGGATGGCGATCAACGTCCGCGTCAGCGACTTTCTCGGCGTCGCGCTGCGTGGTCTCGACGACGACGCGCAGATGCTGGTGCTGGCGCATCGCGATCCCGCGCTGAACATTCCGCTGTGCGTGAGCTCCGACCACGAGGAAATTGCCTCCGCCTGGCAAATGTGGAGCGACATCCTCGCGCTGCCGCTGTTGGCGGAAGATGACCACAGCGAACCGGCTGCCCGGCGCCGCCGCCACAACGCGATCCGCGCCCGCCGCCCGAAATTTCTGGTGCGCCGCCGCGCAGGCGATTTACTCAATCCCGCCAACCTCCATCAGGGCGAACGCGAGATCATCGCGCGGGATTAATCTAACCGCGCCATGTTTTCGTAGGATGGGTACAGCGCCGCGCTCGCAATGACGAATTGGAGAGCAATGCTTAGGCGCAAACGCGCCCATCATCATGAACGGAGTGCTTGATGGTGGGTACGGCGCTGACGCGCCTTTGCCGACCCCGCGAATTCAGCGCATCACCGCATCGACCAGCAATCCCGCAAACAGCAACAGCCCGGCATCACGGTTGGACTTGAAGACGCGCAGGCACAATGCGGGATCGCTGATGTCCAGTCGCCTGATCTGCCAGGCCAGATGCGCGGCAAACGCGACCAGGCCGATCCATGCCGGCCAGCGCGCGCCGCCCAGGGCCAGCGCCACGCCGATCAAAACCACCGCGAGCGTATAAAACACCGAAAGCGCCCGATGGGTGCGCGCGCCGAACAGACGCGCGGTGGACTTGATGCCGATCAGTGCGTCGTCCTCGGTGTCCTGATGGGCATAGATCGTGTCGTAGCCGATCACCCAGGCGATCGAGCCGGCATAGAGCGCGAGCGCGGTGAGATCGATCCGCCCGAGCGTGACGGCGAATCCCATCAGCGCGCCCCAGGAGAAGGCGAGGCCGAGCACGACCTGCGGCCACCAGGTGATGCGCTTCATGAAGGGATAGACAGCGACGATGACGAGCGAGGCGATGCCGGTCAGAATCGCGAAGCGGTTGAACTGCAGCAGCACCAGAAGTCCGATCAGCGCCTGCAGAACCAGGAAGGCAAACGCCTGCGCCACGCTGATCTGCCCCGCGGGCAGCGGCCGCGACCGCGTCCGCTCGACGCGCGCGTCGAGATCGCGATCGGTGATGTCGTTCCACGCGCAGCCCGCCCCGCGCATGACAAAGGCGCCGATCAGGAACAGCACGATCACGAGCGGCAGTTGCGAGACGTCGTGGGCGATTCCGGCGGCGAGCGCCGCCGACCACCAGCACGGCATCAGCAACAGCCACGATCCGATCGGGCGGTCGAAACGGGAAAGCCGCAAGTAAGGCCGCGACCAGGCCGGCGCGCGCGTATCGACCCAGTTGCCGGTGGCGTCGGCAACGCGGGCGGTCGCGTCGCTCATCGGACCGGGGTCATCGCGTGAGGACGTTGCCGTTCAGCGTATCGAAGGTGCTGCCGCCCTTCTTGACGGGCTGCGCCTCGGGGATCGCCGTCGAGGAGCCGAGCACTTCGCTCAGGCTCGGGCCGGCCGGTCCTCGCGTCTGCGCCTGCTCCGCAACGGCACAGACCTGATGCTGCATCTTATCGGTGTTCTTGTGGCCGTTCTTGAGCTGGTCGGCGATCTGTGGCGGGATTCCGCATTTGGCCGAGTTGGTCTCGACATATTTGATCATCTTCAATTCAGCCTGCCCGAAATTTTTAATCAGCTTGCAGGCTTCGTCCGGCGGCGCCTTGCGGTCGCTCGCGGCCTTGATCATCTTGCCGCGCCGCTCGGCTTCCTCGCGCAGGGGAACGAACCCCTTCATGCAGGCGTCCGCCGAACCGCTGGCCTGTGGGGGCGGTGCTCCGCCTCCGAAGCCGCCGCCGACCGGGGCGGCCCCCTGTGACGGGAACGGCGACGGCGCGCCGACCGAGGCCGACGGCGCCGCGCCATTCACCGGCGGAAACGGCGAAGCATTCGCAGGCGCTGCGCTCTGGTTGGGCAACGGCGCTGGGAACGCGCCCTGCGCAAAGACGTGGCCCGCGTGAAAGCTCACGACGGCAGCGGTCAGCGGCACAATCAGGCGGCGGATCATCAAGAGTGGTTCTCCGGCAAGCTCAGGCAACCCCAACGTCTTCCGAACGACGCAGATTTGCGACGGGCTTTTTTACGATTCCTGCCGACGCTTAACAACCCGTCGATTGGGGCGGCAGCGCGGCGCATGGCCGCGCGGAAGCCAAAAATAGCCTCCGGATTCTAGCGCTTTAGGCTAAAAGCGCCCGGAACCGGAACATTTACCGATGCCCGAACTCGATTTTCGCGCCCCTCGCCTGTTCGTCGATGCCCCCTTGCGCGAGGGCGAGACAAATCGCGCTGGAGCGCAACCAGAGCAATTATCTCGGCAATGTGCTGCGGCTCTCGGCCGGCGAGAACATCCTGGTGTTCAACGGCCGGGATGGCGAATGGCGGGCGCAGATCGAGGGCCGCAAACGGCCCGATGGCCTGACGATCGTCGCGCGGACGCGGCCGCAGGACCGCCTGCCCGACATCGCCTACGTGTTTGCGCCGCTGAAGCACGCACGGCTCGACTACATGGTGCAGAAGGCGGTCGAGATGGGGGCCTCGGCACTGCGGCCGGTGTTGACGCGGCACACCCAGGTCTCGCGGGTCAACGTCGAGCGGATGCGCGCCAACGTCATCGAGGCCGCCGAGCAATGCGGCATCCTGAGCCTTGCCGCGGTTGCCGAGCCCGTTACGCTCGATCGCTTTCTCGAAAAGCGCGAGACCAGCCGCCTGCTGGTGTTCTGCGACGAGGCAGCCGACATCAGCAATCCCATCGAGGCGCTGCAACAGGGGTTATCAGCGACGGAGGGGATCGACGTTGTGATCGGCCCAGAGGGCGGATTCGCCGAGGAAGAACGGGCGCTGCTGCTGCGGCACCGGAGGACGCTGCGGCTGTCGCTCGGCCCCCGCATCCTGCGCGCAGACACGGCCGGCGTCGCCGCGCTGGCGCTGGTGCAGGCAGCGCTGGGGGATTGGACGGCACCGCGATAGCCACTGGAGGGCTGACCGGAAGAAGCACCGCCCATTAAGTCAGTTGGCCAATCCCTGTCGAAACGCCGCTCCGGCCATGCTAAGGCCTGCGCCACGAGGCCCTGGAACCCTGGGGAACCCCAAACCAACCATGGAACCCGGTTTTTCCGGATATTTGGACCTGAAATGACCGCGACCGCTGCCGTCAGAGGTGCTGCCGGATCCGCCGCCTGGGCGGATGCGCTGCTATTGTCGTTTGCACAAGGCGGCTACGTCCAGGCCCACCCCGGCATCCTGCAGCCGGCCGAGCCGTTCCTCGACCTCTCCGGCGAGGACATCCGCAAGAGCCTCTACCTGACGACCGATGCGGCAGGCGAAGAGCTGTGCCTGCGCCCCGACCTCACCATTCCGGTGGCGCGCGACTATCTCGCCTCTGATCGCGCCGGAAAGCCCGCGGGCTTCAGTTATCTCGGGCCGGTGTTCCGCTATCGTGGCGGCCAGCCCAGCGAATTCCTGCAGGCCGGCATCGAATCCTTCGGCCGGCAGGACCGCGCCGCGGCCGATGCCGAAATGCTGGCGCTGGCGCTGGAAGCGACCTCCGCCTTCGGATTGAAGGAGGTCGAAATCCGCACCGGCGACGTCGCGCTTTTCACTGCGCTGATCGACGCGCTCAATCTCTACCCGGTCTGGCGGCGGCGGCTGATCAAGGACTTCAACCGCAAGCTCAGCCTCACCGACGATATCGAACGGCTGACGCTCGCCACCGCGCCCGGCCGCAACGAATATGAGGGCGTGCTGGCCGCACTGGCCGGCTCCGACCGCAAGGCGGCGCTGGCGCTGGTCACCGACCTGATGTCGATCGCCGGGACCACCAATGTCGGCGGCCGGACGGTTGCCGAGATCGCCGACCGCTTCCTGGAACAATCGACGCTGAAGGGCGGCGCGCTGCCGCGCGACGCGCTCAACATCATCAAGCGCTTCCTCGCGATATCGGGCGACCCCGATGAATCGGTCGCGCAACTGCGCGCGCTGGCCTCGGACGCAAAACTCGATCTGTCTGCGGCGATCGATCAGCTCGAAAGCCGCGTCGGCTTCATGGCCGCGCGCGGCATCGACACCAAGCTGACGCGGTTTTCCACCTCGTTCGGCCGCGGGCTCGATTATTACACCGGGTTCGAATTCGAATTGCACGGCAAAGGAAATGCCAAAGGCAACGGCGTCGAGCCACTGGTGGCCGGCGGTCGCTATGATGGCCTGATGACGCAGCTCGGTTCGCCGACGCCGATCCCCGCGGTCGGCTTCTCGGTGTGGATCGAGGCGTTGACCCAACTAGGTCAGCCCGTCTCGCAAGGGAGCGCCGCATGACCGCCCCCTTCGTTCTCGCCGTTCCCTCCAAGGGCCGCCTGCAGGAAAACGCCGAGGCGTTTTTCACGCGCGCCGGGCTTTCGCTGGCGAAACCGCGCGGCGCGCGCGACTATCGCGGCACGATTCCCGGCCTCGACAATGTCGAGATCGCCTATCTCTCGGCCAGCGAAATCGCCTGGCAGCTCGCGCGCGGCATGGTGCATCTCGGCGTCACCGGCGAGGACCTGTTGCGCGAAAGCATTGCCGACGCCGACAAGCGCGTGCTGCTGATCGACAATCTCGGCTTCGGCAGCGCCAATGTCGTGGTCGCGGTGCCGCAGGCCTGGATCGACGTCCGCACCATGGCCGATCTCGACGACGTCACGACAGGTTTTCGCGCCCAGCATAACCGGCGGATGCGGGTCGCGACCAAATACATCAACCTGACGCGCAATTTCTTTGCCACCCACGGCGTGGTCGATTACCGCATCGTCGAAAGCGCCGGCGCCACCGAGGGCGCGCCCGCCGTCGGCACCGCCGAGATGATCGTCGACATCACGACCACAGGCGCCACCCTCGCCGCCAACGGTCTCAAGGTGCTGGACGACGGCGTGATCCTGCGCAGCCAGGCCAACCTCGTGGCGTCAAAGGATGCCGACTGGTCGGCCGACGCCCGCGAGACCGCACGCGTCATCCTCGACCACATCGCCGCGCGGGCGCGGGCCAGCAAATACCGGGAGGTGCGAACGCGTTTCGCCGGCTGCAACGATGCGTTGCTGGCGGAGGCGCATAACCGTTTTGGTGTGGTGGCGCCGTTCGGCGGGCCGACCTCCTCGGGCATGATCACGCTGCACTGCCCACCGATGCAGCTTTACGCGCTCGGCAGTTTCTTGCGCGAGCACGGTGCCGACACGGTGTCGATCGCCTCGCTCGACTATGTGCTCGACCGGGAAAACCCGCTATTTGCCAGGCTCGAGGCGTTCTTGCGGCAATAAGGCTGCCGTTTCGTTCATCGTTGCGACAGGTGGCGTCAGATAGCATATACGGTTGGATGATCTGGGACCTGATCGATGACGCTCGGCTCTGACGTTTCCCGCCTGTCGACGACCGCCGCCGGCGCCGCTGCCGCGCAAGGGCTGTCGATTGTCGTGCCTCTCTATAACGAGGCGGCAGGGCTCGCCTTGCTGCACGCGCGGCTGGTCGACCTCGCCCGCACGCTGAAGGCGCGTTACGGCCTTATCTGCGAAGTGGTCTATGTCGACGATGGCAGCGCCGACAATACGCTGGCGATCGCGCGCACGCTTGGCGCCGATGCGCTCGACATCCAGGTGGTGTCGCTGTCGCGCAATTTCGGCAAGGAGGCGGCGTTGATGGCGGGGCTGGACCATGCCCGGCGCGGCGCGATCCTGTTCATGGACGGCGACGGCCAGCATCCGCCTGACCTGGTCGAAAAACTGGTCTCGCACTGGATCGATGACGGCTACGACGTGGTCTATACGGCGAAGGCGCATCGCGACAATAAATCGTTCCTGCGCCGCCAGGCGGTGCACGGCTTCTACGCGCTGATCAACTGGGGCGCACGGCAGAAGATCCCCGAGGACGCCGGCGATTTCCGCCTGCTGTCGCCGCGCGCGGCTACCGCACTGCGCCAGCTTCCCGAGCGCAACCGCTTCTTCAAGGGCCTGTCGAACTGGATCGGCTTCCGCCAGATCCGCGTCGACTACGAGCCGGCGGCGCGCGCGCACGGCGTCACCACGTTCAGCCCGGGCCGGCTGATCGGGTTGTCGATCGAGGGACTGACGTCGTTCTCGGTGGCGCCGCTGCGCTTCGCGAGCCTGCTCGGCGTGCTGCTGGCGTTCACCGCCTTCATATTCGGCCTGACCATCCTCTGGGAGGTTTGGACCACCGGCAAGCAGGTCCCCGGTTATCCCTCGCTGATGATCGGCCTGATGACGATCGGCGGCGTGCAGCTCATCATGATCGGCATCGTCGGCGAGTATATCGGCAAGATCCTGTCCGAGCTGAAGGCACGCCCGATCTACTTCGTCGCCGAGCATTCCGAAAAGCGCGCCGATGGCGAGACGGCCGCCAGCGAGCGGACCGCCGCCGAATGAACGACGCGCCGCCGCGCCGGATCTGGCTGTGCGCCGACGATTACGGGCTTGCCGAGGGCGTCAACCGCGCCATCCGCGATCTGATCTCACGCGGCCGTCTCAACGCCACCTCTGTCATGGTGGTTGGCGCCGCGATCGGGCGCAGCGAGGTCGCCGCGTTGCAGGACGCAGCGGCTGCGAGCCCGCGTTGCGCGATCGGTCTGCACGCGACGCTGACCGCGCCGTTTCGTCCGCTGACGATGCACTTCCGACCGCTCAATGGCGGTTTATTCCTGCCGTTTCCAAAACTCTTGCGCGCGGGCCTGCTGCGGCGGCTCGACCCTGAAATGATCGAAGACGAGCTTCTGGCCCAGTTCGCAGCCTTCAAGGAGCTGTTCGGCCGCGCGCCCGATTTCGTCGACGGCCACCAGCATGCGCAGCTCTTCCCTGGGGTGCGCGACGCCTTCCTGCGCGCGGTGAAGGAAACCGCCCCCGCCGCCTGGGTTCGCCAGGGCGGACGCCTCAAGCCACTGGCGGGGCTGCTCGGCGCGCCCAAGGCGCTGGTGCTCGACGTTCTCAGCGCGCAATTCCGCAGGCGCGCCGCCGGTGCCGGCATTCCGTTCAATCCCGCCTTTGCCGGCGCCTATGATTTTTCGAAAGCCCCCGATTTCGGCGGGCTGATGGGTGAGTTCCTTGCCGAATTGCCGGAAGGCGGGCTGGTGATGTGCCACCCGGGATTCGTCGACGAAACCCTCAGGGGTCTCGACCCCCTCACCTCCCAGCGCGAGGCGGAACACGCATATCTCGCAAGCGATCAATTCCCGGCGTTGCTGGCGGCGAATAAAGTTACATTGAGTTGATAAGGTCAGATAAATCCCGGCGTTTCGTCGCATACCAAAATTTAATTCGGCCACCCACTACTTGCGACACAAAGCCCGCCCTACATCTTCCCGGCGCGTTGACGATCCGACGCGAGGGAGAGGGCAATGACACCGCAAGAACGCCAACTGATTGACGGTCTTTTCGACCGCCTCGCCAAGCTGGAGAACGCCCCGCGCGATGCGGAGGCGATGTCAGCGATCATGCAGGGCCTGCGCAACGCACCGAATGCGGTCTATGCGCTGGTGCAAACGGCGCTGGTGCAGGACGAAGCGCTGAAGCGCGCCGACATGCGCATCCAGGAGCTGGAAGCGGTGGCGGGCCAGCAAAATCAATCCGGCGGCTTCCTCGATTCGATGCGCGATGCGATCTTCGGACAGAACCAGCCGCAAGGTTCGTCACATGGTTCGGTGCCCAACGTTCGCGCGCCCGAGATGGGCGGCAACCGTCCGGCGTGGAACACGGGCCAGGTCTTGCAGCAGAGCCAACCGCCCGGACAATACAATCAGCCGGCCTATGCCCAGCCCTCCTATGGCGCGCAGCAACCGCCCTTCGGCGGCGGTGGCGGCTCGTTTCTCGGCACCGCAGCGGCAGCCGCCGTCGGCGTGGTCGGCGGCTCGTTGCTGGCCGGCAGCCTCCGTTCGATGATGGGCGGCGGCGGCAACCGCCAAAGCTTCGGCGACACGGCGGGCCATAGCGGCGGAATTGAAGACCGCAGGCCGTGGGGTGACCAGTCCGGCGGCGACCTGGCGCGGGACGCCGGGATCAACGACATCGGTTCGTCGAGCCGGCGCGCCGACAGCAACGACAACGATTCCGGTTCGCGGCAGGGATTCTTTGATCAGGCCTCGAATGACGATGACAACGACATGGACCACGATTCCGACGGCTTCGACGGCGACGATGGTGACGGTGACGGCGATTACGCGTGATCGACGCGAGAGCTGAAACAACAACGGCCGCCCCATCGGGCGGCCGTTTTGATTCCACCTTGCCGTCGTGCCTGCTCAGATCACCACCACCTTGGCGCCGACGCCGACGCGGCCGTAGAGATCGATGACGTCTTCATTGCGCATCCGGATGCAGCCGGAGGAGACGTTGGTGCCGATGGTCCAGGGCTCGTTGGAGCCGTGGATGCGATAGAGCGACGAACCCAGGTACATCGCACGCGCGCCGAGCGGATTTTGCGGGCCGCCCTCCATGTGCCGCGGCAGATCGGGACGGCGCACCAGCATTTCCGGCGGCGGCGTCCAGGCCGGCCATTCCTTCTTGGCGGAGACGGTCTTGACGCCCGACCAGGTGAAGCCCGGGCGGCCGACGCCGACGCCATAGCGCAGCGCCTTGCCGTCGCCCTGCACCAGGAACAGGAACTTGTTCGGGGTGTCGATCACGATAGTGCCCGGACTTTCCCTGCCGTGATACTCGACCACCTGCTTTTCGTATTTCGGATCGAGCCGTTGCTGCGCGGGATCGACCTCTTCCTCCTCGCGGCGCATCGACTGCTGCGGATCCATTGGCGGCAGCAGCGCGCGCCGCCCGCCATAGCCGTAATCCGGCTGCGGCTGATAGGCCTGATCGCGCTGATAGCGATTGCCCTGCGGCGCGTCGCCGAACAGGAATTCGATGAAGCCGCCGCCCATGTTGGAGCGTTCGGCGGCAGCCATGCGCACCGGCGCGGGCTGGCGGGCGTAGATCACGGTGGGGTCTGCAACCGGCGAGGCGTCGATCGCACTGGCCTCACTGGCGAAGCAAAGGCAGGACGCGCTCGCAAGGAGCGCAAGGGAGATTTTTCCGGACATCGACGTACTCTGTACTGTTCGTCACTGCGGGTTGGCGGCAGCGGCGCGACGAATGCCGCTGCACGCGATCAATACAAATCAAAACCTAATCGGTTTGGTAAACGGATCAGCCGTTTCAATTCACCATCCCGGCAATCGTGCCCGGATTTGCCCGGTAGCGTTTATTTTGCATGAACGCGGAGCCTCATGGTTAACCGCCGGTATCCGGCCACAGGCAAAAGTGCGCCAGGACACGTTCCCGCGTGAACCTCGCGTTAAATGGCGTTGGTTTAGAACAAACGCGAAGTGCAAGGGGTGGGAAAAACTCATGTCGGTCAATCGCAAGCGTTTTCGTATCGAACAGGCCCTTCTGGGCGACGCGCCAATTGTCATGGCTGCCGTCGAAGGCGGAGAGATCGGTCCGATGCACCGTGAGATCATGTCCGAGCTGCGCGCGATCCGCGCCCAGATGGCCGGTTTCGGCCACGCCCGCGACGGTTCGGCTATCGCCACGGATGTCGCGCGCGAGACCGCAGATGCCCACGCGTTGCTGGAAACCTATCGCGCCCAGATCGAGCAGTGCGCGAAGCTCAAGGTCGAGCTCGACCTCATTCACGACGCGATCAACCGCACCAAGCGCGAAATCGCAACCCTGCACGGCACCAGCTTTGACGGCCAGGAAATGGCCAAGGTCAATGGCGAGCTCGGCGCCGTCGTCGGCGGCACCGAACAGGCCACCCAGCAGATTCTCGAGGCCGTCGAGGCGATCGACCAGGCCGCCACCGCATTGTCCAAGAACATCTCGCCCGACCAGCAGAAGCTGCTCAGCGAGGAAATCCAGGAACGCGTCGTCGCGATCTTCGAGGCCTGCAATTTCCAGGACTTGACCGGCCAGCGCATCAGCAAGGTGATGCAGACGATGAAATTCATCGAAAAGCACATCATCGAGATGATGGAGATCTGGGGTGGCGTCGATGCCATCAAGGCGCACGCGCCCCCGATCGTCGATACCCGCGAAGGCGACGCCAGGCTGCTGAACGGCCCGAAGCTGGACGGCGACGACGGTCACGCCTCGCAGAACGACATCGACGCGCTGTTCGATTGATCGGGCTGGTTAACACAAACTAAACAAAACGCCGGCAGCGATGCCGGCGTTTTTTGTTTCCACTACCGTCATCGTCCGCGAAGGCGGACGATCCAGTATTCCAGAGACGTCAGCAATTCAGCGGAGAGGCCGCGGCGTACTGGATGCCCGCCTTCGCGGGCATGACGAGCAAGGGTGTCGCCGCCTCACGCCCGCGGCGCGCAGCGGACATAGACCATGTTGCCGTAACGGACCGCGGCATCCTTGTCGATGAAGCGGGTGATCAGCACGCGGCCGTCGAACGAGACGATCTCGCGGTCCTGCTCGCCGGGCGTCGGGCCCGCCGGACCGATATAGTTCTTGCCGCTCGGGCTGCCCTTGAGGCGCAGTTCCTGCGGGGTGGCCTGGTCGGCCAGATGCATGACGACACCGCCAGAGGTCCCGGCGCCGATCACATAGGGCTGCTTGCACTGCCCGCGCGCCGCGGCTTCGGTGCGGGCGCGGTCGTTGGGATTCTGGAACGAGGCGAGACCCCAGCGGCCGACGATCTCGTCGGCGCGGATGGTCGCGGGCATCTCGGGCGCTTCCCCGGGCTCGGTTGCGGGCGCCGAACTGGACGACAGCGACGGCAGGCTCATGCTGTTGCACGCCGCCAGCAAGATCGTGAGCGCCGATGCGATCGCCAGATTGGCAACCGTACGCGCATTACGTGAGCTGATCATCGTATTCCCCCGAGCAAATCCATGGTCGCTCCCGTCAAGCAGCCAACCGCAAAAAGCCTGCCGGAGCAATGACGTCCATTAAAATTACGCCGCTGCGCCGATTTGGTTTCCGAGGCAGCATCCTATATTGGCCTCACCAAGGCCTTAAGCCCCTTGTTTGCTTGACAGGATCGGCGCCAAGCCATATTCCCCGGCCCCACGTTTAGCACTCAAATACGAAGATTGCTAAGGGTCGTGCTGTCCCGCCCGGGGTGGCGTCGAATACCCGGCCATTCCCAACCATTTTCGATGGCACAGACCTGAAACCACGCCTTCCAACGGAACTTCAAGAGGAGACGTCATGGCTAAATCCAAATTCCGTCCGCTGCACGACCGCGTCGTGGTCAAGCGCATCGATGCCGAAGAGAAGACCAAGGGCGGCATCATCATTCCCGACAGCGCCAAGGAAAAGCCGTCGCAGGGCGAAGTCACCGCCGTCGGTCCTGGCGGCCGCGACGAAGCCGGCAAGCTGATTCCGATCGACCTCAAGGTCGGTGACCGCGTGCTGTTCGGCAAATGGTCGGGCACCGAGGTCAAGCTCGACGGCGAGGAACTCCTGATCATGAAGGAGAGCGACATCATGGGCGTGCTGACCTAACAGCACATTCTCCCTAACCCTGAGGAGGCAGCGAAGCTGCCGTCTCGAAGGGCCCTTCGTTTCACAAGCTCACCCTTCGAGATGCGGCCAAGCGGCCGCTCCTCGAGCAATAACGGCAGGGGCCGTCATGCAGGGGGTGAGGACCATTCCAGGAGCAACTCAAATGGCTGCCAAAGACGTCAAATTTTCCGGCGACGCCCGCGACCGCATGCTGCGCGGCGTCGACGTTCTCGCCAACGCGGTGAAGGTGACGCTCGGTCCGAAGGGCCGCAACGTCGTGATCGAGAAGAGCTTCGGCGCGCCCCGCATCACCAAGGACGGCGTCACCGTCGCCAAGGAGATCGAGCTCGAGGACAAGTTCGAGAACATGGGCGCGCAGATGCTGCGCGAGGTCGCCTCCAAGACCAACGACACCGCCGGCGACGGCACCACCACGGCGACCGTGCTGGCGCAGGCGATCGTGCGCGAAGGCGCCAAGTCGGTCGCCGCCGGCATGAACCCGATGGACCTCAAGCGCGGCATCGACATCGCCGTCCACGCCGTCGTCAAGGACATCGAGAAGCGCGCCAAGCCGGTCGCCTCCTCCGCAGAGGTCGCCCAGGTCGGCACCATCTCGGCCAATGGCGACGCGGCCATCGGCAAGATGATCGCGCAGGCGATGCAGAAGGTCGGCAATGAAGGCGTCATCACGGTCGAGGAGAACAAGTCGCTCGATACCGAGGTCGACATCGTCGAGGGCATGAAGTTCGACCGCGGCTATCTGTCGCCCTACTTCATAACCAACGCCGAGAAGATGACCGCCGAGCTGGAAGACGTCTACGTGCTGCTGCACGAGAAGAAGCTCTCCGGCCTGCAGTCGATGCTGCCCGTGCTGGAAGCCGTGGTGCAGTCCGGCCGTCCGCTGCTGATCATCGCCGAGGACGTCGAGGGCGAGGCACTGGCGACGCTGGTGGTCAACCGCCTGCGCGGCGGGTTGAAGGTCGCCGCCGTCAAGGCGCCGGGTTTTGGCGATCGCCGCAAGGCGATGCTGGAAGACATCGCGATCCTGACCGGCGGTCAGCTGATCTCGGATGAACTCGGCATGAAGCTCGAAAGCGTCACCGTCAACATGCTCGGCCGCGCCGGCAAGGTTGTCATCGACAAGGAAAACACCACGATCGTCAAGGGCGCCGGCAAGAAGAAGGACATCGAAGCCCGCGTCACGCAGATCAAGGCGCAGATCGAGGAAACCACTTCGGACTACGACCGCGAGAAGCTGCAGGAGCGGCTTGCGAAACTCGCCGGCGGCGTCGCGGTGATCCGCGTCGGCGGCGCGACCGAGGTCGAGGTCAAGGAAAAGAAGGACCGCGTCGAGGACGCCCTCAACGCGACCCGCGCGGCGGTCCAGGAAGGCATCGTGCCGGGCGGCGGCGTGGCGCTGCTGCGCGCCAAGAAGGCGGTCGGCCGCATCCACAACGACAATTCCGACGTCCAGGCCGGTATCAATATCGTGCTGAAGGCGCTGGAAGCCCCGGTGCGCCAGATCTCGGAAAACGCCGGTGTCGAAGGCTCGATCGTGGTCGGCAAGATCCTGGAGAACAAGTCCGAGACCTTCGGCTTCGACGCCCAGACCGAGGAATATGTCGACATGGTCGACAAGGGCATCATCGACCCGGCCAAAGTGGTGCGTACTGCGCTGCAGGACGCTTCGTCGGTCGCAGGCCTTCTCGTGACCACCGAAGCCATGGTCGCCGAACTGCCGAAGGAGCCGGCAGCCCCGATGCCCGGCGGTGGCGGCGGCATGGGCGGAATGGGCGGCATGGGCTTCTAAAAGCCCCGCTTTCCCGATCAATCAGTCGAAGGCCGCCTCCGGGCGGCCTTCTTTTTTGGCTTTTTTTGGCGAAGATGCGAGCCGGATCGGTTCAGGACGTGCCTGGCTCGAAAAGACCGCCGGGGTTTGCTACTTACGACCCCTGTCAACTCCATGGTTTCAGGGAATTTCATATGCGCTCGCGCTTCCTTCTCCTGCTCGGTCTTGTCACGGTCTCCCCGAGCCTCGCTTTCGCCCAGATGAAACTTCCCTCCAGGACGGCGCCCGGCGCCATCGAGACACGCTATTTCACCGCAATCGACGGCCTGATGGACGGCAACGCCGACGTCATCCTGAAGGAAACCCGGCAGGGCAAGACCGTCACCGCGGCCACACTCGACGTCTGCTACCCCGCCGCGAAGGGCTCCGACCGCAAGGACCGCTTCGTCGCCAACCTCGCCGTCAACGGCCAGAGCCTGACCGGCACGACGCAGAGCGTCGGTGACAAGCTGCCGGTCACCGTCAAGCTCGCGCGCAAGCCAACCGGCGACACGTTCGAGTTCCGCGGCCAGATCACGATCGGCCAGGCCGTGACCGAAGTGAGTTCGACCGACAATTCCGATCTCAGCGAGAAGGAATTTCTGGACAACCAGACCAGCGACGACGGCATTACGCCAGCGCCGAAGGATTTTACCGACGTCTCGCCGGAGGCGTTCGGCGTGCGGGTCAAGCTCGACGCCGCGCTCGATTTCCTCAAGAGCCTGAAGGGCGAGGCCGTCGAGGTCGGGCTTTCGAGCCTTTCGATCTCCTGCGATGCGCTGCGCGCCGGCGAGCAGACCATCAATCTCACGGCCGATCCGGAGCGCACCGCGGCGCTGATTGCGAAGGCCAAATCGATGCCGGGCGTGGTCGCGGCGGGATGGACCAGCGGCTCTGTCGAGATGGACCGCGCCATCCGTTTTGCGGCGGCTGAATGGCGCGACGGCGACAAGATCAACAAGAACAAGATCGCATCGGCGCTGTCGGGCGTGCTGGCCAAAACGCTGGCCGCCAAGGCGGCGGGCTCCGAGTGGAACGCCAATACCGGAAAGCTGAATCTGACCTTCAAGCGGCCGAGCCCGATCTATCCCCCGCTCGCGCTGACCGAAAGTATCGAAGTCACCGCACTGGTCTCACCGGACAAACCGGGCGGGTCCGATCGGTTGATGCTGTGGATCTCGAGTCCGGTGATCACCACCGCGGATGAAGGCGCCGGCGCGAAGCTGAACCTGACGGAAGAGTCCACCGGCGACGAGGAAGGCGGCGAGCCGAAGGACGACAATGGTTCGGTCGAGGCACTGGCGAAAGAGTTCAAGGGCCAGCGCTGGGACGCCGACAAAAGTGTGTGGAAATGATCCGCATGCCGGCACGACAGGGCCACCGGCTGGCTGCGCGCGTATCAATGCCTCCCACCGCGGACCAATGCGCAATGATCTGGTTCCGGGCCTTGAATGTTAAGACTTGAATTCAGCATCGAGGAACATCATCGGTTCGCCGAAACATGGATCACGCCATGCAAGACCGCGAGCCGAGTGCCTTTGAGATCTGGTCGGGGAATGTGGTTCGCGACCGGCGGCCGCAGCCACCCGCGCGCCTGTGGAATTTCCTGAAGTCCGACCGCGACGACGTATTGGTGGTGCGGGAGCCGTTTGGCGATCGGGCACGCGCCGCTGTGTTGGTCGCTGCAGCGCTGGTGGCAAGCTTTGGACTGGGATGGGCCGGCGGCTTGAACTGGCCGCAGTTCGCAAGCGAGCTCGGTCTCGTGGAAGTTGCGCAGAAGGAAGCGCCCTCGCCGCGAATTGCTGAAGCGCGATCAAGCGGCAGGAGTGAAGGCACCCGAAAGACGGCAGCGGCGTCCGATTCGCCTGCCATTGTCGGAAGCATTCCAAAACCATCGGCCCTGTTGCCGGGCGCCGCACGTCCGGCGAGCCCGGCCGCTGCGATCGCGATGCGGCAACCTTTGGTGGCGGCGCCGGAAACCAGGCCGGCGACGATTCCCGGCTGGACGGTTGTCGATGTTCGGGACGGCACCGCCGTTCTTGAAGGTCCTGACGGAATTCGGATGGCCGCACGCGGCGACACCATTCCCGGAATAGGACGCGTCGAGTCCATCGTGCGCTGGGGCAACCGCTGGGTCATCGCCACCGCCAGCGGATTGATTGCGACGCAGTAAGCAAGCGGCCCGATCTAATTCGTGTTGATGCGAAACCGCAGCGTCTTTGCGCCGACGAACGACACGAAATCGCCCTGCCGCTTCCAGGTGCCCGCTTCCGAAAGTGCCGCGACCAACTCGTCATCGGCCTGCGCGCGGTCCGGCGGGCAGGGCCGGTTTTCCATCGCGCCGGCGACGAAGATCACGGTATTGCCCGCCACCGAAAACTGGCCCTTGCCGCCCTTGCACCAGAGTTCGAGGACCACCTCGCCGGCATCGCCGATCTCCAGATTGGGGATCCGCTTGGAGCCGGGCTGGCGGTTCACGTCGAGCTGCATTTCCGTCCCGAACGGAAAGCCGTCATCGGCCCGGGCCGGGCAGAACGGCAAGGCCGTGGCGATCAGCAAAAGCGAAGCGGCGCCTGCCCGGGCCGTGCGTGCGAATGAAATCATGCTACCTCTCGAAAATACCAGATCTACCGCGCCGCGCGGTTCTATTGGACAGCGATGTGATTGGCTAGGTAGATCCGAATTCCTTGGGGGCATTCTTGATAATGGTCCCCGCAGTTTGAAAGCTCCGCAACGTGGCCTCGGGCGGTCAAAACCCGGCACGTCCGAAAAATTTTTGGTATATTGGTCCTGGACTTTTGTCGAGCCATCCCAGTCACGAACGCAAAAGGGCACTGTCGCGGTGAAGCAACGAACCGTAACTGTGAATGATCGGATGCAGCAGGGTTACCGGTACGTTCTCGTCGCGTCCGCCGGGCGCAACTTCGATCCGGGCTTCCGGCCGGATCTTACGCCATCGGAAATGCTGCGCCTTGGCGTGTTCGGTGGAAAATACATGACCGACTGCCGCGACGAGTTTCCGCACAGCTGGTTCGCCAGAGCCAAGCTCTCCCCGCAACGCTCAGACGCCAAGATGAATTTCTTCGGAGTTGCGGCCAGCCAACCGCTCTCGGTGTGGCGCAGGAAGGGCTGGATACATCCGCAAGACCCTCGCGGCTGGTTTCAATGGTACTGCCGCTATTATCTGGGACGACGGCTTCCGGACGAAGATGCACGACAGATCAAACGCTGGGCCGCAATTCGAAGGCACGTCCGTCAGCTGCAGATGAATTGCGAGCAGGGCGATGTTTTCTGCCGGAAGCGTCAACGGCAGGCGCTGCTGCATTGGGCCTATGACAGCCGGAAACTCTGAGATTCCGGCAGGTAGCGACCCTCGGCGATCATCGGCGGATCGTCTCGATTCCTGGCAGAGGCATGTTGAAGGCCCGGGGATGTCGGCCTCTTGATCCAAAGCGGACATCGCCCAGGCTTGAAGTCAGCTAGCCGCAGATGCTCCGACCATGATGCGACAGGCACAAAATCGAACTATTTTGCTTCAGTCCTCGTCCTCAAACTGCGCACGACGCCGGTCTACGGCTTCGCTCATGTCGCGGAGTACAAAGATCGCGATGGCGGCCATGCGCTGCCGCTGTTCGGGACTGAATGTATTATAGAGTGGTTGCCACGCCTCGGCGAGCTTATCCACATCGGCTGATCGTTGCGCCAATGCTTCCGAGCGCCGTTGCAAGAAGGCGATGGGGTCCCGATTGCGCAAGACTTCGATCGGGTTTTGTTCGGCCCGTCTGCCTACAGTTTCCGAGATTTTTGCAACACGGGCTTTCCGATCCTCCGCCCTGGCGCGAATAGCGTTCTCTACAGCCGGCCAGAGTTTTTCCTGGTCAGGTGTCAGTTGCAACGCGGCCTTTGCCAGATCAATCCGCAAGTCCATCAGGGTATTCCGGTCCGCTGCATTTAAGCGTTCCGGAGTAGCGGGAGACGGAGTTTGCGCGTGGGCAATCGGCGATGCAGTAAGGAAGAGTGCAGTTGCTCCGACCACTACTATGTTCTTCATCGGCGACCTCCTAGGTAAAAGTTATCCCCCAGGCACGCCGCAAAAAATGGTCACGCACGGCAGGTCGCGTTGATTCAAATCAAAGGAACCAGAGAAGTTCGCACAGGCTACGCTGGCCGATTTCCTGAGTACGACACCGAAAAGAAAACCCCTGCGAGTGTCGGCTGCGCGGGGATCATGTCGGTTGCCCTTGCCAGCGGCCCTGCTTCAACGCCAGTATCGTGAACGGATAGACCGTCACCAGCACGCCGGCGAGGCAGGCCAGCACGATCGAATGCAGAAACACGTAACGCGGGATCGAGCTCTCGCGGCCGTATCAGCTGGCCGCGGTCGAGGCGACGACGATCGATGGCGCGTCGATCATCTTGCCATGACGCCGCCAATCTCTCAAAGGCGGGATTGGGCGCCTCGGGGTTCGCCAAAGATCCGCTCACAACCTCGCGAAATTCGATGGCCGCCGCGCCCCGCGCCGTTCCGGCCATGCTAGGCTCTTGGCGGAGACTGCGACAAGCTGCCGCAGGCCAGAAATCACTTAACCCTAGTCGCACGCCCGCCAATTCTTCCATCCCTTCAAGGTCTTGATGGCCTTTCTCCGGAGACGGTGAATCTGTGAAAAATCTTCGCTCGACGCTCGCGACGGTGTGGCGCATCGCCGCTCCGTATTTCAATTCCGAGGACAAATGGGCTGGCCGCGGCCTGCTGGCCGCCGTGATCGTCATCGAGCTTGCCATCGTCTATCTGAACGTCCAGCTGAACCAGTGGAATCTGCGCTTCTACAATGCGCTCCAGGAGTACAACTGGGACACTTTCGTTTACGAGATCCTTTATTTCTGCGTCCTGGCCACGATCTTTACGGTGATCGCGGTCTACCAGCTCTATCTCAATCAATGGCTGCAGATCCGCTGGCGGCGCTGGATGACTGCGCATTATCTCGGCGAATGGCTGCATCATGCCAATCATTACCGGATGCAGCTTCAGGGCGACGCGGCCGACAACCCCGACCAGCGCATGACCGACGACGTCAAGCTTTTCGTCGATCGCACGCTCAACATCGGGGTCGGATTGCTGAGCTCGATCGTCACGCTGGCGTCGTTTGTCGCCATCCTCTGGGGCCTTTCGAACGCCGCGCCGCTGCATCTGTTCGGCCAGGACTATGCGATCCCCGGCTATCTCGTCTGGGGCGCACTGGTCTATTCCGTGCTCGGCACCGTGCTGACGCATCTGATCGGCTGGCCGCTGGTCGGGATCGATTTCAGGCAGCAGCAGTATGAAGCGGATTTCCGCTTCAACCTGGTGCGCGTGCGGGAAAACTCGGAACAGATCGCGCTGCTGCGCGGAAACGCCGCCGAGCGCGAGCGCCTTCTGGTCCGCTTCGGCCGCGTGGTGGAAAACTGGCTTGCCATCATGAGCCGGACCAAGAAGCTGACCGCGTTTACCCAGAGCTATTCGCAGGCGTCGGTGATCTTTCCCTACATCCTGGTGGCGCCGGCTTACTTCGCCAAGAAAATCCAGCTCGGCGGCATGATGCAGACCGCGTCGGCCTTTTCGAGCGTGCAGGGTGCGCTTTCGTTCTTCATCAGCATCTATCGCCAACTGGCGGAGTGGCAGGCCGTGGTCAACCGTCTCGACGGGTTTGAGGCGGGAATCGTGGCGGCACGCGATCTGGCAAGCCGTGACGACCGGATCCACGTGGTCGAAACCGCAGGCGCCGGTGCCATCGACCTCAAGGGCCTGGCACTGCGTCTGCCGAACGGAACGCCGCTGGTGAACGCGGATGGCTTCAATTTGCGCAAGGGCGAACGTACGCTGGTCACGGGCCCGTCCGGCTCGGGTAAATCCACGCTGTTCCGCGCCATCGCCGGGATCTGGCCGTTCGGCGCCGGCTCGATCGCCATACCTGCGGGGGCAACCTTGATGATGCTGCCGCAGCGGCCCTACTTCCCGACCGGATCGCTGCGCGGGGCAGTCGAATATCCGGCCAAGGACGGCACGTTCACCGACAGCCAGATCAGCAGCTGCGATCGAAGCGGTGGGCTTGCCCAAGCTCGCGTCGCAGACCGACGAGCAGGGGCACTGGAATCGCACGCTCTCGCTCGGCGAACAGCAGCGCCTCGGGCTTGCGCGCGCGCTGTTGCATGCGCCGAACTACCTGTTCCTCGACGAAGCGACCGCCTCGCTCGACGAACCCTCGGAGGCCGCGCTGTACCGCCTGCTCGAGGAGAAGCTGCCGCAAACCACGATCGTTTCGATCGGCCACCGCTCGACGCTGGACGCCTTCCATCAGCGCAATGTCGTACTCGCGCGTGACGGCGAGCGGTTTGCGCTACGGGATGAAAAGCCGGCGTCGGTTCAGTAGACCCGGGTGGAGTGCGGCGGTAATCCGGGACAGACGTTCCGCTGAGACAGGCCCCGGATGACGCGGAGCCTGTCATCGGGCGCGCATTAGCGACCAGTATGACTCCTTCTCTACAACCAGCGCCGCGGCCAGGGCTGGCGGCGCACCCCGCGGTGCCAGACGTAGGAGAACGCGGTCAAAAGCACCGCGCCGGCCAGCACCGGCGCCAGCAGGAATGTCCACGGCAGATTGCCTGACACCACCAGCAGCGGGTTGATGCCCGCCGGCGGGTGAAACGTTCCAGTCACGTACATCGCCAGAATCGAAAGGCCGACGGCTGCGGCCGCGGCCCAGCCCTGCGGCCCGGTCAGCTTCAGCACGGCGAGGCCGACCAGCGCCGATATCAGATGGCCGCCGATCAAGGCGCGCGGCTGTGCCGGCTCCACGTCCGGCGATCCGATCACCAGCACGATCGAGGTGGCGAACGGGATCACCGCGAGCGGATAATGAGCGGCGAACGAGAACAACTCCATGACGGCGATGGCGATCGCGCCGCCGAGGCCGGCGACCGCGCCCGCCACGACGTTGCGGTGATCGTTACGGGAGATCGCCTTCCGCAGCCCGCGCCGCCAATCCCGTTTCATCGGCTCCACCCAAAAGAAAGAGGCGGCAGATTGCTCTGCCGCCCCCTCATTCTCAACAGGAAGATCTTACTTCAGGTTGGTCATCGCGGTCAGGTCAGCCGAGAGCTTGACGATGCCGGCCGCGCCGCACCAGTTCGAACCCACACCGGTCGGATTGATCGCGGTGATCGAGGTACCCGATCCTGCAGTGATGTTGCCGCGGGCGCTGAAGTCGCTGGTGAAGGCGTTGCAATCACCCTTGGAGAGGTTGGTGTCGGAGTAACGGAAGTCCAGCGTGAACACCTTGTAGGTGAAGCCGATGCCGATGTTCCAGGTGTTGTAGTCGGCATAGTTGATGCCGTTCGGGAACGGTCCGGCAAACCCCGGATTGGTGAAACCAGTGCCGTAGAACGAGTCTGACGTGCCCAGCCACTGGCGGCCGAATTCACCCGACACATACATGCCGATGCCGCTGGCGCCGAACCAGGTGCTTGGCGCGATCGCCTTGCCGACGATCGAGGCGTAGGTGCCCGGCGCGCCGCTGTTGAGGTAGCTCGGCGTATAATAGACGTTGCCGCCCAGCGAGAAGTTGTCGTTGAAGGTATAGTTCACCTTGCCATAGACCTCGAAGAAGCTGAGGTCCTTCTTGATGACGTTGCCGTTGAGCAGCGCATTGACCTGACATTCGTTGCTGAGCGGCACACCCGCCGTGTCGGTTGCGTGCGCCGTAATGGCAGGTTCCACCCGGATAGAGGTAGCCCCAGGCGCCGACGTCGAAGGCAAACTGGCCAACCGTCAGGCGGGCGCCGCCGTAAGCGTCGACTTCAGCGGCCGCACGGTTCGGGAACGAAATGCTCGCACCGCCGAGGCCGACATAGAGCTGGAAGTCCTTGGTGACGTTGTAGCGCGGCTCGAAATAGACGTTGACCGAAGGCTTGTGGTTGGACTGGGTGATGCCGCGGAAAATGTAGTCGTTGGTGATGCCACCACCGAAGGCGATATCCCAGGGATCGAACGGAGCCGGCGGCGGAGCCTTCATGGCCTTCAGAGGCATATCCGCAGCAAAAGCCGTACCCGATACCATTGCCAGCGCCGTTGCTAACAAAACCAGTTTCTTCATGACGATCCCCATCACCCTTATTGACAGTCCAGTCCCGGGGCCCCCCAGGGCAAGCGACAACCGACTGCGGCCAAATGTCTTAACGCAGTCACAGAGTGGTCTGCGGCGTGACGATCGTGAAGCAAAAAAGGCAAGCATGTGCCGCCTTTTTAGGCGTTCTGACCATTTCGATAAATGTTGTCAGCGTGTGTTGCATTCTCACAACAATTTTGGGGCCTTCATGCTGTCGGGAGCGACAAGCGGAATCGAAAAAAAGCAACACCGGCGACCATCCCGGAAGGCGCCCCTTGCAAATCAACCTACCCGTGAAAATACGGCTCCGGTCGCCGGGAACAGCCCCTCACGAAAAAGGCCGCAGCGGTGGACGCTGCGGCCTCGAGAAACCTTTTTCCAGCAGGCGACCGTCTAGTTGTGATCGCCGCCGTTGGACGAGCCGGACCCCCATGAGGGCGTGGACGGCTCGGGGGTAGCCCAGCTCGGCGCCGGTGCCGGCGCGGGCTCCGGTTCTGGCGCCGCCATCGCGGGCTCCGGCGCGGGAGCCGCGGGCTTCGCAGCCGCCTTCCTTTTCTTCGCCGGGCTCTTCTTTGCAGCCTTCTTCGGTGCGGCAGCCTTTGACTTCTTTGCGGCCTTCTTGGCGGATTTCTTTGCGCCCTTCTTGGCAGCCTTCTTCGCCGATTTCTTCGCGGCCTTCTTCGACGCCTTCTTGGCGGACTTCTTCGCCTTCTTCGCCACTACGGCCTTCTTGGCCTTTTTAGCCTTCTTGCCCTTCTTACTCTTCTTCGCCATCTGGTCCTCCTGTTGCCGCTGTCCATGTCTGTCGAGCGCTTCGAATAGTCCGAGGGCCAGACCGGGACGACACTTCTTCGAAGTGCCCTCCCACTCCATCCCTTGTCCGGGCGCGATCTCCCGTTAAACGCTTCGCGTCTGTTCCGGGAAAACCGTATGCCGATCCCGCCATCCACACGCGGGGGCAGACGTTCCGGATCGTGCCCCTAAGGCCGATCGATCAATTCAACCCCTGGTCGATCGATCCAGGCTTTGGACCTCCTGTCGCCCAATCGAGAAGCTCAATCGTGTGCACCACAGGAACTGACGTACCGCCGGCAATTTGCACCATGCACCCAATATTGCCCGCAGCGATCATGTCCGGTTTGACTGTCGCAATATTGGCGATCTTCCGATCGCGCAATCTGCTCGCAATGTCGGGCTGGAGAATGTTGTAGGTCCCCGCCGAACCGCAACACAAATGGCTCTCGGGCACATCTTTCACCACGAATCCATTCTTGGAAAGCAATTCTTTCGGAAGCCCTGTGATTTTCTGCCCGTGCTGCAGCGAACAAGCCGAGTGATAGGCGATTGTGACGTCGCCTTTTTGCGTCGTTGGCGCGAGTTCAATGCCGCCGAGAAACTCCGTGATATCCTTTGCCAGCGCGGAGATTTGCGCTGCAGGGCCTGCGAAATCGCGATCCTCGCGCAGCATGAAACCATAGTCCTTGATGACGGTGCCGCAGCCCGATGCCGTGATCAGGATGGCGTCGAGGCCGCCTTGTTCCGCCTCCTTTTGCCACACGGCGATGTTGGCGCGTGCCCGCGCCAGCGCGTCGCCGTCCTGCCCGAGGTGATGGGTGAGCGCGCCGCAGCATTGCTCGTCCCTGACCAGGACAACCTCGATGCCGTGGCGCGTCAGGAGATTGATGGCGGCCTGGTTGATGCGCGGCGCCAGCACCTGCTGGGCGCAGCCCTGCAGCAGCGCGACCCGTCCGCGCCGCTCGCCGGTGGCCGCAAAGACGCTGCCGCCCGAAGGGTCCCGGCGCCGGGAGGCCGTTCGGCGCGAGCGCCAGCATCGCCTTGATCCGCCGCAACAGGCCCGGTGTCGCGGCCGCATCTGACGCCGGCAGCAGGGCCGCAAATGGCCGGGCGAGCCGCGCCATGATCATGCTGGCGCGAAACAGCTTTGGCCGCGGCAGCACCAGCGCCAGCACCGCGCGCAAGGCCCGCTCGGCGAGCGGCCGCGAAAAATCCCGCTCGATCCGGACCCGCGCCTGATCGACCAGATGCATGTAGTTCACGCCTGACGGACAGGTGGTCATGCAGGCGAGGCAGGACAGGCAGCGGTCGATATGCTTGACCACCTCCGCGGTCGGCGGCTTGTCCTTTTCCAGCATCTCCTTGATCAAATAGATGCGCCCGCGCGGGCTATCGAGCTCGTCGCCGAGCAGCACATAGGTCGGACAGGTCGCGGTGCAGAAGCCGCAATGCACGCAGGCGCGCAGGATCTTGTCGGCTTCGGCGATGTCAGGGTCGGCGAGCTGGGTGAGCGAGAATTCGGTTTTCATGTCGCTGTTGCCCGCGCCATCCGGCCGCGGTTGAGGATGATCTTGGGATCGAAGCTGTGGCGAACGCGCTGGCTCAAAGCGGCGACGCCGCCGGCCTGCGGATGGAAGACGTCGACGTTGTCGCCGGATCGTCTTCGGAGGCGCGGATCAGCGTCGCATGGCCGCCGGCGGCGTCGACCCGCTGGCGCGGACCAGCGCGGCCTGCGCGTCCGGCTTCGGCGGCAGCGCCGCCCAGATCAGCCCGCCGCCCCAATCGTAGATCACGTCGCCCTCGGACTCGCGCGCCAGCGCCTGGCCGAGCGCGCCACCCGAGGCCGGCGGGCAGACGATCCGCCACACCGGCCACAGCCCGCGCGCGCCGCCGGCGGCGAACGGCTCGACGTCGCGGATCTCTGCCCACACCGCCGCCGAGGCGTCATCCTGCAGCATCTCCACCGCGCCGAACGCCGCCAGCGCCTTGCCGAGCGATCCGGCGCGGTCTGCCACCGAAGCCGCGATGCCCTCCAGCCGAAGCAGGGTCAGCGCCCGGCCCATGCGCCCCGAGGCGCGCCAGCGCGCCGGCCGCGGAGCCGAACACCGAACTCGGCAGATGCGCCGCGCCCGACACGTCATAGGGCGAACCGAGCGCCGCGGTCATCGCCCGGTTCGCGGTCACGTCGTCGAGCCCGGCAAGCACCAGCGTGCGCTCGCTCTCAGGCTTCGGCATCACCTTCAGCGTCACCTCGGTCATGACCGCCAGCGTGCCCCACGACCCCGCCAGGAGCTTGCAGAGATCGTAGCCGGTGACGTTCTTCACCACCCTGCCCCCGGTCTTGAAACTGTCGCCAAAGCCCGACACCGCATGCGCGCCGAGCAGATGATCGCGCGCGCCGCCGGCCTTGATGCGGCGCGGACCGGCGAGCCCCGCGCCGATCATGCCGCCGATGGTGCCGCTGCCGGACACGCCCAGCAGCGCGGAAGTATCCATCGGCTCGAAGGCGAATTGCTGGTTCTTGGAGTCGATCAGCGACTGCACGTCGGCCAGCGGCGCGCCCGCCTGCACCGTGATGATCAGTTCGTTCGGCTCGTAGGCGGAGACGGCATTGAGCGCCGAGAGATCGAGCACCGCGTTGGTCGCCATCGGATGGCCGATCGTGCGCCGGGTACCATGGCCGATGATCTCGAGCGGCTGCTCGCCGGCGATCGCCGCCCGCACCACCTCTTCGACGTCTTTGGCGTCACGTACCTTGAGAGTGTCCACGGATTTTAAACCCGAACTCTGTCGTCATCGTCCGCGAAAGCGGACGATCCAGTAATCGCAGCAGCCGAGGACGAAAATCGCCAGCGCGGCGTACTGGATACCCCGCTTTCGCGGGGTATGACGACGGAAAACTGGGTGAGTTTCATCACTAAAATCTCGGTAGGTCAGGAAACGCCAGCTTGCCGCCGTGCACATGCATGCGGCCGAGTTCGGCGCAGCGATGCAGCGTCGGAAACACTTTTCCGGGGTTGAGCAGGCCCTGCGAGTCGAACGCGCATTTCAGCCGCTGCTGCTGGTTGAGATCGATCTCGGAAAACATCTCCGGCATCAGGTCGCGCTTCTCGATGCCGACGCCATGTTCGCCGGTCAAGCACGCCGCCGAACTCGACGCAGGCGCGCAGGATGTCGGCGCCAAAAGCCTCCGCCCGCTCCATCTCGCCGGGCTGGTTGGCATCGTAGAGGATCAAGGGATGCAGATTGCCGTCGCCGGCGTGAAACACGTTGGCGACGCGCAGATCGTATTTCACCGAGAGGTCGCGGATACGCGCCAGCGCCTTCGGCAGCGCGCCGCGCGGAATGGTGCCGTCCATGCAGAGATAGTCGGGCGAAATCCGGCCCACCGCCGGGAATGCCGCCTTGCGGCCGGCCCAGAACAAATTGCGCTCGGCCTCGCTGGTGGAGATCTGGCAGCTCGTCGAGCCGCAGGCTTGCGCGATTGCCTCGACGCGCTTGATCAGTTCATCGACTTCCACACCCGGACCATCGAGTTCGATGATCAAAAGCGCCTCGACATCGAGCGGATAGCCGGCGTGAACAAAGGCTTCGGCGGCGTGGATCGCGGGCTTGTCCATCATCTCCATGCCGCCCGGAATGATGCCGGCGCCGATGATCCGCGCCACGCATTCGCCGGCCGCCTCTACTTCGGCGAAGCCGACCATCAGGGCGCGGGCCGTCTCCGGCTTCTGCAGGATCCGCACCGTGATCTCGGTGATGACGCCGAGCAGCCCTTCCGAGCCGGTGATGATGCCCATCAAATCGTAGCCGGAATTCTCCGCGGCCTTGCCGCCGATACGCAGGATCTCGCCCGACATCAGCACGATCTCGCAGCCCAGCACGTTGTTGGTGGTCATGCCGTATTTCAGGCAATGCACGCCGCCGGAATTTTCCGCGACATTGCCGCCGATCGAGCAGGCGATCTGCGACGACGGATCGGGCGCATAATAGAAGCCGGCATGCGCCACCGCCTGGCTGATGGCGAGGTTGGTGACGCCGGGCTCGGTCACCACCACGCGGTTGTCGAAGTCGATCTCGCGGATGCGCTTGAACTTGCCGAGCCCCAGCAGCACGCCGTCGGCCAGCGGCAGCGCGCCGCCTGACAGTGAGGTACCGGAGCCGCGTGGCACCACCTTGATGCCCTGCTCGAAGCAGTATTTCAGGACTTTCGAGACCTGTTCGGTGGTGTCGGGCAGCACCACGACCATCGGCGGCTGCCGGTACGCCATCAGGCCATCGGACTCGTAGGGCAGCATTTCGGCCGCGCTGTCGATCACGCCCTCACCCGGCACGATCGCACGGAGCGCGGTGACGATGGCGTCACGACGATCCAGGACCGCCTGATCGGAAGCCGGCATCATGATGGCCATGGGTATCCTCAAGACTTCGCGAATGGTCGATTTGTGATGCCAAATCAAGCACGTCTGCCGAGGTTTGGGTAGGCCATCCGAAGGTTGGATTGCGGTCCTGCAAATGATGAGTTCTCTCTGGGACAAGCCGGCCACGGCCAAAACTGTCAAAGTTTCGTGGCTTGTCCATTCCAAGCGAGCCTGCCACAAGAAATCCGCCTCTCTCCCTGGGAAGAAACCAAGAGCACCACATGAAAACATCGACTTTGAGCGCGCTGGTTGTCATCACCTCATTGACCACCGCATCGGGCGCGCTGGCGCAGGACGCCGCCGCCGGCAAATCCTCGTTCAATAAATGCCTGGCCTGCCACGCGATCGGCGAAGGCGCCAAGAACAAGGTCGGCCCGGTGCTGAACGGGCTCGACGGCCGCCACTCCGGCAGCGTCGCGGGCTATAACTATTCCGACGCCAACAAGAATTCCGGCATCACCTGGGGCAAGGATGTGTTCCTCGAATACATCAAGGATCCCAAGGGCAAGATCCCCGGCACCAAGATGGTGTTCGCCGGCATCAAGAACGAGAAAGAGGCCAACGATCTCTGGGCCTATGTCTCCTCGTTCGACAAGGACGGCAAGCAGAAGTAAGAGCTGGCGTCTTCTTCACCTGCCCCTGCGGGGGGCGGGTAAATCTCAAGCCAGCGTGTGCACGATCACGGGTCCGGCCATTGCGGTGGCCGGCCCGGTCAACAGCGGCGCCAGGTCGTGCTCGATCCACGCCAGCGCGCGCTTGTTGGATTCTTCGGCCGCTGCAAAGTTGTTGAACAGGCTGATCGCGATCACCGTGTCATCGGGCGCATAGACCACATAATAGCCCATGAATCCGTCGACCCCGCTGATGACGGGGATAGCGCCTTCCTTGATCCTGCGTGTGAGCTCTTCGGCCTTGCCGGCCTTGGCCTTGCCCTGACGAATGGCGGCGTACATGGCGCTCTCCCTCGAAGGTCAGCTGCCCGATATCGCTATGTCAGGTTCATCCCTGGCGGGACGAGCAGCGGAATCCCGCGCGTAGCCGATCGTATCCCATCTGGAGCGATCAGGCCACGCGCGACGTCACGGTCGTCCCTGGTCGCGCAGAACGACCTCCGGCACGTCTCAGTGGGCCGCCGCTGCGGCCGCACCCAGCGCCGTCCCTGATATCATCGCCTCCACTTCCGCAATGACGAGATCGGGCACGGCCTGCTGGATCATGTGGCCGATCCCCGGCAGCACGATCAGTTTTGCGTTCGGCGCGGTCGCCGCGAACGGCCGTGAGTGGATGTTGGTCGAAACCGTCTTGTCGGCATCGCCGGTGATGATGGTGACCGGCGCCTTGATCTGCGCATAACGCGGCGCCTGCTCGGCGACCGCCGCCTTCAGCGTCACCAGATCGCGCGCATTGGCGATGAATTCCCGTGGCCGCAGCAACAGCGGCGTGGCGGTGTTTTTGACAAAGCCGTCCGGCATCGTCTGCGGCAGGAAGACGCCGCGCGCGCCCGGTTCCGCCAGCAAGAGACCGAGCGGCAGCGTGACGGTATAGGCGAAAAGCGGGCCGATCACCGGCGTGGCGATCAGCCGGTTGTAACGCCCGACGCCGCCGGGCCACGGATAGGCCACCGGCGCCAGCATCACCAGTCCGGCGACGGTTTGCGGGTAATCCAGTGCGATGCGCGCCCCTAGTGCGCCGGACCAGGAATGCACCACAAAAATCGCTCTGATAACGCCGAGCTTTGCCAGCGCCTCCTTGATCATGCGGGCCTGAATTTCGGGCGTCGAGTTCGGCAAGGCGGGCGCGGGTGCTCCAGCCATGCCCGGGACGGTCGATCAGGATGACGCGGTGCTTCCTGGCCAGCCGCTCGCCGACCGGCTGCCGCATCACCTCCAGATTGGAACTCGCGCCATGAAGCATCACGATCGGCGGACCGGCCGCGTCGCGCGGACCGATATCGAGGACGTGGAGCGTTCCGCCCGCCACCTCGACCATGCTGCCCTGGGCCGGATGGGCCCGTTCGCTGAGAAAAACGCCGGCTTGCGTGACCAACGCCAGCACCGCCAGCGCCGCCACGAAAATCACTACTGCCATCGAGGATTTCCGGCTGATTTTCTGCACCAGCGAGCTACGGCCCGGCTTGGCGCGGGTTTCGGAGGTTGTCCACAGAGGTTCAATTCTGTGGATAGCGGGGTCATAGTGATGTCATCGACAAATTTGTACAGTGGCGCTGACACTTTCGCCATGTGTGCGCGTGCCTGATTAGGGGGTTAGTCGGGCGCCTGCACTTTACCCAACATCCACAGGAACAGGGGCGCTCACTACAAATTGTTCCAGCGTACAATCGGAGAAGTACCCATGATTTCCGACGCAAGCGAAGCCGCCATCGATCAGATCGTAGCGAGTTGCAATGGCGACATCCGCGGCGCCCTCAAGGCGTTGTTGCGAGTCAATGAGCAGCTTGAGGCGGAATTGGCGCAGTTCTACGCGGCAGTTGGCCTCGACGGCATGGCGCGCGGCAGCAACGCCGTACACTAAGCGTTTTGGAATCGACGCGTCTTCTGGACGCAAAACGGTTCCAAAACGCTGCTCTGGTTGGATTTGTTCTCGTCATCCGGCGTCTGTGCGGGCGGCTCTTCTACCGCCGGGCATCGCGGGATGTTCAAACGGGCCAGCTTGACGTCGTCGAACCACTGGTAGGGACCACCCAATAGCCACCTTGCGCCAAGCGCAGATTCCGGTCGCGACAATCATCGCGCCGGCCAGCAGCTATGATTTCACGGCTCGCTCCTGTCACGCAGCCAGCCGGCTAATACCCGCGTTGGGCGCGCGGCGTTCCTGCCTGAAGCAGAGTCGTCAGGAAATCAGGATTAATCGCGAAAGATCAGATATCGCGGCCTTCGACCTTTTCGGTCAGCGTCTTGACCAGCTCCGGCACCTTTTCGAGATGCGGATTGACGGCCAGCGCCTTGCGGAACGCTTCCAGCGCGCGCTTTTCGTCGCCGATGTCCTGCATGATCATGCCAAGGCCCGCCAGCGCGCCGAAATGCCGGGGCTCGCGGATCAGCACCTGCCGGATGTCCTCCAGCGAATGGGCGTAATCGTTCTTCAGGTAGTACAGCGTCGCGCGCCGGTTCCACGCCTCGACATAGTCGGGGCGCAGCTTGATGACGGCATCGAGCAGTTTCAGCGCGACGTCGACCTTCTGCGCTTCCATCGCGGCCTTGGCGCGCAGCATCAACAACGCAGCCGTGTCGCTTGAGGTCTGCATCCACAGCGCCCAGATCCGCGCCTCGACATGCTTGGCGCTGGCTTCATCGGGGGCCGCCTTCAGCGCGCCGAACAGGAAATCCAGCCCGCGGGTGCGATCGGCCCCGACCTTGGGAAGCTTGCTCGGCGCTTCCGGCAATTTCTTCTGGGCTTTCGGCGGGGGAACGACCTGGGTGTTGTTCTGGGCAAAAACGGTCACCGGCGCGGCTGTCATGACAGCGGCAAGGACCACGATCCGGCAATTACGGGCGCCCGAGAATCTCAAAATCATCGGCGAAGTCTAGACGCGCAAAATCGCACTGCAAAGCAGCACGTCGTCAAAGACCTGTGAAATGCGGAAAAAAGCCGGCTCAGCGCCCCTGGACCTAACCCAGGCGGCTCAGCCCTGGCGGGCCTTGAAACGGCGCTGCACCTTGTTGATCACATACACCCTGCCCTTGCGGCGGACCAGACGGTTGTTGCGGTGGCGACCACGCAGCGATTTCAACGAGTTACGGACCTTCATGGGACAATCCTGATGCTTTGAAAGGCCGTGTTGAAGGCCGAACCTGAGCTACCCGAAAGTGGCAAAATGGGATTTATCCCGAAAGCGGCCAACCGCCCGGGACGGGGCGGTTTCTAAGCCATGCCGGCACCGAATGTCAATCCGAACGGCCCGTTTTCGGGCCCATCTGTCCCGTTCCGGACCTAATGCCGGCGGGTTGAGACCTGGTCGCCGTCGAGCCAGAACGTTTCCGCAAAAGGCGCCTCGAAATCACTGGCAAAACAGGTCGCGGGGGAATTCGACCAAGGCCTCGCCGGTCGCGACCTTTTCGCCCGCCTGGTTCTTCACCACCACGTCGATCAAAACCCAGCGGGATTTTTCAGTCGTCTGCTTGGCCTTGATGATCCCTGTGGGCTGGATGGTGTCGCCGGGCCGGACCGGCTTGACCCATCGCGTCTCCAGCCGCCGGTGGACCGCGCCGGCAGGGCAGGCCCAATCCGTGAGCATTCGGGAGATCAGCCCGAAATTGTTCATGCCGTGCATGATGATGCCGCCGAAATTGGTCTTGCCGAAATTGCCCTTCATGTAGTCGTCGTCGAGATGCAGCGGGTTGTAGTCGAGCGAGGCATCGCAGAACAGCCGGATCGATTCGCGAGAGACGGCGAATTCAGGGCCGTCGATGACGTCGCCGGCGGAGAGATTGTCGAACGTAGCGGTCATTGATCGCTCCCCTCTCACATCGGCCGAATCGTCCAGCCGCGGCCGGAACAGATTACATCGCCACGCTGGTTGAAGAAGACGTTGTCGTGCACCACGAACAGCCGCTCGCGCTTGATGAATTTGTCGAGCGCGCGGGCCTGCAGGGTGATGACATCATTGGGCCTTGCCGGAATGTTGTAGCTCCAGGACTGCCCGGCATTGACGGTTCCCGGCGAGCGCATCCAGTCATCCGCCGGCGTGCAGGAGAACATCAGCAGAATGTGAATCGAGGGCGGCGCGATCAACCCGCCATAGCGGGTGGTTTTGGCGTAAGCTTCGTCGAAATAGATCGGGTGATCCTCGCCGACCGATTTGCAGTAGAGTTCGATCGCTTCCCTGGTCAGCGTGTAGGGAATGGTCTTGCGCGGCTCGCCGGGGACGATGTCGTCCCAGACCTTTCGCAAATTGGCGTCTTTCCAGAAGTCGGTCTCGAAGGCCTCGGCCTGGGACATCTTGCGCTCCCTGTTCTTGCTCTTTTGCTTCTGCCGCCTTGCGGAATTTGTTATATAGTATAATCAATTTTCCAGACTCAAAAATCAAGCCGGCGGGAAACCCAGTGATGCCCAAGCTCAAGCTGCCCGATATCGAGAAAGTCGTCGCGATCGACATCCATACCCATGCGGAAGAGCCCTGCGGCATGCACGGCGACGACGGCTATGACGATTTCCAGGAGCGCATGGCCGACTATTTCAAATCGCCGCACAAGCATCCGCCGACCGTGCCGGAGACCGCGGCCTATTACCGCTCCAAGAACATCGCGGCCGTGATCTTCCCGGTCGACGCCGAACGCGAGACCGGCTTCCGCCGCTACAACAATTACGAGATGCTGGAAGTCGCCTCCGACAATCTCGACGTCCTCATCCCCTTCGTCTCGATCGATCCGCACAAGGGCAAACTCGGCGTGCGCGAGGCGAAGAAGCTGATGGAAGAATACGGCGTCCGCGGCTTCAAATTCCACCCGACCATGCAGGGTTTCTACGCCAACGACCGCATGGCCTATCCGCTCTATGAAGCGATCAATGACGGCGGCGCGATCGCGCTGTTTCATACCGGACAGACCGGCGTTGGTTCCGGCATGCCCGGCGGCATGGGGATGCGCTTAAAGTATTCCAACCCGATGTATATGGACGATGTGGCGGCGGATTTTCCCGACCTCAAGATCATCCTCGCGCATCCCTCCTTCCCCTGGCAGGAAGAGGCGCTGTCGGTCGCGACCCACAAGCCGAACGTCTATATCGACCTGTCCGGCTGGTCGCCGAAATATTTTCCGCCGATTCTGGTGCGCTATATCAACTCCATTTTGCAGGACAAGATGCTGTTCGGCTCGGACTGGCCGGTCATCACGCCCGACCGCTGGCTGGCGGATTTTGCCAAGCTCGACATCCGCGAGGAGATCCGGCCCAAAGTATTGAAGGCCAACGCGCGGAAGATTTTGGGGATCTAAAGGGGTATCATCGGCGGCCGATTTGCGAGGTGGTCCATGACGAACTTCGCCGGAATTGCCGCCGTCCTCTCCGCGCTCCTGATCGGGACCGCGGGCACAAGCCGCGCACTGGCGGCCGATACGGCGCCACGTCTTATCGAATTCGAAAGTCCGCTGGCGGGCCCACAGGCGCTGCAGGGTTTGCTGCGACTGCCCGACGACCCCGGGCCGTCGCCTGCGGTCGTGCTGTTGCACGGCTGTGGCGGCGGCTGGCGGGGAATCGACGAGCGCTGGGGCAAGCGGCTCGCGGAATGGGGCTACGTCACGCTGACCGTCGACCGATTCGGCACGCGCGGCATCACGAATGCCTGCACGAGCGGACTGCCGCCATCGACCCTGCACGACGCCTATCGCGCGCTGAATTTCCTCAACGGGCAGTCGTCGGTCGACCCGGGCCGCGTTGCCGTGGTGGGATTCTCGCAGGGCGCCATGCTGGCGCTACTCTCGGTGGAGCGGGGTCAGGTCGAACGCAGTTCGGAAGAAAAATTCCGCGCAGCGATCGGCTTCTACCCACCCTGCCTCGGTATCAAGGGCAACATGACGGTGCCGACGTTGATCATGATCGGCGAGTTCGACGACTGGACGCCCGCCAAAGAGTGCCGCGACCTTGCCGAAGGCCGCGACGACTGGGGTATTTCGCGCGAGAAGGGCAACGGATTTCCTATCGAGATCATCGTCTATCCCGGCGCCTATCATGATTTCGACGTGCCGAACTTTGTAACTCCCGTGAAAATGCTCGGCCATCACCTCGAATTCAACGAGCAGGCCCGGGACCAATCCATCGACGCACTCCGGAAATTCCTGTATGCGACAATCGGCGGAAAAGAGAAACCACAGTGACCATCAAAGCCGTTGTGTTTGACGCCTATGGAACGCTCTACGACGTCCAGTCGGTGGCTGACGTCACCGAGGACGCGTTCCCCGGCTATGGCGAAATCATCACCCAGGTCTGGCGCATCAAGCAGCTCGAATACACCTGGCTGCGCTCGCTGATGCGGCAATACCGGGATTTCTCCGAGGTGACGCGCGACTCGCTGGCCTACGCGCTTGGCAGCCTCGGGCTGCAATATGACGACGACACTTTCGCGCGCATCATCGACAAATATCTGCATCTCGATCTCTATCCGGATGCGCTCGCGGCGCTTTCGGCGATGAAGGACCGCAAGCTCGCGATCCTGTCCAACGGCAGCCCCGATATGCTGGATGCGCTGGTGCGCAACAGCGGGCTCGACCGCGTGCTCGACGCGGTGATCAGCGTCGACGCCAGGAAGATTTTCAAGCCCAGCCCCGAAGCCTACATGCTGATCGAGGAAACCCTCCACGTGCCGCCTGCCGAAGTGCTGTTCATCTCGGCCAATCCGTGGGACGCCTGCGGCGCCAAGGCGTTCGGGCTCAACGTCGCCTGGATCGAGCGGGTGACGCCGGAAGCGATGGCGCTCGCCTGCCTCGAAAGCGAGACGCTGCCGCCATTGACGATGTTTTGGGCGTTGCGTACCCAGATGGATGAACTCGGCGTGATGCCCGATCACCGTATCCACGGCCTCGCCGAACTCCCTGCCCTGGTGTCTGCCCAAAGGTCCTGAACAAGATGAGTTTTGAGTCCGTCCGCGCCTTCTTCGCCGAGAAGGCGCCCGATATTTCGGTGATCGAATCCCAGATGAGTTCCGCCACCGTCGCGCTTGCCGCCGAAGCCTACGGCGTCGAGCCGGCGCGGATCGCAAAAACGCTGAGCCTGCGGATCGGCGAGCGCGTGGTGCTGATCGTGGCCGCCGGCACCTCGCGAATGGACAACAAGAAGGTGAAAGCACTGTTCGGGGGAAAACCGAAGATGCTCGGCCTCGAGGAAGTCGCGGAGATCACCGGCCATGAAGTCGGCGGCGTCTGTCCGTTCGGATTGAAGACGCCGCTTCCGGTCTATTGCGACGTATCGCTGAAGGCGTTCGACATCGTGGTACCGGCCGCGGGCTCAACGCATAGCGCGGTGAAAATCACGCCGGCGCGCATGGCGGAACTGACGGCGGCTGAGTGGGTCGATGTCTGCGAACTCAGGCCAGCGCAGGAAGCGGCGGCCTATTCATCTTCCTCATAGTACGGCCTCGGCTGGGGCTGCACCGCCTGCGGCTGCATCTGTTGCGGCGCACGGGAACGCGGTGCCGTCTGCTGCGGAACACGTTGCGTCGAGCCACGATTAGCCTGCTGTTGTTCGGCACTCGATTCGAACACCGCACGGCAACCATTGGAGAGCTGCGGCGTGTTCTGCCGCAAGCATGCCACGATCCGGCCGACATCGGGGATCTGCTCGCCGCAAAGGCGCCAGACGTCGGGCGTGCAGGCCATCTGCTGTTCCCAGGTTCCGCGATACTCTTCCGACGATGCGGGAGCGATCGCGCCTGTTCCGCCGATCGCGATGGCAAGGGCGAGGACAGTCCGCTGCGTTCGCATGTCCGGGTCCTTTCGTTCGATTTCAAGATAGGCGCGAAAAACTCCGCGCGGCGACATACGCAAGCCTGTCAAAGGAATGCGGCCACGCGACGTTGGTGCGAACAAAAAAATGTGAAGCGGGTTCCCTACTCCACCTTGCCGATCTTCTTCACCGCCGCGACCAGCCGCGCGCTGTCTTCCGCGACGAATTTTGCAAACTCCGGCGCGTCCTGATAGGCGACGGGGCTGCCGGCGGTCTCGAAAGTCTTCACCACCTCGGGTGCCTTCACCGCTTCCGCCATTGCTTCGCGCAACCGCGTCACGATCGGCGCCGGCAACGCGCTTTGCGCGAACAATCCCGCCCAGATGTAGAACTCGACGTCCTTGTAGCCAAATTCTCTGAAGGTCGGCAGGTCGGGGAAGCTCTTGACGCGCTCGGCGCCCCAGTTGGCGAGCACGCGCATCTTGCCGTCATCGACCTGCTGCTTCAGCGTGCCCGGCGCGGATGCCATCGCCTGCACGGTGCCGCTCAACAGCGCGGTCAGCGCGGGGCCGGCGCCGCGAAACGGCACGTGCAGCAGCTTGATGCCGGCGCTCGCCGCGAACATTTCCATCGCTACATGCAGCGTGCCGTAGGGACCGGACGAGCCGTATGGAATTTGCCCGGGACGTTTTTTGGCATCGTCGACAAATTCCTGCAGTGTCTTCCATGGCGCAGACGCGGGCACCGCCAAGAGCGTCGGATCGGCGAGCACGCGCGCAATCGGCGCGAACTGCGCGACCTCATATGCCACCGGGCGGCCGAACAGCCGGTCGGCTTCCGGCAGCACCGCGAGCGAGGACAGCGTCATCAATAGCGTATGGCCATCAGGCTCCGCGCGCGCCGCCGCCGCATTGCCGACCGACCCGCCGCCACCGCCGGCGCGGTTGTCGACGATCACGGGCTTGCCAAGGATCCGCTCCAGCGCCTGCGCGATCGGCCGCGCCGCCAGATCAGCCTGGCCGCCGGGTGGAAACGGCACGATCATGGTGACGTTGCGCGAGGGATATGGGGTTTGCGCGAAGGCTGAGTTGGCGAGCGTGGCTTGTGCCAGCGGCAGCGCTGCGGCGGCCTTGAGAAGTTCGCGGCGGTTCATAGTGGTTTCTCCCCGGCATTTGTTTTGGTTATCCGGCGAACCTAGCCGATACGCGGCATATATGGCGATAGCGCGCGTCGTCTCACCCTCCCCTGAAGGGCAAGTAAGCGCTTCACGGTTTTCGCTTCTTCGCTTTCGCGAAATGTTTCGCCAGGAAATCCGCCAGCACTTCGACGCGCGCGGGACGCGGACCGCCGGGTGGCGTTACCAGATGCACGGCGCCTTCGGGCTGGTGCCAGCCTTTCAGGATCACCTCGACTTCGCCGGATGCGATGGCGTCGCCGACGATGAAGTCCGGCAGGTCCGCGATCCCTAACCCGGCGACGACCGACGGCAGCACCGCCTCGCCATTGTTGACGCGGAGCTGGCCCGCGGGACGGACGCTGGCCTGCTCGCCGGCCGCGTTGGTGTAGTGCCAGACACCGGGGGTGGAGAGATAGGCGTAGCCGAAGCACTTGTGCTCCGCGAGATGCATCGGATGCGTCGGCCTGCCGTGGCGTTTCAGATAGGACGGCGCCGCCACGGTGTAGCGCGGCATCGCGCACAGCCGCCGCGCGATCAGCGAGGAGTCCGGCAGCCGCGCGATGCGCAGGCCGGCATCAAAACCCTCGCCGATCAGATCGACGGTTGCGTCGCTCAGGTGCAGATCGATCGAGACTTCCGGATACTTCTCGAGAAACTCCGGCAGGATCGGCGCCACCGCCTTCACCCCGAACGTCATCGGCACCGCGAGCCGCACCAGCCCGCGCGGCGCCATCGATTGCGACAACGCCTCGTTCTCGGCGTCCTCGCCATCGGCCAGCAGGCGCGCGGCGCGCTCGGCGAGCTTTTGGCCGGCATCGGTCAGCGCCAGCCGCCGCGAGGTGCGGTTGAACAGCCGTGCGCCGAGCCGCTGCTCCAGCCGGCTGACCGCCTTGGACACCGTGGCTTTGGACAGCACCAGTTCGGTCGCGGCGGCTGCAAACGATCGTAGCTCCACGACTTTCGCGAAAATCGCGAGCGCCTCGAAATCCGGGAGTTTCGCCATTCGGATCACCTCTAAGGCCAAGTCTTGGAAACAATGAGTTTCAATAGTTTCTATTTCTATACCACGCCGGGCGGCATATCCAATGGCCACCGGAATTCAAGCAACGGAGAAATCCAATGACCAAGAAGCTCTCAGGCAAGGTAGCCCTCGTCACCGGCGGTTCGCGCGGTATCGGCGCGGCTTCCGCCCGCGCCCTCGCCGCCGAAGGCGCAAATGTCGCCATCAGCTATGTCGCCTCCCCAGACAAGGCCGAGGCCGTCGTCGCCGAGTTGAAGACTAAGGGCGTCAACGCCCGCGCCTACAAGGCCGACCAGGCCTCCTCCGTGGATGTCGATCAATTGGTGAAGAACGTCGCCAGGGATTTCGGCCGCCTCGACATCCTCGTCAACAATGCCGGCGTGGCCGTGGGCGGCCCGATCGACGACGCCAATACAGACACCGTGGCACTCGCCCGCCAGGAGGAGATCAACGTGCACGGCGTGATCACCGCGATCCGCACCGCGTCGAAGCTGATGGGTGACGGCGGCCGTATCGTCACGATCGGCTCCGGCATTGCCACCCGCGCCTCGTTTCCCGGTCTTGCCGATTATGCCGCCACCAAGGCTGCGATCGTCGGCTACTCCAAGGGCGCGTCGCGCGACCTCGGACCGCGCGGCATCACCGTGAACGTGCTGCAGCCGGGCTCGATCGACACCGACATGAATCCGAAGGACGGCGGCGACTTCGCCGAAGCCCAACGCACCCAGCACGCACTGCAACGCTTCGGCACCGCCGAAGAGATCGCGGCCGGCGTACTGTTCCTCGCGAGCCCCGAAGCGTCGTTCGTGACCGGCACAGTGCTCAACGTCGACGGCGGCTTCGGCGCGTAACTCAAGCAAGGCCGCGCGCACGCCGCCCGGCTGCCTCATTCAAGAAGAACTTTCAACGAAGGAATATCCCATGATCGAACTCAGACCTTTTGCAAAGCTCGGCAGCGCCGACCACGGCTGGCTGAAGGCAAAACATCACTTCTCGTTCGGCAGCCACTACGATCCCGACAACATGGGCCACGGCTCCTTGCGGGTGTGGAACGATGACGAGATCGCGCCGAACACTGGCTTTCCCGCCCATCCCCATGCCAACATGGAAATCATCACCTATGTCCGCGAAGGCGCGATCACGCACCAGGACTCGCTCGGCAACAAGGGCCGGACCGAGGCCGGGGACGTGCAGGTGATGAGCGCCGGCAGCGGCATTCGTCACTCCGAGTACAATCTGGAGCCTTCGAAGACGAAGATCTTCCAGATCTGGATCGAGCCGACGACGAAGGGCGGCCAGCCGACCTGGGGCGCGAAGCCGTTTCCGAAGTCGGATCGCTCCGGCAAGCTCGTCACCATCGCCAGCGGCATTGCAGGCGACAACGATGCGCTGCCGATCCGCGCCGATGCGCGGGTGCTCGCCACCACGCTGAAGGCCGGCGAGAGCGCGGAATACGAACCGCAGAAGGTGCGTCACCTCTATCTGGTGCCGGCGGCCGGCAGCGTCGAAGTCAACGGCGTGCGCGTCAACGCCCGCGACGGCGCCGCGATCCGCAACGAGGCGAAGCTGACGATCACCGCGCTGGAAGATTCCGAACTGGTGCTGGTCGACGCGGCGTAAGCGCCGGATCCCCACGAAAGGCGTCATGCCCGGCCTTGTGCCGGGCATCCACGTCCTTCGTTACCGCAACAAAGAACGTGGATGGCCGGGACGAGCCCGGCCATGACGAAAGCACCCCTAAAAACCCCAAAGGAAAACCATCATGGCCAAAGTACTCGTGCTTTATTACTCCGCCTACGGTCACATCGAGGCGATGGCGAATGCCGTAGCCCAAGGGGCGCGCGACGCCGGCGCGACCGTCGATATCAAGCGCGTGCCGGAACTGGTGCCCGAAGCCGTCGCCAAGGCGTCGTATTACAAGCTCGATCAGGCCGCCCCGATCGCGAAGATCGAGGATCTCCCAAATTACGACGCCATCGTCATCGGCACCGGCACGCGCTTTGGCCGAATGGCGTCGCAGATGGCGAACTTCCTCGACCAGGCCGGCGGCCTCTGGGCCAAGGGTGCCTTGCACGGCAAGGTCGGCGGCGCCTTTACGTCATCGGCGACCCAGCATGGCGGACAGGAAACCACGCTGTTCTCGATCATCACCAACCTGCTGCACTTCGGCATGACCATCGTTGGCCTGAACTACGGTTTTGCCGGCCAGATGAAACTCGACGAAGTCACCGGCGGCGCGCCCTACGGCGCCACCACGATCACCGGCGGCGACGGCAGCCGCCAGCCGAGCGAAAACGAACTCGCCGGCGCGCGCTATCAGGGACGCGTGATCGCGGAGACCGCGAACAAATTGCATGGCTGACACGACGATGGCGGCATTCTCATTCGAGGATGCCGCCATAGCTGGTTCATTGGGGACGATGGATCGGACGATGGTGGAAATTCTCTTTTTCGCTCAGCTGGCGCGGCGGCCGCTGCAGGCGATGGCGCGGCGCTGGTGGTGCAGGAGCCTCTTCCGCGCCTCGCGCGGGCAACGGCGCTGCCCGGAATGCACGAAATCGTGAGGCCCGGCTTCTAGAGACTTCGTGAATTCGTGTTCGTGAATTCGTGATAGGCCTTCTGCCTTCAGGGGCAGCAGGTACAGGGTTTCGGCATGAGCAATAATTCGCAAACCCCGTGGCCGGAATTGCCGACCGCGGCGTGGCGTGACACCTCTGCGACGGTTCAGCTCTGGACCCAGATTGTCGGCAAGATCCGGCTGGCCAAATCGCCCTGGCTCAATCATTCCTGGCATGTGGCGCTCTATGTTACGCCGCGCGGATTGACGACTTCCCCGATACCCGACGGCGCGCGAACGTTCCAGATCGACCTCGATTTCATCGATCATCGCTTGCGCATCGCGACCAGCGACGGCGCGCAGCGGCACATTAGCGCTGGCGGGGCACTCCGTCGCCAGCTTCTACGCCGCCACCATGGCGGCGCTTGCCGAACTCGGCATTGCCGTTGCGATCGACGAGATGCCGAACGAACTGCCCGATCCGACAAAATTCTCCGAAGATACCGCGCATGCTTCCTATGATGCCGACGCCGTCGGACGCTTCCTGCAAATCCTCGTCAACTGCGACCGCGTCTTCAAGCAATTCCGCACCGGCTTCCTCGGCAAGGCGAGCCCGGTGCATTTCTTCTGGGGCAGTTTCGATCTGGCGGTGACGCGCTTCTCGGGCCGTCGCGCGCCGCGCCATCCCGGCGGTGTGCCGCATCTGCCCGACGCGGTCGCCCATGAAGCCTATTCACACGAAGTCAGCAGCGCCGGCTTCTGGCCGGGCGGCGGCGCGATCGATTATCCCGCGTTCTATTCCTATGCCTATCCCGAGCCATCAGGTTTCCGCACGACCAAGGTGCGCCCCGACGCGGCGTTCTTCAGCGAAGCGCTCGGCGAATTCATCCTGCCCTACGATGCCGTGCGAACGGCTGCCGATCCCGACACCGCGCTGCTCGATTTCCTGCAGAGCACCTACGAGGCCGCGGCGATCGCAGCGAAGTGGGATCGCGACGCGCTGGAATGCGATCCGGCAAGCCGCGGCGTGGTGCGGCAGGTTTAGGGCTGCGTAGGGTCGCGGCTAATGGCGCAATTCCGGCTTCACAATCGTCTGGCGGACTTCCGCGCCGCAGTCGGCGCATTCATAGGTGAAGTCGATCTTCGCCATGCTCCAATGCGGCTCGACGTCGCGCACATACATCGGAATTCCGACGCAGCTCGGACAGATGACAAAGGCCGTTTCGGTATCGTCGTGTTGATGGATATAGGCAGGCATGTCGGCTCTCCCCAAGAAGACACCCAAGAAAGCATTCACCAGTAGTCCCTGACCCGAAGCGGAGCATACGCCTCTGGCGTGCAGCCGATCATGAACTCTCGTGAACACAGGAAGAACGTCCACAAAATCCCGGCATGTGTGACAGATTTGCACAGCCGTGGAACTCCAGCTACAAGGCGTCAATTCTCTTCGTCTGACAACGGCTTACCGAACACCCGTCGGAGCCTTGCATCGAGCACCGGATGGTTTCCGCAGCCCACGCCTCGCACGACCACCCAAACCACGGGGCCATCCGCGCCAGCCGCGCACTGGCGCGGGATTATCTGTTCCTGCGCTATTTGACCACCACTCCGCGCGCGCTCTATTCGTTGCTGAACAGAGGCCGATCGACCGATATCAGCGGGACACACAATCGATGAGCAGCCGTCCAGCCATTCTCGTCACCGGCGGTGCCGGCTATATCGGCTCGCACTGCGCCAGGGCGCTGGATGCGGCGGGCTACCGGCCCGTCACCTACGACAACCTTTCGACCGGCCACCGCAGCTTCGCCGCGGGCACGCTTGTTGTCGGCGACATCGCCGACAAGGCCACGCTGGCGCGGACCTTTGCCGAGCATGACATCGTGGCCGTCATGCACTTCGCGGCGTCGAGCCTGGTCGGCGAATCCGTCGCCGATCCGCAGAAATACTACGTCAACAATCTCGCCGGCACGCTGTCGCTGCTGGCGGCCATGCGTGAGGCCGGCTGCAATCGCCTGGTATTTTCGTCGACCGGCGCGGTCTATGGCAATGCCGACAGCAAGGCGCTGCGCGAAGACTATCCCTGCGCGCCGATCAATCCCTACGGCGCCTCGAAATGGATGATCGAGCGCGTGCTGGCGGATTATCGTGCCGCCTATGGCTTCGGCTCGTTCGCGCTGCGTTACTTCAACGCCGCGGGCGCCGATCCCGCCGGCGGCATCGGCGAGCAGCGTGAGGTGGAGACACACCTCATCCCCCGCGCCCTGATGGCGCTGCAGGGGCATGTGCCTGACTTTGCGGTGTTCGGCGACGATTACGACACGCCGGACGGGACCGCGATACGCGACTATATTCATGTCACTGATCTGGCGGCGGCCCACGTGCTGGCGCTCAAGCTGCTGCTCGAGGGACATGCCGGCGGCGCGTTCAATCTCGGCACCGGCAACGGCTTCTCGGTGCGCGAAATCCTCGCGGCGATCGCGGCCGAGACCGGCCGCGAAGTCCCACATGTCGTCAAGCCGCGGCGATCGGGCGATCCGACCTATCTGGTCGCCGATCCCTCCGCCGCGCGCGCGACGTTGAACTTCCGTCCCGCGTATTCGGACCTGGCCACGATCATCCGCACTGCCTGGGCGTGGCACAAAAAAGCCCACCCGCTGAAGGCGGGTGGGCCCGTTCAGGCGAGCCAGCGTCCGACCATTTGATCAAAGCGGCTTGATCTGCACCTTGCGGAACTTGACCACGCCGGAACCGTACTGAAGCGCGAACGGTCCGCCGGCATTATGCTTGCTGTCCTGGACATCAGCAGTCTTCTGGCCGTTGAGCACGACGACGAGATGCGAGCCTTGCGCGGTGATTTCGTAGGTGTTCCATTTGCCTGCGGCTTTCGGCATCGGATCAACCTTGGCGACGTCGACGATTGCACCGGTGCCATAGCTCGGATCCGGGCGCTTGTCGAAGATATTGACCTCGTAGCAGACCTTGGAGTCGATCTTGTCCCTGACGTCACAGCGGATGAAAATGCCGCTATTGGCCTCCTCGTCGGTCCAGAACTCCGCCTTGATCTGAAAATCCTTGTACGAATTCTTGCTGACGAGGTAGGAGAGGACCTTGGCATCGTCGAGCTTGTCGGCCACCAGCGCGCCGTCCTTCATCGCCCAATTGGCTTTGCCAACCTCGGTCCAGTCGCCCATCTTGGTGCTGTCGAGCAACGTTATCCAGCCATCGCTCTGGCCCGACGCCACATTGGAAAATTGAACGGCAGCGGCGGCAATCAACAGACCGCCCGCAAGTATCGACAATCGCTTCATGAACGTAGCCCTCCCATGGCTGATTTTAGTTGGGCCGAAACCTATCACCGCGACGCGCGGCGTAAATCTGTTTTCCATGCTGCAGTTGCGTTGTGCGATATTTCGCTTTCCGCCACCGCCGATCATGCATGCAGCTACGCGCCTTGCTCTGCGGGAAGCAGACCGGCTAGCATCGCGGCAACAGAGATGAGCGCATCTCAGCTCACAAGACCGCAACGGAGGAAACCATGAAGGCGATCATCCGCTCCTGGCGATACCTCACGACACCGCTGGTTTTCGCCGGCATGCTGAGCATCTCCTCCGCTGCGGAACTCAATCCGGCCGCCGTCATCTACAAATTGCCGGACCAGATTCCCTGGGGCCCGGTCAATGCGGCTGGCGCGCAAAGCGCTGTAGTTGCAGGCGATCCCGCAAAGCCCGGCTTCTACATGGTCTACAACAAGTGGACCAAAGGCAATCATTTCAGCCGCCCGCACTTCCACCCCAATGATCGCTACATCGTCGTGCTGCAGGGTACGTGGTGGGTCGGCTCGGGGCCGAAATTCGATCCCGCCAATACGACGCCGATGCCGGCCGGCAGCTTTGTCACCCACTTCGGCAAGCAGGTGCATTGGGACGGCGCCAAGGACGAGGACGCCGTTCTCCTGATCATGGGCGAAGGCCCGGCGACGTCAACGGCGGCGGAAGAGAAATAACCCCGCCGCAGCCAATCTATTCCTGCAATTATTTTCCACGGCGCATCTCATGCTGTTTCAATGCAAAGCCTGCGGGCCCGCGACCGATCATGGCAGTGCACCCAAGCGCTCCGGCAGAGCCAAGCGGTGGCGCACCATCGACATTCACTGCCACTGCATGGTGCCCGAAGCGAACGCCATGGTGCTGAAGGCCACCGGGATTCAAGGCGGCGGCGAAACGCCGAACGCCAACGCCCATGTCAACGCGCTCACCAAAAGCATCCAGCCGCGGCGCGGCAAGATCGATTTTCCGAAACTGACCGATCTCGACACCCGCCTTGCCGACATGGACCGCGACGGCATCGACGTGCAGGTGATCTCGCCCTATCCCGGTCATTTCGTTTACGCTGCGCCGCCGGAAGTGGCGCGCGATAGCTGCCACATGGTCAACGATCACATCGCCGGCATGGTGGCAAAACATCCCGACCGGCTGATGGGCATGGGCACCGTGCCGCTGCAGGACCCCGGCATGGCCGTCACCGAGCTGAACCGCACCGTCACGGAGCTCGGCTTTCGCGGCGTCGAACTCTGCACCAATGTCAGGGGCGTCGATCTCACCCGCGCCGGGCTGGAAAAATTCTTCGCCCGCGTCGAGGAGCTCGGCGTGATGATCTTCCTGCATCCGTTCGGCACCAGCCTCGTCGGCCGCATGGAGGATCATTATTTTCCGAACACCATCGGCCATCCGCTGGATTCCGCGCTGTGCGTCGGGCATCTGGTTTTCGACGGCTACCTCGAGCGCTTTCCCGAACTGAAAATCTGCATCGCCCATGGCGGCGGATACATCCCGGGCTATTGGGGACGGTTCGATCACGCCTTCGCGCATCGCGAGGACTGCCACGTCGCCATCAAGAAGAAGCCTTCGGAATATCTGAAGAAGCTCTATTTCGACACGGTGGTGTTCGACGAGCGCGAGTTGAAGCATCTGATCGAGATCTGGGGCGCCGATCATATCATGCTCGGCACTGACTATCCGTTCGACATGGCGGAACCGGACCCGGTCGGCTTACTTGGCCGGATCAAGGGCGTCAGCAAAGCGGATATGGCGCTGGTGGCCGGCGGCAATGCCGCCCGGCTCTTGGGCCTTCCGGCGGATGCTGGTCTGGCGACCTAGCAACCATTTCGGCGGCGAGGCGTTTCATGTCCCCAACCAAATCAGGGATATGAAACATGGCCGCCGTTACCGCACAGATCAAGGAACATATGGACGTCATCTCGTCGGACAAGAAGACCGTCGGAAAAGTCGACCATATGGAAGGAACCGACAAGATCAAGCTGACCAAGCAGAGCTCGCCCGACGGGCAGCACCATCACTTCATTCCGGTGTCGTGGGTCGACCACGTCGATCAGCACGTCCATCTCAACAAATCGGGCGCGGATGTCACTTCGCACTGGCAGCATGGCCGGCAATAACCGGCTCGCGCGCTTTGCGCCGCACGCGGATGCGGATATCATCCGATGTCAGGAGATGGAATGCATCCAGCGGCGCGACTGCAATTCGAACGCATGATCGGCGAATATGCCCGCTGGCGTGGCGTTCCCGAAAAGGAGCGGTCGCCCGCCCCGGCATGGTGGTGGGGACCGGCGATGGAGCTGCGTAGCTCTCCGCAGTCCTTGCCGGTAGAATGGTGTGCCGAACTCGGACTGCCCGATCAGGCGACCTTTGCTGCCGGCGCGGAAGTCTTCCTCAAGGCTTTCGCGGGGCAGACGTCGCCACCCTGGCCTTACGATTTCCCCCGCAAAACCGAAATTCCGGATCCGGCGGTCCGCGAGCTGCATCCGCAGCCGTCAGACGACAGCGCCTTTCAGCCCTGACCCGGCTTCCGGCTGCAGCGGCGGCGATACGAGCCGTGGTTCGGCGCGAAGCAGATCGGCCATCTGCTTGGCCGGCAGCGGCTTGGAGAACAGAAAACCCTGCATCTCGTCGCAGGCATGGTTGCGCAGGAAGGTTTCCTGCTCCACGGTCTCGACGCCCTCCGCAATGACGGTCATGCCGAGCGCCTTGCCCATGCTGATAATCGCCTGGGCAATGGCCTGGTCTTCGGAATCGATAGGCAGGTCGCGCACGAAGGAGCGATCGATCTTGATGGTGTCGATCGGGAACTGCTTCATCAGCGACATCGACGAATAGCCAGTACCGAAATCGTCGATCGCAAGGCGAATGCCGCGGCTCTGGATCGCGTCCAGCACCTTGATTGCGCGCGAGACGTTGCGCATCACCATGCTTTCGGTGACTTCGAGCTGCAGCAGCACCGGCGACATGCCGCTTGCCAGCAGCGCCTCGTCGATATCGTGCAGCAGATGCGCATCGGCGAATTGCCGCGGCGACAAATTGACCGCCATCGTCACCGGCCGCAGGCCGCGGCGCTGCCAGGTCATGTTCTGCGCACAGGCTTCCTTGAGCACCCAGCGGCCGATCGGAACGATCAGCCCGGTTTCCTCGGCCAGCGGAATGAAGTGCCCCGGCGACACGGTGCCGAGATCGGGATGATTCCAGCGCAGCAACGCTTCGACGCCGGTGATCTGGCCGCTCGCCATGTCGATCTTGGGCTGATAGTGCAGCGAGAACTGATCGCGCTCCAGTGCGCGGCGCAAGGCGCTCTCCAGCATCAGGCGCTCGATCGACTGCGTCTTGATTTCCTTGGTGAAGAAGCGGAAGGCGTTCTTGCCATCCTCCTTGGCGAGGTACATCGCCATGTCGGCGTTCTTGGTCAGCGTCAGCATATCGGTGCCGTCGGACGGGTACATCGCGATCCCGATCGAGGCGGTGGTGTGGCATTCGTGACCGCTGAGCTGCAGCGGCTGGCTCAGCACGGTCAGAAGCTCGCCGGCGATGCGCTCGACCTCGTGGCGCTCGGCGGTCTCCTCCAGAATGACGACGAATTCGTCGCCGCCGAGCCGCGCCACGACATCGCTCGAACGCAGCGCGCGGCGCAGCCTGCCGCCGATCTCCACCAGCAGCATGTCGCCGGCATCATGGCCCAGCGAATCGTTGATGACCTTGAACCTGTCGAGGTCGATGAACAGCAGGGCGAACTGCCGCTGATAGCGCGCGGCGGCATCGATCGCGCGGCGAAGCATGCCGTTGAACATTTCCCGGTTCGGCAGCCCGGTCAGGCTGTCGTGCGACGCCAGATACTCGATCCGCTGGTCGGCCTTGGTCTTTTCGTCGGCGCGGTCGAAATTCTCCAGCGCGAAAGACACGTTGTCGACGAGCCGCTGCAACAATTCGGCAAACTCGGGCGTGAATGTGTCTTTCTCCATAGACATGAAAGACATCACGCCGACGACCTGCCCCTGCACAAACAGGGGGAATGACGCGCCGGAATTCGTGCCGTCGTGGCGCGCGGTGGCGTGAAACGCCTCGGCGCGCGGATCGCCAAGGTAATCGTTGATGATGCAGGCCTGCTGCGATCGAATCGCCGAACCGCAGAGCCCACGCCCCTCCGGACGCGCCGCGCTGGTCGATATGGTTGCACGGCGCGCGCTCGAGGCGGTCGGGCCGGCGGCAGCGACGACGTCGAGATATTCGCTGTCGGGCTTTGTCAGCACGATGGAGGTCAAGGTAAATTTGCCACCATTCGCCGCCGCTTCGCACACCAGATCGAACAATTCGGCCCGAGAGGTGGCTCGGATGATCGCTTCGTTGGTCGAGCTCAGCGCCGCCAGCATGCGCGTCAGGCGTTCTTTCTGGACCTCGGTCCGTGCCTTGTCGTCGGCGCGGTCGAAATTCTCCAGCGCGAACGCCACATTGTCGGCCAATCGCTGCAGCAGTTCCGAAAACTCTGCAGTGAAGGTGTCCTTGTCCAGGGACATGTAAATCATGACGCCGACCGGTTCGCCGCGGACCAGCAGGGGAAAGGCGGCGCCTGACTGAGCGCCGTAGCTGCCAACGACGGCCTGGAAAGCGGCGACGCGCCGGTCGGTCACATAGTCATTGGTGATGCAGGGCCGCCTGGTCCGGAACGCCGTTCCGCTGAGCCCACGGCCCTCGGGACGGGCTTCATCGATCGACAACCTGACGTGCCGCGTCGTCTCCGCAGCCGGGCCCGCGGCGGCAACGATCCTGAGCAGGTCGCTGCCGGGCGTGGCCAGCGCGATGGTGGCCGAGGTGAACCTGCCGCCGTTCGCCGCCGCTTCGCATACCATCTCGAAGAGTTCGTTGCGGGATTTGGCCCGCATGATGGCTTCGTTGGTTGCGCTCAACGCCGCGAACATCCGCGTCAGGCGCTCCTTCTGGCTTTCGGTTCTCGCCTTCTCGTCGGCGCGATCGAAGGTCCCGATCGCAAACGACACGTTGGCAGTGAGCCGCTGCAGCAGTTCGGCGAATTCGGGCGTGAATGTATTCTTCTCGGAGGAAATGAAGAACATCACGCCGACCGCCTGGCCAGAAACCAGCAGCGGGAATGCCGCCCCCGACATCGCGCCGTCGCTGTGAATGAATTGATGAAACGCCGACCCGCGCGGGTCAGCACGCAAATCGTTGGCGATAAAGGCCCGGCGGGAGCGGAAAGCGTTGCCGCACAGCCCGCGTCCTTCGGGATGGTTCGCGTTGGTCGAAACCTTCACCCGACGCATGTTGTCGGCCGTCGGTCCGGCCACGGCCACCATGTCGGTATATTCGCTGTCCGATCGCGCCAGGAGAATGCTGGTCGAGTTGAACCGGCCGCCGTTCGCCGCAGCTTCGCATACCAGTTCGAACAACTCCGTCCGCGACGTTGCACGAACGATCGCCTCGTTGGTGGCGCTGAGCGCCGCCAACATGCGTGTCAGACGTTCCTGCTGGGCGTCGGCTTTCGCCTTTTCGCCGGCACGGTCGAAATTGTCCAGCGCGAACGAGACGTTCTCCGCGATCCGCGCCATCAGGGCGACGATCTCTTCGTCCTCTGCCCACAGCTTTCCGACAAAGAACAGCAACACGCCGATGCTCTCGTCGGCCTTGATCAGCGGAACGGCGACGCAGGCGGTGACGCCGGTCTCGCGTGCGGCCTGATGCCAGGGCTGCCCCAGGGTCGAGTTGAGGATGTCGTTATTGACCGCGGGCTGCTGCGTTCGGAATGCCCTGCCGCAGACGCCCGCTCCATACGGGTTGCCGGCATCGATCGAAAACGGCGCCCGCATGATCTGTTCGACGATTGCACCTGTGCCTGCGGCCGGCTTCAACCAGATTGAATCCGGCTCCGCCAGCAGCACCGCGGTGGCCGCGGATTTGCCGCTGTAAACCGCGGCATCGCAAACCCACTGATAGAGTTCCTGTTCGGTCTTGGCGCGCAGAATGGCTTCGTTGGTCGCGCTGATGGCACCGAACATCCGGTTCAACCGCCGCATCACGCGCTCACCGTTCTTGCGCGCGGCCTCATGTTCGAAATTGTCGAGCGCAAACGAAATGTTGGCCGACACGCGCTCCAGCATCGCGACGATCTGCCCGTCGATCGAGTGCGGCTCATGCCGCGAAACAAGCAACACGCCGACGCCCTCGCCATTGCAGGTCAGCGGCAACGCCGCCGCCGTGCCCACCTGGCCGGCCTTGGCTCCCTCGCGCCAGGGCAGCGAGCGCGCATCGTTCAGAAAATCGTTGCTGACGCATATTTTCCGGTCGCGGAAGGCTTGCCCGGAGACCCCGGACCCCTCGGGCGTACCGGCCACGATCGAGATGTCGATGCTGCGCAGGCGCGGGACGTCGTCGCCACAGCCGGCGGCGAAGCGAAGGAGTTTGGTTTCCGGCTCCAGCAGGAAGATCGCCACGGCGAGGAAATCCCCGACCGAGAACGCGGCCTCGCAGACCTTCGCGTACAGTTCTTCAGGTGATTTGGCGTACAGAATCGCTTCGTTGGTCGCATTCAACGCCGCAAACGTGCGCGCGATATCGGTCCTCACCGTCCCCAAGCTCCCTGCCGGCAGCACCGCTGCCCCCGCGGATTTTATGCGTGCAGGGGGCCTAAATGCTCGTTATTGGCGACCGGGAGTTGCGATTCAGAGTAAATGTCGGACCAACGAAGCGCGACGTCGCTCAGGAGAACTACGGGCACATTCACGGTTTGTCAGCCATACCGCCGGCGCGCCGGGTGGATGGGGCCTGCCGAGAAAATTCCCGAATTTTGCAGGATGAAATCCGAAAGCCATCGAGAGCCGTGCCTGCGGCATGGCTAGCAGGATATTTCCACGCTTGCCCTGCCGCCGCCGCTTTGAGACCATGCCAGCCGTAGCAACAAGCAAGACCCGCCGTTCGCGCGGGCGTTCAAGACGAGGAAATTCCATGCCGAAGGTCCAGGCCGATCGTCTCACCCGCGTCGGCGCGGCACTGCTCAGGGCTGCCGGCGCGACGGAGGAGGAAGCCGACGCCGTCGCGGTTGGCTGCGTCAACGCCAATCTCGCCGGCCATGACTCGCACGGCGTGATCGCGATCCCGACCTATATCGACCGCATCAAGGCCGGCCATATCGTGCCCGGCGCCAAATGGACCATCGTCCAGGAATCACCGACCACGACCGTGATCGACGGCCATTGGGGTTTTGGCTTTCACGTCAACGCCAAGGCGATGGCGCTGACGATCGAGAAGGCGAAGACCGCCAATGTGGCGGCCTGCACGGTGTTCCGCCAAAGCCATGTCGGGCGGCTCGCCGCCTATCCGATGATGGCGATGCGGGCGGGCATGATCGGCATTGCAACCGCCGATTCCGGCCGCTCGCCGAAGCACGTCGCGCCATTCGGCGGCCGCGAGGCACGGCTCGGTACCAATCCGATCTCGATTGCGGTGCCATCCGACCTCGAGGCGCCGTTCTATCTGGACATGGCGACGTCGGCGGTCGCGGCCGGCAAGATCGCGTTGTCGGTGGCGCGCGGCGAACAGATCCCGCAGGGCTGGATCATCGACGCCGAGGGCCGGCACACCACCGATCCGACCCAATATCGCAAGGGCGGCGCGCTGCTGCCGCTCGGCGGCAGCGAGGGCTACAAGGGAAGCGGCCTGGCTGCGATGGTCGAGGTGCTGTGCGGCCTGCTCACCGGCTTGGGCTTTGGCGTCGAGCCGACCGGCCGGCACAATGACGGATGCTTCATGGCCGTGTTCAATGTTGCCGCGTTCCGTCCGCTGAACGATTTCGAGAGGGAAGTGGGCGAGTTCGCGCGATACCTGAAATCGACGCCGCCGTCGGCAGGCTCACCCGGCGTGTTCTATCCGGGCGAGGTCGAACATATCCGCGAACAGCAGCGCAGGCGCGACGGCATCGAGGTCGAGGACGCGACCTGGGACAAATTGAAGGCGCTGGCCACAGACTACAAGCTCGCCGCCGAGCTCGACCTGAAATGAATTTCGCCAGCACAAGGAGAACGGCATGACACGGCAAATGGCGCTGGTGGGATTCCTGCAGGCGCAGAACTGCACCAACCTGCCGAGTTCGTGGCGGCATCCGGAGTCGCGCGACGATTCGATGTCGGCCGATTATTACCAGGAGATCGCCCGGATTCTCGAAGCCGGCAAATTCCACATGGCGTTCTTCGATGACCGGCTGGCGATGCCGGATCGCTATGGCAACGACCACGCCCATACCGTCGAATACGGCATCCGCTGCGTGAAAATGGACCCGCTGATCGTGCTGACCACGATGGGCATGGCCACGACGAAACTCGGGCTGGGGTCGACTGCCTCGACCACCTATTTCGAGCCGTTCGACGTCGCGCGCCGTTTCGCCACCCTCGATCTGATGTCGGGCGGCCGCGCAGGCTGGAACGTCGTCACCTCGCTCAATGACGGCGAGGCCCACAACATGGGCAAGGACGCCCATCTCGAACATGACTTTCGCTACGATCGCGCCGACGAGTTCATGGAAGTCGTGCTCGGCCATTGGGACACCTGGGAAGACGACGCGTTGATCATGGACAAGACGAGCGGCCGCTTCGCCGATCCGGCCAAGGTGAAGCGGCTCGACCACAAGGGCGCGTTCTTCAAGTCGCGCGGTCCGTTTACCGTGCCGCGCTCGGCGCAGGGCCATCCCGTTATCATCCAGGCCGGCGCATCCGGCCGCGGCCAGCGCTTTGCGGGGCGATGGGGCGAGGTGATCTTCACCGCCGCGCGCAACGTGGCCGCCGCCAAGGAAGGCTATGCATCCGTCCGCAACGAAGCGGCGAAAGCCGGCCGCGATCCCGACCAGATGCGCCTCTGCAACCTCACCACGCCCGTCTGCGCCGCGACCAAGGCCGAGGCCGAGGACAAGATGGCCGTGATCAACAAGCTGCCGCTGGAGATCGACGCGCTGTCGCTGCTCGCGGAAGCCTTGAACTTCGACTTCGCCTCCAAGCCGCTCGACGAGCCACTGACATCAGAAGACCTCAAGAGCATGCAGGGCATTTTGGGTATTCGCGACGGCGTGCTCAAGACCTCAGGCAAATCCAATCCCAGCGCGCGCGATTTCGTCACCTTCTCGGGCCGTGGCCAGGTGCATGACGCGATCGTCGGCGGCCCGAAGGAGATTGCCGACAAGCTCGAGGAAATGTTCGTCGAGCGCGGCTGCGACGGTTTTGTCATCGCGGCCACCATCGTGCCCGGCTCCTACGCTGATTTCGTGAGGCACGTCGTGCCGGAACTGCAGCGCCGCGGCCTGTTTCAGAAGGATTACGCCGGCAAGACGCTGCGCGAAAATCTCGGCCTGACGCGTCCTGCCGCCGGCGCCTGGAAAACCACGCCGCGGGCCGCGGCCGAATAACAAGAGGAAAACTTCATGCGTTGGCTCAAATTCACCGCCGCCGGCAAGACATCCTGGGGCATCGTCGAGGGCGACAACGTGATCGCCGTCAATGGCGATCCCTTCGGCGAATGGCAGCGTGGAGCGCAGTCGCTTGCGCTGAAAGACGTCAAGATCGAGCTGCCGCTTATTCCACGCACCTTCTATTGCGTCGGGCTGAACTACCTCAAGCATCTCAAGGAGGCCGCCGACAAGGCCGGCACGGTGCCCAACGTGCCCGACCGGCCGGAGATCGGCTATCGCGCGCAAAACGCGCTGATCGCCCATGACGAGGACGTGGTGATCCCGGCGAGCGCGACCGAGAAGATCCACTACGAGGGTGAACTCGTGCTCGTCATCGGCAAGAAGGCAAAACACCTCACTGAAGCCAACGCGATGGATTGCGTGTTCGGCTATACCATCGGCAATGACGTCAGCGAGCGCACCTGGCAGAAGGCGGATCGCAGCCTGTGGCGCTCCAAGAACGCCGACACTTTCAAGCCGATGGGGCCATGGATCGAAACATCAGTCGATCTCGACAAGATGGAAACGGTGATCCGGGTTAACGGCAAGGAGACCGGTCGCTTCCACACCAACGACATGATTTTCGGCGTGGTGCCGTTCCTGGTCGAACTGAGCAAATATTTCACGCTGTCGCCGGGCGACGTGATCTGGATGGGCACCGACGGCGCCTCGCCCAACCTGAAGGCCGGCGACGTCGTCGAGATCGACATCACCGGGATCGGGACGCTGCGCAACAGGTTTGTCGCGGAGAAGGTCTGAGGCGCGGCGGGCGGCATTGAAGCAAAGTGCTTCCGCATACGCTGTCATCGCCCGGCTTGACCGGGCGATCCAGTACGTCGCGGCCTCTCGGCTTATTACGAACGTCTCTGGAATACTGGATGCCCCGCCTTCGCGGGGCATGACGGCTGCGCGGCGGGGAAGGAAGCGGCCAATCCGCACTACTCGGCCTTGATGCCAGCATCCTCGATCACCTTGCGCCAGCGCTCTTCCTCGCCGGCAAAATAGCGGTCAAGCGCTGCGGGCGGCTCCGCCACCACGACGAGACCTTCGTTCTTCCCGAGCTTCTTGAACGCTTCGGACTGGACCGCTTTCGCGGCCGATCTGTTGAGACGGTCGATGATCTCGGGTGGCGTTTTGGCGGGCGCGTAGAGGCCGTACCAGGCTTCGGCGGCGTAGCCGGGAACGCCGGCTTCCGCCACCGTGGGGAGTTGGGGAAAAGCCGGCGAGCGTTCGGCCGATGTTACGGCAATCGCCCTTAATTGGCCCGCTTCCACCAGGGACGCGGCACTGGCCACCGTCGTGAAAATCACATCGATCTGGCCGCCGATCAGGTCGGTGATCGCGGGCGCTGCGCCCTTGTAGGGCACCATCGTCAGATTGACCCCGGCCATGTGCTTGAACAGCTCGCCGGCCAGATGCGCCGAAGTACCGGTGCCGTAGGTGCCATAGGTGAGCCTGGTGGGCGCGGCCTTTGCCGCAGCGATCAGATCCGCGATCGATTTGATCGGCGAAGCCGGATTGACCACCACGATGCTGAAGGAGCGCGCCAGCAGCGCCACCGCGGCAAAATCCTCGTGTGCGTTGTAAGGCAGCTTCGCATTCAGGCTGGGATTGACGGCATTGGCAAACGTTCCCATCAACAGCGTGTAACCGTCCGGCGCGCTGGCAGCGACCATCTGGGTGCCGAGAATGGTGCCCGCCCCCGGCTTGTTCTCGATGATGACGGACGCGCCGAGCTCTTTTGCCATCTCCTGCGCCAGCGTCCGCGCAACGACGTCGGTGCCGCCGCCCGGCGCGAACGGCACCACGATCTTGATGACGCGGTCGGGATAGGCCGCCGAAGCCGGCGCTAGCGCGCAAGCCAAGGCTGCAAACGCGAACAACATCGATGCGAAAAATCGAGACATGAAGAGCCCCAGCGCAAGAGGAGGACTCCTTCATACACGCGTTCGCCATGCAATGGAGCATGGTCCGCCATGACGCGACGGGCGCGCGGAAATCAAATCGTCCGCGCCACCAGCGGAATCTTTCGCAATAACACCGTAAGCAGCCAGCTGCCGCCAAGCGCGCCGGCGAACACGATGGCCGCCTTGACGCCGGCGGGCCATGCCGGGTCGTAGACGAAATATTGCAGCCAGATGATGAACATGTAGTGGAGGAGGAAGATGCCGTAGGCCGACGGCTGCATCGCGTCGAGCAGCCACAGGCTGGAGCGCGACAGCCGCAATGATATCGCCGGCACCGCAAAGGCCATGGCGGCGCTGAATATCGCGAAGGCCACGCCATACGCGGCTCTCCACCACAGCGCCGGCGAAGCAGAGTTTTCGATCCAGTTGTGATGGGCATAAACCAGGAGCAGGATCAGGCCAAAGGACAAGACTGCAAACGTGAGCCATATCGCCAGGCGCTTTGCCACTTCTCCATCCTCAGCGAGGATGCCCACCCTCAGGCCGATGGCGCCGATGCCGACGCCGGTGAAGAAATAGGCGGGATAGAGCAGGATGCGGCTGGTCTGAACTGGAAACGGGTAATGGCCCGGCTCGAACCACGCGCCGTCGCCGAACCAGAGATGCATCGGCAGGTAGGACACGATCGAGACGACGACAAAGGCCGCAAAGGCCGTCGTCGGCCGGCCGCGAAGGGCGCAGATCAGGCGGCCGAAGGCGCCCAGGATTTTCGGCGCTGTCATCCAGATCGCAGCAGCAATGACGTCGAACACGAGCAGCACCCACAGGAACCATGACTGTCCCGATGGCCACGGCCCGGTGGTAATCATGCGCCCCCAATAATGGAAGTAGTTGAAGTCTGTCGTGCCAGGCAGGTGATAGCGCAGGAACGAGGCGTAATAGGCGATCGGAATCAGCACGAAGACCGAGACCAGCAGCGGTATCCCCAATCGCCAGGCGCGGCGGCGCAAGAATCCGCCCGCGCCGTTACGGGTCAGGCTGTCATGGACGAACAGTCCCGAAATCAGGAACATGAAGGCCATGAAGAAACTGTCATTGAACAGTACGACCAGATCGAAGCCAAGCCAGCGCATCCGGTCGCCATTGCCGAAATGGGTGAAGTTGACGGCGGAATGGTGGATCACCACCAACAGCGTGATGAAAGTGCGCGCCCGGTCGAACGCCACGACGCGTCCCGTCATCGTGGTGACCTGATCGCTCTCGCCGGCTTTTCGCAGCATGGTTTCCGCTCCACTCATACCAGCGTCACTTTTCGAACGCGTCGTAGATCAGCTTCTTGACGTTCACCTGCACATGCAGGCGTCCGGAGGGGGCGTTCTGCAACACGATGAAAAACATGTCCTGCGCGCGATCAACCACCAGATAGGCGCCGGTGGCACCATCCCATTTGATCTCGCCGGGCGAGCCCGGCGGCGGCGGCACCGCGTTGCCGGGATCGGTGCGGACGCCGAAGCCATAGCCGAACCCGAAGCCGTCGCCGGGGTAATAGAAGTAATTGCGTGCGACGCCTGAGCCCGGGCCGATGTGGTCCGTCGTCATCGCCGCAAACGTGGCGGGGCTGAGATAAGTCTTGCCGTCGAGCGCGCCGCCATTCAGCAGCATTTGCCCATAGCGCGCGAGATCGGCGACCGTGGTCACCAATCCGCCACCGCCGGATTCCCAGCGCGTGACGTCGAGCGAAGTTCGCTCAACATGCCGGTCCTTGCGCAACGGCCGGGCATAGCGCGCCCGTTCGTCCGGGTCGGTCAGGAAAAACTTGGTCGTCATCATTCCCAGCGGATCGAACAACTCGCTCTTCTCGGACTGATATAGCGACCGGCCGGAGGCGACCTCGATGACGCGGCCGAGCACGTCGATCGAATGTCCATAATCCCACAGCGTGCGCGGCTGCTCGGCGAGGGGAACCTTGGCGATCCGTTCGGCAAATTCGGCATTGTCGAAATCGCCGAGATAAATGCCGTCATACGCCGCCTTCACCGGCCCTGGCCGCCCATAGAAGCCATAGGTGATCCCCGACGTATGCAGCAACAGATCCTCGATCGTGACGGGCCGGCGCAACGGCACGAGATCGAGCACGGTCTTGCCGGATTCATCCTTGCGCTCGACGCCGACTTTCATGCCAGCGAAGGAGGAAATGTATTTGCTAACGGGATCGTCGAGTTTGATCTTTCCGCGATCGACCAGCATCATCGTGGCAAAGCTGGTGATCGTCTTGGTGAGCGAGTGCAGCGGAAAGATCGCGTCTCTCGTCATGTCGATCCCGGCATCGACATCGCGCTTGCCGAACCATTTGAAATAGACCGGCTTGCCGTGGCGCTGGATCAGGACGATAGCGCCCGGAATTTCCCCCTGTGCGATTTGGTCGTTGAGGAACGCGTCGATCCGCGAAAGCTTCTCCAGCGACAATGGCGCGTTTGGCGGCGGACCAAAGGTGGACGCGGAGACCGGCGGAAAAACGAGGATTGCAACAAGTAGAGCGACGTACCAGCTCAATGATGCCGTTTTGAGCCGACACATTCCGCACCCCTTCCGCCATGTGGACGAACGAAATCTATGATACTGCCGCTGATCGCGCCATCACGTCATTGCGAGCAAAGCGAAGCAATCCAAAACCATCACGAATACGGATTGATCCGCTTCTGCTGTTCGCTGCTGTGCTCCACCAGCATATCGATGATGGTCCGCACCTTCGCCGAGAGATGATGGCGATGTGGATATACCGCATTCATCGACAATTCGATTGGCCGGTATTCAGGCAACAATCGAACCAGCCGGCCGGCTTCGAGATCGTCATGCACCAGAAAGCCGGCGGCGAGAGAAATGCCGCCGCCCTGCAGCGCAGCCATTCGCAGCGTCTCACCGCTGTTGGTGATCAGATTGCCGGCAACCCGAACCGACGCCGGCGCGCCCTTGCGATCGACGAAACGCCACTCGTCATACGGATAGTTCACATGGCGGACGCAATTGTGCTCGGCCAGTTCGGACAATTGCTGGGGTCGCCCGTGCTTCTCGATATAGTCGTGCGAACAGCACAACACGTGCCGCCACGTGGCGAGGCTGCGGACGATCAGGCTGGAGTCCGGCGGCGGCGTCAGCCGGACCGCGATATCGAACCCTTCGTCGATCATGTCGATGGTGCGCTCGCCCATCGTCAGATCGACCTTTACGTCCGGATACAGGGCCAGGAATTTCGCGACCACCGGCGACACGAACTGCACGATATGGGTGGCCGTGTAGATTCGCAGCGTGCCGCGCGGCGTCGACTGCAATGCGCCTGCGATGTCGTCGGCCTGTTCGATGTCGGCGAGGATATGGACGCAGCGATCGTAATAGGCGCGGCCGACCTCGGTAAGGCTGACCTTGCGCGTGGTGCGGTTGAGCAACCGCGCGCCGAGCCGGTCCTCGAGCGCCTGCACGTGGTTGCTCACCATGGTGGTGGACATGTTGAGGCGGCGCCCTGCGGCGGAAAACCCGCCGCTGTCCACCACCCGTACGAAGGCCGTCAGGCTGGTCAGCCGGTCCATCGGCAAGCCTCCGATTATTTGCTTTTACTTGATAATGCTTCCAATTTTTGCGGGATTATCACATCGGAGCTGACATTGCATCTTGGCGACGTACCCGGCGCCTCCTCAAAGGACGCGTCCAAGCCGCAACCGAGGATGCCATGTCGACCATCTCCTATGTCTCTGACACCAAAGCAAAAATCAGCCTTCGTCCCTCGCGGAAGGCGGTCAAGCGCGCCGCCCTGGCGCTCGCGGTTGCACTCGGCGTCGCCGGTGCCGGCCATTTTGGCTATGACTACCTCACCACCGGCCGCTATCTGGAATCGACCGATGACGCCTATGTGAAGGCGAACTCCACGATCATCTCGCCAAAGGTCTCCGGCTACATCGCGCGGGTCCTGGTCGGCGACAACCAGCCGGTCAAGGCCGGGCAGGTCCTGGCCGAGATCGACGACCGCGACTTCAAGGCCGCGCTGGCGCAGGCCGACGCCGATGTCGCGGCATCCGAAGCGTCGGTGCGCAATCTCGATGCGCAGCTCGCCCTGCAGCAGCCGGTCATCGAGCAGGGCACGGCGGATGTCGCCGCCGCCGAAGCCAACCTCAAATTCGCGCAGGAAGAACAGGCACGCTACGACGGGCTGATGAAGACCGGCTCCGGCACCGTGCAACGCGCGCAGCAGACCGATGCCGCACTGCGCGCCGGCACGGCGCAATTGCAGCACGCGAAGTCCGGCCTCTCCGCCGCCGAGCGCAAGGTCGACGTGCTCGCCACCGAGCGCGCCAAGGCGGTAGCCCAGGTCGATCGCGCCCGCGCGGTGGAGAGCCAGGCGGCGCTCAATCTCTCCTATACGCAGATCAAGGCGCCGGTCGACGGCACGGTCGGCGCGCGCTCGATCCGGGTCGGGCAGTATGTGCAGGCCGGCACGCAATTGATGGCAGTCGTGCCGCTGGATGCGGTCTACGTGGTTGCGAATTTCAAGGAGACGCAGCTCACCAACGTCCGCAACGGCCAGCCGGTCGAGATCGAGATCGACAGTTTCCACGGCACCAGGCTGCGAGGCCATGTCGACAGCCTGTCGCCGGCCAGCGGTCTCGAATTCGCGCTGCTGCCGCCGGACAACGCCACCGGCAACTTCACCAAGATCGTGCAGCGCGTGCCGGTGAAGATCGTGCTGGACGACCAGCGCCTGAAGGGCCTGCTGCGCCCGGGCATGTCGGCGGTGCCGACCGTCGACACCAAGGCAACCGTTTTGGCCGAGCGCGAGACCAAGGCCCGGTTGGCTTCGGACGCTGCCCTCACCCGCCCGAAGGGCGGCAAAGGCTCATGTCCGGCCAAGATTATCAACCCTAGCTGGACAATCCTTCCACGCGCTGCCGGATTATCGAAACAGGCTGCCTAATGCATCCTCCATTTGCCCGAGCAAGAGGAGCCCCCGATGACCGTACTGCAGCCTACCCTGAGCGCCGCTTCCTCCGCTGATATCCCACAGGCCAAGAGCGCCGCGGTGCCGGCGATCCCGGTCAAGACCTGGATCGCCGTGATCGGCGCCACGCTCGGTGCCTTCATGGCCGTGCTCAACATCCAGATCGTCAACGCCTCGCTTGCCGACATCCAGGGCGCGATCGGCGCCGGCATCGATGACGGGGGCTGGATCTCGACCTCTTATCTGGTCGCCGAAATCGTGGTGATCCCGTTAAGCGCCTGGCTCGCCCAGGTGTTCTCGATCCGCAAATATCTCCTGACCAATGCCGTCCTGTTCCTGTTGCTCTCGGTGGCATGCGCCTTGGCGCAAAATCTGCCACAGATGATCGTGCTGCGCGCGGTGCAGGGATTTACCGGCGGCGTGCTGATCCCGATGGCGTTCACGCTGATCATCACGCTGCTGCCAAAGGCGAAACAGCCGATCGGACTCGCGCTGTTTGCGCTCTCGGCCACCTTCGCGCCCGCCATCGGCCCGACCATCGGCGGCTATCTGACCGAGAACTGGGGCTGGGAGTACATCTTCTATGTCAACCTGGTGCCCGGCGCGGTGATGGTCGGCATGCTCTACTACGCGCTGGAAGCCAGGCCGATGAAGCTAGCGCTGCTGCGCGAAGGCGACTGGGCCGGCATCGTCACCATGGCGATCGGCCTCTCCGCGCTGCAGACCGTGCTGGAAGAAGGCAACAAGGACGACTGGTTCGGTTCGCCCTTCATCGTAAAGCTGTCCGTCATCGCCGGCGTCGCGCTCTCCGCCTTCATCGCAATCGAGCTCACCGCGAAGAAGCCGCTGCTCAATCTGGGCCTGCTGGCGCGGCGCAATTTCGGCTTCGGCTTGCTTGCCAATTTCCTGCTCGGCATCGCGCTGTACGGCTCGGTGTTCATCCTGCCGGTCTATCTGTCACGTATCCAGGGCTACAATGCCGAGCAGATCGGCATGGTGCTGGCCTGGACCGGGCTGCCGCAGCTGCTGCTGATCCCGCTGGTGCCGCGGCTGATGCAGCGCTTCGACCCGCGCCTCATCATCGGCATCGGCTTCGCCCTGTTCGCCGCCTCCAACTTCATGAACATCTACATGACCAACGATTACGCCACCGATCAGCTGTTCTGGCCGAACATCGTGCGTGCGCTCGGCCAGGCGCTGGTGATGGCGCCGCTGTCGGCGGTGGCGACATCGGGCATCGAGGCGGAGAACGCCGGTTCGGCTTCGGGCCTGTTCAACATGACGCGCAATCTCGGCGGCGCCGTCGGCATCGCCCTGTTGCAGACCTTGCTGACCAAGCGCGAGCAATATCATTCCAACGTGCTGATGCAGTCGGTCTCGCTGTTCGAGCAGGCGACCCGTGCGCGGATCGAGAAGCTGACGCAATATTTCGTGAACCACGGCATCGTCGATCACGCCGAAGCCACCCATCGCGCCGTCGTAGCCATCGGAAAGATCGTGCAAAAACAGGCTTTCATCCTGGCCTTCAGCGACACCTTCTATCTGCTCGGCGCCGCATTGATTATCGCGCTGATCGCCGTGCTCCTGCTGAAGAAGCCGAATACGCTTGCCGGCGGTGGCGCCCACTAGGATTATCCAATTCAACCCCAGAGGAGAACGACCATGAAACCCCGCATGAACTACTACCAGGCTGCCCCCGACACCATCAAAGCGCTCGTCGCGCTGGAGGAGCAGATCCAGGCCTCCGGTCTCGAAAAGTCGCTGATCGAACTGGTCAAGACGCGCGCTTCGCAGATCAACGGCTGCGCCTTCTGCATCAACATGCACACCCAGGATGCCCGCAAGCAGGGCGAGACCGAGCAGCGGCTTTACCTGCTCAATGCCTGGCACGAGTCACCGCTCTATACCGACCGCGAACGCGCGGCGCTGGCGTGGACGGAAGCTCTGACGCTGATTGCCGAAACGCATGCCCCCGACAATCTCTATGAAGACGTGCGCGCCCACTTCTCGGAGACGGAGACCGTCAATCTGACGATGCTGATCGGGGCGATCAACGCCTGGAACAGGCTGGCCATCGCGTTCCGCGCAGTGCACCCGGTGAAGGCAAAAGCGGCAGCCTAAACCACGAGGGAGAAACGCCATGACTCGATCGATTCACCGCATTGCGGCAATCGCCCTGCTCGCGCTGGCCGCGGGCAGCGCGCATGCCGAAGGCGACAAGGTGACGCCGGTGCGTTCGGAAAAGCTGCCGAACGTCCCCGGCAAGAGCCTGACCACCGTGCTGGTGAACTACGCGCCCGGCGGCAAGTCGGTCAGCCATCATCACGCCGGCAGCGTGATGGCCTACGTGCTGACGGGCCAGATCCGCTCGGAGAACTCCGCGACCGGACCGGCCAAGGTCTACAAGGCCGGCGAGGCCTTCTTCGAGCCGCCCGGCAGCGAGCATCTCGTCAGCGAGAATGCCAGCACGACCGAGCCGGCAAGCCTGCTCGCGATCTTCGTTGCCGATGACGGCGCGCAACTGACGACGTTCGAGAAGAAATGAGGGGTGGTGTTGTGGCGAACCTCGTTCGCCCACTCCGCTGTCATGCTCCGCGCATGCGGGGCATCCAGTACGCCGCGGCCTCTCGATTCAGCATTGGCGTCTCTGGAATACTGGGGTCGTCCGGTCAAGCCGGACGACGACACCGAGGGTGAGGCGCGGCTAAACCGCCGTCGCCTTGGCGAACTCGACGTAGATCTCGCGCAGCCGGTTGGTCATCGGGCCGGGCTTGCCGTCGGAGACCTTCTTGCCGTCGATCGACACCACGGCCTGCACGAACACGGTGGCGCTGGTGATGAAGGCTTCCTTGGCGGCCATCGCTTCCTCGACCGAAAACGCCCGCTCCTCGACGCGAAGCTGGCGCTCTTCGGCCAGCGCGACCACCGCCTTGCGGGTGCAGCCGGGGAGGATCGCGCTGCCGTTCTGCCGCGTCACGATCACGTCGTCCTGGGTCAGGATAAAGCATGACGAAGAGCCGCCCTCGGTCACCTTGCCATCCTCGATCATCCAGGCCTCGCCGGCGCCGGCCACGGCCGCCGCCTGCTTGGCGAGCACCTGCGCCAGCAGCGCGACGCTCTTGATGTCGCGCCGGGTCCAGCGCAGGTCAGGCACCGTGATCACGTTGATGCCGGTCTTGGCCGAAGGTGCGTTGATGATGTCCTTGGTCGAGGTGAACATGATCAGCGTCGGCTTGACGCCCTTCGGAAACGCAAAGTCGCGCCCGGTATCGGCGCCGCGCGTCACTTCCAGATAGACCATGCCGTTGACGAGATTGTTGCGCGCGACCAGTTCCTTCTGGATCTCCTGGATGCGTGCGGTCGTCTCCGGCAGCGCCAGTTCGATCTCGCCGACCGAGCGCTCCAGCCGCGCCAGATGCGAGGCGTTATCGATCAGCTTGCCGTCGAGCACGGCCGCGACTTCGTAAATGCCGTCGGCAAACAGGAAGCCGCGATCGAGGATCGAGACCTTCGCCTCTGAAAGTGGGACGAATGAACCATTGACGTAAGCGATCTGTTCCAAGGTAGAGTCTCCTAGACGTAGCACGATTGGTTGCGGCGCACCTTATAGGCAATTTGCTTGGGCGAGGAACCCTCTTCGCCGTCATTCCGGGATGGTCCGAAGGACCAGAGCCGGAATCTTGAGATTCTCAGGTGCGCGATTGCGCACCGTAGTTCGATGCTGCGCATCGCTCCGGAATGACGGCGAGCGGGGCTAATGCGACAGAATCTTCGACAAGAACTTCTGCGCGCGTTCGCTGCGCGGACTGCCGAAGAAATCGGTCTTCAGCGCGTCCTCGACGATCTCGCCCTTGTCCATGAAGATCACGCGATTGGCGACTTTGCTGGCAAAACCCATTTCGTGGGTGACGACCATCATGGTCATGCCCTCGTGGGCAAGATCGACCATGACGTCGAGCACCTCGCTGATCATTTCCGGATCGAGCGCCGAGGTCGGCTCGTCGAACAGCATCGCGATCGGGTCCATCGCCAGTGCGCGCGCAATCGCAACGCGCTGCTGCTGTCCGCCGGACAGTTCGGCCGGGTATTTGTTCGCATGCACCGTCAACCCGACGCGATCGAGAAGCTTCTCGCCCTTGGCCATGGCCTCCTGGTGCGAGCGGCCCAATACTTTCTCCTGCGCCAGGCACAAATTCTCGATGATCCGCAGGTGCGGAAACAACTCGAAATGCTGGAACACCATGCCGACGCGGGCGCGCAGTTTTGGCAGGTCGGTCTTGGGATCGTTGACCTTGATGCCGTCGAGGATGATCTGGCCTTCCTGGAACGGCTCCAGCGCGTTGACGCATTTGATCAGCGTGGACTTGCCCGAACCCGACGGCCCGCACACCACCACGACTTCGCCCTTGGCAACATTGGTGGTGCAATCCTTCAACACCTGGAAGGTCGGCCCGTACCATTTATTGATATGGCTGATTTCGATCATGCGCCCTCGCTAGCGAATAATAGCAATGCGCGCCTGCAGGCGCCTGACGCCGTAGGACGCGAAACAGGAAATCACGAAATAGACGGCGGCCGCGAACAGATACATCTCCACCAGTCGCCCGTCGCGCTGCGCCACCTTGCTGGCGGCGCCGAGGAAGTCCGGGATCGACAGCACGTAGACCAGCGAGGTGTCCTGGAACAGCACGATGGTTTGCGTCAGCAGCACCGGGAGCATGTTGCGGAATGCCTGCGGCAGGACGATGTAGCGCATCGACTGCGCATAGGTCAGGCCAAGCGCGCTTGCCGCCGCCGGCTGTCCCCTTGAGATCGACTGGATTCCGGCGCGCATGATTTCGGAGAAATACGCCGCCTCGAACATGATGAAGGTGACGAGCGTAGAGGCAAACGCGCCGACGCGTATCGGCCGCGACGCGCCCGTCAGCCACTGACCGATATAGGGCACCAGGAAATAGAACCAGAAGATCACCAGCACCAGCGGCAGCGAGCGCATGAAGTCGACATAGAGCCCGGCGATGCGGCCGAGCAGCCTGTAGCTCGACAACCGCATCAGCGCGATCAGCGTGCCGAACACCAGGCCGCCCAGCGCGGCAAGCCCCGTCAGCATCAGCGTGAACGTCATGCCGTCGAGGAACAAATAGGGCAGCGAGCGGCGGATGACGTCGAAATCGAGATTGCCGAACATCGTCATTTCCCCGTGATGTAGCCGGGGATCGCCAGACTACGTTCGAGGAAGCGCATGCCGGTGACGACGATGATGTTGATCGCGAGATACATCAGGGTCGCGGCGGTGAAGGCCTCGAACACCTGGAACGAGAACTCCTGCATCGCCCGCGCCTGGCCGGTGAGTTCGATCAGGCCGATGGTAATCGCGACCGAAGTGTTCTTGACCGTGTTGAGAAACTCGGAGGTAAGCGGCGGCATGATGATGCGGAACGCCATCGGCAGCAGCACATAGCGATAGACTTGCCCGGTCGTCAGCCCGAGAGCGGTCGCAGCCTGCTTCTGCCCGCGCGGCAGCGAGGCGATACCTGCGGCAAGCTGCACGGCGACGCGCGCCGACATGAACAGGCCGATCCCGATCGCCGCCGTCCAGAACGGTGCGTTGGGAAGCTGCTTCATCCACAGCCCCGCGGCGCGCGGCAGCAGTTCCGGCAGCACGAAGAACCAGAGAAAGAGCTGCACCAGAAGCGGCATGTTGCGGAAGAATTCGACGTAGCCAAAGCCGATCCAGGATGCGGTCTTCGACGGCAGCGAACGCAGGATGCCGATGACGGTGCCGAAGATCAGCGCAATGACCCAGGCCAGCAAGGCCGTCTCGATGGTCAGCACCAACCCCGACAACAGCAGGTCGAGATAGTTGCCGGCCCCGGTCGGGTTCGGCTCGAAGAAGATGTGCCAGTTCCAGTTATAGTTCACGCTGCACCCTGCCCGAAAGTGCCGATAACGCCCTTGGTCACTAACGCCTATGCATCACTAGCGCTTATCCGTCACTACGCCTATGCAAAAGTCCGGCCATTCTCCGTTTGAAAAATGGCCGGACCTTCGACTTTCACTCCTCATCCTGAGGAGCCGCGGAGCGGCGTCTCGAAGGATGAATGGCACCAGCGGGGGCTTCATGGTTCGAGACGGCGCTACCGCGCCTCCTCACCATGAGGGGCAGGGAGCTTACTTGTACGAATCCGGATCCGGCGAATCCGACGGTTTGGCAAACTCGTTCTTGAGTTTGGAGTCGATCGGCACGTTGAGGTTCAGTCCCTTGGGCGGGATCTTCTGCGTGAACCACTTATCGTAGATCTTCTGGCCCTCGCCGCCCGTATAGAGCGCCGCGGTCGCGGCGTCGACCACCTTCTTGAAGGCGGGATCGTCCTTGCGCAGCATGATGCCGTAAGGCTCGGGCTTGGAGAACGCGTCCTTGGAGATGACGTAGTCGGCCGGCGCTTTCGATCCGGCGACCAGGCTCGCCAACAGGATGTCGTCCATCACAAAGGCCACCGCGCGGTCGGTCTCGACCATCAGAAACGCTTCCGCGTGATCCTTGGCCGGGATGATGTTGATGTTGAGGCTGCGTGCCGCGTTGGCTTCGGTGAGCTGCTTGATGTTGGTGGTGCCGGCGGTGGAGACCACCGACTTGCCCTTGAGATCGTCGATCGAATTGATCTTGCTCGCCTTCTTGGTGACGTAGCGGCTCGCGGTCAGGAAGTGGGTGTTGGTGTAGGCGATCTGCTTCTGGCGCTCGGTGTTGTTAGTGGTCGAGCCGCATTCGAGATCGATGGTGCCGTTGGCGAGCAACGGAATGCGGGTTGACGATGTCACCGGATTGAGCTTGACCTCGAGCTTGTCGAGCTTGAGCTCTTTCTTCACGGCATCGACGATCTTGTAGCAGATGTCCATGGCGTAGCCGACCGGCTTCTGGTTGTCGTCAAGATAGGAGAACGGAATCGACGAGTCGCGGAAGCCGAGCGTGATGGCGCCGGTCTCCTTGATGTTCTTCAGCGTCCCGGTGAGTTCCTGCGCCATTGCCGGGCTGGTGCACAACGCACCCGCGAGCAGATAGCCGAAAATTTGACGATGTTTCACGTAACTTCTCCCTCAAAAGGTTGCGGATGATTGCTCATCCACCCGAACTCGACAACTTGCCAGGTAGCTGACAACTTGCCACGTAGCTTACGAAGTAACTTGCCAGGTAGTTTCGCCGTCGGGGTCTCCAACTATCTTTTCCTAACCCCTCCGGCGTGCCCGGCACCATACCTGCAGAATTCGGACCAAAACAGATTTAGCGCCCGTTGACCATCGTGCATTCGACCCCTGGATGCGACTAAAGACAAAGGCAACGGCCATTTGTCGCCGCCGATCGGGGTCAGCCGTCTCCGGCCATAAGCCGCCGCGGTGCCCTCGGCCAACCAGGCAATAACCCCCGTCGCCGAGCGCTATTCCTCACAGCACGCCTGCTTTCGCGGGAAGCGATCAAGGTCAATCTCGCCTTTCGCGCAAATGTCATACGCGCTTCTTCTCGCCGAGGTCCCAGAATATCCCCGCCATGATGGCGAGCGCCTCTTCCGTCACCGGCAGCAGGATGTGTTCATCCGGCGCATGCTGCGAGCAGCCGGGATAGGAATGTGGCACCCAGATCGTCGGCAGCCCCAGCCCTTCGGCGAACACGTCGTTGGGCAGCGAGCCGCCGAAATTCGGCAGGATCGCCGGCGCCTTGCCGGTGGTTAGCCGGATCGAGTCCGCGGTCCAGTTCACCCAGGGGCTGTCGACATCGGTGCGCGAGGCGGCGAAGCGCTGCGCGCCGCTGACCTCCACCATCGGAAAGCCGTTGGCGTGCAGATGCGCGCGCACGGCGTCGATGACTTCTTCATATTTGGTGCCGACGACGAAACGGAGCTGCAGCACGGCATTGGCGCGGCCGGGAATGGCGTTGGCCGGCTTCTCGATATTGCCTGACGACATCGCCAGGACTTCCAGCGTATTCCAGGCAAACAGCCGCTCGGCAGGCGACAATCCCTCCTCACCCCAATCGGGCGCCAGCGCCGGCTCGTCGGCGGTCGGCTCGATCTTCACGTCCGCGAGCGCTGCGCGGACGGCGTTCGAGATTCGCGGCGGCTTCAGCGCGTCGAGCTTCATCCGCCCCTTGCCATCGACCAGGCTCGCGATGGCGTTGCAAAGGATCGTCGCGGGATTGGCAAGGACGCCGCCCCAATTGCCGGAATGGTTTCCGCCCTCGCGCAAATTGACATCGAGATGGATGCGGTTGCCACCGCGGCAGCCGAGGAAGATGGTCGGCCGGTCGGCTGACAGCCGCGGTCCGTCGGATGCCAGGAATAGATCCGCCTTCAACTCCTCACGATGGGCTTCGCACACCTGCCGCAGATCGGGCGAGCCGATCTCCTCGCCGGTCTCGATGATGAACTTGGCGTTGAAGCCGAGCTTGCCGCCGCGGGTCTCGCGCACGGCACGCAAGGCCGCGAGATTGATACTGTGCTGGCCCTTGTTGTCGGCGGTGCCGCGGCCGTAGACGCGCTCGCCCTTGGTCGTGGCTTTCCAGGGGTCGAGATTGTCGCGCCATTCGCCTTCCATGCCGTCGACGACATCGCCATGGCCATAGGTGAGCACGGTCGGCAGCGAGGCGTCCTCGCGATAATCGGCCAGCAGGTACGGACCCTTGCCGCTCGGCGATTCGATCAAGCGGGTGGAGAAGTCGAGTGCGGCGAAGGCAGGCTGTAGGTCATCGACGAGATAGGCCCGCAACGCCTCGCCGCTGCCGGGGTTCTGGCTTTCGGTCCGATAACCGACCCTGCGGCCGAGCTCGGCGAGAAACGCACCGGAACTCAGATGCTCACGTACCCGCGCAATCGCGTCGGCTCTATCAGCCATATCTTCTTTCCCTTGTTCGCCAATGTGTGGAGCGCAACCTATCGAGATAAACTGCCCGCTGGAAGTGGCACGACGTGCCGAATGGGCCTTGCTAAAAGCAGCGAGGATGCAACAATTTCAGGCAACAGCCCGGCGTTGAACCGGGCGAAGCAGAAATCCTGCACGCACCGAGGTTCACGTCATGACAAAGCAAATCCGGCTCAATGCCTTCGCCATGAACTGCGTGGCGCATCAATCGCCGGGGCTATGGACCCATCCGCGCGACCGCACGCTCGGCTACAACCGCCTGCCCTATTGGCTCGATCTGGCCAAGACGCTGGAGCGCGGCCGGTTCGACGGCCTGTTTCTCGCCGATGTGCTCGGCGTCTACGATGTGTTCGGCGGCAGCCCGGACGCCGCGCTGCGCAATGCCGCGCAGACGCCGGCCAACGAACCCTTGATGCTGATTCCTGCGATGGCGGCGGTGACGCAACATCTTGGTTTCGGCGTCACCAGCAATCTCTCCTTCGAGCCGCCCTACCCGTTTGCCCGCAGGATGTCGACGCTGGATCACCTGACCGAAGGGCGGATCGGCTGGAACGTGGTGACCGGTTATCTCGACAGCGCGGCCCGCGGCGCCGGCAAGGACAAGCAGACCGCGCATGACGACCGCTACGAGATCGCGGATGAATATATGGAGCTGGTCTACAAGCTCTGGGAAGGAAGCTGGGAGGACGTCGCCGTGCTGCGCGACCGCGCGCGCGGCATTTTCGCCGATCCTTCGAAAGTGCATCGCATCGAGCATGAGGGCGCCCACTATCGGCTCAACGCCATTCATCTCAGCGAGCCTTCGCCGCAGCGGACGCCGGTGCTGTACCAGGCCGGCACCTCGCCGCGCGGACGGCAATTCGCCGCAGAGCATGCCGAATGCGTGTTCATGTCGGGTCCGTCGGCCAGGATCATCGGCCCGCGCGTGGCCGCCATCCGCGCGGCCGCTCGGGAAATCGGGCGCAATCCGGCCGAGATCCTGATGTTCTCGATGATGACGATCATTCTCGGCCGCACCGAGGCCGAGGCGAAAGCGAAATACGCTGATTATCGCCGCCACATCGCGCCGGAGGGCGCGCTGGCGCTGATGTCGGGCTGGATGGGTATCGATTTCTCGGGCTACGACCTCGACCAGGAAGTGCGCCACGTCCAGAACGACGCCGGCCGCACCGCGCTCGACAACGTCACCCGCGCCGATCCGGACCGGGTCTGGACCGTGCGCGAGGTCGTCGAGCATGTCGGCATCGGCGGCGCCGGCCCCGTCGTGGTCGGCACGCCCGAGAAAGTCGCCGACGATATCGAGGCCTGGTTCGAGCAGACCGACGTCGACGGCCTCAACGTCGCGTTCGCCACCTCACCCGGCGATTTCGAGGATATCGCCGACATGCTGGTGCCGGAATTGACAAAGCGCGGGCGGTACAAGAGCGAATATGCGAAGGGAACGTTGCGAGAGAAGTTATTCGGCGCCGGCCGCGCGCGGTTAGCAGAAGGGCATCCGGCAGCGCAATACCGGGTCAAGCCGAGGGCTGCCGCAGCGGAATAGAAGTGCGGATCTATCAACCGTCATTGCGAGCGCAGCGAAGCAATCCATGGCGCCGCAAGCGGAGGAATGGATTGCTTCGTCGCGTTGCTCCTCGCAATGACGGGGCAATCAATTCACCGAATTGCTCACCACCACCTCGATCAGCTTCGCGCCGGGACGGCTGAAGGCCGATGACAATACGGATTTCAGTTGACCGGGATCGCTGACCTTCGTCGCTTCAAGCCCGAGCGATTTTGCAACACCCGTAAAATCCACCGGCGGATCGATGAAATCCATGCCGACATAATGATCGTCACCATGGAAGGCGAGCAGGCGCTGCTTGATGATGCGGTAGCCGCCATTATTGACGATCACAAACGTCAGCGGCAGCTTGTGGTTGGCCGCCGTCCACAGCGACTGAATCGAATACATCGAGCTGCCGTCGCCGGAGTAACACACGACCGGCCGCTCCGGATTGGCGAGACTGACGCCGACGGATGCCGGCAATCCCCAGCCGATGCCGCCGGAGGCCAGCGCATGATAGCCGTAGCGGTCGCGATGCGGGCGCAGCGCGATCATCTGCCGCGATGACGTGAGTCCCTCGTCGACCAGGATCGCGTTATCAGGCATCGCCTCGACCACCTGCAGCGCCAGCCAGTCCGGATCGATCGGCGAGGTTTTTCCCGCTTTCGAAATCTGCTCGACCAAAGGCTTGCGCCGGGCCGTCCAGTTCTTCGACGCCAGCGCGTCCAATCCCTGTCTCGCACGCGTCTCAAGCACACCACCGCCGGCGGCCTTCAGCGCCGGCACCAGCGCGCGTAGCGTCTCCCGCACGTCGGCCTTGAGCGCGATTTCGACGCCGTAATTCCTGGCGAGGTCGTGATCGACCAGCCCGATCTGCACGATCGACAGCCCGTCCGGCAACGGGTCGGTCTCGCTGTAGACCGACATCCGCAGCGGATCGCCGCCGAGCGCAATGATGAGGTCGTAAGGCGCTAGCGTGTCGCGCGCGATCTTCTGGATGCGCGCCAGCGCGCCCATGAAGCATGGGCTTTCGGACAGGAAATGCGCGCCGTAGGGCGTTGAAGACTGATACGCAGGACAGCCCAGTGTTTCCGCGAGTTGAGCGGCCTCCTGCAGCGCATCGCTTTTCACGATCTCGTCGCCGACGATGATCACGGGCCGCTCCGCCTTGAGGATGCGCGCGGTCAGCGCCTGCAGGGATTCGTCCGATGGTTTGACGCGGGTATCGACGCGGGTCGAGCGGCCGAGTTCAATGCCGGCCTCGGCATTGAGGATGTCGCCCGGCAGCGAGATGAATACGGGCCCGGTCGGCGGCGTGGTCGCGATCTTGGCGGCGCGGCGCACGATGCGCGGCAGGTCCTCCAGCCGCGTTACTTCCACAGCCCACTTCACCAGCGGCGCCGCCATCTGCACCAGCGGGCCGTAGAGCACCGGCTCGGTCAGGCCGTGGCCCTGCTCCTGCTGTCCCGCGGTCAGGATCAGCGGCGTCCCGGTAAAGCTTGCGTTGTAGAGCGAGCCCATCGCATTGCCGAGGCCGGGCGCGACATGAACGTTGCAGGCGACGAGCTTGCCCGAGGCGCGGCTGAAACCGTCGGCCATGGCGACAACAAGGCTTTCCTGCATCGCCATCACATAGGTGAGGTCGGGATGGTCCTTCAGCGCGTGCATGATCGGCAGTTCGGTGGTGCCGGGATTGCCGAACAGATGCGTGACGCCCTCGTCCTTCAGCAGTGCAAGAAATGCGGAGCGCCCGGTGATCTTGTTTTTCATAGTTCCTCCCACCCGCCGGTTCGATTGACGTGCGGGGTGGAGGCAGATGACCAAACTTGGCGCGTGTAAGCAATGGATCGCGGTCATGGCTGCCCTGCGCACGTATTTTCCGCGTCCCGGACGCGGTGCGAGCGCGGAAGCGATGCCGCAGAGGCGCGGACACAAAATCGCGAAAACAACCCCATGCAAAGTAGAATGGGCCTGGCTCGCAGCACTCAGGCCGTTGGCCAGCGCACTGCTCAGGCCCGTTTCCCTAGACCATCCCTTCACGGTCGGCGCGCTTCTTCTTTTTCGAGCGCTGCCAGACCACGCCGGGATATCCCTTCAGCGGCACCAGCGGTTCGCCGGTGTAGGCCCATTCCTGCAACTCCTCGATCGCGATGTGATAGAGCGGCTGCCGCCCGGTGCGGCCCGAAAACAGCGCTCGGGGGATGTTGACCATGTGCGGCGAGCGCGGACGTTCATAGGCAATCGGCGTGCCGCAGTTCGAGCAGAAACTGCGCACGGTTTTGGTGGCCTCGTCTTCGTACCGTGCAAGGCTGGTCTTGCCCCTGGTGATCCGAAAACGCTTGCGCCAGCTTCCGACATAGGTTGCATAGGCCGCGCCATGCGCGCGGCGGCTCGCCGGCGAATGATCGTGCCAGGCCCAGCGCGCCGGCACGTCGATCTCGAAGGCGATCTTGCCGCACAGACACTGGCCGGCGGCGGGTTTGCCGAGTGCTACGGCCCTGGTTTTTTTCTTTTCCGATTCTTCTTCCGGAAACATTTTGGCCCAGTCCTAGGTTTCGTCATTGCGAGGAGCGGAGCGACGAGGCAATCCATGCCGCAGCGCAGGGATAGAATGGATTGCTTCGCTTCGCTCGCAATGACGGCGGAGCTCACGCCTGCTCCAGCTCGTTGTGCTCCGGATAATCCGTATAGCCGGCCACGCCGCCGCCATAGAACGTCGCGCGGTTATAGGGCGTCAGCGGGAAGCCACGCTGCAGGCGGCGCGGCAGGTCCGGGTTGGAGATGAAGATGCGGCCGAATGCGACCGCGTCGGCATGGCCATCCCGGATCGCCGCATCCGCGGTCTCGCCGGTGAAGCCGCCGGCGGTGATCAGCACGCCGTTCCAGATCGGGCGGAACAGCACCATCGCCGACGGCACGTTCTGATGGTTGACCTCGGCGCGGCCGGCGCCGGAGGAGCGCGGCTCGATGAAATGCAGGTAGGCGAGGCCAAGCTGATTGAGCTGTTCGACCGCGTAGGTGTAGAGCGGCATCGGGTCCGGCTCGCCGCTGCCATTGGCGACGCCATAGGGCGACAGCCGCACGCCGACGCGGTCGGCGCCCCAGACGTCGACCACGGCCTTGCGTCACTTCCATCAGGAAGCGCACGCGGTTCGGAATCGAGCCGCCATATCGGTCGGTGCGCAGATTGGTGTGTGACTGCAGGAACTGCTCGATCAGATAGCCATTGGCGCCGTGAATCTCGACGCCGTCGAAGCCCGCGGCAAGCGCATTCTTCGCCGCCTGCCGGTAGGCGTCGACCACGCCCGGAATTTCCGAGGTCTCGAGCGCACGCGGCGTCTCGTAAGGCACCGCCTTGCCGTCGGCCGTCCCCGTCTTCAAATCGGCGATCGGCACCGCCGACGGCGCGACCGGCAACACGCCATCAGGCTGGAATGAGGAATGCGAGACGCGTCCGACATGCCAGAGCTGCAGAAAAATGATCCCGCCCCTGGCGTGAACGGCGTCGACAACCTCGCGCCAGCCCGCGATCTGCTGCTCGGTATAGATACCCGGCACGCCGGGGCTTCCGAACCCCGTCTCCATCACGGGCGAAGCCTCGGCGATCAGCAACCCGCCCGGCGTCGCGCGCTGCCCGTAATATTCCGCATTCAACGACCGCGGCGCGAGCGAGGGCTTCGCCGCCCGCATCCGCGTCAACGGCGCCAGCGCGAGACGGTGCTTGAGTTGATAGGGACCGACCTTGAGCGGCGAAAACAACGATGGATAATTCATGTCTATTCCAGAACCCCGTGTTGATACGGATATGTAACCGCTTCAGCTTGTTCGTAAAAGGTTTGAGACGCAACGCGTAGCCTCGAAGCGAGTGAGCACATCTTCCATGCAAAAACCGAACGGCAAGTCGCTTCCCTCGCTCAGCGTCCGCATCGATATCGACGCAGGGGCACGTATCGGTCCCGGCAAGATCGAGTTGCTCGAAACCATCCACCGAAGCGGTTCGATATCCGCCGCCGGCCGAGCCATGGAAATGTCGTACAAGCGGGCATGGGACCTGGTCGACGAGATCAACCGGATCTGCCGCCAGGCCGCGGTGGAACGGCAGACCGGCGGCAAGAACGGCGGCGGCGCCGTTCTGACGCCGTTTGGCCTCTCGCTGGTCGCGCGCTACCGCAAGATCGAGCGCAATGCCACCAGCGCCGCGCGCAAGGAATTGCAGGCGTTGCGATCCGATATCGGCCGGGCGAAGAAACGCGCGGGCTGATAACAAGCGGAAAGTATGCGATAACTGGACGCGCTGAGGTCGCCTCTCCAAGCCGTCCAGGAAGCTTTGCATGCCCCATCCCGCCATGTCGCCGAACAATGTCGCCGTGATCACCGGAGGCGCGTCCGGCATCGGGCTTGCCGCCGCCACACATTTCGCCGCCGTCGGCATGAAGGTCTGCATTGCCGACATCGGGGCTGACCGGCTCGCCGAGGCAGCCACCAAACTGGCATCGGTCGCGAAGGGCGGCGCTGCCGATGTCATGACCGCGTCCGTCGACGTCAGCCGCTTCGATGACCTGGCCAGCCTGGAAGCCGCGGTGCAAAAGCGGTTCGGCGGCACCGATATCCTGATGAACAATGCCGGCGTCGGCCCTGACAGCAACAGCTTTGGCCCGCTGGAGAACTGGCAGCGCATTCTCGCGGTCAATCTGTGGGGCGTGATTCACGGCACGCAGGCGTTTGCACCTCGCATGGTCGAACGCGGACGGCCCGGGCTCATCATCAACACCGGCTCCAAGCAGGGCATCACGACGCCGCCCGGCAATCCCGCCTACAACGTCTCGAAGGCCGGCGTGAAAGCGCAGACGGAGGCGCTGCAGCACGAATTGCGCAACATGCCGGGCTGCAGGATATCGGCGCATCTGATGATCCCCGGTCACGTCTTCACCGCGCTGACCGCGCGCGGCCGCACCGAGAAGCCGCCCGGCGCCTGGACCGCCGAGCAGACCGTCGACTTCATGATCGCGCGTATCGAGGCCGGCGATTTCTACATCCTGTGCCCGGACAATGACGTGCCGCGGCCGCTCGACGAACGGCGCATGCTGTGGGCCGCTGGCGATATCGTGGAAAATCGCCCCGCGCTGTCGCGCTGGCATCCGGATTATGCAGAGGCGTTCGCGAAGTTCGTGAAGGGGGAGTAGGCAGCCGGCATACCCCGCGAATGCGGGGGTATTCAGTACACCGCGGCCTTTCGGCTTATCGCTGGCGTCTTGGAATACTGGATTGCCCGCCTTCGCGGGCAATGACAGCTTCGGTTGAGTTTACAGGAACCCTACAGCGTCACCTGCTTGTCGCCGCATTGCTTGCAGACGTATTTGACGCGGGTGGCGCCCTTTTCTGCCTGGACGCGGTTCGGCGCGCCGCACTTGCCGCAGACCGCCTCGATCCGGGTGTTGCCCTGTTTGACGACGAGGGCCTTCTTTTCCATCGTCTCGCGGATCAGGCGCTCCGCCTCCTCGCGCATCGCTTGCTTCGACATCGGCCTGCCCTGTCATGAACCGTTACGGCGGCGGTCTTATCACAGTCACGATGCATTTCGTAAGCCGGGCAAGAAAATTTGCGTGATGGAATGTCAGATGGTCTCCGGCGTCAGCGCCAGCAGGCGCCGCACCAGCGCCAGCGCCGTTTCCGTGGCCGGATCGGCCGAAATCACGGGAACCGCAAGCGCGATGACGTCGATCGGATCGTGCGACAGGACAATGAGATGGGTCGCGCTGTTGGCGGCCAGCAGCGACATCACGCGCTCGACGGCCGGATCGGACAATGAAAGGCCCCACGGCGCGTCGGGGCGGCGCAGCACGCGCACAGTCAGACAGAAAATTGCGCAGCAGCGGCGGATCGTAAGCCCCGAGTTCGCTCTCGCGATAGCGCCGGGCACTCTCAAAGATCGGATGACGCGCGAGTTCCGCGATCAGCGCGTCGCGCGTTCTGGCCGGCGACGCCGCGACGGAATTGAGAACGCCGGGCACCTGCGATTCGAAATGGGCGCGCAGCGCGTCCACCATCAAGCCGATGGTGAGAACGCCCGCGATCGCGATGGCGCAAAATCGCATGACCTGCGCCGCATCGACATCCGGCGAAACAAACGCAGCAGCAATACCGAGAAGTGCCGAACTCGAGAGCCGCAGCACCGTCATCATAAGCGCCTGACGCTGCGTCTCCGCGCCGCGCTCCGCGATCAGGATCGCGGTGACGACAAGCAGCGCCCCCAATGCTCCGAGCCTGACCGGGATATCCGGCGTCAGCACCCTGAAATCGGTGACGATGAAGGGAATGACGAGGACAGCGCCGACGGCAAGGCGGCCGATGCTGCGGTTCTCAGACGCCATCAACGTGGTCTGGTCTCGCACAGCCAGCAGCCAGGCGCAGACGGCAAAGCCGCCAAGCTGAAACAAGACGAGCAGGACGGCAAAGGGCGCGGCAAAGCGCTCCGATCCGACCGCGCCGGCAAGACCGAGCATAATGCCGCCGGCAAGAATCGCGATCTTGGCCGGACGCGGGGCATGACGCCGCAAGATCCCTTCGGTGACGAGCAAGGCGCCGAGCGGGATCAGCGCGGCCGGGATCATCGACAAATTATCAAGCACCCCGCTGCCGCTCCACCACGCCGTGCCGCGCATCAGGAACAGCAACGCGATGATGCCAAGCGCGACCAGAAGGCGCCGGGTCAGCGGGCTCCTGGGATCGCGCCGGTACAGCGTGACCATGGCGACGCCAAGGCCAATCGCGCCGCAGAGATTAACGATGGAATCGGCGATCATGTCCAGGCGTCATGGGCCGCCCGCATTTCCCGGCGTCCGCGGCCGCAACATGCCGAAGGGCCGCGTATCGTCCATCCAGTGAACGGCGGGAAGCACCAGCCGCTGCAAAGCCAGCGCAGTGCCGGTTGCGAGCAGTGCCGGCAGCGAACCGGGGGGCACTTCGCTCAGGAGATAGCGGCGCGCGCCCGCGAGATCGATGCGGCCGATCTGCAGGACATCATCGCCCCTGGCGTAGTCCAGCTCCCGGGCACAAAACGCGTTGTATTGTTCGTCGCGATGTTTTGGCGCGGCTTCGAAGGTCTTCTTCAGCGCGTCCGATCCGCCGGTATAGGCATTGGTGATGACGAATCTGGCCTCATCGAAGCCGGCCTCCTCCCCCACGCCGAACACGGCGCGGTGACGCGACATGATGCCGCGCGCCAGTTGCAGATGGGCAAAGCTCTGGCGCGCGTCCGGATGCGGCGACGGAAAGACATCTGAAAAGGTCTGGCTGACCATGCCGACAACGGACGGCACCTGGGTGACGTTCGAAATCCATTTCGGACGCAGCCCGTCGCGGACAAAGAGAACCAGCGCCGTCAACCCGTAGAGAACCCAGGACAGCCCCCGCCCGCGCTCGTCGGGATCGACCATCACAAGACCGAGATGGGTGACTTCCGCCGGTTCGCCATCGAGTTCGACATCCATCACCGACAGCGCGTTGAAGGCGATCGGCCGTCCGGTCGCTTCCTCGGAGATCAGCGTGACGATGGCGCGCGCCAGCCGTTCGCGGTCGCCGGAGAAAATGCCATAGGTGAGGCTTTCCTCAGGCAGTGTCTTGGCGGCCACGACGCGCAATTGCGCGACCAGTTCGCCGAGTTCGGCTTCGGAGAGCGACAGGCCGGGGGTTTCGACGATGCGCGTGATCAATCCGGAATGGGTGCGAATGGTGAGGTCGATGGTCGGCTGGCGCAGCGCCTTCAGCCAGAACACGCCATAGCCGCCAAGATTTGCGGCCGCGGAGCGAACCTGCCCCAAGGCACGACGGATCGCCGAATTGCCGCTCGAGATAAACGCCATGCCACTTGCCCGCACTCGGTCCGGATTTGTGCGCCGGGCCCGTTAAGGAGCCATGAGTGCGACACGTTACGGTGGCACGAGGGTAAACGATGTGTTGGTGAGGTCAAACATCCCCAGCCGAACAGGAAAACGGCGGATGCCAAAACATCCGCCGCCTGCCTTCGCCAGCACCGCGGCACAGGTTACGCGGCCTTGGAAACTTGGAAGCCGTGAAATCAGGGAGTTCTTGAAAACTTCCATCAACGGCCGTTCGGCCTTGGCGTCGTCGCGCAACTTCATACGGGATTTTTGCGCCCGTACCAGTTAAGGAGCAGTGACACAATCGCTCTCAGGTTGTGGAAGGGTAAACGAGGCTTCAATGACACGCAGCGGATACGAAGCAAATCAGGCCGGTCGCCCTGCATCATCAGGCGCGCGACCGGTGGGCCATCGCCGGTTGCCATAGTCGTGCGACAGCAACGAGCACGCACCCATGCGCGTCACAGGTTACGCGGTCCGCACATCGCTTCTTCACGCGCAGGCCGGTTCAATCGAATGCCCTTGCCGATCGATGTCGTTCGACAACAGCGAGCACAGGCCCATCGGCAGCAGCAGGAAAAGACCGGCGCAGAGCGCGCCATTCATGACCTCTGGCGGCACTGGCCTCGAGAACATCATCGTGAACGCGGTGAGAAACAGGCCGCTGGCCAAAGCCGCGCCGATAGCTGCCGTCAGAGGCGCCCGCAAGGGCGCCGGCATGGCCGGTGCCAGATAGCCGTCCACGAGCCCGGTGATCGCCGATACAGGCAAGGTGAGCAGAAAGGACGCTGTTGCGCTTAATGCAACGAAAGCATCGTCGATCCGACCCGCGATGGCAACAGCAACCATCCACACCGCGAGCGCAACCAGCGAAGGCCCCAGCAGAAGAAACACCACGGGTCGTTTCATTGAAGTCGATCCTTCCTTGAGACTTCCGACGCGAAGCCGGATTGCAGCGATTTCTCGATCACGCCTGGCCGCCGAACGGACGGCGAATGCGTAAAACATCCGCCGCCCGCCTCGCCAGCACCGCGTCACAGGTTACGCGGCTTTGGAAACTTCCATCAGCAGCCGCTCGGCCTTGGCGTCCTCGATGCGGTTCACCAGCTTGCCGCCCTCGTGCATGTCACGAATGGTCTTGGTCAGGGTGACGCAGGACTGGACGAGCATGACGATACCCATCGCGAGATAGCCCTTGATCCAGAGATCGAGCGGCAGGAAGAACACGCCGATGGCGACCATGAAGGCCGAGGCGGAAAACGAAACGTAGGTGAAGGTAACCCAGGCACCGCTGTGGGGTTGGACGTTCTGGTTCATGACAATCTCCTGTTTGATATGGGTTAAATCGATCAAATTCAGTTTCAGGCAGCCTGCGTGCGTTTGGCGTTCAGCCGCGCGAGCACGTCGTCCGCGGTTGATTTCAGCCGAGGGCCAAAGCCCTGTTCGGCGAGCTTCTCGGCGGTCGCCAGCGGACCGCTGGCGACATCGAGTTCGATCAGGGCGTCGGCCGCGGCCTGGGCCTCGACCTGCCGTTCGCGCAGCCGCTTCAGCGTGTTCTCCGCTTCCGGCAGCGTGGATTCGTAGGGACGCGCGGCTTCGATGCCGCCCCGGCGAAGCGCGCGAACTGCTTCCGACGCGCGGGCGATGCGACGGCCGCGCTCGAGTTCGGTGATCCGCGCCTCGGCGCCGGCGACCTGGCGCTTCATGCGGGTGATCTCGGACGCGAACAGGGTTCGCGCGGTCATCGCGGCGTCGCGGTCGGCTTCGAGATTGGCAATCGCCTGCGCCGCCTCGCGGGCGAGATCGTCCCGGCCGCCATCGAGTGCTGCGGTGGCGCGGATTTCGAGATCAGCGATCCGGGCGTTGGTGGCGTCGAGACGGCGGCCTTCCTGCTGGTCGCCTGCGATCGCCAGTGCCAGTGTGCGCTTGGAACGTTCGACGGCCGCCGCCGCATCGCGCATCTGCTGATCGAGAATGAGAAGCGCCGAGCGGTCTTCCAATTCTTCCCCGGCGGCAGCCACGCTGCCCCGGAAGAGCGTCAAAACAGTTTTGAACATTGGTAGCTCCCTGTGTTATGAGCAACGCTCATGAATTAGTTGTAGCACCCACCTGAGCATTGCTCAAGAATTATTTTGAGCAACGCTCAAGAAATTTGTAAATAATGTCTAAAGCACTGGAAAGACGAGCAAAACTTCGGGAAGAGCTGATCCTGGCGGCGGAACGAAGCATCTCCGCGGGTGGATTGGCCGGTCTAAAGACGCGGGAGCTGGCGCGGGAAATCGGCGTCGCCAACGGCGCGGTCTACAATCTGGTCGAGGATATGGACGAACTCATCCTGCGGGTGGGGTCGCGAACGCTTGCGCGGCTCGACGCCGCGCTCACGGCAGCCGAAGGCGATGGCCCCGCCTCTCCTCGCGAAACGCTGGTGCGTATCGCGGTCGCCTATTGCGATTTCGCCGCCGAAAATCTCGAACTGTGGCGCGCGCTGTTCGAACACCGGATGGCGCCGGGCAAGCCGGTTCCGGAATGGGCAATCAGCGAACAGATGAATCTGTTCCGCCATATCTACCGGCCGCTCGCCGCGCTGTTTCCAAACCGTTCGCCGGCCGAACTCGGTGTGACGGCGCGCAGTCTTTTCTCGGCCGCGCACGGCATGGTGCTGCTCGGCCTCGAACAGAAGCTGATCGCGGTGCCGGTCATTGAACTGCGCAAGGAAATTGCGATCATCGTTGGCGCGATGGTCGATGGGCTGACAGGAAACGGCTAGTCCAGTGGAGGACCAGCCGTTTCCTGCGTGCGAATACCTCACACGGTCAGAACCGTCGACCCCGTGGTCTTGCGCGCGGCAAGATCGGCATGGGCTTTTGCGGCGTCCTTGAGCGGATAGGTCTGATTGACCTCGATCTTGACCGCGCCTGACTTGACGACGTCGAACAGTTCGTTCGCCATCGCCACGAGATTTTCACGCCCGGCGGCATAGGTGTTGAGTGTCGGGCGGGTGACGAACAGCGATCCCTTCTGCGCCAGCAGGCCGAGGTTGAGCGGATCGACCGCGCCGGAAGATGCGCCGAACAGCGCGGCGACGCCGGTTGGGGCCAGGCAGTCCAGCGATTTCAGGAACGTATCCTTGCCGACGGAATCGTACACGACAGGCACCTTCTTGCCGCCGGTGATCTCATCGACGCGTTTGACGAAATCCTCGCGCGTGTAAACGATGGTGTGGGCACAGCCATGGGCTTTGGCGAGCTTTGCCTTGTCATCGTTGCCGACGGTACCGATGACGGTGGCGCCAAGGTGCTTGGCCCATTGGCTGAGGATCAGGCCGACGCCGCCGGCTGCGGCGTGCAGCAGGATCGTGTCTCCCGCCTTGACCCGATAGACCTGGCGGATCAGGTATTGCGTCGTCAGGCCCTTCAGCATCATCGCCGCCGCGGTCTTGTCGTCGACGCCATCAGGCAGCTTGAGCAGGCGATCGGCCGGGATCAACCGCGCTTCGGCATAGGCGCCGATCGGCGCGCTGCCATAGCAAATGCGGTCACCCGGCTTGAGATCGGTGACGCCGGCTCCGACCTCCTCGACGACGCCGGCCGCTTCGCCACCCAGGCCGCTGGGCAATTGGGCGGGATAGGCGCCGGAGCGATTGTAGATGTCGACAAAATTCAGTCCAACGGCGGTGTGGCGGATGCGCGCCTGCCCCGGCCCGGGCTTGCCGACCTCGACCTCTTCCCAGACCAGAACTTCGGGACCGCCGGTTTTGTGAAAGCGGATGGCGTGCGTCATGGAATACTCCTTCGGGTGAACTGAAATGGATAAAAACCGGCCTTTACGCCTCGACGATGACGTAGCTGTCCTCGACATGAACAGGGAATGTCTCGGCGACATAAGGCCCCTTGGCCAGCGTCTCGCCGTCCTCGATCACGACCGGATAGGTCCTTATCTTGACGCGCTGCGGGTCGAACCAGGATTGGCCGTTGCGCATGTCGAACTCCCAGCCGTGCCAGGCGCAGCGAAGCAATTCCCCGACCCGCGAGCGTTCGTAGACGCCGGGTTCATTCGACGTCAGCCGCGCCACGCAGGCGGCCTTTTCCAGCGGCGCGCCGGCATGCGGACAGCGATTGAGCAGCGCAAAGTACTCGCCGTTGACGTGAAACACGACGATGTCGCGGCCGTTGATTTCGACGACCTTGTTGCCGCCGGGCGGAATCTCCGACGTGCGCGCGATGATGTGCCGGGCCATGCTGTCTCGACTTCGCTCAGAACTTGTAGATTGCGCGCGCGTTGGTGTTGAAGATCTTCCGGCGCTCGGCTTCGGTCAGCGGCGTCCTGAAGGCGTATCGCGGATCGTCAAAATCCCAGTGCGGATAATCCGATGAGAACAGCAGGCGGTCGACGCCGACCCATTCGATCAGCGAGCGCAGATGCTTTGCCTCATCGGGCTCGTCGATCGGCTGCGTCGTGAACCAGAAATGCTCCTTCACATATTCGGATGGACGACGCTTGAGATGCGGCACCTCGCTGCGGAACGCCTCGAAGTGCCGGTCCATCCGCCAGGTGGCCGACGGGATCCAGCCAAAGCCGCCCTCGATGAACACGATCTTCAGGTTCGGGAAGCGCTCGGGGACGCCTTCGAGCACCAGGCTCGTAAGCTGCGCCGCCATGGTGTGCGCATTCGACTGATGCTCCTCGACATAGTAGGACGGCCAGCCGCCGCCGGTCGGCGCATGCCCGCCATAGCCGCCGACGTGGATACCGAGCGGCAGACCCAACTCCTGCGCACGCGCGTAGATCGGCCAGTAGCGGCGGCGGCCGAGCGGCTCATTGGCGCGCGGGCAGACATTGATCTGCACATAGCGGCCGATCTTGGCGCAGCGCTCGATCTCGGCGATCGCGAACTCGGTATCGTCCTGGCCGGCGAGGATCGAGGCCTTCAGCCGCGGATCGCGGTCGGACCAGAAGGCGAGCTGCCAGTCATTGATGGCGCGCTGGATTGCGGCGCCGAATTCCAGGTTCTGCTGCGAGAAGATGAAGAGATCGAGCACCTGCAAAATGCCGTACTCGACGTCGAGCGGATCGAGATGCTGCTTCTGCATGAAATCGAGATCCGAACCCGGCGGTCCGCCGGTCGGCGGCCAGGCGTCGCGGCGTGCGATCAGCGGCGAGGAGCGCGGATAGGGCGTGGTGCCGATATAGGGCGTGCGCAAATGGCTGCCATAGGTGCGCAAATGCTGCTGCCAGCGTTTTGGCAGGAACTGATCGAGGTCGGTATGCGCATGGATGCTCGGATGCACGTCGCAATCGATGATGCGCAGCCGGCTCCTGGCGGCTTCTTCCTCGACGAGGATGGGGCGGTCGATGACATCACTCATGCGATCCTCCTTCGGCTCGAGTTCTATGCGGCGAGCTTCAGCCGCGGAAAGGTTTCAAGCGGATTGTCGGCGCACATCCGCGACACGATACTCGGCGGGCAGATGCGGCGGCATCGGATCGTCGCCGTCGAACTGCCAGTGCGGATAGTCGGACGCGAACAGGAACATCTTGTCGGAGCCGATCTGCTCGATCACGTCGGCGACACCTGCGGCATCCGGCGGGCCATCGAACGGCTGCATGGTGACGCGGATATGATCGCGGATGATCGACGCCGGCTCGCGTTCGACCCACGGCACCTCGACGCGCACGCCGCGCCAGGTCTTGTTGGCGCGCCACATGAAGGCCGGCAGCCAGCTCACGCCTGACTCCATCAGCACGACCTTGAGATCGGGGAATTTGCCGAACACGCCTTCATAGATCAGGCTCAATATCTGGGCCTGAAACGCCTGCGCTTCGGCGAGATAATATTCGTAGCGATAGGACGGCCAGCCGATCGAACTCGGCGCGTTGCGATAGGCGCTGCCGGCATGGATCGCGACCGGCAGTCTGTGTTTCTCGGCCGCCTGCCAGACCGGCCAGTAATGCCGCTTACCGAGCAGCGAATCTCCCTGCGCCAGCACCAGCACGGAGACGAAGCGGTTGTCGCCGGCCCTGCGCTCGATTTCCTCCACCGCCAGATCAGGCGCCTGCATCGGCACCACGATCGAGGCCGAGAGCCGCGGATCCTTCGAAAGCCATTCGGCCGCGATCCAGTCATTGATCGCCTTGCAAAAGCCGGCCGCCATGTAGGGATCGAACACCGCCTGCGCGCCGTAGACGACGTTGCAGATCGCATGGCTCGAACCGAGCTGGTCGAACGCGCCGCGCTGCACCATCGCGAGATCGCTGCCCGGCTTGCCATTACCCAACTTTCCATGGGCCGGCCGCCAGTCGGCGCGGCCCGAGAACGGCATGTTCGGCGGATAGGAATTGAGATCGAGGCCGTCGATGGCACGGCTGACCACCTGCTCTTTCCAGTGGTCGTCGAGATAGGGCAGCAGCGTGGTGCGGGTTCCGCCCACCGCGGGATGAATATCGCAGTCGATCCGCGTGGCCGCCATGGGGCTTCCTCAGGCTTTTCGTCTCGGCGATCTTGATGTCGCGCCCGCAAATGTGCCGCCGATACCGGAGCGGCGCAAGCGCTTTACTGAGGGGCCGCCCTGCCCCGGATGCACGGCGCATCGCGGCCGCCGTTCGGAACACGAAATATACGCCGCTGGCGAAGCCCGCCGGCTGTGCTACGGAATACGGGCGCGCATCGCTCAAGGAGACGCAAATGAAATCCGGCAGGCTGGTGGTTCTCACCGTCTCGCTTCTCACCGCAACGGCGTCCGCCGCATCGGCCGCCCCGGCAACGGCCAGCGGACCGGCGGCCTTGGCGCTGGCCGGCGTCGTGGCGCTGTATTCGCCGCTATTGACCGCGGATGAACGGGAAGCCGTCAGCGCGTTTTTCGTCGGGCAGAGCGGCGTGCGTTACGCCAGGAAGATTTCGGTCACCGCGGACAAGATCGTCTGCCGCGATCAGCAATGTCGACATCACCGCGCGCTCCTGCGAACTGACGTTCAAGGGCGCCAAGCAGACCATCGCCGGACGGCGCGCCAGCGAAATCTTTGCAACCGAAGCCATGGCCGGCATTCCCGCCGACGGCGCCGCCGGATCGGTATTCGAAAGCCTCTCGAAGCTGAACTGCACGCTCGATCCGGCCGAGATCAAGCAGAAGGCCGGCGGCGGGGCGACGTGTTCGTTCGAAACGGGGAATTGAGCGAGCGGAAGTTGGCGCACGCGTTACGACGTGCCGCTGCTTCCCTTCTCTCCTTGTGGGAGAAGGGAAGAAACCGCGCGATTGACAGATAAATCGATCCCTATCCAAATGTCCGCCCGAGAATAGAGAAGCAAAGGTGGTTCGCGTGGCGGGCAACGAACAGGAAACTTACGAATGCGACGTGCTGGTGGTCGGCTCGGGCTGCGCCGGGATGTCGGCGGCGGTCACCGCGGGGCATCACGGGCTCAATGTTCTGATCGTCGAGAAGGAGCCGCGCTTCGGCGGCACCACCGCTCGCTCGGGCGGCTGGCTCTGGATTCCCGGCACATCTCTGGCGAAGGCCTGGGGCATCGAGGAAGGCCCGGAGCAGGCAAAGACCTATCTTCGCCACGAAGCCGGCAACAGTTTCGATGCCGCGCGCGTCGATGCGTTTCTCTCCGCCGGCCCCGAAGCGGTGGACTTTTTCACCAGCAAGACGGCGGTGCGCTTCGACATGCCGCTGACCTTTCCGGATTATCATGCGGAAGCGCCCGGCGGCGCGCAGGGCGGGCGTTCGATGGTGACGCGGCCGTTCGACGCGCACGAACTCGGTCCGCACATCAAGGATATCGGCAGTCCCCTGCCCGAACTCACCGTGTTCGGCATGATGCTGGGCTCCGGCAAGGAAATCATCCACTTCATGCGTGCGACGAAATCGCTGGCCTCGGCATTCTATGTCGCCAAACGGCTGTCGCGGCATGCGCTGGACGTGCTGCGCCACGGCCGCGGCATGACGCTGACCAACGGCAATGCGCTCGCCGGCCGCCTCGCCAAATCCGCGTTCGACTTGAAGATACCACTGTGGCTGTCATCGCCGGTGCACGAACTGGTCGTCGAGGATGGCGCGGTGCGCGGCGCGGTCGTCGAACGCCACGGCAAGCTGGTCCGCATCAATGCCAAGCGTGGCGTCGTGCTGGCCTGCGGCGGCTTCCCGCACGATGTCGTCAGGCGCAAGGCGATGTTCCCGCACGCGCCCAGCGGCACCGAGCATTTCTCGCCGGGACCTGTCGGCAACACCGGTGACGGCTTGCGGCTGGCGGAAGCCGCTGGTGGCCGTATCGAGGACAACTTGCCGAATGCCGCGGCCTGGGTGCCGGTCTCGATCACCGAGCGCAAGGATGGCAGCAAGGGCGTGATGCCGCATTTCATCGACCGCGCCAAACCCGGCGTCATCGCCGTGATGCGCGACGGCAAACGCTTTGCCAATGAAGGCAATTCGTACCACGACTTCGTGCAGGCGATGGTGAAGGCGGCGAAGCCCGGCGAGGAGATCACGGCGTTTCTCCTGTGCGATCACCGCGCGCTGCGAAAGTACGGCCTCGGATGCGTGCCGCCGTTTCCGATGCCGCTGCGCCATCATCTCGCGACCGGCTATCTCAAGCGCGGCACCACGCTTGCCGAACTCGCCGACCGCACCGGCATCGATCAACAAGGGCTCGAAGCAACGATCGCCGAGTTCAACACATCAGCCGCGGAAGGCCGCGATCCCACATTCGGCAAGGGATCGCGCGCCTACAACCGCTACCAGGGCGATGCGCTGCACGGGCCGAACCCCTGCATAGCCCCAATCAAGGACGGACCGTTTTACGCGATCAAGCTGGTGGTCGGCGACCTCGGCACCTATGCCGGCATCAGGACCGACGAACACGCCCGCGCGCTGGACCAACACGGCCAGCCGATCGCAGGCCTCTATGCCGCCGGCAACGACATGGCGAGCATCATGGGCGGCAACTATCCGGGCGCCGGCATCACGCTCGGGCCCGCGCTGACGTTCGGATATATTGCGGGGAAGCATCTCAGCGGCGCTGCGCCCTAGAAATGTCCGGGGCTGGAACGAATATCAATCAACTCGATTGTCTCGAATCGAATCAGAGATTGTTCAATGCGTGCGGTGCGCTTGTCTGTTGCTCTCGCCTTATTCGTCCTCCTGCCGCCGCTCGCCTTTGCCGGCGACACCGAATGGCGGCGATACGTGATCCCGAGCACCGGAACCAGCGTCGACATGCCGGTCTCGATCTTCACCAGCGACGCCGGGGAGCCTGAAGGCGGAACCGGGCGACGGTTTTTCACCGAAGACCGCCGCGCCGACCTGACGGTGCAGTCTGTTGCCAATCCCAGGAACGAGTCGCCCGCCGCGTTGCTGGCCAGGATGCAGCCGCCCGCCGGCATCATCTACAAGCAGATCACACCTGATTTCTTTGTCGTGTCCAGCATTCGCAAGGACCGGATCTGGTACAACCGCTGCAACCGTGGCAACGGCGCCATGAACTGCGTGATGATCAATTATCCCGTCGCGGAAAAACGCCAGTGGGATGGCGTGGTGACAAGGATAAGCCATACGCTGGCGAATTAGCACCAGCCGCGTAACCACACATCTTGAGCGCATCGCCTGCAATTTAAGGTAGGCGATTGGACCGCAAGAGGGCCCAACGGGCACCGTCCGCCGCTCAATCTTGGCCAGCGCGGCAAATCTGCTAGACTGCCTCTCAGCGAGGCGGAAAATGGAAGCGCGCGGACCCGAGCGAAGACTCGCAGCGGTCCTTGCCGCCGACATGGTCGGTTACAGCCGGCTGATGGAGGTCGACGAGGCGGGGACGCTCGCGCGCCTCAAAACTCATCGCCTCGAACTCATTGATCCCTCCATTGCCAAGAACCGGGGCCGCATCATCAAGACCACCGGCGACGGCATGCTGGTGGAGTTCCACAGCGTCGTTGACGCGGTGACGTGCGCCGCCGAGGTCCAGCGCCGGATGGCGCGGCGTAATGCCGATGTATTACCGGCGCGGTGGATCCAGTTCCGCATCGGCATCAATCTCGGCGACGTGATCGTCGAGGAGAATGATATTTTCGGCGATGGCGTCAACGTCGCGGCGCGTCTCGAAGTGCTCGCCGATCCCGGCGGCATCTGCGTGTCAGGCGCCGTGCGCGATCAGGTCGGCGACCGCCTTGACGACATCGCCTTTGAAGATCTAGGCAACCAGAACGTCAAGAACATCACCCGCCCGATCCACGTCTTTCGAGTGCGATTCGAGCCGGATGCCGCCGGAGCGCCGGTCAACGGCACGGACGCCGCGGCAACGCCAATCACGACCAGGAAGCCGTCCATCGCCGTGCTGCCGCTGGTCAACATGAGCGGCGATCCTGAGCAGGAGTTTTTTGCGGACGGCCTCACCGAGGACATCATCACCGAGCTGTCGCGCTTCCGCGACCTTCTCGTCATCTCGCGCAACTCGACCTTCGTGCACAAGGGCAAAGCCGTAAAGGTGCAGGAGGTCGCATGCGAGCTCGGCGTCGAATATGTCCTCGAAGGCAGCGTGCGCAAGGTCGGCGATCGCGTCCGTGTCACCGTACAGCTCATCGACGCGCAAACCGACCGGCATGTCTGGGCCGAACGCTACGACCGCAAGCTCGAGGATATCTTCGCGATCCAGGACGAGGTGACCGGAGCGATCGTCAGCACGCTTCCCGGCCGCGTCGAGGCCGCCACGCAGGAACGCGCTAAACGCCAGCGAACCGATAACATGGCAGCCTATGAGTGCGTGCTCACCGCCAAGGTGCTGCACCACCGCTCGCAGCGGGAGGCCAACGCCGAGGCGCAGATCCTGCTCGATCGCGCCATCGCGCTCGATCCGAACTATGCGCATGCCCACGCGTGGAAGGCGTGCGTGCTGGGCCAGGCCTGGATCTACGGATGGTGCGAAGATCGCGACGCCACCTTCCAGCAGGTGGCTGCCGAGTTGCAGATTGCGCTGGCGCTCGACGACAATGACAGCGACGTTCACCGCATTCTGGCTGCGGTCAACCTGACGCGCGACGATCATGAAAGGGCGGCCTATCATCAGGAGCGGGCACTCGCGCTCAATCCCAACTACGATATCGTCGTGGTGCAGCAGGGCGAGTTTCTGACCTGGCTGGGACGGCCGGAAGAAGGGATCGACTGGATCAGGAAGGCGATGCGCCTCAACCCCTACCACCCCGAGCGGTTTTGGAATCACCTCGGTCGGGCCCTCTACTGCGCCGAGAAATATGCGGAAGCCGCCGATGCCTTCGCGCGGATCACGCGGCCCGACTTCACGCACCACGCCTTCCTCGCCGCCATCTTCGCGCAGATGGGCAACACCGTCGCCGCCGCCGCACATGCCGCCGAGGTCGTGAAGCTGGAACCGGCTTTCTCGGTAGCGAATTATCTCGCCACGCAGCACTACAAGCACGACGTCGACCGGCGGCGCCATGAGACCGGCCTGCTCAGGGCGGGCTTGCCGGCCTGAGCTTTGTCGCGATCGATCCCGTCGACTACTCCGCGGTGATCTGCGCATCCTTGACGACTTTGGCCCAGCGCGGACGATCCTTGGCGATCAGGTCTGCCAGGCGTTGAGGCGAGCCGCCTTGCGCGATCAAGCCTTGCCTGCCGAGAAGCGCTCGAACGTTCGGCTCCGCAAGTATCTCGTTGAACACCGCATTGTAGCGGTCGACGATTTCTTTCGGCGTATTGGCCGGCGCGAGAACGCCGTACCACAAATCGACATCGAAGTCGGTGACACCGAGTTCTGCAAGCGTCGGTACATTTGCCGCCTGCGGCGCCCGCTTTTGGCTGCCCACGGCGAGGATATGGATTTGTCCGGTTTCCGCGAGCGGAAGCGCGGTATGGACCGGCAGGAACATGGCCGAGACGTGCCCGCCCGCCAGATCCTTCACCGCGCCGGCCGATCCTGAATAAGGAATGTGCGTCAGGTTGATCTGCGCCGTGAGCTTGAACAACTCCATGGCGAGATGTTGCGGCGTGCCGCGGCCGGGAGAAGCGTAGTTGATCTCGCCCGGTTTGCTGCGGGCAAGTGCGATCAGTTCCGCGAGCGTGTTGACGCCGAGCGAAGGATGAACGACGAGCGCCAAAGCGCCCGTTGCGATCTCGGCGATCGGCACGAAATCCTTCTCCGGATCGTAAGGTATCGTCGGATAAAGGCTCGCATTCATCACGAACGTGTTGACCGTCACCAGCAGGTTCTGGCCGTCAGGCGCAGTGCGCGCTGCGGCCTGCGTGCCGATGTTGCCGCTGGCGCCGGGCTTGTTTTCAACGATGACCGGATGATTCCAGCGCTGCCGCAGTTCCTCGCTGAGAATGCGCGCAAGCAGGTCAGGCCCCGTGCCCGGCGAAAAGGGGACGTTGAGCCGGATCGGTTGCTGCGACTGCCCGCTGAGCCAGGCCGGGCATCATGGGGGCAAAGGCTGCGGCGAGAATCCCCAGCACCGTACGGCGCGAATGCATGCCGCTTGCGGAATTGATCGCCACGCTTTCCTCCTGTGATTTGTCCCGCCAGCAGGTTGGCCCGCGGACTTTTTCTTGTTAAAATCTCTTAATGTGAGATTATGATGTATTATGCGGCTATCGCGCGCCAGTTCAAGGTTGATTCTGCCGGATCGGGAAAACTATCTGCTGCCCTGACCAGGCGAACGCCGCCGCGCGCCAAACCGGAGCGAAGTCAGACCATGCGGCGTGAGGCATGAAGCCGAAGAACAGCCTGGAACGGGTGCTTGCGGTCCTCGAAGTGTTTTCCGAGGAGCGGCTGGAATGGACGCCCGAGGATCTGATGCACGAGCTCGGCTACAGCCGGCCGACGCTCTACCGCTATCTGAAGATCCTCAAAGACGCCGGCTTCCTGATGTCGACCCGAAACTCCGGCTTCACGCTGGGGCCGAAGGTCGTCGAGATGGATTATCTGACGCGCCGCTCCGACCCGCTGGTGCTGCTCGGCGTGCCTTACCTGAAGCAGCTGACGACCGACTATTCCTGCACCGCCATGGTCTTGCGCTGGTACGGCAACAAGATTCTTTGCGTGGCCTCGGAATCCTCCACTAGGAACCCGATCAGTTCCTATCCGCGTGGCCGGCCGATGCCGCTCGGGCGCGGCGCGATCGCGCGCTCGATCCTGGCACTACTGCCGCGGCCGCGCCTGCTGCCGCTGATCGAGCGTAATCTCGCCGACCTGCGCGCGGTTGGCCTCGGCGACACCGCCGATGATGTCCTGAAAAGCCTGAGGAAGGTCCGCAAGGCCGGCTTTTGCGTCGCCTATGGCGAGGTCACGCCCGGCGCCGTCGGCATCGCGGCACCCGTTGTCGACGACCGCGATTATCCGATCGCCAGCGTCTGCGTCACCATTGCCGGCAATCTGGTGACGGGCGCGCAGATCGATCAGATCGGGGCCGCGGTCCGGCGCGTGGCGGCGCAGATTTCGGCCGATCAGGCGAACGGCAAACCCTGAGCCAAATCTTATATTGTGAGATTTTTCTTGACTCGAGGCGGGACCTGTTCTCATTTTCGCCGCCCGCGCGCCAATCAGCCAATCGCAAGAAGCCAAAATGGACATGCCCGCCGAAACAGCCACGCAAGTCGTCATTGTCGGAGGCGGGCCGGTAGGTCTTGGTCTTGCGATCGACCTTGGCCAGCGCGGCGCCGACTGCGTTCTGGTCGAGCGCTACATCAGCCCGCAGCCGATCCCGAAGGGTCAAAACCTGACCCAGCGCACGCTCGAGCACTTTTACTTCTGGGGAGCGGAGGCGGAGCTTCGCGCGGCGCGGACAATTCCGCCCAACTACGGCATCGGCGGCATGACGTCCTATGGCACGCTGCTGAGCGGCTACCGGTATGACTGGCTGCAGCGCGAACTGGTGCGGCCCTATTACTTCACCGACAACGAACGGCTGCCGCAATACGCCACCGAGGCCGTGCTGCGGCACCGTTTGAGTCAGTTGCAAAACGTCAAAACAGTTTATGGCTGGAGCGCGTCCGGCATCGCGCAGGACGCCGATGGCGTGCAGGTGACGATTGCCGAGCGCAACAGCGATCGGCAGCGCGTGCTGCGGGCGGACTATGTGGTCGGCTGCGACGGCAGCCGCTCGCTGGTGCGCGAGGCTGCCGGCATTACTCAGACCCTGACCGACCACGACCGGCTGATGGTGCTGCTGGTGTTCCGCTCGACCGGCCTGCACCGGCTGCTGGAGCGCTTTCCCAACAAGTCCTTCTATAATGTGCTGCATCCCGACCTCGGGGGTTACTGGAAGTTCTTCGGCCGCGTCGATCTCGGCACCACCTGGTTCTTTCACGCGCCGGTGCCGCTCGGCACGACAAAAGACAATTTCGATTTCCGCGGCCTCCTGCATGAGGCGGTTGGCGAAGAATTCGACGTCGAATTCGAGCACATCGGTTTCTGGGACCTGCGCGTTGCGATCGCCGACCAATACCGCACGGGCCGCGTCTTCATCGCCGGTGATGCCGCGCACAGCCACCCGCCCTATGGCGGTTACGGCATCAACACCGGCCTCGAAGACGCCGCCAATCTCGGCTGGAAACTTGCAGCGGCGCTGCAAGGCTGGGCCGGAGCGCACCTGCTGGATACCTACGGCGAGGAACGGTGCCCGGTGTTCGCCTCGACCGCGCGGGATTTCATCGAGAAGGCGATCGAAAGCGACCGGAAATTTTTGGCCAAATTCGATCCCGCGACCGACAAGGCTGCGTTCGAAGCCGAATGGCAGGCGCGATCATCCGGTGCGCGTTCGGAAGTGAATTCGTTCGAGCCGAATTACGAGGGCTCCTCGATCGTCGCAGGCCCGCCTGGCGCCGCCTGCAGCGCGATCGGGTCGCATCAATTCGCGGCGCGCGCCGGTCATCATCTGGCGCCGCGCCAGCTTGCGTCAGGCCGCAATGTCTTCGAGGAACTGGGCGAAGGATTTACCCTGCTCGATTTCGGCGCACCGGATGCCGCCACCGCCTCGATCAGGCGCGCCGCCGAGGCCAGCGGCGTACCATTGAAGCTGGTCAGGGACGACAGCGCGCAAGCGCGCGAGTTCTACGAGGCGGCGCTCGTGCTGGTACGGCCGGATCAATTTGTCGCCTGGGATTCGGACGGCGATGTAACCGACGCCGCCGGCATCATCCGCCGCGTCGTCGGCGGCCAGCCCTGACGGACCACGCCAACACTGTCGTCGAACAAGAACGGGCCGAAGGCCGGCAAGGAAACATAAGGAATTGGCTATGAGCCGCCACAGTGCCGCGCATTATTTCCTCGAAGGTCTCGTCGACCTCGGCGTCGACTATATCTTCGCCAATCTCGGCACCGATCATGTCTCGCTGATCGAGGAGATCGCACGCTGGGACCGCGAAGGCCGCAAGCATCCCGAAGTCATCCTCTGCCCGCACGAGATCGTGGCCGTTCACATGGCCGGCGGCTACGCCCTGGCGACCGGCAAGGGACAGGCGGTGTTCGTGCATGTCGACGCCGGAACGGCGAACGCCTGCATGGCGATCCAGAACCTGTTCCGGTATCGGTTGCCGGTGATGCTGTTCGCGGGACGCGCCCCCTTCACGCTGCATGGCGAATTGACCGGATCGCGCGACACCTATGTACACTTCGTGCAGGATCCCTTCGACATCGCCAGCATCGTGCGGCCCTATGTCAAATGGGAGTATTCGCTGCCATCCGGCGTCGTCGTGAAGGAAGCGCTCGCCCGCGCCGGCGCCTTCATGCACAGCGATCCACCCGGGCCGGTCTACATGATGCTGCCGCGCGAAACGCTGGCCGAGGAATGGGACGAAGCGCAGATGCCGGCTTACAATCCGGCGCGCTATGGCGGCGTGGCGGCGGGCGGCATCGATCCCGCCCGCGTAGACGCCATCGCCACGCGCTTGATGGCCGCGGAAAATCCGATCGCGCTGACGGCCTATCTCGGGCGCAATGCCGACGCGGTCTCGGCGCTGGAGCGCCTCGCACTTGCCTGCGGCATCCGGATCGCCGAGTTCAATTCGATCGACCTCAATGTTTCGCAGGATTCGCCCTGCTTTGCCGGTTTCGATCCGATGCCTCTGCTCGAACAGGCCGACGTCGGGCTGCTGCTCGATACCGACGTGCCCTTTGTGCCGCAATATGCCAAGCGCGTCGAAGCGATCGACTGGATCCAGATCGACATCGATCCGTTGAAGTCGGATTTCCCGATGTGGGGATTCCCGACCGACATCAGGGTGCAGGGCGACTGCGCGACGGTGCTGCGGCAGGTGCTCGAAGTGGTCGCGGCGCGCGCGGACGACGACTATCGCAGACGCGTCATCGAGCGCATTGCCGGCTGGAGCAGTGCCCGCGAGGCCGCGGACAAGCGGCGCGAAGCCGCTGCCGCAAACAAGGGCACGCAAGGCGCGATCAGCGCGCCATATTTATTCGCGACCCTGAACCGCGCGCTGGCGCAGGACGATATCGTCGTCAACGAAGCGATCCGCAATGCGCCGCTGGTGCAGGAGCATATCCGCCGCACGCGGCCAGGAAGCTATGTCGGCCTCGCCGGCGGCGGGCTCGGCTTCAGCGGCGGCATGGCGCTGGGTCTGAAGCTGGCGCAGCCGGAGCGGCGCATCGTGCAGATCATCGGCGATGGCGGCTTTCATTTTTCCTCGCCGGACTCGGTATTCGCCGTCGCCCAGCAATATCAAATTCCGATTCTGACTGTGGTGCTCGACAATGGCGGCTGGCAGGCGGTCAAGTCGTCGGTGCAGCGGGTTTATCCGAAGGGCGTGGCTGCGGAGACCAATTCGTTTCAATCGCAACTGCGCTCAGGCCGGCAGGGCGAGCGGCGCAGCTTTTCCGATGTCGGCCGCGCGTTCGGCGCGCACGCTGAATTCGCCAGCGAGCCGGATGAACTCGCCGCGGCCGTCGATCGCTGCCTCGCCGCGGTCGACGGCGGGATCGCTGCCGTGCTGCATGTCCAGATCACACCGCTCTAGTGACCCAAATTGTGTTCGCCGTGCCGCCAAGAGCACTAACGAAATAATTGCCCAGGAGGAAACAAAATGAAGATCCTTTGCCGCGTGGCGCTCGCTGCCCTCTGTTTGGGCTTGTTCGATCGCGCGCCCGCACTCGCCCAGGGCCAATATCCGACCCGGGCTATACACATCGTCGTCGGATTTACGCCGGGCGGCGGCAACGACATCATCGCGCGCGTCTTCGGACAAAAATTGTCGGAAAGCCTCGGCCAGCCGGTGATCATCGAGAACAAGCCCGGTGCAGGCGCGATCCTCGCCACCGAATACGTCGCGCGGTCGGCGCCCGACGGTTACACGCTGCTGGTCGGCGCCAGCGGCGCCATGGTGATCAATCCGGCCGTCTACGAGAAGCTGAGTTACGACACGGTGCGGGACTTCAAGCCGGTATCCGAGCTCGGATCGTTTCCGCTGATCCTGATCGTCAACGCGAAATCGCCATTCAAGTCGCTGGCTGATCTCGTCGCCTACGCCAAAGCCAATCCCGACAAGGCGAACTACTCAAGCTCTTCCGCCGCCTTCCAGCTTGCGACCGAGCTGTTCAAGCAGAAGACCGGCGTGCCGATGCAGATGATCCCCTACAAGGGCGCCAACGATTTCGTTACCGCGGTGATCTCGGGCGAAGTGACCGCGACCATCGCCGATGCCGGGCCGGTGACCAGCCAGGTCAACGGCGGCAATGCCCGCGCGCTGGCGGTAGCGGCGCCGAAGCGGATGGAGAGTTTGCCCGATGTGCCGACCATGAAGGAAGCGGGCGCCGACGTCGAAGCGGTGCTGTGGAGCGGCATTTTCGTGCCTGCGGCGACACCGCCCGAAATCGTCCGCAAGCTGGAGGCTGAATTCATCCGCATTGCGCGGCTGCCTGACGTTGTCTCCCGCTTAAAATTGCTCAATATCGATTCGGTCGGCAATTCCTCGGAAGAGTTTTCGCGCATCATCGCGGCTGATCTCGAACGCTGGAAGACGGTCGCCCGCGCCGGCAATATCAAGATCGCCCAGTAGGATTTAAAATGGCCGATCCGATTGAGACTGAGGTTCTTGTCGTTGGCGGAGGTCCGGTCGGACTGACGCTTGCGATGGATCTCGCCATGCGGGGAATCCGCACGGTGGTTGCCGAGCTGCGCCATAAGGGCGAGCCGCCAAGCGTGAAATGCAACCACGTCTCGGCGCGCTCCATGGAAATTTTCAGGCGTCTCGGCGTCTCAAAGGCGATCCGGGAGGCCGGTCTGCCTGCCGATTACCCCAACGACGTTTCGTATCGGGTCAACTTTGTTGGCAAGGAGCTGTCACGCATCCCTATTCCGTGCCGAAGCGAACGGTACACGGCCCGTGGAGGTCCGGACACCTGGTGGCCGACAGCCGAGCCCCCGCATCGGATCAACCAAATCTACCTTGAACCGACATTGTCCGCTTACGCCGAGACGATCGCCGGCCTCACTTTGCTCAATCGCGTTGAGATCAACTCTTTTGAACAAACGCCTGACGGCGCAACCGCGCAAGGCATCCGACTCGACAACAACCAAACGATCACGATACGCGCCGACTTCCTCGTCGGATGCGATGGCGGGCGATCAACCATTCGCAGGGCAATGGGTGCCACTCTATCCGGCACAGCCGAGGTTCAGCGCGTCCAGTCGACCTATATCCGCGCCCCCTCGCTTCTCTCCATGAGCAGTCTAAAGCCGGCCTGGGCAACGTTTTCGCTCAATCCCGTCCGCTCCGGCAACGTCTATGCAATAGATGGCCGCGAAACATGGCTCGTGCATAACTATCTAAAGCCGGATGAACACGAGTTTGAACTCGGTAGACCGGGATTGGGCTCTGCGGAAGATCCTTGGTGTCGGCGCCGATTTTTCATACGAGATACTCCGCAAGGAGGACTGGATCGGCCGCCGGCTGGTTGCGGATAAATTTCGTGAACGCCGGGTGTTCATTTGCGGGGACGCGGCTCATCTGTGGGTTCCAATGGCGGGATATGGCATGAATGCCGGCATCGCCGACGCGGCCAACCTGGCTTGGCTGTTGGCAGCTCATCTATCGGGTTGGGCTCCGGCTGGCATCCTCGACGCGCATGAAGCGGAACGTTTGCCAATCACCGAGCAGGTGTCCGTATTTGCGATGAACCACGCGCTTTCCCTTTCTCGTCAGAGAAGCGAAGTCCCCGACAATATCGATGCCGACGATGCGGCCGGTGAGCAAGCAAGGATTGCGCTGGGAAAAAAGGCCTATGATCTGAATGTTCAGCAGTACTGCTGCGGTGGGCTGAATTTTGGATACTATTACGACAAGTCGCCAATCATTGCGTACGACGAAGGCACTCCGCCGACTTACGGCATGGCGGACTTCACGCCATCCACCGTGCCGGGTTGTCGCGTCCCGCACATCTGGCTGAATGACGGACGCTCGCTCTATGACGCGCTGGGTCCGGATTACACGCTTCTGCGCTTTGACACCGCTATCGATGTTTCGGACCTGATGTCGGAAGCGGCTGGTGCGCGAGTGCCAATCAAGCTGCTCGACGTCACGTCAAGCGAAAGCGCCGGCGTATACGATCGTTCGCTGGTTTTGGCCCGGCCCGATCAGCACGTGGCCTGGCGAGGCAACCGTCCTCCGAAGAATCCCCGAGAGCTCGTCGATTTGATTTCCGGGCGTGGTGGGTGAAGCCGGCGGCAGACTGACTCGCGAGGAGACAGTCCGTCTACGCTTTCGCTTCGCTCAAGCTACGCCGGACACGCTTCGAGCTGAAGGTCTCCGCGAGGCTGCGCCACGCGTAGCCCGTCAGGGCGAAGCGTGGT
>CAWHFN010000017.1:0-343498 GCA_963828475.1 uncultured Alphaproteobacteria bacterium
GACATCCTGCACAGGATCACAAGATCATCGGCGTAGGTTACGATACGACTGCCGAGGCGTTGCTCCAGTCCGAGCTTCTTCCATCCCAGTACGAACCGGCGCATGTATATATTCGCCAGCAACGGTGAGATGGGTGAGCCTTGCGGAATGCCGCGCCGGTTGTCCCGGGCTTCGGTCGTGCGTGTCTTCCTTCCTCGATCATCGGTTTCTTTTACGGGGCATTCCAGCCACATCTTGATCAGATGCAGCACGCGCCGATCAACAATCCGGCGCGCTACCGACTTTAGAAGTTCGGTATGCGGAATGCTTCCGAAGTAGTCCGCGAGGTCGGCATCGACGACTTCCGGGTGACCTCGGAACAACAGCCCGTCCACCTTGATCACCGCCTGTTGGGCATTTCTCCCAGGGCGGTACGCGTACTGTTCGGGTGGAAGGTCGGCTTCGAAGATCGGCTCCAGCACCAGCATCGCTGCTGTCATGCAGACCCGATCCCGCACGGTCGAGATGCCCAGCGGCCTGAGCTTGCCGTTGGCCTTCGGTATAAACACTCTTCTGATAGGGTCCGGTCGATAGCTCTCCTCCCGGAGCGCGAGCGCCAGTTCACCCAGCCACCGCTCGACGCCATACGTCTCAATTTCCGCGAAGTCCCGACCGTCTACCCCCGGTGCGCCCTTGTTCGAGCGACACTGGGCGTAGGCGTGTGCCAGGATGTCCTCGCGGCTGATCTTGTCGTACAGCGCGTAGAAGCGATAGCCGGGTTCTGCCTTCGCTTTCGCGTGCAACGCCTTCTGCAGTTTCTGAACAGTTTTCGGAGTTGATAGGTTACCCAATCTCCCAAATCCCTCACTACTTGCTGCGTCTGTCTTGAACTGAGGTCCCTTCCCTCCACCGGAGTTACCCGGTCTCAGCGGTAGTACGAACCTCTCCGCCACCCCATGGCGGCCGACCTGTCCCTCGCGGGCGTTCGGTTGGTCATCGCTGACCTCGCCTTGGGGCTTCCCGTGTTGCGTACGCTTTCCTTGTGTACATGCCGCCGCCAATACCCCGGTGTAGCAACTGGGCGTACTCTTCGCTCAACTCGCCCAGCTGTTTCAGCCTTCCCCGATATGGCAGTCGGGTCGGCCTACACATCTTCCTTTTCGAGGCTTGCTCGACGTTCACTCGCGTTGCGGCCTGCACACTCGCGCTGTCACCAATTCGTGACACGCTAATCGAAGGCTTCAGCCACTTCGTTACCTCCATGACTGCTCCGATTGCTTCCGGCTGGAGCGGTTGCCGGGTGGGGCTTACACCCACTGGAAAGCGCCGCCTTTGCACGGCGCACGCCAAAATCGGAAGTCGTGGCTCAACGTTGATAGTGCGACGCTTAGTGCACTTCCTTGTTAGCGATCCAGCAGCAGCGCCGAACGCACTGCCGCAGACCGTCGCCCCCATCGCTCTGGCGAAAGATTTGTTTCGCTCGCGTCTTGAAGCCTGGTTTCCGCCTAAAATGATGGTTGGCAGCTTGGGTTCCTCAGCGGCCGGCCTTACGTTCAACCTCGAGCCGCTGTTCACTTCCGCGGCGCATACCAGCGAGCTGTTTGAGGAACCCGTCCGGATCGACCAGCGGGTTGGGTTCGCCCGGCTTGCGAGCCGCCAGCCTGTCGTGAGCTTCCGTTAATCCGTTTGAAATAGCATGGGTTGTAAGGTGAACCGTGACCGGCTGGTTTGGTTGCTTGACCAGTCCACTGAGCCGGTCAATGCTCGCGATGAAGCCCTCGACCTGTTTTGAATTCTTGATGGCATTAAGGCCCAGTCCGCCGACGGTGACGGCCCGGTAGGGGTTGGCGCCGTCCTTGACGTCGAAGGTATAGGACGCGGTGCCGGGCGTATGGCCGGGAGTCTCGAGCACGCCGAAGCTATTGCCGCCGAGCCGGATGACGTCGCCGTCCTTCACCACTACATCCTGCGGGATCATCGACCAGGGCCACGGCGTCGACCCCGAGCCCCGCGCCGATTCCATCGCCTCGTCCCAGCCGGTTTGCGTCATAACAAATTTTGCGTTGCTCAAAAGTGGCTTGAGCTTGGCCGCACCGCCGACATGATCGAAATGGCCGTGCGTCATCAGCACATATTTGATGTCGGCGAGATTGATGCCGACCTTGCCGAAATTTGCGATCAGCTGATCGACATGCGGCTCATGCAAGGTATCGATCAGTACCACGCCATCGTTGGTCTGGATTGCCCAGGCCGACACCCAGCACACGCCAACGTAATAGACATTGTCGAATGCCTTCCAGGGTTCGATGTACTGCGCTTTGGGGTCGCGCACCCAGCTGCGCCAAACATCCGGGGCCGGCTTTCCGGTAAGGCCAAAATCCTCCCAGCTCGCCAGAATTTCCTCGGAAGGACAGCCCTTGAATGGCTGAGCTGCCAAAGGATTGGCCGACGCAGTCGCGAGCAGGACCGTGAGTACGAATGACATGATTTGCTCGGAAAGGGTTAGGCGAGGCATGAAGTATCTCCGGGTTGTCGGATGTCGGACTTGTGCAGGCCGCTAAATCCAATAAGCCCCACGCGGCTGGTCCATTTTGGAATGATGCGCCTTGCAACAAAAGCATGCGCGTTGTTTGAGCCCGACTGCGAACGAATGGTCCTGCAATTTTGGCGCGAGCAAGAATGCGCGGCGGGACGATAGGATATTGATAACGAAGTTTGTACCCGATCGGCGGTTCGCTGGTGGATCGCCGCGCTTGGTCCCTTCAATTGTTTGTCCACTCCCCGATCGGCAACTCCACAAATACCAGCCAGCCGGGTCCCGCGACGCGCGCGTAGGCCGCCACAACCTCTTGATCGTTCATGTCACGCGCCATGCGGACCGACCCTGTCGAAGGTATCGTGCGGGCCTCCTGCACCTGGGCAAGAGATGACACATCCCGCAGAGACTTTCCCACGCTAAAATCTGGATGCGCGATGACACGACCCTCGGCGTTAACAACATAAGCGACGCCGTGATCGCCGACCTTGGTCTTTTGCACAATGTCCCACATTGGCTTGAGATTCAGTTCGACGACGCTCACGCCAGCGTCGATCCGCGTACCGGCCATTCCCAAGGTCATGTAAGGCTCCGACTCGCGGCGCATGTAAACCGGCCCGTAATAGATCTTCTTTGCCTTCGTCTCTGTGAACTTCGCTTCCTTGGAGTAGTCAGTGCCGCTGCCAACCACGTCCATGGCCAGGCGCGATACCTTGATGAGCTCCTTGCCTTCGGCATCGAGTTGCGACAGCTCGGTGATAGCAGGAACCTGGCGCAGAAGCCGCAGCGCGTCGAACCGACGCTGATCGATGGAACCTAACGCCGGCGGCAGCTGCGTGGTCCAGGCGACTTGGTTCTGACTCTCCTTAATGAACTGAGTAAGCTTATCGGCGATGCCCTCAGCCTGCATGTGGAGAATTTGGCTGCGCAAGGCCCGGACGTCCGGCTGTCCATTGCCTTGGAGCAATTGGGGATCTACGGATATTTCCTGAGACGAAGTCTGGCCGACGAAGTCGACCTTAGGGGGAGCGACTTCGGCCGCACAAACAGCGAGGCCGACGCCGAGGAAGGCCAAGGCCAGCGCCCACACCCGGGCGAGTCTGGTTTTCTTTCGCAGCATATTGTGGATCCTTTGCTCCAGGAATGATTTCGATCCGTACCTGGCCATTGTCATGGCGTAACTTGCAGACTGCCTCTCACCGACGGCGATCAGGGTCTCGCTATACCGTGCAACAGGGTAGCCGAGGCTCAGGACCCGGGCATCACAATCGATTTCAATGGCCAAACGGAGCCGCCGCAGTTGCCACCAGAGTACTAGGTTCCAAGGCATGCAGGCGAGAAGGCAGACGGCGATTGTCAGCAGTTGGGTGTCGTACGCGCCGAGATGGGACCGTTCATGCGCGATCACCAATTCTTGCTTGTCGGGAGATAATTTTGTCAGCCAACGCGGCACGACAATATGTGGACGTAAAAAGCCGACAACGGCGGGACCGCAATCCTCCGATATGTAGACGGCCGTCCCGGCCATATGACCGCGGTCCCAGCGACGTCGTCTCCACGACAAATGGGCGCCACTGGCGAGGATAACCAGGGCGAGAGCCATGGAGGCCATACGCCAGGTCCAGTCCAGCAGCGTGGACACTCTATTGGACAACGGGGTTTGATCGGTGCCAATGATCGGCAACGTGAACCGCGACGTTTCGATTGCTGTCGTTTGCGGGGGCGTGAGTATTTCGGAAGATGTCGCCCGGTCGGCATGCGTCGTTTCCGGGATCTGCACCGACACCTTAGAAGGGATGAAGAGGATCGCGAGAGAAGCAACCATACACGTACCCCACAGCCAACGCGCCGGCCTTTGTCGAATCTGCGCCGACCGCTCAAGCGCGAGGGCGGCCAAGCCCATCAGCAAGCTCACGACGATGGAATAAAACATCCAGGACAACATTTAAGTCTCCTTCGTGTCCGACTTGCTTTCCAGAAGCTTGCGCATGTTTAGGATCTGCTTTTCACTGAGCCTCTGATCCGAAACCAGATGGACGAAGAGCAATTCGGCCGATCCCTTGAAGAGCTTGCGTGTCAGGTGCTGTAGGGCACTTTTTTGCGCGGCCGTTTGCTTTACGGCGGCGAAATATCGATGGCCACGGCCCTCCGGCGCGCGGCTCACATATCCCTTGCCTTCGAGCGTCCGTAGGATAGTTAGCACGGTGGTGTACGCCAGTTCGTCTCTGAGTGCCTCTCGAACTTCCGCGACAAGGGACGGCCCGCGCTCCCAAAGCACCTCCATGACGTCGATTTCTCGATCCGTGAACTGGACGTCCATCCCATCGCTCCTACTAGATCCATAGTAGATAATGTCGCGTTCCCTGTTAAGTGTCAACTATGAATATAGTAGTAAGTTCAAAAGAGGCTCGGTAAGGAACTGGCCCCCACATAGGGCTCAAGTCGCATTTGGGTCAAAAGGCGAAATGCTCGTCAAGAAAAAATGGCTTCCGCTTTGCCACCAACACCCGACATTGCGTGATGCCGTCGGCACTTCGCATTTGGTAGAGTCGAGGATGGGCGCGGTAGCTTGGGCCATTCGGCAACGCTCCGTTTCCCATCCCCGCTCATCGAACCGGACGTGCCCGATTAAGGCATCCGGCTCTCCGACTGGTTTCACCGTGAGGCACACAGCGGGGCCGTTAGGGGTAGGCGTTCGAGACGCAGCAGACCGTGTTGTCCATAGACAACGTCGAGAGAGAACCGGTGTGTGCCACGTCCTGCCACTTTGTGCCGTCTGGCGAGGAAGTCGCGTACGCGCTCATAAACGTATCGGTCAATGCCGCGGAATGCCGACCGGCGCGTCCCATGGCAGAAGTAGTTCGACCAGCCAAGCAGAGAGCCGTTCAGCGTGTCGCGCACTTCGGGCCATGGATCGTTGTTGCCAGGCACCAGCAGATTGCCAACCTTCGTCTTGAGCCGTTGCACGCTCTTCTTGGACGGGCTCGCGCTCAGATACCAATGACCGTTCGCTTTGTAACGGTGAGGTCCGAACGAGTAGCCGAGGAAGTCGAAGCGTTCTTGCCGAGCATTCTTCAACGAGGTCTTGGCCTCGTTGAGTGTCAGCCCGAGCCGCGTCATCACCGCCTTCGTCCACGCCAGGGCCTCGGCCGCACATCCGCGACTGAGGATGACGAAGTCGTCGGCATACGCGATGACGTGTGCCCGGAACGCCTCCCCGCGCCCGGTCAGCCGCCAATACTTCAGGAACCGATTCATGTAGATGTTGGCCAGCAGTGGGCTCACGACGCCGCCCTGTGGCGTGCCGCGCGCGTTGCTCTTGCCCCCACCGATGCGCCGAGTCCCGTCGCCATCATCCCGTTCCTCGATCGGCGCTTTCAGCCACAGCTTGATCAGCCGGAGCACGTGCCGGTCCACGATACGACGAGCTACTGATTTCAGAAGTTCGCCGTGTGGAATCGAATCGAAGTAGCGGGATAAGTCGGCGTCGACCACGTCGGTATGGCCCCGGCAGATCAGCCGGTGCACTTCCTTGACCGCGTCCACCGCTCCGCGAACGGGGCGGTAGCCGTAGGCATTGTCCTCGAAGTCCGCCTCGAAGATCGGTTCCAGCACGAGCTTGGCGGCGGTCTGGACCACCCGATCCCGGATCGTCGGAATGCCGAGCGGTCGCTCGCCTCCGTCCGGCTTCGGTATGGATACCCGCCGCACCGGATCGGGCCGGTACGTCTTCGAAACCAGTTCCTCGCGCAGGCCCGCCAGCCACCTCTCCAGGCCCGACGCTTCGACCGCCGCAAAGGTCATTCCGTCCGTACCCGGCGCGCCCGCATTTGCTCGGGCCAGCGCGTAGGCATGACGCAGGATGTCCGCGCGGTAAATCTTGTCGTAGAGCAGGTAGAAACGGAAGGCAGGCTCCGCCTTCGCCTTGCGGTATAGCTTTCTCTGAAGGGTCCGGATCGTTGTCGGTGTTGCCAGGCTCATCGCCAATCACCTTCACCTCGCCATCTTCGAAAAACGCACCAGAAGTCAGGGTCCTTTGCTCCGCCGGCATTACCCGGCCTCAACGCTCCTATGACCCCGTCCGACTCCCGCCATGGCCGCCGCCTTTCGCGACGTTGAGGCCGCTACCCTCGCCCTTGACGGGTCTCCCCCGATTACCCGCATCACCTTTCCGACGTGCCGTGCCCACTACCCCGGCGGATCGAGCGGGTGCGCGTGTCGATTGCTTCCCCGCTCATACAGCCTTCCCCAAATGGCAGGAGGGTCGGCATCCGCATTGTCACTTTCGAGGCCTGCTCAGGCTTCACTCACGTTACGGCCCGCCGGATTGCTCAACCGCCTAAAAGCGGCCTTTGTCACGAGGCTCCAGCCCTGCCGGTTACCCGGCCGAACCGCTCGTCAGCTACCAGATCAATCGACAACTCCCTGGGTGGAATCTTCCTCCACTAGTGATCCGCGCCTTCGGGGCGCACTGCCATTTTCGGACTCATGCACCGCAACAAGGAAGAGCTTATTCGATCGCCTCGTCTGCACGGGCGAGAAGGGACGCGGGAAATTCCACACCGAGCGATCTTGCGGTCTTGAGATTGATGATGAGCGTGTACTTGTCGGATTGCTCGATGGGCAGGTCGGCCGGTCTGGCGCCTTTCAAAATTCGATCGACATAATGGGCTCCAAGCCGGGAAACTGCCAGGTAGTCCGGTCCATAGGAGATCAAGCCACCCAATTGCGCAAAGCGAGGCTCAAGCGACATCGACGGCAAACCTGCCATTGCAGCAAGATCGGGGATACGGTTACCGGAGAAGATGGCATCAGGCACGACGTACAACACGTCGGCACCTCGGGCTTTTGCGGCAGCGACCGCGCCGGGCAATTCCTCGGGATCGTGCAGATCGGAAATGTCGAGCTGAAAGCCTAGCTTGGCGGCTGCAGGCGGCGCTTCCTTCATAAACAGCAGCCGGTGGGTTTCATTCGTTGAATTGATAAACGCTGCCAGCCGCTTCGCCTGCGGCAACAGCTCCCGAAGCATTCCGAATGCCTTGGCGTTGAAACTGCCCGGAGCGAATGACGCAGCACCCGTTATGTTTCGATCCGGATGGGCAATATTCGAGGCAAGCCCCATGCCGACGGGATCGGCCACCGCCGCGAACACGATCGGTATCTCCGAAGTCGCATTCGCGGCAGCGCGCGCCGCCTGCGGAGCAATCGCGACAATAAGATCGGGCTTCGATTGCACCAGTTCGGAGGCCAAAGCCGAGAGCTGGTCGAGGCGCCCACCTGCTTCCTTGCGGTCGGTGACGATGTTGGCACCTTCCGCCCAGCCGAGCGTGCCAAGCTCCTCCCAAAACGCATTCATGTTGGCCGTTGTGCATGTAGTCACGCATAGCACTCCCATGCGAGCTACCCTCTGTGCGGCATGGGTGGTTGTCGTTGAAACAAAGACGAACAGTCAAACCGTGAGGACCGGCGACGCGAGGGTAAATCGCCTCATTTGACCACCTATACGGACTACCAGCAGCCAAAAGTATAGCAGCTTTTCAACCACGGCGCTTGCAACGATTGTCCGGCTTGGGTCAAACTGCGAAATACTCAGCGCGAGCAGATGTTTTTCGCGGTAGGGACGCGAGTTACCTCGCGCCCCCCGCACAGATCCGTACGAGCCCAATTCGGGCATACGGCTCCCACCTTGGGTGTGTAACGGCGCGTCGTGATATTCTCACGAAATTCCGTATGCGCTTCAGCGCCTGTGACACGGTTCCCCGGTACTGTGCCCGGCCCGTGCTTTGCTGACTCACATTCCCCTCGGCCCCCGCCCTTGGCTCCACCAACTCCGCAGCCGGTTGCCCGGCCTTGTTCGTCGGCTTCACAGCTACTATGGCGGGGTCAGACTTCTCACGATCGTACATCATCGGCTACGGCTCCTCGCCTTCCCGACACGGACCAGCGCTAAACGCATGTGGCGCTGGCCGACCATGAGATCTCCCGGTTCCCGAGCAAAGAGCGTCCGCACATGCCAGTGTCTAAGACCACGCCGGGTCGTCTGGGCGCTCGCACTATCGCGCCCATCCGTGTTGCCTTCCGTCACCGGAACGACGTCGGCACCCAGGATGAGGGTACTATCGCGGCTCAATGGCTGGCCTATGCGCTCCCCTGTCAACGCTTCGCCGACGCCCTCGCGGGCGTCTGCGCATGAACTCGGGGTCGATGCGGTTCGCTACTCCTTCATCGTGATGGACTTGCACCATCTACTCCTTGCCGGTCTCCCGGCGCACTCCGGTCTACCCCGAACAACGGACATCGTCAGACCGGCCCGGTTGGTCCGGTTCGGTAGAGTCGAGGATGGGCGCGGTAGCTTGGGCCATTCGGCAACGCTCCGTTTCCCATCCCCGCTCATCGAACCGGACGTGCCCGATTAAGGCATCCGGCTCTCCGACTGGTTTCACCGTGAGGCACACAGCGGGGCCGTTAGGGGTAGGCGTTCGAGACGCAGCAGACCGTGTTGTCCATAGACAACGTCGAGAGAGAACCGGTGTGTGCCACGTCCTGCCACTTTGTGCCGTCTGGCGAGGAAGTCGCGTACGCGCTCATAAACGTATCGGTCAATGCCGCGGAATGCCGACCGGCGCGTCCCATGGCAGAAGTAGTTCGACCAGCCAAGCAGAGAGCCGTTCAGCGTGTCGCGCACTTCGGGCCATGGATCGTTGTTGCCAGGCACCAGCAGATTGCCAACCTTCGTCTTGAGCCGTTGCACGCTCTTCTTGGACGGGCTCGCGCTCAGATACCAATGACCGTTCGCTTTGTAACGGTGAGGTCCGAACGAGTAGCCGAGGAAGTCGAAGCGTTCTTGCCGAGCATTCTTCAACGAGGTCTTGGCCTCGTTGAGTGTCAGCCCGAGCCGCGTCATCACCGCCTTCGTCCACGCCAGGGCCTCGGCCGCACATCCGCGACTGAGGATGACGAAGTCGTCGGCATACGCGATGACGTGTGCCCGGAACGCCTCCCCGCGCCCGGTCAGCCGCCAATACTTCAGGAACCGATTCATGTAGATGTTGGCCAGCAGTGGGCTCACGACGCCGCCCTGTGGCGTGCCGCGCGCGTTGCTCTTGCCCCCACCGATGCGCCGAGTCCCGTCGCCATCATCCCGTTCCTCGATCGGCGCTTTCAGCCACAGCTTGATCAGCCGGAGCACGTGCCGGTCCACGATACGACGAGCTACTGATTTCAGAAGTTCGCCGTGTGGAATCGAATCGAAGTAGCGGGATAAGTCGGCGTCGACCACGTCGGTATGGCCCCGGCAGATCAGCCGGTGCACTTCCTTGACCGCGTCCACCGCTCCGCGAACGGGGCGGTAGCCGTAGGCATTGTCCTCGAAGTCCGCCTCGAAGATCGGTTCCAGCACGAGCTTGGCGGCGGTCTGGACCACCCGATCCCGGATCGTCGGAATGCCGAGCGGTCGCTCGCCTCCGTCCGGCTTCGGTATGGATACCCGCCGCACCGGATCGGGCCGGTACGTCTTCGAAACCAGTTCCTCGCGCAGGCCCGCCAGCCACCTCTCCAGGCCCGACGCTTCGACCGCCGCAAAGGTCATTCCGTCCGTACCCGGCGCGCCCGCATTTGCTCGGGCCAGCGCGTAGGCATGACGCAGGATGTCCGCGCGGTAAATCTTGTCGTAGAGCAGGTAGAAACGGAAGGCAGGCTCCGCCTTCGCCTTGCGGTATAGCTTTCTCTGAAGGGTCCGGATCGTTGTCGGTGTTGCCAGGCTCATCGCCAATCACCTTCACCTCGCCATCTTCGAAAAACGCACCAGAAGTCAGGGTCCTTTGCTCCGCCGGCATTACCCGGCCTCAACGCTCCTATGACCCCGTCCGACTCCCGCCATGGCCGCCGCCTTTCGCGACGTTGAGGCCGCTACCCTCGCCCTTGACGGGTCTCCCCCGATTACCCGCATCACCTTTCCGACGTGCCGTGCCCACTACCCCGGCGGATCGAGCGGGTGCGCGTGTCGATTGCTTCCCCGCTCATACAGCCTTCCCCAAATGGCAGGAGGGTCGGCATCCGCATTGTCACTTTCGAGGCCTGCTCAGGCTTCACTCACGTTACGGCCCGCCGGATTGCTCAACCGCCTAAAAGCGGCCTTTGTCACGAGGCTCCAGCCCTGCCGGTTACCCGGCCGAACCGCTCGTCAGCTACCAGATCAATCGACAACTCCCTGGGTGGAATCTTCCTCCACTAGTGATCCGCGCCTTCGGGGCGCACTGCCACATCCGGACATGATCAGCCACGGAGGGTGCCGCTGGGCTCAGTGGGTGCCAAACACCATCTCTCATCACTTGGCTCTCGGAACCGGGAGGCGTAAACTGTCTCCGACCTATCTTGGAGGCGTGCCTTGGCCAGCAAGCGCGTCGAGCGTCGGCTTACCGCCATTTTGGCCGCCGATGTGGCTGGCTACAGCCGATTAACTGGCCTGGACGAAGAGGGGACGCACGTCCAGCTCCAGGACCATCTATGCACCCTCGTCGATCCCAAGATCGCCGAACACGGCGGCCGTGTTGTCAAGAACACCGGCGATGGGCTGCTGGCTGAGTTTAGCAGCGTAGTGGAGGCAGTACGCTGCGCTCTTGATGTCCAACGCGGGATGGCCGAGCGCAATGCCGAGGTGCCAGATGAGAAGCGCATCGAGTTCCGGATTGGCATCAATGTCGGCGACATCATCATCGATCGAGGTGACATTTTCGGCGACGGCGTGAATGTAGCAGCGCGTCTGGAGGGATTGGCGAGGCCCGGGGGCATTTGCATCTCCGATGACGCGCACCGGCAGGTTCGGGGCAAGTTCGATGTCACCTTCGAGGATGCAGGCGAACAGCAACTCAAGAACATCGCACGGCCAGTGCGGGTCTTCCGAGTGGCTCTTGATGATACGCGGCCCGCCAAGCCAATCTGGCCGCGGCACGATGCGGCGCCGGCGATGCGTCGCGACTGGTGGAGCGCGCGTGTCACGGCGATCGGAGCGGCAGTCTTGCTGATCGCCGGCGCTGGTGGCGCAGCATTGTACTTCCACCTCGGCCGAGCGCCCGTCGTTTCACAGATGCCGGACCAGCTGGAAAAGCCCTCCGAGCGTTTCTCCATCGTCGTGCTGCCCTTTGCCAACCTATCCGGCGATGCAAGCCAGGATTATCTGGCAGACGTCATCAGCGACGAACTGACCACCGCGTTCTCGCGTTCTCGAGACAGTTTCGTCATCTCCCGCTCGACCGCATTCACTTACAAGGGCAAGCCAATCGACGTGCGGCAGATCGGCAAGGATCTAGGTGTGCGCTATGTGCTAGAAGGCAGCGTGCAGCCGAGTGGCGACCGGCTGCGCGTGCACGCCCAGCTCATCGATACCGAGAGCGATGCGCATCTCTGGGCCGACCAGTTTGACGAGAACCGGTCCGACCTCTTGCACATGCAAGACGCCATTATTGCGCGCATCGCGCACGGGATCGGTTTGAAGCTTATTGCAGAAAGAGCCCGCTCAGCACAAACTCGCGCTGTCAATCCCAATGCGGAAGACCTTGCTTGGCGCTGCTGGGCGGCCGCAATTCGCACGCAATGGACGCCGGAACGCGATTCCGCCTACAGCCTGTGCGAGCAAGCGTTGCAGATCGACCCTGAGAATATTCGCGCACTGTCCCTCCTGTCATTCAAGTTCATCATTCGCGTTGCCTATTTTGCGAGTCCCGATCGTCAAGCTGATCTTCGCCGTGCGGACGAACTTGTCTCCTTAGCCATGAAGATCGATCCGGATAACTCCCAGGCTAAGACGGCCAAAGGCGATGTTCTACTGTTAGGGGGGCGCTATCGGGAGGCGATTGATTCTTATCGGCGCGCCCTGATGTTAGCTCCCAGCAGCATTCAGCCCGGTTTGGCTTTGGCCTACAGTTATGCCGGTGAGCCGGAACAGGCCATTGCCTATGCCGACGAGGCGATGCGGCTCGGTCCGCGCGACCCCGCATTGCCAACATTGTATCACGCCAAGGCCATCGCCTTCAGCATGTTGCAGGACGATGAGGAGGCGCTTGCATGGATTGGGCGGGCTGAAGCTGCTGCTCCCGGGGTGCCGCGCATAGTACTTATGCGGTCTGCGCTGCTTGCCCTGGCGGGTCAAGAGGCCGATGCGCGCGCAACAATGCAGCGCTATTTGGCGAGCGACAATGCGCCTATCCGGACCATCACTCAATGGAAAGCTCAATGGCAAGGCGTAACGTTTAGTCCGCGTTATCTTATGTGGCTCCAAAAATACCAGGAGGCCCTCCCAAAAGCCGGACTGCCGGAGTGATCAACGCGGTTGCCCGCGCCGACGAGGTGACTGAAAGAGCGGCTCGCTGCATGTCTCTTATGGGTCAATCGCTACATGTCATTTGCCGCCCGGACCGGAGGCCAAGTCCGCTTTGGCCCGAAAACCGACCTGATTCCAAAGCCAAATCCGGTGGCACATGCTTCTCGCCTTAGTAATCGAGCCGAGGAGTATAGCCATGCAGGATCAAGTGAATGCGACCCCCGCGCCAAAGCGAGTGCCATGGAACAAAGGCAAGCTCACGGGGGCAAAGCCGCCGCTGCGACCCAAACATGTCTGGTCAATCCGGACGAAACTCCAGATCGAAGGTCGCCCCCGCGACTTGGCCATGTTCAATTTGGCAATCGACAGCAAGCTTCGCGGCTGTGATGTCGTCGCCATTCGAGTCGAGGATGTCGCCGCAGGCGGATACACGGCCGATCGCGCAACCGTCCGACAAAAGAAAACTGGGCGACCCGTCAGATTTGAATTGAGCGAACAGACGCGCCAGGCGGTCGATGACTACCTAAAGATTACGGGCAAACGGCCCGGCGAGTTCTTGTTCACCGGCCGTCGCGGTCCCAACCGCAACATGACAACGCGACAATATGCGCGGCTCGTTTCCGAGTGGATAGGCAGCGTTGGACTGGACCCAAGGCTGTTCGGGACGCATTCACTGCGACGTACAAAGGCGACACTGATCTATCGCCGCACCGGCAATCTTCGGGCCGTCCAACTCTTGCTCGGGCACACCAAGATCGAAAGTACGGTCAGATATCTCGGTATCGAGGTCGATGACGCTCTGGCAATAGCGGAACAAGTTGATGTCTGAAATACCCGGGCAGAGCGGAAATGCTCTGCCCATCCTCCGACTGGCGGTTTGTGCCATAACCGGACAAGGCCTGCGCGGCCTTCGAGAAATCGTCAGATAGGTTGCGCTTCGATCACGGCACCTCGCCCCGCTGGAACGACGCGCGACAACTTGAACCCGGATTTTTTAAGCAGCGCCGCGAACTCATCGCTCGTTCGCTCCCTGCCGCCCGGGAGAACCAGCATATTCAGATCCATAAATTTCGAGCGGGGCATTGCGTTTGGCGGACCGACCAACATTTCGATCAACAGTAGCTTCGCCGAAGCTGGCATCCCGCGGCGGCAAACCTTCAAGATTGCGATCAACTCGGCGTCCTCCCAATCGTGAATGACTGCTCGCATGATATAGGCGTCACCGCCTTCAGGGACGGTCTCGAAGAAGCTGCCGCCGATGAAGCTGCAACGATCTGCAACCCCGAAGCGTTGGAACACCGCCTTGCTGCCGGACACGACATCGGGTTGATCAAAGAGCGTGCCGCGCATGCCAGGATGTGCCGCCAAGATTGTCGCCAGCATCAAGCCTTGGCCTCCGCCAACATCGACGACATGCTTGAACCGGGAAAAATCATAAGTTTTGACAATAGCCTCGGCGCTGCCGCGCGAGACCTCGGTCATAGCGCGATTGAACATCGCGGCCTTCTCGGGGTGTTCACGCCGATAGTCCCAAATGCTCTTACCGTTCGCGCTCTGAAAGGCATTCTCTCCAGTACGCGCGCTGTGCAGCAAGCTCCCCCAAGCGCTCCAGATGTAGTCGCTGCCTGAATGCAACGCCCAACCGGTCACCGGTGTTGGAGAGTCCGTTCGCAGGCATTCCGCCATGGGCGTCAGCGCAAATTTCTTGCCAGTTTCCTCCTTGAACACGCCCACCGACGCGAGCGCGCGCAGCACACGATAGAGTCCGTCTGGATTGCTCTCTGTCATGGAGGCTAATTCGTCTACGGATCGCGGCCCATCAATACCGGAAGTCGCGAACCAGAGACCCGTCAGCCGGCCTAGCTCAGCCGCCTGTCGATCTCTTCGCGAAGCAAGGTGAAGTCGATGGGCTTAGTCAGCAGCCCCGTCGCGCCGCCTTCCATCGCCTTCCGCCTGGTTTCGGGATCGCCGTAGGCGGTGATCATGATGATGGGAACGTCGGGTCGCATTTCCCTGACTTTTGGCAGCATCTCAAGCCCGGTCATGCCGGGCATATTGATGTCCGAGAGGATCAATATCAGGGTCTCCTCGATGGGGTCTGCGATGCGCGATAGAGCATCCGCCGCTGAACTGGCGAAGTTCATAACGAAGCGCTGCGCACGCAGGTCGCGCCGGAATTGCTGGCGGAACAGTGCTTCGACGTCAGGCTCGTCGTCTACCACAAGAACCAGAATGCTCACGTCTTACCTCGATCCACGCCTGACAAATTGCTCTTCCTTGGCAGGACGATAGTAAATTCTGTGAATTGCCCAGGTTCGGTCGCGACATCAATTCTGCCGCCGTGTTGCTTGACGATGATGTCGTACGTCATCGAGAGCCCAAGGCCGGTTCCTTCCCCAGCTGGCTTCGTTGTGAAGAACGGGTTGAACATCTTTTCTCGCACCTCCACCGGGATGCCGGTACCGTTGTCGCGGATGCGAATTTCCACAGTACTTCCGAGGTTCTTCGTGGTGGCTCGGAGGGTTGGCTCAAAACCGGGCTCTTTAACCTCGGTCTTGCGCTTGGTCGCAGCATAGACGCCGTTCGCGATCAGATTGAGAAATGCGCGGGTGATCTCCTGCGGAAATAGCTCGATTGCGCCTGCGTCTGTATCGAAGTCGCGCTGTAGAGTGATATTGAACTCGCCTTTTTCTGCACGTGCGCCGTGATAGGCGAGATTGAGACTTTCATCGAGAAGTGAATTGATGTCCGCAGGACGGTGCTCGCCGGAGCCCTCGCGCGAATGCAGCAGCATGTTCTTGACGATGGAGTCAGCGCGCTTGCCGTGCTGGACCACCTTTTCTAGGTTATCCTTCAGCATCCCCGTCAATTCGTCGACTTCTCCGCGGACGTTGTCGTCGAGTACGACCGGTTTGAGCACGTCATTCAGCTCGTCGGTCAATTCCGCCGACAGCGCCGAGAAGTTATTGACAAAGTTGAGCGGGTTCTTGATCTCGTGCGCGATGCCCGCGGTGAGTTGGCCGAGCGACGCGAGCTTCTCCGTTTGGATCAGGCGATCCTGCGCGGTGCGGAGGTCGTCCAGAGATTGCGACAGTTCCCTGGTGCGTTGCTCCACTTCCCGGAACAGTTCGACGTTCGAAATCGCGATCACCGCTTGGTCGGCAAAGGTCTGCAACAACTGGATGTGGTGATCGGCAAAAGCGCCCGGCTGCACGCGTGTCACGCCGATTGTCCCAATCGCCTTTCCGTCGCGCATCAAGGGCACAATCACCACGCTGCGATAGCCGCGCAACCGCGCCATCTCTCGTACGGCGAGGGGCGGCAGCGGATTTTCGTTTTCCATGTCGGTGATCCGGAACGTTTCCCCCCTGAGGATCGCGTCGTGCCAGGGGATCGCCGGAAGTGGCATGGGAAATAGGGATTTGAGCGCAGCATCGGCCTGGGGACTGCCCGGCGTGAATGCCCGCAGATGCATTGCATCGTCGGAAATCGTCAACACCGTCGCCGACAGACCGCCGACCAGCTGGTTCGAGCGCGCAGCAATGGCGTCAAATACCGGCTGAACATCGTCGGGCGAACTGGCGATCACCTTGAGGATATCGGCCGTCGCCGTCTGCTGCTCCAGCGCCTCCTGGGTTTCGTTGAACAGCCGCGTGTTCTCGATCGCGATGACCGCCTGATCTGCGAAAGTCTTGAGCAGCTGCACGTGATGGTCCGCGAAAGTACCGGCCTGAAGGCGCGTCACTGCGATGAACCCGATCGATGTGCCCTTATTCATCAACGGCGTGAACAACATGCTGCGATAGCCCCGCGCCCGTGCAATCTCCCTGAGTTGGTACGTCGGCGCTTCGGTATCAGGAATCTGCACCGCTTCGCCAGCCTCCGTCATCTGAAACGGCGCGACATCTGTGATGGGACGCGGGAAGGCTGACGTCAGGACTTCGTCTGCCTCCCGGGTGGTCGGCGTGAACGCCTTCAAGTGCGCCATGCCGTTGCTGAAAAGGAAAACGGTGCTCGAGAAGCCGCCGAGCAGGCGGTTCGCACTGCTGGCGATAGCTTCGAATACTGGCTGCACGTCGGAAGGTGAACTCGCGATCACCTTCAGAACTTCTGCAGTTGCGATCTGCCGCTCCAGGGCCTCCCTTGTCTCGTTGAATAGCCGCGCGTTCTCGATGGCGATAACGGCCTGGCTTGCGAAGTTCTTCAGAAGTTCGATCTGCTTGTCGCTGAATGGACGGACCACCTGGCGATAGATCGATATCGATCCAATCGGCCTACCATCTCTCAGCATCGGCACAACGGCCAATGTACGAGCCTTCGCGACCTCGACCATGGCAACCGTAGCGGGGTGGCGAGCAAGATAGGTCGGACTCTCGCGAAGATCATCAAACCTGATTACGTCGCCCGTGTAGAGGACGCGGCCAATCGGACCGTCGGGACCCGGTCGCCACTCCTTAGGCGCAGCGTTGTCAAAAGCCGGCGGCGTGTTGTACAGCGCAACTCGCCGATACACCTCGCCGTCAAACAGACCCATCGCCCCGAATTGGGCACCGCAAACGCGGGTGGCGCTCTCCAGCAGCTTGTCGAAGACCGGTTGCACGTTTCCAATGGACAACGAAATAACCTCAAGTACTTCGGATGTCGCCGCCTGCTGCTCAAGTGATTCGGCGAGTTCATTGGTGCGATGCTGCAGCTGGTCGAACATGCGTGCATTCTCGATCGCGATTACTGCCTGCTCGGCAAATGTCTGCAGCAACTCGACGTGATGCGTCGCAAATGCGCCCGTCGTCTTCCGGCTCACCGCGATCACCCCAATCGAAGTCCTCGCGCTCTTCAGCGGCACATACACTATGCTGCGAAAACCGCGTACCCGCGCCACCTCCTTCAATCGCGCATTTGCCTGGTCTTCCGTATCGGCGAACTCCACCACCTCTCCGCCCAGTACTGTCCTGAAGTGGTCGCCGCCGATCGGACGCGGGAAGTTGGCGCGGACCACCTCGTCCCCAACCGGACTCACCGTCGTTGTTGCCGCAAGGTGAACGGAGTCATCGACGAACCGATATACGCCGGCGGAAAACCCGCCGATCAGCCGGACGGCACTGACCACGATGGCGTCGAAGACCGGCTGCACATCGCCGGGAGAACTAGCGATCACCTTTAATATTTCGGCCGTCGCCGCCTGCTGCTCGTGGGCCTCCTGCAACTCTTTGCAATGAGCCGAGACCGCGGAATTTTTCGGTGGCTTGATTTTAGCGGCGTGGCGGCCCTTTGCTGAGTTTGCTTTGCGCGTTTTTGCTCCGCTCATCTTGCCGCTCGTTCTCGATGGCCGCGCCATATCTGCCCCCAACGATCATGAAGCCATCTTATCGCGCCAAACCTTCATTCTGGAAGGGCGCGAACGAGCAAGAATCGTGCATGCCGACTGCCCCTGGTAACGTCCACTTTGGGTCATTCGCGACGGTTTGACCGGATTTCCCGTTACTTCCGGTCCACCCCTATCAACAGACATTCTCAGGGGCCGTCAGCATGTCTCAAACGTGCCATAAGGCGACATTCCGACGGCGGGTGATAATTCGCAGCATTCCCACTAGATGAGTGGAGCAATACTCCCCGCCTAAGCGGGCATCTTTGCAAATCTTTGACTGCTTTCGGGTATGGGCGTCCAACGCTCAGCGCTGTCGCAATAGACGTGCATTTTAGGGTCGAGCCAAGTCGTGTCGTCTAGAGTGCCAGCTTTGATAAAGGTGACACCTGGCATGACGGCGACGTCTGAAAAGATTGGAGACCCGCACTCCGGACAAAAATTCCGCTCAACTGGTTGACCACTATCGCCAGTGTCGTGGAATGTCTTAACTTGGCCTTGAATTGACATCGCTGATTTCGGAATTCCGACAAGGACAGAGAATGCTGTTCCAGTTTGCTTCTGACAGTGCGTGCAATGGCACACTCCGACGAAAACCGGATCTGCATTCGCTGAATACCTCACTTGGCCACAAAGACAGCCACCGGTCATTTCCACCATTTTACCCTCCCTCAATTGGCCTCCGTTGGAGACGATAGCAGCAAGTAAGAGCGCGCCAGCGAAAGCAATTCTGCCCCGACCGACGTTATGCGAGTGCATCGAGCAAGGCTTTAGCCTCCTGTAAGTCGAGCGTGTCGAAGCCTTCGGTAAACCAGCCATAGATCGGAGCGAGAAGAGCGCGGGCCTCTTCTTGCTTCCCTTGATCGCGCCAAAACCGCGCCATGCTCATCGCCGCCCTCAGTTCCAAGGACTTCGCCTGCTGCTGCCCGCGCAACCTCAAGCGCGCGCTCGAAATGGGCCTCTGCTTTCGCTGTGTCCGGCTTCTGCGACATCAGCGCGATGTCTCCAGCGGTTCGATGAACCTCGGACTCGCACCACCTTTCCTTGGTGTTCTCAACCGCCGACATCGCTTCGCCAATGCAGCGCCGAGCATCATCGAATTGCCCAAGCTCCGCGTGGGCCCGCGCCAGGTGTGGCAAGTGCAAGGGCATCCATAATGTCGACTCCCGTTGAACGCCATGCGGCCAGCCCGGAGGTGATCTTCTGGACGGCCTCCGCAGCCTTGCCGGTCAGCGCAAATAACAACCTCGATTCATCAATTCCGAAAGCCTTCCAAATCGGGGCGCCCTTCTCGTCCGCCAGAGCGACAAATTCATCGGCGAGCGCGTTTGCTGCGCGTAATTTCCACAATAGGAAATGGGTCAACCGTGCGCATGGCCTATGGTATACATTAGCGTCGCGGCGTGTCCGATTTCGCGGGCATTCTTGAGCGCTTGCAGGCATGTCTCGTCGCGGCCGCCTCAGGATAGCCAAGCAACCACAGCGCCAACGACCGATAAGACAGGATCGCCGCCCCGACGTCTTGGCCAAATCGCGTGGCCAACGGACGATGTCGGCAGGGATCGTAAAGCGCGATCGCCTGATCGTAATGCGCGCAGCCTTGCGCGATTTCCCCGGTATAGAGAAAGGATGACCCATAAGGCGATGCCCAATCATGAGCGGGACCGTCGCCGCTTGCTTCTCCGCGAGCGCCAAGAACTGCGCCGCAAGCTCGCGCACAACGTCGCCGTTGAACGCGACATAGTTCGCGACCCAGAACCCGTAGAGGACCGAGAACAAAAGCAGCGGGTCTTCGGGAGGCTCTCCCAGCGCTTCGGCTTGCTCGATCAATAAGCGTGCCCGCTCCGCAGCCGCCTTGGTTTCCGGCGCGGCATATCCTTTGACATGGACGAGAGGGGTAATGAGCGCGACCTGAAGCTTGATCTGCTCGCGACGCAGCGCCGGCGTGCCGGGCAAGGTCGCGATCTGATCAAGGGCCCGCGTTAACTGCGCCGCGGCTTCAACCAGCGCCGAGCGTTCCAGCGACCGCTGTCCCGCCTTGCCCCACAGGCCCGCAGCCTTCTCGATCAGCCCGGCCTCGGTGCAGTGCCGCGCCAGCATCTCCGGCTGGCTCTCGGCAGTCTCGGCGAATTGGCTTTCGAGGGCTTCGGCGATGCGGGCATGAAGCGCGCGTCTCGGCTCGCGCAGCAGCGTGCCATAGGCCGCGTCCTGCACCAGCGCATGCTTGAACAGGTAGCTCGCCTGCGGCGGCATGCCCTGCCGGGACAGCAAGCCTGCCTGCAACGAGACGCTCGAGCGCCGATCCCAGCTCCGCCTCGGGCTTGCGCGCCACCGCACGCCAGCAGGGCATGCGAGAACTCCCGCCCGATCGCCGACCCGATCTGCGCCACCTCCTTGGCGGGGCCGAGCCGATCGAGCCGCGCCATCAGCGAGGCGTGCAGGCTTGCAGGGACCGCCAGGGCCGGAGACGGAACCGCCGCAACCGTGCGCCGGGCCGCGCCCTCGCTCTCCGCCTCCAGCACCGCCTTCGTCATCTCCTCCACGAACAGGGGAATGCCGTCGGTGCGCTCGACGATCTCCGCCAGCACATCCGCCGGCAGCGCCTTGTTCCCGGCCAGGCGCGCGATGATGGCGGCCGCTTCACGCTCCCCAAGCCGGTTCAGCGTCAGGCTCGTCACATGCGACTGTCCCACCCACGGCGCGTCGAACTCGGGGCGGAACGTGACGATCGAGCAGCACCGGAAGGGTTTTAATCCGGTCCACGATCCGACCAAACACTTCCAGGCTCGTTGGATCGACCCAATGCGCATCCTCGAAGATCATCAGCACCGGTTGCTGGCGCGCCAATTCGCGAGTTGCGACAGTCAGCGCTTCCAGCGTTCTTTGCCTGCGCTGCTCCGGGGCCAGTTCGAGCGCGGGATAGCGCCCATCATTCGGCAGCGACAGCATCTCGGCGAAGAGTGCGGCATCCTCCGTCGAGGTCGAGGTCTGTGCGAGAACCGCATCAAGCTTGTCGAGCTTCGCTTGCGGTTTGTCGTCGTGCGCCAGTCCGGCGGCGCGCTCCATCTGGCCAATGATCGGATAGAATGCACTGTCCGTGTGCTGCGGCGAGCAGAAATAGCGCAAGCGCGTGTGCGGCTTCGCCGGAGAGGCGCTCCAGAAGTGCCGCGGTCAGTCGCGACTTGCCGATGCCTGCCTCGCCGGAGAGCAACACTACCTGTCCTTCGCCGGATTTGGCTGTCGACCACCGCCGCAGCAGCAAGTCGAGTTCTTCTTCCCGCCCGACGAGGTCAGTCAGGCCGCTCGTGTGCATGGCTTCGAAACGGCCTTCCACTGAAGCCGGCCGTAGTGCCGCCCAGGCTCGTACAGGCCCTGAGATACCCTTGAGTTCCTGTGGCCCAAGATCCTCAAGCTCGAACAAGCTGCCCACAAGCTTGCGTGTACTTTCAGCAACCACCACGCTGTTCGGCTCTGCGACGCCCTGCAAGCGCGCCGCAAGGTTCGGTGTCTCGCCGACGATGCCGTGCTCCTGCGCCGCTCCCGATCCGATCAGATCGCCGACGACGACCAGTCCCGTGGCGATGCCGACGCGGGTTTGCAGGGGAGCTGGCGATTTCAGTGCCGTCAACCGCCGCGATCAATTCCAGCCCCGCGCGCACCGCCCGCTCGGCGTCGTCCTCATGGGCTTGCGGATAGCCGAAATAGACCAGCACCCCGTCGCCCATGTACTTCGCCACGAAGCCCCCAAGCGACGCACGGTCGCTGCGACGGACTTCTGATAGGCCGAAATAATTTCGCGCAAATCTTCAGGGTCCATGCGCGTAGATAGTGCCGTCGAGCCGACAAGGTCGCGAGAACATCACTGTGACTTGGCGGCGCTCGGCGCGGTCTTCGGGCGAAATGTTCGGGGCACGGGAAGTGGCGTCACCTCGGCGGCGCGCGCGTTTCCGACCGTATCGGCGCGCAGCGCGGCGATAGCTTCCAGGAGCATCCGGCGATGACCGACAGGACCAACGCCGATTTCCTTCAGGTCCTCTTGCGTCAGCCTCGGTAGGACTTGCTCGTTGATCTCATTCTCGCGGAATGCGGCCTCATATTGTTCGAGGCCAAGCCTCCGCAGCCAACCTCCGACGTCCATGGCAGCGCCCCGGTTCGCCCAGCGCTGCATGATCCCCTAGACGATACAGCCCGTCTAGGGAAATGTCCGCTCTAGGGTGTGCGCCGTGGAAAGGCGGCGCTTTCCAGTGGGTGCAAGGCCCACCCGGCAACCGCTCCAGCCGGAAGCAACCGGAGCAGTCATGGAGGAAACGAAATGGCTGAAGCCTTCGGTTAGCGTGTCACGAATTGGTGACAGCGCGAGTGTGCAGGCCGTAACGCGAGTGAACGCCGAGCAAGCCTCGAAAAGGACAATGCGCAGGCCGACCCGACGACCCTTTCGGGGAAGGCTGATACGGCTGGGTGAAGCAGAGCGAAGAGTACGCCCAGCCGCTGCGCCGGGGTAGTGGCGACAGCATGTACACAAGGAAAGCGTACGCAACACGGGAAGCCCCATGGCGTGGTCAGCGATGACCAACCGGACGCCCGCGAGGGACAGGCCGGGCGCCTTGGGGTGGCGGAGAGGTTCGTAGTACCGCTGAAGCCGGGTAACGCCGGTGGAGGGAAGGGACCTCAGTTCAAGACAGACGCAACAAGTGGTGAGGGATTTGGAGATTGGGCAACCTATCAACTCCGAAAACTGTTCAGAAACTGCAGAAGGCGTTGCACGCGAAAGCGAAGGCAGAAGCCGGCTATCGCTTCTACGCCCTGTACGACAAGATCAGCCGCGAGGACATTCTGGCCCATGCTTATGCCCAGTGCCGCTCCAACAAGGGCGCACCGGGGGTGGACGGCCAGGATTTTGCGGACATCGACGCGTATGGGGTGCAGCGGTGGCTCGGCGAACTGGCGCTTGCGCTCAGGCAGGAGAGCTACCGACCGGATCCTATCAGAAGAGTGTTCATACCGAAGGCCAACGGCAAACTCAGGCCGCTGGGCATCTCGACCGTGCGGGATCGGGTCTGCATGACAGCAGCAATGCTGGTGCTGGAACCGATCTTCGAAGCCGACCTTCCACCCGAACAGTACGCGTACCGTCCCGGGCGAAATGCCCAGCAGGCGGTGGTCGAGGTGGAAGGGCTGCTGTTCCGTGGCCATCCGGAAGTCGTTGACGCCGACCTCGCGGACTACTTCGGGAGCATTCCTCATGCCGAACTTCTAAAGTCGGTAGCGCGCCGGATTGTTGATCGGCGCGTGCTGCATCTGATCAAGATGTGGCTGGAATGCCCCGTGGAAGAAACCGACGACCGAGGAAGGAAGACACGTACAACCGAAGCCCGGGACAACCGACGCGGCATTCCGCAGGGCTCACCTATCTCACCATTGCTGGCGAATCTCTACATGCGCCGGTTCGTGCTGGGATGGAAGATGCTCGGGCTGGAGCAAAGCCTCGGCTCTCGCATCGTGACCTACGCAGACGACCTCGTGATCCTGTGCCGAAGGGGCAAAGCCGAAGAAGCCTTGCAGCAACTGCGCGAGATCATGAGCAAGCTGAAGCTCACGGTCAACGAGGAGAAAACACGAATCTGCAAGATCCCGGAAGGCGAGTTCGACTTCTTGGGCTACTCGTTCGGGCGGATGTATTCGGCGAGAACCGGCCAGGCACGCCTGGGATATCGGCCATCGCGGAAGAGTATCCGGCGCATGGTGGAGAACATTCATGCGCTGACCGCCCGATCCGGGACATGGCAAGAAACCACAGAGCTGGTGGGCAAGTTGAATCGCACGCTGCGCGGATGGGCGAACTACTTCAATGTAGGCACCGTCACCAAGGCGTATAGGGCGATCGATAACTACACGGCTGTGCGGTTGCGCCGGTGGTTACGCATCAAGCACAAGGTCAGGCGATGCAAGGGCGGGACTTATCCACTCTCGCACCTTTACGGGCACTTCGGGCTCGTACGCTTAACCGGGCGTGGGCGCGACATGCCGTGGGTGAAGGCGTGAGGTCTTGTCCGAGAGCCGGATGCGGGAGATCTGCCTGTCCGGTTCGATGAGCGGGATGTGGAAACGGAGTTACGGTTAGGGGATAGCAATGCTGACGCTGCCTCAAGGTTTACCGCCGCGATACCCCCAGGCTCCCCCAGCCCACGCGGAAGGAAGAATTGTTCAGAAATGCTTGAGTTTGAGCTGGAGTGATCTCAACCCTGCATAGGTGAGCTCGCACCCGTGAGCGCTTGACGATTACCGCTTCAGCCCGGTTCGCGACGCTAAACGCCGTTTTCGGCGAACGTGCCTCTCTCGCGGTAATCATCGCGTCCTACTCGTCCCTTTCAAGGCGCAGAAATTGTTCCAAGTTCGCGCAAAGAATCAGCTCGATACCCGCCCCCCTCTCCAAATTGCATCTGCCGACCCTTTCGCGCGCGAGATGGATCACATGGCTGAGTGCGTTCTCCGAGACCAGAAACCGCGCACGCCGGGCGAAGAAGGTCTGCGAGACATGATCCTCATGTAAGCGATCTACAGAGCCGCGAAAGACCGTCGAACGGTATCTCTATGACGTAGGATACACGGCTGCAGTGACGATCTTTGGCGGATTGCGATGATTTGGTATCGCGCCGCAGAGGATCCCGCATCTTTTCGTGCCTCTCATCCTTCCTTCGGTCGTCGTGATCTCGAACATTTTCCAATACGTCCGAGACCCGCCAAAGCATTCTTCATACGGAACAAGTTGCTGAGAAGCCACACGCCTCCATGGGAATCCGATACGCGCCATCAATCTCGTGGCGGATGCTGGCTTCTCGGGCTTAATGATGCTGTAGCAGCAAAGACGGCGCGAAGCGCGCCGCAGCCAGTAGAGCGCCCATGTAATTGCCGCGTAATTGGCGATCAGTCGGTACAACAACCGAAGGAGTTAAACCGCGACATGAACCTGGATAATCAAAACGCGGGGCCCAGACGCTTCCCTGATGCGACGGATGCCACCTCGACGCCTCTGGATGACCGCAAAATCGAGAAGACACGTTTAGGATTTAGGGCGACGGACTTCGTCATCTATCCGGCGCACGGTGTTGGACAGATTCTCGCAATTGAAGAGCAGACCGTTGCCGGGGCGAGCATGGAGTTCTTCGTGATCTTTTTCGCGAAGAGCAAATTGACTGTCCGCGTCCCCGTCCGAAAAGCCGCGAATATAGGAATGCGCAAGCCATCGGATATCTCGTCGGTCCAAGGAGCGAAACAGATTTTGAGCGAGACTCCCCGAAAAGCTCGCGGCAACTGGTCCCGGCTTGCTCAGGAATACGAGGGCAAAATCAACTCTGGCGATATCTTCGCGGTCGCGGAGGTCGCTCGCGATCTTTTCCGACTGGGCGAATCCGGGCAGAGTTTCAGCGAGCGGCAGTTGTACGTGTCGGCGCTCGACCGCCTCTGCGGGGAGATCGCCCTGGTGGACGGAATCTCCACGGAACATGCCGTCAAGGAAGTCGAGGGCCTGTTGAAGATCGGGACATTCAAACGTGGCGCCTGACTGCCAGATCAGCTCGCTGACCACGGATGCGCGACTGCTTAGCCATCCGTTAACTGTGCGCCCTTACTGTTCAGCAAACATGGTCTCGATTGTGTTCATGAGCGGATTGGCGGGATACGTGCAGCAGATCGAGACCAAGGACCCCATCGAGGCCCGGCGCAGCCGCTACGCTCAGTATCGCGGACTAGTCGCCACCCTGACCTTTGGCAGTGCCACGGTGAGGGGTATGGTCCAATCGGTCAAGCAAGACAGCACCTGTACACCTATTCGGTGGTTGATCACCATCGCTCCGCAGCAACCGAGAGCAACATCGTAAATCGATCAATCTCCGATCAGATACCATCCTCCCTGAAAATATGCGCAAACAGACGCGCAGCGGAGGAAGATCAACAGCTTTGCGTCCGCCAATTACAGAATTGCTCGGCATCGCCCCGTTGAATGGCACGGCCAAAAACGGGGTCACGAAGCGTCATCAAACGTTTCACGCAGTCCCGGATGATTTCCTGTCGGCAAGCCTTCGGTGTCCCGCCGCTTCGCACAGCGACGGGGACAACTACGAACATCAATCCAGCAGCTGCGACTATCGGTAACATTTTCATGGTACAAGCCTCTTACGCAAAAAACGATTGGATCGACAAAGTAATGCGCGGCGCGCTTGCACCTCAGTTGAAATCAGCTTTTGGTCCATCTAAGAACCCGATCGGGCTCGCTCGCTATGCAAGCTATTTTAGTACTTTGCAGATCTTTGCATCTTCGCAGCTCAATTGGTTTTCGCCGGCACTGCCGCCGCCATAAGAGCCGCCCGCGCCGTTCAGCATTTAACCCGCGGTTGGTGTCAGTGGGATACCTTCATGGACCAGTTTTGCATTCTCGGAACTTCTGGAAGTCATTCACGTCGATGTCAGTTCTGATCGTGTGCGCAACCTCAACAAGCGCCATTATCAATGAGAACTCGACAATCGAATAGCTTCCCGTACCGTCGTTAATCGAGATGTCCGTGAGCTTCCCCACGACATGCCATTCTATGGCACTCGCGAACGCATCCTTTCGCTGTTTTTGCGGTAACTGTTAGTGCGTAAACATCGACATATGCTCTAACGAGCAAAGGCACGGACTTCTGCCGGAGAGGACTCGACGTCTGCCATCACGAGCTCAAATAGCCTGTCGGTAATTCACCTCCGACCTCTACTCGCCGCAGCGGCCCTTCATGGCTTCTTCTTGTTCCCCGGCTGAAGGAAGTAGACCCCAACCTGATCGCCATTCACCCAGGCTAGCTGACAGCGCCGGTATGCGTTTCCCATCGTCGATAGCAGCAGAAAGAATTCCTTCAGGTTCAACCCCTCGATTGAGCCGTCTACAGTCAATTTGGCGCCGGTATCTGAGACGTCTTCCACAGTGCAGGGACGCCGCCACGTACCGTCAATGGCCATCATGTTAGCGGTATAGCCCCGTTCAAACACAACGCGATGTGCCTTACGATTTTCCATCAAAAGCAATTCGAAACGAATGAAATAAGAAGAGGAAACCCGCCGGGGTAGCAGCGGGTTTCCTTACGCAATACTCCAGCGGTAAAAGTCGGACCGCGTTTGATGATGATAGACACGAGTGGTTAATATTTTTTTCTAACGCACCTCCGACGCCCACGCACCTCACTGACCAAGCTAATCGTGTTTGCTGCCAAATGACGATGAGTTCGACCGCCCAGACTACAAGCTATAAGCTCCAGGCCGGTTCGACTTGCACCCCAGAAGAATGCAGGCCGAATTTGATACCACCCGAATGGTTACCGCTCAGTATCGCTTACCATTGGTGCTTGACGGTGGCTTGTAGGTGGTATTCGAGGTACTCGACGTCCCGTAGGCACGTTGGGGTGGCGGCAGAAAGACTTTTATACTCACGGTCCTGGCGTGCAGATTGCGAATTGTACTGCCCCGCATCCGCGAGGGTGGTCGCTGCTATCGTCAAAGTGATTGTTGCTATAATCGCTTTCATCATTTTCCCCTGGTCGCCATGTCGCGACACTTGATTCAGTAGGATTCTGCGCATTACGTCAATCGAGCTTAGGTAGCGGACCAGCGCCAAGGGTTCAGCAGCGTGAAAATAACAACCCGCAAGTAGTGGCACTACTTCGGTGCTACGCGCGGAGCGTTTTCGGTTGTATTCTGCGCGAGGGACGAGGTCGTCAAATCGGAATCATTGTTGGAACTGAAGTGCACATCCTCTAAAAGCGAGGAGGATACCGACGGCATCTGTGCGCCATTAGAGGAGCGAAAGACCGCAACACGGGTCTTGTTGAAGACGCCTTCAGCGCTAACATGCGCATTGAGCTCGGTGAGCAACTCAGTAACGAGCACGCTGTGCTCGCCCTTCGTGTCATCGGCGACCTTGCCAGGCGTATTAGACGAGATGATGAGCGCGTTATTGGGCGCGTTGACTGGCGCAAGCCCGTGGGAGTAGGAGCGGAAACGGCGTTCATAGGGATTGCGTCGAGAGGCATCGAGGACGGCCAGCGTGGCGCGAGCGCCCCGCTCCTTAATTGCGTGGAGCACGGTTTCGATGGACACACCCTCGTGGCGCACATCACCTTCCTCCCAGATCACTGCATCGGTCGGGATCATGTAGGTTTCGTGGCGAGACTGCACGCCATAGCCACCGAAAAACAACATCACGACAGATCCGGGCTTAATCCTGGATTTTAACCGCTCGATCGCGCGCGCCATATCTGCCTTGCTGGCGTCCTCCACCACATCGACATCGAATCCGTGGCGGCGCATTGCACACGCTAGACCACTTGCGTCGTTGATGGGTTGGTTAAGTGGGTCGGCGGCGTCCGGGTAATTACCATTGCCGATGATGAGCGCGAGCTGCATCGCGCTGACTGTTTCCTGGGTAGTCAGCACCTTTATGGCTTCTGTAGTGGGCACATGCAGCGCTGCGTTCGCGCCGATCGCCACCAGCGCCACGCCGATAAGACCGCAAATAGCGGTAAGCAAGTGGCGAACACCGTAGAGCTGCGGCACTTTCATTTCATCCCCCAATCAATTACGAGAACTCCCATCCTGCAAAATGCGTATCCGGCAGAACCGAGCACGAAGATCACGGTCAGTCGCCAGAACAGCCATTTCCCCGCCCGTCCTTCGAGGAGCATGCGTGGAAACTCTTGAGCCCAAGTTAGGGGACGTGGTTTCTGGTGATTTGTGGATGTTGGTAAATAAACTGTGCAAGCTCGCGACGAGCAGTTACTACGCGACCGTCTGATGCTGCTCGTTGCCAAGGCTTGTGGAATTGTGCCGCAATCGTTCAAGAACGCCGGCAGGCAGCTGTTCAAAATTGGCGACCGCTTGCCGACGGAAGCATTCAGTTTGCCATTCGGTACTTTGTGGTTCCTGAGCGAAACGCTGGGCATGATCGCCACGGTCGTCGTGTGCGGCGCAGTGGCAGCGGTGATGCTTACTGGGTTGCCGGGTTAGGTTCAGTAAGGCCGGGAAGAAGTGGTAGTTTTTTTAGAGTTGTGTTACTTTTTGAACAGACGGTTGGAATTTGCCGCTGTTCAATTGCGCCATTGCCTAACTCGCAATCCATATTTGCCAAGCAGCCCAGCACGCCGCGCTGGGCTTTTCGCTTCGGCCAATGAGACGAAGAGCATGGGGGTGCTATGGACATTGACGATGCGGCCCGGTTCCGAAGACAGGCAGAGGTCTGCCGGGAAGAGTTGAGTAAAGCTCGCGAACTAGTTGACGCGGCAAGTTGGCTGCGCCTTGCCGACGAACTCGAGAAGTTGGCTGCGCAAGGAGAGGGCTGCGGTCGGCGACAGGCGCCGTTCGCCATGCGAGCGTCCGGACCGTAAGCTTCACCAGTCTTATGGATCAAGAGCACAGCTACAGAGCGTACTTTTTAGGAAGGAGTGGCCAAATTCTTCGCCGGGTGGACTTCTCGTGCGCCAATGATGAAGCTGCAAAAACCCACGCCCAGCAATTCCTCGATGGATTTCCCGTAGAGTTATGGGACGCCGCGCGATTGGTGGCGGTGTTCAATCCGAAATAAATGCCGTCGGCTCACAGTCAGCTGAATGCTGGAACCTCGTCTCACGCGTGAGGTTTAAGATATGTGCAGGAGGCCCATGCATGCTTACTGGCTCAGCAGCTGATGGGGTTTATAGAGACTCGCTCATGGACGAGCTGAGGAGGATCGAACTCGCGGTAGTCGAAGGTGAGCGACAGCTAGCAGAGCAGGAGGCGCTACTAGTTAGCTTAAAGAAACAGGACGGAGATGTGAGCCAAGCGGAGCTCACACTAGAAATGATGCGCGAAACCCAGCAGCGCAATGAGCATGATCGCCAACGCTTGCTGTCTTTGTTGCAGCCCTAATTCCAGTATTTAGCCTCTCGCGCTACGCCGGTTCGCGTCAGCGCTGTGCGCCTGTCCAAAACAGACGGCGCGGTTCAATCAATTGTTGCAGATCGTAGCTGCGCCGAAGAGCCGCCTGAGTGGGCTGACTTCATCCGGGTTGCAGGCCTGCGGTGTCGGCCTCCGTTGGACGCGCCGCTCATGTTTCTTAAGATCCTTTGACTTGACCTTTTTGATCCCACCTTTCTCAACCTTTAGGTCGCTTGCGTCATGATGCGGCCTAATGATCTTTGGAATAACGACAGATGGCAACTCTTCTGGCACTTGCAGCTCCGTTGCGAGTGGCTCCACGGAGCTGATGTATGTCACCGGCAAGCGGTCACTCTTCGTCAGAATATCCGTTTCAGGAGTTGTTCCAACCTCTGGCAGCCTATTAGCCGCGACCGCCGACGCCTGAACTACAGCCATCAGTGGCGAAGCACCGAAGGCCAGCTTGTACGAAGCTAGACCCGCTAAACCGAAGAACAGAACTAGGCCGAGCCAAACCGTTCGAATCACGACGCGCTCCATGCGTGTCGAACGAGCGCCACTATTCAGCCCACATTAAGGCGGAGTCGCATTATGCCGTCCATCGGCGCCGATGCTGATTAGATACCAAATTGGTTGAGTATCATCAGTGCCGGCCGTACATTGCGATCTTCGGCGAAAAGGGATTTTCAGTAGTTGCGGCTCGTGACGCAGATGGCGCGGGAATTGACCTCGATACGCGAACGCGACGGCTCGCGATGTCCTCCCGCAAAGTCTACCCGTCGGCCGAGGAACGGCAGACGGCTTGCTGAACCGCGCTATGAAGGAAAGAGCCAAACGGCTCAAGGCCGGCGACGAATCGGAGACCGCTTGAAAAGTCAGTCTGCGCACTTTCATAGCTCAATGCCGGCCGGCAACCGCTTAATCATCAGCACCTGATAGGTGGCCGCAATCGCAGTTGTCGTTGCAGTGGTCGTTAATATTTGACGCGATCGTCTCCATCTCGGCCAGGGTCAACAAGCTCGGAAGCACGCAAGACAACTGAACAAGCGTTCAGAAAAGTTTCCATCCTGCGGTGCCGGCAGGAACGAGTACTGATCCCCGCCAATGTATTAGTTGATCAATCAGTGAGTAGATCATAGTCCCGGCGTAAAACGCTCTGGACGTGAAGCGCCGCGCGGGCCGCGGTATTGGCATCGGCGCCGCCTGAAGAGAGCACACATGTGGACCAGTTGAAGTCAGTACCTTCCGTAACGCGGTTGATGGCAATTTCTTGAACATTATGACAACCGGGCATCCGCCGGATTTCTGCCAGAACTCGTCGGTGCAGATCTAATAGCGGGAGGCAAATCTTTGACATATTGATCAGGTCGGGCTTCTGGGAATGTCGCCAGCGATGCCGTGATTAAGTTCTTTGCGACTGCCGAAGGGAACGACCTCGGCTCCTTACGTCTCTATGAGCTTCGGATCACCAGGTGCGTCGTTGCCTTGGTCTGTTTGGCTAACATGCTGCGCCTGGGATTTGTCTGCTGGCTGCTCCTGCGCTTTCTCATCTAACACGATGCCCTGCTGCGCCGCGCTTCGATCAGGCTTTGGCGTACCAGGCTGTCCACCATGCTTGCCGCCCATATCCTGTGGGCCTTCCAAATCATTGGCTTTTGACATTTCGACCTCCCGCTGTGGATCGGTGCTCTCACGCCTGATCAAGGGTTCACGCTTCTTACCGCGTTACGAGCCTGGCTTGTCATGTTGGAAAACGGCCCCAGCGGCGGGGCAGCGACTGGAGCCGTCTTTTCATCGGATGCGCTACGGGGGAATAGCAACACCCGGCCGCTCTTACCAAGTGTGACGGTCGGTTTTCGTTCCAACCCGTATTCCTTCACTGGAAACCGGATTCTGGATAGTGACCGTCCGGAACAATCTCTAACCGTTCATCTTGTCACAGGTGGAGCGCGCCTATGTTCAATCCTTTGATGTTGCTGGCAGCCGAAGCAAGCGGAGTAATTACTCTTCGGATGATGAAGCTTATGCTAGGCGGGAGAAGCGCGCGGCGCGAAGCTAATTTGATGGTCAGCGAAAAAATAAAGACCGCCATCGAAGCTACCGCAAGTCTAGCAGCTGGTGCATCCGGGGACGAAATAGTTCATCGATACCGACAGCACGTAGCGAAAAATGCAAAACGGCTGTCGGGTCGGAGCCGTAAGCGTACACGACGCCGACGTAAGTAGCGTTGCAGGCATAGAACATCAGTGCAGGCATAGAACATCAGACCGAAATCGATTTGGAAATGACAGTCGCACGGGAACCTCCATAGCATGCAGGTTGGAACGTTAACCCGCACGGCCTGTTGTCCTTCCAATTGGCCAGCCGTGGTCCCAATCCATTCCATCCTCCGGAGCGTGAGATGAGTAAACGTAAAACGGCGTCAAAGCACGCGCGCAGCCCGAAAATAGCCGCGAAGGCCCAGCGGGCCGCTCAGGCCATTGTCAAAAGCCCGAAGGTCGCTCGGCGCTCAGTTTCTGAAGCGGCTGAATTGGCCCGCAAGCCTCATCGCGACGCGAAACCAGAGACTCCACTTGCACCGGAGACTTCAGGAGCTGCCATGGAAGAAAATGTCACTCACCCGATGACAGACAAAAGCATGAGCAAACAATTTGATTTATCTTCGGCCACGGCAAACGTGCGTGCTTATCAAGCAAAGCTGATTGAAATGACCCAAACTAACATGGCGGTCTCTTTTGAATTCAGCCAGAGGCTAGCCTCAGTTAGGTCTCCGGTCGAGTTATTCACTGTAATTGCAGAGTTCACCGGCAAGCGGATCGCCCTGATAGGAAAGTACTCGAAGGAGATGATTGAATTAGGCGCCATGGGAACTTCGTAGATGCAGGGCCATCACTTCGTTGCCGACTTCGGTGCGGCTTTGGTTCGAATTTAGTCTTTCGATTAGTGGAGATTGTTGCGTTGTTATGCGCCCGTTGGCCACTACGGTGGCTGGGCAATGAACTGCAAAAATCATTCATCGCAGTTATAGACGAGCGCGTGATCAGGATAGACAGCACGGCAAGAGTATTCCTGCAGTAACTAATTTATGGAGGAAGCAATGGCTGACAAGACGAATTTTACCAAGGAAGAATGGACGTTGCTGCTGGAGAGCCCCATGATAGCTGGTATGGCTGTCACGGCTGCTGATCCGAGCGGACTTTGGGGACTTCTCAAGGAATCGTTCGCTGGAGGCACTGCCTTAACCAAAGCGATAGCCGGCGCCAACACCAACGCTCTGGTTAAGGCCGTCGTCACCGATTTTTCTAACAGCGAGGGACGCAGCGCGGCACGAGACGGTCTAAAAGCAACGTTCGCGGCTAGTCAGCCCTCAGACCTCAAGGTCAAAGCCATCGACTCGCTGCGACAGGTCTCTGGGCTGCTCGATGCTAAGGCCCCAAGCGATGCAGCTGCGTTTAAAGCTTGGCTTCGTCAGATCAGTCAGATCACCGCTGAAGCGGCCAGCGAGGGCGGTAGTCTGTTTGGAATTGGTGGGGTCCAAGTTAGTGACGCGGAAAAGGCAACGCTTGCGGAAATATCAACTGCTTTGGGCTATTGAAGAGGATTTGAGCCGACCGACGGAGTGACGTCATTATTCTTAACGTGACAATGGTTGAGCTTTCTCAAGGATGAAAGCAGCTGACCGATATCCATCTGGGTCGTGCTAGTGACGAGGAGTGGTCCGGGCAGAAGGGGTCGCTAGCGCCATTCTAAGCGGGCCGGTTCTACGTGGTGCACTAAAACCGCGCTGCTAGTAGCGCCGTCTCTGTATCTAAAACAAATCTGAGTCTCAGCTTCATCGGAATAGCCTCCGCCGACATCCCCAGTCAGAGGCAACTACGGCCATTAGCGATGTCTTTGGCCCACGACTACGTTATCGTGGAGATATGAGGGTGTGGCCTCCGACCGCACCGCGAGCCGGTTTGAGCGTGCCCTCTTGCAATGCCGCGCGCCTCTCGACGATGGCGTGATTGAACAGCTCGAGCACCAGGCCAAAAGCCGCCAGTTCCTCTTCCTCGATGGCGTCGTCATCGTAACATTCAAGCGTTTCACCGATGATGGCGTCGACCTCGCGCTGCATAGTCAGCAGGTCCTGGTTGGATTCCGCGGCGCGTACCCTGGAAACCATGGCGAGGATCCTATTGCGATGGCTGGTGTTTTCGTCCCTTTCATCCCGATTTAGATATTGACGCAACCAGGCGCCGGCCGAACCGATCCCGGAAAGAAGCAGGAGAGCAAACCAGAAGTAATCGCCGTACCTGTCAAGGAAGGTGCGTTCGGTGCCATCGATGACGGCTGCGGCTCCCCGATGTACCGGAAGCTCCGCGTCCTTCTCGGTGTCCGGCTTGGTGATATGCGAAGCGCCAGGCACTTGCCTGGCAATCGCTTGACGGACGGCGAACAGTTGCCGAAAAAATGCCGCCACCATCGCTTCAGACAAATCCTTTCGCGCCATGATCAGGTGGCTCACGCTGACCGTCTCGACTTTGTCATCAGGCCAGGCCGGATTCGCATTGAACACGCTGGGCGGAATTTCCTCGGATTCATAACGCGGGTGTTTCAGAGCGATGGCTTCCGATGCCTCGATGGTGAGAAACTTCGGCTCGCCTCGCACCGGGGCCGTCGCGGCGATGGCGTCGGAGGTGATTTTGCTGTCGAGTGGGCCGACTGCCATGAACGCATCGAGGGTCGGGTCGCGCGCCAAATCCTCAATTTGGTCCGTGCCAAACTGCGAAACCGCGACCTTACCCGCCTCCACGCCGGAGGCGCTCAGGATGAGCCGCAGCAGCGCGGCGTTCGCCGGCGTCCGACCGATCACGCCAACCTTGTGCCCGGGGAGATCCGCGATTTCCTTGATTTTGAGTGCGAGCTTTCGCTTGGCGCTCTTGCCGCCAACTCCGGAAGGCGCCCACAGCACAACGAAGTTCTTGCGCACGATGGCGACGGTTTGCGCGTCGGCCGGCATCTTCAGATCCCCACGACCTATCGCAAGGTTGGCCTTGCCAGCACCAAGCAGGGCGAGGGCGTCGACCGCGCCGTCGGTCGTAATCGGAGACAGCCTTACCGTCCTGCTCTCCCTGGCGAAGGCTTCGGCCATCGCCTGAATCACTCTGTGATCGTCGCTTCCCGAGGGTCCCACGGCTATCCGGAGAATGATCGGCTGTAACGCATAATACAGCGCGCCCGCTGCGGCGCCAAAAACAAGAAATCCAACCGCCAAGACCAGCAGTAAGGTGTTGCTCCTTCTGCGTCGTCGGCGGGCTGCGTCACTGGATTCATTTGCACCATCGGACGAGGACATTGCTGTTGCCAGTCGGAGATCAAAAAGCGCTTCCTGCTTTCCAGGGATACCACAATTTCAAGAACAACGTCGCAGCAGCAACCTTGGTTTCAAGAGTGTAATACCACTTGGCGGCCGAATGACTAACAGGAAAGGCCCATGACCGGAATGGGACGATGTCATGGGCGCGAAGAGCCTCAACCGGGCAGGATCGCCGTCACTGCCTCCGGGCGGGACAACAAACATGTCTCGCTAAGAGAGCTCAACCCTGTGAAGGTCCGGGCTTCCTGCAGGAAATTGCTCCAGCCTAGCGCGATATAGTCATTCGAATTGCGGAGGGGAGCCTCAGGGGAGCAAACGTATAACGTCAGCCGCGGCGTAAATGATGCAAGGTAATTTCCGGCGGGCAATTGAGGCGCACGGGAACGACGCTCGAGCCCGCACCAACGGAAGTATAGCCGATCATATCTCTGTACTGCCAAGGCCCAGCGCCCATCCGTCTTGGCAGCACCGCCTCGAGCTTGATGGGAATGGATCCGGGAAGACAAATCTGACCGCCGTGGGTGTGTCCGCTCAGCATTAAATCAAAGTTAGCATGGGCAGCCTGACGATAGACCTCCGGTGTGTGAGACAACAAGATCGAGAACTCACCGCGGGGTATCGTGAGAGCGGCTTTTTCGATGTTGTCCACTCTGAAGAAATGTGCATCGTCGATTCCCGCAAGATAAATCCGTTGGTCCTTGCGAACGATTGTTTCGCATTCATTGAGCAGCACGCGAATGCCCATCGCTTCGAGCCCGGGAACCATCTGAATCGTATCGTGGTTGCCGAGCACGGCATAGATTGGCTGTTTCAGATGAGTTCCCACTCGCGCGACACCATCCAGCGCGGGCTGGAACGGCCCAAAAGTCCGCCCCCGATAATCGCCAGTTAGGACACACACATCGTACTGCATGTTGCCAACCAGCTCGATCAGTCTGTTCATGGCAACTTCATTCATATCCACGTGAAGGTCGCTAATGTGGAGAATGGTGAAGCCCTCAAAGAGGGACGGTAATGTCTTGAACGTGACGTCGTTTCGTTTGACGAGAATACGTTCTGCATTCTGTCGCGCGCGCCAGTAGAGTCCCGTTGCCTTCAGAACATTTCGAACGATCCACTCGGCCCAAGATGAGTTTTCAAGGTGAAAGAACGTCAGGCCCTGGCCAAATATCTGAGCTTCGTGATCTCGCTCAATCCCCAATCGCTGCCGGGCATGGAGCGGCCCGAGACGGATCTCGAGTTTGCGCAGAATGTCTTCGTCCACCGGCTAACCCTCTTGAACGGCCTTCGGGTAGATATAGCGTATTCTCATGAGGCCAACGTCAACCCGACATTGGCTTCCACTGAATGTCGCGTCGAGTCATTCAACTCGTGGACTGCAACAAAGTGCATCGCTATTCGATCACAGCGGCGCAGCCGAGCAGCGACAGCGGCGGCGATAATCCGAGCGCCTCGCCGTCTTCAGGTTGGTGGATCAGTTCGACCGTGGTGCCTTGGATGACCGGCGCTTCCCCTGAAGGCGCTCACAATAGCAATAGAAGATCGAACTAACGTCGGGTGCGACTATAAGCTAAGCTGAAGAAATGCAACTTCTGCATATTCTGCAGTTATTGGTTTTAATAACGTTGGCGAACGGTGCACCGATCGTTGCGAAGAAGATTTTTGGCCCACGTTTTTCCTTTCCGCTGGATGCTGGCACCGTATTTTTTGATGGGCGGCCGTTGTTTGGGCCATCGAAAACCATCCGTGGCATTTTGGTTTCAGTCTTCATCACGACAGCAAGTGCCCCACTTATCGGCCTGGATCTGACGATCGGCGCAATCGTAGCGGGCGCGGCTATGGCGGGCGATTTGTTCTCCAGTTTCGTGAAGCGCCGCCTAAACTCTCCGCCGAGCAGTAAGGCACTCGGGCTCGATCAGGTTCCCGAATGCCTGTTTCCGATGCTGGCATGCCGCGGCGCACTCTCATTGACCATCGCAGACATAGCGCTTGGCGTCGGGATCTTTTTTATTGGCGCACTAATTCTTTCGCGTTTTCTATTCCGGGCCCACTTGCGCGACGAACCATATTAGCCCGCCGTTAGCCCGAACGAAGGCAGTGCAGGGTGATTTCTGGTGGACAGTTGAAGCGAACAGGAACGACGCTCGATCCAGCACCCACAGAGGTGTAACCAGCCATGTCGTGATACCGCCAAGCTCCCGCCCCCATCCGTCGAGGCAATACTGCATCAAGTATGATCGGAATAGATCCTGGCAGACAGATCTGGCCACCGTGCGTATGCCCGCTCAGCAACAAATTAAAATCGGCATGAGCCGCCTGACGATAGATCTCCGGTGTGTGTGACAATAAGATGGAGAACTCGCCATACGGTATCTGCAACGCAGCCTTTTCGATATCGTCGACCTTGAAGCAGTGGGCCTCATCGATTCCGGCTAGATAAATTTGCTGATCGCCGCGCACGATCACCTCGCTCTCGTTGAGCAGCATACGTATTCCCATGGATTCCAGCCCCGGAACCATTTGGATGGTATCGTGGTCGCCCAGAACCCCATAAACGGGCTCCTTTAGATGAGCTCGCACTCGTGCGACGCCGTTCAAGGTTGCGTCGAACGGTCCAAAATTCTTCCCCCGATAGTCGCCGGTTAGAACACATAGATCGTAGCGCAAGTCGCCGACGAGTTCGATCAGGCGCTGCATGGCAGTTTCATTCATGTCCACATGCATGTCGCTAAGGTGGAGTATGGTGAAGCCGTCGAAAAGCGGTGGCAACTCCTTGAACATAACATCATTGCGCTTGACGAGAACGCTTCCTGTATTTCGGTGTCCGCGCCAGTAGAGACCGGTCAGCTTAAGTGCATTTCGAATGACAGAATGGACCGGATACCAGTTCACTATGTGAAAGGAGAGAAGGCCTTGGCCGAAGATTTGTGCCTCGTGGTCCGTCTCGATACCCAATCGCTGTCTCGCATGGAGCGGTCCGAGACGCACCTCCAAGTTGCGAAAGATATCTACGTCCATGGAACAACTTCCTCCGAAATTGGCTCGACCTTCCATGGAAGCACCCCCTCCCAGACTCTTCAGAGTATTCCTTTCGGCCTACTGCCTGAGAGCACGAAGTTCTGGATGATTTCTCGGCTTTTCTCATGAACCTGTTGGGCGTAGTGGAAATTCGCTATAAGCTCGATGTCGCATTTGGGTCAATCGTGCCGTTTTCTCCCTCTGCCAGCCACTTGCTAACGCCATTCGATTCCGTATACATCACCAGGCTGCAGTAAACCCTTCAGATGGCAGGGACCAATATTAACCAATACGTCAAGAAACGAACTCCGTATTGATCTTGCACTTCTAGGTCTTTTCGATGCGCCTCGGCGATATCGGAAGCTGTCAGCCCTGAGAGGTGTCGATCGAGGAAAATCGGCACTGGCGTTACTCCATCCGTTTCTTCAGCCGGGCTCGGCAAAGTGTTTCGCCGAAAGCGCCATTGAATGTAACAGCTTGGTAACGCTTTGGAAGTGCTGGAAGTTCGAGCGGAACAATTCACGCTCTGATGGCGCTTTGGGGCTCAATCGCTACTGGCCTTTGCCGCCGAGCCCAATGCGAAGTCCGCGTTGACCTGAAAACCGAACTGATTCCAGGACCTAATCCGATGACGATCTGCCTTCTGTGCAGTCTTCGCCACCGACGGACCCAGCTCCTGATTCGATTTTCTCGTGCGACGGGATGAGCCTTCATTCACCTGCTGTGCTGGGCTGATCAAATACAAGAATACACACAGCGCCGCCAAGCCGAATAATGCTTGGTGACGCTGTGCTAGATCCGGACAATGCAATCCCCCGGTAGCTATCTGTCTGCACGGAGCGTGCCAAGAAATCGCTAGACAAAATGATCGGATCTTATGGTCGGCAGGTTGCTTGGAATAGTAATAGCGCTTAGCCACCGCATGGCGCTCCCGAGCAAGAACGTCCTCAGCTCTCCCGCGCTGGGGCCGCCTCTGTCGGCCTCACGATAGGACAATCCGAGTTCCGTTAAGGTCAATTTTGGACTTCGCGCACCTGCAGTTACGATGTCCGTTTTCTCCTCGAAAGCACGCATAGAAGACGGTCAACGCGCCAGTTCAAGCACCAGCACGCGAGACCATGAGGGCCCGCCAAACATAAGTGCGAGAGGCGACGTGAATGTTTGAGGTTAGCTAATGCAGAAAGGCCCGGCATCGCTGCCGGGCCTTTCTTATTGTAGTGCTCTAAATGGTTGGACTTAGAAATCCATACCACCCATGCCGCCCATGCCGCCTCCACCTGCAGGCATGCCGCCACCGCCGGCGTTCTTCTTCGGCACTTCGGCCACCATGGCTTCGGTGGTGATCAGCAGCGCAGCGACGGAGGCCGCGTTCTGAATCGCCACACGAACCACCTTGGTCGGGTCGATGATACCCTTGGAGATCAGGTTGACGTATTCGCCGGTCTGCGAGTCGAAGCCGTAGGAATATTGATCCTTCTCGAGGATCTTGCCGACGATGACGGAACCATCTTCGCCCGCATTGATCGCGATCTGGCGGGCTGGATACGACAACGCTTTGCGGACGATTTCGACTCCGGTCTTCTGATCGTCGTTCTTGGTGCGAAGTCCCTTGAGATGCTCGGAGGCACGCAGCAGAGCGACGCCGCCGCCCGGCACGATGCCTTCTTCAACAGCCGCCCGCGTCGCGTGCATCGCGTCATCCACGCGATCCTTCCGCTCCTTCACCTCGACTTCGGTCGCGCCGCCGACGCGGATCACCGCGACGCCGCCCGAGAGCTTGGCCAGACGCTCCTGCAGCTTCTCACGGTCGTAGTCCGAGGTAGTTTCCTCGATCTGCGCCTTGATCTGCTGCACGCGCGCCTCGATGTCGGCCTTCTTGCCGGCCCCGCTGACAATGGTGGTGTTCTCCTTGTCGATCATCACCTTCTTGGCGCGACCGAGCATAGCGAGCGTGACATTCTCCATCTTGATGCCGAGATCTTCCGAGATCGCCTGACCACCGGTCAGAACCGCGATGTCCTGCAGCATGGCCTTGCGGCGATCGCCAAAGCCCGGAGCTTTGACGGCTGCGACCTTCAGACCACCGCGGAGACGGTTGACGACCAGGGTGGCAAGAGCTTCGCCTTCGACGTCTTCGGCGATAATCACCAGCGGTTTGCCGCTCTGCACCACGGCTTCCAACAAGGGAAGCAATTCATTTAACTGAGATAGCTTCTTCTCATTGATGAGGACGTAGGCATCTTCCATTTCAACGCGCATCTTGTCAGCGTTGGTGACGAAGTAGGGTGAGATGTAGCCGCGGTCGAACTGCATGCCCTCGACGACCTCGAGTTCGGTCTCGAGCGACTTGGCCTCCTCCACCGTGATGACGCCCTCGTTACCGACCTTCTTCATGGCGTCGGCCAGGAACTTACCGATTTCCGCGTCGCCGTTGGATGAAATGGTGCCTACCTGGGCGATTTCCTCGTTCGAGGTAACCTTCTTAGAGTTCTTGACGAGGTCGGCGACCACCGCTTCCACCGCCAGGTCGATACCGCGCTTCAGATCCATCGGGTTCATGCCGGCGGCAACCGACTTGGCGCCTTCACGGACGATCGCAGCCGCGAGAACGGTCGCGGTGGTGGTGCCGTCACCGGCAGCATCCGCCGACTTGGACGCGACTTCGCGCACCATCTGTGCGCCCATGTTCTCGAACTTGTCGTCGAGCTCGATCTCCTTGGCGACGGTGACGCCGTCCTTGGTGATGCGGGGAGCGCCGAACGACTTGTCGAGCACGACGTTGCGGCCCTTTGGACCGAGCGTGACCTTCACCGCGTTGTTGAGAATGTCGACGCCACGCAGCATTCTGTCGCGGGCATCTACGCCGAATTTAACTTCTTTGGCAGACATAATGATCTCCGTTTCAACTGATCAGATCCCCAAGGCCGCGCGACTGGGCGGTTTCATAAGGAATGAGATTTGGATTGCGGGCCTTATCCTTCGAGACGCCGGCTGCGCCGGCTCCTCAGGATTAGGAAAATTGGCTGCGCTTACGCGGCCTTCTTCTTGGCGGCGGGCAGATCGGTGAGAACGCCCATAATGTCGCTTTCCTTCATGATCAGTAATTCCTGACCATCGAGCTTGACCTCGGTGCCGGACCATTTGCCGAACAGGACGCGGTCGCCGACCTTGAGGTCGATCGGGATCAGCTTGCCTGCCTCGTCACGGCCACCCGGGCCGACGGCGGTGATTTCGCCCTGAGAAGGCTTTTCCTTGGCGCTGTCGGGAATGATGATGCCGCCAGCAGTCTTCTCTTCGGCATCGATGCGTTTGACCACGACACGGTCGTGGAGCGGACGGAATTTCATGCGATCCTCCTTGGCTTTTGTGATTATTTCTGGAATGGCAGTCGCAATGAGAGAGTGCTAGCCACTGGTCACATAAGCCCGGGACGCTGGGGCGCAAGAGCTTCGGCCCGCGATGTTTTCACTCCAGCTCGAGTTTATCAGGAGGAGCGCTTGCGGCGATTGCTAGCAGGCCAAGTAACATGCTGCTAGCACGTTGATTACTATCACCTATTGAACGTTTTCGGTTTTGGCGAATTGAGAATCATGCGACTGTTTCAGTTGGGCTGGAGGTTAGCATGGTCGAGAAAGATGCGGTTTCCAAGGATTTCCGGAAGCAGGTCTTAGGCTACGGATTGACAACAGCGGAAATCGTTTATCGCCGCCCAGATCGTCACTGGTTGCTTCAAACCTACGTCTGGCAGGACTACGACCTGTTTCCGAATTTCCCGGCGTTGAAGGATTTCCTCGCGTTCTGGGAAACAAAACTCGAAGGCCCCTTGTTTGCGGTCACCGTCGCGCACTCCAAACTGATCAAGCCTGCCGAACTACGCGCCGTGGACGGGGTGTTCCGGCTGCATTAGAGCGAAGGCGCAGAGCACCGCTGCTCGGGAGCTCAACCTCCGCAGTGTTAGGCTCGGATTGGATAAGTCCCACGTTGAGCATCAGGTTTGCCCACCCGGTATTCGGAAGGGGAGCCGAGGGGTAATCGTCTTCTCAGCTCATCGGCCGACCTACAGGCGCAATTCTTCTTTGCCTGTAGAAAAGCGAACACATGTTAGATTAGGTCCAACAGATTGGCCGCTTCGGGCAAGCCGTCATATTGGACGGGAGGCTTACGCTCGCGACGTCAAGGTCGAGAGCTGATCCGTGTCGTAGCGATCTCGAAGATCGGCAAGCGCCTTGGGATCCGGTGCACCGTGCGCGGTGAGTTTGGCGAGTTCTTCGAAATAGTGCTCGTGGCCAGGCGGAGAGACGGTCATGAGCACGCGAGCCGGTTTCTCACTGACATTCGTGATGTTATGCGGCACCCCCGGCGGGATGAACAAATAAGTTCCTGGCATTGCGCGAATCGTCTTGCCGCCAACCTGCCACTCGCATTCGCCCTCGAGCAAATAGAACGTCTCCTCCTGCACCCGGTGAACATGCCGCCCCGTGGCGAACCCCGCCGGGATGGTCCAATCGAACATACTTGTGTGCCCGGTATCCTCGCCGGTGACCAGGAAAACCATAGGGTGACCACTCAACATGACGCCCCTGTACTCATCGGGCAGGCGGATGACGGCATCGTCGCTCATTTGATCCTCCATTGACCATGTGCTTGTTTCTGCAGGCATTTGTGAACATCGGGCCTCCCCGCCGGAAAGTCGTTAATCCGTTCCCAAAAAGTTGCTAAAATCATCCGATGACAGTAGGCGCCGACCAATACGAGTTCGGCCCATTCCGCCTCGACGCGGCGGCGGGCATACTCTACCGAGGAGCCGAGCCGACCACGCTCGGACAGCGCGCTATCGCGCTCTTGGGGCTCCTGCTCGACAAGGCGGGCGCACCAGTTTCAAAAGATGCGCTGGTTGAAGCCGGCTGGGGCGGATTGGCGATTGCCGATAATAATCTCACGGTTCAGATCGCAGCCCTGCGCCGGGTGCTGGCTGAGGCGGCGGTTGCCGAGAGCTGGATCGAAACGCTGCCGCGACGGGGCTATCGGTACGTCGGACCAGCCGTCATCAGCAATGTTGCCGGTGCATCGGCGACTGCCCGCACCGCGTCCGCACCAAACTTGCCCGAAAAGCCCTCCGTCGCGGTGCTGCCGTTCTCGAACTTGAGCGGTGATCCTCAGCAAGAGTATTTCACCGATGGAATGGTCGACGACATCATCACCGGTCTGGCACGCATAAACTGGCTCTTCGTCATCGCGCGAAACTCGAGCTTCGTTTACAAGGACAGGGCCGTGGACGTGAAGCAGGTCGGCCGCGAGCTTGGCGTGAGGTATGTCCTCGAGGGCAGCGTGCGCAAGGACGGCGGGCGCGTCCGCGTGACCGGTAAGATGATCGACGCCGAATCTGGCGCGCATGTATGGGCTGACCGCTACGACCGCAGCTCAAGGGACATTTTCGCGCTTCAGGACGAGATCGCATTGGCGGCGGTGGGTGCGATTGCGCCTAGCGTGCGAAAAGCGGAAATCGAACGCGTCAGGCGCAAGCGCCCCGACAGTCTCGATGCGTATGATCTCGTGCTGCGAGCCCAGCCTGACGTCGATTCAGGTATGCCGGAGCAAGTGACCAGAGCGCTGGCCCTTCTCGAGCGCGCGATCACGCTTGAGCCTACATATGCGCTGGCGCATGGGAATGCTGCGATGTGTCACCATTGCTTGTTCCTTCGCGCGGGCCTGCAGGAGGCCAACCGTGCCGCTTCGATCCGCCATGCCCGATCGGCCATTGTCTATGGGCAGGATGATACGCTTGCTCTGACCTGGGCCGGATTCTCCATCGGCATGGATGGGCACGATCGCGCCGCTGCGTTCACAACATTGGAGGCTGCGCTTTCCATCAGTCCGTCATCGGCCCTGACCTATATTCTTGGTTCCGTCATTCTTGGTTGGGGCGGCGAAGCTGAACGCGCGATAGAATGGAGCGAACTGGGTATGCGAACTCAGTCCATTCGATTCTTGGAGTTGGGCTGCATATGACGCGCAGGCGATGAGTCATTTGCTGCGTGGCCGCTACGATGAAGCGTGTCGCGCGGCCTACAAGTCCGTTCAGGCCAATCCCGCACACAGCATCACTTACGTGCAGTTAGCGGCTGCACTCGCCAAACGCGGGCGGCTCGAAGAAGCGCGGGCAGCCGCTGGGCGGGTGCTCGAGCTTCATCCAGCCTTTCGCTTCAGCCGCCAGTTTGCGGGCGTAAATTGCGCACCAGAGCTCGCTGAAGCTCTTGGTGATGCGCTCCGGGCGGCCGGGCTGCCAGAGTAGCGTGCTCGACCGATAGGTGCGACGTGCAATTCAGTCGAGTTACGAGCCACTCGCCGAAATGCCCGCTTGGCGGTAAAAGAAGCCGAGGTTTGTAGCATGGGATCTGCATTTGCTTTGTACCGCCCCCGGGCGCGGCGATGATTTCGCGCGGCTCGGCTTCGAAACTAAATAGACGAATTCTGCACGGAGGCAGCTTGGGGTGCAAGCGGCGCCTTCCTATTCCTCATATCGTTATCGGACAAGAAGCTCCGACGCTTATGGCATGTCGAAAATCGGCAAATGAACCGAGATGCAGGCGACGATCCGCCGCAATCTGGGCCACGCAACCATTCTCTTCGATTGAGCTACATGAAACCCGGATTGCGCGGGAGATAGCTGATCCAATCTCCGAATTGTCGATTCGACATCAGCAACATCGGGAACGTTATACGCATCCCGAGGTCTGTCGCCGCCTTAAGTGCTGGCTCGCTTGCGCCCGGCACGAAGGCCGAAATGGATCGGGAATCGCTCTGTGCCGCGAACGATAACGCAGCAGCAAACGCTGAGCCCGCGAGATCTGGCCGACGGACTGCGAGCGGGCCAATGTGTCCATGGCTGATATAGACGTACCCTACGCACTCGCGGCCGGCGTGGATGGTGAACCCGGCTGTTGTACCGTCGCCCAAGAGATATCGATGATGCTTCTCTCTGGAAACGCCGAGAGCACAGACATCAATGCGCACCAACTCGTCGAACCTGGCTGTCTTGGCTGTGATAGACTCAAGATGCAGCCGCGGCTCAGGCAACCGCGACGCCAGGCGGTCACGGGGCACGCTGACCATGTAGATCGGAAAGCGCGGAAACAGTCCGTGACGGATGTAGAGCCCCTGCGACACGCTGTTGAACGCGAAAGTAATCAGCGCCTTGATGGATATTCCCCGTATTTGTGCGTGAGCAAACGCCTTACTGATAAGTTGATTGCCGATACGGTCGCTCTGGCGATCAGGCGCCACGAACAGCTGTGCCAGAAACCAAAGCTCGCCACAAACCCAACTCCACGCGAAGCCGACAATTTCTCCGTCGTCATCGGCTACCCATAGACCTTCGGCATCGTCTCCTAGCGAGAAGGCTTGAAAGTTCGGCGGGTGAGAGGATGCCATTTGTCCGAAGCCCCGCCGTTCCGTAAGATCATTGATGCTGGCGACCACGAGCTCATCGGCTCGCTTCAGGTCGTCCATGCGAGCGGGTCGGCACACGACAGCCATTTTCGAGTCCTCCTCCGGGATCGGTCCGCCGGGCCAACTATAGAACTGGGGCTGTAGTGGCGAGGTCGTTTCTGACCTCTTAAATCAGGATCTCAAACGAAACGCTCAAACCCGGTGATCAGGCCAGCGGCCGGATATTCTGGTTCATGCGGAAGAAGTTTTTCGGGTCGTATTTTGCTTTGATCTGTTGCAGTCGCCGGTAATTCGGCCCATACGCAGCAGCGACAGGATCGCCCCCCTCGTCGTCATCGAGATAGTTGACATACCGCCCGGAAGCGAAGAAGTGCCGCATGCTCTCGTAGGTTTCGCGCGCCCAGGAGATGCAACGGCTCGTATCGCCGGGCTGCGTCCATTGCGCAAGTATCAAGAAATTGTAGCCCTCCTGCCGATGCGGAAATGCAGTATCTCCTGCACCGACGCGGGCCGCCGCCCCGTGGATGTGTTCAAGAAGCAGCTGACCCATGGGAGTCGGGCAGCGCGCGAAACGTTCGATCATGGTCGCAATCGCGGCATCACTCAGCTCCATGAGGAAGTTCGATTTCCAGTAATTGAGGGCGCCTCTGGGATAGTTCGCATCGAGCATGCTGTTGAGCTGGCAATAGGGCATCGGTCCGACGGCGTCCAAAATCGGAGCCCCGAACTCTTTCAGCGGCCGCATGGCTCGTTTGGCATCCGCCGCCGGGCCGCAATGGCAGGTGACCATAGCGGCTACATCCGTGCCGGACCCGTCGGGCGCATGTGTCAGGGAGGCGAACAACGTGTGTTCGTCCGCTAGAGATTGCGTCCTGTCTCGAAAGAATTCGAGCACTTCACGGGAGCGCTCAATTGGGTAGACAAGGGGGCCACCAATGATCACTGGCCCTATCTCATGGAGGTCGTATTCGAAACTGGTGGCGATCCCGAAGTTGCCGCCGCCGCCGCGGATGGCCCAGAACAGATCCGGCTCCTCTTGCTTGCTGGCTCGCAACACCTTTCCATCGGCGGTGACGAGTTCGACAGCCCGCAAGTTATCCAGTGCCAGACCGTACTTGCCCATCAGCCACCCCAACCCTCCACCGAGGGTTAGTCCGGCGATTCCGGTCGTCGACACGACCCCGCCAGTAACCGCGAGGCCGTGCAGCTGCGTTTCGCGATTAAGCTCACCCCAAGTAACCCCGCCCTGCGCCCGTACGGTCTTGCTGACAGTATCGACCTGGACACCCTTCATTGGTGACAGGTCGATCATTATCCCGCCGTCGATGGTCGCCCGTCCTGCCACATTATGGCCGCCGCCACGAACGGCGACTTCAAGGCCGAGCTTGGTCGCAAGAGCGACGGCATCCACGACGTCGGCCACACCGCGGCATCGGGCAATTAATGCTGGCCGTTTGTCGACCAGTCCATTGTGGACCTTTCTTGATTCCTCGTACCCCTCATCCTTTGGCTTGAGGAGTTGTCCTCCGAAGGAGGTGCTAAGGTCGGCGGCGGCGGTGGCGACAGATGCGATGGGCGACATAACATGGTCTCCTCAGTTCAACCCGCTATTATTTTCACTCGTGGCCTGTCCTGGAGCAAACCCGAAGAATTCAGGTGACGATGAATTTATTTCACCTAGACTGACCAGATGCACAAGCTGCCACCGCTGATCGAGCTTCGAGCGTTTGAGGCTGCCGCCCGCCACATGAGCTTTAAGAAGGCCGCGGCAGAACTCGGCGTGACGCCAACGGCGATCAGCCACCAGATCGGGATGCTTGAGCAGTATTGTGGTCGCGCTCTGTTCCGCCGCAGACCACGGCCTCTTTCGCTGACCGATGCCGGGGCGCGGCTATTTCCCGCCATTCGCGGCGGACTTGAGGTCTTTGCAGCAGCAATTGCGGCAGTCAATCAGGAGGGCGACCAACAGCCTCTTCGGGTGACGACAACAAACGCCTTCGCCAGCCGCTGGCTAGTGCCCCGGCTGCCCACGTGGCGGAAGTTACATCCCAACGTGCCACTGGAAATCATTGGCACGGACAGCGTGATCGATCTGCAAGCCGGGGACGGCGATGTAGCCATTCGTTATGCGACTAGTCGAGTAATGCCGACAGATGGGATCGTGGATGATCTATTCAGCGATACATTTTGGCCTGTCTGCAATCCGGGTTTGCTCGCAACAGGCCGCCTGACGAGACCAGTCGACCTCGCAAACCACATTCTGATTCATTCCTATTGGTCGCCAGCCGATCGTGAGCCCCCTACATGGCAGCGATGGCTTGCCGCCGCTCAGCGCAGGTGGCGCGAAGTGCCCCGATTCAAGGACATGCAGCACTTGAGTTTCCGGGAGGAACTGCACGCCATCGAGGCGGTAATCGCCGGGCAAGGAGTGGGGATTTTCAGTGATGTGCTCGTGGCCCACGAACTCGCCGCCGGTACGCTGGTGAGAGCGTTCAAGTTGAGCTTGTCTGGCTATAGCTTCTATGTGGTCAGCAGGCCGAGCCATCCGCGCGCGAGGACCATCAGAGCCTTCTCGGCTTGGTTGCGGTCAAATGACCAGTCCGCTGATCTACGACATGTCCGTGTCAAACTCTGACGACGTCCGTCCGGTCTGCTGCCAAAGACTCAATTCGGAGCTCAACCTGCGCAGGGTTGAGCTCCAGCTCTTCAGCTGCAGGGTTGAATAAAGGATCGCTGGAGCAGGGCCTCGAGGGGGAGTGCTGGGGTGCTTGTCCTCGTCCAGCTATGATCCGCGATCCGCCCATAACGGCACGACTTCGGGGGACAGCACTAGGGCGAGAGCCCATTTTGCTATCGTAGCTCAAGCGGTAGGTTTTGGTCAAGGAAGGTTGAAAATGCCCGATCTTTCAATGGGGATTGACTGACACTCTCTCCGCCAGCAAGTAAGTCGATGTAATTGATATTGCGGACTTATGTGGATCGTGGCCGGCGGCAGTCCCCAAATTGGTCCCCTAGCCCCTCGACTTTCTTGCGAAGCTGTTTTGACTGAATGGCGATCAACCCGCGCCGGAGCGGAGTGACTGGCGGTACACAACCTCGTCCCTCTGCATCTCAGCAGTTTTCGTCGCCGGCCAAATCAGGCTAGTTTGATCGCATCTCTCATGCTTCGGTAGGCTTATGGCCAAAGCGGACCACATTAAAAAGCTTGTCGCTAGTTTTGGTCGGTCGCAGGAGTTCCGAGCGACGACGCTCCGCATCATTGATGAAGCGGCAAACCAAGGTAAGAAACCCTTTGCTGACGCACTTCGCAAAATTCTTGATGCCAATGTCGGCTCGGACTACCAAGCATCTCAACCGCGCCTAACATCGCTGGGTTCGCAGGTCGATCCGGCCACAACCTTGGTCGACGAAATCAATGTCACTCGCGGTCTACGCGATATCGTTCTAAACCCCGACACGCTGGCGCTCGTTGAAAGCATCATAGAAGAGCGTCAGCGAAGTGAGGAACTCAAACGCCATCGATTGCCATTGTCGACGCGTATTCTGTTCGCAGGACCGCCGGGTTGCGGAAAGACGCTTTGTGCGGAAGTATTAGCAAGAGAGCTATCTCTGCCTTTATTTGCCGCGCGTATAGATGTGATCGTATCTTCCTTCTTGGGTGAGACGGCGAGCAACCTGCGTCGCCTTTTTGACTTCGCGGCGCGTCGGCCTTGTGTGTTGTTTTTGGATGAGTTTGACGCGTTAGCGAGAACTCGTGCCGATACCACCGAGCACAACGAGTTGCGCCGTGTTGTGAACAGTCTGCTTCACATGGTCGAGCGCTTTCGCGGGCCGGGATTGGTTATCGCTGCGACCAACCTACCGCAGTTTCTAGATGAAGCGATCTGGCGTCGCTTCGACGACGTTGTATCCTTCGATCCGCCGGGAGAAAGGGAAATCGCGCTTTTGCTTGCTCGCCAGTTTGCAAGCTTTCCACCGCATTTTCAAATCGAGAGTATAAGCTCGAAGCTCATCGGCATGTCCTACGCTGATATTGAGCGGGTTTGTGTAGATGCTATCAAAAAGGCAGTTCTGAAGAAGCGTAAGTCTGTCAGCGAGACTGAGTTTGCCTCTGCTCTCAGGCAGGAGGCGCGGCGAAAGGGATTAACTTCGCTCGTAAGGAAATAGTGGGCGAATGGCTACATTTCCCCATTTGCCGCTCGAACGGTTGGAACGCAACGTCGACCGACGGCGGGTGCCCTCGCCAGTGGGGCCACCTCAGAGGTCGGCACCGGCACATGCTGCACGAATTCAAACGAAAATTGATAACGCGGTAACTGAGCAAAGCGCAGTTCCTCAAATCGAAGGAATTGACCGTGCGCCCCGAGGGCGCGAACTACCAGTGAGGGAGGGTCTCACCCGGATAATTGTCGATTGGTCCGGAAGCTGGCAGGCGGCTCGGTCGGGTAACTGACTGGGTCGGAGCCCTGCGACAAAGGCGGCCTTGGGCTGCTGAGCGATCCGATGGGCCGTAACAAAGTGAAGCCCGAGCAGGCCTCGAAAGTTCTAATGCGGATGCTGACCCTCCGGTCATTTGGGGAAGGCCGCACGTGTGGGGAAGCAATCGACACGCGCACCCACGCGATCCGCCGGGGTAGTGGGCACGGCACGTCGGTAGGGTAGTTGGTAGTTACAGGGGGAGACCCGTCGCGGACGAGGGTAGCGGCCTCAGCATCGCATCAGGCGGTGGTCACGGCGGGAGTTGGACGGGGCAATAGGAGCGTTGATGCCGGGTAACGCCGGTGGAGCAAAGAGCCCCGACTTCTGGTGCGCTTTTGAAGATGGTGAGGTGAAGGTGATTGGTGATGAACCTGCAAACACCATCAATGACAGACGTCGTCGGAGATTGCTGTGTCGAGGGCGAAGGAGAGTTACTCACCGTGCCGAAGCCGCGTGCGGTTATTTGTCTCCGTGTGCCTTGCGGTGAAGCCAGTCGGAAAGCCGGATGCCGGAAATCGGCTCGTCCGGTTTGATGAGCGGGGATGGGAAACGGGGCGATGGCCTAAGGCAAGCTACGCGAATACCTGAACTCATCCTCAAAGTGTCGCTTGCCGCTCCGGTGCAAGAGGACAGTTGGCGGACCTCGGGACTGAGAGTGCTTGCACAGGAACCAAATAATATATTGGTATTGTTCTCCGATGATGTCGAACTGCGCGAGTTTCGTGCCCGGCTCGCTCAATACCAGGCGGATGTGCCCGAGGGGCGGCTACATCCAGCCTACAATTCACTATTTGCGTCAATCGACGATATTGGCGGCATTTCGTCAAACGACAGGATCGGCCCCAGACTGCGTAGCGAAGGCATATTTCAGCAGAACGACATCAGGGTCGATCTTGACTTCGGCGTCGATGTCGAACTTTGGGATGCGCCGACACAGATGGACCGGGAAATCCGTGTCCAATGCTTAGTTCAGCACATCCAAAATGAGGGTGGTGAAGTACAATCACGATACATCGGGATGGCTGGAATTATTGTTCTGCGGGCGCGTGTGAAGGGCGCGATCTTGCGAGCGGTTCTTGAAATGTCGGCTGTGTCACGTGTCGATTACCGGCCAATCCCCGATCTTGGCGAGCGCGACGTGCCAGTTATCCCCGTGGAACAGCGGTCCGAGCCAACTCGTCCGCCAGCCGATGCGCCGATCATCGGCATTGTTGATAGTGGAAGTGTAGAACATCCGCTGCTTAGCCCGAGCCTGATTGAGGCGATCGGAGTTCCTGATACTTTGGGTACCGCCGATATATGGGGACACGGAACGAAGGTCGCGGGAATTGCGGCTTTTGGGGACATTCGGGAGTGCGTTGACCAGCAATCTTTTGAAAGTCCCGTCCGCATCATAACGGTCAAGGTGGTCAATGATCAGGGTCAATTCGATGATGTCGAGACCATTCCCAAGGTCATGCAACAGGCAATCACGGCGCTCCATGAGCGCGGATGTCGACTGATAAACATCTCACTGGGCGATAAATATCGTGTTCCGTATGACGGGGGGCGCGTCTCTCAATGGTCCGCGACGCTCGACGAACTAGCGCGAGAACTAGACATAGTGATCATTGTCTCGGCTGGAAATCCAGCTGGCGGCACACAAGCGCCGTGGGGCGTACCGGCAGAGAACATCATCGGCGCTTACCCTCATTACCTTATCGCTCCTGGTAATCGGATAGTTGAACCGGCAACGGCGGCGATTGCGTTGACCGTTGGAAGCCTTGCCCACGCTAATGGTCTCCCCGCTGACTTTGGAGGCGTTGAACTACGGGCCATAACCTCGACTAGCACCCCATCACCGATCACACGATCAGGGCCAGGAATTAACGGCTCGATCAAGCCCGACCTCGTTGATTTTGGAGGTACTTGTATATTCGATGGAGGCACCCAAAGAGTTGCTGTGGGCGAACACTTTGCAAGTTCTGGCATGCTCACTCTTCGCGCCGACTACCTCCAAGGCTTGTTGACCTCCGCAACGGGTACGTCGATGGCTGCGCCGCGCATTGCTTACAAGGCGGCGTTGCTGCTCCGGGCACTACCAGATGCGTCGGCGAATTTGATAAGAGCGCTGCTTGGATTGTCTGCAGGTCATCCGCCGGAAGCGATACAAGTTCTGTCAACGTTGGGCGACAATGCAGTAAGGCATTGCTTGGGTTATGGGGTGCCAAATTTAGACCGAGCGCTAAATTCCGAAGAAGCCCGCGTTGTCATGTTTGCAGATCGACAGGAATTGCCACTCGATCAGTTTGCACTTTATCGCGTACCACTGCCGAAGGATTTCCAGTTAACAAAGGGGAAGCGGCATATCAGAGTAAGTCTAGCTTTCGATCCGCCCGTCCGTCATAGCAGGATCGAATACCTCGGTTTGAGGGTTAACTACCATCTGCTTCGCGGAATGACGTCTGATGCGATTGTTGAGCATTTCCGACATCGTAATAAAGATGAAGCACCCTTCGAGGATTTGCCGAGCACGGCTAAGTGCAGTCTTGCCCCTTCACGTGACGTGCGTGGAACAAGCACGCTCCAATGCTCAACGTTCAAGATGACCCGGAACATCGGTGGATATGGTGACGAGTACTATCTGGCTGTGTTCGCCGAACGTCGTTGGGCTGGAGAGGAAATCACCCATCAACGCTTCGCGGTGGCCGTCGAGTTGGAACACGAGGCGGAACTAAATCTCTACAATCAGCTAAGAGTGCGCGTTCGGGCGTGATCTTTGCTCACATCGGCGCTCGCCAGGCCGCCCGACCTGGACAGCGCCGGCCGGCTGCGTGCATCAACAGGCGTGCATCGCTCAGGGACGAACGCGGATGATCGTCTTCCCCTTGCGTCGCTCGGTCGGGTTCAGGGCGGCGACGGTGTCGTCGAGGGTCGAAACGTGGCCGATGTTCGTCCGCAGTCGTCCGTCCCGCACCCGCTGGACGATCTCACTCAGTTGGGCACGATCGGACTCGACGACGAAGTCGACCGCGAGGCCATCGGCGGGCCGTGCCTCGGCCGGCCCGACGATGGAGACCAGCGTGCCTCCGGCCCGGATCAGGCCTGCGGACCGCTTCCCGATGTCGCCGCCGATAACATCGAACACCAGATCTATTCCGCCGACGTCTTCCAGGACGTCGCTGTCGAGGTCGACGAACTCCTGCGCGCCGAAGTCGAACGCCTTCTGACGGTCGGCGGCGCGTCCGGTGCCGATGACGTAGGCGCCGAACTCGCGTGCGAGCTGCGTCACCATCGAACCGACGGCGCCGGCCGCGCCGTGCACGAGTACGCTCTGCCCCGCCCGGAGGCGGCCGTGCTCGAACAGTCCCTGCCACGCCGTCAGGCCCGAGATTGGCAGGCTCGCGCCCACCGTGAAGTCGACCTCGCCCGGGAGCGGCGCGAGGTTGCGTGCCTCCATGGCGACATACTCCGCCAGGGTGCCGTCGCGATACCAGTCGGCGAGGCCGAACACGCGCTGTCCCACCGACAGCCCTGTCGTGCCGTATCCGAGAGCGGTGACCACTCCGGCCAGTTCGTGGCCGGGGATCGACGGTGTTCGATCACGGTCGAGGCGGTCGGTCCAGGTCGAGGGCCACTCCAGCTCAGTCGGGACGAATCCCGACGCATGAACCTGAACGACGACGTCGTTTATCGCGGCCTGCGGCCTGGCCCGCTTCGCCAGCCTCATGCCGGCCGTTCCCGCCGCCTGGTCCGTCACAACGATCGCCTTCATGATCGTTTTATCTTCGGTCATTTGCCTCTTTGGGCTCGGGAGTGTGGATGCTCCGGCTATCGATAAAATGTCATCCATTGTGGAACTCCTTTTGTCGGTGTCTGCCATCTGCGTTGTCTGCTTTGAGCGAGGTTCCCACCAAGCCTCGTGGATCGGGATCGCTCCGGTCGCTTGTGTTGGCGGATAGATGCATTGCGCCTGGTCATGGAAACAGTCCCAAGATTGCCGATTTTGGCTGTACCATGGCGCGATGGCTGTCCTCCCGATCCAACTCGATCGTGCCAGAAGGACTCCGCTGGCTGCCCAGATTTATTCGGCGATCCGAGACGGCATCGAAAACGGACGGCTCGCCTCGGGCGCGCGGTTGCCCTCCTGGCAGGATCTGGCCGCTCAGCTCGGTGTCTCCCGCGGCACCGTGCGTGTGGCTTACCAGCGTCTCGTCGCGGAGCAATTCGTGATGGGTCTCGGGCCGGCAGGAACACGTGTGGCCGAGCGGCAGTGCCGATCCTCAATCCCTGATTGGTCGCCGGAATCCCCGCTGCTGCCGGAGCTCTTCTATGAATTCGGAAGCGCGCCGCTGGCATTTCAGATGGGCGTGCCCGCTCAAGACGCCTTTCCGTTCAAGCTGTGGTCACGCATCCTGACTCGTGAGACCCGGCGGGCTGCGGCGGCGCCGGTGACGTATCCGGATCCGCGTGGCGATCCGGAGCTGCGAAAGCAGGTCGCGGCTTACCTGGGGCTGGCCCGCGGCCTTCAGTGCAATCCCTCTCAGGTGCTCATAACAGGTGGATTCTCCGGCGCGCTCGGTCTGGCGATCCGAGGGCTCGAGCTTGGAGGGATGGGAGCCTGGATCGAGGATCCAGGCTTTCCGCTCACGCGCACCGCACTCGGCCTGGCTGGCATGGCTGTGACCGCTGTCCCGGTCGATGCGGAAGGACTGGATGTTGCCGCCGGTGTCCAGACCGCCGCCGGAGCGAAATTGGCAGTTGTAACACCAGGCCAGCAGGCGCCGCTCGGGATGACGATGTCTCAGCGGCGCCGGGTTGCACTGCTCGACTGGGCTCGGCGCAACGACACCTGGATCATCGAGGACGATTACCTGAGCGAACTGCAGCTGAAAGGACGGGCGGCTCCGGCTCTTGCATCTCTCGATCAGGGCGGACGGGTGCTGCACATCGGCAGTTTCAGCAAAACGATCAGCCCGGCGCTGCGCCTGGGTTTCATCGTCGTGCCGCCGGAACTGAGTCGTCGGTTCGCTGATCTCGCGGCTTCGCTGGCGCCGGCGCCGGCTGCGGGCATGCAGTTCGCCGTGGCGGAATTCCTGCGGGACGGTCACTATCTTCGCCATCTGCGCCGCATGAAGCGACTTTACGCCGCGCGACGGGAGGCCCTGCTTCGTTGCCTGGCAGAAATGGCGCCAAACTCGATAAAGGTGCAGGCGACTGCCGGTCTTGCAGTGGTGATCTCGCTTCCCAAGTCCGCGTCAGACGTGGACATCGCTTCACGTGCGCTGGCGTTCGGGCTCGCGCCGCGCCCGATGTCGGCGTGGTACATGCAGCCGCCCCGGCAGCAGGGCCTGCTGCTCTGCGTGACCAACCTCGATGAACGGCGGCTGCCGGCGGACTGTCGTCGGCTATTGGAGCTGGCGCGATAGCACTTATGGCCGCAAGGCAGCTACGCATTGTCGGTCCGTTTCGATGCTGCCCTCGGCGCGCGGGTGCAGGCCGACCCTGGGCCTGCCCCCGCCTACTTCTCGAACCCAACGAACACCGTAGCTTCCTCGACCGACTTCCGCTCCGACACCACCGCGTTGGCCGGAAAAGTCTCATCCGGCCAGCCCAGCGCGATGCTCTTCATGATGACCTGATCGTCGGCGATCCCCGCGTGCTCGCGCACCACGGGCGATTGCATGATGCCCTGGCTGTTGATCACGGCGCCCAGCCCGCGCGACCAGGCGGCGTTGACGAGAGCGGTCGCGACCGCGCCGCAGTCGAACGGCGTATCGTCGCTGCCGTCGAGCACGCGGTCATAGGTGATGATCACGCAGACCGGCGCGTCGAATTGGCGGAAGCCGCGCAGCACCCAGTCCTGTCGCTCGTCCTTGTTGTCGCGCTCGATCCCCATCGCGGAGAATAATTGCTTGGCGACACCGACCTGCCGGTCGCGGTGCTTGCCTGCAAAGGCCTGGCCCGTGCGGAACTCGCGCGACTGCGGGATGCCCGCCACCATTCGTTCGGTGTTGCCGGCGCGGATCCGATCCAGCGGTTCGCCTGAGATGACGTAGAAATTCCAGGGCTGGGTGTTCATCGACGACGGCGCGCGCATCGCCAAACCAATGATTTCCGCAATCAGCGCCTTGGGTACCGGATCGGGTTTGTAGCCGCGGATACTCCGGCGACCGAGGATGACGTCATCAAACTTCATCTGTGCCGAATTCCCCTGATACGTTCTGAAACAGCCCGGATTTTCGCGGTTTCCGCACGTCAGCGCAAGCGGCGCCGGCCTGTCCTCAACGGTCCAGCCACGCGAAAAATGATCGCATCGATGTTGCGCGCACGCTGTCGTTTGCCGAATTCCGGGATGATGAAGTTGTGCCGCTGATTTGCCCGACGTGTCAAGTTTTCGGTCCAGGCGGTCGTTTGCGGCAGCCGCCGGCTACTTTGCATGGGGTTGTTTTCGATATTTTTGGCTGGCAGCCGCGGCGGCGCGACGGCCTCGCCCGGAAGGGGGCGTGGCTTTTCAGGCTGCCGCTCGAATCGTGGATTTTGATCCGGGAAGATCGAACGTTGTGGGTCTTTCAATGTGGGTCGACTGACTCCGGATCATGCTCTAGTCTTCATCTGCGTCTGGCGTCTTCCTCAGCATGAAATGTCCGAATGCCGAAGCGATCGGTTTGGCCGGGTCGTCCTGCCATGCCTGCGCTTCGAAGGCGACGATGCGTCGGCCCTGCTTCACGATCGAAACCCTGGCGTAACTGTCCAGCGCGCGGCCGGAGCGCAGGTAATTGATGGTCAGACCGATCGGCTTGGGCGGCGCCAGTACGCCGAGCTCGCGCGTCACACCCACAATCGCAGTCGTTTCCAGGAAGGCACCGGTCATGCCGCCGTGGATGGCGGGCAGCACCGGGTTGCCGATGATCTTTGGCGAGAAAGGCATGACAAGCGTGTCGTCCTCGCCGAGGCGGATGCCAAGACAGCGCGCGAAGGGGCTGTTGGCAAATGGGCTGGTCGGATCCTCCGGGGCTTCGAGGGCTGGAGGTGCGCCATCGTGGATCCGCTCGTCGGTCAGCATGTTGGTCCGGTTTGCGCCGATCATGAAGCAGGCCGTCGCGGTAGCGACCGGGTCATCCTCGGATTCCTGGTAGGCGGCTGAGCGTACGAAGGCGATCGAGCGGGTGACGCGATGGCAGAACGAATGCGCCTTGATGTCCAGGCCCGGCGTCGCAGGTTTCTGATAGTCGATGCGCAGGTCCAGCGTGGCAATCGAGCGCGTGCCATCGAGGGCGAGCTGGACGGCCATGCCGCAGCTCTCGTCGAGCATGGCGGTGACGACACCGCCGTGAAGAACGCCTGTCTCGGTGTCGCCGACAAAGACGGGACGGTAGGGCAGGCTTGACCAGGCCTCTCCAGGGGCGGCGCGGTCGAGCCGAAGTCCGCTGATGTATCCATAGACAGAACGGCGCGCTTCGATGGCCTTGGCAAGTTGGTCAAACGGCAGGGGCGCATTCACAGATTTGGTCATGCGGACGTCTAGACCAAGGTCATGGCGTGGGCAAAGGCGGCGGCGCGGACGGCCCGCGCGCAGTTCGGGGTCTCGATGATCCCGCCTGCTGAATGGCGATGTCGTACGCGTCGATCGTCGCTTTGGCGCGAACAGCCACTTCCGCTGCCGTCATGCCCGGCTTGTAGAGGCTGCTGCCGAGGCCGAACGCCAGAATGCCGGCCTTTGTGTAGTCCGCGAAGTTCTTGTCAGAGACGCCACCCACGGCGGCGATCATCAGGTCGGCGGGAAGAACGGCGCGAATGGCGGTGATCCCGGCGGCGCCAAGCACGCTCGCCGGAAAGAATTTCAGGCTCGAAGCCCCCGCCTTGGCGGCGAGCAGTGCCTCCGTCGGGGTAAAGACGCCGGGCATCGTGACCATGCCGCGCGTCCGGGCGCGGGCAATGATTTCAGGATCGACGTTGGGGGTTACCAGGAGCCGGCCGCCGACGTCATGGAGCCGCTCGACGGCTTCCAGCGTCAGGACGGTGCCTGCGCCCACCAGGATTCCGGCGGGCGCCCTCTTGACTGCGATCTCGATGGAGCGGAATGGATCCGGCGAGTTGAGCGGGATCTCTATCGCGGTCATGCCGCTGTCGATCAGCGCGCTGACGATGCCGTCCGCTTCCTCGGGCCTCACGCCGCGCAGGATAGCGACCAGCGGGCGCTTCATCGGGGGAAATGGGACAACGTTCATTGGTCTGATCCTCTACACGTTCCAGATCGATGCCGCGGCCATCGAAAGGCCGCGACGGACCGCGTCCTCGGCTCCGATTGATCTGACAGGAACGGAAACCGTGTCAAATGCCAACTGATAAAGCATCTCGAGCCTTCCTGACGCCACCAGCGTGATGCCGCTCCTTGGTACGTCTTTGGCGAGTCCTGCCGCCAATTCGAGACCAATCAGCGTGCCGGATATTTTTTCGCGGGCCGAGGATGGTGTGCCGCCGTAAAGGAGTTGGCCCGATCGCACCTGGAACAGCAGATTGGCGGCCAGCGCAGGCGTCTTGAACGCGGCAATGACCGCCGACCTGAAGGCGTCGATATCTTCGGCTTCATCGGCGCCGGTCACCGCGTGGGACAGGATCGTTTGCCGCGACACGACGTCGAACAGCTCTCCCGTCATGAACGTGGCGAAGCGTTCGACGGTCCCGTCTTTCGTCCTGACCCACTTCGAATGCGTGCCCGGCATGCAGACGACCACATCGTCGGCTGCGTCGACGCCCAGCGCACCGAGCAACTGCGTCTCCTCGCCCCGCATGACATCCGGCGCCCTGGGGTCTCGCTGCGCGATTCCCGGGAGGATGCGGATGTCTCGGTTCTGTCCCGGCACCGGCACCGCATGTTGCAGGATCGATGCGAGCCGCGCCGGCGTGTCGACATATCCGGCTTCGACCCACCCCTGCCGGGCGCCGGCCATGCCGCAGACGACGACGGGCAGCCCAGGCGCGGCGCCGACGGCTTCCAGATGCGATTGCAGCACGGTCGAAAAGCCGAGCTTGCCTGCCGCCATCATGCCTTCGTGGCTGCGCCTTTCCCCCAGCAAATTGCCGGCCATGTCGACGAGCCAAAGCCGGAAACTGCTCGTGCCCCAATCGACCGCGACATATGCAGCCTCGCTCATTTCAACTCCGTCCCGTGCTATCCGCGCTGTCATCCGCGCCTTGGGGACATGGTATCACGCCGGTCTGACGGCGAGCTACGCTCGCTTTGCAATTGATTTGCGGAGCCGCAATCAGCATGATCCGCAGTCATGCGGTGCCCCGCTGTTTTTCACGGCGTGGCTTCGCCAACGCGTACGTCCGCAACAATGCGGCATAACAACAAAAAACAAAGACTTTGGAGGACGCCATCGTGATCAATCTCCCTTTCAGAAGCGCCGTCATGGGCTTTGGCCTGCTGATTGCGGCGCTTTCGCCGCAAGCCCATGCGCAATCGAACCGCCAAGACCGTGACGCTGGTGGTCCCTTTCGCGGCTGGCGGCGGCACGGATACCGTCGCACGTCTGATCGGTGAGCGGATGTCGCGCACGCTCGGCCAGACCGTCATTATCGAGAACGTGGTCGGCGGCGGCAGCACGCTGGCCAATGACCGTGTTGCCCGATCGGCGCCTGACGGTTCGACCGTGCTGATCAACCACGTCGCGCTGCTGGCGGCGCCCAGCCTGTTCATCAACCTGCGGTATGATACCAAAACGGCGTTCGAGCCGGTCGGCCTCGTCAACAACGCGCCGATGGTCCTGATTGGCCGCAAGTCGATCCCCGGCGCGGGTCCGAAGGACTACGTGGACTGGATCAAGGGGCAGGGCGACAAGGCGAACTTCGCGCATGGCGGGCTCGGGACAAACAGTCATTTGTGCGCCGTGATGATGGGCAACGTGCTCGGCTTCAAGCCGACGGTCGTGGCCTATCGCGGATCAGCCCCTGCAATCGGCGATCTCCTGGCGGGGCAGATCGATCTTCTGTGGGACCAGGTGACCAACGCGCTGCCGCAGATCCAGGCCGGAACGCTGCATGGCATCGCCATTACGTCGCCGCAGCGTCTGGAGCAGTTGAAGGACGTGCCGACCACCGCCGAGCTCGGCATGCCCGAGGTCAGCTATTCGATGTGGCACGGGCTCTACGTGGCGAAGGGCACGCCGAAGGAAACCATCAATGCGCTGAATGCGGCGCTCCGTGCGGCGCTGTCCGAACCGGACCTTGTAGAGAAGCTCAGGCAACTCGGAACCTTGCCATTCCCTGACAAGGAGTTGACGCCCGAGGCGCATGCGCGCCTGTTCGTCGCCGACCTGCCCCGCGTGGCGAAACTCATTGAAAGCTCCGGGATCAAGGCAAGCGAAGCGAAGTAGTTGTCTCGTGCGGCGTGGAACGGCTGCGCCGGAACCGGCGCAGCTCGGTCACACGATCAGATCGTGCGGCGCGTGACTGGCGGACGAGTGATGCCATTGTGCAGACAGTTCGACCGTTTGGGCTGCCTCGGAAATCGCTGGCTCCGCACTGGCTCCTACAGCGTTTTCGGAGGAACTGATCGATGCCGGGATGTCCTTTGCATGATCGATGACATCCGAAGTTCTTAACTCGGACATCTTGTCCTTGAAGTGGAACGTGTCGTCGGCGCCGTTGATGGTGATTGTCACCACCTGTGCGGTGCCGTCGATGGTGGTCACCTTGAAGCAGTCGGTCAGCGTGTCGCAGTCGTTGAGCGACTGCACCTCGCAGTTGGCGTTGTCGAGCTTGTAGGTCCAGACGCCATCCGCCGTCATCGTGAAGGTGCCGTAGCCGGCCTCGCTCGCCTTCGGCGCGCATACGGCCGTAAACGTATTGGGCGTGTTGTCGACGTCGGTATCGGTAAGCGTGCCGGTCGCGACCGGCGTACCGTGTGTCCAAGCGCCAGCTTCGGTTACCGAGCCGGTCGTAGCTCCATGAATGACGGCGTCGTCGTTGGCGCCGTTGATGGTGATCGTCACCACCTGCGGGGTGCCGTCGATGGTGGTCACCGTAAAGCAGTCGGTCAGCTTGTCGCAGACATTGAGTGCCTGCACTGTGCAGTTGGTGTTATCGAGCGTGTAGGTCCAGACGCCATCCGTCGTCATGGTGAAGGTGCCATAGCCGCCCGTGCTCGCCTTTGGCGAATCGACCGCCGTAAAGGTGTTGGGAGTGTTGTCGACGTCAGTGTCGGTGAGCATGCCGGTCGCGGTTGGTTTACAAGATACGGAATTGGCCACGCCGCCAGCCTCGATGACCGAGCCCTCCTTGGCTCCGCAAATGACGGCGGCGTCGTTGGCGCCGTGGATGGTAACCGTCACCAGCTGCGCGGTGCCGTCCAGGGAGGTCACCTTGAAGGTGTCGGTCAGCGTGTCGCCGACATTGAGTGCCTGCACCGCGCAATTGCCGTCGGCGAGCTTGTAGGTCCACACGCCCTCCGCCGTCATCGTGAAGGTGCCATAGCCTGCATGGCTGGCCGTCGGGCAATTGACCGCGGTAAAACCGGGCGCATTGTCGACGTCGGTAGCGGTGAGCGCGCCGGTCGCGGTCGGCAGGTCGCACTTGGTGCCCCCGTCCTCGGTCACCGAGCCGGTCGTGGCGCCGGAAATGACTGCCGCGTCGTTGGCGCCGTTGATGGTGACGGTCACCACCTGGGGGGTACCGTCGATGGTGGTTACCTTGAAGGAGTTGGTCAGCGTGTCGCCGACATTGAGTGCCTGCACCGCGCCGTTGGCATCGTTGACCGTGTAGGTCCATACGCCGTCCGCCGTCATCGTGAAGGTGCCGAAGCCGCCCGCGCTCGCGGCCGGAGTGTCAACCGCCGCAAAAGTATTGGGCGCATCATCGACGTCGGCGCTGGTGAGCTTCCCAATGGCGCTCAGCGCGCCCAGCGCGGTGTTGGCGACGCCGCCGGCCTCGATCGCCGTGCCATTGGTGACCCCGGAGATGACGGCCGCGTCGTTGGTGCCGTTGATGGCGATCGTAAAGGGTTGATTGGCCGAGAGCGTCCCGTCGGATACGGTGATCGTGAAATCCGTGGTGGTCGGCGCAACAAGCGCATTGATCGCGTCATTATTCGGAACGAACGTATAGGCGCCGGTCGTGCTCTCGACGTAAATCGTGCCGTAGGTACCAGCCTTTGACACATCGTAGGTTCGGCCATCGATGACGGTGGTGCCGACGGTTCCCCCGCTGACGCCGAAGGTCAGCGTCGCGCCGCTGCTGGGGCTGCTGGCAAGGAAAGTGCCGTTTGCCGCAGTGAAGACGTCAAAGACCGTGGTGTCGATTTCAGTCGGCCCGATTATCGCATTCAACGTCGGCGGGGTTGGCGGTGGAGGCGGCAGTTTTCCGAAAATGATCTCCGGGACCGAGGCGAAGATCGACCCGGGCTGCGCAGGCAAATCCTGCTCCGGCGAAGAATTATCAATCTGAATGAAATTGATCGGTTGCACGGGTAGCGATTCGAGAGGCGGAGGCGTGCTCGATCCGGTTGACCCCAGGCCTTTCTCGAAGGTGGCGAGCGCCTCCTGCTGGGCCGCCTGCAATTCGGCCATTCGCGCGGCCGAGTTCGTGCTCTGACTGACGCTGACCGAGGAGCCTTGCGGATGCAGGGCGATGGTCTGTCCGGGATCCTCAACGAGGAAGTATCGGGGGATAACTTCCTTGGTGATCAGCTCGAATGCACCATGCTCGAGGTCCTTGTAGGCGATGTTGCCGTCGTCCAGCAATGTGACGTTCGGATCAGCGGCCTGGACTTCCTTCACAAGCGAGAAGGTCAGTGCTGTGAGCCACAGCATGCCGAACCCGCCGGCATGAGCGCGACTGCGAGGATCGCCGGCCGTGGTTTGAGCGGCAGTGCAGGTCGCACGCTTAAGGGGGCCGGAACCGGCCGCAGTCTGGACATTACCGATCATTTGGGGAAGCGGGGCCGCAACGGCCTTGCATTCATCCCCGGTTTCGGCGTGGGACCCCACGAGCATTGGCTCCAACCCCCCGCCTGCCAGTTACCTCGTGCAATTCTTCGTGGTCCGGCTCTGCCCAGCCCAAGAGGCCAAAATATACCGACGCCGCCAGCCGAAGGCTGGCCGCCGAGACCTCCTGATCCAAGCTATCCCAACCGATGGGCGTTAGGCTTTAGGCTCAAAAGATATAATACTTTTGAGTGGATGGGTGGACGGTGCCTTCGCCGGACATCGAGCCTATTGTTCGGGTCCAATGGCGCCCCGGCCGACGGTTCAAAGCGCCAATGAGCGGTTTCTCGAACAAAGATCTTCTCGGGAAAGGGGGGATCATGTGCACGCGTGCGATTGCCGTATGGGTGACGGGTTTCGTGCTGGCGGCAGCCGGGCTCTTCGCCGCGCCGGCGCACGCGCAAGGCAATTCCGCCAGGCCCGCCGTTCAGGATCTCGCATCAAAACCGATTGGAAAAGTTGTTGTCGCCACGGGCTCGGTCACCATTGAACGTGCGAATGCGCCGGTCGTTCAGGTGGGCACCGCAGGTCAGGCTGGTCAGGCCAAAGTAGGTGATCTTGTCTATCAGGGCGATGCGGTTGCAACCGGCGCCGACGGCCGGGTCGGGATCAACTTCACCGACGGCACGTCCTTCAACCTGTCGAGCAACGCGCGCATGGTTTTGAACGAGTTCGTGTACGATCCAAACAGTACGTCCAACGCGACCTTGCTCAGTCTAACCAAGGGAACCTTCACCTTTGTCGCCGGTAAAGTCGCGAAAACCGGCGACATGAAGATCGACACCCCGGTCGCGACCATGGGCGTTCGAGGCACCACGCCACGCGTCGAAATTTCGGATGACGGAACGGTCAGATTTTCCACGCTCATTGAAGAGGGTAAGAGCAAGGTCGCGAGAAAGCCGGGGACGCCGGCGCAGCAACCCGACGAAAAGCCTTTTCCGAAGTCAAATCTGAATATCTGTCGAGGGTGCTAGGCCCGTTCTCGGTAGTTCCAACGTCGGAAGACCCTGGTATGGAATTTCGTGCGAGCAGGCGCATCATCCGCGGCGTGGCGGCTGCATTTGCCGTGCTGCTGCTCGGGTCGTTGGCGGCCGCGCAGAGCTCGAAGAGTGATTATTTGGGGAATATCGCGCTGTGCAACGGCTCGGATCGCACGTCGCTTGCAGCCCGGATCGATGGCTGCACGGCGCTGATCGATTCCGGTCAAGCCACGACCACGGCGCTTGCCATCGCCTATAACAATCGTGGCAATGCCCGTACGGCGAAGGGAGACCTTGACCGCGCCATTCCCGATTTCGATCAATCGATCAAGCTCGATCCAACTGACGCCAGGCCCTTCAACAACCGTGGCGCGGCTTACGTGCGGAAAGGCGAATACGACCTCGCCCTCAAAGCTCTCGATCAGGCGATCCGGCTCAATCCGAACTACGGCAGGGCTTTCGTCAACCGTGCCGGCGTCTACCTGAAAAAGCACGAGTACGATCGCGCGGCGCGGGACTACGACGAGGCCATTCGCCTCGAGCCCAATCTGGAAGCCGCGTGGAGCGGACGCTGCTGGACCCGGGCCATCCTCGGCGCGTTGCAGGCGGCGCTCGAGGACTGCAACAAGGTGCTTCAATCGTCGCCGAACGATGCCGCCACGTATGATTCGCGCGGTCTGATCCACCTGAAGATGGGACAAGCCGCCGCGGCGATCGATGATTTCAGTTCCGCGCTGCGGGTGGATCCGAAGCTGGCGAGTGCGCTCTATGGGCGCGGGCTTGCCAGGCTCGAGAACGGCGACAAGGCCGGCGGCGATGCCGATATTTCGGCGGCAAAGGCGATCCAGGCCGGGATCGATGAGGACTTTACGCGCTATGGCGTGCGCGTGAGTAACTGATCTGCCAAGTTGGGCGCGAAGAAGATCCGTTCGAATAAGCCCCGGATGATGCGGCGTTCGGCCGACGGTCGAGATGATTACCGCTCCGACTTCGTTCGGATCGGAACGTCTTCTTCCTGCAGTATTCGCGCGGCTGCGCCTTCCAGATCGTCATATTGTCGGGTCCTCAGCGACCACATGAAGGCTGCGAGGGCGGTGAGGCCGAGCCCGAGCGCGATGGGTATCAGGTAAAAATAGTCCTTCATTCGGCGGCCTCCATCGCGGTTTTGGTCGGGAGCTGCGCGACGCTGGCAGTGCTTTGCGCGTGCCTTCGCCGGCTCTCGAGGCGAAGCGCGTTTGCGACTACCAGAATGGACGATCCCGACATCGCCACTGCCGCAACCAGCGGCGTCACGTGGCCCAGGATTGCGATCGGCACGGCGACGACATTGTAGGCGGTCGCAAGGGCGAGGTTCTGGCGAATGAGCCGGCCGGCCCTTCGTGCGATGGAGATCGCCAGCGGCACCGCCGTCAGGCTCTCATGCAGGAAAACCATATCGGCGGCGTTGCGTCCGACGTCGGCCGCCGAAGCCGGCGCCATCGATGCATGCGCGGCCGCCAGCGCCGGCGCGTCGTTCAAACCGTCGCCGACCATCAGAACCTTGCGGCCGGAAGCTTCGAGCGCCGCAATGTGCGTGGTCTTGTCGCCGGGCAAAGCGGCAGCAAGCCAGGGAACGTCGAGCTCCGCTGCGATCGGACGAACCGCGATTTCGCGATCGCCGGAGAGCATTTGAACCCCAAATCCCATATCCTTCAGCTCGGCGACCGCTGTTGCCGCGTCCGCCCGCAGCCGATCCTCGAAGCGAAAATCCGACAGGCGGTTGCCGTCTTTTGCGAGCACGACGGATTCGTCGCCCGGCATCCAGCCTGCTTCGGTCGCGCAGGCGAGTGCCCATTCCGGCCGACCCAACCGGTAAACCGACGCGCCCGAACGCGCCTCGAGTCCGTATCCGGGATGCTCGGAAATCTCGTCGAACGCGATATGAGGTGCGGGAAGGCCAGCGCCCGCCTCGACCAGCGCCCGCGAATAAGGATGGTGCGAATGCGCAGCCAGTCCAACAGCGATCGCGGTTGTCTCGCGGTTTGCCTCACACGATCCGACCAGACGCGGGACACCGACCGTCAGCGTCCCGGTCTTGTCGAACACGATCGTGTCGGTTTCGGCGAGGCGCTCGAGAGCGCCGCCGTCCTTCACCATGATGCCGGCATCGAACAGCCTACGCGCGGCGACCACCTGAACCATCGGCACCGCGAGACCGAGCGCGCAAGGGCACGTGATGATCAGCACGGAAATGGCTGTCGTCATCGCATGATGCACGTCGGCGGTTACGATGAGCCAGCCGACAAACGTCATGAGCGCCGTCAGGTGGACCACCGGCGCATAGAGGCTCGCGGCACGGTCCGCAATCCGGCGGTAGCCGGAGCGTCCCTGCTCGGCGGCTTCCATCATCCGCACCATCTCGCCGAGGAACGAATCGCCTGATGTCGCGGTCGCGACAATGGTCAGGGGTCCCGTCAGATTCAGCGTTCCTGCCCGCAGCACCGAGCCGGCGGCCACCGGAACCGGCGCGTGTTCTCCCGACACCAGCGAGACGTCGATTTCCGATGTCCCCCGGGTCACGTTCGCGTCGACGGGCACGCGTTCGCCGGCCGCCAGCAAGATCGTCATCCCGGTCCGAATCTCGTTCGTCGGAAGATAATGCCGCGAGCCGTCCTCCTGCCGCACGAACGCGCCACGTGCCGAGAGCCGCGCCAGCCCCTTTACCGCAAACCGGGCGCGTTCGCGCACCATGTGGTCGAGCGTGCGTCCCACCAGCAGAACGAACAGCAGAGAGATAGCTGCGTCGAAATAGGCGTGCGGGCCATGCACCACCGTTTCATAGAAACTCATGCCGAAGGCCAGCAGCACGCCAAGGGAGATCGGCACGTCCATATTGGTGCGTCCGTGCCTCACGGCCTGCCAGGCCGACCGGAAGAATATCCGGCCCGAGTATGCCAGCGCGGGCAGCGCGATGACTGCCGACAGCCAATGAAACAGGTTGCGGGTCTCGGCCTCGGCGCCCGCCCAGACCGACACGGAGAGCAGCATGATGTTGCTCGCAGCAAAGCCCGCGACGGCTAGCGCGCGAACAAGTTCTGATCGTGCGCCGTCCTTGCTGTCGGGCTCGAAATCGAACAGATGCGCCTGGAAGCCGGCCTGTTCGAGCGTTTCGATCAGCGGCGGCGGAACTCCATCGGCTCGCCACCGGACGGTTACACGCCTGGTCGAGAGATTGACGCGGGCACTTTCCACGCCGGCGAGCCCGCCGAGCGCTTTCTCGATCGTCCGGATGCATGCGCCGCAGTGAATTGCGGGCGCGGACAAGTCGGTTTGGCGCACGCCGTCGGCGACGATGCGGCTGGCGAGCAGCACTTCCTCGCCCGCGGCGCGGACATCCGGCAGCAGCGCAATCAATCCGTCTTCCGAACCGCAACAACCCATCGGCAACAAACTCCAGGTGCCGCGTGTCAAACCTGAGGCCGCATCGTCCGGTACGCGTGCCAGCTTCCGTGTCCCAGCACAGGGAAAATCACGATCATTCCCAGCAGTCCGGTGGCGATGCCGACAATAATCAACGCCATCATGATCGCCGCCCAGGTCAACATGACGGGCAGATTGTTCCAGACCAGCGCCATGCTTGTGCCCATGGCGGTCAATGCATCGGTGCGCTCCGACAGCAGCATCGGGATGGAGAAGGCGCTGATCGCAAATGCAAACGCCGCAAACAGGCCGCCGACGGCGCTGCCCACCACCAGCATCGCCCAGCCGATCGCGGTCGTGAACAGCATGGGAATGATGTGGTCGAGACCGGGAAACGGCCGCAGGCCAAAGAACAGCGCGTAGACAATAACGGCGGCGCGCATCCACAACAGCGTCAGCAGAAACAGCAGCACGCCGGCGAACAGAATCTGGCCGCCTGATTCCGGCCTGACAAAGACCATCTGCCACAGCGTAACGGGCCTGCCTTCCGCGATGCGCCGGCTCTTTTCATACAGCCCAATTCCGATCACCGGCCCGACGACCATGAAACCGGCAAACGCCGGGAGCAGGATGTAGTCGAAGTGGAGCGCGAATAGGCCGACGACGGTGATGACGGAGACGATAGACACCAGGATGCCGTAGCTGATGCTGGCTGCCGGATAGATCGTGAAGTCGCGCCAGCCGGCCGCCAGCCAGTCCAGGGCCGTCGCGGGGGCGATGTTTCGCTTCCAGGTCCGCTCTCGCGGCAGCGGTGGAACAACGGCCGGTATCGTTGTCATCATCGGTCTCCTGCTATCTCATCACGGTGTGCATGACGAGCTTGCCGCGCTGAACTTTCCGTCCTTCGCAGAGCCTTCGCCCTGGCGCACATGTGCGACGCAGTCCGGCTGCGACACGACGGCCATATAGACGAGGTGCGTATTGGCGATCAGTATCAGCAACAGCCCGGTGCCGATCGCGAGCCAAAGAATGGCCCTTGTTCTGATCGGCCTGGCTGCTGCGCCGGTTCCGCTCATTGTTCGCTCCGGCGGAGGTCAAACAAATAGAGCGCAAGAATCTTGCGGTCGAGCGGGGAGAGCCGTCCATCCCAACTCGGCATATGGCCCTGCCGGCCGCTCCACACCGTCGTGTAGACCTGCTCGGCGTCGCCGCCATAGATCCAGAATTGATCTGTCAGGTCCGGCGCCCCGAGTTCAGCGTTGCCCTTCGCGTTGTCGCCATGACAGGCGACGCAATTGGCGGCGAAGACCGCTTTGCCGGCCTCGATTTTTGCAGCGGGCACTTCCTTTGCCACAGCAGGGTTGGAAAGGCTGCGCACATAATTCACGACGCTGTCGATCTCGTCCTTTTTGAGCAACTGATCGCGTCCGAAGGCCATCATTTGCGATGTCCTGCTGTTGGGGTGAGCGGAATTAATGCCGACGCGGATCGTCTCGGCGATATTTTCGGGATCGCCACCCCAAAGCCATGACGCCGTCGTCAGATTCGGAAACCCATTGCCGCCCTGTGCTTTCGACCCATGACATGCGGCGCAATTGTCGCCGAACAGCGTTCGGCCGGTCTGCCGCGCCTTTTCCATCAAACGGGGATCAGCCTGGATTTCCCTGAAGCCTTCAGCCTCGATCCGTTTGGTCCATGTGCCACGTTCGATGGCGGCTTCTTTCAGGCCTTCGCTGACAATGGCGCGCTGATCGATACCGAGCAGACCCTTGGTATAGGTTACGCCGAGCGGCCATGCCGGCATCAGCACCCAATAAACGACGGAGAACAGGGCCGTTACGATCAGGAAGAAAAAGACCGGGCGCGGAACCGGCGTGTTCAATTCCTTGATGCCGTTCCATTCGTGGCCAGTGGTCATGTAGCCGGTATGGGGATCGCGTTCCTCTATCGCCATGACTAATCCCTTTGTGGCTTATCCGGGTGGCCGAGAATTGAGTGCGCGGCGTGATCGAATTGCTTCTTGTTCGACGGCCAGTACGCGTAGGCGATGATGCCGATCGAAAGCGCTATCAGGTAGAACAGACCGAATGACTTCGAGAACCAGACCACAAAATCATTATCCATGATCAACCTCCTGCGGCTGCGACCGGCTTGTGCGCAGCGTCGGTCAGCTTGCCGAGAATTTGCAGGTACGCGACCAGGGCGTCGAGCTCGGTGAGTACGCCCGGGTTGCCGTCGAAGGTCCTCACATTGGTCGCCGCGCCGTAACGCTTGGTAACGCCTTCGGCGAAGGGCGTATCGGGCGCCGCCTGCCCGTAGGCATCGGACGTCGCGTTGGCGATCATGTCATCCGTATAGGGAACGCCGACCTTGCGGAGTGCCGCCAGGTGCAAGCCGAGGTCATCGCTGCGCAGCTCGGTGCGGCCGAGCCACGAATAATGCGGCATCACCGATTCCGGCACCACGTCGCGCGGATTGTTGAGATGCCTGACGTGCCATTCGTCGGAATATTTGTTGCCGAGACGCGCCAGGTCAGGGCCTGTTCGTTTCGATCCCCACAGCATCGGATGATCGTATTTGGATTCGACGGCGAGCGAATACGGGCCATATCGCTCCACCTCGTCACGCAACGTTCGGATCATTTGCGAATGACAGGCATAGCAGCCTTCGCGAATGTAGATATTGCGGCCGGCGATCTCGAGCGGCGTGTAGACCCGCATGTCTGGCGCGTCTTCGACGGTCTGGTGGATGGTGAACAACGGCGCAATCTCGACCGCGCCGCCGATGCTGGCGACGACGATGATGCCGAGCACCAGCCCGATGGTCTTGCGTTCGAGCTGATAGTGGAAATTGAACATGCCCGCTCACTCCCCTGGTTGAAGCGCGGGAGCGCCCGCGATCGCAGGGGATGGACGATCGGCCGCCCGTTCGTCGGCGGGCTGATCGGCCGTTCGGATCGTCATCCAGACGTTATAGCAGCCGACCAGGGCGCCGATCAGGAACAGCAAGCCGCCGATCGCCCGGGCGATATAGTAGGGATGCATTGCAACGACGGTTTCGACAAAGGAGTAGGCCAGCGTTCCGCTTTCGTTGTAGGTGCGCCACATCAATCCCTGGATGATGCCGGAATTCCACATCGCAAAGACGTAGATGACCGTTCCGGACAGGGCGAGCCAGAAGTGGACCTCGACCAGCCGGCCGGAATACATTCGTTCGCGCTTCCAAAGCCACGGCACCGACGCGTAAATCGCCCCAAAAGTAATCATCGCGACCCAGCCGAGCGCGCCTGCGTGGACGTGACCGATGGTCCAGTCGGTGTAATGCGACAAGGAATTCACGGTTCGGATGGCCATGAACGACCCTTCAAAGGTGGAAAGGCCGTAGAACACCGCCGCCACCATCATGAAGCGCAAGGTGGCGTCGTCGCGAACCTTGTGCCAGGCGCCGTTCAATGTGAGGAGCGCATTGCCGGCCGACGCCCACGACGGCACCAGCAGCATGATCGAGAACGTCATGCCGAGGGTCTGCACCCACTGCGGCAGCGCCGTGTAGTGCAGATGATGCGAGCCCGCCCACATGTACATGAAGGTGATGCCCCAGAAGCTGATGATCGACAGCCGATAGGAGAAGATCGGGCGGCCGGCGCGAACCGGCAGATAGTAATACATCATGCCGAGGAAGCCGGAGGTCAGGAAGAACGCAACGGCATTATGGCCGTACCACCACTGCGTCATCGCATCCTGGACGCCCGAAAATGCCGAATAGCTCTTTGCATGGCCCAGCGATACGGGAACCGCCAGATTGTTCACGATGTGAAGCATCGCCACGACCAGGATGAAGGCCATGTAGTACCAGTTCGACACGTAGATATGCGGCTCCTTGCGGCGAGCCAGCGTGCGCAGATAGATGATGAAATAGGTCACCCATACGATCACCAGCAGGATATCCGCATACCATTCCGGCTCGGCATATTCCTTCGACTGGGTGACGCCCATCAGGTAGCCGGTCGCGGCGAGGACGCAGAACAGATTGTAGCCGAGGAGCACGAACCATGGGCTCAACTGGTCGGGCAGGCGCGCGCGGGACGTGCGCTGCAGGACATAGAACGATGTCGCGATCAGCGCATTGCCGCCAAAGCCGAAGATGACGCCGGAGGTGTGCACCGGACGAAGGCGTCCAAAGCTCGACCAGGCCGCGTCAAAAGTCAGGTCCGGATTGACGAGCTGCCAGGCGATCCAGTCGCCAACGAACAATCCGGCGGCGACCCAGACCATCGCCAGGATGATGCCCATTCGGCTGGGGTCGTCGAAATATCGGTCGAGGCGGTCTTCGCCAGGTTCCGGTGCGTAGTACCCGGAGATGACGCCGAAGGCTCCCGCAATCGCCGCCAACAAGACAATCGCCCCGTGCACGCCCAGGGGATCACCTCGTCCGGCGACCGCCATGGCAAATCCGCATAAGCAAAGCGCCAGCAGAATGAAGAGCGCGAGTTGCCGCTCGTACCTTGTCAATTGGGCGATCATGAGCTGCGGCCTCTTTGAAGCAACGTGACGCTTCTAATTTTAGGCAACCATGCCAATCCGATGTATTGGAGCGCAAGAACAATTCGCATGGATGACAGCGTTCAGAGAGGACGTTGTTTGGAGAACTGACGCCGGCGACTTGATCTGGGTCAACGATCACGACGGCAGGCGGCGTGCTTGAGCCCGTCTCTTCGTAGGCTAACACATTATGTGAATTCGGCTTTCGCCTCGACGGGCGCGTCGCGGCATCGCCGGGACAGGAGTAACCGAATCCTGATTGCCGCCGTTGGGCCGCCATAGTGACCACAGAAAAAGGGCGGCCGCTATGCGACCGCAGCATGATTTCAAAATCGTTCAGCATCGTGGACACATTGTCACAAGGCCATCGGCCGGCACTGGCTATGGCCGGAATAATACGTTAGTTGCATTCAGCTCTGGAAGCGCGGGGCTCTATGGCGCTGTGCCGCAGCGGTGGCTAAGGTGGGCGCGACGGGCGATTTTGGCTGTTGTGCGATCGGCAAAAAACAGAGGCATGCCCGCCACTAAAAGAGACCTGTGGAGGAGGAACAAGATGAGGAAAATCTCGACGATATTGCTCGCTACGGCGGCGGCCATCCTGTTGTTGGCGCCGGCTCAAGCGCAGGTGACGCTGAAAGCCTCGCACCAATTTCCGGGCGGCAAAGGCGATCCGCGTGACGAGATGGTGCAGATCATCGCCAAGGAAGCCAAGGCCGCCAATGTCGGCCTCGATATCCAGGTCTATCCGGGTGCCTCGCTATTCAAGCCGAACGACCAGTGGAACGCCATGGTCAACGGCCAACTCGACATCTCGTCATTCCCGCTCGATTACGCCAGCGGCAAGGTGCGTGCATTCGGCGCCACTCTGATGCCCGGCCTCGTGCGCAGCCATGACCGCGCAGCGCGCATGTCGAACTCGCCATTCATGAAGGAAATCAAGGCCAAGATCGAGAAGGCCGGCGTCATCGTGCTCGCCGATGCCTGGCTCGCCGGCGCTGTGGCCTCCAAGAAGGGCTGCATCCGCAAGCCGGAGGACATCAAGGGCGTGAAGATCCGCTCGGCCGGCCCGACGTTCGCAGCCATGTGGCAGGCGGCAGGCGCTTCGATCGTCTCGATCCCGTCGAACGAAGTCTACAACGCGCTGCAGACAGGCGTCGCGGAGGCCACTGATACCTCGACCGGCAGTTTCGTCTCGTTCCGTATCTACGAGCAGGTCAAGTGCATTACCGCTCCGGGCGAAAATGCGCTGTGGTTCATGTACGAGCCGGTGCTGATGTCGAAGAAGGCGTTCGACAAGCTCAACAAGCAGCAACAGGACGTGCTGCTCAAGGCCGGCAAGAAGTCGGAAGAATACTTCGCGAAGGAGAGCAAGGGTCTCGACGAGAAGATGGTCAAGACCTTCCAGGACAACAAGATCGAAGTCGTCACCCTGTCGGCGGCCGAGTACCAGGCCTGGCTCGACGTGGCGCAAAAAAGCTCCTACGCGGAATTCGCCAAGGAAGTGCCCGACGGAAAGAAGCTGATCGACGAGGCACTGGCAGTCAAGTAGCGCTCCTTCGATAAAGATCGGCCGGCCGTTCGCCGGCCGATCCCTTTGCGCTCACGGGAGCGAGGGACGGATGAACACTCTCAATCGAATTATCGAGCGGGTCTCGCAGGCCTGCGGAATTTTCGCGGCGACCCTGACGGCGGTCGCGGTGATCATTGTCTGCCAGATGGTGTTCATCCGCTATGTTCTCAACCAGAACACGATCTGGCAGACTGATTTCGTCACCTACAGCCTGATTGCGGCCACCTTCATCGGCGCGCCCTACGTGCTGCTGACCAAGGGCCACGTGAACGTGGATGTGTTGCCGACCTATGTCGGCGAACGCGCGCGCTACTGGCTCGCCATTTGCGCCATCACCGTCTCGCTGGGCTTCTGCCTGTTAATGACCGTACTCACCTTTCAATTCTGGTATGAGGCCTATGAGGGCCGCTGGGTGTCCGACACCATGTGGCGGGCGCGGCTGTGGATTCCCTACGGTGCCATGCCGGTGGGCTTGGGGATTCTCACGCTGCAGTATGTCGCCGATCTGCTCAATCTGCTCGCCGGCCGCGAGCCGCCGTTCGGCATCGAGGTTAAGGAGCGCTCCGTTGACGCAAGCTTGCCTGAGAGCGGGACCGATGTGAACATTCCGGGAGTCGGCATATGAGCCCGGCTACTCAAGGCGTCCTCGTGCTCGTTACCACGGTGCTGGTGCTACTGACCGGCGCACCGGTCGCTTTTGGGCTCGGCGCCGTTGGCGTTGCGTTCCTTGTGCTGTTCCAGGGCACCGATTCGCTGCGGGTTGCGGCGGAGACGCTCTATTCGGGCTTGAATGATTTCACGCTCGTCTCCATTCCGATGTTCATCATGATGGGCGCGGCGATCGGCTCGTCGCCGGCCGGGAAGGATCTCTATCTAGCGCTCGATCGCTGGCTTTACCGGGTGCCTGGCGGGCTGGTGATTTCCAATATCGGGGCTTGCGCGTTGTTCGCGGCGCTGACCGGCTCATCGCCGGCGACCTGCGCCGCCATCGGCAAGATGGGCATCCCGGAAATGCGCAAGCGTGGATACCCGGACGAGGTGGCAACCGGGTCGATCTGCGCCGGCGGCACGCTCGGTATCCTGATTCCGCCGTCGATCACCTTCATCCTCTACGGCATCGCGACAGAGACCTCCATCGGTCGTCTGTTCCTGGCCGGGGTGCTGCCGGGCTTGTTGCTGACTGGCCTCTTCATGCTGTGGACGCTGGCCTACATTTGGTACAGGGGCTTCCGTGCCTACGAGGCGGGATTCCGTTTCACCTGGCGCGAGAAGTTTGAATCGATTCCGAAAGTTGCGCCCTTCCTGGTGATCGTAATCGGGGTGATGTACGTGCTGTACGGCGGCATTGCGACGCCGTCTGAAGCGGCAGGTGTCGGCGCCGCGCTGTGCGTCCTTCTGGCGGTCGTCATCTACCGGATGTGGAGCCCGACGGCCTGGTGGCAGATATTGCGCTCGACCACGCGCGAGTTGGTGATGATCCTGATGATCATCGCAACCGCCGTGCTGTTCGGCTACATGCTGACCTCGCTCTACATCACCCAGACGCTGGCGCAGGCCATTGCCGACGCGCAGCTCAATCGCTGGGTGCTGATGGGACTCATCAACGTCTTCTTGCTGGTATGCGGCTGCTTCATTCCGCCCGCCGGAATCATCCTGATGACCGCACCGATCCTGTTGCCGATTATTACGGCCGCCGGTTTCGACCCGGTCTGGTTCGGCGTCATCGTGACCATCAATATGGAAATCGGGCTCATAACCCCGCCGGTCGGGCTGAACCTGTTCGTCGTCAACGCCATAGCGCCGGACGTGCCTACCAGGACAGTGCTGTGGGGCTCCGTGCCCTATGTCGCCATGATGATTGTCGGTATCATCATCATGTCAATCTTTCCAGGTATCGCCACATGGTTGCCTGATCACCTGATGGGCGCTGCTGTTGGGCCGAAGTGAACGCTTCGTCCTTCGGCCGCCTTGCCGCGGACCATCGCCGCGCGGCTAGATTCGCTGCGGGCGGATGCGGAGCGGAGCCGATCTTGTGGCGATCGGGACGATGTGCCGAATGGTCCGGCAAAGAACTCAAAGCAAGTGAATTTCGGCAATTCGCCCGGCTGCGGCCATAGCGGGCGTGAAACCGACGGCGAACCAATCCTGCCTCGCCTGCCAGAGGAAATTTTCGCTCTCCTGCGCCGGTCCAAAATAGACTCCGGTTGTAAATATCAATATGTTCACCCTGGGTGTGTGGGAAGAATGCTTATGAAATGCCGTGCTGCTGCGGTCGCAGCTTTGTCGTGTACGATTCTTGTCGGCTCGAATGCCGAGGCGCGCGGGCCTTACGGTACGATCAGCGTCGGCAACTGGCAGGGCGGGGCCTACACCAACGACCAGACCGGATCGTTCTCGCACTGTGCAGCGGGCGCCCGATACGCCAGCGGCGTGTATTTTGTCGTGATGATCGACGGCAGTGGCGGGTGGAGCCTCGGCTTCATGCATGAACAATGGCGGCTGACGACCGGGGAGGCGTTTCCGCTGACCCTGACATTCGACGGCCAGCAGCCGTTCAACGTTCACGGCGTTCCGGTCGCCGACAAGCTGGTTCGCGTTCCGATGCCGAGCAATTCCTCGCTCATCGCCCAATTTCGAAAGGCGAAAGCGATGACGGCCTACACGCAAGGCCGGCTGTTCCAGTTCAACCTCGACCACACCGGGCAGCTGTTGCCGGTATTGGCGCATTGCGTTGCCAAAGTCAGGCAATCGGGCGTGGCCAGTGCCGGTGACTTCTCGGTCCTTCCCGCCGCCAAGGCGGTCGCTGCGGCGGCGCCGGACTCGGCGCCGGCCAAGCCCGACAGACTGTTCGATCAGACCGGCACCGGCTTTCTGGTGAGCCCGAACGGACACCTCGTGACCAATGCGCACGTCGTGCAGGGCTGCGTCGGCGACATCCTGGGCAATCCGTCCGGCGAGGCGCCGGCCAAATTGCGCCTGGTATCGAGCGACGAGACCAACGATCTTGCGCTTTTGCAGGTCACCGGCTCGTTCAGCGACGTCGCCAAAATCAGGGACAAGGCGATCCAGTCCGGCGACAGCGTGGTGGCGATCGGCTATCCCTTTCATGGACTGCTGACATCCGATTTCACGGTTACCACGGGAATCGTGAGCTCGCTCAGCGGTATCCTGAACGATACGCGCTTTCTGCAGATCAGCGCGGCGGTTCAACCCGGCAATAGCGGCGGGCCGCTACTGGCCTCGAGCGGCGACGTGGTCGGTGTGGTCGCGGCGAAATTGAATGCGATCAAGTTCGCGAGGGCGACGGGCAACATCCCCGAGAACATCAATTTCGCCATCAAGACCGGGGCGTTGCGGGATTTTCTCGACAACAGCGTGGTGCCGTATCAGATTTCCGACGGCAAGGCCGAGTTGAAGACGGCCGACATCGCGCGCAATGCGCGGGCGTTTACGTTCCTGATCTCCTGCAAGGCCAAGGCAAGGGAAAAAGAGACCGCCAGGAATTAGGAGTAGGCGCCGCGCCGTCGTTTTTGCCCACGAATTTAAGCGCCGGTCCCGCCTGAAGGCCACCTGCCTTCAGGCCATTCAACGCTTACCGCGAATTGCTGCCGCGGCCATGCGCGGCCTGGGCATTCCAGCTGCTCCAGCTCACGCTGGCGAGGCTTCGCTGGTCGGTTGCAAGCGGCCGTCGGGTCTGCCGCTCATAGGCGGCGATGATGTGCTGCGACTGCCGGATTTTCTGCTCGAGTTCGGCAATCGCCTTCTGCGTCTTGCCGGTCCTGTTCGACTGGGCAGGCTCGCCGACCGTGAACCTCGCGGTCTCGATGTTCTTCAAGGTCTCGCGGAGCTTCTTGAGCTGGGCGCGGTGCCACGCAATGGCGCTGTCACTGTCTACCGGCATGCAAACCCTCCTGATTCGTGGCCGAATCTAGCACGCGTGGGGCAAGTTGGGCCAAGGGGGTGCCCGGGCGCCCACCGGTTTCGGGAGGTTACGGCCCGCCCGTTCCCGATTTCGGCCCTTTTTTGCCATCGAAGCGACCGCGGACGAGCCTTCAAACAACAAACTTGCATGGCGATCTGTGACCAGCGCGGTCCTTCTTATCGTCCTGGCGGCAGAATGCCGGCCTGGCGCAATGGAGCGTGCGATGAGCGAAATTGAGTTCGATCGAATCGTCGATGCCGTGCGGAAGGAAATCGCGCATGCACCGGTTTTGAATTCGTTGACCGGGTTGCGGGCTTCCGCCTGGCGAGCAAAGGCCGCCGGCGACAAGCTCACGTCCCGCCGCCAGGCTCCCATGGCCAGGATTCGACACGTGGGCGAGGGGCGGAAGCGATACAGGTGAAAAGGTACAGGGTGAGCTAATGGAACGATCAGTGTTCGAAATCGTGAAGGCGCCGCTGGGCTGGTCGGTATTTGCCGACAACGTCAAGATCGGCGGCGTCTACGATTTGAGAGGCGCCGCCCTCGAAGCCGCCGCACTGGCCGCATCCTATTCTATCAGCGACGGCGTCGGCGTTCAGATCAACGTGCCCGGCGCGGAGGAGGAAAAGCCGAGATGGGCTGTCGCGTTTGATATCGCGAGTTCCATCCTGCCAGCGCGGAGCGGGCGCGAGCGAAGCGGCCGACGGTAAAGCCCGTGTGAAGGCAATCGCTCGACTTTGATTGATAGCCTCCACGTCGTGGGAGGAATTTCAAACCAGCATGAGCTTGTCCGCGCAGTCGCGAGCCATGCGCGGATCGACATTGGCCGCCGTCGGCTTTCCGCCGTCGGCCTTTCATTTCACGCCCCACGCTTCATTTCACATCGTCGAACGGCGACACCGCGGGGCTGCCAACGCGCAACCGCTTGATCCGGCGCACGGCCATCGGCGCGCCATCGGACTGGTACTGCAGTTCGTATGTCTTGCCGTTCCTGTCGACCGCGCTGCAGGTGATGCTGGAAAGTTCCAGCGTCACGAAGTTGCCGACCTGCTTGCAGAGGCCGGAACTCGATTCGACTGACGGCACCGGCAGGCCGTCGGCCTTCGGCCTGTCCTTGGATTTCAACAGCATCCGGTCGATCGGCAATTCGTACAGATTGGCCTCCGGCCTTCGCCCGTTGTCGCCGGAGAACGTGATGATGTGGCTGTCGTCGCCGGGATCGTCGAGCGCGATAGTAAAATTCGCGCGGCCTTCCTCGGTCTGGAAGAAGGCAACGGCCCGGCAGCCAAAATCCCGTCCCGCGACCTTGAGCGTGCTGCATTTGCCGGACATCATCGCAAAGATGACGGTGTCGGGCTCCGGCCTTGGAAGTTCGTCCGAGGCGCGGGCCGGCATTGCAATGAAAATGATGGCAAGGGCGAAAGCCTGCCGGCAAAGCTTCATGGTCATGCCCGGTTGATAGGACATGGCGCGCGGTGTGACCAGCGTCTCGCAAGGTTCCGGAAGTCGCACCAAGGTAGCATAGCGCCGTTTTGCAGCGCCAAACGGCAATCAGAAATCGAGCGGCGCGTTGTCGACCACCTCCTTCATGACGAAGAAGGTCCGGGTCTGGCGGACGCCCGGCAGCGCGATCAATTGTTCGCCATGGATGCGGTTGAAATCCTCCATGTCGCCGACCCGGATCTTGAGGAAATAGTCGAAATCTCCGGCCACCAGATGGCAATCCAGCACGAATTTCAGCTGCGCGATGGCCCGCTCGAAGGCGGCAAAGCTTTCCGGCGTGGAGCGATCGAGCACGACGCCGACCATGACCAGCGCCCCCTTGCCGACCTTGCGCGGCGCCACCATCGCCCTGACCTGGGCGATGAACCCCTCGTCGAACAGGCGCTGGGTGCGCCGGTGACAGGTCGCGGCGCTGACGCCGGCCGTCTCGGCCAGCTCGGCATTGGTCAGCCGGCCGCTATTCTGCAGCAAACGCAATATCTTGAGGTCGATACGGTCGAGTCTGCCGGCCATGAAAGAATCTTTCGAAAACCTATCTAATATCGAATGAAATACTATGACTATATCCGCATTCCGGCAATATTCATCAGGATTGCACGACAATTTAGAGAGCACCTTTCCAGCCGTCGATGATACCGCCGTTCCCGGAGATCAGGACCATCAACGGGGATTACGATGCTGGAGAAATTCGAGCGCTATCCGCTCACATTCGGACCCACCCATATCGAGAAGCTGGAGCGGCTCTCGCAGTATCTCGGCGGCCAGGTCGAGCTCTATGCCAAGCGCGAGGACTGCAATTCGGGTCTCGCCTTCGGCGGCAACAAGCTGCGCAAGCTCGAATACATCATCCCCGATGCGATCGCCTCCAATGCCGACACGCTGGTCTCGATCGGCGGCGTGCAGTCCAACCACACCCGCATGGTCGCCGCCGTTGCGGCCAAGATCGGTATGAAGTGCCGCCTGGTGCAGGAAAGCTGGGTGCCGCATGAGGACGCGGTCTATGACCGCGTCGGCAATATCCTGCTCAGCCGCGTCATGGGCGCCGATGTGCAGTTGGTCGACGAAGGTTTCGACATCGGCATTCGCCAGAGCTGGGAAGAGGCGATCGCGGACGTGAAGGCCAAGGGCGGCAAGCCCTACGCGATCCCGGCCGGCGCCTCCGTGCATAAATATGGCGGGCTCGGTTATGTCGGTTTCGCCGAGGAGGTCAGAGCGCAGGAGAAAGAGCTCGGCTTCGCCTTCGATTATATCGTTGTCTGCACGGTTACGGGTTCGACCCACGCCGGCATGCTGGTCGGATTTGCCAAAGACGGTCGCGCCCGCAAGGTGATCGGCATCGACGCCTCCTTCACCCCGACCCAGACCAAGGCCCAGGTACTCGACATCGCCCGCAACACCGCCGGCCTCGTCGAGCTCGGCCGCGAGATCGTCGAGGACGATTGCGTGCTGATCGAAGACTATGCTTATCCGGCGTACGGCGTTCCGTCAGAGGAGACCAAGGAGGCGATCCGGCTGTCCGCGCGTCTCGAAGGCATGATCACCGATCCCGTCTACGAGGGAAAATCCATGCAGGGCATGATCGATCTCGTGAACAAGGGATACTTCCCGAAGGGATCGAAGGTGCTCTACGCCCATCTCGGCGGCGCGCCCGCGATCAACGGATATGCCTACACCTTCCGCAACGGATAAAGTGAGGCGGGCTTACGCGTCGGCTGCTCGGACCAGTGCGAGCAGTTCGTCGCCGTAATGTTCGAGCTTCTTGTCGCCGATGCCCGGGGATGTTGCGGAGTTCGTTGAGCGTCGAAGGCCGTGCGGCGGCGATGCCGTCGATGGTGGAATCGTGCAGCACGACATAGGCTGGCACGCTGCGCTGGCGCGCGATATCGGCGCGCCATGCCCGCAGAGCCGCCTGCAGGGGAGCATCGGCGGACTTGGTCTCGGCGCGCTGCGCCAGATCGCCGCGCCTTGATTTGGCGCGGCTGGCGCGGATGCGCGCGCCTGGCGCCGCCTCGCGCAGCATCACCTCGGTCTCGCCTTTCAGGACGCCACGCGCGCTCTCGGTCAGTTTCAGCGCACCAAAGGCTTCGGTGTCCGCCCGCAGATGGCCCATGGCGACCAACTGGCGGATCACGGCGCGCCATTGCTTTTCGTTGAGATCATTGCCGATGCCGAAAACTGTCAGCTTGTCATGTCCGAACTGCGTGACCTTCTCCGTCATGCGGCCGACCAGCACGTCGATCAGATGCATGGCGCCGAAACGTTGGCCGGTGCGGTAGGCGCAGGACAATAGTTTTTGCGCGGCGACCTTGCCGTCGCGAAGCTGCGGCGGCGACAGGCAGTTGTCGCAATTGCCGCAAGTGGTACCCGTGACTTCCTCGCCGAAATAGCCGAGCAGGCGGCCGCGGCGGCAGCCCGCGGTTTCCGCCAGCGCCACCAGCGCATCGAGCTTGCCGATCGACACCCGCTTGAACGCATCGGAGCCGGTGGATTCGTCGATCATGCGGCGCTGCTGCACGATGTCGGACAGGCCATAGGCCATCCAGGCGCTGGAGGGCTTGCCGTCCCGCCCGGCGCGTCCGGTCTCCTGGTAATAGGCCTCGATGCTTTTCGGCAAATCGAGATGCGCCACGAAGCGCACGTCCGGCTTGTCGATCCCCATACCGAACGCGATGGTGGCGACGATGACGACGCCGTCCTCGTTGATGAAGCGATCCTGGTTCCGGGCACGCACGCCTGCATCGAGACCGGCGTGATAGGGTAGCGCGGGGATGCCGGCGCTGGTCAGGGCTGCCGCGGTGTCTTCGACCTTGGCGCGCGACAGGCAATAGACGATGCCGGCGTCGCCGGCGTGGCGCTCGCTGATGAAGGCCTTGAGTTGGGCCGGGGCGTTCTGTTTTTCGATGATCTCATAACGAATATTCGGACGGTCGAAACTCGAGATGAAGCTCGGCGCGCCGGCAAGCCCGAGCCGGGTCACGATCTCCTTGCGCGTCATGTCGTCGGCGGTCGCCGTCAGCGCAATGCGCGGCACGCTGGGAAAGCGTTCGGCGAGGACGGACAGGCCGATATATTCGGGGCGGAAATCGTGCCCCCATTGCGACACGCAATGTGCCTCGTCGATCGCGAACAGCGCGATATTGGCTTGTCCCAGCAAGGACAGGCAGCGCGGCGTCAGAAGCCGCTCGGGCGCGACGTAGAGCAGGTCGAGATCGCCGGCGAGCAGCCGACGCTCGACTTCCGAGGCTTCGTCAAACGACAGCGTCGAGTTTAGCACCGCCGCGTTGACGCCGGCTTCCAAAAGTCCCGCGACCTGGTCGCGCATCAGCGCGATCAGCGGCGACACCACGACGCCGCAGCCTTCACGCAGCAGCGAGGGCAGTTGATAGCACAACGACTTGCCGCCGCCGGTCGGCATCAGCACCAGGCAGTTGCCGCCGTCGGTCACATGCCGGACGATTTTTTCCTGCTCGCCGCGAAAGGTCGGCAGGCCAAACACGGAATTGAGGACGGACAGCGCATCGCGGCTGCGGTCCGGCGCGTGATTGCGGGCTAAATCCATCTCGGCTTCAAACGGAGAAAACGGGTGTTGGTCGCAGCATGGAGAGTTGGTCGATTAGAACATGGCCGCGCTGCAAACTCAAATGAGGCGCGATGCTTGCCGCCGCCGAGATGCAATTTTGCTGGTGCGGTTCCCTCGATCTATTTCGTGAGCGATCGCGCGGGGGCTGGCTTGGCCGGATCTGCCTTGAACACCTACTGATAGCTCGCCACGATATCCGACACCGCGCGTTCGAGCTGTTTGGCGGTCGCGCATTGGCGGACCACGGTGCAGAAGGTCGAATAGCGCGGCATTTCGGAATCGCCCCAGCCCCAGGCCATGCGGCCTTCCGGGTTGAGCCAGACCAGACGCTTCGAGCGCTCGGCGATGCGGCGCACGATATCGGCGCGGGGATCGAGGTTGTTGCTGCGGGCGTCGCCGAGCACGATCACGGTGGTTTGCGGTGTGATCGCGCTCATCCAGCCATGCTCGAAATCGTCGAACGAGTTGCCGTAGTCGGACGAGCCGAAGCCGACCTTGGACATGATCTCGGCCATCGCCTCTTCGGGCGATTTCGACTCCAGGATATCGCTGACTTCGATCAGATGGCCGGAAAACGCAAACGAGCGGACGTCGTCCACGACCTCGTGCAGGCTGTGGATCAGCAGCAGGAAGAAATCGGACACCCGCGCCACCGAACCCGAGACGTCGCAGATTGCGACGATCTTCGGCCTGTCGCGGTGCCGCCTTTTCCACGCGGTGAGGAACGGCACGCCGCCCCAGGCGGCGTTGCGGCGGATGGTGCGGCGCACGTCGAGATGGCCGCGGCGCTGCCGCTTGCGCGGCTTGGAGTAGCGCTCGCGCAGGCGTCGCGCGATCTGGCGAATGAGACGGCGCATCTGCTCGACCTGCCGCGGCTCGATCCGCGATAGCGGCGCGTTGCGCAAAATTTCGTTGCGCAGGTTTTCGGCTTCCTCGCGCCCATACAGCATCAGCGCCTGTGAGACAGTATCGCGAACCGTGCCGCGCAGGCCGTCCAGCGCATTGGTCAGTCGCTCTGCCAAGGCAGGGTTGGTTGCGGCCAGAGTGTCGAGGTCGTCGCGCAGGCGCTGGATACCCATCTGGTCGAGGATGCGGCCGGAGAAGATGCCGCGCTGGGTGAAATAGCGGATGTCGGGCAGCGACGCCGCGCTCGCGGCGTTGGCAATGGCCGCCGAAATCTGGTTGCGGTCCCGCGCCAGCAGCATCTGCGCAAGCTGGCCAAGCCCCTCGGCTTGCTCGTCGCCGTTGCTGGCGTCGCCGGCTGAATCAGATGCCGTGTTGGACCCCTGCGCATCCTGCTCTTCGGCCTTGCCGTCCTCTGGCGGAGCCTGCGGCTCCGGCTGATCGAAGAACAGGTCGAAGCAATCGCCGAGCGCCTTCTTCTCGTCCTGCGTCTTGGCGAGTGTCAGCAGAAAAGTGTCGCGCAGGATGGTGCGATCGGCAAAGCCGACCTTGGAGACCGCACGCATCGCGTCGATGCTTTCGGCCGGCGAGAGTCTCACTCCCGCGCCCCGCGCCGCACGAAAGAAGCGATGCAGGTTCTCTCTCATCCCCTGTCTATCCGAAGACGTTCTGACGCGAGGCCTTGGCGATGAAGGTGGAAACCTGCGGCATGGTGGCCTCGATATCGGCCTCATACTTCAGGAGGACGTTCAGCGTATCCTTGACCACCTCGTGGCCAAGCTCGGAAGCCTGAAGCAGCACCAGCACACGCGCCCAGTCGATGGTTTCGCTGACCGACGGCAGCTTCTTCAGATCGAGCGAGCGGACCTCGTGAATGAAACTCACCATCTGCTTGCGCAGCGTCTGCGAAATACCGGCCACCCGGCTTTCGACGATTCGCTCCTCGAGCTTCTGTTCGGGGAAGCCGATGTGCAGATGCAGGCAGCGCCGCTTCAGCGCATCGCCGAGATCACGCTCGCTGTTCGAGGTCAGGATCACGGTCGGCGGTGCAACCGCGACAACAGTGCCGAGTTCCGGAATCGTCACCTGGAAATCACTGAGGATTTCCAGCAATAGCGACTCGAACTCCGCGTCCGACTTGTCGATTTCGTCGATCAGCAATACGCAGCCGGCCGGCTGCTCCAGCGCCTGCAGCAGCGGCCGCGGCTCGACGAACTCCTTGGAGAAGAACACGTCGCCGAAATCGTGAAGCTGGTTGAGCGCCGCCTCCAGCGTCGGCGCGCCGCCGAGCACCTCGCCGAGCTTGTCCTTCAGGATCTGCGTGTACAGAAGCTGTTTGGCGTATTTCCACTCGTAGAGCGCCTTGGCTTCGTCGAGCCCCTCGTAGCATTGCAGGCGGATCATCTTCAGGCCGCGCCACGCGGCGATCGCCTTTGCAAGCTCGGTCTTGCCGACGCCGGCGGGGCCTTCGACCAGGATTGGCTTTTCGATCTGCTGCGCCAGATAGACCGCGGTCGCGATCTGGCGGCTCGCAATATAGCCTTGCGCGGCAAGACCGGTTTCCACTGCCTCGATCGAGGCCGACGGCCTGATATCAGCCACGGGGTTTCAACTCCAAATTCGATAGATTTCAGAGTGTTCTGCCTGCGTTCCCGGCAAAGAACAAGCGCCGTTTAGACATAACGAGAGCGCAAATTCCGGAATTTTTCCGCCTAGCGCAATGCCAGCCCGGTCGCCGCTTCCAGCTCGTCGATGGCCTGCGCCGCATTCACCACCTTGATCGTAGTCATGCCCATCTCGCGCGCCGGCTTCAAGTTGACGCCGAGGTCGTCGAGATAGACGCAGTTTTTGGGATCGACCTTCAGCGTCTCGACCATCATCCGGTAGATGCGCGGGTCGGGCTTTCGCAGGCCGATCTTCGCGGACTCGATGACGTGGTCGAACAGCACCATCACCTCGGCGATATAGAGCGAGCGGCCGCTATGGCTGCCGATCGCGTTGGCGGGAAGGTTGTTGGTGATGCAGCCGGTCTTGAACTTTGCCTTCACGCGCTTGAGCGCCTCGATCATCTCGGGCCGCAGATCGCCCGACAGCAGCGGCAGCACGTCCTTGCCGCGCACCGCCGCGCCCAGCGCCAGCGATTCCGCCGCGAACAACTCGTCGAAGGCTTCGATGTCGACTTCGGCGCGCTCGAACTTGGCCCAGGCATTTTCCAGATGGTTGGCGGCGTTGGTGCGCCGGATGATGTCGGCGGGCAGGCCGCGCTCGGTCTCGTACCGCGTAAACGCCTCGAACGGCGAGGTGGTCAGCACGCCGCCGAAATCCCAGATCACTGCCTCGATCATCATGCCCTGCCTGAAACAAATGTGTTGACGAGCCGCTAACACGAATTATCCGCTGGAACCAGTGCAATCGGGCGCTTGGCGACATGCGCAGCGCGGGTTATTGCTGCGCCGATGAACATCCTGCCTCGCTTGATTGCCGGCCTTATTGCCGGCCTCGCCCTGCTGCTATCCGTTCCCGCGCACGCCATCGTCGGCGGCGGCGCGCCGTCGACGGAAGGCGTGGCCCGCGCGGTCGTTACCATCGTCGGCTCGCGCGGTAATTTTTGCACCGGCGCGCTGGTCGCGCCGAAAGCTGGTGCTGACCGCGGCGCATTGCGTGCAGCCCGGCGCGGATTACAAGATTGTCGAATACAGCGCGGACCGGCAGCCGTCGCTGCAGGATGTCAAATCCGTCGCCATTCATCCCGGCTTCAATATGCAGGCCATGCTTGGGCATCGCGCGACGGCGGATGTCGCGCTGCTGCAACTGGCGGCGCCGCCCAAGGGCAAGACGCCGGCCGCTCTCGGATTACCAAACATCCCGATCAACGTCGGCAGCCGTTTCACCATCGCCGGCATCGGCGTGACCGTGCGCGGCGACGGCAAGAGCGGCGGCACCATCCGCGTCGCTGGCCTGGTCGCAACCGGCAAGCCGGGCACGCTGCAGATCCGGCTTGTCGATCCCGTGGGGCAGGGCACGCGTGACGGGCTCGGCGCCTGCACCGGAGATTCCGGCGCGCCTGTTTTCGAGGACAAGCAAGGTGGCCCGGTCATCGTGGGTGTGGTGAGCTGGTCGACGGGACCGAACGGCGCGGCGGGTTGCGGCGGCATGACCGGCGTAACGCCGCTGACGCTGTATCGCGACTGGGTCGCGCAGACGGCAGCGAAATGGGGAATGGGGTTGTAGCTTTCTTAAATCTCGCCCCGCTTGCGGGGAGAGGTCTATCCACTACCGTCAGCTCTCGCGGAGAGAGCCCCTCACCCCAGCCCTCTCCCCGCAAGAGCGGGGCGAGGGAGCAGAAAGACAGTCGCTACTTAATGCTTCGCCGCCTTGTTCGCGGCATCGTTGTTCAGCACGATCAGGCCGTCGACGGCGACGCCGACCTTGCTGTTGATCAAAAATGGATTCACATCGATCGACGCGATGCGGCTGCCGGCGTCGGCCATCAGGTTGGAAAGACCGACCAGCGCCTTCACGGCGGAAGCCTCATGCAGCGCCGGCTTGCCGCGATAGCCTTTCATCTTCACGCCGGCCTTGGTCTTGGCGATCAGCTGCTTCGCCTCGGCTTCATCGAGCGGGGCGCCGGCGAGGGCGACGTCCTTCATCAGTTCGATGTCGACGCCGCCGGTGCCGAACAGCACCACCGGTCCCATCTCGGCGTCGAGCGAAGCGCCGACCACGAGTTCGAGGTCGGCCTTGACCTGCTGCGCGATCAGAATTCCCTCGAGTTTCGGCTTGCTCTTGATCTTCTTCACCCGCGCCGTGATGTCGTTGAACGCCTTCTTCACCTCGGCCGCGCTGTTGAGGTTCAGCACCACGCCGCCGATGTCGGACTTGTGCAGGATGTCGGCGCTGACCACCTTGGCCACGACGGGAAAACCGATCTTCTTGGCGATCTTAACCGCTTCCGCCGCGGTCTGCGCGATTTCTTCCTTGGAGACGGGGATGCCGTACGCCCTGAGCAGCTTCTTCGAGGCGACCTCGTCCAGCGCCGCGGCGCCATTCGCATTCTTGAGCGCCTTCTCCAGCACCGCGCGCGCCGAAGCCTTCGAACTCGATTTGATATCAGGCACTTCCTTGCGCAGGGAAGAATATTCAATCAGCGACTTGATCGCGCCGACCGCGCGGTCGAGACCCTGCATGACAGCGATGTTCGGCAGCGACTTGCGCAAGGCTTTGGTGAACTCGGTGAATCCGATCGACATGGCGCTGATGTAGACCACGGGCTTGCTGGCGGCGCCGGCCATCTCGTTGACGATGCGCAGATTGCGTTCGCGCAATTCATGCGGCGCCTTCGGCAGTTCGGCGTCGATGATGACGATGTCGGTGTCGGGGTCGTCGATCATGATCTTGATCGAGTTCATGTAGACCGAGGGATCCACGACCGCGGCAAAACCGGCATCGAGAGGATTGCCGACGATGCTGCCGGGGCCGAGCATCTTTGCCAGTTGCTCGGTCGCGTTCGGGCTCAGCGAGGCAAAATTCAGGCCGGCCGAATAGAACGCGTCGATCAGGAGACCTCGCTTGCCGCCGGACAGCGAAACCGCGGCGAGGCGGTTGCCCTTGGGCGGCTCGGCATGGACGAAACATTCGGTGGTTTCGATCAATTCGTCGAGCCCGCGAACGCGGATCACGCCTTCGCGCGTCGAGATCGCGTCAAATGTTTCGATCGAGCCGGCGAGCGCGCCGGTGTGTGCCATCGCGGCAGCGCGGCCACCCTCGGAGGCGCCAAGCTTCAGCGCGATGACAGGCTTGCCGGCGGCCCGCGCGGCCTTGCAGGCTTCGCGGAACACTTTTGTGTTCCGTACCCCTTCCAGATAGACCACGATGACGCGGATCGACGGATCGGCCGCGAAATAGGCCATCAGGTCCGGCGTCTCGAGGCCGGTCTCGTTGCCGGTCGTGACCATGTAACCGACACCGACGCCGCGATCTTCCAGCGTCTGGCGGATCGCCATCACGATCGCGCCGGATTGTCCGGCAATCGCCACGGGACCTGCCTCCATGGTGACGATACGGTCGTCGATATTGGTGAACAGCTTTTCGCCCGCGCTCAGGTTTCCGAGGCAGTTCGGGCCGGTGACGGCGAGGCCGGTTTCTTTCACGGCTTGCTTCAGTTCAACCGCAAGCCGCTGGCTGTCCTCGTCCTGCAACTCGCTGAAGCCCGAGGTGACGATGGTGGCTGAGCGCGCGCCGGCGGCTGCGGCATCGCGGATCACCTGCACCGCAAAACGCGCCGGCACCAGTACCAGCACATGGTCGGGCTTTTCCGGCAGGCTGGCGAAATCCTTGTAGCAGGGCACGCCCCAGATCGTTTCGCGCTTGGCGTTGACCGGGAACAACCCGCCCTCGTACTTGTACTTGACCAGATTGTTCCAGATGCGCTCGGCATAGTTGCCGGGCTTGTCGGTGGCGCCGACCAGCACGATGTTGCGCGGGTGCAGCATCGCATGGATGCTTTTGACGATGTCGCTGGCGTCAGGCGAAGGCGACCATTTTTCGGCTTGGTGCGATGCGGTGCTTGCCTGAGCGTCCATGGATATCCCTTAAATTTTGTTGTTTTCTTGGCCCTGGCGATCGCGGACGGACGCCACGCCATGATCTTCTTGTGATTGGGACCTTTTTATTGACACTTGGCGGGTGTGGCAACACGCGCGGCGCGCGCAGCGCCATTCGCGCCGCGCACGATATCCCGGCTCGCGGAGAATTCAGCGTGAAGGCGGCGCGTCCCCGAGCATCGTGGCGTGCACAAGATAGCGCTCGGGCCCCTGCGTCAGCGCGTCGAACGGCCAGCAGGTCGACAGCACCAGTTCATGCCCACCTGCGAGCGGATCGATGCCGGAGGCATCGAAGCGCACGACCGAGGTCGAATCGACCCGGTAGCGGAGCGTCCGGCCGTCGTGTCTTGTGACGTCGATCTCGTCGCCGACGACGACGTTCTTCAGGAAGGCGAAATGCGTATCGCGATGCGCGGAATAGACGGCGACGCCGCGTTCGCCCGCGTCGGGTGTCCGCTCGACATGACCTGGGCCGAAGGCGAGCGCCTGGCCGCTGCTCCCTGCGAGCACGATGGTGCTGGCATGGAGCCGCTTCACTTCGATCCGGGCGACCGGCCACGTATCCGCCCATGACCACGGCTTTGTCTCGCGCCCGGTGGCGATGGTTTTTTCAAAGGCGCGTTCCAGCAGCACTTGCGCCACCACCGCCTTGGCGTGGATGTAAGCCCCTTGGCCGACCAGGATCAGCCCGGCGAGGGCGAGAAGGAGCGGGAGGATGAAGCGGGACATTGTGTTGGCTCTCCCGTCATTGCGACCCGTTGGTTCGCAATGACGGTCATCGAGAAGGCGGCGCGCGCGGCCTTGGGGGACGGGTGGAAGCCGCGCGCGCTCTGGAAAGAGGAGGTTGGGGAGGCCTCCTCCTTCAGTCGACGTCAACGCAAGGACATCTGACGTCGATTGAACTGACGTCGATTAAACACCAACAGGATCAGGCTGACCGTGAGCAGGATCACACCCGCAATCATCTTCAGTTCGGCGTCCGTCGCCGTCCGCGGCAGCGTGACCGTGCTGGGCGCCTGGGTGACGACGGCCTGCGCCCGTTTCAGCGCCGCGATCTGAACCCGCGCCTCATCCGCGCGGCGTTCCATAGGCGGCACTGGGGCGCGTGGGCGCTCGCCGAACACTTTTTCGAAATCCCAGCCCGCCGGCAGGTTGATCGGCAGTTCCGAGAGCTTGAGCGGCTCGCCCTGGGGCCGGCTCGGAGTCTTGTCGACCGCGACCAGGCTGGTCAGCCGCGTGACGAGCTGATGCTCGAGCGCCAGCGCCAGAATGGTCTTGTCGGCATCTTCCGGGCTCGCCTGCCGCGTGGTGCGCGCAACCTCGGCATCCGCGATCTTGCGCCGCGCCCAGAGTTTGGACAGGCCCTTGCCTTCGGCCGCATTCGCCAGCGGCAAGGTGACGACCCAGGGACGGTCGCCGATGCGGCCCTTGATCTCGACCGAGCCTGTCAGCTTGTCGAGCTTTGCCGCCAGAACCAGCGGCTCGTCGCGATAGACGTCGGGGATCGCGGCCGGCGTCATGTCGGCGTGGCTGTCGGAGAATTTTGCGGTGAGGTTGGTCACCGCTGGATTTTCCAGCTTGGCGAACAGCCCGCGCATCCGCTCCTCGACCTGCTCCACCGAACCGATATGGGTGAAGGTGCCGCGGCCGAGTTCGGCGGCGCGCGTCATCAGGTAGGTGTTCGGCGCCGAGCCGATGCCGACCATGAAGATGCGCGAGCGGCCGCGCAGCGCGCTGATGGTTTCGAACAATTGCTGCTCGTTGCCGATGGCGCCGTCGGTCAGGAACACGACCTGCCGGATGTAGCCGGCATCGCCGGCGTTGTCGGACAGCGCGGCGCGCATCGCCGGCACCATTTCGGTGCCGCCATTGGCCTGCAGCGCGTCGACAAAGGAGGTGGCCTGGCCGATATGCTCCCTGTCGGCCGGCACGGCCGCGGGAAACAGCACATCCATGGTGTGATCGAAGCGGATCACGTTGAAGCGGTCGCCGGGCTGCAGGCGGCCGAGCGCGTAAGTGAGGCTCGCCTTGGCCTGGATGATCGAGACGCCGCCCATCGAGCCGGAATTGTCGATCACGAAGATGACCTCGCGCGGCAGCGGTTTCTGCTGCGCCTGCTCGACCGACGGCGGGGTGACGAAGGCGAGCAGGTAATCGCTGTCGCCGACATGCTCGCGAAACAGCCCGACCGACGGCGCTTTCTCCGCGGCCGGTTTCCAGGTCAGCTCGAAATCGCGGTCAGCCGGCACCGGGCCTTCGGCCAGGCGAATGATGCTCGTGCTGTCGTCGATCTTTTCCGTCTTGATCACGTGGTGGTGGCTCTTGACCTCGCCGAGCGGGAAGCCCGCCTGCAGCCGCACGGTGATGCTGGTCGGGTTGACCGGCGCGTTGGTCGCGGGGTCGAGCACTTCGGGCGAGATGCGGTCGCGGTCCGGCACCGGATCGGATTTGGCCGAACCCCAGCCGCCGCCATCGGGCCGGAAGTCGACGCTCTGCACGACGGGCGCGGGATTGTAGCGCGGGGCGACCACCATCGGCACCCGCAACGAGAACGCGTTGCCGGATTGCTGAACCGGCTCCTGATATTCGATCTGCACCAGCACGGTTTCGCCGGGGCCGATATTGGCGACCGAATTGGTGAAGATGTTCGGCCGCTCCTGTTCGGTCAGCGCCGCCTTCTGCCCGTTCTGCTTCGCCTGTTCGTAGATGATCTTGGCCTGCTGCCGTTCCTTGATGTCGCCGACCACGACGCGATCGCCGATCACCATCTTCAGCGTATCGACCGCGCCGCCCGACGGCAGCGGATAGACATAGACGGCCTCGACCCAGTCTTGCGTCGGGTTGCGGAAAATCTGGGTGACGCGGGCGCGGACCGTCGGGCCCGATACGGTGAGATCGACATCGACGCCGAGCCGCGTCGCGTCGGCATAGCCTTCCTCGTTCTTCAGCAGCAGCGAGCCGGAGCGCGCGTCGCCGGGCTTGACGAAGGCAGCCTGCAGGCGTTCCGCCGACCACACCGGCTCAAAGCTCAAGAATAATGCCGCAAACCCGACCAGGATTACGGCAACGCCCTGCAACACGAAGAACAGCACCAGCCTGATCAGGCTGGGCTGTTCGCTGCATTTATCGGCCTCAATTTCGTCGCATGTCGTCATGTCGCTCACTCCCGAACGGCGATTTCGCCGTGTGGGAAGGTGCGGAAAACCGCGATTTGGCGCGAGCGGAATGATCGGCCTTGTTCAGCCGCCGGCCAGCGCGCCGCGCCTCCGACACGGCGGCCTTGTGCGGGTTTGTGATGGATTGTGCGTCTGCTAGACTGAGAGCGAATGAACCAGGGGTGACGATGCCGACGCCGGACAAGCAGCTTTCCGCCGAGCAAAGCCGGCAGATCGCGGACACCATTCGTGAGGAGATCGCCCGCCGCCGCATCTCCCGGCAATCGCTGGCCGAACTCGCAAAACTCAGCCTGTCGACGCTGGAGAAAGTGCTCGGCGGCCGCCGCCCGTTCACGCTCGCCACCACCGTACGTCTCGAGCAGGCGCTTGGCGTCTCCCTGCGCAAGACGGCGGACGCACCGGCGCCCGCCGCGCCCAATGGCAACGGCGACATCGCGCCGGACGGGCTGGGCGCCTATTCGCGCCGCGCGGTGGCCTGGATCGAAGGGACCTATGTCACGGTGCGTCCGTCGTTCGGCGACAAGGATGCGGTCTTCGCCTACCGCACCGAGATTACCTGGGACAATGCCGCGTCTTCCCTCGTGTTTCACGAGAGCGAACGGCAGGATGCGGCCTACACCCAATACGGTGAAGTGGCGGTGCCCAATCAATCGGGCCACATCTATCTCGTCACCAACCGGCACGGTCAGCATCGCCTGATCACGGTGGGGCGGCCGGCGATTTCGGGCGAGATGTACGGCATCATCACCACGCTGCTCGCAGGCCGCGGCTCGCTGCTGACCCCGATCGCCGCGCCCATCGCCTATCTGCCGGTCAAGATCGTGGCGAGCCCGACCTTTGGCAGGGTTTCGTCTGCCGACCCCAATTATGCGGTTTATCGCCAGCATTTGCGGCGGACGACGGAAGAGCCGTTTGCGATGTTCTTGCCGGGATAGCGCCCTCCAGCCTTGCATTCCCGGTGAAACCCACTATATGAGCGATATTCGAATTATCGCTTGCCTTGTTGACCGCGCCGAACCGGCTCCATTCCCCAAGACATCGTTGAAATCGGATCAAGCCTGCGCGGAGGTCGTGCAGGCACAAGCGCTTTCGCGCATCTTGGAGATAGTTACATGGCTACCGGAACAGTTAAGTGGTTCAACGCGACCAAGGGTTTTGGCTTCATCCAGCCCGATGATGGCGGCACCGACGTTTTCGTTCACATCAGCGCCGTCGAACGTGCTGGTTTGAGTTCGCTCAATGAAGGCCAGAAGATCTCGTTCGAAGCGAAGAAGGACCCGATGCGCGGCAAGACCAGCGCCGAGAACCTTCGCGTCGATTAAAGGTTGCCGATTTAGGGATTTCCACGGATGTACTGGGATCCACTAATTCGCCTCCGATACGAGAGCCCGCCGGTGATGAATCGGCGGGTTTTTTGTTTGTCGCGTGCCGGTAGGATGGGTAGAGCGCAGCGAAGCCCATCACGCTTCGGCGGTTGGGATCGATGGGTTTCGCTGCGATCTACCCATCCTACGAAGCGACTTTGTCGGTTGCTTTCACTGCGTTGAATTTCTGTCGCAATGTCGGCTTGTGAATTTTGCCCGTCGCGTTGCGCGGCAGCGCATCGACGAACTCGATCAGTCGCGGGCATTTGAACCGCGCCAGATTGGCCGCGCAATGCGCATGGATATCTTCCGGCGTCAGCGTCTGGCCGGGCTTCACGGCCACGATCGCCATGCCGACTTCGCCCCATTGCTCGTTCGGGACGCCGATGATGGCGGCTTCCGCGATGGCGCTGAGCTGATGCAGCACGCTCTCGACCTCGGCCGGATAGACGTTTTCGCCGCCGGAGATGTACATGTCCTTCCAGCGGTCGACGATGTAGTAGAAAGCCTTCGTCGTCGATGCGCGTGGCGTCGCCGGTGTGCAGCCAGCCGTCGGTGAAGGACGACGCGTTGGCGTCCGGCCTGTTCCAGTAGCCCGGCGTGACGTTCGGTCCCCTGACCCAGAGTTCGCCGAGTTCGCCGACATCGGCGTCGGTGCCGTCGGGGCGGACGATGCGCACTTCCGTATGCAGCACCGGCTTGCCGGACGAGCCGGCCTTGCGCGCGGCGTCCTCCTTGTCGAGCGTGAGCACGGCCGGGCTGGTCTCGGTCATGCCATAACCTTGTTGAAGCGCGACGCCGCGTTCCTCCCACACCTTCAGGAGCGGCACCGGCATCGGCGCGCCGCCGACACCGCCAATCACCAGCCGGCTGAAGTCGGAGGTGGCGAAGGCCGGATGCTGGGCCATGAACTGATAGATCGAGGGTACGCCGAAAAACTGGTTGATGCCGTGCGAGGGATCGCTGATCAGCTGCAGCGCCAGGCCGGGATCGAACGCGCGCATGATCAGGACCGTGCCGCCGGCATGCAGCACCGGATTGGTGTAGCAATTGAGCCCGCCGGTATGGAACAGCGGCAGCACGGTGAGCAGCACGCTCGACGGCGAGATATAGGCGGGGCCGCCGAGATTGACGCAGTTCCAGAACGTCATGCCATGGGTGATGATCGCGCCCTTGGGCTGACCCGTCGTGCCCGAGGTGTACATGATGGTCGAGATGTCATCGAGCGTGACGATCTCCGCACGATCGAGCGGCGTTGAAGCCTGCGATCGCCGCTTCGTAGGAGCCGATCAGCGCCGAAGCGCAGCGCGGACGAAACATTGCAGAGCTTGGCGACCGTCAGCGCGATTTCGGCCAGATCATCGTCGTGGATCATCACTTTCGGCGAGGAATCGCCGACGATGAACTGCAATTCGGGCACCGTGAGGCGGGTATTGAGCGGCAGGAACACCGCGCCGATCCGGAAACAGGCGAACTGCACCTCCAGCGTATCGGTCGTGTTCAGCGCCAGCACCGCAACTCGGTCACCGCGTGCGACACCGAGCTTGTCGCGAAGATGCGTGGCAAGCCGCGAGATCCGCGCGTCGAACTGCGCGTAGGACAACCGGCGGCCGCTGGCGAGGTCGACGGCCGCACACTTGTCCGGCGTGCGGCGGCCGAAATGCGCGATCCAGTCGTAATGGCGAACGGACAAGGCTTCCTCCACGTCCAGCGGTCTCGCGCCGGTTTTGCTTGATGGTGTTCAATTTAGCAGAAGAGGGTTCATATGGGGACGCTGTCTTGCGTGGAGTGGCTGAGGCGGAAACTGGTTGGTCGTCCAGGCCGTTAGTCGTTCTCCAGTGCCTGCCCACACACAGCTGTCATACCCGCGAAGGCGGGTATCCAGTACGCTGCGGCCTATCGGTTCAATCATTGGCGCCTCTGGAATACTGGATCACCCGCCTTCGCGGGTGATGACGGTGGGTCATGACACGCCTCTACGATCTCGCGGCTCCATTCGCCCGAGGCTTGCCATCGAATTTCCTCAACCCTCCATAGAGAGGGTGCAGGGAATGCCGGGTGCGCGCTGCACCCGCGGTCTCGTGTGCAATAGGTAGATGGAGGCGCACACGAGCATACAGGGCAGCGGAGGCATCCGACATTCCCTGCGCAATGGTTTTACGGCTTATATCGTGCTCTCCCCGGTCGGGCCGGGCTCGTTGTCACCGTCGCCGGCGGAATGGCTTCCGCCAACTTGACGCCAGCATCGGGGCGTCAGGACCACACGACTTCACCGTACGCATCCGCACCGTTCGTCAAAGGCACATCCGCGTCCACCGCATCCCATCCCGCGCTTGTGACGATCGCGAAACGCCCCTCGTACCGGGACGGGACGAAATCGATATATTGCTGATTTGGGTCGGGCGTCAAACGGAATTTCGGAAAATCAGAAATCGAGTGATGGCCGCAGGCGCGGATTTGGTTTTGATCCAAGGCTAGGGCATGCTCGGGCGACCGGTCTTGCGTTCGTTGCTGGACACAGCACGCGCCGGATTTGCTGGTGCGGCAGACCGTGTCTGCACGATAAGGTCAGCCGCTCAACGCAAGTTTGCGAGAGGCAAATCGGGGCATCCTGATCCGTCGGGAGGAAACCATGCTGGAGCGCACAACGGTGCAAAGCCCGTTCTACACCGCCGAACACGAAGCCTTCCGCGATGTGATGCGCCGCTTCGTGGCGCGCGAGATCGAGCCCTATGCCCATGAATGGGACGAGGCCGGCGAGTTTCCGCGCGAGCTTTATCGGAAAGCTTCCGAGATCGGGCTGTTGGGGCTTGGCTTCCCTGAAGAATTTGGCGGTGTCGCCGCCGATCAGTTCATGAAGATCGTGGCGTCACAGGAACTGGCGCGCGCCGGCGCCGGCGGGGTCAGTTCGAGCCTGATGAGCCACACCATCGGCTCGCCGCCGATCGCGCGCGCCGCGCGGCCGGAGGTCAAGGCGAGGGTGCTGCCGCAGGTGCTGTCGGGCCAAAAGATTTCGGCGCTTGCGATCACCGAGCCGAGCGGTGGCTCGGATGTCGCCAATCTCCGCACCAGGGCGCGGCGCGACGGCGATCATTATGTCGTCAGCGGTGAAAAGACTTTCATCACGTCGGGCATGCGGGCCGACTATCTGACCGTTGCCGTGCGCACCGGCGGCGAGGGGCCGGGCGGCGTCAGCATGCTGCTGATCGAGGGCGACACGCCGGGCCTGTCGCGCACCAAGCTGAAGAAGATGGGTTGGTGGGCGTCGGATACCGCGACGCTGCATTTTGACGAGTGCCGCGTGCCGGTGGAAAACCTGATTGGCGAGGAGGGCCAGGGTTTCAAGATCATCATGCATAATTTCAACAGCGAGCGCATGGGCATGGCGGCGAGCTGCACGGCCTATGCGCGCGTCTGCGTCGAGGAGGCGATTGCCTACGCCAAGGAGCGCAAGACGTTCGGCAAGCCGATCGCGCAGCACCAGGTGATCCGTCACAAGCTGGTCGACATGGCCCAGAAGGTCGCGGCATCACAGGCGATGCTGGAAATGCTGGCCTGGCGGCTCGGGCAGGGCGAGAGCCCGGTTGCCGAAATCTGCATGATGAAGAACCAGGCGACCCAGACCATGGCGTTCTGCGCCTCCGAGGCCGTGCAGATTTTCGGCGGCGCCGGCTTCATGCGCGGCATCAAGGTCGAGCGCATCTACCGCGAGGTGAAGGTCAACGCTATCGGCGGCGGGACCGAGGAGATCATGAAGGATCTCGCGTCGAGGCAGATGGGGTTGTGACGCTCTCTCCCCGTCATGCCCGGGCTTGTCCCAGGCATCCACGTTCTTTGACTATCAAGGCGAGGTAAGACGCGTATGGCCGGGACAGCCCGGCCATGACGCAAGTAGCAAGACCGATCGGAGTGATATCGCAAAAATGCTCTTTACCGCCGACCACGACGAACCCCGCCGCATCCTGCAAAAATTCATCGCCGCCGAGATCAATCCGTTCGTCGACGAATGGGAGAAGAACGACATCTTCCCCGCGCATGAGCTGTTCAAGAAGCTCGGCGATCTCGGCTTTCTCGGCCTCAACAAGCCGGTCGAATTCGGCGGCCAGGGGCTCGATTACTCCTACGCGCTGATGATGGCGGAAGAACTCGGCGCCATCACCTGCGGCGGCGTGCCGATGGCGATCGGGGTGCAGACCGACATGGCAACGCCTGCGTTGGCGCGGTTCGGCTCGGATGAAGTGCGCCGCGAGTTTCTGGCGCCCGCGATTGCCGGCGATGCGGTGGCCTGCATCGGCGTCTCCGAGCCCGGCGCCGGCTCCGATGTCGCCTCGATCAAGACCAGTGCGCGCGCCGATGGCGACGATTACGTTATCAACGGCGGCAAGATGTGGATCACCAACGGCGTGCAGGCCGACTGGATCTGCCTGCTCGCCAATACCAGCGACGACCAGGTCCATCGCAACAAGTCGCTGATCTGCGTTCCAATGAAGAGCAAGGGCGTGCAGGTCGCGCGCAAGCTCGACAAGATGGGCATGCGCTCGTCCGACACCGCGCAGATCTTCTTCGACAATGTCCGCGTGCCCAAGCGCAACCGGATCGGCGAGGAGGGCAAGGGTTTTACCTACCAGATGGTGCAGTTCCAGGAAGAGCGGCTGTGGGGTGCGGCGGCCTGCCTCAAGGCGCATGAGTTCATCATCGCCGAAACGATCGAATATACCCGCAACCGAAAAGCATTCGGAAAATCGATCCTCGACAACCAGACCGTCCATTTCAAGCTGGCGGAGATGCAGACCGAGGTCGAACTGCTGCGCGCGCTGATCTACCGCGCCGCCGAGGCGCTGGTCGCGGGCGAGGACGTGACGCGGCTCGCCACCATGGCCAAGCTCAAGGCGGGGCGGTTGGGCCGCGAACTTACCGATGCCTGCCTGCAGTTCTGGGGCGGCATGGGGTTCATGAACGAGACGCCGGTCAGCCGGGCCTATCGCGACAGCCGCCTGACTTCGATCGGCGGCGGCGCCGACGAGGTGATGCTGACGGTGCTATGCAAGATGATGGGCACACTGCCGAAAAACCAATAAAAGCCCGAACAGAACTTATGAAGGGAATGCCTGATGATCACGCTCTATCACTGCGACGGCGCGCGCTCGTTCCGTCCGCTCTGGATGCTGGAAGAGATGGGGCTGCCCTATGAGCTGAAGATGTTGCCGTTTCCGCCGCGGGTGTTCGCCAAGGAATATCTCGCGATCAATCCGCTCGGCACCATTCCGTTCATGGTCGACGGCGAGACCAAAATGACGGAGTCCTCTGGTATCTGTTATTATCTTGGAACCAGGCATGGGCCGACACCGCTGGTGGTCGGGCAGGACGATCCGGCCTACGGCGCGTTCCTGAACTGGATGTATTTCAGCGACGCCACGCTGACCTTTCCGCAAACGCTGGTGCTGAGATACAGCCAGCTCGAACCGGAGGAGCGGCGCAACCCGCAGGTGGCCGGCGATTACGCCAAATGGTTCCTCGGCCGGCTGCGTGCGGTCGAGGCAGCCACCGCAAATGCCGAAACCTTGTGCGCCGGCCGGTTCACCGCGGCCGACATCGTCAACGGCTATGCGTTGCGGCTGGCGGGCAATATCGGCCTCGCCAAGGATTTCGGCCCCAATGTGTCAGCCTATTGGGCGCGGTTGCAGGAACGCGAGGGGTACCAGCGCGCCATTGCGGCCGAACGCAAGGCCGGCGTCGAGCAGAACGTGGCGCCTCGGGTACGGGCCTGAAGGGTGCTCGATCCGGGTTCGCTTCACGCCCCGAATGAGCCTTTCCGGTCGGTGACAGCTACCGAATTTCCGCTATGGTTGACCCCGTCGCAGCGGCCAGAGAGCCGCGCGAGGAGGACAAACCATGGACGACATCGGCCACAAATCCGGCCATCTGATGCTGATCACCCCGGAACGCGTGTTCTACGCCGGCCTGCTCGGCCGCCCGCGGCAACGCTGCTCGGGTGCGTTCAACATCTATGTCTCGTTCGAGGGCGGGCTGTGGCTCACGACCGCCGATGGCCGCGAGAGCTATGGCGAGATGGTCGCCGTGTTGCCGAACGTCAGGCACACCATCGCCAGCGACCATCGCTCGGTGCTCAGCATCGTGATCGAGCCGGAGAGCGTTCCTCCCGGCGCGCTCGAAGACCTCGCCAAACGCCTCGCGGGGCCTGAAGGCGAAGCTTTCACCAGCCGCATCCGCGCCGCCTATCGCGAGCTGCGCGAACATCACGCCGGCGATGCGTTCTCCAGCGCCGAATTCGATACGTTATGCCTTGGCGAAGCGCTGCCGCGGCGCGAACTCGATTGCCGCGTGGCGCGCGCTATCCTGCAGATCGGAAAATTCTGCGGCGAGCCGGTGACGGCGGCGAGCTGCGCCGCCGAGGCAGGACTTTCTCCGTCGCGTTTCCTGCATCTGTTCAAGGAAGAGACCGGCATTTCTTTCCGTTCGTTCCGGGCCTGGAAGCGCGCGCGGCATCTGCTGCATTTCGCCAACCAGGACATCAACCTTGCGCATCTTGCGCAGGATATCGGCTATCCCGACTCCACGCATTTCAGCCACTCGATCCGCCGCTTCTATGGCTTGAAGCCGCGCGCGATCTTTTCAGGCTCGCGCGATCTGGCGATCTATAGCCACGGCCGCGCCAGCGCCGACACAATAGCGGGTTGACGCAAGAAGCCGGCTGATGCCGGACGCATGATCGCAAACGATATTTCCGCGATCCCCTCGCGTCTCGCAATCAAAGGCTGATCCATGGGCGACAAGGCCGTCATTACCTGTGCGCTGAACGGCGTGCTGACCGATCCGAAGCAGCACAACGTGCCGGTGACGCCGGAGCAGATGGCGCGCGAGGCCAGGGCCGCGTTCAACGCCGGCGCCAGCATCATGCACGTTCATCTGCGCCAGCAGGAGCCGAACCAGGGGCATCTGCCGTCCTGGGACGTCAGCGTCAGCAAGGAAATTCAGCAGGCGATCCGCGAGGCCTGTCCCGGCGTCATCATCAACCACACCACGGGCACGTCGGGTCCAAAGTATCAGGGCGCGCTCGACTGTGTGCGCGAGACCAGGCCTGAAATCGCGGCCTGCAACGCCGGTTCGCTGAATTATCTCAAGGTGAAGTCCGACAACACCTGGGCGTGGCCGCCGATGATGTTCGATAACGCGGTCGAGAAGGTGCAGGACTATCTCGACGTCATGAAGGAAGCGGGCACGATCCCCGAGTTCGAATGCTTTGATGTCGGCATCGTACGCTGCGTCGGCATGTACCGGCAGACCGGGATGTATTCCGGCCCGCTCGAGTACAATTTTGTGATGGGCGTCGCGTCCGGCATGCCGGCCGACCCCGAACTGCTGCCGATCCTGTTGAAGCTCAAGCTGCCGGAAGCGCATTGGCAGGTCACCGCGATCGGCCGCGGCGAAATCTGGCCGCTGCACCAGCGCTGCGCCGATCTCGGCGGGCACCTGCGCACCGGGCTTGAGGATACTTTCTATCTCGCCGACGGCACCAAGGTGACCTCGAACGGGCAATTGATCGAAGCCATCGCCGCCTGCGCGCGGCGCGCGGGCCGCGAGATCGCGAGTCCGACGGAGGCCCGGCAGATTTTCGGAACCCGTCATTAGTACCGTCATTGCGAGCGAAGCGAAGCAATCCATCGCGCCGTTGAAAAAAGTGTGGATTGCTTCGTCGCTTCGCTCCCTTGCACAAACGCTTCGCGTTTGTTGCAGGCAATGACGCAGGAGAGTTCATGGCCATCCTCGAATCCACCATCTCCCCGTCCAGCGCTGCCTACAAAGCCAATCGCGACGGCATGCTGGCGCTGATCGCACGCATGCGCGCCCTCGAAGATCGCACACGGGCGGCATCCGCCGCCGCCAGGGAGCGCTTCCACAAGCGCGGGCAGTTGCTGCCGCGCGAGCGTGTGGCGCTGGTGCTCGATCCCGGCTCGCCCTTCATCGAACTGTCGACGCTCGCCGGCTACATGTTCGACGTGCCGGATGCGGAGAAGAGCGTGCCCGGCGGCGGCGTCATCGCCGGCATCGGCTTCGTCTCCGGCATCCGCTGCATGGTCAGCGCCAACGATTCCGGCATCGACGCCGGCGCGCTGCAGCCCTACGGCCTCGACAAGACGCTGCGGGTGCAGGAGCTGGCGCTGGAGAACAAGCTGCCTTACGTGCAACTGGTCGAAAGCGCCGGCGCCAATTTGCTGCGCTACCGCGTCGAGGATTTTATCCGCGGCGGCAACATCTTTCGTAACCTGGCGCGGCTGTCGGCGGCCGGCCTGCCGGTCGTCACCGTGACGCATGGTTCGTCGACGGCAGGCGGCGCCTATCAAACCGGGCTCTCCGATTACATCGTGATGGTGCGCGGCCGCACCCGCGCCTTCCTGGCCGGGCCGCCGCTGTTGAAGGCGGCGACGGGCGAGATTGCGACCGAGGAGGAACTCGGCGGCGCCGAGATGCACACGTCCATCTCCGGGCTCGGCGACTATCTCGCCGAAGACGATCGCGACGCGCTGCGCATCGCGCGCGACATCATGGCCAATCTGGAATGGGACCGACCGAGGCCTGCAGAAGCATCGTTCAAGCCGCCGCGCCATGATGCGGAGGAACTGCTCGGGATCATGCCGATGGACCACAAGCGGCCGGTGGACATGCGCCAGGCGATCGCGCGCTTTGTCGACGATTCGGATTTCACCGAGTTCGGCGCGAATTACGGCCCGGCGACCGTGTGCGGTCATGCCCGCATCGAGGGGCAGGCGATCGGGATCATCACCAATAACGGCCCGCTCGATGTGCCCGGCGCCAACAAGGCGACGCATTTCATCCAGGCCTGCTGCCAGTCGCGCACACCGATCCTCTACATGAACAACACGACGGGCTACATGGTCGGCAAAGCCTACGAAGAGGCCGGCATGATCAAGCACGGCTCCAAGATGATCCAGGCGGTGACCTCGGCGACGGTGCCGCAGATCACGATCTACTGCGGCGCGTCGTTCGGCGCCGGCAATTACGGCATGTGCGGGCGCGGTTTCCATCCGCGCTTCTGCTTTTCCTGGCCGAACGCCAAGACTGCCGTGATGGGGGGCGAGCAGGCGGCCGAAACCATGGCGATCGTGACCGAGGCAGCGGCTATCAGGCGCGGCAAGCCGATCGAGAAGGAGAAGCTCGACGCCATGAAGGCGCAGATCACGGGCGTGTTCGACGGCCAGATGGACGTGTTCTCGACCAGTGCGCGGGTGCTCGACGACGGCGTGATCGATCCGCGCGATACCCGCAGCGTGCTTTCCGAAGTGCTGGCGATCTGCCGCGAGGCCGAGGCCCGCACGCCGCAGCGCATGCAATTCTCGGTCGCGCGGCCATGAGCGGTGCAGCAGTGAGCGCGGACGCCGTTCTTCAAGATACTGGTCGCCAACCGCGGCGAGATCGCGCTGCGGGTCATGCGCACCGCGCGCCGCTCGGCTACGGCGTGGTCGCGGTCTATTCGGACGCCGACCGCGACGCGCTGCATGTCCGCGAGGCGGATCAGGCGGTGCGGATCGGCGAGGCGCTGCCGGCGCAGTCCTACTTGCGGATCGACGCCATCATCGCCGCCGCCAAAGCCAGCGGCGCCAGCGCAGTGCATCCCGGCTATGGCTTCCTCGCCGAAAATGAAGATTTCGCGCAGGCCTGCCGCAATGCAGGGCTGGTCTTCATCGGACCCTCCCCGGAAGCGATCCGGGCGATGGGCAACAAGGCCGGCGCCAAGGACATCATGCGGAAGGCCGGCGTGCCTATCGTGCCCGGCTATCAGGGCGCCGACCAGAGTGACGCCGTGATGCTGGCGGAGGCCGGCAAGATCGGCTTTCCCGTCATGATCAAGGCGGTCGCCGGTGGTGGCGGGCGCGGCATGCGGCTGGTGGCGGACGCCGCGGCGTTTCCGGATGCGCTGCGCAGCGCGCGGTCCGAGGCGCAGGGCGCGTTCGGCGATCCCACGGTGATCCTGGAGCGTGCCATCGTCGATCCCCGGCACATCGAGATCCAGGTGTTCGGCGACCGCTACGGCAACGCGATTCATCTCGGCGAGCGCGATTGTTCGGTGCAGCGCCGTCACCAGAAGCTGATCGAGGAGGCGCCGTCGCCCAAGGTGACGCCGGAATTGCGGACGCGGATGGGCGCGGTCGCGGTCGCTGCGGTGAAGTCGATCGGCTACGAGGGCGCCGGCACGCTGGAATTCCTGCTCGATCCCGGCGGCGAGTTCTACTTCATGGAAATGAACACGCGGCTGCAGGTCGAGCATCCCGTCACCGAGGCGATCACCGGGCTTGATTTGGTCGAACTGCAGTTGCGCATCGCCGCCGGCGAACCGCTGGGACTCAGGCAGGAGGATGTCAAATTCTCCGGCCATGCCATCGAAGTGCGGCTGTGCTCCGAGGATGCCGCCCACGATTTCATGCCGCAGTCGGGCCGGATGGCGCTGTGGCAGATGCCGGAGGGCGTTCGCGTCGAGCACGCGCTGCAATCCGGTTCCGAAATCCCGCCGTTCTACGATTCGATGATTGCCAAGATCATCAGCCACGGCGCCGACCGCAACGAGGCCCGGGGCCGGCTGATCTGCGCACTGGAGCAGACCGCGGCATTCGGCGTCACCACCAATCAGGGGTTTCTGATTTCTTGCCTGCGTCATCCGGGTTTCGCCAAGGGCGAGGCGACAACTGCCTTTATCGGCAACCACCGCGACGAATTGCTGGCGCCCCGCGCCAACGCGGAGGCCGCGCTGGCCGCCTTGCTGCTCTACGTCACCGATCCGCATGCGCCGCTGTGGCGCAGCGGGCGAAGTCTGGCAGCGACGTTTCCGCTGACGATGCGGATCGATCTCGGCGATGGCGTGGAGGAGGTGGACATCGTACGGAACCGCGACGGCGGTTATCTCGCGAGCCGCGATGGTGGCGAACAGCGGTTCGAGATCGACGAACTTGGCCGCGATGCGATCCGTTTCCGCACCGACGGCTTGATGGAATCGGCGAGATTCCTGCGCGACGGGGATCGTCTGTACATCCTGCATCACGGCGCCACGATTGCTGTCCGCGACCTGACGCTCGCAGCGCCAGAATCCGCTACGGCGGCCGGCGGCGACGGCAAGGTGCGCGCGGCGATGAACGGCCGCGTGGTCGCGGTGCTGGTCAAGCCGGGCGAGCAGGTTGCCATTGGCCAGCCCGTGATGACGCTGGAAGCGATGAAGATGGAGCACGTGCACACGGCAGGCGTCGCCGGCACGATTTCGTCGATTGATGTCAGCGAAGGCGAGCAGGTAACGACGGGGAAGATCGTCGTGGAGATCGTGGCGGTAGCGTAGCTTCGTAGGGTGGGCAAAGGCGCGCTTCGCGCCGTGCCCACCATTTTCTGCCGTGCTCGTGAGGGTGGGCACGCTGCGCTTTGCCCACCCTACGAAATCTACTCCGCCCGTCCCGTGCCCTCATTCAGCCAGCACGCCACCTGATGTCCTTCGCCGGCCGCCACCAGCGCGGGTCGCTCCACCTTGCAGCGGTCCATGGCGTAGCGGCAGCGGGTGTGGAAGGCGCAGCCGGAGGGCGGGTTGATCGGGCTTGGGACGTCGCCGTCGACCATCGGCGCCAGTTTCTTCGCTTTGGGGTCGGCGACCGGGACCGAGGCCAGCAGCGCCTGCGTGTAGGGATGGCGCGGGTTGGCAAACAATTCTGACTTGTCCGCGATCTCGACGATGCGCCCGAGATACATCACCGCGACGCGGTGGCTGATATGGGCGACGACGGCGAGATCGTGCGCGATGAACAGGTATGAAAAATCGTTCTTGCGCTGCAGGTCGATCAACAAATTGATGACCTGCGCCTGGATCGAGACGTCGAGCGCGGAGACCGGTTCGTCGCACACAATGAGGCTCGGGCCAAGCGACAGTGCCCGCGCAATGCAGATGCGCTGCCGCTGGCCGCCGGAGAACTGGTGCGGGTAGTTCTTCATCTGGTCGGACCGCAAGCCGACCTGCGCGAACAGTTCGGCGACCCGCTCCTGTTGCGCCCGGCCCGAGGCCAGTCCATGGACACTAAGCGGTTCGCCGACGATATCGCCGGCGGTCATGCGCGGATTGAGCGAGGCGAACGGGTCCTGGAACACGATCTGCATCGAGCGCCGGTGCGGCCGCATCTCGGCCTTGCTGAGACCGGTAATGTCGGTGCCGTTAAGCTTGATGGCGCCAGAGGACGGTTCCACCAGCCGCAACACGCTGCGCGCCACCGTCGATTTGCCGCAGCCGGACTCGCCGACCAGCCCGAGCGTCTCGCCCTTGCCGACGGAGAAGCTGACGCCATCCACCGCATGCACGGTGCCGACGCGGCGTCGCAATACGCCGCCGCGCACGGCGTAATGCTTGACGAGGTCGGTGACCTCAAGGAGGGGGCGTTGATCGGTCATGGCGCGCCCACCAATTCCGCCGCCCGCCAGCACGCCGCGAAATGATCGCCGTCGACTTCCTGCAGCGGTGGGTATTCGGCGCGGCAGCGGTCGGTGGCAAGGCTGCAGCGCGGCGCAAAGGCGCAGCCCGGCGGCAGGTTGGTCAGCGACGGCACCATGCCGGGAATTTCGTTCAGCCGCGCGTCGGTCTTGGCGCCGAACGAAATCACCGCCGGCATCGAGGCCATCAGCCCGCGCGTATAGGGATGCTTCGGGTTCGCGAACAGGTCTTCCACGGTCGCTTCCTCGACCTTCTTGCCGGCATACATCACGATGACGCGCTGCGCCGTCTGCGCCACCACGCCGAGATCATGCGTGATCAGGATCAATCCAGTTCCGAGCGTCTTCTGCAGGTCGACGATCAGCGCGAGGATCTGCGCCTGGATGGTCACGTCGAGCGCGGTGGTCGGCTCGTCCGCGATCAGCAGTGCCGGGCGGCACGCCAGCGCCATCGCGATCATCGCGCGCTGCCGCATGCCGCCGGAAAGCTGATGCGGATATTCCAGCGCCCGCCGCTCCGGCTCCGGGAATGCGGACGAGGCGCAGCATTTCGACCGCCTTTGCCCACGTCTCCTTGGACGTCATTTCCCGGTGCAGGCGCAGCACTTCCGTGATCTGGTCGCCGATCCGCATCACGGGATTGAGCGAGGTCATCGGTTCCTGAAAAATCATCGAAATCCGATTTCCCCGGATCTTGCGCATTTCCGCCTCGTCGAGGCCGAGCAGGTCGGTCCCTTCCAGCGTCACCGAGCCGCCGATCACCCGGCCCGGCGGGTCCGGCACCAGCCGCATCACCGACAGCGCGGTCACGCTCTTGCCGCAGCCGGATTCGCCGACGATCGCCAGCGTCTCGCCGCGGCGGACGCTGAACGAGACGTCGTCGACGGCGCGGAACAGGCCCGAATTGGTGAAGAACACCGTCTGCAGGTTCTTCACGTCGAGAACCATGTCGTCCTTCTGCGCCCCGGTCATCAGCCGCGCTGCCTCGGGTCGAGGATGTCGCGCAGTGCATCGCCGAACAGATTGGTGCCGAACACCGCAAGGCTGATGGCTACTCCCGGGAAGATCACCAGCCACGGCGCGGTGCGGACATATTCCGCCGCCGATTCCGACAGCATGCGTCCCCAGGACGGATAGGGCTCGGGAATGCCGAGGCCGAGAAACGACAGCGAGGCCTCGGTGAGGATGGTGGAGCCGAGCTGCGCGGTCGCCAGCACGATCAGGGGCGCCAGCGTGTTGGGCAGCACGTGGCGGAGCGCGATGCGGGTCTCGCTCATGCCGATCGATTTGGCGGCTTCGACGAACGGCAGTTCGCGCAGCGCCAGCGTGTTGGCGCGGATCACGCGGGCGACCGTCGGGATCAGCGGGATCGCAATCGCGATGATCACGTTCGGCAGCGACGGCCCGAGCGCTGCCGTCATCACCAGCGCCAGCACCAGGAGCGGCAGGGCCTGCAGAATATCGGTGATACGCTGGAACAACAGGTCGACCCAGCCCGACAGATAGCCCGATGCGAGGCCGACCATGACGCCGATCGACGATCCCAGCGCGGTCGCGCCGATGCCGACCGCCAGCGAGATCCGCGCGCCGTGCACGATCCGGCTCCAGACGTCGCGGCCGAATGAATCGGTTCCCATCCAGTGCGCCGCGCTGGGTGCGGCCAGCCGTTGCGCGGAATCGACGCTGAGCGGGTCGTAACGGCAGATCAGGTCGGCCGATATCGCCAACCAGACGAACATCACCATGATAAAGAGGCCGATGGTGCCGAGCAGATAGCGCTGCGCGAGAAACAACAGCCGGCGCCAGCCATGCGTCGAATGGGCGCCGGCCCGTCTCAGTTCGCTATCGAAGTTGATCGTGACCAAGCGGCTAATCCCCATACCGGATGCGCGGATCGATCGCGGCGTAAAGCATGTCGACGGTGAAGTTTGCGACCACCACGACCACGGCGATCAGCATCACGAGGTTCTGGACGATCGGGTAATCGCGCCAGCGCAGCGCCTCGACCAGGAAGCGGGCGACGCCGGGAATATTGAACACGGTTTCGGTGACGATCAGCCCGCCGATCAGGAATGCCGCCTCGATGCCGATCACGGTAATGACCGGGAGAATGGCATTCTTCAGCGCGTGGCGATAATTGACCGAGGCCTCGGATGCGCCCTTGGCGCGCGCGGTGCGGATGTAGTCCTGCCGCAGGATTTCCAGCATCGAGGAGCGCGTGATGCGCATGGTCAGCGCAGCGCTGCGAAAGCCGACCGCCATCGCCGGCACCGCATAGATCGCGAATGCCTCGGTCCAGGTCTTTGGATTCGGATTGTAGATCGGCATGCTGCCGAACAGCGAAACCGACGCCATCAGGATCAACAGGCCGAGCCAGAACGAGGGCAGCGACAGGCCACTCAGGCTGACGACGCGCAAGGCATAGTCGAGCCGCGAGCCCTGATGGACCGCGCTCAGCACCCCCAGGGGGATGCCGATCGAAGCGGAGAACAGCAGCGCCAGCGCCGCCAGCCGCGCGGTGATCGGAATCCGCGGCAGGATCTCCTGCAGCGCCGGCTTTTCCGAGACGTAGGAATAGCCGAGGTCGCCGTGCAACAGTCCGCCGATCCAGTTCAGATACTGCACGTAGATCGGCAGATTGAGGCCAAGCTCCTTTTCGAGATTGGCCTTCTCGGTGGGATCGACGAAGCCTGCGGCGTCGAACAGGATATCGACGATGTTGCCGGGGACGACGCGCAGCAGCACGAAGATGATGATCGAGATCCCGATCAGGGTCACGAGCATCAATGCGAGGCGTCGCACGATATAAGCAAACACCTAGGCGTTTCTCCCTGGCAGGCCGGCCTGAGTTCGATTCTGACTAAATCAGAACCGAACTCCAGTTTTTCTTGTTTTGACGCATCGTCTTCACGCGAAGTGGAGCCCACTTCGCTCTAACACGCTATGTTCGGGCCTGAACGGTTACTTGTCCATCCAGACGTCTTCGTAACGATAGCCGTTATAGGAGCTGTTCACCATGATGGTGATGCCCTTGACGTAGGGTTGCCAGCACGAACCCATGCGGCCGTGGTAGATGATCGGGCGCGCCACGTCCTCCTGCAACTTCTTGTCGATTTCCCAAACCAGCTTCTTGCGCTTCTCCTTGTCGGTCTCCGCGGACTGCTGGTCGAACAGCTTCTCGATCTCCTTGTTGCAGTAATTGGTGTAGTTCCGCTCCGATCCGCAGGAATAGTTCTCGTAGAAGGACTGGTCGGGATCGTCCACGGCATTGCCGGTGAGGTTGAGACCGAGCGCGTAGTCCTTGCGCGCGACCTTCGGGAACCATTGTGCGGTATCGACGACGTCGAGTTCGGCATCGATGTAGATGCTCTTCAGCTGGTCGATCAGGATGACGGCGGGATCGCGGTAGACCGGAATGTTGCGCGTCGAAACCTTGACGGCGAGACGCTTGTCCGGCCCATAACCCGCCTTCTGCATCAGTTTGCGCGCCTCTTCCCGGTTGGCGTTGATGTCGGGCCCGTAGCCCGGGATCGATTCCAGCATTTCCTTCGGCATCGCCCAGAGGCCGCCCGGCGCCGGAAGCATGGTGCCGCCGATATCGGCCTGCCCCTCGAACATGATCTGGACGAACGCCTTGCGATCCAGCGACAGCGCCAGCGCGCGGCGAATGTCGGGATTGTCGAACGGCGGGGAGGAGGAGTTGACGATGATGTTGGTCGAGACGTTGATCGGCTCGACCACGCAAACGGCGTTCGGCGCCTGCGCCTTGACCTCCTTGAGCAGCGGGATCGACACTTCGGTCGGGAACGTCATGTCGAATTTCCCGGAGACAAATCCAAGAATCGCCGTCGAACGGTTGGTAATGATGGTAAATTCGATGCCGTCGAGGTGCGGCAAGCCCTTCTTCCAATAATCAGGATTCTTGGTCAGCTTGATCAACTCGTTGGCCTTGAACTCGACGAATTTGAACGGGCCGGTGCCGATCGGGTGGGTGCGCATCTCGGCCGGCGAAACGTGGCAGGGATAGATCGGCGTGTAGCCGGACGCGAGCAGCGAAATCAGCGCCGGCTGCGGCCGCTTCAAGTTGAAGGACGCCTCGAAATCGCCGTTTGTGGTTACGTCGTTGACCTCGTTGTACCAGGACTTGCGCGGGTTCTGCCGGAACTTCTGCTGCGACTTGCCCATCAGCATGTCGAACGTGCATTTGACGTCGGCCGAAGTAAACGGCTTGCCGTCATGCCATTTGACGCCCTGGCGAAGCTTGAAGGTCAGCTTCTTGTTGTCGCTGCTCCAGGCCCAGCTCTCCGCGAGATCGGGGACGATCGAATCCACGCTGTTCTGCGCCACGTCCTGCTTGAACATGACGAGGTTGTTGAAAACCGGCATGAAGGGGATGTTGATCGAATAGGTCGCGCCTTCGTGGATCGACGCGCTGCCCGGGCTGTCACGGTGATAGACCCGTAGGATGCCACCCTGTTTTGGCTCGCCCGCCGATGCAACGTTAAAAGCCGGCAGCAACAACAATGCCGCGACGGCAAGCGCTTGCACGCTCCGCATGATCCCCTCCACATTTTTTCGGTCTCAATTGGCCGATTGGTACCGACGATACCATGGTGCGGCATTGGGGCAACCGGCCAAGCCACCGACAGGATTGGCAATTCGGACTAAGTGAAATCCGCGTGGCGGAACTTGCGCCCCGCTCGGGCCCATTTGCTGCGAAAATTGGCAGGTTCGTCGCAAAGCAGGCGCTGCGCTGCTGCTCGCGCCATAATGTCTCACCTGATGATGCACTGCACCACTGCACATCGCTAGGTCAGAACGATTTTGCCGTCTCACATCGTGGCATGCTCACACGATCCGCGAGGTCTTGTTGCCCCAATAGCGATCGCGCAACAGCCGCTTGTAGAGCTTTCCGGTCGGAAGCCGCGGCAGCTCGGCCTCGAAATCGATCGAGCGCGGCACCTTTTGGCGCGACAGCGACTGGCTGCAGAACGCGATCAGTTCGTCGGCCAGCTCCTGCCCCGGCGGAACGCCCGGCATCGGCTGCACCACGGCCTTCACTTCCTCGCCGAGATCCGGATTGGGCACGCCGAACACCGCGGCGTCCGCGATCTTGGGATGGGTGATCAGGAGGTTCTCGCATTCCTGCGGATAGATGTTGACGCCGCCGGAGATGATCATGAACGTGGCGCGATCGGTCAGATAAAGAAATCCATCATCGTCGACATAGCCGACGTCGCCGACCGTGCTCATGCTGCCGTCGACTGAACGGGCCTCCTGGGTCTTGCCCGGATCGTTGAAATATTCGAACGGCGTTGCGGTCTTGAACCACACCGTGCCCGCCGTGCCCTTCGGACAGGGCTTCATGTTCTCGTCCATGATGTGGAGGTCGCCGAGCAGCACCCGGCCCACGGTGCCGCGATGCGCCAGCCACTGCTCCGAATTGCAGGCGGTAAAGCCGAGGCCTTCGGTAGCGCCGTAATATTCGTGGATGATCGGGCCCCACCACTTGATCATGTCGTCCTTGACCAGCGCCGGGCAGGGCGCGGCGGCATGGATCGCGATCTCGAGTGAGGAGAGGTCGTAGCGCTTGCGCACCTCTTCCGGCAGTTTCAGCATCCGCGAGAACATCGTCGGCACCAGCTGGGTATGCGTGATGCCCCATTTTTGGATGAGCTGCAGATATTGCTCGGGATCGAAATGCTCCATGATCACGACGGTGCCGCCGATGCCGATGGTGAGGTTGACGGCCGCCTGCGGCGCCGAGTGGTAGAGCGGCGCCGGCGACAGATAGATCATGCCTTCGCGATACTGCCAGAGCTTTTCCAGGAAATCGAACAGCGGCAGTCGCTGGCTCGGCGGCTGATCCGGCAGCGGGCGCAGAATTCCCTTGGGGCGGCCGGTGGTTCCGGATGAATAGAGCATCGCGGTGCCGATGAATTCATCGGCAATCGGTGTGCTCGGCATATCTGCGGTTGCAGTCTGCAGTCCGACGATGCGGTCGCCTTCGCCCTCGCCGTCGGCGACGATGCAAAGTTCGACCTTGGGGCATTCCTTCAGCGCCTCGCACGCGACGTCGAGTTTAGCTCGTGAGGTGATGAGAATGCGCGACTGGCTGTTGGTGAGGATGTAGGCGAGTTCGGCCGCCGTCAGGTAGGAATTCACGCAGGTATAGTACAATCCACTCCGTTCGCCCGCGGCACAGGCTTCGAAGTAACGGCTGTTGTTCTCCATGAAGATCGAATAGTGATCGAGCCTCTCGAGGCCGCGGTTGCGAAACAGGTGCGCCAGCCGGTTGGAGCGCGCGTCCAGTTCGCGATAGGTAACCGTTTCGCCCGTGCTCGCCATGATGAAGGCGGGCTGCAGCGGACGAAGATGAGCTTGCTTGCCGGTGTACATGTTGGCTTCGGTCTCCCTAGGCGGCCATATCGAGAATTTCGCGAACCTGTGCCGGCCCTTCGATCTTGCGCGGGTTGCGCGGCACCCAGGGCGTTGCCATCGCTTGTTGCGCGATGCGGTCGAAATGCTCGGGTCCGACTTTGACGTCGCGCAGGCTGCGCGGCATGCCGAGACCGCGAATGAAGGCGTCGAGCACGTCGCCGGCGTCCTCGCCAGGGCGTCCCATCGCGGCTGCGACCATCGCCTGCCGCTCGGCATTCGCTGACTTGTTCCAGCGCATCACCGAAGGCAGCATCACGCAGGAAGTATGGCCGTGCGGCACGCCGAACTCCGCGCCGAGCACGTAGCCGATGCCGTGGCTGGCGCCCATCGGCACGCCGGAAGCCAGCGGCCCGGTCGAAAGCCAGGTCCCGATCTGGCAATCCACCCGCGCGTCGAGGTCCTTGGCATCGGCCTTCACCCGCGGCAGCGCCTGCGCCAGCATCGACAGACCCTTCAGCGCCTGGGCATCGCCATAAGGATGCGCCTCGCGCGAGCAGATGCCTTCGACGCAATGATCGACGGCGCGGATGCCGGTCGAGAGCCACAGCCATTCCGGCGTATGCTGGCCCAGCCAGGGATCGAGGATCACGGCGCGGGGCATCAACAGCGGATGGCGCAGCGCTTCCTTGACCTTGGTCTTCTCGTTGGTGACGCCTGCCGTGGCCGAGAACTCGCCGCCGGCAATCGTGGTCGGAACGCTGATCTGGCGCACCGTGGGCGCAGCGAGCTGCGGCGAAGCGCCGCGACCGGCCCTGATCCGGTCGATGTCATCGGGTTTGCGGATATCGTTGGCGAGGCAAAGCTGCACCGCCTTGGCGCCGTCGGTGATCGAGCCGCCGCCAATGGTGACGATGAGATCGGCATTCGCGGCGCGGGCCTGTTCTGCCGCGGCGATGACGGCCGCGCGCGGCGTATGCGGCGGCATCGCGTCGAAGGTGCCGGCGCAGCGCGGGCCCAACAGGCGACGAATGTTCTCGATTTCATCGGTTTCGCGGTTCAGCGTGCCGCTGACCATCAGGAAGGCGCGTGTGGTGCCGAGCCGGTTCAACTGTTCGACGAGCGCCTCGGATGCCGGCCGCCCGAACACGACCTCATCCATCGCGCCGAATACGACACGCCCTTTGTGCACGCTTGTCCTCCCCGGACATTTTTGGCCCTTGTTACAGGCTTGGCTGCGAGGGTAGCGGATGAAATCGGCGACGTCATGCATGAAGATGCTGCGCTCCATCCATCCCTGCGACCGCGCCGCGGACGCCTTCATGAGGTCACGTTTTCGTCATCAGCCGGCGATTAGCTGAGTGTTTCAGTGCAACGGGTCCGTGGTCGTCGCAGGTGCGGAAGACGTGTGATCGGCGTGGTGCGGCCCGTTGGCTGCACGGATGCATAACGATTGTGCTTGATCCGGCCGGGTTCTTGACGAGACTGGGAACCGATCACATCTGTGGCCTCCGCCATGAGATCCACGGCGGCTTTCATCCATCAGGGATGTCGAGAGGGGAGATGGGGTTTGACTGCAATTGAGCAATTGAAACGTCCGGCTTTGCCGGCGGGGGTCGACATTCGCTCACCTCATGGCCTCAAATTTCCTGCCCTCAAATGGTTGACCCCGCTGCTCGCGCTCGCGCTGTCGGCCTGCGGTGACAAGCCGCCACAGCAGCCGGCCGCGGCGGCGCCGCCCGTGACGGTTGCGCAGCCGGTGAAGCGGACCGTTACCGACTGGGATGAATTCACCGGACGGTTCGAGGCGGTGCAGGAGGTTCAGGTCCGCGCCCGCGTCGGCGGTTTCGTGACATCAGTCGAATTCCGCGACGGCGCCATCGTCAAGACCGGCGATTTGCTTTACGTGATCGACGCCCGCCCCTTCGAGGCGGTCGCCGAGCAGGCCGACGGCCAGTTGTCGGATGCACGCGCGAAAGCAGAACTCGCCAAGCGAGAGCTCGACCGCGCCCTGACCCTGAACCAGACCCAGGCCGTATCCGATTCCATCGTCGACCAGCGTCGCCAGACCTTGCAGGCGGCACATGCCGCGGAAATGCAGGCCGAAGGCGCGCTCAAGGCGGCCAAGCTCAATATCGAGTTCACCCACGTGATGGCGCCGATCACCGGCCGCGTCAGCCGCCATCTGGTCACGCCCGGCAACCTCGTGCAGGGCAGCGAGGGCGGCGCGACGCTGCTCACCTCGATCGTCTCGCTCGATCCGATCTACATCTATTTCGACGTGGACGAGGCGACCTACCAGCGCAACAGCCGGCTCTGGTTCGAAGGCAAGCGGCCGAGTTCGCGCGACACGCCGAACCCGGTGCAGGTGACGCTGACCGGCGAAACCAAGCCTTCGCACGAAGGCAAGATGGATTTCCTCGACAACCGCCTGGACGTCTCGACCGGGACGCTGCGCAGCCGCGCGGTGATCCCGAACAAGGATCTTTCGATCCTTCCCGGCCAGTTCGGCCGGGTGCGGATCATCGGCAGTTCGCCGTATGAGGCGTTGCTGCTGCCGGACACGGCCGTCGCGACCGATCAGTCGCGCAAGATCGTCTTTGTGGTCAAGGACGACAATACGGTCGAAGCCAGGCCGGTGACGCTGGGGCCGCTCGACGAGGGGCTGCGCGTGATCCGCGAAGGGCTGAAGCCTGAGGACCGGGTGATCGTTGACGGCCTGCAGCGGGCGCGCGTCGGTGCGAAAGTCACCCCCCATGTGGCCGAGGTCAAGCCGGCCGGTGGCAAGACATGAATCTCGGCCGGCTCTCCATCAACCAGCCCATTTTGGCGATGGTGCTGTCGATCGTGCTGCTGATTGTCGGCGCGATCGCCTATACCACGCTGCCGGTCTCGGAATATCCGCAAGTGGTGCCGCCGACGGTGGTGATCACCACGCAATATCCCGGCGCCTCGGCGCAAACCGTCTCCGATACGGTCGCCGCTCCGATCGAGCAGGAGATCAACGGCGTCGAGGACATGCTGTATCTCTACAGCCAGGCGACCTCGAACGGGCAGTTGACGATCACGGTCACCTTCAAGCTCGGCACCGACCTCGACAAGGCCCAGGTGCTGGTGCAGAACCGCGTCGCGATCGCCCAGCCGCGGCTGCCGGAAGAGGTGCAGCGCAACGGCGTCGTCACCCGCAAGAACAGCCCCGACATATTGATGGTCGTGTTCATGCTGTCGCCGGACGAAACGTTCGACCAGCTCTATATCAGTAACTATGCGCTGCTGCAGGTCCGCGACCAGTTGCTCCGGCTCGACGGCGTCGGCGACATCCAGATGTTCGGCGCACGCGACTATTCGATGCGGCTGTGGCTCGATCCCGACAAGATCTCCACGCTTGGCCTGACAGCGGCCGAGGTGGTGGCCGCGATCCGCGCGCAAAACGTGCAGATCGCGGGCGGCCAGATCGCCGAACCGCCGATCGCCGACCGCGCCTTTTCGCCGAACCTCACCTTTACCGGCCGTCTGAAGGACCCGAAACAGTTCGAGGAGATCGTGGTCAAGGCCGGCTCCGACGGGCGCACGGTGAAGCTGCGCGACGTCGCGCGGATCGAGCTCGGCGCGCTGGCCTATACCACCAACAGCTTCCTGTTGCGCAAATCCGCCGTCGCCATGCTGGTGACGCAGCGGCCCGGCTCCAACGCGCTGGCGACCGCCAAGAATATTTCGAACACGATGGAACGGCTGAAGACGAGCTTCCCGAAGGGGCTCGACTACAACATCGGCTACAACCCGACCGAATTCATCGCGCAGTCCGTCAGCGAGCTGATCAAGACCATCTACGAGGCGATGGCGCTGGTCGTGATCGTGGTGCTGGTGTTTTTGCAGGGCTGGCGGCCGGCGATCATTCCGATCATCGCCATTCCGGTATCGCTGGTCGGCACCTTTGCGGTGATGGCGGCGCTGGGATTCTCGATCAACAATCTCACTTTGTTCGGCCTCGTGCTGGCGGTCGGCATCGTGGTCGACGACGCGATCGTGGTGGTCGAGAATGTCGAGCGCCATCTCGAACGCGGCATGAGCCGGCGGGATGCTGCGCTGCGCACCATGGAGGAGGTCGGCAGCGCGCTGGTGTCGATTGCGCTGGTGCTGTGCGCGGTGTTCGTCCCGACGGCGTTTCTGGGCGGCATCTCCGGGCAGTTCTTCCAGCAGTTTGCCGTCACCATTGCGGTCGCCACTGCCATCTCCTGCTTCTGTTCGCTGACGCTGTCGCCGGCGCTGGCGTCGCTGATCCTGCAGCCGCATGAGGACAAGCGGCCGCCGGCGAGCTGGAATTTCATTGCGCGCGGCTGGGACGCCTTTACCGGCGTCTTCAATCGCGCCTTCGATCGGCTGGCGCATGGCTACGCCAGCGTCGCCGATTTCGTGATCCGGCATTCCATCGTGATGCTGGGGCTCTATGCGGCGCTGATCGGCAGCGCCGGCTGGCTGCTGATGACCACGCCGCAGGGTTTTATTCCGGCGCAGGACCGCGGCTACGTCATCGTCTCGGTGCAATTGCCGGGCGCGGCGTCGCTGGCGCGCACCACCGAGATCGTGCGCGAGATCGAACGAATTGCGCTGGATACGCCGGGCATCATTCGCGTGGCGGCATTTGCCGGCTTCTCGGGCGCGACACGGACGCAGGCGAGTAATGCCGCGGCGCTATTCCCGGTGTTTGAGGATCCGGAGGAACGCCACAAGAAGGGGCTTTCCGCAAACGCGATCGCCAACAATCTGCGCATGCGGCTGGCGAGCATCCAGGGCGCCTTCATCATCGTCATCCCGCCGCCCGCGGTGCCCGGCATCGGCACCGGCGGCGGTTTCACCATGCGGATCCAGGACCGTCAGGGCCGCGGCTCCGAACTGCTTGCCGCGGCGACCGACGAACTGGTCGGCGCGGCGCGCAAGGCGCCGGGCCTGACCCAGGTGTTCTCGCCGTTTGCCGCCAACACGCCGCAACTGTTCGTCGACATCGACCGCGTCAAGGCCCAGAAACTCGGCGTGCCGATTGCCGGTATCACCGATACGATCCAGACCTATTTCGGCTCGTCCTATGTCAACGACTTCAATTTGTTCGGCCGCACCTACCACGTCACCGCGCAAGCCGATCTGCCGTTCCGCAAGGAGACCTCCGATCTGGCGCGCCTGCGCACCCGCAATGCCGCCGGCGACATGGTGATGCTCGGCAGCGTCGTGAGTTTCCGCGACATCGCAGGGCCCGACCGCGTCGCACGCTACAATCTCTATCCCGCATCCGAGTTGCAGGGCGACACGCTGCCGGGCACCAGTTCGGCGACCGCGATCAACACCATGAAGAAGCTGGCGGAGGATACACTGCCGAGCGGCTTCTCCTTCGAATGGACGGACCTCTCGTATCAGCAGGTCACCGGCGGCAACACGGGCCTCTATGTGTTCCCGATCTGCGTGCTGTTCGTGTTCCTGGTGCTTGCGGCGCAATATGGCTCATGGAGCCTGCCGTTCGCGGTGATCCTGATCGTGCCGATGTGTCTGTTGGCCGCTACCATCGGTGTGCGGATCATGGGGCAGGACGTCAACATCCTGACCCAGATCGGTTTCGTGGTGCTGGTAGGGCTGGCGGCCAAGAACGCCATTCTCATCGTCGAGTTCGCGCGCGATATCGAGCTCGAGGGCAAGGCGCGGCTGGAGGCCGTGATCGAGGCCTGCCGGTTGCGGTTGCGGCCGATCCTGATGACGTCGTTCGCCTTCATCCTCGGCGTGCTGCCGCTGGTGGTCTCCTCGGGCTCGGGATCGGAGATGCGTCAGGCGGTGGGCGTGGCCGTGTTCTTCGGCATGCTCGGGGTGACGCTGTTCGGTCTGGTCTTCACGCCGATCTTCTATGTCCTCGTGCGGAATCTGGCGGACGGTGGGCGAGGCAAGAAGCCGGCTCAGGCGTGAGCGGGACCGGACGATCGGCCCCCGTCGTCATGGCCCGGTGCGCAATTGCGCACCCGGGAATGACGGCAGGTTCCCCGATACTTTTGGCTGATCCGAAATGGATGGGCAGGTGCGGGGTTATTGAATAGTGTTGCCAGGTTCCTCTGACAAAAAATTCCGGGAGAAAAAAATGAAGTCGGGATTGTTGGCCGCCGTTGCGGTGGGTGGTCTTTTGCTCGCCGCGCCGGCATCGGCGCAGGGCGTCAAGATCGGTATTCTGAACGATCAGTCCGGGGTCTACGCCGATTACGGCGGTAAATGGTCGGTCGAGGCCGCCAAGATGGCGGTGGAGGATTTCGGCGGCGAGGTGCTGGGACACAAGATTGAAGTCATCTCCGCCGACCACCAGAACAAGCCGGATCTTGCCACTGCCATTGCGCGGCGCTGGTACGAGGTCGAAAACGTCGACATGATCACGGAGTTGACGACGTCGTCCGTCGCGCTCGCGATCCACGATCTGTCGAAGCAGATGAAGAAGATCGACATCGTCGTGGGAGCTGCGACTTCGCGGCTCACCGGCGACGCGTGCCAGCCCTACGGCTTCCACTGGGCCTACGATACCCACGCACTGGCGGTCGGCACCGGCGGTGCCCTGGTGCAAGCCGGCGGCGACACCTGGTTCTTCATGACCGCGGACTATGCCTTCGGTTATGCGCTCGAAAAGGATACCGGCGATCTCGTCAGGGAAAAGGGCGGCAAGGTCGTTGGCTCGGTTCGCATCCCCCTCAACTCGTCGGACTTCTCGTCCTTCCTGCTGCAGGCGCAAAGCTCGAAGGCCAAGATCATCGGACTGGCCAATGCAGGCCTCGACACCACCAACTCGATCAAGCAGGCGGCCGAATTCGGTATCGTCAAGGGCGGCCAGAAGCTTGCGGGCCTGCTGCTGACGCTCGCCGAAGTCCACGGCCTCGGGCTGGAGGCAGCCCAAGGCCTGGTGCTGACGGAAGGCTACTACTGGGACCGCGACGACAGGAGCCGCAACCTCGGTAACCGCTTCTTCAAGCGTACCGGCCGGATGCCGAACATGATCCAGGCCGGCACCTATTCGGCGACGCTGCAATATCTGAAGGCGGTCAAGGCGGCAGGCACCAAGGACACCGAGGCGGTCGCCAAGAAGCTGAAGGAGCTGCCGGTGGACGACGACTTCGCGCAAGGCGGCAAGGTGCTGGAAAACGGCCGCATGGTGCACGACCTCTATCTGTTCGAGGTCAAGAAGCCGTCCGAATCGAAGAAGCCGTGGGATTACTACAAGCAGCTTGCGGTGGTGCCGGGAGACAAGGCGTTTCCGGCGGCGAAGGATTCCGGCTGCCCGCTGGTGAAGTAGGGCGTTGAGCCGTCATTGCGAGCGAAGCGAAGCAATCCATCGCACGACACGATGAGAGAATGGATTGCTTCGTCGCTTCGCTCCCTTGCGCAAACGCTTCGCGTTTGTCGCAGGCAATGACGGCCGCCTCACGCCTGCACCAGCCGCCACACGATGGCGCCGAACGCTCCCACCCACAGTGCGATCGCCGCCAGCGCCTGGATCGCAAAGCCCGGGCTGCGGTCCTTGACCGCTCTGGCATAGCCGAACACGTAGAGAATGCGGCCGATCACCCAGACCAGCCCGATCGCGGCTGCGATGCCGTCGCTGATATAGATCGCGAACAGCCACAGCGACGGCAGGAAGATCGGCAGCCATTCCAGCGTGTTCATCTGCGCGCGGAACACGCGCTCGAAATCCGGATTGCCCGAAATGGCCGGCAGCTTGACGCCGAATTTGCCGCGCGCCCGCGACACCAGAATGGAAGAGTAAAAATAGACCAGGACCGCCAGCAAGGTGACGAGCGCAGTGAAGTGATACATCGCGGAATTTCCCCCCGTTTCGTGCAGGCGCTTAATAGCCCGTCATTTCCAGATAGCCTAATCCGGTATGGCTGCCGGCAAAGCTGATCGGGCCTTCCCAGTAAGGAAAGCTCGTCCCCATCCAGCTTCTGGCGTTGAGCGGCGTGCATTCGATCGACAGCGCCATCTTCAGAATGGCGATACGCCACGTCGTCGGTATCTTTCGTTTCTCGATCTCGGTGAAAGCCAGCGGCGTCATCGCGATATCGGCGGAGCCGAGCTGTTCGGTCTTGCCGTCCGGCGCAATCCATTTGCCGGAGCCGTAATGCTGGCCGTCGGTCTGGCGCATCCGGTACAGCATCAGTTTGTCGCCGGAATTGAGATGCAGCGAGAGCCAGTCCCATCCACTTTGATCGGAGGCCAGCGGCTGGCTGCTCCACTCGCGATCGAGCCAGGCCATACCGGTGACGTCGACAGGCTGGTCGTCGATGGTGAGAACGCCCTTCGCCGTATAATGCGGCTGGCTGTAATAATAGGAGGCCTGTTCGCGCAGCGATTTGCGGCTGTAGCCGCCGTCGCCCTGCAGCACCAGCGGCCGCTCCGCGTCGAGGCGCAGCGCGTAGCTGAAATCGGCGCCGGCTGCTTTCAGCTCACACGGTGCGATATTATCGTCGTTTACCGGATCGAGCCCGCGCATCTCCCAGGCGTCGATCCAGGCGTGAAACGGTTTTGCGTCGACGCCGGCCTGGCCGACCCCGCCGCGCGCGAACGCTTGGGCAAAGCGATGGGTGTCGGCGCGGGTGACGGCGGCATGGCCCATCCATATCTGCTGGGTGGCCCAGCCTTCCTGCGGGCCATCAGCCGCGATCGCCTGGCGAAACAGCGTCCATTGGGCGCCGTAAGCCGCCCCGCGCGCGTCGGTGAGATTGGCCGTCACGTACCACCACTCGATGCGAAATTCCGGATGTGGCCCGTGGTCGGCCGGAAACGCGAATGTCCGGCCGGGCACGACGGATGCGAATCCATCGGCGCTTTCGCCGAGCCCGGCAAAACCCTGCGCGAGCGCCTTGCCGCCCAGTCCGGTAAGGAGTGCGCCGCCGACGAAGCCGCGGCGAGTGATCCTGCCGCTACCTTTCATTTGCAAAAATCCTGATCAGGTTCGCCGGCTGCATGCGCGCCAGCCGGATGACGGGGAGCGCGGATGCGGCAAGCGCCGCCGCCATTGCGACGCCTGTCAGCCACAGCAATTGCAACGGGAAGACGTGAAACGGCAGCCGCCAGCCGAACGCCTTGACGTTGACGACCGCAAGCAGGCACCACGCCACCAGGAGACCGAGCGGAAGCGCGAAGATGGTGGTGATCAGCGCCACCGACATCGTCTTCAGAAGCTCGATTGCCGCGAGCCGCCGGCGCGTGATGCCGATCGCCCATAGCGGCGCCAGTTGCGGCAGCCGGGAATTGGCCAGCGTCAACAGGCTCGTCAACAGCGCGACGCCGGCTACCCCGAGCGTGAAGGCGTTCAGCGCGGCGGTCACCGCAAAGGTGCGGTTGAATATCCGGGTCGATTCCGCCTTCATCGTCGCCTGATCGGTGACGTTGCGGTCGTCGAGGGCGAATTTTTCCTGCAGTGCCGCGATCAGCGCCGGCATTCTTGCCGGGGCGACCCGCAATCCCATGCGCGTCAGCGGGATTTCCGGAAAGCGCCGCGTCAGCGCGGCGAAGTTCACCGCGATCTGGCCCTTGGGGTTGCCGTAATCGGCATAGATGCCCACCACGTCGAGCGGCCAGTTTCCGCCTGAGGCGGGCACTTCGATACGATCGCCGACCGAAAGATGCAGGCGCCGCGCCAGTTGTTCGCTGACGAGCGCCGCATTGCCGGGACGAAGCTTGATCCAGGCATCCTCAGTCGACTGCAGCAGCGGCCAGTTGTCGCGATAGGTGGCGTGATCGGGCAGGCCCAGCACCTCGATCGGCGCGCCCGCCAATTGCGTATCGGCGCGGCCGCCGGGCAGGATCGCCTCGACCTCCGGGCGCTCGCGCAGCCACGCCTTGATCTCGACCGCCTGGGCGTCGTTGGCGGCGTTGACATAGACATCCGCCGCCAGCCGCCCGTCGAGCCAGACCAGAAACGTGCGGCTGAAACTCTCGACCATGGTGGAGACGCCGACATTGACGGCGAGCGCCAGCAACAGCGCCATCAGGGCGAGCGACAGCCCGGAGAGCTGCTGGCGGCTGTCCGCCCAGAACCAGACGCTGACCGGGGCTCGCGCATAGCGCTGACCCAAGCGATAGCATGAGCTCCAGAAACATCGGCAGGATCAGCGCCGCGCCGAGCATCAGTGCGGCGAGCACGGCAAACCCCGAAATCAGGGAATCGCCGAACCAGAGCAGGCATGCAGCAGTGGCGAACGCCGCGAGCGCCAGCGCGCTCTGGTAGGTCAGCCAGCGCCGCTGCGCCTGCTGCCAGGCGTAAGGCTGGGCGGTGGCGAGCAGCGGCAGCCGCAGCGCCTTGGTCAGGCTGGCGGCGGCAGCAGCAAGCGCGCCTGTTATGCTGATGGCAATGCCCGCGATCCACCATTGTGGCTTGAGCGTCAAATGTCCCGGAATCTGCGCGCCATAGAGGCCGCGCAGCGATGCGGCGACGTCAGGGAGTAACGCGCCGGCGATGAAGTAACCGCACACGAGGCCAATCAGCCCCGCGATCAGCGCCAGCGACACCAGCTCGAGCACCAGCACGGCGTTGAGCATCCGCGCCGAGACGCCGCAGGCGCGCAAGGTGCGCAGCATCGGCAACCGCTGTTCGAAGGCAAGACCGATCGCCGAATTGACGATAAAGAGCCCGACAAAGAATGACAGCAGCCCGAACGCGGTCAGGTTCAGGTGAAAACTGTCGGTGAGGCGTTCGAGATCGGTCTCCGCATTCGGCTCGACCAAGCGCAATGTATCACCCGCAACGCTTTCAAGCGATGCGCGCTTGCCCGGCGTCTTGCCGATCAGCAGGCGCGAGAGTTGATCCGGCATTTTGAGGAGGTTCTGCGCGATGCCGATGTCGACGACCAATACGCCGGGCACGAGATTTGGCTGCACGCGAAGCGGCGGCAGCAATGCGCCGCCATTGGCCTCTGGGCGGGCACCCTCCGCAAGTTTGAGATCGGAAAGCGTTTCCGGCGCCACCAGCATCGCGCCCGGCGGCGTCATGAAGGATAGCAGATCGGCTCTGCCGATCGCGGGCGCGTTGCCGACCTCCGCAGGCAGCGTCACCGGTTCGATGCCCAATAGCCGGAATGACCGTCCCTCGATCTGGATGCGGCCTTCGAGCACCGGCGAGACCGGCCAGCCGGCGCGGCGCAGATCGACGAAGAGCTTTTGCGGAACGCTTGCGCCGGAGCGGGCGACCAGCATGGCGGTGCGGGTGCCGCCAAAGGTGGCTGCGGCGCGATCGTAGGAGTTGCGCGCCTGCTGATTGAGCGCCTGCACGCCGCTCCACAGCGCGGTCGCCGAGATCAGTCCAATCAGCAGGGTCGCAAGCTGCATCGGATGCCGCCGCCAATGGCTCAGCAACACGGCCAGCGTCCACAGCGCGCGCTTCACGCGATCACCCCGGCATGGAGGTTCACCTTCCGGTCGAGCGTGGCGGCGAGCCTCTCGCTGTGCGTCACCATCAGAAAGCCGCAGCCGCTGCGCGTCACCAGATCGCGCGCCAGCGCCAGCACCTCGTCCGCGGTGTCCTCGTCGAGATTGCCGGTTGGCTCGTCCGCGAGCAGCAGCAGCGGCTTTACCGCCAGCGCCCGGCCGATCGCGACGCGTTGTTGTTGCCCGCCGGACAATTGCTCGGGATAGCGCTTGAGGAAATTGCCGAGCCCGAGCCGCTCCACCAGTTCGCGGTGCCAGGCGGCATCATGACGGCCGGCAATGCGCGACTGGAAGACGAGGTTGTCTTCCACCGTGAGACTCGGAATCAGGTTGAATTGCTGAAACACCAGGCCGAGCCGGTCGCGGCGCAGTTCCGCGCGCCCGGCATCGCTGAGGTCGGATACCTGCGCATCGGCCAGCCTGATCTCGCCGTCATCGGCCGCATCGAGCCCTGCGATCAGGTGCAACAGCGTGCTCTTGCCGCTGCCGGATTCGCCCGTCAACGCGACGCTCTCGCCGGCTGCGACCGAGAGGTTCACCCCGCGCAGCACCGCGACCTCTTCGCCGGCCGTGCGGTAGCTCTTGGTCAGGCCGGCTACTTGAAGCACATGTTCGATCATACTGGGATTGCCGTTGGTCATGCGTGCCGATGGACCGATCTGACCATGAAAATCCCCTGACGTAATGGCATGCAACATATCAGGGCGGGCGCCCGGGATCACGGCCTCAATCGCGCGAGCCGCGGGATCGTGATCCGGTTGTGGCGCATGCCTGTCGGCAGCAGTCGGCAACTGCGGAGCGAGCCGTCTGCCGAAAAATCCCGGTTGCCTTGCCCGCGACCCCCCTTGTACCATTGGAGCCGGCCGAGCCAACAGAGCCAGCAAAGATAAACGGGGAAACCAGCCATGACCGCGCAACCGACGCCCAAAGGCGCTTGGAAAATCACCTTCCTGTTGTTCCTGTTCATGCTGGTGAATTTTGCCGACAAGATCGTGGTCGGCCTTGCCGGTGCGCCGATCATGGACGAGCTGAAGCTTTCGCCGGAGCAGTTCGGCCTGCTCGGCTCGTCGTTCTTCTTCCTGTTTTCGATTTCGGCCATCGTCGTCGGCTTCATCGTCAACCGCATCGACACCCGCTGGGTGCTGCTCGTGATGGCGGTGATCTGGTCGCTGGCGCAGTTTCCGATGGTCGGCACCGTCAGCTTCACCACGCTCCTGATCTGCCGCATCATCCTCGGCGCTGGCGAGGGGCCGGCATTTTCGGTGGCGGCGCATGCGATCTACAAATGGTTTCCCGACGAGAAGCGAACGCTCCCCACCGCCATTCTCTCGCAGGGCTCGGCGTTCGGCGTGATCCTCGCGGTGCCGGCGCTGAACTGGATCATCGTCAATCATAGCTGGCACTATGCGTTCGGCGCGCTCGGCGTGGTCGGCCTGATGTGGACCGTGGCATGGCTGGTGATGGGCAAGGAGGGCCCGCTGGTGCAAACGGTCGCGATGGCCGCCGCCGATCCGCGCGTTCCCTATTTCCAGCTCCTGACTTCGCGAACGTTCATCGGCTGCTGTGCCGCGACCTTCGGCGCCTATTGGGCGCTGTCGCTCGGGCTGACCTGGTTCACGCCCTTCATCGTCAAGGGACTCGGCTTTACGCAAAAGGATGCGGGCTGGATTTCGGTGCTGCCCTGGGTATTCGGCGCCACCATCGTGCTGCTGACCGGATGGATCTCGCAAGTGATGCTGGCGCGCGGCTTCACGACACGCGGCGCGCGCGGCGTGCTCGGCTCGGTGCCGCTGATCGTCGGCGGGTTGATCCTCGCCGTACTGCCGCATGTCAACGGCGCGGGCTTGCAGATCGCGTTCCTCGTGGTCGGTTCCGGGCTTTGCGGATCGATCTATGTGGTCTGCCCGCCGATGCTCAGTGAATTCACACCGGTGCAGCAGCGTGGCGCCGTGATCGCGATCTATGGCGCGATCTATACGCTGGCGGGGATGATCGCGCCGTCGGTGATGGGCAGCGTGATTCAGCACGCCGCCGTGCCGCTCGACGGCTACATGACCGGCTTCACCATCAATGCGGTGGTGATGGCGTCGTCGGGGCTGCTCGGGCTGCTGCTGCTTTGGCCGAACACGGAACGCAAGAGGCTGATGGCCCAGATGGCGGCGCAGCCGAAATTTGCGTGAGGCCGTAGGGCAGGCAGAGGAGCGAAGCGACGCTTCACCCGCCCCTTGAGGGGGCGGGGTGACAGTCTCTCAACTCGGGCACTGTCGGACGTTGAGAGACTGTCACCCACCTCGGTTCGCATTTCATGCGACCGTCCCCCCTCCAGGGAGATGACCAACTCGCCGCCGCGTCGAGCTGCGGCGTCGATCCCTGCGCGCCGCGCACCAGTTTGCCCGGGCGTGCACCTGTCGCCTTGCCGCCGCGCTGCGTCACCACGCCGGAGACGATGGTGGCCTCATAGCCGTCGACCTGCTGCATCAGGCGGCGGCCGCCGACCGGCAGGTCGTAATGCACCTTTGGCGGATGCAGGTGCAGGCGGTCGTAGTCGATCACGTTGACGTCGGCCTTGAAGCCGGGGGCGATCACGCCGCGGTCATAGAGGCCGACCGAGAGCGCGGTCTTGCGCGACTGCGCCGCCACCACGAACGGGATCGACAGTTTTTCGCCGCGGCTGCGGTCGCGGGTCCAGTGCGTCAGGAGATAGGTCGGGAAGCTGGCGTCGCAGATGATGCCGCAATGCGCGCCGCCGTCGGAGAGGCCCGGCACGGCGCTGGGCTCGCGCAGCATCTCATGCACGGCATCGAGATTGCCGTCGGCATAATTGAGGAACGGCACATAGAGCATGCCGCGGCCCTCGTCCGTGAGCATCGCCTCGTAGGCAAGCTCTTCCGGTTGGCGGCCCTGGCGGCGGGCCTGCGGGCCGAGCGCATTTTCCGGCGGCTGCTCGTAGTCCGGAGGATTACCGAGCAGATACATCTTGTCGTAGTTCGGCCGGAAGAACAGCGGGTCGTCGGTTGCGGTTGCCGTCTCGCTCAGGATGGCGGCGCGCATCTCGGGCCGGCGCAAATGCGTCAGCCGCTCAGCCAGTGGCAGCTTGGCGATCGCGCGATAGCTCGGATGGGTCTGGAACGGGTTGCGCGACAATTCGAGCCCGAGCAACAGCCCGACAGGACGCGCCGCAATCTGGGTCGTGATCGACAGGCCGCGGGCGGCGGCTTCATTGATGGTGTCCATCGTCTGGCGCCAGCGCCGCGGCGCCTTGTCGGCTTGCGCCACGGAAAACGAGATCGGGCATTTGGTGTTTTCAGCGACCCGCAGCATCATCGGCAGATCTTCATGCACGGTGCTCTGGTCGAGCACGAATTGCAGCACGCTGCGGCCGACACCGTGCATGGCGGCCGCAATCGCGGTCAATTCATCTTCACCCGCTTTGAGCGTGGGCGTGTAGTCGCCGGTCGAGGTGCGGTGGTTGAGGGTGCGCGAAGTTGAGAAGCCAAGCGCGCCGGATCGCACGGCGTTTCCGGCGAGCGCCGCCATCGCCCTGTTGTCTTCGGGCGTTGCGGGATCGCGCCGCGCGCCGCGCTCCCCCATCACATAGACGCGCAAGGCGGCGTGCGGCAGTTGCGCGCCGATGTCCATGTCAAAGCTCCGCTTCGACAGCCACTCCATGTAATCCGGAAAACTTTCCCAGGCCCAGGGAATGCCGGCGCTCAGCACCGGCTCGGGAATATCCTCGACGCCCTCCATCAGCTGGATCAGCCTGAAATGATCGGCCGGGCGGCACGGCGCAAAACCGACGCCGCAATTGCCCATGATCGCCGTCGTGACGCCGTTCTGCGACGAGGGCGTGATATCCTGGCTCCAGGTGACCTGGCCGTCATAATGGGTGTGGACGTCGACAAAGCCGGGCGCGACCAGTTTGCCCTTGGCGTCGATTTCTTCTTTGCCCTTCGCGGCAACCTTGCCGACTTCGGTGATGCGGCCGCCGGAGATCGCCACGTCGGCTTCGAATAATTCGCCACCCTTGCCATCGGCAACGGTGCCGCCGCGGATCACGAGGTCGGGGGTCGAGGTCATGGCTTCCATCCCGGTTCTGGTTTTGTTGGCGCATCATCCGACGTCCTCCAGATGCAGTCAACCGCCGGGATGAGGCTCAGGAATGCATCAAAGCGTTTTCGAGCGAAGCATGCTCTCGGACTTGATCCGGGGTGGGCACCGGTTCGCGTGAAGAAAACGCGCAAAAATGGAAGCCAGAGTTATGCCTTGGCGGGTTCCGCCGGCTTGCGGTCGGTGACCAGCGCCAGCAGGACCGTCAGCACCATGAAGGCGACGGACGCGCCGAACACCCAATGCGGCAGGTTCTGGTCCATGATCCAGCCGAACAACAGCGGGCTGAGAATGCCGCTGAAATTGAAGCCGGTGGAGACGATGCCGAACGCGCGGCCCGCCGCGCCCGCCGGTGCGGCGTTGCGGACCAGCATGTCGCGCGAAGGCGCGATGACGCCGCCGAGGAATCCGGCCAGCCCCATCGCGGCGGTCAGCACGGCCGACGGCAGGTTGATCGTCGCAATGACCGATATGATGACGGCGTTGATCGCGAAGCACGCGGCGGCGACATTGCCATGGCGGCTGGTGCGGTCGGCGAGATAACCGCCGGCCAGCACGCCGGCGGCGCTGGCGCCGAGAAAGGCGGTCAGCGCGATGTTGGCGGCCGAGAATGTCACGCCATAGCCGCTCATCAGCGCGACCACGCCGAAATTGCTGATGCCGGCATTGGAGAGGCCGAGCAGCATGAAGAAGATCGTCAGCACGATGATGGCGGGCGTGATGACGCTTTGCTTCGGCGCGTCAGCGCCATCTTCCTTGCGATCAGCCGAACTGGCATCGGGAATGCCGACGACGACCAATGCCAGCGCCACCACGGGACCGACGGCGCCGGCCACGATCAGCGCGCCGAGCCCGCCGATGGTTGCCACCAGCGCGGCCATGATCGCGGGCGCCACCGCGCCGCCGAGGAAGCCTGCAAAGGTGTGGACCGAAAACGCGCGGCCCATCCGCGCTTCGTCCATATGCGTCGACAGGATCGCATAATCGCAGGGGTGATAGACGCTGTTGGCGAGGCCGAGTAGCGCGGCGCAGACGACCAGCGAGACGTAGCTCAGATGCAGGCCGAGCATGATCAGCGCCAGGCCGCCGACGGTGAGGCCGATCAGCAGGACTTTTCGCGCGCCGATATGGTCGGCGAGGTAGCCGATCGGCGCCTGCGTCAGGCCGGAGACGACGCCGAACACGGTCAGCGCAAAACCGAGCTCGATATAGCCGACGCCGAGCTGTTGTTTCAGGAACGGAAACAGCATCGGCAGCACGAAGAGATGGAAATGGCTGACCCAATGGGCGACCGAAATCGCCGCGAGCGTGCGCAGCGACGTGTCCGCCTTGGCGTGTTGCGGTGCGGCCAGAATGTCGACCATGTCAGCTCAAAACCCCGTAAAGATAACGGCCCGGCAGGGCACGGGCGAAAATATCGTCCAGCGGTTATTTGTCCATGAATACCGCTGCATGGCTGCCCCGGCGGAGGGCAGGGCCATGCCAGTTGCGCCATGCCGCTGGCGGTGACGGCGGCATTGCTGCTGGCCCCGCCGAACTCAGCGATCAAACTCGCGCGCAGCGGCTTTGGCGCGCATCTGCTCGATCTGAAGAGCATGCGGGTGATTGAAGGGGAGGGGTTTGGCTAAATCCAACTCGTCATCGCCCGCGAAGGCGGGCGATCCAGTAAGCCGCGGCCTCTCCGTTGACTACGAACGCCTCGGAATACTGGATCGCCCGGTCGAGCCGGACGATGACGCTTCACGTGCCGCGGCTCACAACGGCTCGTCATCATTGCCGTGGCGGTCGCGCTTCGGCGTGGCGATGTCGCCGTCCTCGTACTCGTCGTCCTCGACCGGCGCACGTTCCGGCTTCTTCGGCTTGTCGTCCGCCGGCTTCGGAGGCTCGTTCTTCCTGCCTGTTCCGCCCATCTGATGCCTTTTTCGCCGGATAAATCGACATTGCCCTGCATGCCAATTCGGAGTATCGGCATGATCTCAATCTGATCGCGTTTGGCCGGCATGTTAGCGCCGACCACCAGAACTTTCCTGCCCTTTTTGCGGCGTTCAGTCCAAAAGGGCTTTCACACGGAGCCAGCATGAAGAAGCCCCGCCCTGCGGCGGACGAACCGCAGCCGCGCAAAATCATCCGCGCCGACAAGGCACCGACCACCGGTTACTCGCTGGTGGTGGATGGTCATTTCAAATCGCATCACGAGACAGTCGAGGCCGCCGAAGAGGCGGGCATGGCCCTGAAGAACAAGTTTCAGATGCTTCAGGTGCAGGTCTACGATGCCGAGAACAAGACCCGTTCGATGATCGATTGGCCGGGGCCAGCGTAACGCTGGGTCTTTGAACTGGAGCGGCGGATCTCAGGTTCGCCGTCCGCCGTTCTGCTGGCTCGCCAGCCAATCGGACAAGGCCACCGGCTTCTCGTCCAAGCGCTTGGTGCCGGCGGACGCCTTCTTTGCGGCCTTCGCGGCGGGAGCACGTTGTGGTTCGGCCGCCTCGCGCGCGAGCCGCAACGCCTTCAGCTTCGCCATATTGTCGAGCACGGCCTTGGCGCTGGCGTCGCGTTCGGCCTTGCCGGATCTCGCGTCCTGGGCGGCCCTTGCCGCCTTGTCGGCGCGGGCCTGGGCGCGATCGCGATCTTCTTTCGTCATTTCAGGTCAGCCTCTTTTCGCGGTCTTGGCCTTGGCCTTGCTCTTGACCACAGGTTCCGGCGGGTTTTCACGGTCGGCCGCTTCCTTTGCCAGACGCAGCGCGCGCAGTTTCTCGGTCCGCTTTCGGATCGCGACGTCGGCGGCCGCGATCTCGGCCATCGCCTTGATGCCTTCGACTTCCTGGGCGCGCTTGCGATTCAGCCTGATCTCTTTCAGTTCCGCGGCGCTCTTCGGCTCATCATCCATGTCATACCTCTGAAATCACGACAGATATCGTCGAGCGGTCCCGGGGCGGTTTACCACGGATCAGGGCGCTGAGGACGTTATTTTCGGTCGAAAAAGGCGCACTTTCTTGTCAAATCAGCCCTCATGTTGAAGGGCCGCTTCGTCGTCGGCCTCGTCAGGAGCCGCCAAATCGAAGCTCGCAAGCCAGGCGCCCAGCGCCGCTGACGCATGGCCCTGCGCCTTCATCTGCCGCAACGCGATGCGGACGCTGATCCGGCCGTGGCGGTCGCCGGCCACCGCCGTGGGCGGCTCGCCGGTAAGCACCGCATCGACCACCCGCCGCTTGGTCGCAAGCGCTGCGGGATCGCCGCATGCGGCCATCATCCGCTGAAAGGCCTGATGGTGGGTCGCGTCGAACGGCCGGGCCTCACCCAGGCCGTCCCGCGCCGGGTGCGGCGGATAGAGATGCGCGCAGGGGATCCACCCCTGAGGCACCGGTTCCGTCGCGGGATGGGTTCGCCGGCTTTGCAGGAGCCGCGGCAGCACATGCGTGTGCGGTCCCTCCGGGCTTTTGCCGGAGGGCGGCGGGATCGGCTGATAGACCTCGATGCGGCCGAGCCGGCTGATGAAGACGCGGTGCGGATTGGCCGCGAGGATCATCGCCATGGCGGGATTGCCGGGTTCGAACACGGCGCGGCCGGCGTGTTCGCGTAATTGCGCGGCGAGATTACGGTCGCCGATGCGGACGCAGAAATCCGCCTGCAGTGCGCCGAGACCGAGATCGAACAGGATGGAATCCCGATCTTCCTCCCGCGGCGCCTGATGATCGGGGCCGATCTCCGTCAGCGCGGCGCGCTGGTTCATGGCGCAATCATGCGTCGGCAGGCAAAGCGCGACCCTTTGATTCCATCCGGCCTTGGTGATGCCTTCCGACGCGAAGGGACGGATGGCGACATGAGGTGTGAGGGCAATGCCGCCACGGGGCGTCACCGCCGAAACGGTTTCCGCCGACTGGACGAGCCGCACCGGCTCGTCGGGGTCGCGCGAAAATTCGGCAATGGCGCCGAAGGTGCCGAGGCTCCATTGCGCGTCGGGATTGGATATTTCCCGCTGCACGAGATCGATGACCGATGACCCGTTCATGTCCATCGGCGTGGCGGGATCGGTTCGGGCATGGCTCAATATTCTCTCCGGCGATATGTCGGAGAGAATACCGGCTTGTCGGGTCAGGACAAGCCGGTCCGGCCCGGAGGCCGAGCCGGCTGTTGCGGTCAGAACGTCGCGCCGGCCTTCACCATGTAGGTCCGGCCGGGCAGCGGATAGGCCGCGAAGCGGCCGGGCGTGAACGAACTGGCGATGGCGTAGTCGTAGTACTGCGCGTCGAACAGGTTGTTCACGCTCAGCGACCAGAAGAAGTGTTCGTAGGCGCCGCTCAGTTTCAGGTCGACGGTCGCATCCGCCGGGATGCGGCGCTGGGTGTTGGCCTGGTCGTTGTCCATGAAGCGCTCGCTCCAGGCGCGCAGCGTGGCATCGAACACCAGGTAGTTCTGCCAGATGTTCCAGGTCACGCCGCCCATGGCTGTGTAGCGGGAAACCAGTGGAACGTCGTTGCCGGCGAATTGCCCCTCGCGAAAGACGGCGCGCGTATAGGCCATGCCGCCGCGGAGCGTCACGTTGTCGCTGACACGCAGCGAAGCGCTGGTCTCGGAGCCGTAGCGGCGGGTGGGATCGAGATTGACGTTGTAGAACAGCACGGGATTGAAGTGAATCTCGTTCTCGAGATCCATGTTGTAGATGCTGGATTGCATCTGGAATGCGCCGGCCTTGATGCGGAAACCGCCTTCGACGTCATGCGAGGTCTGGGTCTTCAGCTTGAAGTTCTGCGCAAGCGGATTGAAGAAGGCATCGAAGGCCGGTCCCGACGCGACGCGCTCGTCGACGGTCGGGGTGCGGAACGCACGTGCGGCGCGGCCGAACACCGAAAACACGTTGTTGAGGCGATGCTCGAGGCCAGCATGCAGCGCGTATTGTGTTTCGTTGCTGTCCAGCGGGGAGGCTTGAGCGCTGCAATTAAAGAACATGGCGCAATCGGGCGCGTTGGGATCGTACCGATCCCGGGCGCTCAGGCTGGTGTTTTGAATCCTGGCGCCATAGGAGAAATCGGTTGTCGTCAACAGGCCGACGGTCTGTTGCCAGTAGCCGGCCAGCGTCTGTTGCGACAGATCGTAGGTGTGGCCCGGCGGAAAGCCTTTGAACGCCCCACGTTCCTGGTGGAACGTCGCATCGTAATAATCGATGCCGGTCAGGATCTGAGAGGGCAGCCCGAGGATCGTGTTTTTGACGCTCAATCGTGGCGTGATCGACCAGGTTTGCAACGCCGCGTCATTATAGGTCGAGGAGAAGCTCGGAAGTGGCGATGCAAACGGTACCGTGCCGAAGAACCCGCTTTGCGTATCCTTCTTCCGCACTCCGCCATCGACGATGAGATCGACGCCGTTCAAGATCGTCTTGGTGAAGCCGGCGGTAGCGCTGGCGCCCTGCTGGTTGCCGTAATCGAACGGCGTGGCGGCGCCCCGGCGGTTCGTGACCAGTTCATTGACGCCGATCGAGGGATCGACGAAGCGGCCGCCGGGGAATCCGAGCTTCTGGTCGTCGCCGGTCACCGTCAGGAAGGCCTTGAGGTCGGGCGTGGTGTAGTTGAGATTGCCGACGCCATTGCGCTGGTCGAGGGCGTTGTTTTCGCGATAGCCGTCGGACTTGATGGCGTTGCCGTAGAATGACGTCGACCACGGTCCCGAATTCAGCGCCGTCGAGATCGAGGCCAGGCGCTGGTTGAAAGAGCCAACCCCGGCCTCCGCGCGCATGGCGACCGGCGGGCCGCCGGCGCCGTTCTTCAGGACGATATTGACGACGCCGCCGACCGCGTTGTCGCCATACAGTACCGCGCCGCTGTTGCCGCGCGTGATTTCGATACGCTCGATCGAATCGCGTGGAATGGTCGAGAGATCGACGCCGGCCATGTCGATGTCGTTGAGGCGACGTCCGTTGATAAGGATGAGGGTGTTGGCGGTCGCAAACGCGCCAAACCCGCGCAGATCGACCGACGTCTTGGCGCCGTTGACGCCGCCATAGAACGACTGCAACTGCACACCCGGCACCTGTGCGATGATCTCGGGCAGCGTTTGGGCCGGCGAATGCGAAATCTCGTCTGCCGTGATGACGGTCGAGGATGTGCCGACAATGCCGGAGAATTGCCGGCCGCCGCTGCCGCCCGCGCCTTGCGAGGCGCTTTGCGACGAAACGTTCGAGCCGGTCCCGGCTGCGGGCCGCGTGCCGGTCGACGGCGCAGCCGCCGGCACGACGCGGCGCGAGGTCGATGCTTCGTCATAGGTCGGCTTGGCGCGGGTCCGGTTCGGGTCGGTGGGCGAGGTGACCTCGATCGGCGGCAATTGCTCTGATAGCACCTGCTGCGCATGTGCGCCGGAAATGCCGAGGGCAATGATGGGCACCAGGAAACTGGAGGCAAGCCAGTAGCGGCGCTGCCGCCCGGCGGCTGTGATGGTGGAAGACATGGTTCAGGCCTCGGTATGACGTCAGTGGCACGTCACAGCGAACCAAGTCTCACCATGTGCTTTGAACAGCCCAGGTGAAGCTAATGTCTGTACTCCCCGACCGACATCTTCGCGTGTGACCACGGCTGACGGCAGGTCTCCTGGCTCGCGGGTCGTTACCCCATCGTCGCCTTCCCAGGACCGAGATTCCCAGTGGCATATGACGAAGGATTCGCCGCTTACAGTTGCGGGGGCAGCCGCGGAATTGGGGGACGTCCCCGCACCGCATTCCCTTTTGATCCCCAAAGCGGGAACCGTCGGGAACTATGGTAGAAGTTTGCCAAAGTTCGAGTCAATCCGCCTTGGGCGCGCTTGCGATGTCAACTGGACGAGTGCGCCATTTTTGCCGCATGAGGCCGGCCTGCCTGCACCTTGCCTGCGCTCCTGTACCGGGGCGCGCAAAACTGCTTTAGGACGATCGATGAGTGTTGAGGCCGTAACCGTGACCAACGAGGATGCCGCGCGCCGGCGGATCGGCGCGACCGCAGCGCTTGCCGCCCTCGTTGGGCTGCTGGTGCTGATCTCGCTGGGTATTGGTCCGGTGCGGCTGTCGCCGCTTGCGGTGACGGAGGCGCTGTTCGGCGGCGGCAGCGACGTGTCGCAGGTGATCGTGCGGGAAATCCGCCTGCCGCGGACGCTGCTGGCGCTGGCGATCGGCGGCATCCTCGGGCTGTCGGGGGCGGCGCTGCAGGGTCTGTTGCGCAATCCGCTGGCCTCGCCCTCGCTGTTCGGCGCGCCGCAATCGGCCGCCTTTGGCGCGGTGCTGGTGATCGCGCTGGGACTGGCCGATGTGCGCTCCTATGCGCTGCCGGTCGCGGCGATCGTCGCGGCGTTTGCGTCCGTTTTCGTGCTGCTCTCGATTGCCGGCCGCAATGCGGGGCTGCTGATCCTCATCCTGTCGGGGCTTGCGATTTCGAGTTTTGCGGGCGCGGCCACCGCGCTGGTGATGAACCTCTCCAGCAATCCCTTCGTGGTGCTGGAGATCGCGTTCTGGCTGCTCGGCTCGCTGGAGGACCGCAGCTTTCAGCATGTCATGCTGGCGTTTCCCTTCATCATTGCCGGCGCGATCATGCTGTTCAGCCAGCGCCATGCCTTTCGCGCGCTGAGCCTGGGTGAAGAAACCGCGCAGAGCCTCGGCGTCGATGTGGGACGTTTGCGGCTGTTCGTGATTTCGGGCGTAGCCCTCGGCGTCGGCGGCGCGGTCGCCGTCACCGGCACCATCGGTTTCATCGGGCTCGTGGCGCCGCATCTGATGCGGCCGCTGATCGGGCATGATCCGGGGCGGCTGCTGGTGCCGAGCGCGCTCACCGGCTCCGCGCTGCTGCTGGCGGCCGATATCGCGGTGCGCATCATCCCCTCGACATCGGACATCAAGGTCGGCGTGCTGACCTCGATCATCGGCGTGCCGTTCTTCCTCTATCTGATCATGCGCGAACGCCGCGCCCTCGGCGGAGGCGTCGCATGAGCGAGATGGCGCTGCTGACCGCAAGGGGAATAAGCGTGCGGCTTGCCGGCCGCGTCGTGCTGAACGACATCGCGCTGGCGCTGGAAGCCGGTCATCTGGTGGCGCTGGTCGGGCCGAATGGCGCTGGCAAGACCACGCTGTTGCGGGCGCTGGCGGGATTGATCCCGTCCGAGGGCGCGATCGAGATCGGCGGCCATGCGCTGGCTTCGCTGCCTTTACGCGAAAGGGCAAAGCGCTTCGGCTATCTGCCGCAGGGACACGTCGTGCACTGGCCGCTGCCGGCCCGCGATATCGTCGCGCTCGGCCGCTATCCGCACGGCGCCACCGATCCGGCGCGGCTGTCGCCTGCGGATGCCGAGGCGGTGCTGCGCGCGATGCAGGCAGTCGACATCATCGAGTTCAGCGATCGCCGCGTCACGGAATTGTCCGGCGGCGAGCGCAGCCGCGTCGCGCTGGCCCGCGCGCTGGCGGTGGAGGCGCCGGTCATCCTGGCCGACGAGCCGACCGCCTCGCTCGACCCCCGGCACCAGATCGACGTCATGAAGAATTTGCGCGCGACCGCCGACAAGGGCGTGCTCGTCATTGTCGTGACGCATGATCTGGGACTGGCCGCACGGTTTGCCGACCATGTGCTGGTGCTGCGCGAAGGCCGGCTGGTGTCGCAGGGCGCGCCGGTGGAGGCGCTGTCCGAGCAGGTGATGGCTGACGTGTTCCGGATTTCGGCCTATCGCGCGGAATTCCAGCGCGAGGCTGTCATCGTGCCGTGGACGGATATCTGATGCGCGGATCTCTGATTTACCGTCGGCTGGCATTCCTGGTCGCGGTGCTAGCGCTTGCGTTGCCAGGTCGCACCGCGTCAGCGGCCAATCTGCCGCGCCTGGTGTCGATGAATGTCTGCACCGACCAATTGCTGCTGCGGCTGGCCGATCCCGAACAGATTCTGGGATTGAGCCGGTTTTCGCGCGACGGCTGGCAATCGCAGGCGGGCGACATCAGTCGCTATCCGGTGTTGTCAGGCGGCGCCGAGGACGTGCTGCTCATCCGGCCCGACATCGTCGTCACCAGCGCCTTCGACAAGCGTTCGACGCGGGAGTTGCTGAAGGCCAAGGGACTTCGCCTCGTTGAACTCGCGGTGCCGCGAACCCTCGACGAAGCGCGGCAGCAGATCCGCGAGGTCGGCGACATCACCGGACATCCGGATCGCGCCGCGGCGGAAATCGCGCGGCTCGATGCGGCGCTGGCGCGCGCCCGCCGCGCGGTCTCGGAGCGGCATTATCGCGTGCTGCCATTGTCGCGGCGCGGCTGGGTGGCGGGCAGTGACAGTTTTGTCGGCTCGCTGCTCGGTGAAACCGGGCTTGCGCAGCGCGGCCGGCGATCTCGGTTTTGGCTTTGGCGGATTTGCTTCGCTGGAAGCGATCGTGAATTTGCGGCCGGACTTCATCGTGGTGTCGCAGGCCGGCGACACGGCGCGGGACGACGGCCAGGCATTCCTGCTGCATCCGGCGCTGGAGCGCTTCTATCCGCCGGAAAAGCGCATCGTGATTCCGGAGCGCATGACCGAGTGCGGCGGCGTGCTGCTGGCGGATGCGCTCGACGCGCTGGCGGCGGAGGTGAAGCGGGTGGGACGGTAAATTCGTAGCCTCGGATTTCGCTGCGCTTCGTCCGGGCTACGACGACAACTCACCCCATCACCACCGGGCCGCCCACCTTCTTCCACGCATCGATACCGCCTTCGATATGCGCGGTGTTGGCCAGCCCCGCGCTCTTGGCGGCGGCGACCGCCATCGCGGAGCGTTCGCCGAAGGCGCAGAAGAACACCACGCGGCGGCCGGTGGCGGCGGCGACTTCGCGCAGCATGCCGCCGGGCTGCAGGCTTTCGGCGATACCGGGGTAGGGCGCATGCAGCGCGCCCGAGATCGTGCCGTGCTTGGCGCGCTCGCTGGTCTCGCGCAAATCCACCAGCAGGATGTCGGGCCGGCCGAGGCTGTTGATGGCGTCGCGGGCGCTTAGCGCGAGCCCCTGTTTGGCAAGGTCCTCCTGATGCAGGCCGACATGCATGTTGGCGGGCACCGCGACGTCCATCATCTTCGGGTTCGGCAGCTTCAGATTGGCCATCAGCTCGATATATTCGTCGACCGAGCGCACTTGAAGACGCGGATTGTAGCGCCGCTCCTCGCCGATGGTGGAAACCGTGTCGCCCTTGTAGTCGTGAGCGGGGAATACCATGGTTTCGTCCGGCAGTTTCAGCAGCCGGTTGAAGATCAATTCATACTGCGCGCGCGAAGAGCCGTTCTGGAAATCGGTGCGGCCGGTGCCGCGGATCAACAGCGTATCGCCGGTGAAGACGCGGTCGCCCATCAGGTAAGAGTAGGAATCGTCGGTGTGGCCGGGCGTGTACATGACGTCGAGGCTTAAGCCCTCGATCATCACCTTGTCGCCGTCGGAGACGCGCATCGACACCACGTCGGCCTTGCTCTGCTCGCCCATGATGGTGATGCACTGGGTGCGGTCGCGCAGTTCGCCCAGCCCCGTGACGTGGTCGGCATGCAGATGGGTGTCGACCGCTTTCACCAGCCGCAGATCCAGTTCGCGCAGCAGCTGGCAGTAGCGCTCGGCCTTTTCGAGCACGGGATCGAGGATCAACGCCTCGCCGCCTGCGCGGCTGGCCAGCAGGTAGCTGTAGGTGCCCGAAACGCTGTCAAAAAGCTGACGAAAGATCATGGCTGATGGCCCGCAATTATTTCAAATCGATCAGGGCCGGACATAGCTCCAGCCTTGCTCCTGCAATTCCATCAATTGTACCACGCCCGACGGCACGATGGTGGCGTCGGGCACAATCGTGATCGCGTGTCCCTCGGCCTTTTCCATGCCCTGTTTGGTGTTGTTGCAGGCGGAAAACTGGAGCTTGCCGGGGAAAGCCAGTTCCTTCAGCCGCTTCAGGCGGTCTTGCACCGGCGAGGTGTCGGCCCGCAGCATGTGCAGGCCGGGACCATAGGCGACGACGTCGATCTCCACATCCTCTTTCCTGGCGCGGTAATATTCGATGACGTTGGTGACGTTGTTCAGGGCGAGATTCATCACCTGCGGGTCGTTCTGGTTGACCTGGATGGCGACGCGATGCGGCTTGGTGTCGGCGGCGAGGGCACTGGAGGTGAAGGCGAGGAAAAGGAACGCGATAGTGGTAAGGCGCGAAAACATCACAAAATCTCCGACATGAAATTAAGTCTTATCCCCGTCGATCCGTCCGCCAGCAATGACAGTGGTAACGCTCACGGCCGCACCAGCGTATAGCCATTCTCGGTCAGAAACAGGATCTGCGCGACGCCGACCTGCACCGGCGTCGCCGCTGATATGAACTCCGGCCGCTTGCCGCTCTCGCGTTCGAGCGTATCGACCGTGTTGAGGCAGATATCGAACCGCGCGCCCTGCACCGCCAGGCTCTCGACCATCTTGCGGTTGGGATTTTCCGGGCGCAGCAGATCGATGCCGGGACCGAACGTCACGATTTCGATCGCGACCTTGTCCGGGTCGTAGAATTTCATCAAATTGCTGGCGACGCTGAGCACGAGGCCTTGCTTGCGCGGATCGTTGTCGGAGAGCTGCAGCACGATCTTGTGCTCGGCAAACGGCTTGTCCTGCAGCGGCGCCTGCTGGGCGGAGGCGGCGGGCGCGGCGGCTGCGATCAGAAGCGCCGCTGATATCGCGCGAATGATGGTCGAAAAACCGCTCATCCCTGTCCCGCAATGCCTGGATTGTCCTCGACGCCTTTCAGCGTCACGCCAGGCAGAGACCGGTTGGGCGGCTTGCCCGACCGCAGATGTTTGGCGACCACGTCCCAGACCGGCGCGCCGGTCTGTTCGTTGACGGAGGCCCATCCCGCCACCTTGTAGCGCTTGCCGGCTTGCAGCGCGTGGCCGTTGTCGAGCTTCAGTTCGGAAATTCGCTTGCCCACGCTCTCGTTCGGACTGCAGGTGTAGGCGAGGCCGCCGACGCGGACCATGTCGCCGCCCTGCTGGTAATAGGGATCGGCGTTGAAGAGATTGTCGCAGATGTCTTCCAGCACGTCCTTGATCTGGCCGCCGGTCATGGTCTGGATGTAGGTCTCGGGATAGGTGACGGCGGTCTGCGCCATCACGTCCTCCATGGTCAGCGGCTGGCCCGCGAGCGCCGTGGTGCCCCAGCGAAAGCCCGGCGACAGCGCAATCTCGGCATTCAACTCGCCGCGCAGCGCGTCGCAGATCAGTTGATCCATCGTGCCGCTGAAATTGCCGCGGCGATAGAGCAGGCGGTCGGCGGCGGCGATCTTTTCGTCCAGCGCCTCCGCATGCGGCGCGCGCATCTTGTCGATCAGCGCCTGCATCGCCGGATCGGGCTTCAGCAGTTCCGAAAACACCGGCAGCAGCCGGTAGCGCACATTGCTGACCTTGCCCTTGGCAATTTCGAGATCGAGCACCGCCAGAAATTTTCCGTTCGAGCCGGCATTGGTGACGAGCGTGACACCCGCCGGATTGGTCACGGCAATCGGCTGCGGCACGGCGTCGTGGGTATGGCCGCCGAGAATGACGTCGATGCCGGTGACGCGGCTGGCGAGCTTGAGGTCGACGTCCATGCCGTTATGCGAAAGCAGGATGACGGCATCGACCTTGTCGGTGTTGCGATGGACGTCGACGAGCTTTTGCAGCTCTTCGTCGCGGATGCCGAATTTCCAGTCCGGCGTGAAGCGCTTCGGGTGCGCGATCGGCACATAGGGAAACGCCTGTCCGATCACGGCGATGCGATGGCCGCCGATCTCCTTGATGATGGACGGCTTGAAGACGCGGCCCGATGCCGGGTCGAACGCCTTGGCGTCGTTGAACGCGGCTTCTTCCGTGAGGAAGACGTTCTGCGCCAGGAATTCGCCCTTGAAGCGTTCGAGGTTGGCGCGCAGCGCCTTTTCGCCATAGGTGAATTCCCAGTGGCCGGTCATCGCCTCGATGCCGAGCATGTTGGCAGCGTCCACCATGTCGGCGCCCTGAAGCGTGTTGGCGAGCCCCGTGCCCTGCCAGAGATCGCCGCCGTCGAGCAGCAGCGATCTCCCGGCACCGACCTCGCTGCGCATCCGGTCGACCAATGTCTTCAGATGCGCAAAGCCGCCGAGCTTGCCGAATCTCCCGGCGGCTTTTTCGAATTCAATGCAGGTGAAGGCGTAAGCGTCGGCACTGTCGGGCCGGATGCCGAAGCGGTCGAGAAAGGCGCGTCCGACCAGATGGGGCGGATTGCCCCGCATCGATCCGACGCCGAGATTGACGCTCGGCTCGCGAAAAAACACCGGCCGAAGCTGCGCATGGGTATCGGTCATGTGCAGGATGCGCGCATTGCCGAAGCGCTCGAGATCGTAAACGCCCGAGTTATTATCGGCGGCCTGCGCGCGGACGCGCGGCAGGCTGCCGGACAGGGTGGCGGCGCCCGCCAGTGTCAGGAAATCGCGGCGGCGGATGGTCATGCGGGTCTCCGCGCGTCGTAACGGCTCTTAATTGTTGAGTATGATCTTGGCGGAAAACCGGCTTCCACTTTTCCGGATCATGCTCTAGCGAATTTCCATTTCTTTCCAGCGGGTCTTCTCGCTGGTGGCCTGGAAGATCGAGGCCTTGGCCAGGGCCTCTGCCTCCTTGGCGGATGCGGTGGCCTTGTCGAAATCGCCGGCGTCCGCCGCCTTCTTCGCCGCCGCCAGCGTATTCGCCGTGGTGGTCCATTGATTGCGAAGCTTGCCGGCCTCCTTGTTGGCGGCGTCAGCCGCGGCGTACGCCGCCTTGAAGTCGTCCTCGGAGCCGGCGGCGAGCGCGGACGTCCCGCCTGCCGCCAGCAGCGCCAGAACCAATGCGGATTTGAGCATCCTGTTCCTCATGGCCGCGCTCCCGGACCAGATATCGGCAGCCCGTTGCTGACATAGGACAGGTAATATTCCACGTTGCGATACTCATCGTCCTGCGGGCTCAGCGGCACGGCGCGGATCTGGCTGTTGCAACTGGTGAAGCGCCGGCTGGTGGTGCCCATGCCGTTCCACTCCGAGCGGTAGATCGGCATCGCGTTGACGATGCCGAGCGCGGGCGCCAGGATTTCGGCGCGGATGCGCTCGCCCGGGCTCTGCACGTGGCAGGTGGCGCAGGAGAAATTGAGCTGGCCGCGCCGCGTGTAGAAATATTCCTTGCCCTTTTCATAGGCTTCGAGCGCGCGGGGATCGTTCGGGATCTTGATGTCCATCGGCTTGCCGCGCGAGGTGAAGGCCATATAGGCGGTCAGCGCCGCCATTTCGTCCTTCAGATATGAGAACGGCGGTTCGCCATTGGCCTCGCGGCAGCGGTTCAAAGCCAGTTCAAGCGTAATGACCTTGCCTTCCTTCTCGTCGAAGGTCGGATAGTTCTGGCGGATGCCGATGCCTTTATTGGGGAAGCAATCCCCGTAGCTCTTGCCGTTCTTGAACGGCTTGGAGAACATTTCCTTGCCCATTTCGAGCGAGAACTCGTAGGGCGGGAATTGCTCCTTCTCCTCCCATTGCCGGTGCAGGTCCTCGTTCATCGAATAGGGTCCGTTGACGAAGTCTTCCAGCTTCACCTTGGGGAATTTGTCGGTGAAGAACTTTTTGAACGCCTTGGCGTCGGCGACGGGATCGATCTTGTCGGCGGCATCAGAGGGCAGGGTGCTCGCAAGCGTCAGCGACTGCGAATGCAAGCGCGGCGGAAGCCAGATAGATCGCGGATCGCAGCTTCATTGGATCTTCGCCGTGGTGGTGTCGGTGGCGCCCTTGTTGTCGACCCAGCTGATCTTCAGCTCGTCGCCCTTCTTGCCGCCCTTGAAGGCGAACTTGACGTAAGGATCCTTGGAAACGCCGCCGCCCCAGTCGGCCGTGAACACGTTCTTGCCGTCATATTCGAAGGTCAGTTGCTGGATGAAATGCGGCGGAATGGTCTCGCCCTTGGCGTTCTTGACGAAACCGGAATCCATCGGATGCTGGATCAGCGCCTGCACCTCGGTGATCTCGCCGTTCGATGAAGCGCGCACGCGAATAGTGGATGCCATCTGAATATTCTCCCGGTGCCGTTAGCCGCCGCAGCCGCCGACGGTAACTTTGACTTCCTTGGTGGCGCTGTAAAGTTTGCCGCCGGCCTCCACCAGCACGGTCACATTGCTGGTCTTGGCCATCTTGATTCGGTTGGCCACGTTCGGCATCGTGCCCGCCGGGATATTGTACTTTGCAATCAGGACATTCGGATTTTCGCTGACGAGGAACGCGATCGAGGTTACGTCGGCAAGGGTCGTGGAGACCGAGATCGGCACCACGGCACCGTTCTCGGCGATTTCAGGCGCGTCCATTTTCACCTTGTCTGAGGGCTCCGCGGTCTTGCCGTAGAGCGACTTTATGACGTCGGCATCGCTCTTCTGCTTGAACGCCTCTTCAGGATATTTGTCGTTGGCCGCCGCGAGCGCCTTCGTGAAGTCGAGCGGGACAATGCCAAACCCGATCAACGCCATCACGCCGGCGCCTTTTAGGATCAGCCGCCGCGTGGCCGAAAATTCGTTCTCTATGGTGCTCATCGAAAATCTCCAGAGGCGTGCGCCGCGTTCAAAGTGTCTGCAGGAAATCCACCACCGCGTTGATTTCCTTTTCGGTCAGGATCCGGTTGCGTCCGAACGGCGGCATCACGGTCAGCGGATTGCGCAGGGTTTCGTCGTTGAGAATGGCGACGAGGTCCTCGCGCTTGGGATACTTGCGCTTGATGTCGATCAGCTCGGGCCCGATCGTGCCGGGCAGGTTGCCGCCCTTGATGACATGACAGGTCAGGCAATTGCCCTTGCCGCGGTCGAAGGCGAGCTTGCGGCCTTCGTCCACCGCGGACTGCGCCTGCGCGGTGCCACTGGAAGCGAAAGCGCCGATCGCCAGCGCCAGCGTGAACGCCGGGAGCTTCAGGGATTTCCTCGGGGAATGATCGGTCACAGGCGTTTCCGTAGTTTCTATTTCGGTTGCATCGTGTCGAGCGGTCCGCTGGTGCGCGGCGTCAGGTCCCGCCCCTCCGCCGTCGACGATAGCCTGACATCGGCGGCGTTGACGCAATTATTCATGCAGGGCTTGGCCATCGTATCGGGGCGCGGGTCGGTCCAGATGAAATTGTCGCGATTGCGCATTTTGACTTTCGGCAAACTGTTGCGATCGGCAACGAATTCATTGGGAACGAGGTCGTTCAGGCTCAGAATATAGGCGGTCAAAGCATAAACGTCATCCGCTGACAATGTGTGCGGTGCGGGCATCGGCATGGCGCGGTTAATATAGTCCCATAGGGTCGGCGCAAACGGCCAGTAGCTGCCGACCGTCAGCTCCGGGCGCTCGTCCCGGAGCGATCCGACGCCGCCCACCAGCTTGGGGAAGCGGCCTTCGCCTTCGCCGAAGGTTCCATGACAGGCCGCGCATTGCTCGGCATAGACGTCGGCGCCCCGGTCAACGGTGCCTTTGCCGGGCGGCAGGCCCGCGCCGTCCTCGCCGCGCACGTCGATGTCCCATCCGGCGATTTGCGCCGGCGTCGCCACGCGGCCGTAACCGAACGAGCCGGGCTCCGCCGCGCCGGCGAGGCTTCCGCCCGCCAGCAGGATGGCGACGATCAGCAGGCAGATCTTACGCGAGCTGTACATTGAAGACGCTTCCGTCCGGTTTGACCTGCCAGGTCTGGATCGAATTGTTGTGATAGACCGAGTTCGAGCCGCGCTGCTTTCGCAGCTCCGCGATTGTCGGCTGCACGTAACCGGTCTCGTCGATGACGCGGGATGCGACCAGCGCCGGGCGGCCGTCCCAGCGCCAGGGCAGGGTGAATTTCGTCAGCGCCTTCGACAGCACCGGCTCGTGCAGCCGCGCGGTCTGCCAGTTGACGCCACCGTCCGTGGAGACGTCGACGCGTTTGATCTTGCCGTTGCCGGTCCAGGCCAGCCCCCTGATTTCATAGAGGCCGGGCCCATCGAGCGGCTTTTCCGGGCAGGGAAAGGTGATGACGGATTTGGCGTCGATCAGCCAGGTGAAGCCGCGCGAGGTGCCGTCCGGCATCAGGTCGGTGTATTTCGAGGTTTCCTCGCGCGAATGCCATGGCTTGTCGCCGAGCTTGATCCGGCGCAGCCATTTGATGTTGACGTTGCCTTCCCAGCCCGGCACCACCAGCCGCAGCGGATAGCCCTGTTCGGGCCGCAGCGCCTCGCCGTTCTGCGCATAGACCACGAGGCAATCGTCGAGACATTTGTCGAGCGGCAGGCTGCGATTCATATGCGCGCCGTCGGCGCCTTCGACCATCGCCCACTTCGCTTCCTTTTTGACGCCGACCTCTTCCAGCAGCGTCGACAGCTTTACGCCGGTCCATTCGGCGCAACTGACCATGCCGTGGCTGAACTGCAGCGAGTTCATCTGCGCGGCGCGCCAGTTCATGCCGCCATTGGCCGGGCATTCGATGAAATGGATGCGCGTGATCTGCGGGAAGCGCAGGATGTCCTTCATGGTGAGCAGCAGCGGCCGTTCGACCAGCCCGTGGATCATGAGTTTGTGCTGCGCCGGATCGATATCGGGCCGGCCGGCGTGATGACGCTCGAAGAACAATCCATTGGGGGTGATGATGCCGTGGAGTTCCTGCAACGGCGAAAAGCTCACCGAGGATTCCGCGCTGGCGGTGAGCCAGGGAACGTTGCGGCGGATGACGGAGGCTTCGGTATCCGCAGGCCGGCCATAGGGTCGGTCGACCACGCCCGCGCCGATCGACTGCGACCAGGGGGCGTCGGCGGGAGGAGACTCCGGCGCCGGGGCGGCGATTACGGGTTTGCTGCCGAGGGCGAGGCTGCCGGCCAGCGCCGCGCCGAGGCCAAGAATGCTGCGTCGCCCCAAGGGCGCATCCGCGCCGGCAAGATCGGAGAGAACGGCTTTGCTGCGTAACGGGTCAGGCCGCACGTTTTCTTCCCCTCGCGGCCACCTCGCCGCATCATTTCTTGCTTTTTTGAACCGGTATCCACATTTGCTAATTTAGTCAATGCTAAATAAATGATGAGGCGCTAGGATGTAGATGTGTGCTTCGCAGGCACGGAAAACCATCCCGGATTGGACGCCATGAGAGCAGCCGCGGCGACAGCCAAAGAGCCACAATCGGCCCCCGGCGCCGCCGATGTGGCGGCGCTGAAGCAACTGGCGAAGCAGGCGGGCGAAGCAGCCCAACTCCTGAAAATGCTCGCCAACGAAAAGCGCCTGCTGATCCTCTGCTTTCTGGCCGTGCGTGGCGAGATGACGGTCGGGGAACTGGTCGGCGTCGCCAAGCTGAGCCAGTCCGCATTGTCGCAACATCTGGCGAAATTGCGCGCCGATGGCCTGGTCGAATTCCGGCGGGCCTCGCAGACGCTGCATTATCGCGTGGCCGATGCGCGCGCACTGCGCCTGCTGCAGGTGCTGAAGGAAATCTACTGCGGCGAGTTGAAGTGACGCGCCGCATCCACATGTTCAGGACCACGGCGATTTTTACGCGAGGCTGGCATGGCGGAATATGTGGTGGAATTCGGCAAGGACGGGCGTCCGGTCGAGCCCGACGGCCGGCTCGATGCGGCAGCGTTCCACCGCAACCATGAGCCGATCTGGGCGGTGCTGCAGAAATTCCTCGCCGGCAAATCCGGCGACGTGGTCGAGGTCGGCAGCGGCACCGGCCAGCATGTCGTGCATTTTGCAAAACACACCCCCGGCATCATCTGGTGGCCGAGCGATCTCAACGAGCGCCACCTGAAGAGCATCGAGGCGTGGCGCGCGCATGCCGGCTTGCCGAACATCCGTCCGCCGCTGCGGATCGATCTCACCGATCCCGCCTGGTGTCCTGCGATGCATGACGGCAGCGGTCCGGCCGAATTGCTGGCGGTGTTCTGCGCCAACGTCATCCACATCGCGCCGTGGCGCGTCGCCGAGGGCCTGTTTGCCGGCGCGGGGCGATATCTGCGCGCCGACGGGCGCTTGTTTCTCTATGGCCCGTTCAAGCGCGAGGGCAAGCACACCGCGATGAGCAACGCCGTGTTCGACACCAGCCTGCGCGAGCAGGACGCCGAATGGGGCGTGCGCGACATCGCCGATCTCGAGAAGCTCGCCGCTGGCGTAGGTCTCGCTCTGATCGAAACCGTGCCGATGCCCGCCAACAACATGATTCTGGTATTCGGGCGATCGGCGCGAGATTCGGTGCAAGGGTGACGCGGGCGCATAGCGTTCGCCCGTTTGCGCCTGTTGATCGCGTCTCCTCGCGTCTTCATAGTGCCCGCAATGAATCGATAAGGCTCTCCCCGGGGCCTGCCGGGGCGGAATGCCGATGTTGGATACCACCACAGCCACCGAAGAGATCGCCAATGACGCGCGTGCGCGCGGCAATGTGCTGCGGCTTGCCGCGGCGCAGGCGCTGACCGGCGCCAATTCGGCGGTCATTTTCGCCACCGGCTCGATCGTCGGCGCGACGCTGGCGCCGAGCATCTCGTTCGCCACCGTGCCGCTCTCGATGTATGTGCTGGGGCTCGCCGCCGGCACGCTGCCGACCGGCGCGATCTCGCGCGCCTATGGCCGCCGCGCAGCTTTCATCATCGGCACCTTCTGCGGCGTGCTGACCGGCACGCTCGCCGCCATCGCCGTGCTGCATGCCTCGTTCTGGCTGTTCTGCGGCGCGACGTTTCTCGGCGGCCTCTACGGCGCGGTCGCGCAGTCCTATCGATTTGCCGCCGCCGATGGCGCCAGCACCGCGTTCCGGCCCAAGGCCGTGTCGTGGGTGATGGCGGGCGGTGTGTTCGCCGGCGTGCTCGGTCCGCAGCTCGTGCAGTGGACGATGGATATCTGGCCACCGTATTTGTTTGCGTTCAGCTTCCTGGCGCAGGCCTTCGTCGCGCTGGTGGCGATGGCGGTGCTGTGGGGCGTCGATGCGCCAAAGCCGGCGCCGTCGGACATGCATGGCGGCCGGCCGCTATTCGAGATCGCGCGGCAGCCGCGCTTCATCGCGGCGGCGCTGTGCGGGGTTATCGCCTACCCCATGATGAACCTGGTGATGACCTCGGCGCCGCTCGCCATGAAGATGTGCGGCCTCACGGTCAGCGATTCCAATTTCGGCATTCAGTGGCACATCGTGGCGATGTACGGGCCGAGCTTCTTCACGGGCTCGCTGATCGCGCGCTTCGGCGCGCCAAGGATCGTGGCGCTCGGCCTGCTGCTGGAAGCCGCAGCGGCGGGGATCGGCCTTGCCGGCATCACCGCGATGCACTTCTGGGCGACGCTGATCGTGCTCGGCGTCGGCTGGAATTTTGCGTTTATCGGCGCGTCGGCGCTGGTGCTGGAAACGCATCGGCCGCAGGAACGCAACAAAGTGCAGGCCTTCAACGATTTCCTGGTGTTCGGGATGATGGCGCTAGGCTCGTTCTCGTCGGGCCAGTTGCTGGCGCATTACGGCTGGTCGATGGTAAACATGGTGGTGTTCCCGCCGGTGCTGCTCGGCCTTGCGGTGCTGTCGCTTGCGTCATTCGCAAAGCGCCGCGCAAAATTGCGGGCGGTCGACGAAATTCCTGAGCCGAGTATTTAGGCTTCACGTCAATTGCTGGAGGCCCCATGCCGACGCGCGCCCGTCTCGATGAATTCATTGCTGCCGTCGTCTCCGGCGACCATGCCGGGGCGATCGAGCGCTTCTACACCGAGGACGCCAGCATGCAGGAAAACGCGGCGGCGCCGCGGCTCGGCCGCGACGTCCTGGTGGCGCATGAGCGCGCCGTGCTGGAACGCGTGCAGAGCGTGACGTCGACCTGCGTGACCTCGGTGGTCGAAGGCGATCATGTCGCGATCCACTGGGTGTTCGAGTTTGTGTACAAGTCCGGCAAGACCGGACGGTTCGACGAGGTCGCGCTGCAGGAATGGCGCGGCGACAGGGTGTTTCGCGAGCGGTTCTTCTACGACCCGTCGAAGCCGGCCTAGTTGCCATCTGCTGACAGTTCGGCGTCCATCGAATTGATGGCCCTTGTGGCTTTGTTGGCTGTTACCGACATCTGCCGGACAAGCGCGGCAATGACGAGACCGCAACGAAGGGACATCCCTTGGACGCCCGCAACTACATGCCTCCCGACGAAACCTCGATCCGCTACGAGGGCTGGCGCATCGTCGTCGTCTGTTTTCTGCTGGCGACATTCGGGTGGGGGCTCGGCTTCTACGGCCAGAGCGTCTATGTCGCCGAACTGCAACGGCTGCACGGCTGGCCGGCGTCGCTGATCTCGTCCGGCACGACGTTCTTCTATCTGTTCGGCGCCGCGCTGGTCGCGTTCGTCAGCGAAGCCATCAAGACGTTCGGCCCGCGTAATTGCCTGGTCGCGGGAACGTTCGCGATGGCCGCCGCCGCGGTCTCGATCGGTCAGGTGCGCGAGCCCTGGCAACTCTACCTTGCCAACGCCGTGCTCGCCTTCGGCTGGGCCGGCACCAGCCTCGGCATCATCACCAATACGCTGGGCCTCTGGTTCGAAAAAAAGCGCGGCATGGCGATCAGCCTGGCGCTGAACGGCGCTAGTTTCGGCGGCATCGCCGGCGTACCGCTGCTGATCATGGCGATCGGCTATTTCGGGTTTTCCGGCGCGATGACGGCTTCGGCTGTGGCGATGGTCGCGGTGATGGTGCCGGTGATTCTGCTGTCCGTCGGGCGGCCGCCGGTTCATGCGAGCGCAAGCGCGGTCGATGCCGCGGACGCGCCGTCGCCGGCGCAAATTCGCGCGCGCGCGTTTCGCGATATCGGCTTCCTCTCGGTATCAGCGGCGTTCGCGCTGGTGCTGTTCGCGCAGGTCGGCTTCATCGTCCACCTGATCTCATTTCTGGATTCGGTGATCGGCCGGCAGCAGGCGGCGATTGCGGTGGCGCTGTTGACCGCGATGGCGGTGGTCGGCCGCGTGCTGTTCTCCTTCGTGATCGACCGCATGAACCAGCGGCTGGCGTCCTCGCTCTCCTTCGTCAGCCAGGCGATCGCGCTCCTGATCGTCATCAACGTGCATCATGATTACGCGCTGATCGCCGCCTGCGCGCTGTTCGGCTTTTCCGTCGGCAATCTCATCACGCTGCCGGCTCTGATCGTGCAGCGCGAGTTCGACCCGCGTTCATTCGGCGTGCTGGTCAGCCTGATCACGGCGATCAACCAGATCACCTACGCGTTCGGCCCCGGCGTGGTCGGATTGCTGCGGGATTTGTCGGGTAGCTACACGCTGCCGTTCTATGGCTGCATCGCGGTGGAGTTGACGGCGGCGGTGCTGATCATGGTGCGGGGAGGCGGGAAGTCCTCATCCTGAGGAGCCGGGAAGCGTCGTCTCGAAGGATGGCGGCATCGGGGCTCTCGTGGTTCGAGACGGCGCTCCGCGCCTCCTCACCATGAGGGATTAGCCTTCCCGCTGCCGCAGCAGATCCTGAAGATCCAGCCGTTTCGTAAACATCGCCAGCGATCCATCAGGCGCGCGCGGCCATTCTTCCTGCGGCCGGTCGCGGTAGAGCTCGACGCCGTTCTGGTCGGGATCGCGCAAATAGAGCGCCTCGCTGACGCCATGGTCGCTGGCGCCGTCGAGCTCGATGCCGGCCTCGATTACGCGATACAGCGCATCCGCCAGCGCCGGGCGGGTGGGATAGAGAATGGCAGTGTGAAACAGCCCGGTGGTGCCTGGTGGAGGCGGATGGCCGCCTTTGCTTTCCCAGGTGTTGAGCCCGATGTGATGGTGATAGCCGCCGGCTGAAATGAACGCGGCACCGGAGCCCATCCGCTGCATCACCTCGAAGCCGAGCACGCCGCAATAGAAGCCGAGCGCGCGCTCGAGATCGGCGACCTTGAGATGGACATGCCCGATCCGGGTGCCGGCAACGATCGGTGGGGTCTGGGGCATGTCGTCTCCGCTTGCGATTCTTAAACCTCGCCCCGCTTGCGGGGAGAGGTCGGCGCGTAGCGAAGCTACGCGTCGGGTGAGGGGGTACCGGTCTATCGTGAGGTCACAATTCGCGGAGGGAGCCCCTCACCCCAACCCTCTCCCCGTGAAGGACGGGGAGAGGGAGAGTTAAGCACCGTCTGCGCTCACGCAAGGTCCGACACCTCTCCTTCCGGCAGCCCGAACTCGAACGTGTTCAGCGTCATCGACACCATCGTGTAATAGCCGCACAGCCCGATCACCTCGACGATGCCGCGTTCGGTGAGCACCTTCACGGCCTCATCGTACAGCGGCTTCGAAACACCCTTGCCCTCATGCAGCGATTTGGCGAGGTCGTAGATCATTTTGCCCTTGGGATCGTCGAACGCAGGCGTGCGGCGGTCACGGATGTCCTCGATGATCTTCGGGTCCATGCCGCCCTTGAGCGCCAGGCGCTTGTGCGCAAACCATTCGTAATGCGAGGTCCAGTGCCGCGCGGTGACGAGGATGGCGATCTCGGAAAGTTTTGCGGGAAACATCGTGTTGAAACGAAGCTGCTCGCCGAGCCGCGTGGCGTGCCGCGCCATGTCCGGGCTGTTGAGCCAGGCCATCATCGGCGCCGGCGGGGCGCCGCGCTTGCCGGATATCGCCTCGTCGTAGGTTTCTTTTTGTTCGGCGCTCATTTCGCCAGGCGAAAGCAACTTCAACCGCATGCCCGTTTCCTCTTGTTTTTCAATCGCTACGGCTTTGCGCATACACCCGATTCCGCGCCATGACTACCGTACCGGCGGCATGGGCCGATGCCAGACATATGTTGAATTCCGCCATGCGGCGGCTAAGGTCGATTGCAAATATCCCACATGGAAACGCCGACATGTCCGATCTGGAAACATTCCGCCATGAAACCCGCACCTGGCTGGAGGCCAATTGCCCGCCGGAGATGCGGCGTCCGATGACCTCGGAGAACGACACCTATTGGGGCGGACGCAACGCAAAATTCTCGTCCGAGCCGCAGCGCGTCTGGTTCGAGCGGATGCGCGACAAGGGCTGGACTGTGCCGGACTGGCCGAAGGAATATGGCGGCGGAGGTCTCGATCGCGCCGAGCACAAGGTGCTGCGCGAGGAAATGTCTGTCATGGGCGCGCGGTCGCCGCTGTCGAGCTTTGGCATCTGGATGCTCGGGCCGGCGCTGTTGAAATACGGCAACGAGGCGCAGAAGAGGGAGCATCTGCCAAAAATCGCCGCCGGCCTGATTCGCTGGTGCCAGGGCTATTCCGAGCCGAACGCGGGGTCAGACCTCGCCTCGCTGCAGACCCGCGCCGAGAGCGAGGGCGACGATTACGTCATCAACGGCCAGAAGATCTGGACGTCATACGCCAACTACGCCGACTGGATTTTTTGCCTGGTGCGGACTGATACCGCCGCTAAGAAGCATGACGGCATCAGTTTTATCCTGTTCGACATGGCCTCGAAGGGGGTTTCGACCAAGCCGATTCTTTTGATCTCGGGCTATTCGCCGTTCTGCGAAACCTTCTTCGACAATGTGCGCGTGCCGAAGTCGCATGTGGTGGGGACCGTCAACCGCGGCTGGGATGTCGCGAAATACCTGCTGCAGCATGAGCGCGCGATGATCTCGGGGACTGGAGAGCGCGGCGTCGGCCGTCCGCTCGGGCAGGTCGCCGCCGACGCCGTCGGAAGCGATGATTCCGGTCGGCTCGACGATACCATGCTGCGCAGCCAGATTGCCGCGTTCGACGTCGACGAGGCGGCGTTTGCAGCCGTGGCCGAACGCGCGGTCGATCTGGCGAAAGCCGGGCAGTCGCACCCGGCGTTTTCCTCGGCGATGAAATATTACGGCACCGAGCTCAACAAGCGCCGCCACGAAATCCTGATGTCGGCCGGCGGCATCGATGCGCTGGAATGGGAAAGCGAACGCTCCCGGGGAGGCGCCCGCCCGCGCGCCTGGCTGCGCACCAAGGCCAATTCGATCGAAGGTGGCACCTCCGAGGTGATGCTCGGCATTGTCGCCAAGCGCATCCTCGATCTGCCGGGGGCGTAGTACGCTCTATGCCATCATGGCCGGGCTGTCCCGGCCATCCACGTCTTTCCTGCAGTCGAAGCAAGGGCGTGGATGCCCGGGACAAGCCCGGGCATGACGAGTTCATGCAATCTAATCGGTCACTCAATATCGGAACTCTCTCATGGCCCTCGTCCTCACCGAAGAACAATCCATGCTGCGCGACAGCGCGCGCGGCCTTATCAGCGACAGGGCGCCGGTGGCGCATCTGCGCAGCTTGCGCGACAGCAAGGACGCTACGGGCTTTTCCCGTGACCTCTGGAAGGCGTTTGCCGAGATGGGCTTTTCCGGCCTGCTGGTGCCGGAGAACTTTGGCGGCAGCGGGCTCGGATGCGTCGAGGCCGGCGTGGTGATGGAGGAAATCGGACGCACGCTGATGCCGTCACCGTTCCTGTCGACGGCGGTGCTGGCGGTCTCCGCGCTGGCGCGCGGCGGCAGTGAGGCGCAGAAATCGGCGCATCTGCCGAAAATTGCCGACGGCTCGCTGCTGGCCGCGCTTGCGATCGATGAAGGCGCAAAACATCGCCCGCTGCAGATCAATTTGCAGGCGGTGCGCTCGGGCAACGGTTTCAAGCTCAACGGCGCCAAGGCGCTGATGGTCGACGGCCACACCGCCGATCTCCTGATCGTCGCCGGCCGCACCGGCGGCGCGGCCGGCGAGCGCAACGGGCTGACGCTGTTCCTGGTCGATCCCAAGGCCAAGGGCATCGCCATCGAGCGCACGGTGATGGTCGATGCGCACAACGCCGCGCGGATCGAGTTCAACAATGTCGAGGTTGACGCCGACCATGTGCTCGGTGAGGTCGATCAGGGCGGGGCGCTGCTGGACGGCGTGCTCAATATCGGCCGCGGCGCGGTCGCCTCCGAAATGGTGGGCCTGAGCGAGGAGGTGTTCGGCCGCACAGTTACGTATCTCAAGGAGCGCAAGCAGTTCGGCAAGCTGATCGGCGAATTCCAGGCGCTGCAGCACCGCGCCGCCCAGCTCTACATCGATATCGAGATCACCCGCGCCGCCGTCCTGAAGGCGCTGCAGACGCTTGACGGCGATTTCGAGCGGGCAGGGGCGGCGGTCGCAGTCGCCAAGGCCCGCGCCGGCACCACGGCGACGCTGGCGGTGCAGGAAGGCGTGCAGATGCACGGCGGCATGGGCATGACCGACCAGTTCGACATCGGCTTCTTCATGAAGCGCGCGCGGGTCTGCCAGGAATTGTTCGGCGACAGCAATTACCACGCCGACCAGTTGGCGCGGATGAAGAGTTATTGAGGTTTCCGTCGCCCTTCGAGGCGCGCAAGAGCGCGCACTTCAGGGTGACGGAAACGAGAGAGCGGGCGTCATCCCCCGCATGAGCGCGACAGCGCTCATCGCTGGAGGTGCGAGCGCAGCGTCATCCTTAGGTGCGAGCGCAGCGAGCCTCGAAGGATGGGCCGCACAAAGAGTGTTTACCGTATCGGCGGGGCGTACTGGATGCCGCCGTTGCTCCAGAGCGAGTTCAGCCCGCGCGGGATCTTCAGCCTCGACCCGTCGCCGACATTGCGGTCATAAACCTCGCCGTAATTGCCGACATGCCGGATGATACGGGCGGCCCAGTCCTTGGGCAGGCCGAGGTCTTCGCCGTAGCTGCCTTCGGTGCCGACCAGCCGCATGACGTCGGGCTTCTTCGACTTCAGCGCCTCGTCGATGTTCTTCGAGGTGACGCCGAGTTCCTCGGCGTTGATCATCGCATACAGCGTCCACTTCACGAGCATCATCCAGTCGTCGTCGCGCTGCCGCACCACGGGTGCGAGCGGCTCCTTGGAGATGACGTCGGGCAGGATGACGTGGTCGCTGGGCTGGATCAGGTTCAAGCGGAGCGCGTAGAGTTGGGAGACGTCGGCGGTCAACGTGTCGCACTTGCCGGATTCATAGGCCTTGAGCACCTCTTCCAGCTTGGAAAGCTTGACCTCCGTGTATTTCATGTTGTTGGCGCGGAAATAGTCGGCGAGGTTGAGCAGTGTCGTCGTGCCCTCCTGCACGCAGATCTTGCTGTTGTCGAGGGCCAGTGCCGAATCGATGTTGCGCGAGCGCGGCAGCATGAAACCCTGGCCGTCATAATAGGCGACTGCCGGGAAATAGAGGTCATAGTTGGTCTCGCGCGACATGCTCCAGGTCGAGTTGCGGGAGAGGATGTCGACCTTGCGGCTCTGCAATTCCTTGAAGCGTTCGCTGGCGTCGAGCGGCAGGAACTTCGCCTTCTTGGGATCGTCGAAAATGGCGGAGGCCACCGCGCGGCAGAAATCGACGTCGAAGCCGGTCCAGTCACCCTTGTCGTCGGGAATCGAGAAGCCGGGCAATCCCTTGTTGACGCCGCAGAGCACCTCGCCGCGGCGGATGGTCCGCTTCAGCGTCTTGGTGTCGTAACGTTCATAGGTGATGGCAATAGCCGCGATCGCGACAGCGACCGCCAGCCCGATGAGGAGGCCGCCTCGGAATGTCCGTAGCATTTTTTCAACTCACAATTTCAGGAAAATGGATCGGCTTTGAGGGACCGCGTCGCAATTACAGTTCCGGCTTTTGCCGGATAATCACCTTGGTGCCCACAGGGACACGCTCGTAGAGATCGGCGACATCGGCGTTGACGAGGCGGAAGCAGCCGGAAGAGACGGCGGTGCCGATGGTGTCAGGCCGGTTGGTGCCGTGGATGCGGTAGACGGTGGTGCCGAGGTACATCGCGCGCGCACCGAGCGGGTTGCCGGGCCCGCCGGCCATGAAGCGGGGCAGATAGGGCTGGCGCGCGATCATCTCGGGTGGCGGTGTCCAGTCCGGCCACTCTGCCTTGCGCGTGATGTTCACCAGCCCTTGCCATGTGAATCCTTCACGACCGACGCCAATGCCGTAGCGCAATGCGCGGCCGTTGCCCTGAATCAGATAAAGATGGCGTTCGGCCGTAACCACGATGATGGTGCCCGGCGCTTCGTTGGTGCGATAGAGCACCGCCGTCTTCCTGAACTGCGGATCGAGTTCGACGGAATCGTCAGCGATAAGCCCCGGCTGGTCGCCGACATCGGGCTGCCGCGTCTGCGCCTGGCTCTGCGGGGCCGAAAGGACCAGAGCGCCTGCAGTGATCGCCATCCAGATCAGGTGCCGAAATTTTGTCATCGCAAAACTCTCCTCGTGGCGCGTTGGCCAAATGCACATGGTTCGCCAAAGTGTGAGCGGTTTGGCGATAAGATCATGCGCCACTTTTAAGTCAGAGCGCGATCGGACGCAAAACCAGTTCGCACTTTTGCTGATCGTGCTCGGGAACCATCAAATCTCAGGGCCGGCTTGATGGCAAGTTTAGGGCGAATGAGGCGGATAGGCGACTGAAATGTCTTCTATTTCCGCCAACCGTCCCATTCATGGGATATTTTTGGCCTATTTCGGCGCGATCCACAGCCGCAGGCAAAACGAAATCAGCGCCACGGTGCCGACGCCGCCGAGCCAGAGTGCGGCGAACCACAGCAGACGCTGTGTCAGCGGGCGCTGTTCTGGCTTGATCTGGGTCAATGATACCCGCTCTCAGGTTTGACCTTGCCGCGAAACACCCAATAAGCCCAGGCGGTATAGCCGAGGATCAGCGGGATCAGTATGGCGACGCCAAACAGCATGAAGATCTGGCTGTTCTCCGGCGCGGCCGCCTGCCAGATCGTGATGCTCTGCGGCACGATATAGGGATACATGCTGATGCCGAGCCCGGCATAGGACAGCGCGAACAGCGCCAGCGTCAGGAAGAACGGCTGGTAGTCGTATTTGCCGGCGAGGCTGCGCAGCAACAGCACTGTGACGGCGGCCACCGCGACCGGCACCGGTGCGGTCAGGATGATGTTCGGCCAGGTGAACCAGCGCTGCGTGTACTGCACACTGAGGAACGGTGTCGCAACGCTGACCGCGCCGATGGCGCCGAGCATCGCCAGCAACAGCACCCAGCTCAGATGATAGGCGCGGTCGCGCAAGGCGCCTTCCGTTTTCATCACCAGCCATGTCGCACCGAGCAGCGCATAGCCGATCACCAGCGATACGCCGGTCAAAATGCTGAACGGCGTCAGCCAGTCCCACCAGCCGCCTGCATACTGGCGGCCCGAGACATGGATGCCTTGCAGGATGGCGCCGAGCGCGATGCCCTGCGCCAGCGTCGCCAGCAGCGAGCCGCCGAAAAAGGCGACGTCCCACTTGTTGCGTTCCTTCGTCGTGCGCCAGCGAAACTCGAACGCGACGCCGCGAAACACCAGTCCGAGCAGCATCGCGATGACCGGCGTATAGAGCGCCGGCATCAGCACGGCATACGCCAGCGGGAAGGCCGCCATCAGGCCGCCGCCGCCGAGCACCAGCCAGGTTTCGTTGCCGTCCCAGACCGGTGCGACGCTGTTCATGATGACGTCGCGGTCGCGCTTCTCCGGAAACAGCGGAAACAGGATGCCGAGGCCGAGGTCGAAGCCGTCCATCACGACATAGACGAACACGGCAAAGGCGATGATGAAGGCCCAGATGGTCGGAAGGTCGATCGGGATCATCGGGCGGCTCCCTCGGCAGCTGCGCCTGCGGCGGGCGTGATGCCGGCGGCACGGGCAGGGATGTCCTTGCTCGGCCCCTGCTCGCCCGGATGCGGCGGGGCCGCCATCAGGCGCAGCAGATAGATCACGCCGGCCGTGAACACGGCGAAATAGACGATGATGAAGGCGATCAGCGAGGAGGCAACCGCAGGCGCCGCCAGCGGCGAGGCGGATTCGACGGTGCGCAGCAATCCATAGACCGTGAACGGCTGGCGGCCGGTCTCGGTGGTGATCCAGCCCGCGAGCACGGCGATGAAGCCCGCAGGCGCCATTGCGACCGCAAACATGTGCAGCAGCCGGGAATCGTAGAGCTTGCCCTGCACGCGCATTAACAGGCTGAACAGGCCGAGCGCCAGCATCAGCAATCCCATGCCGACCATGATCCGGAACGACCAGAACGTGATCGGCACCGGCGGCCAGTTTTCGCGCGGCACGGTGTCGAGGCCGGCCATCGGCGCGTCGGGCGAGTGTTTGAGGATCAGCGAACCAAGCTTCGGCACTTCGATCGCATAGTCGACCCTGCCGGCGGCTTGGTTGGGCAGGCCGAACAGGATTAGGGGCGCGCCGTCCTTGTGGCTCTGGAAATGGCCTTCCATCGCCATGATCTTCACCGGCTGATGCTCCAGCGTGTTGAGCCCGTGCTGATCGCCGGCGACGATCTGGATCGGCGCCACTAAGGTGGCCATCCACATCGCCATCGAGAACATCACGCGCGGGCCGGCGAGATGGCGGTCGCGCAGCAGGTGATATGCGCCGACCGCGCCGACCACCAGCGCGGTGGTCAGATAGGCCGCCAGCACCATGTGCACGAGGCGGTAGGGGAATGACGGGTTGAAGATCACTTTCAGCCAGTCGGCGGCGATGAACTGCCCCTCGGCATTGACGGCGTGGCCGGCCGGCGTCTGCATCCAGGAATTGGCGGACAGAATCCAGAACGCCGAAATCAGCGTGCCGATCGCGACCATCAGCGTCGCCAGAAAATGCAATCTTGGACCGACACGCTTGAGGCCGAACAGCATCACGCCGAGGAAGCCCGCCTCGAGGAAGAATGCGGTCAGCACCTCATAGGCCATCAGCGGCCCGATCACCGGCCCGGTCTTGTCGGAAAAGGCCGACCAGTTGGTGCCGAACTGGTAGGACATCACGATGCCCGAGACCACGCCCATGCCGAACGCGACGGCAAAGATTTTTAGCCAGTAGTTGAACAGGTTGATGAAGACTTCGCGCCCGGTCCACAGCCACAGCGCTTCGAGCACGGCGAGGTAGCTGGCGAGCCCGATCGAGAAGGCGGGAAATACGATGTGGAACGACATCGTGAATGCGAACTGCGCCCGGGCCAATACGACCGCATCCCAGCCTTCGAACATCGGCACCACCCGTCGCAAGTTTCGTCGGGCGCGATCTCGAAAAACCGAACTAGAGTTTTCGAAAATTGCGTCCGAACCAGGCGTCTACCTTACCACGCCCGATGCGACGATCATACCTGCATGCCGCGCGGAACAGCCGTGCAAGCCTATCCGGCAGCCCCTGGATTCAATCCCAGTCGCCGGATGATCTCCGCCTGCACGGCGCGGGTCTGGTCCTTGCCGGCCAGCGCCGGGCTTCGGATTTTCTTCCCCGTGCGAAGTCGTATTGTGATCACATAGAGGCTGTCCTTGCGACCGCCGCTCTCGACGTCGACGGCGGCGACGTCGTCACCGCCGATCGCTTCCACTTCTGTCGTGCCATTCCACGAAAGCCTTTCAATCCTGATTGCGCCATCGTGGACGATCCAGCATGCGCTGATCCGATTGAGGGCTCTGAGCAGTACGAAGGCCACGATCGCGCCGAGCGACCAGACGGCGATCCCGAAGGCGGACAATGTGTCGTTCCAGAGCGCATGGATAAACGGGATGGTCAGCATGCAGGCGAGCAGTACGATCAGAAGCTTGTATGCTCGCACCCGTTTGGGGTTGGCCGGCTTGCCCAACTGGATCCCGGCATTTGCGGCGTCGAGCGGATTCTCGACCGGTGCGGGATCAGGAAGCCGCAGCAGCCGGGCAATCAGGACAGTGGTCTGATGCACCCGCGTGATATCAGGTAACGGGGGCGAGGTAAGGAGATCGCCCGCTTCAGTCTCGAAGACGAGGCTGAACTCGATTGATTTGCCGATGTTCCTTCGCAGACGCATCCCCGATATTTCATCATCCTTGATCGATCTTCGCTGCAACTTCCCGAACGGACGCTGTTCGCCGATCAGGATTTCGCCTGGCGTAATGATCCAGACGACGTTGCGATCAAGCAAGGCTGCGCCCAGCAGGAGGCATCCGAACAGCAGCGCAAACAGGGCGGCGATGCCAAGCCAATATTCGTCCGCCAGGTGACCAAGGCCAGGCAAGGCAATCAAACACATGAGTACGGCAACGCCCGCGAGGATGAGCCGCTCATTGAGCGACGTGCCCTTGCGCAGCCTGACTTCATTCTCGCTTGCCGCGGTATCCATCGTCGGCGGCAAACATCACGACCGGCGTGGCCGCGTCAAGCGGCAAAGTATGCGACTGTAATGTGACAGCCTCGGCTGGCTTATCTCAGCTCGCAGCGTTCAACAGCCGCGCCACGGTGCGGTCGATCTCCTCGTACTGGCCCTCGCCATCGTGCTGGAACACGATCTTGCCGTTCTGGTCGACGATATATTGCGCCGGCCAATAGCGGTTTCGGTAGGCGTTCCAGGTCTGCGAGTCGTTGTCCTGCGCCACCGGATAGGTGATGCCATGCCGCTTCAGCGCCGTCTGGACATTGGAGGCGGAGCGTTCGAACGGAAATTCCGGGGTGTGGATGCCGACGACGACGAGACCGCGGTCTTTATATTTGGCGTAGAGCCCGGTGACATGCGGCAGGGTGTTGACGCAGTTGACGCAGCCATAGGTCCAGAAATTCACCAGCACCACCTTGCCACGCAGATCCGCCAGTTTGAGCGGGGCGGAATTGAACCAGTTGCCGAGGCCGACGAAATCGGGGGCGGTGGCCTGCGCCGCGGCGACGGTGAACGGTGTTTCCGTCGCGCGCGGCGCTTCTCCGCTGAGCGCGGCCACCGTTGATCCTGCAAGAGCAAACGTAAGGATCGCGGCGGAGGCGGCGAGTGAGCGTAGGGTCATGGATATCTCCATTGGGGGTCAGAGGCCGATCTGGCCATTGGGGTAAAATCCGGTCAGCCACGCCACGATCAGCGTGTCGTACTGGAAGTAGGAAAGCAGCGCGAAGGCGATCACGACGACGCCGAACCCCTGCTGCAGCCGCGGCGCAACCCGTGCGACGCTGCGAACGCGGGTGGTGACGGCCTGGCCGCCATAGGCGATGGCAAGCATCGGCAGCGCCGCGCCGATCGCGTAGACGATCAGCAGCAGGCTCGCCCAGGCGGTATCCTTCGAGGTCGCGATGACGGTCAGGATCGAACCCAGCACCGGCCCGGCGCAGGGCGTCCAGACCAGGCCGAGCGTCGCGCCCAGAACGAAGCCGCCGATCAGGCCCTGATTGTGTGCGGGCGAACCGCCGCCGAAGCCGCCCATCCGGCCCGAGAGCCACTCGAACGGCGCCGGCCAGATCATCAGCAAGCCGAAGCCGAGCAGGAGGACCGCAGCACCGGTGCGCAGGACATTCGGATCGAAATCGAAGGCGCGCGTGATCGCACTCAGCAGCAACGCCACCATCGAGAATGACATCACAAAGCCGAGCGCGATCATCGCCGGCCGCACCTTGCCGGACTGGCCGACCGATGCCCCGAGGAGGATAGGCAGCATCGGCAGCGTGCAGGGGGCGGCCACGGTGACGACGCCTGCGAGCAGCGCGAGAACAAGACTGAGCATCGAAAGCGTCCATCACCGGTTCCCGGCGAGACCATTGCCGGGTGTCTGATGAAATTCGCGGTGATGGGGCAGGCGTTACGCGCGGGGCGGCGCGGGAGGTGTCACGTCTCTGTGAGACTTTTTCGTGATCCGCACACGAAATCAGGCGCCAGACGCAAAGCGACCCGGCTGGGGGGCATCCCGGCCGGGTCGTTGGAGGTCACTTGGGAGGCTAAGAGCTTGGAAGGCTACTTGGTCGGTGAGAAATTCAGCGGGGGGTCTCGCTGTCGTAGGAGATCACGCAGACCTCCCTGGGACTCTTGGTGCTGCAATCCACCACCTGTTCACGCACGTACGTCGAACCGCTGTCGCGCTGGGCGCGGGGCTGAACGTTCTGGGCCGAAAGGCTGGCGAGCGTCGCGACGGCGCCGAGCGGGACGATGAAAAGGCGGAAGGACGGCTTCAGCATGTTCGCTCTCCTGTTCGGCGCTGGCGTTCAAGTTGTTGACCATCGGTGTAGCGGCTGAGTTTTTCCGGGTGATGTCGCCGATTGTTTCATTTGTTTCGTCGGAGGTAATCTTTGTCCGTCGAAACCGACCCGTTTTCCGCCCCCAATGCCAATTTAACCTGTTGAAATACCTGAGATTTATGCGGCGAGGCTGTCCACGCCGGCGCCCTTAAGCAACTCGGCCAATTGTTTGCGGGCGTAGAACATCCGGGTCTTCACCGTGCTCTGGGGAATGCCGATGATCGCGCCAGCCTCTTCCACCGATTTCTCGTGGTAGTAGACCAGGTTGATGATTTCGCGATGGGCCGGCGACAGCTTGGCGACGCAGGCGCGCAGGATCGCCTTGGTGTTGCTGCGGTCGAGCGAGGCTTCCGGCGTGTCGGCCTCATCGGCGATCTCGAGCACGTCTTCCTGCTCGATGTCCTCATGCTTGCGCTGGCGCAGCGCGGTCAGCGCCTTGAACCGGGCAATCGACAGCAGCCAGGTCGAAACCTGCGAGCGGCCCTCGAACTGGCTGGCGGTCCGCCACACGTCGAGGAACACCTGGCTGACGAGGTCTTCCGCCATCGTGGTATCGCGCACCATGCGCAGCACGAAGCGGTAAACCCGGACGTTATGGCGGGAATAAAGCACATGCATCGCCGTGCGGTCGCCCTTGGCAATACTCTGCAGCAGCATCTCGTCTGACGTCGCGCGGGCGGCGGCAATCGACTTCTTGGCTGCGGCATTGATGGCGACGACGTTCGACATGACAAACTCCCAATTCCGACGCCGGGCGGCGTTTCGTTGGGAGAATTGTTAATTAGGCTCGGTTTCGGGATGTCTGCACCAAAAGGGAAAAATGGTTTCGTGCAGCAGAGAATTGTTTCGTCGCGGGGCCTGCGACGAAACATTCGGGGGTGAAATGCGAGTAATTTCAATATGCGGAAAATTGGCTGGTTGCAGATGCGGAATAGTTCCGCCTGCGCTTCAACCTCGCCCCGCTTGCGGGGAGAGGTCGGATCGCATCGAAGATGCGATCCGGGTGAGGGGGTACAGGTCTCACGTCATTCTGAACTCGCCGAGGCAGCCCCTCACCCCGACCCTCTCCCCGCAAGAGCGGGGCGAGGGAGTAGAAACACCTAACCCTTCTCGCCCGTCGGCGAGAACAGATAGCCGCCGCCTCTGATGGTGCGGATCACCGCTGGCTTGGTCGGGTCGATCTCGATCTTGCGCCGGATGCGCATGATGCGCAGGTCGACCGCGCGGTCGAACGCTTCGGCGTCGCGCGCGTTGGCCAGCTCCAGCAGCCGCTCGCGCGACAACACGCGCTTCGGGTTCGCGGCGAACACCTTCAGCAGGCCGAACTCGGACGCCGTCAGCGGATGCTCGTTGCCTTCGTCGTCGCGCAGCGCCTGGGCTTCGAGGTCGAGCCATTTGGTGCCGAACCGCACCAATTGCTCCTTCTCCGCCTTGGCCGCCGCCGCCTCAGGTGCCGCCGTTGCCCTGGCCGGCGTGCTGCGGCGAAGCACCGAGCGGATGCGCGCCATCAGTTCGCGCAGCTCGCAGGGTTTTGCGATGTAGTCGTCGGCGCCGAGTTCGAGGCCGACGACGCGGTCGATCGGGCTCGCGGTCGCCGTCAGCATGATGACGGGAACGTTGATGCGGCTCTTCAGGTCCCTGATGATCGACAGCCCGTCTTCCTCGGGCATGTTGAGGTCGAGCACGACGAGGTCGGGCACGTTGGTCTCGATCACGCTGCGCAGGCTTTTGCCGCCGTCGCACAGCGTGACGCCGAAGCCGTGCATCTTGAGGTAATCGCCGACCATCTCGCGGGCCGGCGCCTCGTCGTCGACGATGATGATGTGCGGGCTCTGGGTCATGTCGTCTCTGTCGCAGGCAGTGTAACGGTAAACGTCGATCCCTGTCCGGGGCCGCCGCTTTCCGCGGTCACATGGCCGCCATGCATGTCGATGATACGTTTGACGATCGACAGGCCCAGGCCGGTCGAACTTTCGCCGGCCGTCGGCTTGGCCGACAGCCGCTGGAAGCGGCCGAACAGCCGGCCAAGGTCTTCCGGCGAAAGGCCGGCGCCCTGGTCGGAGATGCGGATCACCGTGTCGCCGCCCTCATGGGTGACGGCCACCGTGATTTTGCCGCCGATCGGTGAATATTTGATGGCGTTGCTGAAGAGGTTGTCGATCGCCTCGCGGATCCGGTCGGTATCGCACATGGTGACGATATTCGGCGGCGCCGACACGGCGATGGTCTGCTGCTTGTTGACGGCCGAGGGCAGGTTGGAATCGGCGACCTCGGCGACCAGCGCCGCGACATCGACCGGCTCGCGGCGGATGGTGATGTCGAAAGCGTCAGCCATCGCATCCGAAATCAGGTGATCGACCATCGAGGTCAGGCGCTTGGTGGCGTCGCGGATATGCTCGACCTGGGCGGTGACGTTCTCCTTGGGCGAGCCGGCGCCGATCAGCTCGGTCAGCATTTCGGTGCGGCCGAGGATCACGCCGAGCGGGTTCTTCAAGTCATGCGCCACGGTGCCGAGAATCTCGTTCTTGAAGCCGTTGGCGCGCTGCAGCCGCAGCCACTGCGCCGACAGCCGCCGATTGGCCTGCATCAGCGCGCGGGTGCGCTGGGCGACGCGGTCCTCGAGCTGGGTATTGGCCTCGTGCAGTTGCCGGTAGAGGATGACGTTGTCGAACGCGATCGACAGCCGGCTGGAGAAAATCTCGACCAGCGCACGGTCGGTGTCGGAGAGTTGGCGCTCGGCCTGCAGCAGCACCACCACCTCGCGGCCGCTTCCGGTGCGCAAGTAAAGCACGCTGCGGTGGTCGGCGAATTCGTTCTTGCGGCGCTGGAAGGCGGCTTCCACCATCTGGCGCAGATCCGGATCCAGCGATTTGGAACTCGTCGAGCCGATGAAACGGCTGTAGCAGCCCGAGCCCGCCAGCACCGAGAATTCGCTTCCCGCGGCGCCGTCGTCGCGCAGCACCAGGATGCCGGCGCAGTCGACATTGAGCAATGATGCGAGCTGCGTCAGCACGCCTTCCGCCAGCCGCTGCATCGATTTGAAGTCGTAGAGCGTCGAGGCGGCGTCGATGATGATTTCAAGCCCGCGCCGGGTCTGCACCATGCGCTCGAGCTGCTGGTAGCTGCGCAGTGCGGCCGTGAGCGAGGTGAACAGCTTGTCGGCCGTCAGCTCGGTCTTGGCCTTGTAGTCGTTGATGTCGTACTGGACGATGACACGGCGCTCGGGCGCCTGGCCCGGCTGGCCGGTGCGCAGGATGATGCGGACGGTTTCGTTCTTGAGCTCGTTGCGGATGTACTCGACGAGGTCCAGGCCTGCGACGTCGGTTTCCATGATGACGTCGAGCAGCACGGCCGCCACGTCGGGATTGTCGCGCATCAAGGTGCGGCCTTCGGCCGCGGAATAGGCGGAGAGGATTTCCAGCGTCGCGCCGTGGAGATTGTAGTCGCTCAGCGCAAAGCGGGTGCCCTCGTGCACGGCGGCATCGTCGTCGATGACGGCGATCTTCCATTTGCGCGCGGACGAGTCCTCCGGAACGGTCCCGGTATCGTCGATCAGGTGGAGGACATCGTCCTGTTCGGCCATTGAGAAGTTCCGTCGGCTGCTGTCTGGTCAATAATCGTGGGTTCGCCTGTCGTTCCACCCTTGGCGACTTTAGGCATGATAATGCGGAATGTGGTGCCTTGTCCCAGCCTTGACTCCAGCATCATCCGGCCGCCGAGTTGTTGAGTGACAAGATTATAGACGATATGCAAGCCCAGCCCGGTACCGCCCTCGTTGCGGCGCGTCGTAAAGAAGGGGTCGAACGCCTGCCGCTGCACGTCCGGGGTCATCCCGGCCCCATTGTCGGCAAAAATGATCTCGACATCGTCGCTGCCGCGGGCCCGCGCCGAGATCGTGATCGCCCCGGACCGGCCGTCGGCAAAGGCATGGTTGGCGGCGTTGAGGAAAAGATTGGTTAATATCTGGCCGTAGGAGCCGGGATAGCCGTCGATGACGAGCCCTTCCGGCACGTCGACCGACAGCGTGATCGCCGCCTTCTTCAATACCGGCCGCAGGCTCGCGACGATCTGGTCGGTGGCCTCGCTGAGGTTGAATTGCCGGCGCTCGGCGTGCGAGCGGTCCACCGCCACCTGCTTGAACGACTGGATCAGCTCGCCGGCGCGGTGCAGGTTCGCCACCAGTTGGCCTGCGGCGTCGCGCGAGGACTTGACGAACTCGTCGAGCTTGGAGCGGCGCAGCGGCTCGGTGCGCAATTCGGACTCGAATATTTCAGCCCGGCGCGCAAAGCTCGACGCCACCGTCAGGCTGATGCCGATCGGGTTGTTCACCTCGTGGGCGACGCCGGCGACCAGCCCGCCGAGCGCCGCCAGCCGTTCGGCGTCGATCAGGTTCTGCTGCGCGGTGTTGAGCTCGAGCAGCGCGCCTTCGGCCTTTTCCTTCGAGGCTCGCAGCTCGTCCTCGGTCTTGCGCTTGGCGATGGCGTTTTCGCGGAACACGTCCACCGCGCGCGCCATGGCGCCGACCTCGTCTTTGGCGGTGGTGCCCTGCACGCGGCGATCGTAATTGCCCGAGGTGATCGCATGCATCGCCGCCAGGATTTGCTGCAGCGGCAGGCGGATCGAGAGCGCGATCAGGACGCCGGCGGACAGGATGATGCCGAGGAACATCACGGCGATCGACAGCACCCGGCGCGAGATGGCCGACAGCGTCCTGTCGAACGTCTCCTGCGCCTTCTGTTCGCGCTGGCGCATCTTGATCGACAACTCGTCGATGACGCCGATGGCTTCGGCCTGGCTGGCATCGATGGTGTTGCGCAACAGCTCGGTCCGGATCGCGAGTTGCTCGGTCAATTTGTCCATCCCCTCGCGCAGCGCCGTCGTCCGCGCCTTCAACCGCGTCAGCGCCATGCGCTGCAGGTCGTTGTCGGCGAGGTCGGCCATCACCGGGATGGTCTTCTCGATCGCCTCGGTATTCCTGCGGGCGTCCTCGGCGGAGGCCGAGGCGGGCGACAGGTAATAGGCGTTGGCGGCGACCAGCATGGCCGTAAACGCTTCGCGGGATCTTCCGAGCGCGGGCCAGATCTGCGCGTCGCGATGCCCGGTGGCGCCCTCGATGATCGAATACAGCCCGGCCATTTCCCGGGCCGGGCCCAGCACCTGCTGCTCATAGGTCTTGGTGATGGTGGCCTGCACCGCGCGCAGTTCGCCAAAGCCGTTGAGGAAGCGGTCGGTGACGTGTTCGAGCCGCTCGACCGACCCTGACAGCATCGGGTCGGTGGCGGCGCGCGTGGTGAGGGTGCCGAGCACGGCTTCGCGCAGCAGCAGGATCTCGGCGAACAGTTCGGGGCTCGGCTGGTTGATGTAGCGATGGATCAGGTTCTGCAGCCGGCTGGTCTCGCTTTCCAGCAGCGCCAGGATCTTGTCGGACTCGCGCACCTGCCGGACGTCGTCCCAGGCCGAACCCAGCACCTTGGCGCCGTTCCAGATCAATACGGCGAGCACCACGACGACGGCGGAGTTCAATGCCGCGATCGACAGGATGCGCCAGCGGATCGGCACCGCGCGCAGCCACTGCACGACGCGAAAACGGCCGCGCGCGGCGAAGCTCGCCGGCCGTTCCGCTGCGCGGTGCTGTTGCGGTGCGCCGGTCAAATTCATTCCACTCCACGAAGAGGCGCGATCAATACCGGCGCCGTCGCCTCGATCAATGCAACGATGGTACGGTTGAGATCGGCCGCGCCGGTCTTGATATGTTCGAGGCCGTCCTTTTCCGCGCCGAGCCGGCGGGATTGGTCCATTTCGACCGGATGCCTCGCGTATTGGGGATCGAAGCTGCAAAATTCGCGCGCAAAAGCGCCCGTTGAGACCGCCGCAAGCAACAGCGCAACAACAAGCCCGAAGGTCCGCGAAAGGTCGGCGCGGCGATACACAGGCGACAAATCCCCTTAGAGATTGAGTTTGCGGCGGGGAGAAAAGGTTCAACGCATTTTTAGCAGAATTTGCCGATGCTTGGCTATCAAAGGCTACGCTGGCGGGTGGTTTGCAGCGGATACCCCTGATAATTCTGCTGCAATCTTAAGCTGTGTTGTGCGCTGCGGCGATTTCGGGCGGATTGAAACCTCGGTCTGAGGCATTTATGAGGGCACGGCGAGCAGATATCATCGCCGGCGCGGCAAAGCAGGATAATCACCCGTGAAATTGGTCTTGAGATTCTTGCAATTCGCAGCGCTCGCCGCCACGGCGCTGGCGTCCCCGGCGCAGGCCGCCACCGAAATCATGTGGTGGCACGCGATGTCGGGGGAGCTCGGCAAGCAGCTCGAAAAGCTGGCGGCCGATTTCAATGCGTCGCAGTCCGACTACCGGATCGTGCCGACCTACAAGGGCAGCTACACCGAGACGGTGATGGCGGCGATCTTCGCCTTCCGTTCGCGCAGCCAGCCTGCCATCGTTCAGGTCAGCGAGATCGCGACCGCAACCATGATGGCGGCAAAGGGCGCGATCTATCCGGTGTACGAATTGATGCGCGATCAGTCGGAGCCGTTCTCGCCGGAGGCGTATCTGCCGGCCGTGACCGGCTATTATTCCGACGTCGCCGGCAACATGCTGTCGTTTCCGTTCAACGTCTCGACGCCGATCCTCTACTACAACAAGGACCTGTTCCGCTCCGCGGGCCTCGATCCGGAGGTGGCGCCGAAGACCTGGGCCGAGGTCGGCACTGCTGCGAAGCGCCTGCGCGCGGCCGGCGCGCCTTGCGGGCTCACCACCTCCTGGCCTTCCTGGGTCCATGTCGAGAATTTTTCCGCGTTCCACAATCTGCCGCTGGCAACCCGGGGCAATGGCTTTGGCGGTCTCGATGCCGAGCTGACCTTCAATAACCAGGACGTGGTGCGGCACATCGCGCAACTCGCGGAATGGCAGGAGACGAAAGTTTTCGACTATAGCGGCCGCGGGCAATCGGCCGAGCCGCGCTTTCAGAAGGGCGAATGTGCCATCTTCATCGGCTCGTCCGGAACGCGCGCGGACATCAAGGCCAATTCCAAATTCGAGGTCGGTTACGGCATGATCCCGTACCGGCCCGAAATCGCCGGCGCCCCGCAAAACTCCATCATCGGCGGCGCCACGCTGTGGGTGCTGCGCGACCGGCCGCGCGCCGAATATGCCGGCGTCGCGCGGTTCTTCGCTTATCTGTCGAAGCCGGAAGTCCAGGCCGCCTGGCACCAGAACACCGGCTATCTGCCGATCACCCGCGCGGCCTTCGACCTCACCCGCGCGCAGGGCTTCTACGATCGCAATCCCGGTGCGGCGATCGGTATCGAGCAGCTGACCTTGAAGCCGCCGACCGAGAATTCGAAGGGAATCCGGCTTGGCTCCTTTGTGCTGATCCGCGGCGTGATCGACGAAGAACTCGAGCAGGTTTTCCACGGCAACCGATCCGCGCAGGCGGCGCTGGACCTCGCGGTGGAGCGCGGCAACCACCTGCTGCGCCAGTTCGAGCGGGCCAATCCTGACAGGTAATTCCGTCATTGCGAGGAGCGAAGCGACGAAGCAATCCATCCTTCCGCTTGGGATGGTATGGATTGCTTCGCTTCGTTCGCAATGACGATAAACCAGGTTCAGCGCGACCATGACCGCATCGCTGCCGGCATTCAAAGACTACGAGCCCTTCCGCGCCTGGCGCGCCGATCCGGCGCAATGGCTGCCGATCGCGCTCGATATCATCAGCAGCCATGGCCTTGTATCCGCGGCGCCGCACGTTTACGCCACCGGCACCAATCTCGTCATTGCCCTCGACGAAAAACTCATCCTGAAGATCTTTCCGCCATTTCTTCGCGGCCAATTCGCCTCAGAACGAAGCACGCTCGCGCAGCTCCGCGGACAGCTTCGGATCGCGATCCCCGAAATCGTCGTCGAAGGCGAGCGCGACGGATGGCCATATCTCCTCATTACGCGGCTATCGGGCGTGTTGGGCGCGGACGCGTGGCCGTCGCTGCCGGAAGCGGACAAGGAGCGCGTGCTGGCCGAGATCGGCGAGACCATTGCCGAGGTGCAGCGCGTTCCGGTCGGACCGCTCGCCTCGATCGAGCCGGGCTGGGACGCCTTCATGCGCCGGCAAATCGGGGGATGCCGCGCGCGGCACGCGCGCCTCGGTTTGCCTGAGAAATTTCTGGATGGCCTGGACGACCTGCTGCGCGAAGCAGCCGCGTTGACGGCGCTGGACGGGCCGCCGGTGATCCTGACCGGTGAATATATCCCGGAAAATTTCCTGCTGAGCCGTGGCGGTTCGGGCTGGCGGCTCGCCGGCTTGATCGATTTCGGCGACGTGATGACGGGGAGGGGCGAATATGACCTGCTGGGTCCAAGCGCCTTCATGACCGGCGGCATGCCGCGGCGGGTGCGCAGCCTGTTCGAGGGCTTCGGATATTCTGCCGCGGACGTCACGCCCGATCTGAAGCGGCGGCTGATGGCACTGATGCTGTTGCACCGCTTCGGCGACCCGTCCAGGCAGATTTGTCTTGAGGGTTGGCAGCAGAAGGCCGGCAACCTTCATGAATTGCAGGATTTGCTCTGGCCCATTTGACAGCCGCATAGTAATAAAGCGCTGAAAATATATGCACATTTATTGAGCAAATATGCATCTTTGTATGCAATCCGTCAGGATGTCGCACCGCGCCTTTCACCCTGGCACGATATAATCCCAAGCAGAATCAATCGATTAGTGCGCCAGTAAGCTTTCCTTAACGGTTGGCACAAACCTTGCGATTCCAGTTTCCAAAGCCGTTTCCCCTCAAGGCGTTTGGAGCATCCCCCATGAAGCGTCGCGATTTTCTGAAATCCGTCACAGGAGTGGCCGCCGGCGCGATGGTGCCCGCACCGGCGATCTGGTCTGCGGCCAAGGCCGATGCGCGGTCGGAGACGCTGCTGATCGTCTCGGAAAGCGGCCCCAACAATCTCGATATTCACGGCGTCGGCACCAACGTGCCCGGCTACGAGGTGTCGTGGAATTGCTACGACCGCCTGATCAGCCACGAGATGAAGAGCGGTCCGGGCGGGGTGCCGTATTACGATCGCGACAAGTTCAAGCCCGAACTCGCCGAGGACATGAATGTCGGCGACATGTCGGTCACCTTCAAGCTGAAGAAGAAAGCCACGTTCCACGACGGCGCGCCGGTCACGGCCAAGGACGTCAAGTGGTCGCTCGATCGCGCGGTGAGCGTCGGCGGTTTTCCGACCTTCCAGATGGGCGCGGGCTCGCTGACCAAGCCCGAGCAGTTCGTTGTCGTCGACGACAACACGGTGCGGGTCGATTTTGCCAAGAAGGATCGCCTGACGCTCCCCGATCTCGCGGTCATCGTGCCCTGCATCGTCAATTCCGAACTGGTGAAGAAGAACGCCACCGAGAAGGACCCCTGGGGCCTCGAATACACCAAGCAGCAGACCGCGGGCTCCGGCGCCTACAAGGTGACGAAGTGGACCGCCGGTACCGAAGTCATCATGGAGCGCAATGATTCATGGGTTGGCGGCCCGATGCCGAAGGTCAAGCGCGTGATCTGGCGCATGGTGCCGCAGGCCGGCAACCGCCGCGCGCTCCTGGAGCGCGGCGACGCAGATATCTCCTACGATCTGCCGAACAAGGATTTCGTCGAGCTGAAGGACAGCGGCAAGCTCAACATCGTTTCGGTGCCGTATTCCAACGGCGTCCAGTATATCGGCATGAACGTCAAGATCCCGCCGTTCGACAACCCCAAGGTCCGCGAGGCGGTGGCCTGCGCGATCCCCTACCAGAAGATCATGGATGCGGTGCTGTTCGGCCTCGCCAAGCCGATGTTCGGCGCGCCAGCGGACAAGGCCACCGAGGTAGCGTGGCCGCAGCCGACCAAATACGTCACTGACATCGCCAAGGCCAAGGCATTGCTGGCGGAGGCCGGCCATCCCAACGGTTTCGAAACCACGCTGTCGTTCGACCTCGGCTTTGCCGGCGTCAACGAACCGCTCTGCGTGCTGGTGCAGGAGAGCCTCGCGCAGATCGGCATCAAGACCACCATCAACAAGATCCCCGGCGCCAACTGGCGCACCGAGCTCAACAAGAAGGTGCTGCCGCTTTACACCAACGTGTTCTCGGGCTGGCTCGACTATCCCGAATATTTCTTCATCTGGTGCTACGACGGCAAGAATTCGATCTTCAACACCATGAGCTACCAGTCGAAGGCGATGGACGAGTTCATCCACGGCGCCGTCGACGCCGCGGCGGTCGGCAACACCGCGAAATACGACGCCGACGTCAAGGGGTTCGTCGATCTCGCCTTCAAGGACATCCCGCGCATCCCGCTGTATCAGCCCTACGTCAACGTCGCGATGCAGAAGAACGTCTCGGGCTATCAATACTGGTTCCATCGCAGGCTGGATTATCGCGCGCTGGTGAAGGCATGAGTGGGCGAATGGTGAGTGGCGAGTAGCGAATAGGGGAGCCGCGGGTAGTGAAGGACAGAAGAGATCATCCACTCGCCATTCGCCATTCGCTATTCGCTGGCGGCGCGGAGCGCTCGCCATGCTGACCATGATCGGCAAGCGGCTGATGTTTGCGATCCCGTCGCTGATCGGGGTGGTGATCGTCACGTTCCTGCTGACGCGCGCGCTGCCCGGCGATCCCGCCGCCTATTTCGCCGGCCCCGCGGCGAGCAAGGAAGCCATCGAGCAGATCCGCAAGAAACTCGGCTTCGACAAGCCGCTGATCGAGCAGTTCTTCCGCTACACCAACGATCTCGCGCATGGCGATTTCGGCAACTCGCTCACAACGGGCCAGCCGGTCGCCACCGAAATCCGCAACCGCCTGCCGGCATCGGCCGAACTGACGCTGCTCGGCCTCGTCGTTTCGGTCATGATCGCGATCCCGCTCGGCGTGCTGGCCGCGACCCGCCCGGGTTCCTGGATCGACCATCTCTGTCGCATCACCACGACGGCCGGCGTATCGCTGCCGGTGTTCTTTACAGGTCTCGTGCTGGTCTACGTCTTCTATTTCAGGCTCGGCTGGTCGCCGGCGCCGCTCGGGCGGCTCGACGTGTTCTACAGCGCGCCGCCCGCCGTGACCGGCCTCTATCTGATCGACGCCCTGATCGCGCGCGATTTCGAGACGTTCCGTTCGGCGCTGAGCCAGTTGATCCTGCCGGCGGCGACGCTGGCGATCTTCTCGCTGGCGCCGATCGCGCGCATGACGCGGGCCTCGATGCTGGCGGTGCTGGCGTCCGACTTCGTCCGCACCGCGCGCGCCAGCGGGCTGTCGCCGTCGACCGTGATCGTCACCTACGCGTTTCGTAACGCGATGCTGCCGGTCATCACCACGCTCAGCATGGTGTTCTCGTTCCTGCTGGGCGCCAATGTGCTGGTCGAAAAAGTTTTCGCCTGGCCCGGCATCGGATCCTACGCCGTGGAAGCGCTGATCTCGTCGGACTTCGCGCCGGTGCAAGGTTTCGTGCTGACCATGGCGGTCATGTACGTGCTGCTCAATCTGGTCATCGATATTCTCTACGGCGTGATCGATCCGCGCGTGCGGCTGGAAGGGTGAGGTTGGAACATGAGTAGCGTTGCGCCTGCCGTTGAACCCGCCGCTCCCGCACGTACCTCGGGATTGTCAGCCATCTTCGAGCACACCCGCTATGTGCTCGGCGAGAACCGTGTCACGGCATTCGCCTTCGGTCTTCTGGTCGTCATCCTGTTTGCCGCGATTTTCGGCCCCACCATCGTGCCCTACGATCCGCTCGCCAGCGACACCGCGGCAGCCCTGAAGCCACCGTCCGCGGCGCACTGGTTCGGCACCGATCAACTGGGCCGCGACATTTTCAGCCGCGTCGTCGTCGCCACGAGGCTCGACACTTTCATCGCGGTCGCTTCCGTGGTGCTGGTGTTCCTGATGGGAGGCCTCGCCGGCATCGCCGCCGGCTATTTCGGCGGCTGGACCGACCGCATCGTCGGCCGCGTCGCCGACACCATCATGGCGTTTCCGCTGTTCGTGCTGGCGATGGGCATCGTGGCGGCGTTGGGCAACACCGTGCAGAACATCATCATTGCGACCGCGATCGTGAACTTTCCGCTCTATGCGCGCGTCGCCCGCGCCGAAGCGAACGTGCGCCGCGATGCCGGCTTCGTGCAGGCGGCGCGGCTGTCGGGCAATGGCGAGATGCGGATTCTGCTGGTGCACATCCTGCCCAACATCATGCCGATCATGATCGTGCAGATGTCGCTGACCATGGGCTACGCCATCCTCAACGCCGCCGGACTTTCCTTCATCGGGCTGGGCGTACGGCCGCCGACGGCGGAATGGGGCATCATGGTCGCGGAAGGCGCGGGCTTCATGGTTTCGGGCGAGTGGTGGATCGCGCTGTTCCCGGGGCTTGCGCTGATGGTCGCGGTGTTCTGCTTCAACCTGCTCGGCGACGGCCTGCGCGACATCGTCGATCCGCAGCGGAGGACGTGATGCATTCAAGCTTTGCCGGTCTCGGCCTCCGCATGGCCGGAGGAAATACGACAGGAGCCCTGACCATTCTACTTTGCATGGGGTTGTTTTCGATATTTTTTCGGAGGTCATCATGACGGCCCAGCCTCTTCTCGATGTCCACGACCTCACCGTCGAATTCTCCACCCGGCGCGGCATCGTCAAGGCGGTGCAGCACGTCAATATCTCCGTCGCCAAGGGCGAGACGCTCGGCATCGTCGGCGAGTCCGGTTCCGGCAAGTCGGTGACATCCTATGCCGTGATGCGGATCCTCGACCGGGCGGGGCGGATCGCCGAGGGCTCGGTGATGTTTTCCGGCATCGACGTCAAGGCCGCGAGCGAAAACGAGATGCGCGATCTGCGCGGCCGCGAAATTTCGATGATCTTCCAGAACCCGCGCGCCGCCCTCAATCCGATCCGGAAAGTCGGCGACCAGATCGAGGACGTGCTGCGCCAGCATGTGCAGAGCGCGGCCAGCGACCGCGGCGAAAAGGCGATCGAGGCGCTGGAGCAGGTCAAGATCGCCCGCCCGCGCGAACGCTATCACGCCTATCCATTCGAACTTTCGGGGGGCATGTGCCAGCGCGTCGTGATCGCGCTGGCGCTAGCCTGCAATCCGCAGCTCCTGATCGCGGACGAGCCGACCACCGGCCTTGACGTCACCACGCAGAAGGCGGTGATGGATCTGATCGTGGAGCTGACCAGGCGCCGGAATATGTCGACCATCCTGATCACGCACGACCTCGGCCTGGCCGCCGCCTATTGCGACCGCGTCGTGGTGATGGAAAAGGGCCGGGTGGTGGAGACCGCGAAGTCGGCGGATATTTTTGCGAACCCCGAGCACGCCTACACCAAGAAACTGATGCGCGCGACGCCGAGGGTCGGCGTGTCGCTGCGGGATCTGTTGCCGGAAGAAGAGGGCGGGGCACCGCTGGCGACACCGGCCGCAGCGCCGACGCCTGCGGTCGACGGCTCCGCAAAGCCGCTCCTCCTCGTCGAAAAGCTCGTCAAGGAATATCCGCGCCAGGGCGCCACCGCCGTGCTCGGCAAATTGTTCTCCCGCAAGCCGCCGGTTGAAGTGGAGCAATTCCGCGCCGTCGACGGCATCGGCTTCTCCGTTGGCCACGGCGAGAGCGTCGGCCTCGTCGGCGAATCCGGCTGCGGCAAGTCCACCACCTCGATGATGGTGATGCGGCTGCTGGATCAGACCTCCGGCCGCATCCTGTTCGATGGCGAGGAGATCGGCGCCATCCTGCCGCAGGCCTTTGCGCGGCTGCCGCAGCGCAAGAGCATCCAGATGGTGTTCCAGGATCCGACCGACAGCCTCAACCCGCGCTTTACGGCCGCACGCGCCATCGTCGATCCGATCATGCAGCTTGGCGACATCAAGGGCCGCGACGCGCTGCGCGCGCGCTGCGAGGAGCTCGCCGGCCTGGTCGGCCTTCCGATCAACCTGCTCGATCGTTTTCCGCACCAATTATCCGGCGGCCAGAAGGCCCGCGTCGGCATCGCGCGCGCGATCGCGCTGCATCCCAAACTCGTGATCCTCGACGAGCCGACCGCGGCGCTTGACGTCTCCGTTCAGGCGGTGGTGCTTAATTTGCTGCAGGACCTCAAGGTGTCGATGGGCATGAGCTATTTGTTCGTGTCGCATGATTTGAATGTGGTGCGTTTGCTGTGCGATCGTGTCATCGTGATGCGTGCGGGGCGAATCGTCGAGCAGGGTACATCCGAGCGGGTGCTCGGCGATCCGCAGGACGCCTACACCAAGGAATTGCTGACGGCGATCCCGCATCCGCCGTTGCCGGTTCACTAGAAAGTTGAGTGGAAGCGAAATGGCTGCCGAACCCCTGGACGATTACATCAACGCGGTTGCAAAGGCGCTGGCGCTGCCGGTCGAGGAAGCCTGGCGGCCTGCCGTGCGGGCGAACCTTGAAGTATCGCTGAGGCTGGCGCGGCTGGTCGATGAATTCACGCTGCCGGATGAAACCGAGCCGGCCAGTGTCTACACAGCCTGACCGCGCCATGACCGTCAACACCGACGGGCTTTCGGCCCAACAAATCGCGCAGGCCGTAACGGACCGCAAGCTTTCCGCGCTCGATGCGACCGAAGGCGCCCTGGCGCGGATCGCCAAACACGATTCCGTGCTGAATTCGTTCACCGACATCACTGCCGACCGCGCCCGCGCGAAAGCCCGCGCGGTCGATGCGGCCATCACCGCCGGCGAGAAAGTGGGGCCGCTCGCCGGCGTGCCGTTCGCGGTCAAGAACCTGTTCGATGTAAAAGGTCTCGCCACCCGCGCCGGCTCGAAGATCAACCGCGATCTGGCGCCGTCGCCGCGTGATGCCACGTTGATCGAGCGTATGGAAGCTCAGGGCGCCGTGCTGGTCGGCGCGCTCAACATGGGCGAATACGCCTATGATTTCACGGGCGAGAACGTGCATGACGGCCCGTCGCGCAATCCGCACGATCCGACGCGGATGACCGGCGGCTCGTCGGGTGGCTCGGGCAGCGCGGTCGGCGGCGCGCTGGTTCCGATTGCCCTGGGATCCGACACCAACGGCTCGATTCGGGTGCCGTCGTCGTTCTGCGGCATCTTCGGCCTGAAGCCGACCTATGGCCGGCTGTCGCGCGCGCGCTCGTTTCCCTTTGTCGCAAGCTTCGATCATCTCGGCCCGTTCGCGCGCAACGTCGGCGACCTCGCACTTGCTTACGACGCCATGCAGGGGCCCGATGCCGATGATGCTGCCTGCACGACGCGCCCGGTTGAACCGGTGACGTCGCTGCTGGCGCAGGGTATCTCGGGCCTGCGGGTCGCAATTGCCGGCGGATACTTTCAGAAGAACGTATTCCCCGAAGCGGTCGAAGCCGTTTCGCGCGTCGCCATGGCGCTCGATGCCACGCAAACAATCGAAATTCCGGAGGCCGCGCGCGCCCGCGCGGCAGCTTACGTGATCTCCACCACCGAAGGCGCGTCGCTGCATCTCGATCGGTTGCGCAAGCGTCCGAATGATTTCGATCCGGCGGTGCGTGACCGCCTGATTGCGGGCGCCATGGTTCCGGCACCGCTGGTCGATCGCGCGCAAAAATTTCGCCGCTGGTATCGCGCAAAGGTGCTGGAGCTGTTCAAGTCAGTCGACGTGATCATCGCGCCGGCCACGCCCTGCACCGCGCCGAAATTGGGCCAGGTGAACTTCGTGCTCGATGGCGTCGAGCTGCCGGTGCGCGCCAATATAGGCATCCACACCCAGCCGATTTCGTTCATCGGTTTGCCTGTCGTCGCGGTGCCGGTGCCGCTGGAGCCGATGCCGATCGGCGTGCAGATCATTGCCGCGCCCTGGCGCGAGGATATCGCGCTGCGCGTCGCGCGTGCGCTGGAACAGATGGGCGTTGCCGCCGCGCCGCCGCCGAGAGGACTTTAGCGATGGAGCTCGATCTTCCCGACGTGCTGGCCGAAGTCACCGCGCAATTCGCGCGTTACGAGAAAGCGCTGGTGTCGAACGACGTGGCCGTGCTCGACGAATTGTTCCGCAACGATCCCCACACGTTGCGCTATGGCATTGGTGAAAATCTCTACGGCTACGACGCGATCATGGCGTTCCGCGCCGCGCGTTCGCCGGTCGGACTGATGCGGCGGACCGACAGGACCGTGATCACGACCTATGGCCGGGATACCGCGGTCGCCTCGACATTGTTCTATCGCGAGGGCGCGCTGGGCAAAGTCGGACGGCAGATGCAAACCTGGGTGCGGTTTCCGGAAGGGTGGAAGATCGTCGCAGCCCATGTCAGCATCATCAATGATCCGGAAGCTCCCAAGGTGGATTCGAAGTCATGAGTCTCGAGGATCTCCCCATCCGAACGCCGCCCTCCGGCGCGGACGCCGAGACGCCGGTCCGGCGCGTCGATCGGTCGTCGCCGCTGCGGGACAAGGTCACGCGCGCGGAGGAACTGCGGCTGCAGCTGGCCGACGAGATCGTGCGCGGCGTACTGCGGCCCGGATCGGGGCTCGACGAGACTGACATCGCGCGGCGCTTTTCCGTGTCGCGCACGCCGGTCCGCGAGGCGCTGCGGCAACTGGTGGCGAGCGGGCTGGTCGAAGCCCGCGCTCATCGCGGCGCCGTGGTGGCGCAGCCGTCGCCGGATCGTCTGACTGAAATGTTCGAGGCGATGGCCGAACTGGAAGCGCTCTGTGCGGGGCTGGCCGCCGAGCGGATGCCGCCGGGGGATCGCCAGAAGCTGGAGGCGATCCATGAGGAATTGCGCGTGCTGAGCCATGCCGGCAATCCCGAACGCTTTCACGAGGTCAACGAACGCTTCCACAACGCGATCTATGCCGGCTCGCAGAACGGCTACATCGCCGAGATGACGCTGGCGACGCGGGTGCGGGTGCAGCCGTTCCGCCGCGCCCAGTTCCGCAACCTCGGGCGTCTGGCGAAATCGCATGCCGAGCACGACCGCGTCGTGGTCGCGATCATGCGCGGCGACAAGAACGGCGCGGCATCCGCGATGCGGGCCCACATCGAACTGGTGCGCGGGGAATATGAGCTCTACGCGGTGTCGGTGTAGTTCTCCGTCATTGCGAGGAGCGAAGCGACGAAGCAATCCATCGTTCCGCAGGCGTGGAGGCATGGGTTGCTTCGCTTCGCTCGCAATGACGGCTTATGGAGTCGCCTTCTCGGCCATGAACGCGCGCCAGCCGCCGAATGCGGAAATGTCGCGCGCGCCATTGATCGCCACGGGTTCGACGACAAAACCCTTCACGCCTCTGCCGTCGGCGAGCCTTACCGTGCCGATCCCGAGTGGCGGCGGGATCGCGGCGACGAATTTGCCGAAGGCTGCCGCCGACAGCGCCCATAGCTCCAGCTTGATCGAATGCCCCGCGCCCGTGTCCACGCGCAGCATGCCGGGTTTTGGCGGCGTGGTGTCGAGGGCATAGAGTTTGTAGTCCGGTGCGGTCGCGGCAGCTTCGAGCAGGCGGCCGCCGAGTGCCTGCAGTTCGCCGTTGAGCGCCATGCCGGACAGATGCGCGCCGACCACGGCGATGGTGATCTCGTCGCCGCTCGCCCCGGTCGGTAATGCAGCAAGCGCGGGCTGTGTCAGGCCCTTGGCTCCCATCTTGAGTTTGGTGTCGGCATGAAACACCCGCCCGATACTGGCGAGCGCCGCATCGTGTCCGGCGGGCGCCAGCAGCGTGATGCCGAACGGAATGCCGTCGGCACGCATCGCGGCCGGCAGCGCCAGCCCGCAGAGGTCGAGCAGATTCACAAAATTGGTGTAGGTGCCGAGCCTCGAGTTGAGTTCGACCGGATTGGCCAGCACCTGCGCGGTCGAATAGGCGGTCGGCGCCGTCGGAAGCACCATCGCGTCGAAATTGGCGAAGGCGCGCCCGGCCACGCGGCGCAGCGCCTGCAGCCGATAGAGCGAGGCAAAGGTGTCGGCGGCGGTCAGCCGCGCGCCGGCGGCCGTGATCTCGCGCGTCACCGGATGAATCGAATCCGGCGATGACGCCAGCATGTCGCGGATGACAAGATAGCGCTCGGCGACCCACGGACCCTCATAGAGCAGCCGCGCGGTCTCATAAAACGGCTCCAGGTCGAATTCGACCAGCGTGGCGCCGAGCGAGGTCCAGCGTGCGAGCGCCTCGCCATAGGCTTTCTCCGCGGCGCGGTCGCCGAAGAAGATCAATTGGCCGTTGCGCGGCACGCCGAGCCGGAGTTTTTCGGGAAACGCTGACACGGATCCCAGCGGCCGGTCGCGCGAAAACGGATCGGCGCCGTCGGGGCCGGCCATCGCCGCCAGCGCGGCCATCGTGTCGTCGACGGTGAGCGAGAACACCGAAATGCAGTCCAGCGTCCGGCACGCCGGAACGAGCCCGGCGTTGGAGATCAGCCCGAGGCTCGGCTTCAGCCCGACGATGTTGTTGAGCATTGCCGGCACACGACCGCTGCCCGCGGTATCGGTGCCGAGTGCCAGCGGCACCAGCCCTGCGGAAACCGCGACCGCCGATCCCGAACTCGATCCGCCCGGAATCAAATCAGCGCGGATCGGATTGACGGGGATGCCGTAGGGCGAGCGGACGCCGACCAGGCCGGTCGCGAACTGGTCGAGATTGGTCTTGCCGATGACGATGGCGCCGGCCGCGCGCAGTTTTGCAACGGCCGTCGAATCCTGCGCGGGCGAATAGGAGAAAGCCGGGCAGGCCGCCGTGGTCGGCAAACCCTGCGCGTCGATATTGTCCTTGATGGCAATCGGCACGCCATACAGCGGAAGCGCCGCCGCGTCCTTCGGGGCCAGCGCTTCGGCCTCCGCCAGCGCCTCTTTCTCGTCGCGCAGGCTGATGAACACGGCCGGATCGTTATAGGCGCGGATGCGCTGATAGCTGCGCGCGATGGTTTGCGCCGGGGTCATGGTGGCGGCGCGGTGCGCGGCGACGATGGCGGCAACGGTTTCAGGCACGTCAGACCCCATGGCGAGCAGAACTCCAGCGAGCGAAGGTTACCGCGAATGAAGCAAGCGATGTGCCATTGTGTACAATGGTTGGGCAGAGGCGGCCTCGAAGGATAGGCACTCAATATCAGGTATTTAGGACATAATCGTGCTTACGCCGGGCTCCCGACGCGGTTGAGTTTTCGCCTAAAATTTAGGCGACAGAACCCAAGGGCGAGGCGGCGGCCTCGCTCAGGTGAACGCGGATAGGATTTGCAGCAGCCGCTCGCGGTTTTCCTTGCCGATTTTATCGGCCACATGGCGCTCATGTTTGGCGGCGAGCCGCCTGAACTGCGCCAGCGCGGTCCTGCCGCGCGGGGTCAGGTGCAGGGCGTGAGAGCGCCGGTCGGTGGCCGATCTGACGCGGCTGACGAGATCGCGATGTTCGAGACTGTCCAGCAGATGTACCAGCCTGGCGCGCTCGATCCCGAGCCGCTTGGCGACCGCCATCTGGCTCAGGCCGGGATTGGCGCCGATCACCGTCATCACCGAATACTGCGTGGGGCGGATATCGACGGCGCCGAGCGTGCGGATAAAATCCTGAAAAATCCAGATCTGGAAGCGCCGCACCGCATAGCCGGCGTGGCCGGCCAGCGCATCGAGGGCGATCCCGTCATTCAAAACGTTGCTTTGCGCGCTGCCGTTTCGGGCTTGCGTGCGGCCGGAACGCGCACCCGCGCGCGATTTGGCCGTTCTGGGCATGTGACTGTTTCCCGCCATCGCCTCACCTTCTAGCGCTTCGCGCACTTCAAGGAAAGATTGTTGTTGACGACAACAATTGTTGTGCTCAACATTAGGGCCAAAGCAGCCCTTCGAGCTGCAGGCCGGCACGATGCGCGGCAATCCCGTAACCATTCGGGACAGGAGGAAACCATGACCCTCGCCGCCACAAGCGGTGACAATCCCCGCAGTCTGTTCGCGACGCCGGCGATTGTCGCCGACCGCCGCGCCGACGGCAGCATTGTGGTGAAGTCGACGGTGCCGCTGCAGCCGGGTGCGCGTTGCATCGGCGACTGGCTGGAGCATTGGGCGCGGCATGCACCCGAGCGGGTTTTTCTCGCCGATCGCGCCAGCGCCGATGCGCCGTGGTCGACGGTCACCTACAGGGAGGCGTTGCAGCAGGCGCGCGCTGCGGCGGCGTGGATCCTTGCGCAAGGGCTGAGCGTCGAGCGTCCCCTGGCGATCCTGTCCGACAACAGCGTCGAGCATGCGCTGTTCGCGCTCGCCGCCCAGCATGTCGGTGTGCCATCGGCCGCGATCTCGCCGGCCTATTCGCTGATGTCGAAAGACTTCGACAAGCTCAAGAGCATGATCAAGCTGCTCGGGCCCGGCGCGATCTATGTTTCCGCCACCAAACCATTCGCGGCGGCACTGGCTGCGATCCAGCCGTTGCATTCGGCTACGATCGTCAGCGGCAGCGCCGGCGATGCCGATGCGATCTCGTTCCGCAGCATCGCGGCCACGCCGGAAACGCCTGATGTCGAAAAGGCCTTTGCCGCGATCACGCCCGACACGATCGCAAAATTCCTGTTCACGTCAGGTTCGACCGGCGCCCCAAAGGCCGTCATCAACACCCAGCGCATGTTGACCTCGAGCCAGCAGGCCAAGGCGCAGACCTGGACGTTCCTCGGGGATAGCGGCGAGAAGCTGGTCATTCTCGACTGGCTTCCCTGGAGCCACACTTTCGGCGCCAACCACAATTTCAATCTGGTGCTGCGCAACGGCGGCACCCTCTATGTCGACGGCGGCAAGCCGGCGCCGGGGCTGTTTGCGACGTCGTTGGCCAATCTGCGCAGCGTGATGCCGACGGTCTATTTCAATGTGCCACGCGGTTTTGACATGCTGATCGCGGCGCTGCGCAGCGATGAGGAGTTGCGAACGAAATTCTTCGGCGAAGTGAAGTTTGCTTTCTACGCCGGCGCTGCGTTGCCGCAGAATCTCTGGGATGCGCTGGAGGAGCTCTCGATCAGGACCGTCGGCCGCGCGATGCCGATGGTATCGGCCTGGGGCTCGACCGAAACCTCGCCTTTGGCGACCGATTGTCATTTCCAGGCAAAACGTTCCGGCAATATCGGCGTGCCGATCCCGGGGACTGAACTGAAGCTGGTGCCGTCGGGCGACAAGCTGGAGGTGCGCGTGCGCGGGCCCAACGTCACGCCCGGCTACTGGCAGGCGCCGGAATTGACCGCGCAGGCGTTCGACGCGGAAGGCTTCTACCGGATCGGCGACGCCGTGACTTTCGCCGATCCCGCGCGTCCGGAGTTGGGGTTGTTCTTCGACGGCAGGGTAGCGGAAGATTTCAAGCTCAATTCCGGCACCTGGGTCAGCGTCGGAACCTTGCGCGTGGCCGGCATCGCGGCGCTGGCACCGCTGGCACAGGATATCGTGGTCACCGGCCATGGCGGCAATGAGGTCCGCTTTCTGGTATTTCCCAACATCGCGGCCTGCCGGGCGCATGCCGGCCTGTCAGACAATGCCGATGTGAAAGACGTGATCGGCCACGCCACGGTTCGCGGCGCGATCGCGCAAGGCCTTGCGAAGCTGAAGGCGCAGAGCGGCAACTCATCAGGTCACGCCACGCGCGCGCTGCTGCTGGCAGAGTTACCTTCGGTCGACGGCGGCGAAATCACCGACAAGGGCTATATCAACCAGCGCGCGGTGCTCGCGCGCCGCACGGGCGCGGTGGCAACGCTGGACGACGATTCCTCGGCCGAATGGATCGGGTGCGCCGGCTGAGACGCGTTCGCCTCAAAATCCGTTCCTGTGCGCTTCGACCAGCCGCGCCAGCATCTGGAGAAATGCGGTCTGCTCGGGCTTGCTCAGCACCGAAAGCGTCTGCGCATTGAAACGCTCGCCGAGCCGGCTGGCCTCGTCGGCGCGCCGCTCGCCCGCCGCGCTGAGGCTGAGCTCGACCGCCCGCTTGTCCCGTGTGGACCGCTTGCGTTTTAAAACGCCGGTCTCCTCCATCCGCGACAGGATCTTCACTAAATTGGGCAATTGCATTTTCAGCACGCCGGCAAGCTCGCTCTGCGTCACCGTCCTGTTGTCGCGCACCGCGACGAGGATGGCGTATTCGAGCGGGGAGAGTTTTAGCGATTCGAAATAGGGATAGAACGCCTCGAAGTTCTGCAACTGCAGGATCCGGATCAGGAATCCCGGGGTCTGCCGTAGCGCGGTGAGGTCGAGTTCCCGGCCCGCATCCGGCTCGGCCGTTTTGGTTGCCCCATTGCCCTTGCGTGTCGAAACTTTGGCGATTCTTCCCATCCGCAATAGCTCGCACGGCATCACCCGAATTGACAATCCTCAAAATACTTATAAGTTATAAGTAATTTCGAAGTGGCCGCGAAGGCCGCCTTTTCCATCCATGGAGGGAATGCATGCGACAGTTTTTTCGCACAGGAATGCTCGTTGCCGCGCTCGGCGGCCTGTTCGCCAGCGCAGCCCAAATCCCAGCCCAGGCCCAGGACCGCGTCCGGATCGGCGTGCTCAACGACCAGTCAGGCGTGTTTTCGACCTATCAGGGCATCGGTTCGGTCATCGCTGCGCAAATGGCCGTAGACGATTATGGCGGCAAGGCTGCCGGCAAGCCCGTCGAAGTCATCACCGCCGATCACCAGAACAAGACCGATGTCGGCGTCGGCATCGCGCGGCGCTGGTACGACGCTGAAAACGTTGACGCCATCTTCGACCTGCCGAACTCGGCGATTGCGCTCGCGGTCGCCGGCATGAGCGAGCAGAAGAACAAGGTTTTCATCGGCTCCGGCGCCGGCACCGCGCTGCTCACCGGCGAAAAATGCACGCCGAACACCGTGCACTGGACCTATGACACCTATGCCTATGGCCGCGGCCTCGGCAAAGCCGTGGTCGCGCAGGGCGGCAAGAAATGGTTCTTCCTGACTGCGGATTATGCCTTCGGCCATGATCTGGAGAAGCAGGCGATGGAAGGCGTCAAGGCCTCTGGCGGCGAAGTGCTCGGCGCCGTGCGCCATCCGCTCGGCACCGCCGACTACGCCTCCTTCCTGCTGCAGGCGCAGGCCTCGGGCGCCGACATCGTCGGCGTCGCCAATGCCGGCGACGACACCATCACCTCGATCAAGCAGGCGGCGGAATTCGGGCTGACGCAAAAGCAGAAACTGGTCGGGTTGATCCTCGGCATGAACGGCATTCCCGCGCTCGGCCTGAAGGCGGCGCAGGGCGCGCAGATCATGAATCCGTTCTACTGGGATCTGAACGACGGCACGCGCGCCTTCGCCAAGCGGTTCGCCGAACGCCATCCGCAGAAGAATTATCCGAACGACATGCAAGCCGGCGTCTACGCCTCCGTGTTGCATTACCTGAAGGCGGTCGACAAGGTCGGCGGCGCCGCCGATGGCAAGGCCGTGGTCGCGGCGATGAAGGCGATGCCGACCGATGATCCGCTGTTCGGCAAGGGAACCATTCGCGCCGATGGCCGCAAGATTCACCCGTTCTATCTGCTGGAAGTGAAGAAGCCTGATAAATCCACGTCGAAATGGGACCTGCTGAAGGTCGTCGCAACCATTCCCGGCGATCAGGCGTTTCGCCCCGAGAGCGAAGGCAACTGCCCGTTGGTCAAGAAGTAAACTCACCCCCGCGAACGGCCGGTGCCGTTTGCGGGCTCGAGGCTCGCTATTTATGTTGCCAAGGCAACTAATTTGTGCGAGCGTGTTTTCGACAAACGGCCGATCGAAGAGCACGCAGAGTGCCGGGCCGTGCAGGGAGAAACGGATGTTTGGGCGTGTCGAATCGTCACAACGCAGTGCGGTACTGCGCGCGCAGCGCGATGGCGGCAGCGTTGTTCAGCGCGGCGTGGCCAACGCGTTCGGCTCAGTTCCGGTCGTCGATTTCGCCCGCGCCCTTTACGGCATCAAGATTACCGTGGACCCGCAGCAGCAGCCCGATCAGGGTTTCCCGCTCCGGCTTGTTCAGGCAGGAGAGCAGGCGGCGTTCGCGCTCGAGCGCGACCGCGATGACCTGGTCGTGGGTGGTAGATCCCTTCGCGGTCAGCGAGATCGAATGGGTGCGTCCGTCCTGCCGGTCGGCCCTGATGCTGACCAGCCCGCGCTCCTCCATGCCGGCCAGCGTCCGGCTGACCGGTCCCTTGTCGAAACCGATGACGTGGCAGATGCGGGCCGCCGAAATATCCGGCTCGATCGCGAGCAGCGACAGGATCCGCCATTCCGTGACGTTGACCCCAAAGCGCTTCTGATAGACCACGGTCGCGCTGCGCGACAATTTATTGGCGATGAAGGTGATGAGCGCCGGGACGTAGCGGTCGAGGTCGAGCACCTGTTCGGCGCGTCCGCTCCTGCCTGCCGTACCCGCGCGGGCCGCGCGCGCCTGTCTGTTCCTGCTCATGCTCTTCCGAAGCCGCTCCAGCATCCCAGACATAGAGACAGGGCATACCGTTCCGCAAGAACAATATGCAGGAGACCCACATGAGCGCGACCTCCCGCACAGATTCTGTAACCCCGGCGCGGGCGGCGCCGGCCGGTGTGCCAAGCCTGGACGTGGACCCGTTCTCGAACGAGTTTTTCGAGGACCCGCACGCGATCCACGACACCCTCCGAGAAGCCGGACCGCTGGTGTGGCTCGACAAATGGGGCGTCTATGGCGTGGCCCGCTATGCGGAGGTGCACGCCGTCCTCAACGATCCCCTGACGTTCTGTTCGAGCCGCGGCGTCGGCCTGAGCGATTTCGCCAAGGAAAAGCCGTGGCGTCCGCAAAGCATCATCCTTGAGGCGGACCCGCCGGCGCATACCCGGACGCGTTCGGTGCTGAGCCAGGTGCTTTCACCGACGGCGATGAAAGGGGTCCGCGAACATTTCACGGCGATGGCCGCCGCCAAAGTCGACGAGTTGCTGGCGCGCGGCAGTTTTGATGCGGTTGCTGATCTCGCGGAGGCCTATCCGCTCTCGGTGTTTCCCGATGCGATGGGGTTGAAGCAGGAGGGGCGCGAGAACCTGCTGCCTTACGCGAGCCTTGTGTTCAACTCCTTCGGGCCGCCAAACCAGTTGCGTCAGGAGGCAATCGAACGCTCGGCGCCGCACCAGGCCTATGTCGCCGCGCAATGCCAGCGCGAAAATCTCGCGCCCGGCGGTTTCGGCGCCTGTGTCCATGCCCGCGCCGATGCGGGCGACATCACGCCGGAAGAGGCGCCGCTGTTGGTGCGCTCGCTGCTTTCCGCCGGGCTCGATACGACCGTCAACGGCATCGGCGCCGCTGTCTACTGCCTGGCGCGCTTCCCCGATCAGCTCGCGCGGCTGCGCAGCGATCCCTCGCTGGCGCGTAATGCGTTCGAAGAGGCGATTCGCTACGAAAGTCCGGTGCAGACCTTCTTCCGCACCACGACGCGGGAGGTCGAACTCGCGGGCCATCGCATCGACGAAGGCGAGAAGGTGCTGATGTTCCTCGGCGCCGCCAACCGCGATCCGCGGCGCTGGGACAATCCCGACAGCTACGACGTGACCCGCCGCACCTCAGGCCATGTCGGGTTCGGCTCGGGCATCCATATGTGCGTCGGCCAGCTGCTGGCGCGGGTCGAAGGCGAGGTGATGCTGGCGGCGATCGCACGCAAGGTTGCTTCAATCGCGATCACCGGTCCGGTGAAGCGCCGCTACAACAACACGCTGCGCGGCCTCGAAAGTCTCCCAATCACGATTTCTCCGGCCTGACGGATCGCTTATGCCAAGCATCATCTTCATCCATCCCGACGGCCGCCGGCAGCCCATCGAGGCGAGCGTGGGCGAGAGCGCCATGCAGGCCGCGACGCGCCATGACATCAACGGAATCCTGGCGGAATGCGGCGGCAACGCCATGTGCGCCACCTGCCATGTCTATGTCGACGAGGACTGGCTCGCGCGGTTGCCGGCCATGGGTGGCGACGAGGACGCGCTGCTGGACGGCGCCGCCGCCGAACGGCAGGCCAACAGCCGGCTGTCCTGCCAGATCAAACTTGCCGCCGATCTCGATGGCTTGGTGCTCAGCCTGCCGGACCGGCAATTGTAACGGCGCCATCGCCGGACATTACGCAACGAAATCAAACCCGGCGAAGTCCGGGAAACCAAAAATCAAATTCCAAAGGGAGAAAACAATGAAGGTTTGCAGATTCAGTCTGGCGCTCGCCTTGTCGTGTGCGACGTGGGGCGCGGCGCGTGCGGAGATTTCCGACAACGTCGTCCGTGTCGGTGTGCTCAACGACATCTCCGGCATCTTCCAGGACACCAACGGCATGGGTTCGGTGGAAGCCGCGCGGATGGCGGCGGAAGATTTCAACGGCGGCGGCAAAAACATCAAGGTCGAGATCGTCTACGCCGATCACCAGAACAAGGCCGATGTCGGACAGGGGATCGCGCGCAAATGGCTCGACGTCGAGGGAGTAGATGCCATCGTCGACGTACCGAATTCGGCCGTCGGTCTCGCGATCAACGCGCTGCTGAAGGATTCGCGCATGACATTCCTGGCGTCCTCCACCGCCAGTTCCGATCTCACCGGCAAGGCTTGCTCGCCAAACACCATTCAATGGGTCAACGACGCCTGGGCGACCGGCAACACGACAGCGGCGGCGATGATGGCGCGCGGCGGCAAGGACTGGTACTTCGTCACGGTCGACTACGCGCTCGGCAAGGGCATCGAGGCGGAAGCGACCAACTACATCGAGAAGCATGGCGGCAAGGTGCTGGGGTCGAGCAAGCATCCGCTCGGCACCTCGGACTTCGCCTCCTTCCTGCTGCAGGCGCAGAACTCCAAGTCCAAGGTGATCGGGCTCGCCAATGCCGGCGGCGACACCATCAACGCGGTCAAGCAGGCCACTGAGTTCGGCATCCAGCAGAGTGGCCAGACCATGGTGGCGTTCCTGCTGTTCGTCAACGACGTCCACGGCATGGGGTTGAAGGTCGCACAGGGTTTGCAGCTTCTCGAAGCCTTCTACTGGGACATGGACGATGATACCCGCGCATTCGCGAAACGCTTCGCGGCGCGGCCAGGCATGAACGGCAAGATGCCGAGCGGCAACCAGGCCGGCGTCTATGCTTCCACGCTGGCCTATCTCAACGCGGTGGCGGCGACCGGCAGCGACCACGCCAGGGATGCGGTGCCGCAGATGAAGAAGTTCAAGGGCAAGGACAAATTGTTCGGCGACGTCACCATCCGCCAGGATGGCCGCGTCATTCACCCGATGTACCTGTTCGAGGTGAAGAAGCCGGCGGAGTCGAAATATCCTTACGACTACTACAAGCTGGTCTCGACCATTCCCGCCGACCAGGCGTTCCGTCCGCTCGCCGACGGCGGCTGCTCGCTGGTGAAGTGACGCTCCGTCGCCCTCCCTCTCCCGCGCTTGCGTGGGAGGGCCGGGGTGGGGGTGTCGCCGCATAACGGATATCAAACGCCGACGACGCTCGTTCTTATTTCGATTGACGTCCGCATCGCACGAGCCATTGTAAGCCTGACGGCCGGTCAAAACGCGGCTGCAAGACAATAGCGGGGGAAACGATGCAACACCTCAAGCTCGAGCTGCGCGCGCGGGCTCGGTTGGCCTTGCTGCTCGCTGCGACCTCGCTCTTTGCCTCAGATGCGATCGCCGCGAAAATGGCCGGCGATCCGGCGGCGACGTGCGGCGATCTTATCCGGCCGACCGACAATGCCGTCCGGATCGAACTCCGCCAGCATGATCGCGCCTACGCCACTCGCGGTCGCCGAACGAGGACCGACGCCGGCGGCGCGTGTCACGCCGGCCAATCCGGAATTCTGCAAGGTGCTCGGACAGATCGCGCCGTTGGACCCGAATGCGCCGCCGATCAAATTCCAGGTGAACCTGCCGATCGAATGGAACGACCGCTCGCTGCAATATGGCGGCGGCGGTTTCAATGGCGTGCTGATACCGGGCTTGCGTTGCCGCCGGCCTATCCGTTTGGCGCGTCGTCGCCGTTGGCGCGCGGCTTTGTCACCTATGGCACGGATTCCGGCCATGAAACCAAGCCGGGCGAGCCGCCGCAATTGTTTGCCCTCAACGACGAGGCGTTCGAGAATTTCGCACACCGATCCTACAAGCGCGTGCGGGACGCCGCCGTCGCCCTGATGGTGCGCGCTTACGGCAACGCGCCAACAAAGCTGTATTTCATGGGATCGTCGGAAGGCGGCCGCGAAGCGTTGACGATGGCGCAGCGCTACCCTGAGGATTTTGACGGCATTTTCGCGCGCGTGCCCGTCATCAACTGGGTCGGATTGCAGCATGCCGGGACGCGGTCGGGGCTCGCGACAATGGGCGAGGGCTGGATCCGTCCGGCGCAAGTCGAACTCGTCGCCAAGGCGGTGCTGCAGGCCTGCGACAAGGCCGATGGCGCCGAGGACCAGCTGGTTCTGAATCCGGTCGGTTGCAAGGCGAAATTCCAGCCGGAGTCACTTCGTTGCGCGGCGGGCCAGGGCGGCGACGCGTGCCTGAGCGAGGTGCAGATCGCGGCCATCAAGACGTTGCATTCGACCTACAAGTTTTCCTTTGCGCTGGAGAATGGCCTTGATGATTATCCGGGCTGGGGCGTCTCGGGCGAAAATACGCCTGCCTTCGGTCCGACCGGCGGCTGGATCTCCTGGTGGCTTGGCAAGGCGGCGCCGGCGCAGCCGCCGGTGCCTTCCAACGGCATTGCCTGGGTCTACGGCGCCGGCGGCATCCAGTATGTCTTTGCGCGCGATCCCAAGCTCGATGTCACGACGTACAAGCCTGAGGATCACAAGGAGCGCCTGCTTCAGGTGTCGCGAGTTGATGGATTCGACCAATCCGGATCTCAGCCGTTTTGCCGCGCGCGGCGGCAAGCTCGTGATCCTCGAAAACATGGCCGACTACGCCCAGAGTCCTTATGCCGGGATACGCTACTTCGAAAACGTGCAGCGCACGCTGGGCAAGGAGAAGACGGCCGCGTTCGCCCGGCTCTACACGGCGCCCGGCGTCGACCATGTCGGCTCCGGCGCGCCCGCCAATGTCGACATGCTGGCGGTGCTGGTCGACTGGGTCGAGAACGGCAAGGCGCCCGGCGATCTCGAGGTGACCGAGCAGAAGGTCGAAGCGCCGGCGTTTGAAGTGACGCGCGCGCTGCCACTCTGCCAGTGGCCGGCATGGCCGCATTACAAATCGGGTGAGGTTAGTCGCGCGGCCAGTTTTGCCTGCGCGCCGTGAAGAAAGCTATCCCGTGACCTTGCTCGAGCCCTGCGTGATCAGCCGCGCCGCGCGCTGGTCGCGGGCGTGGATCCATAGCCAGCTGAGCGCAACGCTGAGCCGGTTGCGCAGGCCGATCAGGAAGTAGATGTGGGCGATGCCCCAGATCCACCAGGCGAGGTTGCCGCGCATCTTCATCCAGCCGAAATCGATCACGGCCTTTTTCTTGCCGATCTGCGCAAGGCTGCCGGCGTGCTTGTAGCGGAACGGCGGCAGCGTGCCGCCGCTCAGACGCGCCTTGATCAGCGCGGCCACGTAGCGCCCCTGCTGCTTGGCGGCCGGCGCGATGCCCGGCACCGGATTGCCGTCGTGGGCCGCGATTGTCACGGTGTCGCCAACGGCAAAGATGTCGGGATGGCCGGGCACGGTGAGATCGGGCTCGACCTTCAATCGGTAGGCACGGTCGGCGGGCGCGTTCAGCCATTCCGCCGCGCGCGAGGCACGCACGCCGGCGGCCCAGACGATGGTTCTGGCCTCCAGTCTGTTGCCGCCATAGACGACGCCATCGATGGCACAGTCGGTGACGGGTTGCCCCAGCATCACCTCGACGCCGATCTCCTCCAGCGAGCGCTGGGCGTAGGCGGAGAGATCCTCGGGAAAGCCGGCCAGCACGCGCGGGCCGGCCTCGATCAGCACGACGCGGGTCTTGTGGGTGTCGATGTTGCGGAAGTCCGGTGGCAGCGTGTCCTTGGCGAGGTCGGCGATGGTTCCGGCCATTTCGACGCCGGTCGGGCCGGCGCCGATGATGACGAAGGTCAACAGCGCCGCGCGCCGCGCCGGATCAGTCTCGCGCTCCGCACGCTCGAAGGCGACGAGAATGCGACGTCTGAGCGTGGTGGCATCCTCCAGCGTCTTGAGGCCCGGGGCGAATGGCTCCCATTCGTCGTGGCCGAAATAGGCGTGACGCGCGCCGGTGGCGAGCACCAGCGTGTCGTAGGCGATCGCGTCGCCGTCATCGAGCAGCACGCGCTTGCCCGCGGCATCGACGCCGCTGACATTTGCGAACAGCGTCGTCACCTCCTTGCGGCCGCGCAGCAGGTAGCGGATCGGCCAGGCGATTTCGGACGTCGCCAGCGAGGCGGTGGCGACCTGATAGAGCAGCGGCTGGAACAGATGGTGGTTGCGGCGGTCGATCAGCGTGATCCTGACGGGCGCACCGGCAAGGCCGAAGGCGGTTTCCAGTCCGCCGAAACCGGCGCCGACGATGACCACATGATGGGGCTGTTTCGGCGCTGTCGTCATGGCATGCAACCCCGGTTTCAGATCATTCATCACATTGGATTATGTAGCCATTTTTCTCGCCGGTCCAAGGCGCGTTTGCTAATCGGTCGATAGCGAATGCGTATGATGCTGTCGTCCCGGCCGTGAGCCAGGACCCATAACCACAGGCACGCATTATCGCGAAAGCTGGAGCTACAGCACGGCGCAACGACAAAATCCTGTGGCTATGGGTCCCTGCGTATCGCAGGGGCGACTGAGAGAAATATTTTCTGGAGCGCCGCATCCTTTGGCCGATCCCAAACGTCCCTGGGATCGAAGCGCTGTCTTTGCAGCCGCCAACAAGGAGACGCCCATGCGACGGACCGTGATAAGGTACAAGACCAAGCCTGATATGGCCGACAGGAATGCCGAACTGGTCGCGGCGGTGTTTGCGGAACTGAAGGCGGCGCAGCCGGAAGGTCTCCGCTATATGTCGCTGCGGCTGGAGGACGATACCTTCATCCATTTTGTCGAGAGCGCCGATGATGGCGTGAGCCCGTTGCCAAAGCTGCCGGCGTTCGCTGCATTCCAGAGCGGCATTCGGGAGCGTTGCGTCGAGCCGCCGCTGCCCAAGGGTGCTACTGTCGTCGGCAATTACCGCATGCTGGAAGAGAACTGAACCCGCTTGCCGGAGGTGGAATGACAGGGGTGCCCGAGCCGTCCACAGCCTTCGACATCGAACGCCTGCTGGTAGCGATGCGGCCAAGGCTGCATCGCTATTGCGCGCGCATGACGGGCTCGGTCATTGACGGCGAGGATGTGCTGCAGGATGCCTTGATCAAGGCGATGGAGGCCCGGGCCGGCGCCGGCGTAATCGGCAATCCCGAAGGCTGGCTGTTCCGGATTGCGCACAACACCGCGCTGGATTTCCTGCGCCGGCGCAACCGGCAGGAGGCGCTCCGCTCGGGTGAGGTGGTGGAGATGATCGTTGACCAGCTCGATGCCGTGGAGAGCCGCCAGATCGCCGCCACCTCGTTACGCACCTTCATGCGCCTGCCGGTAGCGCAGCGCTCCAGCGTGATCCTGATGGATGTGCTCGGCTGCTCGCTTCAGGAGATCTGCGAGGTGATGCAGTGCAGCCTGCCGGCGGCCAAGGCCGCGCTGCATCGCGGCCGCTCGCAGTTGCGCGAAATCGCGGATGAACCGGAGGACACGCCGCAACAGCGATTATCGGATGCCGATCGCGCGCGCCTCGGCGCCTATGTCGCCCATTTCAACGCGCGCAACTTCGACGCGATCCGCGCCATGATCGCAGACGATGTCAGGCTCGACCTCGTCAGCAAGTCTCGCCTGAACGGCAAGGCCGAAGTGTCCCGCTATTTCGGCAATTACGCCAAGGTCAGCGACTGGCGTCTGGTGCCGGGCCTGGTGGAGGGACATCCCGCCATCCTGGTGTTCGATCCGAACGTGCCGGATTCAAGGCCGAAATATTTCATGCTGCTGGGCTGGTGCGCCGGCAAGGTCGCAACCATCCGGGATTTCCGCCACGCGCCTTACGTCATCGATGGCGCGGAATATCTGGTCTGAACCGGCCTCCAGGTGCGACATAGTTGCCTTGGCAACCGGCACTATAGTTCTTGCCATCCCCACCATCTGCGAATTATGGTGCAGGCCGTAGCGGCATGGGCCGAAGGTTCTAAGAGGGGCCTTTGGTTCATGCTTGCCGCAGACCGGCGATTTCGCGCACAAAATACCTCACCTGATAATGAGGCGCGCGAGACTGGCGCGGTCGCCCGGTCGACCGGGTCTGATACGATAACGAGGAGGGGAGTGATTATGAAAAAGGCATTCTGGCTGGCGGGCGCGGCGGTTCTGGCGCTGGCGCAGCCTGCATCCGCTGGCGACACCATCAAGATCGGCTTTGTCTCGACCTTCAGCGGCCCGACCGCTGTGATCGGCAACGACATGCGCAACTCGTTCGAGCTGGCGCTGGACCATCTCGGCCGCAAGATGGGCGGCAAGCCGGTCGAGGTGATCTATGAGGACGACGGCCAGAAGCCCGACGTCGGCAAGCAGAAGACCGAAAAGCTGATCCAGTCCGACAAGGTCGATTTCATCGCCGGCTATATCTGGTCGAACGTGCTGCTGGCCTCGCTGAAGACCGCGGTCGATTCAAAAACCTTCCTGATCTCGGCCAATGCCGGTCCCTCCCAGCTCGCCGGCGAACTCTGCTCGCCCTACGTATTCTCCACCTCCTGGCAGAATGACCAGACGCCGGAGGCTATGGGCACCTACATGAACCAGAAGGGCGTCAAGTCGGTGTTTTTGATCGGCCCGAACTACGCCGCCGGCAAGGACATGTTGGCCGGGGTGAAGAGCACGTTCAAGGGCCAGGTCGTCGGCGAGGAATATACGGTGTGGCCGAGCCAGCTCGACTTCTCCGCCGAACTTACCAAGGCGAAGAACTCCAAGGCCGAGTCGATCTTCGTGTTCTATCCGGGCGCTGCCGGCGTGCAGTTCCTCAATCAGTACGCGCAGGCCGGCATCAAGGCGCAGATCCCGCTCTATACCGCGTTCACCATCGACGAATTGTCGCTGCCGCTGCAGAAGGACAACGCGCTCGGTGTGCCGGGGGCGCAGGAATGGGTCAATGACTTGCCGAACGAAGAGAACAAGCGCTTCGTCGCAGACTACCGCAAGAAATACACAGGTCTTCGCCCGAGCTTCTATGGTGCCCAGTCCTACGACGCCGCCAATCTGATCAACAGCGCGGTGCTGGCCGTCAAGGGCGACACCTCGAAGAAGGACGAGATGAAGGCCGAGATGCAGAAGGCCAACTTCAAATCAGTGCGCGGTCCGTTCAAGTACGGCAACAACCACATCCCGATCCAGAATTTCTACCTGCAGGATGTGGTCAAGGGTGCCGACGGCCAGCTCTCGCTCAAGACGGTGGCCACCATCGTCAAGGACGACCAGGATCGCTTCCACGACAAATGCCCGATGAAGTGATGGTTGGCATGGCTGGTGCATGATCTCGCCAACACGCCCCCAGGCTTGACCCGGGGGCGGTTTGCGACAGATCATCCGCCCAACAAGAAAAATGGCGGCGGCGCAGATGTGCTGCCGCTGTTTTGTTAGGCCCAGAGTCCAAGGGATTTATGCTCGTCCTTGTAGAACAATCGCTGAACGGCCTGCAGTTCGGCCTGCTGCTGTTTTTGCTGGCGGCCGGCCTGACGCTGGTGTTCGGCATCATGGATTTCGTCAATCTGGCGCACGGCTCGCTCTACATGATGGGCGCCTATTTCGCCGCCACCTTCGTGGCGTGGACCAACAGCTTTGTGCTCGGCATCCTGCTGGCACTCGGCGCCACGTTGTTGTTGGGCATCGCGCTCGAATTCATCGCGCTCCGGCATCTCTACGGCCGCGACCATCTCGATCAGGTGCTGGCGACCTTCGGGCTGATCCTGTTTTTCAACGACGCCGTGCGGCTGATCTGGGGCCCGGCCGGCCTCGCGCTGCCGCTGCCGGCCTGGCTGACGGTGCCGGTGCAGATCATCCCCGGCGTGTTCTATCCGGCCTATCGGTTGTCGATCATCGTGGTCGCGCTCGCGGTTGCCGCGCTCCTGTATGTCGTGGTCATGCGGACGCGTATCGGCATGCTGATCCGCGCCGGCGCCTCGAACCGCGAGATGATCGGCGCGCTCGGCATCAACATCAAGTTGCTGTTCACGCTGGTGTTCGGGCTTGGCGCGGCGCTCGCCGGCCTTGCCGGATTGATGCAGGCGCCGATCCTTACCGTGCAGATCGGCATGGGCGAGAACATTCTCATCCTTGCCTTCGTCATCATCGTGATCGGCGGCATCGGCTCGATCCGCGGCGCGTTCCTGGCCGCGATCTTCGTCGGCATGATCGATACGCTCGGCCGCGCCTTCCTGCCTGATCTGCTGCGCATGGTGTTGAGTTCTTCCGCAGCCTCCACCGCGGCACCCGCATTGTCCTCGATGCTGATCTATCTGCTGATGGCGATTGTGCTCGTGGTGCGGCCGGAGGGGCTGTTTCCGGCCGCCAAGCGATGAAATCTCAACTCAACGTCCGCAACGCCGTCGTGGCGCTCGTCGTGCTCGGCCTCATGCTGCTGCCGGTCTATTCCGCGCTGACCGGCAACATCTTCATCCTGACGCTGTTCACCCGCATCGTCATCTTTGCGCTCGCCGCCGCCAGCCTCAACCTCATCATGGGTTACGGCGGCATGATGAGCTTTGGCCACGCCGCCTATCTCGGCATCGGCGGCTATGCGGTCGGCATCCTCGCTTTCGAAGGCATCGGCTCTGGCCTCATCCAGTGGCCGGTGGCGCTGGCGGCGTCGGCGCTATATGCGCTCGTGATCGGCGCGCTCAGCTTGCGCACCCGCGGCGTCTATTTCATCATGATCACGCTCGCCTTTGCGCAGATGGCCTATTACGTCGCTTCGGGCCTGTCGCGCTATGGCGGCGACGACGGTCTGACAATCTACAAGCGCAGCACGTTCGGCGGACTGATCGACCTGTCGAACCGTGTGCAGTTCTACTACCTCTGCCTCGGTTGCCTGTTCGGCGGCATCTATCTGATCTGGCGCATCATCAATTCGCGCTTCGGCATGGTGGTGCAGGGCATTCGTTCCAACGAGCAGCGCATGCAGGCGATCGGCTATCATGCCAACCGATATCGCCTCGTTTGTTTCGTCATCTCGGGCACCATCTGCGGCCTTGCCGGCGCGCTGCTGGCGAACAATACCGACTTCGTCAGTCCGGCCGGAATGTACTGGACCCGCTCCGGCGAGCTCATGGTGATGGTGGTGTTCGGCGGCATGGGCTCGCTGTTCGGCCCGGTGATCGGCACCATCGTGTTTCTGCTGCTGGAAGAGTTGCTGTCACAGTTCACCGAATACTGGGCGCTGATCATGGGCCCGCTGCTGCTGCTGATCGTGCTGTTCGCGCGCGGCGGCATCATGGGCGTGCTCGGGAGGTTTAGCCGTGGCTGATTCTTTGGTTGATCCCCTGCTCCGCGTTGAAAACCTGGTCCGCAGTTTCGGCGGCATCAAGGCAACCGACAATCTGTCGCTCGACGTCGCTCCCGGTGAACTGCATGCCATCATCGGTCCCAACGGCGCCGGCAAGACCACGCTGATCAGCCAGTTGACCGGGCAGTTGATGCCGAATTCCGGCGCCATTCATTTCGCCGGCCGCGACGTCACCTGGCTGCCGTCCTATCAGCGTAGCCGGCTCGGCCTGGCGCGTTCGTTCCAGATCACCTGTCTGCTGCCGGACTTCACGGCGTGCGACAATGTCGCGCTCGCGGCGCAAGCCCATGACGGCCACTCGTTCCGCTTCTGGGGCTCAGCGCGCAAGGAGAGGCATCTGCGCGACGCGGCGCAGGCAGCGCTGACGCGGGTCGGGCTCGCGCAACGCGCCGATGTGCCGGTGTCCGAACTGAGCCACGGCGAACAGCGCGAGCTCGAGCTTGCGGTGGCGCTCGCGACCAAACCGCAGCTGCTGCTGCTCGACGAGCCGATGGCCGGCCTCGGCGTCACCGAATCAGCGCGCATGGTGGCGCTGTTGAAGGAATTGCGGAAGGAAGTGACGATCGTGCTGGTCGAGCACGACATGGAAGCAGTGTTCGCGCTCGCCGACCGCATCACCGTGCTGGTCTATGGCCGCGTGATCGCGTCAGGCGATCCCGACGCCATCCGGAACAACGAGGAAGTCAAGCGCGCCTATCTCGGCGACCAGCATGTGGTGGTCGGTCATGGCTGAAACCTTGTTGGAAATCGACGGCATCGAGACCTGCTACGGCCTCAGCCAGGTGCTGTTCGGGCTTTCGTTGAAGGTCCAATCGGGCGAGATGGTCGCCCTGATGGGCCGCAACGGCATGGGCAAGACCACGACCATCCGCTCCATCATGGGCATGACGCCGGCCCGATCAGGCAAGGTCCGCTTCGCGGGCGAGGAAGTGCGCAGCCTGCCGTCGTACAAAATCGCAAAACTCGGCATCGGCCTGGTGCCGGAGGGCCGCCAGATCTTTCCGAACCTGACGGTGTACGAAAATCTGGTCGCGGCTTCCGGCAATCGTCTCGGCAATCCCGATCCCTGGACCATCGACAAAATCCACGCGCTGTTTCCACGGCTCTCCGAACGCAACGACAATATGGGCGTGACGCTCTCGGGCGGCGAACAGCAGATGCTGGCGATCGGCCGCGCGCTGATGACCAATCCGAAACTGTTGATCCTGGACGAAGCCACCGAAGGCCTCGCGCCGCTGATCCGCGAGGAAATCTGGAACTGCCTGTCGATGCTCAAGGGCCGCGGGCAATCCGTGCTCGTGATCGACAAGAACGTCGCCAACCTCTCCCGCATCGCCGACCGCCACTACATCATCGAACGCGGGCGCACGGTGTGGAGCGGGACGAGCGAGCAGTTGATATCAGAGCCGGATCTGCAGCATAGGTATCTGGGAATTTGAGGCGGCGCGGTAAGCGTCGGTGGCCTCGTGGTTCGAGACGCGCGGCGTTGCCGCGCTCCTCACCATGGGGGGATAAAGGATCCGCGCGGGTAACTCTATTTCATCATCCTGAGGAGCCGCGAAGCGGCGTCTCGAAGGATCGAGGCCCGGATGCCGGACATCCTCTCAAAACATCTCGAAATATTCGCGGTGCTCCCAGTCCGACACCTCGGCCTGAAACCGTTCGATCTCCGCGTTCTTGATGTGGACGTAGTAATCAACGAATTCCGCCCCGAACGCGCTGCGGAAAAACGGATCGTCCTGCAGCGCGAACACCGCCTCGCGCAGGCTCTTCGGCAACAGCGCGGCTTTGGTCTCGTATGGCGTATCGGCCGACGGACCCGGATCGAGCTTGCGATCGACGCCGTCGAGCCCTGAGAGAATCTGCGAGGCCATGTAGAGATAGGGGTTCGCTGCCGGTTCGCCGATGCGGTTTTCCAGCCGCGTCGCGCTATCGCCTGCGCCGCCGAGCACACGGATCATGACGCCTCTGTTATCGCGGCCCCATATCGCGCGATCCGGCGCCAGCGAGTAGGAGCGGTAGCGCTTGTAGCCGTTGATGGTCGGCGTCGTGAACACGGTCGACGCGCGGGCGTGCTCCAGCAGTCCTGCGAGATAGAAACGGCCGAACGGACTCAACGACTCGTCGCTGTCCTTCGCCATGAAGGCGTTCTGGCCACTGGTGCGAGAGACGATCGATTGATGCAGGTGCCAGCCGGACGCAAAAACGTTCGGCAGTTTCGGCCGGCACATGAATGTCGCGTGATAACCGTGGCGGCGCGCGATCTGCTTCACGGCGCTACGAAACAGCACCATGTTGTCGGCGGGCGTCAATCCCCTGGTCGGCGCAAAAGTGAATTCGCACTGGCTCGGGCCGAACTCGACTTCGACCGATCGCAAGGGAAGGCCGAGCGCGAGCACGTCGCGGCGGATGATTTCGAGCGCCGGCTCCATCTGGTCGTAGCGCTGCTCGGTCAGGTACTGATAGCCGTGCGAGAGCAGGCTGACGGACGGCGGACGTCCGGGCTGGCCGGCATCCTGCGGCGCCATATGGGCGTCTTCGAGCTTGAAGAGGTGAAATTCGACCTCGAGGCCCGCGACGAAATCGTAGCCGCGGCTTCCCAGTTGATCGAGCACCTTGCGATAGAGGTGCCGCGTGGCGAACGGCACCGGGCGGCCGTCGCTGAAATAGAGGTCGCAGAGCAGCCATCCTGTGGTAGGTGCCCAGGGCAGCACGCGAAAGGTGGTCGGATCCGCCACCATCAGCACGTCGGCGGCGCCTTCCATTTCCTTCATGCCAAAACCGCCGCCGGCGGTGAACACCGGAAACACCGTCTTGTGCGAGGTGTCCTTGGCGAGCATCGTGGTGGTGATGGAGCAGCCGCTCTCGAGCGACGCAATCGCTTCGGATGCCACCAGCGTCTTGCCGCGCAAAATGCCATGCTGGTCGGGGAATGACAGCCGGACGACTTCGAGCTTCTGCTCTTCGGCGATCTTGCGCAGCCGACCGGCGGCTTCCTGCTGCTCTTTCGACCAGAGACCGTGACGTTCGACGAAACTCAACGCGATGTTCCTCCGAAACAGATCTTCGTCATTGCGAGCGAAGCGAAGCAATCCATCGCGCCGCAACGAAAGGCTGGATTGCTTCGTCGCTTCGTTCCCTTGCGCAAACGCGTCGCGTTTGTCGCAGGCAATGACGGGGGAGGGAGCATCGTCACTCCGCTGCCGACAAATGCCGGATCTTGCCGGCGATCTCGGTCGGCACGGGTGCTGCCCACGGCGCGCCGCGGCGGCGCTTGACGTCGACTTCCATCCAGTAGATCTCCCAGCCGCGCGTTGGCCCGATGCCGTCCATCGTCGCCGGGCCCTGGATGCTGCGCGCATGCGCGGTGTCGAGGAACATGAACGGCTTCTCGCCGCCGACAACCTTTTCGATCTCCTGCCGCAGCAGGCGGCGGTACTGCACGATCGCCTTGTCGGATGTGCCGAGATGCTCGTTGGTGCGGTCCTGAATCGCGCCCATCGACTCGACCGCCCACTGGTCGTGGACGTTGATGTCGGTCCCCATGCCGGTATAGGTCTCGGTCGCCTGTTCGTGCGGATCGAAGCCGTAGTCGTTGCTCTTGTTCTTGCGCGAGGTGTATTCCGGCAGCTCGTACAATTCGAGCCGCTGCTCGCGCATCTTCTTCTTGTCGACCGGCGCGGCGTAGCTGGTGAAGATCGCGTACCAGTAGCAGTTCTCGTCATCGACAGGCACGTGCCACTGCGTGATCGTCATCTCCTGGCTCATCGGAATCACGAAGCCGTGCGGGAAGAGCTGATTGGTGACGCGCACATGGGTGCGCTCCCCGTCGATCTCGCGCAGCGCGATCAGGCGCAGGCCATATTCGGTGTGCTCGACATTGATGATCGGGTTGTCGTACTCGCGCAAAATCTTCGTCATCGGCATGTCGCTTCCCGCGGAAGCGCCGCGGAACTGCTTGCCGTAGGCCGTGGAAGTGTCCTCGTCCTCGAAGAAGCGGTGCAGGAACGAGGCGTGGGCCGGATCGATGCCGACTTCCAGCGCCTGCAGCCAGTTGCAATTGATGTGGCCCTTGAACGCAAACGTATGGCTGTCGGGCGCGACGAAACAGTCGATCTCGGGAAACGCCGGCGGCTCGTCTTCGCCGAGATAAGCCCAGAGGATGCCGCTCTTCTCAACCACGGGGTAGGAGCGTTGCCTGATGCCCTGGCACAGCTTCGAATCCTTCGGCTCGGCCGGCGTCTCCAGGCATTGGCCTGAGACATCGAACAGCCAGCCATGGAAGGCACAGCGCAGCCCGCCATTTTCCAGACGGCCGAAGGCGAGATCGGCTCCGCGATGCGCGCAGTGGCGGTCGATCAGGCCGTAGCGGCCTTCCTCGTCGCGAAACAGCACCAGATTCTCGCCGAGCAGTTTGACAGGCCGAACCGGTCGCGGACCCTGCAGCTCATCCACCAGCGCCGCCGGCTGCCAGTACATCCGCATCAGCTTGCCGCAGGGCTCCTTGCGCCCGGTGCGGGTAATCAGGTCGTTCGCTTCCTGGCTCATCATGGCGAGAGGTCTCCGGGAGATTTGTTCGCCTATTGAACTTTTGTTCGATTTTAGCTTAGGCTGAGCATTAGGCAAGCGGATTATGGAGGCAGCGATGCCGAAGCTTAAACGCGCAGGCGACGCAGACAACCGCGGCGCGACCGATTTCATCGAGAGCCTCGACCGCGGCCTGCGGGTGCTGGAGGTGTTCGGCGGCAGCCGGCAGCCGATGACGTTGAGCGACCTCGCCAAGGCTGCCGACCTGCCGCGCGCGACCGCGCGTCGGATTCTCTTCACGCTCGAACGCGCCGGCTTCGTCGCCACCGACGGCAAGCTGTTCCGCCTGATGCCGCGCGTGCTGGTGCTGGCCTCCAGCTATCTCGCGTCCAACCACGTCGTCTCGGTGCTGCAGCCGGCGCTCGACCGGCTGTCGGGCGAGGCGCAGGAAATTTCGTCGATGGCGATCCTCGACGGCAACGACGTCGTCTTCATCGCCCGCGCCAGCCCGACGCGGATATTTTCCGCAGGCATCGATATCGGCTACCGGCTGCCGGCGTTCTGCACCTCGGTCGGCCGCGTGCTGCTGTCGCGATTGCCCGACGACGAACTGGCGAAAGCGCTCAACGCGATGGACCTCACGCCGCTGACGCCGTTCACGGTGACCGACAAGAAGCTGCTGCTGAAGACGATCATTGCCGATCGTGCCCAGGGCTACTCGCTGGTCGATCGCGAAGCCGAGCCCGGCTTTCGTTCGATCTCGGTGCCGGTCCGCCGCTATGACGGTACGATCGTCGCCGCCATCAACATGGGCGCGCATGTCGACCGCGTGTCATCCGCCGAGATGGTCGAACGCTTCCTGCCACGATTGCGCGAGGCGGCCGCTTCGGTCAAGTCGCTGTTGGTGTGAGCCCGAAATGATCGACGATTGTCTGCGCGGTTACTTCCGCCGGGGCAGCGCCGGTATCCAGCTTCAGGCAATTGGCTCGCGGTGCTGCGGTGAAATTGTTGCCGTCGAGATAATTCGCCAACGCCTCGCCTGACGCCATCTTCCGCCGCTCGACCCGGTCGGGGTTGCCGACCCGCCGCATCGCTTCCTCCCGGGAGCAATGCAGGAAGACGGGCAGCAACGCCCCGCCGTGCCGCTGCATGATCGCCTCGAACTTGCCGAACAGGCGCGCTATGGCCCGGGCATGCGCTTGAAGGCGGCTTCGATCGCTTCGAACTTGGCGACGATCTGCGGGGTCACGACATAGCGAAGGATGCCGGCGACCGACAGGCCGACGACCATCGTGACGATCGTGTACTGCGCCATCAAAGCCAGCAATATCGAGCGCAGCCGGCGCCGCCGGACTTTCGGCACACTGGCGACGTTAAGGATACCGGCGTCTTCGCCTTCAACCGTACTCATGCGATCTAGTGCTCGGATAGAATCTGATCGAGGCGCGAGCGGAGTTTCCGATTTTCCTGCTCCGTCGCGCGCAACTTGCGCGCCCAGTCCAGCGGAATGACATCGCTCGTCTCCTGGACGGGCCTTTGCACATCTGAAAACATCAGGCCGGCCGCGTTGCGGTCGCGCCAGACCAGGCGGGCGCGGCACGACAGACCCCTGCGCTCGACATCGAAATCAACCCGGTCGGGCAACACGGCCGAATTCTCGAATTCGATCTTGGCCCCGCGTTGGCTGAAATTGCGCACGACGCAGGCAAGCGTCGAATTGCGCGCGTTGAACGCGACCATTCCGCCGTAATAGACGCGGTTTCTGGGAAATCGACGGCGCTCCAACATGATTTGTCCTCCATGCAATTAACGTTTCAGTAACACACTTTGAGGGTGTGTTACTGGGTGAGCTCGCATGTAACTTGTGCGGTGGTTAACGGTGGCGCCCGTACCCGACCACAACCGCACCTGGCCCACGCTTGGGCGCTTCAGGTGGTCGTTCCGCCGAAATATCTCAGGATACTGCGCTGCGCAGGCCGAACGCGTGCTTGTCGTGCAGCACCGGCGCCACCGCATCGCTGAGCCGCGCCGCCGCCGCGTCGACCGAAAGCCCCGCGGTATCGACCACGGTGGAAGCCCGCGCATAAAGCGGCTCGCGGCTGACCAGGATGTTGCGCAACTCGGCCATTGCGGAACGGTCATCCGCCATCGGGCGCAAATCGCCCTGGCCGCGGACGCGGGCCATGTGTTCTTCCGGCTCGGCCTTGAGCCAAATGGTGTAGAACGACGACAGGATCAGGTCGAACGTCAACGGCTCGGAGACGATGCCGCCGCCGGTCGCCAGCACCATCAGCTCTTTCCGTGCCAGCAACTGCGAAAGCGCTGCCTGCTCCATGCGGCGAAAGCCTTCCTGGCCGTAGAGCGCGATGATCTCGGCGACGGACAATCCGTTCTGCGCCTCGACTTCCTTGTTCAGCTCGACGAACTTCCAGCCGATCTTCTTCGCCAGCATCCGGCCGAGGGTGGATTTGCCGGCGCCGCGCAGGCCGATCAGGGCAATGCCGGCAAACGAGATCCGCCGCTGCGCCGAAGAGCCGCCGGCAAGCGCGTCCTTGGCCTGCGCGATCTGCGCGGGCGTCGCCTTGCGCAGGAGATCGCGGATGACAGCCCAGTCGGGCGCCGGCTCGGTGGTGGGGATGAGGTCTTCCAGATGCGCGCCCATCGCGTTCGACACGCGTCGCAGCAGCACGATCGAGACATTGCCCTTGCCGCTTTCGAGCTGCGCGATGTAGCGCTCGGATATACCCGACACCTTTGCGAGCACCTTTCGCGACATGCCGCGAAGGGCGCGCATGGTGCGCACACGCTGGCCAAGCTGCTCGAGAAAGCCGGTTTCGGGGTCGCTGGCCTCGGTCATTTCCCTCGTTCGGCTTTACCTGCTGGTGAACGGATTTCGGAAACATAATGCCGATGAGGATTGACAGCAAGCGGCGCCGGTGTCTTTGTATGAATTATAATTCTTAATATATGGGAGAAGGGTCGTGGGCGGCACGTCCGGTTCGTACAATGCGGTGACCTGGCTGCTCGATCGCAATGTCGACGAGGGCCGCGCGGCCAAGCTTGCCTTCACCGATACCGTCTCCGAGCTCACCTATGGCGATCTGCAGGCGCAGAGCCGCCGCGTCGCCAACATGCTGAGCCGGCTCGGCGTCCGCCGCGAAGAGCGCGTGGCGATGATCATGCTCGACACGGTGGATTTCCCATGCGTGTTCCTCGGCGCGATCCGCGCCGGCATCGTGCCGGTGCCGCTCAACACGCTGCTGACGCCGGATCAATATGCCTATGTGCTGGCGGATTGCCGCGCGCGCGCGCTGTTCGTTTCCGAGGCGCTGTTGCCTGTGGTGAAGGACATCGTCGGGCGGTTGCCCGATCTCGAGCATGTCGTGGTATCGGGCAAGGACGCGCACGGTCACAAGAAACTCGCAGACGAGCTGGCGCGCGAGAGCGATTCATCTGCAACGGCCGCGACTCATCCCGACGAGCCCGCGTTCTGGCTCTATTCGTCGGGCTCGACCGGCATGCCGAAGGGCGTGCGCCATCTGCATTCCAATCTTGCCGCGACGGCGGATACCTACGCCAGACAGGTGCTCGGCATTCGCGAGAACGATGTCTGTCTTTCGGCGGCAAAGCTGTTCTTCGCCTATGGCCTCGGCAACGCGCTGACCTTTCCGATGTCGGTCGGCGCCACCACGGTCCTGCACTCTGACCGGCCGACGCCGGCGGCGATGTTCGCGCTGATGAACAAGTATCACCCGACCATCTTCTACGGCGTGCCGACGCTGTTCGCCGCGATGCTCAACGACGAGACGGTGAAGGATGCCGGCGGCGGCAACCGGCTTCGCATCTGCACCTCCGCGGGCGAAGCGCTGCCCGAATCGGTCGGCAATGCCTGGAAGGCGCGCTTTGGCGTCGACATTCTCGATGGCGTCGGCTCGACCGAGCTCCTGCACATCTTCCTTTCCAACGCGCCCGGCGACATCAAATACGGCTGCTCCGGCCGACCGGTGCCGGGTTACAAGGTGCGGCTGGTCAACGAAGCCGGCGTTGAGGTGCCTGACGGCGAAGTTGGCGAATTGCTGGTCGATGCGCCCTCGGCCGGCGAGGGCTACTGGAACCAGCGAGCCAAGAGCCGTTCGACCTTCGAAGGCCACTGGACCCGTACCGGCGACAAATACATTCGTGACGCCGACGGCCGTTACACCTTCTGCGGCCGTTCCGACGACATGTTCAAGGTCTCCGGCATCTGGGTCTCGCCGTTCGAAGTCGAGAGCGCACTGATCACCCATCCGGCCGTGCTGGAGGCCGCCGTCGTGCCCGAGGCCGACCCGGAAGGATTGTTGAAGCCGAAAGCCTTCGTCGTGCTGCGCGCCGACACCAGGACCGACGGGTTGCATGAGGCGCTGAAGGAACACGTCAAGCAGAAGATCGGCCCGTGGAAATATCCGCGCTGGATCGACGTGGTCGATAGTCTGCCGAAGACGGCGACGGGAAAGATTCAACGGTTCAAGTTGCGGGAACATAATTGACGTCGTCATTCCGGGGCGCGCGATAGCGCGAACTACGATATGCATTGCATATCGCGAGAATCTGGAGATTCAGGATCAGCTCGCTTCGCGATCTGTCCGGAATGACGGAGTGAGATCAGGACATGACAACCCTTGCCCCTTCGGGCTTCCTCACCGTCGGCGCCTCGCATCTCGAATACCGCATGATCGGCCCGTCGCCCGAGAACGCGCCTGTTATCGTGATGCTGCATGAAGGCCTTGGCTCGGCGAAGCTGTGGGGCGACTTTCCGGATCAGCTTCAGGCCGCGACCGGCGCCGGCGTGTTCGTCTATTCACGGGCGGGCTACGGCGCATCGACGCCGGTAAAGCTGCCGCGGCCGCTCGACTACATGCATGTCGAGGCGCTCGAAATATTGCCAAAACTGCTCGACAAGATCGGCTTTCGCCGCGGGCTGCTGCTCGGACATTCCGATGGCGCCTCGATCGCGGCGATCTATGCGGGCGCGCATCAGGATCACCGCGTGCAGGGCCTCGCGCTGATCGCCCCGCATTTCATCGTCGAGGATATTTCGGTGGCCTCGATTGCGCAGATCCGGAACGCCTACGAGACCACGAACCTGAAGGGCAAGCTGTCGCGCTGGCACAGGGACGTCGACAACGCCTTCTACGGCTGGAACGGCGCCTGGCTCGATCCTGATTTCCGCAACTGGGACATTTCGGAATACCTCGCCTATATCCGTGTACCGGTGGCGATCCTGCAGGGCGTGGACGACCAGTACGGCACCATGCGGCAGGTCGAGATCGCGCAGGACGAGTGCTACTGCCCGGTCGATGTGACAATCATCCCGGGGGCTGGACATCAGCCGCATCGTGAAGCGCCGGGGCCGACGCTTGATGTCATTTCGGAATTCGCAAACGCGGTGCTGCACGCTGATGACGGCGCGCAGGGACGGGGCTTAGCGGGCCGAACATGAAACAAAATGCATGTTCCGGCGTTTTATGGTAGACTTATCGAAAAACATGCATTATTGTGCATCTAACCAACAAATCCTGAGAAAACGACAGAGGGTGGCTCATGGCCGGCGAAGATCGCGTCCTCGCAGGCGGCGCGAAATACATCGATTTTCAGACCGATCCGTCGCGCTACCGGCACTGGAAGCTGGGCGTCGAAGGCGACGTCGCGACGCTCACCATGGACGTCGACGAGAATGCTGGCCTGTTCGAGGGCTATCAGCTCAAGCTGAATTCCTACGACCTCGGCGTCGACATCGAACTCGCCGATGCCGTGCAGCGGCTGCGCTTCGAGCATCCCGAAGTGAAGGCGGTGGTGATGCGATCGGGCAAGAACCGCGTGTTCTGCGCCGGCGCCAACATCCGCATGCTGGCGGGCGCCACCCACGCCCACAAGGTCAATTTCTGCAAATTCACCAACGAGACCCGCAACGGCCTGGAAGATTTCATCGGAAAATTCCGGGCAGCGCTTCATCACCGTCGTCAACGGCACCGCGGCCGGCGGGGGCTACGAGCTGGCGCTCGCAACCGATCACATCATGCTGGCCGATGACGGCGCCGCCGCCGTGTCGTTGCCGGAAGTGCCGCTGCTCGCGGTGCTGCCGGGCACCGGCGGCCTGACCCGCGTGGTCGACAAGCGCAAGGTGCGCCGCGACCACGCCGATTTCTTCTGCACCATCGAGGAAGGCATCAAGGGCAAGCGCGCCGTCGCGTGGCGACTGGTCGACGAAATCGTGCCCAACAGCAAGCTCGAAGGCAAAGTCGCCGATCGTGCCAGGGAATTTGCCGCCGCCTCGAAGCGCAGCGGCAGCGGCAAGGGCATCACGCTGACCCCGCTCAATCGCACCATCGACGACAGCGGCATCCGTTACGGCTTTGTCAATGTCGACATCGACCGCGCGGCGCGGATCGCCACTATTTCGATCCAGGCTCCCGAGTCCGCCCCGCCTTCCGATATCGACGGCCTGGTCGCGCAGGGCGCGTCGTTCTGGCCGCTGCAGGTGGCGCGCGAGCTCGACGATGCGATCCTTCATCTGCGCATCAACGAACTCGAAATCGCGATGCTGCTGTTCAAGTCGCATGGCGATGCCGCCAATGTGGTGGCCTGCGACGCCCTCCTCGACGCCAACAAGGCGCACTGGCTGGTCAACGAGATCAGGCATTACTGGAAGCGGGTCTTGAAGCGCATCGACGTCACCTCGCGCACGCTGGTGACGCTGGTCGAGCCCGGCTCCTGCTTCGCCGGCACGCTGGCCGAACTCGTGTTCGCCGCCGACCGCTCCTACATGCTGATCGGCTCGCGACAGGGCGACAACCGTCAGCCTCCCGCGATCCAGCTCACCGCAATGAATTTCGGCCCCTATCCGATGTGCCACGGCCTGACCCGGCTGCAATCGCGCTTCCAGGCCGATCCGTCCGATCTGGAGCGCGCGGAAGCCACCATCGGCACGACCCTTGACGCGGAAGAGGCCGAAGAACTCGGCCTCGTCACCTTCGCGCTCGACGACATCGATTGGGACGACGAGGTGCGGGTGTTCCTGGAGGAGCGGACGTCGTTCTCGCCCGACGGCCTCACCGGCATGGAAGCGAATCTGCGCTTCGTAGGCCCCGAGACCATGGAGTCGAAAATCTTCTCGCGCCTCACGGCGTGGCAGAACTGGATCTTCCAGCGCCCCAACGCGGTCGGCGAAGACGGCGCGTTGCGCCGCTACGGCACCGGCCAGAAGGCGCAATTCGACATGACGCGGGTTTAGACAGGTATCGCTGCGTCATGGCCGGGTTCGTCCCGGCCATCCACGTCCTTTTTTCCCGTTGGTGAAAGGAAGACGTGGATGCCCGGCACAAGGCCGAGCATGACGGAAAATGTCTCCAAGGAGCACGCCATGAACTTCATGAACGTCGACTATTCGACCAAGATTCCCAACAACGTGAATCTCAGCGAAGACCGCCAGGTGCTGAAAGCCCTCGAGGGCTGGCATCCCGGCTACATGGATTGGTGGGGCGACATGGGGCCGGAAGGTTTCCAGCAGTCGCTGGTGTACCTGCGCACTGCCTATTCGGTCGATCCGCGCGGCTGGGCCAAATTCGATTACGTCAAGATGCCGGAATATCGCTGGGGCATTTTGCTGGCGCCGCAGGAAGAGAACCGCGTCATTCCCTTCGGCGAGAATTACGGCAAGCCGGCCTGGCAGGAAGTCCCCGGCGAACACCGCGCCACGCTGCGCCGCCTGATCGTGATCCAGGGCGACACCGAGCCCGCTTCCGTCGAGCAGCAGCGCCATCTCGGCAAGACCGCGCCCTCGCTCTACGATCTGCGCAATTTGTTCCAGGTCAATGTCGAGGAAGGCCGCCATCTCTGGGCGATGGTCTACCTCTGCAGAAAGTATTTCGGCCGCGACGGCCGCGAGGAGGCCGACGATCTGTTGCGCCGCCGCTCCGGCGACGCGGACTAGCCGCGCATGCTCGGCGCCTTCAACGAGGCGACGCCGGACTGGCTGTCGTTCTTCATGTTCACCTACTTCACCGACCGCGACGGCAAGATGCAGCTGCACAGCCTCGCGCAGTCGGGCTTCGATCCGCTGTCGCGCACCTGCCGCTTCATGCTGACCGAAGAGGCGCATCACATGTTCGTCGGCGAGACGGGCATCAGCCGCGTCGTGCAGCGCACCTGCGAGGCGATGAAGGAAGCCGGCATCACCGATCCCACCGACATCGCAAAAGTGCGCGCGCTCGGCGTGATCGACCTGCCGACGATCCAGAAGAAACTGAACTTGCATTATTCGCTGTCGCTCGACCTGTTCGGCTCGGAAGTTTCGACCAATGCGGCGAATGCCTTCAATGCCGGCATCAAGGGCCGCTACAAGGAAACCCAGATCGACGACGATCATCAGCTCAAGAGCGCCATTTATCCGGTGCTCAAGCTGGTCGACGGCGTGATCAAGCGCGTCGACGAGCCGGCGCTGACCGCGCTCAACATGCGGCTGCGCGACGACTACACGCAGGACTGCGTCAAGGGCATGCTGCGCTGGAACAAGATTATTTCGCTCGCCGGCTATCAGTACAAGCTGACGCTGCCGAACGTCGCGTTCCACCGCCACATCGGCGAGTTCAGGGATATCAACGCCACGCCCGAGGGTGTGCTGATCGACGACGCCACCTGGAACAAGCGCAAGGGCGAATGGTTGCCTTCGACGCAGGACGGCGACTTCATCGCTTCCCTGATGAAGCCGGTGACCGAGGCAGGCGTCTACGCCAACTGGATCTCGCCGCCGAAAGTCGGCATCGACAACAAGCCCGGCGATTTCGAATACGTGAAGATCGAGACGTGAGGGAGGCGCAGCCCGCGCCTTTAATCCAGGCCGTCATCACCCGCGAAGGCGGGTGATCCAGTAGACAGCAGCGTCAATTGCAGAAACGCAGCGGTTCCCCTATTGGGGCCGCGGCGTACTGGATGCCCCGCCTGCGCGGGGCATGACGACGGAGATTCATCCCGCGATCTCGAGCCCCGCATTTGCGTAGACCACACCGCCGTCGACTGCGATGGTATTGCCGACCACGTAGTCTCCCGCGCGCGAGGCGAGATAGATCGCCACCCCCGCCATGTCCTCGTCGGTACCGATACGCCGCGCTGGAATGCGCTTTGCGACTTCGTCCGAATGGTCGCGCGCGGCGCGGTTCATGTCCGACTTGAACGCGCCCGGCGCAATCGCGGTGACATTGATATTGTCCTTGACCAGCTTGGTCGCCATGCGGCGCGTCAGATGGATCACGGCGGCCTTGCTGGCGGCGTAAGAGTAGGTCTCGCTGGGATTGACGAAAATGCCGTCGACGGAGGCGATATTGATGACTTTGGCGGGCCGCTCGTGCGAGGCTGCCGCGCGCAGCGGTTTCGCCAGCGCCTTGGTCAGGAAGAACAGCGACTTGACGTTGAGGTCCATCACCTTGTCCCAGCCGCTTTCGGGGAATTCGTCGAACTCCGCGCCCCATGCCGCACCCGCATTGTTGACGAGGATGTCGAGTTTCGGCTCCAGCTTGATGATTTCGGAAGCCAGCTTGTCGCAACCTTCAACCGTCGAAATGTCGATCGGCAGCGCGATGCATTCGCCGTCATAGGCGGCGGACAGTTCCTTTGCGGTTGCTTCGCAAGGCCCGGCCTTGCGCGCAGTGATGTACACCTTGGCTGCGCCCTGCGCGAGAAATCCAGCCGCGATCATCTTGCCGATGCCGCGCGACCCACCCGTCACCAGCGCGACGCGGCCTTGAAGCGAAAACAGATCCTTGAACATGCGCTCCTCCATTTGCTTTGCCCGTGGTTTTGGGCGGGGCAGGGCGGCGAGTCAAGGAAGCTAAATGAACCCGTTGCCCGGATGGAGTGAAGCGCAATCCGAGCTACGGCTTGCGGGCTACGGCGCTACGGTCGAACCCTACGCCGCGTCGATGCGGCGGAAGCCGTTCCACATCGCGGTGGCGGCGCCGGAGGTCAGGACCGGGAGGATGCGCGCATCCTGGTAATTGCCGTTGAGCGATACCCGCTGCAGCGCGGTCATATGCTCGGCGCTTTCTGGAAAAATCATGCCCGGCCGCGTCGTGACCGCGGTCTTGAATCCGGCCGCCTTCGCCAGGGCGAATTCGCGCCGGCCCGCCGCGATCCGGTCGCCATAGGGATAGGCGAGATGAAGCACCGGCCGCTGCAATGCCGCTTCGATCCGCGCGCGGCTGGTGGCCAGTTCGAACGAAGCGGTCTCCTCGCTCTGCCGCGCCAGATTGCAATGCGTGATCGTATGCGCGCCGATCGTCACCAGCGGATCATCAGCGAATGCGTTCAATTCTTCCCAGGACATGCAGAGCTCGCGGGCGATCGAAGTCTCGTCCACCTCATATCGCGTGCAGAGCGCGGAGATTTCACGCTGCATGTCATGTTCGGTCGGCAGCTCACGCAGCCAGCAGCACATGCGGTCGAACGCCACCTGCTTCGCCGCCGGCGTCGAGGCGTCGAGGCGGGTCTTGACGCCGCCGATCGGGACTTCGATCGAGGACGCCTTGGCGATCGCCCGCTCGAGCGCGACCCACCACAACCGCCCGGTGCCTTCGGCGAAATCGCTCGTCACGTAGACGGTGAGGGGGGCGTCATATTCACGCATCACCGGCAGCGCGTAATCGCGGTTGTCGCGATAGCCGTCGTCGAGGGTGAAGCAGGCGAAGCGCCGCGCGAATTTGCGCGCCTGGAGCCGCTGATGCACCTCGTCCATGGTGACGATGTCGACGTCGAGCGTGCGCAGATGCGCCAGCAGCGCCCGCAGGAATTCCGGCTCGACCTCGAGATGATGATTGGGCTGAAACGCCTCGTCACGCCTCGGGCGGACGTGGTGCAGCATGAAAATCACGCCGACACCCGCGAAGATTGGTCGCAGCAGATAATGCGCTCCGGAGAAGTATAGCGCTTCCAGGCCGGCGCGGATGACGGTGTTGCGAAGCAGTTTCATCGAGATGCAGGGCTGGCCGGTCATTTACGGAGAGAAATTAGCGAAAGACCGCTGAAGAAACAGTTAGTCGGACCAATTTCAGAGCCTTTCGGCCCTCGCGGCATTTCGGGTTTGACAGCCTCGCAAGGGTTTGTTTTCTCTCCGTTCCAGACCCCGGCGGGAACTCGAATGCACGGACTTTTCAGGTGGAGTGGCAAATGGTGGCCGGGCGTCATTCCTTTGGTCATCTTTTGGGCTATCGCGGCCTGGACGAGCACCGAACCGCTTGAAGCCGACCTGGCGCAGCGTTCGACCGCCGCACTCAAGGACACCATCCTCGACAAAAGACGCATCTCGGTCGCAGGCCGCGATGTGACGCTTGCGGCGGATGCTTTCTCGGAAGATGGACGGCAGGGTGCAGTGGCGTCGGTCGAGGCGGTGCCGGGCGTGCGCTTGGTTAACGATGAAACCCGGCTCGTTCCCGAAGCCAAACCGTTCGTCTGGTCGGCCGAACGCGACGTCCTCCGGGTGACGCTATCGGGCAGCTCGCCCCTGCCGGCGACCAAGGGCCGCCTGATGGAAGCGGCCCGCGCCAACCTCGGCGGCGTCGAAGTGGTCGACCGGACCAATCTGTCGCGCGGGGCGCCGCCGCGTTTCGACAATGCCGCGCTGCTGCTGCTCGACCAGATCGGCAAGCTGAAGGACGGCAAGATCACGCTGTCGGACACCAAGGTCAGCCTGTCCGGCATGGCGCGCGAACTCGGCGGCCGCGAAGCCATCGCCGCCGCGCTGAAAAATCTGCCCGAGGGCTTTTCGGTCGCGGCCAACGAGGTCAAGGCTCCGCCTTACATTTTCCAGGCCTACAAGGACCCGGTCGCGGTGAGGCTGACGCTGACCGGCAACGCGCCCGACAACAATGTCCACGCCGCGCTGGTGGCGGCGGCAGGACGCAAGTTCTTCAGCGAAAAGGTCGTCGACAACCTCAAGGAGAGCATCGGCGCGCCCTCAGGGTTCGCCAACGCGGTGGTGCCTGCGCTCGGCGCGCTGTCGCGGCTGTCGACCGGCACGCTGGTCGTCTCCGACCGGGAGGTCAAGCTGTCGGGCGATGCGCTTTATGAAGCCGCCGCCGTTCAGATCCGCGCCGGCCTCGGCAAGGATTTTCCGCAGGGCTGGCAGTTCAAGCCGGAAATCTCGGTCAAGCCGCCCGCCGCGCCGGTGGATGCCACCGTCTGCCAGCAATTGTTCTCCGAACTGCTCGGCAAGGCCCGGATCCGCTTCGAATCCGGCAAGGCCGACATTGCCGCGGATTCCGCCGGCCTGCTCGACCGCCTGATCGAAACCGCGTTGCGCTGTCCGACCGCCAATATCGAGATATCGGGACATACCGATACCGACGGCGACGAGGCGGCCAACCAGGCGCTGTCCGAGAAGCGTGCCCAGGCGGTCGCCGACTATCTGGTCAAGGCGGGATTGCCGGCCAACCGGTTCAGCGCGGTCGGCTATGGCTCGACGCAGCCGATTGCGGCTAACGCTACCGACCAGGGCAAGGCGCAGAACCGCCGCATCGATTTCGTGGTGAAATGAGCATGGCGTATCTGACCACATTCTACTGGGGTTGGCTCTTGGCATCGGCGCTGCTCGGTTTCGCCATGGGGTGGATATCCGTGGTTCAGCACGGCAAGGGCGTCCCGCGGAAGCTGCGGTGGGCGCTTTCGGTTCTGGTCGCGGCGCTGATCGGCGCCGCGCTCGCGCGCGTCGTGCCCGGCCGCTTCGGCTACTGGCTCGATCTCGGGCTGGTCATGTTCGGGCTCTATCTCTGCTTCTGTGCGGTCGGATCTTGGTTGCGCGACTGGGTGGTCTCGCGCAGCGCGCCATCGGCCTGACCGCAGGATGGGCCGGCCAGTTCCACCTTTGTCATTGTCACGCGTTCTTGACCGGCCCCGGCTATGGTCGCGAATATCCGTCGGGCGGCGGGATTGCTGCAAAACCGTACTTCTACCGTCGTCAGCTGGCGCCTAATATGTTGAAGAAGCGCATTTTATTGTCGTCAGGCGAATTCCACTCCGGCTCAAAACGCGCTACCAGAGGGGCAAGGGAGCAGCGTAGCGTCGGCGGGGTTCACGCCAGTACCGTCGTCGCATAAGCGCAATTTCGAGGTCTAGATGCTGGAAGCAATACGCAGGGCGATCTCGTTTCTGCGCCAGAAGCAGGTCCTGCACAAGCTCGGGGTCTTGATCAGCATCACGGTGATCGCCGTTGCGTGCTACGTCCTCTATCATATGCTCCGCGGCATCGACACCGATGAGGTGATCGACGCCATCAAAAGCACCGAGCCGCGCCAGATCGCGCTGGCGGCCCTGTTCGTGGCGGCGGGCTATTTCACGTTGACCTTCTATGACTGGTTCGCGGTCCGCGCGATCGGCCAGGGCCACATTCCCTACCGTATCAACGCGCTTGCCGCCTTCACCTCCTATTCGATCGGACACAATGTCGGCGCCAGCGTCTTCACCGGCGGCGCGGTGCGCTACCGAATCTATTCGGCCTGGGGGCTGAACGCGATCGACGTCGCCAAGATCTGTTTCCTCGCCGGGCTGACCTTCTGGCTCGGCAATGCCGCCGTGCTGGGGCTGGGCATCGCCTATCACCCGGAGGCCGCCGCCTCGATCGATCAGCTTCCGATCTGGTTCAACCGCGTGGCGGCGTTCGGCATCCTTCTCGGACTGGTCGGCTATGTGGCCTGGGTCTGGGCTCAGCCGCGCGGCGTCGGCCGCGGGCCGTGGACGGTCACGCTGCCGGGCGGGCCGCTGACGCTGCTGCAGATCGCCATCGGCATCGTCGATCTCGGGTTCTGCGCGCTGGCGATGTATGTGCTGGTGCCGGACGAGCCCAATCTGGGCTTTGTCGTCGTCGCTGTCATCTTCGTCTCGTCCACCCTGCTGGGGTTTGCCAGCCATTCGCCGGGCGGGCTCGGCGTTTTCGATGCCGCCATGCTGGTCGGGCTGTGGCAGATGGACCGAGAGGAACTGCTCGCCGGCATGCTGCTGTTCCGCGTGCTCTATTATATCGGGCCCTTTGTCATATCTGTAATCTTGCTGACGCTTCGGGAGCTTATCATCGGCGCGCGATCGAAGCGCCTGCGCCAATTGGCGCCCGGGGTCGACGCCGAGCCGACGAGGCATAAGGCCGCCGTCTATGTGCGCGAACGTGGCGACACGGGCACCTGATGATGCGGCGGGCGCCTCACGAATAGAGGAAGAAAGCCTGCGCCATGGCGATCGACGATTCCAGCTCTGCCTCCTTCTTTGCGCCGTGGCCGGACCGGTTGCGGCATTCGGCCATCATCCTGCTCGCCGCCGGCCTCGCGCTTTGCGCACTCGTGCTGTTGGCTGATCTCTCGCTGGCGCGGGCCCTGGCGGTTTTCGTCTGTATCGGCGCCGCGGCGCTGGTGCCATGGCGGCTGCATCATGTGGCGACCTCTCGCGACGACGTCCGCGCCGTCAGCCCGGTCGAATCCGCCGCTGTCAGCGCCGTCGTTGCCGGCATGCCAGATCCGGCCGTGCTGCTCGACCGTGCTGGCCGCGTCCTGCATCTCAACGCAGCCGCCGCCCAGCTCGCGCCCGCCTTGCGCAAGAACGAGCTCGCCCAGTTCGCGCTGCGCTCGCCCGAAATCATCACTGCGCTGCGCGAGGCGATCGCGACCACCGAACCGCGCCGGGCGACCTATCTCGACCAGGTGCCGGTCGACCGCTGGATGGAACTGATTATCACGCCGGTGCCGGTGCCGACGCTGTTCGGCGGCACCGAGAAATGCATGCTGATGACTTTCCACGACCAGACGCCGCTGCGGCGGGTCGAGGAAATGCGCGCCGATTTCGTCGCCAATGCCAGCCACGAGCTGCGGACGCCGCTGGCGGCGCTGTCCGGCTTCATCGATACGCTGCAGGGGCCGGCCAAGGAGGACGCCAAGGCGCGCGAACGCTTCCTGTCGATCATGCATACGCAGGCGACGCGAATGGCGCGGCTGATCGACGATCTGCTGTCGCTGTCGCGGGTCGAATTGTCGGCCCATGTCCGGCCCGACGCCTGCGTCGATATCGTGCCGATCATTCGCCAGGTCGCCGACGGGCTGGAGCCGCTGGCCGGGGAACGCCAGGTCGCAATCGAGATCGATCTGCCGGAAGCGCCGGTGACGATCGCGGGCGATCGCGAGGAACTGCTGCGGCTGTTCGAAAACCTGATCGAGAACGCGCTCAAATATGGCGCGTCCGGCGGGCGGGTGATCGTCTCCCTGATCCAGGCGATATCCAGCGAGGGCGCGCCGGAAGTCCGGATCATGGTGCGGGATTTCGGCCCCGGCATCGCGCCGGAACACCTGCCGCGGCTGACCGAGCGCTTCTATCGGGTCGATGTCGGCGATAGTCGCGCGCAGGGTGGAACCGGCCTCGGTTTATCCTTGGTGAAACATATTCTTAACCGCCATCGCGGCCGGCTTTTGATCGAAAGCGTGCCGAAAAACGGCGCGGTCTTCACCGCCTGTTTTCCCCAGACCAAGACCCCATCTTGGCAATAAATCCAAGCGATTTCAATTGCTTGGATATGTCATCCAGCTGTCATCGAACCTTCGTAAAAGCTCTATCGACCGCTCCTAGATGAGCGGGGAGTGAGCGCGATCGGGCGCAACAGGCGCTTCGCTCACCAGATGGAGACCAACCATGAATTTCATGAAAGCTATCGTCGCTGCCGGCCTGGTCGCCGCTTCGACGTCGGCCTTCGCTGCCGACATTACCGGCGCGGGCGCCACCTTCCCCTTCCCGATCTATTCGAAGTGGGCCGACGCCTACAAGAAAGAGACCGGTAACGGCCTGAACTACCAGTCGATCGGCTCCGGCGCCGGCATCAAGCAGATCCAGGCCAAGACCGTGACCTTCGGCGCCACCGACGCGCCGCTCAAGCATGAGACGCTCGAGAAGGACGGCCTGGTGCAGTGGCCGATGGTGATGGGCGCGATCGTGCCGGTCGTGAACCTCGAAGGCATCAAGCCGGGCGAACTCGTGCTGTCGGGCGAAGTGCTCGGCGACATCTATCTCGGCAAGATCAAGAAGTGGGACGATGCCGCGATCGCAAAGCTCAATCCGAAGCTGAAGCTGCCGGCTGACGCCATCACCGTGGTGCGTCGTTCCGACGGTTCGGGCACCACCTTCAACTTCACCGACTACCTCTCGAAGTCGAACGCCGAATGGAAAGCCAAGGCCGGCTCCGGCACCGCGGTCGAGTGGCCGACCGGCGTCGGCGCCAAGGGCAACGAAGGCGTTGCCGGCAATGTCGGCCAGACCAAGAACGCCATCGGCTACGTCGAATATGCCTATGCCAAGCAGAACAAGCTGACCTATACGGCGCTGATCAACAAGGCCGGCAAGACCGTGCAGCCGACCATCGCAGCGTTCCAGGCGGCCGCCTCCAACGCCGACTGGGCCAAGGCCCCCGGCTACTACGTGATCCTCACCGACCAGCCTGGTGAGGCTTCTTGGCCAATCACCGCGGCGACCTTCATCCTGATGCACAAGGATGCGACCGACAAGGCGGCGTCCCAGGAGGCCATCAAGTTCTTCAAATGGTCGTTCGAGAAGGGCGACAAGATGGCCGAAGAACTCGACTACATCCCGATGCCGGACTCGGTCGTCAAGCTGATCGAGAAGACCTGGATGGCCGAGATCAAGAGCTGAGCCACTCTGTAACGACAAGGTCCAACCCGGGTGGGTCCGGGTTGGATCGCCTCCTCTCCCGACGGGAGCGGCAAGAACAATGCGCGGCGACAAAAGCCGTGCGGCGGATTCAGCTTGGTTAGGCTATAAGTACAGGGGATTGGCGTGGCAGAAATGACGGTCGAAAGCGACGTAATGGATGCTGCCGGACCTTATGATCGCGCGAGGGCTCTCAGCGCGTTCAAGCTCGGCGACGTCACCTTCTACTGGATCACGCGCGCCTGCGCGATCTCGGTTCTGCTCATCCTCGGCGGCATCATCATCTCGCTCATTGTCGGCGCGTGGCCCGCGATCCGGGAATACGGCCTCGCCTTCCTGTGGACGCAGCGCTGGGCGCCGTCGGCCGATCCGCCGGTGCTGGGTGCGCTCGGCCCGATCTACGGCACGCTGATCACCTCCGGGATCGCGATGATGATCGCCATTCCCGTCGGCCTCGGCATCGCCGTGTTCCTCACCGAGATCTGCCCGCTTTGGCTGCGCCGCCCGATCGGGCTTGCGGTCGAACTGCTCGCCGGCATTCCCTCCATCATCTACGGCATGTGGGGCTTCTTCGTGCTCGGGCCGTTCCTGGCCAATACCTTCCAGCCCTTCATGATCCGCGTGTTTGATGGCGTCCCGGTGCTGGGCACGATCTTCGCCGGTCCCCCATCCTATCTCAGCCTGTTCAACGCCGCGCTGATCCTGGCGATCATGGTGCTGCCCTTCATCACCTCGATCTCGGTCGACGTTTTCAAGACGGTGCCGCCGGTGCTGAAGGAAGCCGCCTATGGCGTCGGCTGCACCACCTGGGAAGTCGTCCGCAACGTCGTTATCCCCTACACCCGCGTCGGCGTGATCGGCGGCATCATGCTGGCGCTCGGCCGCGCCCTCGGCGAGACCATGGCGGTCACCTTCATCATCGGCAATTCGTTCAAGATCCAGTCCTCGATCTTCGCGCCGGGCACCACGATCTCCGCCGCGATCGCTTCAGAATTCGCCGAGAGCGACGGCCTGCATCAATCCGGCCTGATCCTGCTTGGCCTCCTGCTGTTCGTGCTGACGTTCTTCGTTCTTGCTGCCGCAAGACTGATGCTGATGCGGCTGGAAAAGAAGGCGGGGAATTGACATGAACCCGATTTACGTATCCCGCCGCCGCTTCGACATCATCGTCCGCGCGCTGTGCGTCGGCGCCGCGCTGTTCGGCGTGACCTGGCTGGCGCTGATCCTGTTCACGCTGTTCTACAACGGCCTTGCCGGTATCAACTTCGCCGTCTTCACCCAGGACACGCCGCCGCCGGGTTCGACCGATGGCGGTCTGCGCAATGCCATCATCGGCTCGATCATCATGACCGTGATCGGGGTGGGCATCGGCGCGCCGCTCGGCCTGTTCGCCGGAACCTATCTCGCCGAATACGGCAAGCACGACAAGCTCACCTCGGTGATCCGCTTCATCAACGACATCCTGCTGAGCGCGCCGTCGATCATCATCGGCCTGTTCATCTACGGCGCCATCGTGGTGCCGATGGGCGGCTTCTCGGCCTTCGCCGGCTGTCTGGCGCTGGCCGTGATCGTGATCCCGGTAGTGGTGCGCACCACCGAGGACATGCTGGGGCTGGTACCCAATCCGCTGCGCGAGGCGGCCTCCGCGCTCGGCCTGCCGCGCTCGCTGGTGATCCGGCGGATCGCCTACCGCGCCGCCCGGTCGGGTCTGATTACCGGCGTGCTGCTGGCCACCGCCCGCGTCGCCGGCGAGACCGCGCCGCTGCTGTTCACCGCGCTCTCCAACCAGTTCTTCAGCCTGAACCTGACCAAGACGATGGCGAACCTGCCCGTCACCATCAACAACTTCGTGCAGAGCCCCTATGTCTACTGGAAGCAGCTCGCCTGGAGCGGGGCCCTGCTGATCACGCTCACCGTATTGGCCCTGAATATTGGCGCACGCATTCTCGGCGCCGAGAGGACATCCAAATGACCGATCTCTCCGTATCCGTGAGTTCCGCGACCGGGCCCGTTCCGCAGGTGGCGCTGCCCGAGGCCGCGCCCAAGGTGACCGCGCGCGGCCTGAACTTCTACTATGGCGAGCACCACGCGCTGAAGAACATCAACCTGACGCTCGGCACAAACCGCGTCACCGCCTTCATCGGCCCGTCCGGCTGCGGCAAGTCCACGCTGCTGCGGATCTTCAACCGGATGTACGATCTCTATCCCGGCCAGAAGGCGACCGGGCAATTGATGCTCGACCAGACCAACATCCTCGACCCCAAGCTCGACCTCAATCTGCTGCGGGCCCGCGTCGGCATGGTGTTCCAGAAGCCGACGCCGTTCCCGATGACGATCTACGAAAACATCGCCTTCGGCATCCGCCTCTATGAGAAGATCTCCAAGTCCGAGATGGACGGCCGGGTCGAGAAGGCTCTGCGCGGCGGCGCGCTGTGGAACGAGGTCAAGGACAAGCTGAATGCCTCTGGCCTGTCGCTGTCCGGCGGCCAGCAGCAACGGCTCTGCATCGCGCGTACGGTCGCGGTGCGGCCTGAAGTGATCCTGTTCGACGAGCCCTGTTCGGCGCTGGACCCGATCTCGACCGCCAAGGTCGAGGAATTGATTCAGGAGCTGGCGGAGGATTACACCATCGCCATCGTCACCCATAACATGCAGCAGGCGGCCCGGGTCTCCGACAAGACCGCCTTCATGTATCTCGGCGAGCTGATCGAGTTCGACGACACCAACAAGATTTTCACCTCGCCGAGCGATCGACGCACCCAGGATTACATCACCGGCCGGTTCGGCTAGCATGATCCGGAAAAGTGGGAACCGGTTTTCCGAAGAGATCATGCTCAAACGAGAACATGAAATCATGATCCGACTCCTGTCGGATCATGATTTGAGGAGATAACAGATGGCTTCCGAGCATACCGCCAAGGCATTCGACAGCGACCTTCAGGAATTGACCCGTCTCGTCGCCGAGATGGGCGGCCTGGCTGAGCGCATGATTACAGAGTCCGTCGACGCGCTGGTCCGCCGCGACATTGCGCTCGGCAAGCACGTCGTCGCCTCCGACGTCGAGATCGACCGGCTGCAGCATCTGATCGAGGAGCGCGCGGTGCTGACCATCGCGCGGCGCCAGCCGATGGCGATCGATCTGCGCGAAATCGTCGGCGCCATGCGGGTGGCCACCGATCTGGAACGGATCGGCGATCTCGCCAAGAACATGGGCAAGCGCGTCGCGGCGCTGGAGAATGATTTCCAGCCGCTCAAGCTGATACGCGGCCTCGAGCACATGACCGACCTGGTGCAGTCGCAGGTCAAGTCGGTGCTGGACGCCTATGCGGCGCACGATCTGCCGGCGGCGATGGCGGTCTGGAAGGGCGACGAGGAGGTCGACGCCATCTGCACCTCGCTGTTCCGCGAGTTGCTGACCTATATGATGGAAGACCCGCGCAACATCTCGTTCTGCATTCATTTGATGTTCTGTGCCAAAAACATCGAGCGGATCGGCGATCATGCCACCAACATCGCCGAAACCGTGTTCTACATGATCGAGGGACAGCAGATGCTCGACAAGCGCCCGAAGGGCGACATGACGACGTTTGCCACGACCGTACCGAATAGTTGAGGGATACAAGAATGAGCGCGCGCATAATGGTGGTCGAGGACGAGGAAGCGCTGACCACGCTGTTGCGCTACAACCTCGACGCCGAAGGTTATGATGTCGAAACCGTCGCCCGCGGCGACGATGCGGATACGCGGCTGAAGGAGCGCGTGCCGGATCTCGTCGTGCTCGACTGGATGCTGCCGGGGCTGTCCGGCATCGAGCTCTGCCGACGCTTGAGGGCGCGGCCGGAGACCAAGCAATTGCCGATCATCATGCTCACCGCGCGCGGCGAGGAGAGCGAGCGGGTGCGGGGCCTCGCAACCGGCGCCGATGATTACATCGTAAAACCGTTCTCGGTGCCGGAACTGCTGGCGCGGGTGAAGGGCCTGCTGCGGCGGGCAAGCCCCGAGCGGCTCGCCACCGTGCTGACCTATGGCGACATCGAACTCGATCGCGAGAAACGCCGCGTCGCGCGCTCGGGCCGCTCCATCGATCTCGGTCCGACCGAGTATCGCCTGCTGGAATTTTTCCTCGAGCATCCCGGCCGCGTCTTCAGCCGCGAGCAGTTGCTCGACAGCGTCTGGGGCCGCGACATCTATATCGACGAGCGCACCGTCGACGTCCATATTGGCCGCCTGCGCAAACTGCTCAATCCCGGCCGCGAGCAGGATCCGATCCGCACCGTGCGCGGCGCGGGCTATGCGTTGGATGACCGGTTTGCGAAGGTGGAGCCGTAGCGCTTCACTGCTGTTCGCATCGCATCATCGTCCGTGCGAACGCGGGACTCTCTCACTGTGGTTGCTAAGTTGCAGCTTCCTTACCTCGCCCCGCTTGCGGGGAGAGGTCGGATCGCTCTTGCGATCCGGGTGAGGGGGTACAGGTCCATCGATAGATCGAGACCGCGGAGAGAGCCCCTCACCCCAACCCTCTCCCCGCAAGAGCGGGGCGAGGGAGTAAACTTACCTTGTCGGCTTCGGCTGCTGCCTGCGTCGGTCGGCGGCTGGCTGATACGCAACCCGCGAGTGATGCGCGCAATAGGGCAGGCCCGCGAGCGCCTTGCCGCCGCAGAAGAAGAATTCCGGGCTCGAGGGATCGCCGACCGGCCAGTGGCAGGTGGCTTCGTTCAGTTCGAGCAGCGACAGCCGCTGGCTCATCGGCACCACGTTGTCGAAGGCGATCGGATCCGGCTCCATCTCGACTTCGAAGGCGTGCGCCAGCGCGGTGTTGCCGCGCGAGACCGGGCGCGACACCCGCATCATCTGCTGCGCCGGGCGTGCCTTGCGCTGCCGTGGGGCGGCCGAGGAGGGGCTCTTGGCGCGACCGGATAGGCCGAGCCGGTGCACTTTGCCGATCACTGCATTTCGCGTCACATTTCCGAGTTCCGCGGCGATCTGGCTGGCCGATAATCCGGCTTCCCAGAGCTTCTTCAGCTGCTCGACGCGATCGTCGGACCAGGTCAATACCGTCATCGCATTCTTCCCTTCGCGTCACGCCGGCCAATCAGGGGCAGCGCTGGCGACGTCATTCATCTCAAATATCCCTGCGGTCAGAATCCCTTAGCCCTCGCCGGGCGCGAAAACCGCGCCCGAACGTGTACGCTTACACAAAATGGACTCTTGGGATCAGAACTGCCGCACGAGATGTCGTACCCGACAGCCCAGACGCTACAATATGGCGGGACTCTGGCGCAAGAGTCCGGGGCTGCGCGTCCACATGTTCCGATCATCTAGGCATTGCAGTGCGTGTTTTCCACCACACCGCAATCTTACGGATTCAGGCATTTCGCATCGCAGGAAAGGCTGTTCCATGGCGTGTTGACAGCGCTCCGCGCCCACATAGAATACCTCTTACGTGCCGCCCCAAAGAGGCGGCACGTTTCGTTTCGAAAGACCGGCTGTTGCCGCCCTCGCGCCAATGCACGCATGTGCTCCGCGGCAGGTCTTGAAGACAGGCCTCGAACATCAAGTGATTGCCATGACCAATAGCGCCACGTCGCATCTGCTCCCCGTCTTCGCCAGGGTCGATCTCGGCTTCGAAAGCGGCGAGGGCTGCTGGCTGACCGCCACCAACGGCGAGCGCTATCTCGACTTCACCTCGGGCGTCGCGGTCAATGCGCTGGGTCACTGCCATCCGCATCTGATCAAGGCGCTGCAGGAACAGGCGACGAAGCTCTGGCACATGTCGAACCTGTTCAAGAGCCCGGATGGCGAGAAGCTCGCCGCGCGGCTCTGCGAACAGAGCTTTGCCGACATGGTGTTCTTCTGCAATTCGGGCGCGGAAGCGATGGAAGGCGTGATCAAAGTCGTGCGCCGCTATCAATTCTCCAAAGGCCATCCCGAGCGCTACCGCCTCATCACTTTCGAAGGCGCGTTCCACGGCCGCACGCTTGGCACGCTCGCCGCGACCGGCTCCGCCAAATATCTCGAAGGCTTTGGCCCGCCGCTGGACGGTTTCGACCAGGTGCCGCATGGCGATCTCGAGGCAGTGAAAAAGGCGATCGGGCCGCACACCGCGGGCATCCTGATCGAGCCGGTGCAAGGCGAGGGCGGCGTGCGCTCCGCACCGCAATCCTTCTTCAAGGCGCTGCGCCAGCTCTGCGACGAGCACGGCCTGCTGCTGGCGTTCGACGAGGTGCAGACCGGCATGGGCCGCACCGGCGATCTCTTCGCCTACAAGCGCGTCGGCGTGACGCCGGATGTGATGTCGCTGGCCAAGGCGCTCGGCGGCGGTTTTCCGATCGGCGCGGTGCTGGCCACGGCCGAAGCCGCCTCCGGCATGACGCCGGGCTCGCACGGTTCGACCTTCGGCGGCAATCCGCTGGCGATCGCGGCGGCCAACGCCGTGCTCGACGTGATGCTCAAACCCGGCTTCTTCGATCACGTGCAGAAGATGTCGCTGCTGCTGAAGCAGAAACTGGCATCCGTGGTCGACCGCTATCCCGCCGTGCTCTCGGAAGTGCGCGGCGAGGGGCTTTTGGTCGGCGTCAAGGCCGTGGTGCCGTCAGGCGATCTCGTCAATGCGTTGCGCAACGAGAAATTGCTCACCGTCGGCGCTGGCGACAATGTCGTGCGGTTCCTGGCGCCGCTGATCGTGACCGAGGCGGAGATCGACGAGTCCGTTCAGATGCTTGAGCGCGCCTGCGCCGCGCTGTCGGCCGGACAGTTGAAGAAGGCGGCGGGATGATGAGTAAATCCGTCCGTCACTTCCTCGACATCAACGAATTGCCGCCCAAGGAGTTGCGCAACATGTTGGCGCTGGGCGCCGACATGAAGGCGAAGCTCAAGGCACATGATAAAGGCAGGAAGCCGCTCGAAGGCAAGACGCTGGCGATGATCTTCGAACGTCCCTCGACCCGCACGCGGGTATCGTTCGACGTCGGCATGCGCCAGCTCGGCGGCGAGTCGATCATGCTGACCGGCGCCGAGATGCAGCTCGGCCGTGGTGAGACCATCGCCGACACCGCGCGCGTGCTGTCGCGCTATGTCGATGCGATCATGATCCGCATCCTCAATCACGACGCGCTTTTGGAACTGGCCGCACACGCCACCGTGCCTGTGATCAACGGGCTGACGCGGCGCTCGCATCCCTGCCAGGTGATGGCTGACCTGATGACCTTCGAGGAGCATCGCGGGCCGATCGAGGGCAAGACCGTGGCCTGGACCGGCGACGACAACAACGTGCTGGCGTCGTGGGCGCACGCGGCGGAGCGTTTCAAGTTTCAGCTCAACGTCGCGACCCCGCCGCAACTCGCGCCGAACAAGGCGATGAAGGACTGGATCAAGGCGACCCAGGCGCCCATCGTGCTCGGCAACGATCCCGAAGCCGCCGTCCGCGGCGTCGACTGCGTCGTCACCGATACCTGGGTCTCGATGGGCGACAAGGACGGCGAGCACCGCCACAACGTGCTCAAGCCCTATCAGGTCAATGAGAAGCTGATGTCGCTGGCAAAGCCGGATGCGATCTTCATGCACTGCCTGCCCGCGCATCGCGGCGAGGAAGTCACCGATGAAGTGATCGATGGCCCGCAATCGGTGGTGTTCGACGAAGCCGAAAACCGCCTGCACGCGCAAAAGGGCATATTGGCCTGGTGCTTTGAAGCGGTGGGGTAGGCCTCTCCGTCGTCCCTGCCTTCGCATGCGAAAGCAGGGACCCATACGCCGCGGCCCTGATGATTGAAGGCAGTGGTTGATGCCTTGCCTTACTCAGAACTCCCTGTGGTTATCGGTCCTGCTTTCGCAGGGACAACTCGTGGAGATATTTCGCGCCTCCCAACCCCCTTTCACTTTGGCCCCACCGACCCCAGATAGAGCGCCATGGTTTCACAATCCCCCGACACGAAAATCACGACCGAGGCGCCCGTTCGCGCGCCCTCGTCCGTTCCCGTCGATGACGCGGTGCTGCCGTTCGAGGTCGATGCGCTCGATCTGCGGGGACGGCTGACCCGGCTCGGCCCCGCGCTCGATGACATCCTGACCAAGCACGATTACCCCACCCCGGTCGGCAAGCTGCTCGGCGAGGCGATCGTGCTGGCGACCCTGCTCGGCACGGCGCTGAAATTCGACGGCCGCTTCATCCTGCAGACGCAGACCGATGGTCCGGTCTCGTTCCTGATCGTCGATTTCCAGGCGCCCGACCGCCTGCGCGCCTATGCGCGCTACGACGCGAAGCGGCTGAAGGACGGCCAGGCTTCAGGGCAACTGCTCGGCAAGGGCCATCTGGCGATGACCATCGATCAGGGCGCGGACATGAGCCGCTACCAGGGTCTGGTGGCGCTCGACGGCGGCAGTCTCGAGGACGCCGCGCATGAATATTTCCTGCGCTCCGAGCAGATTCCGACCCGCGTGCGGCTCGCGGTCGGCGAGGAATGGCGCGGCGGCGATGGCAGCGGTCCGAAGCACCGCTGGCGCGCCGGCGGCATGCTGCTGCAATTCCTGCCGAAGGCGCCCGAGCGGGCGCGGCAGGCCGACCTGCATCCCGGCGATGCGCCGGATGGTGCGGTGACGCATGCCGTTGCCGAGGATGATGCCTGGGTCGAGGGCCAGTCGCTGATCGGCACCGTCGAGGATGTCGAGCTGATCGATCCCGATCTGTCAGGCGAGCGTCTGCTGTACCGCCTCTTCCACGAGCGCGGCGTGCGCGTGTTCACGCCGCTGCCGTTGCGCGCGCAATGCTCCTGCTCGCGCGAGGCGGTGTCGTCGATGCTGAAAAGTTTTGCCGCAAAAGACCGCGCCGAGATGGTCAAGGACGACAAGGTGGTGGTGACCTGCGAGTTCTGCTCCTCGGTCTACCAGTTCACCCCGCACGAAGCGGGCGTGGAGGAGTAGGACGATCGTCCGGCGTGAAAATCGCTTCGCAGCGTGCCCACCATCAGCAGCCATGTCGCGGATAGACGGCGGGCACGCTGCGCTTTGCCCACCCCACAATGCCGGGGCTCATGCCGCCGAAGTCAGAGAAGCCATCGGGACGTCGAATGCGTAGACGAACCCGGTCGGCTCATAGGTTAGCCGCACGTCGCCCCGGAGTTGTCTGCCGAGCGTCTCGATCAGCCGTGTCCCGAAGCTGCGCTTTTGGGGCGGGCGGACTGCCGCGCCGTTCGTTTCGGTCCATGTGAGATGCAGGCGCTGCGCCTGTTGATCCAGTGTCCATTTGATGTCGACGCGTCCTTGCGGGACCGACAGGGCGCCAAACTTCGTCGTGTTGGTGCAAAGCTCGTTGAGCGTCATCGCGATGGCGATGACGGCGCCGGAGGTCATCCGGATATCGGGTCCCGAAATCGAGAATTTCGGCTCGTCGGGATTATCGAAGGCTTCGGTGGCGCTGCGGACGATCGTGCCAAGGTTCGCGCTGCTCCATCTTGCCTGCAAAAGGAGGTCGTGCGCGCGTCCGAGGGCGAGCAGCCGGCCCTCGATAGCCTGCTGTGCGTGCTCGGCGCCTGACAGGCCGCGCAAACTCTGCGAGACGATGGCGCCGACGGTCGCGAGCGTATTCTTGATACGGTGGTGCAGTTCCTCGAGGATCAGCTTCTGCAACTTGTCGGACGCCTCGCGCTCCCTGGCGTCGATGCCGGCCGTGGCAAGCAAACTCTGCGCATTGATCTCGGCCTGCGCGAGCAGAAGCCGCAGGCTGACATTTTCTGCCGCCAGATCGTCCTGGTATGGTGTTGAACTACTTGCGGGACGCGGCTCCGTCCGGAGATCGGCTTGAGACATTGCCGATTGTATCATCATAGACTGGGTACCGCACTGATCTTCGGGGGGGGGGCGGTTTTGGCCGCAATCGCGCGCTTCAGGCCGTATTCGGCGTGAAAGTACTGGCGTCTCAAGCTTAGCCGATCATGTCGCGCATTTCAGCTATCACTTCCCCGGCATCGAGTGGCTTGCCGAAAAACCTGCTGCGGGGAGGAAGATCGAGGTGCGGCAGGTTCAATTGCCCCGATACCACGATGATCCTGATCTTCGGCCAACGCGCATGCACGGCGTGTGCAAGTCCGACGCCGTCCATTTGGCCGGGCATCTGGATATCGGTGCACATCAGCGCGACGTCGGATCGGGATTCCAGGATGGCGACGGCTTCGGCGGCATCCAGCGCCTCGAGTGGCGTGTATCCGGCCTCTTCCACCATGTCGACCGCGCGTGCGGAGCATCATCTCGTCCTCGACAATGAGAACGATGGCTGGAATGCATGGATGATCAAGTATCGCCATAAGGGAGCTCGCGGGGAACGGCGATCGATCTGGATAGGTGTTCATCCGGGACAAGCATCTCGCTGTCCAAATGATCCCCATCGGCTCAACAATGACGCAATAAAGTCGCCGCCAACAGAATAGGCTCGCAGCCAGCGGAATGCATTCACCGGATGCGAGCGATAGATTGCTTGCTCCTGCGTGTCACTCGCTTGGCGCGTCTCACGCCAGCGTTCTCATCACAGGTCCGGTGCGTCGCGCTTGCGACCGAGAAGTTGGTGAATCTCCGCGGCATTTCTAAAGACCGTTGCTTTGTGAATCGCCTCGGTGCGCTCATCCCCCGGCGGCATCTCGCGAGCCTCGTCCAGGGCGGCCACCGCGCCGGCGCTCAGATCGCGAGCCAGCGTCGATGGGATTTCTTTCTGTCGTGAACGACGCCGGGTCACCATTGGATAACCATCGCAACGGCGACCAGCAGCACAAGAAAGATCGGCATCAAGACCGGGGGTACCAGCCACTCACGAAGATCAAATCTGGAATTTGGCATATGACCGCCTTTGGGTTTAGGCGGGAGCGCAAAGCTCTCAGTCACCGATAACAGCCGAGGGGCGCGCGATGATATCGACGATATAGTGATCGTCTGCGAATAGCGAGAGGAATCGTAATTTGTTTTCGTCGTAGGGCCCATCGACTATGCCGCGCCGGCTGACTATCCGCTCCGGGCGATTTGAGTTCGCATCCGAAAAGCCGCGGATTTCTCCGCGGCTTTGCTTGCATTCACACGGGGAGAGAGTGTCGCCGCTCGTCAGTTCAACACCCGCCGGTTATCCGGGCTATCCAGCGAGAACGTCGGCACGTCGATCTCGAACCGCTCGCCGCTGGCGCTGACCATCTGGTAGCGACCGGCCATGAAGCCCGAGGCGGTCGGCAGCGGCACGCCGCTGGTGTATTCGAAGCGCTCGCCCGGCGCGAGCACGGGCTGCTCGCCGACCACGCCTTCGCCGCGGACTTCCTCCTTGCGGCCGGTGGCGTCGGTGATGATCCAGTGCCGGGTGCGGAGCTGCACGGTCTCGGCGCCGGTATTGGTGATGACGATGGTGTAGGACCAGAAATACTGGCCGCGATCGACCGACGAGCGCTCCGGGAGGAAGTTCGGTTCGACGGTAACTTCGATCTGGCGGGTGACGGCGCGGTACATGCGGGCAAGCTTTCGGCAATCCTGTGCCGTATCATAGCCAAGAATGCCGGGGGAACAATCGCCGGTCGGTCGGGTTTGCCGGTTGTTTGATCGCGGTTTCAACATAGTTCCAGACTAGAGCGCATCCGCGCGGTCCGGCCCCGTATCTGTTTGCGTATCTTGTGTGCAAGTTGCAGGCCGATATTATCCTTCCCCGCAGTGCACGCGTAAAAGCCAAACTAACGGTGCCAGATGTCGTCCATTGCCGATCCAGTTGCCGGAACGCCTCTCAGCGATAGCAAGGCGGCGGCGTCTGCCGCGCCGGCGATCACGCTGCCGGTGGCCGGCGAGCGCGAATTGCGGCTCGACCTGTTTCGCGGCATGGCGCTGTGGCTGATCTTCGTCGATCATCTGCCGGCCAATATCCTGACCTGGTTCACGATCCGCAATTACGGATTTTCCGACGCCACCGAAATCTTCATCTTCATTTCCGGCTACACTGCCGCCTTCGTCTACGGCCGTGCGATGCTGCAGGCCGGCTTCGTGGTGGCGACCGCGCGGATCATGCGCCGGGTCTGGCAGATCTACGTCGCCCATGTGTTCCTGTTCACGATCTTCCTCGCCGAAATTTCCTACGTCGCCACCCGTTTCGAGAACCCGCTCTACAGCGAGGAAATGGGCATCATGGATTTTCTCAAGCAGCCTGACGTCACCATCGTCCAGGCGCTGCTGTTGCGCTTCCGTCCCGTCAACATGGACGTGCTGCCGCTCTACATCGTGCTGATGCTGTTTCTGCCTGTTATCCTGTGGCTGATGAAGTGGCGGCCGGACGTGTCGCTCGGTCTGTCGGTGCTGGTGTACGCGCTGAGCTGGCAGTTCGACTGGTACCTGACGGCCTACCCGAGCGGCTTCTGGATCTTCAACCCGTTCGCCTGGCAGTTGCTGTTCGTGTTCGGCGCATGGTGCGCACTCGGCGGCGCCGTCCGGATGTCGCGGATCCTGTCGTCGCCGGTGACGATGTGGATCTGCATTGCCTATCTCACGTTCGCATTCTTCGTCACGCTGACCTGGCACATCCCGCAGATCAGCTTCCTGATGCCGAAGCGGCTCGAACAGTGGATGTACCCGATCACCAAGACCGATCTGGACGTGCTGCGGTTTGCCCATTTTCTGGCGCTGGCTGCACTCACCGTGCGCTTCCTGCCCAGGGATTGGCCGGGGCTGAAATCGCGCTGGCTGCGACCATTGATCCTGTGCGGCCAGCATTCGCTTGAGATATTCTGTCTCGGCGTCTTCCTGGCCTTCGCAGGGCACTTCATACTGGCCGAAGTTGGCGGGGGTGCTTTCACGCACGCCCTGGTCAGCCTGGTCGGAATCCTCATCATGTGGGGCGTGGCCTGGGTGATTTCGTGGTACAAGCATTCGGCCGACAAAGATGCGTCCAGGACCAAGCGCACGGGCGGCAATGCCGATCTGGCCGGAGGGAGCGTATGAGGCCCAATTCTGGCGCCGTGCTAGCCCTGTCCCTGCTCGCTGGTCTTGTGGCTGCCGGTTTGGCGCGTGCCGAGGAAGCCCCCCAGACCTGCGACGTGCCGGCCTATCTCCTGAGCACCGAAAGCCTGCTGCCGAAGGTCTCCGAGGCCGTCAAGAACGGCCGGCCGCTGACCATTCTCGTGGTAGGCAGCCGTTCCTCGACCATCGCCGCGTCGGCCGACAGCGCCTATCCCGCGCAATTGCAAGCCGCGCTGAAGGAGAAGCTGCCCTCGATCCCGATCAATCTATCCGTAGAACTACAGCCCGGGAAAACCGCGGAGGAGACGGACGCCGCCCTCGTTAAGCTGGTGGAAGCAAAAAAGCCTACTTTGGTCATCTGGCAGACCGGAACCGTCGATGCTATGCGATCCGTCGATCCCGACGATTTTCGCGGTGCCGTCGGCGACGGGGTTGTTGCGCTGCAAAACGCGGGAGCCGATGTGGTTCTGATCAATCTGCAATACAGCCCGCGCACCGAGACGATGATTTCTGCGCCGCCATACCTAGATAATATGCGTGTGGTGGCACAGCAGCACGACGTTCCGCTGTTCGACCGCTTCGCCATCATGCGTCATTGGAACGACGCCGGAAATTTCGACCTGTTCAGTACCGTTCATGGCACCGATATGGCCAAACGGGTTCATGCATGTCTCGGCCGCGCGCTGTCGAAATTTGTGCTCGATGCGGCCCGTCTGGATCAGACGCAGCAGAACTAGGGACCTTAGCGTTAATGAGCCGTCACTGCCCTTTTTGTTTGTCGACATTGCCGACCGTCTTTTTTGCCGCGAGCCTGGCGCTGTTGATGCCTGCCTCGACGTTGCCCTTGCATGCCCAGGCGGCCCCGCAACAGATCGCGCAGCAGGCGGCGCTGTCCGACAAGGCCAAGGCTGAATCTGAAAACAAGGCTGAATCTGAAAACAAGGCTGAATCTGAAAAGAAGTCCGAGTCTGCTGCAGGCAAGGATGAAGCAGCCAAGCCGACAGGCGTGCGCAATGTCGCCGCCGTTGATCCGGCGGCACAGAAGGGCATCGCCGGCAAGACCATCGACAAGGTAAAGGAGGTCGCGAAGTCGGCCGGCGATATCTTCAGCCGTGTGCCTTGCCAGTCGCCGAAGGGCGTCTCCAGATCCATGGGTTCGCTGCCGCATGTCGCCGGCAAGCTCGCGGCGGGCAAGCCGGTCGTGATCATAGCCTTCGGCTCGTCGTCGACCCAGGGCTACGGCTCGACTTCGCCGGAATTCAATTATCCGAACCGCCTGGCGGCGCAGTTGCGCCGGAAATATCCGACGGCCGACATCACCGTCGTCAATCGCGGCAAGGGCGGCGAGGACGCGCCGGAGATGATGAAACGGCTGCAGACCGAAGTCATCGACGTGCATCCGGATATGGTGATCTGGCAGGTCGGCACCAACGCCGTGCTGCGCAACCTCGATCCCGCCGAGACCGCGAAGGTCGTCGAGGACGGCATCTCGCGCATTCAGGCTGTAGGCGCCGACGTCGTGCTGATCGACCCGCAATATTCGCCGCGGGTCAACGAGCACGCGGAAGGCGCCGGCAAGATGATGACGCTGCTCAGCAAGGTCGCCCAGCTTCGCAAGGTCGGCCTCTTCCCGCGCTTCGCTGTCATGAAAGACTGGCACGAGAAGCAGGCGATCCCGATCGAGAACTTCGTGATCCCCGACGGCCTGCACATGAGCGACTGGGGCTACGCCTGCTTCGCCCAACTGCTCGGCGACGACATCATCAAGTCGGTCGGCCAGATCAAGCTCGGCATCAACGTGCCGTCGGACGTGCGGGCGTACCGGCCGATGTGAGTTGAGCTACAATCTACGCCGTCGTCCCTGCGAACGCATGCGAACGCAGGGACGACAACTGTTGTGTGGCTACGAGCGCTGCCTCACGCCTTCTCCAGCGCCGCCGCAAGATCCTCGATCAGATCATCGGCATGCTCGAGCCCGGCCGAGAAGCGAATGAAGCCTTCGCTGATGCCGAGCTCGGCGCGCGCCTCCGGCGTCAGCCGCTGATGCGTCGTGGTGGCCGGATGGGTGACGAGACTCTTGGCATCGCCGAGATTGTTGGAGATGCGGGCGATCCGCAACGCGTTGAGGCAGCGGAACGCGGCCGCCTTGCCGCCCTTGACCTCGAAGCCGACCAGCGTCGAGCCGGCGCGCATCTGCTTCTTCACCAGCGCCGCCTGCGGATGATCGGCGCGGCCGGGATAGACCAGCCGCGAAATCTTCGGGTGCGCCGCGAGCACGTCGGCGATCTTGCCCGCCGTCTCGGTCTGCGCGCGCACGCGCACGCCAAGCGTCTCCAGGCCCTTGAGCAGGGCCCAGGCGTTGAACGGCGAGAGCGACGGCCCGGTCTGGCGCATGAAGTTGTGGATGTGCTCGGCGATGAAAGCTTCCGACGACAGGATGATGCCGCCCAGGCAGCGGCCCTGGCCGTCGATATGCTTGGTTGCGGAGTAGACCACGACGTCGGCGCCGAGCGAAAGCGGGCTCTGCCAGATCGGCGTGGCGAAGACGTTGTCGACGATCAGCCGTGCGCCGCCACTGTGCGCGATCTCGGCAATCGCCGGGATGTCGAGCACGTCGAGCGTCGGATTGGTCGGGCTCTCCAGGAAGAAGGATTTTGTGTTCGGCCGCAACGCGCGCTGCCACTGGTCGAGATCAAGACCGTCGACCAGCGTCGTCTCGATGCCGTAGCGCGGCAACAGATCCTGCACCACGTAAAGGCACGAGCCGAACAGGGCTTTCGAAGCGACCACGTGGTCGCCGGCCCGCAGCGGTGCGAGGATTGCGGTCGTTACCGCGGCCATGCCGGTCGCGGTCGAGCGCGCGGCTTCCGCGCCCTCGAGTTCGATCATGCGGCGCTCGAACATCTCAATCGTCGGATTGGAATAGCGCGAATAGATAAAGCCGGGCTCCTGGCCCTTGAACCGGGCCTCGCACTGCTCCGCGCTGTCGTAGACGTAGCCTTGGGTGAGGAATAGCGCCTCCGATGTCTCGCCGAATTGCGAGCGCAGCGTGCCGCCATGGACAAGGCGGGTTTCGGGACGATAGCGCTTGGTAGAACCAGTCTCAGACATGTGACCTCCGTCGTGACCACCCTAGAAATGGTCACAAAAAACCGGCCTGGAAAAATTTCCACAGGCCGGGATCACACGTGTCCCCGGCCTGTTTAGCGACTTATTTAACGTGGCTGCAAGCCGGCCGGCTCAAATCACCACGGGATAAGTCATGCTGATATTACCTCCCGCCCTTCCCGTCAAGGCGGCCATCGGATAACCCCTAAAAGCCCATATTTAAGAGGTTTGGATGCTATTTGGGCCGTATTGAGGATCGCGCCGTGCCGTTCACGCTTCCGCCCGACGCCAACGGAATTCTGCCCGACCGCATGATCGCGGCGATGGCGGATGCGGGCCTGATCCTGCCGGAATATCCCTTCGTCGAAAGCCAGATCCAGCCGGCGAGCCTCGATCTGCGGCTGGGCGACATCGCCTACCGGGTGCGCGCGAGTTTCCTGCCCGGCCCCGGCGCCACGGTTGCCGAGCGCATCGACGAGTTGAAGCTGCACGAGATCGACCTCTCCGACGGCGCGGTGCTGGAGACCAACTGCGTCTACATCGTGCCGCTGCTGGAGAGCCTCGCGCTGCCGCCGTCGATCATAGCTGCGGCCAATCCGAAGAGCTCCACCGGCCGGCTCGATGTCTTCACCCGCGTGATCGCCGACGGCACCCGCCGCTTCGACATGATCGGCGCGGGCTATCACGGTCCGCTCTATGCCGAGATCAGCCCGAAGACGTTTCCGGTGCTGTTGCGCGAGGGCTCGCGGCTCAGCCAGGTGCGCTTCCGCACCGGCGATGCCATCCTCAATGCCGACGAACTCGACGCGCTGCACGGCGCCGAGCGGCTGGTCGATATCGACGACGCGGATCTTGCGAACGGCGTGGCGCTGTCCGTCGATCTGTCCGGCAAGAATACATCAGGCTTCGTCGGCTACCGCGCCAAGCGCCACACCGGCGTGGTCGATATCGACCGCCGTGGCGGTTACGCCGTCGATGAATTCTGGGAGCCGATCCCGGCACGTCCCGACGGCAGCCTCATTCTCGATCCCGGTGAATTCTATATCCTGGCCTCCAAGGAAGCCGTGCAGGTGCCGCCGGATTACGCCGCCGAGATGGTGCCGTTCGATCCGCTGGTCGGCGAATTCCGCGTGCACTATGCGGGATTTTTCGATCCCGGCTTCGGCTATGCCGGCGCCGGCGGGCAGGGCTCGCGCGCCGTGCTCGAAGTGCGCTCGCGCGAGGTGCCGTTCATCCTCGAGCATGGCCAGATCGTCGGTCGCCTGGTCTACGAGAAAATGCTGTCGCGGCCCGACGCCATGTACGGCCAGCGCATCGGCTCGAATTATCAGGCGCAGGGCTTGAAGCTAAGCAAGCATTTCCGGGTGTAGTCTCACCGTCACGCGCCAGCCCGCGCGCGGCTTGCGATTCCACGAGCCGTGCTGGCCGATGAAGGCGCCGTCCTTCATCGCGGGCGGAAACAGCTTGCCGGTGTTGAAGGTGAGGCCCCGCGAAGCCCTATGCGCGCCGAGCGCATAATCCGACGCGATCGCTTTCTGAACGATGTCGGGCTGCAGCGGCTCGACCCGCGTGTCGACGTGATCGCCGTAATAGCTATACGGCCAGCCGTAAGCTTGACGCCGCGATATCGACCGTCGGGATCCACGAATGTTCCGGCGGCGGCAGGTTGGGGCATGAATTTCCCGTGAAATGGCTGTTGAGGCGCGGTTCGCGCTCTGATGGAGGGGCAAGCGAGACCCTGCCGCGCAATCCCGCAGGCCCCCATTGCGCCCGGTGCACGTGGAATCGCCCCCCGCCATGCTAGGAAAGCGCGCGCCGCGGCTACCTAAGCCCGCGCGCGGGGAGCAGAAATGTCAGATATCGGCGTTGCCGAAATTCCCGTCGACGAGAAGGAGCGCCCGCTTCCGCCACCGGCGGCGCCGGTGAAGAACGCGCTGCTCGACGGCCCGATCCTGCGCACACTGCTGTGGCTGGCCTGGCCGAATGTGATCGCGCTGACCGCCGGCACCTGCGTCGTGATCGCGGAGACCTCCTATATCGGCCGCCTGGGCGTGGAATCGCTGGCCGCGATGGCGCTGGTGTTTCCGACCGTGATCCTGACCATGACCATGTCGGGCGGCGCCATGGGCGGCGGCGTGGCCTCGGCGATCGCGCGCGCGCTCGGCGCCGGCGATATCGACCGTGCCTCGACGCTGGCCGCGCATGCGCTCCTGATCGGCTTCTGCTTCGGCCTGACCTTCATGCTCGGCATGCTGATCTTCGGCCCCGCGCTGCTCGAACTGCTCGGCGGCCGCGGCAACGTGCTGACGCAGGCGGTGGCCTATACGCAAATATTCTTCGGCGGCGCGGTGGTGCCCTGGCTGATGAACACGATGTCGGGCATTTTGCGTGGCACCGGCAACATGAAGCTGCCGTCGCTCATGATGCTCTCGTCGGCCGTCTGCCAGATCATCCTCGGCGGCACGCTGGGCCTGGGCCTCGGCCCGATCCCGCAATTCGGCATGCGCGGTGTCGCGGCGGGTTCGCTGACTGCCTATCTGATCAGCATCTCCGTGATGTCCTGGTATTTGTTTTCGGGTCGCGCGCGCGTCGTTCCCAAAATTCGCGGCCTTCGGATTCGCATGCCGATGTTCATCGACATCCTGAAGGTCGGCATCATCTCCTGCTTCTCGCCGCTGCAGTCGGTTTTGACCATCAGCATCTTCACCCACATGCTGGCTGGTTTCGGAACCGAAATCCTCGCCGGTTACGGCATCGGCGCGCGGCTCGAATTCATGCTGACCTCGATCTCATTTGCGGTTGGCATCGCCACGGTGCCGATGGTCGGCATGGCCGTTGGCGCCGAGCGTATCGCGCGGGCCCGCAAGATCGCCTGGACGGCGGGCCTCGTGGCCTTCGTCTCGGTCGGCGCGGTCGCGAGCATCATTGCTGTATTCCCCGACATCTGGGTCAACCTTTTCACCGATGATGCGAGCGTGCGGGCCGCCAGCCGACAGTATCTGTCCACGGCGGCGCCGATGTATGCTTTCATCGGCCTTGCCACGACATGCTATTTTTCATCGCAAGGCGCGGCCAAGATGATCGGCCCGGTGCTGGCGCAGACCGCGCGACTGTTGTTCATCGGCACCGGTGGCTGGTGGCTGTCGACGCACAATGCGACCGCACAGGACTTCTTCAAGCTGGCGGCGGCCTCCATGGTGTTGCTCGGCGTGCTGTCATGCATCAGCGTGATGCTGACCCGCTGGGGGCCGAAGCAGCCTGTGCCCGTGGTGAAGCCGGCGCTGTCGTGACTCTCGCCCCGTCATCCTGAAGTGCGAGCGGGGCCTTCGCCCTTCGAGACGCGCGCACGGTCTGAGAGAACCGCGTCGACTGAAACGGTCAGCGCCGCGCGCGTCGCCGGCCGTGACGGCCGCCGCCGACATTGACCATGCGCATCAGTTGCGGGACCATGCTCATCAGTTCGCCGCCGCCAAAGCCGCCGATGTTCATGCCACCGGTGCTGACGCCGTAACCCTCGGGCACATAACCGCCGCCGAAGCCGGTTGGAATTCCGCCGCCGCCCATCATGCCGCCAAGACCACCACCGAGGCCACCGCCGCCGCCTTCCATCATGCGGCTCATCATCGGGCCCATGGTCTGCATCATCGCGGCGAAGCGGCGCTTGCCCATCTTCGCCTTCATCATTTCGAGCATCGGCGCCATCTGCGTCATCATGTCTCCGCCGCCGCCTCCGCCGGCGAATTGCGCCTTGGCCGGCGTCGCGGTCAGGGTGAACAGCAAAAGCAGCGCGGCCGCCGCCTGACAGACTATCTTGTCAGATCCAGTCATGGTTCGAACTCCTCATGCGCGGGCGGCCGCGGGCGCGGCGCCATTCGGACGCACGCGCCGAGGCTAGGAGCGGGCAGGGAACCAATCTGTGCGAAAGATCACGCGTCTCTGGCCGGCGAAGCGGCCGTAGAGATTCATCTTTTCGGCGCGCCGGCCGAGGGGCCGTCCGCGCCGAGCGCGTCGAGACGCGCTGAGGTCATGCGGCGCTGCGGCCCAAGGCCTTCTGCATGGCGCGCAGGCCCAGATCCATCTGCGCATCCATATAGGGTGCGATCTCGTTCGGCAGCACGTCGGCGATCCAGACGAAGCGGGTGCGCCCGTCGCTCTCGGCGAACACCTGCGCGGAAGCGCTGTGCTGCCTGATGCGTTCGCTGACGATGGCATAGGCCAGCCGCCGCTTCGCGTCGTCGCAATCGACCAGGATCTCGCGCGCCACCGTGCCGTTCGAAAACGTAACGATGCGCGCGTCGCCGTCGAGCCTGGTGTCGGTGACGAAGTCCGGCACCAGCCGCGTATGCAGTGCGCCGAAATCGCGCAAGGCGTCCCAGACATGATCGGGGGAGGCATCGATGAGGATTTCTTTTTGGATGGAAGCCATGTGTTTTCCTTTTAAGTGTTCGTCATCCTGAGGTGCGAGCTCTTGCGAGCCTCGAAGGATGGGGGCCGCGATGCTCGCGGCCATCCTTGAGACGCGCGCACAGCGCGCTCCTCAGGATGACGGCTGTGCGCGCGGAGAGAGCGCCGCGCTACGGGCAAACCGCCTCGACATTGTTGCCGTCGGGGTCGATCAAAAATGCCGCGTAATAGGTCGGGCTGTAGTCCGCCCGCGGCCCAGCGCCACCATTGTCGCGGCCGCCGGCCTTCAGGCCATCAGCGTGGAATTTCTGGATCGCCGCATGATTCTTGGCGCCGAACGCGACATGCACCGCCGAGCCGGCCGATCCCTTGTGCAGATGCAGCCAGAGCGCTGGCGCACCCTTGGGGCCAAAGCCCGCGCCGGAATCGTCGCGTGAGCACAGCACGAAGCCGAGCGGCGCAAGCGCTGCCGTATAGAAGCGCACACTGTCGTCGAGATTTCCGACGCGTAATCCGATGTGGTCGTACATGAGTTTCTCCAGTCAAAAGCGCGCGATGTCGCGCGTCCCGGAGAAAGCCTAGCTAATGGAGGGCCAGCCGTTCTTGGAAAATCTTGCGGTCGCCGCGCGAGGCCTGACGGAATTTCAGTGGCGAGGCGCCGGCAGCGCGGCCAAACGTGCGCACGAAATTGGACAGGTCGGCAAAGCCGACATCATAGGCGATATCGGTGACCGGGCTGTCGTCGTCGGCCAGCCGCCGCGCCGCATGGCGCAGCCGCGAGCGCAGCAGATACTGGTGGGGCGTTACGCCGAGCACATCCGAGAACAGCCGCAGGAAATGGAATGGGCTGATCCCGGCCTGATCGGCGGCGTCTTCCAGGGTGATTGGCCGATGCGAGTTGGCATCGATCCACAGCGCGGTCTCCACCGCACGGCGGCGGTCGCGCGCGGCATCAGGGCCCTGTTTGCGCGCCTTGCCGGAAACCACCTCGACAAAGCGGCTCGCCAGCACCTGGCCGATCTCGTCGAGGCCGATATCGCTGCTGCCATCTGCTGCCGATTGCGCAAGTTCGCCCAGCACCACCAGTTCCGGCAATGGCGGCGCGGAGCCGATCTGCCAGGGGATCTGGCTGTCGCCGATCGCGTCCACCAGTTCGGGCGCGAGGAAGAACGACAGGCACTCGTCGCCGCAGACGTGCTCGTGAGTGCAGGTATATTCGTCGCCGGGATGGCCGATCAGCACCGATCCCGCCACCAGTTCGCTGAACTTGCCGCGGCAATGCAGGCCGAAACTGCCCTTGCGCACATAGGAAATCGAGTGGTGGCGATGCTGCTCCGCAAACGGCTTGTCGCCGGGGCCCGCGGTGCAGCGAAAGTCGGAAACGGAAATGGATTTGCGTTCGAGAAGCCTGGTCGCCGTCATCCCGCAGATTTAGGGATGCGCGCGCGGCGGCGCAACCGGCATCAATGCTCCCATCATACGCCACCGGACGCCGAACCGATCGCAGCACCGGCGCGGCGAAGCGCATCTGGAATTTTGGGATGTTAACGGTGAGGCGGGGAGAGCGATGGAACACCTTGGCGGATGGCGCGAGGTCGGCTAATTGTGGGCCGAGTATAATCCGGAAAAGCGGATGCCGGTTTTCCCTCGCGACAAACACGGTAGCGTTTGCGCGGATATTATGCTCAAAACTAAAGAGCCTTCCGCGGGCGTAGTTCAATGGTAGAACGGCAGCTTCCCAAGCTGCATACGAGGGTTCGATTCCCTTCGCCCGCTCCACTCCATGGTGCATCCCTGCATCGGGTTCGACCGTCGTCTGCTGCAGAACCGCGCCGCGCCAATCGCAAATTGTAAGCGTGATTGCGACGAAGAGCGCCGTCCGCATTTCAGACTTCCCCGTGTTACTACGGTTGGGTCATTCGCTTGATGGTAAACCGGTGCGCTGACGAAGAAGGCCGAGAGCTTCTTCGCTGCACTGGCAGGACCTTCGACTGCGTTCCGCACGAACAGGAGAGCAACAGTCTCGTCTAAAATGCTGGTCGCCCAGAAAAGGGGCTCCCAATTTTTTTGGAATCTGGCCTCCTTAGTTGCCGGAGAGTTCGTGTGATTCGCGAATTGATGACAGTCCACAATGGAGGCTGCCATGAAAGCGTTCGGTCGCGTGCTAACGATGTTCGGCATTCTTCTCCTGGTGAGCTTTCGTGTTGACGCTCACGATCCGTCGATGCCGCACCACGAGTGGTTCAACGCGCAGGAAATGAACCCGGCCGCACGGCAGCGGCTCGGTGTTCCCTGGAAGTCGTGCTGCGACAACGGCGATGTATTCAAAACCCGCTTCAGGGTGGCTGAAGATCGCTCAGACCAGTGGCAGTACCTGAAGGACGGACAGTGGAGAACCGTCCCGCCCGACATCATCAAGGAAGAGGATACGCCGGACCATCTGCCCGTGCTGTTCATCAACAGGCACACGGGAATGGAGCTCTGCTTCTTTGTGCCGAAGGGTGGATTGTAACGCTTCAGGCGGCCGGCTCGACCGCCGATTGCGGGCAACACCGGCCTATCTTTCGGCGGCGATCGCGCGTAGGGTCGCTTCGTCGCAAGACGATGGCGCTGAACCTTAGAGTGGACTGCGGGCAGACCCGGGGGCAGTACCCGGCGCCTCCACCTTAGCAGCTTGAGCTTAAAGGTCTCATCTCGGTGAGATCGATTCTGCCGGAAGGCCGAATCCCAGGGCTGCTAGGGCGGGGGCGAACCAGGATCGATGGTCGCAAAGAAACTCTGAATTGTGCTCGGCATGATACCGCCGTTATCGGGTCAAAAACCTAAATGCAAACGATAACGTTGCATTGAACGAAGTGCGCCTCGCGGCGTAACCTGTTCGGGGTTGGTCCACCTGGCAACAGAACGGCCATCGCCGCGTCAACCTTCGGGTTGGCGCGGCTTTTATTTGTAGCCCGGCTCGCTCCGCACTCCTCGCGCGTTGCCTTCAATTTCCGTGTCTGCCGTGCTAGGCATGAGGCGTGTCGCAAAAGAGGAGGGCGCGTTGACCCAGGCGATCGCTTCCGCTGACACCTCCCGCAACAATCTGCTGATGGTCGCCGCAGGCGGCCTCATCTCCGGCATCCTCACGCCGCTGTTGCCGGCGTTGATCGACCATGTCGTCGGCTTGCCCGGCCAGCTTCGCATTTCGGCGATCGCGGTGCCGTTCGCCGTGCTCGTCTTCATTCTGGTGCGGCGCTTCAGCGCCAATCCGCTTTGGGCGACGGGGCTTGCGGCGATCATAACGATGGTCGCGTTCGTCTGCGCGGTGAACGCAGCCATCTTTATCGAGGGACAGACCACGGGCGCTGCCGCGGTCATGCGCTATCTGCTCGCCGGATTGACGGGCGGCCTCGTTGGAACGGCAGTGATGGCGCTTGGAAACTGTCTGCTGCCGGCGGGGCCGCGCAACGCCGCCGCATGGTGGCCGATGCTGATCACGGGGACGCTCGCCGGCACGCTGCTCGCGCTCGACAATGCGCTTGGCCTCGATCAGATCTCGGTGCTCTATCCGGTCTGGCAGGCGGCGGTCGCGGTGCGGCTGGTGATGGCATTGCGGTCGTGACGGCGCAGAGCCGAGCGCAGCCCCGTAGTTCTACCGTCCCGCATTAAAGCCTGCATTAAGGCTGCCTTAGCCGAGTTCCGCCTACGTTGCCCGCTCCCTCACGCAGCGGAATCACAACATGCGAATCGGTCGTCTCTTTGCGGTGTCGATGCTTTCGGTGACGGTCCTGGCGATCATCCTTGGCGCCGGGGTGTTGGTCCCGCAGTACCGGACCTTTGCCAGCAAGAGCGAGGCGATCAAGGCGGTGGAGGCTTACGGCACGGTGCTGGCGGTTGGCCAGCAGGTTGCCGGCTACCGCGCGCCTTATGTCGGTCCGTTGTTTCAGGAAGGCGCCGCGACGCAGGCCCAGCTCGATGTGGCGGCAAAGGCGGTGCAGACCGCGGATGCCGCATTCGCAAAGGCGCGGGCCGCGGTTGGCGCGCTCGGCGATGGCGCTGTTATCGTCCAGGGCCTCAACCAGGCGGCAGCCAAACTGGCCGAGGTTCGCACGGCGAGCGATCGTGCGATGGGCTTGCCGATGAGCGCGCGCGATCAAGCCGCGATCAAGGGCTTCCTGCCGGGCATTGCCGCGGTGGTCGGGATTCTCGAACCGCTGTTGAACCGCCTTGAAAATCAGGTCGCGATGGCCGACGCCTCGTTGACGGCGCTGTTGAATGTGGCGCGCACCTCGCAGGATCTGCGGATCTCGGCCGGCGGCCGGGCTGCCTCGGTATCGCTGGCGATCAGCACCCGCCGCCCCGTGACGGCTAATGAAATATCCAGCATGGACCGTGCCCAGGGTCGCGTCGACCTCGACCGCGAACGGATCGAGGCCGGCGTGGATCAGATCGGCAGCCCGCCGCGTCTTGCGAAAGCGATGAACGATGCGGTCGAGGCCTATTTCGGAAAGGCCGCGCCATGGCTTGAAAAGGAAATGGCGGCCGGGCGTGCTGACGGCAAATACGCGATCGGCTCCGATCAACTCGCCAGCACGATCGTGCCGGCGGTGCAGGCCTTCTTCTCCGTGCGCGATGCGGCGCTGGCGGAAGCAGGAGAGCGCGCGGGCGCCGCGCGCGACGCGGCGCTGACCATGTTGGTGGTGGCCGGCCTTGCCGTCCTGGCGCTACTCGGTGTGCTCGCCGGCGTCACCGTGATGCTGCGCCGGCGCGTGATCACGCCGCTGGCGACCTTGACCGGCGCGGTCGGCGATCTCGCCGCCGGCAAGCATGACGTCACCATCCCGACTGCCGAGCGTGCCGATGAAATCGGCGCCATGGCGGGCTCGCTGCAGGTTTTCAAGGACGCCCTGATCGCCAAGAAGGCCGCCGACGAGGCCGCTGCGCTCGAAGCGGATGCCAAGATCCAGCGCGGCCAGCGCGTCGATCGGATCACCAGCGATTTCGAGGCGATGATCGGCCAGATCGTCGAGATCGTGTCGCAGGCCTCGAGCGAACTGGAAGCCTCCGCCGGCACATTGACGGCGACCGCGGAACGTTCGGAGGAACTCGCCACTGCGGTTGCGGGGGCATCTGAAGAAGCCTCCACCAATGTACAGTCGGTCGCGTCCGCCACCGAAGAGATGGCCTCCTCGGTCAACGAAATCAGCCGGCAGGTGCAGGGCTCGGCGCGGATCGCCGGTGAAGCGGTGGAGCAGGCGCAGAAGACCAACGACCGCGTCGCCGAACTCGCCAAGGCCGCTGCGCGGATCGGCGACGTGGTGGAGTTGATCAACACCATCGCCGGCCAGACCAACCTGCTGGCGCTCAATGCCACCATCGAGGCGGCGCGGGCCGGCGAGGCCGGGCGCGGCTTTGCGGTGGTGGCGTCCGAAGTGAAGGCGCTGGCCGAACAGACGGCGAAGGCGACCGGCGAGATCAGCCAGCAGATATCGGGCATCCAGGCAGCGACCCAGGAATCGGTCGGCGCCATCAAGGAGATCGGCGATACTATCGGACGGATGTCGGAGATCGCCTCCACGATCGCCGCCGCCGTCGAGGAGCAGGGTGCTGCGACCCAGGAAATTTCCCGCAACGTGCAGCAGGCCGCGCACGGCACGCAGCAGGTTTCTTCCAACATCGCCGACGTGCAGCGTGGCGCCAGCGAAACCGGATCCGCCTCGGCGCAGGTGCTCGGCGCGGCAAAGTCACTGTCCGGCGAAAGCGACCGGCTCAAGCGCGAGGTCGGCAAGTTCCTAAGCTCGGTGCGGGCGGCCTGAGCCGCTTCGCCGTCGCAAAAGTGGACGCCACTACGGCGCAATCGTCAGCACCGCCTTCATGTTGGGATGATAGCGGCAGTAGTATTCGACGCTGCCGGCCTTCTTCAAGACGGACGTCGCGGTTTTCTTCGGCGCGATGTTCACGTCGAAATCGCCGTTGCGCGCGGTCGCGGTATGCACGAACACGTCCTTGTTGATCCATTCGATGGTATCGCCGACCTTGGCTGAAACCTCTGATGGCGCGAACACCATATCCTGCATCGTGATTTGAATTGTCGCCGCTTGCGCCGGGACGGCTATCATGCCGAACAGCAGGGCGGCCATCGCAAGCAGATAGCATCCCGGACGCATGGCGGGCTCCCTACTTCAGCTTGGCGGCGACGTGTTCGGCGTGCTGCTGGTGGCCCTGAAAAATCTTCAGGCCGGTCTGCAGCAGGCTCTTCAGCTCGGCATTGCTGGCCGACGGGATCAACTGTGTCTCCAGCGCGCCGTTGACGGCCTTGTGGTAGGCGACCTCGTTGGCGACATAGGCCTTGTCGTAGTCGGCGCCTTTCAGCTTGGCGAGTTCGGCGAGCTTCTCGGTGGCCTGCTTGGACAGCGCCTTGCTGGTGTCGTTGTCTTCCGGCGTCACCTTCAGCTTCTTGACGAGGTCGAGCGCCTGCTTGTTCACGGCCTCATGGTCGCGCACCATGTCCTGCGCGAACGCCTTGACGTCCTTGTTGCCGGCTTTTTCGATCGCCTGCCTGGCGGCGGCAATGTCGATGACGCCCGCGGTGTAGGCGATATGCGCGATCTGCGGATCGGTGGGCTTCGCGCCTTGCGCCAGCGCGGCGCTGCCCAGGATACTCAATGCGGCGATGGCCGCGCTCAATCGAACGAACATGGTTTGACACTCCTGTGGCGCGGCGTGGGGGCCGCGCGTTGTTGGTTCACAGGAGTTGGATGGTCGTGGAGTATAGAGGTTCCCGGAAAAAGTTAATCGAATCCCAGCCGCTTCAGCACCACGTCCGTCAGCCGTTCGCAGCGCTTGCCGGCAAAGGGAAAGGCTTCCATCACCACGGGACCAATTTTCTTCTCGACGATGTCGCGCAGCATCGTGCGGGCGCGGTGCAGCCGGCTCTTCACCGTCTCGGGCTTGAGCGAGAGAATCTCGGCGGTCTCTTCGACATTCATGCCCTCGATCACGCGGGTGATGAAGACGAGACGGAACGCCGCATCGATGGCGTGCTCGACGACGGCTTGAATTTCACGCTGGGCCATGGATTTTTCCGGATCGGTGGCGGCGGAGAGGGGAAACTGGATGATTTCGGCTTCGAGCGCGCCTTGCGGCAAGGAGTCCAATTCCACGGCGGGCCGACGGCGGCGTAGCCGGCCCAGCGCCTCGTTCATCGCGATCCGCGACAGCCATGTCGACAGGCTGGAATCGCCGCGAAAGCTTTCCAGATGCGTGAAGGCGCGGACGTAGGCTTCCTGCACCACATCCTCGGCCTCGCCGTCGTTGCGTAGCAGGCCGCGGGCAAGGCGATAGAGCCTGCGGTTATTCGCCTGCATGATGGCGCGGACCGCCGCCTCGTCGCGGGCCAACGCCCGCCGCACCAGCTCGGCATCGCTGGATTCGACGGTCGCGATTTGCGGTATGTGGGCCTGGCGCATGATGTCCATCAATAACGGGGTATTGGGGTTGGATGTGGCAGGGGAGAACAGGTTCCCGAAAAATTTCGGCTTTCTAGGGTGGGCTAGGTGAAGACGTAGTCCACCCCGTACTTCTGTCAGACCTCACGATGAGGATCACAAGTTCCTACGCTGCCGCCGGCACTTGGTCGAGGAACCCGGTGATGCTGCGGATGCGGCCGTCGCTGAGCACGGCGAAATCCGTGCCCTTGATCGGGCTGTCGCCGCCATCGGGGCCGAGGCCCCAGGAGAAGCGGAGGTGGTCGCCAAAGCCGTTCGGCTCGCCGATCAGCCTGAACTTGAAATCCGGAAAGCGCTGCTGCACGCCGGCGACAAGCGCATCGACGCCATCATGGCCGTCGCCGCTCATCAGCGGATCGACGTATTTCGCATCCGTGGTCCAGTTCGCCGACAGCATCTCGCGGCGGCGGGCTGGCGCGCGCTCGTTCCACAAATCGATGTAGCTGCGGGCGATCTTGTTGACGTCGGTCATGAGGCTCTCCTTCGGTTACGCCGGATTGATCGGCTGAACGCACTATCGGAAATCTCCGCGCGCCGATCGATTACCTCGGAGGTCAAGGAATTGACCTCGGAGGTCAAGGATTTGGATTTCGCGAGTCCGCCGTCCCGCTGCCGCCCCGGCCATGGGCGTCCAGCGCGTCAAGGAAGCATCGCACTTTTGCGGGAACGAACTGGCGGGCCGGCAGCAGCGCGTGAATGTTGAGCGGCTCGCAGACATGATCGGTGAGGATCCGCTGCAGCGTTCCCGCTTCCTCCGCAACCCTGGTAAAACTCGCCGTCACCCGCAACACGCCGAGCCCGGCGAGCGCTGCCTGCAACCGGATGTCCGCGTTCGAACTCACCAGCCGCGCCTTCTGAACCGTGAGATGCTCGGCGACGCCGGCCGGCGTGGTCAGCGCCCAGGACGTATCGTGCGGGCCGGTCAGCATCGGAAGGCGGGCGAGTTCTTCCAGCGTGCGGGGCTCGCCGAATTTTTCCAACAGCGCGGGCGCGGCATACAGGCCGCGTTCCAGCGATGAAACTCTCCGGATCACGATCCCCGTCGATGGCAAAGGCTGTTCCAGCATTGCGAACACGATGTCGTAATTTTCGGCCACCGGGCTGACGATCTCGTGCTCGACGTCGATCCGGATCACCAGATCGGGATAGCGATCCATCAATTCGATGGCGACGGGGCCGGCATGGTGCGCCCCGAACTCGTAGGGCGACTTGATGCGCAGCGTGCCTGCGACGGCGCTGCTCATGGCCAGCGCCTCGCCATGCGTATCGTGCAGCGCAATGAACAGCGGCCGCACCCGCTGATAGATGGTGTCGCCAGCATCCGTCAGGCGCAAATGGCGCGTGGTGCGCTCGATCAGCCTCAACCCCAGATTGGCTTCCAGCCGCTGCACCGCAGCACTGAGGCTCGATTTGGGATGGCCGAGCACGCGCGCGGCGGCGCTAAAGCCACCATGCTGCACGACCTCGCAAAACAGCTCCCAATCGCGCCAGTCCATCGAGGCCATCGTCCATGCGGCGGGACGGTGTGTCCAGGGAATCCGGATATCCGCCGAAATGCCGATCCCCTAGAAGATGACACAAAAGCAGCGCTGTTCGCAAAACACCCAGAGGGAGAAACGGCATGTCGGATGACGGAATCTTTCTGCGCAATTCCTGGTATGTCGCGGCCTGGAATCACGAACTGATCGACGGCCGAAAACTTGCCCGTACCATCCTGGAGCGGCCCGTGGTGATCTATCGCGGCACAAGCGGCAGGGTCGTCGCTCTCGACGACCGCTGTTGCCATCGCGCCGCGCCACTCTCGATGGGGCGGATCGAAGGCGACGACATTCGCTGCATGTATCACGGCATGAAATTCGAGCCCGGCGGCAAGTGCATCCAGATCCCGGGCCAGGACGCGATCCCGCCAAAACTCGGCGTGCGCAGCTATCCCGTGGTCGAGCGCTACAATCTGATCTGGATCTGGATGGGCGATATCGAAAAGGCCGATCCGAACCTGATCGTCGACTATCCGCCGCTGGCCGATCCCAAATGGCGCGGCTTGCCCGGCTACATGCACTACAAGGCGAACTGGCTCTTGATCGTCGATAATCTAAGCGACTTCGCCCATCTCGCCTTCGTGCATACGCATACGCTCGGCGGCTCCGAGGAATACGCCTACAAGACCAGGCCGGTCGCGATCGAGAAGCTCGACGACGGCTTTCGCGTCGAGCGCTGGCACATGAGCGCCGATCCGCCGCCCTATCATTGCAAGGTGATCGCGAACAAGACCGACAAGATCGACCGCCGCAATATCGGCCGAATGCTGATCCCCGGCGTCTTCCTGCTCGACACGATGTTTGCGCCGGCCGGCCAGGGTGCGGAGAAGGGCGTGCAGGTACCGGGCACGCGGCAATATCGCAACGCGCAATTCATGACGCCGGAGACGCGCAGCACCACGCATTTCTTCTGGAACTATCTGCACGATTTCGACCTCGACAACCCGAACATCGCGCTGTCGCTGCGCAACAGCCTCGAAGAAGCCTTTCACGAGGATCTCGCGATCATCGAGGCGCAGCAGAAGGTGTTCGACGCCGATCCGAACTATCAGTTGCTCGCGATCGGTGCGGATGCCGCGCTGACCTATTTCCGCTGGCTGCTGGCGCGGCGGATCGAGGCGGAGGGGAGCGCGGCGCGGGCGGCGTAGAGCCTGCCGCGGCCGCTCCGCAGTCGCGGGAGCGTGACCATTGATCGGGCTGGGGCCTGCGCCAGATTTGGCGTAAAAGCATGATCTCGACCTCGTTGGTTTTGATCAGCGTCAAAGCATGGCGCTTGCCGTCCTCACTATGTGGGCGATCAACTGGTGAACGGGCATGACAGAAAAAGCAAAGCCGCCGGAGCAGCATGCGGGCGCCGACTGGGCGCAGCAGGTCTGGCTGTGGCCGCTGGAAGCCACGCGTTTGGCGCTGCACTCTTACGCGCAATGGTTCGCCGACCAGAAGCCTGCGCCTTCCCGCGTGCCTGACCAGGCGCCGCTGGCCTGGACCACGCCGAATACGGTGGTGCTGCAACTTCCGTCGATGCAACTGCGGGAGTTTTCGCACGGGAAAACGACGCAGCCGCCGGTCGTCGTCTGCGTGCCCTATGCGCTGCACGGCGCGCTGATTGCGGACTTCGCACCTGGCCATAGTCTGGTGGAGGTGCTGCAAAAAGGCGGCGTGAACCGGATCTATGTCCCGGACTGGCGCTCGGCTGTGCCGGACATGCGCTATCTGTCGATCGACAATTATCTGGCCGATCTCAATGTGGCGATCGATGAGATTGGTGCGCCGGTCGATCTGGTTGGCCTGTGTCAGGGCGGATGGCTGTCGCTGGTCTATGCCGCCCGTTTTCCCGGCAAGGTGCGGCGGCTCGTGCTCGCCGGCGCCCCTGTCGATGTCTCCACGCCGTCAGAACTCTCGAAGATGGTGGCCGCACTTCCGCAGGCTGCGTTCGAGCAGATGGTGCAACAGGGCGACGGCCTCGTCAGTGGCGAGCACATGCTCAGATTCTGGAACATTCCGTTCAGCCGGCAGGACGTGGAAGCCGTGCTGCAAAGAAATCTCGGCGATGGATCGGACGAGGCGCTGACGCTGCTGGATCGCTTCGCGCGCTGGGATGGCGCGACGCTGGATCTGCCGGGGACCTACTACCTCGAAGTGACCGACCGGGTTTTCCGGCAAAACCTGATCGCCAGTGGCAGCTTCGTCGCGCTCGGCCGCAGGATCGATCTCGCCGAGGTGTGCGTGCCGGTCTTCCTGCTGGCCGGCGAGAGCGACGTCGTGGTCCCCCGCGATCAGGCGTTCGCGACGGCACGGCTGTTGGGCACGCGGCCGGCGTGGCTGGAACGGGCCTGCGAGCCATGCGATCACCTCAGCCTTTTCATGGGGCGCAACGCCTTAAGCCATTCTTGGCGCCGGGTCGCCCGGTGGCTTCAGGCTGACATCGACGATGTCGCCGGCGCCAGGATCCGCGCGTGAGATGCAAATGAAAATGCCCCGGACCGCGCCTGCAATCCGGGGCAACTCGATACCTTGCGGTGGGCGACCTTACTTCGCCGCGACTACCATGATCTCGACATTGTACTGCGGCGCGGCGAGCTTGGCCTCGACGGTGGCGCGCGCCGGCGTGTTGCCGGCCGACACCCAGCCGTCCCACGCCGCGTTCATCTCGGGGAACGTCTTCATGTCGGTGATGTAGATCGTGGCGGACAAGAGCTTCGACTTGTCGGTGCCGGCCTTGGCGAGATGGCCGTCGATGATCGCGAGAATGTCCTGCGTCTGCTCGGTCACGCCCTTGCCGGCGGCCTTGCCGGCGACGACACCCGCGAGATAGACGGTGTTGCCGTGGACGACGACCTGGCTCATGCGAGGTCCGGTTTCGAAGCGCTGGATGGTCATGTTGTTCTCCTGATGAGGGGCGGCGGCTTCTTAGCGCGCTCACGCCATGAGGGCTACTGCGTTATTTGCATCGGACCTCGGCATAGGCGAGCGGAAGCGAAGCCGTCCTTCAGGCGGCTATGTCAGGCCTTGACGAGAAGGCGTTTCATCCCGCCGCCTTCGCCGCCGCGCGTCCGGCATTTCGCCCTGAGAACAGGCATCCTCCCAGGAACGTTCCTTCCAGCGAACGGTAGCCGTGCATGCCGCCGCCGCCGAAGCCGGCCGCTTCGCCTGCGGCATAAAGTCCCCGGATGATCTCGCGGTTGCTGCCGAACACGCGCGAGTCGAGATCGGTCTCGAAGCCGCCCAGCGTCTTGCGCGTCAGGATGTTGAGCTTGACCGCGATCAGCGGGCCGTGTGCGGGATCGAGAATGCGATGCGGCTTCGCCGTGCGGATCAGCCTGTCGCCGATGTAACGGCGCGCATTGTGCAGGTTCATTACCTGCGCGTCCTTGACGTAAGGGTTTGACATCTCGCGGTCGCGCGCCTCGATCTGCGCTTTGATGCGATCGTGCTGAAGCAAACTGTCGCCTGACAGTGCGTTCATTGCGCTGACCAGGTCGGCGAGGTTGTCGCGCACGATGAAATCGGCGCCGTTCTTCTTGAACGCCTCGACCGGCGCCGGTGCCCCCTTGTTGGTGGCGCGCTTGATGGTCATGCGCCAGCTTTTGCCCGTGAGGTCGGGATTCTGTTCGGAGCCGGAGAGCGCAAACTCTTTCTTGATGATGCTCTGGGTCAGGATGAACCAGGAATAATCGTGACCAGTCGACATGATGTATTCGAGCTGGCCGAGCGTGTCGGAGCCGGGGAATAGCGGCGCGGGGAGGCGTTTTCCGGTCGCGTCGAACCACATCGATGACGGGCCGGGCAGGATGCGGATGCCGTGGCGCGGCCAGATCGGATTCCAGTTTCGGATGCCCTCGACGTAATGCCACATCCGGTCGCGGTTGATCAGCCGCGCGCCGGCGGCCTCGGTGATGCCGATCATGCGGCCGTCGACATGTTCGGGCACGCCGGAGATCATGAATCTCGGCGGCTCGCCCAGCCGCTTCGGCCAGTTCTGCCGGACCATGTCGTGATTGCCGCCGATGCCGCCGGAGGCGACGATCACCGCCTGTGCGCGCAGCGTGAAATCGCCGATCACCTTGCGCGAGGAGCTCTTGCCGCGCTCGACGTTGTCAGATTCAAGCACCGCCCCGCTGACGCCTTCGACTGCGCCGTTCGTCATCACGAGTGTGTCGACGCGATGGCGAAACCTGAACGTTAGCCGGCCGTTTTTTTGCGCTTCGCGTGCGCGGCGTTCGAACGGCTCGACGATGCCGGGGCCGGTGCCCCAGGTGACGTGAAAGCGCGGCACCGAATTGCCGTGGCCCATCGCGTCATAGCCGCCGCGCTCGGCCCAGCCGACCACCGGAAAAATACGGTGGCCCATCGCGCGCAGCCAGTCGCGCTTTTCGCCGGCCGCGAACGTGACATAGGCTTCCGCCCAGCGCTTCGGCCAATGGTCGTCGTCGCGGTCGAAGCCCGCGGTGCCCATCCAGTCCTGCAGTGCCAGATCGTGGGAATCCTTAATGCCGAGCCGGCGCTGTTCGGGAGAGTCCACCAGGAAGAGCCCGCCGAACGACCAAAAGGCTTGTCCGCCAAGGCTTTGCTCGCCTTCCTGGTCGACGACGATGACGCGCTTGCCGGCATCTGCGATTTCGGTCGCCGCGACCAGCCCCGCCAATCCGCCGCCGACCACGATTACGTCTGCGTCTTCAGCCATCGTTTCCTCCCCCGCGCCATTTTTTGATTCAAGCCCGCGTCCTCGCGCGCGGTCAACGGCAAATGGGTTCCCGTCTGTGACCGCGTCGTCACGTCGGCAAGGGTTGCTTGTTCCAGTTTGGGACCTATGCGCGTGGCGGGTGCAGCGGCCCGGCAACACTTGATTTGAATTTGATTTGAGCGGCCCTCGCCGCCTAGACAAAAACGCGATCTCAAACGACGCTGCATTCCGTCTTGCATCACCAAGACGATCAGATTCGGTTTCGACATTCTTTCGACTGGGGCTGGGATATGAAGCTGGTGACGGGGTTGCTTGCAGCGGTACTGCTGCTGGCGGGGGTAGGGGCGAGCCAGGCGGTGGTGCGGATTGCCGACGACCGCGGTGGCCGGATCGGCACCTATGTCGACAAGTATCAGGGCCTGCGCAGCTCGGGCGAAACCGTCATCATCGATGGCCTCTGCGCCTCGGCCTGCACCATCGTGCTCGGCGCGGTTCCCCATGACCGTATCTGTGTGACGTCACACGCCAATCTCGGCTTCCATGCCGCCTGGGATTTCGGCGCCAATGGCCGCGCCGTCACCAACGCCGAAGCCACCCACATGCTGTATTCGATGTACCCGCCAGTGGTCCGGAAGTGGATTGCGGCGCGCGGCGGCCTGACCCCGCGCATGCTCTTCCTGCGCGGCAAGCAACTGCAGTCGATGTACAAGCCCTGCTACCTCGACGCGCAGGCCTCCGCCAACAAGCCGGCATCGCGCTGAACGCGAGCGGCCGTTTCGCCGAAAAGTGACGTGGTGGCCGGGTCTTCCCGGCCATTCACTTTTCGTACACCTATTCACCTGGCCTGCCCCTCCGGATGACGTGATGTCGGGCGCGGCCATTCCGCTTGCCTGCTCCAGGAACTGGTCCTATCTGAAACGCATGGCTCAGCCGATTTCCACCCAAGCCGGAATGACGACCGCGACCCCGCGTCAGGGCAGGGTGGCGTCGATCATTGTTTGGAGCGCAGCCATATCAGGCGCGCTGGCCGTGCTCGGCGCGGCGGCATTGTGGTTCCATTACGGCTCCACGGTGTTTTTCGAGATGATCGCCGCCGGCATCTCGGCCTGCTTCTGAAACGGCGAAAAGGAATCGACAATGGACCGGACGATCCGCCCGCTGGTGATTATCGCTGCCTTTGCCGCGAGCCTCTTGGTCGGGCTGGTGATCATGCTGTGGGCGATGGGCGGCTTGCGCACCGTCACGGCGCCGGCCGCGATCGGCGGTCCTTTTCAACTGACCGATCAGGCCGGCCAGGCCGTCACCGAGCAGAATTTGAAGGGCAAGCCGACGCTGATCTTTTTCGGCTTTACCCATTGCCCGGATGTTTGCCCGACCTCGCTGTTCGAGATTTCCGAAGTCTTGAAGGCGATGGGCTCGGATGCCGACAAGGTCAACGCGTGGTTCGTATCCGTCGATCCCGAGCGCGACACGGCCGCCGCGATGAAGGATTATCTCTCCAGCTTCGATCCGCATTTGAAGGGGCTGACCGGCGAGCCGCAGGCGGTAGCCAAGGTGATTTCGGCCTATCGGGTCTATGCCCGAAAAGTCCCGCTCAAGGACGGCGACTACACCATGGACCATACCGCGCTGATCTATCTGATGGATCGCGACGGCCATTTCGTAGCGCCCTTCAACCTGAAGCGCAGCCCTGAGGAAGCCGCCAAGGATTTAAAGCGCTACCTCTGAGCCGGCAATCCGGCCAAAAGCTGTAAAAACGGCCCTCGCAACGCGGGCCGGATGGTCTATAAGGCCATGAAATTCCGCGAGCATTGCCGCAGATGCCATATCTTAACGCACCGTTAACCAATGCAAGACTGCATCGAACCGTCCGCGTCTGGCTGGCCGGGTTGTCGATCGCGTCCGTGTTGATGGTCGTTGGCGGTGCCGCGGCGCGGGCGCAGACCCAACCCCGCCCCGCCGTCGAGGCGGCCCCGCAGGCAGTGCCCGGCTTCTGGGATCCGCGGCGGCGTCCGGACCGGCCGGACATGTCGCGCCTCACCGTGATCCGGTTCCTGACCGAGACCGATTACCCGCCGTTCAACTTCACCGGCCCCGATGGCAATCCTGCCGGCTTCAATGTCGATCTGGCGCGCGCGCTGTGCGACGAGATCAAGATTAGCTGCACCATCCAGATGCGCCGGTTCGAGACGCTGGTCGATGCGATATCGAGCAATCGCGGCGACGCCATCATCGCCTCCATGGCGGTGACGCCGGCCCTGCGCGCCCGGCTCGATTTCACCGATCCCTATTACCGCGCACCGGCGCGCTTCGTGTCGCGGCGCGACGCCGTCATGCCTGAGGTCCGTCCCGAATATCTCGAAGGCAAGAAGGTCGGCGTCATCGCCGGCACCTCGCACGAGGCCTATCTGAAGGCGATGTTCACCGACGCCGAGATCAAGTCCTATCCCAACGACGACGCGCTGCGGCTGGCGCTGCGGCGGAGCGAGGTCGATTTCATCTTCGGCGATGCGATCTCCTTGGCGTTCTGGATCAACGGCACCGATTCGGCCGAATGCTGCGCGTTCTCGGGCGGGCCCTTCGTAGAGAGCCGCTTTTTCGGCGAGGGCATCGGCATCGCCGTCCGCAAGGGCAACGATCTGCTGCGGACGTCGTTGAACTGGGCGCTGTTCAGGATCTGGGAAAAAGGCCGCTTCACGGATTTGTGGCTGCGGTATTTTTCGGTCAGTCCGTTTTAGTCCCTCGTCATTGCGAGGAGCGAAACGACGAAGCAATCCACACTTCCTTCGTTGCCCCCATGGATTGCTTCGCTTCGCTCGCAATGACGGCTATAACCGGCCGTTTCCGCGGCCCTGGAGAGCCTTTTAGATGTCCGTTATCGACCTTGCCTTCAGCCCGAGCGATTTGCGTGCGCTCGCCGAACAATCCAACGCCTGGCCGTTCGAGCAGGCCAAGGCGATTGTTGCGCGGCTGAAGAAAAGTCCGAAGGACGAGGTGTTGTTCGAGACCGGCTACGGCCCGTCGGGCCTGCCGCATATCGGCACCTTCGGCGAGGTCGCGCGCACCACCATGGTGCGCCACGCCTTTCGCGTGCTCACCGAGGACAAGATCAGGACGCGGCTGCTGGCGTTTTCCGACGACATGGACGGGTTGCGCAAGGTGCCGGACAACGTGCCGAACAAGGAATTGCTGGAGCAGCATCTCGGCCGGCCGCTGACGCGCGTGCCCGATCCGTTCGGTACCCATGACAGTTTCGGCGCGCACAACAATGCACGGCTTCGCGCGTTCCTCGACACCTTCGGCTTCGACTACGAATTCGCAAGCTCGACGGATTACTACACGTCGGGCAGGTTCGACGCGGCGCTGATGCGGATGCTGGAACGGCTCGATGCCGTGATGAAGATCATGCTACCGTCCTTGCGCGAGGAGCGTGCGGCGAGCTATTCGCCGTTCCTTCCGATTTGCCCGCGCACCGGCATGGTGCTGTACGTGCCGATCGTCGAGCACGACGTGAAGGCCGGAACGGTCTCCTATGACGATCCCGAGACCAGGGAGCGCGTGACGCTTCCGGTCACCGGCGGGCATTGCAAGCTGCAATGGAAGCCGGACTGGGCGATGCGCTGGTTCGCACTCGGCGTCGATTACGAGATGGCCGGCAAGGACCTGATCGACTCGGTCAAGCTGTCGGGCAAGATCTGCGCGGCGCTCGGCGGCACGCCGCCGGAGGGGTTCAACTACGAACTCTTCCTCGACGACAAGGGCCAGAAGATTTCGAAGTCGAAGGGCAATGGCCTCACCATCGACGAATGGCTGCGCTATGCCTCGCCGGAATCGCTGTCGCTGTTCATGTACCGCGAGCCAAAGGCGGCGAAGCGGCTGTACTTCGACGTCATCCCGCGCAATGTCGACGACTACCAGCAGTTCCTCGACGGCTTCACGCGGCAGGATGCGAAGCAGCAACTCGCCAATCCGGTCTGGCACATCCATTCCGGCCATCCGCCGAAGGCTGACATGCCCGTCACCTTCCAGCTCTTGCTGACGCTGGTGTCGTCATCGAACGCGGAAAACGCCGAGACGCTGTGGGGCTTCATCGGCCGCTATCGCCCCGGCGTGACGCCGCAGACCCACCCGAAGCTTGACGCGATGGTCGGCTACGCCATCAACTACTACCGCGACTTCGTGGCGCCGACCAAGCAGTTCCGCGATCCGACCGAGGGCGAGCGCGCCGCGCTGCAGGATCTGCGCGATGCGCTGTCGCAACTTTCGGCGGGATCGAGCGCCGAAGATATCCAGAACGTGGTCTACGAGATCGGCCGCCGCGAGCCGTTTCTGGATCCGGTGAAGAAGGGCAAGGACGGCCGGCCCGGCGTTTCGCTCGATTGGTTCAACATGCTCTACCAGGTGCTGCTCGGCCAGGAGAAGGGCCCGCGCTTCGGCTCGTTCGTCGCGGTGTATGGCGTGCAGAACGCCGTCAACATGATCGATGGCGCGCTGGCAAGGAGCGCGTAATCCTCCTTTCTTTTCCCCTTGGGGAGAAGGACCGAGGCGCGACAAATTGAGATAGCAGGCCCGCTGCAAATTCAGCCATGGCCGCGTCGGATTGCGCTACAATGTCGGACATAACAATGGTCAAAGCCTCCGCCGAGGGGCAGCAACACAGCGGATCAGGGAGAAAGCTGATGCAGTTCAGGGTTTCGCCAAAATCGCTTCAGGACAATGTCAGCACCGAGCAATGGCAGGCGCGGGTAGACCTCGCAGCCGCGCACCGGCTGGCGTTCATCCAGGGTCTTTCCGAAGGCATCTTCAACCATCTGACCTTCGTGGTGCCGGGCACCACGGATCGCTACTACCAGATCCCGTTCGGCACGCATTGGTCCGAGGTCACGGCGTCCTGCTTCATGGAAGTCGGCATCGACGACGGCGAGGTCAAAAGCGGCGAGGGCGAGGTGGAGCGCTCCTGCTATTGCATCCACGCGCCGATCCACAAGGCGCTGCCGCAGGCGAAGGCGGTGTTTCACACCCACATGCCGCACGCCAGCGCGCTGACGCGGCTCGAGGACCCCCGCATCAAGGAAATCGGCCAGACCGAGGTCGGGCTGTCAGGCGCCATCGCCTATGACGACGAATATACCGGCCCGGCGCTCGATCCCGCCGAAGGCGCGCGGCTCGCAAAAGTCATCGGCGACAAGACCGTGTTGTTCATGGCCAATCACGGCATCTCCACCGTCGGCGCGACCGTCGCGGAAGCCTACGACATGCTCTATTACGTCGAGCGTGCGGCGCAGGTGCAGATCTATGCGATGTGGACCGGCCAGAAACTGAAACAGCTTCCGGCCCCCGTGGTGGAGAAAACCAGGCGCGACTACAAGGACGAGCATCTCTACAAGGGGCCGACCCCGGCCCAGCGGCACTTTGATGCGCTGAAGCGGATGCTGGACCGCAAAGAGCCGGATTACGCGACGTAGTTCTTCTTCCTTCTCCCCACGGGCGGAGAAGGAAGCAGTAAGCCAGCCGCTCTGGCCTCATCCGCAAACCGGTGCCAGATCTCCGGGCGCCAGCTTCCATTGGCGGCGCCCGAGGTCGACGGCAATATCCAAACCCGGGTATCGCCGATCAGCTCCAACTGCTCGCCATAGTGCCGCTTGCCGTCGAAGAATTTCTGTCCGGCTGTCTTGCTGGTGAATGCGAGGAATTGCGGACGAAATGTCGCGATGGCATTGCTGAGACGTAAGCGATCCGCCACCGTCAGCTTTGGAAGCGTTGCGCGGTCCATTCCCGCGCCCGCTTTCACGAGATCGGTCAGGCCGATCCCATGTTGCAGCAGGTCGCGATACTGATGCGGCTGCAGCAGCTCCGGCGTAAGCCTCGTCTCATGCAAAAATCTTCCAGAACTTGTTTTGCCGGTGCGCGTAATAGGCCCGCTCAGCGGCGGATGTCGTCCCCGCGGCGGTTCCGCACAACACGATGCGAAGGGAATGTTGCAGCAGGTCGCTCAGCACGTCAGTCACGCTAGCGACAATCCTACTGGCTCGCCCACACAATTCTTGCGATCCACGCGACGTCGTCGGCGTCGAGCGTGCGGTCGGTCTGGGCCGGGTTGAGCGAGGCCAGTTCCAGCGTCCTGGTGGTCCGGCGCTTCAATTCCTTGACCATCACTTCGCCGTCCGACGTTTTCAGCACCACGCGGTCGCCGCGCCGGATCGGCGTGCCCGGCGACACCACGATGACGTCGCCGTCGCGATAGGCCGGCTTCATCGAATCGCCGGAGATCTCCAGCGCATAGGCGTGCTCGTCGGAGGCCTGTGGCAGCGCCACCTCGTCCCAGCTACGGCCGGCGGGAAAGCCGCTCTCGTCGAAATGGCCGCCGCTGCCGGCTTGCGCCAGCCCCAGCAGCGGCACCGATTGCAGGCCGCGCGCGCCGTCGCCGATCAACTGGACAAAAGTGTCGATCGACGAATTGGTCGCGGCCAGCGCCTTGGAAACCGATTCGGTCGAAGGCCAGCGCTCGCGGCCGTCGGCGGTGATGCGCTTGGACTTGTTGAAGGTGGTGGGGTCGAGGCCCGAGCGTTTGGCAAGGCCGGACGGCGACATGCCGGCACGCTCGGCCAGCCGGTCGAGCGCGGTCCAGATCTGGCTATGGGTCAGAATCCGTTGCGCCTTGGATTGTCTCGGCATCGAAAATCCCTGAATCGCCTAGGAATTATTGCCTCATTCGGCCGGTTTGCGCAATCTTGGTACCGCGTGTGCCGCGGCGGCGCTTGAGTTGGCGGCCTGCGGCCTTTACGGTCTGCCGCCACCCCGGCTGCTTCCGGGAAAATCCCCAAGCTACTCAACGACAAGCCCGGAAAGCCGTGTCCACGATCTATAAAATCACTCCCGTCTCGGCCTGGCGCGAGGCCGAACGGCAGGGCGTCTACCGGGGTAGTAGCGACGACCTGCGCGACGGCTTCATTCATTTCTCCACCGCGGCCCAGGTCGCGGAGACGGCGCGAAAGCATTATTTCGGCCAGACCGGCCTGTTCCTGGTCGCGGTCGATGCCGACGCGCTGGGCGTTGCCTTGCGCTGGGAGCCCTCGCGCCACGACGAATTGTTCCCGCATCTCTACGGCGAACTCGATCTCGGTGCGGTGATCGCCGTCCTCGACATGCGCGCGCGATCCGACGGCGCTCACGACATTCCGGAGCTTCTGCCGTGATCCGCGCCTTCGACGCATTTTCGCTGCCGCTGCTGCGCTGGTTCGATCCGGAGGACGCGCATCGCATGGCGATCCATGGCCTTCGGCTGCTGCCGCCGGTCAAGCCGCGCGCGGATGACCACAAGCTGGCGGTGCGTGCCTTCGGCCTCAACTTTCCCAATCCGATCGGCATGGCCGCGGGCTTCGACAAGAACGCGGAGGTGCCCGACGCGCTGCTGCGGCTCGGTTTCGGCTTCGTCGAAATCGGCACGGTGACGCCGAAGCCGCAGGGCGGCAATCCGCGGCCGCGGCTGTTCCGGCTGGAGCGCGATGAAGCCGTGATCAACCGGCTGGGCTTCAACAATGACGGCGCCGAGGCCGCGCTGCGCCGGCTTGCGGCGCGGGCCCATCATGGCGGCATCGTCGGCGTCAATGTCGGGGCCAACAAGGATTCGACCGACCGCGTCGCCGACTACGTCAAGCTGATCGAGACGTTTGCGCCGGTCGCAAGCTATTTCACCGTCAACGTCTCCTCGCCGAACACGCCGGGCCTGCGCAATCTGCAGCAATCCGCGGCGCTCGACGACCTGCTTGCCAAGGTGATCGATGCCAGGGAGCGGGTGCGCAAGAATGCCGGCGATTCGCCGGTGCTGCTGAAGATCGCGCCGGATCTGAGTTTGACTGAACTCGACGACGTCGTGCACATCGCGCGTTCTCGGCGGGTCGACGGCATGATCGTCGCCAATACCACGCTGGCGCGCCCCTCGACCTTGCGCGAAGAGGGGAGAGCGAAAGAGCAGGGCGGACTATCCGGCCGGCCGCTGTTTCGACTATCGACCCGCATGGTGGCCGAGACTTATGTCCGCACCGAAGGGGCGTTTCCGCTGATCGGCGTCGGCGGCATCGATAGCGGCGGCGCGGCGCTGACGAAGATTCGCGCCGGCGCCAGCCTGATCCAACTCTATTCGTCGCTGGTCTACAAGGGCCTCGGCCTGGTCGACGACATCAAGAACGATCTGGCCTCGACCTTGCTGCGGACGGGACGCGACTCGCTGTCGGAAATCGTCGGCGCGGATGCGGCGACGATCACGGCTGAGGACTGGCCGGTGGTGTAGCTTTTCGCGCGCGAGCGCGTTTGGAGTCAGCTGGCCCCGCTCTCCCCGCAAGTGCGGGGCGAGGGAGCAGAGCACGCTCCGATCACGCAAACGACTTCCTCAACAATGCCGGATATCTCAACGCCTCCAGGCCGCCGCGCGCCGCGTAATGCACCAGCAGCGCGCCCCACAGCCCGGCATTGCCGAATGACCGCAGCGCAAACCATGCGGTGAGGAAGATCGCCAGCGAGGCCATCATCAGGTTGCGCATGTCGCGCGCCCAGGTCGCGCCGATATAGATGCCGTCGAAGGCAAAGGCGAACACGCCGAGCAGCGGTGCAAAAATTACGAACGGCAGGTAATCGCGCGCGATGCGCCGCACCTCCGCGCTTGCCGTCATGATGTCGATAAACGCAGGGCCGAATACCAGGAAGCAGGCGGCGACCGCGAGCGAAAAGCCAAAGCCCCACATGACGACGAGCTTCACGGCGCCTGCGAAGGCCGCCTTGTCGCGTGCGCCGTAGGCACGGCCGCAGAGCTGCTCGGCGGCGTTGGCGAGCCCGTCGAGGAAAAATGCGCCGAACAGCAGAAAATTGTTGAGGACGGCATTGGCGGCGAGTGTCATGTCGCCGGCACGCGCGCCCTGTGCGGTGAAGAACAGGAATGCGGCGATCAGCGACGCGGTGCGGATCATGATGTCGCGGTTGACCGCGAGCATGCGCATCAACTTGCGGCGGTCGAACAGCAACGCGCGGGAAGCCGCGAACTGCCCGTTCGAAAGGTGGCGCGCGATCAGCAAGCCGAGCAGGAGGCCTGCGGCCTCCGCGATCAGCGCCGCGATTGCGGCGCCAGCGATTCCGAAATCGAACACCAGCACCAATACGACGGTCGCCGCCACGTTGATGAGATTGATTGATATCTGCATGCCGAGCGCCAATTTGGCGCGGGCCTGCCCGATCAACCAACCCAGCATGACATAATTGCCGAGCGCCAGCGGCGAAGACCAGATCCGGATGATGAAGTAGGTTTGGGCCGCGCGCGTAACGCCCTCGCTGCCGCCCATCGCATTGAGCAGAATATTGGCGAGCGGCATCTGCAGGGCGATCAGTGCCGCGCCAACCAGCGCTGCGACGATCAGCCCGCGCAGCAGGATCGCGCGCAATTCCGACGTCTCGCCGGCGCCGAGCGATTGCGCGGTGAAGGCGACCGTGCTCATGCGCAGGAATCCGAACAGCCAGAACATGCAGTCGAACAGCACGGACGCCATCGCAACGCCGCCGAGCAGCGTGGCATCGCCGAGCCGGCCGATCGCCGTGGTCGAGACGATGCCAATCAGCGGCGTGGTCAGGTTCGCGACCATCGCGGGACCGGCGATGGCAAATACCTGAGCCGTCGTGACTCTGGACGGAGCTATCGGCGAATGCATGCCTACAACTCGACGACCATGCCGTCATGGGCAGCAAGGTAGGGCAGTTCGTCCAGCCGGGCGAGCATGTCGTCGCTCATATGTGTCAGCACCAGCCGCTTGGCGTTGATCTCTGGCAGATGCGCTTCCAGCGTCTTCAGGCTGAGATGGTTCTTGACGATCTTGTCGTAGTAATAGGCCTCGGCAATGAACAGGTCCGCGCCGCGCGCCGCCGGGATCAGCATGTCCGTCCATTCGGTATCGGCGCTGTAGGTGATGACGCGCCCTTCCGCCTCGATGCGATAAGCCAGGAAGGGTCCACCGGACTCGCCGTGCACCACCGGATACGGCGTCACCTTGACCTCGCCAAACGTGCGGCTCTGCGCCGGTTCGAGCGCAACGACCGAGAGATCGAAGCGCTGTTTTGTCTTCGAGGAATGTTCGAACAACGCTTCCGTCAACGCGGGCAGCTTGGTCTCGATGCCCTGCGGCCCTGCGATGACGAGCGGGCGGGACCGGCGCGTGAATTGTGCATCCAGCAGCAGGAACGGCAAGCCGCCAAAATGATCGCCGTGAAAATGCGTGATCAGGATCAGGTCGACGGCGTCGCGCGCGATGCCGAGACGCTTCAGCGCCGGCAGGGACGACGCGCCGCAATCGATCAGGAAATTGACGGTAGTGCCCGTGACGTGGAAGCAGGTGTTGAACCTGCCGCCGGAGCCGAGCGCGTCGCCAGAGCCGACAAATCGCAATTGCATCGGCTGCTCACCGCCTCTGGATGGCCTATCGCCCGCGGGGGCTGCCGAACAGCCGCGACAACAGCCAGATCGGGATCACGATGACAGCGCCGAGCAGGAAGTAGCGCCACAGCCAGTTGACGGCGTCGAAGCCGAGATCCCACAGCCGCCGGAACAGCATCTGGATGCTGTGCAGGATATTCCAGGGATCGAAGCCGATGGCGGCGAGCACCACGCCGACCAAAATCGACAGCAGGATCAGCCGGAACGCCACCGACAGCGGCGAGCCGCCGAGGAAGCGGTACAGGCCGTCATTGCTGGCCGGCAGGTCTCTGACGTCGTTCGGCATCGGTTTCTCCCGCGGGAAGGTCCGCAACAGTCTAGCACGGCGAGGCACATGGGGAACCCGCTGATATCAATCAATGGCCGCCATGCATTGCCGGAATATTAAATCGCCGTCACATCCTTGAGCATCCGCTCCAGCGTCTCCAGCCGGTCGGCCTCGCGCGGCGGCTTGTCCCAGCGCAGCCGGCTGATGCGCGGAAACCGCATCGCCACGCCGGATTTGTGCCGTGGCGACCGCGCCAGCCCCTCGAAGGCGACTTCCAGCACCAGCCCCTGGTCCGGCTCATGCACGACGTGGCGCACCGGGCCGAACTTTTCCGTGGTGTTGCGGCGGACGAAACGGTCGATTTGCAGCAGTTCCTCGTCGGTGAAGCCGAAATAAGCCTTTCCGACCGGCACGAGCTCTTCGCCGCTCTCGCCGTTCGTCCAGACGCCGAAGGTGTAATCCGAATAAAAGGACGAGCGCTTGCCGTGGCCGCGCTGCGCGTACATCAAGACGGCGTCGATAATGTGCGGGTCGCGCTTCCATTTCCACCACTGGCCCTTCGGGCGGCCCGGCAGGTAGGGCGCGTCGCGCCGCTTCAGCATCACGCCTTCGACGGCTTCGGCATCCTCTCCTGCGCCGGCGCTTGAGGGATCGGCGCGCGCCGCCATCAGCGCCTTCCAGTTATCGAAGGCAACGGTCGGCGACAGGTCGATGCGCGGATCGTCGAGCTTTTGCACAAAAGCTTCGAGATGCGCGCGGCGCTCGACAAACGGCAATTCGCGAAGGTCGTTCTCATCATCGCCGAGCAGGTCATAGGCGCGCAAGTGAATCGGAAAATCCTTGATCAATTTCGGCGAGACGACTTTTCGATTGAGCCGCTGCTGCAGCACGTTGAAGGTCTGCACGCGCCCTTCGCGCAGCACCAAGAGTTCGCCGTCGATGGCGCCGGGTAGGTGCAGCGATGGCACCAGGTCGGGAAAGCTTTTGGTGATGTCCTCGCCGGTGCGCGAATAAAGCCGCGCCTGCATTTGCCCGCCTTCGTCACGACCCGAGACCGCCTGCACGCGAATGCCGTCCCATTTCCATTCCGCGATGAAGTCCGCAGGATCGAGGCTGGTGAAATCCGTATCCTCGATCGCATGCGCCAGCATCACTGGCCGGAACGGCGCAGGATCGCGATTGACCGGTTTCTCGCCGCGTCCCTCCAGCCACGCGAACAGGTCGAGATAGGGCGGCGACAGTCCGGGCCAGATCAGTTCGATGTCATGCGGATCCTTGTCGCCCAACGCGGCCGCCGCGGTTTTCGCCAGCCGCGCCGAAATCCCGATCCGCATCGCGCCGGTGACGAGTTTTAAGAGCGCCCAGCGGCCGGTCTCGTCGAGCTCGTCGAGCCAGCGCGCGAGCTGTCTTGGGAGGTCGGTCTTGCCGAGCGTGCGAAGGGTGGTGACGACCTCGCTCAGTGTCGGCGGCGGCGGGTTGTTGTGGCCGGGCAGCTGGGTCTTCGGCCACATCAGCGCGACCGTCTCGGATAAATCGCCGACATAATCATACGACAGTCCGAACAGCACCGGATCGGTACGATCCATAATCAGATCGCGGATCAGCCCCGGCTTGGCGTGCTTGAACGACAGCGCGCCGGTCAGCGCCGCCAGCGCGTAGCCGCGATCGGGATCGGGCGTGTCACGAAAATAGGCCGTGATCAGCCGCAGCTTGTTGTTGCGGCCGGGCTCGTAGGCGAGGCGGTCCAGCAGTTCGGCGAAGCGGTTCATGCCTCGGCCTCATCGGCCGCGACCGCCTCGTGCTCCTCCTCGTCGCCGTAACCGACGAGATCGAGCGGTCGCGCGGCCAGCCCGCGCGACTTGCACCAATGCACCAGCGCGTCTTCCTGCCCGTGGGTGACCCAGACCTCGCCGGCGCCGGTGGCTGCGATGGTCGCGGTCAGGCCGTCCCAGTCGGCATGATCCGAAATCACCAGCGGCAGTTCAACGCTGCGCTGGCGGGCGCGTGCCCGCACCCGCATCCAACCCGAGGCAAAAGCCGTGACCGGATCGGGAAAGCGCCGTGTCCAGATGTCAGAGGTAGCCTGTGGCGGCGCCAGCGCGATGGTGCCGGCGAGATCGGCCTTCTTCGCGCCTTTGACCGGCCGCAGTTCGCCGAGGGCGATGCCACGGCTCTGATAGTAGTGGGTGATGTCCTCCATCGCGCCGTGCAGATAGACCGGTGCGTCGTAGCCTTCCTGGCGTAGCAGCGCGATCACGCGCTGCGCCTTGCCGAGCGAATAGGCGCCGACCAGATGCGCGCGCTCCGGAAACAGCGCAACCGATGCCAGCAGTTTCTTCACCTCATCCGCCGCATCGCCGTGGCGGAACACCGGCAGGCCGAACGTCGCCTCGGTGATGAAGACGTCGCAGGGCACCACTTCGAACGGCGTGCAGGTCGGGTCGATGTCGTCCTTGTAGTCGCCGGACGCGACGATGCAGGTATCCTTGCAGGTAACAGCAATTTGCGCCGAGCCCAGCACATGGCCCGCGGGATGGAATTTGATGGTGACGTCGCCGAGCCGGATTTCTTCGCCATAACGAACGGCCTGCGTGGTCGAAGCAAAATTGTCGCCATAGCGCAGCCGCATCATGTCGAGCGTTTCCTGCGTGGCGAGCACGGCGCCATGGCCGGGCCGGGCATGATCGGAATGGCCATGGGTAATCACGGCCCGCTCGACCGGGCGGACCGGGTCGATATGAAAGCCGCCCGGCTTGCAGCAGAGGCCGGCGGGAGCGGGAATCAGGATGTCCTGCGGACGCATGCCTTCTATATAGGCGGCTTCCCTGCGATGTTTAGCCATCATGCGCACGCTTGACCCGCGCCGCCATCTCGGAAGAATTGCCGTATTGATGGATTGCCGGGTCGTCCCCGACCGAGGTCGGGACGGGCGTGCGGCAATGAAGAATTTTGGTTCCTGAAATGCCTGCCCGCCTTTTTCTGTCTTCCGGCAATCTGATGGCCGACCGCCGGTTCGAATTCGCCCGCGACCTGCAATTGAAGGGCGATCTCCCCGCCGCGGCCGATTTGCTGCTGCAGGCGATCGAGCTGGCGCCGGATTTCACCTCCGCGTGGTTCACGCTCGCCGGTATCCGCGAAGAACTCGGTGAACACGACGCGGCAATTGCGGCGTTTCAAAAGGCGCAGGCCAGCGATGCCAATGACCGCCACGGCGCGGGACTTCGATTGATGCGGCTCGGCGCCGAACCATTGGCCGGGATGCCGCAGGCCTACGTGCAAACCCTGTTCGATCAATATGCGCCGCGGTTTAAATCCTCGCTGGTCGACGATCTCGGCTATCGCGGCCCGGCGCTGCTCTTCAAGGCGGTGCTGTCGGTGCGATCGGCGGCGCGCAAGCCGGCGTTTTTCAAGCGCGCGATCGATCTCGGCTGCGGCACCGGGCTTGCGGCATCAGCCTTCGCCAGGGGGGTCGATCATTTCATCGGCGTCGATCTGTCGCCGCGCATGATTGAGCGGGCGCGCGCCACTGGCCTCTATGCCGAGTTGGAAGTTGCCGACATGCTGCAGGGTCTGCGGGCGCGGACGGATGCCAGCGCCAATCTCATTCTCGCCGCGGATGCCATGGTGTACGTCGCCGAACTCGCGCCGCTGCTGGCGGAGGCCGCACGTGTGCTTGCGCCGGGCGGCCTGCTCGCTTTCACCACCGAAACCCATGACGGCGAAGGCGTCGTTATCGGCCAAGGGCTGCGCTACGCCCATGGCACAGCCTATGTGCGCGCCGCAATCGAATCCGCCGGCCTCAAATTGCCCCTGCTGGAAGATCGCTCCGCGCGCAATGAGGACGGCGCGCCGGTTCCCGGCCTGGTCGCCGTTGCCGCGAAAACTTGAGTCTACACGCTACGCGCACGACGTATGGCGGCATTGCGTGCGACATGTCTGCTATTGCCAGTGGCGCCGGAATGGCTGATCAAGGCTCCGATCAGGGAGAAAACAACAATGAAGAACAAACAAACCCGGCGCGAATTCGGCGCCACCGCGCTTGCCACGGCTCTCGCGTCTGCGATGCCCGCACCCTTCGTCTGGGCGGCGGAGAAGAAATACGATCCCGGCGCCAGCGACACCGAGATCAAGCTCGGCCAGACCGTGCCGCATTCCGGCCCCGGCTCGCTCTATGGTGTGCTAGGGCGGGTCGGCGAGGCCTATTTCCAGATGCTGAACGAAAAGGGCGGCATCAACGGACGCAAGGTAAAGTTCCTCACCATGGACGACGCCTACAGCGCGCCGAAATGCGTCGAGGCGACGCGGCGGCTCGTCGAGCAGGAGGAAGTGCTGGCGCTGTACGGCTCGCTCGGCACGGCGCCGCAGACCGCCGTGCACAAATATCTCAACTCCAAGGGCGTGCCACAGCTCCTGCTCAATACCGGCGCGTCGAAATGGAACGATCCGAAAAACTTCAAATGGACAATGGCGGGCCTGCCGCTGTATCCGACCGAAGCGCGGATTCTCGCCAGGCATGTCGTGGGCGTGAAGCCGGACGCAAAGGTCGGCATCCTCTATCAGAACGACGATTTCGGCCGCGACTTCCTCGGCCCCTTCAAGAAGGTGCTGGCGGATGCCGGCGGCACCGCCAAGGTGATCATGGAGCAGACCTACGATCTGACCGATCCGACGATCAATTCGCAGCTCATCAATCTCTCCAAGTCCGGCGCCGATGTTTTCTACAATATCTCCACCGGCAAGGCCTCGTCGCAGTCGATCCGCAAGGTCGCGGAGCTCGGCTGGAAGCCGCTGCATCTGCTGTCCGCGGGTTCGACGGGGCGTTCGATTCTCAGCGCCGCCGGTCTGGAGAACGCCGCCGGCATCGTTGCTATCAGGTACGCCAAGGAAGTCGGCGTGCCGCGCTTCGAGAAGGATCCTGACGTGATGGCGTTCGAGGAGCTGCGCAAGAAATACCTGCCCAATGTCGACCCTGACAACACCATCGCCTTTGCCGGCTACGGCCAGGTCGCAAGCATGACGGAAATCCTGCGCCGATGCGGCGACGAGCTCACCCGCGCCAACGTGCTGAAGCAGGCCACGACGCTGGCAGGCTTCCACTCGCCGTATTTCCTCGATGGCGTCAATTTCAGCTACACGCCCGAGGACTACACGCCGATGAAGACGCTCTACATCTCGATCTTCAACGGCAAGGACTGGGATATCTCCGACAAGCCGGTGACGGAGTAGGAGACTCTCCCTCTCCCCATTCTTCACGGGGAGAGGGCTGGGTGAGGGGCCCTCTCTACCGGGCGGTGCGAGCCGAAAGACCTGTACCCCCTCACCCGGATCGCAAGGGCGATCCGACCTCTACCCGCAAGCGGGGCGAGGTAGAGTGGATAGGTCATCAGCCGAACTCTGCCTGACGCGCTGGTTCAAGGAGCGAAGCCCGCAAGGCCGCAAGCGCGCGATCGTGGCGCTGGCAGCGCAAGCTTCTCGTGGCGTTGTGGAAGTACGTCACCCAGGGCGTCGTGATCGAGGGGGCGGTGATGAAGACCGCGGTTCTTAGCATGAAGCCCGCTTGGCCAACTTCCAATCTGCCGAGGTCTATGAGCCTCGGAAGATCCGGGTGAGAGCGAACCGATGGATTGGATGGCTTCAAACGCACGCAACGAAAGGATGGCCTCGTCCTCATCGCGAGCGCTGCGCGCCGCAAGCGGAATCCTGGTGCGGTCGCCTCGCGCGACGACCGAATGTGAGTTTGATCTGGCACAGCCCCTCGACGAACCGACCCTGACGGCTTACCTCTTCTCCGTGCCGTCGCCCGATCCCTTGCCCCTCACGCCGCTTGAAACGGCTGCGCTGCTGCCCGAACGCTTCCGGCGCTGGTTCGCCGCGCGCGGTTGGTCGCCGCGCGAGCATCAGCTGGCGTTGCTGGCAAAAGCCAGTGACAACGCTTCCGCGCTGCTGATTGCCCCGACCGGTGCCGGCAAGACGCTGGCAGGATTTTTGCCGACGCTGGTGGAGCTTTCTGCTGTTCCCAAGGGTGGCGGCGAGAACAACCTCATCTCCACCGGCCGCGGCGTGAAGCGCACCGGCGGTCTCCACACCCTCTACATCTCGCCGCTGAAGGCGCTCGCGGTCGATATCGCGCGCAATCTCGAGACGCCGATTGCCGAGATGGGCCTGCCGATCAAGGTCGAGACCCGCACCGGCGATACACCCGTGTCGCGGCGGCAGCGGCAGCGGCGTTATCCGCCGGACATCCTGCTCACTACGCCGGAGCAGCTGGCGCTGTTATTGTCGTCCGATGACGCACCGTTCCTGTTCTCGTCGCTCAAGCGCATCGTGCTCGACGAACTGCATGCGCTGGTCACCTCCAAGCGCGGCGATCTGCTGTCGCTCGGTCTGGCGCGGCTATGGCGGCTGGCGCCCGAAATGCCTGCGATCGGGCTGTCCGCGACGGTCGCCGAGCCGGAATCGCTGGCGCGGTTTCTGGTGCCGCAGCGCGACGGCAGGGAAGTCTCCGCCGACATCGTCGTCGCGGGCGGCGCGGCGGCGCCGGTCGTCGAGATGCTCGATACCAAGGAGCGCTTGCCATGGGCGGGCCACACGGCACGCCATGCGCTGGGCGAAATGTACGAGCTGATCAAGCGCCACAAGACCACGCTGATCTTCGTCAATACCCGCAGCCAGGCCGAAATGCTGTTCCAGGATTTCTGGCGGATGAACGACGACGGCCTCGCGATTGCGCTCCATCACGGCTCGCTGGACGTCGCCCAGCGCCGCAAGGTTGAGGACGCGATGGCGGCGGGGAAACTCCGCGGCGTGGTCTGCACCTCCTCGCTCGACCTCGGCATCGATTGGGGCGACATCGATCTCGTTGTCAATGTCGGCGCGCCCAAGGGCGCTTCGCGCCTGATGCAACGAATCGGCCGCGCCAACCACCGGCTCGACGAGCCTTCGCGCGCCGTACTCATCCCCGCCAATCGTTTCGAGGTGCTGGAATGCCGCGTCGCGATCGATGCGATCGCCGAGAATGCACAGGACACGCCACCCTTGCGCACCGGCGCGCTCGATGTGCTTGCGCAGCACGTATTGGGCTGCGCCTGCGGCGAGCCGTTCCTTTCAGACGAACTCTACGCGGAAGTGCTGACCTCGGCGCCTTACGCTTCGCTGACACGAATCGATTTCGACGACGTGGTCGATTTCGTCGCCACCGGCGGCTATGCCCTGAAAACCTACGAACGTTTCGCGCGCATCAAGCAGGACAAGCAGGGGCGCTGGCGCGTCGCCAATCCAAAAGTGCGGCAAAGCTATCGCCTCAACGTCGGCACCATCGTCGAAGAGGCGATGCTGAAGGTGAAGCTGGTGCGCGGACGCGGCGGTGGTGCCGGCGCCACCGGTATGATCGGCCGCGGCGGCAGGATGCTGGGTGAGATCGAGGAATACTTCATCGAGGGGCTGGTCGCCGGCGACACCTTTGTGTTCGGCGGCGAGATCGTGCGCTACGAGGCGCTGGTCGAGGACCAGGTTTATGTCTCACGCGCCAATGACAAAGACGCCAAAGTGCCGTCCTATATGGGTGGCAAGTTTCCGCTGTCGACCTATCTGGCCGAACGCGTGCGGAAACTGCTGGACGACCGGCGGCAGTGGAATGCGTTGCCGGAACAGGTGCGCGACTGGCTGTCGCTGCAAAAAAACTTTTCACTTGTGCCGGCGGTACGAGAACTGCTGGTCGAAACCTTTCCCCGCGGCAACAAGCATTACTTCGTCTGCTATCCCTTCGAGGGGCGGCTGGCGCACCAGACGCTCGGTATGCTGCTGACACGGCGAATGGAGCGCGCGCGGGTGCGGCCGCTCGGCTTCGTCGCCAATGAATATGCGTTGGCGGTGTGGGGCCTCGGCGACATGTCGTTCATGATCCGCCACGGCAAGCTCGATCTCAACGCGCTGTTCGCCCCCGACATGCTCGGCGACGATCTCGAGGCGTGGCTGGCGGAATCCGCGCTGATGAAGCGCACCTTCCGGAACTGCGCGCTGATCTCCGGCCTGATCCCGCGCCGCTTCACCGGCGAGGAGAAAAGCCGCCGCCAGGTGCTGTTCTCGACCGATCTCGTCTATGATGTGCTGCGCAAGCATCAGGCCGATCATGTGCTGTTGCGCGCGGCGCGCGCCGATGCGGCCGCGGGCCTGCTCGATCTCAAGCGATTGGGTGATATGCTCTCGCGCATTCAGGGGCGAATCACCCATCGGGAACTCGAACATGTTTCGCCGCTGGCAGTCCCCGTGATGCTGGAAATCGGCCGCGAGTCAGTTTATGGCGAAGCAGCGGATGAGTTGCTGGCGGAAGCCGCCGATGAACTCATCAAAGAGGCGATGGGGTAGGACGTGACGGCAGGGGCGCCATCTTCGGGAGACGATCAAGAGATGCGCGCCTCGAAAGTCACAATATCAGACGTGACATTCGTTGCCGATCTCTCCGGCGCGCTGTTCTGGCAGGAGCAACGCCTGCTCGTCGTCTCCGATCTGCATCTGGAAAAGGGGTCCAGCTTCGCCGCGCGCGGCGTGCTGCTGCCGCCCTATGACACGGTAGCGACGCTCGGCCGTCTCGCCGCCGTCATCGCGCGGCATGACCCGCGCATGGTGATCGCGCTCGGCGACAGTTTTCACGACCGCAATGCGCATGAGCGGCTGTCGGCGCCCGACCGCGACGCGCTCGCGGCGATGCAGGCACGGCGCGACTGGATCTGGATCTCGGGCAATCACGATCCGGCGCTGCCGTCCGATCTCGGCGGCGTGGTGGCGAGCGAAGTCGCGATCGGCCCGATCGTGTTCCGTCATGAGCCGACGGGAGCGGCGGGCGAAATCGCCGGCCATCTGCATCCGAAGGCGCGCGTCGCCACCCGGGGACGATCGATGGAGCGGCGATGCTTTGCTTGTGACGGCGAGCGCGCGGTGATGCCGGCGTTCGGGGCCTATGCCGGCGGCTTGAGCATCCGCGATGTCGCGTTTTCAAAAATCTTTGGCGCGCCTGGCTTCATGGCGCATGTGCTCGGTGACAATCGCGTGCACGCGATCGTGGCGTCGAGGTGTTATTGAGAATCTGTGGCAGGGCTTTACATCTCTCCTCTTTCCTAATAACCCTCTTACTTACCCTCTCCCGCTTGCGGCGGGTGGGCTCGCCAGAATTCTGACATCTCATATGCGGCGACACCCCCACCCCAACCCTCCCCCGCAAGCGACAGCAAGCGTGAGGGGGAGCGTACCGTCTCTTGCTGTCTCGCCTACGCCGCCTTCGCCTGCACGGTGCTGCAGAACTCGGCCAGCCGATCTGCCAGCCGCAATGTCGCGGGGCTGGCATCGGGGGCCGCCACCAATGCCACTTCGGTGCGGTCGATTGGTGCGAAGCCATCCTTCGCCGTCAGCACGCGGTGGTCGGCCTGGATCGCCATCTCGGACAAGATGCTGAGGCCCATGCCGGCGGCGACTGCGGCCTGGATGCCGGAGAGGTTGGAAGAGGTGTAGGCCATGTGCCAGCTGCGCCCGGCGCTTTCCAGCGCATGGATCGCGCCTGCGCGATACAGGCAGCCCGAGGGAAAGCCGATCAGGGGCACCGAGCCTATGCGGGTATCGCGGGGATGGCTTTTGCTGGTGACCCAGTGCACACGCTCCGGCCATACCGCGATGCCGCCCTTTTCCCCGGCGGCACGCTTGAACAATGCGAGATCGATTTCGCCGCGTTCGAGTTCGCGCTTGAGGTTGGCGCTTTGGTCGGCGCGGACGTCGAGCCGCAGGCCGGGATGGGAGCGCGAGAATGCCGCAAGCAGTTTCGCCAAACGATAGGCGGCAAAATCTTCGGGCACACCGAGCCGCACCGCGCCCTCGCTCTCGGGGCGCGCCACCACGTCGCGCGCTTCTTCCGCCAGCGCCAGCAGACGCCGCGCATAGGACAACAGCCGCTCACCGGCTTCGGTCGGCGTCACATCCTTGCCGTTGCGGTTGAGCAGCGGCTGGCCGACATCGTCTTCCAGCCGCTTGATCTGCTGGCTGACCGTCGATTGGGTGCGGTGGACCCGTTCGCCGGCGCGGGTGAAGCCGCCGGAATCGACCACGCTGACGAAACTGCGCAACAGCTCCAGATCGAGCATGCGAATGCTCCATTTATAAATCCACTGAATTCCAGTTTATCATTTAATTTCCAAATAGCAAGGCGCGGGCCTAGATCATGGGCAAAGGAGACTTTCCCATGTCGCTCGCGCCCTCGGTCGCGGTTCCCCGCGCCGCCTTCAATCCGCTCCCGCTCTATATCGGCCTCTTCTGCCTGCTCTGGAGCTTCGCCTTCGTCGCCGGCAAGATCGGCGTCACCGATTGCCCGCCACTGATCCTGCTTGCCGCGCGCTTCTCGCTGGCCGGTGTTCTGGTCCTCGGCATTACGGCGCTGCGCGGCGAAGCGTGGTCCTCGCTCACCTGGCGCGATGCGGCCATTTTCGCGATCCTCGGGATTGCCAACAACGCGCTCTATCTCGGCCTCGGCTACACAGGTTTGCAGACCGTATCCGCCGGCCTCGGCGGGCTGATCGTCAGCGCCAATCCGGTGTTCACCGCCGTGCTCGCGGCGACCTTTCTGGGTGAGGCGCTGACCTGGCGCAAGGTGATGGGCCTCCTGCTCGGCATTGCCGGCGTCGGCTTCATCGTCTGGCACCGCATGTCGGTCGGTACCGATGACTGGCACGGCATCCTGTTCACGCTGGCGTCATTGGCCTCGATCGTGGCCGGCACCATCCTGTTCAAGGTGCTGGCGCCGAAGGGCAGCCTCTGGGTCGGCAACGGCGTGCAGAATCTCTCCGCCGGCTTCGTCCTGCTGCCGTTTGCGTTCTCGTTATCGAGCGTCGGCGACATCGTGCCGAGCGCGCGGCTCGTGGGTGCGTTCGCCTTCCTCGTGCTCGGCGGCTCGATCCTCGCCTATCTGCTCTGGTTTCATCTCCTGAAAGTGTGTGGCGCGACTGCCGCGAGCGCCTATCATTTCCTGATGCCGCCGCTCGGCATGCTGTTCGCGTTCCTCGTGCTCGGCGAACATGTCGAGCTTCGCGATCTGCTCGGGATCGTTCCGGTGGCGCTCGGCATTTATCTGGTGACCCGTCCGGCGGCGTCAGCGTTGACCAAGAGGAGTGCGACATGAGCTTATCCATTACCCTGATCGGCGGCCCCACCGCGCTGATCGAAATCGACGGCTTCCGTCTCCTCACCGATCCGACCTTCGACCAACCCGGCGCCTATCAATTGCCGCATGTGAAGCTGGAGAAGTTGACCGGGCCCGCAATGAGCGTGCGCGATGTCGGCGCGATCGACGCGGTACTGCTGAGTCACGATCAGCACTCGGACAATCTCGACCATTCCGGCCGCGACTTTCTCGGGGAAGCAAGGCGCGTGCTGACGACGGAGGCGGGCGCCAAGCGGCTCGGCGGCAAGACCGAGGGTTTTGCGCCCTGGGCATCGACCGCGCTGAAGAAGGGCGGCCAGTCGTTGACCATCACCGCAACGCCCGCCCGTCACGGACCAGCCGGCATCGAGCCGCTGTCGGGCGACGTGATCGGCTTCGTGGTGCAATCGAGCAAGGCCGCCAGCCGCCCGATCTACATCAGCGGCGACACGACCTGGTTCGATGGCGTCGCGGAAGTGGCACGCCGCTTCAAGGCGGGCGTGGTGCTGCCATTCGCGGGCGCGGCCCAAACCCGTGGCCCCTTCCACCTCACCATGGACACCAACGACACGATCGAGACCGCGCGCGCGTTTCCGGACGCGGTGATCGTGCCCGTGCATACCGACGGCTGGGCGCATTTCCGCCAGAACGCGGCCGATTTGCGCGCCACCTTCGACGCGCTGGGGTTTGGATCGCGCTTGCGGATTTTGGAGCCGGGCGTGGCGACCGTCATCGAGCCGGCGCACGCCGCGTGACGGCATCTATCGCCGCTTGTCTGCCACGGCGTCCTCGGGCAAGGTCGCTGCCTGGAACCTGCTGCCGCCAGGTTCGTTGTCGCGGCGGCTGGACCCGGCATGGCAGAGCGCAACAATCGAATTCGAAGCATCACGCGAGCAAGCATGCCGTCGGTGACAAGTCGGCTCCGAAGGCCAAGCCGCCGCGGCCGTTTCGCTTCCGCGATGCGGTCAAGGCGCTCGGCCCCGGCCTGATCACCGGCGCGTCCGACGACGATCCGTCGGGGATCGGCACCTACAGCCAGGCCGGCGCGCAGCTTGGTTACGGTATCGGCTGGACCATGCTGCTGACGTTTCCATTGATGGCGGCGATCCAGGAAATTTCCGCGCGGGTCGGCCGCGTCACCGGGCATGGCATTTCCGGCAATGTCTCCCGGCATTATTCATCGGGATTGCTCAATCTGGTGGTGACGCTGCTGTTCATCGCCAACACCATCAACATCGCCGCCGACCTCGGCGCCATGGCGGACGCCAGCAAACTGCTGATCGGCGGCCACAGTATCGTCTACGTGCTGCTGTTCGGCGTGACCTCGGTGGCGGCGCAGATCTTCCTCGACTACAAGCGTTACGTTGCGGTGCTGAAATGGCTGACGCTCAGCCTGTTCGCCTATGTCGCGGCGCTCGCCTTTGCAAAAGTTTCCTGGGGCGAGGCGCTCGCCGGCACGCTCGTTCCGCGCCTGACCTGGAGCGCGGACTATTTCACTACCATCGTCGCAATCCTCGGCACCACGATCTCGCCCTATCTGTTCTTCTGGCAGGCCTCGCAGGAGGCCGAGGACCAGCGTGTCGACGCCACCAAGCGGCCGCTGATCGAAAAGCACTACGGCGCGCGGAAGGAATTTCATCGTATCCGCGCCGATACCATCGTCGGCATGGCGTTCTCCAATCTGATCGCGCTGTCGATCATCGTCACCGCGGCGGCGACGCTGCACGCGGCCGGCAAGACCGACATCCAGACCTCGGCGGAGGCCGCCGAAGCGCTGCGTCCGATTGCCGGCGCCTTCGCGGAGGTGATCTTTGCGCTCGGCATCGTCGGCACTGGCCTGCTGGCAATCCCGGTGCTCGCCGGCGCCACCGCCTACGCCGTCGGCGAGGGGCGGCGATGGCCGGTCGGGCTCGCGCGCAAGCCGAAGGAAGCCGCCGCCTTCTACGCCGTGCTGGCGCTGTCGGCGGGTATAGGCATCGCGCTGAACTTCACGCCGATCGACCCGATCTCGGCGCTGTACTGGAGCGCCGTCATCAACGGCGTCCTCGCCGTGCCCGTGATGGTGCTGCTGATGTTGATGTCACGCCGAAAAGACGTGATGGGTCGCTTCGTGATTGGCGGCCCGCTCTACTGGCTGGGCTGGCTGTCGACAGCCGCGATGATGTTCAGCGTCGGCGCGATGGGGGCAGGGCTTTTGCTCGGCGCATCCTAGAGCGTGATGACTATTCTTCGAATCGTCATCTCGCTCTATTTCTTTGATTTGAGCATGATCTTTTCGGAAAACCGGTACCCACTTTTCCGGATCATGCTCTAGGTTCACGCACCGGGTGGCCCGAACAGGTTGCGGAGCTTGGCGCCGGCGCCTCGCGCGTTCCAGGCGTCGCGCAGCATCGAACCCCACTCTGCGAATGCGATGCGTACCGGATTGTACGACGGCGTGCCGCCGACCAGGCCGTAGCGCAGCGGTTCTTGTTTCGGCGCAGCGGCGAACGTCCCGAACAGCCGGTCGTAGATGATCAGCATGCCGCCATAATTCTTGTCGAGGCAGGTGTCGTTCGAGGCGTGATGCACGCGGTGATGCGTCGGCGTGTTCAGCACATATTCGAGCAGGCCGAGTCGCGGACCGAACTCGGAGTGGATGAAGAACTGGTAGAACAGGTTGATCGCGAGCATTGCAACGATGGCGAACGGGTGAAATCCGATCCAGGCCAGCGGCAGGAAGAACAGGAAATTGCCGGAGATCTGGCCGGTCCAGCCGAGCCGGATGGCCGCGGTGAGATTGAGCCGGGTCGGGGAATGATGCACCCGATGGGTGGCCCACATCCAGCGGATGCGGTGGGAAGCGCGGTGTTGCCAGTAATACAGGAACTCGCTGCCGAGAAAGAGCCCGAGCGGGGCCGACGCGCTGGTCGAAGCGAAATCGAACAGGCGATGCTGATAGGCGAACGCGAACGGCATCGCGACGATGCCAGCCTCGATGCCGCGAACCAGATTTTGGCCGAGCGCCACGCCGAATGACGCAGCGCTCTCGCGCCAGTCGTGGATGTCGCGATCGGTCAGGCGTCCCAGCACGTATTCCAGCGCCATGAAACCGAACGCAGTCGCCAGCATCAGGAAACGAAGCTGGTGATCGAGAAACAGGGGCGAGATATCCATGGCGCGCCCTTTCGTTATTTCGGCATCACGCCGGCCGCGCCGGCGCCGTCCCTCAGCGACTGGGCACGCGGCATCGCCCCTGCGCAGGCGGCGCCGAGCTGGTCGGCATGACTCTGGAGGCAGGCAAGGACGCGTCCACCCCCGGGCCGCACGCCGCTGCACAGTCGGTCATAGTCGCCGCGGCAAACCTGCATCAGCGCCATCGCTTCGCTGCGCATCTGCGGCGGAATCTGCGTCTGCGCCGAAGAAGCCACGGGGAATGCGGCTGATACGGAAGCCAAGCCGGCCAGCGCGAGAACCGGTATCGAAGATACGGAAAACCTGGGCATGGTGATCTCCTCAAAGTAACGGGGGATTGTTGGCTGGAGATGCGATCGCTCGACGCAAGCAAGGCTTCGAGCGACCGCCGCTGCCCGTCAGTAGCGGGAGACCGTGCCCTGACGGGTGTAGGTGTTGCCGGCCGGGCCGGTGCGGGTTACGGAGCGTGAGCAGGAGCCGTTCGCGCAGGAGCCCGTGGCCTGCACGCTCGACGTCCCGCGCGGTCCTGTCGAGGTCCCGGAGCGGGTCCAGGCGCTGGCGTCGGCGACGGCAGCGATCGAGAGGGCGCCGGCAAGCGTCGACATGGCGATGAGTTTCTTCATGGTCGCGGTCTCCTTTGGGTGAAGGCTGCCGTTGCGGTAGCCATGCGAGGAGGCTGGCGGCGCCATGTCAGCCTGATTTTGCCGCGGCGAAACAGCTGATATCGTTTTGTCGATGGAATGTAACAGTGTGTAACAACGGCGCCTGCGGCCTTGCACGGCGCGCGACCTTGTCCAGAATGCGGCCATGACTGCGCCCCTGGCCTCGCTCCTCATCGTGGAAGACGACCCCGAAATCAGCCGGCTGCTTGCCGACTTTCTGCAGCGAGAAGGATTTGAAGTTGCGTGCGCCGACAGCGGCAAGGCGATGGACGCCGTGCTGCAGCGGATGCGCCCGGATTTGCTGGTGCTCGATCTGATGCTGCCGGGCGAGGACGGGCTTTCGATCTGCCGCCGGCTGCGCGCCGACGACAATATTCCGATTTTGATGCTGACGGCGAAGAGCGACGAGATCGATCGCGTGGTCGGTCTGGAGATGGGTGCCGACGACTATCTGACCAAGCCGTTTGCGCCGCGTGAATTGCTGGCGCGGGTCCGCGCCATCCTTCGCCGCGCCAAGGCGGCGCCGGCGAAATTACCGGTCCGGCGCTATGCGTTCGACCGGTTTGTGGTCGATCTCGATTCGCGCAGCATCCAGTTCGGCGATGCGAGCGACGATGCCCTGCAGCTCACCAGCGCGGAATTCGACCTGCTCGGCTGCTTCGTACTGCGGCCGCGCCGGGTGCTGACGCGCGACCAGATCCTCGACTGGACCCGTGGACGTTCGGCCGAGCCGTTCGACCGCACTGTCGACATGCTGATCTCGCGGCTGCGCAAGAAGCTCGATGCCGCGAGCCCGGGATCCGGCCTGATCACGACGGTGCGCAACGGCGGCTATCTGTTCACGCCAACCGTGAAGCAGGTGTCGTGATGCTGCGCGTGACGCTGGCGACCCGCCTTGCCCTGATCGTGGTCGTCGCATTGTCGGCGATCAGCCTCACCATCATCGCGGTGGTCTATCGAACCTCAGTCCGGGAAAACGAACTGGCGCGCCCCTCGCCCGGTCGGCTGGCGGCCATTGCGGAGATGATCGAGCGGTCCGATCCGGGCATGCGCGGCGTGCTTCTTGAGGCCGTCTCATCGCCGCAATTTTCGGTCCGCGTCGAAGCCGCCGGCGCACTGCCAATTCTGCGACCGCGCATCCAGCGAAATCAGCAAGCCAGGCTTGATGAGATCTATTCCGCCGCGCTCCCCGGACGCGAGGTCACGGTTGTTCCGACGACCGCTGCGACCCACGATCGATGGTTTCCGCGGCTGGCAAGGGCGATGTCGAACGCGGCCGAGTTCAGGATCGGATTGCACACTGGGGAAACGCTGATCGTCGACGCCACGACCCGCTTGCCCGTGACGTCGTTCGGGTTGCCGGTCGGCCTCGGCGCCGGATTGTTCGGCACCATCGTAGCCCTGCTGGCCTTGCTGGTCATGCAGCGCGAAACCCGGCCGCTGGCGCAACTCGCCGCCGCAGTGGACCGGGTCGATCTGTCGGCCGATCCGCCGCCGCTGCCCGAGGCGCGCCGCAGCGCGCCGGAGATTCGGGCGGTCATCGCCGCATTCAATCGCCTGCAGACGCGGCTGAGCGAGATGATGCGGTCGCGCATGACCTTGATCGGCGGCATCGCCCATGACGTCAGGACGTTTGCGACGCGCCTGCGGCTGCGCGTCGAGAAAATTCCTGACGCGGCCGAACAGCAGCGCGCCATCGCCGACATCGACGACATGATCCGCCTGCTCGACGACGCGCTGTTGTCGAGCCGCGTCGGCGCCGGACAGCTCTCCCAGGAGATGGCGGATTTCGCGGTGTTGGTGCGCACGGAGGCCGACGACCGGCGCGCTCAGGGAAGTCACGTCGAGCTGTCGGCAGATGAGGCCACGCGCGGTGTCATCGTGCTCGGCGACCGGCTGGCGCTCCGGCGCATCGTCGCCAACATCATCGACAACGCCATCAAATACGGGCGGGTTGCTCACCTCCGGCTTCAGCTGAAAAATTCCGCCATCGTCCTGACCGTGGATGACGAGGGGCCGGGGATTCCTCCGAACCGGCGTCAGGCCATGCTGGAACCGTTCAATCGCGTCGAGACCTCGCGCAATCGCGCCACCGGCGGCGCGGGGCTTGGCCTCGCGGTCGCGCGCAGCCTGGTGGAAGCACATGACGGGACAATCGACCTGGCGGAGGCACCGGGCGGCGGCACGCGTGTGCGTATCGGATTGCCGGTGTTCCGTCCGGGCTGACTGCTGTGTTGCTCAACGACGTGAGCGAAGGGTGTGGGAGGCTGTTCGGGAAATAAGTCAGCCACACCCATCGACCTCATCTTGAGGAGCCGCGCAGCGGCGTCTCGAAGGATGCGAGCAGGCGAGAGCCGGGCCTCATGGTTCGAGACGCCGCTACGCGGCTCCTCACCATGAGGGATCAAACTAGTCCTTCCGGAACACGATCGACGCCATCCAGCCGGTCATCAGCGCCATGAAGGCGGTGATCAGCCCGTAGACGAAGCCGTGCTGCTGCGCCGTGGTGGCGACGAACTGCTCGAAGCCGACCTTGACGATTTCGAACGCGGTCTCGGTCTTGGCCACCATCGCGCCGTCGGCGAACAGCTTGATCTCGACGTTATAGAGACCGATCGGCACCTCGGCGGGCAGCGGAATGCCGGTGCGGAACAGCGTCGGCGTCAGGAACGTGACCGCCGATGTCGCCTCGCGATAGAGGCCGTGCTGCCGGCGCAGCCGCACGAAGGCGCTGCGGAACGCATCATCGGGCACCACGTCGGCGTAATCGCCACCGACGCGCTGGGTCAGCAGGACGTTGTTCAACCCGAGTTGCTGTCGCCGCTGTACTTCGGGGGAAGCGATGGCGTCGAACGGCCGGTTGGAGAACAGCGCCAGGTAGCTCGGCACTTTCAGGAACTGCCGGGAGTCGGTGTTGATCCAGATCCCGAACCGGCGCTCCTTGCGGCGGGTCACCATGTCGGCGCGCGGGCCGGCCACCGTCACCACCAGATCGTAAGTGCGATTGGCCGGCGTATTGGCGTCCTTCTCCACCGAGCCGAACAGCACGAGTTCCTCGCCGGAATAATTCGGCGTCACGGTGACGCGGTGGTTCGACACCGACACGATCAGCCGCTCGGCCCGCGCGGGCGCGGCCGCGAGCGCTGTGCCCAATACCATCCCGATCAGCGTGAGCGGAAGGCGCGCGATCATCCACCCACCCCGGTTTCGCGGATGGTGAAGAGATCCTCGGGCCGGATCACCAGTTCGACGGCAAACCGGACGCCGACGGCGAGCACCAGCAGCCCGAGCAGCAGCCGCAGATGTTCACCGCGAATTTTCTGCCCGGCGCGCGCGCCGAACTGCGCGCCGGTGACGCCGCCGACCATCAGGATCAGCGCCAGCACGGCATCGACCAGATGATTGGTGATGGCGTGCAGCATGGTGGCGAACACCATGGTGACCAGAGTGAGCACCATCGAGGTGCCGATCACGGTCGAGGTCGGCACCCGCAGCACATAGATCAACAGCGGCACCAGGATGAAGCCGCCGCCGATGCCCATCACGGCGCCGATGAAGCCGATGACCAGGCCGATCACCACCACGGGAATCACGGACAGGTAGATCTTCGAGCGCTTGAAGCGCATCTTCAGCGGCAGGCCATGGATCCAGACATGGCTGCCCGGCCGGCGCGTCGTCACCGGGCCGCCGCGGCGGGCCCGCAACAGCGCCCGCAGGCCTTCCCAGAACATCAGTCCGCCGACGGTGGTCAGCAGGATCACGTAGGACATCGCGATCATGAGATCGAGCTGACCCAGCGAGCGCAGCAGCGTGAAGGTCCAGACCCCGAGCGCCGTACCCATACTGCCGCCGGTCAGCAGCACCGCCGCCAGCAGCGGATCGATGGCGCGCCGCCGCCAATAGGCGAGCGCGCCTGAGAACGAGGAGGCGGCGATGTGGCTGGCGACGGAGGCGACCGCGACCGCGGGCGCAATGCCGACAAAGATCAACAGCGGCGTCATCAGGAAGCCGCCGCCGATCCCGAACATGCCGGACACGAACCCAACCGCCGCGCCCATCGCCAGGATGAGGAAAACATTGACTGGAATGTCGGCGATCGGGAGGTAGAGCTGCACGCGCGTCTGCTTTTGTAGCTTTGCCGCAAGAGACGGCCGCGAGGCCGCTCAGGGCACGGTTTCTGTTGTATTTGCCGGCAGTGGAAGCCGGTTCGCGCACGCACCTTTGCGTGCGCAGGGCCGGTTCCCGCGCCTTTGCATAACTGAATTCGGAGGGATGAGGGACTAAAAATGCCCGGGAAGGCAAATTTTTGCCTCACGTGGCCACGCGTCCGACGGGACGTTGAAACGCGTTACAAATCTGCAGGGGCTAGTCGGTTCGCGGGGCTGGCTCAGGGCTGTCCGAGCGGGTCGGTGACGAGGTTCATCGCCAGCGCCTGTTTGGGGCTGAGCCAGCGAATGTCACGGGTCTCGGACATCGCTTCCACGATCGAGGACGAGACCCCCATTTTGGTCATGTAGCCCAGCACGGCGCCGGAAATCCGCTGCGCTTCCGCGACCGGGTCGTTGACGGGCCGGGTTGTGACAAACCGATGAACGCCCAAGGCCGAGCCCAGGACACCGAAGCGGGTCTTGCCCCCCGCATAGGCCAGCACGCAGGCGCTGGCGCAATAAGCCGGCTTGACGCGGCCCGAGGCGTCGGCGCCGCCAACCGCGGTCGCGAGCGAGCGGTGCCGGATGATCTCGCCCATGATCGTGGCCTGGTTCAGATCGCCGCCGGGGGAGGCCAGCAGGATGATGTCGCCCGCCGCGAGATTGGCCTGGTCCAGTTTGTCGCGAAACAGCGTTGCGGCGGCGGGGCCGATCGTGCCGCTGACGAAGAGTGCGCGGCGGCCCTGCGCGGCGCCGTCGAGGTCGATCCTGTCGATCAGGGAAAAAGTCAGGCTCGGCGAGACGTACTGGTCCTTCCAGTAGAGCCAGGCCTCGGGCTGCGACAGGTCCCGGTAGGCGCGAATGCAGACGCCGGAGACCAGAAGGACGAAGATTGCGCCCGCCCAGAAATGTCGTCTACGGCGGGGCGGTTGCATCGGTGACGGCGGGGCCTCACCGGCGGGGACGCGTGGCGGCGCCACCGCAGGGCCTGTCGGTGACTTGCGGAAGCGATTTTCCTCACTGTGGCTGTCGTCGGTCGACAAGCGGTCCTCGTTGCGGGCCGGCCCGTTTGGAGGCCGGCCCATCCGAAGCATGATACGAATTTATGGCCGAGGATATGGCGGCGATACCGGACGGCATCGTGACGGTTTTAGTGAACGGCGGCGGTGCGCTTGCTTGCAGCAGCCGACTTGGCTCCGGGCTTGCCGGTGGCCGGTGCGGGAGCTGAATCCCAGCCGCCGGCGGGCGACGCCACGTTGACGGCATCGTCGGGCTGCGGCTCCGGCGTAAAGGTCTGGATCGCGAGCCTGGCCGCCGCCAGCGACTGCACGTCGAGGCGCTTGGCGATGTCGTCGCGCTTGCGCCCCGCATCCGCGTCGCCCTGGGCGGCCGCAAGGCTGAACCATTTGAAGGATTCGGCGAGGTTCTGTTCGACGCCGATACCGCGGGCATAGAGGATGCCGAGGTTGAACTGGCTGTCGGCGACGCCGCGGTCGGCGGCTTTGCGGAACCAGGTCGACGCGCTCTTGTAATTGGCACCTTTGCCGCCGCCGTCGGCGTCGAGCACGGCCAGATTATGCATCGCCTTGGCGCTGCCGCGCTCGGCCGCCTGCGCATAATAACGCCGCGCAATATCGACGTCCTTCTTCACGCTCAGGCCCTTCTCATAGAAGGTCCCGAGCCGGAACAGCGCCGGCACCACGCCGGCCTGCGCCGCGCGGTCGTACCATTTGGCGGCCTGGTCGAGATCCGGGGCAACGCCCTTGCCTTCGGCAAAGCGCACGCCGACCTCGTAGGCCGCCCCCGGGTCGCCTTTCAGCGCGGCGGTGCGCAATACCGGGCCGCCGATACCGTCAGGCAGCCGCTCGGTCGGCGGCACCGCGATCATGGCGAGCTTGCCGCCGGTGGCCGGCATCGTGGTGATCGCGCCGGTGATGTCGCTGGCTGCAGCCGGCGCCGGCGCGGCCGGCGGCGGGACCGCGATCCGCGCGCTATCCAGCGTGTTCGGTGCGGAAGAATTGTTCGACTGCTTCTCGACCGGTGTCGGCGAGATCATCATGGGCGCCGGCGCCGCGGGCATCGCGGGCCTGGCGCTGCTCTCCTGCGGAGCCGGGGTCTTTGGAGGGGCAGCCGGCTCGTTGGATTCCATCATCGGCAGTTGCAGCACGCTGCCGGTGTCGAGCAGCGTCATCGCCATCTTGAATGTGCCGAGCACGATCACGACCACGCTCGCGCCGACCAGGAGCGAGCGGATCTTGGAGGACATGGTCGAGGGGATATTATCGTCCGCCTTGTCGCCGACCTTGACCTTGTCTCCGCCCTTGTCCTTGGGCGCGGCCTTTGCCGAACGTCCCGCCTTTTCGGGCGGCGGCGCGGCGGCTGCGGCCTGCGCGGCGCGGCGGGCGGCGGCAATGAAGCTCGACGAACTGACCGGCTCCTTCGGTGCGGCAGCGATCTCGCTAATGGCGTTCTCGGAAGCCGCGATTCGCTCCGACGGTGTGGACATGCGCGCGGCCGGCCGCGTGCCCGGCTCGAGCGGATGATCCGGCGGCAATTCCGGCGCGATCGCGGTGCGTGGGGCCGCGGCATGCGGCTCCAGGATTTCGCTGATCGCCCGCGGCGGCAATGGCGGGGCGGTTGGCGTGGCCGGCTGTGCGGCGTGGAATTCGCGTGGCGCGGCCTCGAAATGTTCTTGAGGGCTCGCCTGCAGCGCGGCGGGATTCGGCAATTCCGGTTTCGGTTGCTGCGGATAGGTCTGCAGCGGCGTCATCGCGCGGGGCGCTTCCTCGCGCATTTCGATGGCCGCAGGCGAAGAGACGGTCGTAGCCGGTGCGGTGCGAACCGTGCGCAGATCGCCTTCAATCGTCGACAGGCGATCGACCACGTGGCCGAGCGTGCTGTGAACGGTCTCGAGCGAGTCCTGCGTGCGGCGGTCGGTTTCCGACTGGCTGAAGCGGATGTCGGACAGCTCGCGCTTGACCAGATCGACGATGCCGGAATCCATCGGCTGGGCCTGTGTCGGCGGAATTGCGGTTGGAATCGGCGAGCGCGACCAGGCTGGCGTGCTGGCGTTCGAGCGAACGCAGAATATCGTGCAGCCCTTCCTCGACCCGTCCGAGGTCGATGGCGGGCGCGGCGGAACGATCGCCGGAGGCTTCCAGGCGCTCCAGCAGGTAGGACACCCGCTGTTCGAGATGGGCGAACGCCGACGCATTGTCGTTGCCGGCCGGGATACGGTCGAGCCGCTCCGACAGCGTGCGTAGCGCAGTTTCGAGAAATTCCGAATTGTCGCTCGCCGCCGGCGCTTGCCTACTTTCCAGCGTCGAGGTCAGCGCGGCCAGGCGCTGCTCGATCATGCCGATGGCATCGCTGTTGCCGTCAAAGCGTGAAAGCTGGTCGACCTTGGCCGACAATGTGTGCACGTCCTCGGCAAGCCGGGCCAGCGCGTCGTTGGAGGCGACGTTGGAAACGATGCCGCGCAGTGCTGCGATCGCGCTTTCGAGCTGCTGCACGGTCGACGGATCGTCGTTCGAGCGCAGGATCAGGTCGAGCTTGGCGCCGAGATTGTGGATCGCCTCGTCGTACCCGGTGAGCTGCTCGGCCGGCGTCAGTGAGCGTAGCACCTCGCGGATTTCGCCGAGCGCATGCTCGATGCCGGCCAGGGTCTGGCCGTCACTGCCGTGCTGCTTGTTTTCGTCGATGCGGCGGGACAGCGAACGGATTTCGTTCTCGAGCAATTCGATCTCCCGGCGCGGCACCGCCTCGGTGATGGCCTGACGGATTTCGGCGAGTTCGCCGCGGAACGCGGCAATCGATTCCTCGACATGATCGGGACGCTGCAGCGCCTCGATCTGGCTGGTGATCTTGAGCAGGTGCCGTTCGAGCGAAGAAAAATCCGGACCGGCCGGCGCGGCCTGCATCATGGTGTGAGAAGAATTGGGCTGCGACGCCGTCGGTGCGCCGTTGCGCGGGATCTGGCGCGGCGGCGGACTGTCGAGTTCGTTCTGGCGCGCGGCGATTTCGGCGATCGCAAAATCCAGCGAGGCCGGACTGAGCGGCGGCGCGGGGCGATAGACCTGGGCTGCGGCCCGCTCGACCTGATCGGTCTGACGCTGCTTTTCCTGCATCTGGGCCTGCCGGGTGGGCGCTGGATTGGAAATCTGCGAGAGCCGCGCGTCGAGGCGCGAAATGGCGTCGTTGAGCTGGCGGGCTACCGTCGGTTCGCCACCGGCGGCTTCGCCACGCGGCATCTCGCCACGCGGCGCCGGCCGCGAAATCTGCTCGATCTGCTTGGTGATCGAATCCAGCCGCTGGTGAATGTCGGCAACGTCGCGGCTTTCCCGGCTCGGCATCGCCGGCCGCTGCTGGGAAGGCGCGCTGAAGCTGGGCGGGAGCGGTTCGCCGATGGTGGAATTGAGCCAGTCGCTCAGCGACATGCCGGCGCGCCGCGCGGCCGCCTCGGCCCTTTCGCGGACGGATGGATCGATGCCGTCAACACTCCACGATACGCGCGAATTCATGCTCTCGTCCGGTTCCGCTCCGGCGCCCCACCAGCGCCATCAGCCTCCCCGCGCGTCCCAGAGTAGAGACAATCTTATTTCGGCGCGGGTCGCCTGCCTCAGCGCTGACTTTTTCGCGTTACGGTAAAGAACGGGTTAAGAATGGGACGGGCGGTCCCAAAAGTTACCGGGGCGCAAATCCACCCCAGAGCCCGGACACAAAATATCGAAAACAACCCCATGCAAAGTAGACTGGGCTCGGCTCGCCGAGTCCACCCGGCGTCAGCCTTTGCTTTCGCGCTGGCCGTCTTCGATCGGCACGACGTTGGTCCGCTCCGCCCCGGCCGTGAGGGCCGACAGCGCCTCGATCGCCTCTTCGCACCATTCCGCCACGGCGCGCTCGTGGGCGAGGCCAATGCGAAGTCCGAGCAGCTTGCCGACATCGGCCGGCGGCGCCGTGCCGTCCGGGAATCGCTTATTGAGGAGGCGCTCATAGCGGGCGAAACGGTCGCGGTGATGTTCCAGCCGCGCCATCAGGTCGGTGCGCAACGGTTCGACGTCGACGCTGTCGAGCGCATAGAGGCGTACCAGCAGGTCGTCCTTGATCGAGGCCGGCACGCTCGGCCGCGCGGCCCAGTGCCGGAGCGCGGCCCGGCCTTCCGGCGTCAGCGTATAGACCAGCTTGTTCGGCTTGCCTGATTGGACCACCTCGCGGCCCTGGATATGGCCGCGGTCGCGAAGTTTGGTGAGCTCGCGATAAATTTGCTGGTGGTCGGCCTTCCAGAAGAATCCAATGGAGTTGTCGAACGTCTTGGCGAGCTCATAGCCCGTCATCGGACGTTCGGTCAGGCAGGCAAGGATGGCGTCACCAAGCGCCACGACGCCGGTCTCCAAAACTAACAGTGATTGACATTATGCATAAAGTTGCATATGCGTCAATGCGCATAAACTCCGGAGAAGCCCGTTCCCCGGCGTCAGCCCGTCATCGCCCGCCAGAGGAGACATGATGACCATGAGCGGCCTCGACAAGTGGTACGGCTACATGAAGTCGCATGACACGGCGGCGTTGTGGGACCTGCTGCACCCGGATGCGGTGTTCGAAAGCCCCGTCGTCCACACGCCGCAGCGCGGGCGCGACATCACCTTCAAATATCTGGCGAGCGCCGAGAAGGTTCTTGGCGGCCCCGGTTTCAAATACACCGGCGAATGGCGCAGCGAGCGCGGTGCGGTCCTCGAATTCGAAAATGAGATCGAGGGCATCAAGATCAACGGCGTCGACATCATCACCTTCAGCGATGACGGTAAGATCACGCATTTCAAGGTGATGGTGCGTCCGCTGAAGGGAATCAACCTGCTGCACCGTCTGATGGGGGAGCAACTCGCCAGGCAGTGAGCCAGAACTTCCGCGATCAAGGCTTTCCGCGAACATGCCCGTCGCCGTCCATGTCGCAATGGCTGACGAGATATTTGGCGGTCTGCTCACTCCCTGGAATCTCCAGAACCGGATAAGGTCTGTTTCCGGTGCGCCACAAAGGATTTTCATTTCGAACGCCTTCGCCACCTTTTGCCCTTGCCGGGAGAACACCATGCCGATCTACAAAGCCCCCGTGGAAGACGTCACCTTCCTGCTCAACGACGTCTTCCAGATCGATCGCTACGACAATCTTCCCGGTTTCACCGACGCCTCCGCCGACGTGCGCGAAGCGATCATCGGCGAGGCCGCAAAACTCTCCGAAGAGGTGCTGCAGCCGCTCAATCGTGTCGGCGATCTCGAAGGCTGCAAGCGGCATGACGACGGCTCGGTGACCACGCCGAAAGGCTTCAAGGAAGCCTTCAAGCAGGTGGCCGAGGGCGGCTGGCTCGGCCTGTCGGCGCCGGCGGAATATGGCGGGCAGGGGTTGCCGGTGACGCTGAGCCAGGTCGTCACCGAATTCCAGAGCGCGGCCAACATGGCGTTCTCGATGTATGGCGGCCTCACCATGGGCGCGACCGCGGCGCTCTTGGTGCACGGCAAGCCCGAACAGAAGAAGATGTTCGTGCCGAAGATGGTGGCGGGCCAGTGGACCGGCACCATGAACCTCACCGAGCCGCAATGCGGCACGGATCTCGGCCTGCTGCGCACCAAGGCCGTCAAGCAGGCCGACGGCAGCTACAAGATCTCAGGCACCAAGATATTCATCTCCTCGGGCGAGCACGATATCACTGAGAACATCATCCATCTGGTGCTGGCGCGCATCGAAGGCGCACCTGCCGGCATCAAGGGCGTGTCGCTGTTCGTGGTGCCGAAGGTGCTGGTCAATGCCGACGGCTCGCTGGGCGCCCGCAACGGCGTGTCCTGCGGCTCGATCGAGCACAAGATGGGCATCCACGGCAATTCCACCTGCGTGATGAACTACGACAACGCCACCGGCTGGCTGATCGGCGAAGAGAACAAGGGCATGCAGGGCATGTTCGTGATGATGAACGAGGCCCGCCTCGGCGTCGCCGTGCAGGGGCTGGCACAGTCCGAGGTCGCCTATCAGAACGCCGTCCAGTATGCGCGCGAACGGTTGCAGGGCCGCTCGCTGACGGGCGCGAAGGAGCCGGACAAGCCGGCCGACCCGATCATCGTGCATCCCGACGTGCGCCGTGTGCTGCTCACCATCCGCGCCTTCAACGAGGCAGCGCGCGCCATGGTGGTATGGACTGCGCTGAAGAGCGACGTCGCCCACCGCTCCACCGATCCCAAGGACCGTCAGGAGGCCGACGACCATATGGGCCTGATGACGCCGGTCATGAAGGGCGTGATGACCGACGTGGGATTCTCCAACGCGGTGCTGGCGCAGCAGATGTATGGCGGCCACGGCTATATCGCCGAGCACGGCATGGAGCAGTTCGTGCGCGATGCACGTATCGCCATGCTCTATGAGGGCGCCAACGGCATTCAGGCGCTCGATCTGGTCGGCCGCAAATTGCCGCGCGACGGCGGCCGCGCCGTGATGGCTTTCTTTGCCGAAGTCGGCGCCTTCGCCAAGGAACACGGCGGCGATGAGGCGATGAAGCCGTTCGTCACCCCGCTGTCGGCTGCGCTCGGCCATCTGCAGCAGGCCACCGGCTGGCTGATGCAGAACGCGCTGACCAAGCCCGACAATGCGGGTGCGGCCGCCACCGACTACATGCAATTGTTCGGCCTCGTCACCTTCGCCTATATGTGGGCGCGGATGGCCAAGGTAGCCCAGGACAAGATTGCGGGCAGTGGCGCCACGCCCTACCTCTCCACCAAGCTCGTCACCGGCCGCTTCTTCATGGAGCGGATGCTGCCGGAGACCCACGTCCATCTCGCGCGCATCCAGACCGGATGCGCGACCACCATGGAATTGGCGGCGGAAGCGTTCTGAGATTTTTCGCCGCTTCCCTGTCCTTTCGCCTATAATATTATGATCCTCATACCAGGAGGGCGTCATGCCTGAGGCATATATCTACGATCACGTTCGCACCCCGCGCGGCCGCGGCAAATCCGATGGCGCGCTCCATGAGGTCACCGCGCTGGCGCTTGCCACCGTGCCGCTGCAGGCGCTGAAGGAACGCAACAATCTGGCGGAAGACGTGGTCGACGACGTCGTCCTCGGTGTGGTCGATCCGGTCGGCGAGGCCGGCTCCGACATCGCGCGCTTCGCGGCGCTGAAGGCGGGGCTTGGCGAATCCGTCCCCGGCGTGCAGATCAGCCGCTTCTGCGCCTCCGGCCTCGATGCCGTGAATTTCGCAGCCGCCCAGATCATGGCCGGCCAGCATGACCTCGTGATCGGCGGCGGCGCCGAGTCCATGAGCCGCGTCGGCATCGGCGCTTCCGGCGGCGCCTGGCCGATGGACCCCTCGATGGCGGTGCCTTCCTATTTCATGCCGCAGGGCGTCTCGGCCGACCTGATCGCCACCAAATACGGCTTCTCGCGCGACGACGTCGACGCCTACGCGGTGCAGAGCCAGCAGCGCGCCGCCAAGGCCTGGGACGAGGGCCGCTTCAACAAGTCGGTGGTGCCGGTCAAGGACATCAACGGCCTGACCATCCTGGCCAAGGACGAGCACATGCGTCCGACCACGACGATGCAGTCGCTCGGCCAGTTGCAGCCGTCATTCGTCGTCATGGGCCAGATGGGCGGCTTCGACGCGGTGGCGATCCAGTCGCATCCCGAAGTCGAGAAGATCAACTATGTGCACCACGCCGGCAATTCCTCCGGGATCGTCGATGGCGCCGGCGCGGTGCTGCTCGGCAGCAAGGAGGCGGGTGCCAAGCACGGCCTGAAGCCGCGTGCAAAAATCCGCGCCTTTGCCAATATCGGCTCGGAGCCCGCGATGATGCTGACCGGTCCGGTCGATGTCACCGAAAAGCTGTTCGAGCGTTCCGGCATGAAGAAGTCGGACATCGACCTGTTCGAACTGAACGAGGCGTTTGCATCGGTGGTGCTGCGCTACATGCAGGCCTTCGACATCGATCCTTCGAAGATCAACGTCAATGGCGGCGCGATCGCGCTCGGCCATCCGCTCGGTGCGACGGGGGCGATGATCCTCGGTACCGTGCTCGACGAGTTGGAGCGCACCAACAAGTCCACCGCGCTGGTGACGCTGTGCATCGGCGGCGGCATGGGCACGGCGACGATCATCGAAAGAGTGTAGGTGCCGTAGGGTGGGCAAGGGCGCCCTTGCGCCGTGCCGACCATCACGAACTCCGCTGGGAATGGTGGGCACGCTGCGCTCTGCCCACCTACGAAATCCAATTCAACCGCCGCGCCTGACATCGGCTGCCGGCATCGAGGGAGCAACCAACATGGCCTTCAAGAATTTCAAGCTAGAGACCGACGCCGACGGCATTGCGCTCGTCACCTGGGACATCCCCGGACGTTCGATGAACGTGCTGGACGAGACCTCGACCAGCGAACTCGAAGAGATATTGAAGCAGACCACGGCCGACGCCGCGGTGAAGGGCGTCGTCATCACCTCCAGCAAGGAAGCCTTCTGCGCCGGCGCCGATCTCTCGATGCTCGAGGGCATGAACGTTGCCTATGCCAAGATGCTGAAGGAGAAGGGCGAGGAAGCCGCCAACCAGATGCTGTTCGAGCAGAGCCGCCGGTTCTCGCTGGTGCTGCGCGGCATCGAAACCTGCGGCAAGCCATGGGCGGCGGCGATCAACGGGCTGGCGCTCGGCGGCGGCTTCGAGGTGACGCTGTCCTGCCACTACCGCGTCGCGGCTGAAAATCCCAAAACGCGCCTCGGCCTGCCCGAAGTGAAGGTCGGCCTGTTTCCCGGCGCCGGCGGCACCCAGCGCGTGCCGCGCCTCGTGCCGCCGCAGGATGCGATGACGATCCTGCTCAAGGGCGACCCGGTCACGGTCGAGAAGGCCAAGGCGCTGAATCTCATCCACGCCATCGTGCCGGCGGCCGACCTGGTCAAGGCAGCCAAGGACTGGATCAAGGGCGGCGGCAAGGCCGTCGCGCCTTGGGACGAGAAGGGTTTCAAGCTGCCGGGCGGGCCGGTGTTCTCCAAGGCCGGCATGATGATGTTCCCGGCCGGCAACGCCATCTACCGCCGCGAGACCTACGACAATTACCCGGCGGCGCGCGCCATCATGAGCTGCGTCTATGAGGGCTTGCAGTTGCCGATCGACGCGGCGCTGCGCGTCGAGTCGCGTTACTTCACCAAGGTGCTGCGCTCCAAGGAAGCGGCAGCGATGATCCGCAGCCTGTTCCTGTCGATGCAGGAACTGAACAAGGGCGCGCGGCGTCCGCAAAACGTGCCGCCGACCAGGATCAAGAAGGTCGCCGTGATCGGCGCCGGCTTCATGGGCGCCAGCGTCGGCTACGTCTCGGCCCGCGCCGGTCTCGACGTCGTCCTGATCGACCGCGACCAGGAAAGCGCCGACAAGGGCAAGGCGCATGCGCAGAAGGTGATCGACGAGCAGGTCGCCAAGGGCCGCGCCAAGGCAGGCGACCGCGATGCGCTTCTGGCGCGCATCACGCCGACCGCCGACTACGCCACGCTCGGGGATTGCGACCTCGTCATCGAGGCCGTTTTCGAGGACCGCAAGGTCAAGGCGGAGACTTTTGCCAAGGCGCAGCAATACCTCAAGCCGGATGCCATCTTCGCCTCCAACACGTCGACGCTGCCGATCACCTCACTCGCCGAAAGCTTCAAGGAGCAGGGCAAGTTCGTCGGCATCCACTTCTTCTCGCCGGTCGAGAAGATGATGCTGGTCGAAATCATTCTCGGCAAGAACACCGGCGACGTGGCGCTCGCCGCCGCGCTCGACTATGTGCGCGTGATCGGCAAGACGCCGATCGTGGTCAATGATTCGCGCGGCTTCTACGCCAATCGCTGCGTCGGCCGCTACATCGCCGAAGGCAATGAGATGTTCCTCGAAGGCGTGCCGCCGGCGATGATCGAGAACTGCGCCAAGATGGCGGGCATGCCGGTCGGGCCGCTGTCGCTGTCGGATGAAGTCGCCCTCGACCTCGGCCTCAAGGTCATCAAGGCAACCGAAGCCGATCTCGGTCCCAATTCCATCAACCCGGATCAGAAGAAGCTGATGGTGGAGCTGGTCGAAAAGCAGGGTCGCTTGGGACGCAAGAACAGCAAGGGCTTTTACGATTATCCCGAGAAGGGCAAGGGCCAGAAGAGCCTGTGGCCGGGACTATCAGCGCTGCAGCCCAAGCAGCTCGATCCGGATACGCTCGACATCGAGGAATTGAAGCAGCGTTTTCTGGTGGTGCAGGCGGTGGAAGCCGCGCGCACCGTCGAGGATCACGTCATCACCGATCCGCGCGAGGCCGACGTCGGCTCGATCCTCGGCTTCGGCTTTGCGCCGTTCACCGGCGGCACGCTGTCCTATATCGACTTCATGGGGACACGAAAATTCGTCGAGCTCTGCCACAGACTGGAAGCCAAATACGGCTCGCGCTTCACCCCGCCGAAACTCCTGGAAGACATGGCCGCAAGGGGTGAAACCTTCTACGGCCGCTTCCCTCCGAAGAAGCAGGCGGCGTAACGAGAGTAGATGGGGTAACGGGCCGGCCGATCCAGCCGCCCGCTCCGAGCTTCACGCCAGAACCGTCCGCGCGACCAGGCGGTTCAGTTCGTCGCGGCTTTGTTCGTTGACGAACTTGACCGCAAATCCCCCCGGAAAATGCCTGACGACGCGGCCGACGCAGGCGCCGATCGCAAGCGGCGTTCCGGTCGGCGGCTGGATTTCCGCCGACACCGCAACGCCTGACAATGAGACGTCGACGATGTGGCATCGATAAACGGTGCCATCGGCCAGTGTCAGGGTGGATTGCGAAGCTTTTGGAACGAAGCGCGGATTTTCCCGGGCATCGCTGATGCTGAAGGGATCCTTGGTCTTTTTCTCCAGCCAGACGAGCTTTTCCGCGAGCTTGGCGCGCATCGATCGGGTCATCTCGAGTTCGAGCAGGAGACCGCGCGCCGTCGTGTCGCTGATCGTGCCTTCGAAGTGGCCGAAGTCCCGGAAATAGGAGGTGAGGCTGTCGCCGACCTTGCCGACCACCGGGGCCTCCACCATCATCCGGAACGGCGAAACGCGCGTGGCGCGGCAGGCGAAGGTGCGAAGCCTTCCCTGCGGGTCGTACCAGTTCGGTAGCACGTAGGTCCCGTCTATCAAGAGATCGACGGCGCGCTGTCTCAGGAACCTCTCGATAGACACGACAAAGCCCCACGGAAGGAAGTTTCACCTGCTTCAGCGAACTGTTGACCGATTGAACTTCGTGGTGAGTTCTTGAACGACCGAGACGGCTTCGGGCGGATTTGTGCCCGGCTTTGAGGCTGGGAATCTACGGACGAATTGCTAAAAATCTGTAATATCAGGCTACCGTGTGCGAAGCGGCTGCATCCATTCCGCAATTCATACGTGTTGTCGGCGCGACGCTGCACCCTGTGATAGGTGCCGAACGTCTGCATCTTGCCCGCAAAATAAAACGGGTGAGGAATGCCTCCTCACCCGCCTGGCTTGTGCGATCTCACGCTCTCGCGCATCGACGAGAGAACCGCGATGAAGCTGTCGTTTCACGCCGCCTTCATCAAGCCTTCCTTGGTCAGCGCTTCCTGCACCTTCGGCCGCGCGGCGACGCGGGCCTTGTAGGCCGAGAGGTTCGGCATCTCGGAAAGATCGAACTTCATCCGGTCGGCCCACGACAGCATCGTGAACAGATAGCCGTCGGCGACGGTGAATTGGCTGCCCATCAAATAGTCGCGCCCGGCAAGCTGGCTGTCGACATATTTGAATTTGCCCATCACGCGGTCCTTGAAGAACGCCTTGGCCTCGTCGGCCAGCACCGGCGAGAACATCGGGCCGAAATTCTTGTGCAGTTCCGCGGTGATGAAGTTGAGCCACTCCAGCAGCTTGTAGCGGTCGGCGCTGTCGCGGGCCGGCGCCAGATTCTTGCCCGCGGCCTTGTCGGCGATCATCTGGACGATGACCGGTCCTTCGGTGACCAGTTCGCCCGAATCGAGCGCCAGGGCCGGCACCTGCCCCTTCGGGTTGACCTTCAAAAAGTCGTCCCCGTTTTCCAGCTTCTTGGCGCGCAGGTCGACTTTGACCAGGTCATAGGGCAGACCGGCCTCGAGAAGCGCGATATGAGGGGATAGCGAGCAGGCGCCCGGGGAATAATACAGTTTCATCGGCTTTTTCCTTCCCTCGACATTATTGGTGGACTGACTAAATGCATCTGCATGGAATAGTCAAGATTGATGCAGCTGCATTTAGTGCGGTACACTGATCTGTGACAGATACGGACTGGATGATGAAACGCAAACCATCGACCGAGGCGACCGCCGCCTGGATCCGCTTGATGCGGGTGCAGAGCCGGGTGCTCGATGCCGTCGAGCAGGATTTGAAGAAAGCGGGCTTTCCGCCGCTGGCCTGGTATGACGCGCTGCTGGAGCTGTCGCGCGCGCCGTCCGGCGAGATGCGCCCGGTGGAGCTGGAAAAGCAGATGCTGATCCCGCAATATTCCACCTCGCGGCTGATCGACCGCCTGGTCGACGAGGGCCTGGCGGCGCGGCGCGAGTGCAAGATCGACAAGCGCGGCCAGTTCGTCGAGATCACCGAGGCCGGGCGCGAGCTGCAGAAGAAAATGTGGAGCGCCTATTCGGCGGCGATCGAAAAGCACGTCGGCTCCAAGCTGTCCGATGCCGACGCCACGAAGCTTTGCGGACTGCTCGACCGGCTGGGCTGCTCCTGTTCCGACGTCAAGCTGGCCGCCGCTCGCGACGGCGTGCCGGCGCGATGAGCGTCCTGATATGTTTCGTTGTTGCGGACGACGCCGTCTGCATTCCCTTGGCCATACGGCGCGTTCGATCGAATCGCCAGATATCCGGATTTTTTCATGGCGCGTGACCAGATCGATATGACGCCTCTGCAATCGCGTGACGAACTCGTCACGTGGTTCGAGGCCGGCATCAAGCCGCCGTCCGAGTTCCGCATCGGCACCGAGCACGAGAAGACCCCGTTCACGCTGGAGGGCCGTCAGCCCGTGCCATACGAGGGCGCGCGCGGCATCGGCGCGCTGCTCGAAGGCATGCAGCTCCTGCTCGGCTGGGAGCCGATCATGGAACGCGGCAACATCATCGGGCTCTACGACGTCACCGGGGGCGGGGCGATTTCGCTGGAGCCGGGCGGGCAATTCGAGCTGTCTGGCGCGCCGGTCGAGACCGTGCACCAGACCCAGGCCGAGCTGATGGCGCATCTGGCGCAGGTGCGCGAGATCGCAACGCCCCTGGGCATCGGCTTTCTCGGGCTCGGCATGACGCCGTCCTGGTCGCGGGAGCAGATTCCCGTGATGCCCAAGGGCCGCTACAAGATCATGAGCAACTACATGCCGAAGGTCGGGCAATACGGCCTCGACATGATGTTCCGGACCTGCACGGTGCAGACCAATCTCGACTTCTCCTCGGAAGCCGACATGGTCAAGAAGCTGCGCGTGTCGATCGCGCTGCAGCCGGTGGCGACCGCTCTGTTCGCCAATTCGCCCTTCACCGAAGGCAAGCCCAATGGCTTCCTGTCGTTCCGTTCCGAGATCTGGCGCGACACGGATAACGCGCGCTCCGGCATGTTGCCGTGGGTGTTCGAGGACGGCATGGGGTTCGAGCGCTGGGTCGATTATGCGCTCGACGTGCCGATGTATTTCGTCAAGCGCGGCGACACCTATATCGATGTCGCAGGTTCCTCGTTCCGCGCCTTCTTCGAGGGCCGCAACAACTCGCTTCCCGGCGAGCGGCCGACGTTGTCGGATTGGGCCAATCACCTCTCGACGATTTTCCCGGAAGTCCGCCTCAAGCGTTATCTGGAAATGCGCGGCGCCGATGGCGTGCCGTGGGGCCGGCTGCCGGCGCTGCCGGCGTTCTGGGTCGGGCTTCTGTATGACGACGAAAGCCTGAATGCGGCCTGGGATCTGGTCCGCCACTGGACCGCGGCCGAGCGTCAGGCGTTGCGCGACGACGTGCCGCGCTTCGGCTTCAAGGCCCGGATCAAGGACCGTTACCTGTTCGAAATCGCCCGGGAATGCCTGAAGCTGTCGCATGCCGGCTTGCGGCGGCGCAACCGCGTCGACCATTTCGGCCGCGACGAGAGCCGTTACCTCGAACCGCTGGAGCGGATCCTCGAATCGGGCCACACGCCGGCGGAAGAGATGCTGGACAAATTCAACGGCGAGTGGGGCGGTTCCGTGGAGCCTGCCTATCAGGAATACGCGTTCTAATTTAACGGGTTGCCTAACCTTTGGGCCGTTCATCCACCGTACAGGTTGATGGCGCTCAAATGACGGCCGTCTCAACGAGACGGGGCGGGATGATGATTTGAGGTCATCCCGTTCTGAAAGCGCGCATTCGAAAGCAACTCCGGATGGGGACAGTTCGCCTGCTCAGGGCGTGTATGGTGACGCTCGCTTTTCTGGCAGCGGCCGCAGGCGCGCGTCCGGCGCTGGCGCAGGCCAATTTCGACCGTCCCGGCGGTGACTATCTCAGTTCGCCGGTGATCTCGGGCGATCCGGCGGAATGCGCGCTGGTGTGCGAGCGTGACCGCCGCTGCCGGGCCTGGACCTTCGCGTATCCGACCGACCTCGCCAACCGTGCGATATGCTGGCTCAAGAGCAACGTGCCGGCGCGGGTGCATAGCGATTGCTGCGTCTCCGGCGTGCGCGGCGCCGGCGTGCTCGAACGCCGCAACGATACCATCGAAACCTCGATCGACCGCTTCGGCGGCGACTACAAGAGCTTCGATCTCAAGAGCAGCGACGGCGGCGACGACGCCTGCAAGGCCGCCTGCGCCGCCGACAACAAATGCCGCGCCTGGACCTATGCGCGGCCGGGCTACGCCGGCAAGGAGGCACACTGCTTCCTGAAGAAAGACATCAAGCCGCCGCGGCGCAAGGCGGGGTTTACCTCGGGCGTGGTGCGGTAGGGCGGCATGCACGGCACGTCTGTCCCTGCGGAACGCAGGGACGACGAAGTGTTACGATGTCGCAGCCGGCAGCACGGTGATCTCCGGCCATAGCGCCTTCCACCGCGCCGCCTTCGCCTCGTAATTCGCCGCGGAAAAATTCGCGCCCGGATTGGGCCGCACGATCAGGGCGGCGACGTCGTCGTAGCCATTCGGCGCGTACACCTCGTAGCCGTCGCGCGTGCGCCGGATTCCGATCTGCGTGTTCTTCGTCAAAAACCGGTCGATACCCTGCGTCGAACATCGCAGCTCCGGATAGGGCAGGCCATGCTTTTCGGGGTACCACAGATGCACGCGCGCCTGGTTGCGGGCCTCGACCGCGATGCCGCGGCCGGCAAGCCGCGCCGCCAGCGTGCGGATGATTTTGTCTTCCGCTTCCCACGAGCGATCGGGATCGAAATAGAACACGTCGTAATCGTTGATGCCGTAATCGACCGCGCGCTTCGTCAGCACGTTCCACACCGTCTGCACCAGGCATCCCGAGACCAGCCACGCATCCGGCAGCGCCAGCCGAAACAGTTCCTCGGCAATGATTTCGTTGACGGGATTGCGCAAGGTAGCGCTGAGGAATTCGTCGCGGTTCATGAGCGTGCCCATCCTCCAATCGTCATGCCCGGGCAAAAGCGGGAAGCGCGTCTTCGCGCCAGATGTGCCGGGCATCCACGTCTTTGCTTCACTTAAGCGCAAAAAGACGTGGATGGCCGGGACAAGCCCGGCCATGACGGAGAGAAGTTGCTCCTCACTGCACCGAAGTAAAAAACCGCGCCAGCCGGAAACCCGACAGCCACGTCCACACCGGCTGGCTGCGCATGCCCAGATCCCACGAGCCGACCACCGCATCGGCGCGGCCGATCAGATTGTCGATCGGCAGCAGGCCCACGCCGCCGTCGCGCACCGCGACGCGGCTGTCGGCGGAATTGTCGCGGTTGTCGCCGAGCACGAACAGTTTGCCCGGCGGCACCGTCACCTCGGGCGTGTTGTCGAGCCGGCCATTGTCGCGCATCTTGAAAATGGCATGGCTGACGCCGTTCGGCAGCGTCTCGACGAAGCGATAGGCCCGCTCGGTGTTGCCGCGACCGTCTTCGGCCTGGCCGGTGCCATCCGGCTTCAATGTCGCGGCGTGGTCGTTGATGAAGAGCTGGCCCTGCCGCAACTGGATGCGGTCGCCCGGCAGGCCCACCACGCGCTTGACCCAGGCCTGCGAGCGGTCGCCCGGCCAGCGGAACACGACGACATCGCCGCGCTTCGGCGTCTCGCCGAACAGGCGGCCGGTCTCGGGGAGCGTGATCTGGATCGGCAGCGACGCCGCGCCGTAGCCGTAGGGAAATTTCGAGGCGAGCAGCGCATCGCCGATCAACAGCGTCGGCTCCATCGAGCCGGACGGTACGTAAAACGGCTCGGCCAGCGCGCCCTTGGCAACGAACACGACGGCCACGATCGCGGCCAGCTGCACCGCCTGCGCCCGCCAGCTTGCAGGCTTGGCCGGGGAAGCTTCCTTGTTGGTCACCACCTTCTCGTCGCTCACTAGCCCGTTCCTCCGACCGTGATCTTTTCCATCCGCAGCGTCGGCTGGCCGACGCCGACCGGCACGCCCTGGCCGTTCTTGCCGCAGGTGCCGATGCCGGTATCGAGCGCCAGATCGTTGCCAACCATGGTGATCCGATGCAGGTCGGTCGGCCCGTTGCCGATCAGCATCGCGCCCTTCAGCGGCGCGCCGAGCTTGCCGTTTTCGATCTTGTAGGCCTCGGTGCACTGGAACACATATTTGCCCGAGGTGATGTCGACCTGGCCGCCGCCGAAATTCGCGGCGTAGATGCCGTTCTTCACCGAGGCGAGAATTTCCGCCGGATCGCGTTGGCCCGCCAGCATGTAGGTGTTGGTCATGCGCGGCATCGGCACATGGGCATAGCTCTGGCGGCGGCCGTTGCCGGTCGGCTTCATGTTCATCAGCCGCGCGTTCTGGCGGTCCTGCATGTAGCCCACGAGAATGCCGTCCTCGATCAGCACGGTGCGGTTGGTCGGCGTGCCCTCGTCGTCGATGGAGAGCGAGCCGCGCCGCGAGGCCATGGTGCCGTCGTCGACGACGGTAACGCCCTTGGCCGCGACCTGCTTGCCCATCAGCCCTGCGAAGGCCGAAGTCTGCTTGCGGTTGAAATCGCCTTCGAGGCCGTGGCCGACCGCTTCATGCAGCATCACGCCGGGCCAGCCGGCGCCCAGCACCACGTCCATTTCGCCGGCGGGGGCGGGAACCGATTCCAGATTGACCAGCGCCTCGCGGATCGCGCCGTCGGCGGCCTCGCGCCACGCTTTGGTTTCGATAAAGCGCGCATAGCCTTCGCGGCCGCCATAGCCCTTGCTGCCGCTCTCCTGCCGGTCGCCTTGCCCTGCGACCACCGAAATATTGACCCGCACCAGCGGGCGGATGTCGCGATAGCTCTCGCCGTCGGGGCGGAGGATTTCGACCACCTGCCAGGTGGCGCCCAGGCTGATGGACGCCTGCCGCACCCGCGGATCCTTGTCGCGCACATAGGCGTCGATCTCGGCCAGCAGTTTTACCTTGGTCTCAAAACCCGGGCCATCCAGCGGATTCTCGTCGCCATAGAGCCGCACATTGGTATGCGCCGGCGCTGCGGCGAAGTTCCCGCTATAGCCGCCGCGCACGGCCGCGACCGCATCCGCCGCGCGGATCAGCGCAGGCAGCGAGACATCGGAAGAATGTGCATAGCCGACCGCGTCGTCCTTGACGGCGCGCAGGCCAAACCCCTGGGAGGTGTCATAGGTCGCCTGCTTCAGCCGCCCATTGTCGAAGCCCAAGGCTTCGGTCTGCCCATATTCCAGAAACAGCTCGCCATCGTCGGCGCCCGCCAGCCCCCGCGTGATCTCGCGTCGGACGGCATCGCGGTCGAGGTTGGCGCGGTCGAGAAGGGAGGTTGTGGCAGGATTGGTCATCAAATCAGTCCGTTGTCGGAGGGGCACATCCAAGATAGTTGTTTCGCGGCCATTCCGCGAGGGGCGGGATCAACACGTTGCCGAGACGATGGCGTCAGTCGAAATTGTTCCGATAACCCAAGGCCATATCGAAAGCTTTCATCGGGCCCTCGATTTCGTCGCACGGGAGCGGCGCTATCTCGCGTTTCTGGAAGCCCCGCCATTCGAATCGACGCGGGCCTTTGTTCTTAACAATATCGAGCAAGGTTATCCGCAACTGGTCGCAGTGTCGGCCGGCCAAGTCGTCGGCTGGTGCGATGTCGTGCCCAACCCAAGGCAGATTTATGCCCATGTCGGCGTTCTCGGCATCGCGCTTCTGCCGGAATTCCGGCGGCATGGAATAGGCGGACGCTTGATCCGGCAGACGCTCGATGCGGCGCAAGGCTTCGGGCTGCGCCGGGTCGAACTGACGGTTCGGGAAAGTAACGCGCTCGCTATCGAACTCTACAAGAAATTCGGCTTTGCCACCGAGGGACTGCAGCGCAACCGCATTCTGGTCGATGGCGCCTACGAAAACCTGGTCCTGATGGGGATGCTGTTCTAGCGGTCCCCCTCACGGCAACTTGTCATACCCTTCCCCCAGCCCGTTCAGGCTGAGCGGAAACCCGATCCCCTCTTCCGGCGTCTCAAAAATAATAAAAGTCGCGGTCTTGGCCGTCCTCAGCTGCCCCAGCAGCTTCTCGTCCATCACAACCTCGGCCACGCAGCCATTCGGCAGGCACCTGACAAATCCAGCCCGCCCCACGTCCTGATTATCCAGCTTCAGCCCCAGCCCCGACGGCAGCAGCACGCCGAGCGGCGCCACCACCCGCATCAGCTTGCTCTTCTGGTCGGCGGTCTTGAGCACGATCACGGTGAGGCCGGCGTTGGAGCGGTCCTCGGCCACCACGCTCTGGATCAGGGCGCATTGCTCGCCCTGCGCGCCGGGCGGGGTGTCGCAGCGGATCTGCCAGTCGCCATGGACCGAGCGGACGGCGCCTTGGGCACTCGCCGCCTGGGTCAGGCCGAGCAGGAATGCCATGGCGAGCAGGCCGCCAAGCCAGCGGGCCGGTTCCAAGCCAACTCCCGCCTGATGTTTCGAACGCCCCATCCGGGTCGATCCTCTTGTCTTTCCGGCTGCGCCGATGACATTTTCGGCCCGGCAGCACACATTGTAACTGGGATTACCGGACTGATACGCAATGACGGCGCCTTGAAGGCAGCCCGATAGCTGGTCCGCGCCGTCGAGGACCGCCGGGGGCGCGCCACGCGCGAATCAGGCCACCCGGGAGCGCCGTTCCTGTGCCTACATCCGGCAACCGGGCTGTCAAGCGGCGGGGCCTTGCAAAACGGCGGGTTTTTGCTGATTTGCCGGGAAAATCCGACATCCGGCGAATAGCAGGTGACGCATGGCGTTGCGCTCCACTACTGCATTGCGAGAGCCTTGGAATTATGGTTTGAGAGGCTGGATTTCGACGCGTTCTAACGATCTGGCCCGAGGTACTGCAGCAATGCTGTTGCAGGTACTTTTGAAGGTGTACTTCCAAAAGTACCTCCGGTAGGCCGTTTGTGAGGGCGGATCGTGCGGCATTTCCGGCCATTCGGCTGAAATGCTTTGGGGACTTATTCAAGGGAGCGCGAGCGGCATGAAGATGTCGAGTGGCCAGATGGGCCGGCGGTTGCTGGAGTTGACGGTGGCGGGCGTGGCGCTCGCAGCCGGCGGGGCGGCTTTTGGGCAACAGCCCAGGCCGTGGGAGTATACGCTCCAGGAAGCCGCGACCCCCGTGATGGAAAACATCATCAGCTTCCATAACCTGCTGCTGGTGATCATCACGGTGATCACTCTGTTCGTGCTGGCGCTTTTGGTCATCGTGGTGGTGAAGTTCAACGCCAAGGCCAATCCGGTCCCCTCCAGGACCACGCACAACACGCTGATCGAGGTGGCCTGGACGCTGATCCCGGTGCTGATCCTGGTCGCCATCGCGGTGCCCTCGTTCCGCCTGCTGTTCCAGCAGCTCGACATTCCCAAGGCCGACCTGACGGTGAAGGTCACCGGCAAGCAGTGGTACTGGAGCTACGCTTATCCGGATAACGGCAAGTTCGAATTCGATTCGCTGTTGGCACAGGACAAGCAGCCGCGCCTGCTCGGCGTCGACAACGAGATGGTGGTCCCGGTCAACAAGGTGGTCCGCGTCCAGACCACCGGCGCCGACGTGATTCACTCCTTCGCGGTACCGTCGTTCGGCATCAAGATCGACTCGATCCCCGGCCGCCTGAACGAGACCTGGTTCAAGGCAACCAAGGTCGGCATGTACTACGGCCAGTGCTCGGAACTGTGCGGCAAGGACCACGCCTTCATGCCGATCGCGGTGCGGGTGGTGACCGATCAGGAATTCGCTTCCTGGGTTGAGGCGGCGAAGAAGAAATATGCGACCAACCCGGCGAATACCTTCGCCTCGGCTGGTGGGCAGGCCGCGCAGTAAGGCGCGGCCGAGGACACGCTAAGGGACAAGGGCGACGGGACCTGAAAGGGTCCGAAAAGGGACTGCAAGGCAGGATTTCAAAATGGCAACGAGCGCAGCGACACACGACGATCACGCCCATGATGACCACGCCCACGCCAATCCGACCGGATGGCGGCGCTGGGTCTATTCGACGAACCATAAGGACATCGGCACGATGTACCTTGTCTTCGCGATCATCGCGGGCTGCATCGGGGCGGCGATGTCGATCGCGATCCGCGTCGAGCTGATGTATCCCGGCGTCCAGTTCTTCCACGAATCCCATACCTATAATGTGTTCGTGACCTCGCACGGCCTGATCATGATCTTCTTCATGGTGATGCCGGCGATGATTGGCGGCTTCGGCAACTGGTTCGTGCCGCTGATGATCGGCGCGCCCGACATGGCGTTCCCGCGCATGAACAACATCTCGTTCTGGCTGCTGCCGGCGTCCTTTGCGCTGCTCTTGATGTCGACCTTCGTCGAAGGCGAGCCGGGCGCCAACGGTGTCGGTGCGGGCTGGACCATGTACGCGCCGCTGTCGACCTCGGGCCATCCCGGCCCGGCGGTGGATTTTGCGATCCTGTCGCTGCATCTGGCCGGCGCCTCCTCGATCCTCGGCGCCATCAACTTCATCACCACGATCTTCAACATGCGCGCACCGGGCATGACCCTGCACAAGATGCCGCTGTTCGTCTGGTCGATCCTGGTGACGGTGTTCCTGCTCCTGCTGTCGCTGCCGGTGCTCGCCGGCGCCATCACCATGCTGCTCACCGACCGCAATTTCGGCACTACCTTCTTCGCCGCCGACGCCGGCGGCGATCCGGTGCTGTTCCAGCATCTGTTCTGGTTCTTCGGCCACCCCGAAGTGTACATCCTGATCCTGCCCGGCTTCGGCATGGTCAGCCAGATCGTCTCCACCTTCTCGAAGAAGCCCGTGTTCGGCTATCTCGGCATGGCCTACGCCATGGTCGCGATCGGCGGCATCGGCTTCGTGGTGTGGGCGCACCACATGTACACCGTGGGCATGTCCTCGGCGACGCAGGCCTATTTCGTCGCCGCCACCATGGTGATCGCGGTGCCGACCGGCGTGAAGATCTTCTCCTGGATCGCCACGATGTGGGGCGGCTCGATCGAGTTCAAGACGCCGATGCTGTGGGCGATCGGCTTCATCTTCCTGTTCACGCTCGGCGGCGTCACCGGCGTCGTGCTGGCCAATGCCGGCGTCGATCGCGTGCTGCAGGATACCTACTACGTGGTCGCGCACTTCCACTACGTGCTGTCGCTGGGCGCCGTGTTCGCGATCTTCGCCGGCTGGTACTACTGGTTCCCGAAGATGTCGGGCTACATGTACTCGGAAGCGATCGGCAAGGCGCACTTCTGGTTCACCTTCGTCGGCGTCAATCTCGTGTTCTTCCCGCAGCACTTCCTCGGCCTGTCGGGCATGCCGCGCCGCTATGTCGACTATCCGGACGCGTTCGCGGGCTGGAACCTGGTGTCCTCGCTCGGCTCCTACATCTCGGGCTTCGGCGTCCTGATCTTCATCTACGGCGTGGTCGATGCCTTCGCGAAGAAGCGGGTGGCCGCCAACAACCCGTGGGGCGCCGGCGCCACCACGCTGGAATGGACGCTGACGTCGCCGCCGCCCTTCCACCAGTTCGAAGTGCTGCCGCGCGTGCAGTAACGTCTTTCGCGGCGCGCTTCATTCGCGCGCCGCGGCTTTAGTGAAGCGAGATAGATCTTGTCGGTAGTCGATCATAACGCCATCGATGTTCTCCCTCGGATTTCCGAGGCTGAAGTCGGTGATTACCTCGCGCTGTTGAAGCCGCGGGTGATGTCGCTCGTGATCTTTACCGCGCTGGTCGGCCTCGTGATTGCGCCCGGCCATATTCACCCCGTTCTGGCGTTCACCGCCATCCTCTGCATCGCGGTCGGGGCCGGCGCCTCGGGCGCGATGAACATGGCCTATGAGGGCGACATCGACGCGCTTATGTCGCGTACCGCCAACCGGCCGATCCCGCGCGGACGCATCACGCAGGGCGAGGCCATGGCGTTCGGCCTGATCCTGTCGTTCTTCTCGGTGCTGACGCTCGGCATCCTCGTCAACTTGCTGGCCGGCGCGCTGCTGGCGTTCACGATCTTCTTCTATGTGGTGATCTACACCATGTGGCTGAAGCGCTGGACCGCGCAGAACATCGTGATCGGCGGTGCCGCCGGCGCGCTGCCGCCGGTGGTGGCGTGGGCCGCGGCTACCGGCTCGCTGTCGATGGAGCCGCTGCTGCTGTTCCTCATCATCTTCTTCTGGACCCCGCCGCATTTCTGGGCGCTGGCGCTGTTCCGCAGCGACGACTATGCCCGCGCCGGGGTTCCGATGCTGCCTGTCGTTGCCGGACCCGATGCGACGCGGCTGCAGATACTGCTTTACACCATCGTGCTGGTCGCGATCGCGGTCGCGCCCTGGCCGCTCGGCTATTTCGACGCGGTCTATGGCGTCACCTCGCTGGTGCTCGGCGCCGGCATGATGTGGCTTGCCATCGAGGTCTACCGCTACCGCGAGGGCAAGCAGGCGCTGCGCGCGACGCGCCGGCTGTTTGCGTTCTCGATCCTTTATCTTTTTGCGCTGTTTGCGACGCTCCTGCTCGAAGTCGTGGTCCGCGCAGCTGCACCTCTTATCGGGTAGGGGGCGCATGGGACGCGAATGGACGACAATCGCAAGCCAGATGGAATCGTCCTCACCGAGGCGCAGAAAAGAAGCCGACGCCGGCGCTCGATCGCGATTGCGCTCGCACTCGGCGTCCTCGTCGTGCTGTTCTTCGCCGTCACCCTGGTCAAGGGGCCGGCTGTTCTCGTGCGGCCGATGTAACCTTTGAATGTAGCTGAGATGGAAAACAAACCGCAGATGGGCGAGGGCGTGACGGGGAGCGGCAAGACCGCTTCGCGCCGTACCCTGACGCGCGATGCGGTGGTCGCCTCGATCTGCGGCTTGGTCGTGGTGTTCATGGTCGGCGCATCCTATGCCGCCGTGCCGTTCTACAACTGGTTCTGCCGCGCCACCGGTTTCAACGGCACCACCCAGGTCGCGACCTCGGCGCCGTCTGGCGCGCCGCTGGAGCGCCGGATCAAGGTGCGGTTCGATGCCAATGTCGGCCCCGGCCTGCCCTGGAAATTCGAGCCCGAGCAGAACGAGATCGAGGTCCGGATCGGCGAAGTCGTCACCATATTCTATACCGTGACCAACCAGGCCGCGCGCACCACCACCGGCCAGGCGGCCTACAACGTCGCGCCGCTGACGGTCGGCAGCTATTTCCAGAAGATCAACTGCTTCTGCTTCACCGAACAGACCATGGGCCCGGGCGAAAAGCGCGAGATGCCCGTGGTATTCTATGTCGATCCGGCGCTTGCCAAAGACAGCGAGAACGACACCCTGAAAACCATCACGCTATCCTACACTTTCTTTCCCGTGCGCGATCCGGCGCCGAGGCCGGTCGCGGCCGGCGCAGGCGACAAGCGCAAGGGAAACCTGTAACGCGAAATTTGTGACGAGAAACCTGTGACCGCCGAATTCCGTATCTGACGGGATTTCGGCTTTGAAATTTGAGACGAATATGTGCCGAAGGGAACGGCACATCCAACGGAGAGACCGCAATGGCTACGGCGCACGCGAAGCAGCACGACTACCACCTCGTCGATCCGAGCCCGTGGCCGGTGGTCGGCTCGATCTCGGCCTTCATCATGGCGGTGGGCGCGATCACCTGGATGCATCACCTGTTCGCCGCCGCCCCGATCATCTTCGGCGTCGGCACCATCGGCGTGCTCTACACCATGGCAAGCTGGTGGGGCGACGTGATCCGCGAAGCCCAGTACAAGGGCGACCACACCCGCGTAGTGCAGATCAGCCACCGCTACGGCATGATCCTGTTCATCGCCTCCGAGGTGATGTTCTTCGTCGCCTGGTTCTGGGCCTTCTTCAATTCCGCGCTGTTCCCCGCCGACGCGGTCCACGCCACCCGCGATGCGGTGTTCGGCTGCGGCGCCGGAACGGCGATGGGCGCCTGCAGCGTGCCGGGCACATGGCCGCCGAAGGGCATCGAGACCTTCGACCCCTGGCATCTGCCGCTGCTCAACACGCTCTTGCTCCTGACCTCGGGCACGACCGTCACCTGGGCGCACCACGCGCTGCTCGAGAATGACCGTCAGGGCCTGAAATACGGCCTGATCCTCACCGTGCTGCTCGGGGCCGCCTTCACCTGCGTGCAGGCCTATGAATACGCCCACGCCACCTTCCACTTCTCCGGCAACATCTACGGCGCGACCTTCTTCATGGCGACCGGCTTCCACGGTTTCCATGTGCTGGTCGGCACCGTTTTCCTGCTGGTCTGTCTGATCCGCGCCTATGCGGGTCACTTCACGCCGACCCAGCATCTCGGCTTCGAATTCGCCGCCTGGTACTGGCACTTCGTCGACGTGGTGTGGCTGTTCCTGTTCATCTGCATCTATGTCTGGTTCCGCGGTGCGGGGGCCGTGGCCGGCGGGCACTGATACAGAAGTAATGTGCTACAAGGGGCGGTCGGAAAGACCGCCCCTTTTTTGCCTTTCCTTCTCCCCTTGTGGGAGAAGGTGGCGCGAATTGCCGGATGAGGGGTATCTCACCGCGCATGCGGTGTTCTCGGAGTGAACCCCTCATCCGTCTCGAATGAGCTTCCGCTCATTCGATCCACTCTCTCCTACAAGGGAAGAGGGGAAGGACAGAGCATGACAGATTACGCGGCATCCACCCTCACCCAGAGCGCACTCCGCGGCATCGCCTGCCGCTGCCCGCGTTGCGGCAAGGGCAAGCTCTATGCGGGTTTCCTCAACCTGCGGCCGAACTGCGAGGCGTGTGGGCTCGACTACGCCTTCATCGATGCCGGCGATGGCCCGGCGATCTTCATCATCATGCTGGCGGGCGCCATCGTCGTCACCGCCGCCCTGATCGTCGAAATCAAATATCAGCCGCCGTTCTGGCTGCATGCGGCGCTGTGGCTGCCACTGATTATCGCGACCACGCTGCTGCCGCTGCGCTCGATGAAGTCGCTTCTGATCGCGCTGCAATTCCATCACAAGGCGGCGCCCGGCCGGCTGATCGACCGCGAGCCGAAATGACCGGTGTGTTGTCGCGACGGCGCCCGGTGGCCGGCTTTGCCATCTTCACGCTGCTGATGGTGGCGGCCTTCACAGGGCTGGGGATCTGGCAATTGCAGCGCCGGGTCGAAAAGCACGCGCTGATCGCGATGCTGAACGAGCGGCTTGCGGCTGCGCCCGAGGCGCTGCCGGCGGCGTCGCAATGGCGTTCGCTGACGCCGGCGAGGGACGAATTCCGCCGCGTCAGCTTTACCGCCACCTATGCGCCGTTGCCGGACGCGATGGTCTATAGCGCGGGTTCCGCGGTGCGCGACGATGTCTCCGGCCCTGGCACCTGGGCCTTCCTGCCGGCACAACTCGCCGACGGCAACACCATCGTGGTCAACACCGGCTTTGTGCAGAACACGATGCAGGACCGCGCCCAGCAGGATCGCGCCGTGAGACGGCTGATCACCGGTGACCCGGTGCAGCTCACCGGCTATATCCGTTTTCCCGAAAGCGCCGGCACGCTGACGCCGTCGGAGAGCGTGGCAAAACGGCTGTGGTTCACCCGCGATCATCTCGCCATGTCCCGTGTGCTCGGCTGGGTCGAGGGCGGCAAGGCTATTGCGCCGTTCTATGTCGATCTGGAAGCGCCCACGCCCGAGAGCGGCATTCCAAAACCCGGCCCGCTCTCCGTGCATCTCAAGGACGATCACCTGCAATACGCCATCACCTGGTTCACGCTGGCGTTTGCCGTCGTCATCGCCTTCGGCGTCTGGTGGCGCGCCCAGCGCCGCGCCTGAGTTCCGTCCGTCCCCGTATTCAACCGGACTAGCTTGTCGGAACCGTTGTTCCCCACAATCGTTTCAGTTCCTCGGTGCGTACCGGACAACAGGCCGTTCAGTGTCCATTCACGACGATCGCCATACTTCGTCACCCGCGTCAGCATTTGGGACAAGGAATAGCGACGTGGATGGGATTGCGGATTTGGCGGATGATTTCGATCAGATAGCGTTGGTGGTCGACTGGCTGGACGCGTGCCGGAAGCGCGACCTCGCGGCATTGCTCGACCTCTATGCCGACGACGCGACGCTCGAATGCCGGTGTGGCGGGATCAAGGTCAGCGAAGGCCGCGCCGAACTCGAATCCTACTGGCGGCCGCGCCTCGATGCGCTCTCACCCACCGCCTTCGGGCTTGAGGAAATCACGCCGACCTCCGAGGGAGTCGTGCTCGATTACCTGAGCCATGAAGGCGAGCCGGTCCGCATCGCGTTCACTTTTTCGCGTGACGCCAGGATCCTGCACACCGCTTGCGCCCCGGTGGGGCAGGCGTTGCGGCAGGAGGTTGCCGGTGTTGCCGATCAGGCTGGCTGACCAACGCAGCGTTTTCGAGCGAAGTGGATACCGGTTCGCGTGAAGAAACGCATCAAGATAAAATCTAGCCTTGTTTCGCGCCTTGCGCATGTAAGGCAGAGTCTCCGGCGGGAAGCCGGCAACGCACACAGGTGCGACCTTCTTCGCGCAGCAGTTCAAGCGTCCCGCTCAGCGCGCGAGCGCGCTCCAGCATTCCCGTCAATCCCCGGCCGAACATCCGGTCCGCCGGAAAGCCGATGCCGTCGTCGGATATTTCCACGATCACCTCGCGGTCGTTGATGTCAGCCGCGACCTGCATCGCGTTCGCCCTGGCGTGGCGAAGCACGTTCGTCACTGCCTCCTGGATCACGCGATAGATTGTCTGTGACAGCAAGCCGTCGACCTCGTTCAGCGCAGTGTCGATCCGCGACGTCACCTTGAGGTCCGGCGCCTGTGCCTTCACGTTCTGCAGCAGCGTCTGGATGCTTCTCTCCAGGCCGAGCTCCTGGATGTAGAGCGGCCGCAGCCGGTCGAGGATGCGGCGGTTCGCCTGCTGCAATGTCTCGACCGCCTGCACAATGCCCTCGGCGGCGCGCCGCAAATTCGCCTGGCCAGGCGGGATCGATTCCAGCAGCGCCACCGTGTTGGCGCGGATTCCGAACAACAGTGGCCCCAGTTCGTCATGGAGCTCGCGCGCCATGTCCTGTCGCTCGTCGTCCTGCAGCGACACGATCCGGCGCAGCAGGCTGCGGTTGTCCTGGCTGAGGCGATTGAGGGTACGGGCGAGTTCGTTGGCTTCCTGGGCGCTCTTGCGGATCTCGGGCGGACCGGCGGGAGCGATCGGCTGCTCGTAATCGCCCGATCGCATGCGCGTCAGGCCGTCGCCCAGGCTTTGCAGCGGTCGCAATGCGGAACGCACGGCGAAGTGGGCAATGGCCCCCGTCAACAGCATCAGCGTAATTCCGGAACAGGCGATCGCCAGAAATCCGATCCACTTCTCGTAGATGTCGGCGGATATGTCGGGCGCATAAAGGATGTCGCCGACCGGCTTTCCCTCGATCGTCACAGGAAAGGCCGTTTTGAATTCCGGTATGACGAGCAGGCGGACGAACCAGTCGGGCACCGTTCCCAAGGGGGTCTGTACCTCATGGGGACGAACATCGAGGTTGGTCCCGATGCGCCGAAACCGGATGGCTTCGGATTCGCCCAGCGATTGCACGAACGCATCCAGCGTCGCCTGCGGATTGGTGGCGGTTCGAAGCGCGCCGTTGAGCGCCGCCGCAACCGCGCTGGCCGAGCGAGCCGCCGGTTCGGTTTCCTCCATAAGTTGTGTCGCCGAGAAAATCTGCAGCGAGACGCCTCCGGCCAGCAGAGCAGCCGCGAACATCAGGCCGAGCGGCAGCAACAACCGCGTTCGAAGAGAAAGTCTTTCCCACATTTCAAACAATATAGCTCCCCGCAACCCAAGATTTCTCTTTTCAAAAACCGCCAACCGCCTATTTATTCTCAAAGGGGATTAAATGATGCAGAATTCTGGCCGATCGGCAACGAAGGTCCTGATTGTCGACGACCATCCGGTGGTCCTGTCGGGTTGCCGGTCGCTGTTTGCGTCGGACAATTCCGTGAAGATCGACGAGGCCACCGACGCCAGGTCCGGGCACCGCGCCTACGTGGCGAAGCGGCCAGACGTCACGGTGATCGATATCAAGCTTCCGGATGTGTCCGGTTTCGAACTGATGCGACGCATCCGCAAGGACGATCCGGACGCCAAAATCATCATGTTCAGCATGAACGACGATCCGGCGTTCGTGGTTCGCGCCATCGAGATGGGCGCGCAGGGCTATGTCTCGAAGGGCGACGATCCAAGGATGCTGGTGAAGGCCGTGCGCAAGGTGGCCGCGGGAGACAATTTCATTTCACCGCAGCTGGCGGAGGCGGTGACGTTTTCCGGCGCTTCAATCAAGGCCAATCCGGCGTCGCAAATGACGGCGCGCGAACTGGAAATCCTGCGGCTCTTGGGCCGCGGCGACAAAATCGTCGAAGTCGCCGATGCGCTGGAGATTTCCTACAAGACGGTGGCCAACACCACCTCGCTGCTCAAGCAGAAGCTCGGCGCCAAGAATCATTCGGACCTGATCCGGATCGCGGTGGAGATGGGGCTCGGCTGAGCGCCATCGGCATTCGGAGGGGCTGAACCGGCCGCGCCGGATGGGCGCGACCCGTTCGTGCCGCTGCAATTCGCGTTTCGCCCGGGCAATGGGATGACGATAAGCGAATCCAGCGAAGGCTTACCGGTGATGGCGATGCCCGTTCGCGTGATTGCGACATCAGGCACAAGTCCGCTGTGGAATATTTTGTTCCGACGCGCATGAAGTAAATGGCAAACGGGTCATTCTGTCCGGCCGGCGCGTGCGCCATTGGCAGGTGGTTATGGTAATTGGCGGGAAAGTTTGGCAGCATGCGCCTCGCTGGCCGATGGCAGGAGCGGTGAATGGCTGACCCGGATGTCGTGGAGATCGCCTGCGCCCGGGCGTGGGGCGTCTACCTCCTGATCAACCGCGGCATTGATGAGAATGACGCGCGGCACGGCAAATTGAGGCATTTCATTCGCAAGCGCTGGGAGGCGGGCGACAACGAGACCGAGTTCCTGGCGGTCGAAGGTCTCAAATATCTCAAGAGGCTGGACGGGTCTCCGACCGGCTAGGTGGATGCCGCCGGTAGCCGGAGCAGCGAGAGCAATTCCGGGAAAAAGCGGAAAAATGCATCAGCCCCGGTAGCGCAGCGCCGCGACCAGCACGGCAAAGGCCGGCGTGAGTTGGCGGCGGCTCGGGTAATAGAGGTGATAGCCCGGAAACGGCGCGCACCAGTCGGCCAGCAGCGGATCAGGCGGCCGTCGGCCACGTTCCGCAGCAGGACATGTTCTTTCTCGACGAGACCGATCCGATGTCGTCGCCGATGAAGGCGAAGGGCGTCGCCGAACTCGGCATCTGCGGCGTTGCGGCAGCCGTTGCCAACGCGGTCTACAACGGTTCACGGCCCTCCGGCAAAGGGCCCGCGGAATACTTCACCGGCAATGTGCGCGTCGATCCGCTGATGCAGGCTCCCGATCCCGCGCGCGTCGCCGGCGCGAGCGTCACCTTCGAGCCCGGCGCACGGACGGCATCGCACACCCATCCCCTGGGCCAGACCCTGATCGTCACCTCCGGTCGCGGCTGGGTGCAGGTCTGGGGCGGGCGTGTCGAGGAAATTCACCCCGGCGACGTCGTCTGGTTTCCACCGGGCGAGAAGCACTGGCATGGCGCAACGCCGACGACGGCCATGGCGCGCATCGCCATCCGGGAGCGGCTCGACGGCAAGGCCGTCGACTGGATGGAAAAGGTCAGCGACGAACAATACCGGGCTTGATTGAGCACAGGTGTCTCTTGAAGATCCCAGTCGCGGTTGCGAACTGGCTAACTGCAATCGCGGCCGGCTTTACGAATCCGGCATCGCATTGCCGGAGCGGACGGCAGGGTTTCCTTGGCATGGCGGGAAATATGGCGGTGGATGAAGATTGTTCATCGAAGCGAGCGCTCGAATCGGCGCAAAAAAGCGCTAAAGTAAAGCATGGTGAATATCCCGCGCCCCCTGCCGTTCTCGGCGTTCGAATGGCTGCTGTCCGGGCGCTACCTGCGGGCGCGCCGCAAGGAAGGCTTCATTTCGGTCATTGCCGGTTTCTCGTTCCTCGGCATCATGCTCGGCGTCGCGACGCTGATTATTGTGATGGCCGTCATGAACGGCTTTCGCAAGGAATTGATCGACAAGATCGTCGGCATGAACGGCCACCTTGTGCTGCAACCAATCGAGTTGCCGCTGACGGATTGGCAAGACGTTACTGAGCGCGTGCGTCAGGTTGCGGGCATACGGCTTGTCGTTCCCGTGGTGGACGGTCCGGCGTTGGCGTCATCGGCGCAAAATGCCTCGGGTGTGCTCATTCGCGGCATTCGTGCCGACGATCTCAACAAGCTCGCCTCGGTCGCCAGCAATATTCAGCAGGGTTCGCTGGAAGCATTCGAGCAGGGACAGGGGGTCGCCATCGGACGCCGCCTGGCCGAACAATTGTCGCTGCGTGCTGGCGACCAGATCACGCTGGTCGCGCCCGGCGAAAACGTGACGTCGAAGGCGATTACGCCGCGCGTCAAGCCTTTCAAGGTTGCGGCGGTGTTCAGCACCGACATGTCGGAATATGATTCCGTGATGGTTTTCCTGCCGCTCGCCCAGGCGCAGGCCTATTTCAATCGCGCCGATGACGTGAGCGCGATCGAAATTTTCATCGAAGCCAGGCCGGACAGGGTCGACGACTTCCGAAGGCCGGTGGCCGACGCCGCCGGGCGGCCGGTGTTCCTTGCCGACTGGCGGCGGCGTACCTCGGCCTTTTTCGCCGCGCTTCAGGTCGAGCGCAACGTCATGTTTCTGATCCTGACCCTGATCGTGCTGGTCGCCGCGCTGAACATCGTTTCAGGTCTGATCATGCTGGTGAAGGACAAGGGCAGCGATATCGCCATTCTGCGCACCGTGGGCGCCTCGCGAGGCGCGATCATGCGGGTGTTCCTGATCGCGGGCGCTGCGATCGGCGTGGTCGGCACGCTGACCGGGCTTGTCGTCGGTATGCTGATTTGCCTGAATATCGAATCGATCCGGCAATTTCTTTCGTGGCTCACCAATACCGAATTGTTTCCGCCAAAACTCTACTTTCTGTCGAAGCTGCCGGCGGAGATCGATTTTGGCGAGACCGCTGCCGTCGTGGCCATGGCGCTGACGCTGTCATTCCTGGCCACGCTCTATCCATCATGGCGCGCGGCGCGGCTCGATCCGGTCGAGGCATTTCGATATGGATAGCGGGATGCGCCTGGGCGGGAAGTTGTTAGGTAAACCTCGGGCGCAACACGCCGCGTAATAGCCGCGTCATTGCGAGCGCAGCGAAGCGATCCACGCCTCCGCCTGCCGCGCTATGGATTACTCGCTGCGCTCGCAATGACGGGGACGGCCGGGCTCCGACCGGCGGGGGGCAGCGCCCTCTTTTTTCATCCCTTGCCATTTCCCCTTGGCCCCAAAACGCTTTATGGTGCCTCCTTGCTTCGCGGTTGGCGAAAATAGAAATCATGATCAATATCAAAGGCTTGGCAAAGGGCTAACGCCTTTGGAGGGTGGTTTGACGCGCTATATTTCGACGCGGGGGGAGGCCCCCGTCCTGGGTTTCTGCGATGTGATGCTGACCGGGCTTGCCCGCGACGGCGGCCTCTACGTGCCCGAGGTCTGGCCGCAGCTCTCGGCCGCGACCATCGCGGGATTTTTCGGCCGGCCCTATTGGGAAGTCGCGGTCGACGTCATCAGGCCGTTTACCGCGGGTGAAATCCCCGACGCCGATCTCGGCCGTATGGCGAACGAGGCTTACGCGACGTTCCGCCATCCGGCTGTCGTGCCGCTCGATCAGATCGGGCCCAATCAATTCGTGCTGGAGCTGTTCCACGGCCCGACGCTGGCGTTCAAGGACGTCGCGATGCAGTTGATCTCGCGGCTGATGGACCACGTGCTGGCCAAGCGCAACCAGCGCACCACCATCGTGGTGGCGACCTCGGGCGATACCGGCGGCGCCGCGGTCGATGCGTTCGCGGGGCTCGACAATGTCGATCTCGTCGTGCTGTTCCCGAACGGGCGCATCTCCGACGTGCAGCGGCGGATGATGACGACGACGGGCGCGTCCAATGTGCATGCGCTCGCGATCGAAGGTACCTTCGACGATTGCCAGGCGATCGTGAAGGCGATGTTCAACCATCACGGCTTTCGCGACGCGGTCTCGCTGTCGGGCGTCAACTCGATCAACTGGGCGCGGATCGTCGCCCAGGTCGTGTATTATTTCACCTCGGCCGTGGCGCTCGGCGCGCCCGCCCGCACGGTGGATTTCACCGTGCCGACCGGCAATTTCGGCGACATCTTTGCAGGCTACGTCGCCAAGAAGATGGGCCTGCCGGTGCGCTGGCTGCGCATCGCCTCCAACGTCAACGACATCCTGCCGCGCACGCTCAAGACCGGCATCTACGAGGTGCGCGAGGTTCACGCCTCCGCCTCGCCCTCGATGGACATCCAGATCTCCTCGAATTTCGAGCGGTTGTTGTTCGAGGCGAGCCGCCGCGACGCCGACAGCGTCCGCCGGCTGATGGGCTCGCTGAAGCAATCCGGACGCTTCGTGCTGCCGGATGCCATGCTGGCCGCGATCCGCGAGGAGTTCGATGCCGGCCGCGCCGACGAGACCGAGACGGCGGCGGCGATTCGCGCCGCCTGGCGCGAGGCCGGCGATCTCGTCGATCCCCATACCGCGGTGGCGCTGGCGGTGGCCGATCGCGACACCTCCGATTCGAGGATACCCAATATCGTGCTGTCGACCGCGCATCCGGCCAAGTTTCCCGATGCGGTGGAAGCCGCGTGCGGCGTGCGGCCGCAATTGCCGGCGTGGCTCGACGGTCTCATGACCAAATCCGAACACATCACGGTGATGAAAAATGATTCAGCGGAAGTGGAGCAATTCGTGCGCTCGGTGAGCCGTGCCGCGAAGCAGGGAGTTGCCGGATGAGCGTTGACGTAACCAAGCTTCCGTCCGGCCTGACCGTCGTTACCGACACCATGCCGCATCTGGAAACCGCAGCCCTCGGCGTCTGGGCCGGGGTCGGCGGCCGTGACGAGAAGTCGAACGAGCACGGCATCTCGCATCTTCTGGAACACATGGCCTTCAAGGGCACGACCAGGCGCTCGTCGCGCGAGATCGTCGAGGAAATCGAGGCGGTCGGCGGCGATCTCAATGCGGGCACCTCGACCGAAACCACCGCCTATTACGCGCGGGTGATGAAGGCCGACGTGCCGCTGGCGCTCGACGTGCTCTCCGACATTCTGGCCAATCCGTCCTTCGTGCCGGATGAACTCGAGCGCGAGAAGAGCGTCATCGTGCAGGAAATCGGCGCGGCGCAGGATACGCCCGATGACGTCGTGTTCGAGCACCTCAACGAACTCTGCTTTCCGGACCAGCCGATGGGCCGTTCGCTGTTGGGCACGGCGAAGACGCTGAAGAATTTCGATCGCGACATGCTGCGTGGCTATCTCTCGACGCATTATCGCGGCCCCGACATGGTGGTGGCGGCCGCCGGCGCGGTCGACCACAAGCGCGTGGTGGAGGAAGTGGCGCAAAGATTTGCCAGCTTCGACGCCGCGCCCGCGCCGAAGCCGGTGCCTGCGATGTTCGGCAAGGGCGGCTCGCGGGTGGTGCACCGCGACCTCGAACAGGCGCATCTGACGCTGGCGCTCGAAGGCGTGCCGCAGACCGACCTATCGCTGTTCTCGCTGCAGGTGTTCACCAATACGCTCGGCGGCGGGATGTCGTCGCGGCTGTTCCAGGAAGTGCGCGAGAAGCGCGGCCTGTGCTACTCGATCTACACTTTCCACGCGCCCTATTCCGACACCGGCTTTTTCGGCCTCTATACCGGCACCGATCCCGACGATGCGCCCGAGATGATGGAAGTGATCGTCGACGTCATCAACGATGCGGTGGAAACCCTGACCGAAGCCGAGATCGCCCGCGCCAAGGCGCAGATGAAGGCGGGGCTTCTGATGGCGCTGGAAAGCTGCTCGTCCCGAGCCGAACAGCTGGCGCGGCATGTGCTGGCCTATGGAAGGCCGCAGACGGTGGAAGAACTGGTCGCCCGAATCGATGCGGTCAGCGTCGAATCGACCCGCAACGCCGCGCATGCGCTTTTGTCCCGCAGCCGGCCGGCGGTGGTCGCGCTTGGCAGCGGCAGGGGGCTGGACACGGCGGTATCTTTTGCGGAAGGATTGACGAGGTCGAAGGCGAAGACGCTGCTGCATTGAGGCACGAGCGGGGAGTAGCGGGCATGGCCCTGTTTCGTTTGCCAACCAGCGGACCCGCCGCGCTCGTGCCGCGCGGCCACGGCCTGCTGCTGCGCGCTCCCCAGATGGCCGATTTCGTGCAGTGGGCGCAATTGCGCGAATATAGCCGCGCCTACCTCACGCCGTGGGAGCCGATCTGGCCGTCGGACGATCTGACCCGCGCCGGCTTTCGTCGAAGGCTGCGCCGTTACGCCGAAGATATCGCCGCCGACCGCTCCTATCCGTTCATCGTCTTCCGCGAGGTGGATGGCGCCATGATCGGCGGCATCACGCTCGCCAATGTCCGCCGCGGCATCGTGCAGGCCGGCACCATCGGCTATTGGGTCGGCGAGCCCCACGCCGGCCGCGGCTACATGACCGCGGCGCTGCGGGTGCTGCTGCCGACGCTGTTCGGCGAGCTCAATTTGCACCGCATCGAGGCCGCCTGCATTCCCTCCAATTCGCCGTCGATCCGGGTGCTGGAGAAATGCGGCTTCACCCGCGAGGGACTGGCGCGGCGCTATCTCTGCATCAACGGCGTCTGGCAGGACCATCTGCTGTTTGGCCTGCTGCATGAGGATTTCCGCGGCTGAACCGTTGATTTCTAGGCCTTTTGGGTGCCTTGGGTTCGCCGCCATTGGGCTGCTATAACGCCGCCGGGGAACAATGCCGGACGATGGGATTTCAGGGACGTCGCATGGGTAACAATCGTTTTGCCAGGGTGGTGGCGGCAGCCGCGGTTGCGGGCGGGCTGGTCTGCCTGGCGGCGCCGCCGGCTTCGGCGCAATCGCTCACCGATCGTTTCAAGAGCCTGTTCGGCGGCAAGCCGGACGAGGAGCCGGCTGCGAATGCGGCGGCGGTCCCCCAGGACACCGGCGATCTGACCTGTCCGCCGGTAACCGTCCGGGCCGGCGCGTCCACCTACGCCGTTGCGTTGCCCGGCAAGCAGCCGGTCGGCAACGACCTGCGCTTTCAGGTGACGATCTCCAAAATGGCCCGCGAATGCAGCCTCAATGGCGGCGTGGTCACGGCCCGGATCGGCATTCAGGGGCGCGTCATTGCCGGTCCCGCCGGCGCCCCGTCGTCGGTCCAGGTTCCGCTTCGCGTCGCGGTGGTGCAGGGCGGCGTCTCCGAAAAAACCATCGCCACCAAGGCCTACCAGACCACCGTCACCATGACGGAAGGCGGCAGCGAGCCGTTCACGCTGGTGGCAGAGGATCTCGCCTATCCCGCGCCTTCCGGCGCCGTCGGCGACAGCTACATCTTCTATATCGGCTTCGACCCGCAGGCCCTGAAGCCCGAACGCCCGGCGCCGAAAAAGAAGAGGCATTAGAGAAGAGGCAATAAAAAAAGCCGGCGCGATCGTCTCGCGCCGGCTTTTGATTGGTGGGTCGAAAGGGCTCAGTTCAGCTTGGCGCGAACTTCGGCAATGCCCTTGGCGAGCAGGTCGTCGGCGACCGAGCCCTTGACCGACTGCGACAGGATGGTCGAGGCAGCTTCGACCGCGGCGTTGGCGGCGGCGGCACGGACATCGGCCAGCGCCTGGGCTTCGGCGAGCGCAATCTTGCTCTCGGCGGTCTTGGTGCGGCGGGCGACGAAGTCTTCCATCTTGGCCTTGGATTCGACCGCGATGCGTTCGGCTTCGGCCTTGGCGTTGGCGATGATTTCCTCGGCCTCGCGCTCGGCGCTGGCGCGGCGGGTCTGGTACTCGCCGAGCAGCTTGGCGGCCTCTTCCCTGAGACGTTTGGCGTCGTCGAGTTCGGCCCTGATGCGCTGGGCGCGATGATCGAGCGCCGTCAGTACCGTCTTGTGGATGCCGAGATAGGCAAACAGCACAAAGAGGATGACGAAGGCGACCGCGACCCAGGTTTCCGGTTGGGTGAACATCCCTCTATCCCTTCAACGTGGCATCGACGGCGCTACCGACGGTTTTGCCGTCGGGCAGCACGCCGGTGAGGCGCTGTACGATCGCGCCGGCCGCATCGGCTGCGATACCGCGGACATTGCTCATCGCGGTCTCGCGGGTCGCCGCGATCTGCTTCTCGGCGGCGGCAAGCTTGGCGGTGAGCTGATCCTCCAGCTTTTTGCGTTCGGCTTCCGAGGCAGCGTTCAGCTTCTCGCGGGTCTCGTTGCCGATGGCCTGTGCGCGGGAGCGCGCCGAAGCGAGCTCCGTTTCATATGCCCTCAGCGCAGCGTCGGACTCGTCCTTCAGCTTCTGCGCCGCGGCCAGATCGCCCTCGATCGCATTCTGACGTGCGTCGATCACGCTTTCGACGCGCGGCAGCGCGATGCGGGATACGATCACGTAGAGCGCGACGAACGCGATGACGAGCGACACCAGCTGTGAAGCAAACGTGCTCGACTCGAACGGAGGAAATCCTCCGCCGTGGCCGCCGTCGGCTTCGGTGTGGGCGCCGGTACCATGACTTTGTTCAGCCACGGGGTTCTCCTCTTGCTGTCAGCGCGCCGCCCGGGGTCGGGCGGCGCGATAGGGTGCAGCTCAGAGCGGAACGAACAGCAGCAGCAGCGCGATCAGCAGCGAGAAGATGCCGAGCGCTTCGGTCACGGCGAAGCCGAAGATCAGGTTGCCGAACTGGCCCTGGGCTGCGGAAGGATTGCGCACCGCTGCAGCGAGGTAGTTGCCGAAGATGATGCCCACGCCGACGCCCGCGCCGCCCATGCCGATGCATGCGATGCCCGCGCCGATAAGTTTTGCTGCTGCCGGTTCCATTTTCTAGAGCTCCTTGAGAGATAAGACAGAGTGAGGGTGGAAATTCTCCCGGACCGCTTAGTGTCCCGGATGAATGGCGTCGTTGAGGTAGATGCAGGTCAGGATCGCAAACACATAGGCCTGCAGGAATGCGACCAGCAGTTCGAGCGCGGTCAGCGCCACCGTGAGCGCCAGCGGCAGCATGCCGCCGGCCCAGCCGAGCGCGCCGAGCGAGACGCCGAGCATCGCGACGAAGCCCGCGAACACCTTCAGCGCGATGTGACCGGCCAGCATGTTGGCGAACAGACGCACGCTGTGGGAGACCGGCCGCAGGAAGAACGACAGGATCTCGATGAACATGACCAGCGGCAGGATGTAGATCGGGACGCCGGTCGGCACGAAAATCTTGAAGAACTTCAGGCCATTCTTGTAGATGCCGTAGGTCAGGACCGTGAAAAAGACCAGAAGCGCCAGCGCCACGGTGACGATGATATGGCTCGAAACCGTAAACGTGTAGGGAATGATGCCCACGAGGTTCGAGACGCAGATGAACATGAACAGCGAGAAGATCAGCGGGAAGAACTTCATGCCTTCCGCGCCGGCGGTAGAGCGGATCGTGCTGGCGACGAACTCGTAGGAGATTTCGGCGACCGACTGCAGCCGCCCGGGAACCAGCTGTCCTCTCGCCATGCCGCCGATCATCAAGAGCGAGATCACCGCCACCGCGATGAACATGTAGAGCGACGAGTTGGTGAAGGCGATCGTGTGATTGCCGATATGGCCGATCGTGAAGAGGGGTTCGATATTGAACTGGTGGATCGGGTCGATTTTCATCCGCGCGGCTCTTTATCCACCGGCTTCGGCCGGCAATCGAATTTCAAATGTCGTGACTTCCCGTCGACGCTCAGCGCCTGCCTGGACCTGCGCCTGCAGTTCTCACCACGTTGACCACGCCGGCGACGAAGCCGAGCAGAAGAAACACGATGAAACCGAACGGCGATGTCGACAATAAACGGTCGAACCCCCAGCCAATCGCCGCTCCGACGACAACGCCCGCGACCAATTCCGAGGAAAGCCGGAAACCAAGCGCCATGGCAGAAGTTCTGGCTGCTCTGTCTCCGCTTTCAGTTCCGGGTTGATCAGTCCTGATTTTGCGGCTGTCACGAATTTCGGACAACCGGTGATCCAGACTTCCGAGCCTTGCGGAAAGCGCAGCTTCGTCGGAGGACGGCTGATCGCGATTGCCACTTGCGTTGTCGTTCTTGTCTTCGGCCATGCCCAAGACAATAAACGATGCCAACGGTTGATGGAAATTACGCCCGTCACCCTTGAAAGCCGCGCGGACCATACTTACCGCGTCTAATCAAGTCAAGATTAGGCCGTAACCAGTTACTTCATTGATTTGACTTGGCTTATTCAGTTGTCGCCTGCGACACTGTGGACCCGCAATCGCAGTGCAGCAGTATTGCCACACGGATCGATCTTGCACCCGTCTGAACGCTCTGTTGGGATGTCCAAAGCGAAGCGAAAATCCTCGTCCCCGGAGCCCGCATGCCGCGTCAGGTCGATTACTATTTCTCGCTCCAATCGCCGTGGGCCTATATCGGGCATCAGTCCTTTCGCCGTCTGGTAAGTACTTATGATCTCAAGGTAAATCACAAGCCGGTGGTGCTGGTCGACCTGTTTTCGGAGACCGGCGGCCTGCCCTTGATGAAGCGCCACCCGGTCAGGCAGCGCTACCGGATGGTCGAACTGCAGCGCTGGCGCGACAAGCGCGGACTGAAATTTCATCTGCAGCCGGCGAACTGGCCGTTCAATGCCCGCCTGGCCGATGGCGTCGTGATCGCGGCGCTCGAGGCCGGTCACGATCCCGACCGCTATTTGCGCCGGGCCTTTGCCGCCATCTGGGAAGACCAGCTCAATCTCGCCGATCCCGCAACGATCGCGAAACTCGCCGACGAATCCGGGCTGCCCGGCAAGCAATTGGTGGAGCGCTCCGGCGCGGAGGAAATCAGCGCGGTGTATGAGCAGAACCGGCAGGACGCGCTGGCGGCCGACGTGTTCGGCTCGCCGGTCTACGTGCTGGAGGGCGAAGTGTTCTGGGGCCAGGATCGCCTCGAATTGCTGGAGGATGCGTTGAAGTCCGGCCGCGCGCCCTATAGCTCAGTGGTGTAGGGACGCCTTGAAAGCGCCCCGGCGGTCGAGGAAACCGGAACTGTCCTGAGGCGGGAGCAAGCCCATGCGCACAGCGAAATCGTCCTCGAAATTCTCCAGTGCCGTCGTGCTGGCGCTTTGTCTCACAGTCGGCGGCCGCGCGCTCGCCGGCGCGGCGCCCGATACCGAGAATGGCCGCTATGCGCTGTCGCCGACGGGCGATGGCGTGCTCCGGCTCGATACCAGAACCGGCGCGATTTCGACCTGCAACAATTCGGGCGCGGGCTGGGCCTGCTACGCCGTTCCCGACGAACGCGCGGCGATGGATACGGAAATCGGCCGGCTGCAAGCCGACATTGTCCGGCTGCAGGCCGAGAATGAAAGGTTCAAGGCGCAACTCGCCGAGCGCGAGCCCACGGTCCCCGGCAAGATCGAAGAGCCGCTGCCGAAATCGGATTCGCTGAAGAAGAGCGAGCCGAAGGTAGCCGAGGGGGAGCGCAAGATCGAAATCCCGCTACCGAGCGACCGCGACATGGATCGCATGATGTCGTTCCTCGAGCAGGCCTGGCGGCGATTGATCGAGATGGCCAACCGGGTGCAGCGCGACGTCAACGGCAAGATTTGACGGTGGTGGCGCGCGCTCTCGGGTCGTCCCTGCGAACGCAGGGACCCATAACCCGCGCTGTTCGTTGTTGCAAAGTGTATCAACTCCGATCGCCCGAAAAATCGAGAGGCCGCGGAGTATCGGTCCCCTGCGAACGCAGGGACGACGTGTGGAGAGACTAATCGTGACATCGCCAAAATTCTTCTCTCGCACTACTGCCTCGTCCGTGACCGCGTCCACCATCGTGTCCTCGCTGCTGACCGTGCAGACCTCAGGCACAGGCTTTACCGACCTCACGGCCGAGGTCGCGAAGTTCATGCGAGAAGTGCACGCGCGCGAAGGCGCGGTGACGCTGTTCATTCGTCACACCTCGGCGTCGCTGACGATCCAGGAAAATGCCGACCCGACCGTGCTCGTCGATTTGACGACCGCGCTGAACCGGCTCGCGCCCGAGAATGCCGGATGGCGCCACGACACCGAGGGGCCGGACGACATGCCGGCGCACATCAAGACCATGCTGACCGCGACCTCGCTGCACATCCCGGTGCTGCAGGGTGCGCTCGCGCTGGGCACATGGCAGGCGATCTATCTGGCCGAGCACCGCGCGCGGCCGCACCGGCGCGAGATCGTGCTGCAGTTCATCGGCGTGACCGGTTGAGGTACCCGCAAAAGCAAACCGGCCGCGGATCGCTCCGCGGCCGGTTCGTCGTAGTGCCTGACGGTGGGCGCTTTTGGCGCCCTGCCTGAACTTACTTCGTGATATCGACGTCCTTGGTTTCCGGCAGGAACAGGAAGCCGACGACCAGACTCAAGCAGGCTATGATGATCGGGTACCAGAGACCGGAGTAGATGTTTCCGGTCGCGGCGACGATGGCGAACACCGTTGCCGGCAGGAAGCCGCCGAACCAGCCGTTGCCGATATGGTAGGGGAGCGACAGGCCACTGTAGCGGATGCGGCTGGGGAACAATTCAACCAGCCATGCCGCAATCGGGGCATAGACCAGCGTCACGTAGATCACCAGAACCCAGAGCAGCACCACCGTCATGATGTGGTTGATTTCGGCCGGGTCGGCGGAGGCTGGATAGCCATGGGCCTTGATCGCCGCGGGCAGGGCTTTCGCGAAGTCCGGTGAAGTTGACGTCAAGGTCTGCTCGCCGATCTTGACCGAAGCAGGGGTCCCCTTCGGCGCCTCCTGGTTTGTGTAGTTCACGGACAAGCCAACCAGCGCCGATTTGGCAATATCGCAACCCGTGGTGAATTTCTCGGTTCCAGTTGCCTTGAACTGGAACGAGCACTCGCTGGGATCGGCGACGACCGTCACGGGAGACGCCGCGAGCGCTGCTTCGAGCTTGGGATTGGCGTAGTGGGTAATTCCCTTGAAGAGCGGGAAATACGTCAGCGCCGCCAGCAGGAAGCCCGCGAGAATGATCGGCTTGCGGCCGATCTTGTCGGACAGCCAGCCAAAGAAGATGAAGCCGGGCGTCCCGAGTGCCAGTGCGGCGACGATCATGATCTGCGCCGTCACGGCGGGTACCTTGATCGTCTGGGTCAGGAAGAACAGCGCATAGAATTGTCCGCCGTACCAGACCACGGCTTCGCCGGCGGTGGCGCCGAACAAGGCCAGGATCGCGATCTTGGCGTTTTTCCATTCGCCGAAGGCTTCGGCCAGCGGCCGCTTGGAGGTTTTGCCCTCTTCCTTCATCTTCGCGAAGATTGGCAACTCGTTCAGGCTCAAGCGAATCCAGATCGAGACGGCGAGCAGGATGCCTGACAGCAGGAACGGAACCCGCCAGCCCCAATCCCCGAACGCCGCTTCACCCATCCAGGTCCGGATGCCGAGAATAAGCAGCAATGCCATGAACAGACCGAGCGTCGCGGTGGTCTGAATCCACGAGGTGTAGTAGCCGCGCTTGCCCGGAGGGGCATGCTCGGCGACGTAGATTGCGGCGCCGCCGTACTCGCCGCCGAGCGCAAGACCCTGGACCAACCGAAGCGCGATCAGGACGATCGGTGCGGCGATTCCCCAAGTTGCGTAGCCTGGCAGCAAGCCGATGAAGAATGTGCCGACGCCCATCAGGCCCATGGTGATCAGGAAGGTATACTTGCGGCCGACGAGATCGCCGAGGCGGCCGAAGATCAGCGCGCCAAACGGACGAACGGCGAAGCCGGCGGCAAACGCCAGCAGCGCGAAGATGAAACCGACGTTCGGTGGCACGTTGGCGAAAAAGTATTTTGCCAGAAACGCGCCAAGCGTTCCGTAGATGTAGAAATCATACCATTCGAAGATCGTGCCCAGCGAAGAGGCGAAAATAACCTTTCGTTCCTCTGCCGTCATTCCACCGGTACGGATACCACCGCCCGCCGCTGCTGCCATCGTCATTGTCGACTCCCCAAATGTTGATGCAAAGTCTGCCCGCACACCGAACTTGGCCGGATTGAGCCTGCGAACTTGGAATCAATCGTAACATTCCCGTGAAAGCCGCCCCAATACGACTTTTGGCCCTTTGCACGGACACTTCGAAGCATTTTCTCGTTTGGTGGCCCCGGAAACGGCCGGCCCCCGGCCTGCATTGCGGCGCACAAGCGCGCGGGTTAACTGCTTTCAAACATGATAGGATTGGGCGCTTGCGCTAGCCGGGCCGACGGGAGACAACGCAAAGCGGACTAGTCGCAAGCCCCATGCAAGAGAGCCGAATGACGACCGCTACGAATACCCACCTCGTCATCGCCGATGACCATCCGCTATTCCGCGACGCGTTGCGGCAGGCGGTCGCCAGCGTCGTGGCGTCGGCCGTCATCAGCGAAGCGGGGTCGTTCGACGATCTCACCGCGCTGCTGGAACGGGATTCCGACGTCGACCTGATCCTGCTCGATCTCACCATGCCGGGGATCTCGGGATTCTCCGGCCTGATTTATTTGCGCGCGCAGTACCCGGCGATTCCGGTGGTGATCGTGTCCGCGAGCGACGATGCCGGCACGATCCGACGCTCGCTGGATTTCGGCGCCTCGGGCTTCATCCCCAAGCGCTTCGGCGTCGAAACGCTGCGCGATGCCATCATGAAGGTGATGGAAGGCGACGTCTGGGTCCCGCCGGACACCGATCTCACCTCGGCCGACGATCCCGACCTGACGCGGCTGCGCGACCGGCTGGTGACGCTGACGCCGCAGCAGGTGCGGGTGCTGATGATGCTGTCGGAAGGCCTGCTCAACAAGCAGATCGCCTATGAGCTCGGCGTGTCGGAAGCGACCATCAAGGCGCATGTTTCGGCGATCCTGCAGAAGCTCGGCGTCGAGAGCCGGACGCAAGCCGTGATCGCCGCCGCGAAGATCGCGGGCGGCCAATGGCGCCCGGGCACGCCGACGGGCTGATGGCGTCACACCTTCAAGCCGGACTTCGCTCTGTCACCGTCATCCTGACAGCGCTCTAGAACGATCAGATTGCACTTATTCCGCCGCCACCAGCTGTTGCGCCCGCCACTGGCCGAGCAAGGCGCGGAGCGAGGCCGGCTTGACCGGCTTGTTGAGGATCGCGATATTTTCCTCGCGCGCGGCGGCCCGGACGTTCGGGCTGCGATCCGCGGTAATCAGAATCGCCGGAATGTTTTCACCAAAACGGCGGCGGATCTCGCGGATCGCGGCGACGCCGTTGCCGCGGTCGAGATGATAGTCGACCAGAACGCCCGTCACGCGGCTGCCGGAGGATTTCGATCGCCGCGATCGCGGCGTCGGGATCGGTCACCGCGATCACCTCGGCGTTCCACGCCGTCAGCAGCGTCTTCATGCCGTCGAGGATCGCCGGATCGTTCTCGATGCAGACGATCAGGGCGCCGCTCATCGGCGTCCTGGAAAGCGGCGTCGCGCTGGTGACCGCGGCGGTATGGTTGATCGCCGTTGCAACCGGCACCGTCACCGAAAAAACCGAGCCGCCGCCGGCGGTGGCGTCGATCGCGATGCCATGGTTGAGCACGCGCGCCAGCCGTTCGACGATCGACAGGCCGAGACCGAGGCCGCGGGCGATCCGCGCGCCCTGTTCGAGGCGGTGAAACTCCTTGAAGATCTCGCCGCGTTTGGTCACGGGAATGCCGACGCCGGTGTCGTAGACGCCGATCTGCAGCGATTGTCCGTGGCGGCGGCAACCGACCAGCACACGCCCGCGCGGGGTATATTTGATGGCGTTCGAGATGAAGTTCTGCAGCAGCCGGCGCAGCAGCGAGCGGTCGGATTGCACCGGCAGCGAGCAGGGCACGAAGGTCAGCTCCAGCCCCTTGGCGCGGGCGATCGGCGCGAACTCGATCTCGAGCGAGCGCATCAGGTCGGCCATCTTGAAGCTTGAGATCGAGGTCGTCATCGCGCCCGCGTCGAGCCGCGAGATGTCCAGCAGCGCGCCGAGGATTTCCTCGATCGCCTCCAGCGAGTCGTCGATGTTCTCGACCAGGCGCGAATCCTCGCCGCCGTTCTGCCGCTCGACGAGGCTCGTCACATAGAGCCGCGCCGCGTTGAGCGGCTGCAGGATGTCGTGGCTGGCGGCCGCCAGGAATCGCGTTTTCGAGATGTTGGCGTCCTCGGCGGTGCTCTTGGCCTGCGCCAGTTCGGAGTTCAGGCGCGTGAGCTCCTCGGTGCGGTCGCGAACGCGCTTTTCCAGCGTCGCATTGGCGCGTTCCAGCGCTTCGGCGGCCTCGAAGCTCGGCGTGACGTCGGAGAAGGTAACGACGAAGCCGCCGCCCGGCATCCGGTTGGAGCGGACCTCGATCACCATGTGGCGGTCGGGCAGGCGCTCCAGATAGGGCTTGCCCTCGGTGGTGTAGGCATCCAGCCGCCGCTGCAGCAACCCGTCGGGGTCGCCGTAGTCGGCCGGGCTGACCGCGCCCATGAACTCGAGGATTTCCTGCAGGGGAATGCCGAGCTGCACCAGATGCGGCGGCAGCGCCAGAATTTCGCCGAACTGGGCGTTCGAGCAGATCAACTGCAAATCCGCGTCGAACACCGCGATGCCCTGGCGCACATGGTTCAGCGCGGTCTGCAAAATCTCGCGGTTGAAATGCAGCGCGGCGTGGGAATCGTCGAGCAGCTTCAGCGCGGCCTTGGCGGAGACGGTGCGCTTTCGCAGCAACAGCGACATCACGAGGCGCGAGGAGGCGGCCCCGATCGAGGAGGCGATCAGGCGTTCGGCGTGTTGCAGCAGTTCGAAATCGGCGGGCGCGGCCGGATCGAGATTGCCGGGATGGCCGGCGGCAAAGGCCTCGAAGGCCTGGCCAGCGCGCTCGGGGCCGAGATATTGCGCCACCGTGCTCTGGATGTCCTGCACGGTAACGGTGGTCCGCCAGCGCCGGAAGGTCGGCGCGATCGGCGTCAGCCTGCTGGGTACGAACAGATCCGCCTGCAGCCGTTCGATCGACGACGGCCGTTGCGCGAGCGATATCACGATGTAGGTCAGGATATTGAGCGAGAGCGACCACAGCACGCCGTGCATCAGCGGCGGCAGATCGGCGCCGAACAATGCCCGCGGACGCAGCGCCTCGATGCCGAACGGTCCGTGTTGCAGCAGCAGCAGCCCGGTGGGGTTATTTTCCAGGAAGCTCGGCAGGAACAGCGTATAGGCCCACACCGCGAAGCCGACCAGCATGCCGGTCATGGCGCCGCGGGCGGTTCCCTCGCGCCAGAACAGGCCGCCGAAGAAGGCCGGCGCCAGCTGGGCAAGGGCTGCGAACGACAGCAGGCCGATCGCCGCCAGCTGTGCGTTGCCGAGCGCGCGATAGTAGAAATACGCCATCACCATGATGGCGAAGATCGCAAAGCGCCGGATCCTGAGCAGGAAGTCGCCGAAATCCTGGCTGCCGTCGCGCGTCGCGGGGCCGCGCTGCAGTACCAGCGGCAGGACGATGTCGTTGGAGACCATGATGGAGAGCGCGACGCATTCCACGATCACCATCGCGGTCGCGGCCGACAGGCCGCCGACGAAGACGGCAATGCTCAGCAACGGCGCATCCGCCTCGATCGGCAGCGCCAATACGTACATGTCGCTGTCCACGGCGCCGAACGGGAAGGTGACGAGGCCGGCGAGCGCGATCGGAATCACGAACAGGTTGATGGCGATCAGATAGAGCGGAAACAGCCAGCGGGCGCGGCTGACCTCCTCCGGGCTGGAGTTCTCGACCACGCTGACATGGAACTGCCGCGGCAGCAGCATGATCGCGCAGAACGACAGCAGCGTCATGGTGAGGAAACTGCCGATCGACGGCACGTAGTCGATCGCGCGCACCGCCTCCGGAGTCTTCATCGCGCGTTCGATCAGCTCGACGGGCGTGAACATCCAGAAGGTGACGAAGGCGCCGGCGGCGAGAAAGGCCACCAGCTTGACGATGGATTCCGTGGCGACCGCCAGCATCAACCCGTGCTGGTGCTCGGTGGCGTCGGTCTGGCGGGTGCCGAACAGTACGGCGAATGCCGCCATCGCCAGTGTCACGACCAGCGCGATGTCGCCGATGATCGGGATCGAGGAGAACAGCTTGTCCTCGCTCAGGATCGTCTCCAGCGAAGACGCCACCGCCTTGAGCTGCAGCGCGATGTAAGGCACGGAACCTACGATCGCGATGACAGCGACCGTGGCGGCGACCGCCTGGCTCTTGCCGTAGCGCGCCCCGATGAAGTCGGCGATCGAGGTGATGTTCTGCGACTTGGCGAGCTGGATCACGCGCCGGAGCAGCGGCGTGCATAGCCCGATCATCAGGATCGGACCGACATAGATCGCGAGGAAGTCGATGCTGGTGCGGGTGGCGAAGCCGACCGAGCCGAAGAAGGTCCAGGAGGTGCAGTAGATCGCCAGCGACAGCGGATAGATCAGCATGCCGGCACGGCCGCGCTGGCTCGGCGACAGCCGGTCGCCATAACTGGCGACGCCGAACAACAGGCCGATATAGGCGAACGCGGCGGCGATTACGCCCCAGTCGTGCAGCATCGCTGCTTGTCTCCCTTCCCGGCCTTGGACGTTCGAGACCGTCGAGGCCGGAACAGGCGAGTATAAACGCTTTGGGCCGGCAGCGCACCGCGCTACCGGCCCAATTTGCGAGGGTTTGGAGGGTAGGGTTACTCCGCCGCCAGCGATTGCTGCTTCAGCGGCAGGCCAAGACGGTCCCAGACCTGCAGCAGCGCTTCCGCGAGCCGGTCGATCAGGCCGTCGTCGTGGTAGGGCGAGGGCGTGATCCGCAGCCGCTCGGTGCCCTTGGCGACCGTCGGATAGTTGATCGGCTGGATATAGATGCCGTGCTCCTCCAGCAGCATGTCGGAGGCCTGCTTGCACTTCTCGGGATCGCCGACGAACAGCGGCACGATATGGGTTTCGCTCGACATCACGGGGAGGCCTGCGGCGCTCAGGATCGCCTTGACCCGGGCAGCGCGGTCCTGGTGGCGCTCGCGCTCCCAGTTCGAAGTCTTCAGATGCCGGATCGCAGCGGTGGCAGCCGAGCAGATCGCCGGCGGCAGCGCCGTCGTAAAGATGAAGCCCGGTGCGTAGGAGCGGACCGCGTCGATGATCTCGGCATTGCCGGCGATATAGCCGCCGAGGCAGCCGAACGCCTTGGCGAGCGTGCCTTCCAGCACGTCGATGCGATGCATGACGCCGTCGCGCTCGGCGATGCCGCCGCCGCGCGGGCCGTACATGCCGACCGCATGGACCTCGTCGACATAGGTCATGGCGCCGTATTTCTCGGCGAGATCGCAGATCTTCGATAAGGGCGCGATGTCGCCGTCCATCGAATAGAGGCTCTCGCAGGCGATCAGCTTCGGCCGGTCGGGACCCGCCGCGATCAACAGCTCTTCCAGATGCGCCATATCATTGTGGCGGAAGATCTGGCGCTCGCAGCCGGCCTGGCGCACGCCTTCGATCATCGAATTGTGGTTCAGCGCGTCAGACAGAATGAGGCAGTTCGGAATGAGCTTGGCGATCGTCGAGATGCCGGTCTGGTTCGAGACATAGCCCGAGGTGAACAGCAGCGAGGCCTGCTTGCCGTGCAGGTCGGCCAGTTCCTGTTCGAGTTGCACCAGCGGATGATGGGTGCCCGCGATGTTGCGGGTGCCGCCGGCGCCGGTGCCCACCCTTGTGGCGGTCTCGACCATGGCGCCGACCACTTTCGGGTGCTGGCCCATGCCGAGATAGTCGTTGGAACACCAGATCACGACATTGCGGCTACCCTTCGGCGAATGCCAGACCGCGTGCGGGAAGCGGCCTGCGATCCGTTCAAGGTCGGCGAAAACGCGGTAGCGCCGCTCGTCATGCAGACGGTTGAGGGCGGTACTGAAAAATTTGCTGTAATCCATCACAAGACCTGGAACGGAACCGGCCGGATTGGCTCGCGCCTTTTTAGAGCCTTTCCAGCTTGGGTGTCTACGCGAAATCCCACATTTCAGGGCCGCTCCGGGATGCTACCTAGGCGGAGAAAAAATTGATCGAGATCAAGGCGCTAGGCCCGAATTGGGGCTCCGCATTCCACCGTTCGGACAGACATGCGCCAAAGCGCCTGTCGCGCAGGCGTCGACGGCCATGTGCCCGGTCTTGAGGCCACCACCGACATCCCCGCCAAGGCAGACCTGATCGCCTTTCGCGGGCGGCTGGCCGGTTTCGCATATCCGCTTGGACCAGCCTGCGCTATGGTTCCATGGTCGATACCGGGCCTGTGCTCGTTGGCATGGGCCAAGGGTGGAGCCGCAGCCGATGAGCGACACCTCTTTCGAGACGGCGCTGGGCAGTCGCGTTGGCGAGATGCTCGACGCCTGCACACGCTGCGGCAAATGCGTCGAGGCCTGTCCAAGCGTAACCCCCGCCGGGATCGTGGACGCGAGTTCCAGCGACATCATCAGCGGCATCCTTGACATCCTGCGCACGGGTGACGGGCCCGAAGCATCACGCAAGTGGGCGTCCGCCTGCATGCGGAGCGGCGAGTGCATCAAGGCGTGCGGCTACGGCGTCAATCCGCGTTTCCTGCTGACCATGGCGCGCGTCGCGATGGCCAAGAGCCAGAATGAACTGCCCGAACGGCGGCGCCAGGGCTTGACGCTGTTCCGCGACGACAGCCGCGATGTGGCTGTGCTGTCGCAGTTGCAGCTCGATGGCGAGGTGCTGCAGCGGCTCGGCCAAAAATCAGCATCGGCTGCGATACCGGCCGAGGCGCCGGATTTCGTGTTCTACACCGGCTGCAATGTGCTGAAGAATCCGCATATCGCGCTGCTTGCCCTCGACATCATGGATGCGCTCGGCGTCATTTACCAGGTGATGGGCGGGCCGAGCCATTGCTGCGGCATCAAACAGATGAATACCGGCGACGTCGAGATGTCCGGACGCATGGGCGCAAACTCGATAGAGAAGATGTCGCACTCGAAATCCGGTCAGGTGATCTCCTGGTGTCCGAGCTGCTACGTCCAGTTCACCGAGGTGAATATTCCGGCCATTGAGCGACAAGGCGGCGCGCGGCCGTTCGAGATGACGCCCTTCCTGCTGTTTCTCCGCGAGCGACTGGCTCAGCTGACCCCGCTGTTGCGCCGCGAGGTCAAGATGCGGATCGCGCTGCACCGGCATCCCGGCGTGGCCGGCGTGATGGAAGCCGCCGCGGAAATCCTGCAGGCGATCCCTGGCATCGAGCTCGTCGATCTGCAGCAACCGGCGGTCGGTCTACAGAGCAACAATCTCCGCGTCTTGCCCGCGTTCAAGCGCGAGTTGCAACGGAATGAGCTTCAGGCGGCGTCTGACGCCGGCATCGACGCGCTGGTCGCCGTCTATCATTCCGATCATCGCGAACTATGCGCGCACGAACGCGACTGGTCGTTTCGCATCATCAATGTGCTCGATGTCGTCGGCGCGAGCATGGGCCTGCACCGCCACGACCGCTACAAGGAGCTCAAGCTGATGCAGGATGCCGACCAGGTTGTCGCCGAATGCAAGGATTTGATCGAGCAACATTCGCTTGATGTCACGACGGCCCGCAATGTCATTGCCAAGGGCATGCTTGGTGATCAGCCGCTGCCGCTGAAATAGCCGCCGAGCGCGTTCGGCAGCCCGCTATCAGGTGGTCCGGAACCGCAGCACGCCGTCGGTCACTTCCGAGGTCAGGCGGCCTTCGTTGAGCATGTAATTGACGTGGGCGATCAGTTCGCCGGATGCAAAGCCCATCTGGTGCACATCGAGCGGATATTTGTTGAACACGACCGGCACCAGTTCCCTCGACGTTTGCGGCACCTCGCGGCAAGCTTCCGCGATCAGGCGGCAGCGGTCCTCGTGATGGTCGGCGAGCTGCTTGATGCGCGTCTTGAGGCCGTAAAACGGCACGCCGTGGCCGGGCAGCACCATGACGTCATAGGGCAGGGTGGTGGTCAGGCTGGCGAGCGAGGCCAGATATTCGCCCAGCGAGTTCTGTTCGGGCTCGACCGCCCAGACGCTGACATTGGGCGATATCTTGCTCAAGACCTGGTCGGCGGAGAGAAACAGCTTGTCGGCTGCGCAATACAGCATGACCTGGTCGAGGGCGTGGCCGCCGCCGGTGATGACCTTGAAGCGGCGGGTGCCGATCACGACCTCGTCGCCGTGGGAGATGCGGTGGTAGGCCGGCGGCAGCACCGAGACGCGTTTCAAATAATCCTGGCCGCGGCCGAGCAGTTTGTCGGTGAGGTCCTCGTCCATGCCGTGACGGCGGAAGAACAGGCGCTGGGCATTTTTCCGCTCTTCGGTGCCGCGGTTCTGGTGGTAGACCGATTGCAGGTATTCGACCTGCGACATCTGTAAGGGGCAGTTGAAACGCTCCGTGATCCAGCCGGCAAGGCCGACATGGTCGGGATGCGAATGGGTGACGATCAGCCGCGTGACCTTCACATGCCGCAGCGGCCCCTCGAACAGCGTGGTCCACGCCGCAATGGTTTCCTCATTGCCGAATCCGGAATCGACCATCGCCCAGCCGTCGCCGTCGGCCAGCAGGTAGATGTTCACGTGATTGAGCCGGAACGGCAGCTTCAGGCGGACCCAAAGCACGCCGGGCGTGACCTCGACGACCTGATCGTGGCCGGGGTGGTTTTCCCAGGGGTATCGCAGTGCCTCGGCCGAGGACTGCACGGTGTCGGTTTTCGAATGCATGCTACCGGCTTAGCGGTAGAGGCGGCGCCGCGCTAGTTGAAAAAAGTGCGGGCCGTCATTCCGGGGCGATGCGTCAGCATTGAACCCGGAATCTCGAGATTCCGGGTCTGGTCCTTCGAACCATCCCGGAATGACCCAGTATCTGGCTACTACGCCGCCCGGATGTTCGACAGGAACGCGTCGATTTCCTCGCGCAGCACGTCGGCCTCGCGGCGCAGCGCGTCGGAGGCGGTCAGCACCTCGTTGGCGGTGGTTCCGGCCTGCGCCGAAGCGCTGGAGACGCCGACGATGTTGGTGGAAACCTCGCTGGTGCCGCTGGCGGCATGCTGGATGTTGCGGGCGATTTCGCGCGTCGCCGCCCCCTGTTCCTCGACCGCGGCGGCGATCGCCGTCGTCACCTCGTTGATCTCGGCGATCGTGCCGCTGATGTTGCGGATCGCGGAGACCGCGGTTTCCGTCACCGTCTGCATGCTGCCGATCTGCTGGCGGATCTCGTCGGTGGCCTTCGCGGTCTGGTTGGCGAGGCTCTTTACTTCGGATGCGACCACGGCGAAACCGCGGCCGGCGTCGCCGGCGCGCGCCGCCTCGATGGTGGCGTTCAGCGCCAGCAAATTGGTCTGCGAGGCGATGGTCTGGATCAGGTCGACCACCACGCTGATGCGCGCGGCGTTGTCTGCCAACCCCTGCATGGTGGCGTCGGTCGCGCCGGCGTCTTCGACCGCCTTGCGGGCGATCTCGGAGGAGGTGACGACCTGACGGCCGATTTCCTCGATCGAGGACGACAATTCCTCGGTGCCCGACGACACGGTCTGCACGTTGGCCGAGGTCTGCTCGGCGGCGGTCGCGACCGTGGTCACCAATGCGCTCGATTGATCGGCGGTCGCCGACATGCTTTGCGCGGTCGACTGCATCGAGCCCGCCGCGGACTGCAGGCTGTCGAGCGCGGTGCGAACGGTGGATTCGAACTCGACGATACGCGCCTCCATGCGGCTGGCGCGTTCGCTCTTGGCAATGCGGTCCTTGTCCTGTTCGGCGGAGAGCGCGCGGCTCTGGATCATGCTCTCGCGGAACACCTGCAGCGAATCCGCCATGACGCCTATCTCGTCCTGGTGGTGGGTCTGATAGACCTCCGATTCGAGGTCGCCGCTGGACAGCACTTGCATCGAGCGCTGCAGGTTGCTGATCCGCCGCAGGATGTTGCGGCCGACATAGAGCCAGACGAACAGGATCGAACCGACCAGCGTCGATACGCCGAGGGCGAGCATGACCATGGTCCCGAACGAGATCTCCTGACGCGCCTGCCAGGCGGCGGCGTCGGTTTCTTTCTGCACGCCGTCAACCAGTTGCTGCACGCTGATGCCGAGACCGACATTGAGCTTGCGGGTTTCCTCCAGAATGGTCTGGCCGTAATCGTCCGAATCCAGCTCCTGCTGGCGAACCTTGAAGACGCCGGTCTTGCCGTCGGCAAGCGCCAGCAGGCTCAGGGTCGTGTTTTGAACGGAGCGCATCGCCGTGGTCTTGGGCAGCGCTGCGAGATTCGACTTCACGCGCGCCTGCGCGGTGCGGAAGTCCCTGGCGGTGCCTTCGAGTATATCGCCGCTGGTGGTCGAAAGCGCCGCGATCATGTCGAACGCCATCAGATTGCCGCTGGCGGCGATGTCGGCGAGCTGGTCAGCGGTCTTGTGGGCCCGGATAGCCTCGGCCTGCGAGAAGTTGGGCGCGGCGTAGATGCTGTAGAGCTCGGTCTGCGCGTCGATGGCCGCTGGTCCCGCCGCGGCCACGAAGCGCCGCTGCGCCTTGCGCACCGCGTCGTAGAGCTTTTCGTGCTGGGCGCCCAGTTCGAGCCGCTCGCGCGCGGCCGAGCCGAGGCTCCTGATCACCTCATCGATGTTCTTCATGTTCTCGGTGAGCGCCGCGACGACCGCCTTGTCGGCACCGAGTTCGACGATCTCGCCGAGCTTCTGCATCGCGACCGCCTGGGTTTCCTTCATTTTCTTGGTGCGATCGTTCAGCGCCTCTTCGCTGCGCGCGGCCAGCAGCGCCGGCCCCTGGCTGGCGAGGCTGGCGCTCTGCGCGGATAGCTGCAGGCTGGCCGCCAGACGGGGGATATCCCGCCCGCTCAGATCGACCATGGTCCCGCCGAGCCGCCCGAGCATCAGGCCGGCGCCGGCGGAGATGACGATCGCCATGCCCGCGATGACGGCGAAGGCGGCAAACAGACTGCCCCTGACGCCGAAACTGAAACCCTTGAGCCGTGATTTGGATCGTGCCGACATTTGCCCGCTGCCCCGTCTACGCTACCTTGAGGTGTTTCCTCGCGCGGCAGTATCACGGTACCCGGTTAACAAGTTTGGAACCGGGAAGGCCTTTCGCTGCATTTTTGATGGCGGATTCCCCGTCTTTGATGGATTTTTTCCGCGATCCGGAAAACGGGACCCAAAAACAAAAGGCCGGCGTGAACGCCGGCCTTCCGCAATTCGCGGTTGAAAAGGCTCAGTAGCGTGCGACCACGGGGCTTGCGAAGTTGAAGCGATAATTAACGCCGAGCTTCAGTGTGTGGTCTTCAGTGTGGAAGTTTCCAAACGGCGCCAGTGCGGCGGGGGTCACGAAGCCGCTGCTGCCGAAGTCGTAATACATGTACTCGCCTTTGACCGACCAGTTCGGGGCGACCATGTATTCGAGGCCGGTGCCGACGGTCCAGCCATTGCTGTGGTTGCCATTGAGCAGGAAGGCGGTCGGAACGCCGCCGAGCGTCACCCTCTCGCTGTTGTCGGAATAGGCGTAACCGCCTTTCACATAGAGCAGGCCCGGGCCCCAGGTGTAGCCGATGCGCGCCGTGATCGAGCCGAGGCCGCGCTGATCGTTGGTATAGACGTAGCCGCCGGGGAAGGTGGCGGTGAGGTTGCTTTTGCCGAGCCAGGAATACTGGCCCTCGGTGCCGAGCACCCAGTTCTGCGCGAACTGCCAGTCGAGGCCGGCCTGAACGCCGCCGAGCAGGCGGGCGCTGGAATCGCTCAGCACCGCGCCGTTGAAGTCGTTGCTGCCGCTAAAGGCGCCGCCGAGATGGCCGCCAATATAGAAGCCGGTCCAGAGAGGGACCGGCGCATAGACGGGCGCCTGCTTGTAGTAGGAGCGCGCGCCGAGATCGGCGCCAAAGGCGGGGGCTGCGGCGGTGAGGGCTGCGACGGCCACGAGGGCGGCGAGGATCTTCTTCATTGTGCTGGTCTCCGAAAACCGTTCGGCGACACCCTCATGCGGGGCGCCTTCCATGCCCACGCACATAGACGGCATTTGACTAAAATGCTGTCACTTGGAAGCGACAGCCGATACGAACCCAACCCATTGGCAGACAAACGTTTTTCGTACTTAATGAAGGCCTAATCAAAGGTTAGGAAAGGCTTAATTTGGGGGCCTATCCGGGTCTCCGGGCAAGTTTTGCTTAACCAATGCGGCGCCGCACGTCGCTGCGCATCTGTTCGCGGAAGGCCTGCCGGCGGGCGGGGCGGTCTTTCGCGGGGACATCGTGGCGGTCGAACACGTTGAACATTTCGAGGATCGGATAGCGGTCGCTCGCCATCGCCAGGATGCGCAGCAGCTCCGCCACAGGCCCGGTCGGGCCGGTGACCTCCCATCGGCGGATGGTGTCGGCGCCATCGGAAGCCGGCAGCCCGCAGAGTTTGGCCATGTCAGCCACCGACAGCGGCTGGCCGATGGCTTCACCGAGATGGTCGCGAAGTTTCTTCAGTTCGGCTCCGGTCACGGGTTCTCCGTCTCAAATCGATATCTGTGAAGTACGTCACATACGGCTTCCGACGTGGGGGCTATAGGCAATGCATAAGGTTTCCTGATGAGGAGGCAAACCATGCGCCAATTACTTGAGAGCCTCACCCCCGACGCCCGCCGGATCTACTGGAAATGGGTCGGTGGCATGTTCGTTCTTTATGTCGTGCTGATGCTGACCGCGGCAGGCGTATTTGTCGGTCACGAATCATCGCACAAGCTGGCGCAGCAACCGGTCACGACTGTGGCAACCGACGGCAAGCAGCGCTCTATCGGCGAGGTCCTGGCGCCGGTGCGGCAAGCTGCGCGGTACTAGGGCGTTTTCCAGCGAAGTGGAGCCCGCTTCGCGTCAAGAATACGTCAAACCAAAAATCCAGAGCCCCGTTCCGATCCCGTCGGAACGGGGCTCTGGCTATATTCAGACGCCGATCGCATTCCGCGCCACCACGTCGCGATAGAAGGCGACGCTCAGTTTCGGCGTCCGGCGCTGGGTCTCGAAGTCGACGTGGTAGATCCCGAAGCGCTGCCCGTAGCCGAAGATCCATTCGAAATTGTCCATCAGGCTCCAGAGGAAATAGCCGCGGACCGGCACGCCCTCCGACGTCGCGCGCTGCAACTGCCTGAGATAATTGCGCAGGTACATGATGCGGTCGAGGTCGTAGACCTGGCCGTCGGCGTGAAGCTTGTCCTCCGACGAGGTGCCGTTCTCGCTGATGTAGATCGTCTCGATGTTCCAGACCTTTGCCGCCAGCCGCGGCGCCCAGTAGATCGTCTCCGGCCCCACGCGCAGCCATTCCGAATTCATGTGCGGGAACGAGGCGGGGAACGGCAGCACGCGCCAGCCCGGCGCCTTGTCGGAAGCGGCGATATAGAACTGCGGCGCATAGATGTTGAGGCCGACGAAATCATTGGGTGAGGAAATGATCTTCAATTCCTCATCGGTGAATTTCGGCGCGTTCTTGCCGGCGAACTGCAGAAACCCGTCGGTGTATTTGCCTTCCAGGATGACGCCGAGGAAGCCCGAGTTCAATTCGCGCGTCGCCATCTCGGCGGCGCGAACGTTTTCCGGCGTGTCGAATGCGGGAACGCAGGCCGCGATGTTTTCGGCCGGACCCACCCTTGTGCCGGCGCGCCCATGCGCGCGGATCGCCTGCACCGCGAGGCCGTGCGCCAGCGCCACATGGTGGCGGACTTGGTTGACGTCCGCGTCCGGCAGTTTGAGGCCGGGGGCATCGATGCCCCAGCCATAGCCGAAATTCACGAACCTTCCGGCTTCGTTGATCGTGAAGATCGACCTGACGCGATCAGTGATGCGCGCCGCCACATGGCCGGCATAATCGCCGAACGCTTTCGACGTTTCGCTGGATCGCCAGCCGCCCACCCTGTCCTCGAGCGCCTGCGGCAGGTCCCAGTGATAGAGCGTCGCGTATGGTTCGATGCCCTGCTTGAGCAGTTCATCGATGAGGCGGTCGTAGAAGTCGAGGCCCTTGGGGTTCGGCTTACCGGTTCCTTCCGGAAACACCCGCGGCCACGCGATCGAGAACCGGTAGGCCTTTGCGCCGAGCTCGCGGATCAGGCCGATGTCTTCCTTGTAGCGGTGGTAGTGATCGTTGGCGAAATCGCCGGTGGTCTTGTCCTCGATCTTGCCGGGCGTGTGCGCAAAAGTGTCCCAGATCGAGCGGCCGCGGCCGTCCTCGTTCACGGCGCCCTCGATCTGGTAGGCCGAGGTGGCGGTGCCCCACACGAAGTCCTTCGGAAAACTCGCAGGCCCCGGCCGCTCGGCTGTTGCTTGCGCGGCGGCGTCGGCCGGCGCGGCGGCAATGCCGAGCGCGGACAAGCCGGCAAGCCTTGCAAAATGCCGGCGCGAGAATTTTCCGAACATCGTCATCTCCGGTCAGCGTTCGTCGATTTGGTAGGCGGATATCCTGTCGATCTCGAATGCGACAATATTGGGAGATTTGCCATCGACGAATCCCACGCCCTCGAAATTCTTCGAGCCCATGGCAAGGTTCACGATCATGTACATGGGTTCGTGGAAGCCGACCGGGACCTTGATCTCGGACATCGGCTGGCGGTCGATGAAATAAGTGATGCGATCGGGCTGCCACAGCACGCCGTAATCGTGGAAGGCGGTCGCGGCGTCCGGCACGATGAAGTCAAACCCGCAGCGTTCCACGCGCTGCGTTTCCGGTATCCGCCAATGCGTCGTCATCACGATGTCGCCCGGCTGTTGCCCGCGGCCCTCCATGATGTCGACTTCCGGCGGCCAGCCGCCATCATCGGCGAGCATCCAGAATGCCGGCCACACGCCGACGCCAACCGGTATCTTGGCGCGCATTTCGAAGTAGCCGTATTTCTGGGAAAACCGGCTCTGGGTCGTCAGGATGCCCGAGATATATTCATTATTGAAGAGAACGGTCTTCAGCGCCGGCGGGGTGCGGCTGGCTGTGATCGAGAGAATGCCGTCTTTGACCTTGAACGGATCGAGGCCGAGCGGCGTTGTTTCCCGTCCGCCATAGCGCGGATCGACATAGATCTGCTGCTCGCCGTTATAACTGGTCTTGCGCCTGAAGTCGGAGCCCTCGCCACCCCAGTAACGCGCTTCCGGCCAGGAAGCGCCGCCGGCGTAGTATGGCGCCCATCTCCCATTCAGCAGCGGATGGGCGTAGAAATCATCATGGAAGGTCCGGTGCAGTGATACCGAACCAAGCGCCGCGGAACCCGGCGCTTCGATGCGGCGGCATTTTTCGCCGAGGATGGCGGTCGCGACCTGCAGCGTGAGTTTGGTTGTCGCGCTGGCGAGATCGGCCTGCGCGCACGCCGGAACAGCGGCGAACAGAGCGCCGATCGAGACCAAAGCGCGCAGCGTCAATCTCCCGGTCGCCGGTTCGCTTCGGGACGACAGGAGATCATTCACTGGCGTTGCCCTCGATCTTAACGATCCTTCGGAACCCGGCCAGCCGTGCTCACCTGTTTGAGGTACGTATTTATACGAGGTCGATGCTTAACGGCAAGGTAGCCAAGTTTGATGTTGATTAAATGCTTGGAGATGCAGATGGCGCGAAGTGCGGGGTTCGGTCGTCCGCGCTACCGGCAAGACAATTCATTTTCTTTTCAGTGCTTCAATTTTAAGGGGCAGCTACCTCAAGAGTTACCGGTACGGAAGTTCTACGAATGCTCGTCTACTTTGTGACAGACGAACCGACGAAGTTACCGGCGATTCGTGCCATGCTCGAACCGCAACACGCCGTGGTGCCCTGGGTACTGGACGGCGACGGCACCGGGATCAGGTCGCATGGTGTGCTGATGGTCGACATCGACCTGCGGCAGATGGCGCGCGTCGATCAGGTCAGGTTCGTTTTGGAGCAGCTCGCCAGCATTCCCGAGAAACTGTTCGTCGTTCACAATCTCTCCCGTTCGATGGTGGCGCAGGCCCATGCGCTCGGCGCAACCGCGATCATTTCACGCCCCAAGGAAGCGATTCTCAAGGTAGCGCAGATCGAAGAAGCGGAAGCGGCCGAGGAGGATAACGCTGCAGATCCGGCAGTGCAGATGGACGAAGGCGTGGCAGCCTTCGCCTCGATGTTTTCGCATGTGCGCCGTGGCAAGCCACTGAACCTTGTCGATGCGAAGCGTGCGACGTCGAGGATCGTCACCCGCGTCGGGCAGGATGGACTTTCGACATGGCTCGACGAGGTGCGTCGCTATCATGAGGGCACGTTTCAGCACTGCCTGCTTGTGACCGGTGTTGCGGTCGCCTTCGGCCTGGATATCGGATTCTCCGGCGGGGACGTCTCGCGGCTCGGAATGGCGGCGACCCTCCACGACATCGGCAAGGCGCGCATCCCGCTGTCGATCCTGGACAAGCCGGGACGCCTCGACCCCGAGGAGGAGGAGATCATCCGGCGCCATCCCGGGATCGGATATGATCTGTTGAAGGGCGTATCGGGCATCAGTCCGGAAATTCTCGACGGCGTGCGGCATCATCACGAATATCTCGATGGCTCCGGCTATCCGGATGGACTGGCGGGCTCGCAGATTTCCGATCTGGTCAGATTGCTGACGATCTCGGACATCTTCGCGGCCCTGGTCGAGTCCAGGCCATACCGGCCGCCAATGGCCCGGCAGGACGCCTACCAGATCCTCTGCGGCATGGAGGGCAAGCTGGAGGGGGCGCTGGTCAAGGCGTTCGGGAAAGTGGCGTTGGCGGGGTGAACAGCGCCTGCCGACACACCAAGTGGAAATGATCGCGATTCCGCGCCGATTTTCTCGAGCGAGGCATGCAGTTTCACTGAAAGAAAA
>CAWHFN010000018.1:0-359177 GCA_963828475.1 uncultured Alphaproteobacteria bacterium
AAAGGTTAACAATGGGCCGCCGGGACCTCGTTCGCATGGCTGTCGGGGCCGGAAACCCTGCAAAATCATGAGGAAATCACCCGCCCCATGGCATATTCGCGGGATAATTCGCCTGGCTCTTCCTCGACCGATGCTTCGTTCATGACCTTGCTTTCGACGGCCCAGCACCTCGCCCGCGACACCCGCGGGACCCACGCTCGCACATGATCCTGATCATGGTCGCGGTAACCATTGCCGCGGGCGCCGTAGGGCTGGTCGCCTATTTGCTGTGGCCAACCTGGGTGGCGCGCCCTGCCAGCACCCCCGATCGGTTACCGGTCAGCGTCGGCGGTACGCTCTTCAACGTGCCGACAGCGGCGATCCGCCGGAAAATCCAACGCCACTCCGGGCCGCAGGAGAGGGTCGATCTCAGTTTCGTCTTTCCGTCGCTGGAACCGCCGGATACGCCGAAGCATGTCAGCGCCGATACGATCGAGGAGAAGGTGCAGCCGATCGACCGGATCTTCGTATCGATATCGGCCCACCACGACTCGCTGGCACCCGACATGCGGGTACGCACCATCTATCCGCGCTACCTCGAACCGGCCTCAACGCTGGTGGAAGACGCATTGACGATGCGCACGTTTCGCGACGGGTCGCCCTACGCCAATGAGGACCTGTTCTCCGCCGCAACGCCAGCCTCAACGCGCGCTGCTCGCGCGACGGCCAGACGCCCGGCATGTGCCTGAGCGAGCGCCGCGTCGACAGCGCCGACCTGACATTCCGCTTTCCGCGGAGCTGGCTGTCGCAGTGGCGAGACGTTGCGAATGCGATGGACCGCTTGAAAGCGCAGATGCGCGGGCCGAAGAGCTAGCTACCGGCTCGTAGCCCTGTAGGGTAGGCAGGGCGCAGCGTGCCCACCAATTATCTTCTTGTGAATGGCGTGGGCACGACGCAATGGCGCCTTGCCCACCCTTGTATTAGCGCCTCAGCCGACGTCGGCCAGATCTTCCTCGAGGATCGCCATCTGAAACTGGAACGAGCGATCATCGTCCTCGTCATCGACGAACAGCACGCCGATGAATTCCTCGCCGATATAGACTTCGGCGGAGTCGTCCTTTTTCGGCCGCGGCACGACACGGATCTTGGGATTGCCGAATACGCGCTTGAGATAGGCGTCGAGCTTCCTGACTTCCTGAACGTCCACGGCGGTCTCCAATCGGATTCTTTGAATTTCCGAGAGGTTTTTAGGACGAGACGGCGCAGACTACCAGCCGTAACTTCACAAATACGGCGGCGAGAAAGTGTGGAAAATCAAAGCCCGATCGCGCCGAGCATCTGATCCATGGTGCGCGAAGGCTCCGCGCACCCGGCCTCGCCGACGATCTTTGCGGGAACGCCGGCCACCGTGACGTTGTGAGGCACCGGCTTCACCACCACCGAGCCGGCGGCGATGCGCGCGCAATGGCCGATCTCGATATTGCCGAAAATTTTTGCGCCCGCCCCGATCAGCACGCCGCGCCTGATCTTCGGATGACGGTCCTCGTTCTCCTTGCCGGTGCCACCCAGCGTGACGCCGTGCAGGATCGAAACGTCGTCGTCGATCACGGCGGTCTCGCCGCAGACGAAGCCGGTCGCGTGATCGAGGAAAATGCCGCGACCGATTTTGGCGGCGGGGTTGATGTCGGTCTGAAACACCGCCGACGCGCGGCTCTGCAGATAGTACGCGAAATCCTTGCGGCCCTTTTGATAGAGCCAGTGCGCCAGACGATGGGTCTGCAGCGCGTGGAAACCCTTGAAGTAGAGCAACGGATCGATGAAGCGCGAGGTTGCGGGATCGCGGTCGTAGACCGCTACCAGGTCGGCGCGGAATGCATTGCCGAGATCGGGTTCGTCGCGCAGTGCCTCGTCATAAGTCTGGCGGATCAAGTCACCCGACAGCGCCGAATGATCGAGCCGCTCGGCGATCCGATGGATTACCGAATCTTCGAGACGCTCGTGATGCAGTACGGTCGAATAGATGAAGGAAGCCAGTTCGGGCTCGCGGCGGACGATGTCCTCCGCCTCGCCCCGAACACGGTCCCAGATCGGATCGAGCGCGGCGAGCTTCGAACCTTGCGGATTGACCTGATGCACTGCCATGATTGCTCTCGCAAATTCACTGGTTTCGTTGATATATAGCACGGCGGGCGGACGACTGTCCCCGGCAGGCTTCGGCAAAGTAAACCCCCGCCGAATGCCCCCTGGGGTCAGTTCAAGGTGGTCAGCGATTTCGGGAAATCAAGCCGGCGGGCGTCCGACTATTGGTGAATTTCGGCGGACCCGCCATTCGGTAGATGCTGCCCAAATGGGGGGAAGCCATACCAGCACGCAGATATTGCGGGCGCGGACCGCTACGGATGCGCGGTCGGCCTGGATCGCCGCTATTGCCATCCCATTGATGTTGCTGGCCCCCGCCCTGTGGAATGGCTACCCATTGCTCCAGTGGGATACTGGCGGCTACCTGGCACGGTGGTACGAAGGCTATCTGGTGCCCAGCCGCTCCACCACGTTTGGCCTCTATCTTCATTTCGGCGAGGATTCGAGCTTCTGGATCAACCTCGGAATCAACGCGCTGGCGACGCTGTGGATCCTGCAGTTGACGCTGCGCGTGCTCGGCCAGTCCCAGCCGTTGCGGCTCCTGGCCATCAGCCTCGTGCTGGTCCTGACCACCTCGCTGCCGTGGCTCGCCAGCACGCTGTTGACCGACATCTTCGCCGGCCTGTCCGTGCTTTCGCTCTTCATCCTGGTCGCGCATGGCGAGCGGACTTCGGTCCCGGAAAAATGCCTGCTGTTCGGCCTCACCGCTTTCGCCGCCGCGACCCACAGCGCAACGCTCGGGGTGCTGCTCGGATTGTGCTGCACGGGCTGGATCGCGCGCCCGTTTCTGCGCGGGCGGATTTCCGTTTCCGGACTAACGCAGGGCAGCCTCACCATCGTCGCCGGGGCTGTGCTGCTGCTGTCGACCAATTTCGCATTGTCCGGAAAACTGGCGTGGACGCCCGGCGGTTATGGCGTTGCCTTCGGACGGATGCTGCAGGACGGCATCGTCGCGCGGTATTTGCGCGATCATTGTCCGAAGCAGAACTTCAAACTCTGCCCCTATCGCAATGAGCTTCCCGCCACCGCCGACCAGTTCCTGTGGGGCAACAGCATGTTCGACACGCTCGGCCGCTTTCAGGGACTGAACGACGAGATGGGCTTTATTGTGCTGCATTCGCTGGCCGAATATCCGGCCTGGCAGGCCAAGGCGGCGCTGACGGCAACCGTGCAGCAACTTGGCCAGGCCGCCACCGGTGAAGGCATCGGTGTCTGGGTCGGCCATACCTACGGCATCATCGAGCGCTTTATTCCCGCCCAACTGAAGCCGATGCGCGCGGCACAGCAGCAGCGTTGGCATTTCGACTTCACCGCGATCAACCGGATTCACGTTCCCGTCGCGCTGGCCTCGATGCTGCTGGCCGCAATCCTGTTCGGCCGCGGCTTGCTGCGCCGGCCGTTCGACGATCTCAGTTTGCTCGCCGGCACGGTCACGTTTGCCCTGCTCGGCAACGCGTTCATCTGCGCCGTAATATCCGGTCCGCACGATCGCTATGGCGCACGGATGGCGTGGATCGCGACCGCGGTGGTGCTGATCGCGGCTATCCGGCATTTCACCGGTGACGCGCCCGAGCGCTCATTGCCGCCGCGACAGGAAGTCGGTGACGCCGACCTTGTAGACCTTGTCGCCGACGGCGCGCATGTGGTCGCGGTTCGGAATGTCGAGCACCTCGGCACCCGGAATGATTTTCCCGAGCGCCTCGGCTGAGCCCGCGATCTCGTCTTTGGTACCGACCGCGATCAGCACCGGCACGCCGATCCCGGCGGCCTCCTCCGACGTCATCAGTCGCCGCGAACCGCGCAGGCAGGCGGCAAGCGCGCGGCGATCGGAGCGGGTCTGGTCGGCGAAGGCGCGAAACGTCCGTCCGACCGGGTCGGTGACGTCCTCCAGCGACGGCGCCTCCAGCGCTTTTGCCACGTTCTCGCCGGGGCCGCCGCCCTCGATCAGCCCGATCCCGATGCCGCCGAGGATCGCCGAGCGCAACCGCTGCGGCTGCTCGCGCGCCAGGATCGCCGTCATGCGCGATCCCAGCGAATAACCCATGACGTCGGCGCGCTGGATCTGCAGATAATCCAGCAGGGCGACGACGTCACTGGCCATGATCGCAATTTCGTAATCGGCGGAATCGTAGAGCTTTTCGGAATCGCCGTGGCCGCGATTGTCGAGCGCGATGACGCGGCGGCCGTCTTTCCTCAGATCGGAAACCCAGGTCGGATAGACCCAGTTGACGTTCTTGCTGGAGGCAAAGCCGTGCACGAGAACGATCGGATCGCCCTCGCCTTCGTCGAGATAGGCAATTTCGACCGCGCCGTTGTGAAAACTCGGCATCATCAGTTCCATATTTTGGGGATCGGAATGGACGACCTTGCAATGACTGCAAGTCTAGCCCTGGGCGACAGCGCCCGCCAGAGCCGGGCCGGACGGCAAGTCTGCCGCCTGCCTTCTTAACCGGCGCGCCTTCTTGCGACGCAGCCACGCTTCGGTGGCCCGCTCGGTGGTCGCCTTGATCGACGACAGAAAACCGAACAGCGCCAATAGCGCACCGAACACCCACATCGTCAGATTGAACGCGCCGGTTGCCAGCAGCAGCGCGCCGCGGCCGAGCACCTTCAGAATCGCGCGGGTCTGGCCGCCCTTGGATTCGGCAAGGCGAGCGGCACGCGCGACGTCCTTCGGTCCTTGCGCGATGCGCAAGGTATCGAGTGCCCCGCGTGTCCCGGCCTTTTCGCCGACGCGTCCGACGTCTTTCGCCAGCCGCACCAACGCACCGGCCTTCTCGGCGCGGAACGCCGCCTTGATCGCGCTGACGGTCTCGCCGGGCCGCAGCACCGAACCCTTCGCGACCGCCTGCTGCAACACAGGCGCATCGACGACCTCGCGCGCCGAACGGCCGGCCCATTGCACCAGCCCCTCGCCCAGCCGCCCGACCTTGCGGGCATCCTTGACCATGGAAAGACCGGCACGCACCGGCCCCATGCCTCCAATGGATACATAGGTCGCGGCGGTCACCGCGAGGCCCACCGTCGCAAGACCCAGCACCAGGCGGTCCGCGTCCTCGCCCGTCGCCAGGTGCTTGCCCTCGCGCACGACGTCCCTGATGTCGCCGAACACGAAGAGATCGCCGGCCACCGTGCCCGACAGGCTCGCAACGTCGTCGGCATTGCCGGTCACCAGACCGGTGGCAAAGCGCTTGGCAAAATGCGACGCCGAACCTGCGTCGGTAGCGGCATCGCTGACGCGCTTCGACAACACGTCGCTGACGGCAATGCCCTTGTCGCGGGCGAGTTCGACGAAGCTGTTGGCGAGATCGGAATCACGCTCCGCGAGCGCCGCCTCGATATGGTCGGCGACCAGCGACTGATTACTCCGCAGGGCGGAATTGATGTGGATATCGGACAACGCCGCGGGATCGTCCTGCGCCGCCAGAATGGCCGTGGCCTCTCGGGCGTGCGGCCACAGCGCCGCGCACACCGCCACGCTGAGCGCCATGCACGCTAACGCCCCCGCGAGAGCTGATCCGAGCCGCAACCGCCTCATCCCAAAAAGTCCAATGTTTTCGTCTTTCTCAAGATGGTATGCCGTTTTTAAGACACAACTGCCCCGACGAAAGAAGGGCTTTTCTCCCACGACAAGATTGTGTCGAATTTGCATGAGCGAATGTGCGGCGGGGACCTCCCGAATTGGCTCTAGGAATCATCGGCACCCCCCACTATGGTGCGCGGCATTTCGAAATTGCCGCGTCGCGTTGGTTGCGTGCGCCCGTCGTTGCTATCCAAGGTGAACCTGATGTCCGACCATGTCGTTCCGCATTTCCATAACGACGCCGGAGTCTCGGTAATCGAGATCGGCTCGCAGGAATTCATGTGCGTGGGCGCCAATCCGCCGTTCGACCATCCGCACGTGTTTCTCGACCTCGGCAACGACAACGAGATCATCTGCCCCTACTGCTCCACGCTGTACCGCTTTGCCGCCGACCTCGCCGCGGGTGAGGCTCGCCCGCCGGAATGCGTCCTGAAGGACAAGGTCGCCTGACCTTTCGGTGGCTGCCGCGCGCACCATCATCGTTGCTGGTGCCGGGATCGGGGGACTGACGGCAGCACTTTCGCTCGCCGCGAAAGGCTTTCGCGTCATCATTCTGGAGAAGGCCGAGCGGCTGGAGGAAGCCGGCGCCGGCCTGCAGCTTTCGCCCAACGCCAGCCGAATCCTGGTCGATCTCGGCCTGCGGCCGCGGCTTGCGCCGCGCGCGGTGACGCCCGAGGCCATCAACATCTTGAGCGCGCGGGCCGGCGGCGAGATCGCCCGCCTGCCGCTTGGCGAAGCCGCCAGCCTTCGCGCCGGCGCACCCTATTGGGTGATGCATCGCGCCGATCTGCAAGCCGCCCTGCAGGCAGAGGTCAACGACCATCCGGACATCGACCTGCGGCTCGGCTGCCAGTTCGAAGACGCGACATCGCATGCCAAGGGGCTCACCGTGGTTCAGCGCCGCGGCAACGCGCGGCAGCAGGAACTGGCCGTGGCGCTGGTCGGCGCCGACGGCATCTGGTCGGCGGTGCGGAACCATTTATTCCCGGAGGTGCAACCGCAATTTTCCGGCCTGATCGCCTGGCGCGGAACCCTCGATGCGACGACGCTGCCGCGCGAATATACCGCGCCGCGGGTGCAACTCTGGATGGGGCCCGACGCGCATCTGGTCGCCTACCCGATCTCGGCGGCACGGCAGATCAACGTGGTCGCGATCGTGCCGGGAACCTGGAACAGGCCGGGCTGGAGCGCACCCGGCGATGCCAACGAACTCAAGAATGCGTTCGCTTCGCAGCGCTGGCCCGCGACCGCGCGGATGCTGATCGGCGCCGTCGACGGCTGGCGGCGCTGGGCGCTGTTCACGGTGCCCGACATCGGCGAATGGACGGATGGCGCGATCGCACTGCTCGGCGACGCCGCGCATGCGATGCTGCCGTTTGCCGCGCAGGGCGCGGGAATGGCGATCGAGGACGCCGCCGTGCTCGCCAAATGCTTGAGCGAAAGCCCGGGCAACACTATCGCGCACATCCCGGCAACCCTGAAGCGCTATGGGCGGCTGCGGCGCGGCCGCGTGCTGCGGGTGCAGCGCGCCGCGCGGCAACAGGGGCGCATCTATCATCTCACCGGACCGCTGGCGCTGGCGCGCGACCTCGCCATCAAGGCGATGGGCTCCGAGCGCATGCTGGCGCGGCAGGACTGGATTTACGATTGGCGGGTGTGAGTGAAGATTCCGGAAGCCCGGGTGGAGCGAAAGCATACCCCGGGATCAGCTCATCGGCAGGCGATATCGTTCCCGGTTAATTCCCAGCGCCGCTGACCTTCGAACGACCCTTGGCAGCGGGAGCCGGCGCGATCGATGGCGGGACCGGCGCCGGCCTGGCTTCCGGTTTCGATTCCTGGCACCTGTTCTTCTGCCAGGCTTCGTCGGCCAGCTTCGACTGTCCGCGCAACGCAATGTAATCATTTCGGTAGGCAAGCTCCGCCACCACCGGACCGGCGACGCCGGTTTCGGCCTTCGTCATCAGCCCCTGCACCTCCGCGGTGCGGACGGCAAGCCTCTTGCGCTCGGGCTCGAGCTGCTTGCAATCGTAGAGATCGTACTTGGCTGGGTCGGCGAAGGCCGGGGAAATGGTGTCGCTCATCCCGGCGCAACCGGACAAGCCAGCCCCGAGCGCAACCAGCGACAGCGCCGCGAGGCTGTGCGAGAATATCCGGCGATGAGACAACGAGCTGGGCATCGGACCTTCGTAAAGTGGATTATGTTGAGATTGCCTAAAGCTCGCCGCAGGTAAACACCCCAAGTGTCCGCATTGAGGCTTTGCTTTGGCGGGCGCGCTCACTTAAAGGTGGGGAGCGGCTTGGCCTGAGATTATCCCAATCCACTTCTCCGGTAAACGCGCTAAGTACCTGATCTCGTGAGACTAAGCGGACGTGGCGGAATTGGTAGACGCAAGGGACTTAAAATCCCTCGATGGCAACGTCGTGTGGGTTCGAGTCCCACCGCCCGCACCACGCTTCGCCCTGGCGGGGCTACGCGTGGCGCAGCCACGCGAAGGCCGTCTGGTCGGAGCGTGTCCGGCGTAGCTTGAGCGCAGCGAAAGCGAAGACGGACTGGTGAGACTGGGGACCACATTGCCGCAAACCCATCTTTTCGAAATGCGCCGGCTGGAGATGCTGAGCAACACCATCTTTGGCGTTGCCATGACGCTGCTCGCCTATGATTTGCCGAAGGCCAGCAGTTTCACGCAAGCGCCGACCTGGATCGGTCTGGTTAACGTCTACGCCCAACCCGTCATCGCGCTGGCGATCAGCTTCGTCGTCGCCGGCCTGTTCTGGTTCAGCCACCACCGGCGGCTTGCGGTGGCGCCGGAGGCCGGGCGTGGCGTGGTGTTTCTCAACCTGCTTTTTCTGCTCGCGATCATCATCCTGCCGGTGACCAACGGCCTCTACGGCAGCTACCGGCTCGATGGCGTGATCGCCGTGATCTACGGCCTCCATTTGACTCTGATTGCCGTCGTGAATGCGGTGTTGTGGGTTCTCGCGCTGCGCGGCCGCCACGATCCGCAATTGCTGGTCACCGCGCTGTTTCCGGTAGTCGTGTTCGTGCTCGCGACGGCAATGGCTTTCGTCGCACCGAAGGCCGCGCAGTTCATCTGGTGCTTGGCTTTTCTGTCGCCCGTTGCGGGCTGGGTTGCCGGGGCGCGAGCTAGCGCGCCACCTTCGCCTCGGTCACCGTGAGCAACCGGTTCGCCTCCTCCGAGATCATCCGCTCCATCTTTTCCTGAAACTCCTTGCGCGGCAGGCCCGGCGCGATCGGCGGAAGAAAGGACAGGGTGATGGTGCCCGAATGCATCATCAGGGTCTTCTTGCCCCAGAACAGGCCGGAATTGCACGCCGCCGGCACCACTGATACGTCGAGGTTGGTGTAGAGCGCGGAGATGCCGGCCGACTGGAACCTCATGGGCTCGTCGATCGCCTGCCGCGTGCCTTGCGGAAACAGCAGCGCCTTGCGCCCCTCGCCGACCGCGCGCTTCGCCTCATCGACCATTTGGCGCAACGCCTGGCGGCCCGCCGACCGGTCAACCAGGATCATCGGATAGCGCTCGAGAAACCAGCCGACGAGCGGCAGCTTCCGCAACTCCTTCTTGGCGACGATGCTGGCGTCGGGGAAGATCACACAGAGCGCCGCGGTCTCCCACAGCGATTGATGATTGCAGGCGATGATGCAGGGTCCGTCGGGAACGTTTTCGCGCCCCTCGACGCGATAATCCAGCCCCACCACGTACTTCATCAGGAACATGATGCCGCTGGCCCACACCTGGGAGACCGCGCGCACCGTCGCGCTGCTTGCCTTGAACAGCGCCATGAACGGCACGGTCAGCGAAACGACGAGCGTCAGGATCACCACCGCCGCGTCGAAAACAATAGACCTCAGATAATGCAACGATCCTGTCCTCTCGGGTGCCTTCCCGGGCCTCCAATACTCCACTTTCCAGGCGTTGCACAATTCTGGTCGGTGCGCGCCCGCAGATCCCTTCGCGCCATGGACCGGCCGGAATTGCCGCTTTAGGATCGCCCCATGCCGGCATCAGAACAGATCACCGTCGCGCCGCATCTCGTCTTCGATGCCATCACCGCCGGCGCATCAGGGGCGCCGCTGGTCCTGCTGCTGCACGGCTTTGCGGAATCGATGCATTGCTGGCGCGCGCAGGTGACGGCGCTCGGCGATATGGGCTATCGCGCCATTGCGCCGAGCCAGCGCGGCTATTCGCCCGGCGCCCGGCCGGATCCGCGCGAGTTTTCGCACTACCTCATCGACCGCCTGATGGACGACGCGATGGCGATCGTGGCGGCCGCGGGCTATGGGAGTGCGCGCTTTCATCTCGTGGGGCACGACTGGGGCGGTAGCATCGCCTGGGGCATCGCCGACCGCCATCACGAGCGGCTGGCCTCGCTCACCATTCTCTCGCGGCCGCATCCGAACGCGTTCAATCGCGCGCTGGCGGCTGACAGCGAGCAGGCGCAGCGGTCAAAGCACCACAAGGCGTTTCTGGAACCGGATGCCGCCGATGTCGTGCTGGCCGACGACGCCAGATGGCTGCGCGATCGCCTGACCGCCAATGGCGTTCCCACCGAGGCAATCGAGAAGCATCTCGCCGTGCTCGGCAACAAAGAGGCGATGGAAGCGGCGCTCGCCTGGTATCGCGCGCGCGGTGCGATCCGTGGCCCGCTCGGCCCGATCCGGGTGCCGACGCTCTATATCTGGGGCGACGCCGACGACACAGTGGGCCGCACCGCCGCCGAAGGCACGGTCGATTTCGTCGCCGCGCCCTATCGTTTCGAAGTGCTGCCCGGCGTCGGGCATTTTGCGGCGGATCAGGCGCCGGAACGTGTATGCGAGTTAATGCTGGAACATCTGGCCGCGCATCCGGCCTGAGGAACGCAACGTCCGCAAAAATGTTGTCATGCACAAAAAAGGAGTATGATGACATGGCGCACGAACAACCCTCGGACAAGCCTGCCGCAACCGGGCGCAAATCGCCCCCGGATCGGCGGCCCTCCCAGCCACAAATCCCCTCGCCGCTGTCGAATGATGGTCCGGAACTGATGCGGGATACCAACTGCTGATTTCCCTGCGAGCGCAGAGAAGCAATCCATTCTCTCCCAGTGAAGAAAGATGGATTAGTTCGCTGCGCTCGCAATGACGTCAGGGCGGCTTGATGCCGCTATCAAGCGCTCGCGGCAAATTCCTGATGCCGGCCCGGCGCCGCGTCAAACAGCGCCTTGGTGTATTCGTGCTGGGGCGCGGCAAAAACGTCCGCCGTGGCGCCCTGCTCGACGATCACCCCGCGCTGCATGACCGCGATCCGGTCGCACACTTGCGCGGCCACCCGCAGATCGTGGGTGATGAACAGCACCGCCAGATTGAACTTGCGGCGTACCTCGTCCAAAAGCTTCAACACCTGATCCTGCACGGAGACGTCGAGCGCCGACACCGGCTCGTCGCCGATCAGCAATTCAGGCTCCATCGCCAGCGCCCGCGCGATGCAGATTCGCTGGCGCTGGCCGCCGGAGAACTGATGCGGGAAGCGATCGATCGCAGCCGGTGGCAGATGCACCACGGCCATCAGGTCGCGCGCGCGCTGCAGCGCCTCCTTGCGGCTAAGGCCAAAATTCATCGGTCCCTCGATGATCGCCTCGCCGACCGTGCGGCGCGGATTGAGCGAGCGATACGGGTCCTGGAATATGAACTGAACACGCCGCCGCATCGGACGGAATTTTGCCTCCCGCATCGCCGCGATATCGATGCCGTCGATCTTGATGCCGCCGGCTGACGTGTCGACCAGCCGCGCGACGCAGCGCGCCACCGTCGACTTGCCCGAACCGGACTCGCCGACGATGCCGAGCGTTTCGCCGCGCCGGATCGTCAGCGAGACGTCCTTGACCGCGGCCACCACGCGCGCCTTCGGCTGGAACAGAGAACGCTTGCCATAGGTCTTGAAAAGATTCTCGGTCTGCAGAACCACCGGACCATCCACCGGCGACCGCTTCGGCGGCGTCATGCTCGGCACCGCGCCCAGCAGCATTCGCGTATAGTCTTCGCGCGGATTCCGCAGCACCTCCTCGCAGGGGCCCTGCTCGACGATCCGGCCCATCTGCATCACCACGACACGGTCGGCGATCTCGGAAACGACGCCGAAATCATGGGTGATGAACAGCACGCCGGTTTTGGTGCGGCCCTGCATTTCCCGCACGAGTTTGAGGATCTGCGCCTGCGTGGTGACGTCGAGCGCCGTGGTCGGCTCGTCGGCAATCAGCAAGGCGGGATCGAGCACCAGCGCCGCCGCGATCATGATCCGCTGACGCTGGCCGCCGGAGAGCTGATGCGGATAGGCGTCGATCATCTGTTCGGGATCCGGCAGATGCACCGCGCGCATGATCTCGAGCACGCGCGCGCGCTGCTCCTTCTGGTCGAGGCTGGTGTGGATCTCCAGCACTTCGCGGATCTGGTCGCCGACCCGCTCGACCGGATTGAGCGCGGTCATCGGCTCCTGGAACACCATGGCCATGCGGGTGCCGCGGATCGCGCGCAACTCGGCTTCGGATTTGCTGAGCAGTTGATCGCCCTGCAGCCGGATCGAGCCGCTCTCGACCTGCATCGCGCCTTTCGGCAGCAAGCCCATGACGGCCTGTGCCGTCACCGATTTCCCGGAGCCGGACTCGCCCACCACGCAGACGATCTCGTCGGCGCCGACAGTCAGGTTGATGCCCTGCACGGCATGAGTCCTGTCGCCTCCCTTGATGGCGACGGAAAGATTCGAGACTTCGAGGACGGTACTGCTCACATCACACCCGCTTCGCCATCTTGGGGTCGAGCGTATCGCGCAAGCCATCGCCAAGAACGTTGACGGCCAGGATCGTCAGCGCAAGGCATACGCCGGGATAGATGATGTTGTGCGGATACAGGCTGAACACCTGCCGGCCCTCGGCCATGATGTTGCCCCAGGTCGGCACCTCCGGCGGCACGCCGATGCCGAGGAACGACAGGATGGCCTCGATCAGAATGGCGGAGGCGCAGATGAAGGTGCCCTGGACGATCATCGGCGCGATCGTGTTGGGCAGCACATGCCGCCACAGCAGTTTCGGAACTGAAGTGCCGAGCGTGACCGCGGCCTCGACATAGGGCTCCTCGCGCACGCTGAGCACGATCGAACGTACCAGCCGCACGACGCCCGGAATCTGGGGAACGGTGATGGCGATGATGACGGTCAGCACGCTGGAACGGAACAGCGACACCATGGCGATCGCCAGCAGGATCGCCGGAATGGCCATCAACCCATCCATGATCCGCATGATCACGGCGTCCAGAATGCGGAAGAAGCCGGCCAGCAGTCCAATGAACAAGCCGGCGGCGACGCTGATCAGGGCTACCGTGACGCCGACAAAGAGAGAGACGCGCGCACCATAGACCACGCGGCTGTAGACGTCACGTCCCAGGCTGTCTGTACCGAACTTGGAGATCATCTTGATGCGTTCGCCAGTGTCCGTCCGCATTGTGATTTCCGCGCCGGGGATCTTGTTTCGTGCGATCGGGCTGATCGCGGTCGGATCGATGGTTCCGAGCCAGGGCGCGAATAGCCCCATCAGCAATACGACTGCAATGACGGCGACGCCGAACATCACGCCCGGGTTGCGCAGCAATTTGCGAAATGCAGCCGGCTTGCCCGGGCTGGCCGACAGAACGGGTTCGATGATCGTCGCGTCCGCCATCAGTAGCGAATCCTCGGATCGAGCACGGTATAGATCATATCAACCGCGAGATTGATCATGACGTAGACGAATGAAAACAGCAGGATGACGGCCTGGATCGTCGGATAGTCGCGCGCCAGCACCGCGTCGACCGTGAGCCGCCCAAGGCCGGGAATCGTGAACACGCTTTCAGTCACGACGACGCCGCCGATCAACAGCGCCACGCCGAGGCCGATCACCGTGACGATCGGCACCGCCGCATTGCGCAGGGCATGACGGAACAGCACTTTTCGCTCGGACTGCCCCTTGGCGCGCGCGGTGCGGATGTAATCCTCCGAGAGCACCTCGAGCACGCTGGTGCGCGTCATGCGCGCAATCAGCGCCACATAGATCACCGACAGCGTCACCGAGGGTAGCAGCAGCCGCAGGGCCCAGCCGCCAACGCCTTCGGAAATGCGCTGATAGCCCTGCACCGGCAACCAGTTCAGCCAGATCGAAAACACATAGATCAGGAGATAGCCGACCACGAACACGGGCACCGAAAATCCGAGCACCGAGAAACCCATCACAATGCGGTCGAGCCAGCTGCCGTGCCAATGCGCCGCCATCACGCCGAGCGGCACCGCCAGACACACGGCAATCAGCATCGTGAAGAAGGCCAGCGACAGCGTCGGTTCGATCCGCTCGCCGATCAGTTCGGCGACCGTCTTCTTGAAGAAGAAGCTTTCGCCGAAATCGCCCGTCAGCACTCTGCCCGACCAGATGACGAACTGCTGCATCATCGGCTGGTCGAGGCCGAGCTGGCTGCGGATCTGCGCCACCTGTTCGGCATTGGCGTTGTCGCCGGCGATGATCGCGGCCGGATCCGACGGCGTCAGGCGGAGCATCAGGAAGATAAAGACCGCAACGACCAGCAGCACGGGAATGGTGCCGAGCAGCCGCCGCAGGAGATAGCCATACATGGACATGATCAACTCGACCCTGGAACGGCGCGGGCGGAGAAAAGTCTCCCGCCCGCGCCGCTCAACTCACTTGGTGACTTCGATGTTCCAGAACACCGGCACCGGCGCGATGAGGAAGCCCTTGACGTTCTTGCGCATCGCGACCGGCGAGACATATTCGCCGACCGGGATTTCGGGGGTTACCTCGATGGTGCGCAGTTGCACGGCCTCGGCGATCGCCTTCTGCTTGGCCGGATCCGCTTCGCGCGCAAAATCGTCGCGCAGCTTTTCGAGCTGGGCGTCGCACGGCCAGCCGAACAGCGCCTTGTCGCACGACGCGTTCAGATAGGCGGTCGAGACCGGGTTCTGAACGTCGGCGGCAACCCAGGCGGTCAGGAACGCATTCCAGCCGCCGGCGTCGGGAGCATCCTTCTTGGCGCGGCGTGCGACGAGCGTCTGCCAGTCCATCGACTGCATGTCGACCTTGAAGCCCGCCTTCTCCATCAGGGATTTCGCCACCGGTGCAAGGTTGGTCAACACCTTCAGATCGGTGGAGTGCATCAGCACCACCGGGGTGCCGTCGTAGCCGGCTTCCTTCAACAGCTCCTGGGCCTTCTTGGTGTTGGAGGTGAGAAGTCCGTCCATTCCCTTGGTGGTCGCGAGAGGCGAGCCGCAGATGAACAGCGCCTTGCACTCCTTGATGTAATCCGCGTCACCGATGGTCGCCATCAGGAAGTCTTCCTGATTGAAGGCGTACCAGAGTGCCTGGCGAATCTTCGGATTGTCGAACGGCTTGTGGAGATGGTTGGGACGGAAGACATATTGCGCCTTCAGGAACGGCGAGATGACGATCGAGACATTGGGATCCTTCTTCAGCGTCCCCAGCAAATCGTGGCTCGGCTGCTCGACGAAATCGATTTCGCCCTTGGACAGCGCATTGACAGCCTGCTGCGCGTCGGAGATCGCGCGCCACTCGACGCGGTCGACCTTGACGACCTTGCCGCCGGCCAGACCGGACGCTGGCTCACTGCGCGGCTTGTACTTGTCGAACTTGACGTAGACGGTCTTGTCGCCCGGCCGCCATTCGTCCTTCTTGAAGACGAAGGGACCGGATCCCGTGAAATCCTCGATCTGCTTGTTGGGGTCGGTTTCGGCGACGCGCTTGGGCATCATGAACGGCACGTTCGACGAGGGCTTCGAGAGGCCCAGCAGCACGAGACCTGTCGATTCCTTGAGCTTGATGGTGAAAGTCTTGGCATCCACGGCGGTCATCGAAGTCGACGAACGTCATCATCTTCTGGCCGAGGGAGTCCTTCGCGGCCCAGCGCTTGATCGAGGCAATGCAATCTTCCGACGTTACCGGTTGCCCGTCATGCCATAGCAGTCCATCGCGCAGCGTGAAGGTGTAGCCCTTGCCGTCCGCCGCGGCTTCGTACTTCTCCACCATCTGCGGCTTGATCTCGCCCTTTTCATCCTGCGCGAGCAGCGTGTCGTAGATCATGTAGCCGTGGTTGCGGACGATGTAGGCTGTGGTCCAGATTGGATCCAGGATCTTCAAATCCGAGTGCATGACGACGCGCAACGTGGTCTGGGCAAGCGCCGGCGCTGCCGCGACCACGAGGCTGCCGACGCAAGTCGCAGCAAAAATTGCTTTTCTTAACGCATTCATTCCTTCGTCTCCGTTGTCGTCTCAACACCCGAACGCCTATTGTTCAGGCCCCTGCCCAATTTCTCACCGGACTATAGGGTCGATATTCAGCTTCACAACACCCTTTTGACCCCGACGACACTGGTGACGCCGACGCTCAGGCAGAAATCAGGACAGCCCTCCGGACAGGTTCTTTCGCGGCCGGCTTGCGCCCCGCCGCCGGATGGATTGCAGTCCCGGTTCAGTTCCGCCCATACGCCTCCTCAAAAATCTACAATCAAGAATGATGCCAGAATTACCGTTGCCTGATCCTGCGCCGGGAAGGTCCGAACGCGCCATGTTTTCCCTTTACAAATTCGCCGTCGGTCCTTCTCGTAAAGGGCCCACAGCGAACCCCAAACATTCCGGCCCAACCGGGAGGACCCATCATGAATCCTGCCAACCTTCCCTTCGATTCCGAGACCATGCTGCAGGGTTTGCGGGCCTGGGTCGAATGCGAAAGCCCCACATGGGATGCGCGCGCGGTCGACCGCATGCTCGATCTTGCGGCGCGCGAAATGGCCATCATGGGTGCGACCATCGAACGCATCTCCGGACGGCAGGGTTTTGCCGGCTGCGTCCGTGCGCGCTTCCCTCACCCGAAGCAGGGCGAGCCCGGCATTCTGATCGCGGGCCATCTCGATACCGTTCATCCCGTCGGCACGCTGGAAAAACTGGCGTGGCGGCGCGAAGGCAACAAATGCTACGGCCCGGGCATCTTCGACATGAAGGGTGGCAACTACCTCACGCTCGAAGCAATCCGGCAACTGGCCCGCGCCGCGTTCACGACGCCGCTGCCGATTACCGTGTTGTTTACGCCGGACGAAGAGGTCGGCACGCCGTCGACCCGTGACATCATCGAGGCCGAGGCCGCCCGCAACAAATATGTGCTGGTGCCGGAGCCCGGCCGCGCCAACAACGGCGTGGTCACCGGGCGATATGCCATTGCCCGCTTCAATCTCGAAGCCATCGGCAAGCCGAGCCACGCCGGCGCCACGCTCTCCTCGGGGCGTTCCGCGATCCGCGAGATGGCACGCCAGATTATGACTATCGACGGCATGACGACCGAAGATTGCACCTTCTCGGTCGGCGTCGTGCATGGCGGCCAATGGGTCAATTGCGTTGCCACCACGTGCACCGGCGAGGCGCTCAGCATGGCCAAACGACAGGCCGATCTCGATCGCGGCGTCGAACGGATGCTGGCGCTTTCCGGCAGCAGCAACGATGTCACTTTCAAGGTCACCCGTGGTGTGACCCGGCCGGTATGGGAACCCGATGCTGGCACGATGGCACTTTACGAACGCGCGCGCAGCGTGGCCGGGCAAATGGGTGTCGAGCTCCCGCATGGCAGCGCCGGTGGCGGCTCCGATGGCAATTTTACCGGCGCGATGGGCATCCCCACCCTCGATGGCTTGGGTGTTCGTGGCGCCGACGCCCATACGCTCAACGAACACATCGAAGTCGACAGCCTCGCCGAGCGCGGCCGTCTGATGGCGGGCTTGCTGGCGACGCTGACGTGAGCGGCGCGCCGCAACTGTTGTCATTCCGGGGCGCGAAGCGAACCCTGAATCTCGAGATTTCCGGGTTCGATGCTTCGCATCGCCCCGGAATGACGGACCAAGCTTCGTCGCTTCTCTTAGCTCGCGCCCGGACAAATACTAACGCCCACGCGGCATGCAAAACGGAATTGCTCCACGGCTTGCGCTTGCCACGATGTCACGCTTAACGTCCTCCCAACGAAAAGCATTGGCCGAGAGACTTAATGACCCGCATCGCCGTTGGCGCCTTTCTGCACGAGACCAACACCTTCGCGCCGACCAAGGCGACCTATGACGACTTCGTCCATGGCGGCGGCTGGCCGTCGATGGCGCATGGCGCCGATGTCCTCAAGGTCATGCGGAAGATCAATGTCGGCCTGGCCGGCTTCGTCGAGGCGGCCGAAGCCAATGGCTGGGAGCTGGTCCCGACGATCTCGGCGGCCGCGGTCCCGTCGGCGCATGTCACCAACGATGCCTTCGAACGCATCATGAAAGAGATGGTCGACGGCATCGCTGCGGCCGGGCCGATCGATGCCGTCTATCTCGATCTGCACGGCGCCATGGTGACCGAACATTATGACGACGGTGAAGGCGAAACGCTTGCCCGCGTGCGCAAGGTGATCGGCAAGGACCTGCCGCTGGTCGTGAGCCTCGACCTCCATGCCAATGTCTCGCCCGAGATGATGGCGCATGCCGACGCACTCATTGCCTACCGCACCTATCCCCACGTCGACATGGCCGACACCGGCCGCGCCTGTGCAAGACACCTCGCGCTGATGCTGAAGACGAAGACACGTTTTGCAAAAGCGTTCCGGCAACTGCCGTTCCTGATCCCGATCTCCTGGCAATGCACCATCGATCAGCCCACCAAGGGCATTTATCAGAAGCTTGCGGCGCTGGAGAGCGATGCGGTGCCGACACTGTCCTTTGCGCCAGGTTTCCCGGCGGCGGACTTCAGAGATTGCGGGCCGAGCGTATTTGCCTACGGCCGGACCCAGGCCGATGCGGATGCCGCAGCCGACGAGCTGGTGGCGCTGGTCGAAAGCCACGAGGACGATTTCGACGGCCGCATCTATTCGCCTGATGACGGCGTGCGTCTCGCGATGGAGCTGGCGAAATCGGCAAGCAAGCCGATCGTCATTGCCGACACCCAGGACAATCCCGGCGCCGGCGGCGATTCCGACACCACGGGCATGCTGCGCGCGCTGGTGCGTAACAAGGCTTCCGGCGCCACCGGGGTGATCTACGATCCGGAATCGGCCAGCGCCGCGCATGCTGCCGGAGTCGGCGCCACGGTCACGCTGGATCTCGGCGGCAAGTCCGGCATATCGGGCGATGCCCCATACGAGGAAACTTTCGTCGTCGAAAAACTGTCCGACGGCAAATTCGTGGCGGCTGGCCCCTATTATCGCGGACGCGACATGGATATGGGGCTGTCGGCCTGCCTGCGCATCGGAGACGTCCGCGTCGTCGTCAGCTCCTACAAGGCGCAGCTCGCGGACCAGTCGATGTACCGCTATGTCGGTATCGAGCCGACCGAACAGAAAATCCTGGTCAACAAGAGTTCGGTGCATTTCCGCGCCGATTTCGAGCCGATCGCCGAAAAACTGCTGATCTGCGCCGCGCCCGGCGCGATGCCGGCGGACACCGCAACATTGCCATGGACGCGGCTGCGTCCGGGCATCCGCATCAAGCCGAACGGCCCTGCCTTCACCCCATCCGCTCAATCTCGCTCCACCGCTCCAGTCACGGGATAACAGAACATGCCCACCATCGACCGCATCGACGGCTATGCCGAAGAACTCACCGCCATCAGACGCGACCTGCATGCCCATCCCGAGATCGGCTTCGAGGAAGTGCGCACTTCCGGCATCGTCGCGGAGAAGCTGAAGGGATGGGGCATCGAGGTGCATCGCGGCCTCGGCGGCACCGGCGTGATCGGCGTGCTCAAGGGCAAGGGCAACGGCGGCAAGCGCATCGGCTTGCGCGCCGACATGGACGCGCTGCCGATGGAAGAGAATACCAACCTGAAATGGCGCTCGACGATCCCCGGCCGCTTCCACGGCTGCGGCCATGACGGCCATACCACGATGCTGCTCGGCACCGCGCGCTATCTCGCCGAAACCAGGAATTTCGACGGCACCGTGCACTTCATCTTTCAGCCCGCCGAGGAAGGCCTCGGCGGCGCGCGCGCCATGCTCAAGGACGGCCTGTTCCAGAAATTTCCCTGCGACGAAGTCTATGGGCTGCATAATGCGCCGGACCTCAACCATGGCGAGATCGCGATCCTGCCGGGCCCCGCGATGGCCGGCGCCGACTTCTTCGACATCAACATTCAGGGCTACGGCGCGCATGGCGCGATGCCGGAGCGCTCAAAGGACGCAGTCGTGATTGCAACGACCCTCGCCCAGGCGCTGCAGACCATCGTCAGCCGCAACGTCGATCCTCTGAAGGCAGCGGTGCTGTCGATCACCCAGATCCACTCCGGCTCCGCGTACAACGTGATCCCCGGCGATGCAAAACTCTGCGGTACGGTACGCGCGTTCGACGACGGCGCGCGCGCGTTGATCCGCGAGCGCATGCGCACGATCTGCGCCGGCATTGCCGCGACCTTCCAGTGCGAAATAACCGCCGACATCCGCGATACGTTCAGCGTGCTGATCAACGAGGAAGAACAGTCCAGGGTGGTCGAGGCCGTGGCGAAGACCGTGGTCGACCCCGCCAATGTGCTGACGCGCTCGACGCCGAAGATGGGCAGCGAGGATTTTGCCGACATGATGCAGGTGGTGCCCGGCGCCTATTTCTGGATCGGCCATGACGGCTCGGTGCCGGTGCACAATCCCGGCTACGTCCTCGACGACAAGATCCTGCCGATCGGCGCCAGCATGTTCGCCCGTATCATCGAAACCCGTTTGCCGGTAGGTTCACATGCATAAACCAGCTGCCGAAGAAGAGCTCACCTCGCTGCATGACCTTTCCGCCGTTGACCTGATCGCCGGCTATCGCGCCAAGCAGTTTTCGCCCTCGGAGGTGCTGGAGGAAGTGATCGAGCATGTCGCGGCGTGGGAGCCGCACATCAAGGCGCTCTATTTGTTCGATCCGGACAGTGCGCGCGCTGCCGCGAAGGCCTCGACCGACCGCTGGCAGAGGGGCGAGCCCGCGGGCACGCTCGACGGCATTCCGGTCACCATCAAGGACAACATCGCCACCAAAGGTCAGCCGATCCCGCTGGGTGCCGCCAGTGTCAAGCTTGTACCGGCGGAGAAAGATGCGCCGCCTGCCGCGCGGTTGCGCGAATCCGGCGCGATCATCTTTTCGAAGACCACGATGCCGGACTACGGCATGCTGTCGTCGGGCCTCTCCAGTTTCCACCCCCTCACCCGCAATCCCTGGGATCTCAGCAAAAATCCCGGCGGCTCCTCCTCCGGCGCGGGCGCGGCCGGCGCGGCCGGTTACGGCCCGCTGCATCTGGGCACCGACATCGGCGGCTCGGTCCGGCTGCCGGCCTCGTGGTGCGGCCTGGTCGCGCTGAAGCCGAGTTTTGGGCGCGTTCCGTACGATCCACCCTATGTCGGCCGCGTCGCCGGGCCGATGACCCGCACCGTCGACGATGCGGCGCTGATGATGTGCGTACTATCGAAGCCGGACCGCCGCGACGGCATGAGCCTGCCGGCCGACAGCAGCATTCACTGGAAAACACTCGATAAGTCACCACGCAAGCTGCGCATCGGCCTGATGCTCGATGCCGGCGCCGGCCAGGCGCTGGAAAGCGACGTGCGAAGCGTTGCCGTCAAAGCCGCCAAGGCGTTCGAGTCCGCCGGCGCCGTCGTCACCGAGGTCGACGGTATCCTGACGCGCGAGATGCTCGATGGGATCGACAATTTCTTTCGGGCGCGGATGTGGGACGATCTCTCAAGGCTGTCGCCCGAGGCACGCGGCAAGGTGCTGCCCTACATCCACAAATGGGCGGAAGCCGGGGCAAAACTTTCCGGCGTCGACGTCGTGAGAGGCTTCAACGCGACGATGGCGATCCGCGCCGCAGCGGCAAAGCTGTTCGGCGACCTTGACTATGTAATCTCGCCGGTATCGCCGGTGGTAAACTTCCCGGCCGAGTTCGCCGCGCCGATCAACGATCCGGACAAGCCGTTCGAGCACATCGGCTTTACCGTGCCGTGGAATATGTCTGAAAATCCCGCGATCTCGCTCAATGGCGGTTACGACGCCAAGGGGTTTCCGATCGGCGTGCAGATCGTCGGCCGCCGCTTCGACGACCTCGGCGTGCTCGGCATGGCCAAGGCGTTCGAAGGCCTGCGCGGTCCGCAGCGGCCGTGGCCTTCGCCGCCGAAGAAGTAGCGACATAGAGCCGTCATGGGCCGGGCTTGTCCCGGCCATCCACGTCTTTACGCTCTCGATGGACAGAAAGACGTGGATGCCCGGCACATCCGGCGCGAAGACGCGCCTCTGGCCGGACATGACGATGCGTTGAGCGGTCAAACAAGAACATAAGGAAGGAAATCCCATGGCGTATGAAACCATCAAGTACGACGTCGACGAGCAGATTCTCACCATCACGCTGAACCGGCCCGACAAGCTCAACGCCTTCAACGGCACCATGCAGCAGGAATTGATCGACGCCTTCGATGCCGCCGACAAGGACGACAATGTCCGCGCCATCATCGTAACCGGCGCGGGCCGCGGCTTCTGCGCCGGCGCCGATCTTTCTTCTGGCGCCAACACGTTCGACCGCGACGCGCGGCGCGGGCCGGTGAAGCGGCTGGCCAGCGGCGCGGTCGACTACAGCGATTCCCAGGTACGCGACGGCGGCGGCCAGGTGACGCTGCGCATCTTCAAGTGCCTGAAGCCGGTGATCGCGGCGGTGAACGGCCCCGCCGTCGGCATCGGCGTCACCATGCAGCTTGCGATGGATATCCGCATCGCCTCCGAAGCCGCACGCTTCGGCTTCGTGTTCTCCCAGCGCGGCATCGTGCCGGAAGCCGCCTCGAGCTGGTTCCTACCGCGCATCGTTGGCATCTCGCAGGCGCTGGAATGGTGTTATTCGGGCCGCGTGTTCCCCGCGCAGGAAGCGTTGGCCGGCCGCCTCGTCAGCAAGGTGGTGCCGCCGGACGATCTGCTGCCGACGGCGCGTGCACTGGCAAAAGAATTCGCCGCCAAGACCGCGCCGGTGTCGGTGGCGCTGATCCGGCAGATGATGTGGCGCATGATGGGCGCCGACGATCCGATGGAAGCCCACAAGGTCGACAGCCGCGGCATCTACGCGCGCGGACGAAGCGGCGACGTCAAGGAAGGCGTGGTCTCGTTCCTGGAAAAGCGCCCGGCGCAATTCAAGGACAAGGTTTCGAGCGACATGCCCGACTATTTCCCGTGGTGGCAGGAGCGCGAGTATAAGTGAGCGAGCGGCCCACACCGGCCGACGCGACGCAAGACGGCGTCGTCCTGCTGCATGGCATCAGCAGGACGGCGCTATCGTTTCGAAAGATGCAGTTGGCGCTGGAGCGCGTCGGATTCACCACCCTCAACCTGGACTATGCGAGCCGCAGCAAGCCGCTGGAGGGGTTGGCGGAGGACATCGATCCGGCCATCCAGCAGTTTGCCGATCGCGTCGACGGCTCCATCCATTTCGTCTGCCATTCCATGGGCGGACTCTTGGCCCGTGTCTACATTGCCAGACATCGGCCCAAACACCTGGGCCGCGTCGTGATGCTGGGCACGCCGAATAGCGGCAGCGAAATCGCCGACCGCCTGAAGAATATTGGAGTCTACCGCGCTTTTTTCGGGCCGGCGGGGCAGCAACTCGGGACCCAGCGGGATGCTGCAATCGAAGCGCTGTTGCCGCCGGTCGATTATCCTGTCGGCATCATCGCCGGAAACCGGTCGATCTATCCGATCGCATCAAGGTTTTTGCCGAGACCCCATGACGGACGGGTGTCGATTGCGAACACCAAGCTTGAGGGCATGGCGGATCACGTCGTCGTCGCGGCGTCGCATCCATGGCTGGTGCGGAATGGTGAGGCGATTGCACAGACGATTGCGTTTTTGGCGGATGGAAGATTTAACCCCTCCGACGTCGTCACCCGCGAAGGCGGGTGATCCAGTATTCCAGAGATGTCAGCGATTGAATTGAGAAGCCGCGGCGTACTGGGTCCCCCGCGTTAGCGGGGGACGACGAGAAACGATTACATCACCAGCGCCACCCGCCCGATCGCCTTGCGGTCGATCAACAGCCGCATCGCCTTGGCAAAATCTTCCAGCGGCAGCCGGTGCGAGACGTTGGGACGGATCTTTCCGGCTTCCGCCCATTCCGTCAGCGCCCTGATCCTGACTTCGCCGAGCGCGGGATTTCGCCGCACGGCTTCGCCGGCGCGGACGCCGAGCACACTGGCGCCCTTGATCATCAGAAGATTGGTCTTCGCAAGCCCGATGCCGCCGGTAAAGCCGATGATCAAGAGCCGTGCGCCCCAGTTGATGCAGCGCATCGAGTTCTCGAACACCTCGCCGCCGACGGGATCGAACACCACGTCGGCACCCTGCCCGCCGGTGATGCGCTTGACGGCGTCGCGAAACGGCTCCTGGTCGTAGCGGATGAGATGATCGGCGCCCCTCGCCTTCGCGATCGCCAGCTTCTCGTCACTCGAAGCGGTTGCGATCACAGTGGCGCCCAGCATCTTGCCGATCTCGACAGCGGCGAGCCCGACCCCGCCGCCGGCGCCGTGCACCAGCAGCACCTCGCCGGGCTCGAGCCGGCCGCGATCGATCAGCGCGTGATAAGCGGTGCCGTGGCCAGCCAGAAACGTCGCGCCTTCGGCATAGTCGAACGTCGTCGGCAGTTTTACGAGCTGGGAGGGCGTGGCGACGGCTTCATCGGAATAGGCGCCGTGCCGCATCTTGACGATGACCCTGTCGCCAACCGCGACGTCCGGCGTCGCATTCACTTCGACCACATCGCCGGCGGCTTCGACGCCTGGCGTAAACGGCAGCGGCGGCTTGAGCTGGTACTCGCCGGCCGCCATCAAAATATCGGGAAAATTGATTCCGGCGGCGCGGATCGCGACGCGCACCTGCCCGGTGGCCAAGGGCGCTGTGGCACATGTTTCCAGGCGCAAGCTCTCGGGTGGGCCGAGCTCGCGGCAGACGACGGCTTTCGGCATCAGGCGGCCCGCGCTTTCAGGCGCTGCAGCGCTTCGCGGATCAGCGGCATCCGGTCATTGCCGAAATACATATCCGTCTTGTCGACGAAGATCGTCGGCGAACCAAAACCGCCGCGCGCCATCACCTCGTCGGTATTGGCCTTGAGCTGGTCCTTGATCGCCTGCTGACTAATGCCTTCGAAGAATTTGACGTGATCGACGCCGGCTTTCTTGCAGACCTCCGTCAGCACCGAATCCTGCGAGATGTCCTTGTCGCCGCCCCAATAAGTCTCGAACACCGCCGTGGCGAACGGCACCATCTCCTGACCAAGCCAAATGCAGCCGCGCATCGCCTTGACGCTGTTCACCGGAAACACGGTCGGCGGCATTTTGATCGAAAGACCTGACGACCGCGCCCAGTCGGCGAGATCCTTCTTCATGTAGCGCGCCTTCAACGGCACCGGCGTCTCACGCTGGGCATAGACGCTCGGGTTCACCGTATTGAAGATGCCGCCAACCAGGATCGGCCGCCAACTGATCTCGACGCCGAGCTCTTTCGCCAGCGGCTGAATGTTGTGAAAGGCGAGATAGGTCCAGGGGCTGGAGCAGTCGAAGAAGAATTCGATCATGGGGTTTTCCTTATTAGTTGAGACCAGAGTTATTTCTTCCGTCATTGCGAGGAGCGGAGCGACGAAGCAATCCAGACTTGCTTTGCGGCCACATGGATTGGTTCGCTTCGCTCGCAATGACGACGCGGCTGGAGCGTCACTTCCTCGCCGCCATCTCCTTGGCACGCGCGCCAAACATATTCTTCCGCGCTTCCTCGTCGAACGGCTCCTTGACGAACTTGCCGATCGCGAGCCCGGCCTGCACCTGAGGCCGCGCGCGCACCTCTGCGTACCAACGCTTGACGTTCGGGTAGTCGTCAAGCGTAAAGCCCTGCGCCTTGTGGGTCATGGTCCAGGGGAAGCAGGCGATGTCGGCGATCGAATATTCGCCGGCGACATAGGCGCCGGTCTTGCCCAGTTGCGTATCCAGCACGCGGTAAAGCCGCGCCGCCTCGTCGCGGTAGCGCTCGATCGCGTACGGAATCTTCTCCGCCGCATAGAGCGCGAAATGGCCGTGCTGGCCGAGCATGGGCCCCAGCCCACTCATTTGCCACATCAGCCACTCGATGACGCGGGATCGGGCCCGGGTTTCCTTCGGCAGATAGCGCCCGGTCTTGTCGGCGAGGTAGATCAGGATCGCCCCGGTCTCGAACACCGAGAACGGCTCACCGCCATCGGCCGGCGCGCGGTCCACGATAGCCGGAATGCGGTTGTTCGGGCTGATCGCCAGAAACTCCGGCCTGAACTGCTCGCCAGCCCGGATGTTGACGGGGATGACCTGATAGGGCAGCCCGAGTTCCTCCAGCATGATCGAGATTTTCCAGCCGTTGGGCGTCGGCGCGTAGTGCAGGTCGATCATGGCTCCCCTTGCCTCGCCCCTTCCTTGCGCCCGAAGCGAGATTTTGCTTGAAGACGCGCTTCGCGCTTTTGGGCGACTTTCGTTGTTCTGTACCTCGATCATAAGACATGGCAGACAGGCGCTCAATCAGAACCGACCGGGAGGCTCCCATGCTGTTTCCAACCACCATCGCAGGCTCCTTGCCCAAGCCGGAATGGCTGGCCGAACCCAACATGCTGTGGGCGCCCTGGAAGTCGAAGGGCGACGAACTGACCCGTGCCAAGCGCGACGCCACCATGCTGGCGGTGAAGCTGCAGGAAGATGCCGGCGTCGATATCGTCACCGAGGGCGAGCAGGCCCGCCAGCATTTCGTCCACGGCTTTCTGGAGAAGGTCGAGGGCATCGATTTCGCCCACAAAGTCGAGATGGGCATCCGCAATGACCGCTACAAGGCGATGGTGCCACAGGTGGTCGCGCCGCTGACGCTCAAGGGCCGCGTGCATGCCGATGAAGCCCGCGTCGCCCGCACCCACACCACCCGCAAGCTCAAGTTCACCCTGCCCGGCCCGATGACCATCGCCGACACCGTCGCCGACAAATATTACGGCGACAAGGTCAAGATGGCGTTCGCCTTCGCCGAACTGCTCAACGCCGAAGCCAAGGCGCTGCAGGCCGACGGCGTCGACGTGATCCAGTTCGACGAGCCCGCCTTCAACGTCTTCATGGACGAGGTCTCCGACTGGGGCATCAAGGCGCTGGAGCGCGCCGCCGAGGGACTGACCTGCACCACCGCCGTGCACATTTGCTACGGCTACGGCATCAAGGCCAATACCGACTGGAAGGAAACGCTCGGGAGCGAGTGGCGGCAGTACGAGGATATCTTCCCGGCGATCGCTAAAAGCCCGATCCAGCAGGTTGCGATCGAGTGCCGCAATTCGAAGGTGCCGCTGGATCTACTGGCGCTGCTCCCCGGCAAGGTCGTCCAGGCGGGCGTGATCGACGTCGCCAGCGATACGGTGGAGACGGCCGAGGATGTCGTGAAGGTGATCGAGGCGGTGTCGAAATTCGTGCCGAAGAGCAACATCGTAGCCACGACGAATTGCGGCATGGCGCCGATGCGACGGGATATCGCGGAGGCGAAGCTGGCGGCACTCGGGGCGGGGGCGAAGCTGGCGAGGCAGCGCTTGGGCTGATAACGCCGTCATTGCGAGCGCAGCGAAGCAATCCATCCGTCCGCGCACTCGGTGACAATGGATTGCTTCGCTGCGTTCGCAATTATGTGGTGAAAGCGCTAACCACTCGCGCTTGGATGCAGCACCGGCCGATATCCAGCGCCCAGCGCGCGCAGCGTTGACGGTGGCGTCAGCAGCATCGCGTCATCGATTGCGCCGTCCGCCTCGCGATAGCCGGCCATCGACCATTGCAGTGCCCTGCCCTGCACGATCAGAAAACTCTCGTCGCCTGCCTTGCACCATCGCTCCATCAGGCAATTGCGCCGCCGGCACCGGCAACGGATGCAACCGCTTCTTCCCGCGCTCCAGCCGCTCGCGATGCAGCACGCTGTCCATCTCACGCGCGCGAATGTCCGCAACGCAATTGCCCTTCTCCCAGGCCGCCCGAAAGCGGTTAGCGTCGTCACGGCGGCAGAAGAAGCAGGGCCGGTGGCCGGCGGCAAAGGCGGTGGCCTCGTCGAGAAAGAACAGTTCGGTCCAGCTCCGCCGGCCCATCACCTCGCGCCGCCATCCCCGGAACTCGCAGACACAGGTGATCCATGCCGGGCTCGCCCAGCGCTTTTTCAGGAGCGTCCTGGTGGCGGGATCGTGGATGATGCCGCGATTGCCGGTGAACATGCCGCGATGCGGAGTGCCGATGATGTCGCCGGTGGGTGTGACGCGGTTTTGAAGGGGCATGTAGAGGCTCAGTTAGCCACAGCCGTCATTGCGAGCGCAGCGAAGCAATGCATCGTCCCCACCTGCGCGGGCTGCATGGATTGCTCCGCTGCGCTCGCAATGACGGCTACGCCGCGCCGTCGCGGATCGGCGGCTGGAACGAGAGCGCGGTATCCCAGGGAAAGAAAATCCAGGTGTCCTGTGACACCTCGGTGATGAACGTGTCGACCATCGGCTTGCCCTTGGGCTTGGCGTAGACGGTGGCGAAATGCGCGTCCGGCATCATGTCGCGCACCAGCCGGCCGGTCTTGCCGGTATCGACGAGGTCGTCGACGATCAACAGGCCCTTGCCCGTGCCGCCGCCAAGCGCGGCGGTGTCGGCCGAAATGCCTTTCAGCACCTTCAGGTCACCCTGCTTGTCGTGGTCGTAGCTGGCGATGCAGACGGTATCGATCACGCGCACGCCGAGTTCGCGCGCCACGATCGCGGCCGGCACCAGCCCGCCGCGGGTGATCGCGATGACCGCGTGAAACGGCCCGACCTCGTTGAGCCGCCAGGTCAGCGCCCGGCAATCCCGGTGAAACTGGTCCCATGAGACCGGAAACGCCTTGCCCGCCCGCTCCTGCGCGCTCAGTTCCGGAGTATCCGGCGCCATTCTCTTCTCCCGTATTTTCAGAATTCAGCTTCCGCCCCTACCGCGCGACGTTCAATCCCGCCAGCATCTCCTTCACCGCGGCCATCGCGGCGTTGAGCTTTTCGGGATCGCGGGAGCGGACGACGAGGTTGGTGTTCGGCTTCTTGTCCTCGTCCTGGAACGGATAGCTGCCGATGATGGTGTCGGGATGGGCGTTGGCGATCTCGCGCAGCGGCCCGCCGATGTCGCCTTCCCGGGCATTGGCGCGGACCGAGTCCGACAGCATCCGCACGCCCGATTTCAGCTTGGGCGCGACGATGTCCATCATCGCCTGCATGATCGAGGGAATGCCGGCCATCACGATGACATTGCCGAGCTTGAAGCCGGGCGCCAGGATGGTCGCGCTCTGGATCAGTTCGGCGCCGTCGGGCACGCGGGCCATCCGCAGCCGCGCCTCGTTCAGATCCTGCTCGCTCCAGCGCTCGCGGAAACGCGCCACCACCTCCGGGTGATGGTCGATCCCGACGCCGAACGCCTTGGCGACGCTGTCGGCGGTGATGTCGTCATGGGTCGGGCCGATGCCGCCGGTGGTAAAGACGTAGGTATAGCGATTCCGCAGTGCATTAAGGGCATCGACAATATCGGACTCCTCGTCGGCGACGACGCGGACCTCCTTGAGGTCGATTCCGATATTGGTCAGGTATTCGGCGATGAAGCCGATGTTCTTGTCCTTGGTCCGGCCGGACAGGATCTCGTCGCCAATGACCAGAATACCTGCCGTGACGATCTCGCTCATGACTTCTCCCCACCTGTCCCCATAACTTGCGCAAGCAACGCATTGAAGTCACGGGGGTTTGCTGCCGAAATAAGCACCCGGCAGCCTTTTTTTAGGGCAGCGCGGCGAGCTACCCATACCAAAAGCCGCTGGCCAATGCATATCGCGCTGGCCCGAGCCTTGCTACCATCCCGTGAAGTCATGCACTGTGCCGCATGGCTTCGAGAGATAGTCAGGATTTATGGCAGTTGCCTTCGATGAAATGAACGGGCCCAGCGGCGACCTTCGCCCGGCCTATCGGGAGCTCTCCCGCTGGCTGAAGGAGACGCCTCCGGACGCCCTGGAATATCGCCGGCAGGAGGCGGAACTGCTGTTCCGCCGGATCGGCATCACCTTCGCGGTCTATGGCGACGCCGAGGCCCAGGAGCGGCTGATCCCCTTTGACGTGATCCCGCGGATCATCTCGGCCAAGGAATGGACGCTGCTCGAAAAGGGCCTGAAGCAGCGGGTCCGCGCGCTCAACATGTTCCTGCGCGACATCTATCACGGCCGCGACATCCTGCGTGCCAATATCATTCCCGACGACCTGATCTTCCAGAACCCGGTGTTCCGCCCGGAGATGAACGGCCAGAGCGTGCCGCACGACGTCTACGTGCACATCGCCGGGATCGACATCGTCCGGGTCGACGCCGACAATTTCATCGTGCTGGAGGACAACGCGCGGACGCCCTCCGGCGTCTCCTACATGCTGGAAAACCGCGAAATCATGATGCGGCTGTTTCCGGACCTGTTCGCCCGCCACCGCGTCGCGCCGGTGGAGCGATATCCCGACGAACTGCTGTCGGCGTTGCGCTCGGTGGCGCCGCTCTCGGCCTCGGCGGAGCCGACGGTCGCGCTGATGACGCCCGGCGTCTACAATTCCGCCTATTACGAACACTCCTTCCTGGCCGACAAATTGGGGATCGAACTGGTCGAGGGCCGCGACCTCATCGTCAAGAACGATGAGGTCTTCATGCGCACCACCGAGGGGTTGAAGCGCGTCGACGTGATCTACCGCCGGGTCGACGACGATTTCCTCGACCCCTTAACCTTCCGCCCGGATTCGGCGCTCGGCGTCCCCGGGCTGATGTCGGCCTATGCGGCCGGCAACGTCACGCTGGCGAACGCCGTCGGCACCGGGATTGCCGACGACAAGGCGATCTATTCCTACATGCCCGAGGTCGTGAAATTCTATCTCGGCGAAGAGCCGATCCTGAAGAACGTGCCGACCTGGCGCTGCCGCGAGCCAAAGGACCTGGCCTACGTGCTCGACAATCTCGGCGACCTGGTGGTGAAGGAAGTGCACGGCTCCGGCGGCTACGGCATGCTGATCGGCCCTGCCGCCACCAAAGCGACGATCGAGGCGTTCCGCGACAAGCTCAAGCGCGAGCCCGAAGGCTTTATCGCCCAGCCGACGCTGGCGCTGTCGACCTGCCCGACCTGCACCGCCTCCGGCCTCGCGCCGCGCCATGTCGATCTGCGGCCGTTCGTGCTGACGGGCAGCAAGCACGTCACCATCGTGCCCGGCGGGCTGACGCGGGTGGCGCTGAAGGAAGGCTCGCTGGTGGTCAATTCGAGCCAGGGCGGCGGCACCAAGGACACCTGGATACTGGACGAATAGAGAGCGAAATTTTCGTATGCTGTCGCGCACCGCCGAAAACCTGTACTGGCTGGCCCGCTATGTCGAGCGGGCGGAATATATCGCGCGCACCATCGACGCGACCTTGCGCGTCACCGCCCTGCCCGCCGCCTATATCGGCAAGACCAATGAATGGGAATTGGCGCTGCTGACGGCGGGCGTCAGCGCGAGCTTCTACGAGACCTATCAGGAAGCCACCGAGCAGAACGTCGTCGAATATCTGGCGTTCTCGCCGTCCAATCCCTCCTCGATCAAGAACTGCATCGAGGCGGCGCGGCTCAACTCACGCTCGGTGCGAACCGCGCTGACATCGGAGATGTGGGACACCATCAACTCGGCCTGGATCGAGTTGCAGGAAGTCTGGGGCAAGGGCACCTCGAGCCGCGAGGAACTGGCGCGGTTCCTGCGCTTCGTGCAGGAGACCTCGCTGCGGTTCGACGGTTCGGCCTACCGGACCATGCTGCGCAACGACGCCTACTGGTTCTCGCGGCTCGGCCTGCATCTGGAGCGCGCCGATAACACCGCGCGCATTCTCGACGTGAAGTATCACGTGCTGCTGCCCGAGGAAGAACACGTCGGCGGCCCGCTGGACTATTACCAGTGGACCTCGATCCTGCGTTCGGTATCGGCGCTGACGGCCTACCACTGGGTCTATCGCGAGACGCTGAAACCCTGGCTGATCGCCGACCTCCTGATCCTCAACGACACGCTGCCGCGGTCGCTGGCGAGCTGCTACAGCAACCTCGTGCGCAACCTCGACCAGATCGGCGTCGCCTATGGTCGCCAGGGCGCCTCCCAGCGCCACGCCCGCGGCGTCCGCAACCGGTTGGAACACAGCCATATGGACGATATCTTCCAGCACGGTGTCCATGAATTCATCCAGGAATTCATTTCGGATAACGCGCGGCTCGGTGAGATCATCACCAAGCAGTATCTGATTTGATGCATTCTCCACCATGGCCGGGCTTGACCCGACCTTCCACGTCTTGCTTTGAGTGGGTAAAGAAAGACGTGGATGCCCGGCACAAGGCCGGGCATGACGATCAACTCAAGTTCTGCCCGGGTCCGCCATGCGCCTGCGAATTGCCCATTCCACCAGCTATCGCTACGAGCCGCCGGCGTCGGGCGTGATCCAGATCCTGCGCATGACGCCTGGTAGCCATGACGGGCAATATGTCGCCGAATGGCAGATCGACGTTTCCACCGATTCCCGGCTCGACACCCATCAGGACGCATTCGGCAATGTCACGCATGTATTGACGCACGGGCCGATCGCCGACCTCACCATCCGTGTCGAGGGCCTGATCGAGACCCATGATACCGGCGGCGTGCTGCGCGGCACCGACGAGCGCTTTCCGCCAGGCCTGTTCCTACGCCAGACCGCGCTCACCGAAGTCAATCCGGCGATGGCGACCTTTGTCCGAGAGATGCGCGCGGAGTCCGACGGCGACGTGCTGGGCTTCCTGCATGCGCTGATGGTGCAGATCAACGAACACATGACGTTCGACGAGGACCCCACCAATTCGGGAACATCGGCGGCGGAAGCTTTTGCGCTCAAGCGCGGCGTCTGCCAGGACTATGCGCACATCTTCATCGCCTGCGCCCGCTCCGGCGGGGTGCCGGCACGCTTCGTCTCCGGGCATTTCCTGCGCTCCGACGGCACGGTGCACCAGCAGGCCGGCCATGCCTGGGCGGAAGCGTTCGTGCCCGACCTCGGCTGGGTCGGCTTCGATGCCGCCAACGGCCTCTGCACCACCGACGCCCATGCCCGTGTCGCCATCGGGCTCGACTACCTCGGCGCCGCACCCGTACGCGGCACCCGCTATGGCGGCGGCGCGGAGACGCTGACGGTCGCGGTCAAGGTCGAACAGGCCGGGCGGCCGGGTCAGTGGCAAAGCCAGCAGTAGCTGCCGTCATTGCGGCAAAGCGAAGCAAGCCATCCCTCTGCGTTGAGATAGGTAGATTGCTTCCTCGCTTCGCTCCTCGCAATGACGGTGGAGAGATACTCACTTATCCAGCCAGACGTCCTCGAACCGCAGGTTGTTGTACTGGCTATTATCGTGCGGCCGGAAGTTCTTCACGTAGGGCTGCCAGCAATTGGCGGCCGAGGAGTGCAGGATGATCGGGCGCGCGGCATCTTCGACCAGCAGCCGCTCGATGTCCCAAACCATTTTCCGGCGCTTCTCCTTGTCGAGCTCGCTCGACTGCACGGTCAGCAATCGATCGACCTCCGCATTGCAGTACTGGGTGTAGTTGCGCTCCGACTTGCAGGAATAATTCTCGACGATGTTGCCGTCAGGATCGTCGACGCTGACGCCGGTGACGTTCAGTCCGATCGTGTAATCCTTCTTTGCCAGCCGCGCGTACCAGCGCGGCGTATCGAGAATATCGAGCTCGCCCGTGATGTAGATCTTCTTGAGCTGGTCGGTGAGGATCACGGCGGGATCGCGATAGGTCGGCAAATTCCGTGTCTGGATCTTGATCTGCAGCGGTTTGGCATCGCTGTAGCCGAGCTTCTGCATGATCGCCTGCGCCTCGGCGACGTTCTTCTCGGTGTCGGGGCCGTAGCCCGTAAGCGAAGTCACCATTTCCGGCGGCATGCCCCACTCGCCTTCGGGCTTGGCCAGCATCGCCCCGCCCATCCGCGCCATCCCCTCCATCAAAATGGTGTTGAAGGGTTTACGGTCCAGCGCCAGCGACATGGCCTTTCGAATATCCGGATTGTCGAACGGCGGATTGACGCGGTTGACCATCAGATTGATCTGCGTTCCCGTGGCCGTCATCTCGCAGATCGCGTTCGGCGCGCGTGCCTTGATGTCCTTCATCAGGGGAACGCTGACGTCGGAGGGAAAGGTGATGTCGTAGTCGCCGGTGGCGAACGCCAGCATGCGCGTGGCGCGGCTGTCGATCATGCGGAACGTGATCTCGTCGAGATAAGGCCGGTCCTTCTTCCAGTAATCGGGATTGCGCACCAGACGAACCTGTTCGCCGCGCTTGAATTCGACGAATTTGAACGGCCCCGTGCCAATAGGCTTGGTGCGCATCACCTGCTGCGGCACATGGCAGGGATAGACCGGCGAAAACGCGCTCGCGAGCAATACCGGCAGGCTCGGCTGCGGCTCGCTCAGCTCAAAGGTCGCCTCGTAATCGCCGTTGACGCTAACGTCCTGCAGCTTCGTGTACCAGACTTTTCGCGGATTGCGCTTGAAGTCCTGGGTCTCGGCCTTGCCGATCAGCATCCGCCAGGTGCACTGCACGTCCTTGGCCGTGAACGGCTGGCCGTCGTGCCATTTCACCCCCTGCCGAAGCTTGAAGGTGAGTTTGGTGTTGGTCGCATCCCACGCCCAGCTTTCGGCCAGATCCGGAATCACGGTTTCGATGCTTTCGTGGACCTTGGCTGGATCGAACACCACGAGGTTATTGAAGATGGCGGCAAACGGCGTCACCGAGGCAATGGTCGCTTCCTCGTGCAGCGAGGTCGAGGGCGGATTGTCGTTGTGATAGAGCCTGAGTGTACCGCCCTTTTTCTGCGCGGCGGCGGGACTGGCTGTAACCAGTGCGATGCAAAAGAGCATCATGAGCGCGGCGCATAACTTGCCCGGCAAATTGCTGCTGCGCATTCAGCCTCCCAATGTATTTTCTTTTTCTGTAGATTGGCGAAGGACCGAAGCGTAGCGCAGAGGACAGGCCATGTCAGCAGGCGACAAGATTTTTGCGGGCTCGATTCCGGAAAACTATGACCGCCATATGGTTCCCCTGATCTTCGAGAGCTACGCCCGGGATATGGCGCAAAAGGCTGCTGCACTTTCGCCCAAAGCTGTACTGGAAATGGCGGCCGGCAGCGGCGTGGTAACGCGGGCGCTGGCGCCAAGACTTTCGCCCGATGCCCGTTACGTCGTGACCGACCTCAACCAGCCGATGCTCGATTATGCCGCCACGCGGCAAGAGCAAGACGACCGCATCACCTGGCTCCAGGCCGATGCGCAGGCGCTGCCATTCGAGGATGCCGCCTTCGATCTGGTTTGCTGCCAGTTCGGCGTGATGTTCTTTCCCGATCGGCCGTCGGCCTATCGCGAAGCGCGGCGCGTGCTCAGGCCGGATGGAGCGTTCCTGTTCAACGCATGGGACCGGATCGAGGAAAACCTGTTCGCGGACGAAGTGACCAACGCGCTCGCCGAATTTTTTCCAGATGATCCGCCGCGCTTCATGGCGCGCACGCCGCACGGCTACCACGACGTGGCATTGATCCGCAGCGATCTGGCGAAGGCGGGCTTCTCGAACGTGACCATCGAAACCAGGGCTGAGCAAAGCCGTGCGCCATCGGCCCGTCATGCCGCCATCGCCTATTGCCAGGGCACGCCGCTGCGCAACGAGATAGAGGCCCGCGGGTCTGACAAGCTCGAGGCCGCAACCGACCACGCCGCCGCCGCGATCGCGGACAAGCATGGCAGCGGCGAGGTCGCCGCCAAGATCCAGGCACACGTCATCCTGGCGCGGGCCTAGAACGGCCTACCGGCTTCGTTGGCGCCCGCTTCCGCAGCGGGCGCATCGCCGGAACGTCGTCGCCTCGGCCATAGGCCCATGCCGTCTTCCCAGGGCCGGCCAGCGCATTGGCGCTGCCCAGGAACAACGCAGCCACGATCGTGCCGATCAGAGCTGATTTCTGCATCTCCCCATCCTGCCTGCGGGCCGGTTTTACCCGCCCAGCGCATGCCGCGCCACGGGAATTGGGGTTGGATGCCTCCCCGAAATTGGCTACTAGTTTGGCGCCGAAAAAACGGATGCGTTCGGGGACTTGGAATGACCTATTGTTGCGGAATTCTGGTGCGGGACGGTCTCGTCATGATCGCGGATACCCGCACCAATGCCGGCCTCGACAACGTCTCGACCTTCCGCAAGCTCCATATTTTCTCCAAACCCGGCGAGCGCATCATGGCGATTGCCAGCGCCGGCAATCTGGCGATCAGCCAGTCGGTGCTGTCGACCTTGACCGAGGGCATCGAAGACCCCGACACCGGCGAGGTCGAGACGCTGATGAACGCGCCGACCATGTTCCAGGCGGCACAGCGCATCGGGCGGGCGATCCGCCTGGTCCATTCCACCGAGGGCCCGGCGCTGCGATCCGAAGACGTCAGCTTCGACGTCTCCTTCCTGTTCGGCGGACAGATCAAGGGCTCGCGGATGCGACTGTTCATGGTCTACACCGCCGGCAATTTCATCGAATGCACCACCGACACCCCCTATTTGCAGATCGGCGAGCACAAATACGGCAAGCCGGTGCTGGACCGCGCGATGCACTATGACGTCGAACTGTATGAGGCGCTGAAGACCGGCCTGATCTCGATGGATTCGACCATGCGGTCCAACCTCGGCGTCGGCCTGCCGATCGATGTTCTGGTGGTGCGCACGGATGCCTGCGTGGCCGATCTCAACCACCGCATCGAGGCGGGCGAACCCTATTTCCACGACCTGCGCTCGCGCTGGTCGGCGGCGTTGCGTGCGGCGCACCAGAATATCCCGAGACCACCCTATAAATCCGAAACAGAAGCAAAAAACTGAAGGCGAGGAAACAATGGCCGACGCAACAAACAAGATCGCAATCGTCACCGGTGCCGGCACCGGCGTCGGGCGCGCCGCATCGCTGGCGTTGATGAATGCCGGCTTTACCGTGGTGCTCGCCGGACGCCGCATGGAGATGCTGGAGGAAACCAAGAAGCTCGGCGACAATGTCGGCAAGAGCCTGTGCGTGTCAGCCGACATGACCAGCCCCGGCTCGATCGCCGCGCTGTTCGCCAAGGTGATGGACACCTATGGCCGGCTCGACGTTCTCTTCAACAATGCCGGCATGGGCGCACCGCCGGTGAATTTCGAAGACCTCAGCCTCGAACAATGGCAGGCGGTGGTGAACACCAACCTCACCGGCCCGTTCCTGTGCACCCAGCACGCCTTCCGCATCATGAAGGATCAGAACCCGCGCGGCGGCCGCATCATCAACAACGGCTCGATCTCGGCGCACGCGCCGCGGCCGTACTCCGCGGCCTATACCTCGACCAAGCATGCGATCACGGGTCTCACCAAGGCCTCCAATCTCGACGGCCGCAAGTACGATATCGCGGTCGGCCAGGTCGACATCGGCAACGCCGCGACCCCGATGACCGATCGCATGGTCGCCGGCCCCGGCGTGATGCAGCCCGATGGCACGATGAAACACGAGCCGCGCATGGATGCGAAGGCGGTCGGCGACGCGGTCGCCTACATGGCCGGCCTGCCGCTCGACGCCAACGTGCTGTTCATGACGGTCATGGCGAGCAAGATGCCGTTCGTGGGACGGGGGTAAGTCTCTCTCCGTCATTGCGAGCGAAGCGAAGCAATCCATCGTGCCACAAGGAAGCATGGATTGCTTCTTCGCTACGCTCCCGTGCGCAAACGCTTCGCGTTTGTCGCAGGCAATGACGGTCGAAGCTACTCCAGTCTCTCCACTTTCCGCAGCGCCGGAAACAGCTTCATCCACAACAGCGCGATCGCGATGGTTCCGACGCCACCGAGGACAGCGGCCGGCATGGCGCCGAACAGCGCCGCGGTGACGCCGCTCTCGAATTGGCCGAGCTGGTTACTGGCGTTGATGAAGAGAAAGTTGACCGCGCCGACCCGGCCGCGCATTTCGTCGGGCGTGGAAAGCTGCACCAGCGAGAAGCGGATCACAACGCTGATCGTGTCGGCCGCGCCCAGCAGCGCCAGCGCCAGCACCGACAGCCACATCCACTGCGAGAGCGCGAATATCACCGTCGCCGCGCCGAACACGATCACGGCCTGAAACATCCGCAACCCGACATGGTGGTTGATACTGTGGCGCGCCAGCACGATGGTCATCAACAGCGAGCCCACCGCGGGCGCGGCGCGCAGGATGCCGAGGCCAAGCGGGCCGGCCTGCAGGATGTCGCGCGCATAGATCGGCAACAGCGCCGTGACGCCGCCGAGCAGCACGGCGAACAGGTCGAGCGAGATGGTGCCGAGGATGGCCGGGTTGTCGCGGATGAAGCGGACGCCGGCAAAGATATCGTCTGCCGTCGCATCCGGCTTCGCAAGCTCCTGCTTCGTCGTATGGATGAAGCCGGTCAGAACCGCGCCCACCAGCCAGAACACGACGATGACGAAATAAGGCAAGCTCGGTGCGAACACATACGCCAGTCCGCCGAGCGCCGGGCCGGTGATGGTCGCGACCTGGGCTGCGCCGGAGGAGATCGCGGTCGCGCGCTGCACCGAGCCTTTGGGCGCGATCAGCGGCAGCAGCGCGGCCGTGGCCGGGCTTTCGAAGGCGCCGGCGATGCCGATCACGAAGGTGGCGATGAATATCTGCGGCACGGTGAGCCAGCCGGCAAAGGTGCTGACGGCCAGAAACAGCGCCGTCGCCGCTTCCGCGAGCTGGCAAAGCTGCACCACGCGCTTGCGCTCGAACCGGTCGGCGGCATGGCCGGCCACGAAAACCAGCAGCGCCGTGGGCAGGAATTGCACCAGCCCGACCATGCCGAGTTGGAAGGCGCTGCCGGTGATGTCGTAGATCTGCCAGCCGATCGCAACCGCCGCGATCTGACTGGCGAAGCGCGAAAAGCTTCGCGACAACAGGAAGAACAGGAAAGGCCCGTGCCTGAGTAGTTCGCGGGCGCCGACCGGCATCGTTGAGGACATGGGCAAGAGCGGTGGCCGAGCGCGATGCAGATGTCAACGGACAGGCCCGCAACACGGCATTGCGCGGCCTCGCCGCGCTGGCATAATCGCTCCCGGGGTTGGCGGGGGATTCATGCTGCAACTGCAATCGGCGTTTGGCGTGCTGGCGTTGCTGGCGATCGCATGGTCGCTTAGCGAAAACCGCCGCGCGGTCTCGTTGCGGCAAATGGCGGTTGGCCTGGCCGTCACCGTCGTCACCGCGCTGGTGCTGCTCAAGCTGCCGCCGGTGGCAAAGGCGTTCGGCGCCATCAACGATGCCGTCAACACGATCTCGGCGGCGACGCGCGCCGGCACCTCTTTCGTGTTCGGCTATCTCGGAGGCGGCGCGCTTCCGTTCGATCTCAAGGCGCCGGGCGCGGATTTCATCCTGGCGTTTCAGGCGCTGCCGATCGTGCTGGTCATGAGCGTCCTGACGACGCTGCTGTTCCACTGGCGCGTGCTGCCGCCGATCGTGCGCGGCATGGCATGGCTGCTGGAGCGCACGCTCGGCGTCGGCGGCGCGGTGGGACTTTCAACCGCGGCGAATATCTTTCTCGGCATGGTCGAGGCGCCGCTGTTCATCCGCCCCTATCTGGCGCAGCTCACGCGCAGCGAATTGTTCCTGGTGATGACGGGCGGCATGGCAGGCATCGCCGGCACCGTGCTGGTGCTCTACGCAACATTCCTCGCGCCGCTGATACCGGACGCGGCGGCGCATTTCGTCATTGCCTCCGTATTGGGCGCGCCGGCAGCCATTCTCGTCAGCCTGATCATGGTGCCGGAGACTTCAGGCAAGCGCACCGGCGGATCTTTGGAAGATCCCCGGGTCGCTCGCGATCCCGACATGGACGCGTCCTCGACCATGGACGCCATCGCCAAGGGTACAGCGGCCGGACTCGAATTGCTGCTCAACATCATCGCGATGCTGCTGGTGCTGGTCGCGCTGGTCTATCTCGTCAATGCGATCCTCGGGCTGCTGCCAGAGATCGGCGGTACCAAAATTTCGCTGCAGCGCCTTCTCGGCTACCTGATGGCGCCGGTGTGCTGGCTGATGGGCCTGCCGTGGCCGCAGGCCATCACGGCGGGCAGCCTGATGGGCACCAAGACCGTGCTCAACGAATTGATCGCCTACGTCGACCTGTCAAAACTCGGCACCGATGCGCTCGACCCGCGCTCGCGGCTGATCATGCTCTATGCAATGTGCGGTTTCGCCAATTTTGCCAGCCTCGGCATCATGATCGGCGGCCTCGGCACCATGGCGCCGGAGCGTCGCGAGGAGATCAATGCGCTCGGATTGAAGTCGATTGTATCCGGCACGCTGACGACATGCCTGATGGGCGCGATCGTAGGGGTGATGACGTAACGCTCTCTCGGTCATTCCGGGATGGTGCGTAAGCACCAGACCCGGAATGACGGCGAGAATTACGACGCCAATTCCACCGTCTTGAACTCCGCCGGCAAAATCACTTCCAGGAGTTCAACATCGTCGGAATAATCCATGATCAGGTGCTTGATGCGCGGCGGCTGGGTCCAGGCGCTGCCTTCCTTCATCAGCGTCTCGCCCTGGCCTTCCATGTAGGTCTTCACCCAGCCCTTGAGCACGTAGACCATCTGGAATTCGACGTCGTGGTAGTGCAGCTTTGAGACTTCCGCCGGATTGCACGGACCGATCAGCCGGATCACATGCGCCTGCGCCAGGCCGTGGGTGGCGTCGGCAATGCCGAGGTCGCGATACTGCGCGTAAGTGCGCAGGCCGTCGGCCTTGAAATCCTCCTCGCGGTGATGGCTGACGGCGATGCGCTGCTTCGGCCTGGCTTTCTTGACCGGTTTCGACTTGGCCGCCGGTGCGCCCCTCGCCTTCGACTTGATGGTCTTGCGGGCTGAGGATTTGGCTGCCGTCTTGTGGCCCGACCATTTCTTCTTCACGGCGGGCTGCGCCGCGGCGCGCGACGCCACTTTCTTCTTGGCCATTTGTGCCTCCCTATTGTTTGTGACGGGAGGCTAACACAGAATTTTTTCGTAGGGTGGGCAAAGGCGCGCTTGCGCCGTGCCCACCTCAGGAGCGTGCTCTTTCAATGCAGCCTGAACACGCCATCGACCGCGCGCAGTTCGGCCGGCTTGATCAGCTTGGAATGCGCCACCGTCACCGAGTACAGCGGGCCGTCCAGCTTTTCCTGCCAGAAGGCGAGGAAATCCTTGAGCGCCGGGAATTTTGGAAACAGATCGTAGTTCTGCCAGACATAGGTCTGCAGCAATGACGGGTGATCCGGCATCCGATACAGGATTTGCGCCGTCGTCAGCCCGTAACCCAGCACCTGCTTCCGGAAATCATCGGAAGCAACTCCAACCCGCGAGACCATGCCAAACCTCCATTGCTGGAGCGCATTTGTCGTGGTGGCGATACACCGAGCCACCCCGGCGGAGATGCGCTCACATGAGAGAAATGTGACGCACGAGACCAACCCATCACAAGCCTAAATGTTTAACGATCTGTTGAAAAAGGTCGCGTTAGCAGCAGCTTACCGCACGTGCTAATACGGGATCCGAAGACCCCGCCGCCGATTAATCATGATGAATGAAATTGGCAGGCGTCATATTTGAGTGCCAATTTTTCTGCTAGAAGCCCTTGTCCCCCGATCAAGTCTGGCCTAAATCAGCCGCAGCCGAGCTGGCACTCGCCTGCTCGGACTGCCAAAATTTCAGAATCTGACAACATCTTCAGAAACTTAGGAGGACTGCATGAAATTCCGTCCGCTTCACGACCGCGTCGTGGTCAAGCGCATCGACGCCGAAGAGAAGACCGCTGGCGGCATCATCATTCCGGACAGTGCCAAGGAAAAGCCCTCGCAGGGCGAAATCACCGCCGTCGGCCCGGGCGGCCGCGACGAAGCCGGCAAGCTGATCCCGATCGACCTCAAGGTCGGCGACCGCGTCCTGTTCGGCAAATGGTCGGGCACCGAGGTCAAGATCGACGGTGAAGATCTCCTGATCATGAAGGAGAGCGACATCATGGGCGTGCTCGACGTCCCCGCCGGCACCAAGAAGAAGGCTGCCTAAGCACTTCGCCTGCCACGCTCACCCTGAGGAGCGCCCGCGAGGCGCCTCCCCGACAGGGTGAGAAACAAAGATCAACTCAGGGATATCAAATATGTCAGCTAAAGAAGTCAAATTCGGCGTTGATGCCCGCGACCGCATGCTGCGCGGCGTCGACATTCTCGCCAACGCCGTCAAGGTGACGCTCGGCCCCAAGGGCCGCAACGTCGTGCTCGACAAGTCGTTCGGCGCTCCCCGCATCACCAAGGACGGCGTCACCGTCGCCAAGGAGATCGAGCTCGACGACAAGTTCGAGAACATGGGCGCACAGATGGTGCGCGAAGTCGCCTCCAAGTCCGCGGACGCGGCCGGCGACGGCACCACCACCGCGACCGTTCTGGCGGCTGCAATCGTCCGTGAAGGCGCCAAGTCGGTTGCCGCCGGCATGAACCCGATGGATCTGAAGCGCGGTATCGATCTCGCGGTGGAAGCCGTGGTCGCCGACCTCGTCAAGAACTCCAAGAAGGTCACCTCGAACGAGGAAATCGCCCAGGTCGGCACCATCTCCGCCAACGGCGACGCCGAAATCGGCAAGTTCCTGGCCGATGCCATGAAGAAGGTCGGCAACGAGGGCGTCATCACGGTTGAAGAAGCCAAGTCGCTCGAGACCGAACTCGACGTCGTCGAGGGCATGCAGTTCGACCGCGGCTACATCTCGCCCTACTTCGTCACCAACGCCGACAAGATGCGCGTTGAAATGGACGACGCCTACATCCTGATCAACGAGAAGAAGCTCTCCTCGCTGAACGAGCTGCTGCCGCTGCTCGAGGCCGTGGTGCAGACCGGCAAGCCGCTGGTCATCGTCGCGGAAGACGTCGAAGGCGAGGCCTTGGCCACGCTCGTGGTGAACCGTCTCCGTGGCGGTCTGAAGGTCGCGGCTGTCAAGGCTCCGGGCTTCGGCGATCGCCGCAAGGCCATGCTGCAGGACATCGCGGTTCTGACCGGCGGTCAGGCGATCTCGGAAGATCTCGGCATCAAGCTCGAAAACGTCACCCTGCAGATGCTCGGCCGCGCCAAGAAGGTGATGATCGACAAGGAAAACACCACGATCGTCAACGGCGCCGGCAAGAAGGCCGACATCGAGGCGCGCGTTGCCCAGATCAAGGCGCAGATCGAGGAAACCACCTCGGACTACGACCGTGAGAAGCTGCAGGAGCGTCTGGCCAAGCTCGCGGGCGGCGTCGCGGTGATCCGCGTCGGCGGCGCGACCGAAGTCGAAGTGAAGGAGCGCAAGGATCGCGTGGATGACGCGATGCATGCGACCCGTGCGGCGGTTGAAGAAGGCATCGTGCCGGGCGGCGGCGTCGCCCTGCTCCGTGCCTCCGAGCAGCTCAAGCGCATCAAGACCCAGAACGACGACCAGAAGACCGGCGTCGAGATCGTGCGCAAGGCGCTGTCCGCGCCCGCCCGCCAGATCGCGATCAACGCAGGTGAAGACGGCTCCGTCATCGTCGGCAAGATCCTCGAGAAGGAGCAGTACAATTACGGCTTCAACTCGCAGACCGGCGAATACGGCAACCTGGTCTCCAAGGGCATCATCGACCCGACCAAGGTGGTTCGTGCGGCGATCCAGAACGCGGCCTCCGTCGCGGCTCTGCTGATTACCACCGAAGCCATGATCGCCGAACTGCCGAAGAAGGGTGGCGCAGCCGGCGGCGGCATGCCCCCGGGCGGCGGCATGGGCGGCATGGATTTCTGATCCAGCCACTCAGGCGATATCAAAGGAATGCAAAACCCCGGCAGCGATGCCGGGGTTTTTGTTTAAGTGGACGGCGCGCATGGCCGGCACTGGGCAGTGCTGACGGCCGTTGCAATGTCAAGCTGAAAAATTCGCAACGTCACGCTGAAGAAATGACGTCACGCCCGTTGGGATATCCCTGTTATGCACACGGCTCTGCAAATATACGATGGTGTGTGTTGACAATTTTCAAAAAAAATCTTCGCGAGAGTCGCAAACCGAACCGACAGTCCGACTTTCCCTGGCGCAGAGTAACGTCGGGGCTGGATCAAGGCTCACCCAAAATCTGACCGGACACGGAGCGCGAGCTCTCGTGACGCTGGCGAGCGTCGCGGGGAATGCTTTCGCCCGAGAAGGACAATCGTGCCGTGAGCGAAAGCGAAATGAAAGTCACGCTGAACGCGACGGAAACGGGTGAGCCGGCCAGAAAGCCCTTCACGAAGGTTCTCACCGAGCCGGCCAGGAAAGCCGCGCTCGACAACCCAAGGTTCGTTTGAGGAGGGATCCGGCCGGTAGGTAATAAGCCCAGTTGCGAGCATGAGCCCCACTGCCCGATGCTCGATCAGACAAGGTGCGATGCCCCCCAAGTAACCCGCACCGGCAAGAGGCGTATTCCAACCGGCCGGTACTTTCCGCAAGAGATAACAAAAAGCAAATTTCGACGGAGGCGACATGGGTATGGTCATGGTCAAGTGTCCGCAAACCGGACACGCAATTCCCACCGGCATCAAGACTGATCGCGAGAGCTTCAGGCGCAGCGCGGTGTTTTTCTCGCGCACCCGTTGCCCGATTTGCCGCGCCGATCATGCCTGGTTCGCGCGGGAAGCCTGGGTCGACGAGCCGAGCATTCGGATCCAGCGCGGCCGCGCCGGCTCCCTGGCATAAGCGGATCAGGCTATCATCGCGATAGAGGGACACCATGGCGCGAATGCAAATCTCGACGGAGACGTCCGCCTGGCTGCTGCAGGCGAAGGAGTTTCTTTACGAAGCACGACGGCTGAAGCCGGGTCCCGAGCGCAATGATCTGCGCCAGACGGCGAAGGTGCTGCGAGAAATCGCGAGGCTTGAGACGGCACCCGGCCAGGATTGGCGGCAGAGGACCGGATCGGACGGAGAATCCACCGTTTGACGGCCTTTCCGGAAATGCCGCAGCGGAAAGTCGCGACGCGGAGGGTCGAACGGTTGCGCGAAAACGCGCTCACATGGCGCCGCCCGATTTGATTCCTGGAATGCGCCGGCCTTCGGGCAGAGCCGCCGCGCGAGGTCGGGCCGGACTCATCGCGAACATCTCCTCGACTTCGAGATGCATGACGTTGTGGCATTCGCACGCTATCGCCGCGAGCCGCCTCGGGTCGATCTCGATCAGGCCGCGCCTGTCGGACCTGATCGCTCCCCGCGCGCGCAGCTTGCGCATCAGCAGCGTCACGGTCGTACGTCGCACACCGAGTATTTGCGAGAGTGCCTGCTGGGTGAGCGGGAGCACATCATGGTCGACGCGATCGTGAAGCTGGAGCAACCAGCGAGCCATTCGCGCTTCGACCGGATGAAGCGCGTTGCAGGCCGAACCGAGCTGGAATTGTATCAGCAATGCCCTGATATGACTTTGGACCAGACGCCGGATCGCGGGACTCCGGTCAAACAGAGCGTGAAATCGCGATGCGGGGATCCGAGCGGCGGTGCCGGCCGCGCGAACGACGGCCGTAATGGCCGATGGGGAAGGCCCGAACACCGAGAGCGTGCCGACCGCCCCCTCACGCCCGATCACGGCGGTGCCGACCGTATGTCCATCCGCCATGTCGATCATCAGCGAGATGGCGCCGCTGTGAGGGAAGAAGACGTACGCGATCGCGTCGCCCGCCCGCGAAATGACCGCGTCCTGATTGAGCGTGATCATCTCAAGCTCGGGCCGCAGCAGGTCAAGGTCCGATGTCGGCAATGCTGCAAGGAGGCGATTGCCCATTCCCGCAGGAGGCGTCACTGCGGGGTGCCCGCAGAGAGGCGTTCGCGACCATCGCGATGTGGAGCGTCCCGGAACGGCGATCTAAACATGAGCTTAAATCTGCTTTCTCTACGCACACTCAAACAAGCTCGCACGCAAACAATAAACTTCAAACGCTCGGGCGCAGGCGGACCGCTCGCATGCGCTCGAGGAGTTAGATGCAAATGGGCGTCCGGACGCAACCGTTAAATGCGCATGGGTAACACCGTAAGCTTACGGAACCGTCCGGTTCCAATTCCGGCGCACGGCAAGCCGGCCAGCGCTTGAGACGCCGGCCCTTGCTCTTCAATGAGCGGCGCTGCCGTGACGAGAGCCGCACCGAGCGTGGCGCCGGCGTTGTAATGCGGCCACTGGTGTCACGCTATTGCACCACCGTGCCGATCCGCTCGCAACGAATGGCCGGCCGCGTGCATTGCGCCTGCATCGCGGGAAAAGAAAATCATTTTTGCCGACGAGGGTCCGCTGTAGCGCGGCACACAGCGTCGGGAGCAGCCCAGGACCTGCCACCGTCATTGCGAGCGAAGCGAAGCAATCCATTTCGCCGCTTGCGGAGGAATGGATTGCTTCGTCGCTTTGCTTCTCGCAATGAACTGGATGAGCCGCAGCGTCCAGGATCGTAGACATGCTGTCGCTTCGCTCACCCTGCGGACTACTGAAATGCGACTTCGGCGAAGCTTCTGAGCTTGCGCGAATGCAGGCGCTCGGATTCCTGGTGCTTGAGCCGTTCGAGCGCCTTCAGGCCGATCTCGAGATGCTGGCCGACGCGTCGCCGGTAGAATTCGCTGGCCATGCCGGCGAGTTTGATTTCGCCGTGCAGCGGCTTGTCGGAAACGCACAGCAACGTGCCGTAGGGGACACGGAAGCGATAGCCGTTGGCGGCAATCGCCGCGGACTCCATGTCGAGCGCGACGGCGCGGGATTGCGACAGCCGTCGAATGACCGACGGGCCACTGATTTCCCAATTGCGATTGTCGACGCTGGCAACCGTTCCGGTGCGCATCACCCGCTTGAGCTCAAAGCCGGTCAGCCCGGTAACCTCGCCGACCGCCTCCTCGAGCGCGACCTGCATCTCGGCAAGCGCCGGGATCGGGACCCAGAGCGGCAGCTCTTGGTCGAGCACGTGATCCTCGCGGACGTAACCATGCGCGAGCACGTAGTCGCCGAGCCGCTGCGTATTCCTGAGGCCCGCGCAATGCCCCACCATCAGCCAGGCGTGCGGCCGCAGCACCGCGACGTGATCGGTGACGTTGCGCGCATTGGACGGACCGATACCGATGTTGATCAGGGTAATGCCGCGATAGCCGGGCTCGACGAGATGAAAGGCAGGCATCTGTGGCGCGCGCTCAGGCGTAATCCCGGTCGTTCCACCGCCAAGCCGCGCATTGCGCGTGATCGTGTTCCCGGGCGCAACGAAGGCATCGGGGCCCGTCGCGCCCGATGCGAGGCGCTGCTGGCACAGTTGCACGAAGGCATCGACATAGAGCTGGTAGTTCGTGAAGATCACGAAATTCTGGAAATGCTCGGGATCGGTGCCGGTGTAGTGATAGAGCCGGCGGAGCGAGTAATCGACCCGCGCGGCGCGGAACAGGGACAGGGGTTCGGCGGCTCCGGGAGGCAGCTCGAACGTGCCGTCGGCGATCGCATCGTCCATGGCGGCAAGATCGGGCGTATCGAACACGTCGCGCAGCGTTCGCGTAAAGGCCGAGCTGTCGGCAATCGTCAGCGCCGCCTCGATGTTGATGTCGCGCCGATAGGCGAAATGAATCGGAATGGGTTCGTTGGACTCGCCGATTTCGACCGGCACACCGTGGTTCTCGACCAACAGCTCGATTTGCTCGGTGAGATAGGTGCGGAAAATATCCGGGCGCGTCACGCTGGTCTCGTGCACGCCCGGCCCCGCGACAAAACCGTAAGCGAGCCGCGAATCGAGCCGCGCATGGGTCGAGGTCGTCATCCGCACCAACGGATAACAGGCCCGCACGCGCGTCGTGAACGCCCCGCCATTGACGTAGGCTTCAAAACGATCGCGAAGGAACCGGGTATTGCGCTCGTAGATCTCTTCGAGACGGGCAACAGCCGCACCGGCATCGACGAATGCTTCGGTCGCGAAGAGCGGTGGGGTTTCGACGAGCATTGCGGATCACATGTCGTTTCGCACCGGATTGTTCGTCGGGCGGAGACTCAACTCGGATCCGCAAATATAACCACAATCGAGTCCCGTTCCAGAGACGTCTGGGGTTGTGCCCGGGAGTACCTCGTCGTCCCGGGCTTGACCCGCGACCCCTAACCACAAATGCCAATGGTTGCGCGACGCGCTACTGCACCTTCGCCAGCACCGCGAGGCGGCGGATGCCCTTGTTCTTGTAGGCATCGAGGAATGCGTAGTAGTCCTTGAACGAGACGCAGCCGTTGGACTGGCCGCTCGGCCCGAGCATGTAGCTGTGGGCGAGCAGCCCGTCGCGGCCGTAGATTTTTTCCTCGCCGCCGATCGGCGTCAGCCGCAGCGCCGGCACGCCGTGAAACAGCGTCTCACGCGGCTTCAGTTCGTAGATATGCGGCGGCGTCACGCCCTGCATCCGCACGTGCGAAGATTTGGGATCGTCCATTCTCGAGCCGAGGCCCGAATGCGCTTCAAGCCTGGTGCCGTCGGGCAGATACACCATCTTGGCGGCGATATCGTAGACCGCGGTCTGGCGGTCATAGGGCGGCGCGCCGCCCATCATCGGGTTCTGGCTTCGTGTATCGATGATGCTGCCGGTGACGCTGGCGTCGGCGGAGGCGAAGGCGAGCAGCGAGTTCTGCGAAGACTGCTTGCCCCACAGTTTTTCGACCATGGTCTGCTTGTCGTTGGAAGCAATCGACATCACGGCGGCTTTGGCGCGCTGCGCCATGTCGCGAATGGGAGAACTGGACGCCGTCGCGGTCTTGGCGTCCGCACTCTTGGCTTCCGTAAGCTTGGTTTCGGCCTCCTTCGGCGTCGTTGCCAACGCGAGCCGGGTAGCCGGCGCGGAAACTTTCGGCTTCGCCGCTTCGGCAGGCTTCGTCGTCTGGGCGGCCTTCGGCATTTCGGCCGGCGGCAAGGCTTCCGCCAGTTTGGGCGCTTCGACGGGTTGGGGCGCAACAGATCTGGACGGCTCGCCCTGCGGCGCCGCCGCGGCAAACCGTTCGTTGAACATCAGCGAGCTCGCGACGTTCTCCGGCGCGGGGATCACAAGGGACTGTTGCGGCAGCGATGCGAATATTTCGTTGAAGGCCGGCCGCACCGGACGGGCAGCGACCGCGGTTGGCTTCTTGATGACGGGCGCCTCGAAGGCGGCGCTGTTCACGGACGGATAGACGCTGGCCCCGATCACATTGGTGTAAACGGTCCACGCGCAGCCCAGCACGAGGCCAGCGACCGCGACACCGCCGAGGAAATGTTGGGGAACGCCCTTACGGGAAGGTTTCCTGCGGTTGTGCACCGCAGGGCCGAACGCACGCATACGCTTACTCATTCACACAACGCCCAGAACAACAATTCCACCAAGTCCCCCGTTTGATGCTGCGTCCGGATAGGTCCCCGTCAGCATCTCGCAGAAGCACACAGCGTCATTAAGGCGACTTTTAGTTAAATCCGGATTAAACGCGGGCGGATCTAAGGCATGGCTCAAATGCATGGAACTATTGGGGAAATTGCCTCCATAATGATGCGGGAATTCCGCCACAATCAAGGACGTCCGGCGTTTCTGCCCACCGGATGTCCCATATCGGGCCAAGTTGAGGCATTAATCCTCGAACGGATTGAATTCGTACTCGCCCGCCATGGCGACAGCGAACGGATGCAGCGTGTACTGCACCTGGATCGAACCGGCGTGCTTGGCACCTGCGGCAGCCTGCGATAGGCCAACGGACTTTCATCGAGGTCGGCGCTACCAGCGTGACGCTGCCGCCTGGCCTCCCTTGCAGTGCTAATAACTCAAGCGCGGATACCAATCCTTGCCGCGCCCTTCGGGCGTGGTGTCGAGGATGGTCCACAGCGGATCGAAGTCGGGCGCGCCGCGCGGGTCCTGCCCGGGATCGGCGGTCGACGGTCCCATTTCGCCGGACCAGAAATGGCGGATGCTGCCGTCGCGGCGCGTGAACACGTTGTAGCCGGGCGCGTCGGCATCCGGCGCGCTGACATAGTCGCGCGTAAAATCGCCCGATGGGTCCGAGTAGATCCGATGCTGGGTCCAGCCGCGCGCCTTCTTCGCCGCGATCAGCCGTGCGATCGGCGAGCGCGCCACGAACACGAACGCGATGCGCTGTTCGACATCGGGCAGCTTCGTTTCCCAGGTACTCATGAACGACGTGCACATCGGGCACGGCTGCTCGCGCTGCGGTCCAAACATGTAGCTGTAGATCACGAGCGTCTGCTTGTCGCCGAACAGGTCCGGCAAGGTTGCCCTGCCGCCCTCGCCTTCGAACGCATAATTCTTCGTCACCGCGCCGCCCGGCGGCAACCGGCGGCGCAATTCGGCGACGCGTTCGATGTGACGACGAAGCTCGATCTCCTCCGCCAGCAATTGTTCTCGGGCGCGGCGATACTCGGCGCTCTCGTTGGGAAAACGCACGCTGTTGCTGCGTGCGAGCTCAGTGGCGGATTTCAGGGTGGAACCGGACATTGGAGGACCTCTGCGTTGGTTGCTCGCTTACAAGACGCTCCACGCCTTGCGGGTCCGACAGCGGCGGGAAAGAAACCAGGCCTACAACCCGCCGATTCAGCCCGTTTTCGACCCATTTTGCGTGTACATTCTGCATGGGAGCTATCGCCGAACCTTAACCGCCGGAGGCAGACATACTATCGCCTGCCGATGGCTTTGCATTGGAGGCTGGCCCTGTGATACGGTACCGTATCGCCACCGCCTGTTCCGACCATACCCCGAAGGGGAAGCTGCCATGACAATGCTGGCACGCGCCGGGAGTATCGCTATTGCAAGCCTCGGCCTCCTTGCTGGACCCGCGTTGGCCCAGCAAGCGATACTGGGCTGTACGTCCGCGCCGACGGCTCAAGGAACGCAAACGCTGCATTGCCCGACCGCGATCACGATCGTGGCCGAGAGCGGTGCGAAATTCGAACTGGGGGATCGCAACCGCGACGGCCATGTCGATTCCGTCGAGCTCAGCAACAAGGCCCTGCTGCTCGAAGTGCCGAAGAAGCCGGGCCGTACCCGCTTCAACGTGGTGACGCCGCAGGCGATTGCCGCGGTGCGCGGCACCAAATGGGCGGTGGACGCCGAGGGTGCAAAGACGTCAGTGTTCGTCGTCAACGGCCGCGTCAACGTGGCACGGCCCGGCGGCCGCGGCAGCGTCGTGCTCGGCGCCGGTGACGGCGTCGATGTCGAACCATCGGGCGACCTGATCGTCAAGCGCTGGCCGCCTGCGCGCGTTACGGCCCTGATGGCAAGATTGGGACAATAGAAGACACACGAATGAGCCGTCGACGTCTTCATATGCTGGTTGCGTTGCTCTGCACGGGATTGTGGGCCGGCGCGATGTGGCTCGGCCATACGAGCGGCCATTTGCGGTTTCTCGACCGGCTCGAAGTCGGCATTATCAGATATGCGAACGCTGGCGCGCGGCGCGAAGGCGCCGCCGGACCTCGTCACGATCGTTGCGATCGACGATACTATCGTCAAGCTCGCAGGCACCTATCCACTGCCGCGCGCGGAGATAGCCAAAATCGTCGAGGCAATCGCGCGGCTGGAGCCGAAGGTCATTGCGATCGATCTTCTGCTGATCGACAAGGGCCCCGCCGATGGCGATGCGGCGCTCGCGAAATCGTTCGCGGCGCGTCCGACGGTGCTTGCGGCAGCGGCGGTATTTTCGAACACCGTTCAGCCATCCGCGGAGAATGACGGGCCGCTGGCCCGCCTGCCGAAGGCCGACCGCTTCCTGCTGCCGCTCCCGGCCTTTGCCGACCGTGCGGAAGTCGGTATCGCCAATGTAACGACGGGCCAGACCGGCACGCCGCTGTCGGTCCCGATGCTATTCCGGACGCACGACAAGGTCGAACTGTCGTTTCCGCTTCGCGTCGCATCTCTAGCCATCGGAAAGCCGCTGACGATCGAGCCCGACCGCCTGCTGTTCGGCGACCGGCCGGTCGCGACCGCGTCGGACTATTCGCTGCCGATTTCCTATTACGGCCCGCGCCGGAGCATTCGCACCGTCAGCGCCGCAAATCTGATCGACGGCCAGATCGGCAGGGAAGCCATTCAGGGCCGGATCGTCGTCCTCGGCGCGACCGCAACCGGCACCGGCGACTTCTTTCCGACGCCGTTCGATTCACTGATGCCGGGCGCGGAAATCATTTCCACCGCGATCACGCATCTGGTCGCCGGCGACGGTGTCGTGCGCGACCTGCCGGTTCGAGTAGCCGAAGCCATCATGACGATCCTGCTTCCAATGCTGCTGATCGGCTTGCTGGCGTGGCGGCGAAACGCGATCGGCCTCTTGACGGTCAGCGCGGTGATGCTGGCATGGGCAGTTGCGAACACGGTGGCTTTCGCGCACGGCATCTGGCTCGACGCCGCGACGACCATCGCCGCCGCCGCGCCACCGGTCGTCCTGTTCGGCGCATTGCAACTATGGTCGGGCCGGAGCAGCGCCCAGCATCTCGCCACGCAAAACAGGCTGCTCGAGCAATTCCAGACCCCGGGCCTGCAGCAATGGCTAACGCGCGATCCCGATTTCCTGCTGGCGCCGGTCAGGCAGAATGCCGCCGTCGTGTTCATCGATCTCTCGGGATTTACCTCGCTCAGCGAGACGCTCGATCCGGATGCCACGCGGGGGTTGTTGAAGGAGTTTCACGCCCTGGTCGACAAGGAAGTGACGCGGTGCGGCGGCGATGATCACGAGTTTTCTCGGCGATGGCGCCATGATCCTGTTCGGCCTGCCAGAGGCGGTGCCGGATGACGCCACGCGCGCGGCACAATGTTCGATCGCGCTCTGCGTCAAGACCGATCGCTGGATCGAAGCGCTGCCGCCGGCAATCGCGCATCGTATCGGCTTCAAGATCGGCGCGCATTTCGGACCGATCGTCGCCTCGCGGCTCGGCGGCCGCAACCATCAGCACATCACCGCGACCGGCGACACCGTGAACGTTGCGAGCCGTCTGATGGAAGTGGCGGCCGGCCACGATGTCAGGCTGGCGCTGAGCGATACGCTGCGTATCGCGGCAGAGCGCACCGGCGCCCGACTGAAAACCGGCAGCCTTGCCGGCCCCGTCGAGACCCAGATTCGCGGCCGATCAGGCTCGCTCACGGTCTGGCTGTGGCGGGGCGAACATCCCACGATGGATCAACGCACGCATCCCGACGCCGCGGAGTGACCGGCCGCGCGCCCTACTGCAATTCCGGCGGCGGCGTGCGATCGAGCACTTCGAACTTGGGGCCGTCCAGCAGATCGATCGCATAGGTCTCGATGACCAGCGGGCCACGCTTGCGCTGGACTTCCCCGACCCGTTCGACGCGGGCAAACCTGTCCTTCAGATAGGGCGCATCGCCGAGCCATGGCTCATACACATACAACAATTTTCCGGCGAGCTGTGCCGCATCAGGTTCGGGCATGTTGATCCAACGGATGCGCTGGCTTTGCTGAACGACGCAGGTGCCCTTCGGCAGATGGAAGGCGAGCCAGGCGGTGGTGCCGTAATCCGGCGCAAGCACGCATGTTGCGCCGACACGCGCCCTCGCCGCCTCAATTGCATCGGCCGTTTCGCGCCAGCCGATGCCGACGCTGCGCACGGTGGCATCGCGGCGATAGCCCGACAGCACGCCGGTGTCGGCCTGCACGACCAGCAATACGAACATCACGACGCCGCCCGGCACCGCCCAGCGCCGGCAGAAATCGGCCACCCGTTGCCGGCGTGGCTCCCATTCGACCAGGTGCGCGGCAACGGCGGCGGCGATCGCAAACGCCGGATAGACCGGAGCAAACCAGTTGGCCTCGACGCGGGCATGGAGCGAGTGCCAGATGAAATAGGCAACGATGACCCAGAACATCGTATTGACGAGCGCGCGCGCCGCAGGCGCGCCGGCGCGGCGGCGGAACAGCGCGTAAAGCCCCATCGCGCCGAGCATACACACCAGCGGCGTCGCGAACGCAATCTGCGTCGGGATCAGTTCGGCGATGTAGGCCGGGCGGAAATCCTCGATCCTTGCCCGCCCCATCTGCTTGATGAAAGAAACCCAATGGTGCTCGGCGTTCCAGAAAATGACGGGGGCAAACAGCGCCAGCGCGACGAGCCCGCCGAGATAAAGCCACGGCGAGATCAGCCAGTGCCGCAGCTTGGGAACGGCGACCAGCCAGATCAGGATCGCGGGTCCGAAGAACAGCGCGGTGTATTTCGACAGCAGCGCGCAACCGGCGGCGGCGCCGACCGCCAGCCACCACGCGCCATGGCCGGTCTGCAGCACCTTGGCGAGCGCAAACAGCATAAGGCTGGAAGCCACCAGGAGCGGCGCGTCCGGCGTCACGATCATGGTGCCGACCGCGGCCATCAGCGTGACGTTCAGGAGGACCGCCGACGAGGCGGCCACGCGCCGGCTGCCGAACAGGATGGCAGCAGCCTGATAGATCGCCCAGCTCATCGGCAGCGCCAGCAGGATCGAGACCAGCCGTACGCCGAACTCGGTATCGCCCGCGAACAGCGTGCCGACCCGGATCACCACCGCGACCATCGGCGGATGATCGTAATAGCCGCCGGCGAGATGCTTCGACCACATCCAGTAATACGCTTCGTCGAAGGTGATCGGCGTGAACGCCGCGGCTACCAGCCGCAGCGCCACCAGCCCAAGGATCGCAAGACCCGTGTTGAGGGCAACGCGCGCCTCGTTCGGATTCATCTTCCGTTCATCGCTTGCGCCAGACGAACAGTCCGGACATCGCATAGTTCCAGACCACGCCCATCAGCGCGCCTGCAGCACCCGCCAGCCACCAGATCGGTTCCTGGTCGAACACCGCGAACGCGACGCCGACATTGGCGAGCAGTCCGACGCCACAGACGAGATAGAACAGCAACAGGCCGCGCAGGATCGCAAATCCCTTCAGCCGCTGGTCGCGATAGGTGAGAAAATTGTTCAGGATGAAGTTGCTGGTCATGGCAATCAGCGCGCCGGTGGCCTGCGCCTCCGCAAACTGCATCTGCAGGATTTCATGCGCAATGAACAGCGTCGTGAGATGCACGACAAGGCCGGTGCCCCCGACCATTGCGAACAGCAGGAAGCGCAGCGAGACCACGTCGTTGGTCAGCTTGGCCAGCACCAGACCGAGGAAGTCCAGGGCCACCATGGAATCGAGCTTGCTCTCGCCGTGCTGGCGCGAACCGAAAGTGTAGGGAATTTCGATGGTGCGCAGCTTGCCCTGCGCGGTCGCAATGACGTCGAGCAGGATCTTGAAACCCTGGGTCGAGAGCTCGGGTGCCAGTTGCTCGAAGCGATCACGGCGGATCATGAAGAAGCCGCTCATGGGATCGGCGACCTCGACCTTCAGCGCGCGCCTGGCGACCTCGGTTGCAAGCTGGCTGGCTCCTGCCCGCTGCTTGTTGAAACTGTCGGCGCTGCCGCCCTCGATATAGCGGCTGCCGACCACGAGTTCCGCCTCGCCGCTCCGTAGCAGCGCGACCATCTTCGGCAGTTGGGTTTCGTCATGCTGCAGATCGGCGTCGATCACAGCCGCATAGGGGCCGCTCGAGGCCAAGATGCCCTCGATGCATGCGCCTGACAGTCCGCGGCGCCCGATCCTGCGGATGCAGCGGACGCGGGAATCCTTCCGCGCCAGCCCGCGCACCACTTCCCAGGTCCCGTCGGGGGAATTGTCATCGACAAAGACCACTTCCCAGGAAACACCGGTCAGCGTGGCCTCCAGCCGCCGGTACAGTACGGTGACGTTGTCGCGCTCGTTGAAAGTCGGCACAACTATCGAAAGCTCAGGCAAACCGGCCTGCGACGGGGTTTCGAGCCCCGGTTTGATGGCGTCATTCATGATCGCCAGCGTATATCCGCAGCCGCCCGACATGCCAAGGCGAGCTTGGGAAACGAGGTGACCGGACGGTGAAAACGGGGACGAAACCGGCCCGGTGGCCTGTCCGGCATGGGCCACTCGGCAGCCACGGCGGGATCGGATCCAGGGCCTGCTTCGCTTGAAAATGCTCCGAAAATGCCAACGACCACGAACAGAGGGCGCGCGTACATCCGGCGCAGCCAAACTATCCATGGTCGTTCCAGCGCCGGAGCCTTCAAAGCGTCAACGTCGCCGTTAAGTTTTAGATAGGAATGCTTGGGGCATTCCGCGAGGGCAATACTGCCCTAATTTGGTACCTCCCGAATCACCGGCCCGCGCGGGGCTGGCGCCGCAGGAACCGGCTGAAGCGCCGGCGCGGGCTGGAGGCTCGCCGGCTTGGGGGGCTTTCCGAACTGGCCGATCGGCCCGTAGGCGATCGCAACCACCATCACGATCGACGCGACGATGGCTCCCAAAAGACCGGCGAATGACTGCGAATTCATACTCAACTATCCCTTGCGCCTGACCGGGAACTGATATCATGGAAACTGCGCGTAGAGGAATAGTTCCGGTGTCGGCCATCGACAAAACCGGTCGTCGACGCCAGCCTCCAAAATCTCACCACGCGAGCGCCGCGCGACGGACAAGCAAGAACCGCGATTCCATCGTAAACAAGGCGGAGTCTCGATTTTCGGGCTGACAGGGAAGAGGGGAAAAAAATGTCGACGACAAATGATACCAAACCGGCCGGGAAATCCGGACGGCGCAAGGGCAAGGGGGGCGAACGGCGCAAGAAAGCTGTTTCCCAGGAGGTAGTTTCCCAGGAAAGTTTGCCTGCGAGCCCAGCGCTAGCTCAACTGCAGAGTCCGGATCCGGAACCGCAGCAGCCGCAGCCCGATCACGCGGAGAGCCCGAAGGTGGAGCAGCAGCCCGTCGTCGAGGAGCCTGTCGTTGCCGTCGTCGCGTCGCCCGAGCCGCAGCCGGCCGCCGCGCCCTCACACTCCGAGCCCCCGCCCGTCGAGTCCGTCTCAGCTGAGCCCTCGCCCGAGCCCGTCTCAGCCGAGCCCGCGTCAGCCAAGCCGTCACCCGCCGAGCCTGCGCCAGTAAGCCTGCAGACCATCGCGAATGCCTATCGCGACTACACCAGGAAATCGATCGAGGAGTTCGGTTCGTTTGTCGAACAGCTCAGCGGCGCTCGCTCGCTCGACAAGGCGATGACGGTTCAGAGCGAATTCGTGAAGCGGGCCTATGAAACTTCGGTCGCTGAGTCGCAGAAGATCTGCGAACTCCACAACCGGCTCGCCAAACAGACCCTCGACCCGTTCAAGGGATTGACGGGCAAGCCGCCGGCAGCGCACGGCAAGTCCTGAGGTTCACGCGAAGCCAGGTTGGCATAAATCGATGGAATCAGAGGCTCCGGTTTTCCGGAGCCTCTTTTTGTCGGCGGAATTATGAACCGGCCCCCTGCCCCTGACTTCGTTTCGACGCCGGTCCGGCCCCGCGCATATAGTGCCGTTCCGGCCGGTAGCGGCCGGCCCAGACCCGCATGATCTTGCCGGTGAGGGTCGATATCCAATGAAAGATGGTCATCGATCGGTCCTTTGGTCCTGCAATCTTGCAATTTACGCGCCAAGCTGACCGGTGAGCCGCCCATGAAACGTGGTGCTACGCTGGTCGAGCCCGGTGAAGGTGACGATGGCGCCATGCTCGCGATACTTGGTTTCGATCGAATCCAGCGCCGCGACGCTCAATGCATCTCAAATCTGGCAATGCGTGAGATCGATCAGGACGCGCTTGGGGTCAGCGCCGTAGGAAAAGCGCTCGACGAGATTGTTGCTGGAGCCGAAGAACAGCGGCCGATGGACGCTGTAACGGACCGACTGGCCGTCCTGACTCTTGGTGCGCTCAGCGCGAATGACATGCGCGCTGCGTCCCGCCATCGGTCATCAGCAGCGCGCCGAACTGCGCCCGCGACTTTCCAGTGTTTCCGAGCGTGTGTCGGCTGCCGCGACAAACTGGCCAATCAGGGTCGATTTGATTAACATGCACCTTGACCTGCCCCATTTCCGAACGAGTCCTCCCGTGAGCAAGCCTTCGAAATCGACCGCAAAAAATGGCGGCAACATCTATATCGGCATCGGCGGCTGGACCTTCGAGCCGTGGCGCGGCGTGTTTTATCCCGAAAAACTCACGCAGGCGAAGGAGCTGTCCTACGCCGCGTCGAAACTGACCTCGATCGAGATCAACGGCACGTATTACGGCTCGCAAAAGCCGGAGAGTTTTCGCAAATGGGCGCGCGAGGTGCCGGACGGATTCGTGTTCTCGTTGAAGGGACCGCGGTTCGCGACCAACCGGCGTGTGCTGGCGGAGGCCGGCGATTCCGTAAAACGCTTCTACAACTCCGGTGTGCTGGAACTCGGCGACCGGCTCGGGCCCGTGCTGTGGCAGTTCGCGCCGACCAAAAAATTCGACGAGGCCGATTTCGGCAAGTTCCTCGAACTGCTGCCGCGCAAACTCGAGGGACGCGCGCTGCGTCACGTGGTCGAGGTGCGGCACGACAGTTTCTGCGTGCCTGACTTCATCGGATTGCTGCGCAAGTTCGAGACGCCTGTCGTGTTCGCCGAGCACGGCAAATATCCCGCGATTGCCGATGTCGTCAGCGACTTCGTCTATGCGCGGCTGCAGAAGGGCAATGACGAGTTGAAGACCTGCTATCCGCCGAAGCAGCTCGACGCCTGGGCCAGGCGCTTCCAGGCCTGGGCCGACGGCGGCGAGCCCGACGATCTGCCGCGCGTCGACAAGGCCAGGCCAACGAAGACGCCGCGCGACGTGTACGCCTATGTCATCCACGAGGGCAAGATCCGCGCACCGGCCGGCGCGATGGAGTTGATCGAGCGCGTCAAGTAACTCCTAATCCAGCTTGATGCCGGCCTCGCGGATCAGTTTGGTCCAGTTGTCGTATTCGGAGGCGACGAAGGCGTCGAGCTTGTCGTCCGGCAGATCCCATGCTTCTCCGCCGCTCTTCTCGAAGCGTTCCTTGAGCTCGGGCAGCGACGCGCGGATTTCCTTGCGCAGTTTTGCGATTGTCTCCGGCGGGGTTTTTGCGGGCGCAAAAATCCCGAGCCAGGAATCGACGTCGAGGCCGGGAACGCCGGCTTCCGACATCGTCGGCACGTCAGGCGCCAGCGGGCTGCGTTTCGACGACAGCACCGCAATGCCCTTCGCCTGCCCGGACTGCACGTAAGGCAGCCCGGCGGCGTTCGAATCGAAGAACAGGTCGATGCGGCCGGCGAGCAGGTCGGTGAAGGCCGGCGGCGACCCCTTGTAGGGCACCTCCAGCAATTTGATGCCCGCGGCTTTCATAAACGCAGCCGCCACCAGATGCTGGCCGGTGCCGACGCCGGCGGTCGCGACCGAAATCGAACCCGGGTTGGCCTTTGCAGCCGCGACGATGTCGGCCAGCTTGCCATGCGGCAAGTCCTTGCGGCCGACCATCACGTAACCGAACTTGTAGATCAGCGCGACCGGCACGAAATCCTTGCGCGGATCGTAGGCGAGCTTCGAATACAGCGCCGAGTTGAAGGCCATGTTGGAGAGCCCGCCGACCACCAGCGTGTAGCCGTCCGGCTCGCTCTGGCTCGCCGCCTGCGTGCCGACCACGGTTCCGGCACCCGGCTTGTTCTCGACGACGAAGGCCTGTCCCATCCGCTTCGACAGCGCGTCCGCAAGCTGGCGCCCGACCAGATCGTAACTGCCGCCAGGACCGATCGGGACGATGATCTTGACCGGGCGATCGGGATAGCCGGTCTGGGCGTGCGCTGCCGCAATGCCGACAATCAGCACCGCGAGCGGCCATGCCAGCGTCCGGCAAAATCGTTTCATCGTGCTCCCCCCGCAGTTACGGCCTTCGACAGGCTCTTTCGCAGGACTATGCGACATGCCGGGTCCGGCGGCAACGCGGGATATGGCAATCATGCGCGCACTGGCCTAGCTTTCCTGATGACAGATCAGCGCACCCGGTATCGACATGGCCCGCAAATCCAAACGCCTCTTCACCATCGGTTATGAGCAGACGCCGCCGAAGGCCGTACTCGATGAGTTGGAAGCCGCCGGCGTCAAGCTACTGGTCGACGTGCGCGCGGTAGCGTCCTCGCGGCGGCCGGGCTTTTCGAAGAATCAACTCGCGGCCGGCCTCGACGAACGCGGCATTTCCTATCTGCATCTGAAGGGCCTCGGAACGCCGAAGAGCGGCCGTGAGGCGGCGCGCGGCGGGAAGTTCGGCCTGCTGCACAAGATCTATTCGGCGCATCTGAAGACGGCGCAGGCCCGCGAGCAACTCGATGAGCTGTCGGCGCTGGTGAACAAGTCTGGTCCGGTCTGCATTCTCTGTTACGAGCGCGACCACACCCATTGCCACCGGCAATGGATCGCGGAGATCATCGAGGAGCGTGACGGCGTGAAGGTGGAGAATCTGGTCGCGCCGCAGGCGTAGCTCGTCATTGCGAGGAGCGACAGCGACGAAGCAATCCATTCTTTCTTTTTGCCGTGCGATGGATTGCTTCGCTTCGCTCGCAATGACGATGTAGCGATATCTAGCCTCACCCTTTTCCATCAAAGCCGAAACGTTCCCTCCATCATCTTCACGCAACTGCCACCGACATGGATGGAAGCAACCGCGCCACCTTGCTTTCGGACCCGCGTCAGCAAGAGGCTCGGCCGGCCCATGTCGACGCCCTGCCCGATCTTCAATCCGAGTTCGCCGTCCTTGATGCTGTCGAGATCGGCAAGCAGCGCCGCGCAGGCCGCCGTCGCGCTACCGGTCGCGGGATCTTCGGACAGCCCGCTGGCGCCGGGGTGAAACATCCGCGCCTGCACGTCGCACGGCTTTTCGCCTTCCGGTACGTCGCGCGTGTAGAAGTAGACGGCGTCGCTGCCGTCGCACGGAAACGTTTTTGCGAACGCCGCGGCATCGGGCTTCGCCCGCCGCAGCGCCTCGCGCGAGGCGAGTTCGACGGCCAGGAACGACAGCCCAACCGAGATGATCTGCGGTGCATGCCGGTCAGTCTTCACATCGCCCTCCGACAGCGACAGGCAGGCGGCAGCCTGTTCGACACCGAGATGCGACATCCGCTTCAGCGGCTGCGGCGCGGTGAATTCGGTGCTGACGACCTTGCCCTGCTCGGTCACGATCTCGACCGGCACGAGGCCTGCGCCCTCCTCGAACAGCAGCCGCACCGGCGGCTTTGCCGCCAAGGTCGCCAGCACGAAGGCGGTGCCGACATTGGGGTGGCCGGCAAACGGCAGCTCCCGGTTCACCGTGAAGATGCGCACCTGCGCGTCGTGGGCCTTATCAGCCGGCGGCAGCACGAAGGTCGTCTCCGAATAATTGAATTCCCTGGCGACCGCCTGCATCTGTTCGGTCGACAGCCCGCCGGCATCGAGCACGACGCCGAGCGGATTGCCGCCGAAGGCGCGGTCGGTGAAAACGTCGACAGTGATATAGCGCCGCTGCATTTCGCCTACTCCCTTATCCCAACCGCCACACGGCCATCGGCCGCTCGTACCCCCTGACCTCGACCTCGCCAAGCGAGACCGCGTCGCGGCATTCCTCGCCGAGCGCGTCATGAACCGCGTCCGAGATCAGGAACTGTGAATTGAAGTCCTTGTTGAGCGCCTCGAGCCGCGAGGCGAAGTTCACGGTGTCGCCGATCACGGTGTATTCCTTGCGACGTGGCGAACCGATATTGCCCGCGACCACCTCGCCGAGATGAATGCCGATGCCGATACGCAAGGGCCAGCTCGTCGCTTCATTGACCCGTGCATTGGCTTCCAGCATCTCGCGCGCCGCGGCCACCGCGTGGTGCGCCGGATCGGGCGCTTCAAGCGGCGCGCCGAACAGCGCCAAAAATCCGTCGCCCAAAAACTTGTTCACGATGCCGCCGTGGCGGTCGAGAATGTCGACCAGCACGGCGAACGCACCGTCAAGCCGGTCCACCACTTCCTGCGGCGTACGCGTGCGTGCGCCTGCCGTGAAGCTGCGGAAATCGACGAACATGACGGCGACGCGGCGGATGTCGCTGTCGGTTCGCGTGCCCTCGGCCATCAGGCGCTCCACCACCTGCGGCGAGACATGCTGGCCGAACAGGTTGGTGATGCGGTCGCGCGCAGTCGCCGCCTTGATGCTCGCCTCGAACTGCCGCCGCAACTGGTGCCCGACCGCGCCTGCGAGCACACCGCAGACCAGGACGATCAGGCTGCGGGCGGCGTGATAGAAGATACTGGGGTCGGCATCTGCCGCCGGATGATAGAACATCGCCATGCAGAACAGCTGCGTGGCGGCGACCGCGCCGGTGAAAGTGGAGAGCCAGAAATCCAGCCGCAACGTCGAGAGGATGATGAAAATGAAATAGATCATCGGCGCGACGAAGCCGAGCGCGGCCACCGATCCCATGCCGTCGATATGCAGTGCCAGCGCCACCGTAGGCATCGACGTTTCGATCAGCGCGCCGATATAACGGCGGTACAGCGGCAGGTCGCGTCCCCGCTTCATGTGCCGCTGGATAGAACCGTGCACCCACCATTCGAACAGGATGAAAGGTCCGATGATGGAATACAGATAGCGCGGCGTCAGATTGCCATGCCAGACCCGGGTGACCGCCTCGGTTGCAAAAAAGTAGACGATCGTCACGATAATGCCGAGCACCAACGCGGTGGCGATCAGCGCGTTGACGCGCAGGAGTTCGGTCTTCATCACTTCCTGCATCAGCGCGTGCTGGAAGTCTGCCGAGACACCGGTGTCGCGGTCCTTTGTCTTGTTGCCCCAGAACCCTGCCATCGTTTTACCTGTCACCGGCATTCCGTCTGTCGCGCGCAAGGCGCGTCTGTTTCAGCCGTCATTGCGAGCGACGAAGCAATCCATATCTCACCTCGGGGATAGATGGATTGCTTCGTCGCTTCGCTTCTCGCAATGACGTGTACTCGACACTGCTTTTCCAACGCGACACTTATAACCTCAATCGAGCGTGCGACGGAAGCGCGTCACGGCGATCGTCATCGCGATCAGCATCAGTGCAATGAGTGCAATCGTGTCGTATTGCAGGTTGGACGGCGCCGCGCCCTTCAGCATGATGGCGCGAACGATGCGGATGTAATGGGTCAGCGGCAGGCCCTCGCCGAGATATTGCGCCCAGACCGGCATGCCCGCGAACGGAAACATGAATCCGGACAACAGGATGCTGGGCAGAAAGAACATCATCGACATCTGCATCGCCTGCAACTGATTCTGCACGATGGTGGAGAAGGTGTAGCCGATCGACAGATTGGTGGTGATGAACAGCGTCGTCAGTATAGCCAGCAGCGTCACGCTGCCGAGGATCGGCACCCCGAACAACAAAACCCCGATGCTGACGATCAGCGTGGCCTGGACGAAGCCGACGATCACATAGGGAATGATCTTGCCGAACATCACCTCCACCGGCCTGATCGGCATCGACAGCAGGCTCTCCATGGTGCCGCGTTCGATTTCCCGCGTCACCGACAGCGCGGTGAAGATCAGCATCGTCATGGTCAGGATGGTGCCGACGAGGCCGGGGACGATGTTGAGGCGCGATTCCGCGGCGGGGTTGTAGCGGGCATGCGCCCTGATCTCGAAAGGCATCGCGGGTGGATCGCCGATGTGGAGGTCGTGTGCGAGCGCGGTCTGCACGAGCACGCCGAGCGATCCGAGCGCCGTGCCGGATGCGACCGGATCGGTCGCGTCCGCCGCAACCAGCAGCGCCGGCTTGTCGCCGCGCCGCACCGCGCGTTCGAAGCCGCGTGGGATCTCCACGCCGAACAGTACCTTGCCGGATTGCAGCAAATCGTCGAACTCGGCGACGCTGTGCACTTCGCGGGTGAAGCGGAAATAGCTGGTATTCTCCATCGCCTTCAGCACCGAGCGCGCCAGATCGCTGTCCTCCTGGACCAACACCGCCGTCGGCAGATGGCGCGGCGTGGTGTTGATGGCATAGCCGAACAGCAGCAATTGCATCACCGGGATCATCACGATCATCGCGAACGAGACGCGGTCGCGGCGGAGCTGGATGAATTCCTTGACCAGCATCGCATAGCTGCGGCGCCAGAAGCCGAAGGCCGGCTCCCTCGCCTCTTCCACGGGACGAACAGCTTCGGTTGCACTCATTGGAAGTTGTCCTTTGAGCGGTTCATGAGATCGATGAACACGTCTTCGAGCGACGGCTCGCTATCCTGCCAGTGTCGTCCCCCTGCATTGCGATAGGGCGCGATGGTCGCCTCGAGCGCGGATTTGTCGCGCCCCGAGACATGCAGGCTGGTGCCGAACGGCGCCACCATGTCGACGCCGGGCTTGCCTGCGAGTTCAGTCGCAAGCCCGTTGAGGTCATCGCCGGAAACCGTCCAGGTCGACAGCGCTGATTTCGCGATCACCTCATCCACCGTGCCGTGCGCCAGCAAGTGGCCATAGGCGATATAGGCGATCTCGTGACAGCGCTCGGCCTCGTCCATGTAATGGGTCGAGACCAAAACCGTCAGCCCTTCGGCGGCGAGCGCGTGGATCTCGTTCCAGAAGTCGCGCCGCGCCTTGGGATCGACGCCGGCGGTCGGCTCGTCCAGCAGCAGCAATTGCGGATTGGGCAGCGTGCAGGCCCCGAGCGCCAGCCGCTGCTTCCAGCCGCCGGAAAGCTCACCGGCGAGTTGCTCCTCGCGGCCGTTCAGGCCAATGCGCTGGACCATCTCGCGTGCGGCGCCCCGCGCATCGCGCAGGCCATAAAGCCGTGCGACGAATTCGAGGTTCTCGCGCACCGAGAGATCCTGATACAGGCTGAAGCGCTGCGTCATGTAGCCGACCAGGCGCTTGATCTTGTCGGCGTCGCGGCGGATGTCGTAGCCGAGGCAGGTGCCCTCGCCGGCATCCGGCGTCAGCAATCCGCACAGCATGCGGATGGTGGTGGTCTTGCCGGAACCGTTCGGCCCAAGGAAGCCGTAGATCGAGCCGCGCTTCACCTGCATCGAAAGGTCATGCACGACCTCGCGGCCGCCGAACGATTTTGACAGGCCTTCGACATTGATGGCGATGTCGGGAGCTGATGCGGGAGCCGGACTCATCGCTTGTCCGCCACGGGCGTTCGGGGATTGAGGAACACGCTGATCGGCTGGCCGACGCGCAAGACATCCGGCCGGCTCGGCCGCGCCTGGATCAAATAGACCAGCTTGTTGCGCTCATCGAGGCTGTAGATCACCGGTGGGGTGTATTCCGCCGTGGTTGCGATGAAGTAGATCTTTGCCGTGAGGTCGGGCGCGCAATTGTCGCAGGTCACCCTCACCTCGTCGCCGATCGCAATCTTCGGCAGTTCCGTCTCAGGCACGAAGAAGCGTAGCTTCATGTTGCCGGGCGGCATGATCGACAGTACCGGCCGCTGCGCCGGCACCATTTCGCCTTCGCGGAAATAGATCTGCTGGATGGTGCCGCCGACCGGCGCAAAGCCGCTGCGCCGCGCCAGCCGGGTCTGCGAGGTGTTGACGCGCGCTTCGGCCACGCGCAACGCCGAGATCGCCGAATCCAGATTGGCCTGCGTACCGGAGCCGGTCTTGCTCAGCGACAACGCACGATCGAAGGTCTGCTGGGCATTGGCGAGCGTCGCCTTGTTCTGGTTGAGGTCGGCCTGCTGCAGATCGTCGTCGACCGAATAGAGCTGCATTCCGGGCTTCACCTCATCGCCCTCGCGCACGTTGAGTTTTGTCACACGGCCGGTCTCATCGGGACTAACGAAGATCATGTCGGCCTCGACCCAGCCCTGGAAGCCGGGGTCCTTGCGTTCCTTGCAGCCGGTGAGCACGGCGGCGAGCGCCAGCGCGGCCAGAATGGCCGTCATTCGCGACGAGGTCATGTCGTCCTCCGTTCGCCAAAAATCAGATCGAGATGCACCCGAAACATTTCGAGGGCGTCCAGTGGCGCATGTCTGCCGAAAAGGCTCTGCCAGATCACGGCGATCAGCGCGGGCGCCACCATGATTTGCGGAAACTGCGCCAGGTTTTTCTGTTTGATTTCGCCGCGCGCGATGCCGAGTTCGATCAGCGCGCGCATGCCGCCGAGGCCTCGCGATACCACCTCGCGGTAGTAGAAGTCGGCCACGGCCGGAAATCGCGGCCCCTCGGCGACGATCAGGCGCACGAGGTCGCCGCGCCGCGTGGTCGCGACCTCCTCGATAAAGGTCTTGGCAAACCCCTCCACCATGTCGCGCACCGACGCCCCGGGCTGCGGTGGCGTGCCCCAGAGGCGGTTGATCATCGGCACGATGGCGGTCCGGATCAGCTCCTCGAACATCGATTCCTTGTCCTTGAAGTGCAGATAGATGGTGCCCTTGGCGACGCCGGCGCGCCTGGCGATGTCATCAAGCCGCGTCGCCGCAAACCCTTGGGCGATGAACTCATCCATCGCCGCCTCGATGATCGCCCCGCGCCGCTCGGCCGCGCGTTCGGCACGGCTGGAGGTGGGCTTGGGCGAAGCCGAAGCGGCCCATGCCGTCTCTCCGGCCCGGCGATTGGCGGGTTTCGGGGCGGATTTCCGGGTCTTCTTGGTGGCTTCATTTGTCATGCTCCAAACATGACTGACTGGTCAGTCATTGTCAATCTGAGGCCGAAAATGACCTTTCACATGGGCGTGACCGGCGTTGGTGTCCCCGATCGCGCTGCAAAGCCTGGCGAATTCTGCGCGGCGCCAAAGGGTCCTCATATCCCGCGTATGTAGGGTATTCGGCGCGCTGCGGCCCATCCCCGTCATTGCGAGCACGAGATCGTCATACCCGCGAAGGCGGGTATCCAGTACGCCGCGACTTATCGGTTCAATCGTATACGTCTCTGGAATACTGGATCGTCCGCCTTCGCGGACGATGACGACTGAATACGACACCGCGTTCTCGCGACGCATTGCGCCCGAGGTTTGCATGAACTTGTCCCCTCCCCGAAAACGGAGGGTGCAGGGAATGCCGGGTGCTTGCTGCACCCGCGGTCTCGTGTGCAATGTGCACGAGGAAGTGCGCACACGAGCATACAGGTACAGCCGGAGCACGCCGGCATTCCCTGCGCAATGGGTTGACGGCTTATGCCGCGCTCTCCCTGGAGACGAATTCGTCTTGCCTCCATCGCTGCCGGCTTGATGGCAAGATCGATCCGGTTGGACCAACTTCGCCACCGGCAGCTTGACATCAGCCACGGATGCCAGGACCACACGGTTTTGCCGTACGCTTCAGCGCCGTACGTCCTGCGCACCGTTCGCCACTCATGAGGTTCAACTCACCCTGCAACGACCTTGTGCGCCGACGCTGCCGCGTCCACCACATCCCGCCTCGCGTTCGTGACGATCGCGATACGCCCCTCTTGTCGAGACGGGACAGCGCGGAAATAGCCACTGATTTGGGGTGACAGGGAAGAAGTATATTTTTGCAGAGATAACTGGACGACCCAAATCAGATTGAATCTGTTCAGCAAATTAGATTTTTCGCGCAACGGCTTTTCCGCCGCGATCGCCCGCGCGGGTGAGCATAATCACAGCCAATACGTCGTCCGAGGCCTCGGCCTAATGCGTTGTCCGCGCCAGGATGACGTGATTGACTGGGCTACGAAGCGTAAGCCTGCCGAAAACCGGTGTGTCGAGCGAGGCGCCGATGGATATTCGAGCCAAGCTAATCGAGATATGTGATGCGTTTAACGCGCACGATCTGGATCGGATCATGAGCTTCTTTGCCGATGATTGCGTTTTGGAGATGCCAAGGGGGAATAAGCCGTATGGCTCCCGTTTTGAGGGCAAGCAGAGTGTGCGGCAAGGGCTGGCTGCGCGTTTTGAAGGACTGCCCGACGTCCATTACGGGAACGCCGAGCATTTCGTGGATTCGGAATCTCCAACCGGCATTTCGAAATGGTGCCTCACCGGCACTGGTCGGGATGGCAAGAAGCTGGAAGTCCGGGGTTGCGACTTCTACAGCTTTCGCGACGGCAAAGTGGTTCGAAAAGATTCATACTGGAAACTCGTCGAGTGAGCCCGGAATGGCAGGCTGGTGGCCCCGGCGATCGGATATCGACGACGCGCACCTCAGCCCTTGCGCATCTTGCTGAGCAGGAAGTTGTCGTAATAGTTTTCCGCGATCTGCGTGTAGAACAGCACTTCCTTCATATACGCGTCATGACTCTCCTTCGTCTTCTTGAAGAGCGCGCTCTTCTCGGCAATTTCGTTCAGATGGTCCTGCGTGGCCTTGTAGCAGGCCTCCATGACCGGTGGCGGGAACGCGCGCAGCTCCGCCCCGCCGGCGACAAGCCGCTTCAGGGCAGCGGGATTGACGCTGTCGTATTTTTCGATCATCCACGCGCCCGCGGCCGAACCGGCCTGGTTGAGGACCGCCTGGTACTGCTTGGGAAGCGCATTCCACTTCTCTTCGTTGACGATCATGTGCAGCATCGCGCCGCCCTCCCACCAGCCGGGGAAGTAATAGTACTTCGCCACCTTGTAGAAGCCGAGCTTCTCGTCGTCATAGGGACCGACGAACTCCGCGGCATCGATCGTGCCCTTCTCGAGCGCCGGATAGACATCCCCGCCCGCGATCTGCTGCGGCACGACGCCGAGCTTTGCCAGCACATGGCCGCCCATGCCCGCGATGCGGAATTTGAGGCCTTTGAGGTCCTCGACGGTCTTGATCTCCTTGCGGAACCAGCCGCCCATTTGCGTTCCGGAGTTGCCACACAGGATCGCATGTGTCTTGAAAGGTTTCAGCGCCTCGTTGCAGAGCTCGGCGCCGCCGCCGAACGACCACCAGGAATGCTGATGGCGGTGGTTCATGCCGAACGGCGCGCCGGTGGCATAAGCCAGCGCCGGCTCCTTGCCGATGTAGAAATAAAGTGGCGTCTGCGCCATCTCGACGGTCGCGTTGCTCACGGCATCGAGCGCCTGCAGGCCGGGCACGATCTCGCCGGCCGCAAAGGTCTGGATCTGAAACTTGTTATCGGTCGCCTCAGCGACGTATTTCGCAAAGGTCTGCGCGGTGCCGAAGATGGTATCGAGCGATTTTGGAAAGCTCGAGGTCAGGCGCCACTTGATCTCGGGCGTACTTTGCGCGATCGCAGGCGCCGCAACCAATGTCGTCGCGCCGGCCACGGCGCCGGCCTTGAGGAACGTACGGCGTTTCATGATCTGCTCACTCCCATAAGATGCAAGTCCAAGAGCGTTCCGGGACCGTTCGGCCCTCAGCATAACGAACTTCAGGGCATGCGTGGAAGCGCGAAACTGACCAATATCAAATGATGAGGTGTCGCCTCGCACCACAACCATTGCGGACCGGCCTGCGTGGACCATGGACATCGCCTCAGGCACGCCCCTGTCAGTCGGGTCCTGCCACCCGCCCCCGCCAATCGTCAATGGCCGCCGGAACCCGGATGCGGGCGTGGCGTTGGCTCACGTCGGATCAAGACTCCGCCGCAGGCGAGACAAACCTGGATTACCCCACGCCCATGACAACGGAGATTCGCCGTGCCAGATCCTGCCGAAATGAAAGACCACGTCTACAAGATCCTCGAACTCGTCGGGTCTTCCGAAAAAGGCATCGAGGACGCCATTCAGAACGCCATTACCCGCGCGTCCAAAACCATCCGCTATATGAAGTGGTTCGAAGTGGTGCAAACGAGAGGTCACATCGAGGATGGGTCGGTGCGCCACTACCAGGTCACCTTGCGGGTTGGATTTACCCTGGAGGGGTAATTCCTGGCGCGGCGCGCTGCAGGACGATGAGCGAGCAAGAAGCCAGCGCATCGACCGCGTACGGACTTGCTTGCCGGCTGATCAAATGGGCGCTCAGCGGGCCAACAGCTTCCCGCGCAAAGCCGACATTGAGGGCTGGAAATGGATGTCCGCTATTACGTCGTCAGCGACCTGTCGGAGCTTGCCACGCCAACTCGGTCTCTCAACTGATCGAACTCGCCGGGCTGATAGGTGGCCCCATCGGGCGTTACGATCTCGACGTTCCAGCAGCCGTCCGAGATCAATTCCGAGGCTTTCTTCAACGCAGCCGGAACCGACTCCCGGTTGAGGGTCACGCTTCCCGCCGTATCCTGCGCAGTAATCAAAAACCTCATGTGACCGCCTCCCGGCGCAAGCCGCCAGCCATTCTGGCTTGGCCCGCGGCTGCGTCAAGAGCATAACTGGAATCAACCACTCACTTCGCAAACGGGTTCACCCAGCCTGCCCCCGGCCCGCAGTTGCGCGGGTCGGATAAGCCGTCTCGAGGTAGTTCAGCACCCTTTCGCGGTCCTTGTCGTCGAGCGGCGTATCGCCGCCAAGCTGACTGCGTAAAAAGCGAATGGACGAGGACCTGGTTACTTAACGATTTTGGATGATGTTCGCGGCCGCGAAGCAATCCAGATCAAGAAATAATCCAGAGGCCGGGCGCCATCGCATTTGAGGAGCACGAGGAACGCGACGATGCCGGTGATCACGATGCTCCTTCCCGTGTACATCGCATTCATGTTGATGTCATGCAGGCTGTTCAACAGCTTGAGGACGATGGAAATACAAATGGGCATGGGGGTGGTGCTGTTACGGTACGAGAGCCCGCTGCTGTTCTGGTTCGTGATCGGCTTTCAGTGTTTGGTGATAGGCGCGCTGCTTGCGATCATATATGTCGCGTTCTTTGTTCTTCCGAACCAAATCATGAGCTGAAGCGCCGGACGCCTGCCGATCGTTCCGGACTTATTGCTTCACATCCGGCTGTGAAACTTCATCCCGTCGACGATCTTCGATCACCCCTGCGCTCGGCCGGCCCTGCATGGCAGCGACGCCGAACGATCGGCTTTTGTCGTGACACCTCGGGAAACAGGGCGTAGTTTTCAAATGCGCTGATCAAGCAGGTGCAAATGGGGGCGCCTCGAAGAGGAGGAACTTCCATGGGACTTCGCACAAATTTGTTTCTTGCGGCCGCACTTGCCGCGGCCGCGGTCCTGGCTGCCTCGATGCGTATCGCCGCGGCTGAGCCCGCCGGCCAGCTCACGATCCTCTACGACGCTTTCGGCACCGACGCTGCGATGAAAAAGGACTGGGGCTTCTCGGCGTTCGTGGAAATCTCCGGCAAACGAATCCTGTTCGACACAGGAAATGATCCGGACATCTTCGCAGCCAACGTCAAGGCGAAGGGCATTGACCTCACCAGCATCGATTTCGTGGTGCTGTCACACCGCCACTCCGATCACATGGCTGGCCTGAACCATGTTCTGAGCGTGAATCCGACGGTGAAGATCTACGCACCGAAGGAAGGCTTCGGCATTTTCGGCTCGTCGCTGCCGTCGACCTTCTACCGAAGGGACGAATCCCTGCCGCCCGAGATGCGCTACTACGGCGGCAAGCCTCCGGAAGTCATGAAGTTCGGCACCGCCTGGCAGCGAGCCAACATCGAGCTTGTCGACAAGACAACGGAAATCGCCCCCGGCATTACGCTGCTGGCGCTTGTGTCCGACGCGCCCGGCACGCGGGAGCTCAAGGAGCTGTCCCTGGCTGTGAACACTGCAGACGGCGTCGTGCTCGTGGTCGGCTGCTCACACCCTGGGATCGAAAGGATCGTCGAGGCGGCGACAGCCATCAATCCCAAAATTCGTTTGGTCGCCGGCGGCTTCCACCTCGTCGTCGCACCGGACGAGGTCATTGCCAAAGCCGTGGCAGCGCTCAAGGACACGTTCAAGGTGGAGAACGTCGCTCCCGGCCACTGTACCGGTGAGCCGACCTTTGCAGCATTGAAGCAAGCTTATAGGGATCGATACCTTTATGCGGGAGTTGGCACGACGCTGCCGCTGGGACCGGGCACGAGCTCTATCGGACGACGTGGCGAGGGACCGGCGCTCCAGGAGGATGATCTGGCCACCTACCGGAAGCTGGCCCACCGCGAAGATCCGTTCGGCATTCAAAAGGCACGGAATTTACGATCAGGGCTTTCGCACCTGTGAAGGCATGAGCGTCCATGGGTCCATTGCTTCGGATCCACGCTGGTAGAGATAGCCGGACCAGTTCGATTGTTTAGCCGCTATCCCGAAGGACGAGTTCAAATCCGAGATCGATATGACGCGGCCCTTCCCGCGCCAGGATCAATTTTGCAGCGGTGCGCCCGATCGCATCGCCATTCACACGGACCGTGGAGAGACTTGGCGCGATCAAACGGCCCATTTCGAGATCGCCGAGGCCGATGAGCGCGACCGGCTGCTCCGCCGCCGGGCCGTCGCGCAACAACCCCGCCTTTCGCAAGCCCGACATGAAGCCGATGGCATGCGCATCGTTCGCTGCAAACACCGCGTCGACACCGGGCAATTCTGCAAGGGCGACGACACTGCCGGAGGCGTTGCGATCCAGCACCAGCCGGCGCGGCGCTTTGGCGCCAAGCGCCTGAGCCGTGTCGTTGAATCCATTCCAGCGCCTTGTGGCGCGCGGATCGTCGCCGCCGATGAACGCCAGACTGTTGCGACCTTGCGTCACGAGATGCCGCGCCACCGCAACGCCGGCTTCGTAATTGTCGAACCCCGCAACGGCGTCGATCGGGGTCGCCGGAAGATCCCAGGTCTCGGCGACGGGAATTCCCGCCCGCCGCAGCAACCGCGCCCCGTCTTCCGTGGCGGGCGATCCCACCATGATGATCGCCTCGGGGCGCCGCGACAGCAATGCCGAGAGCATGTGATCTTCACGTGCAGCGTCGTAGCGCGACTGCGCCAGGATCACGGCGTAGCCGAGCGGCTCCAATTCGTCGGACAGGCCCTGCACCGTATCGGCGAAGATCGAATTGGCGATCGTCGGCACCAGCACACCGATCGAACGGGTGCGGGCCCTGGCCAGTCCGACGGCAAGCTGGTTCGGCACATAGCCGAGCTCCCGCATTGCGGCCTCGACCCGGCCCCTCGTTTCCGGCGCCACCAGATCCGGCAGGCGCACCACGCGGCTTACGGTGATCGACGAAACGCCGGCCAGTTTGGCCACCGCCGAAAGGGTCGGGGCGGAATGGGACTCTTCGGGGCTGGCGATGCTCATCGGGACGAACATTAGCGAATGCAGGTCAGGAATGCACAATTCGGCTTGAATATAGCAAATGACAACGTTAACATTACCAATGACAACGTAAACATACGGGAAGAAGCCGATGATCTCAGAGAAGGATGTGCAGACTTATCAACGCGATGGCGTGATCGTGGTGCCTGAGGTTCTGGGGGTGGCCACGCTTTCCCAGGTGCGTTCGGTGATCGCGGAGCTGGTCGCGGGATCGGCCAAAACCCTCGAACATACCGACGTCTATGATTTGGAACCGGGTCACACAGTTGAGAACCCGCGGGTGCGCCGTATCAAGACGCCGCACAAGGTGCACAAACTTTTCGACGAGATCGTGCGCAGCGAACCCGTGCTCGATATCCTGAAAAAACTGCTCGGGCCGGGCCTGCGGCTGCACGGCTCAAAACTCAACATGAAGTCGGCGCAGTACGGCTCACCGGTCGAGTGGCACCAGGACTGGGCGTTCTATCCGCACACCAATGACGACGTGCTCGCGATCGGCGTGCTGCTGGACGACTGTGACCTCGCCAACGGGCCGATGCTGGTCACGCCGGGCACCCATAACCGCGAGGTCTGGAACCATCACGGCGACGACGGTTGCTTCGCCGGCCTGATCGATCCCGATACCATCAAGGACGAAATCGAACGCGCAGTGCCCTGCATGGGCAAGGCCGGCAGCATGTCGTTTCATCACGTCCGGGCGCTGCATGGATCGGCCATGAACACCTCGGACCGCCCGCGCAATCTGCTGCTTTACGAAGTCGCCGCCAGCGATGCATGGCCGCTGATGGGCGTGAAGGATTTTGACGAGTTCAACAGCCGGCTGCTGTCAGGCGATCCTGTCATTGCGCCGCGGATGTCCAACGTGCCGGTGCGACTGCCACTGCCTCCGGCCAAACGGCAGGGATCGATCTACGAAACCCAATCGGCGGCGAAGAAGTCCTACTTCACCCGCGCCGCCTGAACTTTGCGAATGCGCCCGTGCAATGCACGGGCGCCAATGCCTGATGCGACGACCACAAAATCAATGAAAAATCAAAACGGGGGAAACGATGACGGAGATGACAGCTGATAGCGCCAGCGGTTCGCGCTTGCGTGTGATCCTCGCGGCCAGCATTGGGTCCGCGCTCGAATGGTACGACTTCTTCCTTTACGGCACAGCCGCCGCATTGGTGTTCGGGGAGCTGTTCTTTCCCAAAAGCGACCCGGTGGTCGGCACGCTGCTGGCGTTCCTGACCTTCGGCGTCGGTTTTGTGGTGCGGCCGCTCGGCGGCATCCTGTTCGGCATCATGGGCGATCGCTTCGGGCGTAAACCCGTTTTGGTGGCGACGCTATTGATGATCGGCGCCGGCACCACGCTGATCGGCTTGCTGCCGACCTATGCCCAGATCGGCTATTGGGCGCCGGCACTGCTCGTCGCGATGCGCGTCGTGCAAGGATTGGGAGCCGGCGCCGAATATGGCGGCGCGGTGATCTTCCTGGTGGAAAACGCGCCACCGAAGCATCGCGGTTTCTGGGGCAGCTTTGCGCCGCTCGGCGTCTCCGTCGGCAATCTGCTGGCGGCCGGGGCGTTCGCGCTGGTGACCCTGCTGCCGCGCGAAGACCTGATGTCGTGGGGATGGCGTATTCCGTTCCTGGCGAGTTTCCTGCTGATCATGGTCGGCATCTACGTTCGCCTGCGCATCACGGAAACGCCGGTCTTTACCGAGGCGGTGGTGGCGCGCGGCAAGGTCGAGCGCAATCCGGCGATGGAAGCGCTGAAGCGGCATCCGCGAAACTTCTTCGTGGTGCTGGGCGCACGGCTGGCCGAAAACGGCCTCGGCTATCTGTTCCCGGTATTCGGCCTCAGCTATGTCATCACCACGCTCGGCGTACCCAGGTCCGATGCACTGAGCGCGCTGATGCTGGCCTTCGTCATCGAGCTATTCACCATTGTCGGCTTCGCCACGCTCTCTGACCGTATTGGCCGCCGTCCCGTCTATATGTTCGGCGCGCTCGCCGGCATCGCCTGGGCGTTCCCCTTCTTCTGGCTGGTCGGCACCAAGGAGTGGATCTGGATCGCGGTCGCCTTCATCGGCGCACGCGCGGTGGTGACGGCCGCGATGTTCGGCCCGCAGGCGGCGTACTTCGCCGAACTGTTCCCGCCGCAGCGGCGTTTCGCCGGTTTCGCTTTCGCGCGCGAGCTGGGCTCGCTGTTGGCCGGCGGACCGGCGCCGTTCGTGGCCGCAGCACTGGTGGCATGGTCCGGAAGCTGGTGGCCGGTCGCATGTTACGCCGCACTGCTGGCCGCCCTCACCGCGCTCGCGATCTGGAGCGGTCCGGAGACTTACGAGGAGAGCATCACCGTCGACAATACATCCGACGGCCGGATGAACGCCGCGGCGGCCATGCCGCAACACGCCACGTAGCCGATGGCACAGCAACTCCGCATCCTGCAGTCGCTCTGGGCGATGGAGCGGCGGCGGGCGGATAAAGCGGAGTGGCCGCTGCAAACACAGCTCGCGATGATCCGCGACGCCGGCTTCGACGGCGCCGGCGTCCGCTTCATCGATCCCGATTTCGCGCAGGAAGTCACTAACTTCCTGCGCGCACACGGGATGATCTGGCAGGCCCAGTGCTACCCAACCTGCGTCGACGACCTGAAGCCGGTGCTGGATCTGGTCGCGCGAACTCGGCGCCGACCACGTCAACCTGCAGCCGGACGTGCGGCCGCAGCGGCTGGAAGCCTGTATTCCGCTGCTCGAGGGATGGCGGCGGCTTGGCGATGAAGCCGGCGTGGCGGTGCATGTGGAAACCCACCGCGACCGCATGACGACAGACCTGCTTTTCACGCTGCGACTGCTGGATTGCTTTCCCGACCTAAGGCTAACCGCTGATGTTTCGCATTATCTCGTCGGCCGCGAATTCGCCTGGCCGGTGGACGAGGTCAATCACGCAATGATCCATCGCATACTTGATCATAGCTGGGGCATCCACGGACGGATCGGCAGCCGCGAACAAGTGCAGATCTCGCTGGGTTTTCCGCAGCACCAGGGCTGGGTCGAACTATTCATGGGCTGGTGGGAATACGCCATCCGCTCCTGGCGCAAACGCTCAAAGCCCGATGCGGTGCTGACCTTCCTGTGCGAACTCGGCCCGCCGCCCTATGCCATCACCGGGCCTGACGGAGCGGAATTGTCGGATCGCTGGCAAGACGCACTGCGAATGAAGGAGATGATCAGGGAGCTATGGCAGCGTATCGCGGAAGAGGATGCGCGCTCGCGATAACATGCAAGAGGTCGTCAGGCTGCTCGGCGTTTCGACATCCGGATTCGGCGCGGACGATCATTCTCTGGACTAGAGTTCGCGATCACGCGCGACGACGATCTTGCCACGATAGCAGCAGCGCCAATCGTCGGCAGCGCACGAACACAGTTTCGCATGATTGCCTGCATCCGCGATCGCAGCATACCCTGCGCGCCAGGCGCTGGCTCATAAAACAAAGTCATCACTCGCCAGGGCAATCACTTTGGGCCGGAAACCGTGTTGCCCTGGGCGAACCAGGAAACCTCCATTCCAGCCGAAGGAAGGATATTGTGGCTTGCACGCTGGCGCTACGAAAGGGTTCACATTCGCTGCACACGCTAGCTAGACTAGCTGTGAAACTTCAGCCCGTCGACGATCTTGTCGATCACCTTGCGCTCGGCGCGCATCGCGAGGCCAACGAGATTGAGCTCGGCGCGGATCACTGCGCGCACCACCTCGCGGTTGGCGGCGTCGTGCGTGGTCTTGAACATGTCCTCGGTATAGACCGCGGGCGTGACGTTGCGCGCCAGCGCCCGTTCAAGTGCGCGGGAGAGCGCCGGGCGGTCGGCGCCGTAGATCAGGATCGGCTGGCCGATCAGCGACAGATATTTCGTGCCGGAGCCGTCCCCATAGGGCTCGCCGATACATTCGGGAAACGCCGCGGCAATGCCGCCGGCGAGGAACGAAGCGACGTTGAGTTTCTGCCACGCTTCGAGGTCGGTCCGGATGATGACCGCGATCTTGGTGTCGAATTGCATGATGTCTCCCGATGCGAGTCATTCCGGGATGGTGCGCAAGCACCAGACCCGGAATCTCGAGATTCCCCAATGTGCAATTGCACATTGGGGCTCGCGCTGACGCGCGCCCCGGAATGACGATAACAGAATCACCCCCTGGCGTCGCAGGCCCAGGCGCGGATGACGCATTCCTTGCCGCCGAATTCGTAGCACTTCCTTGTCGCGGCGTTGAGTGAACTCGAAATTTTCGGTTTTACGGCATAGCCGTGGGCGCCGCAGGGATTTTTCATGTCGACCGCGAACGCGGCGCAGGCGCGTTTCATGGTAAGCGCGGTGCAGTTGCCCTTGCACTGTTTCAGCGCCGCGGCGCGTGCGGCCGCCTCGGCGGGATAGTCGTAGGCCTGGCCATAGGCGCCGCACTTGCCGACGGCGAAGGCGCCGGCCGCCCATGCCCTGGTGATGAAGCCCGAGACGCCCAGTAGCAGCGTCAGCGCAAGGATAAAGAGCGTGCGGCGCTGTGCCGCGACGGTCGAAACGATCAAAAGCCCCTCCCCAGAGGTAACGGTCAGAATCTCAGCCGCGGGGAGTTTTAAATTTGGTGAATGCCCACAAATCACCCCCGCCGCGCCGCCTCGAGCGCCTGCGGGGTGTCGATATCGAGAAACGCGCTCTGGCCATCGACCGGAACTTCGGCAACAGCCTCCGTGTGCTTGGCGATCAGATGGCGGGCGCCGACGTCGCCGTCCAGCGTCATCAGCTCCTTGAAGAAACGCCGCGACCACAGCACGGGATTGCCGCGGCGGCCGTCGCTGACGGGCACGGCGATCAGATGGCCGCGGTCCGGCGCGAAAGTTTCGATCAACTGGTCGATCAGTTTGGCTGATATCAGCGGCATGTCGCCGAGGCAGACGACGGCGCCGTCGGCGTTGTCGGACACGGCTGATATGCCGGCCTTGACCGATGACGCGAGGCCACCGGCGAAATCCGGATTGCGGACAAACTTTACGTTCAGCCCCGCCAGCGCCTGCTCGACCAGATCGGCCTGGTGGCCGGTGACGACGATGACGTCGGTCGCCCTGGAGGCCAGCGCCTGCTCGGCGACGATCCGCACCAGCTTCTTGCCGTCGATTTCGGCGAGCAGCTTGTTGGGGCCGCCCATCCGCGTCGAGCGACCGGCCGCAAGCACAATGGCGGTAACGTTGCGGTTGGCTTCGAGGTCGGCCACGGTGCGCGGCTGCGGCCGGGTGACGATTTCCATCAGCAGGCCGCCGACGCCCATGCCGGTCAGTTCGGCGCGCGTGACCTTGAGCCCGGCGAGAAGCCGCATCAGCACCCAGTCAAAGCCGTTTTCGACCGGCGAGCGTGCACAGCCGGGCGCGCCCAGCACCGGCACGCCGCCGGCGCTGCCGATCAGGAGCAGATTGCCGGGATCGACCGGCATGCCGAAATGTTCGATCGCGCCGCCGATTTCGGTGATTGCGGCCGGGATCACGTCGCGGCGGTCGGCGATGGCGGACGCGCCGAACACGATCACCAACTCGGCGCCGAGGCCGAGCAATTCCTTGATGGACGAAGCCAGCGCCGCCTCGTCATGCGGCACGCGGCGCTCGGCAATGATACTGGCGCCGGCCGGCGCCAGCCGCTCCGCCGTCACGCGCAAGGTCTTGTCGATCACCTTTGGCGCGAGCCCGGGAAGGAGCGTCGAGACCACGCCGACCTTCTTGATGGTGTAAGGCGCAATTCGCAGCGTGCCCTTGCCCGCGACATCAACGGCGGCATCGCGCAGCTTCGCTTCAACGCCGAACGGGATCAGCTTGACGGTTGCGATCATCTCGCCTTCGACCACCGGCTTGAAGGCTGCGAGCGTCGCAAACGTAATCGCTTCGTCCACACCGTTGATGCGGTCGACCGCGGCGCGGTCAACCACCAGCACGCCGGCCTGCGCCGCGAACAGGTTGGAGCGGCCGGTGAAGGCGCGCTCGACATTGACGCCCTCGCCGGCAACGGCCTGCGCGATGCTGGCGGCGGCGACGTCCTCGGAGACGTCGCCCGCCTCCAGCCGCACCACGACGATTTCCTTGACGCCAGCCTTGTTGAGCGCCTCGACTTCGGCCGGGCCGATCGTGGTGCCCTTCTTGAGCACCAGCGACCCCTGCCGCAGCGTATGCACGGTGACGCCGCCAATCGCGTCGGCCGGACTGGCGGGACCGAACTTCATGCCGCCTGCACCTTCGCGGTTTCTTTCGGCAGCCGCAGCTCGGCGGTGATCTCGGCCATGATCGAGACCGCAATCTCCGACGGCGACACCGCGCCGATCGAAAGCCCGATCGGCGCATGGATGCGCGCGATGTCGGCATCGGAGGCGCCCTGCGCCTTCAGCCGCTCGGCGCGCTTGGCGTGGGTCTTTCGCGAGCCGAGCGCGCCGATATAGAAGCAGTCGCGTTCGAAGGCATGCAGCAGCGCCGGGTCGTCGATCTTGGGATCATGCGTGACGGCGACGAACGCCGTGTAGTGATCGATATTGAGCGGCGGCAGCGCCACATCTGGCCATTCGGCGATCAGCGGCACGTCGGGAAAACGCTCGGGGCTCGCAAAGGCCGTGCGCGGATCGACCACCGTCACGTCGTAATCGAGCGAACGCGCCAGCGGCGCCAGCGCCTGGCTGATATGGACCGCGCCGACGATGACGAGGCGCGCGGTCGGCGCGTAGACGTTGAGAAACAGTTTCTTGCCGCCGCTCTCGACCATGCCGCTCTTGCCCATGCGGAGCTGCTTTGAAAGTTCGGCGCCGAGCGGATCGGTGGCGATATCCTTGGCCTTCACCAGCCGCTGCTCGCCATTGGCGGTATCGGTGATCACGATCACCGGACGGCGCGCGGCGCGCTCGATATTTACCTGTGTGAGCGTTTCGAGTTTCACGACTGGCCCACTTTCTCGACGAAGACGCGGATGGTGCCGCCGCAGGACAGCCCGACATTCCAGGCGGTCTCGTCGGCGACGCCGAATTCCAGCATTTTGGGCTTGCCGCTCGCGATCACGTCCAGCGCCTCGGTGACCACGGCGCCCTCGACACAGCCGCCCGAAACCGAGCCCAGAAACGTGCCGTCATCGTTGATGACGAGGCTGGAGCCGGCCGGCCGGGGCGCCGAGCCCCAGGTCTCGACTACCGTGGCCAGCGCCACGCCATGGCCAGCTTTCTGCCAGTTCTCGGCGGCCTGCAGAATGTCTTCGTCGCGGTTGAGCATTTTGAAGCCCTTTCAAGCTGCGGAGCGGATCCGGCTGATGTGGTGGGGCGGGGGCGCTGCGGAAAGCGCCTCGATCAGCCCTTCCATCGACGTCAAGTTATGCACCGGGCGGAATTCGTCAACGTGCGGCAGCATCATTTTGATGCCCTGCGCCTTGGCCTCAAAGGCGCTGTAGCGCAGCAGCGGATTGAGCCAGATCAGGCGGCGGCAAGACCTGTGCAGCCGGTCCATCTCGAAGGCCAGCTTGGCGTCGGCCTCGCGCTCCAGCCCGTCCGATATCAAGAGTACGATGGCGCCCTGCCCGAGCACCCGGCGGCCCCATAATTTGTTGAAGCTGTGCAGCGAGGTCGCGATCCTTGTCCCGCCGGCCCAATCCTCCACCGAAGAGGAACAGCTCGCCAGCGCCTCGTCGGGGTCGCGCGCCCGCAGCGCCCGCGTCACATTGGTGAGCCGGGTGCCGAACAGGAACACGGACACGCGCTTGCGGGCGTCGGTGATGGCATGGAGGAAATGCAGGAACAGGCGGGTATATTCGCTCATCGATCCCGATATATCGAGCAGCGCCACGATCGGCGCCGGCTTGTCGATCCGGCCGAGTTTTCGGATATCGATGATCTCGCCGCCGGTGCGCAGGGAACTGCGCAGCGTGCGGCGCATGTCGAGCCGCAATCCCTTGGCGTCCGGCTGGTAGCGGCGGGTGCGCAGTTCGGCCTGCGGCAGCTTCATGTTGGCGATGGCGCGCGTGACCTCGGCGATCTCGGCCGCGCTCATCTGCGCAAAATCCTTTTTCTGCAAAATCTCCTTGTCGGAGACCGACAACCGCAGTTCCTGCTCCTGAACCTGTGGGGCCTCGTCACGCATTGACGGCTGCGCCAGCGCCTCCTGCACCCGGCGCGAGGCCGGCGGCGGCTTCTTCCTGGCGTGGTCCGGCAGCGGCACCGAATCCAGCATGTGCTTCCAGTCTTCGGCGGCGCGGAAGAACAGGTCGAAGGCCTGCGCGAAGATCAGCATATGCTCATGGCGCTTGACGAAGATTGCCTCCAGCGTGGTGTAGACATCGGCGCGGTTGCCGATCTCGATCGCCTGCAGCGCATTCAGCGCATCGATGACCGCGCCGGGGCCGACGGGAATCCCGGCCGCGCGCAGCGCGCGGGCGAAGCCGACGACATTGTCGGCCATGTGCCCGGTCGGCGGATTGAGATGGTCGATGGTGGTCATGAGCGTCCCTACTATCTCACGGCCTGACTAGTCGCTCGTCGCTTCCTTCAAAACCTTCTGCAGCGTGTCGCCCTGCATCCGCGCGATGTCGTCCTGGTACTTCAACAGCGCGCCGAGCGTGTCGCCAACCAGTTGCGGCGTCAGCGAACGGGCGTCGAGTTCGGTCAGCGCGGTGGCCCAGTCGATGGTCTCGGCAACGCCCGGCGACTTGTAGAAATCCTGGTCACGCAGCGCCTGCACGAAGCGGACGACCTGCTGCGAGAGCTTTGCGGAAATATCCGGCACGCGCGACTTGACGATCGCGAGTTCGCGCTCGGCGTCGGGATAGTCGACCCAATGATAGAGACAACGGCGTTTCAGCGCGTCGTGGATCTCCCGGGTGCGGTTCGAGGTGATGATGACGATCGGCGGCTGCGGCGCCTTGATGGTGCCGAATTCGGGGATCGTGACCTGGAAGTCGCTGAGGATTTCCAGAAGATACGCCTCGAACGCCTCATCGGCGCGGTCCAGTTCGTCGATCAAAAGCACCGGCGCGCCGGCGACGTCCGGCTCCAGCGCCTGCAATAGCGGGCGCTTGATCAGAAAGCGCTCGGCAAAAATATCGGATGATAATTGCTCGCGATCGGTGTCGCCGGCGGCTTCCGCCAGCCGGATCGCGATCATCTGCGCCGCGCTGCTCCACTCATAGACGGCGGAGGCAACGTCCAGCCCCTCATAGCATTGCAGGCGGATCAGTTTTCGCCCGAGCGCGGCGGACAAAACCTTTGCAATCTCTGTCTTGCCGACGCCGGCTTCGCCTTCGAGAAACAGCGGCCGGCCCATGCGCAGCGACAGATAGGTCACCGTCGCCAGCGACCGCTCGGCCAGATAGCCGCGCGATGTCAGGAGCTCCAGCATCGCATCGACGGATTTGGGTAGCGCCGATGCACTCATGGGTTAGCCAATCTTGATAAGCCAGAAACCGGCAAACTTACTTCGCCGTCGCGGCTTCGACGGCGCGGCGCGTCAGGACGCCGATCAGATGCGCGCGGTATTCGGCGCTGCCGTGCAGATCGCTGTTCAGCCCTTCCGACGACACCGAGATGCCGTCGAGCACCTTGTGCGAGAAACGCTTCTTCAGCGCTTCCTCGAACGCGGTGGCGCGGAACACGCCGTCCGAGCCCGCGCCGGTGACGGCGACGCGCACGTCGGACGGACGCTTGGCGACGAACACGCCGACCAGCGCGTAGCGCGAGGCCTGGTTGCGAAACTTGATGTAGGCGGCCTTCTTCGCCAGCGGGAACATCACCTTGGTGATGATCTCGTCGCTTTCGAGCGCGGTCGTGAACAGGCCCTGGAAAAACTCTTCCGCCTTGAGGCGGCGCTTGTTGGTGACGATGGTGGCGCCGAGCGCCAGCACGGCTGCGGGATAATCCGCGGTCGGGTCGTTGTTGGCGAGCGAGCCGCCGATGGTGCCCTTGTGACGCACCGCGGGATCGCCGATTCCGCCGGCGAGTTCGGCGAGCGCCGGAATGGCTTCGCCGACGATCGCCGACGTCGCGACGTCGGCATGCTTCGCCGTCGCGCCAATCACCAGCGAACGGCCCTTGATCTCGATGGCGTCGAGCCCTTCGATATGGGAGAGGTCGACCAGATGCGGCGGGCTGGCAAGGCGCTGCTTCATGACCGGCACCAGCGTGTGACCGCCGGCGATCACCTTGGCGTCTTCGTTCTTCACCAGCAGATTGGCGGCCTGCCGCACGGTCGCCGGACGATGATATTTGAATTCGTACATTGAGAACTTCCTGATCGCGGGTCGCGATGAAATCGATTAGGCGAGATCGGATTTGGCCATCGCCTTGGCGCCGGCGGCGATCGAGGCAACGATATTCTGATAGCCGGTGCAGCGGCACAGATTGCCTTCAAGCTCTTCGCGAATGACATGGTCGGAGAGGTCGTGGCCCTTGCGATGGACCAGATCGACCGCGGTCATGATCATGCCGGGGGTGCAGAAGCCGCACTGCAGGCCGTGATGCTCGCGAAAAGCTTCCTGCATCGGATGCAACGGCGCGCCATCGGCGGCCAGGCCTTCGATGGTCTTGACCTCGTGGCCGTCGGCCATGACCGCCAGCGTGGTGCAGGACTTCACCGCCTTGCCGTCGAGATGCACGACGCAGGCGCCGCATTGCGAGGTGTCGCAGCCGACATGGGTGCCCGTCAGCCGCAGATTTTCCCGCAGCAACTGGACCAGCAGGGTACGGGGGTCGACATTGGCGTTTACGGGGTTACCGTTCACGATCAGGGAAATCTTGGCCATCAGCACTCTCTTGAGCTGCCCCGCCGGATATGCCGGCAAAGCAGGCGTTTATAGTCATTCCAAGGCCCATAATATGGGCCATCCCGATAATGAGCAACCTCAGGAGCCCCCCGCCTGGGGCATGCCTAATGGACATGGCGGGACAGCGGAACGGGGCTTGAGGCCTTCGCCAGAATCAGCCTTGCACGGCTTTGGCGAAGTTGGCGAAGAACTCGTCGGCCAGCTTCTTGGCCGCACCGTTGATCAGGCGCTGGCCGAGCTGGGCGAGCTTGCCGCCGATCTGGGCCTCGACCGTATAGCTCAGCAGGGTACCGCCATCCTTTTCGGCGAGCGCCACGGTGGCGCCACCCTTGGCAAAGCCGGCGACGCCGCCCTCGCCTTCGCCCGAGATCTTGTAGCCATTGGGCGGATCGAGATCGCTCAGATTGACCTTGCCCTTGAAGCGGGCGGAGACCGGCCCGACCTTCATCTTGGCGGTGGCGCGGAAGCCGTTGTCCTCGGTTCTTTCCAGCTCCTCGCAGCCTGGGATACAGGCCTTCAGCACTTCCGGATCGTTCAGCTTGGCCCACACCGCTTCGCGCGAGGCCGCAAGCTGGACTTCGCCGTTCATTGTCATGGCCATGGGGATGCCTCCTGGATCGCGCCTGATATCCCCAAGTAAAGCACGCCCGGGCCAAAAGGAAGGGCGATAAGCGATGCATATTCGCAAGTGCAACAAATGCAATTCGACGAGGGCATTGGCATTGACAGGCCGGAATGGTTAGGTCGCGCGCAGATGAACACCTCACTCTCCCCGTTGCTTGCCCCGATGCTGTCGAGCGCCGCGATGCGCGCGATCTGCAACGATGCTGCGGCCTTGCAAAACATGCTGGATTTCGAGGCGGCGCTGGCACGCGCGGAGGCCGCGCTGGGCGTCATCCCGGCAAGCGCTGCGGGACCGATCACGAATGCGTGCAGGGTCGAATCATTCGACCTCGCGGCGCTGGCCGACGCCGCCACCCGCTCCGGTAACCTCGCCATCCCCCTCGTCAAGGCGCTGACGGCCAACGTCGCCAAGGCGGATGCCGAGGCGGCGCGCTATGTCCATTGGGGCGCGACCAGCCAGGACGTCATCGATACCGGCACCATGCTCGGGCTGCGCGCCGGCATCGACGCGCTGCTCGCCGATATCAACCGCGCGATCGCGGGCTTTGCCGCACTGGCGCGTCAACACCGGCATACCCCGGTGGTCGCCCGCACCTGGCTGCAGCATGCGCTGCCGATGCCGTTCGGGCTGAAGCTCGCCGAATATGCCGCGGCGCTGCACCGCTCGAAGCTGCGGCTGCAGCGCCTGCGCGGCGAGACGCTGGCGCTGCAATTCGGCGGCGCGGCCGGCACGCTGGCGGCGCTGGGCGACAAGGGCCTGCAGGTTGCGGAAAAGCTGGCCAAGGAATTGAAGCTGCCGCTGCCCGACGCGCCCTGGCACACCCACCGCGACCGCATCGCGGAAGCGGCCTCGGTGTTCGCGATCATCGCCGGCACCTGCGGCAAGATCGCGCGCGACGTCTCGCTGATGATGCAGACCGATGTCGGCGAAGCCTTTGAGCCGTCGGGCGAAGGCCGCGGCGGCTCCTCGACCATGCCGCACAAGCGCAATCCGGTCGCGGCAGCCAGCGCGCTGGCGGCGGCCACCATGGCCCCCAACCTCGCGGCAACGATTTTTGCGGCGCAGGTGCAGGACCACGAGCGCAGCGCCGGCCCTTGGCACGCAGAATGGCCGACCTTGCCGACGCTGCTGCTGGTCACCTCGGGCGCGCTGGCGGCGATCGTCGATATCGCGCAAGGGCTGGAAGTCGATGCGGCGCGCATGCGCAGCAATCTCGACACGACGCACGGGCTGATCATGGCGGAAGCCGTCACCTTTGCGCTCGCCGAGAAGATCGGCAAGAGCGACGCGCATCATCTGATCGAGGCGGCGAGCAAGAAGGCGGTTGCCGACAAGAAGCATTTGCGCGATGTCTTGACGGCGGATGCCAAGGTCGCCGCGCAGCTCGGCGCTGACAAAATCGCTGCGCTGTTCGAGCCGATGGCCTATCAGGGCGCCTCGCAGGCCCTGATCGACCGCCTGCTCGCTTCAACCGACGACAAGTAAGAGACCGGAGAGTTCCAGATGCCGATGATCGACGCCGACGGGTGCCTGCTCAACGTATCCGTCGAAGGCCGCGACGGCGGCCCGACGCTGATGCTGTCGAATTCGCTGGGCTCGACCATGCAGATGTGGGAGCCGCAGATGAAGGCGCTGACGCAGGTGTTCCGCGTCATCCGCTACGACCGGCGCGGCCATGGCAAGTCGAACGTGCCGGCGGGGCCCTATTCGCTGGAACGCTTCGGCCGCGACGTGCTGGCGATCCTCGACGACCTCAATATCGCAAAGGCCCATTGGTGCGGCCTGTCGATGGGCGGCATGGTCGGGCAATGGCTGGGCGCCAACGCGCCTGACAGGTTCGGCAAGATCGTGCTGGCCAACACCACCTGCCACTACCCGGACCCGACGCGCTGGAACGACCGCATCAAGGCGGTGAAGCAAGGCGGCATCGCCGCAGTCGCCGACGCCGTGATGGCGGGCTGGCTGACCGCGGATTTTCGCGAGCGCGAACCGCAGATCGCGGCCAACATGAAGGCGATGATGCTGACCACGCCGGTCGAGGGCTACATCGCCTGCTGCGAGGCGCTATCGACGCTCGACCAGCGCGAACTGCTGCCGAAGATCAAGAGCCCGACGCTGGTCATCGCCGGCCGCCACGACATGTCGACGACGATTGCGGACGCCGAATTCATGCGCAGCCGGATCCCCGGCGCCAGCATGACCATCCTCGATGCCGCGCATATTTCCAACGTCGAGCAGCCGCACGCCTTCACCGACGCGCTGGTGGGATTCTTGACGCAACGCTGAGACGCAACCAGGGACGTCATTGCGAGCGCAGCGAAGCAATCCATTCTATCCCCGAGCAGCGGCGTGGATTGCTTCGCTGCGCTCGCAATGACGGAGGGAGAACGTACAATGGACGACCATCAACGCCGCGACGACGGCATGGCGCAGCGCCGAAAAGTGCTCGGCAATGAATGGGTCGACAAGTCGGTCAAGAACCGCAACGCGTTCAACACCGATTTCCAGGACCTGATCACCCGCTATGCCTGGGGCGACATCTGGACCCGGCCGCATTTCGACCACCGCACGCGCCGCGTGCTCGTGATCGGCACCATGGTGGCGCTCGGACAATGGGATGAATTCCGCCTGCATGTGCGCGCAGCCCTCACTGAGGGCGGCTTCACGCCCGACGACATCAAGGAAATATTGCTGCAGCAGGCGATCTATTGCGGCGTGCCGGCGGCCAACCACGCGGTGAAGGAAGCGAACGCGATCATCGCGGAATTAGGGTTGCTGAAGAGTTAGTTCGGATGAAGTCCGCACCGGCAGCGATGTGACGAGCGACCTGATCCGGTCGGCATCCGATCGCGTGGCCGGATTATAGACGATCATGCTGAGGTCAGACCGGCCATCCACGGCAAACGCGGAATATTCCAACCCGATCGGGCCCAGGATCGGATGCCGGAGGCGCTTCACCCCTTCGCCGTGGACCTGAACATTATTGTCGCGCCACAACGCTTCGAATTCGGGGCTGCGCCTGCAAAGCTCGTCCACGAGTTGGCCGACTTCGGAAACGGCGCCGGCGCGCGCCGCATCCGCCCTGAACGCGCCGACCACGAAACGGGCCACGCTTTTCCAATCATATTGAGCGGCCCGGACGCGGGGATCGCAGAAGATGAGGCGAAGGATGTTGCGCTGGCCCGGAGGGAGCGCGCCATAGTCGGTCAGAACCGCAGCCGCCGCGCGATTCCATGCAACGACCTCCCAGGTGGCGGTCTTGATCAGGGCCGGACTGACCTCGAATGCATCGAGCAGGCGTTGCAAACGGGGGGTCACGTTCTCGGCCGCCTTGTAACGGACCTCGGGTGGGCGCCCGAGTCCGAGCAGGAAGACATGTTCGCGCTCGATGTCGGTCAGCATCAGCGCCGCAGCGATCCGGTTCAACACATCCGCCGACGGCGCGCCGCCTCGCCCCTGCTCCAGCCACGTGTACCAGGTCGGGCTGATGTTGGCGCGCTGGGCGACCTCTTCCCTGCGTAATCCCGGCGTCCGCCTTCGTCCCACCGCGAAACCAAGGACGGCCGGATCAAGCCGCATGCGGCGATCCCTGAGATAGACCCCAAGCAGATTATCGGTCTGGGCCTGTTGCTCTTGAGACATGCTGATCCTGGTGATTATTATACCATGATAAAGTCACTACTTTAATAGAATGAAAGCTTAGCTGATATCCGTCTCCGATCAACCTTGGAGACTTTCAAATGCGCGTATTCCTTACCGGCGCTACCGGTTTCGTCGGCTCCGCCATCGTCCGCGAACTGCTCAAATCAGGCCACCGGGTGCTGGGGCTCACCCGCTCCGATGCCGGAGCAGAGAAACTCGCTTCCATGGGCGCGGAAATCCATCGCGGCTCACTGGAGGATCTGGAAAGCCTTCGCGACGGCGCGAGCAAGGCGGATGCCGTCATCCACACGGCCTTCAACCATGATTTTTCCCGGTTCGTGCAGAATTGCGAGGACGACCGGCATGCGATCGAAGCGATGGGCGCAGTCCTCGAAGGCTCCGACCGCCCCATGCTCGTGACCTCGGGCCTTGCGTTGATTGCGCCGGGCCGCGTCGCGACCGAAGCCGACAAGGCCTCGCCCGATTTTCCACGCGCCTCGGAGATTGCGGCCGCTGCTGTCGCCTCACGCGGCGTGCGCGCCTCCTCGGTGCGTCTGGCGCCGTCGACCCACGGCAGCGGCGATCATGGTTTCGTCCCGCATCTGATCAGCCTCGCGCGCGAGAAAGGCATCGCGGCCTATATCGGCGATGGCCTCAACCGCTGGCCCGGTGTGCACCGGTTCGATGCCGCCCGCCTCTATCGGCTGGCGCTCGAACAGGGCGTCGAGAGCGGCCCCTATCACGCGGTCGACGATGAGGGCGTGCCGTTCAAAGCGATTGCCGAAGTGATCGGCCGCCGGCTTGGCGTGCCGGTCGTCTCCAAGACCCATGAAGAGGCGGTCGGGCATTTCGGCTGGTTCGCCAGGTTCGCCGGCATGGACATTCCCGCCTCGAGCGCGCGGACCAGATCGGCGCTGGGATGGACGCCGGAGCAGCCGGGGCTCATCGCCGATCTCGATCAGGCCCATTATTTCGACGCCTGAGCACATGCAAATGTCTTGAGCGCCGAACCGCGAGCGTGTATCGGCGCGAGCAATGCCGGCTCGGCAGCGTGCCAGCGCCGAGCCGGTGAAGTCCTGCCCAGGTGATTTCTTGAACCCCCAGCCATCGACGAAACCCGTGGCGGCTTCCGGCTCGTTCGCGGCCATGAAGTCATCGCCCTATCGCGCCCAGTTCGCAGCCTATGTGCTGGCCATGATGGCCGACAATATCGAGCACGTGATCAGCTATTGGGTGGTATTCCAGAAATTCCATTCACCCGCGCTGGCTGGCTTTGCGGTGCTGTCGCACTGGCTGCCGTTCCTGCTGTTTTCAGTCGCCGTAGGCTCGCTGGCTGACCGCTTCGATCCGCGCCGCATCATCCAGTGCGGGATGCTGCTCTTCATCGTAGCCTCCGCGGGATGGGGATTCTTCTTCATCACCGACACACTTGAAATGTGGCATGCGATGCTGCTGCTCGTCATCCATGGCTGCGCCGGCGTGCTGTGGCAGACGCCGAACCAGTTGCTGCTCTACGACATCGTAGGCCCGGCCAATCTGCCGAGCGCAGTGCGGCTGAACGCGACGGCGCGCTACCTCGGCATCCTGGTCGGTCCGGCCGTGGGCGGCGTCATCATGCTGGGGCTCGGCCCATCCCACGGCATCATTTTCAACACGCTGTTCTATCTGCCGATGCTGCTCTGGCTGTCCCGGGCGCCCACGAAGGCCAAGGACGCCGCACCCCGGCGCATCCCGGTCCGCGGCCTTGCCGACATCATCCAGACCATCCGCGACATCGCGACGCAGCGCGTCCTGACCTTGATGACGCTGCTCGCCGGGCTGACCTCCTTCATGATCGGCAACGCCTACCACGCCCAGATGCCGGGTTTTGCGGGCGACCTCGGGCATGGCGACCCCGGCGTGTCCTACAGCGTGCTGCTGGCCGCTGACGCGGCCGGTGCGCTGCTTGCGGGCATCGCCCTGGAAGCATGGGGACGGCTCAAGCCCGATCCCCGGACAGCCATCGTGCTTGCCATTCTGTGGAGCCTGTCCCTGCTCGCCTTCGCGTCCGTCGGAATTTACTCGCTTGCGATCGCGCTGCTGTTTGCCGCGGGCTTCTTCGAGCTGTCGTTCAACACCATGGCGCAGGCGCTGGTGCAGATAAATGCGCCCGCCGATATCCGCGGCCGCGTTGTCGGCCTGTTCAACATGGCAGGCCTCGGCATGCGGGCCTTCAGCGGCATCACCGTGGGCCTATTCGGCGCAGCGATCGGCATTCACTGGTCGCTCGGCGTGTCGGCCGCCGTGCTGTTGGTTTTTCTGTTCGTCCTGTATCGCCGTGCTGCAAGGAGCGGTGCGGCGCCGAGCTAGGGTCAGGAGTCATTGACAGAGCCAAAAGATAGCGTTTGCCGCGATGCAGATAGCGCTGAAGAATGTGCCGATGATTTTGGCCAAGGAGGAGCCTCACGATGACCATCACCATTACCGCCTTTGAACGGTCACCCGACGGCGGCAAGGGACTGGCGCGCGATACGCGCGTTCGCTGGGCGCTGGAAGAAGTGGGCCAACCTTACGAGGTTCGTCTTGTTTCGTTCGGGGCGATGAAGGAAGGCGCACATCTGGCGCTTCATCCTTTCGGGCAAATTCCGACTTACGAAGAAGGTGATCTCGGCTTGTTCGAGACGGGCGCGATCGTGTTCCATATCGCGGAGCGCTATGCGGGCCTGTTGCCGGACGATGCAAATGCCCGCGCGCGCGCGATCACATGGATGTTCGCCGCGCTCAGCACAGTGGAGCCGCCGATCCTTGAACTCGTAACCGCCAGGATCCTTGAGAGCGACAAGTCCTGGTCCGCGCAACGCTTGCCCCTTGTCGAGGATCGCATCCGCGACCGGCTGGGCCAGCTTTCCCGTCGCCTTGGCGATGCCGACTGGCTCGATGGTCGGTTCAGCGCGGGCGACCTGATGATGGTGTCGGTGCTGCTCAGGTTGAGGGCATCAGGTATACTGGACGAATATTCGAACCTCTCCGCCTATGTGGCTCGCGGCGAAGCGCGGCCCGCCTACCAGCGCGCCTTCGACGCTCAATTGGTTGTCAACAAGCCTCCGGCCGGCTGATCGGTCTGGCTCGAGTTTGTCATCCGCGTTTTTCGTTCAGTTGATGGGTCCTGACCCTAGCTCTGCTGAAGCGATAGCCCGGCGGGCGCCGCGCCGGCCTGCGGCGCGAGCGGGCCGCTCGATCAGCATGACAGACCGTGCCGAGCATCATCATGAGTTCGGCCGCATGCAGCCGAAGCGCTGAAGTCTCGCCGGCCTGCGAGGCCATCAGCACGCCGGCAAAACCCATCATGCTGCCGATCGCAAGCGCCATGCCGAGCGCTTCGTCGCAGGCGCCGCTGCGGCGGGTCGACGCGCGGGCGATGAAAACCAGAAAGGCCGCAAGGAACGCAACCACGGTCATGCGGCCGAGCGCCAACAGCCAGGCGACGCGGACGGTGGCGATCCCGGAAAGCTGCAGGCGATCGCTGACGAACAGCGCCAGCGCAATGTTCGGCCGCTCATAGAGACCGTGGATCGGCGCGGTGACGATCTGGAAGGCTGCGATGGTCCAGGCCGGAATGAAATAGGCCGCCAGCAGCCCGCCGTTGAATGTGCTGATCCGCCAGTTTCCGGTCATGTCGCTTTCCGCCTGGTCCGCCGGCCTGGACTGAGGCTTGCGGGAGCGACGTAACTCCCCGGCATCTGCCCGTCAAACTGATGGTTTGACAGGAGGCCCACAAAAGAAAAGCCCCACCCTTTCGGCGGGGCCTTCTCTTACTCACTCACCTGTCCGGCTAGCTGTCCTGATTAGGCATCTGCTGCCCCTGACGGTTGGGATCTGGCTTCTCGCGGCCCGGGTCCTGCCGCTGCTGACCCGGCTTCTGGCCGCCACCCTGCTGCTGACCGGGCTTCTGGCCCGGGTTCTGGTTCTGCTGGCCCGGGTTGTTCTGATTGGTCATGGGGATCTCCATTGTTGACCATAGCCAGAATAAACGAAAGAGGCATGGCATTCGTTGCAGGGAACGCCGGTTCCGCTGCGATCATTGCGCGGCAAGGGCGTGGCAGGACTGTGAGGCGGGAACCCGTGCTGAAAAAACTAGCTCTGTACAAGCTAATTAAGCCGCACCCGGCGCTGTTGCCGCCCCCGGTTCCCACCTGTTAGAAACCGACACGACGCGTCGCATCGGGCTGCCGGAGCTCTCGCCGTGTCGAGGCTCTTCATAGCGTTTTCGAGCGAAGTGGATACCGGTTCGCATAGCAATCAAGTTTACGCAGATTGCGTAGACTTATCTGCGCTAGAAAACGCGTCAAAAGGAAAACTAGAGCCTGTTCAGTCCTGAACAGGATCGAGCGGCAGCGCATGGATTATTTCGCCCAGCAACTGATCAACGGCCTCGTGCTCGGCTCGATCTACGGCCTGATCGCCATTGGCTACACCATGGTCTACGGCATCGTCGGCATGATCAATTTCGCCCATGGCGATATTTTCATGATCGGCGGCTTCATCGCCCTGATCACCTTCCTGATCCTGGTCTCGTTCGGCCTGACCGCCATCCCCCTGATCCTGCTGGTGGTATTGCTGGTATCGATGGCAATCACGGCGCTGTATGGCTGGACGGTGGAGCGCATCGCCTACCGGCCACTGCGGCACTCGTTCCGCCTGGCGCCGATGCTCTCCGCCATCGGCATGTCATTCGTGCTGACCAATTTTTCGCAGGTCGCCCAAGGCGCGCGCGTAAAACCGGTGCCGCCGATCATCACCGGCGGCCATACCCTGCATGAGAGCGCCGACGGCTTCGTGGTGCAGCTTTCCAACATCCAGATCATCGTCGTCATCACCACCATTGTGCTGCTGGCGCTGTTCACCTGGCTGGTATCAAGCACGCGGCTGGGGCGCGACATGCGCGCCTGCGAGCAGGACCAGACCATGGCCTCGCTGCTCGGCGTCGATGTCGACCGCACCATCTCGATGACCTTCGTGATCGGGGCGGCGCTCGCCGCCGTCGCCGGCATGATGTACCTGCTCTATTACGGGCTGGTCGATTTCTTCATGGGCTTCGTCGCCGGCATCAAGGCGTTCACCGCCGCTGTCCTCGGCGGCATCGGTTCGCTGCCCGGCGCGATGCTGGGCGGGCTCCTGATCGGGCTGATCGAGACGCTGTGGTCGGCCTACTTCTCCGTCGAATACAAGGACGTCGCGGCGTTCTCGATCCTGATCGTGGTTCTGATCTTCCTTCCGACCGGCCTGCTCGGCCGGCCCGAAGTCGAAAAAGTCTGACGGGCCACCGCGTGAGCGCACCCCCCGCCGCCCAAACCTCGCGCGCACCTGGCGCCGCCTTCATCTTCAAGAAGGCGCTGATCAGCGCGCTGGTGGCGCTGGTGCTGTTTTCGCTGATGATCGGCGTGCGCACCGAAGCGGGATCGGACGGACAACTGACCTACTGGACGCGGTTCGGCGACCTCGCCGCGATGGTCGCGGCCGTGTTCGGCGGCAGCATTCTCATCGAGCTGCTGCGGCAATGGTGGGGACCGGTCGAGACCGTCAGGGTGGTCCCGGCCCCGGTGAAATCAGCGCTTTCGTTCGCCGGACGCATGGTCGCGCCGGTGCTGCTGGTGTTCACGTTCCTGGTGCCGGTCCTGTTCTACGACGAGCGCTACATTCTCGACCTCGGCATCCTGGTGCTCACCTATGTGATGCTCGGATGGGGGCTGAACGTGGTGGTCGGCCTCGCCGGCCTGCTCGATCTCGGCTATGTCGCGTTCTACGCCGTCGGCGCCTATTCCTATGCGCTGCTGGCGACCAATTTCGGATTGTCGTTCTGGGTCTGCCTGCCGCTCGCCGGCATCCTCGCCGCCTTCTGGGGCGTACTGCTCGGCTTTCCCGTGCTGCGGCTGCGCGGCGATTACCTCGCCATCGTCACGCTGGCCTTCGGCGAAATCATCCGCCTCGTCATCATCAACTGGCAGAGCCTGACCGGCGGGCCGAACGGCGTCACCGGCATACCCCGCCCCACCCTGTTCGGCATTCCGCTTTCGCCCGCGGACGATGGTCTTGCGGCCCTGCTCGGCATCGAATTCTCGCCGACCCACCGCATCGTGTTCCTGTTCTACATCATCCTGGCGCTGGCGTTGCTCACCAACTGGGTGACAATCCGCCTGCGCCGGCTCCCCATCGGCCGCGCCTGGGAGGCGCTGCGCGAGGACGAAGTGGCCTGCCGGGCGCTCGGCATCAACACCACCACCACCAAGCTGACGGCGTTTGCGACCGGGGCGATGTTCGGCGGCTTCGCCGGCGCGTTTTTCGCGACGCGTCAGGGATTCATCAGCCCGGAATCCTTCACCTTCCAGGAATCGGCATTGGTGCTGGCGATCGTGGTGCTCGGCGGCATGGGTTCGCAACTCGGCGTGGCGCTGGCCGCGCTCGCCATGATCGGCGGGTTCGAGCTGTTCCGCGGCTTCGACCAGTACCGCATGCTGGTGTTCGGCATCGCGATGGTGCTGCTGATGATCTGGCGGCCGCGCGGCCTGATCGGCCATCGCGCGCCGACCGTGTTCTTAAAGCACAGCCAGGCGATCTCATCCGACCTCGTCAAGGAGGGCCACGGATGAGCGGCGACCAGATCCTGTCCGTCGATCATTTGTCGATGCGCTTCGGCGGCATCGTCGCCGTCAACGATCTCTCCTTCAATGCCGAACGTAGCAAGATCACCGCGCTGATCGGGCCGAACGGCGCCGGCAAGACCACGGTGTTCAATTGCATCACCGGCTTCTACAAGCCCACGTCAGGCGCGATGCGGCTCGCCCATGACGACGGACACGCCATCCAGCTCGAACGGCTGAACGATTTCCGGATTTCCAAGCTGGCCAAGGTCGCGCGCACCTTCCAGAACATCCGCCTGTTTCCCGGCATGACGGCGCTGGAGAACCTGATGGTGGCGCAGCACAACGCGCTGATGCGCGCCTCCGGGCTGACGTTTCTCGGCCTGATCGGCGCGCCGTCCTGGCGCAGTGCCGAGCAGGCCGCGATCGACCTGGCGCGGACCTGGCTCGACCGCATCGGGCTACTGGACCGCGCCGACGATGCCGCCGGCAATTTGCCCTATGGCGACCAGCGGCGTCTGGAGATCGCGCGTGCGATGTGCACCCAGCCTGCGCTGCTCTGCCTCGACGAACCGGCGGCTGGCCTCAACGCGCGCGAAAGCGCCGCCTTGAGTGAATTGCTGCTCTCGATCCGCGCCGACCAGGGCACTTCGATTCTCCTGATCGAGCACGACATGAGCGTGGTGATGGAAATCTCCGACCACGTCGTCGTGATGGATCACGGGGTGAAGATCGCCGAAGGTACGCCGCAACAGATCCGCGACGATCCCAAGGTGATCGCCGCCTATCTCGGCACGGATGAGGAAGAAGCCATCGCCGTGATGGAGAGCGGCACGTGAGCGCACCACCGAAGGTTCCCCTGCTCGCGATCCGCTCGCTGCGCGCGGCCTACGGCAAGATCGAGGCATTGAAGGGCGTCGATATCGACATCAACGCCGGCGAAATCGTCGCCCTGATCGGGGCCAACGGCGCCGGCAAGTCGACGCTGATGATGACGATCTTCGGCCGGCCCCGCGCCCGCGCAGGCAGGATCGAATTCGACGGCCGGGACATCACGGAGGTGCCGACGCATGAGATCGCGCGGCTGCGCATCGCCCAATCGCCCGAGGGCCGCCGCATCTTCCCGCGCATGAGCGTGGCGGAAAACCTGCAGATGGGCGCCGATGCAACCGATAGCAGCGAGGCCGACCGCGCGAGCGGGCTGGAACGCGTCTTCGCGCTATTCCCGCGGCTCAAGGAACGCATGACCCAGCGCGGCGGCACGCTGTCGGGCGGCGAGCAGCAGATGCTGGCGATCGGCCGGGCCTTGATGAGCCGGCCGCGCTTGTTGATGCTGGACGAGCCGTCGCTGGGGCTGGCCCCCCTGATCGCGCGGCAGATTTTTGACGCGATCCGGACCCTCAACCGGCAGGACGGCCTGACCGTTCTGATCGTCGAACAGAACGCCAACCACGCGCTGAAACTGGCCCATCGCGGCTATGTCATGGTCAACGGCCTGATCACCCTGTCCGGAACCGGCAGCGAATTGCTGCAGCGGCCGGAAATCCGCGCTGCCTATCTCGAGGGCGGCCGGCGGGGGTAGCGTTCCGTCAACCATGGCACGTGTTCTTGGCGCGCGCTGCGGCAAGATGTTGCGAAGCGACCGCGGATTTGCCCGAAAATTGCCGATGACTTCGCCGTAAAATCAGCCGACAATGGGCGTGATTTTCGTACCCGGCCTGCCGGGTGCTTCCCGAAATCGACTGACCTGCGAGGATACCTCATGAAATCACTGAAACTCATCGGCCTGGCTTTGGGCGCATCGTTGGCGCTGTCGACAACCGCGCTGGCGCAGGACATCTCCGTTGGTGTCGCCGGCCCGATGACGGGCGGCGAATCCGCATTCGGCCGGCAGATGAAGAACGGCGCCGAACAATTCGTAGCCGACATCAACGCCGCCGGCGGCGTGCTCGGCAAGAAGCTGGCATTGCAAGTCGGCGACGACGCCTGCGATCCCAAGCAGGCGCGCTCGGTGGCGGAAAAGTTCGCCAGCGCCAAGATCCCGTTCGTGGCCGGTCATTATTGCTCTTCATCGTCGATCCCGGCCTCGGAGGCCTACGCCGACGGCAACGTGCTGCAGATTACGCCGGCCTCGACCAACCCGCTGTTCACGGAGCGCAAGCTCTGGAACGTGGCGCGCGTCTGCGGCCGCGACGATCAGCAAGGCCTGGTTGCCGCCGAGTACATCCTGAAAAATTACAAAGGCAAGAACGTCGCCATCCTCAATGACAAGACCACCTACGGCAAGGGGCTTGCCGACGAAACCAAGAAAGCGCTGAACAAGGCCGGCTTCACCGAAAAGATGTTCGAATCCTACAACAAGGGCGACAAGGATTTTAACGCCATCGTTTCGCGCTTGAAGCGCGACAACATCGATCTGGTCTATGTCGGCGGCTATCATCAGGAGTCGGGATTGATCCTGCGGCAGATGCGCGATCAGGGTCTGAAAACCGTGCTGATGGCCGGCGACGCACTGGCCGACAAGGAGTTCGCTTCTATCACCGGACCCGCCGGCGAAGGCACGCTGTTCACCTTCGGTCCCGATCCGCGCAACAAGCCGACCGCGAAAGCGATCGTCGACCGCTTCAAGGCCAAGAATATCGATCCCGAAGGCTACACCCTCTACACCTATGCCGCGATGCAGGTCTGGTCGCAGGCGGTGGCAAAAGCGAAGACCACCGACCCGAAGAAGGTCATGGACACCATCAAGGGCGGTGCGTGGGATACGGTGATCGGTAAGCTTTCCTTCGATGCCAAGGGCGACATCAAGGTGATCGACTACGTCGTCTACAAGTGGGACGCCAAGGGCAACTACACCGAGATCAATCCAAAGGGGTCTTGATCCCTTCATTAAAACGTCCAACGCCCCGGCTTGCCGGGGCGTTTTCATTTTGAGTTCCAGATAATTTTGGGTGTGCGGGAACTATTGGGTTCCAGCCGAATTGTGCAGATCGGGCTGAGTTCCATGTCATTGATTGCTCGACCTTAACCGTTATTCCGGCTTGATCTGCAGGAGGGGCAACGGTTCTATCTGTGAAATCGCATTTCGGCCCAACTGATTTGCGCGCGAACTGGCCGAGGAAACCCCATGAGTGACCTTCTCTGGAGCATCACCCTCCGTTCGCCGGGTCGCCACCCCCAAACCACCTACCACCAACGGCACCTCCGATCCGATGCAGGACCTGCTTCACGCCTTGCAGGCGATGCGCGCGGGCGATTTCTCGGTACGGATGACCGGCGATCACCTCGGCATCGAGGGCAAGATCGCCGACACCTTCAACGAAATCGTCGCCGCCAACCAGCGAATGGCGCAGCAACTCGAGCACGTCGGCCAGGTCGTCGGCCGCGAAGGCAAGACAAGGCAGCGCGTCAAGTTCGACCTGTCGAGCGGCTCGTGGGCGGACATGGAAGGCTCCGTCAACACGCTGATCGACGACCTGCTGTGGCCGACCCGCGAAGTCACGCGCGCCGTCGCCGCCGTGGCCCAGGGCAACCTGCTGCAGACCGTGCAACTCGATGTCGACGGCCGCCCACTTGGCGGCGAATTCCTGCAGTCGGCCAACATCGTCAACACAATGATCAAGCAGCTTTCGGTGTTCACCTCGGAAGTGACGCGCGTGGCGCGCGAGGTCGGCACCGAGGGCAAGCTCGGCGGCCAGGCCCAGGTGCCGGAAGTGACCGGCGTCTGGAAGGACCTCACCGAGAGCGTCAACTCGATGGCCAACAACCTGACCGGCCAGGTCCGCAACATCGCCGAGGTCACCATCGCGGTGGCCAATGGCGACCTGTCGAAGAAGATCACGGTCGACGTCCGCGGCGAGATCCTGCAGCTCAAGGAAGCCATCAACACGATGGTGGATCAGCTTCGATCGTTCGCCTCCGAAGTGACGCGCGTCGCGCGCGAGGTCGGCACCGACGGCAAGCTCGGCGGCCAGGCCATCGTCCCCGGCGTCGCCGGCACCTGGAAGGATCTGACCAACTCCGTGAACGCGATGTGCGGCAACCTCACCGCACAGGTCCGCAACATCGCCAACGTCACCACGGCGGTCGCGCGCGGCGACCTCTCGCGCAAGATCACGGTGGACGTCCGCGGTGAAATTCTCGAATTGAAAGACACCATCAACACGATGGTCGACCAGCTCAACTCGTTCGCCTCGGAAGTGACACGCGTCGCCCGCGAAGTCGGCACCGAGGGCAAGCTCGGCGGTCAGGCCCAGGTCCCCGGCGTCGCCGGCACCTGGAAGGATCTCACCGACAACGTCAACTTCATGGCGTCCAATTTGACGGCGCAGGTCCGCAACATCGCCGACGTCGCGACCGCGATTGCCGGCGGCGACCTCTCCAAGAAGATCACGGTGAACGTCTCGGGCGAAATCCTGCAGTTGAAGGAAACGCTCAACACGATGGTCGACCAGCTCAACGCCTTCGCGGGCGAAGTGACCCGCGTCGCGCGCGAGGTCGGCACCGAGGGACGACTCGGCGGTCAGGCCAACGTGCTCGGCGTCGCCGGCACCTGGAAGGATCTCACCGAGAGCGTCAACTCGATGGCGAGCAATCTGACGGCGCAGGTCCGCAACATCGCCGAGGTCACGACCGCGGTCGCCAACGGCGACCTGTCGAAGAAGATCACGGTCGACGTGCGCGGCGAAATTCTGGAGCTGAAGGACACCATCAACACGATGGTAGACCAGCTCAACGCGTTCGCCGGCGAAGTGACCCGCGTGGCGCGCGAGGTCGGCACCGAAGGCAAGCTCGGCGGCCAGGCCAACGTGCGCGGCGTCGCCGGCACCTGGAAGGACCTCACCGACAACGTCAATTCGATGGCCGGCAACCTCACCGCTCAGGTCCGCAACATCGCCGAAGTCGCGACCGCCGTGGCGAAGGGCGACCTGTCGAAGAAGATCACCGTCAACGTCTCGGGCGAAATCCTTCAGTTGAAGGAAACGCTCAACACGATGGTCGACCAGCTCAATGCATTCGCCGGCGAAGTGACCCGCGTGGCGCGCGAGGTCGGCACCGACGGCAAGCTCGGCGGTCAGGCCGAAGTGCCCGGCGTTGCCGGCACCTGGAAGGATCTCACCGACAGCGTGAACTCGATGGCCGGCAATCTGACGGCGCAAGTCCGCAACATCGCCGAGGTCGCGACCGCGATCGCCGGCGGCGACCTTTCGCGAAAAATCACGGTCGACGTGAAGGGCGAAATCCTGCAGCTCAAGGAAACGCTGAACACGATGGTCGACCAGCTCAACCGCTTCGCGGGCGAAGTGACCCGCGTGGCGCGCGAGGTCGGCACCGAAGGGCGGTTGGGCGGTCAGGCCAACGTGCCCGGCGTCGCCGGCACCTGGAAGGACCTTACCGACAACGTCAACTCGATGGCGGGCAATCTGACCGGCCAGGTCCGCAACATCGCCGAGGTGACCACGGCGGTGGCGAAGGGCGACCTGTCGAAGAAGATCACGGTCGACGTCAAGGGCGAGATTCTGGAACTGAAGAACACCGTCAACACGATGGTGGACCAGCTCAACGCCTTCGCCTCCGAAGTCACCCGCGTGGCGCGCGAGGTCGGCACCGAAGGAAAACTCGGCGGCCAGGCCCAGGTGCCTGAAGTGGCCGGCACCTGGAAGGACCTCACCGACAACGTCAACTTCATGGCCTCCAACCTGACCGCGCAGGTCCGCAACATCGCCGAAGTAGCTACCGCAATCGCCGGCGGCGACCTGTCGAAAAAGATCACGGTCGACGTACGCGGTGAAATCCTGCTGCTGAAAGACACCCTCAATACGATGGTCGAGCAGCTTCGCTCGTTTGCCGCCGAAGTAACGCGCGTGGCGCGCGAGGTCGGCACCGAGGGACGGCTCGGCGGACAGGCCGTGGTGCCCGGCGTCGGCGGCACCTGGAAGGACCTCACGGACAACGTCAACCTGCTGGCGGCCAACCTCACCACGCAGGTCCGCAACATCGCCGAAGTTACGACGGCCGTGGCCCGCGGCGACCTGTCGCGCAAGATCACGGTCGACGTGAAGGGCGAAATCCTCGAACTGAAGAACACCATCAACACGATGGTCGATCAGCTCAACGCCTTTGCCGGCGAAGTGACGCGCGTCGCGCGCGAAGTCGGCACCGAGGGCAAGCTCGGCGGTCAGGCGCAGGTCCCCGGCGTCGCCGGCACCTGGAAGGACCTCACCGACACCGTGAACTTCATGGCCGCCAACCTGACCGAACAGGTGCGCGGCATCGTCAAGGTCGTGACCGCGGTCGCCGACGGCGACCTGAAGCAGAACCTGACGGTGAAATCGAAAGGCGAAGTGGCGGCCCTTGCCGATACCATCAACAACATGACCGAGACGCTCGCGACCTTCGCCGACCAGGTCACCAGCGTGGCGCGCGAGGTCGGCGTCGAGGGGCGGCTCGGCGGCCAGGCCAACGTGCCCGGCGCCGCCGGCACCTGGAAGGACCTCACCGGCAACGTCAACCTGCTCGCCGCCAACCTGACCTCGCAGGTGCGCGCCATCGCCGAGGTCGCGACCGCGGTGACCAAGGGCGACCTGACCCGCTCGATCCAGGTCGATGCCCGCGGCGAAGTGGCCGAACTCAAAGACAACATCAACACGATGATCGGCAACCTCCGCCTCACCACGCAGGTGAATACCGAGCAGGACTGGCTGAAGACCAACCTCGCCAGGTTCACCAACATGCTGCAGGGCCAGCGCGACCTCACCACCGTCGGCCGGCTGCTGCTGACCGAACTGGCGCCGCTGGTCAACGCGCATGTCGGCGTGATCTACCAGACGGAGGGCGCCGAGAATCCGCAATTGCGTCTGCTCTCCGCCTATGCCGGAGACAACGCCAACCCGCACCCGCAAGCCGTTCAATTCGGCGAAGGCCTGATCGGGCAATGCGCCATGGACAAGCGTCCGCGCCTGGTGTCGGACATCCCCGGTGATGCGGTTCCGATTAATTCGGCGCTGCTGCGGGTCATTCCGAAAAACCTCGTCGTGCTCCCGGTTCTGTTCGAGAACCAGGTCAAGGCGGTGATCGAGCTGTCTTCGATCTCTTCGTTCACGACCTCGCAAATGACGTTCCTCGAACAGCTCACGGACAGCATCGGCATCGTGCTCAACTCCATCGAGGCCACGATGCAGACCGAGGGGCTGTTGAAGCAATCCCAGCAGCTCGCCGGCGAACTGCAGACGCAGCAAAAGGAATTGCAGCAGACCAACGACCAGCTCGAACAGAAGGCCCAGCAGCTTGCCGAGCGCAACGTCGAGGTGGAAAGAAAGAACCAGGAAATCGAACAGGCCCGCCGCGCGCTCGAGGAAAAGGCGACCGAGCTCTCGCTGACCTCGAAGTACAAGTCCGAATTCCTCGCCAACATGTCGCATGAGCTGCGCACGCCGCTCAACAGCATCCTGATCCTCGGCCAGCAGCTCACCGAAAATCCGGACGGCAATCTTTCCGCCAAGCAGGTCGAATTCGCCCGCACGATCCACGGCGCCGGCACCGACCTGCTCAACCTGATCAGCGACATTCTCGACCTGTCGAAGATCGAATCCGGCACCGTGACCGTCGATGCCGAGGAGATCCTGACATCGAGCCTCCTGGAGACCGTCGGACGACCGTTCAGGCACGAGGCCGATAACCGCCATCTCTCGTTCAATATCGATGTCGACGAGAACCTCGCCCGCAGCATGGTGACCGACTCCAAACGGCTGCAGCAGGTTCTGAAGAACCTGCTGTCGAACGCGTTCAAGTTCACCGCGGAGGGCGGCGTGAAGCTGAACGTGTCGGCCGCCGTCGGCGGCTGGAGCTCCGACCACCCGATCCTCAATCACGCGCCCGCCGTCGTCGCCTTCGAGGTGACGGACACCGGCATCGGCATTCCCTTGGAGAAACAGAAACTGATCTTCGAGGCGTTCCAGCAGGCGGACGCCGGCACCAGCCGCAAATACGGCGGCACCGGCCTTGGCCTCGCCATCAGCCGCGAACTCGCAAGCCTGCTCGGCGGCGAAATTCATTTGCGCAGCGCGCCCGGCAAGGGCTCTACTTTCGTGCTTTACCTGCCGCTGAAATATTCCGGCCCCACGGTCGCGCCGCGCATCCCTGCCCCGTCGTCCTTCGCGCAGGCACCGGCGCTGCAGGTTGCGGCGACCCAGGAGCGGGTCGTCGAGCAGTTGCCGGACGACCGCCTCGACCTCGCCCCCGGAGATACCATCCTCCTGATCGTCGAGGACGATGCGCATTATGCGCGGGTGCTGATCGATCTGGCGCACGACAAGGGCTTCAAGGTGCTGGTCGCCGGCCGTGGCACGGAGGCGCTCGAACTCGCCAAGCAGTTCCAGCCCACCGCGGTTTCGCTCGACGTGTTCCTGCCGGACATGCTGGGCTGGAGCGTGCTGAGCCAGCTCAAGCACAATCCGCTGACGCGGCACATTCCGGTGCAGATCATCACGCTCGACGAAGACCGTCAGCATGCGCTGGCGCGCGGCGCATTCTCCTTTGTCAACAAGCCGACGACGACGGAAGGCGTCGGCGCGGCGCTGGCGCAGATCAAGGAATACGCCAAGCCGCGCCGCAAGCGCCTTCTGATCGTGGAAGACAACGCCGCCGAACAGATGAGCATCACCGAATTGCTGGGGCACGACGACATCGAGATCGTCACGTCAAACACCGGCGCCGGCGCGTTGTCGACGCTGCGCGATCAGCCATGCGATTGCGTCGTACTGGATCTGCGGCTGCCTGATATGAGCGGCTTCGAGGTGCTCGACCGGATTCGCAACGACGAAACGCTGTCGAACGTTCCGGTCGTGGTGTTCACGGGGCGGGAACTTTCAGCCGAGGAAGATGCGGAACTTCACACCATGGCGAGGAGCATCGTGGTGAAAGGCGTCGAGTCGCCGGAACGCCTGCTCGACGAAACGTCTTTGTTTTTGCACCGTGTGATCACGGAATTGCCAGCCGAGAAGCAGAGAATGCTCGAAAAGCTCAATAGTTCCGATGAGGATCTCGTTGGCAAAACCGCACTTCTGGTGGACGACGACGCCCGCAACATCTTCGCGCTATCAAGTGTGCTCGAACGACGCGGCATGAAGGTGCTGACAGCTACGACCGGCAATGAAGCCATTGCACTGGTCGAATCCAATCCGAATATCGCAATCGTGCTGATGGATATCATGATGCCGCAGATGGACGGCTATCAGACCATCGGCGTTATCAGGCAAAACCCGTCGTTTGGCCGCCTTCCGATCATTGCGCTGACCGCCAAGGCGATGAAGGGTGACCGCGAGAAATGTCTCGAAGCCGGCGCTTCGGACTATCTCGCCAAGCCCGTCAATACCGAGCAGTTGCTGCTCGCTATCCGAATGTGGTTACACCGCTGATCGGCGTAAACTGATGATGGACCAAGACAAGGTAAACATTCTTCTGGTGGACGATCAGCCGGCGAAGCTGCTCGCCTATGAAGTCATCCTGAAGGAACTCGGCGAGAACCTGGTCAAGGCTTCGTCCGGGCGCGAAGCGCTTGAGTTCCTGCTCAAGAACGACGTCGCGATCATCCTGGTCGATGTCTGCATGCCGGAACTGGACGGGTTCGAACTGGCCGCGATGATCCGCGAACATCCCCGCTTCCAGAAGACGGCGATGATATTCATCTCCGCCATACAGGTCAGCGACATCGACCGGCTACGCGGCTATGAGATGGGCGCGGTCGACTATGTTCCGGTGCCCGTCGTACCGGAGGTGTTGCGCGCCAAGATCAAGGTGTTTGCAGAACTCTATCGCAAGACGCGCCAGCTCGAACGCCTCAACGTCGAGCTCGAAGATCGCGTTCGCGCCCGCACCGCCGAACTGGAGGAATCGCACACGAGACTGCTGGAAAGCGAACAGCGCCGCAGCCTCGCGATTGCCGCGGGCAAGATGGGGTCCTGGGACTGGGACTGGGTCAATGGCGACTGGATGTGGGACGAAGGCCAGTATCAGATACTCGGCCTCGATCCCGGCAAGTTCGAACTGACACCCGCCAATATCCAGGCGCTGTTTCATCCCGACGACGTTCATGAATTGCACGAGGCGTGGGCGAGCTTCGCCCGGGGCGCGAAATCATACGAAGCGGAATTCCGCATCGTCCGGCCGAATGGCGAGGTACGCTGGTGCGCGGGAACGGCGGCGGCGAGCGCCGACAAGGGCGGCCGTGTCATCCGCGTCAGCGGCGTCACCGTCGATATCACCGAGCGCAAACAGGCCGAGGAACGGCAGAACCTGCTGGCGCGGGAGGTCGATCACCGTGCCAAGAACGCGCTGGCGCTGGCGCAATCCATCGTCCGGCTGACGCGCGGCGAGAACGTGAAAACCTATATCCGTTCGGTCGAAGGACGGATCAACGCGCTGGCGCGGGTGCACACCGTGCTTTCGCTGTCGAGCTGGCAAGGCGCGGAGATAAGAAAACTGATCCACGAGGAACTGGCGCCCTATTCCACCGGCGAACAGATCGGCTTGTCCGGTCCGGAGGTCCAACTCGAGCCGGCGACGGCTCAGACGGTTGCGCTGGCGCTGCACGAACTCGTCACCAATTCGGCGAAGTACGGCGCCCTGTCGGCGCTGTCGGGCCGGCTGTCGGTGAATTGGGAAGACCAGGCCGGCCTTCTCAAGATCATCTGGGTAGAGACCGGCGGGCCGCAGGTCGAGAAGCCGGTATCGCGGGGCTTCGGAACCAGAAGCGTGATCGCCAGCATCGAGTCGCAGCTCGGCGGCCAGGCTGAATTCGACTGGCGCCCGGAGGGACTCATTTGCTGCCTGTCAGTCCCCCTGCCGCGACGGCAGTTTGCCGCCGATCCGGTTTCGCTGCTCGAGGCCGCCGTCGACGGCAATGGCCTGCGGCGCGCCGAGCGGTAACCGCAGCGCTTGACGGACCGGCGATGGATAAGAACTATCGCGCCGTCGCTGCGGCATCGGCCGATTGCCGGAGCGAACCCTGCGCCGCCTCGATCGCGCGCATCAGATCCGGCGGACGAAACGGCTTCTGCAGGCACACGACGTCGGAGAGTTCAGGCCTTTCGGACAGAAAACCCAGCGCGGTCATTCCGATCGGGTTCCCGGCCTGGCTTCGCCAGTACTATGTGACCCTGAGTTGATTCCCGCCGAGGCAACACTGGCGTAGCGTTGGTGTGCAGCGATTCCAGTGGCGTCAATCCCGGTGGTGTCCGACTTTCGGCTGAATGTCCGGCCGCGCTGAATGCATTAGTTTTCGAATGTTCGAGGCTATTGCCATTTTGAAGCTATCGCCATGGCGCGTTCGTTGCCAGTTTGCCGGAGACGACAATGGGTGACGAGCGCAACATCTTTCTTTCGAACATGCCGGCGACGCGCGGCGATCGCATGGCCGCGCTCGCCGTGGTCGGCGTCTCGGCGGTGCTGTTCGCCTGCGCCGTGCCATTTGCCGGCGTGCCGCTCACCCCCATCCCGGCATTCGTTGCGAGCTATCAGTCCGCGCTCGCCATCAACGACCTGATCACCGCCGTCCTGCTGTTTTCGCAGTTTGCGATTTCCCGTTCGCGGGCGATGCTGTTGCTCGCCAGCGGATATTTGTTCACGGCGCTGGCGGCCATCATCCATGCGCTGACCTTTCCCGGACTGTTCGCGCCTGGCGGATTGCTCGGCGCGGGAACGCAGACCACCGTCTGGCTCTACATGATCTGGCACGGCGGATTTCCGCTGCTCGTCCTCGGCTACGCCTTGCTGAAGGCGAGGGACAACGAGCCGAAGATACAAGGTTCGACCGGCGCGGCCGTCGTTGCGAGCATCGTTGCGGTCAGCGCCGCGATGGCCGCGTTCACCTGGATCGTCACCGCCCAGCACGACCGTCTGCCGATCCTGCTGGGCAGTGGCCATTACACACCCATCATGCTTGGGGTGGTCTCGACCGTATGGTGCCTCAGCCTGGCTGCATTGGTGGTGCTGTGGCTTCGCAGGCCGCACTTCGTCCTCGACGTCTGGCTGATGGTGGTGATGTGCGCCTGGCTGTTCGACATCGCCCTGTCGGCGATCCTGAACGTGGCGAGATTCGATCTCGGGTTCTATCTCGGCCGCATCTACGGCCTTTCTGCCGCGAGCATCGTGCTCGCCGTGCTGCTGGTCGACAATGTCGGCCTGCAGGCCAAGCTGGCTCGCCTGCTCGGAGTGGTCCGCCGGGAAGCCGCCTCCGAGCGACGTCTGCGCACCGAGCGCGAAGGCCTGTTCAGCGCGGTCGTGGAATCGTCCAACGACGCCATCATCACCAAATTGCTTGATGGCACCATTACCGGCTGGAACGGCGCCGCCGAACGCCTGTTCGGCTTCACGGCGGCGGAAGCGATCGGCAAGAGCATCAACATCATCGTCCCGCCGGACCGGCGCACGGAGATCAGCAAAGTCGTCGAGCGGATCGACCGCGGCGAGCCGATCGAACTTTACGAAACCGCGCGCGTGCACAAGGACGGCCGCAGCATCGATGTTTCGCTGAGCATCTCTCCGATCCGCACCGCCTCCGGCAAGATCGTCGGCATCTCCAAGGCCGCGCGCGACATCACCGAAAGCAAGCGGACACAGAAAGCGCTTAGCCGGGAAATGGAAGAACGCCGGCGTATTTTCGATACCTCGAACGATCTCATTCTGGTGACCGACACCGCCGGGAACTTCATCCAGGTCAGCCCGAGTGTCACTTCAATTCTCGGCTATCAGCCGGCGGACATGATCGAACACAGCGCAGTGGAGTTCATCCATCCCGACGATCTCGAAAACACACGCAAGGAGATGCGGGCGGCGCGACGAGGACAGAGCAAGCGCAATTTCGAGACGCGCTATATCGACAAGGAAGGCAAGGCGGTGGCGCTGAACTGGACCGGGACGTGGTCGGAGCCGGTCCGACGCCACTTCTTCATCGGCCGAGACCTGACGGAAAAGCAGGCCGCTGAAGCCCAACTGCGGCACGTGCAGAAGATGGATGCAGTCGGCCAGCTCACGGGTGGCGTCGCGCACGACTTCAACAACATCCTGACCGTGATCACGGGCACGATCGGCATCCTGGAAGAAGCCGTTGCCGATCAGCCCCAGCTCGCCGCCGTCGCCAAGCTGATCGACGAAGCCGCCGAACGCGGCGCCAACCTGACCAAGCATCTGCTGGCCTTTGCCCGCAAACAGCCGCTGCAGCCGCTCGAAGTCGACGTCAATGCGCTGGTGCTGGAGGCGGCAAAGCTGCTGCATCCTACACTTGGCGAACACATCGAAATCACGCCGCTTCTGGCCGAGGATGCGTGGACAGCGCTGGCCGATCCGAACCAGCTCGCCACCGCCGTGCTCAATCTGGCAATCAACGCGCGCGACGCCATGCCCAATGGCGGCAAGCTGGCGCTCGAGACCAGCAACGTTTTTCTCGACGAAAACTACGCGAGCCTGCACAGCGAGGTCGCGGTCGGCAATTACGTGATGATCGCGGTCAGCGACACCGGCTCCGGAATCCCGCCCGCGCTGCTCGAACGGGTATTCGAACCCTTTTTCACGACCAAGGAGGTCGGCCGGGGCACCGGCCTCGGCCTCAGCATGGTGTTCGGCTTCGTCAAGCAGTCGGGCGGACACATCAAGATCTACAGCGAGGAAGGCCACGGCACCTCCGTCAAGATCTACCTGCCGCGGGCGACCGGATTGCAGCAGACCGCCGCGGAAGCGCAGGTCTCGGCGAACATCGAAGGCGGCAATGAAACGATCCTCGTCGTCGAGGACGATTCACTGGTGCGCCGCTACGTCATGACCCAGATCGAGAGCCTGGGCTACACCACGCTGGAGGCGGCCAACGCCTCCGACGCCCTGCAGATCATCTACCATGTCCCCACCATCGACCTGCTTTTCACCGACGTGATCATGCCGGCTCCCATGAATGGCCGCCAGCTCGTCGACGAGGCGCTGAAGCGGCGGCCGGACCTCAAGACCCTGTTCACATCAGGGTATACCGAGAACGCCATCGTCCATCATGGCCGGCTGGATTCCGGCGTGCTGCTGCTCGCAAAGCCCTATCGCAAATCCGAGCTTGCCCGGATGATCCGGCTCGCGCTTGCCAGTTGAAGCATTCCCGGCGGCTGATATATCCGTGGATGAACCGCCGAGGCGGATGCAACCCCACGGACCGACGCTTGAAAAATCTGCTCACCGATATTGCCGGCGTTCGCGTCGGCCACGCCCATGATGCGGCCATCGCCTCCGGCGTCACCGCGATCATTTTCGATTCCCCTGCGGTCGCGTCGATCGACGTGCGCGGCGGCGGCCCCGGCACGCGTGATGACGCGATGCTCAAACCCGAGAGTACCGTCGAGGCGATCGACGCCATCGCGCTTTCCGGCGGCTCGGCGCTCGGACTGGATGCCGCCGGCGGCATACAGGCCTGGCTTGCCGAACAGGGCCGCGGTTTGAGAATCCGCGAGGCGGTCATTCCGATCGTTCCCGGCGCGATCTGCTTCGATCTGCTCAACGGCGGCAACAAGGCATGGGGACGCTTCCCGCCCTATCGCGATCTCGGCTACGCCGCAGCATGTGCCGCGGGCGATGATTTCGCGCTGGGCAGCGTCGGAGCCGGCCTCGGCGCGACGACCGCCAATTTCAAGGGCGGCCTTGGCTCGGCTTCCGCGCGGACCGAGGGCGGCGTCATGGTCGCGGCGCTCGCCGTCGTCAACGCCGTCGGCAGCGTGACGGTCGGCGACGGCCCATGGTTCTGGGCGGCGCCGTTCGAAACCGCCAACGAATTTGGCGGGCGCGGGTTGCCGCCCGCGTTCACGCCGGACCTGCTGAGCGCACGCCTCAAGGGCGGCCCGGCTGCGGCGTCTTCGGAAAACACCACGCTGGTGGTCGTGGTCACGGACGCCATACTGACGAAAGCGCAGGCCAAGCGGCTGGCGATGATCGCGCACACCGGCATGGCGCGCGCCATCTATCCCGTCCATGCCACGACGGATGGCGACGTGGTGTATGCCGCTGCGACGGGCAAGAAGCCGGTCGATCCGCGGTCCGGCCTCACCGAACTCGGCATGGTGGCCGCCAACACGGTTGCACGCGCGATTGCGCGCGGCGTCCATAGTGCGACCGCGCTACCCTTTCCGGGCGCGCTACCGGCGTGGGGCGATCGCTTCGGCTAGAGCATGGTCCGGAAAAGTGGGGACCGGTTTTCCCTCGGGACAAACGCGAAGTGTTTGCCCGGGAGACCATGCTCAAGGCTATGAACTACCGCGGTCCGAAGGGATCTCGCCGGGTCTCCCGTTCAGACGCTCACCGAGAGCGATGAAGTGGCGGCCGATGAAATCTGCTGGGCCTGCCGCTGGATCATCTGCTCGATGAAATTGTAGGATGACGTTGCGGCGCTCGACGAGCTTCCGCTCGCGGCCGACGTCATGGTCACCTTGGATCCGTCCGCATAGGTGAGCGACGTCGTCACCGAGCCGTCGCTGTTGGTGACGGATGTGGTGGAAGCGCCCTGCAGGGCCTGCGCGAATGGGTCGGAATTCGATCCGTCGGAATCGCTGGAGGTGCTGGCTGCATGATGACCATGACCCTTGCCGCCCTTCAGCGCCGACGCCAGTTCCTTGAGGCTGACCGAGCCGTCGCCGTCCTTGTCGAGCTTGCCGAACACGCTGTCTGCGTTCGCGAGGTTGGTGCCGCCGGCGCCGAGCGCCTCTTCAAATTCCGACTTGCTGATCTTGCCGTCGCCGTCGCCATCGATCTGCCCGAACAGATCCTTCAGCGCGGCGGAGCGGCTCTTGGAAGCCGTGGTCGATCCGGCCGGGGACTGGCTTTGCGCGTCGAGCAGCGCGCTCATGGTTTCCGGTGAAATCTGCGAACAGCCGCCGCCGGATCCGGAACCCGTGCCCGAGCCGACCGAAGCCGACGAAGTCGAGGACATCAGATCGAACGGGCTCGTGGCGTTCTGGCTGACGCCGGTGGTTTGCGCGGACGACGATTTCGACGATGTCAGCGCCTTGAGGGCATCGATGGCCGATGACGCAGCGCCCAGAGCAAAGAACATGGCGGAACTCCAACGAGGCCGCGTGGAGAGCGGCCGACAGATCGTTCGTGTGCCTGTTTCTCAGCAAGCGCCGTGCCATGCAGAAAACCCAATAAAACCAGGCCTTCCCGCATTCGTTCCGATCCGGCAGCCCGGCAATAGCTGCCCGCTCCGGCAGATTTTTCCCGCCCACAGGAGAGCTTGGCGGTCGCATTGCCCCCGGCCCTCCCCCATGTTACGCGGGGCCGTTCCGCCCCTTCGAAGAGATTTGGGAAACGCACATGTCTCAGCAATTTGCGTCGCGTCCCCTGGTCATCGCGCCGTCGATCCTGGCGGCGGATTTCGCCAAGCTGGGCGAAGAAGTCCGCGCCGTGGACGCGGCCGGCGCCGACTGGATCCATCTTGACGTGATGGACGGGCATTTCGTGCCCAACATTTCCTACGGCCCCGACGTCATCAAGGCGATGCGCCCGCACACGAAGAAGATCTTTGACGCGCACCTGATGATCTCGCCCTGCGACCCTTATCTGGAGGCGTTTGCAAAAGCCGGCTGCGACCACATCACCGTCCATGCCGAGGCCGGCCCGCATCTGCATCGCTCGCTGCAGGCGATCCGCGCGCTCGGCAAGAAGGCCGGCGTCTCGCTCAATCCCGGCACGCCGGCGAGTGCGATCGAATATGTTATCGACCTGATCGATTTGGTGCTGGTGATGTCGGTCAATCCCGGCTTCGGTGGGCAGGCCTTCATCAAATCGGCGCTCGGCAAGATCAGCGATATCAGGGCGATGACGGCGGGACGTCCGATCGACATCGAGGTCGATGGCGGCGTGGGCCCCGACGTTGCCGGCCAGTTGGCTGCCGCGGGCGCCAATGCGCTCGTCGCGGGCTCGGCGGTGTTCAAGGGCGGCACATTGGAGGCCTACAAAGCCAACATTTCCGCGATCCGTCACGCGGCAGCGCTGGCGCGCGGCGAAGCAGTCTGACGCGGACTGCTCCTCCCGCGCGCCGTAACGAGCGGGTAGCAAGGTCACACCAAAGGGCCGCGAGCTATGGAACCTGAAAGCTCCACGCTCCGGCCACAAAGCGTCACGCATCTCGCCATAAAGGCAGATCAGCATTCGGTCTTCCACGGATGGGACGGAAATATGATCAAGGCCTACAGCATCGCCGCATTGCTCCTGGTACTCCTGCCCTCCTCTGTGCTGGCGCAGCGCGCAGGCGATGCCGCACTGGGCGCGGTAGCCGGCGCCGTCGTGCTGGGCCCGGTCGGCGCCGTCGCCGGAGCCTTCGTCGGCTATTCGGCCGGGCCTTCGATCTCGCGGTCCTGGGGACTGGAAGGCTCGCGGTCGTCGCGGCACCGCAGGCAGTCCTCAAAGAACAACGTGGGGGGCGCCAGGGCTGAAGCCGTCGGCGCCGCGCCCAGTTCCGCCGGACAGGCCGAACGGAACAGCCGCGCCACCAGTTATCCGGTGCCGAACCCGCCGCGATCAAAGGCGCCGCCGGTCCAACCGCTCGAGTGAGCGCACGGCCGCTTAGCTAGCCGTGAACACCTTGCTTCGCCGGCATCACCGCCAGCCGTGGCGGCCGCACCACCGTCACGGTGCAGGCGGCTTCCGCCGCGACCTTGGCTGACACGCTGCCCAGCAGCGAGCGCAGCATCGAATTCTGCCGCGCGCCGATCACGATGTGATCGACATGATTGACCCTGGTGAATTCCAGGATCGCGGCGGCGGGATCGACCGCCTCCAGCACGTGCACCGTGAGCCGGCTTTCGTCGAGCTCCAGCGGCTGCGCCCAGTGCCGCAGCGCGACCAGGCGATCGATATGCTTGTTGTTGCCCTGCTCGTCGAGCGTCCGGTCGATGGTGACGCGCCCGAGCCTGAGCACGTTCAGGCAGGCGAGCCGCGCCGACGGCAATGTCTGAAGTAGCTGCGCGACGGTCCGGCGCAGGCATTCGTTGAGCGTTCCCGACCCCTCCTCGGTATCGAGCGCAACGACCACGATCGGCCCCGAAGCCAGTTGAGCCGCGACATCGGATTTCGGCTTCGGCTGCGTCAGGTCGCGATTGAAGCGGCGGCGCCACACCGTGGAGAGCGGATCGCGCTTGAGCCGCTCCGAGCGCGCCGTCAGCTTGACCTGTTCGGGATGCGCCAGTTCGAACGCCAGTTGCGAAGCCGTCGGATGACGCCACACCGGCTCGATCTCGAGACACCGCAGCACGATTTCCTGCAGCCATGGCGGATAATCCAGCTTAAGCTTGCGCGGCGGATAGGGATCGCGCCACAGCCGCCGGCGCATGCCGCGCAACGTTTCGCTCTCGCCGAACGGCCGCTCGCCGGTGGTGAAGAAATACAGCAGCACGCCCAGCGAAAACAGGTCGCTGCGCGGATCGTCGCGGACGCCGAGCAAACGCTCCGGCGCCATATAGGGCGCGGTGCCGAAGGGCAGACGGAATTCTTCCTGCAGCAAATCCGGCAACTGGTTGTGATGCGACAGGCCGAAATCGATCAGCACGCATTCGCCTGAGGGCCGAAACATGATGCTGCTCGGCTTGACGTCGTGGTGAATGACGTTCTGCCGGTGCAGATCGGCCAGCGCGGTGGCGATTTGCCCGCCGATCACCCTCGCCTCTTCGTAAGGAATCGGCAATTGGTCGATCCGGCTGTACAGCGTCTTGCCGGGGATGCGCTCCATCACGACGTAGGGCTGCCGGTCGAAATCGCCGGTGCCGAAACAGCCCGGCACATGCGGGCCCGCCAGCCGCGGCACGATCATCTGCTCCATCTCGAAGCTGACGATGGCCCCCGGGTCCTCGCCCTCGGCAACCCGCGGGACCTTCATCAACAGCGGCACGGCGATGCCGGGATGCGTCACCGTCCACAGCGTCGCCATGCCGCCGTGGTGGACGCATTCACCAATCGTAAAGCCGTCCAGTTCAATGCCCTGCTCGATCAAAGGCTTCACCATTGCCTCATTTCCCCACGAGCAGGCGATCGGCCAGCCAGTGCGGCAGGCCGTTGGCGCGGATTCGGTCGGCCGCCGCCTCGACATCGTAAGGCACGCGGCAATAGGTGATCTCGCGCGACGTCGTATCGAGCATCGCAAACGAAGCTGCCGGGTCGCCGTCCCGCGGCTGCCCGACCGAGCCGAGCACGGCAAGCCAGCGCCGGCCGCCGAGCAATTGCACCGGCACGTCTGACGTCGGGATAAAGCTCGTCATCTTCGCCGCCGATGACATCGAATAGAGTGCCGGCCGGTGAATATGGCCGCAGAAGGTGACATGGGCATCGGTGGCCGCGATGCTGCGCGCGGCGTCCGGCGTATCGCGCACATAGCGCCATTGCGGCGGGTTCGATGCTTCGGAGTGCACATAGAGGCGGTCGTCTTCGCGCCGGGTCAGCGGCAACTCCGCCAGAAAACGCCGCTGCGGCGCTCCGAGCCTGCCCCGCGTCCATTCGATCGCGACCTGGGCCACGGCGTTCATGGTTTCCGACGGCGTGCTGATGGCGTGATCGTGGTTGCCGATCACGGCGATGGCGCCGTCATCGACCAGGCCCATCACCGTATCGACCGCCCATTCCGGATCAGCGCCATAGCCGACGATGTCGCCGAGGCAGACCACCCGCTCCGCCCCGCGGGCGCGCGCGACAGCGAGGCAGGCGTTGAACGCCTGCCGGTTGGCATGGATATCGGCAAAGATCGCCAGCCGCACGTTTCCTCCCGATCCATCATCGCGCCCGTGCCTGCGCGTACCTTGAGGGATATCAAACAACAGGCCGTCTGTGACGTGCAATCAGGTGGGGGGCGCCCTGCCAAATACGGCAAGCGAGATGATGCCGCCGCACTTCCGGGCTGGGCTCATGCAAGGCAATTGAGTTGAGCTGCCGCCCGGAATCGTTTCATTCGGCCGCCGCTGGAATACGCGCGGCGCCCTCCGGTCTCGGGACATCCGACGTCCGCTGGTCGCGCCGCACCAGACTGAACTTGCGGCCCCAATTGAGGATCGGCGCCTCAATGATGATGTGCAAGACAGCGGCGAGACCGATCGAGAGCAGGATGCTGGCGATGATTGTCCCGGCCGTCGATAGTAGCCACAGCCCGGTAAAATTGGCGATCCACTTCACCACCAGATAATGGACGATATACAGCGAATACGAAATCTTGCCGAACCATTGCAGGATCGGCGAGAAGGACAGCCCTTCGATCTCGGCAGCCACCACGGCATGGACCAGCAATCCCGCAGCAAGGCCATAGGTCGGCACGCGTGCGAATTGCGGATCGGCCGATCCGAACACGAAGATCCAGTACCAGCCGGCCGCGAACAGGCCTGCGGAAATTGCCAGATTGCGGCGCGAAAAGCGCAATCTGCCGTTCCTCAGGAGATAGGCGATGCCGACGCCGGCACCGAATTCCAGAACCAGCGGATGCGAATAGATGCCAAGCTGCAGGCCGAAGACGACAGCGAGAAGGACCAGGCCGAGCCCCGCGAACAGCAGCTCGAACAGCCGGCTCGGCGCGATCGCGAGGATGACCGCAACCGCCGCGTAGAAGTGCAGCTCGAAAGCAATCGACCAGGCGGGGCCGATATACCAGTTCGGATATGTCCACGCGAAGATGAGGCCGAAGTCGAGCGCGGGACGCGCCTCCGGCGCCAGCTCGATCCAGGATGAGCTGACAAATGCCGCCAGCAACACCAGCCAGTAGACCGGAAAAATTCGAACGGCCCGTCTGAAGGCGAAATTCAACGCGTCGCGTTGCGCCGCCGCGGTGGTTGCGATGATGAAGCCGGAGATGACGAAGAAGATGTCGACGCCGCTTGCCAGAATGGTGAGCGCGCCTCCGGCAAGGCCGGACCCGACCATATCGGGTCGCGCACTGACTGCGTGTCCGCAGACCACCGACAGCGCAGCAACGCCGCGCATTGCCTGTACACCCGCGAAGACCCGCAAAACGCCCTCGGCACGCTCATACCAAATCGCATTCTATCTATGCGCGAAAATATTAATAAACGATTGTTCTGACCTGCCAAAGCAGCCATCACGGCTCGCGGTAACGCTTGCTGTTACAGCGCAGTTACAGAAGCATCGTCAGTGCTTGCGCGGCGCTTCCAAACCCCTAAGCAGCAGCGTCACCAGCGCGTCGATCCGCGCCGGGGCACCGGGCTCGTTCCATTCCTCGGCGTGCGCGGGATGGTGGAAGCGGCTGGTGGCGTCGAAAATGGCGCGCGCCGTCACCTTGACGTCGGCGACCTCGAACGCACCCTGCTTCACGCCGTCGGACAGGATCAGGACGATCTGATCGACCAGGCAGTCCTTGTGGCAGCTCACGGACCTGCAGGCCTCGCGGGCCAGCGCCAGGTAGGTCGCAAACATCTCGGGATCGTCGCCGAGCCGCTTATGCTTGATCGAAAACATCGTGCGCAGCCACTTCTCCAGCCGCGCCGGCGCCGGGCCGGAAGTTTCCGCGATCTTTAGGAGCGGCGCGCTGAGACGGTCGAGCCAGCGCTTGGCCACCGCCTCGCGCAGCGAGGCCTTGCTGGGGAAATGGCGGTAGACGCTGCCGTGGCTGACATCCAGCGCACGGGCGACGTCCACCACGGTGGCCTTGGCGAGCCCGTAGCGGCGCAAAACGTCCTCGGTTACTTCCAGAATCCGTTCGGGGGTCAGAACCACGACTTCGTTCATGCGCGCACCTGCGAAACGATGGGACGGGTGGTCATCTAATCCCCCTTAGGCAATCACCTTGGCGGGTTAATGTTTCGTCGCCGGTTCCAGCCGCTCGGCCTGGGCGGCCAGATGACGGGCAACGCTCTGGTTGAGCCAGCGCTGTATTTGGGCAGTCAGATGAATGAGATGGGTCGTCATAGTGTAGTCCTTTGCAAGCACCCGGGCTCAAAACCTTAAGAGCCGGGTGACGCCTGATACCGGCGCCGGCGGTGGATATAGCATGTCTCGCTGACAGATTTCAATATCTGTCAGTCAATAATCCGTGATTATCGGGTCCGGTCGGGCGTCTCCTCGCCGAAGCCTATTGCTGGTCCTTCGGCGGCATGCGCGGCGGCAGTAGTGGCGTAAACGACACCCCGTCGCCATCGCGGGGCGCCGCGAGCAATCTCCCGCCGGTCGAGGGATCGCCGCCCGACGTGTCCAGGATCATGCTGGGCGTGATGTATTCCCGGGCGGCCTGGAGCACGTTGCCGCCGCCATCGCCGAAATCAGCGGCGCGACCGCCCTGCGGGCGGCCGGCGGCGATCTCGCCCGCCGCCTTGTCGGTCTTTTCCGCCAGCCTGTCGCTGTAGGGAATGCGAAACGCCCGGGGGACGCCGCTCGGCCGATTGCCGTCGTCGAGGGTCTCGACCCAGAGATAGATCGAGCCCGGATCGCCCTCCAGGGTGTGCGGCTCCACGATACGGGCCTGCAATAGCTTGAAACTTGCGGGCAGCCTGTCGACGCTGGCCCAGCCCAGCAGCCCGCGCACGCCCATAAAGCTCGCGATGTAGAAAGCGCTCGTCACCACCACGGCAAGCGCCTTGGCCGACCACGGCAGGCGCGCATAGACCAGAACGATCAGCAGCAGCGCGCCGATCAGCGCGTAGCTGATGGAGAGCGTGAGGACGACCGATTGCAAATTATTCACGGCGCGGCATCCTGACGCCGGTTTTTGGATCGAGATCCGCACCGTTGGCGCGGACGTTGCGGAACGTCTCCATCAACGACTTCGGCCGCTGCTGGACATCGACCACCTTGCCTTCGGCGTCGAGCCAGAAGCGCAGCGCGGTCTTTTCCTCGCCGGTATGGTCGAGCGTCAGCTTGTTGTCGAAGATCACCTGCGCGGTCGGATTGAGTTTTTGGACTTTCACGCTCACCGCGACAGGCTGGCCCGTCGTGGCCTGGAAATGGGAGACGTTGACGGTGTACTCGCCGGAGACGATGCCCCGCACCGTGACGATTTCCTCGCGGATCGGCGACAGGATCTTCTTGCCGTTGACGACGATGAAATCGTTGGCGCCGCCGCGATCGTCGCGGTCGAGCGTGAGGAATCCAGCCTCGCGATGGCGGTACCAGGCGATGTTGCCGGCAGGGTCCTGCACGAACAGATCGAAATCATCAGGATGGTTGTCCGGCCAGTCCATCGTGATGAGGAATTCGGCCTTGGAATCGATCTTGCCGTCCTTGGCGTCCGGCGAAACCGCCAGCAGCGCCAGAAAGAACAGGAATGCGATCACCTGCAGCGCCTTGAACAGCATTACGCCGAGCGGGTCGAACGGCTCCTCGCGCGGATAGAGACCGAAGTCATCCATCATGGTGGCGTTCCAGCGCAGGCGTGACGTGCGTCTCGGTCAGCATGACGGCATCGGAAAACACCCGCTGGGTCGCCGCATCGAGCATGTAATATTGGATGCGGACCAGGATGGAGCCGATCAGGCCGGCCAGCGTCGTGTACATGGCTACCGCCATGCCGTCGCTCATCAGGCCCATCGAGGATTTCATCGCGACCTTGTCAGCTGCGTCCAGGGTTGCGATCGGCGCCAGCATGATGATGAAACCGATGATGGTGCCGAGCAGCCCGAGCTTCATCAGCGTGTCGGACGCGAATGCGCCAAACCCGTTGGAACCGCGCAGGCGGTCGGCGAGCGAGCGCAGCAGCAGCGTCTGGTCGATACGCCCCGCCGCTTGCGCCTCCGCCTTTTTCACCAAATTGCGGATGTGATCCGGCACCAGGCCGCCCGGCAGGGCGCGCGCGTCATCCAGTCCCCTTGCCCCGCCGGGCGCCGACAGGATGGCGCGGCAACGCTGCGTGATCTCGCCCTCACGCGCGATCGCCCGCGTCCGCCAGAAGCAATGGAGGCAGGTGACGAAATAGAGGACGGCAATGACGCTCGAAATGTAGGTGCGGTCGGAACTGACCATCAGATGGAGCAATCCATATCGCCACAACAGCACGACGGCGAACACCGACAGCCCGGTGAAGATCATCCATAACAGGAGGACGCCGCGCTCGGACGTATCGGTGCCGGGGGACCCGGTTTCGGCGCTGGCCGTGGCACTCATGCTGCGTCGGCTCCCTGGCTGCGAAGAGCGGTTCCGTCCAGGGCCGGCCCGCGACGAAAATCGGTCGGTTTGGTTAGATCAGCGGTCCGCCGCCGCGTCCAAAGACATATGCCCAGGGTTGGTTGGGAAAATTTCCCGAGCGATGCCTCGCCGGCTTGCATTTGGCGCGAATTAGCGGTGCTGTTGCGCTCATCCGCACGTTGGGGAGTGATCGCATGCGCCTCGTCCTTCAGCTTGTCGGCCGCCTGTTTATCGTCGTCATCCTGTGCCTGGGCGCGGCCATCGTCTGGGCGACAATCGACGCCCATCGCAGCGTCGATCGCGCCACGGCCGCTTCCGCCGAACGTGTCTCGGTCGCGCTGGAAGCGCTCTACTGGCGCGAATTGCTGTTGCGCAGCAACAGAATGCGCGAGCAGCTGTTGCCGACGGCGCAATGGCGCACCATTGAAACGATGGGGTTGATCTCCCCGGGCATCTGCGTCCAGATCGAGCCCGCCGGCGCGTTCGAAAATCCGCTCTGCGGCCAGAGCAAGGGGATCGGTCAGGCTCCGCCACGCTGGTTCGCAGCCACCGTGCAGACGTTGCTTGGAGACCACGCCCCGATCGTCCGACCGATCAGTGCGCGCGCCGCCAACGCAGGCAATGTCTCGGCCGTCCCCGATCCGAATGCGGCGATCGCGCTGGCCTGGCAGCACATCCTCGACAACATCCACCTCGCACTGCTGATGGCGGTGGCGATCGCGCTGCTCGCATCGCTGGCGATCGCGCATACGCTGGCGCCGGCGCAACAAATCGTTGCCGCCCTGCAGCGCATGGCGCGCGGCCAATACCAGACATCGCTGCCGCGCTTCCGATCGATGGACCTTGCCCTGATCGGGCAAGCGGTCGGCGAACTCGGCGACCGACTTGCGCAGGCCATGGAAGAGCGCGCCGCACTGACCCGACGCCTGCTGGAAATCCGCAGCGACGAGCGGCGCGTGCTTGCCCGCGAATTGCACGACGAGTTCGGACAGAACCTGGCCGCGATCCTTGCCTTCGCCAACACGATCGAGGTCGCCAGCGCCCAAGCGCAGGACCAGAGCAGATCCGAGGTCGCGCAGGATGCACGGATGATCACGCAAGCCACCCATCGCATCATGGCCTGCCTCCGGGATACCCTGAAGCGATTGCGCCATCCGCCCGCCGAGGAACTCGGGCTGGAGGCCTGCCTTGTCGATCTCGTCGACAGCTGGCGCTCGGGCAATGCGACACAGCCGATGATCCAGCTCGATCTCAAGGGCGATCTCGCCGATGTCCGCGGCGCCGTCGCCGCGACCGCCTACCGGATGGTTCAGGAATGCCTGACCAACTCGCTGCGGCACAGTTCAGCGCGCGGCATCGTGCTGCGGATCGAGCGGCGCACGGGGGCGGAAAATGCGCTGCTGGTCCATGTCGAGGACGACGGCGGCGGCGATGCGGCCAAGGTGGTCGGCATCCACCGGCTTCGGGCTGACCGGCATTCGCGAGCGGGTCGCTGCCCTTGGCGGCTCGCTGTCGATCGCCGATGCCAATCGCGGGGTAAGCGTGGCCGCCACGATCCCGCTTGCGGCGTGATGAGCACGCCGCAAGCCCCAGGCATTTCGATCCTGCTCGTCGATGACCATCCGGTCGTCCGGCAAGGCTACCGGCGCGTCCTCGAACATCAGGACGATTTCCAGGTGGTGGCCGAGGCCGACAACGCCGCCGACGCCTACCGCGCCTTCAAGGCGCACGCCCCCGACGTCGTGGTGATGGACATCCTGATGCCGGGCGCCAGCGGCCTCGAGGCGGTCAGGAACATCCGCTCCCGCAGTTCCGGCGCGCGCATTCTGGTCTTCAGCATGCACTGCGAGGCGGCGCAGGTGAAGGCGGCCTTCAATGCCGGGGCGAACGGCTATGTGACAAAAGGCTCCGCCCCTTCCGAGCTGATCCGGGCGATCCGTTCGATCGTCCGCGGCGAGCCGGCGATCAGCGATGACATTGCCCGCGTCCTGGCGATGGAAAGCCTCTCCCCTTCCGGATCGGTGCTCGATCAGCTCGGCGAGCGGGAAATCGAGATCCTCAGGCAACTGGCGGCCGGCGCGACCACGGAGCAGATCGCCTCAAACCTCAATCTCAGCATCAAGACCGTGCAAAACTACCATTATCTGATCAAGACCAAGACCGGCATGCGGACGGACGCGCAGCTTGTCCGCTTGGCCGTGGAGTGCGGTCTGGCCAGCCTGTAGCGGAGGCGGGCGCGGTTTTCGATCCTCTCAGGCTCGGTTTTCCCCTCCCACGACGCCGTACGGGTGGCTTCGCCCGGCACGATTTGCTAAAGCGCAGCGTAAAAACAAATCGGCCGGGACCGCCTCGCGACCCTGCCCCGCCTGCCCGGAGTTTTCGATGATCCCGCGCTATACCCGCCCGGAAATGGCCTCCATCTGGGAGCCCCAGACCCGCTTCAAGATCTGGTTCGAGATCGAGGCGCATGCGGCTGATGCGCTGGCGGAAATCGGCACAATCCCCAAGGAAGCGGCGAAGACGATCTGGGCCAAGGCCAAAAATGCGACCTTCGACGTGGCGCGGATCGACGAGATCGAGCGCGAGACCAAGCACGACGTCATCGCCTTCCTGACCCATTTGGCCGAAATCGTCGGCCCCGAGGCGCGCTTCGTCCACCAGGGCATGACCTCCTCCGACGTGCTCGACACCTGCTTCAACGTGCAGCTCACCCGCGCCGCCGACCTCCTGCTATCCGACCTCGACAAGGTTCTGGCGGCGCTGAAGAAGCGCGCCTTCGAACACAAGATGACCCCGACCATCGGCCGCTCCCACGGCATCCACGCCGAGCCGGTGACGTTCGGGCTCAAGCTCGCCTATGCCTATGCGGAATTTTCCCGCGCCCGCGAGCGTCTCGTCGCCGCCCGCAAGGAAGTCGCGACCTGCGCGATTTCCGGCGCCGTCGGCACTTTTGCGCAGATCGACCCGCGTGTCGAAGAACACGTCGCCAAAGCGATGGGGCTGGTGCCCGAGCCAATCTCGACGCAAGTCATCCCGCGCGACCGCCACGCGATGTATTTTGCGACGCTCGGCGTGATCGCCTCCTCCGTCGAGCGGCTGTCGATCGAAATCCGCCACATGCAGCGCACCGAGGTGCTGGAAGCCGAAGAATTCTTCTCCGAGGGCCAGAAGGGCTCGTCGGCGATGCCGCACAAGCGCAACCCGGTGCTGTCGGAAAATCTCACCGGCCTGTCGCGCATGGTGCGCGCCTATGCGATGCCGGCGATGGAAAACGTCGCGCTCTGGCACGAGCGCGACATCTCGCACTCTTCCGCCGAGCGCATGATCGGCCCCGACGCCACCGTGACGCTCGATTTCGCGCTGATGCGCCTCGCCGGGTTGATCGAGAAACTGCTGATCTATCCCGCCAACATGCAGAAGAACCTCGACCGCCTCGGCGGTCTGGTGCATTCGCAGCGGCTCCTGATCGCGCTGACGCAAAAGGGCGCCAGCCGCGAGGACGCCTACAAATACGTCCAGCGCAACGCCATGCCGGTCTGGCGCGGCGAAGGCGACTTCCAGACGCTGCTCAAGCAAGACCCCGACGTGAAGAAGCACCTGAGCGATGCCGAGATCGAGGAGCAGTTCGACCTCGGCTATCACTTCAAGCACGTCGACACGATCTTCAGGCGCGTGTTCGGCGAGAGCTGACTATTCCGCCGGCGCGGGCCTAGCCTTCGCCGGCGCCCCGTAAAGCCGCATCAGCACGAAGGTCACCGCCAGGATCGCCAGATAGACCGCGAGCTGCATCGCGGTCGGCTGGTCGGTGTAGCCGATCAGCGTGTGCAGCGCCTTGCCGGGAAGGCTGGAATCCGAAAGCAGCCAGCCGGAGTCCCAGACGACACTATCGAGCGCGGTCAGCCAATTGGCCTTTTCCAGGAACGCCGCCGCCTGCGCCGCCATGCCGGCGGCCAACAGCGCAATCAGGACCGTGGTGGTCGTAAACAGCGCGCGCGTTGGAATCTTCACCAGGCCGAAATAGGTCAGCATGCAGACGAGCGCGCCGAGCACGAGGCCGACAAGGCCGCCGAGCGCCACGCTCCAGCCGCTGTCGCTGCCGCCGGCCAGAACGCCGTAAAGGAACAGCACGACTTCGCTGCCCTCGCGCAGTACGGCGACGCCGACCACGATCGCGAGCGCCAGCAGCGATTTCGACCCCTCGACCACAGCCCTTCCCGCCTCCCGCAACTCGCCCGCGAGTTCGGCGCCGTGGCGCGCCATCCAGACATTGTGCCAGGTCAGCATCACGACGGCAACGATAAGGATCGCGGCGTTGAACAGCTCCTGCCCCATGCCGGCGAACAGGTTCGACAGGGCGCCGGCGAACGCCGCGACCACGCAGGCCAAAAGAACGCCTGCAAGCACGCCGCCGGCGATCCACTGGTTACGGTGCGGCACCGTGCGCGTGACCGCAAGCACGATGCCGACGATCAGGCCGGCCTCGAAGACTTCACGGAAGACGATGATCAGTGCGGCGATCACGATTTTTTCTTATTTTACGACCAGCGCGCCGCGGGCGACCTTCTCGTTATATTCGTCGAAGAACTCGTAGCGGCCCGGCTTCTGCGCGCGGACATTGATGGTGGCGTCGCTGGAGCCGGCGACCACCTTCTCCACCTTCAAGGTCTTGCTTTCGAATTCCATCGCCTTGGCATCGAGGTTCTTCAGCTTGATCACGATCGGTGTGTTGGCGGGCGCGCTGATCTCGGCGGGATCGAACTTCTTGTCCTTGTAGCTCAACGCAATCTCGGTCGCGCCCTGCGCGCGGGCTGCGCCCGTGGCGGCGATCGAAACAAGCGCAATGGCGGCGAACATGGTGAGCTTCGGGAACGACATGCTGTTTTTTTCCAATATGGCTGGCGAGATCCGGCGTTGGCATACGCTGCCGGAAGCCATGCCGTGAAGGGGCAAAACGCCTTACCAAATTGGAGAAGTTCTAAACGGCGCAATTGCTTGGCGGGGCTTCCCTCGCCTATCGGTCGAGCCCCGCCTGCGGGGGCCCGGGGGTGGCCACCCCAGCAGTTTTCCGGCCTTGCCAAGCCGGTTTGAATTGTTCCAAAATTGTCACATTCGCCGCCGTGGCCCCGCCGGCACCCTCAAAGCAACCCAACGGTAACCGCGGATCGGCTAAGGTCGCAGCGTGTCATCCCCGCCCACCATCCTCGTCTTCAACTCCGGCCTTGGCGGCCTCACGGTGTTGCGCGAGATCGTACGCGCCCGGCCCGACGCGCACTATGTCTATGTCGCCGACGATGCGTTCTTTCCCTACGGCCACCACAGCGAGGAGCAGATCATCGCCCGCGTGGTGCCGCTGGTCGGCGAGTTGATCGCGCGCCACGCCCCCGCAATGGTGGTGATCGCCTGCAACACCGCTTCCACGCTTGTCATGTCGCATCTGCGCAGCACCTACAGCGTACCGTTCGTCGGCACCGTGCCTGCGATCAAGCCGGCCTGCGCCAGTTCGAAAACCAAGCGCGTGTCGGTGCTCGGCACCAAGGGCACCGTCAAGCGCGAATACACCAGGCGCCTGATCGATGATTTCGCGCAAGGCTGCGACGTGACGCTGGTGGGATCGGCTGAACTCGCCTCGCTCGCCGAGTCCGCGCTCAGCGGCAACGACGTGCGCGACGAGGATATCGCGGCCGAGCTCGCTCCCTGCTTTGTCGGAAACGGCGCGGATCGTACCGACACCGTCGTGCTGGCCTGCACCCATTATCCGTTGCTGCTCGACCGCCTGACAAGGCTCGCGCCATGGCCGGTCGACTGGATCGATCCCGCGCCCGCCATCGCCCGGCGCGTGTCCGACCTGCTCGGGTCTCCAGGCCGGGCCAGCGATCAGGCCGGGGCCGAGATGATATTCACCTCGCAGCGGCCCCACACGCTGAGCCGCGCGCTGATGCCGTTCTTCGGCGGGCGCGTGCCGGCGTAACGTTGCCTGCCGTGGTCGGCATGAAGCCGACCGGCATCGCGAACCTTCTACCGCTCAGCGTTGACGAGCTGATAGGCGCCGCGCTCGAACGTGTCGTAGACGGCCAACGCCTTGGCGTCCGCGAATGGCAAATACTGCATCATGATCACGCCGGCGACGCCGCGCGCCGGATCGATCCAGAAGAACGTGTTGTTGATGCCGCCCCAGCTCAGGCTGCCGGGGGAGCGCTTGCCGGCTACCTGATCGGCCGTAATCAGGAAGCCGAGCCCCCATTTGTCGCGTCCGTCAGCGATGAAGGTGAAATCGGCGCTCCGCGGCAGCGCGCTCTTGAGTGCGGGGACTGAGACCGCGCCGATGTGGTTCTCGCCCATCAGCGCCACCGTCTCGGCCTTGAGCACGCGCACCCCGTCAAGCGCGCCGCCGTTGAGCAGCATCCGCACGAAGCGCCCGTAGTCGTCGGCGGTCGAGGCGAGACCGCCGCCGCCGACCGGCGCCGCGATCGTGAGCCCGAGCTGCGGCTTCTGCAACTCGATATCGCCGTCCATGCGCGCGCCGCCGCGCTGCTGCTGCGCGACGAGGCGCGCCCCCTTTGCCTCCGGCACGTTGTAAGACGTGTCATCCATCTTGAGCGGGGCAAAGATGTGCTGGCGGAAATACTCCTCGAGCTTCTGGCCAGACACCACCTCGACCAACTTGCCGACGACATCGGTGCTGGTGCTGTAGTGCCAGCGCTCGCCCGGATCGAACAGCAGCGGTCCGCCGAACGGATAGGTTTCGCCGGCGCGTGGCTTGAGATCGCGCCAGATCTCGCTGGTGAACGGGTAGGCCAATCCGGACGTGTGCGTCAGGAAGTGTCTGACGGTCGGTGGTCGCGATGCTGGGCGAAGCTGGTAGGCGCCGGTCGCCTTATCGAACAATTCAATGACTTTCAGTCCCGCAAGCTCCGGCAGGTATTTTTCGGCCGGGTCGTCGAGACCGAGCCGGCCCTGCTCGATGAGCTGCATCAACGCCACCGAAGTGACCGGCTTGGTCATCGAGGCGATGCGAAACAGCGCGTCTGATGTGAGCGGACGCCCGGTCGCGACATCGGCTACGCCGAATGCGCTCTGATAAAGCACCCGCTCGCGATCGGTGATCAGCGCAACCACGCCCGGGACGTCCTTGCGCTCGATCGCGCCGCGGAGGCTTGTGTCGAGGGCTACACTTGCTGGTGAATTCTGTGCGCTCGCGGTTCCGGCCAACGCAGTCATTCCAACGCCTATCATGAAGACAATTCCCGCAGTCTTTCAATTCATGGAAGCCTCCCTGTTGCGCAAGAAGCCCGGCTATCCCGCGCTCCTCTCCCAAGGCTGGTTCTTTGTTCGATGACGGCGACGGGCACGGCGCCGCCCCGACCTCTTGTGTTGCGACATTAGCACTCGCTATTCGCCGAGTCCCGAACTCCGGCGATCACGGGTTGCGCAGCAACGCGGACAGGGGTGTGGGCACTAGCCCAATTGCCGGCCTGCCATCCGTCCGATTTCGGCGAAGACGGATTCGAATTGCTGCGGGGTTGGTGAGCCGCCCTGCGTATAGGCGCACATCAGCACCGGACCGCCGGCATTAGGCCAGGCGACCGCAATGTCGCCGGAGGCATCCTTGCCGTTGTTGCCGGTCTTGTCGCCGATCTTCCATTCCTTGGGCAGGCCGCTACGCAGGCGGTTATTCCCGGTCTTGCAGCCGACAAGCCACTCCGTGAGATGTTGGCGCGAACTCGTCGACAGCACCTCCCCCAGCACAAAGCGGCGCAGATTTCCGGCCATCGCGGCAGGCGTGGTGGTGTCGTGGAGATCGCCGGGCGGCGAGCGATTCAGTTCCGGCTCGTTATGGTCGAGACGCGACACGGTATCTCCCGTCGCACGCCAGAACGCGGTCAGCGCAGCCGGGCCGCCGGAGCGCGCCAGCAGCAGATTGGCGCAGGTATTGTCGCTGAGTTCGACGATGGCCTTGCACATGTCCGAGACCGACATCGCGCCTGCGGCAAGGTTCTGCTTGGCGACCGGCGCATAGTCGAGAAGATCCGCCGCGCCATAGGCGACCTTGTCCTCCAGACGATCCTCGCCACGGTCGACCCGCGCCAGCACGAAGGCGGCGAGCGAGGCCTTGAACGTGCTGCACATGACGAAGCGCTCCTCGGCGCGCCATGCCATCTTCGCACCCGAGGAGAGATTTTCGGCGTAAACGCCGATCCTTCCACCGGTTTCGCGCTCATACGCCGCCAGCACCGGCGGCGCCTCCTCCGCGAACGCCGGCGAGAGCACGAAGCTGGATGCCGCGGCCAGGAATGTACGTCGATCGATCGTCATGGAAGCATCCTTCGAACTGGATCTGGCGCATTGCGTTGCTGGCCTCTTGCGCCGGAATCATGGCGCGGTGAATACGATGCGTTAAAAACAATGTGGCTCGATACGTCATGAATTTGTCCCTATGGTATCGCCCGCCGTAACCATGCCCTGTTCCGCAGGAGCTTCCGCCTTGACCTCCGCAAAACCTGCGCCGCTCAACCGTCTGCGCCAGCTCTGGCGTGAGGGCCGCCCGACCTTCGGCGCAATCGCGACCATCCCCTCGATCCAGACCGTGCAGATCATGGCCCGCTCCGGGATCGACTGGATCATCGTCGATCTCGAGCATGGGCCGATCGACCTCGGCTCGGCGCATGCGATGATCACGGCTACTTCGGGTACGCCCTGCGTGCCGATGGTGCGGATTGCCGCCAACGAGCCGTGGCTGGCGAAAGCGCCGATGGACCTCGGCGCGCTCGGCATCAATTTTCCGATGATCTGCAGCCGCGAAGACGCCGAAAAGGCCGTGCGCAGCGTGCGCTACCCGCCAAAGGGCGACCGGCTGTGGGGTCCGTTCCACGCGCCGTTCCGCTGGGGCGTGTCTATGGCCGATTATATGGCAACCGCCGATGACGACATGATCTGCATCATCACCATCGAGCATGTCGAGGCGGTGAACCGCATCGACGAGATCATGGCTACACCAGGCATCGACCTCGCGGTGATCGGCCCCGGCGACCTTGCGACATCCATCAACAAGCGCGGCCTGCCCGACGATCCGGAAGTCGTGGCGCTGATGAAGCGCGCGGAAGAAGGCATCCTCGGGAGCGGCGTGCCGATCGGCGGCGTCGCCCGCACCGCCGAGCAGGCCAACCGGATGATCGAGCGCGGCTACGTGGCGCTGGCGCTGGGCTTCGACTGGTCGCTGTTCCAGCGCGGCATCGCCGCGAGCCTTGACGGGATCAAGCGATAAGTGTCGAGACGGCGCGGCCGCTTCCAGCATCGCGCAACCGCTGCTAGACTTTCTCAACAGGGAGAAAATGCATGTTCAAAAAGCTTCTGCTCGGACTGGCCGTCGCGGCGGTCGCGGGCGCCGGTGTCGCCATCGCGCAGCAGTCCGGGATCAAGCGCACACCGCTGCAAAAGCTCGATTTCCCGGCCGGCTACAACACCGTCACCGCGATTGCGGAAGTTCCCGCCGGCGGGGCCGCCGGCCGCCATACCCACCCGGGCGCTGAAACCGGCTACGTGCTCGAGGGTGAGCTCGAGCTTTTGATCGACGGCAAGCCGCCGATGAAAATCAAGGCAGGCGAATCATACCAGATCCCCGAGGGCGCCGTTCACGACGCCAAAGCCGGCGACAAGCCCTTCAAAGTGCTCGGGGTTTACGTCGTAAAGGCCGGTGAGCCGCTGGCCAAGCCAGCACCGTGAGGCGATCTCGCTGGCGTCAAATTGCCGCCTTCGTGCTAGATGAGGCACTGACGGGCTGATGATGCCGGCCCGGCCGGTTTTCCAGTTTGCCTGTTGCAGGAACTTGAGCGGAGCGATGCGCGGAACGGTTCGAAAAATAACACTGCCGCGCCGCCTGGTCGCCGACCTCATGCACGCGTCGACTTCGCGTGCCCTTTGTTTCGCTCACACGCCCCCTCAATGTCCGCGTCCTCCAGGAAGCCCGCGCGCAGGCCGCGCAGCGGCCCGGCTGGGCGGCGATCTTCGTCAAGGCATTCGCGCTGGTGGCGAAGGAACAGCCGGTGCTGCGCACCCTCTACGTCAAATGGCCTTTGCCCGCCTTTTACGAACTGCCCCGCAGCGTCGCGATGGTGGCGATCGCCAGGGTCGAGGACGGCCAGGATTGCGTGCTGCCGCAAAAGGTCGCCGCACCGGATGAAATGCCGCTTGCCGAGGTCGATGCCCTGATCCGGCACGCCAAGGAGGCGCCGATCAACGAGGTGCCGGCGTTCCGGAAGATCTTGCGAACCACCCGGCTGCCGCTGCCGCTGCGCCGCCTGTTCTGGGCGATCGGGCTCAATTTCGGCCGCCAGCGGGCCAATTATTTCGGCAGTTTTGGCGTCACGTCGGTGGCCGCCTACGGCGCCGGCCAGCTCCATGCCATCAGTCCCGGGCCGTTTGTGCTCAGCTATGGGGTGGAAAAGCCTGACCAGACGATCGATGTGGTGCTGCGCTGGGATCACCGGGTTACCGACGCGGCCCCGATGGCCAGGGCGCTGAACCGGCTGGAACAGGTGCTGAACGGTGAAATTGCCGCCGAATTGCGCTCCAATCGGCAGCAAAGCGAGCCCAAACCAGTCCGGGCGGTCGCGACCTGACGGAAGGCGATTTGGCCCCGAAAACCGGCCGTTTTCGTTGACAGAACGTCGGTTTCTCCCTAAGAACCCGCTTGCTCGCGGGCCGGTTTCGGCCCGCGATGCGTTTCGCGACCCGTGGTCTTCCCCGAGCTTTCGAGGCGGACCTGTCGGCCCCGGCCCTGCCGGTGCACAGGAGGGCGCGTTTCCTCAATACTCAAACCTAATGCAGAGGACGCGATGACAAAGCGCAGTGAGGCGAAATACAAGATCGATCGCCGTATGGGCCAGAATATCTGGGGCCGCCCCAAGAGCCCCGTGAACCGCCGTGAATACGGCCCCGGCCAGCACGGCCAGCGCCGCAAGGGCAAGCTGTCCGACTTCGGCGTGCAGCTCCGCGCCAAGCAGAAGCTCAAGGGCTATTACGCCAACATCAGCGAGCGCCAGTTCCACGGCATCTATGTCGAGGCCGGCCGGATGAAGGGCGACACCGGTGAGAACCTGATCGGCCTGCTGGAGCGCCGTCTCGACACGGTGGTCTATCGCGCCAAGTTCGTCGCCACCATGTTCGCCGCCCGCCAGTTCATCAACCACGGCCACATCAAGGTGAATGGCCGCCGCGTCAACATTTCGAGCTACAAGCTCAAGCCCGGCGACCTCGTCGAGATCAAGGAATCCTCCAAGCAGCTCACTCCGGTTCTGGAAGCCAGCCAGCTCGGCGAGCGCGACGTGCCTGATTTCATCGAAGCCGATCACGGCAAGATGACCGCAAAATTCACTCGCATCCCCGCCCTGTCGGACGTGCCGTTCGCGGTGCAGATGGAGCCGCATCTGATCGTCGAATTCTATTCGCGCTGATCGGATTTCGTTTCCGAGATATCAAAGGCCCCGGTTTTGCCGGGGCCTTTTTGTTTGGGCCTAGTCCGTGCTATAATTCCCTGATGTCGCAGACGACCGACAAACCGACCCGCGTCATGCCTTCGGCCGCACCGACCGAAGCCGAGCTTGCCGCCTGGGCTGACCTCCCCCGGGACGAGCAGGTGCGCCGTTATCAAGAGCTGTTCAAGCATCCCGACTGCAACACCTTCACCACGGACACGCTCGACGACATCCTGGCCGCTGCCCGGAAGCGAGTTGCCGCCCGTCGCCATGGCTGAGTACAGGCTTACGCAGCGGGCGCGGGCCGACCTGATCGACATCTACGATTTCACCGAAGGCAAATTCGGCGCCTATCAGGCCGAGGCCTATCATGCGGGTCTGGTCCGCTCTTTCGGGCTTCTTGCCGATTTCCCACTCATCGGGCAGACGATTGACGAACTGGCGGCGGGCTATCGACGATTCCGCTTTCAGTCGCATCTGATTTTTTACACTGTGCAGCCCGACTACGTCGAAATTCGCGCCGTGGTTCACAGCGCCCAAGATATCAGGCCGCAACTTTTCGAGTAGACGCTGAATCCAGGTCGTGGTTCGATCAGCAATCACGCGTGGAGTAACGAGGAAAATCCATGCACTACACCCCTGCCCCGCGCGATCCCAAGGCTGACCCCATCCGCATCAACCTGCTATCGGACACGCAGACGCGGCCGACGCCTGCGATGCGCGAGGCGATGGCGCGGGCGGAGGTTGGCGACGAACAGATCGGCGACGATCCGACGGTGAACCTGCTGTGCGAACGCGTGGCGGACCTGCTCGGCAAGGAAGCCGCGGTGTTCATGCCCTCGGGCACCATGTGCAACGTCGCGGCGACACTGGCCCATTGCCGGCCGGGCGACGAAATTCTGGCCCATGTCAGCGCGCATATCATTGCGCGCGAAGGCGGCGCGCATGCCGCGCTCGGCGGATTCCAGATCACGCCGCTGCCGGGCGACGACGGGCAGTTCGCGCCCGAAACATTCCGCGCGGCACTTCATCCGCGCTCGCGCTACCAGCCGCCGCAGACCGTCGTGAGCGTCGAGCAGACCGCCAATATCGGCGGCGGCACGATCTGGAAGAAGACCGCGCTCGATGAAGTCGTGGCAATCGCCAAGACGAACGGGCTCATCACCCACATGGACGGCGCGCGGTTGCTGAACGCCTGCGTCGCCACGAAAATATCGGCGCGCGATATGGCCACAGGATGGGATTCGGCCTGGATCGATTTCTCAAAAGGCCTCGGCGCGCCGATCGGCGGCGTTATTGCCGGCTCACGCGCCTTCATCGATGACGTCTGGCGCTGGAAACAGCGGCTCGGCGGATCGATGCGGCAGGCCGGCGTCTGCGCCGCGGCTTGCGTCTACGCGCTCGACCATCACGTCGACCGCCTCGCCGACGATCACGCCAATGCGCGCGCGCTGGCGCGTGGGCTGTCGCAGATCAACGGCGTCGAGGTGCAGCAGCCCGAGACCAACCTGGTGTTCTTCAAGCCCGATGGCGCCGGCATCGCCGGCGACAAAATGGTCGAGGCCTTGCGCAAGCGCGGCGTCCTGCTCGCAATGATGGACGGCCGCATCCGCGCCTGCACGCATCTCGACGTCAGCGCTGCGATGATCGAGGAGACGGTCGGCATCGTACGCGAGATCGCGCGCGGGGCGTGAGCGAACTCAGGCGATGGCAGCAGTGCGCGCCCGCCACAGCGCACTGCCGAGCAGCAAATACATCGCGCCGGTCCACATCGCCTGCCAGTTCTCGAATCCCTCGTTGAAGACGATATAGACCGCGGCCATGGCGAACAGCCCGGCGAACACCGCTTCCGAGAGCGGCCGCTCGCCGGATTTCGAACCGTTGAGGAATGCCAAGGTCCAGAACGGCACCGCGGCCATGGTAAGCGCCGCGAACGGGAAATCGCGCCAGCGGGCGTCGAAGATCAGGCTGAGCGCGGTTTGCGCGGCAATCAGCGTCGTCACGATCAGCGTGACGCCCAGCATGTTGGCCATGAAGAATGGGGTCAGGCCCTTGGGCGGCCCCAACACTTCAAGAAACGACGGAAGCCCGCGCCGCGACATCAAGGCACAGGTGGACAGCAGCGGTGCGGCGATGGCCGCGGCCAGCAGCAAGCCCTGAATCAGCCAACCGCCGGCCCCGTAGCTTTCGTGGAGCATCTTGTCGGCGCTCACGCCCAGCAGGATTCCGCCGGTAGTCGCTGATACGGCGACCGCGAGCCACGATGCCAATGATGGCGGCGACGGCCGGCGCTTGAGCGTGAACAGCGCGACCGCGAATACGCCGATGCAAAGCAACAGCCCGCTTCCCATCTGCAGCTTCCAGAACGGATAGTTGCCGATGGCCACCCCGGCCGGATATTTCAGCTTGCGTTCGGCCCCGTCGAACAGTCCCCAATAGCCGCCCACCGTGCCTTCCCAGCGGCGCTTCCACGGCTCGTCATAGGCCTCGAAAAAATTGACGCGAAAATTTTCCTGTCGTGCCCGCTCGAGAATCTGGGAAATGAAACGCGCCTGGTTGACGCGGGAGGCCAGCGCGCCGTCGCGCATCCGCCCGAAGCTCGGCCAGCCGGTCTCGCCAATCAGAATCTCCTTGCCGGGAAAGGCTGCCACCACCTGCTTGCGAATGCCATCGACATGTGCGGCCGCATCTTCAGCACGCGGCGGAACGTCCTCCCAATAGGGGAGGAAATGGGCGGTAACGAAATCGACATCCTCGCCGACTTCGCGGTAGCGGAGCCAGAACTCCCAGACGTCGGCATAGGTCACCGGCACGTCCACGCGCCGCTTGACCGAACGGATGGTGTCCCGAAGATCGCCCACGGTCATATCGCCACGCAGCAACACTTCGCTGCCGACGATAATCGCTGACACCACGCCGGGGTGATCCTTCACCAGCGAGACCGCGGTATTGATCAGGAGCGCGTTCTTCGCGCGATCGCGTCCGATCCAGACGCCGAGCAGGACCTTCAATCCGACCTTCGACGCAAGCTCGGGCACCTTGTCGAGCCCGTTGTCGATGGAATAGGTGCGGATGCATTTGGAGACCTTGGCGAGTTCGGCCAGATCCTCCGCGATCTGCTCCGGACGGACGATCAGCGTCGGATCATGCGGCGTCTGATCGCCCCTGAACGGCGCGTAGGAAACGCACTCCAGCTTCGCCGCATCGTCGATCGGCGCACGCGCCAGCGCCACCGGCGTGGCGAGCCACCACCACACCGCGGCAACGATGCCCAGCGATACCGACAAAAGCGCCAGCGGCGTGCGAAGGCCGATCGTCCTGCTCCCCAAATCGATGAATATATTCGTCTATTTAGCGGCGCGCGACAGCCCTGTCGACCCACCGACCGACATAGCCACGCGCACGATTGCACCGAGGCTCCGAAGCGGTGATATTAAGCCTGCTTCAAACATGAAGCATCAAGCGTGAGCCTTGTTTTGCTCAAGATTGATTGATCCCGGCGCGGCGAGTGAGATGATGCCATTCAGGAGATTTTCCCGGCGGCAATTTGGCAGAATTGGGGGCTGGTCGGCGCTTGGCATGTCGATGCTGTCAGCCGGGTCCGGACGGGCCCAATCGGACGCCGACGGCAGCGCACGAAATCGAACAATCTCTTCCGGTTTTCCGAACGGCTTTTTGTGGGGCACGGCGACCTCGGCCTATCAGATCGAGGGAGCCGTGAACGAGGACGGCCGCGGCCCATCGATCTGGGACCGCTTCTCCCACACGCCCGGAACGATCTCCGACAACAGCAACGGCGACACCGCGACCGACCATTACCGTCTGTACAAGGACGACATCCAGTTGATGAAGACGCTGGGCGCCAAGGCCTATCGATTCTCGATCGCGTGGCCGCGCGTCTTCCCGGACGGGGCCGGCGCGCCGAATCCCAAAGGGCTCGATTTCTACAACCGCCTTGTCGACGAGTTGCTGGCGAACGGCATCACGCCGTTTGCGACGCTGTATCATTGGGACCTGCCGCAGGCGCTGCAGGACCGCTTCGGCGGTTGGACCTCGCGCGATACGTCAAAGGCCTTTGCGGATTACGCAGCCCATGTCACGGGGCGTCTGAGCGACCGCGTGAAGCACTTCTTCACCATCAACGAATGCTCCAGGCTCGTCCATCTCGGCCATGAGTATGGCGCCGATGCGCCGGGGCTCAAACTATCCCCATCGGACGTGAAGCAGGTCCGGCACAACGTCGCGCTGGGGCACGGTCTCGCGGTTCAGGCGATCCGGGCCAATGGACCGGCCGGAATCAGGGTCGGTCCGGCGGAGAATGCCGTGAGTTGCATCCCGGCCATCGAAACGCCTGCGAACGTCCGCGCAGCCGAGATCGCGACGCGCGAGCTCAATGCCGGCTATTTGACCGTGATGCTCGAGGGAAAATACACTGATGCATATCTCGCGCAGGCCGGCAAAGATGCTCCGAAATATCACCGCCGAAGATCTGCGCATCATCTCCTCCCCCATCGATTTTGTCGGGCTGAACGTCTACATGCCTGACCATTACGTCGTTGCTGCCGACAACGAACGCGGCTTCACCCTGGCGCCATTTCCCGAATCGTTTCCGCACATGAAGGCGACCTGGCTCAGAGCCGGCCCCGAAACAATGTACTGGGTGCCGCGCCACGTTGCGAAACTGTGGAACGTGAAGTCGATCTACATCACCGAGAACGGAACATCGGGGAGCGACCAGCCGGCCGCGGACGGAACCATCTACGACGTCGATCGCATCATGTACCTGCGCAACTATCTGACGCAGTTGCAGCGCGCGACGTCCGAGGGCGTGCCCGTGCACGGCTACTTCCTGTGGACCCTGATGGACAATTTCGAATGGTCGGATGGATATGAACAGCGCTTCGGCATCTACCACGTCGATTTCGACACCAAACGCCGGACGCCCAAGCTGAGCGCGGCCTTCTATCGCGAGACGATTGCGCGCAACGCGGTGGCGTAATCAGGCAACTATCAGTCCTTGCGCAGACCCTTGCCCAGCGCCTCAAACATCATCGTCTTCAGCGCCAGCTGGATCCGCCCGCCTTGCGTCGGCGCCTGCACCATGAAGACAACGAGCATGTCGTCCTGGGGGTCGACGAAGTAGAAACTGCCGCCCGCGCCGTCCCAGCGGTATTCGCCGAGCGGCCATGTCGTATTCGGCGGCGGTGAGGTGCGCACGGCAAAGCCGAGACCAAAGCCAGAGCTCGGACCCGGGAAATAGAAGGGATCGTGAATGATCCCGGTCTCCGGCCCGATCTGATCCGACGTCATCAGCGCGACGGTCTCGGGCTTGAGGTACCGCTTGCCGTCCATCTCGCCGCCGTTCAGCAGCATTTGCAGGAAGCGGGCGTAGTCGCCGATCGTCGAGACCAGACCCGCACCGCCGGATTCCCAGCGTCGCGGCACTGTCGGGTCTCCGATACCGGCGACCCGAAAACGATCGACGGGAAATGGCTGGGCGATGCGCGGCCACTTCGCCTTGTCAGTGACGTAATACGCGGTCTCGGACATGCCGAGCGGATCGAGCAATCTCTGCTTTTCGAATTGAAACAGCGTCTGCCCCGACACTACCTCGATGACGCGGCCGAGCACGTCGGTCGAATGGCTGTAGTTCCAGCGCACGGCGGGCTGATCGGCGAGCGGCAGTGTCGCGATCCGATCGGCGAATTCGGCGTTGTCGAAATCGCCGGCGTACAGTTTGGGATTGCGATAGAGTTTCTGCACCGCGGTTTCGCCGAAGAAGCCGTAAGTAATGCCCGACGTGTGCCGCAGCAGATCCCGGATCGTGATCGGGCGCTTCAACGGCTCGAGCTTAAGCGGATACTGTCCTGCTTCATCGGAAAGATCGACGCCGACTTTTGCATCCGCAAAGGCATGAATGTATTTCGATACGGGATCGTCGAGGGACAGCTTGCCGTCGTCGACCAGCATCATCGCGGCCACCGAGGTGATGGCTTTCGACATCGAGTAGATCTGGAAAATCGCGTCCGGCGTCATCGGCTGGCTGGATGCCGGATCTCGGACGCCGAAGCTTTCGAAATAGACCGGCTTGCCGTGCTGCTGGATCAGCATGATTGCGCCGGGAATCTTGCCGGCCGCGATTTCGTTGCGAACGTGGTCCCCGATCCGGTCAAGGGCCGCCCGTGAGAAAGTCGGCGCGTCCGGCGCTTTCGGCCCGGCTCGCACTTCGTGCAGCCATCCCCCGGCCAGGAGAATGGCCAGCGCCACTACAAGGTAGCGCCCTGCGGCGCCGTTAATTCTCCAACGCTTCATAGACCAACTGCTTCAGCGTCCGCTGGACGCGCTGGCGTTCCGTCGGTGTCTGCTCCAACACCACAAAGAACAAGTCTTGCTTGCGGTCGACCACCATATAGCAGCCGGCGGCGCCGTCCCATTTCAGTTCACCCAGCGATCCCGGCGGCGGCGGCTTGGCGTTGCCTGGATCGGTGCGCACGGCAAACCCAAGCCCCATGCCGAAACCGTCGCCGGGAAAATAGAAATAATCCCGCGCAACACCAGAGTCCTTGCCGATATGGTCCGATGCCATCAGTTCGAACGTTTTCGGGCTGAGATAGGTCTTGCCCTCGAACGTACCGCCATTGAGCAGCATTTGCGAAAACTTTGAAAAATCCGACATGGTCGAAACCATGCCGCCGCTGGCGGATTCCCACTTCTGGCGAACCTCGGTCCTGTACAGGCGTCCGACCCGGAAATCACTGTCGTTCGGCAGCGGCTGGGCGAGCCGCTGCCGCCGCTCCGGTTCGGTGACGAAGAAGTTGGTGTCGGTCATGCCGAGCGGATCGAGCAGCTTTTCCTTTTCGATCTCGAGCAATGATTTTCCGGACACGATCTCCATGATCCGCGCCAGTATGTCGGTGGAGTGTCCGTATTGCCAGAGCGCGCCCGGCTGGTTGTGCAGCGGCAGCCTGGCGATCCGCTCGGCGAATTCGGCGAGGTCGAATTCGCCCGCATAGAGATTGGCCTCCTTGTAGGCCTTGCGTACCAGACTGTCGCCGTAGAAGCCGTAGGTGATGCCGGAAGTATGGCGCATCAGGTCGAGGATGGTGATAGGCCGGGTCAGTGGCACCAGCTCGAGCGTCTTGGTGCCGTCCTCGGCCTTTTTCTCCACGCCGACTTTCATATTGGCGAAGGAGGGAATGTATTTCGAGACGGGATCGTCGAGCTTGATTTTGCCGTCCTGGATCAGCTGCACCGCCACGACAGAAGTAATCACCTTGGTCAGCGAAGACAGGCGGAAGATGGTCTTGTCCGTAATCGGCGCCTTGGACACCACGTCCTGGACGCCGAAGGTTTCATGATAGACCGGCTTGCCGTGCTGCTGGATCAGGACGTTGGCGCCGGCGATCTTGCCGGTCGCCACCTCGTTCCCAAAGAACTCGGTGATCTTCGCAAGCTTGTCCTTGTTGAAATGCGCGCCGGCAGGAATATCGAACGTGCCTTCGGCGCGGGCGGACGACAGCGTGGCAAGCAACAGCGCGCCAAAGCCCAGCGCGCGCAAAGATGTTGATGAACTCATGGAACCCCTTTCCGAACTCGCCGGGGAGTGTAGCGGTCGCCTGTCAGTCGGCACAAGGGCCGCCGAAGGTATTCAATGCCGCCTGATGCAACTGGGCGCTGGCGTCGGAGAAGCAGCAGAAGGCCACCTGCACCAGTGTGGGCGCAGCCGCGAGCGTATCGACGACGGTCTGGACTGCGATGCCGGCCGCGCGTTCGGCGGGGAAACGATAGATGCCCGTCGAGATCGCGGGAAAGGCCACCGAAACGAGGCCGTGCTTCTCACACAGTTCAATCGAGCGGCGATAGCAGGAGGCGAGCAGATCGTCCTCGCCGAGCGTGCCGCCATTCCACACCGGCCCAACCGTGTGGATCACATGCCTGGCAGGCAGACGATAGCCTCGGGTGATCTTGGCGTTACCGGTCTTGCAGCCGTGGAGCATGCGGCACTCGGCCAGGAGCTCCGGCCCCGCGGCACGATGGATCGCGCCATCGACCCCGCCGCCGCCAAGCAGCGACGCGTTCGCGGCGTTGACGACGGCGTCAACGCGCAGCGTGGTGATGTCGGCAACAATGACTTCCAGCCGCGCCTTGCCGATCTGGCGCGCGAGGCCGCTCAGGCCGAGGCTGCCGCGCTGACGGTGACGCCCTTGTCGGCGAACAGCTGCTGCAATTCACCGGCCTGGAACATCTCGCGAATGATGTCGCAGCCGCCGACGAATTCGCCCTTGACGTAGAGCTGCGGGATCGTCGGCCAGTTCGAGTATTCCTTGATGCCATTGCGAAGTTCGGCCGATTCCAGGACGTTCAGGCCCTTGTAGCCGACGCCGACGTGGTCGAGGATCTGCACCACCTGGCCCGAGAAACCGCACTGCGGAAACTGCGGCGTGCCCTTCATGAACAGCACGACGTCGTTCGACTTCACTTCGTTGGCGATGAATTGTTCGATGCTCATATGCGCTTCCTTTTGGGGCTCAGCCCCCTGCGGCTTTGCGTGACCGGCCGGCTGATCCATGTAACCCGGTTACTTGCCATATATGTAGCCCCAAACCGTTGTGCATCCAAAGTAAAATGGCGAGTAGGTGGCATGCGCGGGTCCGGCTCGGGCCCCGGGGCGGCCGCGGCCTCATAGTCTGACGGCATTAATATCATAGCGGGGCAAGGCTTTTTTCCCGGAAGGGAACCCCTATCTAGGACGGACCGCCCGTCGGGAACCAGTTTGCCGGACTAACGTTCTCTCCCCCTGACCGGAGATACCAGTGACGAAATCAGTAGCCGCCGCCGCGTTTGCGACCCCCGCCCCGTCACTTTTTTCCGATTCCGGCACCCTCGCCCAGAATTTGGTGGAAGCCTATCTGGCCGTCCGCGGCGAGACCGAGCGCCGGGCCGCGCCCTTGAGCCCCGAGGACCAGCTGATCCAGTCGATGCCGGACGCCAGCCCGGCCAAATGGCATCGCGCCCATACCACCTGGTTCTTCGAGCAATTCCTGCTCGGCGAACACTGCGAGGGTTACCAGCCCTTCCACCCCGACTACGCGTTTCTATTCAATTCCTACTATGTCAGCGCCGGTCCCCGGCACGCCCGTCACCAGCGCGGCCACCTCACCCGCCCGAGCGCCGACGAAGTCACCGCCTATCGCCGGCATGTCGACGCCGCCGTGGTCAAGTTCTTCCAGACTGCAGGCGAGGAGCGCCTCACAAAACTGGTCCCACTGGTCGAGGTCGGCCTCAACCACGAGCAGCAGCATCAGGAATTGATGCTGACCGACATCCTGCATGCCTTTGCGCAGAACCCGATCCCGCCGGCCTACGATCCATCCTGGCGCTTTCCGGCGTCGCAGCGTTCGGCGGAGGAATGGGTCACCCTCAACGAGGGCATCCACACCGTAGGCCACGGCGATGACAGCTTCCATTTCGACAATGAAAAGCCCGCGCATCGCGCCCTCGTCGGCCCGGTCAAACTCGCCCGCAACCTCGTCACCAATGCCGAATGGCTGGCGTTCATGAAGGACGGCGGCTACGGCACGGCCACGCTGTGGCTGATGGACGGCTTTGCCGCGGCCACCAACGAAGGCTGGCAGGCCCCGGGCCACTGGCGCCAGATCGACGACGAATGGCGGATCATGACGCTCGGCGGGCTGCAGCCGATCGACCCTTCAGCCCCGGTCAGCCATGTCAGCTATTACGAGGCGGACGCGTTTGCGCGCTGGGCCGGCCGCCACCTGCCGACCGAAATGGAGTGGGAAGTCGCGGCCCGGGCCGGCCAGCTCAACGACGCCTTCGGCATCGTCTGGCAGTGGACCCGCAGCTCATATTCTCCCTACCCCGGCTACCGCGCCATCGAGGGTGCGCTGGGCGAATATAACGGCAAGTTCATGGTCAACCAGCTGGTGCTGCGCGGCTCCTCGCTCGCAACCCCGGCCGGCCACAGCCGTATCACCTATCGCAACTTCTTCTATCCCTTCCACCGCTGGCAATTCACGGGGTTACGCCTCGCCGACTACGCCTGATGTTTCCGATCATCACAGCGCGCCGGAAAGCGCGTTCAGGAGAGTATCATGAATGTGCACGCCGCCGCTTTGGCCCAAAGCTACCCGTTCGATGAGCAGACCTCCGCCTTTGCCGGCGACGTGATCGGCGACCTGTCGCAATTTCCCAAGCGCCTGTCGCCGAAATATTTCTATGACGCGGCCGGCTCGGAGCTGTTCGAGCAGATCACGGTTCTGCCGGAATATTATCCGACCCGCACCGAACTCGGCATCTTGCGCAGCCGCGGCGACGAAATCGCCTCCATCATTCCCAAGGGCGCCGCGCTGGTCGAATTCGGCGCCGGCGCCACCACCAAGGTCCGCCTGCTGCTGGAGCGTTGCGATTTCGGCGCCTATGTCCCGGTCGACATTTCCGGCGACTTCCTGCATGCGCAGGCCGGCGGCTTGCGCAAGGATTTTCCCGAGCTCGGCGTTTATCCGGTTGCCGCCGATTTCACCGCGCCGTTTGCCCTGCCGGCCGAAATCGAAGGGATGCCCAAGGTCGGCTTCTTTCCGGGATCGACACTCGGCAATTTCGAGCCGCACGAAGCGCGCGCCTTCCTGCGCAGCGCCCGCGCCATTCTGGGTGAAGGCGCGCAGATGATCATCGGGGTCGATCTCGAAAAGAACGAGCGCGTGCTTTACGATGCCTATAATGACGCTGCCGGCGTCACCGCGCGCTTCAATCTCAACGTTCTGGTCCGCATCAACCGCGAACTCGGCGGCAATTTCGACGTTTCCGCCTTCATGCACCGCTCGATCTATAACCACGAGCGCCATCGCATCGAGATGCACCTGATCGCCAAGAAGGCCCAGACCGTGCGTATCCTGGGGCGGAATTTTTCATTCCGCCCGGGTGAGAGCATCCACACCGAGTTCGAGCTACAAATACAGCCTCGAACGCTTCACCGCACTGGCGCGCGACTCCGGCTGGTCGGTGCGGGAATCCTGGACCGACCGCGACCGGATGTTTTCCGTTCACGCGCTGGTGGCGTCAGACTAAGGAATGGACGCGAGCTTTGCAGCTCACGTCTTTGAAGGTTCAGGCCTCTGCATTTCAGGTCTTGCAGACCGATTCCGGCGGTCCGGTCGCAGCCGGCGTACTGGAGCGATCCTGGGCGCGATAGATATCCAATCGTCGGACAATCGGTCTTCACCCAGCAACCACGCGTGAATGATCCGCCACTTGTCCTGTCCGCGAGACTGGAAATCCAACAGCGGCGATCCGGTGTCCTGCAGCTCGTGGAAGAACTTCAACGAGTCTTTTCCAGTGGGTCCGTCCTCCTCGATCGCCTGCATCACGATCCAGCGGTCCCACTCCTGAATGATGCGTACTCTTGCTTCACTTTGTTTCATCGGCGCGTATTCCCAGCCACGGCATTCCGTGGATTCCCAGTGATCGCGCTGGTCTAGGTCTGATGGAAAGGTGCTACGCCGCCGCGCGTCCCCGCACCTTGCCGTTCCCACTATAACCAAACTTCTTAACAAATCTTCATCTTTATCGCGCCGCCCGCAAAACGCTCCATCTGTGCTCTTGTTTGCCCTTTGAAAGGTCCAACTTTTGACGCGGACTCAGTCGAATTTCTGCGTCAGGCTCGGCTAGGGGTGAGTTCGTGCCAGGGGATGTCAGTCATGGGCAACGCTTATCCAGCGTCCGGCAATCGGAAGCAATATTCCAGCTCGTCGTCCGCTCGCGGGGACCAGGCTTGGGATCAAGAAGTGGACGTCGAACGGGTGTCCCTCGTCGAGGAAAATGCCAGGCTGCGGGCGCTTGTCGTACAATTGTCAAATCTCGTTCTTCGAAACGTCGTCGATCACAACAGTACGTCGCCATTGCTGCCGATCAGGCGCTCGTTGCCCGATTAGAGCGCTTTCAAGTTAGAGCGTTTTCAGGCGAAGCATGACCTCGGACGTGGTCCGGGGCCGCGTTCGGTTTGCGTAAAAAAAAGCGTCAGAACGAAAGACGAGAGCCCGGTTCTGATTCAATCAGAGTCGACACGGCTCTATTGGTGCTGCTTTCCCGGACCGGATTGCAGCGAGATCGACTCCCACACCGCGACCGCGATCATGATCGTGGTGGTCAGGACAGACAGCATCAGCGGCGACAGCTCGCTTGCGAACCAGGCGAGCACCCCGAGCGCGACGATGCCGGCTCCGTGCGAGAGCTGAAGAAAGCCGCGAAAGCTGTGCTTGAACAGGATGGTCCCGAACAGAAACAGCAAGGGACCGCCGATCGCACTTATCACCGTCTTGAGATCGGAATGCCCGCCCGGGTGCTTCAGCACCAGTTCGTCGGCGACCGCCGAGACAATGATGCCCGCAACGATCGGCATATGCAGATAGGTATAGGCGAGCCGCGCCAGCCTTCCCGGCTCGCTCGATCTTGATATCTGCTCGGAGCCGGCTTCGGCGCCGATGTGGAAATAGATCCACCACATGGCGATGCTGCCGGCCAGCACCGTGACGAAGGCGATCAGGTTTTCGGCCGACCAGGCCAGTTCGGCAAAAGTCGCGCCGGTCACGACGACGGATTCACCCAGGGCGATGATGACGAACAGCGCGCAGCGTTCGGCCATGTGGCCGCCTTCGATCACCCAGTCAGCGACCGAAGATGCGCCAAATCGGGGTATCCAGAACCGCACCGCCGGCGAGACATACTCGATGGCAAGCGCGATCGACCAAAGCACGAGCCGCAACTCGCCTTGCGCCAATCCGCCCGCGATCCAGAAGATCGCCGACGTCGACAGCCACGCGGTAATACGGATGGCATTCATCCGCGCCAGCCGCCGCGATCGTGGCGTGGAGATCCAGAGAAAGACCGTCTTGCCGACCTGCATCGCCGCATAAGCAATGGCAAACCACAGGCCACGCCCGTCGAACGCCGCAGGAATAGAGGTCGACAACACCAGCCCGCCCAGCATCATCGCAAACAGCAGGAGCCGGACCGGGGTCTTTTCGGGATTGAGCCAATTGGTGATCCAGGAGGTGAAGACCCACACCCACCACACCGCGAGGAACAGCAGCGTGACCTGCAATACGCCTAGCGGCGAGAAGTGCGCCAGCAGCGTGTGCGAGATCTGCGTAACCGCAAAGACGAAGACGAGGTCGAAGAACAGCTCCGCGTAGGTGACGCGGCTGTGCTGGTGCGGCACGATCGGGCGAAACAGCGCGCCGCGTGCATGGTCCGTCATCGGTGCCCCCGCAGCCCGCCCGTCCGGGGACTAGCCTTCCGGCACCCCGGTCTGCAGCGCCAGCGCATGCAGCAAGCCGCCCATCTGCCCCTTGAGCGACTGGTAGACGATCTGGTGCTGCTGCACGCGCGACTTGCCGCGGAAGGATTCCGAGATCACGGTCGCGGCGTAGTGGTCGCCGTCGCCTGCGAGATCGCGGATCGTCACCTCGGCATCGGGGATAGCTGCCTTGATCATCGATTCGATATCGTGGGCGTCCATCGGCATCCAGCATGTCTCCCGTCAGGTGTTTCGAATCACGGCCGGCTCGCGCGACCGTGACGGCCGAACCTAGCGCGTAGGCTCTTCTAGGTCACGCCTGGCGGCACTATATTCCGCATCCAAGCGTTTGACACCGTGAGATCCGGTCGCGCCCGATCATTTCGGGCTGACTGAAAAAGAGGCTCAAAATCATGAAATTGCCCGGTCCCGACCATCCGATCACGATTACGGCAAACCCCAAGCGCGTCCGCGTCTCGGTGGGCGGCGTGGTCATCGCCGACACCACCCACGCGCTGACCCTGAAGGAAGCCAGCTATCCGGCGGTGCAATATGTGCCGCGCGAGGATGCCAATATGGCGCTGCTGGCCCGCACCGAGCGGACCACGCACTGCCCCTACAAGGGGGATGCGAGCTATTTCAGCATCAATGCCAACGGCAAGAGCATCGAAAACTCGATCTGGACCTATGAGACGCCCTTCCCGGCGATGGCCGAGATATCGGGCCATCTGGCGTTCTATCCGGACAAGGTGACGATCGAGGAAGTGGCGTAGTCAGGAAGCCGTCATTCCGGGACGATTCGAAAGCGTCCAGCCCCATCGTGCGCGGTTGTGCGCCTGGGGTGCGGTGCTTTGTGCCAGCCCGGAAATGACGGCGTGGTGCTACGCCCTGAATATCGTGAGCCCGAGAATCAGCAGCACCAGGAAGATCACGACGAAGACATAGAACAGAAAGCGGGCGATGTCGGCGGAGGCCGCCGAAACGCCGGTGAAGCCAAGAATGCCGGCGACGATCGACACCAGAAAGAAGATCAGCGCCCATTTGAGAATTGTCATTGCTTGCTCCGGGACCTCTGGGCCACGCCAATCGCGACCGATTAGTTCAAATTCACCAGACCTAACGGCGGGTTGCGCCGCCGGTTCCGAAGCAACCTTGTGCGGCCAGCGCCCGATTGGGCCTTGCTGAATCGGGTTCCGGGCGGCAACATCCCGCACAAACAGCCTGGCCGGGAGGCGCGCATGACATCGATTTCCGCCGTGGGGCATGCCGAATTGGGCGCCGTGCCCAAGGTCAAATCGCGAAACCTTTCGCTCGATCGCGCCCGGACCTTCCTGACGCTGGTGGTGCTGCTGCACCACGCCGTCATCCCCTACACCTATTTCGGCCATACCGATCCGAAGTCGTTCTTCGGCTTCGACATGATCGTGCTCGCCACTGACAGTTTCTTCATGGCGATGTTCTTTTTCCTGTCGGGACTGTTCGCATGGTCCGGTATCGCCCGTAAGGGCGCGATGAACTATCTGGCGGACCGCCTGCTCCGGCTTGGCCTGCCGTTCGTTATCTGCGCGTTCACGGTCATTCCGCTCGCCTATTACGCGATCTCGCTGCGGCACCATCCCGAAATCGGCTTTTCGGAATACTGGTGGAATATGGTCACGAAGGGCCCATGGCCGAGCGGGCCGATCTGGTTCCTTTGGGTCCTGCTCGCCTTCGACGTGATTGCTTGCATCCTGCATCGGCTGTCGCCCAACCTGCTCGATCCGATCAATCGCCTTTCGCTGCACGGTCGCCGCCGGCCCGCGGTGTTCTTCGCGGTCATGCTTGCTGTCACCGCAGCGTTCTATGTTCCCGGGCTGATGATTTATGGACCAAGCAGCTGGTTCGAGTTCGGGCCGTTCTCGGTCCAGCACGGACGCGTGATGCTCTATGCGAGCTACTTCTTTTTCGGCGCCGGCATCGGTGTCGCGAATATGGATCGCGGACTGCTCGCGGCAGACGGCCGGATGGCGAAGGTCAGCTGGGACTGGATGGTCCTGGCGATCGTTCCATATTGCCTGCTCTGGGTGCTGATCTACATCAAGCGCGAAATACTGGGCAACCCGTCGCCATTGCCGAACTGGTATGAGGGGCTCTACGCCGTCTGCTTCGCTGTCTTCAGCGTGGCCATCATGTTTCTGATCCTGGCCTTTTTTCAGCGCTTCAGGCAATCAGGCTCAGCCAAGCTGCTCGATCCGATGCAGGCGGACGCCTACGGCATGTTCCTGGTGCACTACCCGATCGCATTGTGGCTGCAATACTGGCTGTACGACTACGACCTGCCGGCGATCGTCAAGGTCGCGATCGGGTTGACGCTGACAGTCGCGCTGAGCTGGGCGCTGACGCGCGCGTTGCGGCAGATCCCGGGCGCGACGAAGGTGTTGTGACCGTTCTGGCCGTCATTGCGAGGAGTGCAGCGACGAAGCAATCCATCTCTCCGCAAGCGGCGAAAATGGATTGCTGCGCTTCGCTCGCAATGACGGGGAGAGAGCGTGCCTACGCCTTGCCGCTCATATAGGCCGGCAGCCAGTGCTCGAACGCTGACTTGAGCGCGTCCACCGACACCGCCGCTTCGCCGGCGACCGCAACCGCATCGCCGCCCGTGGTGCCGATCCGTGCACACGGCACGCCCGCGCCCTTCATCTTGGCCAGCACCAGGCCGGCGTCCGCCGCAGGCACCGTCACGACGTAACGCGCCTGGTCTTCACCGAACCACCAGGCATGCGGCACGATCGAGGCAGGTGCTGCCAACAGCTGCGCGCCGATGCCGCTTGCCATCGCCATCTCGGCGAGCGCGATCAGCAAGCCGCCGTCGGAAATGTCATGCACTGCGGTTGCGGTGCCGGCGCGGATCATGCCACGCACCACGTCGCCATTGCGCTTTTCGGCCGCGAGATCGACCGGCGGCGGCGCGCCCTCTTCGCGGCCGCAGACATCGCGCAGGTAGACGGATTGCCCGAGCCAGCCTTGCGTGTCGCCGATCAACAGGATTGCTTCACCCGCGGCCTTGAACGCCAGCGTCGCGGATTTCGTGAAATCGTCGAGCAGGCCGACGCCGCCGATCGAAGGCGTCGGCAGAATGCCGCGGCCGTTGGTCTCGTTGTAGAGCGAGACGTTGCCCGACACGACCGGGAAGTCCAGCGCGGTGCAGGCTTCCGAAATGCCCTTCAGGCAGCCGACGAACTGGCCCATGATCTCGGGCCGTTCCGGATTGCCGAAATTCAGATTGTCGGTGATCGCGAGCGGACGGCCACCGACCGCGGTGATGTTGCGCCAGGCTTCGGCGACGGCCTGCTTGCCGCCTTCGAACGGATCGGCTTCGCAATAGCGCGGCGTCACGTCGACGGTGAGCGCGAGCCCCTTCGGGCCGTCCTCGACGCGCACCACCGCCGCGTCGCCGCCCGGGCGCTGCACGGTATTGCCGAGAATGACGTGATCGTATTGCTCCCACACCCAGCGCCTCGAGCACAGCTCGGGGGTTGCGATCAGCTTCTCCAGCGCCGCCGAAACGCCGACCGGCGGCTTCACCTCGCGCGCCTGCACCACCGGCAGCGCCAGGGACGGGACATGCGGCCGGTCATAGAGCGGCGCCTCGTCGCCCAGTTCCTTGATCGGCAGGTCGGCCATGACGTCGCCGCCATGCTTGACCACGAAGCGCTTGCTCGGCGTGGTGTAGCCGACGACCGCGAAATCGAGGCCCCACTTCCTGAAGATCGCCTCGGCCTGTTTTTCCTTCTCGGGCTTCAGCACCATGAGCATGCGCTCCTGGCTTTCCGAGAGCATCATCTCATAGGCGCTCATGCCGGTTTCGCGCGTCGGCACCGCATCGAGATCGAGATCGACGCCGAGATCGCCCTTGGCGCCCATCTCGACCGCCGAACACGTCAGCCCCGCGGCGCCCATGTCCTGGATCGCGATCACGCAATCGGCTTCCATGATTTCGAGGCAGGCTTCGAGCAGCAGCTTTTCCGCGAAGGGGTCGCCGACCTGCACGGTCGGCCGCTTCTCGGCGGAATCGTCGTCGAACTCGGCCGACGCCATCGAGGCGCCGTGAATGCCGTCGCGCCCGGTCTTGGAGCCCAAATAGACGATCGGCATGCTCACGCCGGAGGCCGCCGCGTAGAAAATCTTGTCGGTGTCGGCCAGCCCAACCGCCATCGCGTTGACCAGGATGTTGCCGTCATAACGGGTGTGGAAGCGTACCTGCCCGCCAACCGTCGGCACGCCGAAGGAATTGCCGTAACCGCCGACGCCGGCGACCACGCCCGACACCAGATGGCGCGTTTTGGGGTGTTCCGGCGCACCAAACGAGAGTGCATTGAGGCAGGCGATCGGCCGGGCGCCCATGGTGAAAACGTCGCGCAAAATGCCGCCGACGCCCGTGGTCGCGCCCTGATAGGGCTCGATGTAGCTCGGGTGGTTGTGGCTCTCCATCTTGAACACGACCGCCTGGCCGTCGCCGATGTCGATCACGCCGGCATTCTCGCCCGGGCCCTGGATAACCCAGGGCGCCTTGGTCGGCAGGCCGCGCAGATGGATGCGCGAGGACTTGTACGAGCAGTGCTCGTTCCACATCGCCGAGAAAATCCCGAGTTCAGTGAAACTCGGCACCCGCCCGATCAGCTTGAGGATGCGCTCATACTCGTCGGGCTTCAGGCCATGGCTGGCGACGAGTTCGGGGGTGATCTGGGGCTCGTTCATGGGTGCCTTAATAGGAAGATCGAGGGAGTGCGAAAAGGCCTTTTATGGCGCATTTCCGCCCTGTCCAGAGCTTTACGGGGGGAGGTCATCGGGATCGGCGTTTGCACATCGTTCACGGATCGGATTTAAGGGCGGGAACATCGATTTGAAGGGTCATTTTTAGTGAACGAACTCCCCCAAAATGCATTCCAGCGCCGCCCCGACCTGCATGTCGAAACCGAGGGCGAATTCGCGGGCTGGCGAACCTGGACCCGCGACAGTTTTGAGACCCATAACGGGCCGTTCTGGCACCGGATGGACGAAAACGGCCGCGTCCAGTGCGCGTTCCGGGTCGAGAACAAGCACCTCAACGGCATGCGCAACGTCCATGGCGGCTGCTTCATGTCGTTCGCCGATTACTGCCTGTTCGCGATCGCCTCCTCCGTGCTGGAGGGCCCCGGCGTCACGGTGTCGTTCGCCTGCGAGTTTCTCGACGCGGCGCGCGAGGGCGAACTGGTCGAATGCGAGGGCGAAATCACCCGCGCCGGCGGCTCGCTGATCTTCCTGCGCGGCGTGCTGAAATCCGGCGAACGGTCGCTGTTCACCTTCTCGGGCACCATCAAGCGGGTGAAATGGAAGAAGCCCTCGGGCACCAGCGCCGTTGCCACCTGACACGCCACAGCCTCGTCGCGGCTGGCGCGACTATGCGTTGCTGCTCGCGCTGGCGTGCTGCTGGAGTTCGACCTATCCGCTGACCAAGATCGGCCTCGGCTCGTTTCCGCCGATTACCTTCATCTCGGTGCGCTCGCTGATCGCCGCGGGCTTCCTGCTTGTGGTGTTGCGTTTCCGCGGCATCCCGATGCCGACGGACTTCAAATCCTGGAAACTGTTTGCCCAGCAGCAGATCATCAATGCGACGTTTCCGTTCCTGCTGATTACCTGGGCGCAGCAATATGTGCCGGCGGCCAATACGGTCGTGCTGGCCTCGACCACGCCGATCTTCGCCTTTCTCATCACCTGGGGCATTACGCGGCACGAGCCGGCCACGCTGCTCAAGCTTGCCGGCGCCATTCTGGGGCTTGTGGGAACGGCCGTGATCATTGGCCTCGACGCGCTGTCCACGCTCGATCGCAATATCCTCGCCGAGATCGTCATCCTGATCGCCACCATCTCGTTCGCATGCGCCACGATCTTCGGTTTGCGGCTGACCGATTACGATCCGATGGTGGTGACGGCGGGCTCGCTATTGTTCGGCGGCATGGTGCTGTTGCCGTTCGCGCTGATCGTGGACCATCCCTGGACGTTGCGGCCGACGGCCGAGGCGCTGGTCGCCACGGCCACGATGTCAATTTTCTCGAGCGCCTTCGGGTTGATGCTGTTCTACATGTGCCTGACGCGGCTCGGCACGCTCACCACCAACGCGCAAGGCTATCTGCGCATTCCGATCGGCGTCGGCCTCTCGGTGCTGTTGCTCGGCGAATCCGTGCCGTCAAACCTGGCGCTTGGCCTGATCCTCGTCATGGCCGGCGTCGCCGCCATGACGATCCCGAAAGACGCCTACCGGCGGTGGAGACTTCGCCGCGGTTGAGCACTATGCGCCTATTGCACGCTCACCAGCGTCAGATCGACGAACCACGACTGCGGCGAAACGAAACCCTTGACCTTCGGGCTCATCGCGCGGGGATTGAGATCATGGACGATGTAAAGCCAGGGCGGATTGTCGACCAGCCGCTCATGCGCCTTGCGATAGGCGGTCGAGATCGCCTTCGGATCGGTTGATTCCGAGATCGTCTTCAGCGCGTCTTCGAATTCGTCGTCCTTCCATTGCTCGAAATTGAAGCCGTTCGGCGAAAAATTGGCAGCCAGAAAGTAGCGCGCCATGACGCCGGCATCCGACGAAGGCGAGCTGATATTGAGCACCATGGCGCCGCGCAGGTTCGGGCTGTCAGGCGTGGCGCGCGCCGCCGTCAGCAGCACCTGCCATTCGATCACGTCGAATTCGACGTTGACGCCGCAGGCCTCTTTCAGATTCTGCTGCAGGAACTCGTTCATCGGCAACGGCAGCATCTGCCCCGAGCCGGAATTCGAGATCAGCGCCTTGAACGAGAGCGGCTTTGCCGGCGTGTAGCCTGCTTCAGCCAGCAGCGCCTTGCCCTTGGCGGGATCGAACTTGTAGCGATTGACCGGCGCGCCGAAATCGGGATCGCCGGCCTTGAGCCACCCGACCGACGGCTCCGCGGTGCCGTTGAGCAGCGCGACCAGCCCATCCCGATCGATGCAATAGTTCAGCGCCTGGCGTACTCTGACATCCTTGAACGGGCTGTTGGCCGCGCCGATGTTGTAGAACCATGGCCAGACATGCGGATAGGAGCCGGTGGTGATGGTGAAGCCCGCGGATTTCAGGGATTCGATGCCGTCGGGCGGCGGCACCTCGATCCAGTCGACCTGGCCGGAGCGCAACGCGGCCAATCGCGAATTCGCCTCCGGGATCGGCATCAGCACGACATTGTCGACTTTCGCTTTTCTGGCCGGGTCCCAATATTTGTCCCAGCGCGCGAGATCTGCCTCCTGCCGCGGCACCACTTTGGTGATCCGGAACGGCCCGGTGCCGGCCGCCGGCAAGGTCGCGACCTTGGCCCATTCCCTTCCCGCCTTCTCGAACGATGCCGGCGAGGTGAACAGGAGATACACCGCCATATAGGGAAAATAGGAGGCCGGCTTCGTGGTGGTGATGGCGACGGTTGCGTCATCGATCTTTTTGTAGCTGCCCATCACGGGAACGCGCGCCCGCGACATTGCCGAACTCGGCGGCTCAAATTGCGGGCTCTCGCTGTTGAAATAACGGTCAAGATTCCAGATCACGGCGTCGGCGTTGAAATCCGTACCGTCGTGGAATTTGACGCCCTGGCGCAGATGGAAAATCCAGGTCTTGTTGTCGCTAGGGTCCTGCTCCCATTTCTCCGCGAGCCCGGGACGCAAGGTCGCCAGCCGATCCGTCCTGGTCAGGTCCCACAGCACCAAACCTTCGAAGATCGGGTAGCCGAGGAAGCGCATTCCCTCGAAACCGTTGTTCGGCAGCCCGGTCGCGGTGGGGATATCGGACGCCGTCATGGCGATGCGCAGCGTGGATTCAGCCGTCGCCGAATGGGACGACAGCAGCGCGGTCAGCAGCGCAACCGTGCAGGAAGCCTTGACCGTGCAGGAAGCCTTGCGAATGGGCATGATCTATCTCCGTCCGACGATCGGAAAATCCGCGTTTGGGATCAGGAGATACGAGCAAGTTTCAGGCCAGCCACTTTCCGCCGTTGAACAAAGATTGCGCAGTTGAGTAAAGACGTCTTCGGCCGCTGCTTGTCAGCTCAACAACTGCTTTTCAGCAATTGAAAGCCATTCGGCCTGCGCCTCGCGCAGATATTTGGGCGCGCGCTTCATCTGCAGCAGCAGTTCGTTGAATACTATTCTGGCTTCGGCGTTGCGGCCCGCCATGCGCAGCAGCATGCCATAACGGACCCGCGCCTCCGCGCCGGGGGAGTAGGCCACGAGCGCGTGGTACTCTTCGAGCGCCTCGTCGATGCGTCCGACCTCGGCCAATGAACGGGCATAAAGCAGATGACCATCGACCGATTCAAAATCGGGCCATTGCTCCTTCAGATCATCCAAATCGTGGCCGGCGAAAAATCTCCGGGAACAGCAACGAACTGTGATCCGCGATCGGGAACGCAGCGACGGCGAACCTCGTTGGCCGTTACGCACCAAGAAAAAGGAGCAATCATGAAACTCGCAACACTGGGATTGGCGACGGCGCTGGCATTCACGGGCACTTGCGCGCTCGCGCAATCCACTGGCGGCGCCGCAGGCGGAAGTTCGGCCACGGGTGGCGCGGCAACAAGCGGCACGACGGCGGGATCTCCCGCTGGCGGAACGACCACGGGGAACGCGACGGGTGGCGCCGCCGGCAGCGGCATGAACAACAACGCGGGCAGTGCCGCGGCCGGACAGAACAGCGGGCTGAATCCGTCGGGGAACACCCTTATCAACCCCTCGCCCAGCGGCTCAACCCTGGCGCCGACAGCGCCCGGCGCGACACCTGGCAGATAATAACTGCAGATAATAACTGGCAGGTAATAAAAAGCCCCGTTTGACGGGGCTTTTTCATTGCTTGATCGCTGGGTGCTACTTCTTCTCTTCCAGCAGCTTGCGATATTTCTCGACGTCGCGCGTCACCAGTTGGCCGAGCACTTCGCTCGCGTGCTCGTTGGCGTCCGGCGCGACGGTGGAGAGATCGTGAAAGCGCTTCTTTACCGCCTCGCTCTCGACGGCCATCTTGGCTGCCGCATTCAGCTTCGCGACGATCGCAGGCGGCGTGCTCTTTGGCGCAAACAGGCCGTTCCAGCCCTGCGCCTCGAAATCGGGAAGGCCGGCTTCCGAAGACGTCGGCAGCTCGGGCAAGGTCGCAAGCCGCACCGTCGAGCCGACGACGAGGCCCCTCACCAACTTGTCGTCGATCGCCTGAGACACCGAGGCAGCCGAGTTGCACACGCCGTCGATCTGGCCACCGATCGCATCCGTCAGCGCCGGCGCCGCGCCGCGATAGCCGACCAGCGTCACGTCGATGCCGGCGGCCTGCACAAAGCTCTTGCAGATCAGGTAATTCGACGAGCCGACGCCAGCATGGCCGAGATTGACCTTGCCGGGATTTTTCTTCGCATAGGCGATGAAATCCTGCAGGTTCTTCGCCGGAAAATCCTTGCGCAACGCGACGATGCCGAAGGTTTTTGCGACCACCGCAATCGGCACAAAGGATTCCGGCGTGAACGGCAGTTTCGGATAGATCGTGTAGGTCGCCGCACTGGTGCCGGCATTGCCGATGGCGATGGTGTAGCCGTCGGCTTCCGCGCGCGCGGCGCGGGTCAGCGCGGTAGAGCCGCCGGCGCCCGCGACATTCTCGATCACGATCGGCTGCCCGAGCGACTTGGTCATTTCCTCCGCGACCACGCGCGCGATCACGTCGGACGTGCCGCCGGCCGCGAACGGCACGATCATGCTGATGGGACGCTTGGGATAGTCCTGCGCGTGGGCGACGGCGGCGAGCGAGAGGGCCGCAGCGGCGACGACCAGGCGCATCGTCAAACACATCACGAAGGATTTCACGCCACTTTTTCCAGATGCGCGGCGAGGCCCGCGAACAGCCCGCGGCCGTCGGTGCAACCCATGATGTCTTCGACGTGGTTTTCCGGGTGTGGCATCATGCCGAGCACATTGCCGCGCTCGTTGACGATGCCGGCGATCGAATCTGCGGCACCGTTGATATTGGACTCCTCGTCGACGACGCCGTCTGGGGAGCAGTAGCGGTAGAGCACCCGCCCCTCGCCTTCCAGCCGCTTCACGGTCTCCTCGTCGGCTTCGTAATTGCCCTCGCCATGCGCGACCGGCACGCGAATGACCTGGCCGGCATTGTAGCCGCGCGTGAACGGCGTATCCGAGCGCTCGACCCGCAGATGGACATCCTTGCAGATGAATTTCAACCGCGCATTGCGCATCAGGACGCCAGGCAACAGGCCCGCTTCGCAGAGGATCTGAAAACCGTTGCAGACGCCGAGCACGAGACCGCCATCGGCCGCGAACTTGCGCACCGCGTCCATGACCGGTGCACGCGCGGCAATCGCGCCGCAGCGCAGATAGTCGCCATACGAGAACCCGCCAGGCACAACCACGAGGTCGGTCCCCTTTGGCAGCGCGCTCTCTGCGTGCCAGACCATCGCCGCCTCCTGGCCGGAGACAAGCTTCAGCGCCCGCGCCATATCACGTTCGCGGTTGATTCCGGGAAAGACGAGAACGGCTGATTTCATGGGAGGCGCGCCTAGAGCAGTTCGACCCGATAATTCTCGATCACCGTATTCGCCAAGAGCTTGTCGGCGGCGTCCTTCAACGCCGCCTCGGCCTTGGCCCTGTCGGCGCCCGAAAGTTCGATGTCGAACACCTTGCCCTGGCGGACGCTGGCGACGCCATCGACGCCGAGCGATTTCAGCGCGCCTTCGATGGCCTTGCCCTGCGGATCGAGAATGCCGGACTTCAACGTAACGGTAACGCGTGCCTTCACGATCTCAACCTCAGCTCTTCACCAGCACCGGGCCGGTACCGGCCGGACGCTCGTTCTCCATCAGGATGCCGAGACGCTTTGCCACTTCGGTATAGGCTTCCAGAAGCCCGCCGAGATCCCGGCGGAAACGATCCTTGTCGAGTTTCTCGTTCGACTTGATATCCCACAGCCGGCATGAGTTGGGTGAGATCTCGTCGGCGACGATGATCCGCATCATCTCGTTTTCAAACAGCCGGCCGCATTCCATCTTGAAATCGACCAGACGGATGCCGATGCCGAGGAAGAGACCGGTCAAGAAGTCGTTGACGCGGATGGCGAGCGCCATGATGTCGTCGATTTCCTGCGGTGTCGCCCAGCCGAACGCGGTGATGTGCTCTTCCGACACCATGGGGTCGTTGAGCTGGTCGTTCTTGTAATAGAACTCGATGATCGAGCGCGGCAGCTGCGTGCCCTCCTCGATGCCGAGGCGCTGCGACAGCGAGCCGGCCGCGACGTTCCGCACCACCACTTCCAGCGGCACGATCTCGACCTCGCGAATCAACTGCTCGCGCATGTTGAGGCGGCGGATGAAATGGGTCGGCACCCCGATGTCGTTGAGGTGCTGAAACAGGTACTCGGAAATCCGGTTGTTGAGGACGCCCTTGCCCTCGATCACCTGGTGTTTCTTGGCATTGAACGCGGTCGCATCATCCTTGAAGTGCTGGATCAGGGTTCCCGGCTCCGGGCCTTCATACAGGACCTTGGCCTTGCCTTCATAAATACGGCGTCGACGGCTCATTGGGATGTACCGTGTTTTGTTGAAATCCATGAATTTGGTGTGCTCCGGATGACAAGGGTTTGCGACCACGACGGAGCTGCCGTGAAGGCCAGATCCCGAACAGAACGACCGGAAACAGAACAAGAACCTCGCCTGATGGCAACCTATCCGATTGGCCCATCCAGCACAATCGACCCGGCCCGATTGGGCCCAACTTATCACGATTGCCTGCGGCCTAACGGCCCGTTGTTTTACCGATTCGCCCCCTCTATCTAGGTAGGCGATCGGGCTACGACAACGCGGCCCTGTTTACCATTTCCGGGGATTGGAACCGAAGAATGAGCAGTTTTGACAAGCGCGAAGAAGGTTTTGAGAAGAAATTCGCCCTCGACGAGGAGCAGAAGTTCAAGGCCGAGGCGCGTCGCAACAGGCTGCTCGGTCTTTGGGCAGCGGAAAAGCTCGGCCTGGCGGGCGATGCCGCCACGGCCTATTCCAAGGAAGTGGTCGCGGCCGATTTCGAGGAAGCCGGCGACCAGGACGTCCAGAACAAGGTCGTGAAGGATTTTGCCGCCAAGGGCGTCGCCATCGCCGCTGCCGAGGTGCGCGCCAAGATGGACGAGCTGATGGCGGTAGCGGTCGCCCAGGTGAAGGCGGGGACGTAAGGGCCGCGCTTCATCCACCGTCATTGCGAGCGCAGCGAAGCAATCCATGTCTCAACGCGGGGATAGATGGATTGCTTCGTCGCTTCGCTCCTCGCAATGACGGCGGAGGAGCAATGACGGTGGAGGGATCGTCACTCCTCCTTGAATCCATACTCCGGCACGTTCCCACTCGCGCCGTAATATTTGTACGGCAGGAATTTTCCGGACATCGTGATCTTGACGCGGTCGCCCTTCGGATTGGGCAGGCGCTCCAGCACCATGTCGAAGTCGATCGCCGACATGATGCCGTCGCCGTATTCCTCCTCGATCAGCGCCTTCCACGCCGGCCCGTTGACCATCACCAGTTCGTAGAAGCGGTAGATCAAGGGATCGGTCGGCGGCATCGGCATGCCGCGCATCGGCGTTTCGTTCAGCATGGCGATTTCGGATTTGGAAAGCCCGAACAGCTCGCCGGCATTGGCGGCCTGCGGTTTTGTCAGTTTCATCTGGCCGAGAATGGCGCCTGTTATCAGCACCTCCGAATAGCCGCCGATCTTTTCGCAGATGTGTTTCCAGCTCCAGCCCTTCTCGCGCTTGATGTCGAGCAGTTTTTCAGTGAGGTCTTCGCGTTTCATGGATGGTCCTCCTTGATGAAATCTAGCGCGCGATCGTCTGCGCTGAGTTGGTCTCGACGAGGTTCGGCGCCGAAACGATGGTCGGTTCGCTCAACCCCGGCCGCACCACCGGCACATTGCGCGGATCGTGATCGCTCACATCAGACGCAAATGTCTTGCTGCGGCTGACCAGGAAATCGACGATGTGGTTGCGCAGCGCGTAGTAATAGGGATGGCGGTGCAGATCGATGCGGCCGCGGTCCTTCGGCAGCGGATTTTCGACGATCTCGGCCAGTACGGCGCCCGGGCCGTTGGTCATCAGGAAAATCTTGTCGGCGAGGTAGATCGCCTCATCGACGTCATGGGTGATCATGAAGGCGGTCTGCCCGGTCTCGAGACAGATGCGGCGCACCTCGTCCTGCAGCGTGCCACGCGTCAGCGCGTCGAGCGCCGAGAATGGCTCGTCCATCAGCATGATCTTTGGCGTGATCGAGAGCGCCCGCGCGATGCCGACGCGCTGCTTCATGCCGCCGGAGAGTTCGGACGGGCGCTTGTGCTCGGACCCGGTCAGCCCGACCAGGTCGATAAACTTTTGCGCATGCGCCTTCACCCTGGCGCGATCCCATTTGCGCCATTTCGAGGTCACGGCATAGGCGACGTTGCCGAGCACGGTACGCCACGGCAACAGCGCATGGCTCTGGAAGATCACTGCGCGATCGAGGCTGGTGCCCTCGATGGCCTGCCCGTCGACGATGACAGCGCCCTCGCTCGGCTCGTCGAGGCCGGCCAGGATGTTCAAGACCGTGGTCTTGCCGCAGCCGGAATGTCCGATCACGCAGCCGAACTCGCCGCGCGCCATCGACAGCCAGAGATCCTCGAAAACGGTGGTCGCGGCGCCATCCGCGCCGGGATAGCGCCGCGCAATGCCTTCGATGGAGATGAATTTGTCGGTCATCGCATCATTCCGGGAACGTGACCATGCGCGTGAAGCGCGCAAGAATCTGGTCGAGCAGCATGCCGACGACACCGATCAACAGGATCGCGATGATGACGTTGGTGATCGAGAGGTTGTTCCACTCGTTCCAGACGAAGTAGCCGATGCCGGTTCCGCCGACCAGCATCTCGGCCGCGACGATGACGAGCCAGGCGATACCGATCGAAATCCGCATGCCGGTGAGAATCGTCGGCGCCGCAGCCGGCAGGATCACGGTGAAGGCGCGCCTGATGGTGCCGACTTCCAGCGTGCGCGCGACATTGATCCATTCCCTGCGCACCGCGGCGACGCCGAACGCGGTGTTGAGCAGCATCGGCCACACCGAGCAGATGAAAATGACAAAAATCGCCGAGATCGAGGAATCCTTGATGGTGTAGAGCGCCAGCGGCATCCAGGCGAGCGGCGAAATCGGCTTCAAGACCTGGATGAACGGATCGAGCGCCTTGCTGATCAAGGGCGACATCCCGATCAGGAAGCCGAGCGGGATCGCGACGATGACCGCGAGAAAATAGCCGAGGGCGACCCGCGCGATCGAATAGCCGAGCTGGATGCCGAGGCCCTTGTCGTTCGGACCCTTGTCGTAGAACGGCTGTCTGAGGTGCTCCCACAATTTGGCGCCGACATCGAGCGGCCCCGGCATCGCCGATTTGCCCTGGGTTGCCGTCAGCCCCATCAGCTTGGCGTATTCCGGCGACATATTGGTGGCGGCCGCGGTCGGCCGCGTGGCGAGATGCCAGATGCCGAGGAAGGCCGCGAACAGCACAATCGAAACAACGGCCGCGCGGAAGCGAAGGGAAAAGGTCATCTCCCTCGCCCCGCTTGCGGGGAGAGGGTCAGGGTGAGGGGTTCCCTCCGCGAGGCGAATGCAAGTTGATAGACCTGTACCCCCTCACCCGGATCGCAAGCGCGATCCGACCTCTCCCCGCAAGCGGGGCGAGGTAAGAAAGCGAGACCGGGATTTATCACGACGCCTTCCTGATCTTGAAGCTGGCGAGATAATCCTCCGGCTTGGCCGGATCGAACGTCTTGCCCATCACCGAAAAGCTCTTGGTCGTGGCGGTGGGCGGCGTCAGGCCGGCATCCTTCATCAGCCGCGTGGCATCGGTCGCGAGATAGACCTGCGAGGCGATGCCGGCGTAGTCGATGTCACCCTTGACCTGCCCCCAGCGCTTCATCTGGGTCATGATCCAGACGGCAAAGGATTGCCACGGGAACGGATCGAAATCGACGCGGTTCGGCTGCTGGACGATATTGCCAAGGCCGTCGGCGAAGGTGCCGGTCAGGATCTGCTCCAGCACGATCGGCGGCTGGTTCAGGTAGTTGGCCGGCGCGATCGCGTTCGCGATCTCCTTGCGGTTCTCCGCCTTGTGCGCGTAGGCGGTCGCCTCGATGATCGATTTGAGCAGCGCACCATAGGTGTTCGGCATCGAGGTGACGAATTCCTTGGAGGCTGCGAAGGCGCAGCACGGGTGGCCTTCCCAGATATCCTTGGTCAGGATGTGAATGAAGCCGACGCCGTCATAGACCGCGCGCTGGTTCATCGGATCGGGCCCGAGATAGCCGTCGATGTTGTCGGCGCGCAGATTGGCGACCATTTCCGGCGGCGGCACCGCGCGGATCTGCACGTCGACATCGGGGTCGAGGCCGTGCTCGGCGAGATAGTAGCGCAGCAGATAATTGTGCATCGAATAGTCGAACGGCACGGCAAACTTGAAGCCCTTCCAGCTCTTCGGATCGCGCTTGTCCTTATGCTTGATCGAAAGCGTGATCGCCTGGCCGTTGATGTTTTCGACCGCCGGCATGGTGTAGGGAATAGGGTTCGAGCCGGCGCCCATGGTGATGGCGAGCGGCATCGGCGACAGCATGTGGGCCGCGTCGTATTCCTTGTTGATGGTCTTGTCCCGGATGACCGCCCAGCCGGCGGTCTTGATGACTTCGACGTTCAGGCCGTTCTTGGAGTAGAACCCCATCGGCGCCGCCATGATGATCGGCGTGGCGCAGGTGATCGGGATGAAGCCTACCTTGAGGTCCTTCTTCTCCAGCGGCCCGCCTGCAGCGAAAACTTCGGTCGCGGTCTTGAGCGGGAAGAACTGCGACACAGCCGCGACCGCTGTCGCCGCCCCCACCGATTTCAGGAACGCGCGCCGCGCGACGTCCTGCGGAAACATCGCGCGCATCACGGCGGAGGCGACCACGCCTTCGTAGCGGTTTTGCTCGCTCTCGATGGCGGACTGGACCTGCAGTTCGGCTGCCCGATGCTCGGCTTCGCTGAGATGCCGGCCACAAGAACAGCCACCGGCATGAAGACGGCGGTTGGGATCGAATGGGTTGTCGAAGGTAGACATCAGCCCTCCTGCGCGACGTTGCACCGTAATTAAGCAAGGCACATGCCAGCCCCGTGTTTGGGCAATGACGCTGATATCGCGGGGATTTCGTGCGGATTGGCGACTACGAAAATTCGTGATACACGAAAATTCGTAGCTGGATTACGAATTTTCGGAGTGCTTGATGGATCTTGCCTTCGGTTCAACGGCCCCGCCGCAGGACGCCGAGCTGCGCGCCACAGCGTTCGAGTTCGCCATCGAGCCTGCGCTGCTGCTCGATCCCCACGCCGACCTGATCCTCGACGCCAATCCCGCCGCCTGCACCCTGCTCGGCTACGACCGCGCACTGTTGCGGCAGACCAAACCGAGTGCGCTGCATGCCGGCCAACTCCCCGCGCTCATCGTGTTCACCCAAGCCGTGCTCGACAAGGGCGCGTTCTGGACCAATGCACTGACGCCGCGTCACGCCACCGGACAAACGCTCAGGCTCGAATATGCCGGCGCCCTTGTGCCGGGTGACGGCCGCCCGCTGGTGCTGCTCACCATGAGCGACCTCGATGCGCGCCGCCGCCGCTATGTCGACGCGGCGGCCGAAGACCACATGCGCGGCGGGATCGCGACCTGGCAGCGGGTCGAGCGGGTGTTCCAGGACATCGAGCGCGAAAACCAGTTGATCCTGCGCGCCGCCGGCGAAGGCATTTACGGCGTCAATGCGGAGGGCAAGACCACCTTCGTCAACCCGGCGGCCGAGCGCATGCTGGGCTGGGCGGCGGAAGAGCTGGTCGGCAAGGAAATCCACGCGATCGTTCATCACACCCATCATGACGGGCGGCACTATCCCGATCATGACTGCCCGATCTACGCGGCGTTTCGCGACGGCGCCGTGCACCAGGTCGAGGGCGAGGTGTTCTGGCGCAAGGACGGCACGCCGGTCTGGGTCGAATACACTTCGACGCCGATCCGCGACCGCGGCGTCGTCGTCGGCGCCGTCATCGTGTTCCGCGACGTCAGCCAGCGCCGCGAGGCCGATGAAAAACTGCATGCGGCGCTCGCCGAAGTCGACCGCCTGCGCGAACGGCTGGAGCTGGAAAACGCCTATTTGCAGGAAGAAATCCGGATCGAGACCAATCCGCGCGGCATCATCGGCCAGAGCGAGGCGATCCAGAAGACGCTGCGCCAGGTCAAGCTGGTGGCGCCGACCTCGGCCGCCGTGATGATTTCAGGCGAATCCGGCACCGGCAAGGAACTGATCGCGCGCGCCATCCACGAAGCGAGCAGCCGCCGCGACCGCCCGCTGATCCGGGTCAATTGCGCGGCGATCCCGCGCGAACTGTTCGAGAGCGAGTTCTTCGGCCACGTCCGCGGCGCCTTCACCGGCGCGATGCGCGACCGCATCGGCCGCTTCGAACTCGCCGACGGCGGTACGCTGTTTCTCGACGAGGTCGGCGAAATTCCGCTCGAACTGCAAGGCAAGCTGTTGCGCGTGCTGCAGGAGGGCAATTTCGAACGCGTCGGCGAAGAGCGCACCCGCGCGGTCGACGTCCGCCTGATCGCCGCCACCAACCGCGACCTCAAGCAGGAAGTGCAGCGCGGCCGGTTCCGCGAGGATCTTTATTTCCGGCTCAACGTGTTTCCGGTGGAGTCGGTCCCGCTGCGCGAGCGGCGCGAGGACATCCCGCTTTTGGCGCAGCACTTCCTCAACAGCGAAAGCAAGGCGCTGAAATCCGAGCTTCGATTGTCGGAAGGCGATGCGCGCAGGCTTGCGCGCTACGACTGGCCCGGCAACGTCCGCGAACTGCAGAACGTCATCGAGCGCGCCGCGATCCTCGCGCAGAACGGCCGGCTGCGCATCGACCTGCCGGATTCATCCGGCGCTCAGCCCGCCCCCGGCTCGGCACGCGTCAAAGCCGATGCCCGCCCGGCTGTTTTGACCGCCACCGAAATGCGCGCCCACGAGCGCGCCAATATTGTCGCCGCGCTTGCGGCCTGTTCCGGCAAGGTGTTCGGCCCCGGCGGCGCCGCCGAAATGCTCGACATCAAGCCGACCACGCTGGCCTCGCGCATCAAGGCGCTGGGAATTACCGAACGTCCGCCGCGTTAGCGGTGGCCGCCGACGGCAAACGGAGAGGCGCCAGGCAGTGCAAGCGAATTGATGTCGCCCGATTGCTGGGTATAGCTGGCCCCGAAGGACAGGCTGAGATTCGACGTCGGCCGGAATTCGATGCCCGCATTGACACTATAGGCAGGCAACGTGCCGGACGTGTTGTCGAATGGGGCGAACGGGCTACCGAGGCCGGTATTGTATTTCAGGGTGTCGAAACCGGCGTAGACCGAGACGGGTAACCCGCTGTCTTTGAAGTTGTAGCCGAACTGCGCGCCTTCCGTGTAGAGCGAGCCGAAATTGCCAAACGCATTCCGGCCAATGCCGCTCAAGCCCATGCCGCTGCGCTGGCTGCCGACAAAAAAGCCGTTCGGAAAATTGTAGCGCGCATAGGAAAAGCCGCCGCCTCGGTCACTGAAGTCAAAGCTCGGAAAGTTCCCGTAGGTATCCGGGCTCTGGCTGGCGGCAGGGTCGCCGCCGAAGCCCATGGGCCAGCCCGGAATCCAATACCCCACAGGGCCGGTTTGGGCGTGGGCTGCTCGCCCGCCGATACAGAGCACCGCAAAGACGAGTGCGAGACCTAATCTGCCTGAGAAATTGAACATCCGCGCGACCACCAAGTGCGCCGAAACTATACCCTCCAGAGTGCAGGAACGCCAGAGTGGAGCTGTTGGGCGGTTCCATCTGCTCGCGCAGTCGCATCGAGATGCCGGCGGCGGGTAATTGCAGTCCTATCCGACGGATCAGACTGCAACATCATATGCGTCGCAACGCCGCCTCGTCATGACGACTTCCTGATCTTGAAGCTGTTGAGATAATCCTCCGGCTTCGCTGCGTCGAAGGACTTGCCCATCACCGAGAACGATTTGTACGCGGTGGCCGGCGGCGTCAGACCCATTTCCTTCATGACCTTGGCGGTATCGGTCGCGAGGAATACCTGCTCGGCCACCGACTTGTAGTCGACGTCGCCCTTGATCTGGCCCCAGCGTTTCATCTGCGTCAGCATCCAGACCGCAAAGGACTGCCAGGGAAACGGATCGAAGTCGACGCGCTTGGGGTCGGTTTTGACCCCGCCCAGACCGTCGGCAAAGGTGCCGGTGAGCGACTGCTCCAGGACGGTGACCGGCGCGTTGATGTAGTTTGCCGGCGCGATCGCTTCTGCGATCTGCTTGCGATTCTCCGCCTTCGACGCATAGGCCGTGGCGTCCACGATCGCCCGCGTCAACGCCGCAAAACTGTTCGGCGACCCTGTGATGAACTCCTTGCTGACCGCAAAGCTGCAGCAGGGATGGCCGTCCCAGATTTCCTTCGACAGGATATGCAGGAAGCCGACACCGTCATAGATCGCCCGCTGGCAGATGTTATCCGGCGCGAGAAAGCCGTCGATGTTGTCGGCACGGAGATTGGCGACCATTTCCGGCGGCGGCACCGAACGCAGTTGCACGTCGGTATCCGGATCAACGCCGTGTTCGGCGAGATAATAGCGCAACAGATAATTGTGCATGGAGTAGTCGAATGGAATGGCGAACTTCATGCCCTTCCAGTCCTTCGGGTTCCGCCTGTCCTTGTGCTTCATGGCGAGGGTGATGCCCTGCCCGTTGATGTTCTCGATGGCGGGCACCGCAAACGGAATCGCATTCGAGCCCAGCCCCAGCGAGATCGCGAGCGGCATCGGCGCCAGCATGTGGGCGGCGTCGTATTCCTTGTTGATGGTCTTGTCGCGAACGACCGCCCAGCCCGCCGTCTTCACGACCTCGACGTTGAGGCCATGTTTGGAATAGAAGCCGAGCGGGGCCGCCATGATGATCGGCGTGGCGCAGGTGATCGGAATGAAGCCGACCTTGAGATTGGTCTTCTCCGGAGCGCCGGCCGCGGCAAAGACTTCGGTCGCGGTCTGGAGCGGAAAGAATTGCGAAATTGCGGCGACCGCAGTCGAGGCCCCCACCGATTTCAGAAACGCGCGACGCGCGGCGTCCCTGGGAAACATTGCCCGCACCACGGCGGAGGCGACCACGCCTTCGTAGCGCTTTTCCTCGCTTTCGACAGGCTCGCAGCGCAGCGTCCGCGTCGCATGGTCGTGTTCCGCCACGGAGCGGTGCTGGCCGCAGACGCAGCCAGCACGCGCGAGTTTGCGATCGGGATCGAAGGGATCATCGAATGTGGACATGCCGCCCCCTTGCTACACCGCCACAGCGACGCCCTTCCGCTGTGATCCGGTCGATACACCGGCGGACCGGCCACTACAGGCCGGACCGTCAGCAACAAACAGTTCTACGCCGCCTTGGTGGTAAGCTTGACGTCCGTCGGCAGCCCCTCCTCGATCGGCAGCGCCGGATCGCGCGACCACTCGTTCCAGGAGCCGAAATACATCCGGACATCCTTCACGCCGGCATTCTTCAGCGCCAGAAAGGTGTTCGAGGCGCGCGCCCCCTTGAAGCAGTAGAGATAGACCGGCGTATTCTCGGTGATCCCGACGGTGGCGCATTCGGCCAGGATCTCGTTCTTGGACTTGAAGCGCGGCCCTTCCGCGGTCGGCTTCATCATGCGGTACCATTCCAGCCAGACCGCGCCGGGGATGCGTCCCTTGCGCGGGCAGAAATCCTTCCCATAAGGAGACGAGCTTTCGCCGATCCACTCATCGATGTCGCGCACGTCGAGCAGCGCGATGCCGGGCTTGCCGACGGCGGCGAGCATGGTCTTGGCGTCGATCAGGATGTCGCCGGCTTCGGGCAGAACCGAGAACGATGCCTTGACCGGCGACGGCACGTCCTTGGTCACCGGCAGACCGGCGGCCGCCCAGGCATCGTAACCGCCATGCAGCACCTTGATCTTGGGATAGCCCAGCATGGTCAGCAGATAGTAGCCGCGGCAGGACTGGCCGAAGCCGGAGCTCATCGACTGTTCGTAGATGACCGCGGTCTCTTTCCCTGAAAGTCCGGCGGCACCGAACGCATCGGCGAATTTCGTCTTCAGTTCCTGCATGCCTTCCGGCGTCGAGGTCGCGAGGTACGTGAAGATTTCATGGACATTGACGGCATCAGGGAGATGCCCCGCGCCGTAGGCTTCGGGATTGCGGGTGTCGATGACGACACTCGGCTCTTTCTGGAGGAATTCCGCGAGTTCGCCGGCAGTAATCAGAACGTCCGTCATGGCAGGCCTCTCCTGTTTTGTGGTTGCTGGTTGGGTCGGTCGGAAATCCCTTTAGTGCTCGTCGCCGGCCAGCATCTTGCGAAGCTGCTTGGTGGCGGGGGTGACGATGGCGACGAAATAGGCTTCGCGAAGCCGGCGCTGGGCGCGATGGCTTTTGAGGTAACCGCGCGCGCCACAATGGAGCATCGCCGCATGCGCGGCCGCGACGCTGGCGTCGCCGGCGCGCAGGCGAAGCGCCACCACGCGGCGCCAGTAGCTGTCGTCGGAATTGTAGGGGTCGCGCGCGAGCGCCATCGTCTCCTTCTCGAACTCGGCATGGAGTTCGCGGAACTGCAGCGGTTGCTGCGGCAGATAGCGGTTGACGTGGCCGAGCGGCGCCTCGACCTCGTCCATGATCTGGATGCAATCCTTGATCAGGCCGAGCGCCATGCCGGCCTGCAGCAGGATGAAGCCCGCGCGGATTTTCTTGACGAAGGGTCCAGCGGGCTCAGCCAGGATCAGTTCGTCCGGCACGAACACGTCACGGAACTGCACGCCATAGGTTCCCGTGCCGTCCATCGCGAGGAACGGCTTGCACGGCTGCAGCGTGATCGCCGGATTGGAGCAATCGGCGAGGAACATCACGATGTCCGGCCCGCCCTTGGCGGTGCCGCCCGGCCCATCCTCGCGCTCGAAGATGGTGCCGAAGAAATGGTCGAGGCCCAAATTCGACACCCACGGCAGCGCGCCACGGACGATGTAACCGCCATCGACCTTGCGTCCTTTCAGTTTCAGCTTCTCGATGCCGAAAAAGCTCTTCATCGGGTTGGACAGCCCGGTGCCGCCGAGAATTTCGCCGCGGGCAAACTTGCCGGCAAATTTGGCGACGAGTTCTGGATTGCCCGAATTCGAGGCGTACCAGACCAGCGTGTTCTGGCACCACGCCATGAAGGCGGTGGCGCCGCAGACCTCGCCAAGCGCCGCGATCGATTGAATGGCGCAGCGCAGATCGGCCGCGCCATTCTCCGGTTGGTGGCTGCCCCATGCACCGGCTTCGCCGAGCCGCCGGAGCAGCGCATCGGGGTATAGGGTGCCTTCGTCGATCGCCAACACCTGGGGGGCGAGTTCTTTGCGCGCAATCGCCGCCACCTGATCGGTGATCGGCGCCGATGGCAGCGCTTCGTCAATTGCGAGCCGGGATACCGCCAGTGAACCCATCAAACCCTCCCCAATGGCCGTCGTAGCTGCTTACGCGCTGACTTCGAGATTGACCGGGCGGGTAAAAGTGTTGGCGACCGGCGACCATTGCTTGACGTGGGCCACCAGCGCGTCGATCTCGCCCTTTGAAATGCCCTCGCACTCCATGTCGACCTTGACCCGCACGTCGGTGAAGCCGACCGGCTTCTCGCTGACGTCGCCGGTGCCCCATACCGCCGTGATGTTGAGGTCGCCCTCGAGTTCGAGTTCGAGCTTGTTGACGATCCAGCCGCGGTGAACGGCGTTGGCGTGCAGGCCGACCGCCAGGCACGAGCCGAGCGCGGCGAGTGAGGCCTCCGACGGATTGGGCGCGGTGTCGTCGCCGAGCAGGCCCGGCGGTTCGTCGACGATATAGGGCGCGAGGTTGCGGATGTAGTTGGCGTGGCGGAACTTGCCCTCCGCCACCGTCTTGCATTTCAAGGTCTTGATGACCTTCGGATTGGCCTTGCCGTTGGCGATGAGCTGTTCCAGCCCACCTTTGTCGATCGGGGCCAGGCAGCCTGTAAGCACCGTTTTTTGAGCGACCGCGGTCATCTTTTCTCTCCCTAGGTAGGATACCGAACGTTCTGTTTCCTGCATTAAGCGTGCCAGAACTGGCCAAAACCAAAAGGCGAAGCTCTCCCGCCGCTTAGCGATAGCTGCCCGCAAATTGGTCAGCGCCGCGCTGCACAGGTGCGAAGCAATTGCCGCGCGCGTGCGATTATTTTCAGCGCAAAGATGCGACTTGATGATTGCGCGGCGCTCCGATTAACTGCAGCGTATGGGCAAATCGGTTTCAAAGAGGAAAGCTGTCGCGGCGCGCGCCGCAGGCGATGAGGAATCCGCGCGCGGGCGCCTGCTCAGCGCGGCGACGCATCTGTTCTGCAAGAACGGCATCAACGCCACCGGGATCGATGCCATCATCGACGAGGCCGGCACCGCCAAGACCACGCTCTACAAATTGTTCGGATCGAAGACCAACCTCGTCAACGCCGTGCTGGAAAGCGAAGGCAAGGCGTGGCGCGAATGGTTCATCGGCGCGATGGAGGACGGCGGCGGCGACGCGCAGGCGAAATTGACGCGGATCTTTCCGGCGCTGAAGCGCTGGTTCGCCGAGGAACGTTTTTATGGCTGCCCGTTCATCAATGCGGTTGCCGAGCACGACAAGGATGCCAAGCAGTTCCGCAACATCGCGCTGCGCCACAAGAAAGTGGTGCTGGCGCATATCGAAAAGCTCGCCGGTGAAATGGGCGCGGCCGAACCGCAAATGCTCGCCCATCAGCTCGCGCTATTGATCGACGGCGCCATCGTCGCCGCCATGGTCTCGCGCGATCCCGGCGTGGCCGATACCGCTGGCCTCGCGGCGGGGAATCTGTACGAGCCGTCGAAGGTGAAGAAACCCAAACGAACGAGCAACGCTGCCACGCAGCTCGTTGCGGTGTGACGCTTCCGTCATTGCGAGCGAAGCGGAGCAATCCATCTCACGGCATAACGGACGGATGGATTGCTTTGTCGCGTTGCTCCTCGCAATGACGGAGTACTGACGGGAATTTGGGTCGCCCTACTTCAGCGCATCCGCGACCTTGGCGATGCCGGCATTGGCGCACACCTCGTCCTTTTCACCGCCCGGTGCACCCGACACGCCGACCGCGCCGATCACCTCGTTGCCGGCCTTGATCGGAACGCCGCCCCCGACCGCAACCGTGTTCGGGATCTGCTTCAGATAGGCGTTGGCGGGATCGGAGGTCAGCTTCATGAACTCCAGCGAGGTCTGGCCGCGGGTCCGCGAGGTGTAGGCCTTCAGCCGCCCGAACTCCATGGTGTGGGGATTGGTGCCGTCGCCGCGAACCGAGGCCGCGACATTGCCGGCCTTGTCGACGATCACGACCGAAACCTTGTAGCCATCCTTGGTACACTGCTCGAGGGTGCCCTGGATAATGGCGAGCGCCATCGCCATCGAAACATTCTTCTCGACCTGCGGAGCCTGCGCCAGCACAGGCGAAGTGGCGAGGACGGATAAAGACGCAAACACGGCAAGACGAACACGACGCATGTTATTAGCCTCCCTGAAGGTTATGGTGTCGCGCCTTGTTGAACCCTCCGTTGCCCTGATTAGTCCCGGGCGAATCGACGAAATTCGCAGGTCCAATTGCCGCAAGCGCAACAGGGTTTCGGGGAGTTCTAGCCGCGTTCGAGCAGGCTGGATTCGAGCCGCGCCAACTCCGCCCCCAGATCGGCCTCGACATCGCCGACCCGCATCTCGATCACGCGGTAGTCGCGCGCCTCAAGCCAAGCCTTGCGGCCGGCACGGTCGGCGACGATGGCCTCGGACTCGTTGGCGTTGACGAGTTCGATCGCCAGCCGGTGCACGAAGGAGACGAAATCCGGAATGTGCCGCCCCACCGGGGTCTGGCGCTTGAACTGCCCGGCGAAACGCCGGTCGCGGGTCAGCGCCTGCCACAGGATCCGTTCGGCGTCGGTCGGGTTGCGACGCAGCAGCCGGGCGAGCCCGCGCACGGTCGAACTGTCGCCGGGCACCGCCGGCCCCTGCCCGTGCTCGGCCAACAGCGCGCGGAGCCTTGTGGCCTGTTCGCCGTCGAGCACACCGCCCTTGGCCGGACCCTTGCGGCCTTCCGCGATCGCCATCACCACGCCGTGCAACGTGTGCATGTCCTGCTTGGTCGGGTCCATCCGCGTAAAAATGTTGCGCAGGTTGACCAGCATGGTCTCGCGCTTCTCGCGCGGGCGCAGGAATTCGACCTTGTCGAGTTCCCGGACCAGATTGTCGAAGAAGGCCTGCATCTGGTGCTGCGAGGCCGGCTCGGAACGCTCGGGCATCGCAAATGGCAGGGCACCGCCGGTCGACAGCTTGAACCACTCATAACCGATCAGCAGCACCGCCTGCGCCAGGTTCAGCGAAGCAAAACCCGGATTGACCGGGAAAGTGATGATCCGGTTGGCGAGCGCCACTTCCTCGTTCTGCAGGCCGTAACGCTCGCGGCCGAACAGGATGCCAGCCCCGCCACCGCCGCCGACATGGGCCACGATCTCGGCCGCGGCCTCGACCGGGGCGACCACCGGCTTGGCCTGGTCATGGGCGCGGGCGGTGGTGGCAAACAACAGCGTCAGGTCGGCAACCGCCTGCTCGACAGTGTCGAACAATTGGGCCTGCTCGAGGATCTGGTCGGCACCGGCCGCGGCCCGTTGCGCGGCAATGTTCGGCCAGCCGTCGCGCGGATTAACGATTCTCAGGCGGGAAAGCGCAAAATTGCCCATCGCGCGCGCGGCCATGCCGATATTCTCGCCGAGCTGCGGCTCGACGAGGATCACAACAGGTCCGGCTAAGTCCCAACCAGACTTGGTTTTATCGGTGCCCGAACCGGACATTCGTCACTTCACTTTCTGATTTAGGTTCTGAAGATTTTCGGATTCGACGGCCTCGCCGGGCATTACTCGATCGCCTGTCGGAGAGATTTTCTCAAGCAAATAATTGGCCCGAGCAAGATTTCTGAACGTTCGATCAAAGCCTTACGATGAAGCCCAGTTGGTCAAGCCGGCGCCGCGCCGGGATCCGGCCTGCCGAGCGTGACCTGGTTCGTGGAGGCGGTGACGGCGACCCAGGCGGCGTTCTGACCTTAAGGCGTTCTTAGCTAAAAGATGGGCTCAAAGTGCATAACGGCTTGGCTTTCGTCCGCCGGTTTGCAGTGCTATAGCCCGACTATAATCACTCCACGCCGCCCAAACGCGCGGTTTTCCGAGAAAAGGCCCCCTCCATCATGGCAAAAATCAAGGTGACCAACCCCGTCGTCGAACTCGATGGCGACGAGATGACCCGGATCATCTGGCAGTACATCAAGGACAAGCTGATCACCCCGTTCCTGGATGTCGAGCTTTTGTATTTTGACCTTGGAATGGAGTACCGCGACCAGACCAACGACCAGGTCACCGTCGACGCCGCCAACGCCATCAAGAAGGTCGGCGTCGGCGTCAAATGCGCGACCATCACCCCCGACGAGGCCCGGGTGAAGGAATTCGGCCTGAAGGAGATGTGGAAGTCGCCGAACGGCACCATCCGCAACATCCTCGGCGGCGTGGTGTTCCGCGAACCGATCATCTGCAAGAACGTGCCGCGCCTGGTCCCCGGCTGGACCAAGCCGATCATCATCGGCCGTCACGCCTTCGGCGACCAGTACCGCGCCACCGATTTCAAGTTTCCCGGCAAGGGCACGCTGACGATGAAATTCGTCGGCGAGGACGGCACCGTGATCGAGCGCGAAGTCTACAAGTCGCCGAGCGCCGGCATTGCGCTGGCGATGTACAATCTCGACAATTCGATCGCCGATTTTGCCCGCGCTTCGTTCAATCAGGGCCTTTCCAAGGGGTATTCGGTCTACCTTTCGACCAAGAATACCATCCTGAAAACCTATGACGGCCGGTTCAAGGATATCTTCCAGGACATCTTCGACAAGGAATTCAAGGCGAAGTTCGACGCCAAGAAGATCACCTACGAGCATCGCCTGATCGACGACATGGTCGCGGCGGCCATGAAATGGTCCGGCGGCTACGTCTGGGCCTGCAAGAACTACGATGGCGACGTGCAGTCGGACACGGTGGCGCAGGGCTATGGCTCGCTCGGCCTGATGACCTCGGTGCTGATGACGCCCGACGGCAACACCGTCGAAGCCGAGGCCGCCCACGGCACGGTGACCCGCCATTACCGCGAGCACCAGAAGGGCAAGGAGACCTCGACCAACTCGATCGCGTCGATCTTCGCCTGGACCCGTGGCCTTACCCACCGCGCCAAGCTCGACAACAATCCGCAGCTCGCAAAATTCGCCGAGACGCTGGAAAAGGTCTGCGTCGCGACGGTCGAGGAAGGCTACATGACCAAGGACCTCGCGCTCCTGGTCGGCGCCGACCAGCGCTGGCTGTCCACCACCGGCTTCCTCGACAAGGTCTCGGACAACCTCGCCAAGGCCATGGCAGCGTAAGCCGCCTTATCGCAAATCTTCCCCGTCATTGCCTGCGACAAACGCGAAGCGTTTGCGCAAGGGAGCAAAGCGACGACTTGTCCGCCGAAGCTCAACGAGCGAAGGCGGAAGCCATCCATCGAGTCGTATCCGGCGCGCTATGGATTGCTTCGCGGAGCTTGTCATCCCTGTGCGAGCGCAATTGCGCTCGCCGCTGGGCGGCGCTTCGCGCCGAACCGTTGGCTTGCAATGACGGAGACCAATGACGGAACAGTCCAATGCCATTGCTCAGAAGCGCGACCGGCGCAATTTTCTCCTTGCTGGCGTCGCTCGTCAGCGCATCCGCCCAGACCCCGCTTCCCGAGGCCATCGCGGCTCCGGGTGAAACCGTGATGCTCAAGCTGCATGCCGAAGGCGCGCAGGTCTACGAGTGCAAGACCGGCGCCGACGGCACGCTCGTCTGGGTATTTCGCGAGCCGATCGCGACGCTTCTTTCGGACGGCAAGACGGTCGGCCGGCATTATGCCGGACCGAACTGGGAGTACAGCGACGGCAGCGCCGTGGTCGGCCAGGTCGTCGGCACCGCCCCAGGGCAGGTCGCGATGGACATTCCCTGGCTGAAGCTCGGAGTAGTTTCCCGGCGCGGCAACGGTGCTCTCAGTCCGGTGACGACAGTGCAGCGGATCAATACGGTGGGTGGAAAGCTCAATAGCGCCTGCTACAAGGCGGGCACCTATGAAAGCGTGCCCTACTCCGCGGACTACGTGTTCCTGCGCAAGGGCTAACGTCGCGCGACACTGCTATTCCAAGGCTTGTAACGCAAGGCTTGTAACCCAAGTTTGGTAACCCAAGGTTTGCCGATGCTGTTCATGGTGATCGAGCGCTTCAAGAACCAGGACCCGATCCCGGTTTACCGGCGCGTTCGCGATCCCGGTATCAAATTCCCGATGGACTGAAATATGTCGGGAGTTGGATCGAGCCGAATTTCGACCGCTGCTTCCAGTTGATGGAATGCGATGATCTGCGGTTGCTGCAGGAATGGGTGCTGGCCAACAACCGCGATCTCGGCATGACATTTGAGATTGTCCCTGTGGTGCCGAGCAAGGAGACGCGGGAAATCGTCGCGCCGTTCCTCGATGAGAAGTAGCCGAGACCAGCGCGGATCGCGCTCATCGAGCGCGCCCCCGACTGATCCCCACGCGCCCGCCATCGCCTGTTCGATCGTCGTTGCCGCTTGCCTTCCATGGCGACACGCGGCCGATCACATTTTCTGAGTTGGACACCCGAGAAGCGCTTCACCATCCCAGCACCATACATTCGTCCGCCTATCACCTTGCTTCCGCACGCTATGGCCTCGGTATCGGCTGAATGACGCCACGAAAGAAGGCGATCGATCGCGACTATCAGTCACGTTGACAGGGAGAAAAGCCAGCCATGGCAAGCCATTCTCATCATCACCATCATCACCACGATCAGGCCCCGCCCGTTATTACGCCTGATCCCCCGATCGATCCGACACCTCCAGCCGATCCAACATCCCCCGCCGATCCAACACCCCCGACATCTTCGGCGCCGGCCTTCTCGGACCTTGGCTTGACGTTCAATGACGCGGGTCGTGCCCTGGTGGGCGGTTTGTGGCAAAACGTGGTCGAGGAAGGTGGCCAGGGATTTGGCAGCGTGTTGAAATATACCGCCGATCTCACCGCCGTGCAAACCGGCCTTCAGGCCGAGGTAGCCGCAGGACAATTCACCGGTGACACGCTGACCCATGTCAACACGATATTGGCCGATATTACGACCGCGCTCTCGGCCGCCACAGCCTCAGTGAATGGCGGCGGAGATTTCGGCAGCGTCGCGGCGGCAGAAACGGCGTTGCGCACGAGCCATCTCGACATCCTCAATATCGTCAACAACGATGCCAATCTCGCCACCTTGGCGACACAAAACGACGCGACCGGATTTCTCGCCGCGCCCGTGGGCCTTGCCGATGGCGTCACAGCCGCGACCGCGCCCCACGCCAATCTCGCTGAGATCGGCGTCATCTTCAATGACGTGGCGAGCCAGATACTCGGCGGAGTCAATGCCGATAATGCGACCACAATTAGCAACGATGTGAATGCGATCATCACGGACATGCAGGCTTTGATGACCGCCAACCCGCTGCTGTTCGGCGGGCTGACCGGCGTTCACGCGGAAGCGATCGTACGGCAGCTGGAGCTCGAGAACACCTACATCGCCCAGGCTGGAATAAACCCCGACGCAGGACGGGCCAGCAACGACAATATTCTCGACATCATCGACATCGTCCAGGGCGATACCAATCTGGCGAACATGGCAAGCCAGGGTGGCGTTTCCGGCTTTACGCCGTTTGGCGACGCACTGAACCCGACGCCGAAGTACCTCGACAATGATGCGCAAACCAACTTCTGGGCAAACTTCATCGCGCAGTCCAATTCGCTGGGACAACAGGCGATCGCGGCCGTCACCGCGCACGATGCGGCCGCGACCGCTACTGTCATCGCCGACCTGCATACCTTCCAGACGGACGTTACCAACTTCGACGCCGCGCAGGGTGGCATCTTCGAGGCGCGGTTCGACAACGAGCTGCTCGGCGATACCAGTACGCTTGGAGCCGAGGTAACCAAGATGATCGAAGGCTTGCAGACCGGAAACGCGGCGTTGGTCGGCGCGGCCGCCGACCAGATGCACGCCAACTCCGCCGATGTCGGAGGCAACAATATCCCGGTGAACGGCGGCACCTACAACGCCGACGGCTTGACCGTGGCTGACGTGCTGTCGACGGCCGGGGCCCCGGTTGCGGTGGCTGCTGCAGCCGCACCGACGGCGGTGGCTGCTGCCGCAACCCCGGCTGCAGCAGCTGCTGCTCCAGCACCGGCTGCTGCTCCTGCACCGACGGCGACGCTGGCTGCCGCCGACGCCGGTACGCATCATGACGTCGCCCCGACGGCCGTGGAAATCCACCATTCGGAAATCGCCGATCTGGTGCAACACTTCCACCACATGTGGGGATAACCCGCACCAGAGCTTCGGTTCTGATTGAATCAGAACCGAAGCTCTAGATTCTTGCTTTGACGCTTTTTCTTCACGCGAACCGGTATCCAGCTCGCTCGAAAACACTATTGGCGTAACTTCCGGCGTCCCATCTCTCCATGAGAGTGAACGCTGGAGGTTATGCGCTCTGGCCGGAGCCGGCGTTCGGGGCTACACCGGCTTCGATGCACCTAAACTAGGCGCCGGCCATCGCCTGCTCGATCGCCGACAGCGCCGCGTTCGCCTTGGCCCCATCAGGCCCGCCGGCCTGCGCCATGTCGGGCCGCCCGCCGCCGCCCTTGCCGCCGAGCGCTTCGGAACCCTTGCGGACCAGTTCAACCGCGTTGAAGCGCGCCGTGAGATCGGCGGTGACGCCGACGACGATGCCGGCCTTGCCGTCCTCGGTGACGCCGACGATCGCAACCACGCCAGAGCCGATCTGCTTCTTGCCGTCGTCGACCAGGCTCTTGAGGTCCTTGGTCTCGACGCCTTCGACCGCGCGGGCCAGAAGCTTGACGCCGCCCGCTTCGCGCACGCCGCCGGCCGCAGCCCCGCCATTGGTTGCGCCGCCGCCCATTGCGAGCTTCTTGCGCGCATCCGACAGATCGCGCTCGAGCTTCTTGCGCTCTTCCATCAAGCGCCGCGATGCGCGCCGGCATGTCGTCGACCGTCGTGCGAAGCTCGGACGCCGCGGTCTTTGCGATCGCCATCGTATCGTTGGCATGCTTGCGCGCATGACGCCCGGTCAACGCCTCGATGCGCCGCACGCCGGAAGCCACCGCGCTTTCGCCCGTCACCGTAATCAACCCGATATCGCCGGTGCGGCGCACATGGGTGCCGCCGCACAGTTCGACCGACCAGCCGAGCGCGTTCTGCCCCTGTTCGCGCGGGCCCTTGCCCATCGAGACCACACGGACCTCGTCGCCGTATTTTTCGCCGAACAGGGCGCGCGCGCCGGCTTCGCGGGCGTCGTCGACCGCCATCAGCCGCGTCGTCACCTCGTCGTTTTCGAGCACCACCTCGTTGGCGATGTCCTCGACGCGGGCGAGCTCTTCCGCCGTGATCGGCTTTGGATGCACGAAGTCGAAGCGCAGGCGATCCGGCGCCACCAGCGAGCCGCGCTGGGCGATGTGATCTCCGAGCACCTGCCGCAGCGCTTCGTGCAGCAGATGCGTCGCCGAGTGATGGGCGCGGATCGAAGAGCGCCTGCGCATGATCGACTTCGAGCTGCAGCGCGGTGCCCACCTTCAGCGTGCCCTGCTCCACCGTGCCGACATGCACGAACAGATCGCCCACCTTCTTCTGCATGTCGGTGACGCGGAACTTGACGCCCTCGCCCGTCAGCATGCCGGTGTCGCCGACCTGGCCGCCGGACTCCGCATAGAACGGCGTCTGGTTCAGCACGATCGCGCCGCTCTCGCCGGCTTTGAGACTATCGGCGTCCTTGCCGTCCTTCACCAGCGCGGTGACCACGCCTTCGGCACTCTCGGTGTCGTAGCCAAGAAATTCGGTGGCGCCGAGTTTTTCGCGCAACGGGAACCAGACGTTCTCGCCGGCAGTATCGCCCGAGCCCGACCACGACGCGCGCGCCTTGACGCGCTGCCGCTCCATCGCATCGGTGAACGACGCCTGGTCGACGCTGATGCCGCGCGACTTCAGCGCGTCCTGCGTCAGGTCGAGCGGGAAGCCATAGGTGTCGTACAGCGTGAAGGCGGTGTCGCCGTCGAACATGTCGCCTTTCTTCAGGCCAGCGCTTTTTTCGTCGAGGATCGCAAGGCCGCGCGACAGCGTTTTGCGGAAGCGGGTTTCTTCCAGCCGCAGCGTTTCCTCGATCAGCTTTTCGGCGCGCACCAGGTCCGGATAGGCCTGCCCCATCTCGCGCACCAGCGCCCAGACCAGGCGATGCATCAGCGGCTCGCCGGCGCCGAGCAATTGCGCGTGACGCATCGCGCGGCGCATGATCCGGCGCAGCACATAGCCACGGCCCTCGTTCGACGGCAGCACGCCATCGGCGACGAGGAAGGCCGAGGAACGCAGGTGGTCCGCGATGACGCGGAACGAGGCCACGGTCTGCTCCTGCGGTCCGCGTCCGAGCGCGGAAGCCGTTGCATCGATCAGGTTACGGAACAGATCGGTTTCGAAGACGCTGTCGACGCCCTGCAGGATGCAGGCCATGCGCTCCAGCCCCAGGCCAGTGTCGATCGAGGGGCGCGGCAGCGGCTGGCGCTCCTCCTTCGTCACCTGCTCGAATTGCATGAAGACGAGGTTCCAGAATTCGAGAAAGCGATCGCCGTCCTCTTCCGGGCTGCCCGGAGGTCCACCCCAGATGTGCTCGCCGCGGTCGATGAATATCTCGGAGCATGGACCGCAGGGGCCGGTATCTCCCATCGCCCAGAAATTGTCAGAAGTGGCGATGCGGATGATGCGGTCGTCCGAGAAGCCGGCGATCTTCTTCCAGTGGCCGGCCGCCTCGTCGTCATCGTGGTAGACGGTGACCAGCAGCTTGTCTTTCTTCAGCCCGAAATCCTTCGTGATCAGCTTCCAGGCGAGCTCGATCGCGCGCTCCTTGAAGTAGTCGCCGAACGAAAAATTGCCGAGCATCTCGAAGAAGGTGAGATGGCGCGCGGTGTAGCCGACATTGTCGAGGTCGTTGTGCTTGCCGCCGGCGCGCACGCATTTCTGCGAGGTGGTGGCGCGCTGGTAGGGCCGCTTCTCGACGCCGGTGAAGACGTTCTTGAACTGCACCATGCCGGCATTGGTGAACATCAAGCGTCGGATCGTTGCGCGGCACCAGCGGCGATGACGGCACGATCTCGTGGCCGTTCTCCGCGAAGAAATCCAGAAATTTCGACCTGATCTCGTTGACGCCGCTCATGTTCATCCAATCGGAAAAGGGGCCGGCTGGGGCCCCGAATAGCCCGCATCTTCCGGCGGAACGCTTTTAGACAAGGGCCGCCGCGCTGTCCAGAAACTGTGCAGGCGGATCATAGGCTTGCCGCAGCACACAAGATAGGCGCGCAAGTCCCGTTGATAATACTGCGGCTGCGTTGACAGGCTTGGCAGGGCTGTGTTTCCCTCTTATCTGTAAGACGTCACGTCGGGAGAGATCGGCTTCAGCGCCGGCGCCGAAGGAGCAACCGCCCCGGAAACTCTCAGGCAAACGGACCGCGTGACGGAATAGCATCTGGAAAGTGACGCCGGGCGGCTTTGGCCCAGGGCGTCCGCCGACGGGATAATACTCTCAGGCACAGCGACAGATGGGGCTTTCTTTGGGTTTTTCGGGGGTGGTCTCCGGAACCCATGAGGGCCTGACGGATGCTGGTGCGCGACGAATCTCCCTTAAAGCGTACCCCATTGCATGCGCTCCACGTGGCGCGCGGCGGCAAGCTGGTTCCCTTCGCGGGCTATGAGATGCCGGTGCAATTTCCGGCCGGCGTGCTCAAGGAGCATCTGCACGCGCGAAGCGCCGCCGGCCTGTTCGACGTCTCCCATATGGGCCAGCTCGCGCTGCGTCCCAAATCAGGCCAGGTTGCCGATGCGGCGCTGGCGCTGGAGCGGCTGGTACCGCAGGACATCGTGGCGGTTGCGCCGGGACGCCAGCGCTACGCCCAGTTCACCCATGAAGACGGCGGCATTCTCGACGATCTGATGGTGGCAAATTTCGGCGACCATCTGTTTCTGGTCGTCAACGCCGCCTGCAAGGCCGAGGACGAAGCGCATCTGCGCGCGCATCTTTCGGATACGTGTTTCATCGATTCGCTGGCCGATCGCGGCCTGATCGCGCTGCAGGGGCCGAGAGCGGAATCGGTGCTGGCCAAATTTTGTGCAGACGTACCGGCGATGCGGTTCATGGATGCCGGTCCGCGGAAGGTCTTAGGCTTCGACTGCTTCGTCTCACGCTCCGGCTATACCGGCGAAGACGGCTTTGAGATTTCGGTTCCGGCCGGGCACGCCGAAACGCTGGTCGCGGCGCTGCTGGATCATCCGGACGTGCTGCCGATTGGTCTTGGCGCCCGCGACAGCCTGCGGCTGGAAGCCGGGCTCTGTCTTTATGGCCACGACATCGACACCACGACGACGCCGGTCGAGGGCGCGCTGGAATGGTCGGTGCAGAAGAGCCGCCGCACCGGCGGCGCCCGCGCGGGTGGTTTTCCCGGTGCTGAAAAAATTCTCCCGCAGTTCGAAAAAGGCGCATCGCGCCGCCGCGTCGGCTTGCGGCCCGAGGGCCGTGCACCGGTCCGCGAAGGCGCGCTGCTGTTTGCGGACGCCGCCTCAAGCGAGCCGGTCGGCAAGGTCACCTCGGGCGGTTTCGGCCCGAGCCTCAATGCGCCGGTTGCGATGGGCTACCTGCCGACATCGCTGGCCGCCAACGGCACGCAGGTTTTTGCCGAAGTGCGCGGCCAGCGCCTGCCGCTGCAGGTCGCTTCCATGCCCTTCGTTCCCAACACCTATAAACGCTAGATCATCAGAGGATTTTTCATGACGACGTTGTTCACATCAGACCACGAATGGCTCCGCATCGAGGGTGACGTCGCCACCATCGGGGTCACTGACTATGCGCAGTCGCAGCTCGGCGACGTCGTGTTCGTCGAACTGCCCAAGGTCGGCCGCTCCCTGAAAAAGGCCGAAGCCGCCGCCGTCGTCGAATCGGTCAAGGCCGCTTCCGACGTCTACGCGCCGATCTCGGGCGAGGTGCTCGAAGTCAACGAGGCGCTCGCCGCCGAGCCCGCGCTGGTGAATTCCGACGCCGGCGGCAAGGCCTGGTTCTTCAAGCTCAGGATTGCGGACAAAAGCGAACTCGGCGGCCTGATGGATGAGGCCGCTTACAAGGCGCATACGGCGTGAAGTGATGAACCACTTCGCAACCAAACACTCACTGTCATCGCCCGGCTTGACCGGGCGACCCAGTACGCCGCGGCCTTGCGGTTTGATCGCCGGCTTCCCAGCGTACTGGATCGTCCGCCTGCGCGGACGATGACACCGATTTTGCAAATTCTAGCGAGGCACCCATGAACGCGCCGCTGAAAACCACCGCAGAAGCCGCCACCGATTTCGTGCGCCGGCATATCGGCCCCTCGCCCCGCGACATCAGCGCGATGCTGGACAGCGTCGACGCGAAAAGCCTCGCTGAGCTGATGGGCCAGACGCTGCCGTCCTCGATCCGGCAGAAGGCACCGCTCGATCTCGGTCGTGCATTAAGCGAAACCGAGGCGCTGGCGCATATGCGCGAGCTCGCCGCGCAAAACGAAGTGTTCACCTCGCTGATCGGCCAAGGCTATTCCGGCACCATCCTGCCCGCGGTGATCCAGCGCAACATTCTGGAGAACCCGGCCTGGTACACGGCCTATACGCCGTATCAGCCGGAGATCAGCCAGGGCCGGCTGGAAGCGCTGTTCAATTTCCAGACCATGATCTGCGACCTCACCGGGCTCGACGTCGCCAACGCCTCGCTGCTCGACGAGGCCACCGCTGCTGCCGAAGCCATGGCGCTCGCCGAACGCGCCGCGCAGGCCAAGGCAAAATCGTTCTTCGTCGATGCGGAAGTGCATCCGCAGACGCTCGCGGTGCTGCGCACCCGCGCCGAACCGCTCGGCTGGAGCCTGATCGTCGGCGATCCCCTCACCGATCTCGACAAGGCCGAGGTGTTCGGCGGCCTGCTGCAATATCCCGGCACGTCGGGCGCGGTGCGCGATCTGCGGCCGGCAATCGCGGCGCTGCACGCCAAGGGGGCGCTCGCCGTCGTTGCCGCCGACCTGCTGGCGCTGACGCTGATCGCCTCGCCCGGCGAGCTCGGCGCCGATATCGCCATCGGATCGGCGCAGCGCTTTGGCGTGCCGATGGGCTATGGCGGCCCGCATGCGGCCTATATGTCGGTGCGCGACGCGCTGAAGCGCTCGCTGCCCGGCCGCATCGTCGGCCTGTCGGTGGATTCGAGGGGGCAGCCGGCCTATCGGCTGGCGCTGCAGACCCGGGAGCAGCATATCCGCCGCGAAAAGGCCACCTCCAACATCTGCACCGCGCAGGTGCTGCTGGCGGTGATCGCCTCGATGTACGCGGTCTATCACGGCCCCGAAGGGCTGACGCATATCGCGCGCACCGTACATCGGCGCGCGGTGGTACTGGCGGCGGGACTGGCACAGCTCGGCTTTGCGCCGATATCGCAAGCCTTCTTCGATACCGTCACGGTTCAGGCCGGCGCGAAGCAAAATGAAATCGTCGCGCGCGCGCTCACGGAGAAGATCAATCTGCGGATCGGCGACGGCACGCTCGGCGTTGCCGTCGACGAGACCACGACGCCTGAAATCGTCGAGGCGGTGTGGCGCGGCTTCGGCGGCAAGCTTTCCTATGCGGAGATCGAATTGGCCGCGCGCGAGACGTTGCCCGTTGAGATCAAGCGCGACAGCGCGTTCCTTGTCCATCCCGTATTCCACGCGCACCGGTCCGAGACCGAGCTGTTGCGCTATATGCGCAAGCTCTCGGACCGCGACCTCGCGCTCGACCGCGCGATGATCCCGCTCGGCTCCTGCACCATGAAGCTGAACGCGACCACGGAAATGATCCCGCTGACCTGGCCCGAATTCGGCAGTCTGCATCCATTCGCGCCATCAGAGCAGGCGCGCGGTTATCACGCGATGTTCAAGCGGCTGGAACAATGGCTGTGCGACATCACCGGCTATGACGCGATCTCGCTGCAGCCGAATTCCGGCGCGCAGGGCGAATATGCAGGATTGCTCGCGATCCGCGCCTATCATGCGGCGCGCGGCGAGCCGCATCGAAGAGTGTGCCTGATCCCCTCCTCCGCGCACGGCACCAACCCGGCCTCCGCCAGCATGGTCGGCATGGAAGTGGTGGTGACCGCCTGCGACATCAGAGGCGACGTCGACGTGGACGACCTCCGCGCCAAAGCCGAGAAGCATTCGAAAAATCTCGCCGCGGTGATGATCACCTATCCCTCGACGCACGGCGTGTTCGAGGAGCACATCCGCGATATCTGCGACATCGTTCACAGCCATGGCGGCCAGGTCTATCTCGACGGCGCCAACATGAACGCGCAGGTTGGCCTCTCGCGGCCCGGCGATTACGGCGCCGATGTCTCCCATCTCAATCTGCACAAGACCTTCTGCATCCCGCACGGCGGCGGCGGTCCGGGCATGGGGCCGATCGGCGTCAAGGCACACCTCGCGCCTTATCTGCCTAGTCATCCTTCAAATTGCCATCCCGCGACCGATGGCGCGGTGGCGGCTTCCGTAGGGCCGGTGTCGGCGGCGCCGTCAGGCTCGGCCTCGATCCTGACCATCTCCTACATCTACATTTTGTTGATGGGCGGCGAAGGCCTCACGCGCGCCACCGAGATCGCGATCCTGAACGCCAATTACATCGCAAGCCGGCTCGATCCGCATTTCCCGGTGCTCTACAAAAATGCAAAAGGACGCGTCGCCCATGAATGCATCGTCGATCCCCGTCCTTTGAAGGCGACCAGCGGTGTCACCGTCGACGACATTGCAAAACGCCTGATCGACTACGGCTTCCATGCGCCGACCATGAGTTTCCCGGTGCCGGGCACGCTGATGATCGAGCCGACCGAATCGGAATCCAAGGCCGAGCTGGATCGCTTTTGCGATGCCATGATCGCGATCCGAAGCGAGATCACGGAGATCGAGGCTGGCCGCTGGAAGGTCGAGGCCTCGCCCTTGCGCCACGCCCCGCACACCGTGCACGACATCGCCGACGATGCGTGGAGCCGCGCCTACAGCCGAGCCAAGGGTTGTTTCCCCGACGGCGTCTCGCGCACGGACAAATACTGGAGCCCTGTCGGTCGCGTCGACAATGTCTACGGCGACCGCAATCTGGTGTGCTCGTGCCCACCGGTGGCGGATTACGCGGTAGCCGCGGAGTGAGGCGCGCGTAGGATGGGTCGCTACGGCTTGATCAGCGCTGGATTCCAGCGCCAGAGGTTATCGTTGGTCAGGTGCGTGCCGCCCCACCAGCGGTCGATCGGGTTGTGGCGGCTGAAATCTTCCTCGTGGGCGACAATGGCCTTGCCGAACCCGGTAAGCGACAGGCGGCTGCGCAGATAGGCCGGATGCCGGTCCCGCAAATTTTTGCGGTCGAGCGTACGCAGCTCCTCGTCAAGGCCCGCCACGGCCGGTTTGGGCCCGAACGCCAGCCCGTCGAGCAAATAACCGCATTCCCATTCGCCGAAGATACGCGTGCCGCGGATAGTCCGCAGATGAAACAGCGGATTGGTGTTCGCAAATCCCCACGCCAACATCTCCAGTAGCCGCATTTCAGTTGCGCCGAGCCCGGTCACGCCGGAGGGCAGCTCTTCGAGCAGTTCGACCAGGGCCGGTCTCAGCAGCGGCAAGGCGCTCAGATTGCTGGAAAGCAGATTGAAGCAGGCTTCCGGCGTCGGCGAACAATATGCCTGCCAGCCCCGGCTTGCCGTGTTCAATTCCACCTCCGTGACGGGCAAATCGAACACCTCAAATCTGCCAAGCTCCTCCTCGCGCGCGCCAAGCAAATCGAAGTCGACAAGGCGAAAAACCAGCTTCGCAGCAGTTTCCGGGTGAGACCGGAAGTGATCGAGCAACCAGATCAGTTGCAACTGATCGTTAGGGTGCGGGTCGAACCACAGTTCGATGGAGTCAAAGGCCTCGCAGAATTCGACAAGGCTGAGATTTCGCCTTTCCTTGTCTTCAGCACGCCGCGGGCGAGCAATGTCCGACCAGTGACACCCCGAACGCTGCTTTTTCGAACGCGCTCCGAGGAAGGCCGAAAGCTCGTCCGAGGACGGCAACTGCCCCCACCCGAAGCAGTAGCTGAAGTGGACGACAAGGTCGGCGAGGCCCGCACCAAGAAGATGGAATCCAGACGTACTGGTTAGGATCAGACGCTTCATGAGCCGCTCACCTGCGCACGCACAATCACCCAACAAAACGGGCGCTGAAGACGTCGGCAACTCAACGTCTACAACACCCGTCCGTCCGTTTCAGGCCTTAACCCCTGAAGCGTTTCTGAAACTTATTCCTCCGCCGGCTCCTCGCCGTCGGCGTCACGCTCGGCGGGCCCGGCGAGGATCTGTTCGGCGATCAGGCCGGAGTTCTGGCGGATCGCCGTCTCGATCTTGGCGACCATGTCGGGATTGGCCTTGAGGAAGGCCTTTGAGTTCTCGCGTCCCTGTCCCAGCCGCTGGCTGTCATAGGAGAACCAGGCACCGGATTTCTCGACGATGCCGGCCTTGACGCCAAGGTCGAGAATTTCGCCCATCTTGGAAACGCCCTCGCCATACATGATGTCGAACTCGACCTGCTTGAACGGCGGCGCCAGCTTGTTCTTCACCACCTTGACGCGGGTGGTGTTGCCGACGACTTCGTCGCGTTCCTTGATCGCGCCGATGCGGCGGATGTCGAGGCGGACGGAGGCGTAAAATTTCAGCGCGTTGCCGCCGGTGGTGGTTTCCGGCGAGCCGTACATCACCCCGATCTTCATGCGGATCTGGTTGATGAAGATCACCATGGTGTTGGACTTGTTGATCGAGGCGGTGAGCTTGCGCAGCGCCTGGCTCATCAGCCGCGCCTGCAACCCCGGCAGCGCATCACCCATCTCGCCTTCGAGTTCGGCCTTCGGCACCAGGGCGGCAACGGAGTCGACCACCAGCACGTCGACCGCTCCGGAGCGCACCAGCGTGTCGCAGATTTCCAGCGCCTGCTCGCCGGTGTCGGGCTGCGAGATCAGGAGTTCGTCGATGTTGACGCCGAGCTTGCGCGCATAGACCGGATCGAGCGCGTGTTCGGCATCGATGAAGGCGCAGATGCCGCCCTTCTTCTGCCCTTCCGCCACCGTGTGCAGCGCCAGCGTGGTTTTGCCCGAGGATTCCGGCCCGTAGATTTCAACCACACGTCCTCTCGGTAAGCCGCCGACACCCAGCGCGATATCCAGCCCGAGCGACCCCGAAGAAATGGTCTCGATGTCCATCGAGCGGTCGTTCTTGCCTAGTTTCATCACCGAGCCCTTGCCGAACTGGCGCTCGATCTGGGAGAGCGCGGCGGACAGGGCCTTGGTCTTATCCATGGAGGATCCTTCAACGATACGCAGCGCAGTGGCGGACATAATACGTGCTCCTTATGGCGGGGATTCGCGAGCGGGACAAACGGCCGGTGGCAGGTTCGGCTTCGATTTCAGGATTCGTTGGCGTATAGGAATTTCGTACCACGTTTGTTCTATGTTCGCAATATGTTCTTTTTGACGGAGAGGGCGCCGTCTGCATTTGAGGCCGTATTTCAGGCCGCCACCCGGTTCGTGGTTAGCAGTCCCCTAACCTTACGCTTGCGGGCATTCCGTTTTGGATCCGGACGCAGCCGGTGTGATCGTCACGCGGCGCATCGCATATCCCCCGGCCTCCCTACGCAACCATACGGAGGTGACCCGCTCCGCAAGTTCTGCATATTCCCGCTATGGGAAGAAATATCCTTTTCAAATGTCCGCGGCTGGGCACCAACGTACAGCATTGGCTTCCGGCGACCTCGCCGGAGGACGACGCTGGCTCCAATTCCGCCAGTTCCAATTCCTATGTGTCCGTTGTCTGTCTCGCCTGCACCCGGCTTCATTTCATCCACAGGGAAACCGGAAAACTCCTGGGCAACGAGTGACACCGGCCGGTGGTTCGGCTCGGAACACCCGCCTTTCAACGTCCAAAAGCCAGCATGGCGAACGCTCCATCCCGGACGCCGTCTTGGGTTCACTTTTGTACTTTTCCGCCGGAACGGATTCCGCCGCAGCGCGTAATCGCATCGGGTGTGACGGGCAGTAACGGGGAACCAGATTGTGCCGGGCAAGAAATATCTAACGGAACAAGCGGCAACCTTTTTGAAGTTTGCAATGGCCACCACGGACCCGGATGTCGCCGCGGGCTTTCTCGACAAGGCCGCCGACCTTTCGGCCAGGAGTGAAGAGGCGCCGGACGCCAGCCCCCGGCCGCCTGACGTAGAGCAGCCGCAAAGCTAGCTCTTGCGATGAGGCCGCCGAGCCGGCGGCCTCATCGTTTTAGCGGTCGATCTGCAAATCATGCCCTGCGACGCCTCATGCCTCGGGCGACATAGCTTACAATTTTAAGCGTGCTTGCAGTTTCATCTGAACCGACCGTCAAGACGCGCACGCTATGTCTTGCTGCATGCACATACAGGTCGCCACGCCCCACCAACCTATCCTGCCGATGCTTCAACAGCATGGCGCCCGTCATCTCACACGGCTCTTGAATCTCAGCCGCACCCCGGAGCCCTCGCGGGTGCCGCAGCCGGTCCGGCCGGACGCGCCTTCAAGACCGCATATGCCGCCGCGGCAGCCTTATCCAACGCGCCAGGAATAGGTGCGCCCCGACAAGGTTGAGATGTGCATGGCCGCGAAAGCGCAGTGCATGACGACCGGCGTTCATGTCGGTTCCTGCAGCGGCAGGCATTACGTCGGCAAGGACGATACGTCCGCCATAACGCCTCGTTTCAGCGGGCCAATTGCCCGGCAAATTCGCCCCCGCGCGTTGAACCTTTTTCATTCCGTCCAGACAAAACCTTGCCTGGGACATTGCATCACTCGGGGAATAGGCCTGCGCCGCCAAGCGACCATACTCCGCTTGTGCGGCGCAGTGCTTTTCAGCAGGGCCGGCGAGGGAATTCGGACGCGCCTGCGGGGTTAGATCGCATGCAGCGCGAGGATTTCTGCCGTGCTGGTGCGCGGCAAAAATCTATTTGTCACCAGATGGAATATGGAACTTTGTGGTTCCGCTCCCGTTACCGCGCAGAAGCGCGGGAGATTTCGCGAGCTGAAGCATGCGGCGCGCCAACCGGCGTCCTGATTGGGTCCGTAAGGTTATTCCCCGGCCCCTCTCCGCGTCTTCGCAGGCGTCTAACCGGCGCCTGATCAAGTCCCATACATCTGCTCTCATATAGTTGCATTGTTTATTTGTTGCAATTTTAGGTACTAAATACGGATTTGAAGCGGTTGGGACCGCGGCGGGATTTTTGTATGGTCTACAAGGGTGTTGAATTCACCGTGACGGCGGTCGCTCCGGGCATTTGGAGATGGCAATTCCGCATCAGCGACAGGGTCATCGCGGGCAAGACCGAAGCCAAGCTCAATCTACTGGCGATTCGGCGCGTCCAGCTTCGGATCGATCGGGAGCTGAAAAAAGCCGAACGGGAATAACCCGCTTCGCCCCAATTCTTCGGCCAGTTTCTCATCGGAATAATATTCAGCAATTCCAGAATCTTACGGCTTGGGGATGATCCATCCTGTATGCTGGATGAATCCGGCAAGCCGGTATTCCGGATTCGCCTGGTTGCGGAGACGCTGCAGGACGCCGATCAGGAAGCGAGCTAATTCAGGCGTTCGCCTTTTTGGAAGCGGCATCCTATTCGCCGGCCGGCGCAGCGCCCTTCCGCAGTTCGCGGGCGGAGATGAATCGAACGCCGACCATTTCGCCCCTGCGCCAGATCAAGCTGCATACCCGAAGCACCTCGCCGCCCGCCGTGAGGGAAAGGCCGAACACTTTGGGAACAGCCAGGTCGCCCACATCCAGGCAGGCGCCGTTCTCGGAAATGTCGAGGATGTAGCACTGGATCCATGGCGCATCCGGCGCCGGAATGAGGAATCCCGGCTTGCGCAAGTCGACCCGAACGAACTTGCGGGCACCCAGATCTTTGCGGTCTCTCCTCATGATTTCTCCTGCGCGGGGAAATCCTAGGTAGAATACCTGAATACCGAGTTATCGGAATTCGGCAAAAATCGAGGTGTTGGTGATTTCGTGGAATCCCATAGCGTTTTCGAACGAAGTGGGTACCGGCTCGCGTGAAGAAAACGCGTCAAAAGAAAGATCGCTCTAATCGGCGCTGGCAAGCCGGCGCATCGTGAATTCGATGTCGCCATCGGGCAGCTCGCGCCAGCTTTCGACCGAGCTCATATAGGCCGCCTTGGGATAGCGGTTGAGAAAGTCACGCGCCCTCGCCCTCGCCTTGTCGCGCGGCAGCGTAAAAGTCTCGCGCAGATAGCCGTCGACCGGCTTGCGCCGGCCGGCCATCCGGCTCGCGAGATCTCGCGGACGAAAGACCATGTCGTGACTCCAGACACAGAACGACAGGTCGAATATAGCGGTGGCGGCGAACAAATCCCACTCGCCGTTTTGGCCAGAGCGTTTTCCAGCGAAGTGGGGACCGGTTCGCGTCAAGAAAACGCGTCAATTAAAAGTCTAGAGCCCGTTCCGATCCCATCGGAACGGGCTCTGGCGGTTACTGGCCGTTGCTGCCGGTCCTGTTCTTCTTGGGCGCCGCTGCGGCCTTGGGTGTGTCGGTGCTGCGCACGGTGCCCCAGGGATCGGAAGAGGCCTTGGCATCGGGAATCTTCCTCAGGGATTCCTTATAGGCCTTCTCCTTGATCGCGTCCGCCTCCTTCTCCTCCGGCGATTTGGACTGGAACTCCGGCATCAGGTTGATATTGGGGGCTTGCGCGTAGGCTGGCGCCGTCAACAACATCACCACCGCGGCCGCGCTCAGCATTCTCATGACGCTCTCCTTTTAGGACGCTGACTTTGCTTTTCCGGGCAGGATACCACCGGCCCAACCGCCTCGCCAAGCGCGAGGGTCCCCGCCTTTGGTTCGACCCGCCGGACACGCCCGAGAAGGCGGCCGGGTTTGCAGGGTTTCCTGCCGTATTTGTGGCCCGCCGCCAGTGTTCCCTTCGCCGCAACGCTCACTACAATACGCCGGCAACAAACATCGGGCGGGGAAACAGGCGTTCATGCAACAACAGCCACAAACAGCGGAATTCGGCATCGCGGAAGCCAGGCGCGTGCTTGGCGAGGTATTTGCACCGTGGGTAATGGATCTCAATCTTGCGATCGAGCGCTTTGACTTTGCCCCGCCCGCCGATGCCGCCGACTGGCAGCCGGGCGCGATCCTGCGCCTGCCGTTCTCGGAGCGGCTGTGCCGCAATGGCGGCACGGTCTCGGGCCAGGCGCTGATGGCCTTTGCCGACACCGCAATGGTGATCGCCAACCTCGCCGCCAATCGCGGTTATCGGGCGATGACGACGGTCGACCAGACCACGCATTTCATGCGCGCGGTCTCCGCTTCCGACGTGCTGGCCGATGCGCGCGTGGTCCGCCTCGGGCGCACCATGAGTTTCGGCCGCGTCACGCTTCTTTCCGCTACCGACAACAAGCCGGTGGCAATGGTCTCGAGCGCATTCGCGATGCTGTAGAGACGAAGATGCTGTGAGGCGGATTACCGACACTGCGCCGGAACAAACTCCTCGGCGAAGACAGAACGCTTGCCCGCTATCCCATAGCTCGACGTCGTGACCGTCCACGCGCGATTTGGCGGCTTCGTCATCGTCGCATTCAATGTCCACGCGATGGACGATATGGCCGCCCCAGCCGATCAGGTAAGCCCAAAACGGGTGCGCCGTTATTTCGAAGACTGCACGCCACGGGAAGATAGTCGTTGGTTCATGGAAGATGCCGTCTCAGCTTGCCGGACACGCCTCAAAAGGAGTTCGCGGGCCATGCTGCCTGGCACCTCCTTGTCGGCCGCCTCCCTGAATTTCCGGGCCTCTTCCGCCAAGCGCTCTTCAAAAGTCGCCGTGTGTTTGACGCGTCTACGCCGTTGAGCCATGGATGATCCCTCCCTAGCCCCCACTGAAATTACAGATCGTCTTGTTCCACTTTGTCTGTCGGGGAGCCGACACAAATCGAATTAGACCACTCACAATTTCAATAGGCCCCTGAGGTCGCAACCAAGCCGGTACCCATCGTGAGCCAGAACTGGGCGCAACCTCGAACAGATCAGGAAGCATCCCATCGCCTGCAGGCGAGGCCGGTCCGATGATGCATCGCCGTCGCAACGTTGCTGCACTCGTCAATAGTCGCGCGTCGTTGAAGAAGGGCTATCGCTGCTTCGGATCACCGGGCGGATCATCGCCCCGATCCTTCCGGCTGACGTGTTGAGCACGCGCTTTGTCCGCGGGCTGTTCCTGTCCCCTCTCGTCGCGAACGATGCCTTGCTGCGCGGAGCTTCGGTCCTCGGACCGCGGCATGCCAGCCTGGCCGCCATGCTTGCCACCCATGTCCTGCCGGCCTTCTAAATCATTCTCTCTTGTCATTTCAGGATTCCAGTTGACCGCAGATCCTGGAGTTGGCGATCGTTCGGTATGTGCTCGGATCGCCGCAGGTCGTTACAACGTGTCAGGGGTGCGTGTCGGCGAAGTTTTGTCCTCGTTGCGCAGCTCTTGTTCAGCCAGCTGCCAAAATTCAGCTTCTCGACCTTCAGGCCGACCCGCTTGCTCCCAAAGCTGATACGCTCGCACGTCGACTTCCTGTTTGCTGGGTTCAGCCACTACGTTTTCTCCGAATTGGGGCACGGTCCACCCTTCAGGCGTATTCAGCACTTCCCGGCGGGAGCATGCCGGACCGGCTTGGAACCCGGCCTCCAGATTCAAGTCGACATGAAGCCGTTGGTTCCTCCCTGAGAGGCCCCACAAGACAAAGGCCAGGCGGGCGTTACACCGCGTGGCCTTTGTCGGGACTGTCCCGCTCCTCGCGTGGATTCCGTCGCCGGCAACAGAACCGCGAGCCGGCAGAAATGTTCCGGCCCGACGCAAAAGTCGCAATAATCCCGACTGGCAGAGATCAATCGTGCAGAAATCGCAGAGCGGAGTAGCGAAGCGTAATCCGACATACTGCAGCGAGGCTACAGACAAGGCCATTACTTTCAGCGCAGGCACACCTCCCAGAATTGCGCTTTAGGAAACTCAACAGCGCAAGGGCGAACTGCGACTGCCGCCATTTCAGTTCGCGGTGCCTGCGTAATGCGTTCGATGAGTGACTTCGCCAAGCAGTGAAATTACTTGGCTGAGCCGGTAGTCGTACCTGCGCCGGTATTTGTACTTGTGCCAGCAGCGGTGCCTGTGCGCCGTTCCTGGCGCCGCTCTGTGCGGCCCATGCGCCGCTCTTCACGCCTCTCGTGCCGTCCCGCACGCCGCTCCTGACGGCGCTCCATGCCGACAGTCTGAGCCTCAGCATCGGAAACCGTCAGTGCGGCCATGGACGCCATGACGGGAATGGCGGCAGCTTTTCCGAAAAGGGAGAGAGCCGTTCGACGCGAAATCGCTTCTGATTTGATGATTTCACTCATGGTCAATACTCCACGAAGGCTGGTGAATGACCATCCGAATGCAGTTCTAAAGTGGCTGTGTTGATTTAAATCAAGCAGCCTGCGCAGGCAGCGCGTCGGTGTTTGCGGAACCGCCTGCCGAGAAACGACGAGCCCGGCACCATAAACGATTGGAGGCAACCATAGCCGAGCCCGACGGCAATGGAATTTCCGTACGGCTGGAGGGAGGCAGAGGCGTCTGAGGCAGACGGCTTGCATGTGATACATGTGATTTCCGAAAAAACCGCGCCGGCAATGTTTTCCGCCGATCTGGCGCAAACGAAATTTCACCGCGCTATGAATGGCATCACATATGAAGTTGTCAAACGGTGCGCGGATTGAGAATCCGATTGTCGCGATGCCCGCGATGACGTCGCAGGATTGCATTGGTGGGCACGTTTGCCCAACGGACTCGACTGCTCTCGCAATGACGATGGGAGCGACAAAAACCACTTGTCGGGCAAATCACCAAAAACCTGTCCAGCCCCTTTTGCAGAAATATTCCGCTTAACACGCAGGCCAAATCAGCGGCATAACTCCGCCCGTCTCACGGCAGATGAGGGGCGTTGGCCATCGTCACGAACGTGCGGTGAGATGCGATGGACGTGAAGCGCGCGATAGACGTAGCGCCGGAAGCGTACGGCGAAGTCGTGTGGTTCGGGCGCCGCGGTGCTGGCGTTAAGCGTGCGCTAAGAAGCGCAGGCGACGGAGGCAAAAGAGCCGTTCTCCGGGAAGAGCACGAAGTAAGCCGTAAAGCCATTGCGCAGGGAAGGCCGGAGTGTTCCAGCTGCCCTGTATGCTCGTGTGCCGCCTTTTGCCGTGTGCGTTGGCACGCGAGACCGCGGGTGCAGCAAGCACCCGGTCTTCCCTGCGCCCTCTAAATTCCGAGAGGGCCAAACGAAGATGCAAACCTCGGGCGCAATGCGCCGCGAGAAGGCGAAACTATATCCTCCGTCATTGCGAGCGCAGCGAAGCAATCCATAGTCACCTTGTGCGCGGAAAGATGGATTGCTTCGCTGCGCTCGCAATGACGAGGAGAAGCCGCGGCGTACTGGATCGTCCGGTCATTTCGCGGGCGATGACAGCGGAGAGTTGCTTGAGAGTTGAATCGGAAATCCATCCTCACGCCCTCCCCACCCTGCTCCGCCGCCAGCGCCAGACCAACACCGCCATCAACAGCACCGCGAACCCAACCGTGATCGCCCCGCTCGTAAATCGCCCGCCGGGCCGGTCGATGGTGCGCGACCACAGCGAGGGCGCCTCTCCCGGCCGCGCCAGGCGGAACGCCACCACGCTGTCGCCGATGGTGGTGCCCGCCTCCGAATGACCGCCGGCGCCGATCGCGACATATTGTTCGCCCTTCCACAGATAGGTCATGGGATTGGCGACGCCCGGCACCGGCAGCCGGCCCTGCCACAGCTCACGCCCCGATCGCGCGTCGAAGGCGCGCAGATAAGCATCCATCGCGCCGGTGAATACGAGCCCGCCGGCGGTGATCGCGACGCCATTGACGAGCGGCGTGCCGAAGGAAAAGGCGATGCCGAGCGGCGCGCGGTCCTCGGTGGTGCCCACGCGCGAGCGCCAGAGAATCTTGCCCGCCCTCAGATCGACCGCAACCATCTCGCCCCAGGGCGGCTTGTTGCACAACAGGCCCAAAGGCGACATCGCGACCGCGCGCGTCATCGCAAATGGTGCGCCCTGCTGCCGTCCGAAATCGTGACCGGGCGGCGGATTGAACCCGTCTGCCACGGCGGCACGCGGCAGCAGTTTGACGATATGGATCGCGCGCGAAACGTTGGCGTAAAGGATCTGGTTGACGGGATCGAAGGCGGCACCGCCCCAGTTCACGCCGCCGCCGGTCATCGGAAACACCACGGTGCCCTGCGTCGACGGCGGCGTGTAGAGGCCGTCGTTACGCGCCGCCGCGACCTTCGCACGGCAGGCACCGCGCTCCCAGAACGGTATCAGGCCGAACACATCGTCGGCCGAAATCTGCTGCGAAAGCAGCGGCGGCACATGGGTCGGAAACGGCTGCGTCGGCGAGAGCTGCTCGCCTTCGGCGCCGCCTTGCGGCACGGCGCGTTCCTCCACCGGCCATACCGGCTTGCCGGTATCGCGGTCGAGCACGAACACAAAGCCCTGCTTGGTCGGCTGGATCACGACGTCGCGCAGGCCCGTGCCGGTATCGATCCGCGCCAGCGTCGGCTGCGCCGGCAAATCGTAATCCCAGACATCGTGATGCACGGTTTGATACGACCAGACCCGCTCGCCGGTCTCGGCGCGCAGCGCTACGACCGAATTGGCGTAGTCGTTGTTGCCAGGCCGCTTGCCGCCCCAAAAATCCGGGCTCGGCGAGGACGTCGGCAGGAACACCAGGCCGCGCTCCTCATCCACCGACATCGGTGCCCAGACATTGGCGTGACCGGCCACGACGCCATCATGAATCAGCGGGTCAAAACTCCAGCGCGGCCGCCCGGTTCGCGCATCGAAGGCGTGCACCGTGCCCGGCGGCGCCTCGACGCGGCGGTTATCCGCGATCGCGGAACCGACGATGACGGTATCGCGGACAATAACGGGAGCCGACGTGATCTGGAATTCGCCGGGCCAATCCAGCGGCATGCCGGTCGCGAGCCTGATCTCGCCATTGGCGCCGAAATCGGCGCAAGGAATGCCGTTCCTCGCGTCGAGCGCGATCACGCGCGCGTCGTTGGTACCCATGAAGATTCGCGCGCGGCAGGCCACCGTCGCGGGCGCCTTGTCGTCGACCCAATAGGCCACGCCTCGGCAATTGTAGCGGTTGGCCGGGCGTTGAGCGGTCGAGATCTTCGGATCGTACCGCCACTTCTGCGCGCCGCTGCCGGGATCGAGCGCGATCACTTCGTTGAACGGCGAGCAGAAGATCAGGCTGTCTTCGACCAGCAGCGGCGTGGCCTGAAACTTGGTCCGCTTCATCAGCTCGGGCGCGCGGGCGACGAGATCGCCGGTGCGAAACTCCCAGGCGCGGACGAGATTGCCGACATTATCAGGCGTGATCTGGTTGAGCGGCGAAAACCGCGATCCGCCGCGGTCGCCGCCCCAATGCTCCCAGGCGGTGGCCGGTAGCGCGATGAAGACGCAGAAAATGGCAACGAAGGAAATGAACAGACGAACCGGATTTCGCATCCTACCCCCGCAAGCGCAGCGCAACGCTTGCGGGATCGATTACCCTATCGCCACCTCAGTATCCACCCCGGTGGCCGCCATATTGGCCGCCGCGGCCGCCGCCAAACCCACCGAGGCCAATACCGATGCCGATGCCAACCCGCGGCGGCGGCGCATCATACACGCGCGGCGGCGGATCATCGTACACCACGCGCGGGGGCGGACGGCGAACGACCACGACGTCATCATCCGGCTCGATTCGACGCGGCGGCTTGCGATCGGCCCGCTTCTTCTTCGGCGGATCCGGCTCGACGCGCCTGACCGGGACATTGACCTTCAGTGGCTGCGGCTGCTGCGGCTGCACGTTGCAGGGACAGGTCGGCCCGGCCAGCGCAACGTTTTGCGGCAGCGCGGCGTTGGCGGCGGCGACGGCCGGCGTGAACTCGGGACGGTTGCGCAGCCGCTGTTCCAGCTTGCGCGCGGTCGCGGAAAGATCGCTGTCGGGGAATTTCTCCAGGAAGGAACGATATCCGGACGCCGTGTTGATGAGCACGGCGTCGTTCCACGCCACCATGCGCCGGTGCCGAACCAGCCAGTCGCGCGCCAGCCGCCCGAGCGTCGTCTGCGGGTAGAGGCCGGCGAAGGCCTCATATGCTTCATCGGTGCCGTCGGCCACGATCAGCTCGTTCGCCGCCTCGACCGGCTTGCCCTTGAGATCGCGGGTCCACTCGGCAACCGACTTCTTCGGGGCTTCGGCAGGCTTCGGCCCCGCGACCGACGCGCCGGAAAAGCGGAAATCCTCGGTCAGCGAGGAGCTGTCCCACGGGGTCTGCCGCCCATCGGTGACCTTATTCACCGCAAGGCGCACCCGTTTGAAGGTCTCCTCGATTGGAATATTCTGCTCCTTGCCGGCGGCCAGCAGCGCGTTGGTATACGGGCTGTTGGAGCCGGAGCCGTCTTCCGCGACCGCGCCCGGCGACGTCGAGAACGACAGGAATGTGCCGGGAGCACCGATCTTCGCATCGACGATGGCAAGCCCGCTGCCGGCGGTCTTGAGGTCCGGGAACGGATTGTTGCGGCAGGCGTCGAGCATCAGGATGCGCATCTTGCTCGGCACCGACGTCAGCGTGTTCAGGATGTCGTTGAGACGCACCGCCTGGATCGGAATGTCGGCTTCACGTTTCGGATCGATGTCGATCGGAACCAGAAAATTTTCGCCGTCGATCTGCAGCCCATGGCCGGCGTAAAACACCAGCGCCACGGTGTCGGCGCCCTTGGCCGCAACCTTGCCGGCGAAGTCGCTGACCGCCTCCCGCATCTGGCCTTGCGAAAGATCGGCCGCAGTCGAGACCTCGAAGCCGGAATCGGTCAGCAATTGCGCGACCGCCTTGGCGTCATTGGCCGGATTGGGCAGCGCCGGCACCGAGCGATAGGCGGACTGGCCGATCACCAGCGCGAGGCGGTTTTCGGCGAATGCGGACTGCGCACCCAGCAGCAGCGCGGTGGGAACTATGAACTTGAGCAGCGCGTGACGGAACATGATGCGACCTTCCGGCTATGCAGGCTACGGGTTGGTCACAGCCCGAAGCCGATGGGTTCAAGCCGGTGGCGCCGTGTGAGGCGTGACAAAGGCTCGATTCGACGGCGATGTTGTCGCAGACCCAAGCTCTGCGACGTGATGCAAATCACAGTATCGGGATTGCTATCCGGGACTAATACTCTGTCCGGAGTGGCGTCTCCGAGGTAAAACAACCTCCGATGCGGCGGATCGGGTTTGACATAGCGCTGATGGCGGGCGCAGCGCTGATGCTTGCGGGTTGCGGCTTTGCCGATGTCCGCTCGCCGGTGCCCGAGTTCATGCGCGCCAAGGCCCCCGACCTGCCCGCGCTCGAGCCGGCGCCCGACGTCAAGCGCATGCTCAAGGAAAAGCTGGACGCGGTGTTCACGGCGGCCTCGCAACCGACCAGCGTTCGCGTTTCCGAGCCGCGCCCCAACCTCCGCGGACCGGGCTGGACCGCCTGCGTCAAGGCCGAAGTGGTTTCGGTGACCGGCAACCCGCTGGGCACGCAGACCTATCGTGTCGAGATTTCCGGCGGCGTGATCGCCGATCGCCAAAAGGTCGAGCCGGAGGACATCTGCGCCACCGAGAACTACGAGCCGATCTAGCGCTACAGGCAGCGGGTCGTCGCCCGCACCGGACAAAGCTTCAGCGCGCTGGTCAGCGAGAACAGCACGCGCGCGCCCCGGGCGGGATTGTCAGGGCTGCGATAGGTAAGCGGCGCGGCGGCGCCGATATCGGCCTGCAAGCCGTCGGCGAGGAAGAAGCGAACGCCGCCGCCGGCCGATGTCAGCGAAAGGCCGTCGCTCAGCCGGTAGCCGTCATTCCAGGCCACCCCGCTGTCGACGAATCCGTAGATCTGGTAGCCGCTCAGATATCGAAGGTTCGTTTTCTGATCGAAGCGCAGTTCCGCCGAGCCCGCCAGACCGTTATCGCCGCTGATCTCGGCGCTGCCATAGCCGCGGCCGAACGCGATGCCGCCGAGATAGAATTGCTGCGAGGTGAACAGCGGGCCGGACGCCGTCTGGCCGGCCGCGGCGAGCTTCAGCGACCAAACATCCGACAGCGTCTGGTAGCGCGTGAACCAGAAATTCAGCGCGGAGAATTTACCGGATGCGCCGTTGCGCGACAGATCGTCGTCGCCGCGGTGCGAAGCGCCGAGAATGTCGAGGCCCTGGCGATAATTCACCGTCAGATAATTGGTGCCGCCGAAATTGTCCTGCAGCCGGTAGTCCGATGTCAGGCTCACGGTGCGGATGCGGTCGGCATAGATCGGCCCGAACACATCGTTTTCGGTGGCATTGGTGAATCCGGCCGCCGCAGTCAGCGTCAGGCCCGATTTCTGCGATTGCAGCGGAACGATGCTGCCGCGGATTTCGAACAACTCGGTCTTGATGTTGTCGCTGTAGAGATGGCGGTAGTCGCCGGGCCAAACCTCGCTGTAGTAGCCCGACGCGCCGATGCGGGCGCCGTCGGTGCCGACCGGCACGTCGTAGGACAGGCGGCCGAACGCGAGCTGCCGCGGATCGCCGGGCGTGGTCGACAGGTTCAACACCAGGGAATCGCCGGGCGCGAGAATGGAGTTGAACGCCGCCGTCCCATAGCTTTGCCATGGTCCGACCGACGACGATCCCAGATTGTCGGCGCCGAACGACGTGAAGAGGTGCCAGGTTTTCAAGGACAGGAGCAGGCGAAAATGGCCGCTCGCGGTGCCGATCTCCTCGATCGCGGTATCCGCGATCTGTACGCCGGGCCGGCCGTTGATCAGCAGTAATTGCCGTTCGAGCGTTGCAAGCCGTGAGGGCCGCTCAGTCAGCACGGCATCGAGCATCGGCCGGACGCCGAACTGTTCGGCGCCCTCTCCCTTCAGCACCAGCTCCGTGATGCTGCCCTCGATGACTTGAATATGAAGCCGGCCGCCCTGGATGTCCTGCGGCGGAACGATCGCCCGGCTGAGGTGAAAGCCGGCGGCGCGATAGACGTCGCTGACGGCGGTCGCGATGGCTGCGAGTTCGGCCTGCGATACCTTTTTCCCGATGTAGGACTGATACGTCGCCACAAGCCGCTCCTGCGGTATTGCATCGGCGCCGGAGATCGAGACGTCGCGGAGCACGAACAGCGGCCTGGAATTGCCCTGCCCCTCCGGCCGGGCGAATTGCGGCGACGGCAACCGGGGCCGAGCGTTCACACCTTGGCTCGATTGCTGGCCGTCGAAGCGCCTTTCCGTCTGCCGCGGATCATAGCCGGGCTGGTTCGCATGCTGCGCTTGGGCCGGAAGGCAGGCGATGATGATCCATAAGCCTACGCCAATCGTCGGGAAGCGGTGCCAGGCTACAGCTGCACAAACCCGCTTCAGTAGATGTACGGATGCGCGCCGCCGATCGTTGGTTGGACCCCTAGCCATATGATTTTTAATAGAATTTTATGGTCAATGAATGCTTAACACGGCCTTCGCAGTTCACCGTTCCCGCTCACTCAATGTTGAAACATTTCCGATAGCGTCCGGGACAAAGCGGCAATCGGAGAGAGAGTTTCATGCGTGCGATCCCTCACGTCTCGAGAGCACTCGCGACCGTGTTCATGCTGGCGACGGCTTCCGTCGCGTTCGCCGCCGACGGCGACGACTGGACGGTTCACAAGTCCTCGGGCGAGGTATGGCTCACCGGCACCGGCGTGCAGCAGGCATCGTTGCAACAGGAAGACGTGCTGAAGCCGGGCGATACCGTTCGCACCGGCCGTACCGGACGTGTGCTCCTAAAGCGCGGCGACGAAATGATCCTGGTTTCGCCAAATTCCGTGATCGGCCTCCCCACCCATAAGAAAGAAGGACTCTCGACGACGATCATGCAGCAGGCCGGCTCGATCCTGCTCGACGTTGAAAAGCGCAACGTCAAGCATTTCGAAGTCGAGACGCCTTACCTCGCGGCCGTGGTGAAGGGCACACAGTTCCGCGTCACCGTCAACGCAGGGAAGACCACCGTCGACGTGGTCCGCGGTCAGGTCGAGGTCGCAGATTTCAAGTCGGGCCAGATCGCCCAGGTGATGGCGGGCCAACACGCAACGGCCTTCGCCAGCGGCAAGACCGGCCTCTCGTTGGGTGGAACCGGTACATTCAGCCCCATCGAACAAGGCAAGCCGCGCGCGCCGTCAGTCGAGCGCGTTCCGGTGCCGCGCGGAGGTTTTACCGCGATCCGCCACGCCACGAATGGACAGAGTGTCCAGCCGTCGCGGCATGCAAGCGTGCAGCCCGCAAGGCATGGCGTCACGCGCATCTCGTCATCGATCGGTGAAGTCCGGTTGAACGTCCACCGCGTGACCAACGGCCTCGCCCGCGACAAGTCGTCGGCGCACGGCGGCGCCCGCAACGCCGCCAACAAGGACACGATCTGGGGCTCATCCGGCTCCGGAACTGATGTCGCCTCAGCAAACAGTGGCCAGGGCAACAGCAGCAACGCTGCTCCGAGTGATACCAGCTCCGCAGCAGGAGCCGCGGCCGCTTCGGGCGTCAGCAGCACGGTCGCGGCCGTCAGCGGCGGCGGCAACGGCAATAACGGAAACGGCAATGGCAACGGCAACGGCAACGGCAACGGCAACGGCAATGGCAATGGCAATGGCAATGGCAACGGACACGCCTACGGCCGTTACAAGAACCGTTAGCGGCACGCTTCAACGACTTGAGGCCATAAGCTCATAAGCCCGACGGCAACCAAATTCGAACCACCAGAATGGTGACTACGTGAAACGATATCGGCCGCATATTTTCGTGATGATTGCGCTCGCAATCATCGTGGCGGGCGGCTGGCACAATTCGCTCCGCCACGCAGTGGCCGACCTGCGGTTCGCCTGGCAGTCACGACAGGCCTCTGGCGACATCGTGGTGATCGCGATCGACGCATCGTCGATCGACAGAGTTGGCGTCTGGCCGTGGCCGCGCCTGCTCCACGCCGAACTGATCCGGCAGCTTCAGAAGGCGGACGTCCAGGACATCGCGCTCGATGTCGACTTCTCCACCCCGTCCGACGCGGCGTCGGACCGAAACTTTGCCGAAGCCCTGCAGGGTGCCGGCGGATCGGTCGTACTGCCCTCCTTCCAGCAGCCCCGCACCGACAGGGCGACGCTTCACGTCAATCGGCCGTTGCAGCAATTCGCCGAACATTCCTGGCCGGCGCTCGTCAATGTCGAGGTCGGATCCGACGGCCTCGTCCGCCGTTATCCGTTCGGTGAGAAGCTGGACGGCAAATTCGTGCCCGCGATGGCTGCCGTGCTCGCCGGCCAATACGACGAAAAGCGCACACCCTTTCTGATCGACTTCAGCATCCGGACGACGGGAATCCCCAAAGTGTCCTTTGTCGACGTGCTGCGCGGCGACCCGGCGACACTGCAGAAACTGCAGGGCAAGAAGGTCATCATCGGCGGCACGGCCCTCGAACTCGGTGACCGCTTCAGCGTCCCGAACGGCGTCATCGTCTCCGGACCGGTGCTGCAGACGCTGGCCGCGGAATCCCTGCTGCAGAACCGCGCACTGCAATGGACGTCGCCCGCCGTCACGCTGGCAGGCCTCGCTTTGCTCGCCTTGCTCATGCTGTTCTCATGGCGCCGCCTTTCAGCCGGCAAGCGCGTGGCGCTGCTTGCCGCAACCGCCGTCGCTGTCGAGGCCAGCGCGTTTGCCCTGCAGGCGGCCTTCCCGCTGATTCCCGACACCTCGCTGTTTCAGATCGCCATCATCGTCTACATCGCGGCCATCGCGCTCGACGAAATCGACATCCGCGATCTGCTCGGCAGGGTCGCCGAGAGCCGCTTTCAGCGCGTGGCGATGTCGCTCGGCGACGGCCTGATCTGCACCGATTCCAATTACCTGATCACGGTCTGGAATCCCGGCGCGACCGCGATCTTCGGCTATCTGCCCGAGGAGATGATTGGACGGCCGTTCGACGAGATTTGCGCCCGCGATGCGGATACGCCCGCATTTTCCGTCAAGAACGCCGCACAACTCGCCGCCGGCACGGTGATCGAGTTCGAAGGCCGCCGCAGCAATGGCGAAGTGTTTCCGGTCGAGGCCAGCTTCTCCGGCTGGCAGGGTACCGACGGCTTTCAGTTCGGCGCAATCCTGCGCGATATCTCGGTGCGCAAGCGCGAGGCCGAGAGAATTCGATATCTCGCCGAACATGACACGCTGACCGGCCTGATCAACCGCAACACCCTTCACGCAAAACTTGAAGCGAAGATTGCCAGAGCCGAAGCCGATGGGCGCCGGGTCGCGCTGTTGGTTGTCGGCATAGACGGCTTCCAGCAGGTCAACGACTTGCTCGGTCATGCCAGTGGCGATCTCGTGCTTCGCGCCATTTCGGAGCGGCTGATGGCGGTGATGCCCGCGACGGGTCTGGTCGCGCGCTTGAGCGGAGACGAGTTCGCCATCGCAGTTCCGACGATCGCCATCGGCCAAAACGTCAGCCGTTTTGCCGGGCAGATCGGTGCAGGCTTCGACGAACCGCTGCTCGCCGGCACGCGCCACCTTCGTGTCAGGGTCAGCATCGGCGCTGCTGTATTCCCGTCCGACGGGCGGACCGCGGCCGAACTCCTGAGCAACTCCCACATGGCGCTAAGCCGTGCCAAGGCAACCCGGCGCGGCGGTCACGTGCTGTTCGAGGATTCGATCCGCCGCGAACTGGAAACTCGCCTGACGCTGGAAGCAGAGCTGGCGCTGGCCGCAGAGCGCAATGAATTCGAACTGTTCTATCAGCCACAAATACATCTGGCCGACGGCCGCCTGGTTGGCGCCGAAGCCCTGATCCGCTGGCGTCATCCCGAGCGTGGCCTGGTTTCGCCGGGGGAATTCATGCCTGTCGTCAACACTTCGCCGATTTCCGAACGGATCGCGGAGTGGGTTCTGGAAACCGCCTGCGCCAAGGCGGCCGCCTGGGAGCGCGCCGGACAAAAACTCCGGATCGGCGTCAACCTTTCGCCTTCCCAACTGCGGTCGGGCGACCTCCCAAGCTCGGTCGCGCAGGCCCTTGCCCGCACCGGTTTGAGTCCAACCAGCCTCGAGCTCGAAGTCACCGAAGACATCCTGCTGCACGACGAGCAAAGCGCCCTGAATACGTTCCTGAAGATCCAGGCGCTTGGCGTTCGCCTCGTGTTCGACGATTTCGGTACCGGCTTTGCCAGCTTGAGTTACCTGAAGAAATTCCCGCTCGATGGACTGAAGATCGACCGTTCTTTCGTACTCGGATTGCTGGCCAATCCCGACGACGCGGCAATCGTCAGTTCGACCATCGGACTGAGCAAGCAACTGGGCCTGTCGGTCATCGCCGAAGGCATCGAGGATCGCGCCACGGCCGACTTCCTGGTCAGGATGGGCTGCGAAGAGGGACAGGGCTATTTCTTCGGACGCCCGATGCCGGCAAGCGAGTTCGAGGCCAAATTCCTGGCCGCGCCCGCAGCCGCCGAAGTGGCCTAAGGGCTGAGCGGCCTGATCAGACTGAACGGTCCGTTAACGCGACCGCTCAAATCCGGGCTTTGCTGCAACGCGATTTTCCATCTCTTTCCACTAGCGTTGCCCCGTGAACGCGATGGCCGGGCGGCCCCCTCAAGGTGTCGTCGGTCACATAAATCGCGAACGGGGATTCGGGGAAGTGGCTGATATTGCCGACACATCGACGGTTCGTCGTGCATCGAGCAACGACGCGAACGCACATGCGCCAGATGCCATCAGGGCGTTGACGCCGCTCGCCGGCGTTTCCGCGGCCCAGTGGCGCGCGCTCTCGACACGCGCCGCCGAGCCGAACGGCTATTATTTGCCTGAATGGGAATTGGCGGTGAACGCTTCAGCGCAGCGTCGCGGCGGCACCGACGCGCTCGGCGCGTGGCGCGACGCTTCCGGCTTGATCGGCCTGGTACCGGTGATCTCGATGTGGCGCGCCTACAAAATCCCGCTGCCCGCTCTGGTCAGCGCAGATCCCTACGGCACGCTCTGCACGCCGCTGCTCGACCGCGACATGGCGGAGGAAGCCGTCACCGGCATTCTGCAGCAGGCCCGGCAGGCCGGCACGCGCGCGCTGATCTTCCGCGCCACCTCGCTCGATGGCGCTGCCATGAAGGCCTTTACCGACGTGCTGCATCGCGGCGGCATGCAGCCCGTGGTGCTGCAATCGCATGTCCGCGCCTGCCTCGACGCTACCGGCGACGCTGACGAAGTGCTGCGCGAGGCGCTGGGTGCCAAGAAACTGAAAGAACTGCGCCGTCAGCGCAATCGCCTCGCCGAACACGGCGCCGTCGATTTCGACGTGGCGCGCACGCCCGCCGACGTCGCCGCCGCGATTGAACCATTCCTGATGCTGGAAGCCAGCGGCTGGAAGGGCCAGCGCGGTACCGCGCTCAGCCAGGACGACGGCGATGCAGCCTTCATTCGCCGCGCCACCTCGGCGCTGGCCGAGACCGGCCAGTGCGAGATCGTGACGTTGCGGGCCGGCGAGACGCCGGTGGCCGCGGCAATCGTACTGCGCCATCAGGGCCGCGCTTTCTACTTCAAACTCGGCGTCGACGAGCGCTTTGCAAAATTTTCGCCGGGCGTGCAGCTGACGCTGGAATTGACCCGGCATCTCTGCGCGGATCCGACGATTTCAATGGTGGATTCCACCGCCGTCCCCGACCATCCCATGATCAACCCGATCTGGCGCGGACGCCTTGCGATCGGCGACGTGCTGATCCCGCTGCGGCGGGGCGATCCCGTCGTGTCGCTGATCCGCGCTGCGCTCGCCTTGCGCGGCGCGATCCGCGAGCCGCTACGCCGCATCGTTCATTTCGTCAGAGCACGGCAGGAGAAATCCTAAATGAATACGCTCACTGCCATCGCGCCCGTGATTACGGCCGATCGCGACGCGCTTCGCCGCGACTTTCCACTGAAACCGTTCGCGATCCGCCACAAGCTCGCCGGCCATCCGCTGCTGACGCTGCCGCGCATCGCGCAGTTGGCGGCCGAATTGCCGCGCGACCTGATCGAGTACAATTCCGGCAAGGTCGCGATCAGCCAGGACCCGGACGCCATTCCCTCCGTCGACCTCAATCCGGTCGACGTGGTGAAGAGCATCGAGACCGCCGGCGCCTGGATGGTGCTCAAGCGCGTGGAGAATTCGCCGGAATACCGGACACTGTTGGAAGGCATGCTGCTGTCGGTCGCCCGCGCCCGCGGCTTCAACAGCCTGCTCGACGCCGGCTTCGAGCAGGTCGAGGGTTTTCTGTTCGTGTCCTCGCCGAGCTCGACCACGCCGTTCCATCTCGACAGCGAAGACAATTTCTTCGTCCACGTCCACGGCGAAAAATTCTTCACGATCTTCGACAATGCCGACCGCATGATCGTCAGTGACGACGAGATCGAGCGCTCGATGACCAAGCATCGAAACCTGAAATACGACGAGAGCTTTGCAGCCCGCGGCAAGGAATTCCATTTGTTCGCGGGCGACGGCTGCTACGTGCCGTACCAATGGCCGCACTGGGTGCGCACCGCAGGCTCATTCTCGATCTCGATGGCGATCACCTGGAAGACGCGCGAAGTGCGGCGACTGAACGATTTGCACTTCTTCAATTCGATGCTTCGCGGCATCGGCTGGCCGCAGCAGCCTCCCGGCAAGCAACCGGTACGCGATGCGCTCAAGCTCGCCTTCTATCGCACGGTGACGACGGCCATCAAACCGCTGCGCGCCTCGATGGCGATGCGCCGCGTGCTGCGGCGGATCGCGCTCGGCAAACGGGCAAACTATTATTTGAAGGACGCGTAGTCGCAGTCGTAGCCCGGGTGAAGCGGAGCGCAACCCGGGGACCGGTGCATATGAGGTGCCAAGAATCCCGGATTGCGCTTCGCTCCATCCGGGCTTGTGGACCAACTCACTGCAGCGGCGAATGCGGCGCCGGCAGCATGATGGTCGAGTGCATCTCCTCGAGAAATCCGGGACCCTTGCCGAGAAATTCCTGCCAGGCCGGGTCCTTCATCGCGTTGCCGCGCGCTTCGGCACGCGCATTGAGGCTGGGATAGGCCCAGATGTGGCAGGCCTCGTTCGGCTGCCCCGCTTCGGTCGTCCAGAGGCCTACGATCTTTGAATATTTCTCGCGCTCCGGCAGCACGGCGGTGAACGCATCGAGCCACTGCTTCAGGCCACCGGCAGGCTTGCCCCGATAGTTGCGGAGTTCATAGACATTGCCGCTCGACGCCGGCGCAACCGGCGGCCTCACCGCGTTCATCAGGCGGACATCCTGGCGCACCAGCAAGGGACGGATCAGCGGCACATACTCGCTGGTCCAGCGCGGATTCTTCGCAAGCTCAGCCCGCATCCGCGCGCGCTCGTCGAAACTGTTGTAGCTCCACATGTGCAGGACCTGATTGAGCGGCCCGATCTCGGTCGACCAATAGCCTTCGAGCTTGCCGTAATCGTCCTTGCGGATGTCGCGCGACACCGTGCTCGCGGCCTTGATCATGTCGCCGAGCGTGCCCGGCTTTACGGTGTAGGTTCGCAGTTCATAGATCATGATGTTTCCCCAAATGTTGTTGTTTATTGTTGGGGCGACACTCACTGTCAAACGCTACACGCGCTCGCGGAGAGAAGCCCCTCACCCCGACCCTCTAAGAGCGAGCTTTCGCTCGTCTCGACCCCGCAAGAGCGGGGCGAGGGAGAGAACCGAGTTACTCCGCCGCCTGCGCGTTGATCTCGCCGGATACCTGACGGATGGCGCGGGCGAGTTGGTCGGCGGGCTGTGCACCGGACACCGCGTATTTCTGCGCGAACACGAAGGTCGGCACGCCGGAAATGCCCTTGTCGGACGCCTCCTGCGCCTGGCTGGAGATCAGCGCGACATCCTCATCGGTTGCGAGACGCTTGCGCACGTCGTCGGCATCGAGGCCGATATCGGCCGCGGCCTGCACCAGCACGTTCATATCGGTCAGATCGCCGCCGTCGCGAAAATACAATTCCATCAGGCGCTGCTTCATCTCGGCGGATTTTCCCTGCGCTTCCGCCCAGTGGATCAGGCGGTGGCAATCGATGGTGTTGGGCTGACGCTTCACCAGGTCGGGCCGATAGGTCAGCCCCTCCTCGCCCGCGGCCGCCACGACGCGGCCGGCGATGCCCTTGTAGGCTTCGACCGAGCCGAACTTGGCGGTGAGATATTCGTCGCGGCTGATGCCCTCGCGCGGCACCCAGGAATTGAGGAAGAACGGCCGCCAACGCACTTCGACGGGAACATCCGGCACCAGCGCCAGCGCGTTCTCGATCCGGCGTTTTCCGATGTAGCACCACGGGCAGACCACGTCGGACACGATGTCGATCTTGAGGGGTTTCAGGGTGCTCATCGGGGCCTCCTCGCAGAATGATGCCCGCAAGGTAGTCCGATCGGGCGAGGAGACAAGGGCAATGGCCGCATGTCTCGTATCACTTCACCTCCGCGGTTATTGTGGCGGGCCGGCGGCCTTTCTAGAACTCCGTCTATCGATTTGAACCGCGGAGCCCAGCAATGACCGCCATTTTCAGGCCGGAAGGCCCCCTGTTTCGCGCCACCGAGGATGCCGGCGGGCCCTGGTCGCCGGACATGCTGCAGGGCAGCGCGACCACCGCGCTGATGACGCGCGAGGTCGAGCGGCTGGCCGATGCATCCGGCTTTGCGGTGCGCCGCCTTACCTTCGATCTGTGGCGGCCGGCCGGCTTGCGCGCTTTCGGCCTTGCGACCGAGATGCTGCGCGACGGCCGCAAGGCCAAGACCATGCAGGTGCGCCTGCTGGACGGCGACGTCGAGATCGGCCGCTGCACGGCGCTGCTGACGGCACAAGGCGAAGAGTCCCCCGCCGATCCCTTCTCGAAAACCGCAGGCAGCGACGACGCCCCGGAAACGGGCACGCCACCGCCGGACTTTGCGCAGAAATGGAGCCGCTATTTCCAGAACGTCTCGGTGCGGCTGATCGAGGGAGCGCTGGAAAAGCCGGGCCCTGCGGCGGCATGGATGCGGCTCGACGTGCCGATGGTCGAGAGCGAGAGCAACACGCCGCTATTGCAGGCGGTGCAGGCCGCGGACTTTGCCAGCGGCGTCGGCCAGATCGTCGACATGCGCGAATGGACTTTTATTAACCCCGAGATCAGCCTGTATTTCTTCCGTCCGCCGGAGGGCGACTGGATCCTGATCCGCTCGCGAACCCGCGCCGGCGCCAATGGCGCGGGGCTGACGATGGCGAGCTTGAGCGACTGCAAAGGCGCGTTTGCCGAGGTGCTGCAGGCGATGACGTTCGAGCGGCGCGTCGCGCAGGCTCAGGCATCCTGAGCCGCGAATGCGGTGAGAACAGTCTCGGAGGCCGTGTCCGCCGGTATGAACATTTCCACGCGCAATTCCTGCAGCGTGACGTCCTGCGGCGTTCCCAGCGTCAGCACCGCGCCGATCAGGCCGATGCTGACGTCGCCCTTTCTCAGTCGCACCTCGCATAATGGGCCCGGCGTGTCGGTCTCGTTGAGCTGGGGCGCTGCGACATCGGGCAACTTCAATAGTTCGCGCCAGGTCGATTGCAGGGCAAGATCGAGCGGTGCGGCCATTGCCTCGTGGCGGGCTCGCGCCAGGAACGCCGCGGCGACATCGGGCCAGTCCACCACGAAGGGGCGCAGTTCGTCGGGCGCCAGAAACATCCGCATGTGATTGAGCGGCCGCGTCATCCGCGCCTCGCCCAGCAACATCGTCATCAGCCGCATGGCCGAGCGATTGGCCTGCATCACGTTCCAGCGTCGGTCAGTGACGATGGCGGGAAACGGCTCGTGCCGCCGCAACAGCAGCTCGATGGCGCGCTTGGCGTCGGCGACTTCGGGCGCGGAGAGATCGCGCTCGCCATATTGCCGGGCGAAGCCGCCGGCTTCCAATAGCGCGTTGCGGTCGCGCAGCGACAGACCAAGGGCGGACGCCAGTTGCAGCAGGATGTCGCGGCTGGCGGCGGCCTTGCCGGTTTCGACATAGCTCAGGTGCTTGATCGAGATACCGGCCTCGAAGGCAAGATCGGCCTGGCTCATGGCGCGGCGGTTGCGCCAGCCGCGCAGGAGATCGCCGACGGGATTAATAGACAGCGGCGCATGTTGGCGAGAGTCCATGGCTGATTATGCGAAGCGGGAGCCCGGCTGTAAACCGCAAGAACGTGACGTGTGGGATGGGCGGAGCGAAGCGATACCCATTATCTCTCCGCGCAACGAATTGATGGGTTTCGCTTTCGCTCTACCCATCCTACTCAAGTCAAACTCGCCGCCATCTTCCGCATCCGCTCGGCGGTCAGATCGTCCGCGGGGAAGAAGGTTTCCAGCGCCAGTTCCTGCAGCGTGATATCGACCGGCGTGCCGAAGACCATGGTGGTCGAGATGAAGCTCAGCACTTCGTCGTTGCGGCGCAGCTTGAAGGGGATCGCGACATTGTCAGCCGAGACCGGGCCCGAACGCGCCGGCATCCGATAGGCTTTCAGTTCCTGATACAGTTTCAGCAGTTCTGGATCGGCCGTCGCCTCGCACTGCCGGTGCAGCCGCTCCAGAAGATGCGCGCTCCATTCAGCGAGATTGACCGTGCGCGGCGCCAGCCCATCGGGGTGGAAGGCAAGCCGCAGGATGTTGAAGGGCTGCCCGAGCAGCCGCGCCGGGACGCCTTCGAGCAGCGGCGCCACCATGCGGTTGGCGGTCACCAGATTCCAGTGCCGGTCATAGGCCAGCGCCGGATTGGGCTCGTGGGCCTTGAGCACGAGATCGATCGCCTGCCGCGCCGATTTGAGCGCGGGATCGTCGAGCGAGCGTTGCGGAAAGGCCGGCGCAAATCCCGCCGCGACCAGGAGCACGTTGCGTTCACGCAAGGGAACCTCCAATCGTTCGGCGAGCTTCAGCACCATTTCGCGCGACGGCGCGGCGCGGCCCGTCTCCACAAAGCTGAGATGACGCGCGGATATTTCGGCATCTCCCGCCAGATCGAGCTGGCTTAAGTGGCGGCGCTGGCGCCATTCGCGCAAATGATCGCCAATGTGGACGGGCTGGGTTCGTTCGGCTCGCGCCGCGGCAGCATGTGCGTTCATGGTGGAAAACCTACCATGCGAATTTCGCCCATTCCATTACGTCTGAGGTAATCGAAACGGGTCACGGACCGGGTCATCTTTGGGCCATAGGAGATGACCGATGCTGATGCTCACCCTCTTCCGCTTCGTGGCCGCCATGATCCCCTGGACGCTCAATCTGGCCACCCGGCTCGTGGCGCGCTCGCTGAACATGCCCGAACCCGTGGTGCACGACACCGGCGTCTTCGTGTTCACGCAGGTGCAGACGATCGAAAGCAGGGTCGGCAAGGCGCTCTGCCCGATGCGGCTGATGCGTCAGTTCCGGTCGCTGCTGCAGCGCTGATCGCTGTATCGCCCAAGATCCCCCAAGCAAAGGAGAACTGCCATGATCCATCCGTCCACATTCCTGCGCCGCGCGCTATTGGCCGACGCCATCTTCAGCGGCGTATCAGCCGTCGGGCTCACGCTTGGCGCCGGCATGCTGGCGCCCTTCCTCAACCTGCCGCAAGCCTTGCTGCGCGAGACCGGCCTGTTCCTGATCGCCTATACCGCGCTGGTCGGCTGGCTCGCTTCGCGGTCATCCGTGCCGAAGGCGCTGGTGTTGCTTGTCATCGCAGGAAATGCGGCCTGGACGCTGGGCAGCATCGCCCTGCTGTTCTCGGGCGCGGTTTCGCCGAACCTGCTCGGGCAGGTCGTTACCGTCGCACAGGCGATTGCCACGGGCGTGTTTGCCGAGCTGCAATATATCGGCCTGCGCAAGAGCGGTGAGACCGTGGCAGCATAAGCCACAGCCGCCATTACCTGCGACAAACGTGAAGCGTTTGCGCAAGGGAGCAAAGCGACGACGCAATCCATGCCTCAGCAAGTGGAGAAGTGGATTGCTTCGCGGAGCCTGTCATCGGGCGCGCATTCGCGCGACCCGTTGGCTCGCAATGACGGGGAAAGAGCCTCAGCTTAGCATTACCGCCGCGATCATCCCCGCAAAGGTCAGCACCAGTCCGATGACGAGCATCGGCACCAGGCTGCTGCCGGAATACGGATCGGCCTGCTCCTTGCTCGTCACAACATGTGCACGATTAGCCATCACACTGCTCCTGTTTGATTGCGCCGAAATCGTTCCCCGTTGCCGAGCATGACGCCGTGGGTGCCGGCGATGCCGAGTTCGAGGCTCGCCGCGATCCGACGCGCCCGTTCCACGAAATGCGCTTCCGCCTCAGGCGGGCAGATCTCGCGGGCGGTTTGCTCGAACAGTTCGAGCCAGCGGTCGAAATGCCCGGCGTCGACCGGCAGCGGCAGATGCTTGGCCATCGGCGTGCCGTGGTAGCGGCCCGTCATCAACGCGACCGACGACCAGAACGAACACATCTGCGCCAGATGCGGCTCCCAATCCCCGATCCTGACATCGAAGATCGGCCCCAGCACCGCGTCGGCCCGCACCTTGTCGTAGAAGCCGTGCACCAGCCGCTCGATCATCGTCTCGTCGATGCCCGTCCGTTCCATGATTTCGGCCGTGATGCGCTCGCGCCGCGCCGGCCCTGCCACGATCGCTTCCATTTCTTCGCCTGCCTCCACACTTGCCCTTAAATAGGTATTTCAAATGCCTATTTAGACGGCTATAGATGTTTTGCAAGCAGATCTTTCAAGAGGGCTCCCATGCGCCTGACGTCGTTCACGGATTTCGCGTTGCGCGCCCTGATGCGGCTGGCGGGCGAGCCCGGCCGTTCCTTCGCCACCAATGAGATCGCGGCCGAGTTCGGCATTTCCCGCAACCATCTGGCCAAGGTGGTGCGCGACCTCGCCGACAGCGGCTTCATCTCGACCCAGCGCGGCGTCGGCGGCGGCTTCACGCTGGCCCGCCCGGCCCAGTCGATCACGATCGGCGAAGTGGTGCGCGCGCTGGAGGGCCCGCCGCTGGTCGAATGCTTTCGCGAGGATGGCGGCAATTGCGTGCTGATGCCGCGCTGCCGGCTCAAGGCAAAACTCGCCGCCGCCCGCGAAGCCTTCATGCGCGAGCTCGACACTACGACGTTGGCGGAATGCGCCTATCCCCCGAGCGCGAGGCGGAGCCCGGCACTTGTGTGAAGGCTGCAAGAAACCATGACAAGGCTCAGGTGCAACTCATGAAACCGATCGAGTTCGAAAATGGCGCGGTGCAGATCGACGCCGCCATCGTCGCCGAAGGGCTCGGCTTGGCACCCTCTTTGCTGCAGGAGGAGATGCGCGCGGGCCGGATCACGAGCCTTGCTGAGCGCGGGGTCGACGCCGACTCTGGCCGGCATCGCCTAACCTTCTTCTCCGAGCATCGGCGGTTTCGTGTCGTGATCGACGATACCGGCGCGATCATTCAACGCTCGGCGGTCAATTTCGGCGATTCGTTGCTGCCGAAGTCGGTGCGCAAGGCTGGCGGATGAGACCTCAGGTAGCGGCGGGCTGAGCCTCAAGGACCGGCGCGGGCGCGGAAACCGGCGGCTTCCTGACGTTCGACTTCTTACCGGCAACCCTGACGCGGCTGTTGCCATTCAGATGCTTGCCGTTGAGCGACCTGCCGTTTGGCGGCTTGCCATTGAGGAGAGACTTGCCGTTGAGTGATTTGCCATTCAGCGAGTGGCCATTCAGCTTCAGCGTCTTCTTCGCCTTCCGCTCTGCCTTTTCCTTCAGCTTCGCTTTAGCCCTCTCCTTGGCCTTCTGCTGTTCCCTGGCCAGCTTTTCGGCCTTCTTCAGCGCCTTGCGCTCCGCCTTGGCCTTCAGACGCGCCCGTTCCGCCCGCGCTTCGGCACGCTGCTTCTTGCGCTTCTTCTCGCAGGCCGCGCATTTGCAGCCGATCGGCTTCAGATAGGCTTTGAAATAATCGGTGCCGTAATCGTAGTTGATTTCCTCGCCCGGCTCGATGTTCTTGATGGCGCGGATGAACACCTTGCGCTTGCGTGGGCGAACGTCGGATTCCGCGTTCGGCTTGCAGGCGTGGTTGATGTAGCGGGCGATGTTCTTGCGCACCGAGCCGTCGATGGTCCAGCGGTCGTTCAGCTCGAACAGGTACTTGTTCTCGATCGCGTCGTCTTTTTTCTTCTTCGAATCCAGTAACGGCCCAAAATAGCGGATGATCTTGGTGCCCTTCTTGATCGGCTTGGTGGCAAAGAGGCCAAGTCCGGTGCGGGAGCGACCGACGCGATAGGGCTTATTCGATGGTATGGAAGGCATGACGACTGAATGACTGCACGCTTGGGAAACGACGAATTGCGAGCCGCTCTTCTAGGACGATTCCGCGGAAATGTCAGGTGTTTCGCACCTTTGCCTTGAACCTTCCCCAGATTGTACACGTCTGATCGTGGAGGTTCCATGCACGAAGTGCAGATGAAACGTGTTCCCCATCGGCAACTCACGGTGCCGGCCGCCGCGGCCCTTTACGCTGCTGCATTTGGCCTGATTTCACCGGCCAATGCCCAAACATTCAGCAGCAGCTACACATCGACGGCTCCGAAGGACTGCCGCACCATCGGCAAACCCGAGAACGGCAGCACGACGCAGCTGTGCCCCGGCAAATCGGGGCTGGTGGTAGTGATCAGCGAGGACGACCTGCGCCAAACCGTCTCGGTCGGGCCCAACCGCGCTGCCGCCAGCCAGGAGCCGGCCGCGGAGACCTGGTTTGCCCCCTTCAACTCCACCGCCAATACCGTCGAATGGCGGGCGGTGGACGGCAGGCCGTTCGCGATCATTCAGCGCTGGCTGATCGCCGACAACGACGCCCTGGACAAGACCGGAAGCCCGACCTCGAAACCGATGCTGGCCGTGACGCGGCTGCCGCCAGGGCCGGTCTGCCATGTCGCCTATATCGACGGCCAGGCCAACCGCAATGCCAACGAGCTCGCGCGCCAGGCGGCGGACGAATTTGCGCGTGATTTCAAGTGCGGCAAGGACGAAGTGAAGGTAATCGGTGAAAAAGGCGCCGCCGTCAGCCTTGCAAAGCGCTAATGCAGCCCGCGGCCGGCGTGTTTTCGCCGTATTAACGTCAAAGCTACAGCCTTGAGTGTTTGATATATTCTCACGTCACGGATTTTAACGGCGGCTACACCGGAGCAACGATGCTGACGAGATTCATGGTTCTGCTGGTTGCCGGCTCCGCCCTCACCGGCTGCTGCGCCTCCGGCACCGGTTGCGCGACGACACAGACCGCAGGCGCGCCGATCGCCTGGGATGGGTTGGGTGAACCACCGACGGCAAATGACGCGCCGGGCGAGGAAAAACGGCCGGCAAAGCGCAAAACGGCCCGCAATCGCGAGATCATTCTCGGCCCGCTGAATGGCGCCCCGCCCCAGGCAGATGCCAAAGCGCGGTATGACGAGTGGACGCGGCAGCCCAACGAAGGCGTGGAAGCCGACGCCAGGCTCGCGCGGCAAACCAAGATCTGCAAGGGGTGCTGAGCGGCACGCCATCGGCATCGTCGCCGCGCAGCGATATCCCAAAGCCAGCCATCTCGCCCTTGAAGCCGCCGTCCTACGGCCCTGGCGGCCGCGCGACGGTCGAGAGCAGCATTGCATGTAGCAGCTGGTCGACGCCGGTGCCTTCCGGCAGCCGGTGCAAAATATCCTTCAGCCGCCCGTCGAGCAGCAGCGAGGCGAAGCCGTGCACCAGCGACCACGCGCGCGCGATCGCCGCGGCCTGGTCGAGCGACAGCGCTTCCAGCGCCTCGCCGGTGAGTTTTTCGTTGCGCCCGGCGCCGATCGCTCTTGCCAGTCCTTCGAAGGAGGCGGTCGCAGCCTCGTGCAACGAGGGCCGCGTCATGTCGATCCGCTCATTGCGGAACATCAGACTGAACATGCCGGGACTCGCCTGCGCGTAGGCGACATAGGCCTTGGCGTTGGCCAAGCCCTTCATCAGCGGATGGGTTTCGTTATTGCGAGCAGCTACCATGGCCTCGTTGAAGCGCCGGAAGCCGATGGCGGCGAGTTCGCTCAAGAGCCCGGTGAGATCGCCGAAATGATGCGTCGGCGCGGCGTGCGACACGCCAGCCTCGCGCGCCACCGCGCGCAGTGTCAGGCCCGCTAGCCCATCGCGTTCCAGCACCCGCTCGGCGGCGGCGAGCAAGGCGTCGTGCAGATCGCCATGATGATAAGGGGTCTCGCCGGCTGGACGGCGACGCCGGCTGGCCGGCCTTTCCGCTACGGGTTTCGCCGGCCTGCGCCGTGCGGCGGGACGGATCGTTCTGGTTTCTCGCGATGTTCTTGCCATGCGACTCCTTATAGCCGCAATTTTTACACTGTAAAGATTTTGCTTGACGGCCGGCTGCTACATCCTTACTGATATCTTTACGATGTAAAGATTTAAACCGGAGGAAACGTGCGATGCTCGACCAGGTGAAGACCGAGGCGGCCCGGACCAATCTGGCGCCGATCCCGATGGAATGCGACGCGCCGCATCTCAAGGTAACCGGCGAATTGCCGCGCGAACTCAACGGCACGCTCTATCGCAACGGCCCCAACCCGCAATTCGATGCCCCCGGCGCGCATTGGTTCGTCGGCGACGGCATGCTGCACGCCTTCCATCTCGAGAACGGCCGCGCCAGCTACCGCAACCGCTGGGTCCGCACCCCGAAATGGCTGGCCGAGCACGACGCCGGCCGCGCGCTGTTCGGCGGCTTCGGCCGCAAATTGCCGGGTACACCCGCCTCGATCACCGATGACGGCGGCGTCGCCAACACCAACATCGTCTTCCATGGCGGCAAGCTGCTGGCGCTGGAGGAAGGTCATCTGCCGACCGAGATCGAGCCCGGTACGCTCAATCGCCTTGGCTACTGCGACTACAAGGGCGCCATCAAGGGCCCCTTCACCGCGCATCCCAAGATCGATCCCGTGACCGGCGAGATGGTGTTCTTCGGCTACAACGCCGCGGGCCCCCTGACCCCCGCCCTCTCCTTCGGATCCGTCAACGCGTCAGGCGTGGTGACGCGGTTCGATCGCTTCGAATCCCCCTATGCCAGCATGGTGCACGACTTCATCGTGACCGAAAATCATGTGCTGTTTCCGATCCTGCCGATCACCGGCAGCATGGAGCGCGCGATGCGCGGCAAGCCGCCTTACGCCTGGGAGCCCGAGAAAGGCGCTTACGTCGGCGTCATGAAGCGCACCGGTTCGGCAAAGGACCTCGTCTGGTTCCGCGCCGAGAGCTGCTACGTCTTCCACGTCATGAATGCATGGGAGGAAGGCAACCGCATCATTGCCGACGTGATGCAGTTCGAGGAAGCGCCGCTATTCCCCCATCCCGACGGCTCGAAGACCGACCCCGAGAAGTCGCGCGCGCGGTACTGCCGCTGGACTTTCGACCTGTCAGGCAATACCGACCGCTTCACACAAACCTATCTCGACGATCTCACCGGCGAATTCCCGCGCATCGACGACCGTCGCGCCGGACAGGCGAACAGCCATGGCTGGTACGCCTGCGCCAATCCCGATCTGCCGATGTTCGGCGCATTGTCCGGCATCGTTCATGTCGACGGCAAGGGCAAGCGGCTCGGCCATTATCTGCTGCCCGCCGGCGACACCATTTCCGAACCGGTATTTGTCGAACGCGGCACTGACGCCGTCGAGGGCGACGGCTGGCTGCTATCGGCCGTCTGGCGCGCGCAGGAGAACCGCAGCGATCTCGCGGTGTTCAACGCGCAGGACGTCGAAGCAGGTCCCGTCGCGCTGGTGCACCTCGGCCATCGGGTACCGGACGGCTTTCACGGTAATTGGGTCGGCGCGGCGTAAGGCGTTCACCTCCGTCATTCCGGGGCGTCGCGGAGCGACGAACCCGGAATGACGCCGTTGGTAGAGGAGACACCCATGCACCTGCCCTCGATCACATCGGGCTATCTCGCCATCCTCGCCTTGCTCTACACCGTCCTCGCCGTTCAGGTCGGGCGGCGGCGCATGAGAGACCGGGCGGCGTTCGGTGACAACGGAAGCCTCGCGCTGCGCAGCGCGATCCGCGCGCACGCCAACTTCATCGAGTACGTGCCGATCATTACGCTGATGGTCGCGATGCTGGAAATGTCCGGCCTGGGAGCCATGTGGGTCCATCTGTTGATGGGCGCGCTGCTGTTGTCGCGGCTGCTGCATCCGCTCGGCATGTACGCCGCGCCCAATACGTTGCAATTCCGCGTCGGCCGGATGGGAGGCATCACGATCACGCTCGTTTTACTGTTCGTCTGCGCCGTGACGATCCTGGCGCGCGTCATATAGAGCGGCCAACCCACCCGCAAACCATTATAAATACACCGTTTATTTTGTTCTCGAATTTAATTTTGACACTGTAAAGATTTCGCTTGACGGCTTCCGGCCCCACCCATACGGTATCTTTACGATGTAAAGATTAGATCCCGCGAGGCCGCCATGACCATCTTCCTGATCCTTGCTCCCTTCGGTTCGTTCGCTCTGTTGATGCTGGTGACCTCGGCGCAGATCAGCCTGTTCACGGCTGCCGCGATCTGTCTCGCCGTCATCGGCATTGACGTCTATCGCGGCCGCGCGATCAAAATCCTCGGCGCGGGCTGCGTCGTCGTGTTCACCGCACTGGGCGCCTACGTTGCGCTGGTCGATCCGAACCTCAGCCATTCGGCCGTCAAGCTGATGACCGATGCCGGCGTGCTCGCGATCTCGCTGGCGTCCCTCATCATCCGCAAGCCGTTCATTTTGCAATATGCGCTCGAGGAGGTCGATGCCGAGACAGCGAAGCTGCCCGACTTCAAGAAAGCGGTCTACCTCATCACCTGGGCCTGGAATGCCGCCTTCGTCCTGATGGTCATCGGCAACGTACTGACGATCTATGTGCCCGGCTTGCCGCTCTGGTCCAGCCTTGTGATCGCCTTCGCCGCCCGCAACAGCGCCGCCTTCTTCACGACATGGTATCCACAATATCGCAAGGCGAAGTATGGTGCGCCGCCGGCGAACGCCCTGCCCGGTACCAACTAGGCAAGTCTTCCAACCGCAACACGATCAGCAGAGAGCAAGCCGATGAAGGACGTATTCGCCAGACTGGGCGCCGATTTTTTCTCCACCATCCTGTTCATCGCGATCTATCTCGCGACTGACAACGTGTTGTTGGCGACGGGCGTGGCGATAGCAGGCGCCATCGCGCAGGTGATCTACTCGCGCGTCAAGGGCAAGGAACTCGGCTACATGACGTGGGCGAGCCTCGCGCTCGTCATCGTGCTCGGCAGCGCGACGCTGCTGACCCACGACCCGCGCTTCGTGCTGGCGAAGCCCGCGATCGGGCATTTTGCGATCGGTGCCATCATGCTCAAGCGCGGCTGGATGCTGCGCTACATGCCGGCGATCGTGTCGCAGACCATTCCCGAATACGTCACCTTCGCGGGCTACGCCTGGGCCGGACTGTGTTTCGTGCTCGGTGCCGGCACCATCGCTGTCGCTGCCACCGGCGACATGAAGCTGTGGACGTTCTACGTGACCGTCGTGCTGGTCGGCGCCAAGATTGCCGCCTTCGCAATTCAATACATCGCGTTTCGTGTTCTGGTCGGCAGCCGGATTCGCGCTGCCGCCCAACGCGCCTGAAGAAATAGGCATCAAAAGGACGCTTGAGACGGTTGGGCTTGTGTGGCGAGATAGGCTATACCGCCGATCGAGCTTGGCGGGATCTCGCAAACCATTCCGGTTTGCCGGGAAGAAATGTCGGGGAGACAAAAATGGCCGTGGACGGAAACTGGAACCTCACCATGAGCACGCCGATGGGCGAGCGCAAGGCTACGCTGACCCTGCTGAGTTCCGGCGGTACGCTGACGGGCACGCAGGGCGCCGATGGCAATTCCACCGAAATCTTCGATGGCGCTATCAGTGGCGACGCCGTCAACTGGAAGGTATCGATCACCAACCCGATGCCGTTGACCCTCGAGTTCATCGGCAAAGTTTCCGGCGACAGCATGACTGGCGAGATGGGCATCGGCCCGATGGGCAGCTTCCCCTTCACGGGATCGCGGGCCTGATTGCTGAGGAGGCCGCAGCGCCTCCCCGCCTTCTCATCCATGTACAAAGTGGGTGTCGGCAGAGCGCCCACCAGTGTGGCGTTACGACCATATCTGCATCGCCAGGCCGTAGGCATCGCGCGGCGGCATCCCTTCCGGGACACAGCCCGCGATGTCGCGGGCGGCAATCGCCACAGCGCAGGCGTCGAGCACGTCATCACGTTTGGCGCCGGTACCGATGCGTTCGCGGGTCAGCCATTTGTCGATGTGCCTGATCCCTTCCCGCTTGAGCAGCTTGCGGCGAAGGTCGATTCCGGCCTCGGATTTCTTTGACGGCAGCGGCCTCCCTGCATTCAGGCGCAGGAAAACCAGTTCGGGATGCGCCTCGCGAATGTCGCGCGAGCCGTTGGCGCGAACGAATGTATCCACCTCGATGATCTTCGGCCCAAGATGCCAGAGCTGGCGCGATACCCGCTTCTGACCGCGGCGCAACGCATCGTGATTAGCGGCGGTCGGGATCGGAGAATTCCGTCCACAGCCAACGACGCGCCCCGGTGAACACGCGTGACGAATGCGGCCGCAGCCCCTCCCGGGCGAGCAGATCGCAGGCCCGCTCGCCGTCATCGGTCATACCAATGGGAATGTCGATCGCAGCGCGATCGAAGAGAGTGGACAGCGCACCGGCAATGTCGCGGCAAAAGCTGATCTCGTGAAGGTCCCCGTCAAGAAGTACGGCGACCCAGCCGTTGCTGAACCCGTCGAGGCCGAGCGCCCTCACCCCAGATTCAATTCCTTGAAGAAGTCGTTGCCCTTGTCGTCGATGATGATGAAGGCCGGGAAATCCTCGACCTCGATGCGCCAGATCGCTTCCATGCCGAGTTCGGGATATTCCACCACCTCGACCTTCTTGATGCAGTGCTCGGCGAGGTTCGCCGCCGCACCGCCGATCGAGCCGAGATAGAAGCCGCCGTGCTTCTTGCAGGCCTCGCGTACCGCGACCGCGCGGTTGCCCTTGGCCACCATCACCATCGATCCGCCCGCCGCCTGGAACTGGTCGACGAAGGAATCCATCCGTCCCGCGGTGGTCGGGCCGAACGCGCCGGAGGCGTAGCCGTCGGGCGTCTTTGCGGGACCGGCGTAATACACCGGATGGTTCTTGAAGTAGTCCGGCAGCGGCTCGCCCTTCTCCAGCCGCTCGCGCAATTTGGCGTGAGCGGAGTCGCGGGCGACGATCATGGTGCCGGTCATCGAGACCCGCGTCTTGATCGGATACTGCGACAGCGTCGCCAGGATTTCCTTCATCGGCTGGTTGAGATCGATCTTGACGACCTCGCCGCCGAGCGACTGTTCGACCGCCGGCAGATACTGCGCCGGGTTGTGCTCGAGCTCCTCGAGATAGACGCCGTCTTTTGTAATTTTGCCGAGCACCTGGCGGTCCGCGGAGCAGGATACCCCTAACCCGATCGGCAGCGAGGCGCCGTGCCGTGGCATCCGGATCACGCGCACGTCGTGGCAGAAATACTTGCCGCCGAACTGCGCGCCGACGCCGAGCGACTGCGTCATCTTAAGAATCTCCTGCTCCATCTCCAGATCGCGGAACGCGTTGCCGTCCGCCGAGCCTTGAGTGGGCAACGCATCGAGATAGCGCGCGGACGCCAACTTCACCGTCTTCATGCAAAGCTCGGCGGAAGTGCCGCCGATAACGATAGCAAGGTGATATGGCGGGCACGCCGCGGTGCCCAGCGTCAGCACCTTCTCCTTGAGGAACGTCAGCAGGCGATCCTTGGTCAGCACCGACGGCGTCGCCTGGAACAGAAAGCTCTTGTTGGCGGAACCGCCGCCCTTGGCCATGAACATGAACTTGTAGGCATCGTCGCCCTCGGCATAGATCTCGCACTGCGCCGGCATGTTGTTGGCGGTGTTCTTCTCCTCATACATCGACAACGGCGCCACCTGCGAATAGCGCAGGTTACGGCGCAGATAGGCGTCGCGCGCGCCTTCCGAGAGCGCGGCCTCGTCGTCGCCGTCGGTGATGACGTTGCAGCCCTTCTTGCCCATGATGATGGCAGTGCCGGTGTCCTGGCACATCGGCAGCACGCCGCCGGCAGCGATGTTGGCGTTCTTCAGGAAGTCGAAGGCGACGAACTTGTCGTTGTCGCTGGCTTCCTTGTCGTCCAGGATCGAGCGCAACTGCTTCAGATGCCCCGGCCGCAGGTAATGATTGATGTCGCCGAAGGCCGCTTCCGACAGTGCCCGCAGCGCCTCGCGCGACACCACCAGCATGTCCTTGCCGAGCACCTTCTCGACCCGCACACCCTCGGCCGTGACCTTCTTGTAGGGCGTGGTGTCCGGCCCCAGCGGAAACAGCGGCGTATGCTTGTAGGGCGGGACAGGCTTCTGGTCAGGAAAGGCGGTCGGAGCATTCATATCGATAATCTCGGGTTGGAGCCGGCGGCGGCTAAACGGCGTTGCGGCAGATAGACCCGTTCTAAGCATTTTTCGACCAAAAGGAAGGTTTTGCTTGCCCGCCAGATGCGGCCGAAGCCGGCCATTACGGCCGCCAATCGGCGATTGAACCGTTCCCGGCGCACTTCAGACAAACCCGAGATTTCCGATCGTCCCTGAACCGATTGCGATTGTAATGAACTCCGCCACCACACTGCCTGACGCAGCCTCTGTCCCGGTCCGCGCGCCGCGCCTGCTCGGGCTATATCTGCTTCTGATCATCATTGCCGCCATCGAAGCGTTCGAGGGGCTGTCGCATGCGCCGATGCTGTTCGGCGACATGTCGGAGATTCCCGGGCCTGGCCTCGGCGGCGCGCTCATCAAGGCGTATGTTGCCAGCCATCCCCTGCTGGCGCTCGCCGCGCTGGCGTTGGCTACCGTCGGCCGGCTGCGTTACGCGATCATGGCGCTTGGCGCGCTCGTGCTGATGAACTGGCTGAACTACATGCCCTCGGTGGTGCGGCACGGGCTCGATTTCGGCGGCCTCTCCGCCTTCCAGACCCCGGTCCAGATCATTGCGTTTCCGCTGATGGGCGCCTGCGCCATCGCGCTCGCCGCCCGCAAGGAGCGGCTCGGGCTTGCAACCCTGCTGGTCACCATTCCCACGGCGTTCGATGTGCTCGCCGTGATCGCCTTCGGGATCAGCGTCTTCCTCTACGGGCTCTGACCATCATCAAGATCAAAGTTGACTTCGGCGCGCGGCCCTTGCAGGAAATCCGCGCGCGGGGTTCAATGGCGCAAAGGGGCATTCACAATGGCTTTGGGACCACAATTTCGCCGGCCGACCTTGCTTGCCGCCGCGCTGGCGCTGGTTGCCTTGGTCGGCGCATCGCCGGCACGGGCCGACCGCTGCGACGATATCGCCAAGGAATTGAAGAACCAGATCGACGGCATCAAGATCAGCGTCAATACCGGCAAGATGATCTATCTGATGCATCCGGCCGCGAGGGAGCTGTCGCTCGGCTGCCGGGGCAATAACTATTCCAACGAGCTCTACGCCAAGACGGACCGCAAGCCGAAGCCGCAATTCTTCGAGCTGATCGCTTCGGCCAGCGCCATCATCTTCACCATTCCGAAGCCCGACGCGCTGACCGGCACCTCGCGCTGCATCAAGCGCATGGGCTTGCTGCGCGGCGACAAGGTCTCCATGCGCTTCCGCCGGCTCAACATGGAGTGCACGCGCACCAAGACCGAGACTTCGATCGTAGTGACCCGCGGCAAGGACGAGTAGCCCTAATCCGGATCCGTCGCATTCTAACGATTCCGCGAGCCACCTGTTCACCACTGGCCGGGATTGACGGCGGAGAAGCGCGAATAGCGGCTCGGATTCACCAATCGTTCGTTTCAACCCGGCCAGTGTCGGAGGCAACCAAAAGGATGCTTCCGATGAATGTCTCTGCGGTCCCCGCAACGGTGGTGGTCAAACCGCCCGAAGTCCCGGTGTTCAAGGCTCCCGACAAGACCCCCGACGTCCAGAACGGCGCTGCCGCCGACGGCACCCGTACGCCGAAGCCGACGCAGGTCGCTCCCCTGCCGCCCGGACAGGGAACGCGGGTCGACCAGCTGGCCTGACGGCCGGCTCGTTTTCGCCTGCGGCAAACCAACGCCGCAAGTTTGCCGAAGAATCGCGCGATCGTGCGCCACGGGAAATGGAACCCGTCGCATGATCGCAAAACTGCTGCTGCAAAATACCTTCTTCGTCGTTGCCCTCGGCGCCCTGCTGTTCGCATCGGCAGGGACGCTCGACTGGCCGGCGGCGTGGGTGTTCCTGGTCACCAGCGCGATCATCGGTCCCGCCTGCGGATTGTGGCTGGCGAAGGCCGATCCCGCCCTGCTCGCCGAGCGCATGCGGCCGACGTTTCAGGCCGACCAGCCCGCCGCCGACAAGAAATTCATGCTGACATTCGTCGTCGTGATGCTGATCTGGCTGGTCGCGATCGGGCTGGACCGGCGCGGGCAGGCATCCGACGTTCCGCTCGTGCTGCAGGCGCTCGGGCTCGCGATGTATCTGCTCTCGACCGCCTTCATCATGTGGGTGTTCCGCGTCAATTCCTTTGCTGCGCCGGTCGTCAAGGTGCAGGCCGAACGCCATCATCACGTCATCTCGAGCGGCCCCTACGCCTTCGTCCGCCATCCCATGTATAGCGGCGTCATGCTGTTCTTCTTCGGCGTGCCGCTGCTGTTGGGATCGTGGTGGGGCGTGGCGATCGCCCCCGCGTTCGCCGTCCTGTTCGCCGTTCGTGCCCGCATCGAGGAACGCGCGCTGGTCGAGGGGCTGCCCGATTATGCTGACTACGCCGCGCGCGTGCGCTATCGTCTGGTGCCCGGACTTTGGTGAGAGACAACGAAGGCGGACCCGAAATGCCCGATAGCAAGACCTACACCGGTGGCTGCCATTGCGGCCAGGTTCGTTTCGAATGCACCAGCGATCTTTCTGTTGTCACCGCCTGCAACTGCTCGATCTGCACCAAGAAGGGGCTGCATTTCACATTTCTCGACCCGAAGAGTTTTCAGCTCCGCGCCGGCGAGGAAAACCTCAAGGAATATCTCTTCAACAAGCACGCGATCCATCACCAGCTCTGCGTCGATTGCGGCGTCGACGTCTTCGCACGTGGCAAGAAGCCCGACGGCAGCGACGTCGTGGCGCTGAATGTGAGCTGCATCGACGGCATCGAGCTGTCGAAGCTGAAGATGACGCCGGTGGATGGGCGGAGCATGTGACGGCGGAGCAGTCATTCCGGGGCGCGCATAGCGCGAACCCGGAATGACCAAATTACAAATCCAGCCCCTTGTACCTCCGGAATATCCCGTCCTCGTTGAACGCGATCCTTCGGTCACTCGCCAGATACGTCTTGATGTTCGGCCGCGCCGCCACGCGGTCGCGCAGTTCGACCAGGCCGGGAATTTCCTTCTCGAACGCCTTCATGCGTTTTGGAAAGGCGTAACGCAGGCCTTCCACGATCTGGAACAGCGAGAGGTCGACGTAAGTCAGGCGGCGGCCGGTGATGTAGGTGCCGCCATTGGCCGCCAGCAGGTCCTCGAAATAGCCGAGATATTTCGGCACGCGCGCTTTCCAGAACTCATCGGAGCGCTTCTTCGCCGGCGCTTTCTGCTCCTCGTAATAAAGCGAGGGCCCGAGCGGGTGATGGGTGTCGTGGACTTCCAGCACCAGATCGGCGATCGTGAGCTGCAATTGATGTACCCAGAGCTTGCCGGCCTCCGATTTCGGCGCCAACCCGTGCCGTGATCCCAGATAAAGCAGGATGTTGGCGGTCTGCCCGATCACGAGCCTCCCGTCCTTGAGGAACGGCGGCGCGAAAGGCGGCGTTCCCTTCCCCGCTTCCATCATTCGCATCATCGCAGCCATGCCGTTGCCGCGGCGCGCGGCGTCGACGTAGCGGGCACCCGCCTCTTCCAGCGCGAGGCGGACATATTCGCCGCGGCCCTGAATGGTTGGCCAGTAATAGAGCTCGTAGCGCATCGATGCCACCTCCGCTGCCGGTTTTGACCGACATAACAAATCATCCCCAGGCTGGTTCGTCACGCCAAACCCCGTGTCGGCGCGACCGCCGCGGCTTGAACGCGGCGCGCAGATCTCCACAGGCCCAAATCTGTCCGAATGCAATCCGGCGTGCTAGGCTGTTTCCGTTTGAAGCGTCGATTTTCTCACTGCGACAGGAGAACAGGGATGGCGGACAACAAGAAGAAGCGCGGCGGGGCCGATCGTGGGCTGATCGCGTTGAGCGAGCCTTACGAGGTCGCGTACTGGTCGAAGAAATTCAAGATCACGCCGGCCAGGCTGAAAGCCGTTGTCAAGAAAGCGGGGCACTCCGCCAAAAACGTGGAAGCCTACATCAAGCTGCAGAAGCACAAGGCCGCCGACCGGGCCCGGATCGCGATGAGCCAGCCCTATGAAGTCAGCTACTGGTCGAAGAAGTTCAAGGTCACGCCGGCCAGACTGAAAGCCGCGGTGGCCGCCGTCGGGCATTCGTCGAAGAACGTCGGCGCCTACCTCACCGGCAGCAAGAAGAAGAGCGCCAAGAAAACGCCGAAGAAAGCTTCGAAGAAAACTGTCAAGAAGACCGTCAAGAAGCGCGCAAAGAAAAAGGCCGCATAGCCGGGATTCGTAGATCCTCTGGGTGAGTGGGTGGTCGCAAGCTCAACTTACCCCTGACCACCTGCCACCCCATAGGATCTACGGAAATCCGTCTCCGCCCGTCAGTTCGCCGCGAAGCAATACAACAGCCCGTCACCGCCGGTGCTCTTCAGGTCGGCCTGCGAGCAGCCGCCGTCCGGGCCGCGCGAGGAGTGCGAGGAGTTCCAGGACTTCGAGGCGTCATCGTCGCGGAGCCCGATGCGGTCGGAATGACCGACCATCGCCGCGCCCTGCGTCGAGCTCGTCCAGTTCTTGCAGGTGCGATCCTCGCCGGCCGCAAACGCTGACCCGTCCGGCTGCGATCCCGTCAGCACGTCGTGGCGGTTGGGTGTATCGCCGCGGCCGTTGATGACCTCGCCTTTCTCGCTGAGCGCGGTCTGCTTGGTGAGGCCGTTGGCGCCGTGCAAATCGGCGGCGTCCTTGGCGACCACGGCGCCCTTGGCATTCTTCCATGGCCCCTTGCCGATACGGTCGCGTGCATTGACCGCCGGCTGCACCGTCGGCGGCCTGTGTCGAGAGATAGGCGCGCCAGGTCTTGCCGCCCGCTCCGGCCGCCTGCGCCAATGTCTGACAGTGATTGTCGGCACCTGCGAGCCCGCCGAGATTGCCGCCATTGCCGATGCCGTTGCTGGTCAGGAAGAAGCTGGTATCGGCGGATTGCGCCTGCGCGGACGCGCTGGCGAGAGCCGACATCGCGGCGAGCGCAAAGCACGCCGGCGAGATGATTTTGGCGAAGCTCTTCATCTGGTTTCTCCCTGTTGTTTTTTGGTTCGTTGGCATCAACACATCACGGCGACCATTATTCCATCGCGAAATGAAACGGGCCTTCCGGCAAAGAAAAAGGCGCCGCGGAACAAACCGCAGCGCCTCTATCGTCATTGTGCAGGCGATCAGCTGGTCTGCTGGATCGCCGAGAGTTCCCAGTCGGCGCCGCGTCGCCGAGCGAAGGTCCACACTTCGGTGGCTTCGATAGGCGTTTCGCTGCCCGAGACCAGGCGGCCGGTGGTGCGCTCCAGGGTCTTGTCGACCAGCGAGAACCGCATCGCGACGCTGGCGAAATCGGTTTCGCCTTCCCGCCAGGCTTCGGCGAGGTCGCCCTGCAGCAGCTTGACGTCGGTCACCTTGTTGACGTCGTTGTTCGCCTTGTTCGCCTCGAGATCCTTGGAGAAATAGGACACCATCTCGGGCGTCGCCAGCGTATGCAGTTTGGCTGTGTCCTCGTTCGACCACGCGGCCTGGATCTCGCCGAGCAGGCGCTCGAACGCTTCATAGTCGGCCGGCTGGATTTCCAACGCCGGCTGGTTTGATCCCAGCCCGAAGCCGCTCAGTCCCGAGCGGAAGCTGGTCTGAGCGCCGGGGCCTTCGGCGGCGGGAGCAGGTCCCGTCGCATAGGCCGAAGCCGGCGTATGGCGGCGCTGCCACCACGACATTGCCAGCCGCACCACGATAATGATCAGGCCGACCTGCAGCAGCAGGCCGATGATCGAGGACAGGCCGCCGAGGCCGGAGAACAAGCCGCCGCCGAACAGCATGCCGAGCAGGCCGGCACCAAGGAAGCCAGCGGCGAGACCGCCGAGCATGCCCATGCCGGGCCGGTTGAAGAAGCCGCCCTTGTTGGCCGCGCCAGCCGCCGCCGGCGCGCCCACGCCGGGGGTACCCGGCTGGGTGAAGGTACGGTTCATGGGCTGCGCCGCGCCCGGCGCCGTGGTGGTGCTCGGGGGCGCCGAAAAGGTTCGCGATCCTCGCGAACCGGAACTGCCGCCACCGCCGACGCGGGCGTCAGCCGCCGAGATCGCGACCGCCAACGGGAGCGCCACGGACAGGACAATGGCCAGTGCCCGAATAATTCCGCGCGTGCCTTGCGAGAAATTCATGTGTTTTTCCTTAGTCCCCAGGATGGGGAAGCGCCCCTAAGATGGGCACAGATGCCTAAAAGTGAAGCCAATATCGGGAACTATCGCTGCGGCCCTCAGTCGCGGGGATGTGACGATTTGGCCGTGAACCAGCATTAATCAATGGTTTAGCGCCAGCAAAGGTCAGCTCGCGCGGGATGCGTAGGAACCCGCCTTTGGAGCAGCGACAGCTCCAGAGTTGCTGAAGCATATCATCCGGGCAGATATGACAGCCCGAGCTCACGACGCCGTCATGGTCTCCTTCACCTTCTCGACCAGCGCGGACAGCGCGAACGGCTTCGGCAGGAAGGCGAACTGCTCGTTCTCCGGCAGGCTCTTGTCGAAGGCTTCTTCGGCATAACCTGAGACGAAGATGATCTTGAGATTCGGATTGCGCTTGCGCATCTCGCGCAACAATGTCGGGCCGTCCATTTCCGGCATCACGACGTCGGAGACGACAAGATCGACCGCGCCGTCCTTTTCGTCGAGCGCCTCCATCGCCTCGACGCCGTTGGAAGCCTCGATCACGCTGTAGCCGCGCGAACGAAGACCGCGGGCATTCAGGGAGCGCAGGCCATCCTCGTCTTCCACCAGCAGGATGGTGCCCTGCCCGGTCAGGTCGGGCCGCGGCTTGGCCGCCCCTTCCTTGCCCGCTCCGTTGGGGGCCTGCGCCTCCGGCTGCGCATCCAGTTCGGGCCGGTGACGCGGCAGGAAAATGCGGAAGCTGGTGCCTTCGCCCGGCGTGGAGTCGACGTAAACAAAGCCGCCGGTCTGCTTGACGATGCCGTACACCGTCGAGAGACCAAGCCCGGTGCCCTTGCCGACCTCCTTGGTCGAGAAGAACGGTTCAAAGATCTTGTCGACGATGTCGGCCGGGATTCCGGTACCGGTATCGGAAATGTCGATCCGCACGTAGTCGGCGGCCGGCATGCCCTTGTGGGAGAGTTGGGCGGCTTCATCGACCGTCACATTGGCGGTCCGCACCGTCAGCTTGCCGCCATCGGGCATGGCATCGCGCGCGTTGACCGCGAGATTGACGACCACCTGCTCGAACTGCGAGACGTCGACCTTGACCGGCCAGAGGTCGCGGCCATGCACGAGGTCGAGCTTGACCTTCTCCCCGATCAGCCGGCGCAGCAGCATGGTGAGATCGGACAAGGCGTCGCCGAGGTCGAGCACCTGCGGCCGCAGCGTCTGGCGGCGCGAGAATGCGAGCAGTTGCCGCACCAGCGTCGCCGCGCGGGTCGCGTTCTGCTTGATCTGCATGATGTCCTGGAACGACGGATCGGTCGGCTTGTGCGCGTTCAGCAGGAAGTCGTTGGCCATCATGATGGCCGACAGCACGTTGTTGAAGTCGTGCGCGATGCCGCCGGCGAGCTGGCCGACCATGTCCATCTTCTGCGACTGGTTGATCTGGTTTTCCAGCGTGCGCCGCTCGGTGGTCTCCAGGAGATAGACGATGGCGGCTTCGGTGTCGCGCTCGTCCTCCTCGACCGCGGTGACGAAGAACTGTCCCCAGCGCTCCTTGGCGCCGTCGAGCATGGCCTCGACGGGTGCGATGTCGCCCTGCCCTTCCGCCGCCTGGTTGATCGCCGCGATCAGCAGGCTGCGATCGCGCGCATTCACGGCACGGAAAATCGATTTGTTCGCCGCGCCGTCCGGGCTGAGGTTTTGCGCGAGCTTGGCGAAGCGGGCATTGGCGCGGACGACCGCGCCGGCACGGTCCACCGTCGCAATCGCCATCGGCGTATGGTCGAAGAATCGCATGAAGCGGACTTCGGCGGCGCGTTCGGGGTCGGAATGTTCGTCGCGCGCGCGGCTGATCACGAGCGTGCGCGACGAACCCGGCGAACCATCGGCGCCGAAGGCAAGCTTGTGGTAGAGCCGCACCGGCATGGTCTTGCCGCCGCGCATGCGCAGGTCGATGTCGAACACCTCGGTCTTGACCTCGCCGGGCACCGCCACGATCGAGGTCAATAGCGCAGCGCCGTCGCCGGAGACGACATCGGTGAGTTTAAGCCCACCCGAACCGATCTCGGCGAGATCGTAATCGAGCCAGTTCGCCAGCGTGGCGTTGACATAGATGACGTCGCCGGCCGGATTGACCGAGAAGAATCCGCATGGCGCGTGGTCGAGATACTCGATCGCGTGCTGCAATTCCCGGAACACGTCTTCCTGGCGCTCGCGGTCGCGCGTGATGTCGGCGATCGACCACACGGCGTATTTTGCCTCGCGCTTGCTTTGGCCGAGCGGACGAACCCGCATCCGCAGCCAGCGTCCCGGTGCACCGTCGGAGCCGGCGATGCGAACCTCCTCCTGCTGGCGCTTGCCTTCGCGGGCGGCCTTGAGCAGGCGGAATACGGCTTCGGAGACGTCCGGGTTACCGATGAAGACGCGTTCGACCGGCCGCACGTCCTGCCGGCTCGCGGCGCCCGTCAGCGCCAGATAGGCGGCGTTCGAATAGACGACATGGCCCTTCGGATCGGTCACGGCCAAGCCGTCATGGGCGTGATCGGCGATGCGGCTCATCACGGGGTCGTCGGCGGCGCGGTCGGTAAAGCGGATGATACCTGCGGCAAAGGCGAACAGGGTGAACAGGCCGACCATGGCGAGCAGCGCCAGTACGCCGAGGATATAGGGCTGGGCCTGCGCGCGACCGATGGTCATCAGCGCCACCGCCACGGCCACGATGCCGGCCGCCACCAGCAGCACCAGCACGATGCTACCGCCCCGCCGCGCCGGTTCGTGGGCCGCAAAGGGCTCGGTCGACGGATGGCTGTCAGTTTCGACGGTCATATGAAACGGTGTTGCCCTTCGGCGAGGAAGTCACGCGCCGGTCGGGATCGGCCGGCCGCGGGTAACCCCGCGTTCGGCTGGCGCACCCCTCCTGAGTGCCTGAATCGGCCCCGCAAGCGCAAGCCCATCAGGCGGCTATTTGACAGATTGAAGGCATTTCAAGGCGATTTCCAGCGGTTCCTCTCACATTCTCCGGGCGGCAAGCCCGCTCTTCAGGCCCATGACGTAGCCGATGATCTCGGCGACCGCCTGATAGTGCTCGACCGGAATCTCCTCGTCGATATCGACGGTGGCATAAAGCGCCCGCGCCAGCGGCACGTTTTCCACGATCGGAATGTCGTGCTTCCTGGCAACTTCCCTGATCTTGAGCGCGATGTTGTCGGCGCCCTTGGCGACGCAGACCGGCGCCGACATGCCGCGATCGTACGACAGCGCCACCGAATAGTGGGTCGGGTTGGTGATGATCACGCTGGCCTTGGGAACGGCGGTCATCATGCGCTTCTTCATCTGCTGGACCCGCAACTGCCGGATCCGGCCCTTGATGTGGGGGTCGCCTTCGGACTGCTTGTATTCGTCCTTGATCTCCTGCAGCGACATCTTCTGCCGCTCGTACCACTGCCGGTACTGGAAGAAGTAATCGGCGATCGCGACCGCGGCCAGCATCGCCACCACCGCGCCCATCAATTGCAATGTCAGATTGGTGGTCACGCCGAGGATCGCCGAGGGATCGAACATCAGGAACAATTCCAGGCGATGGCGCTCGGGCCACAGTACCGCCATCATGACGGCGCCGAGCGCGACCAGCTTGAACAGGCCCTTGGCGAAATTCGCCACCGCCTGCTTGCCGAAGATGCGTTTCAGTCCGGCGCCGGGCGATACCTTGCTGAATTTCGGCTTCAGCGATTCCGACGACCACACCAGGCGGTGCTGGATCATGTTGCCGGCGATCGCGGCGAGCGCCAGCAGCAACAGCGGCACGCCGATGGCGCCGAGCACGGCATAGCCCAGCGTGTTGCCTAGCGCGAGCAGCGCCGCGCCGTCGGCACGAAGCTGGCCCGCATTGGCGATCAGGTTGCGCAGCGGCGTCAGGATGCCGCCGCCGATCGATCCCGAAAACGTCGACAATATCAGCGTGGCGCCCGCGATGATGAACCAGGTGTTGACCTCCTGGCTCTTGGCGACATCCCCCTTTTCAAGCGCATCGTCGAGACGTTTTTGCGTAGGGTCTTCTGTTTTGTCGTCGGTATCGTCGGCCATCATGGCGTCCTAGCATTTTTGTTTGAGCATGATCCCGGGCAAACGCGTTCCGCGTTTGCCCGGGGATGCTCTATTTCAGCGGCGTCAGCTCGTGCATCACGCCGATGAAGTAGTTGAGATAGGTCGCCATCATTCCGGCGAGGACGAAGGCGAAGATCAGAAAGCCGACCATGATCGACAGCGGCACGCCGACGAAATAGACCTGCATCGCCGGCATCAGCCGCGCCAGCACGCCGAGCCCGATATTGAAGACGAGGCCGAACACCAGGAACGGCGCCGAAAGCTGCATGCCGATCTTGAAGGCTGTGGCAAAGGCGCGCGTGGCGAGCGCCGCGACGTCGCCGCTCGGCATCAACTCGCCCGGCGAGAAAATCCGGTAGCTCTCGCTCAACGCCGCGATCACAAGATGATGGCTGTCGGTGGCAAACAGCAGCGTGATGCCCATGAGGGTGAGGAAGTTGCCGATCAGCAGGCCCTGCTGCCCCTGAGTCGGATCGACGGAGGTGACAAAGCCTAAACCGAGTTGCTGGGCGATCACCGAGCCGGCGACCGAGAGCGCCGACAGCGTGACGCGCGCGGTGGCGCCGAGCACGATGCCGATGACGATCTCGTGCACCATCAATACGCCGAGCGCGGCCATCGAGGTCAGGTCGACATGGTAGGCGGTGCGGTGCAGCGGCAGGATGATCAGCGTCAGCAGCAGCGCGATCGCAAGCTTGATGCGCACCGGGATGTTGCTCTCGCCAAATCCCGGCAACAGCATCACCATGGCGCCGACGCGGGCGAACACCAGCATGAAGGTGGCGGCAAGGGCCGGCAGCAGGGATATGTCGACGCGCATTCATTCACAATGCATCAACCGCCTATGATTCGCGACGATATCCGCATCATGTGACTGTGCAGCGAATCCGCCATGAACGGCAACGCCAGCAACAGCGTGACGAAGATCGCGAGGATCTTCGGCACGAAGATCAGCGTCTGTTCCTGGATCTGGGTCAGCGCCTGGAACAGCGAGACCACGACGCCGACCACGAGCCCGACCACCATCAAGGGCGACGACACCACCACGATGGTCCAGATCGCATCGCGCGCTACGTCGAGGGTTTCAGCACCGGTCATTTCGATTTCCTTTTCTCTCTCCCCTCATGGTGAGGAGCGCGCATCGCGCGCGTCTCGAACCATGAGGCCCGCGGCCATCCTTCGAGACGCCGGCTGCGCCGGCCCCTCAGGATGAGGACCGGTCAGATCGGCATCTTCATGATGTCTTCGTAGGACTGGATCACCCGGTCGCGCACCGACACCAGCGTCGAGACCGCGACGTCGGTCTCTGCGACCGCCGTCACCACGTCCATGACGTTGGCCTTGCCCGCAGTCATCGCCATGGTCTGCGCATCGGATTTCTTGCCGGCATCCAGCACGCTTCCCACGGCGTCCTTGAGCAGCGCGCTAAAGGACGGGCCGCCGGCGGCTTGGCCGCCCTTCTCGGCGCCGCCGGATTCCATGATACGCGAAAGCGCGGCGTAGGCATTTGCTGCAACGGTGGGTGAAGCCATTTTCTATGGTTCCTGTTCAGGCCTTGAGGATGTCGAGCGTGCGTTGGATCATGCGGCGCGTGGCGCTGATGATGTTGAGGTTGGCTTCATAGGACCGCTGCGCCTCACGCATGTCGGTCATTTCGACCAGCGGATTGACGTTCGGATATTTGACATTGCCGGCGGCGTCCGCCGCCGGATTGCTCGGCTCATGCTTGATGCGAAACGCCGACTGGTCGGTCCTGACCTTGCCAAGCGTCACTACCCTTGCGTCCAGCGTGCGGTCGAGCGCTGACGAGAATGTCGGCACCTTGCGGCGATAGGGATTGCCGGCGGCGGTCGGCGCGGTGGAATCCGCATTCGCGATGTTTTCCGAGATCACCCGCATCCGCCCCGCCTGCGCGCGCAACCCCGAGGTAGCGATGCTCATCGAGCGGGCGAAATCGCTTCCATCATCTGCCATGATCCGGTTCTCCTAATCGCGCCGCGTCAGCGTTTTCCGATGGCGGTCTTGAGCAGGCCGAGGCTGCGGGTGTAGAGTGAAGTGGCGGCCGCATAGTCCATCTGGTTGGCCGAGACCTTCAGCATCTGGTCTTCCAGATTGACCGAATTACCGGCGGGCTTGGTCAGAAAGCCGTTCTTGCCGCCATCGCCCCTGAAGCTCTGCCCGCCGCCGGAGACGCTGATATGGGTGGCGCTGGTGCGCATCATGCCAAGCGAGCCCATCGCGCCGTCGACGTTCGCGCCCTTGCTGTCGAACTTCGGCTCGACCAGGTCGCTCGGCCTGAAATTCGGGGTGTTGGCGTTGGACACGTTTTCGGCGAGCACGCGCTGGCGTTCCTGGTGCCACTGCATCTTGGTGCGCAGCGCCGACAGGATCGGAAGATCGTTGATGGCCATCGAGCCGTTCCCCGTTAACCTCTGGCAGACGCCGCGAGGTAGGCAGAATTTGCCCGGTGTATGGTTAACGGCCGGTTAAAATTACGTTCCGCCGCGTCGAACATCCGCCAATGGCCGCCGACAGCGACAGAACGAGCGCATTTTCGCCACGAAAGCTGCGTTAACCAGCACCAGCCGACGCGGCTTGGGGCGCTCAGAAGTCGTTTTGGCTCAAGCGATTCTTGGTCTATTAATTAACCGGACGGCGGCGTTCGCCGCGGGGAATTAAGGAATAAGGCTGATCTCGGGCGTGATTCGCCGTCTCGCGGATCGCTTCAGAGCATGGTCAGGATGGCGGGAACTGTGTTCCCGGTGAACGTGCTCGGATAGCAAAACCTAAGACCGCACTCGTCGAAGCCAGCATCAAGAGAACGGCTCGTGGCCGGGGACTAAAGAATGCAGACACTGACATTCCTCTTCGCATTCATCGCCGTTCTGGCGCTGATCGGCGTGGCCGCATGGCTGGTTCGGCGTTTCGCCAACAACCGCCTCGGCGCCAACACCCAGCGCGGACGGATGCCGCGGCTCGCCGTGATCGACGCCGCCGCCGTGGACGGCCGCCGGCGCCTGGTGCTGGTACGGCGCGACAATGTCGAGCATCTCCTGATGATCGGCGGCCCGAGCGACATCGTCGTCGAACCCAATATCGTGCGCGCGATGCCCAACCGCGAACAGATGGCGCCCCGTCCGGCGGTCGGCGAGCAGCCGCCGCGTATCGCGCCGCTACCCGATGCCGCCTGGAGCGAGGAGGCCGCAAGAGCCGATTCGCGGTCGGCGGAGGCCTTCGATCATCCCGAACCGCAAATGCCTGAGCCGCCGCCGCGCCCCGCACGGCCCTCCTTTGCCGACGAAATCCGCCGCCCCGCGCCGCCGCCGATGCCGGAACGTCGCAGCGATCCATTGACGGGCTTTGCGCCGGAATCGATCAGCGGTCGCTCTGAACCGTCCCCGCCGCGCCTTGGCCGCAATGAGCCGCTGATGCCACGGCCGCAGCGCGAGTTGCCCAAGGCACCGCCAATCCGTGGTGAGGCACCGCCAATCCGAGAGGTGCTGCCTACCCGTGACGCTCCGGTGGCTCGTGAGACGCCGGCCCGGGCGCCCGAACGCGCCGCGGCGCCTCCGCCGCCTCCGCCTCCCCCACCGGTTCCGGCGCCGTCGAGTGCCGACCAGAATCTGGCCGAAATGGCGCAACGGCTGGAAGCCGCCCTGCGCCGGCCGGCTGAACCGGTGGCGCCGCCGGTGGCGCCGGAAACGCCGCCCGCCGCCCGTACCTCCCGCAACGAGCCTCCCGTGCCCACACCCGCTCCGCAGAAGAGCGGTTTTGAAAATCTCGAAGACGAGATGGCGTCCTTGCTGGGTCGTCCGAAGACCCCTTCGTGAGACCGGCGACTTCTCCGCGTAGAGTTTTATTTTTCTTAATCCTGATCGCCGCCGGATCGCTCGCCGATCCGGCGCTGGCGCAGGATATCAGCATCAACCTCGGCCAGGGCGGTGGCGGGGTCACCGAGCGCGCGATCCAGTTGATCGCGCTGTTGACGGTGCTGTCGATCGCGCCATCGATCCTGATCATGATGACGTCGTTCACGCGGATCGTCGTCGTGCTGTCGCTGTTGCGAACCGCATTGGGCACCGCGACCGCCCCACCCAACTCGGTGATCATTGCGCTCGCGATGTTCCTGACCGCGTTCGTGATGGGCCCGGTCCTGCAGAAGTCCTATGACGACGGCATCAAGCCCCTGGTCGCCAACCAGATCGGGGTCGAGGAAGCGTTGCAAAAGGCTTCGGTGCCGCTGCGCGGCTTCATGCAGAAGAACGTTCGCGAAAAGGACCTGAAGCTGTTCGTCGACCTCTCCGGCGAGGCGCCGCCGGCCACGCCGCAGGACCTGTCGCTGCGAATCCTGATCCCGGCTTTCATGATCTCCGAACTGAAACGCGCCTTCGAGATCGGTTTCCTGCTGTTCCTCCCCTTCCTGATCATCGATCTCGTCGTCGCATCGGTCCTGATGTCGATGGGTATGATGATGCTGCCGCCGGTCGTGGTGTCGCTGCCGTTCAAATTGATCTTTTTCGTGCTGGTCGACGGCTGGTCCCTGGTGGCGGGGAGCCTGGTGCAGAGCTACGGCGGCAGCTAGCGGCCATGTTTCCCGCGGCCCAAATAGGTCAATATAACTTACGTATTTGCTGCGGAGTTTCCGAGCGAATTTAAGGTCAGATTAGTTCCTTCGTGCACAATGGAAGGCTTAGGGCACCCAATTTCGTAGCAAACGCATCACCGGGTTCAACGATGGCAGGCCAGTCGATCGGCGATATGGACGTCGAATACGCCACGACGATTGCCGACCGGGCTATGCGGTTGATGGCGCAGCAATCAGTTCCTCCCACCCCGACCAATTTTGCGGTCTGGTTCGAGTATTCGCTGGGCAATTCGCTGGCGCTGCGAAAGACCATCGATATCCTGATTGCCGGCAAGCGCAAATTCGACCCGGCGATCAACCACGAACTCTACATTACCTATGTGACGCCGCAGTCCAGTCCCGACCCGCTCGGTGACCTTCCCGAGCAGTTGAGCGGCCTGATCGCCACCGCCCAGCAGTTCCTGAATACCGCGGTCACCGACCACCAGACCCACATCAAGGCGCTCGGCGAAGTGTCGTCTGAAGCCGCCGGAGCCGGCGATCCCCGGACAATCATTGCGAAACTGGTTGATGAATTGTCAAAGGCGACGGCGCGAGCCGCAACGCTGGAAGCAAATTTCGCCGCCACCTCGGAGGAACTGGACAGCATCCGCGACTCCTTGAAGGCGGCCGAGCAACGCTCCAACACCGATGCGCTGACCGGGCTCGCCAACCGGCACTCGATGGATGAATTCCTCCGCCTCGCCCAGATCGCGGCGATGGAAAAGGACGAGGCGCTCAGCGTCTTCCTGATCGACATCGATCATTTCAAGAAATTCAACGACGATTACGGCCATCAGGTCGGTGACCAGGTGCTTCGGCTGGTAGCCAAGGTCCTGCAGGAAGGTGTTCGCGAAGTCGATCTCGCGGCCCGCTACGGCGGCGAGGAATTGATCGCGGTGCTTCCGGGCGCCGATCTCGAAGCTTGTACGTCGGTCGCCGAGCGCATTCGCCGCCGCATTGCCGAAGCGAAGCTGACGCGCCGCGCAACCGGCAAGGAAATCGGCAGCATCACGGTCTCGATCGGAGTGGCGCAATTCCGCCTCGCCGAATCCGCGGACGCCATGATCGAGCGCTGCGACCGCGGGCTTTATCAAGCCAAGCGGCTCGGCCGTAACCGCACGGTCACGGAAACCGAGCTCCAACCCGAGGCCGGTGCCGCCTAATTAGGGCTTCATCGGTTCTGCTCGAATCAGAACCGCGCCTTTAATTCTTGCCTTGAAAATTCTCGCCTTGAAGAAAATGCCGCAATCCCGCTCCGGCGCGGAACTAATGCCGCAATTCCGGCTTATCGCAGACGTCCCACAGCCGGGAGTATTCCATGAAAATCGCAGGGATGATTATGGCCGCCACCGCGGCTCTCAGCATCGCCGGTACGGCCGCTATTGCCCAGAAAATGCGGACCGGGATGGTGACCAGAATAGACCGGATCACTGGCACGATCTCGATCAAAGATATGCCTGATGGCACCACTGGCGCGAATGCCGGTGCCGCGACCGAAGAATTCAAGATGCAGGATGGCGCGCGGCTGAACGCCCTGCACGCCGGTGACAGGGTGAGCTTTGCCGTGAGCGACGCGGCGGGGACCAAGACCATCACCAAGATCGACAAGACGGACGCGGTCACGAAGATCGACAAGAAGTGAGGCATTGCGAAGCGGCATCCAACCGCGTGATGTCCCGTTTCAAAGAGAATTGCGAGGCCCGGGAGTTACCTGAGCAGGATGACGCCACGTCATCTTGCTCAGGAAAGTCCGGGCTTCGTGGCCGAAACGGCCCGCTAGCGCGGCGGCGCCCGCTCGAGCGACGCGCGAATTTCGGCGACTGTCTCGTCGCAATATTCGTTCAGCTTCTGGAATCGTTGCTGCAGCGCCCGTAGTTTTCCCGCGCGTTTCGCCGGCCCTTCCCGATCGATATTGAATTTGTCGGCGGGCGATGGATGGGACGCCGCAGCCTCCGCGGTCGCCAGCGCCGCTCGTATCGATGTGTCGTGACCGTTGGAAGACATTCTGCACGCCTCACAAATCGGACTCCGGCCGGACGGGATCCGGCGGAATTTTTCCATATGGTCGCGCGCTGACCTTTCGACTCTGCCCCCTGGAGTGTGTTGTTTGGATGCCCGGCCGGGGTCGATTTGGTGGCAAAAGATGGACGCCGGTGGCGGACCTCGTATTCTTACGGACCCCCATTTCCTTGATTAAGATGCAATCAACCGCCAGTTTTGCCGAGCTTTCCTTTGTTCATTGTTGCTCAGCGATAGTATGACCGTACCGCATTCAGAAGCCGCTCTGCCGCCGCGATGCGAAATTTGCGGGATTGGCACGGTCAGGATCGGGAAGCTGCCCCGGATCGGATTGCGCCCGCTCGTCTACGTCTACAAGTGCGACGCCTGCAACCGGATCACGTCGGTCGAGCCCGAGCGGCAGGAACAGGCGAACCGTCGCCGCCCAGGGCCGACGCGGCGGCCGCGGCGCGAACCAAGATAGACCGCATTTAAAAACGCGCATCCACCACGCCGGCCCGGGTTTCTTCCTGGCCATGCCGCATGTAAAGCTTCGGCCAAACTTCTCCCAAAGAAGAGGCAGGGGCATGTCCGAGGGCTTCATTGACGAATTGCGCAACGCGCTCGACAAGGGCGCGGTGCTGTCAGACGGCGACATCGACGCGCGCTATCATCACGATCTTGCCGGCAATCCGGCGCCGAAACCGCGCGCGGTCGTCCGCCCGAGAACGACGGAAGATGTTTCCGTGCTGCTGCGGCTCTGCCACCGCGAAGGTATCCCCGTTACGACGCAGGGCGGCATGACCGGGCTGGTGCGCGCGGCGTTGCCGAATGCGAACGAAATCGTGCTGTCGATGGAGCGCATGAACAGCGTTGAAGAGGTCGATGTCTCCGGAGGCGTCGCCATCGTGCAGGCCGGCACCCCGCTGCAAAAGCTCCAGGAGCGCGTCGAGCAGGATGGCCTGATGTTTCCGCTCGACCTCGGCGCACGCGGCAGTTGCACCATCGGCGGCAACATCTCGACCAATGCCGGCGGCAACCGCGTCATCCGCTACGGCATGACGCGTGATCTGATCCTCGGCCTCGAAGTTGTCACGGCCGACGGCACCGTGCTCAAGGGCCTGCGCAAATACATCAAGAACAATACCGGCATCGACCTCAAGCAGCTGTTCATCGGCAGCGAAGGCATCCTCGGCGTGGTAACGCGCGCCGCCGTTCGCGTCTTTCCCGCACCGGCGGAGCGGCAGGTGGCGTTATGCGCCCTGCCCTCGTTCGGACAGGTCATGGCATTCCTGAGGATGGCGCGGGAAAGTCTCGGCGGCGAATTGACCGCGTTCGAGGTGATGTGGAATGCCTACTACCGCCTCACGGTCGAACGCATAAAGGGCGTGGCCGGGCCTCTGCCGACCCACCATCCGTTTTACGTTTTGCTGGAGGCTTCCGGCAGCGACCCTGAGCGCATCCATGCCGACCTGGAGAAACTGCTCGAGACGGCGATGGGCGACAATCTGATCCTCGATGCCACGCTCTCGACCTCGAATGCATCCGCCGCCGCGATCTGGCGCATCCGCGATTCCAGCGTCGAACTGGGCCGCAGCTTTCCTTACGCCGCGCGGATGGGCTTCGACGTCAGTCTCGCCATCGACAGGATGGAGGAATATGCGGATACGCTCGATGCACGAGTCAAGGCGATCGATCCGCAAGCCTTCACCATCGTGATGGGACATGTCGGCGACGGCAATTTGCATCCCAGCGTGTATCACGAACATACGCCCGAGAAACACGATGAGTTCGAGAAGCTGGTCTACGACCTCACCGGCGAATTCGGCGGCTCGATCTCGGCCGAACACGGTATCGGCATCCTGAAGCGGCCCTACCTGAAAATGAGCCGCACTGAAGAAGAAATCGAAACCATGCGCACACTGAAGCGCGCCCTCGATCCCAGGAACATCTTGAACCCGGGGCGGATCTTTATGGTGTGAGGAATTTTGGGCAGTCAAGCCGCCCTCGAGGCGATCAAGCGCGGCGCGTTATTATTGCGCCGCGCTTGCCGGCCTCGTTTCGGCGATGATCCGCAGCAAAGCGTCCGTGTCCGGCTCCGAGCCGGTCGCGATCGGGTCAGCCGGCGATGACGGTAATTTCTGAATGTGCTTCGTGAATATCCTGATGACGCGGCCTTTGACGACGGGCACCCTGTCGAACATATCGGATGCAATGCCTTCGACGGCATCCCGCAACGCCAGGAATTGCGCCTGCCTGGCCATGCTTTCTGTTCCCTTGGTGCCGGCCAGTTCGTCCATCGCGGCATCGCTGATCTGGCACTCGACCGTATCGGCGTCGTTCAGCATGGTGAACCTGAACGCCAAGCGTTCGGTGTCATGTCCAATAATTCGGTCCCGGGTCAGCGGCATCAGAGGGCCAGTTTTGGACGGCTAGCGAGCGACGATGAGATGCCGCGCCGAAGCGGCGCGGACGTCCTCCCTAATGCGCCAACTGGTCAAAAATTGGCCGAACCTGCGGCCAAATCCGCTACTTCGCCGGCTTCTTCAGATCGATCCGTCTGATGGCTGAAATCGCGGGCAAAGCGCCGGTATGGACCGGCTCGGCTCCGGACGTTTCCGGCGATAGCGGCGCGCGCGCGGTGGCATCCGGGAAGCGGATCTTCATTTCGCGGATGAAGCCGTCGAGCGTGTCGACGCTGGCGGCCATCTTGGCGATCAGGGCGAATTCGGTGCTGTTGGAAGCGGCCGGCTTGCTCGCAGTGTCGAACGCCAACCGGTCGGCCTCACCGGTCATCAGGGGCGCGTATTTCTCACGGAAACGGGCCAGGCCGATCGCGTCGCCAGCCAGCGCATAGCCGACCACGGCGCGGATCACGTCGCCTTTCTCGGCGGCGTCCAGCGGCCTGAAATCCCGCCAGCGATCGGCGTAATACAGTTCGATCTGTTCGGAAGCCTCCCGCCACTGCCGCGACGCCCAATAGATGTCGGAGCGCAGCCGGATCGCTTCGCGGCCGGTGATGTTGGAGATGATATCGAGCGCGAGATCATGCCGGCCGATGTCGCTCTGGGCCCGCGACTCGAGCAGCAGCCGCTGCTGCCGCAGTTCGCCGGACAGATCGGCGATCCGGGTCAGGCGCAGCGCCGCGATCGCCCGGTCCGGCTTGCGGTTGGTCAGGTAGACCATGGCAAGGCGCGCCGCGACCTGCGCGCGCGCGGCTCCCTCCAGCCGCTTGTCGACCTGATACTGCAGCAGTTCGGCGGCCTGGTCGAGCAGGTCGACGGCAGCCAGCCGGTCCGCGAGGCGCCGGATCATCTCGTCGCCGCGCCGGCCGATCGGCGTCAATTCACGAAACTCATAGAACATGGCGAGTGCGTCGACCGGCTTCATGTCGTCGCCCTTCGGGCCGAGATAGATATCCGCGAACAAGGCGGACGCCGCATCCTGGCCCTGCCGCGACAGTTCGGAATTGGGCTGCAGCTTCGTCGCGACCTTGGCGGCTCCGAGCGAGTCGGCATAGCGGCCGTTTTCGGCGTAGATCTGGGCCATCTTGTTCAACGCCCTCAACTCGATCGCGTCGCCGCGCCAGGTAACCGACAACGTTTCCAGCTCGCGCAGCAACTCGGCCTGGCCGAGTTCGCCGCGCCTGTGCCGCAGCAAGGCCTCCAGCAGCCTCGCCTCCGCCGACGCCTGCCGGTCGGGGGACTGCGCCGCGTACCTGTAGGCGTCGAACGCGTCCTTGTCGTGTCCTAGCGCCTCGGCGAGCCGCCCGCGCAGCACCTCGATCTCGGGCTTCATGTCGCCGGGAACGCCGATCACCTCGAGTTCACTGCGCCGCCGCGAGGCCCCGCCATAATCCTTCACCTCGAGCGAAGCCCGCATCGCATCCGCAATGACGATGCGCTGCAGTTCCAGCGGCAGCGCTGCCATCGAGAATTCGGCGTTCTTGAATTTTTCACGCGCGTCCGCCCATTTCTCCTGACGGGCGAACGCGAACCCTTTCCACAATTGGGAATCGTAGCCGTTGCCGATCGCAGGACTTGCGAGGTCCTTCAGCGCCCGCTCGGGATGGCCGATCAGGATGCTGGCGACCGCATGCACCATCAGCACGGCGGCGTCTTCGTTCCCCTGGTTGGTCTCCGAAAGGATGAGGTTGGTCACCCCTCTCGCTTCCTGATACATCCCGCGCGACATGTAGAAATTGGCAAGCTCCAGGCGGGCTTGCGCCTTTTGCTCAGGCCCCGCGATGGCCGCGGCGTTGGTCAGCGCATCCAGCCGCGCGAGAAATTTCTCCTCCCGGTTCATGCGCCATTCGTTGCCGTCGAACAGAGGCCTCACCGCCGCGGTGGCGCGTTCGGCCGCGACATCCGCCGATGACAGCGTCAATCCGCCGGGCCGCCCGAGCATTACCTTGTCGGCGCCGACTTCGGCTCTGATGTCATCGGAGTTCGGATGCACCACCACGCCATGCACGGATTCCAGCAGCGACAGTTCGACGAAATCCTGCCGCTTGATGAGGCCGCGGGTCGGCGGCGGCGCTGTGACGACCAACAGCGTATCACCGGCGTCGGGATCGACCAGCCGATGCATCGCGCCGGCGTTGGCCAGCGGCACGGTGACAGTGGCGAGCGCGGGATCGGTGATGTTCCGCAGCACCGTGAGTGGCAGCGGCGGCGTCTGGCCGCGGTCGGCGAAGATCAGTGTCCACTCGGCGCCGTTGGCGCGGCCTTCGCTTTCAAGCGACGGGATCTGCGGCCGGTTGAGGCGAATGCGGATGGCCTGGCCCTTTTCCAGCGGAAGCCAGCTGACATCACCGATGACGGCGCCGCCCTTGGCCCGGATCGGCTCGATATCGATCGGCTTGGCATGGTCGAACACCAGCCACACCGTATCGGCGCGGCGGAACAGTGCCGCCGGGGTCGGCGTGGCAAAGGAAAATGTCACGCGCAGGCCGTCGCTGTCGCGCCTTGCCTCGACGGTGGCGGCCTTGTCGCTGGCGCCGCTTTCCGGTGGTGGATTGGAAGCCGCCGGCGCCGGCTGCTTCGGCGGCTTCGCGGGAGGCAGAGTCTGTTTGGGCGCCACGGCCTTCGGCGCTTCCGCAGCGGCGGACTGGATCTGCTCCGCGGGCTGCACAGCTTTTACAGCCTCCGCCGAAGGCGGCGTTTTTTCCGGTGCGGCTGCCATCTTCTCCGGCACGGGAGCCGCGCTGTCATTGACCGGCGCCGCCTTCTCGATGGCAGGCATCGCGGCCTCGGCCGGCGCTTCGGTCGCCTGCCCCGGCTTGATCTCGATCCTGGCCTGTTCGGCAATCATCTCCGAGGTGACGGGCGGAACGTCCGCCAATTGCTGTGGCGGCGGCGATTCCTTCAGGGTCTTGTCGCGCGAAATCCGCGAGGCAGGGCCCGGTTTGGCCGGTACGGCCGGCTTGGCCTCGGCCTGCGGCGCGGCCAAAGCGGGCTTTTCCGCCTGCTGGAAGGCGACATCTATCACATAGTTCTTTTCCTCGCGGAAGGAATGCACGTCGACCTCGCCGATCAGCACGATATCGACTGCGGAAGAATCGATGTCGGCCCGCTGGTTGATCGAGGCAATGTTCGGCGGCGCCGCCACCTTCGCATCCGCCAGGTCGAAATTGAGCACGCTGTTGAACTGCAGCGTCAGCTTCTGATCGTTCAGCACCGACGACACGTTGACACCGTCAGGCATCTCGAACACGAAGCGAACGAAGGTCGGCTGCACCGAGGCGCGGACACGCACCGGCGGCCTCTTCTTCGCGGATGCCACCGCCATCTGCGCGCGCAGCGCACGCTCGGCGGCCCGCGCCCGGCCCGCCAGTTCGCGAATGACTTCGGCGGGAAGCGAGGGCGGCGGACCGGTCCAGCTATCGGGCAGGAAGTCGACGAAGATCCGCTCCCCCGCCGTCATGGTGTTGACGGTTGCCCGCCGCGCCAGCGACAGCCGGATCGCCGTGCCGTCGGGATCGCGTCGCGCCGAGCCGACATAGTCGGGAACAGCGTCCGACAATTTGTCGACCGGAATATCCACGGGACGCTTGAAATGGATGATGATGATCGAGCCCGCGGTCGAAACGTCGGATTCGACGTCCTCGGCCAGCTTCAAGACCAGCCGCGCAAAGCCACCGCCGGACGTGAACGTCGCCTCGCCCCGGACCGGGTCATCGGCCCGGCAGGGCTGCGAAACGGCGAGACCGGCGAGCAGCAGGACGAGGGCAAGCGGCCGGCCGAGGCACAGCCGGGCCGCCCGCGCCAAAGCGCGGCCCTGCGACCCAGTTCCAGCGGCAGCCCTTTGCCCCATCCAGGAAATCTCGCGGCCTCAATGAGTTCTGCGGCGAAGCGCGTTCGCCTGCCGGTTTGAATCTTGGATTGGCCGACTTAAGGTTTTGTTAACGTCAACTCATTGATTTCGTTGGAGGGGCAGCCTGGCACCTGGACCAAGTCGCAGGAAGGGTCGGAATCCGGTCTCTTTTCGAGGCATCGGGCACGCCACCGGCTCGCGGGATGCGGCGATTGCCACAGCGCCCCCGCGCCTTGATCTGCATCAATAATCTCACGACGGCTGGAACCAACATCAGCCATCCCATCTTAGGGAAACAATGGACCCGGGACGCGGGGCCGGCAGTCAATCAACCAATGCGCCCGGGTCGCCAAACCTGCCTTAGGCAGCCAATTCGGAGTGCGTGAAAATGGCAACCCAGATCGTGATGGATCGTACCGGTGACACCCGCCACACATTCGACATCCATGATCGCGCGGAGGTCGAAAAGGCCGAGCGGCGTTTCAGGGATTTGACCGGCGCAGGCTTTACGGCAGCGGTCCGATCGGGGCCCGGCGAGCAACGCGTTATCCGCTCGTTCGATCCGACGGCGGAGGAAACGCTGTTTTATCCGCGTCTCGTTGGTGGCTGACAGCCGTGACCCAGCAGATCGTCCTGGCGATATGCTCTTTCATCCTGGCTTTGCTTGGCACGTTGCTGCTTTCGGCGCTTTCGCTGGTCGTGGCGCGATCCGGTTCCTGCAGCAGATCGTTCCGCTTCGAAACCGAGGCGCGGGCGTTGGCGCTGTTGAAAGGCTGGCTCTCGCCGAAGCAACGCGCCTGCTACGAGCGATTCCGATATTTCGACGTCACCGGCAGCGACACCGGGACACGCTATCGGATCCATCATGGCACGCAGACCAACATCGAGGAACTCAACGGCACGGGCCACCACGTCTGCAAATGGTGCTTCGTTCCGGATGGCGACCTCGCCGCGGGCGATGTCATGCTGGCGCAGAAGATCGCCCTTGAAACCAACGAGCGCGGCGCGCTTGCCGTAGCCCATCGCTCGTTCGTTTCGTCGGGGCCGCGCAGGTTCTGACCGGGTGGCGCCGGCGCCCTTTACCGGGGCGCCCGGCACGCCTGCGTCAATTGGGCTTTTGCTGAAGGACCTTGCCCTCGATCTTCGGCAGCTCGGCCGTGGACGTGGATTTATCGGTGCCGGCGCGGCGGGCCAGTTCGACCGTCAGCCGCTCGGCCGCTTCCGGCTGCATCAGGCCCAGAATGTCCGACATCTTGCGCGGCGCGATCTGGGAGGCGATCTCGTAGAGCACGGACATTTCCAGCCGGTCGAATACCTTGGCGGCGTCCTTCGGCTTCATGCCCTCGTACATCGTGATGATGCCCTTGAAGCGGGCGGCGTCCTGCTCCGCTTTTTGGCCCGTCGCGGTCGAGATCTTTGCCTCGGTGGCCTTCATTTCCTCGACGCGGCCCTCGATGCGCTTCTCGGCGGATTTCAAAAGGCTTTCGCGAATTTCGATTTCACGCGCGCGCTGCTCCAGTTCCTGGCGCCGCGCCTGCAGCCGTTCCAGGATGGCGCGCTCCGACGGCGACACCGATTGCGGGTTCTGGTCGGGAAACACCACGACCCCGTCGGGTTTCGGCGCGTCGGTGGCAGGAGCGGCCGGCTTTGGCACTTCCTCCTTTTTCTCTTCCTTCTTGACCGACCCGGTGATGTCGGCGGGATCGGCTTTGACGCCGTTCGGATAACCCAGATTATCCTGTGCCCACGAACCCTTGGCCGGCTGGCTGACCTCGTAGTCGAACACGTATCCGCCATCGATCACGAGGCCCGCGATCTTCAGCACTGCAAGGCCGAAGATCGCGACCAGCACGACCGGAATGACACGGATGTCGCGAAATGAATTCATGCGGCGAGGCCACTGGCCCTTCTGCGTTCGGAGAATGCTTCAGCCGCCGCGGCAACCGCCTTGGCGGTAGAGACCTTGGGTGCTGCGGGTTCGGTCTCCTGCGAGGGCCGCGCCGCGATCGCGATCTTGGACAGCCGGCGAATGACGCCGTCGCCTTCGACGAGCATGTTCTTCAGATGCCCCGCCATCTGCGTCGCCGCCGTGAGCTGGCTGCCGAGATTTTCGTTGACGTCGCGCACCGTGTGCTTGAGGCCGCCGATCGCACGCTCGGCGATTTCGGTCGCGGTGATCAGCTCGGCGATCGTGGCTTTCAGCGAATGCTCGTCCGCCTTCAGCCGCTTCAGCCGCTTGTTGAGCACCATGCAGTAGCCGATCGTCAGCATCAGCAGCACCGCCACCAGACTCTCGATTATAATGCCGAGGGAATGATTCATTGTGCCTCCATCAACTTGGTTTGCTCGTCGGCCTTCTCGAACATCGCGAAGGTGGTGTTGGGTTTGCGCAACTGCTTGGTGACGCGAATGGCGACGCGGTCACCGACCCGGCCCATGCGCCCTTCGGTCAAGAGCACGTTGCCGCAGCGGACCTGCACCAGCGCGTCGGCGCGCATCTCGAGCGGCAGCGTGTCGCCGACCTTCAGCAGCATCAGCTGCTTCAGCGGAATGTCAGCCTCGTACAGCACCGCATCGACGGCGATCTCGGCCTGCGCCACTTCGGTCGCGAAATGTCCTTCCCAGATCGGATCGCGGCCGAACTTTTCGCCCATGAACATCTGAAGCAGAACCGGGCGGATCGGCTCGATGGTGGCGTAAGGCAGCAGCAATTCGATGTTGCCGCCACGGTCTTCCATGTCGATGCGCAGCCGCACCAGGATCGCGGCGTTGGCGGGCCTGGAGATCGCGGCGAAGCGCGGATTGGTTTCCAGCCGGTCGATCGAGAACGTCACCGGCGACAGCGGCCGGAAAGCCTGCTCGGCGTCGGCCAGCACGACCTCGACCAGCCGCTTGACCAGGTTGGTTTCGATGGTGGTGTAGGGTCGGCCCTCGATGCGTAGCGAGGTCTGGCCGCGGCGGCCGCCGAGCAACACGTCGATGATCGAATAGATCAGGCTGGAATCGACCGTCGCAAGGCCGAAGTTTTCCCACTCCTCGGCCTTGAACACGGAGAGCACCGCCGGCAGGGGAATTGAATTCATGTAGTCGCCGAAGCGAACCGAGGTGATGCGGTCGAGCGAGACTTCGACGTTGTCCGAGGTGAAGTTGCGCAGGCTCGTGGTCATCAGCCGCACCAGGCGGTCGAACACGATTTCGAGCATCGGCAGACGTTCGTAGGACACCATCGCGGAATCGATGATGGCGCGAATGCCGGAATTGTCGTCGAGATTGACGTCGCCGACGGTGAAGCCGAGCAGGTTGTCGATTTCTTCCTGCGACAGAACCCGCTCGCCGGAGTTCTTGTTGCCGAACTCGCGGCCGCCGTCCTCGACCATGGCCGCCCATTGCAGCGCCATGCTCTCGGAGAGTTCATTGGCGGCAGCTTCTTCCGCCGCCGCCGCGGGATCCTCGGAATCGAGCGAAGCCTCCCATTGGGCGGCAATCGCGTCCTGGTCCATCTGGTCTTGGTTGCCGGCCATGATGCTAGATCCGTCCCATCACTGCACGACAATTTCCTTGAACAACACGGCGCTCACCTGCTGCGGCGCCACCGCGTTGTTGACCCGCTTGGTCAATTCTTCCTTGAGGCGAAACAGCCCGGCCGAACCGTTGATGTCGGAGGGACGCAGTTCGCGCAGGTAGGTCTGGAACAGGTCGGTGACGCGCGGCAGGTTCGGCTTGATCGCCTCGACCTGCTTCTCGTCCTTGATCTCGAGCACGACCTTGACGCGGAGATATTGCACCCGTTCGCCGGGGGCCCCGACCAGGTTGACCATCATATCGGGCACGTCGACAAAGGACGGCGGCTTCGGTGGCGGCGCTTCGGCGTGCTTTTCCTCGCCATGGCCGCGCATCAGGAAGAACCAGCCGGCGCCGGCGCCGAGGATTGCGACGAAACCTGCCACCGCAATGACCAGCTTGAGCTTGCCCTTTTTCGACGATGCGGCTTCTGCGCCGTCTGCGCCTTCCGCCTGCTCGTTGTCAGCCATTGCCCCGCCCGCTTCGATTCCGAAAACGAACGCGGTTGCCACCAGCCTGGGTAAACGAAGCCCCCACAACGCGAAACAAAAGCCGCCAGCGCACACGCGCTCTCCATACATGCAACGCTAGGGTAATAATGGTTAACGGAACCTTTCCGTTTGCGCCCAAGTAGGAAAAATCTGCCGGGCAAACATGGTCAACAAGACCTTTCTGCCGGCCCCGCCGCGCCTCGAAAAATGCCTAACCCCTTAGAAAACAGCCATTTCCCAACTTGGCACGGCTTTCGCTGAGTAACTGGCGTGACCTGCCGGCTTGGGAGAGCCCAAAGGTTTACGACGGGATCCGGAGCACGGGCTTGGGAGAGCCAGTTTTCGGATCGATCAAGGGGAGAACCACCGATGGAGAATATGCTTCTCGTCGGACTTTCGCGGCAGATGACGCTGGAACGGCAGATGGATGTCGTCGCCAACAACGTCGCCAACATCAACACGACCGGCTTCAAGGCCGACCGGTCGCTGTTCGAGGAATATCTGCGCTCGGCGGCGCATGAAGACAATTTCGTGAATGCCGACCGCCGCGTCTCTTTCGTGCAGGACCGCGCCACTTTCCACGATTTCGCGGCCGGCCCCTCCGAGCAGACCAAGAACCCGCTCGACGTCGCGATCGACGGCAACGCCTTCCTGGTGGTGCAGACGGCCGCCGGCGAGCGCTACACCCGCGACGGCGGCCTGCAGATCAACAATCAGGGCCAGCTCGTGACCGCGAGCGGCGATCCGGTGCTGGGTAACTCCGGCCCGATCGTGTTCCAGCCAACCGACAAGGCGATCAACATTGCCGCCGACGGCAATATCACGGTTCTCGAGGGCACCGGCCGCACCGACTCGGTCCGCGGCAAGCTGCGGCTGGTCAATTTCGCCGACGCGCAGAAGCTCGTGAAGGACGGCGGCAACCTCTACTCCGCCGGCCAGGGCATCGCCGCCCGGCCCGACACCACCTCGCGGTTGCGCCAGGGTTTTATCGAGAAGTCGAACGTCAATTCCGTCCAGGAAATGAGTCGCATGATCGAGATCACGCGCACCTACACGCAGATCTCGGCGATGCTGCAGCAGCAGCACGACCTGCACCGAACCGCAGTCGAGAAACTCGCCGACGTTCCGGCATAACCGTAAGGCATTGATCGATGCGCGCCCTTTACACAGCAGCGACCGGCATGGCGGCACAGGAACTCAACGTTCAGGTGATCTCCAACAACATCGCCAACATGCGCACCACCGGCTACAAGAAGCAGCGGGCGGCGTTTCAGGATTTGATCTACGACCATGTGCGCCGCGTCGGCGCCCAGGCTTCCGACCAGGGCACCATCCTGCCCGTCGGCGTCGACATCGGCGGCGGTGTCAAGACCGTCGGCACGCCGCGCCTGATGAGCCAGGGCACGCTGTCGCCGACCGGCAACGACCTCGACGTCGCGATCCGCGGCGAAGGCTTCTTCAAGATCCAGGTGCCCGACGGCACCTATGCCTATACCCGCGACGGCTCGTTCATGATGGACGCGCAGGGCCGTGTCGTCACCGCGCAGGGCAATCCGGTGCAGCCGACGATCACGATCCCGCAAAATTCCTCGCAGATCACCATCAACGCGCAGGGTCAGGTCACCGTGATTGTGCCCGGCTCGACCACGCCGACCCAGGTCGGCCAGATCGGCCTGACGCGCTTCATCAACAAGGCCGGCCTCAACCCGATCGGCGACAATCTGTTCACGGACACGCCGGCCTCCGGCACGCCGCAGGACGGCGTCGCCAACACCGACGGTTTCGGCGACATGCAGCAGGGCAATCTCGAACAGGCCAATGTCGAGGTGGTGACCGAAATCTCCGACCTGATCGCCGCCCAGCGCGCCTATGAGATGAACGCCAAGATCGTCAGCGCGGCCGACCAGATGCTGCAATCCACCTCCAACATGTTCCGCTAAAGGACTGGTCATGATCGCCCGCTCCCTCCTCCTGGCCACAGCCCTGATCGCCGCATCGAGCGCGGCTGCGGTCGCGCAGACCCAGGAAACCTTCGCGAACCGCAACGTAATCGTCGCCCCCGTGCTGCGCGCCAACGTGCAGGTGTCGGGCGATCTGGTGCGGATCGGCGACGTCATCGACAATGCCGGCAGCGCCGGGCAGATCGCGATCTACCGCGCGCCGGATCTGGGCACCACGGGCTCGTTGCCGGTCGCGCAAGTGCTCAATACCCTGCGCGCCCATCAAGTGATCGGCGTCGATACCCGCGACCTGAAGGAAATTTCGGTGACGCGTCTGGCCCGCACGCTCGAGGGCAAGGATATCGAGCTGCAGGTCGCCCGCGCGCTGGAGCGCCGCAACGGTCTCGGCGACGCCGCCAATCTGTCGCTGACCTTCGACCGCGACCCCGGCGACGTCAGGCTGGACGCCGGCTTCGCCGGTGCCATGCAGGCCGCCATCGTGCGCTACGACAACCGCAACGGCCGCTTCGACATCACCTTTGAAATCGGCAACGACAACGGCGCCGCAGCGGCCAAGCTGCGTTTCACCGGCACGGCGATCGAGACCGTCGAGGCCACGGTGCTGGCACGCAATGTCGAACGCAATGAGATCCTGAAATCATCCGATGTGATGGTCGAGCGCCGCCCGAAAGCGGAAGTCGGCGGGGACGCCGCCGCGCGCGACCGCGCGGTGGGCATGCAGGCCCGCCGCCAGCTCCGCGCCGGCCAGGCGATCCGCGCCGCCGATCTCGCCAAGCCCGACCTGGTGCAGCGCGACCAGAACGTCGTCTTGATCTACCAGACGCCCGGCATCTACCTCACCATGCGCGGCAAGGCGCTGGAAAACGGCACCGAGGGCGACGTCGTCAACGTCATGAACCTGCAGTCGAAGCGCACGCTGTCCGGCACCGTGACCGGCCGCGGCCAAGTCTCGATTACTCCCGTCTCGATTACTCCCGTTTCGATCACGCCCGCGGCGCTCCGTACGCCGCAGACCAGCGATGCCACCTCCTCGCTCGGCGCCACACAACCCGCGCCCGTTGCCGTAGCTATCGTCAGTTCGCCAGTCGCTCCAAAAGCCGAGTAATGTAAATGTCAGTCCTCCGTCTCAACCGCATCATTCTCACGGGCGCCCTGCTGTCGCTGTCCGCCCTGGCCGGCGGTTGTTCCTCGATCGACCGTCTGTCGCAGATCGGCGAAAAGCCGAAGCTGACGGAGATCGAAAACCCGACCACGCAGCCCGGCTACAAGCCGGTGCAGATGCCGATGCCGAAGCCGGAGCAGGCTTCCTACAATGCCAACTCGCTGTGGCGGAACGGCTCGCGCGCCTTTTTCAAGGATCAGCGCGCGGCGCGAATCGGCGATCTCCTGACGGTGACCGTCAACATCACCGACAAGGCCAACCTGTCCAACGAGACCCAACGCAGCCGCACCGCCAAGGAAGACTCGGGCATCACCGACTTCATCGGCTCGCAGACGATCACGCAGGCGAACAAGATCCTGCCCGGTCGCCTGCTGACGACGGACTCGACGTCGTCGAGCGACGGCAAGGGCTCGGTCAACCGCCAGGAAGCCTTGCAGACCAACGTCGCGGCCGTGGTCACGCAGGTGTTGCCGAACGGCAATCTCGTGGTCGAGGGCAAGCAAGAAATTCGCGTCAACTTCGAAATCCGCGAACTGATCGTCGCCGGCATCGTCCGCCCCGAAGACATCCAGAGCGACAACACCATCGATTCCTCCAAGATCGCGCAGGCCCGCATCGCCTATGGCGGCCGCGGCCAGATCACCGACGTGCAGCAACCTCGCTACGGCCAGCAGGTGATGGACGTGCTGCTGCCGTTCTGAGTTTCACCCGAGCTCCCACATCTCGTTGCGAACCTAGGCGCGGCGGAGATGTTCTACGCGGCCTCCGTCAGCTCCCCTGACGGAGGCCGTGGTCGTTTTCCCCAACGCACAAAACCTTCCGGCAAAAACGTAACACAGGAACCCGGCGCACGCAGAAGCCGCTGCGTCGACGCGTAGCTCGCTTTTTCCGGAACGTTTTCCCCGCACATCTCGTTTCTCCTCATCTCTACTAATCTCTACTGGAGGAGAAATCCATGTCTTTGGAATCAAGCGAAACCGGCAACCTGATCGGTAGCGACAAGGTCGAGGGAACCGCGGTCTATGGTGCCGATCACAACAAGATCGGCTCCATCGAGCGCGTCATGATCGACAAGAAGAGCGGCAGGGTGTCCTACGCCGTGCTCTCTTTTGGCGGCTTTCTCGGCATCGGCGACGACCACTATCCGCTGCCTTGGCAATCGCTGAAATACGATACCTCACTCGGCGGCTACGTCACCGGCGTGACGGAAGCGCAGCTCAAGGACGCACCGCATTACCGCAACGACAACACCTGGAACTGGAGCGACCCGACCAGGGCCCGCGCCGTCAACGACTATTACGGCGTCGCGATCTGATCGCGGTCACGCCTCGACCTTCCGAGGGCCCGCCAGGAAGGCGGGCCTTTCGGCGAACGCAGGTGCGTTCGCGTGCCGGCAGAGAACTATTCCAGCGGCTTGGCGTTGGGGACCTAAAGAGGCAGGGCCATGGGCAAATTCTTCTTGATCATTATCGCTATCAGCGTCGCCGTTCTGCTGGCGATGGGCGCCTATGTCATCAGCCTGTGACGGTGATGCGATTGCCGGCGCCACGACTCACGTGTCGCGATGGGTACAGCCACCGCCGCCGCGCGAAAGATGGAAACGCTGCTTTCGCCTGCTTCCGCCAAGCTGGGTAAAAAGGCAGGCTCCAGCGCCTCTCGGGGGGAAGATGCGCCGAAGCCTGACAAGGTTACTGCGTGTCTAGCGACACGATTGCATAATTTTCCCGGTCGAAATTCGTTCCTTCCCAAATGTTACTTCTTCACCGTTCCACCAGGAAAGGTGGCATCGCCCTTGTTATCCAGGGTGCCCGCAGTTCCCGCGCCTTGCTGGCGTGCGCGGAAGGTGCACCACGAATGCACGCAAGCGTGCCGCGCCGAGTCCCTGCAGGAGAGACGTGTTGCGATTTGTCGCGGACGATGCGATGAGCGCTACATCGGGTGTGCAGGTTTGTCGCAGGGTCGTATTCCCTGAGTTGCAACTGCGCGCAAGCAAACGGCGCTCAAACGCCTCTGCCAGCACCGTCGGCCGGCAACCGTGTCAACCGATACGATTGGCTAACGAAGCTGCCGGACGGCGGGCTCGGGGTATCCATTATTAGCGCCACGCAGCCGAACCTTCTTCGAGGCTGACCAGCCTTTCAATTAACCATCAATCCGCGGCGACGGTGGCAAAACGAATTTGTTGGCGGCGACAGCTCGACTTAAACCGTTAAGAAACCATTGCACAGTGATCGCTGGTTGATCTCAAGTACCTGGGTGACTGGCGCACCTTCCGCCAATCCACCGGGCTGCGCGTGCCCGGCATTCCCTGCGCCCTCTTTCTTTTTTGAGGGAACCGGTTAGCATGAACCTGGGTGAAGGCGAGCCGCGGCAACGCAAACACACAGCCAGTTGTCATTCGTCTCGCAGGCAGGCGATCGAGTATTCCAGAGACAGCAGTGATGGACACGACAGGTCGCGGTGTGCTGGATACCCCGCAAGTGCGGGGTATGGCTATCTCCTATGCAGCAATGCTTCTCCTCATCGCGGCCTCGCCTGCATTCGCCGAGTCGTGCAGCAGGCCGGCAGCACGCGCCAAGATCGCCGAGACGCTCCCGCTCGCTTCAGAGCAGCGGCCGGTCAATATCACATTCCGCACCCACGCCGACGGCGTGAAACTGTCGGTTAGCCTCAAGTCGAAATATCCCGACGATATGACCATCATTCTGCAGCATGACTTCGAGCAGCTGAGCATCAGGGACGACCGCTTCGAGGTCTTGCTGCGACTCATGGGAGCTCGGGAACGCCTCTCGGTGCCTTTCACCGCGATCAAAGCATTCTGGGATAAATCCGAGCTGAAGTGCTCCGACGGTTGATAACGTCGTCACTACGGCGTCGCGCGCCGGATCAGGGCGCAGAGCCCCGTCATGCGCGCGATCGGATGTTCGACGAACAGGCGGCAGGAAGCGAGCGCACCCTGCAGCGCATCTGGTGGCGCGGCAGGTTTCAGTTGCGACGCGAGAACAGCGCCATGGGCATACCCAAGCACGCGAGTCGAAAGCGTCAGCGAATTCAGCCGTCCTTCCCGCTGCAGCGGCGCCAGCATGGTTCGCACCAGCGCGAGGTAGGCCGGCCAATACGCCAGGTGCCGGTACATGCTGGCGATCAACCGCGGCTCGGTGTCTTCGCCGAAGGAATTCAATTCGCCGACCAGCGCCGCCACCTCCGGGTCCAACGCATCCATCGGGGGCAACTCCGGAATTTTGGCGCCGGACGGTTTTGGCGCGGTGCCCGCAGCCGTCACGGTATCGGCCGGACGCGGCTCGTAATGCGCCAGCAGCGCCGAGAGCACGACAAGCGCCAGCGCGTTGGTATATTGATAGCTGTCGAGCACGTCACGAATGAGCGCGCGTTCGGCCTCGTCTACCCCGGCGGCAGCTAAAGTGTCGGTGGAGAAGCCCGGCCAATCCGGCAGCGCGATCGTTTGCCTGACAGCTTCGGCATGCAATGGGGCGTCACCGAGATAGAGCGGACGGACGGTAGACCACGTCCATTCCAGGGCGCCCGGCATGGTCGCGAGGTTGCGCCAGATCAGGTTGACCACGCTGGTGCCGAGAACTTTTCGAATGTCGGCATAGATGTCGGCGATTTCACCTCGTGCTTCGGATTCAAGAACCGACGGAACGCTCTCAGCCATCACGCAATCACCGATCGTGGGGTGGGCAAAGGCGCGGCTTCGCGCCGTACCCAGCATCTCTCAAAATCATTGTGCTGAAGGGCGGACACGCTTTGCCTACCCTACGAAATCTACGCGAACTTCGCTTCCACGGTCCCCAATCCATCGAGTTCCATCTTCACGCGGTCGCCGGCGTTGAGCCACATGGTCTTCACGAGACTTCCCGTCAGCACGATCTGGCCCGCATGCAGTCCCTTGCCTTCGTCGGCGAGATGATTGGCGAGCCAGGCCAGCGCGTTGTGGGGATGGCCTAGCACGTCGGCACCGGTGCCGCGCCCGGCCTCCTCGCCGTTGATCATGGCGCGACCATTGACCTTGAGCAGGTCCGGCGCCTTGGTGCGCATCACCGCCTTGCCGAGCACGCAGCCGGCGGCGAAGAAATCATCGGCAACCAGCGTCGGCGCGCCCATCGTTTCCCATTTGACGTAGCGGTCGTCGACGATCTCGATCGCGGGATGGTAGGCCTCGATCGCCTCCATCATCCACTCCGCGGTGAACGGGGCCTCCGACGGCGCGAGATTGCGTGCGAGCCGCACCGCGATCTCGCATTCGACGCCGACCCGGACATAGTCGCCGTGGCGCAGCCTGGCGCCGCTGTCGTGAACGCCCTTGGCAAAGACGCCGCCGGCGCAGGGATGGGGGATGTCGAGATATTGCTGCATCACCGCGCTGGTGCAGCCGATCTTGTAACCGACCAGGCTTCCGGTTTGCGGCAGCAGCAGGTCGTGGACCGCGCGCTGAATGCGATAGCCTTCCGCCTCATCGCCGGGCACCAGCTCAGAAGCAAGCGAGGCCAGCGGCGTGCGGTTGCGGCGAGCCGTAGCGATGGTCTGTGCAGCCGCGAGAATGTTGTCCATCAGCGGCGGCTTTCTTTTTCGCAAGGCGCAGCGCTGACCGCGTACGGCGGTCAGCCGCCCGTCAATGCCCTACTCGTCCCGGTAAACCTTCTCGCGCTTCTCGTGACGTTCCTGCGCTTCCACCGACAGCGTCGCGATCGGACGGGCCTCCAGCCGCTTCAGGGAGATCGGCTCGCCGGTCTCCTCGCAATAGCCGTAGGTGTTGTCCTCGATGCGTTGCAGCGCGGCGTCGATCTTGGAGATCAATTTGCGCTGGCGGTCGCGGGCGCGCAGTTCGATGGCGCGATCGGTTTCGGAAGAGGCGCGATCAGCCAGATCGGGATGATTGACGTTCTCTTCCTGGAGGGTCTGCAGGGTAATCTTCGATTCCCTCAGGATCTCGTCCTTCCACGCCAGCAGCTTGGCGCGAAAATAATCGCGCTGGCGGTCGTTCATGAAAGGCTCTTTTTCGGAGGGTCGATAATTCTTCAACTTTTCCAAGGCCAGCCCATCTTCACGTGCAAGGCGGGGCGGAAAATTGTCCGTCCGCGCGGGCCTTATATAGCGAGGTGTTGTGACAGACAATATAGACCGTCCCCTTGGGGGTACCTCCCCCAAGGCCTTGCACAGGCAAAGTTATCGGGCGGCCTGCGGTTTAGTAGCCAACCGTGAAGCGCTGGCGGATATGGGCAGGGCGTTCGATCTCGTCGGCGAGTGCAACTGCGAAGTCCTCGAAGGAAATCGAGCTTTTGCCGTCGGAAGCGGTCAAAAGCTGGTCGGTCCCGAGGCGGAACTTGCCGGTTCGCTCGCCGGCCACAAACAGGGCCGAGGGCGACAGGAAGGTCCAGTTGAGTTCCTTCTCGGCCCGGAGCAGGTCGAGGAAGGCGGCGCCCTTCTCGGCTTCCGCCTTGTATGCCACGGGAAAGCCGGGGGTGGTGACCAGCCGGACACCGGGGGCCACTTCGAGGCTGCCGGCGCCGCCGACAACGAGGTAGCGGGCGACCTTCGATTCCCTGGCGGCGCCGATCAGCTTGGCCGGATCGCTGGCGAGAAAGTGGACCGAACTGATCGCCGCATCATGGCCGGCCAGGAGGCCGGTCAGCGCTGCCTGGTCCATGAGGTCGCCCTTGGTTGCGGTGACGTTGGCCTGGGCAGCGATCTTTTCAGGATGGCGGGCGATGGCGGTCACGCTGTGGCCGCGGCGGGCGAGCTCAGTGGTGATGCGCGAACCGGCGTTGCCGGACGCGCCGATGACGGCGATTTTCATGAAAGTCTCCCATACGATACGCGAATGTGGTATCCAATAGTGACTAGATAGCGAAAGGGATGTAAGTGTGAAGAGAGCACTTTCGGGTCACCTGATTACGCCGGAGTAACCGCCATGAAGGCCGCCAATTCGAAAATCCCCAACGCCTATTCGGCCGATTGCCCGACGCGCCAGATTCTCGACCGCGTCGGCGACAAATGGGCGGTGTTAATCCTGCTTCTCGTGCGCGACGAGCCGATGCGTTTCAATGCGTTACGGCGGACGATTGAAGGCATCTCGCAGAAGATGCTGAGCCAGGTGCTCAAGTCGCTCGAACGCGACGGACTGATCCGGCGACGCGCGATCGCGACCGTGCCGGTCACGGTGGAGTATTCGATCACGCCGCTCGGCGCGACGCTCGCCGGCGCGGTCGATCCGTTGCGGGACTGGGCGGAAAAGAACCTGAAGGAGGTGTTGAACGCGCAGCGCCGTTACGACGCGGCGCGCAGGGATATCGCGGCGTAAATCCAAAGCGTTTTCGAGCGAAGTGGGTACCGGTTCGCGTGAAGAAAACGCGTAAAGCAAGAATCTAGAACTGTCCGGCCTTTGCCAGCTCGACTTCAACCCGCAGCTCGATCTCGGACAATACCGAATCGAGGCCGGGATCGCCGGAGGAGGACTTCAGATTGGTGGCGGCATCGCGCAGCCGGTTCACGGTGGAAGCATCGAGATTGCCGGAGAGCAGCCCGATCTTGAGCTCGTCGAGCACGTCGAGCGCGCCCCTGCCCCGCGCCACCGAACGCCTGCGGCGCTCGGTCGGATCCTCGACGCCCTGCAGCGCGAGCAGCGCATCGATGTTGCCGGCGGCCCTGGGTGCCGCAGCCGAGCGCGGCTCCTCGGGAGTCGAGGGCGTTTCCGGCAGCGAGAAGCCGGTCGAACTGGTTCGCCGCGTCTGGCTCGCGGGCGATCCAAGCGTGGTGCCGTTCGGTCCGTAGATGCGCATCGTGGTGATCTCGCCGTGAGAGTCGGCAGACCTTCGCCTTCTTATGGTTAATGACGCGTAAACAGCCCGGCAAAATCTGCCGACGTACGGCAGTTTCGCCCTTCATGGTGAAGCCGCCGCAGCACCATGTCTCCAGCGAACATCCAGAAATATCAAGGCATTGCCTCGGAAACGCGACATGGCATGACCCTCGCATAGTTAATCCCGGATCGCCGTCATGGGAGTGGCGCCAGCGGTCCGGTGGAAGACCTCGAGGGGAGCACAGGATGCCCGGCATCCGTTCGGCAAGACTGATTTGGGCGGCCTGCGCCGCGCTGCTGGCGCTGGCGTTATCGCCCTCGCCCGCGGGCGCGACGTCGCGGATCAAGGATCTCGCCAACATTGAGGGGGTGCGGCAGAACCAGTTGATCGGCTACGGCCTCGTGGTCGGCCTCAACGGCACCGGCGATACGCTGAACAATATTCCCTTCACCAAGCAATCGCTGCAGGCGATGCTGGAGCGCATGGGCGTCAACATCCGCGGCGCCACCATCCGTACCGGCAATGTCGCCGCCGTCATGGTCACCGGCAACCTGCCGGCGTTCGGGACTCAAGGCACGCGGATGGACGTGACGGTGTCCGCGCTCGGCGACGCCAAGAACCTGCAGGGCGGCACCCTGCTGGTCACCCCCCTGCTCGGCGCCGACGGCAACGTCTATGCGGTCGCCCAGGGCTCGCTGGCGATCTCCGGCTTCCAGGCCGAAGGCGAAGCCGCCAAGATCACCCGCGGCGTGCCAACGGTGGGCCGCATCGCCAACGGCGCCATCATCGAGCGTGAGATCGAATTCGCGCTCAATCGCCTGCCCAATGTCCGGCTGGCGCTGCGCAATGCCGACTTCACCACCGCCAAGCGCATCGCGGCGGCCGTCAACGATTTCCTCGGCGTCAAGACCGCCGAGCCGATCGATCCCTCCACGGTGCAGCTGGCGATCCCCGCCGAATTCAAGGGCAACGTCGTCGCCTTCCTGACCGAAATCGAGCAATTGCAGGTCGAACCGGATCTCGCCGCCAAGATCGTGATCGACGAACGCTCCGGCATCATCGTGATGGGCCGCGACGTCCGCGTCGCCACCGTGGCGGTGGCGCAGGGCAATCTCACCGTGACGATTTCCGAAAGCCCGCAAGTGAGCCAGCCAAATCCGCTGTCGCGTGGCCGCACCGTGGTGACGCCGCGAACGGGGGTCAGCGTCAGCGAAGACGGCAAGAAACTCGCGGTCGTGAAGGACGGCGTCTCGCTGCAGCAGCTCGTCGACGGCCTCAACGGACTTGGCATCGGCCCGCGTGACCTGATCGGCATCCTGCAGGCGATCAAGGCCGCCGGCGCGATCCAGGCCGACATCGAGGTGATGTGATGGACACGGGCCTTATCAATGGGATCGGCGCCTACACGAAGAAAAACGACTTCGCTGATCAACGGCCGCAACGATCCGCAACTCGCCGACGCGCTGACCAAGATTTCGCCTGAGGCGCAGAAAAAGACGCGCGCCAAGGCCCAGGAGTTCGAGGCGATGTTCCTCAACTCGATGTTTTCGCAGATGACCAGCGGCGTCAAAGGCGAAGGCCCGTTCGGCGACACGACCGGCACCGGCGTCTGGCGCTCGATGCTGACGGATGAATATTCGAAATCCTTTGCCAAGTCCGGCGGCATCGGCATTTCCAACGACGTGTTCCGCACCTTGATCCTGCAGCAAGCCAACCGCGCCGGCTGATCCAAAAAAGGAAACCCCGACATGAATCAGCGTCCTCAGGCCCGCCCCGCGCCCCTACCGGCATCTGCACCAGCAAAAGCCATCTCCACGCCGGCGGAAGCGCGCAAGCTCGCGGAAGATCTGATGGACGTGATGAGCGGCCTGCTCGGCATCATCGAACGCGAAACCGAACTGGTTCGCGCCGGCAAAATCCCCGAAGCGATGCGGTTGGAAGAGCAGAAAGGCGAGTTGTCGGGCCGCTACATGGTCGCAGTCGAAAGCCTGAAGAACGCGCAAAAATATCTCACTCAGGTCTCGCCGGAATTGCTGACCACGCTGCGGCGCCATCACGACACCTTCCGCGCCATGCTGCAGATCAACCTCACCGTCCTTGCGACGGCGCATGCGGTGTCCGAAGGCATCGTGCGCGGCGTCAACACCGAGATGCAACGCAAGAACATCCCGAATACGTATACGGCCTCGGGACAGCGCGCGACGCCCGGACCACGCAACATTACGCCGCTCACGGTCAGCCGCTCGCTGTGATCGTTCCAGTTACTCCTGAAAAATAGGAGCAATTTTAACTAAAAACTTCCACGGATTTGAGCGCGAAATTCAGCGCATTCTCTAACATTGTATTGAGGGGTGTTGGGGCATAGTTGCGATTCGAGAGGGGTTGGGATTTGACTCGAAGCAAGCCAGGAGGCTGCCGTGAGTACAGATTTCAGCATCAAGCCGGTGGGGGCACCGGTTGCTACGCCGATTGTGCAGCCCGTGAGCGAAGCGGCGCATAAGGCGGTGGCGACAGAACTGCCCGCGACGCAAAGCGTTACGGCGGCAGATGCGAGCGCACGCGCGCGTGCGGAGTCCGATACGGTCAATGCTTCCAGATCGCGTCAGGTGGTTTTCGATCGCGCAGCCGCCTCGATCGTCTACCAGGTCGTCGATGTCAGGACCAGCGCGGTGGTGCAGCAGTTTCCCGATGAAGCGGTGCTGCGCCGTCGCGCCTATTTCCACGCCCTCGACCTGACCAAGGGTGCGCCCACGCGTGCTCTCGCCACCGACCGCAAGGCTTGACGTGCGAACCGTCAAGCCTTGCCTGACAGGCCCGCGGCGAGGTTGCAATTGATGTCGATCAGCGACTTCAGTTTCGCCGGATCCGGATTCAATTGCATGTCGATCGTCTGCTTCATCACGAACACGCCGATATTGGCGATGTTCTGACGGATTTCCAGCGGTTGCTGGTTGTCGTTGGTCTCGACCGCGCTCATGAAGATCGACCACAGCCGGCGATTGAAGAGCAGCGCGTTGTGCATGTTCTTGTCGGGGCCCGCCCAGTTGGCCTGGACATCCAGAAGCTGTCTCGCAGCCTTCAGCAGCGCCTGCGCCTCGATTTCACGGGGAGATGCCGTCATATGTGACGTACGCGAGTAGGCTTGGGCTGCATTGGACATTCACGACCTCAATGGGAGCGGTTCGCAGGACCGCTGGGAGACTGTAAAACTGCCCAACTTTCATACAGTTCGTGCCTTTAAATGTGGTTAGCAACGGTTACCAAATATGACGGAGTATCGGCATGCCGGGACCCTTGCTCGCGCTGCACGGCACCAAGAAAAACGGCGGAGTTTCCTCCGCCGCCCCCGTGATGCTGATCGCGCCGAAGCGAAGGTCGCAACAATCAGACCCGATCGACCGGCGCCGAATTCAGGGCCGACTGCCCGGTGGCTGCATTGGTGACCACGGTCTTGATCGTGCCGTGGCCCTCCTTCGACAGCAAGAATTTGGAGTCGCCGAACTTGAAGGCGTTGTCCTTGATCAGGATGTCCTGGTATTTGATCGGACCGTTGCCGCTCTGATATCTCACCTTGCCGCGAAATCCCTGCACGTTGGACACCGAGAAGGAAAACTTCTCGCCCGTCGAATAGGTCCCCTTCCAGGTCCCTTCCCACTGCGTGGCATCGACAGGGACATACTTCGTATGCGACGGAGGCGTCGGGGGTTTGGAGGTGTAGCCGGCTGCAAGAACGCTGAAGATATCACCCATGGCTGAACCTTCCTGCTTGATGCCCGTTGCTATTCAGGCGCGGCCGCTGAGGCCGGCCGCGAGATTGCGGTTGATCTCGATCAGCGGCTTGATGTGCTCGACCTGCGGGCTGATCTGCAGCGCCATGGTCTGGCTCAGAACGAAGATACCGAGGCTGGCGATGTTCTGCCGCACTTCCAACGGTTGCTGGTTTTCGTCGCGCAAGACGTCGCTGAGAAAGATGGCCCATAGCTTGCGGTTGAACATCAGCGCTTCGGAGATTTGCTCGCTCGTCGCGTTTTCATTGGTGACGATAGCCTGCAACTTGTTCGCCGCTTTCAGCAGGGCCTGGGCTTCGATATCACGGGGGGAGGAGGTGGTGTTCGCAACGCGTGCGTAGGCGTGGGCGGCAGCACTAGACATTCGTCACCTCAGCAACTCCTCTTCCAGTTTGATAAGCTTGCGGACTTCCTTTAACGAATTGTAGAGTTGGCCGCTTAAAATTAGCTTACTTGCGTCCTCGATCTGCGGCCTGAAGCTCGGCACCGCCTCCAGCAAATCCTTGACGAAGCCCATATAAAGCTCCTGGTACCTTGGGATGTCCTTCTCCAGGTACATCTGCTGCACGCAGAGATAGAGCCGCTTCACCGGAGAATTGGCCGTCTCCGCCGTCAGGATGTCCTTCTCGCGCAGGATCGGCGCTTCGCCATCGATCAGAAAGTGGGCTCGCGTCTCTGAATTGGTGATCACGCTTTCGCCGATGATGATCCGCTCGAACGGCTTCAATTCCACCTTTAGCGCCATCGCCTCATCCCTTGCAAACCGCCGCGTCGCGGCGCGTGTCCGGAAACAACTACACAAATCACCATGAACAATACCCGAACATTCGAATGCAAAACTGCATCAAAAAAAAGGCTTTTGCTTCATCAACGGAGCAAGTTTCGGGCGTCGTCCGTCGGCTCCATCGCGGCATCAAGGAAAGGCGGCGGGGCCCTGCCCCGCCGCTTGATGGCCCGAAACGTTCTCCGGTTTACTGCAGGAGCTTGAGCACGCTCTGCTGCGACTGGTTGGCGAGCGCGAGCGCGGAGACCGCGATCGACTGGCGGGTCGACAGCGCCTGGCTGTTGGCCGCCTCCTCGTTGGAGTCGGCCAGGGTCAGGTTGGCCGAACCGGTCTGCAGCACGTTGATGATATTTTTCGCGAAATCCTGGCGGATCTGCACGATCGAGAGGTTGGCGCCGAACGCCGAGGCCTGCGAGCGCAGCGTGCTGCTGGCGTTGTTGAGCGCTGTCAGCACCTTGCCGGTCAGCACGTTGTCGATGAAATCGGTGCCGGCGGCGAGTGGTGCGAGACCGAGGCCATTCGGGTCGAAGCTGACTCCCGCGATCGTCAACGTCGACTTGCCGGTTTCGTTGAAGATCAGCTTCAGCGAGTTGCCGTCCAAAAGATTGATACCGTTGAACGATGCATCCTGCGCCGTGGTCTTGATCTGCTCAATGACCTGGTTGTACTGACTGACCAGGGTGGCGCGCGCGGTTTGCGACACCGCATCGGGAACCGTTGCAACGACTGTACCGCCGGCGCCGCCACCGAGCGCGTTGGCGCTGATGTTGATCGCGTCGAGCGTCGTCGGCGCAGTTGCAGCCACAGTGCCGGTGATCGTCTGGGCTGCACCGTCGTTGGTCGACGTGAAGGTCAGTTCGTCCGTGCCGGTGATCGAACCATTCAGGTTGACGCCCGCCACTGCCAGCGCCGTGTTGAGTTGGTCGAGAGTCTTGACGGTCGCCGTCTTGGCTACGGGATCGAAGGCCGCGGCTGCCGTGCCGATCGTGATTGTCACAGCGGTGCCCGCCGAACTGGTGAACGTGAAAACACCACCGTTGAGCTTGCTGGTCGTGAGGTCGGCCGCAGTTGCCGGACCTGCGGGGGGACCCCGGTGCCTGTACCGGTAAATGCGATGCTGGACTTGGTGCTGTAGCCCGTGGGCTGCTGCAGCGCCTGGTTGGCGATCGACTTGGCGGTATCGACCAGCTTCTGCAGCGAGGTGATGCCGGTGTTGGCGGCCTGCAGCACCTGCACGCCGTTACCGATGCTGTCGAGCAGATTGCTGATATCGCCGGCGCGGGCATCGAGGCCGGCCGCGGTGAAGTAGTTGGTCGGGTTGTCGAGCGCGCTGTTGACTTTCTTGCCGGTGGCGAGGCGGGTCTGCGTCTTCGAGAGCAGGTCGGCGGTGCCCTGCAGCGAGAGCAGGTTCTGGCGGACTGCCGCCGTCAGGACGATATCGGACATATTCAACGCCTTCCTCAAGTGTGCGTCGCCGGCACCTTCTCCCGCGCCGACGGGCTACATGACTTCACCCGAGTTAGGTTATGACCAAAAGCTTTTAAAATGTGGTTAACGGACCCTTATTGGGCATGGTTAATGACTGGTGCCCTACTCACGACGGCTTAAGGCGCGGTTTTCGAGCGATCTGATCCTCCTGTTGCGAATGCCGGTTCCGGACCTCCAGACACAAAAAAACGGCGGGGCCGAAGCCCCGCCGCCGTGATGGATCGAGTAGTTCGCCGAAATCAGCGCAGGAGCTGCAGAACGCTCTGGTTCGACTGGTTGGCGAGCGCGAGCGCGGAGACCGCGATCGACTGGCGGGTCGACAGCGCCTGGCTGTTGGCCGCTTCCTCGTTGGAATCGGCCAGGGTCAGGTTGGACGACCCGGTCTGCAGCACGTTGATCAGGTTCTTCGAGAAGTCCTGACGGATCTGCACGATCGAGAGGTTGGCACCGAAGGCCGAAGCCTGCGAGCGCAGCGTGGTGCTGGCGGTGTTGAGCGCCGTCAGAACAGAGTTGGTCGCTGCGTTATCGATGAAGTCGGTGCCGTTGACGAGCGACTTCAGGCCGAGACCGTTCGGATCGAAGGTCACGCCTGCGATCGTCGAGGTCGACTTGCCGGTTTCGTTGAACACCAGCTTCAGCGTGTCGCCATTGAGCAGGTTGACGCCGTTGAAGGACGAGTCCTGCGCAGTGGTGGTGATCTGCTGGATGATCTGGTTGTACTGGGCAACGAGACTGGAACGGGCCGTCTGCGACACCGCGTCCGCAATCGGGGTCCCGACAAGTGTGCCTGCGGTCGACTGAGCAGCCGCGACAGAGATTTCGAGCGTATTGGCTGCAATCGACGCCGGTGTCGTGGCGGCAGTGGTCTGGGTGAGTGTCTGGCTGGCACCGTCGTTGGTCGACGTGAACGTGAGCTCCTGGGCCGCGGTGATCGAAGCCGTCACATTGACGCCGGCCGCCGACAAGGCCTGGTTGAGGTCATCCAGAGACTTGACCGTCGCCGTCTTGGCGCTGGCATTGTAGGCGACAGCCGTCGCACCGACGGTGATCGTGACGCCGACACCCGCAGTCGTGGAGAACGTGAAGACCGAACCACCAACCTTGCCGGCGTTGATGTCCGAGGCCGTGGTCGTGCCCGTGCCGGCACCCGCGCCGACGAAGGCTGCGCTGGCCTTGGTGCTGTAGCCGCCGGGCTGCTGCAGTGCCTGGTTGGCGATCGACTTCGCGGTATCGACCAGCTTTGACAGCGAGGTGATGCCGGTGTTGGCGGCCTGCAGCACCTGCACGCCGTTGCCGATGCTATCGAGCAGGTTGCCGATGTCGCTGGCGCGGGCGTCGAGGCCGGAGGCGGTGAAGAAGTTGGTCGGATTGTCGAGCGCGCTGTTGACCTTCTTGCCGGTGGCGAGGCGGGTCTGCGTGGTCGAGAGCAGGCTCGCGGTGTCCTGCAGCGAGAGCAGGTTCTGGCGAACCGACGACGAGAGCGTGATGTTGGAGAGAGACATGAACACAACCTTTCTGGTCTACGCAACAGCCCAGCCTTCTTGGCTGAACCCGGGGGCACCCTGAAAGCAAATGGTCAATGAAAAATAAATTGGACCGGGTAGATACGGTGCTACCGCGCCGGTTTAAAAATCATGGTTAAAAAAGGATGAAGGGGTTCGGAGAGTTCGACGCGGTCGGGCGGTCACCGGCGGTCAGGTGTCAGCAGGCGTAAACAGCGCGCGGACCAGCTTCCGAGATCCTGCTCGCTCGCACATCATTGAAGGTCGGAAAAAGCGCCGCGCGTCTTCAGAGCGGTGGCAAGGCCCGCGGGCATGATCATGCATCGAGCCAACAGGCTCCGAGCGACGGCGGCGGCCGGGCCGGTGCGAAGCTCAGCTCGTCAACGCCGCTTCGTCGAGCGATGCAGACGGCGCGAGCGGGGCTTCGACCATCTCCAGGGTGGGCCGCCACACGGCGATCAGATTCTGCAGCTCGGCCCGAATGCGATCGATCACGGGTGCGTAGTCGCGCGTTTCGGTCTGCCGGAACAAACGCGCAGTCGGATACCAGGGGCTATCGTCGCGACCGAGCAGCCAGCGATAGTCCGGCGTGAACGGCAGCATGATCCACACCGGGCGGCCGAGCGCCCCCGCGAGGTGGGCAATGCTGGTGTCCACCGTGATCACGAGATCGAGGCAGGACACCAAAGCGGCCGTCGCGACGAAATCCATGAGGTGTTCGCTGACGTCGAGGATCTCGGCGTGTTCGCGAAGGAAGACCATGTCCTGGTCGCGCGGCTCCTTCTGCAGGCTGACGAAGGTGGCGTCGAGATCCAGCATCGGCGACAGCGCTTGTAGCGCCATCGACCGGTTGTGATCGTTCTTGTGATCTCGGTTGCCGGACCACACGAGGCCGACGCGGAAACGATCGTGCGATCCAAGCCGGCTTTGCCATTCCTCGCGGCGCGCCTGCGGAACGGCCGGCAGATACGCCACCGGCGCGGGGATCGTCTCCAGCCGCGTGCGGAACGCCAGCGGCAGGCTGGACAACGGGCAATGGACGTCGAACGCCGGGATCATGGGGAAACCGCGCGGCAGGCCCTGCGACACCCCGGACATCCCCGACAGCAGGGTATGGATCGCACCCGGGACCTCGAGAATGACCCGAGCGCCAAGCGCAGCGACCATGGGCACATAGCGGGCGAAATGGATCACATCGCCCAATCCCTCGTCCGCATGCAGCAGGATGGTCTTGCCTTCAATGGGGTCGTCGCCGAGCCAGAGCGGCTGCGTGAACTTGCGATCGACCAGGACATTGGCCGGCCAGCGCGCTTCGCGGCCGGCCCAGCCGGCTTCAAAATCGCCGGTCAGCAGCTGGAGCATGGCCAAATTCCAGCGCGTCCACGGATTATCCTCGATCGCCAGCGATTTCGCGTAGAACGCAAAGGCTTCATCGAACCGATGCTGTTCGACCAGCGCAAGCGCCTTGTTGGTCACCGTCGTCGCCATGCTGGGGTTCAGCGCGAGCGCGCGATCGAAGCACGCGTTCGCCTCACCGAAGCGGCCGAACCTGAGATGGACGATGCCAACATTGTTGTGCGTTTCGGCGTGGCCGGGGTCGAGCTCCAGCGCCCTCCGGTAATCGACCAGCGCCTCGTCGAACCGCATCGCGCGCGCGTGGCACAATCCTCGCATCTGGTAGAAGGCCGCGCGATTTGGCTCGATCTCGTCGCACTGACTGAAATAGGCCACCGCCTCGTCATAGCGTTTCAGATCGAACAGCAGCTGCGCGCAGAGGTGCGCAGCCTCCAGATGGCACGGATTGAACTTCAAGGCATGCTGAAAACTCAGCAGGGCTTCGTCGCGACGCTCCAGCTTGATGAGCACGTTGCCCATGCTCTTCCACAGTTCAGCGTCCTCGGGCTTGAACATCACGCCGCGATCATAGGCCTTCAGGGCCTCGTCCAGCCGTCCCGACTGTTGCAATGCATTGCCGAGACTCAAGAGATATTCAGGTTTCGGAGCCTGCCGGATAGCACCAGCGACCCATTCGACCGCGTGATCGTATTGCTGCTTGTGAAAGGCGACGGTGCCCATCAGATGCAGCGCATCGGCATGGTCCGGCTGCTGCGTCAGGGCTTGCCGGGAACAAGCTTCGGCTTCGGCGACCTGCCCCGCTTTCAGAAAGTTGAAACCGAGCTCGCAGAGCGCCGCCGGCGTGATCGCGTGCGTGCCGGGCGTGATCTTCGCGGATTTAGCGGCAGTCCGGCGTTGGTGACGGTTCATCAGCTCCCCAATTCAAAATGACCACAGCGCCGAATCGTTAGATGATTCCGCGGCACCGAGAAGGATTACAAAGGTCTCAAGCCCTAATCCGGCGATAACGGAGGCAAGCGACGGCCGACCCCTTACAAGTATTTCAGCAGCGACGTCTGATAAAGCATCGCCGTCGTCTGGTACGATGCGTTGAGGCTGTTCTGCACGGCGAGGAGTTTCGCCGTGACCTCCGCGTCGGTGACGCCTTCGATCGATTGCAGCATGGTCTCCGCGGTGTTCTTGGTCTGGGTCTGCCGATCGGCTGCCGACTGCATCGCGATCTGCGCGCCGGCGAAATCCGCCGTAATGTCCTGCACGGTCTGCTGGCCGGTCTGCGGCAGAAGTTTTGTGGCCACCCGCTGGTAGAGCGCGCCGATCTGGGCGCTGGCGTTCGGGTCGCCGCTCGTGGTGGTCATGGCGGCCATGGCCGCGATGGTCTGCAATTGCGCCGTCAGCGCCGGCTCGTTGGCGCGGGCGCCATATTGCACGGTGATGCCGTCGTCGACGCGCGCCACCGCGGTGCCGCGCGCGGGGTCGGTGCCGGTTTCGCCATTGTACCAGGAGAGCGTATTCGCAGCCGTGCCGGGCACCTGCGTCGTCGCGGTGGCGAACGGAGGGCCGCCGACGCGCGGCACCGGGCTGCCGCTGAAGAATTCGCTGGACGCCTTCAGCGCGGACGCCGCGACCAGCGCGCCGTTGGCGAGGCCGCCGACGGCGGTGGTCAATGCGGCGTTGATGTTGGCGGCGGTCGCGGTCGAGTTGGCGCCGATCAGGAACTGGCCGGCCTGCGGCGGCGTCGTGGTGGTCGCGGTCAACTGCACGTTTTCGCTGGTGCCGTCCGGCAGATTGAACGCCAGCGTGATGCTGTCGCCGGTGTTCAGGTTGGTCGCGCCGAGATCGAACGACCCGGTAGCCGGCGAGCCGGTCGGCCCGGTGATCGTGACGCTTGCAGCCGACGAGGTGATCGATGCGAGCTTCAGGCCAAACGGACCTGCGTCCTCGGTCAATGAAATCGACGTCGCCGTCGGCGTCGCCTGTGTCAGCCGGCCGGTGCCGGAGCCGACATCGGCCTGCTTGCGTTCCGCGATCAGCTGCTTCAGGCCTGCCTGTGCGCCGACGCCGTCGAGAATGTCGCCGGTCGCCGCCGTCGCCGCCGTATCGGTGGCGCGTCCGGAAAACAGATAGCGATCGCCCGACTGGCTGTTGAGCAGGCTCAGCATCTCGTCGAGCGAACTGCGCGCCGTGCCCTGGGCGATGGTCTGGCCGTTGCTGGTGATCTGGGTCGAGGACGTCACCGCCGCGCCCTGCACCGTGGTTCCGATCGCTACAATCCGCGTCAGCGCCGCGTTGGCGACGTTGATGCGCGTGGTGACATTGGTCATCGTATCCGCGAACGAGTTGATGCCGCTGATCTGCGCGCGCAGCGCGACGGCAAAGCCGCGGTTGGTGCCCATGCCGGCATAGGTGTTCGATTTCTTGCCGGTGGCAAGCTGGGTCTGCAGACTGTCGAACTGGCTTTGCAGATCCAGGATCCGCGATGCCAAAATCGACGTCTTGATGCCTACGCCGCTAACCGTCATGATGACCTACTCCAAAACCGTCGCGCCAAACCGATAACGCTAGACCTGCATCAACGTGTCGAACATCTGCTTGACGGTCGACATCACCCGCGCGTTCGCCGCATATGAATTCTGGAGCGACAGCAAATGCGCCATCTCTTCGTCGATGTTGACGCCGGACTGGCTGTTGAACTTCTGCTGCAGCGTGCTCAGCACCACGTCCTGACCGTCGGCGATCTGCTTGGCGGTGTCCGCCGCCTGGCCCTGGGCGCTGGCGATCTGCTGCGAAAAATTCGACAGCGTCGCCTGGAACGGTAACGTCGAGGTACCGAAGCCGGTCGACGGCGGATACAGCGACTTGCCTTCGGTGAGCTGCTGGTAAAGGAAATCCGGTCGCAAGGTGTCGCCGGACGGCGTCGTCGCGTTGTATTGCACCAGCTTCGCCGGATCACCGACGAGCTGGCTGTTCACCCGGATGCGCGCCGCGAGCCCCACCGACTGCTGGCCTGCCGCGGTGATTGCCCCGGTATAAAGGCCGTTGCCGTCGGTGAACAACGGCACCTCGCCGCTGCCACCCAGCAGCGATGATGTGGTCGACGTCACGGAGGCGGCGTTCACGGTCGCGGTTCCGACGCCGTTGTCGAGCACCCGCAGCGTCGAGCCGGTGTTGGAGAACTGCAGGCCGGCCGAGCCGAGCGCCGCATTGAGCTGGCTCGTCACCGAAGCCATGCCGGCGGAGAAATCGATACCGATCACCTGATCGTTTGGATCGGTGGTGGCGTTGTTGGACAAGGGCAGCACCGACGGATCGTCGACCCGCACCAGCGACAGCTGATGCTGGACGTTGTTGGTATCCGTATAGGTGAGATGGACTATATTGCCGGTCTGCAGGCCGGACAGATCGAGATCGAAGCCGTTCGACGCCCCCGAGCTCACCGCAGTTCCCGCCGTGGTCTTGTCCGACAACAGGCTCGACATGTTAGCGGCAAACTGGTCGAGCTGGGTTTGCGCCTGCACCAGCGTTTTGTCGCGCAGCTCGAGATATCCGGCGATGGTGCCTGAGCGGATCGAATTGGTCTGAATCAGGTTGAGCGAACCGCCGTTCGGGAAATGGACCGCGAGGGTGCCGAGGTTGCTCTTGGTCGGATCGGCGTCCCACTGGGTGTTCGGCGTCACCGTGCCTTGCGGATTGAACGACAGCGTCGAGGCCTCGGCACCAACCAGCTGCACGCCCGAATTGGTGAAGACCTGGATTTGATTGTTGCCGCTGTCGATGACGCGAATGTCCATCAGTTGCGACAACTGATCGACATACTGGTCGCGCTGGTCCTTCAGGGCCGCGGCCGCAGCATCGCTGGTGTTGCCGCTCTGAAGCTGGGTGTTGAGATTGACGATCTGCTGCATCGCCGTATTGGCGGTATTGACCGCCGAATTGAGCCCGGCTTCCGCCTGGCCGCGCAGCGACTGGATGCCGCCCGACATGCTGTTGAGCTGTTGCGTCAGCGACTGTGCGGCATTGAGCACGCCGATCCGTGCCGACTGGCTGTCCGAGCTGGTCGATAGCCCCTGCACCGCGGTGACAAGATTGTTGAACGCGGTTTCCAGCGTTCCGGTGCCGCCGGGGGTGCCGTAGATCGACTGCAGGCTGCTCAGGATCGAGGAGCGCAGGTCGGCGTACGACGCGCCGGACTGCTCGGTGCGGATCTGCTGCTGCAGATACAGGTCGAGTTCGCGATTGACACCGGTGATGCTGACGCCGGCGCCGATCGAACCGGAGGACGTCTGGATCTGGTTGACGGTCTTGCGGATGTAGCCCGGCGTGTCGGAATTGGCGACGTTCGACGAGGTCAGCGACAGCGCAAGCTGGTTGGCGCGCAATCCCGACATGGCAATTGAGAGGGCTTGACTGAGACTCATGACAAACTGCTCGTTTCAATTTCCTGTCGGATCAGACCGTCCATGTGCGCGACCTACCGCAGCACGTTCAGCAGATCCTGAACCATCGAGTTGGATGTGGTGATCACCTTCGTGTTGGCCGAATAGGCCTGCTGGGTGACAATCAGCTTGGTGAACTCGTCGGCGATGTCGGTGTTGGAGTTTTCAAGCGACGAGCCGACGATCGTGCCGCCGCTGCCGAACAGCGCCTGGCCGGACTGGTCCGTCGCCTCGAACGCGCCGCCGTCGATGCGTTTGAGGAAGTTGGTGCCGTTGAAGGTTGCGACCGAAATCTGCGCAAGGTCGATGTTGCGGCCGTTGGAATAGTTGCCGACCACCCGGCCGTTCTGGCCGATCGACACGGTCTGCAGCGAACCGGCCGGAAAGCCGTCCTGCTGGATCTGGTTGACCTTCACATTGCCGTTGGCATCGGCGAACTGGGTGACGCCGCCGGCGCCGAAGTTGATCTGGATGTTGCCGAGCGGCACGCCGCCGATGGTCGGCGCCGTCAGGGTGATGCCGCCGATCGCCGGCGTCATCTGGCCGTTCGGCGAGAAGGTGAAGTCGGTGTTGACGTTCTGCCAGGCGACATCGGTGCCGGTGGCGCTGGAGTCGACCTGGTAGAACATGTTCCAGGTGTCGGTGTGGCCGGCGCCGAGCGACGAACTGTCGACCTTGGCCCAGCGCAGTTGCAGGCTGACCGGCGAGCCGGAGATGTCGTAGGCCGTCACCGCTCCACCGCTGATGGATTCGTTGACGAAGGCCTGGAGATCGCCGCCGAGCACCTGTCCGGTGCCGGCAGTGCCGCCGCCGGTGCGCGGCAGGGTCAAGGGTGCCAGGCCCATTGCACCCAGTGCAGTAGTATTGCTGGTGGCGACCGTGAGGGTGCTGGCAGTGCCGGTATGCAGCGTGATCGCACCGCCGCTGATCGTCGGCGCCACACCGGTGATCGCTTGGATATTTGCCAGCAGATCGCCGATGGTGCCGGTAGTGAGATTGATCTCGTTGGTGGCCAGATTGGTTGCCGTACTGACGATGGTGATCGGCGTACCGTCCACCGTAATCGTATCTCCGAGGACGAAATTGGTCGTGAGCGAATCCGTGCCGGCGGCACCGTTCAACAGCGTCGATGACGAGATCTGCGCCGGCGTCGTCGCCTTGTTATTTTTGCTGGCGCCCGTGGTCGTTGCGTCGCCATAGGGCGTGGCAGGCGTGCCGAGCGAGCGCGGATTGCCGGACGCAAAATCCGCCGGCTGCAGCAGTTCCGACCCCGGAATCGAATTGTCGTGCTTGGTGGTCAGCGGATAGCTCGCCAAATTGGCGCGATAGCTCACCACCGATGTCGGCACCGCCGGCAGGAAGTCGTTGGCGAATTTCAGCACCTGCGGCACGCTGCCGGTCATGTTGCCGGTCGCCGGATCGATCGGAACGCCTTCGACATAATAGCCCGCGCCGTTGACCAGGTAGCCATTCTTGTCGAGCGCAAAGTCGCCGCGGCGGGTGTAATTGTCGACGCCCGAAAACACCGGCTGGTTGTCGCTGAAGCTGCCGGGCTTCTGCACCACGAAGAAGCCGCTGCCGTTGATCGCCATGTAGGTGGAGACCGACGCGGTCTGCACGTCGCCCTGCACGGTGTTGGTCTCTCGCGATGCGGTGGTGACGCTGCCGGCGAGCTGATTGTTGACGCCGGTATCCGGGATCAGATCGAGGAAGCTGGTGTCGATCCGCTTGAAGGCGGTGGTCTGCGAGTTGGCGATGTTGCCGGAGATGTTCTCCAGCGCATAGGATTGCGCGCGCAGGCCCGCAACCGAGGTCGTAAGAGCGCCGAAGATACCCATGACATTTTCTCCAAATTCGATCTGGGCGGCTCGCCAGTGCAGGCCGCGTCGGGAGAAGATGTCGCAAGCGTTGTGCCAAACTATAAAGTCGATAAAAATCATATACTTAAGAAAAAAGCCCCGGTCCGAAGACCGGGGCACATTTGCCGGGCGGGCAACAATTGCCGGGCACAAGCCCTTACGAAGCTGACGGACCTGCCGGATGAAACACCAGCCCAAACCCGTCGATGCAATAGCGCAGACCGGTCGGCTTCGGTCCGTCGTCGAAGACGTGACCCATATGTCCGCCACAGCGGCGACAGTGGACTTCCGTGCGCGTCATCCCGAACGTCGTGTCCTTGGTTTCGCCAATGGCATTGTCGAGCGGCTTCCAGAAGCTCGGCCAGCCGGTGCCGCTCTCGTACTTGGTGTCCGAGGAAAACAGCGGCAGGTCGCAGCCAGCGCAGGCAAAGATACCCTTGCGTTTTTCCTTCAGGAGCGGGCTCGAACCCGGCCGCTCGGTGCCCTGCTTGCGCAGGATTTCATACTGCTGCGGCGTGAGCTGTGCGCGCCATTCGGCGTCGGTCTTTTCCACCTCGAATTTCTCGGCGGCTTGTGCCGGGCTGGCGCGCAGCCAACGGAAAGCGGCCAGACCAAACAGGCTGGCCAGGGATGCGAGCAGGATACGGCGGTCGATCATCGAAATCTCCGTGCGAGGCGGGCGTAACGGTTCGCCATCAAGTACGGCCCATAAACCCCGACGTTACACGGAACCGTCCCGGATTTTCTCACTTTCCTGCGAGGACAAGGCTGATATCCCGCCATCCTGCGCCGCTGCCGGCTGCGGCGGCTGTGGACGCAGCGGACGTGGTCCAGCCGGCGGACGGCGCGGCGGCCTGGTTCCGGCCTGCCGGTTGGCTTCCGCCAATCGTGCCTCGCGCACACGTTCCCGGGCGCGGGCGCCTTCGCGGTAACGGGCCAGCGCGCCGGCCGCGGCGGAATGGCCCCGCCCCCACAGGCCGATCAGATGGCCGGCGACGCGGCCGGTGGCGCCGCCCGCCCAGACCAGTTCGAACGGCGAGAACAGTTTCCAGCGTTCCTCGCCCCACAAAATGCTGCGCGCGATCACCTGCCCTGCCATCGCCGAGGTGTTCAGCCCTTGGCGGCCGAAGCCGCTGGCGACCCACAATCCTTTGCGCAGCTGGCCGATCTGCGGCATGCCGTGCACGGTCACCCCGACCGCGCCGCCGAACACGTCCGATATCGCGACCTTGCCGAGCTGGGGGAAGACCGTGGCAATGCGGCGCTGAATGACGGGCCCGAAGCGGCGTGGCCGCGCCTCCCAGGTGGTTTCCGGACTGGCCCACATCAGCCGGTCGCCGTCGACGATCCGGAAATGATCGATGCCGTCACTGTCGGCTACCGACCCCTTGAAGGCGATCATCTCGCCTAGCCGCTCGCCGAGCGGCTCCGTCACCGCGCCATAGCGCCAGACCGGCAGCAGCGTCTCCGACAGACGCCGCAATGGGGCGCCGAGATGAACGTTGCCGGCCAGCACGATATGCGAAGCGCGCAGCCGCGCCGACGGCGTCACGATGCGCTTGCGAATCCCCGACGGATCGATGCTGACAACCGGCGTATCCTCGAAGATGCGCGCGCCCGCTCGCTTCGCCTGGGCGGCAAGGCCGTGAATGTATTTGCGACCGTCGATCTGGAATGCGCGCGGATAATAGACGCCGTGGAAATAGCGCGCGGTCCCGAGCTGACCGCGGACGCGATCGACCTGCCATCCCTCGACCTCCGTCTCGAAATCCTCGCTCAGCGTCTGAAGCCGGCTGATCAGCGTTTCGCCGGCATCGACCGTGGAGACCTCCAGCGCGCCTTCGGTCAGCGCAATTCCCGGCATCGCCTCTTCGGTGGCGGCGGCGCGAACGTAATCGGCGCCCTCCTTCGACATCGCCCACAGCTCGCGCGCGTCATCGAGGCCGACGCGCTCGATCAGGTCGCCGATCGGAAGACTGTAGCCCGGCATGACCGTGCCGAGCTGATGACCGGACGCATTCCAGCCGACATGCCGGCCTTCGAGCACGGCCACGCTGGCGCCGAGACGCGCGGCCTCCAGCGCGACCGTGAGGCCGGCAAGGCCGGCTCCGACCACGCAAATGTCAACATCCAGGTCGAATGACAGACGCGAGCGAAAAGGCGCGTCGTCCTCGGGGCCGTTGGTCGCACTTGTGAAAGTCTCGGGCATGGCGTTTCTTACGGGCCGCTGCAGCGCTTGTCACCTTGTCGCGGACATGAGCTTGTAGATTAGTCGAGACTAAGACCAAATCGAGATCGCGCCCATGCGCCGTTTGATGCTGCTGCGTCACGCCAAGACCGAACACGACGCGCCTTCGGGCCAGGACCAGGATCGCCGCCTCGACGAGCGCGGCCGGCTGGATGCGGCCGCCATCGGAACCTGGATCGGCCGGCATCCGCCCCTGCCCGACGCGGTCCTGGTTTCGACCGCGGTGCGGGCGCGCCAGACCTGGGAGATCGCGCGCGATGCAATGAAGGATGCCGTGCGGGAACAGCTTCCGCAGCCACAGGTCGAATTGCTCGACGAACTCTACGGCGCCGAGCCGACGCAACTGCTGCGGCTCATCCGCATGGCGGAGGTCACCGATCCCGCGCGCCTGATGCTGATCGGCCACAATCCCGGCATGCATGAACTGGCGCTGATGCTCGCCGGCAGCGGCGACGCGGCGGCGAAGAAATCGCTTGAGGACAATCTGCCAACCGCTGGCCTTGCCATCCTGGATTTTGCGATCGACGACTGGAGTGAAGTGGCGTTCCGCCGCGGCAAGCTCGTGCGCTTCACCAGCCCGAAATTGCTGAAGCAGGCACTGGACGATTGAGGCGGGCGGACATCCCTGCCCTGCCATGCTAAGCTCTTCGCGAGATGATTTTCGAGCGAATTGAGAACAACTTCGCGTAAAAGAAAACACGTCAAAACAGAAAGCTAGAGCCCGATCCTGATAAATCGAGACCGAATGGGCTCAAGGCAGGAGGCGCAGATGTTCAAGTCGATTCTCGTGCCGATCGACCTGGCCGATACCGATCTGGCCAAGCCCGCGATCGCAACGGCTGCGACGCTGTCGCAGACCTGGAACGGCTCGGTGCGCCTGCTCAACGTATTGCCGATGACGCCGGTGATGCTGGCCGAATATGTGCCGGCCGATTTCGACGCCCAGCAGCGCGCCACCTCGGAAGAAGCGCTCGCCATCGTGGCGACGGAATCCGGCATCGAGGCGTCGCGCATTTCCACCGCAGTGCGGCAGGGTGGCATCTATCACGAGATCCTAGAGGAGGCTGCGGCGATCAAGGCCGACCTGATCGTGATGACCTCGCACCGGCCGGCGATGCGGACCTATTTCCTCGGCTCCAACGCCGGTCATGTCGTGCGCTACGCTCGGTGCTCGGTGCTGGTGGTGCGGCACTGAGGGCGTCACGGCGCCGCCGGGCGGCGACGCCGGGCGCCCTCACATCGGGCGCCCTCACATGATGCGCCCGAAATCCGGATCGACGGTGCCGCGCACGGCCAATTCAATCCGGCTGCGCTCGATGCCGATATCGCGGAGCGCACGATCATCCAGTTCGTTCAGCGTCTGGATGGCCTGTCGGCGTGCAAGATAGGTGACGATGCCGTTCACCCAGCTTCCGAGCAGGCGGAAGAATCCGCCCGGGACGCTTTGGGACGCAGGCTGGCCTGCCGTCGAATAGATCGTGGTCATCGCACTTCTCCTTGCTTTCACGCGGCAAGCCGCTGCCGCCGGCGCAAACGCTTGCGAGAGCGCCTGCACCCAAATGGACCGATTGTTTGCACCCCTCTCAGTGCAATCTTGGGCTTGATGGTTCCAAAATGATCCGATACACTTCTCGGTGCAAGGAAAACATTGCTCTCGGTGCAATAATGTCAAAATTCGAGTACCTGAAGCTTGCCGATACCGTCGCCGCCGAGATCGCCAATGGCGGGCTCAAACCGGGCGACCGCCTGCCGCCGCAGCGCAGCTTTGCCTATGAGCGCAAGATCGCGGTCTCCACCGCGAGCCGGGTCTACACCGAACTGTTGCGCCGCGGCCTCGTGGTCGGCGAAGTCGGGCGCGGCACGTTCGTTTCGGGCGAGACGCGTCCCGGTACCGCCATGCCGGTCGAGCCGCGCGGTGCGCGGATCGATCTGGAAGTGAACTATCCGATCCTGCCGACGCAATCGGTAATGATCGCAAGAAGCCTTGCCGGGCTGGAGCGTCCCGAAGTGCTCGATCTCGCGTTGCGACACTCGACCACGACGGGCACACAGGCGGCCCGGACCATTTCGGCCGAGTTTCTCGCCCGCGAGGATTGGTCTCCCGCCCCCGATCAACTCGTCTTCACCGCGAACGGCAGGCAATGCATCGCCGCCGCACTTGCGGCATTGGTGCCGAGCGGCGGCCGCTGCGGCGTCGAGGCGCTGACCTATCCCTTCATCAAGGACATCGCCGCGAGGCTCGGCGTCACCCTGGTGCCGCTTGCGATGGACGAGCACGGCGTCCGCCCGGACGCGGTGGCGAAGGCTCACCGCAAATCACATTTGTCGGCGCTGTACGTTCAGCCGACGATTCAAAATCCGCTCGGCATGACGATGCCAGCGGCGCGCCGGGCAGACCTGCTTCGCGTCGTCGAAAAACTCGGCCTCCCCGTCATCGAGGACACCGTCTATGGCTTTCTCGACGAAGAAACGCCGATGGCCGCGCTCGCGCCGGATAGCTGCATCACGCTCGACAGCCTGTCGAAGAAGGTGGCGCCCGGCCTGGCGCTCGGCTTCATCGTTTCGCCGCCGCGCTTGCGGGAGCGCATCATGGCCGCGGTTCGATCGGGCGGATGGACGGCTTCAGGATTTGCCTTTGCCGCCGGACAGCGGTTGATGGCGGATGGCACGGTGGCCGAGCTGTCACGCCTGAAACGGATCGACGCGGCACGGCGCCAGCAGATGGCGGCGAAATACCTTGCCGGCTTCGAAATCCAGGCGAATGTCAAATCCTACCATCTCTGGCTCACCTTGCCCCAGCATTGGCGCTCGCAGACATTCGTCGCGGCCGCGGCCCGGCGCGACATCGCGCTGACCCCTTCGACCACGTTCGCCGTGAGCCCCGGCCATGCCCCCAACGCCGTCCGCCTGGCGCTCGGCGCCCCCAGCACCGAACAGCTCGATCTGGCGCTGCGCACGCTCTCGGGAATGCTGACGGCGAAGGAAGATTTCGATACGACTGAATAGCGCTACCGATCGCATGTTTCGCGCGCCGGCCACTCCGCGATAAAGCCCATCGCCTTGTACGGCTCGATCTTGTCCCATTCATTGAGCATACGGCGCGAGAATTCAGCATCGGTGTGCCAAAGCTCCCGCGGCGTCCTGAAACTGTCGACCATGACCAGCATCTTCTCGACTTCCGGCCAGTGCCGGTGCAGCGTCATCGGATAGCGGCGCGCGGTCCAGGTGTTGCCGAGGCAGATCACGCTGCGGATGCTCGCAAGCCCAAGCGCTGCGTCGATGATCGGCAGCGAGAAGATCACGTTCTCGCCGGTATTCATCGCCCGCTCCTCTCTCAGGATGATGTCGGCAGGAACGCCACGCGCGATCATTGCGTGCGCGATGATCTCGCATTCCGACAGATCGGATCCCGGCGTCACGCCCCCGCTCACGATCGCCCAGCGAAAAAACCCTTCGCGCCACAGCCGGCACGCCTCATCGACGCGCTCGTCGACATCCTCGCGCGTGCCGAACACGAACAGCAGGTCGGCCGGCCGCAGCGGCGTCTCGACCAGATGCCGCGCATTGATCGCGGCGATCTCGGCTTCCGTCGGCGATCGCGCAGGTGTTGTCACGGCAATTCGCTCGTCATCAGGACCGCCGCACAGAGTGCCGCGCCCTGCGGCGCTTCGCGAAATCACATTTCGTGTCGCTTGATTGCGAAGCCTGCTACGGCAGCAATGTCTCGGGCAGCGCGTCGAACGAATATCTGCGCGGCCGATTGCGCTTGATGAAGCCGCCGATGGTCCAGGCAAACCAGACCGCGATGCCGACCAGAAACAACGCGCCGGTGAATTCGGACGTCGCAAGCGCCCGGACAAAAAGCCCGATCATGGCGATGGCCAGCAGCACCAGCATCGCAACCGCGGCGGCGTAGCTCACCGTGCCGATGCCGCCGATCAGGGCAGCCTTGCTACCCACCTCCCGCATCCTTCGATGCAGCTCGGTAATGAAGGTTCGATAGTCCTGATCCTGCGGCGTCATCAACGTGATGGTCTGCCAGGTCGTCGAAAGGATCGCGATCCGCCCCTCCCCGGCCCGCTCGATATCGGCGCGAAAGCGGCGGGGTTGCATCGACATCGGCCGATACGACAGACGGATCGACGCGATATCGGCATAGGGCCACACGCCGGAACGACGGCCCATCTGCCACACCAATCCGGAATCCGTCAGTTCGAATTGATACGCCGACGAAATCAGCGACGCCTTGAAGGCGTAGCTGATCGTGCGCGCGCCCTCGCCTTCCCCGGCCTGGTTCGGTAATGATGTCGGCAATCCAAAATATCCGTGTCGTTTGAAAACCGCCTGCTTGCGCGGCGAGCCGGCTTTACCTTACAAGCGGGCCATGGCCGAGACGACTTATTTTCCACGCCGCCTGATCCTGGCCGGCGCGATTGTTTCCGGAGTGCTGCTGGCGCTGGCCGTCCACATGCTGGGCGCACGTTACGGGCTCGATCTCGGCGGCCTGTGGCGGTCCGATACCAGCGAATTCATGCCCGCGGGCGCGGCGATCGCCTGGTGGCTGATCGCGACCGTCGGCTTTTCCGGCGGCTATTTCACCGCCAACCTGATGCACAGTGCGGCCTCGGGCCAAATTCCGCAGCGGATGCGCCAGTTCCTGATCGCGGTCGGCGTGCTGATCCTTGCCGGCGCCGGACAGGCCGCCTCGGCGCCGAGCCCGATCCCGACTGTATCGGGCGTGCTTGCCGGCCTTGCAGCCTTATGCCTCGGCGCCGTAATGGCGTTCTGCGGCGCGCATTTCGCGCTGCGCAAGGCGTAGCTATAGCGTTTTCGAGCGAAGTGGATGCCGGTTCGCGTGAAGAAAACGCGTCAAAACAAAGATCTTTGGTTCTGATTCATCAGAACCGAAGCTCTAGGCTATCAGGCGCTGCCGCGGCTGTGTCAGCATGTTCTCGACCTCGGCGGCGGGACGCGGGCGGCTGAACAGATAGCCTTGCGCCTGCGTGCAACCCTCCTGGCGCAGGAGATCGAATTGCGCATCGGTCTCGACACCTTCGGCCGTGGTGACGATGCCCAGGCTCTTGCCGAGCCCGGTCACCGCGCGGACGATCGCCATCGAATCCTCGCGCGTCGCCAGTTCGGTGATGAACGAGCGGTCGATCTTGATCTTGTCGAACGGGAAGCTGCGCAGGTAGCTCAGCGACGAATAGCCGGTTCCGAAGTCATCCAGCGAAATCCGGACACCAAAGGCGCGAAGCTCGTGCAGAACCGAAAGCGTTGCCTCGCTGTTCTGCAGCAGCACGGATTCCGTGATCTCGAGCTCAAGCCGGTGCGCCGGAAGACCGGCGTCCTTCAGTGCCTGCTTCACCGTCAACACCAGATTGGGATTCTTGAACTGCACCGGCGAGAGGTTGACGGCCACGCCGACGTCCTGCGACCATTGGGCCGCTTCCATACAGGCCTGGCGTAACACCCAGTCGCCGATCGGCACGATCAGGCCGGTTTCCTCCGCCAACGGAATGAAGTTGACCGGAGAGATCATGCCGCGCAGCGAGTGGTTCCAGCGCACGAGTGCCTCGAAGGCAACAACGACGTCCTCGGCGACGTCGCGGATCGGCTGGTAATAGACTTCGAACTCTCCGCGGTGCAGCGCGGCGCGCAAGTCAAGTTCCAGCAGCCGCCGCGCCTGCGCGCGGGCGTCCATTCCGGTCTCGAAGAAGCGGTAGGTGCCGCGGCCGTCCTCCTTGGCGCGGTAGAGCGCAAGATCGGCCTTCTTCAGCAGTTCGTCGGGATTCTTGCCATCCTCGGGCGCCAGCGAAATGCCGATACTGACGCCGATGACGAGCTGGTGACCGGCGATTTCGTAGGGCGCGGAAAGCTTCTCGACCACGTGGCTGGCGAGCATGGCGACGGCGGACAACTCGCAATCGCTGCAGAACTGCACGATCGCGAATTCGTCGCCGCCGAGCCGCGCCACCGTGTCGTGTTCGGTGATGCATTCGCCGAGACGCCGTGCGACCTCCTTCAGCAGCACGTCGCCGACCGGATGGCCAAGCGAATCGTTGATGTCCTTGAAGTGATCGAGATCGAGACACAGGACCGCAAGCTGATCGCTGCGCCTGACGAGCCGCAAGGCCTTTTCGAGTTGTTCGCGGAACAGCGTCCGGTTCGGCAAATTTGTCAGCGCGTCATGGCGCGCCATGTGCGAGATCTGTTCTTGCGCCGCCTGCCATTCGGTGATGTCCTCGAAGGTGGCGACCCATCCGCCGCCCCTCATGGGCTGGTCGACGACACGGATCGAACGTCCATTGCGCGCCACCGTCCTGGTCACGCTGTTGCCGGCTTTGGCTGCGGCAATCACGCTGGCGACGAACTGATCGGGATCGCCGTCCCATCGATCAAGCGCCTTCTGCTCCCGCAGCACATCAAGCAGCAAACGGCCCTGGAGGGCCATGCCGGTGCGTCCCATCATTTCGGCATAGCGATCGTTGTACAGGAGGATGCGGCCATCCGCATCGAACATCGAAAGTCCCTGCGACATGTTATCGAGCGCGGTATCGAGCAGGACTTTCTGCTGATGGAGTTCGCTCTTCGCGCGGCGGTCGATCATGGACGCCAGCAGCGATAGACCGAGGATGGCGAAAGCCGCGACCGCCGTCAGGAACGAAAGCGCGGTCGGAGAAATCGACGGTCCGTCGCTACCAAGCGTCGGGTCGGGAATGAGCGTGATGGCGCCCATCGCCGTGAAATGATGCGAAACGATGGCAACCGTCAGCAGCCCGGTGGCGGCCACGGTATGAACGGGATTGTCACGGCGTACGGCGACAAGAAGCGCGATCGCCGCAAACAGGCTGCCAAACACAACCGAGGCCACAACGATGTCGGGCGACCACACGATGAACGCCGGAAGCTCGAGTGCCGCCATGCCGGTATAGTGCATCGCTGCGACACCGCCGCCAATGACGGCGCCGCCAAGGGCAACCACCGATTTGCGCGCACTGGACAATGCGATGCAGAGTCCGATGGCGACAATGCATATCGCGAAGACCAGCGACAACGAGGTGATGGGGATGCTGTATCCGGCGTTCGCACCGGGATCGTATGCCAGCATCGCGACGAAATGGGTGGCCCAGATTCCGCAACCGCCGACGGCCGCATCAAGGCAGATCCAGATCGCGCGCGCACGGCCGCGCGACGCCCTGGCCCGGTGAAACAGGCTGATGGCGACCGCGCTGGCGAGCCAGCAGATCGCGCCTGCCAATACGACCAGACGCCAGTCATGCTCGGTGGTGAGACAAGTTAGAACGCGGTACATCTACAGACTCCCCAGTGGCCTGTGATTGCGGTTTCATTCGTATATTTGGGGTAACTGCCGCAGCTCAGTTGCGCGGATGGTGAACAACGTTTTGAAAATTTCACCGAAAGGAACCCCCGCCCATGGTTAATTCGGATTAGCCAATATTTCCTGGAACAGCTTCCGAGCACCGCTTCACGAATCCGGTCTACTGATCGCGGACCGGTTCGTCGACATGCCCAGCAGGATTGCGACAGCGGCGGTCAGCAAAACGCCCGCTGCAATCGCCAGCGATGCATGCAGGCCGGCCACGAACGCTGCAGACCGACCAACCAGCGATCCGAACAAGGCGACGCCCGGCACGCTGCCGGTTTGCCGGGTCGCATGAGCACGCCGGCGGCAATGCCCGCGCGATTTCTCCACGCTGCCGAGCAGCGTCGACGTCAATGGCGGCACCAGCAACCCGAGACCCGTGCTCATCGCAATCAGCTGCAGGCAGATCGCCCAGTAGCTCGTCCCGGCCTCGATACCGAGCGTCGCGACTGCCATAGCCGAGACTCATCGCCGCAAGCGTCAGCGACGTGGCCAACTTTGACGGCACCGATCCGGCTACCGAAATCATCGGCGCCCGAAACCGGCTTGAATTGGACGGAAGCGTTTCCGCACGGATCACCTCAACTTGGGGATCCAGCGCCGTTCAATGACGTCCGTTTCAATACAACGCTTCGGCAAAGATCGAACAATGAATGTGTCCGGTCGTTTCCATCCGACAAAAAGCCGCGCGAGGGTGTCCCTGCGCGGCCTTTTGTCTCATTCAACAGCTGAGATCAGCTTGCGGCCTGGAGGTTGACCTTGCCTTCCGCCAGCGAGGTCAGCTTCCGGTCGGTGGTCTTCTCCTCGTCGAGCGTCTTCTGCAGAATGCTGGCGCAGTCATTGCGTCCAAGCTGCCGCGCCCAGGCGATCAGGCTGCCATAGCGGGTGATCTCATAATGCTCCGCGGCCTGCGCGGCGTTGATCAGGGCTGCATCCAGCACGGCCTTGTCAGCGACCTCGCCCGCGACGTCGTCGGCTTCCTCGATGATACCGTCGATTGCCGGACAATCGACCGCCTTCACTTCGGCGCCGTGCATGCGGAATATCTCCTCCAGGCGCTGCACATGCGTCCTGGTTTCGTCGAGATGGGTCAAAAAGCCCTGCTTGAGCTGCTTGTCGGTGGCTTTTTCCGCCATTTTGGGCAGGGCCTTCACGAGTTGTTTCTCGGCGTAATAAATGTCCTGCAATTGATGGATGAACAGGTCGTTCATGGTCTTGATGTCCTTGGTAAACAGTCCCATTGCGGTCATCCTTCGTTTGGGGAACATGCAGGCGCGGCCCTTGTTCGGCCGAACGCGCGCGCTTTATGTTCGATGCTGATGGGGAGCTAACCGGCTCGCGAAAAAGATGTTCCTGAAGGCCTCGAAAACGCCCTGATGGAACGGGATGGAATGGCAAAATGAGCCCGTGGAACGGACCTCGTTGCGACTCAAAATCGTTAACGCGGCGACATATGTAGGGCTTATGACAAGGGCGGCGAACGAAGCCAAAAGGCATGCTTGTCAAGGGCTGCACAACGGTCCGGTTTTGGCTTATGGGTTTCGCGCACGGTGCCTCTGACCGTCGACTGTCACGCGTCGTGACAGGTCCCATCTTTATTTGTTGCCCCCTGCCGGGAGGATGAATGCATCGGCTGCTGACCGCGCTCGGGCGTGGCTTCAAGGAGAAGATCGGCTGGAAACGGCTGGGGATCGCTGCAGAGTCTCCTCATCATCATCTTTGCGGTCACGACGCTGGTTCGCACCCTGAAAGGGGTGGACACCGGAATTATCCTGACCGCGCTGACGGAAATCGCCCCGCATCGCATCGCACTGGCCGCGCTGTGCGTGGTGGGCGCATTTTGCACGCTGACCTTTTATGATTTTTTCGCATTGCGAACCATCGGCAAGACCGACATCCCCTATCGCATCGCCGCGATGTCGAGCTTCACCAGCTACACCATCGGGCACAATATCGGCGCCACCGTCTTTACCGGCGGCGCGATCAGGTTCCGGATCTATTCCGACTACGGCCTGACCGCGATCGACGTCGCAAAAATCTGCTTTCTCTCGGGCCTCACCTTCTGGCTCGGCAACCTGTTCGTGCTCGGCTGCGGCATGGCCTGGCATCCCGAGGCGGCATCGGCGATGGACCTGCTGCCGCCGGCGATGAACCGGCTGATCGCGCTCGGCTGCCTTGCCGGCATCGCCGCCTATTTCGTCTGGCTGCTGACGGGCAAGACCCGCCGCGAACTCGGGCAGAACGGCTGGAAGGTGGTGTTGCCCTCGGCTCGGCTGACGCTGCTGCAGGTTCTGATCGGCGTGGTCGATCTCGCCTTCTGCGCGCTGGCGATGTATCTGTTGATGCCGATGGAGCCGCATATCGATTTCGTTTCGCTGGCGGTGGTGTTCATCCTGGCGACGCTGCTCGGCTTTGCCAGTCATGCGCCCGGCAGCATCGGCGTGTTCGACGCCGCAATGCTGGTGGCGCTGCCGCAGTTCGGCAGGGAAGAGTTGCTGGCGACGCTGGTGGTGTTCCGGATCCTGTACTTCCTGATCCCCTTCGGCATCTCGATCTGGATCATGGGTACACGCGAACTCTGGCTCAGCGTGCTGCAACCCTGGCTGGAACGGCGCCGGCTCGGCGAAGCCTGCACGGCCAAGGCCCGGGTGCGGCCACCGATCAAGGGCCGGCAATCCTGAGGCTGGTAACGGCGTCGTTATCTGCGCCGTCTGGTCTTTTGACGCAGGGCTGCCTCAATCTCTTATTTCTGCCTTACCGCTAACGTCAAACGACGCCCATGGCTGGAATCCTCCTACGTTCAATGCTGTCGGTCGCGCTGGTTGCCGGCGCGCTGGCCGGCATATCCGCGTCTAACGCGCAAGCCCAGGCCGCCGACGGCTATGGGCCGCTGCAAATTTCGTGGGAGGTGCGCAACCGCTTCCGCCTGTTCCGCGAGGAGCGGGATTTCCTGCTGCATACTGAAGCCGCGCGCGGCCGCAGCGTGCTGGCTACAGAGCAGGTGCTGGCCATCCAGAGCGACGGCCGCGGCTGGGCGCGCAATACGGTGAACCGGCTCTGCATCGATCTCGCCGGCCGCGTCAGCGAGCCCTGCACCCGCGACAACGTCAAGGAAAGCTATCTCACCCCGATCGATCATCCGGTCGTGATCCGCCTGACCGGCCCGGTGCCGGTCGGCGCCACCTGCGCCTGGACGGTCGACGACGGTGACGGCCCGCAAACCTCCAACTTCGACTGCGCCGAACCGGTCAATCTCCGGGTCCGCTACGGCCGCACCACGGTGGTGACCGCCGACGTGTCCAGTTCGGAGGGCAGTCAGCGCGTGTTCACCGAGATCGCGGTGCGCGACATCTTCATCGCCGGCCTCGGCGACAGCGTCGCTTCCGGCGAGGGAAATCCGGACCGGCCGGTTGCGCTGGCCGACGAAGGCTTTTGCTTCCGCTCCTATCTCGGAACGGCAGCCGCGCAATATTACCGTCCGAGCCGCGCGGGCTATAAAGGCGGACGCGCATGCGAGGCGCCGGACCTGCTGTCGGTATGGCAGCGCCAGAGCGCGCTCTGGTTCAATCCTGCCTGCCACCGTTCGCTCTACAGCTATCAGACCCGGACCGCGCTGGCGCTCGCCGTGCAATATCCGCACATCGCGGTGACCTATCTGCCGCTGGCCTGCACCGGCGCCACCATTGCCGACGGGCTGTTCGGTTCGCAACGCGCCCGCGACTGCCTGCCGTCGAAATCGGGCGGTGCGTGCCAGGGCACCATCAACGGGCAACTGGCCGAACTGCGCGAAGCCCTCGCCGCCGCCAAACGCCGCCAGCCCGATCGCAAGCTCGACCTGGTGCTGCTGTCGGTCGGGGCCAACGACATCTATTTCTCCGGCCTCGTCGCCGACGTGATCGTGGACACCGCGACCGAACGCGCCCTGTTTCGGCGCAGCGGCGTGATGGCCTCGGTGGACGATGCGCGATCGGCGATGACGCGCGACCTGCCGCAGGGATTTGCAAAACTGCGCGAGGCGCTGAAGCCGCTGGTCGGCGGCGACCTGTCGCGGGTGGTCTACACCTCCTACGCCAATCCGACGCTGTCGAATGGCGGCGCGCCCTGCCCCGGCGGACGCGCCGGCTTCGACATTCATCCCTCCTTCAACGCGCAGCCGCAGCGGCTGGCCGCCGTGTCGAACTTCGTCGAAAGCGAATTCCTGCCGCAGTTGAGAGGGCTGGCGCTATGCGAGGGCGGCATCCTGTGCCGCAATCCGCGCACCGACCGCATGACCTTCGTCGATGGCCATCAAGCCAGCTTTGCCAGCCACGGCTTCTGCGCGCGCGCTGAAAGCGATCCCGAATTCGACCGGCAGTGCTTCTCGGCGACCGGCGACAGCTTCGATCCCGATATCGTCACGGCCGCCAGCCAGCCGATGCTGTGCGGCCGCAGCGCCGGCGAATACCGCGCCTATCTGCCGCGCGCGCGCTGGATCCGCGATGCCAATGACAGCTACTTCGCGGCGATGACCTACCCGCAAGGCCTGCCGACGTCGCAGCAGCCGGCCGACATCCATGACGCAACATGGGGCGTGCTGTCGGCGGTTTATGGCGGCGCGGTGCATCCGAGCGCGGAGGGCCACGCCGCGATGGCGGATGCCGCCGTGCCGGCCGCCGCCGCCGTGCTGCAGCTCGATGCGGCGGTGCCTGAAGTCACGTCGCAACCGGTGTCGCCGATACCGGTGGCGCCGGACGCGCCGCGGCCACCAGGCAGAACCGGATTGAACTAGCGCGCAGGTGCGGCGGGCGCGGTGGTCTTCTTTGGCGCCGGGGCCTTTGCCGGAGCGGCAGGCGGCTTCATCACAGCCGCCTGCGCCGGCAGATATTTTGCGATGATGGCGGGATCGACCTGCGCCAGCGCCGTATCCGGCAGGCGGGTCCAGATCTCATCCCTGCCCAACAGCGAGATGCCGAGATAGCCACGCATCGTCAACGTCTGCCCATCGGGGCTCAGCGTCATCTTGGCCTTGTAGATCTTGCCGTCGCGCGGATCGAGCACGTTGCCGTTCTCGTATTTCAAGCCGTCGCGCTTCATGTCACGGATGAAGGACATCCCGAGCCACGGCGCGTCCTTGCGATCGTCGACGCATTTGGCGCAGATCGGATTGGGCGGATCGCCGGCATCGAGAAACAACTTGGCGAACACGCCTTCGAAGACGCCGCTGTGATCGACCACAAGGAACCAGCCGACCGGCTTGCCCTTCTCGACCTTCTCCCACAGCCCGGCAGCAGAAAGCTCCGCCGGCTGCGCGGCGAGTTCACCGGCAAACGCGAGCCCGAACACGATCGGAAGTATCAGTTGAAATCCGGCCAGCTTGCGCATCGTCATCACCTGATCAATCCCCTAAATGAATGGCCGCAGACTAAGGCCATTTCGCGGACGGTTCCAGTAACGATCGCCGTGCGCCCCGGCAAAGCACCGCGAGCCAAACTGTCATTTTTCGGGAATCAGTTGACCCCGAGCTTCTTCTGCAGACTCGACGACGAGGTGGTATACTGGAACACCAGCCGCTTGTCCGGATAGACGTAGCGGTGCGCCTTCTGCGCCATCAGCGCGCCTTCGTGGAATCCGGACAGGATCAACTTGAGCTTGCCGGGATAGGTGTTGATGTCGCCGATCGCGAAGATGCCGGGAATATTGGTCTCGAACGAGGCGGTCTCGACCGGCACCAGATTGTTCTCGAGCGCAACGCCCCAGTTCGCCACCGGGCCGAGCTTCATGGTCAGCCCGAAGAACGGCAGCATCGTATCGCACTCGACCTTCGAGACTGCGTTGTCGTTGCCTTTCATCACCGCCGCCGAAAGCTTGCCGCCTTCGCCTTCCAGCGAGGTGACCTGACCGATCTTCAGATCCATCTTTCCGCCGGCGACCAACGCGCGCATTTGCTCGACACTGTGGGGCGCGGCGCGGAAATCGTCGCGCCGGTGCAGAAGCGTCACGCGCTTGGCGATCGGGTGCAGATTGAGCGTCCAGTCGAGCGCGGAATCGCCGCCGCCGACGATCAGGATGTTCTTGTCGCGGAACTGCTCCATCTTGCGCACGGCGTAGAACACCGAGCTGCCTTCATAGGCCTCGATCCCCGGCACCGGCGGACGCTTCGGCTGGAACGAGCCGCCGCCCGCTGATATCACCACCACCTTGCACTCGAACACCTGGCCGGCATCGGTCGTGACGCGAAAGCCGGGATCGCCGATCTTCTCGATCGTCTCCACCATCTCGTTGAGATGGAAGGTCGGATGGAACGGCTTGATCTGTTCGAGCAGCGCCTCCGTCAGGCCCTGGCCGGTGACGAAGGGAATGCCGGGAATGTCGTAGATCGGTTTTTCCGGATAGAGCTCGGCGCACTGGCCGCCGATCTTGTCGAGGATATCGACCAGATGCGCCTTCATGTCCAACAGGCCCAGTTCGAAGACGGCAAACAGGCCGCACGGACCCGCACCAATAATCAGCACATCGGTTTTGATCGCTTCGCTCATATCAGCTTCTTTTCGTTTGAACCTGGCGGGAAGGCCGCATCTGTCTAGCCAAGGCGGGGCCAACAGGAAAGCCATAATATCGCGTTCCCGGCGGCGGCAACCCCTTGCCGTCATTCGACAAGTGGGCTGTAAGGGAACGAAATTTTCGGAGATGGCCCCGTGAACGCCCCCTTGCGTCCCGACGCGAACCCGCGTCTGGAGGATTTTCCCTATCGCCTGTCGGACAATGTCCGATTTGCCGACCTCGATCCCAACCAGCACGTCAACAACGCGGTCTACGCCACCTATTTCGAAACCGGCCGCGTCACGCTGATGAAGGACCGCAGCTACGGGCTGATGCCGGACGGCATCACCTGGATCATGGTCCGGCTCGACATGCATTTCCGCGCCGAATTGCGCTGGCCCGGCACGATCGAAATGGGACTTGGCGTCGTGAAGTTCGGCCGGACATCCGTCACGTTCGATCAGGTGGTGTTCTCCGAGGGCAAATGCGTGGCTTCAGCGCAATCGGTATCGGTGCTGCTCGACGAAGCGACGCGCAAGCCGACCCCATTGACGCCGGATATCCTGGCGAATTTTCAGCGCTGGATTCGTCGCGGAGCAAAACCGGCATGACGCGCGCGGCGATGTTGGCGGCATTGATCGTCTGCATCGCGATGCAGCCTGCCGCGGCCGAGCCGTTCCATCGCGAGGACCTGCGTATTCCGATGGAGGCCGCGGGCCCGCGCGGACTTGAGGCGATGCTGTTGCGGCCATCGGGCACGCGCCGCTATCCGCTCGCCCTGATCAGCCACGGCACACCCCGCGAAGGGGCGGCGCGGGCGCCGATGTCGCCATATGGGTCCTATCGGCAAGCCCTCGAATTCGCCAGGCGCGGTTTTGCGGCGCTGGTCGTCATGCGCAGAAGCTACGGCGATTCCGGCGGCCAATATGCCGAGAGCAGCGGCCCGTGCGGCCAACGCGAATATTTGCGTGCGGCATGGCAGTCGGCCAGCGATCTGCGTGCGGCGATCGAGGCCATGAGTAATCGGACCGACGTTTCGACCAATGGCATGATCGCGGTCGGCGTCTCCGCCGGCGGCTACGCGTCGCTGGCGCTGACCGCCGATGCGCCGCCAGGGCTCGCCGCCGCGATCAACTTCGCCGGTGGCCGCGGTTCGCGCGCCGACAATGACGTCTGCGATGAGGATGCGCTGGTCCGCGCCTTCGCCACGCTCGGCAAGACGTCCCGGATTCCGACACTGTGGATCTACGCGCAGAACGACAAGTTCTTCGGACCCGAACTGGTGCGCCGAATGCACACAGCTTTCACCGGCGGCGGCGGGCGCGCCCAATTCATCGATGTTCCGCCATTCGGCGACGACGGCCATTCGCTGTTTTCGCGCGGGATCGCGCTCTGGACGCCGATAGTCGACAGCTTCCTGCGCGACCAGAATCTCGGAACGCGCGATATCGCGGTAGCGCCGGCAGCCCCGGTGCTACCGCCGCCGCCGCAATTGCGCGACAAGGGGCGCGCGGGATTTTCCGATTTTCTCTCGGCGAGCCCGCACAGGGCCTTTGCCGTCTCGCCAAAAGGCGCTTTCGCTTTCCGTAGCGGGCGCCGCTCGACGCGCGAAGCGGCGGAGGCTGCCCTCGCCGCCTGCGCGGAATACGCACCCGATTGCGCGCTATATGCGGTCGACGACCATCTCGCGGAGACCGCCAACGCCGGAGCGCGCTAAATGATTCTTCAGGCCTGCCGTTCCGGCGTCGACACCACGAGGCCGTCAAGGTCGTCGCTCACCTTGATCTGGCACGACAGGCGCGAGTTCGGTCGCACGTCGAAGCCGAAATCGAGCATGTCCTCTTCCATCGGGGTCGGCGCGCCGACCTTCTCGCGCCACGCTTCGTCGACATAGACGTGGCAGGTCGCGCAGGCGCAGGCGCCGCCGCATTCGGCTTCGATGCCGGGAATGGCGTTGCGGATCGCGGCTTCCATCACGGTCGCGCCGTTCTCGACTTCAATGGTTCGTTTTTCGCCGGTATGGTCGACAAAGTGGATTTTGGCCATGATCGCTCGTGCTGCCGGAATATGTAAGGACGGTCCCGGCAGTCGTATAACGGGTCGATCCGCACAGCGCCAGCGGTCGGGACGAAAACCTTAAGGCGGCATTTTACCGGGATTTTGGCCGATATGAACCGCTTTCCGCTCAGGAACGGCGCAGAACCGCCTGGATCGCCGCCCGCGCCTCCGCAACCGCCTCGCCGAGTTCGGCGAGCGCAGCGGACGGATCGAAGCCTCTGGCGATGGCCGCCTCCAGCCGGGCTGCGGCATCGGCGACGGCAAACGCGCCGATCGCCCGGGCCGAACCCTTGAGCGTATGCGCCAGCGCGCTGGCGTCCGCAGGCATGGCAGCCAGCCTGTGCATAAGTGTGGTCGATTGGGCCGAGAACATCGTCAACACCTCCTGCTCGATCGCGGTATCGTCGAGCGTCATGCGTTGCAGATGGTCGAAATCGATCGGCCCGTCGCCGGGAGCCAGCGGTGGCGATGGCATCCATTCTATCCGTTCGAGGTGAAGCGGCATGGCCAAAGTCCGGATCGCCCCAACACAGTGATTCTACGGAAGGGCACTTTCAGCCAGCCAACCACGGCAACGGTTAACGGAACGTTCTCAGAATTGCCCGCAATTTTGCCTGATTTTAGCCGGTAATCAGCCTAGATCCGCGATTCGGTTCCAGAAATCTGTGTATCTCTAGGAACTTATGGAACAGAGCTGTTAACGATGATTAAGAATGTCTTAATCGCGGCCATTTCATTCGTATCGCTCAACCAATAGGATGTTCGCGGATGTGTGCGGACAAGCGGCCGGCGGGTACGTTTGCGTCCGTGGGGGGTTATGAATCCAGCTTCGAGCTTGCGGGTTTTTGCGAGAACGGCTGGGCGCGTACAAAGTCAAGAGGGCTCGGCTGACATGGCGAACAATCCCAAGAAGGTCAAAGATCCGACTGAAGTCGCGCTCTCTGCCATTCAGGAAGCGCTCAACATCAGCGATACGACCGTCGACACCAACCGAAACTCGTCGCTTGGAAATGAGCTCGCCAGTCCGTCGGCCCCGCCGCCCTATTCCGATATGTCTTTTGACAAGCGCGGAAGCACCGAGCGTCCGGTGTTCGATCCGATCGAGGAGCCGCGCGGCCCCCGGCGCGCCGCCAACGACGATCGCGAAACCATCGGACAGATTCTGCAGGCGATCCAGAAGGGCAGCCCTGCCCGCAGCGTCTACACGCTTGCCTCGATATTCGGCGGCGTCTGGGTGATCGGTTGCGGCCTGCTGACCGTCAGCTTCCTGCCCGCGCTGCAGGCGGCGATCGGACAGAGCGGCGGCGTGCTGGTACTCGCCGGCCTTGCCGCGTTGTTCTTTGCACCGGTGCTGTTGTTCTATTTCCTCGCCAGCCTCGCCTGGCGCGGCCAGGAAATGCGGATGATCGCGCAGTCGATGGCGCAGGTCGCGATCCGCTTCTCCGAGCCCGAGGGAGCCGCCGCCAATTCCATGGTGACCGTAGGGCAAGCAATTCGCCGCGAAGTCGCGGCGATGGGCGACGGCGTCGAGCGCGCGATCGCGCGCGCCGGCGAGTTGGAAACGCTCGTCACCAATGAAGTTGCAGCCCTCGAGCGCGCCTATAGCGACAACGAGGTGCGCATCCGCGCGCTGCTGCAGGACATCGCCCATCAGCGCGACAATCTGGTCGGCCAGGCCGAGCAGGTTCGCAGCGCGATTTCCGGCGTCCAGATCGATCTGCGCCACGACATCGCGCTGATCTCGGACGCCATCGCCTCGCGCGTCGACGAGGTCGCGAAAAGCATCACCGGCGCGCTGGAAGAGCGCGGCCAGCACATCACGAGCGCGCTGAGCCATGCCGGCGACAACATGATCCTCGCGCTCGGCGAGCGCGGCGGCGACCTGCTCGATCGCCTCGAGGAAGCCAGCGCCGAGACCACGCGCGCCGTGCTCGACGCCTCCGAGCGGCTGACCACCAGCCTCAATTTCAAGACCGGCCACGTCCACGACGAGTTCGTCGATCTCGCCGATCGCGTCCACGAGATGCTGAACGAACGCATCGACCGCATCACCGGCGAATTCGAACAGCGCTCCTCGACCATCGTCGACGGCATCTCCGACCGCACCGAGCAGGTCCACAACTCCCTGAAGAACTCCTCCGACTCGCTGCTGCTCGAACTCGAGCTGCGCTCGGGCGATCTCGTCAACAAGATCGACGAAGCCGGCAACCGCCTCGCGAGCCGCATCCTCACCTCCGGCGACAAGGCCAGCGACGCGCTCGACGTGACCGTGAACACGCTGGTCGCCAAGGTGATCGGCCAGACCGAAAACGCGCACGACAGCCTCGCGCTGCAGATGAACGCCTTCGACGAGCTGGTGAAGAACCAGGGCGGCGAGCTGTCGGAAAAGTTCGCCCGCGACAGCGGCACGCTCGGCGCGCTGATCACGCGCCACATCTCCGAGTTCGATCGCACCGTCAAGACCTTCGGCGGCGAGATCGTCGAGCGCATGGGCCAGCGCACCCAGGAGATCAGCGACAGCCTGAAGAACTATGTCGACACTTTCGACACCCGCATGGTCTCGAACAGCGGCGAGATCACCGCTTCGCTCGATCAGCGCCTGCTGCAGTTCGAAACCACCCTCGGCTCTCGCGTCAGCAACCTCGACAGCTCGCTCGACAGCAAGATCAGGTCGTTCGACGAGACCATCGACAGCCGCCTGAAGTCGCTGGAAACGACGTTCGATACCCGCGGCCTATCCGTCATCGAAACCATCGACGGCCGCCTCGGCACGCTGGCGGCCTCGCTGACCGACGGCGCGGCGCAGGCGATCCAGTCGATCGACCAGCGGCTTACCCTCCTCACCTCCTCGCTGACCGACGGCACCGCGCAGGCGATTGCGGCGGTCGACCATCGCATTGCCAACGTCACCGAAGCCATCGACGGCCGCAGCGCCCATCTGGCCGACACCATTCAGGCGCGGTTCCAGGAAATTCACCAGGGCCTCGAGACCCGCGTCGGCGACATCGCCGGCGGCATCGAGACCCGGGTCGGCGCCATCGCCGGCGATATCGACACCCGCGTGGCGCAATTCGAGGATCTGCTCGGTTCGCGCATCGAAGCCGTGGCGGGCCGGATCGAAAGCAGCGGCCGCCAGGCCAGCGAAGACCTGATGTCGCGCGCCGAGATGCTGTCCTCCGGCATCAAGTCGCATGTCGAGGACGCCGAGCGTTCGCTGACCAATCTCGTCGTCAACACCGCAGAGACCATCCAGACCGGCGCGCGCACCGCGCAGCAGGCGCTGCTGACGGTTTCCTCCGATGTCGGCGCACAACTCAAGCTGACCTCGGCCGAGGTCGAAGCCGCCCTCACCGCGGTCGGCACCGGCGCGGCAAGCTCGATCGTCGCCAGCGCCCAGGAGGCCCAGACCACGCTGGTGTCGGCCTCCTCCGAGGCCGCCTTGCAGATCAAATCTCTCGCCGCCGACGTCGAGCGCACCCTCTCGGCCTCCGGCGACGCCACGGCCGCCTCCGTTCTCGCCGGCGCGCGCGAGGCGCAGACCACGCTGGTGACCGCATCCGCGGACGCCGCAAACCACGTCAAGTCGCTTGCCGCCGACGTCGAGCGCTCGCTGTCGATCGCAGGAACTGCAACCGCCGAGGCCGTCACCGCAGGCGCCCGCGAAGCGCAGACCACGCTGGTCGCCGCCTCGACCGAGGCCGCCACTCAGGTCAAGTCGCTCTCAGCCGACGTTCAGCGTTCGCTCTCGATCGCCGGAACGGCGACCGCCGAGTCGATCATGGCAGGCGCCCGCGAGGCCCAGAGCACCCTCATGAACGCGTCCGCCGAAGCATCGAGCCAGGTCAAGTCGCTCGCCGCCGACGTGGAGCGCTCGCTCTCGATGGCCGGCAATGCCACCGCCGAGTCGATCACGACGGGCGCGCGCGAAGCGCAGAACACGCTGATCACGGCGTCGACCGAGGCCGCCAACCACGTCAAGTCGCTGGCGATCGATGTCGAACGTACGCTGACCGCGGTTGGCGCCAATACCGCCGCCTCCATTCTCGGCACCGCGCGCGAAGCCCAGGGCTCGCTTTCCGCGACCTCCGCCGACGCCGCGAACCAGATCAAGGCGGTCGCCGCCGACATGGAGCGTTCGCTCGGCGTCGTCACCGCCAGCACGACCGATACCATCCAGACCACCGCGCAGAATGCGCAGAGCGCCCTGATCGCCGCCACCAACGAGGTCACTACCAAGGTCAAATCGACCTCCGCCGATATCGAGCGCTCGGTACTCGCCGCGAGCAGCAATTTCGGCTCGACGATGACCGGCAAGACCGACGAAATCGTCACCTACGTTCAGCAGCAGACCGACCGTCTGGCGCAGATCGTCGACAGCCGCCGCGGTTCGCTGGTCGAGGCGCTCGGCACCAAGACCACGCAACTGACGACCGACATCGACCGCGTCACCGCCGACGCCCTGAAATCGATCGAGACCCGCGGCCAGGCCTTCTCGCAATCGATGTCGACCCACGGCTCGGAAGTCGCGCGCACGATCACGTCCGCGGGCGACCTCGCCACCGGGGCGGTGGCCAAGTCGCTGAAGGACCTCGAACAGTCGTCGCGTTCGGCGATCGACCAGTCGCGTCAGGTCTCGATCGCCGCCGTCACCGAAATGCAGGAAACCAGCAAGATCCTGCGCACCGATACGGTAGCGCTGTTCGAACGGCTGCGTGAAGGCAACATCCTGCTGCAGGAAGTGCTGACCGGCGCCCACGACAACCTCAACTCGCTGGAGCGCGCGCTGGTGACCCGCGTGGCCGACTTCGTGTCCGCCATGAACGACGTCACCGCCCGCAACGGCATCGCCACGCAGACCCTGGAAGACCAGCTCACCGTCTTCAACAGCAAGACCACGAAGGCGCTGGAGGACCTCGGCGCATTGTCGAGCGAGTTCGAGAAGCATGGCAAGGAGCTGGTCGAGGCAGCCGGCGTGGTCGAACAGGCCAACCGTTCCACCTCGACCTCGGTCGCCGACCGCAAGTCGCAGCTTGAATCGCTGGTGACCACCATCGACCTGCGCACCACCGACCTCGACCAGCGGCTGTCGCGCTTCACCGGCATGCTCGACGAATCGCTCGCCGCGGCCGAAGAGCGCGCCCGCGATATCGCGCGCGTGGTCGCGGAAACCGCCGGCGCAGGCTCTGCCGCGATCAGCCGCCAGTTCGAAGCGGTGCGCGCTGCGGCCGAAAACGAACGGCAGCAGACCCTCAATGCGATGAACGATATGTACCAGCAGAGCACCCATGAGACGGATGCGATGTTCAAGGAATCGACCGAGAAGTTCGGTGCGATGGTGCAGGCCATGAAGCAGATGGCCGCTGAAATGCATAACGAACTCGAGGCGACCCGCAACGAGTTGCGCCGCGGCGTGCTCGAGATGCCGCAGGAGGCGGCCGACAACACCGCGCAGATGCGCAAGGTGATCGTCGACCAGATCGAGGCGCTCGCCGAGCTCAACCGGATCGTCGCCCATCACGGCCGCGGCCTCGATGTCGTGACCTCCGGTCGCGCCAGCGTGCAGCGCCAGGAAGAGCCGGTGATGGCAGCCGCCGTCGGCGGCCGCAACGAGGTGCGCATGCGCGACGCCGGCAGCGCATCGACGCTGCCGCCGCCGGACCTCGGCGTGCCCGCCCCTCGCCGCGCCGAAGCCCCGCCGGTCTCGCCGGCAGGCGGCCAGGACGGATGGCTATCCGACCTGCTCCACCGCACCGATGCAGGTGCGGGACAGGCTCCCCGCGGCCGCGCGCCGCAAACCCCCGCCAATCCGCTGGAATCGCTGTCGCTCGACATCGGCCGGCTGATGGATCGCAACCTCGCCGCCGAAATGTGGGACCGCTATCAGCGCGGCGAGAGCAAGGCGTTCTCAAAGCGACTCTACACGCCGGCCGGCCAGAAGGCGTTCGACGAAGTCGCCCGCAAATACCGCGCCGACCGCAGCTTCAAGCAGACGGTCGACCGCTATATCGCCGAGTTCGAACGGCTGCTCGACGAGGTCGCGCGCGAGGATCGCGGGCCGCAGGCGCTGCGCGGCCACCTCACCTCGGAGACCGGGCTGGTCTACACCCTGCTCGCGCATGCGGCGGGACGGCTGGGGTAAGCAGCGAACAGACCGCAGCGAATAGCGAATAGAAACGGAGGCCTCGCGGCCTCCGTTTTACGTTGCAGCATACCTTGCCGGAAATCGGGTGGAGCCAGGTATCTGGAGAGATGCCGCTGGCGCACGCCAAAGCCAGTCCCTATCTGTTGAAGCGCAACAGCGCCCGTCGGAGCGCATCGCGCGGGACCTGGCAGGCCATGCCGAACGAAAGCGAGACAGTTCCAAGCCGACGCGATCTTCTGTCGCTTGTGGGTTCGGTCGCCGGCAGCGCTGCGATGTACCAGGCCATGACCAGCCTGGGCTTCGCGTCCGAGTCCAATTACGAGGGCCCGATCAAGCTGAGCGGCGATCCAAAAGGCGCATCCGTGCTGGTGCTCGGCGCCGGTCTCGCGGGCATGACGGCGGCGCTCGAGTTACGCGCGGCCGGCTACAAGGTCCAGGTGCTGGAGTTCAATAGCCGCCCGGGAGGCCGTAACTGGACGATCCGCGGTGGCGACCGCTTTACCGAACTCGGTGGCGCGACGCAGACCTGCGGCTTCGAGGAAGGCCTTTATCTCAATCCGGGACCATGGCGAATTCCGTATCATCACCGCGCCCTGCTCGATTATTGCAAGCGCCTCGGCGTCGCCCTCGAACCCTTCATCCAGCTCAATCATAACGCCCTGCTCCACGCTTCGAATGCGTTCACCGGCAAGCCGCAGCGCATTCGTGACGTCAAGGCGGATTTTCAGGGCCATGTTTCGGAACTGCTCGCCAAGGTGACGCAGCAAAGCAAGCTCGACGAAGCGGTGTCGGTGGAAGACCGGGAGATTCTGCTGCAGGCGCTGCGGTCGTGGGGCGCGCTCGACAAAAACTATGCCTATAAGGCCAACCTTATTTCGGCGGACTATCGCGGCTATGCCAAGGACCCCGGCGGCGGCCTGGGTGCCGCGCCTATCGCCGGCGAGCCCATCAACCTCTCGGACATCTTGAAATCGCGGCTTTGGCGATATTTGCGGAATTTCGCCCTGCATCAATTCCAGACCACCATGTTTCAGCCCGTCGGCGGCATGGACATGGTCGGGAAGGCGTTCGCAAAGCAGATCGGCGATCTCATTCAGTACGACGCCAAGGTGATCCGCATTCAACAGAGCGATGGCGGCGTCACGGTCAGCTACGTGAACTCCAAAACCCCATCCACGCCTCAAATTGCGACGGCCGAATGGTGCGTATGCACGATCCCTCTTTCCATCTTAAGTCAAATCCAGATCGACGTCGGCCCGCGCATGAAGGCGGCCATCGACGCCGTGCCCTATTCGTCCTCCGTCAAGATCGGCCTGCAATTCAAACGCAGGTTCTGGGAGGAGGACGAAGCGATCTACGGCGGCATCAGCTACACCGATTTGCCGATCCGGCAGATCTCCTATCCGAGCAGCGGCTTCAATCGAAATGGCCGCGGGGTGCTGCTCGGCGCCTATGTTTTTGAGGGAGCGAACGCCTACGAGTTCACCTCGATGGCGCCGGCCGACCGGGTTGCGCGTGCGGTTGAATTTGGTGCCAGGATTCATCCGCAATACGGCGCCGAGTTCGAAAACGGCATCGCCGTCGCCTGGCATCGTGTCCCCTTCACCCTGGGATGCGCGGGAGCCTGGAGCGAGAAGGCGCGGGAGGAGCATTACGACAATCTGTGCCAGATCGACGGCAGGATCGTGCTGGCCGGCGAGCACGCCTCCTACCTTCCGGCCTGGCAGGAAGGCGCGATACTTTCCTCGCTCGATGCCATCAAGCGGTTGCATGACCGCGTCGTCAGGATTTGATGCCATGCCGATGAGCCGAATTGAATCAGCGAAATTCAGTTTGGCGTTGTTGACCGGCGCCCTGGCCGCAGCAAGCCTGGCGTTGATCGGATGGGCATCGCCTGCAGCACATGCGGACGAGGAACGCCGTTCGCAGGGCTCGCTGAGCACGGGATTCAAATTCACGGAATCGACCGGAGAACAGTTATTCGCGAACGTCTGTCAGGGATGCCACATGCCTGACGGCGGCGGCGCGACCGGTGCGGGCAATTATCCCTCACTTGCCAAAGACGCAAACCTCGAGTCCGGCGGCTATCCGGTTTATGTCGTCGTCAGGGGACAACGGGCGATGCCACCCGTCGGTGCGATGATGAGCGACGATCAGGTCGCCGCCGTCGTCAATTATCTGCGGACGCACTTCGGAAACCAATACCGGGACACTGTGACGGCTGAAGACGTCAAGCGCGTTCGGCCCTAGATTTGATCATCCTCATACGGAGACAAACATGAAATACGGACTGTTGGCATCGGCTGCCCTGTTGCTTGGCTCAAGTGTCGCTCAAGCCGACATCGTTCGATATCCCATTCCCAACTCGACGTTTCCGATCGCCCAGGCCGTGCGCGTCCCGGGCGACGCAGTCACCTATTATGTGAGCGGTCAGGTACCGCCGGTGACTAACAAGGATGCCGACCCGTCCAGTCCGCAGGCCTATGGTGACACCAAGACCCAGACCGTCGGGGTGCTCAACAAGATCAAGCAGATTCTCGAAGGACAGGGCCTGGGCATGGCCGACGTCGTCAAGATGCAGGTGTTTCTGGTGCACGACGCCCGCGCGCCGATGGACTTCAAGGCCTTCATGGAAGGCTACACCCAATTCTTCGGCGGCACCCAACCAAACCTTCCGGCCCGCTCTGTCGTCGGCATTGCGGCGCTCGCAAATCCAGGCTTCCTGGTTGAGATCGAAGTCGTCGCCGCCAAGGACTCGAAGTAACGTCAGGTCGATTTTGAGGGATGGATCAGATGCGTCGAATTTCCGGTTCGGGTTTCAAGGGGTGGCCTCGGCCTGTTTCGCTTTGCGCGGCAATACTGATGTCGGCGGCCACATGGACGCCGCTTGCGGCCGAGGGCCTGAACGTCAACCAGCAGCGCGCCTTCGACATCTACAAGGAACTCATCGAGATCAACACGGTGACCGCAACGGGCGACACCGCCCAGGCGGCCGAAGCCATGGCCGCGCGGCTGCGTGCCGGCGGCTTCCCCGAAGCCGACGTTCACGCCTTCTCGCCGGCACCGCGCAAGGGCAATCTCGTCGCACGCCTCAGGGGCACCGGCGCGCGCAAACCTATCCTGCTGGTCGCTCATATCGATGTGGTTCCCGCCAGCCGCGAGGACTGGTCGACCGATCCGTTCAAGCTGATCGAGCAGGACGGCTATTTTTATGCCCGTGGCAGCGGCGATGACAAATACATGGCGGCGTCCTTCATCGCCAATCTCATCCGCTACCGACAGGAGGGCTACAAGCCCGACCGCGACATCATCGTGGCGCTGGAGACCGACGAAGAAATTCTCGACAAGGATGCATTGGGAATCCAGTGGTTGTTGAAAAACCACCGCGACCTGATCGATGCCGAATTCGCCCTGAATGAGGGCGGCGGTGTCGGGCTGAGGGGCGGCAAACCCATCCGCAACTCCGTCCAGACCAGCGAAAAAGTCTCGGTGAGCTACGAGTTGACCGTCAAAAACAAAGGCGGCCACAGCTCGCTTCCCGTCAAGGACAATGCGATCTATCGCCTGGCCGCGGGATTGACCCGTCTTTCAACCTTCAGCTTTCCGGTGAACCTGAACGAGACCACCCGCGCCTTTTTTGAACGCACCGCGCAGATGGAAGGCGGTTCGGCCGCTGAGAATTTGCGGGCGGTGTTATCGGGCGAATCCGATTCTGCTGCAGCGGCGGCTGCCCGCCTGAGCGCCAACGCGTTCTATAACGCACAATTGCGTACGACCTGCGTCGCGACCATGCTCGACGGCGGCAATGCGATCAACGCGTTGCCGCAGCTTGCGAGCGCCAAGGTCAATTGCCGGATCATGCCCGGCGAGCCCGTCGATGGCGTGAAAGCCACGCTTGAGCGCGTGCTTGCCGACGATCAGATTGCGGTCAAGCAGATAGACCAGGCGACGCTCAGTGCGCCTTCGGCGCTGAGCGAGGGGATCATCGGACCGATCACGCAATTGTCGGCCGAATTCTTTCCCGGCGCGGTGGTGCTGCCGACCATGAGCACCGGCGCGACCGACGGCAGCTACCTTCGCAACGCCGGCATCCCGACCTACGGACATTCAGGGCTGGCAAACGACGTCGGTGAATCGCGCGCCCATGGCCGCGACGAGCGGGTTCTCGTCAAATCGTTCTTCACAGGCAACGAGTACCTGTACCGGCTGGTAAAACTGCTCGCCGGCGGACAATGATGGCTTGACTGAATGTTGTCGGCGAAACGAAACGGAGCCGATAACAGAGCCGATAATCGTTATTGCCGCTTCTGGCCGCTCTGCGGCCTCGGACCTGCCGCGGCCGGCGCCGGCCTTGGGACGGCCGCGCTCGATTCCGCCGGCGCGGCATTGTTGCTGCCGCCGAATATCACCCGGCTCGGGTTACGGTCGAAATTGTTGACGGCGCGGCTGATGTCGGAGAGCGTGCGGCGGCCATCGGATATCAGCGCGCCGGACCGCTTGTCGAAATCTTCGGCGAGATCGCGGATCGACTTCACCATGAGATTCAATTCGCCGCCGGCGGTGCCGCCCGCGATCGTGTTCAGCCCGAGCATGAGACTGTCGGCCTTGCCCATCACGCCATCGACCCGGAGCATGACGTTGTCGATCTTCTCGGAATTGCGCGCGAGCGTGGCCGTGAAGGTTTCGAGATTCCGCAGCGAGTTCTTCACCGATTCCTGGTTGTCGGCGACGAGCCGGTTGACGTTCTGCAGCGTGGCGCGGATCGACTCCGTCACGTCCTGCAGCGCGCTCGGGTCGGCCGTCAGCATCGGAACGCCGTCCTCGTCGAGCGGCACGGGCGCGGCATTTTCCTCGCCGCCCTTCAGCGAGATCGCCGCGACGCCGGTCAGTCCCTGGAATTCGAGGCCGACCAGCGTGTCCTTGCGGATCGGAGCGTTGTTTTCGACCATCGCCAGTGCGACCACGCGCCGCGGGTTGTCGAGCTTGACCGAGACAACCTCCCCTATCCGGATACCGTTAAAGTTGACGCTGCCGCCATTGCGCAGGCCGGACGCCGGGCCTTCGAACACAATGCGGATCGGGCTGCGCTGCTTGGTGGTATGCAGGCTCTGAAACCAGAGCACGAAGCCGAACGCCGCGGCGATCACCGCCAGCGTGAAAGCCCCGATCAGGACGTAATTCGCCCGCGTTTCCATAACTCAAGGTACTCCGGAACCTGGGTCTGTTCAGCTTCGCCGATCAGATCCGTCGTTTATCGCTTGTTTGAGCATGATCTCATCAAAAACCGGTGCGCACGTCGTGATCATGCTCTCTAGCCCATGACCGCGCGGGCGCGCTTGCCGTGGAAATATTGCCTCAGCCAGGGATGCTGCGAGGCCTGCATGTCAGCAATCGATCCTGCGGCAATGATCTTACCGTTCCCTAAAACCGCGATGCGATCGCACGCCGTATAAAGGCTGTCGAGATCATGGGTTACCATGAAAACGGTCAGGCCCAAAGTACGCTGCAGGGTGCGCACCAGCTCGTCGAAGTCGCCGGCGCCGATCGGATCGAGCCCCGAGGTCGGCTCGTCCAGGAACACCAGTTCGGGATCGAGCGCGAGGGCGCGCGCCAGCGCCACGCGCTTGATCATGCCGCCGGAGAGTTCGGACGGATAGCGGTCGGCGACCTCGGGCCGCAGGCCCACCATGCCGAGCTTGGCCACCATGATCTCGTCGAGCAGCCGCTGCGAGACCTTGAGATATTCGCGCACCGGAAACTGGATATTCTGGCGCACCGTGAGCGAGGAGAACAGCGCGCCCTGCTGGAACAGGATGCCCCAGCGGCGTTCGACGCCGCGGCGCTCGGCGGCACTCGCCGCGTCGAGATCGACGCCGAACACCTCGATACGGCCGGCGATCTTCGGCACCAGGCCGATGATGGTCCGCGTCAGCACCGATTTGCCCGCGCCGGAGGGCCGACAAATCCCAGGATTTCACCGCGCTTGACGTCGAGGTTGAGCCCGTCGAGCACGCGGGTCTTGCCGAACTGCACGGTGATGTCGCGAACCCGGATGATGGCGTCGGAAATCTCGCCAGCCATGGTCACATTCCGATCGCTGCGAAGAAGATGGCGAACACGCCGTCCATCACGATCACGAAGAAGATCCCCTTCACCACCGAGGACGTCGTGTGCTGGCCGAGCAACTCGGCGCTGCCCTGCACGGACAGCCCCTCGACGCAGGCCACGATGCCGATCACCGCGGCCATGACAGGCGCCTTGATGATGCCGACGATGAAATGGTCGATCGAGATGGCGTCGCGCAGCCGCAGCAGGAAGGCCTCGGGATCGACGCCGCCATAGAGCCACGCCACCAGCCCGCCGCCGTAAAGCGCGGCCATCGCGCCCAGAAAAGCGAGGATCGGCAGCGCCAGCACCAGCGCGAGCATCCGTGGCAGGATCAGGACCTCGATCGGGTCGAACCCCATGGTGCGCAGCGCATCGATCTCCTCGCGCATCTTCATCGAGCCGAGTTCGGCGGTGTAGGCCGAGCCCGAGCGGCCCGCCACCATGATCGCCACCAGCAGCACGCCGATCTCGCGCAGCACCAGCACGCCCAGCATGTCGACCACGAAGATGTCGGCGCCGAACTTGCGAAAATGGAAGATGCCCTGCTGCGAGATGATGCAGCCGATCAGGAACGTGATCAGCACCACGATCGGCACCGCGCGCCAGCACACCTGCTCCAGATGATGGATGGTCGAGGTCAGGCGGAAGCCCCGCGGGCGAATCAGGACGTGGGCGGCCGCGGCAAGCACCGCGCCCAGCATGTCGATCAGCCCGATCAGGGTGCCGCCGATGCCGGCCACGCTGCGGCCGATCTGTTCCAGCATGCCTGTGATCGTCACTGGATTGCTGTCGACGATCGGCTCGGCCTTCACCCGCCGCACCTCGTCGACCAGGCTCGCATAATTGGCCGAGAGCCCGGCGATCTGGGCCTCGATGCCGCCCTGGGTCAGGCTTCGCCGCAGCCGCTCGATCAGCCAGGCGCCGAACGTGTCGAGCTTCGCCACCTGGGAGACATCGATAAAGATGTCGGGCCTTGTGCCGCCGAGCTTCTCGGCGTCGGCGACCATTCGTTCCAGCATCGGCGCGAAGCGGGCCGTCCACGAGCCGGTCGCGCACAGCGCCAGCGCGTTGCCCCTGGCTATCCGTTCCAATGTCGGGTTGCCGTTCACGATGCCCATCCCTTGGCCGATATGCCCCTGAAAAACGTCAGGTTCCGCACATCGCTCGCCTTGTAGAATCTGTCCCTAACCAGCCATAGTTGGTTGCAGCGAGCAAGCTTGCGGTGCAGAAAATTGCCAGATTTTAAAATGACTTCCAGCCTTTCCCGAAAGCTTGCCGCCAGCGTCGAACGCTGGCCTATCGCAGGCGCCTTCACCATCAGCCGGGGCGCCAAGACCGAGGCCGTCACGGTGGTCGCGACCGTCAGCCATGACGGCCAGAGCGGCCGCGGCGAATGCGTGCCCTACTCTCGTTATGGTGAGACACCTGAAGCGACACTGGAAGCGCTTAACGCAATGCAGGAACCGCTGGCGAGGGGACTGGACCGAATAGCCCTGCAGGCGGCGATGCCCGCAGGCGCGGCCCGCAACGCGCTGGATTGCGCGCTGTTCGACCTTGAGGCCAAGAGCTCCGGCCAGCGGGTCTGGACCCTGCTCGGCCGGCCGGCGCCGCGCCCCTGCACCACCGCATTCACGATCTCGCTCGGCACGCCGGAAGCCATGGCGTCAGCTACCGCGAAGGCCGCGCACCGCCCGCTCTTGAAGATCAAGCTCGGCGGCGACGGCGATGACACGCGGATATCGGCGGTACGCAAGGCGGCGCCTGAATCCGAACTGATCGTGGATGCCAACGAGGCCTGGACGCCGGACGATCTCGAATACAATCTGGCCGCCTGCGCCAACGCCGGCGTCACGCTGGTCGAACAGCCGCTGCCGGCCGGGCGGGATCAGGCGCTGGCGCGCATCAAGCGAAGGGTCGCGGTCTGCGCCGACGAAAGCGTCCATGACCGCGCCTCGCTCGAAGGCCTTCGTGCGTGCTACGACGCCGTCAACATCAAGCTCGACAAGACCGGCGGACTGACGGAAGCGCTCGCCATGGCCGATGCGGCGCAGGCGCTCGGCTTCGAAATCATGATCGGCTGCATGGTCGCGACCTCGCTGGCGATGGCGCCGGCGATGCTGCTGGCGCAACAGGCCCAATTCGTCGATCTCGACGGTCCGCTGTTGCTGGCGCGCGACCGCGATGGCGGCCTGCGCTACGAGGGCAGCCTGGTCTATCCGCCGGAAGCCGCCCTGTGGGGCTGACGCGACAGCCGGTTCCGCGCCAGCCAGACCACCAGCCCGCCTGAGGCTGCCATCGCCGCCATCACGTAATAGATGCCCTGCCCCCAGGTCGCGTAGATCGTGCCCGACGCGATCGACGCGAGGCCGGCGACGATGCCGCCGCAGGCGGTCAGATAGCCTTGCGCGCGCGCCATCACGTGGCCGGGCACGTGATGCAGCATCAATCCCATGATTCCGACCTGGGTCAGCCCAAAGCTCAGCGCATGCGTGAGCTGGACGATCGCGAGAACGGCAAGCGGCGGATCCTGCGCGGTTATCAGCCAGCGCGCGGCGGCGCTCAGTGCCGCGATCAGCACCAGCATCGACGGCTGCAGGGTAAATCGTGGCGACAGCGCGAACAGCACGATCTCGGCAATCACGCCCAGCACCCACAGCATTGCAATCGTCAGCCCGTCGAACCCCGCTTGCTGCCAGGCAATCGACGCGAAAATGTAATAGGCGGCATGGCTGCCCTGGATCAGCGCCGACGCCACAATGATCGCGATAAAGCCGCCGTCGCGCAGCAATGTGCTCGCGCTGCCGGTGCCCGGGCGGACCGTCCTGGTGTCGTCCAGCGGCTGCAGCGCGAGGCTGGCCAGCGCCCCGAGAGCAGCGGAACCTGCGATGATCCAGATCAGGTTTCGGGCGGCGATGAGGTCGAGCAGCACCCCGCAGACCAGCGCGCCGAGGACGAAGGCGGCCGAGCCCCACAGCCGCAACGGTCCATAGTTGAGGCCATAGCGCTTCACGCCCCGCAACGCGTAGGCGTCCGTCAGCGGCACCATGGGCGTCCACAGGCAGCAGGTCAGGGCGTAGATCAAAAACACCAGCACCGGCAGATGCTGGGTACCAAGCATGGAAAAGCCCAAAGCGGTGGCAAAGGCGGTCACGATGATGGCCCCGCGCAAGGCCTGGCGCCGTTCCGCAAAGCCCGTCACCAGCGGCAGCACCGTAAACCGGGTCACCGAGGGAACCGCCGTGATCAGCCCTATCCAAAACGCATCGATCCCGATCGCCTTCAACCAGACCGTGAAAAACGGCAGGTGGGTGCCGGTCATCCCGAACAGCGTGCCGTAAAACAGCGCCACCCGCGTCGCGAAACGCCTGGATGCACCTTGAGATACGATGGGGATTTGTGATTCGTTCTGCATCAATTCAATTGCAATTCGGGCAATATCGTGTTGTTTCGTTATCGCAATGCGCGCTGATTTGCGCGAAGAGTTTGACATGGCCGACGAAGCATTCGCCCTCTCGCCGATCTCAGCACGCGCCACGCTGCCGAGGGAGGAGGATTATGCCGCGATCGCCGAAGCCTTCATGGAGACTTCGCGGGGCCGCTGGTTCCTGACCGAATACGCCAAGCGCAACCGCAACTCCGACACCCGGATGGTGCTGGACGCCGTGGCGCGGATCGAGCAAAGCCTCACCGCCCAGCGGGAAGAGACCCTCGAGCGGGAAGCAGCCCTCCAGCGGGAGGACGGCCTTTCGGCGCAGCAGGCGGCGGAGGCGGTCGCCGCGGCGGCCGCGGCGCAGGAACGCCTGACCGAGGCGCTCGCCGCCATTCGTAGTTCGGTCGAGGCCGCCGAGGAATCGGCGGTGGAAGCGCTCGACAGCCTCGCGCTGGAGCAGCGGCTGGCGCCGGTTCGCAAGGGCGCGCGGGTGCTGCGGGAAATCGCCTGGCGGTTGCGGGAAATCGGCAATGACGGGCAAATCTGCGACCTGATCAATTCGCAGGTCACCGTCATCGAAAAGGGCACCGACCAGTTCTCCTCCGAAGAAGCGAGAGCGGCACTGCGTGCGGCCTTCGCCGCCCTGCAGGGCCGGCTTGTGGAATTCAGCGACGAAGACCGCTCATCGGCGCCGGCTGCCGAGACCGAAGCAGCGGCGCCCTCCCCGGCCGCGCCGGAAATGCCCCCGGCGGCGGAGACAGCCGAAACAGTTTTGCCGCAGGAAGCTGCCGAGGCGCCGTCCGCTTCGCGGGCCATGCCCGCCGAGGCCGCGCTTGCGGCGGTGGAAGCCGTGCCGACGCAAACGCCGCCGGCCGCCGAGGTCGCCGCAGCCGCGGTTCAGAACGCCGCCATCCAGAACGCCGACCAAGACGCCGACTTCCAGGGTGCCGACTTCCAAGACGGTTACGCCCAGGACGACGACGCCCAGGACGAGGCGGTCCTCGACATGATCGCGATGGAGATGGGCGCACCGGATCCGATCGACGACAACGAAATCGCCGAAGCGGCAGCCGAGCAAGCCCGTCTGGCGGAGCCTACGCCGATCGCTCCTTTGATCGTCGCACAAGCGCCCGAACCGGTCGTCGCGCCGGCACCGCCGCCACCGGTTCAACAAGTGGTTCAGCCACCCACGCCGCCGGCCGCCGCGCCGGTGCCACCTGCACCTGTGGAAGTGTCACTCGGCTCGACTCTCATCGCGAGCGGCATGCTGCGAAAGCCGGTCACGGCGGCTAACGACCCGCTGGCCCCGATCCGGCGCATGAGCCAGGCCGAGAAGATCGCGTTCTTTTCGTAAAAGCTCTGCGTCCGCTCGAAGCTCTCCGGCTTCCATGACGCGGCCGCAGCATTTTGTTGCATCTGCGAATAGTTCGCTTTGCGGTTGCTTCACGGCTCCACCGACGTCAAGCTGGCGCGATTGTCTTCGCAAGCGGGGATGGCCGTGAAAACCAGGATTATCGTCAATCCGATGGCGAACAAGGGCAGCTGCGGCAAGCGCTGGCCGCAAATTCGTGCCGAACTCGAAAAGCATCTCGGCCCGGTCGATGACGACAACATCACGATGACCCGCGCGCCCAATCACGCGACGAAGCTGGCGCAGGAAGCCGTCGGTGCCGGTTACCGGCGCCTGATCGCCGTCGGCGGCGACGGCACCTTCAGCGAGGTGATGAATGGCGTGATCTCGGACGACCGGCCGATCGCGCCCGACCTCGTGCTGGCACAACTGCCGGGCGGCACGTCGAACGAACTCTGCCGCTCCTTCGGCCAGCTCTCGCTCGGCGAGGCCAGCAAGGCCATCGCCATGGGCCACACCCGCGACGTCGATGTATTCCGCGCCGACGCCAGGGGCTATGCGGGCAACCAGGTGACGCGTTACGGCTTCGTGCTCGCCATCGTCGGCGCCGCCGCCACGATTTCCTGGCGCGCGCAGCGCGTGCCGCTGCTGAAGCGACTCGGCCCGATCAGCTACGTGCTGATGACGGCGTTCACGTCGCTGACCTACAGTCCGCGCCCCTACCGTATCCGAATCGACGACGAGGCCGAACAGAACCTGCCGATGTGGTCCCTGATGCTGTGCAGTTTTGACGGCGCGGGCGAAGGCCTGATGCTCGCGCCCGGCGCCGACCCCGGAGACCGCAAGCTCGACCTGATCATGGTGGGCGAGATGGGGCGCTGGGAAAGCCTGACCAAAATCGTCCCCAACCTCGGCGACGGCAGTTATCTGGCGCACCCAAAGGTGTCAAGGCGCCATGCGACGCGGATCACCATCGACAGCGATCTCATGGTCCGCGCCGACGTCGACGGCGAAAGCATCGGACAATTGCCGATGTCGGTCACGGTGCTGCCGTTCCACCTCAAGGTGGCGGCGGTCAATCGAACCTAGCTCGAACTCGCTCCGTCCTCGACGTAGCGCTCACCGAGACGCCCGATCTGGTTTGGCCTTGTCCCCCCCGACGAGGTTCTTGTAAATCTTCCCGTCCTTGATGATGACGAGGAAATTCCTGGCCGGATCCTCAATCAGTTTAATGTTGTCGATGGGATTGCCATCCACCAGCAACAGGTCGGCCAGCGCGCCCTCCTCGACCACCCCGAGCTTTCCCGGATAGGGATTGCGCTTACCGGATAGTGCCAGCAATTCGGCGTTCGTACCCGTCGCCATCGCGAGTGCTTCGGCAGGGGTGTACCAACGGACAAGCGAGGCCAGAATGGCTCCCTGGCGCTGGGCCAGCGCGCGGGAGAACAGCACATCGGTGCCCCACGCCGTCTTGAGCTTGTACTTCTTCGCAAACTCGTATGCCCTGCCTATGCCCGGCCAGACCTCATCCGCCTTGGCTCGCTCGACTGACCCCTCGGGAAAGCCTTGCCTCAACTCTTCGGGGAGCGGTTGCAAGCTCAGCCAAACGCCCTTCTCAGCGATCAGCTTGGCGGTTGCATCGTCCATCAGGAACCCATGCTCGATACACTTCACGCCAGCGGCAATAGCCCGCTGGATCGCAGCCGGCGTAAAGGCATGCGCGGCGACATATGTGCCCCAGTTCTCGGCCGCTTCGACCGCGGCTCGCAGTTCGGGCTCGGTGAAGGTGACGACATCGATCGGACTGAAGGGCGATGACACCCCGCCGCCCGCCGTCAACTTGATCTGGGACGCCCCCTGCATGAGTTGCTCGCGCACGCGCACGCGCACCTCGTCGGGACTATCCGCGACCATACTGCCGCCGATCTGCTCCATGCGGGAGAGCATGCCGCCGATCGTTCTTGGCAGTTCGGAACGCTGCCGGAAGTCGCCATGGCCGCTGGTGACCGTGATCATGGCGCCGGACGGGTAGATGCGAGGGCCGGAGACGAGGCCATCATCAATGGCTTGCTTGAGTCCGAAGCTTGGCCCGCCGACGTCGCGAACAGTGGTGAAGCCTCGCATGAGCGTGTCGGTCGCTTCCGCAGCCGCAAGAAGATTGTTGTAGCCGATGTCGCCTGCTATGGCGGCCGCCGGCGTTGGGCGGATCAACATCGCATGCCAGTGCGCGTCGATCAGGCCGGGCATCAGTACGCGCCCTGCGCCGTCGATGACGACCGTCTGCGCGGCGTCTGCCGCGATCGCGGCGGGCGAGATTTTCTCGATCTTGTTGCCCCTGACCAGGACATTGGACGACGCTGAAAGCGTGTCGCTCCTGCCATCGAAGACGCGCACGTTTTGAAACAGGACCGCCGCGCCTTGCTGGGCCTGCGCAGGGAGCCGTGCCACGGTGAGGCTCAACGCCGTCGTTGTAACGACTGCCAGGACTTTGGTGACGCCGGCCCATTCTCTTAAGGACACGTGAGGCCCCCCTCTGAGTGACACTCGGTTCAGCAAGAAGCAAAACATTCGTCGCAAGGAGCGATGTCACGGAATGTTTCCGCGACATCGTACCGGGCTCGGCAAACCTGCCTGCCCTCCGGAATCCGAAGGCTTGCTACGTGCTGCTCACTGTTCTGGCCGTCGGCAGCCACGCGTAAGCTCGCCACCCGATCCCGTGGGATATCAAGTCGACGCCGAGGACGAATCCAAGGACCCACAATCCAGTCATCGGGAATCCCGTCAGGATCACCAGACCGGCCAGGACGCCAAATATTTGCGATAAGGTAGCATGATCCAGCCCGTTTGTCGCCAGTGGCAGATGCCGAGCAGGATGCGAACGAAACCAGAAATCAGCAGCAGCGGCAAGCCAAGGATGTAGGTGAGGATCAGGGCACTGGCGACCGGCTGGCTCACCAGCACCACACCGAATGCGATGTACAGGACGCCGAGAAGCCCCTGCCAGATAAATCCGCCCCATCCCCTGGTCCAGAACGCGTGGACGACCTCGAAAGCGCCCGCCCAATCCTGCGGCGACAACACCGCAAAGAAGATTCCGCAGCGCCGTGCGGCGGTCGACTGCATCCATTGTTGTTCTCCTTGCCGGGATGTCCCTCACCTCGCTCTTCGTATTTCAGTTCGTTCTCAATCGGCTACCGGTCGGCGCATCGCTCGGAATCTCGCCCGGCAGGTAGTTCGGAAGCCGGCCGGCCGGGATGATCGCCAGCAACGCAAGGCCGGCCATGATCAGGAGCCCGATCTTCAGCGTTGCGCACGACACCCGTGTAGTTCTCGGCAATCAGCGCCACCAGAGACGGCACGATGACCGCGCCCGCCGCACCACAAAGCGCCTGTGCGGTGATCATCAACGTTGCCGTGAGGCTGAACGTCATCAATATCTGCGATGCGCAGAACAGGACGACCGCGAAGCGGAAAACCTGCAGCGCGCCGAACCGTTGCGCGAGCTTGGCGCCCAGCATGACGAAGCCGGCCACCAGCATCGAATAGGCCACGATGCCGGTGGCGACCGTCGTCGGCGGCACGCCATTGACCATCGGATTGGTGCGGCCGCCGCCCTGCTCGATGGCGGCAAGCGAGTTGAACGGCAATCCGGTGGCGTTCGCACCCAGTCTCGCGCGCGCCTCCTCGGGGCCGAGCGTCTCGCACACCAGCACGAACACGAACGGCTTCGACACGCTCATGATCGAGAACTTGTACTCGGTGTCTCCGGCGTCATAGAGGCGACCGCTGGTGCCGGCCACACAGATTCCGAACAGCTCTCCGGGAACCCGCGCGAGCGCTGGATAGACCTGTGAATTATGTCCGTCGCCATTCAATTTGAAACGCCGGCGCGCATCGGACACCAGCTTCTGCACCGTCTCGGGTTTGGGCAGATGTCCCGTCGAGATGTATGGCCGCTCTGCCGGTTCTGCGATCGAGGGAAAGTCCACTGGACCCTCCGAACGGCTGGAATGATCTCCCTTCGAGATCGTCCTTGGAGATTGTCGGGCCGCTCAACAACATACGGGTTCCACGCCGAGAAACGATCTTTGACGACCGCTTCAGCTTGCGGCGGGTGTGTTCCGCTACAAAATTTTGTAACAAATCGTGCGACGCTGATGATGATGCATCGACAAACCCCGGCGAATTAGAAGCCAATTTGACCGGGCGCTGTCAGGGTTTGACGAGCGCGATCAGCGAACCGTGATGCGTTTGCCCGCAGGCTGTGATAGCGTACCGGCGAGCCGCGCGGCCATCGAGCGACCCGGCTGCTTGCTATCGACAAATCGACGGCTCCTTGCCGGGTCGTTCGCCGCCGACGGATTCGCCAGCACCGACGTTGCGCGCTGCTCGGCCGGAGGAGTTTGACCCGTCAACAACGAGGCCCATCCATCATATCGAGTTGGAGGATACGGAGATGTCAGATCTAGTCGCGATCATCTATCCATCCGAAGCAAAGGCCGAAGAAGTGCGGCAGCGCCTGTTCAAGCTGCAGAAGGAATATCTGATCACGATCAGCGATGCCGTGATTGCCGTGAAGACGGAGGCCGGCCCCGTCAAGCTGAACCAGCTCGTCAATACGACGGCGGTGGGCGCCGTATCCGGCAGCTTCTGGGGGCTTTTGATCGGCGTGATCTTCCTCAATCCTATACTCGGTGTTGCCCTCGGCGCGGCGTCCGGCGCGCTCGGCGGTGCACTATCCGACTACGGCCTCGATGACGCTTTCATGAAGGACCTCTCGGGGAAACTGCAGCCCGGTAATGCCGCGCTGTTCGTGCTCATCAAGAACATGACGCCTGACAAGGTGCTGCGGGAGATTCAGGACGCGGGAGGCACCGTGCTCAAGACATCGCTGGACGATACCAAAGAGCAGCAACTTCGCGACGCGCTCGCGAAGGCGACGACCGAGCAGGCAGCGCCCAAAACGAACGTCGCCTAAGTCGCTGCGGCCAACCGAGGTAGGGTCGACTGTGGAGCGCGGGCCGATCGGCATGGAAGAGCGAATGCTGATCGATCCGCGCCACGGCGATATCGAGGACGATGCCGCCAGTCCCGGGCAGCGGTCGCTGCTTGCGATCGCCGGAAGCCTGCTCGTCGAAATCAGTCTGCCGAAGCTGCTGTTCGCCTGGACGGTGTTGCTGCTGTTGCCGGCAGTGCTGCTGGGCCTGGCGCCGTTGCTGGCGTCCGCCTGGTTTTCGAAATTGTCGGAACGTTTTGCCGCACTGACCGGGATCGGCACGTCTCTCGCTTTGGTCGCGATCGTCGCGCTGGGCTGGATCGGATGGCGGCCGCTGTTTCGGATTGCCGAGACCAGTTTCTGGTCCCTCAACGCGCTCGCCGTGCAGCCCGGCTACGCGTTCGCCCGCGAGGCGCTGCGTCATTTGACGGAGCGGATGTGGGGCAAGAGCCTGACCCGCGCCGGTCGGGCGCGGCTGCGCAGCGCCAATTCGGTCGGCGCCGCCGTCATGCTGTCGACCTGCGCGGTGCTGATCGCGCTTGCGGCCTGGCCTGCCTCGCGCTGGACAGGCGGCTGGAACGACCTGGTATTGCTGCATCGCCTCGCCGTGCCGACGCTCGCCAATGCCGTCGTGCTGCTGTCGGCCTATCTGGCGGCCGCGTCGCTGTTTTGGGGATTTGCGGATGCCAGCATGCCGCAACCCGTCGATCTCGCCGCCTTCGATGCCACGCCCGCCGGAGGCCGTAGCTGGCGCGTGGCGCATCTGTCGGACCTGCACGTGATCGGCGAACAATATGGCTTTCGCATCGAGAGCGGACGGGCGGGTCCGCGCGGCAACGGCCGGCTCGGGCGGCTCCTGACGCATCTCGCCGCCATTCACGCGATCGAGCCGCTCGATCACATCCTGGTCACCGGCGACATGACCGACGCCGGCCGCGCCAGCGAATGGGCCGCATTCCTCGACGCCATGGCGCTTCATCCGGAACTTGCCGCGCGCACGTTCCTGCTGCCGGGCAATCACGACGTCAACATCGTCGACCGCGCCAATCCGGCCCGGCTCGATTTGCCATTCAGCCCGAACAAGCGGTTACGGCAAATTCGTACCCTGTCGGCACTCGCAGCCGTGCAAGGCGATCGCGTGCACGTCGTCGATGCCGACGGAAAGCCAAGCGCGACGCTGCATCAAGCGCTGGCGCCGCACCGCGATACGATCGTGGCGCTTGCCGCGCGCGGCGGCCTGCGCCGTGCTGCGACGTTGCGCCGGCTCTTCGACGACCTGTTTCCGATGATCCTGCCGCCCGACACCGATGACGGCCTCGGAATAGCGATCCTGAACTCCAATGCAGAAACCCACTTCTCCTTCACCAACGCGCTCGGACTGGTGTCCCTTGAACAGACACGTCGCTTCGAAAGCGCCGCCGCACATTTTCCGAGGGCGCGGTGGATTGTTGCCTTGCACCACCATGTGGTGGAGTATCCGATGCCGGTGAAGGCGTTTTCCGAGCGCGTCGGGACGGCATTGATCAACGGCAGTTGGTTCGTCCGACGACTGGAAGCATTGGCGGATCGCGCGGTCGTGATGCATGGCCACCGGCACATCGACTGGATCGGCGCATGCGGCCCCTTGAAAATCATCTCCGCCCCCTCGCCTGTAATGAATGCAACCGATGATGCGACGACGTATTTCTACATTCACACGCTCACGGCCGGCCCGGACGGTCAGCTTGGCCTGCTGCCGCCGGAGCGCGTGGAAATTGTCGGCGAGAAGGAATCCTAAGACTTGCCGGCCTTGGCCGGATCCGGTCCGCCGAACAGATCGGCGATCCAGCGGCTGGACGGGTGCGCGGCGCAGAAGGTCAGGATTGCAAGCCCGATCGGCACGCCGATGAAGGTCCCGAACAGGCCCCACAGGAACGTCCAGAAGAAGATCGAGAACAGCACGACGACGGGCGAGATCGACAGCATGGTGCCGGCCACCCGCGGCTCGATGTAGCTGCCGACCACGAACTGAATGACGTTCAGGCAGACGAAGACGCCGAGCACAGCCGGCCAGCTCTCGAACTGCGTCATCGCCAGCAAGGTCGGAAACAGCGTCGCGACGAACGGCCCGATGAACGGGATATAGTTGAGCACGAAGGCAATCACGCCCCACTCGAATGCGAATGGCAGGCCGGTAACGCCTGCGAAAGCGCCGACCAGCACGCCGGTCACCGCGCTCATCTTCGTTCGCACCAGCAGGTATCTTCGAAACTTCGCCGCGGTCGCGGCGCTGCCGTCCAGCAGCACGCGTGCCGCGGTACGGTTATCCAGCCGCTCGATCTTCTGCCTGACATTGTCGACTTCGAGCAGTCCCAGCATGACGTAAATCAGCGCAATCACCCAGAAGCTGAGCGTGGTATTGACGCGCCCGGTGACATACTGCGTCGCGCGCACCAGCCAGCCGACGTTGAAATGTTCGGCCCACAGCCCTGCGACCGAGACGCCGTGGCCGTCCAGCCAGGTCACCATCGCCGAATAGAGGGCCTGGTACCGTGGCAATTCCGCGACCAGCGATCGTCCGACGCGGCCAAATCCCCAGGCCGCGAGGGAAGCAAAGCCGAGACAGATCGCCACCGTGACGACGATGGTGATCGCCAGCGCGACGAGCTTTGGCATCCACGACTGCAGCTGCCTCTGGACCGGCCACACGATGGCGATGATGAAAATGGCCGCCGCAAGCGGCGCGAATACCCTGCTCGCCTCCGCCAACGCCGCGATGACCAGCACCGCCGCGATGATTCCCGTCGTAATGTTTAGCCCGAAGCTTACCCCATGTTGGGTTCCTTCGACCTTCCCGCAATCCGAGATTGTCAGCTACCTCACGTCGCTGCAAGAGCGGCATTCCGCTGGCAATATGCGTGACCGGCGTCACGTACTGCCGTGCTGATGCGATCTAGCGTTCCCACAGCGAATCCCGCGACGAGATTTCATTTGAGGAACGCTGCCATGTCCCGTTTTAAGTCAACATTATTGCGCGCCGGTCTCCTGGCAAGCCTGTTGAGCTTCAGCACCGGCGCCGCCTTTGCCGAAGCTCCCAATGCCGACATCCGCAACGGCATGCAGGCGCCACCGCCGACGGACCAGCGCATTGCGCTTGTCATCGGCAATTCGAATTACCAGACCGCGCCGAAGCTCGCCAATCCCGGCAACGACGCGCAGTCGATGTCGCAACTTTTGAACTCGGCGGGCTTCGAAGTCACCCAGGCGACCGACCTGACACGCAAAGACATGGTCAGGGTCGTGCAGGACTTTACCGCCAAGGTCGCCGAGCGCGGCCCCGGCACTGTCGCCATGATCTACTACGCCGGTCACGGCGTGCAGGTCGAAGGTGAGAACTATCTGCTTCCGGTCGATGCAAAAATCTCGTCGTCGTACGATCTCGACGGCAATTCGCTGCGACTGGTCGATTTGATGGGCACGCTGGACTCCATTTCAAGCCGGATGCGCATCGTCGTGCTCGACGCCTGCCGCAACAATCCGTTCCCGGAGGTCAACGACACCGGGCGGGGCCTGGCCATCGTCGATGCGCCGAACGGATCGATCGTCGGCTACTCGACCGCACCGGGCATGGAAGCCCAGGATGGCGACGGCAACCACAGCCCTTATACGTCCGCATTTCTCAATATCGCGCGCGAACCGAACCTGCCGATCGAGCAATTGTTCAAGCGCGTCCGGCTCGAGGTGAACAACGCGACCAAGGGCCGTCAGACGCCGTGGGAAAGTTCGTCGCTGACCTCCGATTTCTATTTCTTCGGCGATACGGCGGTTGCCGCGGGCCGTGAGCCGGATCGCCGCCCGATCCTGCAGATGGCGGCGAACCTGCCCTCGCGTTCGGTACGGCAGGCCTACGACTACGTGGTGTCCGAAGGCTCTCCCGAAAATTACGAGGAGTTTATCCGGCTCTATCCGCACGATCCGCTGTGCGACGATATCCGCGTGCTGCTTTATAATTTGAAGGTCGCAAAGGCATGGCACAAGGCGGTGCTTGCGAACTCACCCTTTGCCTACAAGACGTTCCATGAAAATTATTCCAACAGTCTCTACGCCCCGGCCGCGCTGAAACTGTACGGTGCGCCGAAGGCCGTGCCGCTGATGCAGTTCACGCATCTGGCGAAGCAGTCGCCGCTGTACAAGCCGGGCAACTTCGGCCACACACCGGGTCATTTTGGCGCTCACGCCAACATGTCCCCGTCGTCGAAGATCGTAACGATGCCGGCGAAAGGCATGACGCCAGTCAAGCCGGGCAATTTCGGCAACAACGGCAAAATGACTGGCAAGCTCAACGCAAATTCCGGCAACACCGGCAAGTTCTCGAGAATGTCGGGCAGGATGAACAACAATCCAATGCAGGGCAGCAACAAGCACATGTTCAACAGCGGCCCACGTCATTTCGGCGGCCGCATGGGCGGCGGAGGCTTCAGCCAGCGCTTCGGAGGCCCGTCCCGCAGTTCATTCGCCCGCAGTTCGTTCGGCGGTGGCCATTCGTTTGGCGGTGGCTCGTTCGGTGGTGGCGGCTTCAGGCGGCACTGACGGGAGAGCTTCAAACAATGTAAAACCGGGCAGAGCACACGCTTTGCCCGGTTTTCGTTTGAGACGGGATGATCAGGCGACCAGCTTGGCGAACAGGTCCGCGTCGACATTGCCGCCGGAGAGCACGATGACGACGTTCTTGCCCCTCGCATCGATGCGGCCGGCCAAAAGTGCGGCGAGGCCGACGGCGCCGCCGGGTTCGACCACCAGCTTCAATTCCCGATAGGCAAAAGCGACCGCCGCACCGACTTCCTCGTCGGATGCGATCACGCCATTCGCCAGCAGCTTGCTGTTGATCGAGAAGGTGAGCTCGCCCGGCATCGCCGCCATCAGCGCATCGCAGATGGTACGGCCGGCGGCGTGATGGGCCTCGCGATGGCCCGCGCGCAACGACAGGCCATGATCGTCATAGTCCTTGGGCTCGGCGACGATTATTTGTGCTTGCGGAAATTTTGCCTTCACCGCGGTCGCAACGCCGGCGATCAGTCCGCCGCCCGATGCCGGCGCCACCACGATATCGGGGACGAGCCCGAGCGCGGTCATGTCCTCGGCGATCTCGCGGCCCGCGGTGCCTTGTCCGGCGATCACAAAGGGATCGTCATAGGGACGCACCAGCGTCGCGCCGCGCTTTTGAGCAATGCCGTTGGCGATGGCTTCGCGGTCTTCCTTGTCGCGGTCGTAGAGCACCACCTCGGCGCCATAGCCCTTGGTGCGCTCGCGCTTGGTGATGGGAGAGTCCGCAGGCATCACGATGGTGGCCTGCATGCTGAGAATTTGCGCCGCCGCCGCCACGCCCTGCGCGTGGTTGCCGGAGGAGAACGCGACCACCCCGCCGCTACGTCTGTCCTGCGGGATCGAGGCCAGCTTGTTGAAGGCGCCACGGAACTTGAACGATCCGGTCCGCTGCAGCATTTCGGGCTTCAGGAAAACTTTGGTCCCGACGCGTTCATTGAGAACGGGGAACGACAACAGCGGGGTCCGCACCGCAAAGGGTGCGACCACCTTGGCGGCGGCCTCGATGTCGGCGGCGCCAATGGGTGGATTTTGGATAGGTTCAGGCATCCATCATTTGTATCGCGGTCGCCGACGGGCGGGCAAGACGATTTACCGTGAATTCAGGCGTTACCCGTGAACTCAGGCGGCGAAATGCGGATCTTCCGCGCCAAATTCGGCCACCTCGCCTTCCGGCGGGTCGGAGCGGACATTCAGGGCATGCTCGACAAAGACCCGCGCGGAGGCCTGCCAGCTGTAGCCGGTGGCGAATTCGACGCAATCTTCCTGCGAAACCTGCAGCGCCTCCAGGCAGGCCGCACGCAGGTCTTCGTCCAGGACGCCGACCGGCGCCGAGCCGATCACATCGCGCGGACCGGTGACCGGAAAGGCGGCGACCGGCAAGCCGCTGGCCAGCGCCTCCAGCAGCACCAGGCCAAACGTGTCGGTCCTGCTGGGAAATACGAAGATATCGGAGGCCGCGTAGATTTCGGCCAATTCCTCGCCGTGCCTTGCGCCCAGGAACACGGCATCCGGATATTTCCGCTCCAGCGCCGCGCGGGCCGGCCCGTCGCCGACGATGAGTTTGGTGCCGGGCAGATCGAGGTCGAGGAAGGCCTCGAGATTCTTTTCGACCGCGAGGCGTCCGACGCTGAGATATACCGGCATCGGCAGGCAGAGATCGACGCTGCGCGGATGAAACAGCGAGGTATCGACGCCACGCGACCACAGCACCACGTTGCGGAAGCCGCGCATGCGCAATTCGGCCGCCAGCGCCGGCGTTGCCGCCATTACCGCCTGGCTCGGCTGATGGAAGGCGCGCAGCGCCCACCACACCCATGATTCCGGGATCGGCGAACGCGCCGAAACATATTCGGGAAAGCGGGTATGAAAACTCGTGGTGAACGGCACGCCATGCTTGCGGCAATAGCGCCGCACCAGGAGCCCGATCGGACCCTCGGTCGCGATATGAATGCCGTCGGGCTTTGCCGCCTCGATCAGCTTTGCGATTTTTGCCGGGTACGGCAGCGCCAGCCGCAGATCGGGATAGCTCGGCATCGCAAAAGTGCGAAACGATTGCGGGGTCAGGAAACTCACCTCGACGCCAAATCCCTTGACCGCCTCTGCCATCATGGTCAGCGTGCGAACCACCCCGTTGACCTGGGGATGCCACGCATCGGTCGCGACCAGGATATGCGTCATGCGGCGCGTGCCGCGACGCGGGGAACGGGCGCAGCCCTTCGCTGCGGATCGGTCCAGGTGATGATCTCGAACCGCCCATCCTCGTGCTCGGCGAGCGCGGTGCAGCTTTCCACCCAGTCGCCGCAATTCATGTAGCGGATGCCGTGCTCGTCGCGGATGGTGGCGTAGTGGATGTGGCCGCAGATCACGCCGTCGGCGCCGTGCCGCCGCGCCTCGCCGGCCAAGGTCTTTTCGAACGCGCCGATATAGTTCACCGCGTTCTTGACCTTCAGCTTGGCCCATTGCGACAGCGACCAATAGGGCACGCCGAACATGCGCCGGAAGAAATTGACGAGCCGGTTCATCTGAATGGCGAAGTCGTAGGCCTTGTCGCCGAGATGGGCGAGCCAGCGCGCATTCTGCACCACGAGATCGAAGATGTCGCCGTGGATGACGAGATAGCGCTTGCCGTCGGCGCCCTCATGAATGGTGTTTTCAACCACGTCGATGCCGCCGAAATGCGTGCCGTAATAGTTGCGCAGGAACTCGTCGTGATTGCCCGGCACGTAGATGACCTTGGCGCCCTTGCGCGCCTTGCGCAGCATCTTCTGCACGAAGTCGTTGTGCGATTGCGGCCAGTACCAGCTCGACTTCAGCGCCCAGCCATCGACGATATCGCCGACGAGGTAGATGGTGTCGGCGTCATGGCTCTTGAGGAAGTCCAGCAATCGATCGGCTTGCGAGCCGCGGGCTCCGAGATGGACGTCGGAGATAAACAAGGTGCGAAAGCGCCGTTCGGGGCTCTCTTCACTCAAGGAGTCACTGCCCATACCTGCTCACCTGACAGATTTTTGTGACAGGGCGATGACTTGTTCACGCCGCGATAACCCATGAGAATCAATGCCGCGCCCCACAACTTGCGGATAGCAGCGCGATGCGACAGGCAGGCGACACCGGAGAGGCAACGTCTCGACGTTGTCCCTGCTTGTGCGCAATTGCGCGTGAACCCATCACCGCCAGGACCAATTATCCGTGGAGATTAGCCATCCCGTATTCAACGGGTGAGCCGCTGCGTATGGATCGCACCGGGCGGAGACGACGGTTAGTAAAATTTATGAAAATGATGGATCGGGCCGTGGCCATGGCCGACGCTGAAACGGTCCGCCGCCGCAATCGCGGCGCTGACCCAAGCCTTGGCGTTACGCACGGCCGTATCCATGCCATCGCCCTTCGCCAGTCCCGCGGCAATCGCTGAGGAGAGCGAGCAGCCGGTGCCGTGGGTATTTTTTGTAGCGATGCGCGGCGCGGCGAGTGCGGTGACACCGGAGGAATCGACCAGATAGTCGATGCTCTCGGCGCCCTCGCCGTGGCCGCCCTTGATCAGCACCGTCTTGCAACCAAGCGCCAGCAATCGCCTGCCCTGTTTTTCAGCCGTGGCTTCGTCCGCCGCTACGCCTTCGTCGAGCAGATCAGCGGCTTCCGGCAAATTGGGCGTGATCACCGACGCCAGCGGAATGAGCCTGGTCCGCAGCGCGTCGACAGCCTCTGCCGCGAGCAGCCGGTCGCCCGAGGTTGCGACCATCACGGGATCGAGCACGACATGCTTCGGCGACCAGCGCTTGAGCCCCGCGACGATGGCGTCGATCACCGGCGGGTGCGCCACCATGCCGATCTTGACCGCGCCGATCGCGAGATCGGAAAACACCGCGTCGATCTGCGCGGTCACGAACTCCGCCGGCACCTGGTGGATGCCACTGACGCCGGTGGTGTTCTGCGCGGTCAGCGCCGTGATCACGGAGGCGCCGTAGACGCCGAGCGCGGCAAACGTCTTGAGGTCGGCCTGGATGCCCGCTCCCCCTGAGGAATCCGAGCCGGCGATGGTGAGCGCGATCGGCGTCGTCATCAAAAGTCTCGTGCAAATCGTGTGATGGGGGCCATGAATTGTCCTACCGCGGCACGGCAGAGGCGGCAAGCCGGCTTGCCATCCCCTGCGGTTTTTGGCCTATTGAGGCCAATATTTTTGGAGACGACAGCGATGGTTCCCTTCTTCGTCCAGTTCAAATGCAAGCTCGGCCAGTCCTATGCCGTCGCCAATGCGCTCGCCGAGGCCGAGATCGCCTCGGAGATCTATTCCACCGCCGGCGACTACGATCTGCTGGTCAAATTCTACGTCGATAACGACACCGACATCGGCCATTTCGTCAACGAGAAGGTGCAGGTAATTCCCGGCATCCAGGACACCCACACCATCATCACTTTCAAGGCGTTCGGCACGGGCTAGCAACGGCAGGCGCCGCCTGCCCGCCATCACCGTCGACTTGCCCGCCGCGGCCACGCCCGCGGGCCTCAGGGAGCGCCCGTCCTGTCCGAGACAACAGTTACCTTTGACCGGCTGAAGGCCTTCATTCAGCAAGCGCTCACCGCGGTGGGCTTGCCCGACGCCGATGCTGCAACGGTCGCGGCCCTGATGGCGGCGGCCGACCTGCAGGGGTCGGACGGGCACGGCGTCAGCCGGTTGCCGCAATATGTCAGGCGGATCAAGGCCGGCGGCTTCAACGTCCGGCCGAACATCCATGTCGTGCACGAGCACGCCGGCACCGCCGTCCTGAACGGCGACAACGGCATGGGCCACCTCGTGATGAAACGCGCGGCCGGGATGGCGATCGAAAAGGCGCGCAGCAGCGGAATAGGCTGGGTCAACTCGCAGTTCTCAAACCACGCCGGCCCCGCCTCGCTCTACGCCACGATGCCGCTCGCCCATGACATGATCGGGCTCTACTTCGCGGTCGGCAACGCCAATCACCTTCCGCCCTGGGGCGGCCTCGACATGCTGCTGTCGACCAATCCGATCGCGGCGGCCATTCCGGCCGGCGACGAAAACCCGATCGTGCTCGACATGGCGACGACGGTCGCCGCCTACGGCAAGGTGAAAACCAAGGCGTTGCGCGGCGAGACCATGCCGGAAGGCTGGATGATCGACCGCGAAGGCAAGCCGCTGACCGACCCGAAGCGCGCCGACGAAGGCATGCTGCTGCCGCTCGGCGGCATGGAGGCCGGATACAAGGGGTACGGCTTGGCGATGATCATCGGCCTGCTCGCAGGCACGCTCGGCGGCGCCGCGATGGGCCGCGACGTGATCGACTTCAATCACGACGACGACAGCGTCACCAACACCGGACAGGCGATCGCCGCGATCAACATCTCAGCCTTCGGCGACGTTGCCATCTTCAAGCGAAGCGTCGATGCGCTGGTGCGCGACTTCCGCAACAGCCGGCGCATGCCAGGGGTGGACCGCATTCGGGTGCCCGGCGAACGCAGCCATGAAACACGCCTCAGGCGGACCAGCCTTGGAATTCCGGTCCCGCCTGCGCTGCTGCGCGGACTGGACCGGGTCGCCGACGAGCTGGGAATACCGAGGCTGGCGGATTAGGCCGCGTCCTGATGGAGGGACCGCCGCTGGAGGACCTCCGCGGTCGCCTGCCACCCCAAATCGCACGGTTTCGCTGCAACAGATGGTTAACGAGGTTAACCATGGCACGCTTTTGCCATAAGAGCATCATTCTACCGCCCATATATTTTTGATTAGCTAGGGCGTCGTCAATCGGAGGGCTCCGTGGCGGGGGACGTTCCGAGGGGGAAACAGTCGCGAGTACCACCATGGGGACGCTATACGATTTGCTCGGGGCGCTTCCGAGTGATGACGCCGAGGAACTGCGGACGGCATTCCGCAAGGCCGCGAAGGCTACTCATCCCGATATCAATCCCGACAATCCCGATGCTGCCCTGAGGTTCAGGGAACTGGTGCGCGCCTACGACATCCTCACCGATACCGAGCAGCGCACGACCTATGATCAACTGCTCGCCATTGCACTCCAGCCGCCGGCCGCCGCGAAGGCCGTGCAGACCTACGAAACCGTGCGCAAGGTGGCCTCCAATACGATGGCGGCAACGATCATTTCGGCAGTGCTGGTCGGCGGCTACGTCCTGTTCGGACTGTTTTCAAAACCGCCCGGCGCGGCGGAAATCGCGACCGACAGGACCATCGGCGAAGCGCAGGTCGTCGCAGCGTTGCATCCCGACGTCACCGTTTCGGATGAACCGCACGTCCAGCGCGTCGCGGACGCATCGACCGTCGGCGCCGCCGTGACATCGGCGGTTGCGCCCGCCGCGAAAGAGGCAAACGCCGCGGCCATCGGTCGTTTCGAACCGGTCCCGGGGTTCGTCTCATACAATCTGGCGATTCAATACTACCCGCGCTTCGCAACCGCCAATTTCGATCGCGGCATCGTCCTGTATCGCGTCGGCGATTTCGATCCGTTCGCCGCTCTCGCGCCACCCAGGCCGGCTCCGACCACGGATTCGCGGCGGGCCAGGGTCGCCACGCCCGCGCCGCGCAAGCCGCTGGCGATCCTGCCTCCTGCGCCCCCTGCGACGCCAGAAAGGCGAGTGCCGATCACCGCAGCCTTGACGCCCTGATCGCCGGCGGCAACGCGCCGGTCATGACTTCTCGGCGTCCTTGGCCTTCTTCTTTGGCCGCGGCGGTCCATCGACCGGCGACAGCGACTTCAGATATTCCGCCATCGCGGCGCGATCCTCCGGCGGCAATTGGGACGTGTTCCTGATCACGCGCGCCATCGATCCGCCAGCGGTGTCACCGTCAGGCGTTTGCCCGGTTTCCAGGAAGTAGGCGATGTCCTTTGCGCTCCACTCCGCCAATCCCTTCTGGGTGATGTTGGGCACCCAGCCCTCACCTTCCGGATTGGGCCCGCCCGCGAAGCGCTGCGCCTCGACGATACCGCCGAGGGAGTTGCGCGGGCTGTGGCACTCGGCGCAATGGCCCAGACCGTTGACGAGATAAGCACCGCGATTCCATGGCGCCGCATGTGAGGCATCCGCCGAGTAAGGCTTGCCGTCCATGAACAGCCATTTCCAGATACCGACATTGCGGCGGATGTTGAATGGAAACGGCACGTCGTGGTCGCGCGGCCTGCCGGTCACCGGCGCCAGCGTCTTCAGATAGGCGAAGAGATCGCGGATGTTCTCGACCGTCGCATGCTGATAGGACGCATATGGAAAGGCCGGAAAATAATGCTGGCCGTCCGGCGACGTCCCCTTGAGCAGTGCGGTAACGAAATCGGCTTCGCTCCAGCGGCCGATACCGTATGTGGGATCGGAAGAAATGTTGGGGACGTAAAACGTCCCGAACGGCGACGGCATTGCAAGCCCGCCGCCCAGCTTCAGCCGATCGGGTTGGTTGGGAACGGCATGGCAGGAGGAACAGCCGCCGGCATTGAACGTTGTGACGCCATTGGCGAGGTTCGGCGTGTAAGCCGCGAGCGAAGCCGGAGCAACGACCGCAGGAATCGTCAGCCACCAGAAGATGCCGGCGCCGGCGGCACCAGCCAAAATCAAGCCAAGGAGAATTCGTCGCAGCATTCACCGATCCGTTATCAAGCTTCGCAATTCCAACCGTCTTAATTCAGCGATCAGATCAGTATGAACGCACTTTGCGCCATGGGCTTCCACGAAATTTCGGAGCGTTCGTTGTCGTTTCGGGAATAAATCCGGGAAGTCGTTGTTTTGAGGCTGGACACGGCCGTTTGACGTCAACAGGGAGAAACACCATGACGAACAAGACCATGCTTGTCACGCTGACGCTGGGGGCAGCGATTGCTTTTGCCGGGCCCGCCCTGGCCGAAAAAATGAAAGCGAAGCTCGACGGCAAGGCGGAAGTGCCGGCGAACACCAGCGCAGCCACCGGCTCAGCCGACATCGACTACGATGCCGCCAGCAAGAAGCTGAGCTGGAAGCTCACCTATTCCGGCCTGTCCGGTCCTGCCACCGCGGCGCATTTCCACGGCCCTGCCGAAGCCGGCAAGAATGCCGGCGTCGCCATCGCTATTCCGAATGCGACGTCGAGCCCGGTCGAGGGCAGCGCGACGTTGACCGATGCGCAGGCCGCGGATCTTGTGGCCGGCAAGTACTACATCAACATTCACACCGCGGCCAATCCGGGCGGCGAAATCCGCGGTCAGGTAACGAAGTAAGCCTGCTGCGCGGCTCCTGAACGACGGGTGGACGCGTCAATGCGGCCGCCCTTGGCGTTACACGCTCAGCAATCACTTGAGCTTGACGCGATAGGTCTCGTGGCAGTCGGTGCACTTGGCCTGGATGGCGTCGAACGCAACCTTCAGGCTAGCGGCATCCTTGGCAGTTCCCTTGGCTTCCGCGATTGCCTTGACAACGGGCGGCACCTTCGCGTCGAAATCGGCCTTGTTCTGCCAGATCTTCTGCGACGATCCAAAGCTCGCATTGACCACGTCTTCCTTCGGATTCACCTTGAAGGCGGCGGGAATCTTGCTCACGTCGGCCTCGAGCGCCGTGAGGGCGGCATTGACCGCAGCCTGATCGTAGGGCGTTTCGCCCTTCACCATCTTGAGGATGACGCCGTACATGGCCTTACCCTGCGACTTCATCTGGTTCTGCTGCTGGACGGCCACATCCTGCTGTGCAACCACGACACCGGTCGCGAGCAACAAGGCGCCCACGGCAACCACAATCCGCTTCATCGCAAATTCTCCGTCTCGCAAGCGTTTCCAAAACGACGCCGCGACCGTCTGATGCGGTCGCGGCTATCTCTCGTCCGAATCCCGCGCATGGGCCTTTATTCCCTATGCGCGACAAAATGTCAGAGATTGTGACGACGTTGTGCCTCGCGGATCGCGATCCAGACCCGTTCGGCGGTAGCCGGCATGTCGATGTGATCGATCTGGTACTCGCGCCACAGGCCCTCGATGATCGCATTGACCACCGCTGGACAGGAGCCGATCGCACCCGCCTCGCCCGCACCCTTGACGCCGAGCGGGTTGGTCGTGCACGGCACGTTGTGGGTTTCGAAATGGAATGACGGGCCGTCGGCTGCGCGCGGCATCGCATAGTCCATGAAGGTGCCGGTGACGAGCTGGCCGTCGGTTGCGCTGTAGACCGCCTGCTCCATCAAGGCCTGGCCGATGCCCTGCATCGCGCCGCCATGCACCTGGCCGGCGAGCAGCAGCGGATTGAGCGTGACGCCGAAATCGTCGACGATGACATAGTTGACGATCTTGATGATGCCGGTGGCGGGATCGATCTCGACTTCGGCCAGATGCGTGCCGTTCGGGTAGGTGCCGTCGGCCTGCGCAAACGTCGCGCTCGCATTCAGTTTCGCCGGATCGACGCCCGGGCGTTTCGCGAGGTCCGCGAAGCTGATCGAACGGTCGGTGCCGGCGATGCGCACGACGCCATTGCTGATCTCGAGGTCGCCGGCGCTGGTCTCCAGCGCCTCGGCCGCGATCTCCTTCAGCTTGGCCCCGAGGTCACGCGTCGCGCGCTCCACGCTGACGCCGCCGGTCGGGATCGACGCCGAGCCGCCGGTGCCGAGACCGGTGGCGATCTTGTCGGTGTCGCCCTGCAGGACGTGGACGCGCTCCGGCGGCACCCCAAACTGCTCGGCGACCAGTTGCGCGTAGGCGGTCTGGTGCCCCTGCCCGCTCGACTGGGTGCCGATCAGGATCGAGATGTCGCCATTGGGATCGAGTGCGACATTGGCGGTCTCCTCGCCCATGGTGCCGCAGACCTCGACATAGCAGGCCATGCCGATGCCGCGCACCAGGCCGGCCTTCTTCGCCGCCTTGGCGCGCTTGGGAAACTCCTTCCAGTTGGCGACTTCCATCGCGCGCTTCATGTGCGCGGTGAAGTCGCCGGAATCGTAGACCTTTCCGGTCGCAGTCTTGTAGGGCATCGCCTTCGGCGGAATGAAGTTCTTGCGCCGGATCGCATCCGGCGTCATCCCGAGTTTTCGCGCGGCCGCATCGACCAGACGTTCGATCACGTAAGCCGCTTCGGGCCGCCCGGCGCCGCGATAGGCATCCACCGGCACGGTGTTGGTGAACACGGTGCGGACGCGGCAATGGAAGGCCTGGATGTCGTAGAGCCCGGGCAGCATGCCGGCGCCGCCGTGCGGAATGTAGGGCCCGAAGGTCGAGAGATAGGCGCCCATGTCGCCCATCAGGTCGACGTCCATGCCCAGGAACTTGCCGTCCTCGGCCAGCGCCATCTTCGCGGTGGTGACATTGTCGCGGCCCTGCGCGTCGCCCATGAAGTGATCGGAGCGGTCGGCGGTCCATTTGATGGTCTTGCGCAGCTTTTTCGCGGCAACCGAAATCAGGGCGTATTCGCGATACGGAAACAGTTTTGTGCCGAAGCCGCCGCCGACGTCGGGGCAGATCACCCGCATCTTCTCCATCGGCATTTTCAGCACCATGCCGCACAGGATTTCGCGCAGGCGATGGCTGCCCTGGCTACCGATCGTCAGCGTCAAATGATCGCGCTTGGCGTCGTATTCGGCGACGGCTGCGCGCGTTTCCATGAAGTTGGTGATGACGCGCGGATTGACGATCGTCACTTCGGCGACCGCGTGCGCCTTGGCAAAGGCGGCCTCAGCCGCCTTCTTGTCGCCGATCGGCACGTCGAACAGCAAATTGCCGGGCTTGTCGGGCCAGACCTGCGGCGCGCCCGGCTTGACGGCGTTGACGAGGCCGGCCACCGCAGGCAGCGGGGTCCATTTGACGTCGATCGCCTCGATCGCATCGCGGGCCTGGTCGATGGTGTCGGCCACCACGAAGGCCACGGCGTCGCCGACATGGCGAACCTCGTCCTTGGCGAGGATCGGGTATGGCGGACCGGTGAAGGGGTCGGTTTCCAGATTGAACAGGCACGGCAGGTCGCCGAGATCGCCGACCTCGGCCGCGGTCAGAATCAGCGACACGCCCGGCATCCCGCGGGCCTTGGTGACGTTGATGGCGAATTTCGCATGCGCATGCGGCGAGCGCAGCATCAGCGCGTGCATCGCAGGCTGTGGCGAATGGTCGTCGGTATAGCGGCCCTTGCCGCGAATCAGTGCGTCGTCTTCCTTGCGGAGAACGCTTTGACCGACGCCGAATTTGATGGGAGCTGCCATCGTATCTCCAATTGTCAGGGAGCACGATGACGCCTCTTGGAACCGTCATCCGCCCCATCTTTTTTGTTTGAGCATGGCCTTTTCGGAAAACCGGTACCCACTTTTCCGGGCCATGCTCTAGAAGCGTTCCATATTGCAGCGGTTCGCGCGTCAGCGCAAACCGGTTTCGGCCGAATAGCCACAGCACCGGCGCAACGGAATCGCCGCATACCGCAACCCTCTTCGCGCTTGCACAATGAAAAAGCCCCGGCGATGCCGGGGCTTTGATTTTGCGGGAGCAAGATAACGTCGAATCAATACTTCGCGATCACCGGGCCGCCGAATGCGTAGTTCAGGCCGACGCGCAGGACGTGGTCGTGGAAGCGCGTGTCAACATTTCCGGTGATGGCACTGGCCGGAGCGAGCGTGAAGCTTCCGGCCCGGAAGCTGTCGAAATCCATATAGAGGTACTCGAGCTTGGCGCTCCAGTTGTTCGTGATCTTGCCTTCGACGCCGGCGCCGACCGTCCAGCCGAAGCGCACATCGCTGGTCGAACCAAGCGAAGTAACCGTAACACCGGCCGGCGTAGCGCCAACCACCGCGCCAGTGGTCTTGAACGAGCCATATGCCAGACCGCCGGTGCCGTAGAACAGAACCCTGGGAGTGGCGAGGATACCGACCCTGCCGCGGACGGTACCGAACCACTCGAGATGCTGATCGATCGTAAGGCTGGTGCCGGTCACGCCCGCGGGGAGGAACGTCAGGCCGGGAAGACACGGACCGCCAGTCGCAGTCGCGGCGCAGTTGAACACGCCCCTTCCCTTCTCGTCCGACCACTGCGCATCGGCTTCCAGACCATACACCCAATTGCCGCTCTGCCAGTTGTAGCCGATCTGGCCGCCCGCAATGGCGCCATCCATATTGAAACCGGCGCCGGTGATTGAGCCAGCGGGCGGGGCGATCGGCAAACCGGTAGCCGTGTTGATATACGAAACGTCCGAGTTCGCGCGGCCCCAGCTATAGCCGGCGTTGCCGCCGATATAGAAGCCGGTCCAGTTCCAGACCTCGACCATGGGCGGCGGCGCCTTGGTGTAGCGCGGTGCCATGTCCGCTGCAGATGCTATCGAAGTCGCGGCCATAATAGCCAGTGCCGAAGCCGCGATTGCCTTGAAGGCTGAAGCGCGCATGGGAGCCCCTCTTTGAAAAATCTTAATTAAATCTGGGATCAACCTAACGCCGAGTCGCCCTCCAATCATGCGCAGATCGGCCGTAAATGGCGCTTTTTGGGCATTTGTTGCAAAAATGCCCGATTACAATCACAAACCCGCCATATCAAAAATTTTCTTTTATTCACAATCGATTACCGGTCAGATTTCCGATCGCGCACCAGCGAGAATAGCCACCCCCTGCCAAACAGCAGCAGGATCGCAACCCCGTACACGAAGGCACCCGCCACAATCAGCAGCAACAAGGCGGTCTCGTCCCGGAAGACGTGCATCTGCGCGAAATAGAAGCTGGCGAATCGCGCGGTGGCCCAAAGCGCGGCGGCGAGCAGGACACCGGCCGCCGCGAACTTGGCGAGCGAAATGATCCAGGCGCGGTCGAGTTCGAGGTAACCTGCCCGCACCGCGAAGAACAGCACCAGCAACAGATTGACCCAGGCTCCGACGGCGGTGGCGAGCGCCAGGCCGATCTGCGCCAGCGCGCCCATCAACGCGACCTTCAGCGCCACGTTGACGGCAACGCCGGTCAGCGCCGCCTTGACCGGCGTCGCGGTGTCCTGACGGGCATAGAAGGTCGCGACCGCGCTGCGGATGGTCACGAACGGAACGAGGCCGATCGCGTAAGCGGCCAGCGTGGCGCCCGCCGCCGCGGCATCCGCCTTCGAGAATGCGCCGCGCGCAAACATCGCGCGCATGATGACATCGGGCACGGTCAGGAAAGCGGCGACGAACGGTATCGAAAACAACAGTGAGAATTCGAACGCCCGCCGCTGCGCGGCCGATGCGCCGGTGACATCGTTCGCGGTGAGACGCCGCGACATTTCCGGCAACAGCACGGTGCCGATCGCAATCCCGATCACGCCGATCGGCAACTGGTTGAGACGGTCGGCGTAGTACAGCGCCGAAAGCGCGCCCGCCGGCAGAAAGGTCGCGATGATGGTGTCGGCGAACAACGCGATCTGCGTTCCCATCGAACCGACGGTCGCAGGGCCCAGCGCCCGGAAGAACGCGCGGACGTCTTCGTCGAATTCGATCGCAGCGAATTTCGGCAGGATACCGGTCCTTGCCGCATCGCCCGCCAGCAACAGGAATTCGAGGATGCCGGCGAGCAGCACCCCCCATGCGGCGGCATAGCCTGCGCCCGGAAAGAATGCGGCCAGCGCCAGCGTCGCCATCATCGACAAATTGAGAAAGATCGGCGCGGCGGCGGCACTTGCGAAGCGATGCATCACGTTGAGCATGCCGCCATACAGCGTCACCAGCGTGATCAGCAGCAAGTACGGAAACGTGATCCGCGTCAGCGAAATCGCCAACTCACCGCGCGCCGGATCATCCTTGAACCCCGGCGCGAGGATAGCGATAACCTCCGGCATGAACCACCAGGCCACGACGAGCAGAAGAACCTGCGCGGCAAACAGCAGCGTGAAGATGCGGTCGGCGAACAGTTTTGCCGACGCTTCGCTCTTGCCGTGCAGATGCGCATAGGCCGGCACGAAGGCGGCGTTGAAGGCGCCCTCGGCAAAGATCGCGCGAAAATGATTGGGCAGCCGCAGCGCCACGAAGAACGCGTCCGCGACCGGACCGGCGCCGAGAATGGCGGCGAGCATGATGTCGCGCGCGAAACCGGTCAGCCGCGAGAGCAGCGTGTAACCGCCGACGGTGAAGATGCGTCCGAGCATGCGCCGCTTCTAGCGCATATTCGCGAGAGGAGGAAATCAGGCAGAAAGTGCGCCGCGCACCGCCTCGATGACGCGATCCTGCGCCGGCTCGTCGAGATAGGCGTGAATCGGCAGGCTGATGACATCGTCCGAGAGCTTTTCGCTCACCGGCAGCCCACCGTCGGCCACCGGGAAAGCCTTGTATGCGGTCTGCTGATGCATCGATTTCGCATAATACACCATCGTCGGAATGCCCTGCGCCTTCAGCGCTGCCGCAAAACCGTCGCGATCGGTCCCCTTGGGCAGGCGGATGGTGTACTGCGCCCAGATCGAGGTGCATCCGGAAGCCAGTCGTGGCACCGTCACGAGGTTGCCGAGACCGCGCGCATAGCGCTCGGCCACGCGGTTGCGCGCCGCGATCTCGTCCTCGAAAATCTTCAACTTCTCGATCAGGACCGCCGCCTGCATGGTATCGAGACGTCCGGTCAAGCCGAGCCGCACATTGTCGTATTTGTCGGAGCCCTGGCCGTGCACGCGGATGCTGCGCAGCGTCTCGGCAAGCTTGTCGTCATCGGTAAAGATGGCGCCACCATCGCCGAAGCAGCCGAGCGGCTTGGTGGGGAAGAAGCTGGTCGCGGTCGCAAGTCCCAAGGAGCCGATCCGGCGGCCCTTGTAGCTCGCGCCAAAACCCTGGGCGGCGTCATCGAGCACGAACAGGCCCTCGGCCTGCGCGACTTCGGCGATCGCATCATGGTCGGCGCTTTGGCCGAACAGGTCGACGGGGATCACCGCGCGGGGCTTCAGGCCGTGCTGCTTCGCCGTCGCGATGCCACGCCGGAGCGAGCCGGCATCCATGTTGTAGGTTGCTGCGTCGACATCGACGAATACCGGCGTCGCGCCGGTCAGCGCCACGGCTTCGCCGGTCGCGCAGAAGGTGAACGACGGACACAGCACGGCATCGCCCGGCCCGACTTCCATGGCCATCAAAACCATCAGAAGCGCATCGGTGCCGCTCGCGCAGCTCACGACATGCTTGGCGCCGCAGAAATCCGCCAACGCCTTCTCCAGCACGACGACTTCCGGACCGTTGATGAAGAGGCAATGGCTCGTCACACGCGCGATCGCCTCGTCAATCGATGTGCCGAGCCGCCGGCGCTGCGAGCCGAGGTCATAGAAGGGAACGGGTTCTGGACGCATGTGCTGGTTCATGGAGCCTTGCTTGGATCGGAACTAAGGTTCAGCCGGCGATGCGGCGCGGTCCCTTGCGCGCGGCGGAGGCCGCGGGCTTGGCGGGCTGCTCGAGGCAGCGGATCGCGATTTCGAGACTGGCGACGCCCTCGTCGCCGGAAACCGCCGGCACATTGCCGGTGCGGACGGCATCGAGGAACGCGATCAGTTCGGCGCGCAGCGGTTCGTCATGGCCGACCGGCAGATGCCGCATCGAATAGCTGCCGTCGGGCTTGAAGCCGAAGCATTCGGTCACCTGGCGCGTCAGGAGATCGCCCATCACATATTTGCCGCGGGTAGCAACCGTGACGCTGCGCGCCTTGAACGGCGTCAGCCAGTTGGTGTTGATGTGGGCGAGCACGCCCGAGGCGGTGCGGAACTGCAGAAGCGCGATATCCTCGCGCTCGGCGACCGCGCTGGAAAGCTGCGGCTGCACCTCGACGATATCGGATTCGGTGAACCAGCGGATCAGGTCGATATCGTGCACGGCCAGATCGATGACGACGCCGACATTGGACATCCGCGGCGGAAACGGCCCGACGCGGGTGATGCCGATCGAGAGAATATCCTCGCCCGAGATCGCCTGCTTGATCGCGGCGACCGCCGGATTGAAACGCTCGACATGGCCGACCATCAGCGTCACGCCGGCGCTGCGCGCCGCGTTGACGATGTCCTGCCCCTCCTCCACCGTCGAGGCGACCGGCTTCTCGACCAGGATGTGGATGTTGCGGGTGATGCAGGCGAGCGCAATCTCGTGATGCAGATGGGTCGGCGCCGCGATGGTGATGGCGTCGACGCCTTCGTCGAACAGTTCGTCGAGCTCGGCGAATGCGCGGCAGCCGACGAGCGCGGTGGCGCGCGCGCGGTGTTCCGGCAGCGGATCGACGATGCCGACCAGCGTCACCCCGGGCAGACCAGCCAGCACGCGCGCATGGTTGCTGCCCATCACGCCAGCGCCGACCACGCCGACGCGCAAGCCGCGTTTTGCATCTGTCTTCGCGTCAGATGCGGACCCTTTGGAACTCATGATTTGTCGACCCCAAGCAGATTCTGCGCCGGTACTGTCCCCGGCGGTTCTCTAGCATGCCGTCACAGACGTGGCGAACGCGATCGAGCAGTTTTCGGACACGTTTTGATTTAAACAGTTACAGCCGCCGGACCGCGTAAAATTACGGTCTCCGCTCAACTGCGCTGGTAGTCGTCCTCGATGCGGATGATGTCGTCCTCGCCGAGATAACTGCCGGTCTGGACCTCGATCAGTTCGAGCTGGATCTTGCCGGGATTTTCCAGCCGGTGCACCGCGCCGATCGGGATGTAGATCGATTCGTTCTCGTGCACGGTCTTGACCAGTTCGTTGACGGTCACCTGCGCCGTCCCGCGCACCACGATCCAGTGTTCGGACCGATGATGATGCTTCTGCAGCGACAGCCGCCCGCCCGGCTTGACGATGATGCGCTTGACCTGGTGACGGTCGCCATTGTCGACCGACTGATAGGAGCCCCAGGGACGATGCACCTTGATGTGGTCCTCGGTCACCTGCGGCGCCGCCGTCTTCAGTTTCGCGACCAGCCGCTTCAGCCCGTTGGCGTCCTTTTGACGGCTCACCAGCACGGCGTCCTGGGTCGCGACCACCACGAGGTCGTCGACGCCTTCGAGCGCGACCAGCGCGCGGTCGGTCGATACGTTGCAATTGCGGGAATCCTCGAACACCGCCGCACCCCGCGCCGCGTTGCCCTCGCCGTCCTTGCCGGACAATTCCCACACCGCATGCCAGGAGCCGACATCGGACCAGCCGCATGCGACCGGCACGACGGCGGCGCGCGCGGTCTTTTCCATGACGGCATAATCGATCGAGATCGACTTCGCCGATCCGAACGCGGCCGCGTCGAGCTTGAGGAATCCGAGGTCGGCGCCCGCCTTCGCCACCGCGTCGGTCACGGCTTGGACGCTGTGCGCATCGACCTTGCGATATTCATCCGTCAGTACGGCAGCACGGAACATGAAGTTGCCGCTGTTCCAGAGATAGCCGGCCTCGACATAACCCGCCGCCGTTGCCGGGTCCGGCTTCTCGACGAACTTCGCGACCGCGCGGACCTTGCCGGAAATAATTTCGCCGGGATTGATGTAGCCATATTCGGTGGCGGCGCGTTCGGGCTGCACGCCGAACGTCACGATGTGCCCGGCTTCCGCCGCAGCCAGCCCTTCGCGGCAGGCGGCGAGGAATGCGGGTGTGTCGGAAACCACGTGATCGGCGGCCAGTGCCAGCACGATCGCATCCTTGTCGCGCGTCTCGGCAAAGGCGGCGCCGGCCGCGATCGCGGGGCCGGAATCGCGCCGCATCGGCTCGAGCAGCACGTCGGCTTCCAGCCCGATCTCCGCCAGTTGCTCGAGGACCATGAAGCGATAGGCGTTGTTGGTGATGATGACGGGCCGTTCGAACAACGTCGCGTCAGAGACCCGCAGCAGCGTGTCCTGGAACGTCGAGCGCGCCCCGAACAAGGACAGGAACTGCTTCGGGTGGACCTCGCGCGAGGCCGGCCACAGCCGCGTTCCTGCACCACCGCACATGATCAGGGGGATAATTCGTCGGTTCATCGGCGTCTCAAATCCTGTAGTAGTCACGATACCAGGCGACAAAATCGGCAAGCCCATCCTCGATTGAGGTCTGCGGCTTGAAACCGGTGTCGCGCATCAATTCGGCGACATCGGCAAAGGTCTCCGTCACGTCTCCGGGCTGCATCGGCAGCATCTCCTTGACGGCCGCGCGGCCCAATTCCCGCTCCAGCACTGCTACCACATGGGTCAGTTCTTCCGGATGATTGTTGCCAACATTGTAAATCCTTGCCGGCGCACCGGCGCCCTCGGGCGGGGCCTGATCGACCAGTTGGAATACGACGCGCGTCACATCGTCGATATAGGTAAAGTCGCGCCGCATCCTGCCATGGTTAAAGAGCCGGATCGGGGTCCCTTCCACGATCGCTTTGGTAAACAGGAAAATCGCCATATCGGGCCGTCCCCACGGCCCATAGATGGTAAAGAACCGCAAGCCCGTCACCGGAAGCCGGTACAGATGGCTGTAGGAATGTGCAATCAGCTCATTGGCCTTTTTTGTGGCGGCGTAGAGGCTGACCGGATGATCGGTTTTGTCGTCCACCGAAAATGGTAGTTTCGTATTGGCGCCATAGACCGACGACGAAGATGCATAGACCAGATGGCCGCATCCATGATGCCGGCACCCTTCCAGCACATTGACGAAGCCCTCGAGATTGGCGTCGACATAGGCATGCGGATGGTCGATCGAATGACGCACGCCGGCCTGTGCCGCGAGATGCACCACCCTGGCAAAGCGGTGTGTGGCGAACAGGCGCTCCATTGAAGCGCGATCGGCGAGATCGAGCTGTTCGAACGCAAAACCCTGCTCTGCGCGCAGGATGTCCAGCCGCGCTGCCTTCAGCGCCGGATCGTAATAGTCGTTGAGATTGTCGAGCCCGACCACGGCGCGGCCTTCGGCGAGCAGCCGGCGGGCGACGTGGAAGCCGATGAAACCCGCAGCTCCGGTGACCAATATGGGGTGATCGGGCATCGTATCCCTGGAAGGCACTGCTCAAAGGCGCTGAAATCTCTATCCGGGCCTCTTTACCTGCCTTGCCGAGGCCGCCGCAACACCCAGCAGCCCTGCTATTGCCAGATCGGCCCGAAAACCATACCAAGGCGCCGAATTCGCATCGCTTTTTGCACCCTTTCTCAAACCCAGCACGGGCGAGATGCGCCGAATCCTGCTTTCGACGTTGAAGATACTGGTCTCGGCGGCGCTCCTGTATTTCTCGCTGCGCAAGGTCGACCTCGCCGAACTCGTCGCCCGCATCGACGTTTCGAGCCTGGGCTGGATCGGCGCGGCAATTGCCGTGACGTTCCTGCAGATATTCATCGGCGTCCTGCGATGGCGCGAGATCAGCGCGGAGTGCGGCGCGCCGCTGCCGACCCGGCAGGCGATGCGCTTCAACGTGATCGGAACCTTCTTCAACCAGACGCTGCCCTCCTCGATCGGCGGCGACGCGGTCAGGCTGTGGCTGGTGGCCCGCAGCGGCGCCGGCTGGCGGGCCGCGACCTATTCCATCTTCGTCGACCGTGCCATCGGCCTGATCGCGCTCGCGGTGATCATCGTCGCGAGCCTGCCCTGGAGCTACCGCCTGATCACCGATCCCAACGGCAGGTCGGCGCTCTTGTTCGTCGATTTCGCAGCCCTTGCCGGCGGCCTCGGATTTCTGCTGCTCGGCAGGCTGCCATGGCCATGGCTGAAGCGCTGGTGGGGCACCCATCACATCCACGCCTGTTCTGTCATCGCCAATCGCGTGCTGTTAGGCCGCGTTCATGGCCCGAAAGTCGCGGTGCTGTCGCTGCTGGTGCATGTGCTCGCCGTCGTCATCGCCTGGTGCGTGGTGCAATCGATCGAAGCCCCCGTGCTGTTCAGCCAGATTTTCCAGCTCGTTCCGCCCGTCATGCTGATCACCATGCTGCCGATCTCGATTGCCGGCTGGGGCGTCCGCGAGGCCACCATGGGGCTGGCGTTCGGTTATGCCGGCCTGATGGCCAGCGAGGGCGTCAACATTTCCCTGCTCTTTGGCGCGGTATCCTTCATCGTCGGTGCGGTCGGCGGGCTGGTCTGGATATTGAGCGCCGAGAAAGCCGCGCAGGGTACGGTGCCGATCGAAGTTCCCAAATAATCTTTCGAGCAACTTTCCACGCGGATAGAATGGCCAGCTCGCAACTACTGCTGTCGTTTGCCGCCGCAGTGCCGGCGGCGCTGTTGTCGGGCGCCCTGACATGGGCGATCCGGCCGCTGCTGGTGCGAATAGCGCTGGCAAGGCCGAATGCGCGCTCTTCCCATCGGGTTCCGACGCCGCAGGGCGCGGGCATCGCGGTGATCGCGGCCACGCTGGTCGCGGCCGTTGCGGTCGTCGCCTTTGCCGGCACGGCGGAGATGAAAATTCCCGTCATGGTATTCGGCGCGACGCTGTTCATCGCGGCCGTGGGCTTTGCCGATGACGTCCGTTCCATCCCGGTGGTGCCGCGGCTGCTGCTGCAAGGGCTCGCGGTCGCCGCGGTGATCCTGGCCACGCCTGAAAACCTGCGGATCGCTCCCGCCTGTCCGCTCTGGATCGAACGCGGCTTGCTGTTGTTCGCAGGCCTGTGGTTCGTGAACCTCGTCAACTTCATGGACGGGCTGGATCTGATGACGGTGGCCGAGATCGTGCCCGTCACCGGTGCGCTCGTTCTGCTCGGCTGGCTCGTCGAACTTCCGGCGCCCGTGACAATCGCTGCCGCGGCGCTGTTCGGGGCGATGCTCGGCTTCGCGCCCTTCAACCGCCCGGTCGCGAAAATCTTTCTCGGCGACGTCGGCAGCCTGCCGATCGGCCTGTTGGCCGGCTGGTGCCTGCTGCAGCTCGCCTGGCATCAGCACTTCGCAGCTGCGCTGCTGTTGCCGCTCTATTATCTCACTGACGCCACCGTCACCCTGTTGCGGCGTATGGCCCGGCGCGAACCGTTCTGGGCGGCGCATCGCACCCATTTCTATCAGCGCGCCACCGACAACGGCTTTTCCGTATGCGCGTGTGGTGAGCGAAATATTTGCGCTCAACATCCTGCTTGCCGCCCTGGCGATCGGCTCGGTCATGACCTCGTCTTCGGCCATCGCCATCCTGCTTTTCATCATCGGCTGCATTGCCACGGCGCTCCTGATGCACCGCTTCTCCCGCCGGCAACCGTCGTCAGGCTAATCCGGCTTCTGTTGCAAAAGCTCGCGGATCAGGCCGCAATAGTCGGTCATGGCGATCTCAAAGTCGAAACGCCCTGCGATTTCAGCCGCGCGCTCGGCCCGCTGCGGATCCTTGGCGCCGGCAGCGCCAGCGATCGCTTTCGCCAATTCGTCGGCTCTGCCGGGTTCGACGACCCAGCCGACGTCGTGCTCGATGACCGTCAGCGCCGCCTCGGCATCGGGTTCGGAAACAAGAATCACCGGGCGGCCGATCGCCAGCAGATTGTAGAACCGGCTGGGCACCGATACCCCGGCGACGTTCCTGCGGTAGGGAATGATCCAGACATCGGCGGCGGAAAGAAACGTCTCCAATTTTTCGTCCTCGACGCGATCGACCAGCGTGACGTTCGGAAGCTTTGCCTCGGACTGCATCTCGCGCAGCTGATCGAAGCCAATTCCCCAGCCCGACAGCAGGAAATGAATATCCCTGCTCTCGCGCAGCAATCGCGCGGCCTCGAATACGATGACGGGATCGTGGGTAAAGCCGAGATTGCCGGACAGACCGACGACGAGACGGGCGGAAAGCGGACGGCGATACGGATTATCAGGATCGATCGCGCGAACGCCGCGCGCCAGCGTCGCCCAGTTCGGAATGAAACGGATCTTGTCGCTTGTCATTCCGCGATAGCGCAGCAGCAGCTTCTCGCTGTCGCGGCCGATGATGACGACGGCGGCGAGCGCGCGAAACATCAGCGCGTTCAGGCCGCGCATCGCCTTTGCCGACAACGAATCCGGCTTCAGGAGGCCCGCCATGATGAGAACGTCGGGATAGAGATCGTGCATGATCAGCACCGACCTCGCGCCTTTCAATTTCGCGGCGGCGACAAAAGCGTAAGGCAGCATGAAGGGCGCGGGCACGGTGAGCGCGACGTCGCCGCGGCGCAGCTTCAGCAAAAGCGCTGTGAACATCCGGACCGTGAACAGCAGTTCGGCCAAAGCGCGCTTGAGCAACGCGGCCTTGCCGGGCATCCAATTCCCCACCTCGACCACCGCAGGCTTGCCGGCGACCGCCGCCGCGGCGGACCCCGCCGTTCCCGACAGCACCAAAACTTCGGCTTCGCGCGCCACACGTTCCGAAATCGCCGCCATGATCGCCGCCGTCGTGCTCGGATCCGGCGGATAATGCTGGCTGACGACGACGACTTTTCCGGACTTCTGCATCATGGCTTTCGAAACGGCCCGCACGGCCGGCGGACACCGAAAAAGATCAGGCGGCGTTCGACCCGAACTCGGGCACGGCGTCCTTGAGCACCGCACGGATGGTGGAGCGGTCATCCCGCGCAATCGCATCGTCGAGCGCCGCGAGCCATTTGCGCAGCGTCTGCATCGGCGGCTCGTTCGGCTTGGCCGCCATGATGCCGGCGACCCCGATCTCCACCGGCGGCTCCTCGCTGGCAAACAGGATCTCGTTCAGCCGCTCGCCCGGCCGCATGCCGGTGAACACCACCTCGATATCGATGCCGGGTTCGAGGCCGGACAGGCGGATCATCCGCTCGGCCATTTCCACGATCTTGACCGGCTGTCCCATGTTGAGGACGTAGACGGAGACGTCGGGCCGCGCCGGCGTCAGCGCGTGGGTCGCCGCGGTCAGCACCAGATCGCAGGCTTCGCGGATGGTCATGAAGTAGCGGACCATGTCCGGATGCGTCACCGTGACCGGGCCGCCGGCCTCGATCTGCGCCTTGAATTTCGGCACCACCGATCCGTTGGAGGCCAGCACGTTGCCGAACCGCACCGAGATCAGCCGCATGTGCGGCTTGCCGTCCGATTGCGTCATCAGGTCATGGTCGAGCGCCTGGCAATACATTTCGGCAAAGCGCTTGGTCAGGCCCAGCATCGAGACCGGCTCGATCGCCTTGTCGGTCGAGATCATCACCATGGCTTCGGCGCCCGCCGCCAGCGCCGCATCGGCGACGTTGACGGAACCGAAGATGTTGGTCTTGACGCCCTCGCTCCAGTCGCGCTCGAGGATCGGCACGTGCTTCAGGGCTGCGGCATGGAACACGATATCGGGCTTGAATTCCTTCATCAGGTTCATGATCCGGTCACGATCGCGGATATCGGCAATCCGGCCCTCGATCACGGCATTGGCCGCACGCGCCGTCAGCGCCTCTGTCACCGCGTAAAGCGCCGGCTCGGAATGCTCGATCACCAATAGCCGCGCGGCGCCGAAGGTCGCGACGCGGTCGCAAATCTCCGAACCGATCGAGCCGCCGCCGCCGGTGACGATCACCGCCTTGCCCTTCACCAGCGTCTCGAGCCGCGCGTAGTCGATCTTCTCGCTCGGCCGCAGCAACAGGTCTTCGACGGCGACATTGGTCAGCCTCGGCACGTCGCCGCTTTCGAGCGACGGCAGGCGGCTGACGAACAGGCCGAGCCGCTTGGCCCGCATCAGCACCGCCTCGGGATGCGCCTCGGGTTCGAACGCCGACGGGGTCATGACGACCCGCGAAATCGATTTTCCGCGTCCGGCATAATCGCGCACCACGTCCTCGACATCGTCGATCCCGCCGAGTACCGGCACGTTGCGTATTGACTGGCCGCGGTCCGCGGCCGATGGCGACAACACGCCGACCGGCCAAAGCTGCTTGACCGCGCCGCTCTCGATCGCGCGCAGCAGCACCTCGGCGTCGGCGGCGCGGCCGATCAACAGGGTCGACGACGCCCCTTCGGTCCGGGCATGGCGGCGAACGCGCGAATAGCGGAAATAGCGATAGCCGAAACGGAGCGCGCTCAGCGCGAACACCTGAAGAAACCAGTAGAGCACGATGGTGATGCGGCCGAACAGCACCGGCGCCTTGCCGCTCGATGCGCCGAAAATGAAGGCATAGTCCAGCACGATCAGCGCGACCGTCAGAACACTCGCCACGCGCATGATGTTCAGCGCATCGGGGAGCGAAATGAAACGCCATTTCGTCGTCGTCAGGTTGAAGACGTAGCAGATAACGATGCTGAAGACGACAAACAGCGGCAGAATGCGCAGCAATAGCGGCAGGCGGGCATAGAAGGCCTCGCCTCCCTCGAAGCGCAAATATAAGCTTGCGAGCAGCGCAAATGCTGTCGCCAGCGAATCATGCGCGGCGATCAGATAATTGCGACGGGTCAGTTGCGAAAGAGGCGTCATTCCAATGGCCGGCTGTGGAAAGCGAAGGGGATTCGAAGGCGCATTCCTGGTCCGCTGATATCTTATCTGCGGCGTCCATGCCAGCGATCATGGCCGGACTGTTCCGGAAGATTCCGCAGCCTCTGACCTGGCGCGCAGCACCATGCCTCCGGCGATACCGACGCCGAGCACATACATCCATCCCTCGTGAAAATCGAACAGATGCGAGTTGAACAGCGAACTGAACATGTTCTGCAGCACCACCATCAGTCCGATCCAGGCCGCCAGTTCCTCGCCGCGAAACAACGAGAAATGCGAGAGCCACATCGCGTACAGGATCACGACCCCGATCGCGCCCCACTGGACCGCGACATTGAGCGTCTGGTTGTGCGGGTTCCCGATCACCTGCCCCTGCGCCAGCACCGCGGGCCCGGTCGCCGCCGCCTCGAACAGCCCCCGCGTCGATCCCGTGCCGTGGCCGATGACCGGCGCCTCGGCAAAGAACCGCAACGACTTCTCCCAGAATTCGAGCCGCAGTCCGACCGATGTCGGCTGGTTGAGTTCCTTGTAGATCCGGTAATCCTGGGTGAACTTGTCCGTCGTCGCCTGCAGTTGAGGCGAAGCAACAACGCCAGCCGGGTTTTCCCCCTCGCAGCAATGTGATGATGGGGAAAGCCTGACGGTGGTCGCGGTCAGTTTCATCCTCAACATCGCGTTCGTCGTCGTGTCGCGCACGGTCGACGTTCCGCATCCGCACCGTCGAATTGAGCCGAAAAGTAGATATCCGCGAAGAAATCGAGCCGATTGCGCTCTTTTCCCTGCGCTCGGGATCGACAGTCATTTTCGTGCCACCGGATCCGCGGCCTGAACGCGTTGTTTGGCTGCGAGCGTCATGCCGCCGGCGACCCCGACGCCAAGCACGTACATCCATCCCTCGTGGAAATCGAAAAGGCACTGGTCAAGCTGCCGGTCATGCTCGCCGTGTTCGCGATGTTGCACCTGAAATGGCGAATGTCGCCATTGGACGATTCGGCGTAACCATTCGCTGCCCGCTCGAAGAGCCCGCGCAGCGACCCCGTCCCGTGGCCGATGACCGGCGCCTCCGAAAAGAATCGTAGGGACTTTTCCCAGAAATCGAGCCGCAACCCGATCGACGTCACCGTTTGTTCCGTCTTGTAGAGCTGATAGTCTCTCAACAATCTCTTGGGGCCCCAGCGCAATTCAGGCGTGGTAAACCAAAGCACGCCCACAAGCGCGACCATCACGCCAACAAGGATCCCACTGGTTCGCCGTTTCAGGTGAAGCATCGCAAACACGCCAACCATGATCGGCATCGTAACGATGGCCGTCCGCGAAACGGTCACGAATGCCATGTTGACGATAAAGCCGAGCGAGATCGCACCCAGCGCCAGCGCCTGCCTCATCCTGTTCGATCGCATCAGGATGATAACTGGATAGGCCAGCGCCACCGCGCACAGCGCAAACTCTTGGCTCTGGTCGATGTAATTTTTGACAAAAATTCCGCGGTCCGCCGCGCCGTTCGGCTTGAGCGAAAGACTGGGATCGTATGCGACGATCCACGACATCACCATCAGCAGGGCGCAGGACACCAGGAATGCGACGAAGACCCACATCCCGCGCGACGACCGTTGGAAATGATAGAACAGTCCGGGCAGCACCAGCAGCTTGAGGGTGGGACTGACGGCATAAAGCCGCGCGCTCCATGCCGCATCCGACCAGAGCGTGCCGATGAGGGCCAGACCGACCAGCGCAAACGGCAAGTAGCAGATCGGCCGTTTCAGCAAACGCCCGTAGGCCCGCCAGTCCACCATCCATGCCACGGCGCCGAGCCAGCAGGGCACGAAGATCGCCACGAGCGTCGTCGACCAGGGCAATGTGAGCGCGGCCAGAATTGCAAAGATGTCCGCAATCGTCATCCACAGCGCCTGGTCTCGCCAGTACCGCCGCACCAGCGATATCGATGGGGCCACAGCGTTCAAGCTCACGCCTTGCCTCCCCGCGCACGATCGACCAGCGACGTCGTGCTGTGGCCCGGCAGAATGTCGACGAGTACGACCTCGCCGCCGGCAGCCTCGACGATCTCGTGGCCGACGACCTGTTCGCGGGTGTAGTCGCCCCCCTTGACCAGCACGCTCGGCCTCACTTTCTCGATCAGGTCGATCGGCGTGTCCTCCTCGAACACCACGACGAGATCGACCGCCTCCAGCGCCGCCAGCACTTCGGCGCGCGCGCTTTCGTCCTGAACCGGGCGTCCCTCGCCCTTCAGCCGCTTCACCGAGGCGTCGCTGTTGAGACCGACGATCAGCCGGTCGCAGGTGCGGCGCGCGGCCGTCAGCACCTTGACGTGGCCGGGATGCAGGATGTCAAAGCAGCCATTGGTGAAGCCGATGCGCAGCCCTTGCTTGCGCCAATCCGCCAGATGGGCATCGAGATCGCCGCCGACAGGCACGATCTTCTCTTCGGCCGCCAGTGACGCATGCGGCAGGATCTTTCGGCGCAGTTCCGCCGGCGTCACGGTCGCAGTACCCTTCTTGCCGACAGCAACCGCGGCGGCCGCATTCGCCATCCGCAGCGCCGTCTCCCAGTCGGCCCCGGCCGCAAGCGTCAGCGCCAGCACGGCGGCGACCGTGTCGCCAGCGCCCGAGACGTCGCGCACCTTGACCGGCAATGCCGGTACGTGGATCGCTTCGCCGCCGCGCGCCACCAGTGTCATGCCGTGTTCGCTCTGCGTCACCAGCATCGCCTCGCAGTCGGCGAGAACCATCGCGTCCTGCGCCGCGGCGGCAATGTTCAGGTCGGTATCGGCGCGGCTGCGGGTGGCTTCCGCAAACTCCTTGCGGTTGGGCGTCAACAGCGTGGCGCCGCGATAGATCGCGAAATTGGCGCTCTTGGGATCGACGATCACGCGCTTGCCCAGCTTCTTCGCAGCGTCGATGATGTTGCGGATGACGCGCGCCGTCAGCACGCCCTTGGCGTAGTCGGACAGCAGCACGATATCGGCGCGGGCGAGCTGCGGCAGGATCGCGTCGATCAGCCGCTGCTCGACCTCCACCGAGGCCGGAACGGCCTGCTCCCAATCCGCGCGCAGCATGTGGGTGGAAAAATGCTCGGAGACGAAGCGCACCTTGCGCGTGGTCGGGCGGGAGGAATCGGAGACCAGCACGGCCTCGATCAGCTTCTCCCGCGCCAGGTCGGCCTTCAGTTTCGCGCCCGCCTCGTCTTCGCCGACCATGCCGGCAAAGATGCAGCGCGCGCCGAGAGCGGCGATGTTGCGCGCGACATTGCCGGCGCCGCCGATATTGGTCTCGCTGCGCTGAACGGCAATCACGGGCGCCGGTGCCTCCGGCGAAACGCGCGACACCTCGCCATAGACGAATTCGTCGAGCATGAGATCGCCGACGCAGAGCACCGTCTGACGCGGGATCGCCTGGCTCAGGGCTTCAAAATCGAACATCTGTCTACCTGGTGCCCATCAGCTAAAGCGATCGGTGCAATCGAGAAAATTCGTCACGTAGATCTCGACCGCGTCTTCCAGCGCAGTGAAGCCGCCATTGTAACCGGCGCCGCAGCAGCCGATCGACTTCGCTCTGGGTGAAGTATTGATAGCTGCCGCGGATCTGCTCGGGCATGTCGATATACTGGATGTTCGGCGTGGCGCCGAGCGCCGCATAGGCCGACAGCATCAGGTCGCGAAAGCTGCGCGCGGTGCCGGTGCCGACATTAAAGATGCCGCTGACGCCGGGCGTCGAGAGCAGCCACATCATCACGCGCACGACGTCGTCGACATAGATGAAGTCTCGGCGCTGGTCGCCGTCGGCGATCCCTTCCCGATGGGACTTGAACAATTGCACGGGGCGCCCGGCCTTGACGTCGTCGAAGCGCCGCGCCAGCACGCTCATCATCGCGCCCTTGTGATATTCGTTGGGCCCGAACACATTGAAGAACTTCAACCCGGCCCATTGCGGCGGCAGCCGTTCGCCGCGCGCGGCGCGTTCGGCCACCGCCATGTCGAACAGATGCTTGCTCCAGCCGTAGAGATTCATCGGCCGCAGCTGCTTCAAGGCGTCCATGCGATTGGTCGTCGCTAAAACCGGCGCTGCCGTCGCCATAGGTCGCCGCCGAGGACGCGTAGATCAGCGGCGTGGCGTTCGCCGTGCACCAGTCCAGCAGCCGCATCGACAGCCGGAAATTGGTCTCGATCACCAGATCGCCGTCGGTCGCCGTGGTCTCGGAGATGGCGCCGAGATGGATGACGGCCTCCAGCCGACGGCCCTTCAGCCAGTCCATCAGTTCCGAGGGCGGCACGAAATCGGCGAGCCGGCGCTTGGCCAGGTTGCGCCATTTGCCGTCATGGCCGAGCACATCGCACACGGCCACGTCCCGGCCGGCGTCATTCAACGCAGCCACGACGTTCGATCCGATAAAACCGGCGCCCCCGGTCACCAGCAGCATGCCATGCCCTGCCAAGATTGTTCGGCCAACCTTTGCCCCACTCCCGCGCGGCAGGCAACTTTGGCATCTCGCGACTAAGCACAGACCAATTGACCGGCTTTACCTGTCGATGCGGAGCGGTTACCGACGGGACCGCAATCGGTTAGCGGCGACACAATCAAGATATGAATATAAATTCACCAGATGGGATTGAAATGGAGGATGCCGCCGATACCAGGCCGATTCTCGTCGTCCCCTATATGTGGATCGGCGATTTCGTCCGCGGCCATACCGTTGTGCGGGTATTGAAGCAGCGTTGGCCGAACCGGCCGGTCGACCTGCTGGTGACCCCCCTTTGCGCCCCGCTGGTCGACTACATGCCGGGCGTCCGGGCGGGCATCGTCTGGGACCTGCCCCGCGGCCGGCTTGCCGTGGCCAAACAGAGGCGACTGGCCGCCGAGCTGCGGACCCGAGGCTATGGAACCGCCCTCGTCCTGCCCCGCACCTGGAAGGCAGCAATTGCGCCGACACTGGCCGGTATCCCGGAGCGCGTCGGCTTTTTCGGCGAGGCCCGATTCGGGCTGATCAACCGGATGCGCTGGGGCGAAAAAGCCCTGCCCCGCTTCATCGACAAGAATGCCGCGCTGGCGCTGCCCGCCCGTGCGCCGCTGCCGGGCGGAATGGCCGGTGCCGCAGCTCGTCGTGCCGCCGGACGAAATCGCGCGCTGGCGCCAGGCCAACGAATTGGGCTCAGGCCCCGCGGTGGCGCTGGCCCCCGGCTCCGTCGGCGCCTCCAAGCGCTGGACCTATTACCCTGACGCCGCGCGGCTGCTGGTCGAGCGCGGGCTCGACGTCTGGGTGGTCGGCGGCCCCGGCGAGAAGGCGCTGGCGCAGGAAATCGTTGCCGCCGGCCGCGGCAAGGTCCGCGACCTCACCGGCACAGACCTGCGCAACGGCATCCTGGCGATGGCGGCGGCCGGCGTCGCCATCTCGAACGATTCCGGCCTGATGCATATCGCCGCCGCCATCGGGACGCCGACCATGGGCATTTTCGGCCCCACCAGTCCCTTTCTGTGGGCGCCGTTGAACGGCCTCGCCGCCACCGTGCTCCAGAACAAATCCGTGCTGCCCTGCCAGCCCTGCCAGCGCACCGTCTGCACCATGAACGACCACCGCTGCATGCGCGACATCGACCCCACCTACGTCGCCGACGTGGCACATCGGCTGCTGGTCGCTCAGCCGAGCGTCCGGTAAACCGCGGCGATCGCAGTTCGCTTCCGCATCGAGGCTGAATTTTTCCAGTACACGCGCCCGCGCCCGCTCGCCCATCGCGATGGCCGATGCCGGATCGCGCATCAACGGCTCCAGCGCCGCCACCAGCGCCTCGACATCGCCCGGCGGCGTCAGCACGCCGGTCACGCCGTCCTCGACCACGAACTCGGCGGCGCCTGCGCGCGCCGCCACCAGCGCCGCACCTGAGGACATCGCCTCGATCAGCGTCAGGCCAAAGCCTTCGTTGCGCGAGGTGAAGGCGTAGATCGTCAGCCGCTGATACCAGCGCTGCACTTCCTCGATTGCGAGTTCGCCCGTGATGACGATGCGCGATTGCAGCCCGGCCGCCTCGATCTGCTGCTTCAGACCGTTGGCAAAGCCCTGCTGCTCCGGCACCACCGCGCCGACGATGACGGCGGTGAAATCAGGATAGCGCGGCAACAGCCGGCACATCGCCTCGACGAAGACGTCCGTGCCCTTTTGCGCGCGGACCCGGCCGAAGCAGCCGATCGCGTAACGTCCCGGCAGTTTCGCTTCCGCAAACGCCGCCGCGCGATCGGCCGGCGGCGCATACGCATCGGTATCGACGCCGTGCATCACCACCGTGGCCTTGCGCTTGAGAAACGACGCCGACAGTTCGGACGTCGCGATCACCGCATCCATCTGCCGGATCAGCCAGCGCGTCAGCCGCTTGTGATGCCGCTGCGCGGCCGAGGTGAAGACGAGCTTCAGCGGCCAGCCGAGCGCGCGCAGCAACAGGCCGGCGATCATCTCGTCATTGCGCCGCGCGTGCCAGATCAGCGGAGTTGCGGCGGCGCCAGAGTTTCAAAAGATCCGCAAATCCCATCCGCGCGATGCCGTCGGGCGCATGCGGCCCGAGCCACGCCGCGCGGTACATCGTGGCAAGCTTCGGCGCCACCATCCGGTTGGTCGCCGTGACGCCCGAATAGCGCCTGTGCAGATTCGGCACGATCAGTTGCAGATCACTGGCCAAATTGTTCTCGATCGGCACGTCCGGCTCCGTTTCGGCCAGTTCCTATACGCAACATTAAGCATAGTGGCCAGTTCGCAGGCGCCGAAACCCACTCTTCACCGCAGCCCCGCTAGCATCGCCTCCAACAAAATCGGGAGAGGTGGCCATGACCGTGCTCGTCACCGGCGGCGCCGGCTATATCGGAAGTCACATGGTTCATGCGCTGGTGGATGCCGGCGAAAGCGTCGTCGTGATCGACAACCTGTCCACCGGATTCTCCGCTTTCCTGCCTGAGGGCGTGCCGCTGTTCATCGGCGACGCCGGCGATGAAAACCTCGTCGCAGGCGTGATCGCCCAGCACGGCATCGAGAGCATCATTCATTTCGCCGGCTCCATCGTGGTGCCGGACTCCGTGCGCGATCCGCTCGGCTATTACCGCAACAACACCATGACGACCCGCAGCCTCCTGAATGCCGCGGTCAAGGGCGGCGTCAACAAATTCATCTTTTCGTCGACGGCTGCCGTCTACGGCAATCCGGACCAGGTGCCGGTGCCCGAACATGCGCCGACCCGGCCGGCCTCGCCCTACGGCTCTTCCAAACTGATGACCGAAATCATGCTGCACGATGTCGCTTCGGCGCACGGCATGAACTATGTCGTGCTGCGCTACTTCAACGTCGCCGGCGCCGATCCGGATGGCCGCTGCGGCCTCGCCACCGTCGGCGCCACGCATCTGCTCAAGATCGCGGTCGAAGCCGCCACCGGCCAGCGCGCCAAGATCGACGTATTCGGTACCGACTACCCGACGCCGGATGGAAGCTGCATCCGCGACTTCATCCATGTCAGCGATCTCGCGCAGGCCCATCGCGCCGCGCTGGCCTATTTGCGCGGCGGCAAAAGCTCGATCACGCTGAACTGCGGTTACGGCCGCGGCTATTCGGTGCTCGAGACCATCGAGGCCGTCCGCCGCGTCTCGATGCGCAATTTCGCGGTTTCATATGCGCCGCGCCGCCCCGGCGACATCATGACCATGGTCGCCGACACGAGCCGGATCCGCTCAACGCTCGACTGGACGCCGCAATTCGACGATCTTCAGACCATTGCCATCCACGCGCTGGCCTGGGAACAGAAGCTGTTCCGCGACCGCGGCGGCCTTCCGCAGCGCGCGGAATCGGCCTGAAATCAAGCGCTTATTTGGCTTGAAAAAGCCCCGACAAGCAGGCAAGGAGTTCCCGCAGCAGCCCTGACGCGCCCGGCTACCGGCCCCGTCAATGGAACGCGGATGACCGAACTTCCAAGCAAACCGACCAGAAAAATCACCGACGATCCCTATGGCGCGGCGATCCTGATTCGCCGCCTCGTCATGGAACAGGGCTTTATCTATTGGCGGCGCTATCTGACCGCGTTCGCCCTGATGGGCGTGTCCGCCGGCGCCACCGCGGGCTCGGCCTATATCCTGGGCCAGGTGATCAATCAGGCCTATATCGACAAGAACGTCGTTGGCATCGCCATTCTCTCCGGCGTCACGGTGGTGCTGCTGTTCATCAAGGGTCTGGCGACCTACGGCCACACCGTGATCCTGTCCAGGATCAGCAACGCCATTCTCGCCAATAACCAGCGGCGGCTGTTTGCCAAGCTGATGAGCGAAAGCATCGGATTCTATTCCGCGCGGCATTCGTCCGAATTCCTGGCACGGCTGACATCGGGCGCAAAATCCATCACCGACGTGCTGACGCTGTTGATCAACGCCGTCGGACGCGACGTGATGCTGCTGGTCAGCCTGATCGGCGTGATGGTATCGCAGGATCCGGTACTGTCGTTTATCGGCCTCGTGGTGGTGCCGCCGGCTATGCTGATCCTGCGCAAGCTGGTGAAGCGCATCAAGGGTCTCGCCCACAACCAGTTCACCGGCAGCGCCGACATCATGGAGACCATGCAGGAATCGCTGCAGGGCATCCGCACCGTGAAGGCGTTCACGCTGGAAGCGACCATGCAGCGGCGAATCGACGAGAACATCGCGGTCGTCGAACGCAATGCCAACAAGATGGCGCGGGTCTCCAACCGCTCCAACCCGCTGATGGAAATGCTCGGCGGCTTTGCGGTTGCCGGCTGCCTGCTTTACGGCGGCTACAGCGTGGTCGCGCTCGGCGCCACGCCCGGCCAGTTTTTCTCGTTCATGACCGCGTTCCTGCTGGCGACCGAGCCGGCCAAGCGGCTGGCGCGGCTCAACATCGACCTCAACAGCCAGTTGGTCGGCGCCCGCATGCTGCTCGAAATCGTCGACAGCCCGGCGAGCGAGCCGACCGACAACGACAAGCCGGCGCTCAAACTCTCCAACGCGCGGGTCGAGTTCCGCGACGTCAATTTCTCCTACCGGCCGGACGAGCCGGTGCTGAAGGCGATGAGCTTCATCGCCGAGCCCGGCAAGACCACCGCCTTGGTTGGCCCCTCCGGCGGCGGGAAATCCACGGTGCTGGCGCTGCTGCTGCGTCTCTACGAAGTGAACGACGGCGAAATCCTGATCGACGGCCAGGACATCTCGGCCGTATCGCGCCACTCGCTGCGGGCCCAGACCGGCTATGTCGGGCAGGACGTCTATCTGTTCCGCGACTCGGTCGGCGCCAATATCGCCTTCGGCAAGGAAGGCGCCACCCAGGACGAGATTGTGGCGGCGGCGAAAGCCGCCTGCGCGCACGATTTCATCATGGGCTTTCCGCTCGGCTATGACACGCCCGTCGGCGAACACGGCACGCAGCTCTCCGGCGGCCAGCGCCAGCGCATCGCAGTCGCACGGGCGCTGCTCAAGAACGCGCCGATCATCCTGCTCGATGAAGCGACCGCGGCGCTGGATTCGGAATCCGAAAAAGCCGTGCAGGAGGCGATCGAGCACCTCTGCCGGAACCGCACCACCATCGTGATCGCCCACCGCCTGCACACCATCATGCACGCCGACGCCATTCTGGTGGTCGAGGGCGGCGAGATCGTCGAGCGCGGCCTGCATGACGATTTACTGCGGCGCGGCGGGCGCTATGCTTCCTTCTTCCGCCTGCAGCAGCGCGATGCCGGCCATCCCAGTCTGGCGCCGGTCAGCGCAACCGCGTAAAAGCGACCCGCCGAATTTCCTCTGTAACCCGTTGAGACCTTTTCATGAACGCAGCCTCCTACGTCATATCCGCAGTCCCGCAGCCCACGCTTCCCGTCGTCGGCGAGACAGGCGCCTATCCGGTCCGCCGCATCTGGTGCGTCGGGCGCAATTATCTCGAGCACATCCGCGAGATGGGCAATGACGAGCGCGCGCCGCCGTTCTTCTTCGCCAAGCACGCCGACATGCTGGTGCCTGATGGGGCCACGATCCCCTATCCGCCGCTGACCAAGGACCTGCATCACGAGGTCGAGCTGATCGTCGCCATGAAGAGCGGCGGGCTGAACATTCCCGCCGACAAGGCGCTCGATCATGTCTACGGCTATGCGGTCGGCATCGACCTCACCCGCCGCGACCTGCAGATCGCCTCGCGCAAGAAGGAGCGGCCGTGGGAAGTCGGAAAATCCTTCGACTATTCCGCGCCCTGCTCCGCGATCCAGCCCGCTGCCAAGATCGGCCATCCCGCCAAGGGCAAGATCTGGCTGACGGTCAACGGCAAGGAAACCCAGAAGGGCGATCTCACCGAACTGATCTGGAGCGTGCCCGAGATCATCTGGCAGCTCTCGCAGCAGGTAAAACTCGCCGCCGGCGACATCATCATGACGGGCACGCCCGCCGGTGTCTCCCAGCTCCAGCCCGGCGACAAGATCGAGTGCGGCGTCGATGGCGTCGGCACGCTGAAGGTTGCGATCGGCAAGCCGGAATAGGCTGAAGGCCATCGCGAAATGCAAAGCCCCGGACACGATCCGGGGCTTTTTTCGCAGCCCGGATGAGCGAGGCGACATCCAGGATGGTGTCCCCGCATATCGCTGCGCTCATGTGGGCTACGCGCCTCTGAGCGGCGCTCGAATATCGGCGGAGGCCCGCAGCAGTGCGCCGGCTGAAGAGCTTTCAGGCGCTATTCGGGCGAAGTTTCCAGATTTTCGAGCGGGGCCGTCAGGCGGCACACGAGTCCGGCTGCTTCATACGACACTTCGACGGAGCCATTGAAATCGTCTTGCAGTACCCGGGAAATGAGGCGCGAACCAAAGCCCACACCGGCAGGTTCCGACGCTGGCGGGCCACCAGAACTCGCGCCAGAGGAAAACGAATTTTGGCTCACCCGCCTGATCTTCGGATGTCCATGTGATCGATACGTGGCCGCCCGCCACTGTCAGGGCGCCATACTTCATTGCGTTGGTCGCAAGCTCGTGGATTGCCAGGGACAGAGCGAGGGCCTGTCGAGATTTGACAACAAGTGGAGGACCCGAGACCGTGAACCGGCCTTCGCCCGTCCGATAAGGGATCAGGGCCGTGCTGATCACATCGTGGAGGGGCGCCGCAGCCCAATTTGCTGCGGTGAGCAGGTCGTGGGCTCGGCCGAACGCAGCAATTCGCCCCTGATACTTTTCGAGATCGGCTTTGCTGGATGGGTCGCGAAAGGTTTGAGTGGCCACGGCGCCAAGGACCGTAAGAGTGTTCTTGACGCGGTGCTTCAGCTCCTCATTGATCAGGTGCAGCGCTTCCCTCGCCATGTGCTCGGACGTGACATCTCTGCAGACGACAAGCACGCCGCCGATCTTGTCTTCGAGATCGATCGGACCAAAGCTATACGTCCACCAGACGTCCTCGTGACGACCGTGACGGGTTACCGGCACCAGTTGGTCTTCATGCCAGGTCGCCCCTTTCCCGGCCATCACGTACTCGATCTGGGGGCCAATGATGTCCCAGATCTCGTCCCAACACTCGCGGCCCGGCGCGCCGAGAGCGCTCGGATGCCTTTCGGGACCCATCGTCTCGCGGTAGGCGTCGTTATAGAACTGGATGAGTTCGGGCCCCCACCAGATGAACATCGGGTGGCGCGAGGTGAGAACGAGCCGCACCGTAACCCTTAGACTTTGCGGCCATGTTTCCGGGGAACCGAGCGACGTTTTCGACCAGTCAAATGCTCTCGTCAAAGCGCCCATCTCGCCGCCGCCCGCCAGGAAGTCGCTGACCAGCTCGCCGTCCATACCCGCAACCTCACTCAACGATCGTCACCGAGCCTATATCCAGAGCTCCGAAAAGCATAATCTCCGCCTTCGGTCATCTCCCTGGGTCATCTTCAGTCTCACGCACTGCAGCAAAGTGCTCCGTATTCATCGCAGGCGTCCGCAGCCTCCAAGTTGCAAGATCCGCAAAACTGCCGCAGATTTTGGATATTGCCGGTGAACGGCGAACGTCGGATCGGAGGACACGTCTATGATCAAGGTAAGCGTCATGTATCCCAATACGCCCGGCGGGCGCTTCGACCACGACTACTACCGCGACAAGCATATGCCGCTCGTGAAAGCGCGCATGGGCGATGCGTGCAGGTCCTACACGGTCGACAAGGGCATGGCCGGTGGCGCCCCCGGCGCTCCCGCCACCTATGTCGGGATGTGTCACATCTTCTGCGACTTGGTCGAGGCCTTCCAGGCCGGCTTCGGACCTCACGCCAATGAGATCATGGCGGACATCGCGAACTATACCGACCAGTCACCGGTCATCCAGATCAGCGAAGTCGTCGTCGGCTGATTATCCGCTTAGGCGGCAATCCCGGACACGGACAAGGGCGCCAATCCGCGCCCTTGTCCGCCTTCGCTACCGCAACGCCGACACTACGGTCAGCGCGACAACGCCGATCATCAGGCTGTGCTTCATAGTAGCCCTGCGGTGGGGCGCTGCGTGCTCGGCAAAAATTTACCTGACGCATCAACGTGATTTGGGTCGTCCAGCCCTTCGCGCAAAAATATTCCGCTTCCGTTCTCACGCAAATCAGTCGCATAACTCCGCCCGTCTCACGGCGGATGAGGGGCGTTGGCCATCGTCACGAACGCGCGGTGAGATGCGGTGGACGCTGAAGGCGCGATAGACGTACGCGCCGGAAGCGTACGGCGAAGTCGTGTGGTTCGGGCGCCGCGGTGCTGGCGCTAAGCGTGCGATAAGAAGCGCAGGCGACGGAGGCAAAAGAGCCGTTCTCCGGGAAGAGCACGAAGTAAGCCGTAAAGCCATTGCGCAGGGAAGGCCGGAGTGTTCCCGCTGCCCTGTATGCTCGTGTGCTATTTGTTTGCGCATCGCACGCGAGACCGCGGGTGCAGCAAGCACCCGGCTTCCCTGCGCCCTTGTGTCCGGAAAATTTGGCAGAATGTGCGAACGGGCGGCTCTCGGAAAACCGCCCGTCGCTGGAACTGAGCCCGTCTGCGCCCTAAAGCAACAGAGCCTGTAACAGAGCGAGGGACAGCTGCGGTGTCTTTCCTCAACCCGAACGGTTGCAAGGGCTTTGAGCCCGTACTGCGCAAGGAAGGGAACGGATGATGGCACAAGACGATATGGTTGTCGTGGGTATCGATGTGGCCAAGGACAAGGTGGATGCGTGCATTCGCAGGTCCGGATTGCGGCAGACGTGCCCGAGCACCGCACAGGGTCAGCGGAAACTGATTACGTGGCTTCGCAAATCCCAGGTGGGCAAAGCGGTGATGGAGGCAAGTGGCGGTTACGAGCGCCAATGGCGCAAGGTGCTGCACGCTGCCGGCATCGAGGTGCGGATTGTCGACCCCAAGCGGGTCCGCAGCTTCGCACTGTCGGCCGGACGGCTGGCCAAGAACGATGCGATCGACGCGGAGATGATCGCCTGGTTCGCCGAGACGTTCGGCGAGGCACCGAGCCAGATGCACGATGCCGCGCTGAGGAACTGGTGGCATTGGTGAAATCGCGCATAAGTCTGATTGAGGTCAGGACGCGATTGCAGGGCCAAAGCGAGCATGCTGCGCCCGGACCGGTTCAGAATGCCCGTACCCGCATCTTGAAGGGTCTGGCCGCCGAGATTGGAAAGCTCGAGGCCGTGATCTCCGCCAAGGTCAAGCCACGCCGGATTTTGCCGCGCGCGCCGAGATCATCGAGAGTGTGCCCGGCTTCGCCGAAACGACCGCCGCGAAATCTCGTTGCAGGAATGCCTGAACTCGACCAGGTGAGTAACGAGATCGCGGCCGCCTTGATCGGCTTGGCTCCGTATGACGATGACAGCCGCCAGCGGCGTGGCGAGCGCCACATCAAGGGTGGCGCCGCTGGGTTCGCAATGCCATCCACATGCCTTGCCTCGGCGGCTGCCACGTTGAACAACCCCGTCATCAAGGCCTTCTTGACCGCCTGATCGCCAAGGGAAAGGAACCGAAGGTGGCGCTCGTTGCCTGCATGCGTAAGCTCATCGTCATCCTCAACGTCCTGATCGCAAGACAGCAAAAATGGGATCCCAGCCGCTACGCCCTGAGCTGACGGAGCGCATCTGATCGCGCTCGGTCCGCGACCGAGCGCATGAAACGCCAACAGACCGGTGAGCGGACGGGGTCAAGGCCGTCAGCCGCCGAAGGCGGGGGCGCGCCAGCGCCAGCCTTGAGCCCGGCCGAGCACCGGTCTACTTCACAACCACGGTTGCTTGTTTTTGAGGAGGGTAAACTAAAGCGGGATGAAATTAGCTTCGATAGCCTGAGTTTTTGAGATAGTTCGCGCATTCTTCTGGTGTGAAGGCATCAAGGAGCTGACCGATGGCGGCGCAGACCGCATCGATTGTTCGTGCGGCGGCCTTTCGGAGCAGATGTTTGAGCTTGGCAAATACCTGTTCGATCGGGTTCAGGTCGGGTGAGTATTTTGGGAGGAAGAACAGCTTGGCTCCGGCGGAGCGGATGAGCTGGCGCACGGCTTTGCTTCTGTGGCTGCCGAGATTGTCCATGACGACGATATCGCCGGGACGAAGCGTCGGCAAAAGAACCTTCGCCACATAGGTCCGAAAGCTCTCGCCGTCGATCGGTCCCTCGATGAACCACGGCGCATCGATCCGATCACGGCGTAACGCCGCCAGGAAGGTCATGGTTTTCCAGCGGCCGTGAGGAACCTTGGTGGGGAGTCTGTGCCCGCGCGGCGCCCATCCCCGCAATGGCGCCATGTCTGTCCGGGTCCAGGTTTCGTCGATGAAGACCAGCCGCTCAGCTTCGACGCGGTCTTGATACTTTGTCCACTGGGCTCGCCGCCGCGCCACGTCGGGACGGTCGCGTTCGCCAGCCGCCACGCTTTTTTTTAAAGCTGAGCTTCTCAGCGTGCACGAAATCCCACACCGAGTGGTAGTCGACCTTCAGGCCGCGTCCGGCGAGCTCGGCAACGAGCCCGCGTATGGTGAAATCGCCGTCCCTGATCCGCTGCGACAGCCAGGCCGCTTGATCTCCCGAAATCGCCTTCGGCTTGTGGCCGCCCATCTGGCCAGGCTCAACGCTGCCGGTTTCCTTGACCCGCTGCATCCAGCCAATCGCCGTGCTGATCGCCACTCCAAACTGCTTGGCGGCCCGATTGCGGGACATCCCGCCCTCGATCGCGGCTACCACACGCTTGCGAAGGTCCAGAGAATAAGGCTTCCCCATCCATGCTGGCCTCCCGTCCCAGCCAGCATGGTGAATCAGAAACCCACTGATTTGGGAATCCCAAATCGATTCAACCTAACCTCATCCCGCTTTAGTAGTTCGGTAACCCGACCGTGTCGGCGCGCCTCCTGCTGCTGGACCGAGCGGTCAATTTGATCGATGAGGGGTTTGACGCCGCGCTGCGCATCGGCAATCTCGCGAACTCCTCGATGATGGCGAGCCGGATCGGCGAAGTGCGCCGGGTAGTGGTAGCCGCGCCGCATTACCTCCAGCAAAATCCGCGCGTCGACGAGCCGGGCGATCTGGCCAAGCATCAGGTCAACACCATGGCCCATCTTCCCAATTCCTGGACCATTCCGCCGGTTAAGGGATCATCCGTCCGCGCACCGTTCAGGTGACGCACGGCTCGTCACCAACAGCATCCGCGGCGGGGTGGTGGGCCACAGGCGGGCGCGGCGTCGCGCTGTTCTTCTCCTATCAGGTGGCGGAGCAGGTGCGGACCGGCGAACTCGGGTCCTGCTCGCGGGCCACGAGCCCGCCGCGCTGCCGGTGCATGTGATCGGCCGCAAGGCTGGCTCACGGTGCCGAAGGTGCGCGCCTTCATGATTTCGCCGTGCCGTGGCTGCGCAGCCACTTTGCGCGGCCGGAGAAGGAGTTAGCCGATCGGTGGGCAGCGGCGACCCGTAGCTCGGTGCTAATTGGGCTATAATTGTGTAGCGGTTCGATATCGACGATCACGGCTCTAACCTGCGGCGGCCATCATGGGCGCTTGATCGGACGCTTTTTTTTGGCAGCGGGATGCGCCCCGTGATTGGTAGCTGATCGGTACTAGCCGAAGCCTGCGCGTTTGGTGCTCGCCTCAGGATCGCCTGGGCAGCTTCCAGGTAGGCCGTGGCGGCTTCTTCTGCCGCAGCTAGGCGCTGATCAAAGCCTGTCGCCCAGCGCGCATCGATGAGCCTTATCAATATGCGCGCCTATGGCCGGGGGACGCGCGACGCACTCACATGCGCCTCGAGGCCGTCGTGTCAGGGATTTCCCATTGGAAATCGTTGCGGGCAATCGCCCGGTTGCCTCGAACCTTGTCGGTAGCGAGGTGACGAAATATGTAAGGCACGCTGCCGCGGCAGCAGCGGCTAAAATCGCAAGAGCAGCAAAGCGCAAACTGATCATTTCGATAAGTGTTGCGGCGAAATTGCCGCGATGGCAGCCCACGGTCAGCGAAGCGTTGCCGGAAAACATCATATTACAGCAGAAAAAACGCGCTGAAGTCGAAACTTTTTGACTGTGCAACATTCGCAGGATTTTTCCTAGGCATTGCTAAACGCACCTTATCTATTGCACCAGGGCTGACCCATGTTTGAAGTTGTTGCAGCACTTCTTGTCGTTCTTAGTGTTGGCATCCTTGTCGCACACGCCCTCGACGCTTATCGGTCGTGAGACGTGTCACGCTCTTTGTCTTCGGCACGACATGGTGGTTCAGCGCCCGCATGACCAATGCGCCACCACCTTCGGGCCGCTCGGCGCACCCTGTATTAGAACCCGATTGCTACTTGCCATCTCGGCTGGATGGACTTTTTCTTCAGCACCCTGGCGATGTAGTCAGCTGCGTCGCGCAACGTCACGAACTTGTCCGGCTCCGGCAATCGGATCTTCAAACCCTAGCTGCCAGAATAGCAAGCAAACCGAGCCATCGAGATCGCGCCGACCATATCCGAAAGTTTTTCTAAAATTCCGGAATTCCGACCACCCATCAGAAACTTGAGCGGGGCGAGGCCAATCACCGCGCTGGCTAACCGCTCAGTTAAGAACGGGCACGCGGATCGACGATTTTCGTATTGAACGGGCCGCGGCGTAAGCCTGTCAGTGCAGGCCTTTGCTAGCTTCGGCTTTTCGCACCTGGTCGCGGAGCGCCTGCACCTCGGCCAGTTGCTTTGCGAGGCTTGCGATCAATCGCCGCGCTGGTTTCCCGGAGGCCGGCATCTTCCGTTTCGGCGCCGCCGGCGCAGTAGGTTTGGTTCGCATTTGCGCAAACTCCGAAATGCATATTCGTGGCACGAGCAATAATATTTCGCGCCGATAGCTGGTTGCCCAAATCTTCCTTTTTCTTGACCTTTGTAAGGCGGCGCGGCGGCGCCACAATCGAAACCGAGACAGTTCTGCGAAATTGGTCACCGTACGCGCCATATGTGTGGCCGCCTTATAAAGCCCGAGAGTATCCGTAGTTTTGCGGGACGAAATATTGCGTTCTTTCGCACAGCCCACGCAAAGAATTGCCCCAAATCAGGACAATGCAAGACTGTCGCAATACGTGAAAGGGATCTCACGTGGGACTAATGCTTTGTTTGCAAATTTGGTTGATCGCGAACGCGTTGATTTTCGCGTGGGCATTGGGGATAGTTACTGTTGGTGAGCCTCAGGTCGAGCCATATCTAAACAGCGAGTTGCGGCGGAGCTTGCCGCCGGCTGGCGGAAACGTTACGTAAGTCCCGGACGATGCATCACGAGCCCGCCTAGCTCGATCGCAAGTTGGCCGGGCTGTCGCCGGGCACACAAGACCGCGCTGTTGATCTTCTCGAGATGCGTCCGTTCTGAATTGCTTCGATCATATTGGCAGTCTTGAGCGTCCGCCGCGTGGCATTCTCCAGGCGGACGAAGGTGCATTCGGTAGTGTATTTCATCCACCGTAGATCTCTTACCCCCGCTTGCTCGGATACCGGCTTGGTATCGGTGGCGGGGGACCCAACAAGCAAAGCGCGGCTCAGGGTCTGAATTGTCGCACGCCATGGTTCTATTGGCTGGCGTCCATCACGACGGAATGCGGGCGCTTGTTAGTTCGGCAGCAGTCTACTTGCCTCCGCTAACGAAGAAAACAACCGGCTAAAGCACGGCGATAGCGCTGCCGTCGCGAGACCGTTTTTGCGCGCTGGCTATCCTGTGTGTCATTCGGCGTCCAATATTGGCTCTGACTCACTTTGATGCAGTTTGGAGTTTGCGTAGCGCTTTGATTGGAGGAGAATCAGCGCCATGCAGCAGGCACTCCAGCGCTCCAGTCTGGTGCCGAGTGGGTTTGTTGTAGAGAGTGCGTATTACGAAGGTGATAAGGCCGTTATTGCGGTCCGGGCGTCCGGAATTTCGGCCTGTGTCCATCCTGCGGAACGGTTTCGCGACGTGTCCATAGCCGTTATCGACGACGCGTAACCGATCTGCCGCTCTCGGGGCGGATCGTACAGCTCTTGGTGATTGCCCGCCGCCTCCGCTGTGACGCCGTCCTATGCGGGCGCCAGATATTCAACGAGCGCTTCGCC
>CAWHFN010000019.1:0-1589741 GCA_963828475.1 uncultured Alphaproteobacteria bacterium
TGTCCGCTCATTGAACCTCCCCCAAATCGGTGGACACCTGTAGTAGGCTTAACCAGCCAGGAGGTGTCAAATGGCTAAACGGCAACGGCGATCATATTCGGACGAATACAAACGACGCGCAGTTGATCTTGTCGTCTCCAGCGGTCGCTCGGCGAAATCGGTGGCCAAGGAGCTCGGGCTTGACGGCTCTGTACTGAGCCGATGGGTAGCGGAGCGGAACGCGGTGCGAGCCGACGGCAGCGCCGCGGCTTCCACATCGCAAGCGGCGCTGCCGTCGGCGGACCAGGCTGACGCGATTGCGCGGTTGCAGCGGGAAAACGAGCAGCTGCGCATGGAGCGCGACATTTTAAAAAAGTCGATCGCGATCTTCGCTGGACCCCGGACATGAGATTCCGCTTCATCGAAGATCGCCGCACCGACTATCCGGTGAGGATCCTGTGCCGTGCGCTTGAGGTCTCGCCGGCCGGCTATTACGCTTGGCGTTCGCGCCCCGAAAGTCCTCGATGCGTCGCTAATGGCAAAAAGCGACGCGATGAACGTCTGGCCTTTCGTCACCGGCGGCAAAACCCAGAAGCTGATAACGAGGATCCCCGACGAGGTCCTGCGCGGTAAGTTCGTGCCTGTCCTTGCCGTTGCAGAGGATACGGACCAGCCGCTGGGCGATGACGGCGCGCAGGGTCGATCGCAGCAGAAATCCCTCGACACCGAGATCCAGAAGCCGCGGCACGGTCGCGGCGGCGGTCTCCTGTGGAGCGTTGACAGCACGAGATGGCCGGTCAATGCCGCGTGGATCGCGATGTTCGCCGTTTCGCCGTCTCGGATTTCACCGACCATGATGACATCGGAATCCTGGCGGAAAAAGGCGCGCATCGCAGTCGCGAAGGTCAGGCCGATCGCCGGCTTGACCTGCGACTGGTTGACGCCCGAAATTTCGTATTCGACGGGGTCCTCGATGGTGAGGATCTTTCGCGTCGGCTCGTTGAGGATCGACAGCATGGTTGCGAGCGTCGTCGTCCTGCCGCTTCCGGTCGGGCCGGTGATCAGGATCAGTCCATGCGGCAGCGCCAGCAGCCGGCGCAAGGCGGATTCGTCGCGGCCGACCAATCCGATCTTGCTCAATTCGAGCAAACCGCGATTCGCGCGGCAGCAGACGGATCACCACGCTCTCGCCGTGCTGCGTCGGCACCACCGCGAATGTCCGCTTCGCGCCGGCAGCATTGGTCTTCGGTCATCACCAACCATTGACCTTCGATCGCAAGATGTCGCGTGAAATTTGCCTGCGATGTCGTATCATATGCAACCTTTCGAACAGTTCGTTATTGCAGACCTGAACCATTATTTCAGTCCCGGGGCGGCAAACAGACGATCGGAGTCTCGCATGCGCTTCCTTGCGGCAATCGGTACTTTGGCAATCGTGGTGGGCATCGCCTGTGCGGCCTTCTTCTTCGGCGGGTATTACAGCGTCGCCGGGACGACTGAAGACCCAGCCGCCGTCACGTGGGCTCTGACCCGGGTGCGGACCGCGTCGATCAATCGCCATGCCAAAGACAATCCGCCGGCCTCGTTTGGCGACGCCGCGATGGTACAGGCTGGCGCCAAAGCCTATGCCAGTTTCGGCTGCGCAACCTGCCACGGCGCGCCCGGCGTCAAATGGTTGAAGTTCTCGGAAGGGTTACATCCCGATCCGCCGGACCTGAAGGAAATCGCCGCTGAGCTCTCCCCTGCCCAGCTGTTCTGGGTAATCAAGAACGGCATCAACATGACGGGCATGCCCAGCTTTGCGCAGGCCGGCGCCAAGGACGACGAGATCTGGTCGATTGCGGCGTTTGTCAAGAAATTGCCGAGCATTTCCGACGCCGACTACAAGACCTGGACCGCGTCCGCTGAACCGAAGCAGTAGACCGTTCTAGGGTGGCAGCTCAGCTCCCTTGCTTCCGCCTGAGATAACGACAACGCCACCAGCGATGGCGGCCAGCACCGCCCAATAGCCGTAGCGGAAGTCGGAGGCCACGCCCAAGGCATAGAAGCTCAGCACATAAATCGTCGCCGAACCGCAAACACCCAGCGCGAAAGCTGCCTCGCGGGGGCTGCTTCGCCGCCAACTCCAGCAACAAACAATGATGCAAGCCAGAAGCCAAAAGCCCGCGCGAAGAAAAGGCGTGGGCTTGAGCACGTCGTGTGCCGAGACCAGTGCGTTGAATGCAGCTCGGTCGGCAAAGACATTCTTCGCCGGATGCTCAACATCGGCCGTCCACATCGTCAGATTGTCGGCGCCGAGAAAATTCCACATAAAGGCCGAGCGGTGTTGCAAATAAGCAATCGGATGGCGGAGGATGGCTGCCAACCAGGCCCCGGATATCGCCGAGGTGCCGAACAAGCCTTTTTCACGCTCGACCTTGCGCATCACGAAATCACACGGTTCGAGCCGCCAATAAATGTCCCACTGGGTCGGCTGGTAGCATTTATTGAGCAGCATCGCATTTTCCGACTCGCTCCACTCGACCGGAAACTGGTTCTCTTTCGAGAAGTGGCTGATGCCGCCAAGATCGAAGATCATGATCGTTTGCAGCGGATGCTGCCGTTTCGCGTCCAGGATACCGTAGTAAACAAGCTGCACGATGCCAAAGAGACCAATCACGGCCGGAACGTAGAGAATGGCCGCTTTGCGCAGCGAGACTCGCGACGGCCAAGCAACATAGGCAGTGAGGATCGGTGCGGCCAGCAAGGCGTTCGGCCTCAGCAAGACCCCGAGTATAACCAACACAAGCGCCAGCACCTGCCCGGCCAGCCTGATCGGAGACGGACGCTCAGACGCAGCGAACGCGACGGTGGCGGCAAGCAACCAGCACGTTGCAAGCAGGACGTCCCGCCAGATGATCCCGGCAAGGGCCAGGGCCGGCGGCGTCATTGCCAGCAGGGGCAGCAGCAACGCACTGGCCTTGCCTCGAGATGCGAGCGCAAACGACAGGACGCCAAAGCCCATCCAGAAGGTCGTCGCAATGAGCAGGAACATACTGCCGGCGCCCGGCGCGATCGGATCGATCAGAGCCCACAGCCAGACCATGACCGGCGACTGCCAGTCGCCCATCGTACCCTTGGCAATATCTTCATGGACGAACTTGGCGTCGTAGGTCATGACGCCGGGATAGAAGATCAATAGCGTCAGGCCAAAACCTGCAGCGAGCAGGATGGCAACAGAGATGATCAGAAACCGCGGCTGCAACAGCAGTCGATCAGGCCGCGACGGCATAGATGTCTCCGGAATTGGCCGCCTGCGGCAACTCGATCAGCCAACGAGCCATGGCCTGCGCATCCATCCACTCCCCGATGAGCGCCTGGCTTTCGCCAAGGGCCGCGTTGAAGCGCCTGTAACCCATCGCCGAGCACCGCTCGATGCAGGCAAGCCCCACGTCGCGCTGGATGGTCGTGAACTCAAACGAAAGCGCGTGCACCGCTTGTGACAAGCCTGACAGGGCCTCCGCCTCAAAGCCTTCCACATCGAGCTTGATGAACGCGGGAACGCCATGTTTGGCAATCAATGCATCCAGCGTGGTGACCGCGACGTCGGTGGTCTCGCTCCAGCACTGGGTTTCCCAACCGGGCGCGCCGTGCGCCGCTTCAACAAACGCCGGAGAGACCGACGACACCGTCGGGTTATCGACATTGATCAGCATGCGCGCCCTTCCCGGCTCGCGCCCCACCGCCTGCGCCTCGATCTCGACAGACCTGCTGCGGCCATAGAGCAGCCTGAGAGCCTTCACCATCGACGGCTGAGGCTCGACCGCGACGATGCGCGCTCCCAGCCGGTGGAACGAGGCGACGCGATCACCGACATGTGCGCCGACGTCGAACACCAGATCTCCGGGCCGAACGAAGTTGCCATAGAGTCGGTCCATCGCCGCAGCCCGCCGCCTGTCTCCGTAATAGATACGAAATGACCTGATGGTGGCACGCGCGATCCTGACGGCGCCGATCATTGCCTAGACCGAGCTCGTCAGAGGCGGCTGGCTCTCCGACTTGATCGCGGGCAACGCCAACTCCAGAAGGTCTTCCGGGGTTGCCGTCTCCTCGGGAACCCGGCCGATGCCCATACGGGTTGCAAGGCCGCCGAGCGCAGGCCAGGCTGTCACCATCGCAAAAAGAACCGACAGGGCCGGCCCGCCGGCAAGCAGAAGAATGTAGGGTGTTGCCCATGGCTGGCTTGCCAGCACGAGGCCGAGCGAGGCGCATCCCACGATGGTCTGCGGCCAAAGATCGTGCAATGCCAGGTTCAAGGGCACCGCGTGATCGTCGCGGACCTGTCCCATCCAACTGATCTCGCGGTTGAACAGCAGGCCAACGAGAAAGATCGTGTGACTGATCCAGAGGATCGGACACAGCACGATCGAGTACACGGTTTCGATGACGAAATTGACGATGAACCGGCCCCCGCCACCGAATGCGCGGCGCTCCTCCGGCGAGAGCAGGACGTCGAGGACACCGGCGATCTTCGGCGAGAACCACATCACGAGCACCCACGTCAGTAACGCGCCGCCGGCATCGGCGCGCATGATCGTGGCGGGATCGTCACACCGTACGAGCGCGATCGTTGCGAGGGCGAGCAAGCCGATCCAGGCCGGGGAGCCGATGAACATCAGGATCGCGAGTACCAGCTGATAGCGGCTGACGGCCTTAAGGTTCGGCAGCAACAGAAATCGCCAGTACTGCATGTTGCCCTGACACCAGCGCAGATCGCGACGCATGAATTCGAGCAGCGTCGGCGGACTTTCCTCCCAGCCGAGGTCTTCCTGCGGCACCACGCGCACCTGATAGCCGGCGGAGCGCATCAGCGCCGCCTCGATCTGGTCGTGACTGAGAATATGCCGCTCCTCCTCGCCGTCCCCGGCCAGCAACGGAAGCTGGCAGTGCTTTATGAACGGTTCAAGCCGCAGGACGGCGTTGTGCCCCCAGTAAGGGCCGCAATCGGACTGCCACCATGCGCTTCCGATCGTATAGGAGCGCATGCCAAGCCGCATGCCGAACTGGAAAATGCGGGCGAACAAGCTCGTTGACGGCAGCCCTACGACCAGGCCCTGCAGGATGCCGATCCTGGGGTCGACCTGCATGATCCGGACGAGCCGGATGATCGCGTCCGCAGACATGTAGCTGTCGGCATCGAGCGTAACCGCGAACTCGTGGCGTCTTCCCCAGCGCTCGCAGAATTCGCGTATATTGCCGGCCTTGAAGCCGACATTCACGGTACGACGCCGATAACTGATCACGATCCGATCGCGCCAGTTTGCGATCAACTCGGAAAGGAGCGCTTCCTCCCTGGTCGCAAGATCGGCCTCGCTGGTATCGCTGAGGAGGTAGAGGTGGAAGCGCTCACCATAGCCGGAAGCATGGATTCCCTCGAGCATCGGCTCCAGGTTACGGATGATACGGAGCGGCAGCTCGTTGCGAACGCAAAGCAGGATTGCAGTCGTCCCCGTCACGGGCTGGTCATCACTTATCAGCCTTGCCGCGGGCAGTACCGCAGCCACCGGATCGGCCGAAAAGCGCATGATCACGAAGCCGATCACGGCATTCGAGAAGCCCGCAACCATCCAGGGCAAAATGACGGCGAACAGGACCAGCGCCGCAAGATCGAGGATTCCAAATCCACCGGGGCTCAACGCCAATGCGGCGAGCCATAGCGATCCCGCCATGGTGACCAAAAACAGGACAGCGAAAGCTGCCCGCCTGGCGAACATGCTCTTCTCGGCGGCTTCGGCTTGTATCATGGCGGGGCGGTGTGCTTTGTGGCAGGAAAGGTTATGACTTCTCATTCGCCGGCGGGCGGTGCAGATTACCGCTTATAACACGTCAAGCCGCCGGGAATTCCAGTTCGAGATCGAAGAAAATGGACGCTAGTGCGAGTGCCGATATTGCCTTGGCTCTCTGGTATCGCGGCCCCGGACAGGTCGAGCTCCGCCGGGAAGCCGTGGCACCGCCAGGCCCCGGCGAAGTACGCGTGAAAACCCTCTATAGCGCGATCAGCCGCGGCACTGAATCGCTCGTGTTTGGCGGGCGTATACCTGTAGGCGAATTCGAGCGGATGCGCGCGCCGTTCATGGCGGGCGATTTTCCATTTCCCGTCAAATACGGCTACGCCGCCGTAGGACGGATCGAGAACGCCGGCGATGCCTTGCAAGGCAAGACCGTCTTTGCGCTCCACCCGCACCAGACCGCATTCAACATCCCTGCAGGCGCCGCAGTGGCGCTTCCGGAAGACGTGCCCCCGCTCCGCGCGGTGCTGGCGGCCAACATGGAAACCGCGCTCAACGGCGTATGGGACGCCGCACCGGGACCAGCCGACCGCATCGCCGTCATCGGGGCCGGCGTGGTCGGCGCCCTCGTCGCCTATCTGTGCGGGCAGATCTCCGGTACGGACGTGACCCTCGTCGACATCAACTCCAGCCGAGCGGAATTGGCAGCAGAGCTCGGGGTTAGTTTCGCAGAGCCCGGAAACGCAAAAGCCGATTGCGATCTCGTCGTTCACGCCAGCGGCTCGCCCGATGGGCTACGGACGGCACTCGAACTGGCCGGAGACGAGGCGACTGTGCTCGAAATGAGCTGGTATGGTGACACGGCAGTGACCGCCATGCTTGGAGGCCCGTTCCACAGCCGCCGCCTTCGGCTTGTATCGAGCCAGGTCGGACGCATCGCGCCATCGCACCGTCCGCGCTGGACGCACGGCCGCCGCCTCGCGGCCGCGGTTGCGCTGCTCAGTGATCCAAGGCTCGATGCATTGCTGGCGCCAGCCGTTGCGTTCGGCGATTTGCCGAAGCGATTGCCAGCAATTCTCGACGCTGGAAGCGGGATACTCTGCCAACCCATCATCTACTCGTAAGGAGCTGCCTTGTTCACCGTCGAAGTTCGCGACCACATCATGATCGCTCATTCTTTTCAAGGCACGGTTTTTGGACCGGCGCAGAGGATGCATGGTGCCACATTCGTGGTAGATGCCGCCTTCATTGCCGAGAGCCTCGACGACAATGGAATTGTGATCGATATCGGCCGCGCACACGATGCGCTCAAGGCGGTCCTGACGCCGCTCAACTACCGCAATCTCGACGACGTGCCCGAATTCAAGGGCAGCAACACAACGACGGAATTCCTGTCCAAACATATCTTCGACGGACTGGCGAAGCCGGCCCGCGCCGGCGAACTCGGCCGTCCCGGCCGGGAGCTCAAGGCCCTGCGCATCACGCTCTCCGAGTCGCACCTCGCGCGCGCTCAATATGAGGCGCCCTTGTGGTGAAGCGCGTCGTTTTCGCGGTGCCAGGCAGTCTCGATACGCTAACCGGTGGCTACGCCTATGACCGGCGGATCATTGCGGAACTCCGGCAATTGGGCTGGGACGTTGAATGTCTCGACATCGGCGAAAGATTTCCGTGGCCAGATGACGCGACCCGGTCTGCTGCGCGATCCCTTCTCTTGAAGGTACCGGACGGCCGACCGATCGTGGTAGACGGCTTGGCATTGGGAGTCCTGCCAGACGTTGCCGGAGAAGTTGCAAGCCGGCATCCGTTACTCGGGCTGGTTCATCATCCCCTCGCACTGGAATGGGGGCTGTCTGCTGGAAGAGCCGATGCCTTGCATCGCAGCGAGCAGGCTGCCCTGGCTGCAGTGCGCGAGGTTGTGGTCACGAGCACCACAACCGCAAAACTTGTCGCTACCGATTATGGCGTACCGGCCGAGTGCATCACGGTGGCAAGGCCCGGCAGCGATCCTGCGCCGAGGTCTTCGGGAAGCCGAAGCGAAGTGCCGCATTTGCTGTCCGTCGGCGCAGTTGTGCCCCGGAAGGGATTTGACGTCCTCGTTGCCGCGCTGGCCACATTGGCTGAGCTTCCGTGGCGGCTGACGATTGCCGGGGATCTCACGCGCGATCCGAATGAGGCGGCAAGGCTTCAAGCCAGCATATTCCAACACAAACTTATCGGCCAAATCGCAACGCTTGGCGCCGTATCTTCCGAACGTCTTGCTGCGCTCTATGACGAAGCCGATTTGTTCGTTCTTGCCTCCCGCTTCGAGGGATATGGAATGGCCTACGCCGAGGCATTGTCGCACGGCCTGCCCGTGATCGGGACGACGGCAGGAGCAATCCCGGATACCGTTCCGCAAGAAGCAGGCTTGCTGGTAACCGCCGGCGACGCGGATGAACTGGCCGGAGCCCTGCGCCGGGTGATCGCTGACGCCGAACTGCGCCACCGCCTCTCGGACGCGGCATTGGCGGCGGCGCCGACGTTGCCCACCTGGCAGCAATCCGGAGCGATCTTTGCGGCCGCACTGGAGAAGCTCACGTGAGCGGCTTCTCTGCCGAATGGCTGGCCTTGCGGGAAAGCTATGACTTGCGCGCTCGCAATCCGATCGTGCTCGAGGCGGTGGCCGCTTCGTTCGCATCGCTCGACGCAATCGGCGTCATCGATCTCGCCTGTGGCTCGGGCTCCACCGTCCGCGCGCTCAGTTCATACTTGCCGGCACGACAGCGCTGGGATCTCGTGGACAACGACCAACGGCTGCTGACGTTAGCGTGCACTGCAAAATCTAGCGATGATGTCAGGCTGAACGCCGTTCCGCTCGATCTCAGCGGCAATTTCGAAGCGGTGCTCGACGGCACAAAAAATATGATCACGATCTCGGCCCTGCTCGATCTCGTCTCCGAAAACTGGCTGGATCGCTTTACCCGCCATGTCGCCGCGCGCGCGCTGCCGGTCTATGCAGCGCTGACCTATGACGGCCGCATCGACTTCTCCCCCGCCGATCCGCTCGATGCGACTATCGCGTCCGCGGTGAATACCCATCAGCATACCGACAAGGGTTTTGGGCCGGCGCTGGGCCCCTCGGCTGCCGCTGCGGCCATTTCAAGATTTGAGACGCTCGGATATGCGGTCGTTTACGGCAGCTCAGATTGGTTGATCGGAACAGCCGACCAGGAGATCCAACTCGAATTGCTGGCCGGATGGGCTACTGCCGCGAGGGAAGTCGAAGCGCTACCGCGCTGCGATATCGACAATTGGCTGGCAAGACGGAAGGACAGGGTCGGCGCACGCGCTTCAACGATGCGCGTGGGTCATGTCGACTTTTTTGCAACGCCGATTGCGATCCGCTGATCGGACAGGTCGCAATCGAACAGAACATCGTCCTCGATCTTGTGTACGCGGACCGGCATCCGGTGAGCCTGGTCGGCCCGTTCGAGCGGCGGCAACTCGATCCCAGGCCCTCCCGCGCCCAACATGACGGGCGCCACATTCACATGCAACCGATCGAGACATCGTGCCGCGATAAAGCGCGACACGGTATCAGCACCGCCCTCAATCAACATTCGGCGCATCCCCGCGGCGGCCAGCGACGCGACGATGGCGGACGGAGCAATGTTTCCGTCGTCCGCAGGCAAGGTAATGACCTCAACGCCGGGGAGCGGTGCGGCCCGCGAGCCATCTGTCGTAATCAACAGCCGGCGAACACCATCGTCGGCGAACAGCTTGGCATTCGCTTCGAGGCGCCCTCTCGGGTCGATCACGGCACGCGCCGGTTGAGGGCCAGCGACTTGTCTGACCGTCAATTGCGGATTGTCGGCCAGCGCCGTTCCAACGCCGACCACGACAATATCGACCAGCGCGCGCAACCGGTGCAAATGTTCGATACCGGCCGGACAGTTGATGTATTTCGAGTGGCCGGTCGCCGTCGCGACCCGACCATCGAGCGATTGGCCGACCTGCCCGATGATGACGAGATCGTCCACCGCCCCGGTGCGCAGCGGGCCGAACAAATCCGCCCAGGCTTGCGGCAGGGGTTGCTGTCCTCTACGAAAACGCTCGACAAAGCTCTCCCATTCATCGGAAGAAGCAAATTTACGGGCGGGGAAATTGCCAAGCTGCACAGCAGAATTCAAAATTCGGTTCTCGCGAGTTATCAATGCTACTATCGGCCACCCGATCCTAAAAATCCATCTGATTTCTCACGGAATGATTTAGGACTTTCGGTGTTCTACGAACGCGCCCAGCAAAAGAAGGCCCCGCAAATGAACGCCGCGCACTCTCCTGCAAACTCTGCCCTGTTTGGCAACGAGGAACAGCTCGGCGTCAGCCGGGCCCTGAGTGAATTGCAGGCGCGAAGGCCTATTCGCATTAACGCCCCTGGCGAGGTATTGTTCACTTTGCCCGTGGAGGGGCTTGACGACCAACGGTTGCGTGAATTTGTGGCGCTGTGCGGTCCAAATGCGCCGGAGCTGATAGTGACACTACAGCGGGCGCGCGCCATTGGAATTGAGGCATCAACGCCGATGGCATTGGCGCTTTCCCGAGAGGTCCGTACAAGTGATATCTTGACCCTCGCTGCCGATGCTGAAAGCAGGGGTCGTTTTTCACCAAAGGCGGAGGCTGCGGGTCGTGCCGCCAGGGCGGCGATCCGGCTCGTCAAGCTCAGCCGCGGCCTGCCGGCGGTTCTTGCGGTAAACCTGGCGAACATCCACAGCGACCTGATGCGTTCGATCGTCGCCGTTGAAGCGGACGCGGTCGAGCGCTTTGCTGCAAGCGCAGCGAACGCATTACCCGTCACAAGCGAAGCCTCAATTCCGCTCGCATCGGGCACAGCGGCCCGCTTTGTTGTGTTTCGGGACGCTCTCGGCGTCGATCAGGTCGCCATCATCATCGGCAAGCCAAATTTTGCCGAGCCGATTCCGGTTCGGCTTCATTCGGCCTGCCTGACAGGCGACGTGTTCGGCTCTCGACGATGCGACTGCGGCGACCAGCTTCAGCTGGCGCTCACGCACCTGGAAAGCTTCGGTGGTGGCGTCGTTCTGTACCTGGCCCAGGAAGGCCGCGGCATTGGTCTTGCGAACAAGATGCGAGCCTATCGATTGCAGGATGCGGGGCTGGATACACGCGACGCCAACACGATGCTGGGTTTCCAGGACGATGAGCGCGACTATGGAATTGCGGCCATGATGCTCCGAGCCCTGAACTGCACGCGGATTTTACTGCTTACCAACAATCCCGCCAAGCTCGACGGTCTCACAAAAGCCGGCATCGAGATCGCCGCCCGCGTTCCGCTCGAGGCACCGATCAATTCCCATAACAAGCGTTACCTGACGACAAAGGCAGTACGCTCCGGGCATAAATTTGTCACTCTGAAAGCTTCTGCCAGCGAAAAGTCCTGAACCTGCAATGACTATATTCCCGTTGAGCCGTATCATGCCCGATATGAACAGTCGTTGACATGTCCGGCCGGCCACTGCGCCTCGACGACCATTCGTTCCGGCTTCTGATCGTTGGCACGGGCCTGTGTTGGGCCGTGGCATTCCCTGTCATGGCACTTTTCTATCAGCTCGAGCTCTATGGCGACGGCGCGATGTTTTCATATGCTGTCGCGGTCCGGGACGTTTGGGCGTTCCACTGGCATAACATCTCCGGCCGAACGTCCGTCTTCCTGTTGACCTTGTTGCCGGCCGAAGCACTCGTGCGGATCACGGGCAATCCATGGGCCGGAATAATCGCCTATGGGCTGCTTTTCTATATTTCACCACTGATCGGACTGGCCGTGACCTACGCGACGGATCGCTCACCCGGCCGCATCATATTTGTCTATGCGTGCGCGTCGACCGCCCTGCTCTGCCCGCTGACCTTCGGCTTTCCTACGGAGATGTGGCTCGCCCACGCGATATTCTGGCCCGCGTTGGCGCTGAGCCACTATGCCAAACCGACCAGTGCCGGCGCCATACTGGTGTTTACCGCATGGCTCCTGCTGGCTTTCACCCACGAAGGCGCCCTGGTGCTGCTCTTGGTCATCGCAGCAACGCTGACGCCGCGCGGATTATCGAGCGCAACTTTCGTGCGTGCAGCAATCAGCTTGACAATCATTGCGATACTGGCCACAGCAGCGAAGATCGCTCTTCCGCCCGATGACTATTACGCAGACGCATTTTTACGGGCTGCGCTGCACTTCTTCGATCTCGAAATCTTCAAAGTCGCGGTCGTCCTGGTGTTGCTGGCGGTGGTCCTGGCCTACGGCGCGATCCTTGCGCCGCTATCAATATGGTTCTCGAGAGGGGCATGTATGTGCACTCTGGGAATCGTGCTTGGATTGCTATCCATCTACTGGCTGCATTTTGATCATTCAGTCCATGCGAGCAGTCGCTACTACTTACGGACCGCGCTGGTCATCGCCACCCCGCTGCTCGGCGCGTTGGCGGCCATGACCGCCATGACCAGAGAAGGGATCGTCCTCGATCGGCTGGCGAGGCTGCGGCACGCCCTGATCTCGCCCCGTGACGGGACGCTGTGCAGCCTTGCCTCGATCTTTCTCGTCGTGAACTTGATTCACGCGATCGAAACCGGAAAGTTCGTGGCGTCATGGATCGATTACCGTGACGCAATTGCGGCGCTGGCGATGGGCAGCAAGTCCGACCCTGCGCTCGGCGACCCACGTTTCGTCTCAGCCGAGCGGATTTCGCCAACTCTCGCTCCCCTCTCGTGGTTCTCGACTATCCCTTATCTGTCGATCATTCTCTCGAACTTCTCGCCAGATCGGCTGGTCATCGATCCCGCTGGAAATTACTTCTGGCTATCCTGCGGAACGGCAACTAGGAACGAAGATGCGGAGCTTGTCGTCCCGGTGCGGACCCGCGAATTGGTCCGGGTTTATTCGTGCCTGCATCGATAAACCCGGGACGCCGTCGCAATTGCGCGAAAGCTACTTTGAGAGACAACCTTGAAACTAATCATCTTTGATTTCGACGGCACATTGGTCGACAGCCGCACGCTGATTCTGGAGAGCCATCGAATCGTATTTGCCGAATTTCAATTGCCTGCTCCGCAGCCAGCCGACAGTCTTGCGCTGGTCGGAAAGTCACTCGACGTCATTCTCACTCAGCTCGCCGGCCCGACAGCCCCCATACTTGAGATGGTCAGGGCCTATGATCTCTTGCTGCCGCAACTGAGAGCGGATCGCGCCTTTGCGGAAAAGCCCTTCGACGGCGTAGCCGATCTTCTGCGTGAGTTGAGCTCTGCTTCGGATACCGTTCTGGGGATCGCGACCGGGCACAGGTCCGACACTCTCGCTCCCGCGCTGGAAGCGCTACAATGGACCGGCTTTTTTCAGACCATTCAAGCCGCCGACATGGCGCCTTCCAAGCCGCATCCTGGGATGCTCTTTCAGGCGCTTGCGGCGACAGGGGTGACGCCCAAGGATGCGATCTTCATCGGCGACACCACTTTTGACATGGAGATGGCTCAGGCGGCCGGGCTCCGATCGATCGGTGTCGGCTGGGGATATCATCAGGCAGACCGATTGATGGCTGCTGGTGCGCATTGCGTTGCCAAACGCGTTGACGAACTAAGACGCTGCATCCGATCTGCCATGAGTGAGTGAACCGGCTGTCTCGCTTTATGCTGCCAGGCATGCACCGTGTGGCGTCATTTCGGGCGTAACCGATATCTCCGGATCGGGACCAGATCCTCGGGCGGCGGAAGTCGACCCGAAGAAGCGATCCACTCGATCAAGCGCAATGCAATTTCGTGCTGTTGCGCCTTGCGAAGCAGATCATCCCGCTCGTCGCCGGCAGGAAGCCCCATCGCCTTCTCGCGGAGCCCTCTGATTTGATCACTCAGGCGATCAGCGTGAGACGCTTCGTTCAAGATCGAATACCTCCGGATTCGTCGCTATCCGTAGGGGTACGAGCGGCTGGCCGCAAAGTTTCGAACCAGTGAGATTTTCACCACCGGCATGGTTTCAGCCGAGGCGGCCTGTTCTTCGGCTGCGCTCGTTTCCACACAACAGGACGCCCATGCGGCAAGTTTGCGAAATTGTTGACCGGAGGAGCAGATTCCGGAACCGGCTCCCGTCAACCCAGCGGCTACCATTCGTTGAGAAGGACCGGTGCTTTGGGCCAGAAAACCGAGTCGCCACTATTTTCCTTGGGTGGCAGATTTCCGCACAACTCGATTCCTACCCCTTGGCTTGACCTTCGCATGCGGGAGTTGACCACCGAAGCGCTTTCGATTGAAAGGCACGGCGCCGGAGCCCGCAACAATCTCGATGTCCTCGAGTTCCAGTGGCTTGCCGCACGCCGACACCATTGCGGGATACTCAATTGGACGCCCGCTGCTACGATCCCTGAAAACCACCTGCGGCCCCGCCTGTTCCGCCAGCCAGTCGTCGCCCCATTTCTTGAGGGCGAGATAGGTTGGGAAAAACTCGCGGCCCTTTTTGGTCAATACATATTCGTGGCGGCCGCCATGCTCCGGCAACGGCACACGCGTCATCATGCCAAGATCGACGAATTTCTTCAGCCGCCCGCTGAGAATGTTCGGCGCTACGCCGAGATAGTATTGAAACTCGTCGAACCGCTTTGTGCCGTAATAGGCTTCCCGCAGCAGCAGGATCGACCAGCGATCGCCGACCACCTCCATGGCGCGGGCGATCGAGCATTCCTTATTGGTCGGGTGAGAACGCTTCACGGTACGTCTCGCAGTCATTTTTGCCCCAGTGATTTCCGATCATCTATAGCAGGAGAGGCAGGCCGTCCGCCTGCCCTTTTCGATCGTCAAATCACCGCGCCAGCGATCGACCCGCCGTCAGGCCGCCTGGCCCGCAGGCACCGGTGGCTTGGCCGCAGCCTCCGGCTCGAGCGCGCGACGGTGCGTCACAAGCACTCCCGCCTCAGAAAGCCTTTGCAGCTCCGTTTCGCTGAGGCCCAGTTCGCGGAACACCTCCTTGTTGTGTTCGCCCTGGAAAGCCGGCGTGCCGATCGGCGTCAGTTCATCGCCGGAGAAATGCCAGGGACGACCCGGCAATCGGTATTCGCCACCGTTGCGATCCGGAACGACCTGTACCGCGCCCCAATAATCGCTCCACTCCGACTTCGTCAGTTCCTTGATCGAGCGGATTTCGCCCATCGCGATCTTGGCTTCGTCGAACTGCGCGTCAAGCGTCGCCATGTCCGGGAATGTCAGCATCCAGGACTGGATGATCTGATGCAACGCGCCGAAATTCAGCCGTCGCGCCGCAGCGCTCGAAAACCGCGGATCTTCCATTAAATCGACGCGGCGCATCGCGCGCAGCCAGGACGGAAACGTCCGGCTGCCGACGATACTGGTCGCAACCGTGAAATGCTCACCCTGCGGACCGGTAAAGAACGAGCAATCGGTGGCACCGAGCACCGCAGGCTCCGCGCCGATGTCGTCATCCGACAGATCGACATGGGCGCGCTCATTGACCGCGAGCAGGGTTGCCGCCATCGCGACGTCGATATACTGGCCCTGCCCGGATGTCTTGCGACTGTGCAGCGCGGCGAGGATGGCGATCGCCGCCTGCAGTCCCGCGTAGACGTCCGCATGCGACAGGCTATCGGTACGCGGCTCCGTCAAGGCCTCGCCATAGTGCCGAACGCTGTTCTCGGTAAAGCCGGCCTCGGCCTGCACCGTCGGAGCATAGGCCATCCGGCTCCGCCAGGGTCCGCTCTGCCCGTAGCCCGTGATCGACGCATAGATCAGCCGCGGATTGCGCTTCGACAGGGTCGCGTAGTCGAGGCCGAAGAAGCCGAGCGTGCCCGCACGAAAATTCTCTACCACGATATCGGCAGTGTCGCACAGTTTCAGCGCCAGATCATAGGCGCCGGGAATGTTAAGATTGATGCTAACGTTGCGTTTCCCCGCGTTCTGCTGCGCATAATAACCCGACATGCCGTCGGTGGATGGAAACGCAAAGCGCGACACGTCGGGGCTCGGCGGTTCGATCTTGATGACCTCGGCGCCGAGATCCTGCAGGGTCCGCGCGCATAACGGACCGGCGAGCACGCGGGAAAAGTCGACAACGCGAATTCCGCTGAGAGGACCCGACATGATCAGCGCCCCGCGAATTTGGCCAGACCAGGCCCGTTCTTGCGGAACGAGGCAAGGCCGGCCTTCAGATCCTCGGACGCCCAGATCGGCGCCTGCACCCGCGCCATCGCCTCGTCGGCCGCGGCCACGCCGTCGTTGACCGCGATATGGGCCAGTTCCTTGGTCGCGGCATGCGCGAGCGTCGGGCCCTGCGCGAATTCTTCCGCGATCGCAATGGTCGCTTTCTCCAGCGACTCCTCGGGGACCGTGAGATTGATCAGGCCCCATTTTTCAAGGGTCGGCGCATCATAGCGCCGCGCCAGCATCGACATCTCCTTGGCGCGCAACGCGCCGATTCGTTGCACCTGACGCTGGATGCCGCCCAGCAATGGATGCAGTCCAAGCGTTGCCTCCACCGAACCGATTTTTGCCGACGACGCCGCGATGATGTAGTCGCAGGACAGCGCCAGTTCGAGGCCGCCGCCAAGACAGACGCCGTGGATGCTCGCGATCAGCGGAATCGGCAGCAATTCCATGAAGCGGAGGAACTCGACTCCGTTCAGGCGGCGGTTTTCGCTGCTTGAATCGCCGCTGCCCTGCTCCACGCGCTTGTCGAAGATATCGAGATCGGCGCCGGCAGAGAAATGGCGGAGTCCGCTGCGGAGGACGATCGCCCGGCTGCCGGCCTTCTGCGCCGCTTCGATCTGTTCGACGATGGCATTGATAAGTCTTGGCCCCAGCAGATTGTAAGGCCGATAGACCATGGTCAACACGGAAATATTGCCGCGCTGCTCGCGCGTAACCAGTGCATCTTCGGACATCACGCACCTCCCTGACTTGGACGCTGCGATGCGCGCCCCGCTCGTTCATTGCGGCGAGCTTACATCATGGCTTTCATTTTGCAAGTCATGATGGCGAATTAAATGACCACCGTCATTTCATCTGCCGGCCAGAATCGTAGGCGATCGTCGTCAAGCCCGGGGGCGAGCGGGCATTGGCGTCGGTTAGTTCCGTTTGAAGCGCAGCGAAACGCGATCGGTCGTCATCCCGCCGCACGTGCGTGAATGCGTTCAGACTGCATCTGGTACGCCGCTGCCTCATGAGCCGACACGAGCGATAGGCGAACGGCGACGTGCTTATGGTAGGGCGTGCCGGCGATGGGGTCGCGATTGCCGCTCTCGGTGAGCAGGTTGATCCGCGGTCCATTGGTGAGGCACTCGCCGTCCGGTGCGGGATAGGACTGGCCGTAGCCGTGCGGAAGCGCGAGCTGGCCGTGCCGCATGGAGTCGTCGATCTTGCATCGGACGATCAGGCGTCCGACAGCCAATTCAATGGCGATCCAGTCGCCATCGCTAGCGCCCAACGCGTCGAGGTCGGCGGAATTGATCAGCAACGCGCCATCGGGATCGTCGCGGCGCCACGCCGGATCGCGAAAGATCTGATTGGCATTGAACATGCGCCGCTGCCCGGCAGCCAGCATGAAAGGAAATTCCTTCGGCGCGCCGGCTGCTTGGGGATCGAGGCTCGCGAGCCATTCGAGCATGCCTGGCACCACGAGCCTGACTTTGCGATCGGGATGGCTGATCAGAGACCAGACCTCGCCGTATTCGTGATGGGTAATGGCGGTGCCTTGCCGCGCCGTAACGATGGCGTCGAACAGGGCATCGCCGAGCGCCTGATCCGGAATGTCATCCGACGCGCCGATCGCCCGCCTCACCGCTTGCGGGGATCGCCTGGCGCAAAGCAGCGCAGCGTTCCACATCGGCGCTGCGGCCGCCGTGCCGTCAGGCAGCGTTTGTCCGAGCGTGTGGTAGAGCACCAGCGGCGCGACCGCCGCAGCCGAGGGATTTTCGCCGATGAACGCGCGAAACGCCGCGGCGAATTCCACCCGTGAACGCCGGGCCGCTTCCCTTAACGGCGCCAGCACATTATCACCGGGCAGGAAGCCCATTGCGCGGGCAAGCCGGGTGTAGATTTCCGGTTCCGGCAGCGTGCCTTTGAGCGGCGGCACTACGCCGGCCCGGACGTGAAAATAGTTGGTCGGGAACTCGAAATTGAACAGCGTGAACTCGGTCTTCTCGTATTGCGAAGATGCCGGCAGCACATAATGCGCGAGCCGCGCGGTCTCGGTCATGGCGACGTCCACCACCACGCAAAGCTCGAGCGATTGCAGCGCGCGTTCGACGGCTTTTGTATTCGAGGCGGTGTTGGCCGGGTTGGAACTGTCGATCCAGACGCCCCGCAATCGGTCAGGGTGGTCGCCGAGCACCGCATCCGGAAAGATGTTGGGTGACAACAGCCCGGCAATGACCTCGTCGCCGGTCGGAGAGAATTTCTGCCCCGGCGAATTGCCCCAGAGCGGCTGCAGCCAGCTATGCAGCTGGTTGGTGCCTTTGCGGCCAAAGCTTCCGGTCAGCATGATCAGGAGCTTTTCGAGGTAGGAGTTGAGCGTCGAATTGACGCCCTGCTGAATGCCGAGTTCGACGCGAACCACCATGGCCTTTGCCGCCGCCATCATGGCGACGCATCGTTCGATGTCGGCAATCGAAATTTCCGCAGCCGCAGCCCACGCCTCTACCGGGATATCCAGCAGCGCCTGCTTCACTTCGGCGAAGCCGACCGTGCGCTCGCTGATGAAGTCATGGTCGATCGCATCGGACCGGACCAACGTCGCCAACAGCGCGCCCAGCAGAAACGCATCGGCACCGGGGCGAACCGCAAGATGCAGATCGGCCATCTCGGCGGTCTCCGACCGGCGCGGATCGACCACGATCAGCTTGCGTGCCGGATCCTTGCGGATCTGATTGAGATGATCGCGGGCATTGGGGAAACCGTGCGCGATCCACGGATTTGCACCGATCACAAACAGAAGATCGCAGTGGTGCACGTCTTCGGCGGTGTGACAGGTCTGGCTGCCGAACATATGTCCGTTGACCCAGAAGTCGCCGGTCTTCTCCTGCGACAGGGCATTGAAGACATTGCGCGAACCGAGCGCGCGCAGGAACGCGTTGGCATAGGCGCCGCCGGCGTGGTTGCCCTGGCCGCCTCCGCCATAGAGCGCCAGGCTCTTGCCGCCGTGGCGATCGACGAGGGCTCGCATCCGCTCGGCGATCTCGGCGATCGCCACGTCCCACCCGATCGCGTCAAACCCGCCGTCGGCGCGACGACGCAGCGGCGTGGTAAGCCTGTCCTTGTGGTGCGCGTAGTAAGGTATCCGCGCAGCCTTGTTGCAAAGGTAGCCCTGCGATTTTGGGCTGGAGCGATCACCCCGCACTTTTTCGACATGCCCTTCATTGACCATGACCTCGATGCCGCAATTGACGTAACACAGGTTGCAGGCCGTCTTGTGCCAGGTGCCGGTCATGTCGACTTCTCCTTGTGGTCGCAATTCCCTGCCGCGGCTCGGCGGCGCAGTGCCTGCCGCCCGGCTGCCAAAATGTCGTCGGACATGGCTTTGTCGCCGACTGCGCGCGCGAGCACGATCGAGCCCATCATGGTTGCAAGCGCGCTGGTGGCTGCCTGGCGAGCCTCTTCGGGTGACATTTCCGGAAGCATCTGCGCGACCATGTCGATCATTTCGCCGAACTTTCTCCCAAAGGTGCGGCGCGCCTTCGGGCTTGAACGCGCAATGTCAGCGCCGAGCGCCGGCAATACACAACCACAGGCCCGGTCATTGCGATGCGAGGAGCTCAGATAGCCCTGGACGAAAGCGTCGAAACGTTCCTCAAGCGGCAATTCCTTCACGAGCTTGAGCCAATGGACAATCGTCCGTTCCATCGCGAGCGTAAACGCCTCGACGACCAGTGCTTCGCGCGATTCGAAATGCGCGTAGAAGCCGCCATGGGTAAGACCGGCGAGCTTCATCAGATCGGCCACGCTCATGCCGTCGGCGCCACACTGACGCAGACCGTAGGAGGCCTCTTCGACAATCCGGCTCCGGGTCTGCAGCCCGTGCCCCTTCACGTAGCGCATCGCCGCCTCCCGGAAAAACTCGCGAGAAATCGGGAAGCCACGAAAAGCATATTCATCTCACCATTTTTCCGCAAACGGGCGGAGTTCGGCCAGGAACGACCATGCCGAACGTTCCTGGTTATGGAGATGCCACAACTCGTCGGCGATCGCGGCAGGCTTGATAAAGAACTCGTCGGGTGCATCGCGCATGCGTTCGCGCATTCGCGGCACGTCGATCACGGCGTCGATCAGGATATAGGCGACGTGAACGCCGCGCGGTCCGAGGTCGCGCGCGATCGACTCGGACAGAATGCGCTGGGCCGCCTTGGTCGGGGCAAAGCCGGCGAAATTCGCCTTGCCGCGAATGGCTGACGTGTTGCCCGTGACAAGAATGGAGCCCCTGCCCGCCTTGATCATGTCCGGCGCCACTTCGCGCGCCAGATACAGCAGACCCATGACGTTGACCTGGAAATTTCGGTCGAGCATTTGCGGCTCGATCTCCAGAAACGTGCCCCACCCTCCGCCCACCGCGTTATGGATCAGCACGCTCGGGGCGCCGTATCGGTTGCGGATTTCGGCAATGGCGTCGGCGACCTGGCTCTGGCTGGAAACATCGCAGATCACGGCGTGCGTATCGGGAAGCTCCTGCTCCAGCGCGCGGATGCGATCCGGCGAACGGGCCACCGCGATGACGCGAAATCCTCCGCCCGCGAAGCGGCGAACAATCGCGGAACCGGTGCCGGGACCGACCCCTGTAACTATGGCAACGGGTTTTTCAGCCATCGAGGCCTCGCCGGATCTTGTCGGGACAGCGTCGCGCGCCGGACGCCACTTGCGGCCAGATTATTTTAGATGATTATCGTCATACAATGCAACAGCGTTCAGAACGCGGACCAGCAAAAGCCTGATGCCTCTATTGCCCCACAAAGGTCGGTTTGCGCTTCTCGATGAAGGCGCGCACCGCCTCCTTGTGGTCGGTGGTCCGCGCGGAGCGGACCATGTTCTCCGCCTCCTGGTCCATCGAAGCCAGGAAATCGGACGAAACCGCGTGGTCGAGGTTGTCCTTGATGCGGGCAAAAGCGATCGACGGTCCTTCGGCCAGCGATTTTGCAAGTGCGAAGGCGGCCTCGCGCAGGTCGGCGTCGGGCACCACCCGGTTGACGAGGCCGAGCGCCTCGCAGCGGCGGGCATCGATCCGTTCCGACAGGAACATCAGTTCTCTCGCGCGCGATGTCCCAACCAGCCGGGTCAACAGCCATGCGATGCCGTAATCGCCCGTCAACCCGATGCGGGCATATCCCGTGGACATGATCGCGGATTCACTGGCAATGCGGATATCGCAGGCTAGCGCAAGCGCCATTCCGGCGCCGGCCGCGGGCCCTGGAAGGGCGGCGACTGTCGGCTTTCGCACCGCCACCAGCGCACCGGTCAAGGTGCGTTGCCTGGTCTGGAGGTCGGCCACGCGTTCCCCAAACGCGACTTCCTTCTTGCTGGCATTGTTGCCCATGCCCTTGACGTCGCCGCCGGCACAAAAGGCCGTGCCGGCACCGGTGATCAGCAACGCGCCGACGGTGGGATCGTCGCCGCATTGCTTGATCATCCGCCGCAGGGCGGGCGTGAGGTGGTCGGAGAGCGAATTGCGCGCCTCGGGGCGGTTGAGCGTGATGACCGCGACGCGGTCCCGGCTTTCGCACAACAGCTCCCCGGTTCCGGTGTCGATCTCGATCCGCTCGTCTGCCATTAGACCCACTCCCGTGGCTGTAGCGATCCCCGATTACCTGCGCAAAGGGCTCAGGCGACCTTCAGCGTGGCCTTGCTGTCGGCATCAAGGAACCCGGTCAACCGCTCCAGGATAATGCGCTCGGCATCGGCCATGATGCGGTCGATCAGTTCCTTGACGGTCGGAACGTCCTTGATCAATCCGGCCACCATCCCGCAGCTCCAGGCACCCGCATCCATTTCGCCGTCGATCATGACCTTGGGGTAGACGCCCGCGACCTCCTCATGGATGTCGGCGATCTTCAGGCTGGCGCCTTTTTCCCGCTCGATCTCCAGCAGGCGATCGACGCCCTTGTTCTTGAGCACGCGCTCGGTGTTCCGCAGCGCCCGCATCACCAGCCTGGTATCGAGTTCGGAGGCCGCAACGAGCGCCTTCTTGACGTTCTCATGCACCGGCGCCTCCTTGGTGGCGATGAAGCGGGTTCCCATGTTCATGCCGGCTGCACCGAGCGCCAGCGCGGCGACCAGGCTGCGCGCGTCGGCCATGCCGCCCGAGGCCACGAACGGAATCTTCAGCTCCTCGGCCGCGCGCGGTAGCAGGATCATGTTCGGCATGTCATCTTCGCCGGGATGGCCACCGCATTCGAACCCGTCGACGCTGACGGCGTCGCAACCGATCTGCTCGGCCTTCAGGGAGTGCCGGACCGACGTGCATTTGTGGATCACCTTGATACCGGCCGCCTTCAGCGCCGGCATGTATTGTTCGGGGCTGCGGCCTGCGGTCTCGACGATCTTGATGCCGCCTTCCCTGATCGCCGCGATATATTCCGGATAGGGCGGCGCCGTGAAGGACGGCAGGAAGGTGAGGTTCACGCCGAACGGCTTGTCCGTCATGTCGTGGCAGCGCGCGATCTCCTTTGCCAGCAATTCCGGCGTCTTTTGTGTCAGGCCGGTGATGATCCCGAGCCCTCCGGCATTCGACACCGCGGCTGCGAGTTCGGCAAATCCGACATAATGCATGCCGCCCTGGATGATCGGATGTTCAATGCCGAACATCTCGGTGATTGCTGTCTTCACGTTGGCCTCCAATATGTTTGCGATGGCCGAGCTTTGCCGGCCCGGCACTTCCGGTCAATGGACGATTTCGAGCAGGCCCGCGGCGCCCATGCCGCCGCCGACGCACATGGTGACGACGGCGTATTTGCCGTTGCGCCGACGGCCCTCGATCAGGGCGTGGCCGGTCAGGCGCGCGCCGGTCATGCCGTAGGGATGACCGACCGCAATCGAGCCGCCATTGACGTTGAGCTTCTCCGGATCGATGCCGAGCTTGTCGCGGCAATAGATCACCTGCACCGCGAAAGCCTCGTTCAGCTCCCACAGATCGATATCGTCGATCTTCAGCCCATGCCGCTTGAGCAGCCGGGGCACGGCGTAGACCGGACCAACCCCCATCTCGTCGGGTTCGCAGCCGGCCGCGACGAAGCCGCGGAAGATGCCGAGCGGCTTGAGCCCCTTCTGCGCCGCGAGCTTGTCGCTCATGATGACCGCGGCACTTGCGCCATCCGAAAGCTGGCTCGCATTGCCGCCGGTGATCGTGAAGCCCGGGCCCTTCGCCGGCTTGACGGCGGCGAGGCCTTCGGCGGTCGTATCCGGACGCGGCCCCTCATCGGTTGAAAGCGTCACCTCCTGGTACGATGCCGCTCCGGTGGCCTTGTCCATGACCGCCATGGTGGTCTTGATCGGCGCGAGTTCGTCGTTGAACCGGCCACCCTGCCGGGCCGATGCCGTCCGGCGCTGGCTCTCGAGGCTGTATTCGTCCTGACGCTCACGCGAGATGTCGTATCGCTTCGCCACGATCTCGGCGGTATCCAGCATCGCCATGTAGGCGTCGCCCTTCATCGCAAGCAGTTCCGGATCGACGGCGTGAAACATGTTCATCTGGTTGTTTTGAACCAGGCTGATCGACTCGCCGCCGCCGCCGATGGCGATCTCGACACCGTCGAAGATCACCGAACGGGCGGCTAACGCAATGGCCTGCAAGCCGGACGCACACTGGCGATCGATGGTCGTTCCAGCGGTGGTCACCGGCAGACCCGCGCGCAGCAGCGCCTTGCGCGCAATGTTGGTGCCCGTGGTGCCCTGCTGCATGGCGCAACCCATCACGACGTCCTCGACCTCGGCAGGGTCGATCTTCGCCCGCGACAGCGCCGAGGAGATGGCGTGGCCCAATAGCGTTGCGCCCTCGGTGTTGTTGAGAGCTCCCTTGTAAGCCTTGCCGATCGGCGTGCGAGCCGTCGAGACGATCACAGCATCAGTCATGTTCTACCTCTGGCTGGACGCGGTCTTGCGAACCGCTTCGGAAGAGACATTGGATTCGTCCTGTCGCGCGTAACGCATCAGGTGATAGGTAGGATCGCCGAACTGGACGTTGATGGCGGAGATCCGCTTGAAGTAGTGACCGACATTCAATTCGTCGCTCATGCCCATGCCGCCGTGAAGCTGGATGGCCTGCTCGGCGATGAAGCGCGCGGCGTAGCCGACTTTGGTTTTGGCGCCGGACGCCAGTCTCGATCCGTGCGGCTCTCCTGCCAGCGAGGCTGAGGTGCAGATGCTGGGTGAGCGAGACGGCCTCTTCGAGCGCGATGAACATATCGACCATGCGGTGCTGCAGCACCTGGAAACTGCCGAGCGTGGTCCCGAACTGCTTGCGCGTCTTGCTGTATTCAAGCGTTGCCGCGTTCAGCTCGGTCATGGCGCCGATCGCTTCGGCGCAGAGCGCCGCGATGGCGCGGTCGCGGCAGGCTTCGAGCGCGGCGACGCCCTCGCCTTCCGTCCCCAGCAGCTGGCTCGCCGGAACCTCCACGTTCATCAGCGCGACTTCGGCGGCGCGCCGGCCGTCGATCGTCTTGAAACCCTGCAGATGGAGGTTGGCGGAATGGCGGTCCACGACAAACAGGCTGATGCCGCTGCGATCGCGCGGACCGCCCGAGGTGCGCGCCGACACGATCAGCCTGTCCGCCCACGGCGCGCCGACGACTGCGGCCTTGGTGCCGCTCAGAACATAGTTTTCGCCCTGACGCCGCGCCGTCGTGGCAATCTTTTCGAAATCGTAACGCGAGCGCCCTTCCGCCCAAGCCAGCGCCCATATCAATTCACCGGCCATGATGTCAGGCAGAAGATCTTCGCGCTGCGCTTGTGAGCCGATATCCTCGATGAGACCGCCTGCGAGGACCACGGTCTCGAAGAAGGGTTCGACCACCAGATGGCGGCCAAGTTCCTGCATGATGATCATCGTCGTCAGCGGACCGCCGCCAAGGCCACCGTTGCTTTCCCGGAACGGCGCCGCGCACAGGCCAAGTTCCGCAAACGCCTTCCAGTGCGTCCTGCTCCATCCCTCATCGGTTGCCACGATCCTTCGGCGGGTGTCGAAATCATACCGGTCGCGCAGCAGGCGCTGAACGCTGGATCGGAGCAGTTCCTGTTCTTCGGTAAGCTGGATATCCATCCGAACCCTCGTGCGATGCGGTTACAGCCCCAAGACCGCTTTTGCGATGATGTTGCGTTGGATCTCGTTTGATCCGCCATAGATGCTGAGCTTGCGCGAATTCAGATACTTTTCCGACGCGGTATGCCCGTAGTCAGGACCCGGCATGAAGTGATTGGCGCTCACTGGATGCTCGCGGATCGCAAGGCCGTAATTGCCGATCGCCTGATGGGTCAGGTCGGTGATGCGCTGGAAAATCTCGGTGCCCCGGATCTTGAACAGCGAGGCGGCCGGTCCTGGATCGATGCCGCGCGACATCTGGGCGACAACGCGCAACTCAGTCGCCTCCAGTGCAAGCACGTCGAGCTCGACGCGCGCGATGTCCTTGACGAACTCTCCGAACGACGGATCGTCCTCGTCGATCTCGGTCCTCACGATCTGCTTGAGCCGGTTCAGGTAACGCGTGGAGCGGCCGATGCCAGCCATGCTGGTACGCTCGTTGCCGAGCAGGAATTTGGCGTAGGTCCAGCCCTTGTTTTCTTCGCCGATCAGGTTTTCGACGGGAACGCGCACGCCTTCGAGAAAGACGTCGTTGACCTCGTGCGAGCCGTCGATGGTGATGATGGGCCGCACGGTGACACCAGGCGATTTCATATCGATCAGCAGGAAGGAGATGCCGGCCTGCGGCTTTGCGGCAGCGTCGGTTCGGACGAGACAAAAAATCCAGTCGGCATGCTGGGCCAGCGTCGTCCAGGTCTTGTGCCCGTTGACGACGTAATGGTCACCGTCACGCACCGCTTTGGTGCGGACCGATGCGAGGTCCGAGCCGGAGCCCGGCTCCGAGTAACCCTGGCACCACCAATCCTCGCCGGAGAGAATCCGAGGCAGAAATTTCTTCTTCTGCGCTTCGTTGCCGAAGGTGTAGATGACCGGGCCGACCATGGTGACGCTGAACGCCAGTGGCGGTAGCGTCCCGGCACGCGACGTCTCCTGTTCGAACAGGAAGCGTTGCGTGATCGACCAGCCGGGGCCACCATATTCTTTCGGCCACAACGGCGCGATCCAGCCTTTTTTGTGGAGGATGCGATGCCACAGCAGCATCTGCTCCTTGGTCAGATCGGTCTCGGGGTTGGGAACGCGCATTTCCTGCGGATAGTTTTCCGCGATGAAGGCGCGAACCTCATCGCGAAACGCGGCGTCCTCGCTGGAAAGGCTCAGTTCCACCGCGACGCTCCCGCTACCACTTCTCGCCGAACGGGCGTATTTCCAGCTCGAACGTCCAGGCGCTCCTTGGCTGCTGGTAAAGCTGCCAGTAGGATTCCGCGACCGACGACGGCGGCATCAGGAGATCGGGATCGTCCAGCGCCCCCGGCCCCAGCGCTTCGAGCCGCCGCTGGCGCACCCATTCGGTGTCGACGCCGGAATCAATAATCAGATGGGCGACGTGGATGTTCTTCGGGCCCAGTTCGCGTGCGGTTGCCTGTGCAACGGCCCGCAGGCCGAACTTGGCGCTGGCGAAGGCCGCGTATCCGGATCCGCCGCGCAAAGACGCAGTGGCGCCAGTGAAGAAGATATTGCCCTTGCCCCGCGGCAACATCAACCGCGCGGCTTCGCGGCCGGCCAGGAATCCGGAATAGCAGGCCATCTCCCAGACCTTCCGGAACACACGCTCGGTCGTTTCGAGAATCGGGAAATTGACGTTGGCGCCGATGTTGAAGATGCAGACTTCAAGCGGGGCATGCTTGTCGGCATCGCCAAGGAAGGCGGTGATCTCCTCTTCCTTACGCGCATCGAGCGAGCGGGCGTGGATTTCTCCGCCGGCCTCCTCGATCTCCTTCACCAGCGGTTCGAGCTTGGCGCCGTTACGGCGGCCGGCGAACACCGTGAATCCCTCTGACGCAAACTTCTTTGCGATCTCGCTGCCAATAAAGTCACCGGCGCCGATCACGGCCACGGTCGCGTTTCTCTTTTGCAAGGTGTTCTCCCGATCGGTTAAGTCTGTCACTATCGCATTGGGCCGGCGCCTGCCGGCCGGCTCACGCGCTCTGCAGGGACTCCGCGAGTTTGTGCTTGAGGATTTTTCCGGTTGACGTTGCCGGCAAGGCATCGAGCACAATTATCTCAGACGGCCGTTTATAAGAGGTGAGTTGCGGGCTGACGAAGGCCATCAGATCGGACGGCTGTGTTTGCGATCCCTGCATGAGCTGCACAAAGGCGACGACCTCTTCATTGCCGTCGACGGCGCGGCGGCCGACCACGGCCGACTGAACGACGTCCTTGTGCGAATTGAGCACGGCCTCGACTTCCGCCGGATAGACGTTGAAACCCGAGCGGATGATCATTTCCTTGGTGCGGCCGACGATATAGAGGCAGTCGCCGTCGAAGCGCGCGAGATCGCCGGTATTGAACCAGCCCTCGGAATCGATCGCCTTGGCGGTAAGATCGGGTGCGCGGTAATAGCCGCGCATCACGTTGCGGCCGCGCACGTGAAGTTCGCCGACCTCACCCTTCCCTACCGGAATGCCGTCGATCGTCCTGATCCGGGCCTCGACGCCCGGAAGGAGCGTTCCGACCGCCTGATCGCTGCGCGGCGCGTCGAAGCGTACCCCGGATATTCCGGGCGAACACTCCGTGATGCCGTAGCCGTTCGAAAGGGGCAGGCCGAACTCGCGTTCGACGCGCGACTTCAAATCGAGATCAAGAGGCGCACCCGCCACCGCGATCAGCCGCAGCGATCCGCGATCGAGTTGCTCCAGCCCTGCCACCGCCTTGTATTCGAGGAGCCGCTGATAGGTCGCGGGCACGCCGTTGAGGATGGTCACCCCCTCCTCGGCAATCGCCTTGGCGAGCACCGCTGGATCGTATTTGCTGACCAGCCGCACCGTGCCACCGACCATCAGGGTCATGATCAACAGCGAAATGCCGACAATGTGCGAGATCGGCAGCACGACATAGACCTTGTCGCTTGTCTGCATCTGGCGGAAATGCGCCGTGGTTCTTGCACTGATGAGCAGGTTTTCGTGGGTGAGCATCACGCCTTTTGGCGTACCTGTGGTTCCCGAAGTGTAGATCAGCACGGCGACCTGCTTTGCCGGATCCTTCTCGACGGGTTCAGCATCCGTGGCCACGTTCAACGCGCTGACACCAACTGCCTTCAATGGTCCCAACGACCCGATCTCGGCACCATAGCGTTGCGCATGCACGGCCGCTTCCTTCGAGATATCTGCCGTGAAGAACGTCCGCCGCGCACCGCTGTGATCGCGGATCTGGTCCAGTTCGCGCGGCGACAATCGGGGATTGGCAACGATTGCCCACGCATCGATCCGGCTCGCCGCCAGCAGCAGGGCGGCCAATGTGATACAGTTTTCGCTGACGATGATCATGCGATCGCCGGCCCTGATGCCAAGCGATTTAAGCGCTGCGGCAATATCGGCGACCGAACGATCGAGTTGGCGGTACGTCCACGAGGTCCCCTCCTCGATCAGCGCAACGCGGTCGGGTGTACTGGAAACATGCGGCTCAAGGACTTGATGAATCCGGCCGGGAATCTCGGCGGCGATCTCGACGAGACTGATCGCTTCCGACTGCTTCGCCACGGACAACCTCCCGGTTCGTTGCGCCGCCTTGCCGCGGCCTTTTCGACTTCGCCAACTAAAAGTTCTTTTTTAGAACTTGTCAATCGCTATTCTGCTCGAACCAACCCTCTCACTGAGTGGTGAGAAAGCGCGATAGATGGTCACTTGCAGTATCAAACCGATAAACCCCGTTTACAACGACCCTAAAGGCCGGTATTACTTAAGTATCAAATAAGAACTTATAGGGAGACGAGAATGGCGGAGAAGCGCGGCGTAGCAATACTGGTCGGCGCAGGCGATGCCATCGGCGCCGCCGTTGCCCGGCGCTTTGCCAAAGGCGGCTACGCCGTCTGCATCTGCCGGCGCGACGCGGCCAAGTCGCAAGCGCTGGTCGATGAATTGAGGGCCGCGGGCCTCGCGGCTCACGCGTTCAGCGTCGATGCCCGTCAGGAAGCCGAAGTTCAAAAACTGTTCGACGAGGTCGAAAAGAATATCGGGCCGATCGAGGTCTGCCTGTTCAACGCCGGATCGAACGTCAACAAGCCGCTGTTGGACACTACCGAAAAGTTGTTCTTCAAGGCCTGGGAACTTGCCTGCTATGGTGGGTTTCTGGTCGGCCGTGAGGCGGCGCGCTACATGCTTCCGCGCGGCCGCGGCACGATCTTCTTTACCGGGGCGACCGCCAGCGTCCGGGGTGGCGTGGGTTTTGCGGCATTCTCCTCTGCAAAATTCGGACTGCGCGCGGTGGCCCAGGCGATGGCGCGCGAACTCGGACCCAAAAATATTCACGTCGTGCATCTCCTGATCGACGCCGGCGTGGACAGCGAAGCGATCCATCAGCGCATGAAAGCAGCGAAAGGGATCGAGGCCAGCGAAATCCCAGCGGATAGCCTGACGAAGACGTCGTCCATCGCGGAAGCCTACTGGTTCGCGCATCAGCAAACCCGGGACGGCTGGACCCATGAGCTCGATCTCCGCCCGTCCGTGGAAAAATGGTAGGAGTATCCAATGCCGGACCTGACCATATGGGGCGTCGGAACCAGCCGCACGATCCGTCCGCACTGGGCCATGCAGGAACTCGGCCTGCCCTACAAGACGATGCCGATCGGGCCGCGCACCGGCGAGACCAAGACCGCGGAATATACCAAGCTCAACCCACGTCAAAAGGTGCCGCTGCTGCAGGACGGTGACTTCTGCATCGGTGAAAGTGCTGCGATCGTCGCCTACCTTTCGCGAATGTATTCGACGCCGGAGCGCTCCCTGATCCCGGAACCGCCGCGCGAATATGCGGCCTGGCTGGAATGGTGCTTCTTTATCGTCGCTGAACTCAACTCCACCAGCCTTTACGTCATGCGCCGACACCGGGCCGACGCGCTCGGTCCGATCTATGGCATCGCACCCGATGTCGTCGCCAAGGCCGGCGAATATTTTCGGCAGCAGCTACGCCATGTCGAGGTCGCGCTCGCCGATGGCCGGCAGTTCCTGATGGGCGACAAGTTCACCAGCGCCGACATTCTGCTGACGACCTGTCTCGATTGGGCGATCGTTTACGGCGTCGGAATCTGCGACAACGCGCAGCCATATCTCGAACGCATCCAGGCGAGAGAGGCCTACAAGCTCGCGAAGACGGCGAACATCCCGCTGGCGCCAATCGTTCCAGTGCAGCAGAAAGCCTGACCTAACCAGGGCATGCTCCGCGCAAACGCGTACCGCGTTTGTCGCAGGGAAAACCGGTACCCACTTTTCCGGATCATGCGTCAGACCGCCACCCGGATCGATTTTTCACTGACCATCTTGTCGATGGCGCCGTCGTCGTAGCCGAGATCGCGCAACACTTCGCGCGTGTGCTCGCCGACGCGGGGCGCCGGCCCGCCGATGGCGGCCGTGTTGACTTCGAACTGGGCCGCAGGCTTCGGCTGCCGCACCCGTCCGACCATCGGCTGATCGAACTCGGCAATGAGGTCGCGCGCGACGACCTGTTCGTTATGGATGATCTCGCCGCGGCGCAGGATCGGCGCGCAGGGAACGTCGGCGGCATCGAGCCGTTCCAGCCATTCGGCGGTGGTATGCTGGGCGATGTATTCCGCCATCTTGTTGATGCGGGCGGTGGCGTTGACCGAACGCGCCGACGGCGTCGCAAACCGTGGATCCTTGGCCAGTTCGGGATCGCCCGACGCCCGGCAGAAACCCTGCCATTCGGAATCCGAAATGGTGCCGGCCGTGATGTAGCCATCGCTGGTCTTGAACACGAGGTCCGGACGGTCGTTGGGATCGGCCGCCGTGGTCTCGGCGCCGACCACGGTGTACTGCATCATGCCTTCCGGCCACAGATACGAAATCATGGCATCCAGCATCGCGACACGGATGTGATCGCCCTGCCCGGTTTTCTCGCGTGCATAGAGCGCCGACGACACCGCCTGCGCGGTGAAGACAGCGGTTGTCTTGTCGCAGACGATGGTGCGGATCATCTGCGGACGATTGGTCACCGGCTGCGATTGAATGTCGGCAAAGCCTGATAGCCCCTGGATGATGGGGTCATACACCCGCTTCTTCACGTAAGGCCCGGTATCGCCGACGCCGCTGATCGAGACGTAGATCAGGCGCGGATGCCGCTGGCGCAATTCGTCGGCGCCGAGGCCGAGCCGTTCCGTGGTGCCGGGGCGGAAATTCTGCACCAGCACGTCGGCCTGTGCGACCAGCCTGGAAAGGACTTCGCGGCCAGCCGTACTCTTGACGTCGATCGAGAGCGAACGCTTGCCCCGGTTGGACGAGATGAACAGCGCGGAGAACTCGCCGCCCTTGTCGATGGTGGCGCGGCTGCGGCGGGTAATATCGCCGCCGATCGGCTCGATCTTGAGCACGTCGGCGCCCTGGTCCGCCAGGAACATGGTCGCGTAGGGGCCTGACACGACACCGGTCAAATCGAGGACGCGAACACCGCTGAGTGGACCGGGCATGAGATTCTCCCTTGATTGCGTTCCGCTGCGGGAACGACGAGCATCTATTGTTGTCCTTCGACCTGCTTGTTTTCCAGCCGCAATCTGCGGCGGCGGGTCGTGGCCTCAGGCGGTTTTTGGCATCGCGCGGCTGGTCTGCTCGACGATCGACTCCTCGACGTCGCGGAGTTGATCCTTGCCGAAAAACATCTCCTTGCCGACAAAGAAGGTCGGTGAACCAAACGCGCCGCGGTTGACGGCATCCGTCGTCAAATCGATCAGCCGCTTCTTGACGTCATCCTGCTGCGCGCGCACCATCAACCGCTCGATATCGATGCCCGATGCGGCGAAAGCACTGCGGAAGACTTCGACATCGTCCATCTTCTTGGGCTCTTCCCACATGTGACGGTAGGCGGCGCGGAAATAAGGTTCGAACATGCCCTCGAACTGCGCCGCGACGGCGCCCCGCATCAGCATCAGGGTATTGACCGGGAAAAACGGATTCTGCCGGAATTTTACGATGTTGTGGCGGCGAAGGAAGCGCTGCGTTTCCAGAGCCTGGTATTCGGGCTTGTTCTTGATCCCGCGCAAGGACTCGCCCGGCGACATATTGCCGGTTGCCTTGTAGATGCCGCCGAGCAGTACCGGAACGTATTCGAACTTGACGCCGGTACGCCGCTCGATGGCCGGAAGCGCAAGCTCCGCCAGATAGGCATTCGGGCTGCCGAAATCGAACTGGAATTCCACTTTCAGGGGACTTGCCACCGGCCTCTCCTTGGGAGCTCGCGTTATGTGGTCAGCGATCCCTTCGGGCCGCCACCAGCCTTGCCTTGGTTACTGAGCATTCATATCGTTCTAAAAAAGAACTGTCAATTACCACCTGTATTGGCTAGGTTATTTCGGCAATTGCGGGTTCATTCGGCGGTTGTCTCGCCCAAGGTGCCTATTTAGAATGACTGACATGGCTCGGTTCCCTTACGCGATTCGAGCGCATTGACATGTCGAGAGGACTGGAGAGCAGGAATGAAGTGGGACGCCCTTGAGGAAGAGCCGTGTTCGCTGGCCCGCACCATCGGGGTGATCGGCGATCGCTGGACCCTTCTGATCCTGCGAGAGTGCTTTCTGCGCACGCGGCGGTTCGAGGGATTTCAATCGGCGCTCGGGATCACGCGGCATTTGCTCGCCGAACGGCTGAAGAAGCTGGTCCGGCAAGGCGTGCTGCGCCGCATCCCCTACCAGGAATCGCCCAAGCGGCATGAATATATCCTGACCCAGAAGGGGCTCGACCTGTATCCGATCATGATGGCGCTGGTCCATTGGGGCGATACCCATATGGTCGACGAGCGCGGCCGGCCGCTGCTGCATGAGCATCGCAAGTGCGGAAAGATCTTCGATCCCGTGATGGTTTGCTCCGAATGCGGCGAGCCGCTTCACGCCAAGGAAGTCCACACCCTTCCGGGTCCCGGCGCGCGCCCACGTCCGCCAAGACCCGCCCCGGCCAAGGCAAAGACGGGCAAGCAAGCGGCCTGACGCTTCACGCGGTCGACCTCGCCACGGGCGAATAGTGGCCGGCGAAGCGGCGGCGTAACTCCATCTTCTGGATTTTGCCGGTTGCCCCGTAGCTGAGCGCTTCGACGAAGACGACGTCGTCGGGCATCCACCATTTGGCGATCTTGCCTTCCAGATACGCCGTGATCGATTGCGCGGTCACGGCAGCATCAGGCCGTGGCACGACAACGAGCAACGGCCTTTCCTCCCACTTCGGATGGGGAATACCGATCACAGCGGCCTCAGCAACGCCCGGACATCCCATGGCCAGGTTCTCGACGTCGATCGAACTGATCCATTCGCCACCGGACTTGATGACGTCCTTGGCGCGATCGGTGAGGCGAACGCTATTGTCGTCGTCGAGGATGGCGATATCGCCGCTGTCGAACCAGCCATCGTGCAGCAGCGGTTTCTCGTCGCGGTAATAGCCGCTGATGATCCAGGGTCCGCGAACCATCAGGCGCCCGGCGGATTTACCATCGCGAGGCATCTCATTGCCGAATTCGTCGACGATTTTCAGGTCGACGCCATAAAGCGGATGCCCCTGCGCGGTCTTTCGGGCGACCTGCTCCCGAGGAGAGAGCGTTGCCGTCCGCCGCGAAGGTTGCGGTGACGTTCCGCTAGGGCTGGTTTCCGTCATCCCCCAGACGTGGTTGACCGAAACGCCGAGCCGTTCGAAACCCTCGATCATGCGTGGCGCGGGCGCGGATCCTGCGACTGCAATCCGTTTCAACGTGCCGGCGCCGTGTCCCTGCTCTTCAAGGTATTTCAGCAGATTGTTGTAGAGCGTCGGCACACCGGCGGTGACGGTGACGCCCTCGCTTTCAATCAACTCGGCGATGCTGGCGGCGTCCAGTTTCGGGCCCGGCAGCACCAATTTGGCTCCCACCATCGGCGCCGCATGGGTAAATCCCCAGGCACCGTTGGCATGAAACATCGGCGTCATCGGCAGGATGGTATCCTGCGCCACGAATCCGAAGCCGCTGGCCCCACCGAGGGTGAGCGCATGCAGCACGTCCGACCGATGGGAATACAGCACGCCCTTGGGATTGCCGGTGGTCCCTGACGTATAGAATAGCGACGACGCCGACAGCTCGTCGAATACCGGCCACTCGAACCCACTGTCGCCGTTACCGATGAAATCCTCGTAGCACACGAGGTTGGGCAAGCGGCTCGCCGGCATCGACGACCGGTCCACCATGAGGACATACAGGCCGACCGTCGGCCATTCATGGGCCAGCTTCTCGACAAGGGGGAGAAAAGAACTGTCAAAGCACAGCACGCTGTCTTCGGCGTGGTTTACGATGTAGGAGACCTGGCTTGGGATCAGCCGCGGATTGATCGCATGCCACACCGCGCCAAGACCGGCGACACCGTGCTCGATCTCGAAGTGCCGAAAATTGTTCCAGGCAAGCGTGGCGACCCGGTCTCCCGGCACGACGCCATGGCGGCGCAGCGCGTCGGCCAGTTTCCGTGTGCGATGCGCCGCATCTTCATAAGTATAGCGGTGGATCGGACCTTCGACGGTACGCGAGACGATCTCGGTGCCGGAATGAAAGCGATCTGCATGCTTCAGCAGCGACGAAAGCAACAACGGCTGATTTTGCATCAGTCCTTTCATGGTCGTCACTCGGACGCAGCGTCGAGAATGTCACCAAACAGTTCCCAACTGGTGCCGTTCCAGCGCTGAAGGCGCATCTGTGTCCAGACCATGTTGTTCTTCGCGCTGGTATTCACCTTGATCCCCGGCAGGGCGGTGGAAATCTCGATGTCCTTGAGCGACTTGGCCTGGCGGAGAATATTCGCACGCGACAGATCATCCCCGCACTGCTTCAGAATTTGCTCGAGCAGGATGCCCTGTTGATAGCCGGTCAGATAGCTCGTGTTCGAAACATCGGCCCCCGGCAGATATTTCGCAAAAAACGCAAGGTAGGCCTTCATGCCTTCATCGTTGGCCCATTTCGGATCGGTGGGATCCTTGTTCGTGGTGCCGACAATCACGCCGACCGACTTGTCGAGACCAGCAGGCTTCAGCGTACCTGCGATCGAACTTGACGGAAAATCGACGATCACCGTCGGTTTCCAGCCGATTTCCGCGGCCTTGCGGATGGCTTGGGCCGCGAATTTTGGCGTGCCCGCGATAAAGAACGCTTCTGCGCCTGAGCTCTTCAGATTGACGACCTGCGAATCCACCGTCGGCTCGGTGACCTCGTAAGCGGCGGTCACGACCCGCTTGTCGAAATCGCTCTTCAGAAACGCCCGGAACGCATTGACGTAGTCCTTTCCGAGATCGTCGTTCTGGTAAAGGATCGCGTACTTGCCGGTCGGTACCGTCCTAGTCAGGTATTTGGCGTAGATCTGCCCTTCGACATCGTAGCTGACGAGCCCGGTTGTCATCAGGGGATAATCCTGAACGTTGGTGAACTTGCTCGAGCCGGAGACGATCGCGATACTGGGGACGCCTTTCGCAGCCAGGTATTTCGCCGTCGCCGTGTTTCCGGCCGTGCCGAGCTGGCTGAAAATGAACAACACCTCGTCGCCGTCCACAAGCCTGCGGATATGCTCCACCGACTTTGGTGGGCTGTAAGCGTCATCCATCGCGATGTAATTGATCTTGCGGCCATTGATACCGCCGCGGTCGTTGATCCATTGGACGTAGGCAAGAACACCCTTGCCGACGAGGCCAATCGATGACGCCGGTCCACTGAACGGGAAAACGCCACCGATCTTGATTTCAGTCGCCGTAACGCCCGGTGTATCTGCCGCAAACGCCGGTGCAGACAGCGCAAGCACCAGCGCGAATGCAAATTTCAATCTGCCGAACATGACTTCCTCCCATCGTGGAATGCGGTCTACCGCAGCAATGTGCGCACCGTGGTGCGCCGCGACCATTCCGATCGGCCGTCTTCGCGAGCAAACTACAGTTCTTTTTTTGAACTAGTCAAGTGAATCCAGAAACCGCCAACGAGGATGCCTGCATCAAGGGACGACATCCAGCATGGGAAACCAGCCAGCTGCGGCGGCGGCATGAGAAGCAATTTCAGCTCGTTTTCCAAGTATTTATGAGATATTCTTCAATTCATTGAAGCGCCCCAAGGCTGGCTTGCGGTTCGGCTGAACCAACGCCGTAGCGAGAACGAGCGGCGGAACGCTGACGGACCCGCCGCCACACACAAATTCTTTTATTGAACTTAAACCTCAATTGTTACTCGAGCTGAACCGCGCTGATATCAATCGACACCATCTGCAATTCAGGGACCGGCCGGCGGTCGGGACCGGCCGGCCGATCGAGCCTTTCGCTGTATTCGCGGCATAGATGCGATCCATTTTTCCGTGTCAACGGCAGGGATCAATGCGGCGACTGCCTGCGTTGTCGCTGCGCCTTGCCGCTTCGACCCCGCCCAGAGGTCGCCGGCAAGACGACGGCAAAAGCCGTTCGAGCGCCTTGCCGCTCTCCCCGAGCCGGCTCGCCTCCGGTCGTGAAAGTATGTCCGACGTGCGGGCAGCAACCGCGCCAGCTCAACTTGTCTGCGGGCGAGCCTGAGAGCTCAGCAAGTCCGTCGCGGCCATTCCAGGATTGGTGTGCAAACGAGCATATTTATGCGATGAAACTGCGATTCCACCGCGAATTTAGCCGGACACCTTCCGGAATCATCGGGTACATTTCTCCCTTCTGAAGGCAGCCGAACGACAAATCCGCTTCTTGCGGATGGAACGTTCTGAACTTCGTTCGAACCGTGGACTATGGGGCCAGACATTTGGGCAAGGTTGATCGCATCGATTTGGCGGGGCTCGCGCTGCACGAGCGTGCAGTTGCGCGAGACCTGGAAATTCTGGGTGTACCGGCAGCCAATTGGCCAGCCAAAGTCGAGGACGCTGCCGGCCAACCGGTCCTGGATGTCCTGGTTGTTGGCGCCGGCATGAACGGCATCGCCGCGGCCGGCAGCCTGATGTTCAAAGGGGTACGCAATATCGCTGTGGTCGAGCGCTCAAGGCCGGGTCAGGAAGGACCTTGGCTGACCTTCGCGCGGATGGACACACTACGCTCGCCCAAGACGTTGACGGGCCCCGCCCTCGGCGTTCCCTCTCTCACCTTTCGTGCCTGGTATGAGGCGAAATACGGTCTCAATGCCTGGGAAGCGCTTTACAAGATTCATAATCGAACCTGGGTTGAGTATCTGTCCTGGTTGCAGAAAGTGCTGGCTTTGCCGGTCAGCCATGGGGTTGTGCTGGAAGCGCTCGAACCTGCAGGAGCCTTCGTGCAGGCCACGCTGAATGAAGACGGGGTGCGTCGAAAAATATTTGCGCGGCGGGTCGTTCTGGCGACCGGCCGAGCCGGAGCCGGCGGCGTTTTCTGGCCGGATTTCATCGATCGCGGACTGCTGCCCGATCTTGCCGCCCATACCAATGATGACATCGATTTCGCAGCGCTTCGCGGCAAATCCATCGCCATACTCGGCGGCGGCGCCTCGGCCTGGGACAATGCAGCAACCGTGCTTGAACGGGGTGCTGCACGCGTCGACATGTATGTGCGCCGCCCTTACTTGCCGCAGGTCAACAAGGGGCGAGGCTCGGCTTTCCCCGGCTTTCTGCACGGTTGGTCTTCCCTGCCTGATGCCGAACGCTGGGCGACGATGGTCTATCTGAACGATCTTCAGGCGCCGGTGCCGCACGAAACCGTCAACCGCACCACCAGGCTGAGCAACTTTCATATCCATTTTCGCACAGGTATCGAAGCGGCCTCGCGTGCGGATGGGAAAGTTGCGGTGAAGATTGCAGGGCAGGATGAAACCAGGACGCATGATTTTCTGATCGTCGGCACTGGCTTCAATGTCGACCCGGCGCTGATTCCGGAACTCGCCAGCTACGCTTCCAACATCGCCACCTGGTACGATCGCTATCAGCCCGCACCTGATCTCCGCCGCCGCGATCTGGAGCAGTTTCCCTATCTGGGTCCCGGTTTCGAATTGACCGAGAAGACGCCCGGCAGCGATCCAACCCTCGGTCAGATCCACCTGGTCAATTTCGGCGCCCATGCAAGCCATGCCGGCATCGCCAGCGATATCCCGGGCGTCAATATCGCAGCCGAGCGGGTCGCCGGTGCTATCGTGACCTCGCTCTTCCACGAGGATATCGATCACATGCGCCGCAAGGTCGAAGCTTACAATGAGCCCGAACTTGCCGGCACACCCTTCTTCGTTCCTGAATCCGAGCGAAGCTGAACGGCTCGCAAGAACTGCAGATATTCACGCGACCTCCGCACCGCCAAGATAGGCGTCGCGTACCCTGGGATCGTCCTTCAGCGCGCGGGCCGAACCGGAAAGCACGATACGGCCGGTCTGCAGGACATAGGCCTCATGGGCGATTTCCAATGCCAGGCTGGCATTCTGTTCGACCATGAAGATCGATACGCCCTCCTTGTTGATGGTCCGGATCAAGTCCAGCACGCGATCGACAAAGAGCGGAGAAAGACCCATGGTCGGCTCGTCCATGACGATCATCCGTGGCCGGCTCATCAGGGCGCGAGCCATGGCGACCATCTGCTGCTCGCCGCCCGAGAGCGAGCCAGCGCGTTGTGAAAGCCGTTGCCCGAGTTTGGGAAATAGCGCCAGCATCCGTTCGAGATCGTTTGCGACTTCGGCGCTGTCATTGCGCACGAAGGCGCCCATCAGGATATTTTCCCGCACGCTCATGTCCGCGAACAGCCGGCGCGCCTCCGGCACGGACGCGATGCCGCGCCGAACGATCTGCGGCGTGGTCAGACCGAGCGTCGAGGCGCCGTCGAAGGTCAGTTCGCCCGAGCGCGGCCGCACCAGGCCGAGAATGATCTTCATCGTCGTCGATTTGCCGCTGGCATTGCCGCCCAGCAGACACACGATATGACCGCGCTGCACCTCGATCGATAGGTCGAAATGCACCTGCGCCTGACCGTAGAACGTATTGACGTTGGACAGCCGCAACAGCGGGTCGGCGAGAGAGGCTGCGCTGTTCATGCCGCCGTCTCCTGCGATTTCGCCGCCGGCTGCGACAAACCGTGACCGAGATACGCCTCTATGACTTTGGCATCGTTCCGTACATCCTCGCCGGCGCCTTCGGCAATCTTCTTGCCTTCGTCCATGACGATGACACGGTCGGAGAGACGCATGACCATATCGAGCTTGTGTTCAATCAGCAGGATCGTCAGGCCTTCGGCCTTCAGTTCGGCGACCAGCCCCTGCATTTCAGTCGTTTCGGTCGGGTTCATGCCGGCCGTCGGCTCGTCGAGCAGCAACAGACGCGGCTTGAGCGCCAGCGCACGCGCGATCTCGACACGGCGGCGATTGGCGTACGATAGGCTATAGGCCGGCTGATCGATGCGTGGCAGGAGACGCTCGCCAAACCGTGCCAGAATCCCTCTCACCTCTTCCCGCAACCGCTCCTCTTCGGCTCTCACCGCGGCAGGCCGCAGCAGCGCCAATCCCAGTTCAAGCAATGGCCCGATCAGCGGTGTGGCCGGCTTGACGGCACGCAGCCGCGTATGTGCGCCGATCAGGACATTCTCCATCACGCTGAGGTTGCCGAACACGCGACCAAGCTGGAACGTACGTGCGATACCGCTGCCCGCCAGCTTCTCGGGCGGAAAGCCGGTGATAGGCTCCCCATCGAGACGGACCTCGCCACCGTCGGGCCTGTCCAGCCCGGTAACGAGATTGAACAAGGTCGTCTTGCCGGCGCCGTTCGGGCCGATGATGCTGACCAATTCGCCTTTGGCGAGGTCGAGATCGATGTCGTCGACCGCGGTGAGCCCCCCGAAGCGCCGTGTCAGTCCACGCAGAGAAAGCAAGGACACATGGCTGGCGACCGGCGCGTTCGTGCTGTTTCCGATCTCCACACCCATCAGATGGTTCCCAGCAGGCCTTGCGGCCGGAACCGCACCAGCAGCAAGAGGACGATGCCGTAGATCAGGATGCGGTACTCCGCCGCGATCCGGAACACCTCGGGCAGACCGACCAACGCCACCGAACCCGCGATCGCACCGGCGACATTGCCTAATCCCCCCAGGATCACGATGGTCAACGCCAGGATGGACTGCTGCGTGTTGAAGGTTTCGTGATTGATGTAGGAATACAGGTGGGCCGCGATGCCGCCGCTGACGCCCGCAGCGAATCCGCCGAAAATGAAGGCCAATGCCTTATAGCGATTGAGGCTGAGACCATAGGCGCGCGCCGCCACATCATCATCGCGAATGGCGCGAAAACTCCGGCCGATATGCGAACCGAGCAACCGCACCTGCAGAAGCGCAAGCAGGACCATGACCGCGAAGCTGAACCAGTAGACTGACGCCACGCCGACGAGTTCGAAACCAAATATCGACAGCGGCGGGATACCCGAAACCCCGATCGGTCCATGCGTAACTGTCTCCCAGTTCAGGATGACCAGCGATATGATCTCGCCGATGGCCAGGGTCGCGATCGAAACATAATGCCCGCGGAGACGAAACGACGGTGAGATCAGAAGCGTCCCGAGCGCCGCGCTCATCAGCCCCCCGCAGATGATCGACATGCTGACGGGTACGGAAAAATCCAGCGATAGCAGGGCGGAAGTATACGCGCCGATAGCAAGCAGCGCCGCATGTCCCAGCGAGACCTGTCCTATGGTGCCGGCGACAAGCGTCAGGCTGAGCGCCAGCATGGCAAACAGCCAGGCATTGATGAGGGTCTGCAGCACATAGGATGAAACCGGAAGAAACGGCAGCAGCGCAAAGGCTGCGAATGCGACCAGCAACACCCAACGCGGTATATGCACCGGACGACTGGGCGCGATGAAGGTGCCGGTGAGCGGCTCCGGCGGCGCCTGCTTGGCACTCGCAAACAAACCGTTCGGCCGGAACACAAGGACCACGATCAACAACAGGAATGCGAACAGATTGCGGTAGCTGGTGCCGAAGACCGCCACACCATAGCTTTCCACCAGCCCCAGCAGGAGACTGCCAACCACGGCGCCCGGCACATTACCAGCACCGCCGACCACCTCCGCGACAACGCCCTTGAGCGTTGCGTGAAGGCTCATCGCCGTATCGATCTGGTTGTAATACATGCCAACCAACATGCCGGAAAGGCCACCAAGCGCGGCGGCAATCCCGAACACGGTCTGGTTCACCCGATTGACATCGACGCCCATCTGCATGGCGGCGTCGCGGTCCTGTGCCGTGGCGCGCACGGCCCAGCCGAGTTTGGTATAGCGCAGGAAGACAAACAGCAGCAGGGCGCTGGTAACGCCGATACCGGCAATCAGGATGTCGAGCGGACCAATCGTTCCCGTACCGATCTGAAAACGGATATCCGGCAACTGGCTCGGCAGCGCACGCGGATTGGGCGAAAAGGTGAGCATGACGATCTGATCGAGCACAAAGCTGATGCCGATCGTCGCCAGCAGTGGCGCAATGCGTACCGAATTCTGCAACGGCCGCAATCCGAAGCGCTCGATGATCAACCCGACCAGCGCCGCAATCGCTGCAACCAGAATAATGGTGATGAAAAGCGGCGTCCGCAGCGCCACCACCGCCACCCAGCCGACATAGGCGCCGACAAGGTAGATGGAGCCCTGCGCAAAATTGATCAGCCGGCTGACGCCGAAGATCAGCGCGAGCCCGACCGCTACGAGCGCATACACGTTGCCGAGGATCAATCCATTGATCGTGTAGTCGAGCCAGGAAGACACACCGGGATCCTAATGAGAGAAGCCGCGATTGGAGATGCGCCGCCGACACTCATTTTTCAGGTCGGCCTGCCGTCCCAAAGCGTGAACTGACCCTTTCGAACGACGAGTTCGGCGTTCATGGCGCCTTTGACCCGACGGCTCGCGACATCGAAGGTCGCCGGACCGAAAACAACCGTGGAGACGTCACGCACTTTCGCGAACGCGTCCCGGATAGCTCGCCGATCAGTACCGCCGATTTTCACCACCGCAGCAGCCACATTCATCGCATCATAAGAATAGGCGTTGAACGCGTCAGGCTCCTGCCCATTGTACTTTGCCTTGAAGCCGGAGACGAACTTCTGCACCTCAGGGCGCGGATCATTGGGAAAATACCGGGTGCCGAGATGAACATCCTCGACGGCCGCCCCGCCAAGCTCCAGGAATTTTGGCGAATAGACGGAGCTCGCAGCGCAGATCTTCTGCTTCAGGCCGGCTTGTCGGGCTTGCCGGGCAATCAGCGCACCATCGGAATAGTACGAGATCAAAATGAGGCCATCCGGATTGGCGTCGCGGGCGCGCACGAGCGTGGAGCGGAAATCACGCTCGTCAGGGATATATCCCTCGCTGATGACCACTTCGGCGCCAAGTTCCTTGGCGGCGTTCGCAAAATGATCGCGGCTCGTACGCCCCCAATCGGTGTTGAGATGCAGGATGGCAAGCTTTCTGAGGCCAAGATCACTCACGGCATAGCGTGCCAGCAGCGGCTGCTCGTCCGCCTGGCTGACGGAGGTGCTCCACATGAAGTCGCCCCCTTTTGTAAAATCCGGATGCGAGTTGGTGAAGCCGAACTGCACCAGGCCCGCCCGCTGATAGATCGGCGATGCGGCCATCGATGCCGGACTCGAGAAATCACCGAGCTCCATGACGATCTTCGGGTCCGATACGAATTTCTGGGCGATCGCCACCGATTGGCGCGGGTCGCTCTGGCTGTCCTCAAAGGTATAGGCAAGCTTGCGCCCGCTGATGCCGCCTGCTGCCTGGATTTCATCCAGCGCCAGGTCGAAGCCTTGCTTCCATTGTGCGCCATACTGCGCGTTTGGCCCTGTCAACGGGCCGCTGACACCCAGCATGATGGGTTCGGAAGGCTGCGCGAAAGCGGCGCGCGACATTGCCGTTCCCGGTACGATGACAGCAAGAGAGCCTTTGATCAGGCTACGACGACTGATGTTTCTCATGTGCAACTCCATCCGTTCTGAAACCGGAAATCCATCTTATCTGGGCAATTCTCATGCCAGAGGATACCGATGCGATCATGCATCAGCCCCCTTTGTCGGTTCGCCGAGAGACAGCATCAACCTGTTCGCCCAATTGAAAAATGCCGCGCTGTTGATCACGTCGACGATCTCGGCATCATCGAGACCCACGCTGCGCAATTCCTCGACATGCTGCCTGTCAAATGCGATGGGCGTCGAAGCGAGTGCAACCGACGCCCTGACAACGGCATTCCAGCGCGCGCCAAGATCGACACCCACGCCTTCATCGAGCAGCCGCTGAACATCGTCGCGGCGCTTGGAATGGACCGTGGCGAAGCGCGCGTGCACGGACGCGCAATAGATGCATCCATTGTAGCGGGATGTCGCCGCGGCCGCGAGTTCGCGCTCGGCCCGCGGCAAGCCGTCTGCGGTGTTGTAGAAGATATCCTTGTCAGTCTTGGTCCTGGCCTCGAGGACTTCCGGATCACGCACCAGCAGTCGAAAGTAATCAGACTTCGCGCGGGATTTATCGACCAGACCGGCCCAATGCCGATCCGTCAGGTCTGCCTCGGGAAACGGCTCCAGCCAGGGCAGCCAGCCCAATTCGTCCTGGGTAAAGACGACCGGTTCGTTGTTGTTGGCATGAACGACGATTGAATCACTCATGATCTCCGAGCTCCCTAACCGGCTTTGGCTGCAGCATTGGCGTGGTGCCCGAGTGACGCGCCAAGCGTCCGCAGCCCGGCGACGGCCCGAACCTGGAACGACAGGAACGCGACCAGTTGAGACAATGTTACGATAGCGGTCGTCGACCAGCCCGCATCCAGCAGTGCCTGCATGGCAGCAGGAGCAGCGTCGCGCGGACGGAATACCAGCAGGTGAGCGTGTTCAAGCGCCGCGGCAAGTCTCGCGCCAAGGATGCGCTGACCGTCTCCGGCTACGCGATAGATCAAGCCTGCCTTGTCCCCGACCGAAAGCGGCCCGGCCGGAAAGGCCCCATACGGTCCTTCCGTCCTGGCGCGTTCGATTTCAGCCTTGAGCGCCTCGACCCACTCCAATCGGCCTGCGGCCTTGGCAAGCTTGGCAAAATAGAAGCCGGCTGTGGCCGGCTCGTCATGAACGCCGGCGACGAATGCCGCGACCGCATACCGTTCAGCGGCCGCAACGTCACCAAAATCGAACGGTTCAAACAAGGCGACATAGCTTTTCTGAGCATTCTCCCGCGCCTGCAAACGTCGGGCGCGGATGCCGTCCAGGGTGGATCCCGGTTCTATGCCCGCGAGAATATCGATGATATCACTTGTATCTGTACCCATCATTCGGCCTTTTCAGTTCGATGATTTTCGCATCCCAACTAGCCCGCCAGCGCGACATCGGCCGCGGTGGTTTTTGTCCAGCCCAATGCAGGAGCAACCTCTTCCGCGATCAGCTCGACCGACCGCAAAATGAATGGATGCGGAGGATCGATCGAATGCGCCTGAAAAACGAGATCGGTCACCCGCTCAAGCGTGCTATCGGCGCGCAGCGAGGTGATGACGTCGTCAGGTGTCCCCACATGAACGTCGAAGGCGGCGATCATGTCGGCTAATGCGTCCCCCGGCGACGCATGACCGCCGGCGACGAAGTGGTCGCGTTGACGCCGTAGTCCAATATCGGCCAGCCGTAGCGCTTCCTGACGATCGTCAGCGGCGAAGATGCTGCGCGACGCCATGATCCGGGGCTCGCACCCACGCGGCAATGCGTCGAGATAAGCGTCGATAATGGGACACTGAATCTCGGCCAGCGACGCGCGCGGCGCCTCCTTCGACCGCGGCTGCGTCCTTGACAGCAGCAGACCGTCGCCCGCTCTGCCTGCTCTGGTCCCGCCGCCAACTGAAAAGGTCGCTTGCCAGATACGGTCGCATAATTGCGGTCTCGGCGGATAGAGCGTATCGCCGCCGACGAGTGGCAGGCCTGCCAGCGCGTTGCGTACGATATCGAGATTCCGCGCAAAAATGTCCGCACGCTCCGCGCTATCAAGTCCAAAGGCGGCAAACGCCGAAGGATTGCCGCCAGTCCCGACACCGAGTTCAAAACGGGCGTTCGACAACAGGTCGAGAACCGCTGCGTCCTCCGCTACCCTTACCGGATTTTCCAGCGGCAGCGTGACGATGCCGGTCCCGAGGCGAATGCGGGACGTCTGCGCAGCGACGAAGCCGAGGAAAGCGAAAGGAGCCGGAAGTCCACCCTCAGCCTCATGGAAATGGTGCTGCGCGATCCATGCGGAATCAAGACCTGCTACTTCGGCGTGCCTGATCTGCTCTGCGGCCAAACGATATCGTTCGACAGCGGGCGCCTCATCGAGAAGCCGCGTGAAAAAGCCCAATCTCTTTAAATTGAAGAAGCGCTTCATAAGAGACAACCTACCAAGCCGGCGCGGAGATCATAGGATAGTCAAATCAAGGCAGGTATGTCCGCGGTTCGAGACAACCTGTAGGCACATGCTTTGACGCTTTCTACAAGTTGTCAAAGGGAATGTTCTCTCACTGCAAGACCCGTTCAAGAAACAGTTTTCCAGGTAGGCGCCCTGCAACACGAACGGCGTCGACCGTGACAGGGTTCTCATTGGTTCATGACACGGTCGTAGGGCGCAACATGCATGCTCTCCCTGGTCATCGGAGACTCCGGCCTCAAAAACTGCCGCAGCTGCGCTTCGTGGTCGGCGCACGACAATCCCTGGACCGCCAGCCAATCGTCGTCGAACAAGGTGCTGCGATAGCGATCCCCTGAATCGCACAATATCGTCACCAGCGATCCCTTCTCGCCGGCCGCGGCCATCTCCTTCAGGATCACCAATGCCGCCCAAAGGTTGGTGCCGGTCGACCCACCGCAGCGCCGCCCGAGAAACTCTGACATGACGCGGGCTGCGGCGATGCTCGCCGCATCCGGCACCGCAATCGTCCGGTCAATCAGTTCGCGAACGAAAGAGGCCTCGACCTGCGGGCGGCCGATGCCCTCGATCACCGAACGCCGGTTTGGCCAGGTCCGGATCCGCGGATCGGTCATATGCCGATGATAGACGGACTCGAGGGGATCAGCGAGACAGAGCATCGTCGACAATCCGCGGTGGCGGACATAGCGTCCGATTGTCGCCGAGGTACCGCCGGTGCCGGCACCGCAAACGAGCCATGTCGGCACCCGATGCTCTTCTGCCGCCATCTGTGAGAAAATCGAGTTCGCGATATTGTCGTTGCGCCAATCGACCGCACGCTCCGCGAAGGTGAATTGATCGAGATAGCAGCCCCCGGTTTCGTCGGCGATACGGCGGGCGGTTGCATAGATCGATGCCGGGTCGTCCACGAGATGGATCTCGCCGCCATTCGACGCAATCTCCGCCTGCTTCTCCAGCGTCGTCGTTTGTGGCATCACCGCGATAAATCGCAGGCCTAACAGCCGCGCGAAATAGGCTTCGGAGACCGCGGTCGAACCGCTCGACGCTTCGACGAGCGTCGAGTCCGGCCCGACGCGGCCATTGCACAAGGCATAGAGGAACAACGCGCGCGCCAGACGGTGCTTGAGACTTCCGGTCAAATGCGTCGTTTCGTCCTTCAAATAGAGTGTCAGCCCGGGCAAGGCCGGCAGATCGATCCTGAGCAAGTGGGTTTCGGCGGAACGCATACGCTCCATTTCGATCCGTCCGATCGCGGCATTCACCCATTTGCGACAAGGCCGCGTCATCAAGCACCTCTGGCGACCGCCATTTCCCTTGGCCGACCCGATGAACCATAGGGAAGAAGACTCGCAGTTTGCTTGCTTCTTGCCGCAAGTTTAGGCGCGATGACGGATATTCATGCTCGCGATAGCGAAAATCCGACAATAATATTGCCTCCAATATCGTCATCGATAAGAAAAATCACTCATGTTCATCTGAATTGGAGATCAACGTGCTCGACGAGTTTGACCGCAAAATCCTGGCGACGCTTCAGGTGGACAGCAGCCTTTCCGTCCAGGAGGTTGCTGATCGGGTTGGACTGAGTTCGACGCCTTGCTGGCGACGCATCCAGAAGCTGGAAAGTCTGGGCTACATCCGCGGCCGCGTGGCGTTGCTCAATGCCGACAAGCTGAACGTCGGCGTCAGCGTTTTTATCGCGGTCAAGACCAACCAGCACAATGCCGAATGGGCACAGCGATTCAGGAAGATCGTGACCAGCTTTCCGGAAGTCGTGGATTTCTTTCGGTTGAGCGGGGATGTCGACTATCTGATCCGCGCCGTGGTGCCGGATATCCGCGCCTACGACGAACTTTACCAGCGACTGATCGCAAAGATCGATATCTATGACGTGTCGTCGATGTTTGCGATGGAACAGATCAAGTCAACGACGGAGCTTCCGCTCGTTTATGCATCGGCCTCAAGTGGGCGTGGGACTTCCCAGGCGGTACGGCATGGGGTCGTCTCGCATTGAGAGGCGCGGCCTCAAGCTGGACCCAGAGGTTTTACCGGTCTCGTTGGCGTCCGCGGCCGATGCCCGATTCCGTCATTGATCCCACTCTGCATCCTGCAAGAGCCGCCAGCTGACCTTGTTGCTCTCGGAGCGCTGCAGGCTGTCGACGAAGACGACCGAACGGGGCGCCTTGTAGCTCGCCATCTTGTCGCGTGACCAGGACAGGATATCGTCCGGACGGATTGTCGACCTCGCGGCCTCGTGTACCGCCACCAATGCCTTCACGGTTTCTCCGCGATAGCTATCAGGCGAAGAGATCACGCAGCATTCCATGATGGCGGGATGCTCGTACATCATCGCCTCCACCTCGGCCGGACCTTGAGGCCGCTGACGTTGATCATTCGCTTCAACCGGTCGACCGCGAAGAAATAGCCCTCGGCGTCGCGGTAACCGCGATCGCCGGTTCGCAGAAAGCGCCTGCCGTCGCGCTCGAAGGCGCCGACGTCAGCAGGCCTATTCCAATAGCCCTGCAGCACCTGCGGCCCACGATGATTTCACCTATGGCGCCGGTAGCGACGCGGCCAGTTCGTGCGAAAGCCGACCGCGTCGGTGTTAAGGATCAGGTCTCGCCGCCGGCGAAGATATCCTTCTTGATGACCGCGTGAACGCCCCAATTTCCATCCACCACTTGGGTGATGCCGAAGTCAACGCCAATCGTAATCAGGGAGATTGCCTCGTCCTCGGTCAGCTTCTTGGTCGTCATCAGAAATTTGCGCATCTTGCGGAACGCATCGCGCAAGGCAAGATCAACCGACGATTTCGAGTAAATCTCCGACTGTGCCTTGTCCCCTAATTCGGTGAGATAATTGGCGAAGCTGAAGCCATGCACCAGCCACTCGTCCTTGGTTTCCAGCATTGGATAGTCCAGAGCTTCGAGAGCCGTACCGACGAGGTCATTTTTCTTGTGCAGGATGATCTGGAAGGTGCCGTTCAGCGAGCATTCGATTGCCGTACCACACAGCTCGGAATCTCCCTGAGAAGCATGCGAATCGCCAACCGATAGCAGAGCACCTTCGACAGCAACGGGATAATACATCGTGGCGCCCTTGCCGATCCGCCAGTTATCGATGTTGCCGCCGGTATAGCTCGGCGGAATCGAGTCGACGATATCAGCCTCCTTGGGCGCCAAGCCGATCACGCCGAAATGTGGGCGTATCGGAATGCGCACGTTCTTCAGGATGCCGTGGTTCTCCTTGATCGTGGAGTGATCGACGGGAACGCCGGGATAGTCGATGGTTTTGTGAACTACGCCGGAGGGGTCCGTCTGTGGAGTCCATCGGAAATTATACACGGCTTTCGCCCAGTTGCGTTCGCCGGTGGCGTCGACTTCGTAGATCGTGACCACTTCGCGCGGCTTCGGCTCGGTAAGCAGGTCCTTATAGTGAAAGCCCCACCATGCGGCCGCGTTGCTGCCGAACGCCTTTCCGGGATATTGCGGATTGGCGCAAGGCCGCGGCGTAACGTCGATAATGCGCAACTCGATCACGTCACCCTCCTGGGCGCCGCGTACGTAGACCGGGCCGGTGCAGATGTGCACGCCAAGGCCCTCGCCGGCGCCACGCCCGAACAGCGAGGCATCCATCGGTCCTGCGCCGCGTCGGTTTACGCCCTTCTTCTCCTTGGTCCACAGGAACACGCTTTCGGCGCCGGGATCTCCCTTCACCATGCGTTCGGCGTCGTCGTTGGCATGGTGGGTTAATGCCTCAATGGTGATGAAGTCGCCGGAATCGATCTCGACCTGCGGCTTCAACTTTTTGCTGAAATAGCCCCAATGCACCGTATCGGCATTCGCGGGCAAATGGTGATAGGACCGCTTGGCTGGTTGGTTCTTTTCGGCGGCAGCCGCCATCTGCGGCGTCACCAGAGAAATGCCGCCCGCGGTCATTGCCGCCGCGCCGCCGGCCGCGGCGAAACTGGACCTCAAGAACGACCGGCGTTCCCGATCGAGCGTTTCCTTGAACTTGCGGTGGTGCAATTCGAATTCCGGACAGCTCTTGTCGTCACCCGCGCACATCGGATCTCTCCTGGTTTGAACGTGCATTTTACGCGCGCCTTCATCCCATCGCAGTTCATCGGAACAGTCAAACTTGTGCGTCATGTCCGTTCGACTGTTGCACGGCGAATGCCGCGTCGCCGCTTAACGAAGCCGGGGACATATCGACACGAGCCTATTGCTTAAGCATTATGTGCTCAAACTTTGAGAAACACGGACATTGCTTGGGCGCCAAGGGTATCCGGAACGGCCGTTGGCGCGAAGGCTAGCCCGGTGCGGCTGCAACAGGGCTGCTGGTCAGCCGCCTCGTCTACCCGATTCTGCAGATTGACCCACATGGAGACAATGGCCATATGGGACACAAGAATCGGATGAAGCTGCCGTTTCGGACAAGCTTAGACGCGGCCGAGTGGTATTTCGAGCGGCTTCAATCACGCAATTGTTCTGGTCGGGAGTTCCTGTGGCGACACTGTCCATACTCGATCTCGTCCGCGTCACGGAAGACACCGATGCGCGCGGCGCGCTCGACAACGCCCGCGATATTGCGGTCCATGCCGAGGCTTGGGGCTATCGCCGCATTTGGGTAGCGGAGCATCACAACATGCCGGGTATCGCGAGCGCCGCGACTTCGGTTGTCATTGGTCATATCGCAGCGGGAACAAAAACCATCCGTGTCGGCGCGGGCGGCATTATGCTCCCCAACCATGCGCCCTACGTCATCGCCGAGCAATTCGGGACGCTGGCGCGGCTGTTTCCAGGTCGCATTGACCTTGGGCTGGGCCGCGCACCCGGGACCGACCAGCTCACGCTGCGCGCCTTGCGCCGCACGCCCGAAGCCGCCGAAAACTTCCCGCAGGATGTTCTTGAGGTGCAGGCCTTCCTGGCTCCAGCCGGTCCAAATCAGCGCATCCGGGCCGTGCCGGCCGCGGGAACGGAAGTGCCATTGTGGATTCTGGGATCGAGCAATTTTGGCGCGATGTTGGCGGCCGAACTCGGGCTTCCCTATGCCTTCGCCTCCCATTTCGCGCCCGAACTGCTCATTCCGGCGCTGCAGATCTATCGCAGCGGCTTCAAACCGTCCGAGCAGCTTGACCGTCCCTACGCGATGGTAGGCGTCAACATCATCGCCGCCAGCAGCGACAACGAAGCGCGCAGGCTGGCCACGACGCAGCAGATGTCCTTTACAAACATCTTCCGCGGCGCACGCGGCCTTAGCCAGCCACCGATTGACGACATTGAGGGCTACTGGTCGCCTGCGGAAAAAACGCAGGCGACGCGTATGCTCGCTCGCTCCATCGTTGGCTCACCTGACACGATTCGTTCGGGCATGGATGCGCTCATTGCGGAAACAGGTGCGGACGAGCTCATGATCGTGTCCGATGTCTATGACCACGCCACTCGGCTCCGCTCCTTCGAACTCATCGCCAGCGCCGCTGGGATTGCCTAGAAATTTTATCCCAAGCTCAACGTCGTCGCATCCAAACTATAGGACCGGTCCAATGCTCGCCGCTTCGATGATTGCTTTGCGCCAGAACCGACGGTGACCAAGTCGGTCTTGGAGCGAACCCAACATCGGCCGGCATTACCGAGAGCAGAAAATATTATTTGCCCGCAAACGGCATTTAGCTTCACCTTGGAAGTGGTGAAGCAATCGGTTCTCGAAAAGAGAACGTTTGCTCACGTCGTATCAAGGTCGCGCGATGACGGGAGGGTCGTACCTTCACGAGTTCGGGACAGGAAGCCATCATGCGTTCAGGCAATGGACAAAAGCTACCACAATGGCGCGGAGGCGCTTCGAACGCTCCAGAGTGGCCAGCCGTTTGAACTTCTGTTCAGCGATATCATGATGCCAAACGGAATGAATGGCATTGAGCTTGCTCGCGAGGCGAAACGGCTGCGCAAGACATCAAAATACTGCTCACCTGAGGCATGATCTTCGACCATTCCAGTACCGAGACTACGCAGTTGTGCTTCACGAGGTCGTCCGGTTCACGCACTGCCGGCGTCCGGGCAATGCAGTCAGGTGCAGCCACCATGAGCGCGGTCTATCCGTAGAGAAGCCTGGGCAGGATCGTTACGATGATTGGACAAAGCGTCAGCAGCAGCACGAAGCTGACCATAATGATCAGGTAGGGTAACGTCACGCGCGCGATATAGCCGAGCCCATCATCCGTCAGGCCCTGGATAACGAACAGGTTGAAGCCGACAGGCGGCGTGATCTGCGACATCTCGACGACAAGCACAAGGAAGATTCCGAACCAGATGTCATCGAAGCCCGAGGCCTTCACGATCGGCAGCACGATCGGCAACGTCATCACGATCATCGAAAAACCATCGAGGAAACAACCGAGGACGAGATAGAAACCGATCAACACGACGATCAGCATGAAAGGCGACAGGCCAAGGCCTTTCACAAACGCGGCCACGGATTGCGGAATGCCGAGGAACGCCGCGGCATTCCCCAGGATCGACGCACCGAGCACGATCAGTGCGATCATCGAGCAGGTGACCACCGACCCGATGACCACATCGCGCATCACCTGCTGCGACAGCGATCTTTGGCCCCAGGCGACCAGCGCGGCGCCGAGCACGCCGACCGCTGCCGCCTCCGACGGCGTCGCCAGGCCGCCATACATCGAGCCGAGCACGCATGCGATCAGAAACAAAGCCGGTGCAAGGTCCTTCAGCGCCGCGAAGCGTTCGCGCCACGGGACCAGCGCGAGCTTCGCTTCCGCCTCCGGCACCAGCGTCCGGTTCAGAGTGGTGTGCAGCATCACCCAGGCCATCAAAGTCCCCGCCAGCAGCAGGCCCGGCAGGACGCCGGCGGTGAACAGCTTCAGGATCGAGACGTCGCCGAGCACGCCATAGATGATCATGATGTTCGACGGCGGGATCAGAAAGCCGAGCGTGCCGGCGCCTGCGAGCGAGCCGATCGCGATATCCCTGGAATAGCCCCGGCGCAGCAGTTCGTTGAGCGACATGCGGCCGATCACTTGCGTCGTCGCCGCCGACGAACCCGAGATCGCCGCGAAGATCGTGCAGCCGACCACGTTCACATGCAGCAGACGCCCCGGCAGCAGTCCGGCCCACGGCGCCAGCCCCTGAAACAGCGATCGCGACAACTTTGTGCGGAACAACAGTTCGCCCATCAGGATGAACAGCGGCAGAGCCAACAGTTCCTGAGTGGTCAGGATGTTCCAGGCGTATTGCGGAAGCAGTTTGTCGAGCGGGATCGACCGAAACATCGCAAGCAGCAAGGTCGCGGTGAGCGCGAGCGTCAAGCCGATCCAGAGGCCCCCCGCCAGCAGCGCGAACAGAATGAGGAACAGGCTGACGACTTCGATGGTCATGGAACTTGCTTTCCGACGGCGGGAGCGACGGCGCCTGCCCTCGTGGCGCGCGAGGTCATTCGACGGGCGAAGCCTTCATGCGATGGTCTTCGAGCGGCAGCCCCAGCGCCGCCTGGATGGCGCGCGCCAGGAATTGCAGCGTCAGCAGCAGCATTCCGAAGGTAACGACGGCTTGCGGAAACCACAGCGGCGTGTCGCTCGACGTCGACAGCTGCCCGCGCGTGAAGGATCCCCAGGCGAACCTGGCCATCGCCGAGGTCAGGAACGCCATGAAGGCGAAGCCGGCGAACGCCGAGAGGATTTCAAGCGCACGCCGGACCAGCAGCGGCGCGTTCTTCAGCAGCAGCACGACACGGATATGGCCGCCCACACGCAGCGTCATGGCGGCACCGAAGGTGAAGGAAGCCGCCATCAGATAGGAGGAATACTCCCAGGCGATCGAGATGGTCGGAGGAAAGAACGGCAGGAGGTTCGACAGCAAGCGCGTCGCGACCTCGGCAAGCATCAACAGCGTCAGCATCAGCAGGCAGCCACCACCGATCCAGCCGTCGAGCCGGCCGAGGCGATCAATCGCGTCGAGCAGGATACGCAGCGGCGCCGGCGCCGCCGCGTTGAGGCTTTCCGGGGGAGCAGGCAGGACGCTCACCACGGCCACGCTCCTAGCGCTTGATTTCGGCGAGATAGGCCCGCACCGGCTTGTCCGCCGCCGGCACACGCTTGAGGAAGGCCTCCAGCAGCGGCGCGGTCCGGGCGCGGATATCCGTCATCATCGTATCCGACACCGGCACCACCTCCATACCGCCCTCCTTGAGGCGGTTGAGGCTATCAACGTCGGCCTTGAGCGAATTCGCCCAGAAATCCGGCTCCATCTTCGCAGCGATGTCGGCAACCAATTTCTGCTGATCCGCGCTCAAAGCCTTCCAGGAATCGAGATTGACGGTCACCATCTGCGACGACCACACATGGTTGGTTGGATAGATGTACTTCATGAACTCCCAGAACTTGCCGTCGACACCGGACACCGCCGAGGTCGAAACCCCGGCGACCGCGCCCGACGCCAGCGCCGGTATCGTCTCGCCCCAGGGAATCATGACCGGCGCCATGCCGACCGCGTTCAGCATGTCGACGGCGTTCTTGTCGGGCACGCGTATCTTGATGTTCTTCAGCCCCTCGACGCTCGCCACCTTCACCTTGAGGTGAAGATATTGCGTCGGCCAGGGCACGATATAGAGGATCTTCTGATTGTTGCGCGCGGCGATCTTGTCGTATTCGGGCCGCACATATTTGTGCAGGACCTTCAGCTCGTCCATGGAGACGGCGAGAAACGGAATGCTTTCGACGCCCATGAAGGGCTCGTCGCCAACCTGCTGGATATTGAGCACGTCGGCGAGCGGAACCAGACCATCGCGCACGGCGCGCAGATGTTCAGGCCCCTTGAATCCGAGCTGGCCGCCGGCCTTCACCGTGATGTTGACGGCACCTCGGTCTGCTTCTTGACCGCATCGGCGAAAGCCATGGCATTATGGGTGTGGAAATTGCCGTCGGGCCACACCGTCGACAGGTCCCAGTTCGCCGTTGCCGCCATGGCGCGCGTCGAGAGATGGCCGGCGGCGAGCATCGTCGCCGCTCCCGCTGTGAAAGTCCGTCGCGTAATCATACGCCCTCTCCTTTGTTGAAATCGATACGCATGCCACCGCCGGACGCGTCAGCCCGCGAAACCGTAAACCGCAACCGCATTCTCGTTCGAGACCAGGCCGCTTTCGATGTCATTGCGCACGCTTTCCGGCGCGCGCTCCCCGGGATCGCCGATCCCGGCGCCGCCTGGCGTCATAACCACCAGCCGGTCGTTCGGCGGCACGGTCTGAAAGCCCTTGCCGCGCAGCTTCTGTCCCGACTTCAGTCCGACATAGCCGGCTTCGCCGTCACAGCCGCCATCACGGCCGCGGGGCGGATGATCGATGCGGTCGAAGGCTGCCAGAATGTCGAACGGAGCATCGACGCCGCTGCCGACCTCGATGATCTGGCCGAGACCGCCGCGCGTGCGGCCGGCGCCGCCCGAATCCGGACGCAGCTCCTTGCGCCAGAAGATCAGCGGCGTCTGCGTCTCCGCGATCTCGACCGGTGTGCCGCGAACGCCGCTGGGATAGGCGGTGGCCGACAATCCATCCTTGGCAAAACGCGCGCCGGTGCCGCCGTTGCTCGTCACCGCCATCGAGAATCCGTAATTGCCGCCGGCGCCGCTGCGCGTCTGTCCGCGCACATTGAGATTCCACAGGCAGGATGTGCCTTCGGCCGGCACCCGCTCGGGAATGATCTGGCGCAGGCAGCCGAACACGACGTCCGGCAGCATCTGGCCGATGATATGGCGCGACGCCACCGGCGCCGGCTTCGGCGCATTGAGGATCGTGCCCGCGGGCGCCGAAACGGTCAGCGGCGAGAGCGAGCCCGCATTGTTCGGGATCTGCGAGGCGACCACGCAGCCGAGGCCGAACACCGTGTAAGCGGTGGTGTAGGAGTGTGGCACGTTGATGCCGAACTTCGAAGCGCCGGAGGTGCCATCGAAATCGACGTGAATGCCTTTCGTCCGAAATCGTCAGCGTCGCCGCAAGCGTGACCGGCGCATCGTAGCCGTCGACGATCATACTGTTGCGCCAGACGCCCTTCGGCAGCTTGGCGATCTCGGCAAGCACCGCTTCGCGCGAGCGGTCACAGATGAAATCGCCGAGCGCATCGAGTGAATCGATCTCGAATTCGCGCATCATCTCGACAAGGCGCTGGCAGCCAACATCGTTGCAGCCGGCCAGCGAATAGGTGTCGCCCTCGGTGTCGATCGGCAGACGCGTGTTGCTGCGGATCATCGCCATCAACGTCTCATTGACGACGCCCTGATCGATCAGCTTCAGCATCGGGATGTAGAGCCCCTCCATGAAGACGTCGGTGGCATCAGGCCCGAAACCGATACCGCCGATATCCATCAAATGGCTGGTGCAGGAAAACAGCGCGACTGCCTTGCCATCCTTGAAGCAGGGCGTGGTGACGACGAAATCGTTGAGATGGCCGGTCCCCATCCAGGGATCGTTGGTGATGTAGGCGTCACCCGGCTTCATCGTCTCGATCGGGAAATGCGCGATGAAATGCTTGACCGACTCGGCCATGGAATTGACGTGGCCCGGCGTACCCGTCACCGCCTGCGCCAACATGCGCCCCTTGAGGTCGAACACACCGGCCGAGAGGTCGCCGCATTCGCGCACGATGGGGCTGAAGGCCGTGCGCAGCAGCACCTGTGCCTGCTCTTCGACCACGGCGATCAGCCGGTGCCACATGATCTGCAGATCGATCAGGCTCGCGCCGCTTGACTCAGTCATGGCTCATGCCGCCTTCCGTTCCATGACGATGCTGCCGGCACCGTCGATATGGGCGTCGAAATTCGTCGAGACGAACGTCGATGTCTCATCTTCCGCGATCACAGCGGGTCCCGCGATGGTCGCGCCCGGCGCCATCTGGTCGCGGTGATACAGCGGAATCTCGACGACCTTCCCCGCGCGGCCATCGAAAAACTTGCGGCTGCCCGCGGCTTTTCCAGCCGGCTTGCGCGTCACGTCGGCAACGCGCGACGGATTGCGCGGCTCGGTGGTCGCGAGCACCGACCAGCTCAGCACCTCGATCGCAGCACCCGGAATAGACCGCTCGAATAGGCCCGCATAATCCGTTTCGAAGGCCTGGCGCAGGCCTTCGAGATCCGCGTCCGTCAACCGCCGGTTCGGCAGTTCGACCGTGATCTCGTGCCCCTGTCCGACATACCGCATGAAGGCGGCGCGTCGTTCGCGCACCGGCGCACCGGCGGCGCCAGGCTCGACCAAAGCGCGCGCCTCGGTCGCCATCTCATCCAGCAGGTCGGACACAGCGGCGACATCGAATGCATCGAGCCTGGCATGACGGCTGCGCACCAGCTCATAGGCGATGGGCGCGGCGAGAAATCCGACGGCCGAGCCGACGCCGGCGTTGGACGGTACGATCACGCGCGAGACGCCGATCTTCTCGGCGACACGGGCCGCATGCAGCGGCGCGGCACCGCCGAAGGCGATCAGGGTGTGCTGGCCAACGACGGCTCCGCGCTCGACCGCATGCACACGGGCGGCACTCGCCATGTTCTCGCACACGACCTCATGCACGGCATAGGCCGACGTTTCCGCCGACAGTCCCAGCGGTTCGCCAATGTCGCGCAACAAGGCCTGCCTGGACAGTTCGGCGTTAAGCTTGATGGTCCCGCCTGCGAAACGCGTCCGGATCGATCTTGCCGAGTGCGACATCCGCATCGGTCACGGCGGGCCGTTGACCTCCGCGGCCGTAGCAGGCCGGCCCCGGCTCGGATGACGCGCTCTCCGGGCCGACCGTGACGCGCTTCAGCGCGTCGACCCGCGCGATCGAGCCGCCGCCGGCGCCGATCTCGACCATCTCGATCACGGGAATGCGCACCGGCAGGCCCGACCCTTTCAGGAAGCGGGCGGCGCGATCGACCTCGAACACGCGCGAGGTTTCGGGCTGGTACTTTTCGATCAGGCAGATTTTTGCGGTGGTGCCACCCATATCGAACGACAGTACCCTGCTCTCGCCGAGACGCGCGGCGATCTGCGCCGCAAAAATAGCGCCGCCTGCCGGGCCCGATTCGACCAGGCGCACCGGAAAGCGCCGCGCCGTCTCGATCGAGGTGACGCCCCCTCCCGAGGTCACGAGATAGATGGCGCCGCGAAACTGCTCGACCCGCAGCCCCTCGGCCATGCGTGCGAGATAGCCGTCGATCAACGGCTGCACATAGGCATTGGCCACCGCGGTCGAGGTCCGCTCGTATTCGCGGATTTCAGGACACACCGCCGACGACAACGTGACCCAGATATCAGGCATCTCCTCTTTCAGGATCGCGGCGGCGCGCCGTTCGTGCTCGGGATTGGCATAGGAGTGAAGGAAGGCGAAGGCGACGCTCTCCACATTCTGCGCGCGCAGCTCGGGCACCAATGCACGCACGGCGGCTTCGTCGAGCGGCAACCGCACGGCGCCCTGCGCGTCGATGCGCTCAGGGACCGTGAAACGCAGGGCGCGCGGCGCCAGCGGTTTCGGCTTGTCGATCGCAAGGTCGTATTGATCGTAGCGGCTCTCGGTGCCGATATCGAGCACGTCGCGGAAACCTTGCGTTGCGACAAGCGCCGTCTTCGCGCCGCGGCGTTCGATGATGGCGTTGGTCGCAAGCGTCGTGCCGTGAATGAAGACGTCGATATCGGACATATGGCGTGCGCGCGTCGGCCAGAATGAGACGCATCCCGTCCAGCACCGCCTGCTCCGGACGCGTGGGCGTCGTCAGCACCTTGCGCGTTATGCGATCCTGGCCCACATCCAGAACGATATCCGTGAACGTGCCTCCGATATCGACGGCAAGCCGCACTTCGGCTCCCTCAAGCATTCCAAAACCTCCGCGTGCTGGCCGACGAACTGTAGCCAAATGTTCAGCAATTTCCATGCCATCGATGCGCCTGCGGCAAGGTGCCCAGCCATTTTGCTGGGCACCTATGCAGTGCAACTTCAACGAACTCGCGCACCCAGCAGAACCGTTGTCGCGGCGATCACAACATCTGACGCTTGGCCCGCTTCCGTCTCCCCCACATGGCTAATACCGTCACCGCTTCCATTCGGTATCCTGCAGCAGCCGCCAGCTGATCTTGTTGCTTCCGGTGCGCGGCAGGCTGACGAAGACAAGCGTTTGCCAAAGTGAACGACAATGTAAAGTACAGAACTTGCTGATCTTTCGATTGCTGGTACGGACCGCGCGAATATACTGGTCTTAAGAGCGTGCGGATATTGCTACAGGAGCAATTTGTGTGAATGACATCATGGCGGCAAAGGATAGACCGCTCGATCCCCGGCTGAACTGGGTTACGCTTTCCCAGGCGGAGCGCGACGCCGCCTATGACAACAATGCGGCGGTAAAGAACAGCGCATCGCTGATCGCGGAAAGAAACCAGATGTCCGAAGCGCTGCGCGCCAGTCGCAAATCGTTTCTGGATATGCCGTATGGCGACCGCGAAAGGACGAAGATCGATCTCTATCCGACCGCCGAGAAGACCGCCCCCTGCCTGGTGTTCCTGCACGGCGGTTACTGGCAGCGCAATTCGCGCGAATTGTTTGCCATGCTGGTCGAAGGCGTCGCCGCCCATGGCTGGTCCGTTGCCATTCCCGGATATTCGTTGGCCCCGGACACGTCACTGACGGAAATCGTGACGGAGGTATCCCGGTCGCTCGATTGGCTGGCTCAAAACGGAGAGGCATACGGCATCGCCGGGCCGGTCGTGCTCTCGGGCTGGTCGGCCGGCGCCCACCTCGTCGCAATGGCGCTCGATCACCCGCGCGTCGCTGCGGGACTGGCGATTTCCGGCGTATACGACCTTGCACCCATCCGCGATACCGGGCTCAACAATGCGCTGAAGCTGACCGACCAGGAGGTCGCAACACTTTCGCCGCTTCGCTTGCCCGTCGTCCACAAGCGGCTCGACATCGCCTACGGCACGGCCGAACTTCCGGCGCTGGTTTTCGATTCAATCAAGCTTCATGAATCGCGGATGGCCGCGGGCGCGCCAGGCAGGCTGTTCCCGATCGAAGGTGCGGACCATTTCAGCATCCTCAGCGAACTGCGGCGGCCCGACGGCGCGCTTGTCGAAATCGCCCGAAAGCTCGTCGGCTAGGTTGCCGGCGACTTGATCGCCACAGCGTCGATCCAGACCTGATCGTCTCTGATCCGGACCGGATATAGCCGCAACGGCCGGCTCGGCCAGCCGTAGGAAATCTGGCCATTGCGAAGATCGAACGAGGCGGCATGACGGGGACAGCACAAGCGTCCTCCCGACAGGCGTCCGACACTGAGGTCAGCCTGTTCGTGCGGGCACATCCGTTCGCAGGCCACCGCGCGGCCCTCGTTCCAGATCAGGATCAAGTCAACGCCGGTCACGCGGGCGCAGACGATCGTTTGCGAAATCAGGCGGCTGAGCCCGCAGACCGGCATCCACTGCCCGTCGCGCGCTACCGCCGCCGTTTCAAACCGCTCACCCGCCAAGATAGGCCTTTCGAACGTGCTCGTTCTCAATCATGTCGGCGCCGGGTCCGGACAGGACGATGCGGCCGCCCTCCAGCAGATAGGCGTGGTCGCACATCTCGAGCGCCGCGAAGGCGTTCTGCTCCACCAGCAGAACAGTCGTTCCGGCATCGCGGATGCCACGGATGATCGCAAAGGTTCGCTCGACGATGTTGGGCGCGAGCCCAAGGGACGGCTCATCGAACATGATCAAGCGCGGACGCGACATCAGCGCCCGGCCGATCGCCAGCATTTGCTGCTCACCGCCCGACAAGGTGCCGGCGGCCTGCCGCTTGCGGTCGGCCAAGCGCGGAAATTCGGCATAGATGCGGTCGCGGTCCGCAGCGATCTCGGCGGCACTGCTTCGCAGATAGGCCCCCATGTCGAGATTTTCCTCGACCGTCATGTGTGGAAATACCCGCCGTCCTTCGGGACAATGCGCGATGCCCGCCGCCACCACGCGCGGCGGCCTGGCGCCCGCAATGTCCTTGCCCTCGAACCGCATCGATCCGGAACGCGGCACAACCAGCCCGGAGATCGCGCGCAGCGTGGTGCTCTTGCCGGCGCCATTGGCGCCGATCAGCGCGACGAGCTGTCCGAGCTTGACCTCCAGCGAAATGCCGCGCAACGCCGTGACACCGCCATAGCCGCACACCATGTCGCGTATCTCAAGCACGTGTCGCTCCCTGCCCGAGATAAGCCTCGATGACGGCCGGGTCGTTCCGGATCACGTCCGGCGAACCTTCGGCAATGATCCGGCCGTAGTTCAGCACTACTATACGATCCGAGACGCTCATCACCATCGGCATATCGTGCTCGACGAGCAGGATGGTGACGCCGCGATCCCGGATGTTGCGGACCAACTGCACGAAAGTGTGGGTTTCCGAGGCGTTCATGCCCGAAACCGGCTCGTCGAGCAGCAGCATCGACGGCTCGGCCGCCAACGCCAGCGCCACGCCGACCAGCCGCTGCTCACCGTAGGACAACGAGCCCGCAAGGTCGTGGGCGCGGCGTTCGAGCCCGACCCATTCGACCAGTTCGCTGGCGCGCTCCCGCAAGCGCCGTTGCGACGACCGGGCGCGCGGCAGGCCCAGAATAGCCTCGAGCAGGCTCACCCTGCCTTGGCGATGCAGCCCGACCAGCAGATTGTCGTAAACGGTGTCGTTGGGAAACACGCTGGTGCGCTGGAAGGTGCGGACCAGTCCGAGGTCGGCGATCTGGTGCGGCTTCAGTCCGTTGAGTGCCGTCCCGCGATAGCTCACGGCGCCATGGGTTGGATCCAGGAAGCCGGTGACGACGTTGAACGCCGTGGTCTTGCCGGCGCCGTTGGGCCCGATCAGGCTGACGATCTCGCCCTCGCCGACCGTGAAGTTCATGTCCGAGAGCGCAACGAGCCCCCCAAAGTGCACGGCCACCTTTTCCACGTTCAATGCCGTCGCTGGAGCTGTCATCACGCATGCTCCTTGGCGTCACGTTCAGAGAAAGCGGCCGGGGCAACCGCCTCGATCCGTTTCCCCGGTTTCGCAAACCGTTGCGCCAGCGACGGCACGATGCCGCGCGGCAAAACGAACAGGATGAAGATCAGCACGCCGCCATAGGCGATCCATTGCGCCTCCGGCGCCATGATCGGGCGCAGGAACACAGGCAACAACCCGAAAATCATGCCGCCGACGACAGGCCCGGCGAGCGAGCCCTTGCCGCCAGTGATGACCATGATCACCATTGTCACGGTATTGATGAAGGCAAACACCTCGGGATCGATGATCCGGATGTAGTGTGCGTAGAGGCTGCCGGCTGCACCGGCGATCCCTGCCGAGATCACCGCTGCCAGCGTGAGCGTCTTTGTCACGTCGATGCCGACCGACACTGCCAGCGTTTCGTTTTCCATCAGCCCGCGCATGGCGCGGCCGAAATGCGAATGAACCAGGCGCGAGATCAGCAGATAGGTGACCACAGCGACGGCAAGCACGAGGTAATAATTCTGCAGCTTGGTGCGGAGGGTCAGGTCTCCGAGACCCGGCAATGCGACGGTAATCGAGGGAATGTTGGTCAGTGCCAGCGGGCCCTGCGTCAGTTCGACCCAGTTCAGCGCCACCAGCCGGACCACTTCGGCAAAGGAAATCGTCACGATCACGAAATAGGCGCCACGCACGCGAAACGACAGCAGCCCCACTAGATATCCGCATAGTCCGGCAATGACGATGGCCAACGCGAAGCCGACGATCGGCGGCCAGGGTTCATGAACGATGCGGAAGCCGAACGGCAAGCCGGTGTCGAAACCGAGCGACGTCAATGCGCTGACATAGGCGCCGATGCCGAAGAACGCGATGTGGCCGAGGCTGAGCTGGCCGGTGAACCCGAGCAGCAGATTGAGGCTCATTGCACCGATGATGAAGATGCCGGTCGTGATCAGCGCGTTCATGAGATAGGGATCGCGCAGCCACAGCGGAACTGAAGCAAACGCGACAACTGCGAGAATGGCGACCCCTGCCTTCATCCGACGCGCTCCGAGCGCGCGAAAAGTCCGGTCGGCTTGAAGATCAGAACCGCAATAATGATCAAAAAGCCCATGGCGTCGCGATATCCCGACGAAACATAGCCGGCGCCCAGCTCCTCCGCCAATGCCAGAATGAAGCCGCCAATCACCGCGCCGGTGATGTTGCCGAGCCCGCCGAGGATCACGATCGCGAACGCCTTGACGGCCGCGAGATCGCCCATCTGCGGGAAGATCACGTAGACCGGTCCCAGCAGCGCGCCGGCCGCGGCGGCAAGGCTCGAACCGATCGCAAACGTCGAGGTGTAGATCAAATCGACATTGACGCCCATCAGCGAGGCGGTGTCCTGATCCTGAAACGTCGCCCGCATCGCGCAGCCGAGTTTCGTCCTGTTGATGAGGAGATAGGTGACGACGATCAGCATCGCCGCCGCGGCGAGCACGAACAGCCGTAACCATGACACCGAGACCGGTCCCAGCACCAGCGGTGACTCGGGGAACGGCGTCGTGACGGATTTCGCCACACCGCCCCATATCCACAAGGCGCCCGACTGCATCGCGATCCAGGCGCCGATCATGACCAGCATGGTCGTGTCGATGTCGGAGCCGCGCAGCGGTCGCAACAAGGTCAATTCGATCGTCGCCCCAAGCAGCCAGCCGACGACGACGGCGAGCGGCAGCGCCAGGAAGAAGTTAACTCCGAGCTGATGCACCACGATGAACATGATGTAGGCGCCGAACGTGTACAACACGCCATGCGTGAAGTTCACGACGTTCATGATGCCGAAGATCAATGTCAGCCCGATGCCCAGCAGCGCATAGGTGCCGCCGAGCACCAGCATGTTGATCAGATGTTGCAGAAACTCGCTCAAGGTGGCTCCCAGATATCCTGATCCGGGCGAAGCCTGCGGGTTTGCCGCGGGCCTCGCCCATCAGTACCGTGACGTCAGAGCGTCTTCATGCCGATCTTGCCGTCGGTGATTTCGATCAGATAGACGTTGGGCTGGCTCTGGCCGCTTTCCTTGCCTTCGGGACCCGACTTCCGGAACACAATGTCGCCATTCAGGCCCTTGATGTTGATATCCCACAGCGCCGCCTTGATCGCGGCAGGCTCTGCCTTGCCCGCCTTCTCGATCGCCGCCGCTGCGGTACGGATACCGTCATAGCCACGAAAACTCTCGGTGCAGCCGGCGAATTCGAAGCCGCGCTTTTTCCATTCGGCGATGAAATAGTTGGTCGCCTCCGGGTTCGGCGTCTTGTCGGGGAACCAGGGCAGGAAGGTCGTCAGGTGCATGGTGCCGTTGGCTGCGGCACCGGCCTGCGCGATGATCTGGTCCGGGTTCTGCGAACCGCCGGTGGTGATGATCCGCTTCTTGAGGCCGAGGGCAGCGGCCTGCTTGAAGATCAACGTGAGCTGGTCCACCGCCGTGGTCACGATGATGGTTTCGGAATCGGTTCCCTTGAGCTTGGAGAGCTGCGCGCTCATGTCCTGGGCGCCCTGATCCATGGTCTCGACGGCGCCGACCGCGATCCCCTTTTCCTTCATCATCTTGCTGAAGTCTTCTGCCGTACCCCGACCCCAGTCATTATTGATGACGAGGAAATCCACCTTCTTCAATTGGAGCTTGTCGACGATCCCCTTGAACGCTGCGGCCTCGATCGCCGACGGCGGCGAGATACGGAAGATGTAGGGATTGCCGGTCGTGGTGATCTTGCCCGACGAGGAGGTCTCGACCACCATCGGCGTTTCGTATTCCATCAGCTTGGGCATTACGGCCAGCGTCAGGCTCGAGCCCCACGCTCCCATCAGCACCGGCACCTTGTCGCTGGTGATCAGCTTTTCGGCGACGGCGGCCGCTTCCGTCGGATTGCTCTTGTTGTCCTCGATGACGAGTTCGAGTTTCTTGCCGAGAATGCCGCCCTTGGCGTTGATCTCATCGGCCGCGATCTTGGCGCCGTTGACGACATAGGTACCGGACGCGGCGAACGCACCCGTGAGCGGCTCGTTAACACCAATCTTGATGGTCTGAGCCTCGGCGGTACCACCCAGCAGGGCGGCCGCCAGCGCAATCGTCGGAATAATTCTCAAAGTCCGTGTCATGTGGTTCTCCAATCTCACGCTGTTCATCTATCCGCAGTTCAAATCTCGTCGTTTCCGCAATCCGGCGGAGACGTCGATCCATCACGTCGCTCGGTCCTTGTCGGGCGAGAATCGACCAACCCAACGCGCCGCCCGCGCGCGCAAAAGACTGAAAAGCATCGCCATTCCGTTCAGCTCGACCGCTGTGGCATCGCCCGGTGACGTACCCGACAGGCGACGATCGAGATTACCGGCAAATTCTGCGATCAATCGCGCCGCGAGATCACGCACCAGCCCCGGCCTTCCGACCTGCGCCAGCATGCCCGTGAGCGTGTACCCGATGGAAAGATCGACGCGCGTCCCCTGCTCGATCGGCACCAACCGATAGCGAATTTCGCCCTGGGTCGAAGACCGGCTGCGCCGGTCGTTGCCGATGCCGACGATGCGGCCGGACATATCGTCCGGGCCCTGCTCGACACGCGCGGCGCCCTGGAACGTCGCGGCAATCGGGCCGATCCGGACCCGCATGGCGCCTTCGACGCGCTCTGGCTTCGGCGGCGCCGTCAACGACGCACCGGGAAGGCAGGCCGCAACGGCCGCGATATCGTCGAACATCGCAAACACCTGCTCAGGCGGATGCGCGACACTGAACTGTTGCTCCAGGACGGTGGCCGGGATGAAATCCGGAATCGAAGCGACCGAACTGGCCGCTTCGGGTGACGTATGGTCGCTTGCTGCGGCAGATCGAAACGTTCGGCGCAATCGGCACCGTTATGCCCGCTTCGACCTGAGCCGACGGGACCCAGGATCTTTCGTCCTCCGTCCGGCATCGGCGCGATATCGCGGGCGCGTCGTGCTTCGATCACGGACTGCACCGCCCGCACGATGCCGACATAGCCGGTGCAGCGGCACAGATTGCCGCTCAATCCGACGCGGATCAGGCGTTCATCGGCTTGCGGCAGGCGCAGCACGAGATCACGCGCCGAGACCAGCATTCCCGGCGTGCAATAGCCGCATTGCAGCGCGTGCTCGCGGGTAAAGGCCGCGCGAAGTTCCGTCGCGACGCCGTCCTCATCGAGGCCTTCGATCGTCGTGACCTCTGCGCCTTCGCAGGCCACCGCATAGGTGATGCACGAGCGCGCCGGCACACCGTCGAGCAGCACGCGTGCACGCGCCGCAGACGCCATGCTCGCAGCCGAGATGCGTGCCGGTCAGATCGAGCTTGTCGCGGACGAAGTCCGCGAGATTGGTGCGCGGCTCCGCCGATAGCCTGCACCGCGCGCTGGTTGACGGTGAGTGCGATCATGCTCATGCGGCGGCCTCACGGACCGCACGCTTGAGCACGCTCACATGAATATGACGATACGCCGCATTCGAGACGCCGGCCTTTGCCAGCAGGACATCAGCCACACGGGCATCGAAGCGGTCCTTGTAGTCGCCGGCAATGCGACCGCCGAACAATTCCGCCGCATTCGCGATGACGATCGGCGCGGAATCAATCGCACCGATCACGACGCGGGCGGATGCAGCGCTCGGATCGATCAGGATGGCGCCGATCGCATGCGCGAATTCGCCTGTCTTGCGGCAACTCTTGGCGTAGCCCCAGTGCGCCGATGCCGGCATCACCGGAACATGAATGGTTTCGACGATCTCGCCGTCGTGCAGCGCGGATTCAAGCGCCCCGACGATGAAATCCTCCATCGTCACGGTGCGCGCACCCGCGCGGCTTCGCAGCGTCAATCGCGCGCCCAGTGCCGACAGCGCGGACACCCAGTCTGCCGCGGGGTCGGCATGGCCGAGAGATCCGCCGACCGTGCCGCGATTGCGCACGGCGCGGTAGGCGATGTTGCCGGCCACGCCCTGCATGGCGCCACGCGTGACGTCCGGAATGCGTCCGTCCTCGATGTCGGCGTGGGTAACGCAGGCCCCGATCACGAGTTCGTCGCTACGACGCTCGATCTGCTTGAGTTCGGCAAGACCGGTGATGTCGACGATCAACTGCGGCTCCACCAGCCGCAGGTTGAGCATGGGACCAAGCGACTGGCCGCCGGCAATGATCTTGGCGGAAGTCTTGGCCTCGCCGAGCACGGCAAGTGCCGCCTGCAGATCGCGTGGACGCTCGTAGCCGAAAGGCGCCGGTTTCATGCCGCCGGCCTTTCTGAGTCGCGCGCGGCCAGGACCGCCTCGACGACGCGGTATGGCGTGATCGGCGACTGCATCAGCTCCACGCCAAGCGGCCGCAGCGCGTCGTTGACGGCGTTGGCGATCGCGGCCGGCGGCGCGATGGCGCCACCTTCGCCGATGCCCTTCACGCCGAACTGGGTGTAAGGCGATGGCGTCTCCATGTGATCGAGACGCGGCGCCGGTACTTCGGTGGGCCCGGGCAGCAGATAGTCCGCAAGCGTCGTCGCCAGCGGCTGGCCGGACGCATCGAACGGCATCTCCTCGTAGAGCGCGGTGCCGATGCCCTGGGCGAGACCGCCATAGATCTGGCCGTCCACCACCATCGGATTGACGAGAACGCCGCCGTCCTCGACGATGACGTAATCCAGGATTTCGACCTCGCCGATATCAGGGTCGACCGCAACAACCGCGGCGTGGGCGGCATAACTGAAGGTGCCGGTGTCACGCTGTGGTTTGTAACCGGACGTTACATCCAGCCCGCCCGGGTCGACATCAGCAGGCAGATCCTGCGGCCGGCGATACCAGGTGTGGGCGATTTCCTGCAAGGTGACGCTGCCGTTGACGCCGCGGACCTCGCCGTCGCTGCAGCACCACCGCAACCGGGTCGTGCTGCAGCAGCTTGGCGCCGATGCGTCGGGCGCGCTCGCCCAGCTCACGACAGGCGGTTGCAACCGCGCCGCCCGCCATCACCATCGAGCGCGAGCCCCAGGTGCCGGTCGAATATGGCGTCATCGCCGTGTCGCCGAGGATCAGGCGCACCTTGGCGACATCGACGCCCAGCATCTCATGCGCGACCTGCGCGAGCGTCGTCTCCATCCCCTGACCGTGGGAATGCACGCCGACGCGGAGTTCGAGGCCGCCGTCCGGCGTCAGCCGCGCGGAGGCCTGTTCGTGACCGGGCACCATCGGAATGCCCCAGCCAGAATAGACCGACGTGCCGTGCGCGGCCTGCTCGCAATAGATCGAAACGCCGACGCCGATCCGGCGTCCGTCTGCTTCACCCTTGCGCTGACGTGCCCGCACGCCCTCGACGTCGATGGACACAAGCGCCCGTCGCATCGCCTCGGGATAGTCGCCGCTGTCGAAATGCTTGTTGGTAATGTTGTCGAACGGCATCTGTTCGGGCTGTACCAGATTGCGCAGGCGCACTTCGCCGGGCTCCAGCCCGGCCTCCGCCGCGACCAGATCGAGCATCAGTTCAAGCGCAAAACAGACGCCGGTGCGGGCCACGCCGCGATAAGGCAGGATCGGACATTTGTTGGTGGCGACCGAAAACGTCCGGCAGCGATAGGCCGGCATCAAATAAGGTCCCGGCAGGATGCTGGCGACCTGCGCCGCCTCAAGGCACGCCGAGAACGGATAGGACGAGTAGGCGCCGGAATCGACGGTCGCTTCGCAGTCGATGCCACGCAGCCGGCCGTCGCGATCGGCATAGACGGTGATCTTGTAGTGGTGCTCCCGGCAATTGGAACTGGCGGTGAGATGCTCGCGCCGATCCTCGGTCCAGCGCACCGGATGGCCGCGACGCATCGTCAGCCAGGAAAGGCAGACTTCCTCCGGCAGCAGGATGCCCTTGTGCCCGAAGCCGCCGCCAACATCGGGCGAGATGATGCGAATGCGGCCCTGCTCCATGCCAAGGCATTCGGCAAGGCCGCTGCGCGTGATATGCGGCATCTGGGCCGAGGAATAGAGTGTGAGCTGGTCGAGACGATGATCGAAGGTCGCGACGACGCCACGGCCCTCGAGCGGCGACATGCACTGCCGTGCGGTCGATATTTCGCGCGATACCTTGATCGGCGCATCGAGCGCCCTGGAGATGTCGACCTCGAAATTGGTTTCGAGAAAGACGTTATCGCCCCAATGCTCGTGCACCAGCGCCGAGCCGGGCTCGCGCGCCTTGCGCATGTCATAGACGGCGGGAAGTTCTTCCAGATCGAGCGTCACGGCTGCCGCAATGTCCTCGGCTTCGGCGCGCGTCGGCGCCACGCACATGGCGACGAGTTCGCCGACCTGGCGCACCTTGCCGGTGGCGAGCACCGGCTGTTCGGAGATCTTGAAGCCCGGCAGCCCCGAAACTGCGCGGATCGGATTGATACCGACGAGATCCGCAGCGGTGAAAACGTTTCCGTGATAACGCTCCGGGACGTGTATGCCGCGGATCAGCGCATGCGCCAGCGGACTGCGCACGAAGGCAACGTCCTGCAGCCCGGCGAGGCGGATGTCGGCCACGAACTGGCCACGACCGCGCATCAGCCGATCGTCTTCCTTTCGCGGCAGCCGCGCGCCGACGCCTTGTCCGGCGCCCGCTCCGCCTGCGGAAGGAAACTCGCGCTCATTGCGCACGGTGGCATTCTCCCTGATCGACCTGATGTGACCTCCTTAGGCCGCAACGGCCTGCGGCAGAATTGGCGCAACCGCGTCGTATCGCGTACCGGCGCGCAGGCAGAACGCGGGCTGCAGCAGACGCTCGGCGACGACTTCATTGTTCTCGTTGTCGCGCAGCACAAATCGTCCGGTTCGTTCTCCGATCACCGAGACGTCGGCCTCCATGCCGACTTTGAGCGCGCCGATTTCGTCGGCACGGCCGAGCATTTTGGCCGGGTTGGACGTGACCATCGGCACGACCTGCTCCAGCGTGAGGCCGAGCGCCATCATCGAGCTCATCGCCTGAACCAGGCTGAATTTTGCCTGCCCCGCGAATGGATGGTTCTCGTCGTCTTCATGCTGGTCCGGTGTACCGGCAGGCGCTGGCACATGAGTGTTGTAGCCGTGAATATCCGCGCCGAGCGTGGTGGGCACGATGCCGGCAGCAAGCGCCTTCTTCGCGAGACGATAGGAGAAATGGCTGCCGTGACCGACGTCGACCTTCAGGCCGCGGTCGAGTGCGGCCTGAATCACGGGATGCACTTCGCCCTCGCGATTGACAAAGCCGCCGGGATGGCGCGTGAACGGATGCGCCAGCACGTCGCCTTCCCGCAGCAACGGGATCACGCGTTCCAGGATCGTATCGACGTCTTCGCCGTTGGTGCCGCTTTCGGGCAGCCCCCAGAGCTGACCGAAATGCACATAGACCGGCAGATCGGCGCGGCTCCCGATCTCGGCCGCCATTTCGATGACGCGAATGCCCCAGCGTGCGAAACCGCCGATCTCCGCATGAGCCTTGATGCCGCGAACAATGTCGAGATTGGCCGTCGTCGCCTTCACCGTGGCGTCGATATCGACACCCTCAGGACTATAGAGCTGCGGATAGTAATGGCCCTCGAGCCCGCCCACCAGGTAAGCCGACAGGAAGGCATAAACGCGCGACTTCGCAGGCTCCGCGACGAAGTGCCGGAAGCCGGGCAGCGTCATGCAGGACGGACCACCTTGATCGACCAACGTCGTCACGCCGGACTGGACGCCCACCATGTCGGCATTCATGCCGAAGCGGCCGGTGACGTATTGATAGACATGCGCATGCGTATCGATCAGCCCCGGCAGCACCAGCTTGCCGGTGACGTCGATCACCTCTCTGGCGCTGGTCGGCAGGATATCGGGCTGCACGGCCGCGATCCTGCCGTTGCGAATGGCGACGTCCCTGATGCCATCGACACCGGAGGCCGGGCAGATCACGCGGCCGCCGCGCAGAAGCTGGTCGAAGGTGGAGCTGATGGTCATGCACGATCTCCTTTGTCCTCGCCAGCGCCGCTGGCCCCAGCTCACCAAAATGCGAAGTATACTTCGTATTTACAAAAGCAAACTTCGTGCCATGATCAGGCTGTGGCGAAGCCGATCGAATCGAGCTATTCGCGCTGATGTTTCGAGGCTTGGAGAGTGCGTTGCGGAAGGCGAAGAAGCGTCGCGGCGAGAGCAAACACCGGCCCTGGCCGCTGTCGCAGCGACCGGGATTTCTGATCCGGCGATTGCACCAGATTCATGTCGCGCTATTCCAGGAAGCGTGCGGCGAGTTTGAGATCACGCCGCTGCAATACAGCCTGCTTTCCGCGCTTGCGGCCCGCGAAACCGCCGATCAAACCACATTGGCGGCCGATATTGCGCTGGACCGGACGACGACGACCGGCGCGCTCAAGCGGCTGGCCGCCCGCAATTTTGTCGAGAGGGCTGTAGATGATCAAGACCGCCGCGCACGGCTCTGCAGATTGACGCCTGCGGGCGCGGCGCTTCTGGCAAAGATAGAGGCTTCTGCGCGAGCTGCGCACCGCGCCACGCTGGATAATTTAGGTGAGCGGGAACAGGCCGCATTCATCGACATGATGCAGCGTATTGTCGCAGCGCACTCCAATCGCGACAGTGCTACTGCCATATTCGATTGAGCATCACGGCCGCCGTCTGCCGCGTTTTTGGTTCGACTGCATAATTTGTAATCAGCGGGCTTCTACGCTGCAGGTCGCTTGCGTCAGCCAATTCCGGCTCGATGTGTGGCACGGCTTCGACCAGCTCGCGCGTGTAAGCGGTTTTCGGATTGTCGAACATCGCCCGACTCTCGCCCTGTTCGACGATGCGGCCGTTTTGCAGCACGATGGTCCGATCGCACATCATGCGAACCACATTGAGGTCGTGGCTGACAAAGAGGAAAGCCAAGTCATCCTCACGCCGCAACCGGTCGAGCAGTTGCAGCACCACCGCCTGCACCGAGACATCCAGCGCCGCCGTCGGCTCGTCCAGCACCAGCAGGCGCGGCCGGCAGGCGATAGCACGGGCGATGCCGACACGGGCCTTCTGACCGCCCGAGAGTTGATGCGGGAAGCGCGTCAGCAATTCAATCCCCAATCCAACGCGCTGCGCGCACTCCACCACCCGCTGCCGCAAGGCGTCACCTGCGCGCATGCCGCCGAGCCGCAGCAACGGATGGGCGATGCAGTCAAAGGCGGTGAAACGCGGGTTGAGGCTGTCGTTCGGATCCTGAAAGACGATCTGGATATCCTTGCGGAACGGTGAGCGGTGAAAATCGCGGGCCGGGATATGGCCGATCGACTGGCCCTCGAACGCGATCTCGCCCTCGCTCGGATCGATCAGCCGGCAGATGATGCGCGACGTCGTGCTCTTGCCGGAGCCGGATTCGCCAACCAGACCGACGCTCTCGCCGGCGCTGATCGTCATGGAAAAATCTGCGACCGCCGCGGCGCCCTGATCGAACCGCTTAGCGAGTTTCTGCACCTCCAATAGCGGCGGCGTACCCGGCGCCGGCTGTGGCCTTGGCGCGACGGGCACCGCAACCTGCCGCCCCCTCTCCTCTTCCGGCACCAGGTCCGCGATCCGTGAATTCGCGGTGGGCGAAGCCGCGACCAGACGCCTGGTGTAGGCGTGCTGCGGCGCGTGGAAGAGCGTCTTCGGCTCGGCCTCCTCGACCAGCCGACCCTGCTCCATCACCACGACGCGGCGACAGTAACGGGCGGCGAGACCGAGATCATGGGTGATCAGGATGGTCGCCATGCCGCGCTCGGCCGCGATCCCGGTCAGGAGGTCCATCACCACCTTTTGCGTGGTGACGTCGAGGCCGGTGGTCGGCTCGTCGGCGATCAGGAGCGCCGGATTGCAGGAAATCGCCATGGCGATCATCACGCGCTGGCACATGCCGCCCGAGAGCTCGTGCGGGTAAGCCGCCATCCGCTTCTGGGGATCGCGGATTTGCACGGCGCGCAGCAGCTCAAGCGCCTGCGCGCGCGCTTCGTCGCGGGACATTCGCTTATGCGCCGTAATCGCATCGGCGATCTGGTCGCCGACCGCACGGATCGGATTGAGCGCGGCGCGCGGGTTCTGGAAGATCATCGCCATCGCGGCGCCATGCAGATGGCGGAAATCGCCCGCCGATATCTTCGTGACGTCCTGCCCGCGAAACCGGATATCGCCTGCCGTGACCCGCCCGGCCGCATCGAGCAGCCGCGTGATCGCAAAGCCGGTGACGGATTTGCCCGAGCCGCTCTCGCCGACGAGGCCGAGCATCTCGCCCTCGCCGAGCGACAGCGTGACGCCACGCACCGCATCGACAGGGCCACGCCGTGTCGAGAAAGTGACGTGCAGGTCGTTCAATGCCAGCAGCGATGGGGTCATGTTCGCATGCGGGGGTCGAGAATATCGCGCACCCCGTCGCCGAGCAGGTTGAAACACAGCACCGTCAGCATCAGTGCCAGGCCCGGAAAGGCGACCAGCCACCATTTCCCGGTGGAAATGAAGCGCGCGCCCTCCGCAACCATGATGCCCCATTCCGGCGTCGGCGGTTTGACGCCGAGGCCGATAAAGGAAAGTCCGGCCGCATTGAGGATCGCCCAGCCGAGATTGAGCGATATTTGCACCGCCATTGCCGGCAGCACGTTCGGCAGCAGGAAGCGCAGCACGACCGAGAGGTGGCTGTCGCCGCAGGCGCGCGCCGCTTCGACCCAGCCGACATTGCGACGGACATTCACCTCCGCCCGCGCAAAGCGGATGTAGAACGGCAGATTGATGATGGCGGTCGCGATGACGATGTTCTCGACCCGGTTGCCGAGTGCGGCGACCATCGCCATTGCCAGCACGAACAGCGGAAAGGCCATCACGACGTCGACGAAACGGCCGACGCCGCGGTCGAGCCGACCACCGGTATAGCCGCAGATCGCGCCGATGACCGCGCCGATGGCAAAGGAGATTCCGACCGCCGAGATGGCGATGGCGAGATCGAGCCGTGCCGCAACGATAAGGCGGCTGAATACATCGCGGCCGAGCTGGTCGGTGCCGGCGATGTGTGCCGCACTCGGCGGCATCAGCGCCTGCGGCACGTTCGAGACGATCGGATCATAGGGCACGATCCAGGGCCCGAAAATCGCGATCAATGCGAGCACGAAGACGCCGGCCGCGGCAACAGCGGTGAGCGGGTTGCCGCGCAGAATCCAGCCGGCATGGCGAAGCGTCGCGCTGGTCATCCGATTGTCACCCGCGGATCGGCGATGCCATAAAGAATATCCACCAGCAGATTGACGATCACGAACACGGTCGCCATCAGCAGCACAAAGCCCTGCACCGGGGCATAATCGGAAGACAGCAACGCATCGAGCGCGTAGGAAGCAACGCCCGGCCAGGAGAACACTTTTTCCACCAGGACATTGGCGCCGAGCATGGTCGAGAACACGATGCCTGCGATGGTGATGACCGGCAGGATGGCGTTGCGCAGCGCATAGGTAACGACGACCCGCCACCAGGGCAGCCCCACGGAACGCGCCGTGCGCACGAAATCGCTACCGAGCGAGACCAGCATCGAGGCCCGCGTGATACGCGCCAGCGGCGCCACCACGAACAGCGCCATGCTCAGCGCCGGCAGGATCAGTTGCCTGAAGGCGGCCCACCATCCATCGAAATCGCCGGCGAGCAGGAAGTCGATCAACAGAAAACCGCTCCGCCTTGGCGGCAGTGACGCAAAGATATCGACCCGGCCGGTCGGATCGGGCGCGAGCCCGAGCATGTAATAGAAGACATAAATCAGCAACAGGCCGGAAACGAACGTCGGTACGCAGACGCCGAGCGCGCAGAAAAACCGCACGCCGTGGTCAATGGCAGAGCCCGGTCTCAGGGCGGCCAGCACACCGAGCGGCACCGCCGACAGCAACGCGATCAGCAGCGCCGTGAAGGTAAGCTCCAGCGAGGCCGGCAGCCGCTCGCGGAGATCTTTGGTGACCAACTGCCCGGTCATCATCGATCTGCCGAGATTGCCGCTGCCGACATCATAGAGATACAGCATCAGTTGTTCCGGCACCGGCTTGTTGAGCCCCATCTGCTTGCGGATGACCTCGATCTCCTCCTTGCCGGCATTCGGCCCGGAAGCGAAGAACACCGCCGGATCGCCCGGCAGCACCCGCATCAAGAGAAAGGTGAAGACGAGCACGCCAAAGAGCGCCGGCAGCGAGGACAGGAAGCGCCTGCCCGCCCGTATCACCGTTGCTCCAAACGCCGCCATCTAACCTACCGGTTACTTGCGATTGAGATCGCGATAATCGACCTGGCGATGGAACTGGTAGGTGTAGCCTTCGACCGAGGATGCCATCACGGCGTCCTGGCTGGGCTGCCAGAGCGGTATCTGCGGCATTTCGCTGAAATGGATGGCGTTGAGCTTGACACCGTCCTCCTCATACTTGGCCGCATCGGGCTCGAAACGGGCTCTCTGCGCGATCTCCACCAGTTCCGGATTGTTGATCGACGAGTAGTTCCAGCGCTGATTGCCGGTGTAGAAGTTGCGGTAGAAATAGTCGGTCGACGGCAGCCAGGCGACGATGCCCTCGGTGAAGAAGGGAAGCTTCTTCTCATTGATCTGCGTCGACATCTGCGCGTCCGGCAGCTTCTGGATATCGACCTTGATGCCGATCTTGGCGAGCGATTCCTTCACCAGGGCCGCCATCGGTTCCGCGGTCGAGGCCTGGCCGACATTGAAGCTGAACGTGGTCGAGAAGCCGTCAGGCATGCCTGCAGCCTTCAGATATTCCTTGGCCTTCTCGAGGTCGAGCTTCACTGGCTGCGGGATCGGATAGGCGCCGCTCGTTGGCTTGCCGTCCGCCCATGTTGCGCCGAACAGCGGCGACCCGCGGCCGAACAGCGCTGCCTTGAACATGTCGTCATAGGGCAGCGCAAACGCGATCGCGCGACGCACGTTGACATTGTCGAACGGCGGGATCTGATTGTTCATCGAAACGAAGGTGACGGAATTGTACTGCGGCGTCGAGATCACCTTCAGCTTGCCCTTGGCTTCGAGCGACTGCACGTCGCTCGCCTGCAGGTCGACGACGATATCGGCATCGCCGCGCTCGACCAGATTGGCGCGTGTTGCCGGCTCCGGCACCGACTGCACGATGACGCGCTTGAAGAACGCCGACTTGTCGGGTGTGCCGCGATTCCAGGCCGCGTTGCGCGCCATGATAACCTGTTCACCCGGCTTGAAGGTCTCGATCTTGTAAGCGCCGCTGCCGGCCGTGTTCTCCTTCAACCATGCCAGCGCCCAGGGATCGTCCGCCGTCGCATGAGCCTTGGCGACCTTGGAGTTGAAGATGATGGGATACACGGTGGCGAGATTGGGAAGCGCAAGCTTGTCCGGCTTCGGCAGCGTCACCTCGATGGTCAGGGGATCGATCACCTTGAACTGGTCGGCCGATGTCATCGATCCCGTCAGGAGTTGTGCCTTGCCGAGAATCGGCGCTGTGACGACCCGGTCCAGCGACCATTTGACGTCTTCCGCCGTGACCGGCGTGCCGTCCTGAAATTTGGCGTCCTTGCGCAGGCGGAATGTCATCTTCAGCCCGTCCGGGCTGACTTCGTAGGATTCCGCCAGCTCCCCGGTGATCTTGCCGAGATCAAACACCCATTTGCCGTTGAGTTGTTTGCGGCCGAAGGAGACCAGCCGGTCATAGGTACTGAGGCTCACCGCAAAGGCTTCGCGGGTCGACCCCGGAATATTCGGGTCGAGCGTATTGACCGATGCTCCGGTCACGTAACGTAACGTTTCGGCGCGTGTTTGCGCCTGCACCGATCCAGCCGCCAGTGAGAACGCGATGGAGGCAACCACCGTAAGCAGACGCCTGGATCCTGTAACGCTCATCGAACTTATTCCCTGTTTTGCCAAGTTTATTTTCTGAATGAGAACATCAACTTAAAGCAAGGGATATGCCAACCGGCCCCGTCGGAGATGCGAGCATAGTAGGTATGAGCCGAGCTTCCCAGCGACATCGAAAACCGTTCACCGCTCCCCGCCTGCAATCCGTGTTTGCCGCGCGACGACGGCCTGCGGCACGTCATATGCCTTGAACGAAGCCCAGTGCCGCTCGATGTCCGCGCGAAACAGGCCGCGTGTCAACCCATGCACGAGTTTCGGCACCGCCGTCGTCATTGCGTTGATCGACGAGCCGGAAGCACCAAAACTCATAGTGGAGGCAATCGCGAAAACATGGATGTCCGCAACCCACGGGGTTTCGCCGGCGACGCGCTCCATCAGCGCGTAGTCGTCGGCAAGATAGGGAAAGCGTCCGAGGCGCGGGCTGCGCTCGTCTGGCGGCGGCTGGTAGCGGTCGGCCCAAGTCGCGATATTGGCGGCGCAGTTTCGCAGTTCGGGCCGGCCTGCAAAATTCATGTCGATCCCCGTGCCGCAGATCACGAAGTCGGCCGCGAATACGCCCCTTTGCGTCTGCAATTCGACGCCGCGAGCCGTTTCCCTGGCGGCGTCGATTGGCGCCCCCTCCTGCAGATGAAAATTGGGATGGCGGGCGCAACGATCGTAGGTCGCCTGCGGAAAACCTTCCCGCATCTCCAGAACGGCACGCATGAAGCGCCAGCGCCACGCATCGTCCAGATCGCAAAAATGCCGAAGGAAGCCGCGGAAGGTGAGCCAACGGTAGGGCTGGATCACCTGGATCTCCGCCCTGCGACAAAACAGATGCACCTCCGCCGCACCGGCTTCCAGTGCGGTCGCAGCATTGTCGAAGGCCGAGGCGCCGGCGCCGATCACGGCAACTCGTTTGCCGCGCAAGCGGGTGAAGTCGATCGGCTGCGCCGCATGCACGCAAAGCGACGACGGCAGATGGCGCAGCGGCTCCGGAACGATCCAGTCGCCCATGCCTTCCTGCCCCGTCGCCAGTACGATCTTACGCGCAAAGACAACGTCGACGCCATCAGCGGTCTGTACCTTCGCCGCCAGTAATCCACCGGCCGCAGGCAAAATCTCGACGACCTCGCAACCATTGCGCACCGGCAGGTCCACGACGCGCCGGAACCAGAGCAGATATTCCGCCCAAAGCTCGCGTGAAATCAGGTCGAGATTCCGCCAATCCTGCTCGCCGAAGCGCGCCTCATGCCAGGACTGGTAAGTCAGACTGGGAATATCAAGATCGGGCCCGGTGAAATGCTTCGGGCTGCGCAACGTATGCATGCGGGCATAAGTGAGCCACGGTCCTTCGCGCCCCTCCTCAGATTTGTCGAGCACGAGGATGTTGCTTACTTGCGAGCGCATCAGCCCAAACGCCGTCGCGAGACCAGACTGACCGGCGCCCACCACGAGCACGTCCAGCGCCGGTCCGCCGTCCGGCCCGAGCCTGGGCGTAAGCCACGCAGCATTCGGATGCGCGGTCTTGGCAAGATCGGCGCAAACCCGGGCTTCGAGAGCGATAAGGGCGCTGTTCATGCCGCGAGCCAACCGCCATCGACCACCATCACGGTGCCGGTCGTAAAGGAAGACGCATCGCTGGCAAGATGGAGCGCGGCCTCGGCCACCTCCTCCGCTTTGCCAAACCGCTTCATTGCGTGTCGGTTGCGCGACGCCTCGCGCACCGGCTCGGGGTCGGTGTGACGGGCAAAACTGCGCCGCAGCATCGGGGTGTCGATGGCGCCCGGCGCGATCGCATTGACGCGGATTCCATCCGTGGCGAAATCGAGCGCCATCGTCCGGGTCAGGCTGATGATCGCCCCCTTTGCGGCGATATAGGCGCTGTTGCCCTTGCCGCCGGCGACCGCGAGTTGCGACGCCAGCGTGATGATCGAACCGCTGCCCTGCCGCTGCATCTCGGGCACCGCCGCGCGCGACCAAAGCCAGGTGCCGCCGACATTGGTGCGGAACACCGCGTCCCAATCGGCGGGATCGGTGGTCAGCACCGTACCGCCGCAGGAAAAGCCCGCAGCAGCCAGCAGCACATCGAGCCGGCCGCGCCGCGCCATAACGTCGCCAACGGTCTCTATCGCGAAATCGGCCTCACCGACATCGCCGACATGGAGCGATGCTTCGCCCTTGACGCCCTCGATCGCCGCCAGCGTCTCCTGCAAGCCCGCACGGTCGCGATCGACCAGCGCAACGAAGGCGCCTTCTTTCGCGAAAAGCACCGCGCTGGCTCGGCCGATGCCGGAGCCGGCGCCGGTTACGATCGCGGTCCGCCCTGCCAATCTCATATCAGGTTTCCTCCCCGATGCCTGCGGTCCACCAATGGCTCAGATCGGCAGCCGAGTCCGCGCAGCCGAACCGCGCGCGCCAGCCGAACTCGTCTGCCATGCGCCCGACCGACAGCGGTGCCCGGTCGGCCGAGCTATGCAGGTCGACGGTTGCCACCTCACCGGCATCAGTCAGCCGACAAACGAAGCCCGGGTGCAACGCGGCAAGCGCCTGGCCCCATTGCAACGCCGACCATTCCTGGCCGGTTGAAATATTGTAGAGCTGATACTTCGGCCTCGCAGCCTCTATCAGCAATGTCACGGCCTCCGCGACATCCACGGCATAGATCCAATCCCTGACGCCCGGACGCGACAGAACGGCCTCATACCCCTCGTGCATCGCAGCTAGAATTTGCGCCTGCGGGCTTGGCGTGTCGCGCACGTCGTTGCTTCGTTCCCAGGGCCCAAACACGGCGCTCAGCCGCACGCTGATGATTTCCTGTTGCCAGAGACCAGCCAGGCGCGCTGCTACCTTCTCGGACGCGAATTTGGTGATGGCGTAAAGTGAGGCCGGATCGCAGGGCGTTTCTTCATCGAGCAGCACGCTTCGGAAAGCGCTCGCGCCGTAGGCTGCTGCGGACGACAGATTGATGATGCGTTTAACGCCGCTGCTTCGCGCCGCGATCAGGATCGGCACCGGAGCCAGCAGGTTTACCCGTAAAATAGTCTCGGGATCGCTCGCCTCACGCGCTGGTCCGGCGGTGATTGCCGCTCCCAGAATGATGGCGTCATAGCCTGCGGCGATCACGCCCTCCACGGCATGACTATCCGTGACATCGCCCTGGATGGCTGTCAGCCGATCGCCATAAGAGGCAAAATCCTTCCTTGCGTCAGGCGGCAAGCCCGCGCGGTCGAACAATGTCACCGCATGACCGTGCGCCAGCAGTGCCGTGGCGATATTGAGCCCGACGAAACCGGTGCCGCCGAAGACAAGGATTCTCATCTTTCAATCCGAACGCGTCGCAGCGGACGGATCACAGCAGCCTCGCACCGAAATTCTGCTCAGGATCCATGTCGGATACCAACCGACCGGTCGGTTTCGCCGCCTCACCTCCCGTGCGCGCGAGGAAACGTCCCGAGCCTGCTTCGACCGAACGTTTGCCGTCGGCCACGATCACGCGCCCGCGCGAGAGCACCGTGACCGGCCAGCCCCGCACCTTGCGGCCGGCGAACGGCGTGTAGCCCGTGAGATCATGCATCATCGCATCGCTCAGCGTGACGTCGCGTGCCGGGTCCCAGATCGCGATGTCGGCATCGGCGCCGACCGCGATAGAACCCTTGCGCGGATGCAGATTGTAGATCTTTGCCGGCGCGGTCGCGGTCAATTCGACGAACTTTTCGAGGCCCAGCCGGCCGCCGGACACCATGGCGTCGAACAGCAGCGGTAACCGGACTTCGAGGCCAGGCAAGCCATTTGCCACTTGCTTGAAATTGGGATTGGGGCCGGCGCGCAGCTTGCCCGTCTCGTCGAACCGGTACGGCGCGTGATCGGACGAAACCGTCTGGAGATCGCCGAGCGCCAGCGCCTGCCACAGCGCCTCCTGGTCCGCGGCGCGGCGCGGCGGCGGGCTGCACATCCACTTGGCGCCTTCGACGCCGGGCTTGTCGAGATCGGCGGCGGTGAGAAAAAGATATTGCGGGCAGGTTTCCGCGAACACCTTCAGCCCCTGCCCGCGTGCATCTCGGATCACCTTGACGCCTTCGGCCGTCGAGACGTGAAAGATCATGATCGGCTGGTCGATCAGCGCGGCCATGCCGATCAGCCGGTTGAAAGCCTCCGCTTCCGAGACGCGGGCATGGCTGATGGCGTGATATTTGGGATCGGTATAGCCACGCGCCAGCAGCCGCTTCACCATCCAGGAGATGATGCCGTGGTTCTCGGCATGCGCACAGAGCATCGCACCGCCCTCGCGCGCCGCAAGCAGAATGTCCAGCAGCGGCTCGTCGTCGATCTTCAGGCGATCATAGGTCATGAAGATCTTGATCGAGCCGTGCCCCTGCTTGATTAACGCCGGCAGATCCTCCTCCAGCGTTTCCCTTGTCGGATCGGCGATGATCATATGAAAAGCATAGTCGATCACGGCACCCTTTCTCGCGAGCGCATGATACTCCTCCAGCACCTGCGGCAGTTTCATGCCGACGTGCTGGGCCGCGAACGGGATCACGGTGGTGGTGCCGCCGAAGGCGGCCGAGACGGTCGCGCTCTCGAACGTATCGGCGTTCACGATGCCTGCGGCCGAGAGCTGCTCGATATGGGCGTGGCTGTCGACACCGCCGGGCAGCACCAGCTTGCCCCGCGCGTCGATCTCCCGCCGCGCGCCCTGCAGCCCGCGGCCGACGGCTGCGATCGTCTCACCGGAAATGGCGACATCGGCTTCGAACACGTCGCTCACGGTCGCGACGCGGCCGCCGCGAATGAGAAGGTCGTAGGCGGGCTCGGTCATGGCAAACTCTCCAACTTTTGAGTCCTGAATCCTAAGTCTTGCATTGACCGGATAAAAGCACGGATCGTGCCGGTACACTCCCTTGCGCTTTCGCGGCAGACAGTGGACCATGCATCGCTGGATGGCATGGTCATTGCTTCCATTGTCGTCTTGTTGCGCGCCGGTCTCGCTGTATCCGCCGACGCGTCATGCTGCAGGAAAACATCATGTCACGTCCGCGCATTCTCGTCATCAATCCCAATTCCAACCAGCTCGTGACACAAGGGCTGGAGCAAGCCTTGAAGCCGCTCGGTTTTGAAGGCGGACCGGAGATCGTCTGCGAGACGCTGGCTGAGGGTCCCTACGGGATCGAGAGCCAAGCCGACGTCGATAGCGTGGCGATGCCGCTGCGCCGCCTCGTCGAGGGCGACAATCATTCGGCCGCCTTCGTCATCGCCTGCTACAGCGATCCCGGCCTGCATGTCTGCCGCGAAGCCACCGACCGACCCGTGTTCGGCATCGCCGAATGCGGCGTGCTGACGGCGCTCGCGCGCGCAGAAACCTTCGGCGTCATTGCGATCGCGCAGCGCTCGATTCGCCGCCATGTCCGTTACCTCAGGCAGATGGGCCTGACCGATCGCCTGACCAGGGAGCGGCCGCTCAACATGAGCGTGGCGGAGACCGCGTCCGGTGAAGGAACGCTTGCAAAGATGATCGAGGTCGGGCGCGCGCTCAAGGACGAGGATGGATCCGGCGCCATCGTGATGGGCTGTGCCGGAATGGCGCGGCATCGCCGGCCGCTGGAGCAGGCGCTCGGGATTCCCGTGATCGACCCGACCCAGGCGGCTGTGACCATGGCGCTGGGCACCGTGCAGTTCTCGCATCACTGACTTTGGTCGGACGTTTCGGCCGCGCCGTTGCGCGCGAGCCACTGCGCGTGGCTTTCGCGCGCCAGTGTAAAGGTATCGCGCTGGGCGGCGTAGAGATTGCCGAACAAGCGGCCGATCGGCCGGTAGGCATCGAAATCGACATACATTTTTTCCTGGTCGATCAGCCCCTCCCGCGCATGCAGGCGCAGCACCTCCCCGACCAGCAACTCGCGGCCGGGCCCGAAGGCGAGCGCGACATGCTGTCGGCACTCGAGCGCAAAGGGTGCCGCCGCCAAACGCGGCACATCGATATCGATCGACGGCAATGTCTTTAGCCCCGTCGCCTCCACTTCGCTATAACCGGAGGGAAAGTCGATCGCGCAGTCGTTCATGGCTGCCGCCAGCGCCTCGTCCACCAGATGCACGACGAACTGCCCGCTGCGGTGGACGTTGCGCGTGGTGTCCTTGGGACTGAAATCAGCCTTGTGCTGCAGGCCGAGCACCAGAAGTGGCGGGTCTTCGGAGAAGACGTTGAAGAAGCTGAACGGTGCCGCGTTGACGGCACCGTTCGCGTCGAGCGTCGTCACCAGCGCGATCGGCCGCGGCACGACGACCCCACACAGCAGCTTGTAGCGGTCGCGCGGATCAAGTTCGCGGAAGGAGATGCCAGACATCTAGTTTTCCGGAGGCGGCACCGCGCCGGTGCGGCTGGTGATCAGGCCGTAATGCTCAATGCGGCGGTGGAGCGCGAAATTGAAGATCGTATTCTTGCCGAAGATGGTGGCGTCGAGATCGCAGGGGTGAACCAGCAGCTCATCCTCCTCGGTCCTGGCCTCGACAACGATTTCGCCGTCCGGATTGACGATCAGGCTGCCGCCGATCAAGGGATGGCCATCCTCCACGCCGGCCTTTGCAACGCACACGACCCAGGTCGAGTTCTGGTAGGCACCGGCCTGCGCGGAGAGCCGGTTATGGAACAGCCGCTTCTCGGGCCCCTCCTCGCTCTTCTCGGAATTGACCGAGGGCGTGTTGTAGCCGATCAGCACCATCTCGACGCCCTGCAGGCCCATCACGCGATAGGTCTCCGGCCAGCGCCGGTCGTTGCAGACCGCCATGCCGAAGATGCCGCCGAGCGCACGCCAGACGTTGAAACCGAGATCGCCCGGCTCGAAGTAGCGCTTCTCCAGATGCTGGAACGCGCGCTTCGTGTCGAACTCCGAATGACCGGGCAGATGAACCTTGCGGTACTTGCCGACAATTTTCGCCGATTTGTCGGTGAGGATGCAGGTATTGAAATGATGCCCATCCGGCGTCAGTTCGGCATAGCCAAAATTCATTGCGATCTGGTGGTGCGCCGCCCGCTCGAACAAAGGCGCTGTCGCCGCATTGGGCATCTCGCGTTCGAACCAGGTGTCGACCTCGGCCTGATCTTCCATGTACCAGCGTGGAAAGAACGTGGTGAGCGCCAGCTCCGGATAGACGATCAGATCGGCGCCCTTCGCTTTGGCTTCATCCATCAGCGCGATCATGCGCTTGACGACGGCTTCGCGGCTATCGGCTTTCTGGATCGGGCCCAACTGGGCGGCGGCAACATTGATGACGCGCATGGATGACTTTCTGGATGTTTCTATTTAAGGCGACGCTTGCATGAAAATGAAGCAGTCTGCGGAGATCGGAGTCATGTCTGGCTCAATCGAAGCCTGCAGTTAAAGTTTTGGTCCACACGAAGTCAATTCCAGAGACAGTCCGCGTGACGCACATCAGTTCTGCTCCGGCAGCGCGTTGAGATGACACGCCACCCATTGACCGCCTGCGGTCGACCGAAGCTCCGGCTCTTCGGTCCGGCAGCGATCGAATACGTATGGACACCTGGTGTGGAAGCGGCAACCGCTAGGCGGATTGATCGGGCTCGGCACGTCGCCCTTGAGGATGATCGGGTTGCGAATGGCTCCCGGTTCTGGCACCGGCACGGCTGACAACAGCGCCCTGGTATAGGGATGCTTCGGCGCGGTGAAGATTTGCTGCCTTGGCGCCATCTCGACGATCTTACCGAGATACATCACGGCAACGCGGTGCGTCATGTGCTCGACGACAGCGAGATCGTGGCTGATGAAGAGCAGCGCGAGGCCGAACTCGCGCTGCAGATCCTGCAGCAGGTTGACGATCTGCGCCTTGACGGAGACGTCGAGCGCCGAGACCGCCTCGTCGCAGACGATCAGTTCGGGTTCGGCGGCGAGCGCCCGGGCGATGCCGATGCGCTGACGCTGGCCGCCCGAGAATTCGTGAGGCCGGCGGCGCAGCGCGTCACGCGGCAGCCGCACGGTGTCCATCAGCGCCGTAACCTTCGCCTCGAGTTCGGCGGAAGATTTGGCGAGGCCGAAATTTCGGATCGGCTCGGCCAGGATATCGCGGACGCGCATGCGCGGGTTGAGGCTGGAGAACGGATCCTGAAACACCACCTGCACGCGGCGGCGCATGCTGCGCAAGCCTCCGGGCGAGAGATCGTCGATGCGCTGGCCATCCAGCACCACCTGGCCGGAGGTGACGTCGAACAGCCGCAGAATGGCCCGGCCGACCGTCGACTTGCCGCAGCCGGATTCGCCGACGAGGGACAGCGTCTCGCCACGCTCGACCTCAAAGGACACTCCGTCCACGGCGTAGACCCAGTTGGACTTGCGGCCGAACAGGCCGCCGCGGACCGGAAAGTGCTTCTTGAGGTCGTTGACCTGGAGCAGTGGGGCGCTCATGCCGCGGCCGCCTCCTTGCGCGCGTAGTGGCAGGCGGCGATGTGGCGGGGCCCCTTCTCTTCGAGACCCGGGGCGACCTGCCGGCAGAGGTCGGTCGCCAGCGAACAGCGCCCGGCAAAGACGCAGCCTTCGATCCGCCCCTTGAGGCTGGGCACCTGACCGGGGATCTCGGCGAGCCGCCGCGCCGCGCCTGTCAGCGAGGAGCCGAGCTTGGGCACCGCGCCAAGCAGGCCCTGCGTATAGGGATGACGGGGCGAGCGGAACAACTCGGCGACCGGCGCCTCCTCGACCTTGCGGCCGGCATACATGACCATGACGCGCTCGGCGATTTCGGCGACCACGCCGAGATCGTGGGTGATCAGGACGATCGCCGCGCCGACGCGGCGCTTGAGGTCCAGCATCAGCTGCAGGATCTGCGCCTGGATGGTGACGTCAAGCGCCGTGGTCGGCTCGTCGGCGATCAGGAGTTTGGGATTGCAGGCGAGCGCCATGGCGATCATCACGCGCTGCCGCATGCCGCCGGAAAGCTGATGCGGATATTCGCGCACGCGCCGCGCGGGTTCGGGGATACCGACCAATGTCAGCATCTCGATGGCGCGTGCCTCGGCCGCCTGCCTGTCGAGTCCCTGATGCATCCGCAACGTCTCGCCGATCTGACGGCCGACCGTCAGCACCGGGTTGAGGCTGGTCATCGGCTCCTGGAAGATCATCGAGATGTCGTTGCCGCGGATCGCGCGCATCTCGCGTTCGGAGAGTTGCAGCAGATCCCTGCCCTGGAAGCGGATAGAACCCGCGATCTTGCCCGGGGGCTCGGCGATCAGCCGCATCAGCGACATCGAGGTAACCGACTTGCCGCAGCCGGATTCGCCGACGATGGCCAGCGTCTCGCCTTCGTTGACATGAAAGGAGACGCCGTCGACGGCGCGGTTGATGCCTTCGGGAGTACGGAAATGGGTTTGCAGATTTTCGACTTCGAGCAATGCCATCGGATCAGAGACTCTTGGCCATGCGCGGATCGAGCGCATCGCGCAGGCCGTCGCCGAGCAGATTGACGGCGAGCACGGTGACGGACAGAAACGCAGCGGGAAAGAACACGATGTAGGGCTTGATCTGCCACAGCGCCCGGCCCTCGGCCATGATGTTGCCCCAGGAGGGAATGGTGGGCGGCGTGCCGGCGCCGATAAAGGAGAGGATCGACTCCACGATCATGGCGCTGGCGCAGATATAGGTGGCCTGTACCAGCATCGGCGCCAGCGTGTTGGGCAGGATGTGGCGCAGGATGACCATCGGCGTTCGCGTGCCGGAAGCTGTCGCAGCATCCACATAAGGCTGCTCGCGCAGCGAGAGCACGACACTGCGCACCAGCCGCGAAACGCGCGGGACTTCGGCAATGGTGATGGCCACGATGACGTTACCGACACTCGCGCGCGTCAGCGCCATCAGTGCGACAGCCAGCAAGATCGGCGGGATCGACATCAGCCCGTCCATGAACCGCATCAGGATGCTGTCCGCCCATCGCACGAAGCCCGAAACGAGGCCGATGGCGAGGCCGGCGAGCGAGGACAGTATCGCTACCGACAAGCCTACGGTGAGCGAGACCCGTGCCCCGTAGAGCACGCGCGAATAGATGTCGCGGCCCAGCAAGTCAGTACCGAACCAATACTCCGCGGAAGGCAGGCGTGTACGTTTGGCGGGCGCGAGCGCGGTTGGATCGACGGTCCCGAGCCAGGGCGCTAAGATCCCGACCAGGACGAGGCAGAGCAACAAGGCGCCGCCGATCGCTACCGTTGGATGATTGCGCAGAAAGCCAAGGACACCGCGCCGGATCGCCACCGGCACCATCAGGTCCGGTAGTTGCGGCGCAATGACGAGGCCCGGCGGTACCGGCGCCATGCTAGATGTAGAGATGCTCAATAGCGAATCCTCGGATCGACCAGGGTGTAGGTGACGTCGACCATCAGGTTGACGAGCACGTAGAGGAAGCTGAACAGCAGCACGATGCCCTGGATCACCGGGTAATCGCGCCGCAGGATCGCGTCGATCGTCAGCCGGCCAAGGCCCGGGATGGCGAACACGCTTTCGGTGACCACCGCGCCGCCGATCAGTAGCGCAATGCCGATACCGATCACCGTCACGATCGGAACGGCTGCGTTTTTCAGCGCGTGAACGAACAGGATGTTGCGCTGGCCGAGGCCTTTGGCGCGGGCGGTGCGGACATAATCCTGCTGCAGCACCTCGAGCATGGAGGCCCGTGTAATGCGCGCGATCAACGCGATGTAGACGGAGCCGAGGGCAAGGGCCGGCAGAATCAGGTTCTGCAGCCACGGCCCGAAGCCCGCGGTCAACGGCGTGTAGCCCTGCACGGGAAGCCATTCGAACTGCAGCGCGAACACATAGGCAAGGACATATCCGACGACAAAGACGGGAAGCGAGAAGGCGAACACGGCGAACGCCATGATGGTGCGGTCCACCCAGCTTCCCGCCTTCCACGCCGCCACCACGCCGAGCGGCACCGCGACGAGGATGGTCAGGACGAGCGTTATCGCCATCAGCGAGAACGTCGGCTCGATGCGCTGCGCGATCATTGCGGAGACCGGCAGGTTGGTGAAGATCGAGGTGCCGAGATCGCCATGCAGGATATGCCAGAGCCAGGCCCCGAACTGGACCAGAAACGGCCGGTCGAGGCCGAGGCCCTGGCGAATCCGCTCAACGTCGGCGGGGCTCGCCTGGTCGCCTGCGATCACCGCCGCCGGATCGCCCGGCGCGATGTAGAGCAGGCTGAAGACGAACAGCGCGACAATGGCCATCACGGGTAGCGTCGCGAGAATGCGCCGAAGGATATATGAGAGCATGTGGGTTTACTATGCCGTCATGCAGTCTTCGACACGCCCCAGAAGAACGGCAGCGGCCCTTTCGCGATGCCGGAGACGTTCTTGCGCCACGCCGTGTAGCCCAGGAAGAAGCCGGTCGGTGCGTAGACCACATCCTCCATCGCCGCCTTGTTGAGACGGCCGACCGTGGCCTTCTCCTCATCGAGGTTCTTGGCTTCGAACCACGCCACGACCTCCTTTTCCACGGCTTCGCTCGTCGGCCAGCCAAACCACGCCTTGTCGCCATTGGCGCGAATGGCGTTGTAGGCGGCCGGATTGGTGCAGTCCGCGCCGGCGTGCCAGGTATGGAACATATGCCAGCCGCCCTGGCCCGGCAGCTGTCTTCTGGGCGCGGCGGGAACCGACCGTGCCCCAATCGGTCGCGACAAAATCGACATTCATGCCGAGCTTCTTCAACAACTCCGCGGTAACGTCGCCCTGCGCCTTGGTGATCGGTTGATCCTGCGCCACGAGGCATGTGACCGGCTGGCCGGAATAGCCGCTCTCGGCCAACAGCTTCCTTGCCGCGTCAAGATCGCGCTTGCCTTTGAGGATCTCACCGCCTTGCTCGGTGTAAAGCGGCGTATCCGGCGTGAAGAAGCCCGGCAACGGTTTCCAGAGCGAGGTATCGTCGCCGACCAGCGCACGCATGTAATCTTCCTGGCTCAACGCCATCAGCACGGCCCGGCGCGCCTTCACATTGTTGAAGGGCGGATACAGATGGTTCATCCGGAAAGAACCGACGTTGCCGAGCGGGTCGGCGATGTCGACGTTGATGTTGCGGTTGCTCTTGAGCACCGGCACCAGATCGGTGAGCGGGCTCTCCCACCAATCGACCTCGCCGTTCTGCAAGGCTGCGGCGGCCGTGGCGGGATCGGGGATCACCACCCATTCAAGGCGGTCGATCAGTATCCGCTTGCCGCCGGCGAGCCAGGACGCCGTCTCCTGCCGCGGCACGTAATCGGTGAACTTCTCGAATACGGCCTTGGCGCCGGGCACCCACTCGGCCTTCGCGAATTTCATCGGACCGGAGCCGACATATTCGGCGATCTGTTTGAACGGATCGGTTTGCGCGATGCGCTCCGGCATGATGAAGGCAATTGGCGTATTGTTCTTGCCCAGCGCATACAGCAGCTTCGGATAAGGCTGCTTCAGCACCCACTTGAAGGTCTTGTCGTCGACGGCAGTCAGTTCCTGCTGGAGCGCCTTGATCATCAGCCCCATCGGATCGCGGACGCACCAGCGCGCAAGGCTTGCGACCACGTCCTTGCTCCTGACCGACTCGCCGTCGTGGAACTTCAATCCCGACCGAAGGCGAAAGGTCCAGGTCAGGCCGTCATCGGTCACTTCCTCGGATTCGACCATCTGGCGCTGCGGCTGCAGCTTGGCGTCGATGCCGTAGAGGGTGTCCCACACGAGTGCAGCGGCATTGCGCACGACATACTGGGTCCCCCAGATCGGATCGAAATTCGCGAGGTTGGCCTGCGGCACAAACCGTAGCGTGCGCGCGGCGCCTTGGGAAAGAGCCGGCATCGAAAAGCCGCTCGTCGCCGCCAGGCTGCCTACCCCGGCCAATCCCTTCAACACAGTCCTGCGATCCATAGAACTCTCCCAGTATTGAGTTGTCATGGCGGTTCCGGCCAATTCATTGACCGATGGTTCGATGCCACATGAGGTGAAACAGGCCAGTCAAACCAATGCCAATCAGTCTCCTTTTGCTTGCAAGCGGTATGCCAGCACGCCCCAATCGCGCGGCAGGCAATTTCCGGCTACCCACACGGGAAGCCTTTTCGAGCGATCACATTTTCGCGCGGTCACATCCATTTGCGGTTCTGCCTAACCAGCGAGCTGTTCGATCTTCGATGATTGCTGCGGATGCCACCAACGGCCGGCGATGACGACGCCTTCGGACACGATCTTGCCGTCGCCAATCAAGTGCTCGCCGACGGCGTCGACATAATCGAACTGGCCTTGCCGGACCGAGATGACGCCGTCCTCTGACCGACCGACCTGGATCAGGCCAAATGGCAGGCGGCAAAGTGCTCGCCCGGTTCGGCGACGCCCTGGCAAGAATCCCGGAAGTGATCGAGGCCAACCTCGTCACCGGCGACTAGGACTATCTGGTCAAGGTTGCCGCTGACCGTGCCCCGTGCGATTGCGGAATCCTTCGGGGATCATGGTCAATTGTCTCTACGACCATGACAGTATCGAGGACAACCACGAGGCCCTCGTCTTTGGCGGGACCATGATCCGTTCACCGGATGTGGATGCGCTGCTTGCAAACGCGCAGCGCGAATTCGCACCCGAACAACAGAAAGGCGGTGCATAACGACAGCACACCACGCCACCCCGGGTCCGGCGCGGCTCTGCCCCGCTCAAAACCGGCCGATCAACTATCTCACTCACTTCAAACGAGGATAGACATCATGATGATCAATAGACGGGTTTTTTCGACCGCCCTGCTTGCCGGTGCCGCAGCTTCGCTGGTCTCCACACGCGGCATGGCCGCAAATGCAACTCCGAAAAAGGCACGCAATGTCGTGCTCGTGCACGGACTGTTCGCCGACGGATCGTGCTGGACCGAAGTGATTGCGCGATTGCAGGCGGCGGGTCTCAACGTCACTTCCGTGCAAAACCCGTTGACCACGCTGCCCGAAGCGGTCGCTTCGGCCGAACGCGTGCTGGCGCGTCAGGATGGCCCAACCGTTCTGGTCGGCCATTCCTTTTCCGGGATGATCGTCACAGAAGCCGGCATACATCCGAATGTTTCTGCACTGGTTTATGTGGCGGCGCGCGCGCCCGATGCCGGCGAGGATTATACCGCTTTGGCCAAGACATTCCCGACGCCGCCAGCGAGCGCAGGGATCGTGTTCGATGGCGATGAAGGACGCCTTTCAGAAGAGGCCTTCTCGCGTGATTTCGCGGGCGACCTGCCCGCGGCAAAAGCGAAGGTGCTTTACGCGGTGCAGCAGCCGTTCCAAAAGGCCCTGCTTACCGGCAAGACTGCGCACGCGGCATGGCGAACGAAGCCGAGCTACTACGCCGTCTCAACGGAAGACCGCACCATCAATCCCGACCTTGAGCGCTTCATGGCCAAACGGATGGGAGCCAAGACCATCGAGGTGAAGGCCAGCCATCTCTCTCTGATCTCACAGCCCGAGGAAATTACGCGGCTCATCCTCGAAGCCGCGGGACAGCAGGCTTGACTAATCTCGTGTATGCACGGTCGACAAAGGACGTCACGAAATGTGACGCGCGGCGGCGCCTGGCCACTGCCTGTGCAGCGGCCAGGCGCCGGATCTTTCTCGCAGTCACTTCTTGACGGCGAATACCCACACGACGCCGCCCTGAGGCACGTTATTCTCGAAGCCGGGGACCTTGCCCGCCAATGCGTCCTGAATGCGCTGCGCATCGACGCCCCACCCCGACTGGACGGCGATATACTGCGTGCCGTCCACCTCATAGGCGATCGGCATGGCCATGATGCCGGAGTTGGTCTTTTGCTCCCAAAGCAGTTCGCCGGTCTTGGCATGGAAGGCGCGGAACATCCGGTCATTGGTGCCGCCGACAAAGATGAGGTCGCCGGCGGTAGCGGTCACCGAACCGAACAGTTGTGACTTCGGGAAATTGTGCGACCAGGCCTTCTTGCCGGTGGCCGGATCCCACGCCTGCAGTTCGCCAAAGTGGGTCGCGCCGGGACGGGGCGTCAAGCCGATATCCTCGGGCTTGGTTCCGAGCCAGAGCTGGCCGGCAACCAACGGCACTTTCTCGCCGGTGAAGCCGCCGCAGAAATTCTCGTTGGCCGGAACGTAGACCAATCCGGTTTTCTGACTATACGCTGCCGACGGCCAATCCTTGCCACCCCATAGCGAGGGGCAGAATTCAACCCGCTTGCCAATAATCGGCTTGTGAGCGGGGTCGACAATCGGCTTGCCACTTTCAGGCTCGATGCCTTTCCAGACGTCCGTATGAACAAAAGGCCAGCCGGCAACATATTTGATGCTGTCCGGCTTGCGCTCCAGTACCCAGAAAATCGCGTTGCGTCCCGGGTGGATAAGACTCTTGATCGTGCGGCCATCCTTTTGCAGGTCGACCAGCATTGGTGCGTCCACCTCGTCCCAATCCCAGGAATCGTTTTGATGGTACTGGAAGTAGGTTTTCATCTTGCCGCTATCGGGATCGAGCGCGAGCACTGAACTTGTGTAAAGATTGTCGCCGGGGTGAGTGTCGCCCGGCCAGGGTGCGGCGTTGCCGACACCCCAATAGACTGTCTTGGTGTCTGGATCGTAGTTGCCTGTCATCCAGGCAGCTCCGCCGCCCGTTTTCCAGTCGTCGCCTTTCCACGTTTCGCTACCTGGCTCACCCGCGCCGGGAATGGTGAAGGTCCGCCATAGTTCCTTGCCCGTTTCGGCGTCGTACGCAACGACGTAACCACGCACACCGAGTTCGCCACCGGAACCGCCGACGATCACTTTGCCGTCCACGACCAACGGCATCAGGGTCAAATACTGCCCCTTCTTGTAGTCCTGAACCTTGGTATCCCAGACCACCTTGCCGGTCTTGGCATCGAGCGCGACCAGATGGTCGTCCGTCGTGGCGAGGTACACCTTGTCCTGCCACAGTCCCACGCCGCGGTTGGTCGGGTGCAATTGAAAGAGATCGTCGGGAAGCTCGCGCTTGTATCGCCAGTACTCGTCGCCGGTCCTGGCGTTGAGCGCGATCACCTGCCCCGCCGGCGTTGCGATGAACATCACGCCATTGTTGATGATCGGTGGAGCCTCGTGTCCCTCGACCACCCCGGTCGAGAACGTCCAGACCGGTGTCAGGTTCTTCACGTTCGAGGTGTTGATCTGGTCGAGCGGGCTGTATCCCTGGCCGTCATAGGTCCGGCGATAATGCATCCAGTTGCCAGGTTCCGGATTCTTGAGCCGATCGGCCGTCACCGGGCTGTAGTTCTCGATCGGGCCGGCGGCAGCGATCTGAACGAGGCAGGTGGACGCGAGCAAACCCGCCAAAAGCCATTGCTTCAAGGCCATAACGCAACCTCCCCTTTGTTTCCAACTCACGAATTCTGTTTTTTCATTTGTCGTGGATCGACGGCGGCCCGCCGTCATCTGGCTTGCTGTGCACCTACCTTTCCAACAAATGTTGCGGCCACCGTCAGTGGACCGTCTTCTGCCGCCAACGGAAGCGCCGGCAGACGCCGGGGCGCCGGTCCAAAGATGACCTGCGCGCCTTGCCGGGGGTCATATTCCGAATTATGGCAAAGGCATTTGAACACGTCCTTGTCGCCGGATGCCGCCTTTACCCATGCGGTGATCGGACAGCCCGTGTGGACGCAGATTGCCGAATAGGCCACGACGCCGCCGGCGGCCCGCGAGCGCGTCTCTTCATCGAGTTCCGCCGGGTCAAGTCTTACGACAAGCACCTCGTTCAGGCGCGATCCCTTGCGGACAACCGATGTCCTGGGATCTTTTGGCCAGGCCCGCACCGGAGGTCCGCCGGTTTTCAGATCCTGCGGCTTGATCACCTCGCCCTTACGGTCTCCCTCAGAGAAAACCAGAACGTCGGCTTTCTGAGGCCGCTCGTTGCTGCCGGGCTCATCCGCCTCGGCAACGGAGGACCTGGATGACGCCAGGCAGGCGCCGGTGGCCAGAGCTGTCAGAATAAGTGCGCGCCGCGTCGGATCCTGACACATCGCTGTCGCGAGCCCCGCGTCCGTGCTTGCGATCGACGTCGTGGGTTGATCCGATTTGCACATCACGCAAACTGATGGAGGGACTCGGTCAAAAGAAAGGCGACGGGAAAATTTGCCTTTTGCGCAATACTCCTTCCGGTTGAGTCAGAGATTCCAGGAAAAGCCAGCAATAGTAAGCGTCCATCGCATTTCATGCGACCGCAATTGCAGAGTGACGCATCATGCATATTTCGCAGAACAGCTCAGCCTTCTGTGGTGTGCGGTGCGTTATCGCGGTGCGGCCGAGATCGAGAATTGCAAGGAGTCGTCGCGAGGCGTTCGGCGCACGCCGGCGTTCCCTTCGCAAACGGTCAACGTCGGTGCTGCGCCGGGAAGAGATGGTCGCCACGTCTTGTCCTGACAACACCGTTCAAGTTTGACGAAAAATTACTTTTGCTCACGCCCGCTGCGTCAGCGTTGCTGACCGAATGCAATTCTTTGCTGATGCCCCGCTTTCGCCAAACATGCGGACGCAAATATAGAACGCCTTGTGGCGGCGATCCGCCGAGCGCGGCCTACTGAACAACAGTCAATAATAATGATCAGGAGGGTGGCTCAAAGAAATCCCAGCCAGACAGCAAGGAATTTCGAAGCGACGGCGTTGAGCGATCAGCCGTAACGTTTTTCGCTCAGGTCAGCGCTACCATCAGCAGCTTACGAAGAGCGAGGATCGATCATGATTACTTTGAAGATTAACGGCCAGCAAAAGAACTGGGATGGCGATCCCGATCTCCCACTTCTCTGGTTTCTCCGCGATGAGGCCGGATTGACGGGTACGAAATTCGGCTGCGGCCAGGCGCTTTGCGGCGCCTGCACCGTGATCGTCGACAAGCAGGCGGTCCGCGCCTGCATCACGTCGGTTTCCGACGTGGTCGATCGGGAGGTCACGACGATCGAAGGTCTTCATCCGACGGGTGATCACGCGGTTCAGAAGGCCTGGCGCCAGCTCAACGTCCCGCAATGCGGCTTTTGCCAGGTCGGCCAGATCATGCAGGCGGCCGCGCTGCTGATCGAAAATCCGAAACCGACGCACGATCAGATTCGCGAGGCGATGGCGGGCAATATCTGCCGCTGTGGCTGCTACCAGCGCATCGAGAATGCGGTCCACCTTGCTTCTACGGGGGTATGATCATGAACATTCTCGCCAATCCCAAGACGCTCCGTGGCTTTGAGCGATACGTCAAAGTCGACAACGTTTCACGCCGCAGCATCCTGAAAGGCCTCGGGCTGGCCGGTGGCTTCGTTTTGGCCGCCCCCGTGATGTCACGGCCCGCCCTCGCCGCGTACCAGACCGGCGCAGACAAGATGCCGCACGGTACCGTGGTGGATCCGCGCGTGTTTGTCGCGATCGCGCCGGACGGCGTTGTCACCATCGTTGCGCATCGCGCCGAGATGGGAACCGGCGTCCGCACCAGCCTGCCGATGATCGTCGCCGAAGAGATGGAGGCCGACTGGTCGCGCGTTCGCGTCCAGCAGGCACATGGCGACGAGGTCAAATTCGGCAACCAGGATACCGACGGATCGCGCAGTACGCGTCACTACCTGATGCCGATGCGTCAGATCGGTGCTTCGGCCCGCACGATGCTCGAAGCCGCCGCGGCAAAACGCTGGGGCGTGCCGGCGACCGAAGTGAAGGCGGTCAATCACGAGGTCGTCCACAGCGCGAGCGGACGGCGCATCGGCTTTGGCGATCTGGCGGCCGATGCCGCCAAGGAGTCGGTACCGAGTATCGAAGGCCTGAAGCTGAAAGACCCAAAGGACTTCCGCTATCTGGGCAAAGGCCAGATCAGCATGGTCGATCTGCGCGACATTACGGTAGGCACCGCGCGTTACGGCGCCGACGTCCGGCTGCCCGGCATGAAATACGCCGTCATTGCCCGGCCGCCGGTGACTGGCGGCAAGGTCGTGTCGTTTGACGGGACGGCGGCGATGAAGGTTTCCGGCGTCGAGAAGGTCATGGAAGTCAAGGGCTGGCCGTGGCCTTCAAAATTCCAGCCGCTCGGCGGCGTCGCCGTGATCGCGCGCAACACCGGTGCGGCGATCAAGGGCCGCGACGCCCTGAAGATCGTCTGGGACGATGGCGCCAACGGCAAATACGAGTCGGTCGCCTACCGCGCCCAACTGGAGGAAGCTGCGCGGAAGCCCGGCCTGGTGCTGCGCAAGGAGGGTGACGTGGAAGCCGCCCTGAAGGGCGCCGACAAGGTGATCGTCGGTGAGTACTATCTGCCGCATCTTGCCCACGTCTCCATGGAGCCGCCGGTTGCCGTAGCGGACGTCAAGGGCGACAAGGCGGAGATCTGGGCGCCGGTGCAAAGCGCGGGCGGAACGCGCGAAGACGTCGCCAAGACGCTCGGCATTCCCGAGGAGAATGTCACCGTCAACGTCACGCTGCTCGGCGGCGGCTTCGGACGCAAGTCGAAGTGCGATTACGCCATCGAAGCGGCTCTGCTTTCCAAGGAACTCGGCGCTCCCGTAAAGGTGCAATGGACACGGGAAGACGACGTTCGTAACGGCTTCCTGCACACCGTCTCGGTGGAGCGCATCGAGGCCGGCCTCGACAAGAGCGGCAAGGTGACGGCCTGGCGCCATCGCAGCGTCGCACCGAGCATTGCCTCGACATTCGCCGCCAATACGGTGCATCAGGCGCCGTTTGAACTCGGCATGGGGCTTGTCGACATGCCCTTCGAGATCGCCAACATCCAATGCGAGAATCCGGAAGCGGCGGCACATGCCCGCATCGGCTGGTTCCGCTCGGTGTCGAACATCCCGCGCGCCTTCGCGGTGCAGTCGATGGTCGCTGAAATCGCCCATGCCACCAAACGCGATCAAAAGGATATGCTGCTGGAGCTGATCGGCTCGCCCCGGATCGTCAAGCTCGATTCGGTGAAAGACCTATGGAACTACGGCGAGCCCTATGACAGCTATCCGATCGATACCGCGCGTCTTCGCAAGGTCGTCGAACTGGTCGCGGACAAGGGCGGCTGGGGCCGGTCCGTCCCCAAGGGACACGGGCTCGGCATTGCCGCACACCGCAGCTTCGTCAGCTATATCGCGACCATCGTCGAGGTCGCCGTTGACGAAAAGGGCAAGCTCACCGTGCCGCGGGTCGATACCGCGATAGATTGCGGAACCTTCGTCAATCCAGAGCGGATCCAGTCGCAGATCGAGGGCGCCGCGATCATGGGCATGAGCCTCGCCAAACACGGCGCGATCACCTTCAAGGACGGCAAGGTGCAACAGGGTAATTTCGACGATTTCCCGGTGATCCGGATCGACGAGTTCCCGACTGTCACGAATGTCTACATCGTACCTCCCGGCCCCGACACGCCGCCCAGCGGCGTCGGCGAGCCGGGTGTGCCGCCGTTTGCGCCGGCGCTGATCAACGCGATCTTCGCCGCGACCGGCAAGCGCATCCGCGCACTGCCGATCGGCAAGCAATTGGAGGCGTAAGGGGAACGTTAGACCGCACGGACCGTTTTCCTCGACCTGAGAGGAGTTCAGATCGATGAAGCCCAACTCAACGGCGCTCGCGGTGTCGCTACTGTCGAGCGTGCTTCTATTGGATGTGCAGGCGGCGACCGCTCAAACGACGTCGCCGCCGAGCGCAACCGCAACGCGGCCGGCGACAACAGCGCCCGGGCAAACCTCCATGCCAAACGAAAGCCCGCCGGCTACGACAACTCAGACCACCGGCGAAGCCAGTCGGGATCCCGTCGTGAAGGAAATGAACGAGGACGAAAAGCGGAAGGTCGATACCAAAGGCAAATAGCTCCAGCAGGCAGCCGGGACCAAAAAGGAAGGACGAACATTCGTTCGCCCCGTTTTCTCGTCTCTGGTCAATACCGGGCAGGCGTAAAGAGAACGGCGTCCCCCGATTGAGCCGGTGCGCGGGCGCACATTCATCACACGCCTTTGCAGGTCACCGGCGGGCGTCACGCCGCCAGAATTTTCTCGGGCGATGCCACGGGCAAATTCTGACTGTCGGCGACCGCACGGTTGGTCAGTTGCCCGCGATGCACGTTGAGCCCGGCGCGCAGATGCGGATCTTCGATCAGCGCGCGGATACCCTTCCCGGCCAGCGCAAGGCCGAACGGCAGCGTGGCGTTGTTGAGCGCGTGGCTCGACGTCACAGGCACGGCGCCGGGCATGTTGGCGACGCAATAATGCACGATCTCGTCGACGAGATAGGTGGGCGCCTGATGGGTCGTCGGCCGCGACGTCTCGAAGCATCCCCCTTGGTCGATCGCGACGTCGACCAGCACGGCGCGGCGCTTCATGCGGGCGAGATGGGCGCGGGTGACGAGCTTCGGCGCGCTGGCACCCGGCACCAGCACGGCGCCAATGACAACGTCCGCGCCGATGATCTCCTCCTCGATCGCCTCCAGCGTCGCGTAGCGCGTGCGAACGCGCCCGAGGAACATCTCGTCAAGGACACGAAGCCGCGGCAGCGAGCGGTCAAGGATGACGATATCGGCGCCAAGACCGGCCGCCATGCGGGCAGCGTGCGTACCGACCACACCGCCGCCGATCACGGCGATCCTGCTCGGCGCAACACCAGGCACGCCGCCGATCAGCTTGCCCATGCCGTCCGCCGACTTTCGCAACGCGGCACCGGCCGCCTCGATCGCCAGCCGTCCCGCCACCTCGCTCATCGGCGCCAGCAGCGGGAGCCCGCCATGGGCGTCCGTCACCGTCTCGTAGGCGATCGCGGTACAGCCGGATGCGAGAAGCCCCTTGGTCTGCGCGGCGTCCGGCGCAAGGTGCAGATAGGTGAAGAGGATCTGGTTCTCGCGAAGCTGGCACCATTCCGTCGGCTGCGGTTCCTTGACCTTGATCACCATGTCGACGCTCGCGAAGATCTCGGCTGCCGTGTCCACGATCGCTGCGCCGGCCGAACGGTAGATATCATCGCTGGCGCCAATGCCGAGCCCGGCACCCTGCTCGACGATCACGTCGTGGCCATGCGCCACATATTCCCGCACCGACGCCGGCGTCAGACCTACGCGATATTCCTCGACCTTGATTTCCCCGGGGACACCGATTCGCATGGCCTTGCTCCCGCACTGGAGGCTCCTGTCCGATGACAGCAAGCTACGCTTGAGCGAGCAACGCTTCTCTGCGAATTGCGGCTTGCTGGGGACTATTTGCGCAGATATTCTGCGCCTATATAATCAATATTCGAGAATTATAGCGTGATTGATCTGGATCGTATTGATCTTCGGATTCTGGCGGAATTGCTCTCCGATGCAAAGGCGAGCCAGATCGAGCTCGCCGAAAAGATCGGGCTGTCGCCGACCGCCTGCGCGCGTCGCATTCGTCAGCTCGAGGAAGCGGGCATCATTCGCGGCTATCGGGCCGATCTCGAACCGACTGCGCTCGGGCTCGTCACGACGGTTGTCGTCACCATCACGCTGGAAAAGCAGAGCGAGGAATATCTCGCCGCGTTCGAAGCAGCCATCGCCCGTTGTCCCGACGTGGTGTCTTGCCACCTGATGTCGGGCAGCGATGACTATCATCTGCAGGTGATCGCGCGCGACATCGCCGACTTCGAGCGCATCCACAAGCAGCATCTTTCGCGGATGCCCGGCGTCGCGCGCATCCATTCGAGCTTTGCGATGCGCGAAGTGGTTCGCAGGGCGATCCCTGAAACGGCATTAAAGCGCTAACCCGCTTCGGCGGATTTTCCGCCCTTCCCGAACACGCGGCTCGCCAGCACGTCCGACGCCTCGATCGACCGGATATCGTCCGCTGTCAGGACATGATCGAGATCGGCGACGAGGCGGTTGGCCTGACGCAGCCGCAGGCGGTCCAGAGCGTTACGGATCGATCGCGCGTTGGAGAACAGCGGCTGGTTCTTGCGCAATGCGATGTAGCGAACGAACTCCGCACGCGCTTCCTTCGTGAATCCGTAGTTCATGTCGCGCAGCATCAGCTCTGCGATGGCGAGCAACTCATCGTCGGCATAATCCGGAAAGTCGATGTGGTGCGCGATCCGCGAACGGAAGCCGGGATTGCTGGCGAAAAACTTGTCCATGCGGTCGCCGTAGCCGGCGAGGATCACCACCAGATCCTCCCGCTGCGTTTCCATTACCTGCAGCAGGATCTCGATCGCCTCCTGGCCGTAGTCGCGCTCGTTGTCGGGCCGGTGCAGATAATAGGCCTCGTCGATGAACAGCACACCGCCCATCGCCTTTTTCAGGATCTCCTTGGTCTTCGGCGCGGTGTGGCCGATATATTGCCCGACCAGTTCGTCGCGCGTCACCGACACAACCTGGCCGCGGCGCACGAAGCCGAGCCTGTGCAGGATGCTGGCGATCCGCAGCGCCACCGTGGTCTTTCCGGTGCCGGGATTTCCCGTAAATGACATGTGCAGCGTCGGCGTGCCCGACGCCAGGCCCATCCGCTTGCGGATACGTTCAATCAGAAGCAGCGACGCAATCTCGCGGATACGCGTCTTTACCGGTTTCAACCCGATCAGTTCACGGTCAAGCTGCGAGAGGATATCCTCGATGCCGACGGCCTCGAGTTCATCGCGCAAGTTGACCACTTCAGTCATTGGGGCGATATCCACATCCATCTGCTAACCTCAAGTCGCTGCACGCGTCGTTTCAGAAAGACTCCGTCGCCGCTTCCGCAGCGACGGAGCAGTGCATCCGGCAGACGCAGGCACGTTCAGGGAGAACGCGTCTGCCGGACCAAACGCTTGCCTAACCGTAGCGCCGGCCCTCCGGACGATCGGCGGCGTATGATGTGGTCGTGTAGCGGATGTTGCGCCCGGCCATTTCATGCCGATCGAGGCGGAAGCCGGGTTCGTCCTTTGGCCGGTTGACGATGAAGGACAGCCGCACCGATTCCCAACCGTGGCTGGAATCGAATGCCGACAGCCGGATGTAGCGCTCGCCATACACCTTGCGGCATTCATTCAGCTCCATCATCACGCCGGCGGCGTCGCGGAGATCGAACATCGGCAGGCCCCACATTTCCCAGAAATTGTTGCGAGGGTGCGGGTCGTCGGTGAATTCGATATTCACGGCCCAGCCCTGCTCCAGGCAATACTGGACCTGGCGGGAGACCTGCTCGTCGGTCAGATCGGGCAGGAACGAAAAGCAGCCTTGGGTAATGCGCATGACTTTTACTCCTTACATCGCGACCGAGGGCGTGGGGACGTAGTCCGGCATGTCGGTCGATTCATAGTTGAAGGTGACGTCCTTCCAGACTTCGAGCGCCGCCTTCAACGGCGTGCAGGTCTCCGCCGCCTTGGCGAGAATCTCGGGGCCCTCGTGCAGGTAGTCGCGGCCCTCGTTGCGGGCGAGGATCATCGCTTCCAGCGCCACGCGGTTGGCGGTCGCGCCGGCCTGGATGCCCATGGGATGGCCGATCGTGCCGCCGCCGAACTGCAGGATCACGTCTTCGCCGAGATGATCGAGCAGCTGGTGCATCTGGCCGGCATGGATGCCGCCCGACGCCACCGGCATCAGCTTGTTGAGGCTGGCCCAATGCTGGTCGAAGAACACGCCATGCTCCAGCCGCGCCGGGTTGTAGTCCTCGCGGCAGATGTCGTAATAGCCGCGCGTGGTCGCCGGATCGCCCTCAAGCTTGCCGACCACCGTGCCGGCATGGATGTGGTCGACGCCCGCAAGCCGCATCCACTTCGCGATGACGCGGAACGAAACGCCATGGCTGCGCTGCCTCGTATAGGTCGAGTGACCTGCCCGATGCAGATGCAGGATCATGTCGTTGCGGCGCGCCCATTTGGCCATCGACTGGATCGCCGTGTAGCCGATCACGAGATCGATCATGATGATGACCGAGCCGAGCTCCTTGGCGAACTCGGCGCGCTCGTACATGTCCTCCATGGTGCCGGCGGTGACGTTGAGATAGGTGCCCTTGATCTCGCCGGACGCGGCCTGGGCCTTGTTGACCGCTTCCATGCAGTAGAGGAACCGCTCCCGCCAGTGCATGAAGGGCTGCGAGTTGATGTTCTCGTCGTCCTTGGTGAAATCGAGCCCGCCCTTCAGCGCCTCATAGACCACACGCCCGTAGTTTCGGCCGGACAGGCCGAGCTTCGGCTTCACGGTGGCGCCGAGCAGCGGCCGGCCGAACTTGTCCATACGCTCGCGCTCGACCACGATGCCGGTCGCCGGCCCCTGGAATGTCTTCACATAGGCCACCGGCAATCGCATGTCCTCGAGCCGCAACGCCTTCAGCGGCTTGAAGCCGAACACATTGCCGATGATCGAGGCCGACAAATTGGCGATCGAACCGGGCTCGAACAGGTCGAGATCGTAGGCGATGTAGGCGAAATACTGGCCCGGCGAGTTCGGCACCGGATCGACCCGGAAGCATTTGGCGCGGTATTTTTCTGCCGCCGTCAGCCGGTCGGTCCAGACCACCGTCCAGGTCGCGGTCGAGGATTCGCCGGCTACCGCTGCCGAGGCTTCGACCGGATCGACGCCGTCCTGCGGCGTCACCCGGAACAGCGCGATGATGTCGGTGTCCTTTGGCGTGTAGTCGGGCTCCCAATAGCCCATCTTCTTGTATTCGAGGACGCCCGACTTGTAGCGATCCTTGCCGCGAACGGTCATCGAGTGCATGTTCATTGTGGTCTCCTCGTGTGGTGTGCGGCGACTGGTCGGGATCGAGGCAGTCATCAGTTCATTCGGCGGCATCGGCAATTCCTCCCATGCGTGGATCGAGCGCGCCCGAGCGGTAGCGCTTGGCCATCTCGGCCAACGGAATCACCCTGATCTGCGAGGCGTGGCCCGCGGTGCCGAACTGTTCGAAGCGTTCGCGGCAGAGATCGCGCAAGCTATCCATCGCCGGCTTCAGGAATTTGCGCGGATCGAATTCGCTTCTGCTTTGCACCGCCACCTTGCGGAACGCCGCGGTCATCGCCAGCCGGCAGTCGGTGTCGATATTGACCTTGCGGACGCCATGCTTGATGCCACGGACGATTTCCTCGACCGGCACGCCCCAGGTCTGCGGCATCTCGCCGCCGAATGCGTTGAAGGCGTCCTGCAGCGGTTGCGGTACTGACGACGAGCCGTGCATCACCAGATGCGTATTGGGCAACCGGCGATGAATTTCCTCCACCACCCGCATCGCCAGAATGTCGCCGTCCGGCTTGCGCGAGAATTTATACGCGCCATGCGACGTACCCATCGCAATCGCCAGAGCGTCGACCTTGGTAGCGCGAACGAAATCGACGGCCTGGTCCGGATCGGTCAGTAGCTGATCGTGGCTGACCTCGCCTTCGACGCCATGGCCGTCCTCCTGCTCGCCGCCGCCATGTTCCAGTGAGCCGAGCACGCCCAGCTCGCCTTCAACCGAGGCGCCGATCCAGTGCGCCATGTCGACCACCCGGCGGGTGATGTCGACATTGTATTCGTAGCTCGCCGCGGTCCTGGCATCGGCCTGCAGCGAGCCGTCCATCATCACGGAGGTGAAGCCGTGTTGGAGCGCGGTGGCGCAGGTCGATTCCTCGTTGCCGTGGTCCTGATGCAGGCAGAGCGGGATCTGCGGATGCATCTCCTCCAGCGCGTCGATCATCTTCGACAACATGACGTCATTGGCGTAGGAGCGCGCGCCGCGCGAGGCCTGGATGATGACGGGCGCATCGACGGCCGCCGCCGCATCCATGATCGCAAGCCCCTGCTCCATATTGTTGATGTTGAATGCCGGCACGCCGTAGCCGTGCTCGGCGGCATGATCCAGCAATTGCCTCAGGGTAATTCGCGCCATCGGAGCCTCCGTGTCGTTGATCGGCGTATGGGTGTCATGCGTAGGTTGCCGCCATCCGCGAGCGCGCGATGCAGCGCAGCGCGGCCTTTGCGACCTCCTCGGCGGTGATACCGAATTCGCGGTAGAGCGTTTCCGCCGGCGCCGAGGCGCCGAAGCCGGTCATGCCGACGAATTCGCCGCCATCGCCAAGCCATCGCGCCCAGTCGCCCTCGATCGCGGCTTCGACGCCGACCCTCGGCACGCGTCCCAGAACGGCGGTGCGGTATTCGCGGGATTGCCGGCGAAACAGCTCGAAGCACGGCGCCGAGACGACCGCGGCGCGGACGTTGTCTTTTTCGAGCAGCCCTGCCGCGTCGAGCGCGATCGATACTTCGGAGCCGGTTGCGATCAAGGTGACGTCGCGGCCGTCCTCCGGTTCAGCGACGACGTAGGCGCCGAATGCGACCAGATTGGTTTCACTGGCATCTTCACGGAACGTCGGGAGCGCCTGTCGCGACAGGCACAGCACCGACGGGCTCGCATCCGCCCGCAACGCGCAGTCCCACGCCTCCGCCGTCTCGACCGCGTCGCCCGGGCGGAATATCAGCAGATTCGGTATCGCCCGCAGCGACGCCAGATGCTCGACCGGCTGATGCGTCGGACCGTCCTCGCCCAGCCCAATCGAGTCGTGCGTCATCACGTGGATGACGCGGATCCCCATCAGCGCGGCCAACCTGATCGCGGGGCGGCTGTAATCGGCAAAGCTGAGAAACGTGCCGCCATATGGGATGAAGCCGCCATGCAGCGCGATGCCGTTCATCGCAGCCGCCATGGCATGCTCGCGGACGCCGTAATGGATATAGCTGCCGTCGAGGGCATCGGGCCGCACCGGTTGCTGCGTCTTCGCGCGCGTCAGGTTCGAATGGGTAAGGTCGGCCGAACCGCCAAGCAGATTGGGCAGCGCTTGCGCGATCACTTCGATCACCAATTGCGACGCCTGCCGGGTCGCGATTTTCGGTTGTTCGCCAGCGAACCGGGTGCGTATCTCCGCCATTGCGTCGGCATATCCGCAGGGCAGCTTTCGGTTCAGCGCGTCGTGGAACGGCGACCGTCCCATCGTACTGTGGCGTCGGCTGCGCTCGATCCATGCCCGCCGTGCCGCATGTCCTTGTGTACCAATTTCACGCCAGGCATCGGCTACATCTCCTGGAACCTGAAATGGCGCGTGCGGCCAGTTCAACGTCCCGCGCGTCTTCTCGACTTCCTCCGCACCGAGCGGCGCGCCATGCGCCTTTTCTGTCCCCTGACGGTTGGGTGCGCCGAAACCGATCACCGTGCGGCAGGCAATCAGGGATGGCCGGCTGTCGTGCCGGGCTTGCCGGATCGCCGCGGCAATCGCTTCGGGGTCGTGACCATCGATCCGGCTCGCCGACCAGCCCGACGCCTTGAAGCGCGCCAGTTGGTCATCCGAGCACGACAGTGAAGTCGATCCGTCAATCGAGATTTCGTTGTCGTCATACAGCACGATCAACCGGCCGAGCTTGAGATGTCCCGCCAGCGAAATCGCTTCCTGGCTGATGCCCTCCATCAGGCAGCCGTCGCCGGCGATCACATAGGTGTAATGATCGACAAGATCGTCGCCGAACCGCGCATTCATCAGGCGCTCCGCCAGCGCCATCCCGACCGCGGTCGCGATCCCCTGCCCCAGCGGCCCCGTCGTCGTCTCGACGCCGGGCGTATGTCCGTATTCCGGATGGCCGGGGGTCTTCGATCCCCACTGCCTGAACGCTTTCAACTCGTCCATCGTCACGCCCGCATAACCGGTCAGATGCAGCAACGCATACAGCAGCATCGAGCCGTGGCCGGCCGACAATACGAACCGGTCGCGATCCGGCCACGCCGGATCGGCGGCGTCGAATTTGAGGAAGCGCGAAAACAGCACCGTCGCCACATCGGCCATGCCCATCGGCATGCCGGGATGGCCCGACTTCGCGTTTTCGACGGCGTCGATGGCCAGAAAGCGGATCGCGTTCGCCATTTCGGCATGCGAGACGTCCGGCTGGGTGGCGATACGGGACAAAGCGGAATCGGTCATAGCATGCGCCTCTTGCGTTCCATCAGTTGCAGGATCAGCGGGGTGAGGATCAGCTGCATCGCGAGATCGAGCTTCGATCCGTGGATCACGATCGAGTTGGCCCGCGACATGAAACTGTTCGGAATCATCGACAGCAGGTAGGGAAAGTCGATGCCGCGCGGATTTTTAAGCCGTATCACCACCATCGACTCGTCGGGCGTCGGTATCCAGCGCGCAATGAACGGGTTCGAGGTGTCGACCGTCGGCACGCGCTGGAAGTTGATGTCAGTCTCGGTGAATTGCGGGCAGATGTAGTGTATGTAGTCCGGCATCCGCCGCAGGATCGTGTCGGTCACCGCCTCGGCGGTGTAGCCGCGGTCGCTGCGGTCGCGATGCAGCTTCTGGATCCACTCCAGATTGATGACGGGAACGACGCCGATCTTGAGATCGGCATGCTGCGCGATATTGACCTTGTCGGTCACGACAGCGCCATGCAGACCTTCATAGAACAGCAGGTCGGACTTTTCGGGCAGCGGCGTCCATTCGGTAAATGTGCCGGGATCTGCGCCATAGAGCCTGGCCTCGTCATGATCGTGGACATAGTGCCTGACGGTTCCGGTCCCGGACTCGCCGTAGTCGCGGAACAATTTCTCCAGCTCCTCGAACAGGTTCGTTTCCGGGCTGAAATGGCTGAAATGCTTGTTGCCGCGCTCGGCCTCCTCAGCCATTTTTGTGCGCATCTCAACGCGGTTGTAGCGGTGGAACGCGTCGCCCTCGACATAGGCGGCCGCGACCTGTTCGCGGCGGAAGATGTTTTCAAACGTCTTCTTCACCGAAGTCGTGCCGGCTCCGGACGATCCTGTAATCGATATGATGGGATAGCTGCGTGACATCTGCTCTTTCCGATCAGCGAAACAGGCCGCGCCGCGCAAACAGCGGCGCGTCGCTATTGTCGAACATCGGCTCGATCGCTTCGTGAATGGCGGCGATGTCACGAACGCCGCGCATCGAACCCATGATCAGCGGCACCCGCTGGTGTGGTGTTTTCGCCGAAAGTTCGAGAATGCGCCGGCGGCCGGTGGTCGCGGCGCCGCCCGCCCACTCCATCACGAGGGCCATCGGATGCGCTTCGTAAAGCAGGCGAAGGCGTCCGTCGCGATATCCCGGCCGCGCATCCGCCGGGTACAGGAACACGCCGCCGCGGACCAGAATACGAAGCGACTCCGCAACCAGCGAGCCGATCCAGCGCATATTGAAATCGACCGAACCGTTGCCGCTCGTGCCCGCGAGGCATTCGTCGATATAGGCCCGCACCGGCCCATGCCAGTGCCGCCGGTTCGACGCGTTGATGGCGAATTCAGGCGCGTTCGGGGCAATCTTCACGCGGCGCGCGATCAGCAGGAATTCGCGGGCACGCCTGTCCAGAATGAAGATGTCAACCCGCTCGTCGAACGCCAGAACCAGCGTGGTCTGAGGGCCGTAGACCACGAAGCCCGCAGCACACTGCGCCGTGCCCGGCTCGAAGAAGGTGGAGATGATGTCGTTGCCGCGCAGACGGATCGAAAAGATGGTTCCAACCGAGATGTTGTTTTGGAGGTTGGCCGATCCGTCGAGCGGATCGATGGCGACGCAGAGCGACGCTCCGGCATTGATCACTTCAGGCAGGTCCAATTCTTCGGACAGGACGGCAGCGACCGGGGTGGCGCGTAACGCCGCGCGCATCATCGCGTCGGCGGCGAGGTCGATATCCTTCTGATGGTCGCCGTCGGAATTGACGCCACGGGTTCGCCCCGTGATGCCCGCCAACGGTCCGTCGGCGATGAGATCGGAGAGGCCGATGGCAGCAGTGGCAATCGCCTCGATCACGGCGGCCACGGCGGGGCCGGTCGGCGTTTCCGACCCGGCATGATCGAGATGCGAGCACAGGGTTATGCGTGCGTCCATGGCCGTTCCCCGATTGGCGCCCTCTTCGGAGCCGCCACTCCAACGCGTCATGCCGTTCGGCACGCCGCGCCTAACAACAACCCAGTTTGCAAAATTAGTGAAATTTTCTTATCTTTGGCTTTGGCAAAGTTTTTCTTATATTGGGTGAGCTCATGGCAGGCAGGTTTCCGCGGGAATTGACCATCCGCCAATTGCGCGCGCTCGCGGCCGTTCACCGCGACCGGTCGGTTACCGCCGCAGCCAAACATCTGCATCTCACGCAGCCGGCCGTCACGCTGCAGATCCGCAATCTGCAGGAGCTTGCAGGACTGCCGCTGATTCAGCGCACCAGTGACGGCATGCTATTGACCGATGCCGGGCGGGAGGTGCTCTCGCTGTCCGAGCGCATCGAAGCCGCGATTGCGGACTGCGAGACATCGCTCGAGATGATGGCGGGAAAGACCGCGGGCCGCATCTCGATTGGCGCCGTCAGCACCGCGAAATATTTCGTGCCGTTCATGATCTCCGGATTTTCGAAACGGCATCCGAACATCGATGTCACGCTCTCGATCGGAAACCGACAGGAGATCGGCACCGCGCTGCGCGGCTATGATCTCGATTTCGCGATCATGGGCCGCCCACCGGCTGATATCGACATGGACGTTCACCCGATCGGCGATCACCCCCATGTCATTATCGCGCCGACCAGCCATCGCCTGGTGCGAAAGTCCCGCATTCCCCCGAGCGACCTGGCCGACGAAACATTTCTGACCCGCGAACCCGGTTCGGGCACGCGCGGCCTGATGGAGCAGCTGTTCGAAGCGGCGCGAATTCGCCCCAAGATCGGCATGGCGATGAGCAGCAACGAGACGATCAAGCAGGCTGTGATCGCGGGCCTCGGAATTGCATTCATTTCGGCACACACGGTTGCCACCGAACTCGACGAGCGGCGACTGGTCACGCTCGACGTGGTTGGCCTTCCCGTCATCAGGCAATGGTTCGCCCTTTCCCGAAAGGACAAGATCCTGCTGCCGCCAGCACGCGCCATGCTGGAATTCGTCAGCGCCCGCGGCGCACAATTCCTGCCGCGAACCCATGGCAGGATAAGGATCACCCGCACGTCGGCGCGCGGCAGACGCCGATAGGGCGATATGCGAATGCCGAGGGACCGAGCGCCAAACTGGTCAGCCGGGCGTCGAGGCAGTCGAACGAGATCGCCGTTGCAGGAGCCGGCTGGACGCCGGACGAAGGGATTTCTCAGACTTTAGTTGGTGAGCCCTGCCGTCCCTCGCCCGCGTGACCACACGTTTCTGCAGCCATGACCGGCTCACGGAGCGCGTCCGCCGGTTGACTTCTTTCCGCATTCTCCAAATACTTGGCCGAGAACTGGAAAAACCAGTCCCAACGATAATGATAATTCAGTGGGAGGACACGATGCCTACTTCACGCAGAACGCTGCTGAAGACATCTGCGGCTGCTGCTGCCGCATTCAGCCTCGATTGGACCCGCGCGCAGGCACAAGCCGAGACGGTACGTATCGGCCTGATCTACGACTTGACCGGGCCCGTTCGCCGCAGGCGGGTCGGTCGCCTCCTCGATCGGCGCGCAGATTGCCATCGATCTGGTCAACGAGAAGGGCGGCATTGGCGGCAAGTACAAGATCGCCCCTATCGCCGCCGACTCCCAGAGCAAGCCCGATGTAGCGATCAACGAGGCCAACCGCCTGATCGATCAGGAGAAGATCGACATCATCAACGGCGTCTATGCGAGTTCGCACGCGGTCCCGCTCGCCGCCAAGGTCGAGCAGCAGAAAAAGATCCTCTGGATCACGACCGCGGTTTCGACCGCCGTGTTCAAGGACAAGAACCTGCAATACGTCTTCCGCGCGCAGATCCATTCCGACCAGTATGGCCAGGCCTTTGCGAGCTTCATCAGCGAGCACGCCAAAGCCAAGCTCGGCATGGAGCCCAAGGACGTCAAGGTCGCGCTGATCCACGAGGACGGCCCCTATGGGGTCGGCGTTGCCGCCGCCGACGAAGCCTATGCCAAGCAGGCCGGCCTCCAGGTCGTGCTCAAGGAAGGCTATTCCGCCTCCGCCCCCGACCTCTCGGTGCTGGTGACCAAGATCAAGCGCGCCAAGGCCGACGTGATCTCGCACGCGGGATACAATCCCGATATCACTTTGTTCCTGCGCCAGGCGCGCGAGAACGGACTCAAGTTCAAGATGCTGTTCGGCGCCGGCGCGGGCTACAGCCAGCTCGACAAGCTGCGGGCGACGTTCGGCGCCGACATCGACAATTTCTGCAATATCGATCCGGTGCCGGCGCAATTGCTCGACCCTTCGAAACTCGCGCCCGGCATCGGCGATCTCACCAAGATCATGGTTGCACGCTACAAGGAAAAAACCGGCGCCACCGACGTGCCGCCGCACTGCTCGATGGGATTCAACCAGACCTGGGTCCTGCTCAACAACGTGCTGCCCGTGGCAAAAGACAAGTACGGCGGCTTCGATCCCGAGGCGGTTCGCAAGGCGGCGCTCGACGTGGACATCCCGGCGGGCGGCACCATCCAGGGCTATGGCGTGAAATTCTATCGGCCCGGCACGCCGCTGTCCGGCCAGAACGAGCGCTCGACCCCGGTCGTGATGCAGAATGCCGGCGAGCACATCTCGGTGGTCTGGCCGACCAATATCAGGACGCGGGATCCAGTGTTCCCGCTGCCGAAATCGTCGGTGTATGCGGTGTAGCGTTGTCGGGGCTTCATCCTTCGAGACGCGGCTGGCGCCGCTCCTCAGGATGAGGTCTTGCATCGTGCAAACTGCCAGATCCTCATGGTGAGGAGCGCGGCGACGCAGCGCGTCTAGAACCATGTGGCCCGGATGGGTGTTATTCAACAATCACCAAGCTTACAGCAAAACCCGCCGCCCCTCCTCCGCCGCCCAGTAGCCGGCATAGTTGACCTTGATCGTCTCAAAGGCCAGCGCCAGGTCCGAAAGCGGTTGCCGGCCGGTCGAGACGCATTCCATAAAATCCTGGATTTCCTGGACGTAGCCGCGCGTCCATTCCTCCTCGATGCAGACATATTGCCAGCCGGTCTTCCGATCGACCTTTTCGGTGATGTAGACGCTTGCGAGCTTCTCCTCGCTGGTCTGATAGCTCATCATGTGCGTGTTCGGCGTGATGTTGGCGAACAGCGCGCCGCTGCTGGTATGGGTTTCGATCAAATTGCGCACGCCGCCGAGGATCATGTCGCCCGAAAAAACCGTGGCCTTGGTGCCGTCGGAGAAGGTGGCCGTGAGCATGCCCCAATCCTCGACGTCGACGGGATTGGCCTTGAGCACGGCGCGTTCGTCCGGACGCAGGCACGCCGTGACATTGCCGACGTCGCACGTCACGTTCGCGACAGTGATCGTCTCCCCGCGCGCGCGGGCCTCGACCTGCTTGAGATAGAGCACCGCCGACAGCGGATGGCATCCCATCCGGATCAGCGAACCGCCGCCGGTCATCGCCCATTGCGCGGCGTGCGCGGCATGCGAGCCGGAGTGGCTCTCCTCGCCCTTCATGAACAGGATCTTGTCCTTGGTGGCTTTGAGAATCTCCACGGTCTTGGTCACCGCCGGCGCGTAGATCCAGTCCTCGGCATACATGAAGAGCCGGCCGGTCTTCTCGATCGCCGCCCGGGTCGCCGCCATCTCCTCCATCACACGCTCGTACATCAGCGCCTTGGGCACATGCTTGCCGATCGGAAGCTGATCGCCGTCGCGCCCAAAGTAGCCGCTGAACGGCTTTTCGCAGATCACATGCTTGCCGGCCTGCATCGCGTCTACGATCATCGACGCATGCAGGTTGGGCGGCGTGCAGATGTCGATGACGTCGATCTCGGCGTCGGCGATCAGCTCGCGAAAGCTGCGATACGTTGTCGGAATGTGGTGGCGACGGGCGAATTCGACGACGGGCTCGCCCCGGGCCGCGACGGCCCGGACTTCGATGTCCACGCCGTAAACACGGCGGTAGGCATGCATGTGCAGCTCGGACACAAAGCCGCAGCCGGCCAGACCGATCCTGATTTTCGCCATTTCAGTGCGCGGCCCTGCGGCGCATCAAAGCCTCGAACAGCTCGGTCAGGCCGAAATTCCAAGGTTCGCAATCGCCGCTGTGGCGCATCCGGTTGGTCAGCCGGCCGAGTTTCGGGGTTGCGACCGTCACCAGATCGCCCTCGACATGGGTGAAACCCTGCCCCTTGGCGGCGCGATCCTGGATCGGTGCGAACATGGTGCCCAGGAACAGCACGAAACCATCGGGATATTGATGGTTCTCGTTGATGGTCTGCCCGACGATGTCGGCCGGGTCTCGGCTGATCTGGGTCAGGGAAGATGCGCCGTGCAGGACAAAACCCTCCGGCCCCTTCACTTCCAGCGAGATCTCCATCTTCCTGACGTCGTCGAGCGTGAAGTCGCGATCGAAGAACCGCACGAACGGCCCGATGGCGCAGGAGGCGTTGTTGTCCTTGGCCTTGGACAGCAGCAGCGCCGAGCGTCCCTCGAAGTCGCGCAGATTGACGTCGTTGCCGAGCGTCGCGCCGACGATCTGTCCGTCGCGCGTCACCACCAGCACCACCTCGGGCTCCGGATTGTTCCAGGTCGATTTCGGGTGCAGGCCCGCGTCCACGCAGGTGCCGACCGCCGAGAGAACGGGCGCCTTGGTGAACACCTCCGCGTCCGGGCCGATGCCGACTTCGAGATACTGGCTCCAGGCATTTTGGGAAACCAGCACGTCCTTGACGTGCTGCGCTTCGGCCGAGCCCGGCTTCAATTGCGACAGGTCGGTGCCGACGATCCGCGTCACCTCGGCCCGGATGGCTACCGCCGAATCCGGATTGCCGCGCGCCCGCTCCTCGATCACGCGCTCCAGCATCGATACGGCGAAGGTGACGCCGGCCGCCTTGATCACCTGCAGGTCGATCGGCGCCAGCAGCCACGGCTTGGTCGGATCGCGCGTGTCGGGCGGCGTGTTGTTCAAAATGTCCTGAAGGGCCCCGATCCGCACGCCTTTCGTGGCGCGCAACGCCTCGGCCGGATCGGAGGCGGCAAGCTGGCTCGCGGTCGGGAATTCGTCTGATATGTCGAACACACCCTTCTCGCGGATGGCCACCACCGCCGGGCCGGCGAGATCGGGACGCCAGACCCTCCCCATCAGCGCGGCGTTCGCGAAATCGTCGGGCAGGATAAAGGCGGCGTCTGTGGCAATCTGCATCGGGCGGATCCTCGCGAGGTTGTCTTCTTTTAAGTCACCTCGTGCATAGAAGGGAACCGCGCGACGGGTCAACTCCTTCAGCGCCGTTCACTTCGCGGCGCAGCATGAAAAAAGCCGGCGGGTGTTTCGCCCGCCGGCCGCAGTGGTGGTCCAGAGGGATTTCTTCAGGCCGCCTTCGCCTTGCTTTTCGCCACGTGGCTCGAGATCGCGTCCATCAACGGCGGCGACAGGCAATCATAGGGCTCAAGTCCGAGTTCCTTCAGCCGAGACCTGATTCCATCCATCTCGGCCGGCTGAACGCCGGACTCCAGCACGGATGACACGAACGCGGCGAACCCCGGGGCTGCCCATCCACCTTCCTGGAACAGCTCGGGATGGATGAAGTCGAGGCCGTAGAATGGATGACCGGTGTTCTCGATCCGGCCGTACATGTGCGTGCCGCAGGCCTTGCAGGCATAGCGCTGGATCGTCGCCGACGCGTCGACAACCGCCAGCTTGTCGCCGTTCTCGGTCACCTTCACATTGTCGCGCGGGACCACGGCGACGACGGAGAAGGTCGCCCCCGCGGGCTTCCAGCATTTGGTGCAGCCACAGGCATGGTTATGAGCAACATCGCCCTTGATGGCGACCTTGACCGGCCGGTCGCTGCATTTGCAGACAAGCGTGCCGCCGGCAAAACTGCCGGTCCCCTTCTTTACGCCGCTATCAATCGATGGGTGGATATGAGCAGTCATGGGCCTGTCCTCCTTGTGTTTTAGGTTCTCTAATTTCAGAACACGACAACCGAGCGGATCGACTTACCCTGGTGCATGAGATCGAATCCGCGGTTGATCTCCTCCAGCTTGAGGACATGGGTGATCATCGGATCGATTTCGATCTTGCCGTTCATGTACCAGTCGACGATTTTCGGCACATCCGTGCGGCCCCGCGCGCCGCCGAAGGCCGTTCCCTTCCAGACGCGGCCGGTCACCAACTGGAACGGCCGGGTGGCGATTTCCTTGCCGGACTCCGCGACCCCGATAATGACCGAGACGCCCCAGCCACGATGGCACGCTTCGAGGGCCTGCCGCATCACGGTGGTGTTGCCGGTGCAGTCGAAGGTGAAGTCGGCGCCGCCGTCGGTAAGTCCGACCAGATGCTGGACGATGTCGCTGACTTTCGTCGGGTTGACGAAATGCGTCATGCCAAAACGGCGACCCCAGTCCTCCTTGGAATCGTTGATGTCAACGCCGACGATCTTGTCGGCGCCCACCATCTTTGCGCCCTGGATGACGTTGAGCCCGATGCCGCCGAGACCGAACACGACGACGTTGGCGCCCGGCGTCACCTTGGCGGTATTCACGACGGCGCCAACGCCCGTCGTCACCCCGCAACCGATGTAGCAGCTCTTGTCGAACGGCGCGTCCTCGCGAATCTTCGCCACCGCGATTTCCGGCAGCACGGTAAAGTTCGAGAACGTCGAGCAGCCCATATAGTGGTAGATCGGCTTGCCCTTATGGCTGAAGCGCGAGGTGCCGTCCGGCATCAGCCCCTTGCCCTGGGTGGCGCGGATGGCGGTACAGAGATTTGTCTTCTGGCTCAGGCAGCTTTTGCACTGGCGGCATTCCGGCGTGTAGAGCGGAATCACGTGATCGCCGGCCTTGACCGACGTCACACCCGGCCCTATTTCGCGGACGATGCCCGCGCCCTCATGACCGAGAATCGACGGAAAGATTCCTTCGCTGTCGAATCCATCAAGCGTGTAAGCGTCGGTGTGACAGATTCCGGTCGCCTTTATCTCGACGAGGACCTCGCCGGCCTTCGGGCCTTCCAGATCGACCTCGACGATTTCAAGAGGCTTCTTGGCCTCGAATGCGACAGCAGCGCGGGTCTTCATCTTAAACTCCACATTTTCTTTTCAAGTCGCCGCATGGACCCGCCAAGACGTGCACCTCGCATGTTCGGCATGATCATTTGGTTCCCATGCAGGCATTTTCCTGCCTGCGTGTAGGCGGCCGGGTTTGTCTTCATGCTTGGCGGCGCCCGCGGCCGACCGCGTCATGGGCGCGGGCGCGCAGATAAACGTAGAGGTCGTCCATGTAGCAGGCGACATTCGGATTATCGCCGAACGCCGGCATGACGTTCTCTTGCGCCGTGCTGACGTTCTTGCGACCGCTGGCGACCACGCCGAGGAAGTCGGCGTAGCTCATCGTCTTCAACGAATCCTTCAACGCCGGTGCGTAGGTCGATCCCATTCCGTCAGGGCCGTGGCAGACGTGGCATTCGGAGTGATAGCGGCGATATCCGGAATAGGTGTACCAGTCGACCGTGCCGTCGGCCGCGACCTTGAAGGTCGGGTTGCCTTCCTTGTCGAGATACTTGCCATCCTCGGACTTGACGGCGGTCGGATCGTCCGCAGCGTGGCCAACCGATCCCGGCGCCACAAGCATGAGAGTGGCTGCAATCAACCAGATTCTACGCAAGAGCTCATCCTCGATATTCGATCTAGATCAACCGGCGCGTGGAACGAGCCACGCGCCGGACGAGGTGGTCCTGCTTTACTGCGGCAGCGCGAACACGGTGAGCGTGCCGCCGAGTGCGGTATAGTTGCTCAGCGCCGCATAGCCGCCGACGGCGCCGAGGCCTGCGGTCGGATCGGTCAGACCGGCTGCAAGGCCGATACCCGCCCAGCCACCAACGCCGGACAGCACTGCGATGTACTGCCTGCCGCCGTTCTCATAGGTCGTGACGTTGCCGATGATGCCGGACGGGGTCTTGAACTTGTAAAGCTCCTTGCCGGTCTTGGCATCGACTGCCTTCAGATAGCCTTCGAGCGTTCCGTAGAACACCACGCCGCCTGCGGTAGCGAGCGCTCCCGACCATACCGAGAACTGCTCCTTGTTCGACCAGGCGATCTTGCCGGTCTTGCCGTCCCAGGCAATGAAGTTGCCCATGTGGCTTTCGCCCTGAGGCGGATACATCGAGAGCGTCGCCCCGACATAGGGCTGGCCCGCGGTGTAGCTCACCTTGAACGGCTCGTAGTCCATGCAGACGTGGTTGGTCGGCACGTAGAACAGTTGCGTATCGGGCGAATAGGCTGCCGGCTGCTCGTCCTTGGTGCCGAGCGCGGCCGGGCAGATGCCCTTGGTGTTCTTGTCTTCGCCGCCCTTTTCGGTCGAGTACTGATCGAGCACCTTGGGACGGCCGTAGGTCGGCGAGCTCTTGTTCATGTCGACGCCGCTGGTCCAGTTGACCTTCGGATCGTACTTCTCGGCGACCAGGAGTTCGCCGGTTGCACGGTCCAGCGTGTAAGCCAAACCGTTGCGGTCGAAATGGGTCAACAGCTTGCGTTCAGTACCGTTGATCTGCTGGTCGCTGAGGATCATTTCGTTGACGCCGTCATAGTCCCACTCGTCGTGGGGCGTCATCTGATAGACCCACTTGGCCATGCCGGTATCCGGATTGCGCGCCCAGATGGTCATCGACCACTTGTTGTCGCCGGGACGCTGCTTCGGGTTCCAGGTCGAGGGGTTGCCTGAACCGTAATAGACGAGGTTCAGACTGGGATCGTAGGACAGCCAGCCCCATGTGCAGCCGCCACCGATCTTCCACTGGTCGCCCTGCCAGGTCTTGAGGCTCGAATCCTTGCCGACCGGCTTTCCGAGTTCAGTAGTACTGACGGGATCGACCTTGATCTGATCGTCCGGTCCTTCGGAGAAGGCGCGCCAGGCCTGCTTGCCGGTCTTCATGTCGTAAGCGGTGACGTGACACTGCACGCCGAACTCACCGCCGGAAATGCCGATCAGAACCTTGTCCTTGACGACGAGCGGCGCGGAGGTGCCGGTCGCGCCCTTGCCGGGATCGCCGTTCTTGGCGGACCATGCCACCTGCCCGGTCTTGGCATCCAGCGCGACCAGGGTGGTGTCGGCCTGATGCAGGAAGATCTTGCCGTCGCCATAGGCCACGCCGCGATTGACGGTGTCGCAGCACATCACCGGAATGACGTTCGGATCCTGTTTCGGCTCGTACTTCCAGACGATCTTGTTCTCCTGCGAAAGGTCAAGAGCGTAGACCTTGTTCGGGAACGGCGTATGGACGTACATCATGTTGCCGACGATGAGCGGCCCGCCTTCGTGGCCGCGCAGCACGCCGGTCGAGAAGGTCCAGGCTACCTGGAGCTTGCCGACATTGGCTGCGGTGATCTGGTTCAGCTTCGAGTAGCGTGTATTTGCGTAGTCGCCGGCCGGCATCACCCAGTCTTTCGGGTTCTGCGCCATCTTGCTCAGCTCTTCATTGGCATACGCGACGCCGACGGCGAATGTCGCCATGGCGCCGAGACAGGCAGCGGATAGCACCTTGCGCATAGTGGTTTCCTCCCAGATTTAAGAGTTTTGGGTTTCCGCCGAGACGGCCCATTTTCCATTCTTGGTCCCTATTCCTATCCCGTTCGGAAATAGGAAACTTGCCCAAGAGAGAACCGCGTTTGCTCAAAAGCGAAACACAATGAACTTTTTAATTTTGGGACCCGCCGGGAGGCGTCTTCTCATGTTGCGAAGCATCAATCGTGGGCTTGTTCCCACATGCACCAGCGTATTCCGAGGTCGAGGTTCCCCTTGACGCAGCCGAAACTAAGTTGGAGGATTGTCAAAGGGATATTGGGAAGAATCTGCGCGACTTCCCTGGGACTGCCTTAGGTTGAGTCAAATGTAGCGTCCTGTGACCGAAGCTTTTGCCGAGGTCGCGGCCTGTTCTCGAATCGGTGTTTCGACCATGTCCGATACAGTCCGCTCACTCAGCACTTCCGGATTGACGCCGAAGAGGCAGATCCAAACTTGGTCAGATGCGCTGACCGATCTCTGCGGCCAGTTTGACGTCGATCCGCTGGAAGGTTCTTCGCTCGAGGCGCGGATAAACTACACAACCGTCTCGCAGCTGAAACTGTGTCAGATTGAGGCAAGCCAGCATCGCATCGCGCACACCGTCTCAGGCACAAAACTGAGCGAACATCCCTACGTCAAGATTCTGTTCCAGACCTACGGCATCTCGCATTTCGAACAGAGCGGCCGCCGCATCGACATCATGCCCGGCGACTGCCTCGCCTATGACGTCTCCTGTCCGCACACGATCGTCAGCCCCTCATTGACCCGGCACGAGGTCGTGATCGTGCCAAAGGAACTGCTTCACGAACGCGGCTTCCGCACGGCGAAGATGTTGCCGTGCAAGCTCTCCGCGCGTAACGGCACCGGCCGCATCGCCTACGACTTCGTGCACACCGCGTTCGACGAAGCGAACCGGCTGTCGCCCTACAACGCCATCGGCGTCGCCAATTCGCTGATCGATCTGCTGCTGTTGCCGCTGCGCGAAGCCGACACGATGTTCGACCGCGTCGGTCCCGAGGCGATGTACATTCGGGCTCAAGCCTTCATCCGCGAGCATTTGCGCGATCCCGAGCTTTGCATCGACCAGATCTCGGCGGCATTGGGCTGCACCAAGCGCTATCTGCACATGCTGTTCAGCGACAAGGGCATGACCGTCAGCGATTATATCTGGCGGGCGAGACTGCTGCACTGCCGCCAGGAGCTGGAGACGCAGCACGGCAAGACCATCACGGATGTCGCATTTTCGTGGGGCTTTTCCAGTTCGTCGCACTTCAGCCGCGTGTTCCGGAAGCATTTCGGGTTCGTCCCCTCTGCGATCCACAAAGCGCATTGCGCCGAGCCGGCGCCGGACGCTTCCTGAGGAGAGCGTCCGGCGGCTGATATTCTGCCGCGCATTGTCGCAGAGATGCCGCACACTTTCCCGCCCAAATCCAAGCCTAGAAGGTGGCCTTCAAGCCCGCATAGAAGGCACGCGGCCGCGCCGGGCTGACCGAACGCGCGTCAGTGAACTGCGTGCCGCCATTGGTGAAATTGGGCACGTTTTCGGTATCAAAGAACGTCCCGTAAGTCGCATAGCGATTGTCGAAGATATTGTCGACGCGGCCGTAGATCTGAAACGTCTGGTTGATCTGATACGAGGTGTGCAGGTTGAAAACCGCGTATGATGGCAGCCTCGGCGCCTGATTGGATTCATCGCCAACAAAGAACTGGTTGCTGACGAACAGCGCATCGCCTCCGACCTTGAAGGCGTCCGTGACCGAATAATCGATGCCAAACTTGACCCGGTTGCGTGGAATCGCCGGGATTCGGTTGCCCGGCAGGATCTGGACAACGTCGTCAACCGCGAACGGGCTGTTCGAGCCGACCTGCAGGGTATCGAGGAAGCGCGCATCAACAAGGGCATAACTGGCATAGAGTTGCAGCGTCTTCGACGTCAGATTGACCTGAGCCTCGATGCCCTGGCGTCGCGTCCGCCCCACGTTCTGGAAATAGCCAAATCCCTGCAACTCAGGGCTCGGGATCGCCAGAATGTCGTCGGCATTGGTCGCGCGGAACGCGCCGACCTTCCACCCGAGCGTTCCGATATTCAGTTCCTTGGTGCCGCGCAGACCGATCTCGACGGTACGGGACACGACCTGCTTCAGCGGCGGGTCGGCGATGAGGAATGCGCCGATGAGACAGGGGCGCGCAGGGTCCGCGCAAGCAAGTTCCAGCGGAGTCGGCGCGCGATTGGCTTCGGAGTATCCGGCATAGGCCGTCAGTTCAGGCATGATCTTGTATGTGCCGCCGATCATCGGATTGAAGCGGCTAAACGTATGACTGCCGTTGAGTGCGGTGCCGATCTGATCTTCAAGGTTGATGCTTGCGTAGTTAAATCGGCCCCCGCCAGAGATCGAAAACGCGTCCGTCACGTCGAACGTGTCTTGCGCATAGAGTCCGCTGTATCGGTTGGTGGCGCGAAGCGAGACCGGACCGATCGAAATCGGAGAGCCGGACGGGCCGAGAAATATGCCGCTGCCGCTGACGACGTAGTTCGGACCGATCGTGCCCAATTCCGCGCTCGCACCGAAGCGGGTGACGCCGGAGTCGAAACTGGTGCCAACCATGAACTGGTTGTTGTGCCCGAACAATTGGTCGGTGTTGGTGGCTTGCAGCGTCGCCCCGGTTGTCGTCGAACGGGTTGTTGTCCGGTCGATCTGCCCCAGCACGGCGTCGGTTGGGAAGGGATTTACGATCGGAACTCCGTTGACGCCATTTGCAAAGCTGCTGTCGTCATTAAAGCAAAGCAGCGTGTCGTTAGGGGCAGCACATGGCTGGGTCGCGGTCGGATTTCCATCCACGGTGTTATGCTGGAATGCCCGGACGTGCGCCGAACCATCGATCGTCCAGGTCGGCGTAGCCTCCACTTTCCCGGTCAAATTGACGTAGCCGACGCGGTTGGCAGTCGTCTGCGGCGTGGTATAGGTCGCCCCCCAATACTTCTGGAGCAATTCGACCGGCACCGTGGCGGCCGCGCCAAAATTGTTGCTGGCGACGCCCATGTTGAGATGGAATTCGCTGCTGTCGGTCTTGTAGCCGACATCCCCGTAGAAGCGACGGACCTTCAATTCGGAGAAATTACGGAATCCACCGTCGCGCAGTCCCTCCAGCGCGCCATAGACGGAAAAATTGTCGATCTGTTTGCCCCACTGCGCCGAACTTTGGATACGTCCGAACGAACCACCCATCGTGTTGATTTCGGCGCCCTGATAGTTGAAGCCATTCTTCATCAGCACGTTAACCGCGCCGCCCAAGGCATTGAGGCCGAACGCGGGATTGTTGGTCACGACGGTAACCGACCTGATCGCAGCCGTCGGGATCAAGTCCCAGTTGACGGTGTCGCCGAACGCCTCGTTGACCCGCACCCCATTCTGGTAGACCGCGAGTCCCTGGGGAGTACCGGCGACGGGAGATGCGACAAAGCCGCGAAACTGTACGTCCGGCTGAAATGGATTACCGGTCGTGTCGCTGACGATGATGCCCGGTACCTGTTGCTGCAGCGCATCCGCGATGTTGAGCGAGCCGGTGCGGGCAATTTGCCCTGCGCCCAGCGCGTTGATGCTTGCCGGCACCTTGTCGACATCCATCCCCGAACTGGCCGTCGGCGTGGGCGCGGTCGGATAGACGAAAACCCTTCGCACGTTCCTGAAGGCCGTCCGAGGCGCATTTCTGCTGCGGGCCGGTTTGGCGCTTGTGGCCGGGGCGACGACCTCGATGGCCGGCAGGACCTCGCTATCGCCGGACGCAGCTTGAGCCTGAGCACAGTCAATGCCGGAAACGAGACACAGCGGTAGTGTCCCAATAAACAGGAATCGAGCGCCCATTCAGTTTCATCCCCATTCCATACCGGCCGCATTGGTCCCCGCCGGTTGATTGCGGATGATCTTAGGATGTCAATCAGATCGCGCACCATTCAAAACGTCCCGGACAAGGCGGGAAAAATTCCCGGCTCAGTAACGCGCGTCCCTCGGAATCACGGCCTCCACAGTTACGCCATTATCTCCAGAAGCAATCGTGAGCGAGCCACCCAGCGCCAAAATGCGCTCGCGCATTCCCGTGAGCCCGAAGCCGAGCTTGTGATCCGGTCTCAATCCGCCGCCATTGTCGCGCACCCGCACCAACGCGCCGCCTCGTCCGGTCAATCCCGAAGGCAGCTCAACCGGTTCAACGGTCACGTTGACGCAAGTGGCGCCCGCGTGGCGAAAGACATTGGTCAGTGCTTCCTGAATGGTGCGGTAGATCGTCAAATCGGCCGTCTCTCCTGTGTCGCCAAGCGACTGCGAGATTGCGGTTTCGATGGCGACGTCGGGATGCGACTCCCCCCATAGACGCAGGAGCGCGCCAAGCGCTTCGCGAAGACCAAGCTCCGTCAGCCCCGCGGGCCGCAGCTTTTCAAGAACCCGCCGGTTGGTTTGCTGCAGGGCGTTTACCTGTTCCAGTATGGCGCCGCCGTGTTTTCGCGTGGCCTCCACGTTCGGATCCTTTCCATCTGCGATCCGCGACAGCGCGCTGGCGTGCGCGCGCAAGGCAAAGAGATAGGGCCCGAATTCATCGTGCAGCTCGCGCGCGATTTCCTTGCGTTCGACATCCTGCAGCGAGACGACGCGCTCGGCCAGACGCCGCTTGTCCTCAACCGCGTTGCCCAGAGTAGCCGCAAGGTGATTCAACTTGTCGCAGATGGCAACGAGTTCCGGCGGGCCATCCGGCTTTACACGCGTGTCGTAGCTTCCAGCTTCGATCTTCGTCATCGCTTCCGAAAGCACCTGGATCGGCGCAAGCGCCCGGCTGACGACCCTGGTCGTAATGAGGAAGAGAACGATCGCAATCACCGTGCCGATCTGGAGCTGAGTGATAATTCCATCCCAGATCTCAGCCATCTCGTCGTTCGGATGCGACGTGATCAGCAGCGAACCCGGCTTTCCCTTGATCGAAATCGGCACGTTCACGGTGGTCTTTTCGGGATGAACAAGCGAGACAAACCATGCCGGCGGCGAGCGGGCATCGGGATTGTCGTCCGTGTTGGCCGCTGCCCCTGACATCTCGACCGCTTCGCCCTGCCGCGTGATACTGACGTGGCGAAGCCGGTTGAGGTCGTGAACAATCTGGTTCAGCCGCACTTCTGCGTCCGGCGCCTCCTTCAGTCCCGCAACGATCGTATCGATGAATTCACGCGCCAGCCGTATGACGCTTTGATCTTCGGCCCGGACGCGAGGCCCGGCCTCGAGCACAAGGCGCGCGATATTGGCGGCTAAACCGAGCGTTAGGACGAGCGCGAGCAGCAGGTTGATCCGGGCGCGCAAGGAAAAATTTTGCCACATAGCCTTTTGTCCAGGAGCGAAATCGGCTTTGTCTAGGAGCGAAGTCGTCTTCAGTTCCCATCGCGGGGAGCGTTGACAGATAAAATGGGCGTCTATCTAATCGAAGCCTATAGCAACATCGCTCGGATTGCATGACCGTCGACGGCAAGTATCGCTCCGACATCGGTGCCGCGTCTCACCTGGTGTGGTGCAGCAATGGGATTGACGCGGGTATTCGGGACCAATAATGCCAATGCGCGTTCTGATCGTTGATGACCATCGCATCGTTGCTTCCGGGTGCCGTGCCCTGTTCGCGGACGACCCCGAGATCGACATATTGGAAGCCTCCGACGCGGAGAGCGGCGAGCGTGTGTTTAGCGAACGTCATCCGGATATTTGCGTGCTCGATATCAACCTGCCGACGGTGTCCGGGTTTGAACTGGCGCGACGCCTCCTCGGGCGCAATGCCTCGGCGCGTATCATCATCTTCAGCATGAACGATGATCCGGTATTCGCCGCGCGTGCCATCCAGGTCGGCGCCAAGGGTTATGTTTCCAAAACCGGGGATCCCCAGGAGCTGGTTGAGGCCATCCGTGAAGTTGCAAAGGGAGGAGTTTTTCTGCCGCCGGCGATGGCGCAAAGTATTGCATTCGCGAGACCCTCGTTCGCCCAGAGCCCGCTTTCAAAATTGACTACACGCGAGATGGAGATATTGCGCCTGCTCAGCGCCGGCAAAAGCCTGTCCGAAATTGCGTGGTTGGTCCATTCCTCCTACAAGACGGTCGCCAATACCTCCTCGATTATGCGCCAAAAGCTCGGCGTGCGTACATCTGCCGAACTGGTGCGGTTAGCCATCGAGAACCGCGTGGCTTGAGGCGACGCGGCGCTGGAGGAATCAATTCATGACGATGCAAACCGTTTCGCTTAACAAGTCATACGGCGGAACGCAGGGCGTCTATCGACACGCCAGCCGCGAAACCGGAACCGACATGACCTTCTCGGTCTATGTCCCGCCGCACGCAGGCGACGCCAGGCTGCCGGTGGTCTGGTATCTCTCGGGCCTGACCTGCACCCACGCCAACGTGACGGAAAAGGGCGAATTCCGCAGCGCCTGTGCCGCGCTCGGACTGATCTTCGTTGCGCCCGACACCAGCCCGCGCGGTGAAGGCGTACCCGGCGATCCCGCCAATGCCTACGACTTTGGCCTAGGCGCCGGCTTCTATGTCGATGCGACGCAGGCGCCGTTCGCCCGAAATTACCGCATGTGGAGTTACGTCACGGAAGAGCTGCCGAAACTCGTCGCCGAAAACTTTCCCGTGGACCCAAATCGGCAATCCGTTCTCGGCCATTCCATGGGCGGTCACGGCGCGCTGACGGTCGCGCTGCGCCATCCCGACCGGTATCGCGCGGCGAGCGCGTTTTCGCCGATCGTCGCTCCCTCGCAGGTGCCATGGGGCATCAAGGCGCTCGGCGGCTATCTTGGCGATGACAGACAAGCTTGGCGCGAGCACGATGCCGTGGCGTTGATCGAGGACGGCGCCAGGGTGTCCGATCTATTGGTCGACTACGGCGATGCCGATCCGTTTCTGACGGAACAGCTCCGCCCGGAGCTGCTGCAGACCGCGTGCGAGAAAGCCAAAATCCCCCTCACCTTGCGCCGGCAGCCCGGCTATGACCACAGTTACTACTTCATCTCCACGTTCATGTCCGATCATCTGCGCTGGCACGGGGAGCGCCTGAAGGGTTGAAACGGCGTAGAGCCGTCCCACAGAGAATTGGGTTGCAAGCCAAAACAAATCGGTCATGGTTCAGGTCAAACGGTCCGCCATGCGGCGAAGAGATAAGACCTGTCAGGGAGAAGCCATGTTCCGAGGGTTGGTCGTTGCGATCGGTTTCTGCATCGCGGCCTCCCCCGTGCTTGCGGCCGACCCCATCGAGATCGGCATCGGCTATCTCGGCCACGCCGGCGTCAAGCCGAAATTGTCGCTCGTCGAACTGCCGGCGGAGAACGACGGGCTCGCCGGCGCGCGCCTCGCCATCGAGGACAACAACACCACGGGCAAGTTCCTCAACCAGCATTTCACGCTGGAAGAAGTCCGGCTGAAAGACAATGAGGATGTCGCGAAGGCCGCGGCAGCGCTCGCCGAACGCGCCGGCTTCATCATTGCCGACCTTCCGGCGGACGATCTATTGAAGGCCGCCGATGCGCTTCGCGATCGCGGAACGCTGCTATTGAATGCCGGAGCCATCGACGACCGGTTGCGCGAGCAGGACTGTCGCGCCAACGTCATCCATATCGCGCCGACGCGCTCGATGCTGGCGGACGCGCTCGCCCAGTACCTGGTGTGGAAGCAATGGAAGCGCTGGCTGTTCGTCGTCGGCTCGCATGATCGGGACAAGCTGTATGCCGACGCATTGCGCCGCGCGGCGACGCGCTTCGGCGCCAAGATCGTTCAGGAGCGAATTTTCGAAGACACCGGTGGCGCCCGCCGTACCGACAGTGGCATCACCTTGATCCAGCGGCAAATGCCGGTATTCACCCAGCAGGCGCCGGCCTATGACGTCCTCGTTGCGGCTGACGAGAGTGAGGTATTCGCGTCCTACCTGCCCTACCGCACCTGGGACCCGCGGCCGGTTGCCGGCTCGGCCGGCCTGGTTCCGACCAGTTGGCACGCGGCGCAGGACCAGTGGGGCGCGATCCAGATCCAGAACCGGTTTGCAAAATTGAACTCGCGACACATGACCGCACTGGACATGCAAGCCTGGACGGCAGCGCGTATGATCGGTGAAGCGGCGTCGCGCACCAAATCGGGTGACCCAAAGGCGGTATCGGATTTCCTGAAAGGGCCCGACTTTTCCATTGCGGCGTTCAAGGGCCGCCGGCTGACGCTGCGGGACTGGAACCTGCAGCTTCGTCAGCCGATCCTGCTGGTCGATGGGCGCATGGTGGTCTCGGTTTCGCCGCAGGAGGGATTTTTGCACCAGGTGTCCGAACTCGATACGCTCGGCGTCGATCGGCCCGAAACCAAATGCAGGCTGCAATGAAAGGGGATGGATTGCGTATGTGGCGTCATGGCCTGCTTTCCGGAATGGCCTTCCTGCTCGCGACGGCGGCCCCCGCCTCGGCTTTCATCGCCTATGTGTCCAACGAGAAGAGCAACACCGTAACGGTGATCGATACGGACAGCTGGACCGTCACCAAGACCATCAAGGTCGGCCAACGGCCGCGCGGCATCGAGTTCACGAGGGATGGAAAGTTTGTGTTCGTCGCAGTCGGCGACGACGACAGCATCCAAGTCATCGACGTTGCGAAGCAGGAGGTCGTCGATACCCTGCCCTCCGGCCCGGACCCCGAACTGTTCGCGCTCGATGCCGCCGGCAAGATCCTCTACGTCGCCAACGAAAACGACAACACGGTGACGATCATCGACGTCGAAAAGCGCGCCCGTCTCGGCGAGATCCAGGTCGGCGTCGAGCCGGAGGGCATGGCCATCAGCCCCGACGGCAAGATCCTGATCAATACTTCCGAGACCACCAACATGGCCCATTTCATCGACACCACGACGCACCAGATCGTCGCCAACGTCCTGGTCGATCCGCGCCCGCGCTTCGCCGAGTTCAAGCGCGATAATTCCGAAGTCTGGGTATCGTCGGAGATCGGCGGCACCGTGTCTGTCATCGATCCGGTCAAGCGGGTGGTGACGGACAAGATCTCGTTCAACATTCCGGGCTTGCGGAGCGAAGCCATTCAGCCGGTCGGCATCGGCATGACCAAAGACGGCAAGACCGCTTTCATTGCCCTTGGCCCTGCCAATCGTGTCGCGGTCGTCGATGCCACCAGCCACAAGGTCACCAAATATCTGCTGGTGGGGCAGCGGGTGTGGCACATGGCATTCACCCCGGACGAGAAATATCTGATGGTTACCAACGGTGTGTCGAACGACGTCTCGATCATCGACGTCGCCGCGCAAAAGGTCATCAAGACGATCCAGGTCGGCGAACTGCCCTGGGGTATCACGATTGCGCAACCATGACGGCCACTGACGCATTTTCCGCCGGTCAGAACACGCAGGACACCCTTTGCCGGCCCGACGCCGCGGGGGTGCCGGCATTGTCGATCGACGGCGTCAGCCATTCCTATGGTGCCCGACAGGCGCTGATCGACATCGGCTTCTCCGTCGCACCGGCAAGTTTCACGGCGTTGCTTGGCCTGAACGGCGCCGGCAAGAGCACCCTGTTCTCGCTGATCACCCGGCTGTTCGGAATCCAGCGCGGGCATATCGGCATTTTCGGCCATGACGTCGCGCAAACGCCCGGCGAAGCATTGCGGCTGCTCGGCGTGGTGTTTCAGCCGCGCACGCTCGATCTCGACCTCTCGGTGACGCAAAACCTGCTTTATCACGCCGCCTTGCACGGCATCGCCAGGCGCGACGCCCGCGAACGTAGCCGCGAGGTGCTGGCGCGCATCGGCCTTGCCGACCGCGCCGGCAGCAAGGTGCGCGACCTCTCCGGCGGCCAGATGCGGCGATTGGAAATCGCACGCGCACTGCTGCACCGCCCGCGTTTGCTGCTGCTCGACGAGGCAACCGTCGGCCTCGACGTCAAGGCGCGCGCCGACATCCTCAACCACGTCCGCCAGCTCGTGACCGAACAGGGAATAGGCGTGCTGTGGGCGACGCATCTGTTCGACGAGATCGGTTCGAACGATGATCTCGTTGTCCTGCATCAGGGCCGGGTATTGGCTGAGGGCAAGGTCGCGCGGGTCATCGCCGATACCGGTGGCAGCGATATCAACACGGCGTTCATGCGGCTGACCGGCTCCGCCGCACAGAGCGGGAGCCTAGCGTCATGATATCAGACACCATAAGACCGATCCGGAGCGGCTTCTCGTTCGCCGAATATTTCACCTGCCTGAGCGGCATCGTGTGGCGCGAGGCACTTCGCTTCCTGCATCAGCGCGAACGCTTCATCTCCGCACTGGTGCGGCCCCTGGTGTGGCTGTTCATCTTCGCCGCCGGCTTCCGTCAGGTGCTCGGCCTCTCCATCATCCCGCCCTACGAAACCTACATCCTGTATGAGGTCTACATCGCGCCCGGCCTGATGGCGATGATCCAGCTCTTCAACGGCATGCAGTCCTCGCTCTCCATGGTCTATGACCGCGAGATGGGCAATATGCGGACGTTGCTGGTGAGCCCGCTGCCGCGATGGTATCTGCTGTCCTGCAAGCTGCTGGCGGGAACCGCGGTCTCGCTGCTCCAGGTGTATGCCTTCCTGGCGATCGCCTGGTTCTGGGATATCGCGCCGCCGCCCGCCGGATATCTCACCGTGCTGCCGGCGCTGGTGCTGTCGGGCCTGATGCTCGGCGCGCTGGGGATGCTGATCTCCTCCGGCATCAAGCAGCTCGAGAACTTTGCGGGCGTCATGAACTTTGTCATCTTTCCGATGTTCTTCGCTTCGTCAGCACTGTATCCGCTGTGGCGTATCCTGGAGAGCAGCCCGATGCTCTACTATGTCTGCCAGTTCAATCCGTTCACGCATGCCGTGGAGCTGATACGTTTCGCGCTATATGGGCAAGTGAACTGGACGTCGCTCGCGGTCGTCGGCGGCTGCACGATCGCCTTCATGGTTGGCGCAATTTACGCCTACGATCCATCGCGCGGCCTGATCCGCCGCGGGCCGGCCGGAGGCGAGGCATGAGACGCCAGATCGCGATCGCGGCATTGCTTGCCATTATGGTGACCGGCGGGCTCTGCCATGCCGCCGATCCGCGCTATCCGGACTGGCCGTGCGCCCAGGCCAAGGTGCCCGAGATATCCCTCGCCGCGGTGTGGGCAGGCCCGCCGCTCGACGATGTCTCCGGCAAATGGAAAGACGACGCCAAGGTCAGCGCGCTGGTCGCGAAGCTGGCGGCCAGGCGGACCCCGTTGGAGGAGGCGCAAAAAGCGATCACCGAATATTTGAACGGTGCAGCCGACAAGACCGAAAGCGGAAAGCTGCTGTTTGCCGGCCTGTTCGATTCCCTCAACGCCCAACGCTCCCAGGTTCTGAACGGGCTGGAGCGCGTGACCCGCAAGCAGCGTGAGGCGGCGGAGAAAATCCGCGCCGATACGCTCGCCTTGCAGGCGCTGCAGGGTGAAACGCCGCGCGATCAGGCGAAGATAGACGATCTCGGCAATCAACTCGTTTGGCAGACGCGCATCTTCGAAGACCGTCGAGGCGTCATCAAGTTCGTCTGCGAGGTGCCGACCGCGATCGACCAGCGCCTGTTCGCCCTCGGCCGTACGATCCAGCAGGAAATCGAATAGTAGCCGGCAGGATGAGACCAGGTTGGGCCGTGATGGCGGACTATCTCGTGCCCCTAACGCTAGCGGCCTGAGTGCTGCGAGCCGGGCCCGTTCTACTTTGCATGGGGTTGTTTTCGCGATTTTGTGTCCCGCCCTAATGCGGCGACGGCGCCGCCTCACCCGCCCGCGGTTCCGGTTGCGCTTCCGTCAGAGCCAGGCCGGCCCGTTCCCAGCCATCCGTTCCTTCGGGGTACCACGCCACGTTGGCATAGCCGTAGGTCAGGATTCGCTTGGCCGCGTTCCAGGACATCCAGCAATCGGCCTGGCAGTAAACCACGACCAGCGCGGCCGTGTTGCCCGCCGTCGCGCGGACGAGCCCACGCCGCAGATAGTCTTCTGTCGCCGCCGCAAGCTTTCCGTAGCCGGTGTCGGGCAGCCATACGCTGCCGGGAATGTTGAGCCGCGGCTTGTCGCGCCACACCGTGCCCTCGGGAAGATTTGGCGGCTTCGGCGCGCGGGGCAGTACGTCGATGAACACGCCCGCTTTTGCTCGCCAGATCGCACCCGCCTCCGCGGTTGTCAGAACACGCACGCCGGCAAGGGTCGCGGGAACCGGCGCACGGTAGTCTTCCATGCGGTACCCGTCGGGCTCGGGAGGCCTTTCCTGCGCCGATAGCGAGCCAATGAAGGGGAACGCCGCAAGGATCAGGCCTGCGAGCGCTTTCATTGCACTTTCGTTGCCGTCTCCGCGCCGATCAGCCGGTCGTTCTCGTCGAGCAAGGGAACGCCGTAGTCGAGCAGTATCTTGTTGATCGCAGGCTGGTTCTCCTGGATCAGGCGGTTGAGCACCCGCTTCCAGTTCTGGTCGGCCCCCCGCACCCCCATGCCGATCCGAAACGCCAATCGCGGACCCGTCTTTTCCTTCACGAGAGGCGTAACATGAAGCGGCGGGTTCGCCTTCTTCGCATAGAAGCCCGCCATCGGCCCCCACAGAATGCCGGCGTCGATCTTGCCCGACATCAGGTCGCCGATCATGGCCTCCGCTGACGAGTCGATACGCGTGTCGACCATCAGCTGATATGGCTTGGCGTTTGTCATCAGGCCGTTGACCGCCATGTTGGTGGCAGGCGGCGTGCCGGCCACGATGCCGATATGCTTGCCTTTGAGGCGCTCGTCTTCCAGCGTCGCCACGTCTTCGAGGCCACTGCCCTGCTTGGCGACCAGCGTATAGGCGGTGCGGTAATAGGGATTGGTCCCCTGAACCAGGTCGTCGCCTTGCGGAAAGCCCATGATGACGTCGCAACGATGGGCCCCAAGTGTCATTCGGACAAAGCCGGTCGCCTGCGGGAAATACATGTAGTCCAGCTTCTTCTGCAGTTTCTCGGCGAACAGTTCGGCGAGCTTGTTCTCGAATCCGTCGCCCTTTTCGTTGGAGAACGGCAGATTGTGCGGGTCGGCGCAGACGCGCAGGACCTTGGGATCGACGAGTTCGATCGACAAATCGCCGGACTTTCGTTGATCTGCGCGCGCGCAACATTGTGACCGAAGAGCGTGGCGACAATCGTCACGATGAAAATCGACGGCCAGCGCTTTCGCCCGGCACTTGTCATCGAAAGCTGGTGCACTTCCGGCCTGCCTTGTTGCCAATTTCAACTGGTATCGGCAACCTCGACGAACCGAAGTTCTATTGAAGCCGCAGATACGCAAAATGCTAAGCTTGTCAGCTGAAGGCTGCAACAGGAATAATCCTTGTGGCGAATTGGCAGCTTGTGCTGCGATGCAAACGATCAACCCGATGGAACACGGAATTTCCAGTGGCACCTCGTGATGAGACGGAGGCCGAAATATGGCTCATCGCGCGTTGATCCTATCCGCGCTCACGATGCTCGCTACGGCAACGGCTTCGCACGCACAGCAACAGGAACTGCCCGTTAGCTCCATCGCGGATGGCATATTCGTGCACAATGGCCAAACTGCGCAGATGACGCGCGACAACGATGGCGCGATTGCCAATGTCGGTTTCATCGTCGGAGAGGATGCGGTCGCCGTGATCGATACCGGTGGCAGCCTCCGCGAAGGACGACAACTGATGGCTGCCATTCGTGCCCGAACCGACAAGCCGATCCGCTACGTCATCAATACGCACGGCCATCCCGATCACGTTTTCGGCAATGGCGCTTTCGTGCACGACGGCACGGCCTTTGTCGGTCACACGAACCTGCCACGTGCGCTGGCCGCGCGCGGACAATTCTATCTCCACGCCTTTCGCCGCACCATGGGCGATCAGTTGATCGACGAGGTCAGCATCGTGCCGCCAACGCTGCTCGTCAGCGGAACGCTAAATCTCGACCTCGGCGCACGAACTCTGATCTTGCGGGCGTGGCCTGCCGCGCACAGCGATTGCGATCTCACGGTGCTCGATGAAAAAACCGGAACCCTGTTTGCGGGCGACCTCGTGTTTCTGGCTCACACGCCCGTGCTCGACGGCAGCATCCGTGGCTGGCTGGGCGCACTCGATGAACTCGGCGCGCTGCCCGCGCAACGCGTGGTTCCCGGTCACGGTCCTGTGAGCGAATGGCCGGCCGCCCTCGCCGACGAGCGCCGTTATCTCCAAACGCTGGCCTCAGATGTGCGCGGGCTCGTCACGAGCGGCAAGCCGATTGCGGCGGCGGGCACCGCAGCGAGCTCCGAGCGATCCCGATGGGAATTGTTCGACGACTTCAATACCCGCAACGCAACCGCAGCATTTTCCGAAATTGAATGGGAATAGCGCGCGCATTGCCCTATATTGCGCCCGTTGCTTTGAGCCTCACGAAGGTGGTGCATGCCCGGACATCTTTTACGCCTGTTCAGCGTCGCTGGCCTGCTGCTGTTCGGCGCACCATTGGCGCTTGCGGCCGATGCGAACGACCCCTGGCCCGGCCTGGTTCAGGACATCTTCAACAACCGCCCGATGAACGATGGCAGCGACGTGATCGGCATCGAAATGCCGATCCGCGCCGAGGACGCGGCGATCGTGCCGGTGACCTTGCGAACGAAACTGTCGCCGGGCGACAGCAGGCAGGTGCTGAACATTACGCTGGTCATCGACCAGAACCCTGCCCCGATGGCAGCGAAATTCCAGCTCGGGCCGGACGCCAAGGTGTCGGAAATCTCCACCCGCGTCCGAGTCAACAATTACACTGACGTTCATGCGGTCGCCGAACTCAGTGACGGCAAACTCTACATGGTCAAGACTTATGTGAAGGCGTCCGGCGGCTGTTCGGCGCCTGCGGCCAAGAACGCCGACGAAGCCAAGGGCCGGCTCGGCCAGATGCGCTACCGACAGTTCGCAAAAAGCGGCGAAGGCCCTGCCAGCGGCGCGCGCGAGGCCCAGATCATGATCGGGCATCCCAACAATTCCGGCCTGCAGATGGACCAGGTCACGCAACTCTATGTCCCGGCATTCTTCATCAATGAACTGCGGCTCTGGCAGGACGACAGCCTGGTGTTGACGATGGAAGGCGGCATCTCAATTTCGGAAGACCCCAATATCAGGTTCACCTATGTGTCGAACGGCGCTAAGCATTTCCGCGCGGAGGCAAAGGATACCGAGGGCCATCTATTCCAGCGCCAATGGAAGATCGATGATTCCGGAATCTGACATGGGGCCGCGCGTCTCAGAAACAGCGCACTTCCGCTTCAGCTTGCGCCCGCCTGAGCTCGTTGAGCGCGCTTGCCGCCTGCTCTGACGTGCGGAACTGCCCGCCCAGATTGCCCCGGACCTGCGACATGCTGAGCACGGTTTCCGCCGTGACATAGCGCGCATAGGGCACGAGCGAGGCGACGACATCGACCGAACAGGAGCATTGCTCGATCGCCTGCCGCGTCTCGCCATTCGCCTTCAGGCAACCAAAAACATACTCAACGCGCGCCGATGTCGGATAGTCGTTGATGTCCTGGGCGGGCGCGGCTACTGCCATCGCCATCAGCCCCATCAACGCGGCGACAATACGTCGTACCGATCCGACAAGCGTCATCGTCTTCCTCCCGCTGCTAATTCCGGAAGCTATGCTATGACTGTCCCACTGAAAAGCAGACGTTCGAGGAAATGGCTCAAGGCACCATGAATTTTTTTGTTCGCATGCTGCTTGCTGCGATTGTCTCGGTCTCGCTCGGCACGTGCTGCAGCGCCGAGGTTTTGCGCGTTGCGGTGCAGAAGACCGGAACATTCGCCTGGGAACTCGCAGTGATCCGCGCGCACGGCCTCGACAAACAGGCCAACCTTTCGGTCCAGGTTCTCGAACTGGCCAGCCCCGAGGCCGGCAAAATTGCGCTTCGCGCCGGGAATGCCGACATCGTGGTCACCGACTGGCTTTGGGTGTCTCGTGAACGCGGGCTTGGCGCCAAATTGACATTCTACCCTTACTCGAGCGCGCTCGGCGCCGTGATGGTACCTGCCTCCTCGCCGATCCAGACCTTGGCCGATCTCAGGGGCCGCAAGCTCGCCGTCGCGGGCGGCCCGATCGACAAGAGCTGGCTGTTGCTGCTGGCGTGGTTGAGGAAGAGCGGCATCGACCTGAAGTCGGAGGCGGAAATCGCGTACGGCGCGCCACCGCTGCTGGCCGCCAAGACGCTTAGCGGGGAAATGGATGCAACCCTGAACTACTGGAATTTCTGCGCCGCACTGGAAGCGAAGGGTTTTCGCCGTATCGCCGGCATTGAAGATCTGCTGCCGAAACTCGGCGCCGAAGGCCGCACCGCGATGATCGGCTATGCCTTCGACGAAAAATGGGCGAACGCAAACCAGGAAAAAATTGCCCGCTTCATCGCCATGACCCGCGCGGCGAAAGAGATCCTGTCGACCTCGGATGCGGAATGGGAGAAAATTGCGCCACTGACCGGCGCTCCCGACGCCGCAACGTTGCGCGCCTATCGCGATCGCTATCGGGAAGGAATTCCACGTCGCCCGGTCGCGGATGAAGAAGCCGACGCGCGCATTCTCTACCGCGTGCTGGCTGGGATCGGCGGCCGCGAACTTGTCGGGCCGGCGCCTGAACTCGATTCCGGGACATTCTATCACGCGATCCCGGGAGGCTGAGGTGCCGCGTCTGCTGTCATTCGCCGTGCTCCTCGCAACCTGGTGGATCGGCTCGCTGCTTGCCGGCGACGCGAAGCTGCCACCTCCCCCTACCGTGCTCGCGGCCATGATTGCGGAAGCAAGATCGGGCAATTTATTCTTCCATCTCGGTGTGACATTGGCGCGCGTTGCGCTCGCCTTCACGCTGGCGATGACGCTGGGCGCGGCCATCGGATACCTGATGGGCCGAGTACGGCTTGCCGATCGGCTGGGCGACCCCTGGCTGATCCTGCTGCTCAACCTGCCGGCGCTCGTGGTGATCGTGCTCGCCTACATCTGGGCTGGATTGACTGAAGTCGCCGCGATTGCGGCCATCGCCATCAACAAGCTCCCGACCGCTGTCGTTACGCTGCGCGAAGGCGCGCGCGCCCTCGATGCGGCGCTCGACGAAATGGCGACCGTATTTGCGCTGCCGCGCTGGAAGAAATTCCGGCACGTCATTTTGCCGCAACTGTCGCCCTACATTGCCGCCGCCGCGCGATCAGGACTTTCACTAGTCTGGAAGATCGTCCTTGTTGCGGAGTTGCTCGGACGTCCGAACGGGGTTGGTTTCGAGATTGGCGTGGCGTTCCAGCTGTTCGACATTCCGCTATTGCTGGCCTATTCACTGAGCTTCGCTGTGGTCGTGCTCCTCATTGAAACCCTGTTGGTGCAGCCGTTTGAGGCCCGGTTATCCCGGTGGCGTCCCCGTGCGGCTTGAGGTCGATATTGCCAGCAAGACGTTCAGGAACGCGGCGGGCGAACAGCACGACGTGATCGCCGGCGTTGCCTTTGCGCTTGATGCCGGAGAGGTAGGCGTCCTCGTCGGTCCCTCCGGCTGTGGCAAGAGTACGATGCTCAGGATTCTCGCCGGCCTCGACCACGACTATCAAGGGCGCGTCTCGCGTCCCGTCGGCGCGCGGATCGGCTTCGTGTTTCAAGAACCGCGGCTGTTGCCCTGGCGGTCGGTCGAAGAAAATGTGCGGCTTGTTGCGCCCCTGGCCGATGCAGCGAAACTTTCAGCGCTGTTCGAAATTCTGGAATTGAAAGCGCATCGCAATCATTTTCCCGGCGAACTATCGCTGGGTCTGGCCCGGCGCGTTGCGCTCGCCCGTGCGTTCGCAGTCGAGCCTGAGTTCCTCATTCTCGACGAACCGCTCGCCTCGCTCGACAACGCCCTCGCCGCCCGTCTGCGCGATCAGATTGCCATATTGATGGACAACCGTTCCATGATAACGCTGCTGGTGACCCATGACGTCGACGACGCGGTTCGCCTTGGCGACCGCCTGTTCCTGCTGTCGCCGCGCCCGGCCCGAATCCTCGCCGACCTGCCTATCCGCACACCGCGCGGCGCGCGTGGAGACGCCGAGATCGCCGCCGTCAAGTTGGACATCATGCGGCGCGTCAATGGCAATCCCTTCGAGAGGGATAGCTCATAGGCAGCGCCTGAATCCGATGCTAACATGGGGCATCGACGGGGTTGACGATGAAACGCTCGATCGGAATCGCAGCGCTCGGTCTTGCTCTTGCGACCATGACGGCAACGGCGCAGGACATGATGCGTCATGTTGATCTGTCGTCACCCGATATGGTCTCGGCCGAAATGACCCGCGGAGAAGTCGAGGCCGCGCTCGCCGCGGCCACCGGTGCCGCGCCCGCCGATTTCACAGGAAAGAGGTTATCCGGCCTCGATCTCTCCGGGCTCAATATGTCTGGCGCAATCTTTCGCGCAGCCAAGCTCAACAAGACAAAGCTTGCCGGCGCCAAACTCGACCGCGCCATCCTCGACCAGGCATGGTTGCTCGAGGCGGACCTGACCGGCGCAAGCCTGAAGGGCGCAAACCTGTTCGCCTCGCAGATGGTTCGCGCCCGCCTCGACGGTGCCGATCTTTCTGGAGCACGCATCGCTGCCGACCTCACCGGCGCCAGCCTCGTCGGAGCTTCGATCGCGGATGCAAATCTGGGCGCGGACATGCGCAACCAGTCGATGGGCCTGATGCGCGCGATATTGAAATCCGCCAATCTGGAACGGTTGAATGCGCGCGGTGCCGACCTGTCGCGCGTCGATCTCGAATTTGCCGCGCTGAAGGGCGGTGACCTCACAGGTGCTTCTCTCAAGGGAGCCCAGCTCGGGGGAGCCGACTTGACCGGTGTCACCGTCATCGATACCGATTTCGATGGTGCCGATCTCAATTCAGCCAGGTTGATCGCCCCAATCGGCCTCGACCGGGCGAGAAATTTCGATAAGGCGAAAAATCGAGACCGTCTGATGAAGCAATGACGGCTCTAAGCGCGATGAAAGGATTTGCCCGATGCGATGGACCCTGGCTTTGATGGCCCTGCTGTCAGCGAGCGCCAACGAAGTGGCCGCGCAGGGAAAAGGCGTCCGATTGTGGAATCTGACCACCGCGACCATTTCGGAGTTTCAGCTATCCCCGGCCGGAAAGAACGACTGGGGTCCCAACCAGACGCTGAACGACAAGGACAAGGAAGTCGACCACGACGAACGCCTGCGCATCACGGGAGTGGAGCCGGGACGCTATGACGCCAAGGTCGGCTATCGCGGCTCGAAACATTGCGTTGTGCGCGGCATCGAGATCAAGGCCGACGCCGTGTTTTCGATCGCGGACAAGGATCTGAAGGACTGCAACAAGTAGTCGCGACAGCCTTCTCGCCGACGATGGTTCAGCCTGCGGACCACACGGCGTCCTGGAATGCCTTTTGGTTGTTACGTGGATATTCACAGCGCCATTTCACCGCGGTCCATTTCGGATGCTCGCCAATCCATTGCGCGATGTAGGGCTGCGCCGCCATCACACACTGCCGCAACGAAACATCTGACGAAAAGACAAGATGGGTCTCCTCGCAGGTGGTCGGCGAGAGCACCGCACATACGGTCACGATCAAATCTATCGGGGTCATGGCTGATATCCCTTGAATTGCTCCCGAATTGATAACGCAAAAAGGTACGGTAACAGGCGGCTTGAAGTTTCACTACCCCGTGAAAGGCCGGAACCGGGCCGCGCGTACGTCGCCAGCCCTAAAAGTTAACGCCAAATACCAGCCGTGCCTGGTGGCGTTCGAAATTGACGAGATCGAGGCTGGCAATTGACCCGGCCGGACGCCCCCACGCCTGAACGCTCCAGCTTGCAGTCAGTCGCGAACTCTTCGATAGCTGGAAATACGCGGTGGGACCGACAAACAACGCCTGCCCTGCAAGTTCCTCCAGGCCGATCCCTCCATATTTCCGCAGGTAACGCGCTTCACCGCCCAACAGGAAACCGGGACGCAACTGCGCCATTAACCCAAGCGCCGCGCCTGCAGTGGATTCCCGATCCATCACGCCACTGCCGACAACGCGCGTCCACTCCGGTTCGTAGATCAGATTGAACGCCGCGACGACGCGGTTCGGCACGAGTTCCCGGTCAAACGCCAGCCTGAACTCCGTCCCGAAACTCCGGACCGCTTCAGCCGTCGTCTCGTCGATCCGATGCGCGTGCGCTTCCGCCGCGAAAGTAAGCCCGAATGCCGCCGTTTCCCGATCGAGAAAGCGGTAGCGCAAATCGACCGACCCGCCCTGCCACGACAGCCGGCGCTGGTCGTCAAGACCCGGCACGCCATTGATCAGATGTGACGCAAACGTGCTTCCGATTTCGATTCGAAAATTCTGAACCGGTACAAACTCCAGCTCGAATTCCTGGCCTATGGCCCGATAGCGGCCGCCGTTCTTGCCGAAGCGCCCGGTCGTCTCGCTTTGAAATTCTCGCTCGCCGACATTGCCGACATCTGCGCCGATCATGAAGCCGAACAGGTGCTCGGTATCGATGTCCGCGGCATGGACGCAGCCCGACAACAGCGCAGCAAGAGACACGACCGCCGCCTGGAAAGCCTTTGCACGCGTAGATATTCGCATTCAGCGGGTCATCGGGTTGAACCGGCAAGTCCGGCGGAGTCGGCCAAGGGCATACCCTAGCATGATGCTGGGACCATCGGCGAGCCATGGGAACATGTGGGAAAGAGAAATCAGGATCGGATCGCCATCCGGGCGACCGTCTACATGGGATTCCGGTCCACTTTAACAGGATCCGCGCCCTGCTGATGCAGGTGGTAGAGAAACTTCCTTGGGAACGTACAGCTTGCCCGACCCGCAGCAACAGGCTGTTGCCGGAGCCGGGCAGACCGTTTCGACGCGTCTATTGACGCGCCGCGCAGGCGTACATGTTGATTTCCATGCCCACCGGCACTTCCACAATCTTCGGAGTTTTCCAACTCATCAGGGTTTCTCCCAAGCAGTGCTGGCACGACATTCGTGCCGGCATCGAAACTAGGTTGGCCTCGAACATAGCGCAAGCTCGGAACATCCCGCGTCAAGGAATTCCGGCGCACCTGACACCCGAAACTTCCCTCTTGGACAAAGCTACTTCGCTCTTGGACAAGGCAAGCGAATGAGAGCGACGGATGAATAACGTCGGTCACGGTTCGCCAATTCGGTCTGCCTGCCGAAGCCGTCCTTCGGAGACGGAAACTGCGGTCGGGATGTCGGAGAGCCGGCCGAAGCGCCGACAATCCAGCGCCGCATCGGTTTCACGCCTTCAGCAATCCTTGCCTGCGGTCTTGCTGCCAGCTTTGGCGCCTTCGGCCTGCTGTGCAGCCGTCGGCTCACCCTGCATCTGCCGCTGTGTATCCTGCGAAGACGCTGCAACGTCTCCGGTCTTTCGATTCATCGTGTCGGTCGGCGGATGTTGACCGGTGTTGGCGGCCATGCCCGTTGTCTGGCTGTCGCCCGTCTTGGCCGGTCCGGAGCCTGCGTCCTTCAGGTTGGCGGCGCGGCTCGTGTCGCACGGACCAGCCAACGCTGCGCCGGTGCTCAAGATCAAGATGGAGCAACCAGCAAGAACGAGCTGTTTCATTTTCATCTGCCTCTCCTGTTCACGTGAAGCACACACAACGTGATGAGAGGTAACCGACCCGCTGCGGTCAGGTTCCGGGTGGCTAGGCGAATCTCGACGTGTTTAATTTGGCGTCCGAGCTTTTTTGTGAGGACAACCGATGGAACCGATTCACCAAGGGTTGATCAGCTTACTTGTCGCGGTGTCCCTGGCATCGGCCGCCTTTGCGCAGGACAGGCAGCCTGACCAAACCGCGCCGAACGCCGAGACCGCCATGCCCGCCAACGGATCGTCACTGACCGGAAAAGAACGCATGGGCAGGAAGTGGATGGACGAGCAACGGATCGACAATTGCAACGTACCGATCGACAAGCGTGGAAGCAGGCCACGATCCAGCATCTGCCTGCATGTTCCATCGGGATGATCAGCGACGACGGTGCAACGGCGCGTGGCTGCGCAATGTGATACGGCGCCGTCGTCCTGTCCGCGACACGACGAAATCGACCGACTGAACTCAAGGAGTGCTACGGCATCAGCCGTGCGATGGAGGGCCAACGCCGCGACAGGCTCGTCGTGCCCCGCGGCGGCTAATCCCGGACGGCTATTCCCAGACGGTTAATCCCAGGCCCAGGCGGAGAAGTCGTTCTCGAATTGCGGGACTTCCTTCCACACGCCCTTCAACTTCTTGTTCGCAACGGTGATCCATTGCGGCTGGAACAGGAAGCCGGCGACCGCATCGGTCGCCAGCATGCGCTGGGCGTCGCCGAGCAGCTTGGCGCGCTCTGCCTCAACCGATGTTGCCCTGATCTGCTGGTAGAGCGCGTTGAAGGCCTCGTTGTTATAACCGAGATAGTAGTCGGACTCGGTTATCTTCACGAGATCGAACGGCTCGACATGCGAGACGATGGTGAGATCGAAATTGTGCGGGCCGTTGCCGGCGAACACCTGCGACAGCCACTGCGCCCATTCGACATTCTCGATCTTGGCGATGATGCCGACCTTGGCGAGCTGGGCTGCAAGGACTTCGCCGCCCTGCCGCGCGTAAGGCGGCGGCGGCAGCTTGAGGCTGAGCTCAAGCGGCGTCTTCACGCCCGCTTCCGCGAGCAACTTCTTGGCCTTTTCGGGGTCGTAGCGATTGATGCCTGTCGTGTCGACATAGCCCGGCGATCCCGGCGTATAAAAGCTGCCGATCGGCGCGCCAAAGCCATCGACGGCACCGTCGATCATCGCCTTGCGATCGATGGCGGCGAGGATGGCGCGGCGAACTCGCACGTCGTCGAGCGGCTTCCTCCGTTCGTTGATGCCGACGATGGTCTTGGCCTTGGAGCCGCCGATCAACACATTGAAACGCGGATCGGCCTTGAACTGCGCCACGCTGCGCGCCACCGCGGCGCGCGGAAATGCGTCGATGTCGCCCGACAGCAGCGCCGCTACTTGCGCCGAGGGATCGCTGATGAAGCGGATGGTCACCTTGGAAAGCTTGATCGCGGCAGCGTTGCGATAATCCGGCCATTTGTTCAGTGTGATCGACGATCCCTTGGCCCAGGCGCCAAGCGTATAGGGTCCGGTGCCTACCGGCTGCGTCGCATTGGTCGGCGCGCTCTTCGGCTCGACGATGGAGCCGCCCGCCTGACCGAGCAGGAACGGCAGGTTCGGTTCGGAATATTTGAGCACGACCACGATCGTCTCCGCATCGGGCGCGGTGACCTGCTCAAACGCCTGGTACAGGCTCTTGTCCTTGTTGGTGCTGGTCGGCACCGCGTTGCGATCATAGGAGAACTTTACCGCCGCGGAATTGAATGGCTCGCCGTTATGGAATTTGACACCCTTGCGGAGCTTGAACGTATAGGTCTTCAGGTCGGCCGACGCCTGCCAGCTCTCGGCGAGCAACGGCGATACCGAACCGTCCTCGTTGACCTTGGTCAACGTCTCATAGACGTTATAGAGCGTGACCTCGGCGATCGCCGCTGCCGCTGCGTTGGTGGGATCGAGCCCCGGCGGCTCCAGCCCCATGCCCATGACGACGCTGTCCTTCTTGCCCTGCGCGAAGCTCGGCAGCGGCATTGCGGCGAACGCGGCGATAAGTGCAAAACCGGCCAGCTTCCTGAACATTCGCTTGCTCCTCTGACATATCGCGTGACCAGACTAAGCCAGTCCCGCCCAAAAGACTAACTCTGCTCCGCCGCGACCTGTGGCAGCGCCATCACGGCCTCGGCGTGGTGGCATGCGGCAAGGTGTGCTGTGCCGATGTTGCGCAGCGCCGGCGCGATGTCGCGGCAATGCTGGTCGGCCAGTGGACAGCGCAACGCGTAGGCGCATCCTGTCGCGCCGGTCGACTGCGAAGCGATCGACTGGGCGCCGCGGCGGCGGCGTACCCCGCCGGCGCGGGGGCGCGGCACGGCCTCGAGCAGCGCCCGCGTGTAGGGATGGGCGCAATGCGCGAACAGATCCTCAGGGCTCCCCTGCTCTACGATACGCCCGAGATACATCACCGCGATCTCGTCGCAGAGATAGTCCACCACCGCGAGATCGTGGCTGATCAGGATGTAGCTCAACCCAAATTCATCCTGCAGGTCTTGCAGGAGATTGAGCACCTGCGCCTGCACGGAGACGTCGAGTGCGCTGACCGGCTCGTCGGCGACGATCAGCTTTGGCTGGGTGATCAGCGCCCGCGCGATCGCGATGCGCTGACGCTGGCCGCCGGAGAATTCATGCGGGAACTTGTCCATGTCGGCGTCGCGCAAGCCAACCTGCCGCAGCACGCCGGCGACGCGCTGACGCAGCGTGGCGCGATCCATCCGTCCGAGCGCGGTCAAAGGCTCCGCGACGATACGCGCAACGGTCTGTCGCGGGTCCAGCGAGCCATAGGGATCCTGAAACACCATCTGGAAATCACGCCGGGCGCGGCGCAACTCGTCCGTCGGCATCCGGTGCAGGTCACGGCCCATGAGCGACACCGAGCCCGACGACGGCTGTTCCAGCGCCATCACCAGCCGCGCGAGGGTCGACTTGCCCGATCCGGACTCGCCGACCACGCCGAGGCTTCGGCCTGCCATCACCTGCGCGGTGACGCCGTTGAGCGCGTGCACCTGCCCGGCCGGCCTGAACATGCTTTCGCGCGGCATCGTGTAGCGCTGCACCAGATCCCTGACATCGAGCAGCGGCTGCTCGGCGGGTGGCGGCGTCTGCTCAAGCATGGTCATGCGCCCAAAACTCCGACCGCCTCAGCCATCGAAACATCCGTCCTGATGCAGCGTACGCCATGGCCGGCGCCGACGTCCACCGCGGCCGGCAGCGCCACGCGGCAACGATCTTCGACGATCCCGCAACGGTCGGCGAAGGTGCACCCGTAGGGCAGGTCGGCAAGCTCGGGCACGGTGCCGGCGATGGTCTTCAGCCTTGTGCCCTTCCGCGCACCAAGGCGCGGGCGGGCGCGAAACAGGCCCTGCGTATAGGGATGTCCCATGCGCGTGAACACGGCATTCGTCGCGCCGCTTTCAACGACGGTGCCGCCATACATCACCATCATGCGCTGCACATTCTCGGCGATAACGCCGAGATCGTGCGAAATCAGAATCATCGACATGCCGCGCTCGGCAACGAGGTCTGCGATCAGGTCGAGGATCTGTCCCTGGATGGTGACGTCGAGTGCCGTGGTCGGCTCATCGGCGATCAGCACGTCGGGCTGGCAGGCCAGCGCCATGGCAATGGTGACGCGCTGCCGCTGCCCCCCGGAGAACTGGTGCGGATAGGCATCGATGCGTTTCGCCGCATCGGGAAGCCCGACGCGATCGAGCAAGGCAATGGCTTCCTTGCGGGCCTCTGCCGCCGAGCAATTGGTGTGGCGCCGCAACGGCTCGGCCACCTGACGGCCGATCGTGTGCATCGGATTGAGCGCGGTCATCGGCTCCTGGAAGATCATGCTGATGCGATTGCCGCGCAGCTTGCAGTAATTCGCATCCGACAGGCCTACCAGCTCGCTGCCGTCGAGCCGGATGCTGCCGCTGATGACAGCGCTCTCCGGCAGCAGGCCCATCAGCGCGAGCGCGGTGACGGACTTGCCGCAGCCGGATTCGCCGACGAGGCCCAGGGTCTCGCCGCGCTTCAGCGCGAAGCTGACCCCGCGAACGGCCTGCGCCGGACCGCGGCTGGTGTTGAGCCGGACGCCGAGGTCCCTGACTTCGATCAAAGGCGCGTTGGCTGATACGCTCATGTTCAACGCTCCCGCGCCAGCCGGGGATCGAGCAGATCGCGCAACCCGTCGCCCAGCAGATTGAGGCCAAGCACGGCGATGGCGATCGCAGCGCCCGGATAGACCGCGAGCATCGGTGACTGGAACAGCAGCGTCTGCGCGTCATTCAGCATGCGGCCCCAGGACGGCTGCGGCGGCTGCGTGCCGAGCCCGAGATAGGACAGCGCCGCCTCGGCCAGGATCGCGAGTGCGAACTGAATCGTCCCTTGCACGATCAGGATCGGCAGAACGTTCGGCAGCACGTGCTCGATGGTGATGCGAAAGCCGCCCTTGCCGGAGGCGCGCGCCGCCAGCACGAACTCCCGCGCCCAGATCGCATTGGCCGATCCACGGGTCAGCCGGACGAGAGTTGGAATCTGGAAGATGCCGATGGCGATGATCGATGTCACCATGCCCGGGCCGGCGACGGCCGCCAGCATGATGGCCGAGAGCACCGCGGGAAACGCGAAGGTGAAGTCGCTCATCCGCATGACGAGCTCTTCGGTCCAGCCCTTGCGCGCAGAGGCGATCAGCCCAAGGCACACCCCGAAGGTGAGGCCGATCCCAACGGCGATGATGCCGACCATGATGGTGGAGCGGGCGCCGACCAGCAGCAACGAGACGATATCGCGGCCAAGCACGTCGGTGCCGAGCCAGTGCGCGGCCGACGGCGGCCGCAGCTTGGAGGCGACGTCGATTTCATAGGCCGACCACGGCGTCCAGACCAGCGACAGCAAGGCGGCGCAGAGCACCATCAAGCTGAGCGTGCCGCCCGCAACGAAGCTGCGATGGCGCATCGCGCGGCGCCAGAAGCCGTTCGCGAGCGGCGGGCGTGCGGTCGTCCCAACCTCGACCGAGGCGCTCAGCGGGGTGCTCATAGGTTGTGTACCTTGATGCGCGGATCGATGAAGGCATAGAGCACGTCGACCACGAAGTTGACGATGACGACCACGGCCGCCAGCAGCATCACGCAGTTGCGCACCACGATCAGGTCGCGATTGGCGATCGACTGAAAGATCAACCGGCCGAGACCCGGCAGATAGAACACGTTCTCGATCACGATCGTGCCCGCCAGCAAATTGGCGAATTGCAGGCCCATCACCGTCATGACCGGGATCATCGCATTGCGCAGCACGTGCCGCCACAATACGTCGCGCTTGCTCAAGCCCTTGGCGCGCGCGGTGCGCACAAAATCCTCGCGCAGCACTTCGAGCACCGCGGAGCGCGTGACCCGCGCGAGGATTGCCGCCTGCACCACCGATAGCGAGATCGCGGGCAGCAGCAGCGACTTGATTCCGGCAATGATGCTTTCGTCCCAGCCCGCAAACCCGCCGGCCGAAAGCCATTGCAGCTTCACCGAGAACAGCAGGATCAGCAGGATGGCGAACCAGAAGTTGGGAAGCGCGATACCGAACTGCGTCAGCGACATCACGCCCACATCGCCGAGCTTGTTGTGATTTGCCGCCGTATAAATTCCAGCGGACAGGGCCAGCACGACCGTCATGGACATCGACATGATCGCCAATGGAATTGTCAGCGTGAGCCGCTCTGCAATCAATCCTGCAACAGGCGTGCCATAGGCGTAGCTGTTGCCGAGATCGCCCGTCAGCATCCCCGCGATCCAATGGACGTACCGATAGTGCAGCGGTTGATCCAGCCCGAGCTTGACCGTCAGCGCCCGGACCGCATCAGGCGAGGCATCCGCGCCCATCAGCATCTGCGCGGCATTGCCGGGCAAGGCATCCAGGACAAGGAAGATAATCAGAGACGCGCCGACCAGCGTCGCAACCAGCGTCAGAAAGCGGCGGAAAATGAAGACGCTCAAGTCCCAATTCCCTTGTTGTCGGCCCGTCCCTTGTTAACGATCAAGTGTAGTGGCAGCCGCATCGTCGCTTAGCCGGCTGGATTCGGCCACCGGCCGAGAAGATCTTGCGAAGCCTCGAACAGCGCGCTGACGCGCAGCAATTCAACGTCTCCACGGAATTGTCCGACCAACTGGATGCCGATCGGCAGGCCGTCCGCATCAAAGCCGCAGGGCAGACTGATGGCGGGATGACCGGTCATGTTGAAAGGCATCGTCCAGGGGAACCAGCTCGGCCGCACGTCGCTGAATACCCGGCCGTCGATTTCTATCGTGCCGAACAGGTCCTGGTCGATCGGAAGCGCGGTACGCGTGATGGTTGGCATCGCGAGCATATCGACCTTCTGCAGCAATGTCTGGATCCGCCGGAACATAGCCGTACGGTCAAACATCGCCCGCTGATAGTCAACACCGCCGACCTTGGTGGCCAGCGCCAGCTGCTTCATGAAGGTCTCGCTCAGCTCATCGCCATGATCGGCGGCAAGCTTCTCGAACCGCGCGCGCCACGCGGTGTGATTGATGGCGCGCCAGATCGGCTCCACCTCAAATCCGTCGCCGGACATTTCCTCGACCTCGGCGCCCAGGGCCTCCAGCCTCGCAAGCGCGACCTTGAATGCAGCGACGACGTCGGCTGCAACCGGCCGCCCGAGCGGCGCGAGGCAGAATGCAATCCTGCGCCCGCGCAGGTCGCCGTTCGGCGCCGATCCCTCGACAAAATTCCCCTGCGGGAATCCGATCGACCACGGATCGGAAACGTCTTCTCCCGACATCGCCTGCATCATCAAGGCAGTGTCTGCGACGGTGCGCGTCATAGGCGTCACATAGGTCTGGTTGCCGAACGCGTCCTGCACCTGACTGTGGGGAATGACGCCGTTGCTTTGCTTCAACCCGACAATGCCGTTGCAGGCTGCCGGAATCCGCGTCGAGCCGCCGCCATCCGTCGCGATCGCAAGGGGCGCGATGCCGCTGGCAACCGCGACCGCCGCGCCCCCGCTCGAACCCCCGCTCGAGCGCGCGGCACTCCAGGCATTGCGCGTGCGGCCGAACAACGGCGAATCCGTCAGGCACTTGGTGCCGAACTCCGGCGTCGTGGTCTTGCCCACGAGGATGGCTCCCTCTGCCCGCATTCGCGCCACGGCCACCGCATCGTGGTCAGGAACATTGTCCTTGTAGGGGACCGCTCCGAAGGTCGTTCGCACTCCCTTGGTGTTGACGATATCCTTCACGGTGAAAGGAATGCCGTGAAGAAGGCCGAGCGCCCCCCCGGCCACGACCGCACGCTCCGCCTTCCTCGCCTCGGCCATGGCCTCGTCGCCGCACAGCGTGATGAAGCAGTTCAACTCTGGCTGTAATCGCTCGGCACGCGCAAGAACGGCACGCGCAATTTCAACCGGTGAAACATCCCTGCGGACGATCCGCATACGCAGTTCGGTCGCAGGCAGCAAGCACAGTTCATCGCTCATCGCGCTAAGGTCCCCGAGGGTCGAAGCAAAGATGACATTCACATTGACTTCAGGTCCAATACCATCGCACAACTGACCCATACGATCTTGGTATGGCAAAAATGGATCTCCGGCGCCTCCGGTATTTCGTTGCCGTCGCAGAAGAACGCAGCGTCGGCCGGGCGGCCGCACGCCTGCGCATGGCGCAGCCGCCCCTGTCGGTCCAGATCCGCAAGCTGGAATCGGAAGTCGGAACCCTGCTGTTTCGTCGCGGCACGCGGGGGATGGAGCTGACGGCGGCCGGTCGCGCCTTGCTGTTGCGCGCGCGTGAGGCGCTGGCCCTGACGGCGGAAGGCTTCGAGGCAGCCCGCGCGGTGGCGGCGGGACGCCGGGGAAGATTGTCGGTCGGCTACATGTTCGCGCTTGCCTACGCCGTATTGCCGCGGCTGGTTCCGGAACTTCGAAGGTCCCTACCCAAGGTTGACCTGGAGTTCATCGAACTGAGCGCATCGACGCGGGAGGCACGGCTGTTGGATCATAGCGTGACCGTCGCGCTGTGCATGCCCGCCATTCGCCACAGCGAAATTGAGGTCTCCACGATCGGAAAGCAGCGCTTGATGCTGGCCATGCCAGCCGGTTCGCAGCTGGCGCGCGCGGCGGCCGTTCCGGTGAGAAGGCTGCAAGGCCGCCCGCTGATAAGTTTGCCCGGGCCTACCGAAGACCCGGCGAACTCCGTTGTGACGTCGCTGCTCCGGCGGCATCAGGTTGGCATGACGGTCGCGAACCGGGTCGAGACGGTGCACTCGGCGCTCAGCCTCGTTCTTGCCGGAGAGGGCATGGCGATCCTTCCCGCCTGCGCCCAGCTCGGATGCCCGACCGGCGTCGTGTTCCGCCCATTCCTCGACGCCGACGACGCCATCGACGTCGCGGTTTGCTGGCGACGGGATTCTCTCAACCCGCTGGTCCGGAATTTTCTCAAATGCGCGGAAAAGGTGATCCGCCAGGCCTGACACCATCGGCTGCCAGATCGCGCTGCGACATCAGCGCATCACCACATCGTCTGCCGCGCGCGCTCCGGCCATTCCCGATCGTATTTCTCGCCGCCGACGGTGTTGTCGCTCATCTCGGCAAGTATCTGGCCGGGCGTCGGCAGGCTTCTGGGATCAACGCGCTTGTCGGGATTCCAGAGATCGGCGCGCACGATGGCGCGCGCGCACTGGAAGTAAACCTCCTCCACCGTCATGACGATGACGGTGCGCGGCGCCTTGCCCTCCATCTTGAACGACGCCAGCAGATCCGGATCAACCGAGACATGCGCGCGGCCGTTGATGCGCAGCGTGCTGCCGGAGCCCGGAATGAGAAACAACAGCGCCACCCTCGGATCGCGCACGATGTTGCGCAGCGAATCGCAGCGGTTGTTGCCGCGGCGATCCGGCATCATCAGCGTCTTCTCGTCGTGGATGCGAACGAAGCCGGGCAGGTCGCCGCGCGGCGAGCAGTCCAGCCCCTCCGGCCCAGAGGTCGCCAGCGCCGCGAACGGCGACTTGTCCATCAACGCCCGATAGGCCGGCGTGACCCTGTCCGCGACCTTGACCGTCGAGGCATCGTTGGGGAATCCGTAGATGGCCTCGAGCTGCTCGATGGTCGCGACGACGGTCATTTCCGGTTTCCTTCCATAGCGTTTTCGAGCGAAGTGGACGCCGGTTCGCATATAACGCGTCAAGATAAAAACTGGAGCCCGATTCTGATTCAATCAGAACCGGGCTCTAGTCGTCCCATTTCTCGCCCTTGATAACGCGGACGAGCTGGCGGGCATGATATTCGGCGCTGCTGATATTGACGATGGTGATGTCGGGCGCAGCCGAGGCGTCCTCGACCGTGCGGCGCAGGCGGTTTTCGACCATGCCGTCGCTGCTTCGTGCGCGCATCGCAATCCGTTCAGCCAGAACGTTTGGCGGCGCCGTGATTGAAACCACCACCACGTCGGCATAGGCGTGGCGCGTTGCGCCAATGACAGTACGCGATACGTTGGCGACGATGGTTCGCCCGACGCGGATTTCGTCGTCGATCGCGCGCGATAGCGCGTAGCAGTGGCCGTGGGCTTCCCAGTGCATGGCATAGTCGCCACGCGTCAACGCCTCCTGGAACGTGCCTGTGCTGACCTCTTCGTTATCTTCGGACGCCGACGCTTCACGCGTAATCACGCGGCGTGGAAATACTACGTTGCGATCGTCGGCACAGGCTGCCTTGGCAAGGCCGAGCAGCGTATCCTTGCCCGCGCCGCTTGGGCCGACCACGAGCACCAGCCGGCCCGGCCCGATCGCGGCGGTCTGATCTACCGCTGTGGTTGTCAGCGTCTCCGTCATGCGACCCGCCTCCCCTCCCGCCAGACGCTGCGCACCACCGGAATGTCGCGCGCGACATGCACCCGGATCAGATCGGCGCGCTTGCCGGCCGCGATCTCGCCACGGTCCGCAAGGCCGACGGCTTCGGCCGGCGTTTTTGTCACCGTGCGAACGGCCGATGCCAGATCGATCACGGGCACGTGTCGCGGCAGTTGCAGCGCAGCCATCAGCAGGCTCGAGGGGATGTAGTCGGACGACAGGATATCCAGCAATCCCTCGCGGGCGAGATCGACGGCGGCGATATTGCCGGAATGCGAGCCGCCCCGGACCACGTTCGGCGCCCCCATCAGGATGCCGATCCCGGCCTGATGCAAGCCGCGCGCGGCTTGCATCGTGGTCGGGAACTCCGCCACCGAAACGCGATCCTGGATCGCGTCAGCGACGTTTTCTTCCGTCGTATCATCGTGGCTGGCGAGCGGGATTTCATACTGATGCGCGAGCGCGACGATTTCGCGCATGTTGGCCGCGGCATACGTCTTCTGATAGTGGAAGCGCTTTTCGAACAGCGCATCGAGCTCGGCGTCGGTCTTGCCGCCCCCCTTGCCGCGATAATAGTCGCGCAGCTTGACCTCGTCGCGGAACTGGCGCTGCCCCGGCGTGTGGTCCATCAGCGACATCAGCCGCACGTCCGGCCGGTCAACCAGCTCCTTGGCCTCCTCGACCACGCTCGGCATCGGAATTTCGCAGCGCAGATGCAGGAAGTGATCGGCACGGAGCAGGTTCGCATCGCGCGCGGATGTGATCGCCTCCGCCAGCACGCCTGCCCTGCCGTCCACCTCCTCGGCGCCATCCTCGCGCCAGACCCGCAGCGAATCCAGCACGGTAGTAATGCCCGAGGTAGCCAACTGCCCGTCGTAGGAAACCACGGCCGCGATCGGATCCCAAAACACTTTCGGGCGCGGCACATAGTGCATTTCCAGATGGTCGGTGTGCAGTTCGATCAAGCCAGGCATGATCAGGTCGCCACCGGCATCCTCGCTGCCTGACGGCGCACTTCCCTCGCCGTATTCGGCGATGCGGCCATCGGCGAAAGCGACCCAGCCGCGCTCGATCACGCGATCGGCCAGCACGATGCGGGCGTTACCGAGGATGGTCTCTTGCCTTGTCATCTCACATCTCTTCCTTCATGCCGCGGCGGCAAATGAGGTCACGTCGACGATCCGGTCGGCGATCAGGTGGCGAATTTCATCGTCGTGCACGATCGCCACCATCGCTACGCCCTGTCGCTTCTTCTCTTCGATCAACTCGACGACGACCGCGCGATTGGCCGCATCGAGCGAGGCCGTGGGTTCATCCAGCAACAGAATCGGCAGGTCGGAGATGAAACCATGCGCGATGTTGACCCGCTGCTGTTCGCCGCCGGAGAACGTCGATGGCGGCAAAGCCCACAGCCGCTCGGGAATGTTGAGGCGGCGCAGCAGCGCGCCCGCCTGCTCGCGGGCTTCCGTGCGTGCCGTTGCGTTCGCAATCAGGGGCTCCGCCACGACATCGATGGTGGCGACCCGCGGCACCGCGCGCAGGAACTGGCTGACATATCCGATGGTCGAGCGGCGCACGCTGAGCACCTGCCGCGGTTCGGCGGTCGCAAGGTCGATCACCCTGCCCTGGTGCCGAATGCCGATCCGACCGCCATCGCAGCGATAATTGCCAAAGATCATTTTCAGGATCGAGGATTTGCCGGCGCCGGACGGCCCCGACAGCACCACGCATTCGCCCGGCTCGACATGAAACGAGACGCCGCGCACCACGGGCAGCTCGACGCCGCCCTGCAGGTGCATGGTGAAGGTCTTTTCGGCGTTGGTGATGTCGATCATCGCAGTCATTGGCGCGCTCATGCCGGCAAAATCGAGGAAACGAGCAATTGGGTGTAGGGCTCGCGGGGATCGTCGAGCACCTGGTCGGTAAGGCCGGTCTCGATGACACGACCGCCCTTCATCACCATCACGCGATGCGACAGCAGCCGCGCCACGGCGAGGTCATGGGTGACGACGATCGCGGCAAGGCCGAGCTCGCTGACGAGATTGCGCATCAGATCGAGCAGCCGCGCCTGCACCGATACGTCAAGCCCGCCGGTCGGCTCGTCCATGAACACCAGGCGCGGCTCGGTGACCAGATTGCGCGCGATCTGCAGCCGCTGCCGCATGCCGCCCGAATAGGTCCGCGGCGCGTCGTCGATGCGCGCGGTATCGATCTCGACCCGCTCCAGCCAGGACGAGGCGGTATCGCGGATGCGGCCATAGTGATTCCAGCCCACCGCCATCAGCCGTTCGCCGACATTGGCTCCGGCCGAGACGGCCATCCGCAGGCCCTGCGCGGGGTCCTGATGGACATAGCCCCAGTCGGTGCGGAACAGAAAACGGCGCTCGGCCTCACCTAACGCGGCCAGATCGCGCAACACGCCGTCGCGCATCCGGTATGACACGCGGCCGGCGCTCGGCGCGAGCTGCGCCGACAATAGCTGCAGGAGCGTCGACTTGCCCGATCCAGACTCGCCGACGATCGCCAGCACTTCGCCGGGGTAGAGCGAAAAAGATACATCGCGGCAAGCGATCAACCGGCCGTAATTCTTGTCGAGGTGTTCGGCGACCAGCAGCGGCTGGTCGTTCTGCACGGGGTATTGCGGCTCAGCCATGCGCCCTCTCCTTGTGCGGCGCCGTGCTCTCGCTGCCGCGATGGCCGGCCAACTGGCGAGATTCGCAATAGTCGGTATCGGAACAGACGAACATCCGGCCGCCCTTGTCGTCGGTGACGATTTCGTCGAGATAGGAATCGCCGGCGCCGCATAGCGCGCAGGGCGCGTCGAAGCGGTAGCGCGTGAACGGGTGATCCTCGAAATCGAGCGATACCACATCCGTATGCGGCGGAATCGCGTAGATCCGCTTCTCGCGCCCTGCGCCGAACAGTTGCAGCGCCGGACAATTGTCCATCTTCGGATTGTCGAATTTCGGCGTCGGCGACGGGTCCATCACATAGCGCGCGTTCACCTTCACCGGATAGGCATAGGAGGTCGCGATATGGCCGAAGCGCGCAATGTCCTCATACAGCTTGACGTGCATCAGGCCATATTCGCCGAGCGCATGCATGCGCCGCGTCTCGGTCTCGCGCGGCTCCAGAAACCGCAGCGGCTCCGGGATCGGTACCTGATAGACCAGCACCTGCCCCGCATGCAGCGGCGCTTCGGGAATCCGGTGCCGGGTCTGGATCACGGTGGCATCCGCCGTCGACGTGGTGGTCGCGACGCCGGCCGTCTTCCCGAAGAATTTCCGGATCGAGATCGCGTTGGTGGTGTCGTCCGAACCCTGGTCGATCACCTTGAGCACGTCATCAGGCCCGAGGATCGCCGCCGTCACCTGCACGCCGCCCGTGCCCCAGCCATAGGGCATCGGCATCTCGCGGCTGGCGAACGGCACCTGATAGCCGGGGATCGCGATCGCCTTGAGGATGGCGCGGCGGATCATCCGCTTCGTCTGCTCGTCGAGATAGGCGAAATTGTAAGCCGGCGCGTTCATTCCGCGGCCTCCTGCATCGGCGACGCCTCGTTCGCCTCGGCAAACTCCTTGCGCAATTTGCGCAGCAGGCCGAGTTCGGACTGGAAGTCGACGTAATGCGGCAGCTTGAGATGCTCGACGAAGCCGGTCGCCTGCACATTGTCCGAGTGCGACATCACAAATTCCTCGTCCTGGGCGGGCGCGATCACTTCCTCGCCGAGCTCGCGGGCGCGCAGGCTACGATCGACCAGCGCCATCGACATGGTCTTGCGCTCGCTTTGCCCGAACGCGAGACCATAGCCGCGCGTAAAACACGGCGCTTCGGTCGCCGATCCCTTGAACTGGTTGACCATCTGGCATTCGGTCAGCGCGACCGAACCGAGCGGAACGGCAAAGCCCGCATCCTCGGCCATGAATTCAACCTCCACCTCGCCGAACCTGATCTCGCCGGCAAAGGGGTGGTTGCGGCCATAGCCGCGCTGCGAGGAATATCCGAGCGCCAGCAGAAAGCCCTCGTCGGCGCGCGCCAGATTTTGCAGGCGCAGATCGCGGTCGGCCGGGAAATTGAGCGGCTCGCGCGTCAGATCGCCCACAGGAGCGTCGGCATCCGCTACCGGCGACGACTCGATCAGCCCATCACGACCCAAAATGTCGGTCACGCGCGGGGTCGCCGCGGCGGAGGCATCCCCTGTCGCCGGAGCCTCTGGCGCAAAACCCTCGGCGAGCTGCGGGTCGAGCAGGCGATGGGTGTAGTCGAAGGTAGGCCCGAGAATCTGCCCGCCCGGAATATCTTTGAACGTCGAGGAAACCCGGCGCCGCACCTGCATCGCGCCGGTGTCGACCGGTTCGGTCGCGCCAAAGCGCGGCAGCGTGGCGCGAAACGCGCGCACCAGAAAGATCGCCTCGATCAGGTCGCCGCGCGCCTGCTTGATGGCGAGCGCTGCGAGTTCACGGTCGTACAGCGAGCCTTCGGTCATGACGCGGTCGACGCCGAGCGAAAGCTGCTCGGATATCTGGGCCAGTGACAGTTCGGGTACATCGCGGTCGCCACGGCGCTCATGCGCCAGCAGGCGATGGGCGTTCTCGATAGCGCGCTCGCCTCCCTTGACGGCAACATACATGGTCAGCCTCCCCTCACGAGCCGCGTCGTGCGTGGCATGGCGACGACGGAATCGTCATGAACCAACACGACATCGATGCCGCGCGGAAACAGCGTGGCGTTTATGGCCAGGCGCTCGAACAGATCGCGCGGCTGGATTGAAGCGCACAGCGCCGCCGAGCCGTCGATGCCGGGGCCCCGCAGCTCGACCACGGGGCCATCCGTCAGGCTTTCGACCTGCAGGATCAGCGTCGTTGAACGGTCCGGATATTCATTGCTGCCGAACGCGAAGCGATCGAGCGCCGGCAGGCCCTGCGGATCGCCTATCAGCGCGAAACTGGCGATCGACAAATCCGCAACGACCGGCGCGCTGGTGTGAAACTTGAGCCACTTGGCGACGTCAGCTGTCGCCGACATGCGGCCGTCGAGCCAGACCGGCGTATCATGATCGAACAAGGTCAGCGCGATTGCCGCGGCGCCGCGCATCATCGCACCCGGTGCGCCCGCTGCAGGCTGGATGCGTTGAACGCTACCGGGACGCGCCATCGCATCCATCACGGAACGGAAGACCGATTGCGCCGACAATACCTTGTCGGCAAATCCAGCGGGCAATTCGGCAACGCTCGTCATGTCAGCCCTCGCCCCGTACCAGTGTGTAGAAATCGACCCGTGTTGCCGCGGCCTCCGCGACCTTGCGGCTTTGCCTTTCGATCATCGCCGCACGCAGCGGTGCGACGACCCGGGTTTCGATCGCGCCGGCCAGCTCGGCTGACTGCACCATGGCATCGCACAGCGCGATCAGCCTGGCCTTTTCCCGGTCGCGGCCCAGCGTGTAGCCAAAGCCGACCTCGCCGGTCGACAGCCGCACCGCGGCACGCGACACCGTCGCCTCGCCGAGATTGAACGGCGCGCCGTCGCCGCCGACGCGGCCGCGCACCATGACGAGCCCATTCTCGGGCTCACGCAGGTCTTCGTGCGCCGGCAGCGCGATCCTCGCGAGATGCCCCGCGATGTCGGCCGTTGCGGAATGAGCCAGCACCGCCATCACAGCCTTGCGCCGCGCCTGCCCGCCGCCCTTGTCTTCCATGCTTTCGTCGCTCACGATCATATCGGCCTTGCCGGAATCAAGTTGTCTATGATACTAGACAACTTGATAATGAAGCGCCATGACGATTTCGTGACAACGAGGTGATTTTTCCAAATGGCTCGCTTTACGCCATGAGCATCCAGGACTCACCCTCCGGCGTCGCACTGTGGCGACAGGTCGCCGACGGCATCGAGCGCGGCATCGCCGACGGCCGCTTCGTTGCCGGCGAAAAGCTGCCGGGCGAGATGGAGATCGCCGAGACCTACCGGGTCAACCGTCACACCGTTCGCCGGGCGCTCGCCACGCTCGCCGAACGCGGCTTGGTGCGCGCCGAGCGCGGCAGCGGCACCTATGTCGAGACCCGGCGCCTCGCCTATCCGCTGCGCTCGCGAACGCGGTTTTCCGAAATCGTCGGGGCCGGCGGCCGGGAGCCGCGCGGCCAATTCATCGATGCCACCGAGGAAGCCGCCACGCGCGAGCTGGCGCGGGAACTCGGACTGAAGACCGGAGCGCCCCTGATCCGGATCGAATCGGTGCGGCTCGCCGACCGCACGCCGATCTGCGTCAGCACCACCTGGCTTTCGGCCGAACGCTTCCCCGACGCCGGGAAGGTGTTCGCCAATGTGCGCTCAATGACCAAGCTGGTGGCGCATTATGGCATCCGGGATTTTCGCCGCGCGTCGACCCGGATCACCGCCGGTATCGTGGACGCAACCGACGCCGCGCGGCTGGACCTCGCGCTGGGCCGGCCCGTGCTCGTGGTCGACAGCACCGACGTCGATACGGATGGCAGGCCGCTGACGACCAAGCGCTCGCGCTTTGCCGCGGAGCGCGTCGAGTTCTTGGTGGAGAATGGATTGTAGGGTGAGAAAAGCCAACGGAATCTACGGAGCAACTATGCCAGCGCGCGCTGTCCGATGATGGCAAAACGCAATTTGCCCGAGATCCAGTCGATCGCGGCGACGGCAACCAGAATCATCAGGATCAGGAACGAGACCTTCTGCCACTCCAGCACGCGAATCTGCTCGGCTAGCTGCAGACCGATACCACCCGCACCGACGATACCGATGATCGTGGCCGAGCGCGTATTCGATTCGATGAAATAGAGCACCTGCCCCGCGATAACAGGCAGCACCTGGGGCATCAGGCCGAAGCGTATTTCATGCAGCGCGTTGCCGCCGGAAGCCCTGATGCCCTCGACCTGCTTCCTGTCGGCGGCCTCGATCGCCTCGGAAAACAATTTGCCGAACGCCCCGAAATCGGACAGCGCAATCGCCAGCACGCCGGCAAACGGGCCGAGGCCGACGACGTTGATCCACACCAGCGCCCAGATCAGCGTATCGACGCCGCGGATCGAATCGAGGAACCGGCGTACCGGAAAGCGAAGCAGGTTCGAAGGAATGATGTTCCGCGCCGCCAGCAGGCTGACCGGCAGCGCGGCCACGGCCGCCAGGGTCGTGCCCAGCAGCGCGATCGACAGCGTCTCACCGAGGGCTGCAAGATAGGCCGGCAGCGAGGAGCCGGGATCGGGCGGAATCATCATCACCGTGATCCAGCCGAGCTGGCTCAGGCCCGACACCAGCTTGGCCGGCGAAAAACCCAGATCGACCAGCCCGAACACGAAGATTGCGAACACAGCCCAAATCGTCGCCGGCATGGCGAGGCGCGCCGATGCGGCGGCGGTCGAAGACATCAGGGTATTTGGTTCGGAGTGCGTCGGTATCCGGTTTCGGCAACTGGCTCATGCGCGTGCCTCCTTGCCGAACAGTCTTCCGCGCAGCCAGCCGGTCGTGATATCGATGACGAAGACGGTGATGATGATGGTGACGCAGGATCGCGCTGACGTCGGAGTAATAGAACTTGCGGATCGCGACGACGAGCTCCTGCCCGATGCCGCCAGCGCCGACAAATCCCATTACTGACGCCTCGCGGACATTGATCTCAAAGCGCAGCAGCGCGTAGCTGGCATAGCCGGCTGTGACCTGCGGCAACACGGCAAACCGCATGCAGGAGAGCCAGCTTGCGCCGGTCGAACGCACACCCTCGACCGGTTTCATGTCGGCGTTCTCGACGATCTCGGAGAACAGCTTTCCGAGCGCACCGGCGGAATGCAGCGCGATAGCCAGTACGCCCGCCATCGGCCCGAGGCCGAAGGCGATGACGAAAATCAGCGCGAATACGATGCCGGGAACGGTGCGGGCGAATTCGAGGAGACGACGGACGACGAACCGCAGCCATGGCGCGGGCGAAGTGTTCTGCGCGGCGAAGAAATTCAGCACAAAGGCAAGGACCGCGCCGGTCAGGGTGCCGACATAGCTGATCAGAATGGTTTCGCCCAGCATCTTGAGCCACTTCTGCCAGCCCCAGAACCATTCACCGAAATTGGTCCATACCCGCGTGCCGTCTTCCAGGGTAAGGATACGGTCGAAATAGCTGACGAAGTTGCCGAAATAGCTGAAGAGCGTACGCAGATTCACTTCCGCGCCGATCGCTGCGACAATCAACGCGGCGAAGAATACCACCGCCGCCAATGTCACCTTCAAACGCTTGCGCGCGACTGCCTTGCGATAGGTATCGTTGAGCACCGCAAGTTGCTGGTTCGGAAGGATGGATATGGCATTCGCCATCGGGATCACTGTGCCCAGGATTAAACGGAACGAGTTAAACGGAACGGGTGTTAGCAGAAAAAAGGCCGGGTCGCTTGGACCCGGCCAGACTCGTCCAGGTCTATTGATCAGGACGCCTTCTTTTTACGCAACGCATCGACGAACTTGATCAATTCGATCGTGCCATCCCAGTCCTTGGTCGTGGCCGGATGGAAGCCCTTCTTCTGGCCGTCGGACAGGCGATCGAACGCGGCTTTGTCCTTGGTCGGCGCTTCGGTGAAGGCCTTGGCGATGGCCGCCTTTAGGTCGGCCGGAAGGTCCGAATTATAGGCGTAGGGTCCGTTGATGATCGGGGCCGATTTGTGGATGATCCGGAAATCGTCCTTCTTCATCGCCGACCCGTCGGCGTTCTTCAGCATGCCCTTGTGCAGCATCTGGGCCAGCGTCGAATCGTCGTCGTTGGTCCACTGGTTGGCGGCGACGTCGACGGTGCCCTGCGACAGCGCCAGCATGGCGTTCTCGTGGCTGCCGGTGAAGACGACCTTGCCGAAATAGCCGTCGGCGTCGGAGATGCCGAGCTTGTCGAGTTCGAAGCGCGGCACGTTGTTGCCCGAGGTCGAGTTCGGATCGACCAGGCCGAGGTTCTTGCCCTTCAGCTGATCGATGTTCTTGTAGGGGCTCGACGCCTTGACGAAGAACATGGAGTAGTAGCCGGTCGAACCGTCCGCATTGATGTCGTTGGCGAAGGCATCGGTCTTGACGCCGGTCAGCCGGGCGCGGGCGAACGATGCCGAGCCGTAGCTGGCGATATGGATGTTGCCGGCGCGCTGGCCTTCGATCACGGCGGCGTAGTCATTGGCGATGCGCAGCGTGACCTTGACGCCGAGCTCCTTGGAGAGATAGGCGACGAACGGCGTCCAGCGCTCCGTCACGCCCGAGGCGTTCTCGGCCGGCACCACCGCAAACGTCAGTTCCGGATATTTGCTCTTCCAATCCTGCGCCGAGGCGGAAGCGGTGAATGCCAGCGCGGCTGCGCCGGCCAGAACGATACGACGGGTAATCATGGTGAGCCCTCTTGTTGTGGTTACGCCTCTTGGACGATTGCAGGTTTGCAACCGGGTACGCAGTACGGAAATGATACTCAGGCTGCGGCCGCCGTGCCGAGTTCAGGCATCGCCGCGCCACTTGGTGCCGGCACTGGCGCGGTACCCATGACATCGTCGGCTTCGAGATCGTAGAGTTCGCGTGCGATATGGTCTGTCAGCGACTCAGGCGCGCCATCGAACACCACCCGCCCCGCGGCCATGCCGATCAGCCGGTCGCAATAGCTTCGCGCCAGGTCGAGCGAGTGCAGGTTGCAGATTACGGTGATGCCGAAGTGCTTGTTGATGCGCAGCAGTGCGTCCATCACGATCCGCGTGTTGCGCGGGTCGAGCGAAGCGATCGGCTCATCGGCAAGAATAATGTCGGGCTCCTGCACCAGCGCGCGTGCGATCGCGACGCGCTGCTGCTGGCCGCCGGAAAGCTGGTCGGCGCGCTGGGCGGCGATGGCAGCCATATCGAACTGTTCCAGCGCCGACATCGCCAGCGCCCTGTCCTCTTCCGGCCAGAGCTGCGTCAGCGAGCGCCAGGACGGGATTTCCGCCAGCCGCCCCATCAGCACATTGGTGAGGACGTCGAGCCGTCCGACCAGGTTGAACTGCTGGAAGATCATCGCCGAGCGCGCGCGCCACTGCCGCAAATCCTTGCCGCGCAACGCGGTCACATCGACGCCTTCGAACAGGATGCGCCCTTCGGAAGGTTCGGCGAGGCGGTTGATCATCCGAAGCAGCGTGGACTTGCCGGCGCCCGAGCGCCCGATCACACCGACGAAGCTGCCGGGCTGAATCGAAAATGACGCGTTGTCCACCGCGGCTTTGGTGCCAAACCGGCATGTCAAACCTTCTACCACCAGCATGCACTGCTCCAGAATTCCTGTCGTGGAGCATCGCTAGCGGCTCGATCTAACAGTTGTGTGACAGGACTACTGCGGTGCGGCATTCGTCCACAGCCGCCGCTCGCGTCACGCATCCGTCATGATAGTGTCATCAAGCGCATCGAAGACGAGCGCGACTTTCCCTCGATTGATGGATGCTCCATGGCCGGAAAAATGCTTTCCGCCGAACCGACCGTCGACCCGACCGCATCGGTACGCGGCTGTCAGCTCGGCGCCTATACCGAAGTCGGCGCCCGGACCATCCTGCTCGAAGTCGCGATGGCCGATTATTCCTACGTCGTGAACGACGCGCAGATCACCTACACCACGATCGGCAAATTCTGCTCGATCGCGGCGATGACGCGGATCAATCCGGGCAATCATCCCATGCACCGGGCCTCGCAGGCGCATTTCACCTATCGCGCCAGCAGCTATTTTCCAGGCGAGAGCGACGACGCCGAATTCTTTGCATGGCGGCGCGAGCATCACGTCCATATCGGCCATGACGTCTGGATCGGCCACGGCGCGGTCGATCCTGCCCGGCCGCTCGATCGGCACCGGCGCGGTGGTCGCGGCCGGCGCCATCGTGACCAAGGATGTCCCCGCCTACACCATCGTTGCAGGCAACCCGGCCCGGCCGATCAAGCGGCGGTTTCCCGAATCCGTTGCCGGGAGGCTCGCGGAGCTTGCATGGTGGGACTGGGACCATGAGACGCTTCGCCGCGCCCTGCCCGATTTCCGCAAGCTCGATGTCGAGGGCTTCCTCGAGAAGTACGAAGCCGCGGCCACATCGGGCCGAACCCAATTCAACCAGAGTGCCGCATCGTGACAGAATTGTTCATCGAAGGTGGCCGGGCGCTGCTCGGCCATGAGATATCAGAAACCACGTTGCGGATTGCCGGCCGCGAGATCGTCGCCGTGGGTACGGACAACAGCCAGGGCTCGCCCGGCATCGATGCCGGCGGCCTGCTGGTGCTCCCGGGCATCGTCGATCTGCATGGCGACGCCTTCGAGCGGCAGATGATGCCGCGCCCCGGGGTCGATTTTCCGATCGACGTCGCACTGATCGACAGCGACCGGCAGGCGGTCAGCAACGGCATCACCACCGTCTATCACGCCACGACCTGGTCGTGGGAGCCCGGCCTGCGCAGCGCCGACAATGCACGAAAATTGCTGGAGGCGATCGAGCAGATGCGGCCGCAGCTCGCCGCCGACACCCGCTTCCATCTGCGCCACGAGACCTACAATCTCGACGCGGAAAGCGAAATCGTCGACTGGTTGTCGGAAGGCCGCGTCGACCTGTTCGCGTTCAACGACCATATGGACTCGACCGTCGCCAGCCTCGCCAAGCCGCTGAAGCGCAGCCGGATGGTCGAGCGCACGGGGCTCACCAATGAGGCGTTCGACCGCCTGGTGCAAAGCGTGGTCACCCGCGGCCATGACGTACCGGCTTCGATCGCCCGGCTGGCCGAGGTGGCGCGCGCGGCTGATGTCCGGATGCTCTCGCATGACGATGACAGCCCGGCGATGCGGCAGGCCTTTCGTGCGCAGGGCGTTGCCATCGCCGAATTTCCGGTCAACGAGGAAACCGCCCGCGCCGCCGCCGAAGCCGGCGACTTCATCGTGTTCGGCGCGCCCAATGTCGTGCGCGGCGGCAGCCACACTGGCTGGACCAGGGCCTCCGACATGATCGCCAAGGGCCTGTGTTCGGTGCTGGCGTCGGACTATTACTATCCGGCGCCGCTGCTGGCGGCCTTCCGGCTTGCAGCCGACGGCGTGCTGCCGCTGGCCGAGGCGTGGCAATTGATCTCTTCGGCGCCGGCGCGCGCCGCCGGCCTCGCCGATCGAGGCACCCTCGCCGCGGGGCAGCGCGCCGACATCATTCTCGTCGATGACACGGCGCCGCTGCGGCCACGCGTAGTCGCGGTCGTTGCCGCGGGCCGTCTGGTGAACCTGACGGAAGCGAACCGTCTCATCCGTTCCTCCGCCGCTTCCCGCAAGGTAGTTGCAGCCGCGTAAGACGGCCCTATTCTGGCGCGATGGCAAACTATCCCCGTTACGCAATCTATTACACCGGCGCGCCCGGCAGCGCGCTCGACCAATTCGGTGCGTCGCTGCTCGGTTACGACGCCTATGGCGGCGAAGACCTGCCCTTTCCAGATGGGCTGCCATCGGACTGGCGCGACCTGACGCAGGATCCCCGCAAATACGGCTTTCACGCCACGCTGAAGGCGCCGATGGCGCTGGCCGACGGCAAGGCCGAAGCGCGGCTTGCCGCGGCATGCGAATTGTTCGCCGATCTGGCCCGCCCCGTGCCAGTGATCCAACCGGTCGTCGATTCGATCAGCGGTTTCATCGCGGTGATTCCGGCCGAACCGTCGGCAGAGCTCGAACTGCTTGCCGCCGAGGCGACCAAAGCATTCGATCCGTTCCGCGCCCCGCTCAGCCCCGAAGATCGCGCGCGGCGAAAGCCCGACAGGCTGACGCCGCGACAGCGCGACTATCTCGACCGCTGGGGCTACCCTTACGTCTTCGAAGAATTTCGCTTCCACATGACGCTGACGGGACGGCTTCCCGCAGAACGGCGCGAGCCGGTGGTGGCGATGCTGCGCGAGCGGTTTGCGGCGACGGGCATCGGGCCGCTCGCGATCGACGCGATTGCCCTGTGCCGCCAGGAAAGCCCGAACGCGCGGTTTCGGGTCATCGGCCGCTGGCCATTGCAGGACTGACGTGCCGGCGCACCAGAATCAAAATATCGAAAACAACCCCATGCAAAGTAGGATTCGGGCACCAAATGGCCCGTCTTCACGGCCCAATCTGCGCTCATCCTGCCCTATCGCCGCTGGTTGTAGACGTCGAGGCAGACGGCGCCGAGCAGCACCAGCCCCTTGATCACCTGCTGATAGTCGATGCCGATGCCGAGGATGGACATGCCGTTGTTCATCACCCCCATGATCATGGCCCCGATCACCGCGCCGCCGACCCGGCCGACGCCGCCATAGGCCGACGCGCCGCCGATGAAGCAGGCCGCGATGACGTCGAGTTCGAAGCCGGCGCCAGCTTTCGGCGTCGCCGTATTGAGCCGCGCGGCGAACACGAGCCCAGCCAATGCGGCCAGCACCCCCATGTTGACGAAGGTCAGAAACGTCAGCCGTTCGGTCTTGATGCCGGACAGGCTGGCGGCCCTGGCGTTGCCGCCGATGGCGTAGATGTGGCGGCCGATCACCGTGCGGGTGGTGACAAAGCCATAGAGCGCGATCAGCGCCGTCATGATCACCAATACGTTCGGCAGGCCGCGATGCGAGGCGATCAGGCCGGCAAAGAACACGATCGCGGCGAACAGCACCGCGCTCTTGGCGACGAAGAAGCCAAACGGCTCGACCTCGATACCATGCGACGCCTGCCGCGCCCGGCCCTTCGCGCTGGTGTAGACCAAAGCCACCGCCAATACGGCGCCGATCAGCAGCGATGTCGGATAAAGCGTACCGGTGCCGCGAAACAGTTCGGGAATAAAGCCCGAGGACAGTTTCTGGAAGGTCGGCGGAAACGGCCCGACCGACTGCCCCTGCAGGATGGCAAGCGCCAAGCCCTTGAACACCAGCATGCCGGCCAGCGTCACGATAAAGGACGGGATCTTGAAATAGGCGACCCAATAACCCTGCGCGGCGCCGATCAGCGCACCAACCAGCAGGCAGGCGACGAAGGCCAGCGGATAGGCGACGTGATAGCGCACCATCAGCACCGCGGCGACGGCGCCGACAAAGCCCGCGACCGAGCCGACCGACAGGTCAATATGGCCGGTGACGATGATCAGCAGCATGCCGAGCGCCATGATCACGATGTAGCTGTTCTGCAGCACCAGATTGGTCAGGTTCAGCGGCTGCAGCAGCGTGCCGTCGGTCATGACCTGGAAGAACAGCATGATCGCAAACAGCGACAGCAGCATGCCGTAATTGCGCAGATTGTTCTTGATGAAGCCGGCGTGCCCGGGCAGCGCAACCGCCTTGTCGGTCATGGCCGCAAATCTCCCAAAAGTACCTTCCTGTCCATTTCCTTGTTGCGCATGATGGCGCGCATGATCCTTTCCTGGGTGGCCTCGGCGGCGGTGAATTCTCCGACAAAGGCGCCGTCATTCATCACGCAGATGCGGTCGCAGACGCCGAGCAGTTCCGGCATTTCCGACGAGATCATCACCACCCCCTTGCCCGCCTCGGCCAGCTCGTTGATGATACAATAGATTTCGTATTTTGCCCCGACATCGATGCCGCGCGTCGGCTCGTCGAGGATTAATACTTTCGGATCGGTCATCAGCCATTTCGACAGCACCACCTTCTGCTGGTTGCCGCCGGAGAGCTGGCCGGTCTCCTGATAGACATCGGAACACCTGATCCGCATCCGGTTGCGGTAGTCGCTCGCAACGCGCAGCTCGGACATGTCATCGATCATGCCGTGCCGCGCCACGCGGCCGAGGCTAGCCAGCGTGATGTTCTTGCGGACGTCGCTGTCCAGGATCAGGCCGAGCTGCTTGCGATCCTCGGTGACGTAAGCGAGGCCGGCATCGATCGCCGCCGCCACATCAGACAGGTTGACTTCCCTGCCATCGAGCCAGACGCGGCCGCTGATCCGATCTCCCCAGGCGCGGCCGAACAGGCTCATGGCGAATTCGGTGCGGCCGGCGCCCATCAGCCCGGCGATCCCGACCACCTCGCCGCGCCGGACCTCGAAATCGACGCCCTTGATCACGCGGCGTTCCCTGTGCTGCGGATGATGCACCGTCCAGTCCTGCACCGCGAAGACCGGTGCGCCGATCGTGGCCGTACGTTGCGGAAAGCGGTGGGCAAGGTCGCGATCGACCATGCTGCGGATGATCCGGTCCTCTTCCACCGGCTCGGCCCGGCAATCGATGCTGTCGACGGTGCGGCCGTCACGCAGCACCGTGATCCGGTCGGCGACGCGGGCGACCTCCGACAATTTGTGCGAGATCAGGATCGAGGCGATGCCCTGGGCGCGGAAGGCAAGCAGACGATCCAGCAATGCCGCGCTGTCGTTCTCGTTCAGACTGGCGGTCGGCTCGTCGAGGATCAATAGTCGCACCCTCTTGGACAAGGCCTTGGCGATCTCAACCAGTTGCTGCTTGCCGACGCCGAGGTCCGTCACCAGCGTATCGGGCATCTCGGTGAGGCCGACCTGGGCGAGCAATTCCTTGGTCCGGCGATAGACCGTGTCGCGGTCGATCACGCCAAGGCGCGACGGCGGATGCGAGAGAAAAATGTTCTCCGCGATCGACATCAGCGGGATTAGCGCCAGTTCCTGATGGATGATGATGATGCCCAGCGCCTCGGAATCGTTGACGTCGCGAAAGTGCCGCTCCTCGCCGTCGAAGATGATGCTGCCTTCGTAGTCGCCATGGGGATAGACGCCGCTGAGAACCTTCATCAAGGTCGACTTGCCGGCGCCGTTCTCGCCGACCAGCGCATGGATCTGCCCCGCCTCCACCGTGAAGTTGACGTCGCGCAAGGCCTGCACGCCGGAAAAGCTCTTGCTCACGCCGCGCATTTCGAGAATTGCGGTCATCGCATCATCACGTCCATCATCTGATCCACCTCGCTGCGATCGCACACCGGCAGGTGGCGGCGCCGGTAATCGCCGGCGCCGCCGCTATCGCCTGTCAATCGAACTGCGAACGCTTGTAGTAGCCGCTGTCGATCAGCACCTTCTCCCAGTTGCTCTTGTCGACGACAACAGGCTTCAGGAGATAGGAAGGCACCACCTTGACACCGTTGTTGTAGGTCTTGGTGTCGTTGACGGTCACTTCCTTGCCGCTGAGCGAGGCGTCCACCATGTCGGCGGTGACGCGGGCGAGATCGCGGGTGTCCTTGAAGATGGTCGAATACTGCTCGCCGCGCTGCATCGACTTGATCGACGGCACCTCGGCATCCTGGCCGGAGACGATCGGCATCGGCATATTGCCGCTGCCATAGCCGACGCCCTTCAGCGAAGAGAGAATGCCGATGGAGAGGCCATCATAGGGAGAGAGCACGGCATCGACCCGCTTGCGGCCATAGAACGCGCTCAAGAGGTTGTCCATGCGCGCCTGGGCGGTGGCGCCATCCCAGCGCAGGGTCGAGACCTTGTCCATGCCCTTCTGGCCGCTGCCGATCACCAGCTTGCCGCTGTCGATATAGGGCTGCAGCACCGACATCGAGCCATTGTAGAAGAAGTAGGCGTTGTTGTCGTCCGGCGAGCCGCCGAACAATTCAATGTTGAACGGCCCCTTGCCTTCCTTCAGCCCGAGCCCCTTCTCGATCGACTGCGCCTGCAGCACGCCGACCTGGAAATTGTCGAACGTGGCGTAGTAGTCGACATTGGGCGTGTCGCGGATCAACCGGTCATAGGCGATGACCGTGATGCCCTTGGCCTTGGCCTGCTTCAATACGTCGGACAGCGTGGTGCCGTCGATCGCCGCGATCACCAGCACCTTGGCGCCCTTGGTCACCATGTTCTCGACCTGCGAGAGCTGGTTTGGAATGTCGTCCTCGGCATATTGCAGGTCGGTGCCGTAGCCGCGTTCCTTCAGGATTTTGACGATGTTGTTGCCGTCGTCGATCCAGCGTGCGGAGGATTTGGTCGGCATGGCGATGCCGACGGTTCCCTTGCTCTGGGCGAAAGCGCCGGTTACCGCAGTTGCGGCCATCGTTGCTGCCAGCGCAACGGCCGACAATGTGGTCTTCAAACTAGTCATGCTTCACTCCCTTGATATCGAGTATCTGTGGTTCCTGGATCGTCAGACCGCTGAATGCGGCTCTTGAAATTCAGTCGGCTCTCGCGCGTTTGTGCGCGCCTCGTCTTCCTCCATCAACCCGTCGCAAGTTTAATGTCTGGTTCGGCGCGGCCACGCGCGGCGACATCGAGCACGAAGGTGCGGCCGTGATCGGGATCGGCGCGTTTCGCATCCTCCGCCATCCCCTGCCAGGCCGAGGTAACGAGCAGACGTGAGAGATCCCGCCCGACAAAAGCGGGGCAGCTCGACTGCCGTGCCGGGACGCGCAGGCTGCGCAGGTGTTCGCCCTGCGGACTATAGACATCGATGCAGCCGCCGCCCCAACGCGCATTCCAGATCAGCCCGTCGGCATCGACCACCGCGCCGTCGATGCCGCCACCGCCCCGCCGGGTGACCAGCGCCACCGGCTCGCCGCGCGGCAGGCCGGTCGCCGCATCGAGATCGACCCGGAACAGCGTATTCTTACCGGTGTCGGCGAAATAGCCGATGGAGCCGTCCGGCGAGAAGCAGATCGCGTTCGGGATCGTGACGTGGTCGTAGAGGCGCGACAGCTCGCCACGATGCAGCGCATAGATGGCACCCAGCCCCCGCTCGGCCTGCCGGCCCATGGTGCCGATCCAGAAGGTGCCGGACGGATGAACCCGGGCATCGTTCGAACGCGTTGCGGTATTGTCGGCTTCGAGCGGACGGTACAGCGTCATCCGCCCACCCGCCGTGTCGCGGATATAGAGGCCGTCGTCGGCGACGAGGAGTTGGCGATGCGCGTCGATCCGACCAAGCGCGCTGCCCATCACCTCGAGCGAATGGATGGTGGTTTGCCCTGTGCCGAGCCGCGCCTCGAACAGCCGGCGTTCGACGATGTCGAACCACCAGGCCGTATCGGTAGCGGCGTCGTAGGTCGGGCCCTCGCCAAGATGGCACCGCTCGCTGCAGAGAACGGTGGTCGGCACCTCTTCCATTTCGCAGTCGCCGCTCATCGCCCCGCTCCCCCAGGCGACTCTACCGCGGATTGTGTCTCGATTGCGCCCTGAACCGCATGCGTGAAGCGGTACCGCGTGGTGTGGCGATAGACTTCACCCGGCGAAAGCCGTGCGGTCGGGAAGTCGGGCCGATTGGGCGTATTGGGCCAGGCGTGCGGTTCGAGGCACATGGCATCGGACTGCCGATAGAGGCGACCGCCCTTTCCGGCGGTGGAGCCGTCGAGGAAGTTTCCGGAATAGACCTGCAGGCCGGGTTGATTAGTGAACAGTTCGAGTACGCGGCCGGACGCCGGCTCAGCGAGCCGCGCGGCGAACCGAGGCTCGCCGCTTGCCGGGCCGAGACAGAAATTATGGTCATAGCCACGGCCAACCCGAAGCTGCGGATGGTCGTTGCGAATCCGTGCGCCGACCTCGACGCCGGCCTGGAAGTCGAACGGCGTATCTGCGACCGCGCTGGGTGGCTGCGGCAGCGGGATCGCGCCGGCATCGATGGCGAGGAAATGATCCGCGGCGACAGTAAGGTGATGATCGAGAATGCTGCGGCCCGAGCGCGCGCCGGCCAGATTGAAAAAGCTGTGATTGGTGAGATTGACCACGGTGGGGCGATCGGTCCGCGCCGTCATGTCGAGCCGAAGCTCCATCGGCCCGGCAAGACGCCAGGTCACCTCCACGTCCAGCGTGCCGGGATAGCCCTCCTCGCCATCGGCGCTGGTATACGCCAGCGTCACGGCCGGACGATCGCCATCCTCGATCGCGACAATCCGCCAGTTGCGGCGATCAAAGCCTTCCAGCCCGCCATGCAACGCATTGGCCCCGTTATTCGCCGCGAGTTGCACCTCGGCGCCGTCGAGCGTGAAACGCGCGCCGGCGATGCGGTTGGCATAGCGCCCGACGGTTGCACCGAAGAACTGCCGCCGGGCGAGATATCCCTGGAATGCGTCATGACCGAGCACGACGTCGTCGCGGCGTCCGGCGGCATCCGGCACCAGCAATGCCTGCAGCGACGCGCCATAGGTGATGATACCGGCTTCCAGGCCGCCGGCCACATGTAGGACGATGCGTTCGACGTCGCTACCGTCAGGCAGCACACCGAAGCGGGAACGCGTCACGCGAGGAACAGACGGCGTATTCATGGCTCGTCCTCGAACGGCTCGACGATGCGGCGTCGCCCCAGCAGGAACGCATCGGCGACGAGCTGGAGCGGCGTGAGATCGACGTCGGCCTCGCCGGTTGCGCAGAGTTCGCGGAAGCGGCGATAGAGCCCGGCATATTCGGCGTCTGGAGCATCGACGAGTTGCTTGCCCCCTGCCCGCAATCGCGCGCCACCCATGGACAGCGTGACCGGGCCGCCGTCGGTCTCGAGATCGATGTCCCAGCTCTGCGGGCCGGTCTGGCGGAAGTCGAATTCGGCGATGATCTTCAACCCCTGCGCATCGCCGAGCGCAAGGGTAGCGGCAATCGGCGCATCGCGGTTGGCGGGGAATGCGAGGTCGGCCGACGTCACGAATAATGGCTGCGGCAAGATCCGCGTCAGGATCGACAGCGCGTTGATACCGGGGTCGAACACGCCGAGCCCGCCCGGCTCAAAGATCCAGGCCTGCCCCGGATGCCAGACCCGCACGTCTTCCTTCCAGGTAATTTTGACTGATGTGACCTTCCGGCCGGCCAGCAATTGCCGCGCCGGCTCGACGGCCGGCGCGTACCGCGAGTGCCACGTGGCGAACAGCGTGCATTGCGCGGCCCTTGCGGCGGTCGCGAGCGGCGTGATTTCGGCGACCGTCGCGCCCGGCGGCTTTTCCAGCATCACGTGCTTTCCGGCGGCAAGCGCCATCGCGGCCTGCGCGTGGCGAACCTGCGGCGGGGTGCACAGCGCCACCGCGTCGATCGGAGGGCCGTCACGCAGCAATTCATCGAGCGTCGCGGTATGCGGCACGCCGGGAAGCGAGGCGTTGCGGCTGGCGACAGCAACCAGCTCCACACCGTCCGTCGCAGCAATCGCCGGCACGTGCTGGTCGCGCGCGATCTTGCCGAAGCCGACGATGGCGACGCGAAGCGGGCTCATGATGGCTCTCCGGACTCGGCTGCCGCTGATGTCGCAGGCACAACGCCGGGCGCTGCTGGAACCCCCTCATGACGCCGCAATCCATTGTGGATCACTTCGACCATGGCGACGGTCGCCGCCTCCGCATCGCCGTTCTCGATGGCATCGACAATGCGCTGGTGCCACAGCAGAACCGTCTCGCGGTCCTGCGTTTCCACCGGCGCGCTGAGCAGGAACGAGGCGCGCAACGCCGCCTCGATGACATTGCCGATCGAGCGCATGAACAGATTGCCGGAGGCGTTGGCGACCGCCAGATGCAGGGCAAGATCGCCATCGGCAAAGCCAACGGAGTCCGAGGCCTCGCGCCGCATCCGCTCCATGCTCCGGTGCAGTTCGGCGATATCGGCCTCCGAGCGTCGGCCAGCGGCGAGCGCGGCGGCGCGAGGCTCGACGGCAAGGCGAATCTCGGCGAGATCGTTGAGAAAGCGCCGGTCGATGCCGGCATCGAGATGCCAGGCCAGCACGTCGGCATCGAACATGTTCCAGGCGCCGCGCTCGCGCACCACGGTGCCGACCCGCGCCTTGGTGGTGAGCAGGCCCTTCGCAACCAGGGTTTTGACGCTCTCGCGCAGCACCGGCCGCGATACGCCGAACATCGCCGTGAGTTCGACGTCGCCCGGCAGGCGACCGCCCTCGGCGTAACGGCCGGCGATGATGTCGACGCCGATGCTGCGGGCAACCTCGGCGTGGTTGGAATGCGCGCGCCGCGTCGGGATGACGACAAGCCGGGACGTCATGATTTGAGGACTCCTGCCTTGCGGGGGCCGGCGCGGCGGGCGATGCCCAGCATGGCCTGCTGCAGGGCGATGAACGCGAAAAGAAGAACACCGGTCACGATCTTGGTCCACCAGCTCGACAAGGTTCCATCGAAATTGATGTAGGTCTGGATCAGGCCCTGAATCAGCACTCCCAGCAACGTGCCGACCACCGACCCCTGCCCGCCGGTCAGCAAGGTACCGCCGATCACCACGGCCGCGATGGAATCGAGTTCGACGCCGACAGCGGATAGCGAGTAGCCCGCCGCGGTGTAGAAGGAGAACACAATGCCGGCGAGCCCGGCAAGCACGCTCGACAGCATGTAGATGCGCACCGTCATGGATCCGACCGGTATGCCCATCAGGGCCGTGGTCGTGCGGCTGCCGCCGAGCGCATAGACATTGGCTCCGAAGCGGGTGAAATGCAGCAGCACCGCGCCCGCCGCGACCACCGCCAGCATGATGAGGGCAATAGCGGTTATCCGACCTCCTCCGGGCAGCCGCAGCGCGAAATCCGACACCGTCGAATAGAGCGGCGCTGATATCGGCGTCGATTCCGTCGACATCAGAAAGCTGGCGCCGCGGGCGAGGAACATGCCCGCCAGCGTGACGATGAAAGGCGGCATGTCGAAGACGTGGATCACAGCGCCCATTGCCGCGCCAAAGGCGGCGCATAGCAACAGGATCGCGATGAAGGCAACGAGCGGCGGCACGCCGAGGCGTTCGATCGCGAGCGCCACGAACACGGTGGTGAAGCCGATCACCGAGCCGACCGACAGGTCGATACCGCCCGAAATGATCACGAAGGTCATGCCGGTGGCGACGATGCCGAGAAAGGCGTTGTCGGTCAGCAGATTGGCGGCCACCCGGGTCGAGGCGAAATTGGGAAATTGCACCGTGCAGAGCGCAAATCCGACGACGAAGACCATGGCGGTAATCGCGACCGGCGGCAGACCCCTCATTGACGGGCCCTCCCCAGCACGGCGCCGGCGCTGGCGAAGCGCGGCGACTGCAGCAGCAGGACGATCAGCACGACGGCCGCCTTCACCACGAGATTGAACTCCGGCGGATAGCCCGACAGCAAAATGCCGGTGTTCATCGCCTGGATGATCAGCGCACCGACCATCGCCAGCACCAGGCTGAAGCGCCCGCCGAACAGCGAGGTGCCGCCGATCACCACCGCCAGGATCGCGTCGAGCTCGAGCCAGAGCCCGGCATTGTTGGCGTCCGCGCCCATGATGTCGGCGGCGGCGATGATTCCGGCGAGCGCCGCGCACAGGCCGCACCAGACATAGACCGCGAGGATCATGCCGCGCGTGCCGATCCCCGCCAGTTCGCTCGCCCTTGCATTGCCGCCAGTCGCCTCGATCAACAGGCCGAGCGCCGAACCGCGGACCACTGCCCCGGTGACGATCAACATGCCGAGCACGACCACCACTGGCGCAGGCACGCCGAGCACCGCGCCGTTGCCGAGCCAGACCAGATCGGGCGCGGTGAAGGTGACGATGCGGCCCTCGGTAATGAGCTGCGCGACGCCGCGGCCGGCCACCATCAGGATCAAGGTAGCGACGATCGGCTGGATGCCGAGCACCGCGACGAGAAAGCCGTTCCACAGCCCACATAGCAGCCCGGCGCCGAGGGCTGCGGCGAGCGCCAACGGCAAGCCGTGGGCATCGGCGAGGCTCGCGGCAATCGCGCCCGATATCGCCATCACCGCGCCCACCGATAGATCGATGCCGCGCGTGGCGATGACCAGCACCATGCCGAGCGCAAGCAGCGCGACCGGCGCGCCGCGGTTCAGGACGTCGATCAGGCTGCCGAACAGCCGGCCGTCCTGCATCCGCAGGTCGAAGAATTGCGGCGAGACGGCGCGGTCGACCGCAAGGATCACCAGCAAGGCGATAATCTGGGCAAGGCCGCGGCGTTGCAGCAGTCTTTGCAGCAGGCTCGGCATCATGCTTGCCCGGCTTCCGCACCGGCGGTGCTTGCTGCGGCAATCGCCGCAAGAATGTTGGAGACGTCGATGGCTTCCCCTTCCAATTCATCGATGTGGCTGCGATCGCGCAGCACGATCACCCGGTCCGAATAGGTCACGATCTCGTCGAGCTCCGAAGAAATCACCAGCAGCGCCAGGCCGTCGTCGCACAATTCGCGGATCAGGCGGATGATCTCGGCGTGCGCCCCGACATCGATGCCGCGGGTCGGTTCGTCGAGCACCAGAACGCGCGGCGCGGTGGCGAGCCAGCGGGCGAGCAGCACCTTCTGCTGGTTGCCGCCGGACAATAGCCCGATCGGGCGCTCCGGCTCCGGCGGCCGGATGTCGAGCAGCCTGATGAAACGCATGGCGATCTCGTCCTGCTCGGCGCGCGACAGCGGCTTTGCGAGACCACGCTTGGCCTGCAGCGCCAGCACGATGTTTTCGCGCACCGTAAGATCGGCAATGATGCCTTCGGTCTTGCGCTCTTCGGGGCAATAGCCAAAGCCATGGGCAACCGCATCGCGCGGCGATTGCAGCCGGACCGCATTGCCTTCGACGGTCGCGCTGCCGCTGTCGGCGCGCTCGGCGCCAAACACCAGCCGCGCGGTTTCGGTGCGCCCCGATCCGAGCAGGCCGGCCAGGCCAACCACCTCGCCGCGGCGAAGCACGAGATCGAACGGCGCGACATAGCCGGACTTGCCATAGCCCTCGAAGCGCGCGTAGATCTCGCCCACCTGGCGTACCTGCGCCGCCGCGCGTTCGCTGGTCGTTTCGGCGAGTTCGCGCCCGAGCATCATGCGGATCAATTCGATCCGCGGCAGTTCGGCCGTCGTCCGCTCGCCGATCAGCCGGCCGTTGCGCAGGACCGTAATGCGGTCGCAGATCTCATAGACCTGATCGAGAAAATGCGTGACGAAAACGACGCCGATGCCGCGTAGCGCGAGCTTGCGCATGACAGCGAACAGGATCTCGACTTCGTGGCGATCGAGGCTTGCGGTCGGCTCGTCGAGGATCAGCACCCGCGCCGACTGGTCGACGGCGCGCGCGATGGCGGCGATGTGCTGAACCGCGACCGAATAGTTTCCGAGCGGCTCGGCGACGTCGATATGCAGGTCGAACTCCGCCAGCAGCGCGGTGGCCGAGCGGCGCATCTCGGCCTCGCGCACCAGGCCGAACCGCGTCGGCTGCCTGCCGAGGTAGAGGTTTTGCGCCACCGAAAGGTTCAGGAGCAGATTGACCTCCTGATAGACGGTTGCAATCCCCGCATCGACCGCCGCCTTGGCCGAGCGCGGCGCGACCTCGGCCCCACCGAGCCGGACGATGCCGGCGTCGCGCGGGAACACACCGGTTACCGCCTTGATCAGGGTGGATTTCCCTGCGCCGTTCTCGCCAAGCAGCGCGTGAATTTCGCCGCCCCGCAACGTGAAATCCACCTCCTGCAGGGCGCGCAGTGTGCCAAAACTCTTGCTTAAGGCCCGCACTTCCAGCAGAGCGGGGCCAGTGTCGGAAGCTGCATTCATGCCGGCATCACTCCCACCGACGCTCGCGTCAACGCGAACGCCCGGCATGTTCGCCCCATGAGGCGGATTCGTCGAGAAGGCTTTTGCCGCCGGGCCCGTTCAGGACCCGGCGCCACGACGCAAGGCCCGGTCAGTAGCCGAGGCCCTTCTTGCTGTCATAGATCTTCTGCGGATCGTCGGCGGCGGTGTAGAGCTTCAATTCCGTCTGGATCCATTTCGGCGGCACCGTTCCCTTTGCCTTGAAGGCCATGATGGCGTCGAGCGCCGGACCCGCCATGTTCGGCGTCAGCTCCACGGTGGCATTGGCCTCGCCGGCCGCGATTGCCTTGAAGATATCAGGCACCGCATCGATCGATACCGTCAGGATGTCCTTGCCCGGCTTGAGGCCGGCCTCCTTCATCGCCTGGATCGCGCCGACCATCATGTCGTCGTTGTGGGCATAGACCGCGCAAATCGCCTTGCCGCCGCCTTCGGCCTTGATGAAGCTTTCCATCACCTCCTTGCCCTTGGCGCGGGTGAAGTCGCCGGTCTGGCTGCGCACCACCTTGAGGTTGGCGTTCTTGGCGACGACGCTGTCAAAGCCCTTCTTGCGGTTGGTCGCGACGCTGGCGCCGACCGTGCCCTGCAGCTCGACGACATTGCATGCCTTGCCGGCCACGGTCTTCGCCAGCCATTCGCCGGCGACCGCGCCTTCGTGCACGCTGTCCGAGGTGACGGCGGTGAGATAAAGCTCCTTGCCCGACGGATCGATGTCGCGGTCGAGCAGCACGACCGGAATCTTGGCTTCCTTGGCCTCCTTCAGCACCGCATCCCAGCCGCTCGACACGACAGGCGCGAGGAAGATGGCGTCGACGCCCTGGGCGATGAAGGAACGGATCGCCTTGATCTGGTTCTCCTGCTTCTGCTGGGCGTCGGCGATCTTGAGCGTGACCTTGCGCTTGGCGGCCTCCGATTTGGAGACCGACGTCTCCGCCGCCCGCCAGCCGGATTCGGATCCGATCTGGGAAAAGCCGACGGTCAGTTCAGCGGCGGTTGCGGGAAGCGAAAGCGTGATGGCGACCAGGGCGGTGGCCGCAAGGAGGGCTTTGGAGGTCATGAGGCGCATTCTCCCAAAAATGTTGTTCAGGGTGCCGCATTCCCGAAATCGGTATCGAAGCACCCTTTGAGCTGTCCGTTGACGGCAGCGCGGGGAATATTTCACGGAAGAATGGCCCTGACTAGTAATATTATTTTACTATTAGATTTCCTAAATGCCTGATGGTCCGGTTAGGATTCCTTCCCTAGTGAGCCAGCCGTCGAGCTCAGACCCGCCTCGCCCGAAGAGCCGCTTGATCAGGCCCGCGGTTTGACCTTGATTGCCTCGATCAGGCCGCGCAGCTACGCGTTGCCTGATGCCGCCCGTGAACAAGGATTCGACATGCAGCCCGTCACCGCGAAGCCGCTCTACATCCGCATGCACGCGGACGATAACGTCGCGATCGTCGCGAACCGCGGCGGCCTGCACCCGGACGCCGAGTTCGCATGCGGGTTGCGGCTGATCGAGCAGATTCCGCAAGGCCATAAGGTTGCGCTTGCCGATATCGGCGAAGGCGAAGTCATTCGCCGCTACGGCGAGGTCATCGGTCGTGCCGCGGCGCCGATCGCCCGAGGCAGTTGGGTCAAGGAATCGCTGGTGCAGATGCCCGACGCGCCGTCGTTCGACAATCTGCCGATGCCGAACGGCGGCGCGATCGCCCTGCCGCCGCTGGAAGGCTACACGTTCGAAGGCTATCGCAATGCCGACGGTTCGGTCGGCACCCGCAACATCCTCGCGATCTCGACCAGCGTGCAATGCGTCGCCGGCACGGTCGAGTTCGCGCTGGACCGGATTCGCAAGGAGCTGTTGCCGAAATATCCCAATGTCGACGACGTGGTGGCGATCACGCATGCCTATGGCTGCGGCGTCGCCATCAACGCGCCGGGCGCTGCCGTCCCGATCCGCACGCTGCAGAATCTGGCCCGCAATCCCAATTTCGGCGGCGAGGTGATGATCGTTGGGCTCGGTTGCGAGAAGCTGCAGCCCGAGCTGTTGCTGCCCGAGGGCATGAGTGCCGACGACGAAATCATGCGTATGCAGGACGAAGGCCTCACGGGCTTCGGCGAAATCGTCGAGGACATCGTGCAGATGGCTGAAGCGCGCTTGCAGATATTGAACCAGCGCCGCCGCGAGACCTGCCCGGCATCGGCGCTGGTGGTCGGCATGCAATGCGGCGGCAGCGACGCGTTCTCAGGCGTGACCGCCAATCCGGCGCTTGGCTTCGCCGCCGACCTGCTGGTGCGCGCCGGCGCCACCGTGATGTTCTCCGAAGTCACGGAGGTGCGCGACGCCATCCATCTGTTGACGCCGCGCGCCGCGAGCCAGGACGTCGCCGACGCGCTGGTGCGCGAAATGGCCTGGTATGACCGCTATCTCGCCGGCGGCGAGGCCGACCGCAGCGCCAACACCACGCCAGGCAACAAGAAGGGCGGCCTCTCCAACATCGTCGAAAAGGCGATGGGTTCGGTGATCAAGTCGGGCACCAGCCCGATCGCCGGCGTGCTCGCGCCGGGCGAGCGGGTAAGCCAAAAAGGGCTGATTTTTGCGGCAACGCCAGCCAGCGATTTTGTCTGCGGTACGCTGCAATTGGCCTCGGGCATGACGCTGCACGTCTTCACCACCGGCCGCGGCACGCCCTACGGGCTCGCCGCCGTGCCGGTCATCAAGGTCTCGACGCGCAGCGAGCTGAAGCAACGCTGGCACGATCTGATCGACGTCGACGCCGGCAGCATCGCCACCGGCGATGCGACGATCGAAGACGTCGGCTGGGAACTGTTCCGCCTCATGCTTGACGTGGCGAGCGGCGGCGAGACCTGGGCCGAGCACTGGAGGCTCACCAACTCGCTTGCCCTGTTCAATCCGGGCCCGGTGACATAACGCGGCCCGGTGCCCCATCGTGATGAGACTGCCAGCGCCACGGCCGGGCCGATACGTGGCTAGCCCGCGACCAGCCGTTCGATCTGCGATATCGGATGCGACGTCAATTCCTTCGGAATCTCGCCCACGATCTTGTCCGTAACCTCGGCATGAAATGCCTTGCGCAAATTGCCGAGAATCTTCGCCGGCGCGATGACGACGAGCTTGTCGAAACGATTGTCGTGAGCATGACGGTAGAGCGCTTCCGCGATCTCGCCGGCGAACCGCTCCTTGGCGATGTGGTGCCAGTCGACCTCCTCTACCGCGCTCCGCGCCGTACCGACGCTCGAAACGGAGCGCCCCGGACGATCGGTGCCCTGCTCGCGCGTTGCCGGATTATCCTGTTCCAGGATTTGCTCGACCTCGAGCTTGACCTGCTGCGCGGTGCCCTTGTTGCGCAGGAAGAGCGCCTTCTGACCGTCGCCGATCAGAACGAGTGCATTGTGGGAGATGGTGGGGGTCGGTTCAGTGCTCATTTTTCGATGCCTCCACGTGAGCCAACGCATGAATCGCCGCGTGGTTGCCCCTGCGACGACGACGCCCAGGCCGGATGCACCGGCGGCGATCGGCACCCTCAACTCCTCCTCCCGCACTGATGGAACTCCGGTCTCATTGCCTCTTCTTTGGCTGCCGGGCCGCGCTGCCCCATCTTCAGAAGACGCGAGGCTCGATCGTCAACACGGCCTCGGTCTCCGGGACCGGCGGCGATTGGGCCACAAGCCCTTACAACGCCGCCAAGGGCGCGGTTGTGAACCTGACGCGGTCGCTGGCGCTGGATCTCGGCAAGAAGGGCGTTCGGGTCAATTCCGTTTGTCCCAGCCTGACCCGAACCGGCATGACGGGCGCGAATGTAGCCGTGGATGGCGGCGTTTCCGCTTCCAACGGTCAGCCGTCATTGGCCTAGTGACCGCCTCCGTGGTGGCCATTTTTCAAGGAGGTCATAGGAACCTCGATCAGCCGCCCACCGTTCTAATGTTCATCATGCGGGCTGGGGAATGCCGACGGAGCGGCGACACCGATGGCTGCAAAATCCACATTTCCTCGAAACCGAAAACCGACGTTCCCTCGAACTCGCAAGATATCGCCACCCCGGCATCCCGAGCGCCGCAAGCTTCGCGCGCTCGACGATTTCGGAGATGAACTACTTGACGACTGGATGGTGGCCTATCCGGCCGGGGATCGCCGTTCGGCCGGAATGAGAACGACCGTCTTGGCGTCGACGATTTCGCCGGTTGCGATCATCGCAGCAGCTTTCTCCAACCTGACTTCGACTACGTCGATATCCTCGCCCTCCTCCTTGAGCCCGCCCCCGCCGGAAACCTTGTCGGTGGGCGAATAGGCGCGCACGTAAAGAAGGAGACGTAGGGAAGAATGACGGCCGAGTTGCCGTTGTCATCGCAAACATCGCTGGCGCTGTCTGCGTCGTCAGCCGGGACGGGGCAAATGCCGCTGCCTCGCAAGCAACGGCATTCGTCCAGGCGTCTAACAGCCGGGCTGCAGGCCGCCATTATTTTTTGGCGCCGGTCCCGGCATGGTCCATGCTCGATGAACTGCCGGCCTTCATTTTGCCGGTAGAGCTTCCCGTCGTGGTGCCCTTTTTCATGTTCGTGTGCTTGGTGGTGCTTTTGGTCGCGCCGGGGCCGACGTTGCCTTCGCTTGAAGCGCCGGGGGCCGGTTGAGCTTGTGCGAACACGCTCCCGGTCGACAGCAACAGCGCACATGCGCAGGCCAGAATAGTTTTCTTCATGGGGAAACCCCTTTGGTTAAAGCAACTCTTCAACCAGCACCCGCATAAAGGGTTCCGACGCAAACAAGTGAACAGCCATCAGGCCGAGGCCAGCACAGAATGCAGGGACTGCTGCCGCCTGAATTGCTGATAGGCCGCGATGGCCTTGTTGGCCAGCATCAACCGCCGTCGCTCGCCGCGGCGCACCATCAACTCTATCGTGTCGCCGAGAAAGCGGCCGGCCACCATCGCATCGCCCAACTCCCCGGTACGTGCGAGATAGTCCCAGGCGATTTCGATCGAACTTTCTATCAGCAGCGGCAGCGGTTCTGTCATGTCTACGTCCAACCATTTTTTGGAAAACGTCCGGCGGCAATCTCCGTTCCTGATTGAACTTGCCGGCGGAACGCGAAGGCCTCATGGCCCTGCGGCGTCCGCGATTACCATCGCCAGATCGATCTTGCCATTGACGATGACGTCGTCGGCGTTGTCGATCGCGCAATGCGGGCGGCTAATGAGTGTTGGTCTCATGCCACTTTTCCAGATCGGGTCTTGACGCACCCGACCGCTGCTCCTTTTCCGGATTCCCCTTCCAGGGCTTGTCGGTCTGCTTGTGCGATCCCCAGTCCGTCTGCTGACGCGGGTCATCGGTAGGCTTCTCTTTGCTCATTTGGACACCTCCGAAATTGGAAGCGACAAGCCCGCGATTTAGTTCCCTCGCGACGGTCACCGCCCCTCAATCCACAGCAATTCCGGTTCCAACGTCCGGAACCGAACAGACAGACGATGGGCCCTCTCCTATTTTTTTCGGATGGACAAGAAGAAGGCCGAAACTCGGCCCCAGCAGGATTTGCAAATCGAGGCGCTCATGGCGCTGGAACAAGCGCGAGCGATGCCCCATGGCCCTGCGCGAAGCGAAGCGCTGAAACGCGCAGGTATTCTCCAGAACGCAGCCGATATGCAGGGATTGGCGTTCGCCAAACGCGGTCGTCCTCCGAAGACTTGATCCATCCTTCGTGCAGGACTTGTTGCGGGCACAGCCGCGCCGCCCGCCAACGCCCGCCACCTCACCCGATGAACCATCGGAACCGGGAAACGGGTTGCAACGTTGCTTCCCCGGACAGCAAGGAGGCAGCGATGGGATTGGCGGAATACATGATCGTTTCCAGGCCGGACGGCTGGACAGTCCTCCATGACGGGACCGCGCAGCACGACTACGACACAAAGGAAGCGGCGTTCGAAGCGGCCGTCGCGGCTGCGTCGTTGGCGATCCGCCAGGGCCACGAGGTCCATCTCAGCGTTCCCGGTCACGACGCCGGCAACAAGACCGCGCTTGGCGCCAAGGATTCTCAAAGCGTGCCGTGATACGCGTGCATGCGCTGCAAGGCTGCAACCCCGCAAGCGGAAATCCACTCGACCCGGATGCGACCGCAGACTTCGTCGAACGCGGCTCGCATCGCCATTGCGGTTTCAGGATTTCGGATTAAGGATTGAATTTGTTCAGGCACCGGCTTCAAGAGGCTACTACGCGCGCCAATTGTCCTGTTGCACAGGCACATCGGAATTTTCGACGCCTCAGCCCTGGTTCTGTCGATACCGTTCTCGAACGATTTCATCGCCTGCCCGCGTCGCCGCCCTGTTGCGATAATGATAGGCCAGCGTGCCATAGATGAGCGCTGTAAGCAGTACCAGCGCTCCGAGGAAATATACGGCTTCGAGTCCCATCGCATGCTCCTATACACATCTCGTATACCTGATCATGTTTTCATTTCGCCGCGACCATCGCTTACGCGTCGACACAATGGCTCCACAGCCGAACGAGGATGCGGGAGCCAGGTTCGTCTGGAATCAATCGGTCGTGGCAGTTACGGTTCCACTCGACGCTTCAATTTAGCTACTCTGCTGCCAAACCAGAAGGAACCCTGTTCGCCAGCCGCGTTTTTTCGAGCGTGCCGATCGATGAACGTCGGAGACAGTATTCATGGGCGACTTCAGGGACATTCAGCACGGCGTCAACGATCCCGTGGATGGCGTCGACGTGAAGCGAAGATTCAACGACAATCAGACGCCGCACGAACGCGCCCAGTTCGCGGCTGATGTCCGCTCCAGCGCCATTCCCGCGTCGGACGAGGCGTTTCTGCCGGAAGCGCTGAGGCGCCGGCCGACAGGGCCGCTCAATCGACGCACCGGTCGTCGTCCCACTCCGTAAGCAGAATCGATTCACGCGCCATTCGCGAGAGCATCGCCGCGTATCAGCTTCGATCGTGGAGCGAGCGCCATGGGTTCAACTCAACATAAAGTGGCCGCATTACTCCCGATGCGTCCGAATGAATCTGCCCACACTTCCAAAAACAAGATCGTGATAGGTGACGCAGCCCACATTCGCGCGTGACCGTTGGCCGTAATGCGGTGGTGGAAGCCACGCTGCATATCGAACCAACGGAGTTTTTCCATGAAGCGTCTGTTGATTTCCGGATTCGTGGCAGTCGCCCTGCTCGCTGTCGCAACCACATTTCGTTCGCATTCAATCATTTCCGCCGAGCGTTCCACCGTGACCACAGGCGTGTCGTTGTCGAAGAAATCTCCGGCCGCCGCGGGCGTAACCAGGCTTCCGATCGAGGACTTCGAGGACATGTCATTGGTCTTTTCGGTGCCCGCGAAGCATTGATAGTCGCCGCGACGAGCGGCCCTATCGCTTCGTCGCCCGCTCGAGGAATTGTACCAGCGCGGCGCGATCCTGCTCCGAACCGATGCGCTGCTCCGGCATCTTGGTGCCGGGCGTATAGGCCTGCGGTCCGATCTCGAACAGTCTGGAAACCGTCTCCGGCGTCCAGACGATATCGAGCCGCTTGAGTGCTTCGGAAAAATTGTAACCGGGTGCGGTGGCGATGCGCCGGCCGAAGATTCCGGCGAGCGTCGGGCCTGCCCTGTTGGCCTGGTCCGCGCCTAGCGTGTGACAGGCGACACAAGCACGAAAGATTTCGGCTCCGCGATCGCCGGCATAAGCGGCGAGCGGATCTCCCGCCGTCTCCAGCAGAATCGGATCGACCGGCTCGCCCGTCGCCGCATTCCAGCGCCGGATGATATTGTCCGCGCCACCCGTGAGCAGCGTGCGACTATCCGGCAGGAAGACCACCGACCAGACCGGCAGGCCCGGACCGACCAGCGTGCGCGTGAGCGTACGCGATTTGCGGTCGATCACGGCGACCGTGCCACCAATGCCCGCGGCGGCAACCAGCGCACCGTCAGCCGATATCGCAATAGAGATCACCGGCCTCGGCCCTGCCGCAACCTCGCCGGCACGCGCACCGCCCGCAGTCAGGAAGTAAACCTTGCCGTCCGCGCCGCCGACCGCGATTTCACCGTCGGCGCCGACGGCCACGGCGTTGAGCGGCGTCGGCATCGCAACGACGGTCGGCGTTTGCGCACCCGACAGCGGCCAGATGCGAACGCTGAGGTCGTAGCTGACGCTGACCAACGCGCGGCCATCGGCGGTAAACGCAACGCCGTTGACGTTCTGCGTATGCTCATCGAGCACGCGCGGCGCACCGCCTGCGAGCGGCCAGAGCCGCACCGTGTGATCCCACGAGGCCGATGCGAGCGTTGCGCCATCGGGCGACGTTGCCAGCGCGACGATCGGCGCCGTGTGGCCTTCGAACACCGCGTCGGGCTCCGCCTTGCCAAAGGTCCAGATGGCGATGCGGCCATCGGCGCCAGCGGTCGCCGCGCGTCCCTCGCCGAGCATCGTGACGGCGTTGACGGCGTCGGAATGGAAGCGAAGCACCTGCTCGGCCACATTGCGCGTCAACGACCAGCGGATCGCCGTCGAATCGAAGCTGCCGGAGATCGCGTTTTGCCCGTCGGACGAGATCGCCAGCGCCCGCACCGGCCCGCCATGCCCACGCAGTTGCGCGAGGGCGGCCGGCGTCCCGATCGGCAGCGCGATCAGCACGGCCAGAAGCGCCGACCGGCTTGTCTTGCGACCTGGAGCTTTCGCCAGAACCCTGCGTACCATTGCCGTCGGCCCTCAACGCATGCCCGCTCGGTCGCGGTCGAGCCCCTTGGCCTGGAGGTCGTCGAGGTACTCCTGAAAGCGCCGTGCGGCATTCTCGCCGAGATCGCGCAGGAACGCCCAGGAATAGATGCCGGTCGCGTGCATGTCGTCGAACCCTAATCTGACGGCATAATTGCCGACAGGATCGACGGAAAGAATGGTCACATTACGTTTGCCGCCGACCGTCTTGCGCTCGGCTTCGGAATGCCCCTGCACTTCGGCGGATGGGCTGGTCACCCGGAGCAATTCGGCGGGAAGGTCGAAGGTGCGGCCGTCATCAAAGGCAACACGCAGCGTACGGCGATCCTTCGGCAGGCGAATCTCGACCGGCCACGCCAGCGTGACGTCAGGCGCGCTCACCGCCGGCGTCAGCTCGGGCCAATCAGATTATGGCCGGGATCGCCGACCCTGGCGCCCGTGGTCGTAAACGCGACCGAGCTTGGCTCCTGGATGGTGTTGAGCACCATGGCGACACCGACCGCCGCAACGACGGCGAAAGCCAGAGCCGCAACAAAGGATTTCATGTCACTTCCTCATGTTTGACTTGAACCGGACTATTCGGCCGGCACGGCATGCGGCGTGCGGTCGGACGGCGCGCCAGCCTTCTGCTGTTCCTCCACCCAGAGCGAGTGATGCTCCTTGGCCCAGTTCACATCGACCTCGCCGGTACCCATCGCGTCGAACGCGCCTTCCATTCCGATCGAGCCGATGTAGATGTGCGCCAGCATGGCGGCGATGAAGAGCATCGCGACCACAGCATGGATCACGGTCCAGATCTGCAGCGTCGTGACGTTGCCGGGCAGATACGGGAACAGCAGGAACCAGCCGGACACCGACATCAGCGTACCGCCGATGATCACGATCCAGAAAATTCCCTTTTGCCCGGCGTTGAAGCGCTTGGCCGGCGGATGCTTGCCGTTGGACAGAATACCGCCACCCTGCTTGATCCACTCCAGATCGATCTTGCCGGGGATGTTATCCTTGATCCAGATCAGGAACATGATGACGAGACCCAGGATGAACGGGAACGCCAGGTAGTTATGCGCCAGCTTGGCCCAGGCCGACATCGCCGCAAAGGCGTCCGGGCCGAACAGCGGCAGGATCAGGGTGCGGCCAAAGCTGACGTTGAGGCCCGAGAGCGCCAGCACGATGAAGCAGCTTGCCGTGAGCCAGTGTGTGAACCGCTCGAAACTGGCGAAGCGCAGGATCGTCTTCCCCGAAAATCCCTGGCGGATGCGAATCCGGCCGCGCACCATCAGGAAGATAGCGAGCACGGCCAGCATTCCGAGAATGGCAATGCCCCCGATCCATGGCAGCTTGCCGCGGTGGAAGTCGCGCCAGTCGCGCCCCGCAGGCTGGATCAGGCTGGCAGCCATTCCGTCGGGGATCGTTACGCGCCCGGTGATCTTGTCGCCCTCCTTCAGCGCATTCAGGAGCTTGTCTTCCTGAACGGCCTCGGCGGTCGGCTTGAAGGAAAGCTGGGCAGCTGCGGGATTTGCGAGCACGAACAGCAGCGCGAACGCGGCGAACAGTGGCCTGAAGCCGGCGAGCTTGAGACTTGAAAGTGAGCCTGGCATTTGCACAACGCCCTTTCGGTTTCGAAATTACGCGAATGCCGTCGCACCAAAGTGCGACGGCCGCAGCATCAGCCGGTTGGTGAATCGCTGTAGGCGGTTTTCCAGCCCCACATGCCGGAACCATAACCGCGCTTCATCACCCGCTCCTTGTAGATCTCGGCAATGATCGCGCCGTCGCCGGCGAGCAGCGACTTGGTCGAGCACATCTCGGCGCAGATCGGCAGCTTGCCCTCGGCCAGACGGTTGGCGCCGTATTTGGCGTATTCGGCCGGCGTGGAGTCGGCTTCCGGCCCGCCTGCGCAATAGGTGCATTTGTCCATCTTGCCGCGCGAACCGAAGTTGCCGACCTTCGGATATTGCGGCGCTCCAAACGGACAGGCGTAGAAGCAGTAACCGCAGCCGATGCACAGATCCTTGGAGTGCAGCACGACGCCGTCGGCGGTGGTGTAGAAGCACGACACCGGGCAGACCGCGGCGCACGGCGCATCCGTGCAATGCATGCAGGCCATCGAGACCGAGCGTTCGCCGGGCTTGCCGTCATTGATGGTGACGACGCGGCGGCGGTTGATGCCCCACGGCACTTCATGTTCGTTCTTGCAGGCCGTCACGCAGGCGTTGCACTCGATGCAACGGTCGGCATCACAGAGAAATTTGACGCGAGCCATGATCTATTCTCCTCTCACGCCGATTGGATCTGGCACAGGGTCACCTTGCCCTCGTGCATGCCGGTGACCGGATCGTAGCCGTAGGACGTGATCGTGTTGACGCTTTCGCCCAGCACGATCGGGTCTGCGCCCTTCGGATACTTGCCGCGTTGGTCGACGCCCTGGAACCAGCCGGAGAAGTGGAACGGCATGAACGCCACCCCCTTGCCGACACGGTCGGTGACGAGCGCCTTGACGCGGGCCTTCGAGCTGTTTTCCGGACCGAACACCCAGACCCAGCCGCCGTCCTTGATGCCGCGCTCGGCGGCGTCCGACGTATTCACCTCGACGAACATGTCCTGCTGCAATTCGGCGAGCCAGCGGTTCGACCGGGTTTCCTCGCCGCCGCCTTCGTATTCGACGAGGCGTCCCGAGGTCAGGATGATCGGGAATTGCTTGGCCAGTCCCTTCTCCACCGCCGCCTTCTGGATGGAGAAGCCGAGATTGGCCAAGCGGAACTGGCGCCCGTCCGGACGCGTCGGATATTTCGCGACCAGATCGGGCCGCGCGGTGTAGATCGGCTCGCGATGCACCGGCACGGGATCGGGCAGGTTCCACGCCACCGCGCGGGCCTTGCCGTTGCCATACGCCATCACGCCATGCTCCAGCGTGACGCGGATGATGCCGCCCGACAGGTCGACCGCCCAGCCGACGCCATCGGGGTTGTTGCCGCCGATCTTGTTGATGGTGGCGAGCTCGGCCTCCGTCAGATCCTTGTCCCAACCGAGTTTCTTGAGCACGCCATAGGTGAATTCGGGATACCCGTCGGTCAGCTCCGATCCCTTGCTGTAGGAGCCTTCGGCCAGCAGGTTGACCTTCTTGACCGAGCCGTCCGGCTGCTTCTCTTCATAGACCACGCCGAAGCGCGCGCGGAACGTGCCGCCGCCATCCTTGGCGTGAAGGTTGGTGTTGTAGAGCGTATGCGTGCCCGGATGCTTGATCGCAGGCGTACCCCAGCACGGCCACGGCAGACCGTAATAGTCGCCGCCGATCTCGGGCTCGTCGGCCTTGGCGCGCAAGGTCACCAGGTCGAACTTGCCCTGGTTCTGCATGTGCGCCTTCAGCCGCTCCGGCGACTGGCCGGAATAGCCGGTCGAGAAGCCGCCGCGGTTGATTTCGCGCAGCAGGTCTTCCGGCGACGGGCGGTTGTTCTCGACCTTGATGTTCTTGAACATCGGATCGGCGAAGCCGAGCTTCGCCGACAGGCGGTAGATGATCTCGTAGTCGTCCTTCGATTCGAAGATCGGCTTGACGATCTGTTCGCCCCATTGCAGCGAGCGGTTGGAGGCCGTGCGCGAGCCCGAGGTCTCGAACTGGGTGCAGGCCGGCAGCAGATAGGTGCCGTTCTTGCGCTCGGAGATCGCGGCAAACGTAGTGGGATGTGGATCGGCGACCACGAGCAATTCGAGCTTTTCGAGACCCTTCACCATGTCCGTCATGCGCGGGATGGTATTGCCGCCGTGGCCCATGATGACCACCCCCTTCACGGCATCGCGCTGGTCGACGTCGTCAGGGTTGGCCAGCGTCGCATCGAACCAGCGGGTCCAGGGGATGCCCGGCAATTCCATGTTCTGCTTGCGGGTACGGGCGGGACGGCCGGCCTTGGCCGGCACTTCATCGAAGCGCGACTGCAAATAATCGTATTCGACCTCCCAGACGCGCGCCCAGTGCTTCCAGGCACCTTCGACCAGACCGTAGTAGAGCGGCAGCGTCACGATATCGAGGCCGATATCGGTCGCGCCCTGCACGTTGCAATGCCCGCGGAAGATGTTGGCGCCGCCACCGAAGGTGCCGACATTGCCGGTCGCCAGCAGCAGGTTGCAATAGGCGCGGACGTTGGCGGTGCCGACGGTGTGCTGGGTGCCGCCCATGCACCAGACAAAGGCCGCCGGTTTCTGCTTGGCGAAGGTCTCGGCGACCTTCTTCAGCTGCTCGCCGGGAATGCCGGTGACACGCTCGACCTCTTCCGGCGTCCACTTCGCCACTTCGGCGCGGATCTGGTCCATGCCATAGACGCGCTGCGCGATGAACTGCTTGTCTTCCCAGCCATTATTGAAGATGTGGTGCAGCATGCCCCAGATGACGGCGATGTCGGTGCCGCCGCGGAACCGAACATATTCGGTGGCATGGGCCGCGGTGCGCGTGAAGCGCGGGTCGAGCACGAACACGTTGGCGCGGTTGATCTCCTTGCCGGTCAGGATGTGCTGCAGCGAAACCGGATGCGCCTCGGCGGCGTTCGATCCCATGAAGACGATCGTCTTCGAGTTGCGCATATCATTGTAGGAATTCGTCATCGCGCCATAGCCCCAGGTATTGGCGACGCCGGCGACGGTGGTCGAATGACAGATGCGGGCCTGATGGTCGATCGAGTTGGTGCCCCAGAATGCCGCAAACTTGCGGAACAGATAGCCGCCCTCGTTGGAGAACTTCGCGGAGCCGAGCAGATAGACGGAATCGGCACCCGACTTGGCGCGAATTTCCATCATCTTGTCGCCGATCTCGTTGATCGCCTGATCCCACGAGACCTTCTGCCATTCGCCGTTGACGAGCTTCATCGGATATTTCAGCCGGCGGTCGCCGTGGACGAGTTCGCGTACCGAGGCGCCCTTGGCGCAATGCGAGCCGCGATTGATCGGGCTGTCCCAGGCCGGCTCCTGGCCGACCCAGACGCCGTTCTGCACTTCGGCGATCACGGTGCAGCCGACCGAGCAATGCGTGCAGATGTTCTTCTTGATTTCGGTCGGTGCGCCGACGATCTTCGGACCGGCCTGCGCCTTGCGCACCGAGCCGAGCGGCAACAGACCGATCGCAGCGCCCGCACCGGCCGCCAGACCGGACCGCCGCAGGAAGGTACGGCGGTCGAGAACTCCCGACGCGAGGCCGGCGGCGATACCCTGCAAACGCGCCCTGCCCGCGGATCCATCTCTGCGCTTCATCAACATGTGCGTTGTCCCATCAATAGCGGTTGACGCGGTAGTAGTTCTTGACGTGATCGGTTTCCTTGTAGCGCGCCTTGACGCGCTCGGCCTGCGACTCGTCCGCCGCCGCCTCGCCGCCGGTAAGCGGCACAATCGCTGCGGCTGCGACCGCCGAACCGCCCATCAGAAACAGGCTGCGCCGATCCACCTCCGCGCCCCGAGACTTGCCCTTGCTGTCAGATGGCTTGCTCATTGCGATATCCCCTTCTCACGTCGCCTTTCGCCGTCACTCGGACAGCGTGAAGGCCTCGGATTCCAATTCCATAAAGACACGCCCGATGCGGCCGACGGCACGGTAGAAGCGCGCCGATGGCGACATTTCCAGATCCGCGAACATCCGCGCCGCCCAAGGCTTGAGATGCCGCTCGAAAAACCGCGCCTGTTCGGCGAATTCAGCCTCGAAGTCGTCGCGTGCGAGGCCAGCCATGACCTCGAGCAGAATCGCTACGTGATCTTCCGGTTCCCGCGAGGTGCCCGCGCGCTCGATCCCGAGCGCACGCAGATCCTCGCGCACCCGCGCCAGCGGGCGCTCGTGAAGAAAGCCGGTCAGATAGTAGGAGGCATAGGGCAGCAGTTCGCCGCGGCCGAGCCCAATAAAGAGATCGAAGAACTCCTTGCTCGCGGCGCGGTCGTCTGTCGCCGCGGCCGCCGCGGCGAGTTCGACATGCGCCATGCCGAGCTCGGAACCGTCGCCCTTCAGCGTCGCAACCCGCTTGAGCGTTTCGGCGTCGGGCGCCTTGCCAAGCAGCAGCGACAACAGACCGTATTCCGCGGCACGTAGCCGATCGATCTCGTCGATTTCGGGCTTCGATGTCACCTGGTCCTCGGATGCTCCATAGAGATCGGGACGCAGCACAAAACGATTGACCTGCGTCAGCGCCTCGACGGCGAGAACCCGCTCGGCGGGAATACGCGCCCATGCCGAAACCGACGGCTGCGCAATACCGAGCGCCCGCGCGAGCGACCCGACGCCACCTGCTGCTCTGATTGCTAGTTCCAGACCGGCGTCACGCATGGTGCTACCGATTTCTCCCCGCCCACTCGCGCCCGCCCGTTGTCCCCGGGCGTACAACTTAGAACTGGAATTATTCCAAGGAGAAATTTGTAACATAGGCTTCGCCTATGTCCGCAAAAACTTTTGTCTAAACAATCGGTTTTGCGGTGCCATGACGTCGCACCGACTGCTGCGGTGCAGCAGCCCGCGCCGGCTGAGATTCGTCGGCCGGCGCGGGCTCCCCGGCATCGCTTTCGGCCTTTGAAACGACTTCTGTTTCCGCCGTGGGTTCACCAGACAGTCTGAGAGCCTGCATCGGGAGATCCTCCTGCGATTTTGCCGGCCGATCGTGTTCGGACGGCTCAATCGGAGCGCGCGTCGCCTCATCGCTGGAATTTGCGTCAACATTTATCGGTTCGGCTGCGGGTTCGCCCATGATCTGCGACACCAGCCGCGCCACATCGACGCCTTCACCGAGTTCACCGCCACCGGGAACCCCGCCCGGCGCATTCCAGTCATAGGCGTATTCGAGCGCGGGATTGACGTAATTACGAATCGCAGGATCCAGCGCCCAGGATTTTTGCAAGGCCGCATTCCGCAAATGTTCGGGCACGCCTTTGCGAAGAAATGCTGACATGTCGGTGCTGGCAGTCAGTTCCTCGAGCTTTGGCAAGGTCGAGAGATCGAATTCCGGCGCGACGTCTTCGCCTTTCGCTGACGGTGCGGAAGGCGATTCGATGCTTTCGCTAGCCGGCTCGTCCCGCTGCGGCTCCGGCTGTTTCGCCTCCTGCTTGCGCTGCGACCATCGCGCCAGAAAGCCCTTGTCCTGATCGGTTTCGTCCGGACCACTCATCGGCGTCCCGTTCCTTCATCCGGCCGGCCGCCCGGCACGCGCGGCCGGTCGCCCGCCGCGCGATCCCGTTTGCGCTTATGGAACACCTGCTCGACATGGAACCGGTCGACAAAGGCTGCAATCCACGCCGCGATCTCGGGCGGCATCGGCACGGTACCGATCACATCGCAGCCGCTTTCGAACATCGCCTCCCCTTCGGTCGGGTCGGCGGTCACTTTTGTCAGCTCCAGCTCAGAGCCGCCGTCCCGGCGCCGCAACGCCACCCAGATGCGCGGCGCGCCATCGGCAAGGTTGTCGCGATAATTGGCCGTTTCCGCACTGAACAGATCGATGCTGGCCGCACCCGCATAATAGGTCGTCGCATCGGCCTCGCTGGACAGCGCGGTCCACGGCGCCGTTGACGGCACCTCGTCCAGGATCAGCGCCGGCGACCACAACTCATCGATCCAGGGATTGTCGATCGAACGGCGTCGCACCACCACACCAACCTCGCGGGATGCTTCCATCATGGCCATTCCCGATCCTCTCTTTGGCGGATCATGTGACAGTCGTGGCCGCCGCCAGCGGCAAGCCCGCGACCAGATTTTGCGGCTTTAATCTCACCACCTTGTCCGCGCCCATGGCAAGGACGAGGTAGACCGGCTTGTCGCCGACCCGCCCATCCACCAGCCGCTTATCTTCGAAGCTCAGGCGCATCAGCGCCACGATACGCTCAGAGACACTGCTCTCCAGCCGCTCGCCGTGCCACAGCGCATTGCCGATCCGCGTCGCCTCGCTGTCCAGGCCTATGAACCAGCGCCAGTCGCGGTCCTCGATCGAAGCTGTTGTTTCGACGCTGACCGTGACGCCGAGCAGATGGCCAATCCAGCGCTCGATGACCCGGCACAACCCGGCGCGCGCCTTGGCGTTGCCGCCGAGATTCATGGCCATCGCGTGCGCGTCCGATCGCGACCAGTAGGTCCAGGCGTTTTCGTCGTCCATCACGTCCATTTCGCCAAACGACTTTGGCTGTTGCAGCATGGCCGTGAGCGGCGATGAATGCAGGTCGTGCTGGGCATGCTGCTCCGCCTCGATCACTTCCGCATCGGCGAGCAACAACGTGCCGTCGTGAACGGCCGCCAGTTGGCTGCGATAAAACAGCTCCGCCGCACGCAATATATAGGGGTCTTCGCAGCCTTCCAGCGCGTTGCGCAGGATCAGGTGACAGAGTTGCGACAGGAAGATCGGCGGCAGGTCGCCGGCCCCTTTGCGGGCCAGCGCGACATAAACCGCCTCCAGCGACGGCGCCGCCATCAGCCGGTCGCGGAAACTCATCATGAAGGACCAGTTTTCGCGCGCGTCGGCATCGGCCAGCCGCGCGATGTCCGCACCCGACACAACGCGCAGCGGATCGGCCATCAGGCTCGCATGCAGATCGCGCTCGGCGTCGCAGGCATCCGCCGGAGGCAGCAATTCAGGCCGCGCCAGATAGGCCATGATGAGTTCAGGCGTCGCCACCAGCCCGCCATGGTCGGCGCGGCGCGTGAGGTGATGGCCCGAGGCGACCCAGAATTCTCTCATGTGCGATCCGTCGTCCTGGCATCGGTCCTGATCAGCCCGAGAAGATCGACCTCTTCGGCAGGTTCAACGTCGCCTTCGACCTCATGGAAGGTAAAGGCGCTGGCATGCGCGTGCAACCGGTCGGCATCTGCGTCAACCGGGCGGGCTTTAAGCGTGCGAAAGCGTTCGCGGATTTCACCGTTTTCGACGCTGCGCTGCACGGCAAGCAGCGTCTGCGGCGGGTGGTCGCACAGCGAAGCTGCGAATGCGATCTCCTCCTCGGCAGCAAGGCGCGCCGCCTCCGCGTCTGGCGCCCCGAATTTCTCCATCAAATGCCCGGCGAGCCGCTCGATCATCGCCAGCCGCTCTGCTTCGGTGGCTTCCGTGACGATGGCAAGCGTCGACCATCCCAGACTGTCGATCCCGAGAAAGCCCGAACGCAGCGCCACGCGCTGCTTCTGGCCGAGCGTGGCCGGATCCCGGTTCCAGAACACGAACGCGCCGGAAACCGCCCATTCGCCGGGTTCGGCCGCCCGCTCGAAAACAAAGGTATCCGACGGGTCCAGCCTGATGGTTCGCGGAAATTTCAACATGTCCGCCTCATCCGAATTTCGGACCGCGCGCCTGCGGATCATACCAAGCAGCGCGTCCAAGCGCATCCACCAGACTGGAACGTTCCGGCGCTCCGCTGCCGGCGGGCATGCCGACGAGAAGATCGCCGTTGACGTCGATGCCGCGGCGCTCGCCGGCCTTGCGCTTCGGAAGCCGTTCCAGGTAGTCCCGCGCGATCGCCTCGAAGCCGCGCTCTTTCCAGCGGTCGAAGGCGGTCATGAGGTGGCGGGTGAAGCTCTCGATGATCGCATCGGTATCGACCATCTCGAAACCTTCGCTCAGCAAGGAAACGCCCGAGGCCGCCTGCACCTCCGGGACATGCGCCATGTCGGCGGCGCGCAGGATCACGCCGAAAACCAGCCATTCAGGTATGTCGTCTTCAGTGCATTCCGCCGGCCAGCCTAGCCGCCCGCCGCCGAGCAATCCCGCATCGAAACGGATCGCATCAGGCCAGTCGAACGTAACTTCCCGCTCCGGCGGACAATGAGCGGCAATCGCATCGGCCAGCGCATTCATGCCGGCAAAGAATGCCCGGCGCGCCGAACGGAGCGGTTCGTCGGGTTCAAGCACCACCGCGAACTCGACCAGGTCGTAGCGGCGCACCCACACCAGTGTCCCGGCGCCCGCCTCCGTCGCGATCTCGCAGCCGTGGGCGAAGGCATCGCCGAGCTCGCGCAACGCGACCAAAGTATAACCGGGGGGCAGATCGAGTGTCTGTTCCGTATCCCCTGGACGAGGCATCACGAAGTAGGATTCCCTCATTGCTTCAAAGCCTGCGGGTGTATGCTATCCCGCGCAAGCCGGTCGCGCGAGCGGCCTTTGTATCTTGCAGATATCCGCCCGAGCGGTTACCGCAGAACCGTGGGATGAAGCAACCACCCGCTTAATGCATCGGCTCCAAGGTATTTCAAAATGAGTGCGGCGACGTCTCGCCTCCTGATTTGCAGTTGCGAGAAGACCATGCCGCTCGATGCGGAAGCGATCGGTCGTGGCTGCACCGCCAAAATGACGCAGGCGAACCAGCTCTGCGGCCTCGACCTCGACCGCTTCAAGGAGGCGCTCGCCGAAGGCACGCCGATCACGGTTGCCTGCACCCAGGAAGAAGCACTGTTTCGCGAAGTTGCGGAGAATTCGCCGGAAGCCCAACTCACCTTCGTCAACATCCGCGAGACCGGCGGCTGGTCGAAGGACGCTGCCGCAGCCAGTCCGAAAGCCGCCGCGCTGATTGCCGCGGCGGGCGAAGACATGCCGCCGATTTCATTGGTCACGCTGGAAAGCAGCGGCGTCGCACTGATCTATGGCCGCGACGAGATTGCGATCGAGGCGGCGCAGCGACTCGCCGACCGTCTGGACATCACCGTGCTCCTGACCAGGCCCGGCGACGTGGCCCCGCGCCGCACCAACGAATTTCCCGTGCTCAAGGGTACTATCCGCAATGCGCGTGGCCATCTCGGGCAATTCGAACTTGCGATCGACGATTACGCGCTGCCCTCTCCCTCCTCGCGCGCGAAGCTCGTGTTCGGGCCCTCGCGCAATGGCGCCACTTCGACCTGCGATCTGATCCTCGATCTCTCGGGCGGCGCGCCGCTGTTTCCCGCGCATGAATTGCGCCCCGGCTATCTGCGCGCCGATCCGCGCGACAAGGCCGCCGTCGAGCGCGCGATTGCGGATGCCGGCGGGCTGGTCGGCACCTTCGACAAGCCGCGCTTTGTCAATTTCGAGCCGTCGCTCTGCGCGCATTCGCGTTCTTCCATTACCGGCTGCACGCGCTGCCTCGACCTGTGTCCGACCGGCGCGATCACGCCTGATGGCAACGCCGTTGCGATCGATGCCAATGTCTGCGCGGGCTGTGGCTCCTGCGCATCGGTATGCCCGACCGGCGCGGCATCCTATGCACTGCCGAGCGCGGACGCGCTGATGCGGCGGCTGCGAACGCTGCTGCAGACCTACCGCAAGGCAGGTGGAAGCGACGCCGTGATGTTGTTTCACGACGGCGAGCACGGCGAGGAGATCATCGATGCGCTGGCGCGGTTCGGCGAGGGCTTGCCGGCCAATGTGTTGCCGCTGCGCGTCAACGAAGTGACGCAGCTCGGTCCGGAACTGCTCTCGTCCGTTTTCGCTTATGGCGGCAGCGCCCTGGCGTTGCTCACCCGTGCAAAACCCCGCCACGACATTACGGCACTCCGCCGCGCGGTCGAAACCGCTGATCGTATCCTTACGGCACTGGGTTTCGGTACCGGCATCATACAGATCATCGAGACTGACGATCCGGACCAGTTACGCGCCATGCTGGATGCCGCGCCTCGTGGAGTTGCAACGCAGAAGCCGGCCGGCTTCGTGCCACGCGGCGCGAAACGCGGCGTGCTGGAGACGACATTTCGCGAGCTTCACCTCGCCGCTCCCACGCCGGTCGACGTCGTGACGCTGGCGCCAGGCGCCCCCTTCGGCACAGTGAGCCTCAATGTCGAAGGCTGCACCCTTTGCCATGCCTGCGTCACCGCCTGCCCGACCGGCGCGCTGTCCGATAACCCTGATCGCGCGATGCTGCGATTTACCGAGAGCCTCTGCGTGCAATGCGGGCTCTGCGAATCCACCTGCCCCGAGAAGGTCATCAGCATCGAGCCGCGTCTCGACTTCCAGGCCTGGAACACGCCGCAGCGCGTGCTGAAGGAGGAAGAGCCGTTCAACTGCATCGCCTGCGGCAAACCGTTCGGCACCAGGAGTTCGATCGACCGCGTGCTTGCAAAACTCGGTGAGAAGCACTGGATGTTCCAGGGCGCCAATGCCAGGCGGCTCGACGTTATCAAGATGTGCGCGGATTGCCGGGTCGAAGTCGTGGTGAACGAAAGTTTCGATCCGCATGCCGCGCCGCAACGCCCGCCGGTCATGTCGACGGAAGATTACTTGCGCGCGCGCAACGTGAAGAAGGACGATCCGCTTGGATCGTGAGCAGCCTGTGTCCGCCACCCCTCCAGATCTCAAGGCCCGCGCGACGTCGAAAGCATCAGGCATTCCCGGCGTCAAGCATGTCATCGCGGTCGCCTCCGGCAAGGGTGGCGTCGGCAAGTCCACCACCTCCTGCAATCTCGCACTCGGCTTTGCCACGCTCGGGCTAAAGACCGGCATTCTCGACGCCGACATTTATGGTCCGTCGCAACCAAGACTGTTCGGACTGCGCGGCAAGCCGCGTCAAATCGGTCCGCGCATGCTGGAGCCGATGGAGCGCTTTGGCGTCAAGGTGATGTCGATCGGCTTCCTCGTCGAGGAAGACAACGCCATGATCTGGCGCGGGCCGATGGTGATCTCGGCCATCACGCAAATGCTCCGCGAAGTCGCATGGGACGATCTCGACATCCTCGTCGTCGACCTGCCGCCCGGCACCGGCGACGCCCAGCTCACCATGGCGCAACAGGCGCCGCTGGCCGGCGCGATCATCGTTTCGACGCCGCAGGATATCGCCCTGATCGACGCGCGGCGCGGCATCGCGATGTTTCAGAAGGTCAGCATTCCGATCCTGGGCCTGATCGAAAACATGTCGAGCTTCTGCTGCCCGACCTGCAACCACGTCACGCCGATCTTCGGCCATGGCGGTGCGCGGAACGAGGCGGAGCGCCGCGGCATTCCCTATCTCGGCGAAATTCCGCTCGACATGCAGATCCGCCAGACCTCCGACGATGGCCGCCCGATCGTCGCCGTCGACCCCGACGGCATCCACGCGAGGCATTACATCGGCATTGCGCGTGAAATCTGGACCGCGATCGTCAGCGGCGCGGCGCACCGGCCGCCGCCGCGCATCGTCATCGAATAGACGCGGCGTGAGTAACTCAAGGGCTCATGAAGACCGGATTGATCCGTTCTGCTCCACCGACAAGACCGAGCGCCCGCAATTCGTCGCGGTGCAGATCGACGGTTAGAATCGACAGGACCAGCAAAAGAACAGCGGCAATGTACACGAGAAGTGGCGAGGCCGACTTGTTGGTCGCATCGCGCTGCGCAGCCGTCCGCTCTCGGGAATAGCTCCGGAACGGAGCAAGCAGAGCCCGCAAAGCTGAGAGCATCCGGACCGTTCTTCGCTGCATCGCGCCTGCGAGCCTAGATCGACCCTTGGCCAATGTCGAGAATTTGACAAAGGACATCGTGCCACACCTGCAAACAGACGTGGCAGGAGCCGACGCGTGAGCTAACGCGCCTCTTCAAAGCCGCCGAGTGCAGCCGTGAGGTTGGCGCCGAGGATATCGGACAGATAGCCGCCTTCCTGAACGAAAACGGTGGGCAGGCCCAATCGCGCGATCGCGGCGCCGATACGTCGAAAACCGGCCGTTGTCACCGCAAGGCCGGCGAGCGGATCGTGCTCGGAGGCATCCAGACCGAGCGCCACGACAAGCGCACCGGGCGCAAACGCGCGGATGGTTTTTTCCGCCTCACCGATCGCCTTTATATAATCGTCATCCCCGGTGCCCTTCGGCAACGGGATGTTCAGATTGGTGCCGAGACCCGGCCCGGCGCCGCGCTCATGCGCATATCCCCACACATAGGGATAGAAGAAGACGGGATCGGCATGGATCGAAACCGTGAGCACGTCGGGACGTTCGTAAAAGATGCCTTGGGTGCCGTTGCCGTGGTGCACGTCGACATCGAGTATAGCGACCCGTTCGTGCTTCAGCTTAAGTTGAGCCGCCGCAATTGCGCTGTTGTTAAGAAAGCAGAATCCGCCCGCGAGATCGCGGTAGGCATGATGACCGGGCGGCCGGCAGAGCGCGTAGGCCGCGTCTTCACCGTCCATCACGAGTTGGGCCGCGGTTACGGCAACATCGGTCGCGGCACAGGCCGCGGCCCAGGTGCCGGGACCGATCGGGCATGCAGTGTCGGCTGCATGCCAGCCCAGCCGGCCGACAATGTGGGTCGGGTAAGTGGCGGCATTGCGGACCGGATGCACGTTGGCGATCATTTCGGGGCCGGAATCGCCGAGCGCGCTCCAGACGTCCCACGCCTCTTCCAGAAAGCGAAGATATTCGGGGCTGTGGATCCGCGCCCTCGGGCCCTGACCGAAAATGGTCGGCGCAACCAGATCGTGCTTGCCGGCTTTCAACCCCGCCAGCAAACGATCGGCGCGCTCGGGTTGCTCGGTGGTGCGCTGGACGAGGCCGCGCACCAGGAAGAATTGCGGATCGTGGCTGCGGTGCAGTTCGGTGTAGACGGCCTTCACACGGTTACTCCGTTGGTTGGAATGAGAATCCCGCTCGGGGGTGCGCTGACGTCGCCGCTCGACGGCGTCAGCTCCCGCACCAGCTTGCCGACTTCGCGCCAGGCGTGACCGATATGATAATCGACATGCGCGGTGATGCGTTCGGGATGCCCGGCTTCGATCGCGGCAAGCAATGGCTCGTGCGTCCGCGCGATCTCATGCGGATCGTCGTACAGGCGGCCGATCAGGCCGATTACCATGCGCAACTCCGCCGCGAGATCATCAAACAGCCGCAGCAGGCGCCTGTTGTCGGCAATTTCAAAGATCAGCCGGTGAAAGCGATAATCCTCTTCCACCTGCCGCGCCGGATCATCGAGATCGGCAGTCTTGTGCAGAACATCGATCTGCTGCCGCAGCACGTCGCGCGACTGGGGCGTGAGATTTCGCGCCGCCAGCACGCCGGCGTGCCGTTCGATACAAATACGCAGATCGTAGATCTCGTCGATGTTCCTGATTTCGAGCTTGCGCACGAAGAAGCCTCGCCGCGGGCTTGCGACGAGCAGCCCCTGCTTCTCCAGCAGACGTGCCGCCTCGCGCACGGGCGCACGGCTGACGCCTAGCTCGCGGGCAATCCCCGCCTCGACCACCTTCGAGCCCGGCGGCAGCCGTCCCTGAACAATGGCCTGCATCAGGATGCGCGCGATCTGACCGACCAGATCGCTGTCCGCGATGGCCGGTAATCCAACAGGAAGAGACATAGGTCGCATCGGCTAAACCCGCGCCAATCTGTGCATATTTTTTAATCGTCGATTGTCGACAGTTTAATCTTGCCCAAATGCTGCGCCGCACGCAAGCTGAAAAAATCGAAAGTGGATTAAGGCGGAAATGACAAGCGCAGCGCAAAACACGGCAAGGGCATGGCCGGTGGCGGTGGAAGACCAGACCCTCCAAATGCGGATCGACCTCGCGGCGGCCTACCGGCTGATCCATCGGCTTGGTCTCGACGACAGCATCTACACCCACATCTCCGCCCGGCTTCCGGGCCGGAACGACCGCTTCCTCATCAATCCCTACGGCCTGCGCTTCGAGGAAGTCGCTGCGTCCAACCTGGTGACGGTCGACCTCGACGGCAACGTCATCGACGATCCCATGGGCCTCGGCATCAACCCGGCCGGCTTTACGATTTACAGCGCGATCCATGCCGTGCGGCATGATGCGATCTGCGTCCTGCACACCCATACGGTGGCCGGCATCGCCGTTGCGTGCCAGAAGCGGGGCCTGTTGCCGCTCAATCAATGGTCGCTGCAGTTCACCGACAGCCTCGCCTATCACGACTACGAAGGCATCGCGCTCGATCTCGATGAACGTGAGCGCCTTGTCGCCGATCTCGGCGACAAGTTCGTGATGGTACTGCGCAACCACGGCATGCTGACCTGCGGGCGCTCCGTCGCCGAAGCTTTCAAGCTGATGCACAATCTGGAACGCTCCTGCCGCGCCCAATTGGCCGTGCAGTCGTCCGGCGCCGAGGTCATCGAGCTATCCGCGGCGGTGGCCCGCAAGACGGCAGGCCAGTACGCCAGCTTCTACGACGCGATCGAAACCAATGGCGTACCCGACAGCGAATGGGCCGCCTTCAAGCGGATGCTCGAGCGGACCGATCCCGACTTTGCGAACTGACAAACGCGCCTCGGACAATTCGAGAGTGCGAAGTCCCCTTTTCTTTAAACGAGGTATGCGATGTCCAAGCGTAAGATTTTGATGAGCTTTGCCGTGCTTTGCGTGCTGAGCACCGCGGCAGTAGCCGAGGGGCCGAAAGCAGGCGGCGTCGTCAATGCCGTGATTCAGCCGGAGCCGCCGAGCCTGATGATCGGCCTGGTTCAGAACGGCCCGACGCAGATGGTGGCCGGCAATATCTATGAAGGCCTGCTGCGCTACAGCCCCAAGCTGGAGCCCCTGCCCGGCCTCGCCGAGAGCTGGACGGTCAGCGAGGACGGCAAGGTCTACACGTTCAAACTGGCGAAGGGCGTAACCTGGCACGACGGCAAGCCGTTCACATCGGCGGACGTCCTGTTCTCGATCGAATTCCTGAAGCAGACCCATGCGCGCGCCCGCGGCAATCTGGTGCAGCTCGACAAGGTCGAGGCGCCCGATGAATCGACGGTGGTCTTCACACTGAAGCAGCCGTTCGGCCCCTTCATCGGCATCTTCGAGGTCGGCTCGCTGCCGATGATCCCGAAGCACATCTATGAAGGCACCGATTTCAAGACCAACCCGGCCAACAACACGCCCATCGGCACCGGCCCCTTCATGTTCAAGGAATGGCAGAAGGGCTCGTTCATCCGCCTGGTCAAGAATCCGAACTACCACGTCAAGGGCAAGCCCAATATCGACGAGATCTATTGGCACGTGATTCCCGACGCCGCCGCGCGTTCGGTCGCCTACGAGACCGGCAAGGTCGACGTGCTGCCGGGTGGCTCGGTGGAAAATTTCGACGTGCCGCGACTGAGCAAGCTCAAGAACACCTGCGTCACCGGCGCCGGCTGGGAATTCTTCAGCCCGCATTCCTGGCTCTGGCTCAACAACCGATCGGGCCCGACCGCGAACAAGAAGTTCCGTCAGGCGCTGATGTTTGCGATCGATCGCAACATGGCGAAAGACGTGGTCTGGAACGGCCTCGGCAAGGTCGCGACCGGCCCGTCGGGCTCCGCCATCAAGTACTACACCAGCGCGGTGCCGAAATACGACTACGATCCGGCCAAGGCGAAGGCGCTGCTCAAGGAAGCCGGCTACAACGGCGAGAAGCTGCGCATGCTGCCTTTGCCCTATGGCGAGACGTGGCAACGCTGGGCCGAAATGGTTCGCCAGAACCTGCAGGACGTCGGCATCAATGTCGAGATGATCGCGACCGACGTCCCCGGCTGGAATCAAAAGGTCAGCGAGTGGGACTACGACATCGCCTTTACCTATCTCTATCAGTATGGCGATCCCGCGCTCGGCGTCGGCCGTAACTACATCTCCAGCCAGATCGCCAAGGGCTCGCCGTTCAACAATGTCGAAGGCTATTCAAACCCTGAAATCGACAAGCTGTTCGCCGACGGCGCGGTCGCCTTCCCCGATGCGGCGCGCGAGGAGATCTATGCCAAGGCGCAGAAGATTCTCGCCGAGGACGTGCCGGTCGCGTGGATGCTCGAACTGCAGTTCCCGACGATTACCCGCTGCAGCGTCAAGAACCTGATCACGACCGGCATCGGCGTGAACGACGGTTTCCGCGACGCCTGGATCGAGAAGTAATCGCCGACCCCTCGGACGTCAGGCTCTGGTCTGACGCCCGGATATCCCGCCTCCAACGCAATCGACAGAACATGATTTCCTTCATCGTCCAGCGGATCGCGAAGGCCATCGTCGTCCTTCTTGCGCTCGTCGTCCTCAACTTCTTCCTGATCCGGATGGCGCCGGGTGATCCGGCGCTGGTGATGGCGGGCGAAGCGGGCGCGGGCGATCAGATCTTCCTGGCGCAGCTGCGCGAGAAGTTCGGCCTCGACCAGCCGCTGCCCGTGCAATTGTTCCTGTACGTCAAAGGCATTCTCAGCCTCGACCTCGGATTCTCGTTTCGCCAGCAGATGCCGGTCGCAACCCTGATCCTGCAACGCCTGCCGGCGACGCTGTTGCTGACCGGGACCGCATTCGCGATCTCGCTTGTCTTCGGCATCCTGTTCGGCGCGCTGGCGGCGCGCTTTGCGGGCACCTGGGCCGACACCGCCATCACGGTGCTGGCGCTGGTCTTCTACGCCACGCCGCTGTTCTGGGTCGCGCTGATGGCGATCCTTTTGTTTTCAGTCGCGGTGGATTGGCTGCCGAGCTTCGGCTACGAGTCGGTCGGCGCAAACTATACCGGGCTCGCGCATGTGCTCGACGTCGCCGCCCACCTCATCCTGCCGGCGACGACCATCGGCCTGTTCTTCATGGCCACCTATGCCCGCATGACGCGCGCCTCGATGCTCGAGGTCAACAGGCTCGACTTCGTCAAGACCGCGCGCGCCAAAGGCCTGTCCGACACCGTGATCCAGCGCCGTCACGTGCTGCGCAACGCCCTGTTGCCGGTGGTGACGCTCGCGGGCCTGCAAGCCGGCACGCTGGTCGGCGGCGCGGTTCTGACCGAGACCGTGTTCGCGTGGCCGGGCATCGGCCGCCTGATGTACGAAGCGCTGCTGCAGCGCGACTACAATCTGCTGCTCGGCGTCTTCGTCGTCTGCTCGGCCATGGTGCTGGCCTTCAACCTGATCACGGACCTGGTCTACCGCTCCGTCGATCCGCGCATCGAGTTCGCCTCATGAGGCAGGTCTGGCGAATGCTGTTGCGCAATCCCGGCGGCATGATCGGCACAGCGATCCTGACGATTGCGATCGCGGTTGCGCTGTTTGGTCCGCTGCTGTTTCCGACCTCGCCCTGGCGCATGGTGCAGCGGCCGTTTTTGCCGCCGTTCACGCTTGCCCACCTGCCGCTCGGCACCGATGCGCTCGGCCGCGACGTGATGGCGGGCATCATCTACGGCGCGCGGGTCTCGCTGCTGGTCGGCCTGATTTCGACGCTGGCCTCGCTGGCGGTCGGCATCCCGCTCGGCGCGGCAGCCGGATATTTCGGCGGCAAGATCGACGATGCCCTGATGCGGTTCACCGAGTTCTTCCAGACCGTTCCGAGTTTTGCGCTGGCGATCGTGCTGGTCGCCATCATGCAGCCTTCCATCGTATCGATCGTGGTCGCTATCGCCATCGTCAGCTGGCCCCCGGTGGCGCGGCTGGTGCGCGGCGAAGTACTGTCGCTGCGCACCCGCGAATATGTCCAGGCGGCGGTCGTGACCGGCCAGACCCACTGGTGGATCATCTGGCGCGAGATCCTGCCGAATGCACTCTCTCCCGTCATCGTGCTCGCCTCGCTGATGGTCGCGACTGCGATCCTGCTGGAATCCTCGCTCTCCTTCCTCGGCCTCGGCGATCCCAACCTGATGTCGTGGGGCTACATGGTGGGCGCCGGCCGTACCGTGATCCGCCAGGCCTGGTGGATCACGGTATTCCCCGGCATCGCCATTCTTGTTTCGGTGCTGGCGCTTAACCTGATCGGCGAAGGCCTCAACGACGCGCTCAACCCCCGCCTCGACAAGGGAGGGCGCTGAGCATGAGCGTCGTCATCAGAAACCTGAAGCTGGCGCTGCCGCCCGGTGGTGATCGCCCTTATGCCGTGGACGGCGTTTCGTTCGAGCTTGCCGCCGGAAAGATCCTCTGCGTGGTCGGCGAATCCGGCTCCGGCAAGTCGATGTGCGCGCATGCGCTGATGGGTCTCTTGCCGGATACGGTGACGGCTGAAGCCGGCGAGATCCTGTTCGAGGGCAAGAACCTGTTGTCGCTCGGCCCAGCGGAATGGCTGGCGCTGCGAGGTCGCGGCATCGCCATGGTGTTTCAGGAGCCGATGACGGCGCTCAATCCGCTGATGCGCATCGGCGACCAGATCGCTGAAATGTTCGAGGCGCATGATCTCCTGACGCCAAAGGAGCGCCGTCAAAAGGCTCTCGCCTTGATCGGTGAAGTCGGCCTGCCCGACCCCGAGCGGATCGTTCGCGCCTACCCCCATCAATTATCCGGCGGCCAGCGCCAGCGCGCGATGATCGCCATGGCTTTGGCGCTCGAACCCGCCGTGCTGGTGGCCGACGAACCGACCACCGCGCTCGACGTCACGACGCAGGCGCAGATCCTTAAATTGATCCGCGACCTGCAGCGCCGCCGCAACATGGCCGTCATGTTTATTACCCATGATTTCGGCGTCGTCGCCGAGATTGCCGATCGCGTGGTCGTGCTTCAGCACGGCAAGGTGGTCGAACAGGGCACGGCCGACGAGGTGTTGCTGCGCGCCCAGCATCCCTATACCCGCGCCTTGCTTGCCGCCGTCCCCACCCTGCAGCCACCGCAGCGGACTTCCCTGCTCGACCGCAGCAAGGCCGTGGAAGTGATCGGCCTTGGCAAGACCTACATCAGCGGGGGCGGATGGTTTCGCAGCGAGCGCCGCGTGCAGGCGGCAAAAGACGTCAGCTTCGACATTTTTCGCGGCGAGACGCTGGGACTTGTGGGTGAATCCGGTTCGGGCAAATCTTCCGTGGCGCGGCTCGTGATGCGCCTGATCGAACCGGATGCCGGCACCGTCCGTATCGGCGACGTCGATCTCACCCGGATCAAGGGGAAGGCGCTGCGCGAACAGCGCCGCCGCATCCAGATGGTGTTCCAGGATCCATTCGCCTCGCTCAATCCGCGCCGGAAGGTCGGCAACATCATCACCGACGGTCCGATCGCGCATGGCGTCGAACCGGCGGCAGCGCGAAAGCGTGCCGGCGAACTGCTCAGCCTCGTCGGCCTCAATGCGGGCGCGATGGAGCGCTTTCCGCACGAGTTCTCCGGCGGACAGCGGCAGCGCATCGGGATAGCGCGGGCTTTGGCGCTCGACCCGGAAATCCTGGTCGCCGACGAAGCGGTCTCCGCGCTCGACGTGTCGGTGCAGGCACAGGTGCTGGACCTCCTGGAGGATCTGAAAGCGCGGCTGGGCCTGTCGATGCTGTTCATCACCCACGATTTGCGGGTGGCCGCGCAGATCTGCGACCGCATCGCCGTGATGCAGCATGGCGCGATTGTCGAGCTCAAATCCGCATCGCTGTTGTTCGCAGCCCCCGAGCACGCCTACACGCGCGAGCTGCTCTCGGCGGTGCCTGGCCAGACGTCATCGTCCAAGGCGGCATAACGGGGCCACGAACGATGCGCTGCGTCCTTGTTAGCAAAAGCCTCGATCTTCGCTTCTATCTCGGCCCGCAATTCATGCGCGCCGCCGACCGTATCGAAATCATCAGCCATCCGCACGAGGGTCCGGCGGCCGACGTCCGGTTGGCGGTGGCCTGGCATCCGCAGGATGACGCATTCGAGCGCTATCCCAATCTGCAGGCAGTCTGCTCGATCGGCGCCGGCGTCGACAACATTCTGGCGTGCCCCAGCCTGCGCCCCGATGTCGACGTGATCCGCGTCGTCGACCCCGCGCAGGCGCAGATGATGTCCGGCTTCGTCGCCTGGCACGTCATCGGCCATCAGCGGCGCTTTGCGACCTATCAGGCGCAGCAGCGCGAGGAACGCTGGCAGCGTCTCGGCCCGCGCCGGGCGCAGGATGTGCCGGTCGGCATTCTGGGCTTTGGCGAGATCGGCCGCAGGGTCGCCACCGACCTCGCTTTGCTTGGTTTCCCGGTCATGGCGTGGAGCCGAACCGCAAAGCCTGCGCCGCAAGGCGTCCATGGCCTTCATGGCGCCGCAGGTCTCGACGCCATGCTCGGCCGGACCGAGGTTCTCGTGAACCTGCTGCCGCTGACGCCGGAGACCAAGGGTATTCTCAACCGCACGACATTCGCCCGAATGTATCGCGGCGGCTACCTGATCCAGGTCGGCCGCGGCGAACATCTGGTCGAAGCCGACCTGCTCGCTGCGCTGGAGAGCGGCCAGCTTGCCGGCGCCGCGCTCGATGTTTTCTCGACCGAGCCATTGGCCCCGCGGCATCCGTTCTGGCGACATCCCAACATCGTCGTCACGCCGCATGACGCCTGCGAAGTCAGCGTGGAAGCGATCGGGGCGACGTTTCGCGCCACCGCAGAAGCGATACGTGCCGGCCGGCGCCCACCGCACTCCATCGACCGCGATCGCGGCTACTGAGCGACAGCCATGGATATTCTAGTGCCGGACTTGTCGCCTGCGACGATTGCCGCTCACCCGATCGAGACGCTACGCGCGGCATCCGCTGTCCCGGAAGCGCTGGCCCAAAGACTGGCGGCCGAGCACTACGGCCTGATCGCCGCCGTGCACCGGCTCGACAGTGAGCGCGATCAAAACTTTCGGCTGCGTTCGCTGAGTGGCCGCGAATATGTCCTGAAGATTGCTAACCCAGCGGAAGATCGCGCGGTGACCAATTTGCAGACGGAGGCGCTGCTCCACCTCGCGGCCGCGGACCCCGGCCTGCCGGTCCCGCGGATCTTTCCGGCACGGAACGGCATGACGGAGCTTGATATTACTTTCGACGACGGCTCGACACGCGTGGTGCGACTGTTGTCGTATCTGGCGGGAACCCCGATGCATGCCGCCGCAGGGTCGACCGTGCTGCGGCGCGATCTCGGCCGCTGCGCCGCAAGGCTCACGCGGGCTCTTGGCGACTTCAGCCATTGCGCCGCCAATCACAAACTGCTTTGGGACCTTCAGCACGCCGCCGAGCTGCGACCGCTGATCGATGCCGTTCCGACGGAGCGGCGCGGCCTGGTTGAGGCCGTCCTCGGCGGTTTTGAAGCCCGCGCACTGCCGATACTTCCGCAATTGCCGAACCAGCCCGTGCATAACGACCTCAACCCGCATAACGTCGTCATCGACCCCGAAACCCATGCCGATCGTCGCCGGGATCATCGATTTCGGCGACCTCACCTGCACGGCGCGGGTCAACGACCTTGCGATCACGGCCGCGTATCAGGTGGCCGATGACGACGATCCCCTTGCGCCGGCCTGCGAGATGATCGCGGCCTATCACGCCGTGCTGCCGCTTGAGGTGGCCGAATTGCGCGTGCTGTTCGACCTGATCGCCACGCGCATGGCCATGACGGTCGTGATCAGCAGTTGGCGAGCAGCCCGCTATCCTGCTAATCGGAACTACATTCTGCGCAACAATGCCGCAGCCTGGGCGCGGCTGCAGCGCATGGCCATGCTGTCGCGAGACCAGGCGACACTTCAAATTCAGACGCGCCTGCGATGTGGGAGTAGAGAGATGTCCGCTACGGATGAAGCCATTTCGACGCAGGACCTGATTGCGCGGCGAAGCCGACTGCTTGGCCCGGCGTATCGCCTGTTCTACGACCAGCCGGTGCAGTTCGTCCGCGGCGAAGGCGTCTGGCTCTACGACGCCGCCGGTACATCGCTATCTCGACGCCTACAACAACGTCGCATCCGTCGGGCACTGCCATCCGCAAGTCGTGCAGGCGATTGCGCGGCAGGCCGCCATGCTCAACACCCATACGCGCTACCTGCACGAGACCGTGCTCGACTTCGCGGAAAAACTGCTCGCGACGTTTCCGCTCCAGATCGGTCACGTCATGTTCACCTGCACCGGCAGCGAGGCCAACGACCTCGCCTTGCGCGTCGCGCAAACCTGCACTGGCGGCACCGGCTTCATCGTCACCGCAAACGCCTATCACGGCGTCACCGGCGCACTGGCTGAGCTGTCTCCCGCGCTCGGGACTGCCGCTTCCGGAAGGAAGTCACGCGCGCGTCGTGCCGGCGCCCTCCTCGGCCGCCGATGTCGGCGATGTCTTCGCCCATCACGTTCGAGATGCATTGGCCGATATGAAGACGAGCGGCATCCGTCCGGCCGCGCTCCTGGTCGACACCATTTTTTCCAGCGACGGCATATTCGCGGCGCCACCTGGCTTTTTGCGCCCGGCGGTCGAAGCGGTCCGAGCAGAAGGCGCGCTATTCATCGCCGACGAGGTGCAGCCCGGCTTCGGCCGCTGCGGCGGACAGATGTGGGGCTTTGCCCGCCACGGCCTCGTCCCTGACCTCGTCACCATGGGCAAGCCGATGGGGAATGGCCATCCCGTCGCGGGGATGGCGGCGCGTCCAGAACTGCTGGCCGAGTTTGGCCGGCGGTCGCGCTACTTCAACACCTTCGGCGGCAATCCGGTGTCCGCCGCCGCCGGCATTGCCGTGCTCGACGTGATCGAATCCGAAGGATTGATGCAGAACGCGCAACACACCGGCGCCCATCTGGTCAAATTGCTCGAGCAGCTACAGGCGCGACATCCATTGATCGCGGAAATCCGCGGTGCCGGGCTATTCGTCGGCGTCGAACTTCGTCACGGCGGCCAAACGGGAGCGCCAGCCACGGCGGAGGCCGCGCGTGTCGTGAACCTGCTGCGTGAACGGCACGTACTGATCAGTTCGGCCGGGCCGCACGGCAACGTGCTGAAGATCCGCCCACCGCTGGTGTTCGGCACCGAACATGCCGACCTGCTCGTCGAGACGCTCGATCAGGCACTGACGGAAGTAAACGTGGTGTCGGAGGATTAGAAGGTCGCGCCCTAAGCGCCGGCGGCCGGCAAGCTGGCGGCGGCGATGGCGATGATCTGGCCCAGCCGGCGTCCGATCCGGGACGGGGCATTGCGAAGAAATGAACGAACCTGTCGCATCTGACTTCTTCCATGAGCGCCGACGGAGCGAGGGCGCACACGGAAAATGGTCTCAGGCGGCTAACTAGTCGAGATGTCAGGGAAAATAGCAATGCGCGCTTCGTCCGTAGGCTGATCGGCAGTGGAATTATTGCCTCGATCGACCCGCCGGCGGATGAAATCTTCTCCCCAGATTTTGGCTCAAAGCCCGGTGATGCCGCTGTCGACCGCCAGCGCCTGCGCATTCACGTAAACGCTCTCGTCGGAGATGAAAAACAGCGCCGCGTAGGCGATTTCCCAGCCTGTCGCCATCCGCCCGAACGGCACGCCCGATGCGCTTCGCGATGGCCGGCCGGCGCTGGTGTGGCGGCCGAGCGGCGTATCGACCAAACCGGGATAGATGATGTTGGCACGAATGCCGCGCCTGGCGCCCTCCTTCGCGACATTGCGCATCAGGCCGCCGAGCGCCGCTTTCGACGCGTCATAGGCGATCAGTTGCGAGCCGGAACGAAGGGCGGCGATCGAGGAGATGAATACGATCGAGGATCCGTCGGCGATGTACTTGAGCGCCTTGCGGCAGCAGAGCATCGGACCGGTCAGGTTGACCGCAAAGGTGTCGTTCCACTCCTTGAGATCCACGCCGTCGAGGCCGAGTGCGCCGACCCCGATGCCGACATTGAGGATCATGCCGTCGAGCCCGCCGAGACCATCGATCGCCTCGTCGATCATCCGGTTGACATCTTCTTCGCGCGCGATGTCGGCTTCGATCGAAAACGCCCGGCCTCCCTCGGCGACAATGCGCTCGACGGTGTCATCGGCGCTGGCGCGATTCATATCGGCGACCGCGACATGCGCGCCCTCCCGCGCAAACAGCAGCGACATCGCCCGGCCGTTTCCGACCGGATCGGTGGCGGCGTCAAACGTCCGCTGTCCGCCGCCGACGATCAGAATCTTGCGGCCCTTGAGTTGCGCGCGACCCGGCGCTTCACCGGCGGATTCCGGACTGAGCTGGCGGACGTAACGAATTTTGTCGGACATTTCATCTCACCGTGCTTGAGCGGGCTGCGGCGCGCCAAGGAATCGCTGTAACGACGCCAGGACTTCATCCAGCCCGTCATGATGAAGCCAGTGTCCGGAGCCCGCGATCTTCACCAGTTCGGCTTGCTTGAAATGCGCGAGCAGGCCCGCAGCGTCCGGATCGGGAAGAAAGCTTTCGTCGCCCCACATCAACAGCGTCGGGCAGGAAATGCGCGACCACAGGGCGACATATTCGTCCGATGACAGCCGATACGGCGCCCGCGCCCGTTGATAATGATCGAACTTCCAGCGATAGAGACCGTCAGCGCCCTTCCGAACGCCGTGGCGGGCGAGATGAAACGCCAGCGCTGGCGTCAGCCGCTTGTTGCGCGTCGAAAGCCGCTGCGCCGCCTCCTCGATTGTGCGGAAGGCGCTGGGTTCGCGCTCCCCGATGCGGTCGAGCTGATCGATCCACCGCGACATCTGTTCATGGATCGGCGCGGATTGTGAGCGCGACAGGAAGGCCCCATCCAACACGGCAAGGCGCGATATCCGATCCGGATAGGTTCCGGCATAGGCGAGCGAGATCATTCCCCCCAGCGAATGACCAACGATGGCTGCACCCTGCAACTCGGCAAAGCGCATCAGCCCGGTGAGGTCATAGACATGATCGACCAGACTGTAGCTGCTTCCCTTCGCCCATTCGGAATCGCCGTGCCCGCGCAGATCCGGGGCCACGACATGGAAATGCGGCTGCAATGCCTTCGCGATCCCATCCCAGTTGCGGCAATGGTCGAGCCCGCCATGGACCAGGATCAACGGCGGCGCGGTCTCGTTGCCCCAGTCGACATAGTGCAACCGCAGCCCCTGGGACTCATAAAAGCGGTCTGCCGGTCCGGCCATCGTGGATTGTTCCTCGCGGAGGTTGACGGCCTATTTCGGCGCAAATCCGAACGTGCGCTCGAAGCGCTTCACGTAGGCTGGCCACACCTCGGGATTGACGACCCGCGGCGGCCGCTTGCCGTCGAGCGCATCGAGAATCTGTTCGGCGGCGATCTTGCCCATGTTCACCCGCGCTTCCTTGGTCACGCCTGCGGTGTGCGGGCTCGCCAGCACGTTGTCGAACTGCAGCAGCGGATGCTCCGGCGGCGGCGGCTCCTTGTCCCAGACATCGAGGCCGGCGCCCGCAATCCGCTTGTCACGCAACGCATCATACAGTGCCTCCTCGTCGTGAATGAAGCCGCGCGCGGTGGTGATGAAGAATGCGTGCGGCTGCATCAGCGCGAATTCGCGGGCGCCGATCATGCGGCGATTGTCCTTGGTCAGCGGGCATGAGATCGAGACGAAGTCCGAGCGCCGCATCAAATCGTGAAGCTCGACCTTTTCGGCGCCGCGGGCGGCGATTTCTTCCGCAGTCAGATAGGGATCGTAGGCAATCACCTTCATATGCAGCAGGCCATTGCACAACTCGGCGATGCGGCGGCCGACATTGCCGATGCCGACGATGCCGACGGTCTTGCCCTGCGCCTCGTTGCCGATCAGCGCATTGCGGTTGACATTGGCCTGGCGACGCAGCGCACGGTCGGCTTCAAGGATGCGCTTGGACAGCGTCAGCAGCATGCCGAGCGCGTGCTCGGCGACCGAATTGGCGTTGCCGCCGGATTGATTGACGACGAGCACGCCCGCCGCCGTGCAGGCGTCGACGTCGACGGGGTCGAAGCCCGCGCCGTTCGAGGACACGATCAGGAGGTTCGGCGTCCGCTTCAGCAAATCCTGATCGACATGGAAATGCTTTGCGATCTCGTCGCGTGCCGCTCCGACCTGATAGGCATGCGCCGCTGCCAAGATTGGCGTTGCGACCGCATCGGGACTTTCGTTCTCCAGCCGGTCCAGCCGCACGTCCGGGCGGGCTTTGAGGATATCAACGTAAATCTCGTTGGCGAGATATTTGACGTAGAACACGCGCTTGTTGTTGACGGTCATGTTTGCTGGCAACTTTCTTGACAGTGTTCTTGGGCGAACTTTCAGTTCGGGAAGCCGTAGAGCCTGGCGGGGTTGTCGACGAGGATGCGCTGCTGCGTCGCTCTATCAGGCGTCCACGCCTGAAACAACTCGAGCAGATGCCCGGCGTCGGGCATTTCGCCCTCGACGCGCGGATGCGGCCAGTCGCCGCCCCATACCAGCCGCTCCGGATTGGCCTTCACCAGCGCTTCATGAAACGGTCGCGCGTCGGGGTAATCAGGCGCGTTCCGGCTGAGGCGATGCGCACCCGACAGCTTGCTCCAGCACCAGCCTTCGCCGACGCAGCGAAGCAAACTCTGGAACCCTTCGGTGCCGGTGCCGGCACGCGCATCGGTGCGCCCCATATGGTCGATCACGACCGGCAGCCGCAGCGATTTCAAGAGCGGAATCGTCTCCGGCAGGTCCTTGACATCGATCCACAATTGCAGATGCCAGCCAAGCCCGGCCATGACAGGCGCAAGTCTCGAAGCTTCGCTTAAGGGAATGCCGCCGCGATAATGCAACTGGCCACCGCGAAAGAAGTGGTTGAAGCGCAAGCCGCGGACGCCCGTCGCGTTCCACGCTCGCAGTTCGTCCGGCGAAACACCCGCATCGGCTACCGCGACGCCGCGCAGGCGGTTCGGGCTGGCGCTTCAGCGCATCGAGCATCGCCGAATTATCGCGGCCATGCGCACTGCCCTGCACCAGCACGCCGCGCGCAAAACCCAGCGTGTCGAGCATGCCGAGGTATTTTTCCAGCGGCGCGTCCGGCGGCGTGTAGCTGCGATCCTCCGCGTAAGGAAAGCGATCCGACGGACCGAACACATGTGCATGGGTATCACAGGCGCCCGGCGGTAGCGGTACTTTGGGACCGCTGACTTCGCGAGGCGGCAGACAGGCCGGGATCATCGGGGGCACCTCACCGTCATTCCGCTTTCATTCCGGCAGCCTTGATGATCGGCCCCCATTTCTCGTAGTCCGCGCGGATCTTCGCGTCGAATTGTTGCGGCGTGCTGCCGATCGGTTGCGCCCCGAGCTTGGCCAGCCGCTCCTTGACGGCGTCGGTATTCAACGCCGCAACAAAATCCTGCGAGAGTTTTGCCAGCACATCGGGTGGCATTCCGGCCGGTCCGAGCAGGCCCCACCAGACGCCGGTGTCATAGCCCGGCACGGTCTCGGACATGCTGGGTACATCAGGCAGCAACGGCGCACGCGACGCCGTGGTGACGGCGAGCGCGCGCAGCGTGCCGGCCTGAAGTTGGCCAACCAATTCCGGACCATTGTTGAACGACATCGGAATTTGTCCGCCGAGCAGATCATTGATCGCGGGCGCGCCGCCCTTGTAGGGGATGGCGACGAGATCGACCTTGGCCAGGTTCTTCAGGAGTTCGCCGGCGAGATGCGTCGATGTCCCGTTGCCGGCATGGGCAAAGGACAGGCTTCCGGGTTTGGCTTTTGCCGCCGATATCACATCGGCCAGCGTCTTGAAGGGCGAGTCGGCCCGCACCAAGAGGATATTGGGTGACGATGCCAGCAGCGAGACCGGCGTGAAATCCTTGAACGTGTCGTAGGGGATTTTGGAATACAGCAACGGATTGGTGGCATGGCCGCTCGCCACCATGATCAGGGTGTAGCCGTCGGGCGGCGCGGTTGCGACCGCCTGCGAGGCAATCACGCCACCGGCGCCCGGGCGGTTCTCCACCACGACGGACTGCCCCCATTGCTTGGAGACGACATCGCCGAGCGTGCGCGTCAGGACATCGACGCCGCCTCCAGCGGGATAGGGCACGAAAATATGCACGGGCCTGGACGGAAAATTCGTCTGGGCGAAGGCGCTGCCACATATGCCAGGCATGGCCGCCGCCGCGATATGGATGGCCGCTGCCGCGGCAGCGATCCGAAACCACCTGCCCAGGGCTTCTCCACCCATGGCTTCCCCTCCCGATATTTTTCTTGTTATCTCACATCGTCGCATGCCGATGATAGCGTCCGAGACGCAGAGCCGGATACGATCGGGACATGTTGACAATCCCGCCGATGGCGTCAAGTTTCGCCGCTCCAGGGGTGGGCGCGAACGCGCTCCAGGGATGGGCGCAAACGAAAGATCGTCGCGGGTAGCGAACGAAAGATCGTCGCCGTAAAGGAGACCAAAATGGCGGTTGCGGAGGAAAAAACCTCGCCCGAAGCCTCTGAGAAGAGCTGGCACGGCATCGTGCTGCAAACGCTGAAGCGCAACGATATCCGCCTGGTGCCCTACGTGCCCGACCGCGTCCTGACGACGCTGATCAGGAACCTGCACGCCGACCCCTTCTTCACGACCTTCCCCACCGCGCGCGAGGAGGAAGCGGTCGGCATCGTCTCCGGCGCCTGGATGGGCGGCATGCGCGGCGCGGTGCTGATGCAGACCTCCGGATTTGCCACACTGGCGAACGTGCTGGCCTCGCTGGCGATCCCCTACCAGATCCCGCTGATCATGTTCGTGTCCGAGCGCGGCACGCTTGGCGAATTCAATTACGGCCAGTCGCTGGTGTGCCGCACCATGCGCCCCGTTCTGGATTCGCTCGCCATGGAGCATCACACCGCCACACGGCTCGACGAATTCGAGTTCATCGTCGACCGCTCCATCAAGCAGGCCGTCACCACGCAGGCGCCGGTGGCGCTGATCCTCTCGCCGCTTTTGACCGGCGGCAAAGTCTTCGACAAGTGAGCGATCTCATGAACAGCGCCAACGGCAACCCCTCCCGCAATACCAAGGTCATGAACCGCTTCGACCTCACCTCGCGGCTGATCGCGAAATTGAAGCACGAGGAAGCCGTGATCGGCGGCATCGGCAATACCAATTTCGACCTGTGGGCCGCCGGCCACCGGCCGCAGAATTTCTACATGCTCGGCAGCATGGGCCTCGCCTTCCCGATCGCGCTCGGCGTGGCGCTGGCGCAACCGGACCGGCGCATATTTGCGCTGGAGGGCGACGGCTCGCTGTTGATGCAACTGGGATCACTCTCGACCATCGCGACGCTGGCGCCGAAAAACCTCACCATGGTGGTGATGGACAACGGCATCTACCAGATCACCGGCGCGCAACCGACGCCGGGCGCCGCCGTTGCCGACATCGTCGCCATCGCCGTCGCGAGCGGGCTCACCCACGCTAGCTGGGCGGCGGACGAGGACGATTTCGAGCGCCTGATCGAAGCGTCGATGTCGGCCACCGGCCCCACGCTGATCGGCGTGCGTATCGACGACAAGCCTGGCACAGGCACCACCCGCCGCGACCCCGTACAAATCCGGGAGCGCTTCATGCACGGCATGGGCGTACGGGAGCCGCTCTGAAGCCGATTAACCACAGGCATCGCCCCCTTCGCGCGCACGGGGGTATCTGGCACGTAAAACCGTGCTATGCCACGCCGATGACGATTATCCTTCGACTGTTCGCCTGGGGCCTGGCCGCCGCCATCGCCTTTGCAACGCTCGGTCCGGCCGCGCAACGGCCCCACTCGAACCTGGGGCAGAACGGCGAGCATGCGCTGGCCTTCGTGCTGTTGGGGCTCGCTTTCGGACTGGCCCACACACGCAACCGGCCGCTCACGGCAGCCTTCGTCATTGCCTTCACCGGAGTGATCGAATTGCTGCAGTTCGTGGCGCCGGGCCGGCACGCACGGATGGAGGACTTTGTGGTCGATGCACTGGCGGCATCGCTCGGCCTTGCGGCTGCTGCGATACTCGACTGGATGATCCGGCGAACCCAGCGATCGCTGCCATAGCATCGTGAAAAAATCCCCGCGGGACAACGACCCGCGAGGATCACTTGGCAACTGCTGCGCGCGTTAGTCGAGGATCCTGACGACCCTGCGCGTACGCGGCTCCACGATCACACGGCGATCGTTGACGACCGCATAGCGGTATTCGCTATGCCGCGGCACCGTCCGCAGTTCAACGGTCGGTGGCAGCGGCTCGCCCACCACCACATGTTCACGAACCACGACCGAACGATCGCGCGGGATCGACGTGATCACGGCGTTCGGAATTTCCACGGCGGCGCCGACCGCGGCACCCACCGTGCCGCCGACGATCGCTCCGACCGGGCCGGCGGCATCACCACCCCTCGCGGCGCCTTCCGCCGCACCCTGTGCGGTGGTCGACTGAGCAAATGCCGCACCAGGCACCAGCAGCGAAGCGGCAACCAGTGAAACAGCCAAACGGTTATTCATCGCATTCCTCCAGTGAATTGACGATGCGTCTCAACCACTGGCGGCGCGACAGGTTCCAGTTCCAAGGCGCAGCAAAAAGAGCCGCGCCGAAATTTCGACGCGGTTCCAGTCACGGGGTAGTTCCAGTGTTAGAAAAAATCAGCCTTTTGCGACCTGATGGTTCGCCATCATCTCCAGCGCGCGCACCATGCCCGAATGGTCCCACGCCTTGCCGCCATGCGCGGCGCAGGAACTGAACAATTGCTGGGCCACGGCCGTGCTGGGCAAGGAAATGCCGAGCGCACGGGCGCCCTCCAGCGCCAGATTGAGATCCTTCTGGTGCAGTTCGATACGGAAGCCCGGCTCGAAATTGCGCTTCACCATGCGCTCGCCATGCACTTCGAGAATCCGCGACGATGCAAAGCCGCCCATCAGCGCCTGCCGCACCAGCGCCGGATCGGCGCCGGCTTTCGACGCAAACAGCAACGCCTCGCCGACCGCTTCGATCGTCAGCGCCACGATGATCTGGTTGGCGACCTTGGTGGTCTGCCCATCGCCGTTGGCGCCCACCAGCGTGACGTTCTTGCCCATCTTGTCGAACACCGGCTTCATGGTGTTGAACGCGCGCTCCGGCCCGCCCACCATGATCGTCAGGCTCGCCGCCTTGGCGCCGACCTCGCCGCCCGAGACTGGAGCATCGAGATAATCGGCACCGAGCGCTTCCACCTTCTTCGCAAACTCCTTGGTGGCGAGCGGCGAGATCGAACTCATGTCGACGACGATCTGTCCCTTCGAGAGCCCGGCCGCGACACCATCTGGCGCGAACAACACCGCCTCGACATGCGGCGTATCCGGCACCATGATGATGACGACGTCCGCTTTCTCGGCGACTTCCTTGCCGGATTTGCAGACCACGCCGCCCTCGGCGACCAGCTCCGGCGCAATCGGTACGACGTCGTGCAGGAACAGGCGGTGGCCGGCAGCCTGGAGATGGCCGGCCATCGGGCGCCCCATGGTGCCGAGGCCGATAAAACCGATATCGATCATTTCAACTCCCCTTTGTCGTTTCTTGTTCAGGTATCGACCGTCAGTGCGGCGTGCCAACCGAGGCCCTCGACCGTCGTCGTCCTCGGCTTGTATTCGCAACCGACCCAGCCACGATAACCAATAGCGTCGAGATGGCGGAACAGGAAGGGATAGTTGATTTCGCCCGTACCCGGCTCGTTGCGGCCGGGATTATCGGCAAGCTGCACATGGGCGATGCGCGGCAGATGCTTTTGCAAGGTGCGCGCAATGTCGCCCTCCATGATCTGCATGTGGTAGATGTCGTACTGCAGGAACAGATTGCTCGATCGCACGTCCGCAATGATCTGGAGCGCCTGCTCGGTCCGGTTAAGAAAGAAGCCGGGAATATCGATCGTGTTGATCGGCTCGATCAGAAGCTTGATCCCCTCTTTGGCGAGCGCATCCGCGGCGAAGCGAAGATTACCGACCAACACCTCGTTGAGATCGATTGCGGCCGCGCCATCAGGTGCGATGCCGACGAGGCAGTTGAGCTGACGGCAATCGAGCGCCTTGGCATAATCGACGGCGCGGGCGACGCCGTCGCGAAACTCGTCGACCCTGTCGGGCAGAATGGCAATGCCGCGCTCGCCGGCTCCCCAGTTGCCGGCGGGAAGATTGTGCAGCACCTGCGTCAGCCCGTGCTGGTGCAATTGTTCGCGTAATTCGGCCTTGTCGAAATCATACGGGAACAGATATTCGACTCCGCTGAATCCCGCGGCCTTGGCGGCGGCGAAGCGATCGGGGAACGGCTGCTCGCCGAACAGCATGGTGAGATTGGCGGCAAATTTGGGCACGATCTGGTCTCCTCGATTTATGCCGGCAGCAGCTTGCCGGATTGCGGCGCGCTCGATTTGGCCGGCGTGTCGTCCAGCGGCAGATCGAGCACCTCCTCGAATTCGACGATGTTGTCGATCTCGGTGCCCATCGCGATGTTGGTGACGCGTTCGAGAATGAACTCGACGACGACAGGCACCTTGAACTCCGCCATCCATTCCCGCGCGGTCGCGAACGCCGCCTGCGCATGGTTCGGATCGGTAACGCGGATCGCCTTGCAGCCCAGCCCCTCGGCCACCGCGACGTGGTCGACGCCATAGACCCCGAGCTCGGGCGCGTTGATGTTCTCGAAGGAAAGCTGGACATGGTAGTCCATGTCGAAGCCGCGCTGCGCCTGGCGGATCAGTCCGAGATAGGAATTGTTCACGACGACGTGGATGTAGGGCAGCTTGAACTGCGCCCCGACTGCGAGCTCCTCGATCAGGAACTGGAAATCATAGTCGCCCGAAAGCGCCACGATCTGGCGCGACGGATCGGCGGCGCGCACGCCGAGCGCCGCCGGCAGCGTCCAGCCGAGCGGACCGGCCTGCCCCGCATTGATCCAGTTGCGCGGGCCGTAGACGCCGAGAAACTGCGCGCCGGCGATCTGCGACAGTCCGATCACGCTGACATAGCAGGTGTCGCGCCCGAACGCCTTGCTCATCTCCTCATAGACGCGCTGCGGCTTGATCGGCATGTCGTCGAAATGGCTCTTGCGCAGCATCGTGCGTTTGCGATCCTGGCACGCCGCCGGCCACGCCTGCCTCTCCCGTAGCTTGCCGGCCTTGCGCCACTCTTTGGCGACCGTGACGAACAGCTCCAGCGCCGCCCTGGCGTCGGACACGATGCCGAAATCGGGATTGAAGACGCGGCCGATCTGCGTCGGCTCGATATCGACATGCACGAAGGTCCGGCCCTTGGTGTAGGTCTCGATCGAGCCGGTGTGCCGGTTGGCCCAGCGGTTGCCGATGCCGAGCACGAAGTCGGATTGCAGCATCGTCGCATTGCCATAGCGGTGGCTGGTCTGCAGGCCGACCATGCCCGCCATCAGCACGTGATCGTCGGGAATGGCGCCCCACCCCATCAGCGTCGGCACTACGGGAACGTTGACGGCCTCCGCAAACTGCCACCAGCAGCTCCGACGCATCGGCATTGATGACGCCGCCACCCGCGACGATCAGCGGCCGCTCCGCCGCGTTGAGCATTTCGAGCGCCTTCTCGATCTGTTTTCGCGTTGCCGCCGGCTTGTAGACCGGCAGCGGCTCATAGGTCTCGTCGTCGAATTCGATTTCCGCAAGCTGCACGTCGAGCGGCAGATCAATCAGCACCGGACCCGGGCGGCCCGACCGCATGATGTGAAACGCCTGGCTGAACACGCGCGGCACCAGCGCCGGTTCGCGCACGGTGACCGCCCATTTCGTCACCGGCTTGGCGATCGATTCGATATCGATCGCCTGAAAATCTTCCTTGTAGAGCCGCGCGCGCGGCGCCTGCCCGGTAATGCACAGGATCGGGATCGAATCCGCGATCGCCGAATAGAGCCCCGTGATCATGTCGGTGCCGGCCGGACCCGAGGTACCGATGCAGACGCCGATATTGCCCGATCTTGGCGCGGGTATAGCCCTCGGCCATGTGGGAGGCGCCCTCGACATGGCGCGCCAGAATGTGGCCGATCGAGCCGCGCTTCTTCAGCGCGGAATACAGCGGGTTGATCGCCGCTCCCGGAACGCCGAAGGCGATGGTCACCCCTTCCTTTTCCAGGATCCGTACGGCCGCATCGATCGCTCGCATCTTCGCCATGTCGCGCCTCGCTGTTTGCTCGACATGATGATCACGGCAATGACAGACGATCTCAATGAAGCTGAATTTGTTTCCCGCGATGTGGAATGATCGACGAAAATAACCGTCAGATCAAAGGGTTGGATCGGCCGCACTGTGAAACGAGACGGTCGTCTCGAAGGATGGCAGCGGGCGAGATCTCGGCCCCATGGTTCTAGGCGCCGCTCCGCGCCTCAGCATGAGGGCTTGCTTCGCCGCGAGCTGGCTGCGCTATTTTATCCGGTAGCCGACGTGACAACCCACGCATTGAGCGGTTATCTCCGCAAGCCCCGCAAACACCGGCTTCAGATCGCCGGTGACACCTGCCTCCTGAGCCGCAATTGCAAACCGACTTGCTGCACGGTGCATCGCCGTGCCGGCATCCTGCATTCCCTGCGGCATATATTTGGAAACCTCCGCAGCGCCGTGCAACCCCAGCGATGACATTCCAAGGCGCGTTTCCGCAATATTGGCAGCAACGTCGGTATGACCCATGCCGAGCTGCGATTGAATCTCTTGCAGAGCCTGAAGATGATCACGCATGTTGACCAGTGTGTGATCGACCAATGCTGCAGGAAATTTTACAAATTGCCGGGCGTCTGGAACAGCAGGGGCAGACGCATCATGGTGGTGCTGATGCTGAGCGACAGCAAATGTTGCGCTGCCCGCAGCCAGAGCGGTGGCGAGTATGGCTACCAAAATGCGCATATGTGCTCCCGAAGGTTCGACAACGTAGCGGCCAGCTTCATCCGGCGTTCGCACAGGCTCTGCCCACAGCTGCCTCTTGCCACACCCCAGACATTCGATACATGATAGTTATCATGCGATCCATCGAACCATATTTGCAGGGCTTGCGTGCCCGGCAGCGGCACTTTGAGGCTGGCCGACGCTTGTTCCATCGGGGCGATCCCGTCACGGACATGCATTTTGTCCTGGCCGGGTCGATCCATCTGGTCCGGTATCAAAGGGATGGATCGGTCTTGATCCTGCAGCGCGCGGGTCCCGGATCGATTCTGGCCGAAGCGTCCCTCTATTCCGGAACCTATCACTGCGATGCCGTTGCGTTCGGCGCTGCCGACACACGAGTATACGCGAAATCCGGCCTCAAGAAGCTGCTCGCGAAGAGCCCCGAATTCGGCAATGTCTGGGCCAGTCGCATCGCCCAGGAACTTCAGCGCGCGCGGCTGCGCTCGGAGATTCTTTCGTTGAAAACAGTCGCCGAGAGGCTTGATGCCTGGCTCGCGTGGAACGGCGACAGCGTTCCGCGGAAAGGCGAATGGAAGCTCGTCGCCAACGAGATCGGCGTCAGCCCCGAAGCACTCTATCGGGAAATCGCGAAGCGCCGCCTTCCACCGAAAGGAACGTCCGCTTAGCGCTCCGGCGCCGATCGTTACATGCCCGCGCTTCTGCCAATTCCGCCTTTCAGGAGTACTTGCAAGCCCAGCCCCATCGCTAACCGCGCAGGCAATCTCCCCCTCCGCATCGGTCAATTGCTCCGCTAGGATGCCGATCCGAAGCATACGGGCGGACATCATGACCAAGCGGATCAGTCGCTGCGTCGAACTGCTGGAGCAGGATCAGGCGATCTATTACGACGGTCCGCATAGCGGCCATGTGCTGACCCATGGGCAGGGTCGCATCGATGCCGGCACCTGGGCCGACTACATGAACGTTGGCATGGAGCACGGCTGCTTCGACATGGCCGGACTTGCCGACTATATGCGCGGCATGGTCGATGCCGGGCCGACGCGATCGGGGCACCGCACGCCAACGGTGATCGTCGAGGCGCCGGTAAATGGAATCGACGCCGCGCATGTGCGTTACAACGCCTGGCAGTTCCGCCAGATCCTCGGCCGCGGCGTCCATGGCATCCTGCTCTGCCAGGCGGAAACCGCCGATGCGGTGCGCGCCTTCGTGGAATCCTGCCGCTATCCGCACAACACGATCGGCGTCGACCCCGCGATCCCCTCGCCGATGGCGCGGATGGAGGGAGCGATACGGGCAAAGGACAGTGGGACCGACGCCGCCGGGCGCAAGTGGCTCGGCGTCGGCACGCGGGGGCGCGGATCGGAAACCACGGCGGCGCCGGTCTGGGGCCTGTCGACCGAGGAATATATGGAGCGTTGCGATCCCTGGCCGCTCAATCCGAAAGGGGAACTGCTGCTGGGGGTAAAGCTGGAAAGCCCCGAAGGCGTCGCCAATTGCGAGCAGATCCTCGCGGTGCCAGGGCTGGGATTTGCCGAGATCGGTCCTGGCGATCTGAGCCTTTCGCTCGGCTACTGAACGATTCCGCCCGAGCCTTATCCGCCGGAAATGCAGGCGGCGCGCGACCGCATCCTCGCGGCCTGCCGCAACAACGGCGTCGCTTTCCTGCAGGGCTGCACGCCGGACAACATCACCACCCGGATCGACGAGGGCGTGCGGGTGATCGCGGGGCACAACGAGGCGTCTGCCATCAAGGGTCGGGCCCACCAGAAGCGGAAAATGCCGGTATAGTCCGCTTGGCACTCCCTGAAACGAAAGGCCGGCGAACGATCATGGGTTTCTTCGAGCGACTGAAGATCGCAGCATCCGCCGAGTGGCGGGCCTATGCCGAGCACCCCTTCACGGAGGGGTTGGCGGACAGCTCGCTTCCTGAGGCGGCGTTTCGCCACTACCTCGTCCAGGACTATTTGTTCCTGATCGAGTTTGCCCGCGCCTATGCCCTCGCCGTCTACAAGTCGCCCGCGCTCGCCGACATGCGCGAAGCGGCGGCCGGGCTCTCGGCCATTCTCGACGTCGAGATGAACCTGCACGTAAAACTCTGCGCCGGCTGGGGCCTGTCGGCCGCCGACCTCGAACAAGCCCGTCCGGCGGTCGAGATGCTGGCCTATACCCGCTACGTGTTAGATGCGGGAATGCGCGGCGACCTGCTGGCACTCAAGGTGGCGCTCGCGCCTTGCGTGATCGGCTACGCCGAGATCGCGACGCGGCTCGCCGCGCGGCCCAATGCGCTCGCTGCGACAAACCCCTATAGCGTCTGGATCGCCGAGTATGCCGGGGCGCCCTATCAGGAAGTCGCGGCGAAAGCGCAGGCGCATCTGGAGCAGCTTGCCGATCGCTATGCCACCCCGGCCCGCGAGGCGGAGCTGATCGCGATCTTCAAGGAAGCCACAAGGCTCGAAGCCGACTTCTGGGAAATGGGATGGCGCGCAGGCAAGCGCTGAGCCGTCACCCGTGTCGGAAAGCTCTGGGAATAGCGTTGCCTCGCGATGACGCGAAGCCGCTCAGTTCAGCCGCAGCTCCGTGATGTGCCGCGGGTCCGGCTTCAACTCGCCGCGCTCCACGCGCTTGACGATGTCTGTCAGCGCGGCATTTGCGGCGCAGGAAATGCCGATCTTCTCGCCCTCGCGCACCACCAGGCCGTTGAGGAATTCGATCTCGGTGCGCCGGCCCTTCTGCATGTCCTGCCCCATCGAGGGCCGCTGCGCGCTTGAAGTGCGCTTGCCGTCCTTGAAACGCTGCTCGTCGCAAACGCGCATCGCCGCTTCATCCCCTTCGCCGGCGCGCGCGATCGTGTCGGGCGGCAGATGCAAAATCTCCTCCAGTTGATAGCCCTGCGCCTGGCCGACGCGGATCGCTTCGCTGCCGAGCCGGGTGGAGAAACGGCGCAGCGGCTCGCTTTGCAAAATTTCCGCGCCCGGCAGGCCGGTGCAGGCGGAGAGCCCGTTGCCCATGACATTGGCGACCAGTTTCGACCAGCGCTCGCCCCAGAGATTGTCCGTCACCTTGGCGCTGTCGGAATAGCCGACCAGCCGGCAGACTTCCTCCGCCCGCGGCGTGATGCGGCCGTGGACTTCGCCGGCGCGGAACACCGTGTGCGCCGCCCCGCCCTTGCCGGCGCCGCGGTGGATATGGCCGGGCTCCGGCAGGTTGACCGTGATGCTGCTGGCAATGCAGCCCAGCGTCTTGCCCCAGCCGACGATGCCGGCAATCGTCTCCTCGTTCATGCAGTTCTGCAGCGACACGACATAGCCGTCCGCCGCCAGATATTGCTGGATCAGCATGGTCGCCCATGCCGTATCGTATGACTTCATGCAGACGAAGGCGATGTCGACCGGCTTCTCCTTGGCGAGCTGCTGCGCATCCGTGACGTGGAGCGCGCGCACCGGGACCGAGAATTCCGCGAACATCCATCGCGTGGGTGACGCGCAGCCCGTGCTTGCGCATGTGTTCGACATGCTCCGGCCAGGGATCGATGAACGTGACGTCCTCACCCGCCTGCACCATATGGGCACCGGCATACCCGCCGACGGCGCCCGCTCCGACGATCGCGATCTTCCGGCCCATGCTTCCCCCGACATTTTCTTGGCGTCAGACGCAAGCCGCGTCCGCTCGTCCGTTGCGGGACACTCTAGCGGATCGGCGTTTTCAGCCAACCGGCCGCCGTGTACCAAAAGCGGACCGCTGCCATGCCGGTAATGGTGGACTGCTGGCGGTTCGGATCGTTCCTCAGCCCGCAGGCTTGCGGGCGGCTCGCGCCTTCGGAGGCGATCCGGCAGCGGGCTTGATCCGAATTCGCATGGTTCCGCCCTTGGGCTGGTCGATCTCGAAAGCGTTCGTCTTTCGCACGAGGTCGCTCAGCTTGCGGGAGCCGAAGGTCCTCGAATCGAAATCGGAGGCCAGGTTGGTAAGCCCTTTTCCGACTTCCCCAAGAGCGACCCATCCGTCTTCGCTTTCCATCTGGGCGATGACCCTCTTGATGATAGGGGTGGCTGCATCAAGCGGCTGGAGCGGCTGCGACTTCGAGGTAGCATCCTGATTGGTCGCCGTGCCGCCAACCAGGTTCTCGGTATAGACGAATCTTCGGCAGGCCTGCCGAAAACTTTCCGGCGTCTTCTGCTCGCCGAACCCATACACATCGACGCCATGCTCGCGGATACGGGCGGCAAGTCGGGTAAAATCGCTGTCCGACGACACCAGGCAGAATCCGTCGAACCGGCCGCCGTGAAGCAGGTCCATGGCGTCGATGACCAGGGTTATGTCGGAGGCATTCTTTCCGGTCGTATAGGAGAACTGCTGCTGGGGTATGATGGCGTGCTTCGACAGAATGTCGGCCCAGGCCTTGGATCGGGGATTGGAGAAATCGCCATAGATGCGGCGAACGCTGGCCTCGCCGATCTTTGCAATTTCCTCAAACAATCCGTCCGCGATCTTTGCGGACGCATTGTCAGCGTCAATCAGCACAGCGAGACGGGGCGAGCGGGTTTCAGAAGGCATGACATTCCCCCATCGTTGAATCGGAGGACATCGTCCCTCGAAGCCGCGCCGTGGACCGCGACGGATGGGTATAGCGATGTCGGGGCTCGCGCCGCCAGACCTAATTTCCCTCGGGCGCGCAATGACGGACCGCAAACCCGGCTCAGGCCGATTTCGCCTCCGGCATCACGCCGCCGAGGGCCGCCGTCAGTTCCGCCGCGACCTCCCGTACCGTCTGCCCGAGCATCGGCAGGCGCTCGCCGGTCAGGCGGCTCGTCATGCCCGAGACGGAAATGGCCGCTAAAGGCTCGGCGCAGTCGTTGTAGACCACGGCCGCGATACAGCGCAGGCCCATGCAGGCTTCCTCGTCGTCGATCGCAAAACCCTGGCGGCGGACTTTTTCGAGCTCCTTGAACAGGTCGCCCGGCCGCACGATCGATTTTTCCGTCAATCGCGGCATGCCGTGATGGTGGATGATGGCGCTGACGTCAGCATCCGAATAGGTTGCCAGCACCGCCTTGCCGACGCCGGACGCCACCATGGCGACCCGGCCGCCGACCTTGGTCAGCGAACGCATGATCTCGCGGCTTTCCATGCGGGTCAGCACGACGATGAACTCATCGTCGACGACCGCGAGGTTCGCGGTCTCCCGCGTCAGGTCGCGCAGCTTGCGCAAATAAGGCACCGCCTGCGCCGAGAAATTACGCCTGCGGGCAAACGTCGCGCCCACGGTGAAGCAGCGCGCGCCGACATGCCATTTCGATTCGGTGCGGTCGAATTGCACGAAGCGGCGGTTTTCCAGCGTTCCCAGCAGGCGGTGCACGGTAGAGGTCGACAGCCCGGTGCGAATGGCGAGATCGCTCAGGCGATAGCCCTCGTCGTCTTCCGCCAGCGTCTCGATGATCGAGAGCGCACGATCGACCGACTGAACGCCGCTGTCGCGCGCGTCGGTCTCATGCCGGATCACGTCCTTTTTCATCGCGACCTGCATCCATCCGTACTGTGCCGTAGGATGGGTAGAGCGAAGCGAAACCCATCATCGCAGGACCGGCGTTACCGGCATTGATGGGTATCGCTTCGCTCCACCCATCCTACGGGTTATTCGTCCCTCGCCCCACTCTTGCGAGGCGAGGGACGCAACCCGTGCTCAGAGCAAGCCCGCGCCGCGCGCCCACTTGTACTTGGCGCCGAGCACCTCGACCGGCAGTTCGGTCGAATAGGCATAGGCCGGGATGCCGTTCTGGTAGAGATATTCGGCGGCCTCCTCGACCTCGACGTCGCCGGCGAGCGAAGCGACGATCGGCTTCACAAAACCTTTCGCCTCCATCTCCTTCTTCACCTCGACCATGTTGCGGGCGAACACCATCGGCGGCGTGACGATGGTGTGCCAGTAGCCGAGGATCAGCGAATGGATGCGCTCGTCCGACAGGCCGAGCTTGACCGTATTGACGTAGGTGATCGGCGGCTCGCCACCGGTGATATCCACAGGATTTCCAGCCGCGCCGAACGGCGGGATGAATTTTCTGAACGCCGCATCGAGATCCGGCGGCATGGCCATCAAAGAGAGACCATTGTCGACCACGGAGTCCGACAGCAGCACGCCCGAACCACCGGCACCGGTGATGATCAGGATGTTCTCGCCCTTCGGCGTCGGCAGCACCGGAACGCCGCGCGCGAATTCGAGCAACTGCCGCAGACTGCGGGCGCGGATCACTCCGGACTGGGCGAACACGTCCTCATAGATCTTGTCGTTACCGGCAAGCGCGCCGGTATGCGACGAGGCAGCCTTCGCACCGGCCGACGTACGGCCCGCCTTGAGCACGATCACCGGCTTCTTCTTGGAGACACGCTTGGCGGCTTCCGCAAAAGCGCGGCCGTCCTTCAGGTCCTCGCAGTGCTGGGCGATGAGGTTGGTGTTGGGGTCCTGCTCGAAGAAGGCGAGCAGATCGTCCTCATCGATGTCGGACTTGTTGCCGAGGCCGACGATGGCGGAGACGCCCATCTTGGCCGAACGCGAGAAGCCGATGATCGCCATGCCGATGCCGCCGGACTGCGACGACAGCGCCGCATGGCCCTTGACGTCGTAAGCCGTACAGAACGTGGCGCAGAGATTGGCGGGCGTATAATAGAAGCCGTAGATGTTCGGCCCCATCAGGCGGACGTTGTACTTCTTGCCGATCTCGACGATTTCGGCCTGCAATTCGGGCGCGCCCGCTTCGGCAAAGCCCGACGGAATCAGGACGGCGCCCGGAATTTTCTTCTCGCCGCATTCGACCAGCGCGCCGGCGACGAACTTTGCCGGGATCGCAAACACCGCGGTGTCGATCACGCCGGGCACATCCTTGACGCTCTTGTAGGCCTTGTAGCCCAGGATCTCGCTGGCCTTCGGGTGGATCGGATAGATCTCGCCTTTATAGCCGCCGTTGATCAGGTTCTTCATCACGGAGTTGCCGATCTTGCCGTCCTCGGCGGAGGCGCCGATCACGGCAACACCCTTCGGCTGCATGATGCGGTTCATTGCGGTAACGATTTCTTCGGTCGGGCGCGGCGCCGGACGTGGCTTGTAGTCGAAGTCGACGACGATGCGTACGTCGGCGGCGATCGCGTCCTTCTTGGTGGCGAACACCGGATTGAGGTCGAGTTCGACGATTTCGGGGAAGTCGCTGACGAGCTGCGACACCTTGACGATGACATCAGCCAACGCCTCGCGCGAGACCGGATCGCCGCCCCGTACGCCCTTGAGCATGTCATGGGCCTGGATGCCGTCGAGCATCGACAGGGCATCGTCCTTGGTGGCGGGCGCGAGGCGGAAGGTGATGTCCTTCAGCACTTCGACCAGCACGCCGCCGAGGCCGAAGGCCACCAGCTTGCCGAACGAGCCGTCGGTGATGGAACCGACAATGACCTCGGTGCCGCCGGCCAGCATCTGCTGGACCTGGATGCCCTCGATCCTGGCGTCAGCCTTGTACTTCTTCGCATTGGCGAGAATGGTGTCATAGGCCTTTTCCGCGTCAGTCGCGGTCTTGAGGCCGACCACGACACCGCCGGCCTCGGTCTTGTGGAGAATGTCCGGCGAGACGATCTTCATCACCACCGGGAAGCCCATGGATGAGGCGAGCTTGGATGCTTCAGCGGCGGATTTCGCAACACCTTCCTTCGGAACCGGGATGCCATAGGCATCGCACACCAGCTTGCCTTCCGGCGCGGTGAGGCTGGTGCGCTTCTCGGCTTTCACCGTATCGAGCACCCGGCGGACAGCCTGGTGGGCGCTGGGCTCGGCGATCTTGCGGGCCGCATCTGCAGTATTTGACATTGGCTTCCTCCTGGGGCTAGTTTTATGGCATTTGGTATGCCAGAGATCAGATTGTCAAGACAAACTATCGCGCAGAAACAGCGAAAACACGGGCATCTTGACATCCTGGTATTTGGTATGCCAAAAATATTCGGCTGTTTCTTCTGCTAAGAAGACGTCTCCAACACAGGGAGGAGACGAGTCGTGCCCGTACGTAAACAACCCAAGGCGCCGCCTGTCATGGCTGAGGCAGATATTGCGATCGTCCGGATTGCTCCCGAGACGAGCTTCAAGAACAAGGCCTATGAGGCCTTGAAGGAAGCTATTCTCAAGATGGACATCTACGCAACGCCCGAGCAGGTGATGCTCGACGAGCGCGCGCTGTCCGAACGCCTCGGCGTCAGCCGCACCCCTATTCGCGAAGCCATCGCGATGCTGGAGCAGGACGGCTTCGTCAAAACGGTTCCGCGTCGCGGCATCGTCGTGGTCCGCCGCACCAAGACCGAGATCGTCGACATGATCCGCGCCTGGGCCGCGCTCGAGAGCATGGCCGCGCGCCTGATCACGACCACCGCGCGCAAGAAGGACATCACGGCGCTGCGCGACTTCTTCAAGGATTTTGGCAAGGATCGTCTGCCGCAGGATCATGTCGAGGAATACTCCAAGGCCAATATCGCCTTCCATCAGGCGCTGATCTCGCTGTCGGAGTCGCCGGTGCTGGTCGACATGACCAACGATATCCTGCTGCACGTGCGCGGCTACCGGCAACTGACCATCGGCCGGAAGGATCGCACCGCGACCTCCCTGCCCGAACATCTGGCGATCATCGAGGCGCTGGAAGCACGCGACACCGAACTCGCCGAAAAGCGCGCACGCGATCATACGCTGGGCCTTGCCGCCTACGTCGAGGCGCACGGCCAGGAACTATTTAACTAGACGCAACTTCGCACCAGAAGACGACGAAAGCTCGTCCGAACCAAAACGATCAGGGAGATGAAGCCCATGCTGAATACCGCGACCAAGTCCGAAGCACCGGGCACCGAGCAGGAGCTGACGGATGGCTTTCATCTCGTCATCGACGCCCTCAAGCTCAACGGCATCAACACCATCTATGGTGTGCCGGGCATCCCGATCACGGACCTCGGCCGCATGATGCAGGCCGAGGGCATTCGCGTGCTGTCGTTCCGCCACGAGCAGAACGCCGGCTACGCCGCCTCGATCGCCGGCTATCTGACCAAGAAACCGGGCGTCTGCCTCACCGTCTCGGCGCCCGGCTTCCTCAATGGCCTGACCGCGCTGGCCCACGCCACCACCAACTGCTTCCCGATGATCCTGATTTCGGGCTCCTCCGAGCGCGAGATCGTCGACCTGCAGCAGGGCGACTATGAGGAAATGGACCAGCTTGCGATCGCCAAGCCGCTCTGCAAGGCGGCCTTCCGCGTCCTGCATGCCGCCGACATCGGCATCGGCCTGGCGCGCGCGATCCGCGCCGCCGTCTCGGGCCGCCCGGGCGGCGTTTATCTCGACCTGCCGGCAAAACTTTTCGGCCAGGTGATGGATGCTGCGGCCGGCGCGAAGTCGCTGGTGAAGGTGATCGACGCGGCTCCCGCCCAGATCCCCGCCCCGTCGGCCGTCAAGCGCGCGCTCGACGTGCTCAAGGGTGCGAAGCGCCCCCTCATCATTCTCGGCAAGGGCGCGGCTTACGCGCAGGCCGATAACGAGATCCGCGCCTTCGTCGAAAAGACCGGCGCGCCGTTCCTGCAGATGAGCATGGCCAAAGGCCTGTTGCCGGATACGCATGCGCAGTCGGCAGGTGCGGCTCGCTCGACCGTGCTGAAGGACGCCGACGTCGTCATGCTGATCGGCGCCCGCCTCAACTGGCTGCTGTCGCACGGCAAGGGCAAGACCTGGGGCGATGCCCCGAAGAAATTCATCCAGATCGACATCGAGCCGAAGGAAATGGATTCCAACGTCGAGATCGTGGCCCCCGTGGTCGGCGATATCGGCTCCTGCGTCTCCGCCCTGCTCGAGGGCATGGGCGGCAACTGGTCCGCTGCGCCGGCCGACTGGGTCAACGCCGTCAACAAGAAGCGTGACGACAACGTCGCCAAGATGGCGCCGAAGCTGATGAGCAACGCTTCGCCGATGGATTATCACGGCGCGCTCGGCGCGCTGCGCACCATCATCAAGGAGCGTCCCGACGCGATCCTCGTCAACGAGGGCGCCAACACGCTCGACCTCGCCCGCGGCGTCATCGACATGTACAAGCCGCGCAAGCGGCTCGACGTCGGCACCTGGGGCGTGATGGGCATCGGCATGGGCTATTCGATCGCCGCCGCCGTCGAGACCGGCAAGCCGGTGCTGGCGATCGAGGGCGACTCGGCGTTTGGTTTTTCGGGAATGGAGATCGAGACCATCTGCCGCTACCAGCTTCCGGTCTGCATCGTCATCTTCAATAATGACGGCATCTATCGCGGCACCGACGTCAATTCGGGCGGCTCCGATCCGGCGACGACGGTGTTCGTCAAGGGCTCGCGCTACGACAAGATGATGGAAGCCTTCGGCGGCGTCGGCATCAACGCCACCTCCCCCGACGAACTGAAGCGCGCCGTCAACGCCGCGATGGATTCCGGCAAGCCGACGCTGATCAACGCCGTGATCGATCCGGCGGCCGGCTCCGAGAGCGGCCGCATCGGCAACCTCAATCCGCAAAGCGTTCTGAAAAAGAAGTGAACAGTTCAACCCATCGACGTCATTCCCCGCGCAGGCGGGGAATCCAGTAACCGCCGAACTATCGTGTAACGAAGGCTGTGCCCGACTGAACCGACGGTGACTACTGGATGCCCGCCTTCGCGGGCATGACGGCAACAGATAGTAAGAGGAGAGAAAATATGTCTAAGGCGCTCAAGGGCGTTCGTATTCTCGATTTCACCCACGTTCAGTCGGGCCCGACCTGCACGCAATTGCTGGCCTGGTTCGGCGCCGACGTGATCAAGGTCGAGCGCCCCGGCGTCGGCGACATCACCCGTGGCCAGTTGCAGGACATTCCCAACGTGGACAGCCTGTATTTCACCATGCTCAACCACAACAAGCGCTCGATCACGCTCGACACCAAGAACCCGAAGGGCAAGGAAGTCCTGACCGCGCTGATCAAGAGCTGTGACGTGCTGGTGGAAAATTTCGGCCCCGGCGTGCTCGACCGCATGGGCTTCCCCTGGGAGAAGATCCACAGCCATCAACCCGAAGATGATCGTGGCCTCGATCAAGGGCTTTGGCCCCGGCCCCTTCGAAGACTGCAAGGTGTATGAGAACGTCGCCCAGTGCACCGGCGGCGCGGCTTCGACCACCGGCTTCCGCGACGGCCTGCCGCTCGTCACCGGCGCGCAGATCGGCGACAGCGGCACCGGGCTGCATCTCGCGCTCGGCATCGTCACCGCGCTCTACCAGCGCACCATGACCGGCCAGGGCCAGAAGGTGACGGCGGCGATGCAGGACGGCGTTCTGAACCTCGCACGCGTCAAACTGCGCGACCAGCAGCGCCTCGCCCATGGTCCGCTGAAGGAATACAGCCAGTACGGCGAAGGCATTCCATTCGGCGACGCGGTGCCGCGCGCCGGCAACGATTCCGGCGGCGGTCAGCCCGGCCGCATCGTCAAGTGCAAGGGCTGGGAGACCGATCCCAACGCCTACCTCTATTTCATCACCCAGGCGCCGGTCTGGGAGAAGATCTGCGACGTCATCGGCGAACCCGGCTGGAAGACCCATCCCGACTATGCCAAACCGCCGGCCCGGCTGTCGCGGCTGAACGAGATTTTCGCGCGCATCGAACAGTGGACGATGACGAAGACAAAATTCGAGGCGATGGAAATCCTCAACAAGGACGACATCCCCTGCGGCCCGATCCTGTCGATGAAGGAGATCGCCGAAGACCAGTCGCTGCGCGCCACCGGCACCGTGGTCGAGGTCGATCATCCGACCCGCGGCAAGTACATCTCGGTCGGCAATCCGATCAAGCTGTCGGACTCACCGAGCGAGGTGACGCGTTCGCCGCTGCTCGGCGAGCACACCGACGAAATCCTGCGCCAGGTGCTCGGCTTCTCCGATCACCAGGTGGCCGAGATCCACGATTCCGGCGCGCTCGATCCGCCGCGGAAGCAGGCGGCGGAATAAGCCTGCCTCTTCAGAGAACACAAAATGCCAAGGCCGCCGGTTTCCGGCGGCCTTTTTCTGTCTGGAGTGCCACTTTCGTTAATTATGCTGCAATGCAACGGAGAAATTGCTGCTATGCAAACAAGCCTGTTGTAGCTGGCATCTGGTATACATAGATTGTCCCCAGATCATGAAGCGGAATGGTTCCGCGCCAAGAAAAGGGGACACACATGTCCAAGACTGCATCCATCGGCCTCCTGCCCTCCAGCACCCTGTTCGGCCGTCTGATGGCGACCATCGATCGCCTGCTGACCGCCAGCAGCCGTATCGCCATCCGCAATGGCGACCTCCCCCGTTTCGGTCTCTGAGCCTGAAAATATAGAGTTTCCGCGCACGGGCGCGATCAGACAAACGGCCCTCGCCTTCGATGATTTGGACCAGTGGCCCCGGCTTTTTCGGGGCCACTTTTTTGTTTGCAACCGGCCGCCAGCCTTTACCAACATCTGCGACAAATCAGCCCGGACGGCAATAGGCCGTAATAATGGTTGCGTCCTGGCATATCGCATACAAAAATGCATCCGGCGCCCGTACGGCATAAATCAAATTAAGGGCGCCTTGGGGGGACGGCCTTGCGTGACGGGGACAGGCGGCCCGATCGGCGATGGAACATGGGGGCGTCCCATGACTTCCTTTGCTGCGTATCGCATATCCCACAATTGGCCGAAAGGAGCGGATGCCGCGCCAACGGGCCCCTCTTACAATTCCAAACCATGATCGTTCGGAGAAGACAGCCGCCGCGGCATTGAATACAACAAAGAGAAGCCGGCAAAGACCGGCGCAACCACAGATCGACGGGAGTGAATCAAATGAAGCACACAGCACAAACGGCGTTGGGCGCACTTGCAGCCTTATGCGCGGTCGGGATTTCTGCTCCAGCGACCGCCGCATGGGAACCGGTGCGGCCCGTCGAATTCATCGTCCCCGCCGGCACCGGCGGCGGCGCCGATCAGATGGCGCGGACGATCCAGGGCATCGTCACCAAGCACAATCTGATGAAGCAGCCGATGGTCGTCATCAACAAGTCGGGCGGCGCCGGCGGCGAAGGCTTCCTCGACCTCAAGGGATCGGGCGGCAACCCGCACAAGATCATCATCACGCTTTCCAACCTCTTCACCACCCCGCTCGCGACAGGCATTCCGTTCAACTGGAAGGATCTCACGCCGGTAGCAATGCTGGCGCTCGACGAGTTCGTGCTGTGGGTGAACGCCGAGAAGCCCTACAAGACGGCGAAAGAGTACATCGACGCGGTGAAGGCCGCTCCCCCCGGCTCCATCAAGATGGGCGGCACCGGCTCGAAGCAGGAAGATCAGATCATTACGGTCGCCGTCGAGAAGGCCACCGGCAGCAAGTTCACCTACATTCCCTACAAGGGCGGCGGTGAAGTCGCCGTTCAACTGGTCGGCAACCACCTCGATTCGACCGTGAACAATCCGATCGAGGCGGTTGCGCAGTGGCGCGGCGGCAAGCTGCGTCCGCTCTGCGTGTTCGACGGCCATCCGATGGGCTATGACGAGCCGATCGCCGACGGCAAGAGCTGGAAGGATATTCCGACCTGCAAGTCGCAGGGCCTCGACATGGAATACCTGATGCTGCGCGGCATCTTCATGACGCCACGGGCAACCAAGGACCAGGTCGAATACTACATCGAGCTGTTCAAGAAGGTCCGCGCCACGCCCGAATGGCAGGACTTCATGAAGACCGGCGCCTTCAATACGACCTTCATGACCGGGGATGATTACGCCAAGTGGGTCGGGACCGAGGAAAAGCGTCACGAAGTCCTGATGAAGGACGCGGGTTTCCTCGCCGCTCCAGGAAACTGATCGCGAAACTGATCACGAAACTGATCGGGAAGAAAACTGACTGGCCCAGCCAGCCCCGAAGCGCCAACGCCGGGTCCGCTGGCTGCGGCCCCGGCTTCGCATGGAGTTTTGATGACAACAGGCAGTTCGAGCAAGACCGGCCCCACCCACAGACTGGTTGAGGCGGGGATCACGTTGCTGATCACCCTGTTCGGCGTGATCGTGATCATTGGCAGCGTGAAGGCCGGCATCAATTGGGGCGCGGAGGGTCCGCGCGCCGGCTTCTTTCCATTCTACATCGGAATCCTAATCGTCGTTTCCAGCGCGATCAACCTGTGGAACGGACTGCGCGAAGACAATGACGAGCTGTTCGCGGAATGGGGGCAGCTTCGCCAGGTCATGAGCGTCGTGGTTCCGACTGCGATCTATGTCGGCGCCATGCCGTTCACCGGGCTGTACCTCGCCTCGATTATCTTCATCGGATGGTTCATGCGATGGCTCGGCAAGTACCGCTGGATTACCGTGCTGGCCGTCGCGCTCGGCATGCCCATCGTCACCTATTTCATTTTCGAGCGCTGGTTTCTGGTACCGCTTCCCAAGGGGCCGGTCGAAGAGTGGCTCGGTCTGTAACGTCTTCGCACGCTGGGGATCACCGGGATGGAAGAACTCGTCAATCTGTTTCACGGCTTTGCGGTCGCGCTGCAGCCCTTCAACATCATGGTGATGCTCGTCGGCATCGTGCTCGGCGTCGTGATCGGCGTGCTGCCGGGATTGGGCGGCGCCAACGGCGTCGCCATCCTGTTGCCGCTGACATTCTCGATGCCGCCGACCTCGGCCATCATCATGCTGTCCTGCATCTACTGGGGCGCCCTGTTCGGCGGAGCGATCACCTCGATCCTGTTCAACATACCCGGCGAGCCCTGGTCGGTCGCAACCACGTTCGACGGCTACCCGATGGCGCAGAAGGGCAAGGCCGGCGAGGCATTGACGGCGGCGTTCACCTCCTCATTCGTCGGCGCGCTGTTTGCGGTGATCATGATCACGCTGGTTGCGCCGCTGGTCGCAAGCTTTGCCCTGCAATTCGGGCCGGCGGAGAAATTTGCGGTCTATTTTCTGGCGTTCTGCAGTTTCGTCGGATTGAGCAAGGAGCCGCCGTTCAAGACCATTGCGGCCATGATGATCGGATTTGCGCTGGCCGCCGTCGGCCTCGACTCCATCACCGGACAGCTGCGGCTGACGTTCGGCTTCACGGAATTGCTCAACGGATTCGATTTCCTCATCGCCGTCATTGGACTATTCGGCATCGGCGAGATCCTGCTGACGATGGAGGAAGGGCTCGCCTTCCGTGGCGGCAACGCCAAGATCAATCTGCGGGTGGTGTTGCAGACCTGGAAGGAGCTGCCGGCCTACTGGGTGACCTCGCTGCGCTCCTGCGTGATCGGTTGCTGGATGGGCATCACGCCCGCCGGTGCAACGCCGGCCTCCTTCATGAGTTACGGCATCGCCAAGCGGGTGGCGAAGAACGGCGCCAATTTCGGCAAGGGCGAAATCGAGGGCGTGGTCGCGCCGGAGACCGCGGCGCACGCCGCCGGCACCGCGGCGCTGCTGCCGATGCTTTCGCTCGGCGTACCGGGTTCGCCGACGGCGGCCGTGTTGCTCGGCGGCCTCCTGATCTGGGGCCTGCAGCCCGGACCGATGCTGTTCGTCGAACAGAAGGAATTCGTCTGGGGCCTGATTGCCTCGATGTATCTCGGCAATATCGTAGGTCTCCTCGTCGTGTTGACCTGCGTGCCGGTTTTCGCAGCCATCCTGCGCGTGCCCTTCAGCATCATCGCGCCGCTCATCCTGGTGCTGTGCGCGATCGGCGCCTATTCGGTTCACAGCTCGACGTTCGACGTGATTCTGATGCTGGTGTTCGGCGTGGTCGGCTATCTCCTGAAGAAGTGCAATTATCCGCTCGCCCCGCTGGTGTTGGCGATCGTGCTCGGCGACAAGGCGGAAGAGGCATTCCGGCAGTCGCTGCTGGGATCCCAAGGCTCGCTCGGCGTGTTTTTCTCCAACACGCTGGTGAGCACGATCATGATCCTTGGATTGATTGCGCTGTTCTGGTCGGTGATCCAGCAGGGCTTTACCCGCTTGCGAGGCGCGACCGCGTAAACCCAGGCGGAACGTTACCGCCATAAAATCAAACGTGTTTTTCCCGATCACGGGCCGTGCTATCTCGCGCACGGCCCTTTTTTTCGCGCTTGCAGCATTCCGGCGCGACAACGAATTGCGTGGGCCCGCCCAAGATTCTTCTTGTCTACTGGCATAACATATACCAAACTGGCCTCTTGAGCTGTCGGGAATTGATAGAACAGCCTATGGAGGGAAGATGACGGACACAGTGCACGGAGCGGCAGCCCCTGTGGCGGCCCGAGTTCAGCGACACCTACCGCTGGACGCAATTGGCCATCGGCGTCCTCGCGATGGTGATGATCGCCAACTACCAATATGGTTGGACTTTCTTCGTCCCGGACATTCAGAAAAAATTCGGATGGGATCGCGCGTCGATCCAGTGGGCATTTACGCTCTTCGTGCTGTTCGAGACTTGGCTGGTGCCGGTCGAGGGATGGTTCGTCGATAAATACGGCCCGCGCCTCGTCGTGCTCATCGGCGGTATCCTCTGCGCACTCGGCTGGGCCATCAACGCCCAGGCAACATCGCTCAACGGCTTCTATCTCGGCATGATCATCGCAGGCATCGGCGCCGGCGGCGTGTACGGCACCTGCGTCGGCAACGCGCTGAAATGGTTTCCGGACAAGCGCGGCCTTGCCGCCGGCATTACCGCCGCCGGTTTCGGCGCAGGCTCGGCGCTGACGGTCGCGCCGATCCAGGCGATGATCAAGGACTCCGGCTTCCAGACCACCTTCCTCTATTTCGGTCTCGGCCAGGGCATCGTCATCGTGCTCCTGGCCTTCTTCCTGTTCGCGCCAAAAGCGGGACAGGTGCCTGCGGTGACGCAGAACGCCAACGTGTTCCAGAGCCGGCGCAATTATCAGCCGACTGAGGTGATCCGTCAGCCGATCTTCTGGCTGATGTATTTCATGTTCGTGATCGTCGGCGCCGGCGGATTGATGGTCACCGCCAACCTCAAGCCGATCGCCGTCGACTGGAAGGTTGATGCCGTTCCGGTCACGCTGGTCGGCATGACGCTGACCGCAGTGACGTTCGCGGCAACGATCGACCGCGTTCTCAACGGTCTGACGCGACCTTTCTTCGGCTGGGTCTCGGACATGATCGGCCGCGAGAACACCATGTTCATCGCGTTCGGCATGGAAGGCATCGGCATCTGGGGCCTCTACATGCTGGGCCACGATCCCGTCTGGTTCGTGCTGCTGTCGGGTTTCGTGTTCTTTGCCTGGGGTGAGATCTATTCCCTCTTCCCGTCGACCTGCACGGATACGTTCGGCGCCAAGTTCGCGACTACCAATGCCGGCCTGCTCTACACGGCAAAGGGCACCGCGGCGCTGCTGGTGCCAGTCGCGAACTACATGCAGCAGTCCTCGGGCACCTGGGACAACGTATTCATCGTCGCGGCCGGCGCGAACATTCTGGCCTCGCTGCTGGCGCTGTTCTTGCTCAAGCCCTGGCGCAAGGTCGTGGTCGCCAAATCGCAGATTGCGACCTGATCCGAACCGGATCCGGTTGTTCGAAACCAGCGCGCTCATCCTCCGGGATGGGCGCGTTTTCTTTTGCCTGGACGGCCTCTGGTATACCTGAACGTGTTTTTTAACCTTGCCAGGGATCGCGCCCCTTCCTCCAGCCGGCAGGCCACGCTTCAATAACGTCAGTAATACTGCCTATTTATCTCATCTCGACGAAGGATTTTCCACGCTCAAGCGTGTTGACATTTGGCATTATGTATACCAGACTTCAGCCAATAGTTCACCCCAAGGAGGTTGCCATGCAAGTCGGAGATATCCTGCGCAAGAAAGCCGCCCGCGTCGCAACGGTTCGCATGAACGAGACCGTGGCCATTGCAGCCCAACTGATGCGCTCCAGCAATATCAGCGCGCTGGTCGTCAAGGATGTCGTCCGCACCGAGGGCAACACGGCGGTCGGCATGTTCACCGAGCGCGACGTGGTGCGCGCGATTGCCGAACACGGCGCGGCCGGCGTGAACATGCGCGTTTCGCAATTCATTTCGGTGCAGCAGCTCGTCTCCTGTACGTCGACGGATGCGCTCGAGCATGTCCGTCACCTCATGAGCAAGCATCACATCCGCCACGTGCCTGTGATCGACAATTACAGCCTGATCGGCGTCATCAGCATTCGCGACATCTCAAACGCGTTCGACGACGAAGCAACGCCCTTCCAGCTGGCCGCGTCGGCCTGACCGGTCACTTCGAACCCCGCCGGCATTCCTTGGGGGTTTGCACCCCAGGGAAGGCGGTATCGCACCGAAAAATTCGACTTAACTCCCGTCGCAAAGCAGGCGCTCGCAAATCTGCGCCCGGAGTAGTGGCGCCGGAAAACATCATCTGTGGGAGGGCGCATGGCGCGTAACATTCTGATCCTCGGGGCCTCGTATGGCTCGTTGCTGGCGACAAAGCTTTTGATGGCGGGCCACAACGTGACCCTGGTTTGCCGGAAGCAGACGGCAGAACTCATCAATCGCGACGGCACCGAAGTTCGCATCAAGCTGCGCGACGAGGCGACCCACCGGCCGATCTTCTCGCGCGACTTGCCTGGCATCTTGGACGCGGTCGAGCCCGCCGATGTCGCCCCTTCCCGCTACGATCTGGTTGGCCTTGCGATGCAGGAACCGCAATACGCTGCCCCCGCAATGCGGCTTCTGATGATCAAAATCGCCGAAGCGAAGCTGCCTTGTCTTTCGATCATGAACATGCCCCCTCTGCCCTATCTCAAGCGCATCCCGGCCCTTGCGGAAATGGAGTTGGAGAAGGCCTATACCAACGCTGCGGTATGGGATCGGTTTGAGCCAGGCCTGGTGTCGCTCTGCTCTCCGGATCCGCAGGCCTTCCGTCCCCCAGAGGAAGCGGCGAATGTTCTTCACGTCGGCCTGCCGACAAACTTCAAGGCCGCGTCATTTGCGGACGAGAAGCACAATCTGCTGCTTCGAGAGCTGGAAGCCGACATCGATGCGGTGAAGCTGGATGGACAGGACGTTCCGGTGAAACTCAAGGTGTTCGATTCGATGTTCGTTCCTCTGGCGAAATGGTCGATGCTGCTGACAGGCAATTACCGCTGCATCACGCCGCACGAGCCGCGATCGATCCGCGACGCGGTGCATACCGACATCAATCTCTCGCAGTCGATCTATGACCATGTCGATGCCGTCGCCCAGCGCCTTGGCGCCGACCCCTGCGATCAGGTACCTTTCGAGAAATATGCCAACGCAGCGGAAAGTCTTCTCAAGCCCTCCTCGGCAGCCCGGGCGGTCGCCGGCGGCGCGCCGTGCATCGAGCGCGTCGACCTGCTGGTGAAGCTGATTTCGCATCAGCTTGGCGCGCCCAATGCCGAAATCGACCGTACGGTCCAGATCGTCAATCAGAAACTGAATGAGAGCATCACGGCGGACGCGTCCGGCGCACCGCGAGGTGCTCCGGTCGCCGTGACGTAGAGCCTTGGCGGTTCTCGATTCGGATGAACGAGAAGGGACTCTGCTCTCCAGTTTCGACGCGTTTTCCTTTGACGAAGCGGTGTCCGCTTCGCCTGGGCGCCCAACAACTCGTCAGCGCACGACATGACTGCGGCCCGGCGATCTGATCGCCTGCGGCACCTCGGTCGGTATCGACGTCATGAAGGAGCCGTCAGCACAGTGACGGTGGCAATCGACGGCATCGGCGAGCTGACGAACGAGTTCGGGCAGTAGAGGGCCAGCACTAACCGACGCGACGTCTTGCGCGCTCGTTAGGCTGCCAGCGTGCCGTCGATGCGTCCGAGCGCGCGAGTGAGCGCTGCAAGGCAGTTCGCGTCGATCTGCGTGCCGACCATCCCGGACATGATCGCCAGAGCTTTTGTGATCGGCATCGCGGCGCGATAGGGGCGGTCGGCGGTGAGCGCATCGAAGATGTCCGCGGTGGTGATGATTCGGGTTTCCAGGCAGATCTGGTCGCCCGAGAGGCCGCGCGGATAACCCTTGCCATCGAGCCGCTCGTGATGTGCGCCGGCGATCGGGGCGAGTTCTCTGAACGCGCCGATGCGCGACAGGATTGCTTCGGAATGCGCGGAGTGCATGCGCATGATCTCCCATTCGGCGTCGTCCAGCTTGCCCGGCTTGTCGAGGATGGCGTTGCTGACGCCGAGCTTGCCGATGTCGTGCAGCAGCGCGGCACGCTTGAGCCAGCGTCGCTGCTCGGCACCGAACTCCAACTGCTCCGCGATCATGTCGGTGAAACAGCGTGACGCGTTCGCTGTGGCCGCTGGTGTAAGGGCTCTTGGAATCCACCACCTGGGCGAAGGCGGCCGCGATGTCGTCGAGATAGTCCTCGTCGATCGGCACGCTCGCCTGCTCCGGCAGGATCGCCTTATGACCATCGTCAGTGCGAAGCATTTCCCAGAACGCAGGCCGCGCCGCGATGCGCTCAAAGGCCGCAACCAGGTGCGGATCGAACCACGTCCCCGACCGGTTCTGGGCTTCGCGCAGCGCCGCCTCCGGGCCGTTCGCGACATGGAACACATCGATCACCTGCGCCATCAGCGCGATGCGGGAATAAATCGGGATGGCTGCGCCGCACAGGCCTAGCGGCTTGCCGCCGCCATCCCAATGCTCATCGAGATTTTTGATGCCCTCGGCGACCGGTTCGGCGAAACGCATTTTCCGCGCGATGTCGGCGCCGCGATGGCAGCGCGTCTCTATCAGCTCGCGGGCGATCTCGCCGCCGTTCTGGAAGATGTTGACGATGGCGCGAAACCGTTCGGCAAGGCCGGCCTTCAGGCCGGTATGGCCGAGCACGAAACGCAGCGCCTGCGGCAGGCTGCCGTCGATGAACTTGAAGTCCTGTTTGAAGGAGAGATCATCGGTCAGATACAGCTCGCAGATCCGCGCCGCGTTGCTGCTGCAGCCAAGATCCTTCAGCAGCAGCGCGTAATAAAGTTCGGCGATCTCGTCCTCGCTGAGGCCGACTTCCCTGCCGATTTCGACACCTATCCGGCTGCATCGCACGCAATGTCCGGCCGGCTGTCCCTCGGTGAGATCGAGCGCGTGGCTGAGTGCGCCCAGCAGTTCAGAAAGCGTGATCTTGTCGAACTGCCCGGCGGCGGGCGGCATGGGTTCCATGATGGAGCTCCGGGCAATGGCGGCCGGCAGAAGTGCCGGGTCGCATCTCCAAAGCCGCACCAGATCACGAGAGGATTAACAGGGTGTGATCCCGCGACTGCTTCACGTCATTGGGGGCACGATCAGCCTTTATCCGGCAATTCGCGAAGTCAGGGTTGGTCGCTGAACTGAGATTCTCAAGTGATCCAAACCCCCGTCCCGCTCGTTACCCCTGGGTAAGTTCCCTAGAGCGGCGCAATGTCCCGTGGTTCCCAAGCGATCCGAATGCTGTCAAGAACGCGAGGCTCGATGGCGGCTTTCCGGTCGAGCCGGCTGCGGAGATTCGGCAACGAAAGGCCCAGGATAAAGGTGGAGTGGGCGACACTGATCGGACGCGTCGCTGAAGGTGACCGCGAGGCATTCCGGCGCCTGTTTGAGCATTTTGCCCCACGTGTGAAGGGGCTGATGCTGAAGGCCGGCGCCAGCAGCGGTGACGCAGAAGAAATCGCGCAGGAAACTCTGCTGGCGGTGTGGCGGAAGGCTGCGCAGTTCGACCCTGTCTCCTCAGGGGCGCCGGCCTGGATTTTTACGATCGCCCGTAACCTGCGGATCGACGCGGGGCGCCGGGCAACCCGCACAGGCACCGTCGACCATGAAGCCGAACTCGACTACCTCGTCGATCCCGCCGAACCGGCCGACGACGCATTGGCACGAAATGACGAGGCTGAGCGCATCGCCAGGGCCCTGTCGAGCCTCTCCGAGGAGCAATCCATGGCGATCCGGCTGTCGTTCATCGAGGAACGTCCGCATCCCGAAATCGCTGACGTCCTCGGGATACCGTTGGGAACAGTGAAGTCCAGGATCAGATTGGCGATGAACCGGCTGAGAGCCCTGTTGGACGAAACGAAATGAGCGCGACCCACCACCCCCCTCCGGAATTGCTGGCAGGTTTCGCTGCCGGAACGCTCGACGCGGGCGAGCATCTCGCCGTCACCGTTCATGTGTCGAGCTGTTCAACGTGCCGGCGGCTCTTGCGTGCGGTCGAAGGTATCGGCGGATCGACGCTGGAGGCCAGCTCCCCCGCCCCCATGAAAGCCGGCGCGTTCGAGGCCGTTGTGGCGAAGCTCGATCGATCGTCACCTCAACCCCGGGCGCCCGCCGCCTACCTTACGGATGACGATCTGCCGGAAATCCTGAGGCACTACCGCATCGGACGGCGCCGGCGCATAGCCCCCGGCATCAGCATGCGTCCCATCGAATTGCCGGGCCCGTCAAGGTCGCGCGCGTTCCTGCTCCGATCGGACCCCGGCACGCATATGCTCGAGCATACCCACACCGGGACTGAACTGACGTGCGTGTTGCGGGGCAGCTTCAGCCACGAGGGCGGCCGGTTCGGCCCGGGCGATTTCGACTTCGGCGACGAGACGCTGGATCACCAACCGGTCGTCGGCGACGGCGAGCCCTGCCTTTGCCTGGTGGCCATGACCGGCGATCTCCGCATCAACGGCTTCTTCGGTCGTCTGATCAGCCCTTTCGTGCGCCTCTGATCCCGGCAACGCCCAGATGCCTGTGACAAAGAGTCCGACCACCGCGCTCCAGTGATCCACGCGCGTGGCTACATCGTTCCCCCGAGAACAACGGTTCAACTCGGGTACATCGGATGAAAATCGGGATAGCATCAACCGCTGAGCGGAGGGATCATCTTTCGTTCCTGATCGCACGAGCTGCCAAAGGCGAAGACGCCGCGTTCTCCGAGCTCTATGCGCTGACGAACCGGAAGATGCGCAAGACGGCCTGCGCCGTTTACCCGCGCGGAGCGGAGGTCGAGGACATTCTTCAGGATGCGTATCTCAAAATCTGGCGGAACGCGCCTAACTTCAATCCGGATCGATCGTCTCCGATCAGCTGGATGGCCGTGATCGTGCGCAACACCGCGATCGATGCGCTCCGTCTCAAGACGCTTCCGACCACCGATCTCGACTTCGCTTTGTTGGTACCGGAACCACTGTCTAATGGTGCTGACGACTTCGACTACGACCGCGCTCGGCCCATCGCCGCGACCGCGATCCGCCAGCTCCCGGAAGACCGCCAAGCGCTGCTGTCGCTCGCCTATATCGACGGCGAAAGCCGGCAATCGCTGTCGGAGCGTTTTGGCGTGCCCGTCGGCACCATCAAGACCTGGCTGCGGCGAACGCTGGAGACAGTGCGCACCGATTGCGCGGCGTTCGTCGAAGGTCAGACGGCGGGAGCCGGCTAACCAGGTCGGCCCCGCGCGAACCGTCTCGAAATCTCCGGTAGAGATTTGCTTCGATCGGAGACGGCGTGCGACCTCCGGCGAATTGATCGCGGTCGGTTCGCGTGCATCGTGCCCCTAATTGAGGCGGACGATCTCGAAATTAAGGACGGACGCAAACCCGACCCAGGCGGCGTACGGAATAAAGAGCGCTGCCGAAATCCTGTCATCGGACCATTGCCTTGCGATGAACGCGAGGATCGCGACGAGAAGCATCAAAATGACGGCAAGCGCGACACCCGGCCAGTGCGCCGTAAAGAAGATGGGCGACCACAGGAAGTTGAGCGCCATCTGCGACCACCACAGCGTCATTGCCGTTGAGTTGCGGCCGCCCTCCCAGGTTCGCCAACCCGCGATCGTCACCAGCAGATAGATGATCGACCAAACCGGGGCAAAGACCCAGCTCGGCGGGTTAAACCACGGCTTGGCGAGCGCAGCGTACCAACTTCCAGGCGGGTTCAGGAGACCTGTCGCAAAGCCGGTACCGACAACAAGGACGACAAAGAGCGCTAGCCGCAAATTCCGCATCGGTCGTCTTGCTCCTCGTGTGACAATATTAGGAAACGTCAAACGAAGGGCGGCGGATCAGTTCGCAACGCAGCTTGCCGGGATCCCGCTCCTGTGTGCCAGACCAGCGTAGCCCGGATAAGCGAACCTACATCCGGCACTTTGGGGGCGCGTGTTCCCGCATATCGCCGTGCTCATGCGGGCTACTTGCTGACGGTCGGCCGAGGTCCGCTTTGGCGCACGTTAGCGGCGCCGCTTGTTCGGCTTTGGCGACGCCGCCGGCGCTCGCGCATTGGCGTCGAGCGACGTTGACGCCACTGGCGTCTCACCTTTGGCCCCTTCGCGTCCAATTTCGCGTCGCGGCCAGGCAAAATCGTCGGCGCGACCGGCTGGTGCCGACAAGGGCTCACCTGTGATCAAGACCCGGGCTGCTTGCGCATCGATCGCCAGCGGCCGCGCCCCGGGAGCGCCAACTAGTTGATCCGTGCCGACAGAAGAGGCCATCAAGGGAACGATCGGCCCGGACAGCGGACGCGGCGCAGGCTGATCCGGTCGAGTACTGGCGTCGGGCGTTGCCGGTTCGCTGGGCAGCACGATCGGCGCGGAACGGGCAGCCAGCAGCCGGTTGATTTCGCGCTCGGCATAATGCGCGAGCTTGAGCGCGCCGGCCCTGGTGAAGTACACGCCGTCGGAGGAGCGCAGCTTGCGGATCTGCCCTTCGAAATCGGGGCCTTGCTGCAAAAAGCGCCCGGCTTCATCGACAAATCCGTCCCAGACATCGACATAGGTGATGCCGGCCTTGCCGGCCGCGTCGCGATAGAGCGTATCCAGAAACGCCGTGTCGGCGGTCGCTTTGGGGCCTCGTACCACCGGCAGACCCACCCAGAGCACCGGTACACCCTTGGACTTGAGTACGCCGATCATCTCGTCGATCTTTTCCCGGTAGAGTTCGACCCAGCGTTTCTCGCGAAACTCATGGAGACCGCTCGGCGAGCCCGCGCTCTTCTCCTGTCCTGTGACCGGCCGCGCATTACTGCTGTCGGCGGCATCGTCCGCCGGCAATTCGGGATCCGCCACCTTTGTTGCCCCCTCCGGCTTCGCCGCGGGCTTTTCAGGTTTGGCCTTGGCGTCTTTCCTGTCCCCCGGCTTGTTGTCGGATTTATCGGCTGCCGGTTCGCGGATTGCGACGCGGTCATCAAGCCCGAGCATGACGACAATGGCATCCGCTTTTTCGGTGGCGAGAATACCTTTGGCAGCGGCGGCCCAGTCGGCCGGATTGCCCTTCGGCTGATACCTGATCAGGCCGGAAGCTGTCTTGTGTTTGCGGATCACACCCATCTCAGGCTGATCGGCATAGACGTCCTCAAGCCCATAGGCGAGCCAGTCCGCCATGGCGTCACCAAGCACAAGAATGTGGCGCTCGGGTACAGTGTTGCGCTTCTCGGGCGACGGGGCCTTTGAAAAATCCTCGCGCACCGCCGGGGGCGCTTGCCGCCCATGCCGAGGCGGCGGCGCGTACTGCTGCTGGTACGGCGCATACCCGTCATTACCAAACCAGCCGCCGCCGCGCTGTTCATTACCGAACCAGCCTCCACCGCGTTGTGGTTGAGGCCGCTGCTGATATCCGCCGAAATTAAAAAACTGCGCAGAGGTGGGTCCGGCCATGCCAAGCACCAACCCTAGCGCGAGGGCCAGCGCAATCAGCCGACCACGCTCGGTGAAGAAGATGCATCGCCCTTTTGGTCCGTTTGGCATGCTGGACCGCACACACGCAGAACCTACTTTAGTGAGATTAGCACAAGGCCCGGTGGTGGGGTCTCAGTTTACCGTGACCTTCACAAACGCGCCGGCTCAGGTGCGGCGCCCATTCGAACATGCCAAGGGACTTCGGAACCGTGTGGAACCTGAAAGCGCCGCGATCGCGCGCTGCAGGCCTCCGCATTGAAATAAAAAGTGATGATATAATCCCAAAAAAGCGGGGATATCTCCCAAAAGCCGGCTTGATTTCTTGCCTCTTTTTCCCGGTCGGACGGCATTTCTTTGATGGGGAGAAAGAAGAGATGACTGATCAACAATTGGCACTTCAGGCGATTAACGAAGCGCAACTCATACTGGAAGAATACCTTCGGCCCCGGCCGCAAAACAATGAGCATATCCTCGACAAGCTCGTGGAAGTTCTCGAACGCCCCGATTTGGTCGTTGCTGTAAGCCGCTTGCAGCGACAGGGCAATCTGTCAGTGCACAAATGACAAAACTGCCAGCAATCGCCTTGGCCGCCTGGACTGCTACGCTCTTGCCGGTTGGGACGCCAAACGCTCAGGCCAAACAACAATGCAGTGCCGCAGCGCCATCAAATCCGCACGGGCGTTGGTGGTCCTATCGTCTGATCAATGGACGAAAGTGCTGGTACGAAGGCAAGCCCATGCTTTCGAGATCGTTGTTGGAATGGCCGAAGGCGGCATTCGCGCAACCCGTTTCCGACAGGGAAGAAGTTCAAAGCGTCGTCACGGAGAAGCCTGGCGATCCGTTAGACGCGCAAGCCCGAGCACTGGAAGGTCCTGACAGTTTCGAAGCGCGATGGCGCGAAAGGGTGAAAATGCAATAGGCGGTGTCCCCAAAGGAAAGTCGCGAAGCGACGGGATCGCGCCTGCGCGGCACAGACAATCAGCTTTTGGGGACTCGCGAAGCGCTCTTGTTCCCAACCAGGCGCAATGCGGAAACCAGCAATGCGAACCGCCGCAGATTTCAATCTCTATTACGCGACCCCTGACCCCTGGCATATTTCCCGTGCGCAATTCAGGGATAAGGTCTTGCGCCGACGCCTGAAGCCATTCATCCGGCACAAATCCGTTCTTGAACTCGGTTGCGGCGAAGGCCACCTCACTCGCGCAACTCTGAGCAAAGCGCGATCCGTGGTTGGCATCGACATCAGCGATGTAGCGATTGCCCGCGCTAAATCGCTGAACCTGCCAAATGCCAGATTTGAATGCGCTGATTTTTTACAAGCGCCATTCGAGGGCTACGACGTGATTGCGGCCCTCGAATGCGTCTACTATCTGTCATTTCAAGAGCAGGGAGCGTTCCTGGAGAAAGTTGCCAAAGAACACCCTGGCAAGATACTTCTGCTCTCGGGTCCAATCGTGGACTACAGAAGACACTTCAGTCACAAGCGATTGATGCACGAGTTTACGACTTTGGGGTTCACTCCCCTTAAATTTTATAACCTGTCGGTCTATTGGTATCCGCCTTCATCCAGAATTATCGCTGGCCTGATCAAGCTGCCACTTGGACACACCTTGCTTGATTGGATACCGGAGTTGATGATCTACCAAAGACTATACGCGCTTCGAGCACCGAAACACCCCTGACTCGATATTCGATAACTCACGATAGCCTCGGCCCGAACACCCGCAATTGTTCGCACTGCGGAACAAGCCCCGCTTTTGCATGCTGGCGTTGCCCTGACCTCCGTCTCTCCCGGTAGACTTTTGCGGGAGGTGACGGCATCCTGCCCTCGAAAATCTCACAAAAGACGCGCGCGGGGCTCCTCGCGCCGAGGAAACCAGAGGGCAGACATGAAGACGCGATTTACCGAACTCGTCGGCGTTGAGCACCCGATCGTCCAGGGCGGGATGCAATGGGTCGGTCGCGCGGAGTTGGTCGCGGCCGTCGCCAATGCCGGCGCGCTCGGGCTGATCACCGCGCTGACGCAGCCGACGCCGGAAGACCTCACCAAGGAGATTGCGCGCTGCCGCGACATGACCGACAAGCCATTCGGCGTCAACCTCACCATTCTCCCCGCCATCAAGCCGCCGCCTTACGCCGAGTATCGCCAGGCCATCATCGAGGCCGGCATCAAGATCGTGGAGACCGCCGGCAACAAGCCGCAGGAACACGTCACCGAGTTCAAGAAACATGGCATCAAGATCATCCACAAATGCACCAGCGTCCGTCACGGGCTGTCGGCGGAGCGGATGGGCGTCGACGCGCTCTCGATCGACGGCTTTGAATGCGCCGGCCATCCCGGCGAGGACGACACGCCCGGCCTGATCCTGATCCCGGCCGCCGCCGACAAGATCAAGATTCCGATGATCGCCTCCGGCGGCTTCGGCGACGGCCGCGGCCTGGTCGCGGCACTGGCGCTCGGCGCCGAGGGCATCAACATGGGCACGCGCTTCATGTGCACCAAGGAAAGCCCGATCCATCAGCTCGTGAAGGAGCGCATCGTTGCGAACGACGAGCGCGAGACCGAACTGATTTTCCGCACCATGCGCAACACCTCGCGCGTCGCCAAGAACACGATTTCGACCAAGGTGGTGGCGATGGAGAAGGAAGGCGCAAAATTCGAGGACGTGCGCGAGCTCGTCGCCGGCGCCCGCGGCAAGATGGTCTACGCGACCGGCGATGCCGACGAAGGCATCTGGTCGGCCGGCCAGGTCCAGGGCCTGATCCACGATATTCCGACCTGCGCCGAACTGGTGTCGCGCATCATGCGCGAAGCGGAGGCCATCATCCAGAGCCGGCTCGAGGGCATGATGTCGGGCGTGCAGCGGCAGGCCGCCGAATAGGCGGCTTGACGCCAGTAAAACGGACAGGCCGCCGAATAGGCGGCCGCGCTGTTTCCAAAGGAAGAGAAGAGCCATGAAAGCCTATGTCTACGGCGCCAACGGCGCCGAGATTGCCGATGTTGCAAAGCCGTCACCGAAGGGCACCCAGGTGCTGGTCAAGGTCCATGCCTGCGGCCTGAATCGGGCCGACCTCGGCATGACCAAGGGCCATGTGCATGGCAGCGCGGGGGGCGTCGGCACCGTGCTCGGCATGGAATGGGCGGGCGAAGTCGCCGAGCTCGGCCCCGATGCCAAGGGCGTCAAGGTCGGCGACAAGATCATGGGCTCGGGCGGCGCGGCGTTCGCCGAGTATGCGCTGGCCGACCACGGCCGCCTGTTCCGTGCACCCTCGAACATGAATTTCGAGGAAGCCGCCACCCTCCCCGTCGCGCTCGCCACCATGCACAACGCGGTCGTTACCAACGGCGCGCTGCAGGCGGGGCAGAGCGTGCTGATCCAGGGCGCCAGTTCCGGCGTCGGCTTGATGGCGATGCAGATCGCAAAATTCAAGGGGGCGAAGCTCGTGATCGGCTCCTCGACGGACGCGATGCGGCGCGGACGCCTGAAGGAATTCGGCGCCGATCTCGCGATCAATTCCAGGGATCCCGGCTGGGTCGACCAGGTGCTGCAAGCCACCAACGGCGAAGGCGTCGACCTGATCGTCGATCAGATCTCAGGCCCGGTCGCGAGCCAGAACCTGAAAGCCACCAGGGTCAAGGGCCGCATCGTCAATGTCGGCCGGCTCGGCGGCACCCATGGCGATTTCAACTTCGACCTGCACGCCGCCCGCCGCATCAACTATATCGGCGTCACCTTCCGCACCCGCACGATCGAGGAAGTCCGCGAGATCTTTGACGAGGTCCGGAAAGACATCTGGGGCGCGGTGGAATCGCGAAAGCTGCAATTGCCGATCGACAAGGTCTATCCGTTCGCGGAGATCGGCAAGGCGTTCGAGCACATGGAAGCCAACAAGCACCTCGGCAAGATCGTGGTGACGCTGTAGCCGATGAAGCTGACTTGCCTGCACGACGGTGGGCGTTATTTCGAGGGACCGCGCTGGCACGCGGGCCGGCTCTGGTTCGTCGACTGCATGGATCGGACGCTGCTAAGTCGTCAGCAGTGTAATAGACCAGATATTGAACTGCCGCGTCACCAGTTTGCGCACGCCCTCGACCTTTTGCTGCCGTCCAATATGCGGCAACAAAACCAAACTCTGAAGCGATTTAGAAAATCGCGGCCCGCACGCGAAGCGCGGCCTGTGTTCGCGGATATAGTCCGCTATCTCGGCGAGATCCCGAGCGCGTAGGCCGACTGCGGATTACGCCTTCCTCCTTCTCTTCGCGGACAAGTCAACTGGTCCGCCCAATCATCGCGCCTCACCAGCAAATGCCTGCTGCAGCGCTGACAGCCGGTCGAGCGCGGCCTGCGGCAGCGGGCCTTTTTCCGCAGCAGTGAGCGCATCGTCGAACTGCTGCGGCGTCGCCATGCCGACCAGGATGGTGCCCATCGCCGGGTGCGACAGCGCAAACCGCGTCGCGGCTTCGGTCAGGCTGGCGGCGAACCCCTCCTCTACCAGCGGCATCAGGCGGCGCGCGCGATCGATATCGGCCTCGTAGCTCATCGCCGAACCGATCGGCTCGGGCGCCGGCCCCGCTATCGGATGACGCCCGGCCGAGCCCGACAGCGCGCCGCCGGCCAGCACGCGGATGCCCACGACGCCAACGCCGGCGGCCTGGGTGTGATCGAACAATCGCTCGTAATCCTGCGCCGGATAACGCGGCGGCAATTCGCCGGCCGCAGATGGGTTGAGCATGTTGTAGACGACCTGCGCGCTGTCGAAGACACGCGCATCGATCACCTGATGCAGTGCCGCCGTGTCGCCGAGTGCGGTGATCCCGAGGAAACGAACCTTGCCCTGCTGGCGCAGCCGTTCGAACGCCGGGACCAATTCGTCGAGCACCTGCCGGACACTGAGCGACGATCCGCCGCCGTTCACCGGTAATCGGATTGTGCAGATGAAAGATGTCGACCCGGTCAAGGCGCAGCCGCGCCAGGCTGCCTTCGAGCGATACCCTGACGGCATCGTCAATGCGGCCAAACTCGCCGGGCGGCACGCGGACCTTGGTGCCGATAACCACGTTGGCCGGTTTCAGCTTTTGCAGAACGCGGCCAAGGTTCTTCTCCAATTCGCCATCGCCGTATTGCACCGCGGTGTCGAAATAATTGACGCCGGCGGCGATCGCCCGCGCGATGGTCCGCTCCTGGTCGGCAGCATCGCCGCGCACCATCAGCCCACCCACCGCGCCGCAGCCGAAGCCCAGCACGGAGAGCCGCATCCCCGTGCGCCCAAAGACCCGCAATTGCATCGCCGTTCCTCCGATTGGCCGGAGAGATTATGCAGGGTCGAACGGCCGCTACTCAACCTTGATGTTTGCCAGCGTGAAGCAGCGTGCAGGGCCGATTAGCCCTCAAAGGCGGGCCTTGGTATGCGTATTTCCGCGACGGCGGGGAGCTTTTGCGGTTCCAGAATTAACCCGCAGCGCGGACATAAAGCTTAAGAAATAAGCTTACCAAAGGGCTTCTATTGCTTGGTTCATCAGAGCAACTAAGCATTTAGCAGCATTTTGCCTGCCCGCTCACATTTTCATAAGGAGCATTGTCATGGCGCAGTCAGCGAAGCCGCCCATCTTTGACGCGATCGATCTTGAACGCGAGATCGAGGAAGAATTTCGAAAGCTACCGCCGGATCGCGAATCCCAGCCGAGCGATTTCGCGCCGCCTTCCGTACGCGCGCCGGATCTCGCGCTGCCCGACTATGTCGAGCATCGCGACGGCGCCACCGAGATCGGCAAGCTGTCGGCGGAAGCTGTTGTCCGCGAATACGAAGCTGCAGCGAAAGATATCGAGGCGCTGGGCGTTGAGTTGGTCGAGCACGTCAAGCAATGTGAGGCCATGAGCCGCCAGACGCTCGTCGTGATCGATGAGCTCAAGGAAACCGCCGAGCGCTACCGCGAGGAGGCCAAGCGCGTCTTCCTCCAGATCGAAACCTATTCGCTGGTGACAGCGGAGGTACGCAAGACCTGTGCTGAAATGCGGGAAAAGATCATAGCTCCGGCCCCAGTTAGAAAGCCGAAGAAAAGTGAGCTTCGAGCCGCCCAGGAAAGCTGAAGTCCAAGGCTGAAGTCCGAAAATTGCCAGTTGCGCCCCATGCATCGCAGTGAGGGCCGGAGCGCACTGAACGGATGACCTGAAGGTACGGCGGGGAACACCACAAGCTCATGTTGGCGTCTATCGCCGCAGCACCGCTTCACAAGCTCACCACGCAGCCGCCTGCTTCGGTGAACGGCAGCTTGTCGCATACCATGGTGCCGCGATAGGTGGCGTCGAGCACTTCCGCTGCCGCGGGTGTGGCCATCACCGTCGCCGCCGCCAGCACGACATGTCCGACCCGCACCATTGCCGCCCCCTTGTGAGAATTCTCGTTTCTTGCCGCCGCCACCGAGTGGTGAAAGAACTCCGACGTTTCATTCAATCCTCACGGTAGTGGGCCGAACCAAATACGTCGATAGGATTGATCGAGATTCGCTACTGCAACATGACCGCGCTGGCCGATGCTCAAGATGGGTCGTCAGCGGACCTGACGGCCGGCTCCCTGTGTGAGTGGACCTGTCGGTTCGTGGAGCGAATTAGCGCAGCGTCATTCGCCGTCTGATTTGAGACGCAGCGGCGGATTGCGCCGGAGCCTGTCATCGAGCCGCGCTTCGCGTGGACCCGTCGGGTTCATCCAGCCCAGATCTTTTCGGAAAACCGGTACCCACTTTTCCGGATCGTGGTCTAGGTGCCGGACATGGGACCTTTATGCCGTTCCTATATCGCCGGGCGGTTCGTACCCTCGATTTTATATGCCGGCAGACTGATCTCTGACGTGCGGTCGAAAATCGCGACCGGACGGAATGGAGAATGAGCCATGTCTGCGCAAGCTGCTATTCAGGAACGGCGCGTCCTTTTGGCGGAATGGATGTCGAAAAAGTCCATGCGCCTGGCCGTGCTGCTCGGCGGCCTTCTGACTGCCAGCATCGCGGTCAACGCGATGATCATCCTCGCCGACGGCGGCAGGCCATGACCCTGTTTCCGGACGTTCCAGACATCGCCGTAGCGTTGGGTGACATATGGAACTGATGTTTCATGCGGCTCGCGCGCCGATGAAGTTGAGATATACTCGGTTAGCCCATCAGAGCCGCGACCTCGCTTTTGCTGGTTGGGTCCTTCAGCCAATGCGTTGTCGCCCAGGTGCCAGGCAGGAGTTGAAGCGGTGACCGATGTTAAATCGAAGCTGCGGCAGGACATCACACCGGCGCCCGATGCCGTTCCGCTTTTTGGCCCGGCAGCATCGGAGGCGATGCGCTATCTTGCTTCAATTGCAATGACCGCGGTCGCGACGGTCGTGGCTGTCGGTGTCGACACCAGGGTGACTATTCCCAACCTCTCCATGGTGTTTGTCGTTCCAGTGATCGTCGCGAGCGTTAGCCTCGGCCTGGGTCCGTCACTCTGTTCGGCAGCACTTGGCGCCCTCGCCTTCAATTTTTTCCTGACCGAGCCTCGCTACACGCTGGTCGTCGACGATCCCGCGAACATTTGGGCGATTGGACTGCTGTTTGTCGTCGGTCTCATCGTAAGTGGCGTTGCCTTCACCTCCCGCCAGAGGGCGGCCGAGGCAGCACTGTTGAGAAGGCAGACGGCTGTGCTGCAGGGCTACAGTCGTGACGTCGTCGCGGCCGACAATGCGAAGGCGATCGTCTCGATCACTTCCCAAGCCCTTGCAGCGCTCTTCCAGGTTCCTGCCGTCGTGATGCTCGTCAGGGACGGCACGGTGATTTCCCTCGAGAGAGTCGGCGACATAGAACCCCAGGAAGCCGAATTGGAGGCAGCGCGATCGTCTCTGGCGGCTGGAACCGTCGCGCGCAGCGACGTTTACCCGAATCTCACCTCGCGCTTTGACTTTTGGCCGGTGCAAACCGCCGAAGGCCAGAATGCCGTCATTGGACTGGCATTCGACCCGGACGAACGTCCTGCGGCACCGGATACGCTGGTCAACATCGTCGTGCGCATCTTGGTCCTGGTGCTGGACCGCCAACATGCACAGGTTAGGCGAGATGCAGCTGCACGTAGCGCGGATTAGCGCCGCGTAATCCGTCATTTTGTTTGAGACTTAGCGGCGGATCACGCCGGAGCCTGTCATTGGGCGGCGCTTTGCGCGGACCCGTTGGGCTAGTCCGCCCGGCGCGCCATGGCGATGGCGCGGCGAAATTTGGCGCTGCTTCCTGAAAGTCCCGGGGGCTCAGATTTCCCGGAACGACACCAGGCGGCGCTGCGCCTCGTCCCACAACACAAGCCGTACACACTGAAAGCTCTGCAGCAGCGTGATGCGACCGACGTCGCGCAGTTCGGGGTAGTCGCGCAGCACGCGCGGCAGCCGGTAGTAGGGAATGCGGCTGCTGAGGTGATGCACGTGGTGAACACCGATATTGGCCGTGAACCAGCGTAGCAGCGCCGGCAATTCGTAGTGCGAGCTGCCGTGCAGCGCAGCTTGATGCAGGTTCCAGGTCTCGTCGCGCTCCCACGTCGTATGCTCGAACTGATGCTGCACGTAGAACAGCCATACGCCTGCCGTGGCGGCGAGGAGCGTAATCGGAAGATGCACGAGCAGGAACGCCTTGATGCCGATAAACCACGTGAGCACAGCGACGATGACGGCAATGGCGAGATTGGTCGCCATTGTACTGATCCAGGGCCGCCAACCTTCGCGCATGAGGCCGACCGGAAGTCTCTGCTGCAGGAGAAACATATAGGCTGGTCCGACCCCGAACATGATCAGCGGGTGACGGTAAAGCCGGTATCTCAGACGGCCCAACCAGGAAAGGGCCCGGTATTCGCGCACGGTCAGCGTATCGAGATCGCCGATACCGCGGCGATCGAGATTGCCGGTGGTGGCATGATGAATCGCATGCGAGCGGCGCCAGCAGTCGTAGGGCGTGAGCGTGAGCACGCCGATGACGCGGCCGACCCAGTCATTCGCCAGACGGCCGGCAAAAAAGGTGCCGTGACCGCAGTCGTGTTGGATCATGAACAGGCGTACGAGAAAGCCGGCAGCCGGAATCGCGATAAGCAATGAAGCCCAGGCATGGCCAAGGTGGAATGCGAACCAGGCCGCGGCCCACAACACGATGAGTGGCAAAGCCGTGATCGCCAGTTCGGCAATGCTGCGCAGCCGATTTGGGGTGCTGTAGTTATTCAGGATGCGCGTCCAACGCCGGGCCTCGAGGACGTCATCGCCGCCACCGGGCGATTGCCCGTCAGACGACTGCACAGCTATTTTCTGCAAAGAGATATTCCCTTCCGACGGTGCACGTAAGATCGAGATACCGACGGCTCGGCACCTTCGTCGATCGATCGATTTTTGGAGAAGGGTCTGAAACGTGCGTGCCTGTTAGTGGCAAGGCAAAGCGCCCAGCGGTTCGGCCAAGTGTCGACTGCCCGACATATGGACAGGAAATGGGGTGACGTCAAGGACTGCAACACCGCGTTACCGGTGTTCACCTTCGGTCAAAAGCAGATATGAGGCCCTGAATTTGTCATGTCTACCATATGCTTGAAAGCGGGAATTATGGGGAGAGCCCGAGGGAGGATCGAGGGCGGGTGATGGAGGCCTCGAAGCCGAACCGCGGGGCGACGCATTTCGCCGACGTCACGGCAAGGCTCAATCTTCATATTTGGACCCGCTCGGTCAAAACGGATTGACGTAATTGGTGATGGCGATCTGCCGCAGCAGCACGCGCCGTATGATGTGCGTCGGCTTGAGACGGTCGGCAGCGATTCATTTCGATCGCCGACATGATTTTTGCCGAACTGTCCGGTGGCATAGCAGGCCGCCAACGGACGGATCGAGCTGGCTCATTCCCATCGGTGCGCCGGGAAAGCCCACCTTGGTAAGGCCGCCGCGAATGCCGTGTTGCCCGGTCAGAAACGCCGCGCGTCCCGCGGTGCAAGACTGCTCGCCGTAATAGTGAAGGAACTTGATCCCTTCTCGGCCGATACGATCGATGCTCGGCGTCTCGTAGCCCATCAGGCCGTTCGAGTACGCGCTGATGTTGGCGACGCCGACATCGTCACCCCAGATGACCGGGATATTTGGCTTGCGGCCGGACGGCGCAGCAGGCGCCGCCGCAGGGGCTGCTGGCGCGGCCTTCTGCGCCTGTGCCAACGCGCCGGAGGTAATCGCCGCTGCCGCGACGAGCCGAGCAAAATATTGCGACGGTTGAGGGTCCGGTCTTCGCTTTCGTTCGATGAGGTTTCGTGTCGTCCTTCCTCGGTGTCGTTAGGCATGCAAAGCTCCTTCCACACCGTGAGGACTAACAATTATTCCGTTGCTGCAGTCCTCTTCACGCAACGAAACCCGACGTAACTTGGCGACGTATCGATCGCCTCCATCAGGGAGAGCTCGATCCTGCCTTCTCCAGCTTCGCCATCACCGCGTCGAGGTTGAAGCTCGCCGGCTTCTGCCGCACCGGAAATTCCTTGAAGCTTTGCAGCCACTGCGTGGCGAGCGCCTGCATCGGCACCTGGACGAAGGCGCGCTCCGCCATCCACTTGTTATAGAGAATGGACTCGTCGCCGCGCTCGAACGGATCGGAGCGCAGGTTGAACAGCTTCGGTATGCGCAGATCGGTGAATTGACCGGACCAGACCCCGATGCCCTTGTTGTTCTGCTCGAGGAAGACGGACTTCCAGTCGTTGACACGAATTGCGACGAGCTGGCCGTCATCGTTCCAGTAGACGAACTCCTTTCGCGGCGCTTCCTTCGCTTCGCCCTTGAAGAACGGGATGAGATTGAAGCCGTCGAGATGGACCTTGAACGTCTTGTTGCCGATCTGGGCTCCCCGCCTGCATTTGTCGACGATATCAGGGTCGCCGCCGGCCGCGGCAAAGGTCGGGATCAGGTCGTAATGCGAGAACATCTCGTTGTAGACGGTGCCGGGCCTGATCGTGCCAGGCCAGCGGATGACCGTCGGCACGCGAAAGGCGCCCTCCCAGTTGGTCGCCTTCTCGCCGCGGAAGGGGGTGGTGCCGCCATCCGGCCAGGACATCACCTCGGCGCCGTTGTCGCTGGTGAACAGGACCATGGTGTTGTCGGCGATACCGAGGTCGTCGAGCTTCTTCAGTAGCTGGCCGACCAACCCGTCGAGCTCCACCATGCCATCTGGGTAGATTCCGAGCTTGGTTTGTCCCTCGGAAGCAGGCTTGAGATGGGTCCACACATGCATGCGCGTCGGGTTGAAGTAGCAGAACCACGGCGCGTTGGCCTTATGCTTGCGGTCGATGAAATCGATCGCCGCGCCGATGAATTCCTCGTCCACCGTCTGCATCCGTTTGGTGTCGAGCGGCCCGGTGTTTTCGATCACCTGCTTGCCGACGCGCCCGTAGGCGGGATCGACGGTCGCATCGTCGGTGTCGCTGGCTTTGCATTTGAGTACGCCGCGCGGCCCGAACTTGGCCCGGAACCTCGGATCCTTGGGGTAATCCGGGTTCTGCGGCTCTTCCTCGGCGTTGAGATGATAGAGATTGCCGAAGAATTCGTCGAAGCCGTGTACGGTCGGCAGATATTCGTTGCGGTCGCCGAGATGGTTCTTGCCGAATTGCCCGGTGGCGTAGCCGAGCGGCTTCAAGGCTTCCGCGACGCTCATGTCTTCGGCGTGAAGTCCGATGTCCGCGCCGGGCAGCCCGACCTTGGTCAGGCCCGTTCTGATCGGCGATTGCCCGGTGATGAAGGCCGCGCGCCCCGCGGTGCAGCTTTGCTCGGCATACCAGTCGGTAAACAGCGCGCCTTCCTTGGCGATCCGATCGATGTTGGGCGTGCGGTAGCCCATCACGCCCAGATTGTAGGCGCTCACATTGAACCAGCCGATGTCGTCGGCCATGATCATGAGAATGTTCGGCTTCCTGCCGGATGCCGCGGCAGATGCGGCCGGCCCTGCGGGTGCCGCTTTTTGCGCCTGGGCCAGCACGGCTGATGTCATCGCCGCGGTCGCCACCAATGTCGAGGTGCCGAGCAGGATATTCCGGCGATTGATCGACTTGTCGTCAGCCTTGTCGGACGAAATCGCTACCCGATCTTGGTCTTCTGCATTGCCACGCATACGGCTCTCCCCCTCTTTCCAGGAAACTGGAATTATCGCGCGGGCCGATCCCTCACGACGCAGCGAAATCCGAGATGGCTCGTCGAGGTATCGATCGCCTCTGCATGGCGCGCCGCCGGCCGGTAGCGGCGGCAGTAATTCGGCGCGCACAGATGCGAGCCGCCCTTGATGACCTTGCGCGGTATCCTGATGTTCGGCTGACAGGGGTCGTAGCTGGCGTCCTCGCGGCCGCCGCGCGGATTCTCGGCGATGCAGCAGGCCTTCGGCGCGTCGCCCTCGTGCTTTGGCGCGTACCAGTCCGACGTCCACTCCCAGACATTGCCGATCATGTCGTGCACGCCGTAGCCGTTCGACGGAAACGCCGTCACCGGCGAGGTTCGCGCGTAGCCGTCGTCGAGCCCGTTTTGCCTCGGAAACTCGCCCTGCCAGGTGTTGGCCAAATGCACGCCACCGGGCGTAAATTCGTCGCCCCAGGCGAACTCCGCGCCGTCAAGCCCGCCGCGCGCGGCAAATTCCCATTCGGCTTCGGTCGGCAGGTCCCTGCCCGCCCACTGCGCGTAGGCGAGCGCATCCGAAAATGACACGTGAACGACGGGATGGCTGTCCGACGTATTGATGTTGCTTTTCGGCCCATAGGGATGCCGCCAATCGGCGCCCTTCATGAACTGCCACCACTGGCTCCAATCGTGCAGGCCGTGCACGGCCGACGGCGGCACGAACACCAGCGAGCCCGCATAGATCATGTGCGGCAAGGCGCCAGGATAATTTTTGGGATCGGGCACGATCTCGGCCAGCGTCCTGTGACCGGTCGCCTTGATGAAGGCCTTGAACTGCCGGTTCGTCACCGGCGTGCGGTCGATCCAGAAGCCATCGACCGCCACGCGATGCACCGGCGCTTCCTCCGGATAGTGGCGGTCGGAACCCATGTGAAAGGTGCCGCCGGGAATCCAGGCCATGTCGCCGTTTCGGCTATCTTCCGATCCCCGATCGTCTTGCGATCGAAGGTCATCTCGCTTGGAATCGGGCTTCAGCAACGTCATGTCGCCCGCACTCCCGCGCAGATTGTACCGCTGAGTGCCCCTGATGGATGGCTTCGAAGTGCAGAAACGGTTATCGTGGAACGCATCGCAGGATCTTTCCATCGCTGCTCTCCGCGCGCGGCGGAGAAAGCAAACAGTCAGCCCCACTTCCATATTTGTGCCTTGCGGGCGCAATCGCTTCAGCAATTTACGTCCCGGCTCCGAGCAGTAGAGCTATGATGCGGCCAGTTCCACTATTTTACAAGGCTAAACGATCCGCAAGCCGAAGTGATGTGCAGTTTGTGCCAATATGATTCGTGCAAGACCCCAGGCTTCACCTGAGCTGAACCAGTCCTGGAAAATTCGATGACAATTCTCCCTTTGCGTTTTAGGTGCATCATCGCGGCATGGTTCAGCCGCGGATGAATTTTATTGTGGTCGCCCGGAAGTTGTGCCTAGATTTCGTCGGGGAGTCTCCATACCGGCAACGAAATTGCCGCAGGCAAGGATCAACGCTAAATTCCAGCAATGGAGATGTCCGACGATGGGGCGTTCGATCCAGATCGATACGGCCAGCCTCGACAGCTTCGAGGGCCTGCACCAGGCGATCCGGGGATCCCACGTCGAGGTGACGCAACTCGGGCGCGGAAGATTCCGCGGCTCCCTGAGCCATGTCGGCATCGGGGATTTTTCGCTCAGCATCGGTTCGTTTTCGGTCGGCGTGCGGACGCAACGCATTGCGACCGACGACCGGCTGGTCATCGGCATGCTGCTGAGCGCCAGCGACCGCGTGACCCATTGGTCGTTCGACATGGTCCCTGGGGATGTGCTGGTCATGCCGCCGAGCACCGAACATGACGGCAGCTTCCACGGCGCCGCCGCCTATGCCGCGATCCGCCTCGACCTTGCCGAGGTGACTTCCCTGTTCACGGGCGAGCCGCGATTGAGCGACCCCGCGACCTGGTGCCAAAAAAACCGCCATCGGGCGGATTCACTGACGGGCCTGATTGCGACGCAGCGCATACGGCAGATCGTCGCCTGCCTGTCGCCGCAGCAGGCCGGCATGACTGACAAGGTGGCCGACTTCTGGAAACGGTCGATGATCGATGCGATGGCCGCGACGATTGTCGATGCCCTGCCCGCGGAGAACCGGGGTCCGGTGCCGCAGGCCATGCATCTGGTTCGAAACGTCGAACACTATCTCGACATGGCGGGTTCCCGGCCGGTGCACATTTCGGAAATCTGCACCCAGTTCAACGTCCCGCGGCGCAGCCTGCACCGGGCGTTCTACGACATGCTGGGTTTGGGTCCGGTCACTTTTCTCCGCCGCAAGCGGCTCTGCGCGATCCACTCCGCGCTACGTGAAAATACCCCCGCGACCGCCACCATCGGCGAGATTGCCACGCAACATGGCTTCATCGAACTGGGCCGCTTCTCGCACTACTACCGATCGCTGTTCGGCGAATACCCTTCGGAAACGCTGCGCACGTCGAAACACCGCGCGCGCGCCATCGACCACCGGAGTATTCTCGCCATCGGATAGTCTCCCCCGAAGGGCTGCGCCATTCGGAAGTTCTGACGTGTCAGCCTTGAATCAAACTCGGAAGAACTCACTCCGGCTAGATGTCTTCCGAACCACGGTGACAGCACCGCAATCGCGCTAATCTTTCTTCGGCGACCAGCCATAAGCCTTGGCGCAGGCGCCGCCCATCAGCATGGCCCGCTCGCTGTCGCTCAGGCGGCTGGTCTTGAGGAACGGCTCGACGGCCTGCTCGTAGTTGACGACCGCAAACGCCCGCGTCCAGTCGGTGCCCCACAGGCAGCGATCGAAACCCCAGGCATCGAACACGCGCCCGAGCGGGTCCCATATGTCGGGATACGGATACGGCTCGCGCGACAGCGTGCAGGCGCCGCTGACCTTGATCACGCAATTCGGACGTTTGGCGAGTTCGAGCACCTTCGGCAAGTCCGCCCAGGGTTCGGGCGGCGCCGGCGGCACGCGTGGCTGCAGGATGCCGAGATGATCGATGATGAACCGCGTATCGGGGTGGCGGTCGATCAGCGCCGTCCCTGCGTCCAGATTGTCCCAGCACAGGATGTTGAGCGGAAAATCGTAACGAACGGCCGCGCGCGCAATCCGGTCGAGGCCGGGATCATCGGCCGCGCGCTTCTCCTCCTTCCTCAGCATGACGCGGATGCCGACCGCGCCCGGCGTCTTCTTCCACTCGGCGACGATTTCGGCCACGTCGGGATCGTCAGGGTCGAGCGGCTTGACGATGGCGAGCCGGCCGGGATGGGCCCGCTGCACCTCCACGGCATAGCTGGAATCGTAGCGGTACAACGAAAAGGCGGAGATGAAGATCGCGCCGTCGACGCCAACCTTGTCCATCGCCGCCACCATCTCGTCACCCGTAACGTGGTCGGGCCAGTTCGGCACGCTGTGCCAGGGCCGCTTCGGACTGTTCGCCTCATAGGCATGGACCTGGGAATCGATGATCGGCATCGGGGCCTCCGCTGTTTTGCCAGCGATTTTGGACAATGCGGTGGGCTCGTGTCCAGATGGTACGGCTCGATTTTTCTCTCATTAGCGCGTAGGGCAGATAAGCGCAGCGCAATCCGTAGCAGTGATTGAACCGAGAAGGCGCGGCGTACTGGATACCCGCCTTCGCGGGTATGACGATCCGTTGTTTGGCGAATGGACTGCCACGCTCGCAATCACCCCCGCCCACCTAAAGCAACGCGGCCGTTTAAACTCAGAACAATTCGCAACAAATCGCTCCTGCAAGTGAGTGGCGATTGCGCCTCCGACGGTCGGCTTTGATCTTGCACAACGCCCTGCTAAACCGCCGCCCATGAGTCACACCCCCACCCTCAAGACCAATGTCGCGGCGATCTCGATCTTCGCCAGCGCCGGCATGGCGGCGGCGAAATTCGCCGTCGGCATCGCGATCGGCTCGCTGGCGCTGATCTCGGAGGCGCTGCACTCCTCCGTCGACGTGGTCGCGACCGTCATCACCTGGCTGGTGGTGCGCGTCTCCGACCAGCCGGCCGACGAGGAGCATCATTACGGCCATGGCAAGTTCGAGAGCCTGTCGGCGCTGTTTGTCATCGCGCTGCTCTACGTGCTGGCCGGCGGCATCCTGGTCGAATCCTGGAGCCGCCTGCGCGAAGGCGCAGCGCCGCCGACGCTGTCGGCTGTTCCCTTCGTGGTGCTGGTGATCGATATCGCGGTGAATTTCTGGCGCGCGCGGGCGCTGCATCGCACGGCGCGCGCGACCCGCAGCCAGGCGCTGGCGGCGGACGCGCTGCATTTTGCCTCCGACGTGCTCGGCTCGATCGCCGTCATCATCGGGCTGGTGCTGACTGGCCTCGGCTTTGGCTGGGGCGACTCGGTCGCCGCCATCGCGGTCGCCGTGATGATATCGATCCTCGGCCTGCGGCTCGGGCGCTCCACCATCGAAACCCTGCTCGATCGGGCGCCGCAGGGCGTGGCGGAACAGGCCACCGCCGCGATCCGCGCGGTGCCCGGCGTCGTCGGCGTCGAGCGCCTGCGGGTTCGCATGGTCGGGCCGACGCATTTCATCGATGCCATCGCAAAAGTGCCGCGCACCTACCCGATCGACCGCGTCGAGGCGATCAAGAAGACCGCGCAGAAAGCCGTCAGCGAAGCGCTCGGCGACGCCGACCTCACCTTCACCGCGGTGCCGGTCGCGCGCGACAATGAGAGCGTGCGCGAGCGCATCATGGTGATCGCCCGCAATTCCGGCCTCGCCATCCACCATGTCACCGTGCACGATCTCGGCGAGAAGCTGATCGTCGGCATCGACCTCGAGGTCGACGCCGACATGGAACTTGCGGCGGCCCACGAGGTGACCCGCGTGCTGGAGCGCAACATCCGCGAGGATTTTGGCGAGGATGTCGAGGTCGACACCCACATCGAGCCGCTCGAGCCGGAACTGCCGCATGGCACCGACGCCGCCCCCGAGCGCATCGAGACCATCAAGGCTGCGCTGGCGCGCTTTGCCGGCGGCAACGGCGCCATCCATGACATCCACAATGTGCGGGTGCGCGACACCGACGCCGGCGAAATCGTTAATTTCCATTGCCGCGCCGCGCCGTCGATGAGCGTCATCAAGGTGCACGAGAACGTCGACGAGATCGAGCGCGCGCTGCGCCGCGCGTTTCCGACCATCAAGCGCGTGATCAGCCACGCCGAACCGCCGCGCACGTAGCCGTTGCCGCGCAAGTTGCTCGCGTTATCTCAAGGCGGAGAGTCCTTTCATGCGTATTAATACTTGGAGGCGGTATGGTTAAGGATTAGTTATCCCAAATCGCTTTGTATCCGGGTTCCCGGACCGGAACCGAGCGCTGGCATGGCGAATTCTTCGGGTTGGCAATTTCAGCCCAGCCTAACGGCAACAACCGTCGCGCTCGGAATGATCCTGGCGTCGACGATGCCGTCATGCGCCGTCGAATTTTGGAACGGATCCGCCTCGACCAACTGGTTCACCGTCGGCAACTGGTCGGTCATCGTTCCAGACAACACGACCAGCACGAGGATCGACACCGTCACGCCCAACCCGACGGTGATCGGAGCGCCCGGCGCGCAGTCAACCGGTCTGAGGGTCGGCGTTTCCGCCGCCGGCGCGCTGACGATCCAGAGCGGCGGCACCATGAACAACACCCTGGGCATCATCGGCGACAATGGCGGCTCGGTCGGCACCGCGATCGTGGACGGCGCCGGCTCGAGCTGGACCAATAGCTCCGACTTCTACGTCGGCAATGCCGGCAGCGGCACGCTGACCATCAGTAACGGCGGCACGGTGAGCAACGTCGTCGGCTTTATCGGCAATGTTTCCGGCGCATCCGGCGCCGTGACGGTCGACGGCGCCGGCTCGACCTGGAGCAGCAGCAGCGATATCAACGTCGGCGCTGCCGGCAGCGGCACGCTGACCATTCGCAACGGCGGTGCGGTGAGCAATGACTACAGCTTTGTCGGCAACGATAACGGCGCAACCGGCGTCGTGACGGTGGATGGCGCCGGCTCGACCTGGACCCACAGCGACGATCTCAGCGTCGGCGCTTACGGCACCGGCACCGGCACGGTGACCATCAGCAACGGCGGCGCGGTGAGCAACGTCTTCGGCTTTATCGGCGTTGACTCGACCTCGACCGGCACCGTGACGGTCGATGGCGCAGGCTCGAGCTGGACCAACAGCTCGGATTTGCATATCGGCTCCGCCGGCAACGGCACGCTGAACATCCTCAACGGCGGCACGGTGAGCAGCGGCGTGGGCCTTATCGCCGTCAATCCCGGCTCGACCGGCGCCGTGACGGTGAACGGCGCGGGCTCGGGCTGGACGACTGCCAGCGATTTGTATGTCGGCAGCGGCGGCAGCGCAACGCTGACCATCCTCAACGGCGGCGGCGTGAGCAGCGGCGGCGGCAGCTATCTCGGCGTCGCATCGGGCTCGATCGCCACCGCAACCGTGGACGGCGCCGGCTCGAGCTGGACCAGCAGCGGCAATCTCGTGATCGGCAACCAAGGCAGCGGCACGGTGACCATCCGTAACGGCGCGGCGGTGAGCAACGTCTTCGGCTCTCTCGCCATCTTGCCTGGCTCGACCGGCACCGTGACGGTGGATGGGTCCGGCTCGACCTGGACCAATAGCGCGGATCTCCATGTCGGCTATGGCGGCACCGGCACGCTGACCATCCGCAATGGCGGCAGCGTCTCGGCTGCGACCATGTTCATTGCCGTCCAGGGCGGCTCGATCGGCACCCTGAATATCGGCGCGGCCGTCGGCCAAGCGGCCACCGCGCCCGGCGCGCTCAGCGCGGCCTCGGTTATTTTGGGCAGCGGCAGCGGCCAGATCGTGTTCAACCACACCAGCGCGAACTATACCTTCGCCCCCGTCATCCTCGACAACGGCCCAGGCACGCGAACGGTGCGCGTCGAGGCCGGGAAGACGATCCTGACCGCAACCAGCACCTACACGGGGCCAACCGTGATCAATGGCGGCACGCTGTCGGTCAACGGCTCCATCGCCAGTTCGGCCGTAACGGTGAATGCCGGCGGCACGCTCGGCGGCAACGGCACCGTCGGCAACACCACCATCAACGGTGGCACGCTGGCGCCCGGCAATTCGATCGGCCTGCTGACGGTGAACGGCAGCCTGTCGTTCACCGCGGCGGCGTCCTACATGGTCGAGGTCTCGCCGGCCAACGCCGACCGCGTCAACGTCACGGGCATCGCGACGCTGGGCGGCGCGACGGTCAATGCGAGCTTCGCGGCCGGGAGCTATATCGCAAAGCAATACACCATCCTCAACGCAACCGGCGGCCTCGGCGGCAGCACGTTCGGGTCGATCGTCAACACCAATTTGCCGCAGGGATTCAAGTCGAGCCTGAGCTACGACGCCAACAACGCCTATCTGAATCTCGCGCTGAGCTTCATCGCGCCGCCCAACACCGGCCTCAGCAACAACCAGACCAACGTCGGCAACGCGCTGGTCAACTACTTCAACAGCAATGGCGGCATTCCGCTGGTCTATGGCGGGCTCACCGCGCCGGCGCTGACGCAGGCGTCCGGCCCGATCGCCACCGCGGTGCAGCCGACCATGGTGCAGGCGATGACGCAATTCATGACTGCGATGACAGATGTTTCCGCCGCCGACCGCCGCCTCCACCAATCAAGCGCGATGGGATTCGCCGATGAGGGCGATGTCGCGAACGCCTACGCCAGCGTTCCCCTCCGCGGTACGAATGGTGAAACATTCAGCTTGAATGCGAAGGCTAAGCCGCGTGCACCGCCATTTGAATTGCGCTGGCGAGCATGGGCCTCGGGCTTCGGGGGCGGCCAGACCACCGACGGCAATGCGGCCACCGGATCCAGCACCGCCACCAGCCGCATTTACGGTGCGGCGGCGGGCGCCGACTACTGGCTGTCGCCGGCGACGGTCGCAGGCTTCGCACTGGCTGGCGGCGGCACCGGTTTCAACGTGGCCGCCGGCGGCAGCGGGCGAACCGACCTGTTCCAGGCCGGCGCATTCATCAAGCACACGGCGGGCTCCGCCTACGTCAGCGCGGCCGCAGCCTATGGCTGGCATGACGTCACGACGGATCGCACGGTAACCATCTCGGGCATCGACCAGTTGCGCGCGCGCTTTGCCGCCAACACCTTCGCTGGCCGTGTCGAAGGCGGCAATCGCTACGTTGCACCATGGTTCGGCGGCCTCGGTGCCACGCCGTACGCGGCTGCGCAGGTGATTGCCGCCCGGCTTCCCGCCTATGCCGAAACGGTGGTCTCCGGCACCAATGCCTTTGCGCTGTCCTACCTGGCGAACAGCGTGACCGCGCCGCGGACCGAACTCGGATTGCGCAGCGACAAATCCTTCGCCGTGAACGATGCGATACTGACATTGCGCGGCCGCGCCGCCTGGGCGCATGATTACAACCCGCTCAGTGCGGCCTCGGCAACATTCCAGGCCCTGCCCGGCGCAAGCTTTGTGGTGAACGGCGCGGCGGGTGCGCATGATGCGGCACTAACGACGGTCTCGGCCGAACTAAAATGGCTGAACGGTTTTGCGCTCGCGACGACATTCGAAGGCGAGTTCTCCGCCGTCACAAGCTCATACGCCGGCAGGAGCGTGGCAAGCTACAGATGGTGAGCGGAACTCTCAGCGCATCGTGGCCCCACCGCACCGGCATCGAACAGACCCTGCTGCAGTTCAATCGAGGCAGCGCGTTCTCCTTTCGGACTCGCTTCGCCGCCATTATTTCGCGTTGGACAACATTTATTTCGAATTAACGAATCGTTGACACTCGACAGCCCGGGAAAACTGGATTCAAATCGCCATGATTCGGAATGACGCGGGGTTCTTTCCGAGCAGTGTGCAAAGAGCCTTCGGCGGGGGTCTAAAGCATGGCGCGTGCGCATGCGGCGAACGCATGTGTCCAATCCGATTCGATCAAGGGATTGGCGCAGTCGATCGCAAAACCTGCCTATCACCGGCTGCTCATCGCAGAGCCGGCGCTTCGCCGCGCCGTGCCGACGCTCATTATCGCCTTCCTCATCACCATCTGCCTCGGCGCCTTCGTGCAGGTGATCGACCAGAGCCGGCAAAAACGCGCCGCCATGAAGCGCGATATTTCCGCCCTCACCGATCTGCTGGCCGAACGGCTGGATCGGCTCGCCTCCGTCCGGCAGGATCGCGCCGCCAATATCGAGCGGCTGCAGAGCCTGCTGCCCGACCTGATTCCGGCGTGGGGCGCGACCAGCGGCCGCCATGTCATCATCACCGGCGCCGATTACCGGATTCTGGCCCGCGTCCCGGTCGAAGGCAACCTCGGCAGCGATAGCGTCCTCGACATCATCAGCACGGCGCAACTGCTCACCGCCCCCGGCCAGCACGGCGTCATCAGCGACATGACGCTGCCGAACGGCAATGGCGCCATGGCGATCTCGCGGCTGGTCAAGTCGCTGCCGGGCCAGGTCATCGTCATCCAGGAAAAGAACGAGCCGCTGTGGGGCTCGGACTCCGCATTGTCGGTGACGCTTTCGGCCACCACGGGCTTCGTCGTGCTGATCCTCGGCTTCGCCTTCCACTGGCAGTCGACCCGCGCCCGCGAGGGCGATCTCATCAACGACGCCGTGCGCGGCCGGATCGACACCGCGCTCAACCGCGGCCGCTGCGGATTATGGGACTGGGATCTCTCCCGCGGCAGGATCTTCTGGTCGGCATCGATGTTCACGATGCTTGGCCTCGACTCCCGCAACGACCTGCTCACCTTCGGCGAAGTCAACGCGCTGGTGAAATCCGACGACATCGACCTGTTCGCGATCGCCGACCAGATGATCGCCGGCCAACTCGACCACATCGACCAGAGCTTCCGCATGCAGCACACCGGCGGCCACTGGATCTGGCTGCGGGTGCGCTGCGAGCTCAGCCACACCTCGGCCGACGGCGGCCTGCATTTGATCGGCATCGCGGTCGACATCACCGAACAGAAGAGCCTCGCGGAGAAGACCGTGGAGGCCGACCTCAGACTGCGCGACGCGATCGAGACGATTCCGGAAGCCTTCGTGCTGTGGGACGCCGAAGACCGCCTCGTGCTCTGCAACTCGCATTTCCAGCGCCTGCACAAGCTGCCGGATACGGCGGTGACCCCCGGCACGTCGTACGAGACCGTGATCGAGGTCGGCAGCATGCCGGAAGTGCGCACCCGGCTGCAGGAGACCGGCACGCATGCGCCGGGAGCCCGAACCTTCGAAGCGCAGCTCGACGACGGCAGCTGGCTGCACATCTCCGAACGCCGCACCAAGGACGGCGGCTACGTCTCGGTCGGCACCGACATCACCCGCATCAAGGAGCACGAGCAGAAGCTGATCGAAAACAACTCCCGTCTGCGCGCCAACGTGATCGACCTCAAGCGCTCGCAAGCCGAGCTTGCCGACCTCGCCGAAAAATACTCGCGGGAAAAGAATCGCGCCGAGGAAGCCAACCAGGCGAAATCCAAATTCCTCGCCAATATGAGCCACGAACTGCGCACGCCGCTGAACGCCATCATCGGCTTCTCCGAGATCATGGGCAGCGGCATGTTCGGCGTGCTCGGCTCCGACAAGTACCAGGAATACTGCCACGACATCCTGACATCAGGGAAATATTTGCTCGAAGTCATCAACGACATCCTCGACATGTCGAAGATCGAAGCCGGCCGTATGAAGCTCGACATGGAGCAGCTCGACCTGTCGAAACTGCTGGCGGAGTCGATGCGGGTGGTGTCCGGGCGCGCCGAGGACAAGCATTTGACGCTCGACGCCGATATCGAAAACACCATTTCCGTGATGGCCGACCGTCGCGCGGTCAAGCAGATCTTCGTCAACCTGCTGTCCAATGCCGTGAAGTTCACCCCCGACGACGGCAGGGTCACCGTGCGCAGCCACGTGCTGCCCAACTCGATCGTGCTGATGATCGCCGATACCGGCATCGGCATCGCGCCCGCCTCGCTGCGGCGGCTGGGCAATCCGTTCGAGCAGGTCGAGAGCCAGCTCACCAAGACCTACCAGGGCTCGGGCCTTGGGCTAGCCATTGCCCGCTCGCTGACCAGCCTGCATGGCGGAACGATGCGGCTGCGCTCCAAGCTCGGCACCGGCACCGTGGTGCGCATCACGCTGCCGCGCGAGGCAGGGGCAAAGAGCCAGGTCGCCGCCTGACTTCCCGCCGCCTGACTTGCCGCTCACGCGCCCTTGTTCGACCGGCTGGTCGCAATCAGCACCAGCATGAACGAGACCACGGTCATCAGCGTGCTGATGGCGGCGATCGTCGGGTCGATTTCGTCGCGGAGCGCGGTGAACATCCGTTTGGTCAGCGGCTGATACTGGCCGCCGGAAATGAACAGCGCGACGATGGTCTCGTCCATCGCCGAGATGAACGCGAAGATACCGCCCGCGATCACGCTGGCCTTGATCTGCGGCAGCGTCACCACGAAGAAAGCCCGCAGCCTGTTCATGCCGAGGCTGCGCGCCACCATCTCCTGCGTGGCATCGAAGCTCTGCAGCCCCGCCGCGACCGCGATGACGACATAGGGCAGACCGAGCATGACGTTGGCGAGCACGAGGCCGGTCATGGTCGCGGCCAGGCCGACCTTGGCGAAGACGAAGAAGATGCCGACCGCGGTGATGATGATCGGCACCACCAGCGGCAGCAGCAAGGTCATGTGGACCAGCCGCATGATGCGCCATTTCGACTGGCTGATGGCGTAGGCCGCAGCAACGCCAAGCGGGGTCGCGATCACAACGGTGAGCACGGCAACCGTCAGCGTCACGCGGGTCGCCTGCATCCATGCCGGATTGCCGACATATTCCTGATACCAGCGCAGCGATAGCGCCGGCGGCGGAAAGCTCAGGTAGCGCGCGGCCGAGAACGACATCGGCGCGATGATCAGGATCGGCACGATGAGATAGAGCAGCACCAGGACGCAGGTCACGACCAGGGCAAGGCGGAATGGGCGGGACATCGTCATTTTTGCCCCAACACGCGATCGAGCGGAATGAAGCGGCTGACGGCGAAGAAAATCAGGCCGACTGCGACCAGCAGCACCACGCCGACGGCGCTGGCGGCGCCCCACTGGTCGTAGAGTTCGACATTGCGGCTGACCAGCATCGATATCATGATGGTGCGGCCGCCGCCGAGCAGTTCCGGCGTGATGTAGAAGCCGAGCGCAAGCACAAAAACCAGCGTACTGCCCGCGAGCACCCCGGGCAGCGACAGCGGCAAAAATATCCGCCAGAAGGTGAGCATCGGACCAGCGCCGAGGCTGGCGCCGGCCTGCATCAGGTCGCGCGGGATCTGCTGCATGGTGGCGTAGAGGGGCAGCACCATGAACGGCAGCAGGATGTGCAGGGTCGCCACGATGGTGCCGAAACTGTTGTGGACCAGCGCCAGCGGCTCGTCGATCACGCCGAGCTGGCGCAGCAGCTGGTTGATGACGCCGGTCCGCTGCAGCAGCGCGAGCCAGGCATAGGCGCGGACCAGGACGCTGGTCCAGAACGGCAGCACCACCAGCGCCAGGATGATGATGCCCCACCGTTTTGGCGCGATGCTCGCCGCATAGGCGATCGGATAGCCGAGCAGCAGCGCCAGCAGCGTCACCAGCAGGCTGATTTCAAACGTCAGCGCAAAGCTGCGCCAGTAGATGTCCTCGCTCCAGATCCGGCGGTAATTCTCCAGCGTAAAGCCGTTATGATAGACCGACTGCCAGGCAAGCCAGCCGACCGGCAGCACGACCAGCAGCAGGATCACGAGCAGCGCCGGCAGCGCGAGCGCCAGCATCAGGCGCTGTTCACGGCGCTGGTGGAGTACCGAGAGGTCCTGCACGGGGCTGCTCATGGTGATCCTGCGATGGCGCGGAATGCGTGATGCACGCCGCGCCGGGTTACCGGCAAACTATTTCTGCATGAAGCCGACCCAGCGCTTCTCTGCCGCCTCGCCGGCCGGCGACGACCACCAGGCGTACGACATCAGCGCCTGCTTGGCCGCATTTTCGGGCGCGCTCGGCAGTTGCGCGGCACGCTCCGGCTTGATGACGCCGGTATCGAAGGCCTTCGGGTTGGCCGGGCCGTAATCGATATGCAGCGGCAGGTTGGCCTGGTGGATCGGATCGACCGCCTCGTTGAGGAAGCCGACCGCGGTCGCGAGATTGGGCGCGCCCTTGAGGATGCAGAGCGAGGTGCTCTGCAGGATGCCCTGATTGTAAGTGAAGCCGACCTTGGCGCCTTCCTTGGTCAGCGCGCTGACGCGGCCGTTCCAGGCCATCACCATGTCGACTTCCCCGTCATTGAGGAGCTGTGCGGATTGCGCGCCCGAGGTCCACCACACCGTGATGTTGGGCTTGATCTCTTCGAGCTTTTTGAAGGCGCGGTCGACGTCGAGCGGATAGAGCTTGTCGGGCGCGACGCCGTCGGCCATCAGCGCCGCCTCCAGCGTGGCGATCGGGTGATTGCGCAGCGCGCGGCGGCCCGGGAATTTCTTCACGTCCCAGAAATCGGCCCAGCTGTTGGGCGCCGCCTCCGCCGAGAATTTTTTCTGACTGTAGGCCAGCACGCTCGAATAAAACTCGTAAGCCACCGAGTAGGGAGAGCGATACGCCTCGGGCATCGCGGCCCCGTTCGGCAGTTTCGAGAAATCGAGCTTTTCGAGCAGGCCCTGCTCGCCGCCGCGCAGGCAATAGCCGGTCGGCACGTCGACCACGTCCCAGATCGGCTTGCCGCTGGCGACCTGCGATTTGATCGCGGGCCAGGCGTCCGGGATGCTGTCCTGGTTGATGGTGATGCCAAGCTTCTTGGCGGAGGGATCGAGGATCGCAATCGTCTGCGCCTTCTGGTAGGCGCCGCCCTGGGAAACGAAAGTGATCTGGTCGGCGCGGGCCGAAAGACTAGCCAACGCCACAAGGGAGACACCAAGCAGTGCTCGCCGGCACAAAGATGCAATCATCATGTTCAACCCCTCTTGTTATGATCGGGCGTTAGAACTCCTAACGTCCGATCGCATCCATAAACTGGTACCAGCCGGCCACCGCGCGGACGGCAGGTTCGCGGAACGCATAGAACGGAATAGTCTTGAGACGGCCAGCTTCGAGCAGGCCGAGATCGACCTTCTCGCCGCGCACGAGGGCCGCGAGGTAGCGGCCCATCAGGCTCGACAGCGCGACGCCGGCGCCGTTGTAGCCGACCGAATAAAGGGTGCGATCATCGAGGCGGCCGACATGCGGAACGGAATCGAGCGTCATCGCGACAAGGCCCGACCATTTGAACGCGAGCGGAATATCCGCAAGCTCCGGGAAGATGCCGACCATCGCCTTGCGCAGCGCATCGAAGGCGCTTTCGGAGTCCTGCTTGCCGAAGGCACCGCGTCCGCCGAAGATAACGCGGTCGTCAACCTTGCGGAACCAGCGCATCATGCGCTTGGTCTCGGTGTAGGTGCGCCCCGTCGGCATCAGGCTGCCGGCAAGGTTCGGCGACAATTTTTCGGTCGCGATGAGAGCGCTGCGGAATGGCACCAGCGTCCGCTGCACGCGCGCGGTCGCCGACGTCAAATCGGAATAGCCATTGGTGGCGATGATCGCCTGGCGCGCCCGCACGCTGCCGTCAGGCGTTTCCGCCACGACACCGTCGCCGTCGCGACGCAGCGCGAGCACCAGGCTTTCCTGGAATATCGGCACGCCCCGTTGCGCCACGCCCCTGGCGAGGCCGCGCAGATAGTTCAGCGGATGGATGCCGCCGGAACCGGGATTGAGAATCCCGCCGACAAAGACCTGCGAGCCCGTCTCGTCGCGCACCTGGTGCGGGTCGAGGATCCGAACTTCGGTGTCACGCATCTCGCGCGTCATCCAGGCGGCTTCGTCGATCGCGGCCCGCAGCGTCGCATCGTTATGTGCGGCCTTGACCTGTCCGGTACGCGTCAGCCGCGCACTCTCGATGCCGAATTCGGACACCAGTTCCTCGACCATGTCGACCGATTCATGCGCGATCTCGTACATGCGCCGCGCCATGGCGCGACCATGGGCGGCGTCGATGTCACGAAACGATAACCGGAACTTTGCGGTGATGACGCCGCCATTGCGGCCGCTTGCGCCCCAGCCGGGATGATTGGCTTCGAGTACGACCGGCGAAAGGCCGCTCTTCGCGAGATGGTGCGCGGCCGACAGCCCCGTATAGCCCGCGCCGATGATGACGACGTCGGCCTTCACCTCGCCGGCAAGTTTGGGAAAGGCAGGCAACGGCTCCGCCGTATCCGCCCAGAGCGAGGCGGCCGGTGCCATTGGGGTCCAGTCCTCTGCCATGCCAGCCGCCCTGCCCGTCTCAGCTTCCGACCGCGGCGTCGGCAAACGCCTTCATCGTGGCAAAATGGAAATCAGGCTTTGTGAGCTGCGGCACTTCCGGCGTGCCGCCAAAACCCTTCATGCCCTGGCGCCGCTCGATCCAGCACACCTTGTAGCCGAGCTTGCGGGCGATACCGATGTCGTGATGCTGGCTTTGCGCCACGTGCAGGATTTCGGACTGCTTGTAGCCGAACGCCGACTGGCGGCCCTTGTTGTAGGCAAAGAATTCCGGATGGGGTTTCGCAACCCCGGTATCGTCGGCGCAGATGGTATCGTGGAAGGGATTGTCGAGCGCGTGGGCATAGCATGACAGCGCGACGCGATCCGCATTGGTCATGGCGACCAATCGGAATTTGGTACGCAGGCGCTTCAGCGCCTCGACCGAATCCGAAAACGGCTGCCAGCGCAGCACGGCGAGCTGGAAGGAATCGCAGGCGGCATCGTCGGCGGGCAGTCCGAGTTCCTTGGCGAGGTAGCGGTAGACGTGGAACATCACCTCGCTCGATCGCTCCGGATGAGCGTCGCGGCCACGCTTGTAGGACGCAAATATCTGATCGTCGTTGAGCTCGGCCGCCTTGCGGCCGGAGATCTTGCGCACGGCATCGAGCACGCCGGCTTCGAAATCGATCAAGGTGCCGACGACGTCGAAGGTGAGAACCTTGAAGCTATCATAGGACATTTTCATCTCTTGTTTTGGTTGGTCTGGTGTTGCACTCGGGATTGACTGGGCATTCATTCTCGCGCCCTCTCCTGGGCTTTGGGCACGACGATGGTGTCTTCGGGATGAAGGGTGACGGTAAGTTCGCCACCAACCGGGGGTAACAGCCGCGAGGCCTGATAGTGGCTCGGCTGACGCAGGCTCAAACAAGTGCCGTCGGCCAGTTGCAGGAACACGCGAAGGCTTTCGCCCTGATAGACGATGTCGGTGACCTTGCCGCTCAGGCGGTTGAGCGCGGCATCCGTAACGCCGTCCGCAATCAGCAGCTTCTCGCTGTGCACCGCCAGCATCAGCGCCTCGCCGTCCGGAATCGCGCGCGCGCTTTTCAGGACCGCCGGCCCGAGCGCGACGCAGGAGGCGTCGATGCGCCGGACCGGCAACAGGCTCGCCTCGCCGATGAAACTCGCCACGAAGGAGTTGGCAGGATAATCGTGCAGCCGCTCCGGGCGATCGATCTGGACCAGCCGGCCGTCTTTCAGGATCGCAACGCGGTCGCTCATCGTCAGCGCCTCGCGCTGGTCATGGGTGACGTAGATGATCGTGGCGCCGATCCGCTTGTGCAGCTCGCGCAGTTCGATCTGCATCGCTTCGCGCAACTGCTTGTCGAGCGCCGACAGCGGCTCGTCCATCAGGATCAGGCGCGGTTCGAAGATCATGGCGCGTGCCAGCGCCACGCGCTGGCGCTGGCCGCCGGAGAGCTGGGCGATGCCCCGCGTCTCGTAGCCCGACAGCCCGACCATCGCCAGCGCGGCGCGTACCCTCGCAGGCCAATCCGCCTTTGCAATCCGTCGCGCACGCAGCGGAAAGGCGACGTTCTCGCCGACGCTCATGTGCGGGAACAGCGCGTAGTTCTGGAACACGACGCCGATATCGCGCTTGTGCGGTGGCACGAACGTCACGTCGCGGTCGCCGAAATGGATCGAGCCCGACGAGGGCTGAATGAAGCCGCCGAGGATGCCGAGCAGCGTGGTCTTGCCGGAACCGGAAGGCCCGAGCAGGGAGACGAACTCGCGCGGCGCGACGTTCAGGGTGATGTTATCAAGCGCGCGGACGGCGTCATAATTCTTGCTCGCGGCCCTGATGTCGACGCTCTCTCCGCCCTGGCCCAATGATCGACCCCGTTGCGTTACCGAGGGCGTGCACCGATGCGCGCCACCGACGTCACCTGCGATGTCGCAAGCGACGGTTGAAACCGGCATGATCTCGTCTTATAGACCGGGCACTTCAGGGCGGCTCCCACGGCCGTCCCCGCCGCACCGGATTTTCAATCTTGCCCGTACTGGCGGGCTATCGCGCAAGCCAACCAGAGTTGACCCGCAGGGGCAATTGCCAAATTCTCACCGGCGGCATAACATCAGGTTATGCCTGACCTCCGGCGAAAGCTGCCTTCGAGCCACGCGCTGTTCGTCTTTGACGCGGCGGCGCGCAACGGCAGCTTCACGGCGGCGGCGGCCGAACTGAACGTCACCCAGCCCGCGGTCAGCCGAATGCTCGGACAGTTCGAGGATTATCTCGGCGTCCGGCTGTTCGACCGGACCAATGGCCGCGCTGCGCTGACGGAAGATGGCGAGATCCTCTATCGCCACGTCGCGGATGGATTCCGCAGCATCGAAGGCGGCCTGATCGAGATCGACCGCCGCCGCAAGGGCACCGAGACGGTCACGCTGTCGGTCTCCTCGGCGTTCACCACGCATTGGCTGATGCCGCGCATCGACAAGCTGCAGCGCCAGTTTCCGACCGTCGATCTCCGCTTCCAGCTTATTTCCGGGCCGCTGCGCGGGCCGGTCGACAATGTCGATCTCGGCATGCGGTTTCGCGACCGATACGATCCCGCGCGGAACGGCGCGCTGGTCATGAAGGAAGTCATGCTGCCGATCTGCAGCCCGGCATATCGCGACGCTGATAGCGCGGATGGGCCGATCGAGGCCAACACCATCATCCGCCTCGCGGATACGCCCGGCGATTGGGCTGCGGAATATCCGGCGTTTCTCACCAGACGATCCGGGGCCGCCAAGTCGCTGAGTTTTTCCGACTACGCGGTGGTGGTTCAGGCCGCACTGCTCGGCCAGGGCATTGCGCTCGGCTGGCTCACGGTCGCAGCCCATTGGCTGCTGACCGGCGCTCTGGTCCCGGCCTCGGAAACGCTCAGCACGACACGGCGGCTTTGCGAACTGGTGCACCCGCACGACCGATCGATCCGCCCCGTCGTCAGCGAGATCCGCGACTGGATCATCAAGCAGATGCGCAGCGACATGGCCGCCATCGACCGGCTTTACCCGTCTCTAGGGCTGATGCCCGCGAGCTATTAGGCGCCGGCACGATCTTCCAGCGTCGGCGCCACTTCGCGGGCGACCTGCACCAGCGCCGCGATCAGGGGCGTCATCGGGTCGCGCTGCGGGATCACCAATCCAACGCTGTAATCGACGATGGGATCGACGATCGGAATGCTGCGAATGGAGTCGGACAACCCCAGCGTCTCCGCAAGCTTCGCCGGCATCACGCTCGCCCAGCGCCCGGTCTTGACGTGGGTGTAGAGCACCAGCAGCGAATTCGAGGTCAGCGACGGCGTGGCCTCCGCGCCCACCGAGCGCAACGCACGGTCGATGATGCGCCGGTTCTGCATGTCGGGCGTCAACAGGCACAGCGGCACCTGGCCCACTTCCTTCCAGGTCACCTGCTTGCGATCGCCGAACATGGCGTCGGGCGACGTCAGCAGGCGATAGCTTTCGTTGTAGAGCGGAATGGTGCGGACCTTGCCGATCGGTTCATTCTCGATATAGGTCAGCCCGGCATCGACCTCGAGATTTTCCAGGAGGCCCAGCACGTCGGCCGAAGTGCAGGACTGGACACGAAAGCGCACGCCGGGGTACCGCGCGCGGAACGGCGTGGTCAGCTGCGCCACCATGCCGAGCACGGTCGGGATCGCGGCGATCCGGATCTCGCCGGAGAGCTTGTCCTTGAGGCTGTTGATCTCCTGCCGCATCGCGCGGGTGTCGCCGACGATGCGCCGCGCCCAGTCGAGGGTGCGTTCGCCTTCCGGCGTGAAGCCCTGGAACCGCGACCCGCGCTGCACCAGCATCACGCCGAGGATTTCCTCGAGCTGCTTGAGACTGGTCGACATGGTCGGCTGGGTGACGCCGCAGGCCTCCGCGGCCCGTCCGAAATGCCGTTCCTTGGCCAGCGCCAGCAGCAGTTCAAGCTTCTCGATCAAGGAGATGGTCCCAGGAAGTGTGGTGGCAAAGGCGATCGCCCGATGGCCAGAAATAGCACGGACCGGCGGCCATCAACACGGCAAAAGCGGCGTCCGGAGGGCTCGATTTCAGGGGCAATTCGGTTTCCGTATCGCCTCATTCCGCGTCGCTATCGGCCGCATCAGCCTGCATCTGCCGCCGATAGTTCCGACGCGGTTCGGGGAAATTCCGGCAACACGGCTCGAACGCCGGCAGGCTGGAGTTGATCGGCAGGATGCCTCGACGGAGCGACGCTGCGCGCCACCGCAAACACCTGCAGCGCACGGTCGAAACCCTTGATCGCCCGCTCCCCGATGGATGCGAGGGCGACGCTGTCCCTGACGTGGCCGGTGACGACGGGATCCACCAGGATTTCCGCATCGGCCGCCAGGTCGCACAGCCGCGACGCCAGATTGACGACGTTCCCAATGGCGGTGTAGTCGAGCCGTCCGTGCCAGCCGAGCGTTCCGACGGTCGCAGGTCCCATCGCGATACCCACGCCGAAACCAATGTCGCAGCCACGGGCCTTCCAGTAATTGGCAAGGGATTGCACCGCAGCCTGCATGTCGATCGCAAGCCAGATACCGCGCTGCGCCGGATTTTCGCAAGCGACCGGCGCGTTGACGAGGACCATCACGCCGTCACCAGCGAAGCGGATCAAGGTGGCGGCGTGGCGCGCCGTCACGGCGCCGATCGCTTCATAATACTCCCTCAGCACGGCGATAACGACATCAGGCTCGGCGCGCGCGGAAAACGCGGTGAAGCCGCGCAGATCGCCGAAAATCGCGACCACCTCGCGTCGCTGCCCATCCAGCAGCCGCTGGTCGGAGTGTTCGACCAGTTCAGCCACCTGCGGCGCAAGGAATTGCTTCAGACGATTGATGCGCTCGGACTTGTGCTGCGAAGTGGCAAGTTCCTCCGCCATCTGGTTGAACCGGATTGCCAATTGCTCCAGTTCGTCGTGGCTCTTGATCGTGATGCGGTGGTCGAATTGCCCCATCCCGATCCGTTCAACGCCGTCCTCGAGTTGCCTGATCGGTCCCCACATGCGGCATGCTCGCCAATAGGCCAGGACAAGTGCGAAAACGATTCCGAGACCAATGAGTATCAGGGAACGCCGCAGCGCTGCGCGGATGGATTCGAAAGCTTCCAGCGTCGGCTGTTGGGCGATCACCGTCCAACCCACGTTGGGGGCAAGCACCGAGAGCGCAACGACGGGCTTGCCGTCCTCGCCGGTGGTGGTGACCGCCGATCCGTTCGCGGCGCTGACGACGGACTTGAGGCGGTCGAACTCCCCTGCCCCGGCGCCGCTGCGCAGCACAAGGCTGATGTCCGGGTGGGCGATCAGACGCCCGGAATCGTCGACGACAAGGGCATGTCCGGTGTCGCCGATCTTGATCGCCGCAATGATATCCCAGATCAGTTTCAGGTTGATGTCGGCAACGACGATCCCGGCGGCCGCACGGTTTCCCGCAACCGCGATCCGCATGTAAGGCTCGGAATCGCGCTGATAGTGCACCGGGCCGTACCAGACCCGATTGGTGCGCGCGCCGACAACCGCAGGATCCGCGGACATGTCCACGCCGCGGCCGGTCCTGTTCATGCTCACACGGGAGACGAAAACGCGTTCGGTGCCGGTCGGGTCGACCAGCGAGAGCGAAACAATCGCCGGCACCTGCTGCAGCAGACGCAGCCCGTCGACCCTGCGCCGGTCGTCCTCGCCTGTCGTCCACGGGAACTGCACGACCCAACCGAGTTGATCGCGTATTCCGTCGGTGAAAGCCTGTATCCGGTCCGCCGCCGAGCGCGCCTCGACCTGAAGAATTTCATCAAGATCAAGCCGATTATCACGAAAGGCAAACCAGGCTTCGGTCGCTGAACCGAGCACCAGCGGCACCACCACTGCGACAAACAGCGTGACGAAGTACTTGACGAACAGGGAGCGGCGCGGACGGGTCACCGAGCGGATATCCGATGGATGGAGTTTCGAACCAGATGCAGACGCGCCGGGCTCATTCGATTACCCGGTTGGCGCGAAACAGGACGGACGATTTATCCAGGTCGATGCCGAGCAGTTCGGCCGTCCTCAGATTCACGACCAGTTCGAACCTGGTGGGCTGAACCACGGGAAGATTGGCCGGCTTTTCGCCACGCAGGATCCGGTCGGCGTAGGTCGCAAGCCAGAAATAGGTCGCGCGCTGGTTCGCGCCATAACTCAGAAGTCCGCCAGCGTCGCAATATTCACTCCAGCCGAACATCGAAGGCAGCCGATGCGCGATGGCGAACCGGGCAATCTTTTCCCGGTGCACCATGGTGAGGACGTCGGGGAAGACGAGCAACGCGTCGGCACGGGCGTCTCCCGCCGCCGCCAGTCCCTTGTCCAGTTCGGTTTTGCCGGCAAAGGGAACGTAGACGGTCTCGATGCCCAGCGCCGAGGCCGCTTCCCTGGTCGCGCGCCACTCCGATTGTTCTCCGGGATGAAGGGTGTTTGAAAATACGGCAAGCCTGCGCACCGCCGGCACGGCTTCCTTCAGCAGCTCAACCCGCTTCCCCGCCAGCTCAAGCGAAAGGAAGGTCGACCCCGTGAAATTGCCGCCCGGTTCGCCGAGGCTATTGACGAGGCCCAGCTCCACCGGGTCGCCACTCAACGCAAACAGCACCGGAACTTCCATTACCGCCGTCATCGCGCGCGTCGCCGGGCCGCTCGACACGGCGAGGTCGATGTTGCCCCGCTTCAGTTCGGATACGACCTCGCGGAGCGCCTGCGGATTGCCGGGCGCATAGTGCAGCTCAAAGGTAAGGTTTTTTCCCTCGACGTAGCCGCGCGCCCGCAATCCCTCGCGAAACCCGGCCAGGAACGGGTCGGGCTGGGAGTCGGTGGATACCCAAAAAATGCGATAAACTCTTGCCGAATCCTGCGCGAGTGCGGCCGCCGGCCACGCCATCGCCGCTCCCAGAAACGCAATGAAATCTCGTCGATCCATGGCGGCCAATATGGCCCGGACCGGCTTGCCGCGCTTAGAGGGCGTATGCAGATAATCTAAAGATAATCTTGATTTTAGCTTGGTGGCCGTGCCCGCCCGCTTCCGGAAGAAATCGAAGGCCCTGTCCCGTGAATTCGAAGAGATCGGCCTGAACAAACCTGTCCGGCCCGCAGCCTTGAGTTAAGCGCCCGCGATACCGGCTACGCGCAATCCTTCGACGAACCGATCGATGAAGCCCACATCATTGCAGAAGAAGAACTCCTGTCGCGCCGTTTCAATGTTGTAGCTCGACTTGCGTTGCAGCAGTTCGGCGGCCACCGTTTCCGCCTGCGTCCGATCCCCGAGAAGTCCGAGCGATGCAGCAAGTGTCGCAAACGCCTGATAGGTGGCATTGGGCTGCCGTGTCGCGCGCCTCGCGAATTCGACCGCGATGTCATACTCGCCAAGGGAGAAGTGCGCCCAGGAGCGGACATGGTGGAAAGCAGAAATATGGTTGTCGCGCGGACTGAGCATGATCGCGCGATCGAGCAGCGTTTCCGCCTCGATCTCTCGCCCATACCAGAGCAAATTGAAGCCCTGGGCGAAATAGGCCTGCGCAAAACTTGGGTTGAGCTCCAGCGATACGTCGAGCGCTGCCAGCGCCTCGTCGTTCTGATGGGTCAGGCACAGGGCGCGTCCGAGCGCGCAGTGGCAGAAACAATCGAGCTCGTCGAGCGCCACCGCATGGCGCGCCTGGCGCAACGCGGTTTCCAGCCGCGCCGCGCGATCTTTCGGCTCGTCAATGAAGGCGCGCTGCAGATTGACGTAGCTGAGCGCGCCATGGCCGCGCGCAAAACTCGGATCGGCCGCGATCGCCCGCTGAAAATAGCTTTCGGCCGAGTCAAATCCCGGCGTGGTGAAGCGCCAGAAATTCCATAGACCGCGTTGATAACAATCCCAGGCGTCCAGGCTTTCCGGCGCCTTGCGGGCGGCGAGCTGCTGCTCGACCTTCGACAGCTCGGGCTCGATCGTTGCCGCGATCTGCCGTGCCATCTCCTCCTGGATATCGAAGATATACTCCAGCTGCAGGTCGTATTTTTCGGCCCACAACTGCTTTCCATCCGCCGCGCGGACCAGTTCCGCCGTTATCCGCACAGCATCGCGGTTCTTGCGGACGCTGCCGACCATCACATACCTGACACCCAGCAACTCACCGATTTCGCGTGCATCCACCACGCGTCCCTGGAACGCAATGGTCGAGTGTCGCGAGATGACCGAAAGCCACCGGTTGCGGGCGAGAAGGCGAATAATGTCCTCGGTCAACCCGTAGCTGAAGTAGTCGTTCTCGGGGTCGTCAGACATGTTTCCAAACGGTATCACGGCAATCGACGATCGCGAGACGGCCTCCGCCTTTACGGATTCCGAGACGACATCATCGAGGCGGGACACTTCGGAAGAAACCGAGACACGGCCAGGCACGTGGCCCGGCGCGTCGGGAACGAGTCGAGCCGCGGAAGCATCAGCCATCGGCGCGTCGATGGCCTGAACGCCGCCGACGAAGCGGAAGCCGCGCTTGTGCAACGTCCGAATGAGGGCCTGGTCGTTGCCATTGTCGCCAAGCGCGCGCCGGGCGCCATTGATACGGCTGGAGAGCGCCGCCTCGGAGATGATCCGGCCGTTCCAGATCGTCTCGATAAGCTCATCCTTGCTGACAATCCGGTCGTGGTTGCGCACCAGATGAACGATGAGATCGAATACCTGAGGCTCAATATGTACCGCTTCCCCAAGCCGGCGCAGTTCCTGCTGGCTGAGGTCGATCTCGAACTCGGCAAATCGGTACTGTAATACCACGTCTGCTAATCCGATACGAGGCTCCGCCCCTATCAGGCGGTTCACGCTACAAAACTAAGCAAGAACAGTCGCTTCCGGAGGAAAAACAAAGGTCTTCTCAAGAAATCCGTCAAGCTGGAACAGGCCGTTCAATCTACAGACGGGTCAATTACCGTTCAATCGGAGATGACCATGATCGGCTTGTTGCTCAATCCCACCAAGGCGGATGTTTCACCAGAAGGCTTGTTGCCGCACGAGGCCGCCATGCAGCCCCGCGCGAGGATCCGCCCAAGCCCCGTCGCCAGCCCTCTCGTCCCGCCCGCGCGCCTGAAACGTATTCTCAACGACTGGATGGCCGCTGCCATCGCGTACCGTGAACGGCAAACCGCGTGGCTCGCGCTGCACCAGGCCGGCAATCGCGGCCTGAACAACAAGCGCATCTACCGCGGTCCGATCGATGACGCCCTCGAGAGAGCCGCGCGGCTGCGCAAGCGGCGACGCCTCAAATAGCCCTGAACAAAGTCATTACCCCAAGACAATTTCCCGACGTCAACATTCCAAACCAAGGAGATTCTAAAATGTCGATTACAATGCAAACCGGCCCGAATGCGGCGCCTGCGGCCGCCAGCTCCCTTGCGATGAGATTGCTCACCCTCTGCTATGGCGGCATCGCCTATCTCATCTTCTTCGGCACTTTTCTCTACGCGGTCGGCTTCGTCTCGGGATATGTCGTGCCCAAGACCGTCGATACCGGTTCGACGACCGCCGGACCTGGTTCAGCATCCTCGCTGACGACGGCACTGCTGATCAACCTGGTGGTGATGTCGATCTTTGCCGTCCAGCACAGCGGCATGGCGCGGCGGGGATTCAAGAAGCTGTTCACGCGCTTCGCGTCGCCCGCGATCGAACGCTCGACCTACGTGCTGCTGGCGAGCCTGACGCTGATACTGCTGTATTGGCAATGGCAGCCGATGCCCGCTGTGGTCTGGAACATCGAAAATCCCGTTGGTGCCAGCGTCGCGACCGCGGGCGGCTTCCTGGGCTGGCTCATCGTGCTCTACAGCACCTTCCTGATCAGCCATTTCGAGCTGTTCGGATTGACCCAGGTGGTCACGCATTTTGCCGGACGCGTGGCTGAGCCCATGAAGTTCAAGACGCCGGGCCTGTATCGCCTGATCCGGCATCCGATCTATCTCGGCTTCATCATTGCCTTCTGGTCGACACCGACGATGACGCTCGGTCATCTGCTGTTCGCTGCGGTGACGACGGCCTACATCTTCGTCGGCATCTATCTCGAAGAGCGCGATCTGGTGGCGACGTTCGGCAGTGAATACCGGCGCTATCGCGAACGGGTAGCGATGCTGGTGCCCCGAATCTTCTGAAGACGATCGAACGCGAAAAATGCGCTCGTCAGGACGCCCCGCCTGACGAGCGCAACCGGTTCCGAAAATGCGGCAACGAACCGGCTGCAATCGGGCTGTTAACCAGCCAGTAACCGCTAGCCGCCCCATAGGCTTTGCCTATGTGCGATTTTTGATGTCATCGATAGCATTTTGAAATCGCAACATGAGACAGCTTTATTGATATTTCGAGCAATTCCATTTCTATCGGAGGCCACAACCTCTGATCGGAATGCGGATGATGTCGACATACGAACTCTGGAATGAACCGCGCGGCGCCGAGATCATCGCCGAACACGACAAGCTCGAAGGCGCGACGCTGGTGATCCTGCATGCGATGCAGGAAGCGTTCGGCTATGTGCCGGAGCCCGCCATTCCGATGATCGCTTCCGCGCTCAGCCTTTCGCGCGCCGAAGTCCATGGCGTGGTCACCTTCTATCATGATTTCCGCCATGCACCCGCCGGCCGTCACGTGCTGAAACTGTGCCGTGCCGAGGCCTGCCAGGCCGCAGGTGGCGATGCGCTTGCCGCGCGCGCGCAAGCGAAGCTCGGCATATCGATCGGAAACACCACCGCCGATTCGCGCGTCACGCTGGAGCCGATCTATTGCCTCGGGCTGTGCGCCACCGCGCCGTCAGCGATGCTCGATGGCCGCGTCGTCGGACGGCTGGATGAAGCGCGCCTCGATGCGCTGGTGGCGGAGGCGCAGCGATGACGATGCGCATCTTCGTTCCCCGCGATGCCGGTGCGGTCGCCGTCGGTGCCGATGGGGTGGCTGTTGCCCTGGAGCGGGCCGCCGGCAAAGCCGGTATCGCCGTCGAGATCGTCAGGACGGGATCGCGCGGGCTCTATTGGCTGGAGCCGATGGTCGAGGTCGCGACATCGCAGGGCCGCGTCGCGTTCGGCCCGGTGACTGCGGCGGACGTGCCATCGATATTCGATGCCATGGCCACCGGCGGTTCGCACCCGTTGCTACTCGGCCTTACCGAGCAAATCCCCTGGCTAAAGCGGCAGACCCGCTTGACCTTCGCGCGGTGCGGCGTGATCGATCCGCGGTCAGTCAAAGATTATCGCGACCACGGCGGTTACAAGGGGCTGGAGCGCGCGCTGACGCTGACCTCGGACGAGATCCTCGCCGACGTCACCGCGTCCGGACTGCGCGGGCGTGGCGGCGCGGGCTTCCCGACCGGCATCAAGTGGAAGACGGTGGCGCAAGCCGGCGCCGACCGCAAATACATCGTCTGCAACGCCGACGAAGGCGACAGCGGCACCTTTGCCGACCGCATGATCATGGAGGGCGATCCCTTCGTCGTGATCGAAGGCATGACGATCGCGGGTGTGGCTGTGGGCGCCACCAAGGGCTACATCTACATCCGCTCGGAATATCCGCATGCGGTGGCGGCGATGAACGCCGCGATCGCGGCCGCCCGGCGCACCGGCTATCTCGGTGAGGCCATTGTCGGATCCAGCCACACTTTCGATCTCGAAGTCCGGGTCGGCGCGGGCGCCTATGTCTGCGGCGAGGAAACCTCGCTGCTGGAAAGTCTCGAAGGCCGCCGCGGCATCGTGCGCGCAAAACCGCCGCTGCCGGCGCACAAGGGCCTGTTCGGCCGCCCGACGGTCATCAACAACGTACTGTCGTTTGCGGCGATCCCCTTCATCCTCGCCGGCGGCGCCAAGGCCTATGCGGACTTCGGCATGGGCCGCTCGCGCGGCACCATGCCGATCCAGCTTGCCGGCAACATCAGGCATGGCGGACTGTTCGAGGTCGCTTTCGGCATCACGCTCGGCGAACTGATCGACGAAGTCGGCGGCGGCACCGCGAGTGGCCGCCCAGTGCGCGCCGTGCAGGTCGGCGGTCCGCTCGGCGCGTATTTCCCGCGCACGATGTTCGATACGCCGTTCGACTATGAAGCTTTTGCCGCGCGCGACGGGCTGATCGGCCATGGCGGCATCGTGGTGTTCGACGACAGCGTCGATATGGCCAAGCAGGCGCGCTTCGCGATGGAGTTCTGCGCCGTCGAATCCTGCGGCAAGTGCACGCCGTGCCGGATCGGCTCGACGCGAGGCGTCGAGACCATCGACAAGATCATCCGCGGCGAACGCACATCCGAAAATCTCGCCGTGGTCGAAGACCTCTGCAACACCATGAAATTCGGCTCGCTCTGCGCGCTCGGCGGCTTCACGCCCTACCCTGTCATGAGCGCGCTGAAACATTTCCGGGAAGATTTTGGCCCGGCACCGGCCACCCTGCAGGCCGCGGAATAGGAGACTGACAATGTCCTTGATCGAAGAGATCGACTTCGGCACACCCCGCTCGAAATCCGAGACGATGGTGACGCTCACCATCGACGGCAACAGCATCACCGTGCCCGAGGGCACCTCGATCATGCGCGCGGCCATGGAGGCCGGCACACAAATTCCGAAACTCTGCGCCACCGACATGGTCGATGCCTTCGGTTCCTGCCGGCTGTGCCTGATCGAGATCGAGGGCCGCGCCGGAACGCCGGCTTCCTGCACCACGCCGGCCATGAACGGTCTTGTGGTCCATACCCAGACCGAGCGTTTGAAGAAGCTGCGCAAGGGCGTGATGGAGCTGTACATCTCCGATCATCCGCTGGACTGCCTGACCTGCGCCGCCAACGGCGATTGCGAATTGCAGGACATGGCCGGCGCGGTCGGCTTGCGCGACGTGCGCTACGGCTATGAGGGCGAGAATCATGTGTTCGCCAAGGCGGATGGCTGCAGCAATGACAACTGGATGCCGAAGGACGAGTCCAACCCGTATTTCACCTATGATCCCTCGAAATGCATCGTCTGCTCGCGCTGCGTCCGCGCCTGCGAGGAAGTGCAAGGCACCTTCGCACTGACGATCTCGGGCCGCGGCTTCGACAGCCGCGTCTCGCCCGGCATGAGCGAAAGTTTCCTCAGCTCCGAATGCGTATCCTGCGGCGCCTGCGTCCAGGCCTGTCCGACCGCGACACTGACCGAAAAATCCGTCATCGAAATCGGCCAGCCCGAGCATTCCCTCGTCACCACCTGCGCCTATTGCGGTGTCGGCTGCACCTTCAAGGCGGAAATGCGCGGCGAGGAAGTCGTGCGTATGGTGCCGTACAAGGATGGCAAGGCCAATCGCGGCCATTCCTGCGTCAAGGGGCGCTTTGCCTGGGGCTACACCACCCACAAGGAGCGCATTCTCAAGCCGATGATCCGCGAGGATATCGCCGATCCCTGGCGCGAGGTGTCATGGGATGAGGCGTTCAATTTCGCCGCGGCGAAGTTTAGGGGTATTCAGCAGAAATACGGCCGCGACGCGGTCGGCGGCATCACCTCCTCGCGCTGCACCAATGAAGAAACCTATCTGGTGCAGAAACTGATCCGCGGCGGTTTCGGCAACAACAACGTCGATACTTGCGCCCGCGTCTGCCACTCGCCGACCGGCTACGGCCTGTCGCAGACTTTTGGAACCTCGGCCGGCACGCAGGATTTCGATTCGGTCGAGCATACCGACGTCGTCATGGTGATCGGCGCCAATCCGGCTTCCGCCCACCCCGTGTTCGCCTCGCGGCTGAAGAAGCGGCTGCGCCAGGGCGCCAGGCTGATCGTGCTCGATCCGCGCCGGACCGAGATGGTGGAAGGCCCGCATATGAAGGCGCTGCACCTGCCGCTGATGCCCGGCACCAATGTTGCCGTGCTCACGGCGCTGGCGCACGTCATCGTGACCGAGGGCCTCGTCGACGAAGCCTTCGTGCGCGAGCGCTGCGACTGGAGCGAGTTCCAGGATTGGGCCACCTTCGTGGCGCTGCCGAAGAACAGCCCGGAATCAACCGCGATCATGACCGGCGTCGACCCGAAGGACCTCCGCGAAGCTGCACGGCAGTTCGCCACCGGCGGCAATGGCGCGATCTATTACGGCCTCGGCGTCACCGAGCACAGCCAGGGCTCGACGACGGTGATCGCGATCGCCAACCTCGCGATGGCGACCGGCAATATCGGCCGCCCCGGCGTCGGCGTGAATCCGCTGCGCGGCCAAAATAACGTCCAGGGCTCCTGCGACATGGGCTCGTTCCCGCACGAACTGCCCGGCTATCGCCACATCTCGGGCGATGCGGTGCGCGACCAGTTCGAGGCGATGTGGAACGTCAAGCTCAATCCCGAGCCGGGCTTGCGCATTCCCAACATGTTCGACGCCGCGATCGAAGGCACCTTCATGGGCCTCTATGTGCAGGGCGAGGACATCCTGCAATCCGATCCCAACACCAAGCATGTGGTGGCGGCGCTGTCGTCGATGGAATGCGTCATCGTGCACGACCTCTTCCTCAATGAGACCGCCAACTACGCCCATGTGTTCCTGCCGGGATCGACCTTCCTGGAGAAAGACGGCACCTTCACCAATGCCGAACGGCGCATTCAGCGCGTTCGCAAGGTGATGACGCCGCGCAACGGGCTCGCCGACTGGGAAGTCACCATCGGCCTTGCCAAGGCGATGGGCTTTGAGATGCGCTACAATCATCCTTCCGAGATCATGGACGAGATTGCAGCGCTGACGCCGACCTTTGCGGGCGTCTCCTATGCCAAGCTCGAAGAACTTGGCTCGGTGCAGTGGCCCTGCAACGAGAAGGCGCCGGAGGGCACGCCGGTGATGCATATCGGCGGCTTCGTTCGCGGCAAGGGCAAGTTCATCATCACCGAATATATCGCGACCGACGAACGCACCGGGCCACGGTTCCCGCTGCTGCTGACGACGGGACGCATCCTCAGCCAGTACAATGTCGGCGCACAGACCCGCCGCACCGAAAACGTGGTCTGGCATGCCGAGGACCGGCTGGAAATCCATCCGCATGACGCCGAGCAGCGCGGCGTGCGCGACGGCGACTGGGTGCGGCTCAAGAGCCGCGCCGGCGAAACCACCCTGCGCGCGGAGATCACCGATCGCGTCGCGCCGGGCGTGGTCTACACCACCTTCCACCATCCGGACACGCAGGCCAACGTCATCACGACGGACTTCTCCGACTGGGCCACCAATTGTCCGGAATACAAGGTCACGGCGGTGCAGATTTCACCGTCGAACGGGCCGAGTGACTGGCAGAAGGCCTATGACGAGCAGGCCCGCCACTCCCGCCGGATCGCGCCGGCGGAAGCCGCGGAGTAAGGCATGCCCGATGCGGTCACTACCGCCGATCGGAAGATCTGGCGCGACGGTCATCTCGGTGAAGGCGCGCGCCTGATCCCGGAGGAGACGGCGATTGCGCTGACCTATAATGGTGGCACCTATGCCGTCATGATGGGCACGCCGCAGAACCTGCAGGATTTTGCGATCGGCTTCAGCCTCAGCGAGGGCATCGTCCAATCGCCTGCGGAGATCGTCACGCTCGATATCGTGGAACTCGATGACGGCATCGAACTGCGGATGTGGCTGGCGTCATCGCAGGCTGAGCGTGTCAACGAGCGAAGGCGGCATATCGCAGGCCCCACCGGCTGCGGCATCTGCGGGATCGAGTCGATCGCCGAAGCCGTGCGCCCGGCCGCGATCGTGGCCGAGGGGCGCGTGTTCTCGCCCCCCGAAATCATGGCCGCGATGGCGAGCATGACCGTGTTGCAGCAGATCAACATCCAGACCCGCGCGGTGCATGCGGCGGCATTCTGGACGCCGGCGCGCGGCCTCGTGGCGCTGCGCGAGGATGTCGGCCGCCACAACGCGCTCGACAAGCTCGCCGGCGCGCTGGCGCAGGAGTGCGTTTCCGCCAGCGAGGGCATGGTGTTGCTGACCAGCCGGGTCTCGGTCGAGATGGTGCAGAAGACCGCCGCGATCGGCGCGCCGCTGATGGTCGCGGTGTCGGCACCGACCGCACTCGCGGTTCGCACCGCGGATGCCGCCGGCATCACGCTTGCGGCCATCGCGCGCGCGGATGGATTTGAGATCTTCACGCATCCGCAGCGGATTGCGGTTACAAAACATACTGGCGTTGCGGAGGCTACCCATGTCGCCTGACCGGCTGATCTACATGGCCAATCAAATTGGAAAATTCTTTCAGAGCCAGGGCCACGACAAGGCCGTACCGGGGATCGCCGAGCACATCAGGAAGTTCTGGGATCCGCGAATGCGCAAGGCGATCTTCGCGCATCTGGATAGCCGGCGGCAGCGGGCTCGACCCCAATGTCCGCGACGCCCTCGAGACGCTGAAGCAGGCGTAAGCTGGCGATCCCATGGTGCTCCGGCGGATCGCGCCACGGTGCGCGCGAACGCAGAACCCAAAAGATGCCATTGAGCATGCGACGGTCATTCACCCGCCGAACGCCGCGCGGCTTATTCGCGCAGCATCGGTTTGAATCACTGAGTTCGTAGGCACGATCCAAGATGCTAGTCTTGAGGAACCCCGCGATCAATTCCGGGTAAACTGGTTCTTCCAATTGTGGCGGTCTTATTCCTACTATCCGATCGTCGCCGTCGATCAAGAAGGTCGATTGAAACATGGACGGGGTGGTTGAGTAGAGAGGCAAGACGCCGGCTACCAGCAGCCCGGAGGCAAAAAATGCTCAAATGCACCATCAATCTGAGCCTGGCTCGGCTCTGCTTTCCCAAGGCCTTTGTGCTCGGCGTGTCGATCCTTTGCCCCAGCACGCTGCATGCCCAGGAAAATGTCGATGTCATCGCATATTTTCAGCGAGCATATGACACCAGGGGAGCCGGACTGGCCCACAAGACGAAGCCAGTCGATGTACGGCCCGCCAAGCCTGGAGAAGTCATCGTCACGATGATCAAGGGAGAAGGCAAGGAGACGCAGAGTCCTCCGGCAAAACCTGGCGACATGGTTGTCCGGAATCGCTGCCCGGAAACCGGAAATGAAGAGTTTCTTGTTACCGCTGAGTCCTTTTCTCGAAAATATGAAGGACCGATCGGCTCCGCGGCCGGAGATGGTTGGTTGCCCTATCGACCATTCGGCATACGGATGCGCTTCGTGGCGGTTGCCGCGCAGGACGGTGAGTTTGCTTTCATCGCGCCGTGGGGAGAAAGAATGGTGGCACGGCCTGGGGACTCGATCGTTCAAGACCCTGGCAATACCAAAGATACCTATCGCGTCGCAAGAGCGGCCTTCGCGTGCACCTACGAGGTCATTCGCGAGCCGCAGCGCTAGTTTTTGAGACGTCCAGGTTCGTGCACTGCCTGATATCCAGCGGCAGGGTCTGCGGCTCGACGACCTGCGCAACGGCTTCGCGGAAAGGCCCACCCCTCCAAGAGCGAACTTCGCTCGTCTCGACCCCGCGAGTGCGGGGGCGAGGGAGAGTTGAGCGACTTCGCGCGCCAACCTGCCTTCAGCGGGCTTCAGCAATCCCCTACATTCCCATGATGGCGATATCCTTCACCGTGCCGCTGACACCGGCGATCTTTGCGGCTTCGGTCGCCTTGCCGGTCGCGAGATCGATGCTGTAGAGCGTGCCGTCCGCCATCAGCCAGGCTTCGTTCTTGCCGGCGCCGTCGGACCAGATGTCGAACGCGACGCCGTCCGCCTTGATCCCGAGCTTGCCGATCGCAGCGAGTACGCCGTCGTTCGGCGGCGCCTGCTTGATCAATCCGCCGATGGTGGCGTCGATATTGAACAGGGCCGTCTCCTTGGCGCCCTTCACCGAGTTGGTGTAGGCGCCGGCGACGATGTTCGGCTTCTCGCCCTTGTGCATGTCGCCCTCGGCATATTTGTGATCGCCGTCCTTGGTCACCTTGCCGTCATCGACATTGGCCCGCAGGTTCATTCCGTCGGCGCCCATCACGCGCAGACGGTCCGCCACCGGGTTGAAATCGACCGTCGCGGCCACGCCTTTGGCCAGCATGGTGTCGAGCTTCGACTTCATCGTAGCCTTGCCGTCCATCGCGATGGTCACAATGGTGCCATCATCGACCAGCCCATAGAGCATGCCGTCGGCCGGGCGTACGTCGATGCCGACCAGCGCACCGGAAATGCCGGTGACCTTGACGGACCCGGTCGCCTTCTTCTGCGCGGTATCGACCATCGCAATGGTGTCGCCACCGATCAGGGCTGCGACCTGCGCGGCGTTGGCGGCTGCGGATGACAGCAATAATGCGGCCGAGGCAGCGAAAATTGAGCGAAAATTCATCGTAAAGCTCCCTGTGTTCCGATGATCCTCTCGGGACCAACACAGCGGGTACCGGCGGCGCGGCGAAACGGATGCAGCACACCGAAAATAATTTTCGGAACATGCATCCAAACGCCGCATCTCAAGGTAGAAGAGCTATGCAAAGGCATAGACATGACCGGAAATGGCACCACCACCGCCAGCCCGCAGGCTCCCGCCCTGCTCGATCGGGAGCGCGAGGCGCGGCTTGCCGCGGCGCTCGCGCGTTGCGCGGCCGGCGACCGCACCGCATTGCGCGTGATCTACGACAGCGAGGCGCCGCGCATGGTCGGCATCGCGCGCCGCATCCTGTTTCGGCAGGATCTTGCGGAAGAAGCGGTACACGATGCCTTTATCCGGATCTGGCGCGGCGCGGCCGGGTTCGATCCGCGCCGCGGCAGCGCGCGCGGCTGGCTCTATGCGGTGGTGCGCAACCGCGCGCTCAGCATTCATCGCGATGAGCACCGCTATGAGGCATCGGATGAAAGCGCCCAGGATGTCGATTGCGAAGCCACCCTGTCGCGGATGCCGGAGACCAGCGCGCTGCGCCGGTGTCTCGAGCAGATCGACCGCCCCCGCCGCGACGTCGTGGTGCTGGCCTATGTTCACGGCATGAGCCACGGCGAATTGGCGGGAAGGCTCAAGGTTCCGCTCGGCACGGTCAAAAGCTGGGTACGGCGCAGCCTCTTTGCGTTGCAGGAGTGCATGGGATGAACCCGCACGACGCCGATAACGCCATGGCCGGCGATTACGTGATGGGCCTGCTGGACGATGCGGAGCACGCCGCCGCCGAACGGCGCATCGCAACCGACCAATCGTTTGCCCAGGCCGTCAGCGCGTGGCGGGCACGGCTTGCGGACCTCGATCTCACGGCCGAGGAAACCCCGCCGAACCCGGCGCTTTGGCAGCGCATCGCGGATGCGACCAAAATCGCGCCGATCGACGCCCTGCCCTCCGCACGCGCCGCGCTGCGTGGCGCCACACTGTGGCACGACATCAGGTTCTGGCGCGCCGCCGGCATCGGCGGCACTCTCGCCGCGCTGCTGTTTGCGGTGATCATGATCGGCGCGTTGACAACATCGCGTCACCTTCGCCACGACCTGATTGCGCTGGCGCAGAGCAAACCCGTCTACGTCGCCGTGCTGGTGAACGACGCGACCAAAGAGGCCGGCGCCATCGTCAACGCATTTTCGAATGGCCGCGTCGAGCTTGTTCCGCTACGCCCGATCGAGGTTCCTGCCGGCCGCACGCTGCAGGTCTGGACGCTGTGGGATCGCGGCGTTGGCCCGAAATCGATCGGCCTCACCGGTCAGTCGCGCACGCTGCAGCTGAATTTGGAGTCGTTGCCGGAAACCGTGCAAAATCAGCTGTTCGAGATCACGCTGGAGCCCGAAGGCGGCTCACCCATCGGACGACCGACAGGCCCAATCCTGTTCAAGGGCAACGCGGCACGGGCGTTGTAGGGGCTTTCGATCCGTTCCCTAGGATAGGATGGAGCGCAGCGAAACCCATCATCGCGTCCACGGAAGCATGATGGGTTTCGCTTCGCTCTACCCATCCTACGAACTACCGCCGCCCACCAACGCCAGGAACACCCGCCTCACCTCGGCCTGCGTCTCGCGCACCCTCGCCTCGAGCGTCGAGAAATCCGGCGTGTCGCCGGCGCGCGCCATCACGCGCAAGAGATTCTCGCCCGAGGTTTCCGGGTTGAACTTGCCGGTGACGCAAAGCCTGATGATCTGCGTCAGGTCGTGATAGAGCCGGGTCGCGGAACGCAAAATCTCCGCGTCGGACTGCGGCAACACGCCGAGGCGCGCAGCATTGTCGAGCACCTGCAACGTGGAGACGCTGAGGATTTCTGACTTTTCCGAGGCGTGTACGAGCTGCAGATACTGCGCGATGAAATCGATATCGACGAGCCCGCCGGCGGCGAGCTTGAGGTCCCAGATGTCGTCCTCGCCCTTCTCCTGCGCGATCGCCCGGCGCATGTCGGCGACGTCGCCGGCGGTGGAGGCCGCGTCGCGCGGCCGCGTCAGCACGCCGCGGATAATGTCCTCGATCTTTCCGCGAAACGCCGGTGAAGCCGAAATCACCCGCGCCCGCGTCAGTGCCATGTGCTCCCAGGTCCAGGCTTCGCGTTCCTGGTAATCGGCAAAGGAATCGATCCGCGACGCCAGCGGCCCGGCCCGGCCCGACGGGCGCAGCCGCATGTCGACGTCATAGAGCACGCCGTAATTGGTCCGGGTGGTGAACGCCGAGATCAGCCGCTGGGTCAGCCGAGCGAAATACTGCGCGCCGTGCAGCGATCGTTCGCCGTCGGAATCGGGATTGTCCGAGTCGAAATCGTAGAGCAGGATCACGTCGAGGTCGGAAGACGCCGTCATCTCGCGGCTGCCGAGCCGGCCCATCGCGAGGATCGCGGTCTCCTGCCCCTTGATGCGGCCGTACTGGCTGGCGAACTGATCCCGGACCAGGCCGTGCACGGTGTGCACGATGCCCTCGGCGACGTCGGCAAAGGCGACGCTGGCCTGCTGGGCGGAAACCGTACCAGAGAGAATGCGCGTGCCGATCAGGAACAGGCTCTCCTGGCCGAACAGCCGCAGCCGGTCGAGGAAGTCCTCATAGGAGGCGGCGTCCTTCAACGTTGCCGCCAGCCGCGCCGACAATTCCTTCTGGTCCGGCATCGCGCCGAAGAAACGGGGATCGATCAAGCCATCCATGATCTGCGGCTGGCGCGCCAGCATGTCGCCGAGCCGCGGCGCCGCGCCGAGGATCAGCGCCACCAGCGCGACCAGGTCGCGGTTCTCTCTCAAGAGTGAAATCAGCCGGCCGCCGCGCTGCAGGGCGCCGAGAAAACGATCGAACGCGGTCACGGCGTCATCAGGGTCTTCGGCATGCGCCAGCCCATCGATCAGGCCGGGCACGAATTCGATGAAGGCCGACTTGGTCCCTTCATTGCGGAGCGCGCGGTAATTGCCCTGCATCCAGAGCTGCAGGGTGCCGGCCACAGCGACCGGCTTTTTGAAGCCGAGCGTCGCCAGATGGTCGAGCAGGCGCGCATCCTCAGGACCTGCGGCATAGTCGACCTGCGGCAGCTTCACCGATCCGGTCGGATCGCCCTCGAACAGCTTGCCGTAATGTCCCTGCACGATGTGGAGATGGCCGAGCAGATCCTTCGCAAAAGCCGCCCTGCTTTCATAGCCGAAGAAGTTCGCAAAGCGCTCCACGGCCTCGGCATCTTCGGGCAGCGCATGGGTCTGTTCGTCCGCGATCATCTGCAGCCGGTGCTCGACGCGGCGCAGGAATTCGTAAGCCGCCGTCAACTCCTCACAGGCCTGAAAGGTGATCCAGTTGCTCGCGGACAACACCTGCAACGCGTGCAGCGTGGGACGCACCCGCAATTCCGGATGACGGCCGCCGGCGATGAGTTGTTGCGTCTGCGCGAAAAACTCGATCTCGCGGATGCCGCCGCGGCCGACCTTGACGTTGTGGCCTTCGACCGCGATCTCGCTCTGGCCGCGGTAGGTCTGCATCTGCCGCTTCATGTCGTGGACGTCGGCCAGTGCTGCAAAATCCAGATGCTTGCGCCAGACGAACGGCGAAAGCTCCGCGATCAGCGCCTCGCCCGCTTTGGCGTCGCCGGCGCAGGCGCGCGCCTTGATCATCGCGGCGCGTTCCCAGGTCCGCCCCTCGCGCTCGTAATAATGCAGTGCCGCGTCGGTCGAAATCGCCACCTGCGTCGAGGCCGGATCGGGCCGCAGCCGCAGGTCGACGCGGAATACGTAGCCGTCGCCGGAGCGTTGCTGCAGCAGGCGGGCCAGCGCCTGCGTCACGCGCACGAAGAACGGCGCCGGCTCGATGTCTTGTGACAGCGACGTCGCGGCGGGATCGAAAAACACGATCAGGTCGATGTCGCTCGAATAGTTCAGCTCGCCCGCGCCCATCTTGCCCATCGCGAGCACGATCAGGCCGCTTCCCTCCTCCGGCCGGTCGTGATTGAAGGCGGTCATGCGGCCGCGCGCGACTTCCTGACGCAACAGGAAGCGCAAGCCCGCCTGCACGGAGTTCACCGCAAGATCCGTCAACGCCGCCGTCACCCGCATCACCGGCCAGACCCCGCCGATGTCGCACAAAGCGATCAGCAACGCGGCCTCCGACTTGAGGCGACGAAGCAGATGCATGACATCGGCCTCGCTAGCGGCGGCGAACACGTCGCGCGACGTCGTCTCGATCAGCGCGGCGAGGTGCGGTTCCGGGTCGCATGCCAGGAGGCGGACCAGCCGCGCGGCGTCGGCGCGGATCAGGTCGAACAGGTATGGCGAGAACTCGGCGATGCCGAGCAGGATGGCCCGAGCCGGCGGACGGTCCAGCCACGCGCCGATCTCAGCCGCCTGCTGCGGCTCCAGTTCGGCGAGCCAGTCTCCCAGGCGTTGTTCGGCGTTGCTGCTGGCGGTAATACGCGGCCCGCTGACGAACCGCGCGGCCAAGGCAGAGGAATTCATGCCACCTTCTGTGGCACATCCTGCGTTTGGGCCGCAAGCCTGTCAGCCGCGGCAGATAGCGCCGGGATGACCAGCGTCGCGGTCAGGCCGGGATGCGAATCGCCAAGCTTGAGTTCGCCCCCGTGCAGGGTCGCCACCGCGGATGCCAGGCTGAGGCCAAGCCCGGAACCCGGCAGCGTCCGGCTCGTCTCAAGCCGCACGAACCGCTCGATCGCGTGCTTGCGGTCGCCTTCGGGAATGCCGGGCCCATGATCGGCGACGCTGAGCAGCACGTGGTCGCCCTCGCGCCGCGCCTCGATCAGGATCTCCCTGGTGCGCCCAGCGGCAACGGGGTCCAGCGGCTGCACGACCGGCGACGGCTTGCCATATTTGATGGCGTTCTCGACCAGGTTGGCGAGCGCCTGGCTGATCAGCTCACGGTTGCCGTGCAGCCGCGCCGTCGCGGCCTTGACGCGCAGGGTCATGCCGTCGTCCTCGGCCAGCGGCTCATACAATTCGTGGATGCCCCTGGCGACGTCGGCCGCGTCGAAATCATCCATGTTGCCGCGCGCCTGCCCGGACTCGGCGCGTGCGATCATCAACAGCGCGTTGAAGGTGCGGATCAGGCCGTCGGATTCCTCGATGGTCCGCTCCAGTGCCGCGCGGTATTCGGGCTCGCTGCCGGAACTCGCCAGCGCCTCCTCGGCGCGGTTGCGCATGCGCGTCAGCGGCGTCTTCAGGTCGTGGGCGATGTTGTCGGAGACTTCTTTCAGCCCCATCATCAGCGCCTCGATGCGCTCCAGCATGGCGTTGAGGTTTTCCGCGAGGCGATCGAGCTCGTCGCCGGAGCGCCCGACCGGCAGGCGCCCGGAAAGGTCGCCGGCCATGATGCGCCGTGTGGTGCCCGTCATGGCGTCGATCCGCTGCAGCACCCGCCGCGCCACGAAGACGCCGCCGCCGAGCCCAAGCACGATGACGACCAGCAGCGACCATTGCGCGGCATTCGCGACGATCCCGAACAGCCGCCTTCGTTCATCGAGATCGCGACCGACCAGCAGGCGGAAACCGTTGTCGAGTTGGGTGACGCGCACCAGCGCGCGATGGTTGGCGGTATCCCGCTCGTCGAGCCGGCGGTACGCCGTCTCGGACCAGCCCGTCGAGGCCATCACGCCCGGGGACAGCGATTCGACATTGCCGGCGAACGCCCTGCCCTCCGGCGTGGTGACGAGATAGAGGTTGGCGCCGGGCCGCAGCGCCCGGTAGCCGAGCGTGGTAGCAAGGCCTTGCAGCCCGCGGCGTGCGTAGATGACCTGGATCTCGGCGATCTCTCCGTTGACGGTGGTGGTGATCTGCTCGTTGATCAGCCGACGCGTATTCCAGGCGAAATAGCCCAGCAGCGACGCCGCAAACAGCGCAAACAGAAACAGATAGACCAGCGTCAGCCGGAACGCCGTGGTGCGGATCAGTTTACCGAAGGCCGTCACGGATCATGTATCCGGCGCCGCGGATCGTGTGCAGCAAGGGCCGCTCAAAGCCCTTGTCGATCTTGGAGCGCAGCCGCGAAATATGCACGTCGATGACATTGGTCTGCGGATCGAAATGATAATCCCAGACGTTTTCCAGAAGCATGGTGCGGGTCACCACCTGGCCGGCATGCTTCATCAGATATTCGAGCAGACGAAACTCGCGCGGCTGCAGCGTCAGTTCGTCCTTGCCACGCGCGACGCGGTGCGAAAGACGGTCGAGCTCGAGATCGCCGACGCGGTAGGTGGTCTCTTCGGCGGGGCCGACATTGCGGCGCGACAGCACCTCGACGCGCGCCTGCAGTTCGGCGAATGAATAGGGCTTTGGCAGATAATCGTCGCCGCCGGCGCGCAGGCCCTTGATGCGGTCGTCGACCTGGCCGAGCGCGGAGAGGATCAGGACCGGCGTGCGGTTGCCCTTCTCGCGCAGCGCGCCGATCACGGACAGGCCGTCGCGCTTGGGCAGCATGCGGTCCACCACCAGCACGTCGTAATCGCCGCCGTCGGCCATCGACAGGCCCTCGTCGCCATCGCTGGCGAGATCGGCGACATGGCCGACTTCACGGAACGCCTTGACCAGATAGTCGGCGGACTCGCGGTCGTCTTCGATGATCAGCAGGCGCATTTGCGAGGCTGTTGCGGTCACTGGAATTGGCTTTCTCTCACCATGGCGCGGCCGCCCTGCACATGCAAGGCGGCCGGCCGTACTCTTGATCAAGTGAAAAAAGCGGGCGGTGAAGCTGGGGGACCTCACCGCCCTTAGGCCCTTCCGACGGAGGGGGGCGTATTCCGCTGGAAGGTTGCCAGAGGGAGCGAGTTTTGGACCCGCTCCCCGGAAGGAGACGTCGGCGGGGGCGACGAATGCCGGCGAAACCCTCCATCTGATATCTAGTCCTCGTTTAGCCCTTCGCCAGCGGTACCGCCACGAACCGCGACGAACCGCCGCTCTTCACGCGCATGAGAACGCTGTTCTTGTTGTCGGTGCGCGCGGCATCGATCGCCTCGCGCACATCGCCGGCGCTGGCGACGTTCTTGCCGGCGACCTCGAGGATGACGTCGCCCTCCTTGAAGCCGCGTTCGGCCGCCGCGCTCTTCGGGTCGACCTCGGTGATCACGACGCCTTCCCTGCCGGCGCCGGCCACGCTGTTGGCGGGGGCAACGGTCAGGCCGAGCTTCGGCACGCCGGTTCCCCTGCTCAGGCTACCCTTGTCGTCCTTGTCGGTGTCGGCCTTGGCCTCGATCGTGTTCGGCAACTTGCCGAGCGTGAGGTTGACGACCTTGTCCTGCCCCTTGTGCAGCACGTTGAGCTTGACCGCATTGCCCGGCGCGAGGCCGCCGATGGTGCGGGCGAGTTCCCTGGCATCCTTGACCGTCTCACCGTTGACGGCGGTGATGACGTCACCGGATTCGATGCCGGCCTTCGCTGCCGGCCCATTGGCCTGCGGTTCCGCCACCAGCGCGCCTTCGGCCTTCTTCATGCCGAGGCTGTCGGCGATATCAGACGTCACCGGCTGGATCTGGACGCCGATCCAGCCACGGCTGACCGAACCCTTGTCCTTGAGCTGGGCGATCACGCTCTTGACCGTCGAAGCGGGGATCGAGAAGGCGATGCCGACGCTGCCGCCGGACGGCGAATAGATCGCGGTGTTGACGCCCATCACCTCGCCGTTGGTGTCGAACGCCGGACCGCCGGAATTGCCCTTGTTCACGGGCGCGTCGATCTGGATGAAGTCGTCATACGGACCGTTGCCGATGTCGCGGCCGGAGGCCGAGACGATGCCGGCGGTCACGGTGCCGCCGAGGCCGAACGGGTTGCCGACCGCGAGCACCCAGTCGCCGATCCGCGGCTTGCTGTCGGACAGCTTGGCGAACGGGAAATCGGTGCGGCCGGAAACCTTGATCAGCGCCAGATCGGTGCGCGGATCGGTGCCGATCACTTTTGCGGTGTAGGTCTTGCCGTCATCCGTGGTGACTTCGACCTTGTCGGCGCCGTCGACCACGTGGTTGTTGGTCACGGCAAAGCCGTCAGGCGAGATGAAGAAGCCGGAACCCTGGCCGGTCACCGGGCCACGGCCGCCGCGCGGGCCGCCGCGCAGGCCAGGGGGCAAGCCATCCGGTCCGCCGAAGCGGCGGAAGAAGCGCTCCATCGGCGAGCCCGGCTGGAACGGCGAATCGTCGTCCTTGTTGGCGCTGTCGTCCTTGGAACTCTTGTCGGCGATATTGATCTTGACCGAAATCACCGACGGCTTCACGCGCTCGACAATGTCGGCAAAGCCGATCGGCCGCTCGACCTTGCGGACCTCGTTGTTGACCTGCGCGTGCGCCGGACTGGTGAAGACGTCGACGGGGCCCTGCGGGCTGAAACCATAAACGGCGGCGCCGAGACCGGCGACGACGGAAGCCATCAGCGCGAATTTGCGCGCGGAGAACAGCGAGCGGCGCGCTGCGCCGTAGGACGGTAGCTGGGAAAGATCGACGGGACGTTCGGTCATGTTTCTAAAATCTCCAGAGAACCTGAATTCGAGGGGTATGGGGGGTGGGCACCTGACGGGACTGAACATGGGGTTTGCCGCCTTACAGGGCGCTGGCTAGGGAATTAAACTTTTGTAATGCAGGCGATTATGGATGCGGCAGAATATCGCAGGCGAATCAGCCGGTTAGCTGAGGCTGAAAAACGCTTTTTGGGCTCAAACGCCCCTCTCCGACCGAAAAATACCATCGGGTCGCATGGATCGGAGCGGGAAGAGATGGCGGAACCGCGGTTCCTCATCCCCTCCAATGTCGACTCTCTTCAGCTCTTCTTCATCTTCATCCGGCCCATGAAATCCCGCTTGCCGAGCGGCACGCCGTTGGTGCGCAGAATGTCGTAGGCCGTGGTGGCATGGAAATAGAAATTGGGCAGTGAGAACGACATCAGAAAGCCCTCCGCCGTAAAGGGCAGCTTGTGATCGCCGAGGAGAAAGACGACGTCGCGGCCGAGCGAGCGCATTGACCGCGTCGGGCGTCCAGCCCTCCAGAGCCTCGCGGGTTTGCGCGACGAGGGCCTGCAATCCTGCATAGTCGTATGCCGTCTTCGCCGAGGGCGGACGAAACTCTCCGCTTTGGGCGGCCTCGATGGCGCCGCGGGAATGCTGCGCGACGGAGATGATCTGGAAACGCAGCGGCAGCATGTCCGGCGCCAGCCGCGCTTCGACCAGGGTTTCCGGATCGGTATTCTTTTCGCGGAAATGAACAAGGCCGCGTTCGAGGAAGCCGCCGACGGCGCCAAGGATCTGCAGATAGTTCGCCACGGTGGCGTCGTAGAGTGAAAAGGCCATGTCCGGTTTCCCCCTAGGCTCTGTTTATTTGTGAACCGAGGGAGTCATAGCGGAAACCCGTCCGCTTGCAACGGCGCGGCTTAAGCCTGCTTGTCCGGCGCTTCCGCCGCAAGCAAGCGCTCCAGCCTCGCCTCTTCCTCTTCCGTCAAGCGCAGGAGCGAGGGATCGGTCGCGCTGCCGCTATTCGAGCCGCGACGGCTATAGAACCAGAGCGCCAGTCCGCCGCCGATCAGCGCGAGCGGCGGCAGCAGCCACAGCAGCAGCGTATGCGGGGTGAAGCGCGGCTTCAGCAGCACGAACTCGCCATAGCGCGCCACCAGGAAATCGATCACCTGGCTGTCGCTGTCGCCGGTCGCGATCCGCTCGCGCACCAGGAGCCTGAGGTCGCGCGCCAGCGGCGCATCGGAATCGTCGATCGACTGGTTCTGGCACACCATGCAGCGCAGCTCGCGCGACAGGTCGCGCGCGCGGGCTTCCTTCGCGGGGTCCGCCATGATCTCGTCGGGCTGCACCGCATGGGCGGCCGGGCATCCGACCATCATGGCGACGACAAATACGCTGGCGAGAAGCTTCCTCAACGGCTCACTCCGCCGGCTGCAGCGCGCGGGCGGCCCTGGCAGGCTTCGGTGCGCCGACGCGCAGGCGGCGATCCGAGAGCGACAGCAGGCCGCCGAACGCCATCAGAACGGGGCCCCACCAGATCAAGAGCACCAGCGGCTTGTGATAGATCCGCACCGCGATGGCGCCGTCGGCGTTGGTGTCGCCGAGCGAAATATAAAGCTGACTGGCGCCGCGGGTGAGCAGCGCGGCCTCGGTGGTCGACGATCCCCGCGTGGTGAAGTTGCGCTTCGACGGCGTCATCACGCGCAACTCCTCGCCGTCGAGCGTGACGGTGAACTGCGCGATCATCTCGCGGAAATTCGGCCCCTGCCGCTGCGTGACGCCGTCGAGCTTCAGCTGATAGCCGGCGACGCTGGCGACATCGTTCGGCTTCATCGAACCGATATATTCGCTGTTCCAGGTGGTTTCGCAGACGATCCCGATCAGGGCGATGCCGACGCCGGCATGCGCGAACGCCGTGCCCCAGGTCGCGCGCGGCAATCCACGCGCGCGGGCGCATGGCGGTCGCCAGCGGCGCGCGAAACAGCGCCGTGCGCTCGGCAAGGTCGCTGAGCGCGCCCGCGATGACAAAGACCGCGAGCCCGATCGCGAGCGGCGCCAACGTGGCTCCACCCCGGGTCCACGCCAACAGCACCGCCATCGCGATCAACGCCACAATGCCGGCTGCCGTCAGCCGCTGCGCCGCGCCGAGCAGATCGCCGCGCTTCCATGCCAACAGCGGCGCGAACGGCATCGCCGCCATCAGCGGCACGAACAAGGGACCGAAAGTCAGGTTGAAGAACGGCGCGCCGACCGAAATCTTGTCGCCGGTCACAACCTCCAGCGCCAGCGGATACAGCGTTCCGATGAAGACGGTGGCACATGCCGTGGTGAGGAAGAGATTGTTGAGCACCAGCGCGCCCTCGCGCGAGATCGGCGCGAACAGCCCGCCCTGCTTCAGCGCCGATGCGCGCCAGGCGTACAACGAGAGGCTTCCGCCGATGAAGAGGCAGAGGATCAACAGGATGAACACGCCGCGCGTCGGATCGGTCGCGAACGCATGTACCGAGGTCAGCACGCCCGAGCGCACCAAGAACGTGCCGAGCAGCGACAGCGAGAAGGTCAGGATCGACAGCAGGATGGTCCAGACCTTCAGCGCGTTGCGCTTTTCCATCACGACCGCGGAATGCAACAGCGCGGTGCCGGCGAGCCAGGGCATCAGCGAGGCATTCTCGACCGGGTCCCAGAACCACCAGCCGCCCCAGCCGAGTTCGTAATAGGCCCAGTACGACCCCATGGCGATGCCAAGCGTGAGGAAGATCCACGCCACCAGGGTCCACGGCCGCACCCAGCGCGCCCAGGCGGCGTCGATGCGGCCTTCGATCAGGGCGGCGACCGCGAAGGAGAACGAGATCGAGAACCCGACATAGCCGAGATAGAGCATCGGCGGATGCACGGCGAGGCCGATGTCCTGCAGCACCGGATTGAGGTCGCGGCCCTCGATCGGCGGGTTTGCAATGCGCAAGAAGGGATTCGAGGTGACCAGGATGAACAGATAAAACGCAGCCGCGATCCAGCCCTGCACCGCCAGCACATGGGCGCGCAGCGACAGCGGTAAATTGTTGCCGAAGGCGGCGACCAGGCCGCCGAACAGCGCCAGGATCGACACCCAGAGCAGCATCGATCCTTCGTGATTGCCCCACACGCCGGTGATCTTGTAGAGCAGCGGCTTCATCGAGTGCGAGTTCTCGAACACGTTGACGACGGAGAAATCCGAGACGACGTGCAGCATCACCAGCGCGGTGAACGATGCCGCCACGAACAACAATTGCGCGAGCGCGGTCGAGCGCGCGACATTCATCAAGGCATGATCGCCCCAGCGCGCGCCGAGCAACGGCACGGTGGACTGGATCAGCGCCAGTCCGAGCGCCAGCACCAGCGCGTAGTGGCCGGCTTCCGCGATCACTTCGAAGCCCCCTGGACCGGCGCAGCCGCGGCTGAAACGCCAGGCTTGGCGCCGTAATCATCCTTCCAGTGTCCCTGCTTCTTCAGGGCGTCGGCGACATCCTTGGGCATATAGGTCTCGTCATGCTTGGCGAGCACGGTATCGGCCCTGAAGACGCCGGAAGCATCCAGCGCGCCTTCGGTGACGACGCCCTGCCCTTCACGGAACAGGTCCGGCAAAATTCCCTTGTAGGCGACCGGCACCGTGGCGCTGCCGTCGGCGACGCTGAAATTGACCGCGAGATTGTCGCCGCGCACCAACGAGCCCGGCTGCACGAGGCCGCCGAGGCGGAACCGCTTGCCGGGCGGGATATGTTTCTCGGCCGCCATCGTCGGCGTGGAAAAGAACACGATGGAATCGCGCATGGCGTTCAAGACCAGCGCCGCGGCAATGGCGAGCACCGCGAGCGAACCGCCGATCATGGTCAAACGCCGTTGCTTGCGCGTCATGGTTATCCTCTGTCTTCGCCGTTGGGTTCCGGCATCATGCCTCACCCACCAAGCCCGAGATTCTTCACGCCCTCATTGAGCTGGCGCAAGCGCTCGGTATCGTTGGCGACGGCCTGCCGCGCTTCGGTCAGCGCGCTCGTCGCCTTGTCGCGGTCCCCCATCACCATATAGGCCCGCATCAGCCGCAACCATCCCTCGACATCGTCGCCGTTCTGCTTCAGCCGCGTCGCGAGCCGATCGACCATGCCGCGGATCATGGCGCCGCGATCGGCTTCTTTCATGTCCTTGGCCGCGGCCACCGCATCGCTGGAAAGCGCCGGCGCGGCGGGATCGCCGACCCTCGCCAGCGCCGCCTCGATCAGCGGCCGCCATGGCGCGTCGGCCGGTGCCTTGGCGAGCATGCCGCGCCAGATCGTGGCGGCATCGGCCTGGCGGCCATCCTGTTCGGCGGCGAGCCCGAGGAAATAACGGGCCTTGGGCTCATCGGCGTTCTGCGCCGCCGCGCGTTCGAATTCGGCCTTGGCCTCCGCCGTGACGACGCCGCCCGCCGCGCCAGCAAGCGCCTCGCCGAGATCGGAGCGGCGCTCCGCGCTGTCACCGGCATAGGTGATGGCGTTACGGTAGGCCCGGACAGCGTCATCATAACGGCCGAGACGCGCCAGCACCGGCGCCAGTACAGTCCAGCCGCGGCCATCTGTCGGATTTTTTTCGAGATGCGCCTCGACCTGCGCCACCATGTTGTCGAGCGGCTGGTTGACATCCGCCGTGCGCGTGCGCGAGGCCAGTGGAAAGTCACCGAGACGCGGCGATCCCAGCGCGAGATAGAACGTCACCGCCGCGATCGGCAATCCCACCAGTGCCACGATGGTCGAGGCGCGTCGCAGACCAAGGTTCGACCGCGACGGCAGCTCATGCTGGCTGTCCGCGGCGGCGAGCAGGCGGCGGCCGATTTCGACACGCGCGGCCTCAGCCTCGGACACGCCGATCAGGCCGGCCGCGACATCGCGATCGATCTCGGCAAGCTGATCCCGGTAGACCACAGCCTCACTGCCGCCGGCCGGCGCAGAAGAGCTGCGGCTTAACGGCCAGAGCACCGCGAAGATCGCCGCGACCGTCATCAGCGCGAACACAAACCACAGCGTCATCAAGCAGTTCCCGAGCGGAACGGCGCTTTTAGAATGAGAATAAGCGCCGCCGATGCGCCGCTTTACACCACCGGCGGCAAGCCCGGCAATTGACAATTGCGGCAGGAAAACACCCGGACGGGAGGCCCCCCGGACGGCGGGGTCGGCAAGGATTCGCGCCTAGCTCGCCTTGGTCGCTTTACGCTTGCCGGTCATGGCATTTTCGGCCGCCCGGCTCATCAGCGACGCATAGTCATGGCCGAACAGGATTTCGCAGAAGCGGATCGCCGCCTGGGCCTGCATCTGGCGGTAGGCGCGCGCCTTGGGGTCGCCGCCGCGCAGCGCCTGCACCAGGCTCTCGGTGGATCGCTCGACGTAATGCTGCAGGTCGGAATAGGTCCGCAGCGTCACCTCGTTGATGGCGAGTTCGCTGGCATAGGTACGGCACACCGCCACAAAGTCGATCAAGGCGGCGATCTCCTCGACTTCCGAGGCTTCGATCTTCGGCGCGGCGGTGATATCCTTGTCGGCGCGCTGGCGCAGGATGCGGCGGACCCGGCCGGGCACGCTCTCGATCTCCGACTGCAGCGAATTGGAAATTTCGGCGCGGATCGCCGTGAGCTGGCGGCCCCACGCGGAATCGTTGCGCAGGTCGAGCTCGGTGCGCAACCCGCGCACCCCATCGTGCAAAATTTTCAGTGGCTCGCCGACATTCTCGAAATGGCCGCGCCTGATGTCCGTGCGCAGGCAGGCCGTGAGGAACGACAGATCGTGCAGCGCGATCGTGACGGCGACGCCGTAGGGCGTGGCGGCCACGCGAAGCTCGTCGTCGGAAGCCGCCATCTTGATCGCGAGACGGATGATCTGCCACGGCTGCGCCAGCCGCTGCATGATCAGCGACAGCGCGAACGGCAGCAATTGCGGCGTCTGCAACGAGGGAACGTTGAGCGCCGACCCTACCGTGGCAATCTGGGATTCTAAAAATACCCGCATCTGGCCCGGCATCCGGCTGCCAAGCGTCTCCAGCGCCTCGCGCGCTCGCAGCACGCTTCCGATCGACAACAGATCCTCGACGACGTTAGGCGGGCCGATACGGGCGAGCGACCGATGCCTGTCGTCGCCCGGGATCGGCGTGGCGACGTTGAAGATGGCGTCGGCTGCGGCGAGCTGGAACTTGCGGGTCGCGCCTTCGAGGTCGGCATTGCTGCCGCTCTGCCTGATCTCGGCGAGCGCGGCTTCGAACTCGCGCGCGGCCTCGGGGGCGCCGTCGCGGCCGAGCCATTGCCAGACCGGCAGCAGCGACGCACGCCGGATCTGCCCGATCCTGACCGGAAAATTGCTATCGACGAGAAAGGGCTCGAGCGGACCATACAATAGTCGCGCCGGATCGTCGGTCCGCGGGCGCGCCTCGTCATCTTCCTCGGTTCCGCGCACGACGTTGCGAAGTTGCTCGAGCACGAAATTGGCGACGGCCATGTCTTCCCCGCGCTCAATGGCGCGCTCGAACTCCCGCATCAGCAGCGCCTGCGATTGGGGCGGGAGCTGGGCGAGATAGTCCCTCAGCCGCTCGGTCGATGTCTGGCTCATTCGCCTGGTATGGATATGCGTGTGTCATGCGGACGGCAAAGCGCGTCCAGCGCCAATCTTAGAAGTGCGCGTGTTAAGAAGTCGTTTAGGAATAACGAAATCAACCTCGGGCATTGCCGGACACCACCCTCTCAACCCCAGGTAATCGACGGGCGCGGCGTTCAGACCCCCGGCAGCACCAGTTCCGCCCGCAACCCGCCGATCGGGGCGTCGCCCAGGACAAGGCTGCCGCCATAGAGGCCGGCGAGATCGACCACGATCGAAAGCCCGAGCCCGGACCCCGGCTTGGACTCGTCCAGCCGCTGGCCGCGCCGGGACACCTGCGCGCGCTCGGCGGCGGACAATCCGCGGCCATCGTCATCGACGATGATCCGGAGCTGCGGCGCGGCACGGGGCTCTGGCGGCGGCTCCACCCTCACCTCGATGAGGACCTGCGAGGCCGCCCATTTGCAGGCATTGTCGACCAGATTGCCGGCCATCTCCTCGAGGTCCTGGCGCTCGCCGCGGAACTTGGCCAACGGATCAGCCTTCACCGCGATCGTGATGCTGCGCTCCCGATGGATCTTTTCCATGGTCCGCCGCAGCGCTTCGATGGCGGGCGCGACCTCGGTGACGGTACCGACAATGGTGACGCGCGCGGCGATGCGCGCCCGTTCCAGATGATGCGCCACTTGATCCCGCATCACATCGGCCTGCTCCAAGACCTTGCTGGCAAAGGGATCTACCGCGTGGGCGGAAGCCTCGTTGACGATGACGGAGAGCGGCGTCTTGATGGCGTGGGCGAGATTGCCGACATGGGTACGCGCGCGCTCGACGATCTCGCGGTTGGCGTCGATCAGCGCGTTGGTCTCGCGCGCCAGCGGCGCGATCTCGACAGGAAACTCGCCTTCCAGCCGCTCGGCGCGGCCGGAACGAATATCGGCGATCGATTCCGAAATGCGCTTGAGCGGCGCCAGCCCGAAACGGACCTGGAAGATCGTGGTCAGGAGCAGCACGATACCGAGCGCTGCGAAGGTGCCGCCGAGATAATAATCGAAGGCGCGGATCTCATCGAAAATCTCCGATGCATCACCGGCCACGCTGACCAGGAATTTGCCGTCGGCGCCGAGGTCGACCGGCCGCTCGACAACCCGCAAACTCTGACCCTCGGGCCCGTCGACGTAACCGAGACGGATGCCGGCGGGCGTCAGCTCCGCGCCGGAATCCTCGAGCTTCGGCAGCTTCTTGTCCCACAGCGAACGCGACGCCCGCGTCTCGGCCTTCTCGTCGGTACGGACGATCTGCCAGTACCAGCCGGACAGCGGCAATTCGAACAGCGGCTCGCCGAGCGACTGGAACTGGTGATCGGGCGGCTCATCCGGGGTCGCGACCTCGGCGATCAGGGTGCGGAGATAAAGGTTGAGGCGGCGGTCGAAGGCACGCTCGGTCGCGTTCCGATAGACCGACGACAGGATCACGCCCGTTATGACCAGGATCACGACCACCCACGCGGTCGCCGACAGAAACAAGCGCGTGGCGAGCGAGCTTCCGCGCATCAGGGCACGATCCGGAAAAGCATGTCTTTAAGGCCTCGACCCGAAGGATGGAGACCAGCCTTCGGATCCGGTCATGCTCGAATTAAACAACGGGCAAATCAAGCCCCCGGCGACGGCGGCGTCAGCAGATAGCCGAGCCCGCGAACGGTCTGGATGATGTCGACGTCGAGCTTTTTGCGGATGCGGCCGACGAATACTTCGATGGTGTTGGAGTCGCGGTCGAAGTCCTGGTCGTAGAGATGTTCGACCAGTTCGGTGCGCGAAACCACGCGCCCGGTGTGATGCATCAGGTAGGCCAGCAGGCGATATTCATGCGAGGTCATCTTGATCGGATTGCCGGAGACGCTGACACGGCCGGTGCGCGTATCCAGCGACACCGGACCGCAGATCAGTTCGGACTGGGCGTGGCCGGCGGAACGGCGCAACAGCGCGCGAATTCGCGCCAGCACTTCTTCGAGGTGAAACGGCTTGGCGACGTAGTCGTCGGCGCCGGCGTCAAACCCCTGCACCTTGTCGCTCCAGCGGTCGCGCGCGGTAAGAATCAGAACCGGCATCGCGCGGCCGCCACGGCGCCACGCCTCCAGCACCGAGATGCCATCCATCTTGGGCAGCCCGATGTCGAGCACGACGGCGTCATAAGGTTCGCTGTCACCGAGGAAGTGCCCCTCCTCGCCATCGAACGCGCGATCGACCACATAACCGGCATCCGTCAGAGCCGTCGTAAGCTGACGGTTGAGATCCGGATCGTCCTCAACAACGAGCAGGCGCAAGCTGGCCTCCAAAAATGAGCCCTACGGTATCAGATCTCAAGATGAGGCCCACCGGCGTGAACGGGCCATGAACGGGGCGTACGGTGCAATGTTACTTTTTCGTCATAAGGCTTTCGGCCGGGTGGCCGCAAGCCGAACGCCTAGCATGGCCAATTGTTTGCCCCAAGGGTCTGGCGGTGAGTCCAGCAGGTAGGCCCGGCAGATCGCTTGCGTCGCTTCCCGTCCGCGAGCGGCCGGCCAAGCCCGGTCGCGTCGCCCGGTCAGCCGCTACGTGCGGAAGAATACGAACCAGACGATGCCCAGGATCAGAACCGCGAGCCCGGTCGAAACCGTCAGGAGCGCGAGCACCGACGGGCCAGGTTCGGCCTGGCGCGCCTCGGTCGGGGTTTCGACGATCTGGCCATGTCGTTGCGTTGCCATGGGGACCTCTTTGAGTAAGTGCCTGTAATGCCAGCGAATGCTTCGACACCGCCAGTTAAAGCAACGCATGATCGGAAGCGATGTTCCGGTCCTTCGGGTCGGGCCGCGTAATCGCAGCGTCCAAAACGTCGCAGTGCGGCGTCAGGCCGGACAGTTAACGCCATTCCGAGATTCCCTGCCCCGGCATGTTTGAGACGGGGTCATCCGATGGTATTCTCACCGATCGTCTGTTGCGTTTTTTCGGAGTAGCCCATGGCCCCCCGCGCCAATTGGAAGGGTTTTCTGCGCCTCTCGCTCGTCACCTGCCCGGTCGCCCTCTATCCGGCGACGTCGGACACCGAGAAGGTTTCCTTCAACCAGATCAACCGCAAGACCGGTCACCGGATCAAATACGCCAAGGTCGACGCCGACACCGGCGAGGAAGTCGCCAACGACGACATCATGAAGGGCTACAAGGTCGACACCGACACCTACATCGAGGTGACGAAGGACGAACTCGACGAACTCGCGCTGGAGTCGACCCGCACCATCGAGATCGACGAGTTCGTGCCGAGGGCTGATATCGACAGCCGTTACGTGATCCGGCCCTATTATCTCGTGCCGGACGGCAAGGTCGGCCACGACGCATTCGCGGTGATCCGCGAAACCATCCGCACCATGGACAAGGTCGCGATCGGCCGCGTGGTGCTGACCAACCGTGAGCACATCATCGCGCTGGAGCCGCTCGACAAAGGGCTGATGGGAACGCTGCTGCGCTACCCCTACGAGGTGCGCAGCGAGACGGAATATTTCGAGGATATCCAGGACGTGAAGATCACCAAGGATATGCTTGATCTGGCAAGGCATATCGTTGAACAGAAATCCGCATCATTCGAGCCCGAACAGTTCGAGGACCGCTACGAGCAGGCGCTGATCGACCTGATCAACCAGAAGCGAAATGGGCTCAGCACCAAGGCCAAGGCCGCGCCGAAAAGTAGCGGCAACGTCATCAACCTGATGGACGCGCTCAAGCGCAGCCTCGCCAGCGAAAAGCAGGCTACCCCTGCCGCGGCCAAAACCAAGGGCAAGAAGCCGAAGAAAGCCGCCGCCGGCCAGCGCGAGATGCTGCTGCCGATCAGCGGCGGCGGCAAACGCGCCGCCAAGGAAACGGCTAAGGAAGCGCCGAAGAAGGCGGAGAAGCCGGTGCGATCAGCCGCCCGCACCAAGAAGGCCGGATGATTGGGCAAGACGCGCGATAGCATCATCTAGCGCGCGATGCCCTGGTCGACCCCGTTCGATGACCCGATACCGCTTCACGGCAGAGGCAGCCTCGTGACGCTGCAGCAGGCCGCCGACTACGTCATGGCATTGCCGGAAAAAATGCAGCACGAGGCGCACTGGCAGGTCGCGGTCGAGAATCTGATCAATGCGGCGGAGACCGGCGGCGGCTGGCTGATGTTCGCGCGGATCGCAATGATGCGGGCGCTCAACGCGGACGGCAAGGAAGGTTAGCCGGCATCGACCGTCCGCTCCCCGTCGGCGATAACCCGAGCAGCGGCTCTCGCGTGGGTGCGGGCCGCGGAAATCCCGGCTACTTGAGCGAGGTACTGACCTCGGTGAATTTCGTGCTGAGCGCGGTGCCGATACCGTTGACGGCGGTGACGATCAAGATGCTGATGCCGGCCGCAATGATGCAATATTCGATGGCGGTAGCACCGCATTCATCGTCGAGAAATCGTTCCAATAATCGACGCATAGACAAACTCCTGTCGACGCTAATTCTACCGCGCCATACTCGTTAAACTCTAGGAGGGAACGGTTGAAGAGGTCTTGACGAACAGACTGAACGATCGATTAAGGCGATCGAAGAAATTCGCGCCTCCGGAGTCATACGGTACGGAAAATTTACCATCGATTGCGCCCCGCCCGTTCATCGTCGCCCAATCGGCGTCTTGCGGAGTGAGGCACATGACTGCGCAGAAGCGCGAAACGGGAAGGAATCATATCGGGCTCCTGCACGAGGAGACCGAGGAGCCGCGTGTCACGAACATATCGGCGACCGCGAAGCGTCTCATGGATCACATCGTCGGCCTGATAGCTGCGATGTTCGGCCGCCGCAGCGAAGCGAGATAGTAGTACCTCATCCCGCCGCGGCGTTGAACAAGAGACCGGGCATTCGCCCGGCCCCCAAGGTCGTTCTCAGAAGTTACGCTGGGCGCGGAGCTGAAGCAGAACCGTGTTCTGATCCTTGAACTCGTAGAGCGCGGCCGGCTTCGGAGCGCTTGCCGTGAACACCGAAGAGCCCGACATCTTCTGGTCGAGATGGAACCACTGCACTTCGCCCGTGAACGTCAGGTTCTTGACCGGGGTCCAGCGGAGGTTGGCGCCGAGCTGCGAGACGTTGAAGTCGGGGTTACAGGTGTAGTTGCCGGCAGCGTTTCCGGCCAGTGCCTGACCCGGATGGCTGGCGGCGAAGGCAGCGCAGTAAGCGCCCTTGGCCGAGGTGGTTCCCGCACCCAGCAGATTGTCGTTCGCGCCGCCGCCATACCGGACAGCAGAGTAGCTACCGAACAGGCTCGACGACCAGTACGGGTCCCAGTTGTGATTGAACGCGCCCCGGATACCCCAGGCCGACGTCAAGGCGATACCGCCGGTGCCGCCTGCGCCGGGCATATAGACGCCGTCGGTGGTCGCGCCGAAACCGACGCTCTGGTAGCCGAAGCCGCTGTCGCCGAACATCGCAAAGCTCGGCGAGGTGCCGCTGGTGGCGATCACGTATTTCGTGGCGCCCTTTGCATAGGACGCATCGACCTTGATGTCGTCGCCCGCTCCCGTCGGAATGTTCTTGATCTGCAACGCAGCCATCACCGCGCCGCCCCACTTGTTTTCGGGGTGACCGCTGATTTCGGACAGGGTGGTCGGAGCACTGCCAGCGCCCAGCGTGTTGTAGGACCCGCTGATCTCATGCGCCGCGGCCGACACCTGGAACAGACCCCAGGCCTGATCGACCCGGATTCTGCCGACGATTTCAGGAGCGCGCGTTCCGGCATAGGCATTCGATCCGGTGCCGTTGGCGCCGATCGCGCTGGGGATGCTCAGATTGTAGACGGCGGTGCGATCCCAGACGGTCGGGTCATCGAGACCAATCGACGCCGATACGCCGTTGCCGAGCTCGGCGGTGTACTGGATGTTGTTGACGCCGGTGTCGGTATTCTGACCGCCGAGCAGGGACGAGTTGATGTTGCCCGGGAAACCCTGCCACGGCGTGGCATAGGCCGATGCGGACTTACCGAACGTGAAGCCGGCGAACTGAATGAAGACATATTCAACCGCAACGTAGCCGCCGCCAGCGGTGGACAGCAGGGCACTATTCAGGCCCGCCTGCGATCCGACCGTAAGACCCGGGTTGGTCGATCCGAAATTCTGGAACTGGAAGTCACCCTGACCGAAGGTGCGGACCACGCCGTACTCGGTCGCGGTACGGGTATCGACCGTCAATGCCATGCGCGAGCGGGCAAGGAAATCGTCGCGAAAGCGGTTCTGCTGGCCGAGATCGCCGCTCCAGCCCGGTGCGCCGTGCGCGCCGCCGTTGAACGTGACGTCCGCACGCAGATAGCCGCCGAGCTTGATGCAGGTGTCGGTTCCCGGGATGTAGAAGAAGCCGGCGCCGTAAAGCGAGCAGATCCTGACATATTCGACTGCCTTGGCCTTGACCGGGAGGTCGGCCGCCTGTGCCCCGCTCATGGCGACCAAGCCTGCCGCCGAGCCGAGAATGAGTGTTCGCGCCGTAATCATCTAGATCTCCTGTCCTGCGATTCATGCAGTCGCATGCGACACAGGTAATCCAAAAATCCCTATTGGGAATGACAAGGATGTGATGCCGCGTCACTTGGATCGCGGCTGTGATGTTTTCGCAACGCAATTGCGTCGAACCGGTGCAAACGATCTACTTTTGACTTCGGCCTGCGGTATCGGGAGCAAGAAAATTCTTCGCCGACCGGCATCTCGGTAATTTGCCGAACGAGCCCTCAGGCGGCAAAACGCATATCAGCACTTCCGCACGCAACCTTCGTCAGCGCTTTACCGCGCCGCAAAATCCTGTTCCTACTGTTGCAAATCGGCCGAACCAAACCGGCCTGCCATCCAGGGGAGAGACCGTCATGAAGCTCGGCGCCGCCATTGCGGAAATCATGAAGCGGGAGGGAATCGAAATCCTCTGCGGCTATCCGGTCAACCATCTCATCGAATTTGCCGCCAACGCCGACATCCGCCCGGTGATGGTGCGCCAGGAACGCATCGGCGTTCACATGGCGGACGCGATCTCGCGCGTCACCTCAGGGCAATCGATCGGTGCGTTCTGCATGCAGCATGGGCCCGGCGCCGAAAACGCGATGGGCGGCGTGGCGCAATGTTACGGCGAATCGGTGCCCGTGCTGGTGCTGCCGATGGGCTATGCGCGCCGGCTCGCCAATATCGACCCGAACTTCAATTCCAGCCAGGCGATGAAGGCATTCTCGAAATCGTCCGAGCCGATCAACATCGCCACCGAGGTCTGCAACATCTTCCGCCGCGCGTTCACCAAGCTGAAGAACGGTCGCGGCGGGCCGGTGATCGTCGAAATCCCGGCCGACATGTGGAACGAGGAAGTGCCGGAACCGCTGAACTATACGCCGGTGCTGCGCACCCGCTACGGCGCGGATCCCGTGCATGTAAAGGAAGCGGCGGCTCTCCTCGTCGCGGCGAAGCGGCCGGTGATCTATGCCGGCCAGGGCGTGCATTACGCCAAGGCCTGGCCGCAGCTCAGGCGGCTGGCCGAGCGCCTCGCCATCCCCGTCACCACCAGCCTCGGCGGCAAGTCGTCCTTTCCGGAAACGCATCCGCTGTCGCTGGGATCGGGCGGCCTCGCCGTGCCGCGCGCGGTGCCGAAATTTCTGGCCGACGCCGACGTGATCTTCGGCGTCGGCTGCTCCTTCACCGAGACGTCATTCGGCATCGCCATGCCGAAGGGCAAGACCATCATCCATTCGACGCTCGACCCCAACCATCTCAACAAGGATGTCGAGGCCAAGATCGGCCTGGTCGGTGACGCCGGGCTCGTCCTCGACGCGCTATTGGAAGAGATCGGCAAGACTGTCACGGCTGATCGCGACTCGAAGGCGGTCGCAGCCGAGATCGCGGCCTCGCACAAGGAATGGCTGGCGAAATGGATGCCGAAGCTGACGCATGACGACGCGCCGCTGAACCCCTACCGCGTGCTGTGGGACCTTCAGCACACCGTCGACATCAACAACACCATCATCACCCACGATGCCGGCAGCCCGCGCGACCAGTTGTCCCCGTTCTGGAAATCGGTCGAACCGCTCTCCTATATCGGCTGGGGCAAGACCACGCAGCTCGGCTACGGCCTCGGCCTTGCGATGGGCGCAAAGCTCGCAAAACCCGACAAGCTCTGCATCAATGTCTGGGGCGATGCCGCGATCGGCTTCACCGGCATGGATTTCGAGACCGCGGTGCGCGAGCGCATCCCGATCATGTCGATCCTTCTGAACAATTTCTCCATGGCGATCGAATTGAAGGTGATGCCGATCTCGACCGAGAAATACCGCTCCACCGACATTTCCGGCGACTACGCCGCGATGGCGCGTGCGTTCGGCGGCTATGGCGAGCGGGTGACGAAGCCGGAAGACATCATCCCCGCCATCCAGCGCGGCATTGCCAAGACCAGGGAAGGCGTCCCGGTGCTGCTGGAGTTCATCACCAGCAAGGAGACCGAGGTGTCGCGGCCGGGGACCTGAGGCTCACGCAACAGACGGCCAATCACCGATGCCGCATGTCACGATCATAGAAACCGGACTGGTCAGCCCGAAAAACCGCGAGCTTCACGGATCGTATCCGCAGATGTTCGAGAATATGATCGGCGCCGCCGACGCCAGCGTCACTTTCAATACCGTCAGCATTCCCGCCGGCGAGCCGCTGCCGGATGTCGAAGGGCTGGAAGCGGTTCTCATCACCGGCTCCTCGGCCGGCGTGTATGACGGGTTCGAGTGGATTGCGCCGCTCGAGGCGTTCGTGCGCACGGTGCACCAGAAGAAGGTGCCGATGGTCGGCGTCTGCTTCGGCCATCAATTGATCGCGCAGGCGTTGGGCGGTACGGCTTGCAAGTCGGAGAAAGGCTGGGGGCTGGGAAGACACGTCTACGATGTGGCGGCCGGCAACGGCCTGATCGATGGCAGGCATATCGCCCTCGCCTGCTCGCACCAGGATCAGGTCATCAGGCCGCCAGCGGGCGCCACGACGATCCTGTCCTCGGATTTCACGCCCCATGCCGGCCTGCTCTACGCCGGTGGCACCACGCTTTCGGTGCAGGCACACCCGGAATTCTCGATCGGCTTCGCGCTGGCCTGCTGCGAGATGGTGCGCAGCAAGGGCCATGCGCCCGATAGCGTCGTGGCACCGGCGGAGGCCTCGCTTGCCGAGCCGCTGGAGAGTGCCCGGCTGGGCGGTGCGATTACGCGCTTTCTCACCCGGTCAGCCTAGACACGCAGATGCCATCCGGCGGCGCACCGGAGGGGCGAGACACAAAACTCGCAAAACAACCCCATGCAAAGTAGCAGAAGGCGCAGAAAAAGGTATCCCGCTACTCCGCCATCTCCGCCGGCGTCGCGGGGCCGGCCAGCGGCCGCTCCTCCATGAGGAGGATGCAAACCGCGGCACAGGCCAGCAGCGCGGTGGCGGCGCCGAACACATAGTGGAAAGCGGTGATCATGTCGGCGGCCGGAATCGCGTTCCCCGGCCCCCGGTGTTCGCCGATCGAGATGCCGGGACCCAGCGCCATCAACAGGATCGCGCTGAAGGCGGCGACCATGAACGACGACATCAGCGCGCGGAAGAAATTCATCGCACCCGTCACGGTGCCGATCTGCGGGCGCGCCACCGAGTTCTGCAGCGAGACCACGCTGACCGGGAATGTGGTGCCGAGCCCGAGCGCGAACAGCGAGAGCACGATCAGCAATCCCCACAGCGGCAGCGTCGTCACCGTCAGCACCACGCCAAAGATCGTTGCCGCCGACGTGCCGGCGATGGCGACACGTTTGTAGTGCTTGGCGCGCGCCATGGTCCGTCCGGCGATCGCCGCACCGCAGGTCGAAACCGCAGCGAGCGGGATCAGCGCCAGCCCCGCTTCGCTCGCGGTCAAATGATAGACGACCTCGTAATACAGCGGCAGGTGCACGGTGAGCCCGGTGATGGCGCCCAGCGCGCAGCCACCGGCCGCCATGGCGTAAGGCACCACAGTCCCACTCAGCAGCGGCAGCGGCAGGAACGGTTCGTCGGCATTGCGCGCGTGCCAGACGAAGGCGAACGCCAGCGCGACGGCCCCACCGATCATCGCCATGATCGCCGGCGACAGCCAGGCATACCGGTTGCCGCCCCAGGTCAGCACCAGCATGACGACGACGGCGGACGCCATCAACAGCACGCCGCCGAGCCAGTCGACCTTGCGGCGGCGATGGAACACGGGGATCTTGGCCATCTTCGGCAGCAGCAGAAACAGCGCGCCGACGGCGAGCGGCACGTTGATCCAGAAAATCATCGACCAGTGCAGATGCTCGGCGAACACGCCGCCGAGCACCGGACCCAGCAAGCCTGCGGCCATCCAGACGCCGCTGAAATAGGCCTGATACCTGCCGCGCTCGCGTGGTGAGACCACGTCGGAGATCACGGTCTGCACGACCGGCATGATGCCGCCGCCGCCGAGCCCCTGCAGGCCGCGCGCGATGATCAATACCGGCATGTTCGGTGCCACCGCGCAGAGGATCGAGCCGACCGTGAACAGGACCAGCGAAACCGTAATCATGACGCGGCGGCCATAGATGTCGCTCAGCGTGCCGAACACGGGCGCCACCGCAGTCGAGGCCAGCAGATAGGCCGTGATGACCCAGGACAGGTTGCTGACGTCGTTGAACTGGCGGCCGATGGTCGGCAGCGCCGTCGCCACGATGGTCTGGTCGAGCGCGGCCAGGAACATCGTCAGCAACAGGCTCATCAGGATGGTGCGAACCTCGTCGGGGCTCAGCGGCGCAGGCGGCGCAATCGGCGGCGCATCGCTGACATCGATGACCTCCGTCGTGATGCGTGACAGCTCGCTGCCGATATCCTCAGGCAATGTCGTCTGGTCGGCAGGCTCGCGGTCCTGCCGTTGGTGCTTGTTCATGTCCGATGTAATATTGTTCTGCGCGGCCGAAGCGGCCGAGATGGAATCGCCATATCGCGCGCACCTTAGAGGGCAAATTTCCCTCGCGGCAGGCGCTTGCGCGCATGGGTGCATCCCGCGAGGATATCATCGCGTTTCCGTGAGCGACGTTTGGAGCCACCATGACGCTTTCGGCGCCACCTTGATGGCAACTCAGGAAACCACCCCCCGTAAATCTCCGGTCCGTCCGTCTAGAGCTTCACAGGTGTAAGCAGATTGATCAGATGCGGCTTGTTCTCGTCGACGATCGAGAGCTTCGCCGCCATTTTCGGGTTGTTCTTGAAGAATGCGACCAGCCCGTGTTTCTCGGGCGACCAATCCTCCCGCACCGGCTTCTTGGATGCCGGGTTTTTCTTCTTCCGGGCCTTCTCCTGCGCCTGCTTCTCTTCCCACTCCGCCTTGCGTCCCGCATCGATCTCCGCGACCGGATAGGTCAGATGAATCGTGTAGCCGGCGTCAGCCCCCCGCGCATCGAGCAGCATCTGCAGCGTGGCGCGTTCCGGGTTGCCATGCTCGCCGTCGCCGGAGAACACGTAGTGATCGGCCGGCACCCGCTTGAAGAAGATGGTCGCCATATTGTTGTCGCTGCCGTGGTGCGGGACCTTCAAAAGGTCGACGTGCTTGCTGCCGCCTTTTTCCAGCAGCCCGGCCAGTTCCATGCCTTCCAGAATCTTGTCGCCACGGGCGTCGCCCGTCAGCAGCATGCTTTTGCCGCCGAGTTCGGCGAGGACGACGATGCTGGACAGGTTGGGAACGGATTCATCCACGAAAGCCGCCAGCGCCGCTTCGGGCGACTTCTTTTTCTTCTCCTTTTGGGCGCGCAGCCATTCGTCATGCTGTTCCTGCAGTGCCTCAAGCTCCGGCTGCATCGGCCCGACCACCGTCACCTTCAAATCGCCGAGCGTCACCGGCTTCGCGGCCTTGGCCGCAAGGATAAGCTTGCCCTTGAATTTGTTGTTCGGCTTCCACCCCAGCGCCTTGGCATCGTCACGCAACGTGCGGCCCTGCGGAATGCTGGACAGCACCTCGACGGTTTGATGCATGTTCTCGTCTTCGATCTCTGCCTCATCTCCGAGCATCTGTTTGCCGAAGCTGGCCAGCACGCTCCCGGAATCGATGCCCGCCTCACCTTGCGCGGCCGTCTCCGCGACGGATGCGGTGCCGAACCCCGCCACCAGTTCATCGGGCCTGGTCTTGAGCAGATCGTCAAAACTGTTGTGCCACAGGCTGGTCACGTCGAGGCGCACATCCGGGCTGTTGGTGCGCTGCTCCTTGGTCAGGTCGAGAATTCCCTTGATGTGGTCATCGTCGACATGGCTCACCATGACGACGTCGACCGGGAGCGGCTCCTGTTCGTCGAGATCGCGCGTTTCGTGGATCTTCTGCAGCCGCGGCTTGAGAAACGGCTTGTAGACGTCGGACGGGCCGCCATCGATCAGGATCAGATGCGGATCCTTCTCCGATCCGAAGTGCAGCATCAGGCAATCGCCCTTGCGTGCCCGCAATACATCCATACTGAAGAACATTTCCCGCCTCCCTAGATGGATTGAAAGGCACGCAGGACATCCAGCATGCCGTGGCCCTGGAAACTTCGCTCGCGGCCAAGGTCGGTCGCGCTTTCGCACAGGATTCGTTTGACCCGGCGAGGCTGGCCGATCAGTTCCTCGTAGCGCGCCAATAGCATCGCGGCAGCGCCGCTGACGTGCGGCGCCGCCATGCTGGTACCGGACTCAGGCCCCCATTCCTTGTGGTCGCCGCCGGTGATGCACGACTGTACCCGCTCACCCGGGGCCACCAGGTCCGGCTTGAGGCGGCCATCGCCGGTCGGACCGCGGCTGGAGAAGAAACTCACGCCGTAGGTATGCGGCCAGTTTCCGTGTGTGGACCCGACCGTGATGACGCTCTCGCCATTTCCCGGATCGGTGATGCTGAACGCGGCATAGCTTTCGAAAACGCCGCCATCCGTCGTGTTCAATCTCTGGTAGCCGCGATTGCCCGCGGCGGCGACCACCACCACCCCGCTCTCCACCAGCCGCTCGCATTCGTTGCACACCGGCGTGCGTCCGCAGGCGTAGTTGCGGACATTATGCGGGATGGACAGGCTGAGGTTGGCGCCATGAATCGTAATGTAGCTGTGCCGCTCGTTCACGTAACGAATGTATTGCAGCGCCGCGATGATCGCGAATTCGGTATCTTCGAGGGATTGTCCGAGCACGCGAAAATCGTACAGCCGGATATCGGGACACATGCCGTTGGCATGGTTGGTGTCCTCACCGTTGGCACCGATGATCCCCGCGACGTGCGTGCCATGCGGGCTGACCGGCGGCGGCGGATTCTTGAGCGTGATCAGCTTTTCAACGACGCCCCAATTGATCGGACGTTTTGCCTTGGCGCCCTCGGCAATCTCCTTCAGATAGCCGGACGCGGCGGCCGTTTCGATGCCGGCGGCTTTTGCGAGTTCCTCGAGTTCCGCGGGCGGGATGTCTTCCTCGTCATTACTGACAATCTCGCGAATCCGCGTGAAGTCGAAGGTTTTCCTGATGCGCGATCTGTCGGGCTTGTCCTGCTCGGCGAAAGCCGCGTGCCCGGCATCGATGCCGGAGTCGAGCACCGCCCAAACGATGTTCTTGCAATTCACCTTGAACAGGGAGTGCGCAGCATCGGCCTTTACGGCCGGAACGGATCGGTCGAGCGCCGCCGCCGCGACGCGGTTGAGCGAGACCTGAAAGATGTAGCCTTCGCGTCCGGCTTCTTCGTTGTCGTCGAGGTCATCCGACGCCAGCGCGTGGGGATTGGCCTGAATGACCGCGTAAAGATCGAACATCCCCGCGATGATTTCATCGATATGGGGCTGATAGGTTTGGAATGCCTCTTTGACCTTGAGCTGCTGCAAATGCTCCACCGGCTGGGGCGGTGCAATTCCCGGAATAGTCGGACGTTCGAGTTTGCAGATCCAATAGATCAACCCTGCCAGCGCAATGTATCTTTCAAGCGATGTAAAGTTCTCCGGATCAATGCCAGGCCGGTCAGGCTCGCGCTCGAGCAACCTGCGCAGGTTGGCCTGGTCGATCTTCAATATTCTTTCCTGGAGCTTCGACTGGTTCCACCATTGTGTCAGAGGCACAAGGATGCGCAGCACCTCGTCGAAATACAGCCTCGCACCGACGAGGCCCTGCAGATAGGCGACCTTCGCTCTCACTTTCTGCCGCGTGCGACGGCGGCGGACTTTCGGCTTTGCGCTCCTGCTCGCGCAGATCTATCCCCACCGGAATCATTTGGGCGACCACTGCGGCGGTCGTTTTTTTGTGCGGCGTGATCAGCACATCCTGAACGACACCCGGATCAAGCGCGTAGGCTGCCCAGACGTCTCCCAACAGCGGGGAATCCTGCAGCACGCGGCGGTCGTCGATGGGGCCCAACAGGATGTGCTCGACCAGTTCCGCGGGAATCGAGAATTGCAGGGGCCTGCCGGCTTTGGTTTGAGCGCTCCCGGGCGGGACCTGCCCTGTGCCGGGCTGCGCATCTGCCGCTGCATTTGCTGGCGCTGCCGTGCCCGATGCCGCGGCCTCCGGTTCCGGGGCGCTCGGCGTGGGCTCACCCGCCGATTTCGGCTTGCTTCGCCGCGACCCGCCCCCCTGCTTGCGTTGCTTTGCCACGTTCGGACCCCCTCGTCTTCGCGTCAGAGCCCGGATTGGGAATACGGAAACACGCAGCTTCGGCTTCAGATCGGAGTCCAAATGCTTGCGCAGCGCGCTATCGGGTCCGAAGCTGAGGCCGCGCCAGGCCAGCGCCAACTGGCCGGCCGTGATCGAGCCGCCCGAAACACTCGCTTGATGTTCTGCAGCAGTCCCGTCTCACAGAGGCGCCAAAGCACGCCGATATGAAACACCATCGCGCGATAGCTTCCGCCGGAAGGGCAAAGCGCCGAGATCGGCTCGGGCGGTCCGTTATCGTCGTCCGTCGGTATCGGCTGAACCGGACCAGTATTCACGGGGCACCTCAAAAATTGAGGGACATCTCGCTGAAAAATCGAAATTGAGCGCAAAGCTTAAAGATGTTTGGCTTCGAATATACAACTACCCTAGCGCTTTGACGGCCAGATGAAAAGCTGCAAGTGGCTGCGGCGGAAGGAAGCGCAGCCATTCAGGGCCGCTTCTTCAGCCGCGCCCGTTTCGGCAACAATGCCGGCCATTGCACGATGTGATCTTCGAGGTCTTCGTCGGCGATCTCGTCCTCGGTGCCAAGCACCCTGCCGCGCACCGAAACCCCCGCTTCATGCACGGTGTTGGGGTCGCCCGAAATCAGCGGGTGCCACCAATAGAGATCGCGTCCCTCCGCGACCAGTTTGTAGCCGCAGCTCGGCGGCAGCCAGTTCAGGGTGCGGACGTTCTCGGGTGTCAGGCGGACACAATCCGGAACCTTGTCGGAACGGTTCTGGTAATCCTTGCAGGCGCATAGCCCCGAATCCAGCAGCTTGCAGGAAACATGGGTGAAGTAGATTTTCCCGGTATCCTCGTCCTCGAGCTTTTCCAGGCAGCAGCGCGCGCAGCCGTCGCACAGGCTTTCCCATTCGGCGCTGGACATTTCTTCCAACGTCTTGGTTTTCCAGAAGAATCCCTCCTGGCTGGAAGCTCGCTTGGGTGGCGCGGTCATGAAGTCGGATGATTTACGGCTCGAGTTCGGCTGCAGCCCTTCTAGGAGGTCCGGCAACCCAGGCGCAAGCGGGCTGAATACGGGCTCAAAAAAGGGCGGGAACGCGTTAGGGCTGACCATCAAAATGGTGAGCGAGAGCATTGGTTTATAGCCCCCGCTCGGATAGAACAATTGCGAGTCGCCAGGCGTCCCAAAAGCGCCTTGGGTTTGCCGCAACATCAAAGCATGACGTCTCGACAGCGCCCGGCCGGGCGCCGGAGCGTTTCGAACGACCAGGATCCCGGTGCGCCAGATCGTACCTCCACAATGGAAGCAGAAGATCCGGAACTACTTTCTGGATCTGGATGCGCGCATCGATTCGACGCTGTTCTCGTCGGGCAAGGGCCTGCGCGAACTGTACGAGCGCTACTCCACCTTCATGGACCGCTTCTATGTCGGTCGCTGGAAGCGCTGGGTGTTCATCGAACCGTTCTCGGAGGCCGCCACCATCGGCCTCGGCGGCCTGATCGTGATGCTGGCGCTTGCGGTTCCGGCGTTTCGCGAAACCGCCGATGACGACTGGCTGAAGAAATCCGATCTCGCGGTGCAGTTCCTCGACCGCTACGGCAATCCGATCGGCAGCCGCGGCATCAAGCACAATGACTCGATCCCGCTGGAAGACTTTCCGGACAATTTGATCAAGGCGACGCTCGCCACCGAAGACCGCCGGTTCTACGACCATTTCGGCATCGACATCGCCGGCACCGCGCGCGCGCTCGTGACCAACGCGCAGGCCGGCGGCGTGCGCCAGGGCGGTTCGTCGATCACGCAGCAATTGGCGAAGAACCTGTTCCTCAACAACGAACGCACCATCGAGCGCAAGGTGAAGGAAGCCTTCCTGGCCATCTGGCTCGAGACGCGCCTCACCAAGAACGAAATTCTGAAACTGTATCTCGACCGCGCCTATATGGGCGGCGGCACCTTCGGCGTCGACGGCGCGGCGCATTTCTACTTCAACAAGTCGGTGCGCGACGTCAATCTCGCGGAATCCGCCATGCTGGCCGGACTGTTCAAGGCGCCGACCAAATACGCCCCGCACATCAACCTGCCCGCCGCCCGCGCCCGCGCCAACGTCGTGCTCGACAACCTCGTCGATGCCGGCTTCATGACCGAGGGCCAGGTGTTCGGTGCCCGGCGCAATCCGGCGGTCGCCGTCGACCGCCGCGACGAGAACTCGCCGAACTACTATCTCGACTACGCCTTCGACGAGATGCGCAAGCTGGTCGACACCTTCCCGAAATCCTATACCGAGCGCGTCTTCGTGGTCCGCACCGCGATCGACATGAACGTGCAGCGCGCGGCCGAGGACGCGGTCGAAAACCAGCTCCGCCAGTTCGGCCGGGACTATCACGCCACCCAGGCCGCCACCGTGGTCGCCGATCTCGATGGCGGCGTCCGCGCCATGGTGGGCGGCCGCGACTACGGCGCCAGCCAGTTCAACCGTTCGACCGACGCCTACCGGCAGCCGGGCTCCTCGTTCAAACCCTATGTCTACACCACGGCACTATTGAACGGGTTCACCCCGAACTCAAAAATAGTCGACGGTCCGGTCTGCATCGGCAACTGGTGCCCGCAGAACTATGGCCACTCCTATTCCGGCTCGGTGACGCTGACCCAGGCGATCACCCGCTCGATCAACGTGGTACCGGTGAAGCTGTCGATCTTGCTGGGCGGCAAGTCGCCGAACCCCGCCAAGGCCGGCCGCGTCAAGATCACCGAGGTGGCACGCCGGTTCGGCCTCACGGCGCCGCTGCCGGATACGCCGTCGATGCCGATCGGCTCCGACGAAGTCACCGTGCTCGAACACGCGGTCGCCTATGCGACCTTCCCGAACAAGGGCAAGTCGGTGAAACCTCACGCGGTACTGGAAGTGCGCACCGGCGCCGGCGAACTGGTCTGGCGCTTCGACCGCGACGGCAAGAAGCCGGTGCAGGCCATTCCCGCCTCCGTCGCCGCCGACATGGCCTGGATGATGAGCCACGTCGTCAGCGAGGGCACCGCGCGCCGCGCCGCGCTCGACGGTATTCCGACCGCAGGCAAGACCGGCACCACCAACGCCTACCGCGATGCCTGGTTCGTCGGCTACACCGGCAATTTCACCTGCGCGGTCTGGTACGGCAATGACGACTACTCGCCGACCAACCGCATGACCGGCGGTTCTCTGCCCGCGCAAACCTGGCACGACATCATGCTCGTTGCCCATGAGGGCGTCGAGGTGAAGGAAATCCCCGGCGTCGGCATGGGCACGAAACTGCCGCAGTCCGCCTTGCCCCCCAGCGTCGCGGCCAACGCGGCCAACGGTGCAGCACGGGTGCTGGAGACCAAGCCGGGACCGCCGCCGGTATTGACCAAGCGCGGCGCGGATATTCTGGTGCGCATCGAAAAACTGCTCGACGAGGCCGGCAAGGCCGCGGGCAAGACCTCGTCCAACGATCAGAAGCAGCCCGGCAAGCCGGTCACGTCTGGCGCGCTGGCCTTCCCCGAGAACTATATCGCAGCCGCAGGCGACCAGCCTGCACCGGCGCAGCGGAAGAATTAAAAGGCATGATCCGGCAGAATGTTAACCGGCTTTCCTCGGAGCAGATGCGAGGCGTCTGCGCCGACATGCTCACACAACAAGAAGCGCTTCAGGTTTCGGATGAAGCCGATTCAACCGGAATATGATGCCGTGAGATTTCGGAGCACTGGCCTGTGCGGCTGATCTTCATCACCTTGCTGGCGTTGGCGCTTGCCACGGCCGTCGGTCTCGGCTCGACCTATATGACGGCGACGCGCGGCACCGATCTCGGCACGCTCACGATCGGCGCCTGGACGGCGCGGCCCAGGAGCGGCTCCGCCGAGGTCGACCCCTATTCGCGCGCATCGATCGCCCGCAACGGCGAATTGCCGATCGGCACCGGCGACGGCATCGCCTTCTCGGCCACGGCAGACGACAAGAACAAGCCGCTCGACGGGCGCTGCGACGTGGTGGTCAGCGGGGTGACGCCGGCGGCCCGGTTCTGGACGTTGACCCTGTTCGACCGCAAGGGCCACCTGGTCGCCAATTCGCTGCAGCGCTACGGCTTCACCAGCCAGGAAATCGTCCGCGGCTCCGACGGTGGGTTCGAGATCCGCGTGGCGGCACGGTCGCGGGCCGGCAACTGGCTGCCGACCGGCGGTATCGAGCGCTACGCGCTGATGCTGCGGCTCTACGATACGCCGGTTGGCGTCGCGACGCGGACCCAGCGCGATGCGCCGATGCCTTCCATCACGACGGTAGGCTGCCCATGATCCGGCTCGCATTCACCATCATCGCGGGCGTGCTGCTGGGCGGCGTGGTGCATCTCGTCAGCGTGCTGGCGCTGCCGCGCATTGCCACCCAGGACGCCTATTCGCGGTTGACGCCGATGACAAAAGAGAATGCCGTCACGGCCCTTCCGCTCGCCGAGCCCAACAACGCGCCGATGCCGTTCATGGACCCGGCCTTTGCGGTCGCGATCTGCCGCTACGACCTCACCAGTGGACCGCTCAAGCTGACGGTGCCGGTCAGCCAGGCCTATACCTCGGTGTCGTTCTACACGCGCAACGAGGTCGCCTATTACGCCATCAACGACCGTTCAGCCGGCCGCAAGGTGATCGAACTCGACCTGATGACGGAAGAGCAGCACTCGGCATTGCCGGAAGATGAGGAAGTCACCGCCGCCGACCGGCTGATCATCGACTCCCCCAGCGCAACCGGCCTGATCGTGCTGAAGGCCTTGGCGCCGGAGCCCGGGTTGATGCCGCAGGCGCAGGCCTCGCTCGCGGCATCGCGTTGCACATTGCAGACCGAGCCGCCGGCCAAGCAACCCGAACCGCCGCCGCCCGCGCCGGCGCCTGCGCCGAAGGGCAAGCGGTGAAGACGGTCTATCGCGCGGACGCAGAGATCGCGCGGAGCAAAAAACGTTGAACAACCCAAGCGAGTATGCCTAATTGAGCCCGTGGGGCGAGGAAACAGCGAGGCAATTGCCAGCGGTTCGTTGTTTGCCGTCGATTTCGAACTGGGCGCTTTCCAATATTGGGACGGGGGCATATGAAGTCAAAAGTCGGGGCGCTGCCCCTTGTGCTTGTGGGATTTTTGCTGGCGAGTTGCGCGAGTCCGCGCGGCCTCGATGAGCCGCCCTTGCAGATCCCGGCATTGAAGCCGGGTTACGGCCGTGTCTACTTCACGCGGCCGGGTGAGTTTGCGGGATCGGCTGTTCAACCCGAGATCCGGATGAACAATGAAGTCGTCGGCAGATCGGTGCCCGGCGGCTTCTCCTACGTCGACCGTCCCCCGGGGCAATACGCCGTAACTACGGCAACCGAGGTCGAAAATGCGGTTACGTTCCGATTGGCAGCGGGCGAGACGAAGTACATCAAGACAGCCGTGACACCCGGCATACTCGTCGGCCATGTCACGCCGACGCTCGAATTCCCCGAGCAGGGACAATCCGACATAAGCCGCCTCAGATATGTCGGCACCAAATTCTGAATCCCTTGCGCGGGACGAACCAAACTGCATGCCGCGGGTCTGAACGGTGTGACGCCGCTCCGTCAGCGTCGCGGCTGGGGCAATCGGCGCAATTCAGCCCTTTACCGTCACTGCCCGCCCGATCACCGGCTGGGCAGCGACCGGCGGATTGGCGGTTTGCGCGGCGAGTTCGCCGATCAGGCGGTCGGCGTCGGCCGCGATCGTATCGGGCGCCTGGATCACCAGCCGCTCCAGCGCCCAGCGATACGATGAAATGCGCCGCTCCAGGCATTGCTGGACCCATTGCACGATCAGCGTGTTCTCTTCCATGCGGGCGATCGCATCGGCCTGTTCGCGCGGTGACAGTTCCGACACCATCTTCAGGCTGGCGCTGCGCTTGCGGTCGAGTTCGATGACGCGCGCAGCCGAGGCAAAGAACGGCTCGAACCGCGTGATGTCGTTGCGGACGTCCTCGATCAACTGCTGATAACGCGAGGTGTGCGAGCGGTGCGGCTCGTCGATCAACGCGCGTCCGTAGGTGGTGCGGTCGAACACCACCTTCTGCCGCCACGGCGAGGGCAATGGCTGGTAATCGCCGAACACGCTCTTCCAGGCCGGGCGCGAATGCGGCGGCTCGATCAGGGGATAGGCGAGATCGCGAAGCTGGCGCTCGTTTTCAGTGAGCTGGAAGTGCGACGGCTTGAGGCCGATACTGGCCGTGGCCTCGGCGCCCAGCCAGCGATGCATGTCGTCGTTGCGCATATCGGCGCGGGTGCGGCCGAAATCGCCGCCGCTGCAGCCGCCGAGCACCGCGCTTGCCACGAGCAGCATGAGCGCCGGGAGCGACCGAAGCCCGGTGGTCCGGATCGGGAGGCACAGCACCGGCATTTCAAAGGTCCGTCGTTCAGGGGCGCCGACGGCGACGGCGACCGGGCGCCGTCCCCTCTTCCGGCCCGCGCCCGTCGCCGGCTTCGCCGGCTTCACGTTCGATGCGGACAACGGGAAGGATCAGCACGGTTCCCAGACCATCGCGTGGAGCGCCATCCATGGTTGAGCCCAGCCGCCGCGAAGCCGCATCCGCCGGAAATTCAATGATGGTGCCCATAATTCGTGTTCTCTCTCATTGCCGCACGGACACGATCCGGCCGGCGACATGCCATTATTCAGAACAGAACGTGGTTAACGGCATCTTAATTTTTGCAGGTGGTACAGTTACGGGTGCCGGGGCTGCCTGGGCCCCCGAAAGCTCGCATTTTATCGGATTTCTTCACGGGCTGTTTTCCTTAACCAACTCTTAAAGTGCGGTGCGTAGGCTGACGCGAGGGATTACCGAAGTCGCGTACACCATGACCGCAGCTCCATTGTTTCCAGGATTTGACGGACTGATGACGCTCTCGCGCCGCGAGGGCGTCGATATCAGGCCGACCTTGCTGCGCGTGCTGACCGACCTCTATGTCCAGACCAGCGCCCATTCCGCCGACGAGGAACGGCAGTTCATCGAACTGACGTCTCGCCTGATCGACCAGGTCGATGACGCTACCCGCGCCGCGGTGCGGGCGCGGCTCGCGATCTATCCGGCGACTCCGGCCGAAATCATGGACAAGCTCGGGCTGCGGCGTTCGCATCCCGGCCAGGACCTGCCGCTCGCAGCCCCGATTGCCGCTGCTCCGGCCAGCGAGCCCGTGGCGAAGCCGCCGACCGAAGCGCAGTTGCGAATGGCATCCACGCTGGCGATGCGGCCCAACGACGCTGCCGAAATCAGCGACATGTTCTTCGCGGCGGGCGCCAGCGAGCGCGCGCTGATCCTGCACAATATCGCCGACACGCCGCTGAAAGCCTCGCCGCGAATTCCCGCCGCCCGCGCCGCGCGCGCGCTCCATATCCTGGAGATGGCCGCATTCGCCGAAGACACCGGGAATTTTGCGCTCGAACTCGGCGAAGCCCTGATCCTGCCGCAGCGGATTGCCGAACAGGTGGTGCACGATCCCGGTGGCGAGCCGCTGGCCTGCGCCGCACGCGCGCTGGACATGCCGAGCGCCGCGTTCCAGCGCGTGCTGCTGTTCCTCAATCCCGAGTTCGGTTCATCCGTGCATAATGTCTATCGTTTGTCGCGGCTCTACGACCGCTTGAGCGAACGATCGGCGCTGGTGATGCTGGCGGCATGGCGCGGCTCGACCATGGCGGTCACCCGCGCCAAATACCGCGCCGCGCTCTACGACGACGAGCGCCATCGCGCGCGCATGGTGAACTCGCAAACCCGACCCTCGGTACAGCCTGGAACAGCGCCGGCCGTTCGCACCGGCACCGACGGTTCGAAGCGCTAGCGCGCGGCGATTCTTGTTTGACGCGTTTTCTTGACGCGAACCGGTATCCACTTCGCTCGAAAACGCTTTGGCTAAGCCTTCGCCAGATCCAGAAAATGCCGCCCTGCCCGGTCCTCGGTCTCGACGATCCAGGCGTCGGGATCGAAGCGGATTTCCTTGGCTAGGCGCTCCTCGACCGATTGCTCCGGCACCGGTTGCGGCGAGGACGGCGCGAACAGCCGCTCGGCCGGGCGGCTCTCGTCATAGACGGTCTGCGGCGCGGGTGCATACAGCATGGCGTTGCCGTCGAGCAGCGCCACCTTGACGAACACCGCCCCCGCCTCCTCCGCCCCGCGCTTGCGCACGGCGCCAAAGACGCCCTCGGTCTGGCAGCGGCGCAGATAAGCGGCCACCCAGATAGATGATTTCAATCGCATGAGACGACGATAGGACAGCGACCACGCGGAAGCTAGTCGATCGGATGCCCGATCATCGCCGCGAGCTCCTTGACCAGGCGATCGGACATCTGGCCGGTCACCGGGAGCTTGCGGTCGCGCTCGAATTTCGAGATGGCGGCCTGCGTGTCCGCGCCGACCGCGCCGGTCGGCTTCAACTGGCCGTAGCCATATTGGGTGAGCGCGCGCTGCACCGCCGCCACGCGGCGCGCGCCGGCGCTTTGCGCGGTGGCCGGAATCGGTGCAGGCGGACGCGCGACATGCGCGGGCACAGCAATGGGCGCACCGGTCGACTTGACCACCAGATTGGCCATTGGGTCAGGGTGTTTGGGGTCAGGGTTTTTGGAATCACTCCTGGAATCGCCGCTCCTGATCTCGACGTGTCTGGGATCAGCGCTCCTCGCCTCCACTGGCCTGATTTCCGGCGGCTCGTCCTCGACCGGCCTCGAGGTCAGTTCGACCGGGCGCGGGCGCGGCAGCGGGTTCACGACGGCGGCTTGCGGCGCCGACAACGTCACCACCGAACCGAACATCGGCGAGGGATGGCGCCCGGCCTGCAGGAACAGCGCATTGGTGAGGATGGCGCAGATCGCGGCAGCGGCGAGCAGGCCTGCAAGCACGTCTTTCGGGCTGTGCAGGAAAATACGCATCACGAGACCGCGTTGTTCTTCCGCTTCGATCGCAGCCGCCTTCGCGCCGCGCCGGCGGCGGCGCGGCATCTCGTCATCGTCGTCAATACGCCTAGGCACGTTTCTTCACCTGATGGACTTGATCCTGTGATCCGGATCGCAGCGCCGGTTTCAGCGGTGCGACGTTGTTTGAAGGCGTCAGCAGCGGCGCAAAGTCAAGCGGCAAGGTTACAGTCACCGTGGTGCCCTCGCCTATCGTGCTCTGCACGTTCATCTCGCCATCATGCAATCCGACCAGACCCTTCACGATCGACAGGCCGAGCCCGGTGCCTTCGTGCCTGCGCTGATAGGTCTTGCCGGCCTGGAAGAACGGATCGCCGATCCGTGCGAGATCCTCGGCGTCGATCCCGACCCCGGTATCGGTGACGCACAGCATCAGCCGCGATCCCTCGACCGCGGCGGAAACCGTCACGCTGCCGCCGCGCTCGGTGAACTTGATGGCGTTGGCGACGAGGTTCAGCGCGATCTGCTTGAACGCGCGGGGATCGCCATTCATCACGGGCAAATCCTCTGCCGCGCGGGTGATCAGATCGACGCCGTTGTCCCGCGCCTTCAGCGCCAGCAAATTGCAGCAATGCAGGAGCGCCGCGCGCGGCGCGAACGGCTCCGGCGAAATTTCGAAATTGCCGGTTTCCATCTTGGAGATATCGAGGATGCCGTTGACGACCGACAGGAGATGCTGTCCGGAATCGTTGATCAACTGCGCGTATTCCTTGCGGCGCGCGGCATCGAGCATCATCGCCTCTTCATGCACGATCATCTCGGAGAAGCCGATGATGGCGTTCAGCGGCGTGCGTAATTCATGGCTCATGGTGGCCAGGAACCGGGTCTTGGAGGCATCCGCCTGCTCGGCGGCGGTGCGCGCCAGTTCGAGGGCCTGCTCCTGGACCTTGCGGTCGGTGACGTCGCGCATCACGGCGACGACATCGGCCTCGGTCGAAACCTGCTCGAGCTGCCGGCAACGCATCTCGACCCAGATGAAATCGGCGGAAAGGCTCTGGCCGCGAGCCGCGTCGCGGCGGAGACGGAATTCGACGCGTTGCTCGCTGCCGCGCGCGGCATCCGACAGCGCCGTGAGGTAGGCCGGACGGTCGACGACATGGACGCGGTCGAACAGGCCATGGCCGGTAAGGCGTGCACCCGACGTGCCGAGCATGGCTTCCACCGCCGGCGAGATGAATTCCACGGCGCCGCTGCGGTTGTGACGCGAAATCACGTCACTCATGTTTCGCGCGAGCAAGCGATAGCGGTCTTCCTCGACATAAAGCAGCGCCACGGAGGTGCGCGCCAGCGATTCCGCGCTGACGGCCAGTCCTGCCGCATAGAGCGTCGCGGAAGCCACCCCGGCTCCCATCAGGACGCCGCGCAGGGCCGCGTTCGTCTCCGGCACCGGCAGGAAGTGAAAATGTCCGAGCGCGATCAGCAAGGCGACGCATGCCAGCGCCAGCGCGGAAGCAAACGCGACCACGCGGCGCGAGGCCGACAGCGCGGCTTCCAGGGGAACGACGATGAGCCAGACCGCGGCGAATGATTCGATGCCGCCGGTGGTTATGGCAACCATCATGACGAGGCCCGCCAGCGCCAGCGCGGAGAGAATATGCGCACCTTCGTAGCGGCCGGTGCTCGACAGGAACCAGGACAACAGAATGGGTGCGATCAGCCAGGCGAAGGCCGCGACCTCGAGCGCCGTCGGCGCCCCGCGCATTGCCAGATAGATCGGAAAAGCCGCTAGCGCCACCAGGCTGCCGAGCAGCCGCGGCGCCATGAATGCGCGGTGACGCGCGCGCGTCAACGCATCATATCGCGCCGAGGGATGCAGCAGGGCATCGAGACAATCGCGGATGATACTCAAAACAGTCACGGCTCTCGCGCTTCGGCTTGTTCGTCAGACAGACGCGCCGGAACGCCCCCTCAATCTTTGCGCCACCGTGTCAGAGCGAACTTAAGCGAACGCTAAGGCGCCGGGAGCGACCGACCAACACCGTGCATTCGCCGGCGTTTCCCGCCTCGCACGACGCTCATTCGGCCCGGATGGTGAACGACAGGTTTAGAGCCGCATCGATCTATGGTTTCGAAATGGTGGATGCGCGAACGGCACGAACTCTTCGCGCGGTGGTGGTCATCAATCGAAAATTTACGCCGAATCGAATCATTGCAATTTTCAGCGAATTTTCGGCGACTTTACCTCAATGCAAACACTTCCGATTTATCGACGGCTGTTAGTCAGGAACAAAGCTGCGGTTTAACCGCAACACAACCATAAGAGACGACCGGGGTCGCGAGATGTTTTTTCTGCTTCGCATGGCATTCTGGCTCGGGCTGGTGCTCGTGCTGTTGCCCAGGGAAAAGACGCCTGAATCGGACAAGGTTCCGCAGATCGGCGCGTCCGAAGCCGTATCGGCTGCAACCGCCGCCGTCTCCGACATGGGCCAGTTCTGCAAGCGCCAGCCGGCGGCCTGCGAGGTCGGCGGTCAGGCCGCGACCGTGATCGGCCAGCGCGCCCAGGATGGCGCCCGCCAGTTGTACAAGATCATCACCAAACCCGACCATCCCAGCGTCCCGGAAAAGAAACCCGACCATACCAGCTCGATCGGCGACGACGCCGAAACCGGGGCCGCGGCCGCGCCGCCCACCGATGCGCTGACGGAAGACGATGTGGCAATCGAATGGCGGCTGCCGCCGACGCCGTTGGCCTCAAAATAAGGCCACGGAACCGGTTCCATTTCCGTCGCTTTCGTTCAGTCCGCATCCTATATAGGACGTCAAGGAAACCGACGCGGGCCAAGATGACGATCGACGAAATCAGGGACAATTTCGAGCTGCTGGAGGAGTGGGACGACCGCTACCGGTACGTCATCGAACTCGGCCGGATGCTTGATCCGATGCCTGAGGCCGAGCATTCAGCCGAGAACAAGGTCAATGGCTGCGTCAGCCAGGTTTGGCTGTCCAGGCAGATCGACCGCAGCGGCAACGGCGAACCGCGGCTTGAAATATCTGGGCGACAGCGACGCCCACATCGTGCGCGGCCTGATCGCGATCCTGCTCACGCTTTATTCCGGCCGCACGCCGCAGCAGATCCTGGCAACGGATGCGCTCGCCGTATTCGACGAATTCGGATTTCGCGACCATCTGACGCCGCAGCGCTCCAACGGCCTGCGCTCCATGGTCGAGCGCATCCGCTCCGACGCGCGCGAGACGCTGGCCGCGGCTTCGTAATAGAACGTTTATGCCGCGAGATGAATTGCTTCCGCCTTCGCTGAAGCTACGGCGGGACAAGTCACTTCGCTCGCAATGACGGGAACTACTTCCGCTTCCGCGCCTGCTGGCCGAGGCCCATTTTCTTGGCGAGCTGTGAACGCGCCACCGCGTAGTTCGGCGCCACCATCGGGTAATCCGGCGGCAGGCCCCATTTGTCGCGGTATTGCTCCGGCGTCATGTTGTACTGCGTGCGCAGATGGCGCTTCAGCGACTTGAAGCGCTTGCCGTCCTCGAGGCAGACCAGATATTCCGGGGTCATCGACTTCTTCACCGACACGGCCGGCTTGGCCGGCTCCAGCGGCGTCTCGGGGCGGCCGCTCGACACCCGCATCAGCGCGGCATGGACCTGGCTGATCAGGTTCGGAATTTCCGAGGCCTGGGTCGGATTGTTGCTGAGATAGGCCGATACGATATTGGCGGTCAGTTCGACGGGCGTCTTGCCGGCGGAATCGGTCATGGCTCAACCTTTTGGGATCACGAATGCCTCTGTCGGCGCTACGGTTCGGACAGTATCCGACCGCGCCTATACATCGGCAGAATCTCATACGACTTGGCGAATATGAACGAAGTGCCGGGAAACTGACAAGAACGGCGGCGCTTTATTTTCAAGACCGGGCTTCGCGGCAAGTATTGCGGGTTCTAGCAGTCTGCTAGGTGCGCTGGTCGAGATGCGCGCGCAATTCATCGATCGAGGCGAAGCGCATCATCCCTTCCGGCATCTGGGCCTCGATCGAACCGTCGGAATAAAGCGAATAGGCCATGCCATCGACAACGCCCGATTTCAGCACCGTCACCTCGCGCTGATCCTCAGGCCGTGCCGGCCCGCCATTGGCTTCTGCGAGCGTCGGAGGCATGCGGCCGCCGCGCCACGGCGGCGAAATTTCACCGGGCCTTGCGCGTCCCGCCTTCGGCCAGCCATCGTCGAACGGTGCCGGCTGTGGTTCGGCCGTTTCGACCGGCACGGAGGGCGGCCTGGGGCGAAGGTCCGACGACAACAGATCCGGCGGCAGCGCCTCGCCAGACCGCGCCTGGGCGCGCTCGCGCTCCTTTCGCGACGTCGATGAAAACAGCAAATTGCGCTTCGATTTCGAAGCCGATGGTGGCGGTTCGGGATGCATCGGTTCCGGAATCGGATGATCGCGCAGGACGGCCTCATTCTGCCACGGCGGCGGTGCCGGTGGAGTGAAAGCCGGCGGTGCCGGTGAAGAGAAGGACCCGGGACCGCCCAGCTGCTCGTCGGCCGGGAAACCGCCATTGGCGGGGACGGAATCCCGCGTCGCGGCGACGGAAGGCACCGGGCGCATCATGGCCTCACTTGGCCTCCCCGCGCGCTTCAGGCACGCCATTGCCAAGCCGGCGCGCGATCGTCTTCAGCTCCCTGACCGCCATCGAGAGCGCAAGCATCATCGCGCCGGTACAAACAGCCATCACACCGGTGATGATGAGCGTGTTGCCGGTACTGAATTCCTTGATCGAGATTCCATAGCCGGTCGCCAACAGGCCCGCCAAAACAAGGCCGATCCCGGCGAGCAACATCACGAACGTCATTGAACTAACCCCTCAGCCGCGCCCGAAACGCTCGCAAGCCGCCCCACGCCACGATACCGTCATATTGTCCGCACCGCCAACCGCCAATTGCGTCCGCAGTTCCATAACGACGGCGTCGGGTTGCAGCACTCCGGTGACGGATGGTTCATGCCATTCAGGTACCGTTCAGCCCGCCGCCCGTAGTTTTACCTTCTACAAAATAATGCCCTTTTGTTGCATTGCATCAGGGATTTAGTGCCACAATTCCCAATTACTTGGAAATGGAACTACGCTATATGGGTGCCCGGGGAATGAGGCTCAAGAACATCCAAGCTGGGCCATAGGGGACCGGGTTATCAATCGCCATGTCATCGATCACGACTTCTGCCCTCGACACGCCCGTGCGGCGCTCGGTGGAGCGGACCTGCGACGACCTTGCCATCCTGGTGCTGGCGGTGGTCACCATTGTCGCGGGCCTGACCTTCCGTGACTACGGGCTCGGCTGGGACGACTACACGCACGCCGAATATGCCGACCTGCTGCTGCGGATGTACGGCTCAGGCTTCAAGGACACCGGCGCGCTGTCGTTCGCCAATCTCTACATGTATGGCGGCGGCTTCGACATGGCGGCGGCGCTGCTGCACAAGATCATCCCGCTCGAACTGTTTGAAACGCGCCGCCTGCTCGGCGCCTTCGTCGGCCTGATCGGCCTCGCCGTGACGTGGCGGCTGGCGCGGCGCGTCGGCGGCCCGCTTGCCGGATTCGCGACGCTGCTGCTGCTGGCGCTGTGCCCGACCTTCTACGGGCACATGTTCATGAACCCGAAGGACGCGCCGTTTGCCGTCTCGATGATCATCCTGATCCTGGGTCTGGTGCGGCTCGCCGAGGAATATCCCGCCCCCTCGCCGCGAACCATCCTGATCGTCGGCGTCGGCGCCGGCCTCTCCATCGGCTGCCGGATTCTCGGCGGGCTGGCGCTGGTCTATGCGCTGGTCGGCTTCGTCCCGCTGCTGATCGATGAAGTCCGCACGCAAGGCGCGCGCGAAGCGATCCGCCGCTTCGGCCATGTCATGTACGTGCTGCTGCCCGGCCTCGTGCTCGGCTACCTGATCATGGGCCTGGTGTGGCCGTGGTCGATCATGGAGGCGGACCATCCCTTCAAGGCGCTGACCTATTTCTCGCACTTCTTCGAAAAGCCGTGGAAGGAAATGTTCGACGGCGCGCTGGTCTCGGTACCGGATATGCCGTGGTCCTATCTGCCGACGCTGTTCGCGCTGCAGCTTCCCGAAATATTGCTCGCGCTTCTGATAGCCGGCGTCGTCGGCACCTTCATGTCGCTGTCGCGCGCCGACGTCTCGGCCCGCCGCAAGACCATCTTGCTGATGCTGACGCTGGCGGCGACGTTGCCGCTGGTGATCGCGATGGTGAAGCGGCCGGCGCTCTACAACGGCATCCGGCATTTCGTTTTCGTCATCCCGCCGATGGCGGTGCTCGCCGGCGTATCGTTCGCCTGGGGCATGAACTGGCTCAAGGACAATCACCGGCGCTGGCAACCCGCCGCGCTGGCAGTGTTCATGTTCGGCCTGCTGCTGCCGCTCAGCGAGATGATCCGCCTGCACCCGTACGAATACACCCATTTCAACCACATCGCCGGCACCGTTCGCGGCGCCGATAATTACTTCATGCTGGACTATTGGGGGTTGGCGCTGAAACAGGCGTCCGATGGCCTGCGCGAAGAGCTGGTCGAGCGGCAGGAATCGCCGCCGCAGGGGCGCAAATGGAAGGTCGCGGTGTGCGGCCCGCAGCGCCCGGCGCAGGTGGCGCTCGGCCCCGACTACACGATCGGCTGGGACAGCCAGTCCGCCGACTTCGCGATGACGCTGGGCGAGTTCTACTGCAAGGGCCTCACCGCGCCCGTCATGGTGGAAATCAAGCGCGACGACGTCGTATTCGCTCGCGTCTACGATATCCGCGGCCGCGGCATCTCGACCCTGCTGGCAATTCCGGCGCCGTAACGGCGCATCGCCGCGATAGCATGACTGCCACGCGGGACGTGCGCCTTGCTGCCGGTCCGGCACAGGGCTAGGCTCGCTTCTTGAAAATCAACAATTTTTCCGGAGAAAGCGCGCCATGTCGCCAGCCGAAGCTCGCCTGAAGCAAGTTCCGTCCGGCATGACGGACGCCGAGTGGAACCAGCGCATCAATCTCGCCGCCTGCTATCGCCTCGTCGCGCTGTATGGCTGGGACGATCTGGTCGACACCCACATCTCGGCGCGCGTGCCGGGCCCCGACCATCACTTCCTGATCAACCCTTACGGCCTGATGTTCGAGGAAATCACGGCGTCGAGCCTCGTGAAGGTCGATCTGCACGGCAACCAGCTCAGCGAAAGCGAATACAGCATCAACCCGGCGGGCTTCACCATCCATTCGGCGATCCACGAGGTGCGCGAGGATGCCGGCTGCGTGCTTCATCTGCACACGCCTGACGGGACGGCGGTCGCGAGTTGCATGGAGGGCTTGCTGCCGATGAACCAGACCGCGCAATTCGTCACCCACGACCTCGCCTATCACGATTACGAAGGCGTGGCGCTGGACCATGACGAACGCCCGCGGCTGCAGAAGGACCTCGGCAACAAGAACCACATGCTGTTGCGCAACCACGGCACGCTGACGGTCGGCCGTTCGGTCGCCTCCGCCTTCGAGCGCATGTACCATCTGGAGCGGGCCTGCACGATGCAGGTGCGCACCCGCATGCTGGGGCCGACCGCCTACCCGATCGAACAGGCCGTGATCGACAAGAACGAGCAGCTGTTCGCCAATCCCGACCGTGCGGAATTGCGCTCGACCAATCTGGTGTGGCCGCCGCTATTGCGCAAACTCGATCGCATCGATCCCGGCTACCGGAATTGAAGATTTCGAATTTCCGTGTAGAATAATCGACAACTACCTCTGCACTACCGAATCCAAACGCCGCCCAATTCCGGGCGGCGTTTTTGTTTTGGTTCCGTTGGATGGGTAGAGCGCAACGAAACCCATCCTACGACACGACTATTTCGCCTCCGCCAATGCTCCCAAAATCCGCGCCCAGGAGCGGATGCCCTTGTGGAAGCTCTTGAGGTCGTACTTCTCGTTCGGCGAATGGATGTTGTCGTCGTCGAGACCGAAGCCGATCAGCAGGCTCTCGAGGCCGAGCGTGCGCTTGAAATCGGCGACGATCGGGATCGAGGCGCCGGAGCCGACCAGCAGCGCCTCCTTGCCCCATTCCTCGGTCAGCGCGCGCTTGGCAGCCGCCAGCGGCTTCATGTTCCAGTCGAGCGCGATGGCCGCCCCGCTGGAGTGCTCGGTGAAGATGGCCGTGCAATCGCCCGGAAGCCGCGCGGTGACATAGTCGCGGAACGCCTTCTTGATCTTCTGCGGGTCCTGGCCTTCGACCAGACGGAAGGAGATCTTTGCGGAAGCTTCCGCCGGGATCACGGTTTTCGAGCCCTCGCCGGTATAGCCGCCGATGATGCCGTTGATGTCGCAGGTCGGACGCGAGGATATCTGCTCGATCAGCAGGCGATCCTTTTCGCCGGCGGGGATCGAGAGGCCGATTGGCTTCAGGAACGACTTCAGGCGTGAGGTTCAGGTTCTTCCACTGCGCCAGGATATCCGGCGGCAGATCCTTCACGCCGTCATAGAAGCCGGGAATGGTGATGCGGCCATTGTCGTCAAACAGGCCGCCGAGGATGTTGGTCAGCACGCGGATCGGGTTGCGCGCGCCGCCGCCGAACACACCGGAATGCAGGTCGCGGTTGGCGGCCTTGATGGTAACTTCGTCATACATCAAGCCGCGCAGCGAGGTCGTGATGGCGGGCGTGTTCGGATCCCACATGCCGGTGTCGCAGACCAGGGCGAAGTCGGCCTTCAATTCATCCTTGATCGCCTCCATAAACGGCACGAAATTCTTCGAGCCAACTTCTTCCTCGCCTTCGATCAGGATCGTGACATCGACCGGCAGCGATCCCGTCACCTTCTTCCAGGCGCGGCAGGCCTCGATGAAGGTCATCAACTGACCCTTGTCGTCTTCCGCACCGCGCGCGACGATGATTTTGCGGCCGTCCGCATGATCGGTAACGACAGGCTCGAACGGCGGCCGGTGCCACAGATTGAGCGGATCGACCGGCTGCACATCATAATGCCCGTAGAACAGCACATGCGGCCGGCCGTCGGTGCTGCCGTTCGCCTTGTCGTTGTTCTTGGCGACGATCGCGGGATGCCCCGCCGTCGGCCTCACCTCGGCCTTGAAGCCGAGCGTCGCGATATCCTTCGCAAGATGATCGGCCGCCACCTTGCAATCGCCGGCGAAGGCCGGGTCGGCCGAGATCGACTTGATCCGCAGCAGCGCAAACAGCCGCTCGAGGCTGTTGTCGAAATCGGCGTCGATGTGATCGAGGACCGGCTGGATCTTTGCGTTGGACATGGCTGGATTATCCCTTACGCTTGGCTGTGGGCCTTGTTGTTGGTTTCAAGTTGTAGCTCGCCCGCGGCCCGAGGCAAGGCAGCATCCGCGGCAGGCGGATGCAATATGTGCCAGGCCAGCCCCGCCGCCAGCAGGACGGTGGCGGCGAGATTGTTGCCATACGCCTGCAGGTCGATCGGGAACGGCGGGAGCGACAGGCACAACAAGCCGCCCGCCGCGGCGAGCAACGCCCATGTGCCGGCTCTAACCGCCGGACGCGGATCATAGGCGGCGCGATGGGCCAGCACGGTGATCGGAAAGAACAGCCACAGGAAGTAATACTGACGGGCCAAAGGCGACGCGACGGTAATCAGGCAAAAGAGAATGCCGATCTCCTCGGCATCCGAGCGTTCCGTACGGCGCGAGGCGGGTGGCATCACAGCAACGTAGCCGAGCCCGATCGCAAGCGATATCGCCAGCACGATCCAGTTCGACGTCTTGAAGTCGAGGTTGGCGATATTCATCGTCCGCACAGGCTTGGACGGATCAATCTGATTGTAGTTCACCGGCCGCGTCAGCCGGTGCGTCATGGCGATGATGGATTGGTTGACCCACGACCAGTTCTGTTCGTCGCGCTGTCCGAACCCTTTCTCCGAGCTCGTCCCCACCATGCCCTGGTACCAGGTCTTCAGCTCCGCGGCGTTGTGCTGGAGGCCGCGAAACGGCGCCGGCAGCACGAACAGAAACACACCTGTCAACACCAGCATGCTCGCGGCCGCCGCCCATTGTCTTCGCCATACCAGATAAGGCAACACCGCCACCGGAAACACCTTGATGGCGGCGGCCAGCGCGAACATGCTGCCCGCCATCCAGCCACGGTGATCGCGCAGCAGCCAGAACCCGTAGAGCATCAGCGCCAGCAACACCAGGTTCGGCTGACCGAGGTCGAACATGTCAAACACGAAGGTGACGGTGACGAAGCCCGGCAGCGCTTCCAGCCAGGGCCCGGGCTTGCGCCCCGATCCGGCAAGCGCGTGCGAGAACTGCGCCGTCATCCACCACGCGACGACGTTGAGAAACGACAGGCAGAGATAAAGCGGGATCTTGCCGAACCAGCTCGGGATCGCGAGCAGCAACGCCGACAGCGGCGGATAGATGAATTCGAAATAGCTGGCGGGATCGTCGGGGTAGAGGTTCCCGCCATGCAGCACCTGCTGCCCCGCCCAGAACCACAGCGGATAGTCCTTGGTCTTGCCGCTGCCCCAGATTTCCGGGACCAGGACATCGGCGGTCAGGGCGATACAGCAGAACAGAAACAGGATATCGAGCGGCCTTCGCAGCGACGGATATCTCAGCACGCGCTCGTTCCGGATTCAGAGGAGATTACGCCGCAACTCTTCACGCGAGCCGACCGCCACTTCGCTCGAAAAAATCTCACCGCCGCAGCAAGCCGCCGAGCGCGCCGCGCACCAGCGAGCGCCCGATCGAACTGCCGAGCGATCCGCCGACCGCTTTGCCGAGATCGGCAGCGACACCGCCGATCACCTTGTTGGTGACGGACCGCGTCACGTCTCGCGCGATCACCTGGCCGGTCGACATTCTGCCGCGCTTGACATTGGTGCCGAAGATCGTGCCGACGATCGAACCGATCTGTCCGAGAATTCCGCCGCCGGCGCCAGCACCGCCATCCGCTCCACCCGCAGGCGCCGCCGTTCCGGCTACGCGCTTCTGCAGCATCTCATAGGCGGACTCGGCGTCGATCGCGGTGTCGTATTTGCCCTTGACCGGGCTTTTGTTCATGATCGCCTTGCGCTCTTCCGGCGTGATCGGCCCGATCCGTGCCGTCGGCGGCCGGATCATGACGCGCTCGACCATGGTCGGCGTGCCGCCGCCTTCGAGGAACGACACCAGCGCTTCCCCCTTGCCGAGTTCCATGATGACGCGGGCGGTGTCGAGCTTCGGATTGGGCCGGAAGGTCTGCGCCGCCGCATTGACCGCCTTCTGATCGCGCGGCGTGAAGGCCCGCAACGCGTGCTGCACACGGTTGCCCAACTGGGCCAGCACCTTGTCCGGCACGTCGATCGGGTTTTGCGTGACGAAATAGACGCCGACGCCCTTGGATCGGATCAGGCGCACCACCTGCTCGATCTTGTCCATCAGCGCCTTCGGCGCGTCGTTGAACAACAGATGCGCCTCATCGAAGAAGAACACGAGTTTCGGCTTCGGCAGGTCGCCGGCTTCCGGCAGTTCCTCGAACAGTTCGGACAGCATCCACAGCAGGAAGGTCGCGTAGAGCCTCGGGCTCTGCATCAGCTTGTCCGCGACCAGGATATTGACCATTCCTCGGCCATCGCTGTCGGTCTTCATGAAATCCTTCAGCGTCAGCGCCGGCTCGCCGAAGAATTTCGTTCCGCCCTGATTTTCCAGCACCAGAAGCTGACGCTGGATGGTTCCTACTGTCGCCTTGCTGACATTGCCAAAACCTTGCGCAGCCTTTCGGATCTCGGCCAACGGATCTTCCTCGGCATCCGGCCCCTTTTTGCCGCCGTTGGGAACGATCGCATCCAACAGCGACCGCAGATCCTTCATGTCGATCAGCGTCAAGCCGTTTTCATCCGCCACGCGGAAAGCGACATTGAGGACGCCTTCCTGCACGTCGTTCAGATCGAGCATCCGCGACAGCAATAACGGCCCCATCTCCGTGACGGTGGCGCGAACCGGATGGCCCTGCTCGCCGAACACGTCCCAAAACACCGTCGAGAACTGGTCGGGCTCGAACTTGAGGCCCATCTCTCCGGCGCGCTTGAGGATGAAGTCCTTGGCCTCGCCGACTTCGGAGATACCGGACAGGTCGCCCTTGATATCGGATGCGAACACGGGAACACCGGCGCGGGCGAAGCCCTCCGCCATCACCTGCAGCGACACGGTCTTGCCGGTCCCGGTCGCTCCGGTGACAAGGCCATGCCGATTGGCAAGCGCGAGCGTCAGCCAAGCCGTCTGTTCGCCCTTTCCGATGAAAATCTTCTCGTCGGTATCGGCCGTCTTGTTATCGGAGGTTACCATCGCACCGCCTCTTCGCGCGCATCGGATAGGTTTGGTTGGCAATCATATCGCATCCTGCCCGCGGATTGAAACCGTCCGCGGCGCAAACGTGAGCGTTCACCCACTTCATCGTTCGTGTTTCTCATACTTTTCCCACCCTTCCGCGGAGAAATCGAGAACGCAGCGCAATAAGTCGCGTGAATCCGGCATTCACTCTTGCATTGCTGCAACACTCGCGACTCGATCTATTCCAGCGGACGCGCGGATCGCTTGTATTTCAGATCGCAGGCGCTCAAGATCAATTTACAAGCAGACGACCCGGTGAAACCGGTTGGGGACGGGGCATAATATGGATGAATTGATTGGACGGCTGGCCTCCAAGGCCGGCATCGATGGCGCTGTCGCTGAAACAACCATCGGCATCGTTCTGGGCTTTCTCCGCAACGAGGGGCCTTCCGACAAGGTTCAGGCCCTGATCGACCAAATTCCGGGTGCCGAGGCTGCGATTGCGGCTTCCAGCAGCAATGGCGGATTCTCGCGGCTGATGGGCGGAGGCTTGATGGCGGTCGGCACCAGGCTGATGGCGCTTGGTCTGGGCATGAGCGAGATTCAAAACGTGGCGCGTGAACTTTTCAGGTTCGGCCGCGACAAAATCGGAGCGGATCAGATGGGCGAAATCATTTCAGGGACGCCGGGCCTCAACCAGTTCGCATAGCAAGCACATTCGCGAACACATTCGCCCCAAGCACATTCCTTTTTCATCGAGCATCATGACTTATCCCCTTTCCGAGATCGAAGGCCTGACCGCCTACTCCGCCTCGAAACTGAAATCGTTGGGCATTCGTACCACCGAGGCGCTGCTGGAGGCCGCCCGCACGGTGAAAGGACGCAAGGCGCTCGCGGCGAGGACCGGCATCAGCGAACAGCAGCTGCTCGAATGGGCGAATTTTTCCGACTACATGCGCATTCCCGGAATGGGCAAGGCCAAGGTGGGCCTGGTGCGCGCTGCCGGCGTCACCACCGTGCGCGAACTCGCGCTTCGCAATCCGGCGCGGCTGGCCCAGAACATGAAAGACGTGAATACCAAGCGCAAACTCGTCCGGGTTTTGCCCTCGGAAAGATCGGTCGAGCAACTGATCGAGCAGGCGCGCAAGCTGCCGCCGAAAATCAGCTACTGAAGCCGGCCAGACCGGGCCGCGGGGCCGGCTCTCGCGCCTTGACTCCCCGGCGCGGACCGCGCAAAGCGACCGCATGATCGCAGCCAAGCCCAGACCTACCGCCGCGACCGGTCCGGCCGGTCATCCGGTGCTGCCTGCGCTGCTGTCCAAACCCTATCCGGCAGTGATGGGCGTACTCAATGTAACGCCCGATTCATTCTCGGACGGCGGACAGTTCGCCGCCCCCGAGCGCGCTCTGGCCCAGGCCCGGCGGATGATCGCCGAGGGCGCCGACATCATCGACATCGGCGCGGAATCCACCCGGCCCTACGGGTCGGAACCGATCTCGGCGGACGAAGAATTGAAACGCCTGCAGCCGGTGCTGCCCGAAATCGTCGCGCTCGGCATTCCCGTGTCGATCGACAGCATGAAGTCGGCCGTCGTCGCCTGGGCGCTCCATCAGGGCGCCGCCATCGCCAACGATGTCTGGGGCCTGCAGCGCGATTCCGGCATGGCCGGCCTCGTCGCCGAGCGCGGCGCACCCGTCATTATCATGCATAATCGCGATAGCGCCGATCCCGCGATCGATATCATGCAGGACATCTCGAATTTCTTTGCAGGCTCGCTCGACATCGCCGCCCGCGCCGGAATTTCGACTGACAAAATTGTCCTCGACCCCGGCATCGGCTTCGGCAAGACGCCCGAGCAGAGCATGACCGCACTGGCGCGGCTCGGCGAGTTGCAGTCGTTCGGACTTCCACTGTTGGTCGGCGCATCGCGCAAACGTTTCATCAGCACGGTGACGCCGTCGGAGCCGCATCAGCGTCTCGGCGGCTCGATTGCCGCACATCTGCTGGCGGCCCAGCACGGGGCGCGGATCATCCGGGCGCATGACGTCGCCGAGACCGTACAGGCGCTGCGCGTCACCGCCGCAATCAGGGAACAGGGATGAGCGATACGATCTTCATCACCGGCGTCGTCATCCATGCCCGCCACGGCGTGATGGAGCACGAGACCGAAGTCGGGCAGCGTTTCGTCATCGATCTCGAACTTTCCGTCAGACCTGTCGGAACCCTCGCGCACCGATCATTTGTCCGACACCGTATCCTATGCCAGCGTGGTGGCGACCGCGACCGCGGCGTTCAAGAACACCAATTACAAGCTGCTGGAGCGCGCCGCCGGCGCCGTTGCCGACGCGATATTGTCGACGTTTGCGCGCGTCGATGCGGTCAAAATCACCGTGCACAAGCCGCACGCGCCGATCGCCGCGATCTTCGAGGATGTCGGCGTGGTGCTGACGCGCAAGCGGCAATCGCCCTGACATGGCGAACGTGCTGATCGCGCTCGGCGGCAATGTCGGCGACGTCCGCGCCACATTCCGAAAAGCCATCTCCAATATTTGCGGCATGACACAGGCCGCCCTGCTCGCGCGTTCCTCCGACTACACCACCCCGCCCTGGGGCGACGAAGACCAGGCGCCTTTCATCAATGCCTGCATCGAGATCGAAACCAGCCTCGATCCGCATGCGCTGCTGTTCACGCTGCACAAGATCGAGAAGAAGTTCGGCCGTGACCGCGCTCATGAGACACGCTGGGGTCCGCGCACTCTCGACCTCGATTTGATCGCCTATGATGACGTCAAGCTCGACAAGCCGGAACTGACGCTGCCGCATCCGCGGGCTTTCGAGCGCGCCTTCGTGCTGGCGCCGCTGGCCGAGATCGTGCCCGACCGTATCATTGCGGGACGCCGCGTCGCCGAGGCGCTGGCGCAGCTTTCGACCGAGGGGATCCAGCGGCTGCCCGACCTCGATTGACCCCGAAAGACCCCAAAACAACCGTTTGGCTTGGCGGCCGCCCCGTGGCAATTTCCGGCCAAATCAAGCGACGACCAGGGAATAATGGGCCGGATGACCAAGACTGACGATCTGACATTGGCCGCGGAATTTCCGCAGGCGACCTACGAGGACTGGCGCAAGCTGGTCGACGGGGTGCTGAAGGGCGCGCCGTTCGAGAAACTGGTCAGTAAGACGTCCGATGGGTTGAAGATCGATCCGATCTACCGCCGCGCGAAAGGAGCCGCGCCGGTCGCCGGCCGTGCCGCGGCCGCGCCCTGGCAAATCATGCAGCGGATCGATCATCCCGACGCGAAAGCCGCCAACGCGCAGGCGCTGCACGATCTGGAGAATGGCGCGACCGGGCTGACACTCGTGTTCGCCGGCGCCAATGGCGCCCATGGTTTCGGGCTCGATCCTTCGGCAGAGGCGGTCGCGCAGGTTCTCGACGGTATTTATCTCGACGCCGGGATCGGCATCGAGCTTCAGATCGGCCCGCAGTCGCGAATGGCCGCCATTCACGTGGCGGAATATATCAAGCGCAAAGGCATCGATCCCGCCGCCTGCGATATCCGCTTCGGGCTGGACCCGCTCGGGTCCTGCGCGGTGTGGGGCTCCAGTCCCTACAGTTGGGCCGAGATCGTGCCCGCGGTCACCGGCGCGATCAAAGGCCTCACCGCGATGGGCTTCAAAGGCCCGTTCGCGGTCGCCGATGGACGGGTGATCCATGATGCGGGCGGATCGGAGGTGCAGGAGCTGGCATTCGTGCTCGCGGCCGGCGTGGCTTATCTGCGCGCGATCGAACAGGCCGGGATTGCGCTCGAAGACGCACAGGGCATGGTCTATGCGCGGCTCAGCGCCGACGCCGACCAGTTCCTGACGCTGGCGAAATTCCGGGCGCTGCGGCTGTTGTGGGCGCGGATCGAACAGGCCTGTGGCCTCACACCCAAACCGCTGTTCGTCGCGGCCGATACCGCGTGGCGCATGCTGACGCAACGCGATGCCTATGTGAACATGCTGCGCGCGACGATGGCGACCTTCTCCGCCGGTCTCGGCGGCGCCAACGCCATCACCGTATTGCCGCACACGCTGGCTCTGGGATTGCCCGATCCGTTTGCCCGGCGCGCCGCGCGCAACACGCAACTGGTCCTGCTGGAAGAGTCCAATCTCGCCAAGGTGAGCGATCCTGCGGCCGGCTCCGGCGGCATCGAAACGCTGACCAGGCAACTCTGCGAGGCCGCGTGGTCGCTGTTCCAGGAGATCGAAAAAGCCGGCGGCATGTTCGCCGCGCTCGAACAGAATCTGATCCAACGCAAGGTCGCCGCAACCCGCACAGCGCGCGAAGCCAATATCGCCAAGCGCCGTGACGTGCTGACGGGCGCGAGCGAATTTCCGAACCTGCACGAGGCCGATGTCGCCGTGCTCGATGCGAAGCCGATCGTGCTGCCGTCCTATGGCGAAGCGAAATTCAAATTCGATCCCCTGCCGCCGATGCGGCTGGCGGCGCCGTTCGAGGCGTTGCGGGATAAGTCGGATACCAGACTAAAGCGCGATGGTGCCCGGCCAAGGATCTTCCTCGCCAATCTCGGCACCGCCGCCGACTTCACCGCGCGCGCCACCTTTGCCAAGAGCTTCTTCGAGACCGGCGGCGTCGAGGCGATCGACACGCAAGGCTTTGCCGATCCGGCGGCGCTGGCCACCGCGTTCAGGGCGTCCGGCGCGGCCATTGCTTGCCTGTGCTCATCCGACAAGGCCTATGCGGAACACGCGGCGGCCGCTGCAAAGGCCCTTCAAGCGGCCGGCGCCAAGCATATCTATCTGGCGGGGCGGCCCGGCGAGCAGGAGGCCGCGCTGCGCGAGGCCGGCATCAGTGATTTCATCTTTGCCGGCGGCGATGCGCTTGCGATGCTGCGGGAAGCCTGGCGGCGGATGGAGCAAGCATGACGGAAAGCAACAAGACGGTCCTGACCGGCGGCTGCCAGTGCGGCGCCATCCGCTTTGCGGTATCGGGGGCGCCGGCCAAGGTCAGCATCTGCCATTGCCGGATGTGCCAGAAGGCATCGGGCGCACCGTTTGCCTCCTTCGCCGACATCGAGCGCGAACATTTCACCTGGACCCGCGGCAAGCCGGCTTCGTTCCAATCCTCCTCCATCGCCGAGCGCGATTTCTGCGCCGCCTGCGGCACGCCGCTGAGCTTCCGGCGGATCGGCGGACCCCGGATCGAGATCATGACCGGCACATTCGACCGCCCCGACCGGGTGGTGCCGACGCGGCAATATGGAACCGAATCCCGGCTCGGCTGGGTGGTCGGCATCGCCAATCTGCCGAGCCAGACCACGCAGCAGAATTACGGGCCGGAGAAGATGGCGACCATCACCAGCCACCAGCATCCGGACCATGATTAGGGGTGGCAATCTCCGTCTGCCACATGTGCTATAATGGATAACATGAGCCGCATACCGAACTTTGCGAATATCGCCTTTGAATCCACCACACCCGCGCAGCCCGCCGGCAGCGCCGAGCCGTGGCTGACGCCCGAGGGCATCCCGGTCAAGCCCGGCTACAGCGAGGCGGATCTCGAAGGCATCGACTTCCTCGAGACCTGGCCGGGCGTTGCGCCCTATCTGCGCGGCCCCTACCCGACCATGTATGTGAACCAGCCCTGGACCATCCGGCAGTATGCCGGCTTCTCGACGGCGGAAGATTCCAACGCGTTCTACCGCCGCAATCTCGCCGCCGGTCAGAAAGGCCTATCGGTCGCCTTCGACCTCGCCACCCATCGCGGCTACGACAGCGATCATCCGCGCGTGTCGGGCGACGTCGGCATGGCGGGCGTGGCGATCGATTCCATCTACGACATGCGGACGCTGTTTGCGGGCATTCCGCTCGACCAGATGAGCGTATCGATGACCATGAACGGCGCGGTACTGCCGATCCTGGCGCTGTTCGTCGCGGCCGCCGAGGAACAGGGCGTTGCGCCGGAAAAATTGTCAGGCACCATTCAGAACGACATTCTGAAAGAGTTCATGGTCCGCAACACCTACATCTACCCGCCCACCCCCTCGATGCGGATCATCTCCGACATCTTTGCGTACACCTCGCAGAAGATGCCGAAATACAATTCGATCTCGATTTCCGGCTATCACATGCAGGAAGCCGGCGCGACGCAGGATCTCGAACTCGCCTATACCTTGGCCGACGGCGTCGAATATCTGCGCGCCGGGTTGGCGGCCGGCCTCGACGTCGATCGCTTTGCGCCGCGGCTGTCGTTCTTCTGGGCGATCGGCATGAACTTCTTCATGGAAGTCGCCAAGATGCGCGCCGCGCGGCTTTTGTGGGCCAAGCTGCTGACGCAGTTCAACCCTAGGGATCCGCGCTCGCTGTCGCTGCGCACGCATTGCCAGACCTCCGGCTGGTCGCTGACCGCGCAGGACGTCTTCAACAACGTGATGCGCACCACCATCGAGGCGATGGCGGCGACGCAAGGCCATACGCAATCGCTGCACACCAACGCGCTCGATGAGGCGCTCGCGCTGCCGACGGATTTTTCGGCCCGCATCGCGCGCAACACGCAATTGTTCCTGCAGCAGGAGAGCGGCACCAACCGCATCATCGACCCCTGGGGCGGCTCATATTATGTCGAACGGCTGACCCGCGACCTCGCGGCGAAAGCCTGGGGCCACATCCAGGAGGTCGAGGCGCTCGGCGGCATGGCGAAAGCCATCGAGGCCGGCGTACCTAAGCTGCGCATCGAGGAAGCCTCGGCCAAGACACAGGCGCGGATCGACGCCGGCAAGCAGGCCGTGATCGGCGTCAACAAATACAAGCCGGTCAACGAGGCCGCAATCGACGTGCTCAAGGTGGAGAACTCCACCGTGCGGCGGCTGCAGATCGACAAGCTGAAGCGGCTGCGCTCCGAGCGCGACCAGAAGGAAGTCGATTCTGCGCTGGCGGCGTTGACGCGCAGCGCCGGCGAAGGCAACGGCAATCTGCTGGCGCTGGCGATCGACGCAGCGCGGGCAAAAGCAACCGTCGGCGAAATTTCGGACGCAATGGAAAAAGTGTTCGGGCGTCACCGCGCCGAAATCAAATCCATCACCGGCGTCTACAAGCGGGAGGCGTCCGCCATGTCCAACCGGGTCGAGAAAGTGCAGGAACTGATCGATGCGTTCGAGAACGCCGAGGGCCGCCGCCCCCGCATCCTCGTCGCCAAGATCGGCCAGGACGGCCACGACCGCGGCCAGAAGGTGATCGCATCCGCCTTCGCCGATGTCGGCTTCGACGTCGATATCGGGCCGCTGTTCGCCACCGCCGACGAGGCGGCACGCCAGGCAGTCGAGAACGACGTGCATATTCTCGGCGTGTCGTCGCTGGCGGCCGCCCATCTCACCGCGGTGCCGGAATTGAAGGCCGCGCTGAAGAAGCACGGCCGCGAGGACATCATGATCATCATCGGCGGCGTGGTGCCGCCGCAGGATTATGACGCGCTGTACAAGGCCGGCGCCGAAGCGATCTTCCCGCCCGGCACCGTAATCTCCGACGCCGCCGAAGAGCTGATCCACAAGCTCAACGCGAGGCTCGGCCACAGCAGCGAGGCGGCGGAGTAGTTCTCTGCCGACTACTTCCAAAGGATTGTCCTTGCGCGGCATTGCATTCATCACACTCGTCAGGACAATTGGTTTTGCGGGCGCAGTCGCATGCAGCGCGGCGCTTGGCGCAGCGCAGGCCGCCGAGCCCAAGCCGGACTTTTCCATCAAGACCAAAGCGATCGAGGCCAGCGTCATCCTCGACGCGAAGATCAAGGCCGATCCGGCGCTGGCGGCGAATTGCCTGGCCGAGGGCAAGAAGTGGGCCGAGAAGAACCGCATCGATGCCGGCAAGGAGCGCAAGCAAGACCCTGAACTGTTCCGCAGCGGCCCATGGACCATGGAGCGGAAATACGAGACGCGCTCGGTGGTCGACGGCCGTTATGTCAGCATCGTCAGGGGCGACTACGAATATACCGGGGGCGCTCACCCCAACAGCTCGTCCGACACGATCCTGTGGGACAGGTCAGCGGGCAAACGCATCAGCATCCGTCCGTTCTTCACCGAAACAGCCGACAACGGCCCGACGCTGAAAGCGATGCGGCAAGGCGTCATTGCATCCCTCGGGGCCGAGAAGAAGAAACGCGGCGCGGAAGGCACGGATGCCAGCGCTATCGAAGCCATCGAGCCAAAGCTTCTCGGGATCGGGCCGGTCTCGCTGGCGCCATCGACCGAGGAGGGAAAGAGCTCCGGCCTGACCTTCCACTACTCCCCTTACGCGGTCGGCTCCTACGCCGAAGGCGGGTATATTGCCTTCGTACCGTGGGAGACATTGAAGCCGTATCTCACGCCGGAAGGCGTCAAAATTTTCGGCGGCGCGCGACCGCAGGACGACGAAGACCGGCCGCAGTGACGGCTGCACTTTGACTAAGCGCCCCGGCCGAGCGTCCGTTCGAGCGAATGCGTCCAGTCCGGAATCCAGGACTGGAACAGCGTCCGCCAGCGATCGGCCTCCTGCGGCGCGGTATCAAGCTGCACTTTCCATTCGATGAAGGTCCGGTTGCCCTCGACCACCGGCAGCAGGCGCATCGTCCCCTCGTAGTGCGTCGGCGCGGGTGCATCCGAAACAAGCCCCGCCGGAAACGGCAGCGGCTCGATGCCCGCATAAGTCAGCGTGTGCGCTTCGTCGGAATGGCCGGCGAGCCGCTGCCGGACCCAGTTGCCGAGGTAGCAGAAGCGCCTGATCGCGCCGACTTCGTCGCCGCCCTTGTCGTCCTCGATCACGCTTTCGCTGACGCCGTCGATATAGGCCGGGTAATTGTTGAAGTCGCGGATCAGGTCCCACACGGTTTCCAGGGGATGGTTCAGCACAGTGCTGTAATAGGCTGTCGTCATTTCGGGCTCCGAGATCTGCCGGTATCCGCTCTTGTTCGGCGGAATGAATGCTCCGACCTTGCCGGCACGCGCGCGCCAAACCCACCCGATTTCCGAATTGGCGCAATGCCAAGCGCGCCGCAAATGCGTGGTGCCTTGCGGCCGCGACGCAAAGCTGCCTAGAATACAGGGATAAGAGCGCCGGGATTCACGGGCGCCGCCGGGAGAAATGCCATGTCGAAAATCACGCGCCGCGAATTGGGGGTGCTCGCAGCTGCAACCGCTGCCGGTCAGGCCTTCGGTCTGAAGCCATCATTCGCGGAAGACGCCTACCCGACCCGGCCGATCCAGTTGATCTGTCCGTGGGGCGCAGGCGGCGGCACCGACGCCACCGCGCGCATCGTCGGCGTCCTCCTTGAAAAGGAATTCGGTCAGCCCGTGAACGTGGTCAACCGCGTGGGCGGTTCGGGCGTAGTCGGTCATTCCGCGATCTCAACAGCGGCGCCGGACGGCTATACGCTCGGCATCATCACCGTCGAAATCGCGATGATGCACTGGGCGGGCCTGACCCAGCTCACGCCGAAGGATTTTACGCCGCTCGCGCTGATGAACGAAGATCCGCCGGGCATCCAGGTCAAGGCGGACTCGTCCTACAAGACCGTGAAGGAACTCGCCGACGCCATCAAGGCTTCGCCTCCGGGCAAGTTCAAGGCTTCGGGAACCGGCCAGGGCGGCATCTGGCATCTCGCTCTGGTCGGCTGGATGCAGGCCATGGGCCTGCCGCCGAACCAGGTGACCTGGGTGCCGTCCAACGGTGCCGCGCCGGCGATGCAGGACCTCGCCGCCGGCGGCATCGACTTCACCACCTGCTCGATCCCGGAAGCCCGCGCGATGATCGACGCCGGCAAGGCGCGCAGCCTCGCGATCATGGCCCCTGCCCGCGCCGCGACGTTTCCCAACGTGCCGACGCTCAAGGAAGCGATGGGGATCGACTACAAGACCGGCGCGTGGCGTGGCTTCGCCGGGCCCAAGGGACTGCCCCAACCGATCGCTGCCAAACTGACTGCGTCGCTGAAGAAAATCTTCGATTCCAAGGAGTACAACGACTTCATGTCCTCGCGCGGATTCGGTGTGGTGTGGAACGATGCCGCCGGTTACGCCGCCTTCATGGATAATGCCGACCGGCAGATGGGCGATGCCATGAAAGCGGCCGGCATCGCCAAGACCTGACATCCCGAGACGACACGAATTCGTCCGCGCTGTTGGCAGCGCGGCGACATCCCTTGATCCCAGGAGCAGCCAGTGCGCGCCAATGACGCCATCGCCGGGCTTGTGCTGATCGTGCTGTCGGCCGTGATGATCAGCCTGACGGCGAGCTTTCCCGAGTTTCCCGGCCAGAAATATGGCCCGTCGCTGTTCCCGCGGATTCTCGGCGCGGGCTTGATCGTGTGCGGCGGCATCCTGATGTGGAACGGACTTGCTTCGCGGCGCACCGGCGCAGCGTGGGTGGAGATTGCGCCGTGGGCGCGGGAGCCGCGTCGTCTTGCGACATTCGTGCTCGTGATCGCGCTGTTGCTGCTCTACATCTTTGCCGCGGAAACGGTTGGATTTATTCCGTTCGCGCTGATGTTCCTGGGCGTGCTGTTCGTTTGGCTCGGGGTGCGGCCCTGGATTGCCGCCGCGACCGCGCTCGTCAGCACGCTGATCATCTATTGGTTCTTCGCCACCCTCCTGCGAGTCCCGCTGCCGCGCGGCTGGATGAACTCGATCCTTTGAGGCCGATATGGATGCCTTTCTCGCCGCCGGCCGCCTGGTGCTCGATCCCAACGTGCTCTGGGTGATCACCGCATCCGCCGCCTTCGGCATGTTCGTCGGTGCAATGCCGGGGCTGACGGCGACCATGGCAACGGCACTGCTGGTGCCGGTGACGTTCTTCATGGATCCCGTGCCGGCGCTCGGCGCAATCGTTACCGCCACGGCGATGGCGATATTCGCCGGCGATATCCCCGCGGCGCTCCTGCGAATTCCCGGCACCCCGGCGTCCGCGGCCTACACCGACGAAAGCTATGCGATGTCGAAAAAGGGGCAGTTGGACCTCAACCTCGGCGTCAACCTCGTGTTTTCGGTGATGGGCGGCTTTGTCGGCGTCGCGATCCTGATCCTGTGCGCGCCGGCGCTCGCCGAAATCGCCATCAATTTCTCCTCCTTCGAATATTTCTGGCTGGCGCTGCTCGGCCTGACCTGCGCGGTCTTCATGACCACCGACGCGCCGCTCAAGGGCATCACCTCGCTGCTGTTCGGCCTCGCCATCAACTGCATCGGCATTGATCCCGCTGCAGGTTATCCTCGCTTCACCTTCGGCAGCGTCGAACTGCTCCAGGGCATCAGTTTCATCCCCGCGATGATCGGCATGTTCGCGCTCTCGGAACTCCTGCGCGGCATGGTCAGCGTGGATCAGCAAGGCGCCGTAATCGCCCAGCAGATCGGCAATATTTTCACCGGCGTATTCGGCGTGTTCAAACGCTATTGGTTCAACTTTCTCCGTGGGTCGGCGATTGGCGTGCTGATCGGCGCACTGCCCGGCGCCGGCGCCGACATTGCGGCATGGATTTCGTTCGCGGTATCGAAGCGGTTCTCGAAAGAGCCCGAAAAATTCGGCACCGGCCATATCGAAGGCATCGTCGACGCCACGTCGGCCAATAATTCTGCGCTCGGCGGCGCCTGGATTCCAGCACTGGTGTTTGGAATACCCGGCGATTCCATCACGGCGATCGTGATCGGCGTGCTCTACATGAAGGGCATGAACCCCGGCCCCACCGTGTTCCTGCAGAACCCGCAATTCATCTACGCGGTATTCATCATCTTCATTCTCGCCAACATCCTGATGCTGCCGATGGGCTGGGCTGCGATCAAAGGCGGCAAGCAATTGTTGCGGGTGCCGCGCAATATCCTGCTTCCCATCATTCTCCTGTTCTGCGTGATCGGCTCCTATGCCATGACCAATTCGGTCTATGGCATCATCATGATGTTCGCGATGGGCCTGATCGGCTGGCTGATGGAGGAACATGGCTTTCCGATCGCGCCGGCGATTCTCGGTCTCGTGCTCGGCGAAATGCTGGAGCAGAACTTCATGACCTCGATGATCAAGTCGGACGGCGCGCTGATGGTGTTTTTCGAGCGTCCGATCGCGGGGACGCTCGGGGCAGCGACCCTGCTGATCTGGGGTACGATGCTGTGGCGTGGCCTCAAGGGGAAACCGGCAAGCCTGAGCGGGGCAGGCTCCGCACCCTGATCACGCGATTTCGGCAAGGGCCCTCGCCTGCACGCCACGGCCGTTGTAAACCAAGGCATGACCCTGCCGAAGATCTCCCCCGATGTCGGGAAACTCGCGAAAGAACTCCGCGCCGGCCACCGCGCGGCGCTGGCGCGCGCGATCACGCTGATCGAGAGCCGGCGCGGCGATCACCAGGCCGCGGCGCGCGACCTGGTGCAGGCGCTGCTATCAGATACCGGCAAGGCGGTGCGCGTCGGCATCACCGGCTCTCCCGGGGTCGGCAAGTCCACCACCATCGACGCGCTCGGCATGTTCCTGATCGAGCGCGGCCACAAGGTCGCGGTGCTGGCGGTGGACCCCTCCTCGGCCCGCACCGGCGGCTCGATCCTCGGCGACAAGACGCGGATGGCGCGGCTGGCGAATTCGGACGCCGCCTTCATCCGGCCCTCGCCGTCATCAGGCACGCTCGGCGGGGTCGCTGCAAAGACCCGCGAGGCGATGCTGTTGTGCGAGGCCGCCGGCTTCGACGTGGTGCTGGTGGAGACCGTCGGCATTGGCCAGTCCGAGACCGCAGTCTGCGACATGACCGATTTCTTCCTGGCCCTGATGCTGCCTGGCGCCGGTGATGAATTGCAGGGCATCAAGAAAGGCCTGGTCGAGCTTGCCGACATGATCGCGATCAACAAGGCCGACGGCGACAACATCAAGCGCGCCAATCTGGCGGCGGCGGAATACCGCGGCGCGCTGCATATTCTGAGCCCCCGCTCGGAGCACTGGCATCCGCCGGTCCTGACCTATTCGGCGCTGACCGGCACCGGCATGGACGCGCTGTGGCAGAAGATCCTCGATCACCGCACCGCCATGAACGCCTCGGGCGAGTTCGCCGCGCGGCGGCGGGAGCAGCAGGTGAAATGGATGTGGTCGATGCTGGAGCAGCGGATGATGGCCCGCCTGCGCGCCGATCCCGCGATCCGCGCCAGGGTGAAGAAGACCGAGGCCGAGGTCGCCGAAGGCCGCATCACGCCGGCGGTCGCCGCCGAACAGATCGCGGAGTGGCTGCGGTGAGTGAAAAGCTTCGCATTCTCGTCACCGGCTTCGGCCCGTTTCCTGGTGCGCCCTACAATCCAACGCAGCCGCTGGTGGCGCGGCTGATGCGGCTGCGCCGCCCGGCGTTTGCCGATGTCGAACTGTCCAGTCATATCTTTCCCGTGACCTACAAGGCGGTCGACCGCGAATTGCCGCTGGCGCTCGCCAAGCACAAACCGCATGCGCTGTTGATGTTCGGCCTCGCCGGCCGCACCAAGTTTGTGCGTATCGAAACCCGCGCCCGCAATGCCGTCACCATGCTGTGGCCCGATGCCGCGCAAACCCGTTCCCGCAAGGGATCGATCGCCGACGGCGCGGATGCGCAGAGGTTCGGCCCGCATACCGCCAAGCTGCTGCATGCCGCCAAAGGTACCGGCCTCGATGCCCGCGCCTCGCGCGATGCTGGAAGCTACCTCTGCAACTATTTGAGCTGGCGCGCGGTTGAAGCGGTCGGTGCCGGCAATGGCCCCCGCCTCGCCGCCTTCGTTCATATCCCGCCGCTGGCGCGCGGCGGCGCGCTCAGGCGCAAAGGTTTTCCGCGCATCACGCTGGAAGAACTGGTCGATGCCGGCGAGGCGATGCTGCTGGAAATGGTGAGGCTGGCGCGAACGAACTTCGTTGATTTCGTACCCAACATTAACCCTACCCCGCAACAATCACCGCGTTCCGTACGCGTCTTGACCATGCTCCAGCTGTCATTTTCGCGATACCTATGAATGCGCGAATGCCGCGATCTGCATTGCGCGAGGGCCATCAACCATGGACATGAACCGCCGCCATCTCATTGGAACGTCCGTCGCCGGCGTCGCCGGTGCGCTGACGATCTCGCCGGATGCCGCACGCGCGGCGCCCCTCGCCTCCACGCTCGGACGCGACGTGACGCAATATGGCGTGCGTCCCGGCAGTCCCGACGACCAAACCGCGAAATTGCAACGCGCGATCGACGAGGCTGCGCGCGCGCAAGCGCCGCTGGCGCTGCCGCCGGGGGTCTATCGCACCGGCATGCTCCGCCTGCAAAGCGGCACGCAACTGGTCGGCGTGCGCGGCGCGACCAAACTCATATTCAACGGCGGCGCCTCGATGCTGCAGGGCGAAGGCGCCAATAGCGTCGGCCTGACCGGCATCACCTTCGATGGCGGCGGCATTCCGCTGCCGGAGCGGCGGGGCCTGGTGCATTGCCTTGGCGGCCGGGATGTCCGTATCACCGATTGCGAAATATCAGGCAGCGGCGGCAACGGCATCTGGCTGGAACAGGTATCCGGCGACATCTCCGGCAATATCTTCCGGAAGATCGCGACCACGGCGGTGGTTTCGTTCGACGCGCTGGGCCTGATCGTCGCGCGCAACACCATCACCGACACCAACGACAACGGCATCGAGATCCTGCGCACGGCGATCGGCGATGACGGCACGCTCGTTCTCGACAATCGCATCGAGGACATCAAGGCAGGCCCCGGCGGTTCCGGGCAATATGGCAACGCCATCAACGCCTTCCGCGCCGGCAATGTGATCGTGCGCGGCAACCGCATAAGGAATTGCGACTATTCCGCGGTGCGCGGCAATTCGGCCTCCAACATCCACATCACCGACAACAGCGTCAGCAATGTCCGCGAGGTCGCGCTGTATTCCGAATTCGCGTTCGAAGGCGCCGTCATCGCCAACAACACCGTCGACGGTGCCGCCGTCGGCGTCTCCGTCTGCAATTTCAACGAGGGCGGACGCATCGCCGTCGTGCAGGGCAACATCATCCGCAATCTGCTGCCGAAGCGGCCGATCGGCACCGCACCCGACGACGACGCCGGGATCGGCATCTATGTCGAGGCGGACTCGACGGTGACCGGCAACGTGATCGAGAACGCCCCCTCCTTCGGCATTATCGCCGGCTGGGGCAAATATCTCCGCGACGTCGCCATTACGGGCAACGTGATCCGCAACGCCTTTGTCGGCGTCGGCGTGTCGGTAATGCCCGGCGCCGGCACGGCGCTGGTCAACAACAACATGATTTCGGAAACCCCGCGCGGCGCCGTAGTCGGGCTCGATCACGCCCGCACCATCACGACCGATCTTTCAGCCGAAGGCGCCCAGCGTTACGCGCAGGTGGTGGTCGGCGGCAACGCGGTGCGGCGGTAGTTCGCGTCCCTCTCCGTCCGCCTACAGCGCGTTGCGCAGCAGCGGATAGCGCTGCTTCATCGTGTCGAGATCGAGCGGCTGCAACGGCATTTCGTCCAGCGCCGGCGCGTCGGGCACGGACGGCGCCTCATCCGCGACAGCGAGCCGGCTTTCCAGCGCGACCAGAACATTCGCGGGAATCTCGCGCCGCGGCGCGACCGCGATCGGCGGCGCCACAATCGGCGCGGGCTGCGGCTTCAGGTGGACAACCGGCGGACGGTACCCCCCATCGCGCGGCAGCGGCGTCGTTCGCCGGCGGCCAAGCCAGGTCAGGTCGATCGCGGTGTTTTCCAGCGAGGCTTCGCGGTTCAACAGGTCACGCCAGGTTTCGACGGCGGCCTTGGCCTCCTGGATGTTCTCGAGAAATTCGAGTTCGGTGTGATAGCGGCGCCAGCGCCCGCTCTCGAACAGTTCGGTGAGGTGTTCCAGCCGTTGCTCGGCAAGGTTGCACCAGCGCGCAACGATGTTGCGGCCGCGCGCGACGTCTGCAGGGAGTGCCATAAATCAGCCCGTAAGAGAGAGACGGACGCAGACGCTACCGAGACGAATCAGTTGGATGTGACATTGATATTCTGTGGAAAACTTTTCCCACTGTCCAGTACGCGAAGTTACGGACGACGCAGAGATCGAAGAGCGGGAAGTCTGGGTCGGCAAGCCCACGCGGCGCGGCTTCTTCCAACAAAACCCGTGCCAGAAATGAAAGACCCGTCCGGGGGGACAACCGGACGGGTCAAGCCATATGGGCGCTTGGGGTGGATGGGCGCTCGCGCCGAATACAGCCGATGGGGAGGGATTACCGCTCCCACATCAATAAGTCGCAGCTCCCTCGCCGAACGTTCAAAGCGCCCGGCGATTTTTTTAACCTCGTGTTCGGGGCGATTTCCGGAAAACCGCTGCGCAGCAGGGCTATTTCGCGGCGTTTGCGGCCGATTTGTCCGACGCCATCGATGGCGGGGAGTCATTCAGCGCCCGGCTCACGGAAGCGTTATCGGCAGACGGGTCGAGCGCCGGCGCTTTTTCTCCCGCGGGCTTGCCCGAAACCGAGGCAAGCGGAACCGCCGGTGCGGCGGTCGCAGCGGTGACCGCGGCAAAGGCATCGGCCTCGCCTGCTCCGAACTGATCGTCGCGGCCGGGGGGGCCGAGATCGCGGGCGGTCTTCGTCAGGATCGCGCGAACATCGTTTGGCTTCAATGCAGGATTGCGCTCCAGCATTAGCGCTGCAACGCCGCTGACATAGGCGGCGGAGAACGAGGTGCCCGACGTGATCTGGTATTTTTCATCCGGCGCCGGCAGGAAGATATCCGCGCCCGGAGCGGCTATCGCGATGTGGTTGCCCCGGTTGGACGCTGCGAACAGTTTTTCCTGCGCGTCGGTTCCGCTCACCGCAATGACGTTCGGATTGGCGGCGGGATAGAGCGGCGGCGATTTCGCCCCGGCATTGCCGGCCGCAGCCACCATCAGGATGCCACGGCTCGCCGTCGCGGCGATGCCGCGCTCGATCAGCGGATCCTTTGGGCCAGCAAAGCTCATGTTGATGATCTGCGCGCCATGCTCCGCCGCGTAGTTCAATCCCCTCAGGATCACATAGGACGTGCTCTGCGCGCCCTTCGATCCCGCGCCGAATGCGCGGATTGCAAGCAACCTCGCCTCCGGCGCGCTACCCATCAGCTTGGCGTGCGCGACGATCGCGCCGGCAATGCCGGTGCCGTGGACATGCGGACCTTCGCTGCTGCCGAGCGCGTCGAAACTGTCGGCGACCGAATTGGCAAGTTCGGGATGCTTGACGTCGATACCTGAATCGATCACCGCGATGGTGACGTTCATGCCGCGGACGAGCGCATGTGCCTGCGGCAGCCGAAGCTGGGCGACGGCGTATTGCGCGGCGTCGCCCTCGATCGCAGGCTTCTTTGCATCCTGCAGGAAGTAACGGAAATTGAGTTGCACCGAACGCACGCTGCCGTCGGCCGCGAACTCGCGGCGCACCGTATCCACCGGCCGGCGATTGACGATGCGGAACAGGCCGATGGTGGCGCCGAGCAGCGGGAAACTCTGCGAGGAGAGGCGCTCCAGGCCATGACGCCGCGCCAGTTCATCGGCCTCGGCGGTGGATAACGCGCCGTCGATTTCGGCGACGAGTTCGTTCGGAACTGTACGCAGATTGAGCGCGGCCTGCGAATTGCCCTTGTCTGACCCGCCCTTCCCCTTCCTGGCCACGTTCTTGGCGGCGCCACCCTTGCCGCCGCCGGTCGACGTCGCCAGGCATTCGCCGTCCGCCCCACGACCGGCGTTTTGGCAAGCCGAACTGGAATTGGTCGGGAACCGCGCGATAGACAGGGTCGACCGCGCTCCGAGGTCCGAGCGCGTTCGCGCGACGGTATCGACGCTTACGTTCGGCCGTGCCGCGATGTTTGGCGTGGTTCTCGGCGCCACCGCGTTGATGGAGGGCACCCGCGAGCCGACATTGAGGTTGGGCGTACGCATGACGCTTTGCGCATGAACCGCGGAAGCTGCGAAAGCCAGCAATGGCAACAGCGCCGCCGACAGGATCAAGGCGCGGCGCCGCTTCTTCATCCGCCAATTGAAGCCATCATGAACCATGGGACCTCGGCTTGCCGGGCGCGCGACGAGCGGCTTACGGCGTTGCCACCGCGAGGCTGACGATCTTCTCGCGCTGCAGCCTGGCGAGCAGGCCGGCGACTTCGTCCTTGCCCATCGCCTTGTTGCCGAACTGCAGCCGGAACATGCCGCCCTTGGCGCCGTCGACGATCGAAGCCTGGTAATTGTCGAGCAGCGCGGTGATGTCGGCGATCCGGGCTTCCGGCGCAAACCGTACCAGTGCGCGCGTCGGCGCGGCGCTGCTTGCGAGATCGCGCGTAATGGGTGCCGCCGACGGTTCGTTCAGGCTGAGCGAGGCGGTCTGGAACGAAGCGGTCTGGTTCTTCATCAGCACCGCGCCGATCACGCCGGCCTGCAACAGCAGCGCCACGGCGCCGAGGCTCGCCGACCAGGCCAGCGTGCGCGGCGACAGCCGTGCGAAAAATTCCGATACCCGGGCGGACAGGCTGATCGAAAGCGATGGCTTGCGCACAGGCTCTCCGTCGATCGCGGCAAACAGCTTCTGCATGGCGCGCGCGGACGGCGCGCCGAGGCTCTCGTTGAGGCTGATCGTCTCGGCATATTCTTCACGGATGACGGCGAATTGCCGGGCAAGCGCAGGATCGGCAGCGAGCGCGTCCTCGACGCGGCGCGCATCGCGCGTGTTCAAGGTGCCGGCCGCGTGGAACGGCAGCAGCATCTCGATTTCGCTGGGCTCATCCAGCATTTTCTTGCTCGCCGCCATCATGGCCAACCTCGCTCTATGCCGGCTGCCTTCAGCAACTCGGCCAATTTCTTGCGCGCATAAAACAGGCGCGTCTTGACGGTGTTCTCCGGAATGCCGACGATTTCGGCCACCTCTTCCACGGACTTCTCGTGGTAGTAGACGAGATCGACGATCTCCCGATGCTCTGGCGAAAGCGCCGTCAGGCACTTGCGCAACGCGTCACCCGTATCCTTCTTTTGCACCACAACTTCCGGATCGTCGGACGTATCCTCGATCGCGTTGGCGGTCTCGTCGTCCAGTCCAACGTCCTTGCGGCGCCGAAGTGCCGACAGGGCCTTGAACCGCGTAATCGCCAGCAGCCAGGTGGTAACGGCGGATCGGCCTTCGAACTTGCCGGCCTGACGCCACACATCGAGAAAAACCTCGCTGATGAGATCTTCCGCAATTTGCTCGTCCCTTACGAGCCGAAGCCCGAAACGGAACACCCTGACATGGTGCCTTCCGTAAAGCACCTGCATGGCGAGCCGGTCGCCTTGAGCGATCCGAGCGATCAGAACTTCGTCTGAAGCCGCCTGTGACGCGTTCAATGGCCGTCTCGCAAAGTTGGTCTGACGGGAGCGGCCGGCGGTTCGACGTGAAGGGTGAGATTCTTCACATTACGGCAATGCCCGGATTGCATGTGTGACCTACCGCACAGACGGACATTACCAAGCCATTTTCCCGGCAAAGACGAGCTGAACCCAAATATTGGTACCATAATACGGAAACACTTTCTTAAAGACGCGCCACCCCGAGACCTTAGCAAGGCTTCGCCGGCAGGGCAGCACCTGCTTCGAGCCCAAGGCTAGCGCGCAAGCGGGTTCCGCACTATCGGAATCCGGCAGATTTCTGTTGTGAAACAGTGCAATGGCAGGGTTTTAACGGACCCGATTCGACTGCAAAAGATACCAAACCTAAAGGCTTTATTCCCTAAAGTTTCGTCCGGCATACACCAATAGCGACGGGACATGAGCAGCGCGGCTTCATTGCTTCAGGGGCAAGGCTCCCACAGTACGGTCGCGCCCGTCCGACTGCCGCCGGAGGTATTGAGGCGCCGGGTCGGCCAACGCCGGCACATGCTGGCCGTCCAGGTCGTCAGCTATGCGCTCATCACCTCGGTGCTGCTGGCCTATTGCTACGCCGGCACCATTTCGATCACCATTGCGTCGACCTATTTCCTGGCCGGCATTGGACTGATCTCGGTCTTTGTCGTGTTGTCGGAAGCCCACTTCAACGACCGGTTCGAAGACCATTATCTGACAATTTTTCAGGTTGCCGGCCACGTCGCGCTCCAGCTCTGTTTTCTGCTGGCGGCGCCCGAGATCGGATTTGCCTTCCTGAGCGTGGTATTTCTCATATTCGGGTTCGGCGCGCTGCGAATGACCTCGCGGCAGGCGATCATCTCCTGGACGCTCACCATGATCGGCCTGGCGCCGATCTTCCTCTTCAGCAGCACCCCGATCGGCCTGCCGATTACCACCCAGACCGAACGCGTCGCGGCCATGCTTTCCTTTGTCATCACGATCGGACAGTGCGCCTTCGTGGGACTGTATGGCAGCACCATGCGCAAGATGCTCTACGACCGCAGCTTCGAATTGAAAGCGGCGTACAAGCGGATCGAGGAGCTTGCCGAACTCGACGAATTGACGGGGGCGTCCAACCGGCGCTGCATCATGCGAATGCTGGAGGAGGAGATCGCCCGCGCGACCCGCGGTGGATCGCCCTGCTCCATCGCGCTGATCGACCTCGACTGGTTCAAGCGCATCAACGACGCCTACGGCCATCCGACCGGCGACGAGGTGCTGCGGACATTCTCGATCACCGTGTTCGCCAACGTCCGCAGCGTCGACCGGTTCGGCCGCTATGGCGGCGAGGAATTCCTGCTGGTGCTGCCCGACATGGACGCCGACCAGGCCATGCGGGCGCTCGACCGGTTGCGCGCCATCATTGCCGATCTCGACTGGAGCGCGTTCTCGCCGGGCATGAAAGTGACGATGTCGGCAGGCGTTGCAACACTTGATCCGAACGAGACGTCAGACCTATTTCTCGCGCGCGCCGACAGCGCGCTTTATGCAGCCAAGGCGCAGGGACGCAACCGCATTACCAGCGCCTGATCCGACATATTTCTCAGCTCCGGCGGCGCAGAATACGCCACCGGCTTTTGCTCCAGGACAGAGTCATGATTTCGAAAGCCGCCAAGTCTCCCTCTCCCGGAAGTCTGCTCGACGAGCTGCAGTCGACGCTCGCGCACGGAACCGTCGCTCGCCGGGTAGAGACCCTGCGCCGGGTAACCGATCTCTTCATCAACGGCGCGGTGGACTATTCCGACCAGCAGGTCGGTCTGTTCGACGACGTCTTCCAGTGCCTGATCGATCACATCGAAACCTCGGCCAAGATGCTCCTGGCCAACCGTCTCGCCCCGATCGACACCGCCCCGCCGCTCACCATCCGCGCGCTTGCGTTCGATGACGTCATCGAGGTCGCAGGTCCCGTGCTGTCGCAGTCGATGCGGCTCGACGACAAGACCCTGATCGAGAATGCGCGCAGCAAGAGCCAGGCGCATTTGATGGCGATTTCGACCCGCAGGACCCTGAGCGGCGCGGTCACCGACGTGCTGGTCCAGCGCGGCAACGATGAGGTGATCCAGTCGACCGTGAACAATCCGGGCGCGGAGTTCACCGAGCGCGGCTTTACCCGCCTCGTCAGCCGCGCCGAAGGCCAAGACGACCTCACGACTTGCCTCGGCCTGCGCCCGAGCATGCCGCGTCATCTTTATCTGAAACTGCTCGCCAAGGCTTCCGACACTGTGCGGCAGCGGTTGGAGGCCGCCAATCCGCAGCAGGCCGCCCAGGTGCCGACCGCCGTCAAGGAAGCGACGCGGCGCGCCCGCTCGGCGCCGTCGCCGGTCACCAGGAACGCCGAGATCGCGCACGCGCTGGTCAAGTCGCTCCATGAAGACGGCCGTCTCGACGAAGTTGAGGTGGCCAAGTTTGCAGGCGCTGGCAAGTTCGACGAGGCCAACGCTTCGATTGCAGCGATGGCCAACGTGCCGGTGGCGGTCGCCGAGAACATGATGATCGAAACCCGGGCCGAAGGCGTGATGATCCTGGCAAGGGTCGCGGGACTTTCATGGCCGACAGTCAAGACCATCATCAAGATGCGCGACGAACTGTCCGGCGCGGAGCCCGCCGATCTTGAGGCCTGCAAGGACACCTACGAGCGGCTGCGTCCGTCAACGGCGCAGCAGGTGCTGCGCTTCCACCGCATGCAGCAGAACGCGCCGGTGGCGTGAGTACTCTGCTCCCGTAGCCTGATGGAGCGCAGCGCAATCCGGGACTCTTTCGCTCGCGGCAGGAAGCCCCGGATTGCGCTGCGCTCCGTCCGGGCTACGCGCTAGTACCTGAGCAGCTTCGCTCCGACGAGCGCGCCGATCGCGGTCACGAACGCGGTCGCGATCGTATACCAGGCTGCCACGAACAGCGGGGAATCGTCCGTGCAATGCGAGGCGTAGAGCGTCGCCGCCAATCCCGCCGACAACAGGCCTGCGATGGCTCCGGCGACCGCCGGCCGCGCCGGCGCGCCGTGGCGCAGGCCGATCAGCGCGCCGGCCAAAATCGGCAGCGACATCGCCGGGATCGCCGTCATGCAGATCCAGGAGTTCTTGCCGACCAGTCGCGTCATCATCGGCAACCGCTGCGGCATCATCATCTCGCCGCCGATCCCTGCGGCCAGGATCCCGACCGGGGCCAGCAGCAGCCAGCCAAATCCGCGCAGCGAGGCCTCGGGCCGCGACAAATGCAGGCTGACGGCAATCGCCGCGATCGCCAGCGCCAGCGTCACCGCGAATTTCAGGTCGAAGAACGGGTTGCGCATCGCAACCATCACGTCCGGCCTGACGCCGAGCTCGGTAAAGAACATCAGAAGCGAGACCGGCGCCGCGGCCAAAAGTGCCAGCATCAGCGCAAGGCCGACCGGTCGCGCCCGATGCGTATTGTCCGCCGCTAGCGTTCGAATGAGCTGATCGGTATCCATCCTCATTGTTCCCGTAGCTTCGCCGTCAGGCTGGCTAGCCCGCGGTGCAGCGCCACGCGCACCGCGCCCTCGCTCATCGAAAATTTCGCCGCCGTATCCTTGATCGAAGCGCTGTCGACCGCAATCGACTGCAGCACGTCGCGCTGCCGCGCCGGCAGCGTCTGGAGCTGGGCGGCGACCTCGCTCGCCGACGCTGTCTCGGCCGGCGCCTCGCCCGGCAGCGTCTCGGCGAAATCGTCAATGTCGACGAAAATGCGCCGGCCGCGGCGTCGCAGCGCATCGATCAGCTTGTTGCGGGCGATCGCAAACAGCCATGGGGCAAACGGGGCGGTAACGTCCCAGGTGTGCCGCTTCAGATGGACCGCCAGCAAAATGTCCTGCACGATGTCCTCGGATTGATCGACCGGTTGCCCTGCCCGCGCCAGACCGCGGCGCGCCGCGGCCCGGAGCACCGGCGTGACGGCCCTGAGCAGGCGATGATACGCCGCACTGTCGCCTGCAATGGCTGACCGCATCAGGCCGGTCCATTCGTCATCCCGTTCGCGCAAGAGCGCTCCTACCCTGCAATTCGATCGATCTTTCAATTTGTTACGTCAGGACGAGCCGATCACGAAGTCGTGATCGGAAGTCTTGACGCCCGCTGTGCAGCCCCTATCCGGGAATCGGGACGGCCAGCAGCTTGGACGGCAGGCTCATAACACCGATTGCGCAGGCTCGCACCCGGCGTAGCTCCGCTGGAGAAGCTCGCGCCGGCAAAATGCTCGCCAGCACACATCCGCTGCAACGCCATTGCCCAGCTTTTGCCCGGTGTTACCCGAAGATTCCCATTTTTCGCCGAACTGTGGACACGGGGCGGGGTCTTTTTTCATGGTTGGGCGGCGGCCAATGGGGAGATTTCTACATGACGGTCAAAGCCAGCGCGCGGTCGGCCTTGATTTTCGCAGCAGGACTTTTGGTAAGTTTCGCAGGACCACCGTCGGCGACGGCTGCCGGCGCCGATACGGATAGCGCCGCGGTCTCCAAGTCGGAGAGTGCGACGTCCGGCAAGTCCGTCAAATCGGGTTCGCGTCACCTGAAGAAGCGCTACGCCCATCGCAAAGACACGCGCACGGCATCGGAATCCACCGAGAGCGAGAAAACCGACGAAAAACAGGTCGCCGATGCGAGCGGCGGCACCCCGCCCGCGATTCCCCAATGGCTCGCCAACGCCAACGCGCAAATGACGGCCGCCGAGGCGCCGCCGGATAGCGCCAAGGGCATGTCGGCGGCCATGTCGGAGAAAGCCAACACGGTCCTGCAAGCGGCGGCGGACAAGCCGGCTGACGCGGAGGCGCCCGCGGTTACCGCCGCGGCAGCCTCCGACCAGCTCAACGATGTCGATCGGGCACTGCACAAAGATGTCGATAAGGCGCTGCAGGAGGCCCCCTCCACACAGACGGTTGCAATGGCCCCGGCCAAACCGGCAGCGGACGGCACCGCTCAGGCCGCGAACAGCGACAGTTCCACCCTGGACAGGACCTCGCTGATCGGAAGGATCTTCATCGCCTTCGGTGCCCTGCTGACGATGGCCTCGGCCGCGCGGATGTTCATGGCGTAGCTACCGGCGCATCGGACGCGGGTCACCCCGCGCCCGGGATCCGTTCCCGGCCCCACTTGATGCCCACCCCGGCAGCGGGCACATTGCCCGCAAGATCAGTAGTGCGGGGTGGATCATGGCGACGTTCGAATACATCATCGTCGAGAGCAAGGGCGCGGTCGGCATCATCACGCTGAACCGGCCGAAAATGCTCAACGCACTGTCGTTCGGCGTGTTTCGCGAGATCGCGGCGGCCGTCGACGACCTTGAGGCCGACGACAAGATCGGCTGCATCCTGCTCACCGGCAGCGAAAAGGCGTTCGCCGCCGGCGCCGACATCAAGGAGATGCAGCCGAAAAGCTTCATCGACATGTTCTCCAGCGATTTCGCCGCCATCGGCGGCGGCCGCGTCGCCGCCTGCCGCAAACCGACCATCGCGGCCGTCAGCGGCTATGCGCTCGGCGGCGGCTGCGAACTCGCCATGATGTGCGACATCATCATCGCATCCGACACCGCAAAATTCGGCCAGCCGGAAATCACGCTCGGGACCATTCCGGGCATCGGCGGCACCCAGCGGCTGACGCGCGCGATCGGCAAGTCCAAGGCGATGGATCTCTGTCTCACCGGCCGCATGATGGATGCGGCGGAAGCCGAGCGCTCCGGCCTGGTCAGCCGCGTCGTGCCGGCGGACAAATTGATGGAGGAAGCGCTCGCGGCGGCCGAGAAAATCGCCTCGATGTCGCGTCCCGCCGCGGCCATGGCCAAGGAAGCCATCAACCGCGCGTTCGAGACGCCGCTGTCGGAAGGCATGAATGTCGAGCGCAATTTATTCCACTCGACCTTTGCGCTCGAAGACCGCTCCGAGGGCATGGCGGCGTTCATCGAGAAGCGCAAGCCGGTGAACAAGAACAAGTAGCGGCGGCGCCGGAATTCGTAGGACCTCCTACCCTTCGTCAAGGGTTCTACCCTGGTTGACGAGGGTAGGAGGTCCTACGGCATTATTTTTCCCCACTCCGCACCAGCGCCGCGTTGACCAGCGCGCGATAGGCGCGTTCCGCAAACGTTTTCGGATGATCGAGACCGAGCCGCGCCAGGCATTCGCGGTTCGAGGCGTCCGGCGGCTGCCTCATCCCCTGCCACAGCAACCCGGGTAAGCGCAGCGGCGTCCGCTGCGCTTCCCGCAGCAATTGCAGCGCCGGGATCAGCCGCTGCTCGACTGCGTCAAAATCGCTGCCGAACGGAAAGGACGGCAGCAGCCCCGCATCGCGCGCAGGTTTCAAGGCTTGCGCGATCCGCTCCGGAAAGTTCTCGCGGTGGCGGCGCGGAATTTCAAAACTCTTCGGCAGCTTGCCGGCATCCTTGGCGATGGCAGCCAGTTCGTGCTGGAAACGGGAATCCGTCACCGCCAGCATCGCCGCGATGGTCTCGGCATCCGATTTGCCCCTGACGTCGGCAACGCCGTATTCGGTGACGAACACGTCGCGCAGATGCCGCGGGATGGTCTGGTGGCCGTAATTCCAGCGCATGTTGGAAAGCGTTTTGCGACCCGCCTGCCGTGTCGATTCCAGCGCGAGGACCGACCGCGCGCCTTCAAGCGCGAACGCCTGCGCGACGAAATTGTACTGGCCGCCGACGCCGCTCACGACCTGGCCGTCCTCAAGGCCATCCGAAATCGCGGCCCCCATCAAGGTCGCCATCATCGCGGTGTTGATGAAGCGCGCATCGACGCGTCGCGCGGCGCTTGGCATCCTCGTCACCATAGAGCTGGTTGGTGAAGGATACCGGCATCATCTGGATGCGCGCGAGCTGCTCTGCCGGCATCTCGCGCAACGCGCGATAGAACGATTTCGGCCCCAGGAAAAACGCGCCGTGCAGCGTCACGCCATCGACCTCGCGCTTGAGAATGCCGGCGTCGATCAGGCCGAGAAACGCCTCGATCAGCATTTCGCTGACCCCATAAAGCCCCTTCGCGAACGGGGCGCTCTCCACGGCGTCGGCTCCCGGCGCGAGCCGTTTCATGATGGCGCGGAACTGCGCGTTGTCATGGTGGCGAACGATCAGGCCCTGCGCCAGCGCATCGCCGACCTGGCCGATGCCGATCTGCAAGGTGCCGCCGTCGGGCACGAGGCCAGCTGCATGAAGCCCGATCGCGTATTTGGTATCGCTGACCGGCTCGGCCGGCGGCGCGAACAGCGGGAAGTCGGTCGCGGGGCTGTCGAGCACGGCGGAAAACTCATCCGCCGGCAGATCGCCGGCGCCCGGCATGAACGGCAGCTCGGAATTGACCTGGCCGATCAGCTTGAATGACGCCCGGCCCTCGCGGCGCGCGCGCAGGATGTCGAGGGTGGTGTCGGTATTGCAGCTCAGGCTGTAGCGCGTCACGCCATCGACCACCCGTTTCGCGACCAGCTGGGTGACGACGTTGAGCCCGCGCGTCAGCAGATAGGACGAGGCATGGGTATAGTTCGCGGAGATGTAATGCTCTTGCGCGAACGGCACGTGCAGCCATTTGCCGGCCAGAAAGAAGAACTCGATCACCTCGATGTTGGGCGGCAGTTCGCCGGCATGCAGCGCGTTCGCATAGGCCAGGTCGGGATAACCGCCGAACAGGCGGTCGATCACCGGGCCGATGAAGCGCCGTTCGAGCAGGCTCGACGGCCGCGGCTTTTCCAGCGTCAGCGCCGAGAACAAGGTGAGCTTGATCGAACGGTCGGCGGCGGCGCGTGCGTATAGCGCGTTGACGACATGGTTGGCCTTGCCGAGCCCGAGCGGCAAGCCGACCACGAGGTTGGTGCCGACATCGCGGATGATATCGTCCGCGATCGCTTCGGGATCGGTAAACAGCTTTGGCATCACGTTGCGGACCCGGGCATGGCTGGGGAGCCAACCGCCCTGAATCAGACGCCGGCCAGCGAAGCTATAGCGTATTTGTCGCCGAACTTCGTCTGTGACGAACCGGCAACAGCCAAGCATAGAATACGGTGGATTAATGTACTGATGTCGCGCGGCAGTTTGCCTGTGGCGGCACTGCCCCCTAAACAGGTAAATGCGCCGAGGCTGTCGGCGGGGGCGGACAAGCAATGCATGATCCGGAATGACGGGTGACCGGCATTCCCTGAAGATCATGCCCAAACAGGCAGATAGAGCGGCATAGCTCGAAGCAGGGTTATCACGTTCTTGGGTTGGCTACGGGATCAAATGGCTGGGCGGGCCGCGAGGGTTGGCTGCGTTGGAAGGCGGTTGCTTCGATCGGGCATTTGCCTTGCGGCGGCTTGCTTTGCGCTGGCGGCACCGGCCGCTTATGGCGAAAACCTCCCCGAGGCGCTGGCCAAGGCCTATCAGACCAACCCCGCGCTCAATGCCGAGCGCTCCCGCCAGCGCGCCACCGACGAGAACGTGCCGCAGGCGCTTTCGGGTTATCGGCCGCAGATCATCGCTACTCTCTCCGCCGGCTTTCAGGCGGTGCGCAACCTGCTGCCCGACAACACCTTCCAGTCGGCGAACCTGAAGCCCTGGACCATCGGCGTGACCGTGTCCCAGACTCTGTTCAACGGTTTCAAGACCGCCAACAGCGTCCGCGTGGCAGAACTGCAGGTGCAGTCGGGCCGCGAGGCGCTGCGCAATGTCGGCCAGGGCGTGCTGCTCGACGCCGTCACCGTCTATACCAATGTGCTCGCCAACCAATCGCTGGTCGACGCGCAGCGCGCCAACGTGGCATTCCTGCAGGAAACGCTCGGCATCACCCAGAAGCGCCTCAATGCCGGCGACGTCACGCCCACCGATACCGCGCAGGCCGAGGCACGCCTGAGCAGGGGTCGCGCCGATCTGAACGCCGCCGAGGTCAACCTCGCCGTCAGCCAGGCGACCTATAGCCAGGTGATCGGCAACGCCCCCACCCTGCTCCGCCCCGCGGATACCGTCGACCGCCTGCTGCCGCGCAGCCGCGATGACGCCACCGGGCTGGCCTTCCGCGGGCATCCGGCGGTGATGGCGGCAGCCTTCGACTTCGACGTCGCCACGACCACCATCCGCGTCGCCGAAAGCAGCCTGATGCCGACCATCACGCTGCAAGGCAGCGCCAGCCGCAGCAAGCAGTCGGATCCGACGCTCGGCACCTTCGGCACCGATCAGGCCTCCGTGACCACCCAGCTCACCCAGCCGATCTATGACGGCGGCATGGCCGCCTCGCAGACCCGGCAGGCCAAGGAAATCGCCAGCCAGAGCCGGCTGGTGCTGGACCAGGTCCGCAACCAGGCCCGCACCGCCGCGGTCGGCGCCTGGGTCGCCAATGAAGGTGCCAAGATCGCGGTCACCGCATCCGAAGCCGAAGTCCGCGCCGCCACTGTCGCGCTGCAGGGGGTGCAGCGGGAGGCCGCCGGCGGCCAGCGCACCACAGTCGACGTCCTCAACGCGTCGCAGGATCTGATTTTGGCCAAGGCCCGCCTGATCGGCGCGCAGCGCGACCGCGTAATCGCCTCCTACACGCTGCTCAGCGCCATCGGCCGGCTCGACGTCAAGAATCTCGGCCTCAACACGCCGGATTATCTGCCGGAAGTGCACTACCACCAGGTGCGCGACGCCTGGCACGGCCTGCGGACGCCGTCGGGACAGTAGGTTGTATTTTCTCCCGGTGTTAACCGGACGCTGATCATATCGGGTATTTTCAGTCGCCAGTAACCCGCGTTTGCCTAAACTCGATCCGTTTCCGCCCTCCGTTTTGATCGATCGCTTTTGCGAGGCCTCGTGGTTTCAAACATTCTGCGCTGGTCGGCCAACGGATTGTTGGTGCTGCTCCTGTCCATCATCCTTGTGATCGCCTCCTTTCGCCTCGCGGCGTCAATCCGCGAAACCGGCGCGCGCACCGAGCTGGCGCCACGGACCGGCCACCTGGTGCCGACGCGTTCAGGCGGCGTGTTCGTGCAGGAGAAGGGTCCGGAGGACGGCGTTCCCGTGGTGCTGTTTCACGGCACGGCGGCGTGGAGCGAGCTATGGCGCCATACCAGCGACGCACTGGCCGAGGCGGGTTTTCATGTGATCGCGCTCGATCTGCCGCCGTTTGGATTCTCGGACCGTCCCGGCAGTTACACGCGGCAGGACCAGGCCGCCCGGATCAACGACGTGCTCGATGCGCTGAAGGCTGAGCGCGCCATCATCGTCGGCCACTCCTTCGGCGCTGGTGCTGCGACCGAACTCGCGATGCGATATCCGGATCGGGCGCGCGCGCTGGTGCTGGTCGATGCGGCGCTCGGATTGACGGCCGCGCCGTCAGCCGCGCCATGGGTGATCCAGCCGCAATGGATTCGCGAAATCCTGGTGTCGCTGACCATCACCAATCCGGTGGTGACGGAAATGCTGCTCAAATCGCTGATCGCGAAGAAGGAGCGCGCGCTGCCGGAATATGTCGCGATCCTGCAAAGGCCGCTGACGCAACGCGACAGCACGAGCGATATCGCCGACTGGCTGTATTATTTCCTCGGCGCCGACACCGGCGCCGCGAGCGCGGACCGCACCGCCTATGCGAAGCTGCAAGTCCCCGCCGCGATCCTGTGGGGCGACAAGGATACGATCACCCCGGTCGAGCAAGCTCTCGATCTCCGAACGCTGCTGCCGCCGGAGACGAGCCTGACAATGCTGCCGGGGCTCGGTCACATTCCGCAGATCGAGGACCCCGGCATGTTCAACGACGCCCTGCTCAAGACACTCGGAAAACTCTAGACTGGGCACAAATTCGACAAGTCCTGCAGATCGCCGCCGGAGACATCATGGACATCATCAGACTGTGTGCCTGGGGCTATGCCGCCCTGCTCGGCTTCGTGATCCTCACCGGCTACATCCCGGCCTTCATCGACGCCAATGACATGATCTTCGGCCTGTTTCGCCGCACCTGGTACGCCGACGGGCTGCATCTCGTCTCGGCGCTGTGGGCGGCTGCGGCGGCGATCACCTCGCGCCGCGCCTCGGAATTGTTCTTTCAATTGTTCGGCGTGTTCTACTTTGCCGACGGCGTGCTCGGCCTGCTCACCGGCAGCGGCTATCTCGACTTCGGCATCCTGATCAACGGCGTCCTCAATTTGCCGCTTTCGACGCGGGTTTTCGCCAATGCCCCGCACCTCGGCCTCGGCGGCGTGGCGATCCTGATCGGCTACGGGCTGGCACCGCGGACGCGGACCGCCGTTCATGCTTAAATGGCTGCGGCGTATCCTCGCCGTCATCGCGATCGTGATCGCGTTGTCGGTGCTTTTGCCGCTGGCCTATATCGAGGGGACCTGCCGCCCCTCTTCCGGCGCCGCAGCGGCCAGTGCGCCGGCCGTGACCTTGCCCGCGATCGACGAGCCGGGCTACCGGCGCAAACTGAACAACACCTTCTTCACCTTCCCGGAATGGTACATCGTCTATTCCTTCGAGGATTTCGGCCGCTTCCTCGATCGCTCCAGCGAAAGCCATTTCAACTATCTCGGTCATATCTTCGGGTTCTGGCGGAGTTTCTGCACCATCAACCGCGCGGTACCCGCGACCGGCAAATCGTTGGCCGAAGTGAAGACCATGATCTACGTGATCGGCATCAGCTACTCCGCCGAATACGCGATCAAGGGACTTTATGAAAACACCGTCGGGCGCGCGTTCGAATGGATCAGGGGCGAGAAGCGCACCCCACAGGACGAGTTCGGCCGCGCCGTGCTGCAGGATTATGCAACGTTCCTCTACACCATCCCCTGGTACAAATATCCGTTCCGCGAGAAGCTCGAGGGCCTGATGGCGATCTCGGCGCCGACGCCGAGCAATCTGCGCAGCCGGGAGCGCGACGTTGCGCTCGGCGCGGAATATTTCGTCAAGATCGGCTACGCCGCGCTGATCCAGAAGGCGCTCGACGCCGGTGGCGACGAGGAGCCGCGCGACATCATGTTCGTGACCGCTGCGCTGCCGCCGGAGGCATTGGCGAAGGAGCCGCGCATCAAGCCGATCCGTGCGCTCAACGCCCAATGGCAGCTGGTGCAGGCGCCGCGCTACAAGGCGCTGACCGAAATCCTGCAGGGCCTGCTGGATCAGGGTTTTGGCCTTGCGGAAATCGCAGGAAATCACGACATTCTTGTTACCGTGATTGCCCCGGATGCCGCCAAACTCGACATCAAGGGCACGACGAAGCTGTTTTCACTTGGGCTGGATGCCCGGCCCGGGTTTCGCAGGGCCGGCCTGAAAGCCAGAATCGACCGCCTCGTGGATATCAACCGCGAGCTCAAGGCCAGGGGCGCGAGCATTGAGCACTTCTACGATTACTGACGATCGTCAGGGTGGACGTTTTCGATGGGGGCGGATTGCCGGCGCGATCGGCCTCGTCATCGTCGGTTGGCTTGCTGTGGTCGTTGCATTGACCTTCGGTTCGGCCCCCGGCAAGTCGATGGCCATTGTCGGCCCACAGTCACAAGCATTAGCCGCGATCGCCAGGGCCAACGGCCGCATCCTCGCTTCGAACGATTACGTCACCATCGCGCGCTCCGACGACGCCGGTTTTGTCGCGCGTCTTTATGCGGCAGGTGCACTGCTGGTACTGGACGCCGAACAAGCAGGTGGCTGCAGCGGCCTGCCGCCTGCGTCGTCATTGCGAGCGAAGCGAAGCCTGTCATTGGGTGCGCATTCGCGCGACCCGTTGGCTCCTCGCAATAACGACGTAGGCACTACGACGCGTACTTCTGGTAAAACGTATTGGTGAACAGCTCGCTCGGATCATACTTGCGCTTCGCCGCGAAGAAACCGTTGATCTGCGGATACGAGCGCTGCAACTGATCCTTCGAATAATAGAGCTGATAGGGCAGGAAAAACCGGCCCTTGTGCGCGATGGTAAGGTCGATCAGCTCTTCCGTCGCCTTCTTCATGCGGCGGTTGCCCTCGTCATCGGTGGTCTGGTTGATATAGAGCACCAGCGAGAACGCCGGCTCCGGCGAATAGGTCAGGAAATTGTTTTCCTGATGCACGACGCGAACCGACGCATTCAACAGATTGGTCTTGTTGTCGGTCAGCACCTTGCGCATGCCGTCCACGAACGAGACGAACTGGCTGCGCGGGATGAAATATTCGTGCAGGATGTCGGTATCGTTGGGCAGCGAGTTGCGCAAGTAAGGCACGGAATCGTGCATCGGGTCGTTGCGGTTGACGAGGCAGGCCTCCGCCGATCCGATCGCCTGCGCGCGCGTCACCGTGCAGGTTTCCATCCGGTGCTCGATGTGCTTTTCCGACAGCCACTTCATTTCCTGGAACAGCGCGCCCTGCTTGGACAGGTTGATGGTGAGCCGCCGCAATTTGGTGCCTGAGACCTCGCCGAGCGGTTCGCGCTTGAAATCGGTGCCGTCGACCTTGGTGTAGGTATAGAGCAGCAATTCCTTCAGGAACGAGCTTGGCGCCGTCGAGAGGTGGCCGTACATCAGCCCGATATTGCCGTCCTTCTCGATCTCGCCTGCGAACAGCGCCGGGAATTCCTTGTAGTCCATCATGCGGCGCCCGGTCTGGTAGACCAGGTTGTCGGCAATATCGAGCTCGGCCTCGACGATGACGCCGAACAGGCCGTAGCCGCCGACCACCAGGTTGAACAGGTCCTTGTTCTGCGTCGCCGATACCGTCTGCAACGAGCCGTCCGCCAGCATCACCTTCATCGACTTGATCGATTTCGCGAGCGCGCCGGCCTGATGGTCCATGCCATGGGCATTGACCGAGATCGAGCCGCCGACGCTGAAAATATCCGTCGACTGCATCGCGCGGACCGCAAAGCGCGGGTGCAGCACGTTCTGGATATCGTGCCAGGTCGCGCCCGGCTGCACCGTGACCGATCGCGAACTCTCATTCAGCACGATCTTGTTGAAGCCGCGCATGTCGAGCACGATGCCGCCCTTGCGGAAGGCGTGCCCGCCCATGCTGTGGCGTACGCCGGCGGTCGTCACCGAGAGCTTGTTGTCGCGCGCAAAGGCCAGCGTCTTCGCGATATCCTCGACGCTGCGTACCTCGACCACGCCATAGATTTCGGTCTTGTTGAGGCAGCTCGCATCATTGATGCTGCCGCCAAGCTGCGACCATTTCACATCCTTGAGCGGCGCAATTGCCTTGATGCGCTCCAGATCGATTTTCGCCTGCTCGCCGCCGCCGACCGCCGGCCCGCAATCCTTTTCCCCGTTGGGATCGGCCGCCAGCGCCTGAAGTTTGCGATAGCTGTAAACGCCCAGCAATACGACGACCACGGCGGCAACGGACACGCCGGTTCTGAATTTTTGTGAAAATTTTCGCATGAACTGATTCCAGAGGATTACGAGATATTCCGGGCGGGTGGATGATTAGTCAAATCGAAGCACCTTCCGGTTCGATAGACCGGCTGCGTTACCGAACCGATAACCCGATGCAGCCGGACGACGGCCGCCCTTCCCGCGCCTCACTTCTCCCGATAATCTCCGGTCGCACCGCGGGCGAAACAACACGCGGGCCCCGAGGAGGAACGCGGTGAGTCGACGGGGCACCACGCCCTGTCCGCACACCAACAATCAACAACATTATCCAGGGAGAACGCCAATGCTGACGCGACGCAGTATGATGCTTGCCTCCATTGCCGCCGGAGTGATCATGAACAATAGAGCCGCCTCCGCCAAAGCGGCGCAGCCCGCGACGCCGGTGAATTTCGACGTGCCCGCGGGCGCCTGCGACTGCCACACCCATATCCATCCCGCCCCCGAGAAATTCCCGTTCTTCGCCGGCCGCGTCTATACGCCCGAACTGGCATCGCCGGAGGAAATGACCACCCTGCACAAGGCGCTGCACATGGAGCGCGTCGTGATCGTCACGCCCTCGATCTACGGCCCCGACAACTCGGCCACGCTGTTCGGCATGGCGGCGCGAGGACCGACCGCGCGCGGGGTTGCCGTGATCGACGACAAGACGTCGGAGAGCGATCTCGACCTGATGGGCAAGGCCGGCATCCGCGGCGTCCGCCTCAATCTCGCAACCGGCGGCGTCAATGATCCGAATGTCGGCCGGTCGCGGTTCACGGCTGCCGTGGAGCGCATGAAGGCGCGCGGATGGCATGTGCAGCTATTCACGAATCTGGCCATGATCACCGCGATCAAGGATCTGGTCATGGCCTCGCCGGTGCCGGTCGTCTTCGATCATTTCGGCGGCGCGCAGGCAGCCCAGGGCATTGAGCAGCCGGGCTTTGCCGATCTGATGGAGCTGGTGAAATCGGGCAAGGCCTATGTGAAGATCTCGGGCGCCTACCGCGCCTCGAAGCTCGGGCCTGATTATGCCGATTGCATTCCGCTCGCCCAGTCGCTGATCGCGGCCAATGCCGACCGCATCGTCTGGGGCACCGACTGGCCGCATCCGGATTCCGTCACCCCGCCGGGGAAGAAGATCAGCGATGTGACCCCGCTGTTTCAGATCGACGACGGGCGGCTTTTGAATCAGTTGCCGGTGTGGGCGCCGGACGCGGCAATCCGCAAGAAGATTCTGGTCGACAATCCCTCGCAGCTTTACGGGTTCTGAAGTCCGGCGCCCGACACCGCGGCCCGCTCAGGTCCGAGCGGGTCACGGTCGCAAGTGCGTAGCCAGTCACCGGTTTTGCGCAGGCCGCCGAACGGGAACAGGTGAAATCCTGCGATCGAAGCCGTTGCGGCCGCAGGCGCGCAGCGCAGTCCCCTGACGACGTCGTCCGGCCCGGAATCCGTCAGCAGGCGGCCAAACCGGCCGATCCGAGCCCGCAACGCGCGGATGGAATTGCCGATGCCGCAGCGGAGCGCGAATTTTGTCAATGTCGCCGGCGTCGCCGGACCGGCAAGGCCAATGACTACGGGAAGATCGATGCCGGCGCGATCGAGTTCAGCGATCCATTGCAGGATCGGCGTGCTCTCGAAGCAGAATTGCGTGACGACATCGACCCGCGTTCCGGTCCGCCGCCCCCAGTCGCGCCACGCCTTCAGGCCATCAAGCGCATCCGGCAGCTCGAGATAAGGATGGCCCTCGGGATGACCGGCCAGGCTGACGGACGCGATCCCGTGCGCCTCGAGCAAGCCGCTGCTGCAGACGTCGCGGGTCGATTTGAACGGGCCCTTGGCCGCCACAACATCGCCCGCGATCAGGAGAATGCGCGACACCTCGGCCTCGCCCCGCGCCCGCGCCAGGAAATCGTCGAGCGCCTTGCGCGAGGCCATTTCGCGCGCCGCGATGTGCGGCACCGGGTTGTAGCCGGCGCGGCGCAGCGCGGTGGCGGTCTCGACATTGTGGCGATAATGGTCGCCGGGCAGGAACGTGATGGTGACGTCGGTGCCGGCAGCGAAATGGTCGCGCAGTTCCGCGACCTGGTGCCCGCGCGAAGAGATTTCGACTGAGGCCGAAGGCAGCAGCGCGGCCAGTCTGGGAGATGACGGATCGGAGACGGTCACGGGCGCCTCCCAAAATCATGCCGGCGCGCGGCGGCGCGAGATCACATAGGTTTCATCGTTGAACCACAGGCCGCCATGCTTCTTCAGCACGCGGTCGGTGGCTTCGAGGTAGCGGCCGTCGCGGACCACTTCGGACAGCCTGTTGTCCTCGATCTGCGCCACGTAGATCGCGGCGTTCCAGGCCGCGAACAGCGTCGACGTCCCGATCGGTCCGCTGACCTCGTCCGGCAGCGTGTGCATGCGGTAGCGGAAGATCGAGCGCGCGTCGGAAGAGGCGTTGAAATTGTAGTGCCGGGCCGCCGCGCCGAGCTCGTGCTTGACCTGGCGCAGGATGGCGTAGCGGTCGGTCTTGAAGGGATCATCGCCCGGCCAGACCTGATCGATGATTTCGATGCCGGGATCCTTGCCGTGCGAATGGATGCCGATCAGCCGCCCGCCCGGCCGTAACGACTTGACCAGCGGCGTCAGCACTTTTGAAGCCTTGAACTCCACGCTCGCCCGCGCCCGGTAGGGCTGCGAGGCGATGACCAGATCGTATTCCGCCATCACGCGGCCGGGCCGCGGCATGATCGGGTCGAGCAGGAACGAATGATCCTCGCGCCGCAGCGTCAGGATGACGGGACGCTGGTAGACCGGATTGCCCGTGGTCGGGCTGATGCCTGCGCGCCAGTTCTCGGCAAGGAAGCCTTCGAGCTCGCCGATCTGCTCGGCGAAGCCGTGCGCTGTGTTGCCGGTCAGGGTGACATCCTTCCAGATCAGGCCTTGCGCTGACGTCACCGAGCGTGGCGTCAGCCATGGCGCCTCCGCGTAATAGAGGTTGGTCACGACCAGCACGGTGGCAGGATGCTCGAACAGGCGGTCCGCCATCTTCTCCAGCATCAGGCGGACGTCTTCGTAACTGATCTCCTTCGCCACGACATAGAGCGGCATGGTCGGGAAGCGCGCATGCACCGCCCGCATCACCCGCGACAGCACGGTGCCGTCGCCGACGCCGGCGTCGAAGATGCGAAGCGCCGGCGGCGCCGGCTGCAGATTGCCGAGTTCGAGCGAGATACGGTGGCCGACCTCGGTCTTCTCGCTGCAGGTCGAGACGAACAGCAGGTATTTCTGGCGATTGTCGAAGAATCGGAAGCCCGGCGGCGCGACGGCGTTGGCGGCGCCTGCGCCGTTCTGCGGTTTGGCGGCCGGCGATAGCTGGCCTGCCGCCGCGGTCGAAGCGGGCCGGTGCTCGGCGAGATAGGCGCGGACCTTGTCGAGCGTGCCGGTCGTGATCCGGGCGCCGTCGCGCAACCGCGACACCAGCTTGCCGTCATTGACCACCAGCCGCCCGAAGGTGGATTCGGCCGTGCGCGTCTCGCGGCAGAAGTCGCGGATTTCGCCGAGAATCTGCTCGGCGGTCGGCGCCGATTTCGCCAGCTGCGCGTGGCCGTTCTGCCCGCCGTTCGATCCCTGGCTAGATCCTTGGCTTTCCTCGATCCGCATGGCTGTCTCCTGCGGTTATCCTTGGCCGTATCAAGGGACGGCCGCTGGATTGCGTCAACCACAAACCGAGTGGGCAGGAATCGTGGGCGCACGCCCACAGGCGGTCAACGTGCCCGGCGCGAGAATACCGAGATCAGCACCGGCAGCGTCACCAGGATGACAATCGGCGCCAGCATCATGCCGGTCACGACCACGACCGCCAGCGGCTTTTGCACCTGCGAACCGATCCCCTCCGAGAGCGCCGCCGGCAGCAGCCCGACACCCGCCACCACGCAGGTCATCAGCACCGGCCGCAGTTGCAGTTCGCCGGTACGGATCACCGCGCGCATCCGCTCATAGCCTTCGTCGATGAGCTGATTGTACTGCGACAGGATGATGATGCCGTCCATCACCGCAATGCCGAACAGCGCGATGAAGCCGATCGCCGCCGATACGCTGAACGGGATGCCTGTGATCAACAAGCCCGAGCACGCCGCCGAAGATCGCCATCGGGATCACGCTCATGGCGAGCAGCGTGTCGACCATCGAGCCGAAATTGAAGAACAGCAGCACGCCGATGAGGGCGAGGCTGATCGGCACCACGATCGACAGCCGCTTGATCGCGTCCTGCAGATTGCCGAATTCGCCGACCCATTCGACCCGCGATCCCGGCGGAAGCTGGACCTGCTCGGCGACCTTGTCCTGGGCTTCCTGAATCGCGCTGCCGAGGTCGCGATTACGCACCGAGAACTTGATCGGCAGATAGCGTTCCTGGTCTTCGCGGTAGATATAGGCGGCGCCCGAGATCAGGTTGATCGAGGCGACCTCGCTGAGCGGAATCTGCGTGACCGCACCGCCCTGCCCGGCCACGCCGATCCGCAAATTTTGGATCGCCTCCGCGCTCTTGCGGTATTCGGGGGCGAGCCGAACGATGATCGGAAAATGCCGGTCGCTGCCGGGCTCATAGAGATCGCCGGCGCTGTCGCCGCCGACGGCGACCTTGATGGTGGCGTTGATATCGCCGGGCGACAGGCCGTAGCGCGCTGCGCGCGCCCGGTCGATATCGATCTGGATGGTCGGCTGGCCCAGCGAGGTGAACACCGCGAGGTCGGTGACGCCCTGCACGGTGCCGAGCACGGATTTGATCTTGTTGGCCGTATCCGTCAGCGCCTGCAGATCGTTGCCATAGAGCTTGATCGAGTTCTCGCCCTTCACGCCGGAGACCGCCTCCGAGACGTTGTCCTGCAGATATTGCGAGAAGTTGAATTCGACGCCGGGGAATTTGTCCTGCAACTGCCCCAGCAATTGCGCGGTCAGCTCGTCCTTGTCGCGGGTGCCGGGCCATTCGCTGTTAGGCCTTAGCGGCGCGAAGAATTCGGCGTTGAACAGGCCTGCGGCGTCGGTGCCGTCGTCGGGGCGTCCGTGCTGCGACACCACCGATTCCACTTCGGGACGGGCGCGGATCATCCTGCGCATCTCGTTGACGTAGGCGTTGCCCTCCTGCAGCGAGATGGTCGGCGGCAGCGTGGCGCGGATCCACAGATTGCCTTCTTCCAGCTTGGGCAGGAATTCCAGTCCCAGCAGCCGTGCGAACGCGATCGTCATCAGCACGAGCACCGCAGCGCCGGTGAGCACGATCTTGCGGTTCGCGATCGCCCACCTCAGCACCGGCACATACAGCCGGTCGAGCTGCTTCACGATCCAGGTTTCGGCCTCATCCAGATGCGAGGGCAGGATGATCGCGCTCAACGCCGGCGTCACCGTAAAGGTCGCGATCAGTCCGCCCGCCAGCGCGTAGGCATAAGTCCGCGCCATCGGCCCGAAAATATTGCCTTCGACGCCGCTCAGCGTGAACAGCGGCAGGAAGGCGGCGATGATGATGGCGGCGGCAAAAAAGATCGAGCGCGACACGTCGGCGGACGCCGACATGATCGCGTGGCTCTTCATCCCCATCGTGGTGTCGAACGAGATGTGGCTGCGCTCGGCTTCCGACAGCGCCGTGGTCTGCGTCAGCCGCCGGAAGATCGCCTCCACCATGATCACGGTGGCGTCGACGATCAGGCCGAAATCGATCGCGCCGACCGACAGCAGATTGGCGGATTCGCCGCGCATCACCAGGATAATGACGGCGAAAAACAGCGCGAACGGAATCGTCGCGCCGACGATCAGCGCGCTGCGGAGGTCGCCGAGGAAAACCCACTGCAGCAGCACGATCAGGATGATGCCGACCACCATGTTGTGCAGCACGGTGTGGGTGGTGATGTCGATCAGGTCCTTGCGGTCGTAGATCCGCTCGATCTTCACGCCCGGTGGCAGGATCGAGGAATGATTGATGTCGTGAACGAGCTTTTCGACCCGGGCGATGGTCGGCGAACTCTGCTCGCCGCGCCGCATCAGCACGATGCCCTGCACGATGTCGTCGTCCTGGTCGAGGCCGGCGATACCAAGCCTCGGCTTCTCCCCGACGGTTACGGCGGCGATGTCCTTCACCAGCACCGGATTGCCGCCCGACTGCGATACCATGGTGTTGTTGAGGTCGTCGATCGAGCGGATCAGGCCGACGCCGCGCACCACGGCGGATTGCGCGCCGATATTGACCGTATTGCCGCCGACATTGATGTTGGCGTTGCTGACCGCCTGCAGCACCTGCGGAAGCGTCAACCCGTTGGCGACCAGTCTGTTGAAATCGACCTGCAGCTCGTAGGTCTTGGTCTTGCCGCCCCAGCCGGTGACGTCGACGACGCCGGGCACGGCGCGGAAACGGCGCTGCAATACCCAGTCCTGCAGCGTCTTGAGGTCGAGTACGCTGTAATTCGGCGGGCCTTTCAGGCGATAACGAAAAATCTCGCCGGTCGGACTGAGCGGCGAGATCGTCGGCTGCGCACTGCCCGGCAACGGCGCGAGCTGCGACAGCCGGTTCAACACCTGCTGCAGCGCCTCTTCATAGGTGTAATCGAACGAGAACTGCAGTTTGACGTCGGACAGGCCGTACAGCGAGATGGTGCGGATGGTGCGCAGATTCTTGATGCCGGCGACCTGGGTCTCGATCGGGATCGTGATGTAGCGTTCGATTTCTTCCGACGACAGGCCCGGACTTTGCGTCACGACGTCGACCATCGGCGGGGTCGGATCGGGATAGGCCTCGATGTTGAGCTGCTTGAACGCGATCAGGCCGCCGACCAGCACGGCGACGAACATTCCGACCATCAAATAGCGACGGCTGACTGCTAGGGCGACCAGGCGATCCATTCAGATCGGAGCTTTCAATGAGGGGTCAGCTGCCGGACGCGGCGCGGTCGATGAACAGCGCGCCCTTGGTGACGATCTGCTCGCCGGGCTTCAGATTGCCGGCCACCTCGACGAGATCGCCATTGGTGAGGCCGGGCTTGATCTGACGCAATTCAATCGTCTTGTCCGGGTGCGCGACCCAGATCCGCACCTGCTCGCCTTCATAGATCAAGGCCTGCTTCGGCACGCCGACCGCCGGACGGTCGCCCGCCGAATAGATCGTGACGTTGGCGAACATCTCCGGCTTCAGCAGGAAATCCTTGTTGTCGATGGTGGCGCGGACCAAGAGCCGGCGCGTCGCCGGATCGATGGCGGTCGCGACGTAGTTGAGCCGCGCCGACAGCGGACGGCCCGGCAGCGCCAGCACGTTGAACGTCACCTCCTGCCCGATCGCGACGCTCGCGCAATCGCTCTCGCGGACGAAGGCCGTCATCCAGACGGTGGAGAGATCGCCGATCACGTAGACGGGGTCGCTGGCGCCGGCGTTGACATACTGGCCGGGGCCGATCTTGCGCTGGACCACGGTGCCGGCGATCGGCGCGAAGATGGTGGTCTCGGGATTGATATGGCGCTTTTCCTGGAAGGTCGCGATGTCCTCATCGGTGAGGCCGAGAATGCGCAGCTTGTTGCGCGCCGCCTCCATCGCCGTCTGCGACGAGCGCATGTCGTTTTCGGCCTGGATCAGGGTCGCCTGGCTCTGCTGGTAATCTTTCAGCGGAACGGCCTTGCCCTCGAACAGCTCCTTGGCGCGCGTTCCCTGCAATTGCGCCAGATCGAGCGCGGACTTCGCCTTGTTCATGGCGGCCATCGCGGCGATGAAATCGTTTTGCGCCTGAACGTTGTCGGCGGCCTCGATCACGAACAGCGGCTGGCCCTTGACGACGCTGTCGCCCGGCTTGGCCAAGAGCTTGGTGACACGTCCTGCATAGGGCGAGAACACCGGCGTCGAGCGATCTTCGTCGATCGCGATCTTGCCTTCGGTGACGTGTTCGGCGCGGAAGCCGCGTTCGGTGACGGGCTCGATGGTCAGGCTGGCCCATTCGGCGGGGCTCGGCCTGTAGCGCTGCAAACCCTTGCGGGACTGGCTCGAGACTTCCGAATGTCCGGTGTTGGTGCCGCCGATTTTCGTAAAGCCATAGAAGCCCGCGCCGGCAAGCGCCACCAGCGCCACGGCAATAACCCATCGCCGCCGACTAAGCGCCTGCCATCGCTTTGTAAATTCGTTCAGCATGCAACCCGGACCACTCAGCGACGATTTGCCTCACCTGGGGCTAATAGTGCCCAATTGCCGTTTTACACAACCTAAAAAACGAAAATAGCTTGGTGGGCGAGGTTAAAGTTTGGAGAAGAATGGCCGAAATCGCGGTGACCGCCTCATTCGCGTGCCGGCCATCGCGGCGGGTGGCTGCCGAGCGGCATTGCCGGACGGGCCCAAAACGCCGGGGTTTTCGACAAAATCGCGGAATGCCTGACCGCCCGCAGCGCACCGAAGCCTGAGCCCACCTCCTCGATAAAGGGCATTACCGTCTCTCCCGTAAGATCACGGGTATCGAGGCCGCCGGCCGTCCGCCCGAGATTCCACAGCCAGCGTCCGGTCTGCGCCAGCGACACCTGGACGTGCCAACTGCCGCCTTCACGCGCCTGGCGCGCCTTGGCCATCATGGCGCCGAACGCCATGAAGTAGCCGGTGGCGTGGTCGAGCATCTGTGCGGGCAATTCCTTCGGCCCATCGATACCGGCGGCCTGACCCTCGGCATGGTTGAATCCGGTCGTGGTCTGCACCAGGGAGTCGAAGCCGCGCCGCTCGGCCCAGGGACCTGCGGCACCATAGGCCGACAGCGTGACATAAATGATACCGGGATTGATGCGCGCGGCATCCTCCGGCGCGAAGCCGAGACCGGCGATCGCGCGCGGCCGGTAGCCTTGCGAAAAAATATCCGCCTCGGCCAATAGATCGCGCAGGATTGTGCGGCCCTGCTCGGTTTTGAGTTCGACAAAACTGGTGAGCTTGCCGCGGCCGGTGTCGATGGTGAGCCACGGGATGGCCGGTAGCTCCGGCCCCGAGATCAGCAACACATCGGCGCCATGCGCGGCGAGCGTCCGGCCCGCCACTGGACCCGCGATCACCCGCGACAGATCGAGCACGCGAAGCCCCGCGAGCGGACGATCGCCCTTGGGCCACGGCTTCGGCGCGGCCTCGCCGATCTTCGCGATCGAGATCAGCGGCAATCCGGCGAGCGCCTTGGCATGCGGCGTTGCCGACCATTGATCATGGGAGCGCATGAAGGCGACGACGCAGCCGCCGGCATAGGCCGCGGTCTCGAACGCCTCGCCGTCCCATTGCATCAGCGCGGCCTGAACCGCGTCACGCTCCGGCTTGCAGTTCAGCACCTTGCAGACGGCGTCGCGGTGATGGGGAAAATTGGTGTGCAGTCGCACGAAGCCATCGCGGGTCTTGTAGACGCCGGCGATCGCATCCCAGGCCGGCGGCGGCGGCTTGCCGTCGACGCGCAGATAGCGTTCGCTCCGGCATTCGACCACGGCATGGCGCATGTCGACCGCAACGTCCTGCGCCTCGCCGCTGCGCATCTTCCAGATCCCGGCCGCCGCCAGCCCGGTCGCGGCGACGCTGACCTGCGCGGCCGCGGCGACGCGAAACGACGACGGCAGTTGCGGCTCGTCGCCGGTCAGCGTGAGCGCGTCGAGCGCGCAAGGCTCGCCGCCGGCGGAGGTCCAGATATCGGAGAGAATTTCGCGGGGGCTTTGCATAAGCGTGTCTCTTCCCTAGTTTTCTGAAAGCTCTGCCCGACCTCCAGAGGAGTTGCAATGGCTGCCATCGATCCCCTGACGGCGGGAGCCGTTTTGCTTGCGACTGCCGCTACCGACGCGGTCTACGTCATGTTCACCTCGGCGGTGGTGGCGCGCAAGCGCGTACCGGCGGCAACCTGGAGCAGCGTCTGGTATTTGCTCTCGTCCTACGCCGTCATCAGCTACACCGAGAATTGGGTTTACGTTGCCTTCGCAGCCGTAGGCTCCTGGGTGGGCGCCTATGCGACGATCACCTTCCTGCACCGCCCGCCCGGCGGCCCGCCGGTGGGCGCCGCGCCGGAGTAGATTGTCCGTCATTGGGCGGATTTCGTAGGATGGGTGGAGCGAAGCGATAGACCGGGTGCACGCGGCACCCGCGGTCTCGCGTGCAGCAGAGCATGCGGTCCGATGGATCTCAGATGTGCAATTGCACATCATGGCTTGCGACTTCGCTGCGCCACGGAATGACAGGAGGCTTTTCGCGGTTTGAGCTTTCGTCACGACCGTCTTGGCCGCTACAATGCGGCGGAATCACACAAGGAAGACAAAATGGACTTGGGTTTGAAGGGCAGAAACGCGGTCGTGCTCGGCGGCACGCGCGGCATTGGACGGGCGATCGCAGGCACGCTGGCGGGCGAAGGCTCGGGCGTCGCGGTGTGCGCCCGCAACGCCGATCAGGTCGCCGGCACCGTTACGGAGCTGAAGGCGATGGGCGTGAAGGCGACCGGTGCGTCCGTGGATATCACCGACGCCGCCGCGTTGAAGTCGTGGATATCAGGCGTCGCGCAGGAGCTCGGCAGCCTCGACATGCTGTTTTCAAATGCCGGCGCGATGGCGCAAGGCGGCGACGCCGCCTCATGGGAGCAGAATTTCCGGCTCGACGTGCTCGGCGCGGTGAACGCGTTCGAGGCCGCCCGTCCCTTCCTCGAAGCCAGCGGCGAGAAGACCGGCGACGCGGCGTTCGTCATCATTTCATCGGTCTCGGCGGCGCAGGCGGACAGCGCCAGCTCATACGGCCCGATCAAGGCGGCGCTGATCCACATGGCCAAGGGACTGTCGCGGCAATACGCTGCCAAGAAAATCCGTGTCAACGTGGTGTCGCCGGGCACCGTCTATTTCAAGGGCGGCATCTGGAACATGGTCGAGCAGAACATGCCGAAGCGCTATCAGGATGCGCTGGCGCGCAACCCGACCGGCCGCATGGCAACGCCCCAAGAGATCGCCAATGCCGCAGTGTTCCTGGCCAGCCCGGCCTCCTCGTTCACGACGGGTTCGAACCTCGTCGTCGACGGCGCGATCTCGAACCGGGTGAATTTCTGAGGGCGGTTTGAAGGGTGGGCACGCTTCGCTTTGCCCACCCTCTACGATTCGGGAATGATGGACGGCGCGACTATTTCACCGTATCCGCGCCGGCCTTGCAGGCCACCGCATCCTGGTCACCGGTCGCGCCGCTGCAACCGACCGCACCGATGATTTTCCCGCCCTCGATCAGCGGAATGCCGCCGGGAGATGCGGTCGGCGAAGGCGACTCCAGCGTGGCGATATAGGCGCCGGCGGGGGTTTGCATCGCGTTGTTGAAGATCTGCGTCGGTCGCCGATAGCGCGCCGCCGTCCGCGCCTTGTTCTGCGAGATCGTGACCGACCCCTGCTGCGTGCTGTCCATCTTGTAGAAATAGACGAGCTCGCCATGCGTATCGACGACGGAAATCGCGAGCTTCCAGTTGCGCGGGGATTTCGTGGCCTCGGCAACGACGGCCTTCACGATGTTGGCGGCGCGATCGGCGGTGATCGAATTTCCGTACGGGATATCGAACGGCATCTGGTCGGGCACCGCCGCCGGGGCGGCTGCCGGCTGCTGGGCCTGAGCCTGGGCCTGGCTGCCGATCGTCACGGACGCGCAGGCTGCAAGAACCGCCAAAGTCTTATGACGCATGTCTTCCTCCCAAGGATATTGATTATGAGGGTATTGATTATGTCGCGGCCGGGCCGTCCCCCTGCGCTGCCCGACTGACGTCGACAGTAGGCGTTTTCAGGGCGGGTTGAAACTCAATTTGGGCGTGCGTCTCACCCGCTACGCCCGGTTTGCTGCAGCCGCGAAAGCAATTGCGGACGTCCCGAACGCGCCTGACGGCGCAAGCAGAGTTGTGAGAACTCGCCTTACAACGCGCGAAGCAAACCGGTAAATTTGAAGCGAAAAACTAAGGGAACTTTACGAAGTTACCTTGATTATGGCGGCCTGTTTCGAAGACTCAGACGGCTGGGTCCAACGACGGATGGGCAGGATGATTGTCGACGAGCAAAGGACAAAGGTGCAGCGCGAACCGCGGCGCGAGCTGCGCAAACGGGCGACATGGATGACGATCGACAACGGGGTGACGAAGATTGAATGCTTCGTGCTGGACGTCTCGCCGGGCGGCGCCAAGATCGCGACCGATACCGCGCTGGACGTCAGAGACAGCTTTGAACTGGCGCTGGTGCCCGAACATACGACGCGCCAGTCGTGCGAAGTGGTCTGGCGCCGGGGCAAGACCTACGGCGTGAAATTCCTGTCCTGAGAAACAGCGCGTTCGCTGCGGCTCGAAGGATGCAGGCCATCTGTGGCCTCAAGGTTCTCCCACCCGTACCCCGACATACTCATGTCGTGATTGGCCTTGACGTATGACTGTATTATTACAGTCGGATGTCAGTTCGATTACGGCGGAGCGGCGAATGAGTTTGGAATGGCAGGCGCGGTCGGGTTCCCTGGCCTGGTCTAATCCCGTGTCCTGGTGGTGGGGCCTGCTGACGCTGGTGAGCGGCGTCAACATCGCTGTCTGGTTCGTGCTGTATCGCGAGCTTCCGCTGCAGCCCGCTGGCGCTGCCGGCGGCGCGTCCGGCATCGGGATGATGCTGCTGTTCTGTGCGGCCTATGTTTTCGGCTGCGCCTTCAGGTCGTTCCTGCCGCGTGCGGACGTTCAGCGGATCTGCCTGTTCGATACCTGGTGGTCGAGCGTCCTGGTCGGACGGACGGTGGCGACCGTCGCCGAGATCTGTTTTGTGGCGCAGTGGGCTATTCTCCTGCACCAGCTCGGCACGGTGACCGGTGCGGAAACGACAGTGAATGCCGCGTGGGCGATCGTCCCCCTGATCCTGATCGCGGAATGCCTCTCATGGTATGCGGTGCTGACCAGGAATTATCTTGGCAATGCCATCGAAAATTCGCTGTGGGCGGTCGCCTTCTTCATCATCGGCGTCGGTCTTTGCCGCCTGCTGCCGGAATTCCATGGCGCGGTTCGCGCGGTCCTGGCCGTTGCCATCGCGGGCATTGCGGGCTTCCTGGCGTTTCTGATGACGATCGACGTCCCGATGTACCTGAAGCGCTGGCGGACCGGCGATGCCGATGGCGACAAGCGCCTGACGCCCCGCGAGGGCCTGCGCGACGTCAGCACGCGCTGGGTAGTGACCCACGACCTTGCCGAGTGGAAGGACGAGATTGCCTGGATGTCGCTTTATTTCAGCCTGGCGGTCTGGTCGAGCCTCGCGCTGTGTGTGTTCTACTCGCTCGAAAACCATCTGCCGCAGTACCGGACCGAAGCTGCAATCGTGGGCGGCGCGTCGAGTACGAGCGTCGTTGTCAGCACCCGGTAGCGCAACGGCCACCGCGCTGAAACTTTACGCCGCATTGCCGCGTTACACTGCATGTATCGCGGTGCGGCGTTTTTCGTTTCACAAGGGCAGGCTTTGGACCGGTTTCAGATAGGCGTTCATTTTCTGACGCTGGCGGCAGCCTTCGCGCTCGCCGTGCCGATCGGGTGGGACCGCGAGAAGCGCGCGCGCAGCGCAGGCCTGCGCACCTTCCCCCTGGTCGCGATGGCAAGCTGCGGGTTCATCCAGGCCAGCGAGAGCCTGCTGGTGCATTCGCCTGACGGCCTGGCAAAGGTGATCGAAGGCCTGATCACCGGCATCGGCTTCATCGGCGGCGGCGCGATCCTCAAGCAGGGCACCACCGTGCAAGGCACGGCGACGGCCGCAAGCCTGTGGGCCACCGGCGCGATCGGCGTTTCGGTCGGGCTCGGCAGCTACGATGTCGCCGTCACGGTGGCGGTATTCACGTTCCTGACCTTGAAGCTGCTCACGCTGGTGAAGGAGGAAACCGACATCAAGGACGAGGGCGGCGGCAAGTCGGACTGAACCCGATGGATTGTCCGCCACGGATTCTCTGGCTGGATTTCAGCGCCTTGTCGCTAACGCTGCAGTGCAACAGCTGGCGTTCTGCATTCAGAACTATAGTGCCAGACGCGCCACCAAATCGTCACGTTGGCGGCGAATTGCGGGCGAAGTGCTGGCGTTCCATCCGCTCCTCCCTGCCTCGCCTCCTTGCCATCTACCTCGTATCCGTTGGACGGCGCCCGCTATTAATGGCTGGCTTTTCCGATCATCGAAAACCAAACTGACATGGGACAGAAAGTAATCGGCCCCCGGTAGCATGCCATTGGTTTTCACCATCGCTTTTCGAAACCTGTTTCATGACCGGCTGCGTTTCGTCGCCACCGTGATCGGGATTGTGTTTTCCATCGTTCTGGTCACTATCCAGATGGGCCTGTATTTCGGCTTTGGGCGCATGGTGACGACGATGATCGACCATGCGTCCGCCGATCTCTGGGTCATGCCGCGCGGAACCAAGGCCTTCGAGGACCCCTCCCTGCTGAACACGCGCGAGCGCTATCGCGCGCTTGCGATCAACGGCGTGGCGGACGCCATTCCCGTCGTGATCGGATTTGCCGACTGGCGAATGCCTGAGCGGGGCGATGACGCCGGTGTTCGTGATCGGTTCGGACCTGCGGGCTGGCGGGCTGCAGCCTTGGGACCTGGTGGAAGGCCGGATCGAGGCGCTGGCGAACGCCAGGGCGGTGGCGGTCGACCGGACCTATTTCGATCGCCTTGGCATCTCCGGGATCGGCGCGACCGCCGAAATCCGGCAGCAACCAGTGCAAGTGGCGGCGGTCACCAACGGTATCAGATCATTTACCACGACGCCGTTCGTGTTCATGGACGTCGAGCGGGCGCGTACCTACACGGGGGTGCCGTCCGGAAAGGCGACCTATCTCATTATCGTTCGCCTCAACGCCGATGCCGACCGTGAGCGCCATTCGCCGGCAGTTGATGTCTGAAAATCGGCAATGTCGAGGTGCTCACCCCGGCCGAGTTTCGCGAGCGCAGCCGCACATTCTGGCTGTTCGGGACCGGCGCCGGGGCCGCGCTTGTTTGCGGGCGCCCTGCTCGGCGTGATCGTCGGCACCGTCGTGGTCGCCCAGACACTTTATGCGAGCACGAAGGAGCATCTGAACGAATTCGCCACCCTGCGGGCGATCGGCTCCTCGCGGCGGTATATCTACAACGTGATCATCTGGCAGGCGGTGCTGAGCGCCGTCATCGGCTTCTCCCTCGCCGCGCTGGCCGGCGACGCCGTCGTGCGGCTGACCGAGGGGACGGCATTGCCGATCGTCATCACGCCCGAACTGATGGCCGGGCTGTTTGTTTTGACCCTCGTCATGTGCATCGGGTCTTCGATCGCGGCGATCGTTCAGGTCACCCGCATCGAGCCTGCCGTGGTGTTCACGCGATGACCGAACCATTGCTCGAGGCGGTGAACCTGACGAAGGAGCTTGGCAGTGGCGCTGGCAAGGTGGCGGCGCTCAAGGGCGTGAGCCTGGCGCTCAACGCCGGCGAACTCACTCTGCTGATGGGGCCTTCCGGGAGCGGCAAGACCACGCTGCTGTCCATCCTCGGGTGCATGTTGACGCCGACGGAGGGAACGGTTCGCGTCCGCCAGCATTCGACCGCCGGTCGTCGATCCCGAGGAGCTGGCGCGTCTCAGGCGCGACCATGTGGGCTTTGTGTTCCAGTCGTTTCACCTGTTTCCGACGCTGTCCACGACCGACAATGTCAGGCTCGCGCTCGATGTCCGCGGCGAGCGTTCGAGGGCGGCCAAGGTCCGGTCGCGCGAGGCACTGGCAAAGGTTGGCCTGGCCCACAAGATAAAAGCGTATCCGCGCGAATTGAGCGGCGGCGAACAGCAGCGGGTCGCAATCGCGCGCGCCATCGTCGGAAATCCGTCTATCATCCTGGCGGACGAGCCGACGGCCGCCCTTGATGGTGCGAATGGCCAAGCGGTCATGAAGCTGCTCGCCGAGATCGCGCGGGAACGGGGACACGCCGTGCTGATTGTGACCCATGATCCGCGTCTGTTGCCATTTGCGGACCGGGTCGTTCATATCGAGGACGGACGGATCATTGGCGAGGAACGCGGCGGCATTCGCCAAACGCTGGAGGACCACTAGTCATGTCGAAGCGCCGGACCGCTCTGGTTGCCGTCGTGGCCCTGATAGCGGGCGCCGGGGCGCTGTACGCGATTACGGCGATCGTCCCCGTCGGGACGACCAGATGGGGCGTGTCGGCCGAGACCCCGCCGGAAAAACGCTGGCAAGCGGTGGCGCCCGGCCGCATCGAAGCTTGCTCGGGCCAGATCAAGGTCGCAACGGCTGCGGTCGGGGTGGTTCAGAAGGTTCTGGTCAAGACCAATGACAAGGTATTTGCAGGTGAAGCGTTGATCCAGCTCGCGGACGATGAGCTGAGGGCGCGTTTGGCGGCGGCGGAGACGCAGGTCGGCTTGCGCGAGCGAGCGCGGGACGAGAAGTCGGCGACCGGCAGTGCGAGGACGCGGCGCAAGGCGCTGGATGCCGTGGCCGATGCCGAACGGACGCTGTATGACGCGCGATCGGCCGTTGACCGGTCGGCCGCGAGGCGACGGGCCGGCGGCGGGTCGGAGGCCGACCTGACCGCGGCCCGGCTGGCGTTCACACGCGCCCAGAACGAACTGTCGACACGGCAGGACGAACTTCGCACCGCCGAGGACGACGGCGCCTTGCCGACCTCGCTGGAGGGCCAACTCAGCATCGCCCGATCGGAATCCGCGGTGGCGCGATCCGTCCTCGACAAGATGACGGTGCGGGCACCGATCGACGGCACGGTGCTGCAGGTCAATGTGCGGGTGGGCGAAGTGGTGTCGCCCGGTTCGCCGCAGCCGCCGCTGCAGCTCGCCGACCTCTCGGCACTATGTGTGCGTGCGGAACTGGACGAACGCGACCTCGGGTCGGTCAGATCAGGGCAAGCGGTGACGGTGCGGGCGGCGGCGTTTCCCGATCGCGAGTTCGAGGGAAGCGTTCAGTCGATCGCGCCACTGGTCGAGCCCGGCCGCCTCGAACCGCCGGGATCGCGCAACCAGGCTGAACTGGATGTCGTCCGGGTCACGGTCGGATTGACGGGAGCGGGAGATCTCACGATCGGCATGAAGGCCGATGTCTATTTCCGCTCCGACAAGATCGCGAGCCCGTGAAGACGTTTCGTCGTTAAGCGCCAAGAAATCTTGCGCGTTGGCGGCGAAGCCATTTCCTCAGGCGACGAAGAAATCCGGAAACGACATTATTGTAGTCATGGGGCACTGTGATCAGACAATGGAGTCGATCATGTGGAACCTCATCGGCATACTGTACCGGGGATATTGCCTGGCCCGGCTGCGGGAGATGCGCAGGTTGGCCCATCACTAGAGCTTGATGACGCGCGAGCAATGTGTCGCACCCGGAATGGAGGTTCATGTGATCTGCCGACTTGCGGTGAACCGAAATCGGGAATCAGCTGGCCGAAACCGCGATCGAAGGAGAAGGTTATGCAGCCATCGACAGACGATCTGCTAATACGCCAAATCAGTGCGCTGATCTCGGCGACCGCCGATGCATCCTCGCCCAGCAAGGAATGCGCCCCGTTCATGGAGGCGAGGATGTACGAAACCCTGGCTGCCCATTGCGCCGAAAAGCAGAGGATCGCAGCAATATTCGCCAAGAGCGGATTTGCGACAACGTCAAGAGGATTGATCTACTGGTAGCCGCCTCAGTGAAAATCCCGTGACGGCGGCAGGATGCGGACGTCGCGCGGGTGGCGGATCTTTTGCGCCGGCGCATCGGGATGGTCGCGGCGGTCGTCGTTGAGCGGCTCGACCAGTGCGGGGCCTGCCGGGACCGGATGCCTGCGGCCCGGCGCATCATTGGCGAGTCCAATGAGGTCGCCGGAGCGGTCGAACATCCGCTGCGCCACCAGATGCGTCACGTGTTCCGGGCTGCTTTGGATATAGCCTTCCACCAGAATCAGGCGGGCGCCCATCACTTCTTTCCGGTACTGCTCCATCACCTTGGGCCACACCACGATATTGGCGATGCCGGTTTCGTCCTCCAGCGTCATGAAGACGACGCCCTTGGCACTGCCGGGCCGCTGCCGCACCAGCACCACGCCGGCGCAGCGCACACGACGCTTGTCGTTTTTGTGATTGACGTCCTGGCAGGCGACGACACGCTCCTTCGTAAACCTCTCGCGCAAAAATTCCATCGGGTGGCCCTTCAGCGACAGCCGCACCGTCTGATAATCGGCGACCACCTGTTCCGGCAGCGGCATCAGGGGCAAAGGTTTTGCGTTCTCGTCGGGCTGCTCGCGGGCGATCGCGGCCTGAAACAGTGGCAATGGCACGTCGTCCGGCAGCCGCCGCACCGCCCACAACGCCGCACGGCGGTCGAGCCCGATGGAACGGAACGCGTCGGCGTCGGCGAGCAGGATCAGGGCGCGTTTTGGGAGTGCGGTGTCGCGGGCGAATTCTTCCAGCGAGGTGAAGGGGCGGCGTTGGCGGGCGGCGACGATGCGGTCGGCCCAGTCTTCCGCTCTCGCCGTCATTCCGGGGCGATGCGACAGCATCGAACTCCGATGTGCAATTGCACATCTGAGAATCTCGAGGTTCCCCAATGCGCAATTGCGCATTGGGGTTCGTCGCTACCGCGACGCCCCGGAACGACAACTGGCATCTGCTTCAACCGCTCCTCATCCTCATCGACCCAGCTAAATCCGTCGATCTGGCGGAAGCCGAGCCGCACCGCGCAATATTTCCCACTCCCCTGCTCCAGCGTGTTCTGCGCAAAACTGTGGGACACATCGATCTCGCGCACCTCGACGCCATTGGTGCGGGCGTCGCCGACGATCTGCGCCGGGGCGTAAAAGCCCATCGGCTGCGAGTTCAACAGCCCGCAGCAGAAGGCGTCCGGGTGATAGTGCTTCAGCCATGAGGAGATATAGACGAGCTGGGCGAAGCTGGCGGCGTGGCTTTCCGGAAAACCGTAACTGCCAAACCCCTTGATCTGGTCAAAACAGCTTTTGGCGAATTCGGGATCGTAGCCGCGCCCGATCATGTTGCCGATCATCTTGTCTTCGAACTTGCCGATGGTGCCGACATTGCGAAACGTCGCCATCGCGCGGCGCAGGCCGTTGGCTTCCTCGGAGGTGAACCTGGCCGCCTCGATCGCGATCCGCATCGCCTGCTCCTGGAACAGCGGCACGCCGAGCGTCTTGTGCAGCACCTTGTAAAGCTCATCCGGCTCGCCGTGCTCAGGCGCCGGCGAGGGATAGCTCACCTGCTCGATCTTGTTTCGCCGCCGCAGATAGGGATGCACCATGTCGCCCTGGATCGGCCCGGGGCGCACGATCGCCACTTCAATGACGAGATCGTAGAAGGTGCGCGGCTTCAAGCGCGGCAGCATGTTCATCTGGGCGCGGCTTTCGACCTGGAACACGCCGAGCGACTCGCCCCGCTGCAGCATTTGATAAACTTCGTCGTCGTCCTCCGATTTGATGTCGGCGAGTTCGTAGCGCTCGCCCTTGTGATCGGCGATCAGATCAAAACATTTGCGGATGCAGGTCAGCATGCCCAAGGCCAATACGTCGACCTTCATCATGCTCAGCGCATCGACGTCGTCCTTGTCCCATTCGATGAAGGTGCGATCGTCCATCGCGGCGTTGCCGATCGGCACATAGGTGTCGAGCCGGTCCTGCGTCAGCACATAACCGCCGACATGCTGCGACAGATGGCGGGGGAATTCGATCAGCTCGGTGGCGAGTTCGACCGCGAGTTCGACCATCGCATTCTGGGGGTCGAGCCCGGCCTGCCGGACCTGCATCTCGTTGAGGCCCTTGCCCCAGCTCCCCCACACCGTATCGGCAAGCGCCGCGGTGACGTCTTCCGTCAGCCCCAGCGCCTTGCCGACGTCGCGGATCGCGCTGCGCGGACGATAATGGATGACGGTGGCGATGATCGCGGCGCGGTGGCGGCCGTAGCGGCGGTAGACATATTGCATCACCTCCTCGCGCCGCGAATGTTCGAAATCAACATCGATGTCGGGCGGCTCCAGCCGCTCCTTGGAGATGAAACGCTCGAACAGCAGATCGACCTTGGTCGGATCGACCGAGGTGATGCCGAGCACATAGCAGACGGCGGAGTTGGCCGCCGAGCCCCGGCCCTGGCAGAGAATGTTCTGGCCGCGCGCGTAATGGACGATGTCGTGCACGGTGAGGAAATAATGCGCGTATTTGAGCTCGGCGATCAGCGCGAGTTCCTTGCGCAGGGTGGCGCGCAGGGTCTCACTGATCACCCCGCCGAAATATCTGTCGACGCCGGCCCAGGTCAGGTTTTCGAGATGCTCTTGCGCGGTCTTGCCCGGCGGCACCGGTTCGTCCGGATACTGGTATTTGAGCTGGTCGAGCGAAAACGAAATGCGCCTGGCAAATCGCATGGTTTCCGCAATCGCCTCGGGCAGGTCGCGAAACAGCCGCGCCATTTCGCGGGCCGGTTTCAGGTAACGCTCGGCATTGGCCTCAAGGCGCGTCCCGACGGCATCGATCGTGGTCTTCTCGCGGATACAGGTCAGCACGTCCTGCAACCGGCGGCGGGCGGGATGGTGGTACAGCACCTCGTTTGTCGCCAGCAGCGGGATCTTTGCGGCGAGCGCCAGGCGATGCAGTTGCGCCAGCCGGCGTTTGTCGTCGCCGCGATAGAGCAGGCTTGCGGCAAGCCACACGCCATCGGCGCGGCTATTCTTCAGTCGCTGCAGAATTTCTTGCGCGCTTCTCCCGTCGAAACGATGCGGCAGCGTCAGCACCAGAAGCTGGCCCTCGGCGAATTCAAGCAGGTCATCAAACCGCAGATGGCATTCGCCCTTTTCGATCCGCGTGATGTCGTCGCCGCGCTTGCCGCGGGTGAGCAACTGGCAGAGCCGGCCGTAAGCGGCGCGGTCGCGCGGATAGACCAGGATGTCGGGTGTGCCGTCGATGAAGACGATGCGCGCGCCGATCAAAAACTTCGGCTTGTGCGTGACCTCGGGATTATCCAGTTCCTTCCAGGCGCGGACCACGCCAGCCAGCGTGTTGTGGTCGGCGATACCGATGGCGGGAAGGCCGAGTTCGCTGGCCTGATGCACATAGGCGCGCGGGTCCGAGCCGCCGCGCAGGAACGAGAAATTGGTGGTGATGCCGATTTCGGCATAACCGGGCATTGCCTCAACGCGCGTAATGTTGACGGGCCCGTTCATGCGAACAGCCCGTGCACGAACCATCTGACCGGCGCGCCTTCGCCTTCCGCATCCGCCAGCTCGCTTTCATAGAGCCCGTCGCGAAAGATCCAGAATCGCAAGCCCACTTCATCCTCGATACGGAAATAATCCCGCGTCGGACCGTCGCCGTCTTGCTTCCACCATTCCATGGCGATGCGTTCGGGCCCCTCCACCCGCACCACCGCATGCGTCACGCGGCGCCAGGTGAATTGATGCGGCGGACCGTCGGGCACGGTTGCGAACGGCACCTTGATCGGCTCCGGCCGGTCGAACAGCCGCAATGGCCGCAGCGGCGGCTCGCTTTCGATGCGCTCCGGCCATGCCGCCTGCGCGGCAGCCGCCAGATGATGCTGTGCTGCTACGGCCATCACCGCGCGCTCGGGGATGTGGGTATCCTGCGGCAGATGCACGACGACGCGCTTGCCGCCGATGCGCGCGGCGATGCGGTCGATCAGCGCGGCGAGTTCGTCATTGTCGTGCACGTTGGCGTCGAGATCGCGCTGCTGCTGCACCACGATCTCGGTGCGGCTGGCGGACAACCTGATCAGATCGAAGCCGAAACCGGGATCGAGGGGATCGTTGAGCGCGTCGAGCCGCTCGCGGAACAGGCGGTCGATCACCTCTCGCTTGGTCACCGGACGGCCGGTATCGACCGAGATCGTGCGCACCGCGCCGTCGGTGCGGAAGAAACTGGCGTCCAGCCGCCGTGCGCCCTTGCCCTGCCTGTCCATCGCCGTCACCAGCATGGCGGCGAGCGCGGACAGGTTCATCACGATCACGGTGTCGGTGGCGACCGGTTCGGGAAATCGCTTCTCGACGATGTAGTCCGGCAGCGGTTTTCGGGGACTGATCGGCGCATCGCCCTCGCCCAGCGCCTGCTCCAACAGCGTCGTGAAATGAGCGCCGAACCGCGCCGTGATTTCGTGGCGGCCGCGCGAGGCGACGTCGCCGATAGTTTTCAGGCCGGCGCGGCGCAGGCCGCCGGTGATGGCGTCACCGGCGCCGAGCGCGGAAACCGGCAGCGGACTGACGGCTTCCGCCTCCTCGCCATCGGCGACGATCTTTCCGGAAGTCTGCCGCGTCAGCGTGCGGGCACAGATCGCGGTGCTCGCGATCGCGGCGCTGACGGCAAAGCCGCGCCGGCCCAGCGCGCCGCATACGATCTGCAGCAGCGCGCGCTCGCCGCCGAACAGGTGGGCGCAGCCGGTGATATCGAGATAGAGGCCGTGCGGCAGATCGAGCGCCACCAATGGGGTGAAGCGGTCGCACCAGTCGGCGATGTCTTCGAGCGTCTTGCGGTCGGCGACTTCGTCGGCGTCGAACACCGTCAGTTCAGGGCAGATCGCGCGGGCATTGGCGAGCGGCAGACCGATCGAGAGGCCGGCGCGGACGGCGAGGTCGTCGAGGGCGTAGATCAGGATGGCGTTGTGCTGCTTGGTGACGACGACGCTGGGTGTTTTATCCAGCGCGTCGCCGCTGCCCAAAAGCTTGCGTTTGATGCGGTCGATGGGCAGGCGTGGCAGCCACAGGCTGAGGATGCGCCGCCGGTTCGTTGAAGAGGCACTCATCACATTTCCATTCCATGATCCAGCGGCCGACCGGGCCATGACGGTTACGAACCAGTTGCGTGTCGAAGACGGGCGCGCCCCAGGCGCTCCATGGAGCCGAAGGCGGCGAATGCGCCGCACGCACGATCCATCTTGTCTCCGCGGTCGAGGGCCTCGGCTCCGCGGCCACCCGCAGCAGCAGCGCGGTGACGCCGGAGGCCTGCGTCGCCAAAGTGAGCTTGCGGCTGGCGACGAGATCGAGCTGGCGCGCCTGCCCCCAGACTTCCAGCACCACGGCGCCGAGCGCATCGCAGGCCAGCGCGTCGGCAGCGGTCCGCAACGCGGCGTCGGTATCCGGCGCGCGCACGGTTACGAGCAGCCGCGGATCGAGACCCAATTCGCAAAGCCCGCTGATCGACAGCGCACCCGATTCAATTTCCGAAAAATCCTGCCGCACCCAGACCAGCGGCCGGCGCGGCGACACCCTTCCCGCGAGGCCGGCGATGAACCCCGTGGCCGCTGCGCTCTGGTGGCCCTCGGCGAACACTTCATGCACCGCGGCAAGCGCAAGCCCGCCGCACAGCGTCGTATCCGCTGCCGCGTGGCCGAGCGCGACCTTGTTGAGGTCATGCGCATCGCAGGGCGCTTCGATCCGCTCGATGCTCCCGCGCAAAGTTGCAAGCGTGCTTGTGCGTGCGGTGCTCATGCCCCGCTCCCTTGGAAATTTTGGCCTTTACCGCTTTTTCCTAGTGAACCCGCGGCTAGCTCATTTGTTCATGATATGTTCTAATATAAAGCTAATCGGCCCGGCCGAGTCAATCGGGATCGACATCAAACCGATTCATGAACGGAATCAAAGGGATTCAACAATGGACGTGCAACGCAAGCTGGAAATCCTGGCGGATGCCGCGAAATACGATGCTTCCTGCGCTTCCTCAGGGACGGAAAAGCGGGATTCCAGCGACGGCAAGGGCCTCGGCTCGACCGCGCCTGGCATGGGCATCTGCCATTCCTACGCGCCGGACGGACGCTGCATCTCGCTGTTGAAGGTGCTGCTCACCAATGCCTGCAATTACGATTGCTTATATTGCGTCAACCGCACTTCCTCGAACGTGCCGCGCGCCCGCTTCACCGTCGACGAGGTGGTGAAGCTGACGATCGACTTCTATCGCCGCAACTACATCGAGGGATTGTTTCTCTCTTCCGGCATCATCCGCAGCGCCGACTACACCATGGAGCAGGTGGTGAGCGTCGCACGCAAGTTGCGCGAGGAGCATCGCTTCCGCGGCTACATTCATTTGAAAACCATCCCCGAAGCCGATGACGCGCTGATCGCGGAAGCCGGCCAATATGCCGACCGCCTTTCCATCAACATCGAAATGCCGCTGGAGAACAGCCTCGCGAAATTCGCGCCGGAAAAGGACGTGCGCGCGATCCGCCGCACCATGGGCCGGCTGCGCCTGAAACTCGATGAGGCGCAGGAGAACAACCAGACCACCACGCAAGCACAGCCGCCCCGCTTTGCGCCCGCCGGGCAGAGCACGCAGATGATCATCGGCGCTGATGCGGCCTGCGACAAAACCATCCTCGACACCAGCGCCAATCTCTACGGCTCCTACCGGCTCAAGCGCGTCTATTATTCGGCTTTCAGCCCGATCCCCGACGCCAGCCGCGCGCTGCCGCTTGTTCCCCCGCCGCTCCTTCGCGAGCATCGGCTCTACCAGGCCGACTGGCTGATGCGGTTTTACGGTTTTGCCGCCGGCGAGATCGTCGAGGAGGCAAAAGGCATGCTGCCGCTCGACATCGATCCGAAACTCGCCTGGGCGCTGCGCCACCGCGACCGCTTTCCGCTCGATGTCGCAACCGCAAGCCGCGAAGAACTGTTGCGGGTGCCGGGCTTCGGCACCAGGGCCGTCGACCGCATCATCGCCACGCGCCGCCTGACCTCGATCCGCATAACCGATCTGGCACGGCTGCATATTCCGCGGAAAAAGGCGCTGCCGTTCATCGTCCTCAGCGACCACCGGCCCTCGTTGCATCTGCTCGATAGTGCGGGGCTGGCCGAGAGGTTCAAGCCGAGGGCGACACAATTGGGATTTGGATTTTAGCCGTCATTGCGAGGAGAGACATGCACATCATCACCCTCGACAGCGAAACCGATTTTGACGGCTGGCGCAAAGCCGCCCGCGCGCTGGCGCTGAACGACGTGAAACCGTCCGACGTGACCTGGAATGTCGCAGGTGACGCGCCCGAACTGTTCGAGCCAACGGCGCCGCCACTGGAACCGCCTGAAGGCACCTTCAGTGTCCCTGCCAAATTCGTCGAACTGGCAGAGATCGCGATCCTGCACCGTAACCCCGAGCGGTTCGCCCTGCTCTATCGCCTGCTGTGGCGGTTGCGGAGCAACCACGATCTGCTTGATATCGCAACCGATCCTGACGTGGCCGAGATCACGGCGATGGCGAAGGCGGTGCGCCGCGACGAGCACAAGATGCACGCCTTTGTCCGCTTCCGCGAAGTCGGCCGCGGGCAGAACTCACACTTCGTCGCGTGGTTCGAGCCGGAACACCACATCGTCGAACTGGCCGCGCCGTTCTTCGCGCGCCGTTTCGCCGATATGCCATGGTCGATCCTGACGCCTGATGTCTGCGCGCATTGGGACGGCCATGCCGTCTCGATCACGCCGGGTGTCAGCCAATCCGAAGCTCCCACCGCCGATCGCCTGGAGGAAACCTGGCGGTGCTACTACGCCTCCATCTTCAACCCGGCACGGCTGAAGGTGGCGGCGATGCGGAACGAGATGCCGAAGAAGTATTGGCGGAACCTGCCGGAGGCCTCGTTGATTAAACCTTTGATCGAAGGCGCCGGCCGCACCGCGAGTGCGATGATCGCAAATGCGGCGACCGAACCACACAAGGCACAGAAGCGGCTGGAACCGCCAAAGAAAAGCGAAATGACAAACGAAATGGCCCGCAAACACGCTGACGATATCGAAACGCTGCGCGAGGAAGCCGCCGGTTGCCGCGCCTGCCATCTCTACAAGGATGCGACCCAGACCGTGTTCGGCGAAGGGCCGCAAACCGCACGGATCATGCTGGTCGGCGAGCAGCCCGGCGACAAGGAAGACCTCGCCGGAAAACCGTTCGTCGGACCCGCGGGGCAAATGCTCGACCGCGCGCTGGAAGAGGCCGGGATCGACCGCCGCACGGTCTACGTCACCAATGCGGTCAAGCATTTCAAGTTCGTGCCGCGCGGCAAGATCCGCCTGCACCAGAAGCCGAACACGCCGGAGATCAAGGCATGCCGGCAATGGTACGAACGGGAACTGGCCGCGATCAAGCCCGACCTGGTGGTGGCGATGGGCGCTACCGCAGCGCAGAGCGTGATCGGGAAAATCACGCCGATCAACAAGAACCGCGGCCATCCGATCGATCTCGACGACGGCACCAGGGCGCTGGTGACGGTCCACCCGTCCTACCTGCTGCGATTGCCCGATGCCGATGCCAAAGCACGGGAATATCAGCGCTTTGTCGAGGACCTGAAGACAGCGGCCGACCTGCTGCGAAGATCGGCGCACGCGGCTTGAATTTCAGGCAATCCGGCGGCCGCAATTTCCGGGGAAATATAACGGGGAAATTGACAATCGCATTTGCAACCATTAATTGATTGAAGATACAATCGCATTCTCAAGGGAATGTGGGACGTCTGGTCACGCCATGACGCTCCCATACGGTCGACGCGCTGCGCGGGTCCCCTTCAGCCCCGGCACCGTGCAGCGCGCGACCCACTTCTTCTCTTCTCCGCCGCCAAGCCGACCACACGATAGGCAACGGCATGAGAGGAGACGGCGCGCAACCCTTCGGCCACACGCGACCGGAATAGCTCAAGCCGCATTCTTCAATCCGCATTCAAAGGGCGGGAACTGCCCAATCGCGCAGCACTCCTCGCCAATGCCCCAACGATTTCAAGGGGAAGTATCCGAGGCCAAGGCATACGCCCGCGCCGGCGCAGCTTGCACCGTCTGATTCCGCTGGTCGGGCCAAACCGCTGGCTGTCATCCAACCTTCAAGTCCCTCAGTCAAAAATGGCCCCTCAGTCAGTTTATTTCGCCGGGGTGTCAGAATGACCGATATTGCGCTCAATTCATCGATGGACGACGCAGCACCCGTCCAGCCGGCCTCGCGGCCGAACCTCGACAAGGGCTTCAATCCGCTGACCATGATCCTGTTCTTCGGCATCCTTGCCGCCGGGCTGCTGTACGTTGCCTACAGCATCTACGCGGACATCGATGCGACCGGCATGCGGGTCACCACCTACCTGCCCTATATCCTGCTGTTCGTGGCGCTCCTGATCGCGCTCGGCTTCGAATTCGTCAACGGCTTCCACGACACCGCCAACGCGGTCGCCACCGTGATCTACACCCATTCGCTGCCGGCGGAATTCGCCGTGATGTGGTCGGGCTTCTTCAATTTCCTCGGCGTGCTGTTCTCCTCCGGCGCGGTCGCCTTCGGCATCGTCTCGCTGCTGCCGGTGGAATTGATCCTGCAGGTCGGAAGCAGCGCCGGCTTCGCGATGGTGTTCGCGCTGTTGATTGCGGCCATCATCTGGAACCTCGGCACCTGGTATTTTGGCCTGCCCGCGTCCTCCTCGCACACGCTGATCGGCTCGATCATCGGCGTCGGCATTGCCAACGCTCTGATGCGCGGCCGCGACGGTACCTCGGGCGTCGACTGGAGCAAGGCAACCGAGATCGGTTACGCGCTGCTGCTGTCGCCGCTGTTCGGGTTCATCATGGCCGCGATCCTGCTGCTGGTGCTGAAGTTCATCGTCCGCAATCCGGCGCTGTACGCCGCGCCTGAAGGCAACAAGCTGCCGCCGCTGTGGATCCGTGGCATCCTGATCGCGACCTGCACCGGCGTCAGCTTCGCGCACGGCTCAAATGACGGCCAGAAGGGCATGGGCCTGATCATGCTGATCCTGATCGGCACGGTGCCGACCGCCTACGCGCTGAACCGCACGCTGCCGGAATCCCTGGTGGCGCAATTCCAGAAGACCTCGGACGCCGCCTCCAGGGTGGTCGCCGCCAAGGGTGCCGGCCACAGCATCATCGGCGATCCCAGGCCTGCGGTGACGCAATACGTCGCCACCCGCCAGATCAGCGAAGGCACCTACCCCTCGCTGGCCGTGCTGGTGAAGGACGTCGGCGAGCAGGTTGCGAAATACGGCTCGCTGAACAAGGTGCCGGCCGAGGCCGTCGGCAATACCCGTAACGACATGTACCTGGCTTCGGAAGCGATCCGCTTCCTGATGAAGGACAAGGAAAACGACCTGAGCAAGGAAGACGTCGACAGCCTCAAGGCCTACAAGGGCTCGCTCGACTCAGCCACCAAGTTCATCCCGCTCTGGGTCAAGATCGCGGTGGCGATCGCGCTCGGGCTGGGGACCATGATCGGCTGGAAGCGCATCGTCGTCACCGTCGGCGAGAAGATCGGCAAGACGCATCTGACCTATGCGCAAGGCGCGTCCGCCGAACTGGTTGCCGCCGCCACGATCGGCGCCGCCGACGTGTTCGGCCTGCCGGTTTCGACCACCCATGTGCTGTCGTCCGGCGTCGCCGGCACGATGGCGGCTAACGGTTCCGGCCTGCAGATGGCGACCATTCGCAATCTCCTGATGGCGTGGGTGCTGACGCTGCCGGCCGCGATCTGCCTGTCGGCAGGCCTGTACGTGCTGTTCTCGAATCTGTTCTGAGTATCGGCGGTGCGGTCGGGTCGCTGCCATCATGCCGGCAGCCTCGACGGGTAGCGGAAGGCCGGAGCCAGCTCCGGCCTTCTGTTTTCCACGAGGTGCCCCGACCTGGTCGACCTGCCCAACATTCGCATTCACACCACGCGACCCAAAGTCCGCAGCCGGAGCCGCCCATGACCGAAAAGCCCCTCAACGGCGTCACGCCGATCCACGATCGCATTCACGCGGAAATGCTCGACAGTTTCGACGAGGAACTGGAACTCGAGATCGACGACGATCGCCTCGATGCGCTGACCAATGAATTCGCCGACCATACCGCGAAGGAGACCGTCGATCGGCGCGTCTATTTCAAGGAACTATTCCGCCTGCAGGGCGAACTGGTGAAACTCCAGAAGCTGGGTGCAGCACCAGAAGCTGAAAGTGGTGGTGATTTTCGAGGGACGCGATTCCGCCGGCAAGGGCGGCGTCATCAAGCGCATCACCCAAAGGCTCAATCCGCGGGTCTGCCGTGTCGCGGCGCTTCCGGCGCCGAACGAGCGCGAGCGCACGCAATGGTATTTCCAGCGTTACGTTTCACATTTGCCGGCAGGCGGCGAGATCGTGCTGTTCGACCGCAGCTGGTACAACCGCGCCGGCGTCGAGCGCGTGATGGGCTTCTGCACCGAAGACGACGTCAACGAATTCTTCCGGTCGGTGCCGGAATTCGAGCGCATGCTCGTGCGCTCCGGAATCATCCTGATCAAATACTGGTTTTCCATCACCGATGAGGAGCAGCATCTACGCTTCACCATGCGGATCCATGATCCGCTCAAGCAGTGGAAGCTGAGCCCGATGGATGTCGAAGCGCGCAGCCGCTGGGAGCAATACACCAAGGCCAAGGAAGCGATGCTGGAGCACACCCACATTCCGGAAGCTCCCTGGTATCTGGTCGAAGCCGTCGACAAAAAGAAGGCGCGTTTGAATTGCATCGCGCATCTGCTCGAGCAAATCCCTTACGGGGAAGTCACGCACGACCCGGTGATTCTGCCGGCGCGGGTCCGCAACCCGGATTATCACCGCGGACCGATTCCGCCTGAAATGTACGTGCCGGCGCGCTACTGACTGCCGCCGGACCGTAAAGGCCGACGCCGGGACACGGCTGAATTTCAGCCACGTCTTCGTTTGTTCATTCGGCACTGTATCCAGTGCCTTGAAGCGGAAGAGCGGTTGCGATGGAGCGACTTGAAATGAGCAGCGAGCATCCCGAGCTGGACGAACTTCAGGCCGCCTACAAGGCCGGGGTCGAGTCATGGATTTCCGCCATTCGAAACGAGGAAGCGCTCGTTTCCGCAAATCATTCAATGGCCGAAATCGATCGGTGGGAGCAAGCTCATCTTGACGAAGACGAAATGCGCAATGCGGTGAAGGCCGCAAAGGCGAGCTACGAGGATGCTCTGCGCGCCAAATTCTTCGGCTTCTAACCCCCGCAGCATCTATCGGGCGGCCGCCTCGACGCGTTGCGCGATCAGTAGTCGCGCTCGCGGTGCACGTCGTGGACCACGATGCCCATGCCCTGTTCGGGCAGCGCCAGCCAGTCCCTGCGCTTCAGCGTGCGGCGGGTGTCTTCCAAGCCGCTTTGCCAATGCTCGCGCATCGAGGTGGCGGAGAATTCATGATCCTTGGAATTGCCCTCATAGGCCTTCTGCTGATAGATCATCTGCAGGATGGTGATTTCGGGCAAGTCGGCGAGACGGTCGCGCAATGACCGCTCATGCTCGCTGAGCCGGTCCTCCGGAACCTTTTGCAGCGCCTTGTAGAGATCGTTCTTTAGATTGTTCATCTGCTTGTAGACGTCGGTATTGTGCCGCGTGCGGGACGAATAGACGATGTCCTTGTGCCTCGCCAGCACCTCCTGGATATCGCGGGGCAACGCGCCGCGGGCGCTGAACAGGTCGACCTGAAACACCAGCGAATTCAGCCTGTCGTCCTGGTCCAGCAGATGCTGCAGCGGGGTGTTGGAAACGATGCCGCCATCCCAGAAATGATCGGTGCCGATCTTGACCATCGGCAGCGCCGGCGGCAACGCACCGCTTGCCATCACGTGTTCGGGGCCGATCACCTCGTTCTTGTTGTCGAAGTAGAGGAAATTGCCGCTCAGCACATTGACGGCGCCGACCGCAAAATGGACTTTTCTCGAATTGATGAGGTCGAAGTCGACCAGTTCGAGCAATGTTTCGCGTAAGGGGTCCGTGTCGTAATAGCTGGTTGCAGTCCTGGCGCCGGCGGGGCTGAGCCACGGATTGACGTCGTGAGGCTTGAAGAAGCCGGGCTGGCCGAGCGTGGTCGTCAGGAACGTGCTCGTCAGGTTGCGTGCCTTGCGGTAGATGTCGCCATCCGGCGTGTAATGCCAGATCTTGCGCGCGGTGATGCGCTCCCAGAAGATTTGAAGCTGCTCCAGACGCCGCTCGGGCGGATTGCCCGCGATGATCGCCGAATTGATCGCGCCGATCGATACCCCGCACACCCAATCCGGCTCGATGCCTGCTTCGTGCAGCGCCTGATAGACACCGACCTGATAGGCGCCGAGCGCCCCGCCGCCCTGCAGCACCAGCGCGATCCTGTCGCAGCGATCCGGCCGCCAGCCGGATTCGACGGAGGTGGCTGAATGTGGTGCGCGCGCGTCCATGGCAATACCTCGCGAGAAATGAAATCAAGGATCGCCCGCAGAATTCAGGGCAGCGGTGACACCGGTATGACAATGCGCAGCCGTCGCGCTCGCGCGCGGGGGCCGCCGTCACACGTCTGAAGAAAATTTCTCACATCGCTGTCGCCTGCGGTCGCTAGCAATTGGGCATTGCGGCCGGCGAGGCATCTGCAATCGCGTGGCCTCGCGCGGGCATTTCATTCTCATCCGAAGAGTCATTGCCATGTTGTCCGGAAAATCAGCCATCGTAACCGGTTCGACCAGCGGGATCGGTCTCGGCATTGCGCGCGGCCTCGCCGCCAGCGGCGCGAACGTCATGCTGAATGGGTTCGGCGATCCCAGGGAAATCGAGGCCATTCGTGAGGACCTCGCCAATGGTCACAACATCAAGGTGCTCTATAGCGGGGCCAACATGGCCGACGACGCTGAAATCGCCGGCATGATCGCGGAGGCCGAGGATACGTTCGGCGGCGTCGATATCCTGGTCAACAATGCCGGGATCCAGTACGTCGCCCCGATCGAGGAATTTCCGGTCGAGAAATGGAATGCGATCCTCGCCATCAACCTGTCCAGCGCATTCCACACTACCCGCCTTGCCGTGCCAGGCATGAAGAGGAAGTCGTGGGGCCGGATCGTCAACATCGCCTCGGCGCACGCGCTGGTCGCCTCCCCCTTCAAGTCGGCCTATGTCGCCGCCAAGCACGGCATCGCCGGCCTGACCAAGACCGCGGCGCTCGAACTTGCCGAACATGGCATCACCGTCAATGCGGTCTGCCCGGGCTATGTGATGACACCGCTGGTGGAGAAGCAGATCCCCGAACAGGCCAAGGCGCGCGGCATCACCGAACAACAGGTGATCGCCGACGTCCTGCTCGCCGCCCAGCCGACCAAACGCTTCGTCACCGTGGAAGAGCTGTCGGCGCTGGTGACCTTTCTCTGCACCGACCACGCCCGGTCGATCACGGGCACGGCGCTGCCGGTCGACGGCGGCTGGACCGCTCACTGAACAAGGGGGATTTCGATGCGCAAGGCCGACGTGCTCAAGCTTCCGTCGATGCCGATGGCCGGTCCGAGCTATCCGGCGGGACCGTATCGCTTCGTCAACCGCGAATTCCTGGTCATCAGCTACGAGACCGATCCGGACCTGATCCGCGCCGGCCTGCCCGAGCCGCTCGAGCCAATCGATCAGCCCGTCGTGCATTATGAGTGGATCAAGATGCCTGACAGCTCCGGCTTCGGCAGCTACACCGAATCCGGGCTGGTGATCCCCGCGCGGCTCAATGGCGAAGAGGTCAATTTCGTCTCCCAGATGTATCTCGACGATGATCCGCCGATCGCCGCCGGGCGCGAGATCTGGGGGTTCCCGAAGAAATATGCCCACCCGAAGCTCGAGGTGGTCAAGGATACGCTGACCGGCACCCTCGAATATGCCGGCCAGCTCGTCGCCATGGGGACCATGGGCTACAAGCATGAATTGATGGCCGGCAATGGCGAGGTGACCCGCGCCACCCTGTCGAAGACCCAGATCAATCTCAAGCTGATCCCCGGTGTCGATGGCCGCGCGGAAGTCTGCCAGCTCGTCGCCATCAACCTGACCTATATCGTCGTCAAGGGTTCTTGGATCGGCCCGGGCCGGCTTCACCTCGTGCCTCATGTCAACGCACCGGTGGCCGATTTTCCGGTCCGGCGCGTCGTCGGCGCGCATCATTTTCTCGCCGATCTGACACTGCCCTACGGCCGCGTCGTTTACGACTACAACAAGCAGGACGGGGACCTGGCGGAAGCCGCGGAATAGGAACGAATGACACACGCCTGTAACAGGAGTGTCATTCTATAGGACCTTATTGAGGATCCGGCCGGGCTCGAAGGGGCCGCCCCGAAGCTGATTTTGCTCTGGTGAACGTCCCCCGTAAATTCCGGCGTACGGCAAAGTACTGCGGTGTGCGATGCGAGTTGATACGTCAGTTGCCGATGCCATCGCCGAAAGCGATGCCGCGCGGTCATCGCTCCCGCAGGCGCCTGTCCCGGGCCTCGTCTGGGCGTTTCGCATCCATTCGGACGGCGCGCCGGAGACGCTCGCCGTCGACCAGCCGATTCCATCCTCCCATGACGGGCTGCTATGGCTGCATTTCAACCTGGCCGACGCCCGCGCGCTGCAGTGGCTGACCTCCGCCAACTTCCAGGTTCCGGCACAGGCGCGCGCGCTGCTGCTGTCAAAGGACACTTACCAGCAGCTTCACACGGTCGATGATTGCGTCTATGGCGTGATCTCCGATCTGTTGCGCGACGTCGGCGAGGCGACCGAGGATACCGGCTATCTCCGCTTCGTCATGACCGAGCGGATCCTGGTCAGTGGCCGCCATCATGCGCTGTGCGCGGTCGATGCCACCCGCCGCGCGCTCGAGGCCGGCCGCAGAATCGAAAGCGCCGCCGCGCTGCTGGAGACGGTCGTCGAACATGTCGCCGACACCATGGATGGCATCGCCGATCGCGTGGCGCAGGCGCTCGACGAGGTCGAGGACCAGGTGCTGTCGGACAGCGCGAAGGATCCGCGTCAAAAGCTTGGCCGCCTGCGGCGCACCTGCGGCCGCCTGCACCGGCAGTTGTCGGGCCTGCGGATCGTGTTCCACCGGTTCGAGCAGAAGCATCTCGATGATTTAAAGCCTGCGCTGCGGCTCCGCGCCGGCAAGCTCGCCCAGCGGCTCGACGGCCTCGACCACACCATCGTCGAGATGCGCGAGCGCAGCCGGCTGCTGCAGGAAGAACTTCATCTGAAGATCGAGGAGCAGGGCAACAACAATATCCGGGTGCTTTCGGTCCTGACGGCATTGCTGATGCCGCCGACGCTCGTCACCGGTATTTTTGGCATGAACACCAAGGGACTGCCGCTTACCGAAGACGAGACCGGCTTCCTGTGGGCCTCATCGCTGCTGGTCCTGTCGTCGCTTGCTGCTTATTTCATCATGAAGCGCATCGGGATCATCAGGTAGCGGGCGGGATCACCGCGGATGTTCGCGTTGCGTAGATTGACGGTGGCGGCGGCGTACCTCGCGGGCGCGATCGCGAGCACCGGCGCGTCCGCTGGCGCCAAGGACGAAAACGCCGCCGAATGGCTGGCCCCGAAATGGCTCAACGAATGGCATGACGGGCTTGCGGCCAAGGGACTGAATTTCGGCGCCGTCTGGATCGGCGACAACATCACCAACGTCTCGGGCGGATCGAGCCGCGGCGCCATCCATTTCGGCCGGTTTGATTTTTCCGTCGATGGCGACCTCGAAAAACTGGTCGGCTGGACCGGCGGCAAATTCTACGTCAACGCGCTCGGCATCTACGGCCGCGGCCTGTCGCGCAACTATGTCCACAACCTCGCCACCATCAGCGAGATCGAGGCCCTGCCCGAGGCGCGCCTTTACAATGCGTATTTCGAGCAGGGCTTCTACAACAACGCGCTCAGCTTCCGGATCGGGCAGCAGGCGGCCGATGTCGAGTTCTTCGACAGCCAGACCGACGATCTCTTCATCAACGGCACGTTCGGCTGGCCGGCCAACAAGGCCAACAATCTTCCCTCTGGCGGGCCGGCGCCGCCGATCGCGGTGCCCGGCATTCGCGTCAAGGCCACCCTGTCGGACCAGATCACCGTGTTCGGCGCGGTGTTCAACGGCAATTCGGCGCGGCCGGGCGACGGCGACCCGCAGCTTCGCGACAATCACGGCCTGGCGTTCCGGGTCAACGATCCGCCATGGCTCATCGGCCAGGTGCGCTGGAGCTACGATCTCGACTTCGGCAGAGGTCCGCTGGCCGGCAATTTCACGCCGGGAGGCTGGTATCATACCGGACAGTTCGACGATCAGCGCTTTACCGCGCAAGGCGCCTCGATTGCCGATCCCAGCGGAACCGGCATTGCCGCAAAACTTCGCGGCAATTTCGGAATCTTTGCCGTCGTCGAGCAGACGCTGTACCGGCCGCCCTCGGTGACCGAGAAGGGCGTGTCGGCGTCGTTGCCGGGGGTGACGGCGTTCGCGCGGATCGCCTACAGCCCGCCGGATCGCAACCTGATCGACCTCTATGTCGACGGCGGCGTCGGCATCAGCGGCCTGGTCCCCGGCCGCCCGCTCGACCGGTTCGGGATGGCGGTGGCCTATATGCGGATTTCAGATTCGGCGCGAAATCTCGACCGCGACAGCCAGTTCTTTGCCGGCCTGCCGAGCCCGGTGCGCAGCAACGAGACGCTGCTTGAGCTGATCTACGAGGCCCATCTCAAGCCCGGCTGGCTGCTGGCGCCCTACTTTCAATATGTGTTCCGCCCATCCGGCGAGTATTCCGAACCCGAACGATCCAAGTGGCCTGTCGCGGATCGGCGACGCCGCCGTGTTCGGCGTGACCACCACGCTCAGATATTAAGAACCGCATCTTCACGTCTTGATTGAGCGGCAAATAAGGAAGGCCCGTACTGGAGATACGGGCCTTCCTTGGTATGTATTCGAATTAACGTGCGATCGAAACTTGAGGGCGTTGGAGCAGCCTTACGCCGCCGCCAGCTTGTTCTCGACCAGCTTGATCCAGTACGAGGTGCCGTACACGATCGCCTCGTCGTTGAAATCATAGGCGGGGTGATGGAGCCCGGCGCTGTCGCCGTTGCCGCAGAAGATAAAGGCGCCCGGCCGCGCCTCCAGCATGTAGGAAAAATCTTCCGCGCCCATCAAGGGCGGCATCTCGTGGACGTTCTGGGCGCCTGCCACTTCCCTTGCCACCTGCGTGGCGAAGTCGGTCTGCTCGGCATGGTTCTTGGTCACGGGATAGCCGCGCTCGTAAACCAGATCGATTTTGGCGCCCGTCATTTTGGCCACGCCCTCGCACACCTCGCGGACGCGCCGCTCGACCGTTTGGCGCACTTCGGGCGTCAGCGTCCGCACGGTGCCACGGAGTTCAGCGGTCTGCGGGATCACGTTGCGGGCGTTGCCGGCATGGAACTCGCAGATCGAGATCACGGCGGAATCCAGGGGATCGAGGGTCCGCGAGACGATCGATTGCAGGGCGGTAATCAGCTGCGAACCGACCAGCACGGAATCGATGCATTTGTTCGGTCGCGCGGCGTGGCCACCGACGCCCTCGATCATGATGTCGATCGAGTCGGTCGCGGCCATGACAGGGCCGGGGCGGATGGCAAAGGAGCCGATCGGAATCCCCGGGCCGTTATGCATGCCGTAGACCTGCTCGATGCCGAACCGGTCCATCAGACCGTCCTTGATCATGGCGGCGGCGCCTGCTCCGCCCTCCTCGGCCGGCTGGAAGATCACGACCGCGTCGCCGGCGAAATTCCGGGTTTCGGCGAGGTAGCGCGCGGCACCCAAAAGCATCGCGGTGTGGCCGTCATGGCCGCAGGCATGCATCAGGCCCGGCGTCTTGGAGGCATGGGGCAGATTGGTCGCTTCCTCGATCGGCAGCGCGTCCATATCGGCGCGAAGCCCGATCACCTTGATCTCGCCCTTGCCGGGCTGCTTGCCCTTGATGACGCCGACGACGCCGGTGCGGCCGAGGCCCGTCGTCACCTCGTCGCAGCCGAATTCGCGCAGGCGGTCTGCTACGAATGCTGCAGTGCGGTGGACCTCGTACAGCAATTCGGGATTTTCATGGATATCGCGGCGCCAGGCCTGAATATCGGGTTGCAGATCGGCGACGCGGTTGACGATGGGCATGGGAATTCTCTGGCCTCAAAGGTTGGAACGCTAGGGCTTCTGTAGCATGCAAGCGGCGGTCCACCCAGCACTCTGCCGCAGAGCCCCCATCCACCCGGGCGCTTGGCCGGCCAGGGCCGGAAAACCCGGCGGGTTACGCGGCCAGTGTGTTCTCGACCAGCTTGATCCAGTAGGAGGTGCCGAACACGATCGCCTCGTCGTTGAAATTGTAGGCGGGGTGATGCAGCCCTGCGCTGTCGCCATTGCCGCAGAAGATCAGCGCACCCGGCCGCTGCTCCAGCATGAAGGCGAAATCCTCGCCGGCCATCAGCGGCGGCATCACCTGCACATTGGCATCGCCGGCGATTTCGCGTGGCCGCCCGCGTCGCGACATCCGTTTGCCTGACATGATTGACCGTGACCGGATAGCCGCGATCGTAGGTCAGATCGATCCTGGCGCCGGTGGCCTGCGCCACGCCGGCGACGACCTCGCGGACCCGCCTTTCCACCATTTTCCGCACGTCGCCGTTCAGGGTGCGGACGGTGCCCGCCAGCTCGGCGGTGTGCGGGATGACGTTGCGGGCGTTGCCGGCGTGAAACTGGCACATCGAAATCACAGCCGATTCCAGCGGATCGACGCTGCGCGACACGATCGACTGCAGCGCCGAGATCAACTGCGCGCCGACAAGGACGGAATCGATGCATTGGTTCGGATGCGCGGCGTGCCCGCCCCGCCCCTCGATCTTGATGACGACGGCATCGCCTCCGGCCATGATCGCACCGGGCCGCAGCGCGAACGAGCCGACCGGAATGCCCGGACCGTTATGCATGCCGTAGACCTGCTCGATCCCGAAACGGTCCATCAGCCCGTCCTTGATCATCGCAGCCGCGCCCGCGCCGCCCTCTTCGGCCGGCTGGAAGATCACGACCGCTCGCCTGCGAAATTGCGGGTCTCGGCGAGATAGCGCGCCGCACCCAAAAGCATCGCGGTGTGGCCGTCATGGCCGCAGGCGTGCATCAGGCCCGGCGTCCTGGAAGCGTAGGGCAGATTGGTCGCCTCCTCGATCGGCAGCGCGTCCATATCCGCCCGCAGCCCGATGACCTTCACGTCGCCGTTGCCGGCGGGCCTGTTGCCCTTGATGACGCCGACGACGCCGGTGCGGCCGATACCGGTAATGACCTCGTCGCAGCCGAATTCCCGCAAACGGTCCGCCACCAATGCCGCAGTGCGGTGCACGTCGTAGAGCAGTTCCGGGTGTTCATGAATATCCCGGCGCCAGGCCTGGATGTCGGGTTGAAACTCGGCGACGCGGTTGACGATGGGCATGGAGATGACAGGCTTTCCGGATTGAACGCTTCTGACGCTGTAGCATGCAAGGGACGGTCCAACCAACGCCTCCAGGCGACGGCCTTGCCCCTTCGCCGTCATGGCGGGCTTGTCCCGGCCATCCACGTCTGACTAATAGAAGAAAAGACGTGGATGCCCGGGACATCTAGCGCGAAGACGCCTTCGCGCTGTTGCCCGGGCATGACGATAATCGCAAATGGGCGGACGATGCCGAAGCGGCTTGAAGGCGATTTCGACTATATCGTGGTTGGCGCGGGCACCGCCGGCTGCATCATGGCCAACCGCCTGTCGGCCGACCCGAAAAACCGCGTGCTGATCCTCGAGGCCGGCGGCAATGACAACTGGATCTGGTTTCACATCCCGGTCGGCTATCTCTTCGCGATCGGCAATCCCCGCTCGGACTGGATGTTCAAGACCGAGCCGGAGCCCGGGCTCAACGGTCGGTCACTGGCCTACCCCCGCGGCAAGGTGATCGGCGGCTCCTCCGCCATCAACGCCATGATCTCGATGCGGGGCCAGGCCGCCGATTACGACCACTGGCGACAGCTCGGCCTCACCGGCTGGGGCTATGACGACGTGTTGCCGCTGTTCCGTCGGCTGGAGGATCATTTCCTGGGCGAGAGTGAACATCACGGCACCGGCGGCGGCTGGCGCATCGAGGCGCCGCGATTGTCCTGGGAGGTTCTCGACGCGGTCGGCGAGGCCGCCGAGGAAATGGGCATCCGACGCATTGCCGATTTCAACACCGGCGACAATGAGGGCGTCAGCTATTTCCACGTCAACCAGAAGCGCGGCCGGCGCTGGTCTTCGGCGCGCGGCTTCCTCAAGCCGGTGCTGAGCCGTCCCAACCTGCGGCTGGAAAAGAACGTGCTGGTCGATCGACTGATCATCGAGAACGGCCGCGCCGTCGGCGTGCGCTTCATGCAAGGTGGCGAAGATGGTCGAGGCCCGCACCAAGGGTGAAGTCGTTCTGTGTGCCGGATCAATCGGATCGACGCAGGTGTTGCACCGATCCGGCATCGGGCCTGCCGACTGGCTGTCGTCATCAGGCATCGACGTCGTGCTCGACAAGCCCGGCGTCGGGCGCAATCTGCAGGACCATCTGCAGCAGCGCGCGATCTACAAGGTCGAGGGCGTCCGCACGCTGAACGAAACCTATTGGTCGCTGATCCGGCGCGGCATGATGGGGCTCGACTACGCCTTCCGGCGCCGCGGGCCGCTGACCATGGCGCCGTCGCAGCTCGGCATCTTCACCCGCTCCGATTCCACCCGCGAGCGCGCCAACATCCAGTTCCACGTGCAGCCGCTGTCGCTCGACAAGTTCGGCGATCCCCTGCATCGTTTTCCCGCGATCACGGTGAGCGCCTGCAACCTGCAGCCGACCTCGCGCGGCACTGTGCGCATCCGCTCGGCGAGACCCGAAGAGGCGCCATCGATCGCGCCGAATTATTTGTCGACCGACGACGACCGCCAGGTCGCCGCGGATGCCATCCGCACCACGCGGCGGCTGATGAAGCAGAAGCGGCTCGAACAATATCGCCCGCAGGAATACCTGCCCGGCCCCGGTGTCGGCGACGACGACGCCTCGCTGGCAAAAGCCGCCGGCGATATCGGCACCACGATCTTCCATCCGGTGGGGACGGCGAAGATGGGCAGGGCGAACGACCCGATGGCCGTCGTCGACGAGCGGTTGCGCTTCTACGGCATCGCAGGCTTGCGCGTCGCCGACGCCTCGGTGATGCCAACGATTACGTCGGGCAACACCAACACCCCGACGGCGATGATTGCGGAGAAAGGTGCTGCGATGATTCTGGAGGATGGGCGTTAGCGCCTTGCGAGTTACCTCTGGGTTTCTTTCGCCCAAATTTTCGCACGCACGCGCGCTGAAAGCGCAAGATCATCGTTGGTGGCATACAATTCCAGGAACGGAATGGTTGTCGTGACGACAATCCGATCCCTCCACCGATCGAGCAGTTCGACCAGTTCTCCGGTTTCCATCGGATCGAGTTCATTGCGCATATGATAATATCCGACGAGGTAGAGCTTCGTCGGAGCCACGCCAAGGCTTTTTTGCACCAGCGCGAATGGATCTTCGCCCCGGATATTCTGCGGGTAGACCGGGAAGTAGATACGACCGGTGTTCCTGGTGCCCTGAAAGGGCCCTTTCAGACGGACGGATATCGGACCGATTTGATCCAGCAGCGCTTGAACCACCGCAACGTAACGATTGAGATCGTTCTCCGGAACGCCTGCAAGCGTTGCATGCAACCGCAACTGGCGGCGCTCGCCCATTTCCCACGCAATCTTCGGCGCAAAGCTCGCTGACTTCATTGCGAGTTCGAGCGCCTGGACCTCATCCGATCCGAGAAAAGCGTCTGCGGAAATTGGCACCACGAGCGCGTAGCGCGTCTTCTCATAGATGCCGTTTCGGTAGTCACTACCGTCAGCTTCACTGATGACGGCGGGGTGCCCGGCATTCACGAGAGGAAGGTGCGCGAGCCGGTATCCCTCGTCGAAGACAATGCGTTCGCCCGGCAGATATATCTTTCTCGCCGACCGATAGGCCATCATCTCGTCGTCGCAATAGATAAGTGGCATGCATCACTGCTCCGCCAGTTGCCGATGAAACTGAAGGGTAAACGCTCACGAAGACGTTATCGCTTGGCGGACGCGCACCGCAACATCCGGGAATAAACCCCGCCTGCCCGCGATCACGTCCCTGCAAGCCCAATCACGGGCTCAGGGAGACTTTTCATGAGCGATCACGACCACCATGATGACGGCGTCAGCCGCCGCCGCGTCCTGGAATGCATGACCTGGGCCGGCACCGGCGTGCTCTGGACCATTACGGGCGGCGTGCCGCGCTCGCTCGGCATTGTGGACTCCGCGCTGGCTGCCGAGCCATCTGGCATGACCTTCCTGCAGATCAGCGACAGCCATGTCGGCTTCGACAAGCCGGCCAATCCCAATGCGATCGGCACGCTCGAGGAGGCCATCAACAAGATCAAGGCGATGCCGAAGAAGCCGTCGTTCATGATCCACACCGGCGACATCACGCATCTGTCGAAGGCCAAGGAGTTCGACGACGCCGATCGCATCATCTCGCAGGCCAAGCTCGACGTGCATTACGTGCCGGGCGAACACGACTTCATCGACGAGGAGGTCAAGCTCTACAAGGAACGCTACGGCCGCGGCACCCAGGGCTCCGGCTGGTATTCGTTCGATGCCGGCGGCGTGCACTTCGTCGGTCTCGTCAATGTGGTCGACCTCAAGGGCGGCGGCCTCGGCAATCTCGGCAACGAGCAGCTTGAGTGGCTGGAGAACGATTTGAAGGGCCGCTCGAAATCCACGCCGGTCGTGCTGTTCGCGCATATCCCGCTGTGGACGGTCTATCCGCAATGGGGCTGGGGCACCGAGGACGGCGCGCGTGCGCTGGAATACGTCAAAGGCTTCGGCTCGGTCACGGTGCTGAACGGCCACATCCACCAGGTGATGCAGAAGGTGGAGGGCAACGTCACCTTCCACACCGCGCGCTCGACCGCGTTCCCGCAGCCGGCGCCGGGCACAGCCGCCCTCGCCCGGACCGATGAAGGTCGAGGACAGCAAGCTGCGCAGCCTGCTCGGCGTCGCCAGCATCAACTTCAAGCAGAACAATCAACCCTTGGCGATCATCGACACGCCGCTGCAGGGCTAAGGTAGGGAATACGACAATGAGTTCGATCAATCGCCGCGACTTCGGCATCGCCGTGGCCGCGACCATGCTCCTGTCTGCCGGCGCCGCCCGGGCGGAAGAATCAGCTGCTCCCTTGGCCGTGCAGATCGACAATTTCATGTTCGAACCGGCGCAACTCACGGTGAAGGTGGGCCAGACCGTCACCTGGACCAACCGCGACGACATTCCCCACACTGTTGTGTGCGCCGGCAAGTTCAGGTCGAAGACGATGGACACCGACGGCACCTTCTCGTTCACGTTCACGGCACCGGGCGAATATAAATATTTTTGTTCGCTGCATCCGCATATGACGGGGATGGTCAAGGTTGAGTAGCGCGGCAAACCAAGGCATCACACCCCTGCCCGGCCGGTGGATCGACCCCGGCCGGGCGGAATCCTGTTCTGCAGCAGGCGGACGAAAGGCGATGCCGGTCAAAACATCCGACGACGATCCCGAAAAGGCGCGGCGCTTTCGCGAGGCCGCGCTGCCCTATCTGGACGACGCCTATACGCTGGCGCGCTACCTGCTCCGCAACGCCGCCGACGCCGAGGACGCGGTGCAGGAATGCTACCTGCGTGCGTTCAGGCATTTCGACAGCTATCGCGGGCCGGCGATGAAGCCGTGGCTGTTTGCGATCCTGCGCAATGTCTGCCGCGCCGAATATGCCCGCCGCGCCACCACGCCGACCAGCGCGATCGAGGACGTGCCCGAAAGCGCCGAGCAGGCGCCGCTGTGGCATGAAGCCGAAGAAACGCCTGAGGCGCAGCTCGTGCGCCGCTGGGATTCCGACACCATCCGCCGGCTGGTGGCGGCGCTGGCCGAACCGTTCCGCGAGACGTTTGTGCTGCGTGAAATTCAAAACCTGTCGTACCGCGAGATTGCCGAGGTCGCTGAAGTGCCTGTCGGTACCGTGATGTCACGTCTCGCCCGCGCCCGCGCCATGCTGCGATCGGCGTGGCTGGCGGAAGAGGAGCAACAAAAATGACCTGCGACGAAGCCGAAGTCCTGCTTCACGCATTGATCGACAGCGAACTCGACGCCGGGCACGCGCGCGAGGTGGAAAACCATGTCGCCGGCTGCCCGCGCTGCGCGGCGGCGCTGAGGGACTATCGCGAGATGAGCAAGGCGATTGCTGAAGCCGGTGCCGGCTACACCGCGCCCGCGGCACTGCGTCAGCGTATCGAGGCTGCACTGCCGCAGCCGCGCCAGGCGCCCAATCGCCGCGCCGTGCTGCGCGGCTTTGCGATGGGCTCGGCCGTGTCGGCCCTGGCAGCGACCGGCCTGGTCGCGATCGTGCTGCGTCATGACGATGTCGAGCGGATCCAGTCGGAGGTCGTATCGGCGCATTTGCGGTCGCTGCAGGCCGGTCATCTCACCGACGTGGTTTCCACCGATCAGCACACCGTCAAACCATGGTTCAACGGCAAGCTCGACGTCTCGCCGCCGGTGATCGACCTCACCGCGCAGGGCTTTACGCTGATCGGCGGCCGGCTCGACTATGTCGACGCCCGCGCGATCGGCGCCGTGGTCTACAAGCGGCGCCAGCACGTGATCAATCTGTTCGTCGCACAGACCGGGAATACCGAGCGCCGCGGCGCGAGGATCGACACGGTTCAGGGATTCAATATCCGGCATTGGAGCGACCGCGGGCTGAATTTTTGGGCGGTCAGCGATCTCGCCAAGGACGAGCTGGCGGAGTTCGGCGAGAAGTTCGAGGGCGCGATGCGGAGTGCTACGACAGGCTAAGAGTGACGGCGCACCGCACTCCGCATCTGGCCACGCTATCGTGCTGAGCGACGATGCCGCGGCGCGACCGATACGCGATCACGTGCGGGCACGGCGGAGCCGTAATAGGCAAACGCTTGATCGGCCGGGCGAACCGCGTACCTGCCCGCAAGCACGTCCGCATTGGGATGATAGAACGCAAACGCTCCGGGCTCCTGTATCGCGGCCTGCGCGAACACTGGCGTTGCAATAGCAGTCACGAGAAGCGCGGCCACAATGGTTGGAATGAACTTCGTCATGGTAAGCAGCCTTTGATGGTGGGACCTCATATGTGGGCGCGGCAAAAGCGAAAGTTAGACGATGCGTGCCGCCCTCACCGCGATGTGAGAAATCGCGCGCCGTCCGTGCACGGCGCGAATATTTTTCCTTCAAACGAGATCGTGGAAGCACGGGACTATCGCTATCCGGCCTTTGGCGAATTGTCTTTCCTGCTGAAGCCGCTGCGCTGCTAAGTCTGTGGCGGATAGCGCTCGAAGCTGGGCAATTCGTGCGCGCGCTCCATCCAGCGCAGCCGCTCGGCGGTCAGGATTTGCTGCTCGGTGCTTGGGAGATTTGCGAATTCAACGGCGCGAGAAAATCTCGAACTATCATTGCGAGGAGCGCCAGCGACGACGTAATCCACCTCTCCGCTTGCCGCAGCATAGATTGCTTCGCTTTGCTCGCAATGACGGCCTACGCCGACTTGCGCACCGCGTTGTCGACCAGCGTCTTGCCGAGCGACCAGATCGCGCCGGGGACCTTGTGGCTGGCGGCGATGACGTCGTCGAACGACTTTTCGATCCAGTTGCAGTCTTCTTCCGTGATCACGAGCGGCGGCAGCAGCTTGATGGTGTGGCTGCCGTGGCCGGAGACCTGCGTCAGGATCTTGTGATCCTTGAACAGCGGCACGGTGATGAGCTGGCAGAACAGGCCTTTATTCGCGGTCTCCAGCAGATTCCAGGAAGCCTTCAGCTTCAGCGATTTCGGCGGACCGAACTCGATGCCGATCATCAATCCCTTGCCGCGCACTTCCTTCAGCAATTCGTAGCCGGGCACCATGCGCGTCAGCGCGAGGCGAAGCTCGGCGCCGCGCTTGGCGGCCTGCTCGACCAGCTTTTCATGCTTGACCACGTCGAGCGTCGCAATGCCGGCGGCCATCGCCAGATCGTTCTTGGCAAAGGTCGAGCCGTGCACGACCGCGCGGTCCATCTGGTTGAAGATCTTGTCGAAGATACTTTTGCGCGTCAGCAGCGCGCCGACCGGCACGTGACCGCCCGACAGCGCCTTCGCGAGCAGCACCATGTCAGGCTCGACATTCCAGTGCTCGACGGCGAGGAATTTTCCGGTGCGACCGATGCCGGTCTGGATTTCGTCGGCGACGAATATCGTGCCGTATTTTTTGCACAGCGCGGCGGCGCCCGGCAGGAATTCATCCGTGGGCAGGTTGACGCCCTTGCCTTGGATCGGCTCGACGATGAAGGCCGCGACCTGGCGCGACGATAGCGCCTGCTCCAGCGCTGCAAGATCGTTGAACGGAATTTGCGTGCACCCCGGCAGCAACGGCTCGAAGCCGGAGCGGAAGTTGGCATCGTCCATCAGCGACAGCGCGCCGTAGGACAGGCCGTGGAACGAATGCGAGCAGGAGACGATGCCCGGGCGGCCGGTCGCGCCGCGCGCGAACTTGATCGCGGCCTCTACCGTTTCGGCGCCGGAGTTCGCAAAGAACACTTTGTCCAGATATGGCACATGTTCCAGCAGACGTTCCGCCAGCACGCCGGCGAGCGTGGACACATCAAGTTGAACCAGATTGGGAAAATCGCTGTCGAGCACGCTTTTCAGCGCCTCGCGCAACGCCGGATGGTTGCGGCCAATCGCAAAAACGCCAAATCCGCTCAGTAGATCAAGGTAGCGCGCCCCGTCACGATCGAACAGGTATTGACCTTGACCCTTCTGAAAGCCCACATCGTAGCCGATGGTCTTGAGCACCCTGACGAGCTGCTCATTCAGATGGCGTGCATGCAGGGAACTGCGCTGCGCCTGCCGCTCCACAAACATCTCGGAAACGTCTAGATATGAACTTGGCATTCGCTACATACGTCGGTTGATGGCCATTTCGTCAACTGAAAACACTCAATGCGGCGTTTTGACCCCCGCTTTGGATCATCTACTTAAACATAGGTTTGAACCATGTTGCACTGCCCAAGAACCATCGCGCGCACAATAGTTTATTCGGGAGTTTTTTTAGCCACAGGTCTAAATGCTGCGCTTGCCGCCGATCCCACCGGTGACTGGAAAGTAGCCGATGGTGTGGCCAATATTCGCGTCGCCCAATGCAGCGGCAGTATGTGGGGCGTCGTCGCCTGGGAAAAGGTGCCGGGCGGCAAGGACAAGAATAATCCGGATGTCGCCAAGCAGAGCCGGCCGACCTTGGGCATGCCGATCCTGATCGACATGAAGAAAAAGCCCGGCGTCGATGCTTGGGAAGGCCAAGTCTACAACGCCAAGGACGGACAGTTCTACAGCTCGACGATCAAGCCTGTCGGCGCCGACCAGCTTGAGATTCAGGGCTGCGTGCTCGGCTTCCTGTGCGGCGGTGAAACCTGGACCCGTGCCGGCCCGCCAATTCCATCCAGCCCCGCCAACAGCATGGCCAAGGGGGCGCCGAAGGGAGCGTCCAAGACCGCAGCGTCGGTTCCTGCACCGGCGGCGCCGAAGACCACGGGTGCAGCGAATCCCGCACCTGCCAGACCTGCGCCCGCGCCAAAGGGCGCGCCCGCTCATAAGCAGGCGGCGGCCGCGCCGGGCCAGCCCGCCGATATCGGCGATATCTGCCTACTTCCCGACATCGCGCGGTTTGCCCATTAGCGCGGGCTGGAACAACAGCACGGCGGCCAGCGTGATGACGAACGACAGCGCCAGCAATTTTCCCATGCTGGCGGTGCCGGGATGACTGGATAGCCACAGGCTTCCGAATGCGGTCGCAGTCGTCAGCGCCGAGAAAAAGATCGCGCGCGTCAGGCTCGATTGCAGCAGGTTGGTTCTGCCCTCGCGCCAGGCCGTGACGTAATAGATCTTGAAGGCGACGCCGACGCCGAGCAGCAGCGGCAATGCGACGATGTTGGCGAAGTTGAGCGGCAGCCCGATCAGCACGCAAAGCTCCAGCGTCACGGTGCCGGCTACCAACAGCGGCACCATCGTCATCAGCACGTCGCTGATCCGCCGCAGCGTCAAATAGAGCAACAGGCTGATCACCAGCAGCGCCCAGATGCCGGCATGGATGAACGCCTTCACAATGGTGTCGCCGGATTTGAGGATCGATACCGGCCCGCCGATCGCATTCGGCTCGGCCGCCAGAACCGCATCGGCAAAGCGGCGGAGGTTGTCGTTGTTGTTGGGATCGCCCTTCGGCAGCGCCTCGACGCGGATCAACCCGTCCTTCGACTTCCAGCTGTTCAACAGTTCCGGCGGCAGCGTCTTCAACGTGACGGGGCCTGCCTGCATCGTGTTCTTGAGCTGGTCGAACACGATCTTGAGCGGGGCGACGAAAATGTTCTGCGCCTTGTCGCGCGTCGCCTGATCGCTACCGGCAAGTTTCGACAGCGCATCGGCCAGCCTTCGTGAAGCAACCGCGCCCGGACCCTTGCCGTCGCCGGCGGTTCTGCGCAGGCTGTCGACCGAACTCTTCAGAGCCTCCACGTTCTCTTGGTCCGAGGGCGCGGCATCGACCGAGTCGGGATTGAGCGCAGGTCCGACCACCCTCGCCGCTTTCGCGATCAGTTGCAGCTTTGCCGGCTGATCCTCAGGGACGAAACTGTCGATCGACATCACGCGAAGAACTTCCGGCAGCTTTTCCAGCCGCGCCTCGATCTTCTTCGCTTCCGCTTCCGAAGTGGTCAGCACATTGATGGCGTTGGCGCCGGTATTGGGATCCTTGCGCAGGTCGAGGAAGGTCGCGATCAATTCAGCCTTTGGATTGCGCAGGTTGATCGGGTTGAAGTCGAACTGCATGAAATAGAGCAGCGGCAGGCCGGCCACGACGAGGAGCAGCGTGCCAACGACGATGATGACGCGATGCCTTTCGAGGAATTCGTCCACCGGCGCCAGAAACGCGTAACCGACCGGCTCGCTTTCGCCGGGCGGGTGAAGCAGCTTCAGCATGGCAGGCAGCGCCGTGATGCTGGTGATGAACGCGATCAGCATGCCGGCGCCGGCGATCTTGCCGAGTTCGGAAATGCCCTTGTAGTCGGTCGGCAGGAAACACAGGAAGCCGGCGGCGGTCGCCATCGCGGCGAGTGAAAGCGGGACTGCCGAACGTCTCGCCGCGTTCTCCAGCGCGAGCGCCAGATCTTCGTTCTTGAAACGCTCGGAACGGTAGCGGACGCTGAACTGGATGCCGAAATCGACGCCGAGGCCGACGAACAGCACCGCAAAGGCGATCGACAAGCAGATTCAGCGACCCCACCATCATCAGGCCGACCGCGGTCGTCAGCGAAAGGCCGATGAACAGGTTCACGAACACCGCGAAGATGATCTTCGCGGAATGCAGCGCCATCCAGAGAATCACAAGGACGATGAGGACGGTTGCGGCACCGTTGAGGATCGCGCCGTCCTGCACGGTCGAATATTCCTCGTTGGCGATCGGAACCGGGCCGGTCAGCCGCACGCGCGCGTGGTACTGGCCCGCAAAGTTGAGATCGGTCGCGGCCTGCCGGATCGCGTCGGTCGCGTCCTTGCCGGGCTCCAGCGCGTTGTAATCGAGCTTCGGTTTGAACTCGATGAAGGCGCGGCGGTCGGAATCGGTCAAAGGCTTATCGCTGGTAAGTTCGCGCCAGGAGAACGTCGCCGTCCCCTTGTTCAGGATGTCCTCGACCGTCTGGCTGATCAGGTTGAAGGGCCGTTCGGTATTGTCGAGCTTGACCTGCCCGCGCTTGACGCCGGCAAGCCCGGTCTCCAGCGCGCCGGTCAGGCCGCGGATCGAGGGATCGCCGGCCATGATTTCGATCAGGGGGGCGGCGGCTTCGAGCTGGCCGGCGACCTTGCCGACCTCTTCCACCGGCAGGAACAACAGCCCGTTCTTTTCGAAGAACTCGCCGGAACCCAGCGGCTGCACCAATTCGAAATGCGTGTCGCCGGCAAGTTTTGTAGCCAGCGCCGTGCTCGCGGCGCTGGCTAGTTCTGGCGTCGGCGCCTCGACCACGGCGAGAATCAGTTTTTCGCGGTCGAACGCCTGCTCGAACTGATTGTCGCGCTTGCGCCAGTCGAGGTCGGGCGAAATCAGCTTGTTGATGTCGGTGTTGATGGCGAAATGCCGGGCCGCATAGTAGCTCGCCCCGACCGCCAGAAGCAGCGAGACGATGACAACGAGAGTGGCAAACCGCGTACAGGTTCTGACAATAGCGACAACAATACTGGTCAGCACTTCGTCTCTTTCTAAATCTCAAGGAGAGCTGGGCGAAAACGCCCGCTGTCTAGCGGAGTTCCCGGACCCGATCTAATGTTGTTTTGGTTACTTCCCGAAGGGTTCGAGCGAAACCGCCAAAACAGACCGGAACGGGCATTCGGAGCCCGTATAGCCCGTCCGGCTGGGCGATAAAGTGACGAACCGGTGAGGAACGACGGTTGTCGCAAAGCTTCTAGGTATCTAATTACCTATTACTTGCTAACCATCGCGCGATGCACCTTTTCTAGCCGCACAATTTTTGACACATAGTCCTGCGCTTCCATCTACTTGGGTGGGGATCACCTACGGGTTCCGGCCATGGTGCGGATATTGCAGATATCCGGATGTGACCGGCTGCACGGAGACCTACGGATGAATTTGCGAATTCAGTAACTAGTGCAACAATCGTAATGGACATCCCATGGAAGTGTATCTAGCGCAGCCCCGCGGATTTTGTGCGGGCGTCGTGCGTGCCATCGAAATCGTTGAGCGCGCTCTCGAGAAATACGGTCCGCCGGTCTATGTTCGGCACGAGATCGTGCATAACAAATACGTGGTCGAAAGCCTTAAGGCCAAGGGCGCGATTTTCGTCGAGGATCTGTCGGAGGTTCCGCCGCTGGCGGTAACCGTCTTCAGCGCCCATGGCGTGGCCCGCAGCGTCGAGGAAGAGGCCGCCGCCCGCGGCCTGCCCGTCCTCAATGCCACCTGCCCGTTGGTGACCAAGGTCCACAATCAGGGCAAACGGTACATGTCCAAGGGCCGTACCCTGGTACTGATCGGGCATGCCGGCCATCCCGAGGTCGAGGGAACCATGGGTCAGGTTCCGGGGCCGGTTCTGCTGGTCCAGAACGTCGACGACGTGGCCGTCCTGCCGCTGCCGACCGACGCCCCGGTGGCCTATATCACCCAGACCACCCTCAGCGTGGACGACACAAAGGACATAATCGCGGCCCTTCAAGCGAAATTTACAGATATTCAAGGCCCCGACATCCGGGATATCTGCTATGCGACACAGAACCGCCAATCTGCGGTAAGGGACCTAAGTAAGCTAGTGGACGTCATTTTGGTGGTGGGGGCCGCCAATAGTTCCAACTCAAACAGGCTTCGCGAAATCGGCACCGAGGTCGGCGTCGCGAGTTATCTCATTGCCGACGGGAGCGAATTGAATCCCGATTGGCTCAAGGATGCGAAGGCCGTCGGCATCACGGCGGGCGCCTCGGCGCCCGAAGTTTTAGTCGATGACGTGATCGAGGCTTTGAGGCGTATCGGACCCGTCAAGGTATCGGTGCTTCCCGGCCGGGAGGAGAACATCGAGTTCCGGCTTCCGGCCGAACTGACTGCGGGTTGATCCAGTTCAACAATTCCAAGTCTGGGCCTCAGGCCCAGACCCAAGTCCAGAAAGAAAATCTCTCAAATGGCAATACCGTTTTTCAAGGAACTGAGTATCGGCGGTTATCTGATCAAGCAGAAGCTGCTTGGCCGGAAGCGCTATCCGCTGGTGCTGATGCTGGAACCGTTGTTCCGCTGCAACCTCGCCTGCGTCGGCTGCGGCAAGATCGACTATCCCGACGCAATCCTCAACCGTCGCATGTCGGCGCAGGAGTGCTGGGACGCGGCCGACGAATGCGGCGCGCCGATGGTGGCAATCCCCGGCGGCGAGCCGTTGATCCACAAGGAGATCGGCGAGATCGTGCGCGGCCTCGTGGCGCGCAAGAAGTTCGTCTCGCTGTGCACCAACGCGCTGCTGCTGGAAAAGAAGCTCGATCTGTTCGAGCCCTCGCCCTATCTGTTCTTCTCGGTGCATCTCGACGGGTTGAAGGACCACCACGACAAAGCGGTGTCGCAGAAGGGCGTGTTCGACCGCGCGGTTTCCGCGATCAAGGCCGCGAAAGCGCGCGGGTTCACCGTCAACGTCAATGCGACGATCTTCGACGGCCATCCGGCGGAAGAAATCGCAAAGTTCCTCGACTTTACCACCGAACTCGGCGTCGGCGTCTCGATGTCGCCGGGCTACGCCTATGAGCGCGCGCCGGACCAGGAGCACTTCCTCAACCGCACCAAGACCAAGAAGCTGTTCCGCGACGTGTTCGCGCTCGGCAAGGGCAAGAAGTGGAATTTCATGCATTCCGGCCTGTTCCTCGACTTCCTGGCCGGGAACCAGAGCTACGAATGCACGCCCTGGGGCATGCCAGCCCGCAACATCTTCGGCTGGCAGAAGCCCTGCTATCTGCTCGGCGAAGGTTACACCAAGACCTTCAAGGAGCTGATGGAGACCACGGACTGGGATACCTACGGCACCGGCAAGTACGAGAAGTGCGCCGACTGCATGGCGCATTGCGGCTACGAGCCAACCGCGGCCAACGCCGCGCTGGTCAATCCGCTGAAGGCGATGTGGGTCGCGCTCCGCGGCGTCCGCACCACGGGTCCGATGGCGCCTGAAATCGATCTCTCCAAGCAGCGCCCGGCGCAGTACATCTTCTCGGCCGAGGTGCAGAAGCGCCTGTCCGAGATCCGCAAGGACGAAGCCGCCGCTGCCGCAGCCAAGCAGCAAGAGAAAGCCTCCACCGCTGCCTGAGCGGGATAGCGAACAGCTCAGGGCCCGGTTCTCGGCGAACCGGGCCCTTTCTTTTTGCGCATCTCTCAGACTGTCATGGAGCGACCGCCAACTAGCTAGCCCGTCCGAGTCTGCAGCAGCAGATTCTCGATCTCTGCCGCGCGCCCGGCACCGAGTGTGCCACGCTCGATCCCGAGCGGCACATTGCGGAGGGCCAGTTCGCGGTACAGCGCGCCCGAGGATGGAAAGCGCGCGTCCAATGCTTCGAGGTGCTTGAGGATGGTTCCGACGTCCCCGCGCGCCACGCAGCCCCCCATGCCGTTGGCCAGGCCGCCGTCAAGAACGGCCGCGACCGTTCCCCGCAGCAGTGGCATCATGGCACGCAGCGCGTCGGCCTCGCTGGCGCCAAAACTCTTCCAGAGTTCGACACCTTCCTTGAGCAGTGCGATCAGGAACGGACCGACATAATAGGCCGAGGCGTGATAAAGCGCCCGCACGCCGGCCGGCAGCGCCAGCGGTTCGCATCCGATGCCGGTCGCGAGCCATTCCAGCTCCCGCCTGAAATCGGGTTCTGCCTCGATGCCGACGGTGCATCCGCGCAGTCCCTCGAGCGCGACGTCGGGATTTGCAAACATCTGCATCGGATGAAATCCGCCGGTGACGGCGCCTGCGGATTTCGCGTGGTCCAGCGCCGTCAGTTCGGTCGCTCCGCTGCAATGGACGACGCGGTGACGCGGCTCCCAGCGCAAATCGCGGCAGACCGGCAGGATCGCGTCGTCGCTCACCGTCAGGAAGACGATGTCGCAGATATCCACGACGTGCTGTGCGTGCGTCATCGGCCGTGCCGACGGTATCCGGGATCCCAGGCGCTGCGCCGCATCGGAGCCACGGTTGTGGAAAGCCGCGACGTTCAGGTTCGCGCGGTCAAACGCCGGCGCGAGCGTTTGCGCCACACGACCGCCGCCGATGAAGCCAATTCGCAACGCCGCGAGCTCAATGCTCATTGAGCATAGCTCCCGTCGACGCGGTCGAGCTTACGCCGCAGCGCCGGCCATTCCAGCAGGCCATAGCCGGCTTGCAGATTTTGCGCCGCTTCGTTCAGTACCGGATTGGTGTCGCGCTCATTGTCCAGCGTGATCTCGGTGCCCGAAAAGCAGGTCACCGTGTTGCCGATCGCCATTTCTGTCGGCGGGTGAAGCGGCCGGCCGCAGCCGAGCGCATCCACCTGTATCCGGCAGGCCTGCTCCAGCCAATAGATCGCATTGAACGCCTGCGGAATCGTGTTGCCGCAGACCAGCAGGCCGTGATTGCGCAGAACCAGGACGTTGTTTCGGCCGAGATCGGCGACGACCCGGTCGCATTCGTCCCGATCGATCGCCGGTCCCTCGAAGTCGTGATAGCCGATCCGCCCATGAAACCGCATCGCCGTCTGCGACAAAGGAAGCAGCCCTTCGGCGAGCGTGCTGACCGCCGTGCCTGCCCTGGTGTGGGTATGGAGAACGCACTTCACGTCGGGCCGTGCGCGGTGGATCGGGGCATGCAGATAGAAGCCGGCGACGTTGACGTTGTAGCCGTGATCGGGCTGCAGCAAGGTCCGGCCCTCGATATCGATCTTGACGAGGCTCGACGCGGTGATTTCCTCGTACAGCATACCATACGGATTGATCAGATATTGATCGTCATGCGCCAGGACCTGTGCGCTGATGTGATTGTAGATCAGGTCGGTCATTCCATAGAGCGCCACCAGGCGATAGCACGCCGCGAGATCGACCCGGGCCGCCCACTCCTCTTCCCCCACGGCAGCCCGGATGTCGCTGACGGAACGAATTTCGGTTTGACGCATGTTGCGTGGCCGCAATCGCGGCCTCCCTTTTAGTGACGGATGACGGAGGCGCGCTCCACGATCCCAGCAAGACCTTCCGACGATGGAAGCGCGCCGAATACGTGCACCCCGTCCATGCCCAGCCTGGATCCCACGAAGAGATCGGCGGCATCGGCATCACCATGCTGCAACATCTCGGCGGCCTGCAACGCATGTGCCATCCGGGTGACCAGGGCCCTCGCATGCCCGTCGTCCGGGTATCGTGCACGCAACCGATCGGCGAGGTCTTCCGTGCTGCTGTCGTAGGTCCGGTTGAGACCCCTGCTCGCACGCAGTTCGTCGACAAATGCGTCCCGGCAGCGTGCATCGCGTTGCATGGCTCGCAGAACGTCCATGCACATCATGTTCGAGGTGCCCTCCCAGATCGAATTCAGCGGCGCTTCCCGGTAAAGGCGCGCCATCGCATTCTCCATGATGAAGCCGTTACCGCCGTGCACCTGCAGGCACTCGTAGACGAAAGCCGGTGCGCGCTGACAATTCCAGAACTTCACCACGGGCGTAGCGACCCGCGCCAGCAGCCGTTCGTGTTCGCTGGTCTGCAGGCCGTCGGTCGCCCGCGCGACCCGGAGTGCGCCAAGCATCGCCGCCTCGCTCTCGAGTGCGAGGTCGGCGAGCACATTGCGCTGCATGGGAAGCTCGGACATCAGCCTGCCAAACGCCGTTCGCGTTTGCGCGTGGTTCAATGCCAGGCTCAAGGCCTGCCGCATCAGCCCGGCGGAGCCTGCCGCGAAATCCAGCCGGGTCAGATGAGCATGCGACAGGATTTCCCTGATGCCGCGGCCTTCTTCACCGACAAGGATCGACCATGTGTCGTGGTACTCGATCTCGCTCGAAGCGTTTGAACGGTTGCCGCACTTGTCCTTCAAACGCTGAATGAAGATACGGTTGGCGCTGCCATCGGGCAGCAGGCGCGGCACGAACAGGCAACTAACGCCGGATTCGGTCTGCGCCAGCGTGTAGAACCCGTCGGCCACCGGCACCGAGAAAAACCATTTGTGGCCGGTGATCGAATAGACCTCGCCATGCCCGCCGCGTTCGATGAACCGTGCGGTGGTCTGGGTTTCGCGCAGATCTGAGCCGCCCTGCTTCTCGGTCATCGCATAGCCGATGACCGCCGCGCGCTTGGCCTCGATGGGAAGCCGGCGCGGATCGTAGTCCGCCGCCAGCGTCCGCTCCCGCCACATCGCCAATTGCGGTTTGCCGGAAAACCCCGCGATTGCCGCGTAAGCCATCCCGGTAGGGCAACCGACGCCGTTCTCGATCTGATTCCAGAGATAACTCAGCGCCGCGCGCGCAAAATGTCCATTCGGTTCGCGCGTCGACCAGGCCAGACTATGGACCTCGCTCTGGAACGCCAGCGCCATCAATTGATGCCAGGCCGGATGAAACTCGACCCAGTCGTTCCGGTCGCCATACCGGTCATGGGTCAGCAGTTTCGGTTCGTGCTCGTTGGCAAGTCGCGCGGCCTCCTGCACGGATTCGCAGCCGGCGTGGGCTCCGAGCACGGAAAGTTTTTCCCTTGCCCACGGCGCGATCTTGGCGATCAGGCCGCTCAACGCGCGATCGTCATCGAACGCGTTGAAACCGAGGGCTGGCCGCGCCTGATTGCGGACTTCGTGGGTCTCGAACGGACTGGCATTCGCCGCCGCGACGGCAACCGCCTGGACGCGCGCATTCATGCGGAGACTTTCGATACCGGGGTCAATTCAGGCGTGGCATGCCGAAACAGCATGCGCGCGGAAAGCCCCGCGATGGCCTGTGCGATCGCCTTTGCCGCTTCGGAATCGGGAGCCGCTTCCGGCGCCAGAGGACCGACCAGCGCCTCCATGAAAGCGCCGGTGACGCATGAAGCCGCGACGTTCGGCTCGATCTGGACGAATTCACCGCTTTCGATGCCGCGCCGAACCAGCCTGGCGATTTGATCGGCGAGCGCCGCCCGGTATTTCAGGCGCGCCGCATCGATCTCGGGTTCGCAGGGTTCGGCAATCAGCGCGTAAGCCAGACGGCGGCCGCGCATCGCCCGTATCGAAAACGTGTAGATCGCGTCGACCAGGCACTGAGACGCCGATCCCTCGGCCTCGACGATCGCGGCGACCATGGCTACCTCGCGCTCGGAAACCAGCCCTAGCACCTGCGCGTACAAGTCCGCCTTCGAATCGAAGTAGCGGTAGACGCTGCCCGTGGCCACGCCTGCCCGTGCGGCGATCAGGGCGATCTGGGCATCCTTCCACCCGCTGAGCGCCACGGCGTCCCGTGCGGCATCCAGAATGCGCGCTTTGGTTTCAACGAGTTGATTGAGGCGAACAGCGGCTATTGCCATAATGAACCTTAATTCATGAATACAGTATCATAGTTCAGTTTCGATCGAATGGTTATACTTGTCAAGTCTCCGGCAGGTCCTGTCGACGGCAGCCGCCCGGGTGCTGCGGTGTGTCGTCCGTGATCATGCTCGCTGCAGACCGCGCTCTGGCCATGAAGCGCTATCGCACAACGCGCAAGGGCCCGGTTCGAACGAACCGGGCCCTTTTCTTTTTGTTTGACGCTCCTGAAATCCAACGTCCTGTCGCAGATCAGATCTCCGCGGTGGCGAGCCCCTCTTCGCCATGCAGAAAGCCGCGGCAGCCGCGTAAGGAACGCAGCGCGCGGTTGAAATCGAGCCCGGTCGAGACCAGCGCCCGCAGCGTCGCTGGATTGCGCGCCACCCCGCGCAGCACCTTGCGGAGGTCGATATCGCCGTTCGGCTTGATGGCGCTCTTGGCCAGCGCCGGCAGCGCCCGGCCGGCGGGATCGGAGATGACCCGCAGCGCCGCGAACGGCAGGCCGGCCTTGGCCGCATAGGCCGCGGCAATATGACTTTCCATATCGACCGCTGCCGCACCGGTCTCCGAATGCAGCGCGGCCTTGCAGGCGGTCGCCGCAATCACCCGTTCCACGCCGGCCAGGCCGCCGCGGACCACGCGCCGGCGCCGCAGTGCCGCTCTGGCGATCATTTCCTCGTTCAGCGCCAGACCTGCCAGAAAACGGGTATCGCCGGCCAGAACCTCGGTCGCCACCACCACGTCGCCCGACTTCAGCGACGGATCCAGCCCGCCGGCGACGCCGAACGAGATGACACCCCTGAAAGTGGTGGAATCCAGCGTTGCCAGCAGCGCGCGCAGCTGCTGCGGATCGCTGGAACTACAGATGACGATCATGCCGGGCCCGGCCGCGATGCGGGCCTCCTGCACCAATCCTGTTACGATCAAAACCGGCCGCGGATCATTCGAATTGCGATCAACCGAATTGTCCACGATCGCGGCGGCCCCCGCCCCCAAAGTCACATCCCGACCCCTACCACCCTGCTGTTGGTGCTTCTCAAATTCCGATACCGCGCCAGCGCCCAGAGCGGAAAGAACTTCGAGTAGCCATGATAACGCAAATAAAACACCCGCGGAAAGCCCGTAGCCGTGTAACGCGCCTCGTCCCAGAGCCCTTTCTCGGTCTGTGTGGCTTTTAGGTACTCCACGCCCCGCACCACCGCCGGACTCTCGACCTCTCCGGCCGCCATCAGTCCAAGCAAGGCCCATGCCGTTTGCGAGGACGTCGACGGAGCGACCTCGAATCCCTTGTAGTCCAGTCGATAGCTGACGGCATCCTCGCCCCAGCCGCCATCGCTGTTCTGGATCGAGAGCAGCCAGTCCACAGCTTTGCGTATCATCGGGTCATGGTGATCGACGCCAGCGGCGTTGAGGGCACACAGCACCGACCAGGTTCCGTAGATGTAGTTGAGGCCCCAGCGGCCGTACCATGACCCTTCCGCGAGCTGGGTGCGGCGCAGATAGGCGATCCCGTCCGCAACCGCCTTGCTCGTCTCGGCAGTCTCGCCAAGCTGCGCCAGCATCGAGATGCAGCGCGCGGTGACGTCCTCGGTCGGCGGATCGAGCAGCGCGCCGTGGTCGGAGAACGGGATGTTGTTGAGGTAGTATTCGAGGTTGTTGACGTCGAAGGCGGCCCAGCCGCCATCGCGGCTTTGCAGGCCCTCGATCCACTCGCGGCCGCGCGAGATCGCCTGATCGTATTCCTTGCTGCCGGAGGCCCGGCGCGCGCGGTCCATCGCCATCACCACCACGGCGGTGTCGTCGAGATCGGGATAATAGTCGTTGTTGTACTGGAACGCCCAGCCGCCCGGACGGACATCGGGCGCCTTCACCGCCCAGTCGCCCTTGAGATCGAGCACCTGCCGCGGCTTCAGCCAATCGAGACCCTGCTCCATCTTCTTGAGCGTATCTTCGCCACCGGCTTCCGCCAGCGCGTGGCAGGTCAGCGCGGTGTCCCACACCGGCGAGACGCAGGGCTGGCAATAGGCCTCGTGCTCGCCGATCACGAGCAGCTTGTCGATGCCCTTGCGGGTGACCGCGCGCGGCGGAAAATCCGGACCCTTGCCGAGCGCGTCGTACATCATGACGATGTTGGCCATCGGCGGATAGATCGCGCCCATGCCGTCTTCGCCGTTGAGCCGCTCTTCGGTGAACGCGAGCGCGGCATCGATCGCGCGCTGGCGCAGCTTTTTCGGAAACAGCGGTTCGACGACGCGCAGGATCTTGTCGAGCGTGCTGAACAGCGTGAACCAGCCCCAGCTTTGATGCGGCGCCTTCGGCGTCATTCCGACCGACTTGGGATCCTGCAGGAACAGCTCGTCGATGCCGACGCACTTGGGATTCTTCGCCAAAGGCTTCAACGCCGCCATCACCATCAGCGGAACGATCGTGGTGCGCGCCCAGTAGGAAATCTTGTTGATATGGAACGGCGACCACATCGGCAGCAGCATGATCTCGATCGGCAGCACCGGCACCGCGCGCCAGCTCAGCACGCCGTAGAAGGCGAGCAGGAAGCGCGTGAAGACGTTGACGCGGGCAGCGCCGCCGTGGCTGCGGATCGCTTCGCGCGCGCGCACCATGTGCGGCGCATCGATGAAATCGCCGATCATCTTCAGCGCGAAATAGGATTTGACGCTGGCGCTCATGTCGAACGGGCCGTCCTGCACCAGTGGCCAGCCGCCGTGATTGCCTTGCGTGCGGCGCAGATAGTTCGCGATCTTGGCTTCGAGCGCGCTGTCGACGGGCTCGGCGAGATAGTGCCGCAACAGAATATATTCGGCAGGAATGGTGCTGTCGGCTTCCAGCTCGAACACAAAGTGTCCATCGGATTGCCGGTAACCAAGCAGCGCTTCGGTCGCCGACGAGATGCTCTTCTCCAGCGCGACGGGATCAACTGTCGCGACGGGATCGCCTGCAATTGTTTTGTCGATGGAAAGCATATCGCTAGCATCCCTCTATTCGCGCGCGGGCTCTGTGAAGCCGGTCACGCAACTCCTGTCAGGGAGAGAAACGGATGACCATTCCTCGAATGGCCATCCGTCTCCATCACTACTTGAGCATGATCCTTTCGGAAAACCGGTATCCACTTTTCCGGATCATGCTCTAAGGCCTCGCCAGAACGAGATCGGCGGCGCGGTCGCCCGACCGTATCGATCCTTCGATGGTTGCCGGCAATCCCGTATCAGTCCAGTCGCCAGCGAGAAAAAGGTTTTTGAATGATGTCACCGCCCCCGGGCGCAGCGCGTTCTGCTCCGGCGTGGCCTCGAACGTCGCGCGGCGCTCGCGCACGATCTGCCAGGGCGGCAACGGCAAATCACCCTGCAGGCCGGCGGCCTTGCAGACATCCCGCCAGATCGCCAGCGCGAGTTCTTCGCGCGGCAGGTCGACGAGCCGGTCGCCGTTGCTGATGGTGACCGACAGCCGTTGCGGGAATGCGAACAGCCATTCCACGAGGCCACCGACCACGCCGAGGATCGGCACGGCATCGCGGGGCGGATCGAAGCGGAAATGCGCATTGACGATGGCGCGGAATTTCGACGGCGTCTTCAGGCCCGGCAACAGCGCCGCCGCGGGGCGCGGCGGCACCGCCAGCACCACGACGTCGTCGGGGCCGAGCGCAATCGCGTCACTGCCGAATTTCAGTTCGCCGACATTGCCGCCTGTCGTCGCGAATTCGCGCAGCTCATGGCCGAACTGGATCGAGGCGCCCTTGTCCTGCAACAGCTTGATTGCCGGATCGACCAGAACCGCGCTGAGGCCGTCGCGCGCGATCAGCGGCCGGCAGGCCTGTCCGCCCGCCAGCAGCGTTTCCCGCACGATCGCGCCGGCGAGGCCCGCCGACCCTTCCGGTGGGTCGACATTGAGCGCGGCCAGCAGCAGCGGCTGCACCAGCCGGTCGTATAGCGTGCCCTTGCAAGGGATGGTGTCGCCGACCAGCTTGCCGGTGCCTGCCCAAACCAGCGGCGCCAATGCCAGATAATCGAGCAGCCTGGTATCGGGGACGCGGCGCGCTTCGTCGAACACCCATAGCGGCAATTTGCCGTCGCCGAGATCGAGCTGCCAGCGCTGGCCGGTCGTGATGTCGACGAAGGGAAATTGCGCAAGCTTCGGCCCGACCAGCCCCGCCTCGGTGCCGATCGATCGGGCGTAGGCCAGCGCATGACGATTGCCGGACAACAGCAAATGATTGCCGTTGTCGATGGTGAGATTGGTGGCCGCGTCGAAATAGGACCGGCAGCGGCCACCGGCCTGCTGCGTGGCCTCGTGGACATGCACCCGGTAATTGGCGTTGGCCAGCCGCACGGCCGCCGAGAGGCCGGAAACGCCGGCGCCGATGATATGAGCGTTTTTCTGCATCAGATGATCGCGTAACGGAGAAGGATGGCAATCTTCGCCCATTTGTGGACGCGGACCGGCTCGCGCGGGGCGGCAAAGCCCCGGGCCAGCAACAGGTCCAGTATCGCGCGGTAATATTTCGACATGATCCGCGGCGCGCGCACCACGCGGCGCGAATTGCGTTTCATGATCTCATCGGCCTTTTCGAAATGCTTTTTCGCCCGTTCGGCCAGCGGCAGGCAAACCTTGGGAAGTGCGCGATCGGCGGTCACCTTCTGCGGATCATCGCTGGTGATGCCGGCAAGCAGCAGGCCTTCGCGCGGCAGATAGAGGCGGCCGAGGCCGGCGTCTTCATCGATGTCGCGCAGGATGTTGGTCAATTGCAGTGCGCGGCCGAGATGGTGGGCGAGCAGGATGCCGTCTTCCTCGGGCATGCCGAACACCCTGACCGACAAGCGCCCGACGGCGCTGGCGACGCGATCGCAATAGAGATCGAGCGTCGCAAGATCCGGCGCACGAATGTCCTGTGGCACGTCCATCTCCATACCGTCGACGATCGCGAGAAAATCCTCGCGCTTGAGGCCGAAGGTTTTCACCGCGGCGGCGTAATCCTGCACGCGCGGCGGGGGACGTCCGTGATATAGCGCATCGATGTCGTCGCGCCATTGCTGCAGCGCGGCCAGCCGCTCGGGCCGCGGCCCGTCGGAATCGGCGATGTCGTCGACCTGCCGGCAGAAGCTGTAGATCTGGAACATCGCCTCGCGCTGGCTGCGCGGCAGGATGCGCATCGCGGCGTAGAATGAGCTGCCGGACGCGGTGGTACCGTAATCTGCGCTGGCCGCCGCCGTCTCCATCGTCATGCGCCGGCCGCCGGGTTTGTCTGGGGACGGCGTCCCGCGGCGCGCCTGATCATTTCGCTGACCATGCCGCCGATGCTCTGCGCGAGCAGTTCGGGCTTGCTCAAATGCACGCGCTCGCCGAGCGGATCGCGCACCTTCAACATGCCGACGATCTTGTCGGCAAAGGCCTGGATCACGGCAATCTCGAGCCCGAGCCGGAAATCCTTTACCTCAGCGCTGAGCGACTTGCTTTCATTGAGCAGGGTTTCGGTTCGCACCGCGAGCGCCTGCAGACATTGCAGCAGCGCCGGCTGCGACTTTGCCTCACCCAGCATCTCGACGGTGGCGCCGCTGGCGGCCAGCGCGTCGCGCGGCAGGTAGACGCGGTTGAGGTTTTTATAGTCCTTGGCGCAATCCTGCAGATGGTTGTTGATCTGCAGTCCCGCGCACAGCGCGTCCGATGCGGCCCAGGTCGAGGTGCTCTCGCCATGGACGTCGAGCATGAAGCGGCCGACCGGCATGGCCGAATAGCGGCAATAGTGAATGACGTCGTCCCAGTTCTCGTAGCGCAGCTTGGTGACGTCCATCCGGAAAGCGACGAGCACATCGAGCGCGTGGCGCGGCGCCATCGATCGCTCGGCAAAAGCGCGGCGCAGGTTGGCCGCCTCCTTTTGCGTGTCGCCCTTGCCCAGCAGTTCCGCCTCAAGCAGGTCGAGATAGCGCAGCTTTTCGTCCGCGCCAAGCGTCGCGTGATCGGCGATGTCGTCGGCCGTCCTGACGAAATTGTAGAATGAAAGGATCAGCGCCCGGTGACGCGGATGAATGATCCACGACGCGACCGGAAAATTCTCGTCGCGGTGGGTCTTTCCGGATCTCAGGTCGCTCGCGCTGGTCATCAGGAACTGGCTACATCAATCGGAATTGGCGGCATGCGCCGATGCTCGGCGCACGCGACGAGATCGCGAGCCCCATATAGGGGAATACGTCGCCAAAACCAATGCTATATGGGCTGACTAGGCCCGCCCGTGACGCGCGTCATAGAGCCGGAAAATGGCCTTCCGCGACGGTTAACGCGCGCGAGCGCCCCCTATTGGCCGTTGTTCTTGAGAACCTGGTTGCAGGCCGCACTGATCTTGGGACGATTTTCCTTGAGGCAGGCCAAGATGGTGAAATCGCCCTGATCGATCACCGGACGGCAGAACTTCTGCACGTCACGGTTACAGGCCTTCTGCTCCTCCGGCGTTCCGCTGCGCGATTGCTGGGGCTGCTGGGCGAAGGCTCCGGACGAAGCCGAGAGCGACAACAGGGTGAGTGCGAGGAGAAATTTACGCATCGTATTCCTTCATTTCGGCAGCGAGAAATCCTGTTCCTCGATTTGCGCCGGAACGGATTTGTTGGGATGGCAGGCGCGCCGCGTAATGCAGCAACGAACGGATGACAAGCATGGCAAATGCGGACAAATTTACGGCGACCTGTGCGGCGACCTAAGCACCTTTAATAACCGACTGATATCTAAAGTGTATTTCCGCCACAGTTTCCCGGCAATTGGCTGTTGCAGACAATGCGGTGCAAAGCTAGATGCTGCGCTGACGGAGTCGGTGTGAATGTTTCGATTCCACTCGGCCGCCTGCGGCCTTTTATCCTGCCTCCAGCGCCGGAAACCGCACCCCGTCATTTGAACCTAAGATACTGCGGGAACACTAAATCTTCGATGCGGCGAGACGTAACTTGCAAGAGAAGCGTCTATTTTATGGGAAAACTCACGATGAAACTGTTTGGTTCCAGCTTGTTCGGTCAGGCTCTCGCAGCTGCCGGCGTCGGCGCCGCGCTCATGTTGTCGGTCACCGCAAGCCATGCCCAGGCGGGAGGCCCGTTCGCCGGCTTTGACGGCAACTGGAGCGGCACCGGCACGGTCGCGCTCTCCAACGGCACCACCGAGAACATCCGGTGCAAGGCCGACTACAAAGTCAACGCCAACGGGCTTGGCCTGAAGCAAAATCTGCACTGCGCCAGCGACAGCTACAAATTCGACCTCTCCAGCGACGTCACCAGCCAGGGTGACCGCATCTCGGGCAACTGGAGCGAGAAGAGCCGGAACATCTTCGGCAATCTGCAGGGCACCGCGGGCGGCGGCCAGATCGACGTGTTCGTCGAGGCTTCCGGATTTGCTGCCAACCTGAACCTGCGGACCAACGGCAACAAGCAGAATGTGCAGATCAACTCCAAGGGCGAAATCCGCGGCGTCAAGATCACGATGACGAAGACCTGATACTGCGCCTTGATATCGCCCCTTTGGAGCAGCGTGAATGGCAGCGCCCCGGCGCTGCCTTTTCATATTACGGCCAGCTACGCTGGATCAGCTGAATTTCCACCGCCAACAAGTGCCGCCGCGGTCGCGACGTTCCGCGACCTCGACGCGCATGAAGCGATCATGCGCAAGCGCCGCGCCCACCCACAATTCGTTCCAGGCGTCGAACACTCGAGGCGACAGCGCATCACGTTCTGCCATCAGGCGCCACGACGTCTGACGCACCGTCGCGGCAGAGCCTTCCAGCTGCAATTCCGCGTCGTCGTCCTGCCCGCGGGCCAACCGGGCAAACGCTCTGGCGAAACCCGCAGCCCCCGCTTCCACGCCGCCCAGCAGCCGCGCGACCTCGTCGAAGGTGTGCATCCCAACGAGCCGCGCCGAGGCGCCGGCGAGATGTCCGCCCTCTTCCGGGCCCAGCACCCTGATCGTCTCCGGCACGATCGATGTGACATACTCCATCGCATAATTGCGAAGCACCTTCTGCAGCCGCTCCTCCGGCCAAGTGTTGGCGGGAAGGCGCGGCGCGAGATCGGCGCGGAACGGCGGACAGCACTCGCCGGGCGAAAACTGCAGCCGCTCCTCGGGCGCGAGGTCGTGATCCCACTCCTTGTAGTAACCCTCCAACCCCGGCTGGCCGTCGACGGTCTGCCCGGTGCAGACGAAACCGAGCCTGGGATTGCCGAGGACTACGCCGTTATTGGCGTGCCATCCACGCAACATCGCCCGCGAGACTTCCGACGGGATGCCGCAGATCGCGGTGCCGGACCAGATCCAGCGCGGAGGCGGATAGCGCACCCAGGCCTTGGTGTCGCTCTCGTAGACATACTCGACCTTCACGCCACCGACCTGGTTCGACAGATAATGATACTGCGCGCACGCGACTGCATGCGGAAGCTGGTCGAGGCCGAGCTTCTTCAATCCGGGAACGAAGCGCGCCAGTTGCTGCCGCCGAAAGGTTCGAAACACCACCTCGGCCGCGCGCGGTGCGCCGGCCCGCGAGGCCAGCATCAGGATCAGCCCGGTGAGATAGGAATGATAGATGTGTTCGACCGCGCGATAGGCGGCGGCGTCGGCCGCAGGGCGCGCGGCTAATCCTGCAGACGTCATTCCTCAGCCTCTCTTCGGCATGCCTTTGGCCGGCAGCCTTTTGTTATTCAGCCGCCGCCCGCTATTCCGTGGGCTTGGCGTGACTGACGCCGCGAATCTTTTCCGACAAATTGATCAGGAACATCGAGGTCGGCCGCAGGATGAAGAGGTCGGCTACCAGGGCTGCGATCATCGAGAACGCACTGAGCCAGCCGAACAGCCGCAGCGACGGCAGGTCGGAAAACACCGTGACGACGAGGCCGCAGGCCAGCACCACCGTGGTCAGGATCAGCGCCGGACCGACCAGCACGGTGGCGCGCTCGACCGCCAGCTCCGGGGTGACGCCGGGCTTGCTCTCCAGCCGCAGCCGGTTGAGGAAGTGGATGGTGGCGCTCAAGCCGAGGCCGAACGACACCGTCAGCGCGACCACGCTGGCGAATTGCAGCCCCTCGCCCATTATCCACAGCACCGTGCCCGATGCCACGACAGGGAAAATGCCGGGCAGGATGCAAGAGAACATCACCACGACCGAGCGGAACGCCAGGCCAATGAAGATTGCGACCAGCAGGAACTCGATCGTCAGGCCGTGATTGAGTTTCTCGATCATGTTGGCGCTGTTGCGCGCGGCGATCGCCGACAGGCCGGTGACCGCGATTTCGAAGCCTGGATGCTCGGCACGCACCTTGTCGAGCGCCTTGTCGAGCTTGTCGATCACAGGGAGGATCTCGCTGGAATCGAGGTCGGGAACGCGCCCCGAAACCACCACCGCATCCTGATCGGCCGAGATGAAGCGGCGGACCAGATGTTCGGGAATAACGCTGACATACTCCTTCAGCGTCGCGACGTCGTTGCTGCCGGCCTTCTCGGCAAGCCAGCGGCGCAGCGTTTCCAGCGACCAGACGTTACCGACCCCGGCCGATTTCTCGACCATCGCGTGAACCTCGGCGATCGTCTTCAACGTGTCCGGCGCATAGAGCGAGGCGCCCTTGGGGAATTCGATCAGCACGTCAATCGGATTGGCGCCGGTGAGCTTGGCGTCGAGGCGGCTTGACGCCGCCACCGCCTGCCGCTTGTCCGGCACCTGATCGGCGAGCCGATAGCGCGGCTCCAGCGTGGCGTAGATGAAGCCGAGGCCGGCGACGAGGAGCAACGCGAGCAGGCTGAACAGCCCGGGGCGGCCGACCATGCGCACCGCGATCCAGTAGCAGAAATTGCGCAGCGCCTGCACGCCGGCATCCGCGCTCTGGAATTTGACCGCAAATATCTTCTCGTTGCGGACGAACAGTACGCCGAACACCGGCACCAGCGAGAGCACCGCAATCAACGCGATGATGGTGGCGGCAAGTCCGGCCTCGCCGAACTTTCGGATCAGTTCGGAATCGGAGAATTGCAGCGCGATGAACGAGATGCCGGCGGTGCCGTGAGTCAGCACGCAGGCCGGGCCCACCACCAGTACGGCGTTGGTGAACGCGGTCAGTTTGTCCTGGCCCGCGATCAGGCGGTCGCGCGCTGCGAACGTCAGCTGCATCGAGTCCGAGAAGCTGATTACCATGATGAGCGGCGTCATCACGTTCAGGAACATATTGAGATTGAAACCGGCCCAGCCGAGGCCGCCGAGCGCGAGCAGGATCGCGATGATCGGCGGGAAGGCCGCAACCACCATGAACGATATCTTGCGGAAGAAGATGATCGCGATGATGCAGCCGGCCAGAATGCCGAGGATGTTGTAGGTCAGCCCGTCGCGCTTGACCGCGTTGCGGATCTCGAGCTGCATCACGGGAACGCCGGAAAGCTGCGCGTTGAGGCCGCTGCCCGGCGAAATCGTCGGCCATGATCTTGCGCATTTCGCCGACCACCTTGCCGAGATCGTTCGAGGAAACGACGCTCGGCTCCAGCGACAGCACGATCAGAGCCAGCGTGCCGTCTTCCGACAACAGCTTGCCGCGAATGATCTCGTTGGTTTTGACGGTCTCGACGAACTTGTCGTAGGCGGCGCCTTGCGGCAGTTCGGGCGGGAACAGTGCGGCCGGCAGCTTGCCGGGCTCCGGTGCCTGGCGCGCCGAAAACAGCGACACCAGACCTCGCACCCCCTCGATCAGTTGCAGGTCGGTGACCATGTCGCGGATCTTTTCGAGGTTCTCGCGCGCCAGGAGCGTCTTGCCCTCGACCACGACCAGCACGTCGAATTCGGTCGCCGGGAAGCGCTTGGTCACCGCCTCGTATTGCTTGTAGTCCTTGGAATCGGAGCGGAACAGCTGGCTCAGCGAGTCGTCGATCTTGATCCGTTCGATGCCGAACAGCGCAGCCACCATCAGCGCGGCGAGAATGATCATCGACAGGATCGGCGCCTTGACCGCAATCAGGCCCATGCGCTCGAGCCCGAAGGCGATGCTCTTGCCCGGCGGCGGCGGCTCCTCGATGGCCTCGACGTGGACGCGACTTTCGGAGTTCTTGTCGAGCATACCCTGTCCAGTTCTCACGTCGGCCTGTTTTGTGCAGCTTGGTTTTTTATGCAGTTTGGTGGCGCGAATGCGGCTTTGCCAGCCCTATCCGATCGGCGCTAGCCATTGAAATCACGCGGTAAATTAATCGGCGCCGTTTTACAGGGCGGAACCCCATCCGGCAAGCGCGCGCGGCGGGGCAAATCGACACCAAGGTGACGAAAATGCGCGTTAAGTCTCTGATTTGCCACACCCGTCGCCATGTCTTTTGGAGCATCCCGACCGTTAACGCCAACGCCGGTCGCTACGGCGCGCGCGACCACCTCCGGTCAATTTTTCGGGAAGCGGCTCGCGCGAGGAAATCGCTCGGCAAGTGACGTGGCGCTCAGTCCTTTTTCTTCTCCGCTTCCCTCCCGGCGCGGAGCGCTGCCTTGAAGGCAGCGTCAAACGCGCCGCGGTACTGGCTCGCATTGACGTTGGAAATATGCGCGGTATCGCGGAAATTGGCCTGCCCGTTCCGGACCAGATAGCAATAGCCCTGCTCGCAGACGACGGACTGAGGGTCCACCACAACGAGATGCTGATTATCCCGGTACCGATCGAGGACGCGCTGCGATCTCGTTCCGAAAGGCGCGCATCGTAAGCCCGGGACCAGCCTCGACCTTCCATTCATCGATCGCCTTGCCTGCGCGGATCTGGTTCTCGATCCACCGCTGCGGCAGGTCGAAGCCGATGTTCAGCAACGGCATGATCAGCACGACGGTCTTGCCTGCAGAAAGCAACCGGTCCGCCAAGGCGGAAATTTCGGCTGCGTTCGACCAGTTGCTGCCGAGCACGACGATTCCAGGCTCGGCCTGCCCCAGCACGAATGCAAGCGTGCTGCGATTGAATTGCCGGCATGGCGGCTGATCGCCTGCATTGCTGGCCGCATTGTCGACGAAGGCCCTGCACTCGCCCTGCGTCGCGATCAGTCCGTGGATTCCGTTGGCGAGCGCCGCCTGCGAAATCGGTTCGAGATACTGGTTGGCAAACGAATCTCCCCACAGGATCGCGGACCGTCTCCCCATGGCGTCCTCGCTGCCGAAACTGCAAAAAGTCTCGATGGCCTTCTTGGTGGAGTTCGCGTCCCTGAAACACTCATCGCGCGGCGTGCTGGTCCTTCTCGCCAGTTCGGCCGGTAACAGGTAGCCGGGCAGCCTGTCTGGAAAGCCGCGGTTCAGGAAGCCCAGCGCCACGAAGCCCGTCAGCACCGCGAAAGAGACTCCCGAACCCGTCAGTAGCCTGCGGGACGTCCAGAAATCGCGCCGAATTCTGACGGGTTGCTCGACATAGCGGTAGGAGATCGCGCCAAGCGCGAGTGAAGCCAGCACCATCAACATTTTCTGCGTGGCGCCGACGCCATACCCGCGTATGGACAGCCAGCTCAGTGCGAACACCCAGATCGGCCAGTGCCAAAGGTAAATCGAGTACGACCAGTCGCCGACGCGCTGGATCGGAGACAGTCCGAGCCAGCCGCCGTCGCGGGTCCCTTGTCGCGCCGCGACGATCACGGCCGCGCCGAGAATCGGCAGGATCGTGAGCGCACCGGGCCATCGCGCTTCAGGGAGCGGATAGACGATACAGGCCGCGACCAGCGCCCAGCCCGCGACAGCAACGCTCCTTGTTTCCAGCCACGGCGGCGGCGCGATTCCTTCCGACCGCCGCCGGATCTCCGCGGCCGCGATCAATCCGCCCGCCAACGGCTCCCAAGCCCTGGCTTGCAGCAAGAAGAAGGAATATCCCGTAGCATCGTGCTGGCTCGCCCACAGGCACCACGCCAGAGACAGCGCGGCGAAGGCCTGCAGCGCGATGACGACCGCGTCGATCCCCGACGTGGCGCGCGAAGCCAGCCGCCAGACCAGCGATGCGACCAGCGGCATGCAGAAATAGAACTGCCATTCCAGCGAAAGCGACCAGGTGTGCAACAGCGGCTTGGTCTGGGCGGCCATGGCGAAATAGCCGCTGTCGCTCTTGAAGGCAAAGTTCGACAGGAATGTCAGTGCCGACAACGCTTGCAACAAATGTCGCAGATATTCGGCCGGCAAGGTCACGAACCAGCCGACAACGACGGAGCAAATGGTGAGCACCAAAAGCGCAGGATAGATCCTGCGCATCCGCATCATCCAGAAGGTCCACGGCGAAAACCGACCGAGCTTCAGCTCGTTCAAAACCTTCGCCGTCATCAGGTAGCCGGTGATCACCAGGAAGACGTCGACACCGACAAAACCTCCAGCGAATCCGGGTATCTGGAAGTGGAAGCCGACGACGGCGATCACCGAAAGCGCGCGGAGCGCATTGATGTCCAGACGGAACCCGTCCAGGCGCGCATGCTTGCCCGCCTCGCCCGGTGCCGCCCCCGAGTTCCCCATCGCCTGTCTCTGCCCGCTCCCCGCCCGCTTATATCAGGCGCGAGTTGGCTCACAACGGCGAAGCGGCCGCCTGGGTGGACTGTTTCAGGATCAATCGATCGGTCTGGCGGCGATGAGTGCGGTTCCGCTTTCGTCCTTCAGCGCCACGCCGGTGATCCCGCGCGCAATGCCCTCACGCACCAGCCACGCAATCTTGAAGGCGGCTTCATCGTAGCTCAGCCCCGCGCCGTGAATGTTGGACACGCAATTGCGCTTCTCATCGGTGAGACCGATGCGCGGCGCAAAGGTCAGATACGCGCCGAGGCTGTCGGGCGCCGACAGGCCGGGCCGCTCGCCGATCAGCATCACCACCATCCGGGCGCCGAGCACGGCGCCGATCTCGTCGCCCAGCGCCACCCGCGCACCCGATGCGACCACGACATGGCCCAGCGAGATTCCCGCCGCCGTCAGGCGCGGCGCCAGATGGCGAACCAGTTCGACCGCGTGGACATTGACGGCCGCCGGCGACAGCCCGTCGCCAATCACGATCGCAATCTCGCTTGCGCCGCCGCTTTGCTTTTCCAGCGCACGCCGCGAATCCGCATCCAGCATGCGTCCGAGATCGGGACGGCGCAGATAGTCGCGCCGGTCGCGCGCCTGGCTGGAGACCTCACTCAGCTGCAGGCCGAGGCCGGCCAATCCAGCAACCAGATGCGGCGCATCGAAAGCGGTGTGAACGGCATCGCGCGCACGCGCGTGGTCGAGCGTGAAGGCGAGCAGCGCGTCGGTCCGCAGGCTCGCGCCGGAGCGGCCGAGCCCGACGCGCGCCGGCGTCAGCTCCCGCAAGTCTTCGAGCGAGCGAGACGGCGGCGCCGGCGTTTTCATGGCGTTTTCATGGGCGTTACTCGGCAGGGACCGAGGCCTCGCGCAGCCGGATCGAATAGTTCGATGCGTTCTGCTGGCCTACCGATGCGGCGCGCGCAAACATGATCAGGTGATGTCCGATCATCGCCGGGCCGATCAGGCCCTCGATATCGCCGCGACGCAGCCGGCCCAGCGCGAACTTCCAGAACACTTTTCTGTAGTCGCCGAGCACGCCGACCTGCCAGAAGATGTTCCGGAGCATGATCAGGCCGCGCTTGATGTTGGCCCAGCTCTTCTGCTCCGGCGTCACCGGCACCTTGATCCGCTGCGAGTAAGTGTAGTCGCATTGGTACTGGTAGCGCGCGAACAGCTTTTCCGGCTGGTAGGCGACTTCCATGCATTTGCGCCAGGACTCGACGACCTGATCGTAGGGCAGCAGGAACTCGACATTGGAGTCGCGGCCGTCATCGTCATTGACCAGCCGGCCTTCCTTCTCCAGCCGATCCCACAGCGGCGTCTTCGGCAGCGCCTGCAACAGATTGATCGTGAGCAGCGGAATCTGCGACTCCTCGACGAATTGCAGCAGCGCCTCGCCGGTTTCCGGCTTGTCGGTGTCGAGCCCCATGATGATGCCGGACACGACTTCCATGCCGTAGGAGTTGATGGTGCGAATGCCTTCCATGATCGGGACCATCATGTTGTGGTCCTTGTGCATCGCCTTCAGCGCGTCGGGATCGGGCGTCTCGATGCCGCAAAACACCGTAACGAAGAACGCCTCGCGCATCTTCTCCAGAATCTCGGGCCGCTTGGCAATGTTCAGCGTCGCCTCGCAGGCGAGCCGCATCACGTAGCCGGTCCGCTTCTGCCATTCGACCAGATACGGCAGCAGGTCCAGCGCCGCCTTGCGGTTGCCGATGAAATTATCGTCGACGAAATAAACGGAACCAGTGACGCCGCATTCGCGCAATTTGTCGAGCTCGGCGATGATCTGCTGCGGCGATTTCAGGCGCGGGTTGCGGCCGTAGAGACCGGGGATGTCGCAAAATTCGCACTGATAGGGACAGCCGCTGGAATACTGGATGCTGCCGAGGAAGTATTTCTTGACCTCCGCCAGCTCGTAGGCGGGGATCGGAAATTCGGTCATCGGCAGGCGATCGTCGGTCTTCAGCACCATCTGCTGCTCAGGACGCGACGGGTCGCGCGCCAGCCGCGCGATCAGCTGATTGGTCGCGTCGCCGAGTTCGCCGACATGGAGATAGTCGAATGAAGGATAGTAATCCGGACACGCGCTCACCGATGGCCCGCCGATCGCGACCGCGAGATCGAAGGCATGCGCGCGGCGGCAGATGTCGTTCATTTGCTGGCGCTGGATGTGCATGCCGCTGACGAACACCGCCTCCGCCCATTCGAAGTCTTCCTTGGCGGCGGGGCGAATGTTCTCGTCGATGAAGCGGACCGGCCAGTTCTCCGGGAGATAGGCCGCGATCAGCAACAGGCCCTGCGGCGGCATGAACGCCTGCACGCCGTCGGTCAGGGGATAGGCGTGCTCGAACGTACCGAAAGAAGAGGTATAGCGCGGGAAGACGCACAGGATGCGCCGTGCCGTTCCGATGCCTTCAGCTCTCATCAAATTTCCTCAAGGCTGACATGAATTTAAGCACGACATTGAAAGCTGGGCCAGAAATTCTTCAACATTGTGACAGTCAGTTCTACGTGACAGTCAACTCTAACTCGTTGTGGGTTCAATTGGTTGCAGGAAAATCTGCAGGTCGCAGGTTATGGGGCCCTGAGGGTGGAACGGGCCGTTCAGGCGATCAGCCGCGCGGCAAATTCGGGCAGCAGGCCCGCATGGCCCGCAAGCCGAAAATCGCCATCCGCAAGGCCTGCGCGAACCAGCCAATCGTCGAACTCCGGCGCGCGCTTCAAGCCGAAGAGGTCGCGGATATACAGCGCGTCGTGGAACGAGGTCGACTGATAGTTCAGCATCACGTCGTCGGCGCCCGGCACGCCCATGATGAAGGTGACGCCGGCGGCGGCCAGCAGCGTCAAGAGATTGTCCATGTCGTCCTGATCGGCTTCGGCGTGGTTGGTGTAGCAGACGTCGACGCCGAGCGGCAGGCCGAGCAGCTTGCCGCAAAAGTGATCCTCGAGGCCGGCACGGATGATTTCCTTGCCGTCGTAGAGATACTCCGGACCGATGAAACCGACGACGCTGTTGACGAGCAGCGGATCGAACGCGCGCGCCACCGCATAGGCCCGCGCCTCGCAGGTCTGCTGATCGACATTGTGATGGGCGTTGGCCGACAGCGCCGAGCCCTGCCCGGTCTCGAAATACATTACATGATCGCCGACCGTGCCGCGGCGGAGCGACAGCCCGGCCTCACGCGCCTCGCGCAACAGCGCGAGATCGACGCCGAAGCTGCGGTTGGCAGCCTCCGTTCCCGCGATCGACTGGAACACCAGATCGACCGGCGCGCCCTGCCCGATCAATCCGAGCGTCGTCGTGACGTGGGTGAGCACGCAGCCCTGCGTCGGAATCTGCAGCCGCGCGATGATGCTGTCGAGCAGCCGCAGCAGTTCGCCGATCACGGCCGGATCGTCGCTGGCCGGATTGATGCCGATACAGGCATCGCCCGATCCAAGCAAAATGCCGTCGAGGATCGAGGCGGTAATGCCCCTGGCGTCGTCGAAGGGATGGTTGGGCTGCAGCCGCACGCTCATCCGCCCGTTCAGGCCGATGGTGTTGCGGAACGCCGTGGTGACCGAGCATTTCTTGGCGACCAGGATCAGATCCTGGTTGCGCATCAGCTTGGAGACGCCGGCCGCCATTTCCGGCGTGATCCCGCGCGAAACGCTCTTGAGCGTTTCGCTGGTTGCGGCATCGGACAACAGCCAGTCGCGGAAGCCGCCGACAGTCAGCGCGGAAATCGGCGCAAACGCCTGCGCCGCGTGGGTATCGAGGATCAGCCGGGTGACCTCGTCGTCCTCGTAAGGGATCACCGCCTCGTTGAGGAATTGCTTCAGCGGCACGTCGGCGAGCGCCATCCGCGCCGCGATCATTCGTTCGGCGCTTTCGGCAGCTATGCCGGCAAGCCGATCGCCGGACCGCGGCGGCGTCGCCTTGGCAAGCAGTTCGCGCAAGTCGGCGAATACGTAGGAGGTGGCGCCGATGACCTGGCGATAGACCATACTGACTTTCCCGCGCGGACCGCTTCGTTGCCTCGCTAATCTATGCCGCGCGGACAGTCAGCGCTACAGCACCGGCCCCTGACAATGCCGGCCTGATCCGGGCATCAATCGCTCAAGGCCGTGCGCGGCGGACGGACCCAGCCGCCGGCGTCCCGCCTTTGTCTACGTCCCAGCGATCGCAGATGCGCCTCGCCCGTGACGCTGAGCCCGAGGATCAGGGCGATCAAGATGCGCACGTGAAGACAGAGATCGATATTGCCCGGCAAGGCACCCGTCCGCCGGAAACAGCGACCTCCAATTGCGCAGGCATGCCAGGGCCCGTTCCAGTCGCGCGGAAATGCCAAATTTTCCCGGCGGCCTGCGCATGGTACAAAATTCAACATATTGAAATATCTATATAATTTCTATTAGTTGCAAAATTTACAGTTTCTCTAATTAAGAAATTATCCATTTAGGTTCCGCACAATTGCGGATGGCTAACGGTGCCCACCCGACCCCGTTCTGGAAGCGCCGATATGGCTCAAATTGCAGAATCCCCTCGCTCTTTTCTTGGTAGCGCCATGACATCCCGATTTTCACTCGCAGCCAAATTGTATTCCATCTTCGCGCTGTTCGCGGTGCTGGTGGCGGCCATCACGGTCTTGTCCGACTACAACACCCGCCAGAACGCCGAACTCACGGAAGCGGTCGCAACCGCCAGCCGCGCCGCGCTCAATGTCGAGCGCGTCAACTCGCTGGTTTATGCGGTCGTGATGGAATCCCGCGGCGTCTACATGTCAACAGATCCGAAGGTGGTGAAGAAATACGGCGACGGGCTGCTCAAGTTCAACGAACGCATTCTCGAGGTCGTCAAGAACTGGCAGGCGCTGGTGCAGGCCGACGACGCCCAGCAATTCGCCACCTTCAAGAAGCGCATCGAACAGTTCATCGACTTCCGCAAGGAGCTGGTTCGCCGCGGCGTCGAGATCAACGCCGCTGCGGGGCGCGAATGGGGCGACAACGACGCCAACCGCGAAGTGCGCACCGCGCTGAACAAGGACCTCGAGGCGCTTTCCAAGGTCTACGCCGAACGCAGCAAGAAGCTGGCGCAGCAGACCGACACCAACCACAGGATGGCCTTTGTACTGACCTGCCTCGGCGTCATGGCGCTGGCGGTGGTCGTGATCGGCGTGCTGATCATCGCCCGTTCGATCGCCCGCCCGCTTTCGGTCATCACCGCGACCATCAAGCAGGTCGCTGACGGCGCTGAAGGCGTCGAGGTTCCGCATACCGGCCGCGCCGACGAAATCGGCGCGCTCGCCCGCGCCATCAAGATCTTCCAGGAGGCGATGGACCGCAACCGCAACCTCAATTCACAGGTATTGGAAGATTCGAAAGCGCGCGACGAGCGCACCCGCCACATCGAAGCCTCGGTCGACGCGTTCCGGGAAGCGATCGGCGGCGTACTACGCGCGGTCACCGACAATGCGACCTCGATGCGCGGCACCGCCCAGACCATTGCCAGCGTGTCATCGGATGCAAACGGGCGCGCGGTGGCCGCCTCCGGCGCGACCGAGCAGGCTTCGAGCAACGTCTCCGCGGTCGCCAGCGCCGCCGAAGAGCTTTCCGCTTCCGTCGAGGAAATCGGCCGCCAGGTCCGTCAATCGGCCGGCGCGGTCGAGCAGGCAGGCCAGCGCACCGAGAAATCGGTCTCCGAGATCGAGGGGCTCGCGGCCGCGACCCAACGCATCGACGGCGTGCTCACTTTGATCCAGGCGATCGCCGAGCAAACCAACCTTCTGGCGCTGAACGCGACGATCGAGGCCGCGCGCGCCGGAGACGCCGGCCGCGGCTTTGCGGTGGTCGCACATGAGGTCAAGGCGCTCGCCGAGCAGACCGCCAAGGCGACCGCCGAGATCAGCCAGAACGTCAGCCTGATCCAGACGTCGACCAGGAATTCGGTCGAAGCGGTCCGCGAAATCGGCAACGCCGTGCGCGAGATCAACGATGTGACGTCGATCATCGCCGGCGCCATCGAGCAGCAGGATGCGGCGACCCGCGAAATATCGCAGAACGCGCAGCTCGCGGCGCAGGGTAACGGTACGCTCGTCGTCAATATCGGTTCGCTCAGCGATGCCATCGGCACGACCAGCACGGCGGCGGCTTCCGTCCTCACCGCATCCAGCGAGCTCACGGCCACGGCCGAAACGCTGTCCCGCGAGGTCGAGAAGTTCTTCCGCAACCTGCGCGCGGATTCCTCCGAACAGCCGCGCCGGACTGGGACCTAAGCGGGCAGCGTCTTAAGGAAATTCCCGGGGTCGCGCCGAGGAAGCAAAGCCTCACAGCGGCAAAACGCCGCGCCGAGGGCGCAACCGGGGGCCGGCGCGCGCTTCAAGCGGACCCGTTGATCTTTCGGCGCGCACTACCGCCGACCGTGACTTCCGATGCATAAAGCGCGATGAATTCGGAACGAATCATCATCGCGTTTCAGCTTATTGGTCGAGCATGATCTCCGCACAAGCGCGTTTCGCGCTTGTCGCGAGGGAAAATCGCTTCACGCTTCTCCGGATCACGTCCTAAGCAGAGCGGACGGTGGCGAGGAACTTGCCGACCTCGGCCTTGAGGCGCTTGTTTTCGTTGGAGAGCAATTGCGCTGAAGCCAGTACCTGGGACGACGCCGTGCCGATTTCGCCGGCGCCACGGTTGACGTCGGCGATGCTGGTCGCGACCTGGGTGGAGCCCACCGCCGCCTGCTGCACATTGCGGGCGATTTCCTGGGTCGCCGCGCCCTGCTCTTCGACGGCGGCTGCAATCGCCGCCGCGATTTCGGAAACCCTGCCGATGGTGCCGCTGATCTCCTTGATCGCGAGCACCGAGTCCTGTGTCGCCGCCTGCATCTCGGCGATCTGGGTGGAAATCTCGCTGGTCGCCTTCGCGGTCTGCGTGGCAAGCGCCTTGACCTCCTGGGCGACCACCGCAAAGCCGCGACCGGCGTCGCCGGCGCGCGCCGCCTCGATGGTCGCGTTGAGCGCCAGAAGATTGGTCTGCTCGGCAATCGTGGTGATCAATTTGGTGACATCGCCGATGCGGTTCGCAGCTTCGGACAATTCGGCGATCCGGGCGTCGGTCTTTTGCGCCTGAATCACCGCCTCGTTGGCGATCCTGTTGGAGTTCGCGACTTGTCTGCCGATTTCATTGACGGAGCTGGCCATTTCCTCCGTGGCCGACGCCACCGTCTGCACGTTGGTGGAGGTTTCCTCCGAAGCCGCGGCGACGACGGTGGAGAGCTCTTGGGTGGCCGCGCTGCTGTTGGTCAGGACGGCGGCGGAATTTTCCAGTTCGGTCGACGCCGAGCCGACATTTTCAACGATGTTGCCGACGGCGACCTCGAAACTTTCGGCCAGATTGTGCAGCTCGGTTCGGCGGGCGGCTGCCAGTTCGTGCCTCTTTTCCTCGCGCTCCGCCGTCTCACGTTCGGCCTTGGCGATGGCCTGCACCTTGAACTCCTGGATTGCGTGGGCCATCTGGCCCACTTCGTCGCGGCGCTCGAGGCCGGGCAACTGGACCTCGAAATTCCCGCCCGCCAGTTCGCGCATCGCCCTAGCCATCGCCACGACGGGACGGGAGATGCTTCGGCCGATCAGAAACGAAACGAGGATGCCGGCAAAAGCGACTGCCAGAAGGGCCGCCATCAGCGTCATCTGCTGTTGCTCGAGCTTGATTCCGGCACGGGCAATCTCTCGATCCTTGCTCTCGCTGCTATGCGTGATCAGGTCGTCGGCCAGCTTTTCGATGACGGCAAAGTTCCGTTCTGCGCCCTTGATGAATATCAGCGCCGAACCGGCGTCGCCGTCGGCCATCTCGATCGCGTTTTTCGATTGCTTGAGATAGCCTGCGACCGCGGCTTTCAGTTTGTCGAAAGTCTCCGCGCCGACCTCGCCCTTGATACCTTCGACGGCCTTCAGCGCGTCGGAAATCTTGCCGGCGGCCGCGGAAGCTTCCTTGGCGACCGCTTCTATTTTCTTATCGTCCTTTTCGTTGGCGGCGGTGGCCGCAAGACGATAAAGCTTGGCATGCGCCGTCCACACCGTGGTGGTGAGATCGTTGGCCAGTTCCGACTGCCGCACCGGCCCGGATACCAGCGCGTCGACCGCGGCCTGATTCAACCGCAACGTCTGCAGCGCATAGGCGCCGAGCCCGATCAGGACGACGATCAGGAAAGCCGGCGCGAGCTGGACTTTCCACGAAAGACCAATGTGCTTGATCCAGCCGAGCATATCACCCCTTCAGTGCGGCGACCGCCGCACAACAACGTAAACGTCTGACCGGGGTCAGAGCTTGTAAACGCCCGCGCAGACCGCCGTGTTGTCCAGCTTCTCGCAGTACATTTCCTTCGGCTCGACCTTCTTGCTGACCGGATTGACGAACTTGTAGTCCTGCCAGAACGTCGGCTGCTTGGCGGCTAGTTCGACGCGTTCCTTGACGTAGAGCTTGCCGTCGACGTCCTGCGCTTCGATCAGGTCCTTGCCGACGAATTTTTCGTTGGAGCCGTGCGCCAGCACTTTGCCGTCGAGCTGATAGACCACGACATAGAGGTCGCGGTCATGGAACTTGCTGGCCTTGTTGGTGATCTCGGGATAGGCCTTTTCGGCCCCCTGATCCTTGATGAAGGCAACGGCCTGCTTGACCATGGCGACGGCTTCATCCTTGTTTGCGCCGCCGTTCGCGCTGGCGACGCCGCCGAATGCGAGCATAGCTGCCACGGCGGAAACGAAAGGCTTTGTTGACCAATTGTTCACGGTTGTCTCCCGGCTCGATGGAATTCGATTGCAAGCGCAAGCTCGCTGCACGTCATGATGGCAACAAAAGAGCAAAGCATCCGTTAAAGTGCCTATCCGTAGAGCAGCGGGGATGGCGCGGCGTAACCGCACATGCCGCGTCTGTTTGTAAGGAAAAGCCTGACACGACTGCGAACAGGCAGCCTCACGCCACCGGGATCACGTCCACGGCCACGCCAAGCTTCTGCTTGCGCGAGCCGACAATGATGCCGTCGACCGGCGAGACATCGGAGAAGTCGCGCCCGATTGCCAGAACGATGTGATCGTTCTCGATCATGATGTCGTTGGTCGGATCGAAGCCGACCCAGCCGAGCTCAGCGCCGCACCACACCGACACCCAGGCATGGGTGGCGTCGGCGCCCTGCAGGCGCGGCTTCCCCGGCGGCGGAATGGTGCGCAAGTATCCGCTGACATAGGCCGCGGGCAGGCCCAGCCCGCGCAAACCTGCGATCATCACATGGGCAAAATCCTGGCACACGCCGTGACGCTTCTCGAACACCTCCCGGAGCGGCGTTGAAATCACCGTGGCCTTCGGGTCGTATTTGAAATCGTTGCGGATGCGGCGCATCAAATCGGCGGCACCCGAAAGGATGCCACCGCCCGGCGGAAAACTCGTCACGGCATAGGCGGTGACCGGCGCCAGCACCGGCACCAGCGCGCTCGCAAAGACGTAGCCGACCGGCGAAGCGGGGCCGAGACTAGAGGCCTCGAACGCCACGTCGCGGATATCATCCCATGACGGGCTCGGCGCAGCGCGGTCGAGCGCCTCGCGCGACACCGAAACGCGCGAGCGGGAATCGATCCGCAAATTGCGATGCGCGGTTTCGATCAGGATACTCTCGGTATGGGTGCCGAAAAAGTCGCGCCGCACGGCGCGGTCCGCAGGCCTCGGCCGGATCTCGACCGAATGGGAAATCAGTTGCTGCCCGTCGCCCGACTTCGGCTCCAGCCGCAGCGAGCACCGCGCAAAACTCACCGGGCTTTCGTAAGCGTATGTGGTGACGTGACGGATGTCGTAGATCACGCGAGGCCCGTGAGCTTCTCCGGCCGGCTCGCATTGGGCCCGTGCGGGAAGTAATGCAGGCCGATGGCGTCGGCGAGGTTGAGCAGATCCTGCTCTAGCGCGAACAGGCTTTTGACATCCAGCGTCGCGGCTTCGGCGGTCGTCAACGTCGCCTGCAATGCCACCGCCAGCCGCTGCGGCCGCTCGATCAGGCCGTGCTCCTTCAGGCTCGGGAGTGCGGCGATGTGATCATTCAGCGTCGCCACCTGAAACGCGACCGAGCGCGGGTTATAGGGATCGAGCACCGCAAGATCGCGCACCGGCGCCAGCGCCGGGCCGACCAGATAGCGCGAACGATAGGTGATCTGGCAATCCACCAGCGTCAGCAGCACATCGAGGTCTTCGTCGCCGGCTTCGTCATAGGCGAATTGCCGCGCGAACCGCGCAGTGTTGATGGCGCGCTCGGCGCGGCGGCCCATGTCGAGGAAGCGCCAGCCGGCGGCGCGATTCATGTTTTCCTGCGCGAGGCCGGCGATGCTTGCCAGTTCCTGCAGCGTCAGCTCAGCGGCGCTGACGACGCTGTCATCGTCGTCGACCTCAAGGGCGAGGCGCTCGACCATCTCGGTGATGATCTGCCAGGCGTCGGGCGAAAGCCGCTCGCGCAGCGAGCTTGCGGTGCGCTGCGCCGATTTCGCCAGTGACAGGGCCGAGCCGAATTTCTCCGGGCTCTGCAGCGCCTCGGCGACGACCCTTGCGGGATTCGTCCGCGTCGCCTGCGAGGCCGCGCCCCAGGTCACCAGCAGCCGCTGGATGCGCTCGACCGAGGGCAGCGCCGTCGACGACCCCTTGACGGGATCGCGCATCGGGGCGCCGAGCGCGCGGATCAGCCGCAGTGTGGCCTCGGCGCGCTCGAGATAACGGCCGAGCCAGAACAGATTGTCCGCGGCGCGGCTCGGCACCACGCCGGCGATGCGGCGAATGCGCACGGCTTCGGCGGCCGGCAGCAGCGTCGAAGCCGACACCGCCTTGTCGGAGACTATCCAGACATCCGCCGATCGTGCGCCATCGCCCATCGAGACGGCACGGGCATCGGGCTGTTCGGCAATTCTGCAGAAGCCGCCGGGCAGAATGGTCCAGCCATGGGGCGTTGCCGCGGCAAACACCCGCAGCACGAACGGCCGCGGCGTGATCCGGCCCTGCTCCCACACCGGCGTCGTCGACAGCCGCACCAGTTCCTGGCCGACATAATCGATGCCGCGATCGGCGATCGCCTGCCGCAGCCGGTCGCGCTCGGCTGGCGGCAACTCGCCGGCAATTACAGGCTCATGGCTGGAAAAGCCCGGCACGGCCCGGCCATAGGCGCCCTCGATCGCAAAATCCTCCAGCCGCGACAGCACTTCCTCGCGCGCCGCTTTCTGGCCGCACCACCAGGTCGCGATATGCGGCATGATCAGAGTCTCGCCGAGCAGCCGCCGGCACAGGCTCGGCAGGAATCCAAGCAGCGCCCTCGCCTCCAATACGCCGGAGCCCGGCATGTTGGCGACGACGACGCCGTTCTTGCGCAGCACGTCGATCAGGCCGGGCACGCCGAGATGCGACGACGCATTGAGTTCGAGCGGATCGAGAAAATTGGAATCGACCCGGCGCAGCAGCACGTCGAGCCGCTTCAACCCCGCAACGGTGCGGATATGAATGCGATCGCCGCTGACGGCGAGATCGTCGCCCTCGACCAGCAGAAAGCCGAGATAGCGCGCCAGCGTGGCGTGTTCGAAATAGGTCTCGCTGAAGGCGCCCGGCGTCAGCAACCCGATCCGCGGCTCGTCGCGATCGGCGCTGGCGCGCAAGCTCTCGCGGAATGCCTCGAAGAACGGCGCCACGCGCTCGACATTCATCGACTTGTAGAGGTTGGAAAAGGCGCGCGACAGCACCAGGCGGTTTTCCAGCGCGTAGCCGGCCCCCGACGGCGCCTGCGTGCGGTCGTTCAACACCCACCAGCGGCCATCGGGGCCGCGGCCGACATCGGCCGCATAGAGGTGGAGATGGCGGCCGCCTGGCGGTTTGACGCCGCAAACCGCGCGCAGATATTCGTTGCTGCCGGCAATCGCGGCCGCGGGCACCGCGCCATCGGTCACCAGCCGGCCCTCGCCGTAGAGATCGCGCAGCACCATTTCGAACAATTGGGCGCGCTGGGCGATGCCCGTGGTCAGTTGCTGCCAATCGGCCTCATCGATGATGAGCGGCAGATGGCTGAGCGGCCACATCCGGTCGGCGGTCTCGCCGGGCGCGCGATAGGTGACGCCGGCCTCGCGCAGATGCCGGTCGGCGGAGGCGAAACGGCGTTCGATATCGGCCGGCGAAAGTGCGGCGAAGGCTTCGAAGAAACGGCTCCAGGCCGCGCGGGGCGCGCCGTCCTCGCCGATATATTCGTCCGGGATACCGGGCAGCCGCGCATAGTCGCGCGTCCATTGCGCGATCCGGCGCTGGCCCGGACGGGCCTTGCTTTCCTGATTGCTGCCCTGGCTTGCCATTCCGATTCCCTTAAGACCGTCGCGCCCGATTAGATCAGGAGCGGCGTCCTCAAGTCGAGCGTCAAGGGGAATTCATTTGTGCGTTCCTCGGGCGGCGGGTCGATTCGGCCCGGGGTGTGGCCGTGGTCCTGAAAGCGGGCCAGCCGCCGCGCTTCCGCCTCATAGGAATTGACCGGTTTGGTGTCGTAGCTGCGCCCGCCGGGATGGGCGACGTGGTAGACGCAGCCGCCGAGCGAACGGCCATTCCAGGTATCAATCAAGTCAAATGTCAGCGGGGCGTGGACCGGAATGGTCGGATGCAGCCCCGAGGCCGGCTGCCAGGCCTTGAAGCGGACGGCGGCAACGGCCTCACCGGCGCGGCCAGTGGAGGTCATCGGCATCCGCCTGCCGTTGCAGGTCACGATATGACGGCCCTCGACGAAGCCCTCCGCCTTGACCTGCAGCCGCTCCACCGAACTATCGACATAGCGCACGGTGCCGCCGGCCGAGCCCTCTTCCCCGAGCACATGCCAGGGCTCCAGCGCCTGCCGCAATTCGAGCGCGACACCGCCATGATGGACGCGGCCGAAGGCCGGAAAACGAAACTCGAGCTGGGCCGAATACCATTCCGGCGAGAATTCGTAGCCGGATTGCCGGAGCTCATCGAGCACGCCGAGAAAATCCTCCCAAAGGAAATGCGGCAGCATGAAGCGATCGTGCAGCGCCGTGCCCCAGCGGACGAACTTGCCCTGTTGCGGTTCGCGCCACAGCTTTGCGATCAGTGCGCGGATCAACAATTGCTGCGCCAGCGACATCCTGGGATCGGGTGGCATTTCGAGCGCGCGGAATTCGACCAGCCCTAGTCGGCCGGTCGGGCCATCAGGCGAATAGAGCTTGTCGATGCAGATTTCGGCGCGATGGGTATTGCCGGTTATGTCGACGAGGATATGCCGAAACAGGCGGTCGACCAGCCACAACGGGGCCTCGACATCCGGCGGCGGCACATGCGCAAGCGCGACTTCCAGTTCATAGAGCCCGTCATGCCGCGCCTCGTCGATGCGCGGGGCCTGGCTGGTCGGGCCGATGAACATGCCGGAGAACAGATACGACAGCGAGGGATGGCGCTGCCAGTACAGAACGAGGCTCTTCAGCAAATCAGGACGGCGCAGGAACGGCGAATCCTGCGGCGTCGAGCCGCCGACCACGACATGGTTGCCGCCGCCGGTGCCGGTATGGCGACCGTCGACCAGAAAACGGTTGGCGCCGAGCCGGACCTTTGCGGCGTCTTCGTACAGGCCGAAGGTGATGTCGACCGCCTCGCGCCAGTTTTGCGCCGGCTGGACGTTGATCTCGATAACGCCGGGATCGGGCGTCACCTTGATGACCTCGACGCGCGGGTCGTAGGGTGGCCCGTAACCCTCGACATGAACCTGGAGCTGCAGTTCCTCGGCGGTCGCTTCCACCGCCGCAATCAGTTCGAGGTAATCTTCGACCTTCTCCACCGGCGGCATGAAGACGCATAATACGCCGTCACGAATCTCAACCGAGATCGCCGTGCGAACCGGCTTGAGCTTTGGTTTGGGCTTTTCGTTGGGCTTAGGCTCCGGCTTCGCGGCCACCCTCCTGCTTCAGCGTCCTTGTCTTCGACCGCAAGTTCCAGGCGCGGCTCCATCGGATCCTGCTCGACAACATAGGGATACTCTTCGGGAGGGACATGCGGCAGCGACGACATCGGCAGCCGCAGCCCGAGCGGGGAATCGCCCGGTATCAGGAACAGATGGGGCCGCCGCAGTTGCCAATGTTCGCTCATCCAGCCCTTGATCCGTCCTGGGTTATCAGCGTCCGCGTGCTGGATCGGAAGCACAAATCCTTTGGGCTTGTTCGAGCCCTCGTCGAACACCCGCGCCATGCGCGAGCGTTCTTCGGGATCGGCCAGCTTGGAGTCGCCGGGATCGACGTTGACCGGCAAGGCCGCTTCCTTTTGCAGCCAATGCACGGGGTCCTCGTACGCCGGCATTACATAGCCTGTATCGAGACCGAGCCGCTTCGCGGTGCCTTCCACCATCCGCTGCGCGTCCGCGATCTCGGCCTGGCGCGGGTTATCGATCTTTGCGATCAGTTCGGCATTCTTCCAGATCGGCACGCCGTCCTTGCGCCAATAGAGCCCGAAGGCCCAGCGCGGCAGGCTTTCGCCCGGATACCATTTGCCCTGCCCGTAATGCAGCAGCCCGCCCGGCGCGAAGCGCGCCTGCAGCTTGCGGATCAGTTCGTCGGCCAGCGCCTGCTTGGTCGGCCCGACGGCGGCGATATTCCATTCCGGCGATTCCAGATCATCGACCGAGACGAAGGTCGGCTCGCCGCCCATGGTGAGCCGCACGTCATCGCGGCCTTGAGATCGGCGTCGACCTGTTCGCCGAGCGCATCGAGACGCGCCCAGGATGCGTCGGAGAACGGCCGCGTGATCCGCGGCGCCTCGCGGATGCGCTTGACGCTCATCTCGAAGCCGAAATCGACATTGGCGAAGCCGGCGCTGCCCGAGATCGGCGCTGCCGAGCGGTAGTGCGGCGTAGCGGCGACGGGGATATGCCCCTCGCCCGTCAGCATGCCCGAGGTGACGTCGAACCCGATCCAGCCGGCACCGGGAAGATAGACCTCGGCCCAGGCGTGCAGGTCGGTGAAATCACTCTCGACCTCGCGCGGGCCTTCGACCGGATCGATATCGGGCCGCAACTGAATGAGATAGCCGGAGACGAAACGCGCCGCGAGGCCGAGGTGACGGAAGATATGGATCAACAGCCACGCCGAGTCGCGGCACGATCCGGAGCCAGCAGCCAGCGTCTCTTCCGGCGTCTGGATGCCCGGCTCCATCCGGATGACGTAGCTGATCTTTTTCTGCAGCTGCGCGTTGAGATCGACCAGGAAATTGACGGTGCTGTCGGCCTCGCGCGGAATCTCCTTCAAGTACGCCGCGAACAGCGGCCCCTGCTCGCCGGTGGCAAGATAGGGCGCAAGCTCGGTCTTCAGATCGTTGGTGTACTGGAACGGAAAACTGGTGGCGTAGCCTTCGACGAAGAAATCGAACGGATTGACCACCGTCATCTGCGCCGAGAAGTCGACCTCGATCTTGAGTTCGGACGCCTTCTCCGGAAACACGAATCGCGCCAGCCAGTTGCCTTGCGGATCCTGCTGCCAGTTCACGAAATGATTTGTCGGCGTGACCTTGAGCGAATAGCTCAGGATCGGCGTCCGCGTATGCGGCGCCGGCCGCAGGCGAACGGTTTGCGGGCCGAGATCGATCGGTCGGTCGTATTTGTAGTGCGTAACGTGATGCAGTGCGACGAAGATCGACACGGACCGGAGACTCCAGCGGCTTTTTTAAGCAGAACACTGGTTCCGGGTGGGATCAAGCATTAACAACGGGCACGGGGTGCCTAAGCTAAGGGCTAATTTGCGCGATACGCTTGCGGCGCTGATCTACCTGTGGTCGAATGACGCATTGCCTGCGCAAGCCGAGCGCGATGCCCCGCCTTGCGCATAATACTCTCTCCCGTTCGTCGATGATTGCCGCGCGTCGGATTGGTCCAAAGTGCGGACTGAAACAGGAGACATTTCCAATGAGTTTCCTCGTCGAATTGCCGCAAGAGCTATTTCCTGCCAACGCACTGGACGGTCTCGATACGGACGCGACAACATTCAAGCTGGAAAACGCGCAGGCCTTGATGTGGATGTCGCAGCTCGCTTACGAGACGGCGCACGAAGGCAAGGTCGATGACATCCTGAAGACCTGGAACATGACGAGGCTTGCCTTTGGCGCCGGTGCGCCCGTCACGCGTCTGCCGCCCGAAAACGCCTGTTTCGTCGTCGCCGAAAGGCGCGGCGCGACGATTGTCGCCTTTGCCGGCACCGATCCGCTCAAGATCGAAGACTGGATAAAGGACTTCACACTTGCACCGGAACCGAACGTTCTCCATCTCGGGTTCAAGACCGCCATCGATGCGGTTTGGCCTACCATCGAAGAGGTGATCAAGCGCCGTCCCGAACAGCCATTGTTCTTCACCGGACACAGCATGGGAGCCGCATTGGCCCTGCTAGGGGCGGAGCATTCACTCAACAGGGCTGGCATCACGGCGACGGCCGTCTACACCTACGGAACTCCGCGAACGGGCGGCCCGGACTTCTTCAACAGCTACGCGAAGCTCGGTGACAAGACATTCCGCCTTGTCCACGGCAACGATATTGTTGCGACCGTCCCGCCGAGCGCGAACGGCAATTTTCGTCACGTCGGACAATTGCTCCATTGCCAGCACGACGGAAAGTTTGCCGGGCTGACGCCCGCGCCATCAAATCAAAATCAGCCAGACTTCAACGGTGGCTTCGTCACTGACACTGCCCTCAGCGATCTCGATACCGCCATCGACAGGATCAAGGCATTGCGAGAACGTGGGTTATTTGCCGGCCTCGTTGCGAGGCTTCTCGCACCGCCAACAGATGCGCTGCCGTCGACGATACGCGATCACATTCCCGCAAGCTATTTTAAGGCGCTGTCGATCCCGTTGAGACAGATGCCAGGCAGCGTAACACTGTAGCCCGGATGGAGTGCAGCACAATCCCGGCTACATCGTAGCTCCAAGAACCCACGGCGCGAACTCCGCGCCGCCGAAATCGAAACTCTCGCTCTTGGTCGGCTGGCCCGATGCTGTTTTCAGCATCAGCTCGAAGATGCGCTGGCCGCATTGCTGCACACTCTCCTCGCCGTCGAGGATGGTGCCGCAATTGACGTCCATGTCGTCTTCCATGCGCTTGTACATCGGCGTGTTGGTCGCGAGCTTGATCGAGGGCGCGGGCTTGCAGCCGAACACGCTGCCGCGTCCGGTGGTGAAGCAGACCAGGTTGGCCCCGCCCGCCACCTGCCCGGTCGCCGCCACCGGGTCGTAGCCGGGCGTATCCATGAAGACAAAACCCTTCTTGGTGACGGCTTCGGCGTAGTTGAGCACGTCGACCAGATTGGTGCTGCCGGCCTTGGCCATCGCGCCCAGCGATTTCTCCAGGATGGTGGTGAGGCCGCCGGCCTTGTTGCCCGGGCTCGGGTTGGCGTTCATCTCGGCGCCTTCCCGCTTGGTATACTCTTCCCACCAGCGCATCAGGCCGACGAGCTTTTCGCCGACTTCGCGGCTGACCGCGCGGCGGGTCAGGAGATGCTCGGCGCCGTAGGTCTCCGGCGTCTCCGACAGGATCACGGTGCCGCCGTGGGCCACCAGGAGATCGCTCGCCGCGCCCAAGGCCGGATTGGCCGATACGCCGGAGTAACCGTCGGAGCCGCCGCATTGCAGGGCCACCGTCAATTCGCTGGCCGGCACGGGCTCGCGCCTCACCTTGTTGGCGTCGGTCAACGCCTCCTTCACGAAAGCGATTCCGGCCTCGACCGTCTTGCGGGTGCCGCCGACTTCCTGGATATCCATCGCGCGCAGCCGGCCGGCGAGTTTTTGTTCCTGCATCAGCCCGCCGATCTGGTTGACCTCGCAGCCTAGCCCCAGCACCACCACAGCGGAAAAGTTTGCATGCCGCGCATAGCCGCCGAGCGTCCGGCGCAGCAGCGCCAGCGGCTCGTCCTGCGTCATGCCGCAGCCGGTCTTGTGGGTCAGCGCGACCACGCCGTCGACATTCGGAAAATCGGCCAGCGGATTATCGCCGGTAAATGGATTCTTCTTGAACATGTCGGCGACGATGCCGGCGACATGGGCGCTGCAATTCACCGAGGTGAGGATGCCGATATAGTTGCGCGTCGCTACGCGCCCGTCGCCGCGTCGGATGCCCTCGAAGGTCGCGGGCAGATCGAAGTTCGGCACCGGCTTGACGTCGACGCCATAGGCATAGTCCTTGGCGAAATCGCCCATGCCGCAGTTCTGGGTGTGAACGTGCTGGCCCGGCGCGATCGGCGCGGTGGCAAAGCCGATGATCTGGCCGTAGCGGCGTACCGGCTCGCCGACGGCGATCGGCTTGATCGCGACCTTGTGGCCGGCCGGAATTCGTTCCGTCGTAGTGACCCCGTCGGCGACCACCAGCCCGGGCGGCAGGCTCGAGCGCGCGATCAGCACGCCGTCGTCAGGATGCAGGCGAATGACGGGTGCCGGGGTCATGGGGTGTCTCCTCTAGAATTGGCGAGTAGCGAGTAGCGAATGGCGAATAGAACCCTACTCGCTATTCGCCACTCGCCATTCGCACCTTACGCCTTGCCGCCAGAATCCTTGCGGGTCTGGTTCACCTGCATCCTGGCATAGGTCGACATCAAACCGACCTCGTTCGACAGGGTCACGAGCTTGAAGCCCATGTTGATGGCGCGTACCGCGCCCTCGGCGCCGGAGCAGTGGATGCCGGGATTGAGGCCGCGCTTGCCGCACTCCTTGATGATCTTCTCATAGATCTTGAGGATTTCCGGCTCGTCGCGGTCGAGCTTCGGCACCAGGCCATAGGAGAAGCCGAGGTCGGAGGGGCCGATATAGACGCCGTTGATGCCTTCGACGTCGAGGATCGCTTCCATGTTTTCGACCGCGGTCTTGGTCTCCATCATCGGCAGCAGCACGATCTCGTCGTTGGCTGTCTGCTGGTAGGTGCCGGCCGAACCGTACATGCCGGAACGGATCGGGCCGTTCGAGCGGGTGCCCTTCGGCGGATATTTGGCGTAGGAGACGAGGTTCTTGGCCTCCTCCGGGGTGTTGACCATCGGGCAGATCACGCCATAGGCGCCGCCGTCGAGCACCTTGCCGATGATGCCGGGCTCATTCCAGGGCACGCGAACCATTGGCGTGACCGGGTGGGCGTGCATCGACTGGAAGCATTGCACCATCGACAGGTAATCCTGCACGCCGTGCTGCATATCGACGGTGACGCTGTCGAAGCCGCATTGCGCGATCACTTCAGCCGAGAAACCGGACGGAATCGCGAGCCACGCGTTCACCACGGCCTTCCCCGAGGCCCATACTTTCTTGACGTTGTTGGTTGTCATTGATCGCTTTCCCTTTGTGATCGTTACGATAGTTGGAGTTCGCGGAGTTGATTAGCTGGCGGCCCGCTGGATGGCTGGCCTCGCTGACCCCGACCTCGCGGGCGGTGTTGACGATCGCAGCCCAGGTATCGTCAGGCAGCGGCACGCCGTTCTTGGTGCGCTCGGCACGCATCTTCCGCTCGGGGTCGCCGGGGACCAGCACGCTCTCGACGCCGGTGACCGGCTTGGTTTCCCGGATGAAGTCGGTATAGCGCGAGATTTCGCCGTCGAAATAGTTGCTGGTGTCGATCACCTTGGGGTCGACATAGAAGGCGAGCATGCCGTTGGCGAACGGGCGGCCGCCCGAGGTGGCGCCGGTGCCGGTGAGCGCGCCGCCGAGCAGTTCGCAGATGAAGGCCAGCCCCGATCCCTTGTGCTCGCCGAAGGCGCGGATCGCACCTGTCCCCTTGGTGTGATCGCGCGGCCCGTCCGGCGTGTAGGGCCCATAGAGCACCGATGGCTCCTCGCTCAGCGTGCCGTCGGCGTCCACCAGCGCGCCCGTGGGCAACTTCTTGCCGCCGCGGCTTGCCACCAGCACCTTGCCTTCGGCGACGATCGAGGTGGCGAAATCCAGCACGATCGGATCCTGCCCCTGGCGCGGAATACCGACGCAATAAGGTGCGGTCGAGAGCCGCTTCTGCACGCCGCCGAACGGCGCCACCAAAAGCGAGCCCGCGGCGTTGACGAAGTGGACCGACACCAACCCTTCGGCGGCGGCCATTTCCGCCCAGTCGCCGACGCGGCCGATATGCCCGGCGTTGCGCAGCGCGATCGCCGCCAGCCCCGCCTTCTTGCATTTCTCGATGCCGGTCCGCACCGCAAACGGCGTCACGGTCTGGCCGTAGCCGAACTTGCCATCGACCACGGCGAGCGACGGCGTATCGACGACGATCTCGGGGGTCTGGTTGGGAACGACGTTGCCGGTCTTCTTCCAGCGGACGTAAACGGGAACCCGGATCACGCCGTGGCTGTCATGCCCGGTGAGATTGGCGGTCGTAAGATAAGTCGCGATGCGCCGGGCTTCCTCGGGCGAGGATTCCGAATGGGAAAAAACCTCAGCGACGAAATCGATCAGATTGTTGACTTGTATGGTGACCATATCCGGATTTCAGCCTGTCCTTGCATCGGGGAAGCCTGCATATCAGCGGCAAATCCCGAGAACTCCCACACCGGTTTTGATGACCGGCTTGGCCGGCACTTTGAACGAAAAACCGCGCGCATGTCTACCGCGCTCAATCTCATTAGCCAAATGATTGCAATCATTTGCCCGGCCGCTATGCATCGGGCCGGTAGCATCATGCAAATTTGCGCTTACTCGTCGGGCTCGGCGTCGCCCTCACCGGCCACTTCCATCGCAGCTAAGCTGCGCTCCAATTCACCCAGCATGTCCTGCAATTCGGCGAGCTTGCGCGCACCATAGCGATTGGTGATCTCGGCGTAGATCGCTTCCGATGTCGGCGCGACCGCCTCGATCAGTTTCAATCCCTTGGAGGAGATCGACACCTCGCCACGGCGCAGATCGGCCTTGGCTGTCCGCCGCTCGATCAGGTCGCGCGCTTCGAGATCGCGCAGAATTCGCGACAGGCTCGGACCCAGCAAAAAGGCGACGCGCGCCAGTTCCGTCACCTCGATGGTATCAACCGCCGTCAGCGCGCGCAGGATCCGCCATTGCTGCTCGGTCAGCCCGTGGTTGCGAAGGGATGGACGGAACTGTCGCATGACAGCTTCACGGGCGCGCAACAGCGACATCGGCAGTGAGCGGGAGAATTCGCGCATCGGCGCGCGGCGGAGCTCGAGCGTTCCCTCCGGATCCGAACGCGACCCGTTCGGCGATTTCTTGCCTGCCATCTTCAGCGGTCCGCCATCAGGAATCGTCGCTTCGGGAAGGATAAAGTTTTGCGGCGCAACAAGCACCAAATCAGTTTGCAGCGGATAACTTAACATGTTAAACAAATTTCAGCACGTGCTTTTTTGCTGAAGCAGCCGGACGCCCATGGCCCTTTCCAGAGACGAAATCCGAAGCGCCGCCGAGCGGCTCGATCACGCCGAGAAGAGCCGCAAGCAGATCCGCCAGCTTTCGCTCGAATATCCAGGCATAACGATTGAAGATGCCTACGCTATTCAGAAAGCCTGGGTCGAGATGAAAGTAGCAGCGGGCCGTACCGTGAAGGGCCACAAGATCGGCCTGACCTCGAAGGCGATGCAGAGCGCGCTCAATATCGACGAGCCTGACTCCGGCATCCTGCTCGACGACATGTTCTTTGCCGATGGCGGGCTGGTACCGTCGGACCGGTTCATCGCCACCCGCGTCGAGGCCGAACTCGCCTTCGTGATGAAGTCGCGGCTTTCGGGGCCGGACTGCACCCTATTCGACGTGCTCAACGCCACCGATTTCGTGGTGCCGGCGCTGGAAATCCTCGACACAAGGGTCGAGCGGGTCGATCCGCAGACCAAGGCAACCCGCAAGATTTTCGACACCATCGCCGACAACGCGGCGAATGCCGGCATCGTGCTCGGCGGCCGTCCGATCCGGCCGATGGACGCCGACCTGCGCTGGATCGGCGCGCTCTGTTTCCGCAACGGCCAGTTGGAAGAGACCGGGCTTGCGGCCGGCGTGCTCAATCATCCCGCCACATCGGTGGCCTGGCTGGCTAACAAGATCGCGCCCAATGGATTGGCGCTGGAAGCCGGACAGGTGGTGCTGGCGGGATCGTTCATCCGCCCGATCGAGACCCGCAAGGGCGACACCATCCAGGCGGACTATGGACCTTACGGTTCCGTGAGCTGCTACTTCGCCTGATGCGTTAGGGAAGATTGGAGTCATCGCAACATGCCGCACTTCACGATTGAATATTCAGGCAATCTCGATCGCCACGTCGACATGGGCGCGGTGGTGGAACTGGTTCGCAAGGCCGCGGTCGAGACCGGCATCTTCCCGCTCGGCGGTATTCGCGTCCGCGCCGTCAAGTGCGAGCATTATGCGATCGCCGACGGCCAGAAGAACTTCGCTTTTCTCGACATGGTGCTGCGGCTTGGCGAAGGCCGCGACCTCGCCGCCCGCAAGAAGGCTGGCGAGCATATTTTCAAGGCCTTGTCGGCCTATCTCGATCCGGTATTTGCGAACCAGAAGTTCGCGCTGTCGTTCGACATGCAGATCAACGACAAGGAAACCAGCTGGAAACGCAACAACATCCACGAAGCTCTGAAAGCGGAGGCTGCACATGGATAAAGTGACGCCGAAGGACCTGTTTCAGGCCAACCGCGACCGCGCCGCCCCCCTGCTCGCCAAATTAAAGAGTAACGGCATCGGCCATCTGATCGATGGCAAGACCGTGCCGTCGGTCTCCGGCCAGACGTTCGAGACGAAGTCTCCGGTCGATGGTGCGGTGCTGGCGTCGGTGGCGCGCGGCAATGCCGAAGATATCGACCGTGCCGCAGCCGCGGCCGCGACCGCGTTCAAATCCTGGCGCGAGATGCCTGCGGCGGCGCGGAAGAAACTGCTGCATCGCGTGGCGGACGCGATCGAGGACCATGCCGACGACATCGCGGTGCTGGAATGCATCGACACCGGTCAGGCCCACCGCTTCATGGCCAAGGCCGCGATCCGGGCGGCGGAAAACTTCCGCTTCTTCGCCGACAAATGCACCGAGGCCCGCGACGGCCTCAACACGCCGAGCGAGGAGCACTGGAACATCTCGACCCGGGTGCCGATCGGCCCGGTCGGCGTGATCACGCCGTGGAACACGCCGTTCATGCTGTCGACCTGGAAGATCGCCCCTGCTCTCGCCGCCGGCTGCACGGTCGTGCACAAGCCGGCGGAGTGGTCGCCGGTAACCGCCGACCTCCTGTCAAAGCTTGCGAAACAGGCCGGCCTGCCCGACGGCGTGCTCAACACCGTCCATGGCATGGGCGAGGAAGCCGGCAAGGCGCTGACCGAGCATCCCGCCATCAAGGCGATCGGCTTTGTCGGAGAAAGTTCGACCGGCTCGGCGATCATGGCGCAGGGCGCCCCTACCCTGAAGCGCGTGCATTTCGAACTCGGCGGCAAGAACCCCGTCATCGTGTTCGACGACGCCGACCTCGACCGGGCGCTGGATGCGGTGGTCTTCATGATCTACTCGCTCAATGGCGAGCGCTGCACCTCGTCCAGCCGGCTGCTGGTCCAGGAGGGCATTGCCGGAAAATTCATCGAAAAGCTGACCACCCGGGTCAAGGCGCTGAAGGTCGGCCACCCGCTCGATCCCGCGACCGAAATCGGGCCGCTGATCCATGAGCGGCATCTCGCAAAGGTCTGCAGCTATTTCGAGGTCGCGCAGAAGGACGGCGCCACCATTGCGGTGGGCGGCAAGCCGCATGACGGCCCCGGCGGCGGACATTACGTGCAGCCGACGCTGGTCACCGGCGCACATTCAAAAATGCGGGTGGCGCAGGAGGAAGTGTTCGGCCCGTTTCTCACCGTGATCCCGTTCAAGGACGAGAAAGACGCCATCGAGATCGCCAATGGCGTGCAGTACGGCCTGACCGGCTATGTCTGGACCGGCGACATGGGCCGGGCGCTCCGGGTGGCCGACGCGCTGGAGGCCGGCATGATCTGGCTCAATTCCGAAAACGTCCGCCATCTGCCGACGCCGTTCGGCGGCATGAAATCCTCAGGCATCGGCCGCGACGGCGGCGACTATTCGTTCGACTTCTACATGGAAACCAAGCACGTCTCGCTCGCGCGCGGGACGCACAAGATTCAGAAACTGGGCCTGCCCTCATCCTGAGGAGCGGGCGCAAGCCCGCATCTCGAAGGATGGCCACGGGCCGCATGGTTCGAGACGGCGCTTGCGCGCCTCCTCACCATGAGGGTTAACAAATCAGGGAGTGGAAAAAGTAAATGCCCGTTCCGACACACATTTTCGACCCGCCCTTCAACATCATCCGCTGCAGCCACGCCGTGCTCGATGTTGTCGACCTCAACAAGAGCCGCGCGTTCTACGAGAACACCGTCGGCCTTCATGTCGAGGACAGCGACGACAAGGCGGTGTACCTGCGCGGCAGCGAAGAGCATCAGCATCATTCGCTGGTCTTAAGGAAGGCGCCGGTCGCGGCCTGCAGCCGGCTCGGCTTCAAGGTCGGCAATGACGGCGATCTCGACAAGGCCGCCAGCTTCTTTTCCGAGAACGGCATCGCCTATGCCTTCGCCGAGCAGCCGTTCCAGGGCCGCACGCTGCAGTTCACCGACCCCGCCGGCTTCCAGCTCGAACTTTACGCGACGATGGACAAGCGCCCTCATCTGCTGCGGCGCTACGACCTGTATAAAGGCTGCCATCCGCAGCGGCTCGACCATTTCAACGTCTTCTCGCCCGAGGTGCAAAACACCGTCGATTTCTATGCCCGGCTCGGCTTCCGGCTCACCGAATATGGTGAGGAAGACGGGCCGAACGGACGCATCGCTGCCGCGTGGATGCACCGCAAGGGCAATGTCCATGACTTCGCCATCACCAACGGCCGCGGCCCTCGCCTGCACCATATTGCCTATTGGACGCCGACCGCGATGAACATCCTGCATCTCTGCGACGTCATGGCGTCCAGCGGATACCTCAAGAACATCGAGCGCGGCCCCGGCCGCCACGGCATCTCCAATGCTTTCTTTCTCTATGTCCGCGACCCGGATGGACATCGCCTCGAACTCTACACCAGCGACTATTTTACGGGCGATCACGACCACGAGCCGCTGCGCTGGTCACTGAAGGACCCGCGCCGTCAGACGCTCTGGGGCGCACCCGCGCCCCGCTCCTGGTTCGAGGAAGGTACGCCCTTCACAGGCCAGGCGGTGCGCGAGCCGGCCTTCGTCGCCGACGTCACGATTGCGGATTGATCGGAATACAAGATGGCCCCTCCCCGCCTCGCTACCTACACCGTCAACGGCGCGCAGAAATACGGCGCCGTGACCGATGCCGGCATCGTCGATCTCTCCGCCCGTTTCGAAAAGGAGTATCCGACGCTGCGCGAAGCCATCGCTGATGGCACGTTGATGAAACTCGTCGAGGATGCGGCGCGGCGTTCGCCGGACCACGCAATCGATGCAATTACATGGCAGCCGCCGATCCCCTCGCCCGAAAAAATCATCTGCATCGGCGTCAACTACCCGGACCGCAACGCCGAATACAAGGATGGCCAGGACGCGCCGAAATATCCCAGCATGTTCATGCGCACGCCGCGCTCCTTTGTCGGCCACAACGCCCCGCTGGTCCGCCCGCGCGCCTCGGCCCAACTCGACTACGAGGGCGAGCTGGTGCTGGTCATCGGCAAGGCCGGACGGCACATCAAGGAGAGCGACGCGCTGGACCATATCGCCGCCGTCACGCTGTGCAACGAGGGCACCATCCGCGACTGGGTGCGGCACGCCAAATTCAACGTCACGCAGGGCAAGAATTTCGATTCCACCGGCAGCCTTGGCCCGTGGCTCGTGCCCTACACCGACGAAAGCCAGATCGCCGACATCCGCCTCACCACGCGGGTCAACGGCGAGACGCGGCAGGACGACCGCACCGGCCGGCTGATCTTCGGCTTCCGCTATTTGATCAACTATCTCTCGACCTTTACAACGCTGGTGCCCGGCGACGTCATCGTGACGGGAACGCCGACCGGCGCGGGTGCGCGGTTCGACCCGCCACGCTATCTGAAACCCGGCGACATCATCGAGGTCGAGGCCGAAGGTGTCGGCGTGCTGAAGAACGGCGTCTTCGACGAAACCTGATCAATCCTGAGAAGCGAGTGGATAGTGCAATGACCTCAACATCCGGCGGCGAAGCAATCGTCAATGGCCTCGTCGCGCACGGCGTCGACACTGTGTTTGGCCTGCCCGGCGCGCAAACCTACGGGCTGTTCGACGCCTTCCATCAGGCGCAGTTGAAGGTGATCGGGGCACGCCACGAGCAGGCCTGCGGCTACATGGCCTTTGGTTATGCGCGATCCTCGGGCCGCCCCGGAGTGTTCAGCGTGGTGCCCGGCCCCGGCGTGCTCAATGCGGGCGCGGCGCTGCTCACGGCATTCGGCTGCAACGAGCCAGTGCTCTGCCTGACCGGGCAGGTCCCGACGGCGTTTCTCGGCAAGGGCCGCGGCCATTTGCACGAGATGCCGGACCAGATCGCGACGCTGCGCACGTTTGTGAAATGGGCCGACCGCATCGAATATCCCGACCTCGCACCCGCAATGGTATCGCGCGCGTTTCAGGAAATGCTGTCAGGCCGCCGCGGCCCGGCGTCGCTGGAGATGCCATGGGACGTGTTCACGCAGCGCGCCGAGGTCGGCCCAGCCAAAATATTCGACACCCTCCCCGCACCGCAGCCCGACCCTGACCGGATCAGGGAAGCTGCAACGCTCATCAAACACAGCAAGCGGCCGATGATCTTCGTCGGCAGCGGCGCGATCCACGCGCGCGAGGAAATTCTCGAACTCGCCGAGATGATTGACGCGCCGGTGGTGGCGTTCCGCAGCGGCCGCGGCATCGTCTCCAATGCGCACGAGCTCGGGCTGACCATGGCGGCGGCCTACAGGCTGTGGCCGACCACCGATCTGATGATCGGGATCGGCACCCGGCTGGAGCTGCCGACGATGTCGCGCTGGCCCTATCGGCCCGACGGCCTGAAATCGGTTCGCATCGACATCGATCCCGTCGAGATGCGACGCTACGTATCCGACGTGGCTGTCATCGCGGATGCCAAGGCCGGCACCGCCGATCTGGCGGCGGCGGTGAAAAAGGCCGGTTACAGCAAGAGCAGCGGCCGGCGCGCCGAGATCCGCGAGGCCACCGCGGCGGCGCATCAGGAGATCCAGAAGGTTCAGCCGCAAATGGCGTATCTGAACATCCTGCGCGACGTGCTGCCGGCGAATGCCATCGTTACCGATGAATTATCGCAGGTCGGCTTCGCCTCCTGGTACGGCTTTCCGATCTACGAGCCGCGCACCTTCATCACCTCGGGCTATCAGGGCACGCTCGGATCGGGTTTTCCGACCGCGCTCGGCGCCAAGGTCGCCAACCCCGACCGGCCGGTGGTCGCGATCACCGGCGACGGCGGCTTCATGTTCGGCGTGCAGGAACTGTCGACCGCCGTGCAATTCAAGATCGGCGTCGTGACGCTGGTGTTCAACAACAACGCCTATGGCAATGTCCGCCGCGACCAGCGCGAGCGCTTCGATGGGCGCGTGGTGGCGTCGGACCTCGTCAATCCGGACTTCGTGAAACTTGCGGAATCCTTCGGCGTTGGCGCTGCGCGAGTGACCTCGCCGGATCACTTCCGCCCCGCGCTGGAAAAGGCGCTGGCCGACGGCGGGCCCTACGTGATCTCGGTGGAGGTGCCGACGGATTCGGAAGTCTCGCCGTGGGCGTTTATCCATCCGGCCAAAAATATCTAGACCTGCCTCGCCATACTCCGCTGCATCCGCGAGGCCGCGATCACCAGCAGGCCCGCTCCGGCGACTGACCAGCACGCCACCGGCGCCCATTGCAGCAGCGGCGCATATTCCGGCAGTTTTTGGAGTCCGCCGGCAACCGCCGCCATCCGTGCAAAGGTCGCGAGCGCCAATGCTGAAAACACCAGCCCGACGACCTTGCCCTCGGCGCCGGTCTCTCCGATCGCCAGCGCGGCCGAGACCGCGGCCATCAGCATGCAGCCCCATGCAGCACCAGCGATGAACTGCGCCGCGATCAGCATGTTGAGATTGCCGGCCATTTCTGCGCCCAGCACCGCCAGCGCCCCGAGCAGACCGGCCGCACCCATCACGATCAGCCCGCCGCGGTGCTTGACCACGACGCTCGCCGGAAACATCGCGATGTTGAAGCCGATCCAGAACACCGGCATCAGCCATTGCAGTTCGTCCGGCTTGACGAAGCGCAGGAAGAACGGCGTGCTGTTGATGGAAAAATGGAGCTGATAGCCGAGCGACAGGATCACCATCGAAGCGATGAAGAACATCGGCACCTGGCCGAGGGATTTGACCGGCGAGGCCGGCTTTTTCGCGACCGGCGGTGCCTGCGCCAGATCGCGTTCGACCTTCGACAAGGCCAGCGTCGTGATCAGGAGCACCACGCCCGAGATTACGAACGGGAGCCGCGGATCGTGATTGCGCAGTACCACACCGAGATAGGGCGACACCGCGCCCGCCAGACCGTAGCCGAGCATTGCCAGCGCCGCGAGAAACGGGATCGCGGGCCGTGCGGCGTATTTGCCGAGTAGCGTCAGCGGGGGCGCGCGCAGGGCTGATGACGTCACGACCCAGATCAGGATCAGTCCGATGAACCAGACCTGCGCACCCGGCCCCGTGCCCGCCACGAACGGCAGCGCGACAAAGGCCGCGCAGGAAATCGCGGTCGCGGCGCCTACGAACACGCCAAGCTTGCCGACGAACGGCGCGATCTTGTCGGCGGCAATGCCCATCGCCGTGTCGGTGATGGTGAAGACGGCCTGATCCAGCATCAGGATCAGGATCACGGCTGATGGCGCGATCCCGACCTCGGCGCACAGCTTCGGCAGGTAGATGACGTAGGTGGTCCAGCCCAGCGTGAACACGAGCTGCAGCACGGCGAGATAGACGCCGGTGCTGCTGGCGCTGGAATTGGTCTCGGACGTTATCTCTGATGTGGTCATGTCGGCCCTCGGCTTGCCAACATAGACCATGAGAATATCAGATGGAACGCCCTCTTCCTTCTCCCCATTGTGGGAGAAGGGCTCACCGCGCCTTTCGAAAAGTCAGGTTGATGCGTTGGCGGCCCATGACGGCATGTTCGCCGTCGGCGAGCGGTGCAACTCCATGAAAGAACAGCCGCGACGGGCCGCCCCAGACCACGACGTCGCCGTGCTCCAGCCGATAACGCGCAGGCTTGTCGGCCCGCTTCGGGCCACCGAACAGGAATATCGCGGGCAGGCCCAACGACACGGAGACGATCGGCGCGGCAAAATCCTGCTCGTCCTTGTCCTGGTGCAGCGACATCCGCGCGCCCGGCGTGTAGCGATTGATGAGGCAGGCATCCGGCGCAAAACCGTCAAAGCCGCCCTCGGCAGCGGCGTGCGCCGCCAACTGACAAAACACCGCCGGCATCGCCGGCCAGGGCTTTCCGGAATCGGGATCGATGCCGTCATAGCGATAACCGCTGTGATCGGTGACCCAACCGGCGTTGCCGCAATTGGTCATCGCCACCGACATCTGGTGACCGCCAGGCGTAAACATGCGCCGGATCGGCGCTTGCGCGATGATCTCGCGGAGCGCAGCGATCGACTTCGCTCTCAAACGGTCTTGCGAATCCGCGCAGCAAGGCCGCGCCCTCCGCCATCACTTCACGTGACGGGCGCACATCCGGAACGGCCTCGAACAAATCTGCAGTCAACTCAGTCCGCACTCATTTGGCATCGTGAAAGATCACGCCGACGGTGTGGCGGTGGCCGGAGCGGATCCGGCTGACGCCATGGCGCAGATTAACCCGATAGGCCCCGCGCGTCCCCTGCACCGGCCGGTGATGCACAGCAAAGGCCACCGCGTCGCCCTGCCTGAGCGGAACCACCTCGGGCCGCGACTGCATCCGCGGCCGCTGCTCTGTCAGCACGAACTCGCCACCTTCGAAATCCCGCCCGGGCTGCGACAGCAGGATCGCGACCTGCAGCGGGAACACGTGTTCGCCATAGAGATCCTGATGCAGGCAATTGTAGTCGCCCTCGCCATATTGCAGCAGCAGCGGCGTCGGCCGCGTCTGCCCGGCATCGTGGCAGCGCTTCAGGAACGCCTCGTGGCGATCGGGATAGCGGATGTCGATCCCCATCGTCTCGTTCCAGCGATTGGCGACGGGATAGAGCCGCGCGTAAAGCTCGGGGCGCAACTCTGCGATCAGGTCGGGCAGCGGATAGGCGAAATATTTGTATTCGCCGCGGCCGAACCCATGACGCCCCATCACGATCCGGCTGCGGAAATTCTTGTCGTCCGGATAGAGCCCAGCCAGCGCGTCGCATTCTTCCGGCGACAGCAATCCTTTCAGGACGGCGCAACCCTGCGCGTCGAGGTCAGCGGTCGCCTGCGCCCAGTCGATGGCATCGACGCGGGCGTTGATGTCTGAGGAAGGGTTCATACTTCTTGCGGGTGCTCTCATGGCGGGCAGTCTTGCAGTCAGGCCACGACAAAACCACCCGATTTCTGACAAGTTCCATCCCCGTCATTGCGAGCGCAGCGAGGCAATCCACGCCTCAACTCGAGGATAGATGGATTTGCTTCGCTGCGCTCGCAATGACGGCCGACGGCCAGATAGCGGAACGCCGCGTCTAGCCCAGCACCGGCATCGTAATCACGTCATACCCGTGGCTGATCTTCCGCTTCAGCACGGGATCCTCCAGCTCGAACTCGAAGCGATCAGCCGGCCGGATGCCGCCCTTGGCCGCAAACGTGCCGCCGAACATGGCGCAGCCGTCGGGCAGGCCATTTCCGCCGAAACCGCGCTCGATCAGGTCCTTCACCGGCAGCATGGCATCGAGCGTGCCCTCCTGATAAAGCACGCGCGCGCCATCGATGACGGCCCAGGAGCGCAGGATCAGCCGGTCCCAGTGACCGATGACCTCCTCCAGCTCCCACAGCACGGAGGCGACCGGCTTGTCGCACATCTGCTTTGACACCGTGACGCTGTAGGCTTCCACCTTGCGGTCGGTATGGTCGGAGCCGCAGCCGACGAAGGTGCGGCCCTGCCAGCCGATCAGCACGAACTCGACCTCGCCGCTTGAATTTTCGCCGGAGACCTCGATGCGGTCGGTCTGCGTGATCCGCCGCGCCGAGCAGCGATAGTAGATCGGCGTCGAGGCCGGGCGCGCAATGCCGATCGCCTCGAGCTCGGCGATGTGCTTGTCGCGCGCCACCGGATCGCGGCCGGTCCAGCCGGCGATGACGGCCTGGTCGATCGCAAGCGTCAGCGGCGTCAATGCGCCCTTGTCCTCGACGTTGAAGGTCAGATCAAACACGGATGACGTTCTCCATTCCGGCAGCCAGTTCGAAGATACGGCGGTCCGCCCCGCCGGCGGCGGCCAGCATCAGCCCGACCGGCACCTCGCCTTCGCGATGCGCCGGCAGCGAAATGGCGCAGCCGTCGAGCATGTTGATCAGCGTGCAATTACGCAACGCGCGCAGGTTTTGCGTCGCGAAGGCCCGGTCATCGGCGAGGTCGGCGATTCTGGGCGGCGCATTCGCCGTGGTCGGCAGCACCAGCGCGTCGTAGGGGGCGATGCGCTGTTCGGTGCGGGCAATGAACGAGCGGCGCGCGTTGAGGATATCGATATAGTCAGCCGCGCTGATGCCCTCGCCGCGCAGGATGCGGACGTGGACGCGAGGATCATAGACGTCGCCATGGCTGACGATCAGGTAGCGATGCCAGGCATAGCTTTCCGCGGCGGCAAATCCGCCCTTGCTGTTCATGACGGCGACATCGTGGAATTCCGGCACCTCGATCCGCTCGATCGACGCGCCCTGCCGCGACAGCGCCGCCAGCGCGCGCTCGAACGTCGCCGCGACCTCGTCGTCGAGGTCGTCGAGCGCGACCGTGGTCGGCACCGCCAGCCGCATGCCCTTGACCGGGCGCGGCTGCAACGGCCGCACGGCTTCGTCGGCAAGCACGGCGTCGAGCACCGCACAGCAGCCGACGCTGCGCGCCAGCGGCCCAAAGCTGTCAAGCGAGGACGACAGCGGCACGCCGCCGTCGAGCGGCACGCGGCGTTGCGTCGGCTTGTAGCCGACGATGCCGTTGAAGGCCGCCGGAATCCGGCACGAGCCGCCGGTGTCGGTGCCGAGGGCGCCATGGGCCATGCCATCGGCGACCGACACTGCAGCCCCTGAGGAGGAGCCGCCCGGCACATGGCCGACGCTGCGATTGAACACGCTTTTCGGCGTGCCGTAATGCGGATTGATGCCGATGCCGGAATAGGCGAATTCGGTCATATTGGTGCGGCCGATCACGATGAAGCCGGCCCGGCGCAGCCGCGCCACCACGGGCGCATCGGCTTCAGCCGGCGCGGAATCCTCCAGCGCGCGGGAGCCGGCGCGGGTCACCTGCCCCCTGATGTCGTAGAGATCCTTGATCGACACGGGAATGCCGGCATAGGGCGACGGCGCGGCGTTGCGCTTTGCGCAGATGATCCATCGCATCTGCCGCGGCAATGGCTGCATCCTTGTCGACGTGAATGAAGGTCCGCGCGCCTTCGCCCGCGGGATCGGCAATCCTTGCGAGACAATCCTCGACCAGCTTGCGCGCGGTAGTGCGTCCAGCATCGAGGTCGGCGGCCAGGCTGGCGAGTGTCGGATGGTTCGGCATGGTGTTCTTGATTGCCTTCTGTGCGATTTACCGTGGCGCGGACTATCTCCGATGACGGGCTGGCATACAAGCGCTCTCGCGCGCAGGGAATGCGGCCATGCGACAGCACCGCTGCTGGGACCGTTGACGGAGATCGGTCAATGTCGCATCAAGATCGCAACATGCGGGCCAATGTCCCGCTTTCCCAAGGAGAATAGCCGAGATGGCGGAGCCTGCGCGCGCAAAACCAAAACCCACGCCTGAAACGCAACATTTCTGGGATGGAACGCAGGCCGGCGAATTGCGCCTGCAGCGTTGCGACGCCTGCGCCAATGTCTATTTCCCGCCGCGCCCGTTCTGCCCCTCCTGCGCCTCGCGCAAGATCAGCGTGTTCAAGGCCAGTGGCAAGGGCACGCTCTACAGCTACGTCATCAACCACCGCCCGGCAGCGCCCGGCTTCACCCCGCCCTACGCGATCGCCGTCGTCGAACTCGACGAGGGCCCGCGCATGATGAGCAACATCATCGACTGCCCGCAGACGCCGGAGGCGCTCGAACTCGACATGAAGCTCGAAGTCGCGTTCGAGAAACTCGACGACAAGATCACCCTTCCTTTGTTCCGTCCGGCGAAAGGCTAAGCATCATGCGCAGAAACGCAGTTGCCGTCGTCGGCGCAGCCGAGACCACCGAGCTCGGCGTCATCCCCAACATGTCGCAGATCCAGTTGCACGCGGACGCGGCGCTCAACGCCATCGCCGACGCCGGACTGAAACTCTCCGATATCGACGGCATCGCCACGGCCGTGGAAACCCCGCAGCAGATCGCCCATTACCTCGGCATCACGCCGACCTGGGTCGACGGCACCTCCGTCGGCGGCTGCTCGTTCATGCTGCATGTCCGCCATGCCGCGGCCGCCATCGAGGCCGGCCTCTGCAAGACCGTGCTGATCACGCATGCCGAAAGCGGCAAGTCGATGATCGGAAAATTGCCGCGCTCGACGGCGCCTGACAGCCTCAACGGCCAGTTCGAGTCGCCGTTCGGCGTCTACGGCCCGCCCAGCATGTTCCCGATCCCGGTGCTGCGCTACATGAAGACCTACGGCATCACCCATGAGCAGATCGCCATGGTCGCCGTGGTGCAGCGGGAATGGGCCGCGAAAAATCCGCGCGCCACCATGAAAGCGCCGATCACGGTCGAGGACGTGCTGAACTCGCGGATGATCGCCTATCCGTTCCGCATCCTGCAATGCTGCCTCGTTACCGACGGCGGCGGCGCGCTGATCCTCACTTCCGCCGACCGCGCCAAGGACTTTCCGAACAAGCCGGTCTATATTCTCGGCACCGGCGAGAGCGTGGAAACGCCGATGGTCAGCCAGATGGAGACGTTCAACTCCTCGCGCGCTTTCAAGGTCGCAGGCCCCCTCGCCTTCAAGGAGGCCGGCATCGCCCACAAGGACGTCGATCATCTGATGATCTACGACGCCTTTGCCCATCTGCCGCTTTTTGGGCTGGGCGATCTCGGCTTCATGCCGCATGAAGAGACCGGCAAGTTCATCGCCGACGGCAATACCCGCCCCGGCGGCAAGCTGCCGCTCAACACCAATGGCGGCGGATTGAGCTACATGCATTCCGGCATGTACGGCATGTACGCGCTGCAGGAAAGCGTGCGGCAGATGCGCGGCATCGCGCCGGCGCAGGTCAAGGACGCGAAAATCTCGGTCTGCCATGGCGTCGGCGGCATGTTCGCGGCGTCGGGCACGATCATCTTTACGAACGAGAAGTAACCCTCTTCGTCATTCCGGGGCGATGCGCAGCATCGAACTATGATGTGCAATTGCACATCAGAGAATCTCGAGATTCCGGGTCTGGTCCTGCGGACCATCCCGGAATGACGAAGGCAACAGGAGACCCCAATGACAAAATCACTGCAAGACAAGGTCATCATCGTCACCGGCGCGGGCCGCGGCATCGGCCGCGAGATCGCGCTGCTCTGCGCCGCCGAAGGCGCCAAGGTCGTCGTCAACGATCCCGGCGTCGCCGCTGATGGCGCCGGTTCGAGCGCGGCGCCCGCCGAGGAAGTGGTCGAGGAGATCAAGAAGCGCGGCGGGACTGCGGTAGCCAATTTCGAGTCGGTGGCGGAAGCAATCCCGGCGAGCAAGATCGTGAAGACGGCGACCGATCATTTCGGCCGGCTCGACGGCGTCGTCAACAATGCCGGCATCTTGCGCGACATGATCTTCCACAAAATGAGCGTGGAAGCGTTCGAGGCCGTCATCAAGGTGCACCTGATGGGCTCATTCTACGTCTCTCACGCCGCGGCGCGGATTTACCGCGAACAGGAGAGCGGCTCCTTCGTGCACTTCACCTCGACCTCGGGCCTGATCGGCAATTTCGGCCAGGCCAACTACGCCGCCGCCAAGCTCGGCATCGTCGGCCTGTCGAAGTCGATCGCGCTCGACATGGGCCGCTTCAACGTGCGCTCGAACTGCGTCTCGCCATTCGCCTGGACCCGCATGATCGGCACGATCCCGACCGAGACGGAAGCCGAGAAGGCGCGCGTCGAGAAGATCAAGCAGATGGGCCCGGAGAAGATCGCGCCGATGTGCGCCTATCTGCTTTCCGATGCCGCCAAGGACGTCACCGGACAAATCTTCGGGGTGCGGATGAACGAGATATTCCTGTTCAGCCAGAATCGTCCGCTGCGCTCGGTGCAGCGGAGCGAAGGCTGGACGCCGCAGACCATCGCCGAGCACGGCATGCCGGCGCTCAAGGGATCGTTCTACAAGCTCGATCGTTCCGCGGATATTTTCCCCTGGGATCCGATCTGAGGATACGTCTGGTCGTCCCTGCGAACGCATGCGTTCGCAGGGACGCATACGCCGCGGCCTGTCCGCATTGCGATGGCGTAGTCACCTTTTGAAACAATCGGGGCTGGTGGTTATGGCTCCTTGCGTTCGCAGGGACGACGAGCCCGCCACTATCTTCGGTTGTTCCATCACGGCCCGCCCGCTTTATGCCTGATTGCGGGCTGATGTTTTCCTTCCAATAAAGAACATGGGAGGAAATCATGACAAGTTCGCTGACCTTTCGCGATTCTGAACGACAGGGCGGCAGGTTCGATCGCCGCAAGATACTGACAGGCGCAGCGGCGCTTGCCGCCTCCGCCGTGACGATAAAAGCCGCCTCAGCGGCCAGCGTCGCGCCGCTCGGCCAAACCGGCGCTCCAACCCTGTCAACCGAGCCCCTGCCCCTGGGTCCGCTTCCCGGAAGCCGCTATCCGGATGCTCATCTGGAGTCCGCAAAGCCCAAGGTTTCGTTCGGGCCATCAGGTTTCCCGGCCTTCGCCGGCACCATGGCAGTCGAGCGCGTCGCGACCGGGTTCCGCTGGGCTGAAGGCCCGGTCTACTTCGCAGCCGGGCGCTACGTGCTGTTCTCCGACATTCCCAACAACCGCATCATGCGCTTTTCGGAGGATGACGGTCACCTCAGCGTCTATCGCCAGCCTTCGATGAACTCGAACGGCAATACGATCGATCGCGAAGGACGCCTGATCACGTGCGAACATGCCGGCCGGCGGGTCACCCGCACTGAACTCGACGGCTCGATCACCATCATCGCCGACAAGTACAACGGCAAGCGCCTGAACTCGCCAAACGACGCGGTGGTCACATCGGATGGCGCGATCTGGTTTACCGATCCCGTCTACGGCATCGGCGGCTATTACGAGGGCATCAAGGCCGAGCCGGAACAGGAAAAGCACAACGTTTACCGGGTCGATCCGAAATCTGGCGAGGTCAAGGTGATCGTCGATGACTTCGTCGAGCCCAACGGCCTTACGCTCTCGCCCGACGAGAAGAAGCTCTATGTCTGCGACACCGGCTTCACCGACGGCCCGGACAACCCCTCGCATATCCGGGTGTTTGATCTGGATGTGGCGGGTGGAAAGGTGTCGAACAGCAAGGTGTTTGCTGACATGCCCAAGCCCAGCATCACCGACGGGGTCCGTTGCGATACCGAAGGACGCGTCTGGTGCTCGGTGGGCTGGGGCGACCCGAAGGAGGACGGCGTGCGCTGCTACACCGCCGCCAGTGAACTGCTCGGCAAGGTCCACATCCCGGAAACCGTCGCCAATCTGTGCTTCGGCGGCCAGCAACGGAACAGACTTTATATCTGCGGCTCGACGTCGCTTTATGCGGTCTATACCAGTGTGCAGGGTGCGATGAAGCCGTGAGAAGCGCCGAGGCTTCAGCACATCATTGCGAGAAGCGAAGCGACGAAGCAATCCATGCATCCGCATATTCGGAGAGATGGATTGCTTCGCTTCGCTCGCAATGACGGGGAAAGGCCATGGCCCAGCCTCACCCGCTGTTCCTCAGCCCCGCCGAAATCCCGTTAATCGTCAGCTGTATCCCGCGCAGCACCTGCTCGTCCGGGTTCTGCGCGCGGTGCTCTTTCAGCAGTTCGACCTGCACATGGTTGAGCGGATCGAGATAGGGGAAGCGGTTGCGGATCGAGCGGTCCAGCAGCGGGTTGCCCTGCAGCAGCCGTTCGTGCCCCATGATATCGAGCAGCGTCTCGATCGAGGCATGCCATTCGCGCCGGATGCGGCCAAAGATGCTTTCGCGCAATTTCACGTCGGGCACCAGTTCGGCATAGCGCGAGGCGATCGCGATCGAGCTCTTGGCCAGCACCATGTCCATGTTGGACAACAGCATGCGGAAGAACGGCCATTCGCGATAGAGTTCCTGCAGGAACGGCATGCCCTGCTCCGGATGTTCCGCGATCCAGGTCTCGACCGCGGAGCCGAAGCCGTACCAGCCCGGCAGCATCAGCCGGCACTGCGCCCAGCTGAACACCCAGGGAATGGCGCGCAGATCCTCGATCTCGCGGGTCTTCTTGCGCGATGCCGGACGGCTGCCGATGTTGAGCGTCGAGATTTCGGTGATGACGGTGGAGCCCCAGAAATAATCGGCGAAGCCTTCGGTCTCGTAGACCAGCCCGCGATAGGCCTTGAACGCCAGCGCCGACAGTTCGTCCATCGCGGTCAGATATTCCTTGCGCGGCGCGCTTTGCCGGGGGTGCAGCAGGCTCGCCTCCAGCGTCGCGGCGGCGAGTATTTCCAGATTGTTGCGGCCGACTTCGGCGTTGGAATACTTGCTGGAGATGATCTCGCCCTGCTCGGTAATGCGGATCTGGCCGTTCACCGCGCCGCCGGGCTGCGCAATGATGGCGTCGTAGCTTGGCCCGCCGCCGCGGCCAACCGAACCGCCGCGGCCGTGGAACAGCCGCAGCCGCACATGGTGACGCTCGAAAACCTCGACCAGGCCGATCTCGGCCTTGTAAAGCTCCCAGCCCGAGGTGACGAAGCCGCCGTCCTTGTTGCTGTCGGAATAGCCCAGCATCACTTCCTGCACGCCGCCACAACTGTCCACCAACTTGCGATAGTCATGCAGCGACAGCATCCGGTCCATGATGCCGGAAGACGCCTGCAGATCCTCGATGGTCTCGAACAATGGCACGATGTTAATCGCGCTGCGTCCGGACGGGTTGACAATACCAACCTCCTTCAACAGCACCGCGACCTCCAGCATGTCGGACATGCCCTTACACATGGAGATGATGCATTGGGAGATCACGTCGGCGCCGAATTTGGCATGGGCCTCGGCCGCGGCACGGAACAGCGCAAGTTCGCCGAGCGTCTCCTCGCTGTACTTGACAAAGGCCGAACTGAGCGGCCTGGCGCTGCGGAGTTCACTCAGCAGCAGATTGACGCGGGCCTCCTCGTTCAAAGCGAGGTAGGACATGCCGGGAATAGCGGCGTCGAACAGTTCTGCGACCGTGCGTTCGTGCACGGCCGAATTCTGCCTGATGTCGAGCCGGGCGAGATGGAACCCGAAGCAATCCACAGCGCGGCGCAAGTGCCGCAGACGCCCGCGCGCGATCACACCGGAATTATTCGCGATCAGCGAGCGATCGAGAACGTCGAGATCGGCCTTGAACTCCTTTGCGCTTTCATAAGGCGCGCCTGCGCCGACCGGACGCCTTGTCGTCTCGACCTCGAGCTTTGCGGCGGTCGCGGTCAGCCGGGCATAGATGCCGGACACCGCCAGGCGATACGGCTCGCCGCTGCGATGCGGTGACGCGTCGGGCGAGCGCCCGGCGAGCGCGCGCAGCTCCTCGGAAACGTCGGCGAGATGCGCCGCCAGGGACAGTTCGGCACCGAGCGCGTGCAACTCCTCCAGATAGAAGTTCAGGACCCGGCTCGACTGCAGCCGCAGCGTGCCGCGCATGACGTCCGCAGTGACGAACGGATTGCCATCGCGGTCGCCGCCGATCCAGCTTCCCATCGTCAGGAATGAGGCCACTTCGCCGGGCGTCCCGCCCTCCTCCTGGTTCAGCCGGTCCTCCAGCGCGCAATGCAGCCGCGGCACCTCGTGCAGGAAGGTGTAGTCATAGAAGGAAAGGCCGTTGGCCACTTCGTCGAGCACGGTGAGCTTGGTCCGGCGCAACAGGTTGGTCTGCCAGAGCGTCAGCACGGCGCGGCGCAATTGTTCGTCGCTGGCTTCGGCCTCTTCCGGCGTAAGCTGCATCCGTTCGCGCCGGTCGAGCAGCGCCGCGATTTCCATCTCGCGGTCCATCGTGCTCTTGCGGCGGACTTCGGTCGGATGCGCGGTCAGCACCGGACTTACCAGGGCATCCCTGAAAAAACGCCGCAGCTCGGCGGCGCTGAAACCGGCCGTCTTTGCATGGGACAGTGTCTGGGTGAGCGCGCTCGGCCGCGGCCCGCCGGGGCCACGGCCGCGCATCTGGCGGATGTTGTTCTGGTCCTCGGCAATGTTGGCGAGATGCGAGAAATAGCTGAAGGCGCGGACGATCCGGACGGTATCGGCCGTCGACATGCTGTCGAGGATGGTTTCGAGTTCCCGCCGCGCCAGCTTGTCCTCGTCGCGGTGGAACCGGATCGAGGTCTGCCGGATGCGCTCGACCAGGTCGAACACCTCGGCGCCTTCCTGGTCGCGCACGGTATCGCCCAGAATGCGCCCGAGCAGGCGTATATCGGTCCGCAGCCGGGCATCTGCCTCCAACGCCAGCGCATCATCGCTGCGATTGGACCGGGCTTCGCTTTCGGAAGGCATGGTCTCGGAAGGCACGATCTGGGAAGACATGGCTGGCTACCTCAGAAATTGCCCGGCAATTCCGAGTGTGCAAGTTTTTTGCCGCAGTGCAAGATAAAGATGGGGAGCGTTCCAACCTTGCTGGTCCTCATCCTGAGGAGCGCGCGAAGCGGCGTCTCGAAGGATGGTCGCGAGCGAGATTGGGGCCTCATGGTTCGAGACGCGCTTTCGCGCTCCTCACCATGAGGGATCAGCCATCTATTCCGCGGCAGCCTAAATCCTTCGCCCCGCCCGTTCCCAATAGGGATCGCGCAGCCGGCGCTTGAAGATCTTGCCGGAATCCTCCCGCGGCAGGTTGGACTGGATTTCGATGTGTTTCGGCACCTTGTAGTCGGCCAGCGATATCTTGAGCTGGGCGCGGACGGAGGCGATGTCGAGCGTCACTCCCGGCTGCGGCTCCACCACCGCCATCAGCGCCTCGCCGAATTCCGCGTCGGGAATGCCGAACACCGCGCAATCATGCACGCCCGGTATCGCATGCAGCGCGGCCTCGATTTCGGCCGGATAGATGTTGACGCCGCCCGAAATCACCATGTCGCGCTTACGGTCGCAGATGAAGACGTAGCCGTCGGCGTCGATGTAACCGACATCGCCCGAGGTGATGAACCCCTCGCGATCGATCTCGGCGCGCTTTTCCGGCTTGTTGTGATAGGTGAAATCCGGGTTGCCACCGATGCGCGAGTAGATTTCACCGATCTCGCCCTGCGGCAATTCCTTCCCGTCGTCACCGATGAAGCGCAGTTCCGCGCCCGGCGAAATCTTGCCGACGGTGCCGGGCTTCTTCAGCGCGTCCTCGGAATTGGCAAACGTGACGGCGCCCGACTCGGTCGAGCCGTAGAATTCGTAGATCACCGGCCCCCACCATTCGATCATCGCGCGCTTGACGTCGGCGGGACAGGGCGCGGCGGCATGGATGATGTGGCGCAGCGACGACATGTCGTATTTGTTGCGGATCTCCTCCGGCAGCTTCATCAGCCGGATGAACATGGTCGGCACCATGAAGATGGTGTCGATCTTTTCAGTCGCGACCACGCGCAAAAACTCCTCGGGGTCGAAGCGCGGCATGAGCACCAGCGCGCCACCGAGACGGCCCGCGCGCAGGCCGAACGAGTTCGGCGCGGAATGATAGAGCGGCCCGGGAAGCAGCGCGCGGGCGCCCGGCTTGAGGCCATAGATCATCCCGCGCATGGCTTCGGCGTTCGCGGTCTGCTCCGGCGTCGGTGCGGAGCGGCGCACGCCCTTGGGATGGCCTGTGGTGCCCGAGGTGTAGATCATGTTCTGCGGCTGCGGCACCGCCGGCCCGTCATAGCGAGGGTGCTGTTTCAGCCAGGATTCGAAATCGATCGCAAAGTCGGGCGTTGTAAGGTGATCGGGATCGATCCTGTAATGGCTAAGAATTTCCGGCGGCGTCGGCACGCTGAGCGCGGTGACGCCCGATGGGATCGCCTCACGCAACTGGTGCAGCATGTCGGCATGCGCGATCAGCACCGAGGTGCCGGAATCCTTCAGTACATAGTTGATCTCTTCCGGCTTGAAGTGCCAGTTGACCGGCACGCCATAGGCGCCGAGCCGCATCGCCGCATAGGCCGCCTCGATGAAGGCGATGTCGTTGCGCATCAGCATGGCGACGCTGTCGCCCTGTTTGACGCCGAGTTTTTGCAAGCCGCTGGCGATGCGGTCGGCGCGATCGGCAATCTCGTCGTGCCCGCGCCTGCGCGGGCCGCTGATGACGCCGAGGAAGGGAGATGAGGATTCGGTCATTGCCTTGTTCTTTTTGTTAAAGGACTTTTTTACGATGTCATGGCCGGGCTTGTCCCGGCCATCCACGTACTTGCTTTGTGTCAACAAAGGACGTGGATCACCGGGACAAGCCCGGTGATGACGGCATGTGGTGCTACGCCTCCGCGAACCGCGGCGCGCGTTTTTCCATATTGGCGCGCACCGCCTCGGTCTGGTTGGGGCTGCCGAGCAATTTCTGCTGCTCGACGGATTCGGCGAGCAGCGCCGGAGCCGGATCGACCGACAGTTTGTTCAGCATGCGTTTGGCGGCGCGGATCGCATCGGGACTCTTGCCCGCGATTTCGCGCGCAACCTCGAAGGCCACAGCAAGCGGGTCGTCGCAGATGCGCGTCGCGAGGCCGTAGCTCATGGCTTCCTGCGCCGAGAAGATACGCCCGGTATAGGTCAGCTCGCGCAAAATGTCGTCGCGCACGAGGCTCGCGAGGATCGGCGTGCCCGCCATGTCGGGCACCAGCCCCCATTTGATTTCCATGACCGACATCCGTGCGTCCGGCGTGAGGAAGCGCATGTCGGCGCCGAGTGCGAGCTGGAAGCCGCCCCCGAACGCCACGCCCTGGATCGCGGCGATGACCGGCACCGGAAGCTGGCGCCAGCCCCAGACCGCCTGCTGCGGAAAGTTCGCCAGCCCATGCGTGCGTGCAGTGAGGTCCCGTTTCTCGCCACCGGCGACCCCGTTACCACCGCTCTCCTTCATGGCCGCGAAACGTCCCATATCGAGACCGGCGCAGAACGCCCGCCCCTCCCCGGACAATACTACCACCCTGACCGCCTTTTCATGGGCAAGCCGTTCGGTCGCAGCCACCAGCGCCTCGAACATCGCGGCGTCGAGCGCGTTCATCTTGTCGGCCCGCACCAGCCGGACATCGGCAATGCCGTCCGAAATCGAGATCGAGACGCGTTGTTCCATGAGAATTCTCCTCCACACTTCCTTCTTGGCGCTTTACAGAACGGCCGTTGCCGGTTTTAGTCAATCGACCAATTAACAGACAATTCCCGTGGGGGAAACGATGTTCAACGATCAGCTTCTCGCCGGGCGGCGCATTCTCGTGACCGGAGGCGGCACCGGCCTCGGCAAATCCATGGCCGCGCGGTTTCTTCAACTGGGAGCCGAGGTCCACATCTGCGGCCGCCGCAAGATTGTGTGCGACGAGACCGCGACCGAATTGATGGACCTTCATGGCGGACGCGTGATCAGCCACGGCGTCGACATTCGCAATGCGCTTGCCGTCGACGAGATGATCGAACAGATCTGGACCGAAGGCCCTCTCACCGACCTCATCAACAATGCGGCCGGCAACTTCATCTCGCGCTCCGAAGAGCTGTCGCCGCGCGGCTTCGATGCCGTCGCCAACATCGTGATGCATGGCACCTTCTACGTGACGCACGCGGTAGGACGGCGCTGGATCGCCGCCAAGCTGCCCGGCAATGTGGTGTCGATCACCGTGACCTGGGTGCGCAACGGCTCGCCCTATGTGGTGCCGTCGGCGATGAGCAAATCGGCGATCCACGCCATGACGATGTCGCTGGCGGTCGAATGGGGCAGGCACGGCATCCGCCTCAACACGATTGCACCCGGCGAAATCCCGACCGAGGGCATGAGCAAGCGCATCAAGCCCGGCGACGAGGCCGGCGCGCGCACAAGGGCGCAGAACCCGATGGGCCGGGTCGGCACCATGGAGGAACTGCAGAACCTCGCCGTGTTCCTGATCTCCGGCGGCTGCGACTGGATCAACGGCGAAACCATCGCCATGGACGGCGCGCAGGCGCTCGCGATGGGCGGTAATTTCTACCAGCTGCGCGACTGGAGCGACGACGACTGGAACAAGGCGCGCGACTCGATCAAGGCGCAGAACGAGAAGGACCGCGCGGCGCGGGGCTGATCTCCATATGTGTTGTCTTTGTTGCCGGATGACGCCACACTCCGCGTAACGAAAACAAGACGCTACGGGAGAGACATGTCCACTTCGCAACAACCGGCAAACCTCGCCGACATGGTGCGCGACCGCGCCAAGACACGCGGCAACGCGCTGGCCTATGAATTCGAGGGGCGCCAGACCAGCTTTGCCGAGTTTGACATCAAGACCAACCGCGTTGCGAACGCGCTGATCGCGCTTGGCGTCAAGCCGAGCGAGCGCATCGCCTATCTCGGCAAGAACAGCGACATCTATTTTGAGCTCTTGATGGGCGCGATGAAGGCCAATGTGGTGATGGCGCCGGTGAACTGGCGTCTCGCCGGGCCCGAGGTCGCCTTCATCGTCGGCGATTGCAAGGCGCCGGTACTGTTCGTCGGCCCGGAATTCATCACCCAGGTCCGCAACATCAAGCCGCAATTGCCTGATGTCCGCACCGTCATCACCACCGAAGGCGGCGCGCCGGAATGGCAGGACTTTACGGCATGGCGGGATGCTGCGAGCGCCGACGACCCCAAAGTACCGATCAGCCCGAAGGACATCGCGATCCAGCTCTATACATCGGGCACGACTGGCAAGCCGAAGGGCGCGATGCTGTCGCACGCCAACTTCCTCAATCTGGTGCAGACCGGCAATGAGGCCGAGAAGCCCGACTGGAACAAATGGTCGACCGACGACGTCTCGCTGGTGGCGATGCCGATCTTCCATATCGGCGGCTCCGGCTGGGGCGTGATGGGCCTTTATCACGGCGCCACGGGCGTGATTGCCCGCGAGTTCGACCCGACCAAGGTTTTGGATTTTTTTGAGCAGTCCGGCATCACCAAGCTTTTCATGGTGCCCGCCGCGATGCAGTTCGTGGTGCGCCAGCCCCGCGCGCGCGAAGTGGATTTCTCCCGGCTGAAATACATGCTGTACGGCGCCTCGCCAATTCCCGCGGCGCTGCTGAAGGAATGCATCGAGGTGTTCAAATGCGGCTTCGTGCAGATGTACGGCATGACCGAGACGACAGGCACTATTGTCGCTTTGCCGCCCGAGGACCATGTCGAGGGACTGGAGCGCATGCGCTCCGCCGGCAAGGCGCTGCCCGGCATCGAGCTTGCGATCCTCGACCCCGACGGCAAGCGATTGCCGCCGCGCCAGGTCGGCGAAATCGCGACCCGCTCCGGCTCCAACATGGCCGGCTACTGGAACCTGCCCGAGGCGACCGCCAGGACGCTCGGCAGCGACGGCTGGCTGCGCACCGGCGATGCCGGCTACATGGACGAGGACGGCTACCTCTATATTCACGACCGCATCAAGGACATGATCATCTCCGGCGGCGAGAACATCTATCCGGCCGAAGTCGAGAGCGCGATCTGCGATCATCCTGACGTGGCCGAAGCCGCCGTGATCGGCATCCCCGACGACAAATGGGGCGAAGCGGTGAAGGCGGTCGTGGTGATGAAGCCCGGCAAGCAGGCCACCGCGACCGACATCATCAATTTTACGCGCGAACGCATCGCCGGATTCAAGACGCCGAAATCGGTGGATTTTCTGGAGGCCTTGCCGCGCAACCCGTCGGGCAAGATTTTGCGGCGGAATCTGCGTGACCCGTACTGGGCGGGGAAAGACCGCCAGGTGAATTGAACGCGCGGCACGCTCTCTCCCCACGTCATTACCGGGCTTGCCCTGGCCATGACGGTTAAAGACTCAATGCTTCCCCGCGCCCATATACCCGAACAAAAATCCCGCGACCTTGCGCTTCTGGATTTCCTCGCTGCCTTCGGTGATGCGGTAGCGGCGGTGGTGGCGGTAGATGTGTTCGAACGGCTTGTGGCGCGAATAGCCCATGCCGCCATGGACCTGCATGGCGCGGTCGGCGGCTTCGCAGCACAGCCGGTTGGCCCAGAAATTACACATCGATACCCGGTCGGAGAGCGTGTGCTCGACCTGCGCCTGCGTTAGCTGGTCCATCTCCCAAGCGGTCTTGCGGATCAGCAGCCGCAGCATCTCGGCCTGCGTCGCCAGTTCCACCAGCGGCCACTGGATCGCCTGGTTCTCGGCCAGCGCCTTGCCGAACGGTTTTCGCTCGCGCGCATATTTGACGCTTTCGTTGATGCAATAGACCGCCGCGCCCAGCGAACTCGCCGCCTGCCGGATCCGGTTCTCGTGCACGAAGCACTGCGCCAGCGACAGGCCCCGACCGACTTCGCCGAACAGCGCATCGTCAGGCACGAACACGTCCGTGAAGCTGACGCGCGGATGATCCGTCGGCATGTTGAAGGTCCACATGTATTCCTCGACCTTCACGCCCGGGCTCTTGGCCGGTACCAGCAGGCAGGTTATGCCCCGCGCGTCGCCATCATTGCCGGACGTGCGGGCAAACAACGCGCAATGGGTCGCGACATGCATGCCCGTCGTCCACATCTTCTGGCCGTTGATGATCCAGCCCTTGACGTTGTCGCGGGTCGCCTGCACCGCCCTAGTTTCCATGTGTGTTGCGTCGGAGCCATGGTCGGGTTCGGTCAGACCAAAGGTGATGCGATATTTTCCGGTGATCGAGCCGTCGATCATCGCCTTCTGATCGTCGGTGCCGTAGCGGTCGAGCATGGTGACGATCGGGCAGGTTGCCGACGATCGAATGCTCGTTCTGCAGATCATTGTGCAGGCCGAGACCCTTTGAGGCGAAATGCTCGCGGATCACGGCCATCCAGAGGTTGGAACCGTCCTTGCCGCCGTAGCGCTTCGGAATCGCAAAGCGCAGGTGGCCGGCGGCGTCCGCGAGGTTCTTCGCCTTGCGCAGCAGCGCTTCCCATTCGTGACGCGGGAGGCCGCCATTCTCGAAATCGGTGCGCGCCCATTCGCGGCGGTGATCGAAGAAGCGGATGTTGTCATCGGCCTCCTCCAGCGGCTTGATCTCGCGTGCGATGAACCGGTCAAGCTCGTCGAGATAGGCTGTGAGGTCGGCAGGCAGGTTGAAATCCAAGGTGGTCTCTCCCGGAATGTCGTTTGCTTTGATTTGCGTTTAGGCGCTACGCGAGCGCGCCCGCTCGGATCGATTTAGGTTGGAAGACCATGCCCAAGTCAAGCAACGGAACGGGCCTTGGCACGCGCAGGCGCGTTGCGTAATTGGATGGCATCGGACGCCGCGCCGGCGCTATGATCGTGGCAAGTATTCTTCGCCGCAGAAAATCGAAACGGGAGCAAACATGGACCTGAAATTCTCCAGGGTGACGCGCAAGGGGCCGATCACGATCATCACGCTGTCGCGGCCTGAAGTGTACAATGCGTTGCATATCGACGCGCATTTCGAGCTCAACAAGGTGTTCGACGATTTCTCCGCCGACCCCGAGCAATGGGTAGCGATCGTCACCGGCGCCGGCGACAAGGCGTTCTGCGCCGGCAACGACCTGAAGTGGCAGGCGGCAGGCGGCAAGCGCGGCTGGGACAAGGGCGGTTTCGCCGGCCTCACCTCGCGGTTCGATTGCGACAAGCCGATCATCGCCGCCGTCAACGGCGTGGCGATGGGCGGCGGTTTTGAGATCGCGCTGGCCTGCGACCTCATCATCGCGTCGGAGAATGCAACGTTTGCGTTGCCCGAGCCGCGCGTCGGGCTCGCAGCCCTCGCCGGCGGCGTGCACCGGCTGCCGCGGCAGATTGGTCTCAAGCGCGCCATGGGCATGATCCTCACCGCGCGCCACGTCTCGGCCAAGGAGGGACTCGAACTCGGCTTTGTGAATGAGGTGGTTCCGGCCGGCGAAGCGCTCGCCGCCGCCGAGCGCTGGGCGGAAACGATTGCCAAGAATTCGCCGATGTCGATCCGCGCTTCCAAGCAGGCGATCCAGCGCGGGCTTGACGGATCGCTGGAACAGGCGATCGCCGAGCAGCGGGAGTACCCGGCCGTGAAGGCAATGGCGGCCTCGCAGGATTACATCGAGGGACCGAAGGCGTTTGCGGAGAAGCGGCCGCCGAAATGGCTGGGGACAGGTAGCTTTTCGCCGTTGTTGCAGAGCGAAGCGAAGCAATCCATAGCGCGGCATAGGGATAGATGGATTGCTTCGTCGCTTGCGCTCCTCGCAATGACGGAGAGAGCTGGCGTTACTTATTTTCCAACTCCCGTTTGTACGACGCGTAGTTCGGCTGATCGACGGCGAGCTTGTCCATCGTGGTCTGCCACAGATGCTCGGCCAATCCCGGCGTCTGCAAATCGACCTCGCCTTTCGCGATCTTGTCCGACAGCGCGCGATTCAATTCGATCAGCGAACCATCCAGCGCCAGCAACTGCTTCAGCCGCACCGCCTCCGCAGCATCACCCCCCTGCTCCAGCGTCAATTGCCGCGTCACCAGATCGAGCGCGTTGATGCCGACGCGGAGCTTGAAGGCGTTGTGGCCCTTGATCTGAGGGACGATTTCGTTGCGGAGGAAATCCGCGACCGCCTTGATCAGTTCGGTGGTTGTTGGCTCGTCCTGCATCTCATCCTCCTCTCGGAGCTAGCAATCTCAGCAAATCGATTTCCGTCTCGGACGAGCGCCGGCCGATCATGGCGCGCTCCATCGAATGATCCGGGCCTTTCCGGAACCGTTGCATCATGCCGCAGCACATGATGCCCCAGCGCAGCGTGCCCATCACTTCCCAGAACATCACCCGATCAGGATCGGCCTTGCGGCCGGCTTCCTCATAGCCCGCGAACAATTCCTCGCGTGTACCAAAACCGCCGACCGGCTTGTCGATCTCGCCAAAACGCCAGGAGTTGACGCAGATCCACCCGAGGTCCTCCATCGGGTCGCCGAAATGAGCGAGTTCCCAGTCCAGCACCGCGCGCACGCCATCGGGCCCGATGATGAGGTTGCCGTGGCGGAAATCGCCATGCACCAGCGTCACCTCTTTCGACGGTCCGGGATCGCGCTCGCGCAGCCAGCGCAGCGCCAGTTCGAACACTGGTCGCGGCCAGCCAAAGCTGCGGTATTCGCGCTCGAGGTCTGCGATTTCTTTCGTCGCGCTCATCTCGCGCAGTTTTGGCAATTTGGACGACGGCAAGCCGTGGATACCGGCGATCACGCGACCGAGCTGCCGCGCCAGAATCGGTCGCGCGCAGGCGAACTGCTCATCGCGCAAAATCTTGCGCGCGATGGTCTCGCCCTCGATGCGCTGCATGATGAAGCCGGTGCCGAGTTCGTCCTCCGGCTTCAACACATGCATCACGCGCGGTGACGGCAGGCCGGCATCGTGCGCCAGCTGCATCAACGTCGCCTCCGCATCGAGCCCGGCTGCCCGTCCCGGCGACGCGCCATAGCCCGGCGGCGCGCGGCGGAGGATGGCGCCGAAATTGCCGCCCGGATGCACAATGTCGAACGTCCATGTCTCCTGGCTGGCGCCGCCGGAAAGTTTTGCGGCGCCAGTCACGCCGGTCGCCCCCTTATACCAGGAAGCGACGCAGCGTCCGAGTTGGTCCTCGATCATTTGCCCCTGAACTTGGCGGGACGCTTTTCAAGGAATGCGGCGACGCCTTCCTTGAAATCTTCCGCCGCGCCCGCGATGCGCTGCGACTCATATTCGAGGTTGAGTTGATCCTCGAAGGAGTTATCGGGGCTGTCCCAATAAAGCTTGCGAATCAAGGACAGCGCGATCGTCGGCCCATTGGCGAGATCATGCGCGAGCTTCATCGCCTCTTCCATCAGCACCGCATCGTCATAGACACGGTTGACGAGGCCCCACTCCAGCGCCTTCTCCGCCGGCAGCCGCTCACCCATCAGCGATAATTCAACCGAACGCGCCTTGCCGATCATGCGCGGCAACAGCCAGGTCGAGCCGCAATCCGGCACCAGGCCGATGCGGCGGAACGCCTGCAGGAAATAGGACGAGCGCGCGCACACGATCATGTCGCCCATCAATGCAAAGCTCATCCCGGCGCCGGCGGCGGGGCCATTGACGGCCGAGACGATCGGGCAATGCAGCCGGCGCAGCCGCCGCAGGAACGGATGAAAGCCGATTTCCAGCGATTGCCCGGCGTTGCTCTTGCCGGGCTTGTTGCGGCCCTGCAGATTGGCGCCGGTGCAGAACGCGCGTCCAGCGCCGGTCAGCACCAGGCAGCGCACCTCTTCCCGCTTGTCGTCGATCGCATCGAGCGCCTCGCCGAGACCGCCCAGCATGTCCATCGAGACCGCGTTCATGACCTCCTGATGGTCAAGCTTGAGAATGGCGACCGGGCCGTCGAAATCGAGCGTGACGTGCTTGAACTGCATTGCTTCCTCATGACTTGTGTTTACGCGCTATTTCGCTGCGCGGAAGATCGGATGTCTCGTCCCATATTTGATTTTCCGGGCGCGCTTGTCCATGCTTGCCGCAGAACATCTGCCCGCCACTGGGCGCACGACTTATCGCACCCCACAGCAAATGGAAATATCCAATGAGCATCTTCGACCTCACGGGCCGCACGGCGGTCATCACCGGCGGCAATGGCGGCATCGGCCTTGGCATCGCACAGGCGTTGAATGCGCAAGGGTGTAACGTCTCGATCTGGGGCCGCAACGCCGAGAAGAACAAGGGTGCGGCCGCAACCATGTCAGCCGGGCCCGGTAAGGTGCATACGCAGATCTGCGACGTCTCCGATCCTGCTTCGGTCAAGGCGGCAATGCTGGCGACGCTCGATACGTTCGGCCGCGTCGACGGCTGTTTTGCCAATGCAGGCATCGGCGGCGGTGGACGGCGCGCCTTCATCGACCGCACCGAGGAGGAATGGCGAAAAATGTTCGCGACCAATCTCGACGGCGTCTTCCACGTATTCCAGGCCGCCGCCCGCCACATGACCGAACGCGCCGAGGCCGGCGACAAATTCGGCCGGCTGGTTGCAACCTCGAGCCTGGCGTCGCTGTTCGGCACCGCGCGCAACGAGCATTACGCCGGCACCAAGGCAGCGCTGAACGCGCTGTGCCGCGCGCTCGCCGTCGAGCTCGCGCGCCACGGCGTCACCGCGAACGCGATCCTGCCTGGCTGGATCAAGAGCGACATGACCGCCGGCATCATGGGCAACGACAAATTCGTCGCCAACGTGATGCCGCGGATTCCGGTACGTCGGTTTGGCGAGCCGACGGATTTCGGCGGCATCGCGGTGTACATCATGAGCAAGGCCTCGTCGTATCATACGGCGGACTGTTTTGTGATCGACGGTGGCTACACGGCGTTTTGAGGTTGGGTGGTGGAGGGCAGAGTGCGGCCGCGGACAAGGCCGTCATACTCCGCGAAAGCGGAGTATCCAGTACGCCGCGGCCCATTGGTTCTTCCATCAACGTCTCTGGAATACTGGATCGTCCGCCTTCGCGGACGATGACAGTTGAATGTGAAGCGGCCTGCTCGCGGCGCTGATCGCCCGAGGTTGCATCTTCGTGCGGGGGACACCTGCCCCGGGGGCGCTTCGCTCGCCCGGGCTACGTTTCTGCGAGTTTATCCCCACGGTCCGCGTGTGGCCGAGGGCCGGCCCCACGGGCTGCGGCGCGGGTAGTTACCGCGGGCCGTAACCGAAGGTGCTCCGCCCTGCGCGCCCATTTCCGCCGCGAGCTGCTGCAACGCTGCGATGCGGTTCTCCGTGGACGGGTGCGTCGTGAACAGGTTGTCCATGCCATGGCCCGACAACGGGTTGATGATGAACATGTGCGCCGTCGCCGGATTGCGCTCCGCTTCCGGATTCGGCACCACATGCGCCGCGCTCGCGATCTTGGACAGCGCCGACGCCAGCCACATCGGCTGGCCGCAAATGCGCGCGCCGAGATCGTCGGCGGCGTATTCGCGGGTGCGGCTGATCGCCATCTGCACCAGCATGGCGCCGAGCGGGGCCAGGATCATCATGGCAATCGAGCCGATGATGCCGGGGCCGTTGTTGTTGTCGCGGTTGCCGCCGAAGAACATGCCGAACTGCGCCAGCATCGAGATCGCACCGGCAATCGTCGCGGTGATGGTCATCAGCAACGTGTCGTGGTTCTTGACGTGTGCGAGCTCGTGCGCGATCACGCCGGCGAGCTCCTCGCGGCTGAGCTGTTGCATCAGCCCCGTGGTCACGGCGACCGCGGCGTTCTGCGGATTTCGGCCGGTGGCGAACGCATTCGGCTGCGCCTCATCCATCACGAACACGCGCGGCATCGGCAGGCCGGCGCGGCCGGCCAGTTCGGCCACGAGATGGACGAGATCGGGCGCGCTGTTCCGGTCGACCTCATGGGCGCCGTACATCGACAGCACCATGCGGTCCGAATTCCAGTAGGCGAACAGGTTGGTCGCAGCCGCGATCACGAGCGCGATCAGGGCGCCGCTGGCGCCGCCGATCAGATAGCCGACGCCCATGAAGAGGCCGGTAAGACCGGCCAGAAGAATGGCAGTCTTCAGATAGCTCATTGTCGTCTCCTTAGCCCGCCTGCGGCGGGAGAGCCGTGGCTGGCATCCCAGAGGTAGGAATTGCCCCGGCGGCGCTTCAAGATGCCAGGGTGCGTCGAGGCGCCGCGTTTGGCGGTGGAAACCGATCTCTCGGGCTGGATTACCGAAACGTAATCTGGCGGCTCCGGGTACCTCTCGCCCCCGCCGGTTGCCCCTCGCCTTGTACAACGCCAAGAGCGCCGTCTACATTGCCCGGCAACGGACAGCGCACGGGGTGGTTCCTTGCGGAAGCGCAAAGCAATTGCGGCTGTTCGTCCTGAAAAACTGGGGAGGAATTGAAGAAATGTTTTCGCACGTGATGATCGGCACCAACGACCTGGAAAAGGCCAAGGCGTTCTATGATGCCCTGCTCGGCACGCTCGGCGTCCGGCCGGCCAAGGTCGACGGCCACCGTATTTTCTACTTCACCAAGACCGGCGTGTTCTCGGTGTCGAAGCCGATCAACGGCCAGGCGGCGACGCCGGCGAACGGCGGCACCATCGGGTTTGCCGCTGAATCTCCCGAGCAGGCCGACGCCTGGCACGCGGCGGGCCTCGCCAATGGCGGAAAGACCTGCGAGAATCCGCCGGGCGTACGCGAGGGCAGTGCCGGCAAACTCTATCTGGCCTATTTGCGCGACCTCGACGGCAACAAGATCTGCGCGATGCATCGGATACCAGCGTAGATCGTAGGATGGGCGGAGCGAAGCGATACCCATCAGCCGCGACCAGTGGCTGTAAGGATGGAGTTTCGCTTCGCTCTACCCATCCTGCGCACTGCGACGCAATCAAGGGGGCCCACGTCATGAATCCACGTGCCAGATCCCTCGCGGTATCAGCCGCATTGTTCGCGGCCAGCCTGCTGCCGGCCCACGCAGAGCTCGATGTCATCAATCTCAAAAAGGCGATCGAGACGTCGATCGCGGACAATTATCCAAAGCTCGACACACTCTACAAGGAGCTCCACGCCCATCCTGAACTTGCGTTTCAGGAGGTGAAAACCGCAGCCAGGCTCGCCGCCGAGATGCGCGCGCTCGGCTTTGAGGTCACCGAGAATATCGGCAAGACCGGGCTGGTCGCCATCTACAAGAATGGCGACGGGCCCACCATCATGGTGCGCACCGAACTCGACGGCCTGCCGATGGAAGAGAAGACCGGCCTCGATTACGCGAGCCGTGACAAGACCAGCTGGAACGGGCGCGAGGTATTCGTCGCCCATAGCTGCGGCCACGACATCCACATGGCGAGCTGGGTCGGAACGGCGAAGACGCTGCTTGGCCTGAAAGACCGGTGGCGCGGCACGCTGATGTTCATCGCGCAACCCGCCGAAGAAGTTGGTGCAGGCGCCATGGCGATGCTGAGGGAGGGTCTGTTCACGCGATTTCCAAAACCCGATTTCGGCTTTGCCTTGCACGCAAGTGGCGCCTTCGCCCACGGCACCGTGCTCTATACCGTCGGGGCCGGCTCCTCGAGTGCCGACGGCCTCTACATCAAATTTCGCGGCGTTGGCGGTCACGGCGCGGTGCCGCAGGCAACCATCGACCCCGTGATGATGGCCGCGCGCTTTGTCGTCGATGTTCAGAGTGTGATCAGCCGCGAAAAGGATCCGACCGAATTTGGCGTTGTCAGCATCGGTACGATCCAGGGCGGCACCGCGGCAAACATCATTCCCGACGAAGTGGTGCTGACGGGAACCGTCCGCAGCTTCAAGCCGGAGGTGCGCGCCAAGATGCTCGCAGGTATCGAGCGGACAGCGAAGGCGGTCGCCGCCATGTCGAATGCGCCGGAGCCGCTGGTCATAATCACCGAGGGCATCAAGGCCGTGATGAATGATCCCGGCGTGGTTGCCACGGCAGAAAAAGTGCTGAAAGCGGCGTTCGGCGACAAGCTCAGGCCCATACCGCCCGTCACGCCCAGCGAAGATTATTCGGAGTTCATCAGCTCCGGCGTGCCCTCGATGTTCTTCAGGATCGGCGTCTACGAGCCGGAGCGCGTCGCTGCCGCCCGCGAGGGCGAAGGTCGGCCGCTGCCGGCCAACCACTCGCCCTTGTTTGCGCCGGTGCCGAAGCCGACCATCGAGACCGGGATTACCGCGATGACGCTCGCTGTTCTCAGTGCCTTCGATCAGAAGGCCCGGGGCAAATGATGGGAGATTTGTCTATATCGGGACACCAGTCTCGCTTGCCATGAGGCGGAAAATCGCGTCCCTTCGCCCGTGCTTGTACAAGCCCCTTCCCCACGTCTACATTGCCGGCCAACGAGCCGAGTGCGCGCCCGCAAGATGAACGTTCTTGCGCAAATGGGAGGAAATAATCCATGAAACACGCCTACATCCCGCGAACGACGACCTACAATCTCAATCCGGGCGAGGAACTCAACGATCTCAGGATGTCGGACGAGGTGCGTCCGCTGTACGAGCACGTCAAGAAGTTCATCCGCGAAACCGTCGACCCGATGTCGGTCGAGTTCATCAAGCTCGGCGAGAAAAAGACCGACCGCTGGAGCTTTACGCCGGAACAGCTCGCCGTGCTGCAGAAGGCCAAGGACAAGGCCAAGGAAGAAGGCCTGTGGAATTTCTTTCTGCCTGACGACGAGACCGGCCAGGGCCTGAAGAACCTGGACTACGCCTATATCGCCGTCGAACTGGCGAAGAATCCGATGGCGTCGGAGACCATGAACTGCTCCGCGCCGGACACCGGCAACATGGAGGTGCTGGAGCGGGTCGGCACCAAGGCGCAGAAGGAGAAATGGCTAAAGCCGTTGCTCGCCGGTGAAATCCGCTCGGCCTACGCGATGACCGAACCCAATGTCGCCTCTTCCGACGCCAAGAACATTTCGACCACCGCAAAGCTGGTCGGCGACGAGTGGGTGATCAACGGGGAGAAATATTACATCTCCGGCGCCGGCGATCCGCGCTGCAAGATCATGATCGTGATGGTGAAGACCAATCCCGACGCGCCGCCGAGCAAGCAGCAGTCGCAGATCCTGGTGCCGATCGACACGCCCGGCGTCGAGATCTTGGGCCCGATGCACGTATTCGGTCACGACCACGCGCCGCGCGGTCACATGCATCTGCGCTTCAACAATTGCCGGGTGCCGAAAGAGAACATGCTGCTCGGCGAAGGCCGCGGTTTTGAAATCTCGCAGGTCCGCCTCGGGCCGGGCCGCATCCATCACTGCATGCGCACCATCGGCAAGGCGGAAAAGGCGCTGGACCTGATGGTGCAGCGCGGCCTCACCCGCGAAGCTTTCGGCAAGAAGATCGCCCATCTCGGCGGCAATATGCAGATCATCGCGCAGGCGCGCTGCGAGATCGAAGCGATGCGGCTGATGGTGCTGAAGGCGGCGAAGGCCATGGACGTGCTGGGTAATAAGGAAGCACGGATCTGGGTCAGCATGGTCAAGGCCATGGTACCCGAACGCACCTGCAAGATCATCGACCAGGCGATCCAGATGCACGGCGCCACCGGCATTTCGCACTGGAGCCCGCTCGGCGAAATGTACCAGGATGTGCGCCATCTGCGCTTTGCCGACGGTCCGGATGAGGTGCACTGGATGGTGGTCGGAAGGCATGAGCTGAGCATGCCGTAGTACTATCTGCGTAACACGCATACAACCGCCATTGCGAGGAGCAAAGCGACGAGGCAATCCATTCTTCTTTGCTCGGAGACATGGATTGCTTCGCTTCGCTCGCAATGACGGGGAACTCCCGCCAATCCACGAGTCTCCTCCCCATGCAATACGATCCCAGCGACTTAAAACCCCGCGAGCGCTACAAGGTGCTCACATCCTTCGTGCTGCCGCGGCCGATCGCGTGGGTGACGTCGATCGGACCCGCCGGCGTGGTCAATGCGGCGCCGTTCAGTTTCTTCAACGTGTTCTGCGAGGATCCGCCGCTCTGCATGTTCGCCGCCAATCTGCGGCCCGACGGCCGGGTGAAGGATACCGTCATCAACATCCGCGCGACCAATGAATTCGTGGTCAACATGACCGACGAGGCGCTGGCGCACGCGATGCACGAGAGCAGTGGCGACTTTCCCCCTGAAATCGGCGAGCCGGATTACCTGAGCCTCAAGCTGGCGCCCTCGACGAAGGTCGCCGTGCCGCGGCTGGCGGATGCGCCGTTTTCGATGGAGTGCAGGACCTGGAAGGAAATCGACGTCAACGGCGACCGGCTGCTGATCATGGGCGAAGGCATCCATTTCCACATCCGCGACGAACTGTGGGACCACGCCGCGATGCGCGTGCACATGGAGCGCTATCACCCGATCGGCCGCATGTTCGCGGACCGTTATTGCCGGACCGATGACCGCGTGGTGTTTCCGCCGGCCGAAGGGGCGAAGACCACTGTCTAAACCGACGCCCGCAGGAAGGGGAAGCACATGGCCGAAAACTTCCGCGACAACGAAGCCCGCGAACGATTCGAACTCGATGTCGAAGGCCACACCGCCTTCGTCACCTACCGGAAATCAACAGGCGCGATCACGCTGGTTCATACCGAGGTGCCGCCCGAACTCGGCGGCAAGGGCGTCGGCTCAAAACTGGCGCGCGCGACGCTGGATGCGGTGCGGGCGCAGGCGCGCAAGCTGACGGTCGAATGCGACTTCATTCGAAATTTCATGTCCAAGCACGCCGAGTACAGCGATCTGCTGGAGCCCGGCCAGACACAGGACACGAATGCAGCAACCTATAAGGCCGACTGTTTCTGCGGCGCGGTCGAAGTAGAAGCCACGGGCGCGCCGGTTTTTGCCGGCTACTGCCATTGCAGGGATTGCCAGGCCTGGTCGGCGGCACCGGTCAATGCCTTCAGCCTGTGGAAGTCAGGCGATGTGCGCGTCACCAGGGGCGCGTCCGACATTGGCACCTACAACAAGACCGAGAACTCCTACCGGAAGTTCTGCAAGGTCTGCGGCGGCCATATCATGACCGAGCATCCGCGCATGCGGCTGACCGACGTCTATGCCAATCTGCTGCGCGGATATACGCACCAGCCGACGCTGCATGTGAACTACGCGAGCAAGACGCTGTCCGTCAGGGACGGCCTGCCGAAATACGCCGATTTTCCCTCAGACCTCGGCGGATCTGGAGAGAAATTGCCGGATTGAGGCTCTACGGATTCTGCGGCCGGTGCGCGCGCAGGAAAGACCGGATCTGGCGCACCGCGAGCGGGACCCTCTCCTTCGGCTCCTTCCACGGAAACAGGCTGACTTCCGCGTTCGGCGCCAGCATCGCGCTCTCCATCGCGACTGCATAGGGATGCGCCGGGATGTCGTCGGGCAGGATCAGCACCGGCGTCTGGCACTGGCGGACGAAATCGCGCGTGACCGTGAAGACGAAGTCGGGGTCGGTGCGGTACATTTTGGTCAGGAATTTTTCCGCCTGCTCCATGGTGATGTCGGGCCGGCGCTCGACTAGCTGCGGCGCCCAGCCTGTGATGTTATTCTCGTAGAACAGGTCTCGCTTCTCGGGACGCGAGCCCGACGGCATCGCCAGCACCCCCGCCACGACACGATCCGGCGCGCGCTTGATCAGATTCCAGATCAGGGGACCGCCGATGCAAAAACCCAGCACCATGAATTTCTTGAAGCCGAGATGATCCATCAGCGCGAGCTGGTCGTCGGTGTGGGAATCCCAGGGACGGTCGATCTCGAGCGGGCCGGACGACTGGCCAGGCGGCGCGTTGCGCAGGTCATAGGCGATGCAGCGGTACTCGTCGCCGAACTCCTTGATCGCGTTGAAGGGCGGATAGTCGCCGGTGATGCCCGATATGTTCGAGTTCAATCCACCGCCGGCGATCAAGAGCAGCGGGAAGCCGGAACCGGCTTCCTCATAATGGATACGAACGGCGCCCTTTTCGAAAAAGCTCATGACGTTTCCCCTGCCCGCACCTCACGCCTTGGCCAGCTCGCCGATCTTGTCCTGCGTCTTCGTCTCGAAGTCTGAGGCCTCGTGCCGCTCGTGCAGCTGGCTTGCCGGGTCGCCCGAGATGCGGTTGACCATGCGGCCGCGCTTCACCGCCGGGCGCTTTGCGATCGTATCGGTCCAGCGCTGCACGTTCCTGTATTCGTGCACCGACAGGAATTCGCCGGCGCCGTAGACTAGGCCCTTCGCCAGCGCGCCGTACCATGGCCAGGTGGCCATGTCCGCGATCGTATATTCGGTCCCTGCGAGATATTCATTGTCGGCCAGACGGCGGTCGAGCACGTCGAGCTGGCGCTTCACCTCCATGGCGTAGCGGTCGATGGCGTATTCGATCTTGGTCGGCGCGTAGGCGTAGAAATGACCAAAGCCGCCACCGAGAAACGGCGCGCTGCCCATCTGCCAGAACAGCCACGACAGGCATTCAGCCCTCGCCTGCCCGCTGGCCGGCAGGAAGGCCCCGAATTTTTCGGCGAGATGCACCAGGATCGCACCGGACTCGAACAGGCGGATCGGCTGAGGCCCGCTGCGATCCATCAGCGCCGGGATTTTCGAGTTCGGATTGACAGCGACAAAGCCGCTACCGAACTGATTGCCGTCGATCCTGATCAGCCAGGCGTCGTATTCCGCGCCGCTGTGACCGGCGGCGAGTAATTCCTCGAACATCACCGTCACCTTGACGCCGTTCGGTGTCGCCAGCGAATAGAGCTGGAACGGATGCCGGCCGACCGGCAGTTCGGCCTCGTGCGTGGGACCTGCGATCGGGCGGTTGATGCTGGCGAAGCGTCCGCCGCTTTCCTTATTCCAGGTCCAGACTTTCGGCGGAACGTATTCGGCGGGATCGGTGACGGGGGCATCAGTCATTAGTTTGGCTCCAGGCTTCTTTGGCATGCCTTAGGATGAGTGGTCTGCCGCACGGCGGAATTATTGTGCCTCTTATATCGCCACTACCGGGTACCGCCACAAGGGCATCGCTACCGGACAATTCGTTGTAGCGGCCGGCGCAATCTCCATGTTACGGTTTCGTATCAGCACCGCAACAGAACAAAAAGCGGGCAAAAAACAGGGGAGGAATGCATCATGCTGCGAGCCAAGTGGTTGACGCCGTTCTTTGGGATTGTGCTCGCGATTGCCTTTGGCGGTCACGCCTGGGCGCAAGGCACCATCAAGGTCGCCTACACCGATCCGCTCTCAGGGCCATTCGCGCAAGTCGGCGACGCCAACCTGAAGCAGATGCAATACATCATCGATTACATCAATTCGAAGGGCGGCGCGCTCGGCAAGAAGTTCGAACTGGTTCCGTTCGACAACAAGTCGCAGCCGTCGGATGCGCTGATTGCGCTCAAGAGCGCGACCGACCAGAACATGCCCTTCATCATGCAGTGCAGCGGCTCCAACATCGCCGCCGCCCTGATCGACGGCGTCAACAAGCACAACGACCGCAACCCCGACAACCGCATCATCTATTTGAACTGCGGCGCGGTGGCCCCTGAACTGACCAACGAGCAATGCAGCTTCTGGCATTTCCGCTTCGACCTTCATGCCGGCATGAAGGCCGAGGTGATGGTCCGCGCGCTGCCGAAGGAAACCACCAAGGTCTACCTGATCAACCAGGACTATCTGTTCGGTCAATCCGTGCAGCGCGAGGTCAAAAAATATCTCGCGAAACTGCGGCCCGACGTCCAGATCGTCGGTGACGAACTGATCCCGCTCGGCAAGATCAAGGACTTCTCGCCCTACATTACCAAGATCAAGGCTTCGGGCGCGCAGGCGCTGCTGACCGGCAACTGGGGCCCGGACATGAACCTCCTGATCAAGGCCGGCGTCGATGCCGGCGCCGATCTGCACTATTACACCTTCTATGCCCATCTGGCCGGCGGCCCGACCGCGATCGGCAACGGCGGCGACAACCGCGTGCTCGCCGTGATGTCGTTCGGCGAAAACGTGGCGCCGGAGATCGGCAACAAGGAGGCCGAGGCGTTCGCCGAAGGCTTCCGTCAGAAGCACAAGTTCGACTTCTCCGCGGCCGGCTTCCGCACCATCTTCGAGTATCTGCAGGCCGCCGTGAACAAGGCCGGCTCGGTCGATCCCTTGAAGATCGCAACCGCGATGGAGGACCTTCAGGTCAAGGACTTCCTCGGCTTCGATACCAAGATGCGCAAGGAAGACCACCAGATCATCAGCGAGTATTTCGTCGGCACCTTCAAGAAAGGCGTCAAGTACGACGCCGAAGGCACCGGCCTCGGCTGGGCGACGTCGGCGACCATCCTCGCCAAGGACATCGACCAGCCCAATACCTGCAAGATGAAGCGCCCGAGCGCCTCCTGACCACAACAACAGTCGCCTGCTTCCCCTGACGGGGGGCAGGCGTCGTGCCCTGCGGTGGTCCGGTAGCATGGAAGTCTTTGTCGTCTCCCTTCTGAATGGCCTCGTCTACGGCATGCTGTTGTTCATGCTGGCGAGCGGGCTCACGCTCATCCTCAGCATGATGGGCGTGCTCAACTTCGCCCATGCCAGCGCCTACATGCTCGGCGCCTATTTCGCCTACACGATCAGCATCTACATCGGCTTCTGGCCGGCCTTGATCATCGCTCCGCTGCTCTGCGGACTGATTGGAGCCGGCATCGAGATGTGGGGGCTGCGGCGCGTTCATCGCAACGGCCACATCGCCGAGTTGCTTTTCACGTTCGGCCTTGCCCTGATCATCGAAAAAATCGTGCAGATGTCCTGGGGCCTGCTGCCGGTGCCCTACCGGGTACCGGAGTTGCTCGACTTCCCGCTGTTCAAAATCTACGGCACGCAGTTTCCCGCCTATCGCGCCTTCATGCTGGCGATCTCGGCGCTGATGTTCGGTGCGATCTGGCTCGGACTGACCCGCACCCGCGTCGGCCTGGTGATCCAGGCCGCGCTGACCCATCCCGACATGGCGTCGGCGCTCGGCCACAACGTGCCGCGCATTTTTACGCTGGTGTTCGCCGCCGGCACGGCACTGGCCGGCCTCGCGGGCGTGATCGGCGGCAATTACCAGGTCACGGAGCCCGCGATGGCCTTTACCATGGGCCCGATCGTGTTCGTCGTGGTGGTGTTCGGCGGGCTCGGCTCGCTGACCGGCTGCTTCATCGCCTCGATCCTGATGGGGCTGATCCAGACCTTTGCCGTGGTGTTCGACGTTTCGCTGGCTGACCTGCTGGCCAAATTCGGCTTCACGGTGACGTCGAGTACGCCGTTTGCGGAAGTCCTCAACGTGACCTTGCCGCGGGTCGGCGCGCTGCTGCCGTTCCTGATGCTGGTGCTGATCCTGGTGTTCCGGCCACGCGGCCTGATGGGGACGCGCGACACATGAATATGCTGCGCCGCCATTGGCCCTGGTTGCTGGTCCTCGTCGTCCTGCTGGCGTTCCCGTTCCTGTTTTACGACTGGAGCAAGGGCCGGCATTCCGGTTTCGTGCTGACGCTGATGAGCGAAATCGGCGTGATGGCGATCTTCGCGCTGTCCTTCAACATGCTGATGGGCCAGGCGGGCCTGCTGTCGTTCGGACATGCCGTCCTGCTCGGGATGGGCGCCTATTGCGCGGCGCATGTGGTGCTTCTCGTGAAGGCGGGCTCATTCTGGCTACCGACCGAGCTGGTGCCACTGGCGGGCGGGCTCGGCGGGCTGTTCTTCGGCTACGTCTTCGGCTGGCTGGTGACCAAACAGCGCGCGACCGCGTTCGCCATGATCACGATGGGGCTTGGCGAACTGGTCTCCGCTGCGGCGCTGATGTTCATGGGCTTCTTCGGCGGCGAAGGCGGCATCGCGATCGATCGCGTGATGGACACCAGCCTGATCGGCGTCAAATACACCTCGTCCTGGCAGGTCTACTGCCTGGTGCTGGCCTGGGCGTTCATCGCGGCAGCGCTGATGCGGCTGCAGACGCAGACGCCGCTCGGCAGCATGGCCAACGCCACCCGTGACAATTTCGAGCGCGCCCAGTTCGTCGGCTACGATCCGCGCATGGTGCGACTCTATCAATTCGCGCTGTCGGGCTTCTTCGCCGGCATCGCCGGCGGGTTGTACGTGCTGATCTACGAAATCGTCACCTTCGATACTGTGTCCGCGGCCAAGTCTGCGAATGCGCTGCTTGCGGTCTATATCGGCGGCGCCGGCGGGTTCTTCGGACCGATCCTCGGCACCATCGTGGTGGTGCTGCTGCAGAGCGGGGTCAGCCTGCTCAGCAATGCGTGGCTGCTCTATGTCGGCGTACTCTTTATCGTGATGGTGATGTACGCGCCGGGCGGGCTGATCGGGCTGATCTTCATGCACGGGCCGATCTGGCGCGCCGGGCGCATGCGCGAACTGGCGCTGCCCTATGCGCGGGCATTTCCGGCCGCACTGCTGGTCATGCTCGGCTTCGTCTTCATGGTTGAGCTCGCGTCCTTCACCACCATCGGCGCGGCGCAGGGCAAGAAGTTCTCAATCGGCGGGCATCTCATTGACACCACGGCCCCGCTGCCATGGGCGATCGCGCTCGCCGCCCTTGTCCTCGGCGGGCTGTGGTTGCGCCGCGAGGCACGCGGTTTTCGCGAGCGCTGGGACGCGCTGATGGAAGGCGCCAAGATACAGGATGGCGTCAAGATACAGGGCGTAAAGGTGCAGGAGGCGATGTCGTGAGCGCGGATGTCGCAAGCGTGCCCGCCGTCGAACTGCGCGACGTATGCAAGAAATTCGGCGCCACCGAAATCATCCGCGGCGTCAATCTCAGCATACCCCGCGGCGAGCGCCATGCCATCATCGGCCCCAACGGCGCCGGCAAGACCACGCTGTTCAACCTGATCTCGGGACGCTTCCCGATCAGCTCCGGCTCGATCACGGTCAACGGCCGATCGATCGCCGATCTGGCGCCGCAGGAGATCAACCGGCTGGGCCTTTCGCGCAGCTTCCAGATCACGTCGATCTTTCCGCGCATGAGCGTGTTCGAGAACATCCGCTGCGGACTGTTGTGGTCGCAGGGATACCGTTACTCGTTCTGGCACCTGCTCGGGCGACAGAAGGAGCTGAACGCTGCCGCCGACCAATTGCTAGAGCGGCTGAAGCTTTCGAACCGGCGAAACCTTCAGGCCGGCCTGCTGTCCTATGCCGAGCAGCGCGCGCTGGAAATAGGCATCACCATCGCCGGCGGCGCCGAGACCATCCTGCTCGATGAGCCGACCGCCGGCATGAGCCATAGCGAAACCGACGCTGCGGTCGCGCTGATCCGCAGCGTCACGGAAGACAAGACGCTGATCATGGTCGAGCATGACATGAGCGTGGTGTTCGGCCTCGCCGACCGCATCACCGTATTGGTTTACGGCGAAGTGATTGCTTCCGACGCGCCGGCCGCCATCCGCGGCAACGCCGCCGTGCAGGAAGCCTATCTCGGGACGGTGGCGGCATGATGCTCGAGGTCCGCGATCTCCACGCCTTCTACGGCAAGAGCCATATCCTGCAGGGCGTCGATCTCAGGGTCGATCAGGGCGAGATCGTCAGCCTGCTCGGCCGCAACGGGGTCGGTCGCTCGACCGCCTGCAAGACCATCATGGGCCTGGTGGCGCCGGTCGGCAAAATCGGCTTCAAGGGCCGCGCCATCGCAGGCCTCCGGCCCGACCAGATCGCCCATCTCGGCATCGGCTACGTGCCGGAAGACCGCCAGGTGTTTCCGGGATTGACCGTGCGGCAGAACCTCGAACTCGGGCTGAAGCGCGCCGGGATCGTCGGACGCTGGAAATTCGAGGACGTGTTTTCGCTGTTTCCCAATCTTGCCGCACGCCAGGACAATCCGGCCGGTGTGTTGTCGGGAGGCGAGCAGCAGATGCTGACGATGTGCCGCACCCTGATGGGCGACCCGGATCTGGTCATCATCGACGAGCCCACCGAGGGCCTCGCACCCAAACTCGTCGAGCAGGTCGGTACGCTGCTGGACGAAATCGCCAAGCGCGGCACCGCGATCCTGCTGGTGGAACAGAAGCTCACCATCGCGCTGAGAATTTCCCGCCGCCTCTACGTGATGGGCCACGGCCGCATCGTGTTCGAGGGAACGCCCACCGAGCTTGCCAGCAATGCCGGCGTCCGCAAGGAGTGGCTGGAGGTTTAAGCAGCGAGCACTCAGAGCAATGCCTTTGTGGCTGTCGCAGCCGGGATGGGTCATATTGGATTGGTCACCACCACGAGACCATCCGAATGCTTCCATCCCAGCGCGCCCTGTTCGATATTCCCCGCGATATTTGCTACCTCAATGCCGCCTCCTACAGCCCGTTGCCGATCCGGACCCAGGAGGCCGGCCGCGCCGCCGTTGGCCGCAAGGGCCGGCCCTGGACGCTTGAATCCTCTTTCGCTAACCAACAGCACGAACGCGCGCGAACCGCTGCCGCCCGGCTGATCCATGCCGAGGTTTCCGATATCGCGCTGATTTCCTCGATCGGCTATGGCGTTGCGACCGCCGCGAAGATACTGCCGATCGCTCGCGGCACGCGCGTCCTCGTGCTGGAAAACGATCACTCCTCCCCTGTGCTGGAATGGCATGCGCGGGCCGAGGCACAGGGCTTTGCCGTCGAGACGGTTCGGCAGCCTGGCGACGGAGACTGGACGTCCGCGGTTCTCGAATGCATCGAACGAACAGGCGCGCCGCAGGTGAGCCTCGCCTCGATCTCCTCGGTGCACTGGTCGGACGGCGGGTTGATCGATATCGACAGGGTCAGCGCCGCGCTCCGGCAGCGGGGCGCGGCCTTCCTGATCGACGCGACGCAAAGTGCCGGCGTGCTGGCGCTGGACGTGCAACGTCTCGATCCGGATTTTGTGATCTTCCCGACCTACAAATGGCTGCTCGGACCCTACGGCCGCGCCTTTCTCTATGTCGCCAAACGGCACCAGAACGGCATCCCGCTGGAGCAGACTTCCGCCGGCCGCCGCAACGTGCGCGCAGAGAACGCGGTGTATTTCACCGACCTCGACTACGTTCCCGATGCGCGCCGCTTCGACATGGGCGAGCGTGATCATTTCATCTCGATGGAGATGGCCTCGATCGGCATGGAGATGATGGCCGAATGGGGCGCACCGGCGATTGGGCAACGTCTCGCGATGCTGACGGAGCGGATCGCGGCGGGCGTGCGCGGCATCGGCGTCCAGGTTCCGGAGCCTCACCTGCGGGCACCGCATATATTGAGCCTCGCCTTCAAAGGCGGAATGCCCGCGGGCCTCGTCGAGGGACTGGCAAGTGAAGGCATCTACGTCGCCCCGCGCCTCGGGCGCATGCGCGTGTCGCCGCATGCATATAATGACGAGGCCGATGCCGACCGGTTTGTCGAGGTGCTGAGACGGCGGCTGCGGGGCCCGTCATTGCGAGGAGCGTAGCGACGAAGCAATCCATTCTTTCTTTCCGAGGAGAGATGGATTGCTTCGCTTCGCTCGCAATGACGGTGGCCTCTAGGACGCCGCCACTTTCCGCGGCCGCTCCGCCCTCTCCATCACAAAGCCCTCATATCCCTTCGCCGCGACGTCATTGCAGATCTGCCGGTAAGGGCCGACGCCGCCGATATAGGGCATGAAGATGCGCGGCTTTCCCGGCACGTTGGCGCCCATGTACCAGGAATTGGCCTGCGGATAGAGCGTGGTGTAAGCGACCTCATTGACGTGAGCGACCCATTTGTCTTCGGCGTCGACCGCCGCCTCCATCGTATCGAGGCCTTGGTCGCGCATATAGGCCATGCAGTCGGCGATCCAGTCGACATGCTGCTCGATCGAGACGATCATGTTCGACAGCACCGAGGGACTGCCGGGGCCGGTGATGACGAAGAGATTGGGAAAGCCGGCGCTCATCAGGCCCAGATAGGTTCGCGGGCCCGCCGCCCATTTCTGATTCAGCGTCTCGCCGTTGCGGCCTCTGATATCGATTTTCGCCACCGATCCCGTCATGGCGTCGAAACCGGTCGCCAGCACCAGCGCGTCGACTTCGTAATCCTTGTCCGCGACGCGCACCGCGTTTTCGGTGATCTCCTCGATCGGACTTGACTTGATGTCGACCAGCGTCACGCTGGGACGGTTGAAGGTCGCGAAATAATCGGTGTCGATGCAGATGCGCTTGGAGCCGATCGGATGATTGTTCGGCTGCAGCATCTTTGCGGTTTCCGGGTCTTTCACGATCTCGGCGATCTTCCCGCGGACGAAATCGGCGGCGGTGTCGTTGGCCGCCTTGTCGAGCCCGAGATTGTTGTAGACCGACATGAAGGTGAGCCCGCCGCGATTCCAGCGCGCCTCATACTTGGCTCGCCGTTCGTTGTCGCCGTCGTCGAGCGCGCCGCGGTCGGGCATCTCGGTATAGATGCCGTTCTTCGCCACCTCGCGCGCAAAGCGCCTGATCTCGGGATAGTTTGCGCGGAACTTCTCCCGCTCCTGCTCGCTGAGCGCCGCGTTGCGGGCGGGAATGGAGAAGTTCGCGGTGCGCTGAAACACCGTCAGCTGGCTCGCCTGCTCGGCAATGACCGGCACCGACTGGATCGCCGACGATCCGGTACCGATGACGCCGACGCGCTTGTCCGTGAAATCGACCGTTTCGTGCGGCCAGTGCCCGGTGTGATAGACCTTGCCCTTGAAGCGATCGAGGCCCTTGATGTCGGGCATCCGCGCGTTCGACAGGCAGCCGGTGGCGAGCACGACGAATTTTGCGGTGACGGTCTTGCCGTCGGAAGTCGCGACCGACCACAGCGACGTCGCCTCGTCGAACGCGGCACTGTCGACGCGGGTGTTAAACTGGATGTCAGGCCGCAGGTTGAAGCGATCGGCGACATGGTTGGCGTATTTCAATATCTCCGGTTGCGGCGCGTATCGCTCGCTCCAGTCCCATTCCTGCTGCAGCTCTTCGGAGAACGAATAGGAGTATTGCATGCTCTCGACGTCGCAGCGCGCGCCGGGATAACGGTTCCAGAACCAGGTGCCGCCAACACCCGAGCCCTGCTCGTAGACCCGCGCCGTCATGCCCTGCCCGCGCAACCGGTGCAGCATGTACATACCGGCAAAGCCCGCGCCGACCACGACGACGTCGTAGGACTCGGTGGTGGCGGCGGTGGTTGGCATGGCGGACATGGATGCGGGCTCCCTGATATTCTCTTTGATTTGCCAAGCAGCATTCCTTCCGGAGCGCCAAAGCGCAAGACGCAAATCGGCGGCCTGGCCTTGCATATTTTGCTAGGTGGAATGTGCACTCCTCGGGAGGGCCGTCCCGCTTGGCATGCATGGCCCCGATGGGCTAGCGTTCGGTCAACACACAAACCAACAATGAGCAGCCGGCCCGCGGCCGCCACAGGGAGTAACAACCATGAAATCCCCGATCTGCGACATGCTGGGTATCGAGTTTCCGCTGCTCGCCTTCAGCCATTGCCGCGATGTGGTTGCGGCCGTCAGCCGCGCCGGCGGGTTTGGCGTGCTGGGCGCCACCGCGCATTCGCCGGAGACGATCGAGCAGGAACTGAAATGGATCGACGATCACACCGACGGCAAACCCTACGGGCTCGATGTGCTGATCCCGGAAAACATTTCGACCGCGGGTGAAAAGGACGTCACCTGGAAAAGCCTGGAGGCGCGGATCTCGCCGCAGCACCGCGACTTCACCCGCAATCTGCTGAAGAAATACGGCGTCGAACTGACGACGACCAACGTAGCCGACAACCAGCCGCAGCCGTTCGACGCGCAGCGCGCGCTCGACGTGCTCGACGTCTCGTTCCGCCATCCGATCAAGCTGATCGCAAACGCGCTCGGCGTGCCGCCGAAGCAGATGATCGACATGGGCCGCAAGCATGGCGTGCCGGTCGCGGCGCTGGTCGGCTCCAAGGAGCACGCGCTGCGTCAGGTCGCGGCCGGCGTCGATATCCTGGTGGCGCAGGGCACCGAAGCCGGCGGCCATTGCGGCGAGGTCTCGACCATGGTGCTGGTGCCCGAGGTGATCAAGGCGATCAAGCCGATCCGCGACGTGCCGGTGCTGGCCGCCGGCGGCATCATGACCGGGCGGCAGATGGCGGCCTGCATGGCGATGGGCGCAGCCGGCGCCTGGACCGGCTCGGTGTGGCTGGCGACGGTGGAATCGGAGACGAGCGAAATCTTCCGCGAAAAGATGATCGCGGCGTCCTCGCGCGACGCCATCCGCTCCAAGGGCCGCACCGGAAAGCCGGCGCGGCAATTGCGTTCGGTGTGGACCGACGCATGGGACCGCGGACCGGACAGCCCCGGCGCGCTGCCGATGCCGCTGCAAAGCATCATCAGCCGCGACGCCTTCAACTCGATCGATCGCGCTGCCGCCGCAGGCAATGCGCAAGCGCGCGACCTCGTGACGTACTTTGTCGGCCAGGGCGTCGGCCTGATCGACAGCGTGAAATCCGCCGGCGCCGTGGTGCAGGAATTCAAGGAAGATTTTGCCGACGCGGTGGAGCATATGAACATGCTGATGGAGGAGTAGTACCTGTGGCCCATCCTTCGAGGCTCGCCGCTAAAGCGGCGAGCACCTCAGGATGACGTCGGTGTGTGTGGCGACGTCACCCTGAGGTGCCGTAGCGTAGCGAAGCCCTCGAAGGGCGACGGCGAATTGACTCTCTAGAAAGCGAAACAAGAAAAAATGCCGAACAACAACTCTCCCCTCCCCGAAGACCGCATTCCCGTCATCGTCGGCGTCGGCGAAATCGCCGACCGGCCCAAGGACATCGCCGCCGGGCTGGAACCGCTGGCGTTGCTCGAAGAAGCCGTCCGGCGGGCGGAAGCCGATAGCGGCGCAAAGCTGCTCGGCGAACTCGGCTCGCTCGACGTCGTCAATTTCCTGAGCTGGCGCTACCGCGATCCCGAGAAGCAGCTTGCCGCACGGCTCGGCGCCAAACCTGAGCATTGCTATTACGGCCCGGTCGGCGGCGAGAGCCCGATCCGCTACATCCACGAAGCCGCAAAGCGCATCGCGCGCGGCGAGTGCAGCGTCGCGGTGGTCTGCGGCGCGGAGGCCCAATCGACCGCGACCAAGGCCGAGCGCGGCGGCATCGCGCTGCCCTGGACGCCGTTCGCCCATGACGTCGAGGAGCCGAAGCGCGGCGCGGCGTTCCAGAAACCGATGGCGGTGAAGCTCGGCGTGTTCCGCCCCATTACGGTCTATCCACTGTATGAATCCGCCACATCGGCGCATTGGGGCCAGACGCCGCGCGAGGCGCTGGCGGAGTCCGGCGCGCTGTGGTCGACCTATGCGCGCGTCGCTTCCGAGAATGAAAATTCATGGCTGAAGAAGCGTTTTACGCCTGACGAGATCACCACGCCCACACCGGAGAACCGGCTGATCGCCTGGCCTTACACAAAACTGATGGTGGCCAATCCGACCGTGAACATGGGCGGCGCAGTCCTGCTCACGTCGCTGGCGAAGGCGCGCGCGGCCGGCGTGCCCGAGGACCGCCTGATCTATCCGATCGGCGGCGCATCGGCGGAAGAGCCGCGCGATTACCTGGTACGCGACCAGTTCTTCGAGAGCCACCCGCAGAATGCGGTGTTGAAGGCGGTGATGGACCTCGTCGAGGGCGACGGCAAGAAATTCGACGCCATCGAATTGTATAGCTGCTTTCCCTGCGTGCCCAAGATGGCGCGGCGGACACTTGGCCTCGGTCCCGACGTGCAGCCGACGGTAACCGGCGGCCTCACCTTCTTCGGCGCGCCGCTCAACACCTATATGACGCACGCGGCTGTCGCGATGGTGCGGAGCCTGCGCACAGGCGGCAAGCTCGGCCTGCTCTACGGCCAGGGCGGTTTCGTTACCAAGCATCACGGGCTGGTGCTGTCGCGCGAGGCGCCGAGGCATGCGCTCGCGCAGGAGACCAGCGTGCAGGCCGAAGCCGATCGCAACCGCCGCAAGGTGCCGGACTTCGTCACTGAAGCCTCGGGCAAGGGCAAGGTCGAGAGCTTTACGGTGATCTACAAGGGCAAGGGTGAGGTCGAGCACGGCGTGGTGATGATGCGCACCGAGGCCGACGCGCGGGCGCTGGCCCGCATTCCGGCCAGTGACGAGGCCACGCTCAAGCATCTGCTGAACATGGACCGGACGCCGGTGGGAACGGTCGGCAACGTCACCGCGGCCGAGGATGGCGTGCTGGAATGGCGGGTCGGGTAAGGACTTCTTCCGTCATGGCCGGGCTCGTCCCGGCCATCCACGTTCTTTGCGTCATCGAAGGGAAGTAAGTCGTGGATGCCCGGGTCAAGCCCGGGCATGACGAAAGATTACCCCTTCACGTCCTGCTTCTCCGACGCGGTCGCTGGCTTGCCCCCTGCGCCAACACCAACCACCCGCACCGGATCGCCATCGGCAAGACCGTCCGGCGGCGCGGTGATGACGCGGTCGTCGGCTGCGAGGCCGGAGGCCAGCTCGATTTCACGGCCGAGGTCGCGCGCGATCGTTACCGTCTTGAACAGCACCTTGTCGTCAGGGCCGACGGTCGCGACCCGAAGGCCGCCCTGATTGAAAATCAGCGCGCTGGCCGGAATATGCAGCGGCACCGCGTCGCGCTGCAATGGCAGGCGGACGCTGGCATAGCCGCCCGGCATCAGTTCGCCGCCCGCATTGTCGAGCGCAAGCTGCATCCGCGTGGTGCCCGAGGCTACGTCGACCGATTGCGAGGAAGCCTCCACCGTCGCCGCAAACGTCCGGTTCGGATATTCCGGCATCGTCAGCACCGCCTTGGCCCCGATCCTGACCGCGGGCACGTAGTTCTGCGGCACGTTGACATAGACGCGCAGCTTGCTGATGTCTGACACCACGAACATCGCAGGCCCCGCCCCGCCGCCGGCATTGATCAGCGCGCCGACGTCGGTCTCGCGCGAGGTGACCACGCCGTCGAAGGGGACAGTGATCTTCTTGTAGCCAGCGAGTGCTTCCAGCCGCTCGACATTGGCCTGGCCGGATTTGACGGCGGCCTTCTTGTTGTTGAGGTCTGCGGTGCGCTCGTCGATTTCCTGCGCAGAAACGAAGTTCGAGGCGACCAGCGATTTGCGCCGCGTTAGCGTCGCTTCCGACAGTTGCGCGCTCGACTGCTGGCTGGCGAGATCGGCCCTCGCCTGCAGCAATTGCTGATCGAGGTCGGGCGCCTCGATCTCGGCGATCACATCGCCTGCCTTGACCCGGGCGCCGATATCGACGCTCCAGCTTTTGAGATAGCCGCTGACACGTGCGAAGATCGGCGCGCGCGAATGGGCCTCCAGCCGGCCCGGCAGATCGATGGTGGGGTTGAGCGCCTTGGCGTTCGGGAGCGCCACGGCCACCGTCGGCACCGCCTGGTTGTCGGTCCACTCCCTGAGCTTGGCGCTGGAATCCTCGCGCGCACGAATACCGGTCGCGACGATCAGCGCCGCCCCGATCAGCGCCACGATCCCGAATATGCCCAGCTTCCGGTGCGAGACCGGCGGGCGCGGTTCAGTGGACATGCGGCATCTCCGATGAGGCGGCGGCTTTGGCGCCTTGTTTCTTGTGTACCATACTGAACACCACGGGAACGAACATCAGGGTGGCGATCGTCGCGAAGATCAATCCGCCGATCACGGCGCGCCCGAGCGGCGCGTTCTGCTCGCCGCCCTCGCCGAGACCCAGCGCCATCGGCATCATGCCGATGATCATGGCGAGCGCCGTCATCAGCACCGGACGGAACCGGACGAAGCCGGCTTCCAGCGCGGCTGCTATGGGATCGCCGAGTTCCTCGTAGCGCTCGCGGGCGAAACTGATCACCAGCACGCTGTTGGCGGTGGCGACGCCCATGCACATGATGGCGCCGGTCAACGCCGGCACCGACAGCGTGGTCTGGGTCGTGAACAACATCCAGACAATGCCGGCGAGGGCCGCCGGCAATGCCGTGATGATCACGAACGGATCGGACCAGGACTGGAAGTTCACCACGATCAGGAAATAGATCAGCACCACGGCGGCGAGCAGTCCGAACAGCAGGCCGGAGAACGCGCTGTTCATGGTCTGCACCTGACCGAGCAGCACCACCGAGGAGCCCTTCGGCACGTCCTTTGCGGTATCCGCCATCGCAGTCCTGACGTCGGCGGCGACCGCGCCGAGGTCGCGCCCCTGCGGGGTAGCAAAGATCTGCACCATCGACTGGATGTCGTATTGCGAGACGACGGCGCTGGAAGTCGAGCGCTTCACCTCGGCGATGCCGCCAAGTATGGGCGACTGCGGATTGCCGCTGGCGGTGATCGGCAGCGCCTGCAGGGCGCTCAGCGAGTCCATTTTGTATTGCGGCGTCTGCATCACGATCGAATAGGACACGCCGTTGTCGGGGTTGAGATAATAGGTCGGCGCGACCTGCGAACTGCCGGCCAGGTTGACCACGAGGCTGTTGGTGACGTCGCGCGAGGTCAGGCCGACATATTGCGCCCGGGTGCGATCGAGCTCGATGTTGAAGGTCGGGTTGTTGGGCGACTGCTGGATACGGGCATCCGCAATGCCGGGAATTTTGCGGATCCGGCTCAGCAACTTGCTCGCGTAGGCAAAATTCGCTTCCAGGTTCGCCCCGCGGATCTGCAGGTCGATCGGCGCCGGCGCGCCGAAATTCAGGATCTGGCTGACGATATCGGCCGGCAGGAACGAGAAGTTCATGCCGGGAAACAGCCGCGGCAATTGCTCGCGCAGGGCCTGGACATATTCCGCGGTCGGTCTGTGCCCCTCCCTGAGCTTGATCTGGATGTCGCCGTCCGCCGGACCGATCACGCCGGTGTTGTTGTAGGTCATGTTGATACCGGAAATCGGCATCCCGATATTGTCGGCCAGCGTCTCGATCTCGCCGGGCGGAATGATCTTGCGGATCGCCTTCTGCACGTCGGCGAGTTGGCCGGCAGTCTCCTCGACGCGGGTGCCGACCTGGGTGCGGACATGCATCAGGATGTTGCCGGCATCGACCGAGGGAAAGAAGTTGCGGCCGAGAAACGGCACCAGCAGGAACGACAGCACGACCACGGCGAGGAATCCCGTCACGAACAGCGGCCGCCGCCCCAGCGCCATCGACAGCAGATCGTGGTAGGTGGCGCGGATCCGCTCGAACCGCGCCTCGAAGCCGCGCTGGAAGCGCACCAGGGGATTGCGCGTCGGCGGCGGTCCACCCTCATGATGGACATGCGGCTGCAACAGGTATTTCGCCATCGTCGGCACCAGCGTGCGCGACAGGATGAACGACCAGATCATCGCAAACATCACCGCTTCGGCCATCGGCACGAACAGGAACCGCGAGACGCCCTGCAGGAAGAACATCGGCACGAACACGATACAGATGCACAGCAGCGATACGAACGCCGGCGTCACGATCTGGTTGGCTCCGTCCAGAATGGACTGCTCGACCGGCTTGCCCTGCTCCAGATGGTAATTGATGTTTTCAATCGTCACGGTGGCGTCGTCGACGAGGATGCCGACCGCCAGCGCCAGCCCGCCCAGCGTCATGATGTTGAGCGTCTCGCCGATCGCCGACAGCATGATGATGGCGCCGAGCACCGATAGCGGGATCGAAACGGCGATGATGACGGTCGACCGCCAGCTGCCGAGAAAGAGAAGGATCATCACGCTGGTCAGCAGCGCCGCGATCACACCTTCGACGGCGACGCCCTCGATCGCACCGCGGACGAACACCGACTGGTCGCCGATGAAGCCGATCTTCAACGCCTCCGGAAGCTGGTCCTTGACGTCGATCACCTTCTGCTTGATGCCGGCGATGATATCGAGCGTGGAGGTCGCGCCGGCCTTCAACACCATCATCAGGACCGAACGATTGCCGTCGACGTGAACGATGTTGGTCTGCGGCGGATTGCCGTCGCGCACGGTGGCGACGTCGCGGATATAGACCATCGCGCCGTTGACGGCCTTGATCGGCAGCTCGCCGAGGTCTTCCATCTTCGCGACCGCGTTGTTGAGCTGGATGATGTATTCGAACTGGCCGATCTTCTGGGTGCCGACCGGGGTGATCAGGTTCTGCGCGGCCAGCGCGTTGGCGACATCCTGCCCGGACAGGCCGCGGGCCTGCAGCGCGGCCGGATTGAGGTCGATCTGGACCTGCCGCTGCTTGCCGCCGAACGGATAGGGAATCGCCGCGCCCGGCACCGTGACCAGCGGCGTGCGCAACTGGTTGATGCCGAAATCGGCCAGGTTCTGCTCGGTCAGGCCTTCGCCCGACAGCGCGATCTGAAGGATCGGAACGGTCGAAGCACTGTAGTTGAGGATCAGCGGCGGCGTTGCACCAGGCGGTAATTGCCGGATCATCGTCTGCGAGATCGCCGTCACCTGGGCGTTGGCGGTGCGGATATCGACGTTGGGCTGGAAGAAGATCTTGACGATGCCAAAGCCGCTATAGGAATTGGCAACGATGTGCTCGATGTCGTTGACCGTGGTCGTCAACGCCCGCTGAAACGGCGTGGTAATGCGCCCGGCCATCTGGTCCGGGGGCAGGCCGGTATAATTCCAGACCACCCCGATGACGGGGATCCGGATCTCCGGGAAGATGTCGGTCGGCGTGCGCAACGCCGCCAGCGGCCCGATGATCAACAGCAGCAGCGCGAGCACGACAAACGTATACGGCCGGCTCAGAGCAATACGGACCAGCGCGATCATGTAAGTGGCATTCCCCGGGTGGCCCCGCAGCCGGATGGGACTGGCGCTGAAGAAAGCCCAGTCGACTGCGCTGATTTAGCCGAAAAGAGGCCAGAAGGCCAATTCCGGCAGCGCAGCCGCCCTTCAACTCCCCGGCATAGCTTGGCGGGCAAAGCCCGCCGCGGCCGGCCTATCCTTAACGCGGATCGGCATCCACTTCGCTCGAAAACGCTATAATCAGGCCGCCCGCACCGAATCCAGGAATTTGCCGACCTCGAGCTTGAGGCGGTTCGAGTCCGTCGACAGCGACTGCGCTGCGGAAAGCACCTGCGACGACGCGGAGCCGGTCTCGCTGGCGCCGCGTTGCACGTCGGTGATGTTGGAGGAGACCTGCTGGGTTCCTTGGGCCGCCTGCTGCACGTTGCGCGAGATTTCCTGCGTCGCCGCACCCTGCTCTTCCACCGCCGCCGCAATGGTCGAGGCGATTTCCGACAGCCTCTCGATGGTGCCGCTGATCTCCTTGATCGCGCCAACCGAGTCCTGGGTAGCGGCCTGGATGCCGGTGATCTGCTGGCCGATCTCGCCGGTGGCCTTCGCGGTCTGTTCGGCGAGCGCCTTCACTTCCGAAGCCACGACCGCAAAACCGCGGCCGGCTTCACCGGCGCGCGCGGCCTCGATGGTGGCATTGAGCGCCAGCAGATTGGTCTGGCCGGCGATGGTGTTGATGAGTTCGACCACGTCGCCGATGCGGGCGGCCGCCTTCGACAATTCGCTGACGCGGTCGTTGGTGGTGCGCGCCTGGTCGACGGCCTCGCCGGCCATCCGCGCCGATTCCTGCACCTGGCGGCTGATCTCGTTCACCGAGGAAGACAGCTCCTCCGTGGCGGACGCCACCGACTGCACGTTGGTGGAGGCCTCCTCCGAGGCCGCCGCCACCATGGTCGTCACCTCCTGCGCGCGCTCGGCGGTCGCCGTCAGCGTGCCGGCGGAAGCTTCGAGTTCGGTCGAAGCGGATGACACGGTTTCGACGATCTCGCCGACGGCGGCTTCAAAGGAATCGGCAAGCCTGACCATTTCGGCCTTGCGCTGTTGCGCCGCGATCTGGTCCTGCTTGATCTTGGCTTCCGCCTCCTCGCGCGACTTTTGCTCCGAGACAATTTTGAATTTCTCGACGGCGGCGGCGACCGCGCCGAGTTCGTCCTTGCGGCCGAGGCCCGGCAGCACGACGGCGAAATTGCCGCCGGCGAGTTCGTCCATCGACACGCTCAGCGCGCGCATCGGACGCGCGATGGTGAAGAAGGAGAAGATGCTGGTCACGATCAACAACAGGATCGTGCCGAGGCTCATCATCATCGACAAGTGCTCGGACGCCGCCATTTCGCGGGCGGCCTGGGCCATTTCTTCTTCCACATTGTGCTTGGCGAATTCGGCGATCTGGTTGGCGACCGGCTCGAGCTCGGCCGCGATCGGCAGCGTCACTTCGCGGGCAATCCGGATCGCTTCCTCGTTCAGCTTCGCAATCCGCGCAGCCGCGTCGGAACTGCCGGCTGCGGCAATCGCTTCGCCGCGAACCGCCACGATCTGCTGGGTATTTCTGACGTAGTCTGCGGCCCTCGTCTTGAGCTTCTCGATGCGCGCGCGATTCTCCGCGGAGTGCGACAGTTTCAGCATTTCGTCAGCGAAGTGGGTTGTCGACTTCAACCGCGCCGCGAGATTGTCGTTGGCCTTTTGCAAATCGGCCGGATTGTTGGCAAGACGAACATCGCGGACGGCGGTCTGCATGCCGGCAATCGCCGCCTTCGCCTCCACTGCGTCCCGCGCGATCGTCTGCTGCCCCGACATGCGCGCGTCGAGATCGCGCGTCGCCGTGTTGGCCTGCATCTGGAGAATGACCATCATGGCGACGAGCAGAACGCCGAGGCCCGAGGCGATGCCAAGCTTGGCGCCGATCGAGAGATTCAGAAAGAAGCGGGTGATGCTGGACATGGATAGGCGCCCTTAAAAACTGGTCACGTGAATCAAAATCGCGGCGATACCGTTTACTTCCCCGAAAGGCGGGGTCACGGTTGAAGAAGTGCCGGGCCGGACATTGGACGAGCCGTTCGTTGCGAACGAAGAGCTCCTGCGGCGGCAACGCCACAGAGCGGCACTCATGCGCACCAGCGTTCCATACGATGGTTAACTGGCGCCTAAGCCCGCAGGGTAGAACTACGGACCGCCGGTAGAACTACGGTATCGCTGTTCGCTTCGCCGGCATCACGACTAAGTGCCCGTACTTTTACGCGCCGCCGACAAGGTCTGCTGCGGCGTTTCGCCGAACAACTCGCGGTAAAGTGCTGTGAACTCGCCCATGTGCCAGAAGCCGTTCACCAGCGCGACCGCCTTGATCGATTGCAGCGACGCGCCCCGCAGCAGTTGCTGACGCACGCTCCACAGTCGCCGCAGCCGCATATAACGATGCATGCTCATGCCGCGAATGGCAACCACGGCGTTATGCAAAGTGCGGACCGAGACCCCAAGCTGTCGTGCGACGTCGGCGCTGTACAGCGTCTTGCCGGCGTGGACGGCGACGAACTCGTCGAATTTCCGGACCAGCGCCAGATAGTGGCTCAGGCTCAGGCGCTTGGCTTCGGACGCCGGCGACGCCGCAGCAATCGCCAGATCGACCGTCTGCAGGATCGATTCTTCAATACTCTCGATCACATCGGGCTGAACCAGGGTATCGGGCGAATGCGATGCGAGCGTCAGGACATCGCGCAACGTCGCGCGAAGCGCCTCGAGTTTGGCAGGTTCCGTCGCGATCAACTGAGCGCGGTCGAGCTCGCCCGGCCAGCCGCGATCGTCGATGGAATCGAAATTCACGAAGGCGACCAGATTGGATTGCTGCTCGACGATCTCACACTGCGCGCTGCCCTTGACCAGCAGCAATGCCGACGCGCGGCCCTCCAAACCGTTCAGGATCAGCGAAGCCGCATCGTCCATCATCAGACCGACGATCGCTCCGGTCGTGGAATATTGCATCTGAAGAATGCGCGGGAATGTCCGCTGCAGATAGATCGTGCAGCCCTTCAGCCGCAGCGATGCGAACGATGCGGCGAAGTCCCGGCAATTGGTCGGAATGCTATTGGCCTCGCCCAATCCTTCGATGTTCCGGAAATGATCGAAATCCGGAGACCGACTGATCTTCACGAAGTCAGAGTCAACTAGTTTATCAAGCAACGACACGCGGCGGTCATCCGAGCCGTCGGTAGCGATCGTTGCAACAACGAAAAAGCGCTAGCCGGAATTGAGAGGGAAGGTGCGCGCAACTTGACCGTGGCGGATGGACGCCACGCTCGTCTTCATTGACGCAGAACACTTGATTGACGCAAAATATTTGGCATTTGATCTTGGCATTGATTTTAGCATCAAACCTTCACGATGCCTTCGTATCTTACCTATTTTTCCCGATTTCGGAAATTCGTTCGCCACAATCGGCATCAGTTTCACTCAGGGCGATTGGTCAGCCCATGCCGCAATCGCAATTTTACGATCTAGGGGTGTTTCCCGCTCCTGGTGCAGCCGAACAACAGGCTGCCCGAAGGCAGCTTGCGCTTCTGATTCGCAATCATCGGCGGTCGCAAGGCCGGCATCAGGAACCGGCATCCACCCCGGATCAAGTCCGGGGCAGGCTTTCGCTCGAGAACGCCGTAATCAGGCCGCCCGCACCGAGTTCGAGGAACCTGCCGACCTCGAGCTTGAGGCGGTTGGAATCGCCCGACAGCGATTGCGCCGCCGCAAGCACCTGCGAGGACGCCGATCCGGTTTCGCTGGCGCCGCGCTGCACGTCGCCAATATTGGAGGACACCTGCTGGGTACCCGTCGCCGCCTGCTGTACGTTGCGGGATATCTCCTGCGTGGCGGCGCCCTGCTCTTCCACCGCGGCTGCGATGGTCGACGAAATCTCCGAAAGTTTCTCGATGGTGCCGCTGATGGCCTGGATCGCGTTCACGGACTCCTGGGTCGCTGCCTGGATGCTTGATATCTGTTGTCCGATCTCGCCGGTGGCCTTTGCGGTCTGTTCCGCAAGCGCCTTCACTTCGGAAGCCACGACCGCAAAACCGCGACCCGCCTCGCCGGCACGCGCCGCCTCGATGGTGGCGTTGAGCGCCAGCAGATTGGTCTGGCCGGCGATGGTGTTGATGAGTTCGACCACGTCGCCGATGCGGGTTGCCGCCTTCGACAATTCGCTGACGCGATCGTTGGTGACACGCGCCTGATCGACGGCGTCATTGGCCATCCGCGCCAATTCCTGCACCTGGCGGCTGATCTCGGTGACGGACGAGGCCATCTCCTCGGTGGCGGAAGCCACCGATTGTACGTTGGTGGAAGCTTCCTCGGAGGCCGCCGCGACCGTTGTCGCAAGTTCCTGCGCGCGTTCGGCGGTCGCCGTGAGCATGCCCGCCGAGACCTCGAGTTGGCCGGACGCAGACGACACGGTCTCGACGATCCGGCCGACCGCAGTCTCGAAATCGTCGGCCATCTTGTTCATGTCCACCTTGCGGCTGGCGACGGCGCGGGTCTCCGCCGCGCGTTGCTCGGCCTCCAGCGACTGGCGAGCAACGGCGTTGCTCTTGAACACCTCGACGGCCTTGGCCATTTCGCCGATCTCGTCGCCGCGCCCGATGCCCGGCACGTCGACGGCGAGGTTGCCGCTGGCAAGGTCATTCATAGTGACGGTCATACGCTGCAGCGGACCGGTGACGCTGCGCGCTACGAAGATCGACACCACGAGCATAAACAGCAGGATCACGGCGGCAACGATCAGGGAGCGCTGGGTCGAAGCCCAGGCCTGCGCCTTCAAATCGTCGATGTAGACGCCGGTGCCGATGACCCAGTTCCACGGTGCGAAACCGACCACATAGGACAGTTTCGGCTGCGGCTTGTCGAAGCCCGGCTTGGGCCACTCATAGGGAACGAAGCCGGAGCCGTCCTTTTTGACCACATTGACGAAATCGACGAACAACAACTTGCCGTTCGCGTCCTTGTAGGTCGAGAGATCGTTGCCGTTCATTTCCGGCTTGATCGGATGCATCACCATTTTCGGATGCATGTCGTTGATCCAGAAATAGTCGTTGCTGCCGTAGCGGAGCGCGCCGATCCGCGCCATCGCGCGCTTCTGGGCGTCGGCGTCGGAAACGCCGCCCTTCTGCGCCGCGGCATGCTCTTCCTTGATGATGCCGAGCGCGACGTCGCCGAGGTGCCGCAGCTCAATCTGTTTCTGCTGGTCGAGGCTCGAGGCCAGTTCGCGCGATTCGAAAAAGGCCACGCCCAGGAGCCCGATGAAGCTAAGGCAGATGAGGGCATAGATCTTCCGGCCGACCGTCATCCTGGCCCGACGTATCATTCCAAACATGATTGATCTCCCGCGCGACGACGGGTGTCGTCCGCCCCAATGCGCGGAATCGTATATGTCAGCGGCTCTCTTCTCGTTAATTTCTACCCAGTAAATATACTGAGTTTTCCGTTACCTGGGGCTTTCGCGGGCAATGCCTGGAAGTTTGCCGTCAATTCAGTGTGTGGGGATGCGGACTGACGACGTCGGAACCGGCTTTGCCGCGGTTCCCGAACGACAAAAGCCCGCCCCTGCTTCAGGGACGGGCTATCCGGGTAGCGATCCGTCGGCTGCCTATGCCGCCCGCACCGAGCCGAGGAATTTGCCGACTTCGAGCTTGAGGCGGTTGGAGTCCTGCGACAGCGATTGGGCCGAGGAGAGCACCTGCGTCGAGGCCGTGCCGGTCTCGCCGGCGCCGCGCTGCACGTCGGTGATGTTGGCGGAGACCTGCTGGGTGCCGCGGGCCGCCTGCTGCACGTTGCGGGAGATTTCCTGGGTGGCGGCGCCCTGCTCTTCCACGGCGGCAGCAATGGTCGAGGATATCTCCGAGAGCTTCTCGATCGTGGTGCTGATCGCCTGGATCGCCCCGACCAACTCCTGGGTGGCGGCCTGGATGCCGGTGATCTGCTGGCCGATCTCGCCGGTTGCCTTCGAGGTCTGTTCCGCGAGCGCCTTCACCTCGGAGGCCACGACGGCGAAACCGCGGCCGGCGTCGCCGGCGCGCGCCGCCTCGATGGTGGCGTTGAGCGCCAGCAGATTGGTCTGTTCGGCGATCGTGTTGATGAGTTCGACCACCGCGCCGATGCGAGCTGCCGCCTTCGACAATTCGCTGACCCGGTCATTGGTGGTGCGGGCCTGATCGACGGCCTCATTGGCCATCCGCGCCGATTCCTGGACCTGGCGGCCGATCTCGGTGATGGACGAGGCCATCTCCTCGGTGGAGGAGGCCACCGACTGCACATTGGTCGAGGCTTCCTCGGAAGCCGCGGCGACCATCGTGGTCAGCTCCTGGGCGCGTTCGGCAGTCGCCGTCAGCGTGCCCGCGGAGGTTTCGAGTTCGGTCGAAGCCGCCGACACGGTCTCCACGATCTTGCCGACCGCACCTTCGAAATCGTCGGCGAGCTTGATCATTTCCTGCTTGCGCCGCTGCGCCGCGACCAGGTCCTGCTTGATCTTGGCCTCCGCTTCCTCTCGCGCCTTCTGCTCGGCGTTCTCGCGAATGACGGTCACCGTCTTGGCGAGGTCGCCGATTTCGTCGCCGCGGGCGGCGCCGGGAATCTCGACATCGATTTTGCCGCCGGCCATCTCGCCCAGCGCACCGTTCAGGCGCGTCATCGGACGTGCGACGCCCAGGAAGGAAAACACCACCGAGGCGATCAGCGACAGGACGACGACGATCGCCATGATCAGGTTGATCTGGTTGGCACGCTCGGTATCGGCCATGACCTCGTCCTTGGAGGTCTTCGCATCCGTTTGCGCGCTATCGACCGTCTCTTCCATCAGCTTGGCGACATCTGCCGCGGCCTTGACCGTGCGGTTGGCGATGATGTCGTTCTTTACCTGCTCGGTCTTTACAGCGTCCTCATTGGCGGCCAGGAAGCGCTTGACGATCGAAGACAGGTTAGAGACCACGACCAGCAACTCGCGGTCGTCGGCCTCACCACGCAGCTTGTTGAACACGTCCTTCAGCGAGGCCTCGGTCTTGCCCATTGTGGTGACCAGGTTGACGTCGCCGGTGGCGCCGAGTTTCCAGGCGGCTGCCCGCAATGCGTTCACCTTGCCGTCGGCCTGAAACAGCAAACGCTCGATCTCGAGGCGGTTGTCCACCTTCGCCATGGTCGGCGAACCCAACTGGGCCGCGACGGTCTTGGTCCACTCCTCCGAGATGACCGAGCGCTTGTCGATCTGCGCCAGCAATGTGGTCTGCGCCTTCGCGAGATCCTCCACAGCGGCGGTAAAGTTATCCATCAAGGCCTTGATCTTCTGCAGCCGCTCCCTGGCGTCCGGGCGCTGGGCGGTTGCAAGCGCGGCCTCGAGTTCCTTTGCTGCGCTCGCCTTGTAGCGCTGCAAATCGGCAACGGTCTTTTCGACCTCGGGGGCGGTTCTCGCCAGCCTGACGTTGCCGGCGGCAAGTTGAATCTTGCGCAGGTCGATATGCGCGGAGAGTGAATTGTCAGCGACCTGCTGTGATCGGCTGGCGCGCGCGCTGCCTTCCTCGATTCTCGTTTCGGTGACCATCTGGTTGGCCACCATGCCGATCGCCAGCAAGACGCCGATCGCCCCGGCCAAGCCCAGTTTGTTTCCGATACGGTTGAGCTTGATCATGTCGACGACCCCAAATTTTCTGAAGCACATTTTCCGAAAGCGGAAGTTGCGCCGCGACGGGACCAGCCTTGCGCGCGCGGTCCCGAAAAGTACCGGCAGCGTAGCCGGGACCGGTTAATTTCCGCTTGCGTGAATCTACGGAGTTTTTTGTCTGGGTTGCAGATCTTACAGATTCGCGGATTGCGCGAATCTGACTCGACCCTCTGCCGGAGGCCGGCCCCTTCGCCAGCCGCCGAGTGGCCGTCAGGCCGCCCGGACCGAATCCAGAAACCTGCCGACTTCGAGCTTGAGGCGGTTGCTGTCGCCCGACAGCGACTGCGCCGCCGAGAGCACCTGCGAGGACGCGGCGCCGGTCTCGCTGGCGCCGCGCTGCACATCGGTGATGTTGGAGGAAACCTGCTGGGTTCCGCGAGCGGCCTGCTGCACGTTGCGCGAAATTTCCTGCGTCGCCGCGCCCTGCTCCTCTACGGCAGCCGCGATGGCCGAGGAGATTTCCGCCAGCCGTTCAATGGTGCCGCTGATATCCTTGATCGCATTGACCAACTCCTGGGTCGCGCCCTGAATGCCGGCAATCTGCTGGCTGATCTCGCCGGTGGCCTTTGCCGTCTGCTCCGCGAGCGCCTTCACTTCCGACGCCACGACCGCAAAGCCGCGGCCGGCGTCGCCGGCACGCGCCGCCTCGATGGTGGCGTTGAGCGCCAGCAAATTGGTCTGGCCTGCGATGGTGTTGATCAGCTCGACCACGTCGCCGATACGGCTTGCCGCCTTGGAAAGCTGGCTGACCCGGTCGTTGGTGACGCGGGCCTGGCCAACCGCATCGGTTGCCATCCGCGCCAATTCCTGCACCTGACGGCCAATCTCGGTGACCGAGGAAGAAAGCTCTTCGGTCGCGGAAGCCACCGACTGCACGTTGGCAGAGGCTTCCCCGGAAGCCGACGCCACCGTTGACGTCAGCGTCTGCGACTGTTTGGCCGTCGCCGACAGCGTGCCGGCGGAGGCTTCGAGCTGCGTCGAAGCCGACGACACCGTCTGCACGATCTCGCCGATGACGTTTTCGAAATCGCGGGTGATGCCGTCGACGCGGCGGCCGCGCTCGATCTTGGCTTCGGCGTCGAGCGCCGCGGCTTCGTCGGCCGCCTTCTTGGCGATCAGTTCCAGCTTGAATACCTGCAGAGTATCCGCCATGGCGCCGATTTCGGTCTTCTCGCCCTGATGCGGCACCTCCGCGCTCAGATCGCCTTTGCCCAACGCCTGCATCGGGATGACGATGGAGGCAATCCCGGTCGAGACGTCGCCGACCAGATAGTAGCTGACGGCGATGCCAGCGATGACGGCCATACCCAGGATGGTCGCAAGCATCATGAAAGCGAATACATAGTTGTCGGCGGCCTCCTGCGCCGCCTTGTCGCCGCCCGCGTTGTTGAGGTCGATATCCTTCTTCAGGACGGCATCGGCCTCGAGCCCGATCTTGTTCACGGTGGTCGTGTTCAGGTCGTGCGCTTCCGTGGGCATCTTGCCGGCGGCCTTGCGCGACAACGCCATGACTTCCTCGGTGCCCTTGCGGTACTTGTCCCAGAGCTGCGACCACGCCTTGTACATCGCGCGCTCTTCCGGCGAGGTGATCATTTGCTCATAGGCCGCACGGATCTTGGTGTTGGACTCGATAACTGTCGCCAGCGTCTTCTCCATCGCCAGCTTTTCTTCCAGCGTCTCGGACAGCATGTGCTCGCGGATCACGTTGCGATAGGTGATGACACCGGCACGCAAGTCACCCAGCACGCGCACGCTCGGCATCCAGTTCGTCGAGATGTCGACCGTGTTGGCATTGATGGCGCGCATGTTGCGGACCGCGAGCAGACCCATGCCCGTCATCGCGACGAGCAGGAACGCCACAACGGTGATGATCTTGGTGCGGATGGAATATTTGGCGAGCATGGCTGGAATCTCTTGGTTTTGGGCGCGACGGACGCCGAACGTGACGAGGCAGAGAAAGTCGAGGGAATCAAAAGGATGCCGTTACGACATAAACCCGGCACGTCCTCAGGTTGAGTTAACGACCGGTCGGGTAAAAATACGTAAGCGCCAGACCGCGCCGGCCCATGCACGCCGGCGCAGCGATCAGCGCATCAGCTTCAGCGCATCGGAGAAAAATTCCGTTCCGCCGAAATTGCCTGATTTCAGGGCAAGCAGCATGTCGCCCTTGTCGGCACCGACGGCACGCAAAACCGGCACTCCTGCAGCGATTTCTGCGCCTACGAGGAATCCGGGAATGCGCAGGCGATCGACGACAGCGCCTGAAGTTTCACCACCGGCGACCACCAATCGCCGCACGCCTGAGCGCACCAGGCCTTCCGCGATATCCGCCATCGCCTGCTCGATGGCATGTCCGGCTGCATCACGGCCATGCCGAGATTGCAGAGCTGCAACCTGATCCGGCGTCGAACTGCTGGCGATCAGGATGGGACCGACCGCCTAGATTCGCTCGCTCGCCCAGCCGAGCGCCCGACGTACCTCGCCCGGCCCCGCGACGATCTGTTCGGGATCGAGATGCAGCACGGCCATGGTCTTCTCGGCATTGGCGATCTGGGCCAGCGTCGCCTGCGAGCAACTCCCGGCCAGGCACGCCGCCGGCCCGCCGACGGGCGCGCCGGATGCCGCGCCAGCCGCACCTGATTTGACCTTGCCGGAGGCGACCAGCGCCCGGGCAAGGCCGAGCCCGATGCCGGACGCGCCGACCGACAATCGATGGTCCAGCGCGACGCCCCCGATGGTTTCGAGATCGCGGTCGAACACGGCGTCGATGATCGCGGCGCCAAAGCCCTTGCCTGCGAGATCGGCGAGGCGCCCGCGAACCGCATCCGCGCCGCGCGAAAGCGTCGCGAGATCCACCAGCCCCACCTTGGTCCGGCTCTGGCGCGCCAGCACCCGCACCAGGTTGGAATCGTGCATCGGGTTGAGCGGATGATCCTTCAGCGGGCTTTCGTTCAGCGGCACGGAGCCGACGAACAAATTGCCCTGATAGACGGTGCGGCCGGTTTCCGGAAAGGCCGGCGTCACCAGCACGATCGCGTCGCCGGAATCGGCGCGTAGCGCATCCATCACGGGACCGATATTGCCGGCGTCGGTGGAATCGAAAGTCGAGCAGATCTTGAACAGCACGTGGCGGGCACCGCGGCCGCGCAGCCATTTTTCGGCGGCGCGCGATCGGGACACCGCAAGGCCGGCTTCGATCGAACGGCTCTTGAGCGACACCACGACAGCGTCGACTTCCGGCAGCGCGAGGTCGTCCGACGGTACGCCGATGGTCTGCACCGTGCGCAGACCCTGACGGGTCAGCGTGTTGGCGAGATCGGAGGCGCCGGTGTAGTCGTCGGCGATGCAGCCAAGAGATAGTTTCACGGCTTCACTCCGGCGTAGGGCTTGAACCAGGCGAGGCCGTCGGTGGTCTTGCCGCGCGGGTTATATTCGCAACCGACGAAGCCGCCATAGCCGAGCCGGTCGAGTTCGGTGAACAGGAACGGATAGTTCAGCTCCTCGCCGTCGGGTTCGTTGCGCGAGGGAATGCTGGCGATCTGGATGTGGCCTGTGATCGGCATCATCTCGCGCAGCCGCATGGTGACGTCGCCGTGAATGATCTGGCAGTGATAGATGTCGAACTGCAGTTTCAGGTTCGGGATCTTCAGCTCGGAAATCAAGTCGCGCGCAAACCCAAAATCGTTGAGAAAGTAGCCCGGCACATTGCGGGCGTTGATCGGCTCGATCACAACGTCGAGGCCATGGGGCGCGAAGAATTCCGCCGCCCACGCCACCGATTTGTAGAACTGCTCGACCGCTTTCGGTTCGCTCCGGTTGGCGATGCCGGCCATCAGATGCAGCCGCTTGACACCGGTCGCCTTGGCGTAAGGCAGCGCCGTGTCAAGACTTCGCTTCAAATCGTCGAAGCGATCCGGCAGCGCGGCAAAGCCCTTTTCACCGGCGTCCCAATTGCCCGGCGGCAAATTGAACAGCGCCTGCGTCAGGCCGTTACGCTTCAGCCGCTCGCCGACGGCTTCCGCCGGATGATCATAGGGAAACAGGAATTCGACGGACGTAAAGCCCGCTTTCGCCGCCGCCTCGAAACGGTCGAGGAACGGCACTTCGGTGAACATCATGGAGAGATTGGCGGCAAAGCGCGGCATGGAGCGTCCCCTTTTTGATCTTGCTGCTACTTCGGCTCACCCGGCAGATGCGTGCCGGTGACCTTGGCATACATCCGCGCCACCGAGGCGTCGTCGTCGCGGCCCATGCCGGATGCGGCCGTCATCAGGAACATCTGCAGCGCAGCAGCGGCGACCGGCACCGGGAATTTCTGCGAGCGCGCCATGTCCTGGATGATGCCGAGGTCTTTGACAAAGATCTCCACCGCGCTGCGCGGCGTGTAGTCGCCGTCGAGCACATGCGGCATGCGGTTCTCGAACATCCAGGAATTGCCGGCGGACGCCGTGATCACCTCATAGACCTTTCGGATGTCGAGGCCCTGCTTTGCGGCGAACGCGATCGCTTCCGAGGCGGCGGCGATGTGGACGCCGGCAAGCAACTGGTTGATCATCTTGAACGCGGCGCCCTGGCCGGCGTCGTCGCCCAGCTCGTAAAGTTTTGCGGCCATCGCATCGAGCGCCGGGCGCGCCTTGGCAAACGCCGCCGGGCTGCCGGATGCGAGGATGGTGAGTTCGCCCTGCGCCGCGCGCTGCGCGCCGCCCGATATCGGCGCGTCCAGATAGTGCCGCCCGGTGGCTTCCAAGCTGCTTCGCCAGCCGCCGCGCGACATCGGGGTCCATGGTGGCGGAGGAGATGAACACTGCGCCCTTGCCCCAGGTTTCGGCGACGCCACTGGCGCCAAACAGAATGGTCTCGGTCTGGGCGGCGTTGACGACCACGCTGACGACGATATCCGCCGTTTTCGCGGCTTCCGCCGGCGTGCCGGCGCCCTTGCCGCCATCGGCCACGAACCGCGCCACCGAATCCGCCGAGACGTCGCAGCCGGTCACTTCGAGCCCGGCGCGGCGCAGCGAAGTCGCCATGCCGAACCCCATCGAGCCCAGCCCGATGACGGCAACACGCGGTTTGGCGGATTCTGGCATGTGGCGGTCCCCCAATGTTTCATTCTGGCCGCCATCTGGTCGGGCGGGCGTTGTCTCTGGGTATCACGGCTTGGCCGCGCTGCCAAAGCGTGGGAAAAGGTTGAGGAAACCGGGCTATGTGCATGAGCGAAACAAGGATCCGCGAAGAAATCTGCCGCCTCGGCCGCTCACTGTTCGAGCGCGGGCTGACGCCGGGCTCCTCGGGCAACATCAGCGTGAAACTCGATGACGGCGGCTGGCTGGTGACGCCGACCAACGCCTCGCTTGGCTCGCTCGACCCGGCGCGGATGTCGCGGCTCGGGCCCGACGGAAAACTGGTATCCGGCGACGCGCCCACCAAGGAAGTTCCGCTGCACACCGCACTCTACCAGACACGCACTGCGGCGCGGGCCGTGGTGCACCTGCATTCGACCCATTCGGTGGCGTTGTCGATGCTGCCCGAGATCGACCCCAGCGCCGCGCTGCCGCCGATGACGCCCTATTACCTGATGAAGTGCGGCCACACCGCGCTGCTGCCGTATTATCGCCCCGGCGATCCCGCGGTGGCCGATGCGATCAAGGGGCTGGCCGGGAAATACTCCTCCGTACTGCTCGCCAATCACGGGCCGGTGGTGTCAGGCGATACGCTGGAAGCAGCAGTGTATGCGATCGAGGAACTGGAAGAGACGGCGAAACTCTATCTGCTGCTGCGCGGGCTGAACCCGCGATATTTGTCACCGGAGCAGGTAAAGGATTTGAGCAAGACGTTCGGGTTAAAGTTGCCGGAAGAAGGGCGCCCGCAGGATGGGTAGAGCGCAGCGAAACCCATCCCACGGCATCACAGCCCCAGATACGCCTTCCGCACATCCGGATTGACGCTGATTTCCGCGGCGCTGCCCTGCATCAGCACCCGGCCGGTCTGCAAAATGTAGGCGCGGTCGGCGATTTCCAGGCACTCCGACATCCGCTGCTCGACGATCAGCACGGTCATCCCCGCATCGCGGATGCGTTTCACGGCCTGGAAGATTTCATCGACCAGCTTTGGCATGATGCCTTGCGACGGCTCGTCCAGCATCAGCAGCCGCGGGCGCGTCATCAGCGCGCGGCCGATTGCCAGCATCTGCTGCTCGCCGCCCGAGAGCGTTTCGGCGCGCTGCTCCAGCCGCTCCTGCAGGCGCGGAAACAGCTGGAACACGAGATCGAGCGGCGCCTCGCGATTCGCTTCGCTGCGATAGAGGTAGCTGCCGAGCCGCAGATTGTCGCGCACCGACAGGCGCGGAAACAGCCGGCGGTTTTCCGGCACATAGGCAATGCCGCGCGAGGTGATGATGTGCTGCGCCATGCCGTCGATCCGGGCGCCGTCGAACGACACGGTGCCGGAGCGCGGACGTTCCGCGCCGGCAATGGATTTCAACAGCGTCGACTTGCCGGCGCCGTTGGCGCCGGCGACGCAAACGATTTCGCCCTTTGCCACTTCGATCGAGACCGCAGAGATCGCGACCAGGCCCTGATAGGCGGTGGTGACTTCATGCACCGACAGCATGACGATCCCCCAGATAGGCGCTGATGACTTTCGGATCGCGCACGACGTCGGCAGGCTTGCCCTCGACCAGCACCTTGCCGAGATCGAGCACGATGGCGCGGTCGACCAGCGGCATCACGATTTCCATGACATGCTCGACCATCAGCACGGTGACGCCGGTGTCGCGTACCTTGCGCACCAGTTCGACGCCGGTCTTGGCCTCGACCGGCGTCAGCCCGGTGAGCACTTCGTCGAGCAGCAACAGTTTCGGCTCGGTCGCCAGCGCGCGGGCCACCTCGAGCCGGCGCTTTTCGGACGGCACCAGATCGCTGGCCAGCACGTTGGCGCGCGGGCCGAGGCCGCAAAATTCCAGCACCTCATGCGCCTTGCGGCGGGCATCGCGCATCACGGTTGATCGCACCAGCGCGCCGACGATGACGTTGTCGATGACCGTCATGGTCTCGAAACTCTTCACGACCTGAAAGGTGCGGCCGATTCCGCGCTGGCAGCGTTCCGCCGCCGGCAATGCGGTGACGTCCTGGCCGTCGAAGATGATCGAGCCTTGCGTGGGCGGCAGCACGCCCGCGATCAGGTTGAACAGCGTCGACTTGCCGGCGCCGTTCGGACCGATCAGGCCAACGATCTCGCCACGCCCGACCGAAATCGAGACGTCGCTGTTGGCAATCAGGCCGCCAAAACGCTGCCAGACGCCGCGGGTTTCCAGAAGCGGCGCCGTCATCGCGCCGCCTCCTTACGCCCCAGCGCAAACAGTCCGACCAGGCCCTGCGGCCGCGCCAGCGAAATTGCGATGATCAGTCCGCCATAGACGATCAGGTCGACGCCGCGGCCCGAGCCGCCGATAAAGGAGCGCGTCAGTTCCGTGAGCGGGATCAGGATCACCGCGCCCAGCATCGGCCCCCACAACGTTCCGATGCCACCCAGCACCGCAGGCAGCGCCATCAGCAGCGAGAACTGGAAACCCATGACGCTTTCAGGATCGATGTAGGAAACGAACTGCGCATAGAAGCTGCCGCCGATCGCGACCAGGAACGCCGAGACCGCCGCCGCCCCCATCTTGGAATTGAACACGACGACGCCGAGGCTTTCGGCCGCATCCGGATTGTCCTTTACCGCCCGCCACCAATAGCCCCATTTGGAATCTTCCAGCCACCAGGTGACGAACCAGGCGACGCAGGCCAGCGCCAGCGCGAAGTAGAAGTACGGCAGTTTGCTGCGCGTGAACTGGAATTTGAGCCAGCTGTCGCCGCGCACGGGGATATCGATGCCCATTGCCGCGCCCGCCCAATCCCAGTTGTGGAACAGCAGCAGTCCGATCTCCGCGATGACGATGGTGGCGATGACGAAATAATGCCCGCGCAGACGGAAACAGGGATAGCCGAGCCCCATCGCGATGATGGCGGAGATCACGCCGCCGCCGATCATGCCGAACCACGGCAACACGCCGAACTTGGTGAACAGCAATGCCGTGGTATAGGCCCCGACTCCGAAATAGAGCGCGTGGCCGAGCGAAATCTGGCCGCAATAGCCGGAAAGAATGTTCCAGCTCTGCGACAGCGCGCCCCACATCAGCGTCAGCACCATGATGTTCTGGACGTAGACGTCCTTGACGAACAGCGGCACGATGGCCGCGACCGCGGCAAGACAGAGTGCGACGATGAGGTCGCGGCGGCGGCTTCTGGCGAAATTCGTATCCATCACATCGACCCGAACAGGCCGCGCGGCCGGATGAAGACGACAAGGAGATAGACCGCATAGATGCCGACCGCCTTGAGCGAGGGCGGCAGGATCAAAGCGGTCGTCGCCTCGACGAGGCCGACGATGATGCCGCCGGCGAACGCGCCGAACACGCTGCCGAAGCCGCCGAGCGCTACCGTCACATAGGCGATCAGCGCGAACGACGCACCGACATCCGGATAGATGTAGAAGAACATCGCCATGACTGCGCCTGACAGCCCCACCAGCGCCGCGCCAAGGCCCCAGCCCAGCGCGAACACCCTGTTCTTGTCGATGCCGACCAGCGCCACCGCTCCGGCGTCCTCGCGGGTCGCTTCGAGCGCGCGGCCGAAATCCGTGCGGTTGATGAAGAGATAGAGCGCGCCGAAGGCTATGATCGCGACCAGGGCGCCGACCAGTTGCGGCACCGGCAGGAAAATGCCGGCCACCGAGACGGTCTTGCCGCCAAGCCATGAATGCGTGACGCTGCGGTAGTCCGGCGTGAAGAAATACTGCGCGAGGCCGCGCATGACGATCGCCAGTCCAAACGTGGAGAAGATCTGCACCATGCCGGCGTTGGCTTTCGCGCGCACGGCAAAGCGCACAATCAATAGATAGACCACGGCGCCAAACACGAACAGCGCCGCCGCGACCAGCGGCGCCGACAGCAACGGGTCGATCGCGAAGAACGCAAACAGGAAGAACGTCGCGTACATCGCGATCATCAGGAATTCGCCATGGGCGAAGTTGACGACGTCCATCAGGCCGAAGATCAACGCCAGGCCGACGGCGATGAGACCGTAGAGCAGCCCCATGAGAAGGCCGCTCGCCAGGCTCTGGATGATGGTTTCGGCGGTCACGACTGTCGCTCCCCGCTCGTCATTGCGAGCGAAGCGAAGCAATCCATCGTGCCGCGAAAAGAAAGAATGGATTGCTTCGTCGCTTCGCTCCCTTGCGCAAACGCTTCGCGTTTGTCGCAGGCAATGACGAAGGGCAACAGTCCCTGAATGGTCTCAACTCTCATGTCCCGTCCCCCGCCCCCGCGCTGTCGGCCTACTTCATCGGCCAGACGGCTTCGGCGATGGCGGCCTGCGGCGGGAAGATGGTGACGAACTTGCCGCCGATATATTGCAGCAGCACCGGGTCGGCGTCGTTGTTCTGGCCGAACTCGTCGAACTTGACGCGCTTCCAGGGCATGATGGTCTGCTCGCCCGGAATGTCGGTCGCGACCAGCGCCGCGCGGATCTTCTCGCCGTCGGTCGACTTGGCGCGGTTGATGGCTTCCGCCATCACGATCAGGCCCATGAACTGTCGCGACGTCAGGTCGTTGAAATCCTTGCCCGACTTTTCCTTGAACATCGCATTGATCTTGCCGACCATCGGCCGCTTGGCGGCGAGGTCGAGCGAGAAGCTGCCGCGCGAGATCACGCCTTCGAGCTTGTCGCCGACCGCGTCGTAAAGCGCCTTTTCGGAGAAGCCGGCGTCCTGGGCGACGATCGCATTCGGCTTGTAGCCGAGCTCGGCCATGGTCTTGACCAGCAGGATGCCGTCGGTGGTGTAGCTCGAGGGCATCAGCACGTCGGCATTCGCGGTCTTGAGCTGCTGCACTTCCGCCGACAGGGACGGCGAGTTGGAGCGATACTTGATGTCGGAGACGACCTTGTAGCCGCGATCGGTCGCCAGCTTGAGCTGGGCGTTGGCGGAATCGGTACCGAAGATGGTGTCCTCATGGAACAGCGACAGCGTCTCGATCTTGGTGCCCTTCTTCTTCATGGTGTCGAAGAAATTGAACATCGCGGCCGAGAACATCTCGTCATGCGGAGCGGCGCGGAAATAAAACTTGAGGCCGCGTTTATGCAGGCTCGGCGAGGAGTTGTCCGCCGAGATGAAGGGAATCTGGTAGCGCTCGCAGATCTGGCTGACGGTGACGGCGACCGAGCTCTGATAGGTGCCGATGACGGCGCAGACTTTTTCCTGGGTGATCAGGCGTTCGGTCTCGGCGCGGCCTTTCTGCGGGTCGGCCTGATGGTCGGCGAACACGAGGCGGATCTTGGCGCCGCCGAGGCCGGGCAAGCCTTCGCCCTTTGCCAGCGGCAGATCGAAATCGTGATTCTTGTTGATGACTTCGAGCGCGGTCTCGTACGATTTCTGGGCATCGACGCCCTGCTGGGCGCTGGCGCCGGAGAACGGATAGATCACTCCGATCACCACTTCGGAAGTCTGGGCGCGGGCTGCGATCGGTCCGAGCGCTGCGGCGGCGGTGGCTCCAAGCAGCACATTTCTGCGCGTGATGTTCATGGCGATATCCTCTGTTGGTCGGCAACTAGCGATGAAACGGGCGAAGGTTCGGGTAAAGCCTCAATGAGCAGCAGCCGCTGCATCAAAGCACGGCAAGCGCTTTGTTCCTGAGATCGGTCACAAGCATCAATCCGGGCGCATGCGTGATCGCGAACGGCACCTTTGCGGCCTGGATGACCGATTGCGGGGTCACGCCACAGGCCCAGAACACCGGAATTTCGTCCGCCTCGACCGGCACTGGATCGCCATAGTCGGGTTTGGCGAGGTCAGCAATGCCGATCGACTCAGGCAAGCCGATATGAACCGGCGCACCGTGCACCGAGGGAAAACGCGAGGTGATCTGCACCGCGCGGATCGCATCCGCCGGCTTGAACGGCCGCATCGACACCACCATCGGACCGGCAAACGGGCCCGCGGGGCTGCAGGCGATGCTGGTGCGGAACATCGGCACGCGAAGCATCGCGCTCGATATGACGGATCGGCAGACCCTCCTCCAGCAGCGCCTCCTCGAAGGAGAACGAGCAGCCGAGCACGAAGGCGACGAGATCGTCACGCCAGTGCGCCATGATGTCGGTCGGCTCCTCCACGATTTCGCCGTCGCGCCAGACGCGATAGCGCGGCAGGTCGGTGCGGATGTCGAGGTCGATGCCGAGCGCGGGAATGCGGGGATCGCCGACGTCGGACATGCCGATGATCGGGCACGGCTTGGGATTGAGCTGGCAGAACCGATGGAAAGCGCCTGCGAGCTTTTCCGGCAGGATGGCAAGATTGCCCTGGACGAAACCGTTGGCGACGCCGGCCGTGTGATCGGCCATGCCGGTCCGGCAGGCGTGCCGGGCCGCGACGCTCGGCGATAAATCCGCCGTATCGTGGCCGCCTGTTGCCGTCCTCGCCAAGCTGGTCATCGTTGTCCCCGCTTCCATTCTTGTCGACATCCACTCCCGCATATGGCTATGATAATGTCTAATCGTCTTTTCTAATCGAATTCGATAAATTCTAATTATCAATCTGCGGCCAGAGGGTGCATGACTGATTTCAAGGCAATTGAGACCTTCATGTGGGTGGTGACGCTGGGCAGCTTCCGCGGCGCCGCCCAAAAGCTCAACACCACCCAGCCCGCGATCTCGCAACGGATCGCCCAACTCGAACGCGAGGTGGGCGTAAAGCTCCTGCAGCGCGACCGCCGCATGGTGCTGCCGACGCCGAGCGGGCGCCAATTGATGGTCTATGCCGAGAAGCTGATCGGGTTGCGCTCGGAAATGCTGGCGGTTATCGGCGACCGCTCGGCGATGCGCGGCGTGCTGCGGCTCGGCGTCGCCGAGACCATCGTACACACCTGGCTGACGCAGCTGATCAAGAGCGTCAATCACGCCTATCCCAACCTCTCGCTCGAGATCGAGGTCGACATCACCTCGAACTTGCGCAACCGGCTGCTGGCGCAGGAAATCGAGCTCGCATTCGTGCTCGGGCCGCTGACCGCGCCGAGCATCAGCAACCGCGTGCTGTGCGATTATCCGGTCGGCTTTCTCGCCAGCCCGTCGCTCGGACTGCGCAACCGTCAACTGACGGTGCACGATCTGGCGAAATTTCCCATCATCACCTTTTCGCGCCGGACGCAGCCCTATGAGATGGTGCGCTCCCTGTTCAATCGCCCCGATCTGCCGCCGATCCGCCTGCACGCCAGCGCTTCGATCGCGACCGTCATCCACATGGCGATCGAAGGGCTCGGCATTGCCGTGATCCCGACCGCCATCGTCGAGAGCGAAATGGCCGACGGGCGGCTGCAACTGCTGTCGACCAACGTGCAACTGCCGCTACTGACGTTTTCGGCAAGCTGGCTCGCCTCCCCCGATACGGTGGCGGTGGAGCGCGTGGCCGAACTCGCCGCCAATCTCGCGCAGGGCGGCGTCATTGTTGACGCGCCGCGCGAGGCGCGTCATTGAAAAAGCGCGTCTCGCCTATCGTCTGAACTCCGGAACGGCCAATGACAAAAATCGCCTCCAACCTGCAAATCAATTCCGCCCGGCTTTGGGACACGATTCATGAAACCGCCAAATTCGGCGCCACCCCCAAAGGCGGTGTGCGCCGGCTGACGCTCGGACCCGAGGACAAGCAGGTGCGCGACTGGTTCCGGGAGGCTTGCGAGGCCGCGGGGCTGCAAGTTCATGTCGATGCGCTGGGCTCGATGTTCGGCCTGCGCAAGGGCCGCGACATGTCGAAGGCGCCAATCGGCCTCGGTTCCCATCTCGATACCCAACCGACCGGCGGTAAATATGACGGCGTGCTCGGCACGCTGGCGGCGCTGGAGGTGGTCCGCACGCTCAACGATGCCGGGATCGAAACCGAGACGCCGATCTGCATCTGCAACTGGACCAACGAGGAAGGCTCGCGGTTTGCGCCGGCGATGATGGCCTCGGCGGCTTACGTCGGCGACTTCACCACCGACGACATTTTGTCGCGCCGGGATGCCGAGGGCGTCACGGTGGCGCAGGCGCTGGACAGCATCGGTTACCGCGGCGCTACTCCGGTTGGGACGCAGAAATTCTCAGGATTTGTCGAACTGCACATCGAACAGGGGCCGATCCTCGAAGCTGAAAACAAGACCATCGGCGTGGTCAATTCCGGCCAGGGCGTGCTGTGGTATGACGGCAAGATCACCGGTTTCGAGAGCCATGCCGGGTCGACGCCGATGCCTTTGCGGCGCGACGCGCTGGCGACGCTTTCGGAAATCGTGCTGGCGATGGAGGCGATTGCGAAAAAGCACGGGCCGAAGGCCGTCGGCACCGTCGGCGAGGCTGTCATCGCCAACCCCTCGCGCAACGTCATTCCCGGCGAGATCGCCTTTACGGTCGATTGCCGCAGCGCGGATGCCGCCATCATGGACGCGCTGGACAAGGATTTGCGTAGCGCGATCGCCGAGATCGCGGCGCGGCGCAAGGTCGAGGTCCAGTTCGATCTGATCTGGCGCAAGCCACCGACGCATTTCGATCCCAAACTGGTGGACGCGGTGGAGAACGCCGCGAAGATGCTGGGACTTTCGCATCGCCGCATCACCTCCGGCGCCGGCCACGATGCCTGCAACCTCAACACCATGATCCCCGCGGCGATGGTGTTCGTGCCCTGCAAGGACGGCATCAGCCACAACGAACTGGAAGACGCCACGCAGGCTGATTGCGCGGCCGGCGCCAATGTGCTGATGCATACCGTGCTGGCGCTTGCCGGCGTCGCATCCTGATAAAGAGAACCTGATTAGTAGAATTTGGGGAAATGCCATGCGTGGAGTTTTCGTCGACGCCAATGAATCGCTGGCCGTGATCTTCGAGCGGCTGGAGAAGCCGGGAGATCCCAAGGTGCTGATCCACCGCAACCCCGACATCACCTCGGATCAGTATCCCGCGATACTCGATGGCGCCGAGATCGCGATCGTCGATCACACCGCGCTGCCGACGGACATCGCGAAGAAATGCGCCGGACTGAAGCACGTCGTGTTTCTCGGCACCGGCGCGCGCAGCTACATGAACCCGGAAGAGCTTGGCCAGCTCGGGATCGAAGTACATCTGATCAAGGGTTATGGCGATACCGCCGTGGCGGAATGCGCCATTGCGCTGATGTGGGAGGGCGCGCGGGGGCTCGCCAAGATGGACCGCGGGATCCGCGCCGGCAACTGGCTGCGCGACGACGGCATGCAGCTGACGGGCAAGACGCTGGGCCTGATCGGCTTCGGCGGCATCGCGGCCGAAGTGGCGCGCATCGCGCTCGGCAGTGGCATGCGCGTCATCGCCTGGAACCGGTCGCCGAAGAAACATCCGAAGGTCGAGTTCGTCGATCTCGACGAGTTGCTGACCGAGAGCGACGTTATCTCGATCCATCTCCTGCTCAACGATGAAACGCGCGGCCTGATCTCGCGCGCCTGCATCGAGGCGATGAAGCCCGGCGTCATCCTCGTCAACACCGCGCGCGGTGCCATCGTCGACGAGGAAGCCATGATCGACGCCCTGAAATCCGGCCAGATCCGCCATGCCGGCCTCGACGTCTTCAACATCGAACCGCTGCCGGCGGATCATCCGCTGACGAAACTGGAGAACGTCACGCTGTCGGCGCATTCGGCATTCCGCACGCCCGAAGCGAGCGAGAATTTGATGCGCGCGGCGTGGGAGCATTGCCGAAGGATTGTGAAAAGGTAGCTGCGCTGTCAAAAGTGGTGTGAATCTCAGTCGCGAATTTCGGCGATCTCACGATCACGCTTCTGCATCATCGGAAAAACGGCGCGCGCGTTCAAGCAGAACTTCGACAACTGTGTCCGAAGGATCGCAAGTCCTGACTTCGCTGAAGATAATCGATGGCACCCGGAAAGTCCCGCCTCTCGTAGCAAGCCTGCCCCGCCTCGAAGTCCGCGAGCGTTCGCTGTTTCGAAAGTCGGGCCAAGCGGTCGTCGGCATCCATAACCTCATAGAGCACGACGGGCTGCGATTTACCCTGGACGAGAACCCGATCGATGCGGCGAACTGAAATTGCAGCCGGCTTGTGCAGCGCCTGGTAAGTTTCCTCGGTAATGATCAAGGGCACGCGATAGGTCTTGGTAAGACTCTCGACGCGAGAGGCCAGGTTGACCGCGTCAGATATGACGGTCGTATCCATTCGATCATGCACGCCCACTGTTCCCAGCATCAGATTTCCCGTGTGCAGGCCGATACCGATCATGGCTGGTGGCTCACCTCTTTCGACCCGCTGCGCGTTCCAGGTCGCCAACCGACGGATCATCTCCAACGCGCCATGGACGGCGTCGTCGGCCCGACCTGGAAAGAGCGCCATCACGGCGTCGCCGATATACTTGTCGATGACACCATTGTTGCCTGAGATGGCGGGCTCCATCGCGCCAAGATACTGGTTGATGAACTTGAAGGTCTCCGCCGGGGTCATGCTTTCCGACATGCGGGTAAAGTTGCGGATATCGGAGAACAGCACGGTCATTTCGCGCTGGACCTGGTCGCCGAGCGATACATCAATAATGCGGGCCTTGCCTAACTGTTCAAGAAACTGCCGGGGCACGAAGCGGGCGTAGCTATCGTTAATCTTGGCGAGTTCGAGATGCACACTAACCCTCGCCATGAGTTCGTCGCTGGCAAACGGCTTGGTCAGATAATCGTTCGCGCCAGCCTCAAATCCGCTTACGAGGTCGGAGACGCGGTTCTTGGCCGTCAGCAAGATTACCGGCAATTCCGCGGGCGTGTACCGCTCGCGAATACGCTGACATACCTCAAAGCCCGAAAGCTTCGGCATCATTACATCGAGCAGAACGATGTCGCAGCGGTTGCCGGTGCTCAGATAGTCAAGCGCCTTCTGTCCGTCCGCCGCGGTGACGACGTCATATTTTGCGAGCGTCAGAAAATTCTCCACGACCTGAACGTTTACAGGCTCGTCGTCCACCACCAGTATGCGGTACCCACGGCCGGCCGATGACGGCGCGCTTGGCGCTACCTTCCGGTCCAAGTCAACGTCCGCCAGGACCTGACCGACGGTTTCGGTCAACCTGTCGTCGAGCGTAACCATCGCCCGCGTGGTCAAGCTTAGCGGAACAGAGAACGAAAAGCGCGAGCCGACGCCAATTTCCGACTCCACCCGGATTGTGCCGCCATGCATCTCCACCAGTTGCTTGCTTATGGCCAGCCCCAGACCCGTACCGCCCTGCTCACGCGCGACGGAGCCATCACCCTGCGAGAACGACTCGAAGATTGTCTCGAACCGGTCGGCGGCGATACCGCCGCCGGTGTCGCTTACTGTCAAATGCAGCCGATCGTCGCGAATTGCCGCAGAGACCTCGACAACGCCTGCCGGCGTAAACTTGATCGCGTTACCGACCAGATTGAACAGGATTTGCTGCACGCGATCCTCGTCAACCTCAACCAGGGGGATTTTCGGATCGATCCGGTTGAAAAGCCGCACGGGACGCTTGCCTGCCAAAGAACGCGAAATCGCAAGGACAAGTTCCGTAAGCGCATGAAGATCGGTGGGTCGAAGGTTTAATTCGACCTTCTCGTGACGCAGCTTCGAGAAGTCCAACAGATCATTGACGAGGCTCGCAAGCCGCCGGCCGCTGGCGACGATCATTCCAAGGTTGTGTCGTTGCTGGTCGGTAAGTGGTCCGGCTGCTCCGTCCAGGATCGACTGGCCGATCCCGATGATGCCGTTGAGGGGCGTGCGAAGCTCATGCGAAGTATTGGCAAGAAACTCGTCCTTCAAGGCGTCGGCCCGCAGCAGGGCTTCCTCTGCCTTTTTGCGGGCTGTGATGTCGCGGACGATGCCTGTAAACCGCCGCTTGTCCCCGAAATGGACCTCGCTGACAGCCAGCTCTGCCGGGAAAACCGAGCCGTCGCGCCGCAGGCCCTCCACTTCCCGGCCGATGCTGATAACGCGCGCTTCGCCTGTCCGGAGATATCGCTCGATGTAGGCGTCATGGACCTTGCCATGAGCCGCGGGCATCAACAGCGACACGTTACGGCCGACCAGTTCTGCAGGGTCGTAGTTGAACAGTTTACCGGCAGCCCGGTTGGCAATCTCGATCACGCCACGGTCGTCAATCGTCAGGATGCCGTCCACCGCGGTATCCAGAATGGCCTGAATGCGCGCCTGGCTCTCGCGGAGCCCATCCTCCGCCCGCTTGCGCTCACTGATATCCCGGATAATGCCGGTGAAGTACCGTGCGTCCTCTCCGCGTACCTCGCTCACGGCCAATTCTATCGGGAAGATGGAACCATCCCGCCGCAGCGCCTCAAGCTCGCGCCCGATCCCGACAATCCGCGCCTCACCCGTCCGAAGATAGCGTGCAATATATTCGTCGTGTTGACGGCCATGGGCAGGTGGCATGAGTATCGAAACGTTCTGGCCCACCAACTCATCCGCCGCCCACCCGAAGATCCTGCTAATGGCTGAATTCGCGCTCTGAATGATCCCGCGCTCATCGATGGTGACGATGCCATCGACCGCCGTATCGAGGATTGCTTGAAGCCGATACCGGCTCTCGTCGCTCTCGCTCATGGGCACCAGCTCACAACGGCCAGACTGATCACGGCGATGCTACGCCGGGATCCGTACACAAAGCCAGCGGCAAAACCGCCGCATCCGAACTGCCCGCAGAGCCATCCGCGCCGGCGAAGAGACCCTACTCCACCATGTCGGCCACAGCCTTGCCGCACGCCGTCGTATCCGCATTCCCACCGAGATCCCTTGTCCGCAGCGTGCGTTCGCCAAGCGTGCGCTCGATCGCGCCGACGATCGAGGCTGCAGCCTGCTTCTCGCCGAGATGCTCCAGCATCATCGCACCCGACCAGATCATGCCGATCGGGTTGGCGATGCCCTGCCCGGCGATATCGGGCGCCGAGCCGTGCACCGGCTCGAACACCGATGGGAAATTGCCTTCTGGATTGATGTTGCCCGACGGCGCGATGCCGATGGTGCCGGTGCAGGCCGGGCCGAGATCGGAGAGGATGTCGCCGAACAGGTTCGAGCCGACCACGACGTCGAACCAGTCGGGATGCAGCACGAAGTTCGCGGTGAGGATGTCGATGTGATACTTGTCCCACTTCACTTTCGGATAATTCTTCGCCATCGCCTCCACGCGCTCGTCCCAATAGGGCATCGTGATCGAGATGCCGTTGGATTTTGTCGCCGAGGTCAGGTGCTTCTTCGGGCGTGACTGCGCCAGATCGAAAGCGAATTTCAGGATGCGGTCGACGCCGATGCGCGTCATCACCGTCTGTTGCGTCACGAACTCACGGTCGGTGTCGGGGAACATGCGCCCGCCGACCGAGGAATATTCGCCCTCGGTGTTCTCGCGCACCACCCAGAAATCGATATCGCCGGGCTTGCGGTTGGCGAGCGGCGACGGCACGCCGGGCATCAGCCGCACCGGGCGCAGATTGACGTACTGGTCGAACTCGCGGCGGAATTTGATCAGCGAGCCCCACAGGGAAATGTGATCCGGGATTTTCGCCGGCCAGCCGACCGCGCCGAAATAGATCGCGTCGTGCTTGCCGATTTTCGCCTTCCAGTCCTCCGGCATCATCTCGCCGTGCTTTTCGTAATAGTCCCAGGACGCGAAGTCGAAATGATCGAAATGAACCGACACGCCGTGCTTTTTCGCGGCCGCCTCCAGCACGCGCAGGCCCTCCGGGACTACTTCCTTGCCGATGCCGTCCCCGGGAATGACCGCGATCCGATATTGCTTTTTGGCGCTCATCGAGAGTTTCCTTGTTGTCTTGTCAGGCGGCTAATGCCGGTTATTTGATGGCCTTGCAATGGACCAAACTTGCCACCTGCGCAACGCTGCACTGCAATGTTGACCGCCATGGCGCGGCAAGCCTAACAATTTACGCCCCCTGTTCCTGCCTCCCCCAACCAAGCGAGAAATCCCATGGATCTGCACCTGCGCGGCAAACGCGTCCTGATCACCGGCGCCTCCAAGGGCATTGGCGCGGCTGCGGCCGAAGCCTTTGCCGAAGAAGGCTGCGACGTCATGCTGGCCGCCCGCAACGGCGAGCAGTTGAAGGCCCTCGCGGAGCGGCTGCGCTCGGCCCACCAGATCGGCGCGACCGCCCATGTCGTCGACCTGCGCAAGGGCGAGGACATCGCACGGCTCGTCAAGGAAGCCGCCGATATCGACATCCTCGTCAACAATGCCGGCGACATTCCGGGCGGCTCGATCGACAAGATCGACGAGGCCACCTGGCGTCACGCCTGGGAGCTAAAGGTGTTCGGCTACATCAACCTGACTCGCGCGATCTATGCGCAGATGAAGGCGCGCGGGCACGGCGTCATCGTCAACGACATTGGTGCTGCCGGTGAAAAGTTCGACGCCAATTACATCTGCGGCAGCGCCGGCAATGCGGCGCTGATGGCCTTTACCCGCGCGCTCGGCGGCAAGAGCCTCAAAGATAATATCCGCGTGGTCGGCATCAATCCCGGCCCGGTCGGCACCGACCGCCATGTCACGCTGCTGAAGACGCGGGCCAGGAACCAGTTCGGCGACGAGAACCGCTACAAGGAGTTCCAGAAAGGCATGCCGCTCGGCCGGCCCGCGCATGCGCGCGAGATCGGCGACCTCATGGCGTTCCTGGCGTCGGACCGCTCGGGATATACTTCAGGGGTGATCTTTACGGTGGACGGCGGGCACACGGCGGGGTGGGGTTAGGCTGCTCGCACACGCCAGAGACCTCATCTGCGGAGCATAGCGGAGCGATCCGTTGAGGATGGCCGCGAGGAGCTCATGGATTCGAACGGCGCTTGCGCCTCCTCGCCATGAGGGGGCGACTGTGCAATGACGACTAACCCGTCGTCCGCTCGAACAACTGCCGGATCAGCGTCGTGATCCTCCCCTTTGGCGACATCATCTCGTACATGATGGTGAAGTGGTTCGCATCGGAAATTTCCTCGTACGTCACCGGCAATCCATATCGCGCGCGGTGGCCGGCGAAGTCGGCGGTCTGCTTGCGCAACAGTGGCAGTTCGGCGCTGCCCACCACCAGCGACAGCGGTTTTGGCGGGCCGCCGTCCTGCATCATCGGCGAGTTGCGGCGGGAGATTGCTGCATCGGCTCTCAGCTTTTCGTTGAGGTAGGAGTGGCGGATGGGTTCGAGATCGTAGATGCCTGATATCGCCATCCCCGCCCTCACCTTCGGATGCGACAGCGCCATCGAGGTCAGGTGCCCGCCGGCCGACCAGCCTGACACCACGATGCCCTCGGCCGCGACGCCAAGCGCGGGCAGTTGCCCGGTGAGGAAATCGATGCCGGCGTGGATTTCGGCGACGATTTCGTCCAGCGTCGCTTCCGGCGCCAGCGTATAGCCGATCAGCGCGACATTGATGCCATGCGCCATCGGTCCCTCGGCAAAGACCGTGAAAACCTCCTTGGCGCGCGCCTGCCAGTAGCCGCCGTGGATGAACAGCAACGTCGGCGCCTGTTCGCCCGCCTTGAGGAAATCGATCCGGTTGCGCTCGCGCGGGCCATACCGCAGGTCGAGATGCCCGGGGAAACGCTTGCGCATCTCAGCGGACCGCTGCTCCCAGCCGGCCACCATCTCCACGCTGCCGGGCACGGCGACGCCGTTATTGAGGCCGAGGTCGCGCGCCTCCTGGCTCATCGCGCGCCAGTCCAGCGCGGAAAACAATGTCGTCATGCAGATATCTCCAGTCGGCTACGACTCTGGTGCGTTTCCACTTTGCCGGAAAATGTTCTACAGCACCATCTGCGACCACGAAACGGAAACGAACGGAGAGTGCGAAGTGGCGGATCAGGGGCTGGTGCGTGAGACGGCGTGTGCCATCGTCGGCAAACTGAAATCGGGCGAAGTCACCCCGCTCGACCTGCTCGACGTGCTGGAAAAACGCATCGCCGAGGTCGACGGCAAGGTCAACGCGCTGCCGACGCTGTGCTTCGACCGCGCCCGCAAGCACGCCACCGCGCTGATGAAGAAGCCGGCCAGCGAGCGCGGGATGCTCGCCGGCCTTCCGATCCCGATCAAGGACCTGACCAATGTCGCAGGCGTCCTGACCACGCAGGGGTCGCCGATCTACAAGGATAATATCCCGGCGAAGTCGGATATCCTGGTCGAGCATCTCGAAAACAATGGCGGGGTGATCTACGCCAAGTCGAACACGCCGGAATTCGGCGCCGGCGCCAACACCTTCAACGAAGTGTTCGGCCCGACGCGTAATCCCTGGGATACGTCGCGCTCCGCCGCCGGCTCCTCGGGTGGCGCAGCGGTCGCGCTCGCCACCGGCACCGCGTGGCTGGCGCATGGTTCGGACATGGGCGGAAGCTTACGCAACCCCGCCAGCTTCTGCGGCATCGTCGGATTGCGGCCGAGCATCGGCCGCGTCGCGCACACGGTGGTCGCGGCGGTCGATCGCAATCTCGGCCAGCAAGGGCCTATGGCGCGCAATGTCGAAGACGTCGCGCTTCTGCTCGATGCCATGAGCGGCGAACATCCGGCCGATCCGCTGTCGCTGCCCGTGCTGCCGAATTCGTTTCTCGCCGCCGTCCGTTCCGGCAGCAAGCCGAAGCGCATCGCCTATTCACCCGATCTCGGCATCACCCCGGTCGATCCTGAAGTCGCGGCCGTCACCCGCAAGGCCGCGCAGCGCTTTGCGGAAGCCGGCGCCATCGTCGAGGAAGCCCATCCCGACCTGCGCGAGGCCCATGAATGTTTCCACGTGCTGCGCGCGTTCGATTTTGCGCTCTCCAAGGCGGCGCTGTTGCGCTCGAAGCGCGACCTGCTCAAGCCCGAGGTGATCTGGAACATCGAGGAAGGCCTCAAGCTGACGGTCGAGCAGCTCGAACGCGCCGAGGCGCAGCGCGTCGCCATGACCGCGCGCACGCTGGAATTTTTCGACAAATACGATCTGCTGCTGGCGCCCGCGACCATCGTGCCGCCGTTCCCGATCGAGAACCGCTACGTCGCCGAATGCGCCGGCAAGAAGTTCGACAATTACGTCGAATGGCTCGGCATCGTCTATGCGATCACGCTGGTGTGTTGTCCCGCGCTGTCGCTGCCATGCGGATTTACCGCCTCCGGCCTGCCGGTCGGGCTGCAGGTGGTGGCGCCGCCGCGCGGCGAGGCGCAGTTGCTGGCGGGGGCCAAGGTGCTTGAGGATATTCTGGGCATGCGCGGCACGACCCCGATCGATCCGCGGGCGCCCAAATAGCTGCGGTTGGAGAACGCCGTTTCCTTCTGGCACGGCGCTCTCCGGTTCAATTTCGGGAACCGACGCGGTCCGCCGCCGTTAGCTGCTGTTATGCGTGGCGAACTGATCCGGGAGAAAGGGATCGTGGATCGCCCTCCCGGAGACCGATCATGACCGATCAAGCCATCAAGCCTGCCGACGATCATCTCGACCTCCAGGACGTGCAGCGGCGGATCAGGGCGATCTTCATCGGCTCGGTCGGCAATCTCGTCGAATGGTACGATTTCTACGCCTACACCGCGTTCGCGCTGTATTTCGCGCCGGCGTTCTTTCCGAACAGCGACCCCGTGGTGCAGCAGCTCAACGCTGCGGTGCTGTTCGCGGCAACCTTCCTGATGCGTCCGCTCGGCGGCTGGCTGTTCGGTTTCATCGCCGACCGATATGGCAGGCGGCTGTCGCTGACGCTCTCCGTCGTCTGCATGTGCTTCGGCTCGCTGATCATTGCGGTGACGCCGACCTATGCCACCATCGGCATCGCCGCTCCCGCCATCCTGGCGCTGGCGCGCATCATCGAAGGGCTGAGCCTGGGCGGAGAATACGGTGCCAGCGCCACGTATCTCACCGAGGTCGCCGACCCCCGGCATCGCGGCTTCTATTCCAGCTTCCAGTATGTGACCTTGATCGGCGGCCAGCTCACCGCGATCATGGTGCTGTTGCTGCTGCAGAAGGTCTTTCTCACGCCCGAACAGTTGAAGGACTGGGGCTGGCGAATCCCGTTCGTGATCGGCGCCCTGCTCGCGATCTTCGCCGCCGTCATGCGGCGTAACCTGCAAGAGACGGAAGCGTTCGAGGAAGCCAAAAAGCTGACAAAGCCGACCGGCTCGATCCGCGGGCTTCTGAAATATCCGCGCGAGCTGCTGCTGGTGGTCGGCCTCACCGCCGGCGGTACCGCGGCGTTCTATACTTTCACCACCTACATGCAGACCTTCGTCAAACTGTCGGTCGGCCTCACCGCGGATCAGACCACGATGGTGATTTTCGGCTCGCTGATCTTCGCGACCCTGTTGCAGCCGATCTATGGCGCCCTTTCGGATCGCATCGGCCGCAAGCCGCTGCTGATCTTCTTTGGGCTGGCCGGCACGCTGGCGACGGTCCCGATCCTGAGCACGCTGAAAGACGTCAAGTCACCGTTCGCGGCTTTCCTGCTGATCTGCGGCGCCTGGTTGTTCGTCGCCGGATACACCTCGATCAACGCCGTGGTAAAGGCCGAATTATTCCCGACCAATGTCCGCGCGCTCGGCGTCGGCCTGCCCTATGCCATCACGGTGTCGCTGTTCGGCGGCACTGCGCCGGCGGTCGCGCTCTATTTCAAGACACTGGGGCATGAGGACTGGTTCTATTATTATCTCAGCGGCATGATCTTCCTCTCGCTCATCATCTATGCGACGATGCGCGACACCAAGCATGCGTCCGCAATGCATCGCCACGAGTGACCGGTTCCGATATGGCCAACGAGAACGAGCCGCCGCCGGAAAGCAAGCTGACGCGCAGCAAGGCGCGCTGGGCGCGCGAGGGAAAATTCCTCACCGGCAGGATTTCGCGGCCCGAGGAAGCGCGGCTGCCGCCGGGCCAGCATTTGACGAAGGACTGGCCGACGCTCGATCTCGGATTGACCCCGAACATTTCGCGCGAGCGCTGGCGGCTCGACGTCTATGGCGCGGTCGAAAATCCGATCTTCTGGGATTTCTCACAGTTTTCCGCGCAGCCGCAGAGCCAATTCATATCCGACATTCACTGCGTCACCACCTGGTCGCGCTACGATAATCGGTGGGAGGGGTTGGCGACGCGCGACCTCCTCGATGCCTGCCGGCCGCGCGACGAGGCGCGGTTCGTGGTGCTGCATTCGCATGACGGCTACACCACCAATCTGGCGCTGGAGGATTTCGCCGCCGAGGACGCCATCCTGGTCCATAGCTGGTCGGGTGCGCCGCTCGAGCAGGAGCACGGCGGCCCGGTGCGGCTGGTCGTGCCGCATCTCTATTTCTGGAAAAGCGCGAAGTGGCTGCAGAGCATCGAGTTCCTGGCCGCGGATGCGCCGGGCTATTGGGAAGTGCGCGGCTATCACAACCGCGGCGACCCCTGGGCCGAACAGAGATATTCAAGCGACTAGCGCCGAACGAACCCAGGGGGCAGCCATGCCGACCGAACGCTTTCAATTCACCGGCGAAGGCGGCCACCAGCTTGCCGCTGCGCTGGATACGCCGGATGGACCGCTGCAGGCCTACGCGCTGTTCGCGCATTGCTTCACTTGCGGCAAGGACGTGCTGGCCGCAAAACGCATCGCGACTGCGCTGGCCGCCAAGGGCATTGCGGTCCTGCGTTTCGATTTTACCGGGCTCGGCTCCAGCGAGGGCGAATTTGCAAATTCGACCTTCACTTCCAACGTCGCCGATCTTGTCCGCGCCGCCGACCATCTGCGTGAAACGCGCGGGGCGCCGGCAATTCTGATCGGGCACAGCCTCGGCGGCGCAGCGATCCTCGCCGCCGCAGAAAAGATTCCGGATGCGAAAGCCGTCGTGACGATCGCCGCGCCCTCCGATCCCGTCCATGTCACCCATCTGTTCAAGGATCGCATCGAAGACATCCGCAAGCATGGCAGAGTGGAAGTCCAGCTCGCCGGGCGGCCGTTCCACATCAAGCGCGAATTCCTCGACGATATCGCCGAGCATGGCCTGATGGCGCATGTCGCGAAACTTCACAAGGCGCTGCTGATCATGCAGTCGCCGACCGACGACACCGTCGGGATCGACAATGCAACGAAGATCTTCGTCGCGGCCAAACATCCCAAGAGCTTTGTTTCGCTGGCGGGGGCCGATCACCTGTTGAGCGGCAAGCGTGACGCAGCCTATGTCGCCGACGTCATCGCCGCCTGGGTCGAACGCTATATCGAGCCTGTCGCAGCACAGCCCGCCGCTGCCGCGAGCGAGACCCCGCGCAACGTCGTGGTGCGCGAGACCCGCAACAGCAAGTTCCAGCAAACGGTGATGACTGGTCCGCATCAGATGCTGGCGGATGAACCCATTGCCGTCGGCGGCCAGGATAGCGGACCCGGACCCTATGATTTCGTGCTGGCGGGCCTGGGCGCCTGCACCTCGATGACGATGCGGATGTATGCCGACCGCAAGTCGCTGCCGCTCGAGCGCGTCACCGTGACGCTGAAGCACAGCAAGATTCACGCGGAGGATTGCGCTGAATGCGAGACCCGCGAGGGCATGCTGGACCAGATCGACCGCGTGATCTCGATCGAGGGCGCGCTCGACGCCGATCAGCGCAAGCGACTGATGGAAATCGCCGACAAGTGCCCGGTGCACCGCACCCTCACCTCGGAAATCCGTATCGTGACGAAGGCGGCGGATTAAGCCGCCGCCAGTGGGCGGACACGGAGCGCGCCGCGCAGGCCGGCGGCGGTGCCGACGAGAATGCCTGAGAATGCGATCAGCGAGGCCAGCGCCAGCGTGGAAAATCCCGTCAGGCCCTGCCCGATCGAGCAGCCGAACGCCATTACGCCACCTGCGCCCATCAGCGCCGCACCGGCACCCGAGCGCAGCATGTGGCGCGGCGACTGATAGCCTTCGAGATGGAAACGCCCGGTCAGGAGCGCCGTGACGAGGCTGCCGGCGAGCACGCCGAACACCGTGACGATGCCGAAGTTCAGCGTCGAACCCGTCGACAGCATGACATATTGAAGTGCGTCCGCGATCGGCGCAATGAAGGTGAGCGAGGTCACCGGCGTCGGGTTGAAATCATCGGCGCCGAGATAGCCGGTGGCAAACCAGCCGCCCGCCACCAGCAGGCCGACCACGAGCCCCGCGGCGACTTGCCCCGGCGAACGCCGGAACGCGGGATGGGCAAAGGCGAAGATGATCAGCGCCGCCGAGATGATCGAGGCGGCCAGCATGCGCGCGGCCGTCGCGCTCAAGCCTGCCGCCGCAAACATCGCGGGCACCGAGTTCACCGTGGCCGTGGTCTGCGACGCGCCGACCATCGCGATACGCGCCGGCGCGATCAGGCCCTTCAGCGTCATCTGGGCAAAGATCGCCAGCACGACGACCACCACGAAGGAACGGAGATTGCCGCGCCCGAGCAGCACCAGCGCGCGTGAACCGCAGCCGTTCGACAGCACCATGCCGTAGCCGAACAACAGGCCACCGAAGAACATCACCGGCGCGGAGAAGGATGGCTGCAAATAGATCGACTTGCCGATATCGGCGAGCCCTGCCGCCGCCAGCAACTGCGTCCCTGCGACAGCCACGCCGATCGCCAGCGCGTAGGTGCGTACCAGCCGGCCATCGCCTTCCGCCCAAAAACCCCGCAGGCCGGAGAGCAGGCAAAACCCGCTCAACAATCCGACCGATCCATAGACGAGACCGATCAGCAGTCCGCTGATGACGACGATATTGCCACTGTCCAGCACCGGCTTTTCCCAGTTTTCCCGCGCGGCCACACGGCCGTCACCGCATAAATAGGAAGCAATTTCCGTGCTGCTATTACGTTGGAAGCATGGGGGCGTCCACCGCCTGCCGATGCAGAGAATTAATCTCTCGTTCGCCCCTCCGCCGGTGGAACAAAATCGCTGCCCCTGATGAGAATGGGAGAGATTTGTTTCGCACGCAAAATTGGAAGACGGCGGTGCGTGAAGGCCTATGCCCAGGGACGCAGGATGACGCGATCGCGCGACGACCCGGCCACCGCGATAAAGGCGGCCCTGGCCTGCTCCAGCCGATAGATCGCATTCGGCCTGATCGGAAACGGCTTGAGATGTCCGCCGGCGAAGCCGGGACCGAGCTCTCTCAGCACCGCGCCGGTTGCGACCGACGACAGGCCGAGCGTATCGATGCCCACGTAAGTGTGCTGGCCGCGATAGAATTCGAGGATGTTGAACTGCACGATGCGGTCCACCGCGGCGATCAGGATCTGCCGCCCGCGCAAGCCAAGCGATTTGTGCGCGGCCTCGAAATAGGGATCGCCGACGGTATTGAAGACGATGTCGGCGCCCTTGCCGCCGGTGAGTTCGCGCACCCGCGCCGCGACGTCGGTCGCGGAGGCGTCGATGACCTCGACCTGCGAATTGGAATGCCCCTCATACGGCTCGGCCCGGCGCACGACGCCGATAACCCTCGCACCGTGCCAGCTCGAGATCTGCACCGCCGCCTGCCCGACCTTGCCGTTGACGCCCATCACCAGTACGGTCTCGCCCGCCTTCGGGATGCCGGCGCGGCGCAAGCCTTCCATCGCGGTGACGAATGGCACGCCGATGCCGGCGGCCTCTTCCCACGAAATGCTCTTCGGCTTCTCGACCACCGCTTCCGCCTCGATCACGAGATGCGTGGCATGGGTGCCGTCGCGGCGGATGCCGAGATCGCCGGACGAGCCGAACACCTCGCGCCCGATCCACCCCGCCGGACCGTCGATCACAACGCCCGCATAGTCGCGGCCCGGTGTGCGCGGGAATACGGCATAGGGCATCAGCCCGGTCGCGGCCTTCACGTCCGACGGATTGACCGCCGCGGCCTTGACCTCGATCAGCAGCTCGTTTTCGCCGCGCGAGAGCGGGTGCGTTTCAATCACGGGTGCAACCGAAGCGGCGTCGGCAGCCTTCGCCGGCAGGCGCACGCAGCGGGCCTGGACCGCAACGGGACTAGCGTCTTTGGCAACCGACATCACAGCCTTCCTGCTTTCTCGTTCAAGCAGGAGTTACCCTTTCGGCCGCTTGTCGTAAACACGTTTCGCCTTGCCGAGCGAGCGCTCCAGCGTATCCGGGGCTACGGCCCTGATGCGCGCGGTGATGCCGACGGTGTTCTTGATGAAGACCGAGACCTTTTCGGCATGCGCGTGCAGGCCGCTGCCGTCCCAGCTTTCGGGGCGGGCTTCGGCGAGCACGGTCATCTCGTCCATGCGGCCCTCGCGCGTCAGTTCGATGATGAAATGGCCGCCGCACCAGTCGGTCGCGAGCAACGCCTCCTCGATCTGGGTCGGGAATACGTTGACGCCGCGCAGGATGATCATGTCGTCGGAACGCCCCGTCACCTTCTCCATGCGCCGCATGCCCGGCCGCGCCGTGCCGGGCAGCAGCCGCGTCAGGTCGCGCGTGCGGTAACGAATGATCGGAAAGCCCTCTTTGGTCAGCGAAGTGAAGACCAGCTCGCCCTTCTCGCCATCGGGCAGCGCCGCGCCGGTCTCGGGATCGATCACCTCGGGATAGAAATGATCCTCCCAGACGTGCAGGCCGTCCTTGCTCTCCACGCATTCCTGCGCCACGCCGGGACCGATCACTTCCGACAGGCCGTAAATATCGGTCGCGTCCATGTCGAAGGCCTGCTCGATCTCGGCGCGCATCGCGTTGGTCCAGGGCTCGGCGCCGAAGATGCCGAACTTCAGCGACGATTTGCGCGGGTCAAGGCCCTGTCGCTTGAACTCGTCGAGAATCGCGAGCATGTAGCTCGGCGTCACCGTGATGATGTCAGGCCTGAAGTCGTTGATCAGTTGCACCTGCCGCTCGGTCATGCCGCCGGAAACCGGCACCACCGTGCAGCCGAGTTTTTCGGCGCCGTAATGCGCCCCGAGGCCGCCGGTGAACAGGCCGTAACCATAGGCGTTGTGCATCAGCATGCCGGTGCGCCCGCCGGCGGCGCGGATCGAGCGCGCCATCACGTCGGCCCAGATGTCGATATCACCTTGCGTATAGCCGACCACGATCGGCTTGCCCGTGGTGCCGGAGGAGGCGTGCACCCGCACCAGCTTTTCGCGCGGCACGGCGAACATGTTGAAGGGGTAATTGTCGCGCAGGTCGGTTTTAACCGTGAACGGGAATTTGGCGAGATCGGAGAGTTGCCTGAAATCGGATGGGTGGACGCCGGCCGCATCGAATGCCTTGCGGTAATGCGCGACATTGTCGTAGGCGTGCTGGAGCGACCAGGCGAGACGCTTGGTCTGCAGCGCCATGATCTCGTCACGCGAGGCACGCTCGGCCTCGTCCAATTCAGCGCTGTAACCGCTTCCGCTGGATTTCAATCTTGCCAAGGCCATGGCGCGTTCCCCTCGCTATTTTGGTGTAGCCGCGTTGTCCGCACTCGGCAGCCACGTCCCGGCGATGGTGCGGGAGTGACCGCGGAACTCGGCGATCACGACCTCGCCTGCCGTAACGCGGACGTCGTAGATTCCGGACCGGCCGCTGCGCGAAATTTCCCGCGCGGTGGCGACCAGCATGTCGCCGAGCTTGCCCGGCCGGATGAAGGCGATGTCGCATTGCGCGGCGACCGCGCGCTCGTTGCGGGAGTTGCAGGCAAAGGCGAAGGTGGAATCCGCCAGCAGGAAGATGAAGCCGCCATGGGCGATGCGCTGGCCGTTGACCATGTGCGGTTCGACCGTCATCGTCAACGTCGCAAAGCCGGGCTTCACCTCGACAATCTTCATGCCGAGGCCCTTGCTGGCGTCGTCTTCGTTCCACATCGCATCCGCGCAGGCGCGGGCGATTTCGTCGGGCGAAAGCGCGACGTTCATAGCGGGTTGCCCGCTCTGCGAGACGGTTCCACGACGTTCTCTCCTTGTGCGCACGGGCCTGTTTAAGCAGGCCTCTTTACGTAATCAGTGTTGGGACCAAGCACCCGAGGTGTCAACGATCCCGCGATTCATCATACATGGTCGTAGTCCACTACCACCTTGTCCGAACATGGCCGCGCCTGACAGGTCAGGATAAAGCCCGCCTTCAATTCCCACGGCTCCAGCGAATAATTCACCTCCATCCGGGCGTCGCCTTCGACCAGTTTGGCGCGGCAGGTCGAGCACATGCCGCCCTTGCAGGCAAACGGCAGATCCATGCCGGCGCGCAGCGCGGCATCGAGAATGGATTCTTCTTCGGCGACCGGAACCTCGCGGCGCTTGCCGTCGATAATCAGCGAGGCCATCGCCCTGGGCGGCGCGGACGCTTCGATGATCTTCTTCGGCCGCGGCTTGCCGCCGAATTCCGAGACGAAGCGCTCGACATGAATGCGATCCTCGGCGATGCCGATCGCGCGGCAGGTCGCCTCGATCTCCTCGCTCATGCCCATCGGACCGCAGATGAAGACGTGGTCGACGCTCGCGGCCGGCACCAGCGAGCGCAGCAGCACGCGCACCTTTTCGCCGTCGAGGCGGCCGTGCAGGATCGGAATATCCTGCTCTTCGCCCGAGATGACATGGAACAGCGATAGCCGCTGCATGAAGCGGTCTTTCAGTTCCTCCAGCTCTTCGAGGAACAGCATGTTCGATGTCGAGCGGTTGCCATAGAACAAAAAGAAGCGGCTGCTCGGTTCGCGCGCAAGCACGCCCTTCACGATCGAAAGGATCGGCGTGATGCCGCTTCCGGCGGCAAAGCCGACATAGATCCGCGCCGCGTCAGGCGCATGGGCGATGCCGAAGCGGCCGGTCGGCGTCATCACATCGAGTTCGTCACCTGCCTTCAATTCATCGGCGGCCCAGTTCGAGAACGCCCCGCCATCAACCTTCTTCACCGCGATGCGCAACTCGCCGTCGTCAGGGCCGGAGCAGATCGAATAGGAGCGGCGTACTTCCTCCCCGTCCATGGTGGTGCGCAGCGTGAGATACTGCCCCGGCGTGAAGCCGTAGTCGTCTTCCAGCTCCCTCGGAATCGTAAACGTCATCGATACCGCGTCAGCGGCTTCGCGGCGGAGGTCGTTGACGGCAAGACGGTGAAAGCGCGGGGCGTGCGACATGATCAATGACACTTGAAATAATCGAAGGGTTCGCGGCAGGCCTTGCAGCGCCACAGCGCCTTGCAGGAGGTCGAGCCGAATTCGGACAGCAGCTCCGTGTTTTGCGAGCCGCACTGCGGACAGGCGACCTGCTGTTCGCCGAACAGCGCGCGGCGCGAATTTGAGGCTTGCGGCGGGGCGATGCCGTATTCCCTGAGCTTGTTGCGGCCATCCTCGCTCATCCAGTCCGTGGTCCAGGCGGGCGACAATACGGTACGGATGGTCGGCCGCGCGATACCGGCGCGCTCCAGTGCCAGCTCGATTTCCAGCGCGATCATGTTCATGGCGGGACAGCCCGAATAGGTCGGCGTGATCGCGACCTCGACGCGGCCGTCATGGACCTCGACCTCGCGCAATACGCCGAGGTCGGCGATGGTCAGCACGGGGATTTCGGGGTCGACGACCGTAGAGGCCGCGTCCCAGGCGCGGCGGCGCAGATCGCTGTCGCTGAGAACCGCCGCTACCATGTCGCCCCCGGAAAGGTCCGCGGCATCGATTGCAGTTCGCTGAGCAGATGGCCGAGATGTTCGCTGTGCCGGCCGCTGCGGCCGCCCTGCTGCATCCAGTCATTCTTCGGCAAAACAAGCGTCGCCTCGCTGACAACGCCGGCAATGGTCTTCAGCCATTGCGAATGCAACGGCGCAGGATCGATCGCGATGCCGGCGTCGATCAGGCCGCGCTCGCTGTCGTCGACGACAAACATCTCGCCGGTAAAGGCCCAGAGTTCGTCGATCGCGGCTTGCGCGCGGGCGTGGCTTTCCTCGGTGCCGTCGCCGAGACGGACGATCCATTCCGAGGAATGCCTGACATGATAGGCGCTTTCCTTTTCCGACTTCGCCGCGATCGCCGCCAGCGTCGCGTCGGTGGAGCGCATCATCGCGCGCCAATAGAGGTCGGTAAACGTCGCATAGAAAAACTGCCTCACCATGGTGCGGGCGAAATCGCCATTCGGCTGTTCCAGAAGCAGCAGATTGCGGTACTGCCTGACGTCGCGCAGGTAGGCGAACTTGTCCTCGTCGTTATCCCTGCCCTCGACCTTGGCGGCATAGGCATAGAGCTCGCGCGCCTGGCCGAGCAGGTCGAGGCCCATATTGGCGAGCGCCATGTCCTCTTCCAGCATCGGCGCATGGCCGCACCATTCGGACAGCCGATGGCCAAGAATCAGCGCATCGTCGGCGCGGCGCAGGGTGTAGAGCACCAGCGGGGTTTCGGAGACGGAGATGTTGGCGACGGTCATATGGTCCAACCCGGGTCTAAGTCGTCATTGCCTGCGACAAACGCAAAGCGTTTGTGCAAGAGAGCGCAGTGAAGCAATCCAGACTTGCTTTGCGGCGCGATGGATTGCTTCGCTGCGCTCGCAATGACGGAAGGGCTTACATATGCCCGACTTCATCGGGCACGTCGTAGAACGTCGGGTGCCGGTAGATCTTGGATTCCGCCGGTTCGAACATCATGCCCTTTTCGGACGGATCGGACGCGGTGATTGCGTTCGACGGCACCACCCAGATCGAGAGGCCCTCGCCGCGGCGGGTGTAGATGTCGCGCGCGGCCTGCAGCGCCAGTGTGGCGTCGGTGGCGTGCAGCGAGCCGACATGCTTGTGCGCCAACCCGTTGCGGCTGCGGATAAAAACTTCCCAGAGCGGAATATTCGGCGTTGCCATCTAAGAGGTCTCCCTACTCTGCGGCTTGCAATGTGGCGCGCTGCCGGCGCTTCTCGGCGTAAGCGAGCGCGGCATCCCGCACCCAGGCGCCGTCGTCATGCGCCTTGCGCCGTGCGGCGAGGCGATCGCGGTTGCAAGGGCCGTTGCCGGCCAGCACCTGCTTGAACTCTTCCCAGTCGATCGCGCTGTATTCCCAGTTTCCGTTCGCGTTCTGCTTCATGCCGGGATCGGGAATCGTCAGCCCCAGGAATTGCGCCTGCGGCACGGTAGCGTCGACGAATTTCTGCCGCAGCTCGTCATTGGAGAAGCGCTTGATCTTCCACTTGGTCGAGGTGTCCGAGTGCTGGCTGGCCTGGTCGGGCGGACCGAACATCATCAGCACCGGCCACCACCAGCGGTTCAGCGCGTCCTGCGCCATTGCTTTCTGTTCGGCCGTGCCGCGGCACAGCGTCAGCATGATCTCAAAACCCTGGCGCTGATGGAAGGATTCCTCCTTGCAGACGCGGATCATCGCGCGCGCATAGGGACCATAGGAACAGCGGCACAGCGGGATCTGGTTCATGATCGCCGCACCATCGACCAGCCAGCCAATGGTGCCGATATCGGCCCAGGTCAGCGTCGGGTAATTGAAGATCGAGGAATACTTTGCTTTCCCCGCCAGCATCAGGTCGACCAGCTCTTCGCGCGAGGTGCCGAGCGTCTCGGCAGCGGCGTAGAGATAGAGCCCGTGGCCGCATTCGTCCTGCACCTTCGCGAGCAGCGCGGCCTTGCGGCGCAGCGACGGTGCACGCGTAATCCAGTTGCCTTCGGGCAGCATGCCGACGATTTCGGAATGCGCGTGCTGGGAGATCTGCCGCGTCAGCGTCTTGCGATAGGCTGCCGGCATCCAGTCGTTCGGCTCGATGCGGTCGTCGGCGTCGATGCGCGCCTGAAACTGCGCGGCACGTTCAGCGTCCTCAATGTGACGGTCTTCGCCCTCGGACGAATTGAGCGCCTGCGTATACATGGCGGACCTCCCGGTATTTGTTGCGAGGCAATATATAACATAAATTATGATATGCAATATATTTCTGTAACATATTTACGGATCGCCGAAACGCTTCGAAAGTTCCGCGCCGGGCTTTGGCAAAGGCCCATTTTCATTGGTCGCATGGCGGTCAAGCCATTGTTCGGAGGCGGGAAGCAGCGCGCGATAGATCTCGCCGCACAGCATTCGGGCCGCCCTGCCCGGCCAGTCCGAAGGCAACAGCGCGGTCGGCAGCAGCGGGTCGCGGAGCACAACGCGGCGGTAATGGTGGATCAGGAGGACCCGCGCGGTGAAGGCATCGGCGTCCGTCAGCCGCTCGCCGCGGTCGATCCACGCTCGCAGCGGCTCGAAGGTTTTCATGAACTTCTGATAGGCGTCGGCGGTGCGGTGAAGAGGCCAGCTTTCGCTGAGCAGGCGCCGTCCGCTGTCGTCCTCGGCTGAAACTTCGAGACGAATGGCGCCGGCGGCCTCCTCGGGCACCGGTACGCCCGACGGCGCGACCCACACCCCCGGCAGCGGACTGCCGAAGCCGGCGTTCTTCAGCGCCTCGCGCGCGGCGTCACGATCGCCGCCATTGCCGATCAGCAGCAGCTCGAAGCGTCCGGTCCAGTCGGAGCCCGGCGGCCCGTAGATATGTTTCGTTGCGATATCAAAAGTTTGCCGCCCACTTTGCACCAGGCGATAGAAGCTGTTGCGGCCGATTTTATTGCGCTCGAACCAGCCGTCCGCGGTCAGCCGGGACATCGCGGTGCGCACCACGCTGGCGTCGACGTCCAGTTGCTCGAAGAACTCCAGCAGCGTGCCGAGCCAGACCGATCCGCCGCGCGGGACGATGGCGTCGCCGAATACGGTGATGACGATCGAGCCGGTGCGCGATGGTTCGCGCTTCAACTGCTGGATAATGCGGGCAAGCGGCGGCGGCATGCGTCAACGCATACCGCGTTTTATGGGAGAGCGACAACGTCGGCCGCTTCTCCTTCTCCCCGTTCTTCACGGGGAGAAGGTCGGGATGAGGGGCTGCCTCAGCAAAGTCGATGGAAGGAGTACGCGGCGACACCCCTCACCCGGCGCTACGCGCCGACCTCTCCCCGCAAGTGCGGGGCGAGGTAAGCAAGAGCCGCGCGCTCAGCGATGCGGGTTCGGATAAACCAAACTCGCGCCAGCCGCTGCGATCGAACGGCGCCCATTCGCCTTCCGCCTGTGCCAGGCGATCGGCCACCGCATAGACGGCCGCCGGATGATGGCCCATGCCGCAATGGCTGCTCTCGACCTCGATGCTCTCTGACGTCGCCGACGTCTTTTCCATGCAGCCCTGCCAGGCGCAGACGCCATCGGTGCGGCTGAAGATCGCGGTGGTCGGCACCGGCGGCGTCGCCGCCAACGCGCCGCCGAAACGGGCGTCCTCTTCGTCGGCGCGGCGGCCGCTCGCCATCTCGTAGACCCGCCAGGCGTTGGTCGCCTTCGGGCCTGATGCAAACGGGCTGCCGAGCGTGATCACGGAGCGCACGCGCTCCGGCATCATCTTGGCGAGCTGGCGCGCGTAAAGACCGCCGAGGCTCCAGCCGACCAGCGAAACCTTGCGGCCATGCGTGTCGTTCAATTCCTGCACCAGATCGACCATCGCGTTCTGCACGCCATGGCGCAGACCGAGGTTGCGGCCCTGGCGCCAGCCGCTAGACGGCATAGCCGCGGCTCTTCAGAAAGCTGCGCAGCGGACGCGTCGAAGTGTCTGACGCAACAAGCCCGGGCAACACCAGCACCGGGTGACCGTCGCCTCGCGGGAGCGAGGCTCAGCAGCGGCAAGGCGCCGAGAAACGCACCCAACTCGGAAATGGCTCGCCCCTCCAGAAACATCAGCGTTCTGGACGGCGGCGAAAGCGTCTGTGTAGCAACGGACATTAATGTCTCCTCTCGGGCTGGCCCCTTAAGTCTCGGCAGCCACGCCACTGGTTCAGTTAGACGCAAGCGCAATAGAATCGTTCGCAACGCAACATTGTTCCATAAAAAGCTAAGGAACCGGTTTTGGTCTTGCAAGCCGGCTGGTTCCGGCCCCGGGGAACTAAAAGCGTTGACGTGATTAATTAGTCACAGCAGCCGCAACAGGTATTCGAGGGTATACAGCGCCAGCCCCGCAAGCCCCCCGATCAGCGAGCCGTTGAAGCGGATGTATTGCAGGTCGCGGCCGATGTTGATTTCGATCAGCGAGATCAACTGCCCCATGTCCCAGGATTTCACCTGATCCGAGATGAAGGTGGAAACGCCGCTCTTCTGCTCGGCGACGACCGTGCGCATCACCGCAACGAGGCCCTGATTGATTTCGGCGCGCAGCTCCGGATCGCCGGCCAGCGCCTCGCCTGCCGTCACGAACATGCGCACCAGATACTGCTCCAGCACCTGCGTCTCACCCGAGGCGCTGCGCTCGAAGAACGAGCGCGCGTTAGCCCAGATATGACGCGCGAGACCGGACAGTTCGGGGCGCGCCAGGAGATCGCGCTTCAGGCCCTGGATGCGCTCCGCATAGGCCGGATCGGTGCCGAGACGATCGACGAAGGTCAGCACCATGCGATCGAACTCGCCGCGAAACGGGTGAGAAGGATCGTTGCGGACTTCCTCGAAGAACGCGCTTGCCGAAGCGACGATCTTGTTCACCAGAAACTTGTCGGCCCGATAGAGTTTCAAGAGCGTCGGCAACTCGGCGCGGATCTTGTCGCGGATCATCGCCATGGTCTCGGCCTGCGTCATCGTCTCGTGCACCCCGCGCAGGAGATCGTCGAGCAGGCCTTGATGGCGTCCTTCCTTTACGAATGCGCGCAGCGTTCCGGCGGCGAGCGGCGCCAGATCGATCGCCATAAGTTGCGCGGTGATGCGGCGGCTGACAAACGTCATCAGCCCGGAATTTTCCGTCGCAGCCACCGCCTCCGGCAACAGCCGCAGCGCAAAGCGCGCGAGATCCTCGCTGCGCTTGCGGTCGCGCAGCCAGTCGGCGATGAACGAGCCGAAATCGATCTGCCGCAGTTTTGCTTCGACCGGAGCGGATTCGAGGAAATGCACCTCGATGAATTCGCCGAGCTTGTCGGCGATGCGGCGCTGGTTGCTCTGGATGATCGCCGTGTGCGGGATCGGCAATCCCAGCGGCCTTTTGAACAGCGCCACCACGGCGTACCAGTCGGCGAGACCGCCGATGGTGGCGGCTTCGGCAAAGGCCGCGATGAAGCCGAACGCAGGATGCATCGGCAGCAGCGCCTTCGCGCCGAGGAAAATCGCAAACGTCGCCGCCAGCACCAACGTCGCCAGCAGTTTTACGCGCCGCAGCTCGGCGGCGCGCGCGGCGTCGCCGGGGGTGTCGATGACGAAGGTGGCGGGAAGGCGTCATGACGGCTTTCGGAGAGAATTCGCGCCTGTGTCAGCGTACTCCGTCATTGCGAGCGCAGCGAAGCAATCCATCTCACCGCGAAGCGGAAAGATGGATTGCTTCGTCGCTTCGCTCCTCGCAATGACGGCGGAGGATGCAACATTGATCTATGCCGGCAGCCGACAAAAAGAAGGCCCGCCAAAGCGGGCCTTCGAAAATGCAGTTGTCAGGCAGATCGCGATCAGGCGGTCTTGGAATAGACCTTGGAGAAATTGTCCTGCGCGGTCTTGGCACCCTCGGTGACGAGCTTGCCGAGATATTCGGTGGTGGCCTTTGCCCGCGAGACGAACACTTCGCCGCGCGCACGGACCATCTCCGACTGGATCTGGGCGGCTTCGCTCAGCGACTTGGCCGAAGCGAGCTTGTCGATGCCGGCGAAGAACGCTTCCGCGTCCTGATAGAACGCCTGCTGGATGTTGCGGCTGATCTTGGCAGCCTCGGAAACCGAACCGGCAACGGCGGTCTCGATGGCAGCGGTGACCTTCTCGGAACCGGCATGCATGTCGGCGGCGCGAACCTTGGCGGTCTCGGCCTGCTTCTTCACGAACTCACGGGCAGCTTCCGGAACTTCCAGGTTCTGGAGCTTGGTGAACGCCTCGGTGACGGGCGCGAAGGCTTCCTTGACGGTGTTCAGCACGGAATTGGTTTCGGTGGTCATTGGGGTTTCTCCATCCTCAGGTTTGAGCTATGGGCTCACCCCGTCCGGTTTGGCCCGGGGCGAGATCGTTGTGCCATAGTTAATGGTGCGGCGCAATATCAATGTTGCAGCGCGATATCACAATTCCGTGAAAAGACTGTTCCCTGGGCGCTTTGCCCGCAGAACCGGCAAAAGTTCCACTTTAGTCTAGTGCCGGAGCGCGCCCCGGCTACTTTGCATGGGGTTGTTTTGCGAGTTTTTGTCCGGGCGGTGTCCGGCCGGTCAGTGCTGGACGGCCCCGGGCAGTCCGTAGGCTTCCATCTGTGCCCGCACCTGCGCCACGTTATGCCCGAGCACGACGATGTCGTGCTTCTTGCCGTCGACGTCCCGGACATGGTCCCGCAGCAGCGCCTCCGCCTTGAAGCCGAGGCTCTCGAACAGCGCAATCGCGGCCTGCTGGTCGACCGTCATCTGCACCGACAGCTTTTCCAGGCCGGCGCCGAGGGCGATGGCGAAGGTCTCCTGCGACAGCGCCCGGCCGACGCCCTGCCCGCGGACATCCAGCGACACCACCATCCGGATCTCGCCGACATGGGGCGACCAGGAATGCAGGTCGCGCACCAGCGTGCCGCAGCCGACCACGGTGCCGTTTTTCACCGCCAGCAGGCTGACGATGGCGCCGCGCTCGATCTCGTTGACCCAGGCCGACAGCACCTTCGGCTGGCTGATGTTGCGCGGCAGGAACAGCAGATCGTGCGTCGGAAGCTTTTGCGCGAACGCCAGCACGGCGGGCTCGTCGGCGCGCGCCATCATGCGGAATTCGATGTCGCCGGCGTCGGTCTTGACGCGGCGCGGATAGGAACGTGTTTCGCTCATGTTGATCTCTTACCTAGCCAGGAATCCAGTTTCGGCCACAGCCGCTTGATGGCGTTGGCGCCGGCGACGAGGCTGACATGGCCGCCCTTCAGCATCACCTCTTCCTTGTCGGTCGAGCCGACCTTGGTAATCAGGTGCTTGGCCGCGTCATAGGGCACGATGTGGTCGTGCTCGGCGACCGCATGCAGGATCGGCACCTTGATGTTGGCGATGTCAGCCGCGCGCCCGCCGACCGACATGGTGTCGTTGTAGAGCTTGTTGTCCCACATCAGGTCCTTGGTGATGGCGCGAAAGTACTCGCCGGCCAGCGGCAAGGTGTCCGTGCCCCAGCGATCCATCATCCGATAGGCCTTGACGTATTCGTCGTTCCAGATGTTCTCCCACAATTGCACCTGGCTGGCGGCGCGCGACGCCGGCCGCAGCATCTCGAATGACGACAGGATCATTTCCGGCGGCACGTTGCCGACGCTGTCGACGAGGCGGTCGACGTCGAAATAGCGCCGGTCGGAGAAATTCGAAAACAGCTTCATCTCGCGGAAATCGATCGGCGTGGTGAAGCAGATCAGGTTCTTCATCGGCCCGTCGTTGAAGATCGAGCCGTACAGCAGCGACAGCACGCCGCCGAAGCAGTAGCCGATCACGTTGACGTCCTGCTCGCCGGAATCCTGCTGTACGCGGCGGATGCAGTCCGGGATGAAGTCGAGGACGTAGTTCTCCATCCCAAGACTTTTTTCTTCGGGCTTCGGCGCGGTCCAGTCCAGCATGTAGACGTCGTAGCCGCGCTTCAGCAGAAACTCGATAAAGCTCTGGCCCGGCACCAGGTCGAGAATGTAGCCGCGGTTGGTGGTCGCCATCACGATCAGGATCGGAATGCGGTAGATTTCATCCGCCATCGGCCGGTAGTGATAGAGGTTCATGGTGCCGCGGACGGCGAGGATGTCCTTCGGCGTCGAGCCGAGCGATGGGCCGGACGAGGAGAAATACTCGACGCCCTTGATGCTGCGCTGGATCGCGCGCTGCACCTCGGACTGGACCCGCTCGGAGATGGAGGCGAGATCGAGACCCGCGGCGGGAGCGTTCATTTTTGTCCTCCCTCCGATGGCGGACGCTTGGTGCGCGGCGGCCGCGGCGCTACGTGACCGCCGTCCTGCGCCAGCGAATTATGATGCACCTGATGCAGCAGCGCCTTGATCTCGTTGAGCTGGCCTTCGATCGCCTGGATGCGCTCCGCCATGCCGACCATCTGCGCCCGGCTCGGCAGGTTCATCGCGAGCAGATATTTCTCCATCAGCTCGCCGAGCTGCTTCTGCGCGCCGGCGGAGGCGCCGCCGACCTGGTTCATCACTTTTGAGAATTCCGGCGACGTCATCGCCTGGTTGGCGAAGGAGTTGAACCCCTTCTCCATCTCCCCGATCATGGTCCGCCAGACCTCGGCAGGATCGTTGCCCTTGTCGGCCATTGCGCGCTCTCCCTCACGATGACGAGCGCTTGCCACGCTTCGCTTGTTCCGCCCATACCACACCGTTGCGGTGGACCGGTCAACCGCGGCGACGCCTTCTGCGGTGCGGGAAACCGTGCCATAGTTACCCGACACGGTATCACTTGAGGGAAGACACGCGATGCTCGCCCATCAGCCGCCACAGATCGCTCGCGCCAACGGCATCGACATCTGCTACGAGATTTTCGGCGACCCGGCCGCGGAACCGCTGTTGCTGATCATGGGGCTCGGCGCCCAGATGATCCATTGGGATGACGATTTCTGCCGCCAGCTCGCGGCGTGCGGCTTTCGCGTCATCCGCTTCGACAACCGCGACATCGGCAAATCCTCGCATCTTTCCGGCGGCGGACGGCTCACGCCGTTTGAGCTGCTGAAGCTGCGGCTTCTCAAGATCCCGGTTGCTGCAACCTACAAATTGATCGACATGGCCAAGGATACGGTCGCCCTGATGGATGTGCTCGGCATCAAGTCCGCGCATCTGGTCGGCGCCTCGATGGGCGGCATGATCGCCCAGGAAGTCGCGCTGTCGTTCCCGCAGCGGGTGCGTTCGCTGACCTCGATCATGTCGACCACGGGCAACCCGAAAGTGCCGCCGCCGACGCGCGAGGCCGCCGCCATGCTGATGGCGCCGCCGCCGAAGACGAAGGAGGAATATTTCGAGCGGTTCGCCAAGACCTGGAAAGTGCTGCGCGTCGGCTCGTTCCCGGAAGACGAGGCGCTCGACCCCGCCCGCGCCGCGCGCACCTATGAGCGCGGCCTCAATCCGGCCGGCGTCGGACGCCAATTGCGCGCCGTGCTGGCCTCCGGCAGCCGCAAGGAACGGCTGGGTCAGGTGAAGGTGCCGACGCTGGTCATTCACGGCACCGTCGATCCGCTGGTGCGCCCCGAAGGTGGCAAGGACACCGCGGCATCCATCCCCGGCGCAAAGCTCCTGATGATCGAAGGCATGGGTCACGCGCTGCCGATCCCGATGTGGCCGCAGATCATCGGCGCGATCGACGAGCACGCCCATCGCGCGGCGGCGAAAGCTGCTTAATTCTTCGTCGCGATCCAGATGACGTGACGGGCGCCGCCGCCTCTGCCGGTGGCGCGGATGTTGACTTCGTTGACGTCGAAACCTGCGGCGCGAAGCCGCTTGGTGAAGGGCGCATTGGGCCCGGACGACCAGACGCCCAGAACGCCGCCTGGTCGCAGCGCGGCGTGCGCCGCGTTCAGCCCTGCTGAACTGTAGAGCGCATCATTGGCCTTGCGCGTCAGCCCTTCCGGGCCGTTGTCGACGTCGAGCAGAATGGCGTCGAATTTCGAACGGTGCGCGCGGATGATTTCGGTGACATCGGCTTCGCGAATGCTCACGCGCGGATCGTTCAGGCTGTCGCCAAAAATTTCCGCCATCGGACCCCGCGCCCAGGCGACGACGGCGGGCACCAGTTCGGCCACCACGATCTGCGACTTGCTTCCGAGCACGGCGAGTGCGGCGCGCAACGTAAAGCCCATGCCGAGGCCGCCAATGAGCAGATGCGGCTTTGCGACCTTTTCTATCTTCTTCGCCGCGAGCGTAGCGAGCGCGGCCTCGGAGCCCGAAAGGCGGCTGTTCATCAGCTCGTTGGTGCCGAGCATGATGGAGAACTCCTTGCCGCGGCGCTTCAGGCGGAGTTCGTCATCGGTGCCGGGAATGCGGGCGGCGTCGAGTTTTTCCCAGGGAATCATGCCCCAGCTTTAGCACCAAACACTGTCATCGTCCGGCTTGACCGGACGATCCAGTATTCCAGAGGCCCCGTAATTGAGTGCCGTCCCACGACCGCCGCGGCGTACTGGGTCCCCCGCTTTCGCGGAGGACGACAGTCGGGCCAGCCTACCCGCCCGCCCACACATCCAGCACGTAATGGTTTTTCGTGCCGAGATCGTCGATCCAGCGCAGGCCGGCCTCGGCATCAGCACCGGACTTTTCGCGATAGATCGCAACCAGCGCGGCCTTGACGTCCGGTTCCATCCTGCCGCCGTCGCCGCAGACATAGACGATCGCACCCTGCTCGATCAGGCTCCAGACACGGTCCTTCTGCGCCGCCACCTGATGCTGCACATAGGTCTTCGGCCCGTCAGCGCGCGAGAACGCGGTGTGCAGTTCGGCAATGCCGTCGGCGGCAAAGGCCTTCAATTCATCGGCATAGAGAAAATCCTGGTCGGGATGCCGGCAGCCGAAGAACAGCATCGCGGGGCCGAGCTTGGCGCCTTGCGCCTTGCGGTGCGCGCGCTCCTGCAGGAAGCCACGGAACGGCGCCAGCCCCGTGCCGGGGCCGATCATGATCACGGGTTGGGCCGGATCATCGGGCAAGCGGAAGCCGGCCTTGGTCTCGCGCACCGTGGCATGCACATTGTCGCCGACGCGGCGGCCGGAAAGATAGTTCGAGCAGACGCCCTTGTAGACGCCGCGGCCCGAACTGGCGGGCGCTTCCACCACGGCGACGGTGACGCTGCAGCGCGCCGGGTCGATCGAGGGCGACGACGAGATCGAGTAATAACGCGGCGCCAGCAGCGAAAGCATTTCCAGATAGGCGTGGAACGGCAGTTCGCAGGCCGGATATTCCTCCAGCAGGTCGAACACCGATTTGCGCCTGGCCAGCACGTCCGAGCGGTAACGCTCTGCCGAAGCCTCATCGTCGCCGACATAGGCGAGCAGTTTCGGCTTGGTGACGGGACAGCGCGTATGTTCCGACATGATCTGGATCTGCTTGCGGGTCGCGATCTGCTGCAGCTCGACGAATTCGGTCAGCAACCGCCCGACCGACACCACATCGCCGACCGGCAACTGCGCCCGGCGGCCTTCGGCGACCTGCAGCCGGATCTGATCGGCGGGCAGGAAGCCGAAGCGGCGCGCGACGGAATCGACCAGCGCGGGATCGTTGCGCGGCACGACGCTGAGATGGTCACCGACGCGATAGGTGATGCCCGGCGGTAGTTGCACCTCGATATGCCGCGTCGAGCGGTCGGACGGATTGGCGCCGCTTTTGTTCTGCAGTTCGGAATTGGCCGACACTTTCATCGGCGCCACGCCACCCTGCGTAACGAGCGCGTTGACGGCGGACGGCGCCACCGGCTCGATCGAATAGAGCGGCGCGTCATCGGCGCTGCGGGCGAAGCCGGAATCGACGCCCAGTTCCTTCATCGCCGCGGGCGCTGCCTTCGCGAACCATTTTTCGAACTGGCCGTCGAGATCGCTGCGGGCATCACCCTCGCCGCGGGCGGAGAGGCTGCGCGCGCCATGCGCCGCCAGTTGCTCGTCGATCATCCGCGGCACGGATTGATAGGTCGCCGCCCAGTCGCTGTTGCCGCAGCCGAACACGGCGTAACGCACCTTGGCGAACGCATCCTTCGGCAGGTCGCTGTCCAGCCATTTGACGAACTGCGTGGCATTATCGGGAGCCGCGCCGTTGTAGGAAGCGCAGAAGATCAAGAGCCCGCCCTGCTCCGGCAGCCTGCCGACATAATCGTCGAGCGCACCGAGCTTGGTCGCAAAGCCGTTGACCTCGGCGAGGTCGGCGACCCGCGTTGCCAGCTCTTCCGCCGTGCCGAGGTTGGAACCATACAGGACCAATAGCGGCGTGTTGTGTCCGGGGCGCGCGCGCGCCTGCGGCGCCGCCGCGTTCGAGGCGGCCACGGCCACCGCCGCCCGGCCGGCGAAGGCGCCACGATCCTTGTCGGCGCGCGGCCGCACCTTGATCTTGAATCCGTCGGGCTTGATCGTCAGCGTTTCCTTCAGCTGCATCTGGTAGCGGTGGGTGTCGATCAGCCTGAAGCGCTGCAGGATCATGCCGATCGCGAGCGCCGCCTCGTGCATCGCAAAGCCGCGGCCGATGCAGGCGCGCTGGCCGTTGCCGAACGGTTTCCAGGCGTTGATCGGCCGCTTGGCCTCGGCCTCGCGGCTGAAATTCTCGGGATCGAAGGCGTCCGGGTTCGGTCCCCAGACGCTGGGATCGCGGTGCAGCGCCATCACCAGGACGGTGATGAAGGTGTTCTTCCTCAGTTTGTATTTGCCGCCAATCGTCTCGTCCTGAAGCGGCGCGATGCCGTAGGCCGGCGCCGGCGGCCACAGCCGCAGCGCCTCCTTCAGGATCTGCGTGATGTAGGTGAGCTGCGTAACCTGCTGATAGGTCGGCTTCGCATCGCTATCCGGGCCGAGCACCCGGTCGACTTCCTCATAGGCCTTCTTGAGCACTTCGGGATGCTTGAGCAGCGCATAGATCGTGCACGACAGAAGTCCGCTGGTGGTCTCGTGGCCCGCGATCAGGAATGTGTTGATCTGGTAGCGGATGTTGACGTCGTCGAGCTGCTCGCCAGTGGCGCGGTCGACGCCGGTCATCATGGCGCCGAGCATGTCCTTCTTGGCATCAGTGGCTTCCGCATTGCCGCGGCGCTCGGCGATGATCTCGTCGACCATCCTGTTCATGAAGGCGACGTCCTGCGCGAGGTCGCGGCGTCGCTTCTGCAGCCACAGGCCCTCCAGCGGAATGCCGCGCGTCATCATGATGGTCTCGAGCGAGCGCACCAGCGATTCCACGAATGGGTGGTAGTCGCGGCGGTAGAACGAATTGAAGCGATAATCGAAGCCGCACAGCCCGATCGTGTCGAGCGTCAGCGCGGTCATGTCGTGGACGACGTCGATCTCCTCGTCGCCGTTGAGCCGCTCCCATTTCTTCACGAGCTGCTCGGCGATATCGACCATGCTCGGATGGTAGGACGTCATCGCGCGGTTGCCGAACGGCTGCAGCAGGATGTTGTGCGCCTTGCTCCAGTTCGGCTCATTGGTGTCGGCGGTAAACAGCCCGTCGCCGCCGACGGCGCGGACCCGGCGCAGCGAACCCCGCACCGCCTTGTCGAAGCGCTTTTCGTCGGAGAGTTCGTCGATGAGATCATGGCCGGAAACGATGACGAGTGGCGCGCCCATCATGTCCAGCCAGAAGATCGGCCCGAGCTCCTTGGTGAGCCGCACCAGATGCTGTACCGGCGCATTGGGATCCAGCGACAGCATATTGCCGACGACAGGCTTCTTCGGCGGATGCGGTATCGGGTTCAGTTTATTGCTGGACGCCATTGTCGAAGTATCTCCTGCCATGCCTCAACGTCATTGCGAGCGAAGCGAAGCAATCCAGCGCTCAGTCGCGAAAGAAAGAACTTGCGCCATTGCTTCGTCGCTTCGCTCCTCGCCGAATGACGATGCGCACCTCTAGCTATGTCTACCCGAATCTTCGTTTACGCCATTCGATCAGCTTGGCGCTGACCTCATCCGGCTTTTCCTGCTGCGTCCAATGGCCGCTGTCGCGCACCAGATATTTTTCCAGATCGGGGATGAGCTTCTCCATGCCGTCGGCGGCCGATGGCGGCAGCACCGCGTCGTTCTCGGCCATGATCATCAGCGACGGCACGCGCACGGTATGGTCTAGACCTTCCGAGCGCTGCCAGTTGCGCGAAAAATTGCGGTACCAGTTGATGCCGCCGGTGAAGCCGGTTCTGGTGAAGGTGTCGACGAACACCTTCTTTTCTTCCGGCGACAGGATCGGCGTGCGCGGATCGAATTTCGCATCGTAGGCGGCGATCATCTGCGGGAACGCCAAATTGGTCTTGGCCGACGCGCCGAGACCCGCAACCGATGGTGCGGACGAAGCGTCGTCCTTGCGCGGCAACGGCTTGCGCATGAACGCGTCGAACGTCTGCTCGACGCGGTTGCCGAAGATCCTGTCGGGCTCGCGGGCGGGATCCTGAAACTGAACGATATACATGCTGTCGCCGAACCGTTTGCGGAACAGCTCGATCGGATCGGCCGGCAGGCGGTCGTAATGTGGCGTGTTGACGCCGACGACGCCTGCAACGCGTGAAGGATGCCGCAGCGGCATCTGCCAGACGATGAAGCCGCCCCAGTCGTGGCCGACGAAGATCGCCTTGTCGATCTTGAGGTGATCGAGCAGGCCGACGAGATCGCCGGTCAGATGCTCCATGTCGTAGGCCTCGACCGGCTCGGGTCGGTCGGTCGCGCCATAGCCGCGCTGGTCCGGCGCAATCACGCGGATGCCGGCCTCGCTCAGGGCCTTGATCTGGTGACGCCAGGAAAACGCGATCTCCGGCCAGCCGTGGCACAGGATGAGCGGCGGCGTGTCGGACTTCGGCCCCGCCTCGTAATAGCCCATGCGAATATTGTTCACCTGGGCGAACTGCAGCGGCGGCATTTCAATCATCACCAGACCCTATTCAGCCGCGCTGGTCATGCTCGGCGGCGGCGCGAACGCCGCCTCCAGCGCCTCAAATTCGCGAGGCAGCATGTCGCACATAACCTGGACATGGGGAATGATGTTGGCGCCGGCGATGAAGCCGAAATCGAGCTGGTCGCGGTAGCTCTGCACGGTGATGTTGAGCGCGATCCCATGGGTCGAGATCGACACCGGGAAGATGTGCAGCAATTCCGCGCCCGCCGCATAGAGCGTCTGCCGCGGCCCCGGCACGTTGGACACCGTGATGTTGGCGGACGGCGGCAGCACGTTCGACAGGTCCGAGCGGCTGTAGAGCAGCGCCATGATCTGCACCAGGATCGGCGCACCCAGCATCGAGATGTTGGAGACCTGCGGCATGAAGGCCCGCAGCGGATGCGACATCTCCTTGGACTTGGTGGACTGCGCGATGATCGCCTCCAGCCGCTCCTTCGGATCCTCGATATTGGTGGCGATCGAGCAGATCATGCCGAACACCTGGTTGTTGGCCTCGGTGTTGCCCTCCTCGCGCAGCGAGATCGGCACCGCCGCCGTCATCGACTTTGCCGGCAAGGCGCCCCGTTCCAGCAGATAACGCCGGACCACGCCCGAGGACAGCGCCAGCACCACGTCGTTGAGTTTGCCGCCGGATGCCTTGGCGACCGCCTTGGCCCGCGACAGCGAAATCGAGGTGCCGGCAAAGCTGCGCTCCGACGAAATCGCCTTGTTCAAAATCGTCGGCGGCGAAACCATGCTGGCGATGCTGTCGCGCGACTTCGGATCGGAGATCTTGCCGACCACGTCGGAGACGCTCTTGAGCATCGCCGGAATGCTGCCGGCGAATTTCACGGCGCTCTCGATCTGGAACATGGCGTTGTCGAACAGGATCGATCCGAGATCGCTCTTGCCCGAGCGCGGCAGATCGAGCGTCTTCGGCGTCGAAGAACCGTCGAACGGCTGCCGCCAGAGCTGCTGGTAGGAATCGATCAGGTTGGCCGCAATGTCGCGCGGCTCGTTGCCGCCCTTGGCCTGCGGGACAGGTTGCTCGACCACGCGCGGTACGGGCGTGACGTCGTAGATCATGTTGGTCAGCGCCGCGCCCGCGCCGCCGTCGATGCAGGCGTGGTGCATCTTGGAATAGAGCCCGATCTCGTTGTCCTTCATGCCCTCGAAGACATAGAACTCCCAGAGCGGCCGGGCACGGTTGAGCAGCTTGGCATGCATCCAGCCGACGATGCGCTCCAGCGTGGCCCGGTCATACGGCGCCGGCAGGCTGCCGCGGAAGATGTGACGGTCGATGTCGAACTGGTCGTCCTCGACCCAGGACGGATGATCGATGTCGAGCGGGGCTTTTTCCAGACGGGCCTTGAGGATCGGCGCGATGTGCAGCCGCGAGGCGATCATCGCCTTGAAGTCCTCGAAGAAGTTGCCGTTGTAGTTCTCCGGCAGGCGGAAGATCGCCATGCTGCCGACATGCATCGGCATTTCCGGCGTTTCCAGATACAGAAACGACGCGTCCATCGAAGACAGCTTCTTGGCGTCCGCCATATTTTCCTCCCGCAGTAGAAAACGCGGCGCCTTGGCGGCGCTTCTGGCGTCTAGAATGACTTTGTTATTGGAGCATGTCCGAAAACCTCTCACCATCCTGCATCAATTGCCGGACGGGATCTTTCGGGGTCATGCCCTAAGTTCAGGGCGTTGGCTCAGGATTGTGCATTTTCAGGTGGGCCGTAGGCAATGGCAAATGGGCCTGATCGGTCAAAATGCTTAAATTCGCCCTCGGGCTGCGCCAGGCGGTCGGCCACTGCCCACAAGGCTGCGGGGTTGACGCCGAGCCCGATATGGCTGGCGAAATACACCTCGATGTTCTCGGCGGTCTCCGAAGGGCGCAGCAGGCTGGTGTGCCAGTTCACGATCCCATCGGTACGGGAATAGATCGAGGTCGCCGGCACCGGCAGATCGCCGGCGATCGCCTGCAGGATTTCCGGATTGTCGTCGACGGTCTCCCCCGACAGCGCCTCATAGAGTCGCGTGGCGTTGGTCGCCCTGATGTCGTTGGCAAACGGACTGCCGAGCGTGATCACGGAGCGCACCATGTCCGGCATCTGCAATGCCAGATCGCGCGCATAGACGCCGCCGAGACTCCAGCCGACCAGGCTGACCTTGCGGCCGGTCGCTTCATGAATACGCCGCAGCAGGTCGCGCAACGCACCGCGCTTCGAAGCGACGCCGCCGAGATTGCGGCCCATATTCCACGCATGGGTGTCGTAGCCGAGTTCTTTCAGGTAACGCCGCATCGGCGCCATCGAAAGATCGCTGGCGAGAAAGCCCGGCAGCGCCAGCACCGGATGCCCGTCGCCCTTCGGCGCGCGCAACAACAGCGGCGACAGCAACAGGCTCGAATTGAGTTCGAACAGGCTCCTCGCCTCAGCCAGCATCAGGAACAGGCTCGGCGGCTGAAGCCGTTGCTCGCCGGTCGCTGCCCCGCCTTCCGCGATAGCCACTATTACTTGTCCTTGTTGATTACTTGTCCTTCTTGCCCATGCCGCCGAGGCCGGCCATGGTCACGAACATATCCTGGAATCGCTCGGCGATCTTGGGATCGAACGTGAACCAGCTCTGGATCAGCAACTCCGGAGAAACCTTTTCGATGTTGGCCATCATCTGCTGCTGCATCTTGTCCATCACCGCCATCTGCATCGGCTGCACGTCCGGAAGACCGAAAAACTGCCTGGCCTCCAGCGGCGTGCAATCTACTTCGACGTTAACTTTCATGACCGCTCCTTTTGCTGGCTTTTGGCAGTATCGTCACGATGACCCCAGTCGCGCAAGGACAAGACCTTAACCCCGCTCATCTATTTCGAACATGGTCAATCAAAGCGTTCAACGGCGAAGGGCTTGTGATCGGCGAACGGGGTCTCGCCGGTCATCATTTCGGCCAGCAGGCGGCCGGTTGCCGGTCCGAGTGTCAGGCCATGGTGCTGGTGGCCGAAATCGAACCATAGCCCGCTATGGCGGGGGGCCTTGCCGATCACCGGCAGCATATCGGGCAAACAGGGGCGCGCGCCTTTCCACGGTGCGGCGTCAACCGGCTCTCCCAGCGGGAACAGCCCGTGCGCCCGCGGCAGGGCCCGCTCGACCTGGACCGGCGTAGGCGGCGCGTCGCGGTGGGCGAACTCGGCGCCGGTCGTCAGGCGAATGCCGCGGTTCATCGGCGCCAGCAGATAGCCGAGATCGGTGTCCAGCACGGGATGGTTCAAAACCGCATTGCCGCGCGGCTTGAGGTGCAAATGGTAACCACGCTTGACCTGAAGCGGGATCGAATAGCCGAGCGGCGCAAAAATCTGATCGGACCACGGCCCCATCGCCACGACGACGTCGCGCGCGGTGATCGTGCCTTCCAGTGTCGCCACCCGCCACCGTCCGCCGGATTGTTCGAGCGTGCGCGCGTCACCGATCAGATAGCGCCCGCCCTTGCGGCCGAACAGCGCCGAATAGGCCTTGGCGAGGCCACCGGGATCCGGCACGAAGCCGGGCGCCGGAAAATGGATGGCGCCGCTGAAATCGCCGGTCAGATGCGGCTCGCGCGCCATGATCGCCGCCGTGTCCAGGATCTCGCCGGCGACGCCATACTGCCTGGCCCGTTCCAGCTCCCCCACCGCGCCCGCAAGTGTCGCCTCGGAGCGAAACAGCTTGATCCAGCCGGTCCGCCGCAACAGCTCCGGCACATTGGCTTCTGCAATCAGCGCTTCATGCTCGATCAGGCTGCGCTGGATCAGCGGCAATTCGGCCATCGCACTGTGCAGTGCACGCTGCGGCGACGAGGCGAGGAAATAGCGTACCAGCCACGGTACGAAGGCCGGCAAATCCCTGAAGCGGTACCGCACCTGCGGCGCACGCAGGAACGCGTAGCGCAGGATCTGGCCGAGATCGCGCGGAAACATGTAGGGAAAGACCGAGGCGCATTCGATCAATCCACCATTGCCGTGACTGGTCTCCTCGCCGGCAACCTCGTGGCGGTCGATCAGAACCACGTTCCGGCCGCGTTTCTGCAGGTGCAAGGCGGCGCTCACGCCGACCATGCCCGCACCCAGGACGAGTACGTCGGCCTTCAGTTCCGCCATCCCGGCACTCCGAAAGTTCAATGTAACGTGCGTGCGCGCACGGCTTATGGTGAAACTAGTCAATACTGCACCGCCGCGCAAACCGGCACGCGGTGCGGGATAATGATGCTTGCGCGGTGGCTGGACTCTGGCAACATGGCTCGGCAATATCCGCCGCCAGTCGCGGAAATGGCTGATCAAAGCGGGGAAATCGAACAGATGTCGGTACGTCGGAGTTTGTTTGCAGCGGCCACGGCTTCAATCCTTGCCTTAGTACCTGCCTTGGCAATGGCGCCGGCATCGGCCCAGACCCTGCGCTACGCCAACCAGGGCGACCTCAAATCGCTCGACCCGTATACGCTGAACGAGACCACCACCCACGCGCATCTCGGCCATGTCTTTGAAGGCCTGGTCGCCCGCGACAAGGATTTGAAGATCATTCCCGCTCTGGCGGAGAGCTGGGAAACGCCGGAGCCGACCCGCTGGCGGTTCCATTTGCGCAAGGGCGTAAAATTCCAGAACGGCGATCCCTTCACCGCCGACGACGTGGTCTTCTCGGCCGAGCGCGTCCAGAAGAAGGGCTCGAACCTGCAGACCCGCATTCCCAGCGGCACCAAGGTCGTCAAGGTCGACGACTACACCGTGGACTTCATCCTGACCTCGCCCAATCCCATTCTGAATTCGCAATGGGATACCTGGTACATCATGGACAAGAAGTGGGCCGAGGCGAACAACGCCGTCGAACCGACGCCCGCCGCCGCAACGTCGCCGAGCTTTGCCTCGCTTCACGCCAACGGCACCGGCCCCTTCACGGTCGAGAGCCATCAGCCGGGCGTCAAGACCGTGTTCAAGGCCAATCCGAACTGGTGGCGCAAGCCCGAGCATAACCTCAAGGAAATCATCTTCACCCCGATCGGCTCGGACGCCACCCGCGTGGCCGCCCTGCTCTCGGGCGAAGTCGACGTCATTGAGCCGGTTCCGATCCAGGACATCGCGCGAGTCGATTCAAGCCCGAACGCCCATGTGCTGAAGGGACCGGAACTTCGCACCATCTTCCTCGGCATGGATCAGGTCCGCGACGAACTGCTCTATTCCAACGTCAAGGGCAAGAACCCGTTCAAGGACGTCAAGGTGCGCGAGGCCTTCTTCAAGGCCATCGACATCGAACTGATCAAGACCCGCGTCATGCGCGGCCTGTCGACGCCCTCGGCGCTGATGATCGCGCCGCAACTGTTCAAGCTGTCGGGTGACTTCACGCGGCCGAAATTCGATCCCGACGGCGCCAAGAAACTTTTGACCGAAGCCGGCTATCCCGACGGATTCGAAGTCACGATGGACTGTCCGAACGACCGCTACGTCAACGACGCCGCGATCTGTCAGGCTGTCGTCGGCATGCTCGCCCGCATCGGCGTCAAGGTGACGCTGCTGGCCCAGCCCAAGGCGCAGTATTTCGCCAAGGTGCTGAAGCCCGGCGGCTACCAGACCTCATTCTTCCTGCTCGGCTGGACGCCCGGCACGCTCGACTCCCACAATGTCCTGTATGACATCATGGGCTGCCGCGACGATCCGAAATCCAGCCGCGGCGAGGCCAATCTCGGCGGTTACTGCAACAAGAAGCTCGACGAACTCACCGACAAGGTGCTGCAGGAGTCCGACACGGCCAAGCGCGACCTCCTGATCAAGCAGGCGTTCGAAATCGGCGCCAAGGACTTTGGGTATATCCCGCTGCACCAGCAGGCGCTGGCGTGGGGCGTATCGAAGAAAGTGAAGCTGACCCAGCGCGCCGACAACCAGGTCCTGCTCTACTGGGCAACCAAACAGGACTAGCCAGGCGTCAACACAGGTCCCGGCGGCTTAGCGGCTTCCGGGACTTTTCTTTTCGAGGCGACCGCGACGTCCGCCGCCGCATCCAGAGCATGATCCGGAAAAGCGGGTACCGGTTTTCCGAAAAGATCATGCTCAAGCAAGAAGAAAACGAGCATGATTCAACTCAGTTGAAGCATGCTCTAGAGGGCAGTGAAAGGAATCCATGCTCGCTTTCACTCTTCGCCGCGCTATCCAGGCCATCGGCGTCATGATCGCGGTCGGCGTCATCTCGTTCTCGATGTTCCGCTTCGCCGGCGACCCGGTCAACCAGATCGTCTCATTGGATACGCCGGCGGCCGAGCGCGAGGCGGTGCGCAAGTCGCTCGGCCTCGACGATCCCGTGCCGGTGCAGTTCGCCCGCTACTTTGCCAATGCCGCGCAATTCAAGTTCGGCGTGTCCTATCAGTTTCGCCAGCCGGTTTCGAACCTTCTGATGGAACGGATGCCGGCGACGCTGGAACTGGCCGCCTGCGCCACCGTTTTCGCCATGGTGTTCGGCATCCTGATGGGGGTCTATTCGGCGCTGCGGCGTGACACCATTCTCACGAAATTCTTCCAGGCGGTGTCGCTGATCGGAATCTCGCTGCCGACCTTCCTGATCGGCATTCTACTGATCTATCTGTTCTCGGTGACGCTGGGCTGGCTGCCCTCGTTCGGGCGCGGCGACGTGGTGCGGATCGGCTGGTGGACCACCGGCCTGCTGACCTTTTCCGGCCTCAAGGCGCTGATCATGCCATCGGTCACGCTGGGCCTGTTCCAGATGACCCTGATCATGCGGCTGGTGCGCGCCGAAATGCTCGAGGTGCTCCGCACCGATTACATCCGTTTCGCCCGCGCCCGTGGCCTGACGACACGCGCCATCCATTTCGGCCATGCGCTGAAGAACACACTGGTTCCCGTCATCACCGTGGCAGGGCTGCAGTTTGGCTCGGTAATTGCTTTTGCCATCATTACCGAAACCGTCTTCCAGTGGCCGGGTATGGGATTGTTGTTCGTGCAGGCCGTACAAAACGTCGATATCCCGATCATGGCCGCCTACCTGCTGATGGTTTCGCTGATTTTCGTCACCATCAACCTGGTGGTCGACATCCTCTACACCATCGTCGATCCGCGCCTGCGCTCGACCATCAGCCGTCCGGCCTGAAGCGAGACATCCAATGTCCGACGCCGTAGTGCCCCACCGAGTAGAGCCGAGCGCGCCGCGGACACGCGCCGGCGCGAGCTGGCTGAAGCGCGCACTCGACAGCGACATTTTCTATTCGTTCCGCCGCTCCCGAATGACCATGGTGGCGGCCGCCATTACCGTCCTGTTCTTCCTGCTGGCGATCTTTGCATCCCAGCTCGCGGTGCAGAACCCGTTCGATCCGGCGCAGCTGCAATTGATGAATTCGCGGATTTCGCCGCTATGGACCGCCGACGGCCAGAGCCCGTTCCTGCTCGGCACCGACGAACAGGGCCGCGACGTGTTTTCCGCCATTCTCTACGGTCTGCGGATCTCGCTCGTGGTCGGCGTGCTCGGCGTCATCTTTGCCGGCACGCTCGGCATCACGCTTGGCCTGGTTGCAGGTTATGTCGGCGGCGCGGTCGACGGCTTGATCATGCGCATCGCCGACGTGCAGCTCACCTTCCCCGCGATCCTGATCGCGCTGCTCGTCAACGGCGTCGCCAAGTCCGTGTTCGGCAACCGGCTCGACGCCATGAGTACGCTGGCGGTGCTGGTGGTCGCGATCGGACTGAGCTTCTGGGTGCAATATGCCCGCACCGTGCGCGGCTCGGTCATGGTCGAGAAGAACAAGGATTATGTCGCGGCAGCCCAACTGATCGGCCTGCCCGCGCCCAAGATCATGCTGCGGCATGTGCTGCCGAATACGATGGGCCCAATCCTGGTCATCGCCACGATCAACCTCGCGCTCGCCATCATCACCGAGGCGACGCTCTCGTTCCTGGGCGCCGGGATGCCCGACACCATGCCCTCGCTCGGCACGCTGATCCGGATCGGCAACAATTATCTGTTCGCCGGCGAATGGTGGATCGTGGCCTTCCCCGGCATTGCGCTGGCGGGACTGATCCTCTCCATCAACCTGCTCGGCGACTGGCTGCGCGACGCGCTCAATCCAAAGCTCCGATGACCGTTCCCGTCCTCTCCGTACGTAACCTCGAGGTGGAATTCCTCACCCGCCGCAGCACGCTGCGCGCGATCAATGGCGTCTCCTTCGACATCGCCAAGGGCGAAGTGCTCGGCGTGGTCGGCGAGTCCGGCGCCGGCAAATCGGTCACCGGCCTTGCCGTGATCGGGCTGATCGATCCGCCCGGCCGCATCGCCGGCGGCGAGATTTATCTGTCGGGAACGCGGATCGACCATCTGCCGCCGGAAGAAATCCGCCGCATCCGGGGAAAACGGATCGGCATGATTTTTCAGGATCCGCTGACCAGCCTCAATCCGCTCTACCGGATCGGCGACCAGATCGTGGAGACGATCCGGACCCACCTGAATCTCTCGGAGACCGCGGCGCGCAAGCGCGCCATCGATCTGCTGGCCGAGGTCGGAATCCCCGCGCCGGAGAAACGCATCGACGCCTATCCGCACGAATTCTCCGGCGGCATGCGCCAGCGCGTCGTGATCGCGCTGGCGATCTGCGCCGAACCGGAACTGATCATCGCCGACGAGCCGACCACCGCGCTCGACGTCTCCGTGCAGGCGCAGATCATCTCGCTGATCAAGCGCCTCGGGCGCGATCACGGCACCGCGGTGATGCTGGTCACCCACGACATGGGCGTGATCGCCGAGACTTCCGACCGCGTCGCCGTGATGTATTCGGGACGGATCGCCGAAATCGGCCCGGTGCAGGACGTGGTGCAGAACCCGCTGCATCCCTATGCCAAGGGACTGATGGGCGCGATCCCGACGCTGGCTGGCGAGGACAAGCGACTGGTGCAGATTCCGGGCTCGATGCCGCGGCTGTCGGCGATCCCGCCGGGCTGCTCGTTCAATCCGCGCTGTGCCTTCGCGTTCGACCGCTGCCGCGTCGATCGGCCGGAACCGCTCAAGCACGGCTCGCATGCGGTCGCCTGCCATCTCTTCGATACCGCACCGAACGAAGCCGCAAAGGAGACCGCGGCATGACGGCCTCCTTTGTCGACGTGAGAAATCTGCGCCGCGTCTTCGACGTCTCGAAGCCGTGGCTCAACCGCGTGCTGGAAGGCGGCCATCTGGAATTCTTGAAGGCCGTCGACGGCGTGACCTTCGATATCAAGAAGGGCGAGACCTTCGCGCTCGTCGGCGAGTCCGGCTCAGGCAAGACCACCGTGGCGCGGATGGTGGTGGGACTGCTGCCGCCAAGCTCGGGCGAAGTAATCATCGACGGCGTCTCGATGACAAATGCGAGGCAGGCGCAGGCACGACAGCGGCTGCGCCGCCGCATCCAGATGATTTTTCAGGACCCCTATGCGAGCCTCAATCCGCGTTTTCGCGTCGATGCCATCGTCTCCGAGCCGATCCGCGCCTTCGACCTGATCCAGGGCGAGCGCGATATCCGCTCGCGCGTCGGTGAATTGTTGAGCGTCGTCGGCCTGCATCCCGACGACGGCCTGAAATATCCGCACGAGTTTTCCGGCGGCCAGCGCCAGCGCATCGCGATCGCGCGCGCCCTCGCGTCGGAGGCCGAATTCATCGTCTGCGACGAGCCGACCTCGGCGCTGGACGTTTCCGTGCAGGCGCAGATCCTCAACCTGATGCGCGACCTGCAGGACAAGTTCGGCCTGACCTATCTTTTCATCAGCCACAACCTCGCCGTGGTCCGCCATATGGCGACCCGGATCGGCGTGATGTATCTCGGCCGCATCGTCGAGATCGCGGAGGGGCGCGAATTATTCGCCAATCCCCGGATGCCCTATACCAAGATGCTGCTGGGTGCGGTTCCCGATCTCGCGATGTCCGGCCGCCAGCGCATTCCGGTCAAGGGCGAAATCCCCAATCCGATCGATCCCCCGCCGGGCTGCGCCTTCAACCCGCGCTGCCCGTTGGCGTTCGATCTCTGCCGCCGGGAGGCGCCCGCCCTGATCGACGGCGTCGCCTGCCATGCCGTCAACCATCCGGTTGAGACCGCAGCCTTGGCATGATCACGGAAATGGGTGCAATGCGTGGCATCCCAGCGGTTGGCATCCAGCCCCACCTGTGGTCAAGTGCGCCCGCATCAAGATACCAGCATCGCATCGGACTCCCATGAGCAACATCAATCCCGATCCGTTCACGACCCGCCCCGAAATCGAAGGCACTTTTGGCGTGGTCACCTCGACCCACTGGATCGCCACCGCCGTCGGCATGGGCATCCTGGAAAAAGGCGGCAACGCGTTCGATGCCGGTGTCGCCACCGCCTTCACGCTGCAGGTAGTGGAGCCGCATCTGAACGGTCCCGGCGGCGACGTGCCGATCATCGTGCACGACACCAGGCGCGGCCGCACCGAGGTAATATGCGGCCAGGGCCCCGCACCTGCGAAGGCCACCATCGCGCACTACAGGAGCGAAGGCCTGGAGATGGTGCCCGGCACCGGCCTTCTCGCCGCCTGCGTTCCCGGCACGTTCGAATCCTGGATGCTGTTGTTGCGCGACTACGGCACGATGCGGCTGCGCGACGTGCTGGAGCCCGCGATCGCCTATGCCCGCGACGGCTATCCGCTGGTCGAGCGCGCATCCGCGACCATTCAAGTCGTCGAGAAACTGTTCCGCACGCATTGGAAAACATCGGCGGCGGTCTATTTGCCGAACAACGAAGTGCCCGTACCTGGCACGCTGTTCACCAACAGGCAGCTTTCCGAAACTTACGCGCGCATCCTGAAAGAAGCCGAGAGCGCCGGCTCCGACCGCGTCGCACAGATCGAGCGTGCGCGACAATCCTGGTCGCAGGGCTTTGTGGCGGAAGCGATCGACAGGTTCTGCCGCACGCAGGAAGTCATGGACGTCTCTGGCTCGCCGCATCGCGGCGTGCTTTCGGCCGACGACATGGCGCGCTGGCAGCCGACTGTCGAGGCGCCGCTGACCTATGACTATGGCCGCTACACCGTCTGCAAGCCCGGCGTCTGGAGCCAGGGTCCTGTGATGCTGCAGCAGCTCGCGCTGCTGAAAGGCTTTGAACTCGACGGACTCGATCCCGCCGGCCCCGAATTCATTCACCTGCAGATCGAATGCGCAAAACTTGCGTTCGCCGATCGCGAGAAGTTTTATGGCGATCCCAAATTCACCGAAATCCCGATCGCGACCTTGCTGTCAGACGCCTACAATGACGAACGCCGCAAGCTGATCTCCAGAGACAAGGCCTCGCTCGACTTCATCCCGGGCTCGGTGGAAGGTTTTGGTTCGGTCGTCAAACTGCGCCGTGCCGAAGGGCATCGCGAGGCGGTCGGCGCGATGGGCGCGGGCGAGCCGACCGTCGGCCGCTTTGGCGAAGTGCGCGGCGACACCGTGCATTTCGACATCATCGACCAGGCCGGCAATATGATCTCGGCGACGCCGTCCGGCGGCTGGCTGCAGTCTTCGCCGGTAATTCCCGAACTCGGCTTCTGCCTCGGCAGCCGCGCGCAGATGTTCTGGCTGGAGGAAGATCATCCGGCGGCGCTGGCGCCGGGCAAGCGTCCGCGCACCACGCTCTCCCCCACCATGTGCTATCGCGACGGCGAGCCGTACATGGCGTGGGGATCGCCGGGCGGCGACCAGCAGGATCAATGGACCACGCAGTTCTTCCTGCGGCATGTCCACGCCAAACTGAACCTGCAGGAAGCGATCGACGCGCCGGCCTGGCATTCCGAACATTTCCCGATCTCGTTCTGGCCGCGCACCGCGCGCCCCGGCGTGCTGGTGGTCGAGAACCGCGTGCCGAAGGCGACCGTGGATACGCTGAAGGGCCGCGGCCACGTCGTCGAGATCGGCCCCGACTGGTCGGAAGGCCGCCTGACTGCAGCCTCCAAAGTTGGCCGCCGCCGCCGCGCCGCTGCCAATCCGCGGGGCATGCAGGGCTACGCGGCCGGACGATAGTTAGAGAAGAGACAAGATGACCTGGTCGATCATCGCGCGCGATCCCTCAACCGGCCAGATCGGCATCGCGGTCGCGACCAGATTTTTCGCGGTGGGCGCGCGCGTGCCGCATATCGCCCCCGGTATCGGCGGCATCGCGACCCAGGCGCTGGTCAATCCCTACTACGGCATCGACGGCGTAAAACTGTTGCGCGAAGGACGCGAGCCGCGCGAGGTGCTGGAGACGCTGATTGCCGCAGACGCCGGCCGCCAGGCCCGGCAGCTTCATGTCATGGATATCAAGGGCCGGATCGCCGCGCATACCGGCACCGAATGCGTCGACTGGTGCGGACATATTCAGGGCGACGGCTTTTCGCTTGCCGGCAACATGCTGGCGGGTGCTGCCGTGCTCGACGATACCGCGCAGGCCTTTATCGCCAAGGCCGGCCTGCCCTTTGCGCAGCGGCTGATTGTGGCCATGAAGGCCGGCGAAGCCGCCGGCGGCGACAAGCGCGGCAAGCAATCAGCCGCGCTGGTTATCCAGGGCGAGGAGGAATGGTCCGATCTCGACCTGCGCGTCGACGACCATATCGATCCGCTCGCCGAGCTTGAGCGGCTGGAACAGGTCAGCCGCGAGCGCTGGGTGCATTTCCGCCCGTTCCTGCCGACGCGCAGGAATCCGGCAGGGATCACCGACCGTGCCGTCATCGATGCACGCATCGAAGCGGCGACGACGGGCAAGGCATGACTACGAGTCCGCTGATCGAAATCGAGGGCCTGCGCGTGGTCTTCCACGGTGATGACGGCCGCACCACGCATGCAGTGGACAGCGTCGATCTCAGCGTGGCCAATGGCGCGACGCTCGGCCTGGTCGGGGAGTCCGGCTGCGGCAAGAGCGTGACCTCGCTCGCGATCATGGGGTTGTTGTCGAAATACTCCGCCGAGGTCTCGGGTTCGATTCGCTTCGACGGTTTTGATCTGCTCGATGTCCCCGACGGGACCCTGCGCGACCTGCGCGGCAACCGGCTGGCGATGATTTTTCAGGAGCCGATGACCTCGCTCAATCCGAGCTTTACCATCGGGGATCAGATCATCGAGACGATTTTGCGTCACCGCGGCGGCTCGCGGCGGCAGGCGCGAGAGCGCGCCATCGAGCTGCTGCGGCGTGTGCACATCCCCTCGCCAGACAAGCGGATCGACGAATATCCGCACAAGCTTTCCGGCGGCATGCGCCAGCGCGTGATGATCGCGATGGCGCTGGCCTGCGACCCGCGCCTCCTGATCGCGGACGAGCCGACCACCGCGCTCGACGTCACCCTGCAGGCACAGATCCTCGACCTGATGCGCGAACTCAAGGCCGCCAGCGGCGCCGCGATCATCCTGATCACCCACGATCTCGGCGTGGTCGCCGAAGTCTGCGACGAGGTCGCGGTGATGTATGCCGGCGAGATCGTCGAGCGCGCGCCGGTCGACGAACTCTTTGCCAACCCGCAGCATCCCTACACCGTCGGCCTGCTCGGCTCGATTCCGCGGCTCGACCGCCGCGCCGCGCATCTGGCGACCATCGAGGGCATGGTGCCGAACATGGCGAACCCGCCATCCGGTTGCCGCTTCGCCGCGCGCTGTCCGTTCGTCATTGAAACTTGCATCGCCGCGCCGCCGCCGCTGGCCATCGTGAGCACGGGCCACGCCTCGCGCTGCATCCGTGCGCCGCTGGAGCGGCTGGTGTCATGACCGTCCTTCTCGAAGTCGAAGGCCTGGTGAAGCATTTCGTCGCCGCCCGCTCGGTGTTCGGAACACCCACCGCCTATGTCAAGGCGGTCGACGGCGTCAGCTTCACCGTCGAGGCCGGCAAGACGCTGGCGCTGGTCGGCGAATCCGGCTGCGGCAAATCCACCGTGAGCCGGCTGGTGCTGCGGTTGATCGAGCCGGATAAGGGGCGCGTTCGCTTCGAAGGCCGCGATCTCGGCGCGCTCGATGCCAATGCGTTGCGCGCCTTCCGCCGCGACGCGCAGATCATTTTCCAGGACCCCTATGCGTCGCTCAACCCGCGCATGACCGTGAGCCAGATCCTGACCGAACCGCTGGCGCTGCACGATCTGGTGCCGGCCGGTCGCCGGCGCGAGCGGGTGGAAGAACTGCTGCGGCTGGTCGGACTTGAGCCGCGCTTTGCCCGCCGCTATCCGCACGAGTTTTCCGGCGGCCAGCGCCAGCGCATCGCGATTGCGCGGGCGCTCGCCGTGGAGCCGAAACTGATCATCTGCGATGAGCCGGTATCCGCGCTCGACGTCTCGATCCGTTCACAGATCCTCAATCTGCTGCGCGACCTGCAGGACCGGCTTGGCCTCGCCTACATCTTCGTCTCACACGACCTTGCGGTCGTGAAGCACATCGCCGACCGCGTCGCCGTGATGAATCTCGGCGGCATCGTCGAGACCGCGGCCGCCGACGTGCTGTTCGCCGCGCCCCGGCATCCCTATAGCCGCGCGCTGCTGTCGGCCATTCCGGTGCCCAAGCCGCAGGCCAAACGCAGCCGCATCGTGCTGGAGGGCGAGATGCCGAGCGCGCTCAATCCGCCGGCCGGCTGCCGCTTCCATACCCGTTGTCCCTATGTCATCGCGCGCTGCCGCACCGAAATTCCGCCGCTGCTTGCCGACGGCACGGGACACGCCACCGCCTGTCACCGCACCGCAGAATTGCCGGCACCCGAAAATATCGTTCCCGCCGATGGCGGCTTTTCGCCCGCGCTGGAAAAACTGGTCGCCGCCTTCAGCGGTGGCACGGAAGGTGCAGGCCGCGTCGGGGTTGATATATCAGGGACACGGCCAACAGCGTAATCTTGAATAAGAGGATGGCAGCATGAAAATCTTTCGTTTGGCAGTCACCGCGGCGGCGCTGCTGCTGTCGCTTCCGGCAACCGTTCAGGCCCAGACCACCCTGCGGATCGGGCTCGCCGAGGATCCCGATATCCTCGACCCGACCATGGCGCGCACTTACGTGGGCCGCATCGTGTTCGCAGCTTTCTGCGACAAGCTGTTCGACATCGACGAAAAGCTCAACATCGTGCCGCAGCTCGCGCTGAGCCACGAGACGTCGGCCGATGGCAAGGAAGTCACCATCAAGCTCAGGCCCGGCGTCAAGTTTCATGACGGCGAGGCCTTCAATGCGGAGGCCGCAAAGTTTTCGCTGGAGCGGCATCTGACATTGCCGGGCTCGTTCCGGAAGCCGGAACTGGCTGCGATCGACCATATCGACGTCGTCGATCCCCTCACCATCAAGCTGGCATTGAAGGCCCCCTACTCGCCGCTGATCGCCCAGCTCACCGATCGCGCCGGGATGATGGTGTCGCCCAAGGCGGCAAAAGAAGCCGGTGACAAGTTCGGGCTGCATCCGGTTTGCGCCGGTCCCTACAAATTCGTCGAACGCGTCCAGCAGGACCGCATGGTGTTCGAGAAATTCGCCGACTACTGGAACAAGGACAATATCCACATCGACCGCATCGTCTACCTGCCGCTGGTGGATGCGACGGTTCGGCTTGCCAACCTGAAATCCGGCGGCCTCGACCTGATCGAGCGCCTGCTCGCGACCGACATCAAGGAGGTGCAGTCGGACTCGAAACTGAAATTGTCCAGCGCGATCGAGCTCGGCTATCAGGGCGTGACGCTGAACGTCGGCAAGGACAAGGCCAAGGGACCGCTCAGCCAGTCCGCGAAGGTGCGGCAGGCGCTCGACCTCTCGCTCGACCGCGACGCGATCAGCCAGGTGGTGTCGAACGGCGAGTTCAAACCCGGCAACCAGTGGGTCAACCCCGATCATCCCTATTATCAGAAGGCCTTTCCGGTGCCGAAGCGCGACGTCGCCAAGGCCAAGGCGCTGTTGAAGGAAGCGGGCGTCACGCCGCCGGTCAGCGTCGACTTCATGGTCTCGAAAGGGGCGGAAACCGAAGCGGCCGCCCAGGTGATCCAGTCGATGGCGGCGGAGGCCGGTTTCGACTTGAAGCTCAGGGTCACCGAGTTCGCGACCTCGCTGAAGCAGGCCGAAGCCGGAGAATATCAGGCCTATCTCCTGGCCTGGAGCGGCCGGATCGATCCGGACGGCAACTCCTACATCTTCCAGAAGACCGGCGCGCCACAGAACTACAGCGCCTGGTCCAACAAGGAGGCCGACAAGGCGCTCGACGACGGGCGTCTTGTGACGGACCAGGCGCAGCGCAAGGCGATCTACGAAAAGCTGACGAAGATCGTGCTGGAAGAAAAGCCGCTGCTCTATATCTACCACCGCCGCATCCTGATCGCGCACACCACCAAACTCGAAGGCTACAAGCAGATGCCGGACGGGCTGGTGCGCGTGGTCGGACTGAAGCTGAAGTGAGCGCTGCGACACCCGGGATCGCGCCATGCTGAACTTCCTCGCGCGACGGGTCGTCCAGCTGATCCCGACGCTGTTCTTCGTTTCGATCCTGATCTTCTCGCTGCAGCACTTGCTGCCGGGCGATCCGGCGCTCGTCATGGCAGGCGAGGAACGCGACCCTGAAGTCATCGCGCAGATTCGCCAGCAGTACCGGCTCGATCAGCCGGTGCCGGTGCAATATGTCTACTGGGTCAAGGGCGTGCTATCGGGCGATTTCGGCGAGTCGCTGCGCAACAAGGTGCCAGTGCGCGAACTGATCGCGCAGAAACTGCCGGTAACGATGCAACTGGGGTCGATGGCAATCGTCATCGCCTTCCTGATCGGGATTCCCGCCGGCATCGTATCGGCGGTCAAGAAGGGCACGGCCTGGGACTATGGCGCGAATTTCTTCGCGCTGTGGGGTATCTCGACGCCGAATTTCTGGCTCGGCATCATGCTGATCTTCCTGTTCTCGATCAAGCTCGGCTGGCTGCCGGCGTCGGGCTATGTGCCGCTGACCGAGAACTGGCGCGCCAGCATCGCTTCCACCATCATGCCGGCCTTCGTGCTGGGCAATGCGATCGCCGCGATCCTGATGCGGCATACCCGCAGCGCCATGCTGCAGGTGCTGGAAAGCGACTACGTCCGCACCGCCCGCGCCAAGGGCCTTTCCGAACGCTCCGTCATTCTCAAGCACGCCATGCGCAACGCGTTGACGCCAGTCATTACGCTGGGCGCGCTCGAACTCGGCACGCTGCTGTCGGGCGCGGTGCTGACCGAGCAGATTTTTTCCATTCCGGGTTTCGGCAAGCTGATCGTCGATGCGGTCTTCAACCGCGACTACGCCGTCGTGCAGGGCGTCGTGCTGACGACAGCGACGATCTACATCACGCTGAACCTGATCGCCGATATCGCCTACGTCCTCGTCAATCCGCGGCTGAGGGCTTGAGCCATGACCGACACGGCCCTCGGCGCGATCAAGCTGGCCGCTTCCGACGAACTGGAGAGCCCGGCGCGGCGCGCGTTGCGGCGTCTGTTCAAGCGCAAGGGCGCGGTGGCTGGCCTTGTCGTGATCGCAACCTTCATCCTGCTTGCGGTGTTTGCGCCGCTGATCTCGCCCTATGAACCGATCGCGACGAGTTGGTCGCTGGTGCGCAAGCCGCCTTCCGCGCTGCACTGGTTCGGCACCGACGAACTCGGCCGCGACATTCTGGTCCGCGTGATCTACGGCGCGCGGGCTTCGCTGCTGGCCGGTGCGATCTCGGTCGGGATCGCACTTTCCATTGGCGTACCGCTCGGCCTGCTGTCGGGTTATCGCGGCGGCTTCATCGACGCCCTGATCAGCCGCATCACCGACGCGATGCTGGCCTGCCCGTTCCTGATCCTCGCGATCGCACTGGCCGCATTTCTGGGACCGAGCCTCGGCAACGCCATGATCGCGATCGGCATATCGGCGACGCCGATCTTCGTGCGACTCACGCGCGGCCAGGTGATGAGCGTCAAGGTCGAGGATTATGTCGAGGCTGCGCGCGCCATGGGCAATCCGCGCTGGCGCATCGCGCTGTTTCACATCCTGCCCAACATCATGCCGGCGCTATTGGTGCAGGCGACATTGTCGATCGCCGCCGCCATCATCGCGGAAGCCGCCCTGTCCTTCCTCGGCCTCGGCCAGCAGCCGCCGGCGCCGTCCTGGGGCAGCATGCTCAACGCCGCGCAGCGCTTCCTCACCAACGCGCCCTGGATGGCGGTCTGGCCCGGGCTTGCGATCTTCCTCGTGGTGCTGTCGTTCAACCTGGTCGGCGACGGCCTGCGCGACGCGCTGGATCCGAGGGAGAGGTAGGCGCCAGAGACCGTCGTTGCGAGCAGCGAAGCAATCCATCTCGCCGCAGAAGGAAAGTCTGGATTGCTTCGTCGCTGCGCTCCTCGCAATGACGAAAGCCGCTAATCGTTCCGGACGAACCTCAGATCACAATCTCCCGCAGCACCCTCCGGCAATCCATCTCGTACTCGAGATCGATCACCGGCGGCCGCGCAAAGTGCCATGTCAATCCAGCCCGCGCGGCGCCACGGCGAACCAGCGCATCGGCAAAGGCGTGGTGGAAATCGTGGATGGTGTAGGTCTGCACACCGGTCGCATCCTTCCAGCCGAAGCCGAATTCGCCCATTCGCCGCTCCATCACGCTGGCGACGTAGCGAACCTTCTCGGCAATGCCCTCCGGGCTCGTATCGCGGTAGCGCACCGTGCGTTCGGCATAGCTCGCATTGCCTTCCTGCGACTCGCCGCTGCCTGCGATGACGAAACTCGGCGTCGTACCCTGGCTCGGCCGCGTGAACGAGAACGCATAGAACGAAGGCTCGGCCGGCGGATCGATCTCCGGGCAGACATTGCTGCGCGCCACCGGATTGGTCGTGCCGTCATAGACGCCCCACTCCGCCAGCGTCTTGACATAGTGCAGGTTGAAATTGCGGAATCCTTCGTCAGTGAAGGCGGCCGGCGAACGCAACTCGCAGGCACAGAACGACGTCAGCGGCCTGCCCGCCGCCTGAATATACTTTGCGATCTGCGCAAATCCTTCGGCCAGCGGCACCCATTTGTCGAACCGCACCCGCTCGATCTCATAGCCGGGATTGGCGGCCACCCCGCCGGAATACTGAAACACGGCCGGAATGAAGCGGTAGTTACCTGCCGGAAAGTCGCTGGTCATGTTGGCTCCCCCTTTTTCTTGTTTTTTAGCATGGAGAGCCGACGGCGTCGCCAGGGCCACATGCCCCCGACACAAAAAAGCGACGGCAGCGATTTCCGCTGCCGTCGCCCGCAAGTACTGCCTATTGCGAAAGCTCAGGTCGGCTTGAGCGCCTGTTGGCCAAGGTCGAAATCGGCGATCTCCTTGGTCCGCTCCGAACCGGCCTTGGCCTGGTGGTTGGTGGCGAGCCAGACATAGACCGCCGGCAGCACGAACAGCGTGAACAGCGTGCCGATCGACATGCCCGCGACGACCACGAGACCGATCGAGAAGCGGCTCGCCGCACCGGCGCCGGATGCCGTCAGCAGCGGGATCAGGCCGGTGACCATCGCCGCCGTCGTCATCAGGATCGGACGAAGGCGGATGCGGGCCGCCATTTCGATCGCCGAACGCTTGTCGAGGCCTTCCTTGAGCTGCAATTCGTTGGCGAACTCGACCATCAGGATGCCGTGCTTGGTGATAAGGCCGACCAGCGTCAGCAACCCGACCTGGGTATAGATGTTGATGGTGGCCACGCCGAAGAACAGCGGGATCAAGGCACCGACGATCGCCATGGGAACGCTGATCATGATCACCAGTGGATCCCGCAAGCTCTCGAACTGCGCAGCCAGCACCAGGAAGATGATGATCAGCGCGAAGCCGAAGGTGATCGCAAGCTGGTTGCCTTCCTGCACATATTGGCGGGAGTCGGCCAGATAATCGTGACTAAAGCCGGCAGGCAGCTTCTTGGCTTCGCCTTCCAGGAAGTCCACCGCCTGCCCAACCGTCACGCCCGGCATCGGCACCGCCTGGAACGTCGCGGAATTGAGCTGGTTGTAATGCGTCAGCGAGTTCGGATCGGTCGCCGTCTCGATCGACACGATGGTCGACAGCGGCACCAGCTGCCCGGTGTTGGTCGGGACATAGTAGCCGCCGAGCGATTCCGGCGACAGCCGCATGCCGCGCGGCACCTGCGGGATCACCTGATAGGACCGTCCTTCGAGATTGAAGCGGTTGACGTAGTTGCCGCCCAGCAGCGTCTGCAGCGTGGCGCCGACCTGCGCCATGTTGATGCCGAGGTCGCTGGCCTTGGAACGGTCGACGGAGACGCGCACCACCGGCTGATTGAAAGCGAGATCGCTGTCGGACACGATGAACAGGCCGCTCTTGCGCGCCGCTGCCTTCAGCTTTTCCATCTGCTCATAGACCGCCTGGAATCCGGAGGTCGAATTGATCACCATCTGAATCGGCAGGCCGCCCGGGCCGCCCGGGAGCGGCGGCAGGTTGAACGCGAACGCCTGGACGCCCTCGATCTTGCTGATTTCAGCCTGCACCAGCGGCTTCAGCTTGATCGACGAACGCTTGCGCTCGTCCCACGGCTTGAGCAACATGCCGGCGATGCCGCCCTGCGGCCCGTTAATGCCGTTCAGGACGAAGCGCAGGTCGGTCTCCGGGAATTTGGCAAACGCCTTGTCGAGCTTCTCGCCGTAGAAGTCGACATAGTCGATGTTGGCGTATTTCGGCGCCTTGGTCACCGAGAACACGATGCCCTGATCCTCTTCGGGGGCGAGCTCCTTGGCCGTGTTCAAATAGAGGAAGCCGACCAGACCGAGCATGGTCAGCGCGAACAGTCCGGTGACCGGGCGATAATCGAGCGAGCGGTCGAGCTGACGGCCGTACCAGCGCGTTATTGCGCCGAACACCCGGTTGACCAGCCTGGCGAACCGTCCCTCATCCGCGCTCTTGAGCAGCACCGAGCACATCATCGGCGACAGCGTCAGCGCGATCACGCCGGATACGATCACCGAGCCCGCCAGCGTGAAGGCAAATTCGCGGAACAGCGAACCGGTCAGGCCGCCGAGGAAACCGATCGGCGCGTACACGGCCGCCAGCGTGATCGTCATCGAGATCACGGGACCGACGATTTCGCGCGCCCCCTGCAACGACGCCTGGACCGGGGTTTTTCCTTCCTCCAGATGGCGATGGATGTTCTCCACCACCACGATGGCGTCGTCGACCACGAGCCCGATCGCCAGCACCATCGCCAGCAGCGTCAGCAGGTTGAAGCTGAAGCCCATCGCCAGCATCAGGCTGCAGACGCCGATCAGCGACAGCGGAATCGTGACCACGGGGATGATGACCGAGCGGAATGAGGCCAGGAACAGGAAGATCACGACCACGACGATCAGCATCGCCTCGATCAGGGTGTTCTTCACCTCGTCGATCGATGACTGAATGAACTTGGTGGAATCGTAAGCTACCTTCATCTTCATCGATGGCGGCAGGTTGCGTTCGAGCTCCGGAAACAGCGCGCGCACGCCCTTGACCAGCGTCAACGGGTTGCCCTGCGGCGTCGCCTGTACGCCGATGAAGATCGCGCGCTCGCCGCTGAACGCGACGCTCGCGTCCGAGCTTTGCGCCGCAAGTTCGACGGTTGCGATGTCCTCGATCCGCACGAAGCCGCCGTCCTTGGATTTGACGATCATCTTCTTGAATTGATCGAGGTTGCGCAGATCCGTGTTGGTCTGAATGTTCGAGACGATGAAGTAGCCCTTGGCCTGGCCCGCCGCGGCCTGGAAGTTGTTGGCGGCAATCGCCGCCGAGACGTCGCTTGGCGACACGCCGCGGCCTGCCATCCGTACCGGATCGAGCCACAGCCGCATTGCGAACGTCTGCCCGCCGAGAATGTCGGCCGACGCCACGCCGTCAACGGTCGACAACACCGGCTGCACCACGCGCGTGAGGTAATCCGAGATCGCCGATCCCGAGAGCTCGTCGCTGGAGAAGCCGAGATACATCACGGCGGTGGTCTGGCCGGTCGTCTTGGTCACGATCGGGTCGTTCGATTCCTTCGGGATCAGGTACCTGACCGAGTTCACCTTGGCGAGAACTTCGGTCAGCGCCTGGTTCGGATCGAAATTCAGCTTGATGTAGACCTGGATCGTGCTGGTGCCCTGCACGGACGACGAGGTGATGTAATCGACACCCTCGGCAGAGGCGACTGCCTGCTCGATCGGAGTGGTGATGAAGCCCTGGATCAGGTTGGCCGACGCGCCCGGATAGACGGTGGTGACATTGACCACCGTGTTCGACAGTTTTGGATATTGCCGGATCGGCAATACGGTGGCGGCTCGCAGACCGATCAGCAGGATCAGCAGGCTGACGACGACCGAGAGGACCGGACGCTTGATGAAGATATCGGTTAAGGCCATCGCAGATTGTCCCGCTGAGTTCAGCATTTTTCCGGGCGCGGTCTCATCTCAAGGACCGTTGCCCGCCTTGTCATCAGCACGGCCCCTCGGGCCGCGCGATCGTCAGTTGGTAGTGCGCGTCAGTAGCGCGGCGGCTTCGCCGGAATTGGCGGCACCGGCTCGTTCGAGATCGTCACCGCCGATCCCGATTGCAGCTTGAGCTGGCCCACGGCCACGACGCGGTCGCCTTCCTTCAAGCCTTTCAGGATTTCAGCGCGTCCCTCGATGCGGTTACCGGTCTGCACGAAGGTCCGCGTCACCGTGAGGCTGGTCTTGCCATCCTCTCCCTTCTTCTCGTTGAGGAGATAGACCGAGTCGCCATACAGCGTGTAGTCGACCGCGGTTTCGGGGACGGTGATGACCGGGGGCTTGTCCGGCAGGACGATGGTGGTGGTCGTGAACATGCCGGGCTTGAGGATCTTGTCCGGATTCTGGATCGTCGCCTGCACGCGGATGTTGCGCGTCTCGGTCGCAATCTGCGGCTCGATCGTAGTGATCTTGCCCTCGAAGGTGCGGCCCGGATAGGCATCGACCGCGATACGAACGACCTGGCCGACCTTGAGCTGGCCGGAGTCCTTTTCCGTCACGGTGAAGTTCGCATACAGCGCCGACAGATCGGTCAGCGAGACGATCTGCGTGCCAGCGGTCAGATATTGTCCGACCTCGACCTTGCGAACGCCGAGTTCGCCATCGAACGGCGCCCGCACCAGCTTCTGCGAGATGATGGCTTCCGTCTTGGCGATGCCGGCGCTGGCCTGATCGAACGCCGCCTGCGCATTATCCACGGTCGCCTGCGGTCCGAACTGGCGCTCAGCCAGTTGCTTGGCGCGATCCAGCGAGATTTGCGCCACGCGCTGCTGCGCCTTGAAGTTGGCGAGGTCGCCCTGCTCTGGGGCGTCGAACAGCTGAACCAACGGCGTGCCCTGCTTCACGCTGGCGCCGGCGGTGAAGAGAATATCGGTGATGCGGCCGTTCACATCGGAGGTCACGTTGACCTGATGCACGGCGGCGAGATCGCCGACTGCTGTCAGGAGATTCGGAATGGTTTCGGACTTGGCCGTGGCGATGCTGACGTTGCTCGGCGGCGGCGGCTTGCTGAAGATCTCCTTGAACAGATTGGGCAAAAAGACGAACTTGAAGAACCCCAGACCGCCTACGACGGCCGCAAGCAGCAGCCCAACGATGAGGAACCAGCGCACCAGCCGGACCGGCCGCTTATGCGCCTTGTCGCTGATCGGCTTGCCCGAAATTTTGGGTTCAGTCACGATATTCATGTCATGCACTTTCCGCAGTTACCGATTGTCCCGAATTCGGTGACAGCTCGCCGTCCAGATGAGAAGCAATTGCGGCCTCGCTAAGTCCGATGCCGCGCAGGATGAATTGAGAGAGCTGCCGTTCCAGATCGGCCGCGTTGCCGTAGGAAAGACAGGGCACGGCCGGAAGCCGCGTCAGCGCCGCCATCAGCACGGTGTGATGTGCGAACCAGAACAGGTTGAGCGGATCGCTGCCGATCCGCGCCGCGTCACCGGCCGCGACAGCGCTTTCGATCGATGCGCCGAACACCGGCCCGATCAGGCCTCCGATCTTGTCATAGAGCAGACGCGCAAACTCGCCGTCATCGAGGTGGCTGGTCGTCATCAGCCGCAGCCGCTGCGCTTCCTCCTGGTCCGAACCGTCGGATACTTCCATGAAATGGCCAACCATGCCCTTGACCAGTTCAACCAGTGTGGCAGTTGAAGGCTCCTGGCCGAGCAGATGCGCGAAATCCGGATCGGCCTCGCACTCCTCTGCCAGGATTTCGGCATAGAGCGCGGCCTTGGAGGGAAAGTGCTTGAACAGCAGCCCTTCCGAAATGGCCGCGGCCGCCGCCACGCTCTTGGTCGTGGTGCCGGCAAAGCCGTTGCGGGCAAAGCATCGCTTGGCGGCGCTCAAGATCAATTGCCGCCGCAAGTCACTGGTCATGCGCAGGGTAGACATGGGGGCGTGAGTAATCACTCACCTTGACGAAGTCAAGGATCTATTGCAGCGCACCAAGCGGATTCCGTCGCGGGGTGGCGTCAAGGACACAGCTTCATCGCCTTGTTCGGGCATCGTTTTCCCGGGAATCCGGCGCTCACCTTTTCGGCTCATCCCGGACCGGCCGCAACCCCCACGCGCCGCTGATGGTGCGGGGCTGAAAGCTGCGCTCCGGCTTGACGCCTTCCTGACGCCGCCTTGGACCCGGACGCCTTGGGCCCGGCATTCAAGATAGTTGCAAACGCGACTAATTTGATGTTCGCTTACTTTGTGTTCCCAACGAGTATGGCGGGCCATGAATTTGGATGCGCGCGAACTGGCGGCCACCTTCGACCTCGAACGGCTGACACCGGAGTTCTATGCCGACCCCTACCCGACCTATCGCGCGCTGCGCGAGACCGCGCCGGTCAAGCGGCTGCCGAACGGCTCGTATTTCCTGACCCGCTACGACGACCTGGTCGCGGCCTACAAGAACACCAAGGCCTTCTCGTCGGACAAGAAGAAGGAGTTCGCGCCGAAATACGGCGCCTCCCTGCTCTACGAGCATCACACCACGAGCCTCGTCTTCAACGATCCGCCCGCCCATACCCGCGTCCGCCGCCTGATCATGGGTGCGCTCTCGCCGCGCGCGATCGCCGGCATGGAGCCCGACCTGGTCCGGCTGGTCGACCGCCTGCTCGATGCCATCGCCGCCAAGGGCAAGGTGGACCTGATCGACGACTTTGCCGCTGCGATCCCGATCGAGGTGATTGGCAACCTGCTCGATGTCCCCGAGGGCGAACGCGAGCCGTTGCGCGACTGGTCGCTGGCCATCCTCGGTGCGCTGGAGCCGGTGATCGGCCCGGACGTCTTCGCCCGCGGCAACAAGGCGGTGGAAGACTTCCTGTCGTACCTGGAAGGACTTGTGGCCCGGCGGCGGGCCAGGCCCGGCAATCCCGACCGCGACGTGCTGACCCGGCTGATCCAGGGCGAAGACAATGGCGAGCGGCTGACAGAGAAGGAGCTGCTGCACAATTGCATCTTCCTGCTCAATGCCGGCCACGAGACCACTACCAATCTGATCGGCAATGGGCTGGTGGCGCTGTCGAACCATCGCAGCCGAGAAACGGCGGTTGATCGAGACTCCCACGCTGATCAAGACGGCCGTCGAAGAGATGCTGCGGTTCGAGAGCTCCAACCAGCTCGGCAACCGCATGACCGTCGAGCCGTTCGAACTCGGCGGCATCGCGATGCCGCCGGGCACCCCGGTGACGCTGTGCATCGGCGCCGCCAACCGCGACCCGGCGCAGTTTACCGATCCCGAACGTTTCGATATCGGCCGGACGCCGAACCGGCATCTGGCCTTCGGTACCGGCGCGCATCAGTGCGCCGGCATGGCGCTGGCGCGGCTCGAGGGCGCCATCGCGATTTCGCGTTTTATCGCGCGCTTTCCGGATTATGCGCTCGCCGGTGAGCCGGTGCGCGGCGGCCGCGTACGTTTCCGCGGATTTTTGAGCGTGCCCTGCGAGATCGGCTAGGGCTGTGGCGAATTGCGGCAGTACCGCATCGCAAAAATCGAAACGCAAGTCATAAGACGCAAGTCATAGAGCCTGGCGAACGATTTCCGCGCTGGCGCGTTGACATTTCCGGGCAGCGAAGCACGAGGGAGTTGAGATCATGCTTGCGCGCCCGGTTCGCGTTGCAGTGTTTTTTCTTGGTGTGTCCGCGATCGCGGTGAGCACCGGCTCGTTCGCGCAAGGCCGAAGAGGCCCAGCGGGCGGGTCTGCGCCGGCTGCCCGCCCAGCACCACCTGCCATGGCCCGTCCAGCGGCACCTCCGGCCATGGCGCGACCCGCCGCGCCAGCGTTCCGTGCGGCTCCGGCGCCACAGCGTCCAGCCATGGCCCCGCACGCGGCGCCACGGATTGCAGCGCCACCCCGACCGGCCGCACCGCGCTTTGCAGGGCCACGCCCAGAGATCCATCGTGCCGCGCCGCCGCAGCGGCCGACGATGACGAGACACTCCGAGCCGCGCATCGCAGCACCGTCGAGGCCGGCCACATTGTCCGCTACGCGGCCGTCGCGAAAGGAGCAGATCGAAACGCGGGCGCGGCAGCGTGAGCAGCACACCCAGCAGCGGCAGCAAATGGTGCGGGAACGGCAGCGCGACATGCTGTCGCGCCAAAGCACGGCCCGGCAGAGCCGCATCGATCGCTTGCAGCAGCGCGTGCAGCAATTGCAGTCGCAAAAGCCGGAAGGTCGCCGCGCGCAGCGCGCGCAGGAACGGTTGTTGCAGACACAGAACCGCCTGCTCCAGCGCGAACAACGCCTCCAGCAAGGCGATCAGGCACGCCTGCAGCGTCTGGGACCGCGGCCTGCGGCTGAACGATCCGCCTCTGCAGCCGCCGCGCAGGCAGCAGCCCGCGGGCGATTTGCCGCCCACTTCCGCGGCAACGACGCCCTGCAAGCCCAAGGGGCGCTCACCGCCCGGGAGAACCGCTGGGCTCCCCGTCACGCGTGGCGGCGCGGCCATCGCGCCGCATTTGTGGCCTGGCTTGGCCCCGTGTTCTGGCCCTACGCCTATTCCGACATCTTCAATTACACGTTCTGGCCCACCGCCTACGAGCCCGGCTATTGGGCTTACGCTTACGATGATTTCGTCGACACAGTGTTCTGGGGCACGGACAGTCCATATTCCGCTTACGCCGGATATCCTGAAGCAGGCGCGGCGGTTACCGAATCTCGAGCGCGCGGACGCGCAAGCGCGAGCCCGCAGACGATCCGGCAATTGTGCGGAGATCCGGACAAGGGCGTGACGGCTTGGCCGATCGCGGAAATCACGCGGGCCGTACGGCCGACGTCCGAGCAGCGCGCCCTGCTCGACGAATTGAAAACCGCTGCGGCAAAGGCTGCCGACGCGTTCAAGGAATCCTGTGTCGATTCCTATGCAATGACGCCCCCCGGTCGCCTGCGCGCGATGACGAACCGCGTCAGCGCAACGCTCAATGCGGTAAGGATCGTGCGCCCGGCACTTGAGGCGTTTTATAACTCGCTGGACGACGAGCAAAAGGCGCGGTTCAACGCGCTCGGCCCGAACGTCGGCGAGCGTTCGCAACAGCCGCAGCAGGAAGCGAATGCTCAAGCCGAGGGCTGCGGCGAACCGAAATCCGGCCTCACGCAGCTGCCGATCGAGCGGATCGAGGCCGTGATACATCCGGCAGGCAAGCAAAAGGAAGCGCTCGACCGCCTGAGCAAAGCGACGAAGGATGCGGTTGAAAAATTGCAGGCTGCCTGCCCCGACGACGTACCGCTCACACCGCTCGGTCGGCTGGAGGCGATGGAAAAGCGGCTCGACGCGATGCTGCAGGCAGCCGCGCTGGTGCAGCCGGGATTGGACGAGTTCTATGCCGCGCTGAGCAACGAGCAGAAGGCGCGCTTCAATACGCTGCAACAGGTCGCAAGTCCCTGACCGCAACCTCGGCCCGTCCATCATCTTGACGAGATGACCGAGTGAGCCAATGTAGCCTTCCTTGCTCAGGCGCGATAGCGCGGCTCAGCCGGTTAAGACGGAGGCGACCACGCCCCCCGTCACTTCGCCGTGCGCGCCGATGCCAAGGCGCGTTCCAACGCCTGCGTGACAATCACCGCGGAGCGTTCGTCGAGATGAACGCCGTCCGCCCAGCGCAGCTCGCTCCGGTTCACTTCGACAGGCAACCATCGATTCGAATCCGGAAACGCGGCGTGAACAGTCTCCCGCGTGGTCGCTGCAAATCGCGAGCGTTCAATCGGCTCCGAATAGGGTAGCTCGAACAGGAACACCCGCGCGCCGCGTTGTTCCACGATCCGGATCAACTCCTCAATCCGCTTCGCATTGAGTTGTGCGGCATCCGCCGGATCTTCCGCGTTGAACTGCTGCAGCGCGCGATCTGCGTAGATCCGGTTGTCGAAATTGCCCGGCGGCTGTGCGACCAGTCTGCGCAGATCGGGCGCAACCTGCTCATGGGTCGGTGGCGCGTGACGCCGCTGCTCGTAGGCGGCTACCGCGGCCCGCACGGGACGAAAGAAAAACGGCGCCGTGTCGCCGCGCGAGTAACGTTCGACCAATGCGGCATCGACGGGACGGGCGAGAACATTCGTCTCGACCAGAATCAATTTCGGGAGCCGCGGCCGGTTCGCAACGATCTCCAGCCCGGTGACTGGAGAGCCCCCCGCCAGCGCCAGATTTCGCAAGCCAGGCGTTGCAAAATATTCCTCCTTGAGGCGGAACGCAATCGAGCTGCCCACCAGCACGATGTCAGGCACCGGCTCGCGCAGGTAACGGCTCAGGGCGATCAGCGTACCGTCCATTTGCAGTCCGCTGCCGAAGCGCGCCGTGGCGAAGCCGCAGGCGATCAGGACAATCGCAGCACCCGCACCGCATTTCACCAGCCATCGAACGGCCGACATTTTTCCCTCGTCCCTAGAACTGAAAGTAGATGAACGACGTTTCGGGGCCGGCCTCCAGATACATCAGCGCGGCCATCGAGCCGTATAGATACGGCTCCGCCCAGCGAAGCCTTCTCTCAAACAGCGGACGGAAGCCCAGGTGCTGGATCATGACCGGCAGCGAATAGAACAGCGCCAGGCCGTAGAACAGCTTCGTCGGGTTGGGATTCGTGCTCGGCGTGAACATGCCCGCGAGGTAGCTTACCGCGTGATCGAAATTCGGCAGCTTGAAGAAAATCCAGAGCATGCTGATGCAGACAAAGACGACCATCATCCGCATCTTTCGAAACACCGCAAAGTCGATCGAGGCCAGTCGCGCCAATAGAGGGCGTTCGAGCACCAGCAGCAGGCCGTGCAGCAGCCCCCACATCAGATAGCTGAGGTCGGCGCCGTGCCATAGGCCGCCTAATCCCATCACGATCATCAGGTTCAAATAGGTCCGCCACAGGCCATGGCGATTGCCGCCGAGCGGAACGTAAAGATAGGTCCGCAGCCAGCTCGAGAGCGAGATGTGCCAGCGCGTCCAGAACTCGGAAAACGAGGTCGAGATGTAGGGAAGATCGAAGTTGATCGGCAGGCGGTAGCCGAACAGGAGAGCAAGTCCGATCGCGATCGCGGAATAGCCGAAGAAGTCCGCGTAGATCTGATAGCTGTAGAGGAAAACGAGCAACCAGCGATCCTGGGTCCGCAGCGCCTCGTAGAGCGGGAAGCTCATATAGGACGTCATTTCATTGAGATTGTTCGCCACGTAGAGCTTGAAGAAAAATCCCGCCACGATCCATTTCGCGGCCTCGACGAACGGAATGTCCACAAAATATTTAGGCGTGATCTGCGGCATGAACATTTCCGCGCGCGTGATCGGGCCTGACACGAGCTGAGGAAAGAAGATGATGTAGAGAAAGACGTCGGTCAGCGCCGGCGGCGCCGCCTTCTGCCGGGTCAGATCCACCAGCAGGCTGATGTTGTGGAAGACGAAAAATGAAATGCCGATCGGCAGCGGCAGTTTCAGCAGGAAATCAAGCGGCGCGAAGTTTACCAGGCTGGGGGACGCCGGATCGATGAACAGCAGCTTGTATTTGAAGAACGCGAGCAGCGCGAGGTTGAAGGCGACGCCTGCCGAAAGCCAGACCCGCCGGTTTCGCAACGCCAGGATCAGGAAGAGGTAGGTTCCGAAAACCGCGACGGCTAGCAGCGGCAGCAGTTCCGGCTGGCCATACCCGTAAAAGAACAGGCTGGCGAAGACCAGCAACTGAACCTGAAACGCTCGCAGGGCCGGCAGGTAATAGGCCGCAAATACGATCGCGACGAAGACGCCGAACTGCCAGGAAGTGAAAGTCATGCCGCCCCAACGGTAGCTGGGGAAGCTCTAGCATTTCGACCTGGGAGGGCATAGCCGAAACCGGACCGCCGGTTCGCGGCAGGCCGCTCAATTCCGCGCTAATATGCGGGAGGTCTAATTCCCGGCGGTGTTGAAGCGGGAGAGATCGCAATCGCGCTCGGCATATTTCACGCGCCGCAGGCCCTCGCGGTCTTCGACCACCGTCGGCCGGCAACGTTCGGTCCAGGCGGCCTGGGCGGCTTGATCGGCCTTCAGCTCTTCCGCCGTGCGGGGCGCGATCTTCACGGTGCCGCGGCTGCCGACATAGAAATTGGTTTGCTGGCTGGGAGACAGCGGCGCGCCGGAGGCGACAGCCGCGGCCTTGGCATCCGCCGCAGCCCGCGCCGCGCGGGCCGCCTGGGCGGCATCCGCGGCGTGGCCGTGATCCATCGCGAATTGCGCGGACGCGGACGATACCGAAGCGACGACGATCGAGATTGCGATGAAGACGCGCATGGACCCTGCCTCTTGAACTGAATGCCAAACGTCAGGAATGCCCGACAAGCATTGAGGCGGCGTAAAGCGGCGTGACTAACCGGGTCGCAATTTGGTCGATAAAGATTTAGCGGTCTTTCGGGCGCGGCAAGGCGCCGGAGTTCATCGAGCCCGGCAGGCCCGGAATGCTCCCCGCGGGTCGCGAGGAGCGAAAGCGCGTTATTCGCTGCGGCCGAACTCGCAACCCTTGCGGGCGTACATCAAGCGGACGACGCCTTCCTCGTCATAGGTGCGCTTCGGCTTGCAGAACGCTTCCCACTTTTCGATGCTGGCGCGCCTTGCCTTCTCGTCTTCCTGGTCCTGCGCCGCATTGCGCACCGGATCATCCAGGTAGGACGTCGTGCACACCCTGCCATAAAACTTGCTGTGGGTGCAGCGTTCCACGATCTGCCAGGCCTGCGCCGATGTCGACAGCAGGGCGAGGGTCGCAATTGCGTAAAGAATTTTCATGTTGTCGCTCATCGCCTATCGGAGACGTTCTCCGTGCGGTGTAGCTAGCGCCGGAGTTCGCAGAGGCGCAACGGTAACCCTTTGTTAAGCTAAATAGCGTGGACAAAGGTTAAATCGGGAACCAGCAAGTTGTCGCGTTCTGCTACGCTGTTCGAAAAATGGCATGCGCCAGTCTAGCTGCGAGACAACATCGTCCGCCGATGATACAGCGAGCGCGCGACCAACGCACGCCGCTGCTACACCGCAGTCCGGTGCCGCTCGATGCAAATCTTCAAGACTTCATCCATCGACTTGTTCCACCAGTCGTCGGAAAAAATTTCGATCTCGGAATAGCCGGCGAAGCCCTGCGCCTCGACCGCCGATCGCACGGACGCGATGTCGATGACGCCGTCGCCCATCATGCCACGGTCGTTGAGGATGTCCCTGGTCGGCACCAGCCAGTCGCAGACGTGAAACGCCAGCAGGCGATCCTTTCCCGCGCGCGCGATCTGCGGCATCAATTCCGGATCCCACCAGATATGATAGACGTCGAGCGCCACGCCGAGCGCGCCGGTGCGCCGCGGATCGAGCTGGTCGCAGATATCCAGCGCCTGTTTCGTCGTATTCACGCAAGCGCGATCCGCGGCATAGGCCGGATGCAGCGGTTCGATGGCGAGCGGCATGTTGGCCTGCTTGGCGTACTCCATCATTTCAGCGATGGCATCATGGACCTGCGTGCGCGCCGCCACGATGTCCTTTGAGGCCTTGCTTCCCGGCCGCGAATATTGCGGCAGGCCGCCGACGACCAGCACGATGCAGGGCGCGCCCAGCGCCTTGGCCTCGTCGACGGCGCGGCGGTTGTCGTCGCGCGCCTCGATGCGGCGCGCCGCATCCGCCGTAAACATGCCGCCGCGGCAATAGCCCGACAGTTCGAGCCCGACGTCGCGTACCGCCCGCGCCGCACGGTCGAGGCCAATGGCCGCAACCTGATCGCGCCAGGGATCGATGGCGCGGATGCCATGGCGCGCGCAGGCCTCGATGATGGCTGTGAGGTCGCCCTGCTTGCGGACCGTCGCCGTGTTCAGCGAGAGCCAGCGATGATCGGCGGAAAAATCGCGCATCAGGGCTCGATGCCGCGGGTTGCCAGCATCGTCTTCATGCGCCGTGTCGCCATTTCAGGGTTGGAGAGCAGCCCGGCCTTGTCGGCAAGGCGAAACAGTTCGGCCAGATGCAGCGTCGAGCGCGTGCTCTCCTGCCCGCCGACCATGGTGAAATGGTCCTGATGGCCGTTGAGCCAGGCCATGAACACGATGCCGGTCTTGTAGAACCGCGTCGGTGCCCGGAAGATATGGCGCGACAGCGGCACCGTCGGCCCCAGCACGTCGTGGAAGCCGGCCTCGTCGCCGGCCGCGAGCCGCGACAGCGCGTAGGACGCCGCCGGCGCGATGGCATCGAATATGCCGAGCAGCGCGTGCGAAAAACCCTTGTCGTCCCCGGCGATCAGTTCGGCGTAGTTGAAGTCGTCACCGGTATACATCCTGACGTTCTTGTCGAGCCGCCGGCGCATGTCGATCTCACGCTGCTTGTCGAGCAGCGAGACTTTTACGCCATCGACCTTGGCCGCGTTGGCATTGATAATGGCAACCGCCGTGTCCATCGCCTTGTCGAGATCTGCCGTGCCCCAGTAGCCTGCCAGCGCGGGATCGAACATGTCGCCGAGCCAGTGGATGATCACGGGCTCGCGGACCTGTGACAGCACCCGGTTATAGACCTTTGCGTAATCGTCGGCGCTGCGGCCGAGCTTTGCCAGCGCGCGCGAGGCCATCAGGATGATCCGCCCGCCGGCCTTCTCAACCGCCGCGATCTGATCCTCATAGGCGCGGATGACGTCGTCGATCGACTTCGCATCCTCCACGGCGAGGTGGTCGGTGCCGGCGCCGGAAAACACCAGCGCGTTACCCTTTGCCTTGGCGGCCTTCACCGAACGCTGGATCAATTCCAGCGAGGTCGGCCAGTCCAGCCCCATGCCGCGCTGCGCGGTATCCATCGCCTCCGCGACGCCGAGGCCGAGATCCCAGACGTGCTCGCGAAACGCAATGGTCCGGTCCCAGTCGATCGCGGACGTTACCCACGGATCGTTATCGGCAAGCGGATCCGCCACCACATGGGCGGCCGAGAACGCCACGCGGTTGAGCGTGCCGTCAAGCTTCGCCGGAAACGTCCGCGACGCCGCCAGGCGATAGGTTTCGATCGAACGATCCGCCGTCGGCAGCCTCACGGACAGCGATGACATCGGCAGGACGGGCTTGTTCATGGTTAGGCCTCCTCACACCTTGATCGGGGCAACGTCGATCCAGCGCCGCTCGCGCCAGCTCTGCAGCGCGCATTCGGCGAGTTGCACGCCCTTGGCGCCTTCCAGCAGCGTGTATTTATAGGGCGCATCCTCGCAGACGTGGCGGATGAACATCTCCCACTGCTCCTTGAAGCCGTTGTCGTACACGACATTCTCCGGAACCTTCTGCCAGTCGGCGTAGAAATCGTGGGTGCGCTTTTCGTCCGGATTCCACACCGGGCGTGGCGTCGCCTGCCGCGCCTGGATCACGCAATCGGTCAGGCCCGCCACCGCCGAGCCGTGCGTGCCGTCGACCTGGAAGGTGACGAGATCGTCGCGGTAGACCCGCGTCACCCAGCTCATGTTGATATGCGCGATCACGCCGCCCTTGAGGCGGAAGGTGGCGTAGGCGGAGTCGTCGGCGGTCGCCGTGTACTTCTTGCCCTTCTCGTCGAAGCGCTCGGGGATATCGGTGGTGCCGAGGCAGGAGATGCTCTCGACCTCGCCGAAGAGATTGTCGAGCACGTAGCGCCAGTGGCAGACCATGTCGAGGATGATGCCGCCGCCGTCCTCGCTGCGGTAATTCCACGACGGCCGCTGCGCCTCCTGCCAGCCGCCCTCGAACACCCAGTAGCCGAACTCGCCGCGCACCGAGAGCATGCGGCCGAAGAAGCCGGAATCGCGCAGGAACGCGAGCTTCTTCAACCCCGGCAAAAACAGCTTGTCCTGCACCGTGCCGTGCTTGACCCCCTTGGCGTTGGCGAGCCGAAGCACTGCGACCGCCTCATCGAGATTGGTCGCGATCGGCTTCTCGCAATAGACGTGCTTGCCCGCGTTGATCGCCTTGGTCAGCAGCGTGGGACGCGCCTGGGTGGTGGCGGCGTCGAAGAAGATCGTATCGCTCTTGTCGGCCAGCGCCTTGTCGAGATCGGTCGACCAGCGCGTCACGTTGAAGCGCCTGGCAAGACGTTCCACCTTGTCCGCGTCGCGGCCGATCAGGATCGGGTCGGGCAGCATGCGGTCGCCGTTGGCGAGCTGTACGCCGCCCTGGTCGCGGATCGCGATGATGGAGCGGATCAAATGCTGGTTGAGCCCCATCCGGCCGGTCACGCCGTTCATGATCAGGCCGAGGCGTTTGGTCGTCATACTGCTTTCTCCAAAGGAATTCTGGCTGTGGGCTGCGCGAGCGGCGACATCGCGGACCAGTCCGGATGCACTGAGGTGGCGAAGCCCGGTGTGGTCAGCGATCCCGTCAGGAGATCGCCGTCATGGATCGCGAGACGGACCTTGCTGCCGTCGCTGACATAGAGATCAGGATGGCTTGCGAGAAACGCTTCGGCCTCAGCGGCCGGCGTCATCGCCAAAACCGTCGACGTAATGATGGCCGTTGCGTTCGGCATGGGTGACGCCGATCAATGCGCCAAGCGCGAGATCCTGCTGCACGGCCAGTCCCGCCTGGCAGGTCAGGTCCTCGCCCGCGATGAAGCATTTCTCGCCGGTCGCGCTCCACTTTGCCGCGCGGGTGGCGTTGACCACCGACTTGTAGATACCCTTGCAGGATTTCGACGAAATGCCGCGATAGCCGAGCGCCCGGGCCACCGGGAACGCATCATAGGAATCGTCGGCCTCGTCGACGATGAAGTCGCGCCGCGCCAGCGCGCCGAGCGGCGATTGGCGGGTGATGTCGCGCGGCATCGGCTGCTCGATATAGAGCAGCTTTTGCGCGATCGGCCGCAACGCGGCCTCGCGCTCGAGCCGATCGACCAACGCGCCTAGCGCAGCGAGATCGGCATATTGCTCGTTGGCGTCGAGCGTAACACGGTAGTCATGCGGCAGCGTAACGAGTTCCTTGCCGATGCGGGTCAGGCGATCCGCATCGTGTGCGGGATCGCCATTGAGCTTGAGCTTGAAATAACGCGCCCCGGCGTTTTCCCTGATGTCGGCGACACCGCCCTCGCCTTCGACCTTGTCATCCATGCCGACCGTGTGCCGGATCGCCACGCGCTCCAGCCGCCTGCGGCCTGCAAGAAACTGCGACACGTCGGCATCGGCCAGATCGCGCGACAGCCGCGCATCGACACCGGCGATATTGGCCGCCATGCCGTCGAAGAAATTGGCGCCCGTGCAGCGCAGCAGCGCATCCAAAATTGCCTTGTCGATTTCAGCCGGCCCGTAAGCCGCCGCCAGCGGCGGGATATCTTCTCTGGCGCATGCCTCGACCTGCGCACCGATAGTGGCCGCATGCAAGCCGAACGCCGTCTCGAAGCCGGAATGCGCCAGATAGAGTTCGCGCGCAATCAGCAGCGATCGACGCAATTCCGCGACCGTGTCATCCGGCGAAAGATGCGGCCGCTTGTCGAACCATTTCGGTACCAGAAACTCGGCGCTGGCTCCCTTCGCCCCGCCCTTGCCTTCGACCTCGATCTCGACACGCACAAAGGCCTGCGGCGTCGCGGTGATGACGACCGCGCCGAACCGGAACGGCCGGACGAAAGTGACCGGGCGTTCAAAGAAGGAAATGTCCTTTACGGCCAGGCGATACGGCATCGAGCCAGCTTTCAATCCAGCGCGCTTTGGGTGAAGAAATGCTTGCGAATGCGCTGCACCAGTTCGGTGAAGGCGGGATCGGCCATCGCATCCAGCGAGCGCGGGCGCGGCAGCGGCACGTCGTAGATCGCCGCGATCGCGCCGGGACGCTCGGTCATGACCAGCACGCGGTCGGCGAGAAACACCGCCTCGGGAATCGAATGCGTGATCAGCAGCACGGTCTTGCCGGTCTCGCGCTGGATGCGCATCAGTTCGACGTTCATCTTCTCGCGCGTCATCGCGTCGAGCGCGCCGAATGGCTCGTCCATCAGCATGATCTTGGGATCGTGTACCAAGGCCCGGCAGATCGAGGCGCGTTGCTGCATGCCGCCCGAGAGCTGCCAGGGCAGCTTCTTCTCAAAGCCTTCGAGGCCGACGAGTTTCAGAAGCGCTTGCGCCCGCGGCAGATATTCGTCGCGCGGCAATTTCTTCATGTCGATCGGCAGCATCACGTTGGACAGGATGTTGCGCCAGGGCAGCAGCAGCGCATTCTGGAACACGATGCCGACATTGCCGTGCGGTTTTGTGACTTGCTCGCCTTCGACCAGGATCTCGCCGGTGGACGGCGCGAGCAGGCCCGAAATCATTTTGAGCAGCGTGGACTTGCCGCAGCCGGACGGGCCGACCACGACGAAGAACTCGCCCTCGTTGATATGGAAGTCCAGCGGCCGCAGCGACGGCACGTCGCCGTCGCGCGAGCGATAGGTTTTCGAGACGCCGGATAGCGTGATGCCAGGCGCAGCGCCGCCGGCGCGATCGGACACCAGGCGCAGATGCGCGCCTGGCTTATCGGTCTCGGTTGGTTTGGTCGCGGGATTCATTCAGATGAGTCCATTAGAGATAGTTTCTCGTCGTGGCTTCATCCTTCGAGACGGCGCTTCGCGCCTCCTCAGGATGAGGTCTGAGACCCTCATGGTGAGGAGCGCGGCAACGCCGCGCGTCTCGAACCACGAGGCCCCAAATGCCCGAGCGTGCAAGGCTGACGATGACTGCGTCATTAGCCCCTCACGAGCCGCCCTGCGGCAGATAGTCGTTGGTATAAAACGCCTTCGGATTGTCCTTGGCCTTGGCATCCAGCCCGCCATATTCGACCATCAGGTTGACGGTATCCGTCATGTTCTGGTCGGTGACCTGGAACGGCCGCTTGTTCTTGGTCTCCGGCGTCCGATACAACGGAATCGTCAGCTCAAAGCCCTTCGTCAGCGTCTCGATCTTGCCGCCCTTCGGGTTGGCGTCGAGGATCGACTGCGCCGCGCCCTTCGGGTCCTTCTCGGCGGCTTCGACCGCTTTCGTCGTCGCCGACATGAAGCGCTTGACGAGATCGGCATTGGCCTTGACGAAGTCGGTGTTGGCGACGATGCCCGAGCAGACCATGTTGATGCCGTAGTCGGCGAACTTGATCGCGTTGACGTCCTTGCCGGTGGCGTCCTTGATCTTCATCGACTGGTCCATGACGTAGCCGAGCAGAAGATCAGCCTGGCCGTTGATCACGGCGTTCAGCTTGGTCTGGCCGTCGCCCGCCACCGTCTGGAAGTCGCTTTCCTTCAGGCCGGTCTTCTTCAAAAACAGCGGCCAGATCTGCGTCATTGAATCAGCCGGCGTGATCGCCACCGTCTTGCCCTTGATGTCCTCCGGCTTCTTGATGTTCTTTTCGACAAAGCCCATCGCCGACATCGGGCTGGTCTGCAGCAATACGCCGGTGGCGACGATCGGGGCGCCCTTCACGGCCGCGCGCATCATGGTGGGCACGTCGACATAGCCGAAATTGGCGGTCTTGGCCGCGACGGCCTGCGTGGTCGCCGCCGAACCGCGGCCTTCCTGGATTTCGAGGTCGATGCCCTCGGCGGCATAGATGCCCTTGGCCTTGCCGTAATAGAACGGCGCGTGCTCGCCATAGACGTACCAGTTCAGCATCAGCACCACCTTGTCGGCGGCCGATGCCGGCAGCACTGAAAGTGCGGTCCAGATCAAGGCGGCGGAAATCGCCGCTATCGTTCGTATCATGGTCATCCTCCCGTTGGTGTTGATGCAGCCCTTTAGCAGGCTGCTTTCCGGTTTGGCTTATGAAGCAAAAATGATGTCCTCGCGCTGGCTGACATGCCAGGGAATCACGAGGCTTTCGATGCGGTCGACGATCCAGAACAGGACCACGCCGAGCAGCGCAAGAATCACGAGCGCGGCAAACATCGTCGGCAGGTCGAAGGTGCCGATCGAGCGCTGCAGCACATAGCCGATGCCGGAATTCGAGCCGACGAATTCGCCGACAACGGCGCCGACCACCGCGAGCGTGATGGAGACCTTCAGGCCGGAGAAGATCGCGGGCATCGCATGCGGCAGGTTGACGGCGCAAAATACCCGGAAGCGGCTGCCCTGCATGGCCCGCGCGAGATCGACCATATCAGGGTCGACCGATTTAAAACCCTGCACGGCGGACACCACGACGGGGAAGAAGCCGAGCAGGAACGCCGAGATCACCTTCGGAATGATGCCGAAGCCGAACCACACCACGAACAGCGGCGCTATCGCGATCTTCGGCACGGACTGGGAGAACACCAGCAGCGGATAGACATAGCTTTCCACGGTCTTCGATCCCGCGATCAGCATGGCGATGGGGATGCCGAACAGCGCCGACAGCAGGAAGCCGCAGATGGTGGCGTAGGTGGTCGGCCAGGCCTGCCGCAACAATTCCGGCCAATCGGTCCACAGCACCGCCACGACATCGCCGGGCGCCGGGATCTGGTAGGCCGGAATCCGGAACACGCGGATGGTGAGGTCCCAGATCACCACGATGAAAATCAGGAACAGAAACGGCCGCACCCACGCAGCATTCAGCGCTTTCGATACGCCACTCTCGCGCTTCAGCTCCGCCACGTCCCGCTCCCTGGTGATCGTCTTTTCGGAGAGAATTTAACCCGTTGGATAAATACTGGCAAGCGGGTTTTTGTGCGTCAATTTAGACTACCGCTGTCGTTCCTGCGAACGCAGGAACCCATAACCATGGAGCGTTTTGAGTTAAGCAAGGCGTCAGCCACCGCCTTTCATCAGCCGGGCCGCGGCGTATGGGTTCCTGCGCCCGTGCACAATTGCGCACTAGGCAGGAACGACGGCTACACCGGCTGATGCGCCGGCGTTCGCACGCCTGATAATGCCGGCTTGCCGAAATCCGCCGTCGATTTGCCGGTCAACGCCGCCAGCACCAGCGCCACCATGTGGGCGAGGCGCTCGTCCCTCGCCTCCTTCTTCAGGAGGTCGCGGCCGAAGATCACCGAGAGCGTGGCGCTGTTGGAGAGGTAGAAGAAGCACAGCCCGGCGATCGAAATGTAGAGCTGCACCGGATCGACCGCGACGCGAAAATCGCCGCTCTCGACGCCGCGTGTCACCACCGTGCGGATCATCTCGACGAACGGCGAATGCATCGATTTGACCTTGGTCGAGCGCTTCAGATGGCGGGCCTTGGCGAGGTTTTCGGTGTTGAGCAGCGCCAGAAATTCCGGGTTGCGGAGGAAATAGTTCCAGGTGAAGTCGATCAGCCGTTCGATCGCCTCGGGCGGATCGAGATGTTCGAGATCGAGTTCGCGCTCCTCGGAACGGATCTTGTCATAGGCGCCTTCGAGCACCGCGAGGTAGAGGTCTTCCTTGTTGCCGACGTGGTAATACAGCATGCGCTTGTTGGCACCGGCGCTGGCCGCAATGCGGTCGACGCGTGCACCGGCGAGGCCATGGGCGGCGAATTCCTGCTTGGCGGCCTCGAGAATGCGGATCCGCATCCCCTCGGGGTCGCGCTGCCATTTCTGAACGCGTTTTGCCTTTGCCAAATCAATCGCCCGATGGTTGCACAAAGCAAGCTGTAGCATGCAAGGCACGGTTTGAGAACGAGGGCTGTTTTACCCGCCCCCTTGAGGGGGCGGGTCGGCTCGCATTGAGCGCAGCGCAATGCGAGACGGGGCGGGGTGACAGTCTCTCAACCCGGGCGCTGTTGGACGCGGAGAGACCGTCACCCCGCCCCGCCGCTTCGCGGCGACCCGCCCCCTCGAGGGGCGGGTGAAGTATCTCGCTACACATCCTTCCCAACCGAGGGCTGCACCAGCAGCGTCGGGACGCCGCACGTGCCGCTGCGCACGGTCATGACCCGCGTTCCCGGCTTGCGGCCGGTGCGGACTTCCGAGACGTCGACGCCGGCCTGAGCCAGCCGCGCATGGGTGGCGTCGATGTCGGAGACGCGCCAGCACAGGCCGCGCAGCCGGTCTTGAAGTTTGTCCTGCGACGTATCCATCGTCCTTGCCCGGCCGGTGCGTGACTTCGACGATGAGGTCGCCGCAGCGGAAGAACATCAGCCGGCCCCAATCCGGGTGCGAGCGATCGAGCGCCATGTCGAGGCCGAGCCGTGCGCCATAGAGGGCGGCGGCCCGCTCGGGATCGGACGTCGAGACCACGACATGGTCCATCGCCGTGATCGATCCCGTCGTGGTTCGCACCGACAGCGGTCGTTCCTTGTCGCGCTCGAGGAAGAACAGGCGAATGCCGCGCGTGGCTTCCGTCGCCGCCCGCGTGCGCTTCCATGACAGCTTCGCGCCGGAGATCGCGTCGCGGCTTTCGACCTCGGTGACCGCGTCCGGCTTCAGCGTCAACCGCTCGAGCCTGCGATACGTCCTGGCGATGTCGCTGGTCCGAAAGCAGATGCTCGCCAACCCCTCGCCCTGCGCGGCGAGCACCGCGCGAATGCGGTCCGCGTTGGCGTCATCGCCATTCGGCGCCACCAATTCCAGCGTCGTGTTATCGAGCGTGAACAGGACGCGGTCGGCGCCCCCGCCGCCGTACTGCCAGGCCGGCGCGCGGGCAAACAGGGTCTGATAAGCGGCAGAGGCCGCGCTGATATCGCCGGTGAGAACGACGACGTGGTCGAGGCCGGTGATCACGGGAACAGGCCTCGCGTGTTCTTGGCGGCGCGGACCTTCTCCACGCCGATCGCCATCGCCGCGGTACGGTGCGGGATATTGTCCGCCTTGGCGCGCGTCAGCATGGTATCGAAGGCGCGGTCGAGGATCGCATATTCGCGCCGCGTCACTTCCTCTTCCTCCCAGAACAATTGCTGCAGGTCCTGGACCCATTCGAAGTAGCTGACCACGACGCCGCCGGAATTGCAGAGAATGTCGGGGATCAAAAACACTTCGCCCTGACGCTTTTCCAGCACGAGGTCGGCCTCCGGCGTGGTCGGACCATTGGCGCCTTCCGCCAACACCCGGCACTTCAGGTTTTCGGCGACCTTGGCATCGATGACGCGTTCCATCGCCGCCGGCACCAGCACGTCGCAGGGCAGCGTCAGGATTTGTTCGGGATCGAAGGCAAGCTGATTGGAGAAGCCGGCGATGCTGCCATGCGTGCCGGCGTGCCGCATCAGCGCGGGAATATCCAGCCCGGCCGGATCGTGCAGCGCGCCGGTGTGATCGCTGACGGCGGTGATCTTCAAGCCGTATTGATGCAGCTCCAGCGCGGCGTAGGAGCCGACATTGCCAAAGCCCTGGATCACGGCGGTCGCGGTGCCGGGATTGACCGACAACTCCTTCAGCACGCGCCTGGCGAGATAGGCGACACCGCGCCCTGTCGCTTCGCGCCGGCCGAGCGTGCCGCCTGACGACACCGGCTTGCCGGTGACGATCTCGGTCACCGTGCGGCCCTGGTACATCGAATAGGTGTCCATGAACCAGGCCATCACCTGCTCGTTGGTGCCCATGTCGGGCGCCATCACGTCGGTATGCGGGCCGACGAAGGGGATCATCTCCTGCATGTAACGCCGCGACAGCGCTTCCAGTTCGCGCCTGGAGATGGTGGAGAGATCGACATTGACGCCGCCCTTGGCGCCGCCATAGGGCAGCCCGACCAGCGCGCATTTCCAGCTCATCCAGATCGCCAGCGCCGCAACCTCGCCGATGTCGACCGAGGGCGCGAATCGCGTGCCGCCCTTGGTCGGGCCGAGGGTGAGGTGATGCTGCACCCGGTAGCCTTCGTATACCGCGACCGTGCCGTCGTCGCGGTGGATCGGGCAGGAAATGGTGATGGCCCGCTTCGGCATCAGGATTCGGTCGCGCTCGTCCATCGGGATTTCGAGATGGTTGGCGATGACGCCAAACTGGTTAACCGCCATGTCGAACACCGGACCGGAATAAACGGTCATCATTTTCCTCCACTTTTGTGGCACCGCCGGGAAACCCGGACAGCCGCCAGCCGTTATACGGCAGTATGCCCGAGCCCCTAAGAACGGTCGTATTCTCCTCATACTCCCATCTCAAGCTGCAAAGACGGCACGGTTGCGAATAATTTCAGCGAATGCATCCGATAACCGGTGCTAATGTATGTGCGCCGGGCCGGGACCACCCCTCAGCTCACGACGGAAAACGAATGCAGGCTCTCTTCATCGGACAGACCTATATCGACGTCACCTTCATCACCGACCACATGCCGACCGGCGACGAAAAACACGTCGCCTCCGCCTATGCGGTTTCGTTTGGCGGCAACGCCGTCACCGCGGCGTTCTGCTGCGCCAAGCTCGGGGTCGTGCCCGACCTGATCGCGACTGTCGCGAACGACTGGCTCGGCCGCATGTTTCAGGACATGAGCGCGAAATACGGAATCTCGATCCATCCGCGCAAGGTCAACTCCTCCTCGCTGTCCTTCATCATGCCGAAGGACGGCAAGCGCGCCATCGTGCGCTGCCGCGACGACGAGCATATCCACCCGTTTCCGATCCTCAATTTGAAGGGCTGCCGCGCGCTGCATGTCGACGGCCACCAGCCGGATGCCGCAATCCACTACGCCAAGCTCTGCCGCGAGGACGGCATCCTGACCTCACTCGACGGCGGCGGCCTGCGCACCAACACCCACGAGCTGCTGGAATTCATCGACGTCGCCATCGTTGCCGAGCGGCTGTGCGAGCAGATGGACAAGACGCCGGACGCCATGCTCGACTATCTCAAGAGCCGCGGCTGCCGGGTCGGCGGCGTCACCATGGGAGAGCAAGGCCTGCTCTGGTACGACGAGACCGGCGCGGTCCGCAAGCTGCCGGCGCTGCCAATCGCGCCCGAGCGCGTGATCGATACCAACGGCGCCGGCGACGTATTTCATGGCGCCTACGTGTTTTCGTATCTCAACAATCCCGCGAAAGGCTGGCACGACCATTTCGAGTTTGCGCGCGCGGCCTCGACCTATAAGATCCAGCGCCTCGGCAACGAGGCTGGATTACCGACGCTTGCCGATATCGATGCCGTCAAGCAGGAGTTCCAGATCGGGCGCAAGAAGGAATTTTGGGATTAGGCAATTTTGGGATTAGACAAACCCTTGAGCAGCAATTTGGGGCGCGTCTTCGTCGCCGGCAGCATCAACATGGATGTGGTGGCGACAGCCGCCCGGCATCCCAAGGTCGGCGAGACCGTCGCAGGCCAGGCCGTGCATTATTTTCCGGGCGGCAAGGGTGCGAACCAGGCGGTGGCCGCCGCGAAGCTGGGTGCGTCGACCACGCTGATCGGCCGGCTGGGTACGGATGCCTTCGGCCTGCAATTGCGGACGTTCCTTGCCGCGCAAGGCGTCGACCTCGCGCTCGTCAAGGACACCGCCGGGACCCATAGCGGGACCGCCATCATCACCATCGCCAATGCCGACAATACCATCGTGGTGGTGCCTGGCGCCAACGCGCTCGTCAGTGCCGACGACGTTGCCGCTCCCATGCTCGCCAAGGGTGATGTCGCTGTCAGCCAGTTCGAGATCCCCTTGCCCACGGTCGCCGCATTTTTTACGCGCGCGCGCGCGGCCGGCGCGACCACGATCCTCAATCCGGCGCCGGCCATCGCCTGTGGGCCGGAGTTGCTCGACCTCGTGGACATCCTGATCCTCAACGAAACCGAGTTGGGGTTCCTCGCGCAGATCGAGCTTCACGATACCGATGAGCCTGCCCGTTTCGTCGAGGCAGCGAGGCGCCTGCAAACAGCCGCGAACGGAATCATCTGCGTCACCTTGGGCAAGCGTGGCGTGCTTGCGCTCGTCGACGGCGAGGCATCGATGATTCCCGGACGTACGGTGAAGGCCGTGGATACGACCGGCGCTGGCGACTGCTTTGTCGGCGCCCTCGCCGCGCAACTGGCCAATGGAAAAGCAATCCGCGACGCGCTCGAATACGCCAACACCGCCGCGTCGATCTGCGTGCAGCGGATGGGCGCTGCGCCGTCGATGCCGACGGCGGCGGAGGTAGCGGCGGTTTTACGTTCGTAGCCCGGATGCCTCCGACTTAAGCCAACGCACTCTTCAGATCGAAGCCCGCATCCGCCGCCTGCTCCGGCGTGATCGATCCATGGGCGGCAAGCAGGCGCCGACCGAACATGTGGTCACCGGCGCGGTTGACCGACTCGATGCCGACGAGTTGCCCGGCCTTGTAGCAAAAGGCGGAGAATGCGCCCGCGGCGCGATCGCCACGCACCACTACGCGGTCATAGCCGGTGGTCAATCCCACCATCTGCAGCTTGTCGGGGCCCTGATCGCTCCAGAACCAGGGCAAGCCGTCATAGGGCTTGGCGTCGCCGGTCAGCCGGGCCGCGACGCAGCGCGCGTGGTCGGTTGCGTTCTGCACCGACTCCAGCCGCAACGAGCCACCGAACCGCGGGCTTTCGTAGAGCGCGCAATCGCCGATCGCCGAGATGTTCGGATCGGAGGTCAGCAAATGCTCGTCGACCACGATGCCGGCCGCGACCTTCAGCCCAACCTCCGCCGCCAGTTCGACGTTGGGCAGGACGCCGACGCCGACCACGATCAGGTCGGCCTTGATATGCCGCCCGTCGCTGAGGCTGACGCCGGTGACCTTGCTGCCGTCGCTCTCGATGCTGGTGACCTGCACGCCGAGATGAATCCGGATGCCGGCCGCAGTGTGCCGCGATTGAAAGTGGTCCGAGATTTCCGCCGTCACCGCGCGCGCCATCACCCGCGGCGCGAGCTCGATGACGTCGACTTCGAGGCCTTTCGCCCGCGCGGTCGCGGCAAATTCGAGGCCGATGAATCCGGCGCCGATCACGACGACGCGCTGGCCCGGCGCGATGTAGTCGCGCAGGGACTGGCTTTCGTCGAGCGTCCGCAGATAGCGCACGCTGTCGAGGTTGGCGTTGGGAATGTCGAGCAGACGATTGCGCGCCCCGGTCGCCAACACGAGATGGCCGTAATCGAGCGAGGCGCCGGAGGCGAGTACCACCTTGCGCGCGGCGCGATCGATCGACACCGCGTGATCGGAGATCAGATCGATGTTCTGGTCGGAATAGAATTTTTCCGGCCGGAACATCAGGCTGTCGGGTCCGCCCGTCCCCTTCAGGTAGGCCTTGGACAGCGGCGGCCGCTGGTACGGCAGATGGCCTTCGTCGTTCAACAGCGCGACGCGTTCGGAAAAGCCGTGCTGGCGCAGCGACATCGCAAGCTGAAAGCCCGCGTGCCCCGCGCCAATGATGACAATCGGTCCTGCCGTCATGGGAACATCCTACGTTCGAGCGCACGGGAATGACCCATGTCGTTTCCTCTCCACTGATTTTGGCTTGCCTGTCTCGTCCCTTGGAAGCGGCGCTCGTGTCCGTTCCGAACGATGACAAGCCCTATCTGACCTCATGGCGCGAGGAGACGCAAGAGCGCCGTGGCCCAGAAGGAAGGATCGTGGCGCATTTTGCGGACCCTGCCGGGGATTGTCACCACCTGCCTTCTGTTATTTAAATGCTGGCCCGTTCCGAGCCGAGGCCCAGCCATGCCGACCTCCGATGATACCTCCGCCAGCGACCCCGCCGTGCTCCGGATCGAGGGCCAGATTGCCACCATCACCCTGAACCGGCCCGCGGCCTTCAATTCCATCAATCTGTCGATTGCGCAAAAGCTCGAGCAACTCGGCGTGGAGGTCGAGGGCAACGACGATATCCGTGTGCTTGTGATCGAGGGCGAAGGCCGCGCCTTCTCGGCCGGCGGCGATCTGCAGACCATTGGAGCAGCCGCCGTCAACGATACCATCGCGCCCGTGGTCGGCGAGTTGCTGAAGCACTACCACGCTTTTATCGAGACGGTGCGGCGGATGCCGAAGATCGTTCTCTCCAGCGTCCACGGCTCCGCCGCAGGCGCCGGCATGGGACTCGCCTTCGTCACTGATCTCTGCATTGCCGCCGATAACGCCCGCTTCACGCCGGCCTATGCCAAGATCGGCGTCTCGCCGGACGGAGGCAGCACCGTCGGCATGGTCGGCACCGTCGGTACCCGCCGCGCGCTGCAGCTATTCCTGGCCGAAGACAGTTTTACCGCGCAGCAGGCCTACGAGTGGGGTCTGGTCGCCCGGGTCGTTCCGGCAGCAGAGTTAAAGGCAGAGACGCGAAAATTCGCCGAACGGTTGGCGCAAAATCCACCGGCGGCGATCGCAGGCACCAAGTCGCTGGTCTATCAGGCCGCGGTCACACCGACCAAACAGCAACTCGATGCCGAGGAAGCGAAGATCATCGACGCCATGCACACCGAAGACTTCCGCGTCGCGGTGAAGAAGTTCACCAGCAAGTTGAAGTGAGACCGGCGGCGACGCCGTTGTCCACTCTCGAAATCGTCCTGCGAACGCATGCGAACGCAGGGACCCATAACCACCGTCTTGAGTTGTTTAGGGACGCGACAGCCATCTCGCTTCGACGGAGAGCACAACGCGGTATGGGTTCCTGCGTTCGCAGGGACGACGATTCGCGCGGCATGTCTCGCTCTTAATCCTTCCCCTGCACACGCATGAAATCGAAATCGCAGCCCTCGTCGGCCTGCAAAATCGTCTCGTTAAACAGGTGCGCGTAGCCGCGCCGCGCCCATTCGGGCGTGACTGCCGGTGCAAGCGCCGCGCGGCGCTTCGCAAGCTCCGCCTCGTCGATCAGGAGATCAATGCTGCGCTTCGCGACATCGAGGCGGATCATGTCGCCGTTCCTGACCAGCGCCAGCGGACCGCCCACGGCGGATTCCGGCGTGATGTGCAGCACGATGGTGCCGAACGCCGTGCCGCTCATGCGCGCGTCGGAAATCCGCACCATGTCCTTGGTGCCGCCGCGTGCGAGTTTCTTCGGGATCGGCAGATAGCCAGCCTCCGGCATGCCGGGCGCGCCCTTGGGGCCGGCATTGCGCAGCACCAGCACGTCGTCGGCATTGACGTCGAGATCGGGATCGTCGACCCGCAGCGTCATGTCCTCGACGGAATCGAACACCACGGCACGCCCGGTATGCTGCAGCAGTTTCGGGCTCGCCGCCGATTGCTTGATGACGGCTCCGCGCGGCGCAAGGTTGCCGTGCAGCACCGCCATCGCGCCTTCGCTCTTGATCGGATTGTCGCGCGGACGGATGGCGTCCTGTCCCGGTACGTCTTCCGCATCGGCGACGACATCGCGCAGCGTTTGCCCCGTAATGGTTTTGGCATCGAGGTCGATAAGGTCGCCAAGCTGCGCCATCAGTTTGGGCACGCCGCCGGCATGATGGAAATGCTCCATGTAATGCTCGCCTGACGGTTTCAGGTCGATCAGCACGGGCACCTCGCGGCCGAGCTTGTCGAATGCTTCGAGGTCGATGCGGTATTTGGTGCGGTTGGCGATCGCCGTCAGGTGAATGAGGCCGTTGGTCGAGCCGCCGATCGCCTGCAGTACCACTTGCGCGTTTTGGAATGAGGCCTGCGTCAGCAATTCGCTGGGCTTTGGCCCCTTCGCCTTGGCCATCACGGCCGCCACCCTGCCGCTCGCCTCCGCCGAGCGAAAGCGCTCGGCATGCGGTGCCGGGATCGTCGCGCTCATCGGCAGCGACAGACCGAGCGCTTCGGTGATGCACGCCATGGTCGAGGCGGTCCCCATCACCATGCAGGTGCCGACCGACGGCGCCAGCCGGCCGTTGACGGCTTCGATCTCGACATCGTCGATTTCGCCGGCGCGGTATTTTCCCCACAGCCGCCGGCAATCGGTGCAGGCGCCCAGCACTTCGCCCTTGTGATGCCCGACTACCATGGGTCCCACGGGAATAACGACTGTCGGCAGATCCGCGCTGATCGCAGCCATGATCTGGGCCGGCAAGGTCTTGTCGCAGCCACCGATCACCACAATGGCGTCCATCGGCTGGGCGCGGATCATTTCCTCGGTATCCATCGCCATCAGATTGCGCAGGTACATCGAGGTCGGATGCGAGAAGCTTTCCGCGATCGAGATGGTCGGAAACACCATCGGCATCGCGCCGGTCAGCATGACGCCGCGCTTCACCGCCTCGATGATCTGCGGCACATTGCCATGGCAGGGATTGTAGTCGCTGTAGGTATTGGTGATGCCGACGATTGGGCGATTGAGCGCGTCATCAGAATAGCCCATCGCCTTGATGAAGGCCTTGCGCAGGAACAGCGAGAAGCCAGCGTCGCCATAACTTGCCAGTCCCTTGCGAAGTCCGTCGGCCATTTTTTCTTCCTGTCGTTACGAATGGGCACTTAAGAAGCCCGCCGAATTATTGTCAATGCTTGATTATTCGGGGCGTATATTGCTCATTTTCCCGCATCCGGTGCGACATTATTGACAATAATACGGCTGCGTGGCTGACTTCTGGTCATCACGACCGGAACCGTATGTCCATGAACCAACCCTTGCGCATCGGCCTGATCGGCGCCGGCATGGTGAGCCGTCATCATCTCATCGCCTGGGCGAACATATCAGATCAGGCCCGCGTCGTGGCGGTCGCCGATCCCACCGCCGAAAACGCCGCGCGGCGCGCGACCGAGTTCGGGATTTCGCAGATCTACGCCAGCGCCGAGGCGATGCTGGCGGAATGCCAACTCGACGCCATCGATATCGCGGCGCCCCGCGGGCTGCACGCGCCGCTGGTGCGGCTCGCGGCCGTGAAGCGGCTGCCGGTGCTTTGCCAGAAGCCGCTCGCGCCCAACTTGCAGGAAGCGACAGACCTCGCCGCCGAAGTCGAGGGTTTGACGCGCCTGATGGTGCATGAGAACTGGCGCTTTCGCAGCTATTACCGGGATGCGGCAGCATGGCTGCGCGAGGGTCGCATCGGCAACGTCAAGCAAGCGCAACTCACGCTGCTGACGTCGGGCGTGCTGCCCGGACCGGACGGGCTCTGCCCGGCATTGGAGCGGCAGCCCTTCATGCGCGGCGAACGGCGCATGCTGGTCGCGGAAGTCTTGATCCACCATCTCGATACGCTGCGCATGCTGCTCGGGCCGCTGAGGGTGACCGCGGCGCAGCTCTCCCGCTCGAGTGGGCAACTCGTCGGCGAGGACGGCGCGGTGATCCAGCTTGCGACCGGGAGCGGCGCGGGCGTCGCGGTCTTTGCCAGCTTCGCCGCCCACGGCCATCCAGCCGTGCAGGTCGACCGGCTGGAGATACTTGGTGACAAAGGGGCGATCAAGCTCGACGGACCATCGCTGGTGTGTTCGGGCACCTCGCCCGGCGAGCGCACCTATGATCTCGCGGCCGAGTATCAGGGTTCCTACAATCGGACGATCGCCCATTTCGTGAAATCGCTCCGCGACGTCTCGCCCTTCGAGACGGCACCGCAGGACAATCTCGAGACCTTGCGGCTGGTCGAGGATTGCTATCGGCTGTCGGGCTGGGAGGCCTTGCGATGAAGCCACAGGAATCGTTGACCGGGATTTCCGCGCCGACGCGCGAGGAGGAGCAGGCCGAGGTCATCCGCCGGCTCGAGGAGGACATCATCTTCGGCCGCTTCGCGCCGGGGTCGCGGCTCGTCGAAGACACGTTGATGACACGCTACGGCGCCAGCCGCCATTTCGTGCGCCAGGCGCTGTTCCAGCTCGAACGCCAGGGCATCGTGCTGCGCGAGAAGAACATCGGGGCCACGGTGCGGTTCTATTCGGCCGAGGAGGTGCGCCAGATCTACGAGGTGCGGGAAATGCTGACGCGGCAGGCCGCGCTGATGATCGCACTCCCCGCCCCCGCCGACCTGATCGCGCAGCTGAGCGAATTGCAGCGGCAATACTGCGCCAGAGCCGACGCGCAGGATTTGCGCGGCATCCACGAGGCCAATGACGCCTTTCACGTCGCCCTGTTCTCGGCGTGCGGCAACCCGTATCTGGTGCGCTCGCTGCAGGACTACATGAACCTGACATTGCCGATGCGCGCCAAGAATCTCGCCGATAAGGAGGGACTGGCGCTATCCCGCCGCCAGCACGAACTGATGATCGAGCTGTTGAAAGGCCGCGACAGCTGGGCGCTGGCGCAGCTCTGCGTCGATCACATGCAGTTCAGCAAGTCGGACTATCTGGGGCGGATCGCTGTGGGATGAGAGCAAGCGCTAGCGCTTGCTCCAGTCCACGATCCTGTCCTTGTCGCCGTCGAACTCCATGCTGCAGAACGTGCCGCCCTGGTAGAAGTCGCCGACCGGATCCGGCTTTAGCTTGGCCTGTTCGGCCATCGCATGTTCGCGGAAATCTTCTCCGCGGCCGATCGGCCGGTAGCCGAGCTCGTAGGCGCGATGGTTGTCCCACCAGGCGCGCTCATTGTAGGAGGCGCCGTAGAATATCTCGAAGTGGATATCGGGATGATCGAGCCCGATGCGGCAGAGCTGCACCAGGTCTTCCGGCTTGAGCCAGATCGACAGGCGGCGATGATCGAGCGGCGTCTCGCCGAAATTTCCGATACGGATGCAGGTGACGCCGAGCCCGTGCTTGTCGGCATAGAGCGCACCGACCGCTTCTCCGAACACCTTGCTGACGCCATAGCGGCTGTCGGGGCGCGCGGTGACGTCGGTGCCGATGCGATGATGGCGCGGGTAGAAGCCGACCGCATGGTTCGACGAGGCGAACACCACACGCTTGACACCCTTCTTCCGCGCCGCCTCGAACAGATTGTAGCCGCCGATGATGTTAGACTGCAGGATAGAGTCCCAGGGGCCTTCGACCGAATAGCCGCCAAAATGCAGGATGCCGTCGACGCCTTCGCAGATCGCCTCGACCTGGGCGAGATCAGCCAGATCGGCCGCCTTGAACGTCTCGTCCTTGCCGAGATCGGCCGGCGCCTTCAAGTCGCTCAGCAGCAGGTCCGGATAGACCGACGGCAGCAGCTTGCGCAGGGATGTGCCGATCCCGCCGGCGGCGCCGGTCATCAATATGCGTGGCATCTCGTTCCTCTTATCTCTCGACTGATTTGCGGTCATTAGCCGGGAATGATAGCAAACTCAAACGCCCAGGGAACGCAACAACGAGAACAGCAAATGTCCGACGCAGCATCGCACTCAGCCGGCTGGCGCCCAGCCACCTATTATCCCGATCCGGCCATCCATGCCCTCGATCCCCGCTTCGAGAAATACTGGCTGAAGCTGTCGGCGGTGGAGCGGCTGACCACCGGGCTGCGCTGGGCCGAGGGCCCGGTGTGGTTCGGCGACGGACGCTATCTGCTCTGCAGCGACATTCCAAACCAGCGCATCCTCAAATGGGAAGAGGAGACAGGTCACGTCAGCATCTTCCGCAAGCCGTCCAACTTCGCCAACGGCAACACCCGCGACCGGCAGGGACGGCTGGTCACCTGCGAGCACGGCGGCCGACGGGTGACGCGCACCGAATATGACGGCTCGATCACGGTGCTGATGGATTCCTTCGACGGCAAGCGGCTGAACTCGCCGAATGATGTGGTCGTGAAATCCGACGGCTCGATCTGGTTCACCGATCCCGTATTCGGCCTGCTCGGCAATTACGAAGGCTACAAGGCCGAGCCCGAACTCGACATGAACGTCTACCGGATCGACGGCGCCACCGGCAAAGCCACTATCGTCGCCGAGGGCGTGCTGGGACCGAACGGGCTCGCCTTCTCGCCCGACGAAAAAATCCTCTATGTCATCGAGTCCCGCGGCGTGCCCACCCGCAAGATCCTCGCCTATGACGTCTCGCCTGGCGACAAGCTTTCCAACAAGCGCGTGTTTGTCGATGCCGGACCGGGCACGCCGGACGGCTTTCGAATAGATATCGACGGCAATCTCTGGTGCGGCTGGGGCATGGGCGATCCCGAACTCGACGGCGTCGTCGTGTTCGCCCCCGATGGCGTGATGATCGGCCGCATCGCACTGCCCGAGCGCTGTGCCAACCTCTGCTTCGGCGGCGCGAAGCGCAACCGCCTGTTCATGGCCGCCAGCCAGTCGATTTACGCACTCTACGTGAACACGCAGGGCGCGCCGGGCGGATAGGCCCCGGCGCGCCCCCGCGCCAATTCAGCCCTTCTTTTCCTGCGCGGCGGCGGTCTGCTTGGCGAGCGCGTCGTCAAACGCCTTCTCCAGCGTCGCGGCATAGGCATTGAACTCGCCGGGATTGACGAACGGATTAGGGCCGCCTTCGGCGAGCCTGGCGCGCTTCTCCGCCATCTTGTACATTTCCGGGTGCGGCGCGAGCAGCACATCCACCTTCATGTCCTTCGCCCGTGCGAACGTCTTCCGGTAATCAGCGACGATCCCGGAATAGGTCGGGTTGGGGACGAGGCGGTTCAGCGCCACGGTGCCGCTGCAGAAGATGAGGACGGAGCGCGTCGCGTCGGCATCCTTGACGGAGAATTCCCAACTCGTGCAGCCCGGCGAATGGCCGGGGGTTTCGCGGGCGGTCAGCGTGACATCACCAACCGTGACCTTGTCGCCTTCGCGCACCGTGCGATCCACCTTCACCGGCGGAAACGCCAGCGCGGCATCTTCCTGCGCGCCCGGATAATAGCCGCCTTCGAGCAGCGGCTTGTCGGCTTCGCCCGCGATCATCTGGGCGCCGCTCGCCGCTTTCATTTCGGCAAGGCCGCCGGTGTGATCGATATGTGCGTGGGTATTGAGGAGGTATTTGATGTCGCCGACCTTGAAGCCGAGTTTCTCGATGCTCGCCTTGATCTGCGAGGTTGCTTCCGGCATCACCGTATCCACCAGGATATGGCCCTGCGGCGACGTTATCAGATAGGACGCCAAGCCGTTGGTTCCAACATAATAGACGTTGCCGATCATCTTGAACGGCTCGGTCGGTGTGTTCCACTTTACCCTGAGGGCCGCAAGCAGATCCTTGACGGTCTGGGCCTCCACGGCTGTGGTCAGCGACATCAGCGCGACGAGCGCAACGACGATCTTCTTCACGGGCATCCTCCACTTTTTCTTTTTACGTCGTCGCCGTGTCGGCCGCACATTGACGCTGGCTGCAGCCTGACGATGATTCTGGTCAAAAAAATGCCGGCCGCCTTTCGGCAGCCGGCATCCTTCGCGATCGGCGCGAGCGCCGCATCGATTTACGCCGCGTTGTAGCCGGCGACCGCCTTGACCTCGAGATATTCCTCGAGGCCGTATTTGCCCCACTCGCGGCCGTTGCCGGACTGCTTGTAGCCGCCGAACGGTGCGGTGCGGTCGTTCGGGACGCCCTGCAGGTTGACGTTGCCGGCGCGGATCTGGCGGGCCACGCGGCGCGCGCTTTCCACCGTATCGCCCGTGACGTAACCGGCGAGACCATAGGGCGTGTCATTGGCGATCTTCACCGCCTCGGCTTCATCCTTGGCGCCGATGATCGTCAGCACCGGCCCGAAGATTTCCTCGCGGGCGATCGTCATGTCGTTGGTGACGTCGGCGAAGATGGTCGGGCGGACATAGAAGCCCTTGTTGACGCCTTCGGGGAGACCGGGACCGCCGGCGACCAGGGTTGCGCCTTCGTCGATGCCCTTCTTGATCAGCGCCTGGATCTTGTCCCACTGGATGCGCGACACGACCGGGCCGATGGTGGTGCCTTCGGCGCGGGGATCGCCCGCCTTGGTCTTGTCGGCGACGCCCTTGGCGATCGCTGCCACTTCCTTCATCTTCGACAGCGGCACGATCATCCGCGACGGCGCGTTGCACGACTGTCCGGAGTTGTTGAACATGTGCATCACGCCGCCGGTGACGGCCTTGGTGAGGTCGGCGCCTTCGAGGATGACGTTCGGCGACTTGCCGCCCAGTTCCTGGCTGACGCGCTTGACGGTCGGCGCGGCGCGCTTGGCGACGTCGACGCCGGCGCGGGTCGAACCGGTGAACGAGATCATGTCGATGTCAGGATGCTCGCTCATGGCGGCGCCGACTTCCGGGCCGAGGCCGTTGACGAGGTTGAACACGCCCTTCGGCACGCCCGCTTCGTGCAGGATTTCCGCGAAGATCAGCGCCGAGCTCGGGGTGAATTCCGAGGGCTTGAGGATCATGGTGCAGCCGGCGGCGAGCGCGGGCGCAACCTTGCAGGCGATCTGGTTGAGCGGCCAGTTCCACGGCGTGATCATGCCGATGACGCCGACCGGCTCGCGCACCACGACGGCAGTGCCGACGTTTTCCTCGAAATGATAGTTCTTCAGCACTTCCAGCGTGGAAGCGATATGGCCGAGGCCTGCACCAGCCTGCAGGCGTTCGGCCATCGGCAACGGCGCGCCCATTTCGTCGGAGACGGCAGCGCCGATCTCCTTCATGCGGCCCTTGTAGACCTCGATGATTTTTTCCAGCAGCGCGATGCGCTCCTCGCGGCTGGTCTGCGAATAGGTCAGGAAGGCGCGCTTGGCGGCGGCCACGGCCTTGTCCACGTCGGCCTTGGAGCCGAGCGCAACTTCATACATCGCGTCTTCGGTCGCCGGATTGACGACGGGGGTGGACTTCTTGACGACGGGATCGACCCAGGCGCCATCGATGTAGAATTGCATGCGATTGACCATCGGAAACCTCTTTATCAGGGAGTAATGAGGAGGAACGGTAGCGTTCGGCAGGCATCCTTGCACGAAAGCCAGGGCAGTTGAACCCGCCATATGCGGGGTGCCGCGATGCGGCAGGCGCTGGATATAAGGCCACCGGTACGGAGGTGGCAAGGTACGGCGTTTTTCTTATCCTCCCCTGGAGGGGTCCGAGACGAGCGAAGCTCGCTCGTGGATCGGTTCGCATGCAATGCGAACCGAGGTGGGGTGACGGTCTCTCAGCGCGGGCACTGTTGGACGTGGAGAGACCGTCACCCCACCCCGACGAACATCTCGCTCCGCAAGATGTTCGTCGACCCGCCCCCTCCAGGGGCGGGTAAACAAGATCACACCGCCATCTTGCGGTGCCGCACCGGCGCTCCCACCGTGAGGCTTTCCGCCGCATCGATGATGGCGTTGGCGTCGATGCCGTAGTGGCGGTAGAGGTCTCGAATAGTGCCGGTCTGGCCGAACTGCTCGACGCCAAGCGCCTCCACCCGGTTTCCGCGCACGCTGCCGAGCCAGCCGAGCGCGGCCGGGTGGCCGTCGATCACGGTCACGATGCCGCAGTCCCGCGGCAGCGGGGCCAGCAGTTTTTCGACATGGCTGAGATACTGGATGCCACGGCGGTCGCGCCGCAAATTCCGCGCGGCGGACCATCCGCCATGCAGCCGGTCGGCCGAGGTGACCGCCAGCAAACCGACATCGCGGTGGCTTTCGCCGATCAAGCCCACCGCCTCGATCGCCTCGGGCGCGACCGCGCCGGTATAGGCGATCACGATGTCGCAGTTCGGCCCCGGCTCGCGCAGCCAGTAGGCACCCTCGGTGATGTCGCTTTGCAGCTCCGGCGCCATGATGCGCTGCGGCTGGTCCAGCGTGCGGGTCGATAGTCGCAAGTACACGGAACCGCCCTCGCCGGCTTCGCGCTGCATGTGACGAAAACCCCATCCCATGATCACGGCAAGTTCGTCGACAAAGGCCGGCTCGAACGAGGCCAAGCCATCCTGCGCCATGCCAATCAGGGGGGTCGCGATCGACTGATGCGCGCCGCCCTCCGGGGCCAGCGTGATGCCCGACGGTGTCGCCACCACCATGAAACGGGCGTCCTGGTAGCAGGCATAGTTCATCGCATCGAGGCCGCGCTCGATGAAGGGATCATAGAGCGTGCCGACCGGCAGCAGCCGCTCGCCATTGATCGCATGCGACAGCCCGAGCGCCGAGAGCATGATGAACAGGTTCATCTCGGCAATGCCGAGTTCCAGATGCTGGCCCTTGGGCGAATAATCCCAGTTGAAGGTCGACGGGATTTTTTCCTGCCGGAACAGGTCGTGGTTCTCGGCCTTGGCAAACAGGCCGCGGCGGTTGACCCAGGCGCCGAGATTGGTCGACACGGTGACGTCGGGCGATGCGGTGACGATCCGCGCGGCCAATTCGCTGTCGCCGCGCGCGAGTTCATTGAGCACAAGGCCAAATCCTTGCTGGGTCGACATCTGCGCCGCCGGCTTGAAGGCGAGCTGTTGCGGAACGTCGATGACATCAGCGGTGAGACGGCGGCGGCCCTCCTGATTGAACGGCGCTGCCGCCAGAAATGCTTCGAGCTCGGCCGGTGCCTGCGACAGGCCTTCGAACTTGTCCCATTCGTGGCCGGGGCGGATGTTCTGCGCGCCCCGCCACTTCTCCATCTGCGCGACCGTCATCAGGCCCGCATGGTTGTCCTTGTGGCCCTGCATCGGCAGGCCGACGCCCTTGATGGTGTAGGCGATGAAGCAGACCGGCCGGTCATGATCAATCGCCTCGAAGGCTTCGATCATGCTGGCCATGTCGTGTCCGCCCAAATTGGACATCAGCGCCAGCAGTTCGTCGTCGCTACGCCGGTCGATCAGTTGCGACACCTGCCCCTGATCGCCGATGTCGTCCTGCAGATGCTTGCGGAACGCCGCGCCGCCCTGGAAGCACAGCGCCGCATACATCTGGTTCGGGCAATTATCGATCCAGCGCCGCAACGCCTCGCCGCCGGGCTCGGCGAACGCCGCCTGCATCAGGCGGCCGTATTTCACGATCACGACCTCCCAGCCGAAATTGCGGAACATGGATTCGAACTTCGCCCACAGCCCCTCGCGCACGACGGCATCGAGGCTCTGGCGGTTATAATCGACCACCCACCAGGTGTTGCGCAGACCGTGCTTCCAGCCCTCCAGCAGCGCCTCGAAGATGTTGCCTTCGTCCATCTCGGCATCGCCGACCAGCGCGATCATGCGCCCCTCGGGGCGGTCCTTCATCCAGCCATGCGCGGTGACGTAGTCCTGCACCAGCGACGAGAATAGCGTTTGCGCGACGCCGAGGCCGACCGAACCGGTGGAGAAATCGACGTCGTCGGTATCCTTGGTGCGCGAGGGATAGGATTGCGCGCCCTTGTAACCGCGAAAATTCTCGAGCTTCTCGCGGGTCTGGTGCCCGAACAGATACTGGATCGCGTGAAACACCGGGCTCGCATGCGGCTTCACCGCGACGCGGTCCTGCGGACGGAGCACGGAGAAATAAAGCGCCGACATGATGTTGGCGAGCGAGGCGGACGACGCCTGATGGCCGCCGACCTTCAGCCCGTCGGCATTGGGCCTGACATGATTGGCGTGATGGATCGTCCACGACGACAACCACAACACCTTGCGCGCCAACGTGGACAACAATTCGAGGCGTGCGGGCTCGATGGGCATGGCCATGCTCCGGACAGGATGAGTATGCGCCGATTTTAGCGGGCGGCGAGCTGCCAAACTTCTCAATTTCCTGCGACATACCGCCCAATATTGGGATAATATGCCACAATTCGCCTCCAAACCGTGAGTTTATACCAATGGTTACTCTCGACGCTATCGACCGCAAGATTCTCAGCCTGCTGCAATCCGACAGCCGCATGACCATGCAGGAACTCGCCGACAAGGTCGGGCTCTCGGTGTCGCCCTGCCATCGCCGCGTCAAGCTGCTGGAACAGCGCGGCGTCATCACCCGCTACATCGCGACCGTCGACCAGAAATCGCTGGGGCTGCATGTCAGCGTCTTCATCTCGATCAAGCTGGCGCGGCAGAAGGAAGAGGACCTCAATCGTTTTGCGAAAGCGATCTCGAAATGGGACGAGGTGCTGGAATGTTACCTGATGACCGGCAACCGCGATTACCTGCTGCGCGTCGTCGCCGCCGACCTCTCCTCCTATGAAGCGTTCCTGAAGAACAAGCTGACACGGCTCGACGGCATCGCCTCGATCGAGTCGAGCTTCGCGTTGAGCCAGGTGAAGTATTCGATCGCGCTGCCGGTGTGACACAACTCTCTCCACGTCATTGCGCGCGCAGCGAAGCAATCCCCCTCCACCTGCCGCGCTATGGATTGCTTCGCTGCGCGCGCAATGACGATGAAATGTTGAAGCGCCACACGGCCGTCGTGCCCCGCGAAGGCGGGGGCATCCAGTACGCCGCGCCCTATCGTTTTAATCATCGACATCTCCGGAATACTGGATCGCCCGCCCCAGTGCGCAATTGCGCACAAGGCGGGCGATGACGACTGAGTATGCGTTTACATTCTCGCGGCGTTGATCGCCCGAGGTTTCCATCTTCTTTTGCCCTCCTCGAAATCGGAGGGCGCAGGGAAGACCGGGTGCTTGCTGCACCCGCGGTCTCGCGTGCGATTTGCGCATAACAAGTTGCACACGAGCATACAGGGCAGCGGGAACACTCCGGCCTTCCCTGCGCAATGGCTTTACGGCTTACTTCGTGCTCTTCCCGGAGAACGGCTCTTTTGCCTCCGTCGCCCCTGAGAAGCTTTCGCTTCTCTTGGACTTAACGCCAGCACCGCGGCGCCCGAACCACACGACTTCGCCGTACGCATCCGGCGCGTACGTCTATCGCGCCTTCAGCGTCCATCGCATCTCACCGCGCGTTCGTGACGATGGCCAACGCCCCTCATCCGCCGTGAGACAAGCGGAGTTATGCAACTGATTTGGCCGAGAACGAAAGCAGAATATTTTTGATTTCTGGGCTTGACACAATTTCGGATAATCCGAAGTGATTTGCCGCGGTGCGTAGGGTCGGCAAAGCCAAGCGTGCCCACCATCGTGCGCGCGCCCGTTGATGGATGGTGGGCACGTCGCTGACGCTCCTTTGCCCACCCTACGGCACCGCCGTCATTGCGAGCGCAGCGAAGCAATCCATTGTTACCTCGTGCACGAAAAAATGGATTGCTTCGTCGCCTCGCTCCTCGCAATGACGATCACCATCACCGCCACGGCTCGACGATGATCTTGGTGTGCACTTCCGGATTGGCGAGATCGGCAAAGGCTTTTGCGATACCGTCGATGCCGACGCTGGCGGTCACCATCGACGCCGCATCGACCTGCCCTTCCGCGATCAGGCGGAGCGAATAGGCGAACTCTTCCGGCGTATAGCCCAGCACGTATTGAACGTTGAGTTCCTTGAGGATGCCGAGCATCGGCTCGGCGCGGTCGGTTTCCATGCAGACGCCGACCACGACGATGCGCGCGTCGCGCGGGGCGCCCTCGAACACCTGCTGGATCAGGCCGGGCACGCCGACGCATTCGAAAATCAGCGCAGGTTTTAGCGGCGGCAGCAGCGCCTGCAGTGGCGGGCGCGCGGCCTTTTCCTCCGGCGACATCTGGGCATGCTCGGCCCATGTCGCATAAGGCTGCGAGCGCGCGGGGTCGACGACCACGTCGGCGCCGAGCTTTCCGGCGAGCGCGCGGCGGGCCGGCGAATAATCCGCAGCGACGATCGGATGCAATCCCCTGATCTTCAGCGCCGCGATGACGGCAAGCCCAACCGGGCCGCAGCCGATCACCAGCGGCACCTCGCCGCCCCTGATGTTGGCTTTTGCCACCGCATGCACACCGACGGCGAGCGGCTCGGTCAGCGCGGCGTGCTCGGCGGCGAGGCCGTTCGGGACTTCGAGCAGCAAGGCTTCGCTGAGCAGCAGACGCTCGGCATACGCGCCGACATTATCGTTGGAGTAGCCAATGCCTTGCGGGCCTTCTGCGGTCAGCAGCGCCGGCAGCGAGCAGACTTTGGTGCCGGGCTTGAACTTGCCCGTCGTGCCCGGACCATGGTCGAGCACCTCGCAGCAGAATTCATGGCCGAACACGACATCGCGCGAAAGGTCCATCGGCTTGCGGCCGGGGAAGTGTTTTGCGAGTTCGACCATGCGGTGCGCGTGTTTGCGCGCGTGCAGGTCGGAACCGCAGATGCCGCAGGCCAGCGATTTCACCAGCACCATGCCCGGGCCCGGCCTGGGTTCCGGCATCCGATCGACGACAATTTCTCCGTTGCGGAAAATGGCAGCGCGCACGAAAAATCCTCCCGTGATTTTCTTTCACCCTAGGATCACCACGCGTAGCGCACAACACCCTTGCCGGCGTAGGAATTGGTCACGCTGGAGAACTGGCCTTCGAAGATCGCCGCCGCCGACCAGCCGCTCACCCATTTCATCTCGAACGCCGTCGTGACAAGCGCCGAGTCGTGCGCCTGCGCCGCACCGTTGACGACAAAGGCAGCCCCCGGCACCGTCTGGAACAAGGCCGTGACGTTGCGGTCGGTGTTGAAATCATGCGCCCAGGCGGCGCGGCCGCGCAGGGTCAGGATGCCGTTTGGCACGGCAAAGGATTTGTCGGTGCGAAGACCGAGTTCGGTGCGCGCAGCCGTGACGTCCTTGGCCGCATAGTTCAGCGCAAAGGTGCCGACGCCCGCCAGCACCTGCTCGGCATAGGCGGGCAGGCTGTAGGTGGTAAATTGCCCGGCAACATAGGGCGCGATGCCCATCCACGGCGTCAGATAGCGGTAGCCGCCCTCGATGCGGCCGGAATAAGCGTTGGCATTGAACTGGGCTCGCAGCCGCTCGAAGCCCGCCACAGTGACCGTGCGCTCGGTCGTCACGTCCTGCCAGCCATAGGCCGCCGCCGCGCTGATGTAAGCCGCTCCGATGTTGTGGCGGATGAAGGCGCCGGCCTGGAACAGATCCGAGCGTCCCGAGCCGAAGCCACTAACGCTGAAATTGGTGCCGCCGCCGGCGAGCGCAAAACCGGCCAGCGTATCGCGCGAGAGGCGATAGTCGGCGCCAACCGCAAAACCGAACGCGCGCGCGGTCGCATCGTTCGATCCGAGCGCGGCATTGCCTGAGGTGTTGCTGCCACCGCCGTACGCTGCGCCCCAGACGCTCCAGCGCTGATCGAACAGATCGTTGCGCGCGACATCCGCCTTGGTCGGGAATTTGGCAAAGGCGTCGCGGGCCACGCGGGGCTTCTTCGCGGCATAGCCGAGCGCGCTCTCCTCCGTGAACGGGATTGCACCGGCATTGCCACCGAGGCCGCCATTTCGGCCCGCCACGAATGGATCTGACATCAGCGACAGGAACAGGCTCATCGCATCGAAAGTGCCCTGCTGCGATCCGGTCGCGAGCTCACCGGAGACCTGCGTCAGGCCGGCCGGCGAGAGCGAGGCGAAGCCGGCCGGAATGCCGCCGGTGGCGTTGAAGAAATTGGTCAGCGCGTTGGCGACGTTCTGCTGGTTGACATTGAGGCCACCGCCGTAGTTCAGCGCGAAATTCAGGTAGACGTTGTTGGTGTCGTAGCTCAGCGTCGGGTTCAGGTTGGACGAAACGCCTGTAACCACCGGGTTGAACGTGTCTCCCAGGCCGCTGATGGCGGTCAGGATCGTGTACTGCTTGGCCACCGTGCCAGTCGGAACGACCACGACCGTGGCGCCGCCGAGGGTCACTGCGCCCGCGACTAGCGTCAAATCGCTGCTCGCGCCCGAGATCTCGACCATGTAGCTCGACGCCGCCGTGAATGTCAGGCTGGCCGCCACGTTGAGAGTGCCGATCGAATTGCCCGGCGCGAGCACGCCGCCATTGACGAAGACATTGTCGATCGTGCCGGTGCCGCCGAGCGTGCCGCCGGGATTGACGGTGACGAGGCCGTTGATGGTGCCGTTGACCGAGAGCGTGCCGCCAAGGACGTTCCAGTCCTGCGCGCCGGTGCCGGTGACGGTCCAGTTCGAGCTGTCGACCTTGTTGAAGGTCGCGAAGCCGTCATATTGCTGGCCGGCGCCGATCAGGCTGAGGTTGAAGGTATCCTTGCCGGTGCCGCCGAGCTGGAGCGTGTCGGTGCCGTTGCCAAGCACGAGGCCGTTGATGACGCTGCCCGGCCCCAGCGTCAATACGCTGTTGCCGCAGCCGCAGAGTTCGATCGCCGCAAATCCCGTTGCGGCATTGATCGTGCCTGAATTGAAAACCGTGCCGTTGCCGCTGGACGCAGAATCCCCGTTGCCGCCCGCGCCGACATTGATCGTTCCGGTGTTGATGATGGAATTGCTGCCGGCGAAACTGGTGGCGTCGATGCCGACGTGCGCAGCCATTTCCAACGGTGATCGGTGCCGCTGTTAATGATGGTGTTGGAATCGCCAAGCACGACGATGCCGTAGTTAAAATCGCCGCCAACGATACGGCCGCTATTGGTTGATCGTGGTAGACGAGCCGGATAGGCAATGCCGCCGCTGTCCGGTGCCGCCAACGATCGTGCCGCTATGAGTGATCAGCGGCGCGATCGCCCTGCGCGGAGATGCCCGGCGGCATTGTCGCCGGCGGTGATGGTTGCGCTCGCAGCGTTGACGATCAGTGTTGTCATCGTTGACTGCAAACACACCGACGGCGGTGCCGAAATGCAGCACCGATCGTGATCGTGCCCGCATGGTTGACGATCGGCGCGATTGCCCTGCCAGAAAGATGCCGCTACGATAGCGCCAGGCGGAGGTGATACCGTCGCAGCGTCGGTAATCGTCACGTTCTGGCCTGACGGTGATTGTCGTGCCGATTGATCCGGCTGAAATCGATGCCGCTGTGGCGGCGACACTATTGTCCCTGATCGAGAGGCCGATGCCAGATATTCCGGCCTGCAAGCGTACGGTGCTGTTGCCGCGACGACGCTATTACTCCCGAGCGAGATCGCCGAGGCCGTATGAACCGCCGGGAGGCGGCATTGTTGACGATCGTGTTGGTATCACGCCGGCGAAATGCCGGTCGCTGATTGCCGGCCGCAATCGTCGCGCTGTTGGTGACGTGTTGAAGCTGCCGACCTCGATGCCGGTCAAGCCTAAGCCTGCCGTCACGGTTCCCCAGTTGGTAACTGTATTGGCATCGTTGAGGCCAATCGCCGCCGAAACGCTGCCGTTGACAGTCGCCCCCGCCAGCACGTTCACGGTGAGATTGTCGAGGCCGCCGGCTTGAAAGCCGGCCGGAGTGTTGCCGCTGCAGGTGACAGTCTGGCCGCTTGAAAACGCCGGATCGGGCGCGCATGCCGCGTTCGCGGGCGCAGCCGAAAGGCTCAGACCGACGAGAAATGCCGAGATGGCGACTGACCCACGCCGCCGCATCCGCGGCGTCGGCCCTGCGCCGACGATAGCAACTGAAAATGCAACGCCCGAACCCCAATGCCCGGCACTCTGCGGCGCCATCGGAACTCACTAGCATGGGTTCCGCCGTAGAATTACGGATGCGGGGTTGAATCGGACAGATTTGCGCCACAACCGGGCGTTTTGCGGCGCCGCTGTGGCACTCGCGCCACGTTTTCCCGGCGCTAGCAGGATCAGGCGTTCGGCGACGACTCGCCCGCAACGGCCAAAGCTGCGAGCGCCTGACCCGCTCGCGATGGGCGGTGTAGAGGCCCTGAGGCGACGATGAAGGCGGCGCCGGTGATGGTGTAGGCGTCGGGGACTTCGCCGAAAATCAGGAAGCCGAGCACGCTGACCCACAGCAATTGCGTGTAGGAGAACGGCGCCAGCACGGAGGCGTCGGCATAGCGGAACGCCAGCACCACGATCCACTGCCCCGCGGTCGAGGCGACACCGATCAGGATGCCGAAGGCGATGTCGTGCCAGGTCGGCGTCACCCAGACGAACGGCACCAGCGCAGAGAGAATGAAGAGCCCCGCGATCGACGAATAGGTCATGGTGGTGATGGCGCGCTCGGTGCCGCTCATCATCCGCGTCATGATCAGCGTGCAGGCCCACGCCAGCGCCGAAACCAGCGGAAAGAATGCTGCGGGATGAAATGCGCCGGTGCCGGGACGCAGGATGATGAGCACGCCGATCAGGCCGACGCCCGTCGCGATCCAGCGGCGCAGGCCGACCTTCTCGCCGAGAAAGATGATCGACAGCGCGGTGACGAACAGCGGCGCGACGAAGCCGGTGGCGGAAGCTTCCGCAATCGGGAGGAACCGCAGGCCCGAGATGAAGAACAGCGACGAACCGAGCAGCGCCGCACCGCGCACCAGATGCAGGCCGAGCCGGTTGGTCTGCAGCGCAAACAGCGGCGAACCCGGCATCATCGCCGGCGTCATGATCAGCGCGAACACCAGGAAGCGGATCCAGGCGATCTCGATCGAGGGCAGCGTCGCCGAGAGATACTTTGCCGTCACATCGGAGGTGCCGAGAAAGATCGTCGAGGCCAGGATCAGCGCGATGCCCTTGAACGGCCGATCGGCGCGCGCGGGCGCCTTGCGAACGGCGGACTTCTTCTCGGGCAAAGGTATTGGAGCGCTGTCCAGCCTTGCGGCTGCGGCGGGGGGCGGTGTCACGGCAATCTCGAAGGCAGTAATGATCGACTCGGGCGAGGCTTTAAAAAACACCAGATAGCCCGATGCGACTAGGTCCGAAAACAGGATGCGGATATGCGCTGAGTGGGCAATTGCAACGCTTTGTTAAGCACCGTGTTCCGTCAGAGCATCGGCAGGCCGCGCGGTTTGGGCCCGCGCGGAAAGGCTTTGTCGAGCGCGGCGATGTCGGCGGCGCTCAGCTTCAGATCGCCGGCGGCGGCGTTCTCCGCCGCGTGTTCTGCGCTCGACGCTTTGGGAATCGCGAGCACCGATGGCGCCCGCGTGAGAAATGCGAGTGCGACCTGGCGCGCGGTCGCCTTGTGCGCATCTGATATCGCCTGCAGCACCTCGCCGCCCTTGCTGCGCGCGGAGGGGAAATCATTATGTCCGAATGGCGAATAGGCGACGACGGCGACACCGTGTTGCTCGCACCACGGGATCACCGCATGCTCGATCGCGCGTTCCTGCAGATGATAGAGCACCTGGTTGCAGGCGATCTTCCCCTCGCCCGCGACATCGCGCAGTTCGTCGAGATCATCCGCGTCGAAATTGCTGACGCCCCAGGAGCGGATCTTTCCGCTTCTCACCAGTTCGTCGAATGCCGCCACCGTCTCCTCGAATGGATACGAGCCGCGCCAGTGCAGGAGATAGCAATCGAGATGATCGGTCTTCAGCCGCTTCAGCGAGCGCTCGCAGGCAGTGACGGTGCCGCGGCGCGAGGCATTGCTCGGCAACACCTTGGAAACGAGGAATAGTTTTTCGCGCGGCAGCCCCGCGATGGCGTCCGCGATCACGAGCTCGGCGTCGCCATACATCTCGGCAGTGTCGATATGGTTCATGCCGGTGTCGATGCCCCGGCGCAGCGCCGCCACCGCCGCCTTGCGGTCGCCGCGGTCGAGATACCAGGTGCCCTGCCCGATCACGGAAACATCGGGATTATTGCTGCCGAATTTTTTCTGTTTCAAGATCACCTCAACTTCTGACGATGCCGACCAGACGGCGGCGATGCGGCGGGAGCGCATTCTCGACGGGCAGACCGCGCATCCAATCGCGGAAGCTCGATATCTCGGGGCAATCGGCCGTACCGGCAGGTGCAATCAGCCAATCGCCGAGCCCGGATCCCTCCGTCACGCGATCACAGCGGTAGCCCGGATGGTGGCCGAGCCCGCGGGCGATCAGCACATCGACCTTGCCCTCGATCAACTCGTGCAAGCCGGCAGGCTGCAGCACCCGCAAGCCGATTTCGGCATGGGTGGCGCGAAACGCCGCCAGTTCCAGACGGCGCAGATCGAAGCTGCCGTGCACGCCGAGCTGCAGCAGCACCGCGCCGACCGGCTTCAATTTTTCGGTCGCATTGGCGATGCGACGAAAGCCGCCGGAAATTTCCGGCAGATAGACGTGGCCGGCTTCGGTCAAGACGAGCTGCTTGTGCAGCCGCTCGAACAGGCGGACGCCAAGGCGCGCCTCCAGCGCCTTCACCTGCTGGCCCACGGCGGCAGGCGTCACATGCAGCTCGTGCGCGGCGAGCTTGAAGCTGAGATGCCGCGCCGCGGCTTCGAAGGCGCGGAGCGCATTGAGCGGTGGAAGGATGTAGGTCATCGCCGCCCAGTTTGTCACCGATAGGCGCTGGCCTTGCAATAGATTTTCTTGCGCTGGACCGCAGCAACAATGCTTTGCGCGGCGAAGCCGCGGCCGGTTACGGTCGGCCCGCAATCCGGAGATCCCATGATTGTGACGGAGAGGATGCCCTATGGCTGAAATTCATCCCTTCTACGAGACGCATCGCGGCGCTATGGAGGCCGCCATGCGCCAACGCCTGGATCTTGCCGAAGCGAGATTGCGCGAGCAGGCGCAGCTACCCAACATTGACGAGATCATGCAGGAGGTGATGGACGAATTCGAGATCGTGCTCACCCAAATGCCCTATGTCGGAGGCGCGGCAAGTCGCATGAGCGACTTCTTCATGCGTCTCATGGGCTTTATGGCCATCAGCCGCGTGCTCCGGCGACACGGCGTGTCGCTGTCCGTGATCGGCGAAATCGAGCGAGAAACCTACAAGGCGCAATTGCTCACCGTGCCCGAAGCGGAACGGCTCGCGTCGGGGCGTCAATTCATGTCGTCGGAGAATCAGACTTTGCTGCGCGAGCAGGCTGCAAAAAGCCATCAGGAAGAATATCCGGAAGATTTCGTCTACGATTTCGTCGAGCCGGGCCCCGGCGACAACTTTGAATTCGGCATCAACTACAAGGCTTGCGGCTTCTGCAAATTCGCGGCTCGCCATGGAGATAAAGAAATCCTGCCGCACATTTGCGGGCTTGATTTCGACGCCTATGCAACGCGAGGCATCCACCTGGAAAGGACACAAACGTTGGCTGGCGGCGCGAGCCACTGCGATTTTCGGTTCTCGCGGCTCGAGCCGGAACAGGACACGCTAGACTAATTCGCCGCCGCCAGCTTGCGCTGCTCCGCATCGCTCGGCGCCGCCTGCGCGATCAGCCGCTTCAGCTCCGGAATGCAGGAGCCGCAATTGGTGCCCGCTTTCAGCCTGGCACCGATGTCCGCCGCCGAACGCGCGCCGCCTGCGATGGCATCGCAGATGGTGTTGCGGCCGACCCCGAAGCAGGCGCAGACGATCGGGCCGGCATTGGCGAGGCCATCCATCGATTTGCCCGACAGCAGCATGCGGCGCTGGTCGGCACTGAGCGTATCGGCGGCAAAAAGCCCCTTCACCACATTCCAGTCGCCGGCGTCGCGCGCGGGCCCGATGAACAGGCAGGTGTCGATGCGGTCGCCGCTAAAGGACGCCGCGCGATAGACGCCGCCGCCGAAATCCTTGTATTCGGCGAGATCGTCCGCCGCGAATGATTTCAGCCAGGATTGCCAGCCCGCCAGATCGGCGTTGTCGGCAAACAGGTAGCCGTGACCGCCGGTGACGGCGACGCGGGCGCTCCAGGCATGATCCGGCAACGCGAGCGGCTTGCGCGACAGCGCGAAGCCACGGAACACGTATTCGTAAGGCGCGATCGATGCCGGCGTCGCCTTGTTCTCGGGCTGGCCGGAGAACGGGTCGGTGATGGGAGCCACCAGCGAACCGACGCGCGCGCCGGTCGCGTTGGCCTCGCTCCAGTGGATCGGCGCGAACAGCATGCCGCGCTGCTGGCGTTCACTGACGACGACCCGAAGCGTGCACTGCCCGTAATCGGTGGTAACCCGCGCGAAGTCGCCGTCGGCGAGCCCGTGCTTGCCGGCGTCGTCAGGATGAACTTCGACGAAGGGCTCCGGCAGATGCTGGCCGAGCCGCGGGCTCATCCCCGTCCGGGTCATGGTGTGCCATTGGTCCCTGATGCGGCCGGTGTTGAGCCGCAGCGGCCGCGCCGCCGTGGTCTCGGTCCGCAACGCGGGAATTTCCGGCGCGACAAAGCGGGCCTTGAAATCGTTGGCGAAGAAACCGCCTTCGGCGAAGAAGCGCGCCTGCGGCTCGCCTCCCTGCCGGACCGGCCATTGCACCGGCGCCATCGCGTCGAAATCGCTGTCCGACAGCGACTGCAGCGCGCCGATGTCGAAGTCGCGCGCGCCCTCGTTCTCGAATGCCGAGAGAGAAGCGTGCTCACGGAAAATATCCGCCGCCGAGGCGAAGCTGAACGCCGCGCCAAAGCCGAGGCGCCTCGCCACCTCGCCCATGATCCACCAATCGGGCCTGGCCTCGCCCGGTGCGGAAAGAAACGCGCGCTGCCGCGAGATGCGCCGTTCGGAGTTGGTCACGGTGCCGGATTTCTCGCCCCATGCCTGCGCCGGCAGCAGCACATGCGCGCCGACGTCCACCGTGTCGTTGGAGATGACGTTTTCGGAAACGACGAACAGTTCGAGCTTCTTCAAGGCGTCGCGCGCGGCGTCGGCGTTCGGCAGCGACACCGCGGGATTGGTGCCCATCACCCACAACGCCTTGATCTCGCCGCGCGCCACGGCCTCGAACATCTGCACCGCCTTCAGCCCCTCATGGGTGGCGATGCGCGGCGCCTTCCAGAACCGGCGCACCCGATCGATATCGGGCGGCGTAAATCCCATGTGGGCGGCGAGCTGGTTGGCGAGCCCGCCGACCTCGCGTCCGCCCATCGCATTGGGCTGCCCGGTCAGCGAGAACGGCGACGCGCCTGGCTTGCCGATCCTCCCCGTCGCGAGATGGCAGTTGAGAATTGCGTTGACCTTGTCGGTGCCCTGCGCCGACTGGTTGACGCCCTGCGAATACATCGTGACGACCCGCTCGGTGCTCGCAAACATCTGGAAGAATGTGGCGATGTCCTGCTCGGAGAGGCCGGTCGCCAGCGCCGTGGCCCCGACGCTGCCCGCGATGTTGCGCGCGCGGGCGATGGCGTCATCAAAGCCGGTGGTGTGGAGGGTGATGTAGTCGCGGTCGATCGCGCCGTTATCGGCAAGATGCACCAGCAACCCGCTGAACAGCGCCGTATCGGTGCCCGGCTTCAACCCCAGGAACAGATCGTCGTCGCCGACGGTATCGGTCCGGCGCGGATCGATCACGATCATCCGCGCGCCGCGCTTCTGCTTGTTGGCAAGCATGCGCTGGTACAGCACCGGATGGCACCAGGCCGCGTTGGAGCCGACCAGCACCAGGAGATCCGCCTCGTCGAGATCTTCATAGCAGCCCGGCACCGTGTCGGCGCCGAAGGCGCGGCGGTGGCCCGCAACCGAAGAGGACATGCAGAGTCGCGAATTGGTGTCGACATTGGCGCTGCCGATGAAACCCTTCATCAGCTTGTTGGCGACATAATAGTCTTCCGTCAGCAACTGGCCGGAGAGATAGAATGCCACCGCGCCCGGGCCGTCGCGCGCGATGATGTGCTGAAAACGATGCGCGACATGGTCCAGCGCGTCGCTCCAGGCCACCCGCTCCATGGTCCCCTTGCCGCAGCGGATCATCGGATAGAGCAACCGGTTGGTCAGGCCGAGCGTCTCGCCGAGCGCCGATCCCTTCGAGCACAGCCGGCCGAAATTGGCGGGATGCGCGGGATCGCCCGATATCGCCGCCCCGCCCCGCCCGTCCGGCGTCGCCAGAATGCCGCAGCCGACGCCGCAATAGGCGCAGGTGGTGCTGATGGCGCGCAGGTCGGGATCGATGGCAGTCATGGCGGCAACCGGATCATGCAGCTTCGGAGCGGATCGCGAGCGAGCGGCCGAACATCATGTCGGCGCGAATTCTTTGCGTCGGCTGCCGCGTACGGATCAGTTCGAGATACCAGAGCGCGTCGGCGACATCGCCGATCAGGACCGCACCGGTCAATCGCCCGCCTGATATCACAAGCTTCTTGTAGGTGCCGTGATTGATGTCTGACAGTACGATGGTCTCGCTGCCGTCGCCGCCGATGAAATCGCCGGCGGAGAACACGCTGACCCCTGAGACCTTCAAATTGGTCGCAACGATACTGCCGGCATAGCAGGCTTCCCGCCCGGCGAGATGCCGCGCCAGCACCTGCGCCTGCTCATAGGCCGGCTCGACCAGCCCGTAGCAGATGCCGCGATGCTCGGCGCATTCGCCGATCGCAAATACATCGCCCGCGCCGGTCTGCAGATGGTCGTCGACCACGATGCCGCGATTGACTGATATGCCGGCTTCCTTTGCCAGGGCGATATTCGGCCGGATGCCGGCTGCAAAGATCACGGCGTCGGCCGGGATCAGGCGGCCGCCCACCAGTTCGAGACCCTCGACGCACGTCTCGCCATGGATGCGCGCGGTGTTGGCGTTGAGGAAGATTTCGATCCCCTTGCGCTCGACGAGAGACCTCAATAGTTCGGCCGCGGGCGCATCCAGCTGGCGCTCCATCAGGCGGTCCATCAGATGCACCAGCGTCACCGGCGCGCCGGCCTTGGCAAGCCCGTAAGCCGCTTCGAGGCCCAGCAATCCGCCGCCGACCACCACCACGCGCTTCTTCTGCGCCGCCAGCGTCAGCAACAAATCGACGTCGCGGCTATCGCGGAACGTATGCACGCCGGCGAGGTCGGCGCCCGGCACCTTGAGCCGCAGCGGCGACGAGCCTGTGGTCAGCACCAGTTTCGAAAACGGAACGCTCTCGTCATTCTCGATCTTGAGTTCACGGCGGCCGACATCGATCTCGGTGGCGGTGCAGCCATATTTCAGGGTGACGCCGCGGTCGCGCCACCAGGACGCGGGTCGCAGTTCGATGTCCTGCGAAGCGGTCTCGCCGGCCAGCACCGACGACAACAGCACGCGATTATAGGCGAGCCGCGGTTCGTCGCCGATCACGGCGATGGCGTAGCGGCCCAACGCCACCTTGGCCAATTCGTCGACCAGGCGGGCAGCGGCCATGCCGTTGCCGACGATGACGAGCGGTTCGCTCATGGCGCATCCTCACTCGGCAGCTTGATTGCTGCCGTAGGCTTCCGAGATCATGTAACCGGACAGTGTGCCGTAGGCGGCAGTCCAGGCATCGGCGACTTCCGGCGTCCAGGCTTCGCCGAGCCCTTTCTCGAGCGTCCACAACAGCGTCCCGCCGACAACGGGATAGTGCTCGGGCCTGGCGCCATAGGAGACGTGACGCTTTGCCAGGGCGCTGGCGGCCGGCAACACCGCGCCGAGATCGCCGAGGCCGTTGACCACGACGGCGAGCGTTCCCATCAGCTTCTTGCGCTGCTCGGCCATGTCGGCGGGGAACATCGCCTTGACCGTGGGAGCGACTTCGAACAGGCGGTCGTAGAACAGCACGGCGGCCTGTTCGGAAATCGGCGCGACCTTGGCGAAACTTTGCTGCACGAGATTGACTTGCTCAGGTGTCATTTTCTTCTCCTGCCTCTTTCCAAGAGGAACGACTCGTTTTCGTTATGCGGCCTCGGGGCTTGCGGTCCGGGGAGACGCTGTCTGTTTCGGCACCGCGCCGTGCTCGTACGCCTCGAGGAAATCGAGCAGCTCGCGGCGGTATTGATAGTAGCTCGGATGTTCGAGCAACGCCTTGCGCGTGCGGGGTCGCGGGATATCAACGTGCATGATATGGCCGATACGGGCGTTGGGCCCGTTGGTCATCATCACGACCCGGTCAGCGAGCAGGATCGCTTCGTCGACATCGTGCGTTACGCACAGCGCGGTCACCTGCGTGCGCTTCCAGACGTCCATCAAGACTTCCTGGAGGTCCCAGCGCGTGAGGCTGTCGAGCATGCCGAACGGCTCGTCCAGCAGCAGCAGCTTCGGCGAAAGCGCGAAGGCACGGGCGATGCCGACACGTTGGCGCATCCCGTTCGACATCGCAGAAGCCAGCTTGTTGAACGAATCCGCAAGGCCAACGCGCTCGAGATAATAGTCGACGATTTCGTCGCGCTCCTTGCGTTTGGCATGGGGATAGACGCGGTCAACACCGAGAGCGACGTTTTCGCGCGCCGTGAGCCATGGAAACAGCGATGGCGCCTGAAACACGACCGCGCGATCCGGCCCGGCAGCGGAAACCTCGCGGCCATCCAGGATGATCCCGCCAAGCGAAACCTCGTTCAGACCGGCTGTCATCGACAGTACCGTGGACTTGCCGCAACCGGAGTGGCCAATCAAGGAGATGAACTCGCCCTTGCGAACCTTGAGGTCGAAATTGTCGACGACGGTGAGCGGCCCCGTTGGCGTCGGGTAAATCTTGGAAAGCTGCGAGTATTCCAGGTAGCGATCGAGGTTGCGCGTGACCGAACCGGCGGCCTTCTGATAGGCCGTCGGCGGCTTTTCCATTTGCGTGATCGCAACGACGTTCGGCAGCGTGCGAGCAGTCGTCGTCGTCGATGCCGCCCGCGCCTCGACCACGTCCATGAGATAACCGGTGACGGCCTGGCGCAGTCGCTTGAAATTGGGGTCCTCATTAATCGATAGCCGGTTACGCGGACGGGCGATATCGACCTTGAATTCCTTGCCGAGCGTCGCGTTCGGACCGGGCAGCAGCGGAATGATGCGGTCCGCGAGCAGGATCGCCTCATCGACGTCGTTGGTGATGAGCACGACGGTGCGCTTGTCCCGCGACCAGATTTCGATGATTTCGTCCTGCAGCTTGGCCCGGGTCAGCGCATCGAGCGCCGAGAGCGGCTCGTCGAGCAGCAGGATTTCCGGGCTTGCAGCGAGCGCACGGGCGACAGCGACCCGCTGGCGCATGCCGCCCGAGAGTTCGGAGGGCAGACGTCCGGCGGCGTGCGAAAGCCCGACCATGGCGATGTAGCGGTCGACGCGGGCTGCGCGTTCCTTCTTGCTCTCGCTGGCGAAAACCTGATCGACAGCCAGGGCCACGTTGCCGCGTACGGTCAACCAGGGCAGCAGCGAGTAGGACTGGAAGACGACACCGCGATCCGGTCCCGGACCGGACACCGGCTCACCCTTCAGCGTGATCTCGCCGGCGTCGGGCGGCACGAGCCCGGCGATGGCCGAGATCAGCGTCGTCTTTCCGCTTCCGGAGAATCCGACAATCGCAACAAACTCTCCCTCCGCAACCTCGAGGTCGAGATTCGTGAGAACGTCGCTGCGCTTGGCGCCGGAGCCGTAGCTCTTGCAGACCCCCTTGAGAGACAGGAACGTCATGCCTGCCTCCTCAGCGCTGGGTGGAGAACGTGAAGGCCGACTGCAGCGCGTACATCACGCGATCGAGCAGGAAGCCGATAATGCCGATGGTCAGCACCGCAACGATGATTTTTGCCAGTGACTGCGACGAACCGTTCTGGAACTCGTCCCAGACGAACTTGCCGAGGCCCGGATTCTGAGCCAGCATCTCGGCCGCTATCAGCACCATCCAGCCCACGCCTAAAGAGAGCCGCAGGCCTGTGAAGATCAGCGGCAGGGAGCTCGGCAACACCAGCTTGGTGATCGTGCGGCTGGTCGGCAGCCGCAACACGCGTCCGACGTTCAGCAAATCCTTGTCGATCGATGCGACACCGAGCGCAGTGTTGATCAACGTCGGCCACAGCGAACAGAGCATCACCGTGATGGCCGAGACGACGAGCGACTTGGGCAGCGCTTCCGACGGATTGATATAGAGCGCCGAGACCACCATTGTGACGATCGGCAGCCAGGCCAGCGGGGAGACCGGCTTGAAGATCTGAATCAGCGGATTGAGTGCGCTGTTCATGGTCTTGGAAAGGCCGCAAAGGATGCCGAGCGGCACCGCGATGAGCGTCGCCAGCACGAAGCCGAGCGCGACGGTGAGCAGGCTGGTGGCGATCTGGTCGAGATAAGTCGGCTTGCCGGCGTAGCTGCGATGCTTGGCGTCCTCGGGACGGCCCTCGGCCACGGCCTTGGCGTTGCGCGCATCCTGACGTTCGTAGAAAGCCGCCTTCTTGGCGCGCTCGGCAACATGGTCGGCATAGAGGTTCTTCGTCTGCACCCATACCTCCGCGGGGCCTGGAATCGCGCCGAGCGACGTCTTGACCTGCGGGGCGGCCCACGCCCATGCCACCAGGAAGAGAGCAATGCCGATCAACGGCACTACCAGTCCCTGCCGCAGCTCCTTGAGCTGCGGCTTGATGTTGTCGCCCGCGGCGATGCGCGCCAGCGGCGTCAGCCAGCCAAGACCGAGAATGTTGAGATAGACCTCGGCCGCATTGATGCGCGCGAAGATGCGTTCCTTGCGCGCGCGTCGGCGCGCGTCGGCCTCCACATCGACGTAATCGCTGACCAGTGCCATGAGCCTTTTTCCCTCGGGTTAAACCATCTGTGTTGAGGTGCGGAATACGATCGGCTCGCGCCGGTCAGCCGTCGACGACCTTCGCACCGTCGATCTTCTGCTTGCCCTTGAGCCCGATCTTGAGGCTGTCGATATACGCATTCGGCTTCCGACCGTCGTAGGTGATGCCGTCGATGAATTTGGACGTCGGCGCGCGGAAACCGTCGCTCTCCCAGGGAAAGTCCTCCTTCTTCGCCTTGCCGTCCGCGACCAGCAGCTTGGCGGCGGCGAGGTAAAGATCGGGGCGGTAAACGCTCTTGGCCGTCGCGTGGTACCACGCGTCATCGTGGGCATCGACGATCTGGCCCCAGCGCCGCATCTGCGTGAGATACCAGACGGCGTCGGAGTAGTATGGATAGGTCGCGAAGTAACGAAAGAAGACATTGAAATCGGGAATTTCCCGCTTGTCGCCCTTCTCATACTCGAAGGTACCGGTCATCGAGTTGGCAATGACTGCCTTGTCAGCTCCGACATATTCCGACTTCGACAGCAGCTCGACCGCCTTTGTCCGGTTGGCGTTATTGTTCTCGTCGAGCCAGATCGCGGCACGAATGAGCGCCTTGGTCAGCGCCAGCACGGTGTTCGGATTCTTTTCGGCAAACGCGGCCGTGATGCCGAACACCTTCTCCGGATTGTCCTTCCATATCTCGTAGTCGGTGATTACGGGCACGCCGATGCCCTTGAACACAGCGGCCTGGTTCCACGGCTCGCCGACGCAGTAGCCATTGATGGTGCCGGCTTCCAGTGTCGAGGGCATTTGCGGTGGCGGCGTCACCGACAGCAGCGCCTCGGCCGCGATCGTTCCCGTTACGTCGGAACTCGAATAGTAGCCCGGGCTGATTCCGCCAGCGGCGAGCCAGTAGCGCAGTTCGTAGTTGTGCGTGGAGACCGGAAACACCATCCCCATCTTGAATGCCTTGCCCTCGCTCCTGAGCTTTTCGATCGCCGGACGCAGCGTATCAGCCTTGATCGGGTGCACCGGCTTGCCGTTCGCATCCTTCGGAATCTGCGGCTTCATCAATGCCCATATTTCGTTGGACATCGTGATGGCATTGCCATTGAGGTCCATCGAGAACGGCGTGATGATATGCGCCTTGGTGCCAAAGCCGATCGTCGCGGCCAGCGGCTGGCCGGCGAGCATGTGAGCGCCGTCGAGCTCGCCCGTGATGACGCGATCGAGCAGAACCTTCCAGTTGGCCTGCGGTTCGAGCGTGACGATGAGACCTTCGTCCTCGAAGTAGCCGTTTTCCTTGGCGACCGCGAGCGGGGCCATGTCGGTGAGCTTGATGAAGCCGAACTTCAACTCGTCCTTTTCGGGCTTGAGCGCCGCGGCGCGCGCGCGGCCGGACGTCATCGCGAGTGCGGCGGCGGCGACGCCTGCCGCCAGGAAGGTGCGGCGGTCGAGCCCCGGAAGCGCCGCCGATCCCGCGCTTGCCTTCAGGATGTGACGCCGATGGAGGCCGAGGCGTGAGGTCTGTTCGGTAGGCTTCGTCATGGGCACTGCTGTCCTTTGCGTGTGATGGACCATCCGCTGGTGTCGCCGTGCAGGCACGGAGGCGCATCCCAAGGAGGCCCTGGTCTGGCGGCGTCACAATTCGGATGGCGGGTTCTCGAGGGACGGCTACAATGGCGTCGGCACCAGTCATTCAAGCTTCGTGCCAAGCCAGCTTTCCAGAAAAAGCTAATTTTTTACAATGCCTTGCGGGTTCACCTCTGTCGGCAGGGCCAACAATCCCCGCATTCAAAATTTGCGATTCGCTCAATTCTTGTGCGGCGCACAATAATTGTGCAGATCCTCATGATGCGGTCCCTGCGACGTCTCCGGCAACGCGCGTCGCCTGCAATGTCCATCACCAGTCGTCGATCGCCAGCGATCGCCTGAAGCCGCATTTTTTCGGCTGAGACCGCTAAAAAACCACCGTGCCCGCCCGGCGCAGCGACCGGAAAGCGAAGCCCGCAGCGCCGACATACGTCGCGTCCGACTGTTGGCGTCCATCTCGTGCCGCCGCACATGTGGCGCGTCATTTATCCGCAATTGCACAAATACGCGGCGCCTTCGCGCCAAGGCTCAAGGATCCTTGCCAGTCTTCCAGCACGACCGCCTGTTTTCGATGCCTTTTCAACGAGCTCCGCCGTTGGCACGTCGATTGCTTTTCCTTACTCGCATGTCAACGAAGACTGCGGTTCGCCGGTTGTTCCAGCCTTTCAGGCCGGGACTCAGGGACAGAGTCAGACCCGCCTCAATGCTTGGCGCACTCGTTGCGGTGCCAACCCGAGATGGCATGCAACCCCTGCCCGACGGAATCCCGGAAATATTTCAAACGAGCCCAGGGTGATCGGCGCTCTCAACCTTTGCTGCGAAACAAGAGGAACTGAAATGGCATATCTCGTACCTTCGGAATTTGTGACCAAGATGGTGGACGCAGGCGAGTCCAAGGTCTTGATGTCCACGCGCGATACCGTCATTCGCGCCTATATGGCCGGCGCCATCCTCGCGTTGGCGGCCTGGTTCGCCGTAACGATCAACGTGAACACGGGCCAACCGATCGTCGGGGCACTGTTGTTTCCGGTCGGGTTCTCCATGCTCTATCTCCTGGGCTTTGATCTGCTGACAGGCGTGTTCGTCCTCACGCCGCTCGCGCTGATCGACAAACGCCCCGGCGTCACGCTCGGCGGCGTTTTGCGAAATTGGGGTCTTGTGTTCATCGGCAACTTTGCCGGGGCCCTGACGGTGGCTTTCATGATGGCCTTCGTCACGACCTTCGGCTTCACGCAGGCTCCCGACAAGGTCGGCATGACCATTGGAAACATCGGCGAAGGCCGAACGCTGGGCTACGCCGCCCATGGCGCGGCCGGCATGGCAACATTGTTCATCCGCGGCATGCTGTGCAACTGGATGGTTTCTACCGGAGTCGTCGGTGCCATGATCTCCACGACGGTCCCCGGCAAGGTGATCGCAATGTGGATGCCGATCCTGGTGTTCTTCTACATGGTGTTCGAGCATTCCGTGGTGAACATGTTCCTGTTCCCGTCGGGGTTGATGCTCCATGCCAAGTTTTCGATCATGGACTATTTCATCTGGAACGAGATTCCGACCGTGCTGGGAAACCTGGTCGGCGGCCTTTCGTTCACGGGCCTGACGCTCTACGCCACGCACGTCAGGACCGCAGCGAAGCGCGGACCAGCTGCGGCGCCGACCCGTATCGCGGCCTGATGCGGACTTGATCAAGGAGCCTTGCCCGCGCGGCGGACGAGGCTCCTTTTTCATGCGAGCCTGACCGCACGCGGAAGATTGCCGTGGTTCGGCGAAACTTGCCGGCGCCGCTCGACGGCTTTCAAGCGTCCTCTGCGGCCTTTGCCATCATCGGTTTCGGCGCGCTTCCCTCGCCCGGTTTCATCCGGAATTCGTAGGTCATGAGGTGCCACGGCTCGCCCGCCGGCTTGCCGTCCGGCATCGCCGGATCGGTACGCTTTTCGATTTTGGCGACCAGTTCGTCCTTGACCCCGAACACCACGTCGGAATCGAGATATTTGTCGCCATCCATGAAGACGTGCGTGATCAGCGGCTCGTAACCCGGCGCCGCAACCAGGAAATGCACATGCGCCGGCCGCATCGGGTGTCGGCGGGTCTGCAGGATCATCTCGCCGACCGGACCATCGGTCGGAATCGGATAGCTGCACGGCAGGATGGTACGGAAGAAGAACCGGCCATCCGCGTCGGTGATGAAGCGCGCCCGCGACGACGGGCCCTGCGTCGCGTAGGAAGCCTTCTGGGAATCATAGAAGCCATCATCATCGGCATGCCAGATGTCCACCGGCACGCCCGCCAGCGGCTTGCCCTGAAGGTCGGTGACGCGGCTCTGCACGAACATCCGCTCGCCCGGCAGATCGGCCGAGATGTCGGTGCCATGTGGCTTCACCTTATGCTCGCCGACATAGAACGGGCCAAGCACCGTGGTCTCGGTGGCGCCCTCGCGCTCCCGGTGGTTGACGGCGTCGACCAGCATCGACACGCCCATCACGTCAGACAGCAAAATGAACTCCTGCCGGATCGGGGTGCACTTCTGGCCGGTGCGGGTCAGGAAATCGATCGCATATTCCCACTCCTCGAAAGTGAGATCGGTCCTGCGGACATAGTCGTGCAGCGACTTCACCAGTTCCTGCAGGAGGAATTTGGCGCGCGGATCCGGCGTATCGTCGAAACTGCGGATTACGGCGGCGGTCAGTTCGGTCTCGCTGAATTGGCGCATTTTTGCTGTCCTGCGGGATAAAAGAAGTCTGGCGTCAGCCTATACCAGCGCCCCGCGCCGGGTAAGCGCGGCTGGTTGGAACGGAGCACACTTTTCGGCTATCAAGGCTGCAAATAGCCAGCCGGAGATCAGCGCCCATGTTAGCCCCCACCCCCGCCTCGCCCGAGCAAGCCGGAATGTCCAAGGCGGCGCTCGATCGCCTCGAAAATCACCTGAAGCAGCGCTATGTCGACGCCGGCCGCTTCCCGGGGACGCAGCTCCTGGTCTACCGCCGCGGCAAGATCGTGCATTCGACCGTGCAGGGCTATGCCGACCTCGAGCGCAAGGTGCCGGTCAAGGACGACACGATCTTCCGCATCTATTCGATGACCAAGCCGCTCACGAGCACAGCCTTCATGATGCTGGTCGAGGAAGGCCGCGTCGCGCTGGACGAGCCCGTGCACAAATACATTCCGGAATGGAAGAACCTCGGCGTGTTCGTGGCCGGCACCCACCCGGCCTTCCTGACCCGCCCGCCGACGCGGCCGATGCTGATCGTGGACCTGCTGCGCCACACCTCGGGGCTCACCTATGGCTTCCAGCAGCGCAGCAATGTCGATGCCGCCTATCGCGAGACCAAGATCGGCGAAGTGATCAAGGCCGGCACGCTACAAACCATGATCGACGACCTCGCAAAGATCCCGCTGGAATTTTCACCGGGTGAGGCCTGGAACTATTCCGTCGCCACCGACGTGATCGGTTACCTCGTCGGCAAAATCAGCGGCAAGCCGTTCGAGCAGTTCCTGAAGGAACGCATCTTCGATCCGCTCGGCATGAACGACACCGATTTCTTCGTGCCAAAGGAAAAGGCGCATCGTTTCGCGGCATGCTATTCGGCTGGCGTGCAGATCGGGATGACTGCTGGCGAGGCCAAATTGACGCTGCAGGACGACCCGGCGACGAGTTCGTTCCTGTCGCCGCCCGCGTTTATTTCCGGTGGCGGTGGTCTGTGCTCGACCGCGGCCGACTATCTCACGTTCTGCCGGGCGCTGCTCAATGGCGGCGAACTCGGCGGCGTCCGGCTGCTGGGCCCTAAGACGCTGAAGCTGATGGCATCGAACCATTTGCCCGGCGGCGTCGACCTGCCGGCGATGTCGCGCTCGCTGTTCTCCGAGGCCGCCTACAATGGCATCGGCTTTGGGCTCGGATTCGCCGTCACCATGAACCCGGCGCAGACGCTGATCGCCGGCAGTCCCGGCGAATTCAACTGGGGAGGTGCTGCGACGACATCGTTCTTCATCGACCCGGTGGAAGAGCTGATCATGATCTTCATGACGCAGGTGCTGCCGTCGAGCGCCTATCCGTTGCGGCGCGAGCTGCGTACCATGGTGTATGCCGCCATCACCGACAGCAATCTCTAAGACACACGGTCATTCCGGGGCGATGCGAAAGCATCGAACCCGGAACGGCTCACGGAAACTCCGGGGTTCCGCGGCGCCAAGGTGACCGCCACGGAACTTGGCGCACATTGTCGAGAGCGGATTTACATCCCTCTAATATCCTTGGCGAAATTCGGCGGCTTCTCCTATGCTTCGGTCGATTGGGGCCGACCCGGGGCTTGCGTTGCCGAAACCTTCATTGCCAGTGCGTCTCGTCCTCCTGGTCGCGGGAACCACGCTGCCGCTGATCATTTTCGCGGCCGGCATCGTCTTCAACAATTACAAGCAGGACCGGGAGAACGCGACCCAGCGGGTGCTCGAAACCGTACGCAGCATTCGCCTCGTGCTCGACGCGGAGATGCAGCGGATCACCGGCGCACTTCAGGTGTTGTCACTGACAAACGAACTGCACGACCGGGATTTCGAGGCATTCCGCCGCATCTGCCAGGGCTTCCTCGACCAGTACGGCCAGGGCGGCGTCGTGCTGGTGGCGGACCGCGAGGGCCACCAGGTGTTCTCCTCGCTCAACCCGGACACGAAAAGCCTTCCATTGCGCAACAATCTTGCCATGGTCGACAAGGTGTTCGCGGAAAAGAAGCCGGTCTATTCCAACCTGTTTTTCGGATCGGTGAAGAGACGGCTGATCGTGACGGTCGAAGTACCCGTCATCCAGGACGACCAGGTGCTTTACGACATCTCCTTCAGCCCACCGATCGAAATCTTTCAGGCCATGGTCGAGCAGCAGCGGCCGAGCAAGGATTGGACGATCTCGATCTTCGACAGCGAAGGCACCAATTTCGCGCGCGTGCCGAACCCGCAGGAGACCGTGGGCAAGCGTGCATCGCCCTCGCTCTATGCGGAGATGTTCCAAAATCCCGAATCCACCGTGCCGACAATATCGCTCGAGGGCGTCCCGCTGATTACAAGCTTCGCCCGCTCCTCGCTCACCGGCTGGACGGTTGCCGCAGGCGTCGCCGAAAGCTCGCTGGTCGCGCCGCTCTGGCGCAACCTGGCGATAACCAGCGTGATGGGCGCCGTCCTGCTGATGGTCGGCCTCGCCTTTGCGGTGCGGATGGCGACCCAGATCGCCCGCGGCGAGATGCTTCACAATCTCCTGATCGAGGAACTCAACCATCGCGTCAAGAATACGCTCGCGGTGCTGCAGTCGATCGCCACCCAGACGTTCCGGAGCGCGAGCCGGGCGGAGCGCGAGAAGTTCGAGGGAAGGCTCGGCGCGCTGGCGGAGGCGCACAATCTGCTGAGTCAGGAAAAATGGCAGGGCGCGGAGTTGCGGGAAGTGATCGCCCGGGTGCTGCAGCCCTATCTGCTCAACAACCCGGAGCGGGTGCGGATGTTCGGGCCACAGGTCCCGCTGTCGCCGCGGCTCGCCGTGGTGCTGTCGATGATCGTGCACGAGATCGCCACCAATGCCGCCAAATACGGCGCGCTGTCGAACGACACCGGCACCGTCGCGGTGGACTGGGAGATCCTCGAAGAAAGCGACGGGCGCAAGCTGCGGCTGATCTGGACCGAGACCGGCGGCCCGCCCGTCACGGCGCCGGTGCAGCGCGGCTTCGGCTCGCGGCTGATCGAGCGCAGCGCGCGCGACCAGCTCGGCGGCGAGGCGACCGTCGACTTCCTGCCGCGCGGCGTCATCTATACGGTGAGCTGCGCGCTCGACCGGGAGGAGTAGCTCGATAGCAAGAGTTCTATTTGAGCATCTGCGGCACGATCAGCCGCGGCAAGAACAGGGAAACGCTCGGCCAGACGATCACGGCGGCGAGCACCAGCAGCATCGGGATCAGCATGATGACGGTGTCCTTCAGCGCATAGCGCAGCCGTACGCCCGCGATCGAGCAGGCGATCATCAGGCACAGGCCGTAGGGCGGCGTCACCAACCCGAACGCCAGCGAGACGATCGAGATGATCGCGAACTGAACGGGGTGGAGGTCGACCGATTTCGCCAGCGGCTCGAGTACGGTGCCGACAATGATGATCGCCGGAATGGCGTCGAGAAAACATCCCACCACCAGAAAGCAGAATGAGATGAAGAAGCCGGCCCCGATCGCGCCCATGCCCCAGGTCGAGACGTTGGCGAGCAGTTCCTGCGGTATCCTGTAATAGGCCAGCAACCAGCCGAAGGCGCTCGCGGTGCCGACGCAGAACAACGCGACACCCGCGAGACGCCCGGTGTCGAGCAGCGCCTTGTAGAGTTCGCGGGCGCCGGTTTCCCGATAGAAGAACGTCGAGAGCGCCACCGAATACAGCACCGCGACGCAGGCGGACTCGGTTGCGGTGAACCACCCCAGCAGGATGCCGCCGACGATGATGAACGGCGTGATCAGCGCCGGGATCGACCGCCAGATCGCGCAGCGCATCTCCACCCAGGTGGCTTTCGGATAGGTCGGATAACCACGACGCGTCGCATAGATATGCACGGTCGCCATCTGCGCTCCCGCGATCAGGATGCCCGGCACGATGCCGGCGAGGTACATTGCTGCGATCGAGGTCGAGATCAGGCCGCCCCACACGATCATCAGGATCGAGGGCGGGATGACGACCGCGAGCACGGCGGAGACCGCGGTGATGGCGATGGAGAACGAGAGGTCGTAACCCTCCTTGGTCTGGGCGTCGATGAAGATCTTGGACTGGCTGGCGGCGTCGGCGGTGGAAGAGCCCGAGATGCCGGCAAAGAATACCGACAGCACGACATTGATCTGCGCCAGCGATCCCGGCCAATGCCCCACCATCGAGCGCGACAGCGCGACCAGGCGGTCGGTGATGCCACCGATGCTCATCAAATTGGCGGTCAGGAGGAAGAACGGCACCGCCAGCAGGATGAACGAATTGTAGGCGTTGAAGGTCTCCTGCGCGAGCGTCATGATCGACAGGCGCGGCTCGATCAAAAGGATCGGGACACAGGCAAGGCCGAGCGCAAAGGCAACCGGCACGCGTATGATGAGCAGGCCGACGAAGACCCCGAACAGGACCATTGCGGCCTGCCCGGCAGAAAGAACATTGCCGCTCATTGTCTTGCCCCAAGCAGAATCTGCAGCTCATCGAGGATCTGTTCACCGGCAAACACGATCCACGTCACGCCGGCCACCGGCCAGGCGACATGGATCAGCCAGAGCGGCAGATCGGCCAGTTCCGATGTCCGGTTCCAGGCGAACCGCGTGAATTCGAGCCCGGCCCCCACGAACACCAACGCCATCGCCAGCACGCCGAGCCGCGCGAGGATCCGCACCGCGGCCTCGCTTCGGCGTGACAGGTCAGGCCAGACGTCGACCTCGAAATGCTGCGACTCCCTTATGCCGACCATGGCGCCGATCATGATCGTCCAGATGAACAGGAAACGCGCCATCTCCTCGGTCCAGATGTAGGACGGAATGAATGGCGTGTAGCGCGAGATGATTTGCAGCGTGACCGGGATGATCAGGATGCCGACGCAGGCGGCGAGCAGGATTTCCAGCAGCTTTGCATAGGCTGCCGTCGCTCGGCGCCATAGCGACGGGTTCGGCGGCATCGGTATTTCAGTCATCACGGCTCCGGGGGATCACAATCATGGAATGGGGCAAGCCGTCTGGCTTGCCCCGACTTCCTGCCGCGCGGGCAGCGACAATTCTCAGGCGACGTTGATCTTCTCGAAGATGCCCTCGGCACCGATTTCCTTGGCGTAGGTCGCCATCACGGGATCGGCGAGCTTCTTCATGGCGTCGCGCTCCTCGAACGGAACGCGCTTGAGCTTGCCGGCCTTCTCGAGCGTGTCGAGCTTGACGACCTCCTCGCTCGATTCCAGTTGGCGGCCGTAGTCGCCGGCTTCCTTGCCGGCCTTCATGATCGCGTCCTGCAGATCCTTCGGCAGGGTCTTCAGCGTTTTCACCGAGAAGCAGATCGGCCGGATCGATACCGCGTGCTGCGTCAGGTTGAGATGCGGTGCTACTTCATAGAACTTCATCGCCTCGACGCCGGCCGCCTCGTTTTCGCCGGCCGAGATCACGCCGTTCTGGATGGCGTTGTAGACCTCGTTATAGGCAATCACGGTCGGGCTCATGCCGACGGCGGCAAACGTCTTGGACCAGATCGGCGCGCCCTGCACGCGGACCTTGAGACCCTTGAGGTCGGCGAGGTTCTTGAGCGGCTTGTTGGCGAAGATGTTGCGGATACCGCCGCCCGAATAGCCGATCAGAACGACCTCGGCCTTGGCCGCGACTTCGTCGGCGATCGGCGCCAGAATGTTGGCTTCGACGACCTTGTTCATGTGCTCGATGCCCTTGAACACAAAGGGCGCATCGATGAACGGCGCCGCCTTGGCGAATGTCGACATGTGGGCCGGCGAGACAATGCCGTAATCGACCGCCTTGCCCTGGGACATGTACTCGAAATACTGCTTTTCGAGGCCGAGCGATGAATTCTTGTGCAGCGTAAAATTGACCGGCTTGCCGTAATACTTCTTCACCAGCTCCTCGAACCGGATCAGCGCCCTGTTGAAGGCGTGATCGTCGTTGAACTGCACGGCCCCGTTGAGCGTGACGGGCGCTTGTGCCCTCAGGATCGATGGCATGCCCAAGACGCCGGCAGCCGCCGTCGCACCAAGGCCCGCAAGTACGGTTCTTCGCTTCATGGCGTTCCTCCCCTGTAATGCCCGTCCCTTGTAAGCGGGACTTTGGCCTGGCCGACGACGCGGCCACTGCCGCAAAGCGTATGCAAAACGGCGCGGCTGTGGAAGCCAATTTAAGCGGTACCCCCGACCAATAGACCGCAAACATCCGCGCCGATGATTGCAATCATTTTGGCGACCCCGCTCCGCAAGGCGCAGGCCAAACCGGTGCCCCCTTCCGCAAACAGCCGCAAGCGGTCGTCACCGCTGTCCGCATATTAGTTGCCACGGCAACATATTGCGATTTCATCCGACGCCGGCAGCGATGCTCATCGCGCGGGCAACCGACACGCCGCAAATGTTGCGCGATGTCGGATCTGGCCCGCTCCATCAAAGGCGCGGATGACGGGCGAGCACGCGACTTGCCGCAATTTCCCGTCACGCTTGATCTGAAGACAGGAGCTGATCTCTGCTGCATTTCATCAGGCATCACCGCCTTACGGAAATTTCATGCGACACAGCTCGATATCCAGGCAGCACGCACCGCGAGCGATCGCATTATCGGCCGGCAACCCCGTAAAAATCCGGTGCTCAAGCGCGACGCAGTAAGCATCCGGCCAAAATCTGTGGCCATTGAACTCGCGGTGGTTGTGGTTTGTCGAATATTTTGTCAAATGTAGTGAGCGGGGTTTTTGCCAAAATACACCCCGGGTGCCGACAGCTTTAAGTGGTTGGCGGCGCCGGTATCAGGGTGCTTCCAATGCGCGCATGCGTTTGGCTACCATCCCGTAATATCTCAGGATTCCGGTGGTTTCTCTTTACAACCTCACGGTTCGGACTGACTTTAAACACGGCAAATACGGATGAACCTCTGACCTACTTTTGCCAGGGTTTCCCGATTGAAGGACGGTAAAACCAGAATGAACAGATCAGCAGCGAAGAAGATGAAGCAGCGCAGCGCCGGCAAACCCGATATCGAGTTGGGCAAGCGGATTCGCCTGCGGCGTGTGGAACAGAAAATCTCGCAGGCGGAGCTCGGCGACAAGCTCGGCGTCAGTTTCCAGCAGGTGCAGAAGTACGAGAAGGGCGTCAACCGTGTCGGCGCTGCTCGTCTTCAACAAATCGCTACCGCGCTCGACGTGCCGGTGACGTTCTTCTACGACGGCGACGGCAAGGCGCGTGAAGTCGAGAGCCTGCTGTTCCTGGACAGCGCGTTCAGCCTGAGGCTGTTGCGTGCTTACAGCAAGATCAAGGACCAGACCGTACAGCGTCAGTTGGTCTCCTTGATGGAATCGATCGCCGCCAACGAGGCTTAGGTATTATCGCGCCCGGATCGCAGCACCGCGGACCCGATCAATCGACGCGAGAAATCGCCGGGTAGCCTGTTGCTGCGCTGGGTCACATATTGGTCCGGCCGGAAAAGATCAGCGTAACGCCATTGTCGATGGCGGAGTTCGACCGTTCGACACATAAGCCCTGATCTGGTCTCGCGGGCGCGAGCCGTTGAAGAGATCTTCTTGCTATTTGAACGTGGCGCCCGAATTTTTTTGATCATTGCCCAGCGACCGATCCCGGTCTTGATGTAAGCCGCAAAGCCATCCGGTGCCGACAGCTCCGGCGAAACTGCTTGTCTTGGCTGCGGCCGCAGACCTTGTCCGTGGCCGGCGAAACGTGGCACCACACTCCCGATAAAAAGACCGGTGCATCGGCTTCGGGAGGCAACCTTGATGATCCTTCACCACGGCTGGCGTTCGAGCGCTTCGCGCCGCGTCCGGCTGTGCCTCGAAGAGAAGGGCCTTGCCTATGAAGGCCACGAGGTCGACATGGCCAGGATGGAACATCATTCGCCGGAATATCTGAAGATCAATCCGCTCGGCGTTATCCCGACCCTGATTCACGATGGCCAGCCGCTGCATGAGAGCGGCACGATCTGCGAATATCTCGACGAGACGTTTCCTGCGCCTCCGCTCCGGCCGGATACGCCCTACGAGCGCGCCGAGATGCGCAACTGGATCCGGCACATCGACGGCCTGATCGGCAATCTCATCATTTTCAACTGGCAGCACCATCTGGCGAAAACAGCCTCGCAATGGTCCGACCAGGAACTCGCCGAAAAGCTCAAGAACATCCCGAGCAAGGAGCGGCAGGAAGCCTGGGTCCGCGCCGCGCGCAAGCCCTACACCGAGGAAGAGCGCGACGCGGCGCGGGCCAGGCTGGTCGTGCTGCTGGACAAGATGGAAGATGCCCTAAAGCCGGCCGGCTGGCTGGTCGGCAAGGCTTACTCGATCGCCGATATCGCCGCAGCCCCCTTCGTGAAGCGCATCGACGAGGAAATCGCGCCGGATGAGATGACCGAAAAGAAACATCCACGCGTCGCGGCATGGTGGACTAGACTGCAGGCGCGGCCCGCCTACGCGCGGGCGAATTTCGGCCCCTTTGTTGATTCCTGAAATAGACTGGACACTTCGATGCTGGACACCCCAAAGAGCGCCGGAACATCCCATGCCGACGGCAAGATCCTGCAAAGCGTCGGCGAAGGCGTTGGCGTCATCACCTTCAACAATCCCGACAAGCGCAACGCGATGTCGCTCGAGATGTGGGAGGGCCTGGGCCAGGCGCTGATCGAGTTGCGCGACAATCCCGACGTCCGCGTCGTGATCCTGGTCGGCGCCGGCGACAAGGCTTTTGTCTCAGGCGCCGACATCAGCCAGTTTGAAAAGACCCGCCACAATGCGGCGGCCTCGGAGGAATATTCGAAGCGGAGCGAGGCGCAGCGCGCGCTGCTTGCGAGCTATCCGAAGCCGACGATCGCCTGCATCCGCGGCTTCTGCCTCGGCGGCGGCATGCAACTCGCCATGCTGACAGACATTCGCATTGCCTCCGACAACAGCCAGTTCGGCATTCCCGCCGCAAAACTAGGCATTGCCTATGGCTATGACGGCCTCAAGCATCTGGTCTCGCTGGTCGGACCATCCTGGGCGCGGCTCATCATGTATACGGGCATGCGGATCGAGGCTGCGGAAGCATTGAGGATCGGATTGGTCGACCGTGTTCTGCCTGATGCGGAGTTGTGGGACGCGACCATGGAGATCGCACGCACCATTTCCGGCAACGCGCCGCTCGCCATCAAGGCCGCCAAGACCACGATTGCCGAAGTGTTGAAGGACGAAAGCAAGCGTGACATGGCCGCGATCAAGGCGATCGGCATGGCCTGCATGGACAGCGAAGATTTCCGTGAAGGACGCACGGCGTTCATGGAAAAGCGCAAGCCGCAGTTCAAGGGGAAGTAATCCTGCCGCGCCCGAGGTACTTAGCTGCTCACTCTCCGCGGTCATCATCCGCGAAGGCGGATGATCCAGTATTCCAGAGACCCCCAATGATTGAACCGAGAAGCCACGGCGTACTGGATCCCCCGCCTTCGCGCGCCTGCGCGGGGGACGACAACTGGTGGCTTGCCGATGCATTGGCGACGCTCGGCCTCGATTTCATGCTTAGCCTACAGCGCCGCCAGCACCGCTTTCGCAATATCCGCAGTGCCGTTGCTGCCGCCGAACTCCATCGGCTTGATTCCGCCCGCATAGGCCTTGTCCACCGCGCGCTCGATGCGCTCGCCGGCTTCCGCTGCACTTTCGAGGCTGTGCTTGTCGGCAAGCCAATCCAGCATCATCGCGGCCGACAGGATCATTGCCGTCGGGTTGGCTTTGCCCTGCCCCATGATGTCAGGCGCGGTGCCGTGGCACGGCTGGAACACCGCGTAACGGTCGCCGATATCGGCTGAGGGGGCCATGCCGAGTCCACCGATCAGGCCGGCGGCGAGGTCGGAGAGAATGTCGCCGAACATGTTCTCCGTCACCATGACGTCGAAGTCCCAGGGTCGCTTCACCATCATCAGCGAACAGGCATCGACATAGACCCGGTCCGTCTTGACGCCGGGATGGCGTTTGGCGGCCTCATCGAACATCTCGCGAAAGAACGCGAACGCCCTGAATACGTTTGCCTTGTCGACGCAGGTCAGGCCGCCATTCGTCTTGCCGCGCGCCTTGCGGCGTTCGGCGAGTTTGAACGAAAACTCGAACAGCCGCTCCGACGTCTTGCGCGTTATCACGAGCGTCTCGCGCGCCTCGGTGTCCGTCACGACGCCCTTGCCCATCGAGGCGAACAGGCCTTCGGTCGATTCCCGGATCAGCACGAGGTCGATGCCGCGCTGGTCGGCGCCCACGATCGGGCTCGGCACGCCCGGGATCAGCCGCGCCGGACGCACGCCGGCATAGAGATCGAAATGGAAGCGCAGTTCGATCTGCGGCGCGATTTCGGTATTGTCAGGGTAGCGCACCGACGGCAGGCCGCAGGCGCCGAGCAGGATGGCATCCGCTTCCTCGCATAACCGGATCGTCGAGTCCGGCATCGATTTGCCGGTCGCGAGATAATTGTTGGCGCCGGCCGGAGCATCGGTGAAGCGGAATTTGAGATCCGACGTCGCCTCGATCCTGCGCAGGACTTCCAGCGCCGGCGCCATCACTTCAGGGCCGATGCCATCGCCGCCGAGCACGGCAATGTGGAGGGCGTTGTTTGCGGACATGGGGTTCCTTGGAATTCCTGACGTCAGGGGCCTCGTGGTTCGAGACGCGCGGCGCTGCCGCGCTCCTCACCATGAGGGTCCAAGACCTCATCCCGAGGAGCGCACACTTGTGCGCGTCTCGAAGGATGAAGCCCCAGCACTTAAAATCGGCCTACGGCGTCAGCACCGCGCGGCCGACCAGCTTGCCTTTCTGCAGATCGGTCAGCGCTTCATTGGCCTTCGCGAGCGGCATCGTCGTGACCGGAATCGGCGCGATCATCTTGTTGCGGACGAGATCGAGCAATTCCGCGGTTTCGCGCAAATTACCGACATAGCTGCCCTGGATCGTGATCGCCTTGATCGGGATCAGCGGCAGCGCCCAGGGCGCGCCGCCGCCGAACAGGCCGACAATGACGAGCTTGCCGCCCTTGGTCAGGCAATCGAAGCCGAGCTGGGTGGTCTGCGCGTTGCCGACCAGATCGATCACGGCACGAATGGGCCCGCCGGCCGCCTTCGCCAGTTGCTCCAGCGCATCCGGCGCCTTGCCGTCGACGGTGGCGAGCGCACCGGCCGCTTCAGCGGCTTCGCGCTTGCGCGAGTCGATATCGACGACGATGGCGCCCTTGCCGCCCATCGCCTTCAGCAGCGACAGCGCCATCAGGCCGAGCCCGCCGGCGCCAAAGATCACGATCGGCGAGTTGAAGGCGAATTCGACCTTCTTCAGCGCGCTATAGGTGGTAACGCCGGAGCAGGCATAGGGTGCCGCGGTGACGGGATCGAGACCTTTCAGGTTCAACAGGTACTTCGGATTCGGCACCGTCATGTAGTCGGCATAGCCGCCGTCGCAATAGACACCGAGCGAGTTCGGCTTGACGACGCACATGTTCTCGTCGCCGCCCACACACGTCGCGCACTTGCCGCAACCGAGCCACGGATAGGCCAGCGCGGTGTCGCCGACCTTGAGATCGCCCTTGTCGGCGGCCGTGACGTCGGGCCCGAACGCCACCACCTCGCCGACCGTCTCGTGCCCCATCGTGCGCGGCAGCGACACGCCGCGGTCCTTCAGCGACAGCGGCTTGCGGCCGTGGCCGAGATCATAGCCGCCTTCCCAGATGTGAAGATCGCTGTGGCAGACGCCGGCCGCCTTGACCTTGATCAGCACCTGCGTGCCCGTGGGCTGCGGCGTCTCCTGATCCACCTCTTTCAGCGGTGCGTTGAACTCGGCGACCTGAAAACTCTTCATCGCTTCTCTCCCGTCATTCTTGTTCTTGGTAAAGGTGTTCCTTGCCGGACATTGCCACGTCCATCCCATCGAGACAAACGCGGGCGACGCTCTCCCGGTATTCAGATCAGCGGGTGATGGCAAGCCACGAACTGGCCCGCCGCCACGGCGCGCAGTTCCGGCATCTCGTCGCTGCATCGCCGGTCCGCGCGCGGGACAGCGGGTGCGGAACCGGCAGCCGGACGGCGGCGCGATCGGCGACGGCGGCTCGCCCACGGGCACGGTCTCGGTGGGACGGACGTCCGGATCGGGCACCGGGATCGCCTCGATCAGCAGCGCGGTATAGGGATGCGCCGGCCGGGCGAACAACTGTTCGGAGGGGCCGACCTCGCAGAGCCGGCCGAGATACATCACCGCCACGCGGTCGCTCACCGCCTTCACCACCGCGAGATCGTGCGCGATGAACAACAGCGTCAAGCCGAACCGGCCCTTCATCTCCTCCAGCAGATTGAGTATCTGGGCGCGGATGGAAACGTCGAGCGCGGAGACCGGCTCGTCGCAGACGATGAACTCCGGATTGAGAATGAGGGCGCGCGCGATGCAGATGCGCTGACATTGTCCGCCGGAGAATTCATGCGGCAGCCGTCCCACCACCAGGGTCGGATCGAGACCGACCGCGCTCAGCACCTCGTCGACGAGTTGCTTGCGCTTCTCCGGGTCCTTGACGCCTGCGATCACCAGCGGCTCGGCGACGATGTCACCGATCTTGCGGCGCGGGTTCAGTGAGGCAATCGGATCCTGAAAAATCAATTGCACGCGCCGGCGCATCAGCCGCAAGGCGTCGCCCTGCATCGTCGTGAGATCGTGGCCGTCGAACAGAACCCGCCCCGCGGTCGGCCGGCGCAACTGCAGCACCGCCCGGCCCAGCGTCGATTTTCCGCAGCCGGATTCGCCGACCAGACCCAGCGTTTCGCCACGGGCGATCTGCAGGGATACCCCGGACACGGCATGAACGATCTTGGCGCCGACGGGATACTCCACGACCAGATCGTCGACGGCGAGCAGCGGTTCATTTGAAACGGCCGACGCGGCTTGCAGCATCATGCGCCGGCCTCCGCATGGATTTCGATCGGGTGGAAGCAGGCGTATTGATGTTCGCGTGACTCGGCTTCCGTCAATGCCGGCTTCTCGGTCTGGCAGCGGGCCACGGCATAGCGGCAGCGTGGCGAGAACGAGCAGCCCTGCAGCGGTCGGGTCGGATCGGGCGGACGCCCCGATATCGCTGGCAATGGCGTGTGGGGCGCGGCATCGAGCCGCGGAAGGGCTGCGAGCAGCGCTTCGGTATAAGGCATTCGCATCTTCTTGAACAACGCAGGCGTCGGCGCACGCTCGACTACGCGGCCGGCATACATGACGGCGACGTCATCGGTGCGGCCGGCGACGACGCCGAGATCATGGGTGATGATGATCATCGCCATGTGGCGGCGGCGCTGCTCGCGCGCCAGGAGATCCAGGATCTGCGCCTGGATCGTCACGTCGAGCGCAGTGGTCGGCTCGTCGGCGATCAGCAGTTTCGGTTCGCACGATAGCGCGATCGCGATCGCCACCCGTTGCCGCATGCCGCCGGAGAGCTGATGCGGATATTGCGCCAGCCGCTGCTCGGGCGCGGGAATGCCGACCGCGGCGAGCAGTTCGACGCTGCGCCTGGTGGCGGTGGCGTCGTCCAATTCGAGATGCTCCTGCAGCGTCTCGATCAACTGGGTGCCGATCGTGAGCACCGGGTTGAGCGAGGTCATCGGATCCTGGAATACGACCGCCAGCGACCGCCCGCGCAGCTTGCGCAGTTTCTCCGGCGAGAGCTGCAGCAGGTCCTGCCCGTCGAACATCACGCGGCCGGAGAGCTTTGCCTTCTTCGGCAGCAATTGCAGGATCGCCCGCGACAGCATGGTCTTGCCGCAGCCGGATTCGCCGACGACGCCGAGCGTCTGGCCGGCGCCCACCGTGAGGTTCACCCGATCCACCGCGCGCAGGTTGCCGCGCGGGGTCGGCAGGTCGACCACGATGTCCTCGACGGAAAGCAGGGTATTTCCGGTCACAGCGCGCCCTGACGTGGATCGGTGAGCGCACGCAGCGTGTCGCCGATGAGATTGAAGGCGAGCACGGTGAGGAACATCGCGATCGCCGGAAGGAAAGCGAGCCTCGGCGCGACCTCCAGGCTTTCGCGCCCCTCCCCGATCATGCTGCCCCAACTCGATATCGGCGGCGGTACCCCGAGGCCGAGGAACGACAAGGCGCCCTCGACCACGATGGTGACGGCGACGCCGAGCAGGAAGAAGGCAAACAGCGGCAAAATGACGTTCGGCAATAACTCGCGCAACAGGATGCGTGCATGCGTCGCTCCCAACGCCTGCGCCGCGATGACGAATTCACGACGCGCCAGCGTCAGCGTCGCCGCCCGCGCCACCCGCATGAAGGCCGGAATGCCGAGCACGCCGAGAATGAAGGTGAGGTTGAGGATCGACTGCCCGAGAAAGGCGGTCACGGCCAGCGCCAGGATCAGCGGCGGAAACGCCAGCAGCACGTCCATGCTGCCGACCACGACGGACTCGAACCGGCCTCGGAAATAGCCCGCCAGCATGCCGAGCGCGCCGCCGATGGTGAGCCCGATCATCGGCGCGCACAGTCCGACCACGAGCGAAATCCGCGCGCCGTAGATCAGCCTTGAGAGCTCGTCGCGGCCAAGACCATCGGTTCCAAGCCAGTGTTCCATGGAAAACGGAGCGCGTCGTTCCAGCATGTCCATGTCGGTCGGGCTCGGCAGCGGCAGCACGGGCGCCAGGATCGCAACCGCGAACATAAAAATCATCCAGCCGATCGCCATCCAGAACAGCATTCCCAATCGGCGTCCGCGCTTTGCCGGTTGCGCCGCGACGCCTTCGTCGATGGTGAGTTCAAGCGTGGCCATGACGAATCCTGGGATCGAGGACGGCGTAGAGCAAATCGACGATGAAGTTCATGATCACGAAGCCGGCGGCAACGATCAGCACCACCCCCTGCAGGATGATGAGATCACGGGTATAGATCGCGCCAACCAGCAACCGACCGATCCCCGGCAACGCGAAGATCGTCTCCACGATAACCGTACCGCCAATCAATCGCCCGATATTGATGCCGGTTATCGTAACGAGCGTAAGCGACGATGGTTTCAGCGCATGCACGAACAGAATGCGCGAGGCTTTCAGTCCTTTGGCTTTCGCCAGCGCGATATAATCTTCCTGCAGGGTTGCGATCATGTCCGATCGCAGCACACGCATGATGCCGGGCCATTCGGCAAGCGCGAGCGTCAGCGCGGGAAGCACCATGAAGCGCAGGTTTGCGGTGGGATCTTCGACAAACGGCACGTAGCCCGTCGCCGGCAACCAGCGCAGCTCCACCGCAAACAGATAGATCAGCAGGATCGCCGACAGAAAGGCCGGGACGGAAAGCATCGCAAACGCGCTGCCGGTGATGAAGCGGTCAAACGCACCGCCGCTGCGGGCCGCACACAGGATGGCCAGGGGAACGCCGATAACGAGGCCCATGATCTCGGCCAGCAGCATCAGCTCGAACGATACCGGCAGCCGTTCGGTCACCGCCTGCAGCACGGTTTGCCCGGTCCGGAACGAGCGGCCAAAATCGCCCTGCAGGATGTTACCGAGCCAGCTGAAATAACGGATCCAGACCGGCTGATCGAGCCCCATGTCCCTGCGAAGCGCCGCAACGTTCTCCGGCGTCGCCTGATCGCCAAGGATCACGTAGGCGAGATCGCCCGGCAGCAGCGACGCGATGAAGAACGTCAACAGCGATACGGCGATCAGGACCGGAATCAGGTACAGAAGCCTACGCGCGACAAAGAACAGCATGGAAAATCATTCCAGCCAGGTGTCCGATACGTCGATCACCCCGTGATAGATTTTTGGCAGGCCCTTCAGCTTGGATGTCGCGATCGCGTAGTAGGTGTTCTGGAAGGTCCAGAACCAGATCGCCTCCTTGTTGATGATGCGGCTGATCGCGCAATAATCCTCGGTCCGCTTTTCCGGGTCGGCCGTGACCCGCGCGTGGTCGAGCAGCTTGTCGAGTTCAGGATTGGAGTAATTGGCAAGCGCGACCGGGCTGCCGGTGCGGAAGTTGGCGTACATCTGGGGATCGGGGTCGGCAAGATCGACGATCCGCCATGGCGTCAACTGGAATTGACGCATGAATGCGCGCGGCACGACAGTGGCCTGATCGATTTGCTCGATCTCCATATTGGCGCCGGCCCGCTTCCAGAACTGCTGCAGCACCTGACCGACGGTGCGGCCGCGCGGTGTCGCGGTGACGATCATCTTGAACTCGACCGGCTTGCCGTAATCCTTGATCAGAGCCTTTGCCTTCTCGAGGTCTTCAGGAAGCGCTCCGTCGTCCTTGCACTTGACCCAGGAACCGTCGCCATAGGGGTTGCTGGCGGGTCGCGCGAGGCCATTGGTGATCGCCTGCGACATCTTCTTGCGGTCGAGTGCCATTACCAACGCCTGGCGCACGCGGACATCATCGAATGGTGCGACCTTGGTGTTGAAAGCGTAAACCTGCGCGCCGGAGCCGGCATAGGTGTGCACCTTCATCTTCGGGTCTTTTTGCGCCTTCATGATGTTGTCGGCGTCATATTCGTCGTCCCAGACGATGTCGGCTTCGCCCGACTGCAGGCTGGCGAAGCGCGACTGCGCATCCGGCAGCGGCTTCAACACAATGCGGTCGAGATAGGGATGGCCCTTGTTCCAGTAGTCCGGATTCTTTTCCAGCACCATGCGGTCGCCTGCCGTCCATGACTTCAGGATATAAGGGCCGGTCCCGACGGGATTACGATTGTAATCCTCGCCTTTGGTCTTCCACGCCGTCGGCGAGTGGATAACATTGTTCGAACTCTGGATCGTCATCAGCGCAGGCTGATTCACCTGCGGATCATTCAGGTTGTAGACCACCGTCAGCTCGTCGGGCGCCTGCACGTTGTTGACATAGGCGATGTAAAAAGCGCAGCGGCACTTGTTGGCCGGATCCTTCTGCCGGTCAAAGTTCTCCTTGACCGCTTGCGCATTGAACGGCGTGCCGTCGTGGAATTTGACGCCAGGCCGGAGCTTGAAGGTCCAGGTCTTGTAGTCGTCCGAATGCGTCCAGGACAACGCCAGTTTCGGCACCGGTTTGCCGTTGTCATCGAGCGCAACCAGCGTGTCGAAAATCGCAGCCGCCGCGGTTTCCGCCGACGTATCGTAAACACCGACCTTCAGCGGATCGAAACCGGGAATATCGAGTTCGAGGCCGACGGTGATGCTGCCGCCCGCCTTCTGCGCGTTGGCGGGCATGGCCGACAAAGCCACGCCAAATCCCGCCACAAGAAATATTCGCGCAAGCGCGCTCGAACGGATCGCCGCCTTCATGGATGTTCCCTCCGAATGTGTCATCCGTCCGGTATTCCGGATCATGATCGCTGCGGCAAGATTGTCTGGAAACGCAGTCGCGGGCAAGGGCGTTTGCAACCCCGCGGATGAAACGCCGCAGGGTTAATGTTTCGCTATGCGGATCGCGCGGTCAGCCGCGCGCAGCGGTCTGCGCCTTGCCGGCAAAGGATTCGATTTCATCTTCCGACAGGCCGGTCTCCTTCAGGTAGGCGCGCGTGTGCTCGCCGAGCGTCGACATGCGTTTCGCCGCCGACACGTTGGCGCCCGACATGCGGAACGGCAGATTGAGCACCTTGAAGGTGCCGCCGCCATCCTCGACTTCGGCCAGTGCGCCGCGATGGGCAATCTGCGGATCGCGCAGCGCCTCCGCGACGGTGCGGTAGGCCGATGACGGAACGCCGTACTCATTGAGCGCCGCGAGACACTGCTCGGTCGTGACAGTACGCGACCACGCCTCGACGCCTTCGATCAGGCTTATCCAGTTTTCCCGCCGATCGGAATATTTGGCAAAGCGCGGATCGCTCACCCACTCCGGGATGGCCGATCACCTGCATCAGGCTCTGAAAAGTTTTCTCGCTGGCGATCGCCATCATCACGTAGCCGTCCACAGTCTCGATCGGACCGAACATCGGCCGCTGCGTCGGCTTCACCTCGAATTGCGACCATTGCAGCTCGTTCAACGTCAGGCTCAGCATCGATTCCAGCATCGAGACATCGATATGCTGGCCCTGCCCGGTCGCTGTACGCTGATACAGCGCCGCCGAGATGGCGCCGAACGCATAGACGCCGGTCAGCACGTCGGCGTGGTAGATGCCGCAATAGTCCGGCCGGCTGCGTCCGGGCTGGTAGGCCAGATGCGCCATCTCATAGCCCGAGGCCGCGTGAATCACCGGCGCATAGGCCGGCAGTTCGGCCGACGGCCCGGTCTGGCCGTATCCGGAGATCGAGCAATAGACCAGCTTCGGGTTGAGCCCATGCAGCGAGGCGTAGTCGAGCTTCAATCGCCGCATCACGCCTGGACGGAAGTTCTCCACCAGCACGTCCGCGGTCGCGACCAGCCGGCGGACGGCCTCCGATCCCTCAGGCGACTTCAAATCCAGGACCAGGCTGTTCTTGCCGACGTTGAGCTGGCCGAAGGCGGTCGAGCAATTATTCCGCACCGGCGGGCGGGTCCGCATCGTCTCGCCTTCCTCGGTCTCGATCTTGATGACCTCCGCTCCCATATCGGCGAGCATCCGTGTACAATGGGGGCCGGCAATCGTGGTTGAAAAATCGAGGACCCGCAGGCCTGTGAAGCTGCCTGTCAAATTCCTCTGATCATCGCCGGCTATGGTCATTGCGTCAAACTCCTTAGGCCTTTGGCCGCCGTTCGTTTTGGTTGGCGGGCGTGACCCTAAATTGTGCAGCGTCGACAGGAAAGTAGTTCGCTCAGGAACGACGGCCCGCAGCGCGCGTTTGTAACGGGTAAGGAAGTTGGACCCATTCTTGCATCAGTAACATTGCGGCAGGTACGAGGACGCTTGTCTTGAAGGTCTTGTTCGTCACCACTGAGATGGATGACTTTGTCCGGGTGGGCGGTCTCGCTGCCGTATCCGCGGCGCTACCCCGGGCGCTGCGCCGCTGGAGCGATGTCCGGGTCATGCTGCCCGGTTACCGCGACATCATCGAACAGTTCACCCACATTGAAATCGTTGGGGAATGCCCCTCTCTGGCGGAGATGCCCGCCTGTTCGCTGGGGCGGGCAGCGACCAGGGATGGCCTGCCGGTTTACGTCCTGCTCTGCCCGCAACTTTATGACCGGCCGGGCAATCCCTATGGCGACGAATCGGGGCGTGACTGGCCGGACAACGACATCAGGTTCGGCCGTTTCGCATCGGCCGCCGCCGAGCTTGCCGCGGGCAGCCTGGACAAGAATTGGGCAGCGGACCTGATCCATGCCAACGACTGGCAGGCCGCGCTGGCGCCGGCCTATCTGGCATGGCGAGGCTCAAAGGTCCCCTCGATCCTGACCATTCACAACCTCGCCTATCAGGGACTGTTCCCGCCGGACTCGCTGCGCCGGATCGGGGCGCCCGAAAGCTCCTTCCACATCGACGGTCTCGAATTCTACGATCATGTCTCGTTCCTCAAGGGCGGCCTCGTCTACGCCTCGCATCTGACCACCGTCAGCGCCACCTATGCGAAGGAGATCACGACGCGCGAGCTCGGCTGCGGGCTGGAAGGTCTCTTGCAGCGCCGCTCGGACGCCGCGCAACTGACCGGCATCCTGAACGGCATCGACGAAAGCTGGGACCCCAGCGCCTGCGCGCATCTGGCGCAAACCTTCGCCCCCGGCGATTGGGAAGGCAAGCAGGCCAATGCCGACTACGTCCGCAAGCAGTTCGGCCTGGCGCTGTCGCGCGGGCCGCTGTTCGGCCTGGTTGCCCGCCTGGTGCACCAGAAGGGCGTCGATCTCGTCCTGTCTGCCGCCGACGAAATCATCGAGGCGGGCGGACAGATCGTGGTGACCGGCAGCGGCGAGGCCCAGATCGAACAGGCGCTGGTCAATGCGCACCGCCGCAGGCCGGACGCGATCGGCGTCACCATCGGCTTCAACGACGCCCAGGCGCGGCGAATTTTTGCCGGCAGCGACTTTACCCTGATGCCGTCGCGGTTCGAACCGTGCGGGCTGAGCCAGATGTATGCGCAGCGGTTCGGATCGCTGCCGATCGGTCACCAGACCGGCGGGCTGGCGGAGACCATCAAGGACGGCGAAACCGGTTTCCTGTTCCCGCAACCTTCCGCGGAATCCTTCCTCGGCGGCGTCAGACGCGCGTTCGATGCGTTCGGCGCCAAGGACCGCCTCGACGCGATGCGGCGCAGCGCGATGGCGCGGTCCTTTAGCTGGGATCTGTCGGCGGCCTGTTACAGCGCGCTCTATCGCAAGACGATCGCGCCTTCCACCATCGCGTGACCTGCAGCTACTCCGCCGCTTCCGGCATGACTTCCATCTGCTCGTGGAGAATGACGCCGGAGAGCGGATCGAACTCACCGACCCACGGCTTCTTTTCGAGCACCGATTTGGTGTGGCGGTAACCGGCATCCCAGCGCTGCATGATGCCGGACGGACTGAAATCGATGTCCTTGGTGTGGTCCTCGCGGCTGAGTTGCGGGGCGAGCAGCCGCACCACATGCATCCGGGTCGGACAGCCGTAGCCGGCGAGCTCCCTCACCGCCTCGCTGTTGCGTTCAGACTCCGGCAACCGCGTGGCGAGCTGGTTGATGACATGGCGCAGCCGATGCGCCTGCTGCTGCCGCGCAATGTGGCTCGCGATCCGGCTGGAATACTGCACATCCTTGTGGCGGTTGAGCACCTCCGCCATCGTGGTCGGCTCGGCGCCGGATGGATTCCACAGATGCACGGCGAAGATCAGCGAGTTCTTGCGCGGATTGTCGTCGAACACGGCTTCCGTCGGCGTGTTAGATAGAATCCCTCCGTCCCAATAGAGTTCGCCGTCGATACGCACCGCCGGGAAGGCCGGCGGCAGCGCGCCCGACGCCATGATGTGCCTGACGCCAAGTTCGCCATCGCGACTGTCGAAATAGCGCATCTGGCTGGTACGGACATGGGCGGCGCCCACGGTCAGGCGCGGCGTGCACTGATTGACCAGATTGAAATCGACCAGCTCCGTCAGCGTCCGCTCCAGCGGCGAGGTCGAGTAATAGCCGGCACTGTCGGCGCCGAGCGGATAGCTGTCGCCGGCATGGGCCAGCGCGTTGGGCCGGAAGAAACCGGGAATGCCGTTGGTCACCGTCGACCAGTAAGAGAGCTTTTCGTTGAAGCCCGGAAAGATGTCGCGAAAACTCCAGATCGGGTTCTGCTCCATCCTTTTCCAGAATTCGCGCAGGCGCGACAGCCGGTTCTGCGGCGCATTGCCGGCGATCAGGCTGGCATTGATGGCGCCGATCGAGGTGCCGATGATCCAATCCGGCTCGATGCCGGCTTCATGTAGCGCCTGATAGACGCCGGCCTGATAGGAGCCGAGCGCGCCCCCGCCCTGCAGCACCAGCACGACCTGCCCGGGCTCGGACCTGGCTAGCGATCGCAAGTTCGCCGAAGAACCGGCGTCCTGAACATCTTTCATGTCACGCTCCCTCGGATCTTAGTGTGCAGTCCAGCCGCCATCGACCGGCAACGCCGTGCCCGTGATCGATGCCGCCGCGTCGCTGGCGAGAAAGACCGTCAGCGCGGCCAATTCCCCGACGCTGGCAAAATGCTTGTTGGGCTGCTGCGCCAGCAACACGTCGTGGATGACTTTCTCGCGGGAAATGCCGTGCGCCTTGGCCTGGCTGTCGATCTGCGCCTCGACCAGCGGCGTATAGACGTAACCCGGGCAGATCGCGTTGCAGGTGATGCCGTCCTCGGCGGTCTCCAGCGCAGTCACCTTGGTCAGGCCGACGATGCCGTGCTTGGCCGCGACATAGGCCGCCTTGAACGGCGAGCCGACCAATCCATGCGCGGAGGCAATGTTGATGATCCGCCCGAACTTGTTCAGACGCATCGCCGGCAAGGCCAGCCGCGTGGTGTGAAACGCCGACGACAGATTGATCGCCAGGATCGCATTCCATTTCTCGACCGGAAATTGATCGAGCGGCGCGACATATTGAATGCCGGCATTGTTGACAAGAATATCCAGCCGCCCGTGACTGGCCACGGCAGCCGCGATCATCTCGGCGATCGCATCGCCGCTCGTCATATCGGCCGCGGAATAGCTGACTTCGACGCCGAAATCGGCGGCCAACTGGTCCCTGGTCCTGTTGATCTCGGCCGCGACGCCAAGGCCGTTCAGCACGACCGCGGAGCCGGCTTCCGCCAGCGCGCGGGCAATCCCGAGCCCGATGCCGCTGGTCGAACCCGTGACAAGCGAGACCTTGCCGGCCAGCGGCCGCAGAGCCGCAGCGCCTTGCGTTTTGAGCTGGATATTCATGGGCCGTCCTTTCGTATGGGGATTCAGCGCCTTACGCTGACCATCTCCGCCCCACCCTGCCCGGCCGTCTTCAATTAAGGAAATACCGTCTGGCTTCCGAAACCATACGCTGACGCTATCGCGGTTATGGTGTCATCGCGCGCCGCGATCGGGTACGTTTTGCGCACCATTGACCGGGGCTCGACCATGGAGATGCATCAGGTTCGCTACTTCCTCGCGGTTGCGCGCGTGCTCAACTTCACGCGCGCCGCGGACGAGTGTAACGTCACGCAACCGTCGCTGACGCGGGCCATCAAGCAACTCGAAGCCGAACTCGGCGGCGACCTGTTTCGCCGCGAGCGCCCCGCTGCGCAATTGACCGAGCTCGGCCAACGCATGCATCCGCTGCTCAAGCAGTGCTACGAGGCGGCGACCGGCGCGCGCGAACTTGCTTCATCCTTCAAGAGCGGCGAGATCGGCGCGCTCCGGATTGCGCTGACCCATTCCGTCGACCTGTCGCTGTTGATTCCGCATCTCGACCAGATCAAGCGGATGTTCAACCGCCTGGAGTTTCGCTTTCTGCGCGGCAACGCCCGCGAGGTCGCCGAGTTTCTCAAGAAGGGCGAAGCCGAGCTCGGCATTGCCGCCGAGATCAGCGAGGAGTGGGACCGGCTCGATACCTGGCCGCTGTTCACGGAAAACTTTCAGCTCGTCGTCAACAAGAACCATCCGCTGGCGGGCCGCGACAAGATCGATTTCGTGGATCTTCGCGCCGAGCAATTGCTGTCGCGAAACTATTGCGAGCATGGCGCGCGGGTGAACGCTTCGCTTCGCGAGCACGGCCTCGATGTCGATCGCTGCCATGAAATCGCTTCCGAACGCGATTTGATCGAACTGCTGGAAGCCGATATCGGCGTCGCCGTGGTGCCTGATACCGCCTCGATTCCGCCGACGCTGAAGCGCGCTATCGTCGAAGGGCTGGACGCGCGGCGGACCGTGAACCTCTATGGCGTGGCCGGGCGTGAACGGACGGCGGTGGCATCTGCCGTGATGCGCATGCTGCGCGGCGCCGACTGGCAGCAATTCATCGGCAAGACGGCGGGCGCCTGAGGAATGATGCCGCGCTAAAGCTCTTTGCTAGCGCTCTTCGCTCGCGCTCTTCAGCGCCGCAATCAGATCGTCGATTTCCATGCGCTTGCGAAAATCGGGATCGACGAAGCGGGCCTTCACCAATCCGTCGCGGCCAACCACGAAGGTCGCCGGGATCGGCAACACCCAGCCGTTATTGCCCTGGAAGCTCGCCATATCCTGGTACGACAGCAACCGCTGGATTTCGGTGCCGAGCCAGATTGCAAGGTTGAGCGACAGCGCGTAGCCATTGTCGAGGTCGGTCAGTACCGGAAACGGCGCTTCCGCCTCGGACTTGAATTTCTCCGCATAGGCCTGCGTCTCCGGCATGATCGCAACCGTTTGCGCGCCCAACGCCTTGATCCGGCCCTCGGCCTGGATCACCGCCCGCACATTCAACCGGCAATATGGGCACCAATGACCGCGATAAAACATCACCGCAACCGGGCCACGATCGGTCAGTGATTTCAGGCTGACCAGCCGGCCGGTCTCGTCCGGCAGCAGGAACGGCGGCATCACTTCGCCCGGCCGCGGCGCGTTTTCGCCGCCGCCGTTCTCGTTCAGTCGCACTACCAGCCGGTCGACCGCTTCGCCATAGGCCGGAAAGATCTCCCGTCCCGCCGCGGCGTAGGCCTCGAGCTGCTCACGCAAGGAGCCTTCCATGTCACGGCATTGCTGGAACGCCTGCTTGAGGCGTTCGGCATCGGCTGATGATAGCGTTGTCGTCATGATGTGCTCCGGCATTCGGCTGCTCGATACTATTTTCCGGTCCGGGCCACCCGCAAGGGGGAGGCCCGGAGATGTTGAACGCCTGGATCAGGGAATATAGAAGTTGCCGGTCGGGTCGAGCATACCCGAGGTCGAATAGAGCTGGCCATTGTTCATGAAGAACACGGTGTTGTTCGGCACCTTGGTGGCGTTCTTCATCATCGCCTCGTGGTTCTTTTCGCCGGGGGCTATGGTTATGCCGGACATTTTTCCTCCGACATAGACATGGGCCATGCCCGACTTGAATTCCATGGGAGCCTGCGAGAAGGCCGAAGTTGCAATCGCCACAAAAGCCGTGGCGGCAATGAGGGTTTTGGACAGTGTGGTCATGGGGGGTCCTCAGGATTAATGACAAATGACGCCCGCCAATCGGGCGCTGGGACCATCTGAGACGGGATTGCTCTGCCTTTGAAATGCCGTTGCCCAATCGGTTTGATAGCCGCCGCGTATCGAACCGACCCTATAGCCCGGCGCTATCGACTTCAGAGCGAATGCGCATTTCATATTGGCCGGCTGGGCCTTCATCCTGCCCTCGAAGCCATGCGGAAGGCATGCGCTCACCGACAGGAGATTTCCGATGACCGCTCATTTGACGAACCGCCTTGCAAATTTCTGCGCCTCGCTGCTGCTGGCCTTGCTGATCCTTTCCGTGGTCTCCGCCGCACGCGCCGACAGCGATGACGGCATCGTCCGCGTCAAGAGCGCGGTGCCGATGGCGGTAGCGATCACCCGCATCAAGGCCGATATCAACAGCAAGGGCATCAAATTCTTCATGGAGATCGACCAGTCCAGGCTCGCGGCCGACGCCGGCATCAAGCTGCGCCCCTCGACGCTGCTGGTGTTCGGCAATCCGCCGCTCGGGACCCAGTTCATTACCTCGAACCCGAACGCCGGCCTCGACTGGCCGGTCCGGCTGCTGCTCACACAGGACGACAATGGCGATGTCTGGGCGGTTTGGACCGATTTCGAATGGATCGCGAAGCGCCACAACATCCACGATCGCACAGCCCAGTTCGAAATGGCGACCAAGGTGGTGGGCTCGATCACCTCGACCATTGCGACCAGGTAACAACGCCGGCCCGCCTCCCGTAAACATCATCAGGCTGCGCCATCGGGCGCGGCCTGATCGCATCAAGGGTAGCCAACAGAGGGATTAATGCGATGACACCGGAAAAATTCGACGTGGTCATTCTGGGTGGCGGCAACGCCGGCATCGGCGTGACCGGACCGGTCCGGCGCGCCGGAATGTCGGTCGCGATGATCGAGGCCGATCTTCTTGGCGGTACCTGCCCAAACCGCGGCTGCACGCCGAAGAAGGTGCTGGTCGCCGCCGGCCACGCACTGCACGAAATCGAACGCGCCTCCATTCATCACATCGCCGTCGGCAGGCCGAAGCTCGATTGGGCGGCGCTGATCGACCGTGAGAAGGACATGATCAAGGACATCCCCATCAACCTCGCCCGCTCGATGGCCAAGCGCAATGTCGAGGTAATCAAGGGCCACGGCGCGTTCACTGGCCCGAATACCATCCGCGTCGGCGACCGCGAACTGGAAGCCAGGCATATCGTGATTGCGACCGGATCGAGGCCACGCCCGCTGCCGATTCCGGGCGCAGAGCTCATGATCACGTCCGACGAGATGCTCAGCGAGCGTGAACTGCCCGGCTCCGTGATCTTCATCGGCGGCGGGGTGATCGCGCTGGAATTCGGCCATGTCTATGCCCGCGCCGGCTCGAAGGTGACGATTCTCGAAGCGCTGCCGCAGCTATTGCCGGCCATGGACGCCGACGCCGTCGCGCGCCTGCAGGCCGAGAGCGAGCGGATCGGCATCCGGGTCAGGACCCTCGTCAGCGTCACGCGAATTGAAACGGCGAACGGCTGCCTGCGCGTTCACTTCACCCACCAGGGCACCGAGCACACGGCCGAAGCCGAACGCATCGTCAATGGCGCCGGCCGCGTTGCCAATGTCGATACGCTTGATCTCACGGCGGGCCAGGTCGAACACGCCAATGGCCGCGTCGCGATCGACCGTTATCTGCGGTCGACTTCCAATCCCAGCGTCCATGTCTGCGGCGACGCGGTGCCGACCTCGCCGCAACTGTCGCCGATCGCGACCTACGAGGGCGACATCGTCGGCCGTAACATCGTCGAGGGACCCAAACACAGCCCGGACTATGCCAGCATGGCGACGTCCGTCTACACCGTGCCGCCGCTCGCCTCGGTCGGCCTGACGGAGGCCACCGCCAGGCTGAAGGGCATTGCCGTCGACGTTCACACCAACGATATGCTCGAATGGTTTTCCGCCAAGACCTACGCAGAGACAGTCGCGTGGTCAAAGGTGATCGTCGATCAATCGACCGATCGCATCCTCGGCGCGCATTTCGTCGGGCATTCGGGGCAGGAGCTCGTGAACATTTTCGGACTGGCGATGCGCTTTGGCATCACGGCGAGCCAGATCCGGGACAATATCTACGCCTATCCGACTTTCGCCTCCGACATCAAGCACATGCTCGGCCACCGGTAGAGCTCCGTTCCGATAGAATTGGAATGGAGCTCCAGACTTTTATTTTTGACGCGTTTTCTTGACGCGAACCGGTCCCCACTTCGCTTGAAAACGCTCTAATCGCATAGCGCCGCGCTATGGAGTCAAAAGCCAACCGGCATTTCCTCTCGCGCGCCGTTTCCTCGATGGTGATGACGTAGCCGGCCAGATCATTCGGGGCCAAGGCGACTCTCAAGACGAAGACAGAAACAGAGGAGACCACGACATGTCCAAATCCAACGCCGCTTCACGCACCATCTGGCAGGGTCTCGTACTCGCCGGAATGATTGCAGGTTCGCTCGCAACTACCTCGACCGCCATCGCGGGCGAATGCCCAGCCGGCAAGATGCAGCCCAGCGTCCGCCCGATGGTCGACACCAAGCCGGTCGGCGTCACCGACGTCACGCTCGGCGCGATCAATCTTGAGAAGCAGCCGGCCAACATCAGGGATCGCGAGCTGCGCTTCCGCAAGCTGACGATCGAGCCGGGCGGCATCGTGCCCTGGCACAGCCATGACGACCGTCCCGCGCTGATCTACGTCCAGCAGGGCGAGATCGTCGAATACGCCAGCAACTGCGTCGATCCGATCGTGCACAAGGCCGGCGAGATCAGACCGGAAGTCGCCGGCACCTCGCACTGGTGGAAGAACCTCGGCAAGGAGACCGTCATTCTCTATGTCGGCGACGTCCGCAAGGATCCGCACGACCACAACATGTAAAGGAGCTGTAACGAGCGCCACCCGACGTCTCGTTGCCGGATGTGACGCCCTGGGTCCCACGTGTCGCCCCACACGCCCAGGCGTCACATCCTTCTTTTCTCAAGCGTAACATCGAGAAGCGCCATGACCGACATCTCCGCGCCAATGAAAACGGAAGCGATGGCAACGCAGGGTCATTCGCCCGGCGTGGCGCTGCGGTCCCTCGTCATCGGTCTCACGGCGTTCCTGACCGTGGTCGATCTGTTCGCCACCCAGGCGATCCTTCCCTCGCTGACCCGGCATTACAATGTGAGCCCCGCCGCGATGGGCTTTGCGGTCAATGCGAGCACCATGGGCATGGCGGTCGCGGGACTCGTGGTCGGCTTCCTGAGCCCGCATATCGATCGCCGGCTCGGCATTCTCGCAAGCCTCGTCCTACTCGCGATCCCTACCGCGTTGCTCGCGAGCGCGCCTGATCTGACCGTGTTCACGATCTTGCGCGTCGCGCAGGGCCTCTGCATGGCCTCGGCCTTTGCGCTGACGCTCGCCTATCTCGGCGAGCAATGCAATCAGATGGATGCGGGCGGTGCGTTTGCGGCCTATATTACCGGCAATGTGGCCAGCAATCTGATCGGGCGGCTGGTGTCGGCTGCACTGGTCGATACGCTCGGGCTGGCCTCGAACTTCTATTTCTTCGCGCTGCTCAACCTTGCCGGCGCGGTGCTGGTCTACTTCACCATTCAGCGTGTCAAGCCGATGCATGCGATGCCGACCGTGCAATCGCCATTCGCTGCGACGCTCGAGCACTGGCGCAACCCCGCGCTGCGCTCGGCCTTTGCCATCGGCTTCTGCATCCTGTTCGCCTTTATCGGTACCTTCACCTTCGTGAATTTCGTGCTGGTGCGCGCGCCGCTGTCGCTCGGGCGGATGGATCTCGGTTTTGTCTATTTCGTGTTCGCGCCGTCCGTCGTCACCACGCTGTTCGCCGGCAAGATAGTGGCGCGTTTCGGCACGCGGCCGACGATCTGGGGCGCGCTTGCGGTCGCCGCGCTGGGCCTGCCCCTGCTGCTGTCTTCGCATCTGACTGAGGTTCTGACCGGTATGGTGCTGGTCGGTGTCGGCACGTTCTTCGCGCAGGCCTGCGCCACCGGCTTCGTAGGCCAGGCGGCCCGCGACAACCGCGGTATTGCCAGCGGAACCTATCTTGCCTGCTATTTTTTCGGCGGCCTTGTCGGCAGCGCCGTGCTCGGCCAGTTGTTCGACCGTTTCGGATGGACCGCCTGCGTCGCCGGTGTCGGCGCGTCACTGGCGGTCGCGGCACTATTGACCGCGCGCCTCACGCTCACTCAACCCGCCGGGTCTCCGGCATGAACAGCCAGATCACCGTCAGGCCGACGGCCGCGATCCCGGCCAGCCCGGTGAAGGCCGTGCTGCTGCCAAGGGTGTCGCTGATATAGCCCGCCAGCACCGTGCTCAACGACGCGCCGATCCCGGTCGCGGTCCCGACGATGCCTTGCGCCAGATTGAAGTGGCCGCTTCCGAAGGCGACATCGGCCACTATCAGCGGTATCATCACGCTGAGCACCGCCGCGGTGATGCCGTCGAACACCTGCACGGCGACCAGGAGATAGGGATCGCTCACCACCGAAAACAGCAGGCCGCGGATCGCCAGCGCACCGAACGCCAGCAGCAGCAACGGCCGCCTCCCCCACGCCTGCGCCTTGCGACCGACCGAGGGCGAGGCCAGCGCGACGATGGCCTGCGGCACGATGATGCACGCCGCAATCAGTACCGGCGCCCATTGGCTCGACCGCGTGGTGACGACGCCGGCCATCAGCGGCAGCATGGCGGCATTCGCGAGCTGAAACAGCAGCACGCCGCCCGCAAAGATCAGCAGCGGGCGCTGGCGCAGCAGATGGAAAACGCTGGTGGCTTCTTTATCGGGAACTTCCCGCACGACGGCGCCGTGGCATTGTGCGACGTCGATCTCCTGCTCGCGGATGCGCGAGAGCGCCAGCAAGGTCGGAATCGCGAGCATGAAGGTCACGAGAAACACCGACCGGCTCGACAACAGGTAACCGGTAGCGCCCATCAGCGCCGCCGCCGAGCCGTTGCCCAGCGAAGCGAAGCGGGCATTGCGCCCAAGCCGTTCGCCCATTGCGAGCGGTCCGACCAGGCCGAGACTGATCGCCGCGATCGCCGGACCCAGCACGCAGCTCGCCAGCGCGTGCAGAATGGCGGCCGCCGTCACCACCGGAAAGATCGGCCATAACGCATAGGCCAGTGCGGCGCAGCCGATGGTGGCGACCGCCAGACCCGCCATCAGCCGCTCGGAACGCGCGTAGTCGACGATGGCGCCGCCCGGCATCTGCCCGAGCAGGCCGATGATGCCGCCGATCGACAGCACGAAGCCGATTTCAACTTGCGTCCATTTCTGCGTGGTCAGATAGACCGCGATGAACGGACCGAAGCCGGTCTGAACATCGGCGAGAAAGAAGACGAACCAGTCGAGGCCGCGCTGGCTTTCGCGCGATGGTTTTGGCCTGCCGGGCAAGGGCGGCAGCGGCACAACGTCGCCCCTGCCGGCGGATCGCCCATGGCGATCGTCGTCAATCCGGTCCAGCGAGTGGGATGGACGCGCTACCAGACCGTCTCTCCTCTAGTGATCGAAATCCCAGGGCTGCAAACGGCCGGCGGCGCCGAGAACGATGACCGGTGCGTCCTCCTTGTATTCAGGCGCCGCCGCGACCTGCGCCTTGGTCAGCTCGAGCGTGATGCTGTCACGCTTGTTGGCGACGCCGCCAAAACGCAGGGCACCCCAGTCGACGACGATCTTCCGGCTGCCGACGCCGAGAAAACCGCCGAAATCGATCACCGCGGCGCGCACATTGCCTTCACGATCCACGATCACGTCGACGACGCGCCCCATGTCTTCGTTCGCCGCGCTGCGAACTTCGCGGCCGAGAATGCCGTGGGCATCCCTGGCGCCGATCACGGTGACCGACGGCGGCGGCGCGGGCTCTTTCTTCGCGGCGTCCGACGGAGCGGTGCGGGTACCCTGCGTCGCGCCGGTGTCCTCCGCCGCCGAAGCTGGCGGGCTGCCGGCTAGTCCGGCAATCAGAACTAAAATGAGAAAGCGGGCGCGCATGTGGCCTCCTGACTTTTAGATGCATGAGCCGTGCATGGCTCCTAATGCGTCAATACGATCGACACCTGAATCTGGCCTCGTGTTCGCACCACCTCGAGCGACACCTCATCGCCGTGACGGCGGACCCTCAGATCGACGCTGGAAGGCCCGAGCCGCAGATCGCGCAACAGCACTTCGTTGAGGAATTCCGGCAGCCGCGGATCGCGCAGACGGATCTCGCCGCGCGCGGCATCGAATTCGAGACCGAGCGCCGCTTCCAGCAGCGTGAACGGCGTCGCGCTGGCCCAAGCCTGCGGCGCGCAGGCGACGGGATAGAGCACCGGCCCGCGCCGCCTTTCGCGCTGGAATCCGCAGAACAATTCCGGCAGTCGCCGCAGGTCCATGTAGCTTGCGGCATCGAACAGGCCCTTGAACAGATGCGCCACCGAATGCTTCAGGCCGTAGCGCGCGAAGCCGAGCGCGATCAGCGCATTGTCGTGCGGCCAGATCGATCCATCGTGATAGGACATCGGGTTGTAGCGGGCTTCGCCGCGCGCAACGGTGCGGATGCCCCATCCCGAAAAGAATTTTTGGCTCATAAGATCGGCCGCGACCCGCCGCGCACGCTCAGGCCTGACGATGCCGGTGAAGAGAAGCTGGCCGGCGTTCGACGTTCGCACCTTGCACGGCCGCTTGGCGCCGTCGAGCGCCAGCGCGTAGGTGCCGAGCTCCTCGCACCAGAACGCCTCCTCGAAGCGCTCGGCCAGCAGCAGAGCCGCGGATTCGAGCTGCGCCGCCTGCTCGATCAATCCCAGGCGCCGGGCGCAACGCGCCGCCAGCCGTTTGCCGGCAAAGACATATCCCTGAACTTCCGCCAGCGCGATATAGCCCTCGGCGAGTTGTCCGTCGGCATGGAAGATCGCATCGAAGGAATCCTTCCAGCCCTGGTTCGCAAGCCCCTGCTCGGTGGCGCGCTGGTACTCGACGAATCCGTCCTTGTCGGGGTCGCCGGGGCCGTCGATCCATTGCAAAGCCGCCTCGATCGCCGGCCATAGCTCGGCGAGCGTTTCGTCGTCGCCGGTGCGTTCGACGTAGAGGCCGGCCAGCAAAACGAACAGCGAGGTCGAATCGACGCTGCCGTAGTACTTCGCGAACGGCACCTCGCGCAGCGCAGCCATTTCGCCGCCGCGCATCTCGTGCAGGATCTTGCCGGGTTCGGCGTCGGCGAGCGGATCTGTGGTCCTGGCCTGGAAGAAAGCGAGCCGCCGCAGCACGCCCTGGGCAATGCGCGGATCGATCCACAGCATCTGCAGCGCCGTGATCAATCCGTCGCGGCCGAACGTGGTCGAATACCAGGGAATGCCCGCGTAGGGATACCGCCCTTGCGGCGTTTCGGTCATCAGCATATTGAGGTCGGCCATCGCCTGGCACAGCACCTCGTTGAAGATATCGTTCGACGTCTCGATGCTGGACGCGCCGCTCGTCAGGCGCCGCATCTCGCGGCGGTGTGCCAACAGGCCGCGGAAGAACGGCGCTGGCTTGTGCATGATCGGCTTGTTGCAGGATACCGCGACGAACAACGCGATCGCTTCCTTTGGCGCCAGCTCGAAATGATAGGTTGCCGCATTGACAGCGAGCCGCGTGGGCCGCGGCTCGAAATGCAGGGTGGTAGTGCGGGCCTGACCGTCGAGCCCGCTATATTCCAGCACGACATCGGCGGGGCCGAGCAGTCGGCTGGACCCTATTCCCCGGCGCGCCCGTCGCTCGCCGCGCACCTCGAACAAATCGGCGAAGTCATTGTCGAATAACAACGTGAGATCGAAACCCGCCTGCAGGTCGCCGTGATTTTGCAGGGCGATGCGCTGGTAGGCGGTGCCGCGCCACAGGAAAATCGTGCGCACGATGTGCAGCGTGTCCTTCTGCAGCGCCAGCCTGCCGTTGCGGTACACATCCGAATTGGTGAGGTCGACGGTCAGCGCCGAATTGTCATCGCGCAGATTGGAGCCGAGCAACAGCGGCTGGACTTCATCCAGCACCATCTCCAGCCGGGCGAGATAGCGCGTATCGGCGTTGAACAAGCCATCGGGTCCGCCGGCAGAGGCGCCGATATCGCCGTGGCTGTCCAGCACGATGAAGGTGTCGTCGTGCTTGAGCGAGCAACGCGGTCGCGTCGCCGGCCCCGTCATCGGGATGTAGAACGGCGATTCCGCGACGTGTTCGGCAGCCTGAATGGTGATGAGCTGGCTGACTTCGGCGGTCATTTGCACCTCAAGCGATTTTCGTGCGTGGCGATGGACGCATTGGGACGCAAACGCTATTGCCGCAGATCAGGCCGCATGGCTGGCGAGGCGACCCATTTCGCGTGCGACCAATTCGCGGTAAGGGCCCCTTCCCTGCACGAGAATATCCGGCGGTCCGTCCTCGATGATCCTCCCGCCCTGCAGCACCACCACGCGGTCGAAATTGCGCAAGGTGGCGAGACGATGGGCGATGGCAATTACGGTACGTCCGCGCATCAGCCGCGACAAGGCCTCGCGTATCGCTTCTTCGGATTCGCTGTCCAGCGAGGCGGTCGCCTCATCCAGCAACAGGATCGGCGCGTCCTTCAGGAAGGCACGCGCGATGGCGATGCGCTGCCGCTGCCCGCCGGAGACCTTGATTCCGCGATCGCCGACCATGGTCGACATGCCCTCGGGAAGATTCTCGATGAAATCGCAACGCGCCGCGATTGCCGCGCGCAGCACCTCGTCGTCGGTCGCGGTCGGCCGTCCGTAGCGGATGTTTTCCATGATCGAGCGGTGGAACAGCGAGATGTCCTGCGGCACCACCGAGATCGCCTCACGCAGGCTTTGCTGCGTCACCCGCGAAATGTCCTGGCCGTCGATCGTGATGCTGCCGCGCTGGATGTCGTAAAACCGCTGCAACAGCGCGAACAGGCTGGATTTTCCGCCGCCGGAATGACCGACCAGGCCGACCCGCTGTCCGGGATGAATGCGCAAGGCGAATTTTTCGAACACCTGAGCACCGCCGGGATAGTGGAACGCGACGTTATTGAAGGCGACGGCAGCGCCGCTGCGGATCAGCGGCTCGGCCTCGGGGTGATCCTTCAACTCGTGCGGCAGCAACAGGGTGGCGATTGCCTCGGTCAGGCGGGCAACGTGCTGGGTCACGTCAACCAGCGCCACCGCGAGGTCGCGCGTTGCGCTCAGGATCGAAAGCCCGAGCGTGCAGACCAGCACGACGTCGCCGGTCGTTGCCGCGCCCTTCTGCCAGAGCGCGATGGCCCACGCCATCAGCGCAATCGTCAGTACGATTGTCACGACGGCGTGAAGCAGCCGCAGCTTCTCGAGATAGCGCAGGCTGCGGCCACGGGCGTCGAGTTCCCGTTCGACGGTGGCGTCGAAGCGGTCATGCTCGTAGCTGAGGCCGCAGAAGGCGCGGACCAGCGGCAGGTTGCTGATGACGTCGACCATCTCGCCGTCCACCGCAGCCGCCTTGTCGGCGAAGTCGTCATGCAGCGGCTTGCCCGCCGCCGCCAGACGGAACATCGCCATCAACATGATGACAGCGATGACGATCAGCCCCGCGGACATCGCCAGACTGACGGTTCCAATCAGGAATATCGCCGAAACGGTCGCGATGCACGGCGGCAACACGTTCCAGACAAACATGTTTTCAACGGTGAAGACCGCGTTCGATGTCGCGGTGATGCGGCTGGTGAGCATGCCCGGCAACCGGTCGGAGAAATAGCTGGGGGCGTGACCGGTCAAATGGCGGAACATGTCGCGGCGAAGATCGCCGGTGACACCGACGAAGGTAAAGCTCGCGGTCCAGCTCGCGACCCGCCACAACAGATTATCTGCCGCAATCAGCAACATGAGAAAACCGAATGCCTGCCATACGCTGCTCGCGTGCGACGAACCGGCCGTCAGGCTGTCGACCAGATTCTTCACGCCGTATTGCGTACCCACCGAGCAGGCAACCGCTGCAACGACGGCAGACAAGATGACCACATGGGCGGCGCGACGCCGGCGCAAATAGCGCAGCACAAATGGAAACGGCCGTCGCACATATCCTGAAAGATTGTCCATGAGTTCCGCAAACCTGTTGAGAGTGAACGAGAATCCCTACCGCGCATCGCACACGATGACGTGAAGAATGCCGCTTCGGGTTTCCACGCGCGTGGCCATCACCGCGCAACAATTTTGCAGCATCGAGACGGCCATGAATTTGTTCGTGTCAGATGGCATCAGCAAGACAGCCGTGTGGAAGAAGCAAGATGTGCTGACCAAAGGAACTTCGCAGATACGGGAACGTTCCCGCTATGACATGCCGGTGTCGATCGTGGGCTGAGGGCTTCGTTCAACCACCATCCAAAACAGGAGACGCAAATATGCGCATCGCGCAGGTCGCCCCGCTGACGGAGGCTGTCCCCCCCAAATTGTACGGCGGCACCGAGCGGGTGGTGCACTGGCTGACTGAGGAACTTGTGGCATTGGGCCACGATGTCACGCTCTTCGCCAGCGGGGATTCACGCACCTCGGCGAAACTCGACGCAATGTGGCCGAAAGCGCTGCGCCTCGACGGCTCGGTGCGGGATCCCAATGCATTGCATATGGTAATGCTGGAGCGCGTGCGGCAGAAATGCGACGATGAGGAGTTCGATTTTCTGCACTTTCATCTCGATTACTATCCATTCTCTCTGTTCTACCGGCAGCCCACGCCATTCCTGACCACCCTGCATGGCAGGCTCGACCTGCCGGAGCATCAGCCGGCATTCAGTACCTTCTGCAAGGTTCCGGTGATCTCGATCTCCAACGCGCAGCGCCGTCCGGTACCGCAGGCCAACTGGGTGCGCACCATTCACCATGGGCTGCCGGAAAACTTGCTGACACCCCAGCCGGTGCAGCCGTCCTATCTGGCGGTGCTCGGGCGGATCGCGCCGGAAAAGGGCGTGGACCGCGCCATCCGCATTGCCGCAAGATGCGGCATTCCGCTCAAGATCGCGGCCAAGGTCGATCGCGCCGACCAGGACTATTACGATGAGTTGATCTCACCGCTCATCAAGGCCAATCCGCTGGTCGAATTTATCGGCGAGATCAGTGACCGCGAAAAATCCGACTTCCTCAGCGGCGCGATCGGCCTGCTGGTCCCGATCGACTGGCCGGAGCCGTTCGGCCTCGTGATGATCGAAGCCATGGCCTGCGGCACGCCGGTGATTGCCTATAACCGCGGATCGGTCCCGGAGATCATCGATCCCGGTCTCACCGGCTTTGTCGTGGAAGACGAGACCAGCGCGGTTGCCGTGGTCGACCGCCTTGCCGGGCTGGACCGCGCCGCGATCCGCAAGCAGTTCGAGGTGCGCTTCACCGCACGCCGCATGGCGCTGGATTATCTCGCCGCCTATCGCGGCCTGATGGAGCAAGCCGAGCCGCGGATCAAGCTGGTCAGCAGCGCGGAGTAGCAGTCCGCGAAGCTTTCCGTCATTGCGAGGCGCGAAGCGGCGAAGCAATCCATGCCTCGGCAAGCAGAGGAATGGATTGCTTGGCTTCGCTCGCAATGACGTTAGGAGATCGCCGTCCGCTTCGGCTCAACGATCTCGAACATGCGCGGAAACTCATCCATCAGCATCATCAACTCGCCGAGCCGCGCCGGATTGCCTGTCACCTTGATCTTGCCGGAGCCGACCGCTTCCGGAAACGTCGTCAGCTTGGCGATCACTTCGTCGAGCACGCCGCGCGACAGCGTGAAGCTGGCGTCGGCATCGGAGGCTTGCGCGCCGGCGGCATAGGTCAGCGCACAATTCTCCAGATTGAGGATGAAGCTCTCATTCGGTGTCGGTGAAATTCCAGTTCAGCACGATACGCTTGCCTTCGGCCTTGGGGCCGTTGAGGCGTACGCCGAGCACGTCCCATAGCTGTTCGGTGCGGAGCGCCGCCAGCGTTTCGCGCGGCATCGACGAACGCGGCGGGACCTTGGGCATGCCCTGCCGCATCTCCTGCGCGCCGAACAGATAGGCGTTGCGCCAGGTCGAACTCTCCGAAGCATAGCCGAGTTGCTCGAACGTATCGGCCAGCATCGCACGCGCCGCCTGGTTGTCAGGATCGGCGAATACCAGATGGCTCACCGCCTGTGCGACGAAGCGGAATTCGCCCTTGGCAAAATCCTTGGCCGCACGCGCGAGGATCGCATCTGCTCCGCCCATATACTCGACATATTTCCTGCCGGACTCGACCGGCGGCAGCGGATCGAGATTGACCGGATTGGCGTCGTACCAGCCGAGATACTTTTGGTAGATCGCCTTCACATTATGCCGGATATGCCCGTAATAGCCGCGGCCGTGCCAGGCGCCCTCCAGACTCGCCGGCAAGCGGATGGTTTCCGCGATTTCGGCTGCGGTGAGCCCGTGGTTCATCAGCCGAATGGTCTGGTCATGCGCGAACTTATAGAGGTCGCGCTGCTGGCGGATCATGGTGTCGATCCGCTCCTGCCCCCAGACCGGCCAATGATGCTGGCCGCACATCGCATCCGCCCTGCCGCCCCACATCTGCAGGGCTTCGCCGAGATATTTTGACCACGCCAGCGCGTCGCGCACATCGGCGCCGCGGAACGGCAGCAGATTGTGGAAATTGTGCGTGCAGTTCTCCGCGAGATTCAAAAGCTTGTAGCGCGGGATGAAGAAATGCATTTCCGCCGGTGCTTCGCTGTTCGGCGCCATCTGGAATTCGAATTCCACGCCGTCGATGGTTCGCTTGTCACCGGTTGCGATGATCAGATCGGTGGGACGCAGCAGCGCGACTGCCCCCGCCGCCATGGTCTTGCCGAGCCCGCAATCGACCTGCCCGCGTACGCCTTTCGCCAGCAGCGGCCCGAACTGATACATCGCGCGGCGCAGCATCGCCGGACCGGCGATGATGTTTTCGGAGACCGCGTGCTCCATGAACAGATTGGGCGCGATGATCGGCACCTTGTCGCCGGCCAGCGTTTCGTCGTCGAGCACGCCACGCGCGCCGCCCCAATGGTCGGTGTGGGTATGGGTGAAGATGACGGCGGCGACCTGCCGCTTGCCGCGGTGCTGGAAGTAGAGCTCCATCGCCGCCCGCGCGCCCTCGATCGAGGTCAGCGTATCCACCACGATCACGCCGCTGTCACCCTCGATCAGAGTCATGTTGGCGATGTCGAGCCCGCGCACCTGGTAGACGCCGGGCACTACTTCGAACAAGCCGTGATGCATGTTGAGCCGCGATTGCCGCCACAGGCTGGGGTCAACGGTCGGCGGCGCCTGTTCCGCCGAGAGGAAGCCGTAGGGCTCCAGGCTCCAGACCACCCTGCCCTGCGGCGAGGTGATCCTGGCGTTCTCCACCGTGCCGAGAAATCCGCGCGCCGCGTCGTCGAAATCCCGGACGTCGGAGAACGGCAGCGCCTTCAGCGTCGCCGCGTGCTGTGCGATGACGGAGGCCGAAGCCTCTTTCGGGGTTTCCGTCGTGGCTGGTTGGCTCATGTTGTGTACTCCCTTGCGCAAACAAAAATCGAAAACGACGTCAGCGAAACTGCAGCCCCTCGAACTGGCCGTTGTTGCGCCACCCGTCGATATATTTGAAATAGGCCATCGGGCCTGCGGGATGGCCGACATTGAGCCTGGCCACCGGACCCGGCTCGCGTCCCTCATTGTTGTAATAGCCCGGCGTGCAGTCGGGCGAGCCGATCATGCGGCCGGCACCGGTCAGCAGCAGTTCGACCCAGCGGTCCTCGGCTTCCCTGGTGACTTCGATCTCGTTGAAACCGTTCGCCTGTGCATGCCGGATCATCAGCGCAATCGTCTTCGCGGCCTCGGTCAGATTATGCGGGACATTGGAGATGAGATTCGCTCCTTGCGTCGGTTGCACGAAGAACGCGTTCGGAAAGCCATGGACGTGAATGCCGTGCTTGGTGCGCATGCCCGAGGCCCAGTGGTCCGACAGCTTGACGCCGCCACGGCCGGTCAGCTCGAAGCCAGCGCGCCGCTTGTATTCGGTGCCGACCTCGAAGCCCGAGGCGTAGATGATGCAGTCAAGCTTGTATTCCTTGCCCGCGACCACGACGCCATTTTCCGTGATCCGCTCGACGCCCTTGCCGTCCGTATCGACCAGATGGGTACCCGGCGTGTTGAAGGCCTGCAGATAAGCGTCATGAAAGCACGGCCGCTTGCAGAGCTGGCGATACCAGGCTTTCAGCTTCGCAGCCGTCTCGCGGTCGCTGACGATCGCATCGACCCGAGCGCGGATCTCCTCCATCTTCTCGAAATCGGAATCTTCGAACGCTGCCAGCATGTTTGGCGGGGTGCGCTGCTCACGCGGCAGGTCCATGATTTTTGCGCGGATACGCCGCGACAGATCCGTCCAGCCGTCCTGCACCAGATCTTCTTCCGCGGAGCCGCCGGCCTGGTTGGCGGTAAAATTCTCCAGCCAGCGCTGCTGCCAGCCTGAGGTCGCTACGCCTGCAAACCATTTCGGATCGATCGGCGCATTGGCTCTGATGTCGACGGAGGACGGCGTGCGCTGGAACACGTAGAGCTCCTTGCAGGCGCGCGCGAGATACGGCACGCACTGCACGGAAGTGGCGCCGGTGCCGATGATGCCGACGCGCTTGTCGGCCAGTTTTTCCATCAGCGCGCCCTTGGGATCGCCGCCGGTGTAATCATAATCCCAGCGGCTGGTGTGGAACGAGTGGCCCGTGAACAACTCGATGCCTTCGATGCCGGGAAGTTTCGGCACATGCAGCGGTCCGGTGCCCATGCCGACGAACTGCGCGGTGAAGGCGTCGCCGCGATTGGTGCGGATGGTCCAGCGCGATTGCGCCTCGTCCCAATCGAGGCTTGCGACCTCGGTGTGGAATAGCGCGTTGTCGTAAAGGCCGTACTGCTTGCCGATGCGCTGGCAGTGCGCGAGGATTTCCGGCGCATGCGCATATTTCTCCGTCGGCATGTGGCCGGTCTCTTCGAGCAGCGGCATGTAGACCATCGACGCGGTATCGCATTGCGCACCCGGATACCTGTTCCAGTACCAGGTGCCGCCGAAGTCGCCGCCCTTCTCGATGATCCTGACATCCTTGATACCGGCCTCAGACAACCGCGCGGCGGTGGCGAGGCCGGCAAAGCCGCCGCCGATAAAGGCGAAGCTGACATGATCGGATTTCGGTGCGCGCGGCGTGACCGGCGTATAGGGATCGTCGAGATAGTGCGCGAGCTGTCCCGCGACGCGGAGATACTGGTCGTTGCCGTCAGGGCGCAGCCGCTTGTTGCGTTCCTCCAGATACTTTTGGCGCAATCGCTCTTTATCTATCGAAGCGTTCTGCGAGGCCCGGGGTTGGTCTGTGATCGTCATCCAAAGGTGCCTTTAAAGAATTCACGATACGTATCTTGTCATTACCACCGATCAGGACGGATGCGCAGACAGATACGGCGAGTTGGCAATCGACCAGGATGGCATCGGCTCCATGCGAAAGATCTGCCGCAGATGGACTTCATCGGGGCCGTCGCCGATGCGCAGCAGGCGTCCCCAGGCCAGCGCCTGATGAATCGGCGTATCGTCGGAGCCGCCCATCGCGCCGAACACCTGCATGGCGCGGTCGGCGATCCGCTGCAGCATCGCGGGCACCGCCACCTTGATCAGCGAAACATCGCGCCAGGCGTCCCGGTGGCCGGCCTGATCGAGACGCCACGCGCAGCGATAGGCGAGCAGCCGCGCCTGTTCGAGCTCGACGCGGGATTCGGCGATCCAGCGCTGCACGGTGTCGTACTGAATCACGGTGCGTCCGAAGGCGGAGCGCTCCGACGAGCGCACCATCATCAGTTCGATCAAAAGCTCGCTCAGTCCGATCGAGCGCATGCAATGATGGATGCGGGCCGGCCCCAGCCTGATCTGCGCGACCTTGAAGCCTTCGCCTTCCGCGCCCAACAGGTTCGCGCGGGGCACGCGCACATTATCGAAAGCGAGTTCTCCGATCGGGGCGACGTGGTCCTCGCATCCCATCCAGCGCAGCCGCCGCACCAGGCGAACGCCCGGCGTCGCCATCGGCACGATGATGCAGGAGTGGCGGCTGGTACGGTCGGCGCCGGAATCGGTCACGCCCATCACGATCAGGAAGCTGCATTTCGGATGCGCCGCACCGGTGATGAACCATTTGCGTCCGTTGATGACGTAGTCGTCGCCGTCGCGGACCATGCGCGTAGCGATATTGGTGGCATCGGATGAAGCCACATCAGGTTCGGTCATGCCGAAGGCGGAGCGGGTTTTGGCCTCCAGCAGCGGCTGCAGCCAGCGCGTTTTCTGTTCCGCCGTCGCGCAATTCTGCAGCGCGATCATGTTGGGCACGTCCGGAGCCTGACAGTTGAAGACTTCCGGCGCCCAGAACAGCCGGCCCATGATTTCGGCCAGCGGCGCATATTCGAGATTGGAGAGCCGGGTGCCGGGCTCGTTTTCGGACAGTTCGGGAAGGCCCAGATTCCACAGCCCTGCCGCACGCGCCTTGCGCTGCAGGTCGCCCATGAAGGGCGCGGCCTCGCCCTTGGCCGTGTGATCGAGCCAGGCGCGGTGGCGCGGCAGCATTTCGTGGTCGAAGAAGGCCCGCAGCTTCTCGAGCCATGCTTCTGACCGACCGGAAAGATCGAAATCCATGTCGCCTCCCGTCTTTTGAGGCGAAACCTAAGCGTATGTCGACACAATTTGCAAATTCATTTCGATATATTGACAGAGTTCCGGATTTTGACCAATCTTTGATCATGGCAGCCCTCCCCACCGTCGCGCCCTCTTCCCGGCCCCGAACGCCGGAGGAGCAGGCCGATCCGTCCTTCGCCACCACGCTGGCGCATGGGCTCGACGTGCTTGCAGCGTTCCGCAACCGCAGCGGCTCGCTGTCGAATGCCGAACTCGCGCTGCATACCGGCCTGTCGCGGCCGACTGTGTCGCGGCTAACCTACACGCTGGCGCAGCTCGGCTACCTCAAGCGCGATGCCAAGGGACGCTTCCAGCTCGGGCTCGGTATTCTCGCCGCCGCCTATCCCGTGCTGTCGGCGCTGAAGGTGCGGCAACTGGCGCGCCCCTTGATGCGCGATTTCGCCGCCTATACCGGCGGCACGGTTTCGATCGCGATGCCGTTCGGGCTCGACTTCATTTATGTCGAGACGGTGCGCACCACCGACGCCGTGACGCATTTGCCGGATGTCGGCTTTGCCAGTTCGCTGGCGCCGACCGCCGTCGGCCGCGCGCTGCTGTCGCTCTTCACCACGGAAGAGCTCGATGCCTATATGGCGAACGTGAAGGCCGAACGCCCGGAAGAAGCCGACTATGTGCGGGCGCGGACGCTGCCGGATGTAGAGCTCTGCAAGGAGCGCGGCTTTGCGATCTCGCTCGGTGAATGGCGGCGCGAAATCTTTGGCGTCGCCGCGCCGCTGTACCGCACGGCCTCGGGCGACTGCCTTTCCGTCAATTGCGGCATTCCCTCGTTTCGTTTCAACGCCGAGCAGATCGAGCGTGAATGCGGGCCGCGCATGCTGGGCCTCGCCCGCAGCATCCGCTCGCTGGTGGCCAACGACTGAATTCCCCCGACAGAGGGGCAAGGCGCATCGCTCGAACGATGCGCAAAATATGGGGAGGGAAGAATGAGCCGGATCAAAACCGTGCTGGGCTTCGCCGTGGGTTCTGCTTTGGGCGCGGCCATGCTGCTCGCCAATGCCGCGCAGGCGCAGGGCAATTACCCGAACCGCCCGATCCGCATCATCGTGCCCTACCCCGCCGGCGGCATCGTCGACATCGTCGCGCGCGCCGTGACCGAACAGGTCGGCCGCGACTGGAAACAGACGGTCGTCGTCGAAGCAAGGCCGGGCGGCAACAGCAATATCGGCACATCAGCGGTGGCGCGCAGCGAACCCGACGGTTACACGTGGCTGGTCACCGGCCCGGCGGCGCTGGTCAACCCGACGCTCTACAAGGACGCCGGCTGGGACGCGCTGAAGGATCTCAAATGCGTTGGCCTCGCTGTCTGGAACCAAAGCGTGGCGCTGGTCCATCCATCGATGCCAGCCAGCACCATCAAGGAATTCGTCGAAATCGCGCGCAAGAAGCCGGGTGAATTGAACTTCGGCAATCCCGGCACCGGCTCGTCGATCGATCTGAGCGCGCAGAAACTGTTTCAGGCCGCCAACATCAGGCTCACCAATGTCGGCTACAAGGGCCAGCCGCAGGCTTTGATCGACCTGATGACAAACCTGATGCATCTCGAGATCGTGTCTCTTGAGCTGGCGTTGCCGCATATCAAGGCAGGGAGCGTGAAGCCGCTGGCTGTGATGACGGACAAACGTGTCGCCGACCTGCCGGACGTACCGACCATTGCGGAAGCGGGATTTCCGGAGGCCACCTACGTGCCCTGGTATGGCATTTATGTTCAGGCGGGAACGCCGGACGCCATTGTCGCGAAGATCAATGACGGCATCAACAAGGCGCTGCAAAATCCGGAAGTGCAGCGCCAGCTCGCCGTCGCCAATATCCCGGGCAAGCCGATGCCACTCGCCGATCTCGCCGCGCTGATGAAGGCGGATCACGAGAAGCTGACGAAGGTGATCGCGACCTCGGGCATGGCGCTGCAGTGAGAAAAGCCCACTGCTCTCTCCCCGTCATTGCGAGGAGCGTAGCGAAGAAGCAATCCGTCTTTCCCCGTGCAAAGACATGGATTGCTTCGCTTCGCTCGCAATGACGGCCGAGAGAGCCTGCCGGGCTACTTCTTCACCTTGCTGGCATCCATCTTGATGCTCGTATCCAGCATCTTGACCGAAAACGCGGTGTTCACATCGAACGGCTTTTCCATGCCGAGATAGGTTTGCACCAGCTCGTAATCCTTCTTCATGCGCTCGGCGTCGATCCAGCCCAGCGCCTTGGTCGTCGTAAATTCATCCGTCATCAGGAACTTGATGCGCTCCCACTGGCGCTGCTGGTTTTCCTTGTCGAGGCCGGAAGCCTGATCGAGCAGCGCCTTGAGACAGGGTGCGACGTCGGCAACGCAGGCGGCGTAAGCTTTCTGGCTGATCTTGACGAATTCCTCGACCAGCTTCGGGTTCTTCGCGAGGTAAGCGCCGTTGACGATCAGCGAATTGCCATAAGGATTGAGCCCGATATCCTTCCAGTTGACGTAGCCGAGATCAGCGCCGAACTCGATCGCCTTGAGATCGTGCTCATTGTAGAAATCGCTGATGATGTCGACGGTGTGGCTCTTCAGCGCCGCGATCTTGGCGGTCGGGCCGACATTGACGAAGCTCACTGAGTCCGGCGCGATGCCGGCGGCCTTGGCAAAGGCCGGCCACATCACCCGCGACGCATCGCCCGGCGGATTGCCGATCTTGTGGTTCGGAAAGTCCTTTGGCCCGTTCACGCCGTAGCTCTTCAGCCAGTAGAAGGTCTGCCCGGTATTGGCGTAGATGCTCATCAGCGCAACCACGTCGGCGCCCTTGCTCTTGGCCACCAGCATGGTGGCGAGATCGGCGATGCCGAACGGCGATCCGCCGGAGCCGACCTTGAGCGAGGACACGCCGGATCCCTTGCCGACCTCGATCGTCAGGTCGATGCCGGCCTTCTCGTACCAGCCCTGCGCCTTGGCGTAGTAGAACGGCGAATGATCCGCCGTCGGCGTCCAGTTCAGGATCAGGTTGACAGCCTCGGCGGCCGCGCAGGGCACGGCCGGTAGGGCCAGCGCAAGCGCCAGTCCCGCAATTCTGAAAACCTTCATTGCACCCTCCTCGTTCTGCAACCCGATCTTGTCGCCGCGATCCTGTGACGCTACCAATGCAACAAGGGACCAGACGACTTGTCAACTATTTGGTTGGAAATGCCCAAAAAACGATCCGACGATACCAAGCCGCAGCGGCGCGATCCGGCCGCAACCCGCAGGAAACTGCTGACGGCGGCACGCCGCGAATTCGCCAGCAGCGGCCTTGCCGGCGCCCGGGTCGACGAGATCGCCGCGCGCGCCGGCGTCAACAAGCAGCTCGTCTATCATTACTTCGGCGACAAGGACGCGCTGTATCTGGCGGTGCTGGAATGGGTCTACGAGGAAATCCGCGCCCAGGAGCGCAAGCTCAACCTCGAAGGACTACCGCCCGAGCAGGCGATCAAGAAGCTGATCGAAAGTTCCTTCGATCACCTCGCCGCGCACCCGGATTTCATCGTGCTGCTGAACGACGAGAACCGCGGCGGCGCCCGCCATGTGCGCGGCTCGCGCAAACTGGAGGCGATGCATTCCCCGCTGGTCAGCCTGGTCTCGACCATCCTCGGTGAGGGCGTAAAGTCCGGCATATTCCGTAAAGGTATCAACCCCGTACACCTCTATATCTCGATCGCCGGCCTCAGCTATTTCTATTTCTCGAACACGCCGACGCTGTCGGCGATCTTCGGCAAGGACCTGTCGAGCCGCGCCGCCCGGCAGGCCCGCCGCAAGCACGTGGTCGACCTGGTGATGCATTCGCTGCGCCCCTAATCAACCAGATGGTTGATTGTTGGACTGGGCCGCGATAGATTGCCGCCGCATGGCCGGAACCGGCTGCGCCTCTAATTGGGAGTGTACGGGTGTTCAGCGGTGACGGCGGATCGGCACGGTCTTTCGCGATCATCCTGATCGTGCATCTGGCCGTGATCGTGCTGTGGCAGGTATTGGTCGACGCCCTCCAGGTGCCGAAATTCATCCTGCCCTCGCCGCTTGCGACCATCGCGACGCTGGGCACGCCCGGCTATGCCTGGCTCTCCAATCTCGCGGTGACGGCCGCCGAAATCCTCGGCGGGTTCTGCCTTGGCGCGCTGGTCGGCATCATGCTGGCTGTCATGTTCACCTGGTCGCCGCTGATCAGCCTGTTGCTGCTGCCGCTGTTCGTGACGCTGAACATGATTCCGAAAGTCGCGCTTGGGCCCCTGTTCATCGTCTGGTTCTCCTACGGCATCTTCCCGAACATCCTGATCGCGTTTTCGATCTGCTTCTTTCCGATCCTGCTGACGACCGCGCGCGGGTTGAGCGAGGTCGAACCTGATCTGCTCGATCTCGTAAAATCGCTGCGCGGCTCGCGCTGGACGCTGTTCCGGAAAATCCAGTTGCCCGGCGCGCTGCCTTACGTGTTTTCCGGGATGAAGGTCGGCGCGATCCTGGCGGTGGCCGGCGCCATCGTCGGCGAGTTCATCGCCTCCGAGCGCGGGCTCGGCTATCTCATGATCCAGGTGCAGTCCTCGCTCGATACGCCGGCAATGGTGATGGCCGTGGTGCTCCTGACGTTGCTGGGCGTGGCGCTGTACGGGCTCGTGCTCGGCTTGGAGCGGATGTTCGTCGTCCGTGACATCCGGTTGCAGTGAATACGAGGAAAGAAGAATGCTGCTGACCCGCGACACCCTTCCAGCAACGATTGCCGATATCGCAGCCCTCGACGACCTGCTGTGCCGCCCGAGCCAGGCGCTGATCGACGATCTCCGCAAAGTCGACGGCGACATCATGGTCCTCGGGGTTGCGGGCAAAATGGGGCCGACACTGGCGGGCCTTGCCAAAGCCGCCGTGCCGGAGCGCCGCGTGATCGGCGTCGCACGCTTCAGCGATCCCGCCGTGAAAGACTGGCTGCAGGGGCGCGGCGTCGAGACCATCAATTGCGACCTGCTAGACGAGGCCGCGATCAAGGCGTTGCCGAAGATTCCGAACATCGTCTTCATGGCGGGGCGCAAATTCGGCGCCGAGGGCGATCTGGCGCTGACCTGGGCGATGAATTCGCACGTCCCTGCTATGGTTGCGCAGGCTTTTGCCGCGTCGCGCATCGTCACGTTCTCGACCGGCTGCGTCTATCCGTTCGTGCCTGTCAACAGCAACGGCTCGGACGAGGACATGGCGCCCAATCCGCCCGGCGAGTACGCGCAGTCCTGCGTCGGACGCGAACGCATGTTCGAATACTTCTCGAAAAAATATTCAACGCCCGGGCGGTTGTTCCGGCTCAATTACGCGATCGACATGCGCTACGGCGTGCTGCACGACATCGCCAGCAAGGTCTTGCAAGGCAAGCCGATCGACGTCAGCCTCGGCCATGTCAATTTCATCTGGCAGGGCGACGCTTCCGCGCAGGCGCTGCGCTGCCTCGCGCATTGCGAAACACCGACCTCGCCGCTCAATGTCAGCGGCCATGAAATCCTGGCCGTGCGCGATCTTGCCGCGAAATTCGGCCAGCGCTTTGGCCGCGCGCCCATCATCACCGGCAAGGAGGAGCCGACGGCCTGGCTCACCGATACCTCGCAGGCGGTGAAACTGTTTGGCCTGCCGATCGTCGATACCGAGCAGCTCGTCAGCTGGACCGCCGACTGGGTCTCGCGATCGATGCCGAGCCTCGGCAAGCCCACCAAATACGAGGTGCGCGATGGCCGCTATTGAACCTGTCGACATCGTCGAGCTCGGCGTTGGCGACGCAGAGGCCGGACTGGTGCTGTCCACTGAGGCGGGCTGGAACCAGAACGAGGCCGACTGGCGATTCTTTCTGAGCAAGGGAGCCGTGTTCGGCGTGCGGGACGGCGCCAGTCTGGTCGCAACCGCGGCACTGCTGCCCTACTCGGCGGGCAATGCCTGGATCAGCATGGTGCTGGTGACCGCGGATTTTCGCCGCCGCGGCATTGCGACGAAGCTCATCGATACCTGTCTCGATGTGGCGACACGGCGCGGTCTCACCACCTGGCTGGATGCGACGCCGGCCGGTGCCACCGTCTACGGCCCGCTCGGATTCATGCCGACGCTGCAATTGCGGCGGCTGCGGCGGCAGAAGCCGCAAGGCACCACGGCCACGCGGCCGCCGTCGGCCGGCAACCTCGACGGCTTGGCCGCACGCGATGGCAGCGCCATGGGATTCGACCGCAGCCCATTGCTGTCGGAATTTTCCGCGCGCCCAGGCTCTCGCATCGTGTCTGATGATCGAACCATGGCCCTTGTTCGGGACGGCCGCACCGCGCGGCATATCGGTCCGCTGCTGGCCGATCGAGCCGATCAGGCGCTCGCGCTGGTGGATGCCATCGTCCACTCCGAGACCGGGCCCTGGCTGATCGACGCCGTCCATTCCCAGGAAGAGTTTCTGAACGGGCTTGTTCAGTCAGGCTGGAACATCGAACGGCCATTTCAGCGCATGCGCTTTGGCCGCCCCACCGCGCCGTCTGCGCAACTGCCGTTCGCCGTGGCCGGACCGGAATTTGGATAGGAACAGCGTTGATGCATCATAGCGAAATCAAAGCCGAAATCCGCACGCTGATCGGCGACGGCACGGTGCTTCCGGCGCATCCGCTCGCGCTCGATGCCAACCGCGCGCTCGACGTGCGGCACCAGCGCGCGTTGACGCGCTATTATCTCGATGCGGGCGCCGGAGGCCTGGCGGTCGGCGTTCACACCACCCAATTCGCGATCCGCGATGTCGGCCTGTACCGGCCGGTGCTGGAGCTAGCGGCGGAGACTGCGGCTTCGTGGGCCAAGCGGCCGGTCGCGATGGTCGCGGGGCTCGCCGGCCCGACCCAGCAAGCCATGGCAGAGGCGCAGACTGCACGCGGCATCGGCTACCACGCCGGCCTGCTCAGCCTTGCCGCGATGAAGTCGGCCTCCGAGGACGAGATCATCGCCCATTGCGAGGCAGTCGCGCGGGAAATTCCGCTGGTCGGCTTCTACCTGCAGCCGGCGGTCGGCGGCGTCATCCTCAGCGCCGATTTCTGGCGCCGCTTCGCCGCCATCGACAACGTGATCGCCATCAAGATTGCGCCCTTCAACCGCTACCGGACGCTTGACGTGCTGCGCGGGGTGGCGGCCGCCGGCGCGCTCGATCGCGTCGCGCTTTATACCGGCAATGACGATCACATCCTGCTCGACCTCACGCTGCCCTTCGACCTGCGCGACAAGGGCGTCACCACCCGGGCCTACTTCAAGGGCGGCCTGCTTGGGCACTGGTCGGTATGGACTGCGAGCGCCATCAGGCAATTCGAGATGTGCAAAGCTGCGCGCGGCAAGGATACCGTGCCGGCCGACCTGTTGGCGCTCGATGCCCGCGTCACCGATTGCAACAGCGCGTTCTTCGATGTCGCCAACAATTTTCACGGTTGCATCGCCGGCTGCCATGAAATCCTGCGGCGGCAGGGATTGATGCAGGGCCTCTGGTGCCTCGATCCTGACGAAGGGCTCAGCCCCGGACAGATGGCCGAGATCGACCGCGTCTGCCGCGAACATGCCGACCTCTCCGACGACGCCTTCGTAAAAGACAATTTGCAGAAATGGCTGGCATGAGCGCCGACGAGCCCTTCATCAGCCTGCAGAACGTCCGCAAGGTCTATCGATCCAAGGGCGCGGAATTCCTCGCCGTCTCCGACGTCACCATGGATGTCAGGGAAGGCGAGCTGGTCTCGCTGGTCGGCCCCTCCGGCTGCGGCAAGACCACGGTGCTGAAGATCCTGGCCGGGCTGCATGACGCCGATGGCGGCACGATCAAGATCGGCAATTCGAAAACGCCGTTCGACCCAGCGCGCGATATCGGCATGGTGTTCCAGCAGGCCTTGCTGCTGAAATGGCGAACCATTCTGGACAACGTGCTGCTGCCGGCCGAAATTGTCGGCCTGCCGATGAAGGCCGCACGGAGCCGCGCCCGCGACTTGCTCAACCTGGTGGGGCTCGCCGGTTACGAAGACAAATATCCGCAGCAATTGTCCGGCGGCATGCAGCAGCGCACCGCGATCGCGCGCGCCTTCATCCACGATCCCAAACTGATCCTGATGGACGAGCCATTCGGCGCGCTCGATGCGCTGACCCGCGAACAGATGAACCTCGAAATGCTGCGGATCTGGCGCGAGAGCGGCAAGACCATCCTGTTCGTGACCCACTCGATCCAGGAGGCAGTGTTCCTCGCGTCGCATTGTGCGGTGCTGACCGCAGGACCGGCGCGGATGGCCGAATATTTCCCGATCGAACTGCCCTTCCCGCGCGGACTGCCGATCAAGACCACAGACGAATTCGGCGCTTATGCGCGACGGATTTATGCGAGCCTGGGGCTTGGCGCCGGCACGTAGCAAGCCGCCGCCGTTTTCGGCCGGATGTCTACTACATCATGCCGAGTACGCGCGGAAGCCAGAGTGACAGGCCGGGCCAGTAGGTCACGATCATCAGGAACACCAGCATGGTGAGCAGCCACGGCCATACCGCGATGGTCAGTTCGGTGATTCCCATTTTGGCGATTCCCGACGCCACATAGAGGTTCAGTCCGACTGGCGGATGACACAGCCCGACCTCCATGTTGACCGTCATCAGGATTCCGAAGTGGATGGGATCGATCCCGAGCTTTACGGCAACAGGAAAGAGAATTGGTGCCATGATCAGGATGATCGACGACGGCTCCATCACGTTTCCAGCCATCAACAGCAGCACGTTGACGACAAGGAGGAAGCCGATCCATCCGAAACCCTGATCAATCATCCACTGCGCCAGCGCGTGCGGAATGTTCTCGTAAGTCATCAGAAACGAGAACAGCACGGCGTTGGTGATGATGTAGAGCAGCATCGCGCTGAGATTTGCGGACGACAGCAGCACCTTCGGCACATCCCGCAGCTTCAGGTCCTTGTAGATGAAGACTGCGACGACAAAGGCATAAACGGCGCTCACTGCAGCTGCTTCGGTCGGGGTGAACAGTCCGCTGTAAATTCCACCGATCACGATCACGATCAGCAACAGGCCCCAGACCGAATTGCGGAAGGTATCGAGGCGTTCGGCGAGCGAGGCTTTGGGCAAACGCGGATAATCGTTTCGCCAGGCGCGGTACCATGTGGTGGCGCCAAGCATGGACGCGAGCGCGATGCCTGGCACGATGCCGGCAATGAACAGCTTGCCGACCGAGACATTGGTCGAGACTGCAAAAAGCACCATCGGAATCGATGGCGGAATGAGGATGCCGAGCGAGCCCGACGTAGTGATGACGCCGGCGCCAAAACGCTTTGGAAATCCCTGCGCCACCATCGCCGGCAGGACCACTGAGCCGATTGCGACGACTGTTGCGGGCGATGAGCCCGAAATCGCAGCAAACAACGCGCACGCCAGCACGGAAGCGAGCGCGAGACCGCCATACCAGTGGCCAACCATTGCCGATGCGAATGCAATCATCCGGCGGGCAACACCGCCGTGGGTCAGGAAATTGCCGGCAAGAATGAAGAACGGGATCGCCATGATCTCGAAGCTTTCGATGCCCGTAAACAGCTTCAATGCGACCGATTCCGTGCGCACGTCCGTCAGCGTGAACATGAAACTCAGCACCGTCAGCCCGAGCGCGATCGAGATCGGCATGCCCGTCAGCATCAATGCAAGCAGCAGTGCGAAGACGATGGCGACCCGCAGGCCCTGCGGCAGCGTAATGAGCCCGCCGGCATGGGCGAAGCAGATTGCGACTATCAGGATCGGCAACAGGATGAGAATCCAGCCCAGCGGACTCCTTCGATCCTTCGCGGCCTCAGCCTGCCGCGGCGTAACTCCAGCCGGGTGCAGCGCGTCGGCAGGCAGCGCGTCGATCTCGACGCCATCGATCTGGGCTGCATCATGATGCGGAATCTCGCCGGTACGATAAAACGACCAGGCGACCTGAAGAAAGCGGAAGCACATCAGGCTCGAACCGAGCGGGATCGCGAGATAAACGATCCACATCGGCGCTTCAAGATCGTTGGACTGCTGGCCGGTATGCCACATCTGGGTGACAAAGGCGGCGCCGAAGGCCGCAACGACGCTCGTGAAGAAGGCCCCGCACAACAGACTGAACGTAATCACCCTGCGGCGGGAGCTTGCCGGCAGGATATTGACCAGCACATCGACGCCGACATGAATGCCGGTACGTACGCCATACGCCGCGCCGAACTTCGCCATCCATATGAACATATAGATGCAGAGCTCTTGCGCCCAAGACACATCCACGGCCGCCAGCCAGAGGAATATGGATTTCAGAAACGCAGCAACGACGGTGTAGCCGTGCGCGGCCGCCCATTTGGAGACGTCGATCGACACTCCCGCGCCATAGCGATGCAGTACCGCGAGAAAGATCAGCACCGTCGCGACGGTGATGAGCCCGGCGATGAGCCATTCCTCAAGATGATCGAGTGCGCGTGACACGACGTTTCCAGCCGCAATCGACTTTGACCGGGAACGCATGCGATCCCGGTCGTTCATTGCCGGTTGCTGAGAGCTGATTTCGCTCAATTCATCTCAATGTGGAGTTCTTTTGCCACCAGATCGAGCACCTCACCGCCGACACGGCTTTTCGCCCACTTGTAAGTCGGCTGCATCGCCGTCTGCCAGGCCTTGCGCTGATCGTCGGTCAGATAGTGGAACGTGGTCTTGCCCGCCTTCTTCATGTCGGCCAGCGCATCCTCGTTTTCCTTGACCGCGATGGAGTTGGTATAGTCAGTCGCCTCCGCCATGGCCTTGTCGAGTTGGGTGCGGATGTCCGGCGGCAACCCGTTCCAGAACTTCGTGTTCACGATGACGGCGTATTGCAGGTGGGCATGATAGGAGACCGTAATGTCCTTCTGCACTTCGTAGAATTTCTGGGTCAGGTAATTCGACGGCGTATTTTCGCAGGCGTCGACCACGCCGGTCTGCAAGGCCTGATAGACTTCCGAGAACGCCATGATCTGCGGAATGGAGCCGAGGTCGCGGAAATACCTGTCGGCGATCTTGGAACCGGAGATGCGGACCTTGAGCCCCTGGAAGTCCGCCGGCGCCAGCAACGGACGGTTGGCCGAGGTCATGTGGAAGCCGTTGGTCCAATAAGCGAGGCCGCTGACGCCTTTGGCCTCGAGCTTCTGGAACAGCCACTTGCCGACCGGTCCCTTCATGGCCTTGTCGTAGGTCGCTTCATCCTTGAACAGCCATGGCAGATCGAGCGCCTCGAACTCCTTGATGCCGAGCGGAGCAAATTTCGCGGTCGACGGCGCGAGTATCTGCACGGAGCCGAGTTGCAGCGCCTCTATCTCTTCCTTGTCCTTGAACAATTGCGAGTTCGGGTAGACCTCGACCTTGACCTTGCCGTCGGTGTACTTCTCGGCAAGTTCCTTGAACTTGAGCGCACCCTTGCCCTTCGGCGTGTCATTGGCGACGACGTGGCTGAACTTGATGATGATCGGCCCCTGGGCCGAGGCTACGGCTGGCGCCAGAAAAATAGCAACCGCAATACCAGCAAGAATCAATCTGCGCATGAACTCCCCTCCCGAATGGCACGGAAACCGATTTTTCTGGTTTTTCCGAGCTTGAGTAGTGACAGCAAACTACTGTTCAAACAACTATACCTAAGCCGAATTGGCCGAGCACACGATCAAGCTAAATGACCAATGCCTAGGCAATTTGACGCCGTTCCAACACACTGCTCGACTGCGCTCCGTGGTGCGGCGCAGCGATATTAGCCCTTGCGCTGCACCACGATAAACAACCGCCGGAACGGAAACAGCGTTTGACCCGCTGAGTTTCGCGGGTACGCGTTCGCAACGCGCGCGCCATAAGCCGCCTCGAAGGCTGCTTTCTCGTCGCCTTGAAGGACGTCCAGATATCGCGTCAACCAGGTGCCCTTGGTCCATTCCTTGACCGGATTTTCCCCTTCAAGAACCTGCAGATACTCGGTCTCCCAGATATCGATGTTTTCGGACAGCGGCGTCAGCACGGCATGATAAAATGCCGGATCCTGGACCGGCGGCGGCGTCACAAGATGCTCAACGCGACCTCGCCACGGCCCGTTCAAGGCGGTTTCCGCGATCAGCAGATGTGAAGGCGCGCCGAAATTGCGCGGCATCTGCACCGCGAGGATCCCGCCGGGCTGGACCTTTTCCAATATAGAAGGAAGCAGCTTCGCATGGTCAGGTAGCCAGTGCAGCGCCGCATTGGAGTAGATGACGTCGTATTTTTGTGCAGGCTGCCATGATCCCAAATCCTGCTGCAGCCATTCGACCTCGGGTGCAGCCTCTTTCCCGGCCCTAACCATTTCGGATGAACCTTCAACACCGACGACAACCGCGCCCGACCATCTCTCCTTGATCAATTTCGTGACGTTGCCGGCCCCGGCGCCGAGGTCGGCGACGCTCCGTACCGGAAATTCCGGAATGCGCATCAGGAGATCGACTGCAGGCCTCAAGCGGTGTCCGGAAAATTTCAGGTACTGTTGTGGATTCCATACCATCGCCGGGACCTTTTGCTTTTGCTTTGAGCGGCGGCAGGAGTACTACACTTGTCGAAGCGCAGGTAGGTCAAAAAAACCTCACACGCCTGCGCTGGCGAACCGAAGGAAAGTATCTCAGCCATGGACCTCGATCTCAAGTCCAAGACCGCCGTTGTAACGGGAGCTAGCATTGGGATCGGTCGCGCCATAGCCAGGGGGCTCGCGCTGGAGGGCGTCCGCGTGGTTGCCGTGGCCAGGCGCAAAGACCTGCTCGACAAACTGGTGCAGGAAGTCCAGGCGGCAGGCGGCGCCATGATCCCGGTCGTGCAAGACATCATGCAGCAGGACGCTGCAAGGAAGCTCGCTACAGCCGCCGTAGCAGAACTGGGGCACGTCGACATATTGGTCAATAACGCAGGTGGCAGCCGACCATTGCCGGTGGATGCGCCCGACAGCGATTGGGATGAAGCCATCGCATTGAATTTTACCAGTTATCGGAAGATTGCTCACGCGCTGCTGCCGCAGATGATCGAACGGCGATGGGGACGCATCATTAACATCACCGGCAAATCCGAACCGGAGGGCCTGAATGCGGCATTCGCAGCGAAAGCTGCGGTTCATGCCTGGGCGAAGGGACTGTCCCGAGAGATCGGCCAGCATGGCATCACGGTCAATTGCATTCCGCCCGGCCGCATTATGAGCGAGCAGATTCGCCGCAACTATCCGGAGGATTATCGAAAGCATTTCGCCGAGGAGGAGATCCCGGTCCGCTATTGGGGCGAACCGGAAGATCTCGCGGTGCTGGCGATATTCCTTGCCTCACCCCTGGCGCGCTACATTACCGGCACGGTCATTCCCGTCGATGGCGGGCTTCGCCGGTATCAGTTCTAGGGGACGAACGGTTCGGACGCCGGGCCAATCAAGACCCCGAACGAATTCGGCGACCATGCAAGGCGGATTTGTGCGACCCAGGGATTAACGAGCCCGAAAGCTTGAGCCGACTGGATTCCTCTAAGTCCGCAATTGCGGACTACTCAAACGCCACGGGCCCGGTATCGCGATAGGCCCAGCAACTTTCCTTCGGCAGCGAAACCTGGGTCTCGACGCCTACCTGATGCCGGGCCGCGGTGCCGAGTTCGACCACCTCCAGCCGCCGGCCGAACAGTTCGATGCCGTAGGCCGTCTGCGTGCCCTGATAGCGGCGGTCGAGGACGCGGGCAGGAAAAATGTTGGCGCCATTATGCTGGCCTATCGAAATGTTCTCCGGCCGCAGCGCAATGCGCACCTTCTCGTCCGGTCCGAGCGAATGCAGCAGCGCCACCTCACCCCGCCGCCCCTCGCCGAAATCGACGGTGCCGAATTGGCCGTTGCGCGACACCAGCGTGCCCGCAAGCTCGTTGGTCGCGCCGGTGAAATTGGCGACGAACAAATCCGCCGGGCGGTTGTAGATCGCGTCCGGCGTGTCCATCTGCAGCAATTTTCCGTCGCGCATCACGCCAATGCGGTCGCCAAGCACGACGGCTTCGGCCTGGTCATGGGTGACATACAACGCGGTCATCCCCGTCTGCTTGAGAATCACGCGAAGATCGTCGCGCAGCCGCAGGCGCAGCTTGGCGTCGAGATTCGACAGCGGTTCGTCGAGCAGCAGCAATTGCGGCCGATAGACCATGCTGCGCGCCAGTGCCACGCGCTGCATTTGTCCGCCTGACAATGCGACCACCGGCCGTTCGGCATATTCCGACAGGCCGACCAGTTCGAGCGCCTCGTCGACCTTAAGGCGGGCGTCGTTGCGCGAAAGTTTTCGGTGCTTGAGCGGATAGACCACGTTCTGCCGTACCGTCATATGCGGCCACACCGCATAGGACTGAAACACCATGCCGAGGTCGCGCAATCGCGGCGGCACCAGAATCCCGCGTTCGGGCGACGAGACGATCCTGCCGGCGATGCCGATCTCACCCGATGTCGGGTGCTCCAGCCCCGCGACGCAGCGCAGTGTCGTGGTCTTGCCGCAGCCGGAGGGGCCGAGCAGGACCACGATCTCGCCGGCCGGCACGGCAAAACTGACGCCATCGATCGCCGGCCGGCCGACAGCGAACTGCTTGCGCAGGTCGGTGACTTCGAGGGTTGCCGTCATCGGTTCGATAACTTCCCTGATCTGACGATCATTGCCCGTAGCCGTAGGTCTTGTTCCACTCGGCCACCCAGGCCGTATGCAACTTCACATACTCATCGAACTTGGGAAACCACACCTTGACCACCTTGGGATCAAAACCTTCGGGATAGGCCGGCGGCACCTTCAGTGATGTGAGGTTGCCGAGTTCCTTGATCATGAACGTCTGCCCCTCTTTCGACAGACACCAGTTGAGGAACAGTTTTGCGGCATTGGGATGCGCGGCGGTCTTCGGAATGCCAGAGGCATAGGGATTGACCGGCGCGCCTTCCGGCGGAAAGAAGATCTGGATCGGCGCGCCGTCCTTCTGCTTCGGATAGATCGCGTTATAGAGCAAAGGCCCCATCGCGATTTCGCCGCGCACCAGCGAATCCGACATCGGCGCGCCCGATGGATAGAGGACCGGATGGGTCGCCGCCTGCTTGGCCCAATAATCCTCGCCGAGCACTTGCCGTTCGAACATCACCCGCGTCCATGTGGTGCCGCCCGACGGAGCAATCACCTGCCCGGTCAATTTGTTGTATTCGGGTTTGGTAAGGTCCTTCCAGGTCTTGGGTGGATTCTTCACCAGTTCGGTGTTGTAGGCAATCGACCATACCAGCGTGGCGCGCGGCCAGAGCTGCGGCGCGATCTGCGCCTCGGGATTGTAGTCGGCCGCATTCGGCGGCGCGTAATCCTGGAACATGTCGGCCATCGGCTGCATCAGCGCGCGATCGGAATGGTCGACCACGTCGGCGATCAATTTGCCGGCCGCGGCCTCGGTCTTCACGCGCGTGATCAATTGGCCGCCCGGCGCGCGCACCATCTCGACCTTGATCTCGGGGAAACGCTTGTTGAAGGCCTTGATGACCTGCTGTTCGACCTCGGCAAAATTCGCGGTGTAATACACCAGCTTGCCCTCGGCCTTCGCCGCCGCGATCAGTTCGGGCGAACCGAACTCCTGCGCCTGCGCCGCGCCGCTCGATGCCAGCGCGAGCGCGGCGATGCCCGCGATTGCGATGTTGGTGAAGATCCTTCCAGTCATAGCCAATCCTCCCCTTCGTTTTGTTATCCGGTCCGGGCGACACTGCCCGGCGCCGCACCGCGCGACAGCCAGTTGGCGCCGCCGATGAGAACGCCGAGCAGAACGGTTTGCACCAGGCTGAAGGCTGCGGTCTTTCCGAGGTTGCCGCCTTCGTAATAGTCGAGCAGCAAGACCGACATCACCATGGTGTTGCTGGTGTAGAGGAACAGCGACGAGCCGAGTTCGCGGATCGCCAGCACGAACAGCAGCGTCATCGAGGCGATGACGCCCGGCCGCGCCAGTGGCAGCACGATCGTCCTGATGGTGCCGAGCACACCCTTGCCGCAGACCCAGGCCGCTTCCTCGAGTTCGCGATGAATCTGCAGGAACGAGGTCGACAGCGACTTGACCGTATCCGGCATGAAGCGCGCGATGAACGCCAGCGCCAGAATCCAGATCGTTCCGTAAAGGCCGCCGGGAATCCCGATCCAAGCCCAGAGATAGGCGACGCCGACCACGAGGCCGGGGATCGCGATCGGCAGGGTCGAGATCACATCGATCGAGCGCCGGGCCGTCACCTGAGTGCGGTGAATGGTGTAGCCGATGGCGAAGGCGAGCGCGCCGCCGACCACGGCGGTGATAACGCCGACCTCGACCGAGTTATAGATCGAGCGCATGGTCAGCGGATTGTCGAAGATGCTGTGAAAATGCATCAGGGAATACTGCCGGGCGTCGAACAGGCTAGCGACGTCACGGATGAACATGAATTTTCGAAATGCCGCGACGATCAGCGCGAGCAACGGCAACACCACCACGACCAGGAGATAGACAATACCGAGACCGAAGGTGAACCAGCGCCAGCGCCCCAGGTCCAGGCTGCGCGGCCGAAACGCTTTGCCGGCAACAGTGGTGTAGCTGCGGCCGCTCAGCACCTTCTGCTGCAGGAACACGAGAAGGCCAGTGACGACCATCAGGATGATCGCAACCGCGGCGGCCGTATTGTAGAGCGGCGGCGACCAGTTGGTGAGCTTGAATATGTAGGTGGTCAGCACGGCAAGATTGGTCGGCGCGCCCAGCACCGCGGGGATGCCGTAAATTCCGAGCATGACGATGAACGACAGCAGCATGCCCGAGACGATCGCCGGCATGATCAGCGGAAACGTCACGGTGAACAGCGTCGCGAACGCGCTGGCGCCGGAAATCTCGGCCGCCTCCTCCAGGCTCGGATCCATGTTGCGCAGTGCCGACGAAGTGAACATGTAGACATAGGGCGCGTAGTAGATGCCGAACACGAACACCAGGCCCCACATCGAATAGAAATCGACGCGCCAGTCCAACCCCATCCATTTGAACATGGTGTTGATCAGGCCGGTCTTCGGCGAACCCAGGATGGCCCATGCGACGCCTGCAACCAGTGGCGGCGCGAACAGCGGCAGGATGCTGGCGGCTGCGATAAAGCCCTTGAACGGCGTATTGGTGCGAACGACGATCCAGGAAAACAGCAAGCCGACCGCGACCGCGATCAGCGTGCCGCCGCCACATGCAATCAACGTATTGGCCAGCGCCTCGGCGACATTCGGGTTCGCCAGCACGGTGAGGAAATTCGTGACCGAGAGACGACTGAGCGAGATGCCGTCCACCACCGGATTGGTGTCGGTAAGCGCGCCGAGCAGCAGCATCAGGATCGGATAGATGACCAGAAAGCCGAGGATCGCCAGCAGCAGCGTGACCCACAAGCCGGCCCACGCGCGCTGCCCGTCACTGGCGCTACGCATGACCTCGCTGCGCCGGCTCGTCTGTCCGTTCAACGCGCTTCCCCTCGCGGTGACCGTCTTTTTATGGAATTGCGGCCGCGGTAGGCGGGAAGCCTAGTCGATTGCGCGGCGCGCGGAAAGGTATCCGAAAGTTGGCGCGCGGATATGGCGTGGACGGCGCTTTTTTCCGGCACCGGCCGCCCCTTCGCATACGCATCATGCAGCGGTGTGCCTGTGGCTTGTGCCACGTCCGTAGTACACGCCGCAGTGGGCGCGACCGCCCCCCGGCGTGGAGAGCCCGATTGACGTCACTGGATACAACCGCAAAGCCGCCCGCTTCCGCGCCCATCGACGGCTTACCCCCGGAACTCCGGCGCTGGGCGGTCGCCGCGATCTTTACCGCGCTGGCGCTGGCCTCGCTGGATACGGCGATCGCGAACATCGCGCTGCCGGCCATTGCCGCCGACCTACATGTCAGCCCGGCCGACGTGGTCTGGGTGGTCAACATCTACCAGATCGCGCTGGTGGCGACGCTGCTGCCGCTCGGCGCGCTCGGCGAAATCGTCGGCCATCAGCGAATTTATCTCGGCGGCCTGCTGCTGTTCACGCTGGCCTCGCTCGGCTGCGCCTTTGCATGGTCGCTGCCCAGCCTGACGGCGGCGCGGGCGCTGCAGGGATTGGGCGCCAGCGGCATCATGAGCGTGAACGCGGCGCTGGTCCGCTTCGTCTACCCGACCCACATGCTGGGCCGCGGCTTCGGTCACAACGCGCTGGTGGTCGGAACGGCGTTCACGTTCGGCCCGACCATTGCCTCCGCGATCCTTGCGATCGGAACATGGCCGTGGCTGTTCGCGATCAACATCCCCTTCGGCATGATCGCGATCTGGATCGGGCTGAAGACCCTGCCGAAAACGCCGCGCGCGAAGCATGCGTTCGACTTTGCAAGCGCGGCGCTGACCGCAAGCTGCCTCGGGCTCTTCATTGTCGGCATCGGCAGCGCGGCACATCAGGCGCCTCCCGCTCTCGTCGGACTGGAGCTTGGCGCTGCGTTGCTGCTCGGCTGGATCATGACGCGCAGAGATGCGGACCATCCGGCGCCGATGTTGCCGATCGACCTGTTCCGGCGGCCGATGTTCGCGCTGTCGGCCGCCACCTCGGTCTGTTCATTCGCGGTGCAGGGACTGGCGTTCGTCTCGCTACCCTTCTACTTCGAGGACGTGCTGCACCGTTCCCAGGTGGAGACCGGCTTCTTCATGACGCCCTGGCCGCTGGTGGTGGCGATCATGGCGCCGATCGGGGGCCGGCTGTCCGACCGCTATCCCGTCGGCATCCTCGGCGGCCTCGGCCTGGTGCTGCTCGGCATCGGCATGGCGCTGTTGGCAACGCTGCCACCGGATCCCGGCACGACCAACATCGTCTGGCGCACGGTGGTCTGCGGGATTGGGTTCGGTTTCTTTCAAACGCCCAATTTGCGGGCGCTGATGTCGAGCGCGCCGCCGCACCGCAGTGGAAGCGCAAGCAGCATCGTCGCAACCGCGCGCCTGACCGGACAGACGCTCGGCGCCGCGTTCGCCGCCCTGTGTTTTGGCCTTGCCGGCCATGATGGCGCGACGCTTGCATTGGCGCTCGGTGCCGGGTTTGCTGCGCTCGGCAGCGTGATGAGTTTCCTGCGTTTGGCGGTAGGTGCTCCACGTAATACATGACTTGTCATCGCCCGGCGATCGGGCCGACGCGATGGATCTGGAGGGCAAGTTGCGACTTCTCAGTATGCTGGCCGGCGCGTGTCTCCTGCTGTTTCCGGCCGCCCTTCAGGCCCAGACCGTCTGGGACATGCCAACGGAATATCCGCAAAACGCGATGCCGGGCGTTGGCCTGACGGCCTTCGCAAAACATGTCGCCGAATCCAGCGCAGGCAAGCTCGAGATCAGGCCGAGCTTCGATGCCAAGGCCGGCATCAAATCGGCCGGCATGCTCGCCGCGATTTCGGAAGGCCGGGTGCAGGCCGGCGATGCCTTCGCCGGCGCGCTTGAGGCCGAAGACCCGATCTTTGCGCTCCCCTCGTTACCGTTTCTGGTGACGTCGACCGCCGACGCCAAACGCCTTGCCGACATCGCGCGGCCACATCTTGCGGCGGCGCTGCAGAAGAAAGGCCTGCGGTTGCTTTATCTGACGCCCTGGCCGCCCTCGGGCATTTGGTCGAAGACGCCGCTGACGTCACCGCCCGACCTCGCCAGGCTTTCGATTCGCACCTATGACAGGATCTCAACCGAGGTATTCCTGAGCGCCGGCGCCAAGGCCGTATCGATCAGTTTCGCGGACACGATGCCGAAACTGGTCGACGGCAGCATCAACGCGGTGTTGTCGTCAGGAGACGGCGGCGCCGGCCGCAAGCTTTGGGAGTATCTGCCCTGTTTCAGCGAAATCACCTATTCGCTGCCGCTTTCGATCGCGAGCGTCAATCAGGCGGCCTATGATGGTTTGAGTGCGGACACGCGCGCCGCAGTCGATGCCGCCAGCCGTCAAACCGAGGGCGAATTGTGGCGCGCCCTGTCGACCCGGCTGGAAGAGAACTATCAGCGCATGCGCCAGAACGGCGTCACGATCGATTCAAATCCCGAGCCGTTGATCGTTGCAGCGCTGCGAACGGGAGCGGCAGCGGCGCAGCGTGCCTGGTGCACCCGGTCGGGGCCCGTCTGCGCCGAGATTCTGGACGCCTTCAAGGCCGGCAAACCATAGCGGCCTGGATGACGGCACCTGCGATTTCGAGACTGCGGCGCGATATAACCCCGGCGGATCGGCTTTCATCCTGCGCGCAAACGCATTTTCTTGATTTGAACTATTCCAAGTAGCAGGCCATCTTCCCGCGCGCAGCTCACTCGGTGGATTGAGCGAACAGGGGATACGCGATGGCAAATCTCACAATCAACGGCAAATCAATCAGCGTGGACGTCGAGGACGACACACCGCTGCTTTGGGCAATCCGGGAGAATGTCGGACTGACCGGCACCAAATACGGATGCGGCATCGCACAATGCGGCGCCTGCACTGTCCACGTCGACGGGGTCGCGATGCGCTCCTGCGGCGTCACGGTCAGCGAAGCCGTCGGCAAGCAGATCATCACGATCGAAGGACTCGCGAGCAACGGCGCAATGCACAAGGTGCAGCAGGCCTGGGTCGCCAACGACGTGCCGCAATGCGGCTATTGCCAGAGCGGCATGATCATGGCGGTCGCAGCGCTTCTCAAGGAGAAGCCCAAACCGACCGACCAGGACATCAACGAGGCCATCACCAATATCTGCCGATGCGGGACCTTCCAGCAGGTCCGCGAGGCAATCCACGCCGCTGCGAACGCTTGAGGGGGATGCCATGAACAAGCACGTCATGCCCAAACTCACTCGCCGCGGCTTCGTGATCGGTACGGCTGCCGCCGGCGCCGGCCTTGCGATCGGCCTCGATATTCCCTTTGGCGGGCCGACCGTGGTCCGTGCCGCCGACGGCTCGCCCGAGGTCAATGTCTGGGTGGTGATCCGCCCCGACAACACCACCGTGATCCGCATCGCCCGCTCGGAAATGGGTCAGGGCACCCTCACCGGCCTCGCCCAACTCGTCGCCGAGGAACTCGAATGCGACTGGTCGAAGGTCGTCACCGAGTACCCGACGCCGGGTCAAAGTGTCGCACGCAAGCGCGCCTGGGGCGATTTCTCGACCGGCGGCAGCCGCGGCATTCGCACCAGCCAGGAATATGTCCGCAAGGGCGGCGCCACCGCGCGCGTGATGCTGGTGCAGGCCGCCGCCAACGAGTGGAAGGTGCCGGCCTCGGAATGCACCGCCGCCAACAGCGTCATCACCCATACGCCGTCGGGCAAGACCACGACCTACGGCCAGGTGGTGGAAGCCGCGGCCAAGCTCGAGCCGCCGGCCGAGGTGAAGCTGAAGGATCCGAAGGACTGGAAGATCATCGGAAAGGGCGTCAAGCGGCTCGACACCGTCGACAAGACCACCGGCGCGATGATCTATGGCGCCGACGTCAAGCTGCCGGGGATGCTCAACGCCGCGATCAAGGATTGTCCGGTGTTCGGCGGCAAGCTGAAGAGTTTTGACGAAGCCAAAGTCATGGGCATGAAGGGCGTCAAGAAGGTCGTGCGCGTCAACGACAGCAGCGTCGCGGTCGTCGCCGATACCTGGTGGCACGCCAAGACCGCGCTCGATGCGCTGCCGATCGTCTGGGACGAAGGCGAGAACGCCAAAGTCTCCAGCGAGTCGATCGCGAAATGGCTGGCGGAAGGCCTCGACAACGCCCAGCCGGCCTATATCGGCAACCAGAACGGCGATGCCAAGGCCGCGATTGCCTCTGCCGCGAAGAAGGTCGAGGCGGTCTACAACTATCCCTACCAGAACCACGCCACCATGGAGCCGATGAACGCCACGGCGCTCTATACATCAGACAAATGCGAGGTCTGGTGCGGCACCCAGAACGGCGAAGCGGCATTCGCCGCCACGCTGGAAGCGTCGGGCCTGCCGGCCGAAAAATGCGAGGTACACAAGCTCATCCTCGGTGGCGGCTTCGGCCGGCGCGGCATGACCGATTATGTCCGGCAGGCGGTTATCATCGCCAAGCAGATGCCGGGCACGCCGGTCAAGCTGTTATGGTCGCGCGAAGAGGACATGGCGCAAGGCAAGTTTCATCCGGTCACGCAGTGCAAACTGACCGGCGCCTTCGATGCCGACAACAATCTCACGGCGCTGCATGTGCGATTGTCCGGCCAGTCGATCCTGTTCTCGGTGCGTCCGGCCGCGCTGGTGAACGGCATGGATCCGGCCGCGTTCCAGGGCTTGAGTCCTTCCGGCGATGCGGCAATCGGCTACTCCGTGCCGAACCTGTTGGTCGAGCATTCGATGCGCAATCCCCACGTCCCGCCGGGCTTCTGGCGCGGCGTCAACGTGAACCAGAACGCGATCTATATGGAATGCTTCATGGATGAACTGGCGCATTCGGTTGGCCAGGATCCGGTGGAATTCCGCCGCAAGCTGATGAGCAAGCATCCAAAGCACCTTGCCGTGCTCAACGCGGTGGCGGAGAAGATCGGCTGGGGCAAGTCCCGCGCCGCAAGGCGTCTATCGCGGGATTGCGCAGGTGATGGGCTATGGCAGCTATGTCGCGGGTGCCGCCGAAATCTCCGTCACCGAAGGCAGCAAGATCAAGGTGCATCGCATCGTCGCCTCGACCGATCCGGGCTACATCGTCAATCCGGCGCAGGTCGAGCGGCAGATCGCGGGGTCCTTTGTCTACGGCCTGTCCGCCCTGTTCTATGGCGGCTGCACGGTGAAGGACGGCAAGATCGAGCAGACCAATTTCGACACCTACAACTCGATGCGGATTGCCGAGATGCCGAAGGTGGAATGCGTCATGGTGCCGAGCGGCGGCTTCTGGGGCGGCGTCGGCGAGCCGACCATCGGGGTTGCCGCACCAGCCGTGCTCAACGCCTACTTCGCGGCCACCGGCAAGCGCATCCGTTCGATCCCGTTGCGGGACCAGAACATCACCTTTGCCTGACAACAGCGGGCGGCGGCCCGATCCGGTCGCCGCCCCTTTCCGGATTGCAGCCATGGACGCCATGCGCCCGATGACGCGCAGGGACGTCGCTCGCGGCATTGCCGCGTTTGCGGCGGCCGCCGGTCTGCCCTGCCCGGCACTGGCGCAAGGCGCGGCTCATATCGTCGTCATCGGCGGCGGCTTCGGCGGCGCGAGTTGCGCGCGAGCGCTGCGGCAGCTCGATCCAAAACTTCAAGTCAGCTTGATCGAGCCAAATCAAACCTTTACCGCCTGCCCGTTCAGCAACGAGGTGATCGCCGGCATGCGTGAACTGCCGGCGCAGCAATTCACCTACGACAAGATCGCCGCAGGTGGCGTGACCGTCATTCCGCAAGCCGCCGCGAAGGTCGATCCGCAGAAGCGCACGGTCGCTCTCGCCGACGGCAACTCGCTCGCCTACGACCGCCTGGTGCTGTCGCCCGGCATCGACCTGCGCTTCGACGCCTTGCCCGGCTATGACGAAGCCGCCTCCATGAAGATGCCCCACGCGTGGAAGGCCGGCGAACAGACGACGCTGCTGCGCAGGCAGCTTGAAGCCATGGAGGACGGCGGCACGGTCGTGATTGCAGTTCCCGCGGCACCTCTGCGCTGTCCGCCCGCGCCTTACGAGCGCGCCAGCCTGGTCGCGCATTACCTGAAAACGCGAAAGCCACGCTCAAAAGTCCTGATCCTCGACGCCAAGGACGGTTTTTCGCAGCAAAGGCTGTTCGAGGCCGCGTGGAGGGAGCTCTATCCCGGCATGATCGAGCGGATCGCGCTCTCGCAAGGCGGACGGGTGACCTCGGTCGATCCCGCGACCAGCACCATCATCACCGACTTCGGCAATTACATCGGCAATGTCGCAAGCGTTATCCCGCCGCAGAAGGCCGGGCGCATCGCCGAACTCGCCGGGGCCGCCGACAGCACCGGCTGGTGTCCAATCGATCCCACCAGCTTTGCCTCGAAACTCGTGCCCAATGTTCACGTTATCGGTGACGCCTGCATCGCCGGGCAAATTCCGAAAGCGGCGTCGGCCGCCAGTGCGCAAGGCAAGGCGTGCGCGGCCGGCATCGTGGCCATGATATCAGGCAGGGCGCCCGAGACGCCCCGGCTGAGCGGCGCTTGTTACAATACCGTCGCGCCTGGCTATGCATTCTCGCTGTCGGGCGTCTATCAGCCGAAGGACGGCCAGTTCGCCGAAGTCGAAGGCGCGACGAGCCCGCTCAAAGCCCCGCGCGATGTGCGCCAGCGCGAGGCCGAGGCTGCGGAAACCTGGTTCAGGACAATTACGGTGGAAACGTTTGGCTAGATCGACGCTCCATATCGGAATGTGGCTTGCCGGCATACTGCTTGCCGTGCCGGGCCCGGCCGGCGCGCAGGCGCTGCGGCCGTACACTGTCGTCGGCGACGCCATTCCGGAGCCGCTCACGAACGCGCGAGGCGACGCAACGCGGGGCCGCGCCCTCGTCGTCGAACGTTCCAGCACTTGCATCCTCTGCCACAGCGGCCCATTTCCCGAGCAGAAGTTCCAGGGCGACCTGGCCCCCAGCCTTTCCGGTTCCGGCAGCCGCTGGTCCGAGGGTCAGCTTCGGCTCCGGCTGGTAGACGCCTCGCGCCTCAATGCCGCGACCATCATGCCGTCTTATTATCGCGTGGACGGCCTTGATCGCGTCGGGACATCGTGGCGCGGCAAGCCGATCCTGTCGGCCGAACAGATCGAGGATATCGTGGCATATCTCGTCACGTTGCGCGAATAGGAAGGCACGATGCAGCAACCACCAAATTCATCACGCCGCCAGTTCCTCGGCCTCGCCAGTGGCGCAGCCGCGCTCGGCGCGTTTTCGGTCGTCACTGTTCGTCCCGCGGAGGCCACGCCGGCGATGCTTGCCTCCGCGATCCAGAATGTCACCGGCGGCGCGGCGGTGCGGACCGGCAAGGTCAAGCTCGACATCCCGCCGCTGGTCGAGAACGGCAACACGGTACCGATGACGGTCAGCGTCAACCACCCGATGGCGCCGGAGGATCACGTCCGTAGCATCCACGTCTTCAACGAAAAGAATCCGCAAGCAAACATCGCCAATTTCCATCTTGGCCCGCATAACGGCCGCGCGCAGGTTTCGACCCGCATCCGTCTTGCCGACAGCCAGAAGATCGTCGCCATCGCAAAACTCTCGGACGGGTCGTTCTGGTCGGCCAGCGCCGATGTCGTGGTGACGCTGGCTGCCTGTACCGAGGAGGTGATCTGATGGCCTCGGCCCTGATCAACGTTCCAGCAAAAGCTAAACGCGGTGACGTTATCGAGATCAAGACGCTGATGTCGCACATCATGGAAACCGGCTATCGCCATATGGCGTCAGGCGAAGTCGTTCCGCGCGACATCATCACGAGCTTTACGTGCCGCTTCAACGGCAACGAGATTTTTCGCGCTGATTTGTTTCCGGCAATCGCCGCCAACCCCTTCATCACCTTCTTCACCACCGCGACCGAGAGCGGCAAGTTCGAGTTCGAATGGATCGGCGACCAGGGATTTTCCGAAACCGCTTCCGCCTCGATATCCGTCGAATGAGATTTTCCGGCGCCATAGCCGCTCTGCTGCTGATCGCGGGCCCGGCTTTCGCCGCCGAAATCTCGCCAGCCGACCGCCGCTCCGGCTACGACTTCATGAAGCCGGACACCAGGGCGATGCAGGACGAAGATACCGCCAATCCCGGCATGCTCTGGGTGCTCGACGGCGAGGCGCTTTGGAAGCGCAAGGCGGGCGCCGGCAGCAAGGCCTGCGCCGATTGCCATGACGATGCCCGCACCAGCATGAGGGGCGTGGCCGCCCGTTACCCTGCCTACGACAAGGCAGCTGGCCGCCCGATCGACCTGGAGCAGCGCATCAATTCGTGCCGGACCAACCAGCAGCAGGCGACGCCGTTGCCCTTCGAGAGCCGCGAGTTGCTGGCGCTCACCGCCTTCATCGCGCGGCAGTCGCAAGGCGTACCAATCGAAACCGGCACCGACCCGCAACTCGCGCCGTTCATCGCCAAGGGACGCGATCTCTACATGCAACGCCAGGGACAGCTCAATCTCGGCTGCGCCAATTGCCATGACGACAACTGGGACAAGCGGTTAGCGGGATCGGCGATCACGCAAGGTCATCCGACGGGGTATCCGCTCTACCGGCTGGAATGGCAATCGCTGGGATCGCTGCAGCGGCGCCTGCGTGCCTGCATCACCGGGATCCGCGCGCAGGCCTATGATTACGGCGCACCGGAACTGGTCGAGCTTGAATTGTATCTGATGTCGCGGGCGCGGGGCATGGCGATGGAAGCGCCGGCGGTGCGGCCTTAGTCTCGCCCCTCATGGTGAGGAGCGCGTAGCGCGTCTCGAACCATGAGGCCCCACTCGGCCTCGGCCTTCGAGACGCTTGCTGCGCAAGCTCCTCAGGGTGAGGAGATAAGGCGTTGCTGGCGCAGCGAGTTACCGCTCCGCGAAGGCCTTCTCGACCACGAACTGCGCCGGCTCGCCGTGATTACCCTCGACAAAGCCTTTGCCGTTGAGCAGCGCGCGCGTGTCGGTCACCAGCGCCGGGCTGCCGCAGATCATGACGCGGTCATGGGCGGGATCGAGCGAGGCCAGACCGATATCGGCGAACAATTTGCCGGAGTTGATCAGGTCGGTGATACGGCCGCGGTTGCGGAACGGGTCGCGCGTCACGGTCGGGTAATAGACCAGCTGGTTGCGGATATATTCGCCGATCAGTTCGTCGTTCGGCAGCTTTTCGGTGATCATCTCGCCATAGGCGAGTTCCTTGACGCGGCGGCAGCCGTGCAGCAGCACGACCTTGTCGAACCGCTCATAGGTCTCGGGATCCTTGATCACGGAAAGGAACGGGGCCAGGCCCGTGCCGGTGCCGATCAAATAGAGGTTACGGCCATCCTCGAGGTTGTCGATGACCAGCGTGCCGGTCGCCTTGCGGCTGACGATGATCTCGTCGCCCTGCTTCAAATGCTGGAGGCGCGAGGTCAGCGGCCCTTCCGGCACCTTGATCGAGAAGAATTCGAGCCGATCCTCGTAATTGGCGCTGGCGACCGAATAGGCGCGGAGCAGCGGCTTCTCGCCGACCTTCAGCCCGATCATGGTGAACTCGCCGTTCCTGAACCGGAACGAGGGATCGCGCGTGGTGGTGAAGCTGAACAGCGTATCGGTCCAGTGATGGACGCTCAGCACGCTTTCCTGGTTGAAATTGCTCATCTTGCCGATCCCGTCGCTGTAGGCCGATTGCGATGCTCAAATCATTTGTATACGATCATTCGTGTACGAATGAATAATCCTTCTTGATCCCGCCGTCAAGCCACGGGCAAGATGGTGTCCTGCGCTCCGAAGGCATTGAACCAAAAGGAAAAACCATGGCCCACGATGCACCCCAGGCAACCGGCCCGAGCAAGCTGGTGATCCGCAATATCGGGTTGCTGCTGTCGGGGGCGCTGGAGAAGCCGATCCTGGACGGCGACACGATCGTGGCCGAGAACGGCAAGATCACTGCGATCGGCCGCTTCAAGGACGTCAACACCGAGGGCGCCACAACGATCGTCGATGCCAACGGCACCACCGTCGCCCCCGGCCTGATCGACAGCCACGTCCATCCCGTCGCCGGGGACTGGACGCCAAGGCAGAACCAGACCAACTGGATCGACAGCTACCTCCACGGCGGCGTCACCACCATGATCTCGGCCGGCGAGGTTCACATGCCCGGCCGTCCCCGCGATGTCGTCGGGTTGAAAGCGATGGCGATCTTTGCGCAGCGCGCGTTCTGGACGCTGCGTCCCGGCGGCGTGAAGGTTCACGCCGGCGCGCCGGTCATCGAATGCGAGATGGTCGAGGACGACTTCAAGGAACTGGCCGCGGCCGGCGTCAAGCTGCTCGGCGAAGTTGGACTCGGCGGCGTCAAGGACGGGCCGACCGCGCGCAAAATGGTCGGCTGGGCGCGCAAGTATGGCATCCAGAGCACGATCCACACCGGCGGACCCTCCATTCCCGGCTCCGGCCTGATCGACAAGGACGTCGTGCTGGAAGCCGACACCGACGTGGTCGGCCACATCAATGGTGGCCACACCGCCCTGCCCGACGACCAAATTCGTTGCATCTGCGAGGGTTGCAAGCGCGGGCTGGAGCTGGTTCACAACGGCAACGAACGCTCGGCGCTGTTCACGCTGCGCACCGCGCGCGAGATGGGCGATCTGCACCGCGTGATCCTCGGCACGGACGCGCCGGCCGGCTCCGGCGTGCAGCCGCTCGGCATCTTGCGCATGGTCTCGATGCTGTCCTCGCTCGGCGACCTGCCCGCCGAACTCGCCTTCTGCCTGGCGACCGGCAACACCGCGCGCATGCGCGAGCTGGACTGCGGCATCATCGAAGTCGGCCGCTCCGCCGACTTCGTCCTGATGGACAAGGCGCAGCACTCGCCCGGCAAAAACATCCTGGAGAGCGTGCAGCTCGGGGACCTTCCCGGCATCGGCATGACCATCATCGACGGCATCGTCCGGACCCAGCGCAGCCGCAACACGCCGCCGGCGGGCAAGGTGCCGGAGATTATCATCGGGCATTGACCGGAAATGGGCTCGATCGCGCGGTCCGATGGACCGATTGCATTTCGATGAACTAATTGCCGGTTCGCGCCGTCTAAAATGCGGGCTGCCATTGCAGCTGCCTGCCTCGCATCGCGCACCATCCAGGTCATAGAGAATTACGTGAAGAATTCGCTGCAAATTGCCGGCGGGGTTGTCGGCGCAGTCATCGGGTTTGTCGGCACGCTGCTGATGCTCGAGCTCGCGGGCTTCGGAAACCGGGCCGATCCGGTCGGCTCCGGCCTGCTGGCGCTGTTCGTGTTTGCTCCGGCCGGCGCGATCGCAGGCCTGGTGACCGGCACGACGCTCGGAATGCGGATGCGCGGCGGCGACAATGCCGGCAGCCTTGCCGGCAATAGTTTTAAGGCATTTGGTGCGTTGATCGTACTCTGTGTCGCCGCTGGCACGGCGTACTATGTCTACGCGGTCACATCAGCCACGCCCTGGCTCAATCCGAATGCCGCCAATCCGATCCTGGTCTTTGAAGTTCGCCTCCCCGCCGGAGCGGCATTGCCGAATGCTGCCCGCGACATGGCGGTCGAACTGCAGACCGATATCAACCGCATGCCGGGTGAGCCACGCTTCAACCAGTTCCGTAGCGATGGTGACAGGCCGGTGATCGCCGGCGATGTCGAACTGGCGTTCCGCACCGCGCACCGGCAGTTGGAGGTAAAGATCGACGGCCAGCCCGACCGGCTCTACCCCATCGGACTACCAAGCAAAGCGCCGCACGCATCGGAGCTTGGGCCTTGGCAATCAGCGGCCGACGGCAGCGAGATTCGGTATCGCGCCAAATGGCCGGGACGGGATTGAGCCACGCAAGCGCGTGGCTCGCTGATCGGTATCGGGGTCTGAAGTTCCAGCGCGAATTCTGTTGAACCTGGATACATGCTGGGCGACTCATTCTCGTAAGCGCCATGACGCTGGTCCACCCCGCGTGGAACCGCCGTACTGTTGCTTGCAGCCCCTAGTATGCTACGCTATCGGCGCTGGAAAGATTGTTTGCCTCAGACTGTCATTTTGCAGTTTTGGAACAATCATGGCCCAGATTCGTGACATCAAGTCAGGCCGATTTGGCACGCCACCGCGCGATCCAATGCCACGGCGCCTTGCGGCCATCGTGGCAGGCGATATCTCCGGCTATAGCCGCCTGATGCAGATCGACGAAGAAGGCACGCACAACCGTGTCAAGCGCATCGAGCGCGATCTCATCGAACCCAGCATCATGGAGCATCACGGCAGGCTTGTTAAAACCACCGGCGACGGGTTCATAGCGATTTTCGACAGCCCCGTCGAAGCCGTTCGCTGCAGCATCGTGATTCAGCAAAATCTGGTGGGACGCAACGCGGCACTACCGAAGCATCATTGGATCGAGTATCGAATTGGCGTCAATCTCGGCGATGTCATCATCGAAACAGACGACGTCTACGGCGACGGCGTCAACATTGCCACGCGGCTCGAAGGCATCGCCCGGCCCGGCGAAGTCTTTATCTCCGGCGGCATCTACGAACAGATAAAGCACAAACTGGTTTGCGGATACGAGTTGCTCGGCGATCGCCACGTCAAGAACATCACCGACCCGGTGCGGGTCTATCGCGTGCTCTCCGATCCGGCTGCGCTTCAGCAAAACCGGAGGCGTCGCGAAGGAGTTCTGATCTTCTTGCTGAGCCTTGCGCTGCTGCTCGTTGCGGCCGGCGCGCTCTGGTACATGCTCTTTCAGTTCGGCAAGCTGCCAAATCTGGCTTCAGCCCCCGTTTCACCTCCGGCTGAAGTGCAGAAGACGCCCGTCGCAAAACGACCAGCGCCGCCCGCCCAGCCCGCACCGACAGTGGCCCCGACGCAGCAGCAGGCCGCTCCTCAGCCCGAGCCGTCGCCAGCACCCAGACAGGCCGCGCCGCTACCGCCTTCCGCCTCTCCCGCCCCACCTGCGAGGCAACCCGCGACGCCGGCGGCCGCCTCGATTCGAGAACCCGAGATGGTCTCGCTCCGGGGCGGCAGCTTCGCGATGGGCAGCAATGAGGACGTTTCGGAAAAACCGGTCCGTCAGGTAACGGTCAAGCCGTTTGCGATCGGGAAATTTCCTGTCTCGGTACAGGAATGGAACGCATGCGCCGGCGCAAAGGCCTGCGGATTTACCGCGACCGGAAAAGACGATGCGCCTGTTGCAAACGTAAGCTGGAGCGATGCAAGGCAGTATGTCGCGTGGCTCGCGGAAACCACGCGCAAGCCGTATCGACTGCCGAGCGAGGCCGAATGGGAATATGCAGCGCGCGGCGGCACGCAGACCAGATACTGGTGGGGCGACCAGTTTCAGCCGGGCATGGTCAATTGCAGGAACTGCAGCGATATTCCAGCCAGCGACCAGCCGGCCAAGGTCGGCAGCCTGAAGCCAAATCCGTTTGGGCTGTTCGACATGGGCGGCGCCGTCGACCAATGGGTCGAAGACTGCTGGCACAGAAACTATCAAGGCGCTCCATCGGACGGATCAGCGTGGGTCGAGAACGAATGTCCCTCGCACGTCATCCGCTCCGGCTCCTGGAGGAAAGACGCGAACTATGCCCGGACAGCAAACCGCGGCAACTATGACACCAACGTGCGATATCCCACTCACGGGTTCCGCGTCGCGCTATCCCCTTAGGGAGCGTCAAAGAGGACGGTCATGAAATTCATGCGGTGGATCGTTCTATCAGCGGCGCTCACTTGCGCGCCATTCCCCGCGTACGCTCAAGGAAAGTCCGCGCCGAAAGATGCCCTTGTGTATTTCGTGTGGCCCCAGAACGGCACCACCATCAGAGGCGGATTCTGGTGCCGTTTCGGTCTGCGTAACATGGGCGTAACCCACGCCGGCGACACCTACCCGAACAGCGGCCACCACCATCTTCTGGTCGACGTGAATGAGCCGCTCAATCCGAACGAACCGATCCCGCAGGACAAATCCCACCTTCATTTCGGGGCGGGCCAGACCGAAGCGCGGATCGAACTTCCACCGGGCAAGCACACGCTCCAGCTCGTGCTGGGGGATGCCGACCACTTTCCGTTTAATCCTCCAGTGGTCTCGCAGAAAATTACCGTAACGATCAAGTAGAAACAGCTGAGCCGCGAATTACCTGTTCTGCGTGATCGGCTGATTGGTGGTCCAGTCGAAGGTGCCTTGGTCGCGTTCGTCGACGGCGTGTTTCCAGCCCTTTTCCTCCGAGCGCCGCTTGAAGTTCAGCCCCTCGGGCGAATGCCGGGTGATGCCGTCGAACACGGTCGCGATCATCTGCGTCCCCATCAGCCCCATGTTGTAGAGCGCCTGGTTGACCATCAGCTTCTGCATCATGAGCTGGTTCTGCGGCACCGTCGCCATCCGGTGCGCGAGCGCGTCTACCTCGTCGTCGAGCCTGTCGGGCGGAACCGCTTTCAGCACGAGACCGAGCGCCGCCGCTTCAATGCCCGTGATCTTGTCGCCAGTGAACAGCATACGCTTGGCCTTCTCGGCGCCGAGCCGATAGACCCACATGGCGGTCGTCGGACAGCCCCAGACCCGAACCGGCGGATAGCCGATGCGGGCATCCTCCGCCATCACGATCATATCGGAACAAAGCGCGATATCAGAGCCGCCGGCCACCGCAAAACCGTGCACCTTGCAGATCACCGGCCGCTTCGAACGAAACAGGCTCATGAACTTGTCGGTATTGTCGGACATACCAGCGTAATCTTGCATCGGATCCCACGGCATTTCCTGCGTATAGCGGTTGGCCCTGTCGCCGGAGGCGTAAGCCGTCAGGTCATATCCGGCGCAGAAGGCCCGGCCGGCGCCGGCGAGCACGATCACATGCGCACCCGGATCGTTGTCGGCGCGCGCGACCGCGTCGGCGAGCGCGCCGGGCAGTTCGTCGTCGATCGCATTCATGACTTCCGGCCGGTTCAACGTGATGCGCGCGATGCGGCCGTCGCGCTCGTAGAGGACTTTGGCCATGTGCGGCTCCCCTGGAAAAGAAATCAGATCTTGGCAAAGTCGCCGTGGCGCCCCTTGCCGCCGGCAAAGCGCGCCGCGCCGTTCGCGCCTTCCTTGAAAATGGCTTCGACGCCGTTCGACCATTCCTGCCGCAACGCTTCGCGGACCGGCAGGCCATACGTCTCGACCACCGAGCGCCGATCGGCCCGGACCGCCGCTTGCGGAAACCGCGCGATCTCGCGCGCCATCGCTTCGGCCGCGGCGCGGGCGCCACCGCTCTCGACGACCTGCTCGCACATGCCGATGCGCAGCGCTTCGTCTGCCGGCACCTTGCGCCCGGTCAAAATGATTTCCATCGCGCGGCCCTGCCCGACCAGACGCGCCAGACGCACGCTGCCGCCGTCCAGCAGCGGGATTCCCCAGCGCCGGCAATAGACGCCGAAATAGGCGCTCTCGGCCATCACGCGGATATCGCACCACAGCGCGAGCTCCATGCCGCCGGCCACGGCCGGCCCCTCCACCGCGGCGATCACCGGCTTCGATAGTTCCAGCCGCGTCGGCCCGAGCGGACCGCGCGGCGCGGGGTTGGCGCCGGTGGGGAACGCCAGGCCATCGACGACGTGGTGCTGGAAGGCCTCGCGATCAGAGAGCGTGCTGGCGAATTTGAGATCCCAGCCGGCGCAGAACGCGCCGCCCTCGCCCCACAGCACCGCAACGCTTGCGGAATCGTCGGCGTCGAATTCCTTGAAGGCTTGCACCAGCGCGTCCGCGCTGACGGGGTCCATCGCGTTGCGCGCTTCCGCAAACCGGCTGTGGATGACGGTCCACACCGCGCCCTGCTTCTCGATCCGGACCATTTCGCCTACTCCCCTACTGTCTTGACTTGCGTGCGGCCTTCACGTTCTTCGACGCCTGCGGCGCAAGACACTGCGCCAGCATCATGCGCAGCAGCGTCTGCGCGCCGGTTTGCAGAAAATCCAGCCGGCCCGCGATCTGCAGCACGAGCGCGCCGATCATCTGGCTGGTGAGCAGCGCCACCCACGGCCGAACCTCTGAAGGCTTGAGGCCGCGGACCTCGGTCAGCGGCAGGGCGATGCGTTCCAGCACCTTCCATAGCGCCTGGTTGAGTTCCTCATCCGACGGCTTGCCGACGCCCAATCGTTTGAGGCCGCGGAACGCATAGAGGCCCAGATTGATCTCGAAGCGGTGATCGAGGTAGTAGTTCAGAAAGGCGCCGCAGGCCGCCTCGACCTGCGCTTCCGGCGTCCGCGCGGCAGCAACAGCATCGGCGACATAGACATCGAGCGCCGCCAGCGACTGCTTCAGCAATTCGGCATAGATCGCCTCCTTGCTGTCGAACAGCGGATAGATCGCGCCTGTCGTGCAGCCGGCGCGAACCGCGATGCCGCGCATGGTGGCGCCTTCCAACCCTTGCTCGGCGAATTCGTCGCGCGCGGCACGCAGCAGAAGCTCGCGCTTCGCCCCCTTCACGATATCAGACCAGTCCTTTGCGACGGCGGCGGGCTTGTTCATGATAACGATGTTATCAAATCGTTGGATATGAAGTCAACCGTAACAATGGTTTTACGAGACGCGCCCGATATGGCGCCACACCCGATTGCTCGGGAAGGAGCGCGGACCACGCATACGCATGGCGTCCCCCTGCAAATGGTCGCGAGCGGAACGGTGCTGATCGAAGCCGCGCCGACGCGTGAAGGGCCGGTGTCACCATCGTTATTTTCGCCAGACCGCATTGCGGTGTATGGTCGAAGGGCAAAACCCCGGCCGGCGGCACTCGCGAGAGGAACTCAATGCGCCGGGTGATTTCTTGCTGCATGCCGCCGAGCCGTGTTGCTGAACATCGAGGCAAACAGGGAGGCAGTACGATGAACATTCGGCCCGACCCCACCTTTCACGCTTCGCCAAAGCTTGCCATGGAAGCTCCGCCGGAGAGCTTCGCCTACACGGTGCTGCTCAGCCCGGACGCTTCAAAGCCGGACGCATTGGCCGTCATCGACGTCAATCCGAATTCCCAGAACTACAGCCAGGTCGTCCATACCGTGACGATGCCCAACAAGGGCGATGAGTTTCACCATTTCGGTTGGAACGCCTGCTCGTCGTCGCTGTCGCCGCTGACCGGACACACGTTCCTCGAACGCCGCTATCTCATCATCCCCGGCATGCGGTCATCCCGCATCTACATCGTCGATACCAAGCCAGACCCCACCAGGGCGGCGATCCACAAGATCATCGAGCCGGAGGAAATCTTCAAGAAGACCGGATACTCGCGGCCGCACACGGTTCATTGCGGGCCGGAGGGCATTTACGTCTCTACACTCGGCGGCGGCGGCAAGAACGGCACCGATGGACCGCCCGGCGTCTTCATCATGGATTGCGAGACGTTCGAGGTACTCGGACGATGGGAGCTCGATCGCGGTCCGCAGACGCTGCACTATGACTTCTGGTGGAACCTGCCGCGCGACTACATGGTGACGAGCGAGTGGGCGTTGCCGCCGCAGTTCGAGAACGGCATCGTGGCGGAAGATCTGCTCTCCAACAAATACGGCCATCGGATCCACTTCTGGGATCTGCGCGCCCGGCGCAACGTCCAGACCATCGATCTCGGCGCCAACCATCAGATGGCGCTGGAAGTACGGCCCGCGCACGATCCGGTTCGCGAATACGGCTTCCTCGGCGTCGTGGTCGACACCACCAACCTCGAAGGCTCGATCTGGACCTGGTGGCGCGAGGGCGGCAAGTTTCACATCGAGAAGACGGCGACGATCCCGCCCGAACCCGCGGCGAAGGAGCAACTGCCGCCGCTTCTGCAAGGGTTCGGCGCCGTGCCGCCGCTGGTATCGGACATCGACCTGTCGATGGACGACAAATTCCTCTACGTCGCCTGCTGGGGCACCGGCGAGATGCGTCAATACGATGTCAGGGATCCGCGAAAGCCGAAGCTTGCAGGCTCGGTGCACATCGGCGGCATCGCGCGCCGCACACCGCATCCGAACGGCAAGGCCTTTGGCGGCGGTCCGCAGATGGTCGAGATCAGCCGCGACGGCAAGCGGGTGTACTGGACCAACTCGCTCTACTCGACGTGGGATAACCAATTCTATCCCGACGGCGTGCCTGGTGCGATGGTGATGGCCAATGCGAAGCCGGACGGTGGCCTCGAGCTGGCAAGAGACTATTGGGTCAATTTCCCTGACGGTTACCGCTCACATCAAATCCGACTCGACGGCGGTGACTGTTCGACTGACTCGTTCTGCTATCCGTCGGTTTGAGTTTGAGCACAGCCTATTGGACACCTGCCTGGCTCTGGCTGGCTGTGATCGCGAGCGGCCTCTACCATGGCGTCAATCCGGGCATGGGGTGGCCGCTCGCCGTTTCGGCCGGGTTGATGGAGAAGAGCCCGCGGGCGCTGGTGGCCGCGCTTGGGCCGCTGACGGCCGGCCATCTGCTCGCGATGCTGCTGGTGATCCTGCCCTTCGCGCTGCTCGTTACCGTCGTCGAATGGCAGCGCACGATACAGATCGGCGCCAGCCTGCTCGTCATCGCCTTCGGTCTTTTCCGGCTTGCCAACCGAAGGCATCCACGAGCGCTGGCGCGGATATCACCGGCGCAATTGGGGCTTTGGTCCTTTGCCGTCGCGCTCGCGCATGGCGCGGCGCTGATGCTGGTGCCGATCTATCTCGGGCTCTGCCGGGAGGCTGAACTCGACCGCGGCCACGAGGCCGCCGGCACGCTGATCAATGCCAATCTCGGCATGGCCGTGCTGGTTGCCATTGTCCACGCCACCGCGATGATCGCCGCCGGCGGGTGTTGCGCGTGGCTCGCGTATCGCTATCTCGGTCTCAAATTCATATCGCAGAGCTGGTTCAATCTGGATACGATTTGGGCCGTCAGTCTGATCCTGGTGGGTGCGATCGCACTGGTGCTGAACCTGAGCTGACGCGGAAGCCGCCTTTCAGCGCAATTTGTTCAACAGCTCCATCAGGATTTCGCGCTCCTTTGCATCGAGCGGCGCCAGCGTCTCGCGGCTGATCGCCAGCGCGTTCGGCGCCGCCTTCTCGGCCAATTGCTGGCCGGCCCGCGTCAGGCTCACCAACAGCCGGCGGCCGTCCTCGGGGTCCGGACTGGTCTCGGTCAGGCCGCGCGCGGTAAGGCGATCGATCACACCCTTGATGGTGGCGACGTCCATCGCCGTCAGCCGTCCAAGCAGGTTCTGCGAGCACGGCCCGGTCTCGGTCAATTTTGCCAGCGCCGCCCATTGCGCCGACGTCAGGTTGATGCCGATCTCGCGGGCGAAGATAGTGGCATGGCGTTGCCAGACCTGGCGCAGGATGAAGCCGATCTGCTCGTCGAGAATGTAGGACGGCCGCGCCGGCTTGACGGCTCGTTTCGGCGAAACACTCCTTGCCATCTGCGCCCCCAAATCCCTTCCCTTGCCAGCCGCTTACAGCGACAGATGCGCGTCCCGGATGTCCGGCCGCGCATCGAGTTCCGCCATCGTGCCGCCGAAGCAGATCTTGCCACGCTCGATGATGTAGGCGCGGTCGGAGATCAACCGCGCGAAATGCAGGTTCTGCTCGGAGACCACGATGCTGACGCCTTCGCGCTTCATCGCGAGGATGGCCTCGACCATCTGCTCGACGATTTTTGGCGACAGCCCTTCCGAGGGTTCATCGAGCAAGACCAGCGACGGATTACCCATCAGGGTTCGCGCAATCGTCAGCATCTGCTGCTCACCGCCGCTCATGCGTCCACCCGGGCGGTTGCGCATTTCACCGAGATTGGGAAACAGCGTGAACAGCTTTTCGCGCGTCCACTGCGGCGCATTGGACCGCTTCGGCTGGCGGCCGACTTCGAGATTCTCTTCCACCGTCAGGTCCGTGAAGATCCGCCGCTCTTCCGGCACATAGCCGAGCCCGCCGCGCACGATCGCATGCGTCGGCTCCCGCGAGACATCCTTGCCTTCGAAGACAACCCGCCCCGAACGATTCTCGACCAGGCCGACGATCGAACGAAACGTGGTCGACTTGCCGGCGCCGTTACGCCCGAGCAGCGCCACTACCTCGCCATCGCCCACCTCGAGCGCGATATCGAACAGGATATGCGCCGGACCATAAAAACTGTTGAGATCGGCGACCTGCAGCTTCATGCGCCGGCTCCCTCGCGGTGACGCGCATCGTAAACCAGGCCCTCACCGAGATAGATCGCGCGCACCTGCGGGTTGCCGCGGACTTGCTCAGGCGAGCCTTCGGCGATCAGGCTGCCGCGGTTGAGCACCAGGATGCGATCGGCATGTTCGAACACCACGTCCATGTCGTGCTCGGTGAACAGCACGCCGATCGACTGCTCGCGGGCGATCCGCGCGGTGAGCCGCATCAGTTCGATCCGCTCGCGCGGCGCCATGCCGGCGGTCGGCTCGTCCATCAGCAACAGTTTCGGCTGGTTGGCGAGCGCGATCGCAAGCTCCAGCCGCTTGAGATCGCCATAGGCGAGTTCGCCGCACGGACGCCCGGCATAGGCGCCCATGCCGACGAGATCGAGCAGCCGCCCGGCCTCGTCGCGCGCGTAGCTCGCAGTCGAGCCCCACAGATTGAACAATTGCCTGCCATAGGACACCAGCGCGACCTGGACGTTTTCGCGCACGGTCATGGTCGGGAACGTTGCGGTGATCTGGAACGTGCGCCCGACGCCGAGCCGCCAGATTGCGCGCGGTTTCCGGCCCACCGTCTCCTCGCCGAGCAGCGTGATCCGGCCGCTGTCCGGTGTGTTCTGGCCGTTGAGCATATCGAAACACGTGCTCTTGCCCGCGCCGTTGGGCCCGATCAGCGCCAGGATTTCACCCGCGCGCAATTCGAACGACACACCGCGCACGGCATGGACGCCGCCATAGGATTTGCTGAGGCCCTCGACCGCCAGCAATGTGGGGACCATGCTCATTCGGCAACCTCGACCCGGGAGGTAGCAAGCGCGGATTGCTTGTCTTCGGAGGACCGCCGGCGATTCCAGATTACCTCCAGCGTGCCGACGATGCCCTTGGGGAAAGCCACCACCATCAGCACGATGAAGCCGCCGAGCACCAGCTTGGAGAGATCGGTCTGGCTGACCAGCCAGATGTTGGCCGCCTTGAACACGATGGCGCCGATGACAGCGCCGGAAACCGTCTCGACGCCGCCGAGCAGCACCATGACCAGCGCATCGACCGACAGCGAGATGCCGAGGCTGTCGGGGAAGACGCTTCCCTTCAGGTAGGCGAACAGCGCGCCGCCGATGCCTGCGACCGTGCCTGATATGACGAAGGCCGTCCATTGCACGCGCTTGCCGTTGATGCCGATCGCTTCGCTACGCAGCGGCGAATCCCGCGTCGCGCGCAACGCAAAGCCGAACGGCGAGAACACGATGACGCGCAGCACGGTGACCGCGAGCGCGGCGATGCCGAGCGACAGCCAGTAGAAATTCGCCGGGCCCGCGGCCCACTTCTCCGGCCAGACGCCCAAAATGCCGTTGTCGCCGCCGGTCACGGTGACCCACTGGAATGCGATCGACCAGACGATCTGCGCAAAGGCGAGCGTCAGCATCGCGAAATAGACGCCGGAAAGCTGCACGGCGAAGAAGCCGAACACGGCGGCGCCCAACAGCCCCAGCAGCGGGCCGAGCAGCAGCGAGACGATCATCGGCAATCCCGCCGCCTTGGCGAGGAACGCCACGCCATAGGCGCCAAGCCCGAAATAGGCCGCATGGCCGAACGAGGCGAGCCCGCCGACCGACATCAGGAAATGCAGGCTGGCGGCGAAGATCACAAAGATTGCGATCTCCGAGCCGACGGTGAGCGCGTAATTGCCTGCCAACAGCGGCAGCATCGCGGCTGCGACCAGCGCGCCGATCGACATCAACCGCTCGCCCGCGGTCAGCGGCCGCCACGGATTGACGGTCAGCCCCGGCGTGCGGCGCGCGGCGGCTTCCGGCTTGCCGAACAGGCCCCAGGGACGCACGATCAGCACGACCGCCATCACCAAAAATACCAGGATGATGGAGATCTTCGGGAAAATGAGAATGCCGAAGGCATTGAGTTCGGACACCAGCACGGCGGCAACGAAGGCGCCGATGATGCTGCCGAGCCCGCCGATCACCACCACGACGAACACATCGACGATGATGCGCAGGTCCAGCGCATGATGCACGGCATCGCGCGGGATCTGCAGCGCGCCGCCGAGGGCTGCGAGAAAGACGCCGAGCGCAAATACGCTGGTGAACAGCCATTTCTGATTGACGCCGAGCGCCGCCACCATATCGCGGTCCTGCGTCGCGGCGCGCACCAGCACGCCCCAGCGCGTGCGCTGGAACAACAGCCAGAGCCCGCCGAGCACGACCGGACTGAGCGCGATCAGGAACAGATCGTAGCTCGGAATATTCTGGCCGAAGAAATCGACTGCGCCCTTGAAGCCCGGCGCACGGCGGCCGAGCAGATCGTCCGGCCCCCAGATCAGCACCACGATATCCTGGACCATCAAGGTCAGGCCAAATGTTGCGAGCAACTGGAACAGTTCCGGCGCGTGGTAGATCCGCCGCAGCAGCACCATCTCGACCAGCACGCCGACGGCGGCCACGACCAGCGCCGCGACGACAATGCCGCCCCAGAAGCCGAACGCACCGGAGAAGCGCTCGGTCAGCGTGAACGCGACATAGGCGCCGAGCATGTAGAACGCGCCATGGGCAAAGTTCACGATCCGCGTCACGCCGAAGATGATCGACAGCCCCGACGCGACCAGGAACAGCGACGCCGCGCTGGCAAGACCGGTCAGGAACTGAACGAAGTAGAAGGCCATGGGCGGTCCGGGTTGGTGCAATCGCGTCAGATTAGGTCGACGTTTGCGAGGCTCGACTTAACCTCGCCCCGCTTGCGGGGAGAGGTCGGAATTCAAGCGCCAGCCTGAATTCCGGGTGAGGGGGTACAGGTCCATCAATCGGTATACGACTAGCGGAGAGAGCCCCTCACCCCGACCCTCTCCCCGCAAGAGCGGGGCGAGGGAGAACAGCGAGCATCACTCCTTCGGGCGAAGCTTTCCGACTTCCGCGTCGCTCGGCAGATAATCCGAACCTTTGCGATAGACCGAGTCTACCATCACGCCCTTGCCGTCCTTCAGCGCGGTCTTGCCGACATAGGCGCCAAGCGTCGACTGGTGATCGATCTTGCGGAAGGTAATCTCGCCGAACGGCGACGGCATCGACAGGCCTTCGGTGGCGGCGATCAGCTTCTCCGGATCGGTCGAATTGGCTTTCGCAAGGATCGCTGCAGCGGCCTTGATGGTCTGGTAGCCCACGATCGAACCGAGGCGCGGATAGTCGTTGTACTTGGCCTGATAGGCTTTGAGGAACTTGTCATGGTCCGGCGTCTTGATGTCGTACCAGGGGTAACCCGTGACGATCCATCCCTGCGGTGTCTCCTCTTTCAGCGGATCGAGATATTCCGGCTCGCCGGTCAGGAAGCTCACCACCGCGCGATCCTTGAACAGGCCGCGGGTATTGCCTTCACGCACGAACTTGACGAGGTCCGCACCAAAGGTAACGTTGAGGATCGCCTCTGGATTGGCAGCGGCGAGCGCCTGGACGACTGGACCCGCATCGATCTTGCCAAACGGAGGCCACTGCTCGTCGACCCACTGGATATCGGGCCGCTTCTCCGACATCAGCTTCTTGAATACCGCGACTGCCGACTGGCCGTATTCATAGTTCGGCGCAATCGTCGCCCAGCGTTTGGCCGGCAGCTTCGCGGCTGCTTCAGCCAGCATCGCCGCCTGCATGTAGTTGGAAGGGCGCAGGCGGAACGTATAGCGGTTGCCCTTGGCCCAGGTGATGGCGTCGGTCAGCGGTTCCGCCGCGAGGAAGAAGACTTTCTTCTGGTTGGCGAAATCGCTGACGGCCAGACCGATGTTGGACAGGAACGTGCCGGTCAGCATCGCCACGTTCTCGCTCGACACCAGTTCGTTGGCCGCGGTCTGCGCATCCGCCGGCTTGCCGCCATCATCCTTGGAGATGACCACGAGCTTCTTGCCGTTGATGCCGCCCGCCGCGTTGACTTCCTCGACCGCTAGCTGCCAGCCCTTGCGATAGGGCTCGGTGAAGGCAGGCAACAGCGAGTAGCTGTTGATCTCGCCGATCTTGATTTCGCTCTGCGCCATGGCGCTGCCGGCCATGCCCGCCACCGCGATCGCCAAACCTGCTCCAAGTACGTGTCTACGTCGCATCCCTACCTCCAATGTACTGTGAAACTATCGCAAACCGTCTTCGCCTTTGACTTCCGAAACCGTCAATCCGCCGACGCGCGGCAACGGCCTGCCGCTGTCGGTAACCGCCACCGCGACCATGATCTCGTTGGCGCGCGGCGCATCGTTGATCTGCACTTCCATGCCGTCGAAATGGCTGCGTACGAAGGCCGCGTCCTTGTGGCCGAGCGGGATATCGAGCGTCGTCCCCGGGCCGCTGCGCTTCTTCGACGACGGGATCAGCGCCGCGCCCTTGCTTAATACCTTGCGTACCGGCGCACCCATCTTCGGATGCAGGATGGCGGCCGCATGTTCGAGTTCGCCGTTTTCGCCGACGGCTGCGGCCTTGCCGTAGCTGTGCGCCTTGGCGCCGTCGATGCCGAGCGCCGCCACGGCCTTCTTCGAGAGCAGATCGCCGAGTTCCTCGCCGATTTCGATCAAGGGCGAAAGGTCCTCGACATACCGGCCTGCAAAGGGATTCTCGATCACGGCAATCGCTGCGGCACGCCGCGTCGGCGGCGCAACCTTCTGTCCCATCTCGAGATGGGTCTCCTCGACCACCGTGACGATCTTGCGAATGATCGCGCTCATTGTCAGCCTCGCTCCCGATCAAACATGCGCTATTCTTTCAAGTGCGCTCTCATGAAACGCCGGCAACGCGGCTGCCTTGATGCCTGTTGCACCCACCACGGCCGTCTCACCTAGTAGACGCAAGGCCGCACCCTCGATCAATCCCGCCGCAAGCAATTGTTGTGCCCGGCTGACCCCTGCCGTCAACGCCTCGTCGATCTCGTTCTCCCGGAGCGGGCCGACATCACGGGTGACAAGGCGCGCGCCGAGGTCGCTGTCGGGCTGCAATTCATTCGCCGCGCAACGGATGATAGCGGGATGACCGGGCAGATCGACAGCATTGGCGATAACGGTTGCGGCAGCATCCGCTTGCGACGCCGTTTTCGCCAGCACGGTGGCGGCGTCGGCGATCCCGAGCGAGAAACTACGACCGTGCCGTCCGCTGGTCGCAATGCCGCGCGCCGGATCGTCGGTGCCAATATCAATCGTTCGCATCAGGCCATGCCGGTCGGGCCGATCCAACAGGCCGACGCTGAATTGCTCACCACCGGCGAGATGCAGCGCTATGTCACCGCCATTATTGACGTAAGCGCGGTCGAGCGGTGCCGCGGCAAGCATGGCGCCCAAAATTTCTTCCGCGACGCTGCCCGCCACCGCCGCCATCGGCGTGATGAAGGCAGCCGTGGCAAACGGCGCCACAGCCGCATGCATGCGGCGCGCGACGCCCCCTTTCAGCGGGCATCGAACCGGATCGGTGGCCCTTCGCAGTTCAGCCAGTTCCGCGCAGAGTTCATCGAGCAAGCCGGTAAAGCGTCGCGCCGCGGCATCGTAAGCGGCCCGCACGTCGCCTTCCCTGCCCTTTGCCTCAATGATCAGATCGATCGGGCCGTCCTGCAAATGCAGCCGTTTGCCGTCAGGAAGAAGCGCGATTTGCGGAAGCCGTTTCATGCGCGCCATCCCGGCATGTAAGGCATCGGGCGGGTTTCAGTGTTGTCCCGCAGCGACGCCAGCGGGCGGACGTGATCCATGTGGCCGCCGAGCGCGGCGTAATCCGAGAGCCGCAGCGTGAACTCGATCGGCGCCACCAGCGCCGGCGTCGGTACATAACCAAAGGCACCCGCCGGCATCTGCGTGACATCGACCATGAAGGTGATGCCGCCGCCCGGCCAGACATAAACTGGGGCGCCGCCGCTGGTGACCCGCGTCAGCGCGTCCTTGACCGAGCGCGTCAGCCGCACCGGATTGTCGGTGACGCCGGCGCGCAGCGAGCCGCCGGCGCCGCCCATGAACAACACCGTGCATAGCGCCGGCTCGCAATTCTCCTGGATACGCTCGACCGAGAACCGAAGATCGGGCGGCATCTGCTTTTCGATCGGCCGCAGCGCTTCATCAAGCTCGTAATAGGCCGCGTGCTCGCCCGTGGTCGAGACCATGAGCATGGTCAGGCCGGGCCGCGCCTCCTTCGGGTTGAACGGCCCGAGCACCGACAGCGGATCGGAAATATTGGTGCCGCCCCAGCCGGTGCCGGGATCGGCGACCTGGAAGTAACGGCCCGGCGTCGAACGCCGCCCCTTCATCTTGATCCCGGTATCGGGAATATCGAGCAGCTTGCCCGCCTGGTGCTCTGAGAGAACGCCGGTGATGTGGTCGTCCACGACTACGACCTCATCGACCTTGCCATGCCACTGCTTGGCGAACATGCCGATCGTCGCCGAGCCGCAGCCCACCCGCATGCGCTCTTCGGCAATGCCGTTGACGATGGGAGGATAGCCAGCCTGCACCACGACGGTGGCGCCGCCGTCGATGGTCAGTTCAACCGGCTTGCAGTTGGAGAGGTCCATCAGCGCGTCGCAGGTGACACGGCCTTCCTTCTTGGAGCCGCCGGTCAGGTGATGCACGCCGCCGAGGGAGAGCATCTGCGAGCCGTATTCGCTGGTCGTCACATGGCCGATCGCCTCGCCTTCCGCGCGGACGGTTGCCGTCTCGGGGCCGAGATAGCGGTCGGTGTCGATCTTCACCTTGACGCCGCAATAGCTGAAAATGCCCTCGGTCACGACCGTGACCATGTCGATGCCATCGATTTCCGAGGACACGATGAAGGGCGCCGGCTTGTAATCGGGATAGGTGGTGCCGGCGCCGATCGCGGTCACGAAGACGTTCGGCTCATGAACGATCTTGCCGTCCCAATCGCCGCCGGCCTGGAACGGCACCAGCCGGCCGCCATGCGATACCGTCTGCTCCAGCACGATGTGCGGATCGACGCGCACCAGTTCGCCATTGTGATTGGCATAGCGATCGCACGCGCCGGCTGCGCCCGGCTTGATGTAGCACATCACCGGACAGGCATCGCAGCGGATCTTGTCGCCACCGGCAACGGTCGCATCGGTCATGAACAAGCCTGCAATCGAGAAGGCGCCGATCGGCGCCGCTTCTTCGTGGCCCGATCACTTTGTTCGTACACGAATGATTTTGCGCGCGGACGGAAACGCTGTCAAGCCGCCCTTGCGGCGAACGGCCCGACTTGCCGCATAATACCTCATTTGCCTCGCCGCCCTGTTCATAAAGCGAGCAGCGTACTGCAGCGCGGGATCGCGCGGCTTGCACGTTTGTACACAAACGGTATCTTTCGGAAGCATCCAGCGCAGTTTGCAGCGCAACGAAGGCTTAGGGGAGCATGACGCAGAGCACGATGCGCCTGACCGTCAACGGCAAGACCCGCGATGTCGACGCCGCGCCCGACACCGCATTGCTTTACGTCCTGCGCAACGACCTCGCCTTGAACGGACCGAAATATGGCTGCGGGCTCGGCGAATGCGGAGCCTGTGCGGTGCTGATCGACGGCATTGCCGCGCGCTCCTGCGTGATCCCGATCGAGGGGTGCGCCGGGCGCGACATCGTGACGCTCGAGGGCCTTGGCACGCGCGAGCATCCCGATCCCGTGCAGCAGGCTTTCATTCAGGAGCAGGCCGCGCAATGCGGCTATTGCCTCAACGGCATGATCATCGCGACCAAGGCGCTGTTGTTGCGTTCCCCTCACCCGTCGGACGACGAGGTGCTCGAAGCGTTGCGCCATCATCTCTGCCGCTGCGGCGCCCACATCGAGATCGTGCGGGCGGCAATGCGCGCGGCAGGCCGTGCCGTTGAGGCGCAGGCGTGATGACGGCACCCGACACGACAGAGAATCGCGAACGGATGCGGGGAACGCTCTCCGTCGTTCGTCCCGCTTCGCCGGTCGAGGCCGTCAAGTTCGAAACCTTCATCAGGATCACCGCCGACGGATCGGTCACCGCCTATAACGGCCATGTCGATCTCGGCACCGGCATCCGCACCGCGCTCGGCCAGATCGTCGCCGAAGAGCTTGACGTGTCCTTTGCGCGTGTCGTCGTCGTGCTAGGCGATACTTCGCTGGTCCCCAATCAGGGCGCGACGATCGCGAGCGAAACGATCCAGATTACCGCCGTGCCGTTGCGCAAGGCCGCCGCGCAGGCGCGGCAATTCCTGATCGCGCGCGCGGCGGAGCGGCTGGAGCTTCCCGTCGAAGGACTCCTCATCGAGGACGGCCTGGTCCGCGGCAAGGACAATCGCAGCGTCAGCTATGGCGAACTGATTGCGGGCGAGTCGATCCAGCTTGAACTGGCCGATGATGTTCCCGTGAAGTCTGTCGATGCCTATAGCATTGTCGGCCAATCCGTGCCGCGCGTCGATCTGCCGGCGAAGGCGACCGGTGAACTGGTCTATGTTCACGACATGCGCGTGCCGGGCATGCTGCATGGCCGCGTCGTTCGTCCGCCCTATGCCGGCGTCGATGTCGGCGATTTCATCGGCAACAGCCTGATCGCGGTGGATGAGGCCTCGGTACGCGACATCCCCGGACTTGTCGCCGTCGTCAGGATTGGCGACTTCGTCGGCGTCGTCGCCGAGCGCGAGGAGAATGCCATCAAGGCCGCGGCGCAGCTCAAGGTGACCTGGAAGCCGGTGCCGACGCTGCCCGACCTCAAGGACATCGAGACCGCGCTGCGCGCCAACCCGTCGACGCCGCGAACGCTGATTGACAAGGGCAATGTCGAGGCCGCGATAGCCGGCGCCGCGAAGCCGATGCCGCGAACCTACATCTGGCCTTATCAGATGCACGCTTCGATCGGCCCGTCCTGCGCCGTCGCTGACTATCAGGAGGATCAGACCAAGGTCTGGTCCGGCACACAGAACCCGCACCATCTGCGCACCGAGCTGGCACGGCTGATTCACCGCCGCGAAGCCGAGATCGAGGTGATCCGGATGGAGGCCGCCGGCTGCTACGGCCGCAATTGCGCCGACGACGTGTCCGCCGACGCGGTGCTGCTGTCGCGCGCCGTCGGCCGGCCCGTGCGCGTGCAGCTGACGCGCGAGCAGGAGCATGCGTGGGAACCCAAGGGCACCGCGCAGTTGATGGACGTCAACGGCGGATTGAATGCCGACGGCAGCGTCGCCGGTTATGATTTTGCCACGCGCTATCCATCGAACGGCGCGCCGACGCTGGCGCTGCTGCTGACCGGCGCCATCCCGCACACGCCCGCCATCTTCGAGATGGGCGACCGCACCGCGATACCGCCCTACGACTATGAGAACCTGCGCGTGGTGGCCAACGACATGCCGCCGATCGTGCGCGCGTCCTGGCTGCGCGGCGTCTCGGCGCTGCCGAACACCTTTGCGCACGAATCTTGGATCGACGAATGCGCCGACGAAGCCGGCGTAGATCCGATCGAGTACCGCTTGCGCTACCTGAAGGACCAGCGCGCGGTCGATCTCGTCAACGCGGTCGCCGAGCGCGCCGGCTGGAAGCCGCGGCCGGTGCGGCAGGAACCGGAAGCCGAGGGCGACATCGTGCGCGGGCGCGGTTTTGCCTATGCGCTCTATGTGCACAGCAAGTTTCCGGGCTATGGCGCGGCGTGGTCGGCCTGGATTGCCGATGTCGCCGTCAACAAGGCGACCGGCGATGTCAGCGTGACGCGCGTGGTCGCGGGGCAGGATTCCGGCCTGATGATCAATCCGGACGGCGTGCGTCACCAGATCCACGGCAACGTCATCCAGTCGACCAGCCGCGCGCTGATGGAGGAAGTTTCGTTCGACCGCACGTCGGTAACGGCGCGGGAATGGGGCGCCTACCCCATCATCAAATTCCCCGAAGTGCCCGAGATCGACGTGTTGATGTTGCCGCGGCAGGATCAGCCGCCGCTCGGCGTGGGCGAGTCCGCCTCCGTCCCGAGTGCGGCAGCCATCGCCAACGCTATCTTCGATGCGACCGGTGTGCGCTTTCGCGAATTGCCGTTCACGCCGGAACGCATCCTGCGGGGACTGCGCGGCGAGGAACAGCCTACGCAGCACGCGTTGCCGCCGCCGGCATCCGCGCCGCAAGCCAACTTGAGCAGATGGCACAATCCTTTTGCCGAACGACGCGGCGTGTTTGCAACAGCTGCAGCCCTGTGCGCGGCCGCGATCGGCCTCGGCGCCGCCGTGCTGCCGTGGCGCGCGATCGCGCCCATCGCGCGTCCCGATGCGTCGGTCTATTCGGCCGCGACCATCGCGCGCGGCCAGCAACTTGCAGCGCTCGGCGACTGCGCCGTCTGCCACACGTCGGCGAATGGTATCCTCAACGCCGGCGGCAAGCCGCTGCCTACGCCTTTCGGCACGATCTACTCCACCAACATCACGCCCGATGTCGAAACCGGAATCGGCGCGTGGTCCTATCCCGCCTTCGAGCGCGCGATGCGCGAGGGTATCCATCGCGACGGCCGGCATCTCTATCCGGCATTTCCCTACACGCATTTCGCCAGGACCACCGACGCCGACATGCAGGCGCTCTACGCCTATCTGATGGCACAGTCGCCGGTGCGCGCGGAGGCGCCACAGAATGCGCTGGCGTTTCCGTTCAACGTTCGCCCGCTGATGGCCGGCTGGAACGCGCTGTTCCACAAGCCGACGGTTTTCCAGGCCGATCCGACGAAATCCGAGATATGGAATCGCGGCGCTTATCTCGTCGAAGGCCTCGGCCATTGCAGCGCCTGCCACTCACCGCGCACCGCGCTCGGCGCGGAGAAGGCGAATGCCTATCTCGCCGGAGGATTCGCGGAAGGCTGGGAAGCGCCGGCGCTGACGTCGCTGTCGCAGGCGCCGATTCCATGGAGCGAGGGTGAGCTTTACGCTTACCTGCGAACCGGCGAGTCGCGCCTTCACGGCGTCGCCGCCGGGCCGATGGCGCCCGTGGTGAAGGAGCTCACAGCACTTCCGGATTCCGACATTCGCGCCATGGCGGTCTATCTCGCTTCGTTCAACGAGACCTCCATGGATCGCGCGGCACAGCAGGCGCTCGCCGCGAAACTGGAATCCTCGACCGGCACGCGCGCATCAGCCGCCTCCAGTGTCGGCGCCCGGATCTACCAGGGCGCCTGTGCGGTGTGCCACGAGGTCGGCGGCGCGCCGCAATTCGGCAGCCGCCCCTCGCTGTCCTTGAACAGCAATCTGCACAGTGCCGTGCCCGATAATCTGATCCAGCTCATTTTGCACGGCATCGCCAAGCCCGCCGCAACCGACCTCGGCTATATGCCGGCCTTCAAGGACAGCCTGACCGACAGCCAGGTCGCGGAACTGGCCGCCTATCTGCGGCGGCAATTCGCCCCTGACAAGCCGGCCTGGACCGGTATCCAGGCGGCGGTCGGGCGGATTCGGCAGGATTAGCGCGCCGAGCAGCCATGTTCCGGCCAGAACCCACTGGTTGGGCGGCCTCCGGCACGGTAGAGTTCCACCATGGCGGTTACCGATATTGCATCCCGAACCTATAATCACGGCTGGCGGCTCGACCCGATCGTGCGCAGCCTGCTCGATACCGATTTCTACAAGCTTTTGATGCTGCAGATGATCCGCGAATTCTATCCGGATCAGCGCGTCACCTTTTCGGTCATCAACCGAACCAGGCAAGTCCGCCTTGCCGAGATCATCGACGAGGGCGAACTGCGCGCGCAGCTCGATCATGCGCGCACCATCCGCTTCACCAAGAAAGAGCTGATCTGGCTCGCCGGCAATACGTTCTACGGCAAGACCCAGATGTTCTCGCCCGACTTCATCAACTGGCTCGCCAACTTCCGCCTGCCCGAATACGAACTGCGCAAGGTGGACGGCCAGTACGAATTGCATTTCCACGGCCCCTGGACCCACACCACGATGTGGGAGATCCCGGCGCTCGCGATCATGAACGAGCTGCGCTCGCGACAGGCAACCAAGGGCCAGGGCCGCTTCGTGCTCGACGTGCTCTATGCGCGCGCCAAGGCCAAGCTGTGGTCCAAGGTGGAGCGGCTGCGCAAGCTCGAAGGTTTGCGTCTTTCCGACTTCGGCACCCGCCGCCGCCATGGCCATCTGTGGCAGCGCTGGTGCGTCGAGGCCGTCAAGGAGGGCCTCGGGCCTTCGTTCACCGGCACGTCCAACGTGCTGCTGGCGATGGACAACGATCTCGAAGCGATCGGCACCAATGCGCATGAATTGCCGATGGTCGCGGCGGCGCTGGCGAATTCCGACGAGGAATTACGCTGGGCGCCCTATCGCATCCTCGACCAGTGGCGTCACACTTATGGCGGCAATCTTTTGATTGCGCTGCCCGACGCCTTCGGCACCAAACCGTTTCTGCGCGACGCGCCGGACTGGGTCGCCGACTGGACCGGCTTTCGCCCCGACAGCGCGCCGCCGATCACGGCGGGCGAGGACATCATCAAGTGGTGGAAGCAGAAGGGCCGCGATCCCCGGGAGAAGCTTCTGGTTTTCTCCGACGGCATGGATGTCGGCTCGATCGAGGAGACCTACCGGCATTTCGCCGGACGCGTCCGTATCTCGTTCGGCTGGGGCACCAACCTCACCAACGATTTCATCGGCTGCGCGCCGGACGGTTCCGCCGATCTCGATCCGATCTCGCTGGTCTGCAAGGTGACGTCGGTCGATGGTCGGCCGGCGGTCAAGCTGTCTGATAATCCCGAGAAAGCCACCGGCAGCCCGTCCGAGGTCGAGCGCTATTTGCGCGTGTTCGGAAATGCCGGCCGCGTCCGCACCGCCGTGCACGTCTGAGCCTCCAAGTACCCATCCCGGACCAACCGATTTGACGAGCCCCGCATGCCCGCACCCAAGCCGCCTGCTTTCGAAACCCTGAGCCTGCACGCCGGCCAGCGCCCCGATCCCGCCACCGGCGCCCGCGCGGTTCCGATCTATCAGACCACGTCCTACGTCTTTCAGGATTCCGACCATGCCGCCGCACTATTCAATCTGGAGCGCGCCGGCCATATCTACACGCGCATTTCCAATCCCACGACCGCCGTACTCGAGGAGCGCCTCGCCGCGCTGGAAGCCGGCGTCGGCGCGATCTGCACGGCCAGCGGCATGGCCGCGCTGCATCTGGCGATCGCGACGATCCTCAACGCGGGCGATCATATCGTCGCATCCGCTTCGCTCTATGGCGGCACCATCAACCTGCTCGCGCACACGCTGCCGCGTTTCGGCATCACCACCACCTTCGTCAAGCCCCGCGCGCTCGATGAGTTCCGCGCGGCGATCAAGCCGAATACGCGGCTGGTGATCGGGGAGACCATCGGCAATCCCGGGCTCGAGGTATTGGATATTCCGGCGGTCGCGAGAATCGCGCATGACGCCAAGATTCCGCTGTTGATCGACAACACCTTTGCAACGCCGTTTCTCAGCCGGCCGATCGAGCTCGGCGCCGACCTCGTGATGAATTCGGCGACCAAATGGATCGGCGGCCACGGCATCGCCATCGGCGGCGTCATCGTCGATGGCGGCCGGTTCGACTGGCACGCCTCCGGCAAATTTCCCCAGCTAACCGAGCCCTATGCCGGCTATCACGGCATCGTCTTCGACGAGCAGTTCGGCCAGGCCGCGTTCATCATGCGCGCGCGCACCGAGGGCCTGCGCGATTTCGGCGCCTGCCTGTCGCCGACCAACGCATTCCAGTTGCTGCAGGGCGTCGAGACGCTCGGCGTCCGCATGGAGCGCCATATGAGCAATACGCTCGCGGTGCTCGAGGCGCTGACCGCCAACAAGGCGGTCGAGTGGGTGCTGCATCCCGCGCTGGAGAACCATCCCGACCATCAGCTTGCGAAGCGGCTGCTGCCGCGGGGGGCGGGATCGATCGTCTCTTTCGGCATCAAGGGCGGCCGTGCGGCGGGCAAGAAATTTATTGAATCGCTTCGGATGATCAGCCATCTGGCCAATGTCGGCGACGCCAAGACGCTGGTCATTCATCCCGCCAGCACCACGCATCAGCAGATGGACGCCGCGCAGTTGAAGGCGGCAGGCATCGGCGAGGAGCTGGTGCGGCTGTCGGTCGGCATCGAAACCGTCTCCGACATCATCGACGATCTCGGCCAGGCGCTTCGCGCATCGCAGAAGGTTTGAGCCATGCAGCTTTCCGTCAATGGTGTTGACACCTTCGTTGCCACCGGCGGCCGTCCGTTCGATCCGTCGCTGCCCGCGGTCGTGATGCTGCATGGCGCGGGCTTTGATCATTCGACCTGGGCGCTGCACAGCCGCTGGTTCGCCCACCACGGCTATTCCGTGCTGGCGCCGGACTTGCCCGCGCACGGCCGTTCGTCCGGCGCGCCGCTTCCGACCATCGCCGACATGGCCGACTGGACCGCCGCCCTGCTCGACGCCGCCGGCGCGCCGAAGGCCAGGCTGGTCGGCCATTCGATGGGGTCGCTGATCGCGCTGGAGACTTCCGCGCGGCATCCCGACAAGGTCTCTGGCCTCAGCCTGATCGGCACCGCTGCCACGATGACGGTGGGACCTGATCTGCTCAAGGCGGCGCAGGCAAACAGCCCCGACGCCTTCGACATGGTTTCGATCTGGGGTCTCGGCTTCAAGGCTGAACTCGGCGGCAGCCTCGCGCCGGGACTGTGGATGCATCAGGGCGCGCAGCGCGTGCTGCAGCAGACGCGGCCGGATGTGCTGTACAATGACCTCAATGCCTGCAACGCCTATCAGGGCGCGCTCGCCGCCGCCGCGCAGGTCAAGGTGCCCGCCACCTTCATTCTCGGCGAGCGCGACATGATGACGCCCGCGAAGGCCGGCAAGACTCTCGCGGCGGCGACGCCGAATTCGCGCACCGTGGTGCTGCCGGGCGCCGGCCACATGATGATGGTCGAAGCGCCCGACGAATTGCTGGCGGCGCTACAACGATAGCTACTGCCTTGCAGGCTTGCGCTCGGTCGGATGAATATCGATCGCGCGCAGGCGGCCCATGCGCAGCACGTCCATCGACAGCTCCCGCCCGATACGGTCGCGATCAAGTATGCGGATCAAATCGTCGACGCCGTTGATCTCGACGCCGTCGAGCCTGATCACGACATCGCCCGGCAATAGCCCCGCCTTCGCCGCCGGACTATCCGGCTCGATCTGCGCCAGCAGCGCGCCCATCGTGTTGTCGACGCCGGCGACCACGGCATGACGTCGCGGGATCGGCGCAGTCTGGCCGGCGACGCCAATATAGGCGCGGCGGACATAGCCGTGGCGGATGATCTCCGACAGCACGAACTGCGCGGTATTGCTGGCGACCGCAAAGCAGATACCTTGCGCGCCGTTGATGATCGCGGTGTTGATGCCGATCACCTCGGCCGACGACGACACCAGCGGGCCACCGGAGTTCCCGGGATTGAGCGCGGCGTCGGTCTGGATCACGTCCTCGATGGTTCGTCCGCTCACCGAGCGGATCGAGCGGCCGAGCGCCGATACCACGCCGGCCGTCACCGTCGATTCGAAGCCCAGGGGATTGCCGATCGCGACTACGAGCTGGCCGCGGCGCAGGCTCTTGGAATTGCCGAGCGAGGCATAGCGCAGATCGCGCGCGCCATCGGCCCGCAGCAGCGCGAGGTCGGTGTCGGGATCGACACCGAGCACATGCGCATCGGTGACAAAGCCTTCGACGTCGCGCAGCCGGATCTCTTTCGAGGATCCGACCACATGGCTGTTGGTCAGCACTAGTCCATCGGGTGAGATGACGATGCCCGAGCCAAGTCCGCCCCGCTCGCGGGCAGAGCCCGCTTTAGGTCCGGTTTCGACACGCACGACGGCAGGCCCGACGCGCTCGGTCACGTCGATCACGGCATTGGAATAGGCATCGAGCAAGACCCGGTCATCGTCCCGGGCAAACTCGGCCGTTCGCGATGACAGATCGTCATCGGCGATATCTGAGGTAAAATCCAGCATCACGAGATTCCTTCGGCCTCATCAAATGGTGGCCGGGAACCAGAATTCGCAAGATGCCCGCATCCGGCGCAGGGCTGGCCTGCTAGGGCGCCCGCCTGAGCGTCCCCGACCTTGCCCTGACCGGATCGAGCAGCGCCCAGTCGCCCTCCTGCAGCACATACCCCTTCGGGAATGGTGCGCGCAGCTCGAGCCCGAGCGAGCGCAGCACGCGGTCATCGCGGTAGTAGCATTGCAGGACGACGCGGACGAGCGTCGCCGCCGCCGCACCGCCCGTGGCGCGGAACTCGTTCGCTATCGTATCGCGTTTCGCCGTATCGAGTTCGGCCAGCGGTTGGCCTGCGAGGCGCGCGAGATGATCGAGTGCCTGCGTGACCAGCGCGGTGTCGCGGCCGAGCGTCGCCAGCATGTCGGCCTGGATCGCGGGGTCATCCGCACCGGGCACCTTGTACTCGTCGCTGGCGGGAATAATCATCGCAGCGATGGTGCGGAGATCATCGCGCTGGCTCGAGGTCAATTCATTTGCGGACATGGCGGCCTCAATCGAAAAGGTTGGCAAGGCGTTGCTTCATCTGGTCGGCGAAGTAGAGCGCGATTGCCTGGATGGTCGAGGTCGGGTTCACGCCGCCTGAGGTGACGAACACGCTGCCGTCGACGATGAAGAGATTTTTCACGTCGTGCGAGCGGCCCCACTCGTTGACCACGGAGCGCGCGGGATCGGTGCCCATCCGCGCGGTGCCGAGCAGATGCCAGCCGCCCCATGGGATCGGGTCGTTGATGCAGATGTCGGTCGCACCGGCGGCTTCGAGAATCTCCCGGCCGCGAGCCAGGCCATGGTCCATCATCTTCCGGCTGTTCGCGCTGATGGTGTAGTCGATCTTCGGCGCGGGGATTCCGTGGCCGTCCTTCAGCACGGGATCGAGCGTGACGCGGTTGTGTTCTTCGGGCAGATCCTCGCAGATCGCGGAAACTGCGAGCCGATGGCCATTGAGTTTGCGAAAGACGCGGTGATGATCCGCGCCCCACGGCAAAATGCCCTTCTGTTCGCTCGCCACGGCTTCGAACACAGGCCCTGCGCCGCGGCCGAACTGGATGCCGTAGCCGCGGACGAAGCCGCGCGACAGATCGGTGTCGTAAAATTCCTTGCTCCAGAGGCAGGTCGGCGGCGCGCGGTTGCTGTCGGTCGGCTCCTTCACAAAACCGTAGATCTGCGCATAGGGATGGAACATCAAATTCTTTCCGACCAACCCGGACGAATTAGCGAGGCCATTCGGAAAACGGCCGGAGACCGAGTTCAACAACAGCCGCGGCGTGCCGACGCCATTGCAGGCGATGATGACGACCTCGGCCGGCTGAAACTGCTCGACGCCATCCTTGTCGTAGTAGATGACGCCCGAGGCCATGCCGTGTTCATTGGTCAGGATCTCGCGCACGCGGCAATGGGTCTTGAGCTCGACGCCGGCGCGGATCGCATGCGGCCAATAGGTGATGTCGGTCGAGGCTTTGGCGCCTTGCGCGCAGGCCGGAGTGCAATGGCCGAGATTGATGCAGCGCGCCCGCCCCTCGTAATCCATCGTCGCGACGGTCGTGTCCGACGGCCACCAGTGCCAGCCGAGCTTGTTCATGGCCTTGCCGATCAGCGGGCCGGAAAGCCCGAGCGGCTGCGGCGGCATCGGCGGGTGCGTCAGCGGCGAAAGCGGATCGCCTGATAGCCCCGAGACGCCCATCATCCGGTCGTTCTCTTCGAAGAACGGCGTGAGCGCATCGTAATCGATCGGCCAGTCATCGGCGACGCCGTCGAGCGTCTTCACCTTGAAGTCGGAAGGATGCAGCCGCGGCCAGTGCGCGGTGTACATCACGGTCGAGCCGCCGACGCCGTTGAAGTTCACCACCTTGATCGGCGAATTGTCGTCGTTAATTGGGTAATCCTCGGGCCGGCCGCGGATGTTCGGGCTGGTCGCCCAGTCTCCATAAAACTTCGCCTCCCAGTCGCGGCCGGTGCTGGGATAGTCCGATGGGTTCATCCAGCCGCCCTGGTCGAGGCAGAGGATATGCATCTTGGTATCGGCCAGGCTCCACGCCACCGCCGCGCCGGATGCGCCGGCGCCGATGATCAGGACGTCAACGGGATCGTGCTTCATTCTTGTTCCTTGATGTTTCCGTCGTCATTGCGAGGAGCGAAGCGACGAAGCAATCCATGTCTCCGCAAGCGCAAGCGGCGAAATGGATTGCTTCGCTTCGCTCGCAATGACGGGGTTGGATCTCAACTCACAATCCTCACTGGGAGCGCGCGTATACCGCGGATGAAATTTGAATAGAGCCGCTGCGGCGGGCCCATAATTTCGAAGCGAAGGTCGCGGTTCAATACTTCCTCCCAGAGGATGCGGATTTGCTGCTCGGCGAGACGATCGCCGACGCAGCGGTGGATGCCGGCGCCGAAGGCGAGATGCTGTCGCGGCTTGGCGCGGTCGATGATGAATTCATCGGCGCGGTCGATCTTGCTTTCGTCGCGATTGCCGGAAATGTACCACATCACCACCTTGTCGCCCTTGGCGATGCGGTGGCCGGCGAGTTCGACGTCGTTCCGCGCGGTGCGGCGCATGTGCAGCACCGGTGTGTGATAGCGGATAATCTCGGAGACCAGATTCGGGATCAACGCGCGCCGTGCCCGCACCAGTTCGAACTGATCGGGATTCTCGACCAACGCCATCAATCCACCGCTCATGGAATTGCGGGTGGTGTCGTTGCCGCCGACGATCAGGAGCGCGATCGTGCCGATGAATTCGCGCGGCTGCAGATGGCGCGTGGCTTCGGCATGCGCGAGCATCGAGATCAGATCGAAGGCCGGCGGAACAGCGGCGCGAACATCCCACAATTTGCGGAAATAGTCGGCCATCTTGACCAGTTCATCGAAACGTTCGGTTTCCGAATGCACGACGGCATCGGGCGAGCTGACATTGGCGATCGCAACATCCGACCACCAGGTCAGCTTCATTCGATCTTCCCAGGGAAAGTCGAACAGGGTTGCCAACATCATGTTGGTGAGATCGGTCGAGACTCGCCCGACCCAGTCGAAGGTTTCGTTGCGCGGCAGGGCGTCCAGCACATCGGATGTCCGCTTGCGGATCAGCGGCTCGAAATTGGCCAGATTGGACGGCGCCACGATCGGGGCGACGGTGCGGCGTTGCGCGGTATGACCGGGTGGATCCATCCGGATGAAATTGGAGATCTCGCGCCCCTTGGGCTGGTCGGCCACCTGAATACCGCCGAGCTCCGAACTCGACGAATAGTTCTCGTGATCGAGTTCGACCGCAAAAATGTCGTCGTAGCGCGTCACCGACCAATACGGGCCGAACGGCGAAGCCTCGCAATAATGCACGGGATCGTCGCGGCGCAATTGCTCGAACAGCGGCCGCCAGGTGTCGTCCTGATAAAGGTGGGGATCGCTGACGTCGATCGACATCGGCTGGCGCTGCACCGCATGGGCCATCGCTTCCCTCCCCTGTTGAGCTCGCCGCTTCGCGGGCGATCTGAACCCCAACGATAGGGGCAGATGCCGTCGCGAGTAAAGCCGGGCGGGACCGGCTGACGGCAAACCTGCAACCCTGCCACGCGTCCAGGCAGGGTTTGTCCACCAGCGTGAGAGCGGATAGCTTTGGGACAAGCTACTTGATCGGGAGAAACGTCCATTCCGGATTTCGACGCCATCATCATCGGCGCGGGCATGTCGGGCCTGTACCAGCTTTACCGGCTGCGCGAACAGGGTTTTCGCGTGCGCGTATTCGAGGCCGGCACCGATGTCGGCGGCACCTGGTACTGGAACCGCTATCCCGGCGCGCGCTTCGATTCGGAGAGCTATTCCTATGGCTACTCGTTCTCCAGGGAGCTTTTGGAGGAATGGGAGTGGTCGGAGCATTTTGCCGGCCAGCCGGAGACGCTGCGCTATCTCAATTACGTCGCCGACAAGTTCGACCTGCGCCGCGATATCCAGTTTCGCAGCCGGGTGACGGCGGCGGCTTACGACGAGGACTCGCGGAGCTGGAGCATTGCCCTCGAAGACGGCGGCCGCTTCGACACCCGCTTCCTGATCACCGCGATCGGCCCGCTGTCGACGCCTACGCTGCCACGGATCGAGGGGCGCGACGATTTCAGAGGCGAGTCGTTCCACACCGCGCGATGGCCGAAGGAGCCGGTGGATTTCGCGGGCAAGCGCGTCGCCGTGATCGGCACCGGCGCGACCGGCGTGCAGACCATTCAGACCATCGCAGGCCAGGTCGGCCACCTCACCGTGTTCCAGCGCACGCCGAACTGGTGCGCGCCGCTGCACAACGGCAAGATCGACGCCGAGACGCAAGTGAAGATCAAGGCCGGCTATCCCGAGATGTTCGCCCGGTGCCAGGAGACCTTTGCCTGCTTCCTGCATACGCCGGACCCACGCGGCGCGTTCGAGGTCTCGGATGAGGAGCGCGAGGCGTTTTACGAAAAGCTCTACGCCGAGCGTGGCTTCGGCATCTGGCAGGGTAATTTTCGCGACATCCTGATCGACCGAAAGGCGAACGCGACGATCTCCGATTTCGTGGCGCGCAAGATCCGGCAGCGCGTGAGGAATCAGGCGGTGGCGGAAAAGCTGATCCCCAGAAATCACGGATTCGGCACCCGCCGGCTGCCGCTCGAGACTTTCTATTACGAGGTCTACAATCAGGACAATGTCGAGCTGGTCGACATTAGCGAAACGCCGATCGAGCGGATCACGTCTGCCGGCATCAAGACCCGTGACCGGGAGTATGAGTTCGACATCATCATCTATGCGACCGGGTTCGACGCCATCACCGGCAGTTTCGACAAAATCGACTTTCGCGGCGCAAGCGGGGTGCGTCTTAGGGATAAATGGAAGAGCGGGCCGGAAACCTATCTCGGCATCATGGTGCATGCATTTCCCAATATGTTGATGCTGATGGGGCCGCACACCGCACTCGGCAACATTCCGCGCAGCATCGAATACAGCGTCGACTGGGTCACCGGGCTGGTCCGGTTTGCAATGGAAAAAAAGCTGACGCGACTGGAGGCGACGCCCGAAGGCGTGAAATCCTGGACCGACCACGTCAAGGCGCTCGGTGAAGGGCTGTTGTCCAACGAGGTCAATTCCTGGATGACCGGCATCAATTCCAACGTCGAGGGCAAGCAGACGCGCATCATCGCCCGCTACAGCGGCAGCGCGCCGGCATATCGGGCAAGGTGCGACGAGGTGGCGGCGAAGGGGTATGAGGAGCTGAGGCTCGGGTAATGGATGATGCGCGCGGCCCAGCCGCCCAACGCCTGTCATCCCCCTCGAAGGCGGGGTATCCAGTACGCTGCGGCCTATCGATTCCATCACTGACGTCTCTGGAATACTGGATCACCCGCCCTTCGCGGGTGATGACGACTGAATATGACTTGCATTCTCGCGGCGCATTGCGCCCGAGGTTTGCATCTTCGTTTGCCCTCCGGAATTTAGAGGGCGCAGGGAAGACCGGGTGCTTGCTGCACCCGCGGTCTCGCGTGCGATTTGCGCATAACAAGTTGCACACGAGCATACAGGGCAGCGGGAACACTCCGGCCTTCCCTGCGCAATGGCTTTACGGCTTACTTCGTGCTCTTCCCGGAGAACGGCTCTTTTGCCTCCGTCGCCTGCGCTTCTTATCGCACGCTTAACGCCAGCACCGCGGCGCCCGAACCACACGACTTCGCCGTACGCATCCGGCGCGTACGTCTATCGCGCCTTCAGCGTCCATCGCATCTCACCGCACGTTCGTGACGATGGCCAACGCCCCTCATCCGCCGTGAGACAAGCGGAGTTATGCGACTGATTTGGGTGAGAACGAAAGCGGAATATTTTTCAATCCCGGGCTTGACGCAACTTCTGAAAATCAGAAGTGATTTGCCGTCGTGCCATCGTGTCGCAGGCTTCGGCACAAGTTGCGCTTGCGCGCAAAGCAAATCAGTTCGCAGTCCGGGTCTCCGCTACCACGCATCGATGCACGGCCGCTTCCTGGTCGTGCGCGCTTCAGGTTTCGGCACCGAGCGCAGGCCCGACATGATCCACTGCCGCGTGTCGGCGGGATCGATCACTTCGTCGATCTCCAGCACCGAGGCGATCGAGACCGCCTTGCCGTTGGCGTAGAGCTCATCGACCTTGGCCTGGTAGTATTCCTCGCGTTCGACCGGGTCCTCGATCGCTTCCATCTCCTTGCGGAAGCCGAGCCGGACATAGCCTTCCAGCCCCATGCCACCGAACTCGCCGGTCGGCCAGGCCACCGTGAAAAAGGAGGCGTGGAAGCCGCCGCCGATCATGGATTGCGCCCCTAAGCCGTAGCCCTTGCGCAGGACGATGCCGAACAGCGGCACGGTGAGGCTGGCGCCGGTCACGAACATCCGCGCGACATGGCGCACGATCGCGGTCTTCTCGGCTTCGGGACCGACCATGAAGCCCGGCGTATCGCACAACGACAGAAGCGGGATGTCGAAGGCATCGCAGAGCTGCATGAAGCGCGCGGCCTTGTCACCGGCCGGCGCATCGATCGCGCCACCGAGATGCTTTGGATTGTTGGCGATCAGGCCGAACGGCTTTCCCTCGATCCGGATGAAGGCGGTGATCATGCCGACGCCAAAGTCGCGGCGGATTTCCAGCACCGAGCCTTCGTCGGCGAGGAGGTCGATGACGTTGCGAATGTCGTAAACCCGCAGACGGTTTTCCGGGATCGCCCGCCGCAGCAGCCGCTGGTCCGGCGCCTTCCAGTCGGCAACCGCGCCTTGAAAATACGACAGGTATTTTTGCGCCGCCGCCGTCGCTTCCGCCTCGTCCTCGACCAGGATGTCGATGACGCCGTTCGGCGACTGGAACGACACCGGCCCCACTTCGGCCGGATGATAGACGCCGAGGCCGCCGCCCTCGATCATCGCGGGGCCGCCCATCCCGATCGACGCGTTCATGGTCGCAATGATGACGTCGCAGCAGCCGAGCATCGCGGCGTTGCCGGCGAAGCAATAGCCGGAGACGACGCCGATCACCGGCACCAGGCCGGAGAGTTTTGCGAACTGAACGAAGGACGGCCCGTCGAGACCGGTCATGCCGAGCCGGTCGGTGTCGCCGGGCCGGCCGCCACCGCCCTCGGCGTAAAACACCAGCGGCATCCGCCATTGCTCGGCAAGGCCCAGCATGCGGTCGATCTTCTTGTGGTTCATGTGGCCCTGGGTGCCGGCCAGCACGGTGTAGTCGTAGGAAATCACCATGCAGCGGGCGGCATCCGCGCCGAATTTTTCGGCGTTCACGGTGGCGACGCCGGAGATCAGGCCGTCGGCCGGGGTGTTGCGGATGAGGTCGTCGACCGCACGCCGCCGGCGCTGCGCGGCGATGGCGAGCGAGCCGTATTCGACGAACGAACCTTCGTCGACGAGCTGGGCGATGTTCTCGCGCGCGGTGCGCTGGTTGGTCTTGCGCCGCCGCTCGACCGACGCCGGGCGGTTTTCATCCAGCGTGATGGCGTGGCGCTCGATCAGTTCGGCGAGATCGGGGCGGATGTGATCGAGATCGACATCCTCCTCTTCAGTCACATCATGGGCGTCGATCTCGGCGGGCTCCAGATAGAGGATCGCCTCATCCTGCATCAACGTCATGCCGGCTTCGGCTGCAACCGCCGTCACCCTTCCGCCATGCGGCGCGGTCACCAGATGCTCCATCTTCATGGATTCGAGCACGGCGATCTGCTGGCCGGGGCGGACGAGATCACCCTCCTCGACATCGATGGCAACAATCGTGCCCTGCAACGGCGCCGGCACCGCGACCGAGCCGTCCGGCCCGGTTGCCGATGCCGCGACCGCAAGGGCGAGCGTCTCGTCATCGGCGGCGCTGCCGGATTCGATCAGCGCCGTCTCGGCCGTCCCCTTGGCTTCGCCGACGAGATCGGCGACATGGGCCTCGATGAAGCCGGTGCTGAGACGATTCTCGACAAAATCCGGATGCGCCAAAATCGCCGCCAGGAAGGGAATGTTGGTGGCGACACCGCCGATCCGGAATTCGCGCAGCGTGCGCGAGGCCTTGTGCACGACGTCGGTCCAGTTGCCGCCCGGCGAATGCACGATGACCTTGGCGAGCAGCGAGTCGAAGGCGGTGCTGGTGCGATAACCCGAATATCCAAACGTATCGACGCGAACGCCGGGACCGGACGGCAGGTCGAACAGCGCCAGCGTTCCGCCGGTGGGCCTTGTCCCGCCGGTCTCGTCCATCACCTCCATGTTGACGCGGAGCTGCATCGCAAAGCCGCGCGGCTTTGGGATATAGGCCTGCGCCAGACCGAGCGAACCCAGCGTGGCGCCGGCCGCGACCGCGAGCTGCGACTGCACGAGATCGAGGCCGAGCACCTCCTCGGTGACGGTATGCTCGACCTGGAGCCGCGGGTTGGCCTCGATGAAGGCGAACGCCTGGTCGCTGGTTCTTGCGTCGTTATCGACGAGGAATTCGAAGGTGCCGAGATTGTCGTAGTTGGCAGCGGCGGCCAGTTCCTTGGCAGCATCGATGATGCGGCCGCGCAAGGCGTCGTTCAGCGACGGGCTCGGCGCGACCTCGATGAGTTTCTGGTTGCGGCGCTGGACGGTGCATTCGCGCTCCCAGAGATGGCTGATCGCGCCAAAGTGGTCGCAGATGATCTGCACCTCGATGTGGCGGGCGTTGCGGATCAGGCGCTCGACATAAACGCCGTCGCTGCCGAAAGCGGCCATCGCCTCGGACTGGCAGCGCGCATAGGCCTCCTCCAGCTTGGAGGCATCGTCGACGATGCGCATGCCGCGGCCGCCGCCGCCGGCGATCGCCTTGATCATGATGGCGCCGCCAGATCCTAAGGATTCCAGGAAGGCCCTGGCCTCGTCCAGGCTGGTCGGCCCGCCGGTGCCCTCGATGATAGGCACGCCGCATTGTTTTGCCAGCGCCTTGGCCTGCGCCTTGTCGCCGAACAGGTCGAGCGCATCTGGTGACGGCCCGACAAAGACGATGCTTTCTTCGATGCAGCGCCGCGCCAGCGCGGCGTTCTCGCTGAGGAAACCATAGCCCGGATGCACGGCGTCGCATCCGGTCGCCCTGGCGGCCGATATCACGGCCTCGATGTCGAGATACGCCCGCGCGCCGCGTCCGGGGATTTCGCAGGCCGCATCTGCGGCGCGGACATGCAGCGATTGCGCATCGTCGGCGGAATGGATCGCGACCGTGGCAAGGCCGGCGTCGCCCGCCGCGCGGGCAATGCGGATGGCGATCTCACCGCGGTTGGCAATCAGCAGCTTGTGGAAGGACATCGACGTTTCCGTTCAGGCACCGGCGCGAAATGAACGGGTAACCGGCTCACCTCGCGCCCCGCGTGCCTCCCCATACACCAGCGGCAGCGCGATACGGCCGCCGTTTCAATTTCTTGTTGCTGAACATGAAACCATTGCCGGGATTCTGTGCAAGTGGAATTTCGTTCCACAGCACGGAATTCACACAGCAGGATGAGGCGCTTAGCGCTTCACCGGCAATCGAACTGGGCTTCGAACCAGCTCTGCAGCGACGCCGAGAGCGGCGGCCAGGCGCGCTGGAAGGGCGTGAGTTGCCTTGCGTTGGTGCGGTAGATTCCGCGCAACTCATGCTCGATCGCGGGAAGATCGACGCCGGTGCAGCGGCCCTCGCTGACGATCTTCCGGCCATCCACGACCACATCGCGCAACAGCGACGCATTGCCGCGCGAGAACAGGAGATCGATGGGATCGACCGGCATGATCTGGTCGCGGTCGAGCCGGTCCAGATCGATGGTGACGAAATCGGCCGGTGCGCCCGGCACGAGCGCGCCGGTTCCGGGCGCGCCCGTCGCCTTGCGGCCATTAGCGATGGCAAGGCCGAGGAATTCGGAAGTACTCCAGGTGCGCTGGAACCCGAGGCCGCCGTGCGCCATCTGCACCAGCCGCATTTCGCGCAGCACGTCGTCGTCCTCGTCGAGCGCCAGCCCGTCCACGCCGACTGCTATGGCGCAGCCGCATTTGTGCGCGGCGGCAATCGGCGCGAGGCCGGAGCGCAGATGGAGATTGGAGGAGAAATTGGTGACGATGCGCGCGCCCGAAGCCGCGATCATCTCGATCTCGTCGGGGCGGGCATGGATGCAATGCGCCAGCGTCAGCCGCTCCGACAGGAAGCCGACGTCGCGGAGATAACGGACGATACCTTGCGGGAAATGCAGGTCCGCCCAGGCGCGCTGATAGATGGTCTCCAGCAGATGCATGTGGATGCGCCGGCCGGTCTGCGCCGAATTCTCCGCCACCGCCTCCAGCAGTGGTTTTGAGCACCACTGCACGCCGGCCGGACCGAGCTGTATGTCCACCTTCGGACCCGCGATGGCCGCGGCAATCGCGTCGGTGAGTTCGATATAGGCTTTCGGCGACATCGGCGCGCGGACGAACATCTGCTCGATCGTGCTGCGTTCGTCCTTGGAGAGGCCGGAGAGAACCGGTTCTTCATCGCCATACACGACTGGATTCTGGTCGCGGACGGCAAGTGCGAACGCGATGCGGATGCCGACATCGGACGCCGCGCGCGCGATGGCGCTGGCTTCTTCCACCAGCGGCATGATGCCGCTTGGGCGGGTGTAATGGATCATCATCGCCGCGCAGCCCGCGCGCGCCGACCGCGCCAGTGCGGAAGCTGCGGTCAGATAGGGATCGACCGGCGTGCCGAGCGCGGAACGAAGAATCCAGCTTTCCAGCGGCATGCCGAGCGCGCCAAACGACGACGCCTGCGCGCGCGCATGGTCGTGGGCGTTGACGAAGGCGGGAAGCACCAGAGAGCGCGGGCTTGTTGGCGACGGCGTTCCGGCGGAGATATCGGTGATGACGCCGTTGTCGTGCCGTAGCACGACGTTTTCGAGCAGGCCGCGGTCAGGGCCGGCGAACAGGCTGTTTGCACCGACTTCCATCGTCATGACGTACCCTATCCGTCACTGCGAGCGCAGCGAAGCAATCCATCTCGCCGCGCAAAGAAAGAATGGATTGCTTCGTCGCTTCGCTCCTCGCAATGACGAGGAAAGTTAGTTCGCAGTATACACCAACTCACGCTCCGCGCGCGGCGGCAAAAATTCGCGAGAGAAAATCTCGGCGGGCGTCGGCGCGCGGGCGAGCTGGTAGCCCTCGACGATGATGCCGATGGCGCGGGCCATGCGGTCGTCCTTGACGTCGCCGACGCCGATCTCCTTCATCTCCGGCGAGACGATCAGCTTGTCGAAGGAATATTGCAGACGGCGCTTTTCAACCTCGACATTGATCAGATTGTCGTAATTGACAGCGGCTTTCATTCCGGCGTTCTGGTCCTTGGCGATCGCGATCATGCCCTTGTTGACGGCGCGGACCAGACCGGCAACCGCCTTCGGATTGGAGGCCAACAGCTTGCGCGAGACCATGACGCCGTTGGAATAGAGATCGAGGCCGTAATCGCCGAATTGGAACCATTTATAATCCTTGTCGGGATCCTGGCGGTTCAGTACGAGATTGAAATAGCTCGTGATGTTGAACACCAGCGCGGCGTCGATGTCGCCCTTGATCAGCATCGGCTCCTGCAGGTTCGGCGCCATGTTGGAGATCTTGATCTTCTCGCCCTCGAGCTTGTTCTTTTGCGCGAACACCGGCAGCAGCCGCGTGGTCGGCGTGCCCTGCGCGCCGCCGAGCGTGTGGCCCTCAAAATCCTTGATGGTGTTGATGCCGCTGGTCTTCTTGGTGACGATCGCAAACGGCGGCTGGTTCCAGATCATGTAGACCATGACAGGGGCGTCCTGCGGCTTGGTCGAGGCGTTCTGGATGATGGCGTTGACGTCGCCGAAGCCGGCGTCATAGGCACCCGACATGATGCGCGTCACCGTGGCGCCGGAGCCCTCGCCCTGGTCGATCACGACGTTGAGGCCTTCCGCTTTGAAATAGCCGTTGTCCTTGGCATAGAAGAACGCGGCGTCGGAGCCTTGCGTCTTCCAGCCGAGGGTGAACTTGATCGTGGTTTCCTGGGCATCTGCAGTGCCGGCGAACAAGGCAACTGCCAACAGCGCGGCGCTTACTCTGGCTAACATCGTGGTCTCCTCGATTAAGGGTTGATGGCGTGGGCGAAAATTTTCTTCATGTCGCGATCACATCGTTCTTGCGGGTGGCCCAGCCGGTGACGCGTCCCTCGATCGCCGAGAAGATCACGTAGAGCGCGACGCCGAGGCCGGCGAGCACGAACAGGCCGGCGAACACCAGCGGCACGTTGAAATTGGAGGACGCGGTCATCATGACGTTGCCGATGCCGCGGTTCGAGGCGACGGTTTCCGACAGCACCGCGCCGACAAAGGCGTAGGAGACCGCGACCTTCAATGACGCAAAGAAGAACGGCATGGTGCGCGGCAGACCGACATTCCAGAGGATGTCGAGCTTGCTGGCGCCGAGCGCCTTCAGCACGTCCTCGAGTTCGGGCTCGGTGGTTGCGAGGCCGGTGGCGATGTTGACCACGATCGGGAAGAAGCAGATCGAGAGCGCAGTCAGCACCGCCGGCACCGAGCCGGAGCCGAACCACAAGACGAAGATCGGCACCACAGCGACCTTCGGGATCGAGGAGAAGCCGACCAGCAGCGGATAGGCGGTGTCATAAGCTGTCTTCGAAACGCCGATCACAGCGCCGAGCACGACGCCGAGGCCGACGCCGAGCACGAAGCCGATCATGGTTGTGGCCAGCGTCTGCAGGATATGCGGCAACAGGATCGGGAATTTTTCAAACAGCGTGACGAACACCTGCGACGGGCGCGGCAGCACGAGATCGGACATACCCGTCATCAGGCAGAACAATTCCCAGGCGACGAAGAACAGGACGATCAATCCCGCCGACCAGGCTTTCTGGCGATAATCGAGATCGGGCATCTCAAGCCGCTCCCTGTATTGCCGAGGTCTCTTTTGACGCGGTGCGGGCATCCTCGATGAACGCGCGCAGCTTCTGGTTCAGCGCGACGAAATCCGGCTCGAACGTCATGGCGACCGTGCGCGGGCGAGCGAACGTAACGCGGCTGTCGTCGAGGATGCGGCCGGGGCGCGCGCTCATCACGCAGATGCGGCTGCCGAGAAACGCCGCCTCACGCAGATCGTGCGTCACCAAGAGCACCGTCGGCTGGTGGGCGATCCAGAGATCCTGCAGGATCGACCACAGCTCTTCCCGCGTGAACTGGTCGAGCGCGCCAAAGGGCTCGTCGAGCAGCAGCATGCGCGGCTCATGGATCAGCGCGCGGCACAGATTGGCGCGCTGCAGCATGCCGCCGGAGAGCTGCCAGGGATAGCGGCTGCCAAAACCCTTGAGGCCGACCTGCTCCAGCAGCGCGTTGGCCTTGTCGCGGAATTCGGTCTTGCGGAGTTTTCGGAATTGCGAACGAAAGGGTTCGACGATCTTGAGCGGCAGCATGATGTTCCGCTCGATCGTCATCCAGGGCAGCATGGTCGGATTCTGGAACGCCATGCCGACGCGCAAGGCGCGCGCCGCCACTTCCCGGCCGCCGACGATGACCACGCCGGTGGATGGCTGCACCAGCCCGCTGACCAGCCGCAGGATGGTGGACTTGCCGCAGCCGGACGGCCCGACAAGTGCGACAAACTCGCCATCGGCGATCCGCAAGCTCGTGGCGGAAAGGGCCGGCACCGCGCGGACGCCGCGGCCGAACGTGACCGAGGCCTCCGACAGTTCGATCGCAATCGGCAGGGCGGAAGCCGGAACCGGCGATCCCTGAAATTCGGAATGGGGTTGCATGCGCATCATGGCTGGAAGTGCATGCAAGCCGAATGCCAGCCAAACTTGCCTTGAAAATCAGGGGTGCCGCGGATGAGCGCCCAGATAGGCGGATTCCTTTTGGGCAATCCGGCCCTCAAACTGCATGCAATTGAGGCGCTCGATCGCTGCGCAATTGTGATAAGAGAGCGCCATCCGAAGCACACGTCTTGAGGATTCGCCGATGGCGCCCCGTGCCGCCAGCAAAACCGCTAAATCATCCGACAAGGTCAGCGTGATCTGCCGCGCGCTTCGCCGCGCCATCATCGAACAGGCACTGGAACCCGGAGCGAAACTGCCGGAGGATTCGCTTGGAGAAAGGTTCGGCGTCAGCCGCACCATCGCCCGTCATGCGCTGGGCCAGCTGGCCGCCGAAGGCCTCGTCGAGCTTCGCCGCAACCGGATCGCGGTCGTGGCGACACCGAGCTGGCAGGAAGCGCGCGACGCCTTCGATATCCGGATCGAACTCGAGCGCCTCGTCGTACGCCAGCTCGCCGGCAAGCTGACCAAGAGCCAGGTCGCCGAACTCAACGCCCATGTCGATGCCGAGGACCGCGCCCGCGACGGCACGGACGCGGTGTCGATCCGGCTCGCGACGGAATTCCACATCCTGCTCGCCAACATGACGAACAGCCCGATCCTGGTGCGCTACGTCAGCGAGGTCGCCTATCGCTGCTGCCTGACGTTGTCGCTCTACAGCCGCCCGCATTCCTCGGAATGCGCGATCAACGAGCACCGCGCTATCATTGCGGCGCTGGTCAAGGGCGACGAAGCCAAGGTGATGGGCCTGATGCACAGCCATCTGGATTCGGTGGCCAACCGCGCGCTGGTCGCCCCTGCCCCGCAGCGTGGCCGTGATTTGCTGGATATTCTGGCGCCCTATGCGGACGAGGCGGATAGTGCGCGCGTGGTGAAGCTGCCGAAGGTGGTGCGGGCGAGGTAGCAGCACCGTCATTGCGAGCGCAGCGAAGCAATCCATCGCGCGGCATAACGGATAGATGGATTGCTTCGTCGCTACGCTCCCTTGCGCAAACGCTTCGCGTTTGCCGCAGGCAATGACAGTGAGAGGCTTAAGCCTCGATCCCCCGCTGCACCAGAATGCGCTCGGCGCTGTCGTTCCAGACGTCCATCTTCACGATCTGGCCGCCGCTCACCACGAAACGGTCGACGTAGCGGTTGCCTTCGAACGGCGTGCCGTCGATCCATTCGCCGTAGAGCGTGCCGATGCTGTAGACGACGGTCTCGTCCGCGCCCGGGCAGACGTCGAAGCGGTCCATCTGCTTCTTGACCCAGCGATAGCGCCGCGCGTTGAAGCCGGTCGGTCCGCGCGGGTGATCGAACTCGCGCCCGCCGGTGAAGGTGATGATCGTGCCGGGCTTCATATAGGCCGACGCCGCCTCGGGATCCGGGATCATCGACGCGGTGAGATAGGCCTCGACCACCTCGGCGTCGGACATTCCCTTGACGTGGTTGTTGGGCTCGGCTTTGGCGGCAACGGACATGGCGGCTTCTCCTGACGGATAATACTACAATCGGCCGGCCGAACTGCATGCACATATTTTGGACAATTGAGCCTCTAAACTGCACACAATCTGGAGCTGCCCGGCGCGCACGCTTCCGCTAGGGTCGGGACCAGCTCCAGCCTGCCCGGACCCATGAACGCGAAAACGGCCCTCGACCTCATCTTCCGCAACGCCAGGACGCGGTCTGCCGCCACGACAGTCGATATCGGCGTCGCCGGCGGGCGGATCGCCGCCATCGAACCGCAACTCGAATGCGAAGCCGCCGAGATCGATGTCGGCGGCCGGCTCGCATTGCCCGGCTTCGTCGACACCCACATCCACCTCGACAAGGCCTGCCTGCTCGGCCGCTGCGGCCATGACCACGGCAGCGTGGCCGAAGCCATCGCCGCGGTCGCGGCCATGAAGCGCGATTTCACGGTGGAAGACGTCTACGCACGCGGGGCAAAAGTCATCGAGCGCGCCATCGTGCACGGCACCACCCGGATGCGCACCCATGTCGAAATCGATCCGCGCATAGGCTTGCGCGGTTTCGAGGCGGTCAAGGCGCTGAAGCGCGACTATGCCTGGGCGCTCGATCTCTCGCTCTGCGTGTTTCCGCAGGAGGGCCTGACCAACGACCCCGGCGCCGAGGAACTGCTGATTGCTGCCTTGCGCGACGGCGGCGACGCGATCGGCGGCTGTCCCTATATGGACACCGATCCGACCGCGCATCTTGAAAAGATCTTTGACCTCGCGCAGGAGTTCGACATCGATATCGACCTGCACCTCGACTTCGATCTCGATCCCTCCTGGTGGCATCTCGACGAGGTCTGCCGGCAGACCGAGCGGCGCAACTACCAGGGCCGCGTCGCGATCGGTCATGCCACCAAATTGTCGGCGCTGCCGCCGGACCGGTTGAAGGCAGCCGCAGCACGGCTCGCCAAAGCTGGCGTCGCCGTCACCGTGCTGCCGGCGACCGATCTCTATCTGATGGGCCGCGACGCCACGCACAATGCGCCGCGCGGGCTGACGGTGGCACACAAGCTTGTCGAGAACGGCGTCCTGTGTTCGGTCGCGACCAACAACGTGCTCAATCCGTTCACGCCGTTCGGCGACGCCTCGCTTTTGAGAATGGCGAATTTCTACGCCAATGTCGCGCATGCCGGCGTCAGCGAATTCGACGCCTGCCTCGACCTCGTGACCGAGCTGCCGGCGCGGCTGATGAATCTGCGGGATTATGGCATCGCGCCGGGCAATCCGGCCGATCTGGTCATCCTCGATACCGACAGCGGCCTGAACGCGATTGCGGAACTGCCCGACATGCTGATGGGGTTCAAGAACGGGCGGCAGGTGTTCGAGCGACGGAAGCCGACGCTGTTTCCGCCGCGGGCTTAGAAGGTCTCCGTCATGCCCGGGCTTGTCCCGGGCATCCACGTTCTTGTGTCAATGCACGAAAAGAAAGACGTGGATGGCCGGGTCAAGCCCGGCCTGACGAGAAGACGAGACGATGCCTCGCATCGCCGGGCGAACCATGCAGGCCATGCTCTGCCATATGCGTGCCCTGCGATTGACGCGCCGAGCAAACGTTGTTGTTATCGATCAAAGACAACAACAAGCCCCGGGCAGGAAATCATGAAAAAAGCCACCACCATAAGAAGCGTCGAAACGCTCGCCTGCGACGCCGGCTGGCGCAACTATCACTTCGTCAAGATCATGACCGAGGACGGCATCGTCGGCTGGAGCGAGTATGACGAAGGCTTTGGCGCTCCCGGCGTCACCGCAGCGATCGAGCGGCTTGGCGTGCGCGTGGTCGGCAAGAACGCGTTTCAGCATGAGCGGATCTATGCGGAATTGTTTGCTGCGACGCGCCCCGCCGCGGGCGGCGTGGTGGCGCTGGCGCTCGGCGCGATCGAGAACGCGCTGCTCGACGTCAAGGCCAAGGCGCTGGGCGTGCCCTGCTACGAGCTGCTCGGCGGCAAGATCCGCGACCGCATCCGGGTCTACTGGTCGCACTGCGCGACCTGGCGCATCAACCACCCCGACTGGTTCAAGCCGGCGATTACCGATCTCGACGGCGTGAAAGGAATCGGTCGCGAGGTGCGCGAAAAAGGTTTTACGGCGATGAAGACCAACATCTTCGTTTACACCGACGGCAAGCCGCAGGGCTGGCGGCCCGGTTTCGGCTCGCCGTTCGAGCCCGAGATCAATGTCGATCGCAAGGTGCTGCGAAACCTCTGCATGCATCTGGAAGCGATCCGTGACGGCGCCGGACCCGATGTCGACCTGCTGCTCGACCTCAACTTCAACGCCAAGACAGAGGGGTATCTGAAGATACTCCGGGCGATCAAGGACATGGACCTGTTCTGGGTCGAGATCGACACTTTTAATCCGCAGGCGCTGGGCTATATCCGCCGCCAGAGCCCGCACCCGGTTTCATCCTGCGAGACGCTATTGGGCTTGCGTGAATTCCTGCCCTATTTCAACGAGCAGGCGGTGGACGTCGCCATCATCGACACGCCTTGGAACGGAGTATGGCAATCAATGAAGATCGCCGCCGCCGCCGAGCACTTTGAGGTCAACGTCGCCCCGCATAATTTCTACGGCCATCTCTGCACCATGATGAATGCGCATTTCTCGGCCGCGGTGCCGAATTTGCGCATCATGGAAACCGACATCGACCGCCTCGCATGGGATCATGAACTGTTCACGCATGTGCCCGAGATCGTCGACGGCCATCTCGTGATGCCGGACCGCCCCGGCTGGGGCACCGAGCCGAACGAGGAAGGCCTGCGCGCCCATCCGCCGAAGAGCAAGGGCGGGCTGCTGAATTACGGGCAGAAGAAGTAGGTGAAGCCTACGCCGTCATACCCCGCGCATGCGGGATATCCAGTACCCCGCGGCCTATCCACTCAATCACGGACGCCTCGGCGTACTGGATCGCCCGCCCCAGTGCGCAATTGCGCACAAGGCGGGCGATGACAGCGGTGGCTGTTGGTTGGGATTCGTAAAAGCCCCGATCAATTATCATTCGGCCTGCTCGCGAATGCGTTTTCGATCACGTCGCCGATCGGCTGCCAGGTGTTGCCGTCGAACTGCACCAGCCGCATCTGCTCGATCGGATGGAAATCGGCCGGGCCGGTATTGATCGCAATTCCGGGAAGCAGGATTCCGCTCTGGTAATTCCGTAGCGACTCCGCCTGCCGCATGATGTTGTCGCGCGACAGGTCGTCGCCGCACTGGGTCAACACCTTCGCCATGGTTTCGGCCGCCGCATAGCCGAAGATGGCGTAGCTATCGTCCTTGTCGCCGTCGGGATAATATTTGTCCATGAACGCAAGCCATCCCTTGATGGCAGGATCGTCCTTCCAGGTGGTGTCGCTGGCGTCCTTCAGGAACGAGGTCGAGATCACGCCGACGGCGTTCTGAAGCCCCGCCGGCCGCAGCGCGTTGGCGATCGAAGCCGCCGCATTGACCAGCAGCAGGACGGGATGCCAATCCAGTTCGGCCGCTCTGCGGATGGCACGCGCCGAGATCGGCGGCGCGCAATTGAGCACGAGCACTTCAGCGCCGGAATTCTTGAGGATGTCGACCTCGGTATCGATCGACATGTCCGCATCGATGGCGATGTCGGCCACGATCATGTTGGCGGTGAGGCCGAGCCCCTCCTGCAATCCCCGGAACAGATCGCGGCCGAACTGATCGTTCTGCCACAGCACGGCGATCTTCTTGCTCGGATAGGCAGACTGGACGTAATTGGCGTAGATCCGGCCTTCGGACCGGAACGTCGGCTGCCAGCCCATCGTCCAGGGAAACCGCTTCGGATGCGCCCACTCCTCGTCGCCGGAAGCGACGAAGAGCTGAGGGATACGCCTGTCGTTAAGGTAGGATCGCGTCGCCAGGTTGCTCGGCGTGCCGAACGATCCGAACATCAGGTGGACGCGCTCCTGCTCGACCAGTTCACGGGTCTGCTCGACCGCCGTTCTTGGATTTGAACTGTCGTCGCGCGAGATGAACCTGACCTTGCGCCCATTGATGCCGCCGCGCTCATTGATCATGTCGAAATAGGCGGCCTCCGCCCTTCCGATCGAAGCAAACGCGGCCAGCGGCCCGGTATAGGGCATGATGTTGCCGATGCGGATTTCGGTGTCGGTGACGCCAGCGGCCCGGGCCGGTGTCGACGCCAACAACAATGCAGCGAAGAAGGCTGGCAGCAGCCATTCTATTCTTGTTTTCATCAGCGCGGCCTCAAACGCCAAGCTCGCGCGAGCTTGTGACGCCACCCAGCGACGGCGAGGATAGCGCTAAAAATGGGTTGTTGAAATCAAATGTTGTGGCGAGTAGCCCGCATGAGCGCAGCGATATGCGGGAGCTGCAACCAAAAAGTCCGGGATGTCGCTCCGCTCATCCGGGCTACTCTCGCTTTGCACACCTACGCTCTTAAAGCCAATATCCAAACGTATACAAAATCAACGGGACAAACATGCCCGACAAGATTCCCAAAGAGAATGCCTTTCGCATAGGCGTTCTCCACGGAATAAATCTCAAGGAAGCCAGCATATAAATGACAAATGGAACAAAAATCGCGAGAAGCAACTCCGTGCGCCACAACAGCATTTCGATACAAGTAGAGGCTGCTACGGACAAGATAAAAATGACCGTTAGGAGCGCGAGATTCCGAACATCGCAATTGCCGGGAATGAGATGAAATTTCATCGGATTGTTCGACTTAGCGTTCATCCCACCCTCACCGCAGCTCAATATCCAGCCATCCCAATGCATTGACCGTGACGCGGTCGCCGGTATCAACCAGCACGGTCGTGGTCTCGGCCTCGATGATGGCGGGACCGGTCAGTGTGTGGCCCGGGTGCAAGTCGTCGAGCGCGTAGACCGGAACTTCGCGCCAGTTGCCGAAGAAGGCCTGCCGCTTACCGCGCGGCGAACAGGCGCTGGATGCTGCGGCCTCCCGCGCGCCCTCATCCAGCCGCGCCACTTCACCCACGGCCGCGACGCGGGCGTTGACGAACACGACCTCCTGGCCGCGCGAGGCGTAGGTGTACAATTCCTCGTGCCTGACATGAAAGCGGTCCTCGATCCGATCGACGAGATCGGCGGCGTTCCAGTCGAGGCCGTCGAGCGAGACGTCGATCTCAAAGATCTGCTCGCCGTAACGCATCTCGGCGGAGCACTCGATTGAAATCTTTCCGTTGAACCATGAGCGCAGCCGGCCGGCGGCCTGCTGCTCCAGCCCGGCAAAGAGTTCGCGCACTTCAGCGGCGGTGATGCGCGCGGCCGCACCATAATGCGTGCGGCTGACTTCGTAGCGGAGATCGCTGGTCAGCATGCCCCAGGCCGACAGTACCGACGCGACCGTCGGCACGATGATGCGCCTGATCTCGAGTTCACGCGCGACTTCCGCCGCATGCAGCCCGGCCGCGCCGCCAAAACTCAGCAGCGCGAATTTGCGGGGATCGACGCCGCGGCGCAGCGTCATCAGCCGGATGCCGTCGGCCATGTTCAGATTGATCATGCGGTAGATGCCAGCGGCGGCCTCGACGCGCGACAGATCCATCGATTTCGCAATACGATCAACAGCGGCTTCCGAGGCGGTACGGTCGAGCGGACGCTTGCCGCCCATGAAGGCGGCAGCATCGAGATAGCCGAGCACAACGTTGGCGTCGGTGACGGTCGCGGCTTGCCCGCCATTGCCGTAGCAGGCCGGACCCGGCACCGAGCCCGCGCTCTCCGGCCCCACCCGAAGCGTGCGACTGGCGTCGACCCTGGCGATCGAACCGCCGCCGGCCGCGATGCTCGCAATGTCGAGGCTGCGCAGCGCGATGCGCTGGCCGGCGAGCATGCCGTCGGCGGCCAGTGATGCGTGGCCGCCTGCGATCAGCGAAATGTCGGTAGAGGTGCCGCCCATGTCGAACGGCACGAGATCGGGAATGCCGATGAGATCAGCGCAGCGCCGGCCGCCGGACATGCCACCCGCGGGGCCTGACAGCACCGTGCCCGCGGCAAGCCGCGAGGCCTCCTCGACCGGCGCCATGCCGCCATGCGACAGCACGACAAACAGACTGCCCTTGAAGCCGGCCTCGGCAAGCCGCGCTTCCAGGTTGGTCAGATAACGCCGTACGATCGGCTCGACATAGGCGTTCACGATCGTGGTCGAGACGCGCTCGTATTCCTTGATCTGCGGCAGCACGTCGCTGGAGCGCGAGATGCTGATGCCGGGCAGCGCCTGCTTCAGACTTTCGACAGCGGCAAGTTCGTGAACGGGATTGAGATAGGAATGCAGGAAACACACGGCGACCGACGTCGCGCCTGATTGCCGGATGCCGGCAATGGCTTCGTCGAGCGAGTTCGCGTCGAGCGGAATCAGCACCTTGCCATTGGCCCTGAGCCGCTCTTTCACGCCAAAGCGCCGTTCGCGCGGCACCAGCGGCTCCGGCGGCGGCGAACGCAGATCGTAGCGGTCGGGCTTGAGGCCCTCGCGCATCTCGATGACGTCGCGATGGCCTTCGGTGGTCAGCAGCGCGACTTTTTCGCCCTTGCGCTCCAAGAGCGCGTTGGTCGCAACCGTGGTGCCGTGCACGAGGCGATCGGTCGCGGCCAGCATATCCGCACGCGAAACGTTCAGCCGCCGCGCCAATTCATCGAGTCCCGCCATGACGCCGAGCGATTGATCCGCCGGCGTCGATGGTGATTTCGCGAATACCGTCCGCCCGCTTTCATCCGCCGCCACGAGATCGGTGTAGGTCCCGCCGACATCAACGCCTATCCTGAGCTTCATGAGGGCGCCTGCTCAGCGGCGACGTCCGTCAGGCCCTGCTCACGGTCGTGCCGGCGCGCTTCCGCCGATCGTTTTTCAGGCGGCCCCCAGCCGCCCCCGCCCGACGAGCGTATCTCGAGGCAGTCGCCCGGACGCAGCTCGATGCCGACTTCCTTGGTACGTAGCACGCGCGGCTCGCGGCCTTCGGAGAGCAATCGATAGTGATGCGGCCTGCCGTCCTCGCCGCCGAGCATGCCGCAGGGGCCATGCCGCACGCCGTCGCCCGCGGTGTTGCCCTTCGCGATCTTCTCGGTTTCCAGCACCAAGTCGAGCGACACGCCGAGGCCCCCGCGGAACTGGCCGTCGCCGCCCGAGCCGGGACGGAACTCATGCGTACGGAAATGCAGGGGAAAGCGCACCTCCGCCACTTCGAGGCTGCCGAACTTCAGCCCCCCGACCGAATGCCATTCGCCGATCGACGACCAGCCGTCGCCGCCCGACGACGCGCCGCCGCCGGGGCGTGCCTGGAACAGATGCCAGATGAAATTTCTTCCAGTGCGGGGATCTTCGCCCTGGATCGCGATCCGGAACCGGCGGCTCCAGCCGGCCATCGCGCGCTCCGGGCAAGATGCTGACAGCGCCTTTACGATGGCTTCGACGATTTCATTCGAGGGATGGCTGGTGCACAGCGTCACCGGCCGGCCCGGATCGGCCCATACAACGGTGCCCTGCTTTGCGATCACCTTGAGCGGCCGCAGCGCGCCGGTGTTTTTCGGAATCTCGGCGTCGATCAGATAGGCAAAGGCCATCGCCACCGCGGCCTGCATGTTGGCGTGCGAGGAATTCACGAAGCTGGTCGATTGCGGATCGGAGTTCGAAAGATCGATCTCGATGTCGCTACCCTTCTTGGTGACTTTCGCCGCAATGCGAATGTCGGTGCGGCCGTGACCGTCGTCGTCGAGAAACGCCTCGCCATGGAACACGCCGTCCTTCCAGGTCGAGACGACCGCGCGGGTCTGCTGCTCCGTCGCGTCGAGGATCGCCTCCATGGCGGCCTCCACCACCGGCGCGCCGAATTCGGCAAACAGCCGCGACAGCCGCCGCTCGCCGAGATGCGCCGCGCCGAGCATCGCGGCAAGGTCGCCGCGGAATTCGCGGGGGTTGCGGACGTTGAGCGCCAGCAGATCAAACAGATCGTCGCGCAGCTTGCCGGCATCGTAGAGTTTGATCGGCGGGATACGCAGGCCCTCCTGCCAGATCTCGGTGGCCGCCGGATTATAGGCACCATGGGTGCCGCCGCCGATATCGCTCTGGTGCGCGCGCACGATGGTCCAGAGCAGACGCTTGCCATCGGCGAATACTGGCACGAATACCGTCACATCGGGCAGATGGCTTCCGCCGTAATAAGGGTCGTTGAGCAGGATGACGTCGCCGGGCTTGATGTCCTTGAACCGCTCTTCGACCGCGACCGTCGCCCAGGGCAGTGCGCCGACATGAACCGGCAGATGATCGGCCTGCGCGATCAGGCGGGCGTCGGTGTCGCAGATCGCCAGCGAAAAATCGCGGCTGGAATTGAGGATCTGCGAATAGGAGGTGCGAAGCATGGCTTCGCCCATCTCTTTCACGATCGAACTGAGGCGGTGCTGGACGACGGAGCGCGTGATGGGATCGATCTTGGCGGACATTCTTACCCGTTCTCTCGTACGGTCAACGCGTGCCTGCAACTTCCTCGAGCGCGCCTGACGCCGCATCGATGATCGCGTGGATATCGGCATCTGCCATCGGGGTCGACAATGCCATCAATCCATTGCCCGCGGCCAGCACGCCACGATTGAGAAATGCGCGGTTGAAAACCGCCTGACGCCTCACCTCCTCCTCGCTCAGGTAGGCCGAGCGATAGTCGCGGACCGGCCGGTCGGCGAAATGAATCTTGAGCAACGAACCCAAGCCCACGGTGCCGCCGGGCACGCCGTAGCGCCTGAACGCGGCGTCGATGCCGGAGCGAACCGCCTGCCCCATGGCATCGAGACGCGCAAAGGCCGCGTCATCGAGCAGTTGCATCGCGGCGATCCCTGCACGCATCGTTACCGGATTGGCGGAGAACGTGCCGCCATGCGGCAGCGCCGGCTTGCCCGAGCGCGGATCGAACACCGCCATGACATCCCGATGCCCGCCGATGGCGCCGACCGGAAATCCGCCGCCGATGATCTTTCCCAGCGTGGTCAGGTCAGGGGCGATATCCCAGATGCCCTGCGCGCCGCGATAGCCGAGACGAAACGTGATGACCTCGTCGAAAATCAATAGCGCGCCGACCTCGCGCGTCACCTTGCGCAGCGCCTCCAGATAGGCCCGGTCCGCCGGCGCAAGGCCAGCACGGTTGGGCATGGGATCGACCAGCACGCAGGCAAGCTCCGGCCCGTGCTCGCGGATGAGGCTGACGGCGGCTTCGGTGTCGTTGAAGGGTATGGTGATGACATCGGCCAGCACGTTGTCGGGCGTGCCTTTGGCATAGGCGACCGATACCGGCGCATTGCGGCCCCACGCTTCCGGCGTTGGATCGAGGCTCACCTCGGCATAGTCGTAGGAACCGTGATAGGCGCCCTCGCATTTGGCGATCTTGGGGCGGCCGGTATGCGCCCGCGCCGCCTTCAGCGCCATCATCACGGCTTCGGTGCCGGAATTGGCAAAGCGTACCTGATCGACCGACGGCAGCCGCGAGACCAGCAGCTCGGCGAGATCGACCTCGGACTCCGTCGGCAGTCCGAACGCCGAGCCGAGCGCGAGCTGCGCGGTCGCCGCCTCGATCAGCGCCGGATGGGCGTGGCCGTGAATCTGCGACGTAAAATTGTTGATGCAGTCGATATAGAAATTGCCGTCGAGATCCCAGACCCGGCAGCCCTCGCCGCGCGCGGCGTAGATCGGATAGGGCTTCATGAACACGGTGGTGCGGGTATTGCCGCCGGGCAGGCTCGCCAGCGCGCGGTCATACATTTTTTGCGAGGAAGAATTTAAATCCGGGTACATGCGGCTTCCGAGAATAGTGGGGCAAGCCCTTATAGCTGCTGAATTTCTGCCCGCAAACCGAAGCTTTGTCACGGCTGTCCTGCGACAGCGCGGAAACGACATGGGCCAGGGCCTCACGCTTATGTGTATCGAATAGCGTGCAGAAATCATCACCTACCGACGGAATAGAACGCGCCGCCACGCGTCACCACCCCATGCACGCTGTTTTGCAATGCATGCGAACTCGAGCGTTAACCTCCGGAAGGTACTGCGACGATGCTGCGATTTCTCAAACCCGGTCTCGGCGCGGCGGTCTTCGGCGTGCGCCTCCTCGTCGCTTTGCGCGCCGCTCTGCCTCTGGCGTTCGCGCAAGAAGCTCATTCACCGGCGCAACACGCTGCGACTTCGGAGGAAAGCGCTTTCCTCGCCGAAAACGAGACCGCGATGACCAGGATGATGAGCGCCATGGAGGCAAAGCCGAGCGGCGATATCGACCGCGACTTCGTCGCGATGATGGCGCCGCACCATCAGGGCGCGATCGACATGGCCGTGATCGAACTGCGCTACGGCAAGAACGAACAGCTTCGGCGCATCGCGCAGGAAATCATCGTCAGCCAGATGCAGGAGATCGCGGCGATGAAGCTGGCGATCGGCGAGCAGGTCCCGGCTTCCGTTCCCGCGCCCACGCAACCCAGCCCGACGCCGGTGCACGATCACATGAACATGTCCGCAGGGACCAAGAAATAGGAACGACAGATGAACTATTCGACCTTGAGAAGCGGCCTGCTGGCCTGCACGATCGTTGCCACATCGACCTCTGCCTTGATATGGCCTGCGGCAGGCTGGGCCGGCCAGGCCCCCAGCGCCGCGGCTTCCCCGGACATTCCGATCAGCCATCGCGACCGCGTCTACGCGGCGGAACAGTTTTCGAACACGGTGTCGGTGACCGATCCCGTCGACAACAAGCTGCTCGGGGTGATCCGCCTCGGCGATCCCCAGCCCGGCAATTTCAGCCCGCTCTACAAGGGACAGGTGCTGGTCCACGGCTTGGGCTTCTCGCCCGACCACAAGACGCTCGCGATCGTCTCGATCGGATCGAACTCGGTGACGTTCATCGACACCGCGACGAATGCGGTCAAGCACGTCACCTATGTGGGCCGTTCACCGCACGAGGCGTTCTTCACGCCGGATGGAAAGGAAGTCTGGGTCACCGTGCGCGGCGAGAACTACATCAGCGTGATCGACGCCGCGAGTTTTGCCGAGAAGAGGCGCATCGAGGTGCCGGCCGGCCCCGGCATGCAGATATTCTCCCCCGACGGCAAATACGGCTACATCTGCTCGTCCTTCAATCCGGAGACCGTCGTGGTGTCGGTCGCCGAGCACGCCATCGTCGCGCGCGTGAAGCAGGAGAGCCCGTTCTGCCCGAACATCGCCGCCACGCCTGACGGCGATCAGGTGTGGTTTACGCTCAAGGACATCGGCAAGACCCAGGTGTTCAATGCGAAGCCGCCGTTCAATCCGATCAAGACGATCGAGACCGGGGCGATCACCAACCACGTCAACTTCGCGCGCACGCCGAAGGGAACGTTCGCCTATGTCACGATCGGCGGCACCAACGAGGTCAAGGTATTTCGCACCGATGATTTCTCGCAAGTGGCGGCCATCCCGGTCGGCAATCTGCCGCACGGCATCTGGCCGTCCGGCGATGGCACGCGCATCTATGTCGGCCTCGAAAACGCCGATGCCCTTGCCGCGATCGACACGGCCACCAACAAGGTGGTGGCCAACATCCCGGTCGGCCAGGCGCCGCAAGCCATCGCCTACGTGCCGGGCGCTGCGCCCAATCCGGATGACCGGCAGAATTTGCAAAACCTCGGCGTCGCCGGCCAGGTCGCGCACCTCACGCTCGGCGCGAGGGCTGAAGCAAAGGGTGAAAACCGACCGACCAGCGTCTCGCTGTTCGATCAGGGCCTGATCCAGATATTGCAGGCGTCGGTGACCGGCCTGCACCCGAAACAGCGCTACGTGCTGGCGCTGGCCGATCAGATCGACGGAACCGGACGGCTGCAGCCGCTCGCCGCCTTCATGACCAACCCTGCGGGCGCGGCCATCGTCAACGCGGCCGGGCCGATCCGGCAGATCGTCCAGAACTCCGCCGCTGCCGAGCGGAGATATCTGGTGATCGCGCCCGGAGAGCCCTCGAAGTACGGGGATGCCGTGCAGGTTCAGAATCCATGAACGACATGCTGCTCCTGATCGAGCCGGTGATACCAGCCCTGCGCCGCTATGCGCGGGCGCTGGTCCGCAATCGTGCCACCGCCGACGATCTGGTGCAGGATTGTCTGGAGCGGGCTATCAGCCATTGGAATCAGCGGCGCGAAGGCGATCCGCGTCCGTGGCTGTTCACGATCCTGCATAACCTTGCGGTCAACCAGTTCCGCCGCACCGTGCGGCGGGGCAAGCACATCGCCATCGACGAGGCCAATGAAGATGATTTCGGGCAGGACGCCGTCCAAGAGCAGAAACTGATGTACCAGGATGTCCTCGAAAAGCTTGCGCGGCTGCCGGAAGACCAGCGCGCCGTGCTGCTGCTGGTCGCGGTGGAAGACCTGTCCTATGCCGACACTGCCCGGGTGCTCGACATTCCCATCGGCACCGTCATGTCGCGCCTGTCGCGGGCGCGCGAGAAATTACAGCAGGAAATCGAAGGGATCGCGGACGGCGCACCGAAAAACGTGGTGCAGTTGCGGAGCATGAAATGAGCAATCGGCCAATCACGGAAGATGATCTCCACGCCTATGTGGATGGCGTTCTCGAGCCTGAGCGAGAGGCGGAAGTCGCGGCCTATCTGGAGAGCCACCCCGACGTGGCCCGGCGCGTTGCCGCCTTTTCGGATCAGCGCGATCTGCTGCGCAAGGCATTGGCGCCGATCGCGGACGAGCCCTTGCCGTCGCGGCTCAATTTGTCAGGGATGATCGAGAAGCGGCAGCGACGGCGCCCCTCGCCGGCCTGGTTGGCGATCGCGGCCATGCTGATGCTGAGCATTGGCGGTCTCGGTGGCTGGGTGATGCGTGGCAGCCTGCCGACCTCGCCCGGCGGCCTTGCTGCGCTCGCGCAGGAAGCGGCTTATTCGTACAGCGTCTATGCGCCGGACCGGGTCCGGCCGGTCGAGATGCGGGCATCCGACAGCGCGCAACTGGTGCAGTGGGTGTCGAACCGTCTGAAGCAGCCGGTGAAGCTGCCGGACCTCACAGCTTCCGGCTATCGCCTGATGGGAGGGCGGCTGATCGCGACGTCGCACGGTCCTGCTGCGATGTTCATGTATGACGACGATCGCGGCAATCGACTGGTGGTGCTGACGCGCCCGATGGTTTCGGAGCAGAGCGCGCCGATGGCGCCGCATTCGGCAGGCGACGTCTCGGGCTTTGCCTGGGCCGACGGTGGGATGGGCTACAGCCTGGTGGGACAGGCCGCAGCCGACACCCTCAAGCCGATCGCCAACGAGGTCCGCAGGCAGGCGCGCATGATTTAAGACCTCGATGGCTGGGTGTAGGCAACGAAGACGGTCGTCCCGACAATCAAGGTCGCGGCCATGAAGAGCAGCACGGCGGGGAGCCCGAAGATCGCCGCTACCACGCCGGTCGACGATTGCATCAGCGCGGCGCCGAGGAAGAACGCGAGGTTGATTGCGGAAAGCGCCTTGCCGGCATTCTGCGCGTCCACGAGCTGGCGCGTCATGCCGTACAGCAAGGGCTGCGTCGATATGGCGATGCCGATCAGGACGAACAGCGCGCCGTCGATCTGGGCCGGCACGGCCTTGACGCCGAGCAGTTCGGATAGCGGGTAGTGCGGCGCGCCCGCGGCCATCAGCGCCAGCAGCAACGCCGCAAAGCAATGCGTGGCGGCCAGCACTTCGCGGCGATGGCCGACAGAGCGATCGAGCATCCCCATCAGCACGGGGCCTGCGATCAGCGCGAGCGTGAACAGGCCGAGCATATTGCCCGCCTCGATGCGGTCAAACGCCTTGATCTCCATCAGCCATGGCCCGCCCCACAATCCCCGCAGTACCAGCGAGGCCGCGAGCGATACCAGCGACAGCGCGATCAGGCCGCGAAGCGGTCGCGACAGGCCGATCCGCAGCACTTCGGCCATTTGCGATAGGGGTGAAGACTGGTCGGCCTGCGCCGCCGGCTGCTTCGGGACCAGCAGGAACACGGCAAATGCCACCACCGCGCCGAAGCCCGCGGAGATCCAGAAGCCCGCGCGCCAGCCCCAGAGTTCGACGACAAAGGCCAGCGGGCTCGCCGACAGCAGCATGCCGATATTGCCGATCGACAGGATGATCCCGGACCACAGGCCGAACCGCGCCGCCGACATCTGCTTGGCCGCGAGCGTCATCGGGCACATCAGCATGCCCGACGTGGCGACGCCGAGCAGGAATTGCCCGAACACAAAACTCTCCGGCCCGGTGGCGAGTCCCGACGCCAGCGCGCCGACGATGGTTCCCGCCAAAAGACTCAGGGAAACCGGCCGGACGCCGAAGCGATCCATCGCGGCGCCGACCGGGATCTGCGAGGCGGCGAAGGCGAAATGATAGATCGAGGTCAGGCTCGCCAGCGTCTGCGGAGCGGTATGGAAGTCCGCCGCCATCACATCAAGACTGATCGCCGGAATGGTCCGCAACAGCGTCGACAGCATATGGCCGCAGGCCAGCGCCAGCAGCGCAAAAATCAGTGCGCGGATATTGGTATCCGCGTCATCGGCCTTGCCGTCCATGAACCGTCTCGCCCCAAAACTGTTTGGGGCGAGGTATCACCAATAGGGTTGGAACGCGAATCCGCCCCGGATTGCCCGATCAGCTCTTGTGGAACACCAGCGTCCTGAGCTCGATGCTTTCGCGCGGGGCCGCGTCGGCGGGCGTGGTCGGATCGGTGAAGGCGGTGTGCGGCCCGAACCGGGTGCGGCCGTCGGTCGCGGAATCGTAGCACTTCAGCAGCAACGCCTCGTCGGTCCGCATTTCCGGGATGTAGTACCAGCGATGGTTCGGGCTGTACTTGACGGAATAGGTCTCGCCGCTGCGTTGCCACAAGCCCGTGGTGAAAATAGCAACGATGCCATTCCCGGCGATGGCAGACGGGAAAAATCCTTTTCCAGGACGGCTTCCGAACCGGATGGTATTTCCGGCGTTCAGGGGTCGTCATTCAGCCCACGCGCGGCACGATCCGTACCGTCGATGCGTGAAGCGCGAACCTGCCCTCACCCGCAGGCCGCTTGATCATGCCGGCGCGCGGAACCATGATGGCATGATCGGCCGATCAATCCGTCGGCCCAACCAGCGGCACGGAAGACCGCGACCGGGAGAACAGCATGCAAGTCACGATGAAAGATCGCGTCGCCGTCGTCACCGGTGGCAGCAAAGGCCTTGGGCTGGCGATGGTGCGGCAATTTGCAGCCTCCGGCGCCAAGGTCGCGATGCTGGCGCGCGGCGCGCAGGACCTCAAAGCCGCGCGGGAGCTGCTCGCCAAGGATGGCCTCGAAGTTCGCGATTATGTCTGCGACGTCTCGAAGGCCTCAGACATCATCAAGGCTCATGAGAAGATCACGGCCGATCTCGGCCCTGTCGACATCCTCGTCAACAACGCGGGCACCGCGCGGACGATGGCGTTCGAGAACATCAGTGACGAAGCCTGGCAGGAAGACCTCGACCTCAAACTGTTTGCCGCGATCCGTTTCTCGAGGCTGGTCTGGCCGGGTATGAAGGCGCGCAAATGGGGCCGCATCATCAACGTGCTCAACACCTACGCCAAGGCGCCGGCGGCCTCCTCGGCGCCCACCTCGGTATCGCGGGCGGCCGGCATGGCGCTGACCAAGGTGATGGCGAGCGAAGGCGGCGAGCACAACATCCTGGTCAATGCCATGCTGGTCGGCCTGATCATGAGCGATCAATGGGTGAAGCGGCACGCGGCGCAGGCACCCGACATGGATTTCGAGGTGTTCGCCAAGAACCTCGCCAAGGGCACGCCCCTGGGGCGCATCGGCACGGCGGAGGAGTTTGCCAACCTGGCCTGCTTCCTCGCCTCCGAGCAGGGTTCGTTCATCACGGGCACCGCCATCAATGTCGACGGCGGCCGTTCGCCGGTGGTGTAGCGCGCTCGGATCACCTCGCCCCGCCTGCGGAGAGAGGTCGAAATTCAAGCCCCAACCCTCTCCCCGTGAAGAACGGGGAGAGGGAGAGATTCTTAGACCGCGTCCTTGGCGGCCTTGACCGGGCGGGCCCGCACGATCTTGCGGGCCGGCTTGGCCTTGAACATCATTTCCTCGCCCGTGAAGGGGTTGGTGCCCTTCCGAGCCTTGGTCGCGGGCTTCTTGACCACGACGAACTTGGCGAAGCCGGGGACGAGGAATACCCCGTTCTTCTTCAGCTCCTTGTGGCCAACGTCAACGAGCGCTTCCATCACGCCTTTGACTTCCTTCTTCGAGACTTCGGTGGTGGTCGCGATCTTTTCGATCAGCTGCGACTTAGACATTTGGGTGGCCATGGTTGCTCCATTGATTCTGGCACAGGCGACGATATGGCGGAAAACGCCTAAAAAACAGGGTTTCCGACATTCTGCACAGCTATCTCGCTAGTCGAGTTGAACTGATTCGTCCAATTTTGGCTGGTTTTTAGGCCCCCGAAGCTGTGCGGGGCCTTATTTTAGGGGGAATCCGTCACTCCCGAGGGCCCCTTTCCGGACAATCTCAGACTGCCGGGCGGCCTCTGCCTCTATTCAGACGGGCCCTGATTTCGCACCCCAGCGAAAAAACGAGCAGGCCGATGAAGCGCTAAGCACGTTGTTTCTGGAAGGATTTTCCGGTCCGCGCGGCGATTAGAAAATGACTCGTGTTCGCCTTCCATCGTAACATCCCCTTCAAGGCAGACGCCTGAACGGTCCGCCATCAACATCACCTCCGGAGACTTCGCATGGATTTGACGCGCCTTGAGATTAATCGCCGCACCGCGCTGCTGACGTCGGCGGCCATTGCGGCCAACGTGGTCAATCCGATGCGGGCCTTTGCGCAGGAAACCCCGCGCAAGGGCGGCGTGTTCAACGTCCATTACGGCGCCGAGCAGCGCCAGCTCAACCCGAGCATCCAGGCCTCCACCGGCGTCTACATCATCGGCGGCAAGATCCAGGAAAACCTCGTCGATCTCGATGCCAACGGCCAGCCGGTCGGCGTGCTCGCCGAGAGCTGGGAGGCCTCGCCCGACGGCAAGACCGTGACGTTCAAGCTGCGCAAGGGCATCACCTGGCACGACGGCAAGCCGTTCACCTCGGCCGACGTCGAGTTCACCGCCATGAACATGTGGAAGAAGATCCTCAATTACGGATCGACGCTGCAGCTGTTCCTGACCGCGGTCGAGACGCCGGACGCCGAGACCGCGATCTTTAAATATGAGCGGCCGATGCCGCTGAACCTGCTGCTGCGCGCCCTGCCCGACCTCGGCTATGTCTCGGCCAAGCATCTCTATGAGAGCGGCGACATCAGGCAGAACCCCGTTAACCTCGCCCCCATCGGCACCGGCCCGTTCAAGTTCGTCAAGTACGAGCGCGGGCAATATGTCATTGCCGACCGCAATGAGAACTACTGGCGCCCCAATGCGCCCTATCTGGACCGTATCGTCTGGCGCGTGATCACCGATCGCGCGGCCGCCGCGGCGCAGATGGAGGCCGGCGAGCTGCATTACTCGCCATTCTCCGGGCTCACGATTTCCGACATGGCGCAACTCGGCAAGGACAAGCGCTTCATCGTCTCGACCAAGGGCAATGAGGGCAACGCCCGAACCAATACGCTCGAGTTCAACTTTCGCCGCAAGGAATTGTCCGACATCAAGGTTCGTCGCGCCATCGCGCATGCGATCAACGTGCCGTTCTTCATCGACAATTTTCTCGGCGATTTCGCCAAGCTCGGCACCGGGCCGATCCCCTCGACCTCGACCGACTTCTATCCGGGGCCGAACACGCCGCAATACCCTTACGACAAGGCGAAGGCGGCGGCGCTGCTCGACGAAGCCGGCTTCAAGGCCGGCCGCGGCGGCACGCGCTTTTCGCTCAAACTGCTTCCCGCGCCCTGGGGCGAGGACATCTCGCTATGGTCGACCTTCATCCAGCAGTCATTGGGTGAAATCGGCATCCCCGTCGATATCGTGCGCAACGACGGCGGCGGCTTCCTCAAGCAGGTCTATGACGAACACGCCTTCGACCTCGCCACCGGCTGGCACCAGTACCGTAACGATCCCGCCGTCTCGACCACGGTTTGGTACCGCTCGGGCCAGCCCAAGGGCGCGCCCTGGACCAACCAGTGGGGCTGGGAGGACAAGGCGGTCGACAAGACCATTGACGATGCCGCGACTGAAGTCGATCCGGCCAAGCGCAAGGCGCTCTACGCCCAGTTCGTCAAGGAAGTGAATACCGAGCTGCCGGTCTGGATGCCGATCGAGCAGATTTTCGTCACCGTGATCACGGCGAAGGCACGCAACCACTCCAACACCCCGCGCTGGGGCTCGACGAGCTGGCACGATCTTTGGCTTTCGGCTTAAGCCGATATCCGCCAGGATAGGTTCATGCGCATCCTTGGCCTTGCGGGGCGGCGGCTTGCCGCCTCGATCCCGACCCTCATTCTGATCCTGATCGGCGTGTTCCTGCTGCTGCAGTTCGCGCCGGGCGACACCGTTGACGCCATGATGGCGCAGATGGGCGGCGGCGATGCCGCGACCGCCAAGGAGCTGCGCAAATTTTACGGGCTCGACGTTTCGATCGCCGCCCAGCTCGGCAACTATCTCTGGCGGCTGGTGCGGCTCGATCTCGGCTTTTCCTCGATCTACGGCAAGCCGGTGGCGTCGGTCATCCTGGAACGGCTGCCGCCGACAATCCTCCTGATGACGGCGTCGCTGTCGTTCGCGTTCTTCTTCGGGCTCGTGTTCGGCGTGATCGCCGCCCGCGGCGTCAATCGCTGGCCGGACACGCTGATCTCGACGCTCGGCCTGATCTTCTATGCGACGCCTTCGTTCTGGTTCGGACTGATGGCGATCGTGGTGTTCTCGGTCTACCTGCAATGGCTGCCGCCGGGCGGGTTCGAGGATATCGGCACGGTGCGGACCGGGATCTGGCGCGTGTTCGATATCGCCAGCCATCTGGTGCTGCCGACGCTGACGCTTGGGCTGATCTTCCTTGCGATCTATTTGCGCATCATGCGCGCCTCGATGCTGGAAGTCCTCAACCTCGACTACGTCAGGACCGCGCGCGCAAAGGGCCTCGACGAGACCCGCGTGGTGACGCGGCACGTCTTGCGCAATGCGTTGCTGCCGATGGTGACGCTGATCGGCCTGCAGGCCGGCACCATGCTCGGCGGATCGGTGGTGGTCGAAAGCGTGTTCTCGCTGCCCGGCCTCGGCCGCCTCGCCTATAAGTCGGTGGTGCAGCGTGATCTCAATACGCTGCTCGGCATCGTGTTCGTCTCGGCGTTGCTGGTGATATCAGTCAACTTCGTCGTCGACCTGATCTATGCGCGGCTCGATCCGCGCATTGCGGCGGGGTGAAGCGATGGATGCGGTCAATCGCTATTTCCGAAGCCCCGCCGCGGTCGCGGGCCTGATCCTGCTCGTGATCGTGATCGCGATGGCGATCTCGGCCGGCTTCTTCTATCCGCGCGATCCGCTGGCGCTCGCCGGACGCCCGCTGATCTGGCCGTTCTCCAATCCGCGCTTTCTGCTTGGCACCGATAATTCCGGGCGCGATATCGCTGCGCAGATTTTCTATGGCGCGCGGATTTCGCTTTTGATCGGCGGCGTTGCCACCGCGATCGCGATCCTGATCGGCATCCTGGTCGGTGCCTTTGCCGGCTATTACGGCGGCTGGATCGACAATGTCTTGATGCGGATCACCGAGGCGTTCCAGACGCTGCCGAACTTCGTGCTGCTGCTGGTGCTGGTCGCCGTATTCGGCTCGACGCTGACCACCGTCACCATCGCGGTCGGCGTGGTCTCATGGCCGGCGCCGGCGCGACTGACCCGCGCCGAATTCCTGTCGTTGCGGAACCGCGAATTCGTCCAGGCCGGCCGGACGCTCGGCATGAAGAACATCCAGCTCATCTTTGGCGAAATCCTGCCGAATGCGCTGCCGCCGGTCATCGTCTACGCCAGCGTGGTGATGGCGGTCGCGATACTCCTCGAAAGCGCGCTGGCCTTCCTGAGGCTGTCCGATCCCAACGTGGCGTCATGGGGCAATTTGATCGGCCTCGGCCGCGACGTGCTGCGCGTGCAGTGGTACGTCTCGGCAATCCCCGGGATCGCCATTTTGGTCACCGTGCTGGCGGTGTCGCTGGTCGGCCAAGGCCTCAACGATGCGCTCAATCCGAGGCTGAAGAGCCGATGAGCGAGAAAGAGACCATCCTCTCGCTCGATCTCCTGAGCGTCCGCCTGCCCCGCGGCGCGGACCGGACACATGCGCTCAGGGACGTGTCGCTGGAAATCGCGTCCAACGAAATCCTCTGCGTGGTCGGCAAATCCGGCTCCGGCAAGTCGATGATGGCGAACGCCGTCATGCGGCTGTTGCCCAATGACGTGACGATCGACGGCGGGCGGGTGATGTTCGAGGGCCGCGACCTCTGCGCGGCCACGGTTGCCGAAATGCGCGAGGTACGCGGCGCCGGCATTGCCATGATATTCCAGGAGCCGATGACGGCGCTCAATCCACTGCGCACCATCGGCGACCAGATCGCCGAGATGTTTTCGATCCATACCGAATTGTCGAAGGCGGAAATCAACGCACGGGTGCTGGCGCTCCTGGCGGACGTTCGCATCCCCGACCCGAAGGTGGCGGCAAAGGCCTATCCGCACGAGCTCTCCGGCGGCCAGCGCCAGCGCGCGATGATCGCCATGGCGCTGGCGCTCGATCCGAAACTGCTGATCGCGGACGAACCGACCACCGCACTCGACGTCACGACGCAGGCGCAAATTCTAAAACTGATCCGCGATCTGCAGCAGCGGCGCAGGACGGCGGTGATGTTCATCACCCACGATTTCGGCGTCGTCGCGGAGATCGCCGACCGCGTGGTGGTGATGCAGCACGGCGTCATCGTCGAACAAGGTATGGCCACCGATGTGCTGCACCACCCGCGGCACGCCTACACAAAACAGCTCATCGCCGCCGTGCCGCCGCTGAAAGCGCCGCCGCCGCGGGCGCTGGCGGCCGACAACATCCTGACGATTACCGATGTCTCGAAGACCTATCGCACCGGCGGCTTTCTGGGGCGCGGTGCACGGGTGACGCCGGCCGTAAAAAATGTGTCACTCAACCTGCCGCGCGGCGCGACGCTTGGCATCGTCGGCGAATCCGGATCGGGCAAATCGACGCTGGCGCGCTGCATCGTGCGACTGATCGATCCGGACAGTGGGTCCATCGTGCTCGATGGCAACGACTGGGCAAAGATGACGCACGAAAACGTCCGCCGCGAGACGCGCCATATCCAGATGGTGTTTCAGGACCCGTTCGCCTCCCTCAATCCGCGCCGCAAGGCGGCTGAGCTGGTGGCGCAGGGCCCGATCGTGCACGGCACGCCGCGCGCGCAGGCGATTGCGGACGCGAAGGAACTATTTTCGCTGGTCGGGCTCGATCCTTCGTCCGCCGACCGCTTTCCGCATGAATTCTCCGGCGGCCAGCGCCAGCGCATTGGCCTGGCCCGTGCGCTGGCGCTGAAGCCGGACGTGCTGGTCGCGGACGAGCCGGTGTCGGCGCTGGATGTCTCCGTGCAGGCGCAGGTGCTGAAGCTGCTCGCGGAATTGCGGGCGCGACTCGGGCTTTCCATCGTGTTCATCACCCACGATCTGCGGGTCGCCGCACAAATCTGCGACCTCGTGGCCGTCATGAAGGATGGTGAAGTGGTGGAACACGGGCTGGCGGGCGAAGTGTTTGGCAATCCGCAGCACGCTTACACGCGGGCGCTGCTCGAACTCGATCCCGGGCGGGGAATTTGCGAGGGAGCACGATACAGCGGCGGTGTAGCAGCTCCCCACTCTTTGCAGGGTCGAGACGAGCGAAGCTCGCTCCTGGAGGAATATCCTCATCTTGCAGGCAACTGATCATTCTGCTTAGTTTAAGCCAGCTAATCAAGCTCAAGGAAACAAGAAGTGGCACTCAAAAACGTCATCGGAATCGATCACGCCGTGGTCATGGTGAAGGATCTCGACAAGGCGGCCGAGAACTACAAGCGGCTGGGCTTCACCGTGTCGCCGCGCGGCACCCACAGCGCGCATATGGGATCGGGCAATTACACCATCATGTTCGATCCCGATTATATGGAATTGCTCGGCGTGCTGACGCCGACGGAACATAATGCTCCGGCCCGGGCCAATCTTGAAAAGAACGGCGAAGGCATCGAGCGTATCGCGTTCACGGCGGTGGATTCGGCCGAAGGCGCGGAAGAAATTCGCGCGCGCGGCTATCCGCCGGTCGGCCCCACCGATTTCGAGCGGCCGGTGACGATGCCCAATGGCGCGATATCCGCCGCAAAATTCCGGACCTTTCAATGGCCGACGGCGGAAGCGCCGGCCGGCGTGCGCATCTTCGCCTGTCAGCACAAGACGCGCGAGACGGTGTGGATTCCCGAACTGATGAAGCACGCCAACGGCGCCAGGCGCCTGAAGCAGGTGCTGATGGTCGCACCCGAGCCGGCCAAGGAGGCCGAGCACCTTTCAAAAATGATCGACCGCGAGACGCGCAACGAGGCGGATGGCGCGGTCGCCGTGCCCTCCGGTGGCGACCGCGCAGACTTCGTATTCCTGACCAAAGATCAACTCGGCAAGCGCTATCCCGGCGTGTCGTTGGCGGGCCTGCCCGAGCGCGGCGGCGCGGGGCTCGTGATCGTGGCCGATGTCGCGGCGGCGGAGAAGGCGCTGGGCGCTGTCGGCGTGAAGAGCGCTGGCAGCGTTGTCGTGCCGCCGGCTGAAGGCAACGGCACGATGCTGGCGTTCGTCGGGGCGTAACTGTTCAAGCCGCATGGCTTCGGCGAATAGCCAACAGGAGGCCAGTCGGCGAGATATGGCGAAGAGCAAGACCGATCGCGAGGGTGATGCGGCGGCCCGCCGGGGTCGCCCTCGTTCCGTCGAGACGACGAATGCCATTCTCGAAAGCGCCTACACCCTGATGGCGACCACGGGTCTCGCCGCTACCAGCATCGACGCGGTTGCGCGGCACTCCAATGTGTCGAAGATGACCATCTACAAATGGTGGCCGTCGCGAGAGGCCTTGCTGATAGATGCGTTTCTGAACCAGGCCTCGTTGATGCTGCCGATATCCGGCACCGGACAACCGGCCACCCGCTTCAGGCGTCACGCCGCAGCCTACGCCGAAGCGCTGCAGGGCGAGTTCGGCAGGGTACAGCTCGCGGTCATTTCGGAATGCATCTCGAACACCGGGTCCGCCGAGATCTTCTACGAAAGGTATCTCGATCATCGGAGGTCAGCACTGATCGAACTTATCGCCGCCGGCCAGCAAGACGGCAGCATCGGTGCCGACGGTGCGCCGGCAGACCTGTATGATGCGATATATGGCAGCCTGTTCTACCGCTATATCTTCGGGATCAAGCCGATTTCGCCGGCATACGCCCGCAATCTCGTCGACACGATCCTGATGATCAGAGACCGCTGACGCCACCGGCAGCGTCCCGGCGCGCACGGAACCAGGCCCATGTCTCCCGCGTCACCGCCCGATAGCCCTGCCCCCGGAAAACGATCTGGTCCGCAACGATCCGATTCAACTTCGGCAGCGCATGAAACGGGATCGAAGGATAGGCGTGATGCTCCACGTGATAGGGCATGTTCCAGGCAAACCACCTCATGACCATGCCGGTATAGGTGGTGCGGGTGTTCTGGAAGGCGCTGCGCGTCCGTTCACAGCCGGTGTGCTCGGCATAGAGATAAGGACGCAGGAACAACTGGCCGACGATCAGGGGAACGATCCAGACCCAGAGCAGAAGCGCGGTATGGAGCGCGAGCGAGGCGAGCAGCAGCACGGCATAGCAGGCGACGTAGAGCCGCGCTTCCCTCACGACGATGTGGCGCTTGCCTTCCGGAATCCAGGGCGCGGAGGCGTTGCCGGTAAAGGCATGGCGAAGCATCAGTCCTATCCGGAAGGCGACCTGCCGAAGACCGGTATAGGCGAACGCGAGTTGCGTATCCGAGGCGGGCATCGGGCCAACCAGCAGCTCCGGATCCCGATCCGGATCCTGCGTGTAGCGATGGTGGTCCCAGTGGAACAGACAGTAATATTCGTAAGGCAGTCCGATCGCGAATGAAGACAGATGACCGAGCGCGAGATTGAGCGCGCGGCTTCGAAACGCCGTCTTGTGGGCGGTCTCGTGCACGACCATGAACAGGAAGGCGACGAAGTAGCCCTGCACGACGATGAGCGGCAACGCCCAGGCGATGCCATAGGTCGAGGACACCAGCCAGATCAGCGTACCGAAAATGCCGATAGCGCCGTAGTGGCTGGCCGCGCGAACGATGCCTTGAAGGTCCGATCGCGCCGACAGCTCGCGGAGCGCAGCCGAATTCAGCGGCTTCTCTCCCGTTGCAGTGATGGCAGTGCTCATGGCCGCGATCGCCTCCTTCAACTCTGCAGCAGTGCCGATATTTCGGCATTGATGAACGCGCGATCCACGGGATTGTTAACCGGATTTCCGGCGCGGTGCCCGTGGATCGAGGGGATCGGATGGATTTCGGCTGACTTCGCGTTGACGAGGCCGCCGATCTCATCCTCGTTGTCGCGCATGTCGAAGTAACGATCCGTCTGCCCCGGCATCAGCAGGACCCGCGCCTTGATCGCCGCGAGCGCGCGGACAATGTCGCCGCAGAATTCCGGACATTGGCTGATATCGCCCCGCTGCCAGATCCCGATCTGCGCCAGGAGATCGTTGGCATCACGGCGCGAGAAGGCTTCATCCCAGGAACGCGTGCAGATAATCCTCCAGCGAGTTGAAGCCAGTAATCGCGCCACACCTCATCCCGGTAGTAGGCGTGCGACATCGCCCATCCGGCATAAACGCGCCCCATGGCGCGCAAGCCCGGCGGAAGGTCTGGCGAGGAAACGGCCGTCTCTGAACGTCGGGATCGGCGGTAAGCGCGGCCTTCACGCCTTCGAGGAAGACATGATTATAGGGCGAGCATCTGGCGCTGCCGCAGACAATGGCCGCCCGCTCCACCATGTCGGGATGGCACGCCGCCCAGTGGTAGGCCTGCATGCCGCCCATCGACCAGCCGTAGACCAGCGCGATCGTCGAAATCCCGAGCTGCTCCACCAGAAGGCGGCGCTGGACCGCGACCGCATCGTGATAGCTGATATCAGGAAAAGGCGTCACGGCCGAATTGGACGGTGAAGAGGACAAGCCGTTGCCGAAGAGATTCGGAATCACGATGAAATAGCGATCGGGATCCAGCGCGCCGCCACGCTGGATCAACCATTCGGTGTCGTAGTGTTGCGCGCTAAAGGACGTAGGGTAGACAATTACGTTGTCCTTCCGCGCGTTCAGCGTGCCATAGGTCTTGTAGGCGAGATGCATGGAAGGGAAAACGACACCTGACTGCAGCGGGACGTCTCCTGCGTCGAAGACCTGATGGTCGTCGTGGGTCGTCATGGGATCAATTCCGTAATTATTGTACCAATCGTACACTATTTGGACTGGATTGCAACGGATTTCGCGGCAGCGGCAACGGCACCCTGCCCCGCGCCCGTGAGGTCGTAAATGCAAATTGCGCCGCAGTTGTTTCTGCGGCGCAATTTCAAAACGAAGCCAGGCAGTCGCGTGCTTGCCGCCGGCGATCACTCCGCCGGCGCCGCCATAGGCACTTCCGAATGCGAGCTGTAGGCTACGCTGCCGCTGGTCTTCGCCAGCGCGAACAGGCCGGCTGCCATTGCCGCGTAGGCCAGCGCCACACCCGGCGTGACGCCGAGGCCGCCGCCGATGCCGACGGCTTCACCGTGCATGAAGCCGAAATAGGTCATGACGGCGCCGGCCAGTGCGAAGGCTGAGGCCTTGAGAAAGTCGCGTTCGATCACGAACACGCCGATCGCGCCGAGCACGAGGCCAGCCAGGATCGCGCCACCGCCCATCACTTCCAGCCCGTGATAGATCACGCCCTGCTGCGGGAGTGAGGCGATGGCTGCGGTCTTCACCGCGCCGACTTTGTCAGCCGCGAGGCCACCGACGGATTGAGCCGCAGCCATAGTCGCACCAAGCATGGTGTCGATCTGCAGCTTGGCCCACGCGGCAAGATGCGGTGTCAGCGCCAGGACGATCGCGGGCGCATGCTTGACCGGCGTGGTTTGGAACGCCTGTGCGCCGATCAGCATGCCGATATAGAGCAGGATCGGCGAGATCGCGACCACGGGCACCAGCGCCAGCAGCACCGCGATGATGCCAAACCATGACAGTACCACCACCATAATTCCGGTCGCGGCCGAATAGCCGATCCGGCCCCCCATCGCCTTCCAGCCGGGATGGCCGATATAAACCGCGTTGATGAAGGGATTGCCCATCAGGCAACCGATCAGGCTGATGACGCCATCGGCGGTCAACACGCGCGTGGTTGGATATTCGTCACCGGCCGCCTCCGCGCTCTCGACATTGTCCATGGCCTCGACGAGATCGTAGATGCCGAACGGGATCGCGGTCACCAAAATGATGCCTAGGAATTCGAAGCCGGAGAAGACGTGGCCGATGGCGGGCAACGGCACCGAGAAGCCGAAATTCGCAAAAGCATCGCCGACCCCCTTGATGCTCAATCCGCCGAGCCCGAGGCCGAACAGGTTCGATCCCCAGGCGATGACCATGCCGACCGCAATGGCGACGAGGCCGGCGGGCATGCCCTTCCAATATTTCACGCCACCGAACCAGCTCGCCAGGATGATGGCAAAGCACACCAGCCCGATCTGCGGCGTCATGTACATTTCCAGCGCCGGCCGCATCGAGATGAAGGTGACGGAGACGCCGGCAAGCGTGCCGAGCAGTGCCGCGCGCGGCGTGATTTTTCGGATATAAGGCGCGATGAAGCCGCCGATCATCAGGATAAAGCTCTGGAAGAACACCCAGACGAGACCCGCCGACCAACCCTTGAGGGGGTCGCCGGTCCTAATCGTGATCGGCAGCATGATCACGAAGGTAACGATGAACATGTGCGGGACGCTGACGCCGGACGGCAGCGCGCAGACGTCGCTGCGGCCGGTCTTCTGCGCCAGTCTGTAGGCGAGCCAGGCGTAATAGAAGGTCGAGAGGCACATCATCAGGCCGAGCGCCGGCAGGATGCGGCCGAACACCAGTGAATCAGGCATCTTCAGCACGAAGCGCAACAGCCCGGTCAGCACCAGCATGTTGACGAGGATGTTGGTGCCGAACCCGAACAGCGCGTTCCAGTCGCCCGGCGTCCACAATACCGGCTTGAAGGTGGATGTGCCTGCAGTCCCTGTCGTGCCCGTGCTCATCATAATCCCCCTGCTGCTGCCGTTCTTGGAATCTCCAGTGAAAGCGCCTCCAGCACCGCCGCCGAGTCGGAGACCCAGCCGAAAATGCCGCCCTGGGCCTTGATCATCTTCAGGCCCATCTCGTGAAACTCAGGAAAATAGGATGCGCAGCCATCGGCCAGCACCACGCAGCGATAGCCGCGGTCGTTGGCTTCGCGTACCGTAGTGTTGACGCAGACCTCTGTCGTGACGCCGCAGACCAGCAAGTTCTCGATGCCGTAGCGCTGCAGCACGTCGCCGAGTTCGGTGGCGTAGAACGCGCCCTTCCCCGGCTTGTCGATCACGATCTCGCTGTCGAGCGGATACAATTCGGGAATGATGTCGTGGCCGGCCTCGCCGCGAATGAGAATCCGCCCCATCGGCCCGGGATCGCCGATGCGCAACGACGGCGCGCCGCGCTCGACCTTGGCCGGCGGCGCGTCCGAGAGATCAGGCAGATGGCCCTCGCGGGTGTGCACGACAAGCATGCCAGTCTGACGCGCCGCATCCAGCACCGCGGCGATCGGCTTTACCGCCCGCGCGAGCTGACTGACGTCGTTGCCGAGCGTCTCGCCAAAACCGCCCGGCTCCATGAAATCGCGCTGCATGTCGATGATGAGAAGCGCGGTCGCCGCCCAGTCGAGCTCGATCGGCCCCGGCTCTGCTGCGAGCTTTGCTGAGTTCGCCATGACGTACGCGCCCCGAACGAGAGAACTCTTAAACGCTGGTCAAGCAAGGCGCGTGCCATTGTGTACAATGACGGCACGCGGCCGGCGCTGACGAAATCCGCCGCGTTTTCAATTTGATGATTGTCGATGCCACGACGGCTCACACTCCGCCCCGGCGCTTTCCGGACGGGCATCTGCTCACTAACTGAGCAAACCGCGAATTCACGCCTTGGTTCAGAGCGGAATTGAGGTCCGCTCCGGATTGTGATGGCGGAGGGCAGCGACGTTCTAATTTCCGATCCAGCAGCGGCGTCCCGAATGCCCGCCGCCAGACCGACAGAAAACGCGGAAACCAGGAGTGAGCGACGGCGCCCTGATAGGCCCATGTGCGATATTTCTGGCCGTTTTCGGACAGGAGCTCCTGGTATCCGCCGTGCGTCTCGGTCGCGATACGAATGTCGGCCAAAATGGCCTGCGCGCAGGATCTGTATTTATGGGTGCCGGAGTGCTCATCGTACTCCAGCATGCGATCGGCGAATTCGACGTTAAACGTCGGCCAGGACGAGCGTCCCTGGTAGGCGGGCGCTGCAATCTTGTGGATCATCTTGTTCAGCGGGTTATCCGTGGATACCAGGAAGTGAGACGTACCCGGCACTCGAAACCGCGGTTCGGCGAGTATCAAATCCGTCGTGGCCGCGAACAAGGCGCGCTCCCCCTCGTCGCTCAAATCCCAAAACCCGCGGTGCACGTTGACGAAGTCGAGCGCAATGGAAGACGCCGGCGGCTCGCTGCCGGCGTGCAAAGCATGCCTGATGTAGCCAGGCTTGCCGAACAACCGGAGCAGCTCCTTTTTATATTGCGAGAGTCCGCGCCCGAGCCGTGCTTCCAGCTCGATCCGGTCGATCACCCCGAGTTCTATCCCGCGCATAAACGTCGCGCAGACACATGCATTGGTGACGAAACGCCTGCGCTCGGCGCGGGTATCTGTGGCCGCGGAACGCGGTGCGGTTACGTCACACAGCAAGGCGCCAACGCCGCTCTCCTCGAACGGCTCCAACGCTTCCGCAAGTTTAAATATCGCTTTCTTCAGTTCCTCGCGAAACTCGGCAAGGAGCAAACGGCCGGCATGCGCGCCCTGCGCCATCGCCAAAAACGGAGATACCCTCTGGTCCGCCTGGATGATCTGTTCCAAACCTGCGAGGATGCCGAGCAGCGTGTCCGAGGGCTGCGAGAAGTAATTGACGCCGATGTACCGGTCGCTTCCGGCGGGAACAATAGTCGTCGTGACGACATTGGCGCGGACGGCCTCCAACATCAGCCGGACGCTTTTTTCGAGCAAGCGAACCCGGCGGACGGCGTCCTCGGAATCCATGATGGTCTCGGGATCGAGAACGTCGGGATAAAACCAGGCAAAGTCCCGGGGATAATAGGCGGATGCGTGCGGCGCCCCGGTGACCAGAAAGGCTTCCTTGGGAGAAAAGGCACTGTCGACCGAGTGCCTGTACAGCTCATCGATCCCACCCGATACGTGGGATTTTCTCAGGAACCGATCACCGAGAAAATTCAGGGCCTGAATACCGTTGGCGACACCGGTGGCAACCAGACCCTGGTAAAATCGGTATTCACGATGGGATGAAAATGGAATGTGACAATTCATTTGCCTGGATGAACAATGTCCGACGGTGATGGAGTATCAGTAGTTACCCCAGACATCATAGAATTCGTCTTTCTGACAGATAAATCATGATGTCATCGCACTGTCACAAAACGACGATGCATAGGATTGGTGGAGCGAAGCGAAACCCATCACCTGCGGTGCAGGGTGATGGGTTTCGCAGCGCTCTACCCATCCTACGATCAGGCGGTTCCGTCCGCTTCCTTTGGCCGGAAATTCTCGATCAGCCGCAGCAGCACGCGCGCGCCGGCATCAGCGTCGGCGGGTTCGACATGCTCGGCCGGGTGATGGCTGATGCCGCCGCGGCAGCGCACGAACAGCATGGCAACGTCGGCGATATCGATCATCGCCATGCCGTCATGCCCGGCCCCGCTCGGCAGTTCGAACACGGGATAATTTTCGGCCGCAACGGCTTCGGCGACCTGCGCTTTCAGCCATGGCGCGCAGGGCACGGTGCGGTTTTCGTGGGTGACGTCGATCTGCAGCGCCAGGCCGCGCCGCTTCGCGATCGCTTCGATGCGACGGACGATATCGGCCACCGCAAGCTTGCGGTGCGCATCCGTCGGCGCGCGAATGTCGAGCGTGAACGACACCTTGCCCGGGATCACGTTGGTGGCGCCCGGAAGCGCGGTAATGGCGCCGACGGTGCCGACCAGGCCGGCGCTATCGGCCTTGCAGAATTGCTCGACCGCCACGATGCATTCGGCGGCGCCGGCCAGCGCGTCACGCCGCATCGCCATCGGCACGGTTCCGGCGTGCCCGGCCATGCCGGTGAGGTTCGCCGCCAGCCGCGTGGCGCCTGATATCGCCGTCACCACGCCGACGGGAAGGTTCTGCTGCTCCAGCACCGGCCCCTGCTCGATGTGCAGCTCGACATAGGCATGCAATTCGCGGCGCGTCCGCGCCGCCGCACCGACATGCTCAGGATCGAGCCCGAACCGCACCATCGCCTCGCGCATGGTGAGGCCGTTCGCATCGCGCGCATTGAACACGCTCTCGTCGAAGGTGCCGGCGGCCGCCCGGCTGCCGAGCAAGGTGGAGGCAAAGCGCACGCCCTCCTCGTCGGCGAAACCGACGATCTCGATCGCAAACGGCAACCGCACGCTGCGGCGGTTCAGATCGGCGACGCAGGCAATCGCCGTGATCACACCAAGCGGGCCGTCCCACTTGCCGGCGTCGCGCACGGTGTCGTAATGCGAACCCAGCATCAGGCACGGCAACCCGGGGCGTTCGCCCTCATAGCGGCCGCAGACATTGCCTATGGCGTCGAGATGCGCGGCCATGCCGGCGTCCCTCATCCACGACATCAGGAGATCGGCGGCGATGCGATGTTCAGGCGAAAGGAAAACCCGCGCCAAATTCTCCGGCGTCTCGGAAATCGCCCCGAGCTGATTGATCCGGCTGACGATTTCATCGCCAAGCCGAGATCGTGCCGTCGCGCCGCTGGCCGCCTTGGTCTCGCTCATGCCGTTCCAGGTAGCGCGCTTCGAGCGGCGCTTCTCGATGGGTGGGCGTGCCTTTTAGCCCCTTCCCACCGTGCACTCAATCTGGCCGTGGGGCTCGTCGGTCGGCAGGAAAACGTCGTTATTGTTATCCAGCCCGAATGCCGACAGGTTCATCGGAATGAAGTGCATGTTCGGGCAGGCCATGCTGATTTCCGAGATTTCCGGCACCCCCGCCAGTGCCGCCTCTCCCATCCGGTACAGGCTGTCCTGCACGCTCATGCTGTAGGTCGTGCTGAACACTTCGAGCAGGGTGTCGAGAATCCGCGCATTGGCCGCCGGATAATTCGCAGGTCCCCCCGACCACTTCCAGGACGCCAGCATGCTGGTGGCGCACATCCGGTCGGCGGTCTCCGGCAGCGTGGTGTAGCGGTCGTGCGGATAATTCTCCCAGCCGGACTGCGTCGACTTCATGAAGGCAAAGCCGTCGATGCCGGACGTCAATGCCGTTGGTCCTCCGCGCACCACCGAGGCTTCGACGAACGGCTTGCCGTTGCTGTCGAGCACGAAGCTGTGGGGATGCGGCTTGCCGCCGAAACTCAGGCGACTCCATTTGGTCTCGTGCGCGGTGATGGCAACCGAGGCAATCTGCGGATAGATGTCGAGATATCGCTGCGCCAGCACCTGACAGAAATCCTCGGTGCTCAGTCCCGTGTTTTCACCCGCGACCACGTTGACGATGTTCTTGATCGTATCCGTCGCTACCGAGGTGGAATTGTCGGCGTGGGTATAGGCACGGGCAAAGTCGCCCTCGATCATCGCCTTGACGCTGAGCTGGCTGACCTCGTGGCGGTCGCCGTCCCGATGAATCCGCATCACCCGGACGCGGCCCTTTCCGTATCTGTTCTTGATCAGCGGCACGTCAAACCTCCAGTTCAACCGTCAATTTTTCGGGACTCCGGTCGCCCGCCCTGATCCAATATTGGAGCAACGTTCGTGCCACAGGGCAAGATCTTGGGGGCAGGGTCTTTTAGGGGGACAAGCTTCTGGCACGCGCCTTGTATCGACCTGAGCGGGCAAGGCCAGCACCCTGGGGGGAAGTCCATGACTACAACCACCGAAATCCATCCGGTCGACCAGATCCTGCCGACACCGCGGCTGCTGGCGCTTGGCCTGCAGCACGTATTAGTGATGTATGCCGGTGCGGTTGCCGTGCCGTTAATCATCGGCCGGGCGCTGAAATTGCCGCCGGAAGACGTCGCCTTCCTGATCAGCGCCGACTTGTTCGCCTGCGGCATCGCCACGCTGGTGCAATGTATCGGCTTCCCCGGCGTCGGTATCCGGTTGCCAGTGATGATGGGCGTGACGTTTGCCTCCGTCGGGCCGATGCTGTCGATGGCGGCGGCACCCGATATCGGCCTGCTCGGCATCTACGGCTCGGTGATAACGGCCGGGCTCTTTGCCCTTCTTGCCGCGCCTTTCGTGAGCCGGTTGCTACCGCTGTTTCCTCCGGTCGTCACCGGAACCATCATTCTGGTGATCGGCATTTCCCTGATGCGGGTCGGCATCAACTGGGCCGGCGGCGGCCTCCCCACCCTGACCAAAATGATCGATGGCGTGCCGCACGCATTCCCCAATCCGGGCTACGGCCAGTTGCAGGGTCTCGGCATTGCGTTGTTCGTGCTGCTGGTGATCCTGGGCCTGATCAAATGGGGCGCCGGCTTCGTCGCTAATGTCGCGGTGCTGCTCGGCATCGTCGCGGGCGCTGTTCTTGCCGCCGTGCTCGGCGTGATGCATTTCGAAAAAGTCGCCGCGGCGCCGTGGGCGGCGATCGTGCTGCCGCTGCATTTCGGGCTGCCGAAGTTCCAGCTCGTCCCCATCATCACCATGTGCATCGTGATGATCGTGGTGATGATCGAATCGCTCGGCATGTTCCTGGCGCTCGGCGAGATCACCGGCAAGGCGGTCAGCCGCGACGCGCTGACCCGTGGCTTGCGGGCCGATGGCGTCGGCACATTCCTGGGCGGGCTGTTCAACACCTTTCCCTACACGTCGTTCTCGCAGAATGTCGGCCTGGTCGGTGTCACCGGCGTGCGCTCGCGCTGGGTCACGATCGCCGGCGGCGGCATCCTGCTGCTGCTCGGGCTGGTGCCGAAGATGGCGGCGCTGGTCGAGGCGGTGCCACTGGTGGTGCTCGGCGGTGCCGGCCTGGTGATGTTCGGCATGGTGGCGGCCACCGGTGCGCGCATCCTCACCGCGGTCGACTTCAAGAACAACCGCTACAATTTGTTCGTGGTCGCGATATCGGTTGGCTTCGGCATGATCCCGCTGGTTTCGCCCAACTTCTTCAAGAACTTGCCGCACGACCTGCACCCGTTGCTGGAGTCAGGCATTCTGCTCTGCGCGCTGGTCGCGGTGGCGCTGAATGCCTTCTTCAACGGCGTCAGCGGCAAGACAGCGGAAGCCGACGCGGCGACCGCCGCGGCCTCGGCGACGCATTAGGTTGGGAGCCGTAGGGGTGGGCGATCAGCTTCCCCGATACGTCGCATAGCTCCACGGCGTGACCAGCAACGGCACGTGGAGATGGCCTTCCGGGTCGCTTACCGCAAACTGCAAGGGAATGCGGTCAAGAAACGGCGGATCGGACAGCGCCACGCCGCGATCGGCAAAATAGGCGGCGACGTGAAATGCCAGTTCGTAGCGGCCGATCGGCACCGGCCGGCCGCCGATCAACGGCTGGTCGGTGCGGCCGTCGCTGTTGGTGACCGCGCGCGCCACCACGCGGGCCTCGCCAAGTTCGGACAGCTCGGTCAGTTCGACCGATATCCCCGCCGCGGGCCGGCCGCTGTGGGTATCCAGCACATGGGTCGACAGGCGGCCGTGCACCGGAAGTTTATCCTCGGACGCGACAAGTTGGTCGAGCCGCAGCGCCGCGATCCGGCAGATTTCCCCGATCGAGGCTTGCACCTCGGCCTTGGCATCGTTCGGCAGCCGGCGTTCGAAATCGCGCAGGACGGAATCGCGGGTGTGGCGGCGAACGCAGACGACATAGGGAAAGCCGAATTTGGCGCGGTAGGCGTTGTTGACGCGCTCGAACGCGATAAATTCGGCATCCGAAAGCCGATCCAGGCCGGCGCTGTTCTGCTCGGCGTTCGAACTCCGCGGTGAGGCCCGCGGCGCGCTGGGTCTTGTTGGCGAGATCGGGATGCGCCCTGATCAGCGTCAGCCGCAGTTCCTCCGGCGCGCGATCGACCACCGACCTCATGGCGGCGAACAGCTCGCTGACGCCTGCGAACGGCCGCAGGGTGGCTGCCTGCTCGGCGATCCATGGCGAATACTCAAAAACATTGCCCAGCGCCGCGACGAAATCGTCCCTGCTGCAAATGTTGAGATCGGAAATCCTGTTCAGCATCGTGGCCTGCGCCTATCCAATGTCGAATGCGTTGTCGGCGAGATGCGCCAGATTGGCGTGCCAGTGCTGCGCGATCTCAAGCCGGGTCGGCACCCAGACCCGCTCGTGCTGCCCGATGTAGTCGAGAAACCGCATCAGCGCCGCCGCGCGGCCCGGACGCCCGACAACCCTGCAATGCAGGCCGACCGACATCATCTTCGGCGCGGTTTCGCCTTCCCTGTAAAGGACATCAAAGCTGTCCTTGAGGTAGGTGAAGAATTCATCCCCGCCGCCAAAGCCCTGCGGGTTCACAAAACGCATGTCGTTGGCGTCGAGCGTGTAGGGAATGACCAGATGCGGCTTCGACCCGCGCGCCCTGATCCAGTATGGCAGTTCGTCGGCATAGGAGTCGCAGAGATAAAGCAATCCGCCGGCTTCCATCAGAAGCCTGAGCGTGTTGATCGAGGAGCGCCCGGTGTACCAGCCGAGCGGAGGCGCGCCGGTCGCCTCGGTGTGGATGCGGATCGCCGCCGCGATCTCGACGCGCTCCTCGGACTCCGACATGTCCTTGTGCTCGATCCATTTCAGGCTGTGGCTGGCGATGTCCCAGCCGGCCTCCTTCATGGCGGCGACCACATCGGGGTTTCGCTTCAACGCCATCGCGACGCCGAACACGGTCACCGGCAGATTGCGTTCGGCAAAAATCCGCCACAGCCGCCAGAAGCCGGCGCGCGAGCCATATTCGAACATCGATTCGATGTTGGCGTGGCGCTGTCCGGGCCAGGGCTGCGCACCCAGCACGTCGGACAGGAACGCTTCCGAGGCGCGGTCGCCGTCGAGAATATTGTTCTCGCCGCCTTCCTCGAAATTCACCACGAACTGGACCGCGACGCGCGCGTTGCCGGGCCACCTGGGATCGGGCGGGTTGCGCCCGTAGCCGCGGAAGTCGCGCGGGTAAGCCGGCGCGGCCATGCTCACACTTCCTCGAAGCGGATCTTCTGCGCGCCCTTCCACAGCACGGCCTTGCCGAACGCGGTCAGGTTCTCCAGCCCCGAGGTCAGGGTGATGAAGTGGTTGCCGGCGAGCTGGCCCATCTTGCTCGCGAAATGCACGCCGCCATAGGCCAGCAGAATCTCGGTTTCGCTGATGCCGCCGGGATAAAGAATGATCTGGCCGGGCGCGGGATAGCTGGTGTGGTTCTCGTAGGAGACGCCGAAATCGAGATCGCCGAGCGGCATCCAGACACCCTCGCCGCTCCAGCGCACGTGGATCGCCTGGCTCTCGAACGGCATCGCCTTGCGAAAGGCGGCCACGGTCTTGGGCGCCAGTTGCTCCTCGAAGCGGCCCTCGAAGGTGAATTCACCGGCACGGACAATCAGTTGGCTCATCGATCTCTTCTTCTTGATGTAGCTGAGGACGTGGTTCAGCCGTATCCATTGCAGCCGGGATTAATGGAAGCAAGGGCCATTCCAGCCCGGAAGGGGCGGTTTCAGGGAACTGCGGCGCCTTGAAGAAGGGCCCGCTCAGCCTTCGCCGCGCCAGAAGGCAGTTTGCAGCGGGAGCTGATGCCTGATCATCGCGACGCCATCGACCACCTTGAGGCCGCGCGCGGAACAAGTCTGCATGAATTCGGTCCGCCGCGCCGCGATGATGTCGAAGACGGCGCAATCGTTCGGCAGCCTTGCGGGGTCCATTGGCATGGCGTCGGTCGCATGCAAACCCAGCGACGTCGCGTTGACGACAAGGCCGGCATCGTCGAATTTGTCGTCGAGGCAGATCTCGAGACCGGTGAACTGGCCGCGCAGTTTTGCGGCCAGCGCCTCGACCGGACCCGGGGTCTCGTTCAGGATGCGCAGCTTCTTCAAGCCGGCCGCGGCCAGCGCATGGCAGATCGCGCGGCCCGCCCCGCCCGCGCCGATGACGATACAGCGGCGTTCGGAATCGAACACATCAGCTTCGCGCGCGGCGTTCAAAAAGCCGCCGCCATCGAAGGACTCGCCGACCAAGCGTCCGCCGGGCTCGATCCGGATCGTGTTGACCACGCCCTCAAACCTGGCGGCAGGTCCGACCGCATCGCACAGTTCGAATGCGGCGGGCTTGTGCGGCATGGTGAGGTTGAAGCCGGCGACGCTTGGCGATTTCGCCAGCGTGCGGATCGTGTCCGCCAGATGCTCCGGCGCAATGTCGAGCGGCACCATGTGCCAGTCGAGGCCGTTGCCTTGGAAATAAGGCGTGTAATGACGGGGCGCGCCGACATGCCCGGCCGGATGGGCGAAGATAAAGACGAACCGCGAAGCGCCGGTCGGAAGCTGCATCGCTTTACCCCTTTACGGCGCCCGCCGTCAGCCCGCTCACCAGATAGCGGCGCACCGCGAGAGAAAAAATCAGAACCGGCGCCATGACCAGCGAGCCGCCGGCGGCGATCTTGCCCCACTCCCAGCCCTCATAATTCATGAAGTTGACCACGGCAACCGGCGCGGTGCGCGCGTTGGTCCGCGTCAAGATCAGCGCAAAGAAGAAGTCGTTCCAGGCGTAGAGAAAACACAGGATCGCGGTCGCGGCAATTCCGGGCGTCACCATCGGCAGCACAATTTCGAGGAACACCACGCGGGTCGACGCGCCATCGACCAGCGCCGCCTCTTCCAGCGATGACGGCACGGTTTCAAAGAACGGCTGCATCATCCAGATCACCAGCGGCAGGTTGAAGCTGGTGTAGACCAGCACTAGTCCGGTGACGGTGTCGAGCAGCCCGATCCAGCGGTAGAACAGAAAGAAGGGAATCGTGAACGCGATCGGCGGCGCCATCCGCGTCACCAGGATCGCAAAGCTCAGCGCGTGCTTGCCCCGGCCCGCCCAGCGTGACAGCGCGTAGGCCGCGGGTACGCCTAGAATGAGCGCCAGCGCGGTGGAGAACGAGGCGCTCATCAGGCTGTTGACGAAGGACGCCGGGAACGCGCCCTGCCAGAGCGAGGTGTAATTCTCTAGCGTCGGCGTGAAGATCAGTGGAGGCGGAAACTGCAGGATCAGGTCGTTGGACTTGAAGCTCATCTGCAAAAGCCAGAGGAACGGCAACAGCAGCACGATCAGTGTCACGCCGATCGCCACCAGCCGGCGAACGCTGGCCGAACGGCGGATAGGCCCGCTGATGCCGCCGCTCATTCCATGGCCTCCCGGCGGCGGCCCATCCACACCACACCGAGGCTGACGGCCACGACCAGCAGCAGCATCACGATCGTGACCGAGCTGGAATAGCCGATCTCGTTGAAATCGAACGCCAGCAGGTAGGCGTAGTAGTTCGTCACCTCGGTCACGCTGCCCGGCCCGCCGCCGGTCAGCAGGAACACCAGCGGAAATGCCTTGACGCTGTCGATCAGGCGAAACATGCCTGAAATGACCAGGATCGGCGTGATGAAGGGCAGCGTGATGTAGAAGAAGATCTGCAGCCGGTTGGCGCCGTCGACCAGCGCCGCTTCGGAAAATTCGTCCGGAATGGTCTGCAGCGCCGCCAGCACCATCAGGAAGGTGAACGGCATCCATTCCCAGGTGTCGGCGATGATGATCGCGGTCAGCGCAAAATCGACGCTGGAGGTCAGCGACGGCATCGCGATGTTAAGCAGGCTTGCGGCATAATAGAGCGGGCTGATGTCGGGCGTGTAGATCAGCTTCCAGATGATAGCCACCACGATCGGCGGCAGCACCATCGGGATCAGGAAGAAGGTGCGGGCAAATTCCACTACGCGCGACTGCGTGTGCAGCAGCAGCGCCAGCAGCATGCCGAGCAGAACCTGGAACAGCACGCCCCAGAACGACAGTTTTGCCTGCACCCACAGCGAATTGACGAAACGCGGATCATCAGGCAGCAGGCGATAGTTGCGCAAGGGTGAACTGAAATCGGTCGACGAGCCGGGATTGACCAATTGGAACGGCGTCAGGCTGGTCACGACCAGATAGATCGCGGGCAGGCCCGCGATCACAAACAGCACGATCAAACTCGGCGCCAGTGCGAGACGGTTGAAGCGGCGGCGCTCGGCGTCGACCAGTCCTTTTCCACTCAAAGCGCGGTCCCGGCCCGGCGCATATTGGCCACCGCCTGCTCTTGCGCGGCGTTCATCGCCGCCGGCGCGGCGAGTTGCCCGGTCGCCACCTGTTCGAACGCCTTGTTGAGGACGTCGCCGACGATCGGGAACTCCTTCACGGTGCGATAGGCCATGTAGTTCTCGCCCTTGGCCGGCAGCCCCAGCACTTCGAGATAGAGCGCACCGAGGTCCTGGCCGTTGACGGTGTTGAGCTTGCGGTATTCCTCGCTCTCGATCACGGATCTGCGGCAGACCGATGAATGGCCGTGCTCTTTGACCAGCCGCATCGAGATTTCCGGGCTGAGCGCCCATTTGATGAATTCCCAGGCCGCCTTCTTGTTCTTGGCGTTCCTGGGAATGCCGAGCCCCTGGCTGTTGGCGGCCGGGAAATCGCGTACCGGGCCGGCCGGCATCCGTACCACGCGCGAGGTGTCCTTCACCTTGCTTTCGTTCGAGAGCAGGATCGGCGTGACCCACGCGCTGGAATGAATGAAGATGTTGGAGCGGCCGGTGAGCAGCGCCTGCCGCGCCTGGTCCTCGGTATAGGTCAGCACGCCCTTCGGCGCGTAGTTCTTCAGGAGGTTCGCATAGAATTCGACCGCCTGGATCGCTTGCGGCGAGTTCAGCGCCGGCATGATGTCGGTGGGCGGATTGCGAAAAATGTTGCCGCCAAAGCCCTGGATGTAAGGCGGCAGGCACCAGTGATGAAGCTGGAAGCTGACGAGGCCAGTGACGCCGTCGGTGCCGTTGATCTCGGCGCAGACCTGCTGCAGTTCGGCAAAGGTCTTTGGAATCTTCAGCCCCTTCTTCTCCATCAGGTCCATACGCGACAGGCCCATCACCATGGCGCCGCCTTCCCATGAATAGCCATAGGTGGCGCCCTTGGCGTCGCGGTAAGGCACCTGGGCGCCTTCGACGAAATCCTTTGGCTTCCATTCCGTCGGCGTCAGATTGGGATCGCCGGTGAACTCATCGAGATTGGCGAGCAGTCCCGCCGCGACCCAGCGCGCGGCGAGGATGAAGGTGACGTTGACGAAATCAAAGGCCGAGCCACCCGAGGACAGTTCGAGATTGGCCTGCTGGTTGTAGACCGGAAATGCCGAGAGCTGCAGATCGACCTTCATGCCGGTCTGCGCCTCGAACTCCGGGATGTAGTTCTGCAGCAGGGTGAAGAAGCGGTGCTGGAAAGACGCGCCGCGCAGCGTGACGCCGGCAAAGGGCTTTGTCTGCGCGATGCCCGGCATCGGAAACGCCGCCGCACCGAGCGTGGCGCCGCCGGCCTGAAGCAGCTTCCGGCGGCTGAAGCCTGCGGATTTATCGCCCGAATCCTTCTTGGTCATGGCAGCCTCCCTGGCGGTCTTTTTCGATAATATGACCGACATAAAATCGACTGTCAAAAGGAGGCTTATCCAAAACTGGTTATTTTCATGGTACCAATTGACATCGCATCGCAATAAAGCAGACATTATTGTTTCAAGGCTTGAGGGTCGCGATTTGCCCAGGGATGCCGAACTCCGCCAGTCCAACACCCATGTTGCGCGCGAAATCGCAAAACTCATCGTCTCCGGCGTATGGCACGAGGGCTGGACGCTGCCGCGCGAGATCGAGCTGGCCTCGCAATTTTGCGTCAGCCGCACCTCGATCCGGGAATCGCTGTCCGTCCTCAAGGCGAAAGGCCTGATCGCGGCGCGGCAGAAGGCCGGCACGCATGTGCGCGAGCGGATCAACTGGAACATGCTGGATGCGGAGCTTCTGGAGTGGACCTGGGCGGAACGCCCGAGCGAGGAATTCGCCCGGCAACTCACGCAAGTGCGGCGGATCGTCGAGCCGGAGGCCTGCGCGATCTGCGCCGAGCGCGGCTCGGATGCGGATCTCGCCCGCATCGAACGGGCCTATCGCGAGATGGACGCCGCCGGGATGGACAGCCGCGCCTATTCCGAGCCTGACCTGCGCTTCCACCGCGGCATCCTGACGGCGACCGGCAATGATTTTCTGGTCGCCTTCGGCGCCACCGTCGAAGCGGCGCTTCGGATGTCGTTTGATCTCTCGACGCTGAATCCGGGTGCGCCGCGCAAGAGCCTGCCCTATCACCGCGCCATCCTCGACGAGATCTGGGCGCGCAATCCCGATGGCGCACGGCGGGCGATGCATCGCCTGATGGACCTGACCGAGCGCAATATCATCTCGGCCCTGTCACGCCGGCATGGCGAAGCGATGGCGGCAGCGGATGCCAGCCGTGAGCACGACGCGTAACGGAAGAGGCTTAGAGTCTTGTTTTTGACGCGTTTTCTTCACGCGAACCGGTATCCACTTCGCTCGAAAACGCTATGGAACGCTTGCTTTCCCTTGCTGTTGTGCGTTTCATTCCGGTCAAACATCAGATGACCTCAGGAAACGTCCATGCCCGCAAGAATCATCGGAATGATCGGCACGCAGCAGGAAGGCATCGCGGTTCATCTCATCAAGGGGCAGATATCGCGGGAGTGGGTGATCGACTTCACCCGCCTGCACGAGCAGTGGAACTATGATTCTGTTCTCGTTGGATATTACGCCTCCGCCGCCGAAGGTTTTGCGATTGCGCTCTATGCGGCCGATCACACCGAACGGATCAAGTTCCTGATCGCGCACCGGCCGGGCTCGGTGGCGCCGGCGCTCGCGGCGCGGCAGGTCGCGACCTTCGACCAGCTCACGCAAGGGCGGATGGCGCTGCATATCATCGCCGGCACCAGCGACGCGGACCAGGCCAGCGAAGGCGACTTCCTGCCCAAGAACGACCGCTATCGCCGCGCCGGCGAGTATCTGGACGTGATGCGGAAGCTCTGGACCAGCGACAGCCCGATCGACCACCACGGCGAGTTCTACCGCGTCGAGGGCGGCTACTCCGATATCAAGCCGTATCAGCAGCCCTGCCCGCCGCTGTTCTTCGGCGGCTCGTCGGAAGGCGCGCTGGAGATGGGCGCGAGGCATTGCGACGTGTTCGCGATCTTCGGCGAGCCGCTCAAGGAGACGCGCGACCGGGTCCAGGATTTCCGGCGGCGGGCGGCCGCATTCGGGCGCAGCGTCGGCTTCAACATGTCACTGCGGCCGATCATGGCGGACAGCGAAGGCGCGGCATGGGACAAGGCCAACACCCTGCTGGCCGATGTCGAGCGCAAGACCGGCGCCGCGCCGCAGCCGACCAACCATTCGGCCGAACGCCTGCTCGGCTACGCCGCCCGGGGCGACGTGCATGACGAGCGGCTGTGGATGGGGATCGCACGCGCGACCGGCGCGCCGGGCAATACGTCGTGCCTGGTCGGAACGCCGGAGCAGATTGCGGCGGCGGTGCTGGAGTATTACCGGCTCGGCATTCATTCCTTCCTGCTACGCGGGTTCGAGAACCCGCACGATACGGTGGCGATCGGCCGCGACTTGATTCCGCTCATCAAGCAAGGCGCGCTGGCGATCGACCAGCAGGCCGAAGCGGCCGAGTAGACTTCCCCGTCGAATTCGCAGGCGCCTCAAGGATGCCGGCGTAATGCATTGGAGCTTAAGAAGAAAACGCATGAAAGAAATTGCATGAAGGCCGTGGTTGTCGAGAACTACGACAAGATCGACGGCATCTCGATCAAGCAGATCGATACGCCCGGCCTTTCCAAAGGCGAAGTCCGCGTCAAGGTCGGCGCCGCGGCGGTCGGATTCGTCGATGGATTGAAGGTGCAAGGTCTTTACCAGACCAAGGATCCCCTGCCGTTCGTGCCGGGCACGGAGTTTGCCGGCACGGTCGACGCCGTTGCCGACGACGTCACCGCGTTCGAGCCTGATATGCCGGTGATCGGCATGACCCGTTCCGGAGCACTCGCCGAATACATCTCAGTACCATCTGCGGCGCTCAAACACCTGCCGCCGCAGGTTCCCTTCGAGGCCGGCGCATCGTTTCAGGCCAACTATCTGACCGGGCTTTACGCGCTGGATGCCCGTGCGTCGCTGCGCGGAGGCGAGATATTGCTGGTGTTGGGCGCTGCCGGCGGCGTCGGCATCGCCGCCGTCCAGATCGGCAAGCTGATGGGCGCACGGGTGATCGCCGCCGCCTCGACGGCGGAGAAACGCGCCTTCGCGGTGCGGTTCGGCGCCGATCAGACCATCGACTACACCCGCGCCGACTGGCGGGATACGCTGAAGGAATTGACCGGCGGGCATGGCCCGGACGTGATTTTCGACCCCGTCGGCGGCGAAGTGGCGCTGCAGGCGTTTCGCTCGATCGCCTGGCGCGGGCGGCATCTGGTGGTCGGATTCGCCTCGGGCACCATTCCGGCGCTGGCCTTCAATCTGCCGCTGCTGAAGGGCGGCGCGCTGCTCGGCGTCGATCTCGCCCAGATCCAGAAGCGCGAGCCGGAGACTCACGCCCGCCTGATGGCGCAATTGTTCGACTGGCTGGCATCGGGCAAATTGCAGCCCGTGGTCGGCAAGGTCGTGCCGTTCGAGAATTTCCGCGAGGCGTTCAAGACCATGCAGTCGCGATCGGCGCTCGGCAAGATGATCGTCAAGTTCGGCTGAAGTGACGCATCAATGCAGGATACGAACTGATGCCTCTGGAAAATAGCAGTAAATCGCGCCGCCTGATGCATACGCGATCGATCGAATGCGAAGGATTTCTGCGTGACGACGGGTTTTGGGAAGTCGAAGCGTGGCTGCGCGATACAAAACCCTTCCCCCAGCGCGCCGACCGATTTCGTGGCGAACTGAAGCCGGGCGATCCCGTGCACGATATCGGCCTGCGGCTCGCGATCGACGACAGCATGACCATCCGCGAGGCGGAAGCGATGATGCGCGCAACTCCCTACCCGACCTGTATAGAGGTCGAGCCGATCCTTGTGCGCCTGGTCGGCGAGCGGATCGGTCCGGGCTGGCGTGAAACGGTACGGCGCAAGATCGGCCGGCTGGAGACCTGCACGCATCTGATGGAATTGCTCGGCCCCGCCGTCACCACGCTCTACCAGACCATGTCCTACGGCAAGAAGCCGCAAGGCCGCGAAACGCTGGAGAACCAGCAGAACTCCGTCGGGCGTCCATTCTTCATCGGCGGCTGCCATTCCTGGCGCACCGACGGCCCGATCGTCGCCGCGATGTTCCCGCAATTCGCGACCGAGCCGGCGGCAAAGGACTAGATCGGGATGGGTTAGAGTCGAATCAATTCGCCGTTAGTGCGAGGCACTAACGATCTCGTGTCCCGGTCGTCGTGCAAAGACCTTCGGCGGTACACCGCAGGGCCCAGACACAAAATCGCTAAAACAACCCCATGCAAAGCAGAATGGGCCCGGCTCGCAGCACTCACGTCGCTCGCGTCCAGGGCACGAATGACCCCCGACACATCCCTCAGAATAGATATCTGAGATATCACTTATTGACATATTAGCATCAATACTTAGGATGCAAGAATAACCTTTCATATTGGTCCGAGCGTCGCTGGCCAGGCAGGCTGATGATCACAGCAACTCAATTGCGGGCTGCCAGGGTGCTTCTGGGCATCGACCAGCGGCGGCTGGCGGAGTTGTCCGGGCTTTCGGTGCCAACCATTCAGCGGATGGAAGCGAGTGAGACGATGGTTCGGGGCAACGTCGATTCGCTGGTGAAGCTGATCACCGCGCTCGAGGACGCCGGCATCGAATTGATCGACGACGGGGCGAACAGCGACGGCGGCGGACGCGGCGTGCGGCTCAAGGCCGGTTCCGGAGATCGCGCGGAAACCAAGACATCGAGCGGAGCGAGGGCGCACAAATAATGTCGGCCGTCGCTCTGCAAATGGTTTGTGTCGCCGGACTGCTCGGGTTGGCCGCGCTGGCGATCGCTCTCGGCCGGTCGAAGATCTCCACAGCCGTCATCTACGGCGCGACACTGGCCGTATCGGTGATTGCGTTAGCCGGCGCGTTGCGCAGCCTGCTCGGCGGCGCCGCCGATGCCACCATCCTTACCCTGCCGGTCGGTTTGCCATGGCTTGGCGCGCACTTCCGTCTCGACGCACTGGCCTCATTCTTCCTCGTCGTCGTCAATCTGGGTGGGGCATCGGCGAGCCTCTATGGTCTCGGCTACGGCCATCATGACCCCGCGCCGCACCGCGTGCTGCCGTTCTTTCCCGCCTTCCTCGCCGGCATGAACCTCGTGGTGCTGGCGGACGATGCCTTCTCCTACCTGCTGTGCTGGGAGTTCATGTCGCTGGCATCATGGGCGCTGGTGATGGCGCATCATCGCGAACGGGGCAACGCGACAGCCGGTTACGTCTATCTGGTGATGGCAAGCTTCGGCACGCTCGCGCTGCTGCTCGCCTTCGGCCTGCTGGCAGGGCCAGCGGGAAACTACGGCTTTGCCGCCATTCGCGCCGCGCAGCACACGCCCTATGCCGCGACGCTGGTGCTGATCCTGATGCTGCTCGGCGCCGGTTCCAAGGCGGGCCTCGTGCCGCTGCATGTCTGGCTGCCGCTCGCCCATCCGGCCGCGCCGAGCCACGTGTCCGCGCTGATGAGCGGCGTCATGACCAAGGTCGCGATCTACGGCTTCATACGCGTCATGTTCGATCTGCTGGGACAGCCAACCTGGCCGGCCAGCGTGGTCGTGCTGTTCCTCGGCAGCATCACCGCCGTCATGGGCATCCTCTACGCCATGATGGAGAAGGACCTGAAGCGTCTCCTGGCCTACTCGACCATCGAGAATATCGGCATCGTCTTCGTCAGCCTCGGCCTTGCGATGGCGTTCCAGGCCAATGGATTGAAGGCGGCGGCCGCGCTCGCCTTCACGGCCGCGCTGTTTCACGCGCTCAACCACTCCTTCTTCAAGAGCCTGCTGTTCTTCGGCGCCGGTGCCGTGCTGACCGCTACCGGCGAGCGCGACATGGACAAGCTGGGCGGCCTGATTCACCGTATGCCGTTCACGAGCTTCGTCGTTCTCGTCGGCTGCGTCGCGATTTCGGCGCTGCCGCCGTTCAACGGATTCGTGTCGGAGTGGCTGATTTTCCAGGCCGTGCTGCAAAGTCCGGAACTGCCGCAGTGGGCGCTGAAGATCATGGTGCCCGCGGTCGGCGCGATGCTCGCGCTCGCGGCCGCGCTGGCTGCGGCCTGTTTCGTCAAGACCTACGGCGTGACCTTTCTCGGCCGGCCGCGCGGCGCGGCGGCGGAAGCCGCGCATGAAGTCGATCGCTTCTCGCTCGCGGCCATGTCTATCCTCGCCGTGCTCTGCCTGCTGGCCGGAATCCTGCCGGGGCTGGCGATCGACGCCCTTGCGCCGGTCGCTACCGAGATTCTCGGCAGCCGCATGCCGGCCCAGATGGGTCAACCCTGGCTTTCGATCGTGCCCATCGCAGAGAGCCGCAGCTCTTACAACGGATTGCTGGTGATGGTGTTCATCACGGCGGCTGCCTCGCTGGCAGTCTATGTCATCCATCGCTTCGCCTCCCGCGCGCTGCGGCGCGGACCGGCCTGGGGATGCGGCTTCTCCGATGCGACGCCTGCCGCGCAATATTCGGGCGTGAGCTTTGCTCAACCGATCCGCCGCGTGTTCGGCACGCTGCTGTTCCACGCCCGCGATCACGTCACGATGCCGCCGCCGGGAGACACCCGGCCGGCACGGCTGCGGATTGAACTACACGACCTGGTCTGGAGCGGAATGTATGCGCCGATCGCGGATGCCGTCGGCTTCCTGTCGACACGTCTCAACCGTCTGCAGTTCCTGACCATTCGGCGATATCTCAGCCTGGTTTTTGCCACCCTCGTCACGCTGCTGATGGTGCTCGCGATATGGTCGTGATCTCGGACATCATCGTGCAAGGCGTGCAGATGCTGCTCGTGCTGCTGCTTGCCCCGCTGCTGACCGGCTACGTGCGCAAGATCAAGGCCCGGCTGGTGCGCCGCCAGGGGCCTTCCATCTTTCAGCCCTATCGCGACCTGCTGCGCCTGATGCGCAAGGAAGTGGTGCTGGCCGACAACGCCTCATGGCTGTTTCGCGTGACACCCTACATCACCTTCGCCGCGATCTGGGTTGCGGCCGCCCTGGTGCCGACCTTCGCGATCGGGCTGTTGTTCAACTGGACTGCGGATCTGATTGCCATCGTCGCGCTGCTCGGAAGTGCGCGCTTCTTCCTCGCGCTCGCCGGGATGGACGTCGGCACCAGCTTCGGCGGCATCGGGTCCAGCCGCGAGGTGATGATCGCGGCGCTTGCCGAGCCCGCGATGCTGCTGATCGTATTCTGCCTGGCGCTGGTCGCCGGCTCGACGCAACTCTCGACCGTCTCGCATCTCCTGGCGTCATCCTATGTGGGCTTGCGGGTGTCGCTCGGCATGGCGCTGGTCGCGCTGTTCATGGTGGCGATCGCGGAGAACGCGCGAATCCCGGTCGACAACCCGGCGACGCACCTCGAACTCACCATGGTGCATGAGGCGATGATCCTGGAATATTCGGGACGCCATCTCGCGATGATCGAACTTGGCGCGTTCCTCAAGCTGCTGCTCTACGTCTCGCTGATCGCCTGCGTATTCTTCCCCTGGCAGATCGCGCTGTACGGCAGCGGAGCGTTGTCATACACGATCGGCGCCGGCGCCTACATCGCCAAACTCGCGCTGGCCGGCTTCCTGCTCGCGCTGTTCGAGACCGCCACGGCAAAGATGCGGGTGTTTCGCGTTCCGCAGTTCCTCGGCGCGGCGTTCATGCTGGGCCTGCTCGGCACCCTGCTGCTGTTCGTCTCGAGGAGCTTCTGATGCAGATGCACAGCCTCGCCTTCGACGTTTCGCACACGCTGGCCGGCGGACTGGTCTTGATCAGCCTGATGATGCTGTATCAGGACCGTCTCTATTCGCTGCTCAATGTATTCGCGCTCCACGCTCTGGTGCTGTCGCTCTCGGTTGCCTGGCAGGCTTTCATCCAGGATGCGCCCCATCTCTACGTCACCGCGGTCATCGCCCTGGTCTTCAAGGCGATCGTCATTCCGGTGGCGCTGCACCGCATCGTCAAGCAGCTCGGAATTCACCGCGACATCGAATCCGCGGTCGGAATCGGTCCGACCATGCTCGCCGGCATGGGGCTCGTCGCCCTCTCGCTGGTTCTCATGTTGCGGGTGACGAGTGACGCCGACCCGCTGGCACGCGAGGATCTCGCCTTTGCGCTGTCGGTGGTGCTGCTCGGACTTCTGGTCATGGTGACGCGCCGCAATGCGGTCAGCCAGGTTGTCGGCTTCATGTCGCTCGAAAACGGACTGGTGCTGGCAGCGACTGGCGCCAAGGGCATGCCGCTGGTCGTCGAGATCAGCGTCGCCTTCTCGATCCTGATCGCGTTCATCGTCGTCGGTATCTTCCTGTTCCGAATCCGCGAGCGTTTCGATTCGGTGGATGTCTCCGCGCTCGACGATTTCAGGGGCGAACGCCGATGAATGCGCCTTTCTTCAATCCCGTCACGGCGGTCCTGCTGATACCGATCTGTTCGGCGGCGCTGCTCGCCGCCCTGCCCGGCTACCGCGTGACGGCGCGGCTGAATGTTGTTGCCAGCCTTGCGACATTCCTGTCTGCACTCTCTTTGTTCGTACTCGAGCGTCCGTCCCCCGGGCCGTACGTGCTGATCGACGATCTGAATATCGTCTTTATCGTGCTCAATACGTTCGTCGGCTTCACCACCAGCATCTTCAGCGCGAGCTACATCGCACACGAACTCGATACCGGCCGGCTGACGCCGGTTTACCTGCGCTTCTACCACGCCATGTACCAGACCATGATGTTCGGCATGAATCTGGCGTTCGTGTCGAACAATATCGGCTTGATGTGGGTTGCCGTCGAAGTCGCGACGCTGACGACCGTGCTGATGGTCGGCATCTACCGCACCCACGCCGCGCTGGAAGCGGCCTGGAAATATTTCATCCTGGGCAGCGTCGGAATTGCGCTCGCTTTGTTCGGCACCATCCTGGTCTACATGGCGGCGCGTCCGGTGATGGGCGAAGGCCAGGACGGCATGGTCTGGACATTGCTGGTCGAGCGCGCGGCGAATTTCGACGCGGCACTTCTCAATGTTGCCTTCGTCTTCCTGTTTCTCGGCTATGGCACCAAGGTCGGCCTCGCGCCGCTGCACGCCTGGCTGCCCGACGCGCATGCCGAAGGTCCGACGCCGATATCGGCCGTGTTGTCGGGCCTTTTGCTGAACGTCGCGCTCTATGCGCTGCTGCGTTTCAAGATATTGCTCGCCGCCAACCCGGCCTCGATTGCCCCCGGTCCCCTGATGGTGACGATGGGCCTGGTCTCGCTGATCTTCGCGGCGTTCATGCTGTACAGGCGGCGCGACATCAAGCGCCTGTTCGCCTATTCCTCGATCGAACACATGGGCATCATCGTGTTTGCGTTCGGCATGGGCGGTCCGCTCGCCAATTTTGCCGGGTTGCTGCATATGGTGATGCACAGCCTGACCAAGTCGGCGATCTTCTACGCCGTCGGGCATATTTCGCAGATCAAGGGTACCCAACGGATCTCGCGGATCCGCGGCCTGACGGTGACCCATCCGGCGCTCGGCTGGGGGCTGGTGGTGGGCGTCGTCGCGATCGCCGGCCTGCCGCCGCTCGGCATCTTCATGAGCGAATTCCTCGTCGTGAGTTCGACCTTTGCACGGCAGCCGCTGCTCGCGATCGTGCTGGTGTTCGGGCTGTTGCTGGCCTTCGGCGCCTTGATGCTGCGCCTGACCAGTGTCGGCTTCGGCGAGCCGCGCGGCAGCACGGCGTCCGCCGAGGCTTCCTACATTCCGATGTTCGCACATCTCGCACTGGTCCTGGGCGCGGGAGTCTATCTTCCCGCTCCGCTGGTGGTCTGGTTTCAGCATGTGGCCCAACTGCTTGGATAGGAACGATGTGACATGCCATCGCTGATCGATTTGACGCTGGAAGGCCGCAAGGTCGGGCAACACCGCCCGTGGCCGCGCGTGGTGGTCGATGCTTCGGTCTGGACATTCGCAGCAGCCGAACTGGCGCATGGCCGCTGGAGCCTGCTCGGCCTGTGGGGTGAACCCGCAATGGTGCATATGGCAATCATGGATGGACAGACCACGGAAATCGCGGTCGTCAGCCTGGATTGCCCCAACCGGAGCTTTCCTTCCGTCGGCAGGCATCACCCGCCGGCACTGCGGCTGGAACGGACCATCCACGACCTGTTCGGATTGTCAGCCGAAGGCTCGCCCGATGCGCGGCCCTGGCTCGATCACAACCGCTGGGGCGTTCGCTTCCCATTGGGAGATCGCATCGATGCATTGCCGAAGGCCGCGCCCTACCGCTTCCTCGCCGCGGAAGGCGACGGCCTGCACCAGATTGCGGTCGGACCTGTCCATGCCGGTATCATCGAGCCCGGACATTTCCGCTTTACCGCCAGCGGCGAAACCGTGGTCCGGCTGGAACAGCGGCTGGGATACGTCCATAAGGGCATCGAGGGGCTGATGACCGGCGCCAGTCTCGCGCGCGGTGTTCAACTCGCCGGCCGCACGTCGGGCGACAGCACTGTCGCTTACGCCTATGCGTTCTCGCGCGCCGCCGAAGCGGCGCTGGACCTCGCCGTTCCTGATCGCGCCGTGTTGCTGAGGGCGTTGCTCGCGGAGCTGGAGCGGCTTGCCAACCATCTCGGCGACATCGGCGCGATCTGCAACGATGCTTCCTTTGCATTGATGCATGCGCATTGCGGCGTGCTCCGCGAGAGCGTGCTGCGCACCGCCGGCGCCGCCTTCGGCCATCGCCTGATGCGCGACATCATCGTGCCTGGCGGCGTGAGCCGCGATATCGGCGCTGACGGGCAGGAATCCATCCGGGCCACGCTGGACAACATCCGGCAGCGCTTTCCGGCTCTGGTCGAACTCTATGACAACACCGCTTCGCTGCAGGATCGCACCGTCGATACCGGCGTGCTCAAACCGCCGCTGGCCAGGCAGTATGCCGCAGGCGGCTATATCGGCCGCGCCTCGGGCCGCTCGTTCGACGCGCGCCGGGCGCTGGCCTATCCGCCTTACGGTCGTCTGCGCTTCGATGTTCCCACGCTCAATGAGGGCGACGTCAACGCGCGGGTCTGGATCAGGGTGCGCGAGGTCGAGCAAAGCCTTTCGCTGATCGAGCAGATCCTGCGCCGGCTTCCCAATGGCCCGATACGCGCAGAAGTCCCGCTTGGAGGGGAAGTGCGGGAAGGCATGGCAATCGTGGAGGGATTCCGCGGCGACGTCCTGGTCTGGCTGCGCTTGCGCAACGGCCTGATCGAACGATGCCACATGCGCGACCCGTCCTGGTTTCAATGGCCGCTGCTGGAGGCCGTGATCGAGAACAACATCGTCGCGGACTTTCCGCTCTGCAACAAGTCGTTCAACTGTTCCTATTCGGGCCACGATCTGTAAGGAAGCCACTCGATGCGCAAGCTGCTCTTCGAAAGCGTGTTCCGCCAGCCGCTCACCGAGCAGGCGCCATCACCCGATGAGGCCGCCGTGGCGGAGCTCGCCACCGCGCTCGGGCGGGCCGCGCGGCGACGGCTCGGTCGAAGCCTGTCGATCCGCGAGGTCGATGCCGGATCCTGCAATGGATGCGAGCTGGAAATTCACGCGCTCAACAACGCCTATTACGACGTCGAGCGGTTCGGCCTGCGGTTCGTCGCCTCGCCGCGCCATGCCGACGTCCTGATGGTGACGGGGCCGGTGACGAAAAACATGCGCGAGGCGCTCGAACGCACCTATCACGCGACGCCGAACCCGAAATGGGTCGTCGCGGTCGGAGATTGCGCGCGGAACGGAGGATGTTTTGCCGGCAGCTATGCGGTTGTCGGCGGCGTCTCCGAGGTCGTCCCGGTCGACCTGCACATTCCCGGCTGCCCGCCTGCCCCCACAGCCATGCTGCAAGCATTGCTGGCGCTGCTCGAACGCGCGGACGCGGGCGCGGCTACGTCGTGAGGACGCTATCGAACCCGCTCCAGCACCCGCTTCGGTTGGCGGGCGGTCTTGCTCTTTGTCTTGAATTTGTCTTGGATTTGTCTTGGGATTTGTGACATGTTCGCGAAGGCGCACCCCTCGCCCGCCGGTCGCGCTCGCAGCGCCCGGATTGATCAACTCGATCCCGGCGCTCTCGAGCGCGGAAACCAGTTTCATCAGCGAATTGACGTTGGCGCGGATTACACCGTCGCTGGCTTCCATGCGCTGGATGGTCGGCACCGAAAGATCGGCCAGCTCGGCCATTTGCCGCTGATCGATGCTCAGAAGCGCGCGTGCGGCCCTGAGTTGATTGGCGGTAATCATGGGGACAGTTCTCCCGGTTCGGAAGCAGGTATATTTATCCTATCTAAATTATTGTCTCAAGCATCAATTTAGACGCTCAATACATCAACCGGAAACCTCATGGATCTTCCTGCACAATTGGCATCTGATTTATGACATGATAAGCGATGTCTTACACATCCTATTTGATGCATGGTGATGTCAGGTGCGGTTGCTGGGGCGTTATCAGGGCAGGAACGGCGCAATCGAGATCGTCGAATGTTCCGCGGATGGAACGCGGATCTATTTCGAGGACGGCATCAGGCAGAGCCAGGCCACGCCCGACGGCGAGAGCGTCTTCAGCTATGTCAAGCTCATGGACGAGCTCCTGCATCGCGCAATGAACATTCTGGTTCTTGGATGCGGTGGCGGGAATCTCGCCACCAGGCTGGCGCGTCTCGGAAAAAAACTGACGGTCGTCGACAACAACCCGATCAGCTTCGTGATCGCCCAGAGATATTTTGGGCTGCCGGATGGATTGCCGCTGATGGTGGCGGATTTCCGGAAATTCATTCTCGATGACGACCTGCTTTACGACGGGATCGCCATCGATGTCGGAGGTCCGGATTTTCGCTTTGACGATGAATTCGACATCGAGACCTGCGACGCCATCCGCGCGCGGCTGACGCCCGGAGGCCGCATCGTCATGAACGTGCTGGTCGCGAACGACATCGACCCGGTACCCGATCGCATCGCCGCGCGGCTTGCCGGCAGTCGGCTGGGAACGTGGATCATCGACGAGCAGGGCGTCCAGGATCGAAATGCGATCATTGCGTGCGTGCCGGAAAAGCAGTTGAACGCGCGTCCGGCGCTCGCCGAGGTGATGCAAAACAGCCTCGAGCGCTGGTCGATCCGGCGAGGCCGATCGCGCGGCCGCGACCTCGGCGCGACGTATTCCACCGCTGACCGGTAACCTGCGGCGCGGCGCATCAAGTCTTTGTTGCGCGAGCGTCGAGCTAGAGCATGATCCGGAAAAGTGGGTACCGGTTTTCAGAAAAGATCATGCTCAAATCAAGGAGATAGAGCGGGATGACGATTCGAAGAAAAGTCATCGCGCTCTAGCCGGCGTGTTCGATGGCCCGGATCGCGCCGCGCAGTTCGGCGAGGCCGCGCAGCCGGCCGATCGCGGTGTAGCCGGGATTGGTGCGCTTGGTTTCCGCGAGATCGTCGAGCATGCGATGGCCGTGATCGGGCCGGAACACGATCTGGTCGTTCGACGAACGCTTCCTGTTTTCGGCAAGCAGCGCCTTGAGCACCGCGATCATGTCGACGTCGCCGTCGAGATGATCGGATTCGAAGAACGACAGGCCGTCACCTTCCCGCTTGGTCGCGCGCAGATGTGCAAAGCCGATCCGCGGCGCAAAGCGCTTCGCCATCGCGGGCAGATCGTTCTCCGCGCGCGCGCCGAGCGAACCGGTACAGAAGCAGATGCCGTTGGCCCTTGAGGGCACGGCATCGAACAGCGCCTGATAGTCTTCCGCCGAGGACGCGATGCGCGGCAGGCCGAACAGCGGCCGCGGCGGATCGTCGGGGTGCAGCGTCAGCGTTACCCCAAGCTGCTCAGCGACCGGCGTCACGCGCGCGAGGAAGTCGCCGAGGTGCCGGCGCAGCACCGCAGAATCGATGCCGCGATATTGCTGCAGGCGGTCGCGGAATTGCGGGATCGTCAACGGGTCCGTCGTCGAGCCCGGCAGCGCGCTGGCAATGTTGGTGACGAGGACATCGACATCGGCCTGCGTCATCCGCGAATAGACTTCCCTGGCGCGACGCCGCGCGGCCTCGGAATATTCGGCCGGCGCCTCGGGGCGCTCCAGGATATGCAGATCGAATGCCGCGAACCGTTCCTGGTCGAAGCGCATCGCCTTGGCGCCGTTCGGCAGCTCCCATTCGAGATCGGTACGGCACCAGTCCACGACCGGCATGAAATTGTAGCAGATGATCCTGATGCCGGCGGAGGCCACCGCCTCCATGCTCGCGATCCAGGCTTCGATCGAGCGGGTCGCGCCGCCGCCGAGCCGCTTGACGTCATCGGGGATCGGGATCGATTCCACCACCGACCAGGTCAAAGGCGAATGGCCGGACTTGCCGTTTTCGATCAGGTTCTTGCGCTCCTCGACGGCGGCGCGCGTCCACGCCTCGCCGATCGGCACCTGATGCAGGGCCGTCACCACGTCGGTTGCGCCGGCCTGGCGGATATCGTCGAGCGAGACGGGATCATTGGGCCCGTACCACCGCCATCCCTGCAGCATCATGGCGATCTCCTGAAATCTGAATTGCGATCAAGCCGTCAGCACGACCTTGACGCTCTGCGACCGGTCAAGCGCCAGCCGCACCGCGTCGGGTGCGACCGAAAGCGGGCGCTGGGCCGTCACCAGCGAAAGCACGTCGACACTGCCATCGGCAATCAGTTCGACCGCGGTAAAGAATTCCGTTCCGAAGCGGAACGAGCCGCGGAGATCGAGTCTCCTTGGCCATGACCGCATTCGCCGGCACCGGGATCTGCCCGCCCGGCAGATTGCCGACCTGCACCACGACGCCGCCGCGCCTGACGACGCCGATGGCGCTGGCGAGGCCCGCGGCCGTTCCCGAGACTTCGAACGCGACATCGAACGGGCGCGCAGCAGCCTCGGCCTTCAGCGCCTCCTCGCCACTGGAGATATCCACGACATGGTTGGCGCCAAGCCTCGTGGCAAACGCCAGCGGCGCCGCCGCGATATCGACGACGGTCGTCTCCGCGATCCCTGCGCGCTGCGCCGCCAGCATGGTCAGCAAGCCGATGGGACCGGCACCGAACAGCACCGCGCGCTTGCCGGTGACGTCGCCAGCGCGGGCGACCGCATGCAGGCACACCGCGAGCGGCTCGGCGAGCGCCGCCGCCTGATAGGTCACGTGGTCGGGAATCTTCACGCACTGCGCCGGGATGGCGTCGAAGTAGGACGCAAAGCCGCCCTGCATATGCGGGGTCTTCGAGGCCGAACCCATGAAGAAGATGTTTTCGCAGAGATTGGGCCGGTTCTCGCGGCACGGCTTGCAGTGGCCGCACCAGCGCGACGGGTTGAGGGCGACGCGGTCGCCAACCTTCACGCCGGGCGCGGAGCCAGCGATCTCGACCACCTCGCCCGCGATCTCGTGGCCGAGCACCAGCGGCGAGGTCACGACGAAATCGCCGGTGCGGGCATGGCGGTAATAATGCATGTCGGAGCCGCAGATGCCGCCGGCGCCGAAACGAATCCGCACCATGCCTGAAGCGAGCGGATCGAGCGGCCGCTCGACCATGCGCAGATCTTCGGGGCCAAACAGCGTTGCAGCCAAAGCCATCGATGTCATTTTGAGAGTCCCATGTATTTAGGCAGCCAGAGCGTCAATTCCGGGATGTAGGTGATGGCGATCAGCGCCAGCAGCAGCGGCACCAGCCACGGCAGGATCGCCATCGTCGTACGCTCGACCGACAGTTTCGCCACGCGCGCGAGCACGAACAGCACCATGCCGAGCGGCGGGTGCAGCAGGCCGATCATCAGGTTCAGTGTCATGATCAGGCCGAAATGAATGGGATCGATGCCCAGTTTCAGAACGATCGGCAGCAGGATCGGAACCAGAATGGTGATCGCGGCGATGGTATCGATGAAGCAGCCGACGAACAGGATCAGGATGTTGGCGAGCAGCAGGAACACCCATTTGTTGTGGGTGATCCCGAGTATCGCATCCGTCAGCGTCTGCGCCGCCTGCGACACCGTCAACAGCCACGCGAAGATCGAGGCGGCGGTCACGATGAACAGCACGGATGCCGTGGTCTCGATGGTGTCGAAGGTCGCTTTCGCGACCGTCTGCAGCGTCATCGAGCGATAACGCACCAGCCCGAGGAACAATGACCAGATCACGGCTGCCACGGCGGCTTCGGTCGGCGTGAACCAGCCGAGCGTCATGCCGCCGATCAGGATGACCGGCGCCATCAGGGCCATCACGGCGGAGAAATCGAAATACCAGTCGAGCGCCAGCAGCGCCACGAGACCGATGCCGACCGCCATGTTCACCGACAATCCGGCACCGACCACGAGCAGCCAGATCGTCAGGGGGAATGCCAGCACGATGAAGATCTCGAGGGCGGCCGAGCCGAGTTGCGGCCAGGAGAACGGCGCGTCGCTGCCCCAGCCGTTCTTGTGGGCGAAATAGGCCACCGTCGCCATCATGGCCAAAGTCATGACCACGCCGGGGATCACGCCGCCGAGGAACAGCGCGCCGATCGAGACGTTCGCCATCATGCCGTAGATCACGAACGGCAGCGACGGCGGAATGATCGGGCCGAGCGTCGCCGAGGCTGCGGTCACGCCGACGGCGAACTCGGTGGAGTAGCCGTGATCCTTCATCGCCTTGATTTCGATGGTGCCGAGTTCCGCGGCATCCGCGATCGCGGTGCCGGACATGCCGGAAAAGATCACGGAACCGATGATATTGACGTGGCCGAGGCCGCCGCGCATCCAGCCCACCAGCGCGACCGCGAACTTGTAGATACGCCCCGTCACGCCGGCGATGTTCATGAGATTGCCGGCGAGAATAAAGAACGGCACGGCCAGCAGCGGAAAGCTCTCGACGCCGGCGATCATGCGCTGCGCCAGCGTCACATCAGGCGTGATGCCGGTAACGAGAATGTACACCAGCGACGATACCGCCATGGACAGCGCGACCGGCAGGCCGAGCAGCATCAGCAGCAGAAATCCCCCAAGCAGCAGCAGCATCGCCCTAGCCTTCCGTTCCGTCGAAGGCGCCGGGGCGCTCCAGGATCGAGTAGCCCCGCCGCCAGTTCTCGACCGCGATCTGGATCGAGCGCGCGAACATCAGCACGAAGCCGAGCAGCACGGCGTAATACACAAAACCCTTTTGAAACTTGATCGTGGTCATCCGCTCGTCGCCGATGATCTGGATGAACTGCCAGACCAGCTTGATCGCGTAGCCGAAGAACGCAATCCGGATCAGGTCGATCACGGTCGACAGCGCGCGCGCCGGAAGATGCGGCAGATAGCGGAAGATCAGGTCGACCTGGATGTGCCGCGACATCCGCACGCACATCGCCGAGCCGATGAACACCACGCCGATCAGGCAGTAGGTTGCGATCTCCTCGGTCCAGGCATAGCTGTCGTTGAGGACATAGCGGGTGAAGAACTGCAGGAAGACGGACAGCGCCATGATCCAGAAGATCGCGAGCGCCAGCCAGTCCTCGGTCGCATATTGGCTCAGATCCGCACCCTTGGGGACCTCGTCCTCAAAGGTATGGGCGATCTCGTCCGCCGTGATCTGCTTGTGCACTTCAACCGATGACATCTTATTCCCCAACCAGGCTTGGCGTGATGGGCCACGTCATTCCGGGACGATGCGAAGCATCGAACCCGGAATGACGACTCATTGCTATTTCACCGCCTGGATGCGTTCCCAGTCGGCCTTGCGATAGTCGAAGCTCTCGAAGCTGACGTTCTTGAGCACGGTGTCGCGGAACTCGTCCTTGTTGACCTCGGTCACCGTCAGGCCCTTCTGCTTGAAGAAATCGACCAGCTTGGCTTCATTGGTCTTGATCTCGGCGGTCGCCTTCGCCGCCGCTTCCTGCGCGACGTCGGTGAAGATCTTGCGGTCTTCCTCGGACAATTTTTTCCAGAGCGCGCCGGACATCACTGTGTTGAGATGATCGACGATGTGGCCGGTCAGCACGATATGCTTCTGCACCTCGTAGAACTTCTTGGCCTCGATGGTCGTGAGCGGATTTTCCTGGGCCTCCACGGTGCCGTTCTGCAGCGCGAGGTAGACCTCGGCAAACGCAATCGGCGCGGTATTGGCGCCGCAGGCGCGCGGCATCGCGAGATAGGCCGGCACATCGGGCACGCGAATCTTGAGGCCCTTCATGTCCGCGCAGGTCTTGATCGGTTTGTTCGAGGAGGTGTGACGCACGCCGTAATAGGTCACCGCCAGGATGTGATGGCCGGTCTTTTCCTCGTAGCCCTTCGCAAGCTCCTTGAAGATGTCGCTCTTGGTATAGGCCAGCAGATGGTCGGCATCGCGGAAGGTGTAGGGATAGTAGGTCACGCCGATCCGCGGAAAGCTCTTGGCCGCGAAGCTCGAGCCGGAAATGATCATGTCGACCGAGCCGAGCGAAAGCCCCTGGTTGATGTCGGTTTCCTTGCCGAGCTGCGAGGCCGGGTAGACGTCGATCTGGTAGCGCCCGTTGGTGCGCTTGTTGATTTCACCGGCGGCCCAGACGGAAGCGGTGTGGAACGGCTCGGAAGTCTCGTAAACATGGGCCCATTTGAGCTTGGTCTGCGCCATGCCCGATGTGGTCGCGGCCAACAGCGCTGCGGCAGACGCCGCAAAGGCAATCGTCAATTTCTTCAACACGTGAATTCCTCCGTTGCTACAATTTTGCTTTTGTTACCCAACCGGCCCGGCATTTCGCCGAGCCGTTCGAATTCCTGGTCGTTTTCCTGGTCGTTCAGCCGCTCCTTGCGCGAACGCGGGAGGTGGACGACGCCTCCGTTCCGAAATTTTGTGCGAAACGCGCCTGCGAACGCGCCAGGTGCTCGCGCATCGTCACGCGCGCCGCGTCCGGATCACGTGCGGCAATGGCATCGCGGATCGCCCGGTGCTCGGCCAGCGCCGCATTCCAGGATTGCGGATTCTCGAAGTAGTGCGCGAGCTTGGCGAAGTAGGGATTGAGCCGCTGGTCGAACAACTCGCCGACCACACGGACCAGCACGGCATTGTCCAGACATCCGGCCACAGCGACATGAAACGCGCGGTCATGGATCATCGAGGCTTCGCCGGGATGCTGCACATTGGCCATCGCTTCCAGCGACGCATCGATGCGCGCGATGTCCGCAGATGTCGCGACCCGCGCCGCCTGTTCGGCGATGGCGCCCTCGATGAATTCGCGGGCGCGTAAGAGTTCGAACGGGCCTTCGATCTCAGCCGCCGCCGGCAAGGGCGGTGCGAGCGCCGCCGGTTCACTGACATAAATTCCGGAGCCGACGCGGATCCGTACCCGGCCCTCGACTTCGAGCGCGATCAGCGCTTCGCGCACCGTCGGCCGCGACACCTTCAACTGTTCGGCAAGATCGCGTTCGGTCGGGAGACGGCTGCCCACGCAGTATTCGCCGCTGTCGATCAAGGCGCGGAGCTGATCGGCAACCTGGCGATAAAGGCGTCGCGCTTCCACGGCTTCGAGCGGCACGCTCGGCTCTCCCTGACGATCCCCTTGAGTGATCGATTTTTCTTGCTTTGATCGGGGCCAAGGCCAATAAATCGGCAATATTGGCCTTACCAATTGACCAAAGACTGATAGATCGAGCCTTCCATGTCAAGCGAAACGCCGAAGAATCACGTTTCCGGCCCGAAAGACGGCAATTTGCGCCTGTCCGACGCCAATCTCGACAGACTTCCCGACCATGTGCGCCGCCCGGCCTATGACCGCTCGACCGTCACGCCGGGCGTCGTTCATCTCGGAATCGGCGCGTTCCATCGGGCACATCAGGCGGTGGTGATCGATGACCTTCTGGCCGGTGGCGCGAAGGACTGGGGAATCGTCGGGGCCAGCCTGCGCAGTCCGGAAACGCGCGATGCGTTGGCCCCGCAGGATTGCCTCTATACCCTCGCCGTTCGCTCCGGCGCGGGCACCGATCACCGGATCATCGGTTCGGTTCTCGCATGCGAAGTCGCCAACGAGAAACCCGCCCCCTTGATCGCGCGCTTGACCGACCCGGCCACGCGCATCGTCTCGCTGACGGTCACCGAGAAGGGCTATTGTCACACGCCGCAAACCGGCGACCTCGACGAAAATCATCCCGACATCGTTCATGACCTGCAGAATCCGGGCACGCCGCGCTCGGCCATCGGATACCTGGTGGCTGCACTGGCGCGCCGGCGGATTGCCGGCGCAGCGCCCTTCACCGTTCTGTCGTGCGACAATCTTGCCGCCAACGGCCAGACCGTCGGGCGGATCGTGACGCAGTTCGCTAGCCTGCGGTCGCGCAATCTCGCCCAATGGATCGAGGCCGAGGTGGCCTTCCCTTCAACCATGGTGGACCGGATCGTGCCCGAGGCCACCGACCTCGACCGATCAGAGGTTTCCTCCGCGCTCGGCATGACCGATGCGTGGCCGGTGGTGACGGAGCCGTTCACGCAATGGATCGTTGAAGATCGCTTTTCGGCCGGGCGCCCGGATTTCGCGGCCGCAGGCGTGCAAATGGTCTCGGATGTGACGCCGTTCGAGCACATGAAACTGCGGCTGCTCAACGCCAGTCACTCGGCGCTGGCCTATCTCGGCTATCTCGCCGGCCACGAGACCATCGCCTCCACCATGACCGACCTACGCTTTGCGGCGCTTGCCCGACAGGTCATGCGGGATGCGGCGCCGACGCTGACGATGCCCGAAGGCACAGACCTCGCCGCCTACGGTACGTCGCTGCTGCAGCGCTTTTCCAATGTCGCCCTGCATCACCGCACCTGGCAGATCGCGATGGACGGCTCGCAGAAACTGCCGCAGCGGCTGCTCGGCACCATCCAGGACCGGTTGCGGCTGGGCCTTTCGATCGACACGCACGCACTCGCGGTAGCCGGCTGGATGCGCTACGTCACCGCAAAGGACGAACAGGGACGCGCCATCGACGTGCGCGATCCGCTTGCCAGGGAACTGTTTGAGATTGCCGAGCGCGCCGGCCCGTTCGCGGAGCGCCTTGCTCCCGCGCTGCTGGGGGTGCACGCCATTTTCGGCAACCTCGGCAGCGATCCCCGCATGCGCAGCGCCGTCACCGAGGCGCTCTCAAAGCTCTATGCCCTGGGTGCACGACAGACGGTGCAGACGTTTCAGCCAGCGTGATTGGCAGGTCAGAACCACCTCGAGAAGGCCACACCGCGACCGCTCGTTCATTTTCGGAAATTCAGCGGGCTACGGAGACAACAACGTCCTGGTGAGCTGGTGATCGGGATCGGCGAGCCCGTCGATGACATCGAAATGATGCCGGCCGGGCTCTTCGATCATGCAGGTTTTCGCGCCGAGCCCGGTCCAGATGTTGGCGAGGAGCGCGTTCTGGCGGACGAATTCCGGGCGCTCGGCGCTGCCCACCCAGCACGTCACGCGTGCATTCTGCATCGGCTCCAGCAATGCGGGGCTTTCCACAAGCGCCTCAGCCTCGTCGATCCGAAGCTCCGTATTCATCGCGGCCTTCATCAGCGGACGAAGGTCATGGAGCCCGGAAATCGAGACGGTGTGGCTGATGCGCGCCCGGACATCGTCCGGGAGCGGCGACGTCGCCGAAATCATGCGCGTCACCAGATGCCCGCCGGCGGAATGGCCGGCCAGAAAAAGCGGGCCTTCGACCATCGCGGCGGCGCGCGCGACGGCCGCGGCAATTTCGCGCGTGATCTCGGAGATGCGCACAGCCGGGCACAGCGTGTAGGAGGGCATCGCTACCGCATAGCCGTTTTCAACCGAGCCGCGCGCGAGATGCGACCAAAAGCTCTTGTCGAGCGCCTTCCAGAATCCGCCATGGACGAAGACGACCAGGCCCTTTGGCCGACCTTCCGGGCTAAACAGATCGAAGCGGTTTCGTGCGCGCTCGCCATATGCGGACGTCGAGCGTCGCGCGGCCGCTGCCTTGAAGGGCGTCACGATAGGCCTGCGCGGGCTGCACCCACGCCGCCGGCCAGCGTTCGCCGCCCGGAATGTTTGGAGCATTCGCATAGGCGTCATTCCAGTCGGAAATCTGATGAAAAATCACGCGGTTCGGTTTCCATTCGCTTCTGTGGGCCGGGCGGTTGTCCGATCGATGTCCGCCGGCAACAAGTCTATACCGGGATGCGTTTCTCGCCCATAAATTTTAAGCTTGAAATAATTGATATCAGCGCGAATAATTCCAGGGGGTGCCGACAGGGAAAGACATGACCGATTTCACGCGAACAAAATCCCGGTTCGCCATCCCGAATGGCGTGATCTATCTGGACGGCAATTCGCTCGGTCCCCTGCCCGTTGCAGCCGCCGATCGCGTCGGCCGCATGATATCGGAGGAATGGGGCAAGCATCTCATCAAGGGCTGGAACGTCGCCGGGTGGATGACGCAGCCGCGGCGTATCGGCGACCGTATCGGCCGGTTGATCGGCGCGGCCGACGGGCACGGTGGTGGTGGGCGATACGCTGTCCATCAAAGTATACCAGGCGCTGGCCTCGGCGCTCGCACTCAATCCGCCGCGGCGCGTAATCTTGTCGGACACCGGCAACTTCCCTTCCGATCTCTACATCGCCAGCGGCCTGATTGAATCGCTCGACCGCGGCTACACGTTGAAGGTCGTGGCCCCCGAAGACGTCGAAGCCGCCATCGACGACACGATCGCCGTGCTGATGCTGACCGAGGTCGACTATCGCACCGGCCGGCTGCACGACATGCGCGCACTGACGCGCAGGGCGCATGCCGCCGGCGCGTTGACGGTCTGGGATCTGGCGCATTCCGCGGGTGCTATTCCGGTCGAACTGGAGAGCGCCGAGGCCGATTTCGCGGTCGGCTGCACCTACAAATATCTCAATGCCGGCCCGGGCGCGCCGGCCTTCATCTATGTGGCGCCGAAGCACGCCGATACGGCGCGGCCGGCGCTCTCCGGATGGATGGGTCATGACGCGCCCTTTGCCTTTGACCTCGACTATCGACCCGGGGCGGGCATCGAGCGAATGCGGGTCGGCACGCCCCCGATCATCGCGATGGCCGCGCTCGACGCCGCCCTCGACGTCTGGGATGGCGTCAGCATGACCGACGTGCGCCATGCATCGATCGCGCTTGCCGACCTGTTCATCCGCGAAGTCGAAGCACGTTGTCCCGAGCTGACACTGGCTTCGCCGCGGGACGGAAAGCAGCGTGGCAGCCAGGTTTCGTTTCGCCACCCGGAAGGCTACGCGATCATGCAGGCGCTGATCGCGCGGGACGTGATCGGCGACTTCCGCGCGCCGGACATGATGCGCTTCGGCTTTACGCCGCTCTACATCGGAGAACCCGAGGTTCGCGCTGCCGTCGACATCATCGCCGACGTCCTGACCAATCGCCGCTGGGATAGCGCGGACTACCGCAAGAAGGCGCTCGTAACATGACCGGTAAACCCGGCGAAGCCTCGGGTGAAGGGGCCCAGATGTCGTTCGACGGGCGCATGTCCTACAGCGATTATCTGCATCTGGAACGCCTGCTGGACGCGCAGGAGCCGCTCTCGGACGCGCATGACGAACTGCTGTTCATCATCCAGCACCAGACCTCCGAACTCTGGATGAAGCTCGCCATCCACGAAATCCGTTCCGCCATCAAGGCGATCCGCCACGACCAGTTGCAGCCCGCCTTCAAGATGCTGTCGCGCATCGCCCGGATCTTCGAGCAGCTCAACACCGCCTGGGACGTGTTGCGGACGATGACACCCAGCGAATACACCGAATTTCGCGATCAGCTCGGGCAATCCTCTGGCTTCCAGTCATACCAGTACCGCGCGATCGAGTTCCTCGCCGGCAATCGCAATCTGGCGCTGCTTGGCCCGCACGCCCACCGTCCCGACATCACGGCAAAGCTCGAGGAAATTCTCGCTGAACCGGGCCTCTATGACGAGGCGCTGCTGCTGCTGGCGCGCAATGGCTTTGACATCGGCGAAGACGCGCGACGAACCGACTGGCGCACCAAGCGCGCGCCAAACGCCGAGGTTCTGGAGGCCTGGAAGACCGTCTATGCGTCGCCGGCGAAACACTGGATGCTCTACGAGCTTGCGGAAAAGCTGGTCGATTTCGAAGACTATTTCCGCCGCTGGCGCTTCAACCACGTCACGACGGTCGAGCGCATCATCGGCCTGAAGCGCGGAACCGGCGGCACGTCGGGCGTCTCCTACTTGCGCAAGATGCTCGAGGTCGAACTTTTTCCGGAACTCTGGAAGCTGAGAACAGAGCTCTGAGACGACGCCGGATAAGCGGGTTTCAGCGCGGCACCACCGCGGTTGCTTCGATCTCGACGCGGGCTTCCTTCTCGACCAGGCGCACCACCTGCACCAGCGCCATCGCCGGATAATGTGCGCCAAAAATCTCGCGATAGACGCGGCCGAGCTCTTTCAGGCTCGCGAGATATTCCTCGATGTCGACGACATACCAGGTCAGACGCACCAGATGTTCAGGCCTGGCGCCGCCCTCGGCAAGAATTTCGGAAATGTTGGAGAGCGTCTGACGCACCTGCGCCACGAAATCAGGCGCCAGATGTCCTTGCGTATCCCAGCCGATCACGCCGCCGGTCACCACGAGACGGCCATCGGCGGCCATGCCGTTGGCGTAGCCTTTCGGGATCGGCCAGCCGCTCGGCTGCAGCACTTGCGGGCCCGACGAGGAGGTAACGGTTTTGGGATTAGGCACCACGCTGAGCGTGGGGCCTTTGGGCGCGGTCACCGGCTGTTCTCCTTGGTCCAATTCAAAGCATTCACTCCGCGGCGACATCAGGCGATGACGCGGCTCCGGCAGCGGCCATCTGCCTTAGCGCAAAGCGCCTCAGCTTGCCGGTCTCGGTCTTCGGCAGTTGCGCGACATATTCGATCGCACGCGGATATTTGTACGGCGCAATGGTCTGCTTGACGTGATCCTGCAACGCCTGCGTCAACGCGGCGTCGGCTTTGGTGCCACCCGCCAGAACCACGTAGGCCTTGACAATCATGCCGCGCGCCTCGTCGGGCGCGCCGACCACGCCGCATTCGGCGACGGCAGGATGCGACAGCAAAGCCGCTTCGACCTCGGGGCCTGCAATGTTGTAGCCGGAGGAGACGATCATGTCGTCCGAGCGGGCGACAAAGGACAGCCGGCCAGTTGGCGTCGCGGACGAACGAAGTCGCCCGTCAGATTCCAGCCGTCGCGCACATAGTTCGATTGCCTGTTGTCGGCGAGATAGCGGCATCCGGTCGGCCCGCGCACCGCAAGCTTGCCAACGGTACCATCAGGCAATTCGTTCATGTTGTCGTCGACGATCTTCGCCTCATAGCCGGAAACCGGTTGCCCTGTCGTCCCGGCGACGGCGTCACCGACGCGGTTGGTGATGAAGATGTGCAGCAGTTCCGTCGAGCCGATGCCGTCGAGAATGGTCTTGCCGGTCTTGCGGGTCCAGTTTTCGAACACCGGCGCCGGCAAGGTTTCGCCGGCGGAAACGGCCAGCCGCAGCGACGACAGATCGGCGCCCTTGTCCATCGCGGCCATCATCGCGCGATACGCGGTCGGCGATGTGAAGCAGATCGTCGCCTTGTAGGTCTCGATGATCTTGACCATCTCGGGCGGCGCCGCGTTTTCCAGCAGCGTCGCGGTGGCGCCGAACCGCAAGGGAAAGATCGCAAGTCCACCGAGCCCGAACGTAAAGGCCAGCGGCGGCGAGCCGACGAACACATCGTCCTCGGTGACGTTGAGGACTTCCCTGGCGTAACCGTCCGCGACGATCATGAGGTCGCGATGGAAATGCATCGTCGCCTTGGGTTCGCCCGTGGTGCCCGAGGTAAATCCGAGCAGGGCTACGTCGTCGCGTCCCGTTTTGACGGCGTCGAACTTCACCGGCTTGTTCAGCGCCACCCGGTCGAGCTCGGCATCATGGTTGGACGTGCCGTCGAAATTCACCACCTGCTTGAGGAACCGGCTGGTCTTCGCGCACGCGACCAGCTCATCGGCGATGCGGCTGTCGGTCAGCGCCAGCGCAATCTCGGCCTTGTCGACGATCTTGCCCAGTTCGCCGGCGCGCAACATCGGCATGGTGTTGACGACAACGGCGCCTGCCTTGGTGGCCGCAAGCCAGGCTGCGACCAGCGCCGGATTGTTGCCGGAGCGGATCAGGACGCGGTTGCCGGGCTTGACGCCGTAGTTCTCCACCAGCGCATGCGCGAGGCGGTTGGACCAGTCAGCCAGTTCCTTGTAGGTGCGCTGGCGGCCGTTACCGATCAGCGCGATCCGGTCGCCCCAGCCTTTCTCGACGATGCGGTCGGTCAGTTCGACCGCGGCATTCAGGTATTCCGGATATTGAAACTCGGGCCGGTCTAGCAGCAGGTCCGGCCATTGTTCTGATGGCGGCAGATTTCGCCGCGTGAAGTCGTCGATATGGCCCGACGGGCCAAGAGACCGGTCAAGAGACCGGCCAAGGGTTCGGCTGGGAGTTTGACCTGACATTTCTATCTCCCCTCGCTTTCATCCAATGAAAGGCTCGAGATCAATATCGAGGACGCCCGGCAACGCCGTCTCGCAAATCATTTTAGGCTTAAAACAATTTTTCGCAAGTGCGAAATCCGCGCCTTTGCTCCCCCAACCTGGCGGCAGCAGCGCCGTGGGAACCGGTCCTCAGGCCGCGCGGCGGGGCTTCCGTCCAAGTCCCGTGAATTATTCGTTGGCTTCGGGCGGCAGGAAATTCACCTCGTGCTGCGCCGAGATCCGAACCACCTCTGCGGGGTCTGTCAAATTGTGCAACTGGTTGAACAGCGCTTCGAGCTTTTGCATCGGCGATACCCAGAACAGCGCCCGCGCCGGCTTGTCGGATTTGTTGAAATAGCCATGCGGAATGCCCCGCGGCAGGCGAACCAGATCGCCGGCCTTGGCCTGCACCCAGACGCCGTCGAGCTTGAGATCCAGCACCCCTTCCTGCACCAGGATGAACTCATCCTGCGTCGGATGAATGTGCACCGGCACGAACTGGCCGGGATCGCTGTTGGTCTCGAAGGCAAAGGTGGAATCGGTCATGGCCTTGGGAAAGTAGACTTGACCGAGAATATTCCAGCTCTTGCCACCGTAACCGGTGCCATTGGCGGTGATGCCTTTCTCGAGTGCCGTCATATCGTCCTCTCCTCCGTCGCAGTTTGGTGACCCCCCACCGACCTCAGCCCGTTCGCGCCTTCGCGGACTTCTGCGCCGAAGCCTTGGTCTTGGCCAATAGACGCATCAGTTCGCGGACGTCCTTCGGCGTCAGGTCACCGAAGACATCGGCAATCCACAATTCGTGCTCCGCCGCCATCTTGCGGAATTCGGCGCGGCCGGCCTTGGTCAGGCGGATCACCTGCACGCGGCGGTCGGCGTCCGACGTGCGGCGGTCGAGATGTCCGGATTCGACGAGGCGTTCGACCAGCCCGGTGACGTTGCCGTTCGAGACCATCATCCGCTTGGATACGTCGGACAGCGTCATGCCTTCGGGCACCTTGTCGAGCTGCGCCATCAGATCGAACCGCGGCAGCGTGACGTCGAAGCGCTCGCGCAGGCGGCTGCGCACCTCGCCCTCGATCAGGGTCGTGCAGGTCAGCAGGCGAAGCCACAGCCTGAGTTCGTCGCCGTGATGTTCCGGGAGCTCGACGGCTTTGGTCTCTGAATCAAGGATCATGATGCAAATTTTGTCCGGCTTGGGCGTTCGGCGATCCGAACAGCGCGCAGCTTCCCGGATCATTGCCCAGATTTCTTTAGGTTTCAAGTAATTGGCGCATGGCTTGCATGGACGCGTTGTGCTTGCAGGTGCCGTCGCCGTCAGAATAAGCTGCAATCCGAGCATTTGGTGTGGCGTTAAGTTTTCGGCGGCAGGGGCCGAATGGAGGAATAATCATGAAGCAGTCGTTGAAGCTGACCGGACTTGCCGTCTTGCTGGGTGTTGCCGCCACTCCGGCCGCAGCGCAGGAGAAAATCAAGATCGGCGTGATCACGACCTTGTCCGGCCCGGCGGCCGTCCTCGGCCAGCAATCGCGCGACGGCCTGCAACTCGGAATCAAGAACCTCGGCGGCAAGATGGCCGGCAAGGACGTCGAGGTCGTCGTCGTCGACGACGAACTCAAGCCCGATGGCGCCGTGACCAAGGCCAAGGGCCTGCTCGAACGCGAGAAGGTCGACTTCGTCGTCGGGCCGATCTTCTCCAACATCCTGCAGGCCATTCACCGGCCGGTGACCGAGAACAAGACGTTCCTGATCAGCCCGAACGCGGGGCCATCGAGCTACGCCGGCAAGGAATGCAGCCCGTTCTTCTACGTAACCTCCTACCAGAACGACCAGGTTCACGAGATCCTCGGCAAGGTCGCGCAGGATCGCGGCTACAAGCGGATGTATGTGCTGGTGCCGAACTATCAGGCCGGCAAGGATTCGGCGGCCGGATTCAAGCTCGACTACAAGGGCGAGATTGCCGAGGAAAGCTACACGCCGCTGGGTACGCTGGATTTCCAGGTCGAGCTGACCAAGATCGCTTCTTCCAAGGTCGATGCGCTGTTCACCTTCATGCCGGGCGGCATGGGTGTCGGCCTCGTCAAGCAGTACCGGCAGGCCGGCCTTGCCGACAAGATCCCGGTGCTGTCGGCATTCACCGTCGATGAGTCCACCCTGCCCGCGCAGCAGGACGCCGCCGTCGGCATGTTCGGCGGCGCCAACTGGGCGCCGAACATGGACAATCCCCAGAGCAAGAAGTTCGTCAGCGCTTACGAGGCCGCCTACAACAGCGTGCCCGGCACCTACGCCATGCAGGGCTATGATACGGCCATGCTGATCGACAGCGCGGTGAAGGCGGTGAAGGGCGATCTCAAGAACAAGGAGGCCGTCTCGGCTGCGCTCAAGAAGGCTGAGTTCACCTCGCTGCGCGGCGACTTCAAGTTCAACGTCAACGGCTATCCGATCCAGAATTTCTATCTGACCAAGGTCGCCAAGCGTCCGGACGGAAAATTCCAGACCGAGATCGTCGAGAAGGTGTTTTCCAACTATGGCGACCGTTACGCCAAGGATTGCACGCCCGCGAAATAATGTTTGGGAAGGGAACCGAAAATGAAGACCGAAATCGCCGGCATCACCCGCGCCAATGAAGGCATCCAGGGAATTTCCTGGAGCATCCTCGGCCAGACCTATGTGCCGAAGAGCGTCACCGAGCATTCCTTCTCATGGCATGCGACGTTCCCGCCCGAAACCTTCGTGCCGCCGCATATCCATCCCGACCAGGACGAATATCTCTATATCCTGGAGGGCCAGCTCGACTTCTTCCTCGACGGCGCCGAGACGCAAGGCACGCCCGGCGATCTGGTGCGGCTGCCGATGGGCAAGCCGCACGGCATCTTCAACAAGTCCGGCCGCACCGCAAAGACGCTGTTCTGGGTGTCGCCGACGCGGCGGCTCTACGATCTGTTCTGGGCGATCCACAACATGAAGGAGCAGACGCCGGACGCGGTGGTGGCGCTGGCGGCCGAGCACAACATCCACTTCCTGCCGCCGCCTCCGGGGGCGTGAGTTACGCCCGCACCGCCGCGAGCCCCAACGGTGGCGGCGCGAAACCGGCCTTGGACGCATATCCACGCACGATCGCCTCGCGCTGGGCGTGGCTCAGCACCTTCTCGATGTCCGTAAAGCCATCGGGCGCCAGTTGCTCGACCGCGTCGATCACGCCCTCGGGGCCGCCGCGGCGGTTCGAGCGCACGATCTCCGCCGTCATCGGCAGGCGCTTTTTCTCATAGGCCACCAGCGCCTGACGCGGATGCTCGGCGCGCGCCAGTTCATCGGCCAGCGCGCGGGCGTCGAGGATCGCCTGCGACGCGCCGTTGGAACCGACCGGATACATCGGATGCGCGGCGTCGCCGAGCAGCGTCACCCGGCCCCAGGTCCAGTACGGCAGCGGATCGCGGTCGCAGCACGGGTACTCGTAGAACTCCGGCGTCGCCGAGATCAGGCTGCGTACATCCACATGAGGCACCGAGAACCGCTCGACATGCGGCATCAGCTCCTCGCGCTTGCCGGGCCGCGACCAGTCTTCGCGGCGCGGCGGCGGCGAATTGCCCTCGCCGATCCTCACCAGCACCGCCCAGTTGGTCAGCCGACTCGACGGGCTGGATCCTTCCGCGATCGGATAGATCACGACCTTGGCATTCAGCCCACCAGCCACGATCATCGAGCGGCCGGTCAGGAAGACCGGCCAGTCGCGCGCGCCGCGCCACAGCATCAGGCCGTTCCAGCACGGCGGCCCCTCGTCCGGAAACAGCATCTCGCGCACACGGGAATGAATGCCGTCGGCGCCGATCAGGATATCGCCGCGCGCGGTTTTGACATGGGCACCGGTGCGGTCGAAGAAGTGCGCGACCACGCCGCCCTCGTGCTGCGCGAACGCGCCGAGACGGCAGCCGGTATGGATGGCCTCAGGCCCGAGCCGTTCCTCGACGGCGCGATGGATCACGCTCTGCAGGCGGCCGCGATGAACCGAGAATTGCGGCACGTCGTGGCCGGCGTCGAGCCCGCGCGGCTCGCGCCAGACTTCCTGGCCGTGACGGTTCAGATAATACAATTGGTCGGTGCGGACGGCGGCGGCATCGAGCCGGTCCAGCAGCCCGAGGCCGGTCAGTTCTCTGATGGCATGCGGCAGCGTGTTGATGCCGACGCCGAGTTCGCGGATGCTTTCGGACTGCTCGAACAATTCGCAATCGATGCCGCGTGCGCGCAACATCAGCGCGGTGGTGAGGCCGCCGATGCCGCCTCCGACGATGATCGCTTTCATCAGCTCGACTCCAACTCTACCCGTCGCTCTTTCACCTCCCCCGCCTGCGGGGAAAGAGAGGTGCCGGGGAGCCTGCCATCCGGCCTATTCGGCCGCAAGCGGCTTTGTCGCCTCGGCTTTCAGCTCGGCGCGGGTTTTCGGCTTAGCCTTAATTTTGAGGTCCTCGAAATCCTGGCGGTCGCGCACGCTGTTGCGGAAGATCTGTTCCTTGCCGGGCAGATATTGTGGCGGACAGGCGATATCGGCGCCGTACCAGGCCGCCGCCCGCATCGTGAACGACGGATCGACCAGATGCGGCCGGGCGAGCGCGACGAGGTCGGCACGACCGGCGGCGAGGATGGTGTTGACCTGGTCCGCGGTGGTGATGTTCCCGACGCACATGGTCGCGACCCGGGCTTCGTTCCGGACCTGATCGGAGAATGGCGTCTGGAACATCCGGCCGTAGATCGGCTGCGCGTCGCGCACGGTCTGCCCCGTCGAGACATCGACCAGATCGACGCCGGCCTCGCCAAACGCGCGCGCGACCGCCACCGCATCGTCGCCGGTGATGCCGCCCGCGGCCCAGTCGGTGGCGGAGATGCGCACCGACATCGGTTTGTGCGCCGGCCACGCCGCGCGCATCGCCTCGAACACTTCCAGCGGATAGCGCAGCCGATCGGCGAGCGAGCCGCCATATTCGTCGGTGCGCGCGTTGGTCAGCGGCGAAATGAAACTCGCCAGCAGATAGCCATGGGCGCAGTGCAGCTCCAGCATGTCGAAGCCGCAGGCCTCGCCACGCAAGGCGGCCGCGACGAACTCCTGCTTGACGCGATCCATCGCGGCGCGATCCATCTCGCGCGGCACCTGGCTGTCGGGGAAGTAAGGCAGCGGCGATGCCGAGATGGTGTCCCAGCCGCCCTGCTCCAGCGGCCGGTCCATCCCCTCCCACATCAATTTGGTCGCGCCCTTGCGGCCGGCGTGGCCGAGTTGCAGGCAAATCTTGGCGGCGGAATTGGCGTGAACGAAATCAACGATGCGCGTCCATGCCGCCTGCTGCTCGTCGTTCCACAACCGGTACAGCCCGGCGTGATGCGGGCGTCGCGGCCGACGCAGGTCATCTCCGTGAAAATCAAGCCGGCGCCGCCGATGGCGCGCGAGCCGTAATGCACCAGATGGAAATCGCCGGGCACGCCCTCCTTTGCGGAGTACATGCACATCGGCGACACCACCGCACGATTCGCGACTTCCATCTCGCGCAGTTTTAGCGGCTGGAACATCGGCGCCACGGGCTTGTCGATATCGACATCGAAGCCCTTTGAACGAACCTGCTTCGCAAACGCCATGTCGACCTCGCGGACGAACTCCGGCGCGCGCAGCGTGAGGTTATCGTAGGTGATCGCCTTGGCGCGGGTCATGACGCCGAACGCGAACTGCACGGGATCGAAATCCCAGAACCGGTCGACATGTTCGAACCAGACCAGCGACACGTCGGCGGAGTGCTGGATCTTCTCGACCTCCTCGCGCCGGCCATGCTCGTAGGTCTGCAGCGCGGCATCGACCGTCGGCGCCTGCGCCATGGCGTCAGCCAGCGCAATCGCGTCTTCCATCGCGAGCTTGGTGCCGGAGCCGATCGAGAAATGCGCGGTCGCCTTGGCGTCGCCCAGCAGCACCATGTTGTCCTTGACCCAGCGCTGGCTGCGGATCATCGGGAAATTGCGCCACATCGAGCGGTTGATCAGCAGCGGATGTCCGTCGAGAAACCAGCCGAAAATCTCGGCCATGCGATCGGCGGATTGCTGTTCGCTCAGCCCTTCGAGCCCGGCGCGCTGGAAGGTTTCGGCATCGGTCTCGAAAATCCAGGTCGAGCGTCCCACCTCGTACTGGTAGGCGTGCGCGATGAACGGGCCCCACTCCGTCTCCTGGAAGATGAAGGTGAAGGCGTCGAGCGGCTTGGTCGAGCCCATCCACGCGAATTTGTTGGAGCGCAGGTCGATCTGCGGCTGGAAATGGTCGATATGCTTGTCGCGGAAGCGGCTGTTGATGCCGTCGGCGATCACGATCAAATCGGCATCGGCAAAGCGCGCCTCGTCGTCGACATCAGTCTCGAACAGCAGCGTCACGCCGAGTTCGCGGGCGCGCTCCTGCAGGATCAGCAGCAACGTCCGGCGCGAGCAGCCGCAAAAGCCGTTGCCGCCGACGCGGTGGACGGTGCCGCGGAAATGCACGGCGATGTCGTCCCAATAGGCGAATTCCTGGGTGATGCGGCGATAGCTCGGCGGATCGTATTTCTCGAAATTGTCGAGCGTCGCGTCCGAGAACACCACGCCGAAGCCGAAGGTGTCGTCGGCGCGGTTGCGCTCATAGACCGTGATCTCGGCCTGCGGCCGCTGCTTTTTCAGGAGGATCGCGGCGTAGAGACCGGCCGGTCCGCCGCCGATAATCGCGATCTTCATCTACCGCCTCCGAAACAGGCTGTCGGGCTAGTTCGGAATTACTTTAAGCCTAAAACAATTTTCCCGCAAGGCCCGTTCCACACGTGCCGTCCTCATCCTGAGGAGGCGCGTAAGCGGCGTCTCGAAGGATGGGCCGCGGGGGCCTTCATGGTTCGAGACGGCGCTGACGCGCCTCCTCACCATGAGGGGATAGATGGGAGGCCCGTCCCCTCAGTTCCCCTCAAACACCGGGGTCCGCTTGTTCGAAAACGCCTCGAACGCGCGGCCGAAATCCTCCGTGGTCATGCAGAGCGCTTGCGCAACCGCTTCGGCCTCGATCGCCTCCTCCACCGACATCGCCCATTCCATCGCCAGCATACGCTTGGTCATGGTGTTGGCGAAGGTCGGCCCATCGGAAATCTGCTTGGCCATAAGCTGCGCCTGCGGCAGCACCGTCTCCGGCGTGACGATACGGCTGAAGAAGCCCCAGCGCTCGCCCTCCTCCGCGGTCATGAAGCGGCCGGTGTAGAGCAGTTCGGAGGCCCGCGACTGCCCGATGATGCGCGGCAGGATCGCGCAGGCGCCCATGTCGCAGCCGGCGAGGCCGACCTTGTTGAACAGGAATGCGACCTTGGCGCCGGTGGCGGCCAGACGCAGGTCGGATGCCATCGCGACGATCGCGCCGGCCCCGGCGCAGATGCCTTCGACGGCGGCCACGATCGGCTGCGGACACGCCCGCATCGCTTTCACGAGGTCGCCGGTCATGCGGGTAAAGGCGGTCAGCCCCTTGGTATCCATCTGGATCAAGGGACCGATGATCTCGAATACGTCGCCGCCGGATGAGAAGTTGCCGCCCGCGCCTGATACGACGATGGTCTTGACCTCGTCATCCATCGCGCAGGCACGGAAGAAATCGGTGAGCTCGCGGTAGCTTTCGAAGGTCAGCGGATTCTTTCGCTCGGGACGATTGAGCGTCACCGTGGCGACGCGATCGACGACGGCGAGCAGAAAATGCTTCGGCGAATAATCCGCCAGCGGCAGCGTGACGGGGTTTGCGGGCTTGCTCATGATCTCTCCCTGAATTCAATCGTTATCGATATGGCGGCCGGTCAGACCTCGCCGCCGGCAACGGCGATGGCTTGTCCAGTGATCGCGCCGGCGCCTTCGCCGCAGAGCCAGAGCACGGCATCAGCGACTTCCGACGGCGCCACGAGACGCCCCTGCGGATTGTGCTTCGCCAGTTCCGCGATCGCCTGTTCGCGGCTGCGGCCGGTCTTCTTGATGATGTTGTCGATCGAGCCTTCCAGCAGATCGGTTTCGGTGAAGCCGGGGCAGACCGCGTTGACGGTGACGCCGCTCTTCGCGGTTTCCAGCGCCAGCGAACGGACGAGGCCGATGACGGCGTGTTTCGCCGCGCTGTAGGCCGAGACGTAGGCGTAGCCCTTGAGGCCGGCGGTGGACGCGACGGCAACGATCCGCCCATGGCGGCGCTCGATCATTCCAGGCAACACCGCCTGCGTGGCGTGGATCACGCCCATGAAATTGACGTCCATCATCCGCTGGAACAGCGCCGCATCGGAGCGGCCGAAGGGTGCGGATTCCGCCGCGCCCGCATTGGCAATCAGCATGTCGATCGGTTGCCGCGCGGCGGCTTCCGCAATGGCTGACCTGACCGACGCCTGGTCGGCGACGTCGGCGACGGCTGCAAACTGCGCCGCGCCGGATGCAACGGCTTCATCCAGCGTCGCGCGGTTGCGGCCGAGCACCGTTACCGTCGCGCCCGCTTTCGACAGCGCCGCCGATATCGCCAGCCCAATGCCCCGCCCGCCGCCGGTGACGAGCGCATGGGAGGAACGCGACAATGGGGACATCGGTCAGGCCTCCAGGATGAGGGTCCAGCATATATTTTAAACTTCAAGCTTTTGCAAGGAAGCCACAGACCGTCATACTCCGCGTAGGCGGGTATCCAGTACCCCGAGGCCTTTCAATTCTATCACTGCTGTCTCTGGAATACTGGATCACCCGCCTGCGCGGCGCCTGCGCGGGTGATGACGACGGCGCCCGTCCGCCGTTCCCTGTCCCTGAACAGATGAACAATCGCGTTCGCGTAGTATTGCAGCAGCACGAGTTCGTTCGGGTTGGCGCGGTAGGCGTCGTCGGCCTCGATCACCAGACGGCGCAGCGTCAACATCCGCAGGCCGACCGAGATGGCGTAGTCGCGGTCGGCGCGCGGGACGTGAACATAGCTTCCTGCTCGTTCGAGGTCACCGATCAGAATTGAAACGCGGCCCTTGATTTCGAACAACGTCAGCGGCTGGTCACCGGCCTCCAGCATGGCGGTCGAGACCAGCGAGACCGGCAGCGCCGGCACCACGCGGCCGACGGCCTGCATCAATTCGTTGCCGAGCTTTTCGACCTCGGTGCGGCGCGGCTCCGCTGTGAGACCGCGGAAATCGATCTTCCTTGCCTCGACATAATTTCGTAGCGATACCGGTACGCCAAAGCTCACGCAGGTATATCCGAAGCGATGCCACTCGCCGCGCATGGCGAGCCAGAGATGGCGGAAGAAATGGCGCGCGAGGGTCGCCGCGTTGAAGCCGAACACCGGCTTCTTCCCCGGTTCGGCATTGGCCACCGAGGTCAGCATGCGGTCTTCCAGCACGCGGTCGTAATTGACGGCGACCGGGATGAACACCACGTCGCGCGGACCGAGCGGATCGAAGCCCGCGACCATGTAACTCAACAGCCCGAATTTCGGCGGACGCAGTTTTCCGTCGCGGCTGAGCCCGCCTTCGGGGAAAATCGCCTGCGTGACACCTGCTGCTGTCGCCATGTGAACATAGCGCGACAGCACCTTGCGATAGAGCGCCTCGCCGGAATCGCGCGCGATGAAATAGGCGCCCATCGAGCGGATCAAATTGCTGAGGCCCCAGACCTTGGCCCATTCGCCGACCGCGTAGCTCAGCGCCGATGAGGTCGAGGCGACATAGGTCACCAGCACGTAATCCATGTTCGAGCGATGATTGATGACGAAGATCACCGACGAGGCCGGATCGACGGCGGCCAGCGCCTCGTCGTTGCGGACGCCGATCCGCACCCGGTACAGCATATGGGAAACCGCCCGCGCGATCCGCGTCCCGACGCGAAAATAGGCATAGGCGCTGAACGCTGGAACGATCTCGCGGGCGTAGCGCCTCACCTTCTCCATCGCGACTTCATTCGGCACGCCGGTTTGGAGCGAATATTCCTCGGCCGCCTGCAACACTTCCGGATCGAACACCAGTCGATCGATCAGTACCTGACGCTTGGTCAGCTTGAAGGGCTGAATGCGAAGCTTGAGCTTGGTGTTGAGTTCCTCGATCGCACGATTGGCGCGCCGACGCAGCGCCCAGCGCACGCTGGGAATCAGGATACGATCCAGCGCCGCCAGGATCGCGAGGATCGTCATCAGGACGACGACCCAGAGCGGCAAGCTTACCTGCGACCCCATGCAAAACCCCGATCCCGCCTGGCCCACGACGCCGCTCCGCGGCGTCACGATACGGTCTGGAACTCCATTGTGACAAGCGTTCCGGGCATTGAGACGGGTCGATTTCCGGCGATCGGCCGGTCTGTTCGCAACGGCGTTCGTTCGAACCAGGTGCGTACTCATAAATCGAGATGATCGGCGTTGCTTGATCGAGATCCGCTACGTCCCGGATAGCGGCAAATTCCGCATCGCAACCGAATAACGCGATGTGCAAAACGGTCTCATGCACCGCAGCAAAAAGGATCGTTATTTCGATCACCTCATCTGCATGGGCCCGCGTAAACCCAGAGCATTCATAAGCCCAAGCCGGAAGCGGTCTTGATGTGCGTCAAACTGTTGGGGGGGCAAAGCGGCTAGTAGTAAGGCCTTCCTGGCCAGCGTCGGAGCGCGACATGATAAAATGTGGTGTAAAATGGTTGATAATTACCAGTCTTACTGCTGGTTTCGCTGCTGCGGCTCAGGCTGAGGACCCCGACATCGGCAAGTCAGAATTTCAATCTTCGTGCGCGAGTTGTCATGGTACGGATGCAAATGGCAAAGGACCAGTCAGCGACCAGCTTAAGATACCACCTCCCGATTTGACGATGTTGGCCAAGAACAATAACGGGGTCTTTCCCGCGAACGCTGTTTATGAAGCCATTGATGGGAAGAAAACCATTCCCGCTCACGGCACTCGTGAAATGCCGATTTGGGGAGAACGATTCAACCCCATTGTCAACCTGCCTCACTATGTTGATCCGTCTTATTGGAAGATGGCCGGGCCGGAGAAAAGCCCGGAAGTCGTCGTGCGAAAACGCATCCTCTCTGTTATCGATTATCTGAGTCGTGTTCAGCAAAAGTAGCAACCGACGAGCATCAGATTACTTGCCCGACCTGCTGAGTGCCCTCTAAAGCGGAGGGCAGAAAAAGTTCGGAACATCGCTGACCGCCACCTAACCCGGCATGAAGGCATCGAATGCGGCCCAGAGCTGGTCGCGATAGCGGTCGTCTTCCTGCAGGATTTCGTGCTTCGCTCCCGCGATCACGCGGCGCGATCCCGCCGGCAGGTGCCGGGCAAACGCTGCAATGGCAGGGGCCGATACGATGGTGTCGTTGCCTGCCGCCAGCATCAGGACCGGCTGGCGAATCCGGCCGGCAAACTCGCTCGAACGAAACTCGCCCATCGCCGCGAAGGCCGCGTCGAGCCATGCCACGGTCGGCGACGCGATCCCGAGCGTCGGATCGGCCTCCAGGATAGAAGCGTTGCGGGCATAGCGGCGCGGATCCGAGGTCAGGGGATTGCCGGGAAAGCCCGTTGACTTGATCAGGTCGATGTTGCCGCCTGGAATAAACCGCTCGCCCATGCCACACGCGCGCAGCATGCGCATCAGGCCGCGCATCGGCAGCGAGGCGCGCAGGCCCGGCAGATCGATCATCGGCGCGCATAGCGCGAAGCGTTCGAACACGTCGATGCCGGCATGCGCGACGCGCAGCATGACCGCGCCGCCCATCGAATGAGCCAGTGCAAAATAGGGCGGCGGACAATCCGGCAGCACCACCTGCTTGACGAAGGCCGCCACGTCGATCTCGTAATCCGAAAAATTCTCGACATGGCCCTTGAGCGGATTTTGTAGCGCGCGCGAGGAGTGCCCTTGCCCCCGCCAGTCGATGACAGCCACCGCATAACCGCGTTTGCGCAGATCTTGCACCGTTTCGAAATATTTCTCGATGTACTCGGCGCGCCCGGTAAACACGCAGACGGTCCCCCTGCCCTCGGCAGGCGGCGCCCAGCGCGCAAAGCGCAACGTAGCGTCATCCGGCGTTCCGATCGTTCCGGCGACCGCACCTTCCGGAACAGGATTGGCCGGTATCGAGAGCAGCGTCATGGCGCTGATGTCCAGGCTGCGGCTTGGCGAAGAACCACCTGATGGCAACGAACAAAGCGCGAGGTCGTCGGCCGTGGCATCTAGACGATGCCATTGTTGCGAAGCGCGGCGATGGCATCCGCGTCATAGCCGATATCGGCCAGCACGCGATCGGTGTGCTCGCCGAGCGTCGGCGGGCGCGACACGATTTCGCCAGGGGTCTCCGACAGCCGCACCGCGGCGCGCGCGGTCGGTGCGGGGTTTGGCAGACCGGGGTAATCGACATCCTGCATGAAACCGGCGGCGCGGATGTGCGGATGCTCCAGCGCCTGTTGCGGGCTCAGCACCGGGCCAGCCGGAATCATCGCTTTGCCCAGCGTATCGACCGCTTCCTGCGTGGTGCGCTCGGCGCACCAGCGCGCCATCCGCTCGCTGATGACAGGGCCGTGGTCGCCGCGCTTGAGATCGTCGGCGAAACGCGGGTCACTCAGCCAGTGATCCGCCTCGCCCATCAGTTTGGCCCAGCGGATGAACAGCGGGTGGCCGGTGACCTGGCACAGCACCCAGCCGTCTTTGGTACGGTAGATATCGGCAGGCGCCGCGGTCTGGCCGAGATTGCCGGTGGGGACACGGTTCGCGGCAATCACCGCCTGCTCGATCAGGGTTGCGTTGGTGAAGGAGAGCGCGGTCGCCAGCAGCGCGCCCTCGACGATCTGCCCGCGCCCGGATTTGCCGCGCTCGATCAGGGCGGCAAGCGTGCCGAACGCGCAATGCAGCGCGGTGCCGAAATCGACCCAGTTCACCGCGGCACGGTAGGGTGGATCGCCTCTCCCCGTCATGTACACGGCACCCGACATCACCTGTCCGACACCATCAAAACCGACGCGGTCGGACCATGGCCCGGGGCCACCGAAGGCGGTCGCGGTGGTCAGGATAATGTCCGGCTTGATCGCCTTCAGCGATTCGTAATCGAGCTTCATCGCCCGCAGCGTCTGCGGCGGCAGGTTGGCGACGACGACGTCGGCGGTGGCGACCAGCCGGCGCATCACCTCCTGCCCTTCCGGCTTCATCGGATCGAGCGTGATGCATTTCTTGTTGCGGTTGACCTGCAGGAACAGCGCGCCCTCGCCGCCTTCGCCGACCGGCGCGACAAAACGGTCCTCGCTGCCGTCGCGTTTCTCCACGCGAATGACTTCCGCACCAAATTCGGCCAGCAACGTCGCGCAATACGGCCCCGCGATATAGCGCCCGAAATCGAGGACGCGAACGCCCTCCAGAACTCCCCCCATCGATCTTTCCCTTATTCTTGCCGCTCGATTGTGCCGAGACTTCTTCCATGTTGATGAATGAACTGGACGACCATACAATCACTGATCCTGCTTCAATGGAACATCCTTCAATGACCCCGACTGCACAACGGCCCTATCGCGGCGTTTTTCCTGTCGCTCCGACCATCTTCGACGACCATGGAGGGCTCGATCTCGCGGGGCAGCGCCGCTGTATCGATTTCATGATCGACGCCGGCTCCAACGGCCTTTGCATTCTGGCGAACTTCTCCGAGCAGTTCGTGCTGACCGATGCCGAGCGCGAACAGGTGATGCATGCGGTGCTGGAGCATGTCGCCGGCCGGGTGCCGGTGATCGTGACGACGACGCATTTCGGGTCGCGCATCTGCGCCGAGCGCAGCCGCCAGGCCCAGGACGCGGGCGCGGCGATGGTCATGATCATGCCGCCCTATCACGGCGCGACGTTCCGCGTGCCGGAAAAGGCCATTTTCGACTTCTACCGCACTGTATCTGACGCCATCGATATCCCGATCATGATCCAGGATGCACCGGTTGCCGGGACACCGCTTTCGGTCGACCTGCTGGCGCGCATGGCGCGGGAAATTCGCAACATCAGCTATTTCAAGATCGAGGTGCCGATGGCGGCAACGAAGCTGCGCGACCTCATCGCGGCCGGCGGCGACAGCATCGAAGGGCCGTGGGATGGCGAGGAAGCCATCACGCTGATGGCCGATCTCGATGCGGGCGCGACCGGCGCCATGACCGGTGGCGGATACCCGGATGGCATCAGGCAAATCGTCGATCCCTATCTCGCCGGGCGCCGCGAAGAAGCGATGGCGGCCTATGCGCGCTGGCTGCCGCTGATCAATTACGAGAACCGCCAGTGCGGCTTGCAGGCCGCCAAGATCCTGATGCAGGAAGGCGGCGTGATCGGCTCGGATGCGGTTCGTCATCCCCTGCAAAAGGTTCACCTGGCGGCGCGCGCGGGCCTGATTGAAATCGCCCGCCGGCTCGATCCCGTGGTGTTGCGCTGGGGCCGGTAATCAACTGGTTGCGCGCTTACGGGAACAAGCCCGATTGATGCAGGCGCTCTATTCCGGAAACGCGACGTCCGCGATCACCGGAAGATGGTCCGAATACGCACTCGCCTTGCGATCGGTCCAGGCGGAGCGGATCGTCAGATCGCGCGAGGCATAGATCCGGTCCAGCCGCATCATCGGCAATCGGGCGGGAAACGTGCGCAGCCGCGTTCGGGCCGGGCATATCCGCGCCAGCACGCCCCTTACCGACTTTACCCAGAACCAGTCATTGAAATCGCCGAGCACAAGCGTTCGCGTCGGCGGCACCAGGCCGGCCAGGGCATGGGCCTGCGCGTGCCGTTCGTGGATGCTCAGGCCGAGATGGGTTGCAATGACCGTGACCTCGCCGTGATCAGACAGGATGCGTGCGGCAATGGCGCGGCGCGGCTCGCGTTCCTGATACGACACATCGGAAATCTTCGGCGGCTCGGCGAACGGCCAGCGGCTCAACAGCACCTGTCCGTAATCGCCGTCCTCGGTAACGATCGATCTGGCATCGACGCTGTGGTTGCCGACCGCTTTCGCCAGCAGGGCAAAGGGATCGTCGGTTCTTCCGCGCGAATCGACCTCCTGCAACGCCACGACATCAGGAGACCAGTGGCGGATAATGGAACAAACGCCGTCGAGGTCGAATCTCGGATTGAGCGTGAACGTGCCGTGCACGTTCCACGTCATGATGCGCAGGGTGAGCGTCACGTTCTTCGTCCCGCCATCCACGTCACCAGGAACTGCACGACAAGACACAGCGCGATCCAGCCGAGAATTGCAAGGCCGAGTAGTACCGCATTCCACAAGGACGCATTTCTGGCCAGGTCCGCAATCTGCGCACCGAGCGCGGCCATGACGGCGATCCCCGGCAACATACCGAGCGCGGTGCCAAGCAGAAAATCGCGCAGGCTCAATTTGCTGGCGCCTGCCGCGACGTTGACGATCGAGAACGGAGCGATCGGCACCATCCGGATCATCGCGACGGCGACAACCCCCTTGCCGATGATGCGGTTTTGAATCCTGGATGAGCGACGCCCGAGCAGCCGCTGCAACCTGGCGTGGCCCAGCACGCGACCAATCCCGAACAGAACGGCCGAGCTGAGCAGTACGCCGGCGCCGGCGCTGAAGAAGCCCATCCACGGCCCCAGCGCCGCTGCCGTGGCGGCAATCAATACCAGCACCGGAAACACCACCAGCCCGCCGACGACGAAGGCGGCAATCGCGAACAGCGGCGCGAATTGCGACCGCGCGGGCTGCGAAATGACCGAGGAGACGAATCCGACGTCGGCGAAGTCGCGCAGCGACGTGTACTGCCAGGCCAGCGCGAGGCCTGCGAGCGCCGCGGCCAGGCCGGACACGGCCAAAATGGTTCTCGGCGTCCACATGCGATTGGCGGCGCGGTCGAGGTGAAGCGGTTCTCTGGGGTCGGCGACGGGCTGCACGACCGTTGCCATGCCGCCGGCTGTCGCGGCCGGATCGATCGGCTGCAGCGATTTCGCACCGCCCGCGGCCGGCAGGCGGTCGAGAAATCCGAACAGATCGGCTTCGTTGCCTGCGATGTCCCGCTCATCGACGCCGCAGAAATGCCCGATCAATTGGCAGCGAAGCCGGGCGATAAATTGCCGATGCACGCCGGACGTCGCCTCGAAGGCGAGATCGCATTCGGTATCGGCGCCCATCGAGCGATTGTTGAGGTTGGCCGAACCGACGCGCAGGAAGCGGTCGTCGACGATCATCACCTTGCTGTGCACCATGACCGCGGCAGCCCCGTCCGCATCGCGCGTCGATGGATAGAGAAAGCGAATCCGGTCCATGACGCCGGCCGCCACGAATTCTGCGATGAATCCGCCGCGGCCGCTCTGCATGGCCTGCGATTCGAACCAGGACGAATGCATCTTCGGCGTGACGATCAGAACACGAAGCTGTGGCACGTCGAGCATCCGCTGCGCCAGCAAGCGCGCGATGTCGGTGGCGCTGGTGAACTGGTTCTCGATATAGATGAGGCGATCGGCCGCGTTGATAGCGGCCTCGAACAGGCGCGCGACCTCGTTCACGCCGGCTTCGCTCGCGGTTGCGATTTCGGTCCGGGCGATGCCGGCCGTCATTCCACGCGATTGCACTGGCACCGAGGCCGGCCAGCGCTCGCCCTTGGTAGCCGCGGTGCTTTCGACCGTGCAGCCGGCGGCCCGCCACCTGTTCTCCGCCACTTCCGTCAGGCTGGCCGCAGCTTCGCCATCCACCATGCATTGCACGTCGTGAAACGGCGGATACGGCTTGCCGTCGGGATCGGTCCGCAGCGGATGACGGGCTTCGTGCGCACTGGTGTCCCATCGCCTTATCGTGAGGTCGAGGCCGCCTGCGAAGGCGAGCGCACCGTCAATGACGACGATCTTCTGGTGCTGCGCTGATCCCAAGGGAAGGCTGGAGTCGAAACAGAAACGAAGCCGGTCCGGCGCTTGCGAGGTGAATTTGGCGGCTGAATTCCACTCGCGCTCCGCCGCGTACAGAGCCGGAAAATCCCAGACCAGGATATTGATCCGCAGTTCCGACTTCGCCTTCAGGAGCGCTTTCAGAAACGCGCCGAGCTCTTGCGGATAGCCATCATCGGCGGGCCCGGAAGGCCCGACGAACCGGGTCTGGCTGTGGATGTCCCAGCCGATGATGTAGACCTGCTTCGTCGCGAGCAGCAGCGCCTGCCGCAAAGCCGCGAAATACGCGGCCGCGTCATTGAGGATTGCCAGCCGCCCTGCCTTGCACCTTCTCCAGACGGTATCGCCCGGGATGAGGATGGATGAGCTTTGCAGCAGGCGGCACCTCGGCAAGACATGGCGTGGAAGACACGGCGTGTGAGCGCGGGACTGCCAGCGCAGGGCCCGCGCCCATCACGGAACAAACGTTTGTCGGGCAAGACCGTTCCTGCACCCGGAACGGTTTTGCGCTCCGTAATTGCTCGGGAAATCCAGTCAGGCTAGCGGCGGTCCCGGCTAGCAGAGCCTTCTTCCCCGGACACAGGTTCGATGTAGGTGCTGTGCAGCGAAGTTGCCGACCTGAAGCCGTCGAAGATGACGCGGACGGTGCTGCGATAGCGGCCCGTGCCAATGACGACCCCTTCCCTGCCGGCGAGATTTGGGCATCGCGCCGCGCCGAGTGCGGTCATCCTGATGCGGGTCCGTGGAGACAGCCCAAGCCGTTCTTTGGGACGGCTGCGCAGGCGATCGCGACGAACCGAGAGCCATTGCGGGACTCATCTATTCGGCCGGCGATGAAAAACGTTCGGTGCCGAATGCCTGGCGGAAAATCCACCGGCGCACCATGCGATTGACGAACGTTGGCAGGCCGGACGCCACCGCGGCCGCCAGCCAGGGGGACAGCAGAAGCGTCCCGCCATCGAACCCCGGCTGCGAGCGGTCACAAGCCATCACATGATGCAGCGGGATTTCGAGCACAACGGCATGCTTGCCGCGCGGGTCGTGTTCGGTGTCGCGAACACGACTGCGGCGGAAGCCTCGTCGGTGCGCAGAAGGATCATCAGCACGGAGATGAAAAGGCTTTCGCTGTTCGACCAGCTGCAGATCGGGTTTCCCGTCAGGGCCTGAACGAAGGCGCGGCGATCTGCCGAGGCGGGTGCAGCCGCGGCGAGCATGTCGAAGTCCGGCTTTGGAGGCAGTTTGCTGACAAACATGGCGATGAGTCCGCAAATACAGACCGACGATATTCTCTCATTTGATCGTACCGGCTTCGTCGCCAAGGCAGTACATATCGAAAGATATACGAGATATATCAGCAGAGGTTGGGCGTGCGCTTTCCTGCAACCCTAAAATGTCGCTTTCTCGTCACACTCGCGCTCCTTGGCATTCCGTTGGAACAAGAGTAAACTTTTATGCATAATTAAGGTGCTAGGTGACCTGTTTCACAGCGGCCTGGAATGGCCGCAAGCAGCTATCGAAAATCATAGGATGTAATCATCGGTAATCATTGGACGTAGTGTAAGGGGCGCGTTATGTCGGTCCCATTCAAGAAGACGGTTTTCCTCGTAGACGCGATGGCCTTCAGACGAGCTCGCGCAGAGAGCTTCCTAAATCCGTGGGCTCGGAACGAAAGTGTCGAACTGATTTCGCTCGATCCCGACGAAGCCCACACAAGACTCGGCGAGCGCGCCGTATGCGACATGCTGATCTACAGCGTCGGCGCTCCTTCTCCCCACGAGGTCTTCACCGAGATACAGGTATTGCATACGCTTCGCCATGAGGCGGCGCTCGCCATCGTTTCCGACGATGAAAATCCCGCCACCGTTCTCGCCGCCATCCGCTGCGGAGCCCAGGGTTACTTCAGCAATTCCATGGCGCCCGATCTTGCGTTGCAGGCCCTTTCGTTCGTGCTCCATGGCGGCACTTATTTTCCTCCGACCGCTTTCCTGGCCAACCAGGCCTTGAGCGCGCCGGCGCCCATCGAATACAGACAGCCCGACCTGCCCCAGGAGCAACTGCTTCCGGGGTCTGAACAACAGACGCAGGCTCCCCCTCTCAGGCCGGAGGACGGCCTTTACGAACCACAACGTTCCCTTTTCGACCACAGGGTACCTGGCGTGCCGCGCGATCATGGCTTCAACGGCGCGCGGCACACGCCCGAATTTACCGAGCGACAGTACGCCGTTCTCGTTTGTCTCTGCCGGGGCGACCCCAACAAGGTCATCGGCCGCAAGCTCGGCATGACCGAAACGACCGTGAAAGTCCATGTCCGCGAAATCATGCGCAAGCTCGGCGTAAGCAACCGTACCCAAGTGGCGATCGCCGCGGCGCACGTCTGCTCGGACGGCGCCGTCGATCTGGTTCCCGCGGATTCATCCATGGCGGTCAAGCCGTCGATATCTCACTAGCGATGAAATTTCGGCACTGCGTCCCACAGCGCCATTGCGCCATCCTTCGGGAAATAAATCATCACCCGATCGGCTCCACAATGAGCGCGTTGGAGTAGACCCCGGATCATTGGTGTTAATCCTTCCGACGTAGCGGTCCAGGGAAGAACCAGTGCTGCGGAGGCTTATCGCACCTCCCTTCCTTCTTATGTCAGTGCTCCTGCCAGAATCCGCAGTAGAGACGTAGCTCCGAAGCAAAAGCCGGGCATCGGGCGACCCTTTAGCGCGGCCGATGGCGCACCTACCGCGCATCGATGACCTGGCAGGCCGAGCCAAGAGCCTCAGTCGAGGTCGCGCTCGATCGGTTCCGCGAGGATGCGCCCGGCCGGCTTTGATTTCCTCCATCTCCCCGGCGGTCTTTCAGGCCGCACCTCGTTGCGGAAAGCGGCGTCCCATTGCAATCCTATTATATATGATTATCGTCATATCATAATGACCGAACAGGAGAACCCATAATGTCCGCACGCCCCGATCCCGTCGTCATCCTTTCCGCCACCCGCACGCCGCTCGGCCGGTTCATGGGCGAATTGTCACCCTTCAGCGCGCACAAGCTCGGCGCGCACGTGATCGGCGCCGCGCTGGAGCGGGCGAAACTCGCCCCGGAGCGCATTGACGAGGTCTTCATGGGCAACGTGCTGCCGGCCGGACAGGGCCAGGCCCCAGCGCGACAGGCCGCGCGCGGCGCCGGACTGCCCGATGCCACCGGCGCCACCACCGTCAACAAGGTCTGCGGTTCCGGTATGAAAGCGACCATGCTGGCGCACGACATCATCCATGCGGGCTCAGCCCAAATCGTGCTGTCCGGCGGCATGGAGAGCATGAGCAATGCGCCCTATTTGCTGGCCAAGGCGCGCGGCGGCTATCGCGCCGGCCATGACCGGATCATCGATCACATGATGATGGACGGGCTGGAAGACGCCTACGAGACCGGCCGCTCGATGGGCGATTTCGGCGAGGCCACCGCGGAGGCCTATCAGTTCACACGCAAGGACCAGGACGCCTATGCGATGGAGACGCTGACGCGCGCCCGCAAGGCGGTCGAGGGCGGCGCGTTCAGGGCCGAGATAGCGCCGGTCACGATCACCGAAAAGGCCGGTCCACGCGTCATCGCCAATGACGAACATCCTCTCAAGGTGGACCCTGGCAAGATTCCCGGATTGAAGCCCGCGTTCCGCGCCAACGGCACCATCACGCCGGCTGCCTCCTCCGCCAATGCCGACGGCGCCGCGGCGCTCATTCTGGCCAAGCGTTCGCTCGCCGATCGTGACGGACTGCCTGTTCTCGCCGAGATCAAGGGCCACGCCACCCACAGCCAGGAGCCGCAATGGTTCACCACCGCGCCGATCCCGGCGATCCGCAAGCTGCTCGACAAGGTCGGCTGGAGCGTCGGCGATGTCGACCTGTTCGAAATCAACGAGGCGTTCGCAGTGGTGGCGATGGCGGCGCAGAAGGATCTCGGCATCGCCAGAGAACAACTCAACGTCAATGGCGGCGCCTGCGCGCTCGGCCATCCGATCGGTGCCACCGGCGCGCGACTGATCGTGACGCTGCTGCATGCGCTGGAAGCGCGCAACCTGAAACGCGGCGTCGCCGCATTGTGCATCGGCGGCGGTGAAGCCACCGCCATCGCCGTCGAGCGCGCCGCGCGCTGACCGGGGCGATGGAGAGACATGCGAGCGGCGCGAGCCGCGTCGCTCGCCGCGGTCTTCTCATCTACCGCCTCTCGGGCGCGCTGGCTCAGCGGTCTAGTAATTGCTCCCCGTCAGCTCATTCGGAATGCCGTCGATCGGGCATTCATCGGTGCCAACTGTCGGGCGGGTCATCGCTTCGACCATTTCGCGGGTGCCTTCGGGATCGTCGATCCATTTCTTGTAAAAGTCATAGGGGCAGGACGCGACGCCTTTCGCGCCTTCGCCGGAATTGATCATGCCGGTATAGCCGCGATGCAGCAGCTTGAAGAGATGGTTCTGCGACTGACCGTGGCGGCGCGCATCGCGGATCAGGCTCTTCGACAATCCTGCGTACTGGATGCCGTACTCCTCCTCGCCGGTCTCGCCCAGCGTGCGGCCGTCGAAGCCGATGATCGCGGAGTGACCGAAATAGGAATACACGCCGTCAAAACCGGCCGCGTTGGCGACCGCCACGTAGACATTGTTGGCCCAGGCCATCGCCTTGGAAATCAGGATCTGCTGTTCCTTGGCCGGATACATGTAGCCCTGGCAGCGCACGATCAGCTCGGCGCCCTTCATCGCGCAGTCGCGCCAGATTTCCGGAAAATTGCCGTCGTCGCAGATGATCAGGCTGACCTTCAGACCCTTCGGGCCTTCGGACATATAGGTGCAATTGCCGGGATACCAGCCTTCGATCGGCACCCACGGCATGATCTTGCGGTACTTCTGGACGATCTCGCCCTTGTCGTTCATCAGGATCAGGGTGTTGTACGGCGCCTTGTGCGGATGCTCCTCGTGGCGCTCACCGGTCAGCGAGAATACACCCCAGACTTTTGCCTTGCGGCAGGCTTCGGCAAAGATTTCCGTCTCGGCACCCGGGACCTGCGAGGCGGTCTCGTACATCTCCTTGGAGTCGTACATGATGCCGTGGGTGGAATACTCCGGGAAGATCACGAGATCCATGCCGGGCAGGCCGAGCTTCATGCCCACGATCATGTCGGCGATCTTGCGGGCGTTGTCGAGCACCTCGGCCTTGGTGTGCAGCCGCGGCATTTTGTAGTTGACGACTGCGACGCCGACCGTGTCGTTGCTTGAGGAAATGTCACCGTGGAGCATTGGATCGCCTCTTGTTCTGGTATGGGTTTGAAGGATCGCGCTTCAGTGGCTGATCATCCATGGACGTGCGGTCGGAAAGCCCTTGGCGCCGCTCCTGGACTTGGTCATCAGGCGCGCCGGCTTTTTCTTTCCGGTTGAACAGCAGCCGCAGCCCGGGCCGTGCGCGGCCTTGTATTCGGCGACCGTCTTCGGCGCGTGGGCGCTGCGCTCGTTGGTGGCCATGGCCTTACGCTGGTCCGACGGCATGCAGAAGAACGCCGGCGCGGTCAGGATCACGCGCGGCGATTCCGTCTCACAGCGCGGGCAGTCCTGCGGGTCGTCGCATTCGGCCATCGGCCGCATCTCCGTGAACGGGCCGCAATCATTGCAGAGATATTCGTAGACGGGCATCTGATTTCCTCGCGCGATGATTTGAAGATGACGACGGCGGATGCGGGGCGGCAAGAATACGCAGCCGTCCCGCATCCTTCTCGCGCAGGGATTACTTGTCCGGCGAGATCGGCATCTGGATGTCGCCCGTGATGTATTTGATCGGCCCCGCCGACGATGGCATGATGTCGAAGTCGAAGATCTCCGTCGGCAGCCACAGCGTGGCGCAGGCGTTCGGCACGTCGACGACGCCGGAGATATGGCCCTGGCACGGCGCGGTGCCGAGGATCGAATAGGCCTGGGCGCCGGAATAGCCGAACTTCTTCAGATATTCGATCGCGTTCAAGCAGGCCTGGCGGTAGGCGATGTGGACGTCGAGGTAATGCTGCTTGCCGGCCTCGTCGACCGAGATGCCCTCGAAGATCAGGTAATCCTTGTAGTTCGGCGTGATCGGCGACGGCTTGAACACGGGATTCTTGATGCCGTATTTGGCGACGCCGTCCTTGATGATGTCGACCTTCAGATGCAGCCAGCCGGCCATTTCGATCGCGCCACAGAAAGTGATCTCGCCGTCGCCCTGGCTGAAATGCAGGTCACCCATCGAGAGGCCGCCGCCGGGCACATAGACCGGGAAGAATATCTTCGAGCCGCGCGACAGATCCTTGATGTCGCAGTTGCCGCCATGCTCGCGCGGCGGAACAGTGCGGGCGCCTTCGGCGCCGACCTTGGCCTTGGCATCGCCCTTGGCGCGGCCGGCATGGGCGGTCGCGGCAAACGGTGGATTGGCGAGGCCCGGTACGCGCGTCGGGTTGGTCGCGATCAGCGCGGTCTCGCGCTCGTTCCATGTCGCCAGCAGTTTCGGATCGGGTAGACAGCCGATCAGGCCGGGATGGATCAGGCCGGCAAAATTCACGCCGGGCACGTGGCGCGAAGACGTGTAGAGGCCCTTGATGTCCCAGATCGACTTCTGCGCCAACGGAAAATGATCGGTCAGGAAGCCGCCGCCATTTTGTTTGGAGAAGAAGCCGTTAAAACCCCAGAGACTTTCCTTCAACGGACCGACGTCGAGCAGGTCCACCACCAGCAAATCGCCGGGCTCGGCGCCCTTGACGCCGATCGGGCCGGACAGGAAGTGCACGATCGAGAGATCGATGTCGCGCACGTCATCGGCGGAATCGTTGTTCTTGATGAAGCCGCCGGTCCAGTCATAGGTCTCGATGATGAAATCGTCCCCCGGGTTGACCCACGAAACCATCGGGATGTCGGGATGCCACCGATTGTGGATCATGTCGTTGTCGTAGGCCGACTTCGAAAGATCGACCTTGATCAGTGTCTCTGGCATCGATAGCTCCCCTTTCAGACTGGACAAGTTGCGGTTTTAGACGGACAGGAATTTCGAAACCTGCGCGGCGTCGACGCTGTCGCGCGGGTCATCGCGGACGATCTCGCCGTTCTCGATGACCAGCACGCGGTCGGCGATATCCAGCGCAAAGCTCAACACCTGTTCGGAGACGACGATCGACAGGCCGCGCTCGTCGCGAATACGTTTCAGCGTGCGCGCCATGTCCTTGATGATCGACGGCTGGATACCTTCGGTCGGCTCGTCCAGCAGCAGCACCTTCGGCTTGGTGGCGAGCGCGCGTGCGATCGCCAATTGCTGCTGTTGCCCGCCGGAAAGATTACCGCCACGGCGATCTTTCATCTCCAGCAGTACCGGAAACAGTTCGTAGATGTCGTCAGGCACTTCCGATCCGCCGGACACCACCAGGCCGGTCTCGATGTTTTCCTTCACCGTCATGGTCGAGAAGATCATGCGGCCCTGCGGCACGTAGGCGAGCCCCTTGGCGACGCGATCGTAGCTCGGCAGCGCACTGAGTTCGGCGCCTTCCATGCTGACCGATCCGCTTTTGGTCGGAACGATGCCCATCAGCGACTTCATCAGCGTGGTCTTGCCCATGCCGTTGCGGCCCATGATCGCAACGATCTCGTTGGGCGCCACCGAGACATTGAGGCCGTGCAGCACCTCGCTCTGGCCGTAAGCGACGTGGAGATCCGAAATAGCCAGCATGAACGCGCTCCCTGGTGTCAGTGTCCGAGGTAAACTTCGATCACCTTCGGATCGTTCTTCACCTTCTCCATCGTACCTTCCGACAGGATCTGGCCCTGATGCAGCACCGTGACCTTGTGGGCGATGTCCTCGACGAATTTCATGTCGTGCTCGATGACCAGCACCGAACGGTCCTTGATGATGCGATTGAGCAGTTCGGCGGTCTTGGCGCGCTCGCTCACGCTCATACCGGCCACCGGCTCGTCGAGCATCAGCAGGTCCGGGTCCTGGATCAGCAGCATGCCGATCTCGAGCCATTGCTTCTGGCCGTGGCTAAGCAGGGCCGCGCTCATGTCGAGGCGGTCCTTGAGGAAGATCATTTCCGCGACTTCATGGACCCGGTCCCGCACGGTGGCGTCGCGCGTAAAGGTCAGTGCGCCGAACACGGTGCGCCCGCGCGGAAACGAAATCTCGAGATTCTCGAACACGGTAAGATCGTCGTAGATCGACGGGGTCTGGAACTTGCGCCCGACCCCGGCCTTCACGATCTGGTTCTCCTTCAGCTTCGTCAGTTCCTTGCCACGAAACGCGATCGAACCAGAGGTCGCCTTGGTCTTTCCGCAGATCAGGTCGAGCACCGTGGTCTTGCCGGCGCCGTTGGGGCCGATGATGACGCGGATCTCGTTCTCCTCGACATAGAAGGAGAGATCGTTCACCGCCTTGAACCCGTCAAAGGACACCGTGAGCCCTTCGACCGCGAGCAGGAAAGGTTTGGGTTGATGGCCAATCAGCATGATGTCGTCCTCACTCTGCCGGTGCGCCGTCGGCGACGGAGCTGTCGGTCCAGCCGGCGCCGGACTTCGGCTTGCGCGAGGCGATCAGCCGGCCGATCCGCGGCTGCACGTGATCCCCCCAGATGCCGGCGAGGCCGTTCGGGAAAGCGAGGACCACGGCGATGAACAATCCGCCGAGACCGAACAGCCAGAGTTCGGGGAAGGATTCCGAAAGGCTGGTCTTGGCGAAGTTGACGAGCATGGTTCCGTAGACCGCACCCAGGATCGAGAGCCGGCCACCGACCGCGGTATAGATCACCATCTCGATCGACGGCACGATGCCGACAAAGGATGGCGACATGAACCCGACCTGCAGCGCGAACATGGCGCCGCCGATGGCAGCGAAAATGGCGCCGACGCAGAACGCGAAGATCTTGAAGTTGGCGACGCTGTAGCCGGAGAAGCGGACCCGGTCCTCCTGATCGCGCATCGCCACCAGGATGCGGCCGAGCTTCGAATGCCGGATGAACTGGGCGATGAAGATGCAGACGAACAGGCAGCCTACCTCGAAGAAGTAGAGAATGACCTTGGCGTGGTCGGGACGGATGTCCCATCCCTTGAGCGTGCGCAGATCGGTCATGCCGTTGATGCCGCCGGTGTAACCCTGCTGGCCCACGATCAGGATGGTCAGGATCGCGGCAACCGCCTGCGTGATGATGGCGAAATAGGTGCCGCCGACGCGGCGCTTGAACATCGCCGCACCAATGATCAGGGCAAATAGACCCGGCACCAGGATGACGGCGGCGATGGTGAAAGTGAGGCTGTGGAACGGCTGCCAGAACAACGGTAGCGAGGTGATCTGATTCCAGTCCATGAAATCAGGAATGCCGGGCGTCGACTGGATCTTGGTGTTCGCGACGCTCGATGCCTCGAGCTTGAGGAACATCGCCATGCAGTAACCGCCGAGGCCGAAGAACACGCCCTGCCCCAGGCTCAGAATGCCGCCATAGCCCCAGCAGATCACCAGTCCCAGCGCCACGAAGGCATAGGTGAGGTATTTTGCGACGAGGTTGAGCCTGAAGACATCGAGACAGAGCGGCAGGACCACCACCAGGAACACGGCGAGCACCAGGATCCCGATCAGCTCCGATCGATTGGTAAAGCGATTGTCGGTCATGGCTTCAGCCCTCTTGTTATTTGCGGACCTTGAGAGCGAACAGCCCCTGCGGCCGCAGCATCAGAATTCCGACAACCGCGAGCAGCGTCAGCACCTTCGCCATCGATCCCGACATGAAGAATTCGAGCGTCGATTGCGTCTGCGAGATCGAGAAGGCCGATGCGATGGTGCCGAGCAGGCTGGCCGCGCCGCCGAATACGACCACCAGGAAAGTGTCGACGATGTAGAGCTGGCCTGACGTGGGCCCGGTCGAGCCGATCATGGTGAAGGCGCTGCCGGCGACGCCGGCGATGCCGCAACCGAGCGCAAACGTGTAACGATCGACTTTCGCGGTGTTGATGCCGACGGCGCCGGCCATGATGCGGTTCTGCACGACGGCGCGGACCTGGCGGCCCCAGCGCGATTTGTACATGACATAGGCGACCGCGATGGTGATCAGCACGGTCAGGCCCATCACGAAGACGCCGTTGATCGGCACCTCGATGGAGTCGGTGACCTTGAGCGAACCCAGCATCCACTGCGGCAGCTCGACGCCGACTTCACGCGCGCCGAAGATCGAGCGATAGGCCTGCTGCAATATCAGGCTGAGGCCCCAGGTGGCGAGCAGCGTGTCGAGCGGCCGCTTGTAGAGATGACGTATCAGCACCCACTCCACCAGCATGCCGAGCGCGCCGGAGGCCAGGAAGGCCAGTATCATCGCAAGAAAGAAATAGCCGCTGAACAGGCTTGGCAGAAAAGTCTGGAAGAAATTCGACGTCATCCATGTGACGTAGGCGCCGAGGATCATGAACTCGCCATGCGCCATGTTGATGACGCCCATCTGGCCGAAGATGATCGCAAGACCAAGCGCCATCAGCACGTAGACGGAAAACAGGATCAGGCCCGCAAAGCCCTGCATGACGAAGATGGAGCCCAGATCGCCAATCGAATAGTCGCCGAACATCGATGTTTCTCCGTCGAGGGATAAGGTCCCGCGTCGCGAGAGAATTCGCGACGCGGGGTCGTCAAGCGCGGATTGACGGTCCACGCCAGGGAGCTGGTTGCTCGGAGAAAAGCTGCGGTGAGTTCCGCTGCGCTTACTGGTAGCCCTTCGGGAACGGATCGGGCTCGACCAGATCGGCGGTCTCGAAGATCAGCTCGAACTGGCCATCGAGCTTGGCCTTGCCGACGCGGGTCTTCGACCAGAGGTGATGGTTTTCGTGGATGCGCACATAGCCTTCGGGCGCGCCCTTGAATTCGATGCCTGGCGATGCGGCGGCGATCTTGTCGACGTCGAAGCTGCCGGCCTTCTCGACCGTCAATTTCCACAGCCACGGGCCGAGATAGGCGGCCTGCGTCACGTCGCCGATCACGGTCTTCTCGCCCCACATCTTCTTGAAGGCGGGAACGAACGCCTTGTTGTTGGCATTGTCGAGCGACTGGAAGTACTTCATGCAGGCATAGGCGCCCGCGATGTTCTCGCCGCCGATGCCGTCGATTTCGTCTTCGGTCACCGAGATCGTCAGCAGCGCCTGCTTCGACAGGTCGACGCCGGCCGCCTTGAGCTGCTTGTAGAAGGCGACGTTCGAACCGCCGACCACGTCGGTGAAGATCACGTCGGGCTTGGTCAGCTTGATCTTGTTGATCACCGAATTGAACTGGGTAGAGCCGAGCGCGTAATATTCCTCGCCGACGACCTTGCCCTTCAGCACGTTCTCGACGTGCTTGCGCGCGATCTTGTTCGAGGTGCGCGGCCAGATGTAATCCGAGCCGATGAAGAAGAACGATTTGGCGTTCTTCTCCTTGGCGATCCAGTTCAACCCGGCGAGAATCTGCTGGGTGGCTTCCTGGCCGGTGTAGATGACGTTCTTGGACTGCTCGAGGCCTTCATAGAAGGTCGGGTAATAGAGCATGCCGTTGTACTGCTCGACGACCGGCAACACCGCCTTGCGGGATGCCGAGGTCCAGCAGCCCATGATCGCCGCGACCTTGTCGTTGACGAGGAGCTTCTTGGCCTTTTCCGCAAAAGTCGGCCAATCGCTGGCGCCGTCTTCCTGGATGAACTTGATCTTGCGTCCGAGCACGCCGCCGGCGGCGTTGATCTGCTCGATCGCGAGCTTTTCAGCCTGGATCGAACCGGTTTCCGAAATCGCCATCGTGCCGGTGGCGGAGTGCAGGATGCCGACGGTGACTTCCGTATCGGTGACCGCCAACCCCGTGGTGTTGACCGTGGCGGTGGCGGGACCGGCTCCGAATGACGGCCGGGGAAGCATCGAAATGAACGGCAGGGCCGCCGCGCCCATCAGCAGTTTGCGGCGAAGCGGCGACTTTAGGCCCTTGTTTGGTTCGTCTGACATGAGCACCCCATTTTTGGTTCGAGAACGCTGATTGGTCAGGCGAGGATGGCTCGGATTTGTGCACTGCACAGATACGTGGGATTGCGTATATTGCACCGCAAAATAGCGACGTAGATTTTGGTACGGAGTTTGCTGGCTACGCAGGGGTCGGTAGAACTGGGCAGGAGCATCACAGTGGCAGGGCGGCAGCGGATTGACCGCGTCAGACGCCAATATAATCAGTGGGTTGCTAACCAGACCCTGGAAGACTATGCGCTGCGCTTCACCGCCAAGAGCGCCCGGCGATGGTCGGCCGCCCGCGTCGCCAATACCGCGCTCGGCGCGATCTCTTTTCTGGCGCTGGAGGCGATCGGCGGCACCATTACGCTGAATTACGGCGCCGCCAACGCCACCGCCGCCATTCTGGTCGTCAGCGTCATCATTTTCTTTTGCGGCCTGCCGATCGCCTACCATGCTGCAAAATGCGGCATCGATATCGACCTGCTGACCCGCGGCGCCGGCTTCGGCTATATCGGCTCCACCATCACCTCGCTGATCTACGCCTCCTTCACCTTCATCTTCTTCGCGCTCGAAGCGGTCATCATGGCAGCCGCGCTGGAGATGTGCTTCGGCATCCCGCGCCCGATCGGCTATCTCATCAGTGCCGTCGTCATCATTCCCCTGGTGACCTACGGCATCACCCTGATCAGCCGCTTCCAACTGTGGACGCAGCCGCTCTGGGTCGTGCTCCACATCCTTCCCTTCGTGGCGATCGCCTGGGCCAACCCGCATTCGTTCACGGAGTGGCGCAAATTCGCCGGCGAGCATGGCGACCCAAGCGGCCATCTCGATCTGCTGCTGTTCGGCACCGCCGCCTCGGTGGTGTTTTCGCTGGTGGCGCAGATCGGCGAACAGGTCGACTTCCTGCGATTCCTGCCGCGCGACCGCCGCACCTCGCGGACCTCGTGGTGGATCGCGCTACTGGGTGCAGGCCCCGGCTGGATCATTTTCGGCGCGCTCAAATTGCTGGTCGGCTCCTTCCTCGCCTACTTCGCGCTCAGCCATGGCGTCGCCAACGAGCACGCCGCTGACCCCGCGCACATGTACCTCGAAGCGTTTCGCTACGTGCTGTCGCAACCCGATCTGGCGCTGGCATTGACCGGCACCTTCGTCATTCTCTCGCAGGTCAAGATCAACGTCACCAATGCCTATGCCGGCTCGATCGCGTGGTCGAACTTCTTCTCGCGGCTGACGCACAGCCATCCCGGCCGCGTGGTATGGCTGGTGTTCAACGTCATGGTGGCGCTGCTCCTGATGGAAATCGGCGTCTACAAGGCGCTGGAGCAGACACTGGCGCTCTACTCCAACGTCGCGATCGCCTGGGTCGGCGCGCTGGTCGCCGATCTCGTCATCAACCGGCCGCTGGGCTTGCGCCCGCAGCAGATCGAGTTCAAGCGCGCGCATCTCTACGACATCAATCCGGTCGGCGTTGGCGCCATGACGATCGCGACCATCGTCTCGATCTCAGCGTTCTACGGCCTGTTCGGGCCGACGGCGAAGGCGCTCTCGGCCTTCGTGGCGCTGGCGGTCGCCTTCGTCACCGCGCCCTTGATCGCATGGGCGACCGACGGCAAATATTACATCGCGCGCAAGCCCAAGCGTAGCTGGCAGAACCTCGAGGCGATCCAGTGCTGTATCTGCGAACATTCGTTCGAGCCGGAGGACATGGCCTCCTGCCCCGCCTATGCCGGCCCGATATGTTCGCTGTGCTGTTCGCTCGACGCCCGCTGCCACGATCTCTGCAAGCCGCACGCGCGGATCGGCGCGCAGGTGTCGGACACGCTGGGCAAGCTGCTGCCGGAGCCGATCTACGCCCGGATCAATTCCCAGTTCGGGCATTATCTCGGCGTGTTCGCGATATCAGCCGGCCTCGTCGGGCTGACGCTCGGGCTGATCTACCTGCAGACGTCGGCGACGGTTGCAGTGGACAATCTCCTTCTGTCCGACGTGCTGTGGAAGGTGTTCTTCGCACTCACCATCATCATCGGCGTGGTGGCGTGGCTGTTCGTGCTGGCGCAACAGAGCCGCCGCGCGGCGGAAGCGGAAACGCGGCGGCAGACCGCGCTCCTGATTCAGGAAATCGACGCGCACAAGCGCACCGATGCCGAGCTGCAGCGCGCCAAGGAGGTCGCGGAATCGGCCAACCTCGCCAAGAGCCGCTATGTGGTGGGGCTCAGCCATGAACTGCGCTCGCCGCTGAACGCCATCAGTGGCTATGCCCAGTTGCTGGAGCAGGATTCCGGCCTTGCCACCAAGCCGCGCGATCAGGTGCGCGTGGTCCGCCGCAGCGCCGATCATCTGTCGGGGCTGATCGACGGCATTCTGGATATTTCCAAGATCGAAGCGGGCCGGCTCTATCTGTCGCGCGACGAGGTGCGGTTGAGCGAATTCCTCGACCAGCTCGTCGGGATGTTTCGCGTTCAGGCCGCCGCCAAGGGCATCGACTTCGTTTTCAGGCGGCCTTCGGTACTGCCTCTCGTCGTCTATGCCGACGAAAAACGCCTGCGCCAGGTTCTGATCAACCTGCTGTCGAATGCGCTGAAGTTCACGCAGACCGGCAGCGTGCAGTTCGTTGTGCATTATCGCAGCCCCGTCGCCGAGTTCGAGGTGATCGATACCGGCCCTGGAATCCAGGCAAGCGATCTCGAACGCATCTTTGCGCCCTTCGAACGCGGTGCGCTCGGTGTATCCCAGCCGCAGACCGGCACCGGTCTCGGGCTGACCATCAGCCGGCTGCTCGCCGGCGTCATGGGCGGCGATATCAGGGTGACGAGCGAGGTCGGCACCGGCAGCATTTTCCGCGTCAAGATCCTGCTGTCGGAAGTCACCAATCCGACCCGGATTGCGCCGGTCGAAGCGCCGATCTTCGGCTATCACGGACCGCGCAAGACGATCCTCATTACCGACGACGATCCGACCCATCGCGACCTCTTGCGCGAGGTGCTGGCGCCGCTCGGCTTCATTCTCCTGAGCGCGCCCGACGGACCCGGCTGCCTCGCGCTGGCGCAGCACTGCCGGCCTGATTTGTTTCTGCTGGATATCTCGATGGCCGGCATGGATGGCTGGACGGTGGCGGAAACGCTGCGCGCCAGCGGCCATCACCAGGCCCGCATCCTGATGGTCTCGGCGAGCGCGCTTGAAGCGCACGGCGCGCCGCTGGCGCAGCCGTTTCACGACGGCTATCTGATGAAGCCGATCGATATCCCCAAGCTGGTGGAGACGATCCGGCAATTGCTCAAGATCGAATGGCAGTACGAGGCCGAGCAGATAGCCCAGCCACGCTGGAAACCGGAGACGGGATCGCGGCCACCGGTGAAATATGTCGAGGAACTGATCGGCCTCGGGCAACTCGGCTACATCCGCGCAATCCAGGTCAAGCTGGACGAGATCGGTCACGATTACCCTGAACATGCCGACTTCGTGTCGCAAATGCGGATCTTGATCGACCGCTTCGATCTCGATCAGTACATGGCGACCCTGAAAACACTGTACAGCTATGATCACTGAAACCAAAAAGCGCGACGTCGCCCTCATCGTCGATGATTCGCCGGAGACGCTGCGGCTGCTCACCGACGCGCTCGACGGCGCCGGCATGACGGTCATGGTCGCGCTCGACGGCGCAGCGGCGATGCGGATCGTCGACCAGATCACACCCGACATCGTGCTGCTCGACGCTGTCATGCCCGGGTTGGACGGGTTCGAGACCTGCAGGCGGCTGAAGCGTGACGCCGGGCTTGACCATGTGCCTATCATCTTCATGACGGGGCTGGCCGAAACCGAACACATCGTGCGCGGGCTGGAAGCCGGCGGCGTCGACTATGTGACAAAACCCATTGCGGTCGAGGAGATGCTGGCGCGCATCCGCGTCCATCTCGCCAATGCGCGGCTGACCCAGAGCGCGCGCGCAGCCCTCGACGTTTCCGGCCGCTATCTGCTCGCCGTCAACGGCGTCGGCAAGATCATGTGGGCGACGCCCCAGGCGCAGAAGCTGCTATCGGATGCGCTTAGCCCCGACAGCGACGACGATGTCGTGCTGCCCGCCCCGATCCCGCAATGGCTGGACCAGGCCCGCAAGGGCAAGGCCGGGTCGAAAGCCGCGATCATGACCGCGCTTCCCGGCGACGAACAGCTCCGGCTGCAATATATGGGCAGGCTGGGCACCAGCGAATTCCTGCTGCGCCTTGCAAAAGATTCCGGCGCCGACGCGCCGGCGGAATTCTCCAGCGAACTCGGCCTGACGACGCGCGAGGGCGAAGTGCTGTCATGGCTGTCGAAGGGCAAGACCAACCGCGACATCGCGCAAATTCTGGGCTTGAGCCCGCGCACCGTCGACAAGCACCTCGAGCAGATCTACTCGAAACTCGGCGTCGAGAACCGCACCGCGGCGGCGGCGATCGCCGTGAACGCGAAGCATCGAAAATCCTGACGCGACACGCTTCCTCGCCGCGAACCCTTGAAGAATGGCAAGAGGATGCGGGCCGCCTTCAATCAAGGCACCCTCCTCGGCAGCCATGCGCTTGATGGCGTTCGACCAACCGTGGAGAACATGGAGGAGCCGGCCATGGGCGCTCGACGGGTTGCGATCAGGTTGTTAAGCCCCTCCTCCGCAGAGAGATTTTGAGTCGAGACATGACCGTTGCGATCGAGATGGGACACACGACGGCAGGAACTCCGGCTACTCTGGACCTTGAGGAACTTCTGGCGACCCGCCTGCTGGTGCAGGGCAATTCGGGCTCCGGCAAATCCCATCTGCTGCGCCGGCTGCTGGAGCAGAGTGCCCCCTGGGTGCAGCAGACCATCATCGACCCCGAGGGCGACTTCGTGACGCTTGCCGACCGTTTCGGTCACCTCCTGATCGATGCCGAGGACCATACCGAGCGGGGCCTGCAGGTCGCCGGCGAGCGCGCGCGCATCCATCGCGTCTCCACGGTGCTCAATCTCGAGGGGCTTGACGCCGAGAACCAGATGCGGCGCGCCGCCGCCTTCCTCGGCGGGCTTTTCGAGGTCGCCCGCGACCACTGGTACCCGATGCTGGTGGTGGTGGATGAGGCGCAGCTGTTCGCGCCGGCAGTCGCCGGCGAGGTTTCAGACGAGGCGCGCAAACTCTCGCTCGGCGCCATGACGAACCTGATGTGCCGTGGCCGCAAACGCGGGCTTGCAGGGGTCATCGCCACCCAGCGGCTGGCAAAGCTCGCCAAGAACGTCGCGGCCGAGGCATCCAATTTCCTGATGGGCCGAACCTTTCTGGATATCGACATGGCGCGCGCCGCCGACCTTCTGGGCATGGAGCGGCGACAGGCAGAGGCCTTCCGCGATCTGGAGCGCGGGCAATTCATGGCGCTGGGACCGGCCCTCTCCCGCCGTCCGCTCGGGCTGCGCATTGGTCCCACGGATACCACGCCGCGCAACGCGACGCCGCGCCTGATGCCTCTGCCGGAAGCCACGCCGGACGCACGCGCCATCATCCTTGCGGCGCCGCCGCCCGAGAATAATCGGCCCCAGCGCCGCTCGCCGCCGGATCTCCTCGGCCAGCTCATGGCAGCAAAAACCGCGGCGCTGGAGATCCGTCCCGAAATGGTGGAGCAGCCGCTCAACGTTGAGGAACTGGCGGAGCGGCGTGAGCGCGTGGACCGTATTCTGCGCGCCATCCTGGAGGAGCCCGACGCGGGATTCCGTGCCATCGGCGTCCTCTATCAGGAGTTCGTGGTCCGCTGCCGAATAGCGGGTCTCGGGTCGGCCGTGCCGGACCTGGGTGACTTCCGCCGCATGCTGACGCGCGCCCGCGCCGGGCTCGGCTCCGATATGGCAGAGGATGACGCCTGGCAGGATGTCTCGCTCCGCGCCTCACTTCTGCCGGAGGATATGCAGGGCGTCTTCATGATGATCGCCCGCGCCGCCAAGGAAGGCTGGCCCTGCCCCGGCGATGCAGCGATTGCCCGCGCCTATGGCTCACATTCGCTGCGCCGTGCACGGCGCCTGCTGAGCTACATCGAGGAGCAAGGCCTCATCGTTTGCCAGCTTGACGGTGCCGGTCGGCGGATCGTGACGCTCGTCGAACTGGCCTGGGCGACGGCACCGGGTGACCCCAATGCCGAGGAACTGCCGGCGGAGCAAGGCTGCAGCAGTTCGGCTCCATGATGCCAGTCAGGCAGCACTCGGAAAATAACACGCATCAAGCCGTGGCTGTCTGCAGCAGAAGGCCTCACAAGGCTTCTGAGATCGATCCCTGCACCAAAAGATAACCGCGGCGACCGAGTTGAGATTGCTGGAGGAGCCGCAGGCCTACTGCAGCGAAATCCTGATCCCGCTCCGGTTGGCAGCGAATTCAAGGCCGGTCTCGACGCCCTGAAGCGTGATCGTCACGCCCTTCTGGTTGGTCAATTGCACGCCGCCAAAGCCGCCAACCAGAGCGCCTCCGCCGCCAACGGCGTCATAGGTGCCGGAAAAATCCTTCAGTTCACGCAGTCCCGAAACCCGTCCCGTCAATCGCATGGCCGACGCGCCGACGGTGATGCCGAGACTCAAACCGGAAACCCGGAACGGATAGTCGCGACCGCGATAGGTCAGTACACCGCGACCTTTGCCGGCGCCGACGATCAGGCCGGCCTTTGCGAATACGACGCTGACATAGCCCGGCGCCTGTGCGTGCGATGGCGTCGCCGATCCAGCCGCAACGACCAGAAACAACATGGCCAGTCCGGCCGAATACCTGCGCATCGCAGCGGCTCTCCGAAATTCCTCAAGGGCGAGGCGAATCGACCTTCTTCCAGGTCTGGTCGGGATCGAACCACGTCATGCGCTCGGCCAGCGACATCGTGTAGTCACCCAGATCCTTCTGATAGACGGTTCCGGAATGATTCACGAGGAAGGTCATCACGCCTGAATTGCCGTACTCCGCGGGATAGGCGAGCAGCGCAAATCCCCCGATCATCTTGCCCTTGACGACGTAATTGAGCACACCGCCGGGAGCATTCGGCCCTTGCCGTGTCAGAATGCGATAGTAGTAGCCGTGGTACGGCGTACGTCCCGCCCCCGCCTTGTATCCCTCTTCAGAAGCCCGGGCGACAAGCTCGCCAAGCGGGCTCGCATCGCCGTCCGACGCCGGCCAATAGAGACCGTCCTTCTTGCCGGAGGAACTGACGAGGCGCCGCGCATAGACGCCGGGACCGGCGCCAGTGCGGTCTTTTTCCGCATATTCGTTCTGCGCATCGACATAGGCAAGGCAGGTCTGAATCGCGTCCAGTTCGTTGCGTCCGATACGACGGTACAGGATTTCAAGCCGGCCGGCGGCGGTATCGAACTTCCAGCTGGATTCCCGACGGATGAGCGGAATCGGGAGCGGGAAGTCGTCGGCTCCCACGACCAGAACAGCCTTGTCGCCTTCGACGGTCACATTGTGCTTGGCGTCGTAGGCCCCCACGAACCGTTCCCGCGCTTCGCGGTCCGCGATTTCATCGCCGGAGAACACGATCTCCACACCATCCCGGCCGAGCACCTTGAGGATATCCCTCGGCGCGCCGGATTTGACGGCGGCGGCAAGTGCCGTAGCGGCCTCCTCCGGCGTCTTGAAGGCCTGCTGAGCATTGGCGGACGATATCCCCACCAGCAGCGCCGCTGCTGCCAGGAGACCGATGGCGCGCTCGAGACAGCTCTGCGCCAGACCGAAGCTTCGTCATCATCGCATCCTCGCGCGTAGGGGGATCTGCGCGCCGGCTGCGAGCCAATCCTTGTAGGTAAGGAACTTGAGCCCGAGCATGTCGTAGTGAACCCGAAGATAACCATCGTCGCCGCGCACCACCGCGCCTGGCATGACCGCCTGCACTTCCTGCGCCATCACCCCGACATAGGCCTTGTCGCTGCCGAGATAGCTGAAGCGGTAATAGCCGAGGCCATTATCCAGATGTCCAAGCAGGACGACGTCGTGCTTCAGCGCGATATCGGAGCGCCGGCCTCCGCCGCCGCCGCGACGCCGCCGCCACCGCCGCCAACCCCTCCGCCGCCGCGTCCGCCACCGGCGAACGCTGCACCACCGCCACCGCGGTGGCCACCGCCGCCCATGCTTGCACGCGACACGCCCGCGCTCGCAAAACTTGCGTGGCCACGGGCAGAATGCGCATTGGCCGCCCTGCCCGACGACACATTCCTGATCGCCGTATCGCGCCCGCCTTTGTTGCCCGCGCCACTGGAGCGGCTGCGGTCGGCTGTCTTGGCGCGATCGCCGCCTTTGGCACCACCACCTGCCTTGGCGCGATCACCAGCGTTGGCCCGGTCGCCTCCCTTGGCGCGATCACCGGTTGCGCGATCGCCGGCACGATCACCCGCGCCGGCGCGGTCCTTTCCAGCGTCGAGCTGGCCATCGCGGCCGCGATGGTCCATCCGATCGGCAGCGCCGGCCCGCAGGTTGTTGTTGCCGAATTTCTGCGCAACGCCGGCGTTGTTGTATCGAACCCCCTGACGGTGCGCCGGATTGTGCTGCCAGCTATTCCCGATGTTGGTCGTCCTGTTGTAGTGATTGACGTAGAGGTTGCGGTTACCCCAGTTGAAGCCGCCGCCCCAGTAATTGCCCCAGCGCCCGATCGCCCAACCGGCCCCAAATGCCAGCCCTGCGGCAACCACGCCGGCGCCGATATAGGATGGATAGCCGAAATAATACGGCGGATATTCCGCATAGGGCCAGTCGCCGTAGACGGTCGCGGGATCGTAGTAGGGAACGTAGACCGTATCGGACTGGGCCTGCTCGATGACGATCACCTCCCTGTTCTCCTGCTGCTGGACGCTGACCTTCTGCTGCTTGTTGGTGACGAGCTTGTTGCGCGCCTGCGCCTTTGCGCGCAGCCGCTGTACCGCGTCCATCACGTCAGCCTGCTGCGCCAACACGGCATCGCCGAGATTCTTGGTCCAGTCGATCTTGTCGCTCATCATCGCGAGAACATCGGGCGTGCCGGCCAGCGCCTTGACACTGTCGTCCCATGCCTGCTTGTCGACCGCCGCCTTGAGCGCATCGCCCTTCAGGTTCTTGTTGGCTTTCACCCAGCGGTCGGCCTGCACGGCCTCCAGGGGATAGGTCGAAGCTGCCAGCACATTGGCGAGCAACTCATCAGGGTAAAGCGCGATCGGGGCGACCAGCGCATCGAGTTGCTCGGGTTTGAGCAAGGTCTGCTCAGGCTCCGGCTGCTTGCCATCGGTTGTCTGCGCCGCCGCAACGCCGGGAACAGCGATCATGATGACTAACGCCAGCAGCAATTTCCTGCAACGCAGCATGGCCTTCTCCATTGCCAAACGAAACAAGCCAACGACCGGAACGGCACCGGACCATTGATCAAGATCAAAGGTCCGGGTTCGAACTCGAATTGCGTGAGCAAGTTCGGGACAGTCAGGCTTGATCAAGCCATCGCCTTGTCGCCGGGCCGTGCGGCCAGCAACGTTCGGCGATCATGGACCAGGCTTTGAAGGCGGTGCGCGGCCACGTTGAGGGTCGTGACATCAAGCGCGTTTTCGTCTCCGGCCGCCGCTTTCACGCGCTGCATCTGCAGGACCTTGTCAATCTCACGCTCGATTTCCGACAACTGCTGCTCGCCCTCTGCCGATCTGATGCGGCGGCCGAGGGCATACAGTGAGTCCAGTGCAGTTTCGCTCGTTCGAGTTTCGCCGTCGCGAAGAAACTTCCACGCCGCCGCCGCCACCGAGACCAGGGCACCGAATATCATCGGGGCCAGAAAGATGGCATTTCCCCATTGGTCCAGAAAACTCTCCTGCGTGCCGTTGTAGAAGGCGGCAGCACCGGGATGGACCGGCAGATAAGCATCGGAATCGGTGCTGGGCGCGGTGATCTGCGCCAGCATCGGCAGTTCGCCGAGCAGGTCCCTGCGCGCCTTCATCAACGCTTCCGCCAATGCGCCGGCCTGATCATTGTCGAGCTGCTTGCCGGCGACCACGTAGAACGAAACCCTGAGCGTGGTCAGATCGTCACTGGGAACCGGAGGCGAGCCCCGCAGCGTTCCTTTCGGAACATCGAAGCTTTCGTAGGCGCGGTGTTTCTCGGCAATGGCGCCGGCCGCATCGACAGGAATAAGGACCGGCGCGGTCTTCGGGTTTTGCAGAAAGAAGCCACGCAGCAGTGCAAGGTATTTCTCGGCCAGTGGAACGACGATCAGAAGTGCGCGCACCTCCTTCGCTTCCAGCGCGCGCCGCGTCTCCGCGGGCGCAAGGTTGCGGAACGATACATTGGCACGGCCAAGATCGTACTCCTCCGTCAGGGCGCTGACGACCTTCCGGTTCATTTCGCCGCCGACTACACCGACGGTGACGCGTTTCAAGCCGGCAATGTCTGTTATTTGGGATCCCGGCGGGGCAACCAGCAATACGACAGCGCGTGCAAGGACAATAATGGCCTGCGCCTGCGACAGGTCGCCGACATCGCCGCGCACGACGGCGAGATCGGTCTTGTTCGACGAAAACATGTCGGCCGCTTCAAGCGCGCTGGCCGTTTCCACCAGTTTGAGGCGTACCGGCGCGTTCGCAGCAGTGAGCCGGCTTGCCAGCGCCGACATCAGCTTCGGCGCCTCTCCGTCCAGCGATCCGACCGCGACGGTCAGCGTCGTCGGATGAGTATACCAGCGATAGCCGAACAGCGCCGCTCCCGTCACCAGAACGACGACGCCTGCGACAAGGACCAGCCGAAGCCATGACGGCATTCTGATCGAATCCATACAGCCTCACTGTTCACGGCATCCGTCAGTGGCCGCTCAGCACCAGTGTCTTGATCGGCAGTAACAGAGCCTGGATCCGCAGCAGCATGGCGTGAACGAGCCCGACGGCATCGACCGCGTGCAATCCAAAACTCTTCGCCGCGCTCAGCTTGCCTGACGAGATCAACTCGTGATTGCTGGTGTAAGCGTTGACGATGCAGCTGCTTCCCGCCGTCACGCCCTCGAGCCCGCCCTTGTAGATCGGCTCCAGGAACACGAGGATCGTCCCCGGTCGCGCCGCATTCTGGGCTTCAAGGAGTTGCTCTCCGCCGCGGAACTGACCGGCGGCGATATAGTCTTGTACGCCTGTAACGACCAGCGGGATGATGGTCCATGGCTTGGAGATGCAAGCCGCCTCGGCCACCATGCCGACCTTCATGACCTGGGCTTCGATCTGCCCGAAGCCGGCCTGCAGCGAGCGCTGCCCTGCTCCCTCCGGAATTAGGATTCCGGCGGGCCGCATCAGCGGATTGACGATGTCGCCGACGCGGAGGAGGAACTGCTCCACGCGCCCGTCTACACCGGCCCGGACGAAGGTCTTGTCATATTCGACCTGCGCCTGCGCCAACGCGGCCTCCGCACTTGCCTTCTCGGCCGGCAGAAGCGTCGAGACGCGCAACTCGGCGGATTGTCTTGAGGCGTTGGCCGCATCGAGCGATCCCTTGCGCCCATCGACCATGACCTGCAGCTTTTCGATGTCTCGCTGCGGTACGATCCCCGGGTTACGCCGTTGCAGTTCGCTCTTCACATCCAATTCATCCTGAGCCTGTTGAACGGCGCTCTTCGCCTCCTGAACCTGGCCTTCCGTTTTCAGCACGTCCGCTTTTGCAGCGATCAGCGAAGCGTCGACTTCGGCGATTTTCCGCCGGGCCGTCTCCAGTGCGGCCTCCTGCTTCGAACTGTCCAGCCTGAAAATGACGGAACCCTTGGCGACAGGTGCGCTGTAATTGACGTTGACCTCGGCGACACGCCCGACACCTTCGGAAAGAATCGGTATCGTCCTGAAGTACAGCGTCGCATTGCTGGTCGACGGGTGGAAATAGAAGATCAGGGTAATGAGTGAAACCGTGAGCATCAGGCAAGTGACGATGCCGTACCTCAGTTCGAACCAGACCGAGAAGAAGGTAATCTCCTTGCCGATACGCTTGCCCTGAACATAGCGGCGGTACAGGTAGTCCGGCAGGATCGTGAGCATGGAGCAAAGGGTCAGCTCAAGCATGGCCGTGCACCTCCTTCTTCGGTGCGCGCGGTTTCGGCTCTTCCTTCGCTGCGGGGGCTGGAGCGTGGCCCGCCTCGCCAGACTCCTCAGCGACAACATCGGTTGACGAATTATCCGCGATCTTCTCGACCGAACTTGCGATGCTGCGCAATGGCGTGCCAAAATCCGGAAGGTCGATCATCGCAAGCAACAGCGCTGCGATCCAGAACAGATGCACATGGGTGAACAGCGCCAGGAGCCCCAGTACAGCGACGATCTCGAACTGCAACTTCTGCGATTTGTGAGCCATCCGCTCCGGCAGCGAGTGCAGTTGCAAATAGAAGTTGCCAACCGCAAGGACGGCGACGATCAGGAAGATGCCCATCACGACCATCCAGACGTCCGTTTCACCGGGCGCCGTGATGAAACCGGGCAAATGGTGCGGAGCGAGTGGATGAAGTTGTTCGCTCAAATTTCCCTCCACGTCTTAAGCCGACACAGGTCCCACAACCCGACGCCCCCATAAGTACCGCCAATACTGTTCGGCGGTCGCGCCTGACCTTTGATATGAATCAACCCGCGCCGGCGCCCGGCCCTGCCTGTCGACGGCAACAATGATCAAATCGGGCAACGATGATAGGTGATCGCCATGTCCGAGATGCCCGGAAAGATCCGCGATATCTTGTTCGGCTCGAGTATCTTGAGGCTGAACTGCACGTTGGAAAGCATGATGTCGGTCGCGCAACCCGCGATGATGTTCACGGTGTCACCATCCTCTTTTTTCGTCTTGATCTTGCAGCGGGCAAATTTGCCCCTGAGACGATCGGCTTCAATAATGAAGCCGCCTCCGTGCTGATCCGACAGTGCGGCAAACTCAATCTGCTTCGCCCGTCCCCTCCTCACGAACACGTTGGAGCATTCATCCGTGCTGGTGGCCCACGCCCCGGAGAGATCGACGGCGCCTGCCGGCCTCGGACCATGCAGGCCCGCAACCATTGCAGCGGCGACCGCGAACTGAAGTAACCGCTTCATGCCATTTCCCCCTGAGCTTGGCTGGGCGCCGTCGCAAATTGAAATCGCGCGGCGCCGCCAACGCTTGATTTGGATCAAAGGATCGGTCTCGGCATCGGCGCTAGCTACCGCTTCAGGCGCGACGGTCATTGAGGAAGGGTCAGCCAGGAAGGATCAGCCATGCCCGAGAAAATCGACGAACTGCTGCCCACGGCACGGGAAATCCAGAAGCAGGCCGCCCTCCAGGAGGCTGAAAGGGCAGAACAATATGCCCGCCGAACGGCCGCGGCCGAATCGGAAAAGCACAAGCTGATCGAAAGACTGAGCAAGCCGTCGGGCCTGACCGAAGACGAAAAGGTAAAGTTAGCCTCGACCGTCATCCAGCGCGCGGTACGAAACGGCCTGAGCGAGGTTCAGGTCTATCGATTCCCCCACACGCTGTGCACCGACAACGGCCGCGCCATCAATCAGCAGGAGCCCGGCTGGGAAAAGACCCTGACGGGAATAGCGCAGGAAATCTTTCAGCTGTGGTCCGACTACCTGAAACCGCGGGGCTATCGCATCCGCTATCAGATCGTCGATTTTCCCGGAGGTGTGCCGGGCGACATCAGCATCGTGATCGCCTGGGGCGACTGATTGCTTCCCTGCTGCGCGAAACGGGTCATGCCATGTCTCATGCCATGTCTAAAGACATGGCGGTTTCGTTGAGGCTGTGCACAAGATGATCGGGCGCGAAAGGTCAAGCTGTCAACGCGACCTGACAAAGACCGCTATAACGACCAGGCCAGCCTGCGCGGTATGAAAATTCGTAGAGGAACTGCGCCAGGCTGGCGAGAGCGGGAGCCGCGCAAGGCGGCTCCAAAGCCACGATCATTGCATCATTGTGATTGTAACACCGCCCACGGCCGCCGAAGCTTCAAGTCCGACCCTTGGTCCACTGAGCTGTAGAATGACGCCATTGGCGTTCTGCAACTGCACGCCGCCGGCCCCCGCTGCGAGCGCGCCGCCGGCCCCGCCCACGGCATAGCTGCCGGCTAGATCGCCGGGAGTTCGCAGGTTCAAGGCCCTGCCAGTGAACTTGGTGGTCGAGGCGCCGATCGTGAAGCCCACGCTCATGCCCGACACCGTGAAGGGGTAGCGCTTGCCGCGGAAGACAAGCACGCCCTGCCCGCCGCCAACGCCGACGATGAGCCCGCCCTTGGTGAACACGACGCTGACCGCGCCCACCTCCGCCAATGCCGGCGTTGCAACGACCGCCGAAGTCAGCAGTCCAAACAGCGCTACCACTACCGATCGCCTGCGATACGTTCTCATCATTCACTCCTGGGGGTTAAAGTCCAGGCCACCGTGGCCCGGACCTGACGTGGCCGGCTGCCTACAAGGAAGGCACATCGCGAAGTAGCCGAAGACTGTGGGTCGGATGCCGCACTGGGTCCGGCCAAGCGGAAATCCAAGTGCTCATTCCGCGATCCCCTTCCGCCACCTCGCGTTTACTTGGCGCGAGCGGGTTTTGACGCTGCATACATGTCTCGGTAACCTCGGGCGATCAACCGAACACCTCGCCCGATTTGCTCATAGGCTTCGTCGGGGAGATTGGCCAGCGACACGCGAAGCGACCAATTCGGAGCTTCGAAGCCGCCGCCGTTCAGCAGCACGATCCCGTAAGCCTCGGCGAGGCGGAAGGCGAGATCGAGCGGATGAATATTCTTCTTCAGGTATTCGACCGCGTCGTCGCCCACATTCTTCCGTGCCCAGAACTCGAAATCGATCAGGCCGTAATAAGCATCGTAACTCGGATTTGGCGGGACTTGAAGTTCCATGCCCTCGAGCAAGATCTGGATGCGCCGATCGACGATCTCCTTGCAGGCCTTCTGGTAGTGCTTGTCCGAATCCATCATCTCGCTGAGCGAGAACAGGCTCATCATGACTTGCTGCGGCAGCGATAGGCCGGCGGTATGGTTAAGCGCCACGTCGCGGCTGTCGGCAACGATGCGGTCGATGAACTTGACCTTGCGCGGCTCCAGCGTCAGGGCGCCATAGCGCTTGTCCAGCGCTTTCACGTCGGCGTCCGGCAGCTTCGCGATCATCCTGTCGAAGATGTTGTCCTCGTGAGTCGCGATGACGCCGAGCCGCCAGCCGGTGCAGCCAAAATATTTTGAGTAGGAATAGACACCGATCGTGTTTTGCGGCAATTCGCCGAGCAGCGAGCGGAAGTCGTCGACGAAGGTGCCATAGACGTCGTCCGTCAGGAGCATCAGGTCAGGACGCTTGGTCTTCACCAGCTTTGTGATCTTGCCGATGGTTTCCTTGTCCATCGCCATGCCGGTGGGGTTGCCGGGGTTGACGACGAAGAAGGCCTTGATCTTCGGATCCTCCAGCTTCCTGATTTCCTCATCGGTGTATTGGAAGCGGTTCTCCTGCGGCGCTCTGACGTGCACTACCTTGAGATCATAGTCCTCAAGGTGCGTCATCTCGAGATAGGGTGTGAAGATCGGCGTACCGAGCGCAATCGTGTCGCCGGGGTGCAGCAACCGGTTGGCCTTCAGCGATTTGAATATGTAGCACATCGCGGCCGTTCCACCTTCAACCGCGTAAAGATCGAACTTGCCCGACGGCCGGGGCTCTCCGCACATCGCCCACTGCAGATACTCCTGCACGATCCGCTCGTTGTGGACCAGCATACGATCCGGGACCGGGTAATTATCGCCGATGATCGAATCGACGAGTTCATGGACGAAGGCGTCCCGGTCGAAGCCGAACTTCTGGACAGCGAACGGCGTCATCGCTGCCAGGAAACCAGCGCCCGGCATATCCGAATGCTTCGCGAGCCAGGCCTCGAACCGGGCGGCAATGCCGTTTGCCTGCGGCATTCCGCCGATCCCCGCAGGATGTTCCATCACACGTCTGCTCTCGGTCACCGCGAACTGCCCGAGCAGGAAAAATCCCTCGCGAGGCGTGGTTGCGATCCAGTTTGGATTGCCGCGGCCGGCATTCAGGAACGCCGATTGAGTGGTTCTGGACGTTGCTTTGGCCAGATTGATGAGCTCATCCTTGATCTCAAATGGGCTGAGCGCCTCGAACTTTCTTAGTGTCATAATGTCGGCCATGACTTGCTTCTCCTTATTGCGAGTTTCCGCAGGATCGTCATAGGGGGAAGTTGATGGGCACCGCCTTGTCGGACGTGCCCATCTTCTCGTTGCTAGGTCAGCAGGATCACCAGCACCATTCCCCAGACCGTCAGCAGCGTGTTGCCGACCGCGTAGGTCACCGTGTAACCGAGACCGGGAATTTGGCTCTTGGCACGGTCATTGATCATGCCGAGCGAGGCTGTTGTGGTTCGCGCGCCCGAACAACACCCAAGCACGATAGCGTCGTCGAACCGGAACAGATACTTGCCCACATACATCGCGAGTATCAGGGGTACTGTCGTGACAGCGACACCCCAGAGAAACAAGCTGAATCCGAGCTGTTGCAGGCCGGCTACGAAGCCTGGCCCCGAGGAGATGCCGACCACCGCGATGAACATGTTCAGGCCGACCGAGTTCATGAACCAGACAGTGGGCGACGGGATCCGCCCGAAAGTCGGCCGCACGGAACGCAGCCATCCGAAGAAAAGGCCGGCGATCAATACACCGCCGGAGGTGGAGAGCGTCAGCGGCACGCTGCCGACCTTGTAGACCAGCGCGCCGAGCAGCGCTCCGATCGTGATCGCCCCGCCAATGAATGCGACGTCCGCCACGTCGGTCGCCCGGTCCGGATAGCCCAGCATCTTGGTTGCGACCGCGACATCCTGGGTGCGCCCGACGAGGGTAACGACATCACCCCGGTGCAACTGCGTATCCGCCAAAATCGGGATGTTGGTTGCGGTCGCGCCGCGGACTATCCGTCGCAGGAACACGCCACGCGCTCCCGGCTGACTCGCCAATTGAGCCAATGTTTTTCCGTCGACGTCCTTGCTTGTCACGTAGACGTCGACGCCCTCGATCGGCACGGCCAGCAGCTCCCGATCATTGACCTCCTCGGCACCGGCACCAAGGAGACTTACCAGCACCTCGCGGCGGCCGGCCACCGCCACGATATCCCCGCCGTGGATCACAGCGTCTGCCGTGGCATCCATGATCTTTCCGTCGCGCCGAATACTTTGGATGAACACGCGCTGGTCTGGAATCAACGCCTCCGCTTCCTGTGTCGTCTTGCCGACGACAGGTCCGCGCTCCTTCACGCGAAACGCGCGAAATTCAAACTGGTGCCAGGCCGTGCCGGGACCACCGACTTCCTTCTTGCCACCGTGCTTCTCTTCATAGAGCTTGCAGGCTGCCTCAAGATCAATGCCAAGAAGCGCCGGACCTATCAGCGCCAGAACAATAGCGGATCCGACGGTGCCGAAAATGTAGGTGACGGCGTAGGCCACCGGCATCGCATCCAGCGTTTTCTTGGCTTCCTCAGGCGACAGACCGAGGCGGTTGATCGCATCGGTTGCCAGGCCCATTGATGCAGAGATGGTCTGCGATCCCGCATAGAGTCCCGCAGCCGAACCGACGCTATAGCCCGCCACCTTCGCGCCCGCATAGGCGGCTGCGAGGCAGAATAAGCAGACCACCACGGCAAACAACGCCTGGGGAATTCCGTCCTGCGCGATGCCGCGCACGAATTGTGGTCCGACGCCATAACCAATCGCGAACAGGAATATCAGGAAGAAGACCGGCTTGAGTGGACTGCCTATCTTGATATCAAGCTGTCCGATGATGACCGCCGCGATTAGCGTCGCAGTCACCGCTCCCAGACCAAGACCCTTGTAGGTGAACGAGCCGAAGTAATACCCGAGCGCCAGGGACAGGAAGATGGCGATCTCCGGATAGTTGCGAAGCGTCTGCACGAACCAATCGATCATGATGTCACCCTTCCCATTCCAGCGCCCTATTCCGCGGCAGCCTTGATCCCATGCGTCCGTGAACGGCTGTCACCGAGCTTTGCCAATGCTTCCGGTCGCACCAGTTTCAGGCCTTCCTTGGCGTCGTAGCCATGGATTTCCTTGACATCGAGCTTGCGCATGAAGTCGATGGTTTCCTGTGTGATCACCTGGCCCGGCACCATGATCGGGAAGCCCGGCGGATAGGGAATGACGAAGCTCGCGGAGACGAGATCGGGCCCGCTCTTCAGCCGGCGATCGATCTCGGGATCGGCAAGGCGGATATACTCGCATCCGTCTGCGTTATAGGCTGAGAAGAAGCCGTCGCGGATATTGCCCTCGTTGGTCTTGGTGCCGGCATCGCCGCGGAACGCGGCGTGGAAATGCGAGAAGTTCGGCAAGTCAGGCACGTCGGTCATCAAACTCTTGACCCGCGCCTCAAAGGTCTTGCGCGCGTTCGCGCCGCCCTGCTTCAGGCCACGGTCGACCTCACCCGCGATTTCGGCCAGCACCCGCACCAGATGCGCGATGTCGCTGCGGGTGTTGTTGATGTTGGACTGGAGCAGAACCGAGTTGCGGGAGGTCTTGTTGACCTGGATATTGTACTCGTTCGCCAGGATGCCCTTGAACTGCGTGCCGTCGTAGCCGGCGGTGCCGCACACCAGTGTCATACGGGTCGGATCGAGGCAGAACTCGTCGTCGTCCAGACTCTTCAGGACGGTCGCCCAGTTGACGCCCGGCGCCAGATAGTCGGAGAACCCGCTCACCCGGTACTGCGCGGGCACCATTTTGTCAGCGCCGAGGATGCGGAAATATTTCGAGATGAGCGGGTTGTTGTTGACCGCTCGCCGGATCGCAAAGGCGACCTCGATTGCGTTGGCAACGAGGCCATACCCTTCGAGCTCCATCTGGCGTCGTGAAACGTCGAGACTTGCGATGAGCTGCTGGTTTGGACTGGTCGAGGCGTGTGTGAAGACCGCTTCCTTGAACTGCTGTTCGACCGTGTGGAAGTCGACGTCCTTGACCGACAGCATCGAGCCCTGCCGGATGGCGGACATCGATTTGTGCGTCGAATTGGTCTGGTAGACGCGCAACCGGATCTGACGCGGATCGGGGATCAGCCGGGTCTTGAGCAACACTTCATCCGAAGGGTTCTTGCCGAGCTCGGTTTGCTGTTTCTCGTAGGCCGCGACCGATTTCGGATCGTGCATCCAGGCCTCGATGTCGCTGGCGGCACCCATCGCGGTGCGCTTCCGCAGGAACGGCGAGAAGCGAGCAAAGCCGAACCAGGCTTCATCCCAGAGGAAGATCAGGTCGGGCTTGATCGCGAGGCATTCCTCCATCACCCGGCGCGTATTGTAGATGTGGCCGTCGAAGGTGCAGTTGGTGAGGTCGAGCATCTTGACCCGGTTGAGCCGGCCATCGGCCTTCGCACCCAGCAGCGCCTGCTTGATCGTCTTCAGCGGCACGGCGCCATACATCGAATACTCCGTCATCGGGAAGGCTTCGACATAGAGCGGCTGCGCGCCCGACAGCACCATGCCGTAATGATGCGACTTGTGGCAGTTGCGGTCGACGATCGCGATGTCGCCGGGCGCAAGCAGCGCCTGGACCGCCATCTTGTTCGACGTCGAGGTACCGTTGGTCACGAAGAAGACGCGATCCGCGCCCAGCGCGCGCGCCGCCTTGTCCTGCGCCTTCTTGATGTTGCCGGTCGGCTCCAGCAGGCTGTCCAGGCCGCCGGTGGTGGCGCTGCTCTCGGCCAGGAACAGGTTCAGGCCATAGAACTCGCCCATGTCACGAATCCAGTCCGACCTGAATACCGATTTACCGCGCGCGATCGGCAGCGCATGGAACGTCCCGATCGGACGCTGGGCATATTTCTTGAGGTTGTCGAAGAACGGCGTGTCGTAGCGATCCTGGATACCTTCCAGGATCGAGAGATGGAGTTCCAGAATCTCTTCGACCGAATAGAATATCCGCCTGACGACATCGGCTTCGGGATTTCCCGCCAGCTCCTCGACGTCGCGGTTGGACATCAGATAGAGATCGAGTTCGGGGCGCACCCGCTTGATGATATGCGCGAGCCGGAGCGCTGAAGTGTCCAACTCGTCCTTGAGGCCGGCCGCTGCCGTCATGGTGCGGAGCACGGGCGCCTCATGACGCGAGCGCAGCGCAAAGCCTTCGTTGATGATGACGGCCGCAATGTCAGGATTGAGCATCGCCGCACAAAAGGCGTCCTCAAGGCTTCCGACGATAACCGGCTCATAAATGAACGCGTCGACCGGACGCCGCAGCCGCCGCCATTCGTTTGCGAGGTTCTGCCAACTGGTGGCGGGAACGCCGGTCACGATCAGAGTCTCGAAATAAGGCCGGCGTGCCTCGCCGTGGCCGAATGCGGCCGGCAACAGGTCGGGGATGCCTCCGCTGCCGTCTTCGTTCACGCTCCAGTCGCCGGCGTGCTGACGGAACGAGCGGGTCATCAACGCCTGCACAATCCGGGTCGACAGCCCCAATGATGTCGCGGCATCGCCGGCGGCGGCGCTCTCCTTCAGGGCCGCCATCAGTTGCAGGCCGGGATAGCCGTGAAACTCCTCGACTACAGCGAGGTCGTTGAGCAGGGCCTCGTATTTGGCGCGGTCGCCGGTGCCGCCCGCCCAGGCCTTTGCCGCTTCGACCAGGTCGCGCCATTGATCGGCACGCGCTCCGGGGCCCGAAAAGAATTGATCGATCCGGTGATCCTGAACTTGCGCTTCCTTGGTCATCACGCTCCTCCCCTCGCATGTATCGGCACGAGCAAAGCTGATGTCGCCGAAGCAGCGGAGGCTTGATCCAAATCAAGCCAACTGTCGGCTTGTTGTTCGTTAGGTTGTGACCGGACCTTCCCCTTGCTCGCAACGCAGCAAGGCGACCAAGAGGACTGTCACGGGGATGCCGAAGGTCAACGCCGGAACTTGCACGTTCATGTACGCGCGCATCGCCGCACGGCACCGAGGGCCGCCAGGATCGTCCTGAAAACCACCGGGCGTCTGAAGGGACGTGGATCAGCAGGTCCCGCAAGAGCGTTGAACAAGCTTTCGATGGCTTGGCGGAGATTGGTCGTTGCCATCACCGACATGTAGCTCCACGCTTCGCCGGACAAATGGCTTGATTTGGATCAACGGATTCGAATGGAAGCGATCCGACCTTGTCCGCGGCTGGAGGACACACCCATGGACACGATCAGATCGGTCGCCTCGACGGCACCGGAAATTTTCCTGCTGCTCTCAATCGCGCTGGGTACATTTCTTGGGCGGCTCAAGATCGCGGGATTTTCGATCGGCGCGACCGCCTGCACGCTGGTGGTGGCTGTCATACTTGGGCAATTCGGAACCTTCGTGATCCCTCCCTTGTTCAAAACGATCTTCTTCAGCCTGTTCGTATTCACGATCGGTTATAAGTCGGGGCCGGAATTTTTCGCCTCGCTGAGCGTCCGGACGCTGTCGCAGGTCGGCCTCGCCATGGTCGTGGCCTTCACCGGCCTTGCCATCGTTCTCGCCTTTGCCTTTACCTTTCATTTGGATTCCGGCACAGCCGCAGGTCTTGCGGCCGGCGCTCTCACGCAGTCGTCCGTGATAGGAACGGCGTCGGGCGCGCTTTCGCAGCTCAGTCTGACCGACGATGTCATGCGTCAGCAGCAGGCGAATATCGCGGCGGGTTATGCCGTGACCTACATTCTTGGCTACATCCTCACCCTGCTGTTTGTGCCCTTTGTCGCACCGTGGCTCATGGGGATCGATCTCAAGGAGGAAGCCGCCAAGCTTGAAACCGTCCTGTCCGGTGGCAAACCGCCGAAAAGTGGAAACCTCGGGTACCAGAAATTCAAGGCGCGAGCCTACAGCGTCGCGGTAGCTGCCGGACAGACGGTTGGTACGATTGAGGATCATATTGGTCATCGTGTCGTTGTCGAGCGGATCGTCCGTGCTTCCAACAACGTCGAGCCGGATAGGAAAACCGTTCTCGAAGCGGGCGATGAAATCGTCCTCGCCGGGCCGACAGCAGTTCTCGTCCGGGCCGGAACCTCGATTGGCCCCGAGATTGAAGGCGCAGAGGTGCTGCGCGAAATCCAGGGCGATGCGCTCGGGGTCCTCGTCAATAATCAGGCGCTGCACGGCCGTACGTTGCGCGAAATAGCCGATAGCGTCGGAGAGGCCGCACGCGGCGTATTTCTGCGGGAGCTGAACCGCATGGGACAGGAAGTTCCGGTCACCCCGGAAACCAGAATCTATCTGGGCGACGTGATGACACTGGTCGGCGCTACTCGCGACGTCGAACGGGCCGCGGCGAAAGTCGGCCAGGTGCTGCGCTACGGCGATAGGGCCGATGTCGCTTTTCTCGCCGCAGGAATCTCGCTAGGCCTACTGATCGGATTGATCAGCGTGAAGGTCGAATCCGTCGCGCTGACGCTCGGCGGCGCCGGTGGCGCCCTGCTCGCGGGACTGGTTTGCGGCTGGATCCGGGCGCGTCGGCCAACCGTCGGAAGCTTCCCCCCGGCCGCGCAGCAATCGTTGAGCGACATCGGACTTGCCGGATTTATTGCGTCCATCGGCCTTGCCAACGGGCCAGCGGCGATTGCCGCCATTCAAGCGCACGGCCTGATGCTTCTCGGCATGGGCGTGGTCGTTACGCTGGTCCCGCTGACTGTCGCGACCCTTGTGGCGTATCGCATCCTGCACATGAACCCCATCATCATCTGTGGTGGGCTCGCCGGCGCCATGACGGTGGATGCGGCGATTACCGGATGCTGCGAACGGGCGGACAGCCAGACCCCCGTGCTCGGAGTTGCCGTGCCCTATGCGGTCGGAAACGTGCTTCTGACTATCCTCGGCCCCGTGATCGTGGCCATTACCTATACCGGGTGAGGCTGTGACGGCTGGCTCCATTGATCCAGATCAATGGCACCGCGCCTCGTCCGGACAGCCTTCGTCATCCGATCATGGCCGGGGTTCATAAAACCGGGATGCACGCCATGCTTCGATATCTGGTGCGTATTTTTGTCGTTTCCACATCCGTCGTCATGGCGTTGGCCGTGGCGGCTTTCGCTGACGAGCGCCCCGCGGTTCAGACCATCCAGGAGGAAGTGTGGGCGATCCCGATCACACTGCCGACGACTGCGTATGTGGTCAGGCCCGTCGGCAAGGGTCCGTTCCCGCTCGTGGTCATGAACCACGGCGTTTCGATGAACCAGAGGGAGCGCGGCTTCTTTCCCCTCGTGGAGTTCAGGGACGCGGCGATGTGGTTCGCCCGGCGGGGCTATATGGTCGTTGCGCCCGCCGGTTCCGGATATGGCGCGGCCGCCCTCGATGACCCGGAACGCGGCTTGTACTCGCTGTTCTTTTCAAAGGTCGGCAGTTGCGACAATCCGAACTTCCGCGATGCCGGACGCGCGGTGGCCCTGATCGACAAATGGATCATCGAATACATGACCGATCAAAAGCTGATCGTGCCGGACAATGTCATTGTCGTCGGCCAATCGGCCGGCGGCTGGGCCGCCATTGCGCTGTCGAGCGAGAACCTCCCGGCGGTGCGCGCGATCGTTGCATTCGCCGCCGGTCGCGGCGGACGCGTCGGCGGAAAACCAAACAACAATTGCGCGCCCGACAGGCTGGTTGCGCAGGCCGGAGAATTCGGGCGAACGGCTCGCACGCCCATGCTCTGGATCTACATCGAGAACGACACATTCTTCGGTCCGGAATTATCCAGGCGAATGCACGAGGCCTACACCGGGGCCGGGGGAAACGCAGAATATCACCTGCTTCCGCCGTTCGGCAGTGACGGACATTTTCTGGTCAGTTCGCCCGACGGCCTCCCGTTGTGGGCGCCGCTGGTCGGGGCGTTCTTGGACAAGCACAGATAGACTGACGCCGGCAGAACGAGGGAGGTGAGAGATGACAAGGCAGCAGTCCCGCCAATGCTACGGCCAATCCAGCCTGGTGACGGCACTTTCGGTCTTGATGCTGCTGGATTTCGGCTGTGGACACTTCATCCGCGCAACAGCCTGCGAACCCGGAAGGCAGCCCGGCAAGCGAGAAGCTGCCCGGCCAGGAGTTCGCAATTCGCGGCCAGCGCGCTGCACGCGATATCAAATATTCGGATTGGCGCAAGGTCTGCTTCAAGGCTCCTGGAACAAACATGGTGTGCCGGACATCGATCAGCGGCACGTTTGAGACGGGTCAAACCGCGGTCCGCATCGATCTGATCGAGCGCGAAGGCGACAAGGCCGCGCGGCTGCAAATGTTCGTTCCCGTCGGCCTCTATCTGCAGGCCGGGGTAAAGATCAAGATCGACCAGGGCGCCACCTACCGGTTTCCCTACGTCTGGTGCCTCACCAACAGCTGCATCGCAGCCGACCTCGCGGATCCCAAGTTGATCAAGGAGATGGAGACAGGCCAGAAGCTTCAGCTCGAGGTCGTGGACTCCGCCGTCTTGGCAGTAACCACGACATTGCCGATCGACCAGTTCGCTGCGGTTCGGCAGGGAGCGCCGACGCAGACGTTCGAGCAAAATATCGATGAATGATGCGTAGTGTTCGCGGCGGCAACAATTTAAGCCGCCTCTGAGGTTACCTTTTTGATCGGCTCGATCAGGGACCTCGCCCGGAATGGCTTTGTAAGATAGGCAATGCAGCCGGATTCGATTGCGGCCATGCGCACGGCGGGATTGTCGTTGGCCGTGATGTAAATAACCGGCAGTGAAATGCCCGCCGCCCTGAGACGGCGCCTCAGTTCAATTCCAGATTCGTTGTTCAGGTTGATGTCGAGAACCACGCAACATGCCGACTCGAAATCGTCATGGTTCTGGAACTCTTCGGCCGACGAAAACGCGACGCTGTCGTAACCGTATTCGCGTAATAGCCGTTTCAGTCCCTTGAGCATTCCAGGGTCATCATCGACGACAAAGACGACATTCCGATTTCCCAAGATCGCCACCCCTGGTCGCGCCTTGAACGTCTTTCCAAAGAGACGATCTGAAACCTGTCAGCGTCCGCCGAAGCCGATCAGGTCGTGGTTTCCCCGACTCACCACACTATTTTGGTAAGCTCTGAGTCCCGCATTTTCTATTGTCCCATGGGACAATGCGAACCCAAATCCTGTTGACGGCTTCTCATTTCGCCTGTCCGGCACCCGACATATCTCTCAAAATTCCGGCCCGCTCGGCAAGGGAGACCAATTCGGCAAGGGACTGCACTTGCAGCTTTTCCATCACTCTGTGGCGATGCGCCTTGATCGTGCGCTCGGTCGCGCCCAATACGTTGGCAACCTGCTTGTTGGTCTTGCCGCGAATGACGAGTTCGAAGACTTCGCGCTCGCGCGGCGTCAGCTTCGCGATATGAGCGCGCACGACGTCGTGCTGGGTTCTCTGGCCGCGCATTACCTCGTGATGAGCCAGGGCCCGTTCGACTGCGGCAAGAAGCTCCTCCGACGATACCGGCTTGGTAAGAACGTCTTCTGCGCCGGCTTTGATGGCCCGCACCGTGGTCTGGACATCCGCATAGCCGGTGAGAAACACGATCGGCAGGATCGAGCCGATTTCGCTCAACCGCTCCTGCAGTTCCGGACCGCTCAATCCCGGTATTCGCACGTCGAGCAAAATGCAGCCCAATTCATTTTCACTCGGCAGACTGTCGAGCAGATCCTGAGCCGACGGATAGGTCGCGACCTCGTAACCGGCCTTCTTCAAACGACGTTCGATAGCCGTCCGGAAGGAGGCGTCGTCGTCAACAATATGCACAAGCCCAGGCAACTGATCCCCCTACGATAAGGCTAGCGGCAGAGACAAACGAAACACCGCGCCACCTTCCATTTGATTTTCCGCCCAGATGCGCCCGTTGTGCGCCTCCACGATAGTGCGCGAGATCGACAGGCCAATTCCCATTCCTTGCTGCTTGGTGGTGAAGAATGGATCAAAGACTTCGTTCAATTTTTCGGCAGGAATCCCGGGACCGGAATCCGAAATCGAAACAACTGCGGACGACCCACCATTCATCGCGGTCCGCCCGATCACGGTCCGCCCATTTGGTATGGCAGCCATCGCATCCATGCCGTTCATAACCAGGTTCATGATGACCTGCTGAAGCTGAACCTGATCACCCCTCACCTGCAGCGGCTCTCCCGAGGGCTCGAAATACAGCGCGACCTTTCGCACCGATGCCTGAACCGACAGGAAATCGAATACCTTGCGCACGGTATCGTTGAGGTCGACAGCCTTGTCCTCAAACGGCGTCCTTCGCAAAAAACCGCGCATGCGAAGGATGACCTCGCTGGCGCGAATGTCATCCCGCCTGATGTCGGCAAGAATCTCCTTGACCTCGCTCAAGTTCGGCGCCGGAGAATTCAATATTAACTCTGCCGTCTCGGCATTGGTCAGAATGGTACCGAGGGGCTGATTCAGTTCGTGCGCGATCGTGGAAGTCAACTCCCCGGCTGTCGCCTGACGATTCGCGTGGGCCAGCTCGGTCAGGCGATTCCTCGATTCGCGTTCGGCAATGGTTCGGCCATGCCGCTCGTGCAGCAAAACCGAAATCAGCCCGGCCTGTATCAACAACGCGGCCGCGACGGAAAGGGTCTGCCAGCGGTACCTCTCCCATAGACCTGGTTCGCGAAAACGAACTTCACTTCCGGGAGGCAGGTTGGATTCGCTGACTCCCCACCGCTGCATCTGCAGCCAATTGAAGATTGGCTTCACCGCATGGGACGCCGCTACGGGAATACCCGACACCGGTTCTCCGTGCAAAATCCGCAGCGCCAGGTTTGCAGCGTCAGCGCCGATCAGACTGGGAACGATGACAGGGCCGCCGACGCTACCCAGCGCAACGAGCGGTTCCGCGGCAACAATGATCGGTCAATTCGCCTTCTCGGCAACCAGTTCAAACCCTTTGGCAGGCGAAAAGTAGGTACCCTCTCCATCGGAATACATTGCGGAATAGATGATGGCGCTGCGCGCGGGGAGAGCTTCAACCCTCTTCCGCACTTCCACCATCGTCGCGCCCACGAGATCGATGACTTTCAGTCCTGCGGCAGCCTTGGGTATCTCAAGGCCCCAGCTCCCGAATATATTCTGGCGGTCCCAAGCATCGCCAACGAAGACGACGGTTTCGAGATCGGGCACCACCGCTCGCGCGCTCCCGATTGAATCGGCGAGCACCGTCTTGAGAATGCTGCCCGTCATATCGTTCGGCAATTTCAGCCGGGCGAAGTCGACATCATCGACCATCCCAAACACGACGGGAATTCCCGGCCATAATTCATCCCTCCAGCGCTGCACAAGCTCCAGGGTCCCCGAGCCCATCACGACGATAACGCCGATATCCTTGTCTCGATATTTCTCGCTGAAATGGCGGCGCAAACTCTCGTCGTAGACATCGCCATCAAAACGGCTGAGATCGAGACTTTCGGAGAAAAGCGTGGTGTGAGCGCCGGCATCGGCGTTGATGCCAGCGCGGAGCCCGGAGAATATCTGACGGAAAAACACCCCTGTGGATTCGGATTGATCAAGCACAAGTACCGATCGCGAACGCGGCTCCTTCGCCGTCACCGGGAGGGGAGTGAGGACGACAGCTACGCCTATCAACAGCCCACTGATCCACGCACTCATGGCATCAGAACCGAGGTTGGGCGATGAAGGTCGTCCCACCATCGCCAAAGAAACAAAAGAATGAGACGTTCGCCGAGACGGCAGCTACGTCCTATAAAAGCTACGTCCTATAAAAATTTCTTACTGTCCTACTTCAATATTGTCCTTCCGGTCATTGTCCCAGAGGCCAATGGCCCTCGATACAATAGCCTTCCCCGCACGCTCTGGTTTAACACAATTCCGGGAGGGTCCAGCCACGCATTCTTAGACACTTGGCAACGCGGGGGCCCTCCGGATGCGAACAAATTGTCTCAAACAGGGAGCGATCCATGTTTGTCAACGTCAACGCCCATCCTGGCAGCAGGCCGAAGGCCCTGGGGCAGCTCGGCGAGCTTTCGCGCGCAAGGGTAATCCTGAGCGAATTCAAGTACAACAAGGGCACCGAGATATTCGGAGAGGCGGAGCCTGCCGACTATATCTACCAGGTCGCGGACGGCGCGGTTCGCACCCACAAGCTCCTCTCCGACGGCCGCCGCCAGATCGGCGCGTTCCACCTGGCCGGTGACATTTTCGGGCTGGAGAACGGCGCCGCCCACCGGTTCACCGCGGAAGCGATCGTCGATACGACAGTACGGCTGATGAAACGGTGCAGCCTGGAGCACGTTGCCGAAACCGACGCACTGGTGGCGCTCGATCTGCTGAATATGACAACGAGCAACCTCCGGCATGCCGAAGACCACATGCTGCTGCTCGGGCGCAAGACCTCGCTTGAGCGCGTGGCGGCATTCCTGCTCGAGATGGATCCCCGCCTGACGGCCGCCGGCGTGATGGCCCTTCCGATGTCTCGCCGCGATATCGCCGACTATCTCGGTCTGACACTCGAAACGGTCTCCCGGGCGCTGTCACATCTTCACGGCATGGGCATCCTCGGCTTCCTCGGCCAGACCCAGCGGCAAATCGTGCTGCTGGATAAAGTACGATTGGCGGCGCTCGACCTTTAGGGCGAGGCTAGATCGCTACTTCGCTTCCGGAAAGCCCGCCGAACCATGCGCCAAAATATCCGGCATAGAGCGCGGGCGATTCAAGATTCATCGAATGCCCAATGCCCGGCACCGTGATTAGCCGGCAATCCGGCATGGCTGCTGCCATAGCCTTGAGATCGGCAGGAGCAATCCAGCCATCCTTCTCGCCCCACAACACCAGATGAGGATGCCAGATCTCGGCCATGTACCGCTCCAGCTCGCCGCTCTCCCGCTCCAGGTTGAGGTTGAAGGGCGTACCGAGCCAGATCCCCTCGGACACACCGAATGTCTGCTCCAGGATGCGTTCGTAGAATGCCTGGATCTCGGCGAGGCCCTCACGAAAGCGCGGCACGGTATTTGGCCCAAGGCTCTCCGGGACGAACAGAGAGGCCGCAGCGGTGGCCATGATCGCGCGCGTCACCTCCCGGCTTGTCATCATCGAGCGAAACAGGTCGATCTGCTCGGCATTGAACGCCATGCCCAGCGGCGTGACGGGATCGAGCGCGAACACCCTTCCAAAGCGCTCGGGCTGCTTGAGCAGCATGCGCGCGGCGATGATGCCGCCGGTGGAATGGGTGGCGAGGTGACAGAAGCGAATCTGCAACTCGTCCAGGGCGGCCAGCATGTCGAGGGCGTGCTGGCGCATGGAATAGTTGGAAAAATCGGACGCCGGCGGCGGCCGGTCGCTTTCGCCGCAGCCGCGCCAGTCGATGCCGATCACACGGAGCCCGCTGGGAAACAACGGGGCGGCGAGTTCGATCCAGTCCTTGCTGGCGAGATTGCCGTGGATAAAGACGACGGTGACATCGCCCTCGCCCCACTCTCGCCAGCCGAGCTGGACCTCGCCCGCCCGCACCCGTGCCACCATCAGGCTCCTATTTGTTCAGCCCCGCGGTGGGCGCTGCGCTGGTCGGGGTTGGCGCAACACCGACAGTGGTCTCGCTGGAAGGACCATTGACCAGACGGTCGATGGCGGTCGGCGAGTTGACGACGACGTTGCCGAGTTCGACGAAGTCGACGACATCGCTCGGGAATTGCACCGGGTTGTCCGTATGGATGAAGTGACCCGTATCGGGGTAGATCTTCACCGTTGGACGATTGCCCGCGGCCGCCATGCGCTCAATGAACGGAACGATGACGCCGCCCGCGAGATCCTTCAGCCCGTTCAGGGCGGTCCCGGGAATGAACGGTTCCTTGGCGCCGAAGGCGAGGAAGATCGGCGCCTTGATCTGCGTGAGTCGCCGGTAGAGGTTCTTCGGGTCATCCTTCTGCAGCTCGATCACCATGCCATAGATGTCGAAGATGTAGGCATTGGCCCACTGCTCCAGCTCTTTCGGATTGGCCTTGGTCAAGCCGACGCGCTGCTCTGTATGCAAACGTGCATATTCGCTGTCGTTCATGAAGTACCCGCTCGAAACCTTGGAGACGGCGCCCGTCACGGGATCGCGCTTCTTGAAGTAGAAGAAATCGCGGATGTTTTGCTCGTCGCGGGCGATTTCACCGGCCAGAATGCCGGTCTGGTCCCACACTGCTCGCCACTTGTTGAAATCGCGGCCAAATGCCGGATCGAACAGCTTGGCCGTCTTGCCGGGGGCGATCGCGACTTCGGCCGGATACTCCTCCAGCCCCGCCGGCGCTTCAAGAATAAGTCCCTTCACCGCTTCGGGCCAGCTGAGAGCATAACCAAGGATCACCTGCCCGCCGAGCGAGTGACCGAGATAGAACGCCTGCTTGACGCCCAACTGGTTGACGACCAGTTCGTGAACGACGTCGCGCATGTCCTGCATCGACCTCGCCGGGTTCTTGTCGAGATTGCCGGGACCGGACATGCCGTAATGCGGCAGGTCGGGTGCAATGACGCGAATGCCGCTTTGCACGGCCTGCTTGATCACGTTGCCGTAGTGTCCGGCAAACGCACCCTTGCCATGAATGACGACCAGGACCGGCGGGTTGCGATCGGTGCCGGAATATTCGTCCATGTAACCGATCTGCCAGGATGTACCGGTGCTGTCCTTGACGTTCGCGTATTTGACCGGGAATGGATAGGTCACAAAATCCTTCCAGAACGACTTCTTCGGGTCGATATCGGTCGCGACCGCCGCGACGCGGTAGTTCTTCGCAACAAACTGCTGCTGCTTGTTCAGGCGTGCGACGTCCTCGAGGAAAGCAACCAGCTTCGGATCGTGCTTCCTGTTGTTGATGATCGAGAACACCCCGTAATGTGCCACGGGGGATTCCTCGGCGATCAGGTCGGCGCCGGGGATCTTGTCGACAGCGCGTTGCGCAAGTTTGAAATTGAGCCACAGATCGTTGGTGATGTGCATCACCAGCGTCCTCGACTGGATACGGCCGAGATACGCATTGATGTTGTGGGTTTCGCCGACCCGGTTGCGCCAGACGAGATCGACGGCGTCATATATCGCGGCGCGCTTGTTGACGCTCGATCCGGCCTTCTCGTTCGGTGGATCCCAATAGAACACTTCGGGCTGGACAGCAGTGAATGCCTGCGACGTGCGATACGCCAGATCGTAGCCCGTCAGCCCGAGCACCGACCAGCCGAAGGCGACGCCCTGCAGCGGGTGCTTCTCCTTCGGCAGATTGTAGTAATTGCCCTTGGTTGCCTGCCACACCGGGTCCAACTCAATCGCGGCCGTCATCAACTGAAACGTCCAGTTGCCGACTGGGTCCTCGGCGTCGGACTGCGTGGTGCCGCCGATCGGCATCAGCGCCTGCACGTATTCCGGATGCATGACGCCCCAGACATAGGTCTGCGTTCCGCCCATGGAAACACCGGTGGCCAGCGCGACGTTGGCGACCTTCAGGTGATCGCGCAGCATGCGATAGTTCGCCTGCACCATGTCGTAGTAGCTGTACTGCGGAAATTTTGTCCCGAGCCCATCCGACGGCTTGCTGGCACCCCACGTGCCCAGCGGATCGACCATCACGACGTAGTAGCGATCGGTGTCGATCGGGCGGCCGGAGCCGATGATGGGAACGCCGCCGGACAATGCCGTACCCTTGACCCATTGCTCGTACATGTCGGTGGAGTCGCCGGAATAGTAGGAGCTGATAACCACCGCATTGGTGATTTCACCGGCCGCGTTGCGGCGCGGGGTGCCGACCGCGATGTAGGCCGTTCTCAGCTTGCCGGCACCGAGCGATTCCAGCGTCGTGCCGCCCTCGCCGCCGAATTCCCATTTCGATGGATCTGCAAGCTCGTAACGCCCGCCCAACCGGAAGTTCGGAATCTCGTAATACTGCTTCAGCCCGTCGTGCTGCACTTGAGACGAACGGCGGGTGAAGGGTTGCGCCATCGCCAGCGACGTAGCAACGAGCAGCAGTAGCAGACTGACGATGCAACGCTTCATGATCTCCTCCCAAAAAAACGGCTTCGGCCAATATCTTTTTTGGAAGGCTTATGAGTGCGTCCCAGTGCGACCCTTGACATATCTCAATGGTCCCTGGTGCGGGCGCGACATCCAATGCTTGATCTCGTTGGGTGCTTCATGCCGTTCCTTACCCTCGGCTCCCGCCGCATACGTTACGAGCTGGACGGGCCCGAGACCGGGCCGGCTTACGTGCTGGTCAATGGGCTGACGCAGTACGCCGAACTGTGGGGCGCCTATCGCGACGCGCTGGTGGCGCGAGGCTTCCGCGTCGCCACGTTCGACCTGCTGGGCCAGGGCGCCTCCGACAAGCCCGCGCTGTTCATCAGTCAGGATGACCAGGTTGCGGCGCTGGCGCTGTTGATCGACCAGCTCGGCGACGGTCCGATTTTCCTTGGCGGCATCAGCTTCGGTGGACTTATCGCGTTGCGGTACGCGATTGATCGCGGCGACCGATTGGCAGGACTGGCTCTCATGAGCAGCTTCGCAGAGCTATCGCCGCAGTTGCTCCTGCTCGGCAACGCTTTGCGTACCGGTCTGATCCTGGGTGGGACGGGCTATTTGCAGGACCTGCTGCTGCCGATGAATCTGTCCGATGCATGGCTCGGGCCGCAGCTCGGCAACCTCGAAGCGATCAAACGACAGGGCTGGCTTACCAATGACGTCTACGCCTTGCAGAACCTGATGGAGTCGTTCCTGGAGTTCGAACCGCTGACGCCGCAGCTTTCGTCGATCGGCATTCCGACGATGATCCTGAATGGCGAGTTCGACTTTCTCACCCCGCGCTCACTCCACGAGACCCTGCGCCTTGAGATTCCGGACAGCGCACTCGTCATCATTCCACGTGCCTTCCACGCCTTCACCCTCGAAAAGCCCGCGTTGACGGCCGACCTGCTTTCCAGCTTCGCCGGGGACGTTCTCGCAAAGAAATGGAGGGGCGATCGCACGGTATGGATCGCCCCCGAAAATGCGGGCGAAGCGCTCATCCCGTTCCCTCGGGGGCACGATCATCTGCGCGCCGTTCCGACGCACGGGACGCCGTCATGAGCCCATTTCTTGGTCCGCTCGATGCGACAGGTCGCGTGCCGCCACGGCAGCAGACGCGCGTTGCCGCCTTCCTGGTATCCTGTCATGGCGCGATGGCCAGACAGCTTGCAATCGCCCTCGCCTTGCAAGCGAAGGTCGCCTGGCAAACGGAACTGAATTCGCAGCTCTACCGCGAATCCGAAATCGTCTCGCTGCTGCTGCGGGCGACCTCGTGGGCCCCCGATCCGGAACTGCTGCTTCTGCTTCCATCGTGGGAAGCAGCCTGGCTGCCGAGGCCAGCCGAAGGCGTCGCCGATCGCACGCAGGCGTTCATCATCGACATGGCCGCGCTTGGCCATGCCCTGCATGCCGTCATACGGCCTGCGGCGCTACTGCCGGAGTCGGTGCCAATGCTGGACCCGTTCGCGCTGGCCTTGCGGAAGATCGAGCTGGAAGGCGGTCGCCTGATGCAGGCGCAAATCATGTTCCTCAAAAGCGCCGACCTGCTGCCGTTTCGCAGCGCTACGAACTCGGCCGTGGAGAGCCGCCACGATCAGGTGCGCAAGCTGTGGGACGATATGCTGTCGTCGATTGGCGTAGAGCGCCGCAAGGACGCATAAACGGCGATCCCGGCAATGACCTCGACTCCTGAAACAGAAGCCTTGATACAGATCAAAGCTCCATGCCGGCTCCGCTCCACCTTCGATCCCGCGCCTGCAAGCGCAAGCGGTTTCGGAGTCTCCGATGAAAGCTGTCTCCGTGGAAGAAGCGGTCGCCAGGATCCCCAACGGCGCAACCGTGATGGTCGGTGGGTTCATGGGAGTGGGAACGCCGGAACGGCTGCTTGACGAACTGGTCAGGCAACGGAAATCCGAGCTCTCCATCATCAGCAATGACGCCGCGCTCCCCGGCAGGGGCGTCGGGAAGCTGTTCGACGCGGCGCTGGTCTCGACGTTGACCACGAGCCACATCGGACTCAATCCGAACGTACAAAAACAGATGATGGCCAACCAGGTCGCCGTCAACCTGGTGCCGCAGGGTACCTTCGTCGAGCGGATTCGGGCCGGCGGCTGCGGCCTGGGAGGCGTGCTGACGCCGACGGGCGTCGGCACCATGGTCGAGGAAGGCAAACGAAGGATCGACATCGACGGCAAGACCTTCCTGCTCGAGACGGCGCTTCGATCGGATTTCGCGCTGATCCATGCGTTTCTGGCCGACTATCTCGGCAATCTCGCCTACGCGTTGACCGCGCGTAACTTCAATCCCGTCATGGCGATGGCGGCCGATACCGTCATCGTCACCGCGGAGAACATCGTTCCCGTCGGCGTCATCGCGCCCGACCACGTCGTAACGCCCGCGCCGCTCGTCGACTACCTCATCGCCAACGGGTGATCCATGGACGCTCAATCGATCATTGCGCGACGGGTGGCACGCGAACTCCGCGCCGGCAACCTCGTCAATCTCGGCATCGGAATTCCGACGCTGGTCGCAAACTTCGTTCCGTCCGATCTCAAGATCTTTTTTCAGTCGGAGAACGGATTGATCGGCACCGGACCCATGCCGGAGCAAGGCATGGCCCACCCCCACCTTACCGATGCGGGCGGACGGCCGATCGGAGCCCTGCCCGGCGCATGCGTCTTCGACAGCGCGATGTCGTTCGGATTGATCCGCGGCGGTCACGTCGACATCACGGTCCTTGGCGGCCTTCAGGTCGACGCCGAAGGACACCTCGCGAACTGGATGATCCCCGGCAAGATGGTGCCGGGGATGGGCGGCGCGATGGACCTGGTGACGGGGGCCAAGCGCGTCATCGTCGCCATGCAGCACGCCGCCAAGGGAAAATCGAAAATCGTCCAGAAATGCGCGCTGCCGCTGACCTCTTCCCGGCCGGTCGACATGGTCGTCACCGACATGGCGGTGATCGGCTTCTCCGGCGGAAGGATAACACTTCAGGAGACTGCGCCCGGCGTCACCGTCGCCGAGGTCATGGCGGTGACGGAAGCGGACCTGTTCATCCCATCCAACGTTCCGGAAATGAAAATCTGATCCGACAGGTCTAGGCACGAGGGCCGGCGATGCGCATCTTCAGCGACTTCAGTGAATTCAAGGCAGCGGTCGGCACCGAACTCGGCGCCAGCGAATGGATTGACGTAACCCAGGAACGCATCAACCTTTTTGCGCAGGCGACCTGCGACGATCAATGGATCCATGTCGACCAGGAGCGGGCAAGAAAAGAGCTTCCAGGCGGCATCACCATCGCCCACGGCCTGCTGTCGCTCAGCCTTGCGCCGATGTTCATTCGATCCGTGATGGGTGTCAGGGGACTGCGCAACACCTTGAACTATGGCGCGGACCGGATCCGCTATCTTTCCCCGGTGCCGGCCGGCTCACGGATCAGAGGCCGCACCAGCATCGCGGAAGTGGAGGACGTCCCGCCCGATGGCTTGAGGGTCAACTATCACATGGTGATCGAAATCGAAGGCGGCCAGCGTCCTGCGTGCGTGGCCGAACTGATCGCGCTCCACTACCGCTGAACGCGATGCCGGAGACGTCCCGAATGGTAGATCCATCCATCGGAATCATCGGATGAAGAAGCATACTTGGTATGTGACCTTCGAACTCCCATGGAGAGGCACAGCGGTCCGGAGCCGGCGCTCCCGGTCGACCCAGACGTTTGAAACCGAAATGGAAGCCAGGAACTTTGCACGTGCCAAATTCGACGAGGGATTGGTCGTGACCGCCGGAACAATCATTCCTCATTTGCCGAGACGCGCGATCCCATCGGGAAGCATTCCGTCATGGCTCGAAGAAGGACACGAACAAGCTGGCGGCGACGCGGCGGAAAGTACCGACCCGCAGTCAAGGAAGATCGAATAAGCCGCAGCTTCAGGCTGCCGCGCAGAACTCTCGCGGCGCTAAGCCGTGCTTCCCGCCATATGCACGATAATCAACAAAGCAATCATGAGGCGCTCCCAATTGCTCTTGAGTGTTGCCATTTTGGCACGCGGCCTTTCGCCTAAAGTACATAAATTCACGTTGCAAGTTGGAATCGATGCAACGCCTGTAACGCCCGTTGGTGGGGACAAAGTTGAAGCCGACGGAAATGGAGAGGAAAAAATGAAAAGTTTTCTGTTGGCTACCGTTGGTCTAGTAGCATTGGTCGGCATAGCTGCCCCTGCATCCGCCGCGGATATGGCTGTCAAGGCACGACCACCGGCGCCGGTGCTAGCTCCGATTTACGACTGGACCGGCTTCTATATCGGCGCCAACGGCGGCTGGGGCGAGGCCCACAACTGCGTGGATTTCACTGACGATTTGGGTAGCCTTCGTTGCGGCCTGCCGCGGGCGGTCCGGAGGCGTTATCGGCGGCCAGGTCGGTTATCGCTGGCAAGCCAATCAGTGGGTGTTTGGCGTGGAAGCGCAAGGCGATTGGGCGGATCTCAACAGCCGCGCGTCACCTTGCTCGATCCCTACGCTCTCCACACGCTCCAAAACCGATGGCATCGGCCTCTTTACCGGCCAGATTGGCTACGCCTGGAATGCAGCGCTGCTGTACCTGAAGGGCGGCGCGGCGGTGACAAGCAACCGCTTCAGCATCTTCGATAACGTTACCGGCATCGAACTGGCCGCGGCAAGCTCGACCCGCTGGGGTGGCACCGTGGGTGTTGGATTTGAATACGGCTTTGCACCGAACTGGTCGTTCGGTGTTGAATACGACCATCTGTTCTTGGGCGATGCCAATAATTCGTTCACATTCGTCAATCCGAATGTTGTCGGTGTGCTCAATAGCCGGATCACCCAGGACGTGGATCTGGTCACCTTACGCATCAACTACCGCTTCGGCGGATACGGGGCGCCTATCGCAGCTCGCTACTGATCAAGGGCTTGTCTCCAGCAAGTCGAGCCTTGGCCCCGGCACCGTGCCGGGGCCTTTTTTGTTAAGTGCGAATGTTGGGTGCTGCTGCTTGGCAAGGGCCACAAAGGGCCGGTAGCGGTGCTTGACCCAGATCAACGCGCGGAGCGCATCAGCGAGCGTCCTTGCCGGGATAACCCATCCGCCGTCGGTCTTCGGCAGGCATTGTCCCGGTGAGGAGGATATTGTGACCCACGTTCTAATCATCGTTAGTTGGCTTGGCGTTGCGAACGGCGCCGTGATTTCGACCCAGGAATTTTCCAGCGCAGAGCGGTGCGACGCGGCCCGGCAGGCGCTGATTGAGTACGCCAAGGCCCGGAGCTCTGACGAGACGCTCAGGCCGATTTGCATCCCAAAGTGAAAAAATGGGTGGCTGCCGTTGTACAATTGGATGCCGGCTCGGTGAGCTTGCCCGGCGACAAATGACCCCACACAGTTGGATCAACGCTGCTTACCAATTGATCTGTATCACCGCACTTGGATCGTCGTGGAGTTGGATAACAGCGAGCATCCCGAATGGGAATGTTCGCCGGAGGACATCGTCATGCCGATGTGTCGGTCGCCCCAAATCTCTGATGCTCTGCTTCAGGCGGGCAACTTTCCCGCCAACGATAATCGCCCGACAGTACGGAAAGATAACAAGTCTTCCCGTGGACCAGAAAGCACCGCCAAGTCCGGCTGGCTGACAGTTCGTATCCTCTGCGTCACCGCACTGCTGTTACTTTGAAAGACTGGTTTGCCTTTTTCGAAGTCGCACGTAGTGCATTTGGCCTGAAGTCCGGCGCATCGTTCCTTTGACTTAAATCACGAGCGAAAGCAGCTGTTGCCCGAGATTATAGGCATACCTTATGCGTGCATTCGGCGTGGAGTGTGAGATGCACATGATCGTTTGGGCAGTTTTGGCAATTGTCCTGTCTTCCACGTCCTCGGCAGCGCAACCGGTTTTCCTGGCGGGGCGGTATGTGCTGCCGATCACCCAGCATGACTTATACGTATCCGCTCCAGGCCCCCTTGGAACGACTGTTACTGTCAATTTTCGGTTCAAGCCGATCGAAAGCTGTACCGGTACGCTCGACAGCGTCCTGGAGTACCAGTTGCCGCCAGGTTACAACGATCAGCCAATCAACGAGATAAAGGCGACTTGTAACAAAACCATTCAGTGCAGCGGAATCGAATTCAAGTGCGTTGGCGCCAGGCGGCCATACCCGATGTCATTCCAACACGTGCCGTTGCGGGAGATCAAGGCGAGTGGCGCGTCGTTTTCCGGAACGTATCGTTACGTTTCATCGTCGATTGCGCGCCCGCGTACCGCGCTGCTAAGGCGCGCTTCAGTGGGGAATTTTGAATTGGTGGAGGAATCCGCGAACAAGAAGACCAGGATCGTACGCTTTCGGATCGAAAAATAACTCCGTCCGGAATGCATTCACTCTCGGTTCCACCGGCCCGCAACGGGATTGCGGATGCATCACCAGATGGTGTTGCCAAACCAGCCGAACTGCGGTTGCCGCGCGACGAGGACCGAACGCGGCGTCACGTGCCGCTTCACGATCTTGCGTTGCCGTTTCTTCTTCAGTTCTCGTCTTCCCGGCTCGGATGGTTCCAAGCTCTTCGCATCGGACGGCTGCATCAAGGCAAATGCTTCGCGTTCGCTCTGTTTTGCAAGGGCGTCGGTAACCGTCGCACGACCGGCGACGCGGTCTTCCACGATCGCGGTCGGCGCGGGAACGATCGTCGGAAGGGCGGTATCGATAACGATGCGCTCCGGCCATTTGCGATCGGAATGAATGCGGATAACAGGCGAATTGGCTTGCGATCTCTCCATGACCGGCAGTTTGGTCAGGCATGCGTCCAGAATGAACACCAGAGTGAGCAACACTCCACCGACATAAAGGAAATATCGCGCCAGGGGCATGCGCTACTCCGCCGCGGCGCCGCACCCTCATCCAGGCCGAACTCGGGTACGGTCGTGACTTGGCAAAAGCCGCCTTCACCTCGACGTTGTACAAATTCGCGACATCGCGAGGTGCTGTTGCGGCAAGAAAGATCCAATCAGCGCCGGCCGACGCGGTCCACCGGGCCGCCGCGGTTCGTGGGTGTGCCGACGCGGCCGACGCCGGGTGTCGCCACCGCGCGCGCGACCGGCCGCGGGCGCAGCACGACGCCTGCCCTTACGATGCAGCCCGCAGGATAGTCGACATATTGGCAATATATGACGGCGCTGGCCGGTTCCGTCGTGGCGGTCATGAAGCCGGCAATCAGCAACGCTGATAATGCGATCGAGAGTTTCATGTTGTTCTCCCTTAAGTCAGAGGCTCCAGACGATCCCGGGACGTACGGCAACTTCAGAGCAACCTCAAGGCCAATCCAGAGTGCCACTGTGAGGCTGACCACGGCCTCTTCTGCTTGATACAGATCAAGGAATGCGAGTGGCCGCGTAACGGCTACTTGGGCCATTCCCGCTTCTCCTGAGCGCGCTCTTCGCCGCTCGCCAGCAAGGTCATCCGCAACACTTCAAAGATCACCGCCGTCGACCAGCCGAACATCAGGACCCCATTCATCGCGGTCATCGGCCCAAGCAGAGACCAACGCTTGACCGGCGTCACGTCGCCGTAGCCGAGTGTCGTGTAGTTTACAAAGGCGAAATACACGAGATCGGCGCCTTCCGGCGCCACGTCGACTGCCGCGTAAATCAATGACCAGACCAGCACCTCAGCAAGATGCGCGATCATCAGGACCGTCACGGTGGCGATCATGACCGCAATCAATCGAAACGTCTGATATGCCGTCGCCAGTTCGTCGGCGAAGCGCGCCGCCCTTATGACAGCCACCATCACCAGAGCATGGATCGCGATGTTGCAGCCGCTTGCGACCGCGCCAACGAGAAACTGACGCAACATCAACAAGCCTCCGGAGATGGACTACCCTGCCGAGACCGGCAATCACGGCGCCGGGATATGATTGCGCCAGATTCTGCGTTTCAATCGATGATGTGATATCCGCCGTCGATGTACATGACGCCACCGGTGATCAGCTTCGCGCCATCGAGCGCCAGGAACGCCGTCGCCGCGCCGACGTCGTCGATGCTGACGAGACTGCGTGTCGGCGCGGTGGTTTGCGCCTTGTCCATCAACTCGTCGAATTCGGGAATACCTGAAGCTGCACGCGTCGCCAGCGGTCCCGGCGAAATCGCGTGCACCCGGATTCCCTTGGGGCCGAGCTCGGCTGCGATATAGCGGACGGCGGCTTCGAGGCCCGCTTTCGCAACGCCCATGATGTTGTAGTTTTTGACCACCATCTGGCTTCCGTAATAGGTCATGGTGAACAGCGTGCCGCCGTTCTTCATCAGCGGTTCCGCCAGATGCGCCATCCGCATGAACGACCAGCAGGAAACGTCCATCGTCTTGAGGAAGCCGTCGCGATCGACATCGACGACGCGCCCATGCAGAGCTTCCTTCGGAGAAAAGGCGATCGAGTGCAGCAGAAAATCGAGCTGTCCCCACTCCTTCCCGATTCGTTCGAACACCTGTTCGGTCTGTCCTTCGGTATTGACATCGAGCGGCATGAAGATCGAAGCCTCCAGCGCCTTCGCCAGCGGCTCGACGTGTTTCCTTGCCCGTTCGTTCAGATAGGTGACCGCGAGCTCCGCGCCCAGCGCCCGAAACGCCTTGGCGCATCCCCATGCGATCGACTGATCGTTGGCGATCCCGACGATCAATCCCTTCCGTCCCTTCAGCGCAACCTTGGTCTCTGGAAATACGGGAATTGTCATGAGGCCCTCTCCCGTTTCAGGCTGGAGAATGAGTGCCGATTCCACAGCAGCGACAATGTGTGCCGTGCGATCATAAGCTCTTCGTCGGTCGGCACGATATAGACCGGAATCTGGCTGTCCGCGCGCGATATCCGAAGGCTGTGGCGAGCGTTCTCGACCGGGTCGAGGGATACCCCCAGCCATTCGAGCCGCTCCGCGATCCGTGCCCGGATGCCGACGGAGTTTTCGCCGATCCCTGCGGTGAAGACGATGCCATCAAGCCCCTGCAGCGCAGCAGCCAGCATTCCGGCCTGCAGAGCAACCCTGTGGACGAAATAATCGACGGCAAACGCCGCGTGGGGATCGCTGCTGTTCTGGAGCTCCCGCATGTCGTTGCTGACGCCGGATAGCCCCTTCAGCCCGCAATCGCGATAGAGAAAGTCCTGTACCGCGGTCGCCGACATGCCCTTTGCCGTCATCAGGTACAGAACGACGCCGGGATCGATCTGGCCGCTGCGCGTTCCCATCGGAAGCCCATCGAGCGCGGTGAAGCCCATCGTACTCTCCACGCTCCGTCCGCCGTGGATGGCGCACATGGAGGCGCCGCTTCCGAGATGCGCCACGATCACCCGCGCCCTGGCGATTTCGGGTGCAACGTCCGGCAATGTCTTTGCGATGTACTCATAGGAAAGGCCATGAAATCCGTAGCGGCGGACTCCCTCCTCGTGCAGCCGGCGGGGTATCGCGTAGTGGTCTGCGACCTCGTCGTGGTCGCGGTGAAAGGCCGTATCGAAGCAGGCGACCTGGGGCAGCGCGGGAAATTTGGCGAGCAGGGTTCGGATCGGCGCCAGATTGTGCGGCTGATGCAGCGGCGCCAGTGTCGTGTACCGCTCAAGACGCGCGATCACACCATGGTCGATCAACACGGCCCTGTCATAATCGGGACCACCGTGAACGACGCGATGGCCGACGGCGAGCGGGCTTACCTGAAGTTCGTCCCGTAACCAGGCGCTGGCAAGCATCAGGGCGGCCGGAACGTCCGGCACGCTTTCGATCGGATAGACCCGGTCTGCCAATGTATCACCGCCTGCGCCGGTGGCGCGCAGTCGCGGACGGCTGCCGATTCCGTCCATCTGTCCCTTGGCCTGCCGACGCAGTCGACCGTCGCTGTCCACGATGAATACCTGGAACTTGACGCTTGAGGAACCCGCGTTGACGACAAGGATGGTATCCATGATCGTCACGCTGCAATTGTCTGAGCGCGGCGCCGGCGCGCATCGGCATAGAGGGTCCCAACCGCGCAGGACGCCATGCGAGCTCTCGGTGAATTGGCGCGCGACGTCAACACGATCGGAACGCGCGCGCCCAGTACGATTCCCGCACTATCCGCCTTGGCGAAGTACGCCAGATTCTTGGCCAGCATGTTGCCGGCCTCGAGATCCGGCACCACCAGGATCTGGGCCCGTCCCGCGACTTCCGACTTTATGCCCTTGATCCGAGCCGCTTCCAGGTCGATCGCATTGTCAAATGCAAGCGGTCCATCCAGCAGCCCGCCTGTAATTTGCCCACGGTCTGCCATCTTGCAGAGCGCGGCGGCCTCGATGGTCGACGGTATCTTGGATGTAATGGTCTCGACCGCCGAGAGAATGGCGACCCGGGGCGATGTGCCAATTCCGATCTGGGTATAGAGATCAATCGCATTCTGTATGATGTCACGCTTGACATCGAGGTCGGGAAAAATATTGATCGCCGCATCGGTGATGAACAGGGTCTCGCTATAGGTCGGGACATCCATGATGAAGACGTGGCTGATCCGCCTCTCAGTGCGCAGCCCGGTCGCCTTGGCGGTAACGCTTCGCATGAGTTCGTCGGTGTGCAGGCTGCCCTTCATCAGCATCTCGCCCCTGGCCGCGTGAACCAGTTCGACAGCCTTTGCCGCGGCGGCCTCGCTATGAGCGGCATCGATCAGTTCGAACCCGCTGATATCGATGCCATGTTTGAACGCAGCCGCCTTGATCTTCGCTGAGGGCCCGACAAGCGTCGGCTTGATGATGCCGGCTTCCGCAGCGTCGACCACGCCGCGCAACGAGCTTTCATCGCATGGATGCACGACGATTGTCGTCGCAGCCGGAATTGCTTTTGCTGCTGCAATGAGACGATCGTATTTCGCGCCGGGTTTGGCTTCACCCGCGTCGATGGATGCAATGCCCATATCCAACTCTCCGATCAACTCGCCAACGTCTATGACGCTTTCGCTTTCGCCTTCGGCTCACCAGCGAGACCGAACAATTCGGTCACGCGATCGAACCGCTTGGCGGCTTCTCCGGATATTTCCGCGCTCGCTGACAGCACGCCGCGGATTGCATCAAGGCCGGCACGTCGCTCGTCTTGACCCGGTGGAAGCAGTTTGGGAATGGCGGCGAGGCTCGCTTCCGGCTCGAGCAGCAGCATGAAGAATTGCTCGCGCACGATCTTCTTGAACTGCGCCAGCGTAAGACGCGCGCCTGCGTCGTTGGCGCGAGCCCGCCGCAATGCCTCGAGGCTCCGCTCATCCACCATTCCACGGGTCATGCCGACATAGATCAGGCCGCGAATGACGCATTCCCTGAGACCGCCGCTGCCAACCTGCGATTTGAGCTCGGCGATGCGCGCCTCCAGACGCTTGCGGTGCTCGGGTGACATCTGCGGCTTCGGCGAGACTTCGGCATCCGGCGTGATACCGACGGCAGCCTGCACGGCTGGCGATCCATAGATGCCCAGGAAGAGTGCCTCACTGAGTGCTTCCTGCGTGTCGCGCCATTTATCGAGTACGTCGACGATATTCTTCGAGACCGTCTCCTGAAACTTGACGAACGGATTGTCCTCCGCCGCCGGCTTACGCTGCTCGCGAATCTTGGCAGCGGCTTTCGCGACGCCCTTCATCGCAGCGGTATCGCCTCCAAAAGCCTCGTACGAGACGCGCAGCGGATGCCATTGGCGCATCAACTCCGCCATTTGGGGCGTAACGGCCGCACGGACCCACGGCTGCACGAAATTCCGGTAATTCGAAAGATTGATTTCGGAAACACGGGCGGCGGTCGCAAACCGGCGTTCATCTTCGGCCGTGTTGCCGCCCATGGCCCTGATATCGTCCAGCGTGCGCCGTTCGCATCGCATGATCCACTTTCCACCCGCGAGGTCGGCATTGGCCGTCTCGGCGGATTTCGCTTCGAACGTTGCCTCGTAAAGCCCGGGCGGCAGCACGTCGATCAGGTCGATGTTGCTGGAGAATTCGCTGTGCTCCTTCTTGGCGACGCCTCCGGAGACAAAGATGCCGAGGTGCCCGACCGTCTCGTGGACGGTGTAGACGATGGTCTGTCCATACGCGCGGATCTCGTCGACATCGCCGTAGAGATCGAGAATCCAGCCGAGTGCCTGCTGCGGCGGCGTGATGTTGTCGCCCTTTGAACAGAACACCACGATGGGAGATGATATGTTTCTGAGGTCGACGGTCTTGCCGTCCGATGTCTTGATACGCCCGGCGGCGAGGTTGTTGCCGACGAACAGTTCGTCGACAATGAACTGGATCTCCTCGGCATTCAGATTGACGTGCCCGCCCCACCAGCGTTCGAATTCGAGATAGCGATCCGCCTCGCTGTCGACTTTCGAATAGACGTTGTACTGTTTGGTCCAGAGCGTGTTCGAGGGATTCATGTTCTCGAAATTCTGGACCAGCCAAGCGCCGTCGAACTTGCCGCCGCCAAGGTCGCTGGTGAGTGCGGTCAGCCAGCTTCCGCCCAACAGGCCACCCGAGTAGCGCATCGGGTTCTTGCCGCGGACGCCCGCCCAGTAGGACAGCGGCGCGCCGGCAATGATCAGCGGGCCGAACAACTCCGGCCGCAGCGAGGCCAGGATCATGACCGCCCAGCCGGCCTGGCAATTGCCGATCACGCACGGCTTGCCGTCGGCCTCCGGATGCAGGGCGATGACCTTCTCGATAAAGACGGCCTCGGCCCTCGCGATATCCTCGATGGTCTGGCCCGGCATCGGTTCGGGCAGGAATCCGATGAAGTAGCAGGGATGGCCGGCTTTCATCGCCACGCCGATCTCGCTGTCGGCCTTGAAGCCGCCGATTCCCGGGCCGTGACCCGCACGAGGATCGACCACCACGAACGGACGGCGCCTGTTGTCGATCTCCACGCCACTTGGCGGAGCAACGCTTACCAGCGCGTAGTTGACCGGTCGCGGAAGGCTTCTGCCGTCAACGATCAATTCGACTTCATAGTTGAGGACGTGAGGCGCGGTTTCAGCGATGTGTTCGCGGTATTGCAATCCGCGTTCGCGCATCACATCGAGGAACAGGACGCTGCGTTGCCCGGTATCGACCAGATATTCGAGGCCGGATGCAAAGAGCCCTGAAAGCGTCTCGGCCGAGATGGCCGGCTTGTCGGTAGACATGCTCAAATCTCTCACTGCTTGCAGCCCAGACATCAGGATTGCGCCCGGGTGGCAGGGACCATTGACATAGGTCAAGGGAAGAACTCTCGTGTGCCGCGCGTCGCGACATCCGGATGCGAGCAACTGTCAGGCGTCGACGGGGACCTTTTCCGTGCTCGGCTTGGCACCGGTTTCGGCGGCCTCCGTCCGCTCTTCGCGGATCCATGCCATCGTCAGTTCCCAGGTCACCGCCAGGATGATGGGTCCGACAAACAGTCCGAGGATGCCATGCGCGAGCATTCCGCCCAGAACGCCGATGAAGATGACAAGCATGGGCGTATTCAACCCACGTCCCATCAATATCGGCTTCAGGACATTGTCGGCCAGCCCCACCACCAGGAGATAGATCGTCAACAGAAGCGCGACGGCAAAGTCCTTGGTAGCCCAGATCCATATGATGACGGGAAAAATGATGATTGCCGATCCGATCTGCAGGATCGCCAGAATCAGCACAAGAAAGGCCAGCACACCCGCATGAGGCACGCCTGCAAGCTTCAATCCGATGCCGGCCAGCAATGATTGCAAGACCGCTACGCCGATAACTCCCTGCGCTATCGTGCGTATCGTCAACCCGGCGAGCGCGACGAAATCCTGGCTGCGTTGGGTAACCAGACGCGCCTGAATCCGCTTTACTGCCGCCACGAGGCCCGGACCGTAGTGGAACAGGAAACCCGACATCACCACCGACGCGACGAACTTGAGCGTTCCCAGGCTCGCGCTGCCGGCAAAGGCGAGCACCGGACCAGCCAATGGCTTGAAGAGCGGCGCGGCCTCCTTGAGTGCGACCCTCAGATTTGTCGAAGCATGATCCCAGAGTTCATAAATCTGGATGCCGACGACCGGCCACGCCTTGACGCCTTCAGGAGGCGTCGGAATGACCAGGGCGCCGGCGCCAAGCTCGCGAGCAAAGTCCTGCAAGCCATCGACCACGCCGTATCCAAGCCATGTCACCGGTCCAATGACGATCGCCAGATTGATGACCGTGATAATCGCGGCCGCCAGCTTCGGCCGATCGCCGAGATGTACGGACAGCCAGTTGTACGGCGGGTACAGAGCCACGGTGAGAACCATGCTCCATACAAGTATAGGGATGAATGGCCGGACAAGAACGAACGACCAGTAAACGAGGAAGGCCAGCAGACCGAGGCGGAGCGCCAGCTGGATGATATCTCCTCCGGATATCGTCTGTCGAACTACCCTCTGGGCCATCATTTCGACCTCGTGGACGCGCGCGGCAGGCCCTTGCGGACCAGATGCAGCACAGCAGAACTTCCGACATCACGAGCCTACTGGCGCTTGCAGCGCTTCGCGCTTGATCCAGATCAAGCAGCCGGACGCAGGGGCCATTCTGGCTGGTCAGGTGCACTGTCGGAGCCAGGAGCCTCTCGTCATGCCTGAAGCCGTCAAATATTCGGTCCGCGAGCATCTTCGCGACGACCGTCCAATCACTATCCGCGCGCTTCGTCCCGATGACCGGGATGAGATGCTCCTGGCAATCGGACGGACCAGCGTGCAATCGCTGCGGCGGCGCTTCTTCGCGCCAAAGAAGGGCTTTTCCGAGCAGGAAATGGCCTTCTTCCTTGATATCGATTTTGAATTGCACGTCGCCATCGTCGCGGAAATCGCTGAGGATGGGCGCCCGGTCATTGCTGGTGGCGGACGCTATATCGTCGTCGAGCCGGGCCAGGCGGAGATTGCTTTTGTCGTGGTGGACGCCTATCAGGCCCAGGGTATCGGAACGATCCTGATGCGGCATCTTGCGATCCTGGCGCGCAACGCCGGCCTCAAGGAACTGGTCGCGGAGGTGCTGCCCGAGAACACCGCCATGCTGAAACTGTTCAAGAAGTTCGGCTTCCGGACCGACTCGAAGGGATCGCCTCAGGTGGTCCACCTGACGCTGCAACTGCCTTGAGCGCGGGATTTTGGCGAAGTTCGCTCGCCGCTAGCGCAGCCCCAGCAGCGAGCGGCGATAGCCGCTGCTGCGGGCTTCCTGCCGGCACACAAAACTTCCGGTAAAGCCGCGGCCATACCGTCGTTGCCGCTTCGAGTAATAGATCCCATTGCGAAGATCGAGCCAGACGACCACATCGGCAGGGCAATGCCGCTGCGCCTGCGCTTCATAGCGGAACGGCGTCAGTGGATTCGCAAAGGCGCCGGCGACGCCATAGGCAATGATCGAAGCGGTTATCAAGCCCGTAGCCCACAGCCGGGAACTTCGCATCGACAAACTGCCTGCGTTTGACCGACGAAATGATCGCAGCAGTTCAATCGGAAAACAACCGCCATTGTCCGCTGCATAGGCGAAGGGCGCGGAAGTGCGTCAAAGACGTCCCGCGCCGCCCGATTGTCATGACAAACGACCGCGCGCATCCAAAATTAACCTGCACGCAGCGTTACGGTTCAGCGACAGACATACGCCCCGTTTACCAGCACGCGGACACAGGCTGTGCCTGCAGCGGCTGCGCCGACCGCCGCTCCGCCGACCACCGCGCGCCGGGTTGTTCGTCGTGCAACGCCCGCGACGCTCACAGGGGTCGCCGGCCGTCCTACCCTCGCCTCCGCGCTTTCAATCGACAGCGAAAGACCATTGCTGGGTGACCATGTTACCGATCCGAGAGCTCCGAATGCGAAAAACGCGGTAGCCAACAACGCCCGCCTGATGCTGATTTTCTTCATATCGATCTCCTCTGTTGATGAGGTCATCGAAAGACCTCCGTGATCAGCGTGATTGATCCAGGTCAATAAGCGTCACTGACCTAGTATCGTGATCGCGCTATGGGCCGCGCCGCAGAGCTACGCATCCTCCTGCTGATTGGGTCTGGATTCCCGATCGCACGACCTCACTGTGATAAAACGTCAGGAATTAAAAAATCCGATCCGACTGCTCCCGCAAACTCGCGGCGATGCCGGAGCTGATTTTTTCCTCGGCGGCGCTGCGGCTTCCCTCTCTCGACAGGCGCGACCAGTTCTCCGCCTCGGCCATCCAAAGGGCCCGGTTTGCCGGCTCACGCTGAGCGAGCTGTCTGCACAGCGCCGCACGCAAGTCAAACTCCAACTGATCAGTCATTGGCGCCCCCTGCCTGAGGGAAAAATTATTATCAGAAGTTTACGACAAGCGCCCCGCCCGGACTATTGCCCCAATGGTCATTGTCCCAACGGGCAGGTGACGTTGAATGACAGGCAAATCCAAAATGATCGCCGCTCCAACACCCTTGATCTGAGTCAAGACAGGGTACCCCGAAGCGCAACGACATGCATCGCTACCGTGATCCATGCACAACGGAGAAGACCATGAATAGCACGAAAAAGCTTTCTCTCGCCGCTTCTGCATTTGCGTTTGCGGCGCTGTTTTCGTTCAGCTGGTCAGAGCAGCGCATCTCGCTATCGATCGAGGGCGCTGAAGCACGGGTCGGTCGCCCGCTTACTCCCGTTAGCGTGGCCGGCGTCGCGCGCCGGCAATACAGGCGCGCCGCAATCGGCACCGCAGCCGCTGTCGGCGCCGGTGCGGCTTACTATGGCGGGGCCGGATACTACGCTGGCAGCCCTTATTACAGCGATACGGTTCGAGGCGCCCGCGCAGCCTATGTGGGTGACTATGCCGGAAGCGGGCCGATAAGCACCCGACCTCACTACGCCGTGAGCGCCTATTACGCGGGTGGCCCCTGGTACGGCTACAGCGGGTGGAGTGACTACGCAGCCCGCAACGGGATCGCGTGCACGCCCGGCACCATGGTGAGGCTCGACGACGGCCTGATGCACGTCTGCCAGTGAGCTTCCGGGATCCAGCCGAGGCGGCTCATGGCCGCCTCGGAACGTTTGTCAGAATGGAATAGCCGAATTGATCAATCTCAAGATCCGGCCGGACTGGTCCATGTGGACCGCGACGTCCGATTGATTGGACCGCCAAGGGAGAACAATAATGCTCAGATTGATGGCTGTGGCCGGCTTCGCCGTGATCGTTGCAACATCGGCGCAAGCCATGACACCTGCGCCGCTTCCCCAGGTGGACGACGTGGTGACGCGCGTTGCCGTCGGCTGCGGACCGGGTAGAACGAGAGTCAACGGCGTATGCGTTGCGCGGACGACCGTTCGCCAGACTCGCCGAGCCGTCCGCAGGTGTGTGCGATGGCAGGCTGGCGTCTGCGCCTTGTACCAGTGAACCTGTTGTGAAGTGGATGCGCTGAGCCGGCGGAATCAGCCGGCCAGCGAGCTAGGATCCACGCACGCCAATATGCGCCGTCGGGGTCGATGCATGTTTGCTGTCGCCTTGTTTCCGGGGCGGCAGCAGGTAAAGCGTCATGGCGAAGATCAGGTACACCATCAGTACGAGCACGCCGACAAACCATGCCGAGCGGCCGCTGTTGGTCACCAGCGACGCGGTCATGGTCGCGATAAGCATCATGACCACCGCGCCCGGCCAGAATTGCAGGCTCATCGGCTCCGGCCCGATGAAATAGCTCAGCAGCACCAGCACGGGTGCGACAAAGAGCGCGATCTGGGATGCACTCCCCAGCGCGATGCCCACGCTCAGGTCCAGCCGGTTCTTGCGCGCACCGGAAAAGGCCGACGCCATTTCCGCAGCACCGCCCACCAGCGCAACGACGATGAAACCGACAAAGGCCGGCGTCATCCCAAAAGCCACCGCGGCCTCCTGCACCAACTCGACGAAAACCTCGCTGACCAGCGCGACCAGTATGGTGACACCGGCCAGCGTGGCCAGAGCCAGCCCCATGGGCCACGGTGCTTCGCCGGCCTCCGCGTGGCCAGCCCCGCCAAACAATTCGCGATGAGTTTTGAGCGAGAACAGCAGGCCCAGGCCATAGGCTGCGATAAGCAACACGGAAAGGCCGAGGCTCAACTTCGCCGTGAACTCCAATCCGGCCGCAGAATCGGCTTCGGAGACCGCCGAGGGAATCAATATCCCGATCGTCGCCAGAAATAGCAGGCTCGCCTGCAGCCGGGCGCTGCCGCGGTCGTATTCCTGCACATGGTGCTTTAGTCCGCCGAGCAGAAATGACATGCCGAGCATGAACAACGTGTTGGTGACGATCGCGCCTGCGATCGATGCCTTCACCAGCGTGTATTGACCGGCGTGCAACGCTGTCAGCGCAATGACGAGTTCCGTCAGGTTTCCGAGCGTGGCATTGAGCAGGCCTCCGACGGTATCGCCCGTCTTGGCCGCTACAGATTCCGTGGCGTGACTCAGCAGGCCGGCGAGCGGCACGATGGCCAGAACCGAAAGCACGAAGAGCAACGTGTGCGCGTCCGGCTTGATGTTTTGCGCGACGAACAGCACGGGCACGAACGCCAGCAACCATAGCAGGGGACTATGCCGGATTTCCTTGAGCAATGGATTCATGGGCGCCTCATCGCCTTCAAACGATGAGCGCTTGGTGTCACGCAACCGGGCAACGGCAGCGCCGGCACCGTGCTTGAAGAATTCATTTCCAGCCTATGCGCATTCGAAAGCGCAAAACTGTCCCTTGTTGCGATTGGTCAATTGATCCAGGTCAAGGGCGGCTGCGCCTGCAGGGTCGCGCCCGCAAGCCGGAAAAGCGCATCGTGGCGTTTCGAATGGTTGTCCCTATTCTACGATTAGACCTGCCCCGACTGGCTTCCGTGGCATATGTCGAGATGAATGCGAAGGAGATAGGCGATACGGTCAGCGTGACGCGCGAAACCGTCCAGCTCGATCCTCGACCGAGCTTCAGAATCTCTGTTTCCAAACGCGCCCAAAAGCTTGGCCAGGAACACAGCTGTTTCCATAACAAGCTCAGCGCTTTGAGTCCTGGCTGGGGCGGGAGGGATCGAACCTCCGAATGGCGGAATCAAAATCCGCTGCCTTACCGCTTGGCTACGCCCCAACAGTCCGGGCCGGGACACGGGATCGACCAGCGCGACCTGTTCCGGCACCGCCGGTCTATAGAGGGAGCAACGCTATTTCAACAGGCTGCGGGGCCGAATTTCACCCCAAAATCGGCCCCATCGATCTGCCCCTATATATAAAGGCTCGTTGCTTTGGGTGTGCCGGGCCGGTTTTCGCGCCCCCAGGCGGGGCGAATACCGTCCAGCGGAGAGTTGAGAGAACCCCGGTTTCGTGGGAAGACGGCGGCAGCCATTAGCCAAAAAGCGAGATTATCGTCATGACTTACCGCGCGCCGATCTCCGATATCCTGCTCGCGCTCAACCATGGCGCCGGCCTGCAGGCGGCCGTGAAGGCCGGTCATTACGGCGATTTCGACGGCGACATCACCGCCGCCGTGCTGGAGGAAGCCGGCAAATTCGCCGGCGACGTGCTGGCGCCGCTGAACAAAGTGGGCGACGAACACGGCATCAAGCTCGCCGACGACAAGGTAACGACCGCGCCCGGCTGGCCCGATGCCTATCAGCGCTGGATCGCCGCCGGATGGAACGCGGTATCGGGCCCGGAAGCCTTTGGCGGCCAGGGCCTGCCGATGGCGATCAACGCCGCCTGCACCGAAATCTGGAGCGCCTCGAACATCGCCTTCGGCCTCTGCCCGCTGCTGACGCTCTCCGCCATCGAGGCGCTCGACGCCCATGGCAGCGAGGAGCTGAAAAAGATCTATCTGGAAAAACTCGTCTCGGGCGAATGGACCGGCACCATGCAGCTCACCGAACCGCAGGCCGGCTCCGACGTCGGCGCCTTGCGCACCCGCGCCGAGCGCGCGGATGACGGCACCTACCGCATCAAGGGCACCAAGATCTTCATCACCTATGGCGACCACGACATGACCGACAACATCGTGCATTTCGTGCTGGCCCGCCTGCCCGACGCGCCCGCGGGCACCAAGGGCATTTCGCTGTTCCTGATTCCGAAATTCATGGTCAATGCCGACGGCTCGCTGGGCGCGCGCAACGACATCTATCCGTCCGGCGTCGAGCACAAGCTCGGCATGCACGCCTCCCCCACCTGCACCATGACGATGGGCGATCACGGCGGCGCCATCGGCTACCTGATCGGCGAGGAAAATCGCGGCATGCTCTGCATGTTCACGATGATGAACCAGGCCCGCCTCGGCGTTGGCCTGGAGGGTGTCGGCATTGCCGACCGCGCCTATCAGCAGGCGCTGGCCTTCGCCCAGGAACGCAAGCAGGGCCGCGCCGTCGGCAAGAAGGGTGACGGGCTCGATCCGATCATCGTGCATCCCGACGTCAAGCGCATGCTGTTGCAGATGCGCAGCCTGACGGCCGCGGCGCGCTCGATCTGCTACGCCACGGCGGTGGCGCTCGACATCTCCGTGCGTGCCAACGACGCCAAGGTGCGGGCCGAGGCCGCCGCCCGCGGCGCGCTGCTGACGCCGATCGCAAAGGCGTTCTCGACCGATATCGGCAATGAAGTGAGCTATCTCGGCGTCCAGGTCCACGGCGGCATGGGCTTCATCGAGGAGACCGGCGCCGCGCAGCATTACCGCGACGCGCGCATCACCACGATCTATGAGGGCACCAACGGCATCCAGTCGATCGACCTCGTGACGCGCAAGCTTGCGGCCAACGGCGGTGCATCGGTCTGGGCCCTGCTCGATGAACTCAGCGGCATCGTCAAGCAGGTCGAGGCCTCGAACGATCCCGCCTTCGGCACCACGGGCGCAAAACTGCGCGACGCGCTCGGCTCGCTGGAGCGCGCCAGCAAATGGCTGCTGGAACGCGTCGCGGGTGCGCCGAACGACGCGCTGGCGGGCGCCACGCCGTATCTGCGCCTGTTCGGCTCGACGCTCGGCGGCTGCATGCTGGCCGGCGAAGCGCTGGCCGCCAAGAGCAATGGCGACGCCGGCGATCCGCAGCGCTACGTGACGGTGGCGCGGTTCTTTGCGGAGAACATCACCGTGCAGGCAGCGTCGCTGGAGAAGACGGTCACCGACTCGGCCGATGCCGTGAATGGCGCGGATGCGGTGTTGCTGGCGTAAGCGAGCGTCGCTTCGGACATCGCATACGTCACAAAATGGCACAGCAAGTTCCATGCAGAAATGCGTGGTATTGAAGCAACACGTTTGAAAAAATCTGAGATTCCCTGGCTTCCCGCCGTTGCGAATTCATTTCGCAGTGCGAACAATGAGCGCTGTCGCGTGCTTGGCTATGGAATCAGGCTCATGCGGAGCCTTGGGAGGCCGGATCATGGACCCATGGCGATTGGCAACGAAGGCGCAGCGCCGAATTAATTTCGTCGCGGGCGTGGCTCTCGCAAGCTGTGTTCTCGCCTGGCTCGCCGGCTTCAATGCGGCTTCCACGCAGCACATCGGCGCTTCCGTCGAGAACGCCGGCGCGAAGTCAATCGTGGAACGCCACGAACCGTCTCCCGTCGCAAGCACCGAGCCGACCGCCATGCCGCAGGCGATCGTAGTGGCGAACGCCGCTGCCGGCGATGTTGAGATGGCAGCGGCCCCCGAAGCCACGCCACAGAAAGCTACCGACGCGACGGCAAGTCTGGATGAGCCGAAACCTTTTGTCGTGGCCTCGCTGCCGGATTTCGTCGCAAGGAGTTCCGCCCGAAGCGCCGTCCGCCGAGGGCACGCAGGCGAGCACGCCGGATCCCGCGCCCGCGAAAGCCGCCGACACGACGCCAAGCCCGGATGAGCCGAAATCTTTTGTGGTGGCCTCGCTGACCAATTCGTCGCAGGTGTTCTCGCCCGAAGAAGTCACAACGGCGCCCGACGCGGCGGTGCCGGCGGTGAGCACCATCGAGATCAACGAGGAGTGCCTGGTCGCGGAGATCTGCATCGATCGGTACCTGTGGGCGCTCTACGAACGGGCGCCCAAGATCGACGCCATCAAGTTAACTGAGCGGAGGAAGGTGGCGGTCAGGAGGAAGGGCAAGACGGTGACCGTCACCCGGACCTTTACCAGGCGTGTCGACGAGGAGTTTGGCTGGAAGGACCCGAAGGCCGCGGACAAAGCCGGCATGGCGATGATGGACTACGTGATCGGCGGCATGGACCGGAATTTCAAGCTCAAGCTGTTTTATACGCTCCACGCGGCGGAGCAGGCCGGGCTGTCGCCCGGCATCACCAGCGCGTTCCGCGACGACTACCGTCAATCGATCGCAACCGGGCTGAAGGCCGCAACCGACAGATCCTATCATGGCGGGAGTTTCCGTGGCGGCTATGGCCGCGGGCTTGCGGCCGACATCGTGAGCGTCAAGGGCGCGACCCGGGCGCAGCGATGGGTCTCCACCGAAAAGCTCTGGAAATGGATCGACGAACGCGGCAAGGAATTTGGCATCGGGCGGCCCTATCTCGACCGAGATCCGCCGCACGTGGCGCCGATCGACGGCCAGGAATATGTCTCCCGCCGCGGCGGAGCGAAGACCCAGGTCGCGGAAGTAAAAACGAAAACGCGCGTGGCGGAAACCAGGATCAAGAAGGGCAAACGGCTGGCCGCTCGAGGCGACCACAGCGTGGCCAAACGCGCCAAAGCCGTAAAATTGTCCAAAGGCGCGCGAACCGCAAGACTGATCAAAGGCCGGACCATGTGACCGGTTCAAGCACGCACTTCCTGCACTTGTCGGGAAGGCTGCACGCTTGCCCGGCCCACGCTCCTGTCAGGGCGCATCAAATCATGCCAACACTCTCGACTGCGGCGGCGAGCGTCAGCCCGTATTCCTGACCGCATTGGCCAGCATGGCGTAAAGCTCACGCTTGGTTAGTTCCCTGGTGAGCTGCTTGGTCTGCTTCGCGGCGGGCTTTGGCTTAGACACCACCCTGTCCACCGGCTGGGCGCAGGCTGCGGCGAGCGCCGGCCTTCGCGTCGGCACGGCCACGATCCTGGGGTTCGCTGTCGGTGGCTTGTGACCGCGCTTGTGGCCCAGGCGCTTCAGCTTGGCGCTCACTGCGTTGCGGCTGTGGCCCAATCGACTTGCGATCTGACCGGCACTGTAGCCCGCGGCCCAAAGTTGTTTGAGCAGTGCTACGTCTTTCGCATCCCAACTCATGGGAGATATTTATACACCGAATGTCGGCAATAAGCCAGTCGTTGCTGATGGTGCACTCGCCGATGGTTGATCTCGTCGTTAATGCAGCCATCGCCACGCGCGGAGTTGACGATCGTGGTCGGCTCTTACTTCCGATCGCGAGCCCGCGAGCCGGCCGCCGCGACCGTCAAGGCGATCGCTGCGGGATCGCAGCAGAGCACCATCAACAGTATCAGCCATCGCACCGCGACTTCGGGCGCGACCCCGGCCATCATCGCAAGATACTGGATCGGGCCCGCGGATGCCTCGATGCGCGAACGCTCGCCGGCCAGCGCCGCGCGTTGCGCCTGCAGCCCGACCAGCGTTGCGGTCGCCGCCTGCCGCTGCGTGTCCAGTCCGTCCCGCGTCACACGCTGCTGTGTCGCGATGTTGATGGCCCGCGTCACCCGGCCAAGCCGCGTGGATTCGTCCACGGCCCGGTCGATTTGAGCAATGCGGCCGTCCAGGTCGGCAACCGCAGCCGATTGCGCCTTGACCCGGGCGTCGAGCGCTTCGATGCGCTCGGTGACGCCGGAACGCGACGAGGCCGCCACGCTGACATGCGCCTCGACCAGCTTGCCGAACACGCCGGCGGCGTTGATGAGCGCGAGGCCGGCGACCAGCGCCACCATCACCGTGCGCATTTTCCAGTTGGTCTGGCGCCAATGCGCGGCCAGCCATCCGGCGATCACCAGCTTGCCGGCTTCCATGGTGCCGGCGAGCACCATCACCGCGACCGGATCGCCCGGAAATATCTCGGCCATGCCCGCGACCGAAAAATAGGCCGCAACCGTCGCCAGCGCGAGCGCGGCAACAAGGGCAAAGGCGCGGCTGGCGCGGGCGCGTTCCGGCGTGGCGGGAACGACCACCGGCACGGCGGGCACAACAGAGACCGTCAACGGCTCAAGCGGTGCGCTGGACGCCTCCGGCTCGCCGTCGACCTCGGCGGTCTCGGCCCCGGTCGTCTCGGCCTCGGTCATCTTCGCCTTGGCTGTCCTGGCCGCCTTGGTCTTGGTGGCCTTGGCTGCCTTGGCGCGACTGGATGCCGGCGAGGCGCGGCCGCCTTTCGTCGCCGGCAGCGGCGTCTCGCCGGATGATTCAACGCCGGCGTCTTCCGCGGGCGTCGCCACCAATCGGGGCGTCCGATTTGAGGCATTGGCCCAGGCGTCAAGCTGATGCCTGATGCGAACGGCGTCGCTGTCGCCCTCCGTCCGTTCGGACGCAGCGATCGCTTGCGTGGTTGCGCGGCGTGTCATGTGATCCCCTCACTCGTCACGGCCAAAGCCAGCTTCTCCTCGGCGAAGAATTGCAGCGTGCCGTAACCTTCCGTGTCGACGGCATACCTGAAGCTTCCGTCGACGGTCGGAAACACTGCAACAACCGTGCCCAACTCATGATCGTTGGCAACGTTTTCGACTTGCTCGCCAATCGCAAACTTCGACATCGAAAACTCCTTTTCGGATTCGTCGACGCGATTATATCTCGACGCGCAGGCCGCCGCTTCTTAACGATGCGCCTTCCGGAATTTAGGACGATGGTTGTTGCACGAATGTCTCATCCTGCTCGCGGAAGGGAACCGCTCTGCACGTGGAGCGCGAAACGAACATCGCGCGATGTCTGATTTGAGTCTGAAATGCGCTTCGGTGATGGGTTTCGCTTCCGCCTTCGCTCGTCGAGCTACGGCGGGACAAGTCGCTCCACCCACTACGAACTGTGCGATTCATCACGAGCACCGGCGCCGCAATCCAGAACTGTTGCAGCGTTAAGACAGTCATGGCCATTCCGACGCGGTCCCGTAGTTCTACGCTTTGCGAATCGTCCACGCCCGCCCCTACTCTGAGCACAGTTCGCATTCCCCGGCGTTTGCCGGTATCCGTCCCGCGCAAAAAGCGCGGCTATGGAAGGGTTGCGTATTTTCAAGTCAATTCGCGTAAGGGAGCGTCCAAAAAAACGGCGTGCACCGATGTTGGCATGAACCCTGCATTGGTTGAACGAAGCTGAACGAATTGGATATTCCTTATCAACGAAGGTCGCCATGCTCGTCACTCTCGTCGCCGTTCTCTGCAACAGCCAGCTCTGTCTCGAAAAGGTCGTCACCACCAGTGACCAGTCCGGCATCACCATGAGCGCCTGCGCGGTCAACGCGCAGATCGGAATTGCCGACTGGCTCGCCAAGGGGCCGTATCGCGACTGGCACTTGCAACGCTACAAATGCGTGCTCGGGAAATACGTTCCGAAGAACCAAGCCTGAGCGGATCAAGGCGAAGCTGCTGCTGATCCGCGGCGCCACGCCACGCGGGCTCGTCGCGTGCAGGTCGGTGGCCACACACAACGCTGTCATACTCCGCGAATGCGGGGTATCCAGTACGCTGCGGCCTATCGTTTCAATCACTGACATCTCTGGAATACTGGATCACCCGCATGCGCGGGTGATGACGACTGAATATGACTTCGCGTTCTCGCGGTTTGAAAGACCCGAGGTTTGCATGAACCTTTCTCCCTCACGACGGAGGGAGCAGGGAATGCCGGGTGCTTGCTGCACCCGCGGTCTCGTGTGCAATGGTGTAGAGAGTGCGCACACGAGCATACAGGTACAGCCGAGGCACGCCGGCATTCCCTGCGCAATGGTTTGACGGCTTATGCCGAGCTCTCCCTGGAGACGAATTCCTTTTGCCTCCATCGCTGCCGGCTTGATGGCTGATCGATCCGGTTGGATCAAATTCGCCACCGGCAGCTTGACACCAGCCACGGGTGCCAGAACCACACGGTTTTGCCGTACGCTTCAGCGCCGACGTCTTGCGCGCCATGTCCGCTCACGAATAACCGCCCTGCGAACATCTTCACGCGCCTGACGCTGCCGCGTCCACCGCATCCCACCCCGCGTCCGTGACGATCGCGATCCGCCCCTCGTGAGGGATGAGACGGCGGGAGTTCTGGTGCTGATTTGGGTGCGGCGGGAAGGGAATTGTTTTTGCGCGAAGGGCTGGACGGGGCAAATCAGATTGATTTGGCGAAGGAAATTAGTGTTTTGGCGCAACGGGCAAGCAAAGCAACAGGTCGCCCACGTACTACGGATGCGCGCCTTCACCGTAGTAAGCAAACAGTTTGTAGGATGGGTGGAGCGAAGCGATACCCATCGATGGTGCCGGGGACAGTGATGGGTTTCGCTGCGCTCTACCCATCCTACGAAGCGAAAATCTCCGTGCGTTCGCCTTGACAGCTTGCCCGCCTCGCAGCCGATGATGTCCGCCCAAGGGATTAGGAAGCGGGCGTGCCTTACGAGGTTCGTCTTGTTTCGTTCCGCGCGATGAAGGAAGCCGCGCATCTGGCGCTGCATCCGTTCGGTCAGATCCCGACCTATCAGGAAGGCGATCTTGCCCTGTTCGAGACCGGCGCGATCGTGCTCCATATCGCCACCCACCATGCGGGGCTGCTGCCGGACGATGCCAATGCGCGGGCGCGCGCGATCGCGTGGATGTTTGCCGCGCTCAACACAATGGAGCCGCCGGTTCTTGAACGCGTAACCGCCAAAGTTCTGGAGGGCGATAAGCCCTGGAGCACAGTTGCCGCCGTTAACTACATTCGCGGCCGCCCGACGACGAACTGCGATTTCGCTTGAGCTTAACGAACCGTTAGGGTTGATTGAGCCGGCAAGCCACATTGCAATTTGAAAGCTCAAAACCCCGGATTGGATCAGGGCGCGGCATGCATTGGTATGTCTATCCATTGGCGGCTTTCGCCAGCGTCTTCCTGGGCCACTTTCTCGTCGACCAGGTCGGCCAGCCGATACGAAACGTGCTGCGTCTTCGGCGCATGGCTCTCAAGCGGATGGCGCTGTTTCGGAATGTGGCACTCCCCAAGCCGCGAGAACTGGCGACCACGTCGCAGGCAATCCATGAATATCATCTCGCCGTGCGCAACCTGCACGGGGCGCTGGTCGCTTTCCATGATCTCGGCACACGCCTGCTTGCGATCGGCGAAAGCGAGCCGGCCGTCCGTATCCTGATGAACCTTGTCGGTTTCAACGTCGTCCGGGCGGGCCGCGCGCTTATCGCGCTTTCGCGGACCTGCGCCATGGCCGGGATCGACAGCGACGAAAACCGGCGCGCCATCGGTTGGGCGCTGCAGGCAACCCGGATTGCACTCGGCGCCTTCCGACCTCGTTCACACGACGAACTCTGCAATATCCGCCTCGAACCCATGTATCTGCATGAGGCGCGGCACCGCATCAGGTTGCACGGCCGGCCGCTCCCTCCCCGGCGTGCCGGCCGCCTTCGTCAGTTCGGCCAGGTCGTGCCGGGGCGAATCGCTTCCGCGTCGTAATCGAAGCTACGAAATCGGCTTCAGCCCTGCCTCGATCGCCGCGCGGCGCGGCTCCAGGAACGGCGGCAGCGCCAACCTCTCGCCGAGCGTTTCCATCGGCTCATCCGTCGCAAAGCCCGGACCATCCGTCGCGATCTCGAACAATATCCCGTTGGGTTCGCGGAAATAGAGGCTGCGGAAATAGAAGCGGTCGATCTCGCCGCTGTTGGGAACGCGGAGCTCGTTCAGGCGCTGGGTCCAGGCGTGGTACTGCGCCTCGTCAGGCGTGCGGAACGCGACGTGGTGGACGCCGCCGGCGCCCTGTCGCGCGACAGGGGAATCCTTGTCTTCGAGTACATGCAGCTCAGTGGCGGGGCTACTCTGTCCCTTTGCCTCGCCCATCTCGAACACATGGATCTGCGCGCCGTGGGCGGCATAGTCGCGCACGCGGCGCATGTTCATGACCTCGGTCAGCACGAACGCCGTCCGCGACAGCTCCTGCACGGTCAGCACGATCGGGCCGAGGCCGCGGATCTGGTGCTCCACCGGTACCGGGCTGCGCTCCCACGGCGAGGCCGCGCCCTGCCCGCCGTCGTCGACCAGCACCAGCCGCTGCCCCTCGCCGTCCTCGAACGGCAGCGTCAGCCGGCCGTCGACCTCGACGATATCGCGAGCCACGACGCTGGCCTTCTTGAGCCGATCCCGCCAGTAGCCGAGAGTTTTTTCGCCCGCGACGCGCAGGCCGGTGCGCGAGATCGAATTGGTTCCGCGTTGCTCGGGGGCTGCCGGGAAATCGAAGAAGGTAAGATCCGTGCCGGGATTGGCTTTGCCGTCGGCGTAGAACAGGTGATAGGCCGAGACGTCGTCCTGGTTGACGGTCTTCTTGACCAGCCGCATGCCCAGCAGGCCGGTGTAGAAGGCCAAGTTCTCCCGCGGCTTCGCCGAGATCGCGGTCAGGTGATGAATTCCGCCTAGCTGCATTGCGCTATCCTTCTACTACCTTGGTGGGAAAGACCCGCCGGGACAGTTTGGACCCTTGCCGGATCATGTAGGATGTGGCCGGATGATTGACCAGCGGCACCGTTGCCGCCTGTTGCAGGGGCCAAGTTCATGACCGAACACCTCATTGTGTCGGACGAAGATGCGACGCGCGTGATCACGTTGCGGCGGCCCGAGAAGAAGAACGCGATCACCCAGGACATGTATCGCGCCATGAGCGATGCCATCGACAAGGCGCAGAACAACCCGGATATCCGCTGCATCATCATAACAGGCGGCTCCGGCGTGTTCACCGCCGGCAACGACCTCGAGGATTTCCTGAAGGACGGCACCGCCAACAGCGATGCGCCGCGCGCCTCCAATGCCGCAAAGTTCCTGTATTCGCTGGCGCACAACGTCAAACCGATCATCGCCGCCGTCGACGGCGTTGCGATCGGCATCGGCACAACCATGCTGTTCCATTGCGACTACGTGCTCGCCAGCAAGACCGCGACGTTCTCGACACCGTTCATCCATCTCGGGCTGGTGCCGGAAGGCGCCTCCAGCCTGTTGATTCCGCGCACCATCGGCCACCAGCGCGCCTTTTCCATGCTGGTGATGGGCCGCAAGTTTTCCGCCGACGAGGCGCGCGAGGCCGGCTTCGTCAATGTGGTGGTGGCGCCGGGACACACCGAGGCCGAAGCACGCAAGGTGGCCCGCGAGATCTGCGCGCTGCCGGCCGAGGCGGTCGCGATCTCGCGAAAACTGCTAAAACTGCCGCCGGAGGACATGACGCGCCGGATCGACCAGGAGGGCCATCTGTTCGGCGAACGCATGCGCTCCAGCGAAGCGGTCGCCGCGTTCAAGGCGTTCTTTGCGCGGAAGAAGGGGTAGGAGAACAGCGCGCTCTCGCTCCACCGTCATTGCGAGCGCAGCGAAGCAATCAATTCTTTCTTGATGCGGCGCGATGGATAGCTTCGCTGCGCTCGCAATGACGGGGACACATTAGGCTGCTATGTCAAAGTCATGAGCGCTTTCCTTCGTCCCATCCCTGCGCTTGCACTGCTCGCCGCACTCTGCACGGCCGCACCATCGCTCGCCCAATCCCCCGCCCCCGTCGACCTGCGCATTCTCGCGATCAATGATTTTCACGGCAACCTTCGCCCCTCCCCGGGCGGGATCACGATCGCCGATTCCGAGGACAGGACGAAGAAGATCACCGTCCCGGCCGGCGGCGCCGAGCACATGGCGACGCTGGTGGGCCAGCTTCGCGAGGGCCACAGGAATACGATCTTCGTCGCGGCCGGCGACCTGATCGGCGCCAGTCCATTCCTGTCGGCGATGTTTCATGACGAGCCGACGATCGAGGCGCTGTCGATGATGGGCTTGAACATTTCCTCGGTCGGCAACCACGAATTCGACGAGGGCAAGGACGAACTGTTGCGCATGCAGAACGGCGGCTGCCATCCGGTCGACCAATGCCAGGGACCGCATCCGTTTGCGGGCGCGAAATTCCGCTATCTCGCCGCCAGCACGTTCGAGAAGAGCAGCGGCAAGACGGTGTTTCCCGCTTACGACATCAGGGAGTTCGACGGCATTCCGGTCGCCTTCATCGGCCTGACGCTGAAAGGTACGCCGGGCCTGGTCTCGCCGGTCGGCGTTGCCGACCTCGAATTCCGCGACGAGGCCGAAACCGTCAATGCGCTGATCCCCGAACTGAAGGCGCGCGGCGTCGAGGCCATTGTCGTGCTGATCCACGAAGGCGGATTGCCGACAGGCGACTACGATGAGTGCCCCGGCATATCGGGCCCGATCGTCGACATCGTCAAGAAGTTCGATCGCGCGGTGGACGTCGTGGTCTCCGGCCACACCCACCGGGCCTATGTCTGCGAGATCGACGGGCGGCTGGTCACGTCAGGCGACAAATACGGCACGGTCGTCACCGCTGTTGATCTCAAGCTCGATCCCGTCACGCGCGATGTCATCAGCGCCAAGGCCGACAACAATATCGTCCGCACCGCCACGCTTGCAAAGGACGCCAGCCAAACCGCACTGATCGAGTCCTATGATCGGCTGGCCGCGCCGCTCGCCAACCGCCCGGCAGGTTCGGTGACGGCGACGCTGTCGCGCATGCCAAAAAACACCGGCGAAAGCCCGCTCGGCGATATCATCGCCGACGCGCAGCTCGCCGCCACCAGTGCGGCCGCGAACGGCGGCGCGGCCATCGCCTTCACCAATCCCGGCGGCGTGCGCGCCGACATTACGCACAAGGAAAACGGCGCGGTGACCTATGCCGACCTGTTCGCCAGCCAGCCGTTCCGCAACCAGCTGGTGACGATCACGCTGACCGGCAAACAGATCAAGGACATGCTGGAGCAGCAATGGCGCGATCCGAAGCGGCCGCGGATCCTGCAGGTGTCGAGGGGTTTTGCCTATGCGTGGGACGGATCGAAGGGCGATGGCGAACGCGTCATCGCGGAGCGGATGTCGTTGAACGGGCAACCGGTCGATCCCGCCGCGAGCTATCGCGTCACCGTCAACAATTTCCTGTTTGTCGGCGGCGACGGTTTCACGGTGCTCACCCAGGGAACCGCGCCGCAGGTCGGCATCTACGACAACGACGCGCTGCATATCTATTTTGGGGCGAACAGCCCGGTCGGCCCGACCGCCGCCGATCGCATTATCAGGATCAATTGAGCCTGACGCCGTGGGCCTTTCCGAGCGGCCCCTAAGCGCCTAGATTAGCGGCCTTAACGTCAGGATCTTGCATGACGCTCCTTATGACGCATTCCGCCTGTCTCGACCATGTCACGCCTCCAGGCCATCCGGAACGTCCCGACCGGTTGCGCGCGGTGGCGGAAGTGCTGGGTGAAGAGCGCTTCAAGCCGTTGACGCGCAGCGAGGCGCCGGAAGGCAGTCTGGATTCCGTCACGCTGTGCCATGGCGAGCACTATGTCGGCGAGCTCCGGCACATCGCCCCGCAAACCGGCATGATCTATATCGACGGCGACACCTCGATGTCGCCGGGCACCTGGGAAGCTGTCATGCGCGGCGTCGGCGGCGCGGTGGCGGCGACCGATGCCGTGATGTCCGGCGCCCACCCGAATGCGTTCGTCGCGGTGCGCCCGCCCGGTCACCATGCGGAGGTCTCCAAGCCGATGGGCTTCTGCTTCTTCGACAATGTCGCCATTGCCGCCCGTCACGCCCAGCGCAAATACGGCATCGGCCGCGCGGCGATCGTCGATTTCGACGTCCATCACGGCAACGGCACGCAGGATATCTTCTGGCACGATCCGACCGTGATGTATTGCTCGACGCACCAGATGCCGCTGTTTCCCGGCACCGGAGCCAGCGGCGAGCGCGGCGAGCACGACACCATCGTCAATGCGCCGCTGGCTTCCGAAGACGGCAGCGCCAAGTTCCGCTCGGCATTTGAAAACCTTATCCTGCCGCAATTGCAGAAATTCTCGCCGGAACTGATCATCATCTCCGCCGGCTTCGACGCGCATTACCGCGATCCGCTGGCCTCGCTCAATCTCAAGGCGGAGGATTTCGGCTGGGTCACGCGCAGGCTGATGGACCAGGCCGGCGCAAGCGCAGGTGGCCGGGTTGTCTCGGTGCTGGAGGGCGGCTACGACCTGCAGGGGCTGAAAGAGTCGGTTGCGGCGCACGTCACCGCATTGATGGGCGCGTAAATCCCCGCCACAATAGGCGCGCAAAATTGTTATTTGATTCTGCGCTCTTAGGGGCGCATTCGGGAACTCGATATGGCCGAAAATACCCAGGCGGACGTCAAAAAACTCTCGTTCGAGCGCGCGATCGAGGAGCTCGAATCGATCGTGAAGCGGCTGGAGGACGGCAAGGTGCCGCTCGAGGAATCGGTCGCGATCTATGAGCGCGGCGAGGCGCTGAAGCGCCGCTGCGAAGAACTTTTGCGGCAGGCCGAGGCCCGCGTGGACAAGATCACCACCGATGCCAACGGCCAGGTCACCGGGACCGAGCCGCTCGACGTGCAATGATGCCCGACGGGTAGAATCGGTTCCGCCCGGCTTCATCGCAAGGGATTACTTCTCGATTTTTCCCCCGATTTTTTCTTGGCACCCTGCCCAGCCTGTTATAGTCGGCCATCACTCCGGGGACCTACGTGCGCGTCCAGCACCGCCATATCATCTATATTCAGGGCTACGATCCGCGCGGGCTGGCGCAATATTACCGCATGTTCCGCACCGAACTGCGCAAGTTCGGCCGGCTTTACCAGCTCCAGGCCACCATCAGCCGGCCCAAGGTCGCCCCCGACGACGAGATCGCGTCCTGGACCATCGATACCAAGGCGGAGGACTGGCAGACCCGCACGGCCTACGATTTCCTCCGATTCGAAGACTTCATCCAGCAGGATCTGGCGTCGCCGATCTGGCGTACGGTGTTCAGCGCGGTGTGGATCTACTGGCGGCTGGTCTTCGCCGGCACCATCGCCCGCTTCGGAAGCGCGAACTGGCGTTTTGCAACGTTCATCACCTATCCGCATTTGATGCTGTTGCTGGAGGCCGCGTGCGCCGCAGCGATCGCCTTTGTCTTCGAGAAGGGACTGAATGCGCTCGGCATACCCGACATTTTCAGCATCGCCATCGCGATCGCCCTGTTCGTCGCCCTGCTCGGCACCGTGCTGAAATACACCGAGAACGCCACCTACGTGCTCTATCTGCTGTGCGACACGATCTGGACCTGGGAGTTCTCGCATCGCGAACGCCCTGAATGGGACCAGCGCATCGACCGCTTCGCGCAGCATCTGGTCAAGACGGCCAAAAGCACCGACGCCGAAGAAATCGTCATCGTCGGCCACAGCTCCGGATCGTTCCTGTCGACGGAAATGCTGGCGCGCGCGCTGAAGCTCGATCCCGCGCTCGGCCGTCACGGTCCGCGGATCGTGCTGCTGACGATCGGCGGCAATTTCCCGATCGTCGGCTATCACGCCGTGTCGAAACAGTTCCGCGACCATCTGCGCCAGCTCGCGATCGAGCCGTCGATCGACTGGATCGACTGCCAGGCCCGCAAGGACGTGATGAACTTCTACCAGTTCGATCCGATCGCGAGCCACGGCATCGACGTCGGCGCCGCGAGGCGCAACCCGACGATCGTGCCGGTCCGCTTCCGCGACATCATCCGGCCCGAGCACTACGAAAAATTTCGCTGGCAGTTCTTCCGGGTGCATTTCCAGTTCGTGATGGCCAACGAACTGCCCAACGCCTACGACTTCTTCATGATCGTCTGCGGACCGATCCCGCTCAGCGCGCGCATGGCCGTCCCCGACGCCGCGCTTGATGTCGCGACCGGCGATTCCGGCGTGCGCGACCGGGCCTGGAAAAGGCTCGAAGCGGCCACGACGGCGGCCGCCGGTGCCGCCGATTTGAGCAAACTGGAACCATCTGCCCGCCGCAGCGGTTGAAAAAGCCGAGGTTTTTTCCGGCTCGCGCCCTGGAACCGAATTCGGTGCTCCGGGTTGGCTTTGGCGGTGGCTTTGGTGTAAAGGTTGCGGTTCTATGGGCTGGGGAGAGCAGCCTGCCGGGCGACTTTGACGGCAACAAGCGCTTCAAATAGCTAAAGAAACTGAACCGAGAAGGGTTTCGAAGCTACTAACGTGATGCATATCACATGGTTTAAGCCGGAGTGCATCTAGGCTTTCAAACCAGGTACCGGCCTGCCGGGGTGGCAGCGGGACCTGGATTTTCACGGCGCGGTTAACGCGCTTCCCGTCTCGCGTCGGGCCGTTTCGCCCTGACATGCAAAATTGGAATATCGCTGTGACCACATTTAGTAAAACGCCGCTTCTCGATACCATCCGCACGCCCGACGACCTTCGCAAGCTCAAGATCGAGCAGGTGCGTCAGGTCGCCGACGAACTCCGCCAGGAAACCATCGACGCCGTGTCGGTGACCGGCGGCCACTTTGGCGCCGGCCTCGGCGTCGTGGAACTGACCACCGCCATCCACTACACCTTCGACACGCCGCGCGACCGGCTGATCTGGGACGTCGGCCACCAGGCCTATCCGCACAAGATCCTGACCGGCCGCCGCGACCGTATCCGCACGCTGCGCACCGCCGGCGGCCTCTCCGGCTTCACCAAGCGCACCGAGAGCGACTACGATCCGTTCGGCGCCGCGCATTCCTCGACCTCGATCTCCGCCGGCCTCGGCATGGCGGTCGCGCGCGACCTCTCCGGCGGCAAGAACAACGTTATCGCCGTGATCGGCGACGGCTCGATGTCCGCGGGCATGGCCTATGAAGCCATGAACAATGCGGGCGCGATGAACTCGCGCCTGATCGTCATCCTCAACGACAACGACATGTCGATTGCGCCGCCGGTCGGCGCGATGAGCGCCTATCTGTCCCGCCTCTACTCCGGCAAGACCTATCGCTCGCTGCGCGAGGCGGCAAAACAGATCAACAAGCGTCTGCCAAAAATCCTCGCCAACCGCGCCAACCGTGTCGAGGAATATTCCCGCGGTTTCATGATGGACGGCGGCACGCTGTTCGAGGAACTCGGCTTCTACTATGTCGGCCCGATCGACGGCCACAATCTCGACCATCTGCTGCCGGTTCTGAAGAACGTCCGCGACATGGAAACCGGCCCGATCCTGGTTCACGTCGTCACGCAGAAGGGCAAGGGCTACGGTCCGGCGGAAGCTTCCGCCGACAAGTACCACGCCGTCGTCAAGTTCGACGTCGCCACCGGCGCGCAGGCGAAGGCAAAACCGAATGCGCCGGCCTACCAGAACGTGTTCGGCCAGAGCCTCGTCAAGGAAGCCGAGAAGGACGACAAGATCGTCGCCATCACCGCGGCGATGCCGTCCGGCACCGGCGTCGACATCTTCAACAAGGCCTTCCCGAACCGGACCTTCGACGTCGGCATTGCCGAGCAGCATGCAGTTACGTTTGCGGCCGGTCTCGCCACCGAAGGCTACAAGCCGTTCTGCGCGATCTACTCGACCTTCCTGCAGCGCGGCTACGACCAGGTGGTCCACGACGTCGCGATCCAGAGCCTGCCGGTTCGTTTTGCGATCGACCGCGCCGGCCTGGTCGGCGCCGACGGCGCGACCCATGCTGGTTCGTTCGACTGTGCCTATCTCGGCTGCCTGCCGAACTTCGTCATCATGGCGGCGTCCGACGAAGCCGAACTGGTGCACATGGTCGCCACGCAGGTTGCGATCAACGACCGCCCGAGCGCGGTGCGCTACCCGCGCGGCGAAGGCCGCGGCGTCGAAATGCCCGAGGTCGGCATCCCGCTCGAGATCGGCAAGGGCCGCATCGTCCGCCAGGGCAACAAGATCGCCCTGCTCTCGTTCGGCACCCGCATGGCCGAATGCGAAAAGGCGGCCGACGAACTCGCCGCCCACGGCCTCTCCACCACCATCGCCGACGCGCGCTTCATGAAGCCGCTCGACGTCGATCTGGTGCTGAAGCTGGCGCGCGACCACGAGGTGCTGCTCACGATCGAGGAAGGCTCGATCGGCGGCTTCGGTTCGCACGTCATGCAGACGCTGTCCGACAACGGCATGCTCGACGGCGGCCTGCGGATGCGCGCGATGATCCTGCCCGACGAGTTCATCGATCATGACTCGCCGAACGCGATGTATGCCTATGCCGGCCTCGACGCCAAGGGCATCGTCGCCAAGGTGTTCGATGCGCTCGGCAAGGACTACAAGACCGAGACGGTCAAGCTCGCCTGAGGTTACGGCCCCTTCGGTTCTGATCGGATCAGAACCGAAGGCCTTGCAGAACCGAAGGCCTGGTTTTTTCGCCGGTAATCCCATGAAGATCTATCTGGCAGGTCCCGATGTGTTCCTGCCGGACGCCATCGAGATCGGGCGCGCTAAGGCCGCGATCTGCGCCCGCCATGGCGTGAGCGGGCTCTATCCGCTCGACAACGCGGTCGATCTTTCCGCCGCCGATGCTTCGCTTGCGATCTTCAGGGGCAACGAGGCCATGATGGATGCGGCGGATGCGATCATTGCCAACCTTACGCCGTTTCGCGGCCCCAGTGCCGACGCCGGCACCGTCTATGAACTCGGCTACATGGCCGGGCGTAGCAGGTTCTGTCTGGCCTATAGCAACGATCCCGCCCTTTATGCCGAGCGGGTGGCGCGATCCTTTGCGGTGACGAAAGCCAGCGGCGGCCATCTGATCGACAATGACGGACTGACGGTCGAGGATTTCGGACTGCCCGACAACCTGATGATGATCCACACGCTCGATCTGCATGGTGCTAAACTGGTGACGCCGCGGCTGCGGCCTGCGGATATCTGGCACGATCTGACCTCGTTCGAGACCTGCGTTCGTCTGGCGGCGGATCGCGCCACCCACAAATCGGACTGAGGCAAATCGGGCAGACCTTGGCGAAGACGAGCAACAGCGAAACCTCTCCCCGCAAGCGCGTGGACCTGCTCCTGGTCGAGCGCGGCCTGTTCGAAAGCCGTGCCCGCGCCCGCGCCGCGATCGACGCCGGCGGCGTGACCGCGGACGGGCGGCCTGTGGTGAAAGCATCCGAGATGATCGCTGCCACCGCCGAATTGTTCGCGCAGCCCGCGCACCCTTACGTCTCGCGCGGCGGCGTCAAGCTCGCCGGCGCACTGGAGCTGTATCCGATCGAGATCGAGGGCCATGTCTGCCTCGACGTCGGCGCCTCCACCGGCGGCTTCACCGAGGTATTGTTGCAAAACGGCGCGAGCCTTGTGTTTGCCATCGATGTCGGACGCGGCCAGTTGCATCCTTCGCTGCGCGATCATCCCAGGATCGTATCGATGGAAGAAACCGATATCCGCGAGTTCGAGGGCAAGCGGCTGCCGGCACGGCCCGATATCGTCGTCATCGACGTCAGCTTCATTTCCCTGAAGGCGGTGCTGCCGGTGGCGCTGTCGCTCGCCGCCGCGCCGATGCATCTGTTGGCGCTGATCAAGCCGCAATTCGAGGCCGAACGAAAACATTCCAAGCACGGCATCATCCGCAACGCGATGGTGCATCAGGAAATCTGCGACGACATCTCGGCATTCGCGACTTCGCTTGGCTGCACCGATATCCAGGTGTTTCCGTCGCCGATCACCGGCGGCGACGGCAATATCGAATTCTTCATGGGCGCGCGCCGTGGCTGAAACCGAGCGCCTCGTCATCGACCATGTCGGCCATCACGGCGACGGCGTCGCCATGTCAGGCGGCGGCAACATTTACGTGCCGTACACGCTGGGCGGCGAAACGATCGAAGTCGGTCCGGTTCCAGGCCATCATCCTGACCGCCGGCGATTGCTCAATGTCGAGGCCGCAAGCGTGGAACGGATCGTGCCGTTCTGTCCGCATTTCGGCATCTGCGGCGGCTGCGCGATCCAGCATTGGGACGCGGAGCCCTATCGCGCCTGGAAGCGCGAGCTCGTGGTGACGACGCTGGCGCAGGTGGGAATCGATTGCGACGTGGCGCCCCTGCTCGATGCCCATGGCGCCGGCCGCCGGCGCATCACCCTGCACGCCCGACTGGGAACCCACGACGTGCTCAAGGTCGGCTATGCGGCGGCCGGTTCGCACGACATCATCCCGATCGACCGCTGCCCGATCCTCGATCCAAGTCTAAACGGCGCGATCGAGGCGGCCTGGGCCATCGCCGAGCCGCTGATCTCGATCGGCAAGCCGCTCGACATCCAGGTCACGGCAACCAACAGCGGGTTGGATGTCGATGTACGCGGCTCCGGCCCACTGTCATCAGCCATGATCACAAGGCTGTCGCGCATCGCGGAACAGCATCGGCTGGCGCGGCTGACGCGCCACGGCGAGCTGGTCTTGATGCGAACGCCGCCCACAATTTCGATCGGCGCCGCGCAGGTGGCGCTGCCGCCCGGCTCGTTTCTGCAAGCAACGGTGGCCGGCGAGGAAACGCTGGCGGCGCTGGTCTCCGAGCATTGCAAGCGCGGCAAATACATCGCCGACCTGTTCTGCGGCGTCGGCCCCTTCGCGCTGCGGCTGGCGGCGAAATCGCGTGTCGCCGCCTTCGACAGCGACGCCGGCGCGGTTGCAGCGCTGCAGAAGGCCGCGACATCCACCTCAGGGCTGAAGCCGATCAAGGCGGAAGCGCGTGATCTATTTCGCCGCCCGTTGATGCCGCAGGAACTGCGCGATTACGATACGATCGTGTTCGACCCCCCGCGCCAGGGCGCGCAGGCGCAGGTGACGCAGCTCGCGGCCAGCAAGATTCCTGTGGTGGTCGCGGTATCATGCAACGTCACGACGTTCGCGCGCGATGCGAAGATCTTGATCGACGGCGGCTACAAGATCGACGGTGTCACCCCGGTCGACCAGTTCCGCCACACGCCGCATGTGGAATTGGTGGCAAGATTTAGAAGGTGAGCTCGTAGCCCGGATCGAGCCAACGGGGCTACGAACCGTTCACCGCCCCCACCGGTCCTGCCAGATCTTCTCGCCGATCATGCAATTGACGCGCGCTTCACGGCCGGCGGCCGGGACGACCGGGCGTTCGGGGGTGCGGCCGGCGACTTCCAGCAGCAGCTTGGTGCGGATCGCTTCCTTGAACTTCTCGCGGTCCTTGATCGTGACGACGAACGCGCCGGGGCCGCCGATGACGCAGTCCTCGTAGTAGTGATCGAGATTATCGATATCCATGGTGGAGTAGGACGGCTCCTTCACCATGATCGGCAGGCCGTTGATGACGATGCCCTTTTCCAGCGCGGCGTCGCGCGCGATAAGGACGGGTACGCCGTTGTTGTTCGGCCCGTCGCCGGAGATGTCGATCACGCGCCGCAGGCCGCGGTGCGGATTCTCGTCGAACAGCGGCATGGCGAAGTTGATCGCCCCCGAGATCGAGGTACGCGACGCCCGGCGGATCGGGGTCTTGATGATTTCATTGGCAACGGCGTCGGCCGTCTCGGGCCCGTCGATCACGCGCCACGGGATGATGATCTTCTGGTCGGTGGAGGCCGCCCATTCGAAATAGGTGACCGCGATCCTGCCGTTCGGGCCGCTCTTCAGCGCCTGCAAGAATTCCTTGGAGACGATCGCCTGCGCATAGCCTTCCCGCTGCAGCGCGAGTTCATCCATGTCCATCGAATAGGAGACGTCGACGGCCAGAACCAGTTCGACGTCGACGGTCGGATTGGCTTCCTTGTCGGCCAGTTGACGGCTGGCGGCGTTCGGCTGCTCGCCCGGCCGGTTCGTCTGATACGGCGCGGCAAAACCCGCCACGTCGCCGCCGGCGAGCACGCCCGCTACAAGCACGACCCCGATCGAGACATACCAGCGCATTGCGGCCCTCCCGTCGAACGACAGTGATGGTGACATGCAAAGCGGCCGGCGCAAAGCGCTGAAATCATTTGTCCTTCACATTCGCTTTAGGATCGAGCTTGGTCCACGGACAGCCGATATGCGCGGCTGGTTCCGCGCGGCGATGCGCTTATCCGGTATCCGGCTCCGAATTGAACGATTGCAGCGCCAGGCGCGACAGATGCGATGCGGCCGGCCAGGAAGAACGGCCGCATTGGCACGATCATGGTTACGCGCGCCAAAACTTCCCGCAAATGACAGGCTGCCGCCGTTGATGCGCACGGCTGCCCTGATCGAGCTGAAACTCTCGGCAAACGCAGTTTCAGGACCGGCCCGGAGCCTGTAAACTGATCGAGACGGCCGTCGGCCGCGGCGATCAGCCATGGCGCAGCGTCTGACGGACTGCCGCGCCAACTGGGCGCGGCGGACGCGTCAAAAATCGCTCGCCTCGGGATTTCGCTGGAATGGCCGATACCACCGTCACGCCCAAAACAAAGGTCAAAACCAAAACCGAGCGGCCGCGCCTGCACAAGGTCATCCTGATCAATGACGACTACACGCCGCGCGAATTCGTCGTCACGGTGCTGAAGGCCGAATTCCGCATGACCGAGGACCAGGCCCACAAGGTGATGATCACGGCGCACCGCCGCGGCGTCTGCGTGGTCGCCGTGTTCACAAAGGACGTCGCCGAGACCAAGGCGACGCGCGCCACCGACGCCGGCCGCGCCAAGGGCTATCCGCTGCTGTTCACCACCGAGCCGGAAGAATAGCGGAATCGCGAATCCCGGATTGCGCTTCGCTCCATCCGGCTACGGAGTTCCTCATGCCGCGGACGTCTCGTCGACGAGGCCGTAGACGCGCGCAGCCTTTGCGAAGCCGGCAACCGGAAACTCGCCGAGATCGCTCCACCCTCCCCGGCAGATGCCGGCAAATCCTTCCGACGCCACGATGGTGCGTTTGGTCTGGCTGGCGATCTTTTCCAGCCGTGCTGCGAGGTTCACGGCGGGGCCGATGCAGGTGAAGTCGAGCCGGTTGCCGCCGCCGATATTGCCGTAGAGAATCCGCCCGACATGCAGGGCGACACCGAAGCGAAACCGTTCGACGGCGTCGCCGATCGGGTATTGCAGTTCGGCGACGCTGGCGCGGGATTCGTGGGCGGCTTCGAGCACGTGGCTGCAGACCTGCTGCTCGTCGCCGACATATTCGTCGATCGGGAAAACCGCGAGCAGGCCGTCGCCCATGTATTTCAGCACTTCGCCGCCATGATTTCGGATCGCGGTCACCTGGCAGTCGAAGTAATTGTTCAGGACGTCGACCACGGTTTCCGCCGGCACACGATCGGACAATGAGGTGAAGCCGCGCAGGTCGGACAGCCAGATCGCGGCATTCATGGTCTCGGTGTGACCGCGCCTGATCTGGCCGCCCAGGATGCGCTCGCCCGCGCGGTTGCCGACATAGGTGTCCAAAAGGCTCGCCGCGGTACGCGTCAGGCTAATGATCTCGATCACGCGCGCCAGCGGCGTCACGATCCTTCGTAGCGCCGCCAATTGTTCTTCCGTAAATCCGCCCGGCTGCTTGGTGGTCCAGCTCGATGCGTTCACCGTGCCGTCGACGAAGGGCAATGGCAGCGCGATATAATCCGTGACACCTTCGGCGCGAAGTTCGTCGATGATCGGAAAGCGCTTGCTCCTGATATCATCGGTGCGGGCTCGAACCTCCAGCCCCTGCTGGAAAACGATCTTCAGCGGGCTGGTGTGAAAATCCGGTGACTCCAGGATATGGTAGTCCACCGTGCCGACCTCGACCTCGGAACCCGGCTTCCAGATGAAATTGCGCCCGTAGATCTCGGGATGCAGCGTGCGGACGAAGACACCGATACGCCAGAGCGGCAGCCCCGCCGCGACCATCCGTTCGCAGCACTCGGCCATGAATCGGATCGGGCTGGTCGCGGATCTGCCGCCGTCGATCAGCCAATCGGTCAGCTCCTGCAGTTTCGATGCATCCATGGCGCCGGTATTTGCCGCGCAACGCCGTGAAACGTCAAGCACGCTCGCAACGACAACCGGCGTGACCCGACGACGGAGCTGCGCTAGCCTTACGGTGCAAAAACAAGAGGAAACGTCAAAGTGTACGACTTCATCATCGTCGGCGGCGGGTCGGCGGGCTCGGTCATGGCCCACCGCCTCTCCGCGAAGAGCGCCAGCAAGGTCCTGCTCTGCGAAGCAGGCCAGGACACGCCGCCCGGCAACGAACCACCGGAAATTCGCGACAGCTATCCGGGAACGGCGTATTTCGATCCGCGCTTCCACTGGACCGAACTAAAGGTCACCACCCAGGTCGTCAGCCACAACAATCCCGACGAGGCCAGGCCGCCGTTGCGGAAATATGAGCAGGCGCGCGTGCTGGGTGGCGGGTCCTCGATCAACGGCCAGATGGCCAACCGCGGCGCGCCGACCGATTACAACGAGTGGGAAGCGCGCGGCGCCACGGGCTGGAGCTGGGACGATGTGCTGCCCTACTTCAAGAAAGTCGAGCACGACCTCGATTTCGACGGGCCTTACCATGGCAAGGATGGCCGCATTCCCGTCCGCCGCATTCCGCAAGCGCACTGGACCAAGCATTCGCAGGCGATGGCCGAGGCCTGCAAGCAAGCCGGCTTCAAATTCCTGCCGGACCAGAACGGCGAGTTCGTCGACGGCTACTTCCCGGTGACGCACTCCAACCAGGACGAGCAACGGGTCTCGGCCGCCATGGGCTATCTCGATCGCGCGACGCGCCAGCGCGCCAACCTGACCATATCGACCAACACGCAAGTGAAGGAGTTGCTGTTCGAAGGCACGCAATGCGTCGGCGTCAAGGCGCTGGTCGATGGCCGCGAGCAGGAGTTCCGCGGTCGTGAAATCATCCTCTCGTCCGGCGCCATTCATTCGCCGGCGCATCTGTTGCGCGCGGGCATCGGACCGGTCGGGCATCTCCGGGACATGGGCATTCCGGTGCTGGCCGGCCTCGCCGGCGTCGGCCAGCGCCTGATGGACCATCCCTCGATCTCGCTGTCATCGTATGTCCGTCGTGGCGCGCGCATGAACGCGCACACCAGGCGCCATATGCAGATGGGCCTGCGTTACTCCTCGGGGCTTCCGGGCATCCCCGCCGGCGACATGTTCGTCGTTGTCCTCACCAAGTCGGCCTGGCATTCGGTCGGCGAGCAGATCGGCTCGCTGCTCACCTTCGTCAACAAGACCTATTCGGAGACCGGTCAGGTCAAGCTCGCCTCGCGCGACCCGCGGGAAGAGCCGATCGTCGAGTTCAACCTGCTGTCGGACCGGCGCGATCTCGACCGGCTGATGAGCGGCTTTCGCAAGATGGCGGGCTTGCAGATGAGCGCGCCGCTCAAGGCGGTGACCGACAAGCCATTCCCGGCTGCCTATTCCGACCGCGTGCGCAAGATCGGCGTGGTCAACACCAGGAACAAGATTCTCACCGCCATCGCCGCGAAGCTGATGGACGGGCCGGCCGCGCTGCGCCACTACATGATCGACAATTTCGTCGTCGAAGGTTTTACGTTCGAGCAGGTGATGAACGACGACGAGGCGCTCGAAGCCTTCGTGCGCAAGGCGGCGATCGGCGTATGGCATGCCTCCTGCTCATGCCGAATGGGCCGGGCGGACGATCCGATGGCGGTCGTCGACGGCCAAGGCCGCGTCAAGGGCGTGCAGGGATTGCGGGTGGTCGACGCCTCGATCTTCCCGGTGGTGCCGTGCGCCAACACCAATTTCCCGGTGCTGATGGCGGCGGAAAAGATCGCGGACGCCATGCAGTGAGGGATTGAACAATCGCCCCATTATGATATATGGCATTGATATCATATATCGGAGATTAGGGGATGCGCACACTGGTCGATCTCGGCGACAGCCAAATGCGAGCGCTGGACGAATTGTCAAAAAAGGAGAAGCGATCTCGTGCGTCCTTGATCCGTCAGGCGATCGATGACTATCTCGGAAAGCGAAGCGAAAAGCAGAGCGGCGATGCGTTCGGTCTATGGGGCAAACGCAAGATCGACGGCTTGGCCTATCAGGAAAAAATGCGTGGCGAATGGTGAAAGCGCTGTTCGACACCAACATTCTCGTCGACTACCTCAATGCCGTTCCGCAGGCGCGCACTGAGCTTCGACGCTACGAGGCCAAAGCCGTCAGTATCGTCACATGGATGGAGGTAATGGTCGGGGCTACCGAAGATGTCGAGGATACGACGCGCAGTTTTTTGAGCACATTCGATATCATTGCGCTCGACGAGGCGATTGCAGAGCGCGCTGTCAGCCTGCGCCGCAACCATCACATCAAATTGCCCGACGCAATTATCTGGGCAACGGCACAGGTACACGCGATGCTTCTCGTCACACGCAATACCAGGGATTTTGCAGTCGGAGATCCTGGCATCCGCATGCCCTACCGGCTTTAACCGCGGCCAACCTGCCCGCGATGGCGCAGGAAGTGATCCGCCAGCACGCAGGCCATCATCGCCTCGCCCACCGGCACGGCGCGGATGCCGACGCAGGGGTCATGGCGGCCTTTTGTCATGATGTCGGTGTCGGCGCCTGATGCGATCGACCGTCTGGCGCGGCGACAGGATCGACGAGGTCGGCTTCACCGCAAAGCGCACCACCACCGGCTGCCCGGTGGAGATGCCGCCGAGCACGCCGCCGGCATTGTTGGAGAGGAAGCGCGTGCCGTTGTTGCCGGTACGCATTTCGTCGGCGTTTTCCTCGCCCGACAATTCGGCGGCGCCAAAACCTGCGCCGATCTCGACGCCCTTCACCGCGTTGATGCTCATCATCGCCGCCGCCAGTTCGCCGTCGAGCTTGGCGTAAATCGGTGCGCCCCACCCCGCCGGCACGCCTTCAGCGACCACTTCGATGACGGCGCCGATCGAGGAGCCGCTCTTGCGGATGCCGTCGAGATACTGCTCGAAAAACGCGGCCTTGTCCTTGTCCGGGCAATTGAACGGATTGCGCGCGATCTCGTCCCAGTCCCATTTGTCGCGATCGATCTTGTGCGGGCCCATCTGCACCAGCGCGCCGCGCACCTTCACGTCACGCAGGACTTTGCGTGCGATAGCGCCGGCCGCGACGCGCGTCGCCGTCTCGCGCGCCGACGAGCGTCCGCCGCCCCGATAATCGCGCAGGCCGTATTTGGCCTCATAGGTGAAGTCGGCGTGGCCGGGGCGAAACTTGTCCTTGATCTCGGAATAGTCCTTGGAGCGCTGGTCGGTGTTCTCGATCAGCAGCGCGATCGGCGTTCCCGTCGTCACCTGCACGCCGGTCTCGGGATGCGCCATCACGCCGGACAGGATCTTGACTGCGTCGGGCTCCTGGCGCTGGGTCGTGAAGCGCGATTGTCCCGGACGGCGGCGATCCAGATCGTGCTGGATATCCTCGTTGGTCAGCGGGATCAGCGGCGGGCAGCCGTCGACCACGCAGCCGATCGCGATCCCGTGGCTTTCGCCGAAGGTCGTGACCCGGAACAGATGGCCGAAGGTGTTGTGGGACATGGTGGTTAGATACGCTCGTCGACGTAAACAATCAGCATTTATGTTGATTGTTTACGTCGGTCAAATGCCCATTCAGCCGTCATTGCCGGGCTTGTCCCGGCCATCCACGTCTTGCTCCGCGGAAGGAAGGACGTGGATGCCCGGGACAAGCCCGGGCATGACGGAGACTGGTTAACTATATTTCTTCAAACCCCCGTCGCGGAACACGTAGACCGCGCCCTGCTCGATCAGGAGGTCGGCGGCACTGGCCGGCGTTTCGATGCCGAGCGCCACCATCAGCGCCCGCGCCGTGCCGCCATGGGCCACGGCGACGGTGTCGCTTTCGACGGAATCGTACCAGTCGCGCATCCGGTGCTGCACTTCCGCGTAGGTCTCGCCGCCTTCTGGCGCCATCGTCCATTTCGCCGTCAGCCGTCTGGCATAGAGCACGGGATCGGCGGCCTGCATCTCGGCCAGCGTCGAACCCTCCCAGACGCCGTAGCCGATCTCGCGCAGACGATCGTCGAGCGCATATTTTTCCGGCGGAAGTTTCAGGGCGCCGCGCACCAATTCCATCGTCGCCCGCGCCCGGCCAAGCGGGCTTGCAACGAACGGCAGCGCAGCGCTGTCGCGGCCATCGCGCTTGAGGAGATCGGCGAGGACATTGCCGGCATCGGCCGCCTGCTTGCGACCGAGATCGTTCAGCGAAACGTCCTGCGTGCCTTGCAGCCTGCCTTGCGCGTTCCACGACGTCTCGCCATGGCGGATGTAATAGATCACGGGCGCTGGCATCGGACTATCAGGCTATTCCTTGCTCGGAAAACATAGATGGCGAGCTTGTTCTGGACGTGGAGGTACACCAGCACTCCGGCGCGGTCGAGCCCAAATCTGCCGTTCGGATTAACGCTGTTTTCGGTAGGCCGCGATGACTGGAATAGACGCGCCGATTGGGTGTTATGTTGGGTAAGGCGTTCGCGCCTCATGACTCTTGCAACTCTTGCAATCTGGTACCGATGAGCGCGTTTCGTCAAAGTGTTGAGGCCATGATTCCGGCGCTCCGCCGCTATGCACGCGCGCTCGCGCGCGATGCCGACATCGCCGACGATCTGGTGCAGGATACGCTGGTGCGCGCGTTGCGTTCGGAACGGCTGTTTCTTGGCGGCGACGTCAGGAGCTGGCTCTATACGATCCTGACCAATTTGAACAAGAACCGGCGGCGATCGCTGGCACGGCGGCCGCAATTCATGCCGCTGCTCGACAACAACCCCGACGCCAGCGGTACCGAGGCCGAGGGCCGCGATATCGCCCGCGCGCTGGCAACGCTGGTGGAAGAACAGCGCTCGGTGCTGCTCCTGGTGATGCTGGAAGGACTGAGCTACCGCGAGGTCGCCGACATCCAGGGCGTGCCGATCGGCACCGTAATGTCCCGGCTTGCCCGCGCCCGCGCGCATGTCAAAGCTTCGCTCGAGGGCGAGCGTACGGCGCTGCGGCGGGTGAAATGAAGATGCGAGTGGCATGCGTGATGCACAGACAGACCGTGATGCACAGACAGACCAGGAATAGACAGAGACGACGACAATGACCAATCGCAACATTCCCGTCACCGAGGACGAGCTGCATGCTTACGTCGACAACGAGCTGCCGGCGGAACGGCGCAGCGACGTCGAGGCGTGGCTCGCCTCGCATCCCGACGATGCCGCGCGGGTGCAGTCGTGGCGCGCGATGGCGGACGCGCTGCATGAGAGGTACAATTCGGTGATCGACGAAGCGATACCGAAGCGGCTCGATATCGAGCGGCTGGTGCGGCAGCCGCGCAAATGGGTGTACGGCGCGATCGCGGCCACGCTGGCGGCGTTCATTGTGGGCGGCAGCGTCGGCTGGTTCGCGCGCGGCGCCGCGGCAGAGCCCTCTCCCTTCCAAAATCTGACGGTGAACGCGATCGAAGCGCACCGGCTTTACGTGGTGGAAGTGCGCCATCCCGTCGAGGTGCCGGGCAGCGAACGCAGCCATCTGCAGCAATGGCTGACCAAGCGCTGCGGCTGGGCCGTCCGCGCGCCGGAACTGGCAGGCGCCGGGTTGAAGCTGGTCGGCGGGCGGCTGTTGCCGGGTTCCGCGGGGCCGGCATCCTTCATGATGTATGAGAGCGCCTCCGGCGAACGCTTCACGATCTACACCGCGAAATCGGACGCCGAGGCGACGCAGATGCGCTTCGCGGCGGAAGGCAATGAAAGCACGCTGTTCTGGGCCGATGACGGCGTCGTCTATGCCGTGGTGTCGACCGGCGCCGACCGGGGCCGGCTGACCCAGATCGCCCAGGCGGTCTACGACCAGATGGAAAAGAAGGGCTAACCTGAAGCCCGGGGTGACGGGCAGCCCGGGTGAAGCGGAAGCGAAACCCGGGATTCGCGTCGCAGCCGGAGCGTCCCTTCGTTGCGCTCGATCCGGGCTTCCGGCAAGAAAAGCGGCGGATAGGCAACACCGCGCCGACTTGTCCCAATTCTGACATCGAAAATCTGGAATCAAAACACGGGCGCGTCTCATTAATGCACCGGGTGATCACGCGAAAATGAGTAGCGCTCGATCCGCCGATCGGCGCAAGCGGCCTCGATCGGGGTTTGGTACCGCGCTGGTCCCCCTTTCGAGGCCGCCCCTTTTTCCAGGAAACCCTTTGTTTTCCAGGAAATAGCCGGTTCTTTGGGAAAAATTCCTGCCAGGCCCCGTACGGTTCAACACGTGTTTTCGTGCCGCGAATCGCAGCCGAATCACTCGACTCAGCCGAAATCGCTGCGCGGATTATAGGGGTGGCCGCCGCGCCACTTTTCCATCAATGCCTCGAGCTCGGCATCGTTCCCGTCGGGCAGAATAATTCGGGTGGTGACAAACAGGTCTCCGGTTCCCCCCGCCTTGGGCAAACCCTTGCCTTTGAGGCGGAAAATGCGGCCGCTGGAAGTATTTTTCGGAATCGACAGTTCCACCGCGCTGCCGAGCGTCGGTACCCGGACCTTGCCGCCCAGCACCGCTTCATAGAGCGTAATGGGCAGATCCAGACGCAAATCGCTGCCGTCGACCTTGAAAAACGGATGCGGCGCGATGCTGACCGTAATCAGGAGATCGCCCGGCGGATGGCCCGGCGCGGTTTCGCCCTGCCCCTTCAGCCGGATCTGCTGGCCGGCGATGACGCCTGCCGGAATCCTGACGTTGAGCTCCTTGCCGGTCGGCAGGCGAACGCGCTTTTCGCCGCCCTTGACCGCCTCTTCCAGCGACACCGTCATCGCGACGTTCAGATCGAGATCGAGGCCGATCCCGCCGGTGTCGAATTCAAAGGTCCGGCCACCGCCCGGACGTCCGCCCCTGGCCGCGCCGCCGAACATGCTGTTGAGGATATCCTCAAAGCCCGCCCCGCCCGCGCCGCCGGGACCGCCACCGGTGCGAAAGCTGTAGGACTCGAAGCCGCCAGGTCCACCGGGTCCGCCGGGGCGGCCGCGCGGGTCGCCGCCGGGAAATCCCTGAAAGCGTGGCTTGCCGTCGGCGTCGATCTCGCCGCGGTCAAACTGCTTGCGCTTGTCCTCGTCGCCGATGATCTCGTTGGCCGAATTGATCTCGGAAAAGCGTGCAGCCGCCTTCGGATCGTTCTTGTTGTTGTCGGGGTGATGCTTCTTGGCGAGCTTGCGATAGGCACTCTTGATCGCCGCAGCGCTGGCGCCCCGCGGCACCCCCAAGACCTCATAGGGGTCGCGCATCCGTCAGGTCTCCTTCACGGGAATTCGGTTGTTGAAGCTTAGGCCAATTCGCCCGCTTTGGCTTCATCTGGGGAGCCAGTTGCATTTTTGCAACTACCTTGAAAGGCTTTCCTCGAAAACCTTTCCGGTTATCCCCTGGTCCAGGGCTTGATCGTCTGGATTTCCCATCGGCCATGGCTGGCCTTGCAGGCCGCGCCCTGCAACCAGCTTTCCGCGCGGCCATTGACATAGCTCGCCAGGAAATCCCGGCAGGTGCGGCCGTCTTCCGCGGAATAGGCCTGGGACAGCGGCGTCACCGAACCGCGCGCGCCGGTTTCCGGATTTTCCCAAGGCTGGCTGGAATCCTTGTCGCCCTTGGTCAGCACGTCGGAGGCGGCGGTGCGTGCAAAGGCAAGATCGCTCTCGGTCGGCGCCGGCGGCGCACCCGGTTGCTTGGTCAGCGAACCCGTGAAGTCGGCGGCCTCCATCCTGGCGTAGGCGTCCGGCCGCGAGAGGCTGCAGCCGCCCGCGCCGAGACCAATCAAAATCAAGGTCATCACCGCGCCGCCCGGCCCGATCGCCGATAGGCCAACGCGTCCCCATGCCCTATATAGGGCGAGCCCGCACCGGGGCTGCAACGCGCTCTGGGACGCGAGGGTGCGCAACTGGGACTCCTGCCATGACGGACACGACCTCCATCAAACACCCGGCACCGTTAACATCGGGTGATTTTACCGCGGCCGAGGAACCGTTTGCGCTGTTCGCCGAGTGGTTTGCGGAAGCCGTGAAGTCCGAGCCGAACGATCCCAACGCGATGGCGCTGGCGACCGTCGATGGCGACGGCCTGCCGGATGTCCGGATGGTGCTGATGAAGGGCTATGATGCGGATGGTTTCGTGTTCTACAGCCACATCGCCAGCCAGAAGGGCCGCGAACTCGCCGCAAATCCTAAGGCGGCTTTACTATTTCACTGGAAGTCGCTGCGCCGTCAGGTCCGCATCCGCGGCAACGTTTCGCCGGTGACGGATCAGGAAGCCGACGCCTATTTCGCCACGCGGCCGAAGCAGGCGCAGATCGGCGCCTGGGCCAGCAAGCAGTCGCAGCCGCTGGAGAGCCGCTTTGCCTTCGAGCAGGCGATCGCGCTAGTCGCCGCCAAACACATGATCGGCGAAGTACCGCGCCCGCAAGGGTGGAGCGGCTGGCGCATCGAGCCGCAGCGTTTCGAATTCTGGCACGACCGCCCGTTCCGCCTGCACGACCGCATCGAATTCCGCCGCGATGCGCCGGCGCAAGCCTGGAGCAAGGTGCGGCTGTATCCCTGATGCCACGAGCCTAGACGCTGTTCAAAGCTGAAAGACCTACATGCCTTCTTCATCAAACGCGCCGCGGCGCACGCTACTCTTGACCGGTGCCAGTCGCGGCATCGGCCACGCCACCGCGATCCGGTTCTCCTCGGCCGGCTGGCGCGTCATCACCTGCTCGCGGCACGCCTTTCCGGAAATCTGTCCGTGGGGCGCCGGACCGGAGGACCACATCGAGGTCGACCTCGCCGACCACGCCGACACCACGCGTGCGATCTCGGAGATCCGCAGGCGGCTGGAGAACGACGAACTGCATGCGCTGGTCAACAACGCCGCGATTTCGCCGAAGGGCCCGGGCGGCGGCCGGCTCGGCACCATGGATACCGACATCGATACCTGGAGCCATGTGTTTCGCGTCAACTTCTTCGCGCCGATCATGATGGCGCGCGGACTGATCGAGGAATTGAAGCACGCCAAAGGCGCGGTGGTGAACGTCACCTCGATCGCGGGCTCGCGCGTGCACCCGTTCGCCGGCGTCGCCTATGCGACCTCGAAGGCGGCGCTGGCTTCACTCACGCGGGAAATGGCCTCCGATTTCGGCCGCGTCGGCGTCCGCGTCAACTCGATCGCGCCGGGCGAGATCGACACCTCGATCCTGTCGCCGGGCACCGAGAAAATCGTCGAGCAGCAGATTCCGATGCACCGGCTCGGCACGCCGGACGAGGTGGCCAAGATCATCTATGTGCTGTGCACGGAAACCAGTTCCTACGTGAACGGCGCCGAGATCCACATCAACGGCGGCCAGCACGTTTAGGACGCGGCGAGATCGCCGGTCTCGCGCTATTCACTCCGCGTAAATTTTTCGTTGCGCCGTGCGCAGAATAGACGCCGCATCGACATTGAACGTGCTCGAACACTCGTCCTCGCTCTCGCCGTCCGCCAGCACGGCACCGCAGTGCCGGCAAAGCCGCGCCGAGAACGCCTGCGCCTTGCCAACGACGCGGTCCTGCTGATAGCGCGCAAGATCGATGACGTTGCGTGGCGACATTATGAGTTTCTCAACCATGGGATCCTCGCGGCCTGAGAGACACGTTATCGCAGACAAGTTTCGATCATTCGTTCAGCGCACTGCTCAAATTTTAGCGGTGGAATTGAGCCGATCTTCGCAGGTGCGGAACTGCAGGGAACTGCTGTCTTACAGCCACTTCTTCCACTTGAATAGCAAGTACGGCAGCACGGCTGCCATGAGCATCATGACGAGCGCCATCGGATAGCCGTGCGCCCATTCGAGTTCCGGCATCGCCTTGAAGTTCATGCCGTAGATCGAGGCGATCAGCGTCGGCGGCATCAGGACGACGGCCATCACCGAGAACAGCTTGATGATGTTGTTCTGCTCGAGATTGACCACGCCGAGCATGGCGTCGAGCGTGAAGGTGATCTTGTTGGAGAGATAGGACGAATGGTCGGTCAGCGAGACGACGTCGCGCTGCATGGTCTTGAGCTGCTCGCGCATGTCCTTGGACCATTTGACGCCTTCCACCACCGCCGACAGGAAGGTGACGACGCGGCCGATCGAGACCAGGCTCTCGCGGACCTTGGAGGTCAGATCCCCCTTGCGCCCGATCGCGATCAGGATCTGGGAATATCGCTTGGCCTGGCCGTGGCGCTCGCTTTCGGGCTCGAAGATGTCGTGGGAGACCTGATCGACGTCGGCGCCGGCGCGCTCCAGAATGTCGGCGCAGCGGTCGATCACCGCATCCAGAAGTTCCATCAGCACCATCTCGCCCGATATCCCCGGCATGCAGGAGCGCGCCAGCTTGTGCTCCACCAGGGCGAACGGCTTCGGCTCGTCGTAGCGCACCGTGACCAGGCGGTGACCGGCGAGGATGAAGGTGACGGCCGTCGTTTTCGGCATATCGGTGTCGGATTGGCACATCAGCGTCGCGGTCATGTAGCGGGCGCCGTTCTCAATATAGAGCCGGCTGGAAATCTCGATCTCCTGCATGTCTTCCCGGGTCGGCACCGCGATCCCGGCCAACCGCTCGACCGCCCGGTCTTCCTCCATCGTCGGGTTCAACAGGTCGATCCAGACCGCATTGTCCGGCAACAGCGACGGGTCGGTGACCGGGTGCTTCTTCAGCGAGGATTCGGAGGGAACAAACACCGAAAACATGGGCAACTCCGATACAGGGCGGCAATCTCTCGTCTCGACGCGCCTTCTTGATGCGAACCGGTACCTGCTTCGCTTGAAAACGCCACCTGCAGCCAGTGCCACTAAACCCGATTCTGGCAAGCGCTTCATGACCCGCGCATTAACCGCCGATCCATATTTGTGGCAGTGAGGCGGCGCCGGCGCGGCAACGGTTTGACCCCGGTGCACCGCCTGCCCAGAAATCAACCGGATGTCGCAAAACTTGCGGCATAAAAGCCACAGCCGCGCTTCCGCAGCGCGAAACGAGCGTGCTAATGCTGGCATATCTGCCGGTTTTTGCGGATAGTGCGCTTAATGGAATCGTCGCGTTTAAGGCGCAACATTGTTGCTGTGAACGCCGGACTTTCGATTGGAAGTGTACCATGTCGTCGCTGAAAGTTATCCTGGGGTTGCTCGCCGCCGGCCTTGCATTATCCGGTTGCATGCCGGCAACCACCTATCAGGCCGCCCCTGAAGCCACCCTCAAGCCGAACGACAAGGCCCAGCTCGCCAAGGCGCGCTACGCCGCGGTTGCGCCGGCAGAGCCGTTCCGCCGCGCCATCGTCGACTATCACCGCAAGGAGCTGCCCGGCACCATCGTGGTCGATTCCGACAACCACTACCTCTATCTGGTTCAGGATGGCGGCAAGGCGATCCGTTACGGCGTCACCGTCGGCGAGGAAGCCCTCGCCTTCTCCGGCATCGCCCGTGTCGGCAACATGGCCGAATGGCCGAAATGGACGCCGACGGCCGAGATTCACAAGCGTATCGAAGGCCTGCCCGCCTCGGTGCCTGGTGGCGTCGACAATCCGCTCGGCGCTCGCGCGCTCTATCTCTATCAGGGCAACAAGGACACGCTGTTTCGCATCCACGGCACCAACCAGCCGGAATATATCGGCGCCTCGATCTCCTCGGGCTGCATCCGCATGACCAACGAGGACGTCATCGACCTCTACAGCCGGGTGAAGCAGGGCACGGTGGTCGTCGTGCTTGAGCCCAAGCAGGGTGACTCGCCGTACAATTCCAAGATGGCGCTGCAGGGCGGCGGCGGCAGCGGCCCGATGCCGCAGTAGCCGACGCCGGTTACGCCGCAGGTCGAAAATACCGCGGTCGAAGATCAAGAGCGCCGGTTTTGCCGGCGCTTTTTCTTTGCCGGCTTCTCCTCGCGCGGCGGCTCGGCCTCCTTCGATTTGTCGACATCCGACTTTTGGGCTTCGGGCTCGGCACCATGCGCCTTGGCAGCATCAGATTTGGCAGCATCAGATTTGGCATCGTCCGGCTTGGCGGCGACCTCGCGCGGCGGCGCTTCGTCGGGCCGCTCGGCCGGCAGTAGCGGCGCTTTCTGCGGCAGCGGATCCAACACATCCCACTGGCAGATCCGGTAATTGTTGCGCCGTTCCATCAGGTCGAGGTGGATATGGTCCTCGTGGTACCAGTCCGAGCCTGGACCCAGCACCGTCGAGAATCGCGTGCAGGCGGAATGCAGCACACTCTCGCGCAGTCCCCGGGGCACGGTGCGGTCGGTCAGCGAGATCAAGCTGCCGTCGGCGAACTTGAAGGCGCGAACGTCGAGCGCATTGGCGCGGCCGTGCTCGGAGAGCTTGGCGCCGACGATACGGTTGCGGCCGCGGCACTCGAACGAGTCGAAATTGTCGAGATCGGAGATGGTGCTGCCGAGGCGCTCCGCCAGCGGCGCGATGTCGCTGCGGACCCATTCGGCCAGCGCAGACGCCATGGGACAGCGCAGGATCGCCGCCGGCTTCACCGAAACCAGCCGCTTGTCCGGCAGCACGATCGCCTCCAGCCGCACCAGGTCCTCGCCGCCGCAGCCGCCGGCACCCTTGATGTCGGGGATGCTGGGCGCAATGGCGACCTGGTCGGTCAACGCCAGCCGGCAGGCCGATGGCTGCGGCACGGGCAGCGGTGCGGGGGCGGCCTGCTCGCCGGGCTTGCCGTTCGGAGGAGAAGCCTGTTGCTCCTTGTCCGACTTGTCGCGCTCGGCTGATGGGGCGTCAGACGGACGCGGCTTGGGCATGGGCACCGCCACCGCCGCACGGCGCGCCGTCGGCCTTGGCGATAAATGCCTGAACAGATCGTCCCACGGCGCAGCGTGAGACCGTTTCGCCGCCCCGGCCGGCTCGACTGGCATGCCAATCAGGACCGCCGCGACGGCAACGGTAACCATTGCCGCTCCAATGCGGCGAAAGGTGCCATTAGCCCATTTTCGGCTTGCGTTCTGCGCGCTAAAGTTCATGTCAATTCCATGAACCAAACCCGCGGTCCGCCCGTAGAGCCGGCGGATCGTGCGGCAACGAACAAAACCATCGGAGGGACGTGCGTATGCTCGGATTGATGCAAGACTGGCCTTTGCTGTGCCATCGGATTATCGAACACGCGGCGAAGTATCACGGCACCCAAGAGGTCGTCACGCGGTCGGTCGAAGGCCCCATTCATCGCACCAATTACGCCGAAATTCATGCACGCGCGCTGAAAGTATCGCAACGGCTGGACCGCGACGGCATCAAGCTCGGTGACCGCGTCGCCACCATCGCCTGGAATACCTGGCGCCATCTCGAGGCCTGGTACGGCATCATGGGAATCGGCGCGATCTGCCACACCGTCAATCCGCGGCTGTTCCCCGACCAGATCGCCTGGATCATCAACCACGCGCAGGACCGCGTCGTGATGGTCGACATCACCTTCGTTCCGATCCTGGAAAAGATCGCCGCCCAGTTGCCGAGCGTCGAACGCTACATCGTGCTGACCGACAAGGCCCACATGCCGCAGACCACGCTGAAGAACGCGGTCGCCTATGAGGACTGGATCGCGGAAGCCGACGGCAAGTTCACATGGAAGGACTTTGACGAAAACACCGCAGCCGCGATGTGCTACACCTCGGGCACCACGGGCGATCCAAAAGGCGTGCTGTATTCTCACCGCTCCAACGTGCTGCACGGGCTGATGGCCAACAATGTCGACGCCCTCGGCACCAGCGCCGCCGAGACAATGCTGCCGGTGGTGCCGTTGTTCCATGCCAACAGCTGGGGCATCGCCTTCTCCGCGCCCTCGATGGGCACCAAGCTCGTGATGCCGGGCGCCAAGCTCGACGGCGCTTCGGTCTATGAACTTCTCGACACCGAGAAGGTCACGCACACCGCCGGCGTGCCGACGGTGTGGCTGATGCTGCTCAACCACATGGCATCAGGCAATCTGAAGCTGCCCCACCTGAAGAGCGTGGTCTGCGGCGGCTCGGCGATGCCGCGCTCGATGATCAAGTCGTTCGTCGACATGGGCATTCGCGTGCGCCACGCCTGGGGCATGACCGAGATGAGCCCGATCGGCACCGTCGCCGCGCAGAAGCCGCCGTTTGCCGAACTCACCGGTGAGGAGCGGCTCGACATCCTGCAGACCCAGGGCTATCCGCCGTTCGGCGTCGAGATGAAGATCACCGACGATGCCGGCAAGGAACTGCCGTGGGACGGCAAGACATTCGGCCGCCTCAAGGTGGCCGGCCCCGCCGTCGCCAAGGCCTATTTCAAGGTCGATACCAATATCCTCGACGACGAGGGCTTCTTCGACACCGGCGACGTCGCGACGATTGACGAGCATGGCTACATGCGGATCACCGACCGCTCCAAGGACGTCATCAAGTCCGGCGGCGAATGGATTTCCTCGATCGACCTGGAAAACCTCGCGGTCGCCCACCCCGCGATCGCGGAAGCCGCCGTGATCGGCGTCTATCATCCCAAATGGGACGAGCGCCCGCTCCTGATCGTTCAGCTCAAGGCCGGCCAGAACGCGACGCGCGAGGACATCCTGAAATTCATGGACGGCAAGATCGCCAAATGGTGGATGCCCGATGACGTCGCCTTCGTCGACGGCATTCCCCACACCGCGACCGGCAAGATCCTGAAGACCGCGTTGCGCGACCAGTTCAAGAGCTACCGCTTCCCGAACGCGGCGGCGTGAGGCGAAGCCGGCGTACGATTCAAAAAGGCCGCCTTCCCGTAAAAGAAGGCGGCCTTTTCCTTATCTGTCCGTACGGATCGCCCCTTTTTGACGCGGCCCGGCGTGGCAGACCTAGAGCATGATCCGGAAAAGTGGGTACCGGTTTTCCGAAAAGATCATGCTCAAATCAAAGAGATAGAGCGGGATGACGATTCGAAGGAAAGTCATCGCGCTCTAGCGGCTGGCGCCCGGCTGGCTTTCCTTCCACTTCAGGAACTGCTGGTAGAGCGCCGTGTCGTCCTCCGCCGGTCGCGCGTGCTGTCCGCCGTTGTCGCGGGCCTGCGCGGCCATGAACTGCTCGAATTTCTGGCGCGTGTCCGAAGCTACGGTGGAATTCCTGTCGAGCCATTCCTGGGCGGCCGGGAAGCGCGTCCAGCCCTTCAAGGGTGCGCTCAGCACGACCTCCTTCCACTTCGGATGGAACGGCGGCTGCTGCAGCGACTTCAGGCGGTCGAAGAATATCTTCACGAAATGCTCAACCTTGCCGTATCGCTCGGTCTTCGGCGACCAGTTGTAGGCAGCCAGGATCGCCGGCACCGCGACGGTGTCGACACGGCCACCGGGCGGGATCAGCGAGGGATAGTCCTCGGCCTTCAGCACGGACGGCAGATAATCGCTCTGCAGCGGCCCGCTATAGGGAATCGGGACGAAATGCAGGTTGTCCCCCTTCACCTGGCTCACGGCCCTGGACGGGCTTCCCTGCACCGCTACGACCGCATCGAGTTCGCCGCTCTTGAGCTTTTCATAGGCAACGCGCTGCTCGATGAAGGCATAGACCGGCTTGATGCCCAGCCGCTCGAAGATCGTGATCGCGGTAACGAACGTGCCTCCGTTCGGCAGGTCGACGGCGACGCGCCGGCCGTTCAGATCGGCGAGGCTCTTGATCGACGTCCTGGCGACGACGTGCATCTCCTCATTGTAGAGCTTGGTGATATAGGCGAACTGGCCGCGGATGTTGCCGGTGTAGCCTTTCCTTTCCAGGTAATCGAGCGTGTCGGCACGCATGATGCCGAGATCGACCCCTTTGAGGAAAAGGATGTCCGCGATGCTCTGCACCGATCCGCGACCGACGATCGGCAGCACGCGGATCTGGTCACCGTCGTCGAGCACCGAGGCGAGGTCAGCCCCGAACTGGACGTAGGTGCCGCCGATCGTGCCCGTCATGACCGTGACGGTGTTGGCGTTGAGCCGTTCGCGCGTGCTCTTGTTGCCCGCGGTATAGCTGAATATCGCCTTCAGCCCGTCGCTCACCGCGGCGGGATCGATCTCGCCCTTGTTGCCTTGAACGCTGCCTTGGGCGAAAGCCGATGTCGCGCAAACCAGCGCGACCGCGCAGCGAGACGCCACGCTGGTAGCATATCGCATCGTCATGGGAAAAACTCCGGTACTGAAAAGAAACTCCGTTACTCAAAAAAACTATGACGGGCCGGGTTGCGAACGCGCCCGGTCGAAATCAGCGCGAGAGCGCCAGCGCTTCCAGCTTTCGCTGCGCGTCGGGTTCGCCCCATTCCTTGGCCCGTTGATACCACATGCGGGCCTGCGCGGGGTCCGCCAGCGGACCGTCGGCACCGATCTGCCTGAGCAGCGCCGGATCGTAGGTCGTGCCGACGAGCAAGGCCGCCCGCGCATCCCGCGCCTCGGCGCTGCGCATCAGCAACAGCCGCGCCGACTGGACGTCGCCGCTGGCGAGCAGATCCTGTCCGCGTTTGATCAGGGCCACGACTTCCCTCGGATCGAGGTGGCGCACGACCTCCGCCTGCGGCCGGGCCGGCACCGGCGACGGCGCAGCCGTGGCCACGGCGACCGGCGGCGCTACAGCGACCGGCGGCGGCACGACAACCGGCGACGATACGGGCGCCGGCGGCGCCACGGCGGCCCTTGGCGTTGTTACCGCGGCAAGGCTTGGCGACGCCTGCCAGGTCAGCCGCGTCGAGGTGCCGGTGAGAGCCACGCCGTCACCGTCTCGCAATTCTGCGGTGACCAGCATCTGGCCGGTGAATCCTTCCGGCGGAATGACCGAAACGCCGGAAATCTCCGTTGCCGACACGCGCCACTCGGAACCAACACGCTTGCCGGACGTCAGCCGTGCACCGGCCGTCAGTCCGTTGATGGATACGAACGCGCCGGGGGGCGGAGCGCCGACGTGAATGCCGAGCGGCACCGGATCGTTGGCAAAGCCGCTGCCGTCCTGCACGGCAAGGGTCGCCGTGCGCTTCTGTGGCGGCGACGGCTGCGGCGCCGGGGTAACCGACGATTTTACCGACTGCCAGGCGGCCGAAAGCGAGGCGCTGTCCTGGCCGGCGGGGCGTTGCGAAGACGGAATGGCCATCACGAGAAGCGTCGCGATGCTCGCCGCAATCGCCACCGCGATCGAGAAGCGGATGACCTGCTGGAACAGCGCGCGCCGACCCGACAGGTCGCGCAGCACGGACGGCGCTTCGACCGGCGCCATGTCCCTCGCCTCCTGCATGGCCTGCGCGACGGCCTTGGTGAACATTTCGGAATCCTGGCGGCGTGCAGGCTTGCCAAATGGTTGCAAGGACGGTCCTTCCGTCGGCATTCGCGGACGCCACCCATCGTTCTGCACGAGCGTCGGGCTCGGCTGCTCGCTGGTCGTCCGGTCCCTCAGCTCGCGCGGCGCATAATATTCCGGATCGTTCGGGCCGACATATCCTTCGTGCTTTGCATCACTCATACTGAACACCCGCCCTGATAGGGCCTTCCACCAGCCCTGCGGACGTACGCCGATTGCGCCCTATGTAATCCCTAGAACTCCGGGAGGGCGCAACCGCATCCCTGCGGCTCCGCCCGGCAACAAGAACCGGGAGTTGAGATCATCCTGCAGCGCCTCCGGCGAACATCCGCCGTTTCCCCATTCTGGTTGGCGGTTCCGCCGGTGTCCAGTGCAGGACAGTCCCGTGTGGCGGCAAATACGACAACCCGGAGGCAAGAGGTAGACGAAAGTTGGATCAACTTCAATCTACAACTAATAATCGATTTACAGGGATAGTTAACCCTTGAGGTTTCTGCCGCCGGCGCATTGCCCGATTAGAGCGCTTTCCAGCAAAGTGGATAGCGGTTCGCGCCACGAAAACGCGTCAAGCAAGAATCCAGAGCCCGGTTCTGATTCAATCAGAACCAAAAAGGCTTTAGTATCGGCGCGAACCTTGAAATTCGCGGCCCGCCGTGGTCTCAAGCTGCGAGTTTGCATCCCGGCCCGCCCGCCGGCCGGCCAAACTCCAACCCGGCAGATTTAACCGATGGCCCGAAGGTTTTCCGCTCCCTACCAGTCGGAGCCCGTGTCCAGCCTCGCCACCTGGTCGCGCAACCTCGCCATCTTTGCCGTGGTCGCGGTGGTGGTCTCGACCCTCATCGTCCGTTTCGGCTTCCTGGAGATGAAGCCGGCGCTGGCGACCTTCTTCGCCGCGCTCGGTTGCGCCGTGCTTTCGATCCTGGTCGGCCTCGCCGCCTTTGCCGCGATCTGGCAGAACGGATCGCGCGGCATGGGCCGGATCCTGCTGGCGTTCCTGATCAGCACCCTGCTGCTCGCCTACCCGGCCTACCTTGCCTTGCAATACCGCAAGCTGCCGAAGATTTACGACATCACCACGGATCCGATCGATCCGCCGCGCTTCGAGGCGCTGGCGCGCTTACGCAGCGGTGAAGGCACCAACTCCGCGGTCTATGCCGGGCTCTATTCGGCCGAACAGCAGCGCATCGCCTATCCCGATATCGAGACGGTGGATCTCGAAGTCCCGCCGCAGCGGGCCTATGAGGTGACGCTGGCGCTGGTCACCAGGCGCAAATGGCTCGTGATTGACGAGCGGCCACCGCAGCTGCCGCGCCGCGTCGGCCGCATCGAGGCGGTGGCGCGGACGCCGATCATGGGATTCCGCGAGGACGTCTCGATCCGCATCACGCCCGACGGCGAAGAATCGCGCGTCGATATCCGCTCCTCCTCGCGCTATTTCGAAAGCGACCTCGGCAGCAACGCCGCGCGCGTCACCAAGCTGATCGAGGACATCAACGCCGCCGTCGACAACGCCAAGCCGGCGCAGAAGAAGCCGCAAGCGCCGGCGAAAGCCCAGGCGAAGACGGTGAAGAAGTGAGAGGGCGAATGGCGAATTGGGAATAGCGAATGGTAATTCCCTATTCGCTACTCCCTATTCGCCAAGCGGTAGCTTCCACCGATCACCGGATCGCCATCCGTCGCCACGATCCCGCGCGCGACCAGGTCTTCCAGGTGGGCCAGTACGGAATAGCCGGCGGCATTGGTCAGCCGCGGGTCGATGCCGATATAGATCGCGCGCACCATGGTCGGGATGTCGGCCTCGCCCTTGGCGAGGCGATGCAGGATCGAGGCTTCGCGGGCCTGACGGTGCCGGGTCAGGAAGCGGACGTAACGCGGCCCTTCCGCAATTTCCGGCCCGTGGCCTGAAAAATACAAATCCTCCTCGCGGGCTTCCAGCCGCGCCAGCGAGGCCATGTAGTCGCTCATCGATCCGTCCGGTGGCGCCACGATCGAGGTCGACCAGCCCATCACGTGATCGCCGACGAAATTGATCTTTCGCTCGGGCCACGCGAACGCCAGATGATTGGCGGTGTGGCCCGGCGTTGCGACCGCCTCCAGCGCCCAGCCCTGCCCTTCGATGATGTCGCCGTTCTTCACTTCGATGTCGGGCCTGAAATCGCGGTCAGCGCCGGATTCCGGATTGTGCTTCTCGCTCTCGAAGCGCGGCCGCGAGGCGCGATGCGGGCCTTCGGCATAGACGGGTGCGCCGGTGGCGGCCTTGATCCGCGCCGTATTCGGCGAGTGGTCGCGATGGGTATGGGTGACGAGAATATGCGTCACCGTCTCGCCGCGCACGGCGTCGAGCAGCGCCTTGGCGTGGGCGTCGTCGTCGGGACCAGGATCGATGATCGCGACATTGCCCTTGCCCACGATGTAGCTGACCGTGCCGGTGAAGGTGAACGGGCTCGGATTGTTGCAGAGGACCCGCCGCACGCCGGGACGGGCTTCGTCGACGACGCCCGGCTTGAGCGGGAAATCGCGGTTGAACGGGATGTCGTCGTTTTCGGCCATTTCACGGAAGCCCAGTTGCGGTCTTGTAGGATGGGTAGAGCGCAGCGAAACCCATCACGCAGCGCATGGCGGGCGATAGGATGGGCTTCGCTGCGCTCTACCCATCCTACGCTGTCGGCGTAAGGCGGCTTTACGAAAACGCCTGAATGCCTGTTATCGCCCGGCCCAGGATCAGGGCGTGGACGTCGTGGGTGCCTTCATAGGTGTTCACGGTTTCCAAATTCGCGGTGTGGCGCATCACGTGGTACTCGATCTGGATGCCGTTGCCGCCGTGCATGTCGCGGGACACGCGGGCGATGTCGAGCGCCTTGCCGCAATTGTTGCGCTTGACGATCGAGATCATCTCCGGGGCCATCTTGCCCTCGTCCATCAGGCGGCCGACGCGCAACGAGGCCTGCAGGCCCAGCGCGATTTCGGTCTCCATGTCGGCGAGCTTCTTCTGCACCAGTTGGGTTGCCGCCAGCGGCCGCCCGAACTGCTTGCGGTCGAGCGTGTATTGGCGGGCGCGGTGCATGCAGTCTTCGGCGGCGCCCATCGCGCCCCAGGAAATGCCGTAGCGGGCGCGGTTGAGGCAGCCGAACGGCCCCTTGAGGCCCGACACATTGGGCAGCAGCGCGTCTTCCGGCACCACCACGCCATCCATCACGATCTCGCCGGTGATCGAGGCGCGCAACGAAAGCTTGCCGCCGATCTTCGGCGCCGACAGGCCCTTCATGCCCTTCTCGAGAATGAAGCCGCGGATCTGGTTGTCATGCGCGGCGGACTTTGCCCAGACGACAAAGACGTCGGCGATCGGCGCGTTGGAAATCCACATCTTGCTGCCGGTCAGCCGGTAGCCGTCGGAGACCTTCTCGGCGCGGGTCTTCATGCCGTTGGGATCGGAACCGGCGTCCGGCTCGGTCAGGCCGAAGCAGCCGACCCACTCGCCGGTGGCGAGCTTGGGCAGGTATTTCTTGCGCTGGTTCTCGTCGCCATAGGCGTAGATCGGATACATCACCAGCGACGACTGCACCGAGTTCATCGAGCGATAGCCGGAATCGACGCGCTCGATCTCGCGCGCCACCAGGCCATAGGCGACGTAGCTCGCGTTCGCACAGCCATATTCCTCCGGCAGCGTGATACCGATCAGGCCGAGTTCGCCCATCTCGTTGAATATCTCGCGGTCGGTCTTCTCTTCCAGATAGGCCTTGACGATGCGCGGCAACAGCTTGTCCTGCGCATAGGCGCGCGCGGTGTCGCGGATCATGCGCTCGTCTTCGGTGAGCTGGTCGTCGAGCAGGAACGGGTCGTCCCACTGGAAAGAAGCCGCCGCCGGCTTGTCCTTGGCTTGAGGGCGCACGCTCATGAAAGTCCCTTTCGCATCACTGTCCTCATGGAATTGTCGACAAATTAGTGCGCTATCGGCAGAAGCGCAAATGGAATGGGTGACTCTATCACCATTGTCGTTCCGAGGCACGCGGTAGCGCGAACCTAAGACTTGCAATCGCGGATCGGGGAATCTCGAGATTTCGGGTTCGATGCTGCGCACCGCCCGGAATGGCGAACGCTATCCCTCCAACTTTTCATTGGAGACGATCTCGATGCCGAAGCCGGACAATCCCTTGTAGTCGTGCACCGAGGATGTGAGGTTGACGATCGAGGTGATGCCGAGATCGCGCAGGATCTGCGCGCCGACGCCGACTTCACGCCATTGCCGGTTGCGATCGGCTTCCGCTGACTTCTGTACGCCGACCGGCTGGACCGGAACCCCGGCCGCGCCGTCGCGCAGATAGACCAGCACGCCGCGGCCGGCTTTCTGGAAATGGTTCAGCACGATCTGCATGCGCGCCGGGCCGGTGAAGATATCCTTGACGATGTTCGGCTTGTGCAGCCGCGTCAGCACGTTCTTGCCGTCGCCGATGCCGTTATAGACGAAGGCGGCATGCGCAATCTCGTCGAACGGCGAGCGATAGGCATAGCCCTGCAGCGGTCCGATCGGGCTGTCGGTGGTGAAGGTCGCGACCCGCTCGATCAGCTTCTCGCGGGCCTGGCGGTAGGCGATCATGTCAGCGATCGTGACGTGCTTGAGCTTGTGGGTGGCGGCGAAGCGCGCGACCTGCTCGCCCTTCATCACGGTGCCGTCGTCGTTCATCAACTCGGAGATGACGCCGACCGGCGGCAGCCCCGAGAGCTTGCAGAGATCGACGGCCGCCTCGGTATGGCCGGAGCGCAGCAGCACGCCACCATCACGCGCGATCAGCGGGAAGATGTGGCCGGGCCGGGCAAAATCATTGGCGCCGGCATTGGGATTGGCGAGCGCTCGGCAGCAGGAGGCGCGTTCGTCCGCCGAAATACCGGTGCCGCCATCGGGCTTGTAGTCGATCGACACCGTGAAGGCGGTGGTGTGGTTGGACTCGTTGTGCGCCACCATCGGATCGAGCCGCAGCCGGCGGGCGTCGTCGGTGGTGATCGGCGCGCAGACGATGCCGGAGGTATGGCGGATGATGAACGCCATCTTTTCCGCCGTGCAGAACGACGCCGCGACGATCAAATCGCCCTCGCCCTCGCGGTCGTCATCGTCGGTAACGACGACGAGTTCACCCTTGGCAAAGGCTTGCAGAACTTCCTGGATGGTATCGGCCATTTTCCCAACATCTCGCTATTTGCAGCCAGTGCATTAGCCGGACTCGATGGTCTGCGCCAGCGTCAATACGCAGGGCAGAACGGCGTCCGCAGGCTTGCTACGGCAGCACCTCGCGGCGCTCGCTGAGCAGCACGTCGGTCTCGGCGCGCTTGTCTTCCAGCAACCCGGCTTGTGCGGCCTCGATCACCTTGTAGAGCTCATGGGCATCGCTGAGCCGGGTCACGGTGACGTAGTCGGCGCCGGCCGCATAGAGATCGTCGACCTCGGCCAGGATTTCAGCGGTCGCGACGATCTTGGCGGTCGGGTTGAGCGAGCGGACATGCCGGACCAGCTTTTCGTTGTCGGCGCCCTTCAACAGCGAGTCCGGGATGCTGAGGATGATCAGTTCGGACTTGCCGACGCCGGCATGCACCAGCGTATCCACATTGCTGATGTCGCCATAGACCACGTGCAGGCCGCGGTCCGTCAAGGTCCGGAACACCAGCGGATTGAAATCGATCACGGTGATCTGCTCGAGGACATCAGGACTGCGGCGCTCGATCTCGCTCAACAGCGCGCTGGCGGCGCGGAAGAAACCGAGGATGACGATCCGGCGCGCCTCCCCATGCCCGCCCTCGTGCCCTTCGCCCTCATGCTTGTGATCGAGATCGCGCAAGCCGATCCGCTTCAAGGGACCGATCAGGCCGCGCGTGACCTGGTCGCTGCGGCCCATGACAAAGGTGCTCAGGACCGCCAGCACCACGAAAGCGAACGACGCTGCGCTCGACGTCTCGGTCTTGATATGGTTTGCGGTCACGCCGGTCTGGATCACGACCAGCGAGAATTCGGAAATCTGCGCCAGGTTGATCGCCGGCAGCAGGCTCGCCCGCAGGCCCTGTTTCATGAGGTAGAGCGGGACAAACGTCGTCACGACGCGGCTGACGACCGTAAACGCGGCGATCATCAGCGCCAGCCCGATCACGGACGCTCCGGGGATCGGGATCGTCATGCCGAGCGAGACGAAGAACAGCGTGATGAAGAAGTCGCGCAGCGTCGTCACCTTGGCGGTGACGTCGAGCGCATAGGGGAAGGTCGACAGCGAGACGCCCGCCACCAGCGAGCCCATCTCGCGCGACAGATGCAGCTTTTCGGCGATCTCGCCGATCAGGAAGCACCAGGCCAGTGCGCCGAGCAGGATCAGTTCCGGCCGGCGCGCGATCTGGTGAAACAGCCGCGGCAGCACGTAGCGGCTCAGCACCAGCGCGGTCGCCACCAGCACGCCGACCCGGGCGATCGAGAGCAGGATCACGCTCACTTGCAGGTTATCGAGGCTCGGCTGCACCGCCAGGAACAGGATCGCAAAAATGTCCTGCAGCACCAGCACGCCGAGCGTGATCCGCCCGGGCAGCGTGTCGAGCTCGCGTTTTTCGTAGAGCACCTTGACGATGATCACCGTGCTCGACAGCGCGCAGGCGACGCAGAGATACAACGCGTCGAATTGGCCGCCGCCCATCGACAGGCCGATCCCGATAAAGAACAATATCCCGAGCAGGACGCCGCCGATCAGTTGCCCGCCCGCGGCAAACAGGATGACCTTGCCGGCGCGCACGATTTTCTTCAGGTCGATTTCCAGGCCGATCATGAACAGCATGAAGATCAGGCCGAGTTCGGAGATGACGTTGATCGATTCCTGGGACTTGACCCAGCCCATGCCGAATGGACCAATGAGGAACCCGGCGATAAGGTAGGCCAGGATCAGCGGCTGCCGGGAAAAATGCGCCAACAGGCCGAGCACCCAGGCGAACAGGATGCATAAGGTGATATCGCCAATAAGTTCGTGCATAGGTCCGATCTTGCCCCTACCCCAACCTAGAGGTCCCGGCGCGGGGGTCAAACAAGCAATGTGTCACAGCCATGGAATGGGGGCTTTTCTCGCGATTCTGGCCGCGCTGTCGATACTATATTCCCCCGTTGCAACCGCGCAGACCGGGGCCATCGAACAGAATTTCGCCGCCTCCCTCACCGCGATGCCTGCGGAAGGCCTCGCGGTCACAGGCGCCTTCTACGTGCCGGTCTATTCCAGCGTCTCGATGAGCCAGGGCAAGCTGCGGGCGGATTTTTCGGTCACGCTCAGCGTCCACAACGCGTCCGAAACCCGCCCCCTGATCCTGAAGCGGATCGCCTATTTCGACACAGCAGGCAAGATGGTGGAGAGCTACCTCAAATCGCCGGTTGCGCTAAAACCGTTCTCGACGATCGAGGTCTTCATCGCCGCGAATGACGTGCGCGGCGGAACGGGGGCCAATTTCGTGGTCGACTGGGCGGCCACGGGCGAAATCGCCGAGCCTGCGGTCGAGGCGCTGATGGTCGGTGGCGTCGGCGCCGGGCACTATGCCTTCATCAGCCAGGGGCGGCCGATCAGGATCGTCAAGAACTAAAGCATGATCCGGAAAAGTGGATACCGGTTTTCCGATAAGATCATGCTCAAGTCAAAGAACCAGCCTGCAAGAAGGCCGCGCAGCCTTCTCAACGAAAAAGCAAAACGGGAGTGAACATCCATGTCTGCCGCAACCCCCTTCGATTTCGCAGCCCTGTTGCCCGCCGGATTGCCGGCGCCGGCAGCGCGGTGGACCGGCCTTGCCAAATACAGCTTTGTTGGCGGCAACAACGATCCCGACCAGGTTCCGGTCGACGGCCTGATCGAAGCGATCAGTGCCGTGCTGAGGCGCGAGGGCAGGACGCTCGCGACCTACGGGCTTGCCAGCGGTCCGCAGGGCTATCGTCCCCTGCGCGAATTCCTCACCGCAAAACTCAAGCGCGACGCCGGCATTGCCTGCAGCGCCGACGACATCATGATCGTCTCCGGTTCGCTGCAGGCGCTCGATCTCGTCAACCAGACCTTGCTGGCGCGCGGCGATACCGTGCTGGTCGAGCAGGAGACCTATCAGGGCGCGCTGAACCGGCTGACGCGGCTCGGCGTCAAGGCGGTCGGCATTCCCCTCGACGATCACGGCATGCGGATGGACGCGCTGGCGGCAGCCCTTGCCGACCACAAGAGCCGCGGCATCACGCCGAAATACATCTACACCATCCCGACCGTGCAGAACCCGACCGGATCGATCATGCCGGAGACCCGCCGCGCCGAGATGCTGAAACTGTCGCAGCAATACGGCGTTCCCATTTTCGAGGACGACTGCTACGCCGACCTGATCTGGAACGGCGAGCGGCCGCCCGCGATCTACGCCATGAGCCAGCATGGCGGCGTCATCCATATCGGCTCGTTCTCGAAGTCGATTGCGCCAGCGCTGCGCGTCGGCTTCATCGTCGCGCCATGGGAAATGATGTCGCGGATGCTGGCGCTGAAGACCGATGCCGGAAGTGGCGCGCTGGAGCAGATGGTGCTGGCGGAATATTGCGCGCCGCATTTTTCCACGCATGTGCCGAAACTGACGCGCGGCCTGCGCGCCAAGCTCGACACGCTGATGGAAGCGCTCAACGAGCAGTTCGGCACCGCGGCCGAGTTCGAAGACCCCAAGGGCGGCATCTTCCTGTGGGTGAAGCTGCCCGACAATGTCGACACGCTAAAACTCTACCAGGCCGCGCTCGCCGCCGGCGTCGCCATCAATCCCGGACCGGAATGGTCGACCGACAAGGCCTATGCGGGCAGCCGGCTGCGGCTGTGCTTTGCCAGCCCCTCGCAGGAACAGATCCGCGAGGGCGTAGCCCTGCTCGCCGAAGTCTGCCGCAAGGAATTTGGCGTGCCGGAGCGGATTGCGAATGTGGAGAAGCGGGCGCGGGGCTGAGCGCAACACTACTCGCAGCGAAATACCAGCGCGATCCGCAGCAGCCGCACGATCGAGACGTTACCCTTGCCCGCCTCGATCTGGGCCACGAAGCGCTCGGAAAGACCGGACAGGCGGGCGAGCTCCCGGCGCGACATGCCGCGGAGCGCGCGCATCTCGCGCACGCGATTGCCGAGTTGCCTGAGAAACTCGCTTTCGTGAGGCAGACGACCGTCCGCGTCGCGCAGGCGCGGCCGGACGGGACGGCTCAACCGCGCTTCGGTATGGGACAGGCTTTCGCTACGTGCCACGCTCAATCCTTTCGCCCGCAATGATCGCGAAGCAAAAGGGCCGCCGCATTGATCGGGATCAAATGGCGTTGCCAGAGGCCCTCTGACTTGAGCCCGGGATAAAGCGTCTCATTCGCTCTTGATCCCGGCCTCGGCGATCAGCTTCCCCCATTTCGCGCTTTCGCTCTGGATGAATTTTGCAAAAGCCTCGGGCGACGAGGGCGCGGGTTCGGCGCCGAGAACGCGGATTTTCTCGATCGCGGCGGGGTCGCTCAATGCCTTCACGAAGGCGGCATTCAGCGTGCTGATGACCTCGGGCGGCGTGCCGGCGGGCGCGACGATCCCAAACCAGCCGACGGATTCGAATCCGCTCAGGCCCTGCTCAGCCAAGCGTCGGCACGTCGGGCAGGAAGGCGACGCGCTTGGCGGCGGAGACCCCGAGTGCCTTCAGCTTGCCGTCGCCGATCAATTGTTTGGATGCAGGAATATCCAGCACCGCGAGTGGAATATGGCCGGCGAGAACGTCCGTCGTCGCCGGCGCGGTGCCGCGATAGGCGATCAACTGGATTCCAACGCCGGCCTTCTGGTTGAACAAGGCCGAGGTCAGGTGCATCGCCGTGCCGTTGCCGCCATGGCCGATCGACAGGCCCTGCGGTTGCGCCTTGGCTTTTGCGATGAGGTCTGCGACCGAGGCAATGCCCGACTGCTGCGAAGACACCAGCACGAACGGGATTTCCGCCAGCATCGTCACCGGCGCCAGGTCCTTCGCCGGATCGAACGGCATCGCCGCCCGATTGAGATGAGGGTTGACGGTGAGCACGCCCGCCGCTGCCACACCGAGCGTGTAGCCGTCAGGCGCGGCCTGCGCCACGACGGCGATCCCGATATTGCCGCCCGCGCCCGCCCGGTTCTCGACGACGATCGGCTGATTCAGGGATTCCGACAGCGCCGGCTGCAGCGCGCGAATCACGATATCGGCACTGCCGCCGGGCGGAAACGTCACGATGATCTTGATCGGCTGGTCCGGATATGCGTTTGCTGTCTCAATCGCTGATGACGACAACGACAAGGCGGCAACAAGAGCCCCGCTCAAGGCTCGCCGGATCGACGGAAACATGCAGGATCTCCCGATGATTTTTTTGATGGCTATCAGTTATGCATGATCGCCCCAGCGCAGCAAGCGACAAGGCCGCGAGCAACATGGTGAAAACTCGCGTTCTCGTGGTGGGCGCCGGTCCGGTTGGCCTCACGCTCGCAATGGACCTCGCGCTGCGGGGAATATCCGTCACCGTGGTGGAAACGCGCGCCGCCGGGGAACCGCCGAGCGTGAAGTGCAACCATGTCTCGTCGCGTTCGATGGAAATCTTCCGCAGGTTAGGACTGGCGCAGAAGCTGCGCGACACCGGATTGCCGGCCGACTATCCCAACGATTGCTCCTATCGCACCACGGCAACCGGCATCGAGCTTTCGCGCATCCTGATTCCCTGCCGGCGCGATCGCTATGCCGCCACAGGCGGACCGGACACCGATTGGCCGACGGCCGAGCCGCCGCACCGCATCAACCAGATCTACATGGAACCCGTGCTGTTCGAGCACGCAACGGCAATCGACGGACTTCAGATTCTGAACCGCACTGCTTTCGAGGATTTCAGCGAAGGCAATGACGGCATCGTTGCGGCCGTCCGGAACCTCGACAGCGGAGCCGCCTTGCAGATTCATGCCGATTTCATCGTCGGCTGCGACGGGGCGCGCTCGCTCGTCCGCAAGGCGATCGACGCCAACCTGCAGGGAACGCCGATCATCCAGCGCGTGCAATCGACCTATATACGCGCAGCCAGCCTGCTTGCCCTCATGGACCAGCCCGCCTGGATGACGCTGTCGCTCAATCCGCGACGCTGCGGCACGGTGGTTGCGATCGACGGCCGCGAAAAATGGCTGATCCATAACCACCTCAACAAGCGAAGACGAGACCTTCGAGTCAGTCGATCGCGACGCCTCGATCCGCGCCATCCTCGGCGTCGGCCCGGATTTCGAATACGAGGATGCTGAGCAAGGAGGACTGGGTCGGCCGCCGCCTGGTCGCCGACCGGTTTCGCAAGGGGCGCGCGTTCATCTGCGGCGACGCCGCGCATTTGTGGATGCCCTATGCCGGCTACGGCATGAATGCCGGTATCGCCGACGCCACCAACCTCGCATGGCTACTCGGCGCCTATCTGCAGGGATGGGCCGACATCGGCATTCTCGATGCCTATGAAGCCGAGCGCCTTCCCATCACCGAACAGGTATCGCGCTTTGCGATGGATATGGCGGGCAAGGTGTTGAGCCAGCGCCGTGCCGTTCCCGATGAAATCGAGCAGCCGGGGCCGGAAGGCGACGCCGTCCGCAAGCAGGTCGGACAGGCAGCCTATGATTTGAACGTGCAGCAATATTGCTGCGGCGGCCTCAACTTCGGCTATTTCTACGATCGTTCCCCGATCATCGCCTATGACGGCGCCGAGCAGCCGGGCTTTACGATGGCGGATTTCACGCCGTCCTCGACGCCGGGCTGCCGCCTTCCGTTCGCGAAACTCGCCGACGGACGGCCGGTCTATGACGCGCTCGGGCCGGGCTACACGCTGTTGCGCTACGATCCGGATGTAGCGGTTGCGCCATTGGCTGACGCGATGCGTGTCAACGGCGTACCGTTCAACATCGTCGACGTCCCCGCCCCTGATCCTGATCACAAACTCATTCTTGCGCGCACCGACCAGCACGTCGCCTGGCGTGGCGACGCCATGCCAGACGATCCCGCGCACCTCGTCGGCAAGCTGCTCGGACGAAGCTTCAACCTCGGTCCGGGTTGATTGCCTTATGGCGGAGGTACGCTCCCAGCATCGCCTGGGCATTGCCCTTGTTGTCGCCGCCGCCATCGCCTGGAGCACGGCGCCATTCTTCACGCGGCTGCTTCCCTATGACTCCTGGACCATCCTGTTCTGGCGCGGATTGTTCGGCGGCGGCATGATCATGGTCTTGATGGTGCTGTTGCAGGGGCGTGCCGGCCTGCGCGATCTGACCAGGATCGACAAGAACGGCTGGCTCGTCGCATCGCTTTCGACATTGGCGATGATCGCCTTCATCCCTTCGCTGCAGCTCACGGATGTATCCAATGTCGCCATCATCATCGCGACCGGTCCCTTCCTCGCGGCGGCGCTGGCCTGGATATGGCTGAAGGAAATCTCCCAGCTGCGAACCATGCTGGCAAGCCTCGTGGCGCTCTGCGGCGTCATGATCATCGTCGGCGGCGCACGCTCCGGTTCCGACATCATCGGAATTGCCCTCGCCTGCTTCATGGCGCTGGCGATCGCCGCGATGACTGTCATGGTACGGCGGCACAAGAACACGTCGATGGTCGCCGCGGCCGCGATGTCGAACATCCTGGGCAGCGCGATCAGCATTCCCTTCGCCCACGGAATAGCAGGGATAACCGGGTTCGACCTGTTCATTCTCGCGATGTTCGGATGCTTTCAGGTCGCCATCGGCCTCACGCTGTTCTTCCTCGGCTCGCGCCTGCTGCCGTCAGGCCAGGCCGCCCTGATCTCGACGCTGGAGACGCCGCTGATGCCATTCTGGATCTGGGTGGGGTTTGGCGAGGTCCCGACGTTGCGGGTCCTCGTCGGCGGCGCCCTTGTAATGGGCGCCGTCGTTGCCGACATCATCGGCGATATCAGGACGCAGCGAAAATCAGACTGACCCGGACGCACACCCGCAAATCCGGATTCGCAAGCGTGGCTCATGTCCACTTCGATCCGAAAGCGACGGAAGTGCCGCATCGCCGCGAAATGACGCGATGGGCCAAAGGCGGGCCTAGGCCGTCCAATCAAGGTCTCGCGAGGTTAGCCGCGGCGGCGTGGGCAGCGCTATATATCAGCGCCGACTGATCCGCAGGGCTGGAAGGTTTGGAGCGAACGTCCGCGCAAGCACCCTTCATGTTTCTGGGCGTAAGCAAGCACGCCCATGAAAATCAAAGCCACTACGACAAATCCGATTACGAGGTTCTGCATCATGGCTGCCACTCCACGAGGTTAGCGCACTACGAAGTAGGCGACCGCGCGGCCAAAGATAAAGCCACTCCTGAATTAAGAGCACGACAGGTTGGCTCCGGCTAGAGCAAACTTCCGCAATGGGTCATTTTCGACCAATTCAACCGGTTTTGCTTGCCGGTTCATGCCTGCGCCGTCCCGAAAGCGGACCTGACGCTGGGGTGACAAGCCGCAGCCAACCACCTGGCCTTCATCCAGCCCGCATGGCTTCGCGTTAGCGAGTCCACACCTCTCATCACCGCACCGCGAATGGCGCCTGATAGGGCCGGCCGAACGGCACGCCGTTGATCACGGTCTGCACCGGCTTGAGCAGCAGCTTGCCCTCGCGCTTGTTGTTGCGGGTGTCGACGAACGAGGTCGGCCCCTCCACCAACTCCATGATCGCGACGTCGCCGGGCGCGCCGATCTGCAGCGTGCCGATCTTTGGCGCGCGGTTGATGATCTTGGCCGGCGCTGAAGTTGCCATCGCCACCACCTGCTCCACAGTATATCCCAGCAAAATGAATTTGCTCATGACGTTCGGCAGGTACGGCACGCCCGGCGAATTGCCGGAGAAGACGTGAATGTCGGAAGAGATCGTGTCGGGCGTGCAGCCGCCCGGGATCGCCACCTCCGCCACCGTGAAGTCAAAACTGCCGCCGCCATGGCCGACGTCGAACATCACGCCGCGCTGTTTGGCGGCGAGCGCCGCCGGCAGCAGTTTGCCGTCCTGCACGATGTTGGTGAAGACGCCGGCAATGTTCGGCGCGCCGGAATAGCAATGGGTCAGCACGTCGCCCGGCCGCAGCAGGTCGAGAATCCCCGACATCAGCTCCTTGGTCTCGACGCCGCCGATATGCACCATCATCTTGGCCGGCCAGCCGCACATCTCGCAGGCCTTGATGGCGCGCTTCAGCGGCTCCAGGCCATGCTTGGCGATGACGTTCTCCGACATCCGCACCTTCACGCCGAGCAGGAAATCCGGATTTTCGGCCAGCGCCATCGCGCAGGCTTCCACTTGCGCGTAATCGATGTTGTAGAGCTCGGCGACCGGGAATCCGGACAGGCCGTTGTTGGCGATGTGAACGAAGGCGTAGATCCGTGCCCGCGACTGCGCCACGATGTAGCGACGCAGCGCCGCGAGATTGTTGACGCCGGCATCGCCCGCCGACACCACCGTCGTGGTGGCCTGCGCCTGCACCAGTTCGTCGGCGGGAATGCCGATCGCCGAACCGTAGGGGTAGACGTGGCAATGCAGGTCGATCAGGCCGGGCGTTACAAGCTTGCCCGAGGCATCGATGGTCTTGGCGGCGCGCGCGGCCGGAATATCGTTCTCGACCGCCTCGATCACGCCCCAGCGGATGCCGATGTCGCGCTTGCCGCGCAGCGACTGGCTGGGGTCGAGCACATCGCCGCCCTTGATCACGAGGTCGAACTTGTCGTTCGGTCCCATCGCGGCGTTGGCGCCGCCCGATATGGCCGCGACCGCGGCCGAGCCGCTAAGACTTCAGAAAATGACGGCGTGAAACCCCGCTCATGGCAACGCTCCCCCTGTGATTTTTTATGGCGCGATGATGCGCCGGGCACCGGCGTTCCGCAAGCAGCGCGTGCATCGTCCCACGCAAAACCAGGGGTCGCGTCGATCATCCCCGAGTGGGCAGACCTGTCGAACTGACGTCCTCCGGCGTCATCCAGCCATCCTGCGAAACTATCGAACGGCCGACGCGCGCGACGCCTGCATCTGAACGGGCGTTCAGAATTCTCTTCAAGTTCCGCGGGAACGTTCCTCGCAATTTGATGTTCTATCCTCGCTCAATTGAGGAGGATTGGAATGAAGAAGCTTGGATACGTTATCGCTGCACTTGGTGCGATCATCGTCGCGGCGCCGTCGATTGCGAGTGCCGAGACCGTCGTGATCAAGCGTGGCGGCTACCATGGTCATCATCACGGCTATGGCGCCCGTGCCGAATTCCGAGGATATCGCGACCGCGGCTACCATCGCGGATGGCATGGTCATCGCGACAAGGTCGTGATCATCAAGAAGCATCGCTACTGAGTTTTGAGTGCCTAAACGGAAAATGGCTCCTCGCGGAGCCATTTTCTTTGTTGAAGCGCTGATTTGTGAAAAATCTCAGCTGTAGATTTCGAACAGGCCGGCGCCGCCCTGGCCGCCGCCGATGCACATCGTGACGACGCCCCACTTGGCCTTGCGCCGGCGGCCTTCCTGCAGGATGTGGCCGGTGAGACGCGCGCCGGTCATGCCGAAGGGATGGCCGATCGCAATCGAGCCGCCATTGACGTTGTACTTCTCCGGATCGATGCCGAGCTTGTCGCGCGAATAAAGGCACTGGCTGGCGAAGGCTTCGTTGAGCTCCCAGAGATCGATGTCGTCGATCTTCAGGCCGTGGCGCTTCAACAGCTTCGGCACGGCGTAGATCGGGCCGATGCCCATCTCGTCCGGCTCGCAGCCCGCCGCCGCCCAGGCGACGAAACGGCCCAGCGGATTGAGGCCGCGCTTCTCGGCGTCCTTGGCTTCCATCAGACACGACCGCGGCCGCACCGTCCGAGAGCTGGCTGGCATTGCCGGCGGTGACGAACTTGCCGGGGCCCTTGACCGGCTCGAGCTTGGTGAGGCCTTCCATGGTGGTCTCGGGACGGTTGCACTCGTCGCGGTCGACGGTGTAGTCGACGATGCTCTCCGCCTTGGTCGCCTTGTCGACCACCTTCATCTTGGTCTTCATCGGGACGATTTCGTCCTTGAACTTGTTGGCCTGCTGGGCGGCCGCCATGCGGCGCTGCGATTCCAGCGAGTACTCGTCCTGGTATTCGCGGCTGAGCTTGTAGCGCTCGGCGACGATATCGGCGGTGTCGATCATCGCCATGAAGATGTCGGGCGCGGCCTTGAGCAAATCGGGATCGATCGATTCCTTGGGCGAGCCGCCGCCGGGGATCGAGATGCTCTCGACGCCGCCGGCCACGATGCAGTCGGCGCCATCGGAGCGAATGCTGTTGGCGGCCATCGCGATGGTCTGCAGGCCCGACGAGCAGAAGCGGTTGACGGAAACGCCCCCGGTCGACTTCGGCATGCCGGCGAGCAATGCGGCCTGGCGGCCGATATTCGGCGCGCCATGCGCGCAATTGCCGAGATAGCAGTCCTCGACATATTCCTTCTCGACGCCGGCGCGCGCGACGGCGTGCTTGATGGCGTGGGCCGCCATCGACATCGGCGGGGTGATGTTGAACCCGCCGCGGCCGGACTTTGCCAGCCCGGTACGTGCATAGGAAACGATAACAGCTTCACGCATTTTGAAGACCTCCCTTTGATGCGGCCAGTATGGACTGGAGCCCAGCCCGTGTGTAGCAAAAACCCGAATTCCGGCGGACGGAAAAGAATTATCCCGCGCAGCCGGCCCGGCGCCGGGATTTACACAACACCTGTGCTTCGGCAAGGCCGTGGTGGCCTTCGGGCTCTTGCAGGCGCGCGACGATAGACGCATGGGCGGGCTGTTTCACTGAGCGAAATTGATCGCTATTGACATCGCCCTCGCGCAAGGTCGGGAACAATCCAGACCAGGTCAGCGGGTGCGATGGTAAGGGCGTTGCGACTATAGCCGGACAACCATCGACTGCCCGCGATCATCGCCGCCGGGCTCGGCGTGGTCGTGACGATTTCCGTACGGATGGTGCTGGTTGACTATCTCGTGGCGAGGAAGTCAGCGCCCTCGCCGACCCACCGCTTCAGCGCGTCGAACGCCTCATTTCGCCGTTCCGGCGGCAGCAAGAATGGGCGACCAGCGCGCGATCTCGGACCGGACAAAACGATCGAACGCAGCCGGGCTGCGTTCGTCCTTTGCCGGTATCGAGCCGCCGAACTGGGCAATCCGCTCGCCCACGCCCCCCTCATCGAGCGCCCGGTCGAGCGCATCGGAAAGCCTGGCAATGATTTCGGGCGAAACGCCCTTTGGCGCAAACAGTCCGGCCCAGACGCTCATCTCGTAGTTGATGCCGGCCTCCGTCGCGGTCGGAACGTCAGGCAGCGTTTCAAGGCGTTTCGCGGCAGAGACCGCGAAGGCCTTGACCGAACCGGCCAAAACCAACTCCGCGACGCTGACCGACTGTTCGCACATGAAATCGACGTGCCCCCCGACCAGATCGTTCAAGGCCGGGCCTGAACCGCGATAGGCGACGAGCGCCGGCTTCGCGCCGATTTCCGCCGTGAACAAAAGACACGCCATATGCGAGGACGCGCCGATGCCGCCATGGGCCTGCTTCACCGCGTCGCCCCGTTGCCGCAGCGCCGCGACGAATTCTTTCAGATCCTGCGCAGCCAGACTATGCGGCGCGAACATGGAGGAGTTGACCCGGCGCCCTCCCGGTCGAACGCGTCAGATATGCTGCGCCATGATCTGGCCCGGCCGCGCATCCGGGCGAGGCTCGATATCGACCGACCACAGGTCGCGGTTGTCGACGTCCTTCAACGTCACCGTCATCACTTCGCTCTTGCCGTCGATATCGACGCGGCCGAAAAACTGCAGCCCGAAACACGGGGCGAGATTCTCGCCCTGCTCCGCGCTGCAGCCCTTCTGGAACATCGCTTTCGGCCCGAACGTATTGTCGAGCGGGGCCGGCGCCCAGGTGCCTGCATGTAAGGGACCGGAGACGAACTCCCAGAACGGATCGAAATCCTGGAAGGCCGCGCGGTTCGGATCGTAGTGATGCGCGGCCGTGTAATGCATGTCGGCGGTCAGCCACACAATGTTGCGGATGCCGGCGCGCTTCATGAACGACAGCAGATTGGCAATTTCGTGCTCGCGCCGCTCCGGCGGACCGTCGCCAAGCGCAATGCCATCCTCGCTGAAGAGGCCGATCGGCATGTCGGCGGCGATCACTTTCCAGGTCGCATCGGAGGCGACCAGTTCGCGCTTCAGCCAGGCCAGTTGGGTCGCACCGAGGATGCAGGTTTCGCTCTGGTCGTCGCGCTTGTTAAAGGTGGAATCGCGGTAGCTGCGCATGTCGACCATGAAGACGTCGAGCAGCGGGCCATAGGCGATCTTGCGATAGATGCGACCGTCCTGGGCGGGCACAGCGCGCATCGGCATGAATTCATGGAACGCGCGGCGCGCCCGCGCCACCAGAAGCGAAGAGCCGTCCTCGGCATAGCCGGTCTCGTCGGCGGTGCCGATCGGCGCCCAGTCGTTGGTGACCTCGTGATCGTCCCATTGCGCGAACAGGGGGACGGCGGCATGGAAGGCGCGAAAGTTCTGGTCGAGCCAGTTGTATTTGTAGTTGCCGCGGAACTCGGCGAGGCTGTGGGCGACGACGGACTTTTCCTCGGTGACGACATTCCGCCAGATATCGCCATTGGGCAGCTTCAATTCCCGCTCCACCGGGCAGTCCGCATAGATGTGATCGCCGGAATGGATGAAGAAGTCCGGACGGTTGTCGAGCATGGTGCGGTAAGTCCGCATGCCGCCACGGTTTTCGTCGATGCCCCAGCCCTGCCCCATCGTATCGCCTGACCAGGCGAACGATACCGATTTTCGCTCTGTCGGGGCGGTACGAAAATGCCCGACCTGCGGCTCACCTGATATCCCCTGCCCGTCGACGCTTTCAAACCGGACGCGATAGAAAATATCCTGCCCGGGCGGCAGCCCGTCGAGCAGCACCTTTGAAGTGAAATCGCTGTTCGGCAACGCGTCGGCGGTAGCCGTGCCAATGATGGTGTTGAAACTCTCGACAGCAGAGCATTCGACCTGCATGCGAGCGGCGCGGTCGGCCCGCGCCCAGATCACGGCGGAATTGGCCGAGACGTCGCCGGACTGAATCCCGCTGGCGATGAGCGGACGATCCGCGGCCCGGCTGAGATATGGTCTGGCGAGGCTGCCGATACCGGCAACGGCGCACGTCGCGGCGGAACGGACCAGCAATTGACGCCGGCTCAAGCGTTGTTTGTTCGAGCCTTGCCCGGCGCGTATCGCAATCGGCATCGAAGCCCCCTCGTCGAATCACGACGAAGGTGTGCCCGTTGAATTTGACTCGCGGCTGAAGCTTTTACGACAGGTCGATGACGTGAAATCGTAGGATGGGTGGAGCGAAGCGATACCTCATCCTAAATTACCGCTGCCAGTCGCAGATGCCGCCGGACCTGCACGGCCAGGTCTGGATCCGCATGTCACGCGCCTGCGCGTCGAGCGGATTGCTGTGGCGCCGCGCCAGCTTGGTGCGGACAGCGCCCCGCGGTTTCTCGGCACGCTGATGCGCCACGTGAGTTGTGACGTGAGCAGCTATCTGAGGCTTGGGCGCGGCTTCCTTCGGCACGACCACACGCTCCGTCTTCACCGGCCGGGCATCGGATCTCGCCTCGATCCTGACCGGGGCGAAATGCGTCTCGGGGCCGAGCCGCTTCGGCGAGAGCACGGCCTGCGAAAGATCGAGGCCGATGAGCTCGCCGGCCTTGTAGTCGTCCGCCAGCGCGGCGCTGCCCGACACCAGGAGCCCCGTGCAAAGTGCTGTCGCAATAGCGCTTTTCAGGACCATCAACGGCCTCCTGAAATCAACCAAAAATCTGAAGAACAGCCATCATGTAGGCAGCTGGCCGCACAATGCCAGCCGATCCCCCCGCAAGATTACTGGTGAACGATCCTGGCTGTGGAAAAGTTCACAGCCAGGATAAGCGGAACTTATTCGGCTGCCTGTGCCACCGGCTGGCCGATCGCAGCCTCCACGCGCGCGCATTCTCCGCGGAACTTCGCGACATTGGCTTCCTTGACGTGGCCATAGCCGCGAACGAGTTCCGCGGACTTCGCCAGCGCCACCAGACGCGGCCAATCCTGCGGCCTCGCCTTATCGAGATGACGGAAGATGACAGCGGAATACTCGCCCGGCAACGCCCGCTCCATCCGGCGCTCGGCTGTGTAGCCGAACGGATCGAACGCAGTTCCGCGCAGGAACTTGAGCCGCGTCAGGAGTTCGAAGGCGCGGAAGATCCAGCTTCCGAACTCGCGCTTGCGCAAGTGCCCGGTCACCTTGTCGCGGGACGCCAGCAGCGGCGGCGCGAGGCTGACCTTGACGCCGGGGTCGCCATCGAACTGTTCCTTCAGCGCCTTGCCAAACTCGCCGTCCGAATAAAGCCGGGCGACTTCGTACTCGTCCTTGTAGGCCATCAGCTTGAACAGGCCCTTTGCGAAGGCTTCCGTGAGGTCATGCGAACCGGGGGAGCCCTTTGCTTCGGCCGCGCGGACGCGCTCGATTTCAGCCAGATAGCGCTTCGAATAGGCCTCGTTCTGATAATCGGTCAGGAATTTGGCGCGGAACGCGATGCTCTCGTCGAGCGTCCGCTTCGCGGGCTGCGCGCCCGAACTCTTGAAGCGCGCCGCGCTGACGACGCGCTGCAGATCGTGCGCGGCGAGCCGGCCCCAGGAGAACGCCAGCTTGTTCATCTCGATCGCCGCGCCATTGAGCTCGATCGCCTTCATGATCGCTTCCAGCGACAACGGAATCGCGCCGCGCTGGAACGCAAAGCCGAGCATGAAGGAATTGGTGGCGATGCTGTCGCCCATCAGCGCGGTGGCAAGCCCGGTGGCGTCGAGGATGTCGAGATCGGAGGCGCTGACGGCGCCATTGAGCGAGTCGCGCATCGTCCCCGCCTCGAAATCGATGTCGGGGTTGATGACGAAACTCGCGGTCGGCAGCAGGTCGGCATTGACGATCGCACGCGTCACGCCGCGCTCGGCGCGGCTCAGCGCCGGAATGCTGGTGGCGACCACGATGTCGCAGCCGAGAATGAGGTTGGCGCCGCCCGGCGCGATGCGGACGGTGGCGAGATCGTCCGCCTCGGGCGCGATGCGGACATGGCTCATGACCGCGCCGTTCTTCTGCGATAATCCCGTGAAGTCGAGCGTTGAGCACGCCAGGCCCTCGACATGCGCTGCCATGCCGAGCAGCGCGCCGATGGTGATGACCCCGGTACCGCCGATCCCCGTGACGAGAATATTGTAGGCGCCATCGAGCGCGGGCGTTGCCGGCAGCGGCAGATCGGCGAACAGCGCCGACGGATCGGCCGCGGTACGATCGGCCTTCCGGAGCTTGCCGCCATGCACGGTGACAAAACTCGGGCAAAAGCCCTCGATGCAGGAAAAGTCCTTGTTGCAGTTCGACTGGTCGATCCGCCGCTTGCGGCCGAACTCGGTCTCCAGCGGCTGCACCGAGACGCAGTTCGAAACAGCCGAGCAGTCGCCGCAGCCTTCGCAGACGCGCTCGTTGATGAAGACGCGCTTCGGCGGGTCCGGATAGAGCCCGCGCTTGCGGCGGCGGCGCTTCTCCGCGGCACACGTCTGGTCGTAGATCAGGACGGTGAGGCCCTTGACCTCGCGCAGCTCCTTCTGCACCGCATCGAGCTCGCGGCGGTGATGAACGGTCGCGCCTGATGGGAAGTAATTGCTGGGATACTTTTCGGGATCGTCGGAGACAATGACGAGACGTTTGGCGCCTTCCGCCGAAACCTGGTGCGCGATCTGCGATACCGTCAGGCCGCCCTCGGCCGGCTGGCCGCCGGTCATCGCCACCGCATCATTATAAAGGATCTTGTAGGTGATGTTGACGCCGGCCGCCGCCGCCGCGCGGACCGCCAGCAGACCGGAATGGGTGTAGGTGCCATCACCCAGATTCTGGAACACGTGCGGCTCGCTGGTGAACGGCGCCTGTCCGATCCAGGTGACGCCTTCCGCGCCCATATGCGAGATCGTCTGCGTGCGGCGGTTCGGCACCGACAGCGCCATACCGTGACAGCCAATGCCGGCCATGGCGCGGCTGCCCTCGGGGATCTTGGTCGAGGTGTTGTGCGGGCAGCCCGAGCAGAAATACGGCGTGCGCTGCAGCTTGGCGGCGCCGACGCCCTCCGCCGGCCGGTCGAACGCTTCGAGCTTTGCAAGACGCTGCTCCAGCCCCGGGCTGCGATGGCCAAGTTTGCGCAACCGCGCCACGACGGCCGCCGCGACCATGGTCGGCGTCAGCTCGCCTTCGCTGGGCAACAGCGGCGCGCCCGTCTCGTCGCGCTTGCCGACCACCGAAGGCCGCTTCGAGGCATCCACGTTGTAGAGAATGCGAAGCAGCTGGTCCTCGATGAAACCGCGCTTCTCCTCGACCACCAGAACATCCTGCAGACCTTCGGCGAACGCCTTTGCTCCGGATTCCTCCAGCGGCCAGGTCAGCGCCACCTTGTAGATGCGAAGTCCCAGCGCCTGCGCCTCGGCATCTGATATGCCGAGGTCGGCCAGCGCCTGCCGGAGATCGAGATAGGCCTTGCCGGTCGCCATGATGCCGAGCCGCGCCGGCCTGGAATCCAGCACGATGCGGTCGAAGCGATTGGCGCGCGTGAACGCCGCCACCGCCTGCATCTTCGGGCCGTGAAGCCGCCGCTCCTGCTCCAGCGGCGCATCCGGCCAGCGGATCGAAAGCCCGCCCGGCGGCATTTCGAAATCTTCGGGCATGATGATCTTGATGCGATCGGGATCGCTGACGATCGAGGCCGAGCTTTCAACGGTCTCCGAAATCGCCTTGAAGCCGACCCAGCAACTCGAGTAGCGCGACAGCGCAAAGCCCAAAATGCCGAGATCGAGATAATCCTGCAGCGTCGCCGGGTTGACCACCGGCATCAATGCTGCGGCGAACACCTGCTCGCTCTGATGGGCGAGCGTCGAGGACTGGCAGCCATGGTCGTCGCCGGCCAGTGCAATCACGCCGCCGTTCGGCGAGGTGCCGGCCGAGTTGGCATGCTTGAGCGCGTCCATCGAGCGGTCGACGCCGGGGCCCTTGCCGTACCAGATACCGAACACGCCATCGACCTTGGCGCCTTGAAACATGCCGACCTGCTGGCTGCCCCACACGGCGGTCGCCGCCAGATCCTCGTTGAGACCGGGTGCGAATTCGATGTCATGCTGCTTGAGGAACGTTTTGGCGCGCCACAGCGCATGGTCGTACATGCCGAGCGGCGAGCCGCGGTAGCCTGATATGAAGCCGGCAGTATTGAGCCCCGCCGCGCGATCCCGTTCGCGCTGCAACATGGGAAGGCGGACCAGCGCCTGCGTACCGGAGAGGAATATGCGCTTCGCATCCAGACGATATTTGTCGTCCAGCCCAACTTCCATCAACGCCATCCGTCCGCTCCCCGTCGCACGTTCCGCCGGTTATTTGAACCGGTCTAATTGCGAACAGAATGCACCGGTTTTGCTATGCGTGCCCAGCCTGAATACATGGCGGCAGGACATATCTCGGCTGCCTTGCGGATCAGCCCGCCTCTTGCCGAAATCCGCCTTCTTTGAAACGCTTGGGAGTAAAGGGAGACACCAGGGATGACAGAAGCGGCGTTCACGACCGAACTATTGGAAAGCGGCAATCTGCTGGTGGGGCCGTGGCGCAGCCCGAAGCAGATGCTTCACGCGCAGGTCTACGACTCCCACGCCTCGATCCACGACGATGCGACCGCGCAAAAGCTCGGCTTTCAGGGCGGCACCATCGAGGGCCCGACCCATTTCAGCCAGTTCGCGCCGCTATGCGAGCGGATCTGGGGCCAGGCCTGGTTCGAGACCGGATGCCTGTCGGCGCATTACCGCAACCCCGCCTTCGAGGGCGAGGAGGTACAGGCCAATATCGAAAAGCCGAAGCCGGGCGAGAGGGTCTGCGCGATCGGCATGACCAGGCGCGACGGCACCGAGATCTTGCGCGGTACGGCTTCGGTCGGCGGCGATGGGTCGGAAACCGCGCTGCACCGGCGGCTCGGCGAACTGAAACCGCTCGCTGACCCCGTCATTCTGGCCGACCTCAAGGTCGGCATGAAGACGCCGCGCCAGACGGTCAGAATGGATTTCGACCAGCACATGGGCGATCTCTATCCGTTTTCGCTGGCGCAGAAACTCAAGGTCATCACCGAGCCCTCGGCGTACTATTCGCAGGAGCTCAACCCCTGGGGCCGGGCGATCATTCCCATGGAGATGCTGAGCGTGCTGTTTCAGTACCGCGCCCGCGAGGACAGACTGCCGATTCGCGGGCCGGCGGTCGGGCTGTTCGCCGATCAGGAAATCCGCCTGCTGCGCGGGCCGCTGTTTCCGGGCGAAACCTACACCACCGAGCGCGAGGTCGTGGCGCTGAGCGGCAGCCGCCGCACCGAAAGCGCGTGGATACGCACGACGGTATTCGCTTCAGACGACAAGCCGGTCGCAACCATGTTGCTCAACATGGCCAGCATCAAGGACTCCTACGCCAACTACGAACAGGAGCACAAAGCGCTCTACGGCTAGAAAGCGTTTTCCAGCGAAGTGGAGACCGGTTCGCGTCAAGAAAACGAGCGTCAAACGAAAGTCGGAGCCTCACCCTCTATCGCCAACAAGGACAACAACAAAATGGCCCGCCTGCCCTATCTCGAAGCCGACCAGGTCGCCCCCGAATACCGCGACATGCTCAAGCGCAACACCAACCTGCACAAGCTGCTGGTGAACTCACCCGACATGGCCCGCGCCTTCAACGGCGTCGGCGGCTACATCCGATTCAAGAGCAAGCTCGACCCGCGCCTGCGCGAACTCGCGATCCTCCAGGTCGGCTGGATGGAGAAATCGGAATACGAGTTCACCCACCACGTGAAGATCGGCAGGGAGTTCGGCGTCACCGATGACGATATCGCCGCCCTGATGGCCGAGACCGAGGGGAAGCCCTCGAAGCTGGAGCCGCTGGCGAAAGCCATCCTGCGCGGCGCCCGCGAGATGGTTCGGGAGCTTGCGATGTCGGAGGCGACCTTCGCCGAGATCAAGGAAGAGCTTTCCGACGAGCACATGGTCGACCTCGTGCTCACCATCGCGTTCTACTGCGCCGTCGTCCGCGTGCTGGCGACGATGAAAATGGACAACGAACCCTATTACAAAGAGGTACTGAAACAGTACCCGATCCCGGGAGTGGAATGAAATGCGCCTGAAAGATCGTGTCGCCATCGTCGTCGGCGCCGGACAAAGCCCCGGCGAGGGAATCGGCAACGGCCGCGCCACCGCGCTGACCTTTGCGCGCGAGGGCGCCAAAGTGTTGTGTGTCGATCACAATCTGGCCTCCGCCCAGGAGACCGTCGACCTGATCGCCACCAAGGAAGGCACCGCGGCGGCGTTCAAGGCCGACGTCACCAAGAATGCCGACCTCAAGGCGATGGTAGAGGATGCGCAGACGCGCTGGGGCCGCATCGACATCCTGCACAATAATGTCGGCGTCAGCCTGTCCGGCGGTGACGCCGAACTACTCGATATTTCCGAGGAAGCGTTCGACCGCTGCGTCGCGATCAATTTGAAGAGCTGCGTGCTGGCGGCCAAGCACGTGATCCCGATCATGCGGGCGCAAAAGAGCGGCGCGATCATCAACATCTCGTCGATGGCCGCGATCACCACCTATCCCTATGTGGCCTACAAGGCGACCAAGTCGGCAATGATCGCCTTCACCGAACAGCTCGCCTATCAGAACGCCCAATATGGCATCCGCGCCAACGTCATCCTGCCCGGCCTGATGAACACGCCGATGGCGGTCGACACCCGCGCGCGCGAATTCAAGAAGAGCCGCGCCGAGGTCGAGGCCGAGCGCGACGCCAAAGTGCCGCTGCGCCACAAGATGGGCACCGGCTGGGACGTTGCCAACGCCGCGCTGTTCCTCGCGTCCGATGAAGCGAGTTTCATTACCGGCGTGACGTTGCCGGTCGACGGCGGGGCCAGCGTGCGGCGGGGATAGAATCGTAGGGTGGACAAAGGCGCACCGCGCCGTGCCCCACCATCGAACACTCCGCTAAGAAGGGTGGGCACGCTTCGCTTTGCCCACCCTGCGCTAGCGGGGCTTGCGCACAACGGCCACAGAACAATGTACCCCCACCCGAAAATTTACCCTTCGTTAGTAACTTTCTCTTAAGGATTGCGGCGATTGGGCGGTCTTTTTGACGCGCCGCTGTTCACGCAATTTTGCGCCGGCGTTTTTTATTCGGCCATCTGTGTGATTCGACACATTCAATCGATTCCAGTGACACGATGATGTGACAAGCCGCATCGTCGCTTGTCGAAATACCGACTCGTTGCGGTCGCACGAATTTCACGTGCGCTCGCTAAGAGGCACCACAAGAATTGTGGCGAGCGCTGCAAGAATGCCGAGGCACCATGAACGAAGAATTCGACTACGACCTGACGCCGTCCCAGTGGGAAACCTTGAAAGCGTTGCGAACGCCGGCAGCAAAGCTGCCGCGCATGAGCCGCACCACGATCGACGGCCTGATCGCGCTCGAACTCGCCGTCATGAACGGCAATACGCCCGCCATCACGGCGAAGGGACGCAAGGTGCTGATTCGCGGCTCGTCGCTGCTGTTGCAGGATCTGGCGGCCTGATTCGCCGCACTGCGCTGCAGCATTGGATTTTGGATTGACCGTCCCTGATTCCGGGAGATATCAGGGTTCCATCGACTGAGTGGCAACTAGGGTTCCGGATGGCGAGAGCGCCATCGCCGGTCCGAGCGTTGCGGAAACCGCGCCAGCACGCGGCTGCACCCGAGGGACAAAAGCCCAGAGGAGGAGATGTCGAGATCTTGTTCGCGCCAGATGGCACGGAGGTCTCATGTCGCTCGTCTCACTCGCCCTCGTCGTTCTCGCCGCCTTCATTCACGCCACCTGGAATCTTCTATCCAAGCGCGCCGCCGATGCCGGCCCGACCTTCGTCTTCGCCTACAATCTGTTTGCGTGCCTCGTCTATCTGCCATGGATGATCTGGCTACTGATTTATGGCGACCTGCGCTGGAACCTGCCGGTCGCCGGTTGTCTCGTGCTCAGTGCGGCCATTCATCTGGCTTACAGCCTTTGCCTGCAGCGCGGCTATCAGGTCGCCGACCTCTCCGTGGTCTATCCGATCGCGCGCGGCACCGGGCCGCTGCTGTCGTCGATCGGCGCGTTCATCCTGCTGCGCGAGACGCCGACCGCGCAGGGCATCTTTGGGTTGCTCGCGGTCGTCGCCGGGATCGGCCTGATCACCACGCAAGGCGACCTCTCGGCGTTCCGCCGCCCGCGCGGCCTCGACGGCGTGCGCTGGGGCACCACGACGGGATCGCTGATCGCGGGCTACACGGTCGTCGACGGATACGGCGTCAAGCTGCTCGGCATCCACCCCGTCGTGCTCGACTGGGTCACCAACCTGCTGCGCTTCTTCATCATGCTGCCGATCGTCCTGTCGAACTGGCCCCGCGCCAAAGCGAAAATGAAAGGCCATTGGTGGCTGGCCTTCTGGGTCGGCGCGCTGTCGCCGCTGTCCTATATCCTCGTGCTCACGGCCATCGAAATGGGCGCCCCGCTCAGCCTGGTCGCGCCCGCGCGCGAAATGTCGATGATGGTGGGCGCGATGTTCGGCATGCTGATCCTGCGCGAGCGCGTCACGGCATGGCGGGTCGTGGGCTGCGCGGTTTTGATCGGGGGTGTGGTGTTGCTCGGATCGGCAAGGGCTTGAAAGCGTTAGATCGGCTTCTCGTCATCCGTCACCGGCGAGGTGATCACCAGAAACACCAGGTCGACCAGCCCGGAATTCGAGATCGCGTGTTCGACGCCGGGCGGCAGGAAGATGAAGTCGTGCTTGCGTACCACATGATTCTTGCCAGCGATTTCCATCAGCCCCTCGCCTTCGAGCACGTGATAGATCTGCTCCTGCACGACATGCTTGTGGCGCGCGACATGCGCCATCGGCTGGTACATCGAGATCCGGTAGTCGATGTGGCGGGAGCCCGCGGTCTCCGGCATGACAAGCGGCTTTGACAGCGCGCCGCCGAAATGATTGGGGAATTCCCGCCACGGCACTTCGGCGATGTTGCGGATGAAGGCGCCGTTGTTTTCCGAAGCCATGATGGCCTCCTCTGCCAATCAGATGACGAGCGCCCCGCCGTCGATATAGACGATCGAACCCGTCGCAAAACCGTTGGCCATGAAACCGAGGATTTGCCGCGCGATATCTTCGCCAATGCCGACGCGGCCGACCGGCAGCGACGCCGCAGCTTTCGCCAGCATGTCGCGCCGTGCCTCTTCCGGCATCGCGGCGCGGATCGGAGTGTCGATGATTCCCGGCGAGACCGCGTTGACGCGCACCGGCGCGAGTTCGAGCGCCAGCGCCCGGGCCAGCAATTCCAGCGCGCCATTGGCGGCGCTGACGATCGCCGAATTCGGGCGCGGACGAACGCTGAGGAAACCCGACACCAGCGTCAGCGATCCGCCGGCGCGGATTTGCGCCTGCTGCGCGACCCGCCACGCGCCCCAGAACTTGCCTTCCATGGTGGCGCGGACATCTTCCATCGCCACGGTCTTGAATGGGCCGGTTCGAAGCTGCGCCGCCGTGACCACGACATGATCGACGGGGCCGCAACGCTGGAACAGCTTTGCGACGCTGTCATCGCTGGTGACGTCGGCGGGGATCGCGATCGCGTTCAGCGTCTCGGCCGCCTTGTCGAGCCGCTCGACGTTTCGCGACGCAAGGATGATTTCGGCGCCCTCGCGCTTCGCCATCTCGGCGGTCGCAAGACCGATGCCGGAGGAGCCACCGACAACGACGACCTTCTTGCCTGCAAGCAACATGAAACTTCCTCGCGTAAGAGTTCAGGCGGGCTGGTAGCGCGTGCCGATGCCGGCCTTGCTCTGGCCGAGCCCGGGCAATTCCCAGACGCCGGCGCCGACCGGATTGATGTCGGCGGCGATATCGACATCGATCAGATAGGGCTTGTTGGCGGCGATGCCCTTGCGGATGGCCTCGCCGAGATCGCCGGCGCGATCGACACGCACGCCTTCGACGCCGCAGGAGCGCGCCATCGCCGCAAAATCCGGATTGTAGCGCTCGCCGGTGTTGGGATCGTGGAAATCGGTCGCAAGCTCACGGCCGCCGAGATAGCCGCGCTGCAGCCCGCGGATCGAGGCATAGGCGTAGTTGTTCCAGACCACCCAGACCACGGGCAGATTATATTCGACCGCCGTGCCCAGCACGTTGGCATGCATGAAGAACGCGCCGTCGCCGCACACGGATACGCAGGGCCGGTCGGGAGCCGCGAATTTCGCGCCCATCACGCCGGCGACGCCAAAGCCCATCGGGCCGAACCCCATCGAACCGATCAGCAAATCCGGCCGCCGCGGCTTGCAGAAGCCGAGCAGCCAGTTGTGGTGCACGCCGATGTCGCTGACGAGGATCGCATCGTCAGGCAGCGCCTTGTCGATTTCGAGCGCGGCGCGCTGCGGGTTGATCGGCGTCGTGTCGTCGGAAAATCCGGGGGCGACGAACTTGTCCCACTCTTTCCGGTAGCCATCGATCTGCGAAAGCCACTTCTTGCGGGCGTCCGCTTTCTTCGAGAGATCGGCGCGGCGATCGAGTTCGGCATGCACCTGCCGCAGGAACGTGCGAACGTCGGCCATCAGGCCGAGCGCGACCGGATAATTGCGGCCGATCTCCTCGGGATCGATATCGACATGGATCAGCCGCGTCGGCGGGATGGTGAAGGAGTAGCCGGGGATCCAGGAGCTCGACGTGCGATCGTCGAACCGCATTCCCATCGCCAGCAGCACATCGGCCTGACGCGTGGCGTGGTTGGCCTGATAGTGCCCGGCGCGCGCGACGAGACCCAGCGCCAGCGGATGATTGCAATCGATCGCGCCGAGGCCGCTGGCCGATGCCGCGACGGGAATCTGCAAGCGCTCCGCAAGTTTCAACAATTCTTCCGCCGCGCCGCCATAGCGCACGCCCTGCCCCACAATGATCGTCGGTCGCTCGGCGCCGAGCAGCATGTCGACGGCTTTCACCACGCCTTCGGGATCGGCGCCGCAGCGGCTCGATATGTTGGCGTTCCATTCGATCGCGTTCGGCGCCTCCTCGGCGGCCAATTCCGTGAACACATCAAAAGGCACGTCGAGCACGACAGGTCCGGGCCGGCCGCTCGTCATGGTCTTCCAGGCCTGCCGCACCGCCAGCGGCACCATCTCGCCGCGCGTCGGCTGAAACACCTTCTTGCACATCGTGCGCACGGTGGAGGGAAAATCGGCCTGATAATGCCGGTACATTTCCTGGAAGGCGCCGCGGTTGAACTGGCTGGTCGGCACGTTGCCGGTCACCGCCAGGAACGGCACGGAGTCGAGGAAGGCGTTGGCGAGCGAGATCGGCAGGTTGGCCGAGCCGGGCCCGCAGGACGTAAAGGTCGCCGTCGGCCGCCCCGACACGCGATAGTAAACATCGGCCATGAATCCGGCAACGCTCTCGTGATGCACCGAGATGGTCTTGATGTCGGATGAGCGCTCGTACAGCGCATCGATGAACTGGATGTTGCCGTGGCCGCACAGGCCGAACACCTGCGGCACCTTCTCCTGGATCAGATAGTCGACGATGACCTGGGCGCCGTTGAGCATGTTACGCGACATCGATCCAACTCTCTCCCTGAGCTCAACGAATTCGCCTCCGCGTCTCGCTTGCACGGCCGGCGACGGGGTTCGAACCTATTTCTCATAATACTGTACGTCAATTGCTATTGTGGTATGGTCTGGATCGCGCCGCGGCGCAGTTGCCGCGCGAGGACGGCCTGATAGAGTTCGCCCCGCTTATCCTGGAGAGCTGATTCCGTGAACCCGCGCACCAAGCCGAAGACGAGCGACAAGCAGGCCCCGCCACGCAAGGTCTCGATCGCGAAGCTGGTGCCATCGAGCGAGCCCAATATCGACGACGAGGCCGAGGAGCGCGCGCGCGGCGGCGTGCAGTCGCTGGGTCGCGCGTTTTCGATCCTGGAAGAAGTCGCCCGCCACCGCGAAGGCATTGGACTTAGCGGACCTCAGCAAGCTGGTCGGCCTGCATAATTCCACCACCTTTCACCTCGCCAAGACGCTGGTCTCGCTCGGCTATCTCAGGCAGGAGCGCGATTCAAAACGTTATCGTGTCGGCCGGCCGCTGTTTGCGCTCGCGGCCAGCGCGCTCGACGAAATCGAGATGGTCAATCTGGCGACGCCGGTCCTGGAAGATCTGTCGCGCGAGAGCGGGGAAAGCGGCCATTTTGCCGTGCGGATGGGCGACGCCGTGGTCGTGATTGCCCGCACCAGCGGGCCCGGCGCGTTCCAGTTGACCGACCGCGTCGGCGTGGTGCGCCCGGCGCATTGTACCGCGCTCGGCAAGATCATGCTGGCCTCGCTGCGCCCCGATCAGTTGAAGCGCTTTCTCGAACGCGTCGAACTGAAGCCGTCGACCAAGAAGTCGATCACCGATCCGGCCGTGCTGCTGCGCGATATCGCCGAAATCCGCCGCAGCGCGATCGCCTTCGACGACGGCGAATTCAATGCGGAAGTCCGCTGCGTCGCGGTTCCGGTCTATAATTTCACCGGCGAAGTGATCGGCGCGCTCGGCATTTCCGGCCCGATCTGGCGCATGACCGACCAGGTGCTGCAGAGCCGCGCCAAACTGGTGCAATCGGCCGCCAAGCGGCTGTCGGCCGAGTTCGGCGCGCGGGATCTGGCGAAATCCTCCTGATCCGGTCGGGCCAAAATCCTCTCCAAACCGGTTGAACGCGGCTGCGACGCATTTGGCGTTGACAGGAACCATCGCGTCCGGAAATATCCTACAACAATAGAAGAACGTCTCTCACATTGTCGCATAAGCGGGAACGGAAGAGAGAACGTCGCGACGTATCCCGGGAGGAGACCAGTAATGACCCGCTACAGCCGACGTACTTTGTTGAAGGCCGGCGCCGCCTTTGCCGGCGCCTCCGCGATCGGATCTCCAGCCATTCTCAGCGCACAGGCCGCGCGAATAAAGATCGGACACCTGGTGCCGCTGACCGGCTTCCTCGGCGCGATCGGCAGCTACGCCCAGTTAGGGGTGAAGATGGCGGCGGAGGAGATCAACGCGTCCGGCGGCATCATGGGCAAGCAGATCGACCTGATGTCGGAGGACTCGGTCAATCCCGCGACTGCATCTACCAAGGCGCAGCGCATGATCGAGCAGGACGGCGCGGTTTTGCTGTTCGGCGAAATCTCGTCCGCCTCGTCGCTGACCATCATGCAGGTCGCCGAGCGCAACAAGAAGGTGTTCTTCTCGACCGGCGCCCGCTCGGACGCTCTGCGCGGCAAGGATTGCAACCGCTATTCCTTCCACTGCGACATCCCCAACACGGTGATGGTCAACGCCGTCGGTACCGCGCTCAAGCAGAAGGGCATGGTCAAGGGCAAGAAGTTCGTCACGCTGACCGCGGACTATATTTTCGGCCACGATCTCCTGAAGGCCGCAAAGGCCTTCTTCAGCGCCAACGACGCCACCCTGATCGGCGACGAACTGATCGCGACCGATGTCACCGACTTCAGCCCGTATCTGCTGAAAGTCCGGCAGGCCAAGCCGGACGTCGTGTGCTGCAATCTCGCCGGCAACCAGGTCACCAATCTCGTCAAGCAATATGCCGAGTTCGGCTTCTCCTATCCGCTGGTCGGCTTCAACCTCAACACCGGCGATGCCTGGGCGATGGGCGAAGGCAATCTCAGCGGCACCTGGCCGACCGTCTGGTATCACACGCTCGACAATCCGGCCTCAAAAGCCTTCGTCGAGGCCTTCAGCAAGAAATACGGCAAGCCGCCGGAGAACCACGCCTGGATCGAATACATCACGCTGAAAATGATCGCGCAGGCGATCACTGAAACGAAGTCGACCGAGAGCGACGCGCTGATCGGCTATTTCGAGAAGCAGACGCAGTTCGACATCATGAAGTCGCGAAAAGCCTATTTCCGCTCCTGGGACCATCAGCTCGTGCAGGAGGCCTATCCGTTCACCGTAAAACCGAAGAACGAGATGAAGGACAAGTGGGACATGCTCGTGCTCGGCGAAGCCGTGCCGGCCGCAGGCGCCGAACTTGAATCGATCTACCCGACGAAGACGCAAAATCCCTGCAACATGAAGGCATAAAAGCCCGATACGGGCGTCGGGCCACTGGCGTGCGGCGCCGGCACTAAAAAGCCGGCGCCGTCCCTTTTTATCCTCGCGGATCGCACATGCAGTTCGGATTTCTGCTGGAGCAGGTGGTGAATGGCCTGGTGCTCGGGGGCTATTACCTCCTGATCGCGCTTGGCCTGTCGCTGATCTTCAGCGTCGGCGGCATCGTCAATCTTGCGCATGGCGCGTTCTATGCGCTTGGCGCCTACATCTCGGTCGAGATCACGAAATATCTCGGCTTCGGTTCGGCGGTGGTGCTGTCGCCGATCGCGGTGGCGCTGCTCGGCATTCTCTTCGAGCGCTTCATCCTGCGTCGATTCTACGACGCCGATCCGATCCTGAGTCTTTTGGTGACGTTCGGCCTCGCCATGGTCACCGAACAGGCGATCCGGATCATCTGGGGCGCGCCGCCGATATCGGCTGGCATACCGCAGGCGCTTCGCGGCTCGGTCTTCCTCGGCGACTTCCTGTTCTCGCGCTATCGCCTGCTGATCCTCGCCGTCGTCGCGATCGTGCTGCTCGGGGTCTGGCTGCTGCTGCACAAGACATCGTTCGGCCGCGTGGTACGCGCCGGCATCCAGCGACCGGACATGGTCGCGGCGCTGGGCATCCGGCTGCAGCCCTACATGACCGCGATCGTCATGCTCGGCGTCGGCATGGCCGCGCTCGGCGGCGCGTTCTTTGCGCCGATCACGATCGTGCATCCCGCCATGGGCGCCGAGATCATCACGGTCGCCTTTGTCGTGGTCGTGATCGGCGGCCTCGGCAGCTTTTGGGGCGTGGTGCTGGCCGCGATGCTGGTCGGCGTCGTCAGGGGCATCACCATCCATTTCGCACCGGCCGCCGGTGAAGCCTCGATCTACGTGCTGATGTTCCTGGTGCTGCTGGTGCGACCGCGCGGGCTGCTCGGCGAACGTATCGAGAAGTTCGAATGACCAGCCCCGCCGAAAAATATCGCCCGCTGCTATCAGCAACGCTCGCCGTCATCGTGCTGCCGTTCGTCCTCTATCTGCTCGGGCTGTCGCTCAACACCGGCACCATGGTGGTGGCGCTCGCCATCGCCGCGATGGGGCTCAACCTCTGCATCGGCTATACCGGTCTCGTCTCGTTCGGCCACGGCGCGTGGTTCGGCATCGGCGCCTATGCGGCGGGGCTGATCCAGCGCAACTGGTTCAACAACGATATCTTCCTGCCGCTGTTGCTGGCGGCGGTCGTCGTCGCCGTTATCGCGACCTTCGTCGGCTTCATCATCCTGCGCCGGCGCGGCGTGTACTTCTCGCTGCTGACGCTGGCGCTGTCGGCGCTGGCCTACACCATCGCCTTCCGCTGGACCGCGGTGACCGGCGGCGAGGACGGTCTCGGCGGGTTGAAGCGCGGCAGCGTCGGCCCGTTCAGTCTCGACAATGCGCTGAACTATTACATCGTCGTCTCCGTGCTCTGCCTCGGCGCGCTCTATCTGCTGCTGCGATTGGTGCGCTCGCCGTTCGGCCACGTGCTGATGGCGATCCGCGAGAACCAGTTGCGCGCCACTTTTCAGGGCTACCCGGTCGAGCGCTACAAGCTCGGCGTCTTCGTGATCTCGGCCGTGGTCACCGGCTTTGCCGGCGGGCTGATCGGCTTCCAGAACTACCTCGTGTCAGCCGAAGCGGTCTCCGTCCCCTTCTCGGGCGAACTGCTCGCGATCGTCGTTATCGGCGGCATGCGCAGCATGCTGGGGCCGGCGATCGGCGCGCTGTTCTTCATCCTGTTCCGCGAATTGTTTTCGATCTGGACGTCGAACTGGCTGCTGTGGTTCGGCCTCGTCTTCGTCGCCTTCGTGCTGTATTCGCCAGGCGGCCTCGTCGGCATCTGGGCGACGCTGGCAAAACGCTGGTGGCCGCCGCCGGAAGAAGCCGCCGCGATGAGCCGTCGGAAAATTTACGAGGGCCTCCCGTTGCCGGCCTTCCTGCTGCCGAAAGGGCTCGACGGCATTGTGCTCGACGTGCGCGGCGTCTCAAAAACCTTCGGCGGCATTCGCGCGGTGACCGATGCGAGCCTGCAGGTCGGCGCCGGCGAAATCCACGCCTTGATCGGGCCGAACGGCGCGGGAAAGACCACGCTGTTCAACCTGGTCTCCGGCCTCTATCCGACCGACGGCGGCACCATCAGGCTCAACGGCCGCGAGATCCAGGGCGTGCCGTCGGAAGCGATCTGCCACCGTGGGCTAGCCCGCTCGTTCCAGATCACCAATCTGTTCAAGGGGCTGTCGATCTACGAAAACCTGCGGCTGTCGCTGCAGGCGCAGAACGCCGGCCGCTTCAACCTCTGGCGCGACATCGATCACTACAGCGAAATCCACGCCGAGACCGCGGAGCTGATCAAATTCCTCGGTCTCGAAGGGATCGAGACCATTGAGGGCGGCGAACTCTCCTATGGCGGGCAGCGGCTGGTCGACCTCGGCATCGCGCTCGGCTCCAAGCCGCAAGTGCTGCTGCTTGACGAGCCGTTGGCGGGACTAGCCGCCGCCGAGCGCGAGCGGGTTTCGAACCTCGTCAAGAACATCGCCGCCAACATCCCGGTCCTGATCGTCGAGCACGACATCGACCGCGTGCTCGGCTTCTCCCGCACCGTCACTGTCATGAACCAGGGCGAGGTGCTGATGACCGGCACGCCCGAGGCCGTCCGCGCCGACCGCCGCGTGCAGGAAATCTATACCGGCACCGGCGTCCCCGAGGTCGAGCACGTCAGCAGCGATCACACCAAAGTCAGTGCCGCGCCGATCCTGCGCTTCGAGCGCGTCAATACTTTTTACGGCAAGAGCCATATCCTGCACGACGCCACGCTCGACGTTCGCGAGGGCGAGATCGTCGCGCTGCTCGGCCGCAACGGCGCCGGCAAGTCGACGCTGCTGAAAACGCTGGCGGGCCTCGTGCCGCTGTCGTCGGGCAAAATCGCATATGCCGGCAGCGACATTTCCCGCCTGCCCGCGCCCGACATCGCGCGCGCCGGCATCGGCTACGTGCCGCAGGGCCGCGGCCTGTTCGCCGGCATGACGGTGCGGGAAAATCTCTCGCTCGGCCGCCTCGCCCGCAAGACCGACGGCAGCAACGGCGTGGTGTGGGACGAGGCGCAGATCCTCGAATACTTCCCGCGCCTGCGCGAGCGCATGGACGTCGCGGCGGATTATCTTTCCGGCGGCGAGCAGCAGATGGTGGCGGTGGCGCGCGCGATGTCGGGCAATGTCAAACTCTTGCTGCTCGACGAACCCTTCGAAGGACTGGCACCGGCATTGATCCTCGAGCTGTTCAAGGTGTTCGACCGATTGCGGCAGCACATCTCCATCGTGATCGTCGAGCACAATCTCGATCTCGTGCTGGCGCTCGCCGACCGCGTCTTCGCGCTGGAGCGCGGCGCGGTGTTCCATGAGGGCCCGGCGCAGCCGCTGCTGACCGATCTCGACTACCGGAAGAAGATACTGTGGCTATGACACTCACCGCGTCACTGCGAGCGAAGCGAAGAAATCCATAACGGATAGGTGGATTGCTTCGCCGCTTCGGCATCCTTCCCGCCGTGAAGCAGATCGAAACCGGCGGCATGTTAGCCACGGTCGACTTCAACATGTTCAAGATCGGTTGCACGGCAACAAGGGCGGCGGTGCGTCACCTCAAGAAGGAGCCGCTGCCGGAAAAAGTGATGCTGCCGGCGGAAGTGATCGACAAGACCAACTACAAGGCATGGCTGGTACCGGTCGACCAGCGTACCTGCCCGGAATGGGCAGACGTGGCGCGCTAGTCTACGAAGCCTCCAGTTCTTCGGGTTTGACGCGATTGCCCATTGCGGACGTCCCTTGATCTAGGTCAACAGGAACAGCGCGGCACCCTGCTCCCGTCCGGCATCAGGCCGACCAGCGGCGCGTCTAACACGACCGAATAGTCGCCAGCAGTGGCCCGGGAGGGTGCCAGATGTTGAAGGACAAGCAGAAGAAGGGCGAGGTTGTCGAGGCGCCGGCCGAGCCTGGCAAGGTGAGCCGCAAGGAATTTGAGAAGGAGCTCGCCAAGCTTCAGGTCGAGCTGACCCGGCTGCAGACCTGGGCCAAAGACAAGGGGGCGCGCATCATTGTGGTCTTCGAGGGCCGGGACACCGCGGGCAAAGGCGGGGTCATCAGCCGGATCACAGCGCGGACCAGCCCGCGCGTCTTCCGCCACGTGGCACTGCCCGTCCCATCCGACCGCGAGAAGACCCAGGTTTTCATCCAGCGCTACATCGCGCATTTTCCGGCAGCGGGCGAGATCGTCCTGTTCGACCGCTCGTGGTACAACCGGGCCGGCGTCGAGCGGGTGATGGGCTTCGTCACCGATGAAGATTACGAACGGTTCTTGACGATGGTCCCCGTGGTCGAGCGGGAGATGATCGTCAACAACGGCATCATCCTGCGCAAATACTTTCTCGATGTAAGCCAGGACGAGCAACGTCGCCGGTTTGAGGCGAGGATCAAAGACCCGGTGAAACACTGGAAGCTCAGTCCGATGGACACGGAATCGGTGCGGCGCTGGTGGGACTACACGGAAGCCTACCAACGCATGATCGAGGCCACCCACATGCCATGGGCGCCCTGGCACATTGTCCCCGCCGACAACAAGCGTCGCGCCCGGCTAAACCTGATCCGGCATCTGCTCGACAGTATCCCATACAAGAAGGTCGACGTGGACTTGCCGAAGATCCCCAAAGCGCAGCGGCGGCCCAAGAATGCCACCGAGGGTCTGGGCGCCGGCCAGCTAATTCCCAGCCACTACTGATGTTTCGCCGCGCTGTCTGGCCGGGTCTGGTCTGGGAAGTGACCGCCAATGAAGCGTTGGATGCACTGGCTGCCGGGACTGGAAACGCTGCGTCGATATGAGGCGGCGTGGCTGCCGCACGATATCTTCGCTGGATTGGTCCTGGCGACGATGCTGGTCCCGGTTGGAATTGCCTACGCGGTAGCATCGGGCCTGCCCGGCATCTACGGTCTGTACGCCACGATCGTACCGCTCTTGGTCTACGCGTTGTTCGGCCCCAGCCGCATCCTCGTGCTGGGACCGGACTCGGCGCTGGCGGCCGTCATCCTCGGCGTTGTCATTCCGCTGTCCGGTGGCGATCCGCTTCGTGCCGCAACGCTCGCTGCCATGATGGCGATCGTTTCGGGCACGGTATGCATTCTGGCCGGCATCGCCCGCCTGGGTTTTGTCACCGAGCTGCTCTCCAAGCCGATACGGTACGGCTACATGAACGGAATTGCATTGACCGTTCTGATCAGCCAACTGTCAAAATTCCTCGGCTTCTCGGTCGAGAGCAAAGGACCGTTGCGGGACCTGTGGGCGATCGCCAATGCCATCCTGGAAGGAAAGACGAACTGGGTCGCCTTCGGGGTTGGGCTCGGCACGCTGATGGTCATCCTGCTGCTCAAGGACAGCAAACGGCTGCCGGGCATTCTGATTGCGGTGGTTGGGGCGACGGCGGTCGTCGCTGCGCTTGGTCTTGGGAGCCATTACGGCGTGAAGGTTTTGGGTCCTCTTCCCCAAGGCCTGCCCGTCTTCGCCATTCCCCTGATCGGCTATCATGATCTGTTTCCGGTGCTCATCGGCGGCTGCGCCATCGCGCTCGTATCATTTGCTGACACCAGCGTGCTTTCGCGGGCCTATGCCGCGCGATTGGGTACGCATGTCGATCCCAACCAGGAGATGGTCGGGCTTGGCGCCGCGAATCTGGCAACCGGCTTTTTTCAGGGCTTCCCGATCAGCAGCAGCGCTTCGCGTACCCCGGTTGCAGAAGCCGCCGGCGCCCGCACCCAACTCACCAGCGTCGTCGGCGCGCTTGCCATCGCCATCCTTCTGCTGGTGGCCCCAAACCTGCTTCAGCATTTGCCCACCGCTGCATTGGCGGCCGTGGTCATAGCCGCTGCCATCGGCCTGTTTGAGGTCGCTGACCTGAAGCGAATCTATCGGATTCAGCAGTGGGAGTTCTGGCTGGCGATGGTCTGCTTTGTCGGCGTGGCCGTATTCGGAGTGATTCCGGGAATAGGTCTGGCCATCGCACTCGCCATCATCGAGTTCCTGTGGGACGGCTGGCGTCCACACTCCGCCGTGCTGGGTCGCGCCCATGGCGTCAAAGGTTATCACGACATCACGAGATATCCGGATGCACGCCAAATCCCCGGGCTGATCCTGTTTCGGTGGGATGCGCCGCTATTCTTCGCCAACGCCGAATTCTTCAGGGAGCGCATACTGGACGCCGTGGCGAAATCGCCGACGCCCGTACGCTGGCTGGTCGTAGCCGCAGAGCCTGTCACCAGCGTAGACGTCTCCGCCGGCGATACGGTCGCCGAATTGGACGAGACGTTGCACGCGCAGGGCATCGAGTTGTGCTTTGCCGAACTGAAAGATCCGGTAAAGGACAAGCTGAAGCGATTTGGATTATTCTCGCAGCTTGGCGAGCAATATTTTTTCCCGACCATTGGCGCAGCCGTTTCCAGTTACCTGGAAATCAATGATGTGAAGTGGGAGGACTGGCAGGATCAGGCCCGACGTTAGGCCATGACATGTACACGGCCGATTCCGAGCAGAAGTGGCCGCGCGATAGGCGCTGTATCGATAATACGGCCGGTAGGCAGCGGCCTCGCAAGTCCCCTCGCTTCGGACGATCGATCGCAATATACCGGCAACCGTGCGGCCATGAAAGCAGGTTTTTACGAACTTGCCGCCGCCCGGAGCGAAGGTATATTACACCGATGGCTGTCAGCTCGCCCGACCTGAAAGCATTTTTGCTCGCCACGCCTTTCTTCGGTGGCCTCTCGGACGCAAGCCTCGATCTCCTGATCTCAATGCTGGCCGAGCGTCGTTTCGGCGCCGGCACCACAATCGTCGCGGAAGGCGAACCGGGGCGTTCGATGTTCGTTGTTCACTCGGGCCAGCTCGTGGTGAGCAAGCTTGGTCACATGGGGGGCACCATCCGAATGTCGGGTCTCGAGCCCGGCGATTTCTTCGGTGAAATGACGCTCATCGAAATGCAGAACCGGTCGGCCACCGTCGTAGCCGAGAGCGCAACCGTGCTGTATGAGCTCACGGCCCGAAACCTCTACACGTATTACAAGGCCGACATCCACGCCTATGTGCTGGTGATGCAGAATATCAACCGCGAACTTTGCCGGCGGCTCCGCCGCGCCGACAGCCGCATTGCCGAGTTGATCCTTCACGCGAGCGATGATGCAGATAGGCTCTGCAACGGCCCGTAGCGTGGCCGCCAACATTCTGAATTGACTTCCACTCCCGGCTCTCACAGCGGACATGGCTGGACTCGCCGCTGGATCGCCCGATAGCGAATGACCCACAACGGATTCTGGCCACCTGCGCGAGGAACTACGCGGGTATGGGGCGCTCTGCGGTCCGGAGCAGTCCGGGTCGCGCCGATATAGAGTGCCGTCCAGCGTTTTCATGTATGATCGGTTTAACCGGCGGAGATAAGAACATGCGGTATGCTTTGGTCATCGCGATGTTGCTTGGGTCGACGCTTCTTGCTCAGGCGGAGCCTATCGACCGTGACAAGTGGATCGCGCAGACCGGAAGAGCGAGCAAATCCTGCCTCGCTAAATTTCGGCAGAAATTCAGGGAAGACCAGGGCCACAATTACTCGGGCTGTGTGACAGATCAAACCAACAAAGCGATCGATGACTGCGTTGGCAGCAGTGAGTTTTCCAACTGTGTTTTGGAAAAATCATTGAAGGTATTGGAAGTCTGCGACCTATCGAGCTGTTGAAAGTACACGTCCCAGGCTGCCTTACCCAAGACCGTGAAGGAGCCCCCAGCAACCAACGGATTTGAGACATACCGACGGGCGCTGAGAATGTCCGTTGATCGGGGCGAACCGGAAGTGGCTGGCCCACGGTCAAAGTGACGCGAAATGGCACTTAGCGTCATTTCGCTGCGATGCGGAATTTGGTCGCTATCGGCGCGCATCGAACATCGAGTAGCAATCAATCTCGATTTATCGGTACGCGCCCTAATGCTCGTCCGGCCGTGTGCGCGCGATGATCTCGGCCGCGCCCTTGTCCAACAATTCCAGACCGACCGCGCGGCCGAGCTCACGCGGCCGGTCCGCCGCGCCCTGCCGCGACACCTCGATGAACCCGTCGCCGGTTTCATCGAGCACCGCAGCCGTCAGCGTCATCTCGCCACCCGCCAGCGTGGCGTGGCCGGCGATCGGCGAATTGCAATGGCCGTTCAGCACCCACAGCACCTCGCGCTCGGCCTCGGCGCAAAGCCGCGATTGCGCATCCTCGATCTTCGCCAGCCGCGCGCGCGTCAGCCAATCATTCTCGACGCATTCGACCGCGACGATGCCCTGCCCCACCGCCGGCAGCATTTCGCGCACGGAAAAATTATGGACGATGCGCGACGTCATGCCGATGCGCTCGAGTCCCGACCGCGCCATGACAAGCGCGTCCGCAGGCCCCACCTCGCCGCCGTCGGGCAGCCGCTGTTTGTCGCCGCGATCGAGTTTTGCCACGCGAGTGTCCGCCGCGCCGCGGAAATGGATCACGGTCACTTCCGGAAACAGCCGGCGCAGATAGGCGGCCCGGCGCACCGCATTGGTACCGATCTTGAAACCCTTGCCTTTCGAAGCACGAAATGCATCGAGCGAAAGGCCGGGCCGCAGCACCAGCGCATCGTTGGCGGCATCGCGCGGCAGGGTCGCCGCGATGATCAGGCCCGGCGTCTCTTCGTTACCGGGAACGTCCTTCAGCGAATGCATCGCCGCCTGCAATTCGCCTGCGCGCATCGCTTCGCGAATTTCGGCGACGAAGGCGCCGCCCTTGCCGCCATGGCGCAACAATTTGCTGGTCTGGTCCTGGTCGCCGCGGGTTTCGAACTTGACGATCTCGACGTCGAGCGCGGGATCGGCCGCGCGCAGCAGCCGCGCGATCCCGTCCGTCTGCGCCAGCGCCATCGCGCTCTTGCGCGTGCCGATCTTCAAGGTCTGTCCCGACACAAGGTCTCCGAAAGCAGTCAATGGCTAGGTTTTCGAGCGTTACGGGATAGAGCAAGCGGCCCACCAGAACAATGACTTTGGCACAAAGCGGAACGGGCCTGCTGCTTGATCGGGCACGGCCTGCCATAGCTTCCGATGCCGACGGGCTGCCATTCCAAAACGTCGATTGTGCAGCGCAACAAGATCAATAAGGTGCCCTCCTCAAGAGGATTTTTTGTTGTCCAATACCAGTGCCAATGCCTTGGCCGCTTCAGGCCACCGCCCGATGGGCTTCCCCGAATTCGTGATCGTGATTGCGTCCATCATGGCGCTCAATCCGCTCGCGATGGACATGATGCTGCCGGCGCTGCCGAACATCGCGTCCGCCTTCGACATCACGTCGGCCAACCGGCCGCAGATGGTGCTGTCGATGTTCCTGGTCGGCTTCGGCGTCGGCCAGTTCGTGATGGGCCCGCTGTCGGACCGGTTCGGGCGGCGGCCGGTCCTGCTCGGCGGCATGGCCGTCTATTGTATCGCGAGCCTGCTTGCGATCGCGGCGCCCTCGTTTGAAACCTTGCTGCTGGCGCGGGCGCTGCAGGGCGTCTGCACTTCGGCCACGCGCGTGATCGCGACCTCGATCGTCCGCGACTGCTACGCCGGCCGGCGGATGGCGAGCGTGATGTCGCTGGCGATGATGGTGTTCATTGCCGTGCCCGTCATCGCCCCGGCCTTCGGCCAGGCCGTGCTGATGCTGACGCAATGGCGCGGCATCTTCATCGTGCTGATGCTGTATGGCGCGGTGGCGCTGGTCTGGAGCGCGCTGCGCATGCCGGAGACGTTGCCTGTCGACAGGCGCAGGTCGCTTGCCATCGGCGCGGTGTTCGATGCGTTCCGCCAGACCGTGACCCATCGCCAGACGCTGGGCTATGCGCTGGCGGCCGGCGGCGTATTGGGTTCTCTGTTCGCCTTCGTCTTCATCTCGCAGCAGGTGTTCACCGGCATCTACCAGCTCGGGCATTATTTTCCGGTTGCGTTTGCCGGCGTCGCCGTCGGAACCGCAATCGCCGGCTTCGTCAATTCCCGCCTCGTCGGCCGCCTCGGCATGCGCGTGCTTTCCCACGGCGCGCTGATCGGCTTCGTGATCATCGCCGCAACCATGCTGGTGACGGCGAAAATGCAGATGCTGCCGTTGCCGCTGTTCATGCTGCTGTCGGTATCGATGATGTTTGCGTTCGGCTTGATGATCGCCAATTTCACCGCGCTCGCCATGGAGCCGCAGGGCCATATCGCCGGTACCGCCGCGTCGCTGTACGGCTCGATCACCACCCTGCTCGGTATCGGCATCGGCGCCACCATCGGGCAGGATTACGACGGCACGCTGGTGCCGTTCGCGACCGGCTTCCTGCTCTGCACATTGGCCGCGCTCGGCGTGGTGCTGGTGGTGGAGAAAGGCCGGCTGTTCCAGCCGCATGGCGTCAAGCTGTGATGGGTATGGCGGATGCCTGCCCCGGCGCTGGCGTCGTTTGGCGAAGCTGATAACAATTACTCGCATCGCCCTCGCACATCGCCTTCAGAATCGGGAACCGGAAGATGGATAATCGCAGTAACATCTGGCGTGGCGTCGACACCATCAAACCGCGCTTCGTCGAGTTGAGCGACCGGGTCTGGGCGATGCCCGAGGTCTGCTACACCGAGGCGCGCTCCTCCGCCGAACATCTGGCCGAGCTGCAGCATCAGGGTTTCCGCATCACCGAGCAGGTCGCGGGTATTCCGACCGCGGTGATGGGCGAATGGGGCGAAGGCGGGCCCGTGATCGCTTTTCTCGGCGAATATGACGCCCTGCCCGGTCTCAGCCAGGAGGCCGGCGTGGCCGAACCTCGGCCGCTGGAGGCCGGCGGCCACGGCCATGGTTGCGGCCACAATCTGCTTGGTTCAGCCGCGCTGCTTGCAGCCACGGCCGTGAAGGACTGGCTCGCCGAGCACAAATTGCCGGGGCGCGTGCGCTATTACGGCTGCCCCGCGGAAGAAGGCGGCGCGGCAAAGGCCTTCATGGTGCGCGATGGCGCCTTCGACGACGCCGACATCGCGATCACCTGGCACCCGTCGAGCTTCTGGGAAGTGGTGGTGACGCCGTCGCTCGCCAATACCCGCGCCGATTTCATCTTCACCGGGCGAACCTCGCATGCCGCGGCCTCGCCGCATCTCGGCCGCAGCGCGCTGGATGCGGTGGAGCTGATGAATGTCGGCGTCAACTACATGCGCGAGCACATGCCGAGCGACGCCCGCGTCCATTACGCCCTGCTCGACACCGGCGGCATCGCCCCCAACGTGGTGCAGGCCCATGCGCGCGTGCGCTATTCGATCCGCGACCGCGACCTGCCCGGCATGAACGAACTGGTGGAGCGCGTCCACAAGATCGCGCAGGGCGCGGCGCTGATGACCGAAACCAGGGTGGAGATGAAGATCATTTCCGCCGTCTCCAACCTGTTGCCGAACAGCCCGCTCGAGGCGGCGCTTCATCGCATCATGGAGGAACTCGGCCCGCCGCATTTCGACGACAGCGACAAGGCTTTTGCGCAGCAGATCCGCTCCACGCTGACGGACAAGGACATCGCGAGCGTCTATCACTCGATCGGCATGGACCCGACCGACCGGCCGCTGGCCGATTTCATCGTCCCGCTGGATGCCAAGCGTAACCCACAAATCGGCTCGACCGATGTCGGCGACGTGAGCTGGGTCGTGCCGACCGTGCAGGTCCATGCCCCGACCGTTGCCATCGGCACCCCGTTCCACACCTGGCAGGTGGTGGCGCAGGGCAAGAGCCCGCACGCCCACAAGGCCATGGTGCAGGCCGCCAAGGCGATGGCCGGGCTCGGCGTCCGGGCGCTGACGGAACCGGACCTGATCGCCGCCGCCAAGGCCGACCTGAACAAGCGCACCACCCGCACGCCCTATGTCAGTCCGCTGCCAGGCAGCGTCGCGCCGCCGCTGGACATGTCGCTGGCCTGACCGGATCCAGCCTGACCGATCCGGCGAACAAATTTTTTGCAGTGCAGAGCACGATTCAGCGTGCTTTTGCGCCGGATTGCCGAAGCAATGTGCGGCGCGGCGGGTTTCTGCCCAAGCAAAAATCACAGGCACCTTCCATACTGCCGATTGTCGACAGCCAGACGTTGACCTCCGGGGCATTTGGTGTGCCATCTTAGCAGGGGACACTTGACGCTGCCGCCCGGCGGCGCACTGCGCAATGCCAAAACCAGACGGGGACAACGATGCTGGACAACGAACTGCGAACCATGATCGACGAGGTGAAGGACGGCCGCATGGATCGCCGCGGCTTCGTTCAGCGGATGCTTGCTTTCGGCCTCACCGCGCCGATGGCGACGCAGCTTCTGGCCATCGGCGGCGTCGCCCTGGCCGAGGGCCCATCCGTCTACAAGCCGACCAAGCGCGGCGGCGGCGGCGCGCTGAAACTTTTGTGGTGGCAGGGAGCGACCCTGCTCAATCCGCATTTCGCCACCGGCACCAAGGACCAGGACGGCTCGCGGCTGTTCTATGAACCGCTCGCCTGCTGGGATCCCGACGGCAACATGAAGCTGGTTCTTGCAGCCGAAATTCCCTCGCTGCAGAATGGCGGACTGGCCGCCGACGGCATGTCCGTGACCTGGAAGCTGAAGCCCGGCGTCAAATGGCACGACGGCAAACCCTTCACCGCCGATGACGTGGTGTTCAACTGGGAATATGCCCGCGATCCCGCCACCGCCACCGTGACCATCGGCATTCACCGCGACATCACCGTCGAGAAGGTGGACGACCTCACGGTCCGCATCCTGTTCAAGAAGCCGACGCCGTTCTGGGCCGATGCCTTTGTCGGCGCCCCCGGCAGCATCATCCCAAAACATCTGTTCGCGGAATATAAAGGCGCCAAGTCCCGCGAGGCGCCGAACAACCTCGCCCCCGTCGGCACCGGTCCCTACAAATTCCTCGAGTTCAAGCCGGGCGATGTCATCCGCGGCGAGCTCAATCCCGACTACCATATGCCGAACCGCCCCCACTTCGACACCATCGAGATGAAAGGCGGCGGCGATGCCGTCTCAGCCGCGCGCGCCGTCATCCAGACCGGCGAGTATGATTTCGGCTGGAACATCCAGGTGGAAGACGACATCCTGCTGCGTCTGGAAAAGGGCGGCAAGGGCAAGACCGTCTACGCGGTCGGCGGCGACACCGAATTCATCGCGCTGAACTTCACCGATCCCAATACCGAGGTCGACGGCGAGCGCTCCTCGATCAAGACCAAGCATCCGCTGCTGTCCGATCCGGCCGTGCGCAAGGCGCTTTCCATGCTGGTCGATCGCGAGGCCATCAAGAAAGTCATCTACGGCCGCGCCGGACGCGTCACGCCCAATTTCCTCAACGGCCCCGAAAAATTCGTTTCCAAGAACACCAGTTGGGAATTCAGCGTCGAGAAGGCGGCCAAGCTGCTGGAGGACGCGGGCTGGAAGGCCGGCTCGGACGGCATCCGCGAAAAGGACGGCAAGAAGCTGAAGCTGCTGTACCAGACCGCGATCAACGGCCCGCGCCAGAAGACCCAGGCCATCGTCAAGCAGGCCTGCCAGAAGGCCGGCATCGACGTCGAGCTGAAATCGGTGGTGGCCTCGGTGTTCTTCTCCTCCGACGTCGCCAATCCCGACACCTACGCCAAGTTCTACGCCGACCTCGAGATGTTCCAGATCCCGATGAGCCAGCCCGATCCGGCCCAGCACATGCGCCGCTATCATTCGCGCTTCGTGGCGACCAAGGAAAACAAGTGGCAGGGCACCAATTTCCCGCGCTGGGTCAACAAGGATTACGACGCGGCAATCGATGCGGCGGAGAACGAAACCGACCCGCTCAAGCGCGCCGCGCTCTATATCAAGTGCCAACGACCTGATGTTTCAGGAGACGGTGTTCATCCCTGCGATGCATCGCCTGAAAGTGGAGGCGGCCGCCAATTCGCTGCGCCCGGTGGTCAGCGGCTGGGCCAACGAAACGGACAACCTGTTCGACTGGTACCGGGAAGCGACGGGATAAGCGCGACGGGATTTTTCCCACATGAGCCAGTATGTGCTGCGTCGTCTCCTGATCGCGGTGCCGAGCCTGCTCGGCATCTCGCTGGTGCTGTTCATCGTGCTGGCGCTGGCGCCCGGCGATCCCTTCAGTGAACTCGCGACCAATCCCAACGTGCCGCCCGAAGTCGCTGCCGCGCTGCGGGCCAAGTTCGGCCTCGACGATCCGATCCATCTGCGCTACCTGCACTGGATCACGGCCATGCTGCATGGCGACTGGGGCTTTTCCTTCGTCAGCCGGATGAACGTCGACACGCTGATCCTGCAGCGCCTGCCGACGACGCTCTATGTGATCGGCTCGGCGCAACTGCTGGCGCTGGCGATCGCGATCCCGGTCGGGGTCTATGCGGCGACGCGGCCGTATTCGATCTTCGACCAGATCGCCAACACGCTCGCTTTTATCGGCTTCTCGCTGCCGACCTTTTTCACCGGTTTGCTGTTCATCCTGCTGTTTTCGATCACGCTGGACTGGCTGCCCTTCGTCTACACCACCGACATCAAGGCGACCGGCTTCCGCTGGGTGACCGAACAAATACGGCAGGCGATCATGCCGGTGATGGTGCTCGCCCTGTTTCAGGCGGCCTCCATGACCCGCTTCGTGCGCTCGGCCATGCTCGACGTGGTCCGGCTCGACTACGTCACCACCGCCCGCGCCAAGGGCCTCGGCCAGGCCCGGGTGATCGTCAAGCACGCGATGCGCAACGCCATGATCCCGGTCGTCACGCTGGTGGCGCTGCAGATGCCGGCTGTTTTCGGCGGCGCCATCGTCACCGAGCAGATCTTTCGCATTCCGGGCATCGGCTCGCTGCTGATCTCCTCGATCCTTTCCAACGACACGCCGGTGGTGATGGCGGTGACCTTCGTCTTCGCCTGTCTCGTCGTGCTCTTCAACCTGATCGCGGATGTGCTCTATGGCTGGCTTGACCCTCGCATCTCCCTCCGCTGAGCGGCGGCCGGCCTGGTCGCCCTGGCGCGAGACCTGGCGGCGCTATCGCCGCCACAAGCTCGCCGTGGTCAGCGCGGTTCTGCTGCTTGTCCTGATCGTGGCCGTGGTGTTCGGCCCCTTCATCTGGCGCGTCAGCATCAACGACATCGATTTCAACGCGCGCCTCGAGGGCCCCTCGCTCGCCCATCCCTTCGGTACTGACGATCTCGGACAGGATATTCTCGCCCGCATGATCTACGGCGGACGCATCTCGCTCGCGGTCGGGCTGGCCGCGATGGCGGTCTCCGTCATCATCGGCACGCTGATCGGCGCGCTCGCCGGCATGTCGCGCGGGGCGCTCGGGCATGCGCTGATGTGGCTCACCGATCTCTTCCTGTCGCTGCCGCAACTGCCGCTGCTGCTGCTGCTGATCTATCTGTTCCGCGACGGGCTCAAGGCGGCCTTCGGCCCCGAGGGCGGCGTCTTCATTCTGATCGTGCTTGTCATCGGCGGCCTGCGCTGGATGCCGGTCGCCCGCCTGGTGCGCGCGCAATTCCTCTCGCTGCGCGAAAAGGATTTTGTCGAAGCTGCGCGTGCGCTCGGCGCCAGCCCGCTGCGGCAGGTGGTGCGCCACATCCTGCCCAACGCGCTGGGACCGGTGATCATCGCCGGCACCATCGACGTCGCCGCCGCCATCATCGCGGAATCGACTCTGTCGTTTCTCGGTCTCGGCTTCCCGCCGGACGTGCCGACCTGGGGCCGCCTGTTGTTCGACGCCAAGGACTTTCTCGACATCGCCGCCCACTGGGCGCTGTTTCCGGGCGGTGCGATCTTCGTGGCGGTGGTCGCCATCAATTTCATCGGCGACGGCATGCGCGACGCGCTCGATGCAAGGCGGGTGATCTGATGGCGCCGCTGCTCGAGATCAAGGGCCTGAAGACGCACTTTTCCACCGACGACGGCATGCTGCAGGCGGTCGACGGCGTCGACATCGCAATCAACAAGGGCGAGACGCTCTGCGTGGTCGGGGAATCCGGCTGCGGCAAGACCGTCACGGCGATGTCGATCCTGAAGCTGATCGCGATGCCGCCGGGCCGCATCGTCGCAGGCCAGATCCTGTTCGAGGGCCGCGACCTGGTGCCGCTCACGAGCCACGAACTGGACGATATCAGGGCCAAGGATATCGGTTTCATTTTCCAGGAGCCGATGACCTCGCTCAACCCGGTGCTCACCGTCGGCGAGCAGGTCGCCGAGGTCCTACGCCGCCACGAGGGTCTCTCGCAAAAGGAGGCGCTGGCCCGCACCGTGGAGATGTTCAAGCTGGTGCAGATCCCCAATGCCGCCGGCCGCTTGCACGATTACCCGCACCAGTTCTCCGGCGGCATGCGCCAGCGCGTCATGATCGCGATGGCGCTGGCCTGCAAGCCAAAACTCGTCATCGCCGACGAGCCGACCACCGCGCTCGACGTCACCATCCAGGCGCAGATCCTCGATCTGCTGCAGGACATGAAGGACCGCTTCGGCATGGCGGTGATGCTGATCACCCACGCGATGGGCGTCGTGGCGGAGACCGCGCAGCGCGTCGTCGTCATGTATGCCGGCAAGGTGGTGGAAGAGGCCGATGTCGACAGCCTGTTCGAAAGCCCCCGCCATCCGTACACGCAAGGGTTAATCCGCTCGATCCCGCGCATCGACCTCGACAGCGCGCACAAGACCCGGCTGGAGGCGATCGGCGGCACCGTGCCGATCCTGATCAATCCCGCGCCCGGCTGCCGCTTTGCGCCGCGCTGCCGCTTCGCCTTCGCACCCTGCTCCGAAAAGGAGCCGGTGCTGCGCCAGGTCGCACCGGGCCACCGCATGGCCTGTCACCTCGGCGAGACGCAGGGGGCAAGCGCATGAGCGAACCCCTGCTGCGCGTCACCGACCTCAAGAAGCATTTTTCCGTCAAGGGCGGACTCCTTTCGCGCGAGGTCGGGCGCGTTCACGCGGTGGACGGTGTGTCGTTTGCGGTCAATCGCGGCGAAACGCTCGGACTGGTCGGCGAGTCCGGTTGCGGCAAATCCACCACGGCGCGCTGCGTGCTGCGCCTCATCGAACCCAGCGAAGGCGAGGTCATCTTTGACGGGCATGACGTCCGACACCTTTCCGGCGGCGACCTGCGCGCCATGCGGCGCAACATGCAGATCGTGTTCCAGGATCCCTTTGCCTCGCTCAATCCGCGCATGACCGTCGGCGCGATCCTTGGCGAAGCCTTCACCATCCATGAGCTGACCTCCTCCGCAAGCGAGCGCGAAGACCGTGTGGCGAGCCTGCTGGTCAAGGTCGGGCTGAAGGCCGAGCACATGCGCCGCTACCCGCACGAATTCTCCGGCGGCCAACGCCAGCGCATCGTGATTGCGCGCGCGCTCGCGGTGGAGCCGAAATTCATCGTCTGCGACGAGCCGGTTTCCGCGCTCGACGTGTCTATACAGGCGCAGGTGATCAACCTGCTGGAAGACCTGCAGGCCGAACTCAACCTGACCTATCTGTTCGTCGCCCATGATCTCTCGGTGGTTGAGCATATTTCCGACCGCGTCGCGGTGATGTATCTCGGGCGCATCGTCGAACTGGCTGACGCGAGCGAGCTCTACCGCCGTCCGCAGCACCCCTATACCCAGGCGCTGCTCTCCGCCGTGCCGGTGCCGGACCCGAAGGTGAAGCGCAAGCGGATCCGCCTGCAGGGCGACGTGCCGAGCCCGATGAACCCGCCGCGCGGCTGTCATTTTCACACCCGCTGCCCGATCGCCGAACCGCGCTGCCGGGAAAGCGCGCCCGAACTGAAGCAGATGAGCTCCGGGCATTTCGTGGCCTGCCATCTGGCCTGACGGAAAAGGGCCGAAAAAATGGGCAGCGGTTTTTAAAAGTCAGGCCATTGTCGGGTTCCTTACAGACAACGGCTGGAATCAGATTTTAGGTTGCGCCCATGCCGGGACGGCATGGGGATCGGCGCGCCCCGGCATAAGAACGACCCCAGCAAACCTCAGCCCCCAAGCTGGGGTCGTTTCTTTTGAGGGGTCGCTCTATCCACCGCCTTCCCGTGCGGGCGGCGTTCGCGTGAATTCAATCATCAAAAATGGAGCGGCCCCGCCGCGGCAGTGGTTGAACCACGCTTGCCGGGGGGCGGGGCCGAGATCGGATCGTGGCGTTACCTCGGGTGAACGCCGTTTTTGCGAATGATGTCCGATAGCTGAGCCAAAAGCTCCCGAAGCCGGGCATTCTCTTCGATCAGCGAGTGAGCTTCGTCGGCCTGTTCGTCGCGACGAAGGGCGGGCTCGTCCCCGCGAAGGGCATTCTCAAGCAGGGAAAGGGCGTCGTCGGTCGGTTCCTCAACCCAAAATGAGGGTTCTGCGCGTCGGTCTCGCTTATTAAGCTGCGGATGGTCTACTCGCATGATGATACTCCAATTTTAAAATGCGGAACGAGCCCCCAGTCTCTTTGTCGCGCGCGGAGAATGAGGTGAGTCGGCAGGCAATTTTGCGACTAAAATTGGAAGCGCGCGGACGCGACCCCGGCGCTAAAGCGGCGTGATTGCGGCGAACGTTCAAGCGCACGGAGGCTGGGGCTGCAGCCTGCGCGTGCGACGTGTGACGTCTTCGAGCGGAGCATGTCCTCAGGATTGGACCGGCTCGCGTCAGGAAAACTCGTCAAAACAACAATCTAGGACGGGTTCTGATTCAATCAGAGCCGAAAAGTTCTCTCAAAGAAACGTCGCCAATTGATAAAGCGCGTAAAGAACCTGCAGCCCCATGAGAACGAGCGCTGCGATCATCAGATAAAAACGAAAATGCATGCCGGACTTGAAACCAATGCCTCTCGCGGCCTGTGCCTAATTTGCGGCAGGCCGTAAACCAAACTCGAAACGCGTCGGAAGGGACAGGCCTCCGGCGAACTATGCGTCGGCAACCAGAAATGAAAAGGCCTCCGCCGCCGCGGAAGTGACGCCTTTGTCGCAAACCTCTTCTTGACCGGAGGTTTCCAGTTCGACGCCAGCACGCCTGCTCATACACCGTGGAAAATCTTGATTCCCCACAGCACGATGACGATGGCCAATACCAGCGTAGCCGCCGTCAGTACACTTTCTAAGGAAGCGACTCTCATACTCACTCTCCGCTTCCCAGCCCCGCTAACGGTCTAGGTGATTCGTTGATTCCCCTGCAATCGCATGATCACAATGCTTTGAACGTTGCCCGGCGGTTGTGTTTTACGGGTCACACATCTGGGTATGGCGACGCATTTCTGCGCCACGACAGCATCCCCATACGCCTGCTGAAGCGAGAAATACCCGCTTCTCCCGACGGTTTTCGATTGAAGAGGATCTATTCGCCCTGGCTTGCCGGAGCGTAGGAACCGGCCGGGACCATCGCACTCCGCCGCCGTTCGGCGTGCGCCGCCAGGCGGTCGTACTCCTCCGCCACCTTGAGCAAACGCCCCTGGTCCTTGACGGCGTTCGCGGCTAACGCCCTGGTCAGTTCTGCGCGCTTGCGCCAGTGATCCGCATTGGTCAGGAAATCCGTCATTGGTACGCCTCAAAAAAAGATGGTTTGCTCCCCAGCCGCGCGAACGTCAGAATGGTTCGCGATAAGTCAAAAATTTGGCCTAATTCGATCTGCCGTGTGACTCCAGCGACGTGTGACCTTTTCGCCGAGCCTCACCGCCGTTTCTTTTCCGACGCAAATTTGCCGTCGACTCAATGGAAAGTTGGTCGTCGAACCGACGCGACCGGGCCACCTTGTGATCAGGAATTTGTCATGAGTATCGAACATCTACCGCACGACAAGCAGGCCCCCCGCGATACATTTCGAAATGTCGGACACGCCGACAATGTCGTGCCGCTGCGTGAAGAAAATCGCGTGCGTCAGGCAAATGAAGCGCCGCATCAGGACGACGAACTTCTCACCGCCCTATCGCCGCTGCTCGACGAGGTCGACGGACTTCGCGGCGACGAAGCACCGCGTCTGGGAGCCGACAACATTCCGGTGCTGCTCGAGGAGAACGCCCGGCTTCGAAAGCTTGCGGTCAAGCTGTCAAATCTCCTTGGCGATCTTCCCGAGCAGGGCACGTAAGGTCGAGACCGCCGCGATAGACGCGGCGCGGCCAAAGCAAAGGCAAGCGCACCGCGTTTCGGCGGATTAAGCGGCGACGATTTTCAGTCTGCCGAGATCGATCGGCGACCACGGCCGCCCCGCCAGCTCGCAGGCGAGAACGGCAGCTCCGAACATTGCGAAGCGAGCTTTGACGCTGCGCAATCGCCCGAAGCACGGCTCTTCAATGCCGGCGCCAATTCATTCCGGCCCGGCATTGCGCGTGATGATGTTGCGGACGCCGGCCGTGCGGCTGACGATGTTGCCTTCAAACCGAATTGTCTGGGCATCCAAGCCTCCATCCATGAACACCCTGCCGACGCCGGGTGTAGTCCCCAACTGCAACCTAAGACAAATCTGCGGCTCAATCATTAAGCTTCGGTTGTTGCCCACAACGTCCAGGAGAAGCTTGCGCTTGATTTCCTGATTTGGAAACGGGAACGGTTGGCTCACCGTATTCGTACGTGCGCTTTGGGCGACCGGCGAACGCGAGGCGGGATGTGGTGGACGCGAGAGCGCCGGCGCGGAAGGTGGCCGCAGGGCGGGGCAAACCCGTGAGCGGTTCACGCCGCGCAGACGTACGGCGCTTCAGCGTACGGCAAAACCGTGTGGTCCTGGCATCCGTGGCTGGTGTCAAGCTGCCGGTGGCGAAGTTGGTCCAACCGGATCGATCAGCCATCAAGCCGGCAGCGATGGAGACGAATTCGCGCGGCATAAGCCGTCAAACATTGCGCAGGAAATGCCGGCGTGCTCCGGCTGTACCTGTATGCTCGTGTGCGCACTTCCTCGTGCACATTGCACACGAGACCGCGGGTGCAGCAAGCACCCGGCATTCCCTGCTCCCTCTCGTTGAGGGACAAGGTTCACGCAGACCTCTGACGCCAATTGCGCCGCGAGAACGCATGTTTATGGTTCGTTTCAGGCAGGGAATCCGCGGTTGACTCGGGAACCGCCAGCAATCAGAAAAAGCCCTGAAAAATGAATGGCAAGAATGGTCGGAGTGGCAGGATTCGAACCTGCGACCCCTGCGTCCCGAACGCAGTGCTCTACCGGGCTGAGCCACACTCCGACTTGGAACGCGGCTTATAGCCTTGGGTGTCGGCGACCGCAAGCAGCCGGATTAAGGAAATTAATCACAGTGGATGTAGGCCTGAAAACCCAGATTTTGCCCGCCGGCGAGGCGGCCGTGGCGGCTGCCGCGCGTACGCTGGCGGAAGGCGGCCTGGTCGCGTTCCCGACCGAGACGGTCTATGGCCTCGGCGCCGACGCCACCAATCCGGCCGCGGTCGCCCGCATCTACCAGGCCAAGGGCCGGCCGGCCTTCAATCCCTTGATCGCCCATGTCGGCGATGTCGCCGCTGCGCGGCAGATCGCGCGGTTTGATGCCTCGGCAATAGCGCTCGCCGAGGCGTTCTGGCCCGGCCCGCTGACGCTGGTGCTGCCGAAAACGGAAAACTGCGCGGTGGCCGACCTCGCCACCGCCGGGCTCGACACGGTCGCGATCCGGATACCGGCCCATCCCGTGGCGCGCGAGATCCTGCGCGTGTTCGGCGGCCCGGTGGTCGCGCCATCGGCAAACATCTCGGGTCACGTTTCCCCAACCACCGCCGCCCATGTGCAAAGCGACCTTGCGGGGCGGATCGAGCTGATCGTCGATGGCGGACCGGTCGCCGTCGGCGTCGAATCCACCGTCGTCGGCTGCTTCGATGCGCCGATGCTGTTGCGTCCCGGCGGCGTGCCGCGCGTGGAGATCGAGCGCGTGCTGGGCCGCACGCTCGCGCAGCCGCCGGCGGATGCCGGAACCGACAGCGTGCAACCGCTGGCGCCGGGCATGCTGACGTCCCATTACGCGCCGCGCGCGCGCGTGCGCCTCAATGCGCAACGGCTGGAGCCCGGCGAAGCATTGCTCGCGTTCGGCCTCGGAGCAATTTCGGGAATTGACGCCGCCTCCGTCGTGATGAATTTGTCGGAGCGCGGCGATCTCGCCGAGGCCGCCGCCAATCTGTTCGGCCATCTTCGCGCGCTCGACGGCAAGGGCGTGCGCACCATCGCTGTCATGCCGATCCCGAACGAGGGATTGGGCGAAGCCATCAACGACCGGCTGCGCCGCGCAGCAGTCGGGCGAGAATGAACGAGAAGAAGAAAATGAATATCGTCCAGGGCTCCAAGAAAGGCTCCGTGCCGCCGCTTGCCGCCGAGCTGATCGCGAAATTTCGCGCCATCGTCGGCGACAAATATGCGGTGACCGACGCGGCCGATATCGCGCCCTACCTCACCGAGGAGCGCGACCTGTTTCATGGCCGCTCGCCTTTGGTGCTGCGGCCCGGATCGACGGCGGAAGTGTCCGCGATCTGCAAGCTCGCCAGCGAGCACAGAATCGCGCTGGTGCCGCAGGGCGGTAATACCGGCCTGGTCGGCGGCCAGACCCCGCACAATGGCGAGGTCGTCGTCTCGCTGCGGCGGCTCGACAAGATCCGCGAGATCGATCCCGCTTCCAACACCATGACGTGCGAGGCCGGCGTGGTGCTGCAGATCGCGCAAGCCCGCGCGGCCGAAGTCGATCGCCTGTTCCCGCTGTCGCTCGGCGCGGAAGGAAGCTGCACCATCGGCGGCAATCTCTCCACCAATGCCGGCGGCACCGCGGCGCTGGCGTATGGCGTGGCGCGCGAAATGGCGCTCGGGCTCGAGGTTGTGCTTGCCGATGGCCGGATCCTGAACGGATTGTCAAAACTGAAAAAGGACAATACCGGCTACGATCTGCGCAACCTCTTCATCGGCGCCGAGGGCACGCTCGGCATCATCACGGCGGCGACGCTCAAACTGTTTCCGAAGCCGCGTGCGGTGGCGACCGCCTATGTCGGCCTCAAATCGCCGGCAGAGGCGCTGAAGCTGTTGTCGATCTCGCAGAACGAGGCGGCCGGCAGCCTCACCAGCTTCGAATTGCTGGCCGACATCGCAGTCGATTTCAGCCTGCGTCACGGCATCGACATCCGCGATCCGCTGACGAGCAAGCATCCCTGGTACGTGCTGATGGAGTTATCCTCCTCGCGCGACGATGCCAGCGCGGCGCTGGAATCCATCCTCGCCAAGGGCATGGAGGAAGGCATCGTCGACGACGCGGTGATCGCCGCAAATCTCTCGCCAGCGTGGCGGGTTCTGGAAGCTGCGCGACGAGATGTCGGCGGCGCAGAAGCCGGAAGGCGGCTCGATCAAGCACGACATCTCGGTGCCGGTCGCCGCCGTGCCTGATTTCATCGAGGAAGCCAATGCGGCGGTGGTAAAGCTGATTCCGGGCTCGCGGCCGGTGCCGTTCGGCCATCTCGGCGACGGCAATATCCATTACAATGTCAGCCAGCCGATCGGTGGCGACACCGCCGACTTCATGTCGCGCTGGCACGAGGTCAACGAGGTGGTGTTCGCGATCGTGCTGCGGATGGGCGGATCGATTTCGGCCGAGCACGGCATCGGCGTGCTCAAGCGCGACGAACTGCCCGACGTGAAGGACAAGGTCGCGATCGAACTGATGCGCGGCATCAAGGCGATGCTCGATCCGCTCGGCATCATGAATCCGGGCAAGGTGTTGTGACCGTGACGGCTGCGAAGACGATTCCCACGCTCGCCATCGCCGACATTGCGGACGCCGACGTCGCCACGGTCATCGCGCTGTGGCAGGCCTGCGGCCTGACGCGGCCGTGGAACGATCCCGCCGCCGACATTGCGCTCGCCCGGCGCCAGCCGAATTCAACGATCCTGATCGGCCGCGACGGTGATGCGATCGTGGCGACCGCGATGGTCGGCTATGACGGCCATCGCGGCTGGGTCTATTACGTCGCCGCCGATCCCGATCGTCGCGCCAAGGGCTATGGCCGCGCCATCATGAACGCTGCCGAGGACTGGCTGCGCGCGGCCGGCATTCCGAAACTGCAATTGCTGGTCCGCCCCGAGAACTCAGGCGTCGCCGCGTTCTACCAGTCGATCGGGTTCGGTGAGCAGAAAATCCTGTTCTTCACCAAATGGCTCGACGGCCGCGAGCCGCCGCGGTGAGCTGAAGGATAGCCATGTCCATTTCCGATCGGGTCCGCGTCAAGAACGTCGAAATCCTCTCCGACGATCACTACCTGCTGCAGAAAACCACCTTCGAATATCGCCGCGCCAACGGCGCGTGGCAGACGCAATCGCGCGAGACCTATGACCGCGGCAACTGCGCCACGGTGCTGCCCTACAATCTCGCGCAGCGCACCGTGATACTGGTGCGCCAGTTTCGCTATCCGGTCTATGTCAACGGCTACGACGATCTCCTGATCGAGGCCGCCGCCGGGGTATTGGACGGCGAAGCGCCCGAGGTGCGGATCCGCGCCGAAGCGGAGGAGGAAACCGGCTACCGGCTCGGGGCGATCAGGAAGATCTTCGAAGCCTTCTCGAGTTCCGGGCTCGGTCACCGAAAAACAGCACTTCTTCGTCGCCGAGTACGATCCTTCGATGCGCATCAGTAGCGGCGGCGGCCTCGCCGAGGAGGGCGAGGACATCGAGGTGCTGGAACTGCCGGTCGATCAGGCGCTCGCGATGATATCAGACGGCCGCATCGTCGATGCCAAGACGATTATGCTGCTGCAGTATGCAGCGCTGACATATTTTTCGGTGAGGATTGCCGCTATCAACTCGTCGTCCCTCCGAAGGCAGGGACCCACAACCGCCGATCTCGAACTGCGAGCAACGCTCGTGGCCATATCATCCATTCACACACGAAGACGCGCTTGTCGGATGAGGTCTGACCGGCGAGTCGCGACGAAGAAACGATACAGATCGAGCGTGCCTCAAAACAACGAGCCCTGCCCGTCGTCCTCCGCCGCCGTCGCCTTGCGCGGCGCGGCTTTCTTCGCAGGCTTCGGCTCCTCCGCCGCCCGCTCCTCGTCGGTGATCGGCAGCAGCAATTGCGCGTCGTCATTGACGACGCGGTTGACGCGCGTGGAAATCTCGTGCCAGCCGAACTCGCCCTCGGCCGGCCCGCGCAGCAGCGGCATGACGTCGTCGGCATCGTACGCGCGGCCATCGAGCCAGCGTTCGAATTCCTCCGGCGCGATCGTCACGGGCACGCGGTGATGCAACATGGCGAGGTCGCGGCTGGCCGGCGCGGTGACGATGGCGACGCTGTCGGTCTCCTCGCCGTTCGGCCCCATCCAGGTTTCAGCGAGCGCCGCAAAGCCGACCGGACGGCCGTCGCGGCGATGGATGAAGAACGGCCGCTTGCGGCCGCTCGCATCCTGCCATTCGTAATAGCCGTCGGCCGGAATCAGGCAGCGCCGCCGCTTGATCGCGTTCTTGAACGCCGGCTTGTCGAGAACCGTTTCGGAGCGCGCGTTGATCAACAGCGTAAATTTACGGGGATCCTTCACCCACGGGGGAATCAGTCCCCAGCGCATCAGTCGAAAATGACGACCGCCATTTTCCAGAATTACAACCGGAACTGGCTGCGTGGGCGCAATATTATACCGCGGCGGGAAATTGGGCTGCTCGATATAGCCGAAGATCTGCCGGAGTGCCGCAGGCGGTGAGGTAATTACAAAACGTCCGCACATTATCTGAACAAGATATGCCTCTGTTTAATGGGTGTTAACCCCCGATGTTAACAGTGGGACAGATGACCTTCATGGCCACCACAGATGCGCGATCCGATCGCTCGATGCCGCCACCGACGGGCCTTATAGACCAGGCCCGCGCGGAGCAACTGCGCGCGGCCAACATCAATCCCCGCACCGGGCTCGCCACCGACTACCTGAATCATTTCAACGAAGCCGTCATGCTGCTCGAAATGGTGCCGGACATGCCGGAATGCGCGGAGGATTTTCTCACCTGGACGCCGCTGTCCTACGCCGAGCATTTCTGGGCCTCCAACTTCAAGGCCCGCGACCTCGCGATCGAGGCCTATGAATGCGCCGACCCCAAGATCCGTGCCAATTTCGACAATCTCACGGCCACCATGACCTCGATCCTGACCGCGGTGGGCAACGCCATGCGCGAGGCCCAGCAGGACAAGACCCGCGCCACGCTGGCCGAGCAGGCCACCGCCTGGGTCAAGCCGCTGGTGGCGCTGGCCGGTGGCGTCATCAACGGCAACGCCGAGGGCGACATCGAAGCGGCCATGTCGAACTAGCCGTCCCACGCGTCGCTGCTATCAGCCGATTAGACCTGCGCGAACCGATCGGGCATGATTGTTCGCACAGCAAATTCCCTGCTTACCGGATTCCCCCTTGGCTTCCCCTGTCCAGCCGCCCCGCCCCCAACTCGCCGTCAGCGGCGCGATTTTCCGTGACGGCAAGGTCCTGCTGGTCCGCCGCGCCCGCTCGCCGGGCAAGGGTTTTTACTCGTTCCCCGGCGGCCGGGTCGAATTCGGCGAATCCCTGCACACCGCGCTCCATCGCGAGGTGGACGAGGAAACGGGCTTGAGAATCGAGATTCTGGGCCTGGCCGGCTGGCGCGAGGTGCTGCCCGCGGCCGGTGGCGGCGGGCACTATGTAATCATGTCGTTTGCGGCGCGCTGGACGGCCAGGGAGCCGATCCTGAACGACGAGCACGACGATTTCAAATGGCTGGCGCCGGATGGGCTCGGCGATCTCAGGGTCACGGGCGGCCTCCTGGAGGTCATCGAGGCCGCCCGAAAGCTGGTCTAGGCGGCCCTTCCAGCGCGCTTCACACCTTGCCTCGGGCGTATTGAGGGGGCATATCGGCCCTCAAATGCTCAAGCACGCCCTCGCCGCCCTCATCCTCATCTCGGCCCTCCATGTGGCCCCCGCGCGGGCCCAGGATGCCGCCGCGCCATTTGACGGCGACCTGCAGCGGCTGGCCGAGATACTCGGCACGCTGCATTACCTCCGGGGCATTTGCGGCTCCAATGAAGGGGCGAAATGGCGCAACGAAATGCAGGCGCTGATCGACGCCGAAACCCCATCCGGCGACCGCCGCGCCCGCATGATCGCGGGCTTCAACCGCGGCTATAACGGCTTCCAGCAGACCTACCGGACCTGCACGCCGGCAGCCTCGGTCGCGATCCGCAGATATATCGAGGAAGGCTCCAAGATTTCGCGCGATCTGACCGCGCGCTACGCGAACTAGGCAATCATGGACGCGATCTATTTCGACCTCGACGGAACGCTGACGGACCCCAAGCCGGGGATTACCCGCTCGATCCAGTATGCGCTGCAAAGGCTCGATCATCCGACCATGCCGACCGAGGACGACCTGACCTGGTGCATCGGCCCGCCGCTGCGCGCGAGCTTCGTCAGACTGCTTGGCGCGGAAACGTCGGCCGATCTAGCTGTGTCGTATTACCGCGAGCGATTTTCCGATATCGGCCTCTATGAGAACGGCGTCTATGACGGCATCGGCGACGTGCTGACCGCGCTCCGCGCCTCCGGCCACCGGCTGTTCGTCGCCACCAGCAAGCCGCATGTGTTCGCCGAGCGCATCATCGACCATTTCGGGCTGCGCGATCACTTCGAGCGGGTGTTCGGTTCCGAGCTCGACGGTACCCGCGTGGACAAGTCGCATCTGCTCGAATACGCGCTGAAAGAGAATTCGGTCGATCCGGCCAAAACCCTGATGATCGGCGATCGCAGCCACGACATGGTCGGCGCGAAAAACAACGGCATGAAGGGCATCGGCGTGCTGTACGGCTACGGCAGCCGGGACGAGTTGCTGCAGGCCGGCGCGCAGCATGTCTGCGCAACTCCGGCGCGATTCTGAGCTGCGTTTCCTGAAATCGAGCGGGAACCTTTGCACGGGCCGCCTGAAATTCGGGCGGCCCCGTTAACCTTTCCTAAAGATGTGGCCTAGGCGCGCTCGCGGCGCGTGCTACAGCTTGTCATGTTAGGATGCGTTCCGCCCTGGTTCGCGCGCAGATTTCGTTGAGCTTCATGAGCCGCCCAGCCTCTTTCCCGATCGCCCGCGACCCGCTTCCCGACCTCGAGCAGAAGCAGACTGCCCTGAGCTATTTGAGCGAGGCCTGGGCGGACGCGCGGCACGAGGGCGTCGACGGCGACTGCCTCGCGCAGGCAAGCCTGTTCACGGCGCTGGCCGAACTGGTCTCGACCTATGGCGAAGACGCGGTGGCGAAATTCGTAGAGGGCGTCCCTGCTCGCGTGAAGAACGGCGAGTTTTCGCTGAAGCTGGCGAAGCAGTAAGAGCTCGCGTCAAGCCTCCAGCTGTCATCGCCCGGCTTGACCGGGCGACCCAGTACGCCGCGGCCTCTCAATTCAATCATTGCCGTCTCTGGAATACTGGATCACCCGCTTTCGCGCGCTTTCGCGGGCGACGACAATTATGGTCGGGACGATGCTGTGCCCTACGCCTTCAACGTCTCCAGAAACCGCACCGGTTCGCCGGTTGACGGCGTCGTCACCTCGCCCTGCCACATCACGCGTCTGCCGCGGACGAACGTGCCGACCGGCCAGCCGGTGACGCGGACGCCGTCATAGGGCGTCCAGCCGGCGCGCGAGGCCACCCACTGGTTGGTGATGGTCTCGCTTCGCTTCAGATCGACGACGGTGAAGTCGGCGTCATAGCCCGCCGCGATGCGGCCCTTGCAGGCGATGTTGTAAAGCCGCGCGGGGCCGGCGCTGGTGAGATCGACGAAGCGCGCCAGCGACAGCCGCCCGGCATTGACGTGGTCCAGCATCAGCGGCACCAGCGTCTGCACCCCCGTCATGCCCGAAGGCGAGGCCGGATAGGTCTTGGCCTTTTCCTCCAGCGTATGCGGGGCGTGATCGGAGCCGAGCACGTCGATGATGCCTTGTTCGATGCCATACCAGATGCCCGCCCGGTGATCGGCCGAGCGCACCGGCGGGTTCATCTGCGCCAGCGTGCCGAGCCGCTCGTAGCATTCGGGCGCGGCCATGGTGAGGTGGTGCGGCGTCGCCTCGCAGGATGCGACGTCCTTGTGGTCACGCAGATACTCGATCTCCTGCTTGGTCGAGATGTGCAGCACGTGGATGCGCTTGCCCGGTCTCGCGCGCGAGATTGACCAGCCGCTGCGTCGCCATCAGCGCCGCCGGCTCATCGCGCCACACCGGATGCGAGCGCGGGTCGCCCTCGATGCGAAGCGGCTTGCGCTCGTTGAGGCGATATTCGTCCTCGGCATGAAAAGCGGCGCGGCGGCGGATCACCTTGAAAGATCCGTCGCAGGCTTTCGTCGTCCTCGACCAGCAGTGCGCCGGTGGAGGAGCCGATGAACACCTTGACGCCGGCGCAACCCGGTGCGCGTTCGAGCTCAGGCAAATCCTGAACGTTCTCGCGCGTGCCGCCGATAAAGAACGCAAAATCGCAATGCATGCGATGGTGGCCGCGACTTGATCTTGGCGGTGAACGTCTCCTCGGTGACCGTCAGCGGGTTGGTGTTCGGCATCTCGAACACCGCGGTGACGCCGCCCATCACGGCGCTGCGCGACCCGGTCTCGAGGTCTTCCTTCTGCGTCAGGCCGGGTTCGCGGAAATGCACCTGGGTATCCATCACGCCGGGCAGGATATGCAGGCCCTTGCAGTCGATCGTCTCGCCGGCGGTGGCCTGCCCGAGCCCGCCGATCGCGGCGATCCGGCCGTTGGTAATGCCGATGTCGCGGATGCCCTCACCGTCCTGATTGACCACGGTGCCGGATTTTAGAATGGTATCAAATCGTTGATTCATCGAAGCTTCAAAGGTCCCTGGATGCCCGCTTTAAGGCTATCGCGCGGGCCTTGTTGACGGCACCTTATCGCCTTAACTTCGCATGGGGTATCCGCCATCTGCGTTTCCCCAGGAACTTGAAAGCGAACTTCAAAAGCACGTCAAAAGAGGCCGATTTAGCTTATGAAAGCAGCGTTTCTTCCGGACCGGGGCGTGGTCAAGGTCAGCGGCGAGGATGCCCGCACCTTCCTCAACGGCCTCGTCACCACAGACGTCACGCTGCTGCAGCCCGGCCTTGGCCGGTTCGGCGCGCTGTTGACGCCGCAGGGCAAGATCACGGTCGACTTCCTGATCACCGAAGCCCCGGCCGGCCATGGCGGCGGCTTCCTGATCGACGCCCCCCGCGCGCTGGCGCAGAACCTCGCCGACAAGCTCGGCTTCTACAAGCTGCGCGCCAAGGTCGCGGTGGAGAACATCTCCGAAAGCATAGGCGTGCTGGCGGTATGGGACGGCGAGCCCGCGATGAAACCCGATCTGGCTTTTGCCGATCCGCGGCTTGACGCGCTGGGCTGGCGCATTCTCGTGCCCGAGGATCTCAAGCAGAAGGTGGCCGATCTGATCGGCGCCGACCTCGTCGACAGCGACGCCTACGAGGCCCATCGCATTGCTTCGGGCGTGCCGCGCGGCGGGCTCGACTTCATGTACAGCGACGCGTTTCCGCACGAGACCAATATGGACCGCCTGCACGGCGTCGATTTCGACAAGGGCTGCTATGTCGGCCAGGAAGTGGTGTCGCGGATGCAGCATCGCGGCACCGCGCGGACGCGGATCGTGCGGGTCACGCTCGAGGACTTTTCGCCGGAGACCGGCGTCGCCGTTCTCGGCGGCGACAAGCAGCTCGGCACGATGGGATCGACCGCCGGGGGCCATGGCCTCGCGCTGGTCCGGATCGACCGCGTTGCGGACGCGCTCGATGCGGGACTGCCGTTGACGGCCGGCGGCCTCGCGATCCGGCTGACCGACCCGAACGACGTTCGCACCCCACCGAAGCAGACCGTCGCATGAGCCGATCTGCGCGCCTGCACCCCGACGGCAAGCTGCGGTGCCCGTGGCCGGGCGAAGACCCGTTCTACATGGCCTATCACGACACCGAATGGGGCGTCCCCGAATACGACGACCGGGCGCTCTATGAAAAGCTGATCCTCGACGGCTTCCAGGCCGGGCTGTCGTGGATCACGATTTTGCGCAAGCGCGAAAACTTCCGCAAAGCGTTCGACGATTTTCAGCCGGAGAAGATCGCGCGCTACAACGAAAAGAAAGTCCATGCGCTGATGAACGATGCCGGCATCGTGCGCAACCGCGCCAAGATCGAAGGCGCCGTCAACAGTGCGAAGTCCTATCTGAAGATCATGGAAGAAGGCCCTGGCTTCTCTCAGTTTCTCTGGGACTTCGTCGACGGGAAGCCTGTCGTCAACCAGTTCAAGACCACCGCCAGCGTGCCGGCCTCGACGCCGGTCTCGATCAAGATTTCCAAGGAGCTCGGCGCGCGCGGATTCAAATTCGTCGGCCCGACCATCGTCTATGCCTTCATGCAGGCCACCGGCATGGTCAACGACCATCTGGTCACCTGCTTCTGCCACGAGAACTGCAGCGGCAAACTTCGCAAGCCCCGCCTCAAGGCCAAATGACGGCAAGAAAAACGGCAAGCAAATCGTCCGGCATCGCCAACCGCGCCTGGCAGCGGATGCTGTCGGGGCGGCGGCTCGATCTGCTCGACCCCTCTCCGCTCGATATCGAGATCGCCGACATCGCCCATGGCCTGGCGCGCGTCGCGCGCTGGAACGGACAGACCAGCGGCGCGCATATTTTCTCGGTGGCGCAGCACACGCTGCTGGTCGAAACCGTGATGCGCGAGCAGATGCCGCGCGTCGACGTCCGCTTCCGGATTGCAGCGCTGCTGCACGACGCGCCGGAATATGTCATCGGCGACATGATTTCGCCGTTCAAGGCGGTGCTCGGCGGCGACTACAAGGTGGTGGAGAAGCGCCTGCTGGCGGCGATCCATATTCGCTTCGGCCTGCCGCCGACTCTGGCCGATGAAATCACCAAGGCCATCAAGGCGGCCGATCGCGGCGCGGCCTATCTCGAAGCCACCCATCTGGCCGGATTTTCGGAAAGCGAAGCAAAGCGCCTGTTCGGCAGGGACCCCGGCCTGCCCGAGCCCACGGCGCGCGATTATCTGACGCCATGGACCGCGGCGCGGGCCGAGAAGCAGTTTTTGGCGCGATTCGAGCTGCTGCTCGGCTGATCGCCCCGTGCAAACCTGCTTTCACCGCTCCGCCCGCGGGCCTATAATTGCGACAAAACAGGACCTTCCAGGGAAACGCTTCGAAAGATCATCATGCTTCACGTCTGTTCGCTTGCCGCGCTTCCCGAGACCGTAAGAGCCACCGGCGCCAGCCACATTCTCACCGTGATGGCCAATGTCGATCAGGTGCTGCGTCCGGCTTCGGTGCTCGAGGCCAACCATCTGAGGGTGTCGATGGACGACATCACCGAGCAGATGGACGGCTTCGTGGCACCGTCGGACCAGCATATCGAGAAGGTGCTGAACTTCGTCCGCAATTGGGACCGCAGCGCGCCGATGGTGGTGCACTGCTATGCCGGCATCAGCCGCTCGACCGCGAGCGCCTTCGCCGCTGCCTGCATGCTCAATCCGCACCGCGACGAGATCGAGATCGCCCGGCAAATTCGCGCCCGCTCCCCGATCGCCTCTCCCAACCGACTGATCGTCAGCCTCGCCGACAAGGCGCTGGGGCGCGAGGGCCGGATGCTGCGCGCACTCGACGTAATGGGCCCCGGCAGCATGACGGTCGAAGGCCGGCCGTTCCAGCTCGATCTGGAATAGCGGCCGATTTTGAACTTTTAGCGGGTAAAGCTGCACTCACTGGATTGCAACCGGGCTGCCGACGTGGCCGGTTAACGGTCTGACGCGCGCCTGGAGGCTCCATGTTCGACGACCCCTTCGTTTTCTTCGCGCTCGTGATTGCGATCGTCGCGCTGATTTTTGCGCGGAAGGCTATCAATCAGGTCGCGGAGCTGCGGGCGCGGCTGGAGGCGATCCAGGCGGCGCCGGCGGCGGCTGTGCCGGTGCCTCCGCCGCTCACGCCATTCGAAGCGTTCGAGCGGACCCTGCCGCCGGCCGCAGCCGCGCCGACACCACCGCCTATCGTTCCCGACGTCGCGCCCGTTGCGCCGCCCGAGAGGTCAGAGCAGGCCGCAGGCGGCGCAGCGGCGCCACCACCGCCGCCGCTGCCGCAGCCCGATCGCGGCTTCGAGGAAACGATCGGCACCCGCTGGGTGGTGTGGATCGGCGGACTGACGCTGGCGCTCGGCGGATTCTTCATGGTGCGCTATTCGATCGAGGCCGGCCTGATTGGCCCCGGCGTGCGCACGATGCTGGGCGGCCTGTTCGCACTGGCCCTTCTGCTGGCCGGCGAATGGACCCGCCGCAAGGAAAGCATCTCCGCCATCGAAGCAACGCCGATCGCCAATATCCCGGCCATCCTGACGGCCGCCGGAACGGCAGTGGCGTTCGCCACGGTATATGCGGCCTATGCGCTTTACGGCTTCCTGGTGCCCGCCACCGCCTTCATCCTGCTCGGACTGGTGGCGATGGGCACGCTTGCCGCGGCGCTGCTGCATGGGCCGGCGCTCGCCGGTCTCGGCGTCGTCGGCGCCTTCGTGACGCCAGTCCTGGTGTCGTCCGGCAAGCCGGACTTCTGGGCGCTCTACATCTATCTCGCGATCGTCACCGCCGCCGCCCTCGGCCTGGCACGCGTCAGGCTGTGGCGCTGGCTCGCGGTCACCACGATCGCGTTCGCGCTGTTGTGGACATTCCCCTGCCTGCAATGCGGTCCATCGATGGTCGGCCCGCATGCGTTCCACGTGTTCGCCGGATTCATTCTCGCCGCCATGCTCGTGGTCTGCGGCTTCATGTTCGGCCCGCCCGCCGACGAGGGGCAGATCGAGCCGATCTCATCCGGCTCGCTCGCGGCCTATCTGCTCGGCGCCACCTTGATCGTGCTGAACAGTTCTCATGCCGACACCGCGATGATCGTGTTCGGCCTGCTGGTGGCCGGCAGTCTCCTGGTCGCCTGGCGCAGCGATGCCGCCGCCGGCGCGATCGGGGCTGCCGCTGCATTGGTCTTTGTCGTTTTCGCCGAATGGGCCATTCGCGCCAATCCCGACATGCTGGTGCTGCCGGGCGGCCCGTTGTCGGACATCGGGCCGAGCGCCACCGACGGATCGGTGTCGCTGCACCTGATATCGGCCGCGATCTTCGCAGCGGGCTTTGGCGTCGCGGGATTTCTGGCGCAGGGCCGCTTCCCCGGGCCGGTCATACCGGTGATCTGGTCGGCCGCGGCGGTCTTCACGCCGCTGGCGCTGCTGGTCGCGCTCTACGCCCGCATCGCGCATCTCGACCGCTCGATTCCGTTTGCGATCCTCGCGGTGATGCTGGCCGCGGCCAACGCCGCCGCGACCGAGATCCTGAGCAAGCGCGACGACCGCCCGGGACTACAAGCCTCGATCGCACTGTTTGCGACCGGCACGCTCGCCGCGCTGGCGCTGGCGCTGACCTTTGCGCTGGAAAAAGGCTGGCTGACGATCGCGCTGGCGCTGATGTCGGCAGGCACCGCCTGGATTTCGACGCAGCGGCCGATTCCGTTCTTGCGCTCGCTGGCCGCGATCCTGGCTGCGATCGTGGTGCTACGGATCGCTGACGATCCGCGCATTGTCGGCACCGCCGTCGGGACCACGCCGATCTTCAACTGGCTGCTGTGGGGCTACGGCATTCCAGCGGCATCGTTCTGGGCCGGCAGCATCTTGCTGCGCCGCGGCGGCGATGACGCGCCGCTGCGAACGGTCGAATCGGCGGCAATCCTGTTCACGGTGCTGCTGGCGTTCATGGAAATTCGCCACACCGTCAACAATGGCGACGTCTATCGCCAGAGCGCCGGACTCACCGAGGTCGCGCTGCAGGTCTGCGTGGCGCTCGCAATGGCGATCGGGCTGGAGCGGTTGCGCATCCGCACCGGCAGCGTCATTCACAATGCCGGCGCGATCCTGCTCACGGCGTTCGCGGGCCTTGCGGCGGTGTTCGGGCTACTGATGCTGGAGAACCCGATTCTCTGGTACATCGACGTCGGCGGCGCCGTCATCAACCTGCTGCTGCTCGGCTACGCCCTGCCCGCGGTTCTCGCACTGCTGTTGTCATACGCTGTCGCAGGCCGGCGCCCGGTCAGTTACGCCAACACGATCGCGGCGGGAGCGCTGATTCTCGCGCTTGCCTATGTGACATTTGAAATCAGGAGAATTTATCACGGCCCGGTCATGTCGGCCGGCCCGACCACCGGCGCCGAACAATACACTTACTCGATCGCATACCTGGCGTTCGGCGTGGTGCTGCTCGGCATCGGCATTCTGTTCAACTCGCAGCGCGCGCGGCTGGCGTCGGCGATCGTCATCGCGTTGACGATCCTGAAAGCCTTCCTGATCGACATGTCGACGTTGACGGGCGTCTATCGCGCGCTGTCGTTCATGTGCCTCGGCCTGGTGCTGGTGGCGATCGGCTGGCTGTACCAGCGGATCCTGTTCCGCAGGCAGGCGGCGGCGCAGGTTGCCCCGGCTGCACCGACGGCGGGGTGATCGCTCAGGCTGCCCTGACCGAGTTGAGGAATTTGCCGACCTCGAGCTTGAGCCGGTTGCTCTCGCTCGACAGCGATTTCGCCGCCGAATGAACCTGCGCCGAGGCCGATCCCGTCTCGTTCGCGCCGTGCTGCACGTCCGTGATGTTGGAGGAGACCTCCTGCGTGCCCGTTGCGGCATGCTGGATATTGCGGGATATCTCCTGCGTCGCCGCGCCCTGCTCTTCGACGGCCGCGGCAATGGTCGAGGAAATCTCCGACATCCGCCCGATGGTGGCGCCAATCTCCTTGATCGCCGCCACAAAATCCTGGGTTGCGGCCTGAATGCCCGATATCTGCTGGCTGATCTCGCCGGTAGCCTTCGCGGTCTGCTCGGCAAGCGCCTTCACTTCGGATGCCACCACGGCGAAGCCGCGACCTGCCTCGCCGGCGCGCGCCGCTTCGATCGTGGCGTTCAGCGCCAACAGGTTGGTCTGGCCGGCAATGGTATTGATCAGTTCGACCACGTCGCCGATGCGGCTTGCCGCCTTCGACAGCTCGCTGACGCGGCCATTCGTCTTCTGTGCCTGGTCCACCGCCTCATTGGCGACGCGGGAAGACTCCTGCACCTGGCGGCTGATCTCGTTGACCGAGCTGGTCAGTTCCTCGCTGGCGGAAGATACCGACTGCACATTGGTGGATGCCTCTTCGGAAGCCGCAGCGACCGTGGTCGCGAGGGTCTGCGAGCGCTCCGCAGCCTTTGTCAGCGTATCGGCCGAGGCTTCCAGTTCGGTCGCAGCCGAGGACACGGTGTCGACGATCTCGCCGACGGCGGTTTCGAACGCGTTGGCAAGTTCGCGCATATCGGCCTTGCGTTGTTCCGCCTGCCGCGCTTCGGCATCGCGCTGGTCGGCGCGCAGCCGCTCCGCTTCGATCATGTTGTTCTTGAACACCTCGACCGCGCCGGCCATTTCGCCGATCTCGTCGCGCCGGCCGAGGCCCGGGATCGCCATCCTGACATCGCCACCGGCGAGCCGCGTCATGGCGGATACCATCGAGGCCAGCGCCTTCGAGATCGATTGGCCGACCAGCAGCGAAAATCCGAATACCAGGATGACCGCCGTCCCGAACGCAATCAGCATCCATGTCGCCACCGATCCGCGCGTCGCCGCCTCACTCGCTTCTGCCGTCGTGTACAGCTGCTCTACGCTTTGCCCGACTTCGGCAATGACGGGTTCTACTTCGCGAAACGCTTTCGACATCGCCGCGCCATAGCCGGCAACTTCCAGCGCGCCAGCGGCCCAGGCGGCGAAGTCCGTTTGATACTTTTCCAGCTTCTTGGCAATGTCAGCCTTGAGGGCCGGTTCAATGTTGGCACCTGCCAACAATTTCGAAAATTCGGCGGCGGTCTTTTTCAGTTCGTCGACATATTTTGCGTCGCGACGCAACATGAAGTCCTTTTCGTGCCGCCGCAGCATCAGCATCGAGCTGGTCAGTCTTGCATCGTCGATCTCCTTGAGCTTGGATTCGACGTCGTGAACGGCTGCGCGCAGCGAACCTGACAGCCCCAATTTTTCGTTTAGACCGAGCTTCGTTTCGGCTTGAGCGAGGCTTGCGAAATTCTTCACATAGTTCGCGAAGCCGCGCTGTACGATATCGATCTTCTGCGGGATGGAGTTGAGCCCGCTTGATCGGGCCATGGATTTCAGTTTCTCAAGGTCGTGGTCGATTCCGGCAGACAATTCGACATGACGCTTGGCGTAGGACTCATCGCGGCGGAGTTGGAAATCCTTCTCGGCCCTGCGTGCCTCCAGCATCTTGATCGAAATCTGCTGGTTCAAACTGGAGAGCGCTCGGCCTTCGACCGCTACAACACGCGAGGAATCCTGCGACCAGCTTCCAACCTGATAGATCGCACCGAAGGCGAGGAGCCCGACCAAGCCGACAACGCCGATTGCCATGATCTTGTGGGTGAGACGAATGGAAGGACCGCTCATGAGGGTTTCCTAATGCCTTTAAGTATCTGGCCAGTTCGAGACCGAGGCCATGCACGTACCGCAAGCAAGTGCCCAACTGGTGGGCACCATCAATACAGGCTGTGTTCCCCCATTAGTCTTAACGTCCACGGCCGTAGAATTACGGAACGTGTGGAAAATCGTTGCTTTGGCAGACACTTAAGGGTGTCACAATCGTCAACTACACGCATTTGTATGGTCTGGGCGTTAAGACGTGCGGCAAGTATCAACAGAAATGCCGGTGAATATTCTGTTTCGGCGCAGACTGGACGCGTTCTCTCGACATGAACGGGAGTCACTCCGCATCAAGTGTGGGCAGGCACTCCCTCTAAAACGACACGGCGTCAGGCGGCGCGCACCGAATCGAGGAATTTGGCGACCTCGAGCTTGAGACGGTTGCTGTCTCCCGACAGCGACTGCGCCGCGGAGAGAACGTGCGCCGAGGCGGTTTCCGTCTCGGTCGCGCCGCGCTGCACGTCGGTGATGTTGGCGGAAACCATCTGCGTCCCCTGCGCGGCCTGCTGCACGTTGCGGGAGATTTCCTGCGTCGCCGCGCCCTGCTCCTCCACGGCGGCCGCAATCGCGGAGGAAATTTCCGACAGCTTGCCGATGGTGCCCGAGATTTCCTGGATGGCGCCGACCAAATCCTGGGTCGCCGCCTGGATACCGGTGATCTGTTGCCCGATCTCGCCGGTGGCCTTGGCGGTCTGTTCGGCCAGCGCCTTCACTTCGGACGCAACGACCGCGAAGCCACGACCGGCTTCACCGGCGCGCGCCGCCTCGATGGTGGCGTTGAGCGCGAGCAGGTTGGTCTGGCCCGCGATGTTGTTGATGAGTTCGATCACGTCGCCGATGCGGGCGGCGGCCTTCGACAATTCGCCGACCCGATCGTTGGTCCTTGAGGCCTGATCCACGGCGTCGCTCGCCATCCGCGCGGATTCCTGAACCTGCCGGCTGATCTCATTGACGGAGGACGCCATTTCCTCCGTCGCGGATGCGACCGACTGCACGTTGGTGGAAGCCTCTTCCGAGGCAGAAGCGACGGTGGTGGCGAGCTCCTGCGCGCGCTCCGCTGTCGAGGTCAGCGTGCCTGCCGAAGCCTCGAGTTCGGTCGAGGCTGACGACACGGTTTCGACGATCTCGCCGATCAGGGCTTCGAAGTCCCGCGTGATGCCGTCGACGCGACGACCGCGCTCGATCTTGGCTTCGGCATCGCGGCCGGCGGCTTCATCGGCAGCCTTCTTGGCGATCAGCGCGTCCTTGAATACCTGCAAGGCGTCCGCCATGGCGCCGATTTCGGTCTTCTCACCGCGGCGCGTCACCGCGGCGGTCAGGTCGCCGCTTCCCAGCGCCTGCATCGGCTTCACGATGGATGCAATCCCGGTCGAGAGGTCGCGGACCAGATAGATTCCCACGCCGACACCGCAGATGATGACGGCAGCGACAATGCCGAAGACGATCCAGAACGCCAAATTATAACCTTCCGCGGCCTGCCGGGTGGCTGCGTCCGCGCCCGCATTGTTGAGATTGATGGATTTTTCCAGGAACACATCGGATTCGGCGGCGATGACCGCAACCTTCTTGGAGATGGCCTCGCTCGCCTCATGCGGAATCCGACCGATGCTCTGGCGCGACAGCTCGATCACGTCCTGAACGCCGGTCATGTATTTGTCCCAGGCGCGGGCCCAGTTCTCATGGATCGAGCGCTCTTCGGGAGTGGAAATCATCGGCTCGTAAGCCTTGCGATCTTTCGCGATCCTTTCGAGGATGCCGGCCAGCCGCTTGTCGTTGGCGGCCTTCGCCTCCAGCGTTTCCGCCATGACATGGGCCCGCAGCGCAATGCGGAACAGATTGATATCCGCACGCATTTCACCGAGCACCCGGACGCTCGGAAGCCAGCTCGAGGCGATTTCCACCGTATGGGCGTTGATCACCTGCATGCTGCGGATCGCCAGCAGGCCCATGCCGGACATCGCGATCAGCATGAATGCGATCACGGCAATGACCTTGGCGCGGATGGAAAGTGCGGACATGGCTGGCTCTCTCAAGCGTTGGAGACAGGCGCCGCTGAATTATGAGGAACCGCCATCAATCTTCGATGCGCCGGGAATATTCGGCAACGATACGCTTCAGGTTCCAAGCGATGGTTAATTCGGAGCCCCGTAAAATTACCCGGGTGCGGGGACGCACGCCGCTGGCTGGAGCGTCAGTCAACGGATTCGCCGACAAGGCGAATCCGAAAAACCGGCTTCTTGGCTTCGTCCAGAAGCTCCATCTGCCATTCGGCGTTCTGTTTCAGGCCGCGCGAAAGACTGCCGAGGAGGTTGCCGCAGACCTTCGTCATCTCGATCCAGGCGGCCTCACGGCTTTCAAATTCTGACCCCTGATCGGACGCGCCTGCATAGCGGCCGTGGCTGATCCGAAAAAAATACAGCGGCATGATCGATCTCATGGGTTGGGCCGCCTCCCGGCCTTTTCTGCCGGTAAACAGTAGGATTGAGATTCGCTACCGGGACGTGAATGCGCCAGACCGTATGACTACGGCTTCGCGCCTCGCAACGGCGGCATGGCCGCCGGTTCACCGGCCGGTCGCCGGCACTCTGACCGGCTGCACGCCCATTCAATCCTAAAGTGGGTTGTTGCGGTCCCGAACGCAGTTTTCGGCGATCAATCGGTCGAGCGGCGCAGCTCCGGGGCGCTCTCGGCCTTGACCGGTTCGGACCTGACCTGCTCCACCTTCGGCTCGGATTTCACCGGCTCGAGCTTGGCGCTCTCGACCGGCGGCGTCTCGACCCGCCCGGTTACTTCGGCACGTGCGTCGGCCGCACGCGACGGCTCCTCCCGACGATGCAGCGAACGCGGCCGGGCCACGGAGCGCGCCATCAGCATCTGCGAGGCACCCTGATGGCGGAAATCGCAATAGGCGAAGCCCATGCCCGAGACGGAGCCGCGGAACGAGCGATCGTCGCGCTTGTCGAGATTGAAGCACGGCTCGAACGGAAGTCCCTTGATCGAAGCACAGACGGCCTGACCGCGAATCTGCAGCGTGTTGCCGGGCAGGCGCACATGGCGGATCGGACCCGAGCCGCTGAACTGGATAGAACCGGCTGCGCCGAGATCGTCGAGCACGCGGCCGGCACCGCGGGTTCCGTCAAAGCAGGTGAAGGCGAAGATCTTGCCAGCCACAAACCTGCGCGCCTCGTCGGCATTCATGCTCCCGGCCAGCGCAGGAATGATCATCGCACCGGCCGTGACGGCCCCCAGAACCAAACGCGCAAGCATGCAGCTACTCCAACTTAACAATAGCGCGGGCGCCCGCCTTTACCCCGTGCTTACCATACCAACCGTGGCAACATTGGAGCAGGTTGGTTGGTAAAGTCTGAACGCCGTTAGAGAATTTTTACCACAATTCGACCGCGGACCTGGCCGGCGAGGATTTGCGCACCGGTTCCGATCACTTGGTCAAGGTTAATTTCCTGAGTAATTTCAGCCAGTTTACCCTTGTCCAAATCGTTGGCAAGTCGGTTCCAGGCAAGCTTGCGCTGGGGCAGCGGACACATCACGGAATCGATGCCCAGAAGGCACACCCCCCGCAAAATAAACGGTGCGACCGAGGACGGTAAGTCCATGCCAGCCGCGAGGCCGCAGGCCGCGATGGCCCCGCCATATTTCGTCATCGAAAGCAGGTTGGCGAGTGTCGTGGAGCCGACACTGTCGACGCCGCCCGCCCAGCGCTCCTTCGCCAGCGGCTTGGCGGGCCCTGCGAGTTCGGCGCGGTCGATCACCTCGGCGGCACCGATCCCCTTGAGGTAGTCCGCCTCCGACATGCGCCCTGTGGATGCGATGACGTGGTAGCCGAGCCTGGAAAGCACGGCGGTGGCGATCGAACCGACGCCGCCGGAGGCTCCCGTCACCACGACAGGGCCGCTCGCAGGCGTCAGGCCATGCTTCTCCAGCGCCAGCACCGACAGCATCGCGGTGTAGCCGGCGGTGCCGATCGCCATCGCATCGCGCGTTGATATCCCGTCGGGCAACCGCACCAGCCAGTCGCCCTTGACGCGCGCCTTCTCGGCATAGGCGCCGAGATGGGTCTCGCCCATACCCCAGCCGTTGCAGACGACCTTGTCGCCGGCCTTCCATTCCGGATGCGAGGATTGTTCGACGGTGCCTGCGAAATCGATGCCCGCGATCATCGGGAAGCGCCGCACCACAGGCGCCTTGCCGGTGACGGCCAGGCCATCCTTGTAGTTCAGCGTCGACCACTCGACCGCGACCGTGACGTCGCCTTCCATCAATTCGGCTTCGTCGAACTGCGTCAGCGCGGCGGTGGTGCCCTTCTCCGCCTTGTCGATCCTGATGGCCTTGAACGTTCCCACGGCAAACTCCCCGGACTGTTCTCTGTCGGGAGTGTTTACCGCATCAGGCGGGTTGTGCAACCGGGCGCGCGACCGGCTGCTCGACGATCGGCAGGTTGATCAGCGCCGACAGCACGCCGAACATGATCGAGAGCCACCAGATCGGCGTGTAGGAACCGAACTGCTCGAACACCACGCCGCCGAGCCAGACGCCGAGGAAGCCGCCGACCTGATGGCTGACGAAGGCAAAGCCGTATAGCGTGGCGAACCAGCGGGTGCCGAACATCAGCGCCACCAGCGCCGAGGTCGGCGGCACCGTCGAGAGCCAGGTCAGGCCGGTGGCGGCGCCGAACACGATCGCCGAGAAGGTGGTGATCGGAAACGAGATGAACGCCATGATCGACAGCGCGCGGGCGAAGTAGATGAGCGAGAGAATATAGCGCTTCGGATATTTGTTCTGCAGCCAGCCGACGCTGAGCGAGCCGATGATGTTGAACAGGCCGATGGCGGCGACCACCCAGCCGCCGGTCTGCGCCGCGACGCCGCGGTCGGCGAGATAGGCCGGAAGATGCACGGTGATGAAGGCGAGCTGGAAGCCGCAGGTGAAGAAGCCGAGCACCAATAGAACATAGGAGCGATGGCCGAATGCCTCCGCCAGCGCGGTCTTGAACGATTGCTGGTCCGCGGCAGGCGCGTTCGATGCCGACGCCGTCGACGGCGGTGTCGCGATCGCAAGCGAGAGCGGCACGATCAAGAGCATCAGGAAAGCGAACACCGTCAGCGCCGCCTGCCAGCCGAAATTATCGATCATCGCGACGCCGAACGGCGCGAACAGGAATTGCCCGAACGAGCCGGCCGCGGTGCCGGCGCCGAGCGCAAGGCCGCGCTTCTCTGGCGGCAGCAGCTTGCTGAATGCCGACAGCACCAGGTTGAACGAACAGCCTGACAGACCGAAGCCGATCAGGACGCCCGCGCCGAGATCGAGCGAAAGCGGTGTCGTCGAATAGCGCATCAGGAAGAGACCGCCGGCATAGAGCAGCGCGCCGACGATCATCACCCGCAGGACGCCGAAGCGATCGGCGATGGCCCCCGCGATCGGCTGGCCGAGGCCCCACAACAGGTTCTGCAGCGCCAGCGCGAGGCCGAAGACGTCGCGTCCCCAGGCGAACTCGCGGCCCATCGGCTGGATGAAAAAGCCGAGGCTCGAGCGCGGCCCGAAGCTCAGCAGCGCGATCAAACATCCGCAGATGATGATCACCAGCGGCGTCCGCCAGGTCCCAGGTCCGGAGGACGGACTGATGTCGCCGGTCGTTGCAGCCATTGATTTCCCCTGATCGATCGGCGCCCGGAACCGCCAGGCGAAATGTTACGGTGAGTTAATGCAGCTGCATGCAAACCCCAAGAGGGCGCGCAGAAAAATCATTCGCCGCAGGGCAGCCCTGCAAAATTAGCGAGGGCAATGAGTGCAATTGGTGAGCTGTCAGCCCCTCGCCGAGACGTCGTCCCTGCGAACGCAGGGACCCATACGCCGCGGCCGCGCGAATTGAGGAAGTGCCCGTCGTTCGATTTCGTTTCGACAACCACCGCTGGTGGTTATGGGTCCCTGCGTTCGCAGAGACGACGGAGGCTTACCGTTTCGCGCTCGCCTGCTCGGCTGAGCTCTGCGCGGCTTCGGCGAGCTTGGCGGAGATCGCCGCGGTTTGGGCCTGGTTTCCCCAGCTCGGCGCATCGCTGCCGTCGCCCCAGGCGCGCGGCCGATAGAAGGTGTGCACGCCGGTCTTGTACATCTTCTTCATTTCATGGACCCAGGACGGGCGCACCCAATAGGCATGGTAGTGCGTCGACTTGTCGACTTCCGGCAACCAGAGCTGGCCGTCGAGCATCGCTTTCGCGATCTTGCGCGCGCGCTCCCACATGTCGGGCTCGCGAATGACGTCCTTGTTGTTGTCGCAGGCGAAGGTGAACTGGCACGCCAAATGGCGGTGCTTGTTCTGGTAGACCACGCCGCACACGTTTTCAGGATATTTGCCGGAGAAGGCGCGGTTCAGCACCACCTGCGCCACCGCGATCTGGCCCCGTACCGCCTCGCCGCGGGCTTCGAAATAGACCGCTTCCGCCAGGCATTTTTCCGACTTGGCGCGCGACTTTTCGTCGAACAGGCCGAGACGTTCGGCGGGCGTCTTGGCGCGCTGGTTGTCGGAATTGACCTCGCCCTTCGGCGCGACGCTCTCGCCCATCTCGCCGGCCCGCACCGGACCGTCGGCATCGACCGGCAGCGAGGCCATCACCTTCATGTCGGGATCGGGAACCGCGCTCGGCATCACGATGACGGGCTCTTCGCCGGGTCGCCAGCGCTCGATGCTCTCGGGCGAGCCGAGCGACGAACCAAAGAACAGGCTCGAGGTCTTGACGGAGAAACCATCGCGCGGCGCAGGCGAGCGCGCGGCCTCGCGCGTTACCGGAACAATCTTGAGATCGTCCTGGGGCCTGGCTTCGAGCGACAGCGACATGTCGTATTGCGCCAGCGGCGGCGCGCTCAGCGCCGCCTGCAGCTCCGGATCGAGCGGCGCGGGCTCGACGGGCGGCGGCATCCCGGCGGTCTTGGCGCCCTTGACCGATGTATTCGACGTCGCGGGGTCCTCGGTCGCCGGCGCGCGCTCGACCGGGCTTGCGGTTTCCGCAGGCTGTGGCGTCACGACGAGGCGATCGCCCTTCAGCGTGCGATCGACCTTGGGAAAATCGGCGGCGTGATAACGCGGCGGCGGCGCGACGAGCGGATTGCGCGTCACGGATCCCGTAATGTCGATGCCCTGATTGTCGAGGCTCGCCAGCCGGTAGGTCACGGTCTGCGGCGAGGAGGTTCCGATCGGACGGCCGAAAGAGAACGTTGCGACCTGGATGGTGCCGGCAGCCGAGAACACCCTGTTTTGCCAACGCTCGGCGACGCCGGGCTGGCGCGCCAGCAGCGAAGCAATATCCTGATATCCGATCTCGGTCGGCATCAAAGCGAAGACGCAGAGACCGAGGCCGAAGGGCGCGAACCGCGCGCCCTTCGGCTGGCTACGCAACACAAACATTGTACGCTCACGCAACGCTACACGATCGAACGTCAGTACATCCGTGCAATTCGATCTTTTTTGTTGGTATCGAATTTAGGTTGCCGGGGAGTTAATCGGCGTGGCCTGCGTGTTACACGCAAGAGATCGAGCGATTTTCGCGGATCGCATCAGAAGTGTTGGTAAACAGGCAGGCGATGAAAGTGGTAAATATCCCGTCAACGAAAATGATGAAGAAATTGTGCACCGTGTGAATCCGGGAACCCGGATTTGCGTGGAGTGAATGCGTTGGATGCTTGCGCACGGAACTCTCCGCGTCATTGCGAGCGCAAAGCACATCATCGTGCTCGATCACGCGGCCATCCACATTCCGTGCGCAAAAACGCGAATGCCCGGGACAAGCCCGGGCATGACGTCGTCTTCGTGATGATCACTAATACGAAGAAGGATTACGCCTGGCTCGCAACCGTCTTGCCGAGCGCGGCCTGCGCCGCGGCAAGGCGTGCGATCGGCACGCGGTAGGGTGAGCACGACACATAGTCGAGCCCGATTTCGTGGCAGAACGCCACTGAAGCAGGATCGCCGCCATGCTCGCCGCAAATGCCGACCTTGAGAGTGGGTCGCGTCTTGCGGCCGCGGGCGACGCCGATCTTCACCAGTTCGCCGACGCCATCGCGATCGACCGAGATGAACGGATCGATTTCCAAAATTCCCTTGCTGACATAGGTGCCGAGGAAGCTCGCGGCGTCGTCGCGGCTGATGCCGTAGGTGGTCTGCGTCAGGTCGTTGGTGCCGAACGAGAAGAACTCCGCGGTCTGGGCGATGTCGCCGGCCATCAGGCAGGCGCGCGGCAAGCTCGATCATGGTACCGACCTGATAAGCGAGCTTCTTGCCAGTCTCCTTCATCACCGACTGCGCGGTGGCGTCGATGCGCGCCTTGACCAGATCGAATTCGGCCTTGGTCGCGATCAGCGGCACCATCACCTCGAGGCCGACGGCCTTGCTGGTGCGCTTTTCGGCTTCGACCGCCGCTTCGAAGATCGCGCGCGCCTGCATCTCGGCGATTTCAGGATACGCAATCGCAAGCCGGCAGCCGCGGAAGCCGAGCATCGGATTGAACTCGGCGAGATCGCGGGCGCGATCGGCCAAGCGTCGGGGATCAGTGTTCATCGCGCGCGCGACTTCCTCGATCTCGGCCTGGGTGTGCGGCAGGAACTCGTGCAGCGGCGGATCGAGCAGACGGATCGTGACGGGCAGGCCCTTCATGATCTCGAACAGCTCGACGAAATCGGCGCGCTGCATCGGCAGCAACTTCGACAACGCTGCGCGGCGCGACTGTTCGTCCTCGGAAAGGATCATCTCGCGCACGGTGCGGATGCGGGTTTCCTCGAAGAACATGTGCTCGGTGCGGCACAACCCGATGCCCTCGCCGCCGAACTTGATGGCGGTGCGCGCATCTTCCGGCGTGTCGGCGTTGACGCGAACGCCGAGCTTGCGAACCTGATCGGCCCAGCCCATCAGCGTGCCGAACTCGCCCGACAGTTTCGGCTCGATCATCGGCATCCGCCCGGCCAGCACCTGGCCCAGCGAGCCGTCGATGGTGATGACGTCGCCGGTCTTGAAGGTGCGCGAGCCGATGCTCATGGTGCCGCGGCCGTAATCGACGCGGATGGCGCCGCAGCCGGAGACGCAGGGCTTGCCCATGCCGCGCGCGACCACGGCGGCGTGCGAGGTCATGCCGCCGCGGGTGGTGAGAATGCCTTCGGCGGCGTGCATGCCGTGAATGTCTTCCGGGCTGGTTTCGATCCGCACCAGAATGACATTGCGGCCATCGGCCTGCAGCTTGGCGGCTTCATCCGACGAGAACACGATCTCGCCCGATGCGGCGCCGGGCGAGGCCGGCAGGCCGGTCGCGATCACGTCGCGCTTGGCGGCGGGATCGATGGTCGGATGCAGCAACTGATCCAGCGAGGCCGGATCGATCCGCATCACCGCGTCCTTTTTCGAGATCAGGCCTTCATTGGCCAGTTCGACCGCGATGCGCAGCGCGGCCTTCGCCGTGCGCTTGCCACCGCGGGTCTGCAGCATCCACAACTTGCCCTGCTCGACCGTGAACTCCATGTCCTGCATGTCGCGGTAGTGCCTTTCGAGCAGCGTGTAGAACCGCGTCAGCTCCTTGAACGCCTCCGGCATTGCGCTTTCCATCGACGGCTTATCGGAGCCGGATTCCTGGCGCGCTTCCTCGGTAATGTCCTGCGGCGTGCGAATGCCCGCCACCACGTCCTCACCCTGTGCGTTGATCAGGAACTCGCCGTAGAGCTTGCTCTCGCCGGTGGAAGGATTGCGCGTGAACGCGACACCGGTCGCGGACGTCTCGCCCATATTGCCGAACACCATGGCCTGCACGTTGACGGCCGTGCCCCAGGATTCCGGAATGTCGTGCAGGCGGCGGTAGGTGACCGCGCGCGCATTCATCCAGGATGAGAACACCGCGCCGATCGCGCCCCACAATTGCTCGTGCGGATCCTGCGGGAAATCCTTGCCGGTCTCGCGCGCCACGGCTTCCTTGTACTTGCCGACCAGTTCGACCCAGTCGTCGCCGGAGAGATCGGTGTCGAGCGTATAGCCCTGGCCGTCCTTGAAGGTGTCGAGGATGTCCTCGAAGTGATGATGCTCGAAGCCGAGCACCACGTCCGAATACATCGTGATGAAACGGCGATAGCTGTCATAGGCGAAGCGGCGATCGCCGGAGAGCTCGGCGAGCGCTTCGACCGTCTTGTCGTTGAGGCCGAGGTTGAGCACAGTGTCCATCATGCCCGGCATCGAGGCGCGGCCGCCGGAGCGGACCGACACCAGAAGCGGATTCTTCGAATCGCCGAACGCCTTGCCGGTGAGCTTGCCGACATGTTCGAGCGCCTTCTCGACCTGTGCCTTCAGTGCGGCCGGATAGGATTTGTCGTGCGCGTAGAAATAGGTGCAGACCGAGGTCGGAATGGTGAAGCCCGGAGGCACCGGCAGGCCCAGATTGGCCATTTCCGCGAGGTTGGCGCCCTTGCCGCCCAAGAGGTCGCGCAGGCCCGCTTTGCCCTCGGCCTTGCCGTCCCCGAAGGTATAGACCCACTTGCCGGATTTTACCGCTTCAACGGCCGGCTGGCGGACCACCGCCTTCTTGGCCGCGGCCTTGGCAGCCGGCTTGCGCAGGCGCCTTGCGGGCGGCCGGAGCGGCAGCGGCCTTTCGGGCCGAAGACTTTGATTTCGCTGTAGATTTCACTGCAGCCTTCTTGGACTTCGCGACGGCTTTGGCCATGGATTCCAACTATCCGAAAAGGTGAGAAGATTGCGCGCCTTACACCACTTTGAAGGGTTCCGCGCAAGCCGCGAAACCCTGCTTTCCTGCGGTATAGCGTTTTCGAGCGAAGTGGATACCGGTTCGCGTGAAGAAAACGCGTCAACACAGGAATCCAGAGTTTTGGTCCTGATTCAATCAGAACCGAAACATCTTGAGCACGCCGAGACCGACCAGGCCTACGAAGATCAGATAGATAGCGACGATGTAATTGAGTAGCCGCGGCATGATCAGGATAAAAATCCCCGCGAGAAGGGCGACGATCGCAGGGACGTGCGCAGCGGTGATGGTCATTGAAATCTCCAGCCGATGGGTGGGAATCGAATCGAGGGCCGCAACTTAACCGCTGGCGCGGTTCCGGAATAGCAAGACGCTCACCACTTCAACGAGTTCCAGGCTCCGCAACAATTCCCCAGAAATGCCGCGTATGAGGCCGCGGTTTTGCAGGAACAATGCCGCACGCGACGAATTGGCCCGCATTGTGTGCTGGCGAAAGCCGGCGCCTCTTCTCGCGAAGGAGTTGACCCATGCGGAACAGAGTACTTGCCATTGCGGCGATCGCCGGCGCGATGGCCGCCCCGATCGCGGCGCAGGCGCAGACCACGATCACCACCGGCACGGCCGGCGGCAGCACGGTCGTCATTGGTGAGCACGAAGGCATCGCTGCCGACCAGCGTCCGGCCTTCCGCGAATACATCGTGCGTGAACGCGTGCCGAACTACACGATTTCCGAGCGCGTGATCGTCGGCGGGGTGCTGCCGGAAACCGGCGTCACCTATTACGACGTGCCGCAATCGTTCGGCATGACGCCCTATCGCTACACCGTGGTGAACGGCCAGACCGTGCTGGTCGAACCGCGTTCGCGTCGCATCGTTCAGGTGGTCGATTGACCTCAGTAGCCTGAACGATTGGTCCGGGCGCCGCGCAAGCGGATGTGCGCGAGATACGACCGGACAAAAGCCCCGCCCGGAGTGTCCCCCCCGGGCGGGGTTTTCTTTTGTGTACCTCTTGTCCCGGACACGGGCGCTATTCCCTGATCTCTAATCCCGGCTTCTTCACCACGAGCCGGTAAATCTTCTTGCCCGATGAGGCGCTGACCGCCTCTTCATCGAGCAGTACCGTCGCCCCCTTCAGTTCCGCCAACACCTCCGCCGGATCGAACGCCACGTAAAGCCGGCCCTGCGCGTCGCGCTGATCGGCGCCTTCGGTGACGCGCCAGCTGAGATAGAGAATGCCGCTTGGCTTGACGATATCGAGCAGCCGGCGAACCGATGCCGCAATCTGCTTGTGATCGAGATGCATGATCACGGTTTCGCACAGGACGTTATCGAAGGTGCCGACGCCACGCAGTTCGGGCAATTCGGCATGCGCGAACTTGAACGAGGGATATCGCCGGCGCGCCTCGTTGAGCAGGCCTTCCGAGGCATCGAAGCCTTGACGGCCGAAAAACCATTGGCGTGGAGCCAGGCCACCTCGCGGCCGCAGCCACAGCCGATATCGGCGGAAGTGCCGCCGCGCACGAAAAACCGCTCGACGACCTCCTGCAGGTCGACAGGCGCCGGCTGAGCGAGCCAGTCCTTCGCGAACGCCGCCGCATCCAGTTCGTAAGCGGCGAGCGTCTGACGGTCCATGATCTAGCCTTCGATCTTCGAAAAATCCGCAACCGCGCGGGTCGCCGCGCGGACCTCGTTCAGAAGCTTTAGTCGGTTCTCGCGCACCTTGGGTTCATCGTCGTTGACCTTGACCTTGTCGAAGAACGCATCGACCGCGGGGCGCAGCTTTGCCATCGCGCTCATCGCGGTGGCGAAATCTTCCTTCTGCACCGCAGCACCGGCCTCGCTCTTGACCTGATCGATCGCCTTCGCGAGCGCCTTTTCCTCAGGCAGACTGTAAAGCCCGGCATCCGGGGCGCCGTCAAACGTGCGCTTGTCCTTTTTCTCCTCGATCGCAAGGATGTTACTCGCGCGCTTGGTCCCTGCAAGCAGGTTCTTGCCGTCGTCGGTGTCGAGGAACTTTCCGAGCGCCTCGACGCGGCGGACCACCAGCAGCAGATCGTCCTGGCCGCCGAGTGAAAACACGGCGTCCACGAGATCGTGACGCGCGCCCTGCTCGCGGAGCTGGACTTTCAGGCGATCGGCGAAGAAGGAAAGGAGATGAGCGAGAAGGCTTTGGGCGTCGGCAGCTGAATATTTCGCGCTCTTGTCGGGCAAACTAGCCATGGCCGACTTGGCTACGTTTAAGATCGGCAGGCAGATCGCATTTTCAATGATCAGCCTGATCACACCGAGCGCAGCGCGTCGCAGCGCATAGGGATCCTTGCTTCCGGTCGGCTTCTCGTCGATCGCCCAGAAGCCAACCAGCGTGTCGATCTTGTCGGCCAGCGCGACGGCCACGCTCACCGGGTCGCCAGGAACGCGATCGGCGGGGCCTTGCGGCTTGTAGTGCTCCTCGCTCGCCGCCGCGACGGAGCCGTCTTCGCCTTGCGCCTGCGCGTAGTACTTGCCCATCAAGCCCTGCAGCTCCGGGAACTCGCCGACAATTTCCGTAAGCAAATCGGCTTTGGCCAGATGGGCGGCCCGCTTGGCTTTTTCGACGTCAGCACCGACCAGCGGCGCGATTTCCGCCGCGAGCCGCTCGATCCGCTTGATCCGCTCGGCCTGCGTGCCGAGTTTCTCGTGAAACACGATCTGATCGAATTTCGGCAGGCGAGCTTCCAGCTTGGTCTTCAGGTCGGTATCGTAGAAGAATTTCGCGTCCGACAGCCGCGCGCGGATCACGCGCTCGTTGCCGGCGATGATGGTCTTGCCGCCGTCGGTGGCTTCGATGTTGGCGGTGAGGATGAACTTGTTGGTGAGCTTTCCCGTCTTGGGATCGCTGACCACAAAGCATTTCTGGTTGTTTCGGATGGTGGCGCGGATCACTTCATCCGGGATCGACAGAAATTCCTCGTTCGAACGATCCCATCAGCGCGACCGGCCACTCGACCAGGCCGGCGACCTCGTCCAGCAGCACCTGGTCCTCGACCAGTTCAAAGCCCTGCGCGAATGCCAGTTGCTCGGCGTCGGCCAGAATGGTGTCCTTGCGGCGCCTGCGGATCGAGCACGACCTTCGCGGCCTTCAGCTTCGCCTCGTAATCCTCGAAGCGGCGCACCGGGATCGCCGACGGTGCCATGAAGCGATGGCCATAAGTGGTCTGCCCGGCCTCGATGCCGTCGACGGCGAATTTGACCACGTCGGGCTCTTCGGTCTCGAGCCCAAACGTCGCGATGATCGAATGCAGCGGCCGCACCCAGGAGAGCGAGCCCGATCTGGCCGAACGTTCGCCCCAGCGCATCGATTTCGGCCACGGGAAAGTCCTGATGATGACCGGCAGAATCTCGGCTAGCACCTCGAGCGTGGCGCGGCCCGGCTTTTCGATCAGCGCAACATAGAAGTCGCCCTTGGGGTCGCGTTGAATCGTCGCCTCATCAAGCGATTTGAGGCCGGTCGCTTTCAAAAAGCCCTGCACCGCCGCATCGGGGGCGCCGATTTTTGGTCCGCGGCGTTCTGTCTTCAGATCGGATTGCCGGGCGGGAATGCCATGCACCGTCAGCGCCAGCCGCCGCGGCGTCGCGAACGCTTTCGCGCCCTCATAGACCAGGCCCTCGGCGACGAGCTTGTCGGTGACCATGCGGCGCAGATCGTCGGCCGCCTTCGCCTGCATGCGCGCGGGGATTTCCTCGGAAAACAGTTCCAGCAGAAGATCAGGCATCAGATCGCCCTGCCCGCTTCGGTGTGAACCCAGGCGTCGCCGCAGGCTTTTGCCAGTTCGCGCACGCGCATGATGTAGCTCTGCCGCTCGGTCACCGAGATCACGCCGCGGGCGTCCAGCAGGTTGAAGACGTGGCTCGCCTTGATGCACTGGTCATAGGCCGGCAGCGCCATCAGATGTTCTTTCTGATTGCCACCCGGCTTCAAGTTTTCTTGCCACCCGGCCGCGAGATACTTTTTGCAGGCGTCCTCGGCCATCCTGAATTGCTCGAACAGCATCGCCGTGTCGGCATATTCGAAATTGTGCCGGGAGTATTCCTGCTCGGCCTGCAGGAACACGTCGCCATAGGTGACCTTGTCGGCGCCGTCGCGGCCGTTGAAGTTGAGATCATAGACGCGGTCGACGCCTTGCACATACATCGCCAACCGCTCGAGCCCGTAAGTGAGTTCGCCGGCAACCGGCGCGCATTCGACGCCCGCGACCTGCTGGAAGTAAGTGAACTGGCTGACTTCCATGCCGTCGCACCAGCACTCCCAGCCCAGCCCCCAGGCGCCGAGCGTCGGGCTCTCCCAATCGTCCTCGACGAAGCGGATGTCGTGCAGGCTGGAATCGATGCCGATCGCGGCCAGCGACTTCAGGTACAAATCCTGAAGGTTCGGCGGCGACGGCTTCATGATCACCTGAAACTGATAATAGTGCTGCATCCGGTTGGGATTTTCGCCATAGCGGCCGTCCTTGGGCCGCCGCGAGGGCTGCACATAGGCCGCGTTCCAGCGCTTCGGGCCCAGCGCACGCAGCGTCGTCGCGGGATGGAACGTGCCGGCGCCCATTTCCATGTCGTAGGGTTGCAGGATCACGCAGCCCTGCTCCGCCCAGAACCGTTGCAGGGCGAGGATGAAGCCCTGGAACGAACGTTCCGGGCGCATATGGGCAGGGAGTGCGTCCATCGGCAGAATCGGTCTCGCGAAGGGGGTTGAAGAGCGCGGGACCGTATCGACGCGGGGCCGGGGAATCAAGGCGGTGCCGGTGGTATGGCACCGCCCAATTGGCTGTTAGGCGGCTTGTCCTAGCCCGGGCGATAGGCCCCGGTGACCGGGTCGCGACGGAGCGTCGGAATCTCGCCCGCCTGGGCCTCGGCGACGCGTGCCAGGCGCGCCTCTTCCAGCTCTCTGTTGATGCGGACGGCGGTCTTGTAGGCCCATCGGACCACGGCGAGCCCACCCAAGGCGCCCGCGAATGCGATCAGCGGCGGCATCGGTCGATCCTTGTCGTTCACGTGTCAGCCCCCAATCGGTGCATTGTCGCCCAAGCCGGCCTGCGCCGCAATTCCGCTTTTGGGACTAAATGGCGCGGCCCGTTGACCTCCTGTTGATTTCTAGAACCCGAATTTGGCCCAAATCGCCCGGGTCTCCAGCGCCGAAATCAAGTCATCCGGCAGCCCCCCGATACCGTCGAAGGCGGCCAGCGAGCTCGCCCCCGGCGACCTCCGGCCCAACAGTCCGGACAGCATCCCGCTTGCGGGCGCGATCACTGGCGTCCGCACCTTCTCGCCATAGCGTTCGCGCAGCGTCGACCTGATATCGCCGACCTTGTCCGCAAGGCCCAGCGACACGGACTTCTCGCCCGCCCAGTACTCGCCGGTGAACAAGACGTCCTCGGTTCCGTTGAGCCGCGCACCGCGGGCTTCCTTGACCAGCGCGATGAAGATGGCGTGGATCTCGCGCTGAAGCGCCTTCAGGCGCGCCACGTCATCAGGATTTTCGGGCAGGAACGGATCCAGCGTCGCCTTGTGCTCGCCTGCCGTATAGAGCCGCCGCTCGACGCCGATCCTTTTGAGCAGGTCCTGAAAACCGAAGCCGCCGCCGACCACGCCGATCGAGCCGAGGATCGAGGACGGATCGCAGAATATCTCGTCGCCGGCGCAGGCGATCATGTAGCCGCCGGAGGCCGCGACGTCCTCGACGAACACCAGCACCGGCAGTTTCTTTTCCGCGGCGAGTTGCCTGATCCGCAAATAGATCTGCCGCGATTGCACCGGCGAGCCGCCGGGCGAATTGATCACCAGCGCCACCGCCTTGGCATGTTTGGTGGCGAAAGCGCGTTCCAGCGTCTTGGCGATGCCGGCCAGAGTCAGGCCGGGCCGCAACGGCGTCACCGCACCGATGACCCCCGACAGGCGCACCACCGGAACGATAGCGGCGTCGCGCCGGAATTTTGCCGGAATGAGTTGCTTCACCCTGTCGAAGAGATTCGGCAATCCCGCGCGATCACTTATTTGTTCACTCATGCCGTTACCTCGAATTAACCATTTTTATCGCACCACTGTCATTGGAAAGGCCGAAACGCCTTTCGGCTGGAAGCCTTTTGCATTGCAGATGCCAAGGCTGCAATGGCGCAGCGGAGACTGACATGAAAATCTACCTGCTGATCCTGCTCATCGGCAGCCTGCTGGCCGCGACCCACTTTACATCGGCGCCAAAACGACAATCAGAGACGCTTCCGCAATAACGTCCTGTTCAAGGGATGGGCGTGCGAGCCATCTTTACGGGTTCGCGAGCGGCAAGCTGCCCTTCCCGGCCAAAATCTCCTGCACCTTTTTGTTGGGCACGCCTTGCTCGTCATTGAGCATCAGGGCGGGATGGATTTGCGTCGGCGCCCGCCCACCCTTGGTCGCGCGAACCAGGATGCGATTGGCAGGTCCCCGGGCGTCGCCGTGAACCGGCAGGACCTGCAAGCTCCCGAAACCGTGATCGAGCGCCGAGAGCACCTCGGCAATTCCGTCCGCGCGCCAGATCAGCGTCAGCGCGCCCTTCGATTTGAGAATGCGCCGCGCCGCGTGAACCCATTTCGAGAGCGTCGTTGCGGTCGCCATATGCGCGATGCCACGCGCCGTGTCCGGCGAGATGCGATGCCGCGCGGAATCGTTGAAGGGCGGATTCATCAGCACCGCATCGATGCTGTCAGGAGCCAGTCCGGCCGCGACAAAAGCCGTGGCGTCAGCTTCCACATCGAGCACGATCACGTCAGCTTGAATCGCATTGGCATCCGCATTCGCGCGCGCAAGCGCTGCCAGCGCCGCATCGATCTCGACCAGGACCAGATCGATGCCGGCCACGCGGGTGGCAACCGCCAGGCCCGCGGCTCCGACGCCGGCGCCGAGATCGGCGATGCGGTCGCCCGAACGGGCCACGGTCGCCGCCGCCAGCAGCACGGCATCATGACCGGCACGGTGTCCCGATTTCAGTTGCTTCAGACGCAATTGCCCGCCGAGAAACGCATCCTCGGTGAGTTCGAGAACGGGGTCAGTCATCGGGGCGCAATTCGTGAGCCAGGCCCGCTTCGGCCATCAACTGGCGGGCCGCACGATTGTCATCCTCGTGAACCAGGATGCGCCGCGGCAGGATGCCGAGCGATCCCTCGATGACGCTCATGTTCTGGTCCAGCACCAGATGATGGATATTGGCGCCGTCGAGCAGCGCGCCGACTGCGGAAACCAGCACGATATCGTTGGTCCTGACCAATTCCCGCAAGCGATGCTCTCCTTTTCACCCGGGTGCGGCAATGGCACCGGGTCTGTCAACCGCTACGTGCCCTTGCCGCCTTAGCCGGCACTTTCTATTGTAGAATAAGGATAGTGCGAATTGGCCAAAATTGGAGACCCGCGTGGCGGTTATTGTACCCTTCGAAAGCCCGAACGCTTCGATAGATGCGCTGGTCGGGCTCGTTGCCGCCGACATGGAGCGGGTCAACGCCACGATCCTGTCGCGGACAGGGTCGGAAGTCACCATGATTCCGGAAGTCGCCAACCACCTGATCTCGTCCGGCGGCAAACGTCTCCGCCCGATGCTGACGCTGGCGATGGCCAACCTCACCGGCTATTCCGGCGACGGTCATATCAAGCTCGCCGCCTCCGTCGAGTTCATGCATACCGCAACGCTGCTCCATGACGACGTGGTCGACGAGAGCGAACTGCGCCGCGGCAAGCTGTCGGCGCGGATGCTGTGGGGCAACGAGGCGAGCGTGCTGGTCGGCGACTTCCTGCTCGGCCAGGCTTTCCGCATGATGGTCGAGGTCGGCTCGCTGCGCGCGCTCGACATCCTCTCCTCGGCCGCGGCCACCATCGCCGAAGGCGAAGTGATGCAGCTTGCGGCGGCCAAGAACACTGCGACCACCGAGGACGAATACCTCGCCGTCATCAGGGGCAAGACGGCTGAGCTGTTCGCCGCGGCTTGCGAGGTCGGACCCGTGATCGCCAACCGGCCGAAGGCCGAGCAGACCGCGTGCCGCTCGGTCGGCATGAATCTCGGCATCGCTTTCCAGCTCGTCGACGACGTGCTGGACTATGGCGGCAAGGCCGCGAAACTCGGCAAGAACATCGGCGACGATTTCCGCGAGGGCAAGATCACGCTGCCGGTGGTGCTGGCGTTCCGCCGCGGCAATGACTCTGAGCGCAAGTTCTGGGTCAAGGCGCTGGAGCGCGGCGAGATCGGCGACAGCGACCTCGATCATGCCATCGGGTTGATGACCAAGCATCGCGCGCTGGAAGACACGATCAGCCGCGCCCAGCATTACGGCGCGATGGCCGTCGACGCACTGGCGCTATTCCCGGCCTCGCCGATGAAGACCGCGCTGGAGCAGGTCGTGGCGTTTTGTTTGGCAAGGTCGCATTGATCCCGCTTCCGTCATACCCCGCGAAGGCGGGGTATCCAGTACGCCGCGGCTTCTCGGTTCAATCATTACCATCTCTGGAATACTGGATCGTCCGCCTTCGCGGACGATGACAGCGCGTAGTTGAGCGAAGCCCATCCTACAAGAGAGATCGCATTGAACGGCACCAACTTCACATTGTTTCTCCTGGCCGCGCTTGTCATCGCCGCCGTCCCCGGCCCTGGAATCTTCTACGTCGCCGCGAGGACGCTGTCGGGCGGCAAGCGAGCCGGCATCGCGTCGACGTTCGGGACGGCACTCGGCGGACTCGTGCATGTGATCGCAGGCGGGCTTGGCGTCTCGGCGATTATCCTTGCCAGCGCCGAATTGTTCGCCGCGCTCAAATTCGTCGGCGCGCTCTATCTCGTCTGGCTCGGCGTCAGAACATTTCGCGAGGCGCGCGATCTCTTGCCGCAACAGGCCGTCGCTGTCGGGGCACAACGGGTGTTTCGGGAAGGCGTGCTGGTCGAAGCCCTGAACCCGAAGACCGCGGCGTTCTTTCTGGCCTTCATTCCGCAATTCCTGGACCCGGCCGGCTACATCGCGCTCCAGTTCATCACACTCGGCCTGATCTCGGTGGCGCTCAATACGCTTGCCGATGTCGTCGTGGTGATGATGGCCGCGACGGCGCGGGCCGGTCTCACGCGCAATCCGAATTCGCTTCAACGATTGCGACAGGGCTCAGGGCTGTTCATCGCCGGCCTCGGTATTTCGCTGGCGCTGGCGCGGCGGCCGGCGAGCTAGCTCAGCGTTCCCGCATGCACCCACCAGGCGGGGTGATCGCGGCGGAGCTTCTCCGCCGCGCGGCCGGCTTCGGCGGTGTTCTCGTAGATCGCAAAGCAGGTGGCGCCCGATCCGGACATCCGCGCCAGCCAGGCGCCGTTGGTCGCATTAAGCGCCGCGATGACCTCGCCGATCACCGGCTGGACGCGCATGGCGGGCGCTTCCAGATCGTTGGAACTGGCGGCGAGCGCTTCAACCCAGTCTTCGAGCGATGCCCCCCCATCGGGCCAGCGGTCCTGCAGCAGCACGTCGGTGGCGCCGACCAGCAATTCGCCGTTGCGCAGGCCGAGCGCGGCAAAGACGTCCTTGGTCGCGACGGGAACGCCCGGATTGACCATCACGCAGGGCATTTTCGGCAGGCTGAGCGGCTGCAGCGTTTCGCCGACGCCGGTCATGACGCAGCCGCGTGAGTTGACGCAGACCGGCACGTCGGCACCGGTCAGTTCCGCGACCTCGATGATGCGAGGATCGTCGAGCGCGAGCCCGTTCAACTGCGAAAGCAGCCGGAGCGCCGCCGCGGCATCGGCCGAACCGCCGCCGATTCCGGCCGCGACCGGCAAGACCTTGGCGAGCGAGAAACTGCCGGCCTTCATATCCGGTACGCGCTCGGCCAAAAGACGTGCGGCCTTGAGCACCAGATTATCCGACGTGTCGCCGCAGGCCTGCGCCAGCGGTCCCGACATCTTCAAATCCAGATCCGAACCCGGCGACAGCGTCAGCCGGTCGGCGCAGTCGGCGAATGCCACCACGCTTTCGAGATCGTGATAGCCGTCCCGACGACGGCCATTCACCCGCAAGGTCAGGTTGACCTTGGCGCGTCCTTCATCACTCAATGCCGGCATTGCCGATCAGCCCCCAAAGTCCCTGCCTCAGCCGCCCTTGCCGTCCTCCTTCTTCTTGTCGGCGGAAGCCGCAGAAGAGGTGTCTTCAGGCAAACCGTTGGCGATCTTGGCTTCGATCTTCGGCAATTCCTCCGCTTCGGGCTTGAGGTCGCGGGCATGGGCCCACTGGAATTTGGCTTCCAGCGTCCGCCCGACGCGCCAATAGGCATCGCCGAGATGGTCGTTGATGGTCGGATCCTCGGGCTTGAGATCGATCGCGCGCTCGAGATTCTTCACCGCGTCTTCGTAGTTGCCGATCCGGAAAAACGCCCAGCCCAGCGAATCCACGATGTAGCCGTCGTCGGGGCGCTGATCGACGGCGCGCCTGATCATCTTCATGCCTTCGTCGAGGTTGATGCCCTGGTCGATCCAGGAATAACCGAGATAATTCAGCACATGCGGCTGCTCGGGCTGCAGTTCCAGCGCCTTGCGCATGTCGGCCTCGGCCTTGCTCCACTGCTTGGAGCGCTCCTCGCAAATGCCGCGATAATAATAGGTCACCCAGGTGTTCTTGTCCGTCAACCCGGGCATTGCGTCGATCGCGAGCGTATAGGTCGTGGCGCAATCGCCAAACTTCTTTCGGCCGCGCTCGATGTTGCCGAGCGCCATGATGGCTTCGATATCCTTCGGCGCTTCCGCGGTGACGCCCTTCAGGATCTTGATCGCCTCTTCACTGCGGTCGGCGGCGTCGAGATTGGTGGCAAGCTGGATCTGCGCGTTGCGCTTGAGCGGCGAACTGGCCGGCATGCGCTCGTAGACCTTGATCGCCATCTGAGGCTTCTTCACGGACTCATAGAGGTCGGCGAGCGACAGCAGCGCCAGCGGATGGTTGGGCTGCAGGTAGAGCGCAAGCTGCAGATAGACCAGCGCCAGATCCTCGCCGCCGCGGCGGGTCAGCGTGGCGCCGATGCCGTACAGCGCCTCGGCCGCGCCGGCCTGCGCCGAATCGACCAGCGGCGGCAGCTTCTTGCCGGCCCTGGTCTCGCGCAGCCCTTCCTGCACCAGCGGGTGCCGCGGCAGCTTCTTGTCGAACGCTTCGTAAATGGCAGTCGCCGCCGCGCCGTCCTTGTTGCGCGACAACCAGCGCGCATAGGCGTCGGACACGCGCAGCATCGAATCGTCGAGCTTGTAGGCGCGCTCGAACCGAATGCCGGCGTCCTTTTCCTTGCCCGATGTTTCCAGGATCATCCCGGTGTGGAGATCCTTGAAGATCGGATACCATTCGGGGCCGGTCAGCTTGTCGATACTTGCAACCGCCGCCTTGGCATCGCCCGCGCCGTAGCTCGCCCATCCCGACAGCAGCGTCGCCACCAGATCGGTAATCGGTCCACGGATCGACTGGTTGATGTTGAGCTGCGCGGCGGCATATTTCTTCTGCTTGAGGTCACGCACGCCGACCACCAGCCGCGCGACGCGGTTGGCCTTGTCCATCGTCAGGATGCGATCGGCGAGCTTGACTGCGTCATCGATGTCGCCATCAGCCAGCGAGGAGATGAAGGCGCGATCCAGGAGTTCGTTGTTCTTTGGATCGGTGCGCAGGGCGGAGCGATAGAACGCCGCCGCCGAAGCCGCGTCGCGCTCGACACTGGCGTGGCGCGCGGCCAGATAGCTGCCGGACGTCGTCAGCGATTTCAGGTCCGCCTTGCTCGGGAATTGCGCGGCGTTATCGCCCGTGTGTTCGGGCGTCTGGGCCAAAACCGCAGCCGGTGCGGCCAGTGCGGCGAGAGTGATTGCGGCGAAGGTCCAACGATTCATACGAGTGGAAAGCATCACGGTTCGCCTAGCTCCAGGATGTATGGCGGGATCGTTACGATCGGTCTCGAATGCAAACCCAAGCGGCGGCATCTCGGGCAGCGACAATGCCGCTTTTGGCCCTCAACCGCAAGGATAGGGGTTGGCGAATCGATTGGCAGATTAGGCCTTTAGGGCTTCGATTTAGCCAGCCCAACCCCGGAAACGCTTTTACTATGGCGGTATCGTGGCCGGAGGCGGTATCACCCTCCTCCCGCTCACGCAATCGTGGTCTACGGCCGCGCTACATGCCCTGATAGTTCGGCCCGCCGCCGCCCTCGGGGGGAACCCAGGTGATATTGCCGTTCGGGTCCTTCACGTCGCAGGTTTTGCAGTGGACGCAGTTCTGGGCGTTGATCTGGAAGCGCGGGCCTGAGCCCTCCTCGACCCATTCATAGACGCCGGCGGGGCAATAGCGGTTCGACGGACCGGCATAGACATCGTGCTCGGACGTCTTCTGCAGGTTCATGTCGGCGACCTTCAGATGGATCGGCTGGTCCTCTTCATGATTGGTATTGGAGAGGAACACCGAGGACAGCTTGTCGAAGGAGAGCTTGCCGTCCGGCTTGGGATAGGCGATCGGGGTGTGCGCCTTCGCCGCATCCAGCGTCTTGCGGTCGGGCTTGGCGTGCGACTGGGTTCCGAACAGCGAGAAGCCCAGCGTGTTGCACCACATGTCGAAGCCGCCGAGCGCCACGCCGATGATGGTGCCGAACTTCGACCACAGTGGCTTGACGTTGCGGACCCGGTGCAGGTCCTTGCCCACAGCGGAATCCCGCCAGGCGTTTTCGTATTCGACCAGTTCGTCATTGGCACGGCCGGCGCCGAGCGCTGCGGCGACATGTTCGGCGGCGAGCATGCCGCTGCCCATCGCATTGTGCACGCCCTTGATGCGCGGCACGTTCACAAAACCCGCCGCGCAGCCGATCAGCGCGCCGCCCGGAAAACTCAGCCGCGGCACCGACTGATAGCCGCCCTCAGTGATGGCGCGCGCGCCATAGGACAACCGCTTGCCGCCTTCGAACACGGTGCGAATGACGGGATGCGTCTTGAAGCGCTGGAATTCGTCGAACGGCGACAGATACGGATCGTCGTAGTTAAGATGCACGACGAAGCCGACTGCCACCTTGTTGTCGTCGTAATGGTAGAGGAACGAGCCGCCGCCGGTCGAATTGTTGAGCGGCCAGCCGAACGAATGCTGGATCAGGCCCTTCTGGTGCTTGGCGGGATCGATCTCCCAGACTTCCTTCAACCCGATGCCGAATTTCGGCGGCTCGCTGTTGGCGTCGAGCGTGTATTTGGCGATCAACTGCTTGCTCAGGCTGCCGCGCGCGCCTTCGGCGAACAGCGTGTACTTGCCCAGCAGCTCCATGCCACGGGTGAAAGAATCCTTGGGCTTGCCGTCCCTGCCGACGCCCATGTCGCCGGTCGCGATACCACGCACCGCTCCGCTATCGTCGTACAGCACTTCGGCTGCAGCAAAGCCCGGATAGATTTCGACGCCGAGCGCCTCCGCCTTCGGCCCCAGCCAACGGCAGACATCGCCGAGCGAACCGATATAGCAATGATGGTTGTCCATCAGCGGCGGCATGGCGAAGTTCGGCAGCCGGATCGCGCTGGTTGCGGTGGTCCAGTAGAAACGGTCGTCCTTGACCTGCGTCTTCAGCGGACAATCGGCGTCCTCGCGCCAATCGGGGATCAGTTTGTCGAGAGAAACCGGATCGATCACTGCGCCGGACAGGATATGCGCGCCGACCTCGGAACCCTTCTCCACGACGACGATGCTGAGATCGGCATTGAGCTGCTTCAGCCGAATCGCGGCAGCAAGGCCCGACGGCCCGGCGCCGACGATCACGACGTCGAATTCCATGGATTCGCGGGGAGGAAGTTCTTCTGCACTCATGATCTGATCTCAGCCCGATTGAGAACGGCTCTAAAGGCTCGTTGTTTCCGATTTTTGCGCCGAGAACAACCATGGAAATGCAAAGCGAGGCGTTTCACGGCGGCCCGATCCATATTAGATTGGCATAATGGATTTGATCCCCGAACCCGCACCTAATCTCCGGCAATTGCTGGCCTTTTATCTGGAGGCCGGGGTCGATTGCGCGTTGGCGGAGGAGCCGGTCGATCGGCTGAGCGAGCCCGACGCCCCTGCCGCTCCCGCCCCGGTCCGCGAGACTGCGCCACCGCGCCCCATCAGGGAAATGCCCGCCGCAGCGCCGGCGGTTCCGCGCAGCGAAACAGCGCCCCCGCCGGAAGCGGCCATCGCGATCGCGCGCGAAGCGGCGCGAACGGCGCCGACGCTGGAAGCGCTGCGGGCGCTCTTGGAAAATTTCGAGGGCTGCGCGCTGAAAAACACCGCGACGCGGCTGGTGTTTGCCGACGGCAATCCGCAAGCCCGCATCATGTTCGTCGGCGAAGCGCCCGGACGCGACGAAGACATCGAGGGCCTGCCCTTTGTCGGCCGCTCCGGCAAGTTACTGGACCGGATGATCGCGGCAATCGGGCTCGACCGCAGCAAGGCCTACATCGCCAATGTGATCCCCTGGCGGCCGCCCGGCAACCGGACGCCAACGCCGCAGGAGACACAAATCTGCCTACCGTTCATCCAGCGGCAGATCGAGCTGGTGAACCCCGACGTGCTGGTGACGCTCGGCAATCCCTCGACGCAAACGCTGCTGTCGACCCGCGAAGGCATCATGAGAACCCGCGGAAAATGGTTCGACTACGACACCGGCACCCGCACCATCCGCGCCATGGCGACGTTCCATCCGGCGTATTTGCTGCGGTCGCCGTCCTACAAGCGGATGTCGTGGCAGGATCTGCGCGCCATTGCGAAGGCGCTGGAGCAGGCGCCGCCCGCTTAAGCCTTACGGCGCCTTCGGCCGAACGATAGCCCAACCGACGCGCAACAGCGGCTGGCGACCGTTCACCATCCATTCGAAGACGCGCGGCACTTCCGGCACCAGGCCCGGAAAGCGTTGCGCGATCTCGGGCGGTGGCGTGCCCGAGGTGTCGGAGGCGCGCCAGACCACGACGCCGCCGGTCTGGTTGAATTTCGCGACCGACATCCACGGCGTTCGTTCCGGCGTGGCGTCGAGCAGCAGATGCGGGCGTCCGCGGCTCATCGCGATGAAACTGGCCAGTTGCGGATCGCCGGCTACCGCACGCAGCCGCTGATTGGTTCGCCGTTCGAAATTGTCGCCGAAGAAACTTGCAATCGCTTTCGCCGGCAGCGAGGTCGGCACTTCGGCATTGCCAGTCCACGGCAGAAACAGCGTGGTTGCGATCACCGCAAGGGCGGGAGCGGCGAGCGCTGCGGCCCAAACCGTGCGCAGCACGCGCTGACGCCGCAGGTAGAGGATATCGCCGGTCGCCACGATCACGGCAAGCCCGGACATCAGCAGCGCAACGCCTGCGCCGCCCACGACGTGGTCGAAATTGAACAGTCCAGCCAGGAAACTTCCGAGCAGCGCCGGCGCGATGGCGAAGAAGTAGACGAAGTCGCGCGCCAACGGATCGACCGGCGGCCGGTAGATGATCGGCGCTTCCCCGGCATCGCGGGCAAACCAGCCGGAATTGAGAATTACCAGCAGCACGATGGCGGACATCGCGAGCACCAGGCCTACCAGCAGCCCGCCCCATTGCATGGCGCGTGCACCGAGATCGGAGATCGCAGGCCATGGCGGCATCGCGAGTGCGTCGGCGCGGAGCAGCCAGATCAGATAGGGCAACACCAGCACGACGATCACAAGCAGCGCATAGAGCGGATCGAGTGACATCAGCACGCGCCGGCCACGCGGAGTGGCAACGGCAAATCCGGCGAGCAGCAGCAGTATTCCGGGCGCGGCTGACGTCGTCAGCAGCAAAAGCCCGGCCTCGATCGACCAGGCGAACCACGCGTTGCGCCGATTCTGGCCGATCAATTGCCAGGAATGCAGCAAAAGCAGCGCCCACAGCGGGCGCGCCAGAACCAGCGGGCCGAACTCGACGCCGGGCGAGCTGAACGCCACCACCGTTATCGAGAGCAGTACCGCGAGCACCGCCTGCTGCCCGCCGACGATCGCGCGGGCCAGGTGATAGTAGATCCAGAAGGTGACGACCGCGCAGGCCTGCGCCAGCAGATAGACGCCGAACATGGTGTTGCCGGCAGCCCGGAAAGCGATGTCGGCAAGCCAGAACGCCAGCGGCGGACCGAGCCAGGTTCCGACCTGGTATTCCCGGCCGAAGGCCAGCGCGGTCGCGACGTCGCCGGGCGGGCTGCGATAGAGCAGCATCGGCAGGATCAGCCAAAGTCCGGCTTGGGCCAGCACCACGATCCAGACCACCAGCCGCGGCCGGGCGCGGATCAGTTCGACAACGAGCGAGGTGAAGCGCATGAAACGTCCGAATACCCGGGCCGAGCAGCCCTGTCCCCCAGGACGTTTGATAGAGCGCGCGAGCGGCCGAGGCAACCGGCCTCAGATCGTGACCGAGATCTCGGAAGCAATCTCCCCGTCCACCGTGAACAGATCGGGCTCGATCGTCTCCTCGACCGTTTCGGGGAAATGTTTCAGCCGCGCGGCGATCACCGGCGCGAAAAATCTGCGGTGGTGGATGCTCGGACCTAACCGGTCCAGCGCCTCGCGATGTTCCGGCACCGCGTAGCCCTTGTGGGTTTCGAAGCCGTAGCCCGGGCAATCCAGCGCCAATGCACACATCAGGCGGTCGCGCGTCACCTTGGCGATGATCGAGGCGGCGGCAATCGACATGACGATGCCGTCGCCGCCGATTACTGCATCGCAGTCGCAAGGAGCGTCGATCTTGTCGCGGCCGTCGACGAACACATGCTGCGGCATTTCGGGCAGCGCGCGCACGGCCCGCGCCAGCGCCCAGAGCGAGGCGCGCAGGATATTGTCCCGATCGATCCGCGCCGGCGAGGCAAAGGCGACCGCAAAGGACGACGTCGCGCAGATCTCCTCGAACAGTTCCTCGCGGCGCTCGGCGGTCAGCCGCTTGGAATCGTCGATCCCCTTCGGGATTCGCTTGGGATCGAGCACGACGGCGGCCGCCACCACCGGGCCCGCCAGCGGACCGCGACCGGCCTCGTCGCAGCCGGCCACCGGCCAGACGCCGCGCTTGATCAGCGCCCGTTCGCGGCGAAAGCTCGGCGGCGCGACCGCGATGACGCCCTTCGGCGGCCCGGCCGCTTCCTTGCCGGCTTTCTTGTCGATCTTTTTGGCGGACTTGTCCCGAATCATGCCGGGATGGTGCTCGAAACGAGCAAGCCTGCGCAACCGGGAACCCGGCACAATTCCCGTTATTCAATCACGTCGCAATTCTTGTCCTAATCCGGCAGATGAACACGCCTATCGTCGCCGACTTCGATGCCGGGCGCGACCACGACTTCCCAGGGATGGTTGTCAGGATCGGCGAAATAGCCGGAGTAACCGCCATAATCGGTCTTGTGCGCGGGCTTCAACAGCGACGCGCCGCAGGAGATTGCGAAATCCAGCACGGCGTCGACCTCCTCGACGGAGTCGCAATTCCAGGCCAGCGTCGTTCCGCGAAAGGTTTTCGGCCGCGGCTGATCCGGCAGCGTGGCATCGCGGGCGAGTTGATCCCACGGGAAGAGCGCGATCACGGTGCCGCCGGTGTCGAAGAAGGCAACCGCCTCTCCGGTTGCCTGCATTTTTCGAGCAAAACCGAGCGCTTCGTAAAATGCGATGCTGGCGCGCATGTCGCTGACGCCGAGCGTGATGACCGTGAACCGCGGGATTGGCGCCTTGATACTCATGCTACTCTCGCCTTCCTCAGAACAAACTCAGTTGCTGTCCGCTGCGGTTTGGCTTGACGAAATGATCGGTCGTCAGTTTCGAGCGGCGCTTGTTGAGGCCGAGCTTTTCGCAGGCGATCTCGAACCGCCGTCCGATCATCCAGGCCATCGGGCCGGTGCCCTTCATCCGCGTCCCCCATTGCGAATCGTAGTCGCGCCCACCGCGCATGTCGCGGATCAGGGTGAAGACGTGACGGTAACGGTCGGGATAGTTCGCCATCAGCCATTCGCGAAACAGGTCGCGCACTTCCAGCGGCAGCCGCAGCAGCACGTAGCTGGCTTCCTTGACGCCGGCATGGGCTGCGGCATCGAGAATGCGCTCGATCTCGGAATCGTTCAGCGCTGGGATAACCGGTGCGACCATCACGGTCACGGGAATGCCTGCCGCCGACAATTGCCGCAGCGCCTCCAGCCGCTTCGGCGGCGTCGAGGCACGCGGCTCCATGGTGCGCGCCAGCTTGGGATCGAGCGTGGTCACCGAGATCGCGACCTTGGCCAGATTGCGCTTCGCCATCCGCTGCAGAATATCGATGTCGCGCGTCACCAGCGCCGATTTGGTGACGATGCCGACGGGATGGCCGGCCCGATCGAGCACTTCGAGAATGCCGCGCATGATTTTGTGCTCGCGCTCGATCGGCTGATAGGGATCGGTGTTGGTGCCGATCGCGATCATGCGCGGCTCGTAACCGGGCGCCGCCAGTTCCTTCTCCAGCAGTTCCGGCGCGTCCGGCTTGACCAGCAGCTTGGATTCGAAATCGAGCCCGGGCGACAGGCCGAGAAAGGCATGCGTCGGCCGCGCGAAGCAGTAGACGCAGCCGTGCTCACAGCCGCGATAGGGATTGATCGAACGGTCGAACCCGATATCGGGCGAGTCGTTGCGGGTGATGACCTTGCGCGAGGTATCGAGCGATACCGTGGTCTTGAACGGCGGCAGTTCGTCCAGGCTCTGCCAGCCATCGTCGAAGGCGACCCGCGCCTCGGCCTCGAACCGGCCGCTCTCGTTGGACTGCGCGCCGCGCCCGCGCCGTCGCTTGCGCTCGATGGCGACCGCAAGCTCGGCAAAAGGTGTCGCACCCGCCGGTTCGGAGGGCGCCGTGACCGGCGGGTGCTTGAGGGCATGAGAGGATGCTCGGCTCATGAAGCGAACATAGCACGTCGAAAGAACAAATCAAGAACGTCCTCTACGACAATTCACACGAAGCGCGAACGCCGGAAGAGCCGCTGGCGCCACTGCCGCAAAAAACTGCACGCGCAGCGGCTGCTTTGATTGTGACAAGGTGATAACAGTGCAGCGTTTTTCCTCGTATGAGCCACCGAAGCCTCATTCATGTTGAGCGTGATCATTCCAACCGAAGGGGTCGAGCAGCCCGCCGTCGCAACGCTGGCGGCGCTGGTGCCGGGAGCGGCGGCCGGCGTCATCCGCGAGGTGCTGTTGGTCGACAGGGCCGACAACGGCGTGATCGAACGGGTAGCCGACGTCGCGGGCTGCGGCTTTCTCAGGTTTGAAGGAACACGCCCCGCCGCGCTCGCCGCCGGTGCGCGGGCGGCGCGATCGCCATGGCTGATGTTCCTGCACGCCGGCGCGGTGCTCGACAACGGCTGGATCGAAGAGACCACGCAGTTCATCCAGAACGTATCGAGCAGCGACCGGCCGCGCGCCGGGGTATTTCGCTATGCCCGCTCGCCCTATGCCGACACGCGGCTGCGCGACGGCTTAAAATTCGTCGCCCGCATGATTACCGGGCCGTCCGCCGAACAGGGGCTCCTGATCGCGCGCGATCATTATGAGCGGCTCGGCGGCTACCGGCCGGATTCCCGCCGTTCCGAAACGCGGCTGCTGCGCCAGCTCGGCCGCTCGTCGCGCACCCAGTTGCGCAGCCGGATCATGGTCGTCGCCTGAAGCGGTACACCGCAGGGCCCAGACACAAAATATCGAAAACAACCCCATGCAAAGTAGAACGGGCCCAGGCGTGCCTCGCCGCAGGCTTGCCACAAATATATACTTGCCAAAGGCAACTATATATTTGACAATGGCAATTATCGAGGTAATGCCATGTCCCAACCGGATTCCGAACAGGAAGTCGCGGCGGTTCGCGCCTTCAACCGCTTCTACACCCGCAAGCTCGGCGTGCTGGACCAGCAGCTCCTGAAAAGTCCCTTCTCGCTGAGCGAGGCGCGGGTGCTGTACGAGCTCGCCCACCGCGAAGATCTCTCGGCCAAGGAGATCGGAACGGAGTTGGGCCTCGATGCCGGCTATCTCAGCCGTATCGTGCAGAATTTCGATGAAGCCGGATTGATCACCCGCGAACCGCTGCCGTCCGATCGCCGGCAATACCGGCTCGGATTGACCGCCAAGGGACGTCAGGCGTTCGCCAAGCTTGACCGCAGCACGAGCGACGACGTTGCCGCGATGCTTGAAGGGCTGCCACCCGGCGGCAAGGAGCGCCTGATCGGGGCAATGACCGACATCGAACGGCTGCTCCGCGATAGCGGTGCCGCTGCACGACCCGCGACGCTACGGGAGCCGCGGCCCGGCGACATGGGATGGGTGGTGCAGAGCCATGGTGCGCTCTACGCGCGCGAATACGGCTGGGATTCCTCGTTCGAAGGACTCGTCGCCGAAATCGCGGCGAAATTTCTCAGCTCATTCGACGCATCGCGGGAACGCTGCTGGATCGCGGATATCGAGGGGACGCAGGTCGGCTCGATATTTCTGGTGCGGCACACCGATGACGTCGCCAAGCTGCGGCTGTTGCTGGTCGACCCGGCCGGACGCGGCCAGGGGCTCGGCCATCGGCTGGTCGCCGAATGCATCGCATTTGCGAGGGCGTGTGGCTATCGCCGGATCACGCTGTGGACCCAGAGCATCCTGGTCGCCGCCCGCAAGATCTATCAGGAGGCCGGATTCAAGCTGGTCGCCACCGAGCCGCACCGCAGCTTCGGCCAGAGCCTGATCGGCGAAACCTGGGAACTGGAACTGTGAAGCCGGGGCGTCGCGCTACCTCGCCGCGCGTGACGCCTGAACTCATCGACTTCCACGTCAGGCGCGCGCATCAGTTGCGCGTCGAAGCCTGGCGCAACAAGTGGCGCGGGCTATGGAGCTTGCTGGTCAGGCTGAAGCGCCTTGTCAGGCTGAAGCGCCCTGGGCTTTAGGCCGCCGCAAATGCTCGTCGAGCCGCGGCATGATCTCGACGAAATTGCAGGGACGCGTGCGGTAATCGAGCTGGGCGGCGAGGATGCCGTCCCATGCATCGCGGCAGGCGCCCGGCGATCCCGGCAGGCAGAAGATGAAGGTCGCACCGGCAACGCCGGCGGTGGCGCGGCTCTGCACCGTCGAGGTGCCGATCTTGGCGTGGCTCAGCATGTGGAAGGCGATGGAAAAGCCGTCCATCCGCTTCTCGAACAGCGGCTCGACCGCCTCCGGCGTCACGTCGCGGCCGGTGAAACCGGTGCCGCCGGTGGTAATGATCGCATCGACGCCCGCGTCGGCGATCCATCGCTTGATGATGACGCGGATCGCATCGATATCGTCGGTGGCTATCTCGCGCGCGGCCAGGTGGTGACCGGCCGCAGTCAACCGGTCAGCCAGCGTGGTGCCCGACTTGTCATCGGCCAGCGAGCGCGTGTCCGAGATCGTCAGCACCGCGATGTTCAGCGGCACGAATTGTTTTGATTCATCGATGGAGGACATGACTTTTTCTTCTCGTCATGCCCGGGCTTGTCCCGGGCATCCACGTCTTCGATTAAAAAGTATAGACGTGGATGGCCGGGACAAGCCCGGCCATGACGAATACTTTTTCAGCTCAAGCTACAACGCTCCCTGCGCAAACGTGTTGCAGGCCTGCACCGTGCCCTGCTGGTAGCCGGTCATGAACCATTGCTTGCGCTGCGCCGCGGAGCCGTGCGTAAAACTGTCCGGCACCACCCTGCCCGTCGACTGCCGCTGCAGCGTGTCATCGCCGATCGCGGTTGCCGTCTTCAATGCCGCATCGATGTCGCCGGCTTCGATGAAGCCCGGGCGCTTCTTTTCCTCGCGGTTGACCCAGACGCCGGACAGACAATCCGCCTGCAGTTCGACCTTGACCTGCAGCGCATTGGCTTCCGCCTTGCTGCCGGCCTGCTGCTGCAGCCGGTTCACGCGCGGCAGGATGCCGAGCAGGTTCTGGATGTGATGTCCCGCTTCGTGCGCGATGATATAGGCCGTCGTGAACTTGCACGCGCTGCCCGAACACCCCTTGAAGCGCGTTTCGACTTCGCGGAAGAAACTGGTGTCGAGGAAGATCTGCTTGTCCGGCGGGCAGTAGAACGGTCCCATCGCCGACTGCGCCATGCCGCAGCGGCCGCCATTGGTGGCGTTGCGAAACAGCACGATGCGCGGTCCGGTATAATTCTGTCCGCTGGACTGGAAGATCTCGCTCCAGCGGTCGTCGATCTCGCCGAGGATACCGGCGATCATGCTGCCGACCTCGTCCTTCGGCGCGCCGGTTTTGGCCGGCCCCGACCGTCGATCGGTCTGGTAGGTCGGCGCCTGGTTGCCACCGGTCAGGATTTCGGCGCCGCCGATCAGGATGCGCGGATCGATGCCGAAGGCATAGCCGACCAGGCCGAGCACGATGATGGTGCCGATGCCGAGCCCGCCACCGCCCATCGGCAGGCCGAAACCGCCGCCACCGCCACCCATTCCGCCGCCGCCATCGTCGCGACGGTCGTCAATGTCGTCGCTGCGGCGGAAATCATCGTAACGCATGGCGGTGTTTCCTCATTCCCGGCTGTGTTGCCCGAATACCCAACGCGACAATCACGTAAAATTTCCATTCCATTAATCAATAACCCGCCCGGCAAAAATTGCCTAGTGCGCCGCCCCCTCGCAATTTCTCCCGGCAATCTCTTCTCAGCAACTTTACCGATTAAGTCGATTTTTACTTTGCCGGGTCAATGTATCGCCAGTCGGTTGTTTAGTCCCGCGTCGCCGACAGCGTCGCCTGAGTCAGAGTAATTGAGTCATGGTAGTGTCGCGTCGCGGGGCGTCTGCAAGGGCGCCCCGCACTAAATTTGAGTCCGAGTCCAGCGCGCGTATCGTCGTCGGCGATTGCGTCGCCGAGATGTCGAAGCTCCCGGCCGGTTCGGTCGATCTGGTGTTCGCAGATCCCCCGTATAACCTGCAGCTGAAGGGCGATCTCAAGCGCCCCGACAAATCCCATGTCGATGCCGTCAACAACGACTGGGACAAGTTCTCATCCTTTGCGGCTTACGACGATTTCACCCGCGCCTGGCTGCTGGCCTGCCGCCGGGTCATGAAACCGTCGGCGACGCTGTGGGTGATCGGTTCCTATCACAACATTTTCCGCGTCGGCGCGATCATGCAGGACCTCGGCTTCTGGGTCCTCAACGACATCGTCTGGCGCAAGACCAACCCGATGCCGAATTTCCGCGGCCGCCGCTTCACCAATGCCCATGAGACCATGATCTGGGCGGCGCGCGACGAGAAGGCCAAGGGCTATACGTTCAATTACGAAGCCCTGAAAGCCGCCAACGAGGACGTGCAGGCGCGTTCCGACTGGCTGATCCCGCTTTGCACCGGCGAAGAGCGCCTCAAGGGCGCCGACGGCAAGAAGGTGCACCCGACGCAGAAGCCCGAGGGCCTTCTGGCGCGCGTGCTGCTGTCGTCGTCGAAGCCCGGCGATCTCGTGATCGATCCCTTCAACGGCACCGGCACCACCGGCGCCGTGGCAAAACGTCTCGGCCGCCGCTACATCGGCTTCGAGCGCGACAAGACCTATGCGACTGCGGCCGAAGCTCGCATCGCAGCCGTCGAACCGCTGCCCGAGGCGACGCTGGCGCCGTTCATGACCGCGCGCGACGCCCCCCGCGTGGCGTTCTCCGAACTGATCGAGCGCGGCATGATTCCGCCCGGCACCAGGCTGGTCGATTCCAAGAAGCGCCACGGCGCGCTGGTCCGCGCCGACGGCGCCATCATGCTCGGCGACAAGGTCGGCTCGATCCACCGCATCGGCGCGGTGGCGCAAGGCTCCGGCGCCTGCAACGGATGGACCTTCTGGCATGTCGAGACCAAGAACGGCCTGAGGCTGATCGACGAGCTGCGCGCCGAAATCCGCTCCGGGATGGCGGCGGGTTAAACCGCGCTTCACCGGGCATCTGAGGCGGGGCAGGACGCGCCAAAGCACCACAGCGTGCTGACGATTTCGGCGGCTATGCCGTGAAATGCGGCCTGCCTACCCCCTGCGCAACCAACCCGATCAACCGGCATGGCAGCCGTGTCAGGCGCGCGGGTGGTCACGGACCTTTTCGTCCCTATTTGAGCGAAAATCTGCTAGATTTATTTCCTCACAAGAGATTACTCCCATGCGCACGCGAGGCTCCGAGTCGTTCATCGTGCTGCCACTGCTGCCGATCTTCCTGATCGGCTTGTTTCCAATACTGCTGTTGAGCTTGCTGGGCCCCGCCGGACTGATCATCCTCGGCATCCTGGTCGCCAGCGCGGGCTTGACCGACATTCTCGACGCCAGCGGCACATTCAGTGAGCAGATCATCGTCCACGGCTATGCGCGAGGATCGGAGCGCACGGGACAGAGAACGGCGCTGCGTTCGGAAATGCGCTTCGCATCCGTCATGATCGCTGCCGGTGCCGGCCTTGCGGTTGCCGGCATGGGCGGTCTGGCGCTGTCGTAGAGAGCAAGCCTCGCTCGTCTCGAGAGCGAGCTTCGCTCGTCTCGAGAGCACCGGCCCGGGGGCCGTTCACAAACTCGTCGCTTGCGTATCCCGCAAAAATTTGAGCATGGACGTGGCACAAGGTGGCAATACCGCCGCGTGCCGCAATAAACTGTCCTGCCAAGAAGCAATGGGGGAAAATTCCAAATGCTCAAATTCTATTTCAACGGATCGCCCAACCCGACCAAGGTCGCCCTCTTCCTCGAGGAAGCCGGTCTTGCCTACGAGCCGGTCGCCGTCGACACCCGCAAGGGCGACCAGTTCAAGCCGGAATATCTCGCCATCAATCCGAACGCCAAGGTGCCCGCCATCGACGATGACGGCGTCAAGGTGTTCGACAGCAACGCCATCCTGCTTTATCTGGCCGAAAAGACCGGCAAGTTTCTCCCCGCCAACACGCCGGCCAACCGCGGCGAATTGCTGTCATGGCTGATGTTCGTGGCCACCGGCATCGGACCTTTTTCGGGCCAGGCCGTCCACTTCAAGCACTTCGCGCCGGAAAAGGTCGACTACGCCCATAACCGCTATCAGTTCGAGGCGCAGCGTCATTTCGGCATTCTCAACGACCATCTCGCCAACCGCCGCTACATGGTCGGCGAAACCTACACCATCGTCGACATGGACGTGTGGGGCTGGGCCCGCATGATCCCTTTCATTCTCGGCGAGGACGCAGTCGCGAAATATCCCAACGTCAAGCGGCTGGTCGACGAGATCATGGCACGGCCCGCGGCCGCGAAGGCGATCGCGCTGAAGGATAATTTCAAGTTCAAGGCCGAGATGGACGACGAGGCCCGCAGCAACATGTTCAGGCATCTCGCGGTCAAGGCCGCCTGAACAGCTGCACGATTGGAAACGGCGCCCTCACGGGCGCCGTTTTTGTTTCAGGGCTCCACAAATCGCGCTAATGCCTCAGACCGCAGCAGCGAGCTTCCGCTCCGCCGGGAACGGTCCGAGCACGCGCTCGACCAGCGCGGAGTCGCAATATTCCTTGATCTGCTTGATCTTGCCGCCCTCGATGCGCCAGACCATGCAGTATTGGTTGTCATAGCGGACCCCGGCCTTGGTGACATTGTCGCCGCGCGCTTCGACCACGACATAGTCATCCTCCGCGATGAAGTTGAACGCCACCGTGCGCGGCCGCACGGCGAAGAACGACCGGAAATGACCCATCAGGCCGTTGTTGATGGCATCCCGCCCCTTGAACTCGTGCGACCAGGAATATTGGCCGGTGACGATCCAGGTCGCGTCATCGGCGAGATTGTCGACGAAGGTGGTTCCGCTGCGGTTGGCGGAATCCGTGTAGACCTGCTGCACCAATTTCTTGTTCGCTGCTGCGCTCATGGCGGCTTCTCCTTTTGATCTGTGCTGCAGATCATCGCGCGCGGCACGCCATTCTTCCAATCAATAACGAGTATGATATATATTCATCTCATGAATTTGAATTCGCTTGACCTCAATCTGCTCGTGGCACTCGATGCCTTGCTCAGGGAAGCCAATGTCAGCCGAGCCGCAATGCGGATCGGGCTGTCGCAACCGGCCGCCAGCCATGCGCTGCAGCGGCTGCGCGACCTGATCGGCGACCCGCTGCTGGTGCGGACCGGGGCGCGCATGGAGCTGACGCCGCGGGCACAGGCGCTGCGCGCGCCGCTGGCGCAGGCGCTCGACCAGGTGCGCGCCCTGTTCATCGCCGATGAGTTCGACGCCGCGCGGAGTGAGCGTCAGTTTCGCCTGATGATGCCGGACCTGGCGGTCGAGCTTTTGATGCCGCCGCTGATGGCGAAGATCACGAAGCTGGCGCCGAACGTCCGGATCGACGTGGTGCCGTGGCGGGGGCCTGCGATCTTCACGGCGGAGTTCGCCCGCACCATCGACATGGTGATCTCGATCGGCAACGCCTTCACCGGATTTCACCGGCAGCGGCTTTACACCGACAGTGATGCGCTCGCGGTGCGGCGGGGCCACCCCATCGGCGCGCGGCTGAAGCGGCCGGACGTGTTTCTCGACGCGCGCCACGTCGCGGTCGTGATCCGCGGCCAGAGCGAGGACCTGATCGACATCTGGCTGCGGCCTGCGGGCATCGAGCGGCGGATCGCATTGGTCGTGCCGGGCTATATCGAGGCGCTGCATGTCGCCGCACGCACCGATCTCGTCGCCTTCGTGCCGCGCCGGCTGATCGGCGCACTGTCGAAGCAGCTATCGCTGACAACGGTCGCGCCCCCGCTCGATCCCGGGATCGACGAGCAGTTCATGTTCTATCCGACCCGCGCCCAGATGGACCCCGGCTCGATCTGGCTGCGCAATATCATGCTCGGCATCGGCCGCGAGATGGAGCGCGGGAAAAAGGTTGCGTAGGATGGGTAGAGCGCAGCGAAACCCATCGCCTTCCGCGCCGGTGTTGATGGGTATCGCTGCGCTCCACCCATCCTACGAGCTGACATGCGCTTCTCAGCCCTTCACGTCCGCCAGCACTTTCTGTACCGCCGGCCGCTCCGACATCCGCTTGCGGTGAGCGGACACCTTCGGCAGCGACGCAAGATCGACACCGTCGCCTTCCAACCAACCGGAGATCGTAAACAGGTAGGGATCACAGACCGTATACTGCTCGCCCATCACCCACGGCCCCTTCAGCATATCGCGCTCGATCAGCGTGAAGCAGGCGGCCATGGTCTCCGGCACCTTGCGCTTCATGTCGGCGAACGAGGATTCCTCGACCGCCCAGCGATAGCCGCGCCCCTTGTGCGCATGATTGACGTGGGCCGTCGCGCAGAGATAGTTATTGAAGGACTGCGCCTGCGCAAAGGCGAACGGGTCGTCCGGCACCAGCTTGGCCTGCGGAAAGCTTTGCGCAATGTAGGCGAGGATCGCCGGCGTTTCGGTCAGGGTGCCACGGTCGGTCACCAGTGCCGGCACCCGCCCCTTCGGATTGATCGCAAGGTATTGCGGGGTGGTCTGCTGGCCGTTCTTGAAGTCGAGCCGCTCTGCCGTGTAGGAGGCGCCGGCCTCTTCCAAAGCGATATGCGAAGCCAGCGCGCAGGTGCCGGGGGCGGTATAGAGCTTGAACATGGTGATCCTCACGGGGGGAAGCCGGAGGTTAACCGCGCGCCTGTCCGCCGTCCATCCCCGGCGCGTTGAAGCGCCCCTGCGCTACACGCAACCCAAGGCGTGCCGTCCGGCTTGCCGGCAGCGCATTCACGCCGCGCGCTGCTGGAGCTTTCCCTCGATATAGATGCTGACGATCGTGTCATCGGCGGGATAATGGCCAGATGCTGATGAAGCGAGGATGCAGAATGGCGTCGTGCGAAGCCACGTCGTTGGTCACGAAATTATGGATGAAGCGGGCATTCAGTGCCCGCAGTTCGTTCATCGTCTCGGTCGATTGATGACGGCTCGGAGCAAGCTGCATTTCCATCTCCTTGAGGTTTGTCAGAGTGCGAGTTGTCGCGCCTTCTCGGCAGTTGCGTCATCCGCCGGAAAAAAGCATTCGATCTTGATCTGTTGCAGCGCTGCGTCCATCGGCATCGCCAGCGTCGTAAAGGTGGAGAAGAAGGCGAGGCGATAGTCGCCCCTGGCAAGGTGCATCGTCATGACCGGCGCGGACGCCGACGCCTGTCGGGGCAGCCTCCATTCGGAGGACAGCCCGGGATAGGCCATGATTTCGTCGCGCAGCTGCGCCGCAGCCCGGCCGCCTTGCGCGACGTCGCGATGAAGGATCTGGACAAGCTGGCCGGCGAAATCGTCCCAGTTATCTCGATCCGAATGTTTCACTGAGCGGACGCGAAGCCCTTGCCGGCCACATCGCCACGGTTCAGGCCAGCCGGCCCGGCGCGTGGCTCGAGTTCATGAGCGGTATCGACGTGCATCACGACATGGTCCGCTTCCTCTGGCGCCTGGTGCGGGCGGATGGAACCTGCGGCGACACCTCGATCGATTTCGGCGAAGTCGGTGCCGACGGCCGGCTGGTCAAGATCGTCGGCTTCTTCGGTCCACCCCCTACGCTGGCGTGAATGGCCCGGGTGCATCGGGATTTCCGGCCGGCTTTCGCAGTTGCCCCCTTGCCGCCTCTCATGTCATGACGCCCAGGCAGCAAGAGGGGGCAAGAGGGGCGCAACATGACTGTTCTCATCGCGGGCGGCGGCATCGGCGGGCTGACGCTGGCACTCAGCCTGCACCAGATCGGCGTTCCCGCCAAAATATTCGAGAGCGTGTCCGAGCTGAAACCGCTCGGCGTCGGCATCAACGTGCTGCCGCATGCGGTGCGCGAATTGATCGAGCTGGGGCTGCACGACAAGCTCGATGCGCACGCTGTCCGCACCAAGGAGCTCGCGTATTTCTCCAAGCACGGCAAGCCGATCTGGAGCGAGCCGCGCGGCATCGAGGCCGGTTACAAATGGCCGCAATTTTCGATCCACCGCGGCACGCTGCAGCAGATCCTGCTCGATGCCGCGATCGAGCGGCTGGGAAGCGAGAACATTCTCACCAGCCACCATCTCTCCGGCTGGACCGAGACGGAAAACGGCGTCCGCGCCGAGTTCATCGACAAGGCGACCGGCAAATCGAATGGTGCGCACGAGGGCGCGCTGTTGATTGCGGCCGACGGCATCCATTCGGCGGTTCGCGAAAAGCTCTATCCCGGCGAAGGCCCGCCGATCTGGAACGGCCGTATCCTGTGGCGCGGCATCACCGACAGCGACGCCTTCCTGTCCGGCCGCACCATGATCATGGCCGGCCACGAGATCCTGAAATTCGTCTGCTACCCGATTTCCAAACAGGCGGACGGCGCAGGCAAGTTCAGGATCAACTGGGTGGCCGAGCGGCATATGCCGCCGACCTATCAGTGGCGGCGCGAGGACTATAACCGGACCGCAAAACTCGAAGAGTTTCTGCCCTGGTTCAAGGACTGGAAATTCGACTGGCTCGACGTGCCCGGCCTGATCGAGAGCTGCCCGCACGCCTACGAATATCCGCTCGTCGATCGCGATCCGATTCCGCAATGGACGTTCGGCCGCGTTACGCTGATGGGCGATGCCGCGCATCCGATGTACCCGATCGGCTCCAACGGCGCGTCGCAGGCAATTTTGGACGCGCGCGTCATCACCCGCGAAATCCTCGCGAACGGGACGACGAACGCGGCGCTCGCAGCCTACGAAGCCGAACGCCGTCCGGCGACAACCGATCTCGTGATGCTCAACCGCCGCAACGGGCCCGAGCAGGTGATGCAGATGATCGAAGAGCGCGCGCCGAACGGCTACAACGTCGTCACCGACGTGCTCTCGCTGCAGGAACTGGAAGACATCGCCGCCAACTACAAACGCGTCGCCGGCTTCCAGGTCGAGGGTCTCAACGCCAAGCCGCCGATCGTCCAGCTCACGCGGGAACGCCGCGGGCGGGCGCGGGATAATTTCGGTTTTTCCGCTGGCTAATTTCGGCGGCGGCGAGATGCCAACGGTCCTGATCAATTGCAAACCAGCACAAGCTTGCCCCTCACCGATCCACGGCCGAGCAATTCTTGCGCGCGGCGGGCCTCGCGCAGCGGAATCCGCTCGGCGATGACAGGCTTGATCTTCCGGTCGCGAAGCAGATCAAGCAAGACGCTTAAATCTTCGTGGAACCATGCCGGCTTCCTCCGTTTCAGCATCTGTATGCTATAGGGCAGGATGCGTCGTCTGCCGGGTGAGAGGAGCGCGCGGAGCGCGTACCAGGCAGGCCGCATAATGCCGCGAAAGCGGTAACGCAAACCACCTGCCAGCTGACCCTGTTGCAGAAACGAAGTGAAGCCATAAACGATGACGCGGCCGCCCGGTCTCAGCGCCTGGAATGATCGCCAGACATTGGCCTCGCCAACGCCGTCGAAGACAACATCCACGCCTTCGCCTGTCAGGCGGCGAATCTCTTCGACAAAATCGGCTTTCTGGTAGTCGATCGGCGTCGCGCCGAGATCGGATACGATCCGATGCGTCGCCAGCGATGCGGTGCCATACATTTCCACGCCCGCCAGACGGCCAAGTTGGAGTAGCGCCGTACCGAGTTCCCCGGCCGCACCATGAATGAGTACGCGCTGACCTCGTGCGGCATGCGCAAGGCGATGCATCATTTGATAGGCCGTGATGTAGTTCAGCACGAGGCTGACGGCTTCCGCGGGATCAAGGCCATCTGGAACGGCAGTGAGTTCACTTGGTGGCAGGCAGATATGCTGGGCGTAGCCGCCGTGAATTGGCAGAGCCGCGACCATCAGACCGGCGATGGACTGCGACACTTGCTCTCCGGTCTTCTCGACAACACCGACGATGTCCCACCCCGGCGTAAATGGAAGGAGCGTTTTCTCCGGATGAATGCCCTCCCTCATCAGCAGGTCCGCGAAGGACACCCCGGCAGCGAGCACGCGTACCCGCACATCGCTTTGCCCCGGCTCCGGCGCCTCTTCCTCCAAGGTCTCCAAGACCTCCGGTCCGCCAAGACGGCGAACAATGATACGGAGAGACTTCATGACGGGCCTTTCCGAGGAGCCCGCCTCGCGAAGGCGAGCGCAACGAAATTATGCGCGCTCGGGATATCCGTTGCGTTGCGCCAGATCAAACAACGGAAACCGTGACGCTGGCGACCAAGCCAAGTGACGAATTTGTGGTCCCCTCGCCGCCCTCCTGGCGAATGGCTTTTGCGGTCTCGACCAACCGCGCGCTGGTGGTGGCGGTCGCCAGCACCGTGCCATCCTCGGCCATCAACCGTCCCTCGACGAAGGCGACGGTCTTGCCGAGCTGGGTAACCTTGGCCTCGCCCGTGATCGGCCCGGGCTTGGCGGGGCTGAGAAAATTCACGGTCATGGTGATGGTCGCCGTGTAGAGTTTTCCGTCGGTCATGGCGAACACCGCCGGCCCCATGGTGTCGTCGAGCATCGCCGAGAGAATGCCGCCCTGCACGAAGCCGGCCGGGTTGCAGAAATCCCGCTTGCCGTCGAAGCCGATACGGATCCAGCCGTCCTGCGGCCGCGCGTCGAGCACATGCCAGCCGAGCAGTCTGGAAGACGGCGGCGTGGGGATATTGTCGAGCGCGGTGCTGATCATGGGAACCTCCCGTGAGGCTCCTGTCTAACGCGGGCCTGTTGCCAGCATGGTGTCAGCAGGCTGCGGGGCGTGCCTAGAGGTCCAGCCCGTGCGCGATGGCCTTGCGCATCACGTTGGGCAACGCCTCGCCGGCGAGCGTTGCGATCGGCACCCAGCGCATGCCTTCCGGCGCCCGCGTGCGCGCAGCCAGTTTTGCGGTGTAGACCACAAGCTCCAGCGGAAAATGCGTGAAGACGTGGGTCACGACGCCCGCCTTGCGGTGCCAGCACACTACCCCCTTGAGCGACGGCGCCTGCTTCAGCGCCGTCTTGTCGTCCTGCCCGGCCAGCCATTCCGAGCCCGGGACTTCGGTCATGCCGCCAAGCAGGCCTTTTTCTGCGCGGGTGCGCACCAGTAATTCATCGCCGCGCGTGACAATGAAGGCGGCGCCGCGGCGCAGCGTACCCGCCTTCTTCGGCGCCTTGCGCGGAAAAATCTCCTGATCGCCGCGCGAGCGGGCGACACAATCCTCGTTCAACGGGCATAACGCACAGGCCGGCTTCTTCGGCGTGCAGATCGAAGAGCCCAGATCCATCAGCGCTTGCGCGCTGTCGCCGGCGCGAGATTGGCCCAGCAATGTCGCCGCCAGTTCCTGAATGAGCGGCTTGGCCTGCGGCAGCGGTTCTTCCACCGCGTAAAGCCGCGACACCACGCGCTCGATATTGCCGTCGACCGGCATGGTCCTGATGTCGAAGGCGATCGCGCCGATCGCCGCCGCCGTGTAAGGGCCGATCCCCGGCAATTGGCGCAGGCCTTCCTCGGTATCGGGAAATACCCCGCCATGGTCGCGCAGTACGGCAACCGCACAGGCATGGAGATTGCGCGCACGCGAATAGTAACCGAGCCCGGCCCACATCCGCAGCACGTCATCCTGCGAGGCGCGACCGAGCGAGGCGACATCCGGCCAGCGCGCCAGAAACTTCTCGAAATACGGCCCGACCGTTTTGACGCCGGTCTGCTGCAACATGATTTCTGACAGCCAGACCCGATACGGATCAGCCCGCTCGCCCGCCGGCGGCCGCCACGGCAGCCGACGACGGTGACGGTCGTACCAGTCGAGCAGCAGCGCCGGGCGGGAGGCGATGCTTTCGAGGGGCGCTGATTGTCGTCTGGCTTTGGCGGCTGCGGAAGAAATCATTGCAACAGTCTAGTATCGAAACGCAAATCTCTCCACGTCATGCCCGGGCTTGTCCCGGGCATCCACGCCTTTCTTCTCGCGGCAAGCCAAGTCGTGGACGGCCGGGATAAACCCGGCCATGACGGCTGAGATGGTGCCTGCGACAAGCGAGGTGATATAAGACACCAATGGCAAAACCCCGCCCGATCTCGGCAAAACCCCTCTCCGTCCTGCTCAGCGACGTATTTTCGGACGCCTACGCCAAGCAGGGTTTTGCCGCGCGCGAACTGGTGACGCGCTGGGCTGACATCGCCGGCCGCGAAATCGCCGCCCATTCCGAGCCGCTGAAGATGCAGTGGCCGCGTCCGGTGGAGGGGCAGCCGCAGGAACCGGCCACGCTGGTGTTGCGGGTGGAGGGCCCTGCGGCGCTGGAGATCCAGCATTCGTCCGACGTCATCCTGCAGCGGGTCAACCGCTTCTTCGGCTGGAGCGCGGTCGGCCGGCTGGCGCTGCGGCAGGCGCCGCTGTCGCGCCGGAAAGGCCCCGCGCCCAGTCGCGTGCCGGACCCGAAATCGGTGGCAAAGGTCGCCGAAACGCTGTCGGCGGTGGAGGACGAGGAACTGCGCGCCGCACTGGCGCGGCTCGGCGCCGCGATCAAGCGAAATTGAGCCATATTGAGCCTTGGGCGCGGCGCAGCCGCTGCAACCCGCCATTGCCACAACTGGCGTTTCAAGCTAGCGAAGGCTTCTTTTCGTACTTCTTTCGGGCGTGAACGCGCCATTCGGGAGCAGACTTTGATGATCACGCGCCGCGCCTTCACCGCCGCCCTGACGTTGACCGGGCTGACCGCCCTCGCCGGCTTCTCGCCGCTGCGGCTGATCACCGACGCGATGGCACAGTCCGCCACCGACGTGGCGAAGCCGGTGTCGTTGCCCGACATGGCGATCGGTCCGGCCAATGCCACGGTCACCATCACCGAATTTGCCTCGATGACCTGCCCGCATTGCGCGGCGTTCACCGAAAAGGTGTTTCCGAAGATCAAGACGGAGTTCATCGACACCGGCAAGATCCGCTTCGTGTTCCGCGAATTCCCGCTCGACATCAAGGCCGCGGCGGGCTCGATGCTGGCGCGCTGCATCGCCAAGGACGACGCCCCGAAATATTTCGCCGTCATCGACCTCCTGTTCAAGCAGCAGAACGACTGGGTGGTGAAGAACACCACGGAGACGCTGACCCGGATCGGCAAGCAGGCCGGCCTCACCCAGGCGCAGGTCGAGGACTGCCTGAAGGATCAGGCCCTGCTCGACAAGATCGCGGCCGACCAGAAATACGCCGCCGAAGTGCTGAAGGTGGATTCGACGCCGACCTTCTTCATCAATGGCGAGAAGGTCAAAGGCGAGCAGAGTTTCGATGAGTTCGCAAAGCGCATCAATGCGCTGCTGAAGAGCTGATTCGGCGCATGCGGATTCATCCTCGCCGATAAGTCCAGCAAAAGACACCACACAAGCGCCTCAAATCCCTTGGGAAAAGCCTCTTAGGCCCGTTGCCCTCCGGCCCCGGCCTCGCCATTGTCGCCTCTCATTAAGCGCCGCAAAGGGCTATCCATCCGTACCGGCATTGCCTTCTATGGTATTGTCGGGGCAGGGAGATTCGCGCCCGGCCAACAGAGATCTGTGTTCCATGAAACTCACGCGCCTCCGCCTCCACGGTTTCAAGTCATTCGTTGAAGCCACTGATTTCATGATTGAACCCGGCCTTACCGGCGTGGTCGGGCCGAACGGCTGCGGCAAGTCGAATCTCGTCGAGGCGCTGCGCTGGGCGATGGGCGAAACCTCGCACAAATCGCTGCGCGCCGCCGACATGGATGCGGTGATCTTCGCCGGTTCCGGCAACCGTCCGGCGCGCAACCACGCCGAAGTCACCATGACGATCGACAATTCCGACCGCTCGGCGCCGGCCGCCGTCAATGACAGCCAGGTCCTGGAAATCTCCCGCCGCATCGAGCGCGAGGCCGGTTCGGTCTATCGCATCAACGGCCGCGACGTCCGCGCCCGCGACGTGCAGATCCTGTTTGCCGATGCCGCCACCGGCGCGCGTTCGCCGGCGCTGGTTCACCAGGGCAAGATCGGCGAGATCATTCAGGCGAAACCCGAGCAGCGCCGCCGCGTGCTGGAAGACGCCGCCGGCGTCGCCGGTCTGCACGCCCGCCGCCACGAAGCCGAGTTGCGGCTGAAGGCGGCCGAGACCAACCTCACCCGCGTCGAGGACGTGATCGGGCAATTGTCCGGCCAGATCGACGGGTTGAAGAAGCAGGCGCGCCAGGCCATTCGCTTCCGCGAAGTTGCCGCCAAGGTGCGCAAGGCCGAAGCCACGCTGTTCCACCTGCGCTGGCTGGAGGCCAATGCCGACGTTGCCGAAGCCGGGCATACCCACGACATCAACGTGCGCGAAATGGCCGAGCGCACCCGCGAGCAGGCCGAGGCCGCCCGCATCCAGGCGATCCGCGCCTCCGAACTGCCGGCGCTGCGCGAGGGCGAAGCCCGCGCCGCGGCCGGGCTGCAGCGGCTCACCAATGCGCGCGAACAGCTCGACCGCGAGGAAGAGCGCGCCAGGGAGCGTGTCGCCGAGCTCGACCGGCGCCTGACGCAATTCGCCGCCGACATCGCGCGCGAGCAGCAGCAGACGTCGGACGCCGAAGTGGCGCTGCAGCGGCTCGACACTGAAGATGCCGAGTTAAAGGAAGAGATCAAGTCGCGCGTCGAAAAGCGCTCCGGGGTTGATGAACGTGTTTCTGAAGCGGAAGCGACGCTGGCCGCCGCCGAGCGCATGTTCGGTGAACTCACCACCGCGCTTGCCGACCTGACCGCCAAGCGCAACCAGCTCGAAGCCGGCGTGCGCACCCACCGCGACCGGCTGGCCCGGCTGGATCAGGAAATCGCCAACGTTGCGGCCGACGAGCAGAAGCTCAGCGACGAGACCGGCAATCTCGGTGACCTCGACGCGCTGGCCGCGGCGTTGGAGACCGCGCAGGAAACCCTGGCGGTATCCGAAGCCGCGGCACAGGCCAGCGAGACCGGCCATGTCGCCGCGCGACAGAAGCTCGAGGCCTCCCGCGCCCCGCTCACCGAGGCCGACAAGCGCGTGCAGCGGCTCGAGACCGAAGCCCGCACCATTTCAAAACTCGTCAACGGTGAGACCAAGAACCTGTGGCCGCCGATCATCGACGGCGTCACCGTCACCAAGGGCTATGAGAAGGCGCTCGGCGCCGTGCTCGGCGACGATCTCGACGCGCCCGTCGATCCCTCGGCGCCGATGCGCTGGACCAATGCCGGTGCGAGCTTCGACGATCCGGCCCTGCCCGACGGCGTCGAAGCCCTCGCCGCGCACGTCGAGGCGCCGACCGAACTGGCGCGCCGCCTGGCGCAGATCGGCGTCGTGCCGAAGGAGCGCGGCGCGGAACTGGTGTCGCAACTGAAGACCGGCCAGCGGCTGGTGTCGCTGGAAGGCGATGTCTGGCGCTGGGACGGTTTTGTCACCGCCGCGCATGCGCCGACCGGCGCCGCACGGCGTCTCGCCGAACGCGCGCGTCTGGTCGATATTGAGCATGAGCTGGAGCAGGCCCGCACCGACGCCGCCAATAAACGGCAGGCACTGGAAGACGCCGAAGCCGAACTGAAGGTGGCATCCGCCGCCGAGTCGGCCGCCCGCGAAGCCTGGCGTGCCGCGCAGCGCGAGGCCGATGCGGCACGCGAGCGCCATGCCGCGACCGAGCGCGAGATCAATCGGCACGCCGCGCGCAAATCCGCGCTGACCGAAGCCCATACCCGTCTCGCCGCCGATCGCAGCGAGGCCGAGGCCGCGCATGAGAGCGCCAACGCCGCGCTGGCCGAGTTGCCGCCGACCTTCGAGACCGAGACGAGGCTCAGCGCCGTTCGCTCCGAGATTGACGGGCACCGCCGCTTTGCAGCCCAAGTGCGGGCCGAAGCCCAGGCGCTGGCGCGCGAGGCCGAACTGGCCGACAAGCGCGTGCAGGCGATCACGGCCGAACGCACCGAATGGCAGAACCGCAGGCAAAGCTCGGCATCCCAGGTCGCTACCGTCGAGGCGCGGATCACCGAAGTGACGGCCGAGCGCGCCGAGCTTGACAATGCCCCGGCGCTGTTTGCCGAAAAACGCCGTGCGCTGATCAACGAAATCGAGTCCGCCGAAAGCGCCCGCCGCGTCGCCGCCGACGCGCTCGCCGCCGCGGAAAGCGTGATGGTGCAGACCGACCGCGAAGCCAAGGCATCGCTCGAGGCGCTCTCCTCCGCCCGCGAGGCCTGCGCCCGCGCCGAGGAACGCATGGAGGGCACCAAGCGCCGGCTTTCCGACATCGAGCGCGAAATCCACGACATGCTCGAGGTCGAACCGCATGCGGTCGCGGCGCTCGCCGAGATCGAACCGGGCGCGGAACTGCCGCCGCTCAACGAGATCGAGGAAAACCTCGAAAAGCTGCGCCGGGACCGCGAACGTCTCGGCGCCGTCAATCTGCGCGCCGAGGAAGAACTGCGCGAGGTCGAGACCCAGCACACCGCGCTGACCACCGAGCGCGACGATCTGGTCGAGGCCATCAAGCGGCTGCGCCAGGGCATCCAGAGTCTCAACAAGGAAGCCCGTGAGCGGCTGCTGACCTCGTTCGAAACCGTCAACGCGCACTTCAAGCGGCTGTTCACGGAACTGTTCGGCGGCGGCGAAGCCGCGCTTCATCTGATCGAGAGCGACGATCCCCTGGAAGCGGGCCTGGAAATCATCGCAAAGCCGCCCGGCAAGAAGCCGCAGACGCTGTCGCTGCTCTCGGGCGGCGAGCAGGCGCTGACGGCGCTGGCGCTGATCTTTGCGGTGTTCCTCACCAACCCGTCGCCGATCTGCGTGCTGGACGAAGTCGACGCGCCGCTCGACGACCATAACGTGGAGCGGTTCTGCAACCTGCTGCACGAAATGACGTCTTCGACGGAAACCCGCTTCATCATCATCACGCACAACCCGATCACGATGGCGCGGATGAACCGGCTGTTCGGCGTCACCATGGCCGAACGCGGCGTCTCGCAACTGGTCTCGGTCGGCCTCGACGACGCGGTGAAGATCCTGGACCAGAACGTGGCGTGAGGCGTCGCCGCCACAATGGTTGACGTCATCATCCGCGAAGGCGGATGATCCAGTACGCCGCGCTGCCTGTTGAAGCGCTCAACCGTCACGGCTTACTGGATGCCCCGCCCTCGTGGGGCATGACGGCAGATAGATGACCTCACCCGACCTCCCCGCCGAACTGAAAGCTGCGCTCGACGGCAAGCTGCGGGGCTTTTCGCGCAGCGACGCCGCCGGCCGCGCAGCTTCAATCTCGAAAACCTATCGCGACGGCGGCGGCTCCGCCGCCATCCGCTCGGAGACCGATGCGCTCGCATACGCGCTGGCGCGGATGCCCGCGACCTATGCCGCGGTCACGGCCAGCCTGAATGCGCTGGTCGAGATCAGGCCAGACTTTGCGCCGAAAACTTTACTCGATGTCGGCGCCGGGCCGGGAACGGCAACTTGGGCTGCGGCCGAAGCCTTTCCGTCGCTGCAGGATTTCGCACTGCTCGATGCCAACGAGGCGCTGCGCACGCTGGCGCTGGGCCTCGTCACCGACAGCTTTCGGCTGCGCGACGTCAGCTACGAACGCGGCGAAGCCCGCGCCGCGCTGACCAAAGCGGATGGGGCCGACCTCGTCGTGGCAAGCTACATGATCGGCGAAATCAGCGATGCCGAACGGCGCGCACTCGCCGAACTGATGTGGGAAAAAACCCACGACACCCTGCTCGTGGTCGAACCCGGCACGCCTGCCGGCTATGCCCGGATCATCGCGCTACGTGAACGGCTGATCGCGTTGGGTGCGCATGTCATCGCTCCCTGCCCGCATGACGGCAATTGCCCGCTGCGAGCACCCGACTGGTGCCACTTCACCCAGCGCCTGCAGCGCTCGCGCGCGCACAAGCAGGTCAAGGGCGCGGAGCTGCCGTTCGAGGACGAAAAGTTTGCCTATGTCGCGCTGACGCGCGCGCCGGTTGCGCAGCATCTTTCTCGCGTCCTCGCCCAGCCCGTTGCCAGCAAAGTCGAAATAACCGCGAAACTTTGCACCCCCGCGGGCCTTGCCGTCGCAAAGGTGCCCCGCCGCGCCAAGGCAGATTATGCCAGCGCTCGGCGCTGGCGTTGGGGCGATGCGGTCGCGAAGACAACCTGACCCGCCATGTCCGGGTTACGACCGCTTTGAACTTATCCGGCCCCACTTCCGACTAAAGCCATGCCCCAAATCGCGGGCGGGCTGCCGCGCGCCCGGTTTTTCGTCTAGTTTCCCTGCCTCTTCGTCCCACAGGAGTTGTCCGTCATGTCGACCGGCTGGATCGTTCTCGGCGTCATCGTCATTATCGTGCTGTTTGCCTTCGCTGCGTATAACCGCCTGGTCGCGCTCAGCCAGCGCGTCAGCCAGGCCTTTGCCGACATCGACGTCCAGCTCAAGCAGCGCCACGATTTGATCCCGAACCTGGTCGAGACCGTCAAGGGCTACGCCTCGCACGAGCGCGGCACGCTCGACGACGTCATCAAGGCGCGCAATTCGGCGATGTCGGCGCAGGGGCCGGCACAGGTGTCCGCCGCCGAAAACCAGCTCAGCGGCGCGCTCGGCCGTTTGATCGCGCTGTCGGAGGCCTACCCGGACCTCAAGGCCAACGCCAATTTCCAGCAGTTGGCGAGCGAGCTCTCCGACCTCGAAAACAAGATCGCGGCCAGCCGCCGCTTCTTCAACAACGCGGTCCAGGAATACAACACCGGCATCCAGCAGCTGCCCGCGGCGTTGTTTGCCGGCATGTTCGGCTTCACCCGCAAGGAATTCTTCGATCTCGGCGCCAGCCGCACCGAAGTCGAGGCCGTGCCGACCGTGAAGTTCTAGAGCGAGATGACGCCTCTGTTTCCCCGTCATTTCCGGGGCGATGCAAGCATCGAACCCGGAATCTCATCTCGGTCTCAAATCTCGAGATTCCGGGTTCACGCCGTTGGCGTGCCCCGGAATGACCGTGGTTAGCGAAAGATAGTCATGGCCGCGTACGGTCTCTACACGCATATCGCATCGAACAAGTTTCGTTCGATGCTGCTGCTTGCCGGCCTGTTTCTTCTGATCTACGTGCTGGTGTTTGCCGGCGCGCTGGTCGCGGAAGTGCTGATGCGTAGCGACAGGTCGCTCGACTATTACCTGACGCGTGCCACGCGCGACCTGATCGCGGCCTTTCCCTATGCGACCGGCGCTGCCGCGCTCTGGATCGTGATCGCCTATTTCTTCCACCAGAACATGATCGACGCCGTGACCGGCGGCGAGAGCGTGACGCGGCGGCAGCAGCCCCGGCTCTATAATCTCCTCGAAAACCTCTGCATCTCGCGCGGCATCCCGATGCCGAAGCTGAAGGTGATGGACAGCCCGGCGCTGAACGCCTTTGCCACCGGCCTCAACCGGCGGCAATATTCCGTCACGGTGACGTCAGGCCTTCTGCGGGCGCTCAACGACCAGGAGATCGAGGCCGTGCTCGGCCACGAGCTCACACACATCCGCAACGGCGACGTGCAGCTGATGGTGGTCGCCGTGATCATCGCCGGCGTGGTGGGCTTTTTCGGCGAATTGTTCTTTCGCATGTTCACCAACCTGTCGTGGAATTCGAGCGGCGGCGGCTGGTCGTCGTCGTCATCCTCTTCCTCCTCGTCGTCCTCATCCGACCGCGACAGCAAGGGCGGCGGCGGCGCAATCATCGCGATCATCATCGCGGTGGCATTGATCCTGCTGGCCTGGCTGTTGTCGCAGGTCGTCAAGCTGGCGCTGTCGCGGTCGCGCGAATTGCTGGCCGACGCCGGCTCGGTCGAACTGACCAAGAATCCCGATGCCATGATCACGGCGCTGCGCAAGATCGAGAACCGCGGCGAGCTTCCCGGCGCGACGTCGGCGGTCATGGAGCTCTGCGTCGACAACCCGCGCGAGGGATTTGCCGATCTGTTCGCGACCCATCCGTCGGTGGATTCGCGCGTCAAGGCGCTGGTCCAGTTTGCCGGCGGTCACGATCCCGGCCCGCTTGCCCTGCCGTCCGATGCGGCGGACGCCCCCGATGAGCCGGAGGAATCAGAGACCGGGCAACCACCGGTTCCCCGCGGCCCGTGGAGCAACGCCGGCGAGCCTGCCGGCGTTCCAGACCCCGGTCCCGGCCCGTCGCAAGGACCTTGGGGCCGGCGCAGCTGAGCCTTGCAGCCGCTAATATTGCAGATTAACAAATTCCGTATGAATCATGGCGGTGGCCGTCTAAGGAATTGAATTCTCCCTTGTTTCTGCCATGTTCGCGCCCAAAGCAGGGAATGGGGCCAACCGATCGCTCCCGCGGTCGGAGACGTTGTTCAAAGGAATTCCATGGCAAAGCCAGTCGTGATTGTGGTGGGTGCGGACAAGGGCGGGGTCGGCAAAACGACCGTGTCGCGGACGCTTCTGGACTATTTCAGTGCCAATAACGTGCCGACCCGGGCATTCGACACCGAATCGCCGCGCGGCACCCTGAAGCGCTTCCACCCCGACATCACCGAGATCGTCGACATGACGACGACCGCGGACCAGATGAAGATTTTCGATACGCTGAACGCAGCTAGCCCGTCCGTGACCGTGATCGACGTCCGCGCCGGATTGCTGTCCCCGGCGCTGGCTTCGCTCCGCGACATCGGCTTTCTGGATGCGGCAAAGGCCGGACAGATCACCTTCGCCGTGTTCCACATCCTGGGCCCCTCGATCGCCTCGCTGGACGAAATTGCCGAGACCGCGGGTTTCATGCATGGCGCCAAATATTTCCTGGTGAAGAACTTCATCAACGACACCCAGTTCTTCCAGTGGGACCAGGCGACCTACAACTCCTACTTTCATCGCATCAAGGACGCCACCGACCTCGTCATCCCCAAGCTCAATGAAATGGCCTATGAGCAGGTCGAGGTTTCCTCGGTGCCGTTCCTCAAATTCGTCGCCAACAAGGGCAAGGACGACGAAGCCGCGAACTATTCGTTCGTGCTGCGCGGCTATGTCCGGCACTGGCTCGCCAATGTCTGGAGCGAGTTCGACCGCATCAAGCTGACCGATCTCGTCGGCGCCAAGCCCGGCGTGCGCGGCGGTGAAAAATAGTCGCGCCCGTGCTGCGTTGGGGCTGGAATAGGCGAAAAATTCCTTTGATATAGCGGGTGATGAGCGCCACCCCTGTCTACATCGTCTGCTCGCCCCGGCCGCTGGTCGGCAAGACGCTGCTTGCGCGGCTCCTGAGCGAGTTCCTGCTGCTGAAGGACGGCACGGTGTCCTCCTTCGACATCAACCTGAAGGAACCCTCGCTGCTCGAATATCTGCCGCGCCTGACCGAGACGGCCGACGTCATGGACACCTATGGCAAGATGCAGCTCATGGACCGCCTGATCGTCAATGACGGTGTCGCCAAGGTGATCGACCTCGGCTTTCATGCGTTCGACGAGTTCTTCAAGATGACCAACGAGATCGGTTTCCTGAAGGAGGCCACGCGGCGCAGCGTCGCGCCGATCATCCTGTTCGTGGCCGATACCGACCGCGTTTCCGCGCGCGCCTATCCGACGTTACGGGAGCAGATCCCGTTGAAGGCGCTGATTACGATCGACAACGAGTATGTGGTGCGCGGCGAACTCCCCGCGGAGATGGGCCGGGGGCAGGTGCTGCGAATAACGGCCCTGCCCTCGTTCCTGAAGACCTATGTCGACCGGCTGACCTTTTCGTTCACGGACTACCTGCGCAACGAGAGAGACTCATCGACCGAACTGCACCAGTGGATCCGCAGGAACTACATCAGCTTTCGGGAGCTTGAGTTCAGCCTGCTCCCGCAGCGGTCATGAGTCCCGCCGCGATGCCATCCATAATATTACCCGGGTAATATTGACGTAACCCGCCTTGTCTGGTATCGCCTCCGCCCGACCCAACTGGCGAGACCATCCCCATGACAGCAGACAGAAAGGCGGCCATCGCCGCCTACAAGGAGCGAAAAACCTTCGCAGGGGTTTTCGTCATCCGCTGCAAGGCCTCATCGGAGGCGTGGGTCGGACAGACGCCTAACCTTGAGAAAATCCAGAACCGGATCTGGTTCACGCTGCGCCAGGGCAGCCACACTTGCCGCACCCTGCAGGCGGCATGGACCTCGCATGGACCTGACAGCCTGACGTTTGGGGAATGCGAACGGCTGGAAGAGGAAGAGACGCCCTATATCCGCGATGCGCTGCTGAAGGAGCGCGCGCTGCACTGGCGGTCGCAGCTAAACGCAGAGGCGGTGTGACGTTGTTATCGTCCCGATCGAACGCGGCTCGCGTGCCTGCTTCCAGGGCCGGAGGAGTTACAGAAGCGTAACCGCTCAATGCCCCTCGAACGCCATCAGCGTGCGCACCGGCACGTCCATCGCGCGCAATTTGGCGGCGCCGCCCAAATCGGGCAGATCGATGATGAAGCAGGCCGCGACCACGTTGGCGCCGATCTGGCGCAGCAGCTTCACCGCGCCCTCCGCGGTGCCGCCGGTGGCGATGAGATCGTCGACCAGGATCACGCGCTCGCCGGGCTGGATCGCATCGACATGCATTTCCATTTCATCGAGGCCGTATTCCAGCGAGTAGGCGATCCGCACCGTGGTGTGCGGCAGTTTTCCCTTCTTGCGGATCGGCACGAAGCCGGCGGAGACCTGATGCGCCACCGCGCCGCCGAGGATGAATCCCCTCGCCTCGATGCCGGCGACCTTGTCGATCTTCAATCCGGCCCATGGCTGCACCAGTTCATCGACCGCGCGGCGGAACGCGCGGGCATCCGCCAGCAAAGTCGTGATGTCACGGAACAGAATGCCCTTCTTCGGGTAATCCGGAATGGTGCGGACGGTGGCCTTCAGGTCGTGATCGAATGTCATGGGTATCTATCTCGCATCCTCAATTGACGGGTACGCTCAGACGAAAGGCGTTCTCGACGATACGCAACCCCACCTCGCCGCCGAGCGACATCAGCGATTCCGGGTGAAACTGCACGCCGCCGACCGGCAAGGTCTTGTGTTCGATCGCCATCGCGACGCCGTCCTCGGTGGTCGCGGTGACCTCGAGAACTTCGGGCACGCTGTCGCGCTCGACGTAGAGCGAATGATAGCGGCCGATCACGATCTCGTTCGGCAGGTTCTGCATCAGCCGCCCGCCGCGCACCTGAACCCGCGACGGCCGTCCGTGCGCGGGGTGGGTGAGCTGGCCGAGCTGGCCGCCGAAATATTCGCCGATCGCCTGCACGCCGAGACAGACGCCGAAGATCGGCAGCTTCCGCTCGAGCGCCGTCCCGATGGTTTTCGAAATCCCAAAATCCTCCGGACGGCCCGGGCCCGGCGACAGCACCAGCAAATCCCAGTTCTTCTTCAGCATCTCCTGGGCATGGACATGCCGGACCACGGTGACGCTGGCGCCGACCTGGCGGAAATAATCCGCCAGCATGTGCACAAAACTGTCGTCGTGGTCGATCAGGAGCACCTTGCGGCCCGAACCGGTGGCATCGGGCGCAAACGCCGACAGCGGTTTTGGCGCATCGCCGCGCAGCGCCTGGAACAGTGCCGCCGCCTTGACCTGGCACTCGCGGTCTTCCGCCGCGGGATCTGAATCAAACAGGCAGGTGGCGCCGACGCGCACTTCGGCGAGGCCATCCTTCATGCGGATGGTGCGGATGGTCAGCCCGGTATTGATGCTGCCGTCGAAATTCACCGCACCGATCGCGCCGGCGTACCAGCGCCGCGACGTGCGCTCATTGTCCTCGACGAACTGCATCGCCCACAATTTAGGGGCGCCGGTCACGGTAACCGCCCAGGCATGGGTCAGGAAGGCGTCAAGCGCATCGAAGCCCGGGCGCAGCATGCCTTCGACATGGTCGACGGTATGGAACAGTTTTGAATAGGTCTCGATCTGCCGGCGCGCGAGAACCTTGATCGTCCCCGGCACGCACACCCGCGCCTTGTCGTTGCGGTCGACGTCGGTGCACATGTTGAGTTCGAACTCGTCTTTCTCCGAGTTCAGCAGCTGCCGGATCTGCTCGGCATCGCCGATCGCATCGACGCCGCGTGCAATCGTGCCCGAGATCGGACAGGTCTCGACTCGCCTGCCGTCGGAGCGGACGAACATTTCCGGCGAGGCCGACACCAGAAATTCGCCGTCGCCGAGATTCATCAGCGCGCCATAGGGCGACGGATTGATGCGGCACAGCCGCTGGAACACTTCGGCCGGCGAACGCTCGCAGGACTCGGCGAAGAGCTGTCCCGGCACCGCCTCGAACAGGTCGCCGCGCGCGAATGCCGCGCGCGCGACCTCGACGGTGGCCTGATATTCGCCGGGCGCGTGATCGGCAAAGCCCTGCCGCGGCGTTTTGGCGTAAACGCTCTCGGCGGTGTCGCGCGGCAGGCCCTTGGTGGATTTTCCGTTCCAGGCGAAATCATAGCTCAGCACCACGCCGCGGCCGGTGGCGCGGTCATAGGCCAGCAGGCGATCCGGCACATACAGCACGATGTCGCGCTGGTCGCTCTCGCGCGCCCGCTTCTGCACGAGGTCCTCGATCTGGAACACGAGGTCGTAGGCGAAGGCGCCGAACAGGCCGAGCAGCGGGTCGTCATTGGCTGACAAGGCGGCGACGAGATCGCGCACCAGCGACATCACGCTGGCGCGGCGGGTGCGCTGGTCTTCCTCGACCGGTGCCGCGCCGCGAATGATGTGGCCGGCGAGACGGGTCGGGCTTTTTTCAGAAATGACCACGCAGGGCTCGCGCAGCACGTCGCCAAGGAACGCAATCAGCACTTCGCCCCGCGCATTCAGCGCCGAAAGGGAAAAGTTGGCGCCGGCCGTTTCCAGCACCAGCGGCGGGTCGGCAAAGCCGAGATCGAAACTCTCGTAGCGGCCCGGCACCGTGGTGCCGGAGGACAGCACCACGCCACGGCGGCGGTCGAGCAATTCGATCAGGTCATCCAGGCGCTTGGCGTTGCCGGTGAACTGCTCGACGGCACGCGAAATCGCGAGGCCGCCGCTGGTCCGGTACTCGCTGTGCTCGGGCAGGGAGAAGGCTGTCCTGTTCATGTGATCCTCTTACGAAACTTCGGGAGGGAGCGCCACACAGGACAAACGAAGGGCAAATAAACAAACCATCGGTCGCACTGCGATGGCGACCTTCGACGATTAAAAAATGAAATCGCACCGGCCACCTCTTTAAGAGGTGCGCCACCAAAGACGGGATGGGCTGATAACGGTGTTCATGGGAGCCTAATCACATCCGCCGCCGATGATGTCAAGGGACTGGACCGGCCGGGAAGCCCCTTCCCGGCCCCATCTTGGGGTGTCGGAACGCGGAAAACTTGCGTAGGATTTGAGCAAGCAGCGGCGCTTCCAATGCGCAAAGATTGCAACTGAAGGAGGCAGGCGATGGCATTGCTGGGTCTGGGATATGCCGGCTTCGGCGCTGACAACCTCGGGGACTGGCGGCAGTTCGGGACCGAACTGGTCGGGTTGCAGGCGGTCGAGCGCGGCAATTCGCTGCTGGCGTTCCGGATGGACGACCGCAAGCAGCGCATCGTGATCGACCGCGCGATGGGCGAAGGCACGCGCTTCTTCGGCTGGGAAGTCACAGACAGCACGGCGCTGGAAGCGCTGGCGGCGCGGCTGGAACAAGCCGGCGTGAATGTCACGGCCGAGCCGCAGATGCTGGCCGATGCCAGGCGCGTCCGCAGCCTGATTTCGTTTCACGATCCGGCCGGCAACCGGCTGGAGGCGTTTTACGGCGCCGAGATCGACGACACGCCGTTCGTGCCGGGGCGATCGATTTCGGGTTTCCGCACCGGCCCGCTCGGGCTCGGGCATGCCGTGCTCACCGTCGAGAACATCGAGCCGGTGATGGCATTCTATGTCGACGTGCTCGGCTTCGGGCTTTCCGACTACATCACAAAGCCGTTCCGCGCCTATTTCTTCCACGTCAACGCGCGGCATCACAGCCTCGCGCTGATCGAGACCGGCAAGAACGGCATGCATCATCTGATGGTCGAGCTGTTCTCGCTCGACGACGTCGGCCAGTGCTACGACATCGCGATGACGCAGGAGGACCGCGTCGGCGTCACGCTCGGCCGCCACACCAACGATTTCATGACCTCGTTCTACGCCAGGACGCCGTCCTCCTTCATGATCGAATGCGGCTGGGGCGGCCGCGAAATCGATCCCGCGACGTGGCAGCCGGTCGAGATGCACGATGGCCCAAGCCTCTGGGGCCATGAACGCGTCTGGCTGCCGCCGGAAGACCGCGTCGTCGCCCGCGAGATGCGGATGCGCGCGGCGGCGTCAGGACTGCGCGCGCCGGTGCAGGTGATGGAGGGCAATTACAGACTGATGTCGGGCACGTGCGCGTGGTGGGACGGGGTGAGCGGGAACGGTTCTCGCTAGCGGGGCGAGCCGCAGCATTTCTTCCAGAGATCAACCATTTCCTCGTCGCTCGCAAAGTGCCCGCACTCGGCCTGTTCGAGACCCTCAAGCACCGCAGCGCGATGGCGCTCAGGCACAGTGAACGGGCCGCTCCCGGCAGCAGCAATCTGCTCCAGCACTTCGGCGACAAAGGCTTGTCGATCTGCTGGGAGGTTGCGTACATTTGCGATAGCGTCTTCGAGAATCTTGTTCATTGCGCCCGATAGCACCCCTGCTCGATCTCTTCGATCAGGTCCCGCGCGTTCGGCTTCCAGCCGAGCTGCCGCGCGCGCTTTGCGCGCACCCGGCTGTTCGAAGCCATCGTGTCTTCGGTAGTTGCTTCACCCCATTCGGCGGCGGCTTCTGCCATCGACATCGCCGTCGGCGGTCCGGCAAGACCCAGCATGCGGTTGATCGCCTCGCAGGCTTCGCGCATCGAATTTTCGCCGTTCTCGGCGAAGTAGAAGCTACCTGCCGGCGCCTTATCGATCGCGAGTGCATAGAGCGTCACGAGATCGTCGATATGCACGTTCGCCCAGACGTTCTCGCCGGGGCCGGCATGCGCCGCGTTGCCGCGCTTTTTGGCGAGACTGATCAGCAACGGCACCTGCACGCTGTTCGGATTGGCGCCCAGGCCTGCGCCGTAGATCAGGCTCGGACAGACGATGATGGGACGGCAGCCCTTGTCACGGTATGCGAGAATGAACTCGTTCAACGCGACCCGCGCCACGCGCGCGGGCGACGGCGTGATCGGTGTGTCTTCGTCGAAGATCGCGTCGGCCCGCTCGCCTTTGGCGCGTGTGCCGACAATGCTCGAGCCCGATGTGTGGATGAACGGCTTGCCGCTTCCGGCAAGCGCATCAAGCAGCGCGACGACGGCGCCCTTGTGGTCGGCGCTCGCCGCATTGACGACGATGTCGGCGGCTTGCGCTGCTTGCGCCAGAGTTTCCCCATCGTCGAGCGTGCCCAGCATTGGCTGGATGCCCCGCGCGCGAACCGCCTCGGCTTTTTCAGGCGAGCGAACCAGGTCCGGTCACCTGATGTCCGGCGGCGATGAGATGCGCCGCGACCGATCCGCCGATATAGCCCGACGCGCCCGTGCAGAAGATTTTCATTCCTGAACCTCAAGCGAGCCGCATTGAGCTCGGCGATGGCCGGGGCATCCGACCAGCATCACCCCAGATGCTTCCTGAAAAACTCCGTCGCCCTGCCCCAGGCGAGTTCCGCGGCCTGACGGTCATGCACCGACTGCCGCTGCTCGTTGACGAAGGCGTGCTCGGCGTCATAGCGGAACAGTTCGAGCGATTTGCCGGCGGCCTTCATGCCCTGCTCAAAGGCATCGACCACCTGCGGCGTGCACCAGTCGTCCTTGTTGGCGAAATGGGCCTGCAGCGGAATTTTCACATCCGCGGGCTTTGCCGCCTGCTCCGGCGGAATGCCGTAGAACACCACGCCGGCTGCCAGTTCCGGAATTTTGGTGGCGCCGATGATGGTCACCGCGCCGCCGAGGCAGAAGCCGGTCAAGCCGACCTTGGCGCCGTTGCGCGACAGATATTGCACGGCGCCGCGCACGGTCTGCGTGGTAGCGTCCATGAAATCCAGCGAGTTCATCTCTTTGCCGGCGGCATCCGTGTCGTGATACGGCACCACCGTGCCCTTGTAGAGATCCGGCGCCAGCGCATCGAAGCCCGCCACCGCGAAGCGGTCGCACAGGCCCTTGATCTGGTCCTGCAGGCCCCACCATTCCTGGATCACGACCACGCCCGGCGCATTGCCGCGCGCCGCGTTGGCGAGGTAGCCGCCGGCATCCTTGCCGTCCGGCCGCTTGAAAGTAATGCTGGTACCCATGGGTTCCTCCGGAATGGTTTCTGGCTGATTGACGGGTATTTTGGCCGCGCGGCGCGCAGGAAGCAATCGGCGAAAATGCCGTCATTGCGAGCGCAGCGAAGCAAAATCACACCTCTCCACTTGCGGCGCCATGGATTTGCTTCGCTGCGCTCGCAATGACGAAAACAACAAAAAAGCCCCCGCAGGGGCTTTTCCGAAATTCGCGATGAAGAGGTGATCAGTGGGCGTTGGCCCAGACCTTCTTCTTGGTGAAATACAGCAGCACGGTGAGCAGGATCAGGAACACGAACACCTGCAGGCCGACCGCCTTGCGCGCCTCCATATGCGGCTCCGCAGCCCACATCAGGAACGTGGTGACGTCCTTGGCGTATTGCGCGACCGTCGCCGGCGAGCCGTCATCATAGGTGACCTGGCCGTCGCTCAGCGGCTTCGGCATCTTGATGGCGTGGCCGGGGAAATATTTGTTGTAGTAGGAGCCTTCCGGCAGATTGAAGCCGGCCGGCGGCTTGTCCTCGTAGCCCTGCAGCACCGCGGCAACGTAATCCGGGCCCTGCTCCTGATACTGCGTGAAGAAGTCGATCAGGAACATCGGGAAGCCGCGCTTGTAGGAACGCGCCTTGGTGATCAGCGACAGATCCGGCGGTGCCGCGCCGCCATTGGCCGCGCGCGCCGCCTGCTCGTTCGGGAACGGCGACGGGAAATAGTCGGCAGGCCTGCCCGGCCGCTCGAACATCTCGCCCTGGTCGTTCGGGCCGTCCTTGATCTTGTAGTCGGAGGCGAACGCCGAGGCCTGGGCCACCGAATACCCGGGACCGCCGGCTTCGGCGAGGTTGCGGAAGGCGACGTAGGACAACGCGTGGCAGGCGGAGCAGACCTCCTTGTAGACCTTCAGGCCGCGCTGCAATGCGCCGCGATCGAACTTGCCGAAGGGGCCGGCGAATGACCACTTCTGTCCGGGCGGCGAGGTGCCATGATCCTCGGCACGTGCGTTCTGCGCGCCACCGACGAGCAGCCCGCCGGCAACCAGCAGCGCGATCACGGTCGACACCATCGGCACAGCCTTGCCGCCGGACTTGGCCAGCACGTCATCGGCGATCGAATTCGGCACCGGACGCGGCTTCTCGATCCGAGAGAGCAGCGGCAGCAGGATCAGGAAGTAGGCGAAGTAGCACACGGTCAAAATGCGGCCGACGATCACATAGATGCCTTCCGGCGGCTGGGCGCCGAGATAGCCGAGCCCGATGCAGACAACCACGAACATCCAGAAGAACTGTTTGGCCAGCGGGCGATATTTCGACGAGCGCGTCTTGGCGCTGTCGAGCCAGGGCAGGAACGCCAGGATGATGATCGCGCCGAACATCGCGATGACGCCGGCGAGCTTGTTCGGGATCGAGCGCAGGATCGCGTAGAACGGCAGGTAGTACCATTCCGGCACGATGTGCGCGGGCGTCACGCCGGGGTTGGCCGGGATGTAGTTGTCGGCATCGCCGAGGTAGTTCGGCATGTAGAAGATGAACCATGCGAAGAACAGCATGAAGCAGGAGACGCCGAACGCATCCTTGATGGTCGCATAGGGCGTGAAAGGCACTGTGTCCTTTTCGGTCTTCGCCTCGACGCCGGCCGGATTGTTCTGGCCCGCGACATGCAGCGCCCAGATGTGCAGCACGACCACGCCGGCGATCACGAACGGCAGCAGGTAGTGCAGCGAGAAGAAGCGGTTCAGCGTCGGATTGCCGACGGCATAGCCGCCCCACAGCAGCGTCACGATGCTCTCGCCGAAATAGGGCACGGCCGAGAACAGATTGGTGATGACGGTGGCGCCCCAGAAGCTCATCTGGCCCCACGGCAGCACGTAGCCCATGAAACCGGTCGCCATCATCAGGAGATAGATGATGACGCCGAGGATCCACAGCACTTCACGCGGCTCCTTGTACGACCCGTAATAGAGACCGCGGAACATGTGGATATAGACGGCGAAGAAGAACATCGAGGCGCCGCTGGCGTGGATGTTGCGCAGCAGCCAGCCGTAATTGACGTCGCGGACGATCAGTTCGACCGATCTGAAGGCGAGATCGGCGTGCGGCGTGTAGTGCATCGCCAGGATCACGCCGGTCAGGATCTGCACGCCCAGCATCATCGAGAGGATGGCGCCGAAGGTCCACCAGTAGTTCAGGTTACGCGGCGTCGGATACGCCACGAACGAGGAGTGCATGAGTCCCATGATCGGGAGGCGCCGTTCGATCCACTTCAAGGCGGGATTGGTCGGCTGGAAATCGGATGGTCCGCTCATTGATGCGATCCTGAGGAAGTAAAACGACGCGACGGGTTAAGGGCCTCGGACTGGCGTCCGAGCCCTTAGCCGATCTGGATTTTGGTGTCGGAAACGAATGTGTAGGGCGGGACCGGCAGGTTGGCCGGAGCGGGCCCCTGACGGATACGACCCGACGAGTCATACTGCGAGCCGTGGCAGGGGCAGAAAAAGCCGTCGTAATTGCCTTCATGGGCGATCGGGATGCAGCCGAGATGGGTGCAGATGCCGATCACGACCAGCCACTGGTCATGGCCGTCCTTGACCCGCGATTGATCGGTGGCCGGGTCGGGCAGGCTCGCGACGGGAACTGCGCGGGCCTCCTCAATCTGCTTCTTGGTGCGGTTCATGATGTAGATCGGCTTGCCGCGCCAGAACACCTTGATGTCCTGTCCCGAGGCGATCGGTGCCAGGTCGACCTCGATCGGCGCACCAGCCGCGATGGTTGCGGCATCCGGGTTCATCTGGGAAACCAGCGGCCATACCGTGGCGGCCGCGCCTATGGCGGCGACGGCTCCCGTTGCAACAAAAAGGAAATCACGGCGTGTCGGATGGTCCGCCGAAGACGCTGTCGTCACAATTCCAAGCCCTTTCTTATCTGCAGCCAGCGGAACCGCCCCGGAAGGCGCCAAAAGCGCGATCCGGAAGAGGCTGCCGGCGCCCGCGGCCCCCGCGGCGGCAGAAAAACCGCTTCTCCTCCCCCAAATCCCGGCGGAACAAGCAGTCCAGAATCGTTCTATTGGCACCCTTGCCGTGAGAGCGCAAGCCCGCTATCGGCTCGCAAGCGTGCAATGCACTAAATCCGCGCCCGACCGTGATTTATTCAATACATTCACCCGCGCTTTCCGAAGCCTCGACGCCATGCACATCGCCCTCTTCCAGCCCGATATCCCCCAGAACACGGGAACGATTCTGCGCCTGTGTGCGTGCCTGGGCGCGGCCGCCCATATTATCGAGCCGGCCGGGTTTCCGATCTCCGACCGGCATTTCCGCCGGGCGGGAATGGACTACCTCGATCACGTCGTCCTTAGCCGCCATGACTCATGGCAAAAATTCGAGCAATGGCGTAACGAGGCGGGTTTCCGGCTGGTGCTGTTTACGACCAAGGGGGCTGGTTCCTATCTGGATTTCAGCTACCAGCCGGACGATGTCCTGCTGTTCGGGCGGGAATCCGCAGGGGTAACGGCCGAAGTCGCCGCCGCCGCCGATGCGCGGCTGGCGATCCCGATCAGGCCGGATTTGCGTTCGCTCAATGTGGCCATGGCGGCCGCCATGGCATTGGGCGAAGCGCTGCGGCAGACGGGTTCCGCGATGACGGGCGAGACGCGCTCCGAGGAGAGATAGTGAGTTACGCGGTCAAAGAGATATTTCTTACATTACAAGGCGAAGGCGCGCATGCCGGCCGCGCGGCGGTGTTTTGCCGTTTTTCCGGCTGCAACCTCTGGAGCGGCCGCGAGCAGGACCGCGCCGGCGCCACCTGCACGTTCTGCGATACCGACTTTGTCGGCACCGACGGCACGCTGGGCGGCCGCTACGCCACCGCGGACGAACTCGCCGACGCCATCGCCGCGCAATGGACCGGCGAGAATACCAACCGCTATGTGGTCCTGACCGGCGGCGAGCCGCTGCTGCAGGTCGATCCCCCCTTCATCGACGCGCTGCATGCGCGCGGCTTCGCCATCGGCATCGAGACCAACGGCACGATCGAACCGCCCGGCGGGATGGACTGGGTCTGCGTCAGCCCGAAGGCCGGCGCGGGGCTGGTGGTGCGCCGCGGCCACGAATTGAAGCTGGTCTATCCGCAGGCAGGCGCGGCGCCGGAAGATTACGCGGCGCTCGATTTCGAACGTTTTTCGCTGCAACCGATGGACGGCCCCGAATTGATCGAAAACACCGCGCGCACGGTCGACTACTGCCTGCGCCATCCGCAATGGCGGCTCAGCCTGCAGACACACAAGACACTCGGTATCAGATAAGCATCTGGCATCAGACAGGAACCAGATTTTCAAGATGTGGGAACTGACGAAATCATTTCGCTTCGAGGCCGCGCATTCACTGAAGGGAACGACCTTCGGCGCGGCCAGCGAAGAAATTCACGGCCACTCGTTTCGCGCCGAGGTGAGCGTGCGCGGCACACCCGATCCGCAAACCGGCATGGTGCTGGATCTCGGCCTGCTCGAACGCAGCATGGAAGAGGTCCGCAAGACCCTCGACCACAAGCTTCTGAACAAGGTCGAAGCGCTTGGGACGCCGACGCTGGAAAACATTTCGCGCTACATCTTTGAGCGCGTCCAGCACGCCGGCAAGATCACCCGCGTCAGCGTTCATCGGGATAGCTGCAACGAGAGCTGTACGTACTTTGGACCACGGGGCTAGGCGCACATGGACATGTCGCTGATCGAGGATCGCAAGACACGCGCGAGAGCCTGGTTCGAAGCGTTGCGCAACGACATCTGCGCGGCTTTCGAGCGGCTGGAAGACGATGCGCCCGCCTCGCTCTACCCCGGCGACGCCGGACGCTTCGTGCGCACGCCCTGGAACCGCACCGACCACACCGGCACGCCCGGCGGCGGCGGCGTGATGTCGATCATGCGCGGACGGCTGTTCGAGAAGGTCGGCGTGCACTGTTCCACCGTGCATGGCGAGTTCGCGCCCGAATTCCGCGCGCAGATTCCGGGCGCGGCCGACGATCCCAGGTTCTGGGCATCGGGCATTTCGCTGATTGCGCATCTGCGTAATCCGAACGTGCCGGCGGTGCACATGAATACCCGCTTCGTCGTCACCACCAAGGCGTGGTTCGGCGGCGGCGCCGACCTGACGCCGGTGCTGGACCGGCGGCGCACCCAGGAAGACCCGGACACGCTGGCCTTCCACCTGGCAATGAAGGAAGCCTGCGGGGGACCGAACGGCGTCGCGGACTACGACAAATACAAAAAATGGTGCGATGAATATTTCTACCTGCCGCATCGCAAGGAAGCGCGCGGCATCGGCGGCATTTTCTACGACTGGCATGACTCAGGCGACTGGGACGCCGACCTCGTCTTCACGCAGGACGTCGGCCGCGCCTTCCTGAAGATCTATCCCGAACTCGTCCGGCGCAATTTCGCCCTCGCCTGGAATACCGCCGACCGCGAGGAGCAATTGATCCGGCGCGGACGCTATGTCGAGTTCAACCTGCTCTACGACCGCGGTACAATTTTTGGGCTGAAGACCGGCGGCAATGTGGATTCCATCCTCTCGTCGATGCCACCGGAGGTAAAGTGGCCATGATCGCATGATCAGCTTGTCATGACCGATCGCTAGGATGCGATTCGTGTCATGCAATCAAAGGAGCAGATCATGGAATTGAAACCGGGCGACGTCGTCATACTGAAATCCGGCGGCCATCCGCTCAGCGTGGCGGAGGTCAACGACGGCAATGTTGCGTGCGTCTGGATGGGCAATGAAGGCGATCTCTTTCGCGAGACGCTGCCATTGGCCGTCCTTGAACTCGCCGAGACCGATACGTCGGATGACGAAGAGGAAGATGAGGAAGACGACGAAGAAGAAGACGATGAAGAGGACGAGCACGCCAGCAAGGTCGCCTGAGGGAATTTCGACGTCACCCGGCATCCACGGCCCGGCGACGTCGTTTCCTGGAATTGGACCCCGCCATGGGGATCTGATATTCGCGGCAGATCGATCGCGGCTTCCCGCGGTCGATAGCGCTGGAAGCGAAATGGCCGTGAAACGATGACCCGCCTGCCCCGTGCCATGCTGATCGACATGGACGACACCATCCTGTCGGCCTACGGCCGTCCCGAGATCGCCTGGCACAATGTCGCCGCGGAATTCGCCGCCGAGTTCGGGCCGCTGACCTCGCAACAGGTTGCCACCGCGGTCCTGGATTCCGCGCGCAAATTCTGGACGGTCGCCGGAGCCGAATGGCGGCTGAAGCTGGACGAGGCGCGGCGCATCACTGTCAGCAACGGATTTGCCGCCCTTGCCGCCGGCGGCCACGCGCTATCAGAGGATCTTGCGGTACGGCTCGCCGAGCGCTTCACCGCCTACCGCGAAGAGGAAATGTTCGTCTTCCCCGGCGCGCACGACGCTATCGACGAATTGAAGGCGCGCGGCGTCAAGCTCGCGCTGGTGACCAACGGCGCCGCCGGCGCCCAGCGCGCCAAGGTCGAACGCTTTGCGCTGTCGCACCGTTTCGATCACATCCAGATCGAGGGCGAGCACGGTTTCGGCAAGCCGGAAGAACGCGCCTATCTGCATGCCATGCAGACGCTGGGCGTCACCGCATCCGAGACCTGGATGATCGGCGACAATCTGGAATGGGAAGTCGTGGCGCCGCAGCGGCTCGGCATCTACGCGATCTGGATCGACGTCCATGGCGACGGCCTGCCGCCAGATTCCACCGTGAAGCCCGATCGCATCATCCGCTCGCTGACGGAACTGTTGCCTCGCGAGCGCTGACAGGGATCAGTGCCGCAGCGCCGCCGTGATCATGACCACGCCGCCGACCGTCACGGCGGCGTCGAGGATTGCGGTGTGGATATGCACCGGCATGCGCTCCACGAAAGTTTTGGCGAGGAACGCGCCGGGAATCGCGATGGCGCCGATCAGCAGCGCAAGGGCCAGCACCTGCGCGGTGACGACGCCGGCAAGGCCGAACACCGAAATCTTGATGAGGCCGGTCACCACCGAGATCGCGGCGTCGGTGGCAATCACCGCCGCGCCCTCGAGCCCCGACGCCATCAACAGCGACAGCAGGATCACGCCGGAGCCTGACGTGCCGCCGACCAGCACGCCATAGCCCACCGCACTCGCGCCGAGGCCGGTATCGCCAATCCTGATCTCGCGCTTCCTGGCCAACCGGCGCAGCGGCACGCTCAGCATCAGCATGCCGCCGATCACCAGCGCCGCGCCGGCACTGGTCAGCCGCGTGTAACCGTAGGCGCCGAGCGCGGTGGTCAGCGCGGCGGCGGCGATCACGATCAGCGCGCGGCGCCGGTCGGCGTAACGGAAATAGGCCACGAAGCGGCTGATATTGGTGATGATCGCCGATATCGCGATGATCGGCACCACGGGCTCGGCGCCGACCAGCGGCACCAGCACCAGCGGCATCAAGGCGCCGGTGCCATAGCCGGCAAGACCGCCGATGATGGACGCAAACAGCGCCATGCCGCCGACCAGCACGAGTTGGCCGAGCGAAATGTCGGCGAAGCCGGCGAGAACACTCACAGCCGGTGATCGCGGGTGAAACGCGCGGCGGTCTGGTCGGCGATCGCGGCAAGCGCGGATGATTCAAGCGGAAAATCCGCAGCCAACCAGGCGTCTTCCGCCAGCGTCAGCACGTGACCGAGCGCGGGGCCTTCGGCAATGCCGCGGGAGATGAAATCGGCCGCCCGCAGCGGAAATTTCGGCGCGCTCCAGCGCTGCGGCAAGGTTGCGAGGTCGTGCCAGCGCGCGGCGCCATTGCCGATGCCGCCTGCGCGCGCCCATGCCAGCATCAGCCGGTCGCGGTAGGGGTCCTCGCCGAGCCGGTAGAGAAGCTGCCGTGCCCGCGCCTCGTCCTTGCTGGCCAACCGCCACCAGCGATGGCCCATCGAGTCCAGCGCCTTGGTTTCCGCATTGGAAAGGCGAAGCCGCGCCGAGATGCGCCTGGCGTCCTCGGTGACGGCGACCGTAAGCGCGGCGAGCCGGCGCACGGCGTTCGGCGATAGCCCGAGCGCGCGTTCAGTCGCGATCATCGCCGCGAAGGTTCCGGTGTAGGCGACGCCGCCGAAGATCGGCAGCAGCAGCCCGGCATCCGCCATCGCCTGCACCGCAATCGCGGCGCCTTCGGCGACCAGCAGCTTCAACATTTCCATGCGCACGCGTTCGGCGGAAAGGCTCGCAAGGCCCTCGCGGCCGTCGATGCAGGCGAGATATCCGGCACGGTCGGGCTCACCCGCCCCGTAGGCGGCATGCATGCGGAAGAAGCGCAGGATGCGTAAGTAGTCCTCGGCGATGCGCTGGCCGGCATCGCCGATGAAGCGCACGCGCTTGGCTTCGATATCGGCAAGTCCGCCGACATGGTCATGCACGATGCCGTCGGCATCGACCGAAAGCCCGTTGATGGTGAAGTCGCGCCGTTCCGCGTCGCGAACCCAGTCGCGCCCGAACGCGACTTTAGCCTTGCGGCCAAAAGTCTCGGTATCCTCGCGCAAGGTCGTGACCTCGAACGGATGCGATTCGACGACCAGCGTGACCGTGCCGTGGTCGATGCCGGTCGGCACGCATTTGATGCCGGCCGCCTTGGTGCGGCGGACGACCTCGTCCGGCAGCGCCGTGGTTGCGATATCGATGTCGCCGAGGGGAATATTCAGCAACGCATTGCGCACCGCGCCGCCGACCACGCGGGCTTCCTCGCCATCGCCATTGAGCAACGCGAGCACGCGCGCGGCCGGACCGGATCTGAGCCAGGGCGCATCCGACAGCACGCGGGCCTCGCTCATTTTTCGAACTCCGGGAACCAGCTTGCCGTTTTCCATGTGCGCGGGAACGTAGGTCGAGTCCGGCGGCGCGCCGGAGAATTGCGCGAGCAGGACGAAGCTGATCACGACCAGCAGCAGCGATCCCAGCACCAGCTTGGCGACAAGATGCACCGGCCAGGACGACGACACCAATACTCCGGAACGGGTGGCAATCAGGAACAGCGCATAGACCGCGAACGGGATCAGGAAAATTCCGACTTCGGTCAGAACCGGACGGATCATGCGAGATAAATCCGCTCATACAGCACGCGCAGAATTCCCGCGGTCGCGCCCCAGATGTAACGCTCGGCGAATGGCATGGCGTAATAGGAGCGCTCCATGCCGCGGAATTCCTTGGAATGGATCTGATGGTTCTCGGGATTCATCAGGAACGCCAGCGGCACCTCGAAGGCGTCGACCACCTCGCCTTCATTGATCGTCAGCTTGAAGCCGGGTTTGACGCGCGCCACCGTCGGCAGGATGCGAAACCCGAAGGCGGTTCCATAGAGGTCGAGATAGCCGATCGGCTCGATGAAGTCGCGCTTGAGACCGACTTCCTCCTCTGCCTCGCGCAAGGCGGCGTCGAGCGGGGAAGCATCGGTGGCGTCGATCTTGCCGCCGGGAAAGGAAATCTGGCCGGCGTGGCTGGACAGATGCGGCGAGCGCTGCGTCAGCAACACGGTCGGCTCGCGGTGATCGACCACCGGGATCAGCACCGCCGCCGGGCGCACCGGCTGCTCGCGCGCCACGATCTCGAGCATGCGATCGTTGCCCTCATCGCCGGTTTTCGGAATGATGTTGGGATCGACCAGGCCGGGCGGCACGTCGAAATTCAGCCGCGCCTGGCTCCGCGCGAAAAATTCCGCCGAGTTGACCGGAGCCGCTTCGATCTTTTTCAGCATCGGCTCGTTCAAACCGCGTCCCTCACCTGCTTCGCATCCGCCATCGCAAAGAATTCGCCGCCGGATTCGATTCCGAACATCGGCTGACCATCGACCACCCGCTCTTCCCCCATGTCAACCAGATCGTAATAGAGCGCGCGGGTCACTTTCGCCCACAGATCGGCGCGGACGTGCAGGTAGGGCGTCAGCCCGCCGTCGGCGGCCATCTCGAATCGCAGGCGGTGTCCGGAATCGCATGGCACCCAATCGTCGACATTGGTGCGAAAGCGCAATAGCCGGCCGCGATCATCAGCCTCCTTTTGCATCTCCACCGCGAGGAAAGGCGCGTCGTCGACTCGAATGCCGACCTTCTCGACCGGGGTCACGAGAAAGTGCTTGCCGTCCTCGCGCTTCAGGATGGTCGAGAACAGGCGCACCAGCGCCGGCCGCCCGATCGGCGTGCCCATGTAGAACCAGGTACCATCGCCGGCGATTCGCATATCGAGATCGCCGCAGAACGGCGGATTCCACAGATGGACCGGAGGCAGTCCCCTTCCGGCCGGAGTGGCGTTGGAGGCTTCCCGCGCAGCGACGGTTAGCCCTTCGAGACCCTGGCCGCTGGTTTGCCCTTGCTTCGCCATTGTTTGCCCTGAGTGTTTGCCTGAGTCTGAGCGCCTCGGTCTGGCACGATTGGTGCAAGTCTTCCGATATGTGTTCCCGACGATCTGGTCCGTATTATTGCGGATCAAGTCGCCATATCGTGATGCAGTTCATACCCCGAAACACCGATAATGTGGGGATAGTTTAATTCAACGAATACATGGCCTTTGCACAGGATTAGCATGAGGTTCATGGCATGACGACGCAACCAGCGGTGTCATCAAGCCGTTAGACGGTGAAGGAGAAAGACATGGCGAGTGCAGACGGTGTCGAGAAACTCGAGGACGCGATCGTCCGGTCGGCGGAGCAGGTCGCCGGCCAGATCCGCGCCGCGAAGGAAGCCATCTCCACCGTCATCTTCGGCCAGGAGCGGGTGATCGAAAACACCCTGGTGACGATCCTGTCCGGCGGCCACGCGCTCTTGATCGGTGTTCCCGGCCTCGCCAAGACCAAGCTGGTCGAAACCCTGGGCGTTACGCTCGGGCTGGACGCCAAGCGCATCCAGTTCACGCCGGACCTGATGCCGTCGGATATTCTCGGCGCCGAGGTGCTCGACGAGAGCAATTCCGGCAAGCGCTCGTTCCGCTTCATCTCCGGACCGGTGTTCGCGCAGCTTTTGATGGCCGACGAAATCAACCGCGCCAGCCCGCGTACCCAATCGGCGCTGCTGCAAGCCATGCAGGAACAGCACATCACCGTTGCAGGCGCGCGGCATGACCTCCCCAAGCCGTTCCACGTGCTCGCCACGCAAAACCCGCTGGAGCAGGAAGGCACCTATCCGCTGCCCGAGGCGCAGCTCGACCGCTTCCTGATGGAGATCGACGTCGATTATCCCGATCGCGATGCCGAACGCCGCATCCTGTTTGAAACGACCGGTGCGGACGAGACCCTCGCCAAGGCGTCGATGAACGCGGAAATCCTGATCGCGGCGCAGCGGCTGGTACGCCGCCTGCCGGTCGGCGACAGCGTCGTCGAGGCGATCCTGTCGCTGGTGCGCGCCGCGCGCCCGAGTTCCGAAGATGGCGGCGACAAGCTGATCGCCTGGGGACCGGGTCCGCGCGCCAGCCAGTCGCTGATGCTGGCGGTCCGCGCCCGCGCCCTGCTCGACGGCCGCCTCGCGCCCTCGATCGACGACGTGCTTGATCTCGCCGAGCCGATTCTCAAGCACCGCATGGCGCTGACCTTCTCGGCGCGCGCGGAAGGCCGCACCATTCCCGACGTAATCAGACAATTGAAGACGCGGATCGGTTGATGGCCGCAGAGACCAGCCACGAGACCAGGGAGATTCTTGCAATCCGACGTGCCGATGGCGAAAGCCGAACGCTCGCCGCTTCGCTCCCCCGTCTCGTGCTCGAAGCCCGCCGCATCGCTGCCAACGTCATCCATGGCCTGCATGGCAGGCGCCGCGCCGGCGCCGGCGAGAGCTTTTGGCAATACCGCCGCTTCGTCTCCGGCGAGCCGTCGCAGAACGTCGACTGGCGCCGCTCGGCGCGCGACGATCATCTCTATGTCCGCGAGCAGGAGTGGGAGGCCGCCCACACCGTGTGGCTGTGGCCCGACCGTTCGCTGTCGATGGCGTTTGCTTCCAGGGGCGCGCGCGACAGCAAGCTGGAGCGCGGCCTGATCGTTACATTCGCGCTTGCCGAACTGCTGGTTTCGGGCGGCGAACGCGTCGGCATTCCCGGCCTGATGAATCCGACCGCAAGCCGCAACGTGATCGACAAGATGGCGCAGGCGATGCTGCACGACGATGCCGTGCGCGCCAGCCTGCCGCCGTCCTTTGTCCCGTCGGCGCTGTCCGAAATTGTCGTGCTGTCCGATTTGTGGTCGCCGATGAGCGAGATCAGGCTGATGCTCGCAGGGCTTTCGGCTTCCGGCGCCCATGGTTCGTTGATCCAGGTCGTCGATCCCGCCGAAGAAACCTTTCCTTATGCGGGCCGGATCGAATTCGTCGAGCCGGAAGGGTTCGGCGTCATCACCGCCGGCCGCGCCGAGAGCTGGGCGAACGACTATGTCGCGCGCGTAGCACTTCATCGCGACGAAATCCGCAGCGAGACCAACCGGCTGGACTGGTTGTTCTCGACCCACACAACCAGCCGTTCCGCCGCCGAACTCCTGCTGTTCCTGCATTCGGGCATGATGGCAGCCAAGGGAAGCGTACACAGTTCAACCGTCAAGGCGGGGCGCAGCGCATGATCGCGGGGCTCCCTCTTACCTTTGCACAACCGCTGCTGCTGCTCGGCCTGTTGAGCCTGCCGGTGTTGTGGTGGCTGCTGCGCGTCATGCCGCCACGGCCGCGGCGGATCGAATTTCCGCCGACGCGGCTGTTGTTCGATATCAGGCCGCGGGAAGAAACCCCGTCGCGGACGCCATGGTGGCTGACCTTGCTGCGGCTTGCCGCCGCCGCGCTGGTCATCCTTGCCGCCGCGGGCCCGATCTGGAATCCGCAGACCGGCGTCGGCGGCAGCAACGCGCCATTGGTGATCCTGCTCGACGACGGCTGGAGCGCAGCGGCAAGCTGGGACACCAGGATCAAGGCCGCGGACGAACTGATCGCCAATGCGGACAATGACCGCCGCGGCGTCGCATTGGTTCCGCTCTCCGATCCTGCGCGCGATATCACGCTGATGCCGGCCGGCACCGCGCGAGTCGCGCTGCGTCAGATTGCGCCAAAGCCGTATTCGGTCGACCGCGTCGACACGCTTGGCGCGCTCGACCGTTTCCTGAAGGCGACCGGCGATGCCGAGATCGCGTGGCTGTCCGACGGCGTCGACACCGGGCGCGGCGCCGATTTCGTCGAAACTCTCGGCAAGACCATCGGCGAGCGCAAGCTGACGGTGTTCGAGGGCGGCGCCGCCCCGGCGCAGGCGCTCGTCGCCGCCGAAAATGCCGCGGCGAAGATGACGGTCAAGGTGCTGCGCACCACCGGCGGCGTCGCCGCCGGCGTGGTCCGCGCGATCGACGCCAAGGGCTCGCCGATCGGCGAGGCGCGCTACGCGTTCGGCATGCAGGATCGCGAGAGCGAAGCGGCGTTCGATCTGCCGGTCGAACTGCGCAACGACATTTCGCGGCTGGAAATATCGGGCGAACGATCGGCCGGCGCGGTGCAACTGCTCGACAAAAGGTGGCGGCGGCGCGCCGTCGGCGTCGTCACCGGCGCAACCAGCGACACCGCCCAGCCGCTATTGGCATCGACCTTCTATCTCACCCGCGCCTTGTCGCCGTTCGCCGACATACGGCTGGGCGATCGCGGCGCGCCGCAACAGGTGATCGCGCAGTTCCTCGATCAGCGGCTGCCCATGATCGTGCTCGCCGATGTCGGCGCGCTGTCGCCGGAAATCCGCGAGCGGCTCAATGCCTGGATCGATCAGGGCGGCGTGCTGGTGCGTTTCGCAGGCCCCCGCCTGGCGCATGCCGATGACGATCTGGTGCCGGTGAAACTGCGCCGCGGCGGCCGCATCCTCGGCGGCAGCCTGACCTGGGAAAAGCCGCAGCATCTGGCTTCCTTCGCCGCCGACGGTCCGTTCGCGGGCCTCGCGGTGCCAAAAGACATCACCGTGAACCGGCAGGTGCTGGCCGAGCCGGACGCCGTGCTCGCCACCAAGACCTGGGCGTCGCTGGAAGACGGCACGCCACTGGTCACCGGCGAGCATCGCGGCAAGGGCGTTATCAGCCTGTTCCATGTCGGCGCCGATTCGCGCTGGTCGGATTTGCCGATGTCCGGCAGCTTCGTCGAGATGCTGCGGCGGATGGTCGACATGTCCGGCTACACTTCGAAGCCCGGCGCGGGCGTTGCAAGCGAGGCGACCAATGTCGAGACCGTGGCACCGCTGCGCACCCTCGACGGCTTCGGCGCATTCGGACCCCCGCCCTCGACCGCCAAGCCGATGTCGGCGGATTATCGCGACCGCGCCACGGCGGATCATCCGCCGGGCTTCTACGGCTCGGCTGATGGCCCGATCGCGGTCAACACGCTGGCTCCGGCCGACCGCATCGCGGCGCTCGATACATCTTCCTTGCGCGCGCAGCGCGCCAGCTACACCAACGCCGAACCGCGCGATTTGCGCGGCATTCTGCTGTCGTCGTCGCTGGTGCTGTTCCTGATCGATGCGGTAGTGATCGCGATACTGGGTGCGGGCCTGGCCGCCTTGTGGCGGCGGCGCACGGCGGCTGCCACCGTTCTGCTGGCCCTGATTCTGTCTGCGGCCTCGATCGCGCCTTCGCCGACGCGTGCCGAAAGCAAAGATGAATTTGCCATCAAGGCGGTAGCGCAGACGCGCCTTGCCTACGTCGTTACGGGAAATGCCGATGTCGATTCCATCGTCAAGGCCGGCATGGCCGGACTGACGCTGTTCCTCGCGCAGCGCACGGCGCTGGAGGCCGGCGATCCCGTCGGCGTCGATCCGACGCGCGACGAACTGGCGTTCTTCCCGCTGATCTACTGGCCGATCGTGCCGGGTACACCGAAGCCGCCGCAGGACGCCATCAACCGCATCGACGCCTACATGAAGCAGGGCGGCACGGTGCTGTTCGACACCCGCGACGCCATCGAGGCGCCGCCCGGCGAGAACGGTGCCGCGCAGACGCCGGGCATGCGCACCTTGCGCGAAATTCTCTCCTCCCTCGACGTACCTGAACTCGAGCCGGTGCCGCGCGAGCACGTGCTGACCAAGACGTTCTACCTGCTGCGCGACTTCCCCGGCCGCTTCAACACCGGCCAGACCTGGGTCGAGACCCTGCCGCGCGAGGAAGACGACGACGCAGCCTCGCGCCCGGCGCGCGGCGGCGATGGGGTCTCGCCCATCATCATCACCTCGAACGATCTCGCCGGCGCCTGGGCGCACCGCCCGGACGGGCAGCCGATGTTGCCGCTGACGCCGGGCGAGCCGCGCCAGCGCGAATTCGCCTTCCGCTCCGGCGTCAACATCGTGATGTACACCCTGACCGGCAACTACAAGGCTGATCAGGTCCACGCGCCCGCCCTGATCGAGCGGTTGGGACAATAGGCCATGAATTACGGCATCGCGTTCACCCCCCTCGTTCCGACGATCGTGCTCTGGATCGCGCTGGCGGCGATCGTCGCGATCTCGGTGCTGCTGCTGCTCGGGCGGTCTCGCGGCGCCGCCGTGCGCGTCGCGGCGCTGGCGCTGATCCTGCTCGCGCTTGCCAATCCCTCCTTCACCCGCGAGGACCGCGAGCCGCTATCCTCGGTCGCCGCCGTCGTGATCGACAAGAGTCCGAGCCAGAACTTCGGCACCCGCAACCAGGAGACGGCCAAGGCGCAGGAGGCGCTGGTCGACACGCTGAAAAAGATCAAGGGGCTGGAAGTCCGCGTCGTCGAGGCCGGACAGGCCGACGGCGAAACCGACGGCACCAAATTGTTCGGCGCATTGTCCTCGGCACTGTCGGACGTTCCGGTCGATCGCGTCGCCGGCGCATTCCTGATCACGGATGGCCGGGTGCATGACATTCCGGCCAATGCCACAGCCCTTGGTTTCCAGGCGCCGGTGCACGCACTCGTCACCGGGGCCAAGGACGAGCGCGATCGTCGTATCGCGATTTCGGCCGCGCCGCGGTTCGGCATCGTCGGACAGCCCCAGACCATCACCTACCGGCTGGACGACCAGGGCGTCTCCGGCCAGCGCGCCAGGATCGTGGTGCGCCGTGACGGCGAGGTCATCAGCGAGCGCACGCTCGTGAGCGGCCAGACCTCCAATGTCGAGGTCGACATCAAGCATGCCGGATCGAACATCGTCGAGATCGAGGCTTCACCGCTCGAGAACGAGCTGACGCTGGTCAATAACCGCGCCGTGGTCGCGATCGAGGGCGTGCGCGACAAGCTGCGCGTGCTGCTGGTGTCCGGCGAGCCGCATTCCGGCGAGCGTACCTGGCGCAATCTGCTTGAAGTCCGACGCCAGCATCGACCTCGTGCATTTCACCATTCTGCGCCCGCCGGAGAAGCAGGACGGCACGCCGATCAACGAATTGTCGCTGATCGCGTTTCCGACGCGCGAATTGTTCCAGCAGAAGATCAACGAATTCCAGTTGATCATCTTCGACCGCTACGCCCGCCAGGGCGTGCTGCCGATCGCCTATTTCGACAACATCGCGCGCTATGTCCGCGCCGGCGGCGCCGTGCTGGTATCGGCGGGACCCGATTACGCCTCCACCACCAGCATCTGGCGCACGCCGCTCGACACGGTGTTGCCGGCCGAACCGGTCGGCGTCACTGAAAAACCGTTCTATGCGCATCTGAGCGACGCCGGTAAGCGCCATCCGGTGACGCGCGGCCTCGAGGGCTCGGCGAGCGAGCCGCCGCACTGGAGCCGCTTCTTCCGCACGGTGGATACACGCAACGCGGTCGGCGCGCCCGTCATGACCGGCGCCGACGGCAAGCCGCTGCTGCTGCTGTCGCGCTTCGGCGAAGGCCGCGTCGCGCTTCTGCTGTCGGACCACATCTGGCTTTGGGCGCGCGGCTATGAAGGCGGCGGGCCGCATCTGGATCTGCTGCGGCGGACGTCGCACTGGCTGATGAAGCAGCCTGATCTGGACGAAGAGGCGCTGCGCCTGCAGATCCAGGGCAAGGACCTCGTGGTGCTGCGCCAGACCATGGCCGACAACGTGCCGCCGGTGACCGTGACGTCGCCGAGCGGCGCCACCAGGGAACTCACGCTGACCGCCAGCGATCCCGGCACCTGGCGCTCCACCCTTCCCGCCAACGAACTCGGCCTGTGGCAGGCAACCGATGGCGCGCTGAAAGCCCTGATCAATGTCGGGCCGACCAACCCGAAGGAATTTTCCGAAGTCACTTCCACGACCGAGATGCTGAAGCCGCTGGCGCAGGCCACCGGCGGCGACGCCCGCCGCGTGGTCGACGGCGGCAGCATCGATCTCCCGCGCGTCGTGCCGGTGCGTGCCTCCGGCATCTTCCACGGCGACGGCTGGATGGGCGTCAAAATGCGCGACGCCAGCGTCGTCAAGGGCGTCGGCGTGCTGCCGATGTTCGCGGGGCTTATCGGGCTGTTGCTGCTGCTCGGCGCATTCGCGGCGACCTGGGTGCGCGAGGGGCGCTGAGACCCAGCGCGTTGTCGACTTGACGAAGCCTTGCAGCCGGATGGAGCGGAGCACAATCCGGGCTGCGATCACTCGGCCGTTGCACCAATCACACAACGTTCGCGGATTGCGCCGGGCTCGCTGAGCTACGGTTGACATCACCATTCCCTTCCGATGTTATAATATAACATTGGGCGACCAAGACAGCTTTGGGGCACCTTGGCCGTTCGGGGAAGGCGTACGTCGTGAACTGGTTCCGGAAACACCTCAAGCACGGCTCGCGGCTGGCGCTGTTTGCGCTCGCGATCCAGTTTGTGTTGTCGTTCGGGCATTTTCACGGAGTCGCCGTCCAGGCCGCACCGGCTATTCAGACTGGGACGGCCGAAGCGGACCTCGCCATTGCCGTTACGCTGGCCGCGCAAGCGGCGCATTCCGAAGCCGCACAGCAGCCTTCCAACCACGATACCGACCGGCACGCCTCCGATTGCGCGATCTGCGCCGTCATCTCGCTGGCGAACAATTTCATGTTCGCCACGCCGCCGCTGCTGGAGCTGCCGCAGGCGGTCGAGCTTCTGCACCTGACCACTGGCGCCGAATTCTCGCATCTCGGCGCAGTGCATCGCGCATTCCAGTCCCGCGCGCCTCCCGCCTCCTGACCTCGATTGATTGATGCACTCCCGAGGGATTGCCGCGCGCCGCGTGGTTTCCCGAGGGAAAATCGGAATCGATCCGTCGCACATCGACGGAATCAGGATCGGGACAATGACATCACAGAAGAAACGAGCGTTCCATTTCGGTGGAGCAAGCTGGCTATTGCTATGCGCGATGGCCGACGGCGCGCTGGCACAGAATGCGGCAGCGCCATCCGCCTCGACACAACTGCCTGAAATCACCGTGACGGCGCCAAGCCCGATCGTACGGCGGCGAGCCGTTGTGCCTTCGCGCACGCCGGTGCGCGTCGCCCGCACCGCGGCCAGACGCGAGCGCGCGCCGCAGCCACAACCGGCGCCGACTGCTCCTGCGCCTCAACAACCTCAACAAGGCGTGCTCCCCATCGTCACGGATCAATTTGCGACCGTCACGGTGGTGCCCAACGAGGAGATCCGCCGCCAAGGCACCGCCCAGCTCGGCGATCTCCTGTTCTCGAAGCCCGGCATTACCGGCTCCACCTTTGCGCCCGGTGCCTCCAGCCGACCGATCATCCGGGGCCTGGACGTCAATCGCGTCGGCATCATCGAGAACGGCAACAACGCCGGCGGCGCCTCCGATCTCGGCGAAGATCATTTCGTGCCGATCGACCCGCTGGCGACGAACCAGGTCGAAGTCATCCGCGGTCCGGCGGCGATGCGTTACGGTTCGACATCGATCGGCGGCGTCGTCAGCGCGACCAACAATCGCATCCCGGATGCGCTGCCCACCTGCGCCGCCGTACCATTCCAGAGCTATGGGCTGCCCGCGAAGGCGCCGCTGGCGAACGCGCAAACATCGTCATGCGTCAACGTCGAGACGCGAACGTCCGTGAGTTCGGTCGACCGGGGTGTCGATAGCGGTATTCTGCTCGATACCGGCGGCGGCAATTTTGCATTCCACGCCGATGCCTATGGTCGCAAGGCGAGCGACTACAGCATCCCGAGCTATCCCTATCTGTTCGACCAGACCCGGCCGGTCAACGGCCGGCAGCCGAATTCAGCGATGCAGGCGGACGGTGCGTCGATCGGCGGCTCTTACATCTTCCAGGGCGGCTTCATCGGCGCTGCGATCACGCAGAACGACACGCTCTATCGCATCCCCGGCATCGACGGCGCCGATCACCAGACACGGATCGACGGCCATCAGACCAAATTCACCGCCAAGGGCGAATACCGGCCGGATGCCGCGGCGATCGACGCCGTCCGCTTCTGGGCGGGCGCCACCGACTATCACCATAACGAGATCGGACTTGCCGATCCCGCCGATCCCTCCACCGTCGGCATCCGGCAGCAATTCACCAACAAGGAACAGGAAGGCCGTCTCGAAGTCCAGATGATGCCGTTCAACGCGCGCTTTGCGGCGGTGACGACGGCTTTCGGCCTGCAGGCAGGGCATCAGGAACTGACGGCGCCAAGCCCGGACGATCCAACCAGCCCGCTCAACGGATTGTGGGATCCCAACAGGAACAACAGGGTTGCCGGCTACGTCTTCAACGAACTGAAATTCACCGAAACCACCAAGGCGCAGATTGCCGGGCGCGTCGAGCGCGTCAATCTGACGGGAACGACGCCGGAGTTCATTCCCGACGTGTTCGACCTCAACGTCGACCCGGCCGCCATCGGTCCCGCCACGCCGCGCAACCTGCATTTCACGCCGAAGAGCGCGAGCATAGGTCTGCTCCAGGACCTGCCATGGGGTCTTGTCGCCAGCATTACCGGGCAATACGTCGAACGCGCACCCAAACCGGCCGAGCTGTTTTCGCGCGGCGCGCACGATGCGACCGCCACGTTCGATATCGGCAATCCCAATCTCGGCATCGAAACCGCCAAATCGATCGAGGTCGGATTACGACGCGCGACTGGGCCCTTGAGGTTCGAAGCGACGGCTTACTACACCAAGTTCAACGGCTTCATTTTCCGCCGGCTGACCGGCAACACGTGCGAGGATGTCACTTGTGTCGGTCCCGCCGACCCGGCGTTTCCACTTGAACTGAAGCAGGCGATCTATTCGCAGCGCGACGCTACTTTCCGTGGCGGCGAATTCCAGAGCCAGTTGGACGTCGGCCCCCTCAACGGCGGCATCTGGGGCGTCGAGAGCCAGTTCGATGTCGTGCGCGCGACCTTCAGCGATGGCACCAATGTTCCGCGAATTCCGCCGGTGCGCGTCGGTGGCGGCCTGTTCTGGCGCGATGCCAATTGGCTGACACGGATCAACCTGCTGCACGCCTTCGCGCAGAACGATATCGCCCCGATCGGCGAGACGCCAACCGCAGGCTATAATTTGTTGAAGGCGGAGGTCAGCTACAAGACGAAGCTCGATCCATCCTGGTTCGGCGCGAGGGAAATGACGGTCGGCCTCGTCGGCAACAACCTGTTGAACGAGAACATCCGCAACTCGGTCTCCTACAACAAGGACGAAGTCCTGTTGCCGGGCATCGGCGTGCGCGCGTTTGCCAATCTGAAGTTCTAGGTCAGGCGCTGATGGGTGGCGTTGGCTGGTGGTACCAGCTAACGTCGGCGTGGTGACGGTGGATACCGGATTCGGATACCGCACCGTTGAGGATATGCCCTTGCCCGACGCGAGCTGACGAACACGGATAGATGCCCTCGCCGATCAACATTCCGGTCTACAGCGATGCTCTCGTTCTGCTCGGCACTGCGGGCATCGTCATTCCATTGGTGCGCCGGTTCGGCTTCAATCCCGTCCTCGGCTATCTCGTAGCGGGCGCGATCCTCGGTCCGCTGGGCCTCGGTTCGTTTATCGGCCAATTCCCGTTCCTGTACTGGTTCAGCGTGGTCGACGCCAGGAACGTCGCCGGTATCGCGGATCTTGGCATCGTGTTCCTGCTGTTCCTGATCGGCATGGAACTGTCCTATGAGCGGTTGAAGACGATGCGCCGCCTGGTTTTCGGACTGGGCAGCCTGCAGATCGTGTTCTCCGCAGCCGCAATCGGCGCCGTCGTGATCCTGGCGGGCGGCAAGCCGCCGGTACCGCTCATCGTCGGTGCCTGCCTGGCGCTGTCGTCGACCGCCATCGTCGTCGATGTGCTCTCCAGACAGGGGCGACTGAACACAAGCGCGGGCCGCGCCAGTTTCGCGATCCTGCTGGCGCAGGACCTGGCGGTGGCGCCGCTCCTGCTGTTCATCTCGATTTTCGGCGCCGGCGAATCCGGTTCGGTTGCCGGCACGCTCCTGCTGGCGCTCGCCAATGCCGCCATTGCACTCGGCGTGATCGTCATCGTCGGCCGCGTGGTGATGCGGCCGCTGTTCCGGCTGGTTGCATCCGTGGGCATGAGCGACCTGTTCGTGGCCACCACGCTGTTCGTGATCGTCGCAACCGGGGTGGCCGCCGCGGCGGCCGGCTTCTCGATGGCGCTTGGCGCCTTCATCGCCGGCCTGCTGCTCGCCGAGACTGAATTCCGCAAGGCGATCGAGACCGCCATCGATCCTTTCAAGGGTCTCCTGCTGGGCCTGTTCTTTTTTACGGTCGGCATGAAGATCGACTTCCGCGAGCTTGCCCGCGATCCGGTCTGGCTGCTTGGAAGTGCCGCCGCGCTCGTTGCCGTGAAATCCATCATCCTCATCGCCCTCGCCCGGCTGTTTCGCCTTTCCTGGCGGGCATCCATCGAAACCGGCCTCCTGCTCGGCCCGGGCGGCGAGTTCGCCTTCGTCGCCATCGGCATGGCGACGACGCTTGGTCTGATCGATGCCAAGGTGTCGAGCTTCACGGTCGCGCTGACATCGCTGACCATGATGCTCATTCCAGCGCTCTCCCATGTCGCGCGGCGGCTGACGCCAATGGTGCGCGAAGACAAGCCACTCGACCCCGAACTTTCCGTTGCGCCGAGCGGAGGCACCAACCACGCCATAGTCATCGGACATGGCCGCGTGGGACAGGTCGTCTGCACCATGCTCGATCGGCACAAATTCCAGTACATTGCCGTCGATAATGACGCCGCAGCCGTTCCGGAGCAGCGAAGGCAGGGCCGCACGGTTTATTATGGTGACGCGACAAATCCGGAGTTTTTGAAGAGCTGCGGCCTCATGGAAGCCGCGGCCGTCATCGTCACGATCAGCGAAGCCAAGGGCATCGACGAGATTGTCGCGCAGGTCCGTGCGCTCAGGCAGGACATGCTGGTGGTGTCGCGCGCCCGTGACGCCGACCATGCGCGGCATCTTTACCAGATCGGCGTTACCGACGCCGTGCCCGAGACCATCGAGGCAAGCTTGTTGTTATCAGAAGCCGCCCTGATCGGCCTCGGTGTGGCCATGGGGCTGGTCGTCGCGTCCATCCACGAAAGGCGCGAGGAATTCCGGCACGAATTGCAGCAGGCCGCAGGCGGTACCCGGCCTGCCGGAGAGACGACCGGCGTCAGAAGGAAACCGTCTCACTGACCTGAGAGCGTCGCCGAGCGGCGCGACCGATGCGCTACGCTTGTCGCGCCTTGCGCCAGTCCGGCCGGATATCGCCGGAGACGCCATCGAACGCGCCCTCGACCAGTTCGGCTACCAGGAGGCGGCTGTAGTCGACGGGACCCGGCATGATCGCCCGCCCCTTCGGGATCACCTTGAAGCCGACGCGGTTGTAATAGGGCTCGTCGCCGACCAGAATAACCAGCCGATGGCCCTTGGCCTTGGCGTCCTGCAGCGAGCGATCGAGCAGCATGCGGCCGACACCGCGCTTCCGGAACGGTGGCTCGACCGTCAACGGCCCGAGCATCAGGGCGGGCGTGTCGCCGATACAGATTGGCAACTGGCGCACCGAGCCGACCAGCAATGTGCCGATCCGCGCCGTGAACGAGAGGTCGAGCAGGTGATCGACATGCTCGCGCAGGCGGTAGGCGCTCAGCACGAAACGGCCGGGACCGAATGTGCGCTCGTGCAGGCGTTCGATCGCCTGCGCGTCCTTTGGTGTTTCGGCCAGGATGGTAACGTCAAGTTCGCTCATGATGGGGCGCGGGATAGCATCTGGCGGCGGCGCGGTCCATTGCCGGAGGCAGCAATCCCCGTATTGCCTTAATCCCTTTTGATGGCGGGCTGGGACAGGTAGGCCAAAAGCTTCATTTCACGGCGACCGCGCGTCACCGTATCCAGCACCAGCCCCGAGCTTACCGACAGCACCGCCACGATCATCAGCCCCATCGACAGCACTGCAGTCGGTAGCCGCGGAACGAGGCCTTCCTCGAGATAGGTGATGATCACGGGAATCGCGAGGCCGATCGAAACCAGCATCAGGAATATGCCGATGACCGTGAAGAACCGCAGCGGCTTTTCCGACCGGTATAGCTTCAGGATCGTGCCGAGAATCCGGAAACCGTCGCGCCAGGTGTTCAGCTTGCTGAACGAGCCTTCGGGGCGGGCATAATAAGGCGTCTCGATTTCCACCACCGGCAGCGCCAGTTCGAGCGCATGCACGCTGAGCTCGGTTTCGATCTCGAAACCGTCTGACAGCACCGGAAAGGATTTGACGAACCGGCGCGAGAACACGCGGTAGCCGGAAAGGATATCCTTGAACGCCTGGCCGAACACCGCGGAAAGGAAGCTCGTCAGCATCCAGTTGCCGGTGCGGTGGCCGGGCCGGTAGGCGGCGACCGACTGGTCGACGCGAAAGCCCACCACCATATCGAGATGATCGTTGACCAGCGCATCGATCATTCGCGGGGCGCTCGGTGCATCATAGGTCGCGTCACCATCGACCAGCAGATAGACGTCGGCATCGACATCGGCAAACATGCGCCGCACCACATGTCCCTTGCCCTGGCGGCGCTCGCTGCGCACGATGGCGCCAGCCGCGCGCGCCACCTCGACGGTGCGGTCCCTGGAATTATTGTCGTAGACGAAAATCTCTGCCGTCGGCAGCGCCTTGCGGAAATCGGAGACCACGGTAGCGACCGCGGCTTCCTCATTGAAGCACGGCACCAGAACCGCAACCCGCAGCGCCGGCACCGTCATCGCACGCTCACCGAATTAAGTCCGTCCATGGCGCGTCATACCGCAATCAGGCGTTGGCCGGTTGAAGGAAAGCCGCACTGTCCGCGGCCCGTTCGCCGCGCAGATCGAGCGTTGCGAACAGCAAAGTCCAGAGCGAGAGCATGTCGATCGGAATGATATAATATGGCGTAAATATCGGATGGGTCATGAAGAAAATCAGGTTTACCGCGAGATTTAGGGCAACCAGAATTGCAACATGCTTGGCGCGGCCTTGATTGGCCCGCCATAGCCAGGCGGTCCAGATCGCCGATATCGCCAGCAAGGTGAACTGAACGTCAACGAAATAGCTTAACAGGACGCTGGTGTTCACCTCGGGCGGCAGGGCATCGACGCTGCCATAGGTGGTCGAGAACGGACCCCCTGCGTTGATCGTGTTCGCGATCAAGGTCGGCGCGATCCCGATCAGGAAGGCGATACCGAACGATGTCCCCTGCAGGAAAGTCTCCTTGTTGCGCGCCAGCAGGAACGCGCCGGCAAGATACAGGCAATAGCCTGCGGCCAGAAACAAATTGGGCAAGCGGAAATTGACGGAGACGCCGATCAGCAGGCCCACCAGCGCGATCAGAAGGAGCCCCTGCCGTGGCGGCTTTGCAAGGAATCTCGCGGTCAGAAAGCCAGCGGCCGCACACACCATCATGGTCGGCGGCACCGAATAGCTCGCCTTGCTCGGATTGATCATCAAGTAGAGCGCAGCAAGCCCAAATGCCGCGGCCAGCGCGAGCGAGGCCGGGTCGCGTGCGCGAAACAAGGCCAGCAGCGCAAAGGCAAGGATCGTCAGGTTCGCCAGCACATAGAACGGGATCACCTGAAACCCCTCGCGGAACAGCGCCAGCGCAAAGCCGGTGCCCGGCGGGTATTGCATGACATATTTATCGGCTGCCGGAATCAAGGTGTGGCACGGAATGCGTTTCACGTCGTTCCATTCCGCATAGCCGATCGCCCGCAACTTGTTCTTGAGATAGTCGTCGTCGTCGAAAGTGATATTGGTGTCGATACCGGCAAGGCCGTATTTCTGGAACAGGTGCGCCTGCCGCAGATAGCAGACGTCGTCATAGACGCCGCGGCTTTCGCTCCAGCGCGACATCGTCCAGATATTGCTCGCCAGCACCGCGAGCAGGCCGAAGCCGCAGAGGAGCCTGAAAATCTTCATCCCGCCCTTGTCGAACCTGTTTGTCCGCTTCTAGGGGCTGCACCGATGCGAAGCAACCGCGCCACGCCTCAGCGCCAGGTCGCGGTCGGCGCCGTACCGTCGAGCACTTCCGCGATCCGCAGCCGCGTACCCCGGGTCGTCTCCCTGGGCAGCGCGCCGGCCGCGTAGAACCCACACTCGACGATCTCGTGGTTGGGCTCGGGCAGGCGGTCCTGCCGGAACTGCCTGACGACATAAACCGCGACATGGTCGCGGCGGGAGACGTGGCCGTTGAAGAACAGGCCGTGCAGGACCGGCTCCCCGGTCAGTTCGATCCGTCCCTCTTCGACCAGCTCCCGCCGCAAGGCTTCGAGAAAGGTTTCGCCGACCTCGACCCCGCCGCCCGGCAGGTGCCAACCGGCGACATAGCTGTGCCTGACCAGGAATACCTTGTCGTCGCCATCGAGCACGACGCCGCGGACGCCGAGCGTCATGCCGCGGGCCAGCCGCCAATAGAGGTGGAACGCCCGCCGCAATTGCGGTTCGAGACGTTTTCGCAAGCGCTGCAGCGCCGTCACGCAAACCTCGGATGGACAGCTATCACGTTTGATCCTTATATCGCCGACATGATCGTGCGACGGCTCTATATCACAGCGAATGCGGCGAAGCGCGAATGACCGATACTTTCACGCTGGCGCATCTGTCCGATCCGCATCTGCCGCCGCTGCCCGCGGCGCGGCTTCGCGATCTCGCCGGCAAGCGTGCACTCGGCTATCTCAACTGGACCCGCAACCGCCACAAATATCACCGCCGCGAGGTGCTGGACGCGCTGGTCGCCGACATGCAGGCGCAGCGGCCGGACCACATCGCGGTGACCGGCGATCTCGTCAACCTGGCGCTGGAGGCGGAATTCACGCCGGCCCGGGCCTGGCTCGAAAGCGTCGGCACGCCGCAACGGGTCACGGTCGTTCCCGGCAATCACGACGCCTATGTGCGGGCGACGCGGCATCGTTTCACTGGTGCGTTCGAGCAATATCTGCGCGGCGATATCGCAGCCGACGGCGCGACGTTTCCGTTCGTCCGCCGGCGCGGGCCGCTGGCGCTGATCGGGGTGTCCTCGGCGGTGCCGACGCCGCCGCTGATGGCCACCGGCCGGCTTGGCCGCGCGCAGCTCGATGCGCTCGATCGCGATCTGGCGCAGATGTCCGCCGATGAAGCCTTCCGGGTGCTGCTGGTGCATCATCCCCTGCAATCGAATTCGCGGATGAAGCGGCTGACCGATTCGAAGGCGCTCCGCGCCGTGCTGAAGCGGCGCGGCGTCGAACTCGTCCTGCACGGCCACGACCACATCCATTCGACGATGTGGCTCGAAGGCGCCGACCGCCAGATCCCCGCGGTCGGCGTGCCGTCGGCCTCGGCGCTGGCGCACCGGCATTATCCGGCGGCGGCCTACAATCTGTTTTCGATCGCGCGCGACGGCAACCAATGGCGCTGCGTGCAGACCGTGCGCGCCATCGACGCCGACTTCCGCGTCAAGCAGATCAAGCAGGCGACGCTGCTCTAGAAGTTTTTCAGGCTCGCATACAGCGCCAGTCCGAACAGCGCCACCGCGCCGAGCAGGAAGCCGAGCACGAACATGCCGAAGCCGCGGCGGCGCGGCTTTTTCTCCACCTCCGGCTCGGCCACGGGCGTCGCCACCATCGCATGCTCGCGCTCGATCATGCGGCGCGCGACATAGCCGGTGACGGCATCGACGATGACGGGCACGTCATGAACTCGGCGATCACGATGCGTCCGAAGCGCGTATCCTGCACCAGGCGGTAGATGCGCTTGTCGCGCCCCATCACCACATGCGCCACCACGTCGATCCACAGCCGCGGCGTCTCGCCCTGGCTGACGCCGCGATCGAACAGGTCGATCCGCTCCGGCACTTCGGCAAACAGCGGATCGAGCGCCTCGTTCAGGATCTCGAGGCGAGCGACTTCGGCATCGCGCAGTTCGACCACGACGCCGGTGCGGTCGGCGGCCTCGATGCGGGCCTGGCGCAGCGCATCGCGCAGCCGCGTCGGTCGCATGTCGCGGGCCTCGTTGCCGGTGTTTTGCGCTTCTGCCATCGGTAGCCGCCTTTATCCTGGGAGGGTGGGCCCGGTTAACCTATCAGTAACCATGTTGCGCGCAATGGCTGTTTGTTTGCAATGGCTTAGCGGTCCACCGGGTTCTGAATCCGCGGCGGCACCCCCACCGGCCTCCCCCGCAAGGGGAGAGGGAGAAGAAGCAAACGGCCCCACCCGGTTTTTCCGGATGGGGCCGCCTGTCCTTGGGCCGTTTCTTTAGGTTTTATCAGGCCGAGACGCGGGAGGGCTCTTCGACGATCGAAAAGCGCACGCCGGCCTTGTGGCGGTTCTCTTCCGAGACCGCGCGCCAGGCATCCTCGGCCTCTTTGCGGGTCTTGAACGGTCCCTGTACCTGGGCCGAGCCTTCCACGAGCTTGTGGAAGTTCATCGAACCGAACTCGCCGCCAATCACCCAGAAATTGCTCTTCGTCATGACTAGTCTCCTGCTGTTGACCGGCTGTTGCTTAGCCGTCTGAAAGTTAGCCGAACTGGTTCATCGTGTTGTGGGCGCCGCCCGCCTTCAGCGCGGCTTCTCCGGCGAAATATTCCTTGTGATCGTCGCCGATGTCGGAGCCGGCCATGTTTTGATGCTTGGCGCAGGCGATGCCCTGACGGATCTCCTGGCGCTGAACATTCTTCACGTAGCCCAGCATGCCCTGCTCGCCGAAATACTCCTTCGCGAGATTGTCAGTCGACAGCGCTGCCGTGTGATAGGTCGGCAACGTGATCAGATGGTGGAAGATGCCGGCACGCTTTGATGAATCGGCCTGGAAGGTGCGGATGCGCTCGTCGGCTTCAATGGCCAGCGGCGTATCGTCATATTCCGGCTTCATCAACTCGGCCCGATTGTACTTGCTGACATCCTTGCCGGCTTCCTTCATCGCGTCGTACACCTGCCAACGGAAGTTGAGCGTCCAGTTGAACGACGGCGAATTGTTGTAGGCCAGCTTGGCGTTCGGAATCACCTCGCGAATCCGGTCGACCATCTTGGCGATCTGCTCGATATGCGGCTTCTCGGTCTCGATCCACAGCAGGTCGGCACCGTTCTGCAGCGAGGTGATGCTGTCGAGCACGCAGCGATCTTCGCCCGTGCCGGCACGGAACTGGTAGAGGTTGCTGGCCAGCCGCTTCGGACGCAGCATCTTGCCGTTGCGGTTGATGATGACATCGCCATTCCTGGCGTTGGCGGCCGTCACTTCCTCGCAATCCAGGAAGCTGTTGTACTGATCGCCGAGGTCGCCGGGCTTGTGGCTGACGGCGATCTGCTGCGTGAGGCCGGCGCCGAGCGAGTCGGTGCGGGTCACGATGATGCCGTCTTCGACGCCCAGTTCGAGGAAGGCGTGGCGGCAGGCGCGAATTTTCGCCAGGAACACCTCGTGCGGCACCGTCACCTTGCCGTCCTGATGGCCGCACTGCTTTTCGTCGGAGACTTGGTTCTCGATCTGCAGCGCGCACGCACCCGCTTCGATCATCTTCTTCGCAAGCAGATAGGTCGCCTCGGCATTGCCGAAGCCGGCGTCGATGTCGGCGATGACGGGCACGACATGGGTCTGGAAGTTGTCGATCTTTTCGATCAACGCCTTTTCCTTGGCCTGGTCGCTTGCCTTGCGAGCGGCGTCGAGGGCGCGGAAGGTATCGTTGAGCTCACGGGAGTCCGCCTGACGGAGGAAGGTGTACAACTCTTCGATCAGCGCCGGCACCGAGGTCTTCTCATGCATCGACTGGTCGGGCAGCGGGCCGAACTCGGAGCGAAGTGCCGCGATCATCCAGCCGGAGAGATACAGATAGCGGCGATCGGTCTTGCCACCGAAGTGCTTCTTGACCGAAATCAGCTTCTGCTGCGCGATGAAGCCATGCCAGCAGCCCAGCGACTGGGTGTACTTGGTGGGATCAGCGTCATAGGCCGCCATATCGGCGCGCATCAGCGCTGCGGTGTAGCGGGCAATGTCCAGGCCGGTCTTGAAGCGGTTCTGCAGACGCATGCGCGCCACGGCCTCGGCGGTAACGCCATTCCATGTCGGCTGGGTCTTGAGGAGCGCCTCGGCGGCCGCGACCTCGCTCAGATAGGAAGCCGGTCCCTGGATAGCCTGGTCAATCCCACGTGGCTGGTAGTTCATCTGCATAATCCTTCAATCGACATTCGTGACAGTGCATTGCGAAACGTGCTGAGAGCTAAACGCCAAACTTCCTATTTCGTATAGATATCTTGATTTCGAATGGTGATGTCATGTAACATATGAACTTGTCATAGATGTCATTTTGTAAAATTTGTCACAAACTGGGTCAGGAACCTTGCCATGGCCACCGATTCCGGAAAGAAGCTTTTCGTCGGCCCCCGCTTCCGGCGGATCCGCCAGCAACTTGGCCTGTCGCAGACCCAGATCGCCGAGGGCCTGGGCATTTCTCCGAGCTATATCAACCTGATAGAGCGGAACCAGCGTCCGGTGACGGCGCAGATCCTGCTCCGGCTGGCCGAGACCTATGACCTCGATCTGCGCGATCTCGCCACCGCCGACGAGGACCGGTTCTTTGCCGAGCTGAACGAAATCTTCTCCGACCCGCTGTTCCGCCAGATCGACCTGCCGAAGCAGGAACTGCGCGACCTCGCCGAACTCTGCCCCGGTGTGACGCATTCCCTGCAGCGCCTGTATGCCGCCTATACCGAGGCCCGCCGCGGCGAAACCCTGGTCGCAGCGCAAATGGCCGACCGCGACGAGGGGTCCCGCTTCGAGGCCAACCCGATCGAGCGCGTGCGCGACCTGATCGAGGCCAACCGCAATTATTTTCCGGAGCTGGAACAGGCCGCGGAAAACCTGCGTGACGAACTCAACGTCTCCGCGGAAGAACTGTTTGCCGCGCTGTCGGCGCGCCTGCGCGAAAAGCATTCGATCGTCACCCGCATCATGCCGGTCGACGTGATGCGCGAGACGCTGCGGCGGTTCGACCGCCATCGCCGGCAGCTTCTGATCTCCGAACTGGTCGACAGTTCGGGGCGCGCCTTCCAGCTCGCGCTGCAGATCGGCCTGGCCGAATGCGGCGCCAGCATCGACGCCATCGTCAATCGCGCCGGCCCGCTCGACGATACGCCGCGCCGGCTTTATCGGATTACGCTGGCGAATTATTTCGCCGCCGCCGCGATGATGCCCTACCAGCCGTTCCACAGCGCGGCCGAGGCGCTGAACTACGACGTCCACGTGCTGGCGCAACGCTTCAATGCCGGCTTCGAGCAGGTCTGCCATCGCCTCACCACGCTGCAGCGCCCGAACGCGCGCGGCGTGCCGTTCTTCCTGTTGCGCGTCGACAATGCCGGCAACGTCTCCAAAAGATTCTCCTCCGGCACATTTCCGTTCTCGAAATTCGGCGGCACCTGCCCATTGTGGAACGTGCATTCGACCTTCGATACGCCGGACCGTCTGCTCAAGCAGGTGATCGAACTGCCCGACGGCACGCGCTATTTCTCGATCGCGCAGATGGTGCGCCGGCCGGTGGCGCCGCACCCGCAGCCGCAGCCGCGTTTTGCGATCGGCCTGGGCTGCGAAATCCGCCATGCGGCAAAACTCGTTTACGCCGCCGGGATGGACCTGGAGAAGGCCGAGGGCACGCCGATCGGCGTCAACTGCCGGCTCTGCGAACGCGAAAACTGCAGCCAGCGTGCCGAGCCGCCGATCACGCGGACGCTGATTTTGGACGAGAACACGCGGCGAGTGAGCTCGTTCGCGTTTTCGAATGCGCGGGAGTTGTGAAGGTGTAATCGCCCTCCGCTATTCGTCATGCCCCGCGAAGGCGGGGCATCCAGTACGCCGCGGCTTCTCGTTTCAATCACTGACGTCTCTGGAATGCTGGATCGCCCGCCTTCGCGCATAGGCGTTAAGTTTAGACTTGCTTGTTGGAATCGTTCGTGATTCCAGCATGATATGACTGACGAATCGCTTGTAAATGAAGACTGGACGAGAGTGGTTAGCCGGCTTGGCGGAGCTGCGCAGCTTGAAGTGAGCGCGCGCGAGACGAAGGCTTTCGTGCGTCGGCGTGAAATTCCGGATGCAGTGGCGCTGCTGCGGTTGATGCTGGCCTATTGCTTGGGTGAGAGAGGACTGAGATCGACGGCTGCGTGGGCCGCTTCGGTTGGCCTTGCCGATCTCAGCAGCGTGGCGTTGTTCTATCGTCTGCGTCAATGCGGCGATTGGTTTGCGGTGCTTGTGGAGGGGCTGCTCGCAGCGGCGACGCCGAAGGCGAGCCGAGGTCGGCTGATCCGCATCATTGATGGCACGACGGTGCCCAAGGCAGGACCGGCTGCGCGCAAGAAGAGCGAACTCTGGCGCATTCACAGTGCGTTCGATCTTCCGTACGAGCGCTTTGGTCATTTCGAACTGACCGATCAGCAGGAGGGGGAGACGTTCGACCGGATCCCCGTGATCAAAGGCGAGATCCGTCTTGCTGACCGCGCCTATCTGCAGCCTGATCGTATAGCGGTTGTGCTCGAAGCTGGAGCGGACGTTGTGATCCGCGCTGGCTGGAAGAACGCGCGTTGGCTCGATGTCAAAGGCCGTCCGCTCGATCTGATTGCCCAACTGCGTGCGGCGAAGGCAGGCGGGTTGATCGATCGGCCGATTTGGATCAAACGCAAAGGCGGCGCGCCTCTGGCCATGCGCTTGGTTGCAGTCAAGAAGCCAGCCGATGCGGCCGCTGAGGCGCGCCGTAAAGCACGGCGAGACGCACAACGCGAAAGCCGCACTATCTCCAAAAAAACTCTCGAAGCCGCAGATTGGGTCATCCTGGTGACGTCGCTTGCGCCGGACGAGTTCTCTACCCAAGATGTGCTTGCCCTCTATCGGCTGCGATGGCGGATCGAACTCGGCTTCAAACGACTGAAGAGTTTAATCGGTCTCAAAACGCCGCCTGGAACCGATCCGCGCTCCGCCAAGCCCTATTTGCTGGCTCATCTCTGACTATCCTGCTGCTCGAACCGCTTGTCCGCGAGTTCGAGGACTCTCCCCACTGGGCGCAGGCCGCCTGACCACACCTGGCACTTGGCGAGTCTGCAACAACTCATTGCCTCTTTGCTGCAAGCAATCATCCCACAGCCGACCATTCGCTGCCTGCGCCGGTGCAGACAAGCGCTCAAGCGAAATCTCCATGAGCCTCCACGAAGACGTCGATATCAATCCATCAGCGCGATACTTAACGCTATCGCCTTCGCGGGCGATGACTGTTGGGGGTGAAACGGTGACAATGGATTGCTTCGCTGCGCTCGCAATGACGTGGATAGACGTGGCCTCGCATTCTCGCGGCGCATTGCGCCCGAGTTGTGCTTGAATTCTCAGCCCGCAAAATACAGAGGGCACAGGGAAGGCCGGGTGCTGGCTGGCACCCGCGGTCTCGTGTGCAATGAGTAAACAGAAGCGCACACGAGCATACAGGTATCAGCCGGGGCATCCGGCCTTCCCTGCGCAGTGGTTTTACGGCTTATAGCGCGCTCTCCCTGGAGACGAATTCCTCTTGCCTCCATCGCTGGCGAATTGACGATTCCCCGACGCCCGGTTGGGCTCGGAAAATCTCCGCCAGCTTGACACCAGCCACGGGTGCCAGATCACACGTCTATATTTTGAAAGACGGTGAAAGGTCCTGAAAGCAACAAAACCCTTTAAAACAAGGGTTCTTCGCTACGCTACTCATCGGCTTTCAGCGCATTTCGCCAAAATCAGGGCCCGGCCCTAAGCCTCTCGCGACCCTCCAAGGACTGAGAGACCCAAGTCCGAGCCCATGGTCCTAAACCCTTCGAGGAGCCTGAAACCATGAGGATACTACAGACCACGAACCTGCTGGCAAGCGCGGCGCAACGCAGCGTCGTCCTGACCGACGCATGTGCGAGAAGCGGGTCACTAAGCGGTCAAGATCTACGACCGCAAATGCCCCGGCCTCTACGTCAGCATCACCACGGCTGGCGTGGCGACTTCTCCTTCAAGTTCACCGATCCGGCGACCGGCAAGCAGCGCACCGGCTGGCTGGGCGTCTACAACCCCGAGACCTTCGCCGTCGAGGACGCCCGCAGCAGGGTCTACGGCCTGAGAGGCACAGGCGCTGCGGCGCTCGCCGAGACCTTCCGCGACGCGAAGGCGCGAGAAGGCAAGACGGGGCAAGACCGTCGATGAGATCATCGAGGAGCGCATCGAGTGGATGAAGATGCCGGTCAAGAAGCCGGACGGCGAAATGCGGCCCCGGCTCGAAAGCTGGGAGAGCTCGCGAGCCATCTGCGACCGTTTCGTTAGCCCTAGGCTTGGCAAGAAGCTGCCGAGCGAAGTCACCAAGCACGATATTGCACCTGTCGAACGACATCGTCGCAGGCAAGTTCGGCGTTCCTTCGGTCAGCAATGCGCGGCACATGCGCAAGGCGGTCTCTGGCCTGTTCACTGGGCGGCGAAGCAGGCCGCGACTACGTGACCGCCAGCCCGTGCGTTAATCTGCCGAAGCTCGACCCGGAGCATCCGCGCACGCGCGTCCTCCGAGGCGGAGATCAAATTTTCTGGCACGGCCTCGACCGGCACGACCTGCCTTGGGACCGCAAGACCCGCCTCGCGCTCAAGTTCGAGTTGATCACCATGCTGCGCTCGGCGGAACTGCTGGCAGCGCACGCAATGACTGTTCGATCTCGATGGCGACAATCCGCGCTTTGAGTACCGCTGAACGCGTCAAGAAGCGACGGGTAATCCAGCAGCCGCTGTCCGATCTGGCGGTCGAGATCATTCGGGAGGCGCTGGAGGACGGCAAGGAGCACGTTTTCGCCAGCCCGCTCTGCGATATGCCGATGAACCGCAAGGTCATGGCTACCGCCTGCGCGGCACGCAAGACAAAGGCAAGGTGAAAACGCCAGGCATCTGCGCGCTGCTCGGCATGAAGCCCTTCACGCCTCACGACCTACGCAGGACGGCGCGACTTGGCCGGCGATCTCGGGTTTGATGATGCGTGGATCGCGAAATGCCTCGACCATGCGGTGATGAAGAAGGGCGACGCATCGTGCCGACCGTCACAGGCAAGGTCTACAATCACTCAAAGCGGATGAAGGAGAAGCGTGCTGTGCTGAATGGCGTCGCAGCCGAGTTGCGACGGATCATCGGCAAGTCTGCGAAAAATAGATAAAAAGATTGAGGATAGAAGAAGATAAAGAGGAAATAGAAGTTGAAGTGAATTAGAGAAAAAGGTAGAAATAGATAAAGAGTTTTGAAAATAGAGTAGAGTGATAGAAGATGAGAGATAAAGATAAATAAAAAGATGTATTAGATGTTAGATAGATAGGAAAAAGTTTAAAGAAAATTATAGAAAAATAAAAAAATATTGAGATAATTTAAGAATTTAAAGAGAGGAATAAGAGAGATTTTGTAGATATAGAGAGGAGAATATAGTAGAGATGATAATTATTGAAAAAATGTAAAGATAAAAAGTAAGAAGTAGAGAAAGAGATAGTAAGATTTTTAAAAAGATGAAAGAGAGGATAGAGGAAAAAGAGAAAAGAAATTGAGATATAAAATAAGAGATAGATAGATGAAAAGAGAGAGAATGGAGAGAGAGAAAGAAATGGAGTAGATAGTAAGAAAAGGAAAGAGAGTTTAATGAGAGATAGATGAGGAGTAAATGGATAGAATTATAAAGTTGAAAGAAAGAAGAGGTAAAGATAGAGTTAGAGTAAAGATAAAAGAAGAGAAAGTTTGTAGATAGAGTGGTAGAAGGTGATAATGTGGAGAATGTAAAAAAGAGAAAAATTAAGAAATAGAATATTGAGAAAAGGTGAGTTAGTTAGAGAAAGAGATAGTAGATAAGAAAAAAGAGATAAATGATAGAGATAGAGAGTGATGATAGAAAGATATAGTAGAAATATTGAGATAGAGAGATGATGAGAAAAGTTGAGAAGAAGAAAAGTAGAGAGGAGAAAAGATAGATAGTTGAAATTAATATGAGATAAAGGGAAGAGATGTAGAGATAAATAATAAATATGAGGATATGATATAATAGAGAGATAGAGTTTATGAAATATAAAAATTAAGATAAGTAATAGAGAGAGAGATAGATCGGAAATTTATAGTTATAAAAGGAGATAAAAAGAAAGAGAGAAAAATATGATATAAAAAGATAGAAATAAAGATAGATAAAATATAAGAGATAATAAAAATAATAGATAGATATAGATGAGAGTTGAGAGAGATGGAGTAGAGGAAAAAAATATATAGATATTGATGATAGGTGATGAGAAGATATAGAAAAAATATAGGATAAATATTAAAGAGTGAGAAAAGATTTATATAGATGAAAGTTATTAGATAATTAGTAGAGAGATGATAGGTAAGTTGAAATAAAATAAGAAGAAATGAGATAGATATGTAGAAATTGAGGTGATAGAGTTGGTGATTAAGAGAGATGATAGAGAGAGTGCTAAGAGCTGCGATAAGAGCAGCAATGAGATTGGACTATAAGAAATAGAAAAAAAAAGAGAGAGAGAAAATAGAGTTAGATATATAGATTAGTTTTTGAAAAAGAAAGTATAGAGAGGTGATTAAGATAGATAAAGATATAAAGAAAAAATACAAAGAGATGAAATATTTGATTGTTAAAGTAGATAGAGAATTTAGAGGAAAGTAATAATAGATAGAAATAGAAAGAATTAGATATAGATAAAGTTAGAAAAAATAGGAAAGATAGAGATAGAGAGAAAAAGCGAGATAGAGAGTAAAGAAAAAGTAAAGATTGATAGTGATATTTTTAGAGTTATATTTAGGATAGGAAAAAGAGAGATGAAAGAAAAAAAAAAAAGTTAAGAGAGTAGAAATTTAAAAAATATGGAGAGTAGAAATTTAGAAGAGAAAAAAAGTTAGATAGAGATGTTAAAAAAGTTAAGTTAAATAAAAAAAAAAGTAAGAATAATTGTATTGAGATAATTATTAAATAATTATAAATAAAAAGAAAAGAGAGATTAAGATGAGAGAAATTATAGTGAAGATAGAGAGAGAGATAAAAATAGAAATTAGATAAAGAGATAAATTAAGAGATGAATGGAATTGATAAGAGAGAGAGTGATAGAGAGATAAAAATAGAGAATAAAGAGAAAAGATAAATAATTTATAGAGAAGAAAAAAATATAAGTATTATTGAGAAAGGAGAGAAAGAGAAAGAGAAAATAGATTTAGAGATAATTAATAGTGTGATTGTGATGAATTTAGAGTTGATAATAAAGATGTGATAGATAAATTAATAAGAGATTAAGATAGAGAAGAAGAGAGAGAGATAGAAAAGATAGATAGAGATGAAAAAATGAGAGATAGAGATAGTAAATAGAGAAAGATATTGAAATGATTGAGAGGATAGAATTGAGAAAGATTAAAGAGAAATGATAAATAGAAAGAGAGGTGAGTGATAGAGATACAAAAAAGAAAGAAGAAAGTAATATTAAGATAAAATGTGTTAAAAAGATACTGATAAAGAAATAAATAGTTGATTTGATAGGTATGTTGAAAGAGAAAATACTGAGAGATTGCAAAGATATAGATTTCATAGATAAGGAGAGATAATTGATAGATAACAAAATAGATATGATAGATGAGAGAGAAATATAGCTGAGTTTTTTATATGCTGCAAAGATAGTAGATAGAAATTTGATTATAAAAGATAACAGCAAATGAAGAGAAAAGATTTAGTTCTGAAAGACATAGTTGAGATTGAAAGACAAAATACAGATCTTAAAGATAGAAATAAAAGTGAGAATAGCAAAACAGTGATGTAAAGAGATTAATAAGATAGAGATAAAAAAATTGAGAAATAAGAAATGAAAAGATAGTTGCAGTGATATGAGAGTATTAAGTTACTTAGATATGCTAAAGTACTGCATTGCTAATAAAGAAGTAGAGATAGAAAGTTAATAATTACTGAAAAATGCGGTGAAAAACTAATTTTAATTGAGAGAAGCTAAATAATAGTTCTGCATAGAGTGAAAAGCAAAGTTAGTTGATAGAGATGAGAAAATAAGTAACTAATTGTTAGAGATGATTATTAGTGTAGAAAATTAATAGAGATATCAGTATTCTGAGATAATTATTAATAAAAGCTACTGATAGATGACATAGAGAGAATATCGAAGAGAGAGCTAGTAAATTAACAATGAGAACAAATACATAGATCAACAGAGATAAAATTAAAGATGAAAATAGTTAGATAGATAGAACTGAAGTTAGCTGTTAGATAGAAGATAACAAATATGAGAGAAAGATTACTGTGAGATTAGTGCTAAAAGAGAGAGACAAACTACTGATAGAAGCGCGCTGTTCTACTACGACAACAGTGATAGAGAAGTAGCACGCACTATACATCGATATGTAGATCTATCGCTGTGAGATATGCTTGAGATAGTAACGAAGCGACTAGATAGCGATAACATCGAAGCTAACTGACGCACGTTGTAATGATCTTCTAACGCAAAACGCCAGATTTCAGAGAGAACTCTGCGCGAGAATGACTACACTACTCTAGCTCACTTACGTCTGATCTGCTCGATCAGCATTAAAGCGAACCTGACTTTTGACTAAGATAGCGAACCCGCACCGTTCAGCGCGCTGATGGCACTCCGTCCACTATTCGACGTGATCGAGCGCTTACTGCTCGGTGGTGCGGATCGGCTCTGAGCACTGCGGCAGATTTCCACGACAAAAACATGGTCATCTCTAAATTCGACTGAGTACGCGAGGCCAGCGATGCGCGCGTGCAGGCCGAACAGAGGCTGAAGCGGCTGCTGGATCACCAGCAGGACGGCGGCTCCACCTGCCGAAGACCGATTCCCGCGTCATCGAGCAGCAACGGCTGGTCGACAGCTGACGGATGACCTCAGGCGGATCAATGAACTGGTCGAGACCCGGTCGGCGGCATGGCAGGCGGCATCGCACGTGCTGACGGCGGTCGAGGGCTGGCTGCGGGATGGCGTGCCGCCGGTGTGGTGCTGGAGGACATCGAAGCCAAGCCGCCGCAATTGCTCAAGGGCGAGAGCCCGCTGGATGGCATCCTGCGTCTGCAGCGGCGCGGTCGCGAGCTGAAAGCGGACCTTGCGAGACTTTCCGCTGCTCCATATCCAAGCGCGCACGCCAAGGCGCGCATGCGCGAAGCTGTTTCGGCAAGGCGATGCAGGGCGAACCCTTCATTGGTGATCTGGTCGAGCACGCGGATGGAAAAATTATCTGGCCGACACAAAGCGTGCGGAGCACGTCTACAACACCGAAGTGCATCGGTGCTTTGCAGAATTGGAAGCAGCGACCCGCTGCTAGTTTGGCTGCAGCAGACCTTATCACTAGCGCTTGGATGCGCTCACACGCGAACGATGACGCTGCGCCTGTCGACACGAGCGCGAGACTCGCGCGCGTCGTGATGGGCGATCTGCTCGCTGTGAATACGACGAAGCGCGTCTGGTGGAGCAGGCACTGGCGAAAAGCTGCGCATTCATCGAGCTGACCTCGCACCGCAGGCGATCTGCAGTGCGACTGGTGACGGCTCGCGCACCAACGGATCGGGATCAACACCGATGCATGCGTGGGATGTCGGTGGCCGGCGGTGAACACGATCGTGCAGCGGAGTTGCTGCCGCTTCGCGGCTGCACGGGCGCTGGACTTGGGCGACATCTCCAGCGCGCACCCCAATATCACGAACGCGCGCATTGCTGCTCTGGGGCGTGCGCGTGCCAGGGCGGCGCCCTCGCTGGCGCAGGGTGCGCGCCGCCTGAGCGTGGCCTGCTCGATAAAACCATTGAGCGCTGCGAACACCGGAGCAGCCAAACCATCTCAGGGAGTCTCTAATGCGATCCTGTGGCCAACACTGCCGACGCAACGGATCGATGACGGCGACGACCGCGACGGGGCGCTGACCGCGCGCAGATGACCGGGGAAACGGCGCGGTAGTCTGCCTCAACAGATTGACGCGCTGCGGTAACGACCACCGGGTCCGATCAGCGCCCGCGCGCTGCGCGCCGGTACAGCAACTGCGAGATGCTGTGGCGACATCTCGCAAGAAATCGTATTCGTCGGCATATCGAAAGCGGCGTAACTTGCCACGGCGGGATCGGTGACCAGCGGGGTAAATCCACGGCATCGGTGTGGTCGTCGTATCTGATCCAGCCCACTCATATCCGCCTACGCATTCGGCAAAGCCAACTCTCGAACAGGAAATACCTCGCAGGTTGCGAGGGAGTCAGATCGCACCTATATCGCATGAAATCGAGCGGATTGCGCCCGATAGGAAGGTACCAACCCGTCATGGTGATAGATGTTGTCAGATGCACAGCAAGTAAGCCTAGCGGTCGATGATGGCGCGGGCATCTCACATCGCACCCAGCGCCGCGACCACTCCGGTGCAGACCAGCACGCAGACAGCAGATGTGTAGCTGACGCCGTATCGAATGATCGCCTAATGGCTTCGGATCGTGAGCTTCGCGCTCCAAAGACTGCTGTCCTGAAAGGTCCGCATCTCCAGCACTGCTCGGGTGCTAGATCTCCAGATATAGCGAACATGCTGACGCGCAGGCTGTCGGGGAAGTGAAAAGAAAAGAACGCCTCGCTACACGCTCGGGGCGACCGGCTCTGCTGGCGGCGTATAGAGAGCTCTCGGCGGTGGTGTCGGGCGCGCCACAAGAAGCAAGCGAGCCGAATGTCGCGACGGTCTGGCGGCAAGAGCGATGATCGCGGAGACGGTGGCGCGACGAGGCTGGAGAGCAAGTTGTAAGATGGCTTGTCGGTGCAGTCGGTGCAAGGCTACCGAAAACTCCGCAAGTCCTGAACCAAACGGGCTGACCCGGAGCGCGGGCAGCGGCCTGTCCACAAAAGGTCGGCGATGCCTGAACCTCGGGCTGACCTCGGGCGTTAGGTGTCGGAGGTCAAAGAGGTCGAACAGCGAGGTACGCTACGGCTCAGCACCGAACAGGCCGAGTATGCCGCCCAAGCGGTAACGGACCGAAGGGATAGTCAGCCACAGACCCATGCCCCAAGCACCGCGAGGAGGACGCCGACTGCCAGCGGTGCGTGAACCAGACAACGACCAAGAGGTGACGGCGCTCAGAAATAACTGTACGGTGCGCTCAGAGATCGATGTCAAAGGATGGCATCGCTCTCAACTTTCGGTGCGAGTTAGATTGAAGACCGCGCGGAAGTGGTGTTCGATTTGGAGATATTGAGCATCGGTTACGCTGAATGCGATAACGGGTAGCAGGGTGAGGGCAGCGATGCTTGGACTGTGCAGAGTGAAGGCGAAGCTGATGACGGCAGTGGTCACTGTGATGCAGTAGCTTTGAAGGAAGCGCTATAGCTAGCTATCTTCGTGATGAGGCTTTGCAGCATTTAGAGATGTTTGACGCGAAGCTCTGCGATTTTTTCGGTTTGCTCTTCTAAAGATGGGGCTTTGACTTTAATGTATTCAAGGTTGTGCGATAGATTCTTTATCGTTGACAGCGCGCTATGGTTCGTTCATTACTGCTACTGCGCAGTTCTGCTTGTTTGCTCTGCGCATGACGATACTGAGCGCTCATCTCGGCAATGGCTATTGTGCTGCGCACTGAGATGCAGATTTTAAACCAGATCACTCCACCTCGGTTGGTTTCTGCTTCGGAGGCAGCTTGATGGTATGTTTAGCTCTGTTTTCTTCGATCTGCTGGTTCATCCACCGGCTTTTCGTGTACCCAAAGAACTGGTTCTTCGGTAGCTCGATCTCTGCAAGACGATCATCTGGGATGCTATCAACGTATGTTTTGCGGTTAGCTTCTGTCAGTTGGTTGGGGTGGTGGAAATAGCGCTAAAACATAAAGGCGGTTTCTTCGTTAGTACTTGGTTCTTTAATCGTAGCTAAACTCAGTATGGCAAAAAGTATGAAGGCTTCGGATGCACAGGATCAAACTCAATCGATCTATCTGGATCGCGGTTGGTTGTTTGAAAAAGTTCGCTGGCGATCTGATGAGCTTGTTGTACTCTGCGCGATGCTCGTCTTTGATCAGATCGCTATCGAAGAGTAGATCACGCTGATATTTGTCTCGGTGAATGCTGATGAAGTGTTTACTCATAAGCAGCAAAGCTAGTGTGTGAATGGAGACCGCTCTCCGGACTGAAACCAGAGACGTATCGCGGTCGCTAACTGGCGGTGTGCGGTATCAGTTTGGTGATGATCATCGGAGCTTTATCTGTAGTGCGCAAACAGCTCTGCGCTGCTGGTGTGAACTTCACGCAGGTGCTGCTCTCGTGTCTCCACAGCTAGCTCTTCGATATGGCGTAACTTAGCTCGGCAGCGTGCTCGGCTGGCGTGTCACTTTGCTTCAGGAACGGTGCGTTGATGACTAGATGTGGATGCGCTCAACTCGCTCCCTCGGTGCGTCGGCGATTTGCAGCTTGCGGGCGGTACAGCGAGATCGGCGAACGGTCTCGGCGCGTAATAATTCATGCGACACTTTGTCTTCTTGTCGGGACCCGCTCCGATCCTGAGCGCGTCTCCGGCAAGGGCTGCTGCAGCGCCTAGCTTCGTTCCACGGCGCGCTCTACACGTCGCGCTCTTCGTCGGTAGTGAGGTTCATCGGCATCGCTTTGGGATGGATCGGTTCGACCACCGCGTTCGGCGATGTGGTGAGAAAACCTAGAACTAGATGCGGTCAGAGCACTGGCATCTTGCTTGCGCTAGAAATTGGAGATCGGCGTAGGCTAACGGCATGTGAGCGCTACACTGCTACACTCCGATATGATCAGTCACGGTTGTTCTTACGTGGCAATGGGCTGTCCAATCATCCCATTTTGCTCAGTGTAATTTCTTCTTCATGTGGTGTTGCTATTCTCGCAGGAATTTTGCTTGCTGCTCAAGGGCTCGGCGGTCTGGTGCTGATCTGCGATTCGGTGTGGTGAAGATCTAGCTAGCGAGACAAGCTGATCCTTCGTCGGCGTATGGTCGTCGCTATCCAATGACCAATTGTCCGCGATGCATCTCATCGCGAGCTGTACACGTTATAAACATGCGGCGCTGGCGCAGCGTCTTCTCTTGGCGTGAAGGAAACGACGTTTGATTCTCGATCTCGACCGGGACATTTCGTAGATTTTGGTCTGATCGCTACTATGCACTGATGCAGGAATAATTCTTCTTGGCTCGGCACTTGGCTTCAACCACTTCGTACTGCGGCTCGAATCGCTACCAGTTTGCTAGTAATCGGATCTGTACGATTGAAGTCGTAGCTGTGCTCTCGCTCTACCTCCTCATTTCGTTGAAGGATCAGGGCATGGGTATAGGGCACGTGCGTGGTGCGTCGGCTAACGACCTCACCGTTATACTTCACAACCAGAGTGACCTGGTTGGGCCTATTTGGTACTTTCGACATCTAATGTTCTCGGGTGACTTTCTGGTAACGCAAACCAGTTCTCAATTCCGCTCTTCTCGCTCGACATTCCGAACCCGCTAAGAGGGGGCGAATTGGCGCTCTCACTCAGGATTTTCGTTAGCTACTTTGTCCGCGACTGCTGTATGATTTGGTGTCATCGCGAGAGCATTGCTCGGGAGGCCAGCATCGGCAAGCTGCTACTGATTGCGGTGGATATCGTGCTGGGCACAACGGACGCAGCTCTTCCGTTATCGGCTTCGACGGCATCAGCGGCGGCGATCCAGCCCGAAAATAATGTCGGATAATGAATTTCATAGCGAAAACAATGTTTTACTGCACGTCCCGTGGGTGGCTAGCTTCAGGCTCCAACCAGCCACAGGAGCAAGCCAGTGCGAACCCCGAAACCTTTCACGGTCTATCAGCCGATACCGGCTAGGATTTACCCAAGCCGCTCTTCACCGTTCATGCCTATTCGATCGAACAGGCGCGGGCGATCGTCGCGGCGCGCGTCGCGGGCGAGACCATCGTTGTCGGCCGGTCGCGCGAGACGGAGCAAGCCAGTGATCCCCGCGACCCGCAGCGGCCTTAATGCGATGGCCTGCGTCTCAGCGATGCAGAAGGCCATTCGCCGGGGCATGGAACGCGAAGCGATGGAGTTTGCGTGCGAACTCGTGCACACGTCGAAAGCCTTCCACTCGATGGTCTGCAACAGGCTCGAAGTCATCTGCCATGAAGACCTCGACACACTGGCCGCGCTATGGATCGTGCCGTTCGTCGCGACGGCACTGGCGCAGTCGAAGGAGCGGTACAGCAGCAAGATCGGTGAAGCCCGGCTGATGGTGGGCAACTGCATTCGCATGATGGCGCGCGCGCCGAAGTCCCGAGCAGGCTGTCACTTCGCTGCGGCGATAGGACTGCGGTCGATGCTGGAGGACTTCGCGCCGACGATACCGGACTACGCCCTCGACATGCACACGATGAAGGGCAAGGCGATGGGACGTGGTCTCGATCACTTCCGTAAGGAAGGCGCAAAGCTGGTGCCGGAGCCGACAGCACCCGACCCGTACATCGAGGAAGCCTACAGGCTTTGGGCGATCAAACAGCAGGGCAAGGGACGGCGCGGGCCGGTCTCGACGTGAACGAACCAATCGCTTTGCGTCAGTTCCTGCGGTGTAGGCCTTGCTTTGACCGCCCACCGCGTCTGTTTGGACCGCACTACTTCTGTTAAGCTCTCCAAGCGCCCAATAGCGGGTGTGCAGGTGGATGTTAACAGACTAGGGGAGGACAGCGATGAAAATCCGTTACACCGTAGCATTATCCATGCTGGCCGGCGTCGCAATCGGCGGCGCTGCTATCCAAACTCTTCACGCGCAAGTTAAGCCGCCCGTCTATATGGTAGCGATCAACGAAATCAGCAATCAGGAAGGATATACGAAGCAATACCTTCCTACGGCTCAGAAAACGATCAAGGAGCATGGTGGCGTATACGTCGCAGCGGGACCGGGAACGCAGATTGACGGCTCTTTCCCAAAGGGTCGCGTCGTTATCCTGCGATGGGAAAGTATGGAGGCGCTGAACGGATGGCGTCATTCACCGGAATATGAGGCCATCAGAAAAGTTGGGGAAGACTTTGCCAAGTACAACGTCGTCGCTGTCGATGGGGCGAAGCAGTAGCCGCCCGGACCGTGAAAGAGGCCGCCAACCCAGGCGGCCTCCCTTCCAACTTGGCTTTATCGGCACTTTCCGACAGGACTGGTCTAACTGATCATGTCCGCTCACGGGGCTACAGCGAGCATCAAGCATTCACAGTTTGAGGCCTGCTCGCGGCCCCTCCGCGCACGGCCTTGGGTACACTGACCTGTGTAATTTAGAGCGATGCGATGATTTGCAAATATATTCATACGGAACCGTCGCGCGGTCCCCGCGCAAAGTCGCGCTCTCCACAGGACCCTGACGGCCCATTGTGGAGAGCCAAGCGGACGCGCCACCGTGGCTGCCGCATGTCCGCGTTGGAGAGGCAAGCAGACACGGTCCGAGCGCCCGCCGATGTCGCCTTTCGACGTTTCCACACAACCAAGACCGAAGCGGACGCCCCACACTCACCACCCCGTTCAAGCTCCTAGCGAAAGCTTCTAACGCCTTTCTCCTTGGGCAAACACGGCCCAGCGTAGACGCACGTCCCTATCATTTTGCACGCGCAGGCTCTACAATGCTCCAGTTGGGGCAGCGAGGGGAACCCCTGTGCGCGACGGACGAACGTCCTTTAGTAGAGGGCGAATCTCCAGACCGGTCGTGGCCGTCCTGCTCGCGGCACTCATGGCTGTTGCGTTATGCGCGACCAGTCGAGCGGACGAGGCACCGAAGCGGGTTTTGATGCTCCATTCGTTTGGCCTCCGCTTCAAGCCGTGGACCGAGTATGCCCAAATCATACGATCTGAAATCTCCCGGAGGTTCAAAGCCCCAATCGATTTCCATGATCACTCGCTCCTCACCGCGCGGTTGGATGATGACCAATCAGATCGCCCCTTTGTCAACTATCTCCATAGCCTCTACGCAAGGAAAGCTCCCGATCTGATAGTTGCTATCGGTGCTCCCGCTGCGAACTTCGTCCAGCGCTATCGCGAAAGCGTTTTCCCGGGCGTGCCGATGCTGTTCACGGTCGTGGAGGCTCGCCGGGTTCAGTATGACAAGCTGACGAGGGACGACACCGTTGTGGCGACAACTCACGACTTCCCGGCTGCTTTCGAGAACATCCTGCACGTCTTGCCTCAGACGAAGCTAATTGCGATTGTGAATGGGGCGTCTCCAAACGAACGTTTTTGGCTTGGCGAGCTACGGCGCGAAACCGCCTTTCTCGCTGAGCAAGTCGAACTCAAGTTCTACAATGAGATGTCATTCGAACAAATTCTTGCGGATGCCTCGAAGCTTCCGCCTCATAGTGCTATTTTCTTCCACTTAATGAATGTTGATGCCGCTGGGATTGCGCACGAAACCCAAAGTGCTCTGAAACGGCTCGTAGAAGCGTCGAGCGCACCAATCTTCTCTCAAGGGGACGGTTCGTTCGGCGAGGGGCTCGTAGGTGGTCCGATGCATTCAATCCGGGAAGGAAGCGAAGTGGCGGCGGCCGTCGCTGTTCGCATCCTAAACGGCGAGCTGGCAGGCGACATCAAGACGCCACCGACGCGCTTCGCGTTGCCAAGATTCGATTGGAATCAGATGCAGCGTTGGGGCATCAGCGAGAGCCGTCTTCCGCCGGGTAGCGAAATTCTGTTTCGGGAGCCGACGGTGTGGGAGCGTTACACTTGGCAGATTGCAATGACCATCGCCGTTCTACTCTTGCAGGCGGGGCTGATCGCGGCCCTACTGAATGCGCATCGTCAACGTCGACTAGCGCTAGTGCAGTCGGCGCAGCGGACGAAGGAACTTGCCCACGTCAACCGCCTGTCCATGGCTGGCGAACTGACCGCCTCAATTGCTCATGAAATAAACCAGCCGCTTGGCTCTATCCTAACAAACGCCGAAACTGCGGCTGCGATCCTGAAATCTCCTACGCCTGACATCGGTGAACTCAGGGAAATCGTTGAAGACATTTTGCATGACGACAAACGCGCCAGCGAGGTCATTCGACGAACTCGGAGCCTTTTGAAAAAGGCCCCTTTTGATCCAAAACAATCCGACCTTAACGAAGTGGCGAGAGAAACGGTCGATCTTCTTTCAGCGGTAGCCGCTGGACGAAAAGTCAAATTGAGCAGTTTCCCCGCCTCGGTCACACTCCCAATCACCTGCGATCACATCCAACTCCAGCAGGTCATCATTAACTTGGTCGTCAATGCAATGGACGCGACGAAGGACGCGCCTTCTGAAAAGCGGACCATCAGCATTCGGACTTTGAGCGTCGAGAACTTTGCTGAGCTATGGGTGTCAGATCGCGGACTGGGCATCCCTGAACACCAACTAAAAGAGGTCTTTGAGCCGTTTTTCACTAGCAAGGCCGAAGGGATGGGAATGGGGCTGTCTATCGCGCGCACCATCATCGAGGCGCACAATGGGCAGATATGGGCGAAAAATCGGGATCACGGCGGTGCGTCGTTCCGCATTAGACTTCCTCTTGCTCAGGATGTTGATCGGCCAAACGCCGCTTAGGCGACGAGCAAGCGGCAAAGCCGCAGAAAAGGCCGGTGCGCCGCCAGCGCCGGGCCACAGGACACGGGCCAACCATCGCCCGCGCACAGGGCGCCGTGATCTGCCGGGCCCTCGCGAGCGGCCCGACCGGACCAAGCCCTACCGGGCGCAGCCGGATACTAAAGCGCCGCCATGTGAAACTAGGGCCTAATAGGGCCTAGCGATTTCCGGGCGGACGCGGCGCTGACCGGCTACTCCTATAAGCCCCTCATTGGTCGAGGCTTTTTAGTTTTCCCCGACCGCCCGAAATCACTGGACGACAGAACCACACGCCTTTGCCGTACGCACCAGCGCCTTCGTCTGGCGCGCAGTCATCGCTCACGGGAAACCCGCCCTGCGATCACGTCGCGCGCCCGGCGCTTTCGCGTCCACCGCAACCCAGCCCAACGTCCGTGACGATCGCGATACGCCCCTCTTGCGGGCCGGGATGGCGGGAGTTCTAGGACTGATTTGGGCCTCGAGCGAAGCAGTTTCTTTTTCCGCGCGAGGCTGGACCGGGCAAATCAGCTTGAAAGAGCTGAGAAACGCAGTTTCCGCCCGCAGGGCTCTCCCGGAGTGTCCTCATCTCCGAAATCCCGGGAACCGGCATTCCCCCAGAAGGTTGATTGATGCACCGCGATCATATCATCGTCGGAACTGTCTGCCCCGGACGCCGTAATCCGAATGCCCTTTACCCATGACTGACATCCCGGCAGCGGTCCATGATCCGCAGCGCCTCCAAATTCTGAAAGACTACGACATTCTCGATACCCCGCCCGAACCGGGATTCGACGACGTCGTCACGCTTGCCCGCCAGATATGCAAGACGCCGCTTGCCCTGGTCAGCCTCGTCGATCGGGATCGCCAGTGGTTCAAGGCCGTTTCCGGGCTGGACATCTGCGAGACGCCCATCAACCAGTCGATCTGCGCGCATGCGCTGGCGCAGCGCGAAACGCTCAACATTCCCGATTTGACGCTGGACGCACGGACCCGGGACAATTCGCTCGTGACCGGCGAGCCGTTCATCCGCTTTTACGCCGGTGCACCGCTGATCGCGGCTTCCGGCCTGGTGATCGGCACGATCTGCGTGATCGACACGGTGCCGCGCTCCGGTGGCCTCGATGCCGGGCAGATCGCCGCGATCGAAGCACTGGCGCGCCAGGTGATGATGCTGCTCGACCAGCGCCGGCTGATCGTCTTGCACGACGAACGCGCGTCCGAATTGCGCGAGCAGGTAGCGGAGCGCAAGATCGCGCAGGCTGCGCTCGAAATCAGCGACGACCGCTATCGCTCGCTGTTCAATTCGCTCGATGCAGGATTCTGCGTCATCGAGATGGCGTTCAACAAGGACGGCTCTGCCCGCGACTACAGGTTCGTCGAGGTGAACGAAGCCTTTGTCGAGCAGACGGGCCTCGACGACGCCACCGGAAAGTGGATGCGCGATCTTGCCCCGGATCACGAGCCGTACTGGTTTGAAATCTATGGCAAGGTCGCGCTGACCGGCGAGCCGGCTCGTTTCGAGCACGAGGCGACGGCGCTGGGTCATCGCTGGTACGATGTCCGCGCCTTCAGGATCGGCCCACGCGCGGCGCGCCAGGTTGCGATCCTCTTCAACGATATCACCGTGCGCCGCAACGCCGAGCAGCAGCAGGTGATGCTCAACGAGGAACTCGGCCATCGCATGAAGAATTCGATGGCGCTGGTTCAGGCGATCGCCTCCCAGACGCTGCGCGGCGCCGGGGATCGCGTCGCGGTGCAGGCATTCAACCAGCGCATCGCAGCGCTCAGCCGGGCCCACGACGTTCTGCTGCAGCAAAGCTGGACGTCGGCAAAGCTCGCCGACGTCGTGCTGGGCGCCATCAGCGCCCACACCGATCCGGCGCGCGTCAGCTGTGGGGGTCCCGAGGTCAGCCTCGAACCGAAGGCTGCGCTTTCGCTTTCCTTGCTACTGCACGAACTCGCCACCAACGCCGTCAAATACGGATCGCTCAGCGTGCCCGAAGGCGTCATCCGGGTGAATTGGCGCCGGGAAGATGGCGCCCTGATGCTGGATTGGGTGGAACAGGGCGGGCCGCCGGCCGCCCTCCCCGAACGCATCGGCCTCGGCTCCCGCCTTATTGATATCGGCATGGTCGGAACCGGCGCGGTGCGGAAGACTTTTGCACACTCCGGATTCAGCGCCGAGTTTCGCGCACCACTGCATCTCATCGAACACCAGATCGGATAATTCTATGGATAAGCCGACAGTGGTGCTGGTGGTGGAAGACGAACCTCTCCTGTTGTTGCTGGCGGGGACCCTTGTCGAAGAGGCCGGCCTGCAGCCGCTATACGCAGGAAATGCCGACGAGGCCGTCGCCATCCTGGAGGCGCGGCAGGATATCCGGATCGTGTTCACCGACGTCGAGATGCCCGGCTCGATGGACGGGCTCAAGCTTGCGGCCGCGATCCGCAACCGGTGGCCGCCGATACAGATCGTCGTGGTATCCGGGCACAGCGCCGTCGCGCCCTCCCACCTCCCCGAGGGCGCGCGATTCTTCGCAAAACCCTATGACCAGCAGCGCATCGTCGAAGCCCTGCAGGCGATGGCAGCATGAGCCGCCGATCACGTCGTGCCTGACGGCGGTTCAGCAGCCCGGGACGGCACGAAGCGATAACATCATTATCCGGCCCCGCATCGCTGCCGGCCGCTTTGCATCGGCCAGGCGCTCGCGTCACCTGCTCTTCTGAATGGACCTGAGATAATTCACCGCAGCCGCGGCTTCGTGGCGGTTGAAGCGGAAGGTCGGCATATCAGGATGAATCGTGGTCAGCCCGTCCTGCAACCGCTGCACCATGTCGGTATCGTAGAGCTTTTCGCCAAAACTTCGGAATGTCGGCGCGAGCGGATTCGGACTTTTGCCGGTCTTGCCGACGGCGTGACATCGCGCGCACAGGTTTTCCAGCATCGCCCTGGCGCGCGCCTGTTCCGGATCTAGCGGCTGCGCGGCGCCGCTGGCGGCGTCAAGCAGTGGCAGCACGAGGCAGGCGAGCGCCACCACCATTCGCAAGGTGAAGCCGGGCATCCGAATTTCTCCGGGTTTTTGCGGGAACGTTTGAAAGAGTAGGCCGCCTGTCCCCCAAACGTGTTGCGATACGTCAACACCTGCCGCCTTTTTCAGCAGGCGCCTTGCGCGAACCCTCTCCGAAATGACAAAGTTAAATCCCGGGGATTGCGCAATTTAGCAATGGAACGGCCGGGCTGATTCGCTAGTTTGAAAGAAGCGAATCCCGACTCGCAAACATGGATGCAGACCGATGCTGCGACGCGTCAAGCTGATGAACCCGTTCGAAATCGTCCAGGATCTGGTCACGCAAGACCGGATGGCGCCTGAACGGCAGCCTCAGGTCGAGCTGAAGGTCGCCAATCGCGCCGCCCGCGCCACGCCGGTTTGCGCCGCCTGCGATTCCGACGACATCATCTGCCACGCCACCGCGCAGTGGAGCAACGAAGCGCAGGAATGGCAGCTCGCCAATACCTTCAACCAGCCGGCGCACTGCAACACCTGCAACCACGACGGCAATCTGGTTTGGCTGACGCTGAACTAGGCGTGCCAACACGGCGATAAAGATCGCCGCGGATATTCTTTCCAAACCCTCATGGTGAGGAGGCGCGCAGCGCCGTCTCGAACCATGAGGCCCGACTGGTGTGGTGCCATTCATCCTTCGAGACGCCTGCTTCGCAGGCTCCTCGGGATGAGGTCTGGCGGCGTCAAATCTCCGCATACACCTCCAGCAGATTCCCATCGGGATCCCTGAAGAACAGCGTGCGATGGCCGAACGGCTGGTTCGTCGGCGGCTCCAGCAGATCGACGTCGTGCCGCACCAGCTCATCCGCGCAGCGATCGACGTCATCAACGGCAACCTTGAACGCGAGCTGCAGCGACGCGCTCCCCTTCGGCGTCGGCGCATCCTTCGCCGTCCGGCCCGGCCGCGACAGCGCGAGCGTGTTGCCGCCGATCTGATATTCGATCCATCCCGCCGACAACTCGCGCGTCAGGGGAAAGCGCAGCATCTCTTCATAGAAGCGGCGCATCGCCGCCATGTCGCGCACGAGGATGACGGTGTAGTCGATGGTGCGGATGGACTGGAAGGGCGAGGTGGAAGAAAGATTTTGATCGTTCACGGCTGCATCTCCACATGGCCCGCCACTACTGACGCGCTTATCACGACGTTAATTGCACACAAAATAGGCCGCCCAATCGTTTGACAACAGAGCGATACGCCGTGGATTTGCTCGAAGGTGCTTTACGTCTCGCTGGTCTGATCCTTGCGCCTGAGCGATACCCGCCAAGGGCGTTTCTTTATAACAACGCTATCTTTGAATGTATTGCGTCAATGCGGTCAAGACCGCAGTCCGATGCCTTGGGCGCATAGCCCGCATGAGCAAACCAGACACGAACGCCTCCCAACCCGGCATCGCGCAGTGTTGCCATAAGCGACCAATCGGGTTCATCATGACCGGATACGGGCCCATACCCGCCGCGAGATGTGCGATGCGCCGCAGCCAAAACGCTCTATCGCTCCCGGCGCTTTTTGCGCTGTCCGTCCTCTATCTATTCGCCACCGCAACTTTCCTGGGAACGTCGGCGCCCTCTGCGGCAGCAGGCGAGCCCAGGCGCGTCATGATGCTGCATTCGTTCGGTCCGCGCTTCAGGCCCTGGAGCGATTACGCCGAGGCCATTCGTTCGGAGATCAACCGGCAGTCGCGCAAGTCGGTGGATTTTGTCGACCACTCGCTCGTGAATGCGCGCATCAGCGACGCGCAGTCGGAAGCGCCGTTCGTGGACTATCTGAGCGCGCTCTATGCCGGGCACCCGCTCGACCTGATCATCGCCTTCGGCGGGCCGGCAGCGGCCTTCGTCCAGCAGCATCGCCAGCAGCTCTTTCCAAAGGTACCGATGGTCATTACGGCCGTGGACCACCGCCGGGTCCAGTATGAAAAATTGACCGAGAACGACACTGTCGTGCCGATTACAAATGATATTCCCGCCGTGTTCGAGAATATCCTGCACGTCCTGCCCCGCACGAAAACCATCGCAATTCTCATTGGCGCGTCTCCAATTGAACGGTTTTGGACAGAGCAAATCCGCCGAGAGCTCGCGCCATTGGCGAACCGGGTCGAACTAAAATGGTACAATGACCTTCCATTCGAAGACATTCTAAGGGATGTAGAACGTCTTCCACCTGATAGCGCGATCTTCTCGGTGCTCATGAATGTCGACGCGGCCGGGATCGTGCATGAGACCGGCAACGCCCTGAACAAGGTCGCTTCCAGGGCCAACGCGCCGATTTTCACTTACGATGATGCCTATTTTGACGGAGCGATCGTCGGCGGCCCGATGTTCTCCATGCTCGAGGGAAGCCGAATAGCGGCCACCGTCGCGACCCGCATCCTCGACGGTGAAAAAGCAGGTGACATCAAAACCCCGCCGATCAAATACGCAGCACCGAAATATGACTGGCGGCAAATGCAGCGTTGGGGAATCAGCGAGAGCAACCTTCCGCCAGGGAGCAGCATCCAGTTCAGGCCGCGCACCGCCTGGGAAACCTATCGTTGGCAGATTGTGACGGTCTGCGCGGTGGCTGCGCTTCAAGGCGTCCTCATTGGGCTGCTTCTGTTCGAGCGGCGGCGGCGGCGATTGGCAGAAATGGACTCCCGGCAGCGGGTGGTGGAGCTGGCCCATGTCAATCGCTTTTCGACCGCGGGCGAATTGTCCGCATCGATCGCCCACGAAATCAATCAACCGCTGGGCGCGATCTTGACCAACACCGAAACCGCCCAGCTGATGCTCCAGTCGCCATCTCCCGACCTTGGCGAAATGAAGGAGATTCTTGCCGATATCTGGCGTGACAACCGAAGAGCCAGCGAAGTCGTTCGGCGCCTGCGCAGCTTTGTCAGCAAGGCTCCCTTTCAACGGCAGGAGTTCGACGTAAACGACGTGGTTGTCGAATCGGTCGAATTTCCTGTCGGCTCAAGCCAGGTCACGCGAGATCACGATGCGAATGCGAGCCGACGAGGATGCCGCTGCGAATCGAAGGTGATCCGATCCAGTTGCAACAGGTCCTGTCCAACGTGATTCTCAATGCGATGGATGTCGTTCTGGATGTACCCCCCAATCAGCGCACCGTGACGGTGACGACAACAAACGACCGGCGGTTTGCCGAGATCTGCGTCGCGGATACGGGACCAGGCGTGGCCCCGGAAGCTGCGACAAAGATATTTGAGCCATTTTTTTCAACCAAGGACCACGGCATGGGCATGGGTCTTTCGATCGCGCGCACGATCGTCAACGCCCACGATGGACAGATAGACGTAGAGAATCGAAATGGAGCTGTTTTTCGAATTAGGCTGCCATTGATTGCTTAGCGTCGGTCCCTGCTCATCGGGGCTGCAGTTGCTCAGGTCTCGGTATCTGGCGCACCCCAGATCCGCTCCTCCGTCCACCCAAGCTCCGCGAACTCTGCAGCCCGCAACGGCGCTTCACCGGCGGAGAAGAATTCGTCGAGTTGCGGCGGGCTCACCGACGTGGCCGAGAGCATGGCGTGGGCCTGGCCGCGGTGGTGCACCTGGTGCTGGAACAGATGCAGCAGCAACCGGTCCATCCGCTCGCGCTGGATGGAGGCGCCGCGATGCACGGAGACGATGCGCTGCAGTCCGGCGCCGTCGAGCGCTTCGACGATCTTGAGCAAGCGCCGGTCGACCGCAGCCTGGGCTTCCTTCAGCGCGGCGACCGTTGCGCAAGGCTCCTGATCCGCGAAGGCGGCCGGGTCCGAGCGTGCCGCCTTCCATCGCGTCGACGTAAAAATGGTCGATGACCAGGATGTGGTTGAGCGTGGCGCGCAGGCTCGGAAAGAAGCCGGTGCGTTTCGCGGTGAATTCGTCCAGCGTCAGCCGCGTGCAGGCGGTGAGCAGCCGGTGGTTGGCCCAGGCGTTGTTGTACGCCATGGTGCGATAGGGAAGCACGTCGTTCATTGTGCTGTCAGCCAGTAGCCGTTATTTACTGCGACAAACGCGAAGCGTTTGCGCACGGGAGCGACAGCGACGAGCGCGGCGAGCCGCGGGTCTGCGCGATGGTGGTGGCGCCCTCGCCCGAGGAGGAAGACCGGCGCAGGCTTTGCCGCGAACGGCAAGCCTTGATCGCGGAGCGCATCAGGCATGTGAACCGGATCAAGGGGCTTCTGTTCGCGCAGGGGATATCCGACTACAAACCGCTGCGGCGCGACCGGCGGGCGCGGCTTGAGGCGTTGCGCACCGGAGACGGGCGGGAGCTGCCGTCGCACCTGAAGGCGCAGATCGGCCGCGAGCTCGACCTGATCGAGCTGCTGCTGAAACAGATCAAGTCCGTCGAGGCCGAGCGGGATGCCCTGCTCGCGGCGGCGAGAAAGCCTGCAAGCGAAGCGGCCGCGCCGAACCCGGTCACGATGCTGCTCGCCTTGAAAGGAATGGGCGCCAACTTCGCTGCCGTGCTCTGGTCGGAGGCGTTCTATCGGCAGTTCGCCAACCGCCGCCAGGTCGCCGCCTATGCCGGCCTTGCCGCCACGCCTTGGCAAAGCGGAGGCATCCGGCACGAGCAGGGGGTGTCGAAGGCCGGCAATCCCAGGCTGCGGACCACCATGATCCAGGTCGCCTGGCTGTGGATAGGTCATCAGCCGAACTCTGCCCTGACGCGCTGGTTCAAGGAGCGAAGCCCGCAAGGCCGCAAGCGCGCGATCGTGGCGCTGGCGCGCAAGCTTCTCGTGGCGTTGTGGAAGTACGTCACCCAGGGCGTCGTGATCGAGGGGGCGGTGATGAAGACCGCCGCTTAGCATAAAGCCCACTTCCAACTTCCAATCTGCCGAGGCCCGATCAGCCTCGGAAGATCCGGGTGGACGAACCGATGGATTGCATGGCTTCAAACGCCGCAACGAAGAATGGCCTCGTCCTCTCGAGCCTGCCCGCCGCAAGCGGAATCCTGGTGCGGTCGCCTCGCGCGACGACCGAATGTGAGTTTGATCTGGCAAGCAACCCAGATCGCCAAACCGGCTCGAACCCTGGATCGCAAATGCGAGGATTGAAGATGCCCTGACCGAACCGCCATCACGAGGAGCCCCTGTCGTGCCCAACCCACCAAGCATGATGCCGTGCTCGCTCAACTCAAGGCCAAGCCGCTGCGCGGCGGCCCCAAGGGGCCGGCCTTGACTTGATCTGCGCGCGTCATCCTGCAAAGCCCGCGGTCGGGACGGAAAGGTGGCCGCAGTCGAACAAAAAGGTAACTGCTCATCCTTGACACACACATTCCCCATGTGAGCAATCCATACCGCGTTCGCTGCACGATGGATTGCTTCGCTTCGCTCGCAATGACGGTGTGGTGACATACCGGCCCGCGTCCTACTCCGCCGCCTGTTGCGTCGGCGCTTCCAGCACTTCCAGCACCTTCGGGGGCGACATCGGCAGGGCGTAGAAACGTTTGCCGAGCGCGTTGTAGATGGCATTCGCTACCGCGGCCATTACCGGCACCAGCGGCACTTCGCCGACGCCCTTGACGCCTTGCGGGTGTTTCGGGTTCGGCACTTCGACCATGATGCAGTCGAGCATCGGCAGGTCCGAGCAGACCGGCATGCGGTAGTCGAGGAAGCCGGGGTTATCGACCTTGCCTTCCTTCGTATAGATGTACTCCTCGTTCAGCGCCCAGCCGATGCCTTGCGCGACGCCGCCCTGGAGCTGGCCCTCGACATAGCCGGGGTGAATGGCGCGGCCGACATCCTGCACGGCGGTGTAGCGGACCACGCGCGCGATGCCGAGATCGACGTCGACCTCGACGTCGCAGATGTGCGTGCCGAAACCGCCGTCGGCGCCTGTGGTGTTGAGCTGCACGCCGGCGCCGATAGGTCCGCCCATCGCGGGCGCTTTTTCGGCGAGTTCCTGCAGCGTCAGCGGTTCGAACTGGCCGGCGTTCGGGCTCACCGGATGCGCCGCGCCCTGCTCCCACTTCACCGCCTCGGGATCGATCTCCCAGATCTTTGCCGCGCGCTCGCGCAGCGTCTGGATGATCTTCTCGGTCGACTGCGTTACCACCATCGACGAGGCGAACAGCACGCGGCTGCCGCCGGTGAGGTTGGAGAAACCGATCGTCTGCGTATCGCCGATGATGACGGAGACGCGGCGGTAGTCGATGCCGAGCAACTCGGCGCAGATGTTGGCGATGCCCGCGCGGGATCCGCCAATATCGGGATGCCCTGTGGTGACGACGACGTTGCCGTCCTCGGTGATGTTGACCTGCGCGGAGGATTCGCCGCCGGCGTTGAACCAGAAGCCGGACGCGACGCCCCTGCCTCGAAGCTTTCCTTGCGTCTTGCCGAGCGGCGCCTTGTAGTGATCGGAGTTCTTCGCGGCTTCAACCGTCTCGATGTAACCGATGCGCGGGAAGACCGGGCCGTGCGCGGCCTTGGTGCCTTCCTTCGCGGCGTTCTTCAGGCGGAAGTCGAGCGGGTCCATCTTCAGCGCTTCGGCGACTTCGTCCATCACACATTCGACCGCATAGGCGCCGATCGGCGCGCCCGGCGCACGATAGGCCGCGACTTTTGAGCGGTTGGAGCAGACGTCGTAGCCTTCGGAGAGCAGGTTCGGGATGTCGTAGGGTGTGAAGCTGCAGCCGGCAGCGCCACGGATCGGCGAGCCCGGGAAGGCGCCGGCCTGCAGATAGAAGGTGCCGTGCGCCGCGACGATCTTGCCGTCTTTCGTCGCGCCGATCTTCACCGTGCTCTTCGAGCCTGAGGTCGGGCCGGTGGCCCGCATCACTTCCTCGCGCGTCATCACCATCTTGACCGGACGGCCGGATTTTTTCGCAAGCAGCGTCGCGAGCGGTTCGAGATAGACGATGGTCTTGCCGCCAAAGCCGCCGCCGATCTCGGCGGGGATGGCGCGGATGTCGCTCTGCGGGATGCCGGTGAGGTAGGCCGTCATCGCGCGCACCATGAACTGGCCCTGGCTGGAGCTCCAGATCGTGGTCTTGCCGTCGGGCGCCACCGAGATCAGGCAGGCATGCGGCTCGATATAGCCCTGGTGAACGGGACGCGTGGTGAAGGTGCGCTCGATGACGACATCGGCCTTCTTGAAGCCTTCCGCGATGTCGCCCTTCTTGTGCTCGAGGCGGCCGGCGATGTTGGACGGCTTGCCTTCGAACTTGTTGAACTCGTGCAGGATCGCTGCGTCGGGCTTTATCGCGTCGTCGATCTCGATCGACCACGGCAGCACCTCGTAGTCGACCTCGATCAGGTTGCACGCCTCGGCCGCGATCGCTTCCGTGGTCGCGGCCACGGCGGCGATGGGATGCCCGGGGAACAGCGCCTTGTCGCGCGCCATCACGTTGCGGCACATCCAGCGCATGTCCTGGATGCCGAGCATGACCGCGCCCTTGTCGATCGGAAAATCGACGATGTCCTTCGCGGTGACGACGGCTTTTACGCCCGGCAGCTTCTCGGCCTTCGAGGTGTCGATCGATTTGATGCGCGCATGTGGGTGCGGGCTGCGCAACACCTTGCCCCAGATCATGCCGGGCATGGTGGTGTCGGCGGCGAACTGGGCGCGGCCGGTCACCTTGTCCATGCCATCAGGGCGAATGGTGCGCTGGCCGATCCACTTGTTGTTGGTGACGAGGTTCATTGGGTTGTCTCCCGCAATCTATTGCGCGCGCATTTCGGCGGCGGTGTCCATCACCGCGCGGACGATCTTGTCATAGCCGGTGCACCGGCAGAGGTTGCCGGCGAGCCAGAAGCGGACTTCCTCCTCGCTCGGGTCCGGATTTTTCTTCAGCAGCGCGTCGGAGGCGACCAGCATGCCCGACGTGCAGATGCCGCATTGAAGCGCGGCCATTTCGAGGAATTTTTGCTGCAGCGGATGCAGATGCTCGCCGTTCGCCAGGCCCTCGATGGTCCTGATCTCATGGTCTTGCGCTTCGACGGCGAGCATCAGGCAGGAGCAGATCAGGCGATCGTCGAGCGTGATCGAGCAGGCGCCGCAGTCGCCGGAGGCGCAGCCTTCCTTGGAGCCGGTGAGCGCCAACGGGCCGCGCAGCGCGTCGAGCATGGTGTCCGATGGCTCGCAGAGGAATTCCATCGGCTCGCCGTTGATGGTGGTGGTGACGTGAACTTTGGCCATGAAAACTATTTCCCGATTCAGTTCTTCTGGGTCGCGCGTTTGGCGGCGATCGCGGCGGTGCGCTTGAGCAGCACGCCGGCCACCTTGGTGCGGTAGGCAATGGTGCCGCGCTTGTCGTCGATCGGACGGCAGGCGGCCGAGCACGCGGCGGCTGCTTTAGCCAGCGCCGCGTCGTCGAGCTTTGAGCCGATCAGCGCTCTTGCGGCGTCTTCGACCAGCAGCACCGTCGGCGCCACCGCGCCGAGGCCGACGCGGGCCGCGGTGACAATGCCGTCCTTGATCGTCAGGCTGACGCCGACGCCGACCACGGCGATATCCATCTCGGTGCGCGGGATCATGCGCAAGTAGGCGTCACTGGAGCCGGGCGGGCGCGGCGGCAGCGTGAAGCTCACAAGAATCTCGCCGGGCTTCAAATTGGTGCGGCCGGGACCGGCGGGCACGTCCTCCACCTTCATCTCGCGGCGGCCATTCGGGCCTTGCACGGTGACGACGGCGCCGGCCGCGACCATCGCGGGCACGCTGTCGCCGGCGGGCGAGCCGTTGCAGAGATTGCCACCGGCGGACGCCCTGCCCTGCACCTGCTTGGAACCGATCAGGTTGACGGCCTCGAGCACGCCGGGCCAGACCTTGCCGAAATTCTTGTGTTCCGCGAGCGCCATGCCGGAGACCGCGGCGCCGATGCGGAAGCCGCCATCGGCGGCCTGCTCGATCGCCGTCATCTCGGGGATCTTCTTGATGTCGACGATCACGCCGGGCTTGAGCGCGCCGGATCGCATCTGCACCAGCAGATCGGTGCCGCCGGCCAGGATACGCGCGGCGCTGCCGGCTTTCGCAAATGCGCCGATCGCTTCGTCAAGCGTATCAGGCGCCAAGTATCGGAGTTCCGTCATGGATTCCGCTATCTCCCATTTTGTCTGCCCGCCCCATATGGGCGACGGCCTTATGTCGGCCCGGCAGTGCCGGGGCAAGCCTACACGGGGATGAACGGTTGGAACAGCCTGCGAGATCAGGTTGATACGGCAGGCTCCTATGCGCGCGGCGGGGCTTGCGCGGCAGATTGCTCCGAGGCCTGCCCGTTGGCTAATCGGGCTCGCCGGTCTAAAACCCGGCTTCGAATCCACGATTGCCGGGGACCTTGATGCCGCATTTCAGACTCCTGCTTGCTGCCGCGGCGTCCCTGATACTTTCCTCCCTCGCCATCGCCCAACCAGCCCCCGCGCCTACCCGTCCAGCGCCGTCCCGGCCGGCCGCGGCGGCGCCGAAGCCGGCGGTCGCGCCGGTACCGGGGCAGCAGCCACCGGCCGCCGTGGCGCGCGCGCCCCGCGCGGCGGCCTGTCACAACGGCATGTCGTTCGACCGCTTCCTTGCCGACCTCAAGCAGCAGGCGGTGGCGGAAGGCGTGTCGCAGCGCGCGCTTGGCGAGGCCGCGCCCTACCTCGTCTACGACCAAAGCATCGTCAACCGCGACCGCGGCCAGCGCGTATTCGGCCAGGTGTTCACCGAATTCGCCCGAAAGAGGGCGTCCGATGGCGCGGCAAAAAATGCGCAGGCGCGAATCCGGATGCATGCGGCAGCCTTCAACCGCGCCGAAAAGGAATATGGCGTGCCGCCCGCCGTGATCGCCGCGTTCTGGGGGCTGGAGAGCAGTTTTGGCGCCGAACTGGGCAAACTGCATACGCTGCCGTCGCTGGTTTCGCTGGCCTATGACTGCCGCCGCTCGGAGATGTTCCAGAAGGAAACCATCGCTGCGCTGAAGATCATCGACCGCGGCGATCTCACGGCAAGCGAGATGATCGGCTCATGGGCCGGCGAGCTCGGCCAGACGCAATTTTTGCCGACCCACTATTTCAACTATGCGGTGGACTATGACGGCGACGGTCATCGCAACCTGTTGCGCAGCGCGCCCGACGTGATCGGCTCGACCGCCAACTACATCGCCACCGGATTGAAATGGCGGCGCGGCGAGCCGTGGCTGCAGGAAGTGCGCGTGCCGCAAAATTTCCCGTGGGAGCAGGCGGACCTGACCACCAAGCTGTCGCGTGCAAAGTTCGCGCAGCTCGGGCGTCACCTATCCCGATGGACGACCGTTGCCGAACGACGACATGCCGGCCTCATTGCTGCTGCCGATGGGCCACGCCGGGCCGGCGTTCCTGGCCTATGCGAATTTCGCCGCCTATACCGAGTGGAACAATTCGCTGATCTATTCGACCACCGCCGGCTATCTCGCGAGCCGCATCGCGGGTGCGCCGCCAATGCGGCAGCCATCCGTGCCGGTGGCGCAGTTGCCGCTCAATGAGCTGAAGGAGCTGCAACACCTGCTGGTGCGCGCGGGCTTCAATGTCGGCAAGGTCGACGGCGTGATGGGGCAGTTGAGCCGCACGGCCGTCAAGGCGATGCAGGTGAAATACGGATTGGCGGCGGATTCCTGGCCGACGGCGGAATTGCTGGCGCGAATGCGCGGCAAGCCGCAACAAGGTGCGATGAACTGAGCGCAGCCCCAGGTGTCATTCCCCGCGAAGGCGGCGAATCCGGTACGCCGCGCCATAGGTTTCTTCGCATCATGGCGGCCGCGGCGTACTGGATCGCCCGGCTCGCCAAGGCTTCGCCGAGGCTTTCAGGTGTTGGCACGCCGAAGCTTTAGCGGAGGCGGCAAGCCGGGCGATGACAGCTTGAGCATGGTTGAATTTCCTCTACCGCCTTCCCATGTCGGGCGAGCCTCATCATCACGAGGCCTCACTCCACCTCACGAAAAGAGCATCACATGTCTTTCCACGACGCCACCGTGCCCGCCTTCCTGCAGATTCTCGGCAGCCTTTCCGGCCTGCTCGCCAAGGCGGAAGCGCATTGCAAGGCGAAGAACATCCAGCCCGAGGTGCTGCTCAATGCGCGGCTCTACCCGGACATGTATCCGCTGACCCGCCAGATCCAGACGGTCTGCGACTTCGCGGGCAAGACCTGCGCGCGCCTCACCGGCAGCGAGGTGCCGTCGACGCCAGATACGGAAAAGAGTTTTGAGGAGTTGCAGCAGCGGATCGCGAAGACAGTCGACTATGTGAAGTCCTTCAAGCCGGCGCAGTTCGACGGCGGCGACACGCGCGAGGTGACGTTTCCCATCGGCCCGAGCAACACCATGACGATGAAGGGCCAACAGTATCTCGTCAATTTCGCCTTCCCGAATTTCTATTTCCACGCCGCCACCGCCCACGGCATCTTGCGCCACAACGGCGTCGAGATCGGCAAGCGGGATTTCCTCGGCGTGCGATAACCGTCAGCGTAACGAAGCCAGTTCCCGCGCGAGGTTTTCGCGGGCCTGCCGGTCATATTTCGCGGCGAAGGCCGCATCGGGAAAGATGACCGGCCGCGCGGCGAACTGGCCGAGCACTTTGGCGCGGCCAGCGCGATAGTCGCGCTCCGGCACATGGATGAACTCCTGCCGGATCGCTGCGGCGTAGGCGTCGTATCGCGCCGGCTCCGCGCCGAGGATGCTGAGGTCGATCGAGATCAGGATCGCGCCGAGGCGATCATCGGGCTGCACGTCGTGCGTCCTGGTCAGGCGGATGAGGCGGCCGACTTCCCGGCGAATATCCTCGCGAACGTGCTTTTCGGCCAGGCGGGCACTGAGTTCTTCATTGTCCGCGCGGGTCGCGTCGTAGACGACATCGTGCCACCAGATCGCCGCGGACAGAATCTCGCGATCGAGCGCCGAAAGGTTTTCCACGCGCGCGAGCGCACCGAGACAGTCTTCGATGTGCGCGAGGTTGTGATAGTGGCGGCCAGGGGCGGCGTAGGCGGCGGCCAATTCTTCGCGGTTCATTGCCAAGATATAGGGTGGAAACGACGGAAATGGTAGCGGCGCTTCCACCAACCCTCATGGTGAGGAGGCGCGTAGCCTTTGCTCACCCCACGAACCGTACACCTACCGCATCGTGATCGCCAAGCCGCTGAGGTCCGCGTTCGCCATCAACCCGACCTGGTGGCCGGTCAATTCGAGCACCGCGCCCTTCTGGTTGGTCAGCACGATCGCGCGCGCGCCGCGGCCCACCGCAAGGCCCGCGCCGGCCGCGCCGTAGACGCCGGCGACGTCGGAGGGGCGATAGATGTTGCTGACGCGGCCGCGCAGCACGGTCTTCGAGCCGCCGAACACCAGGCCGTAGTCGAGACCGCCGGTCGACAGCGGATAACGGCGCCCGTGGAAATTCAAGACGCCGCTGCCGCCGGATCCGCCGATGATCCACCCCGCCTTGTAGATTGTGAGCTGCACAAAGCCCTCGTCGGCGCGCGCGGCGGAGGACAGCGTGACGCCGGTCAGGGCCGCAAACGCAAGCACGGTGACGCGAATGGCGGATAGCATTTTCATGGATCGTATCTCCGGAAATCTTGCAAATCGGAACGTGTCGGGCGGGCTTTGCGGCGCAGATTGAGTCGCAACTATCGGATTGTAACCGATCGGCGCAAGAGGCAAAGTGTATTCGGGCTCTTACGCGCTGCACGGTGCAGGCCATTCTGCGTCGTGCATCCGACACAATTTCATCACGATTGCCCGAACAAAAAAAGCCGACCTGTGAACTGCATTACTTCGACCGGGCGCGCATCGCGCTATTTCGTGTCCGACGAACTGGACTGACGAGCGGGACCTTCAAACCTATCGGCGGGTCGCAAGCGCCGCGCCGCTGCCTTTCCAGCGAGGCAGCGGCGCGCTAGGCTTGCGACACCGAACCGCCAACGAAGGTGTCCTCCATGCCCCCGATCCAGCATTTTGCGCCGCCCGCCGGCATCAAGTCCCCGCCGCTCTCGTTCGCAACCCGTGTCGGCGATCTGCTGTTCGTCTCGGGCATTCCGGGCTTTGACGACAAGGGCGCGCTGGCCGATGGTTTCGAGGCGCAGTTCGGCTTCGTCGTCGCCAACATCAAGCGCATACTAGATGAAGCGGGCGCGACGTTTCGCGATCTCGTCAAGGTCAATGTGCTGCTGACGCGCGCCTCCGACGTCGCCACGATGAACGTACTGTACGCGTCGGCGTTCGGGCCGGCGCCCTACCCCGCCCGCACCACCTGCGTCGTGCAGGCGCTGCCCGATCCGAAGATGCTGATCGAGATCGAATGCGTGGCATCGCTGGCGAAGACGTAGGACTCCTACGGCTTCGGCATCGTTTCCTTTAATTGATCGCTGACGAAATTCGCGGCATGGCGATAGGCGGCGTCGTTGTCGCCACGGAACGTCACGGTTCGCTGCAACAGGAGTTTCTCGGCTTCGAGATCGAGCAACTGGATCTCGCCCCATTGGATCAGCGTGCTCATCTTGCGGATGCCGCCATAGATCACAAGCCGCGCGCCGGCCTTCCGCGCGGCGGCGATGAACACCTCCTGCGACATGCTGGTAGCGGTGCAGGGATGATCGGGGCATTCGATCGGCACCACGCGATAATCGCTTTGCGCCGCCAGATTGTCGCGCAGCAGATTTGCAAACGACGCCACGCGGGCGCGATGCTCCGCGCTCTGATCCGTGACTTCTCCTGAGGTGTCGAAATAATCGAAATCCGCCACAGCCACCGCGATCGGCGTTGCGGCCGACGATGGGCCGGATAGAAACGGCAATGCGGCGAACGCGCACAGCATGGTCAGCATGCGCAGGTTCAACGCGCGCCTTGGGGTTGTTGCTTGCATCATGCTCCGTCTCCTTCAACCGGTTCCGTAGGATGGGCGGAGCGCAGCGATACCCATCATTTCGCTCAACAGCACCAATCGATGGGTATCGCTGCGCTCCACCCGTCCTACGGACTATGTTCTGTCCCACCCTTGTGCAAGCGTACACGCTTGCTATCCTCCGCCAAAACCAGAAGCAGAGGAAACGCCGCATGCCCCTTCTCCAAGATCACATCGCCGTCATCACCGGTGCAGGCTCGGGCATCGGGCGCGCCATCGCGATCGGCTACGCCCGCGAGGGTGCGCGGGTCGTGCTGCTCGACAGGGACGAGAAGGCGGCGGCCGAGGCAGCGAAGGAAATTCTCAACGCCGGCGGCAAGGCCGAAAGCTATGCGCTCGACGTCGCGAACCGCGAAAATTGCGCCGCGATGGCAAAGCAGATCGCCGACAAGGTCGGGCAGGTCTCGATCCTCGTCAACAATGCCGGCATCGTCCGCCGCAACGGCATGCTGGGCGCGGCCGAGGCTGTGATCAACGACTGGGAAGACATCATCGCGATCAACCTCACCGGTGTTTTCAATGTGACGCATGCCTTCCTCGCAGCCCTGCGCGCCAGCAAGGGACGCATCGTCAATATCGGCTCGATCCAGTCTTTCGTGCATGTGCGCACGCCGAGCTCGCCGGCCTACACCGCCTCCAAGCACGGCGTGCTCGGCTTCACCAAGGCGCTCGCCGCCGAACTCGGCAAGGAAGGCGTCCGCGTCAACGCGATCGGCCCCGGCTTCATCGCAACGCCGCTGAACGCCAACGCCCGCGCCAACAATCCGGACCTGGTGAAGACCTTCATGGACCACACTCCGCTGGGGCGCGCCGGCACCGCGGAAGACATCGTCGGCCCCGCGATCTTCCTCGCGTCCGATCTGTCGGCCTACGTCTCCGGATCGATCGTGATGGTCGACGGCGGCTATCGGGCGGTGTGAGCGCATCATGTCCAACGCCCCGCATTTCGACATCGACGTACCGAGCTTCTGGGCCGATCCCTACCCCGCACTGGCAAAGATGCGGAAGGAGGCGCCGATCGCCTTCGTACCGCAGCTCGGCTCCACCGTGTTCACCCGCCGCGACGACATCTTCACCCAGGAGAAGCGCATCGACGTGTTCTCCTCGCACCAGCCGAACGGGCTGATGAATGTGCTGATGGGCCACAACATGATGCGCAAGGATGGCGATGCGCACATGAGCGAGCGGCAGGCGATGTTTCCCGCCGTGTCGCCGCGCACGGTGCGCGACACCTGGGTCCGGCAGTTTCAGGCCCACGCCGACCGCATCCTCGACGAGCTCGTGCCGCAAGGCTCCGCCGATCTCTGCAAGGCGCTGGCGCTGCCGCTGTCGGCCGAATGCCTGAAGGACGTCACCGGCTTAACCAACATGCGCTACCAGGACATGGACGCATGGTCGCAGGCGATGATCGACGGCATCGCCAACTACACCGGCAACAAGGAGGTCGAGGCGCGTTGCCATGCGGCGACATCAGGCATCGACGCCGCGATCGACGACATGCTTCCGGTGGTGAAGAACCACCCGAACACCTCGATCCTCAGCGTGCTGCTGGCTGCCGGCCAGAACATGGAAAGCATCCGCGCCAACATCAAGCTTGCGATTTCGGGCGGGCAAAACGAGCCACGCGATGCGATTGCGGGCGCGACCTGGGCCTTGCTGACGCATCCCGAGCAGCTCGCGCTGCTGCGCGACGGCAAAGCAAAATGGATCGACGCGTTCGAGGAGTATGCGCGCTGGATTGCGCCGATCCAGATGTCGCCGCGCCGCGTCGCAAAGCCGTGGAGCTATGGCGGCATCGACTTCGAGCCGGAAGACCGCGTGTTCTTCATGTTCGGCTCGGCCAATCGCGACGAGGCCGTCTTTGCCGAGCCCGACCGCTTCGACATCACCCGCGATACGCAAAAGAGCATCGCCTTCGGCGCCGGCCCGCATTATTGCGCCGGCGCGTTCGCCTCCCGCGCCATGGTGGCCGACGTCGCGCTGCCGAGCGCGTTCGCGCGGCTCAAGGGCCTGCGGCTGGACGAGAGCGAACCGGTGCGCATCGGCGGCTGGGCGTTTCGCGGGCTGCTCAATCTGCCGGTGAAGTGGGATGCGGGCTGATCGTTGCAGTGCCGACTACTGGCGCGGACATTCCAGCAAGCGCGCGCATGGCCAACCTGCCCGGTTCATCATGTATGAGGGAAATTACCAGCAATCGACGAAGCCGTCACCGCCTCACGACGTCTCCCGGCCGCGGCCATGACCGCCGTTGAGCAGGTGCATGTACTGAAATACCCAGCGCATGCCGAGGTACCAGAGATAACCTCCGATGGTCCCGCAAACGGCAAGAAGGATGATGTAGGCAGGATGATACTCGCCGCTCCACCACAACATCCCGCCGATCCAGAAGACGGTGAAGAAAATCGCTCCGAGCTTCAATCGCCTTGCCTGATCCATGACAGTGCTCCGATGGCTGACATCCGATACCATCATGGACGCCACGGCCTCCCCGCACCGTGAGGCGCATCACGCCGCGCCGGAGCCGGGCGGCCATGACCCATAAATCCAAGTGCCGGATGTCCACTTGGGAGCCCTCAAGCCTGTGCACCATTGCCATCACTGCGGGCGCAAATGCCCCACCTTTACCATGATTTGTGCATACACCGGCTGCGGCTAGTGGGCAGGGCCACGCCAATGACAGCTCAGTTCCATGTGACAACCGAAGCGGAGTTCGAGGTGCAGGTTCGCAACCTCGTGCGCCTCGTGTCAGCTTGCACCTTGGGACTTTGGTCCTTTTCTGCGGGCTTGCTGATCGGGAGCTTTTTTCTGTTTTGAATGGTGTTGCAAGCGCCGTCAGTACACAATTTCGCTGGCGCATTGATGAGTGACAATCCGAACACCTTCTTTGGCGCGAGCGCACCTATGAGGTGCGAATGCGGGCGGGCCGGGCGGGTAATGCCGTTGGCCCAACAAAGGTCATGGCACACATCCGGATTGGAATAGCAGTCGCAGAGAAGCGCGCCACCGATGTTGCATGAGCGCGGTGATAACCCCTCAAAAATGAAGCCCGAGGTGAACTGAGGCGCAGGGGCAGCCGGCCATGAGTTGACCGGATCACTAAAGCAAAGGCGTTGATCAATTCCGTCTCCGGTACACCGGTCCGTCAGCGCGAGAGATGGGGTCCGGCGGGAGGCGGCAGGCGGGATTCTGTCTTGGCTTGTGGCGGTTTGGGCTGCGGGATCGAAGCGGCCTGCTGGGCCGGAGCCGGAGGCGCGGAGGACATCTTCTGCCTGACGTCCTCCTCGACAGCCCGTAGTGCCGCAATGTTCTGGGCCATCTGTTCTTGCCTGGCCGCGAGTTGTTCTACGCTGCGCCGCACGACATCGAGCGTGGATGCCAGAGGCGCAAGCTGCTGCGTCGTCTCATTGGAAGTTGCCGCCACGACTGGCGACTTCGTCGTCGAAACGGGTAACAGCAAACCCAGCGCCGGAGCCCGGGCTACCAGCATCTCCTTTGCTGCATCAGACTGCCAGCCAAGTGTGGCGCCGACACCGATGAGAACCGCCATAGTGAACCGGGTGAGGAAGCGGAATATTCGCCTCCCAATCGTCGGCGTCGGCCGGCCGCCCGCCAGCGGCCCCTCCCCGAAGCGGGAGTGGTGGGATGGATCGATCGGCGGCTTCATGCGCCGTCTACCCATGCGCTGATCGGATCGGACGTCCTGATCGCGCGCAGGTCCGCCGTACGACGGTTCTTCGGCTGTCAGTGGTGGGCTTTGCGAGTATAACATGGGTACCTCCACCGACGGTTCTTCCAAATTCTTGAGGGAAGAGGCGATCCTGGTTTGACGGAAGGGAGGCAGGAGCGCAGCAGCCATGGGGCGTTTGTGAGATCGTCGCGCGATAGGAGAATCGACTTGTTTGAAGTCGGTCAAACGTCAACCGCCAGGCCCGCGCGCTAGCCGAACCTCGCCCGCGAGCGCTCCCTCGCCTTCTCGGCCTCGACCTCGCGGTCGCGCGGCGCCGCGTTGGTCTGCAGCGCGGCCAGCAAGCGCCGCGCGCTGTCGGACACTTCGGAAACCGCGCGGTTGAACGCCTCGGCGTTCGCCTGCGACGGCGAATTGAAGCCGGAGAGCTTGCGCACGAATTGCAGCGCGGAAGCATGGATTTCGGCGTGGGTAGCCGGGGGATCGAAATTGAACAGGGTCTTGATATTGCGGCACATTGTTTTTCTCCTCTGCACCTGTCGTCGATCAAGGACGAACGGCCGGTGCAAAATCCGACGGCGTGGCCTATTCTGTCATGGATCACGCGGCGCGTTCACCCCTGTCGGCACCGGCAAACAGCGAGTTCCCGATGACCCATGTGACCTACAAGATCGTCGAACATGACGGCGGCTGGGCCTACACCGTCGATGGGGTGTTTTCCGAGCCGTTTCCGAACCGCGGCGCGGCGCTGGCGGCCGCCCGGCGCGCGGCGGCCGAGCAGCGGGTGCCGGGCCGCACCGAGGCGATCGAATACGAAACCGCGGACGGCCGATGGCACTCGGAGACCGCCGCCGGCAATGACCGGCCGGAAACCGACGTCGAGGGCTAGCTCCGCGATCTGGTGACGGTGAACTAGCCGGCGTGCTAGGCTCCCTGCCAAGCGGTCCGCAAAGACGGCCGCAAGCCCGGGGAGACCATCATGAATTTTTCGCACGCCGCTTTCTCGGCCGCCGCATTGGCCCTGACCACCATCACCGCTTTCGCCGCCGACTATCCCGCGCCGAAACAGGGCGAGTGGATCGCCAGGGATTTCAAATTCCACACCGGTGAAACGATGCCGGAACTGCGGCTGCACTACACCACGATCGGCGAGCCGAGCGGACAGCCGGTGCTGGTGCTGCACGGCTCGGGCGGTTCGGCCGCCAGCATGCTGACGGCGGGCTTTGGCGGCGAATTGTTCGGCCCCGGCCAGCCGCTCGACGCCGCGAAATACTACATCATCATTCCCGACAGTGTCGGCCACGGCAAATCGTCAAAGCCCTCCGACGGCATGAAGACCGCATTTCCAAAATACAATTACGAGGACATGGTCGACGCGCAGTATCGCCTGGTCAAGGAAGGCCTCGGCGTCAAACATCTGCGGCTCGTGATCGGCAATTCGATGGGCGGCATGCACACCTGGATCTGGGGCGGCAAATATCCGCAATTCATGGACGCACTGGTGCCGATGGCGTCGCAGCCGACCGAGATGGCGGCGCGCAACTGGATGCTGCGGCGGATGATGCTGGAGACGATCAAGAACGATCCCGACTACAATGCCGGCAACTACACCGCCCAGCCGCGCATGATGAAATACGCCATCAACGCCTATGGCATCGCGACCGGTGGCGGCACGCTGGCCTATCAGGCGCTGGCGCCGACGGCGGCGAAGGCCGACAAGATGGTCGACGACCGGCTGGCGACCGCCATCACCGCCGACGCCAACGACTTCATCTACCAGTGGGAAGCCTCGCACGATTACAATCCTGCGCCCTCGCTGGAAAAGATCGAAGCCACGCTGCTCCTGATCAATGCCGCCGACGACGAGCGCAATCCGCCGGAAACCGGCGTCACGGATGCCGCGCTGAAGCGCGTCAAGAACGGCCGCCTGTTCCTGATATCAGCGTCCAGCGAAACGCGGGGCCATCTCACGACCGGCAATGCAAAATTCTACAAGAAGCCGCTCCAGGAACTGCTGCAGACCGCGCCGCAGCGCGCGATGTGAGTGTCGATCGACGCCGTCAGCAACCTCCGGAAAGGGACGAGCCTACGTCTTCGGGCCCCGCTCCGGCGAGGCCTCGACATATTCGATGTCGGGGCCGAAACCGGCCAACATCGCCTCCAGCGTCTTGACGTTCATGGCAGCCGGATTCCCGACGGTGAAAATCGACGCGAGTTTCGGCCGCGCGAAATATTCTCCCCCTCTACCTAAGATGCGTCAAGCGAATTGCCCTCAGGTCCATCGCGCAGGTGCTTTGCCGCATTCAAGAAGGTTGCGGCGCAGTTGCCGCGATCTGCTACGTCAGCCGATGCGGCCCTTCGCCGCCGCGAAGCCCGTCTTCTTTCGCATCGCATCAATTGCGGCGCGGGATCGAACGCATATTATTTGAGCGTGCATCCACAAACGTGCTCCGGTTGAATTGCTCCACGCGAGTCGCGAAGGGCCAGCTGGCTCGCGACGACGCGGGCAACGTTGCGGAGGACCGGATGCGGAAATTTGCGCCATTCGTTTTGCTCGCTTGTCTGTGCATGCTGGCCGACGCCGCGCTCGCGATCGACAGGGGCCAGTTCGGCCATGTGCCACCGGATATCCGCGCCTGGTTCAAGAGCGTGATCGCGCCGAACGGCGTGCCCTGCTGCGATGAGTCGGACGGACATCGCACCACCTACGACGTTCGCGGCGGCGCCTATTGGGTTCCGATCGAGGGCCAATGGATGCAGGTGCCCGAGCGCGCGGTCATTCGCGATAAGGGCAACCCGGTCGGCGAAGCCGTGGTGTGGTACGTGCATCACCGCGGCAGCATCATCATCAGCTGCTTCGTGCCGGCGGACGCGGTTTGAGCGCAAAGCCCGTCATTGCGAGCGAAGCTAGAACCTTCCAACGCGGGGATGACGTGAAAATGCTGGGATGTTAATCTGGTCGAAACCCGACCGGAGGATGCCGTGACCGATTTTTCCGCCGACGACCTCGCCACGATCTATCCTGCGCCCTCGCCGCGCGTGATCGCCAAGGCGCGGCCGGAGATCGATATCCATGCGAAGAAGTTCATCGGCATGTCGCCGTTCTGCGTGCTGGCCACCTCGGGCGCGGACGGCAGCGTCGATGCTTCGCCGCGCGGCGGCAATCCCGGCTTCATCCATGTCGCGGGACCGAACCTGCTCTTGATGCCGGATCGCTCAGGCAACAACCGCATCGACAGTTTTCGCAACATCGTCGAGGGGTCAGGCTTCGTGCAGCTGATCTTCTTCGTGCCCGGAATCGACGAGACGCTGCGCGTCGGCGGCAAGGGCAAAGTGTCGGCGGAGGCGGAGCTGATGGCTTCGATGGTGGAGTTCGGCAAGCCGCCGCGCGCGGTGCTGCGCATCGACGTCAAGGAGGTCTATTTCCACTGCGGCAAGGCGCTGATGCGCTCGAAACTGTGGGGAGGTGAGCGCGTCGAGCGCTCGGTGATGCCGAGCATCGGCGAAGTGATCCACGACCAGACCGGCCTCGGCGAGCGCGAAAGCCAGGACGTGATCTACGAGCGCTACAAGACGCAGTTGTAGGCGATACCTTTGCTGCCCCAATCTCTGGCCGTCATACCCCGCAAAGGCGGGGTATCCAGTACCCCGCGGCGCTTCGGCTCAATCACTGACGTCTCTGGAATACTGGATCACCCGCCTTCGCGGGTGATGACAGTTGTGGGCGTTCCGCGACCGTCGCCTCAGTCCCCGCTCTCCAGTCCGCCGACATGCTTTTGCGTGTAGAGCTCAAGCCCGATGCGCTGGATCAGGTCGAGCTGGGTTTCGAGGAAGTCGATGTGATGTTCCTCGTCCTTCATCAGCTGTTCGAACAGGTCGCGGGAGACGTAGTCCTTGACGCTATGGCAGTGGGTTGCGGCTTCCTGGTAGAGCGTGCGGGCGGCGATCTCGGAGGCGAGGTCGCATTCGATGATTTCCTTGACGTTCTGGCCGATGCGCAAGGGATCGAGCACCTGCATGTTGGGAAAGCCGTCGAGGAACAGGATCCGGTCGGTGAACTTGTCGGCGTGTTCCATCTCCTCGATGGATTCCTTGCGCCAGACCTTGGCCATTTCCAGCAGGCCCCAATTGTTCAGAAGCCGGTAATGCAGCCAATATTGGTTGATCGCGGTGAGCTCGCTGCGAAGGCCCTTGTTGAGATAATCGATGACTTTTGGGTCGCCCTGCATGGTCCACTCCGATTTCCTCAGGCCAAATGCGGCCTGACACTCCATTTAGAATGCTTCTAAATCAGTTTGGAGCCGGGGGCAACTGCTGCACCAAAAGAGCGGTGGGAGCGGCAGAAAATCAGGACATTTCGCAAGCGAAAGTCAGGGAATCCGAAGGGGTTTTCAGCAGGCCGCGAGCGCGAAGGCTGGGGCTGCATCCTGCGCCGGCTCGTCGTTGGCGGCGTGGCGGCTGTGCGGGCAACCGGAGCAGCATTCCTTGGCGCAGGCGCCGAGGGCTTCGTCGATGATAGTCTTGATCGTGCGCGCGCACCGGCCGCATTCGGCGCTGCAGCCGAGGCAACCGTAAATCTGTTTCGGATTTCGCGGCAGGTCCGAGGATGCACTTACGGCATTGCGGACATCGTGGTCGCTCAAAACGTTGCAGGAACAGACGATCATGAAACGGAAAGAACCCTGGTGTGATGCGACCTCATCGATATTCAAGAGCGCGACGAGATGCAAAAGGAAAAGCCGCATTTTCAAGCAATTCCAAACTGGCGCCGTTGCAATACTGGAATGAATCTAAAGAGGCGTCATTGCGGTAGATCACACCGGCGCTGATTTGCCGGCAAGTTTCGGCGTCAATCGCCGCCACCACCACCGCCGTCGCCGCCTCCACTATCCCCGCTTAAATCGCTGGACGAGGTGGAACTATCCGACGAAGGACTGTCGCTGCCGAACCAGGAAAGCAGGTTCCAGCCATCACCGCCGGAACTGTCGCTCGAACCTGTGCCGGAAGCGTCGCCGCCTGCGCGCTCGCGCTGCGTTTTGCGGCTTTGTCCCCGGTTCATCAGCAGGTAGCAGATCAGCGACGACCCGCCGACCGCCAGCATGAATGCCGTCATTGCGCTCATCATCGCGTCCTGCGTTCAGGGGCCGGTCTTAGGTATCCTCGCACCGCAATCTACCGATCCCTCCCGTTTTCGTCGCCCCGGAGGGGCGGGCCGTTCATTGATCATTCAAGTGAAATGTGGAACTTTTGCCGGGACAAAACTTGACGTGCTTTGCTCCCCCACGAGAAAGGTGAGGCCATGAAGAAGACATTGACGGCGCTCGGCGCCGCCGCCGCGCTGGCCGTTTCGGCCGTGGCTGTTCCCGCTCCCGCCCATGCGCAGCGTGGCGTTGCAGCGGGCGTCGCGGCCGGATTGATCGGCGGCGCCATCGTCGGCGGCGCGATCGCTTCGCAGAACCGCTACTACGGTCCGGGCTATTATGCCCCCGGCTATGGTGGCCCAGCCTATGTGGTCGATCCCGGCTACGGCGAATCCTGCATCTGGCAGCGGCAGCGGTTCTGGGACGGTTATGGCTGGCGTGTGCGCAACGTCAGGGTTTGCGACTGACCCCCGTTCATCTTCATTAAATTAGCGTCCCGTATCCCGGAACGGCGCCGCTTTCCGTGATGCACCGTCATTCCCCGGCCTGAAAAAGACCGCTTTTTTCGGCCACGGTTCCGGCACGTTTACTTTCGATTGACCCATGTGCGCTTTTTTAGCTAAGCGGCAGTTCGAAAAACGGCGTGTGAGTCATCCCTAAACCCGGCGCCCGAAGGCGTCACTCCAGGAGAGTCCAGGACATGAAGAAGACATTTGCTGCCTTCGTCGCGGTCGCAACGATTGCCGGTTCGCTCGCAGCGACGCCCGCAAGCGCACAGCGTGGCGTTGCCGCAGGCGTGGCGGCCGGCTTGCTCGGCGGCGCGATCATCGGTGGCGCTATCGCCTCCAGCCGCCCGGCCTACGGCGGTCCGGTGTACGTGGAAGAAGCGCCCTACCCGGCGTGCCGCATGGTGCGCGAACGCTTCTGGGACGGCTATGAGTGGCGTTTCCGCCGCGTCGAGGTCTGCAACTGACCTGACCGATTGGCGCAAACCGCGTCCTGATCCAAAACCCGGCCGAAATTTCGGCCGGGTTTTTTCTTTGCTCGGTCCCGTAGCCCGGGCGAGCGAAGCGACCCCGGGGACAGGAGCGACAAAACCAGCGGCTATTCCATTTGGCTGTCGCAACTCGGCTTACCCCTGACCACCTGCCACCCCATAGGATCTACGAAATAGTCAGCGCCCCGCACTCATCGAGCGCAGCACCGCTTCGCTCGGCCAGCAATCGACCTTGAGGCCGGCGGATTTCTGGTAGGCGCCGAGCGCCGCACGCGTCTGCATGCCCGCCTTGCCGTCGAGCTTGTCCTTGTAGAGGCCGATGCGCGCCAAATGACGCTGCATCGCTTCGACGTCGGCCGAGCGTAACTGCGTCGAGGCGCTCCACGGCGTCGCGAACGGCTGCGGGTTTACCATGCGGTCGGCGAGATGGCCGACGAACAGCACATACAAGTCGGAGAAATTATATTCCTTGATGACGAAGTAGTTCTTCGTGGTCAGGAACGCCGGGCCGTAGATGCCCTCCACCTGCAGCAGCGAGGCCGGCTGCGCCTGCTCGGCTGCGCTCAACCGCTGTCCGCGCACCGGTACGAAGCCTGCGCGCAGCCATTCGGCGATCGGCCTGGTCACCTCGGGCACGCCCATGGTGCAATCGACATTGGCGGGCGCTTTCACCTCATAGGCCCAGCGCACGCCGGCCTGCCAACCCTTGTTGACGAGTTGCTGCGCGGCGGAGGCCAGCGCATCCGGCACCGAATGCCAGATGTCGACGCGGCCGTCGCCATCGAGATCAACGCCGTGCTTGTAATACTCCGACGGCAGGAATTGGGTGTAGCCGGTGGCGCCGGCCCAGGACGAGCGAAATTCGTTGCGCGCCACCGCGCCCTCACCCAGGATTTTCAGCGCGAGGATGAACTCGCCGCGATACTGATCCTTGCGGCGGCCGACATAGGCCTGCGTCGCCACCACGCGCAGCGTATCGTAAGGCAGCCGGTAGCGGCCATAATCCGTCTCGCGCCCCCAGATCGCCAGCACGACGCTTGAAGGAACGCCGAAACGCTTTTCGATTTCGTTCAGTGCGGAGCGATGCTTCTGCATCAGCTTCTGCCCCTCCGCCGCTAGCCGCGCGATGGAGGCTTCCTTCACGTAATCGGCCGGCACCTGCACGAACTCGGCCTGCGACGGCGCCCCGGTGACGGGCCGGCCGGGCAGAATCAGGTCTGGCAATTTGTAATCGGGCTCCAGCCCCCTCGTCTCGGCATCGAACGTCGCGCGCGACACGCCGGCGGCCTGCGCTTCCGGCCACAGGGAAGCAATGAACTGGGTGAAGCCGGCATCGGCGGCGTGAACCGGGCGCACCGCGCCCGGCGTCATCGCTGTCAATATCAGAAGCGCGGCTATCAACCTCTGTCGCAAACCGGAATCCTGTCGGTCGACACGCCGCCCATCAATGCGCGACGGCCTGTTTGGCCTGTTCGGTGGAAACATTCGACAATTTGTCGACATAGGCAATGCCGATTGCCGACAGAATGAAAACCGTGTGGATGATGGTCTGCCACATCACGCCGGTTTCGGAGTAGCCGCTCTTGCCCGAGGCCAGGCTTCCGGCCTCGATGAAGGTGCGCAACAGATGGATCGACGAGATGCCGATGATGGCCATCGCGAGCTTGATCTTGAGCACGCTGGCGTTGACATGGCTGAGCCATTCCGGCTGGTCGGGATGTCCTTCCAGATTGAGACGGGAGACGAACGTCTCGTAGCCGCCGACGATGACCATCACCAGCAGGTTGGAAATCATCACCACGTCGATCAGGCCCAGCACCGCCAGCATGATCTGCTGCTCGCTGAAATCGAAGGCGTGGGCGAACAGGTGCCACAACTCCTTCAGAAACAACACCACATAGACGCCCTGCGCGACGATCAGGCCGATATAGAGCGGCAGCTGCAGCCATCGGGAGCTGAAGATCAGCAGCGGGATCGGACGCAGCGCCTTCCGCTGAGGTAGGGGCGGCAAGGGTGTTTCGGGAGTAAAGGACATTCAGAAGGGCTCGCTGCGGGGATTCGAATTGCGGAAGGAGGCCTATATCTACGCAATCTGACCGCGCTGTGAAGCGACAACTGGCCGCAGCGCTGGCGCTGTGGCCTTCACGCAAAACGCCGCTATTCCGCGCCCGCTGGATCAAACCCGCAGCCGGATTCAGCGGCAACCACATCTACGTCACCGACGGGATCAACGCCTTCGACTATCACGGCCTCACCACCGAACAGCGCCTGCTCGCGTTGGCCTTCAGGCGCGGCCGGCGATTCTTTCCCGGCTGGGACGCCGCGCTGGTGGACTTGCCGGCCGATGTTCTGATTTCAGAACAGCGCTCGCGGCAGATCGAGGGACTTTGGCTGCGCGAGCCGACGCAATTCCTTCATGCCGCGCTGCCCCGCGCGCGCAACTTTCTCGACGGATTCGGCGATATCAGGCGGAGGCTCACCGCGTCAGCTTCTTGTACTTCACGCGGTGCGGAATGATGCTGTCCTGCCCCAGCCGGCGCATCTTGTCCTTCTCATAGTCCTGGAAGTTGCCCTCGAACCATTCGACGTGGCTGTCGCCTTCGAAGGACAGGATGTGGGTGGCGATGCGGTCGAGGAACCAGCGATCATGGCTGATGATGACGGCGCAGCCGGCGAAATCCTCCAGCGCCTCTTCCAGCGCGCGCAGCGTATCGACGTCGAGGTCGTTGGTCGGTTCGTCGAGCAGCAGCACGTTGGCGCCGGACTTGAGCATCTTGGCGAGATGCACGCGGTTGCGCTCGCCGCCCGACAGGGCGCCGACCTTCTTCTGCTGGTCGGCGCCCTTGAAGTTGAACGAGGAGCAATAGCCGCGTGAATTGACCTCGCGCTTGCCAAGCAGGATCAATTCGTTGCCGCCGGAAATCTCTTCCCAAACGTTCTTCTTGCCGTCGAGATCGTCGCGCGATTGATCGACGTAGCCGAGGTGCACGCTCTCGCCGACGGTGATGGTGCCCTGGTCCGGCTTCTCCTGCCCGGTGATCATCCGGAACAGCGTGGTCTTGCCGGCGCCGTTGGCGCCGATTACGCCGACGATGCCGCCCGGCGGCAGCTTGAAGGTGAGGTTCTCGATCAGCATGCGGTCGCCGAAGCTCTTGTAGAGCCCTTCGAAGTCGACGACGTTCTGGCCGAGGCGCTCGGCCACGGGAATGGTGATCTGCGCGGTCATGGCTCTGCTTCTCGCTCGCCTGCTTCAACAGATCTTCATAGCGCTGATAGCGCGCCTTGGACTTGGCCTGGCGCGCTTTCGGCGAGGACGCGATCCACTCCTGCTCGCGGGCGAGCGTCTTCTGGTGCGCGGCATCCTCGCGGCCTTCCTGCTCCAGCCGCTTCTGCTTCTGCACCAGCCAGGACGAATAATTGCCCTCGTAGGGAATGCCCTTGCCGCGGTCGAGTTCGAGGATCCACCCGGTGACATTGTCGAGGAAGTAGCGGTCGTGGGTCACGATCAGGATCGCGCCGGGATAGTTGCGCAGATGGCCTTCCAGCCACGACACCGATTCGGCGTCGAGATGGTTGGTCGGCTCGTCCAGCAGCAGCAGCTCCGGCTGATCGAGCAGCAGCTTGCACAGCGCAACGCGGCGGCGCTCGCCGCCCGAAAGCTTGGTCACATCGGCATCGTCGGGCGGGCAGCGCAACGCGTCCATCGCCTGGTCGACCTTGCTGTCGAGATCCCAGAGGCCCGCGGCCTCGATCTCGTCCTGCAGTTTGGTCATCTCGTCGGCGGTCTCTTCCGAATAGTTCATCGCCAGTTCGTTATAGCGATCGAGGATCGCCTTCTGCTTGGCGACGCCCTCCATGACGTTCTCGCGCACCGACTTGGAAGGATCGAGGTGGGGCTCCTGCTCGAGATAGCCGACGCGGGCGCCCTCGGCGACCCAGGCCTCGCCATTATACTCCTTGTCGAGGCCGGCCATGATCTTGAGCAGCGTCGACTTGCCGGAGCCGTTGACGCCGAGTACGCCGATCTTGGCGTCGGGGTAGAACGACAGATGGACGTTATCGAGCACCTTCCGGGTCGGGTAGCTCTTGGTCAAACCCTGCATGAAATAGACGAACTGGCGCGCCATCGAGAGCCCTTAGAATCGTTGGATTTTACGGAAATTTGCTGCCGCTGATGTAGCGGCGCGGCCGCCAAAGGGCAACCGCGGGAACCCGTTTTCCATCCGTTCACCACGGATGAATACGGGGTGGTCACCATGTGCGCCGTGATCCCGACAATTGTAACCATCTTTTAATAAATCAGGCGAAAACTGGTTTTCAGCGCCGAAAAAGGCGATTTGAAAACAAGGGCCCGCGTCATGGCTACGATCAGTTCGGTATCCCTGCACGCCCCGGCGAACAGCCGCGACGGACTGGAAAAACCCTTCGCAGAGCTCCGCGCGTTCTGGCGCCAGTTCATCGCCAGGGCGTTCGACCCGTATCGCCCGGAACTGCACTATATGCGCGGCCCGGGACCGGCCTGGCGCGCCAAGCACCTCGGCCATCGGAACTGAGCTTTTCCGGTTATTTGAGCCTGCCCTGCAGCTCCATTTTTGACGCGTTTTCTTCACGCGAACCGGTATCTACTTCGCTCAAAAACGCTATTTGTCCGCTTGCGCCTTTACTGATTGCGCGCAACCATGGCGACCCTCCCGACGGCGGTTTCCTGCCGTCATCCTCGCCATCAACGGACCTGTCCCATGACGCGGCTGCGCTGTGCAATCCTCGACGACTATCTCAACGTGGCGCTCTCGGTCGCCGACTGGTCCAAAGTCCAGGACCGCGTCGACGTCACGGTGTTCAACCAGCCGTTTGCGAGCGCGGAAGCCGCCGCCGGTGCGCTGAAGGATTTCGAGATCATCTGCGCGATGCGCGAACGTACCCCGTTCCCGCGCACGATGTTTGCCGCACTGCCCAACCTGAAGCTCCTGATCACCTCGGGCATGCGCAATGCCGCCATCGACATGGAAGCCGCCAAGGACCACAAGGTGACGCTGTGCGGCACGCAATGGGGCCGCGACCCGACCGCGCCGCTGACCATGGGCCTGATCCTGGAACTGACCCGCAATATCGGCCGCGAGAACGCCCGCATGCATGCCGGCGAGCCGTTGCAGAAATTCGTCGGCATGGAGATCGAGGGCCGGACGCTCGGCGTCATCGGCCTCGGCAAGCTCGGAACCAAGGTCTCCAAACTCGCGCAGGCCTTCGGCATGAACGTGATCGCCTGGAGCCCGAATCTGACGCCGGAGAAGTGCAAGGAAGCCGGCGTTGGCTACGCCAGCAAGGAAGAGCTGTTTTCGACCGCCGACATCGTCACCATCCATGTGGTGCTGAGCCAGCGCTCGCGCGGGCTGGTCGGGGCTGCGGAGCTGGCGCGGATGAAGCCAACCGCCTACCTCGTCAACACCGCGCGCGGGCCGATCGTCGACGAAGACGCACTATTGGAAGCGCTGACGCAAAAGAAGATCGCCGGCGCCGGCGTCGACGTGTTCTCGGTCGAGCCGCTGCCGGTCGATCATCCGTTCCGCAAGCTCGACAACATGGTGCTGACGCCGCATCTCGGCTACGTCACCGGGGACAGCTTTCAAAACCACTACCGGCAGATGGTCGAGGGCATCGACGCCTGGTTCAAGGGCGAGCCGAAGCAGCGGCTGGCCTAAGAACCGATATCCACTTCGCTCGAAAACGCTATGCGAGCTCACGCCGCATGTTGCGTGGCGGCCCGGCTGGCGACCTCGGCAAATCCCTGGCGCCACGACGGATGCGCCGGCTGCCAGCGCAGTTCCCGCTTGGCCTTGGCGTTGGAGCCTCCCCGCACCTCGGTCATCATCGAAACCAGATGCTCGCCGGCGAACAACCGGCCAAGCCAGGCCGGCACGCGGATCGGCGGCCTGGCGCCGACCAGGGTGGCAAGAGCGGGCAGCCATTCGCTGACTTCAGCCGGTTCGTCGTCGACGATGTTGTAGATATTGCCGGGCTTGCCGCTCTCGATGGCAGCAACGGTCGCCGAGGCCGCATCATCGACGTGGATGAACGACCACTGTCCGCCACCGCCGCCAATCAGCGGCACGCGGCGGCGGCGCAACTGGTCGATCATCGCGCGCGAGAGCATTCCGGTATCCGGGCCGTAGAATGATCCATATCGCAGGACAATCCCTTCAGGGTTCGCCGCGCCGGTGACGGCGTCCTCCAGATGCCGGATCGCCTGCAGGGTTCGATGCAGTTCCTCCGGCGGAGCGGGATCCAGCGGGTCGGCCTCCGTCTTGACCTGCTCGCCGCCACGGCCATAGGTCCAGCCGCAGAAGCTCTGGGCGATGAAGCGTTGCACGCCGGCTTCGCGTGCGGCCGCCAGCAGGAAATCGGTTCCTTCCGTGCGCAGCTTGTTGGTGGTGGCGAAGGCGCGGTCGAAATGCCTGAGATCGGTGACGTCAGCCAGAGCGGTCATCTGATCGATGATGATGTCGGGCTTCGCCGCGATCACGGTGTCGCGAATCGCCGGCGCGTCGAGCCCATCGGCGATCGCAGGTTCCGCGCCCATCCGTTTGATGATCGCGGCCTTCGCCGGCGTTCGCGTCGTGCCGACGACAGAATGACCGGCTGCAACCAGCTGCGGAACGAGCTGAAGGCCGACGGCGCCAGTGGCGCCCGCAACAAGAATTCGCATGGCGTGATCCTCATATTCGTTGCGACCGCCCGGCAGGTAGTCGGCGCGAATGTGAAATCAAGCGGCGAATGTGGCGGCGGCGAAAAACTCTGTGGCGCGGAACCCGGATCGGACCGGACGATCACCGGACGGTTCGATGACCTCATCGGCGCACCCAACAAAAAAGGCGCGCTCTCGGCGCGCCTCAAATGCCTTTCTGGCAGCGATCCGCTTAGCGGATCGTGACCGGTGCGGGCAGCGGCGGCACGACCGTCGGCTGCGCGCCGGGAACGGGCGCCAGCTGGGCCTGTGAAGCCTGTCCCGGGGCTGCTGCGACGGCCGGGCCAGCGGACGGCGGCAGGGCGGCCGACGCGCTTGCGGTGTTGGCGGGCGGCGGCCCACCGGGCAGCACGACCACGCGGGTGCCGACCTTGGCGCGGTCGAACAGGTCGGAGACGTCCTCGTTCAGCATGCCGATACAGCCCGAGGAGACGAACTTGCCGATCGTCGAAGGCTGGTTGGTGCCGTGGATGCGGTAGACGGTCGAACCCAGATACATCGCGCGCGCGCCGAGCGGATTGCCGGGGCCGCCGGCCATGAAGCGCGGCAGATAGGGCTGGCGCTCGATCATCTCGGTCGGCGGATGCCAGTCCGGCCACTCGGCCTTGCGGCTGATCTTCTGCACGCCATTCCAGGTGAAGCCGTCGCGGCCGACGCGGACGCCGTAGCGGATCGCACGGCCGCCACCGAGCACGTAATAGAGGTGGGTGTTGGCGGTATCGACGACGATGGTGCCGGCGGGCTCCTTGGTGGCGAAGGCCACTTCCTGGCGGCGCAGGTTCGGCGGAAGCTGCGCAGGGCCGACTTCCGGCTGCTCTTCCGGCGGCAGCGCCGCGAGCTGCACCGGCTTGCCGTCGGCGCCGACGGCGGGTTGTTGCGACTGCGGGAGCGCGCCGGTGGCACCGGGCGCGGCCGTCGGCGCCTCGCCGATAGCGCCCGGTGGGCGCAGGCCAGCGCGGTCGTCGTTCGGATAGACGATGCCGGCGCCGGGAATACGGCTGTCGCCGCGATCCGAATAAGCGGGCTGCTGCTGACCGGGCGGGCGGTCCGCATAGATCACCGCCGGCGGACCGGCCGGACGGCCGTAACGCGGATCGTCGGGCGAAAGGATCGGGCCCGTGGGCACAGGCGCGCCGCGGTCCGAATAGACCGGAGTGCCAGCCGGGCGGCCATAGCGCGGATCATCGGGAGAAAGGATCGGACCCGTGGGCGTCGGAGCGCCACGGTCTGAATAAACCGGGGCAGCGGCCGGGCGGCCATAGCGGGGATCGCTCGGCGACAGCACCGGGCCGGGCGGCGGCAACGCGGCCGCGTTCTGGCCGTTCGGCGCGTCGTCATCATCCAGCGCGTCGAAATCGGGTTCGCCGGGGCGGCGGCGTTCATCAGTCGCATAGCCACCGGGAACATACGGTCCCGGAGCGTTCGAATAGACCTGACCTTGGGCCGGATAACCCTGCTGCGCATGGGCGAGCGAAGTTCCTGCCAAGCCTGCGGCAATAGCGGCGCAAATCGTCAGAATGCGGTTATTCATCATCGCTTTTGTATAGACCCCAAGCCCCACCGGACGGTTAACGGCAGATGACGGAAGATAGCGGCACATTCAAGACAAGTCCGCGAAATTTGGTCCCCGCCAGTCATTTGTGATCGCAACCAGACTGCGGCAAAGATGCCTCAGCGCGCCGGAAATCGCCATTGTGAACGGGTGCGCGACTCCTAACCGCAGATTTTTGTAACAAAAAGGCGCCGTGCACTGAGATACTCTTAAATCAGCCTGATTCGCCCAGCGCTCGCCCTCGCGAATCACGGCCACACAGTGGTCACCGCGTTCCCCTGGCAATCAATAACCCTCCAGATCCAAGGAGGGCTGGAACTCGAGTCCATGCTTCCCGGCTTTCGTTTCCTGTTCACCGCTATCGTGCTGTCGATGTCGGTCCTGGTTTTTGGGCTTGGCGCCGCCGCCCTGCTGCGTGCCGCGCATGAGGAATTCGCCAACCTTCCCTCGCGAAGGACGACGCCCGAACCGATGTTTGCCCGCCTGAATGACGGCCCGCCACCGACGCTGGCATTGCTGCGTGTCGAGCCGCCGGTCGCGGAGAAGCCGGCGGAAAATGTCCCGGCCGCAGTTCCGGTAGCCGCCCCGGACATCCCGGCGCCGTCCGGGCAGGCTCCGGACGCCAGTCCGGCCGAGTCCGAGAAACTGGCGGCCGTGATCCCGGCCGAGCCGATGCAGGTCGAAGCGGCCAAGCTGGAAACCCCGGCCACGGAGGCAAGCGCGGAGATCCCGGCTCCTCCGGCCCCTGCGGCGGCCGGAACCGAGGCGCCCGTCGCCAATGCGGAAGTGAAGATCGCCGCCATCGCCGCGACGCCGGAACCTGCCGCGACCACGCCGGCTGCAACTTCGCCGGAGCCGGCAGCGGATATCCCGTCGTTCGAAGGCACTATCGCCACGACCCTGATCGCGACGCTCGGCGGTCCCGCCGTCCTCATCGATGAAAAGACGTCGACCACGGAAGCGAAGCCGGACCGCAGCGCCATCAGGAAGAAGGCCGCAGAGCGGGCCCGGGAACGGCGGCGGATTGCTGCAGTACGGCGCGCGCGCCTCGCTCGGGAGGCAACGCTCACCCTGCAGGCGCAGCAACCCAATCCGTTCTTACCGTTCCCGGTGACGCGCGCGACGAGGTAGCGGTTGGATTTTGATCAGGCCGGTCCAGTCGCGACCGGCGGGCCGTCGGCTGCGCCCCACTCCGTCCACGAGCCGTCATAGAGCGCCGGGTTGTCGACGCCGAGGCGATAGAGCGCCAGCGTCAGCACGGCGGCGCTGACGCCGGAGCCACAACTGGTCACGATGGGCGCATCGAGTTTCACGCCTGCCCCTGAGAACGCCGACCGCAATTCTTCCAGCGATTTCATCGTGCCGGTCGCGGCATCGAACAGGTGGTTGTACGGCAGGCTGAGGCTGCCCGGGATGTGGCCGGAGCGAAGGCCCGCCCGCGGCTCGGCCACCTTGCCCTGGTAGCGCTCGTTGGCGCGGGCATCGATCACCTGCTCGGCGCGGCTGGCGAGGTTGGTGACCAGCTGCTGCATGCTGCGCGTGCGCCGCGCATCGAACGTCGCCTTGAACGTCGCCGGCTTCGGCGTCGCCTGCCCGCGCTCGACCTTGCGGCCTTCCGCGACCCATTTTTTCAGGCCGCCATTGAGTATGCGCACATCCTTGCCGAACGACAGGAACATCCACCACACCCGCGGCGCGGCGACCCAGCCACCGGAATCATAGACCACAACCGTGTCGTCGTTGCCGATCCCGAGGCCGCCGACATCGCGGCCGAATTGTTCGGCTGAAGGAAACATGTGCGGCAGCGGGTTGGAATGGTCGGACACCGCGTCGACGTCGAAAAACACCGCGCCCGGAATATGCGCGGCGAGATAATCGTCCTTCGGCAGCGGCAGCACGCCCGGCATCTTGAACGAGGCGTCGATCACCCTGACGTTGGGATCGTTCAGATGCGCGGCGAGCCATTCGGTGGAGACAAGCGGGTCGGTGGTGGCGGTCATTGTTGATTCCGATTCTTAGGTAACGGGGCCGTCGCCCTTCGAGGCCTCCGCTTCGCTACGGCACCTCAGGGTGACGGAAACTGAGGTCGTCATCTCAGCGCAATGGCTACGCCATTGTCGCCGAAGGTGCGAGCGCTAGCGAGCCTCGAAGGATGGGCCGCGGGTAATACTACCCCTTCTTCTTCGGCTCCCACTTCTCGACCGGGCCGCCGGCGTCGCGCCAGGCCGCGAAACCGCCGCCCATATGGGCGACCGGCTTCAGGCCCATGTCCTGCGCGGTCTTGGCCGCGAGCGCCGAGCGAAGTCCGCCGGCGCAGTGGAAGATGAATTTCTTGTCTTCCTGGAAGATCGGCTTGGCATAGGGGCTTTGCGGATCGATCCAGAATTCCAGCATGCCGCGCGTGCAGGAGAACGCGCCGGGGATCTTGCCGTCGCGTTCGATCTCGCGCGGATCTCTGATATCGACGATCACGACATCAGGGTCCTGCGCGGCCTTGATGGCGTCAGTGGCGCTGACGGTCTCGATCGCGGCGTTGGCTTCGTCGATCAGGGATTTGATTCCGCGGTGAATGGTCTGGGGCATGAACTCTTCCTTGGTTGTTCTTGCACCGTCATTCCGGGATGGTCCGAAGGACCAGACCCGGAATCTCGAGATTCCGGGTTCGCGCTTCGCGCCCCCCGGAATGACGGCGATGGCCTACCGCACCAGTTCCTTCATCGCGCCTTCGAGGCCCTCGATCGTGATCGGGTACATGCGTTCCGACAGCAGCCGGCGGATGATGGTGGTGGATTCGGAATAGTCCCAGTGCTTCTGCGCCACCGGATTGAGCCACACGGTATGCGGATAGGTGCGCGTGATGCGCTCCAGCCAGACCGCGCCGGCTTCCTCGTTGACGTGCTCGACCGAGCCGCCCGGCACCATGATCTCGTAAGGCGACATCGAGGCGTCGCCGACGAACACCACCTTGTAGTCATGCGGATATTTGTGCAGCACGTCCCAGGTCGGCGTGCGGTCGGTGAAGCGGCGCTTGTTCTGCTTCCAGACGCCTTCGTAGAGGCAGTTGTGGAAGTAGAAATACTCCATGTGCTTGAACTCGGACTTCGCCGCCGAGAACAGCTCCTCGACCTGCTCGATATGCGAATCCATCGAGCCACCGATGTCGAAGAACACCAAAACCTTGACCGCGTTGCGCCGCTCGGGCCGCATGACGACGTCGAGATAGCCGTGGTTGGCGGTCTCCCGGATCGTGGTGTCGAGGTCGAGTTCGTCCGGCGCGCCGGTGCGGGCGAATTTTCGCAGGCGGCGCAGCGCGATCTTGATGTTGCGGATGCCGAGCTCGACATTGCCGTCGAGATCCTTGAACTCGCGCTTGTCCCACACCTTCACGGCGCGGTTGTTGCGGTTCTTCTCCTGCCCGATCCGGACGCCTTCGGGATTGTAGCCGTGGGCGCCGAACGGCGAGGTGCCTGCCGTGCCGATCCACTTGTTGCCGCCCTGGTGGCGGCCCTGCTGTTCCTTCAGGCGCTGGCGAAGCGTCTCCATGAGCTTGTCCCAGCCCATCGCCTCGATCTGCTTCTTCTCTTCCTCGGTGAGGTATTTTTCCGCGAGCTTCTTCAGCCATTCGGCCGGAATGTCCGCTTTCTCCATGGCGTCCAGCAGGCTTTCCAGTCCCTTGAACACGGAGCCGAAGACGCGGTCGAACTTGTCGAGGTTGCGCTCGTCCTTCACCAGGGCGGCGCGGGAGAGATAGTAGAAATTCTCTACCGTCTGATCGGCGAGGTCGGCGTCGAGCGCCTCCATCAGCGTCAGATATTCACGCAGGGTCACCGGTACCTGCGCGTCGCGCAGCGATGTGAAGAATTGCAGGAACATGGGATACAGATTGCCCGCCGGACCGCGCCCGTCAAGGGCCAGCGCATGCCAAAGGCCCGTGCATAGCTGTCAGGCCTAGACCGGGAAGCTTTTTCAATTACAATTGAGCCGTAAAGGGCTTATTCCGGCAGGGGAAATTCAATGGGCATCGTTGCGGCACTGATCATTGGCGGTATCGCGGGCTGGCTTGCCGGGCAGATCGTTCGCGGCGCGGGTTTCGGGCTGATCGGCAACATCGTGATCGGCATCATCGGCGCGCTGCTGGCGAGCTGGCTGCTGCCGCAACTCGGCGTCAGCCTCGGCGTGGGCTGGGTCCGCGATATCATCAACGCCACCATCGGCGCGCGTGATCATTCTGGTGATCCTGTCGCTGATCAGACGCTGAGGACAGGCATATCGATTTCAATCGCGACCGCCGGACCGGCGGTCGTTTACTGTTCAGGCCGCGAGCGGCCCAAGAACAAAGCAACAGGGCAAACGGATAGATGAAATTTACCGGCACCAAGGACTATGTCGCCACCGACGACCTCAAGGTCGCCGTCAACGCCTCGATCGTGCTCGAGCGCCCGCTGCTGATCAAGGGCGAGCCCGGCACCGGCAAGACCGTGCTGGCGGAGGAAGTCGCCAAGGCGCTCGGCGCGCCGCTGCTGACCTGGCACATCAAGTCGACCACCAAGGCGCAGCAGGGCCTCTACGAATACGACGCGGTGTCGCGCCTGCGCGACAGCCAGCTCGGCGACCCGCGCGTCTCCGACATCTCCAACTACATCAAGCGCGGCAAATTGTGGGACGCCTTCACCCACGAGAAGCGCCCGGTACTTCTGATCGACGAGATCGACAAGGCCGATATCGAGTTTCCCAACGACCTCCTGCTCGAACTCGATCGCATGGAGTTCTTCGTCTACGAGACCGGCGAGAACATCAAGGCAAGCCTGCGCCCGATCGTGATGATCACCTCGAACAACGAGAAGGAACTGCCGGACGCCTTCCTGCGCCGCTGCTTCTTCCACTACATCAAGTTTCCCGACGCCGACACCATGAGCCGGATCGTCGACGTGCACTTCCCCAACATCAAGAAGCGGCTGGTGGAAGAGGCACTGCGGATATTCTTCGAAGTCCGCGAAGTGCCGGGCCTGAAGAAGAAGCCCTCGACCTCGGAATTGCTCGACTGGCTCAAGCTGCTGTTGAACGAGGACATCACCCCGGAAATGCTGCGGGAGCGCGACCCGCGCAAGCTGATCCCGCCGCTGCACGGCGCGCTGCTCAAGAACGAACAGGACGTGCATCTGTTCGAGCGGCTGGCGTTCCTCAGCCGGCGCGAAGTGTAGTTCGCCAAAACTCTACGGCGCCAGAACCCCGGGTTCTGGCGTTTCGTTTTTCAGAACAACAAACGAAAAAGAACAGGGCAGATGAACGTTCAAACCCAGATCGACAAGGCGTCCCCCCGCACCACGGAGCATTTCGACGTCCTGATCGCCGGCGCCGGCATCTCGGGCGTTGGCGCGGCCTACCACCTCACCACGCAATGCCCGGGCACGAGCTTCGTCGCGCTGGAAGCGCAGAAGACGTTTGGCGGCACCTGGACCACCCACCGCTATCCGGGTATTCGCTCCGACAGCGATCTCCATACCTTCGGCTATCGCTTCAAGCCGTGGACGTCAGCGCCGATCGCGAGCGCCGCCGAAATCCTGAAATACATGGGCGACGTGATCGAGGAGAACGATCTCGCAGCCCACATCCGCTACCAGCACACCATCACCTCGGCGAAATGGTCGAGCGAAGAAAATCTCTGGACCATCGAGGCCACGCGTACCGACACCGGCGAGAAGCGGCGCTTCACCACAAACTTCTTCTGGATGTGCCAGGGCTATTACCGCCACACCGAGGGCTATACGCCGGAGTGGAAGGACATGGCCAAGTTCAAGGGCCGCGTCGTCCATCCGCAGAAATGGCCTGAAGATCTCGACTACAAGAACAAGCGCGTCATCGTGATCGGCTCGGGCGCTACCGCAGCGACGCTGATCCCGGCGATGGCCAATGACTGCGCGCATGTCACCATGCTGCAGCGCTCGCCGACGTACTTTCGCACCGGGCGCAACGCGATCGAGATCGCCGAGGAGCTGCGGAAGCTGCAGGTCGACGAGACCTGGATCCACGAGATCACGCGGCGCAAAATCCTGTTCGATCAGGACGCCTTCACCCGCAAGACGTTCGCGGAGCCGGAAGCGGCCAAGAAGGATCTGCTGTCGGCGGTCGAGGCCTATCTCGGCAAGGACTACGACATCGCGACCCATTTTACGCCAAAGTACCGGCCGTGGCGGCAGCGCATCGCCTTCATTCCCGACGGCGACCTGTTCCAGGGCATCAAGTCCGGCAAGGCCTCCGTCGTCACCGACGAGATCGACCGCTTCACCGAAAAGGGCATCTTGCTGAAATCCGGCAAGGAGCTCGAAGCCGACATCATCGTGACCGCGACCGGCTTCAACCTCTGCGCCAATGGCGACATCGAGTTCGCCATCGACGGCAAGCCGCTCGATTTTGCCGACACCGTCACCTATCGCGGCATGATGTTCACCGGCGTGCCGAACCTCGTCTGGGTGTTCGGCTATTTCCGCGCCAGCTGGACGCTGCGCGTCGACCTGGTCGCCGACTTCGTCTGCCGGCTGCTCACGCACATGAAGGAAACCGGCGCGAAGAAAGTGACGCCGCAGCTCCGCCCCGAAGACCACAACATGCCGCTGCTGCCCTGGATCGATCCGGAGAACTTCAATCCCGGCTACATGATGCGCGGCATGCATCTGCTGCCCAAGCGCGGCGAAAAGCCGGAATGGCAGCACAACCAGGACTACTGGGCCGAGAAGGACGAGTTTCCGGCCATCGACCTCAAGGACAAGGCGTTCGTTTACGGCTGAAGCTGGCCGAACCGCGAAAACTCCGAAGCCGCTCCCCGTTCGGGAGCGGTTTTTTGATACCTTTGTCTATCGATTATCTCAAATGATGTATACTGAATCAGCCATTTTTTGGAGTTTCTGGTCGACGCGACCAACAATTGTATACATACTGCACTCAATAATAATCTTGGGAGTGCAACCATGCCGTCATCCTTCCCGCTCAATGCCTGGTACGCCGCCGCCTGGGATGTCGATCTCAAGCACGCGCTGTTTCCGCGCACGATCTGCGGCAAGCATGTCGTGATGTACCGCCAGTCCGACGGACAAGGTGTGCGCGCTGGAGGATGCGTGCTGGCACCGGCTGGTGCCGCTGTCGAAGGGACGGCTCGACGGCGACACCGTCGTCTGCGGCTATCACGGGCTCAAATACAACGCGCAGGGCCGCTGCACCTACATGCCCTCGCAGGACACCATCAATCCTTCCGCCTGCGTGCGCGCCTATCCCGTGGTCGAACGGCATCGTTTCATCTGGTTGTGGATGGGCGATCCGGCGCTGGCCGATCCGGCGCTGGTGCCGGACATGCACTGGAACGACGATCCGGCCTGGGCCGGCGACGGCAAGACCATTCATGTGAAGTGCGACTATCGCCTCGTGGTCGACAATCTGATGGACCTGACCCACGAGGCTTTCGTGCATGGCTCCAGCATCGGCAACGACCACGTCGCCGAGGCCCCGTTCGACGTCACCCATGGCGACAAAACCGTGACCGTGACGCGCTGGATGCACGGCATCGACGCGCCGCCATTCTGGGCCGCCCAGTTGCAGAAGCAGGGCCCGGTCGACCGCTGGCAGATCATAAATTTCCAGGCGCCCGGCACCGTCAATATCGACGTCGGCGTGGCACCCGCTGGGACCGGTGCGCCGGACGGCGACCGCTCGCAGGGCGTCAACGGCTTTGTGCTCAACACCATGACGCCGGAAACCGAGACCACCTGTCACTATTTCTGGGCCTTCGTCCGCAATTACCGAACCACCGAGCAGAAGCTGACCAGCGAAATCCGCGAAGGCGTTTCCGGCATTTTCCATGAGGATGAAATCATCCTCGAAGCGCAGCAGCGCGCGATGAACGAAAATCCGGACCGCACCTTCTACAACCTCAACATCGATGCAGGGGCGATGTGGGCGCGGCGGGTGATCGACCGCATGGTTGCGCGCGAGACCGCACCGCAGACCGTTCAGGCCGCGGAGTAACACCATGAGCGAACGCGACGCCGAACGCTCCGTCTCGCAGACCGTGCGCGCGCAACTTGCGCTGCGCGACATGATCCTGTCGGGGCGGCTGCGCCCGGGCGAGCGCATCAGCGAATTGCAGGCGGTCGACATCACGGGCGTCTCGCGGACGCCGGTGCGGCTGGCGCTGGTGCGGCTGGAGGACGAAGGCCTGTTGCAGGCGATCCCCTCCGGCGGCTTCATGGTGAAGGCGTTCACCGAGCGCGACATTCTGGATTCGATCGAGTTGCGCGGCACGCTGGAAGGCCTCGCCGCCCGCTTTGCGGCCGAGCGTGGCGTCAGCGCGCGCAGCCTCGAGCCGCTGAAGGAATGCCTTGCCGACCTCGACCAGCTGGTTCGCCAGGACCCGATCTCGGTCGAAGCCTTTTCCGCCTATGTGACCATGAATGCGCGCTTTCACGCGCTGCTCAACGAACTTTCCACCAGTGCGCCGCTGATCCGGGAGATCGACCGCGTCTCGGCGCTGCCGTTCGCTTCGCCGAGCGCGTTCGTGATGGCGCAGTCGGCGTTGCCGGAGGCGCATCAGATCCTGCTGCTCGGGCAGGATCATCATCGCATCGTGGTCGACGCCATCGAGAACCGCGAGGGCGCACGGGCCGAGGCCGTGATGCGCGAGCATTCGCGCCTTGCCGCGCGCAATCTGCGGCTCGCGATTCGGAACCGCACGCATCTCGAATTGATGCCCGCGCTCGCTTTGCTCAAATCGTCCGCCGAATAGGGATCGCCCATGCGCTTTGCCGAGCAATGGAGCTGGTGCACCGTCGAAACGATCCGCGACGTGACGCCCACGATCCGCGAATTCAGACTGCGCCCCGAGAACGGCCGCGTGCCGCCCTACCCGGCCGGCAGCCATATCGGCGTCACGGTGCTGATCGACGGGCAGCCGGCGCGGCGCTCCTACTCGCTGGTGGAAAATGGCGATGCCCATACCTATCGCATCGCCGTACGGCGGGCGCCGGATAGCCGCGGCGGCTCGCGCGGCATGTGGAATTTGCGAACCGGCGCGCGGATCGAGATTTCAAATCCAGCCTCCCTGCTCGAAATCGACTGGACGAGGAAGAATTATTGCCTGATCGCCGGCGGCATCGGCATCACGCCAATAACTGGCATCGCCGCCGCCCTGCGCCGCAGGAATATCGACGCATCTTTGCACTACGCCGTCAAATCGCGCAGCGATGCCGCCTTCCTCGACGAGCTCTCGGCACTGCTCGACGACCGCTTGATCGTACACGCCTCCGACGAAGGCGCGCGCCTCGACCTCGAAGGCACGTTCCGCGTTTTGCCTGACGATGCCGTCGCCATCATGTGCGGACCGATGCGGATGCTGGAGGCCGCGCGGCGCGCCTGGAACGATTTAGGCCGCGCGCCCGCCGATCTGCGCTACGAAACTTTTGGCTCCAGCGGCCTGAAGCCGACGGCCGAATTCCGCGTGCGGATAAAGGATGCCGACACCGAACTCGTCGTACCGCAGAACAGCTCGATGCTCGACGCGCTCAATGCCGCCGGCTTCGAGGTGATATCGGACTGCCAGCGCGGCGAATGCGGCGTCTGCGCCGTCGACGTCGTTGCCGTCGAGGGCGAGATCGATCATCGCGACGTGTTCTTCAGCGATCAGCAGAAGCACGACAACCGCAAGATCTGTCCTTGCGTGTCGCGCGCGATCGGTGTCGTCACCATCGACACGTTGTACCGGCCGGAAGCGGCGCATCGGTAAGAGACCATCGTCGGCATGCCGAATGTGCGATGTGCGCCGAAGCGTTTGTTGAGCCGATGCATCGACCATCCCGCGCAGTCATCGGTAGATGCTTACTCCTGCTGAGCCCAGCCAATAGATTCCATTCAGTCATGCTGCTGACGCATTCTCTGTCTTAGTCGATGAGAACTAAGAACACCTGTGCGAGGACCACACTGGTTCCCACAGCGGTTCCGTCGCCCGGGTTGGCACGAATCCGCAAAAAATTGGCGCGAGTTCGTCAACGCATCCGCGTTCGCTCGGCCAGTTTTGCGGCATCGGGAACCGAACGTCTAGAAAATCAATCAAGGAGTTCTGATGTTGTTTCGCTCACGCGCCGCAATTCGCGGCGCCGTACTTGCGCTTGCGTGCTCTGTTACCGCTGCTCGAAGTGAACCCGTTGCAGTTCATTCAAGTGCCGTCGTCGATGAAGCTTCCGGGGATGCGATCGTTGGCGCTGCATCCACGTACAATCCGTTCCGGCCGGGATGGCGCGAGGGTGGCCCGAACACGGCCTCCGGCGAGCGCTATGATCCCTCGGTCTGGACGGCCGCCATCAAGACGAGCTTGCGCCAGAAATTTGGTGGAGTCCGATATGGCGCGAGGCCGAAGTTTGCTCTCGTTGAAGCCGTAGGCAAGAAGATCATCGTCAAGATAAATGACGTAGGGCCACTAACGCCTGGCCGCATCATTGACCTCAATGAGCGGGCGATGCGCTATTTCGATCCGAGCCTGCATCTCGGGGTCATTTATAGCGTAATAGTCAGGCCGCTGTTCGGCGACTATTGGGTCCCCGGCCCGGTTGGCTGAACATCGCGCGTGCCATGAACCACGCTGCCAGCAAACGGATGCACGCGCGCGGTCTTCAGGCGACGGCTCGATCAGCCGCAATTCCAGACCGGCCCGATCGGCGTCCGCGTCCAGCACGGGCCGAAGCTGCCGCCGTTGTAGCGACCGCCGTAAAAGCCGGGCCGGCCGAAATAGTGCCAGTCGCCGTCGTACCCGTAATATTGCGGGATTGGATCGATATACCAATGGCGCTGGTTGCGGCGCGCCATGCGCGAAGCCGAAGCTTTCTGGGCGTATGGCGGAATGGTGTTATTCGGTGGCTGACGATAGCCCGGCAGGAAGCCGTATCCGTGCCAGCGTGGAGCCGGCCGTTTATGAGCCGGCGCAGCCGGCGCGACGGCCGGCAGCAGCGACAGGACGATAGCGATCGACAGAAGCACGAGGCGCGACATCAACGCACCATAGACGGCCGGCTTTTGCGAGGCGATTCAAATCTGAGCGCACAGTGCAGCTCAGGCGCCTCAACTCTCGTATCTGTTACCCTACATCATCACGCCTAGGCCGGGACCGGAAACCTCACCGCCTCCAGCGCGGTCTTGCCGCGGATCATGTCGGAGGCCTTGTCGGCGATCATCAATGTCGAGGCGTTGAGATTGGCCGAGATCATCCGCGGCATGATCGAGGCATCGACCACGCGCAGCCCTTGCAGGCCGTGCACGCGCAACTGGTCGTCGACGACGGCCCATTTGGCGTTCGCCGGTCCCATGCGGCAGGTGCAGCCGGGATGGAACGTGGTGGTGCCGCGTTCGGTGGCGGCGGCGAGGAGCTCATCGTCGCTCTGCACCTTGGGTCCGGGGAAATCCTCATAGGCATAATACGGCGCGAGCGGCTTCGACGCGAGCAGCCGGCGCGCCAGCTTCATGCCGGCGACGACGACGCGGCGATCGATCTCCTCCACGAGATAATTGGTCTGGATGATCGGCGGCGCAAATGGGTCCGCCGAGCGGATGCGGACATAGCCGCGGCTCTCGGGGCGCTGCTGCCATGAGGCCACCGTCATGCCGGGCTCGTCCTCGAGCTGGCCCTGCACGCCCTCCTTGTAGCTCGCGGGTGTAAACGTGAGCTGCAGATCGGAGCTTTCGGTGGTCTCGCCCGAATGCCAGAAGCAATAGACCATGGTCGGCGACAGCGACAACAGGCCGCGCCGTGTCGTGGCCCATTTCAGCGCCTCGACCCACAGGCTTACGCCGCGCCGCAGTTCATTGATGGTCCGGATGTTCTTGACGCGCGCGACCGAACGCGGCGCGTAATGATCCTGCAGGCCCTCGCCCACGCCCGGCAGTGCGTGACGAACCTCGATGCCGTGCGATTGCAGCAATTCCGGCGAACCGACGCCGGACAATTGCAGCACCTGCGGCGAGTTGTAGGTGCCGCCGGAAAGAATGACTTCCTTGCTGGCGCGCACCTCGACCGGTGTGCCGCCCTTGCCGCCCTTGAGATAGCGCACGCCGACCGCGCGCTTGCCCTCGAAGATGAGGTTGGTGACATGCGCATGCGTGCGCACATCGACATTGCCCCGCTTGCGCGCCGGATGCAGGAACGCCTTGGCCGCGCTCATGCGCAGGCCGTTCTCGATGGTGCGCTGGCAGTAGGAAACGCCTTCCTGGATCGCGCCGTTGTAATCGGGGTTGCGCGGAATGCCGAGGCTCATGGCGCCTTCCATGAAGGCCTCGCACAGCGGATCCTGCCAGTCCATGGTGGTGACGGTCAGGCTGCCGTCGCGCCCGCGATAGGTCTCGTCGCCCTCGCCGACCCGCCGCTCCAGCCGCTTGAAATAGGGCAGTATGTCCGGATAGCCCCAGCCGCGGTTGCCGAGCTGTGCCCAGGTGTCGAAATCCTGGCGCTGGCCGCGATTGTAGATGTGGCCGTTGATCGAGGACGAGCCTCCCAGCGTCTTGCCACGCGGCGCATAGATGCTGCGGCCGCCGGTCCATGGGCCGGGCTCCTGCTGATAGCCCCAGTTGACGCTCTTCATGTGGAACGTCTTGATGAAGCCCGCCGGCAGATGGATGTACGGGTGCCAGTCCGTCGGCCCCGCCTCCAGCACGCAGATACGGGCCGTCAAATCTTCACTCAGCCGGTTGGCGAGCACGCTGCCTGCGGAGCCCGCGCCGATAATCACATAATCGAACGTTTCCATCGTCTCTTTTCTGGCGCGCTTTGGTTACCGCGGCTTGTCGTTGAGTTGATAGGTGAGATGCGCCTTCACCGTCGGCCATTCGCTGGCGATGATGCTGTAAACCACGGTGTCGCGCAACGTGCCGTTCGGCGCAATCTGATGGCTGCGCAAAATGCCGTCGAGCTTGGCGCCGAGGCGTTCGATGCCGCGCCGGCTCTGGTGATTGAAGAAATGCGTGCGGAACTCTACCGCAATGCAATTGAGCTTCTCGAAGGCATGCGTCAGCAGCAGCAATTTGCACTGCGTATTGAGCGCGCTGCGCTGCACGCGCCTGGCGTACCAGGTCGAGCCGATTTCGACGCGGCGGTTGCCGGCATCGACGTTCATATAGGTCGTCATGCCCGCGATCCTGCCGTCGGCGTCAAACACCGTGAACGGCAGCATCGTGCCGGCCGCGAACAGGCCAAGCCGGCGGTCGATTTCCTTCTTCATGTTTTCAGCGGCCGGGATGGCGGTGTACCAGAGCTTCCACAGCTCGCCGTCCTTCACGGCTTCCACGAGTCCGTCGATGTGATCGTGCGACAACGGCACCAGCCGCGCATGCGCGCCCTGGAGGGTAACCGGTTCAAGAAAGGCCATTCAAAAAACTCCGCTCTCTCCTCGTCATTGCGAGCGAAGCGAAGCAATCCATCAAGCCCGCGCGTGGCGTCATGGATTGCTTCGCTGCGCTCGCAATGACGGCTGTTCATCACTTGTTCAAAAAATTCAGCGCCAGACCCGGCCGCGCCCAATCCATCGCGATCAGTTCGCCCTTGCCCGACAGCGTGATGTAGGCGGTCTTCAGTTCAGGCCCGCCGAAGGCGATATTGGTGGTGACGCGGTCGCCGGTCGGCACCTGCTCCACCAGCGTGCCGTCGGGTGCTATCACCGAGATGCAGCCCGAGATCAGCGTCGCGACGCAGACGTTGCCGTTAGCCTCCACCGCCATCGAATCGAACATCTGGTAGCCGCCGAGGCCCGCGATCGGCTTGCCGCGCTCGCCGCGATAGATGACGTCGCGCGGCTTGATGGTGCCGGGCTCGGCAATTTCATAGGCCCACAGCCGTGCCGTCGGTGTCTCCGCGATATAGACCGTCTTCTCGTCGGGCGACAGCCCGATGCCATTGGCGGGCAGCACGCCGTGCACGGCCTCGACGATCTCCTTCATGCCGGGCTTGAGATAGTAGAACGCGCCGACATCCATCTCGCGGGCGCGGCGCTTGCCGAGATCGGAGAACCACAGCCCGCCGTGCCTGTCGAACACGAGGTCGTTCGGCCCGCGCAGCGCGTGCTCGCCGCATCTGTCGACGACGGTCTCGACCTTGCCGCTCTGCATATCGACCCGCTGGATCGAGCCGCCGAGGTAATCCTCGGGCTGCGGCCCGGCATGATCATCTTGCCGGTGGGAATCCAGCTGAAGCCGCCATTGTTGCAGATGTACATCTTGCCGTCGGGCCCGAGCGCCGCGCCATTCGGGCCGCCGGGAATCTGCGCGACCACTTCTTTCCGCCCGTCGGGATAAACCCGCGTCAGCCGCTTGCCGCGGATTTCGACCAGCACCACCGAGCCGTCGGGCATGACCACCGGGCCTTCCGGAAACTCCAGATCGGTGGCGAGAACGCGGATATCGGCCATGAAATCCTCCCGGCTTTTTGGCTGCAGGCGGATTTTAGGCTCGACCCCGCACGCGCAACATTTCGTTGCGCCATGTTATGGCAAAGCGGATCACGCTTGCCAACCCGACGACCTGCGCAACAGGTATTACCGAGGCGGGCGGCGGCGCGAAGTCTGGCCTAAAGGCAAAGGCGCTTTGTCGGCTTACTCGTACAAATACCCGACCGGTTTGCCTTCGTTACGCAACGGACGAACGTCCTTCCGCGTAATGATTTGACCCGCCAGGCCGTCAATTTCGTCGCGCTGCGTCGGCGTCCAGCTGCGAAGGTTCTCCATGCCTTTCAGCAAGCCCAGCCGGAGGATCTGGGTATTTTCGCCTAGTCCCACCAGATTTATCGTGTTCTTGCCCGCCGTGACCGTATCGCCGGTCGCAAGTTCAAAATTTTCCCCGGCGCTGTTGGTGAATTCGGCTGTGCCACGAATGACGCGATAGATGACAACCTCACCTTTCCCGAGAAAGGCGGTGTCCGCTGCTGTGGAGGCGCTCTTCGGCAGCAGCGACTGGCCACGCGGATCGGTCGCGATGATATGTCCAGTCGTAAGGTGGCCGCTAGGAACCTCAATTCCGATATCGCGCACGAAAACGGGCCCGGCGGATTTGATTGGAGAGCCCGCCGGCAGCGGCCTGTAGAGCGCTTCCAGTTCCAGCGGATCCTGCAGCCAGAAACAGGCATCGGCTGGACGATCATGCAACGGATGGCTCCAGGCTACACGCGGCGTTTCCTCTTCGTTGATGTGACCGTGATCCACCACCGTCGGGTTGGGGAAGGTCGTAGGATCGGTAATGAAGGCTTCAAGAAATTTGCCGGAATAGCCCATCGACATCGGATCCGGCACCACGGTCTGCGGCGTTTTCAGGTTTTCTTCGGTTGACAATCCCGACCAGGTGTAAAACAGCTGGCGATGCACGATCGCACTCTGCAGCATCACCGCACCGGGACCGACGTAGTAAAATCGGCCATCGTAATCGAAGGTGAACACGCCCGACGTGACCAGCACGAGTTGGTAACCGCCGGGCGGAAGGTGAAGATGGAAATCGGTCGGGCCGGTATCGGCGCGGTAAATCGGCAGATTTGTCGAGACCTCGTGGAGCAGGAAGGTTTCGTTGTTTGCGTGAAAGCCTTCATTCGCGCGATTGTAGAGGGCCTGCGGGCGATAGGTCGGCTCGTGCGACGCATCCCGATCGCGATCGATCGCCACGAAATTCTTGTTGTTCAGACGGAGGGGATCGCCGTTCGGGCGAGTAAGGCCAGGCCATTTGAGATCAACCGCGGCATGTATGTTCATGGCACCCTCCAATCCCTGAATTTCAGCGAGACCTGAGGCCTGTTCAATTTGCTGCTCGGCTTTGGCAGGGCGCTCGGTATCGCCGGTCGGTCCTGATGGACTTATGCTGCAATGCGAATTCCGGGCCAGTTCGGGCGCGGAGCATCGCATCGACTTCCGAGGGACTTTTCGGGGCGAGCTGATTGAAAAAGAATTAGGGCATACAGGATGTTAGACAGCCGCCGCTTGACGCTGCCTGGTCCTCTCATCGCCATACTCCGCACTTACAGACGAGGGCTGCCTTGCGTAATTTGTCAGCAAGCACTTGCCAGGAAACACGCAGTTGAATGCCACCGCATGACCGACCAAAGCAGGATTCGTGGCCAGCGCGCCGCCCGCGTGCTCCGGCGCTCGCCGCCAACCTATGCCCCGAGCCGCCCTACTCCCTCACTGGTATCCAGATTTCGAGCCCGCCATCGCCGGTGGCCGGATCGAATTTTTCGTCGTAGCGCTCGAAACTCGGCGCGTCGGCGGCTTTCATGCCGGATGCCGGCAGCCAGTGATTCCAGATCGTGCTGACGGTGCGGCGGATGGTCGAGATGTGCTCGGCGTGGGTGAAGACCGCGTATTTCTGTTCGGGAATCCGCACGCGGGCGAACTCGCGCGGCAGGTCGGAGAAATCGGCGACCTCGACGCCGGCGACGTAGTCGAAATTGCCGGCGTCGTCGCCGTTGCAGCAGACGCCATAGGCGACCATGCCGATCCGCGCCGGGATGTGGTCGACGGTCTGGTGAAACTGGTGCCACAGGTTCGGAATGCCGGCGCCGCAGTTTTCGTGGGTACAGCGCTCGGCGATGCCGGAAACCAGAAACGGCTTGCCGGCTTCGAAACGCGGCGGCTTGAGATTGTCGAGCAGGGTTGAATCCATGACGATGGGCTCCACAAGCTTGAGACGATCGAGGCACGTCGTGGCGCGAACCATCTCCGGCGTGACGCCGAAATGATCGCGGAACGCGCGGGTGAAAGCTTCGTGAGAGCTGTAGTCCGCCTCCAGCGCGAGGCTGAGAATATCGGGCGCGCCGGCCGCGAGCGCCTGCGCGGCCTTGCTGAGCCTTCGGGCGCGCACATAGCGCATCACCGAAAAGCCGGTGGCCGTGGCGAACGCCCGCACCAGATGGAAGCGTGAGACGCCGGCAACGCCGGCGACGTCATCGAGCGTCAGCGGCGCGGCAAGATGGCTTTCGATGTACCAGAGCGCTTTCTGGGCCGGATTCATGACTTTTAGCCTTCATGCGAAGCAGCCGCATCATGCTCCTTCGCGGCGCGCTTCATTTGACAATCCTTGCTCTGCCGTCTCGCCGCTGACAATGTATTCAAAACACAATGGGAGGAACCATGCTGATCACTGATGTCCGGGCCCACCATATCCGCATTCCCTACGACGCGGGGGTCGCGAGTTTCAGGCAAGGCGCCGCCTCGATTTCGGCACTGGAAATCATCATGGTCGAGGTTTCCACCGATGCCGGCATCACCGGCTGGGGCGATGCCTTTGCTTATGTCTGCACGCGCAGCACTGGCACGGCGGTCGAGGAAATGATCGCGCCGCAAGCGAAAGGGCAAGTGGTTCCCGATGCCGCCGATATTCCCGCCTTCATGGAGCAGATCCAGCGCAATCTGCATCTGTTCGGCCGCTACGGCATCACAATGTTCGCGATATCGGCACTCGATATCGCGCTGTGGGATCTTGCCGCCAAGGCGAAGGGCGTGCCGCTGCACCGGCTGATCGGCGACGCGAAGCGGTCGCGCATTCCCGCTTATGCCAGCCTGCTGCGGATCGGCAATTCCGACCTGATCGCGCGCGAATGCGAGACCGTGCTGCGGCAGGGTTACAAGGCGATCAAGCTGCATGAGACCACGACGCCGGCGGTATTCGCCGCGCGGCAGGCGATCGGTCCCGGCATTCCGCTGATGGTCGATATGAACTGCCCGTTGAACGGCGAGGAGGCAATCGCCTTCGCGCATTCCTGCCGGGACGCGGCGCCGATGTTCCTCGAGGAACCGGTCTGGCCGCCGGAAGATTTTGCAACGCTGGCCGAGGTGCGGGCCAAAGGCGGGCTCAACGTGGCGGCCGGCGAGAATGCCTGCACGGTTCATCAATTCAGGCAGATGATGAAGGCGGGTGCGGTAAGCCATGCGCAGCCCTCCGTGATCAAGGTCGGCGGAATCAGCGAATATCTCGGAGTTGTCGCATTGGCCGACGAACTCGGCGTCAGGCTCGCACCGCATTCGCCCTATTTCGGGCCGGGCTTGCTGGCGACGCTGCAGCTGCTGTCGCTGCGCGACGACGCAAGTTTCGTCGAGATGTTCTACATGAAGCGCGCCGCATGCCTGTGGCGCGGCCGCGTCGACGTCGATGCCAATGGCGATGTCGAAGTCCCGCAGGGGCCCGGCATCGGTTATGAGCCGGACAAGGCCGTGATGGAGCAGTTCCGCGTGTCGTGACGGTGGGAGGCTATTTCGCGCCTTCCTTCGCCGGCGCAGTATCCTTCGCAGCAGGCACGGCGTCCTTCGCCGCAGGCGGTGCCGCCTTCTTCGCGTCTTCCGCTTTGCCCTGCGCCACCTGCAGTTCGCTGACGAGCTTCTGCAAGCCAATGACCGCGTTCTTCAGCGCCTCGATTTGGCGGTTGCTGGCATCTAACTTCTGCTGATGATCCGCCGTCAGCTTGTTGATCGTCTTCTGCAGGAAGTCGACATTGCTCTGCAGGCAGGAGGTACGCCGCTCCATCGTCTTTTCGACGGTGCAGATCTCGATGCCGGGAACGTCCTGCGCGTGAACGGTCGCGGGCCATGCCGCCGTCAGCAGCGCGAAAGCGAACGTGATCCTGGCCATCGGGGCAATCATCAAAAATCCTCGATCCAAAGCATTCATCGCACTGCGAACGTCCATCACGGCAATTTGCACAAAGCAGAATCCCCACCGCAGTGATACCATACTGATACCTCATTCAGGCGTTGTGCTTCACCCTGTTAATGGTGGATGGATTTTGCCGCGAACTTCAAGCCAGCGTTTGCCGGCCGCGGCAGTGGAGATTGATTGTATGGCAACGCGTGAAAAACGGCTGGCGCAATTCGACGGAAATGGGGATCCGCCGCCAGACCAGCCAGTGGAAGTTCTTTGCGAGGATCACAGCGGCACCTATCAACTGCCCTTCGCCTGCCGCTGGATCGACGGGCATTGGCGCAACGACAGGACCGGCGGCATGGTCGAGGCCACGGTGGTCGGCTGGCGGCTGCCGCGTTCCAGCGCGATGTGAGCCTTGGCGCACGCGGCCTGGAACAGCCTTTCCCGTTCCGATGGAATCGGAACGGGGCGCTTGATTGTCGGTTCGACGCGGTTTTTTGACGCGAACCGGTCCCACCCGGATTAAGTCCGAGGCAAGCTTCACCGAAAAACGCCGGCGCATTGTGCCAGAATGCGACGGAACCGCGTTCGATCTTTACGTTCGGAACGGCGGTGGAACGAATCGCGCCCGAATCACTGATTTTGCGCCGTACTCCGTTGTTCACGGCTAGATGTCGTCCACCATATGAGGCGGTGCACCACATCCAGCACGACAACAATCGGCCGCAGCCAGCGGCCGACGACAAAGGTTAATTCCTCTGGCGATGACATGGCGGTCACTTCCACGGTGTCGGCGGCGGCACCTTGTCGACGGCCGGCGGGACGTCGGCGGTCTTGAAATCGGCTGGGCCTATGATCTTGAGATATTCCATGTCGCCGGGTCTGACGTGAGAGAATTTACTGACGACGGCCTGCTTGTTCATGGAAGCCTCCAGAGTTCGCGTTGGCGAGCTCGCGACGAGGCGAAGAGCGTCCAAATTTTCGGCAGCGTCGCATCGTCGCGTTCACGGCTAAATGTTGCTATGCGAAATCCACGCCAGCCGCATTGCAATGCGGCGACCGGCCGGCATCGGTGCACTGAACCGCTTGGCGGCAGGCAGGAATTCGGTTTCAAGGCCCTGGGAAAAAGGGGCAACGCAGCGACCACCCGCCGCTCACTTCTGGCACCGGCTTGAGCAAGGCCTGCCCGTTACGTGAGCCTTTCAAGCGGGCAAGACCCGCCATGCGTGCCTAATATTCGACCTCGAGCTCTTCGATATCGGCGGGCTCGGCCTTGGCGGCTTCGATCCATTGCTTCATCTCGGGCATCGCCATGATGGTACTGGCGTAGGCCGCGAGCTTCGGTTCAAGCTTCACGTCATACGTCATGAAACGGGTAACGACGGGCGCGTACATCGCATCCGCCATGGTGCGCTCGCCAAACAGGAACGGGCCGCCGGACTCGGCGAGGCATTCGCGCCAGATGGTGCAGACCCGGTCGATATCGGCCTGGGCGCGCGACCAGATCTTGAAGTCCGGGAAATGGCCCTTCAAATTGACTGGCAGCGAGGCGCGCAGCGTGGTGAAGCCGGAATGGATTTCGCCGCAGATCGAGCGGCAATGCGCGCGATGGATGCGGTCGGCGGGCAACAGGCCGGCGTCCGGCATGACCTCGTTGAGGTATTCGCCGATCGCCAGCGTATCCCAGACGGTGGCGCCGTCATGGCGCAGGCACGGCACCAGGATCGACGACGACAGCAACAGGATTTCCGCCCGCGCCGACGCATCGTCGGGTGCGGTGACGACCTCCTCGAACTCCAGGCCTGAGAATTTCGCCAGCAGCCAGCCGCGTAGCGACCAGGACGAGTAATTCTTGCTGGAGATGGTCAGTGTGGTCTTCGCCATATGGCCTTCCCTCGAACCCCAAAACGCAGCCGCCCAGGCAAGGGCGGCCGACCGCACCGCCGCCCAAAACCTGTGCGCCGGGTAAATACACAGCAAGCCACGTGCCAGTTTTGGAGGCGGTCAGGCCCGCTCTGGCGTCGATATTGCATGGCGTCGCCAGACGGGGGCGGATGTGAATGATGTCAATGATGTACCAAGCCTATCAGAACCACATGGACCTGACGTCACCGTGGCGGAACGGTGCGGCTGCGGCCCTGAAATACCTCAATCTGGTGCCGCAGGGCGTCTCCGACAAATTATTCGGCCGGCTCGCCGCTTCGCTCGAACTGATCTCGCGCTCCTCCCTCACCTATCACCGGCCGGCTTACGGCATCGACCGGGTCATGGTCGGCAATCAGGAACTGGAGGTGACTGAGGAAGTCACCTTCGCCACCCCGTTCGGCTCGCTGCTGCGCTTCAAGAAAGAGAATGCGCCTGAGCAGCCGAAGCTGTTGCTGGTGGCGCCAATGTCCGGGCATTTCGCCACACTATTGCGCGGCACCGTGAAAACGCTGCTGCAGGACCACGATGTCTACATCACCGACTGGCATAACCCGCGCGACATTCCGCTTCATGCCGGCCGTTTCGGACTGGAAGATTACACCGACCATCTAATCACCTTCCTCGACAAGATGGGCCCTCGCTCGCACATGGTGGCAATCTGCCAGCCGTCGGTATCCGCGCTGGCGGCTGCTGCCGTGATGTCGGAGGACAACCATCCCGCCCGCCCGGCCACGCTGACGCTGATGGCCGGCCCGATCGACACGCGGATCCAGCCGACCAAGGTCAACGAATTCGCCAAGAGCAAGCCGATCAACTGGTTCGAAAAAAACCTGATCAATTACGTGCCGGTGCAGTGCAAGGGCGCGTTCCGAAAAGTCTATCCCGGCTTCGTGCAGCTTACCGCCTTCGTATCGATGAATCTGGAGCGCCATATCAAGCAGCACATCGACCTCGCCGATCACCTGGCCAAGGGCGAGAAGGAGAAGGCGGAAGTCATCAAGACCTTCTACGACGAATATTTCGCTGTCATGGACCTGCCGGCGGAGTTCTACATCGAGACCGTGCGCGACGTGTTCCAGGAGCATCTGCTGCCGCAAGGCAAACTGATGCATCGCGGCCGGCCGGTGAACCCGGCCTCGATCAAGCGCATGGGCCTGATGACGGTGGAAGGCGAAAAGGACGACATCTGCTCGATCGGGCAGACACTGGCGGCGCAGGACCTCTGCACCGGCGTGCGCGCCTATCGCAAGGTGCACCACATGCAGGCCGGCGTCGGCCACTACGGCGTGTTTTCGGGCAGGCGCTGGAACAACGAGATCTATCCGCTGCTGCGGGATTTCGTGCACGTGAATGCGTGATGGTCTCCTGCGCGGCGCTATCGCCGTCATTGCGAGCGAAGCGAAGCAATCCATTGGCTCCCACATACGCTGAAAGATGACACGGCGGACGCTAATACCCGATTGGCCGACACAAACCAGCCGAGCCAGCAAGTAGGGCCCCCTTTTTCTAGGCGCCGGTCGCCAAGCCGTCCTTGACCGGGCGATCCAGTACGCAGCTGCGCCAACTGTGAAACAAGCCGGCGAAACGGAGTACTGGATGCTCCGCTTAAAGCGGGGCATGACAGAAACTAACGATGCATGGCGAGCAGCACGATCACGGCGAGCGCCAGCACTACCGTCGTGCATTTCCAGAACAGCAGCGGGTTGCGCTCGATCAGCGGGGTCGATGACGTCGAGAGATAGTTCGCATTGGGATGGCGCAGGTCGAACAGGAATTCCGAAAAACTGTCGTAGCGCTTCGAGGGGTTGGGATGAACCGCCTTCTCCAGCGTCCCGTCGATCCATTGCGGCACGTCACGGTCGCCATGTGATGCCGGGCGGTAAACCAGCCCGTTGAACTGGGAGCGCGTTCGCGCGTTTGCGATCTGCCCGCCATAAGGCAGCTTTCCCGTCAGCATCTGATAGGTGATGACACCGAGCGAGAACAGGTCGGAACGCGAGGTGGCCGGCTCGCCGAGAAAGTATTCCGGCGCGGTGAATTGCTGCGTGCCGAGAATATCGTTGCGGGTGCTGGAGGGCTCGCCCTCGATGACGCCGGTGATCCTGGTCGAACCGAAATCGATGATCTTCACCGTGCCGGTGGCGTCGATCATGATGTTGTCGGGCCGGACGTCCTGGTGCAGCATCTCCTTGCGATGGAAGGCGCGCAGCCCCTTGGCGATCTGCTCGACGATGCCGCGCACGGTTTCCAGGCCGGGCTTTGGATTGTCGATCATCCATTGCGTCAGCGTCTGGCCATCGATGTATTCGGTCGCGACGTACAGGAAATTGCGCTTGCGCTGCAGCAGGCAGGGTTTCAGCACATGGGGACTATCGATCCGCCGCGCCACCCACTCCTCCATCATGAACCGCTTCAGGTAGGCGGGATCGTCGCGCAGATCGATCGACGGAATCTTGATGGTGACCACGGCGTCGGTTTCGATGTCGACGGCGAGATAGATGTGACTGCGGCTGGAGCCGTGCAGCTCGCGGACGATCCTGTAGCCGTCAAACACCGCCCTCGCCTCCAGCAGCGGCGGCAGCGGCAGTTCATGCGGCTGCGCGAACACTTCGCTGGCGGCGCCATCAGGCACCTCATCGACGCGGACGATCTGGACGGTGAGATTGTCCTTGCTGCCGAGATCGAACGCCATCTCGACGATGTTCTTCGCGGCCTGGTCCAGGTCCGTCGCGCCATCCTTGATCGCTCTTGCAATGACGCGGTCGCCGACATGCTCGTAGATGCCGTCGGTGACCAGCACGAAGGTGTCGCCCTTGTCGATCCTGAACGTCAGATGATCGATTTCGACCTGCGAGTTCACGCCGAGCGCGCGGCCGAGATAGCTCTGCTCGGATGAAATCACGACGCGGTGGTCGTTGGTCAGCTGTTCGAGCGAATTGCCTGAGAGGCGGTAGATCCGGCTGTCGCCGACATGGAAGATGTGGCCGGTGGTCGACTTGAGCACCATGGCGCTCAGCGTGCAGACATATCCCTTGTCCTTGTCGTAAGAATACTGGCTGCGCCTGGTTTGCGAGTGCAGCCAGGAATTGGTCGCCTCCAGCACGCGCTGCGCCGAGGTCCGCACCGACCAGGATTCCGACGTGCAGTAATAGTCGGTGAGAAAGCCCTTGACCGCCAACTCAGCTGCGACCCGGCTGACGGAGCTGCTGCTGATCCCGTCGGCGAGCACGATGGCGATACCCTTGAGGCTCAGCAGGGGTTCAGAGGGAATCAGAACGCCGTGAAAATCCTGATTGGTCTCCTTGCGACCTTTGTCAGAATGTTGCCCGATCGATATTTTCAGTTCGCGCGGCATGTTCACGACCAGTGAGCAGGGCCTCAACTAGATGATCGAGGCCCGCAGTTGCACAGATGTTGGCGCATGCCGTGAAGCTCACCATCGCCGTCAGACGACCATCGCCTATTTCGTCTGCGTCCGCACCGGCCGATCCTTCAGGCCGTTATTGTCATAGGCCTTGCGCAGCGTACCGTTGGAAATCGCTTCGGTCAGAAACTTGACCGCAAACGCCTGCGACAGCGGATGATTGGGCGGCACGGCGACCGCCGTCACGGTCTGCTTGAAGGTCTCGTCCAGCACGCGCGTGCCCGGGATCTGTTTTGCCATGGCGTTGAGCTGGTCGCGCGACAGCGCGAACGCGTCGATCTCGCCCGCTTTGAGCAGGCCGAAGATCTCGTCGTAGGTCTGGTAGCCCGTCACCTTGGCGTTCTTCAGATGCGCTATCGCGCCGCGCATCGTGGTCGTGTTGTTGACCGCGGCGATCTTGATCCCGGGCTGATCGAGCGTTGCGAAATTCGTGACCTGCGAGCCCGGCTTGACGATGTAGGTCGCGTCCGCAACCTCATAGATCGGCCCGAACGACATCCTGCCCTCACGTTCCGGATCCTTCGGCAGGAAGGTGATGTCCCAAGTGCCTTTGGAGACCGCATCGACGATCTGCCCGGAATTGTTGTGCGCGACATATTCGACGGGGACGCCGAGCTGCCCGGCCATCGCCTTGCCGAGATCGACCGGCACGCCGGCATAACCGGTTTCGGTCTTGGTGGACCAGAACGCGCCTCCGGCCGGACTGATCGCAATCGCCACCCGCAGCTTGCCGGTTGGCGCGATCTCGTCCTTCAAGGCGTCGGCAGCGGCGGGCGTCGTCATCATTGTTAATCCCAGCAAGAGACCGGCCATTTTTGGCGAGGCTTGATTGAACATCGGGTGCTCCCTTCCCCCAGCCGGCGGCTGGCGTCGCTCTCACCCCGCAGGCGCGGGGCGATCAGCGCTTCTTTTTCTTTGCTGTTGCGGCGCCTTTCGGTGCCGCCGCAGGCGGCGGCGCCGGTTCGGCCGTTTCAAACTTGCCAATCGCAATGATCTGGACGCGCGCATTGGCAGGCGACGCCGGGCGATTGACATCCTGCAACTGTTCTTCGCCCAGACCAAGAGCCTGAAGCCGCTTCGCCGATACCTTGAAGGTGTTTACCAGGACATCCCGGACCAATTCCGCGCGCCGCTGGCTCAGGATCAGATTGTGGTCGCGGCGGCCGGCGGATTCGACGTGATCGACGATCAGATAGCGGTAGGGCCGCAATTTCGGATCGGTCAATGCGTCGGCGATGCTGCCGATCGTCTGGTAGGAGGCCGGCCGGATCAGGGCGGAGTCCTGGTCGAACACGACGTCGAAACGGATTTGCGGCAGTTTCGTCAGTTGCGGCGCGATCGGCGGCCGCTTTTGCGGCTGGGCATCCGCCCTCGCCTTGATGCGATCGGCAGCCTGCTGTTTCAGGGCGGCCAGATCGATATCCAACTCGGCTTCAACGGCAAGCTTCTCAATGATATCGCCAGTCGACGCCGTCGTTTGCGCGCGGGCGGCCGTCGGCAAGACAAGCAGGGCCACGATGCCTAGCACGAGACCGATGTCGCGCAGCTTATTCCCCCAAAACATCAGCGATACCCCGCCGCGCTGATCGCCTTGTTGCAGTTCGGGGTCGCCTTCTTGGTCAACTCCAGCAGGCATTGCAGACCCTTGACGGGATCCTGCCGGACCTCGCCGCACAGGTGTTTCAATTCCCAATTGCACAGCTTTACAAGCGAGGTGCGCGCGGTAATGCGCTGCTGGATGGCGCCCAAGGCCTGGGGATAATCGGCCTTGCACTTCTCCGACACCACGTCCTGGTTGCGGCCAAGGCACTCCTTCAGGCGCGTCGCGTCGAAATTGACGCCGCGGCAGTTATCGTCGATGTCCTTGCCACAGCTCGCGGCCAGCATGGCTGCGGCCTCCTCGAATTTCATGGACTGCTGCGCCGCCGCCAGCGAAGGAACTAATATCGCAATGATGAACAGGAAAAGCCGGATTCGGGTCATGCGCGCACCTCACACAAGGAGGGTAGCGATGGTCAAGTGTTCTGTTCGATTTGGCCGCATTACCCCTGAGCTATTGCGCCGCAGCAAATCGTCGGGGGCAGCCCAGGCACGCAGCCCTCGGTATGCAATTATCCCATGCCATGACCGTCGACACCATGACAGAATGATGACGCCATGAGTTCGACAGCCGCGTTTCTGGCTTCCTTTGCCTCGATCCTGATCGGCGCGGCCATCGGCATGGTCCTGAGGCGGACCCTGCCGGCCGACCTGCTCGAGGGAGGCTCCAAGGAAGCCATCCGCCTCGGCGCCGGCTTTCTCTCGACCCTCGCCGCGCTCGTGCTCGGCCTGATGATCGCGTCGGCGAAGAACACCTATGACAACCAGAACACCAATATAAGGCAACTCGGCACCAATGCCGTGCTGGTCGACCAGATGCTGACCAAATACGGCGCCGAAGCGAAAGCCGCGCGCACCCTGCTGCGGGAAACCATCCCCTCGGCGACGGCCCGCATCTGGCAGGAGAACATCTCGGGCAAACGCGGCGGATCGACCTTCGTCATCAGCGGGACCGGCGAGCGATTCTACAATGCGGTCGAGGGCCTGAAGCCGGCCAATGCGGAACAGACCTCGCTGAAATCCCGCATCATCCAGCTCACCACCGACATGGGCCGGACGCGGCTACTCGTGTTCACCCAGAGTGACGACGGGATACCGCTGCCGTTCTTCGTCGTGCTGGTGTTCTGGCTGGCGGTGATCTTCGCGAGCTTCAGCCTGTTCGCCGAACCCGGTCCGATCGTCATCGCCTCAACGCTTCTTTTCGCGCTCTCGGTATCGAGCGCGCTGTTCTTGATCGTCGACCTCAGCCACCCGTTCAGCGGCCTGATGCAGATTTCAAACCATCATCTGCACATGGTGCTGCCGACGTTGGAATGAGCTCACGGCGCGGTCTGCGCCGCCGGCACCTTGATCTCCTGCGGCAGGATGAGCGCCGCCACGATCACCAGCAGGCACAGCGCGCCGAACGCCTGCAGCATGGTAGCGAAACCGCCCTTCTCGTAGAGCCACGCGACGAGGCCGACGGACGCGCCGGCCGCGGTAAAGCCGATGAAGTAGCGCACCGAATAGGCGCGCGAACGCCATTCCTCGCTGGTATATTTGCCGACCATGGCGTCGTTGACGGTGACCTGCCCGAACGCGCCCATCACGATGCCGATGGAGGCGATGATCAGCGGCAGGTTCGACAGCGTCGCCGCGAAATACATGAACGGCGCCAGCAGGAACGACAGCGGCAGCATCACGGTCTTCAGCGAATAATGGTCGATCAACTTGCCGATGGTATATTGCGTCATCGCGCCGAACACATAGACGCCGGCCGCGATGACCCCGAGCAGCGCCGGGCTGCTGGTCATGCCGGCCAGCCGCTCGGCGAACAGTTTCGGCATCGCCACGGTGATGGCGTTGAACGTGGTTGAGATCGCGATCACCACGATCAGCAAGGCCAGCAACACCCGCCACATGTCCTGCTTGGCGACGCGCGCCTGCGCCGCCGCCTGCCTGGTGCCGGTTCGGTCCTCGTGCACCACCAATAGCGCAAAGGCCACGCCGATCAGCATGGTGACGATGCCCGGGACGATAAAAGCCCAGCGCCAGCCGAGATATTGCCCGATCACACCGGTGACCAGCGCCGAGGACGCCACGCCGAGATTGCCCCAGACACCGTTCAGGCCCATCTCGCGGCCGAGCTTGTCGGCATAGGACACGATCATCGCGGTGCCGACGGGATGATAGATCGAGGCGAACAGGCCGATCGTGAGCAGCGCCGCGCCGAGCTGCAGCGGCGTTTGCACGAAGCCGACCGCGATCATCGATGCGCCGATACCCCAAAAGAAGATCACCATCATGTGGCGGCGGCTCCAGCGGTCGCCAAGCCAGCCGGTGATCAGCGAGCCCGCGCCGAAGGCGACGAAGCCCGGGGTGGCATAAGGCAATAGCTCCGAATAGGCCATGCCGAGCGCTGGACCCATGATGATGACGGCCGCGGCGAAAATCAGCATCGCATAATGGTCGATGAAGTGGGCGGCGTTGACGAAGGTGATCACCCGGCTGGGGCTGTTCATGGTCGATTCCCGAATCCCGCAATTTTCCGAAATAGGTTATACGGGGATGTCCTGACGGGATGTCGCCAATGAATATCGCCGAAAAGCCAATTGCCGCCATTATCGGACGCCTGACCTCGACCGGCGACGGCATCCATATGATCGCGAACGGCTACAGGAAGGGCTTCCGGATTCACACCCACATGCACCGCGAGGCGCAGCTCGTCTATGCCGCGAGGGGCACGATGCAGGTGACGACGCCGAAAGGCCGCTGGCTGGTGCCGCCGGACCGCGCGGTCTGGGTGCCCGCGCTGTCGGAGCATGCGATCGACGTGCTGGCCGATATCGAGATGCGGACGCTTTATTTCGAGCTCGACTGGCTGCAGCGCGAGGCGCGCAGCCACAGCCTGGATGCGGAATTCGTGGTGCGGGTGTCGCCGCTGCTGCATCAGACCATCCTCGCCCTGTTCGACGATCGCGGCGATCGGGAACGAACCGCGCTGCTGCTGCGGCTGGCGATGATGGAGTTGGACCAGGCGGAGGATTCCGCGACCTTCATCCCGCTGCCGCGTGAGCCGCGCTGCCGGCGCGCCGCCGACATCGTGCTGGCGGACCCGACCGGCGACCATGAGATCGAGAGCCTGGCGAGCGAGGTCGGCACCTCGGTGCGGACGCTCTCACGCCTGTTCTCGTCGGAGACACAGTTGAGCTTCAAGAGCTGGTGTCAGCGCGCCCGGATCGCGGCGGCCATCGAGAAGCTGTCGACGGACGCCGGCGTCTCGGTCAAGCAGCTTGCCTCGGATTTAGGCTATGCCAGCGTGCCCGCTTTTTCCCATGCCTTCCGGCAAGTCACCGGAAAAACGCCGACGGAATTCGCGGGCAAGGAGTAAACGCCCGACTTGGAGGCATGACATATTTACGTACGACCGATATGCTTGATTGTGATCGGCACCGTCCTAAATCTCATATAAGATTCCGCATTATCAGCTGGATTCGACCCACCGCATGGCCAACGCCTTTTTTTCCGACCTTCTCTCGACGATATCAGAACGTGGCCGCACGCTGCTTCGGCGGGGCGAGCCGTCAGTCGCCCGGCAAGACGCCTCCGAACTACTTGAATTGTGCAAGGCGCTGCTGTCCGGCCGGGGTGAAGCGTCCGGCACCGCGATGGCGCGGGACGTTCTAGACCGCTACCACGACCTCGACGCCGCCGGCCGGCTGACCTTCTTCGAAACGCTGGCGAGAGATTTTGGCCCCGACCGCGAAAAACTGTCGCAGGCGATCGAGAGCTGGCGCAGCCAGCCGAACGACAGCGATGCCAGCGACCTTCACTTTGCGTCCGAGCCGCAACGGCAGGAGCTGATTCGCCGGCTCAACCGCGCGCCGGGCGGCACCAGCGATCTCGTGGCGATGCGCGCCGACCTGCTTTCCCTGATGAAGGGCAACAAGGATCTAGCCGCGCTCGACCGCGACGTGGTGCATTTGCTGTCTTCTTGGTTCAACAGGGGATTTCTCGTGCTGCGCAAGATAGACTGGTCGACGCCAGCGAATATTCTGGAACAGATCATCCGTTATGAAGCCGTGCACGAAATCCGCGACTGGAACGATCTGCGCCGACGCATCGATCCCATAGACCGCCGCTGCTACGCCTTCTTCCATCCCCAGCTCAACGACGAACCGTTGATCTTCGTCGAGGTCGCGTTGACCGAGACGATCCCGACCGCGATCGCGCCGCTGCTTGCCGCCGAGCGCCAGCCGGTGCCGATCGAACGCGCACGCACCGCCGTGTTCTATTCGATCTCGAATACGCAAAAAGGACTTGGCGGCATTTCCTTCGGCAGCTTCCTGATCAAGCAGGTGGTCGAGGAGTTGCGGCGTGAATTGCCGAAGCTGGACACGTTCATCACGCTGTCGCCGGTGCCGGGCTTCATGCAATGGCTGAAGCAGGCGGACGACGTTCCGGTCAGCGACGAGGAGCGGACGCTGCTGGAAAATCTCGACAAGCCGGACTGGTTCGAGAATGCGGAGATGACCGCGCAACTGCGCGCCGTGGTCGAGCCGCTGGCGGCGCATTATTTCCTCAAAGCTCGCACGTCAAAGGGCCGGCTGATCGATTCGGTCGCGCGCTTCCATATCGGCAACGGCGCGCGGCTGGAGAAGATCGACTGGCTCGGCGATCTCTCGCCCAAGGGCTTGCGCGAGTCGGCCGGCGTCATGGTCAACTACCTCTACCGGCTCGAAGACATCGAGAAGAACCACGAGGCCTACGCCAACCAGGGCGAGATCGCCGCGTCAAGCGCGGTGAAGAAACTGCTGAAGACCGAAGGCCGGCGGCTACTGGATATGCGGTTGTCGTAGAGCGGCCGAGGAATTCATTCGCCGCCCGATTGGAAATCATATTGCAATGACTTCCGACGGCGCCACACTTCCCCGGCCGATGGGCCCCGCAGAGCGGATCGACGCCATCGACGTATTGCGGGGCTTGGCCTTGCTCGGCGTCGTCGCGATGAACGTCGTCACCATATTTCGCGTTTCGATCTTCGAGCGGTTTTTGTTCCCCAAGCCTCCTCTGTCTTTTTCGTCAATCGACAGCGCCGTCGAAACCATCCTTATGCTGGCCGTCGATTTGAAGGCATTGGCGCTGTTTTCGCTGCTGTTCGGCGCAGGCCTTGCCATTCAGTTCGAGCGGCTTGCGAAGAGCGAGCGCCGCACGACGCTGCTCGTGCGCCGGCTCGCCGTGTTGCTGGCGTTCGGGCTCATCCACCTTTGCCTGATCTGGAACGGCGACATTCTCACAGAATATGCGCTCGCTGGATTCGTCGTCCTGCCGTTCCTGTTCGGTCCGCGCTGGCTATTGGTTGTCGCCGCGCTGGCGTCTCTCGGGTTGTACCTCGAGATGCAGGTCTTTCCGCCGCCGGGATTGTGGCCCGGCACGGCCGCGATTGCCCAGGATGTCACGGATGCCAACCGCATCTATGCGACGGGCGGCTTCCTCGACGCGCTGGCGTTCCGGCTCCGCGAGATTCCCCTTATCGCCGCCCTGCACGTCTATATCTTTCCACGCACGATCGGCTTGTTTCTTCTCGGCGCGTTCGCCTGGCGCACCGGCTTTCTGCAAAACCCGCCACGCCAGCTGCTGTTCTCGATCGCCGCGGCCTGCATCGGCTTTGGCGCGGCATTGATCCTTTGCCATGCCGGCGGCTTGATCGCGAGCGGCCGCTTCCGCGCCCTGGCAGAACCTCTCGGCACCATCCTGCTGGCGCTGGGTTATGGCGCTGCCATCATCGGCATCGCCAATCTCGCAAGCGGAAAGCGGCTGCTGGGCTGGGCCGCGCCGCTCGGACGCATGGCCTTCACCAACTACCTCGCTCAATCCGTCATCCTTGGCTGGATCTTCTACGGCTACGGTCTCGGCCTATTCGGCCGCCTCGGCGTTACCAGCGCGCTCGCCATCGGTCTCGCCGTCTATTTCGTGCAGGTGCCGTTCAGCGCGTGGTGGCTGCGCCGTTATAGATATGGCCCGGTCGAATGGCTATGGCGCACGCTGATGTACGGTGTGGCGCAACCGATGCGGCAGACGGCGTAGCGCCAGACTCAGACCTTGTATTCGTAGAGCAATCGGGCGCGAATGGTGCCCTCCAGAGCCCGGATGTCCGCAAGCACGCGCTGGCCATCGGCTGCGGAGGCATCCGCGTCGAGAACCACATAGCCCACCTCGTGGTCGGTCTCGTAATATTGAGCGGCGATGTTGACGGTGTGGCGCGCGAGCACTTCATTCAAGCGTCCTAGCATGCCCGGCAGATTGCGCTGTACCTGAATGAACCGCGTCCCCGATGGCCGAGGCGGCAGCTGCACCTGGGGGAAATTGACAGCGCCCATCGTCGAACCGGAATCGCTGTAATCGACGAGCTTGCGCGCAACTTCGGCACCGATGCGTTCTTGCGCCTCTTCGGTCGAACCGCCGATGTGTGGCGTCAGAATAACATTTTCCAGACCCTGAAGCGGCGATACGAAGCGATCTGCGTTCGAACGCGGCTCGACCGGAAAAACGTCGACCGCGGCGCCACGAAGCCTGCCTTCCCGCAACGCGTCCGCGAGCGCCTCCAGGTCAACGACCGTGCCGCGACTGTTGTTGATGAAGTACGCGCCTCGCTTGATCGCCTGAATCTCCTCGCGCCCGATCATCCCGTGCGTGGCCGGTGTCTCCGGCACATGCAACGTCACGACGTCGCTTTGTGCCAGCAGCTCATGCAAGCTCGCGGTCGGCTCGGTGTTGCCGTGACGAAGCCTGTCCGTATGATCGTAGAAAACCACCCTCATTCCCAGCGCTTCCGCGAGATTCGAGAGCTGCGAGCCGATGTTGCCGTATCCAATGATACCGAGCGTCTTGCCCCTCACCTCATAGCTGTCGCTTGCGGACTTGTCCCAGCGCCCCTCGTGGGCCGCGTTGGAACGCGAGACGATCCGGCGCAGCAGGATGACGATCTCGCCGATCACCAGTTCTGCGACGCTTCGCGTATTGGAAAACGGGGCGTTAAACACCGGAATCCCGCTTCGGCGAGCGGCGTCGATATCCACCTGATTGGTGCCGACGCTGAAGCATCCGATCGCGATGAGCCGGTCCGCGGCCTCAAGAACGTCCGTTGTGATCTGCGTGCGTGAGCGGATGCCCAGCAGGTGCACGCCCTTGATGGCTTCCTTGAGCGCATCGCCCTCAAGTGCCTTGGACAAGCGAGTCATGCTGGAATAGCCCGCGGCCTCTATCATCTGCACGGCGCTGTCATTGACCCCTTCGAGGAGCAAGACCCGGATCTTGTCCTTTGAGAGCGAGAGTTGGGGAAGGGAAAGTTTACTGGGCAAGATCGCGGCGTCCTTCAGGGATAGATGATGGGCAGGCTGGAAATCCATTGTCGGCGCCAAGCCGAATTTCTTATCCAGGCTACCAGTTTCACAAGATTTTTGGGTTGCCAATCTTCCTCACGCCGCCTGTGCCCTCATCTCCCTGAAAGATCGGATTTTCCGTCGTCACGATGCCCGACCAGCCGGGCATCGGCATCGTGACGAGGCAGGCTTGCTCCTATGCGGGCTCAGGCCGCAACCGCAACAGCGCCGCGGGAAGATGGGCGGAGAGCCAGGCCGCTATGACGCGCTCCTTGCGGTGATAGACGAGACCGGCCGCGATAACGGCAATCCCGATCAGCGAAAGCGAGAAGGGAAACAGCAGTGAGTCCTTGAAAACCTTCTCTGCAAGATGTCCGAGATAGAGGCACACGCCGAACGCGCCAAACACCGCATAGGCGCGCCGCGTCAGTATCACGGCAACCGCCAGCAGGCCGACATTGAACAGGCAATACACGGCCCTCCCAAGTTCGGTTGCGCTGTCCGAGGCGGTAATGCCGCCCCAGAAGGCCAGCAGCCCGAACAGATGCAGCCAGAAGGCAAAGTCGCCGTTGCGGCTGCGATAGTCCACGGTCCAGGCCACCGCGAGGACAAGAAATCCGAACCAGATCGACACCCTGCGCCGCATCGCGAAGTCGAAATGATCCACGCCGGCAAACCATGGCGCCAGGTCCATCGACATGAACCAGAGCGCGACCGCGATCAGCGCGACGATGAAGGGAAACCGGTAATAGCGCAGCGCGACGGCGCCGGCCGCGACAGTTGCGATCTCCATGAAGACCCAGCTGCCTTTGATCCAGACGTAGAAGTCGTGCACCGTGCCCGGCTTGCCGAACTTGCCCCACCAGCCAAGCGCGTCCTGGATGCCGTAGACCGCGAGCGGCGCCATCGAGACCGCGACAGCGACCAGCAATCCACCGGGAGTGCGCAGATTCTTGCCGTGCCAGAGGTAGTGACCCGCCACCGTAAATCCGATCGCATAGGCAATCGCGCAGGCCGTGAGCGCGCCGCCGCCCATCTGCGAGAACGCCACGGTCGAAAACAGGCCCATAGCGCCGATCACGATCAATGCGCCGGCGTACCAGAGCAGATGCGCGGCATCGAATTTTGCCGCCGGGCTTGCGCCGCCGGCCGGTTGTTGCGCCTCGCGGCCCGACAGAAATGCCAGCAGGCGCTCCAGATCCGTCGGGCTGATCACCCCGGCGTTTGCCGCCCCCCGTAAATCCTTCACCGAATATTGCATGTGACTATCATTCCTGAGCTACGGGAACGCGGCGGTTCGCGCCGCTGTCCCGAGAAAGAGCAAAGCTGTAACGAATCTGAGTATAGCAAATCTTGAGCATCGCTCAAGATTATTTTGAGCAATGCTCACAAAGATTGATGAAGTGTCCATCGGCGCCATCGGGACAGCCTGACTGCCGAGGTTGGCTAGGCAGCCAACGCCTTCATTTCCTTGTACAAATCGGATTTCCCCTCGAATCCGATGCCCGGCAGGTCCGGCATGGTGATGTGGCCGTTCTCGACACGAACGCCGTCCGGGAAGCCGCCATAGGGCTGAAACAGGTCGGGATAGCTTTCGTTGCCACCAAGCCCGAGGCCGGCCGCGATATTGAGCGACATCTGATGCCCGCCATGGGGGATGCAGCGGCTCGGCGACCAGCCGTGGGTTTTCAGCACCGCCAGCGTGCGCTGGTATTCGCACAAGCCATAGGACAGCGCGCAATCGAACTGCAGCCAGTCGCGGTCCGGCCGCATGCCGCCATAGCGGATCAAATTCCTTGCGTCCTGATGGCTGAACAGATTCTCACCGGTCGCCATGGCTGCGGGATAGAATTCGGCCAAAGCGGCCTGCAGCGCGAAGTCGAGGGGATCGCCGGCCTCCTCGTACCAGAACAGCGGATACTCCCGCAGCATTTTTGCATACGCGATCGCGGTCTCCAGATCGAAGCGGCCGTTGGCGTCGACGGCGAGCTGCGCGTCCTTGCCGATCTCCTTCAGCACGGCTTCGATGCGCTCGCGATCTTCCGCGATCGGCGCGCCGCCGATTTTCATCTTGACGACGTTGTAGCCGCGGTCGAGATAGCCGCGCATTTCGCCGCGCAGCGCCGACAGATCCTTGCCCGGATAATAATAGCCGCCGGCGGCATAGACGAACACGCGCGGATTGGCCTCAAGGCCGTGGCGTTCGGCGAGCAAACGAAACAGCGGCTTGCCCGCAATCTTCGCCGCCGCATCCCACACCGCCATGTCGATGGTGCCGACCGCGACCGAGCGCTCGCCGTGGCCGCCGGGTTTTTCGTTTGACATCATGGCAGCCCAGATCTTGTCCGGATCGAGATTGCCGCCGCTTGCATCGAGCAGGCTCTTCGGATCGGCCTCCTTCAGTCGCGGCGCAAAACGTTCGCGGATCAGGCCGCCCTGCCCGTAGCGGCCGTTCGAGTTGAAGCCGTAGCCGACGACGCTCTTGCCGTCGCGCACGGCATCGGTGACGACGGCGACCAGGCTCGTCGTCATCTTGGTGAAGTCGATATAGGCGTTGCGGATCGGCGAGGAGATCGGTTTTGTGATTTCGCAGACGTCGACGATGCGGACGGACATGGGATTTGGCTTTCAGTAAGTGTGGCGGCGTCTCTACGCCGTCATTGCGAGCAAAGCGAAGCAATCCATCCATCCACAGCGCAAGTATGGATTGCTTCGTCGCTCCGCTCCTCGCAATGACGAGCGAGAGAGACCGCGTCAGGACGACGCCTTATCGCGGAAATACGGCTCGACCGGACCGTGCACCTTGATGGTCAGCGGGTTGCCGTAGCGGTCCTTGGCGTTGCCCGCGGTGACGCGCACCCAGCCCTCGCTGATGCAATACTCCTCGACATTGGTTTTCTCGGCGCCCTTGAAACGAATGCCGACGTCGCGCGCAAGGATATCGGCATTGTAATACGGGCTGTTCGGATCGACCGAGAGACGGTCGGGGAATTCGTCGTTCATCGCTTTGTTGGTCTCGCTCACAGCAGTGCCTCGATTTCTCTTCGTAGTCCCTCGGGGGTCACGGTCGGGGCATAGCGCCCGACCACGCTGCCCGACCGGTCGACCAGGAATTTGGTGAAATTCCATTTGATCGACGAACCGAGCAGCCCCGATTTCTCATTCTTCAGGTGGTTGAATAGCGGATGCGCATGGCTGCCGTTGACGTCGATCTTGGCGAACATCGGAAACGTCACGTCATATTTGGTTTCGCAGAACGCCTCGATCTGTTTGGCATCGCCCGGCTCCTGGCCGCCGAACTGGTTGCAGGGAAAACCGAGCACGGCAAAGCCGCGCGGCGCCAGTTCGCGTTGCAATTGCTCCAGGCCCTTGTACTGCGGCGTGAAGCCACAGGCGCTTGCAGTGTTGACGATCAGGAGCACCTGACCTTCGAACCGCTTCAGCGGAACCTGCTCGCCGGCGAGCGACTGCGCCGTGAAGTCAAAAACGCCTGGCATCTTGTTCTCTCGAAGTCAGCCGGCGGGATCGATCGCCGCCGACGGCGTTCCGCCGGCCTCGATCGCCTCGCCCGCGGCGAGACACAGATCCTCGCGGTAACGGCCGGAAACCAGCTGCACGCCAACAGGCACGCGTCCGACCAGTCCAGTCGAGACCGTTAGCCCGGGAAGTCCCATGAAGGGAATGGCGATCTGCGGCAATTGCGCATGCCAGACGCGCGCGAACGATGCCTCGTCCTTGCGATCGAGCTGATCGGGGAACGGCAACTCGCCGGATACCGGCATCAGCAGCACGGCATAGTGTTCGAAGAACGCCAGCCATTCGCGCGTCAGCGTCAGGCGCCGCGTCAGCGTCTTTGACAGGTCGAACGGATGCACTTTTGCGCGATTGCCGCGCAGGCAGGCCAATGCGCCGGGATCGCCTTCGCGCTCGGCCATCTCCAGTTGCGCCTCATAGCCGTCGCCGAGCCAGAGCTTTGTCTGCAGATCGGCGGCCTCGCGCAGCGGTGGCGTGTTGGCGATTTCCTCGACGATCCAGCCCGCGCGCGCGAGCCGCTTGCCGGCATCGGCGACGGCGGCCTTCACTTCGGGCACGGGATCGAGGCCATCCGGATTGAGACACATCGCGACGCGCTTGGGCATCGCCGGCCCTTCAAGCGGCGCCGGTACCCACCAGGGATCGCGATAATCCCTCGCCGACATCGCGGCCAGCGCGATCCTGATATCGCCGATGGTACGGGCCAGCGGGCCCGAGACGGCGCTGATCTGCGGCCCGATCGGCCGTTCGGGGAGCGCCGCGTTGAACGCCGCGATGCGTCCCATTGTAGGCCGCAGGCCATGCACGCCGCAGGCATAGGCGGGATAGCGGATCGATCCCGCGATATCCGTGCCGTGCGCGATATGCCCGATGCCGGCCGCGACCGCCGCCCCCGCGCCGCCGGACGAACCCCCCGGGGTGATCCCGGGGTCGCGCGGGTTCCTGGTGTCGCCATGAATCAGATTGGTGGTGAACCAGCGATAGGAGAACGCCGGGCAATTGGTGCGCCCGAGAATGACGGCGCCGGATTTGCGCAGATTGTCGATCACGGGGTTGTTGCTTTTCGCGATGGCATCGCGCTGCAGCTTGAGCCCGTTGGTGGTGGCAAAGCCTGCCTGATCGATATTGACCTTCACCGTAACCGGCACGCCGCCGAGCGGACCGGCGTCTTCGCCGCGCCCGATCGCGGCATCGACGGCGGAAGCCTGCGCCAGCACGTCCTCGGGCCTGTGGTCGACGACGGCGTTGATCTTGGGGTTGACCGCGTCCAGCCGCGCCAGCGCCGCGGTCGCGGCCTCCTTGGCCGAGACTTTTTTCGACCTGATCAGGGCCGCGATTTCCGCAGCCGACAGGCGCCATAGATCCTGCATGCAAAACTCCATATCAATGGTCGCCCTTTTAGAGCGTTTTCTGGCGAAGTGGAAACTGGTTCGAGCCAAAAAAACGCGTCAAATCAAACGCTAGGGCTGGGCGCAGGGCAACGCCGGCGGGCCCGCCGCCCGAATTTAGCGCACGCGGGCGATGTAATAGGCGAGATCGGCGATTTGCTCTGCCGCGATCGGCGCCATCACATCCGCCATGCTGCCATCATAGCCGTGACGGCTGTTGTCCTTGTACTCGGCAAGGGTCTTGGCGAGATAATCCTCGCGCTGGTTGGCGATGCGCGGGACGTTCTCCTTGCCCGAGAAATCGGGGTTGTGACAGGTGTCGCAGCGGTGCTGCTGCACCAGCGCCTGGCCGCGCTGCAGCCGTGCGGGATCGCCGGTGTCGGCCGGGGCTGCGGGCTTCGGCATTTTGGCGATGAAGTCTGAAAAGAGGCGAAGATCGTCGTCGGTCAGCGGCTTCGCCATCTCGTTCATTGGCTCGAAGGTGCGCAGCTTCTCGCGAAACATGAAGAGCTGGATCAGCGTGTACGGCGCCTGTTGGCCGCCGAGCGAAGGCGTGTTCTCGGTCTCGGACTGGCCTTTCTCTCCGTGACAGGCGAGGCATGGCACGATGCGTTGTTCGATGGTTTCGGCTGGTGCGCATGTTGAAATCAACGCAAACGCCAGTGCCACTATTGTTTTACGCATCGGCCACTCCAAACACTTCCGTCATTGCCTGCGACAAACGCGAAGCATTTGTGCAAGGGAGCAAAGCGACGAGGCAATCCATCTATCCCCGCGTTGAGGCATGGATTGCTTCGCTTCCCTCGCAATGACGGCGCGTGAACCTCGCAATGACGATGAGGGTCTACGACTTCCCCGCCACCTTCTGCTTGCCGTAGGTGATGCGGTAGACGGCACCGTTCCAGTCGTCGGAAACCAGCAGCGAGCCATCCTTCATCGGCAGCACATCGACCGGGCGGCCGATATACTTGTTGTCTTCGAGGAAGCCGGTGATGAGCGGCTCCATCGACTTCATGGTGCCATTCTTGTTCAACTTCACGACGACGACATCACCGCCCGCTTTCTTGGTGCGGTTCCATGAGCCGTGCCGGGCGATGATGGCTGCGTTCTTATAGGCTTTCGGGAACATACTGCCTGTATAGAAGCGTATACCAAGCGAGGCGGAATGCGGCCCCAGCAGGCCCACCGGCGCGGTGAATTCGCTGCAGGATTTGCCCCAGCCGAATTCGGGGTCGACGATGTTGCCCTGCAGGCAGTACGGCGCGCCGAAATGTTCGCCGACCTTGGTGACGCGGTTGAGTTCATCCTCGGGCACGTCTTCCGACATCCAGTCGCGGCCGTTGTCGGTGAAGTAGAGCTGCTTGGTCTCCGGATTCCAGTCGAAGCCGACGGTGTTGCGAACTCCCTTGGCGATCACTTCCACACCCGAGCCATCGAGATTTATCCGGCGGATCTGGCCGTGATCGTCGTCGTGCAGCACGTTGTTGCCGGGCTGGCCGACCGGAACGTAGAGCTTGTTGTCGGGGCCGATGCCGATGAACTTCCAGCCGTGGGCTTCGTCCTTCGGCAGCTTGTCGTAGATCAGGGTCGGCTTCGGCGGGTTGTCGAGGACGTCCTCGACCTTCTCGATCTTGGAGATCTTCGACAGCTCGGCGATGTAGAGCGTGCCATCCTTGAAGGCCAGGCCGTTCGGCCGGTAGAGACCGGAGGCCAGCACCTTGACCTCGCGCTTGCCGTCCTTGTTGACGATGGCATAGACCTTGTCGACAAGGCGGCTGCCGACAAACACCGTGCCCTTGTCGCCCACGGCGAGCGAGCGCGCATTCGCCATACCCGCGGCATAGACCTCGATATTGAAGCCGGCCGGCACTTTCAGCTTCGCCGTCGGCAATTTGTCCGGCGCCGCGGGGATCGGCGGCGGCGCATTCGGCGCTAGCTTGGCGGCGGCTTCGCTGCCCGCGGGACGTCCGATCAACGGCGATCCCGGCGGAAGCGCGGGCGCGGCCGACGCGCCGGCGGCAGGTGGCGATGCGGCAGGCTGCTGCGCAGCGGCACCTAGCGTGAATGCACTAAGGAAGGCACCGGCCAGCAACAGGCTGCGCGGCGCCGACGAATGGCGTATCATGGGCGTTCTCCCTTGGCGGAAGCCTGTTCTCTACGCGCAGCACATGAGGGTGCCGACGCCGGTGGCTTTCCGAACGGCAATCTCGATATTTTTCCGTCGATGCGCAACCGGAAACATGCTTTCCACAGAAACGGCGCGGGCCGAATGGCCGGCACGACGCCGACCGGCTTCATCGCATGTCAGTGCTTCGTGACCGAGCCGCCAGGGGCATCGAGGATCGCTTCGGCGAACGGAAACTCCAGCACGATCTCGCCGTCGTCGTCGGTCACCTCAATGATCGCGCTCAACAGCGCACCATCGGCACCGTCAGTCTTGAGCAGCTCCCGGATCATGGCGCGCGCCATTTCCCAGGCGCGATCGGGATCAACAAGCACTTCGCCATCGGGATCGGAAATCAGCTCATCGCCGATACGGGTGTTGAAATAATATCGCGGCATCGGCTGAAACCTGGCTCCGTTGAGGCCCCGCAACCGGAGGCCGCTTCTATTTCACAAGTTCTTTATCCGGAGCCGGCAGCGCCCCGTCGCGCCCAGAATTGTCATTCGCGGCGGCGCGAACAACCGCGAAAGGCTTGATCCCACGTTGTTTTGACCGAGGCCCCTCACACAACCCCGTGAAATCTCTTTGCGGCGCAGCATAAACAAAGGGAGTTCCAGGCAAAAGATTTAGCTGGCGAACTTTTTGATCCGCAGTACCTTAACCTGCAAGGGCGGAGTTCGCCCGGTCAAAAGGGAGAGGCAAATGGCCTGGAAAGCGCCGAAAATCGTCGAAGTATCGGTCGGCATGGAAATCAACATGTATATGTGCGCCACCCGCAAGTAAGCGGCGGCGCGTTTCATATCGCACGCAAGTGGACCTCCGGGTCTGACACGTTCCCGATAGCGGGATTGTGTCCGACACCGGTGTCCACTTAGCGGCGTTTGTAATTCAGTTTGTTTCTTCAAGTTTCGAAGCTCCAGGAGACGGATCATGCTTCGCGTCGTCGTCCTGGGCGCCGCGGCCGGCGGCGGTGTCCCGCAGTGGAATTGCGGATGTCCGGTGTGCCGGAAAGCACGAAGCGAAAATCCGGAACTGCGCGGCACCCAGGCCTCGATCGCGGTGAGCGCCGACGGCGCGCACTGGTATCTGATCAACGCCTCGCCCGACCTGCGCCAGCAATTGATCGCGACGCCGCAGCTTCACCCCAAGGCCGGACAGCTCCGGCACAGCCCGATCGCCGGCGTAATCCTGACCAATGGCGAGGTCGATGCGGTCGCAGGGCTGTTGTCGATGCGCGAGGGTTCGCCGTTTACGCTCTATGCGCACGAGCGGGTCCTTGCGATTTTGCGATCCAACAGCATCTTTAACGTGCTGGGCGAAAACACCGTGAAGCGGCGGCCGATCGAGGTGGACAAGGCGTTCGAGCCCGCTTTGCCCGACGGTTCGCCATCAGGCATGGAAATCCTTGCCTTCGCGGTTCCCGGCAAGGGCGCGTGGTATCTCGAAGGCAAGGCGCATCCGGCGGGCGGCGATGCCGCGGGCGACACGCTGGGCTTGCGGATTCTGGACAAGGGCGGCGGCAAGTACTTCTATTTCCTGGCTGCCTGCGCTGAAGTGACCGACGACCTTAAATCGCGCCTTTCGGGTGCTGCGCTGGTGTTCTTCGACGGCACGGTGTGGCGCGACGATGAATTGATCGTCCAGGGACTCGGCACCAAGACGGGACAAGGGATGGGCCATATTTCAATGTCGGGCGAACATGGCGCGATCGAGAGCCTTGCCGGCCTCGATATCGGCCGAAAAATGTTCCTGCATATCAACAACTCCAACCCTGCTCTGCTCTCCGGCTCCGATGAGCGAAAGGCGCTGGAACAGGCGGGCTGGCAGATTCCAGCCGATGGAACGGAGATCACGCTGTGAACATCATGGCCAAGGGGAAAGTGACCGCGGAAATGACCGCTCTGTCGATCGGCAAGGGCATCACGCTCAACAATGCCGATGAGCTCGAAGCGATGCTCCGCCACATCGGCGCGACGCGCTATCACAATCTGCATCCGTTCCACCGGCTGCTGCATGGCGGCAAGCTCAACAAGGGACAGGTGCAGGCCTGGGCGCTGAACCGCTATTTCTACCAGAGCACGATCCCGCTCAAGGACGCGATGGTGATCTCCCGCTTCCGTGACCGCGCGACCCGGATCGAATGGCGGCACCGGATCGAGGATCACGACGGCGATATCGGCAGCGAAGGCGGTATCGAGCGCTGGCTGAAGCTGACCGAAGGCCTTGGGCTCGACAGCGCCTATGTGGAATCGACCGAAGGCATTTTACCCGCGACGCGGTTTGCGGTGGAGGCCTACGTGCATTTCTGCCGGGACAAAACGCCGCTGGAGGCGATCGCCTCCTCGCTCACGGAATTGTTCGCGCCGAACCTGCATGAGGAACGCATCTCCGGCATGCTGCAGCACTATGATTTCGTCAACCCCGACATCATGAGCTATTTCAGCCGTCGGCTGACGCAGGCCCCGCGCGACGCGGGTTTTGCGCTGGAATACGTCAAGGCCAACGCGAAGACACCGGCCGCGCGCGAGGCGGTCTGCAATGCGCTGATCTTCAAGACCAATGTGCTATGGGTTCAGCTCGACGCGCTGTATCATGCCTATGTCGAGGGCCACATACCGCCCGGGGCGTTCGTGCCCAGAGGAGACTAGCGACCAATGGCTGCGAGCCGCAACATCAGTGTCAGCGAGGCGAGCCGGCCGAAATTGCCGCGGCACGCGCGGCTGAAATTCGATGAGACGCGGCAGGTCTGGGTGATCCTGGCGCCGGAGCGCGTGCTGGCGCCGGACGAGATCGCGGTGGAAGTGCTGCAGCTCTGCGACGGCGTGCGCAGCGTCGGCGACATGGCCGATCAGCTCGCTGTCAAATACACGGCACCGCGCGAGGCGATCCTGATCGACGTCATCGGGATGCTGCAGGATCTCGCCGACAAGGGCTTTCTGACCGAAGCGCGTGAGAAGACGTCATGAGCGACATTCTCGCCGATCGCAAAACAGCCGGCGCCGCGCCCAGCGACGGGCTCGCGGTTCTGGAATCGCAGCGTTCGACCGCGGAGACGTTCGGCATTCCGCTTGCCGTGCTCGCCGAACTGACGCACCGCTGCCCGCTGCAATGCCCCTATTGCTCCAACCCGATCGAACTCGACCGTGGCGGCAGCGAACTGACGACCGAGGAATGGAAGAAGGTTTTGAGCGAACTCGCCGAAATCGGCGTGCTGCAGATCCATTTCTCGGGCGGCGAACCGACCGCGCGCAAGGACCTGGTCGAGCTGGTGCAGCATGCGACCGATGTCGGGCTGTACAGCAATCTCATCACGTCAGCGGTGCTGCTGACCAAGGAAAAGCTTTCGGCATTGGCCGATGCCGGGCTCTGCCACGTGCAGATCAGCTTCCAGGGCAACGAGCCGAAGGTGGCCGATCGCGTCGCCGGGCTGAAGAACGCGCATGAGAAGAAGATCGAAGCCGCGAAATGGACGCGGGAGCTCGATATGCCGCTGACGGTGAACGCCGTCATGCACCGCCAGAACCTGCACCAGCTCTCCGACATCATCCAGATGGCGGTCGATCTCGACGCCGATCGGCTGGAAGTCGCCAACGTGCAGTATTACGGCTGGGCGCTGAAGAACCGGGCGGCACTGATGCCGACGCTCGAACAGATCGAGGAGACCAGCCGCATCGTCGAGGAAGCCGCCGTGCGGCTGAAGGGCGTTCTCGCCATCGACTATGTGGTGCCGGACTATTACGCGCTGCGGCCGAAGAAATGCATGGGCGGCTGGGGCCGGCAGTTCTTCAACATTTCGCCGGCGGGCAAGGTCCTGCCCTGCCACGCCGCAGAGAGCATCACCGGCCTCGAATTCGAGTCCGTGCGGTCGAACCATTCGATCGCCTGGATCTGGCAGAATTCCGAGGCCTTCAACCGCTACCGCGGCACCGGCTGGATGCCCGAGCCGTGCAAGAGCTGCGAATTCCGGGAAGTCGATTTCGGCGGTTGCCGCTGCCAGGCCTTTGCGCTGACCGGCGACGCCGGCAATACCGATCCGGCCTGCACGCTGTCGCCGATGCACGAGCAGATCTTCAAGCAGGCCGAGCGCGAGGCGGCCGCGCACCAGGACCGCTTCCTCTATCGCAATTTCGCCGGCGGCACGCTGGAAACGGAAGGCGAGCATGGCGCCTGACGCCGATGCCGGCAAATCCGTCAAACCGGCCGATCCGTTTGCGCCGCTGACGTCGGAGCAGCTCGCGGTCAGCGACGGTCACGACATCTACGTCGAAAGCGTCGGTCGCGCCGGCGGCATCCCCGCGGTCTATCTGCATGGCGGACCCGGCAGCGGTTGCCAGCCGGACCATCGCCGGCTGTTCGATCCCGAGCGCTTCCACGCGGTGCTGTTCGACCAGCGCGGCGCCGGCCGCAGCCGCCCCAAGGGCCGCCGCGAAGCCAACACGCTGCCGCATCTGATCGCGGACATGGAGGCGATCCGCGAAAAATTTGGCTTCGAGCGCTGGATGATCGTCGGCGGCTCCTGGGGCGCGACGCTGGCGCTGGCCTATGCGCAAGCCCACCCCAATCGCGTCACCGGCATCGTGCTACGCGCGACCTTTCTCGGCACATCTGAGGAAATCGAAAACGGCTTTCTCAACGTGTTGCCGCGGTTCTATCCCGGCCTTTACCAGGACTTCATAGGCGTGCTGCCCGAAGGCGAGCGCGCGCAACCGGTCCAGGCCTACTTCCGCCGTATCCTCGACCCCAATCCAGACGTGAATATTCCCGCGGCACGGGCATGGGGCGAAACCGAACGCATTCTTTCCGAACACGCGCCGAACCGCACACGCCTCGATCTGCCGGCGCTCAATTCGACACGGAGCCCGCCGGCCACGCCGTTCATGGAAGCGCACTACTTCGCCAATGACTGCTTCATGCAACCTAACCAGTTGCTGCGCGACGCGGGCAGGCTCACAGGCGTCCCCGGCATGATCGTGCAGGGCCGCTATGATTTGCTGTGCCCACCCGCGACCTCGCATGCGCTTGCAGCCATATGGCGCGAGGCCGAGATCCGTTTTGTCGAGGGCGCCGGCCATACGCTGTACGATCCCGGCGTCCGCGACGCCGTGATGAAGGCGATCGCGGACATGGCTTCCAAAACCAGCAAATAGGAATCAAGAAGAATGCCGATGGCGGGTAAAGGCATGCTGCTGACGTCGATGAACATCGACGCCGCGCACGAAGCCGAATTCAATCGCTGGTACGACCGCGAACATCTCGAAGAGCGCGTGGCAATCGACGGCTTCCTCGAAGCCCGCCGCTATGTCGCCCACGAGGGAAACCCGAAATATCTCAGCCTCTACTCCACCAAAACGTTTGAAGTGCTGGACAGCCCGGCCTATCGCACCGCGCTTTCGAACCAGACCGCATGGTCGAAGGCCAATATCGCCCGGTTCCAGAACATGATCCGGGCAGTTGCGCGCATCACGATCAGCCGCGGCACCGGCCGTGGCGCAGCGCTTGGCATTGTCAGGCTGCGGCCCCCGACCGGCGGCGAGGACAAATTGCGTGCCGGGCTCGCCGAGCAGCTCGATCCGGCGCAACTCGACGGCGTCATCTCCATGCATCTGATCGAGAGCGATCCGGCGCTATCGAAGCCGATCACCGATGATCCCTCCGCACCCAATCCCGGCGCCGGCGACTGGTTCGTGTTGATCGATGCGACGGGCGTCGGCGCGGTATCCGCAGCCATGCTGCGCTTTGGCGGTAACATCGCATTGAAGCCGCTGACGATCTCGCGCGGCGTCTACCGGCTGATGTGGGATCTGGCGAAGAGCGACATCGGCTAGACGCTTTCGCAGCTCCCGGCGGCCACGCGAGGTTACGATGTCGCTCCGTAGAAACCCGGTGAAGGCGCTGTTAACACAATGTCGGGTAAACCTCAGCGGTCGAGATGGCCTTCTGGCAAGAATTGCCCGGTTCGGAGCGAGTTGGCTCGGCGAATGCGGCGCCAGGCAACTTCGATTTGTCCTCTCGTAATGGTCGAAGGCCCCGATAATGCAGATGAGAACTTCTGCCGAAGTCTCTAACATCGCTTTCAATTACCTTGCTGATGTTCTCTCTTAGATGTGTGATAGTCGCCTGGAATCGCCCCTTCATCTTCCGGGTGCCGGGGCAGACTGATCGGCCGTGGATGCCATATGCATCGGCCGCTTTGCTAAAGGTCGTCCCAAGCGCTTGGTGACTTTGCCGGTTCCCGGTATCTTCAGCCGTAACTGGAGTTGCACTGCATGGCGGAAAAGTCCACGGGCACCGTGGCCGAGGTTTTCGCCGCTTTCCTCAAGCTCGGGCTTACATCGGTCGGCGGACCGATTGCGCATCTCGGCTACTTCAGGGCGGAATTCGTCGAACGGCGGAAATGGCTCAGCGAGAGCAGTTTTGCCGACATTGTCGCGCTCTGCCAGTTCCTGCCGGGCCCGGCCTCCAGCCAGGTCGGTTTCACGCTCGGCATCCTGCGCGGCAATGGCCTGCTCGGCGGGCTCGCGGCGTGGTCTGCCTTCACCATGCCGTCTGCAATCATTCTCTTCGCCTTCGCACTCGGTGCGACCGCTTTCGCCGGCCCTGTCGCCGAAGGGATCCTCCACGGCCTGAAGCTGGTCGCGGTTGCCGTGGTCGCGCAGGCGATCTGGGGCATGGCCAACAGCCTGACGCCGGATCGCGCGCGGGCTGCGATCGCGCTTGCGGCGGTTGCGATCGTGGTTTTCATCGGCGGATCGTTTGGACAGGTCGGCGCCATCGCGCTCGGAGCTGTGGCCGGGCTCTGGCTGTGCCGCGGCGATGGGTCCACGCCTGCGGGCCATCTCGGCTTTTCGGTGTCGCGTCGACACAGCGCGGTCGCGCTCGTGCTGTTCGCGGTCCTGTTCCTGGTCACGCCGCTGGTCGCGGCAAAGACCGGCTCGCAAGGGCTTGCGCTATTCGACGCGTTTTATCGTTCCGGCGCGCTGGTGTTCGGCGGCGGCCATGTCGTTCTGCCGCTGTTGCAGGCGGAGGTGGTGACGCCGGGCTGGGTCAGCAACGCGGATTTCCTTGCCGGCTACGGCATGGCGCAAGCGGTGCCCGGACCGCTGTTCACCTTTGCGGCCTATCTCGGCGCCATCGGACCCGCTCCCAATGGTCTGGCGGGAGCAGCGATTGCACTCATCGCGTTGTCCCTGCCAGGATTGCTGCTGGTCTACGGCATGCTGCCGTATTGGGACGCGCTACGTCTGCGTCCCGCCGCGCAGGCCGCCATGCGCGGCACAAACGCTGCCGTCGTCGGTATCCTTGGCGCGGCGCTCTACAATCCAGTCTGGACCAGCGCCGTACTTACCCCGCGCGATTTCGCCGTGGCGCTCGCCGGCTTCCTGCTGCTGACGGTTTGGAAACTGCCGCCATGGATCGTAGTCATCCTGCTGGCCGCGACCGGCGCCATTCTGCGGTTGATCTGAGCACACGTCATCGCATCCCCCCACATTCGTCTGCCCGACATGCGCGAGCTTGCCGTGCTCGAAAGTGAAGCTGCACTGCACATGCTGCACTGCCGCATAGCACTACGACGCTAAGTCCAAGCTCCCATGCAGTTTGAAAGCTGGTGATCGCGCAAAATTGGCTTGTGCGCGGCTTGTGGAATGGCTCTAATAAGATAAGCCTATGATCCAATTCAAAAACCACAAGAACGCTCGTTAAGCGTTCGCAGGCAAAATGAGGCCGCGCTTTCCTTGAAATTGCGTGGACAAGGTAGGAATGAAACCGACTGATATCTCGGCGCCAGACTACTTTCATAAAGTTGTCGACTGCCAATGGGCCTGCCCGGCACACACCCCAGTTCCCGAATACATCCGTTTGATTGCAGAAGGGCGTTATAGCGACGCCTATATGATCAACTGGAAATCGAATGTGTTTCCCGGAATTCTGGGGCGCACTTGCGATCGCCCGTGCGAGCCGGCATGCCGCCGCGGCCGCGTCGAGGAAACGCCGGTGGCGATCTGCCGCCTCAAGCGCGTCGCCGCCGACTTCAAGGACGACGTCTCGCACCGCATGCCGAAGCCATCGGCAAAGAACGGCAAGCGCATCGCGCTGGTCGGCGGCGGCCCTGCTTCGCTTGCGGTTGCGCGCGACCTCGCGCCGCTCGGCTATCACTGCACCGTGTTCGATGCCGATCCCAAGGCGGGTGGCATGATGCGCAGCCAGATTCCAAAATTCCGCCTGCCGGACACCGTGATCGACGAGGAAACCGATTACATCCTCAACCTCGGCGTCGAGTTCAAGGGCGGCCATCGCATCGACAGCCTGAAGAAGCTGCTCAACGAGAAGTATGATGCGATCTTCATCGGCTCCGGCGCGCCGCGCGGCCGCGAGCTCGACATCCCCGGCCGCAAGGAAGCGGCCGCCAACATCCACATCGGCATCGAATGGCTGTCGTCGGTCTCGTTCGGCCATGTCGAGAAGATTGGCCGCCGCGTCATCGTGCTCGGCGGCGGCAACACCGCGATGGATTGCTGCCGCACCGCGCGCCGCCTCGGTGGCGCAGACGTCAAGGTGATCGTGCGCTCCGGCTTCGAGGAAATGAAGGCGAGCCCCTGGGAAAAGGAAGACGCCCTTCACGAAGACATCCCGATCCTCAATTTCATGGTTCCGGTGGCGTTCAAGCATGTCAGCGGCAAGCTCATCGGCGTCACCTTTCAGAAGGTGAAGGCCGAATACGACGCCAAGGGCCGTCGCAATTTGGTGCCCTCGGGCGAACCGGACCAGACCATTCCCTGCGACGACGTGCTGGTCGCGGTCGGCCAGGAGAACGCGTTCCCCTGGATCGAGCGTGACTGCGGCATCGAGTTCGACAAGTGGAACATGCCGCAGGTCGATGCCAAGACCTTTGTCTCGACCAATCCAAAGGTGTTCTTCGGCGGCGACGCGGCGTTCGGCCCGAAGAACATCATCTGGGCGGTTGCCCACGGCCATGATGCCGCGCTGTCGATCCACAAGATGATCTCCGGCGAAGACATCACCGAGCGTCCGCTCCCCGAAGTGCATGTCTCCTCGCAGAAGATGGGCATCCACGAGTGGAGCTACGACAACGACATCTCCGGCGACAAGCGCTACAAGGTGCCGCATCGCGACAAGGTGATCGCGCTGAAGGACATCCGCACCGAGGTCGAACTCGGCTATGACGTCAAGCTCGCGCTCGGCGAGGCGCAGCGCTGCCTGAATTGCGACGTGCAGACCGTGTTCTCGGCGCCCGCCTGCATCGAATGCGACGCCTGCGTCGATATCTGCCCGATGGATTGCATCACCTTCACGGAGAACGGCGAGGAAGCGGATTTGCGGGAGCGGCTGAAGGCTCCCTCGCCGCACCCCGACCAGGCGCTGTATGTCGCCGACGGCCTCAAGACCGGCCGCGTCATGGTGAAGGACGAGGACGTCTGCCTGCATTGCGGGCTGTGCGCCGAGCGTTGTCCGACCGGCGCCTGGGACATGCAGAAATACCTCATCGATATGACTTACGCGGGATCAACATGCCAGACCAAAGCCCGATCAGCAGCGTAAACGACTTCGTCGTCCGCTTCGCCAACGTCAACGGCTCGGGTTCGGCCAGCGCCAACGAGCTGTTCGCGCGCTCGATCCTGCGCCACGGCGTGCCGGTCAGCCCACGCAACATCTTCCCCTCCAACATCCAGGGCCTTCCGACTTGGTACGAGGTGCGGGTGACCGAGGCCGGCCATCTCGGCGCCCGCGGCGGCGTCGACCTGATGGTGGCGATGAACCCGCAGACCTGGGACAAGGACGTCGCCTCGATCGAACCGGGCGGCTATCTGTTCTACGACTCGACCAAGCCGATGCCGACGTCGAAATTCCGCGCCGACATCAACGTGATCGGCGTGCCGCTGACTGCGATCACCAACTCGACATATACCGATCCGCGCCAGCGCCAGCTGTTCAAGAACATCATCTATCTCGGTGCGCTCTGTGCGCTGCTCGACCTCGACCCGAAGCTCGTCGAGCAACTGATCGGCGAACAGTACAAGGGCAAGGAAAAGCTCCTGTCGTCGAACGTGCATGCGTTGCATCTCGGGCGCGACTGGGCGCTGCAGAATTTGAAATGCCCGATCGGGCTGCAGGTGAAAAAGTCCGACAAGGTCGGCGACCGCATTTTCATGGAAGGCAACAGCGCGGCTGCGCTCGGCGCCGTCTATGGCGGCGCCACCGTCTGCGCCTGGTATCCGATTACGCCGTCGTCGTCGGTGGCGGAGGCCTTCACGAGCCACTGCAAGAAGCTGCGGCACGACCCCGAGACCGGCAAGGCGAAATACGCGATCGTGCAGGGTGAAGATGAGCTCGCATCCATCGGCATCGTGATCGGCGCCTCCTGGAACGGCGCACGGGCCTTCACCGCGACCTCCGGTCCCGGCATCTCCCTGATGACCGAATTCATCGGTCTCTCCTACTTCGCCGAAATTCCGGCCGTGATCATGAACATCCAGCGCGCCGGCCCCTCGACCGGCATGCCGACGCGCACCCAGCAATGCGATATCATCGCCTGCGCCTACGCTTCGCACGGCGACACCAAGCATGTCCTGCTGTTCCCGGAAGACCCGGCCGAAGCGTTCGAGTTTGCGGCGCAATCGTTCGATCTCGCCGAGCGGCTGCAAACCGTGATCTTCCTGATGCTCGACCTCGACATCGGCATGAACCACCGGCTGTGCCGCCCGCTGAAATGGGATGACGCCCGGCAGTACGACCGTGGCAAGGTGATGACCGCTGAAATGCTCGACGAGCCCGGCCGCGACTTCGGCCGCTATCTCGACGTCGACGGCGACGGCATTCCCTACCGCACTTATCCGGGCACGCATCCGACCAAGGGCTCGTTCTTCACTCGCGGCACCTCGCGCGACCGCTACGCGCGCTATTCGGAAGAAGGCGCGATCTATGCCGACAACATGCAGCGGCTGGTGCGCAAGTTCGAGACGGCGCAGGACATGGTGCCGCGGCCATTGCAGGCCAACGCCGCCAAGCCGACCAAATACGGCGTGATCTATTTCGGTTCGACCGCGCCGGCGATGGACGAGGCGATCGGGTTGTTGGAAGCGCGCGGGCATCAACTTGATCGGCTACGCATCCGCGCCTTCCCGTTCCATTCCAGCGTGGCGAGCTTCATCGCCGACCACGATTTCGTATACGTGGTCGAACAGAACCGCGATGGCCAGTTGCGCCAGTTGATCGTCAACGAGAACGGCATCGATCCGGTCCGGCTGGTGCCGATCCTGCACTATGACGGCACGCCGATCACCGCACGATTCATCGCCAACGCCATTGGCGACCACCAGGACCACCTGAAGGTGACCCCGCTCCGCAAGGTGAAGTCATGACCTATATCGCCAAGCCTAAATTCCAGCATCCCGGCCTGCCGAAGAACGATCTCGGCTTCACCCACCGGGATTACGAGGGCAAGGTCTCGACGCTGTGCGCCGGCTGCGGCCACGACTCGATCACCGCTTCGATCATCGAAGCCTGCTACGAGTTGTCGATCGAACCGCATCGCGTCGCCAAGATTTCCGGCATCGGCTGCTCGTCGAAGACGCCGGACTATTTCCTCGGCAATTCGCACGGCTTCAACTCGGTGCACGGCCGCATGCCGTCGGTCCTGACCGGTGCCAACCTCGCCAACCGCGATTTGATCTATCTCGGCGTCTCCGGCGACGGCGACAGTGCCTCGATCGGCTTCGGCCAGTTCGCGCATTCGATCCGGCGCGGCGTCAACATGACCTATATCGTCGAGAACAACGGCGTGTACGGGCTGACCAAGGGTCAGTTCTCGGCCACCGCCGACCGCGGCTCGAAGTCCAAGAAGGGCGTGATGAACACCGACAACGCCATCGACCTGGTGGCGATCGCCCTGCAACTCGGCGCGAGCTTCGTGGCGCGCAGCTTCTCCGGCGACAAGAGCCAGCTGGTGCCGCTGATCGCGGCCGCTATCCGGCACAAGGGCGCGTCCTTTATCGACGTCATCAGCCCGTGCATCGCCTTCAACAACCACGCCGGCTCGACCAAGAGTTTTGATTACGTCCGCGAGCACAATGACGCAGTGAACCGGCTGGACGTGCTGACCGGCCGCGATCCGATCACGGTCGATTATGCGCCGGGCACGGTGCAGGTGGTCGAGCAGCATGATGGCACCCGGCTGGCGCTGCGCAAGATCGACGCCGACTATGATGCCAACGACCGGCTGGCGGCCATGACCTTCCTGCAGAAGCACGCCGCCAAAGGCCAGGTGGTCACCGGGCTTCTCTACGTCGATCCGGATTCGGAAGACCTGCACACCCATCTCGACACCGTCGAGACGCCGCTCAATACGCTGGAAGCCAAGGATCTGTGCCCCGGCACATCAGCACTGGAAAAGATCAACGCCAGTCTGCGGTAGTGCGTCAAAGCTGCGCGAGCTCCTCATCCTGAGAAGCCCGCAGAGCGGGCGTCTCGAAGGATGCAGGCCAAAGGTGGGGCCTCATGGTTCACCCGGCGATGCGGGAGCATCGTCCGGAGACGTCACCATGAGGGGATTTATCACCCCGTAAACCCAGCTACGCTGCCACGGCGATGTTCCGGGGATTTGCGACATACTCCTTCAAGACCGTGCCGGACGCATCGCTCTCGACGAGCGACACGTCGTAGCTCCAGAGATCGGCCAGGTGCTGCAGCACGCGCTTGGTGTCGGCTTCGCTGAGCTGGGCGCCCTTCACCACGGTGTGGCGCAGCATCAGGCGACGATCGCCGGCAAGGTCGACATCGACGACTTCGATGTTCGCGTCAATGAAGCCGACGTCGTATTGCCGCGCCAGTTCGCGCCGCAGCCGGCGGTAACCACGCTCGTTGTGGATGGCGTCGACCAGGATACCGGCGCGTTCCTCCGGATCGTCATGCAGATGGAACAGGCGGAAGTGCCGCATCAGGCGCGGGCTCATGAACTGGCTGATGAAGCTCTCATCGCGATAATTGGCCCAGACGTCGCGCAACACGCCCATCGCATCGCCCTTCCCGGCGATATCCGGGAACCACTCGCGATCCTCGTCTTCCGGATTGGTGACAATGCGCTCGATGTCCTGCATCATCGCAAATCCCAGCGCATACGGGTTGAAGCCGGAATAGCGCGGGTCGTCGAATTCGGGCTGGAACACGACGTTGGTGTGCGACTGCAGGAATTCGAGGAAATTGCCATCCGTCAGCCGTCCCTGTTCGTGCAGCCGGCTCATGATGCGATAGTGAACGTAGGTCGCGGTGCCCTCATTCATCACCTTGGTCTGGCTCTGCGGATAGAAATACTGCGCGATGTGCCGCACGATCCGCAGCAATTCGCGTTGCCAGGGACGCAGGCGCGGCGCGGTCTTTTCGAGAAAATACAGCAGGTTTTCCTGCGGCAGACCGAGCATCTGGCGGCGGCGCTCGACATCCAGTATCGCGCCGGTCTTCACTTTGCCGGCCGGAACGGTGCGCCACAAATCGTTGAACGCGCTCTCCTCATGGGCACGGCGCCTGCCCGCCCGCTTTTCCTCGGCGCGAAGATCGAGGCTCTTCTTGCCGGGATAGCGATCGATGCCGTGCGACATAAGAGCGTGCGCGGCATCGAGCGTGTGCTCGACCGCCAGCCGGCCGTGGCGTTCCTCGCAATGCGCCACATAGCGCTTGGCGAATTCGAGATAATCCAGAATGCCGTCGGCGTCGGTCCATTGCTTGAACAGATAATTGTTCTTGAAGAAATGATTGTGGCCGAAGGCGGCATGCGCGATGACGAGCGTCTGCATCGTCGCGGTATTTTCTTCCATCAGGTAGGAAATGCACGGCGACGAGTTGATGACGATCTCGTAGGCCAGTCCCATCAGCCCCTTGCGATAGGACGCCTCCTGAAAGGCAAAGTGCTTGCCGAACGACCAATGCTTGTAGAACAGCGGCATGCCGACCGATGAATAGGCATCCAGCATCTGCTCGGCGGTAATGACCTCGATCTGGTTGGGATAGACATCGAGCCCCAACTCGTCCCGCGCCACCTGCTCGCAGGCGTCGCAGATCCGCTGCAGCGTCCGGAAGTCCCAGTCGGCGCCCTGAAACAGCAGTCGGTCGGTCGCGGTCATGACGCGTTCCTTTCCTGCTGACTGCGGCGCTGGAAAAGATCGTGAAACACCGGGAATATCTCGCTGCGCTCGTTGACCTTGCGCATCGACAGCGGGGCGCCGCTCGCGCGCAGGCCCTCGTAAAGGGTCCAGAGCGACGAATTGGGCATTTCGTAGCTAAGGCCGTTTTCCTGGCCTACTTCCAGATAAGCAAAAAACTGGCTGACCGGCAGGATCTTGTCGGTCAGGAGCCGGCTGGTGACCTCGCCGTCCGCGTAGGAATTGTCGCCGTCGGAAGCCTGCGCGGCATAGATGTTCCAGTCCTCCGGCCGGAACCGCGACCGCACGATATCGTGCATCGCCTGCAACGCGCTCGACACCAGCGTGCCGCCGGAAGCCGGTCCGTAAAAGAACGTCTGCTCGTCGACCTCTTCGGCCCGGTCGGTATGCCGGATGAAAACGATCTCGACGTGACGATAGCGCCGCTTCAGGAACACGTAGAGCAGCATGTAGAAGCGCTTGGCGAGATCCTTCATATGCTCGGTCATCGAACCGGAGACGTCCATCAGGCAGAACATGACAGCCTGCGCCACCGGTTTCGGCACCGTCTCGAAACGCCGGTAGCGGATGTCGATCGGATCGATGAACGGGATGCGTTTGATCTTCGCCTTCAGGGCCTCGATCTCGGCCATCAGCTCGGCGCGGCGCGCTTCGTCGCTGCAATCCGCCAACTCCGCCTCGAGGGCTGCCAGCAATTCCGGCCTCGGCCGCCGCAGCGCGACGCGCCGCGCCAGGGCGCGACTTACCGTTCGGCTCACCGAGATATTGGCAGGCGAGCCGGACGTCGTGTAACCCGCCCGGCGAATGCCCTGGCTTTCGACCTCGGCCAGCTTTCGCTTGGCGAGATCGGGCAATTCCAGGTCGTCCAGGAACAGGTCGACAAACTCGTCGCGGCTTAGAACGAAGCGGAAGGTATCCTCGCTGTCGCCCTCGCCCGCGCCTCTGCCCTTGCCGCCGCTCGGGTTCGGCCGCGGCAGAATATCGCCCTCGATGAACTTCTTGTTTCCGGGCATCACCATGTCGCGCGTGCCGCCCTCGCGGCGAAAGCGCGGCTCGTCCATGCCATCGATCGGCACACTGACCTCGCCCCCTTCCAGGACATCCTTGATGTCCCGGTCCTGCGACGATTTCTTCACCGCCCCCTGAACCAGCGCCTTGGCCCGACGCAGAAAGCGCTGGCGATTCTCCAGACTCTTGCTACCCGGATTCAGGCGCCGGTCGACGATGTGAATGGCCACGTTTTCATCCGCCTCAGCCAGCCTGTTTTACGCGCATGTACCATTCGACCAACCGGCGGACCTGCCGCTCGGTGTAGCCGCGCTCGACCATGCGCGCGACAAAGTCGTCATGTTTCTTCTCGGTATCGCCGTCCTTCTTCGAGCCGAAGGAAATGACGGGCAGAAGATCCTCGACCTGGGAGAATATCCGCTTTTCGATCACTTCGCGAATCTTCTCGTAGCTGGTCCACGCCGGATTCTTGCCGCCGTTCTGGGCGCGCGACCGCAGCGAGAACTTGACGACCTCGTTGCGGAAGTCCTTGGGGTTGGCGATGCCGGCCGGCTTTTCGATCTTGGTCAGCTCCTGATTGAGCAGCTCGCGATCGAGCAGTTGTCCGGTGTCTGGATCCTTGAAATCCTGGTCCTCGATCCAGGCATCGGCGTAGTCGACATAGCGGTCGAACAGGTTCTGGCCGTAATCCGAATAGGATTCGAGATAGGCCTTCTGGATCTCATGCCCGATGAATTCGGCGTAGCGCGGCGCGAGTTCAGCCTTGATGAACTCGAGGTAACGCTTTTCGACTTCGTCGGGTAGCTGCTCGCGCCGGATCGACTGCTCCAGCGTGTACATCAGATGAACCGCGTCGGCACCGACCTCATTGGTGTCGTGGTTGAAGGTCGCCGCGAGAACCTTGAACGCGAAGCGGGTCGAGACGCCATCCATGCCTTCGTCGACGCCGGCGGAATCCCGGTATTCCTGAACGCTGCGTGCCTTCGGATCGGATTCCTTCAGGCTATCGCCGTCATAGACCCGCATCTTTGCGAACACGGTCGAGTTCTCGTGCTTGCGCAGCCGCGACATCACAGAGAAGCGCGCCATCGTTTCCAGCGTGGCCGGCGCGCACGGCGCGGTAGCCAGTTCGGAGCTCTGGATCAGCTTCTCGTAGATCTTCTGCTCCTCGGTGACGCGCAGGCAGTACGGCACCTTGATGACGCAGATACGGTCGATGAAGGCTTCATTGTTCTTGTTGGTCTTGAAGCTTTGCCATTCGGCCTCGTTGGAGTGGGCGAGAATGACGCCGGTGAACGGGATCGCGCCGATGTTCTCGGTCCCGATATAGTTGCCTTCCTGCGTCGCCGTCAGCAGCGGATGCAGCATCTTGATCGGCGCCTTGAACATTTCGACGAATTCGAGAATGCCCTGGTTGGCGCGGTTGAGGCCGCCCGAATAGCTGTAGGCGTCGGGATCGTTCTGGGCAAAAGTCTCCAGCTTGCGGATGTCGACCTTGCCGACCAGTGACGAGATGTCCTGGTTGTTTTCATCGCCGGGTTCGGTCTTTGCGATCGCGATCTGGCGCAGCCGCGACGGCTGGATCTTGGCGACGCGGAATTGCGAGATGTCGCCACCGAAGGCTTCGAGGCGCTTGTAGCACCACGGGCTCATCAGTCCGGTGAGGCGGCGGCGCGGAATGCCGTACTTCTCCTCGAGCATCGGACCCAGCGATTCCGGATCGAAAAGGCTGAGCGGACTCTCGAATACCGGGCTGAGTTCGTCGCCGGCCTTCAACACGTAAATGGGGTGAACTTCCATCAACGACTTGAGACGCTCGGCGAGCGAGGATTTGCCGCCACCGACAGGCCCGAGCAAATAGAGTATCTGCTTGCGCTCTTCGAGGCCCTGCGCCGCGTGGCGGAAGAAGCCTACGATGCGCTCGATCGTTTCTTCCATGCCGTAGAAGCCGGCGAAGGCCGGATAAAGCCGCATCGTACGGTTCAAAAAGATACGGCCAAGGCGAGAATCCTTGGCCGTGTCAATCATCTGAGGCTCACCGATCGCAGCTAGCAATCGTTCAGCAGCATTGGCATATCGCATCGGATCGCTTCGACACGACTCCAGATATTCCGCCATCGACATGTCGGTCTGGCTTCTAGCTTCGAAGGACCGGGCGAAAGCATTGAACAGAGAATCGTTGTACATGATCCGTCTCTCCATGGTCACCTGTAAATGCCGGACGCTCCACTCGGGTTCCAGTGTCGGAGCATCACAGCTTCCGTTCGCGAATCACAATCAGCACATGCATCGATTGGACACGCGAGCGACTTCACAATGCAATGCAATAGTCGTGCTAAGGGCGCTCGCCTCGTAAAGATACGGTGCCATTTCGCTTCCGTTGTATCCGTGCTGCAACATTTTCACCGGGTAACTACTGATCAACATGTAAGGGATTTTTTAAGGATTTCGAGTGGTCGTGCCGGCTCGAATCGGCGTTGGTTTGGCGATCCCAAGCAGCAAAGCCGAAAAATCCGGGTTCTGAATGGTCCGAACGCGTGATAACAGAGCCTTTTGTGACATTCGGACGGCCAGCCCGCGGCAAAAATGGCAAAGATGAACACGTGTTCATTTCGCGGAGCGAGCGTTGAACGTACCCGGCACCAACTGCAACTAAAGTAATATGCCGCGCGTTTAATCCGAGTCTGCCATGAAATACGCCTGCATCGTCGCCGCATTTGCCGCCGTCGTCGGAGCCCATGCCTGTCACGCCCAGGAGGGCGTCGACAAAGTCAAAGCCATCGCCTTCGATGCCCGGATGTTCGGTGGCCCGCTCAGCCAGAACACCTATGCCTGCTTCGTGCGTCGTTATGACGCCAGCCATCTGGCGCAACATCCGAAGCAGAAAGTCAGCGCGATGAAGCTGCTGGTGACGGCCGAGGACGCACCGGAAGACAAGACCGTCAATTATTCGTTCCGGCTCGGCTTCAAATATCGCCACCGCGCCGGCAATTTCGATTCCAGCGGCTACTGCAATCACATTGTCGCCGAAAACGCCGGCGGTGAAATTCGATTTGGCTGCGGCGTCGATTGCGAAGGCGGCGGCATTGAAGTGGCGATGAAGGACGACAAATCCGCGCTGATCCGGCTGGAGCGGATCAGGATCTGGGAGCGCAACAAACCCGACGATGACGCCAGCAACGATCTGGTTGCCGGCGCCGACGACAAGATCTTCCGCGTTGATCGCGCCGATCTGCACGAATGCTCCGAGTTGGTGACGGATCGCAAGGAGCTTGCGGCACTCCGGCACAAATGAGCCATACTACATAGGTTGGTACGCCCCGCTACTTAGGTCTGTGACCTACACTACTTTGGCCGGAGAGATTTCATGCATCGACGCAATATCCTGTGGGGCGCGATTTCGGCTTTCGGCGCAGCCTTTGCCGCCTCGCGCGCCAACGCAGCTACCGAGGCGGCACCTTCGGCAAAGTTGAAGGTGGTCTATCACCTCAACGACCTCGACAAGGTCAGCTTCGTGCTGGGCAACATCCAGAACCATTTCGACGGCGTCGGCGGTCCCGACCATATCACGATTGCGCTGGTGATTCACGGCCAGGCGTTGCGGGCGTTTCATTCGGCTTCCGCCAACCCCGATCTTTCGAAGCGCGTCGGTCAATTCTCCAAAGCCGGTCTCGAACTCGCCGCCTGTGGCAACACCATGAAGTCGCAGAATGTCACACTCAAGGATCTGCTGCCGGGCTTCATTGCCGCCGAGCGGGGCGGCGTGGTGCGGATCGCCGAGCTGCAATCGCAGGGCTATCTTTATCTCCGACCCTGAAACGCCGCCGATTGACGTGAAGCTTTCACGTCAATCGCTTGTTTGGGCGATTTGATCGCCGTACTTTCGCCCGCTGTATCCAGCTGAATACTTCGCGTGTTCGGACTCAGTCGCGACGGCGATTGCGCGCCCGCTCCCACGTCGACATGCGGGTTGTGTCCCCTGCAACCGCCCGCGGAATGTTTTGCGCATGACCCCTCAAATGCCCGCCGATGCCGGCCGCTTCTGCCACGGTCGCGCCGAGGGCGATCACGCCACACAAAAGCACGAGGCAGGCCGGGGGCGAAAGACGACTGTCCATGACGGCCTCCTTCACGACTTCGTGCTTGTGCCCGTTGGTGTCGCCGTTCTGGAAGCCGGTTCGACCGGCCCGGTCGTATCGAGGCTGGCAAGACCAGCCATTTGCGGGATCGAACCGGTGCCAGCAGCGTTATCGTCCCGGACCGGCCCATTCCATCCGGCAGCACGCCCAACCAAATGTTGACTTTCGGGCCCTGCCCCCGAAAGCTGCCGGGAACCCAAAAATCGACCGATTAGACAGAACAGGCACCATGAATCCCGTCAAAGCACTCGAAAACCATGGCCAGGCGATCTGGCTGGACTTCCTTGCCCGCGGCTTCGTCGCCAAGGGTGACCTCAAGGCGCTGATCGATAGCGACGGCGTCAAGGGCGTGACGTCGAACCCTTCGATCTTCGAAAAGGCGATCGGCAGTTCGGACGAGTATGACGGCGCGATCGGCCACGCCCTGAAGGCGGGCGACCGCCCCGTCGCCGACCTGTTCGAGGCGCTCGCCGTCGAGGACATTCAGAACGCCGCCGACGTGCTGCGCCCGGTTTACGATCGCTTGAACGGCAACGATGGTTTCGTCAGCCTCGAGGTCTCGCCCTATTTGGCGATGGATACCAAGGGAACCATTGCGGAAGCCGAACGGCTCTGGAAGGACGTCAAGCGGCAGAACTTGATGGTGAAGGTGCCGGCCACGCCGGAAGGCTTGCCCGCGATCGAACAGCTGATCGGCGAAGGCATCAGCATCAACATCACGCTATTGTTCTCGCAAGAGGTCTATCGCGAGGTGGCGGAGGCCTATATCGCGGGTCTCGAAAAATACGTCGCCAAGGGCGGCGATCCCGCGCCCGTCGCCAGCGTCGCCTCTTTCTTCGTCAGCCGCATCGATACCGCGGTCGACAAGCAACTCGACGACAAGATCGCAAAGGCCAATGACCCCAGCGAAAAGGAGCGGCTGAGCGCGCTGAAAGGCAAGGTCGCCATCGCCAACGCCAAGCTGGCCTATCAGGACTACAAGCGGCTGTTCGCAGGCGCGCGTTGGGAGAAGCTCGCGGCCAAGGGCGCAAAGCCGCAGCGTTTGCTGTGGGCCTCCACCGGCACCAAGAACAAGGACTACAGCGATGTGCTGTATGTCGAGGAATTGATCGGCCCCAACACCGTCAACACCGTGCCGCCGGCAACGCTCGATGCATTCCGCGACCATGGCAAGCCGAGGGACAGCCTCGAGGAGAATATCGAGGACGCCCGGCGCGTGCTGGAGGAACTCGAAAAGTCCGGTATCTCGCTCGACGCTATCACGGAAGAACTGGTCAGGGACGGCGTCAAGCTGTTTGCGGATGCCGCCGACAAGCTCTACGGCGCGGTCGCACAGAAGCGCGCGGCTTCGCTCGGTGGGGGCATCGATCGCCAGCAGCTCGCGCTCGGCGACGGCATCAGGAAGGCCGTGGCTGACAGCACCGAGGATTGGCGCGCAGCGGCGACGATCCGGCGCCTGTGGCAGAAGGACAAATCGGTCTGGACCGACGACGACGAAAACAAATGGCTGGGCTGGCTGAACAGCCCCGCTGCCGCCGATGTCGCCGACTACGAGGATTTTGCCCGCCGCGTGAAGGGGCAGAATTTCAGCGATGCCGTCGTGCTCGGCATGGGCGGATCGAGCCTCGGGCCGGAAGTGCTGGCGGAAACGTTCGCCCAAAAGTCCGGTTTCCCGAAGCTGCATGTGCTCGACTCCACCGATCCCGCGCAGGTGCGCGCGATGGAGGAGACGGTCGATCTCGCCCACACGCTGTTCATCGTCTCCAGCAAATCTGGCGGCACCACCGAGCCGAACGTGATGAAGGACTATTTCTTCGATCGCGTTTCCAAAACCATCGGCAAGGACAAGGCCGGCCATCGCTTCATCGCCGTCACCGATCCCGGCTCGTCGCTGGAGAAGGGCGCGATCAGCCAAGGCTTTGCCCGCATTTTCCATGGCGATCCCGCCATCGGCGGGCGCTATTCCGTGCTGTCGCCGTTCGGGCTGGTGCCGGCGGCTGCCGCGGGCATCGACGTTCGCAGCCTGATCACCCACGCGCTCGCGATGGTGCGCTCCTGTGGCGCCGACGTGCCGCCGCACGAAAACCCCGGCGTGCAGCTTGGCCTGGCGATGGGGCTCGCCGGCCTCGAGGGCCGCGACAAGGTGACGATTACCTCGTCGGAGAAGGTCGCCGATTTCGGCGCGTGGGCCGAACAACTGATCGCCGAATCCACCGGCAAGGACGGCAAGGGCCTGATCCCGATCGACGGCGAGCCGCTCGGCGATGTGTCGTTGTACGGCAACGACCGCTTCTTCATCGATATCCGCACCGAAGGCGAGGACGACGCCTCGCATGACGACCGGCTCAAGGCCCTCGAAGCGGCCGGGCATCCGGTGGCCCGCATCGTCATGAAATCGATCGACCACATCGGCCAGGAATTTTTCCGGTTTGAGATGGCTACCGCCGTGGCTGGCGCGGTGCTCGGCATCAACCCGTTCAATCAGCCCGACGTAGAAGCGGCCAAGATCAAGACCCGCGAACTGACGGCCGCGTTCGAGAAGACCGGCGCGCTGCCTGCGGAGAAGCCCGTCATTTCGACCGACGAGGCCGATCTCTACACAGATGCGCACAACGCAGCCGAACTGCGCAAGGCCGGCGCCGACGGTACGCTCGGCTCCTGGATAAGAGCGCATCTTTCGCGTTCGGAGAGCGGCGACTATGTCGCCCTGCTCGCCTATATCGCACGAGACCCCGGCACGATCGGTTCGCTGCAGAAGATGCGGCTTGCGGTGCGCGATAGCCACCACGTTGCAACCTGCGCCGAATTCGGCCCGCGCTTCCTGCATTCGACCGGGCAAGCCTACAAGGGCGGGCCCGACAGCGGCGTGTTCCTGCAGATCACGGCCGACGATGCCGAGGATTTGCCGGTGCCCGGACAGAAGGCGAGTTTCGGCATCATCAAGGCGGCGCAGGCGCGGGGCGATTTCGATGTACTCACCGAACGTGGGCGCCGCGCGCTGCGCGTCCATCTCAAGGGCGGCCTCGGATCTGGATTGTCCGCGCTCGACGCCGCGATCGCGGAAGCGCTCAGCTAGGGAAGTCAGGATATGCAACTCGGCATGATCGGCCTCGGCCGGATGGGCGGCAATATCGTCCGCCGGCTGATGAACAACGGCCACACCGCCGTGGTCTACGACAAGGATGCGAAGGCAGTGGCCGGCCTCGCCGGCGAAGGCGCGACCGGCGCCGACACGCTGGAAGATTTCGTGGCGAAGCTTGAGAAGCCGCGTACCGCATGGGTAATGCTGCCGGCCGGCAAGATCACCGAGGCAACCATCGAGGCATTGGCAAAGCTGATGCAGCCCGGCGACGTCATCATCGATGGCGGCAACACGTTCTGGCAGGACGACGTCCGCCGCGGCGCGGCGCTGAACGCCAAGGGCCTGCATTATCTCGACGTCGGCACCAGCGGCGGCGTCTGGGGCATCGAACGCGGCTATTGCATGATGATCGGCGGCGACAAGGCGGTGGTGGACCGGCTCGATCCGATCTTCAAGACGCTGGCGCCGGGCATCGGCGACATCCCGCGCACGCCGGGGCGCGAGGGCCGCGACCCGCGCATCGAGCAAGGCTACATCCACGCCGGTCCGTCGGGCGCCGGACACTTCGTCAAGATGATCCACAACGGCATCGAATACGGCCTGATGCAGGCCTATGCCGAAGGTTTTGACATTCTCAAGAATGCCAGCATCGAGGCGCTGCCGCCGGAGCATCGCTTCGATCTGAACATTGCCGATATCGCCGAGGTGTGGCGGCGCGGCAGCGTGATCCCGTCCTGGCTGCTCGATCTCACATCCTCCGCGCTCGCCGAAAACCAGACGCTGGATAACTACTCCGGCTTTGTGGAAGATTCCGGCGAGGGACGCTGGACCGTCAACGCCGCGATCGACGAAGCCGTGCCGGCGGAGGTGCTGACGGCGGCGCTCTATGCGCGCTTCCGTTCGCGCAAGGATCACACCTTTGCGGAAAAGATCCTGTCCGCGATGCGGGCAGGCTTCGGTGGCCACAAGGAGCCGCCGAAGAAACCTGACACGAAGGCCTGAGCTGCCATGACGGTCGGTCAGATAGCGCAGAAGAAACCCGATCCCTGCTCCTTCGTTATTTTCGGCGTGACCGGCGATCTGGCGCACCGGCTGGTCGTCCCTGCCCTTTATAACCTCGCCGCCAGCGACCTGTTGCCGGACAAGTTCTGCCTGGTCGGCGTCGCTCGCAAGGGCATGACGAGCGACCGGCTGCGCGACAGCCTGATGAAGGGGCTGCGCAAGTTCGCGACCCAGCAGGTGGACGAGGCAATCGCGCAACGCCTGCTGAGCTGCCTCACCTGCATCGAGGCCGATCCGAAAGATCCGGCTTCGTTCGATGCGATGAGCAAGCAACTCGGCGAACTGGAAGCCGCGCGAAACACCGGCGGCAACCGGCTGTTCTATCTGGCGATCCCGCCCAACGCGTTCCTGCCGATCAGCCGCGAGCTTGGCCGCACCGGTATGCTGGCCGAGAACGGCGCGTGGCGGCGGCTGGTGGTGGAAAAGCCGTTCGGCACCGATCTCGCTTCGGCACGGGCGCTGAACAGCGAACTGCTCAAACTCGTCGATGAGCACGAGATCTACCGGATCGATCACTATCTCGGCAAGGAGACGGTGCAGAACATCCTGGTGTTGCGTTTCGCCAACGGCATGTTCGAGCCGATCTGGAATCGCAACCATATCGACCATGTTCAGATCACGGTCGATGAACAACTCGGCGTCGGCCATCGCGGCAGCTTCTACGACCAGACCGGCGCGTTGCGCGACATGGTGCCGAACCATCTGTTTCAGCTGCTGTCGCTGGTCGCGATGGAACCGCCGATCCGCTTCGACGCGCATTCGGTACGCGGCGAGAAGGCGGATGTGCTCGCCGCGATCCAGGTCCAGAGCGAGGCCGAGGCGCTACGGAATTCGGTGCGCGGCCAGTATCTGGCCGGCCGGATCGGCAATAGCCAAATCGAGGACTACCGGAAGATCGAGGACGTCGCAGCCGGCAGCACCACCGAAACCTATGCGGCGCTGAAGCTGATCATCGACAACTGGCGCTGGGCCGGCGTTCCCTTCTACCTGCGCACCGGCAAGGCGCTCGGCGTCAAGCGCACTGAAGTCGCAATCAAGTTCAAGCAGGCTCCGTTCGCGATGTTCAACTGCACGCCGGTGGAAGCATTGGCGCAGAATTATCTCGTGATCGGCGTCGCGCCGAACGAGGGCATCGCGTTGCAGTTCAACACCAAGGTACCCGGCCCCTCGATCCTGATCGACGGCGTCGAGATGAAGTTTCGCTACAAGGATTATTTCAAGGCGGAGCCCTCGACCGGCTACGAGACGCTGATCTATGACTGCATGATCGGCGACAACATCCTGTTCCAGCGCGCCGACAGCGTCGAGGCCGGCTGGAAGGCGGTGCAGCCGTTCCTCGATGCGTGGAAGAAGGCCGGCGCCGAGGGCTTGCAGACCTACAAGGCCGGCAGCGAAGGGCCCGGAGGACGCGAACGAACTGTTGAGGCGCGACGGCCGAAGCTGGCGAAAGCTTGGATGAACCATGGCAGCGAACGACAACCGCCATGTGATTACGGTCACCGATCCAGCGGCGCTGGCGGCGACCGCCGCCGAACATTTGCTGGCGAGAATAGCTGAAAATAGCGGCCGCGCGGCGATCTGCCTGACTGGCGGATCGAGCCCGAAGCAGCTCTATCAATTGCTTGCGACAGATGCGTATCGAAGCCGGATTCCCTGGGAGCGCGTGCACTGGTTTATCGGCGACGAGCGGTTCGTGCCCGCAGGCGACCCGCTCAACAACATGGGCATGGCGCGGTCGATCTTTCTGGATCGGCTCGCGCCTGCGGCAAACATCCATCCGATTCCGACCGCGACCGCCGACCCTGCCGATCCCGACCGGGGCGCCGCACTTTACGAACGGGAGCTGCAGTCGTTCTATGGCGCGGACACGCTTGATCGCGCCAGGTCCCTGTTCGATCTCGTACTGATGGGCGTCGGTCCCGACGGTCATACCGCCTCGCTGTTTCCCGGCGATGGCGCGCTCGACGAGACCGCGCGCTGGGTCGTCGGCATCCCCCGGGCCAATGTCGAACCCTTCGTCCCGCGGATTACCCTCACGCTGCCCACCCTTGCCTCCTGCCGAGAAATGCTGTTCGAGGTTGCAGGCGCGGACAAGCGTGCGATCTTGACACGCCTCTTCGCCGCCGAAAACCTGCCCGCCAACCGCGCGCGATCCACCGGCGAGACGGTCTGGCTGGTGGACCGAGCCGCGATTCCGGAGAATTTTGGTGGGCAGTAAATTTCCGAGCACGCTGGTGGTGATGGGCGTTTCCGGATCGGGCAAGAGCACCATCGCCGATCATCTCGCCAGGCGACTCGGCTGGCGTTACGAGGATGGCGACAGGTTTCACCCGGCAAGCAACGTCGCGAAGATGAGCGCTGGCCACCCGCTGACGGACGAGGACCGCTGGCCGTGGCTGCAGGCGATTGCCGACGAGATCGACCGCCTCTCGGCCGCGGGCGAGCGCGCCGTCATCGCCTCCTCGGCGCTGAAGCGCGCCTATCGCGACGTTCTCGTGCACGGGCGCGACGATGTCCGCATCGTCTTTCTCGACGGAACGCAGGACCTGATCGCCGCCCGCCTCGCCGCGCGCAAGGGACATTTCATGCCGCCCGGCCTGCTCGCCAGCCAGTTCAAGACACTGGAGCGGCCGGGAGCCGACGAGCGGCCGATCACAGTATCGATCGATGCGCCGGTCGAGCGCATCGTGGATGAAATCGTCAGTCAATTGAACCTGGTTCCCCAATGACCCGCATCTCGCTTGTGGTTTCCGACGTCGACGGCACGCTGCTGACCAAGGACAAGGTTCTGACCGATGGCGCCAAGGCGGCGGTACAGGAACTGCACGACGCCGGCATCGGCTTCACCATCGTCTCCAGTCGGCCAACCGTCGGCATGGGTTTTCTGATCGAACCGCTTTCGATCACGCTGCCGATCGGCGCGTTCAATGGCAGCTCGATCGTCGACAGCAAGCTCAGGCCGATCGAGCAGCACCTCATTCCGCCTGCCGTAGCGCAGCGCAGCCTCGACGTGCTCAATGCATTCGGCGTCGATATCTGGTTGTTCACCAATGACCGCTGGTACACGCGCAATCGCGATGGCGAGTACGTCCCGCATGAGAAGCTGGCGATCAAGACGGATCCGACCATCGTCACGGATTTCACCCCGCATTTGACGGAAGCCTGCAAGATCGTCGGCGCAAGTTCGGACTTCGCACGGCTGCAGCGCTGCGAATCGGCGATGATGGAAGCGGTGGGCCGGGAGGCGACCGCGGTTCGTTCCCAGAACTACTACCTTGACGTGACGCCGCCGGGTCATGACAAGGGGACCTTCGTCGCCGCGATGTCGAAGCGGCTTGGCATTTCATCCGACGCGATCGCAACCATCGGCGACATGGAGAATGATCTGCCGATGTTCGCCAAAAGCGGCGTCTCGTTTGCGATGGGCAACGCCGCCGACAACATCAAGCAGCACGCGACACATGTGACCGGCAGCAACGAGCACGACGGATTTGCCGCCGCGATCGAGACGGTGCTGCGGCTCGCATAGGGATTCTGCGCAGATAAGTCTACGGGCGTAACTTGATTGCTATGCGAACCGGCATCCACCCCGGATCAGGCTTTCGCTCGAAAACGCCTTGCTCCGCCGTATCAAGCCTTCGTGAAGGATAAATCGAGGAGTTCTCAAAGTCTTCGCACGGCGAATCCGCTTCTGTCGGCAGCGACGATCGGCAAGCGCGAGCCGGTGTCCGGCCGCCTCCTCCCATGAAGGCAGGTTCACCCAGCCCGGGCCTGCCGCGGCGAAGACGGGTGCCGGCTCGCGCGACTTTGCAATCCGCCGTCATTCCGGGGCTCGCGAAGCGAGAACCTGGAATCCATCGGGCCGCTCGCTCGGTTGAGAAATGGATTCCGGGCTCGCGCTTCGCGCGCCCCGGAATGACGGAGAGACCGACGCTATTTCGAGCGCTGCACCGCCGGCTTCTCGGTCGGCGTCTTCGCAGCGCACAGATTATGCGCGGTGTTGATCAGCGCGATGTGCGTCAGCGCCTGCGGGAAATTGCCGGTCTGGCGGCCGGCTCCCGTGTCGTACTCCTCGGCCAGCAGGCTGAGATCGTTGGCGACGGCGACCACGCGGTTAAACAGCTCCTGCGCCTTGCCAAACTCGCCTGCCAGCCCATAAGCATCCGCCAGCCACAGCGTGCAGGCGAGGAACGCGCCTTCGGCCGGTTGCTGCTCCGCTTCGCGGGGATCGTGCCGCAGCACAAAACCATTGTACATCAGATGCCGTTCGATCGCGGCCAGTGTGCCGCGGACGCGCGGATCCTCCGGCGGCAGAAATCCCACCGAAGGCAGCAACAGGATGCTGGCATCGAGCATCTTCGAGCCATAGGACTCGACGAAGGAATTCAGTTCGGGATCAAATCCTCTAGCGCAGACGTCGAGATGGATGGCATCGCGCAGCCCGCGCCACTTGTCGAGCGGCGCCTCGAAGCCGAACGTCTCGGCGCTCTTGATGCCGCGGTCGAACGCGACCCAGGTCATCACCTTCGACGACACATAATGCCTGCCCGCGCCGCGGCGCTCCCAGATGCCGTGATCCGGCTGGTCCCATATTTCGGCAAGATGCTCGAGCACTGTGTATTCCAATGCCCAGGTGCTTCCGTCCAGTTCGAGCTTAACGGTGCGCCATTGATGGAAAGCGTCGATCAATTCCCCGTAGACGTCGAGTTGCAGTTGCGCATGCGCGGCATTGCCGACCCGCACCGGCTTCGCGCCTTCATAGCCAGGCAACCATGTGGCCTCCCATTCCAGAAGGCGGCGCTGGCCCATGATGCCGTACATGATCTGCATGTTGGCGGGAGCACCCGCCGCTGCCCGCAACAGCCACTGGTGCCAGGCGGAAGCTTCCTCGGTATAGCCCGAATTCATCAGCGCGAGCAGCGTGAAGGTGGCGTCGCGCAGCCAGCAAAATCGATAGTCCCAGTTTCTGGCGCCGCCGAGCTTTTCCGGTAGCGAGGTCGTAGGGGCCGCGACGATGCCACCAGTCGGAGCATAGATCTGGGCCTTCAGCGTGATCAGCGAGCGCATCACGAGGTCTCGGTGCTCGCCCTCATAGGTGCAGCGGCTGCACCATTCGGTCCAGAACGCTTCGGTATCCTTTAACACATAAGCGGGATCGATCGGCTTGGGTACGGGCAGATGCGAGGGGCCGTAGGTAAGCACAAAGGGAACGGTGTCGCCCTCGCCGACTTCGAAATCGGCGACCGTCGTCATATTCTCGCCGCGGGTCTCGACGGGGGTCCGCAACACCGTCATGTCCGGCCCGCAGATCGCAAGCAGCGCGGAGCCGTCCTCGCTCTTCTTGACCCAGGGAATATTGATGCCGAAGCCGAAGCGGATCACCAGCTGCATGTGCATCTTGACCCGCCCGCGAACGCCGCGCACCAGCCGCACCACATCGGACGCGTTGCCCCGCGGCGGCATGAAATCGATCAGGTCGATCGCACCGTCAGCGGTCTCGAACCGGGTCTCCAGGATCAGGGTATTGTCCCAATAGCGGCGCGAGGTGCCGGTAATCTCGCCCGCCGGCGCAATCTGCCAGCGGCCATGCTTCTCGGTGCCAAGAAGCGCTGCAAAGCAGGCGTCGGAATCGAAGGCCGGCCAGCACAGCCAGTCGATCGATCCGTTCCGGCCGACCAGCGCGGCGGTCTCGCAATCTCCGATCAACCCGTAGTCTTCAATACGACAGGACACGGTGCTTCACCGCCTGGTCAGATTGCGGCGCGTGACCGCTCATGGGTTGCCGCCTTGAGCGTGGCGACGTCGACCGTCGACGTCATATCCTCAAGCGACACCGGAAGCCGCCGCCGCCAGTTCGGATGCTCGTCGATGGTACCGGGAATGTTGGGCTGGTCGACCACCCCGAGCAGGTCCTCCAGCGAGACCGCGAGCAGCCGCGACTTGGTGCGCGCCAGAAAATTCGCCACCGAATAGAGATCGTTGCGGTCTATGGTGTGATGGCGCAGCACCTCGTCCAGCATCGCCAGCGCGTGCCAGCGCGCATCGTCGCTCTCGCCCGGATCGATCCCGAGCGAGCGCTTCAGCTTGAGATCGCCGAACGAGCGCCAGCCGGCATAGGTCGAGAGATCGTGGGTATTGAAGGTGACGAGCGCGTTGGTCAGGTAATGATCGATGCTGCGGAACGAACCGGCATCGTCGCGCTCGAACATCATCACGAGATACGACCAGATGCCCCAATCGGCGATCTGGTCGCGAAACCCCTCCGGCACGGTACCGAGGTCTTCGCCGATCACGACGCAGCGGTTGGCGACGCTTTCCTGCGCAGTCACGGCCAAAAGCGCCTCGAACGGCATCTGGACGTAGACGCCGTCGCGGGCGCTGAAGCCTTGCGGCACCAGATAGAGCCGCTTCAGCCCGAGCACATGGTCGAGCCGGATGGCGCCGGCGTGGCGCATCGAGGCGCGCAGCATGTCGCGATACGGGGCAAACGACTGCTGCTCGAGGCCTGCCGCATTGAAGCCGGCAAGCCCCCAGGTCTGGCCGGCCGTGTTGAGCGGATCGGGCGGCGCGCCGACGCCAAGGTGGCGGGAGATCGCGACCTGCTCGTTCCAGGCGTCGAAGCCGTCGGCCTGCACGCCGACCGCGACGTCGAGATAGAGCCCGACCTTCAAGCCGAGTTGCTTTGCCAGATCGGCGGCAGCCCCCAGCTGCCGGTCGGCGGTCCATTGCACGAATTCGACGAACTCGATTTCGGAGGCGTCCGCGCCCTGGCGCAGGGCAGCGCATCTGGCATCGTCCGGCTGCCGCCACTCTTCCGGCCACTCCCACCACGGCTTGCCGAATTTGTGCCGCAGCGCCTCGAAGCAGGCAAAGTGCGACAGCAAGGTGCCGCGCTCGGCGCGGAATTTGTCAAAATCCTGTTGGCGGGCCGGCTTGGCATTGGCCTTGAAAGCAGCAAAAGCCCTGCGCAACGCCCGCCACTTCAGGCCGGCAACTCCGAAATAATCGACGACATCGCCTGCCCGCAACGGCGCCAGCGCCTCGCTTGTTTCGGAATCGGGCTGAAATTCGGGAAGCTTTTCAACGTCGATATAGAGCGCGTTGAGAAACAACCGGCTGTTCGGCGAATAGGGGCTGCAATCGCCCGGACGGTCGTCGAACAGGGCATGCAGCGGATTGAGGCCGACGCCGTCGGCGCCGAGATGATCGGCGAATTCGATCAGGCTGGCGAGATCGGTGAAGTCGCCCATGCCCCAGTTGCGCGCGGAGCGGACGCCGTAAAGCTGGACCGCGAGCAGCCAGCAGCGGTCGAACTCGCCGCCAAACGCCCTTTCCGGCGCCGAAATCAGCGGCACGTCCTCGGCGGTCGCGGCGTCGCTCACCTGAAGCCGGTAGACGCCAGGCGGCACGTCCCTGGGCCAGTCGATGGCGTGATCGCAGCTCTCGCCCTTGGCGATAACTCCCGAGTCCGCAACGATTTTCCACTCCACCGGAAGCCTGGCGGTAGCCGGAATCTCGGTTCGCGACGGCCGCCCGGACCGCACCACCACGGGGTGGCCAACCAGCGGTCCCGGGGCCTGCGGCGGGAGGGCATCCAGGATAATTTTGAGCGCGGCGGCGTCCGTCACACGGAGGTGACCCTGACCGTCCAGGAACTCGGTCTGGATTCCCTGGGCTTTAGCTTGAGCAAAAAGGTCCATTCGGCACGTACTTTGCACGCAAACATCAAACCGATGTCGCGAAATTGTCTAATTGCGGGAAGGAGATAGACGGTGTCTAACGCTCGGACTCACCAACGGTTCCACTGGAACCAAAGCGAGCCGAGCGGCTTTTTATCTATGTCCGGAACGTCTCCCTTTCTGCAAACGAAACGGGGACGTCATTTCCATGGCAGTGGCATCACCGTGAACAAAAAAGCGCAAACCGCCGAGAGCTCCAACGCCGGCGTCTCCCTTCCTATCGACGGTGCCTATCCGCTGAATCCGGATAGCAGCCTTGTCATCGAAGCAAAGCAGGTGCCAGCCAACGAGGCCGCCACCGACGAGCTCTGGTACAAGGATGCGATCATCTACCAGCTCCACGTCAAGGCCTTCGCCGACAGCAACAATGACGGCATCGGCGACTTTGCCGGGCTGACCGAGAAACTGGGGTATCTGCAGGATCTCGGCGTCACCACGCTGTGGCTGCTGCCGTTCTACCCCTCTCCCGGCCGCGACGACGGCTATGACATCGCCGATTACGGCGACATCAACCCCGATTTCGGGACCATGAAGGATTTCCGCCGCTTCATCCAGGAAGCCAAGAAGCGGGGCTTGCGGGTCATCACCGAACTCGTCATCAACCACACGTCAGACCAGCACGACTGGTTCAAGCGCGCCCGCCGTTCGGACCCGAATTCCAGTGCCCGCAACTGGTATGTCTGGAGCGATACCGACCAGAAATACCAGGGCACGCGGATCATCTTCACGGATACCGAGAAATCGAACTGGACCTGGGATCCGGAAGCCGGCCAGTTCTACTGGCACCGCTTCTTCTCGCACCAGCCGGACCTCAATTTCGACAATCCGCGCGTGGTGAGCGCGCTGGTGCAGGTGATGAAGCGCTGGCTCGACACCGGCGTCGACGGCTTCCGCCTCGACGCCATTCCCTATCTCTGCGAGCGCGACGGCACCAACAACGAGAACCTGCCCGAGACGCATGCCGTCATCAAAGCGGCTGCGCCGCGAACTCGATGCCTATGCCAAGGGCAAGGTGCTGCTGGCCGAAGCCAATCAGTGGCCGGAGGACGTGCAGGAATATTTCGGCCGCGGCGACGAATGCCACATGGCCTATCATTTCCCGCTGATGCCGCGCATCTACATGGCGATCGCACAGGAAGACCGCTTTCCGATCACCGACATCCTGCGCCAGACGCCGGATATCCCGGGCAACTGCCAGTGGGCGCTGTTCCTGCGCAACCACGACGAGCTGACGCTGGAAATGGTCACCGACGTCGAGCGCGACTATCTGTGGTCGACCTACGCCAACGACCCCCGAGCGCGCATCAATGTCGGCATCCGCCGCCGGTTGGCGCCCTTGATGGACAATGATCGGCGCAAGATCGAATTGATGAACTCGCTCCTGCTTTCGTTCCCGGGCACGCCGATCATCTATTACGGCGATGAGATCGGCATGGGCGACAATATCTATCTCGGCGACCGCAACGGCGTCCGCACGCCGATGCAGTGGACGCCGGACCGCAATGGCGGGTTTTCGCGCGCCGATCCGGCGCGGCTCTACGCGCCGACCATCATGGACCCCGTCTATGGCTATGAGTCCGTCAATGTCGAGGCGCAGTCGCGCAGCCTCTCCTCGCTGCTCTCGGCCACCAAGCGGCTGATCGCAGTCCGCAAATCCACGCTCGCCTTCGGCCGCGGCACCATGACGTTCATCCGCCCGGAAAACCGCTCGGTGCTGTGCTATGTGCGCCAGTATCAGGGCGAAGTCATCCTGTGCGTCGCCAATTTGTCGCGATCGGCGCAGGCGACCGAACTCGATCTTTCCGCCTTCAAGGATCGCATTCCGCTGGAAATGCTCGGCCGAACCCGCTTCCCGGCGATCGGCGAACTGCCCTACATGATCACGCTGGCGCCCTACGGCTTCTACTGGTTCGAACTGCAGGAGCGCGACAAATCGGCACCGGTGGTGCAGCGGGCGGTGCCCGAATTCGAAACGCTGGTGGTGCCGCTGAACGCGACCTGGGTGTCGCTGGCGCGCGAACGCGGCGTGTTCGAGCGCGACGTGCTTCCGGGACATTTGGCGCGCAGCCGCTGGTATCCGGAACGATCGCCCAAGGCGATCCGTCCGACCCTGACTTCGGCGATTCCATTCTGCGACATCGGCGACAACCGGCCATGGCTTGCCTTTTTCGAAACGACGCAGCGCGGCGTCAGCACGCGCTACGTGCTGCCGATGCAGATCGAATGGGTGCGCTTCGACCGCGAGCGCTACAACCCGCATGCGCTGGCCGCCGTTCGGCAGGGAGCCCGTGAAGGCACCCTGCTCGACGTCGCCACCGACCAGATCTTCATCGCGCTATTGTTGCGCAATCTGCAGCAATCGCTGACGGTCGACGAGAGCGAACAGGGCTTGCGGCTCGAATTCCGGCCGACCAACCGCTTCAGCGACAAGCCGATCCGGCAGCCCGAGCATATCCGCATCGTCGAGTCCGAGCAGCCCCGCAGCACGGCCCTGGTGGACGACGACCATGTGGTCAAGATCTACCGGACGCTTCAGCCCGGTCTCAATCCCGAAATCGAGATGGGGCGCTTCCTCACCGATATCGTCAACTTTGGCAATACCCCGGCATTGCTCGGCAGCGTCGAGCTGGTCGAGGGCAACGAGAAGAGCGCGATCGGCGTCATTCACGCCTTCGTCGCCAATCAAGGCGACCTCTGGACCGTAAGTGCGGCCTATCTCGATCGCTTCGTCGAGGAGCAGCGCCTGCTGGCGGCAAGCATACACCCCGGCGAGCGCGAGGAAGAGACCCCCTATCTGCGTTATATGTCGCAGGCCGGGCGGCGCGTGGCCGAGCTGCATGTTGCGCTTGCCGGCAACAGCGAGCTTGCCGAATTCGCGCCGGAACCGACCGGCCGCGACGACGTGCAACGCTGGATCGACGATCTGATGCTGTGCGCCGGCCGCGTCTTCGATGCGCTCCGGCAGCGGCGGGAAACGCTGAGGGAGGCCGACCGGCCGCTGGCCGATCAGGTGCTGGCGTTGCAGACGGCGCTACCGGAATGGCTGGAAACGCTGCTGCTGCGCGAGGCCGATGCCGCCAACATACGCTGCCATGGCGACCTCGATCTCAGCCAGCTGCTGATCGTCAAGGACGATATCTTCATCGTCGACTTCGAGGGCGCGCCGCGGCGCAGTATCGCCGAACGCCGGCGCAAGGCACCCGCGGCGCGCGACATCGCCAGCATGGTCCGATCGATCGATTATTCGGCAACCGCAGCCCTTGAGCGCGCGCTCAAAGTGGCCCACGATGAGCACGGCAAGCTCGGCGCGGCGCTCGGTGAGTGGCGCGACCGGGCGACAGCCGCATTTCTCGCCGCCTACCACGAAGCCATGGCCGATCAGCGGCTGTGGCCGTCCGATCCGGATGCGGCAGACGGCTTGCTGACCTTCTTCCTGCTCGAGAAGGCCTTGAACGAAATCGAACACGAACTGTCATTCCGGCCGGAATGGCTGCGCGTGCCCCTGATCGGAATCATCAGAATGTTGTCGCAACCATCCTTCGAGGCCTCATGACCAAGCTACCCGCCGAGGCCTATGCGATCATCGAAGGCAAGCATTCCGATCCGTTTCGTTATCTCGGCTTGCACAGCGAGGGCGGCCACAGCGTGGTGCGCGCTTTCATCCCCGAAGCTTCCAATGTGGAAGCGATCGGCGAGCATGGCGAGACGGCGCCATTGGAGCGAATTCACGATGCCGGGCTGTTCGCGGGCGCGCTGCCGAACGGCTCCAAACGCTACCAGTTACGCGCCCGCTTCGGCGAGAACGTCGTCGATCTCGACGATCCCTACCGCTTTCCGCCCGTGCTCAGCGACTTCGATCTCTATCTCTTGGGCGAAGGCACCCACCGCCGGATCTACGACAAGCTCGGCGCGCATCCGATGACGCTCGATGGCGTCGATGGCGTCGCATTCGTGGTGCTGGCGCCGAATGCCAAGGCGGTCAGCGTGGTCGGCGATTTCAATTTCTGGAATGCGCTGAGGCATCCGATGCGGGTGCGCGGCGTCGGCTATTGGGAATTGTTCGTGCCGCATGCCCGCGCCGGCGACCGCTACAAGTTCGATGTCACCGGCCCCGACGGGCGGCATCTGCCGCTGAAATCCGATCCGGTGGCCTTTGCGGCGGAGATCCGGCCCTCAACCGCCTCGATCGTCGTCGACGAAAGCAAAATCCCGCATCCGCGCGCGGCGCCGGCGGGCATCAACGCGCTGGGCGCGCCGATCTCGATCTACGAGGTGCATCTCGGCTCGTGGCGGCGCAAGAACGGCAATGAATGGCTGAGCTATCGCGACCTCGCCGAACAGCTCCCGGCCTATGCGAAGGACATGGGCTTTACCCATATCGAATTTCTGCCCGTCAGCGAACATCCGTTCGACGGCTCCTGGGGCTATCAGCCGACCGGCCTGTACGCGCCGACCAGCCGGTTCGGCACGCCGGAAGATTTTTCCGCACTCGTCGATGCCTGCCATCGCGAGGGGATCGGCGTATGGCTCGACTGGGTGCCCGGACATTTCCCCGACGATCCGCACGGGCTCGGCTATTTCGACGGCACCGCGCTCTACGAGCACGCTAATCCGCTGCAGGGCCGCCATCTCGACTGGGGCACGCTGATCTACAATTACGGCCGCACCGAAGTGGTCAATTTCCTGGTCTCCAATGCGCTGTTCTGGTTCGATCGCTACGGCGTCGACGGCTTGCGCGTCGATGCCGTCGCCTCGATGCTCTACCTCGACTACAGCCGTCCCGCCGGCGAGTGGATTCCGAACCGGCATGGCGGCCGGGAAAACCTCGAAGCCATCGAATTCCTGCGCCGCTTCAACATCGAACTGTTCGGGCATTTTCCGGAGGCCACCACGGCGGCGGAAGAATCCACCGCGTGGCCGCAGGTATCGCAGCCGGTGGAATATGGCGGGCTCGGCTTCGGCTACAAATGGAACATGGGCTGGATGCACGACACGCTGAAATATATCGGCAAGGACCCAATATACCGCAAGCACCATCACGGCGACGTCCTGTTCGGCCTGCACTACGCGTTTTCGGAGAATTTCATTCTGCCGCTGTCGCATGACGAAGTCGTGCACGGCAAACGCTCGATTCTCGGCCGCATGCCGGGCGACGAGTGGCAGCGCTTTGCAAACCTGCGCGCCTATTACAGTTTCATGTTCGGCCATCCCGGCAAGAAGCTTTTGTTCATGGGCTGCGAATTCGGCCAGCAGCGCGAATGGAATCACGATCAGTCGCTGGACTGGCACCTCTTGGGGCAACAGCGGCACGCCGGGATCCAGAACCTGATCCGCGATCTCAACCAGCTCTATCGCAACGTACCGGCGCTGCACGAGATGGACTGCAACCAGGCGGGATTTGAGTGGGTGATCACCCATGATTCCGGCAACAACATCTTTGCCTGGCTGCGCAAGGGTTTCGACGCACATGCGCGCTGTCTCGTGGTCGTGAACTTCTCGCCGAACGTCTATCGCAATTATCGCGTCCGGGTGCCGTTCGCCGGCAAGTGGAAGGAAGCGCTCAATTCCAACTCCGCGCATTATGGCGGCAGCAATGTCGGCAATGTCGGCGAAGTCCACACCCTGGAAGGCAGCATCCCCGAGCTCTCACTGACCATCCCGCCGCTGGCCGCGATCTTTCTCGTACCGGAAAGCTGACGCATGCGATTGTCCGCGGGAAGCCACGCCCGCTTAGGTGCAAGCTGGGACGGACGGGGCACCAACTTTGCGCTGTTCTCGGCCAATGCGGAAAAGGTCGAGCTTTGCCTGTTCGACGGCCAGGGCCGCCGCGAGCTCGAGCGGATCGAACTGCCCGAGCGCAGCGAGGACGTCTGGCACGGCTATCTCAACGACGTCTCGCCCGGGCAGCTCTATGGCTATCGCGTCCACGGCCCCTATGCGCCCGAACGCGGGCACCGCTTCAACGCCAACAAACTGCTGCTCGATCCCTACGCCAAGCGGCTCGCCGGCCGGCTGGTGTGGAGCGACGCCCATTTCGGCTATCGCACTGGCAGCGCGCGCGAGGATCTTTCCTTTGACCGCCGCGACAATGCGCGCGGGATGCCGAAGGCGGTCGTGGTCGACGAGACCTTCAACTGGGGCCGCCGTGAGATACGGCCGAACGTCGCCTGGGAAGACACCATCATCTACGAGGCCCACGTCAAGGGCCTGACGCAGAAACGCGGCGACGTCTCGCCGGGCTGGCGCGGCACCTATGGCGGGCTGTGCGCGCCGGCAATGATCGACCACCTCAAGAAGCTCGGCGTCACCACCATCGAATTGCTGCCGATCCATGGGCTGATCGACGACCGCGTGCTGGTCGAAAGGAAGCTTGCCAACTACTGGGGTTACAACACGCTGGCGTTCTTCGCGCCGGAGCCGCGCTATGCGCAGGACAACGCGCTCGATGCGTTCCGCACCACGGTGGCCCGGCTGCACGATGCCGGCATCGAGGTGATGCTCGACGTGGTCTATAACCACACCGCCGAGGGCAATCACCTGGGGCCGACGCTGTCGTTCCGCGGCATCGACAACGCATCCTATTACTGGCTCAACAAGGAAAACCCGCGCTATTACGACGACTTCACCGGCTGCGGCAGCTCGGTCAACCTCACCCATCCGCGCGTGCTGCAGATGGTGATGGATTCGCTGCGCTACTGGGTCGAGGTCTGCCACGTCGACGGCTTCCGCTTCGACCTCGCCACCACGCTGGCGCGCGGGCCGAACGGATACGACCGCAATGCCGCTTTCCTGACCGCGGTAAGGCAGGACCCGGTGCTGTCGACTGTCAAGCTGGTCGCCGAGCCGTGGGATCTCGGCATGGGCGGCTACCAGGTCGGCGCGTTTCCCTCGCAATGGTCGGAATGGAACGACCGCTACCGCAGCGCGATGCGGCGTTACTGGAGCGGCGAAGGCAGCCTGATCGGCGAAGTATCGCGCCGCATGACCGCCTCATCCGATTTGTTTCATCACGACAACCGCGCGACGCGCGCCAGCATCAATCATATCACCGTCCATGACGGTTTTACGCTGACCGACCTGTTCAGCTATAACGAGAAGCACAACGAGGCCAACGGCGAGGACAATCGCGACGGCTCCAACGACAACCACAGCAACAATTGCGGCCATGAGGGCCCGACCGGCGACGCCGCGATCGTTGCACTGCGCCGGCAGCTTCGCAAGAACCAGCTCGCCTGCCTTTTACTCGCGCTTGGGACGCCGCTGATCCTGGCTGGCGACGAGGTCGGCAATTCGCAGAACGGCAACAACAACGCCTATTGCCAGGACAACGAGATCGGCTGGGTGAATTGGGACAATCTCGGCAAGCCAGGCGACGATCTGACCGATTTCATCGGCCATCTGACCTCCCTGCGCCGGCGCTTCGCCCAGCTCCGCAGCCAGCGCTGGCTCGATGGGCGGCGCAAGGACGGCTCCTATGGCGTGCTGTGGCTGACGCCTGCGGCCGAAGAAATGAAGGAGGCCGACTGGAATTTTCCGGAAGGCCGTTTCCTCGCCTATGTGCTCGCACCGATGGAACAAGGGCAGCCGCCGATCTTTATCGTCCTGAACGCCGCCCCCGAAGAGATCGCTTTCACATTGCCCAGGATGACTGAATACAAGAACTGGCAACAGGTGCTGAACACGGCCGAAGCCGCGCAGAGCTCCGCCGGATTTGCTTCGGGCGCCGAGACCAGCGCGCCGCCGCGGTCGGTGCTGGCCTTTGCGGGCGCGGCATGAGTGACCGGCAATTCGGCCCGTGTCTGGCAAACTACGGCGCGCGGTTTCGATTGTGGGCGCCGGCGGCAAAACGCGTCGATGTCATGCTGGAGCAACCTCACGCGATGAAGCCCGGCGAAGACGGCTGGTTCACGGCCGACATCGCCGGCGTGAAGGCCGGCGCGCGCTACAAATTCCGCATCGATGACGAAATCGACGTGCCGGATCCGGCGTCGGCGTTTCAGCCCGATGACGTGTTCGGCCCGAGCGAAGTGATCGATCATCAAGCCTATCCGTGGCGAGCGGCGAACTGGCGCGGACGGCCGTGGCAGGAGGCCGTGATCGTCGAAGCCCATGTCGGCACCTTCACCAGGGAAGGCAGCTATCGCGCGATGATCGACAGGCTCGATCATCTCGCCGAGACCGGCATTACCGCGCTGGAATTGATGCCGCTGGCGGACTTCGCGGGCGCGCGCAACTGGGGCTATGACGGCGTGTTGTGGTACGCGCCCGACAGCGCCTATGGACGGCCCGAAGATCTCAAGGCGCTGATCGACGCTGCGCATCTGCGCGGGCTGATGGTGATGCTCGACGTGGTCTATAACCATTTCGGCCCCGAAGGAAATTATCTCGGCCGCTATGCGCCTACCTTCTTCACCGAAGCGCATACGCCCTGGGGCAGCGCGATCGATTACCGCGTGAAAGAGGTCCGCGCCTTTGCGATCGAGAACGCGCTCTCCTGGCTGCGCGACTATCGCTTCGACGGGCTGCGGCTCGATGCCGTCAATTCGATCGTCGAGCCCGGTGGGCTGTCGCTGCTGCACGATCTCAGCGCCGCAGCCGGCAAGGTCGCCGCGGACACCGGCCGGCACATACATCTCGTCTTAGAGAACGGCGACAACCGCGCCAGCATTCTGGACGCCGAGCAGGATCCGCCGCAGGGAAAATATCGCGCGCAGTGGAACGACGACTATCATCACGCCTGGCGCGTGCTGATGACCGGCGAGAAGCAGGGCTATTATGGCGACTACCAGCGTGCGCCGATCTCGGATATCGCGCGCTCGCTGTCATCCGGCTTCGTTTATCAGGGCGAGCCGTCGGCGTTTCGCGGCGGCAGGCGCGGCGAGCCGAGCGGCCATCTGGCGCCAACCGCCTTCATCAACTTCGTGCAGAACCACGACCAGATCGGCAATCGCGCGCTGGGCGACCGGCTCGACAGCTATGCCGATGCGCAGGCCATCGAGGCGGCGCTGACAGTGCTGTTGCTGGCGCCGTCCATTCCCATGCTGTTCATGGGCGAGGAATGGGGCTCGAAAGCGCCCTTCCCGTTCTTCTGCGATTTCGGCGGCGATCTGGCCGATGCCGTCCGCAAGGGCCGCCGGGTCGAATATGGCCTGGGCTTATGAGGAGTATGGCGATGAGGTGCCCGACGCGCTCGACCGGTCAACGCGCAATTCCGCCGTGCTCGACTGGAGTGAGCGCGACAAGCCTGCGGCGCGGAAGCGGCTGACGCTGGTGCGGGATCTCCTGAAGGTCCGCCGGCAGGAGATTGTCCCGCGGCTGGCGGGCGCGGCGTTCGGCGAGGCGCACGTAGCGGCAGCCGCTTGCTGACGGCCCATTGGCGGATGGGCGATGGCGGCATCGCTTCAGCCTGGTCGCCAACCTGTCGGACCAAGCCGTCAGCCATGCACCCGGAAAGCCTGCGGGAACCCTGATCTGGGGCAGCGAGTTGGGCGACAGCGTCCCGCCATGGACGGTGCTCTGGCGCATCGGATAGGAAAATGCCCCCGGCAATCCCGATCGCGACCTACCGCCTGCAATTGTCGGCGGATTTCGATTTCGATGCCGCCGCTGCCGTAGTGCCCTACCTGAAGGCGCTTGGCATCACGCATCTCTATGCTTCGCCCTTCATGCGCGCCCGCAAGGGCAGCGCGCATGGCTATGACGTCACCGACCACGCCCAGTTCAATCCCGAGCTTGGCGGCGAGGCCGGCTTCGAGCGGTTGAGCGCCGTGCTGCGGCAGCACGATCTCGGGCTTATCCTCGACTTCGTACCTAACCATGTCGGCATCCACCACGACGATAATCCCTGGTGGCTCGACGTGCTGGAGTGGGGTCCCGCCTCCCCGCACGCGGCCTCCTTCGATATCGACTGGGATCAGTTGCCCTATCGCGCCCGCGGCGGCGTACTGCTGCCGATCATCGGCTCGTCTTACGGTCAGGCCCTGGAGAGCGGCGAGATCGAACTACGCTACGATTCCACAGAAGGCAGTTTTTCAGCGTGGTATTTTGAGCACCGGCTACCGATCGCGCCCGAACGTTACGGCGAAATCCTGCGCATGATCGTCAAGGAGACAGGCGCGGAGGAAAGCGCGCCCGGCAAAGCCATGCTTGCGCTGGCCTCGCATTATCAGGGGCCGCGACGCCCCAACCGCAAGGAGGCACCTGCTTTCAAAGCCGAACTGAAAGGCATCGCAGGAGCCGCCGACATCGTCGCGCGTGGGCTATCGGCCTATCGCGCCGGGCCGGATCGTGCGGCGTCGACGCAAGCGCTGCATCATCTGCTCGAACGCCAGCACTACAAACTCGGCCACTGGCGGCTCGCCTCCAGCGACATCAACTACCGGCGCTTCTTCGACATCAATACGCTGGCGGGCTTGCGCGTCGAAGACGCCGGCACGTTCGAGGCGATCCATCGGCTGGTCAAGCGGCTGATTGCGGAGGGAAAGCTTCACGGGTTGCGGCTCGACCACATCGATGGCCTGCGCGATCCCGTGCAGTATTTCCAGCGCCTGCGCCGGCTGGTCCGCGAGGCGCATGGCGGCCGCAGCAAGCCATTCTACGTGGTGATCGAGAAAATCCTCGGCGAACACGAAAAGCTGCCGTCATTCGCCGGCGTTCACGGCACCACCGGCTATGAGTGGATGAACGCGATCACCCAAGTGCTGACCGACGGCCACGGCCTGGAGCCGCTCGACGAAATCTGGCGGCAGATCAGCAACCAATCGCCGAAGATTGAACCGATCCTGAAAGAGGCCAAGCGGCGAGTGCTGGAAACGCTGCTGACCAGCGAGTTCACCGTGCTGACGCGCCTGCTGGCGCGGATTGCCAGCGGACATTACTCCACCCGTGACTATTCCGCTGACGGCCTGCGGCAGGCGCTCGAACTCTATGTGCTGCACTTCCCGGTCTACCGCACCTACCTGACATCTTCAGGGCTGTCAGCGCATGATCGCCAGTTGATTTCAGGGACGATCGAACGGGCGCGCGCCGACTGGTTTGCCGCTGACGACGGCATTTTCGACTTTCTCCGCGACACCCTGACGATGGACCTGATCAAGCCGGGGCGCGCGCACCACAGCGCACCGCGCGTCAGACGCTTCGCATTGAAAGTGCAGCAGTTCACCGGCCCCATGATGGCGAAGTCGCTGGAGGACACGACATTCTACCGCTACCACCGCCTGCTCGCCCTCAATGAGGTCGGCGGCGATCCGGCGGCAAAAGCGCTTTCGACCGGAGATTTTCACGGGACGATGCGGGCCCGCGCCAGGGAATGGCCGCATGGCATGACGGCGACCGCAACGCATGACACCAAGCGCGGCGAGGACGCGCGAGCGCGCATCATGGCGCTTTCGGAAATTCCGGGCGAATGGACCAGCACGGTGGCCCGATGGAAGCTGCTCAACGCGCCGCATCTGCTTGTCGATGGCGATGTTCGCGCGCCGTCGGCAACCTTCGAATACATGTTGTATCAAGCCCTGCTCGGGGCATGGCAGCCGGGCGACGCCTCGTTTGCGGAGCGGATGCAGGAATATGCGCTCAAAGCCGCGCGCGAGGGCAAGCAGGAAACGAGCTGGCTCAATCCCCACCCGGCCTATGAGACCGGCGTCAACAGCTTCATCGAAAAGATCCTCGATCCTTCCCTCTCGGGCGAATTCCTGAATTCGCTGCAAACGCTGGCGCAGCGGCTTTCGCTGCTGGGCGCACTGAATTCGCTCAGCCAGATCACGCTGAAGGCGATGATGCCGGGCGTGCCCGATTTCTATCAGGGCACGGAGCTTTGGGATTTTTCGCTGGTCGATCCCGACAACCGGCGGCCGGTCGACTTTGCCGAACGCGCCAGCCTGCTCGGTGCGCTCGACGAGCCGGATTGGGACCAGCTGACGCAGGACTGGCCGAACGGCCGTCTCAAGCTGGCCTGGACACGGCATCTACTCAAGCTTCGATCCGAGCTCGCCGATGTATTCACCGGCGGCGATTACGAGCCCTTGGAAGTGATCGGGCCGCGCCGCGATCATTTCATCGCGTTCGCGCGGCGGCACGGCCGCGAGGCCGCGATCATTATGATAACGCGCTGGCTTGCGCCGTTGACCGACGGCGGCAGACATTGGCCTGGTCCGGAGAATTACGATGCCGCGCTTGACGTCGGCAGCTATACGGTGGAAGGCTTTGCGGATGCCGACGCTACGCAGTTGCGCCTTTCCGACCTACTGGCGCATCTGCCGGTCGCGGTGCTGAAAGCAAGATTCAATGGTGCTCTAAAGCCGGCACGAAAGCGCAGCCTCGTATAGGGAAACGTCAGCTTTTCTTGGTCAGCAACAGCTTGCCCCGGTTCTGGATCGCGGCCTGGGCCGCCTCGGCAAAGCGCTGAAGCAGCCACGGCAGCACGACTTCCACCCGCACATGATCTTCCGCCACGTCGACATGGCCGGTGGCGGGCTGCCCGAGGGCGCGCACGCGGAAGATCATGCGGTTGTCTTCCCAACGCTCCTCATCAACGCTCAACACCGGCACGCTGGAAGCGGCGCGCGAAAGACCCGTCTTCAGGCGGCGCATGGCTTCGTCACGACCCAGGCTGTGCGGGATCGAAACCACCAGCGGCTTTGTCATTGCTGAACCTCTCTGCGTGCTGACCACATGTAGTCGCACGTGGTTCGAAAAGAAGAGGTCTGCGCATTATCGTTTCAAAAATGGAACTTTCATTGTTCCGATATGTTGTTCCGTCGCAGGCAGAGCAACCCAGACGGCCCAGCGGGCCGAGGAGAGATTCATGTCACTCGGGACTATCATTCTTATCATTCTCGTCATCGCCCTGCTGGGCGGTTTCAGCGGCATCGGCGGCGGACCGTTCTACGGCACCGGCTATTACGGCGGCGGTGGCCTCGGATTGGTGATCGTGATCCTGCTAATCCTCCTGCTGCTAGGGAAGCTTTGAACGGATCGGAAAATCGCAAAAAATCGCAAGGTGGGCAAAGGCGCAGCGGTGCCCACCTTGCCCCGCGCGGTCAAAGCCGCAACGTACTCGATGCCCCGCATGCGCTGGGCATGACACCTACTGCGACGCCAGCCTCTTCATCGCCGCCTTGATCGGCGCCGCCGCGTCATCATAATTCTCCCACGCTTTCGTCTTCGCGAGCAATGCCGGCACCGTGCGCACCGTATATTTCTTCGGATCGAGATCGCCGCGCACCTGCGCCCAGGTCAGCGGCATCGAGACGGTGGCGCCCTCGCGCGCACGGGGCGACAGCACGGCAACCGCCGTCGACATCCGGTCGTTGCGGAGATAGTCGAGGAAGATTTTTCCCTTGCGCAGCTTCTTGGACATGTTGAGGAGATAACGCTCGGGGTCGTCGTTCGCCATCCACTGGCAGATGCCTTGCGCGAACGCCTTGGCTTCCTTCCAGGTGACCTTATCCCTTGCGCCGTGGAGCAACGGCGTCACGACGTGCAGGCCCTTGCCGCCAGTGGTCTTGCAGAAGCTTTCAAGGCCGACGGCGGTAAGGCGTTGGCGCATGTCCTTTGCCGCCTCGATGACATCGGAGAATTCAACGTTGGGTGCGGGATCGAGATCGAACACCAGCCGGCCCGGCGTGTCATAGGCATCAGGCGCGCAATTCCAGGGATGCAGCTCCAGTCCGCCGATCTGCGCCACCGCCGCCAACGCCTCGACCCGGTCGATCTGTAGATAGGGTTTGCGGTCGCCCGAGACCTTGGCCAGTTCGAACAAGTTGGACGCGCCCGGCATGGCATGGCGCTGAAAGAATTTTTCGCCGTGGATGCCGTCGGGCGCGCGGACAATCGAGCACGGACGGCCCTTGAGGTGGCCGATCATCCATTCGCCGACCGCCTCGAAATACTGCGCAAGATCGAGCTTGGTGACGCCCTCGCCGTCGCCGGCATCGGGCCACAGCTCCTTGTCGGGCTTCGAGATCACCACGCCCATGACTTCGGCCGCCTTGCCCGCCGCAGGCTTCGTACGCGCCGCCGCCTTGCCGTTACTCTTGCCCGGTCTGGGCTGCGCGACGTCAGCCTTGGATGGCATTTCCGCCTCCACTTCCTTGGCCGGCTTGTCCTGCCGCAGGCCCTTGAACGCTGCCTGGCGGATATTGCCGTCGGCGGTGAAGCCCGCGAATTCGATCTCGGCAACCAGCTCCGGTTTCAGCCAATGCACATCGCGGGCTTTCCTCGGCGCGTTCTTGCCGCCAAACGGGCTTTTGTCGGATGCCGCCGCCTTCAGCGCCGGCATAATGCGGCGGACCTTGTCCTGCCCGAAGCCGGTGCCGACCATGCCGACGAAGGCGAGATGATCGCCGCGATAGACGCCGGCCATCAGCGAGCGGAATTTGCCGTTGGTGGTCTTCCAGCCGCCCAGCACCACCTCGTGCCCGGCCCGGCATTTCGCCTTGGTCCAGCTCTCCGAACGGCCCGAGCGATAGGGCGCGTCGAGCTTCTTGGAGACGATGCCTTCCAGCTCCAACTTGCAGGCCGATTGCAGGACGGCATCGCCACCGCTTTCGAAATGCTCGACATAGCGGATCTGCTTTTGCTTGCCCTTGCGCGCATCCAGCAATTTCTTCAGCCGCGCCTTGCGCTGAGCGAGCGGAAGGCTGCGAAGATCCTCGCCACCGGCGAACAGCAGGTCGAACGCATAGAAGATCAGGCTTTCGCTGTCGCCTTCCGACAGCGCCGCCTGCAGGCTCGAAAAGTTCGGCGCACCGTGATGGTCGAGCGCGACGATCTCACCATCGATCAGCACGTTCGGAAGCGACGTCGCTTCCTCCGCGATCGCCTTGAATTTGTCGCTCCAGTTGAGGCCCTTGCGGGTGTAGAGCGCCGCATCGCCGTCCTCGACCCGCAATTGCACGCGGTAGCCGTCGAACTTGATCTCATGGCACCAGCCCTCGCCGCCGGGCGGCCGCTCGACCACCGTGCAAAGTTGCGGCGCCACGAAGTCGGGCATAGCCGCGACTTTCTTCGGCTTGGCCGCCGGTGCGGGTGTGCGGGTCTTGGTCGCCGGGGTGGCTCGCAGCGCTGCCGTTTTCCTGCCGGTGCGCGCGTCAGCCGCTTCGCCCCGGTTCGAGTGCCAGACTGCGTCGGCCTTTGTCCTGCCCTTGGCCAGCATGAACGGCTTTGGCGCCTTGCCCTTGCCTTGCGCGATCTGCGTCATCGCTCGGCCCGAGGCGACCGAACGGTCGTTTTCGAGGATGTCGTTGGCCTCGCCTTCCTTGGCGAATTCGTCGCGGTGCTTGATCAGGAGCCAGTTGGTGCGCTTGCCGCCGTAGCGGTCGCCTTTCATCCGCACCAGCACCCAGCTGCCATGCAGCTTGTCGCCGTGCAGGGTGAATTTCAGGTCGCCCTTCTTGAAACCGCGCTCGGGATCATCGGATTCCCAGGTGCCGCGATCCCACAACATCACGGTGCCGCCGCCGTACTGGCCCTCGGGAATGGTGCCTTCGAAATCGCCGTAATCGAGCGGATGGTCCTCGACCTCGACCGCCAGCCGCTTGTCATGCGGATCGAGTGACGGCCCCTTGGTGACCGCCCAGGATTTGAATACGCCGTCGAATTCCAGCCGGAGATCGTAATGCAGGCGCGTTGCGTCATGCTTCTGGATCACAAAGCGCCGCTGCTTCGCAGGCCGGACCTTGACGTCGCCGGATGGCTCCGCCGTCTTGCCGAAATCGCGCTTCTTCCGGTACGTGCTGAGTTTCTTCAACGCCACGGCCCAAACCTCGATCAACACCGCGCCCCGGGCAATACCCGGAACGAAAACCCATACTAGCCGTTGAAGTTCCCAAACCCAACCATGCCGGAGACTGCAATGGCCCCCCGTGCCTACTGGAAAGGCTCGCTAAAGCTCTCTTTGGTGTCGTGCCCGGTGGTGCTGTATCCGGCCTCGACATCGGTCGAGAAAACCCGCTTTCACATGATCAACAGGGAGACCGGCAACCGCCTGAAGCAGCAGATGGTCGACGCCGAAACCGGCGATATCGTCGAAAGCGACCAGAAGGGCCGCGGCTATGAGCTGAAGAAGGGCCAGTATGTCGAGATCGAAAAGGAAGAGCTTGAGGCCGTCCAGATCGAGAGCAACCACACCATTGAGATCGACAGTTTTGTCCCGCGAGACGAAATCGACAAGCGCTATTACAACCATCCCTATTACATCGCGCCCGACGGCAAGGCCGCCATCGACGCCTTCGCCGTGATCCGGGACGCCATGAAGGATGAGGACCGGGTCGCGCTGGCGCGTGTCGTACTGACCAACCGCGAGCACATGATAGCGATCGAGCCGCTCGGCAAGGGCCTGCTCGGCACCACGCTGCGATATCCTTACGAGCTGCGCGACGAGGTGGACTATTTCGACGGCATAAAGACGCCTAAGATCACCAGGGACATGGTCGAACTCGCGAGCCACATCCTCCACACCAAGGCCGCGCATTTCGATCCCTCGAAATTCAAGGACGAATATGAGGATGCGCTGAAGGCATTGGTGCGCCGCAAGGCCTCCGGCAAGCCAATCAAGGTCGCCGAGCGCGAGGAGAAGCCCGACAACGTCGTCAACCTGATGGACGCACTGAAGGCGAGCCTGAAGGGAAAATCGGCGACGAAACGGCGGACGCATGGCTCGACTGCGCGGCGGGCGCCGGCACGCCGGACAGCGAAGAAGACGCACCGTTCCACCGCCCGGCACCGCAAGGCGGGGTGAGGTCTCTCCCGTCATTGCGAGCGAAGCGAAGCAATCCCTAGCGCGGCAATGAGGAGATGAGGGATGGCTTCGCTATCGCTCGCAATGACGGCGGTGGAACTCCGAAAAATTGGTGGTGACGTGTTGTGGGCTAACGGGCGAGAAGATGTCCAATGGCGCAGCGTCAACGGCGGGCGATCATAGTCGGACGCAATATCGATGGCGCGCTGTTGAGCTTGTCGTCTACAGCGGTCGCTCGGCGAAATTGGTGGTCGAGGAGCTCGGGCTTGACGGCTCTGAACTGAGCCGTTGGGTAGCGGAGCGGAACGCGGTGCGAGCCGACGGCAGCGCGGCGGCTTTCGCATCGGAAGCGGCGCTGCCGTCGGCGGTCGAGGCTGACGGGATTGCGCGGTGGCAGCGTGAAAGCGAAGCAGCTGCGCATGGTGCTCGACATTTGAAAGGAATCGGGCGCCAACTTCGCTGGACCGCGCTCTGAGAATTCCGCTTCATCGCAGTTCGCCGAACCGACTAGCCAGGTGACGATCCTATGCCGTGCCTTGCCGCCACGCCTTGGCACGGAGATCCGGCATGAGCGGTTCGAAGGCCGGAATCCCAGGCTGCGCCACTGATCCAGGTCTGGCTGGATAGTCATCAGCCAAGCCCATCGCGCTGGTTCAAGGGAGCGAAGCGCAGCCCGCGCGATCGTGGCGGGCGCCAAGCCTCGTGGCGTTGTGGAAGCCTCTGTGAATTGAGCGGTCGTATCAGCCGACATTGTATTCGGGCTAACAGTGAGCAAGCCTGTCAAGGCCGCAGCCGCCGCAGGCGGCCATGGCCCGCCTTTACAGAGTTGCTGATGGCCAAACTCGGGCCGCCGACGCGCTGATCACACTTTGGTCATGCGCCGATCGAACGCAGCCGAACTGAATGCGAACTGGCCCATGGCGGCGGTTGCGCCTGCCGACTCAGTCCGTTCTTGATGGCGATAAAGCAGCTTCAACGCCGCATCGTCGTTTGGAAAGCTGCGCGGGTCTTGATGATCTTGCGCAAGCTAGGTGCAGCGTCGACCGCGTTGGTGGTGTAGATCATCTTGCGGACGCCAGGAGCGAAACGCGAAGAACGGCACGACGTGTTCCCAGGCGCGGCGCCAGGCCTGGCCGATCGCCGGATAGCGCTTGCCCCATTCGTCCTCGAACTCCTCGAGCCGGACCAGCGCCATGTCGGCATTCTCGGCCCGGTAGATGGCCTTGATGGCAGGCAGGATCGCCTTGCGATCCTTCCAGGCGACAAACGCCAGGCTGTTGCGGATCAGGTGCACGATGCAGGTCTGCACCACGGTCTGCGGATAGACCGAGGCGATCGCCTCGGGAAAGCCCTTGAGCCCATCGACCACCGCAATCAGGATATCGTTGAGGCCACGCGTCTTCAACTCGTTGACGACCTTGAGCCAGAATTTGGCGCCTTCGGTCTGCTCAATCCACAGGCCCAGAACCTCCTTCTCGCCGTCCGGATTGAGCGCCAGCGCGACATAGACGGCCTTGTTCCTGACCATGCCTTCATCGCGAATTTTGACCCGCAGCGCGTCGAAAAACACCACCGGATAGACCGGGTCGAGCGGACGGGTTTGCCATTCCCGAGCAATCCCTAGCGCGGCAATGCGGAGATAAGGGATTGCTTCGCTTCGCTCGCAATGACGGCGGTTTCTGCCCTACCGCTTCGACTTCTTCGCTTTCTTCTTCGAAGCCTTCCGCTTCTTCGCTGCCTTCTTCGGCACCTTCTTGCCCTTGGCCCTCGCCTCCGACAGTCCGATCGCAATCGCCTGTTTGCGGCTCTTGACCGTCCTGCCCGAGCGGCCGCTCTTCAGCGTACCCACCTTGCGCTTCTTCATCGCGCGCCTGACGTCGGTCGACGCCTTCTTCGAGTATCTGCGTGCCATCGTCTTCCTCCGGCTTTCTTCCGTTTGGCAAAAAAGTAATCACCGGTGGCATGCAAAGTTCCGCGCACGTCACAGCTCGCTTGCATTGACCGGCGACGGAAGGCATTTTGGCCGCTGGGGAACGTCTGAAACGCCGGCAGCAAGAACGGCACGGTACCCGGACCGGGGAGGATCTAATGACATTGACGAAGTCGCACGTCGCGGGGCCATCGACGCCTGCGGTGCGGGAGATGACGTTCGGCGATCTCTTGCGCAAGGCGGCTGAGGCGGCGCCCGATCGCCTGGCCCTGATCGCGGGCGTCCCCGATCCAAAACTGCGGCGACAATGGACCTACGCGCAGCTTTATCGTGAAGCCCAGCGCACCGCCCGCGCGCTGCTGTCGCGCTTCAAGCCAGGCGAGCGCATTGCCGTTTGGGCGCAGAACATCCCGGAATGGATGATGCTTGAATTCGGCGCCGGCATGGCCGGCATGATCCTCGTCACCGTGAACCCGGCCTTTCGCGCGCGCGAGGTGGAGTATGTGCTGAAGCAGTCGCGCTCGGCCGGCGTCTTTGTCGTCGACAGCTTTCGCGGCAACCCGATGCTGGAGACGGTGCAGGCGGTGGCGCCGAACTGCCCCGAGCTGCGCGAGATCATCTGCTTCGACGATTGGGATACTTTCATCGCGGCAGGCGACGACGAGAGCGTCACACTGCCGGCGGTCAGCCCCGACGATCCCGTCATGATCCAGTACACCTCGGGCACCACGGGCTTTCCGAAGGGCGCCCTGCTCCGCCATCGCGGCCTCCTCAACAACGGCGCCGACACCGCCGACCGGATGGGCGTCGATCCCGGCGATGTCTTCGTCACCCCGATGCCGCTGTTTCACACCGGCGGCTGCGTCTGCTGCGTGATCGGCGCAGTATCGAAGGCCGCGACCACGGTACTGGTCGAGGCGTTCGAGCCCGGGCTGGTGCTGGAAATGCTCGGGACCTATCGTGGCAATGCGATGCTCGGCGTTCCCACCATGCTGGTCGCGATGCTGGAGCACCCGACATTCGCGGCGACCGATCTCTCATCGGTCAAGGCGATCTGCTCGGGTGGCTCCACGGTGCCGGCCACGCTGGTGCGGCTGCTGGAGGAAAAGCTCGGCGCGCCCTTCACGATTGTTTTCGGCCAGACCGAGTGCTCCCCTGTCGCCGCGCAAACCCGCTCTACCGACAGCGTCGAGGACAAGGCCAACACGATCGGTCTGCCGCTTCCCAATATGGAGAACAAGATCATCGACCCCAACACCGGCGAGACCGTTCCGGTGGGCACGATCGGTGAGTTCTGCACCCGCGGCTATCACGTGATGCTCGGTTATTTCGAAATGCCTGACGCGACATCAGCCGCGATCGATGCCGACGGCTGGTTGCATACCGGCGACCTCTGCGCGATGGACGCGCGCGGCTATTGCACGGTGGAGGGCCGGCTGAAGGACATGATCATTCGCGGCGGCGAGAACATCTATCCGCGCGAGCTGGAGGAGCTGTTGTTCAAGCACCCGAAAGTCGGCGAAGTCGCCGTGATCGGCGTTCCCCATGAGAGGTGGGGTGAAGAGGTCGCCGCCTTCATCCGTCCGGCGCCCGGCGCAACAATCGAAAAGGAAGAACTTATCGACTACATGCGCGCCTCGCTCGCCCCGCACAAGACGCCTAAACACTGGTTTATCGTGGACGCATTCCCGTTGACGGGATCGGGCAAGATCCAGAAATTCAAGCTGCGCGAAGCCTGGACCAAGGGCGAGATGACGGCGATCTAGAGTTCGAACCAATGGCTCAAAGTGGCCGACGGACGTCCGCTTTGCTGCGCACTCCGCGCTGAAGTCGAATATTGCGGCACTTCCGAAAAGTGCCGTCATCCAGGTTCATAATCACAGCACGTCGCGCTACCGCTAACCCATCGCCACCCGGTCGCCCTTGGCCCCGTGTTGGCGCTGGTCGAACCACATCGTGCCGAGCGCAAACGCCAGCCAGCCGAAATTGTAGGCAAGGCCTACCATCAAAACGATCCAGCCGGGAATCGGCCCGACGGCGGCGCGATCGACAAATTCCGCCAAGGTCGATGCAGGCGTCGGATGGATCGCTATCTTGCCGTAATAGGCAATCACCTGGACGGCGAGAATCCAGACGTAGTTGCGACGCAGCCGCCGCCCCGCCGCGCGGACAAACGAAATGTGGTGGCGGGGCGCAGTGTAGTCGCGCCCGAGAATCACCTGCCAGCTATCGTCGCGGGTTTCACCGGTGAATATCGGCGCGTAGAAATTCATCTCCATCCATCGAGCTCGGGCGCGCCAGACATTGAAGTAGCGGTAACGTCGCGCCTCCATGCCGAGAAACACCGCAATGAGCAGGCCTACGAGCAGGAGTGGCAGGGGTGAAGCCTCCGGGCTCGAAAAGGTCGTCGAAAGGGCGATGCCCATTGTGACGATCGCCCAGTTGGTCGTGTTGTCGAGCCGCGTTCTCCAGATCGTCGAACGGTAGACTTCGCCCCGGTAGAGGTGAGCAATGGCGCCCATTTCAGCAGAATTGAAGGTGTGTGGGAGGTGTGTTTCGCTGGGAACCGTAACAGACATGGCGGGACTCCGGTTGTCCGAACCACAGATCACCGGCGTTGACCGGGAGGGTCCACATCATCGACGCCGACGAACCTATCCGGAATTGTGACACCGCAACTATGCTTGCCCTGAGGCCGAATTACCAGCAATAGGTCCGGCAATTAAACGGTGCACCGCACTATCCTGACCTGGGGTCCAAAAGCGGGCAACGGTCTCGCTCCGCCCCACAGCCCCGTTACTGCTTCGCTTGCCTTCTAATCCGGCGCGCGCAACCGGTAGCCGATGCCGGTCTCGGTCAGCACGAATTGCGGTCGCTCCGGATCGGCCTCGATCTTCTGCCGGAGCTGGCGGACATAGACGCGCAGATATTGCGCGTCTGTCAGTTCGTCCCAGAGCTCCTTCAGCAGAAAGCGATGGGTCAGCACCTTGCCGGCGTGCTGTACCAGCACGCGCAGCAGTTCATATTCCTTCGGCGACAGTTTTACCTCGCGCTCGGCGACCTTGACAATGCGGCGCACGAGATCGACGGAGAGATCGCCGGAGCGGAACACCGGCCGCTCGCCCTGCACCTGCAACTGGTGCCGCAGCGCCGCGCGCATCCGCGCCAGCAGTTCATCCATGCCGAACGGTTTTGTCAGGTAATCATCGGCGCCAAGGTCGAGCGCCTGCACCTTGCCGGCCTCATCGCCTCGGCTCGACAGCACCACGATCGGTACGCTCTCGTTGCGGCCACGGATCATGCGCAGCAGATCATGGCCCTGGATGTCCGGCAGGCCCAGATCGAGGATGATCAGCGCCGGCCCCTCGGCCAGCTTCTCCAGCGCAATCTTGCCGTTGGAGGCTTCGAGAATGTCGTAGCCCTGCGTGCTCAGCCCCATCCGCAGCAGCTTTCGGATCGGCGGCTCGTCGTCGATGACCAGAACCTTGATCGCTGCGGCGTTCATGCGGCGGTATCCAGGGCGTTGCTTGCAGCCGGTATCGGCAGCCGAATGGTTATTACCGCGCCGCGGCGGTCGGCGCGGTTGGCGGCCGAGATCGTGCCGTGCATGGCCTCGACAAAGCCGCGGGAGATCGCGAGGCCAAGACCGGTACCGGGGCGGACGTGATCGCCTTTCTGCGCGCGATAGAACTTGTCAAACACGCTCTCCAGCTCTTCCGGCGGGATGCCGCTGCCCTCGTCGAGGATCTGCAGCATGACACTTCCCTGATCGCGCGCTCCCCGGATCGATATCGTCGTGCCGCTCGGCGCGTATTTGGCGGCATTGTCGAGCAGGTTGAACAGCACCTGTTCGAATAGCACCGCATCGAGCTCCAGCATCGGCAGATCGGGGCCGAGCTCCAGCGACACCTTGTGATGCACGAGGATCTTGCCGGCACGGCGCAACGCACTGCCGACGATCTCGCCGACGTCATGCCGCGCGGTGTTCGGCACGACGGCGCCGGATTCCAGCTTGGTCATGTCGAGCAGGTTGGCGATGAAGCGGTTGAGCCGCTCGGATTCGTCGATCATGGTGGCGAGCAGATCGTTCTTCTGGGCGTCGTCGAGGCCGGCGCCGAGATCCCGCAGCATACTGGCGGCGCCGAGCACCGAGGCCAGCGGTGTCTTCAGATCATGCGAGATCGAGGTCAGGAGCGCGCCGCGCAGCCGGTCGGATTCCACCGTGCGCTTGACGCGGTCCATGTCTTCGACCAGCAGCACGCGCTCGATCGCGAGCGCGCCCTGATCGACCAGCGCGTCCAGCAGGCGGCGCTGATCCGGGGTCAGCAAGGGACCCGTCCGGTCGTCGTCGATGCCGATGACGCCGATCGCGCCGCGTCCGGTCCGCATCGGCAGGAACAGCCGTTTTGCTCCCGGCAGCGTGTCCGAGCCGCGACCGGCCGGGCGATCGTTGCTCCACGCCCAGTTGGCGGCGGCGAGATCGGCCTGGTCGAGCTCGTCCTCCGGCGGATAGCCGGACTTCACCGTCAGCACGCCCTCTTCCGGCAACAGCAATACCACGCGCACTTTCAGCATCAGCGCGGTCTGGTAGGCGGTCGCCCACAGCACGTCGTCGAGCGTCGCGGTGCCGGCCAGCTTGCGGCTGAAGGCGTAGAGCGATTCGGTGGTGCGCACCCGGCCGATCGCGGTATCGGCCTGCGAGCGCACCCGCGCCGCGACATTGGAGACCAGCAAGCGCGATCAGCATGAAGAAGAAGAACGCCGCGATATTGGTCGGATCGGTGATGGTGAAGGTATAGACCGGCGGCAGGAAGAAGAAATTGTAGCCCAGCGACGCCGCGACGCTTGCCAGCAGCGATGGCCACAGGCCGAAGCGGGCGGCGACGGCGACCACAGCGGTGAGGAACACCAGATCGACGTTCTCGATGCCGCCGAACAGCGGTTGGATCAGCGTGGCAGCGCCGAGACCTGATCGCGACGAACAGCAGTGCCATCACATAAGGCCGCGGGTTGAACGGCTCCTGCCGCGCCGCGGTCTGCACCGCCGGCTTTCGCCACGCCCTGTTCGTCGCCAGCGATGACGTGGACGCTGATATTGCCGGCGCGCCGCACCAGATCGTGCACGACCGAACCACGCGTCAGCTCGAACCACCATGAGCGTGTCGACTTGCCGATGATGATCTGCGTGACGTTGTTGGCATGCGCGAAATGAATGACGTCGTCGGCGATACGGCGGCCGACGCCGGGAATGGTCAGCGCTTCACCGCCGAGCGCTTCGGCGAGCCGCATGGTGTCGGCGAGCCGGTCGCGCTGCTCGTCGGTCAGTTGCAGGCTGCGTCGCGTCTCGATACTGATCGCCGTCCATTGCGCGTGCAGCCGGTCGGCCAGCCGCTTGGTGTAACGCACCAGCCCTGCCGCGCGCGGGTCTTCGCTGACGCAGACCAGCATGCGCTCGCCGGCGGCCCACGGTCCGTCGATGGCGTTGGCCTGCATATGGGTGAGCAACTGCTCGTCGACCCGCTCGGCGGTGCGCCGCAGCGCCAGTTCGCGCAGCGCGGTCAGATTTCCCGGCGAGAAATAATGCTCCAGCGCGCGCTCGGCCTGCTTGGGGACATAGACCTTGCCCTCCTTCAGCCGCTGGATCAGGTCATCAGGCGTGAGGTCGATCAGTTCGATGGCGTCGGCGCGGTCGAACACCTTGTCCGGCACGGTCTCGCGCACCCGTACATGCGTGATCTGCGCGACCACGTCATTGAGGCTCTCGATGTGCTGGATGTTGACGGCGGTGTAGACGTCGATGCCATGGGACAGCAATTCCTCGACGTCGAGATAGCGTTTGGGATGACGGCTGCCCGGGGCGTTGGTATGCGCGAGTTCATCGACCAGCGCAATTTGCGGCCGCCGCGCGATCAGCGCGTCGAGGTCCAACTCCTCGAGCGTCTGCTCCTTGTAGGCGAGCCGCCTGCGCGGCAGCACTTCGAGGCCCTGCAGCAGCGCTTCGGTTTCCGCCCGGCCATGGGTCTCGACCACGCCAACGACGACATCGACGCCGGCCTTCTTCCTGGCATGGGCACTCTGCAGCATTTCGTAGGTCTTGCCGACGCCGGGAGCGGCGCCGACGAAGATCTTGAGCCGGCCCGCGCGGCTGTCCTCGCGCCGGGCCGCATCCAGGAGGGCTTCCGGCGAGGGACGCTGTTCAGGGTCGCGGCGGGTTTGGACCATGCGGCAATATAGTCCTCACGCCCGGGCCGGCCTAGCCGGTGTCATTTTGAAGCCTCGTCCAATGCCAGATTCAGCGCCAATACGTTAACGCGGGGCTCGCCGAGCAATCCAGCCATGCGGCCCTGCGTATGCTCCACGACCAACTCGCGGACGCGAGCTTCGGGCAGGTTGCGGGCCTTTGCCACCCGCGGGACCTGAAACAGCGCGCCCTCCGGCGAGATATCGGGATCGAGCCCGCTGGCGGAGGTGGTGACGAGGTCGACCGGCACGGCGGCCGATGGGTTCTCGGCCTTCAACTTCTCGACGTCCTCCTTGATCCGGTCGGCCAGCGCCTTGCTGGTCGGGCCCGAGGTTGGAGCCGCCCGAATTGGCGGCGTTATAGGGGGCGGAGACCGTCTTGGTGGAATCGGCCGGGTCCGGCGCCGAGGTCGCGGACGGGCGGCCGTGGAAATATTTATCGGTCTTGAACTCCTGCCCGATCAGCGCGGAGCCGACGATCTTGCCGTCCTTCTCGATCAGGCTGCCCTGCGCCTGCTTCGGAAAGATCACGCCGGCGATCGCGGTCATCGCGAGCGGATAGGCGACGCCGGTGATCGCGGTAAGCAGGAGGAGGATGAGGATGGCGGGACGGATTTCTCTAAGCATGGTTGCTCTCCGTTATTTCGTCATTGCGGAGCGAAGCGACGAAGCAATCCATACGTGCGGCAAAGGAAGGATGGATTGCTTCGTCGCTTCGCTCCTCGCATTGACGGATTAGGCCAGATGCAAGGCCGCGACGACAAGGTCGATGGCCTTGATGCCGATGAAGGGAACGATGATGCCGCCGAGGCCATAGATCAGCAGATTACGGCGCAACAGCGCCCCGGCGCCGACGGCACGGTACGCCACGCCTTTCAGCGCCAGCGGGATCAGCGCGATGATGATGAGTGCATTGAAGATTATCGCCGACAGGATGGCGCTTTGCGGGCTCGCGAGATGCATGACGTTGAGCACTTCGAGCTGCGGGTAGAACGCCAGGAACATCGCCGGGATGATGGCGAAATACTTTGCGACGTCGTTGGCGATCGAGAACGTGGTGAGCGCGCCACGCGTCATCAACAGCTGCTTGCCGATCTCGACCACCTCGATCAGCTTGGTCGGATTGGAATCGAGATCGACCATGTTGCCGGCTTCCCGCGCGGCCTGCGTACCGGTGTTCATGGCGACGCCGACGTCGGCCTGTGCGAGCGCCGGAGCGTCGTTGGTGCCGTCGCCGCACATCGCGACCAGCTTTCCCTTGGCTTGCTCGTCGCGGATCAGCTTCAGCTTGTCTTCCGGTGTTGCCTGGGCGAGGAAGTCGTCGACGCCGGCTTCGGCGGCAATAGCGGCAGCCGTCATCGGGTTGTCGCCCGTGATCATCACGGTGCGGATGCCCATCCGGCGCAACTCGGCAAAGCGCTCGCGGATGCCGCCCTTGACGATGTCCTTCAGGTGCACGACGCCGAGCAGGCGGCCATCCCTGGCGACGGCGAGCGGCGTGCCGCCGGCCTTGGAGATATCGTCCGCAATCGCCTGGATCTCCCGGGCTGCGTCGGACATGACGCCCGACTGCAGTGCGCGCGCCGCATTCCCCGAGGCAACGGCATTGACGACGCCGCCATCGACGTAATTCAGAATCGCGTCCACGGCGCCCTTGCGGACGGAGGATGTTCCGGCATCGATGCCGCTCATGCGCGTTTGCGCGGTGAAGGCAATGAAGGTGGCGTTGAGCTCCTTCATGTCGCGGCCGCGGATGCTGTATTTCTCCTTCGCCAGCACGACGATCGAGCGGCCCTCCGGCGTCTCGTCGGCAAGCGACGCGAGCTGTGCCGCATCAGCCAGTTCCTGCTCGGTGACGCCACGCACGGGACGGAATGCCGTCGCCTGCCGGTTGCCGAGCGTGATCGTGCCGGTCTTGTCCAGCAATAGCGTATCGACGTCGCCCGCCGCCTCGACCGCGCGGCCGGACATCGCCAGCACATTGAAGCGCACCAGGCGATCCATACCGGCGATACCGATCGCCGACAACAGCGCGCCGATCGTGGTCGGGATCAGCGTCACGAACAGCGCCACCAGCACGACGACCGAAATCGAGCCTCCGGCATAGGCCGCGTAGCTCGGGATCGTCACGGTCGCAAACACGAAGATGATGGTCAGCCCCGCAAGCAGGATATTGAGCGCGATCTCGTTCGGCGTCTTCTGCCGCTCGGCGCCCTCCACCAGCTTGATCATGCGGTCGATGAAGGTCGAACCTTGCGCCGCCGTGATACGAACGCGGATCCAGTCCGACAGCACCTGCGTACCGCCGGTCACTGCCGAACGGTCGCCGCCGGATTCGCGGATCACGGGGGCGGATTCGCCAGTGATGGCCGCCTCGTTCACCGACGCCACGCCCTCGATCACCTCGCCATCGGAGGGAATGTTGTCGCCGGCCTCCACCAGCACGATATCGCCAACCTTGAGGCTGGTGCCGGAGACAAGCCGATAGGACTTGTCAGCGCCTTCCAGCAGCTTGGCCTTGCTTTCGGTGCGGGTCTTCTTCAGCGACTCGGCCTGCGCCTTGCCGCGGCCTTCGGCGACGGCTTCGGCGAAATTGGCGAACAGCACCGTGAACCACAGCCACAGGATGATCTGGAAGGTGAAGGCGAGGCCCTCGCCGCCCGCCACCAGATTGCGCAGGAAGATCACGGTGGTGAGCGCTGCGACGATCTCGACCACGAACATCACGGGGTTCTTGATCATCAGCCGCGGATCGAGTTTTGCAAATGCCGCGCGGATCGCGGGCACGACGATCTTGGGATCGAGCATGGCCGACGCGTTGACTTTTTTCTGCAGTTTCATGGTTTCCATGACCGTAGACTCCAAAAGGCGTCGCTCAGAACAGGGTGTTGGCATTCATGGCGAGGTGCTCGACGATCGGCCCGAGCGCCAGCGCCGGGAAGAAGGTGAGACCGCCGATGATCAGGATCACGCCGACGACGAGGCCGACGAACAGGCCGCCGGTGGTCGGCAACGTGCCGGCCGAGGGCGGGATCGACTTCTTGGCGGCAAGCGAGCCGGCCAGCGCCATCGCCGGCACGATCATGAAGAAGCGGCCGACGAACATCGCCGTCGCCCCGGTCAGATTGTAAAAGAACGTATTGCCGGTGAGGCCCGCGAAGGCAGAGCCGTTATTGCCGGTTTGAGAGGTGTAAGCATAAAGCACCTCGGTGAAGCCGTGAGGACCGGCATTGGCCATCGACGCCACCGCCGGCGGGAACACGACCGCGACTGCCGTCCAGCCAAGGATCATCAGCGGCAGGATCAGAATCGCGAGCATCGCCATCTTGACCTCGCGCGCCTCGATCTTCTTGCCGACATATTCCGGCGTGCGGCCGACCATCAGGCCGGCGACGAAGATCGCCAGCACGACGAACAGCAGCATGCCATACATGCCGGCACCGACGCCGCCAACGATGATTTCGCCCAGCTGGATGTTGATCAGCGGGATCATGCCGCCAAGCGCGGTGAATGAATCATGCATGGCGTTGACCGCGCCGCAGGAGGCCGCCGTGGTGATGACCGCGAAGAGTGAGGAAGCGACGATGCCGAAGCGAACCTCCTTGCCTTCCATATTGCCGCCGGAGAGGCCGAGCGCGGCAAACGTCGAGGTGCCGTTGGCTTCGGCCCAGTAGGTGACGGCAACGCCTGCAAGAAACAGCACGCCCATCACGGCGAGGATCGCCCAGCCCTGCCGCTGGTTGCCGACCATGCGGCCGAACACATTGGTCAGCGCCGCACCGAGCGCGAAGATCGAGATCATCTGCACAAAATTCGACAGCGCGGTGGGGTTTTCGAAGGGATGCGCGGCATTGGCGTTGAAGAAGCCGCCGCCATTGGTGCCGAGCATCTTGATGGCGACCTGCGAGGCGACGGGCCCGACCGCAATGGTCTGCCTGGCGCCCTCCAGCGTCGTGGCTTCGACGTAAGCGCCCAGGGTCTGCGGCATGCCCTGCCAGACCAGGAACAGTGCATAGACGATGCAGATCGGCAGCAGCACATAGAGGGTGCAGCGCGTCACATCGACCCAGAAATTGCCGATGGTGCGCATCGAGGACCGGGAGAAGCCGCGGATCAGCGCCACGGCCAGCGCAATGCCGGTCGCGGCTGACAGGAAGTTCTGGTGCGTCAGGCCGACCATCTGCGTCAGATAGGACAACGTGCTCTCGCCGCCGTAGTTCTGCCAGTTGGTGTTGGTGAGGAAGGAGATCGCGGTGTTGAAGGACAGATCCGGGGCGACGGCGGACTGCTCCGCCGGATTGAGCGGCAACAGCGCCTGCAGCCGCATCAGGCCATAGATGATGAGGAAGCCGCCGACATGGAACAGCAGCATGGCGACCGTATAGGTCAGCCAGTGCTGCTCGCGCTTCTCGTCGACGCCGCCGACCCAGTAAAGCCCGCGTTCGACCGGGCGCAGCACCGGGGAAAGAAAGGTGGGCTCGCCGTTGAAGACGCGGGTCATGTACCAGCCGAGCGGCTTTACGAGCGCGACCACGATAGCGCAGTACAGAAGAATTTGAATCCAGCCGATGACGGTCATGGTCGGGAATCCTTCAGGATCTCTTTGCAGGCAGCAGCAGGTGAATGAGCGCGATCAGGAACGCCGAGGTGATCACGAACGCCAGGACGACTTCGACCAGCGTGATCATGGCACGCTCAGAACCGCTCGGGCCGCAGCAGCGCGTAAGTCAGGTAGAACAGCAGGCCGAGCGACACGAGACCGGCAAGCGAATAATCGAAGATCATGCTCGAACTCCTCTAGAGCCGTTCGCAGGCATAGGCGTAGCCGATACCCGCGACGAAAAAGCCGAGGGCGAGCGCCAGCATGACGATGTCCAGCATGGGATGCTCCTGTGCGTCGTGAACCACGAGCCGAAGGTGCGGCTATCCGCGGTTACCGAACTGAGGTGCCACCGGACGCATAGGTTTTCGAGACGGGGGAGATAGGAACGTTATAGGAATCTCATAAAGACGCGCCCCCGTCCCAATCGCGCTTTGCGCGATTGATCCACGCCAAGAGCGAGCTTCGCTCGTCTCGCTCCCACAAGGCGAGAGGGGCAAGGCGGGCCTCCTATGAAATCCCTATTTCTTTATCCCCTGTCTCATCTCGGTTTCAAATGAGGTTCTGGTCACCTTGAACGTGCGGCCGCAATGACAGCCGACTTACGAGCGGAGATGATCCCATGTCACTTTTTTTCAGAACAGCGAACCTCCGCTGACCTCGGTGATCGACTCCGCAACGCCGGTTATGTCACCGCCGAATTCCTCTCCGATATCGTCCACGCGACTTGCCGGCGCCTGCCTTCTGCCAGTCAGAACGCCAGGGCCGCCCGCGTCGAGCGCCTGATCCAATCACAGGCCTGGACCGATGCGGCGCTCGCGCTGATCGATCTGGAGCTGCCGCAATGGCAGGTCCGCCGGCTCGCCTATGACGACGGTGAATGGTATTGCGCATTGTCGAGGCAACGCGAACTGCCGGACTGGCTGGATCAATCGATCGAGGCCCGCCACGCTGATCTGACGCTGGCGATCCTGAGCGCATTTGTGGAAGCGCAACGCATCAGTTCAACGTCGAGCCAGACCAGCGTTCCGGCCGTGCGGCAGCATGCAAATCCCTCTTATGAACCGGTTTGCAGCGACAATTTCGCGTGAGCCGGCAGAACTGGCCGGCCGGACATTCCATTTGACGCCGCTTGCTCGGATGCTAGCTTCATTGAAAGCAAAAAGGCCATAACATAGCAATCGATGGAGGAAGCCATGAACGTAGCATCGTCTCCCTCCCCCGTAATGGAAGCGGTATCTTCAGAAGGCGTCGTGGCCGCCGGCGTCTATGTCGATGGCCGGCGCGTCGCCAACATCAACATCGATGACGCCTCGAGCTGGCGCAGCCGGCCGGGCCATGTGGTCTGGATCGGACTGCATGAACCTGACATCACGGTGCTGCACCGCGTGCAGCAGCAATTCGAACTGCACGATCTCGCCATCGAGGACGCCGACCACGCCCATCAGCGCCCGAAGATCGAGCAGTATGGCGACGCCCTGTTCATCGTGGCGCGGACGGCACAACTCGATGGCGACAGCATTGCATTCGGCGAGACGCATCTGTTCGTCGGCGAAGGATATATCGTGTCGGTGCGCCATGGCGCCTCGACGTCCTACAAGCCGGTACGCGAACGATGCGAAAGCTGTCCGCGGGCGCTGGCCCGTGGGGAGGACTACATCCTCTATGCCATCCTCGACTTCATTGTCGACAATTACTCCCCGGTGCTCGAAACCATTCAGGAGGAAGTCGAGACGATGGAGGCGCAAGTGCTCGCGAGCGCCATGACGCAGGCGCAGATCGAGCGTCTCTATCTGCTCCGACGCGACCTGTTGCGCCTGCGCAATGCGGTCGGGCCGCTGGTGGAGGTCTGCCGCCGGCTTGAGCGCGACAATTTGCCGATGGTGCGATCCACGATGCAACCGCTGTTCCGCGACGTGACGGACCACGTCCGGACCGTTCAGGAGCAGATCGACTCGCTCCGCGAGGTGCTGGCGTTTGCCTTCGAGGCGAGCCTGCTGGTGGGCCAGGCGCAGGAGACCGCGGTATCCAAGAAGCTGGCGTCATGGCTTGCCATCATTGCGGTCCCGACCGCGATCGCCGGCATCTACGGCATGAATTTCAAGCATATGCCGGAACTGGAGTGGGAATACGGCTATTTCAGCGTGATCGGCACAATCCTGCTGGTATGCGCGGCCCTGTTCTGGCGGTTCCGACGCGTCGGCTGGCTGTAGGCTCTAAGGCGCCGAAAAGACTGCATTTTCCGGGCGCAAACCAGTACCCACCCTGCTTGAGACGGTATAAACTAGGGACGAGCCAGCGATCCGGCAGGCGGGTGAGCATCATGACTGCCATATCGATGAGCCGAATGGTCCTCCCCCTCATGGCGGTTGTAGCCGCCGGTGGCGTGGCCGTGCTTCGCCATTCAGTACGTGCGCCGGGAGCCGCCGGCTGACACCATGCGTTGCGACGACGGCACCTGCGACCTCAAAGGCTGCACCGGACGCGCGAGTGGCCCCGCTCGCAACGGCGAAAGCGGAAACCAACGCCATTGTGGACGCGCTGACCGGATCGCCCCCACCGCCGGAGAACAGCGACGGCGTGCCGACATTCGACATTGCCCGCATCGAGCCGACAGGCGAAGCCGTGATCGCGGGTCGGGCAGCGCCAGGCGCGACGGTGGAGCTGCTGCGCAATGGCGAAGTACATGACCGCGCGGTCGCGGATCAATCCGGACAATTCGTCATCGTCCCGCCCCGGCTTCCATCGGGCACCTACGACCTGACGCTGCGCTCGCAGGCTGCCGGACGGCAAGCAGACCACGTCCAAACAGAATGTGACGGTGGCGCTTGAGCCACAAGCGACCGACCGGCCGGTCGTGGCGCTGATCACGCCGAACAAGCCGACTGTCATGCTGTCGCAACCGGCGGCGGCAAAACCGGCGGCCGGCGCAGTGGTTGTGGAGACGGTCGAGATCGAGCCGGGCGGCAAGTTCCATGTGAGCGGCCAGGCGCGCCCCGGCGCGGCGTTGCGGCTTTATCTCAACGACAGCTTTATCACATCGGTAACGGCCGGCACGGATGGACGTTTTGCCGTCACCATCAATGAAGGGGTCGCACCGGGCAGCTACCGTGTCAGGCTGGACGAGGCATCGAGCTCCGGCTCAGTGCGCGCACGCGCCGAAGTGCCGTTCAACGTTCCCGAAACGACCGCGTCGGTATCGGCGCCGGCCAAGCGCGCGGAGCCAGCTTCTCCACAACAGCCGCAACTGGCGGCGGCAGGGGCTGTCGTTTTGCCAGACGGAGGTTCTACCTCATCCACCGTCGTCGTGCCGAAGATCACCACCACCACCGTCTCCCGCGGTGATAGCCTCTGGCGCCTCAGCCAGGTCTCGTACGGCGCGGGCACGCGTTATGCCGTCATTTACAAGGCGAACCGGGAACAGATCCGCAATCCCAACCTGATCTATCCCGGGCAGGTGTTTGTCGTTCCGGCGAAGTGAAGCGCCACCATCATCGCAATGACGCAGTCACATCGATTGCCCTCGCCTACTCCGCCGCCGACTGCAATTCCGCCTTTTCGGCGCGCACGGCGCAGAATTTGAATTCCGGGATCTTGCCGAACGGGTCGAGCGCCGGGTTGGTCAACAGGTTCGCCGCCGCTTCCGCGTAGCAGAATGGCATGAACACCATGTTTTCCGGCACATCGCGGTCGGAGCGCACCTTGACCTCCACCGCGCCGCGACGGGTTTCCAGGCGGATGAAATCGCCCGGCCAGACGCTTAAGCGCCGCATATCCTTTGGCGACATGAAGGCCACCGCCTCCGGCTCGATCTGATCGAGCACGCTGGCGCGGCGGGTCATCGATCCGGTGTGCCAGTGTTCGAGCACGCGCCCCGTCGACAGCACCATCGGATATTCGGAATCGGGCACCTCGTCAGGCGCGATCACCTTCGCCGGGACGATCTTGCCGCGGCCGCTCGCGGTCGGGAAGCCCGTGGTGAAGATGATCTCGTTGCCGGGCTTGTCGGAAGCGTCGACCGGATAGGTCACCGCCCCCTCGCGCACCAGCCGCTCCCAGGTGATGTTCTTCAATGACGGCATTACTTCCGTCATCTCGGTAAACACATCGGCCGGGCCGTCATAGTTCCACGGCAGCCCCATGCGCTTGCCGATTTCCTGGATGATCCAGAGATCCTGCCGCGCGTCGCCGGGCGGCCGGATCACCTCGCGCGCGAGCTGCACGCGGCGGTCGGTATTGGTGAAAGTGCCGCTCTTCTCGGCAAAAGCCGAGGCCGGCAGGATCACGTCGGCGTGGAACGCGGTTTCGGTGACGAAGAGATCCTGCACCACCAGATGGTCGAGCATCGCCAGCGCCCCGCGCGCGTGCTGCAGATCGGGATCCGACATCGCGGGGTTTTCGCCCTCGATATACATGCCGGTGATTTCGCCGGCATGGATAGCATTCATGATCTCGACCACCGTCAAGCCACGCACCGGATCGAGTTCTTGATGCCAGAGCTTTTCAAAGGGCTCGCGCAGATCGGTGCGCCCGACCGGCTGATAGTCCGGCAGGAACATCGGGATCAGGCCGGCATCGGAGGCGCCCTGCACGTTGTTCTGGCCGCGCAGCGGATGCAGGCCGGTGCCGGGACGGCCGACCTGGCCTGTCGTCAGCGCCAGCGCGATCAGGCAGCGCGCGTTGTCGGTGCCATGGATGTGCTGGCTGATACCCATGCCCCAGAAGATGATCGAGGCCTGCGAGCGGGCATACACCCGCGCCACTTCCTTCAGCGTTTCGGCAGGAATGCCGCAGATCGCTTCCATCTTCTCCGGCGGGAATTCCTTGATCCGCTCGGCGAGTTCGTCAAAGCCTTCGGTATAGCCCGCGATATACTGCTGGTCGGTCAGCCCTTCGGTGATGATGGTGTGGAGCATCGCGTTCAGCATCGCGACGTCGCTGCCGGGCTTGAACGCCAGATGCTTCCAGGCATGGCGCGACAGCGACTGCCGGCGCGGATCCATCACGATCAGTTTTGCGCCGCGCTTGGCTGCGTTCTTGATGTAGGTCGCCGCTACCGGATGGTTCACGGTCGGGTTGGCGCCGATCACGATGATGACCTCGGCGTCCATGGCGGCAGCAAACGGCGCCGACACCGCGCCGGAATTCAGCCCTTCCATCAGCGCCGCCACGGATGAAGCGTGGCACAGCCGCGTGCAGTGATCGACATTGTTGGAGCCAAAGCCGGTGCGCACCAGCTTCTGGAACAGATACGCTTCTTCGTTCGAGCCTTTAGCGGAGCCGAAACCCGCCAGCGCCTTGACGCCCTTCTCGTCGCGAATCTTCACAAGCCCCTTCGCGGCGATATCGAGCGCCTCTTCCCACGAGGCTTCGCGGAAATGCGTGAACGGATTGGCCGGATCGACCTGGTCGTTGGCGTCCTTCTTCGCATTCGGCAACCGCACAAGCGGCTTTGTCAGGCGATGCGGGTGATGGATGTAGTCGAAACCGAAACGGCCCTTGACGCAGAGGCGGTTATGGTTAGCCGGGCCATCGCGGCCCTCGGCATAGATGACCTTGTCGTCCTTGACCTGATAGGTGACCTGACAGCCGACGCCGCAGAACGGGCACAGCGAGTCGACCTTCTTGTCCGCGTAGGTGACGCGGGTCTGATTCTCGTCCAGCATCACCGAGGGCATCAGGGCGCCGGTCGGGCAGGCCTGCACGCATTCGCCGCAGGCAACGCAAGTGGATTCACCCATCGGATCGTCGAAGTCGAACACGATTTTCGAACCGTGACTACGATAGGCCATGCCGATGACGTCGTTGACCTGCACCTCGCGGCAGGCACGCACGCACAGGCCGCACTGGATGCAGGCATCGAGATTGACGCTCATCGCGGGGTGGCTGGTATCGCCCTGCCAGCGCCCGGCGGCGGGGAAACGACTCTCGGTCACCTCGACCTTTTCGGCCCAGTGCCAGAACTTCGAATCGGGATCGTGCGAGGTCTCGCGCGCCGGCTGATCGGCGACCAAGAGTTCCATCACCATCTTCTGCGCGGCGACCGCGCGTGCGCTCTCGGACTTCACCTTCATGCCGACGCTCGGCGTCCGCTTGCAGGAGGCGGCCAGCACGCGCTCGCCCTCGATCTCGACCATGCAGGCGCGGCAATTGCCGTCGGGCCGGTAGTCCGGCTCCGGCGAGTAGCAGAGATGCGGGATTTCCTTCTGGTGGCGTTTTGCGACTTGCCAGATGGTCTCGCCGGCGTTGGCCTCGACTTGCTTGCCGTCGAGTTCGAACTGAATCCTGGTCATTCCGCGGCCTCTTTCGGCACGAATTCTTCCGGAAAATATTTAATCACTGATGTCAGTGGATTCGAGGCCGCTTGTCCAAGACCGCAGATCGAGGCATCGCGCATCGCCTGGCTCAACTGGTCGAGCAGTTCGCGGTTCCAGACCGGGCGTTCCATCAGGATCGCCGCCTTCTGGGTGCCGACCCGGCACGGCGTGCACTGGCCGCAGCTCTCATCCTCGAAGAATTTCATCAGGTTCAAGGCCGCGCCCTTCACGCTGTCCTGCTCGGACATGATGACGACGGCGGCGGAACCGATGAAACAGCCGTATTTTTCCAGGGTGCCGAAATCGAGCGGGATGTTGTCCATCGAGGCCGGCAGGATGCCGCCTGATGCGCCGCCCGGCAGGTAAGCATGGAAAATGTGTCCGTCAGCCATGCCGCCGCAGAACTCGTCGATCAGTTCGCGCACGGTGACGCCGGCCGGCGCCAGCTTCACGCCGGGATTTTTCACACGGCCCGACACCGAATAGCTGCGCAGGCCATGACGGTCGTTGCGGCCGTGGCTCTTCCACCAGTCGGCGCCCTTCTCGACGATGTCGCGCACCCACCACAGCGTCTCGATGTTGTTGATCAAGGTGGGCAGGCCGAACAGGCCGACCTGGAATGGATAAGGTGGCTTGTGCCGGGGCAGGCCGCGTTTGCCCTCGATCAATTCGAGTAGCGAGGATTCCTCGCCGCAGATATAGGCGCCGGCGCCGCGGCGCATGTGCAGGACAGGTCCGCCCGGCGGCAATTTTGCAATTTCGCGGGTGATGATTTCGCGTGAGGCCGGGTATTCGTCACGCAAATAAATGTAGACGTCGGTCGCTTCAACGACGTGCGCCCCGATCAGCATGCCCTCGATGAAGCGATGCGGATCGGTTTCGAGATAGAAGCGATCCTTGAATGTCCCGGGCTCGCCCTCGTCGCCATTGATCGCCATCAGCCGCGGGCCAGGCTCGCCGAGCACCGCGCGCCACTTTCGTCCCGTCGGAAAGCCGGCGCCGCCGAGCCCGCGCAGCGAGGCGTCGTCGAGCGACTTCAGCAGGTCTTCCTTCGTCATGGCGCCGGAGCGCAGACAATTCAGCAGCGCATAACCGCCACCGGCGACATAGGCATCGTAGCCGACATATTTGGGCAGATGCGCGTGGGTATCGCCGGCCTTGGCGGCGGCGAGCACGTTCGTCACCGTGGCATGATCGACGAAGTGATGGCCGACCTCGGCGGCAGGCGCGGTATCGCAGCGGCCGACGCAGGGCGCGCGCACCACGCGAACGCCGGGGCCGGCGCTGTCCTGCAATTCGTGCAGCAGCTTTTCCGCGCCCAGCATGGCGCAGGTCAGCGAGTCACACACACGAATGGTAAGCGGCGCGACGTCAGGCGCGCCCTCCTTCACAACATCGAAATGCGCATAGAAGGTTGCGGTCTCGAACACTTCCGCAAACGACAGCTTCATCTCATCGGCCAGCGCCGCCAGATGCGCCGCCGAGATCTGGTGATACTTGTCCTGGATCAGGTGCAGGTGCTCGATCAGGACGTCACGGCTCCGCGGCCGGTCGCCGAGCAGAAGCTCGATCTCTTGCGCGGCGGTGGGGTCGACCTGGCGGCCCTTGGGGGTCGCCTTGGCCCGCTTCCGTCCCGCGCCTGGATGTTCGAACGAGCGGACCTCGTGCACGTCATGGGCAGTCATTGATAAGCGTCTCGTTCTCTGGACCTGATTAGATCGACTCTAATCTCTGGCATGCCAGATGCCAAGCGGATTATGCGGCTATGGCAAGGATTTACCGGAGCGGGGCCGCGGAATCACCGCTCGCGACCTACACTTGCCTGCATCGAATGAGACCGCGAAATGACCGCGAGATCAATAAAGCTATCCTATGTAGCGATTGCGAAGACTTATCGATCGATGGCGCGGAAACAGGAGTCGAAAGACGCCGCGGGAAGCGCTGGCTGGCGATCCCGCGGCATCCTTACGCTCAGAGTATCTTGACGGCGCTTTCCAGCGTCTTCCACACGCCCCAAGCCAGGGGAATGCCGACGAAGGCCCAGAATAGCGCGACCTTGACGTCGAACCCGCCGAACCCGATGCCGTAGGAACCGGACGGTCCCGATTGGCCCGCGGTCGCCGTCGCCGCCTGCAGCTTGGCGACCTCGGCTTCGCTCATATGCCATTTTTTATCGACCGGCTTGATCAGGTAATTGCAGATCAGGCCCGCGACCAGCATGGCACACAGGATGTACATCGTGGTGTTGTAGAGTTGGTCGCGCGGCACGCCGGCCGCAAGCTGGAACTCGCGGATGTAGTTCACGACCACGGGACCGATGATGCCGGCCGTCGACCACGCCGTCAGCAGACGGCCATGGATGGCGCCGACGAACTGGGTTCCGAACATGTCGGCCAGATAGGCCGGCACGGTCGCGAAGCCGCCACCATACATCGACAGGATGATGCCGAAGCCGAGCACGAACAGCAGCTTCGACCCCATCGCCGCGAAGGTCGGCGCCAGCGCATAGAGCGCGATACCCAGGATGAAGAACGTATAATAGGTGTTCTTCCGGCCGATCTTGTCCGACAGCGACGCCCAGAAGAAGCGGCCGCCGATGTTGAACAGCGAGAGCAGGCCGGCGAAACCGGCCGCGATGCCAGCGATCGTCGCCTTCTGCGTTGCGTCAAGCTGATTGAAGCCGACGTCGGGCAATCCGATCAGCTTGCCGGCGAAGATTTCCTGCAACATTGGCGAGGCCATGCCGATCACGCCGATGCCCGCCGACACGTTCAGTGTCAGCACCCACCAGATCAGCCAGAACTGCGGCGTCTTGTGTGCATCGTTGAGGTGAACGTTGTTCTGCGAGATCATCGCGTTGGCTTTTGCCGGCGGAGTCCAGCCCTCGGGCCGCCAGCCGGCGGGCGGAATACGATAACGGAAGGCGCCGATCACCATGAACACGAAGTAGATGACGCCCATCGCGACGAAGGTTTCCCAGACACCGACCGAGGTCGGGGTCTTGAAATAGTTCATCAGCAGGTTCGCCAATGGCGCGCCGATCATGGCGCCGCCGCCAAAGCCCATGATGGCCATGCCGGTTGCCATACCGCGCCGGTCCGGGAACCATTTCACCAGCGTCGACACCGGCGAGATGTAGCCGAGGCCAAGACCGATGCCGCCGATCACGCCGGAGCCGAGCCACAACAGCCACAATTGATGCGTGTAGATGCCGAGCGCGCCGAGGATGAGGCCGCCACACCAGCACAGCGCCGCCACGAAGCCCGCCTTGCGCGGTCCGACGCGCTCGAGCCAGCCGCCCCATACGGCGGCTGCGATGCCGAGCAGCACGAAGAACAGGGTGTACATCCAGCCCATGCTCGCGACCTTCCAGTCGCAGGTGGTGGTGAAGAGTTCCTGCACCAGCGTCATGTCGGGGCATGCCTTCGGCGCGCTCAGCCCGAGCGCACGCGACAGCGGCAGCCAGAACACGCTGAAGCCATAGGCCATGCCTATGCACAGATGAATGCAAAGCGCCGCCGGCGGCACCAGCCAGCGGTTGAAACCGGCGGTCGCAATCGTCCGCTCTTTGTCAAGGAATCCCGTCCCTGCACCGGGGATGCTCCCGGCGCTACTGATTGTCGTCATCGCTATTTTCCCCTGCGGCCCACTGTTGAACTGGGCGTTTTATCGTCTTCGATCCCGTCTTCCATGCAGTGGAACAGCCCCATCCGCTGTTCCATGCAGTTCCAGAATGCACGGGGATCGCCACGCGCATTCGAGAATCCAACCCTGATGTTTTGATTGTGCTCGCAGCCATGCGCGCCAATTGAGGTGAGATTTTGCCGGCATGAACATGCGCGGCACAGCTTATCCCAACTGCGCACCGCTGGACATCGCCCCCTCCCTTTCATCTTGTTGAAGAGAAGTGAGCAATCCATGTGCCAGACCGCACGATGCAGGAAATCAATGACTTGTGAGTGACCGCGCTGCAATCCAAGACAAAATGTCCGGACTTGCCGGACAAAATGTCCAATCCGTCCGGGATCAGTCGGCTTCCGGAAGCCACACCCTGAATGTACTTCCGCGGCCGACCTCGCTTGCCACCGTGATCTGGCCACGCTGGCGCTTGATTAATGTCTGACTTATGGAAAGACCAAGGCCAGTGCCCTCGCGACGCTTTGTCGTGAAGAAGGGATCGAACACCTTCTCCACCATATCCGCTGGCATGCCAACGCCGGTGTCGGCCACTTCGATGACGATGCCCGGATTGCCGTCCCGCTCGGCGTCGAACGATCGCAGCGCAAGCGTGCCGCCGTCCGGCATGGCGTGGATCGCGTTGACGATCAGGTTGATCACGACCTGCTGCAGTTCCGTGCGGTTCATCAGGACCAGGCGGCTGGCCCGATCCTCTCTCACCACGCCGATTTCCGTCTTGTTCAGGAGATGCTGCACCAGCGGCAGGCAGTCCGCCACGACGCTTCCGGGCGCATGGCGCTCGACATAGCCGGCATATTCTTCCGGCCGGGCAAACTGCAAGAGCTTGGTGACGATCTGGCTGATCCGATGAATCTGCTGATCCAGCAAGCGGAACTCGACCTTGGCCTTGTCGGCCTCGTCGCCGATCACGCTGCGGATGACGTCGAGATTGCCCTGCATCACCGCGATCGGGTTGTTGATTTCATGAGCGACGCCGGCGGTGATCTCGCCGATCGCGGCGAGCTTCTCGGACATGATGAGCTGCTTGGTGGTCGCTTCCAGCTTCAGATTGGCATGCTCGAGATCCCGCGTTCGCTCGCGCACGCGGATATTCAATTCCTCGTTCCATTCGCGCAACTGGCGGTCGCGCTCCTGAATCTGGTCGAGCAGGGTATCGAGGTGAACCGCCACGCGGCCGATCTCGTCGGCCGACGCCGGCAGTTTGGTGCGGGCGGACAGGTTGCCGCTTTCCACTTCGCCGATCGTCGCCGTGACCCGTTCGAGCGGCATGAATATCGACTGCGCCCAGCGCAGGAAGATTGGCACGGTTGCCACCGTGATCACGATGAATGCCAGCGCAACGATCACCAGCGTCTCATACTTCGCATCGCTGAAGGGCTTTTGCAGAAAGCCGACATAGAGCATGCCGACACGCTTGCCATAGCTATCGACCAGCGGCTCGTAGGCCGAGATGTACCAGTCGTTGACGACGAAGGCGCTGTCCAGCCAGGTACGCCCCTCGCCCATCACCGCAGAGCGGACCGCCGCCGACACCCGCGTTCCCAGCGCGCGCCGTCCCTCGAACAGGCGGACATTGGTCGAGATCCGCACGTCGTCGAGGAACAGCGTCGCCGTTCCCCGGCTGCCCTCGGGCAGGCTGGCCTCGCGATAGACGAGGTCGTTGATCGTATCGATGAACTCCAGATTCTGGTTGAGCAGGATGCCGCCGACAAGCGCCGCCGGCGCTCCCCCGGGGGTCGCCGCCCGGCTCGCCGCATGCACGACCATGCCATGCGTTTCCGTGCTGCGGTCGGTCGGTACGGCGTTCGGCGTCGGCACCAGGTCGAGACGCGCACGCTCGGCAAGAACAGGCGAAATCGCCGCAAGCTCGTCATTGGTGAAGATGTCGATGCCGGCTGACGGGGCCTCCCCCGATAGCGCCGAAGCGATGATCGGCCAATCCCCCTTGGGCCGTCCCGCAAACGCGGGCGACGAGGCGAGGATCTTTCCGTTCGAATCCATCAGGTAGAGGAAGTCGAGACCGATCTCCTTGCGGGAGCTATCGAGCAGGTTGGCCACGGCGGACAACGGATCGTGCTCTTCCACATCGCGGAAGCGGGCGGACAGGCTGAGCGCGCGGATCTGGACGCCGGTTTTTTCCAGAATGCGGGCCAGATATTGATGAGCGATGGTGAGATCGCCATTCACCTTCGAAATCAGGGTGGCGTCGAACCTTGCATTCCAGCGATAGATGGCAACCCCGAGCAGAAGCGGCAGGATGACCAGCATGGGCAGCAGCGCGATCGCCAGCAGCCGGAAACGAACGGAGCGCCCGCGCGCCGGCTCGTTCATGCTGCCTGCCCGCTCAGACATTCCATAGCGCGAATTTGCGGTCGATGGTCTTGCGCGAGATTCCAAGCCTGCGCGCGGCTTCCTCGCGGTTGCCGCCGGTCTCTTTCAGGACAGAAAGAATGTGCCGGCGCTCCAGATCGGCCAAATTGTCGGCGGCGGCCGGTTGGCCATCGGTTCGCGGCCCTGCGAAATCATCCGAAAACGCGCCGAGGATCAGCGTGCGCTCGATCAGATTGCGCAGCTCGCGTACATTGCCCGGCCAGTCGTAACTCGCCAATGCGGCACGGACCGCGCCGTCAATCGGAACCGGCGGCATGCCGAGCTGTGCCGAGAGCTTACTCATGAAGACGGTGGCGAGCTCCTGCACGTCGTCGCCGCGGTCCTTCAACAGCGGCAGATGAATCTGCATGACGTTCAGGCGGTAATACAGGTCGGCCCGAAACCGCCCCTTCTCCACTTCCTTCTGCAGATCGGCATTGGTCGCAAAGATAAAGCGAAGATCGACCGGCACTTCACGCTCGGAACCAACGGGGCGAACGCGGCGGTCCTCCAGAACGCGGAGCAACTTGCTCTGCATCGGCAGCGGCAGCTCACCGATTTCATCCAGGAACAGCGTGCCGCCATGCGCATAAAGGAACAGGCCCTCACGCCCGCTGTCTGCGCCGGTGAAGGCTCCCTTGATGTGGCCGAACAGTTCAGCCTCGATCATGTCGGGCGGAATGGCTGCGCAGTTGACCGGCACGAACGGTTTGTCGGCGCGGTCGGACAGCGAATGAATCGAGCGCGCCGCGACTTCCTTGCCGGTGCCGGAGGCGCCGGTCAGCAGGATCGATGTCGGCAGGCGGGCGACGCGGGCAATGGTTTCCCGCACGCCGCGGGTCGCCGGTGACGTCCCGATCAGATTGTCGCGCAGGAACGTGCGATCCGATGAGGCGCGCAGCGCATAGCGCAGCACGTAGTTCTCGCGCTGCAGCCGGACCCGGTCGAGACAGCGCGCCACCGCGTTCAAGATCTGGTTCGAGCGGAACGGTTTCAGCACGAAATCGACCGCGCCGGCGCGCAACGCCTGGATAGCGGTGTCGAGATCGGCATAGGCCGTAATCAGGATCGCATCCGCAAAGAAGCCGACGGCCCGCTGCTCCGCCAACCACTCGACGCCATTCTTGCCCGGCATGATGTTGTCGAGGATGACGACGTCGAACCGGCTCTGGTCGAGCATGCGTGAAGCCTCTTCCGTGTCGGCCGCCTCCTCCACATGCTTGCAGCGCGGCCCCAGCGTGCGCATAAGAAAATTGCGCATCCCGGGCTCGTCATCGACGATCAGGATCGAGGCCTGCGCCAGCGCGCTGAACTCAGGCCCGCCAGCCGATTTGCCGAGTTTTGCCGCCGGCTCATTGACCATGGCAGGAGACGCCGCTGCGCTCGCCTTCGATGTCGGGAAGTTCATGCTCGGATTTGTAGGGCCGATTGTCACACCCGGCAATCGCACGCCCTAGTGAAGTCGTCTAATTGACGCGCTCGGGTTGTGCCCATTCGACGGCTCAGGCATTTGGATTTTCTATCGAGCCATTTGTTTTTTCTATCAAAAATACGATGCGGCCCTGGCTGCGCTCGGTAATCTCGACCTTGTCGCCGGTCTCGCGAATGAGGTTCGGGATATCGATCACCGACAGCGGATCGGTGCAGAGCACTTCCAGCCGGTCGCCGGGTGGCAACGTCTTCAGCGCTTTGCGCGTCTTCAACGCCGGCAAGGGGCATTTCAGCCCGGCAAGATCGAGTTTTGTCGTCGTCATGCTCCGACCATGGCGAAGGGAGCCAGCATCGTCAACGGACATCAGTTGGTGAGGCCTGCATAGGACAGGAATCCGACCGTCTGGCCGGGCGACACCTGCGTGATTTCTTCACCAAGCTCGACTAGGCCGTCGGTGTCCGCCAGCGAGGACAAAAGACCTGCGCCTTCGCGTGGAAACTTCACCGCTTCCAACGCGCCGTCGGCGGCCCTGCGCAGGGTGACACGGACATATTCGCGGCGCGAAATCTTCTTCTTGTAGCTGAAGGCGGCGCGCACCGGCATCGGCGTCAGCGGCTCCGGCCGAGCACCTGATAGCGCCAGGATAGTTGGCCGCACCACGTGAACGAAGGTGACAAAACTCGCCACCGGATTGCCGGGCAATCCGATGAACGGCGTGCCGCCGATGATTCCCATCGCGACCGGGCGTCCCGGCTTGATCGCCATCCGCCACAGCACCAGCCTGCCGACGCTTTCGACGCTCGCCTTGACGTGATCCTCCTCGCCGGTGGAAACGCCGCCGGTGGTGAGGATCAGATCATGGCTGCCGGCCACCTCCTGCAGGGCGCGCGCGAGCGCGGCGCCGTCGTCCCTGAGGATACCGAGATCGCCGACCTCGCAGCCAAGCCGCGACAACATCGCCATCAGCATGTAGCGGTTGGAGTCGAATAGTTGCGCCGCGGTGCGCGCTTCGCCCGGCGAGGCCAGTTCGTTGCCGGTGGAGAACACCGCAATGCGAAGCCGCCTGACGACATCGAGTTGCATCAGGCCGAAGGCGGCGGCGAGCGCGACATCCTGCGGCCGCAGCCGCTGGCCGGCTTTCAGTGCCGCAAAGCCCGCCGGAATATCTTCGCCCGCAGGCCGCACATTGGCGCCGGGCTTAAGGCCCGCGGGAAGCACGACCTTGTCGCCATCGACGCGGACATCTTCCTGCATGAACACGGTATCCGCGCCCTCGGGCATCGGCGCGCCGGTAAAGATGCGCATCGCGTGTCCCGGCTTGAGCGGCGCAGAGGCGGCACTGCCGGCCTGAACGCGGCCGATCACCGGAAATGTCAGTTCTTCCTGCTGCGGCAGCTCGCGGCTCGAAACCGCATAGCCGTCGACGGCGGAATTGGTGAAGGGCGGCAGCGGCAGCGGCGCCAGAATGTCGTGCGCCAGAATGCGGCCGTCGGCGTGGGCGAGCATGACCGTCTCGACATCCACGACCGGCGTCACGCGCGTGGCAATAAGACCGACGGCCTCATCGACCGACATCATCGGACCGCCGAAGGCAAAACAATCGTCGGACAATTGCGCCATCTTCCTGATCAGTCCTCAGCGTCGCATTTCGCCAGCACGTCCTCGAGCGAGATCGCCGATTTCAGCATCATCGCCGCCACCGCCTCGATATCGTCGAGATGGGCGGTCGGCAGCGTGGTTTCAACCGCCGTATCGGTCGCAATGCCGACGATGCCGGGATCGTCGGGGAACAGCAGCGGCTTTTCATTCGCAGCACGATAGACCTCGATCTTGCGGTGCGGCTCACGCTTGAAACCCTCGACGACGACGAGATCGACCGGCGAAAGCTTTGCCAGCAGTTCCGGCAATCGCGGCTCGGCGGCGCCGCGCAGCTCGTGCATCAGCGCCCAGCGCTGGCTGGAGGACACCAGGACTTCGGCCGCACCGGCCTCGCGGTGCTTCCAGGAATCCTTGCCGGGCACGTCGACGTCGAAGGCATGATGGGCGTGCTTGATGACGGAAACGCGCAGGCCGTGTTTTTGCAGTTGCGGGATCGCCCGCGTCAGCAAGGTGGTCTTGCCGGCGCCGCTCCATCCCGCGAGGCCTATTACTTTCATTACATACTCCGAGCCGGCCTCAGTGTCGCCGTCATGCCCGGGCTTGTTCCGGCCATGACGGGTAGACCGTGACTTGTTCACTCCGGTGCTTATATCAGCCCAAAGACAAAGTCATGCTAACCTGCGCGCTATGATGAAGATTGAAAAAGCCCCTGCCCCCCTGATCGTGCCGAATCCCGAGGATCCGCGGCTGACCGAGCGCGTGGCCGGGACCGACCAGACCGGCGCTGCGGTGGAAATCCGGGTGCCGGTGGAACGGCCGCTGACGCTGTATCTGAACGCGCAGGAGATCGTCACCATGATGACGATCGGCGATTATCCGGAATACCTCGCGCTCGGCTATCTCCTGAACCAGAACATGCTGAAGTATGACGACGTCGTCACCGAGGTCGAATATGACGACGACCTGCAGGTCGTGGTGGTGCGCACCGAGCACCACACCAATTTTGAGGCAAAACTGAAGAAGCGCACGCAGACTTCAGGCTGCGCGCAGGGCACGGCATTCGGCGACTTGCTCGAAGCGGTCGAAAGCGTTGCGCTGCCGAAGGCGGAATTGCGCACCTCCTGGCTCTACGAGATGACGCGTGCGATCAACACCATGCCCTCGCTCTATCTGGAAGCCGGCGCGATCCATGGCTGCGTGCTGTGCAAGGAAGGCACGCCCGTGTGCTACACCGAGGATGTCGGCCGCCACAACGCCGTCGACAAGATCGCCGGCTGGATCTATCGCCACGGCGTCGATCCCGCCGACAAGATCCTCTACACCACCGGCCGCCTTACCTCGGAGATGGTGATCAAGACGGTGCGGATGGGAATTCCCATTCTCGTCTCACGCTCGGGCTTCACCGCGTGGGGCGTCGAACTGGCGCGGCAGGTCGGACTGACGCTGGTCGGCCGCACACGGGGAAAACGTTTCATCGCGCTGTCCGGACAGGAGCGAATCGTGTTCGACCAGAACCTCGATTATGTCGAGGAGGAATCCGCGCGGCACAAGCGCAAGGGCGAAAGCGATGACTGACGCGAGGGGCGCGGCCAAGATTCCCGGCGTTCTGCTCGCCGGTGGGCTGGCGCGCAGAATGGGCGGCGGCGACAAGCCGATGCGCACCATCGCCGGCCGCACCATCCTTGAGCGCGTGATCGCGCGGCTGAAGCCGCAATGCGACGGCCTCGTCCTCAACGCCAATGGCGATCCCGCGCGCTTTGCTGCGTTCGGGCTGCCGGTGATCCCTGATGGCGTCGCAGATTTTCCCGGTCCGCTCGCAGGCATCCTCGCGGCACTCGACTGGGCTGCGGTCAACCGGCCAGATGTAAAACTCGTTCTAAGCGCCGCCGCCGACTGCCCCTTCCTGCCGCGCGATCTGGTGTCGCGGCTGCATGGCGCGCTCAAGCCGAGAACGCCGAACTTGCCGTCGCCGCTTCCGACGGCCAGTCGCATCCGGTGATCGGACTATGGAGCGTACGCCCTACGCGAACGAACTCCGCCACGCGCTTGTCGTCGAAGACGTCAGGAAGATCGATCGCTGGACCGCGCGCTTCAGGCTCGCCACCGTGACATGGCCGACGACGCCGCTCGATCCGTTCTTCAACGCCAACACCATGGACGATATTGCAGAGGCCGATCGGCTGGCGGCGCTGGATGGGGATTGACTCGACTCCCCCATCGTCGTCCCCGCCTGGTGCGCAATCGCGCACACGGCGAGGACGATGATGGGAAAGACTCAGCCTGCACGCCTCTTCACTACCTAAAGATTGATGGATTCGATCATGATGTCAGATTCAGGATTAATTCAATTTGACATACTTGCCGATAGATTTGCCGCGAAGGATTGAACGCGAGGCCACCGTGGCAATATTCGGGCGCAGGCAGCCGCAAAGCTTTACCGGGTTGAAGGAGACTTTGCGTCCGACACCGGACGCGGATGGTGTGACCCGCGTCTTCCCCAGGGAGCTTTGGGACGATCCGAAGGCCGGCAACTTCCTGCGCGAAGTTGGCTTCGCCCCGGATGATGCGCGCAACATCTTGCCAACTCCAGACGACTACATCGCCCTTTTCGCCTCAGCCAAAAAGCGGCTGGATGAGCGCACCGAAGCCTTCAACCGTGAAATGACGAGGCGGCATGGCTATTGCCGTGCCATGCCTTTTCTGGTCATCGACCACACGGTCTGGGACGGCGAACATGGTGCATTTCTGTATGCCCAGTTGAAGCTCATTGGATACGATGAATGGAACGTACTCATGCTGGCAGCGGATGTACGTACCAGGGAGACCTGTGAGCTGGCGGGCCATCCCGGCACGGTGCCGGCGGTTACGGAAGTCATGACCGAGCGCGTGGTCGAATGGAAGCGGCGCTATGAAGTCGCGCTGGAAGCATTCGGCGTTACAGCGACGGGCGGCCAAGGAATCACCCAGGGCATGAACTCGAGAGCAATTCGAGGCAGAGCAGGACGCGCTGCGCAGGGAGATCGTGGACAATGTCGGCTGGATGAAGCCACGGATCATCAGCGAGCTGTTGCGCATTCAGGGTTGAGAGACCTTACGCCGCCAGCGGCACGGTCCAGGCGTCGTAGCCATACACCCAGTCAGCATCGGTCTTCCCGCTGAGCCAGATATTGGCGCGCGAGGTCTCCTGGATGCGCGCGGTGCGCCCCTTGCGGGTCGCCTCGAAGCGACGGAATGCCGTCGCAACGCCTTCCCGCTCCACGCCGTCGAGACAGCGCGACAGCACGGCGGCGTCCTCGATCGCCATCGCCGCGCCTTGCGCCATATAGGGCGTCATCGGATGGCAGGCGTCGCCAAGCAGCGTGACGTTGCGATCCGCCCAGCGCTCCAGCGAGTTACGGTCGACGATTGCCCATTTGTGCACGTCCGGACAGGCGGCCAGCACCTGCTCGACCTGGCGGTCGAAGCCCGCGAACGCCTTGCGCAATTCCCTGACGTCGCCCTTCGCCGACCATGACTCGATCCGGAAATCCGGTTCCGGCTGGCTGGTGACGAGATAGATCTCGCTGCGATCCGGCTTGACGTAATAGATGACGATGTGGCGGTCCTCGCCCCACCATTTGGTACAGTCGTCGATCTTTTCGCCGCCGAGCAGCGCGGCGGGAAAGGTGGTGCGATAGGCGATGCGCCCGGTGAAGTTCACCGGCGAGACACCGAACAGGATATCTCGCACGACCGAATGAACGCCGTCGGCGCCGATCACGGCGTCGGCGGCCACGCTTGCACCGTTGGCGAATGTCAGCCGGACACCTTCGCCGGCATCATCCAGCCCGACAAGTTTGTGGCTGAGCTTGATGCATTGACCTGGCACGGCGCTGGCGAGCGCCGCATGAAGATCGCCGCGATGCGCCAAAAGATAGGGCGCGCCAAATTTCTGTTCGGCGCTCTCGCCAAAAATCATGTCGAACTTGACTTCGCCGGTGCGCCAGTCGCGGTTGTTCCAGGAGCGCGGGTAGAACGATTGCGCGCGCAGTCGCGCTTCCAATCCCAGCCCGCGCAGCACCTTCATGGCGTTGCAGCCGATCTGGATGCCGGCGCCCAGCCGCGCGAATTGGGTCGCTTGTTCATAAACGGTGACGTCGATGCCTACCCGCCGCAGCGCCGCGGCGGTCGCGAGCCCACCCATGCCGGCGCCGATGATCGCAATCGATAGCGGTCTTGCCATTCCCGTCCCTGCCCGAGCCGTTTCTGTCGACGGCCTCTCACATGTCGCACGTCAGGCCGGCCGAAATCCCGCCTGCTCCAGCGCCGCGCGGCCCTGCTCCGACGCCAGCGCATCGAAGAAGGCCTGCACCGCCGGCCGCTGCTTGCGCGCCTTCACCAGCGCAAAATCATAATGCTCTTCGGCAAAGGGAATGAAACCCAGGTTTGACGCATGCGCGACCGGCGCAATCGTCATGCCCCAGTCGGCGCGATGCTGCGCGACCGCCGCCGCCACCGCATTGTGCGAGCGCGGCTGATTCCAGTAGCCGTCCGGGCGCGCGCCGCCGAGCAGCCGGTCGATCAGGATCCGCGTGCCCGCCCCTTGGTTGCGATTGACCATGATACAGGAGGGATCGGCCAATGTTGCGCGCACCGCGTCTTCAGCGCTCAAGCCTTCAAAGCGCCGGTCGCCCTTGCGGAACACGACGCCCTGCATGCGCCGCCAGCCCGGCACCAGTTCGAGCCCGTCGCTGAGATAGGGCGTGTTGTAGGTCTCGGTCTTCTCGTCGAACAGATGGATCGGCGCAAAATCGCACTCGCCGCGCTTGGCGGCCGAGAGCCCGCCGAGACTGCCGACGGCGATCGAACGCACGACGAGGCCGGCATGCGCCAGCCGCGCGGTGACGAGATCGAGCCCGGTGCAGTGACTGCCGACGATGACGAGATCCGGCACCCGTACATGCGGCGTGAACAGCGTCACCTCGGCCTCGCTACCGGCCGGCATCTGATCGGCCAGTGCATCGATGCGCAGAAAGCCGTCGGCCTGCGCGAATGATGTGATGGCGCCGGAGCCCTTGCCTGTGGGGTACGCGATCAACCCGTCCGCGCCTTCGACCAGCGACACCATGACGAATTCGGTGCGGCCGAGTTCGGAGGCGATCCGCACCGGCACGCGTGTGGCCACCTTGGCGTCCGAACGCGCCGGCAGGCCGGCCATCCGTCGCAGCACCGGCACGATCATGTCGTGGAAGGTGAACATCGCCGAGGTCGGAAATCCCGGCAGGATGATCACGGGCTTGCCGTCGCATACCGCAAGGCACAACGGCTTGCCGGGCTTCAGCGCAACACCATGCGCGATGATGCCGGGTTTGCCGAGCCGGCCGATGATGCGATGGGACACGTCGCCCGCCCCCTTCGAAGTGCCGCCCGACAGCACCAGCATGTCGCTGGTTTCGAGCGCCTTGCGCATCGCGGATTCAAGTTGCGCTTCGTCATCCGGGATCGCGCCGAAAAAATGAGCTTCGCCGCCGTTCTCGGAGATTGCCGCCGTGACGATCGCGCCATTGGTATCGTAGATCGCAGCGGGGCGCAAGCGGTTGGCCGGGCGGCACCAGTTCGTCGCCGGTGGAGATGATGGCGACGCGCGGCCGGCCGGCGACCGTGACATGCGCGATGCCGCAGGCCGCCAGCATCCCGATCTCGCGCGAGCCGATGATGGTGCCGGCACGCAACAGCGCCTCGCCGCGGGCGATATCCGAGCCGGCATAGGAGACGAACTGTCCCGGCGACGCGGCGCGGCGGATGTCGATCGCGCGGGAGCCCGCCGGCTGGGTGTGCTCGACCATGACGATGGCGTCCGCGCCGCGCGGCACCGGTCCGCCGGTCGCGATCGATGTGGCCGTGCCCGACAATACCGGCCGCACCGGCGCGGTACCACACGCGATCACCTCGTCGTTGAGCATCAGGCGCACCGGCGACGCCTCGGCGGCAGAAGCGAGATCGGCCGAACGCACCGCAAAGCCATCGACATTGGAACGGTCGAACGGCGGCACGTCGATCGGTGCCACCACGTCCTCGGCGAGCGCGCAGCCGAGTGTGCCGGCAAGCGGCCGCTTCTCCGCCGGCGCCGCACGCGGGAACAACGCGGCTTCGAAACGCGCCAGCGCATCCTCGCGCGAGAGGATCGTCAGGAACTGATCCTGCTCGTTACTGTCGCGATCCTTTGCCGAGGGCGTATTGATCATTCCCGAACTCATATCAGTCCCGCAACATATAGGCATCGACCGGGCTGCCCGCCGCAAATCCTTCCGAGCCGCCTGATACCACGAGCCAGGCTTCGGCACGCGCAATCGCGTCGAGCGACAATTCGCCCACCGCCAGCGGGATCCACATATCCCGCTTTCGCTCCAGCAACACGATCTCGGCGATGCCGACGCTGGATGCAATCTTGCGCGCCAGCGGCAAATTGACCGTCCTGCGCGGGCGGCGACCCGAGAGGCGATCGAGCACAGGAAGCACCAGCGTCCACCACGCCGCAAGGGCCTGAGCTGGTGCGCCCGGCAGCACTACGACGGGGGTCTTGCCAAGGCGCCCGACGGCCGAGGTGCGGCCGGGTTGCAGGGCAATGCCATGGCCAAGAATGTTGCCACGCGCGGCCAATGCCGTCACCGCCGCGTCAGTGCGCCCGACGCCGGAGCCGCCGACGATCAAAAACAGATCGCATGCGCCATCCTCTAGTGCCACCGCGATCGATCCGGCATCGCGGCCCGCAGCAGTGAAGGAGACGATTTCAGCACCGGTGGCTTGCGCACTCTCCGCAATCAGGTTCGCCGTCACGCTGCCACCGGGGACATTGACGATACGCAGCCTCGGACGGCGAACGTTCAAGCGCTCTATTCGGGCCGCGCGCGCCAGCAGGAGATCGCGCGGCAGCACGCGCCGCCCGGCCTCTGCGACGAGACTGCCGGCCGCGATATCGCCCCCGGCCCGGCGCACGCCCTGCCCCGGGATCGCCTCCGCCAGCACCTGCGGTATCGGCCCGGACAGGTCGACGGAATCGGAATCCAGCACGCAGTCGCAAGCCTCCGGCATGGTCTCGCCGGCCTCGACCCAGACCGGAGAGGTCGTCAACGGCAGCGGCGAATACGACGACGCACCGACCAGATCGCGCGCGCCGAATGCGTAGCCGTCCACCGCCGCGACGTCGCGCAGTGGATGAGCCTCGAGCGGCGGCATCTCCGCGGCGATGCAACGTAGCGCTTCCTTGAGCGCTAATTCCACCGGCGCGACCGGTTCCACGCCCTGCAGCAGGGCGTCGAGCGCCGTATCAAACGGCGTAAGCGAGGTCGGCAGGCGCTGCGGCGAGGTCATGGCTCGCCTATGCCCTGAATCGGACCGGAAATAAACAGAACCGGGTACCGCTTGCAGGCAAACCCCTCCATTCAGCTACGTTGACGCCGGGGCAAAATAGTTGCAAATGAGACCAATTGGCGGACAAACCGCCTGCAGACACCAACGGCCAACGCGCCAATTCCAGGGAGAAGACAGGATGTTCGCCAAGAGCTTATCCAGGCTGGGAGTACTCGCGGCCGCAATGCTGGCGCCGACCGCCGTATCAGCGCAAGTCTCAGATGATGTGGTCAAGATCGGTGTCCTCACCGACATGAACGGTCCGGCATCGACGCCGACCGGCCAGGGCTCCGTCACTGCCGCGCAGATGGCGATCGACGATTTCGGCGGCAAGGTGCTCGGCAAGCCGATCAGCATCATCGTCGGCGACCACCAGCTCAAGCCTGATATCGGCGGCGGCATTGCGCGGCGCTGGTACGATGTCGACCAGGTCGATTTGATCGTCGACGTTCCGGTGTCGGCGGTTGGCCTCGCCGTGCAAAACATCGCCAACGAGAAGAAGAAACTGTTCATCACACATTCGACCCTGGCTGCGGATTTCCACGGCAAATTCTGCTCCCCCTACGCGATGCAGTGGGTGATCGATACCCGTTCGCTCGCGGCCGGCACCGCGCAGGCCGTGGTGAAGCGCGGCGGCGACAGCTGGTTCTTCATCACCGACGATTATGCGTTCGGCCACGCGCTCGAACGCGACGCGTCGGCCGTCGTGACCGCCAATGGCGGCAAGGTGCTGGGTTCGGTGCGCCCGCCGCTCGCGACGCCCGATTTATCGTCCTTCGTGCTGCAGGCGCAGGCCTCCAAGGCCAAGATCATCGGTATCGCGGCGGGTCCGCCCAACAACATGAACGAGATCAAGACCGCCGCCGAGTTCGGTGTATTGAAGGGCGGCCAGCAGATGGCGGCGCTGCTTGCCCTGATCACCGACATCCATTCGCTGGGATTGCCGGCAGCCCAGGGCCTGTTGCTGACGACGTCGTTCTACTGGGACATGGATGACAAGACGCGTGAATGGTCAAAGCGCTATTTCGCCAAGATGAACCGGATGCCGACGATGTGGCAGGCCGGCGTCTATTCCTCGGTCATACACTATCTCAACGCCATCAAGGAAGCCGGCACCGACGAGCCGCTCAAAGTGGCAGCGAAGATGCGCGAAAAGCCGGTCGAGGATTTCTTCTCCCGCAACGGCAAACTGCGCGAGGACAATCTGATGGTGCATGACTTGTGGCTGGTGCAGGTCAAGAAGCCTGAGGAATCGAAATATCCGTGGGACTATTATCAGATCCTCGCCAAGATCCCCGGCGATGAGGCATTCGGCCCGCTCGATCCGGCGTGTGCGATGGCGAAGAAGTAAAGTTGGGGAATGGCGAGTGGCGAGTGGCGAATGGTCTGCAGCGAGTTCTTCCCTTCGCTACTCGCCATTCGCCTATTTCACCACCCCCACCTCGCGAAAATATTTCATCACGCCGGGATGGATCAGCGCCACATTCGGCGCAGCCGCAACCGTGTTCGCGGCCGTCGTCTCGCAGGCCTGCCGCAGCTTCTTGCAGAGCGCAGCCTCGGCGCCGTGCAGCGTGCGCGCCAGCCGGTAGGCAACATCGTCAGGCAGGCTTTCGCGCGCCAGCACAAAACTCCATGAACCGACGGAATCGATCGCCGCCGGCTGGTTCGGATAGCTGTTGGCGGGGACTGTCAGCGGTTTCAGGAAAGTATGCTTGGCGCGGATGCGCGCGATCTCGCCGGCATCGGGCGCGATGAAGCGTGCGCCGCCGGGCGCTTGCGCCATCGCGGCAAAGCCGGGCCAGCCGACGCCCGCGCCCCACAGCGCGGCTGCGCGGCCGTCCTGCACCATGGCGGGGCCGTCGCCGGCGCGGTCGAGATAGATCGACTTGAAGTCCTCGTCCTGCTTCAGCCCGATGCCGTCGAGCATGTAGCGCGACAGGATCGGCAGGCCGGAGCCCTTGGCGCCGAACGCGACCGGCTGCCCGACCAGATCCCTGATCGTCCTGTAGGGACTGTCGGCGCGCACCACGAACATGCCGGGACTGGAATACATCGCGGTGAGGATTTTCAGCTTTGTTGCCGCCCGCCCGATGCCCATGAAGGCTTCGTAGGACGGCTCGCCGGCCACCAGCGCGATGTCGAGCTGGTCGGATTCCAGCAGCGGGATGTTTTCGTTGGAGCCCTTGGTGTTGCGCGGCTCGATCGAGAGCGCCGGATCGGCCGCATTCAGGATTTCCGCGAATGCATTGCCATAAACCGGGAAGCCGCCGCCCGGCGTCGCGGTCCCAAGGCTTATCTGGGTGCTGATTGTGGTCTTGGTAATGGCCTTGCCTCCATCCTGCGCCGCGGCGGCGCCGGCAAACACAAGGAAGCCGGCGCAGGCGATCCGGGCGAGTTTCATTGTTGGCCTCAAGCGTTCGATGACGAATGACGCGGGACAGGTTGTAGGCAAGCGCGGGGGCTTATGAAAGCCTGTTCTCGGCCCCCAACCCGGCATTGCCGTATCGCTGTCATGCCTGTAAACGATGGCGGCACCGTTGCCGGCCGCCCTCTCGGCCGCTCCGCGGCGGGGCCTGTAGCTCAATGGTTAGAGCCGGCCGCTCATAACGGTCTGGTTGCAGGTTCGAGTCCTGCCGGGCCCACCACGCTTCGCCCTTCGGGCTACGCGTGGCGAAGCCACACGGGGCTGAAGGACGAAGCGTGGTGTCCGGCGTAGCTTGAGCGAAGCGAAAGCGAAGACGGGCTGGAGCAGCGAAGGCGGGCCGCCTGGCGCGCGAGCTGCGGCCAGGCAAGCCACGCTGCGATCACCTCGGAAGATCGGCGAGGCCGGCGCTGTCCTCGCTTCCAACTAAAATATCGAAAACAACCCCATGCAAAGTAGCACGGTGGTCGCCGGCATGGATTCTTTACCCGCGAAAACATTTTGACACGTCGGGCAAATCAGGGGCACTACTCGATCATCCCGCCATTTGTAAAACGCCCATGGTCCTACCCGACAGCAGGCTGGACAAGCGAATGCAACGCCCTAACCGCGGCCTCCCGGTTCTCCACAGGGACAAACAGACTGGCCGAATGCGGCGACAACACGTACCCGTCGGGGACGATCCCGTGATGTCCGAGAACCTGCAACGCCTTGAACGGCAATTCCGACGAAACGCCGCCGAAGCAGGTGAGACTCACCGAGCTTGGAGCCTCGCGCTGCTTGCGCAGATCCTTGCTCCGCTCCAGCGTGCGCAACAGGGCGTCGAGCCACTGATGCGCTCACCGGTCGTCAGCAGCATGTCGAGTTCACGGCAATTGGGAGTCGGGCTGACCTGATAGGCCATCTCGATCAATTGGTCGGTGGTCTTGCCCATGGTGGAGACGATCGCGTCGAACCGATACCGCCGATCCATGTGCCGACGATTTCAAAGTCCGGATTGAAGGCGACAAGGTCCGCGCGGTATCCGGGCGCGATCCGTCCAAGCTCGGACTCAAGGCCCAGAAATGCCGCGGGCGTCCGAGAGGCCATGATGAGGGCATCGACAAGGGGAATTCCGAGCAGCGCAACAGCGTTGCGCACCGCCTCGATCATGGTGAGGTGAGCGCCCGCGAGTGTGCCATCGGGGCCAGTCAGGCGATTTTCGTGCAACATGATCGGCCTTCCCTGCAGCATGAATTTTTGGTCGTTCGTGCCCACCAATGGCATGGCATCGGTGACCAGCATCAGTCGATCGCGTCCCTTGCAGCGGAAGGCAATACGCAAGCCGGCGCGGTCAACGTGGATGCCGTCGCAGATGATCCCTGCAAACAGCCGGTCATCCCAAAGCGCGGCGCCCACCAGGCCCGGCTCCCGGGCGTTCAACTGCGACATGGCATTGAAGAGATGGGTCACCCCCAGGAGACCGTGATCGACCGCCCGCGCGATTTCGGCTGCGGTGGCGTCGCTGTGGCCGGCCGCGATACGCAATCCGGCGCCGATCAATTCATCGATCATGGAGGCAGGCACGCATTCCGGGGCCAGGGTCACAATGGAGCGACCGCAGCCGCCAAAACTTTTGATCGCGGCGAGATCGCGCCGATCGGGCACGCGTATCTCGGCTTCCGGATGAATGCCCTTGCGGGACCTGTTGAGGGCCGGTCCTTCCAGATGAAAGCCGAGAACGCCGGGAATCTTCAGACAATCCCGGGCGACCGCCGCCAATCGCTCGATCACCTCGCTGCGATCGGTGATGAGGGTCGGCAAGCAGCCCGTGGTTCCCTCCTTGCGGTGCGCCTCAACGATGCGTCGAACGCCAGCCTCCGTTGGCTGGTCGTTGAGAAGAATGCCCCCGCCTCCGTTCACCTGGCTGTCGATGAATCCGGGTGCAAGGATCGCGTCTGCGGGAAGGTGGATTGAGGCGCGCGCCCCCGCCTCGCCGAGGGTGATGCTTTCGATCCGCCCCTGCGACATCGTGACCGACCCCGGCCCGCGCATGTCGGCACCGTCAAAGATGTGCCGTGCGGCAATCGTGAGAGGGGAAGAACCAGCGTGGCCCATCTGTATTGATCCGAGAATGGCAGTCACAAACTCGTGAGGCGAGTCCCCCTCAAGACTTCATATGTACACCAGGAAGCTTTGGGAGGACCCGGAGCGAAACCTTCGCGTTAACTTTCCATGGGAACAAAAGATACCACGTATCTCGGCATTGATGGCGGCGGAAGCCGCTGCCGCGCCCGGATCGAGGACGAAAATGGCAAGATACTGGGTGCAGCGAGTTCGGGACCTGCCACAACGCGGATTGGCTTTGAGAAGGCCTGGCGGTCCATCATGGAGGCCACTGAAGCGGCAGCCGCACAGGCCGGACTGAAGCGCGAAGATTTCGCGCGGATGCACGCCGGAATTGGCCTTGCCGGTTTCGGTCGCCGGGGTGCCGAAGCGGCGCTCAACAAGATCGCGCATCCCTTTGCGTCCGTTATCTTCATCAGCGACGGCCTGGCGGCCTGTCTCGGCGCCCATAGCGGCGCGGACGGGGCCATCGTGGTAGCCGGCACAGGCTCGGTGGGTGTCGGCCTGATCGATGGCCGCGAAATACGTCTCGCCGGCTACGGCTTCCCCGTGTCGGACGAAGGCAGCGGCGCGGACATCGGCCTGCAGGTTGTTCGACTGGCGCTACGGGCCGCGGATTGCCGCAGCGAGGTGACCCCGTTACTTTCAGAGATACTGGACGCCTTCGATCATGATCCTTATCAGGCGGTGGCCTGGTCTGAAGAAGCCAGGGCTACAGACTACGCTGCGTTCGCGCCGATCGTGATGCGGCACGCCAATCAGGGCGATCCGATCGGCCGTCGCATTGTCGAACGCGCGGCCGATGCGATCGGCGATCTGCTTGATCTGTTCCTGGCGAGAGGAATTGACCGGCTCTCGCTGGTAGGCGGGCTCGCGGATGCCATTACGCCCTGGCTGACACCTGACCTGCGCGCCCGCCTGAAGTGTCCTGACGCCGACGCGGCGGCCGGCGCGTTACTGGTGGCGCGAGGGCGGCTCGAACTCCCCAAGAGAGAAACTGATCATGAACAGGCTTCAAAGCTCCGCGTTTGATGGCGCATGGATCAACGAGATGGCCACCGAAGAAGTCGATCCCCGCTTTGCCGATCTTGATGCATGGTCGCTGACGTCAGCGATGGAAGCGATGTGGGAGGGCCAGCTTGCGGCTGTCGCGGCGATCGGCCATGCCCTTCCCGCGATCATTGCGGCGACCGAAGCGGCCAAAGCAGCGCTGGGCGATCATGGGCGCATTGTGTATGTCGGCGCCGGCACCTCGGGCCGCGTGGCGGTCCAGGATGGCGCCGAGCTGACGCCGACCTTCGCCTGGCCCAGCGAGCGCGTCCGCTTCATCGTCGCCGGCGGAGACAGCGCGTTCGTCGCCAGCATCGAAGGCGCGGAGGATGATGTCGATGATGCGGTCATGCAGGTCAATGCCGCGCGGCTCACATCGCATGACGTGGTGATCGCCGTTGCCGCCAGCGGGACAACGCCTTTCACTGTCGCGGCGCTGCAGCAGGCAGGCTCTTTCGGTGCCGTGACGATCAGTGTTGCCAACAATCCCGGCACCGTACTGCTCGCGTCAGCAAAGTTTCCGATCTTGATCGAGACCGGCCGCGAACTGATCGCCGGCTCCACGCGGATGAAGGCGGGCACCGCGCAGAAGGTTGTGCTCAACCTGATTTCCTCAGGGATCATGCTGCGGCTTGGCCGAGTATACCGCGGCATGATGGTAAACATGCAGCCGACCAATGCCAAGCTGAAGCGGCGCGCCGAGGCCATGGTAGCGCAAATCGCGCACTGTGATCCGTCGCACGCGGCCCGCTCGCTTGAGCAGGCCGACGGAGACATCAAGACGGCAGGTCTTCTGGCGTTGGGCGTCGACAGGGTTGATGCCGAGGCCATTCTGAAAAACTGTGATGGCAATCTTCGGCGCGTATTTGCCGAACTCGCCAAGGATCATGACCGGCATCCCAAGGGAGCGGCGGCGCGCAAGCAAGGCGGAGCGGTTGAGCCGTGACAACATCCGCGATGGCGAGCGAAATCGGAGAAAGCGCGGATGTTGTCGCCAAAATTGTTCGTAACCGCCACGCCACGCGCGAGATCGCACAGCGAATTGGGATCGGCTCTGCCCCGCTATGCGTCGTGTGCGGCCGGGGAAGCTCTGGGCATGCCGGGGTTTTCCTAAGATACCTTGTCGAGACGCGGCTTCGCCTTCCCGTTTCAGCCAGCGCTCCTTCGGTGATCACGGCATTTCGCACGCCGTTGATGCTGCGCCATGCGCTGTTCATCGTGATCTCGCAATCCGGGCGCAGCCCGGATCTTGTCGCGGCGACCAGGTCGGCACGCGACGCCGGCGCCCGCACCGTCGCCATCGTCAATGCGACGTCGTCGCCGGTGGCTGACGAAGCGGAGTTCGTCGTTCCCATCGAAGCCGGCCAAGAGCACTCCGTAGCGGCGACCAAGACCGTGATTGGCTCGATGGCCGCTAGCGCCGGACTGGTTGCCGAGCTGGCAGGAGATCGTGCGCTGCGGTCAGCCCTCGACAGGCTGCCCGAGCGCCTGCACCGCGCGCTGGCGCTGGACTGGTCCGAGATCGCCGATGATCTCGCCAGGGCGTCAGCCGTGTTCGTGGCGGCGCGCGGCCTAGGCCTGGGCTCGGCGCGGGAGATCGCACTCAAACTTTCGGAAATCCTGCGCCTGCCTTCCATTGGCCTGAGCGCCGCCGAGCTGCAGCATGGGCCGCGCGCCGCGCTGTCGTCGCACACGCCGGTTATCATGATGCGCCTCATGGATGAAACGGCGGCCATGGTGGACGCACTGGCAGAAGAATTGCGCGAGCAAAAAATCGCGCTGCATCTATGCGGCGGACCGCGTGGCTCGCTGCCCTGGTTGGCCGAGGATGACCCCGCCACCGACCCGATCACCATGCTCGTTCCGGCCTATCGGATGATCGAGCAGACCGCGCGCACCTGCGGATTTGACCCGGATCGTCCCCCTCGCCTGAGCAAGATTACCGAGACGTTTTGACAGCTGACTGTTCGCTTGCTGGCGGTCGAAGACACGACCAAGCGCAGCAGATCTGGGTGCTCTATCGCAAGGGAGCGCGACCTCAGCTAGCGCGTTCCATACGCGCGGTCACCGGCGTCGCCGAGGCCAGGCAGAATAAAGGCATTTTCGTCCAGGCCATGATCGATGCCGGCGGTCCATAGCGGCACGTCGGGGTGCAGCCCGCGAAAGCGCTCCACGCCTTCCGGCGCGGCGAGCAGGCACACCATCCGAATGTCACGGGCGCCGCGCTCCTTCAGCCTGTCGACGGCGGCCACCGCCGTATTCGCCGTTGCCAGAACCGGCGACACCACGATCGCAAGGCGCTCGTGAAGGTCGGAGGGCGATTTGAAGAAATATTCCACCGCGACGAATGTCTGCGGCTCGCGGTAAAGCCCGATATGCGCCACGCGGGCCGTCGGCACGAGGTCGAGCATGCCATCGACGAATGTCACGCCCGCCCGCAACACCGGCACGAAGACCAGCTTCTTTCCCGCTATCTTGGCGGACTTCATATGCGCAAGCGGGGTCTCGACCTCCACTTCCGTCAACGGCAGGTCGCGCGTTACTTCGTAACACAGCAACATTCCGATCTCCTTGAGGAGTTCGCGAAATGATTTGGTCGAAATCGACTTGTCGCGGATCAGCGTAAGCTTGTGCTGGACCAGCGGATGGTCCACGATCGTGACGCCTTGCATGCTGTTGTCCCCTGCGAGTGACCAGACCGCGTTTAGAAAACCGTGCCGTCGCTGACGATCCTGAGCGGCGGCGAACCATCGGGACGGCGCTCAAAAGCCAATTGCCGTCCTGCCGCCCAGGTGCCGCCCTGCAGTATCTTCGCGAGGGGAAGCGAGACCGCGTCGAGACCGACGCGCTGCCGCAACAATTCCGCCAACCGGTCCAGCAGTGCGACCGTCAAAGCCCGCCACTCGACCACGAGCGGCGAGCCGACATCATGCTCCCGCTGCGCATCGGCGGGATCGCGCAGCACCAGCACCCCCGTGTCCAGGAACAATCCGCCGTTGCGATACTCCGCAAGACCCGTCAGACCGTCAATATCCGCCACGCGCAGGCCCGCACGCTCGATCGGCTCGATCAACGAATACGACAGCCATTGTGACAGCTTGTGCAGCGGCATCAAGCCGCCGGTCACCGCTTCGGTTTTGAATACCGGGTAACGCCAGCAATCGCCCAGGGGTATTCCGTCAAGGGTGATCCGTGACGGCCAGATCGTGCCAAGCCGGAGCAGAAGCTCCGACAGGATCGACGGCGCCGCAATCGAACCCCGATCGCCTGCCTTTGCAAGGTGATCGAACAAACCGCCCGGACGCGGCGTGTCGTGAGCAGCAAAAATTTGCGGTGATGCCGACACCCGTTCGCCCAGCCGCCGGAGCAACGCGACCCGCCCTTCCAGCCCGACCAGCGGATTGTCATCCCCGATCTGGAAGCCGCTCCGCAGATCCGCAATCGTCAACCGCTCGAGCGCCGCCGCGTCGGCCCGCAGCGGTTCGCCGGCCTTCGCCGAGAACAGACCGCGCGCGAACATCTCGAGGCTCGCGAGCGCAAGGCCTTCCGAACGTCCGATCGCGGTGCCGGTAACGGAATCACGATACCGCCACGACGGCCCCGCTCCCGCGTCGAGCAGCACGCTGATGATGGCGAGATCAAATTCAGCCCGGGCCCGTTCCTGGGCGTCGCGCCAGGGCGTTGCATCGGCAAGCGCCGCCCAGCGATCGACGCCGTCGACGACGAAATGTCGCCAGCGCGAATGAAAGGGAACATCAAGCGTCGGGTAGGCCTCGCGCGTTATCGCTAGCACCAGATCGGCGGCCGCGCCCAGCCGGCCGAGGTCGATGCGAAAGCCGGAAAGCTCGTCGCTCAACCCCATTTCCAGCATGCGGTGCGCACGATCGCGCACGGCCCCGGCATTCAGAAGAGAAAGAGCACCTGCAGCCTCAATGGTCACAATGAATGTCCGGCGGCGTCAGTATTTTTCAAGCGAGCGGCCCACCGATCCCTTCAGATCGCGCGGTTCCGGATCGGCCGAGAAATATCCCGCGGCCTTCTTGGCTGCGATCTCGACATGGGCATCGGCGGGTATCATGTCATCGGGGATCGCCACCCGTTCGACGATTTCGACGCCCTGTCCCGTCAACGCGTCATACTTCATGTCGCTCATCGAAATGAAGCGGTCGATCCGCTTCAATCCCAGCCAGTGAATGACATCCGGCATCAACTGCTGGAAACGCGCATCCTGCACCCCGGCGACACATTCCGTCCGCTCGAAATAGGCGGAAGCCTCGTCGCCGTCCTCATGACGCTTGCGCGCGTTATAGACGAGGAATTTGGTGACTTCGCCGAGCGCGCGCCCCTCCTTGCGATTGTAGACGATCACGCCGAGTCCGCCGGTTTGCCCGGCCCGCGCGCATTCCTCGATCCCATGGATGAGATAAGGACGGCAGGTGCAAATATCCGATCCAAAGACATCCGAGCCATTGCATTCGTCATGCACGCGGCAGGTGATCCTGGTGCGATGGTCGGGAAGCTTGGTGACGTCTCCGAACAAATAGACGGTCGTGCCGCCGATCGGCGGCAGGAAAACCCGCAGATCGGGGCGCGTGACGAGTTCGGGAAACATGCCTGCCGTCTGTTCGAACAATGCGCGGCGCAGATTGGTCTCGCTGGTGCCGAAGCGCTGCGCGATGCCCGGCAGGTACCAGACCGGATCGACGGCGATCTTGACGACGGAGACAGAGCCGTTGGCATGAACAAACTCGCCGTCGGGCACCAGGCGCCCGGCCGCCAGCGCCGCCTGGATCTCCGGCAGGTCGAGCCGCGCCCGCGTAATCGCAATGCTCGGACGAATGTCGGTGCCTTCGGCTATTTCGCTGCGGAAATTCTCCGCTACCAAATGCCCCCACGGATCAAGCGCGACAATGCGCTCGGGGTCGCTCCATTGCTCGAACGGCCCGATGGTTGCGGCTGGATAAGTATTGGTCAGATCAGGGCGACGGATCGGATCGAGTGCGCCGGACGACACCGCAAGCGCACGATAAACGGCATAGGAGCCGCCATGGGAGCCGATGACGTTGCGATCCTGCGGTCGAGAGACCGTTCCGATGATCGGACCGCGCTCCCGCGCGGTCGCCGCGCCCCACGCAATCGGAAACTCGTGCTTCGCGCCCGGCACCGGGTGCGAGGTCAAACGGATGTGATCGGTTCGGTTGGAGCTGCTCATCTTTTCCGCAATCCCAAAACGGCAACGGCCCGCCTGAACGACGGGCCTGACCTCAAAACCAACTGAATTGCGCGGGGCGCCACCGCCTCGCCAACCCATCATATAGGGAACTTGCGTTCATAAACAATAAATCCGACCGTCAACGATCGTATATTTTTTGTATTTTTCCAATATTGGTTGGCGAGACCGGCGCCGGCCGCCTGGCCGCACACGATTGCGCGAGCAGATCATTACAACGTCGCTGCGCACGATTGCCGCACCGGCCCGATCGCGTTCTGCCCGCCCTATAGCGTGCGGTAGCGCTCGATCGAAGAAACGTCGGGCGCTATTCCCAGCCCCGGCTCCTCGCTCAGCGCGACCATGCCCTCGGACACGTCGAAGACCGGTCCGCAGAACTGATCCCGGAGCGGATTGTCGTTGACGTCCACTTCCAGCCAACCGTCGCCTCCGGCGCCGGCAAGCAGATGCGCGGACGCCAGCAATCCGATTCCGCCACCGAGATAATGCGGGCAAAAGGTCTTGCCCGCCTGCAGAATGTCCTTCGCCAGTCCGCCACAGATCGTCAGCCCGCCCCATTTGGCGATGTCAGGCTGAACGACATCAAGCACGTCCTCTGCAAGAACCTGTTCGAAAGCTTCCCGGCCCGCAATGTTCTCGCCAGCCGCCAGCGGCATGCCGGCGCTTGCGCGCAGCCTGCTGCCACTCCTGCCGGGGACGATCGGCACGAAGCGGTTCTTCCAGCCATCGCAGACCGAACTCGCCGAGCCTTGGCACGATCTCCAGCGCCTGATCGATCGACCAGCCCTGGTTGACGTCCGTCGCCAGCATGCCGTCGCCAACCACAATGCGCAGCGCCGCCAGATTGGCGAGATCCATCGCGGTATCGAATCCGATCTTGAGCTTCAGCGCGCGGTGACCGCGCTTCACGGCCGCTTCGGCGGTCTGCCGCGCCCCGCCGGGATTGATGCCGCTGGCGTAGGCCTTGATCTTGCCGGATCGGCCGCCGAGCAATCGCCACAGCGGCTGCCTGTGCCGGCGCGCATGGAGATCCCACAGCGCAAGATCAATTCCCGCGATGGCCTGGGCGAACGGCCCGGGCTCCCCGCACTGCAGCGCCAGCACCGAGGTACCCTGCGTCAGGCTCTCGAAAGCCTGCGCGGGACCATCGAGCTCGCGCCCGATCAGTGGAGCGGCGAGCACCTCGTTGACGAGCCGTGCCCGATGTTCGGCGCCCGTCGACGGAAAGTTCGACCAGACCTCGCCCCAACCGACAACCCCGTCTTGGTCTTCGACGCGAACGAACACCGCGGGACGGTTCAGCATGCGGCCGAACGAGGTCACTACCGGCGTCGACAGCGGATAGCGATAGCAAAACGCCTGGATTGTGCGAACGGAGAAGGCCATTTTTCGGATCCAGCGATCTCGCTTGATAACGATCAAGTCATGACACGGCTAGTACGCGCGCGCGAAATCGCCTTCCTGCTTGATCTCGCCAAAGCCGGGAAAGCGCGCTTTCCACGGTGCACCCTTCGCCTTTGTCAGCGCATTGAGACTTTCCAGAACCGCCACGCCGTCCCTGCGCAGGCTTGCCGCGACCGCCGCGCGATCCGGGAAATGCCTGCGAACGGCATCAAGCCAGATCGTGCGCCCCGCAAGGAAACCGCCGGCGCCCGCCGCATAGGCAAACTCCAGCACCCGCTCGAATTTCTCGGGCGCAGCACCACCTGACAGCAGCACCCAGGGAATGTTCCGCTCGCGGCAGATCGCGCCGATCGCGTCAAACTCCTTCTGCGCGGCTTGCGCCGCCGCGCTGCCGTCCCGCGGCGGCAGGCTGTTGGCGGCGAGCGGGCTCTCCAGCTTCAAGAGGTCGACGCCATATTCCGGCTTGGCGAACTCGCGCACGCTGTCGATCACAAGTCCCGGCAGCTTGCCCGGCGATTCCACATAATCAGCGGTGTGATTGGCGCTGCCGAGGAATGGATAGACCAGGAGCTCCAGCACATAGGGAATGTCGTAGCGCGCACATTCCTGTCCGATCTCGCGCACGAACCGCTTCTGATGTTCGTTGATGCCGGGGTCGGCATCGGGACGGTACCAGGCCAGCACCTTGACCGCGTCGCCGCCGATCGCGCGGATCTTCTCCACGCTCCAGTTGGCAATGGCGCGCGATTTGCGGCCGCCCGCGGTCTCCTCGACGCGGTGTTCCTCGAGCGTCATGATGAGGCCGCAACGCGCGGGCAACAGGTCGATTGCGGCGGGCACCGCAAAGTTCGGATCGAACAGCATCGAGCTGCAATGCGGCGCGAGGCTTTCCACCAGCAGCCGCTTGGCGGCGGTCACGTCTGCGTATTCGACCTGATCGCGCGTGATGCCCTTTGCCTGCGCGATGGCGTCGAACAGCGGCGGCCGCTGGTCCAGCGCAACCATGCGAAAGTGGCCATCCGCATCCGCCAGGCGCGCGATGCCCCGGTTTTTTCCGATCGTTCTCATTGGTGCGTCCTCATGAAGGCAAGACAGTCATTGATGGAAGGAATTCCGGCGCGGCCGCCCGAACGGGTGCATTTCAGCGCGGCGGCCGCAGCCGCGAATGCCATGGCATCCTGCACTTCGAGACCCGCGCCGATCGCAAGGACATAGGCGCCGTGGAAGACGTCGCCGGCGCCCGTGGTGTCGACGACGGAGACAGGATACGCGGCACGCCGCTGCAGGTGGCCGTTCTCGTACCAGCTCACCCCATCGCTGCCGCGCGTGACTGATATGACCCGGCAATTGAACCGCGCGAGCCTGTTCAGGGACGCATCATCAGCCGATCCCGCAAAGGAATCGAGCGCAGGCTCGGAGAAAACGGCATGATCGGTGAGCGGCAGCAGGCGCTCGAACACCTCGGCGTCAGCGACGTCGCCATCGAGCACGGTCGGAATGCCGAGCGCGCGCGCCTTGCCGAACAGCGCGACTGCGCCTTCGACCCAGCGCGGATCGGCAAGCACTGCGGAGGCCTGCGCTACGTCATCCAGCGGCAGCCAGTCGGCCGCCTCGGGAAAGGCGCCGCGAAAATTCACGATCTGCCGCTCGCCTGATCCGTCGACGATGATCCCCGAGACCGAGGAGCGCCCATCTACGAACAATCTGAAGTTTGCGACATCGACCCCTTCGGCAGCGAGCGCCGACCGCATTTCGCGCCCTGCGGCATCGTCTCCGGCGCGGCCCCAGAACGCGATCGAGCCGCCGAGCCGCGCACCCGTCACGGCGGCGTTTGCCGCCATTCCGCCGCCGAGCGTCGCATAGTCCAGGCTCCTGACCTTCTCGCTCTGGCCTGAGAAAAACCGGTCGACGCGCCAGACCTGGTCGAGCGCGGAGAGCCCGAGGCAGATGATACGGACCCGCTCCACGCCCGACGCCATATCCGCGATCGCCTCGCGACCTTCGGTCCCCTTGCGCGCAGTCACTGCAGCACCTGGCCGTCGGTGCTGTCGAACAGATGGGTCTTTCCCGGCTGCGGGCGAAGGCTGAGGAGGTCGCCGACCTTCGGCCGCAGCGACGGATCGACGCGCGCAATCGCCGACGCGCCCGCGAGGTCGAAATGGATCAGCGTATCCGAGCCGAGCGGCTCGACCAGCTTGATCGTCACCGCCACGCCGTCGGCCGGATCCGCCGCCACGACAAAATGCTCGGGACGGATTCCGAGCACGCCCTTGCCGGCCCGGCGCAGCGCCCCGCCACTCTCCGCGCCGAGCGGCACCGCCGCGCCGTCTTGCGAAAATACCACGCCGTCCCCGCGCCACTCTACGGGGAAGAAATTCATCGCCGGCGAGCCGATGAAGCCTGCCACGAACTGGTTGGCCGGCCGCTCATAGACCGCCTCCGGCGTGTCGTATTGCTGTACCGCGCCGCTCTGCAGCACCACGATGCGATCGGCCATGGTCATGGCCTCGATCTGGTCATGGGTAACGAAGACCATCGTGGTCTTCAGCTCCTGCGACAAGGCCTTGATTTCGGCCCGCACCTGCCCGCGCAGCTTGGCGTCGAGATTGGAGAGCGGCTCATCGAACAGAAACGCCTTGGGATTGCGCACGATGGCGCGTCCCATCGCCACGCGCTGGCGCTGGCCGCCGGACAATTCCTTCGGCTTGCGGTCGAGATAGGGCTCGATATGCAGCAGCGCCGCAGCGCGCTTCACCCGCGCGTCGATCTCGGCCTTCGGTGTCCCCCGCAGCTCGAGCGCAAAGGACATGTTGTCGTAGACGCGCATGTGCGGATAGAGCGCGTAGTCCTGGAACACCATGGCAATATCGCGCTGCGCCGCCGGAATGCCGTTGACGCGCTTGTCGCCGATATAGACCTCGCCCGCCGTGATCGGCTCAAGCCCTGCGATAATCCGTAGAAGCGTGGACTTGCCGCAGCCGGACGGGCCGACAAAGACGACAAACTCGTGATCTGATATCTCGAGGTTGAGATCGGGGATCACGGCAAAGCTGCCGTAGCGCTTGACGAGATTGCGGATCGAGATGGAGGCCATAATGGTCAGTCCAGCGCCAGCACGGGCTTGATCAACTCGCCTCTGGCGAAGCGCGCGAAGTTTTCCGGCAAGCTCGAAAGGCCGAACTCGCCGTCGACGAGGACGCGGTATTCGTCCTTGTAGCGGCGCAGCAGCGCGACGTTCGGCTCGAAATCGGCGATCGGGAAATAGAAGGTGCGGATCATGTAGAAGTCCTTGCGGCGGAACACCTTGCCTTCCTCGATGGTCCAGGGCGCGGCGTTCTCGCCGACCAGCACCAGCGCGCCGCGGGGCAGCACGAGCTCGATGCCGAGGTTGCGCGCCGCATGCGCGCCGGAGCACTCCATGATCAGCGCAAAGCGTTTCGATGTGTCGCCGACCGGGTGCGCCTTTGCGCCGAAAGATTGCGCGATGGCAAGCCGTGTCGGGTTCGGATCGGCCACATGGATGTCGTCATAGCCGAGGCTACGCAGCGCCAGCACGACGCCGAGCCCGACCGGCCCCGCCCCCATCAGCAGAACAGGGCCAGCCTCCTGCGGCGGCACCACGCGGCTGACGAACCGCACGGCGTGGCCCGAGGTGCCGATCACGTCGAGCAGCAGCGGCGCGAGGCTGTCCTCGATATCGTCAGGCACCTCCAGCAGGCAGTTCTCCGGCACCGGCACATATTCGGCATAGCCGCCCGGCCGATTCCAGCCGATCAGGCTCGACACTTCCAGGCACATCTGGGTGTCGCCGCGCGTGCAGGCGGCGCAACGGTCGCAATGCAGCGGGATATAGACGGCGCAGCGGCGGCCATGCAGGCGATGGCCTGGCTGTTCGACCACGCCGAAGATTTCGTGGCCAGCCGTGAATTCCGCGCCCTTGTGCCAAAGCTTGAAGTCGGAGCCGCACAACGCCGTGCGCGAGATCCGCACCAGCACCTCGCCAACAGCCACTTCCGGCATCGCCATGCGTTCGATGGTAATGCGTTCGTGGCCGTGGAAGACCGCGGCGCGCATGACCGAATTGGCTGATGGAGAGACGTTCATCGGAGCACCTAACCCTTTACCGCACCGAGCGTCAGCCCGGAGACCAGCCAGCGCTGAACCAGCGCGGCGAGAACGAGGGGCGGCAGCGCGATCAGCGTCGCCGCCGCCATCAGCGCGCCCCATTGCGTCGAGCCTTCGCCGATGAAGTTGAAGGCGGCCGCGATCAGCGTCTTGCTGTCGCCGTTCGAGAGCACGAGCGCGAACAGGAAATAGTTCCAGGAAAAGACGAAGGCCAGGATCGCCGCGACCGCGACACCCGAACCGACCAGCGGGAGCGCGATCCGCCAGAGAATGCGCGTCACGCTGCAGCCGTCGACCTGGGCTGCTTCGAACACGCTGCGCGGAATGCCGTCGAAGGACGGCATCAGCACCCAGATCACGATCGGCAGCGTGATGACGGCGTGGCTGAGAATGAGCGCCGTGTAGGAGCCGATCATGCCGACCTGACGGAACATGACGTACCACGGCAGCAGGAACAGCGTGCCGGGCGCCATGCGCGCCGCCAGCGTCAGGATGGCCGGCCAGGAAATCCGGGTCCATGACACGGCGAAGGCCGCAGGAATCCCGAACAGCAATCCGAGGCTGGTCGAGCCGATGGTGACGATCAGGCTGTTGACCGCATAACTGACGAACGGTGTCGTCTTCATGAGCTCGACGTAGTTCTCCAGCGTCGGCGAGAAAACGAGCGTCGGCGGATAGGCCGTCACCTCGAACGAGGGCTTTAGCGACGACAGCACCATCCAAACCGTCGGCGTCATGATGATGATGCCGGCGACAACGAGCTGCAGCAGATTGAGATTGCGGATCCAGCGGTCGGTGGTCGGTGCGTCGGTCATCGCGGCATCTACCAGGCGACCGCGCCGCGCAGGCGGTTGAATGCGAGCACCGCGCCGAACACGATCGCGGTCAGCGTCAGCATCAGCGCGCTGGCATAGCCGATATTGAAGAATTCAAAGCCGACCCGGAAGCCGTAGATATTGAGCGTGTTCGACGCGTTGCCGGGACCGCCCTGGGTCGTGATGTAGATGATGTCGAAGAAGCGCAAGAGATCGACGCTGCGCAGAATGGCTGCGGTGACGATGGTCGGCAGCAACAGCGGCAGCGTGATACGCTGGAAAGTCTTGAACGCCGAAGCGCCGTCGATCTGGGCGGCTTCGTAGACGCTGGGCGGCAACGACTGTAGCCCGCCGAGTACGATCAGTGCGACATAGGGCGTCCACTGCCAGCTGTCGATCAGCGCAACGGTCGGAATGACCCACCTCGGCGAAGCCAGCCACTCCGATGGCGGCAGGCCGAGCGATTGCAGGATGTAGTTTGCCGCCCCGAGCGACGGATCGAGGATCACGAGCCACATCATGCCGGCGACCACCGGCGGCATCATAAAGGGCGAGATGAACATCGACCGCACGATGCCCGGCAGCCGCTTGGCGTGAAACAGCACCAATGCCAGCCAGACGCCGAACACCAGCTGCAGGACCAGCGAGAGCACGTAGAGCGCGATGGTGACCCACAGCCCGTGCCAGAACTCGTAGTCGGAGGCGAGCTTCGTGTAGTTCGCGAGACCCGCAAAGGACTGCTGGCCAGTCGACGAAAAACTCTGGAAGCCGAGCCAGATCGTGTAGACGACCGGGAACGCGATCATCGCGACGGTGAAGATCACCGCCGGCGCCGAGAGCGCCGACAGTTCCAGCCTTTGCCGATCCTGCGTCAAAGTCGCAGCGGCATCCGACATGCTCACGCTTCCTTTCGGATTGCGGTCGTCGACATCGCGACGGCCGCTACTTCTGCGCGATCAGCGCATCGAGCGCCTTGTCCGCATCGGCACAGGCCTGATCGACAGTCTTCTGCTTCAGGATCAGGTCCTGCACGGCCTGGCCGATGAATTCGCGCGATTGCGGATTGGCGACAATCGGGTAGCCGACCTCGGAGGATCCCTTGGTGGCGAGCACGTCGAGCGCGGCCTGCCATTGCTTGCGCACCGGCTCGGCATCGATCCACTTGCGATATTCAGGATCGTTGGCGACCGCCGGCCGCGGCGGCGCGATCCCCTGCAGCGCCGTGCGCTTCTGAATCTCCGGACTCGTCGCCCATTGCACGAAGTACCAGGCCGCATCCGGCTGCTTGCTATAGGCGGACACCGCCATGCCCCAGCCGATCGCGGTCGGCACCTGGCCGGCCTCGCCCGCCGGGAACGGCGCCAGGCCGGTATCCTTGAGCCGCTCGCCGCCGTCCATCACGGTGCGCAGTTCATTGGAAGATTCGAACGACATCGCGGCCCGGCCGCCGCGATAGAGCGCCGATATCTGCTGGAAGCTGTAGTTGACCACGCCGGGCGGGCCATAGTCGCGCAGCAGCCGGCTGTAGGTATCCAGCGTTTCCTTGCCCTTTGCCGAGCAGAGATTGGATTTTCCGTTGGCCATGTAGCTGCCGCCGATATTGTGCAGCATGTTGCTGAAGGTGTAGGCGACCGCGGGTTTCAGCCCGCGCGAGACGAACGGCGTGATGGTACTGTCGCAGGCCTTGATCTTCTGTGCCGCGGCTTCGAGATCCTTGATGGTCGCCGGCTTCTCGACGCCGCATTTCTTGAGGATGTCGGTGCGGTAATAAAGAATGGGCCCCTCGATGTTCATCGGCATGCTGGTCAGCTTGCCGTTAAACGTCCCGGCCTTGAGCAACGCCTGGCTCAGGCCGGCAAAGTCGTAGTCCTTTGCCACCGCGTTCTTCGACATGGCCGAGAGATCGGCGTACCAGCCGGAGACGGCGAACTGCTCGCCCTCGCGTGACGGCAGCGTCATGAACACGTCGACCTCGTCGCTGTGCGCATTCATGACGGTAACCAGCCGCTGGCGCATCTGCTGCTCCTGGTAGCCGTCGACCTTGAGCGTTATCCCCGTGAGCTTCTCGAAATCGGCCTTGTAGGTCAGCAGCGCCTGCGACACGGGATTGTTGTTGGCGAGGAACGTGACGGTCTTGCCCTGGAACTTCTTCCAATCGAAGTCGGCCGCACCTGCCTGTGCGCTGACGGCGACGACCGCGAAAACCGGCAACGCGACGCGCGCCGCAAACTTCCTGGCGTTCATTGAACTCCTCCCTGACCCGGCTTGTCCGCCTGTTCGGCAGCGCCATTTTGAAACCGGTTACATCCTAAGCGCCACCGCCCATCTGTCAAGAGAATGGAAGTTCTATCGATGAATTTGCAGAATTTCCAAACTTGCGTATTTTGTTTCCCAGCCATTTGTGTAACGTTACATTCATCACGCCATGAACCCGCCCGCCACCAGATCATTGAAACAAGGCATTCGTGCCGTCGCGGCGCGGGCCGGCGTATCGACGGCATCTGTCTCGCGTGCGATCAACAATCCCGAAGCGGTGAGCCCGGACCTGCGCGCACGCATCTCGCAGGCGATCGATGCGGTCGGCTACATCCCGCACGCGCCCGCACGCATCCTGTCGTCGCGCCGCTCGCGTACGCTCGGCGCAATCGTACCGACCATCGACAACACCATGTTCGCGCGCGGCATCGCCTCGCTGCAGAAATATCTTTCCTCGGTCGGCTACATGCTGTTCCTGACCACCAGCGGCTACGACCTCGACGCCGAACTGGAGCAGGCGCGCAACCTGATCAGCCGCGGCGTCGATGGCCTGGTGCTGCGCGGCGACTGCCATCACGACGCCCTGCGCAAGATGCTCGCCGACAACGCCGTGCCCTTTATCAATGTCGGCATCTATCGGCCCGATCGTCCCTACCCCTGCGTCGGCACCGACAATGAGGCCGCGGCCTACCGCGCCGCCGCGCATGTCGTTGAACTCGGGCATGTCAGGATCGGGATCGTCTCCGCCCTCCAGCGCAACAACGACCGCGCCGGCGCCCGCGTCGCCGGCTTCCGCCGCGCGCTTGCCGAGGGCGGCATCGAACTTCCGGAAAAATGGCACGTCGAGGTGCCCTACACGCTCGACGATGCGCGCGAAGCGGCGCGATATCTGCTCAGCCTCGATGACCGCCCCACGGCGGTGGTCTGCGGCAACGACGTCATCGCCTATGGCGTGCTGCTGGAAGCCGAGCGCAGCGGCTTCTCGGTTCCGCGCGATCTCTCCGTCGTCGGCTTCGACGATCTCGACTGGAGCCGGCATTTGCGGCCGAGCCTGACCACCATTCACGTTCCCACCGGCGAGACCTGGCAGCGCGCCGGCGAGTATCTGGTCCGGCGGCTGGCCGGCGAGCAGACCATCATGCATCACGAGGTCGACTACTCGCTCGTCGTTCGCAAGTCGACGGCCCCGCCTCCGCCCCTGAAACGACACGGACGATCGCGATGACCTCTACCTTCTCGCTGGCTCAAGGCTTTCATGCCGTCGTGATCGGCGGCGCCGGCGATATCGGCGCCGCCATCAGCCATTTATTCTGCGAATTGGGCGCAACAGTTACTGCCACCGCCGTCAACGATGCCGACCTTGCCCGGACGCCGCTCCAGCCTCGGGCAGGACTCGAGCTGACGACGCTTGACGTCACCGACGACGCCGCGGTCGCAGCACTTGCGCAACGGCATGGCCGCGTCGACGCGCTGGTCAATTGCGCCGGCATTTTGGCGCGCGACAAGGAATATGAGATCGAGACCTTCATCAAGGTACTCGACGTCAATCTGACCGGCACATTCCGGACCTGCACGGCGTTCCGCCCGCTGCTGGCCAAGAGCAACGGCTCGATCGTCAACATCGCCTCGATGAACGCAACGCTGGCGCTGCCGCGCATTCCCGCCTATTGCGCCAGCAAAGGCGGCGTCGTGATGCTGACCAAGGCGCTCGCGTTGGCCTGGGCCGAGGAAGGCATCCGCGTCAATGCGGTGGCGCCGGGCTATATCGAGACCTCGATCAATGCCGCCGGCCGGTCCGACCGCGCGCATTACCAGCGCATCGCCGACCGCACCGCCTTCAAACGATGGGGACAGCCGGAAGATGTCGCCGGCGCCGTGGTTTTCCTCTGCATGCCGGCCTCGCAATATGCCACCGGAACGGTGGTCGCGATCGACGGCGGCTTTCTCGCCGGCTAATCAAGCGCCTACCGGAATCAATGAAGCTTGTTTCCTCCCCCCGACGACGATCGGGTTACCGGATCGCCGTTGCCTGACAGGACCTGGGCCGCGCCGCCGATGCCGCGCCGGAACGCCTCATCGAACGTGACGCCGCGAACCTGCCAACGGTGCGGCTGGCCGCCCCAGTCCATCTGCCAATGCGTGGCCCAGCCGAGGTCCCGGTCATCCCAGACCAAGCGCCCGACCAGAATGACTTCGCCACCCTGCTCGGCCGCAATCGGCGCCAGCGCCGTGAATGGCGCCGTCCTGAACTCCGCGCCCGTGACGTTCGATTTCGCCAATGCCGCCGTGCCCGGCAGCACAATGTCCATGCCGCGCTTGTCAGCCGCGGCAAGCAGCGAAGTCACGTTGCAAGTCGGACTGGGCTCCATCCATTGTTACGATATAGTTCCTAGGGCCCTGTTCCATCTCGACAAAGACAGCAAGGCGCGGACGATGTGAAAGCCAGGGCTTGAGACCGAGTGTCTTGAGAATGTCGTCGATCTTGTCCTCCTCAAACTCCACGGTGAGATCGAAGGGCCGGTCGCGGGTGCCCTGCTCGTCCCGAACAGGTTTGCCAAAGAACTGATCGCGATAGCTGAATGCCCTGACGTAGTCCTTGGCCTTCGCCTTGTACGCGGCCAATCGCCGGTCGCCACTGAGCTTCGGTGCGCCGGACGCCTTGATCAGGATATCCTCCAGACACGTGGCAAAGCCGGTCATGCGGTTCGCCTCGCCCTGGCCCGTCACGGTGACCTTCGTACGATAGAGATCAGCTCCCGCCGCGGCCATGGTGCCGGCGCACCACGTCAGGACGGCTGCCAGAAACATCCTGATAATCACGCGGTTCGCACCACTACCTGTCAGGACGGATCGGCGTCTCGTCGTCTGCAGGTCGGCCATGAAGATGCCTCCACAATTCCGCTTGCGAGCTTTCAACCAGCATCTCAACGGACTCTCCGGTCGCGGTTCAAGTCCTGCAGCACCCGCGAGTGAAATCAGGGACTTATTGCTTCGTCCGCACGTTCCATTTTCTTAAATCGCCGTTCCCAAATCGCCGCTAACCTCGTCGCGGCGCAGCATGCAAAATGAGACTACTGGTCAAGTTGCAACAGGCGAAGCTGCATGCGCGGCCCCTCTCATCGGTTAGCTTCCGCCCCGGCGATCCCTCTCGCAATGCATTCCGGCTGCACGGTACGCAACCGGCATCGGCCGCATGGCGATTTGGAACGACCTAAAAACCGGCGATACAAGGGAGGGGTTCGATGTTTAGAAGCTGTGCGGGATTGGTCGCGCTGAGCAGCCTGTTGCTTTCCGGCGCCGCCTTGGCTCAGGAGAAGATCAAGGTCGGCGTCACCGCGACGCTCGAAGGCACCTATACGGTGCTCGGCGAGGACGGAATACGCGGCTATCAGACGGCGATCAATACGCTTGGCAAGAAGGTCGGCGACAAGGAGCTTGAATTCATCATCGCGTCCACGGATGCCACGCCCAATTCCGCCATTCGCGCCGTGCGCAAGCTGATCGAGCAGGACAAGGTCCAGATCCTGCTGTCGCCGCTGTCCGGCGACGAAGGCATCGCGGTCAAGAACTTTGCCAAGACGCACCCCGAGCTGACCTTCATCAACGCCGCTTCCGGCGCGCAGGAAACGACCTTTGTCGATCCGGCGCCGAACTTCTTCCGCTACAACATGGACGGCGCGCAATGGCAGGTCGGGCTTGGCAAATACGCGTATGAGACCAAGAAATATCGAAAGATCGCAACCGTCGGCGAAGACTATTCGTTCATCTATACGCAGGTGTTCGGGCTGGTGCTGGAATTCTGCGGCGCCGGCGGACAGGTCACCAACCGGCAATGGGTGCCGCTCGGCACCAAGGACTTCGCCTCGGTCATTGCCGCGCTGCCCGACGACGTCGATGCGATCTATCTCGGCCTCGGCGGCGCCGACGCTGTCAACTTCCTGAACCAGTATCAGCAGGCCGGCGGCAAGGCGCATCTGATGGGCGGCTCGATCATGGTCGACCAGACCATCCTCTCCGCCAAGGGCAACGCCAAGAATGCGCTGCTCGGCACCATTGCCGCCAGCGGCCAGGCCGATACCTGGGAGGATCCGGGCTGGCAGAAGTTCGTGAAGGCCTATCAGGACGCCTTCCCGCCGGCCAAGCGGTTCCCGAGCCCCTCGCTGCTCGCCACCAACTACTACGGCTCGACGATGGCGCTCATCCTCGCGCTGCGCGAGGTCAACGGCGACCTCAGCAACAACCAGGCGAAGTACAAGGAAGCGCTGGCCAAGATCGTGCTCGACGCGCCCAACGGCAAGATCAAGCTCGACGCCAACCGCCAGGCCATCGGCACCAACTTCGTCACCGAAGTGGTGGATGACGGCAAGGGCGCGTTGTTCTCAAAGGTCGTGAAGGTCATTCCCGACGTGAACCAGACCTTGGGTTACGACCCGGCGGTATTCGCCAAGATCGGGCTGCCGAGCCGGACCGTTCCGGAGTGCAAGAAGTACTGAGCTCTTCGCATTTGCGAACGGACCCCGGTGACGCGCCGGGGTCCACCCGGTCCCATGCCGGACGTGATCTTCCCTTGCAATCCCGCGGCGGATGTTGAACGCTGGTTGAAAAAGACAAGAACATCCCCGCGGGAGGGAAGGCATGAGCAAGGCTCTCGCCGTCTTCCACGGCCGGTTCGGTCGCGCGACGGTCTATCAGTTGAACCGACCCTTCAACATGCATGCGCATCGCGAAGGGCATCTGATTTTTCATGTCGGTGGAACGCCCGCCCGCATTGATGTGTGCGATGAGCGTTGGCTGCTCACAGAAAACTCCATCGTTGCCATCAACCCTTGGGAACCACACAATTTTGTCCCCACCGATATGGAGAATGGGGCGATCTTCTTCGTCCTCTACGTCAACGCCGAATGGTTCGCGCCCGATGCGGCGCGCGCCCACAGCCTGCGGTTCGGCCGCACCTGTTTCAAACGCACGGCCACGCTTGACAGGCATATCCGGCGATCCGCGGCGCTGGTTTGCGGCGCGCCTTCCTTAAGCAGCCTCGATTGCGAACTCAGGCAATTGATCGACAGTTGCTATGAGGAGAGCTGGCAGAGGTCCGAGCCGGTGCAGGAATCGCGCACCGCCGCCGCCGTCACTGATTTTCGCGTCCGCAAATCCATCAAGCTGATGTCCGAAAGTCCTGGCGCCGAGATCGAACTGGATTCGATCGCGCGGGCGTCCGGGCTGTCGCGCCCGCACTTCTACCGGCTGTTCCGCACCCAGACCGGCGTCACCCCGAACCTCTATCTCAATACACTCATCATGGAACAGGCACTCGACGCGCTGGTGGCGACCGAAGTGCCGATCGCCGATATCGGCTTCGATCTCGGCTTCTCCTCGCAAAGCGGTTTCACGCGCTTCTTCGCCGCCAATGTCGGGATGGCGCCGACCGAATACCGCCGCGCCGCCAAAGTCTTGCGTCCCTGAGCGCAGACCTCGCGAAAAGATACTGACAATCAAGTGCAGCCTTTGCGGCGCCGTTAGGATGCCCTGAAAACGCGAGCCGAAACGGCCGCGGCGTCTGGGAGGACGGTATGGCGACGGCCGGGCTATTGCCGTGACAGGATTCATCGAACGCCATCCGGCATGGGCGCTGATCCTTTTGATCGCGGTCGCGGTAATGCTGTGGCTCGTCCTTGCCGTGTGGCCGCCCGGCCTCGAAGAGGCGATCGGCCGGAAGCGGGTCTTCCTCAACGCCGTCTTCAACGGCATCACGCTCGGCAGCCTCTACTTCCTGGTCGCCAGCGGATTTACCCTGATCTTCGGCCTGATGCGCAACGTCAATCTGGCGCATGGCTCGCTCTATCTGTTCGGCGGCTACATCGGTTACGCCATCAGCACCTGGACCGGCTCGTGGGTGCTCGGTTTCATCGTCGCGTTTCTCGGTGTGGCGCTGGTCGGGGTGGTCCTGCAGATCGTCGTCTTCCGCCGCATGGAGGGGCAGGATTTGCGCCAGACCATGGTCACGATCGGGCTCTCGATCGTATTCGCGGACCTGATGCTGTGGGTATTCGGCGGCGATTTCTATCAGATCCAGACCCCGAGCTGGCTGGTCGGCCCGATCGAATTGCCGCTGGTCACCGCGGTCAAATCGTCGGGCGAGGCGGTCTATCTGCGCTACCCGATGGTGCGGCTGGTGATCCTCGTCGCGGCGATCGTGATCGGTATCGCGATGTGGCTGGCGCTCAATCGAACCCGCGTCGGGATGATGGTGCGCGCCGGCGTCGATGACCGCGACATGCTGGCTGCGACCGGCGTGCCGATCCAGCTCGTCTTCGTCGTCGTATTCGCGCTCGGCGCAGGCCTTGCCGGCATCGCGGGCGTGGTCGGCGGCACCTTTCAGTCGATTTCGCCCGGCGAAGATACCCGCTTCCTGCTGGCTTCCCTCGTCGTCGTCATTGTCGGCGGCATGGGCTCGATCCCCGGCGCGGCGCTGGGCGCCGTCATCATCGGCCTCGCCGAGCAGCTCGGCTCCGTCTACATCCCGACCTACGCGATCGTCGTGACCTTCCTCATCATGGTGCTGGTGCTGGCGCTGCGGCCGCAGGGCCTGTTGGCGAGGCGCTGACATGTCGCTGGTCCAGGGCGCACATCAAGAGACCAGTTCATCGGCCAAGGCGCGGGCGGCATTGCTGGCGTGGCCGGAATTCAACAAGCCGGCGGTCTGGCTGGTGGCGGTGATCCTCCTGATCATGCCGTTCATCGCCAACGGCTTCTTCCTGATCGAGATCTTTGCCACGACGCTGATCCTGGGGACCATCGCGCTCAGCCTGATGTTCCTGGCCGGCTATGGCGGCATGGTCAGCCTGATGCAGCTCACCGTCGCCGGCTTCGCCGCCTACATGGTCGCGGTGTTCGGCATGAGCGCCAACACCCATATCAGCCTCGGCTGGCCGTGGTGGCTCGCCACGCCGATGGCGCTGGTGCTCGCGACCATCTTCGGCACGCTCGGCGGTACCCTCGCGGTGCGCACCGAGGGCATCTACACCATCATGATCACGCTCGCGATCGGCGCGGCCTTCTACTATTTCACCAACCAGAACTGGGCGATCTTCGGCGGCCACACCGGCATCAACACCATCGCCACGCCGAAATTCTGGGGCGTCGACTGGCGTGCCGACGTCCCCTACTATTATGTCACGCTGGGCGTCGCGGCGCTTTGCTATTTCGCCGTTCAATATGTTTCGCGCGCGCCGTTCGGCCTCGCGCTGCAGGGCGTACGCGACAATCCGCGCCGCATGGCGGCGCTCGGCTTTAACGTCAACGCGCATCGCGTGGCCGCCTACGCCTTCGCGGCCTTTATCGCCGCGCTCGGCGGCGTGCTGCAGGTCTGGAACTACCGGCAGATCTCGCCCGGCTCGGTCAGCGTCGGCGCCTGCATCGATATCCTGATTATCGCGGTGGTCGGCGGCATCACCCGTCCTGTTGGCCCCTTCATCGGCGCCTTCATCTTTGTCATCCTGCGCACCTTCGCGCTCGATCTCCTGGTCAAGTTCGGGCTCGACGGCAACCGCTTCCGGCTGCTGATCGGCCTCGGCTTCCTCGCCATCGTGTTCTGGTCGTCTGATGGCGTGATCGGCCTCTGGGAGCGGTGGCGCCGCCGCGCAACTGCGCCCGACAAACGCGCAGGCGGAGGCCACGGTCATGGATAGCGCCGCGCCACGCTTCTCGGCCGTCGGTGCGGGCGCCGCGCTGGAGCTGCGCGGCGTGACACGGCTGTTCGGCGCACTCGCGGCGCTGACCGACATCACCATCACGGTTCGCCCGGGAGAGCGCCGCGCGGTGCTCGGCTCCAACGGCGCCGGCAAGACCACGCTGTTCAATTGCGTGACCGGCGATTTTCCGCCCTCATCGGGCACCATCCGCTTCTTCGGCGAGGACATTACCCACTTCCCGCCGTATGAGCGGATCCGGCGCGGCCTGCGCCGCACCTACCAGATCTCCGCGCTGTTTCCCGGCCTCACGGTGCGGGACAATGTCTATCTCGCCTGCCGCGGCGTTTCGCGCGGACGATTTTCGCCGCTGCGTCCGGGCGCAAACGACGCCCTCATGCATGCGGCCGAGGCGCTGATCCAGGCGGTGCATCTGGCGGCGGTCCGGGAGCAGTTGGTCGCGGAACTGGCGCACGGCCAGCAGCGGCAGCTCGAAATCGCGCTCGCGCTCGCCGGCGCGCCGCGCTTCATCCTGTTCGACGAACCGGCTGCGGGACTATCCCCCACCGAGCGGCGCGAACTGATCGAAATCCTGACGTCGCTACCCGCCCATATCGGCTACATCATCATCGAACACGACATGGACGTCGCGCTGCGCGTCGTCGAAAGCGTCACGATGATGCACAACGGCCGGGTCTTCAAGGAGGGCCTGCCGCACGAGATCGAAGCCGACCCCGAGGTCCAGGAACTCTATCTGGGGGCCGGTCATGAGTGAGGTCCGCCGCGCCGCGCCTGCCCTCGAAGTCAGGGGCCTCGACGTCTATTACGGCCATTCCCACGCCTTGCAGGGCGTCGACCTGACGCTGGATTCCGGCGTGTTCTCGGTGGTCGGCCGCAACGGCATGGGCAAGACCACGCTATGCAAGACCATCATGGGCTTGCTCCGCGCGAGCGGCGGTTCGGTTCGCGTTCGCGGCGAGGACATCACCCGCTTAAGCCCGGCGCGGATCGCGCAGGCAGGCGTCGGCTATGTTCCGCAAGGCCGACGGCTGTGGCGCTCGCTCAGCGTCGCCGAGCATCTGAGCCTCGCCGCCGGGATGCGGCGCGGCGCCTGGACCATCGATCGCATCTACGAGACCTTTCCCCGCCTGGCCGAACGCAAGGACCATGGCGGCGGCCAGCTCTCGGGCGGCGAACAGCAAATGCTGGCGATTTCGCGCGCGCTTCTCACCAACCCGCAGCTGCTCATCATGGACGAGCCGACCGAAGGGCTGGCGCCTGTCATCGTCGCCCAGGTCGAGGAAATGCTGGTGCGGCTCGGCGAGGACGGCGACATGTCGGTGCTCGTGATCGAGCAGAATATCGGCGTCGCCACCGCGATCTCAAAGAACGTCGCGATCATGGTCAATGGCCGGATCAATCGCATCATCAACTCCGCGCGCCTTGCGGCCGACCGGGAGCTGCAACAACGCCTGCTTGGCGTTGGGGTCGTTGGCGTCCACGCCGGGCTCGAAACGGATATCGAAGTCACCGATGCAAGCGCTGGGACCGAGGTGCCTCCCGCGCTGCCGCGCACCCCGAGCACGGCGCCAGTCCGGATCTACATCTCCAATCCCACGCTGCCAACGCGGTGGTCGCAGCCGGTCCCGATTGCGCGCATCGAGGCCGCGGCGCGCACGCTGTCGACCGGCGTTACGCGGATCGAAGACGCTGCGCGGCAAAGGCGCCAGCGCGGCGCCGCCGTGCAAAGCGCGTCCGGCCCACCCGTCGTGCTGGTCGCTGGCACGCTCGATACCAAGGGTGAGGAGTTGCGTTTCATTCGCGACCTGATCGCCGGACAGGGCTTGCGAACGCGGCTGGTCGACGTGTCAACCAGCGGAAAACTCTCCACCTGCGACGTCTCCGCCCAGGAAATCGCGCTGAACCACGGCCGCGGCGGCTCTGTTGTCTTCGGGTCCGACCGCGGCGCGTCGGTGACGGCGATGGCGGACGCCTTCGCCAATTGGCTGCGCCGTCAGGGCAACGTCGCGGGCATCATTTCGGCGGGCGGCTCCGGCGGCGCCTCGCTGGTCGCGCCCGCCATGCGCACCCTCCCCGTCGGCGTGCCGAAGCTCATCATCTCCTCGGTCGCGTCGGGAGATGTCGGTCCCTATGTGGGGCCTGCCGATATCACCATGATGTATTCGGTCACCGACGTGCAGGGCCTCAACTCGATCTCGCGCGCCGTGCTCGCCAATGGCGCCAACGCCGTCGCCGGCATGGTGAAGGCGCGTCTGGACAATCAGGCCAAACCCGAACGCAACGCGCCCGCCGATCTGCCGGCGATCGGCATCACCATGTTCGGCGTGACGACAACGGCCGTGCAGAAGATCGCGGCCGACCTGCGCAACGATTTCGAATGTCTCGTCTTCCACGCCACCGGCGTCGGCGGCCGGTCGATGGAAAAGCTGGTCGACTCCGGAATGCTCGCCGCCGTCATTGATCTCACCACGACGGAAGTCTGCGATCTCCTGATGGGCGGCGTGTTTCCCGCCACCGACGACCGCTTTGGCGCTGTTATCCGCAGCCGTCTGCCCTTCATCGGCTCTGTTGGCGCGCTCGACATGGTCAATTTCGGCGCACCCGACACCATCCCCGAGCGCTACCGCCAGCGCAAATTCCACGTTCACAATCCGCAGGTGACGTTGATGCGCACCACGCCGGAGGAGAACGAGCGCATCGGGCGCTGGATCGGCGAGAAGCTCAACCGGATGGACGGCCCGGTGCGCTTCTTCCTGCCGGAAGGCGGCGTTTCCGCGCTCGACGCGCCTGGCCAGCCGTTCTGGGATCCGGAGGCGGACGCGGCGCTGTTATGGCGCATTAGAGCGCAGCGTGCGCCAGACCAGCAATCGCCAGCTCATCCGCATCAAGCGCCACATCAACGACCCCGAATTTGCATCCGCCATTGTCAACGCGCTCCGTCCTCTGGTCGGACGCCCGGGGACCCGTCGGAAAGTCGCGAGGTGACCATGGCGAAGTTCGAACGTTCAGCCATCCTGAAGAAGTTTCGTACCATGGCCGCCAGGGGCGAGCCGATCGTCGGCGGCGGCGCCGGCACTGGATTATCGGCCAAATGCGAAGAGGCCGGCGGCGTCGACCTGATCGTCATCTATAATTCCGGCCGCTACCGGATGGCCGGGCGCGGCTCGCTCGCCGGGATGATGCCTTATGGCGATGCCAACGCCATCGTGGTCGAGATGGCCGGCGAAGTACTCCCGGTCGTCACGAAGACGCCGGTGCTGGCCGGCGTCAACGGCACCGATCCGTTCCGCGACATGGACAGTTTCCTCGACCAGTTGAAGGCGCTGGGTTTTGCCGGCGTGCAGAACTTTCCGACCGTCGGGCTGATCGACGGCGTCTTCCGCGCCAATCTCGAAGAGACCGGAATGTCCTATGCGCTGGAGATCGACATGATCGCCAAGGCGCGTGACAAGGACATGCTGACGACGCCCTACGTGTTCAGCGAAAGCGAGGCGGCTGCGATGGCGATTGCGGGCGCCGACATCATCGTCTGCCACCTCGGCCTGACCACCGGCGGCGCGATCGGGGCGCACACGGCACTCAAGCTCAAGGACTGTCCGGAACAGATCGACACCTGGGCGGCGGCGGCGCTCAGCGTCAATCCGGACATATTGGTGCTGGCCCATGGCGGCCCGATCGCCGAGCCCGATGATGCTGATTTCATCATGAAGCATACGCGCAAGTGCCACGGCTTCTACGGCGCCTCCTCGATGGAGCGCCTGCCGGTGGAGCGGGCGCTGACGGAACAGGTTCGTAAATTCAAGGCGATCGGCGCGCGGTAACGCCGGGAGCAAAGGGAGGAAGAGATGTCGGGGACTCTGGTTGGCGAATTGATTCTCTGGCTGATCATCGCGATCGTCGTGATCGCTATCGTCGTCTACATCGTGAACTGGCTCTACCACCGCTCGTCGAAGGAAGTCTCCTTCGTCCGAACCGGTCTGCTCGGCGAACGCGTGGTGATCAACGGCGGCGCCTTCGTGCTGCCCTTCATTCACGACTTTACGCCCGTCAACATGAATGTGCTGCCGATGGGGATCGTGCGGGCCAAGCATGACGCGGTCATCACCCGCGACCGCATGCGCGATCGACATCGAGGCCGATTTTTACGTCCGCGTGCAGCCGACGCGCGAGGCCGTCGCCATCGCCGCTGCCACGCTCGGACGACGCACGCTCGAACCCGAGCAATTGCACGCCCTGCTGTCCGGCAAGTTCGTCTCCGCGATCCGCTCGGTCGCCGCCGAAATGACCATGGAGCAGATGCACGAGCAACGCGGCGAATACGTCACGCGGCTCAAGGCCGCCGCCGCCGAGGCGCTCGCCCAGAACGGACTTGAACTGGAGTCGGTCGCGATTACCGATCTCGACCAGACCGACCTGGAATATTTCAATCCGTCGAACCGGTTCGACGCCGAGGGCCTGACGCGCCTGATGGAGGACATCGAGGCCAAGCGCAAGCTGCGCAACGACATCGAACAGGATTCGATGATCAAGATCCGCACCCGCAATCTCGATGCCGAGCGCCAGGCATTGGAGATCGAGCGCGAGAGCGAGACCGCCCGCCTCGAACAGGAACGCGACATCGAGATGCGCCGTGCGCTGCAGCGCACCGAGGTAGCGCGCGAACGCGCGTTGCGCGAGACCGAGGCCGAGCAGGCGCAGATCTCCGCCCGCGAAACAATTGAGAAAGCGCGCATCGCCAACGAACAGTCGATCGCCGAAGCCCGCATCTCCTCAGAGCGCGAGACCCGTCATCGCGAGATCGAGCGCACGCGCGCGGTGGAAGAAAAGGAACTGCTGGCGCGCGAGGATATCGAAAAGGCCAAGATCGCCAACCAGCGCGCGGTCGATACCGCGCGTATCGCCTCCGAGCGCGAAGTTCGCCAGCGCGACATCGAGCGCACGCGCTCCGTCGAGGAAGCCGAGATCACGGCACGCGAAGCGGTCGAGAAGGCGCGGATCCAGCAGGATCGCTCGATCACGGACGCGCGGATCGCCAACGAGGAAGAAACCCGCAGGCGTGAGATCGAACGCACCCGCGCGGTCGAGGAAGCCGAGATCGCGGCGCGCGAGGCGACCGAAAAGGCGCGCATCGCCCAGACCACGATCGTCAATGTCGAACGCATCGCCTCCGACGAGCGCACCCGCTCGCTGGAGATTGCGCAGGTCCGCACTATTCAGGAAGCCGAGATCGAGGCGCAAAAGGCGGTAGAAGCCGCACGGATTGCGCGGGAGCGGACGCTCGCGGCCGAACGGATTGGCGCCGAGCACTCTACGCGCAAACTGGAAATCGAGCGCAACCAGGCGCTCGAAGTCGCCGGCATTGCCGCGCGCGAGGCAACGGAAGCCTCACGTATCGCCCAGGAAGAGCGCGTTCGCTCACTCGAAATCGCGCGTAACCGCGCCATCGAGGAAGCCGATATCGCCTCGCGCGAAGCGATCGAGGCCGCGCGCATTGCCCAGGAGAAGGTGATCGCCGCCCAGCGTATCCGAGCCGAGAAGGAAACCAGGGGGCTCGAAATCGACCGCACCGAATCGATCGAAGCCGCCGAACTCAAGCGGCGCGATGCGATCGAACGGCGCCGCGTCGAGGTCGAACTGGCGCTGGAGGCCGAGCGCATCGCCTCTTCGAAGACCCGCGAAGTGCTCAATATCGACCAGAAGAAGGCGGTCGAGATCGCCGACGAGGAGCGCGTGATCGCGCTCGCGGCCAAGCGCTCGGAGCGCATCGATGCCGATCGCCAGGTCAAGCAGGCCGAGATCATCGCGCGCAAGGAAGTCGAGACAACGGATGTGTCGCGCGAACAGGCGCTGGAGGCCGCCCGGCTCGCCCGCCGGCGCGCGATCGAGCAGCTCGAAGTCGGCCGTGTCCAGGCGCTGCAGGAAGCCGAGATCGCCTCCCGCGAGGAAGTCGAGCGGGCGCGCATCGCCTCCGATCGCGGCCTCGACGAAGCCCGCGTCGGCCGCGAGCGCGACCTGCGCAAGCTGGAGGTCAATCGCGAGAAGGAAGTCGAAACGGCGCTGATGGAGAAAGCCATCGCCCTCTATCAGAAGTCTCTGGAGGAATCCGCCGCCAAGGTGGCTGCGGAGGATGCGCGCGCGGGGGCAACAGAGGCGGCCGAACGCGTCGTCACCGCCCGCGACAGCGAAATCGCAAAACGCCAGAAGACCATCGAGGTGCTGCTGGCGGAGAAGCGGGCCGAGGAAACCAAGATCGCGGCCGACGCCGAGCGTGTCCGCGCCGCCGTCGAAGCCGAGGCGCAGCGGCTGCTCAACGAAGCCGAGAACGTGCTCACCGACCAGGCGCGCTACTCGCTGTTCCGCCGCAAGCTGCTCGACCGCATCGAGGGCATCGTGCGCGAGAGCGTCAAGCCGATGGAGAAGATCGAGGGCATTCGGATTCTCAGTGTCGACGGCCTCAATGGCGGGAGCGGCGGTGGTGGCGGCGGTCGCAGTCCCACCGACGAGGTGATCGATTCCGCGCTGCGTTACCGGGTGCAAGCGCCGCTGATCGACTCGATCCTGGCCGATATCGGCGTCGAAGGCGGCAGCCTTGCCAAGATGCCCGGCCTCATTCGCGAGGCGCGCGACATGCAGGGCATCAAGGAATCCACGCGCAAAGGCAGCCAAGCCAAGCCCGACGTGCCGCCTGCTCCAGACGCCACCGCCGCGCCAGCGGCCGAACGCGGACCGCGCAAGAAAGGGTAAGAGCACGCCATGGCCCGGGTCTACGTCTCCACCGTCGTCAACGCCCGCAACGACCGCGTCTGGGCGCGCGTGCGCGACTTCAACGGCATGCCGAACTGGCATCCCGCCATCGCGGAGAGCCGCATCGAGGGCGGCGAGCCCGCGGACAAGATCGGATGCGTGCGCGATTTTCGCCTGCGCAACGGCGATCGCATCCGCGAAAAGCTGCTCGGGCTCTCCGACTACGACATGTTCTGCACCTACTCCATTCTGGAGTCCCCCATGGGGGTTGAGAACTACGTCGCCACCCTGCGGCTGACGCCGGTGACCGACGGCGATCAGACGTTTCTCGAATGGAGCGCCGAGTTCGACTGTGCGCCCGAGCGCGAGAACGAACTCGTCGGCAATATCGGGACCGGCGTGTTTCAGGGCGGCTTCGATGCACTCAAACGCGCCTTCGGAGGCTAGCGTGCCGCATATCGTCAAAAGCACGATCCTCGACGCGCCCACCGGCGCGGTATGGAACGTTCTGCGCGATTTCAATGGCCACGACCGCTGGCACCCCGCGGTCGCGACCAGCACGATCGAGCGTGCGCAGGCCTCCGACAAGATCGGGTGCATCCGCCGCTTCATGCTGCAGGACGGCTCGGAGCTGCGCGAGCAACTGCTGGCGTTGTCCGACCTCGAACAGACCTTCAGCTATTGCCTGCTCGATACGCCGATCCCGATGTTCAACTATGTCGCCCATGTCCGCTTGCTGCCGGTCACCGACGGCGATCGCACCTTCTGGCACTGGGAATCCCGCTTCACCACGCGGCCGGCGGATACCGAGCGGCTGACGCAGATGGTCGCGGAACAGATCTATCAAGCCGGATTCGATTCCATTCGCCGGCACCTGAAGGAGGCCGCATGAAAGCGGACGCCCCATGCCCGTCACGGTGAAGACGTTTGCCAGTTCCGGCGAGGCGGCGTCAGCGCTGTCGTCCGACCGCGGCGCGCGCTATCTCGGCGGCGGCACGCTGGTCATGCGCGCGCTCAACGAGGGCGATATCTCGATCTCGACGGTGGTGCGCGCAACCGACCAGGCGCTGTCTCGCATCGATGTGGCGAGCTCGCGCATCACGCTCGGCGCCGGCGTCACTTTTGCAAGGATTCTGGCCGAACGCGATCTTGCCTTTCTGCACGCGCCGGCGCGTTCGATCGGCGGACCGGCGGTACGCAACATGGGAACGGTGGGCGGCAATCTGTTCGCGCCCAGCCCCTACGGCGACTTCACCGTCGCGCTGCTGGCGCTAGACGCGACCGTCTCCGTTCAGGGCGGGCTGGGCGCCCGCGACATGCCGATCGAGGAATTTTTGCAATCCCGCGAGCGCCAGAGCGGCGCGCTGGTGCTGGCCGTCTCGTGTCAGCGGCCCGCCAGCGCCGACGCCTTTCGCTATCGCAAGATCGCCCGGATCAAGCCCAAGGGAGGCTCGGTAATCACGCTGGCCGCACATCTGCCTGCGAACGGCGGCCGCATTTCGGGGGCGCGCATTGCACTCGGCTCGATGGCCGCAACGCAGATACGGGCAAGAGCCGCAGAACGCGCGCTGGAGGGGCGTTCGCTGGACGATGCGGCGATCAGCGCCGCCGCTGCGGCCGCAACGGAAGGCGTATCACCTACAGACAACGCCCTTGGCAGCGCCTGGTATCGCCGCGAGATCGTCGGCGTCCATCTGCGCCGCCTGCTGTCCGGCACGGAGTAAGCATTGATGACCAAGACCCCGCTCCAGTTTCGTCACAACGGCCGCGACGTCGCTTTGTTCGTCGACGGCGGCGTCAATCTCCTGGTCGCGCTACGCGAGATGATCGGCGACATGACGCCGAAATTCGGTTGCGGTCAGGGCGGCTGCGGCGCCTGCAGCGTACTGATCGACGGCGAGCTTCATCTTTCCTGCCTGACGCTGGCGGAAACCGTGAACGGCCGCTCGATCGAAACGCTCGACGGGATAAAGGACGGGCCCAACCTGCATCCGCTGCAGCGCGCCTTCATGGAGCAATTCGCGGCGCAGTGCGGCTACTGCACGCCGGGCATGCTGATGGCGGCGAAGGCGTTGCTCGATCGCAATCCCTCACCGACCCGTGCCGAAGTCGTCGAGGCGATCTCGGGCAATATCTGCCGCTGCACCGGCTACGAGCCGATCATCAATGCCGTCCTCGCCGCCGCCACGAGCGGACGCGCCCGCGCCTGAAGGGAACGACCATGCTGGAACTGCGCAAGGACATCTTCGCCGACGAGCGCGACGATAATCTGAAGGAAATCGGAAAGGGCACGCAGCGCCAGGATATGCTCGGCCATGTCACGGGCACCTCGACCTATTTCGACGACCATAAATTGCAAGGCATGCTGCATCTCAAGGTACTGCGCAGCCCGCACGCCCACGCCCGCCTGCGCCGCATCGACACCACGGAAGCGGAACGCGCGCCTGGGGTCCGCCGCATCATTCGCGGCGCCGATGTGCCGGTCAATCTCAACACGCTGCTCAGCCTGATCAATTTCGGCAAGGACGACGAGCCATCGCTCGCCGTGGACAAGGTGCGCTACAAGGGCGAGCCGATCGTCGCCATCGTCGCCGACAGCCCGCGGGAAGCCTTTGAGGCACTGGCGAAAGTGCGGGTCGATTATGAGCCGCTGCCCGCCGTGTTCGACGTCGAGGAGGCGCTGAAGCCGGGCGCGCCCGTCGTCAACGAGACCTACCCCAAGAACACATTTATCTATCACGACGTCTACGATCACCAAAAACTGCGCTTCGGCGATGTCGAGCGCGGCTTCGCCGAGGCCGACCATGTTCTCGAACAGCGTTACCAGATGTCGCCGATCGAGCACGCGCCGACCGAAACCAACGGCTCGATCGCCGCCCCCGACACCAACGGCCGCTATGTCGTCTACACCTCGACGCAGGCCTTGTTCTTCTCGCTCGATACCTGCGCCAAAATCCTCGACGTGCCCTCCAACACCTTCCACTTCATCGGCGGAACCGTCGGCGGCGGCTTTGGCGGCAAGGTGGATACGCTCACCGAGCCGCTTGCCATTCTCGGCGCTATGCTGACCGGGCGGCCGGTGCGCTATCAGCTCGGCCGCGAGGAGGAGATGCAGTTCGGCTCGCCGCGCGGCGCCGAACGCATCTACATCAAGGACGGCGTGATGCGCGACGGCCGCATCGTCGCGCGCAAGATCCGGGCCTATTTTGACAGCGGCGCCTATACGCGGCTGTCCAGTTACGCCGTCGTCAAATGCGCGGCGCACCTGCCCGGCCCTTATACGATCCCGAACGTCTACGGCGATATCTATTGCGTGTTCACCAACCGTACGCCCGCGACCGCGATGCGCGGCTTCGGCGTCACGGCGATGGACTTTGCGCTCGAATGCCAGATGGACAAGCTCGCCCATCTCGTCGGCATCGACCCGATGGAGTTTCGCATTCTCAACGCCTATCGCGACGGCGACATGAAGGCGCACCGGCGCGAGGCGAAGAACACAGCGCTGATCGAATGCGTCCAGGTCGCCGCGGAAAAAGCCAAATGGCCGCTTCGCGAAGAGGCCAGGCGCATGTCCTCGCGCAAGGACGGCGGTGGCAATCGGGCGGCGATATCGCCCACGCCGCACGAACCTGTTCCGCAACGCGCCGCGGCATCGCCGCAGCGAACCACCTACGACCGCGCGCCGCCTGCGACGATCCAGCCACCCCCGCCCGCGCCGACGTCACCTCCCCCGCGGCCGCAGGCTCCCTCGCCGTCGCACGGCGCCACCCGCTTCTCCTCCGTCTTCGGCACCAGGAGGCGCTGACCATGGCCAGGCATCGCGGACGCGGCATCGCGTCGATCAACTATCCCATCGGCATGAACCTCGGCGGCGATCCCAGCCAGGCGCTGGTTCATTCCAACCCCAGCGGCAAGTTCACGGTATCGCTGTCGTCGATCGATCTCGGCCAGGGCATGAAATCGGTGACGCGGCAGATCTGCGCAGAGACGCTCGGGGTACCCGTGGAAGACGTCTATGTCGACACCGCGGATTCCGACACCGGCCCGCACTGCATGGGCTCGTTCGCCTCGCGCGGCACCCATCGCGTCGGCAACGCGGTCATGGCGGCAGCCAAGGAAGCGCGCGGCGTCATGATGGAAGCCGCCGCCGAGGAACTGGAAGTCAACGCCGCCGATCTCGATACCGACGGGCGCGGCAACATCCACGTCAAGGGCGCGCCGCATCGCTCGATCTCCACCAAGGAAGTCGCGATCGCCGCGCAGTTCAAGCAGGGCAAGACGATATCGGGACGCGGCATCTTTCTGGTGCCGCTGTCGGAAGTGAACCCCGAGACCGGCGAGATGTCGCCCGCCACCTGCTACGCGCACGCCTGCCTGGTCGCCGAGGTCGAGGTCGACGACGAGACCGGCGAAGTCGCGATGGTGCGCATGGACAGCGCCTATGAACTCGGCCGCGCGCTCAATCCGCGGCTGGTGGAGCAGCAGCTTGTCGGCGGCGCGTGGATGGGAATCAGCCACACGCTGTTTGAAACGCCCGAGCCTTATTATCCCGACCCGGCGCACGGCCCGCGCGATTTCGTCGAATATCTGATGCCGGGCCCCGGCGACATCTGCCCGCACGATATCGCCGTGCTCGAACGCCCCGCGGCCGATGGGCCGTTCGGCGCCAAGGGCCCCGGTGAGATGTGCGCCAACCCGGTGCTGCCCGCGGTCGCCAATGCCATCTTCAATGCCGTCGGCGTGCGGATGGATGAATTGCCGATCACGCCGGAAAAAGTCTTGCGGGCGATCAAGGCCCAGGGCGGCGCACGGCCGCAGGCGCGGCGCTGAACATGGCGGTTCGTGGCAACATCGTCGGCATCGACAGCCCCGAGGCGCTCGAACGGGCGCTGCGGACGGCGTATTACCTTGCCGACGAAGGCCTCGCGACGGCGGCCTATCTCGGGCTGGCCCTCGGCAAGCCGCTGCTGCTCGAAGGCGCGCCGGGTGTCGGCAAGACCGAAGCGGCAAAGGCGATCGCCGCCGTGCTCGGCCGCCGCCTGATACGGTTGCAATGCTATGAGGGCATCGACGCATCAGCCGCGCTGTACGAATGGAACTATCCGCGCCAGATGCTCGCCATTCGGCAGGCCGGCGAAGAGAGCATCGACATCTATGGCGAGACTTTCCTGATCGAGCGGCCGATGCTCGCGTCCTTGCGCGCGCCTGACTCCACCGTGCTGCTGATCGATGAAATCGACCGTGCCGACCAGGAGTTCGAGGCGTTCCTGCTCGAATTCCTCTCCGACTTCCAGATTTCGATCCCCGAGCGCGGCACGGTGCGCGCGGCGGAACGCCCCGTCGTCGTGCTGACGTCGAACCGTACCCGTGACCTGCACGAGGCGTTGCGCCGCCGCTGCGTCTATCACTGGATCGACTATCCCACCGCCGAGCGCGAGGCGCGGATCGTGATGATGCGGGCCTCGAGCGTGGCTGAGTCGACGGCACGCGCCGTCGTCGCCGCCGTCGGCAAACTGCGGCGTGAACCGCTGAGCAAGGCGCCGGGCATCGCGGAAGCCGTGGACTGGGCCGAAGCCGCCACGCTGCTGCACGCGCGCGGCGCGCGCTGGCCGGACGCCTTCAAGCGCTCGATCGGCGTCGCGCTGAAGGACGAGGAGGATCTCACCTTCATCTCCGGCCGGCTCGATGCGATCATCGCGGAGGCTGCGGCGTGAGTGAAGCGTTTCAATTGCCGCGCGCGGTTCATGTGTTCGTGTCCTTTGTCGCGCTGCTCCGCGTCAACGGCTTTGCGGTAGCGCCGGAACAAACGACGGCGTTTCTCGCCGCCATCGAGTTATTGGGACCGCGCAGCATGGACGCCATCCGTCTCGCCGGACTGGCAACGCTCGCGCCACCGCCGGAGCGGCGCGCGACCTATGACCGGCTGTTCGACATCCATTTCATCGGAAGTGAAGCGATCGATCGCGCGGGCGCGGAAGATGAGGAAGTGGTTCGCCTGCAGGAAGAAGGACGCGGCGAGGACGAAACACTGCTGGCCGACGAAGCCAACGAGTCCGGACTAACCGCGGCCCGCGCCGAGGCGCTGGTCGAGCGGCGCTTTGCGGTCAGCGCGACCGGCGATGCCCTGCGAAAACTGTCGCGCGAGGCCCCTGCCCGCCTGCCGCGGCGGCGGGGCCATCGCCGCATGCGCGCCCGCCGCGGGCCGTGGGCAGATCTGCGCCGCACCCTGCGCGAGAGCGTGCGCAATGACGGCGAGGTACTGCGGCTCGGACGCCTGAAACGCCGCCCCCGGCCGCGCAAGATTCTATTTCTGATCGACGTCTCCGGTTCGATGAAGAGCCGCACCGACGACAACATGAAGCTTGCACATGCATTGATGCACGCGGCTCCCAACGTCGAAGTGTTCACCTTCGGCACCAGGCTGACCCGTGTTACCCGCGCGCTCCGTGTCAAGCGTCGCGAGCAGGCGCTGTCCGCCGCCGCGCATCTGGTCAGCGATTGGGACGGCGGCACCCGCATCGGCGATGCGTTGCAGGCGTTTCTCGCCGTACCCCGGTTCGGCGGCTACGCGCGGGGTGCGGCCGTCGTCATCGTCTCCGACGGGCTGGAGCGCGGCGATCCTTCTGCGCTGCGCGATGCCGTCGCCAAATTGTCGCGACGCGCCTGGCGCCTGAGCTGGCTGACGCCACTCGCTGCCGGTCCCGGCTTTCAGCCGCAGACCGAGGCGCTGATCGCGATCCGCCGCTTCGTGGATGATCTGGTCGACGGCGGATCGTCAGCCGCGATCGTTTCGCATGTTCTCTCGCTTGGACAAAGGAAGGCCGCGTGACCGAAATCGTCGATGCCCATCATCATATCTGGCGTCAGGCCGACCTGCCCTGGCTGAGCGGCCCGATGCAGCCGCGCATCTTCGGCCCCTACGAGCCGATCCGGCGCGACTATTCGATCCAGGAATATCTCGGCGATCTCGCAGGCTCCGGCGTAACACGCTCGGTCTATGTGCAGACCAACTGGGCCAATGATCGTTTCGAGGACGAGACCGCCTGGGTGCAGGAGACCGCAGAAGGACCACGGCTGGCCGCACGCCATCGTCTCCTATGCGGATTTTTCCGTCGACGACGTTCGTCCGCAACTCGATCGCCTCGCGCGCTATCCGCTGGTTCGTGGCGTCCGCATGCAATTGCACTGGCACGAAAACCCACTCTATCGCTTTGCTGCGCGGCCGGACCTCTGCGCCGATCCAAAAATCAGCAGCAACATCGCCCGGCTCGCCGAATACGGCTTCAGCTTCGACCTGCAGGTGTTCGCGCCGCAGATGGCCGCTGCCGCCGGGCTCGCCGCGGCCTGTCCCGACGTGACCTTCATCCTGCAGCATGCCGGCATGCTGGAAGACCTCTCGCCCGAGGGCCGCTCCGCCTGGCGCGGCGGAATGATGCGGCTTGCGGCCTGTCCGAATATCGTTTCGAAACTTTCCGGCCTCGGCACCTTCATCCACCGCAACGACCCGGCGCACATATCCGAGATCGTTGGCGACACGGTGGCGATCTTCGGCGCAGACCGCTGCCTGTTCGGCTCCAATTTTCCGATCGAAAAACTTTGGACCAGCTATCGCGAACTGGTGGACGCCCATCGCGCTGCGATAACCCACCTGAGTGCCGATCAACGCGATGCCGTTCTGAGCAAAACCGCCGCCCGCGTTTACCGGCTGGATACCTGAGCGATCAAGAGGATTCGAGGAGAGACATATGCCGCTTGAAATCAAGATTTTGGACTATGGGGATATCGAACTGGAATTGAGTTTTCTCGTGCTGGGCCGCGATTGCGGCCGGACCCGCCGTGTCCTGACGCTGGGTTTTCTGATCGTCGGCGGCCCCTATCCGGTCGTGGTCGACACCGGTTATCGCTCCAACCAGATCATGGAAACGCTCGGCATGCGCGGGCTGCAGTTCCACGAGAACATGATCGAGAACCAGCTCGCGCGCCACGGCGTCCGGATGGGCGACGTCCGCTATGTCTGCCACACCCACCTGCATATCGACCATGCCGGCAAGGACGATCTGTTTCCGATGAACACGACCGTCGTACTCAATCGCAAGGAACTGGAATATTCCGTTTCCGGATTGATGCATCCGCAATATCCGGCGCCCGACATCAAGCACCTGATCGATCGCCTGCACACCAAAAGCGCGCTGCGCTTCCTCGATCTCGAAGTGACCGGTCCGGTCGAACTGATGCCGGGCGTCTATTGCGATGCCGCCAACGCCCATACCGAAGGCTCGATGAACATCCACGTTCATACTGCGGACGGTATCGCCACCATCTGCGGCGACGTGATCTATGATTTCAACGACCAGATCGTGACGCCCTTCAACGAGATCCACGATGCCGAGCCGCGCACCACGGGCAATCACGGCACCAGCAAGCGCGCGGAGAAAGCCGCGATCAAGAAACTCCTGAGCAGCTCGCGCTATCTGCTGCCGGTGCACGACCGGCCCGCGAAGATCGAGGGCGGCAACGTGGTCGGCCGGCTGCACGATCAGGTGCCGGGACCGGTGGTTCAGAGCCTGCCCCAGCGCAACTGGTTCCCGGCCTGAGCGCCGAGGAAAAGGACGGACCGATGACGCACGTCACGCTGCGCCCGGAATTCGAAACCCTGATCGACCCCTACGCGCCGGTCGGCCAGGTCGGCACCGGCTTCGACTTCACGGAGGGCCCGATCTGGCATCCGGTCAATCATTATCTGCTTGTTCTCCGACATGCCGGGCGATGTGCGGCGGCGATGGGATGCCAAGCGCGGCGTCGTCGAGGTCAAGCGTCCGTCGAACAAATGCAACGGCATGACCTATGACGCCGAGCTCAACCTGATCGTCTGCGAGCACGCCACGTCGTCCCTGATCCGCGAGCGGCCCGACGGAAGGCGCGAGGTGATTGCGTCGCATTTCGAGAATCAGGAGCTCAACAGCCCGAACGATGTCTGCGTGCATTCGAACGGCGCGATCTATTTCAGCGATCCCTGGTATGGCCGCATGCCGGTCTACGGCGTCGAGCGGCCGCGCCAGCTCGGCTTCCAGGGCGTCTATCGCGTGCCACCCGGCGGCGGCCCACCGAAGCTCGTGGTCGACCGCCATCTGTTCGATCAGCCCAACGGCCTCTGCTTCTCGCCCGACGAGCGCCTGCTTTACGTCAACGACACCGTGCAGGCGCTGATCCGCGTCTTCGACGTCGAAGCCGATGGTTCGCTTGCCAATGCGCGCGTCTTGGCCAGTGGCATCCGTTCCGAACTCGAGCCCGGCCTGCCCGACGGCATGAAGTGCGACCAGCGCGGCAATGTCTGGGTCACCGCGCCCGGCGGCGTCTGGGTCTATTCGCCCGCCGGCGAATTGCTCGGCAAGGTCCGCGTGCCCGAGCTCGTCGCCAATCTCGCCTGGGGCGGGCCGGATTTTCGCACGCTCTATCTGACCGCGACCCATTCGGTCTATGCGATTCCGGTCAAGGCCGGGCCACGCCACGAACCCTATATGAGCAGCCGGGCTTCGAGCGGTCCCGATACCGCCCCCTCTACGCCTGCTTCCGCGCCCCAATTGGCCGGCGGCGGCATGCAGCTCGATCCCCGGCGCTGCGCGATGATCATCCAGGATTTGCAGAACGACGTCATCATGGACGGCGGCGCGTTCGCCGATTCCGGCTCGCCCGGCGCATGCGCGCCAGCAGCGGGTGGTCGACAATGTCCGCCGCCTTGCCGAAGCCGCGCGGGCCCGCGGCGTCGTCATCATCCATGTCTGGTTCATCGTCGAGCCCGGCGCGCCCGGCGTCACGCTCAACGCGCCGCTGTTCGAGGGGCTGGTCGATAGTGGCGCGATGGTGCGCGGAAGCTGGGGCGCCGCGCCGGTTTCGGGGCTGGAGCCGCGTGCCGGCGATTTCGTCGTCGAGAAGATGCGCATGAGCGCCTGGGAAGGCACACGATTGGAGACCATCCTCAAGGCGACTGGCCGCGACATGATCATCAACACCGGCGCCTGGACCAACATGTCGGTCGAACACACCGCCCGCACCGGCGCCGACAAGGGCTACTTCATGGTCGTCCCCGAAGACTGCTGCTCGACCATGAACGCGGACTGGCACAACGCTTCCATCAACTTTGCGATGCAGAACGTGGCCGTGGTGACCAACGCCGATGCGGTCATCAAGGGGCTCGGGATGAACAGAGCTCGGCCATGCCCAAACTCTTTCACCTGAGCTGCTCGCCGCGCACGGACTCGGAATCTGCCGCCGGTGCGAAGATCTTTATCGACCGCTTCCGCCAAGCACGGCCGGACTGGGACATCGACGCGATGAACCTGTGGCGCGATCACCTGCCGGAATTCGAAGGTTATGTGCTGGAGGCCAAATATGCCCGCATCGGCGGGCGGCCATTCACGGATTCGCAGCGCGATGCCTTTGCGGTCACCGAGCGCATCGCGCTCCGCTTCGCGCTCGCCGACCGCGTGCTGATTTCGACGCCGATGTGGAATTTCGGAATTCCCTACAAGCTGAAGCAATGGATCGACGTCATCACGCAGCCCGGGCTGGCGTTCCGCTTCGATCCGGGGCAGGGCTATCTGCCGCTGTTCAAGGATCGGCCGACGGTCGTCATCCTTGCAAGCGGCAGCGATTTCATCACCGGCATGAATCGCGGCCGCATCGACATGGCGACCCCCTATCTGCGCGAGGCGCTGCGCTTCATTGGCGTCAGCGACGTGCGTTTCGTGCCGATCGGACCGACCACCGGACCGGTCGAACCGATCCGCACCGCGCGCGAAGGCGCGCATCGGCAGCTGGCAGAGATGGCCGCGCGATTCTGACCGATAGGGTTGGCGGAACCGGAACATTTGCTGCAATACTGCGCTTGCCTGGCCGCGCCGAAGGAGAACTCCATTGAAGTGCTACGAGCTACAGGGACCGAACGGTATCGATGGGCTTGCCCTCATCGACAAGCCTGTGCCGGAGCCCGGTGCGGGCGAAGTGCTGGTTCGGCTCAAGGCGGCAACGCTGAACTATCGCGATCTTCTCACCGTCAAGGGCGGTTACGGTTCGCGTCAGAAATTTCCACTCGTGCCGGTTTCGGACGGCGCCGGCGTCATCGAGCGGGTCGGCCCGGGCGTGCGGGAATTCGCAGCCGGCGACCGCGTCATCGGCAGTTTCTTCGAAAGCTGGATCGACGGCGAGCCGAGCGAAGCGAAGATGCGGGCAGCTCTTGGCGGCTCAGTGGACGGCGTCCTTGGCGAGTATCGGATCTTTCCGAAGCATGCACTGATCAGAACGCCGGAGCACCTCAGCGATATCGAAGCCGCCGCGCTCCCCTGCGCCGGGGTCACGGCCTGGAGCGCGGTGGTCAAGCTCGGCGGCTTGAAACCCGGCCAAACCGTCCTGACACAAGGCACCGGCGGCGTATCACTCTTTGCCATTCAGTTTGCGAAAATGTGCGGCGCGCGCGTCATCGCGACTTCATCCAGCGACGCCAAGATCGAACGTCTCAAGCAGCTCGGCGCCGACTTCACCTTGAACTACAAGGCGACCCCGGACTGGGGAAAGAAAGCCCGCGAGTGGAGTGGCCACGGTGTCGACCTTGTCGTCGAGGTGGGCGGAGTCGGGACATTGAACGAATCGATCAGGGCGACCAGGATCGGCGGCACCATCGCCTTCATCGGCGTGCTCGCCGGCCCTCCGCCGTCCAACTCGCGGCTGCCATTGATGGTGATGCAGCAGCAGCGGCTGCAGGGCGTCACGGTCGGATCGGTCGAGGATCTCAAGGCGATGGCGGATGCCATCGCGGTTCATCGCATGAAGCCGGTGATCGATAAAATTTTTTCGTTCGACCAGGTGAAACAGGCGTTCGCCCATATGGAGAGCGGCGCGCATTTCGGGAAGGTGGCGATCGAAATCGGCTGACCGCGACATTTCGCCATCGACTGCCGATTCCGGCGACTGGTTCCCGCTGCAGGATTTTGCCGAGTTTTGAGCGCATTTCGGACCGACAGGCCCCCCGGCAAAGGGTCCGCGCTGCGCATGGCCACAACTGGCAACACGGAGCATACAACTCCTGCTGGTTCCAGGAATTGCCTCCGTCACCATTAGGCTTTAAATATCTGCCATTCGCCTTGTCGAAAAACGGGCGCCGCCCGGCGCTCGCGAGAGCTCAACGGGACTGCAAGCGAGCTGGGGTCGCCGCCTTTACGGAAAGCTTGAGGCCTGCCCCCTTCTATGGCGAGACATGTGAACCGGCTGTGAGCGAGACTGCCCGCGCGAAAACGATGCAGCGAGCAGCCGGATGGAAGTGAGCAATGACCGACGACAAGAGCAAATTGCTGAGATCGCTGACCATCGATCGCAGCGCCAGCAAGGCGGAGCGGCCGAGCCGCCGCTGGCTGCCGATCTCGGCGGCGGTTGTCGCTTGCGTCGTCGCATTTGCCGCCTTTGGCGCTTACGAGTTCCGCAGGCAAGACGCGCTCAAAGAGACTGGATCGCAGACCGCACAGCAGCCCGCCTCGCAGCCGCAGACAGCACAACAACCTCAGCAGCCTGCAGCGACCAACAAGGCGGCCGGCAATCTGGCGGCTTCCGGCTATGTGGTGGCGCGGCGCAAGGCGACCGTTGCGGCCGAGATCACCGGAAAGGTGGTCGAGGTCTTCATCGACGAAGGTATGACGGTAACCGAGGGACAGGTCGTGGCGCGGCTCGATAGCGTGCTCGCCGAAAAGGATTATGAGCTTGCCCGCTCGCGCGCCGAGACGGCCGATGCCGCGATCGCCGCGATCACCGCCGATCTGGAAGACGCGACCCGGATCATGTCGCGCGTACAAACCCTGTCGCAAAAGAATTTCGCGACCGAGGCCGACCTGACCAAGGCGCAGGCCCGGGTCGGCGTGCTCAACGCGCAACTCCGCCAGGCCCGGTCGCAATTCGAGACCGCCAAGATCGACGCCAAGCGCAGCGCCTCGATGCTCGACAAGCATCAGATCCGGGCGCCGTTTGCCGGCGTCGTCATCGACCGCAGCGCGCAGCCCGGCGAGATGATTTCGCCGATGTCGGTCGGCGGCTACACCCGCACCGGCATCTGTACCATCGTCGATATGGATTCGATCGAAATCGAAGTCGACGTCAACGAAGCCTTCATCGGCCGCGTGGTCCCCGGCGGCGCCGTGAACGCGATGCTGGATGCCTATCCGGACTGGACCATTCCCGCCTCGGTGATTGCCATCGTGCCTACCGCGAACCGCGAGAAGGCCACGGTGAAGGTTCGCATCCGCTTCGAGAAGAAGGACCCGCGCATCCTGCCCGACATGGCGGTGAAGGTGAATTTCCTAGGCGACGCCAAGACAAAGGGCGCCGCCGAGACCACCGCCGCAAACTAGCATCCAGCCGGACCCCTGGAGGACACAAGCGTGACAGCCGAGCATCCGATGGTTCGCCTTACCGGCGTAGCCAAGCGTTTCACCAAGGGCAAGGAGACGATCTCGATCTTCGATCATCTCGACCTTGCGATTCCCCGTGGCGATTTCATCGCAGTCATGGGCCCGTCCGGTTCGGGCAAGACCACGCTGCTCAATCTGCTGGGCGGCATCGATCGCGTCGACGCCGGCGAGATCGCGGTCGCGGACCATCGCATCGATGGTCTCTCCGAGGGCGAACTCGCCGCCTGGCGCGCCGCCAATATCGGCTTCATTTTCCAGTTCTACAATCTGATGCCGATGCTGACCGCGGCGCAGAACGTCGAACTGCCGCTGTTGCTCACCAGGCTGAACCGCAAGGAGCGCACTGAGCGCGTTCACACCGCGCTTTCCGTGGTAGGGCTCGCCGACCGCATCAAGCACCGGCCGCGCGAGATGTCGGGCGGCCAGCAGCAGCGCGTGGCGATTGCGCGCGCCATCGTCTCGGATCCGAACCTGCTGCTGTGCGACGAACCGACCGGCGATCTCGACCGGCAATCCGCCGACGAGATCCTGTCGATCCTGCAACTGCTCAATGGCGAACTCGGCAAGACCATCGTGATGGTGACGCATGATCCCGCCGCGGCAAACTATGCCAAGCGCGTCCTGCATCTCGACAAGGGCCGGTTCGTCGAACGGGAGCTTGCCGCGTGAACGACTTCGACCTGGTCCGGAAAAACCTGTTCCGCCGCAAACTACGCGCCAGCCTGATGATCGTGTCGATCCTGATCGCCTTCATGATCTTCGGCGTGCTCGCCGGATTCTACCGCGCCTTCACCGCCGGCGAGGATCGCGCCGCCGCGGACCGGATGATCACCGTCAACAAGATCAACTTCACCCAGCCGATGCCGATCGCCTACTTCAACCGCGTGAAAGCGGTCGAAGGGGTGCGGCAGGTGACCTTCGCCAACTGGTTCGGCGGCTATTATCAGGAACCGAAGAATTTCGTCATGGCGCTCGCGATCGAGCCGAGCACCTATTTTGACGTCTACCGCAGCGAATTCGAGGTTCCGCCCGACCAGCTTCAGGCCTTCACGCGAGACCGCGGCAGCGCGGTGGTCGGCGAAAAGCTGGCGCAGAAATGGGGCTGGAAGATCGGCGATCGCATTCCGATCCAGAGCAACATTTTCAGCCAGAAGAGCGGCGGCCACACCTGGGACCTTACCATTGCCGGCATCGTCAAGGGCAAGGCCGAGCACGTCGACACCAATTTCCTGCTGTTTCAATACCCCTATTTCGACGAGACCCGCAGTTTCGGCAAGGACACCATCGGCTGGATGATCCTTCAAACTACCTCGCCTGAAAACAACGATCGCGTCGCCAAGGCGATCGATGCGATGTTCGCCAATTCCACCGCCGAGACCTCGACCGACACCGAAAAGGCTTTCGGCAAGGCGTTCGCAGCGCAGTTCGGCAACATCGCGCTGATCGTATTGCTGGTGGTTGGCGCGGCCTTCGTCACCATTCTGATGATCGTCGGCAATACCATGGCGCTGTCGATCCGCGAGCGCACCCGCGAGATCGGCGTGCTGAAGACGCTCGGCTTTTCGGGACCGCGGATCCTTGGAATGGTGCTCGGCGAATCCGTGCTGCTGGCGCTGCTCGGCGGAATTCCCGGACTTGCGATTGCGGCGCTGATCGCAATCTCGCTTCGTAACAGCCTTGCCAACGTCGCGCCCGCCTTTTCGGTATCGCCGACGATCATCCTGCAAGGGTTGGCGCTGATGATCGCGCTGGGGCTGATCACGGGCATCATTCCGGCGCTCAACGCCATGCGCCTTAAAATCGCAACCGCGCTCGGACGGGGATAGGCATGCGTTCGCTCTGGCTTCAGGTGGCTGCCGTCACCGCCATCAATCTCAGGAGCATCGCGCAGCGGCGCTGGCTCTCGCTCTCGACAGTGATCGCGATCGCGCTGGTGGTGATCGTCCTGCTCGCATTCCTGGCGATGGCCAACGGTTTTCAGCGCACCATTGCGGGAGCCGGGGCCGACGACATCGCGATCGTGCTGCGGGCGGGCTCGCAGGCCGAAATCAACAGCACGGTGAGCCGCGACCAGGTGCGGCTGATCGAGGACGGGCCCGGCATCGCCCGCGGCGGCGATGGCAAGCCGTTGATCTCGCCGGAACTCTATCTGGTGGTCGACGGCATCAAGCGCTCGACCAAGACCAAGGCCAACCTGCCGCTGCGCGGGATCGGCGAACAGGGCTCTGCGCTGCGCAAGGACATCGTCATCACCTCAGGCCGCATGTTCAACCGCGGCAGCAACGAGGTGGTGGTGGGCAAGGCATTGCAGCGTCAATTCGAGGGATTCGACATCGGCAACACGGTGGCGTTCGGCGCCACGCGCTGGACCGTCGTCGGCGTGTTCGAGGCCGGCGGCAGCGTGTTCGAATCCGAGATCTGGGCCGATCTGAACGTGGTGCAGAGCCTGTTCAACCGCAACAACTTCGTGCAGACCGTGCGCGCGCGCCTCACCGGACCGGCCGCGCTGAGCGAGCTCAAGAGCTACAGCGACAATGATCCAAGGCTGAAGCTCGACGTCAAATCCGAGGCCGCCTACTTCGCCGAACAGGCCTCGCAGACATCAGACCTGATTCAGAAACTAGGCTGGCCCTTGGCGATCGCGATGGCACTGGGCGCGGTCGCCGGCGCGCTCAACACGATGTATTCGTCGGTCGCAGCGCGCGCCACGGAAATCGCGACGTTGCGCGCCATCGGCTTCGGCGGCTTCCCGGCGTTCGTCGGCACGCTCGCCGAATCGCTGCTGCTCGCCGTCATCGGCGGGCTGCTTAGGCGCCGCCGCCACCTATCTGATTTTCGACGGCGTCACGGCCTCGACCCTTGGCGGCAACTTCACCCAGGTGGTGTTCGACTTCAAGCTCAGTCCCTGGCTGATCGCCGAGGGCGTTGTGCTTGCGCTGATCGTCGGCCTGATCGGCGGATTGTTTCCGGCGCTGCGGGCCGCACGGTTGCCGATCGTCGAAGGCCTGTACGCAAACTGAATTTTATTCCCCCTTGAGGCCCGCCGCGCGGATCACCTCGCTCCATTTGCGCGTCTCCTCGTCGATGAACTTGCCGAACTCGGCGGCCGTGCCGGGGCGTGCTTCCAGCCCCTGGACCAGCAGCTTCTGCTTTACCTCGGGATCGGCGAGCACGCGAATGACCTCCGCCTGCAGGCGATCGACAATCGGCTGCGGCGTTGCCGCCGGCGCCATGAAGCCGTACCAGCCGGAAGCGACCACGTTGGAAAGGCCCTGTTCGCGCAAGGTGAAGGCCTCGGGATAAATCGGGCTGCGCTCGGCCGACGCCACACCCAGCACGCGCAACGCGCCGCTCTGGATGTGCGGCAAGGCGGTGCTGAGCGCGGTCAACGTGGCGTCGAGACGGCTCGCCAGCAGCTCCGTGTAGGCCATGTTATCGCCGCGGAAGGGAACGATGAGGCCCTTGACGCCGGCATCTCTGAACAGCAGTTCGGCGGCCAGATGCGGTTGCGAGCCTGCGCCCGGAGAACCAAAGGTCAGGCCTTCCGGCTTCGACCTGCCGTAGTCGATCATTTCCTGAAGGGTCTTGAAGGGCGCCTGCGCGTTCACCACCAGGAACAACGGCGCCATGATGGCCATCGCCACCGGCTGCAGATCCTTGCGGTTGTAGTTCAGTTTCTCGAACAGGGCTTCGGCCGTCGCAAGCGGCGCGGCCGCATAGAGGAAGGTGTATCCGTCCGGCGTTGCACGCGAGACCAGCTCGTTGGCGACGCGGGTGCCCGCGCCCGGCTTGTTCTCGACGATGAACTGCTGGTTGAGGCTGCGCCCGAACTGCTCGGCCAGGATACGCAGCGAGATGTCGCTTGCCCCGCCGGCCCCGTAGGGCGACACCAGCCGCACGACCCGCGACGGCCAATCGCCCTCGGAAAACGCAGGAAAGTGCGGACCTGCGGCGAAGCCGGCGGCGATGGTCCCCAGCAGGGTTCGGCGCGTGAATTTCATGAATGCCTCCTCGGAAGAAGAGCCGCCTGGAGTGGCGGCTAGTCCGTCCTGTTTCATCGGACCGCGTTTGGCGCGATCACATTGCTGGATCGCCGGGCCTTCGTCTTATCGAGGCCAACGATAGAGAGGCGACTTCTATCGAACAATGTGTATTTTTTGACCGATTGATAAGCGTGGCCTATAAATATCGAACCGCAACGCTCGGGAGGCGCGACATGGCGATGGATGTGACCCTGCGGCAGTTGCGCGCCTACGTGGCCGTGCTGGAGAGCGCGAGCTTCTCGGAAGCTGCGAAAGCCATGCATTTGTCGCAGGCGGCGCTCTCCGGCCTGATCAAGGAGCTCGAGAACCGCGTCGGCGTCCGCCTGCTGGACCGCACGACGCGAAAAGTTTCGGCGTCTGCGGTCGGCGAGACCTTTGCACCGATGGCGCGGCGCGTGCTCTCAAACCTGGACGAGGCGCTCGACAATTTGACCAATCTCAAGGAGCTGCGCCGCGGGCTGGTGCGAGTAGCTGCGCCCGAAACGCTGTCCTGCACGCTGCTGCCGGAACTGATCGCCGGATATAACAACAGCCATCCGGGCGTCGACGTCCGCTTCGACGACGTGCCGATCCAGGAAGTGCTGGCGGGCTTGCAAAACGGCTCTACCGACATCGGCTTCGGACCGGCCGGCGTCGTCCCCGATCAATCGTTCGAAGTACACATGATTTGCGCCGATCCGCTCTTTGTGGCGTTGCGCAGCGACGACCCGCTGACAAAGGGCAAGTCGGTCAGTTGGAAGGATTTGCGCGAACGGCCGCTGCTCAACTACATGCCCAACATCGGCATCAACGTGTTGAGCAACGTGCCGCCCCGGCATCATCCAAAAGAATTGGTGCCGGTGCACCGCGTGAACACGGCACTATCATGCTGCGGGTGAGACAGGGCGCCGTGATCTGCCCCTCGATGGCCGAGCCGCTGGTGCGCGGCTTCGGACTGAATTTCCTGCCGCTGCTGCAGCCGGCCGTCAAATGGAAGATCGCGATGTTCGTCCGGCACAGCGCCTCGCTCTCGCCTGCCGTGGAGAGCTTTCGCGATTTCACGCTCGGCTTCAGCCCGAGTTGGGCGGCCGCCGGAAGTGAACGGCGACGCACCAGCGAACGGCGCAAGCGCGTGTAGTCTCGTAGGATGGGTAGAGCGCAGCGAAACCCATCAGCCCAGTGCACGCTATTGATGGGTTTCGCTGCGCTCTACCCATCCTACGAAACATCCAACGATCGCATTTGTCCTGATGACAAACTGCACCCACGGCAGTAGCCTATCCAAAATTATAAAACACATGGGAGGAGTGGCATGCCAGACGCAGCGGTCGCAGCACGTTCTTCTGAAACAACCAACAGCGGTACGACGCAACAGGTCGATGTCGCCGTCGTCGGCGCCGGGTTTGCCGGCCTCTATCTCCTGCACAAGCTGCGCAAGGCCGGCTTCTCGGTGGTGGTGATCGAGGAGGCCGGCGACGTCGGCGGCACCTGGTACTGGAACCGCTATCCCGGCGCACGCTGCGACATCCAGACCATCGACTACAGCTACACGTTCGATCCCGAACTCGATCGCGCCTGGACTTGGTCGGAAAAATACGCCACCCAACCGGAAATCCTGCGCTATTTCAACTTCGTCGCCGATCGGTATGACCTCCGTCGCGACATCCGCTTCGGCACCAGGGTCAAGGCCGCCAACTGGGATGACACCAGTGAGCGCTGGCAACTCGTCACCGACAACGGCGCGAGCATATCCTGCCGCTACTACATCATGGCCACCGGCTGTCTCTCCGCGCCAAAGCCGCCGGAGATCGACGGCGTCAAGGATTTCAAGGGGCCGGTCTATTTCACCGGACGCTGGCCGCATGACGGCGTCGATCTCGCAGGCAAGCGTGTTGCCGTGATCGGGACGGGATCATCGGGCATCCAGTCGATTCCGCTGATCGCGGAGCAGGCTGCGCATCTGACCGTGTTCCAGCGCACGCCGAATTTTGCGCTGCCCGCGCATAACGGTGCACCGCCCGACGATCGCAAGACCTACTTCGAGACTGACCGCACCGCCTATCGCGAGCAGGCGCGCTGGTCTCTCGCCGGCGTGCCGTATCCGCAGGAGACGGCGGTGAGCTGGCAATTGAGCGATGCCGAGCGCCGCGAGCGCTTCGAGAAGGCCTGGGCGGCCGGCGATCTCGTCCACATCCTGACCCAGCTCTGGGCCGACCAGGCCGTCGATTTCGACGGCAACGCACTGATCGGCAAGTTGATTCACGAGAAGATCCGCGCCGTGGTGAAGGACGGCGAGACTGCCGCGGCACTGAGCCCGCATGACCATCCATTCGGCGCCAAGCGGCCCTGCCTCGATACCAACTACTATGCGACCTACAACCGTCCCAACGTCACGCTGGTGAATCTGCGGCAAGAGCCGATCAAGGCCATTACCGCCTCCGGCATCGTCACCGACAAGCGCAGCGTCGATGTCGACGTCATCGTGTTCGCGACCGGCTTCGATGCCATGACCGGTGCGATCATGGCGGTGCATCCGATCACCGGACGCGCCGGCAAGTCACTGTCGAGCGTCTGGGCCCAGGGGCCGCAGACCTATCTCGGCCTCACGGTCGCGGGCTTCCCCAACCTCTTCATGATCACCGGTCCCGGCAGCCCGTCGGTGCTGTCGAACATGGCGGTGTCGATCGAGCAGCATGTCGACTGGGTGGTCGATCGCCTCGCGGCGTTGCGCGAAGCCGGCTTCACGACCATGGAAGCAACTGAAACCGCGCAGGCCGGCTGGGCGCAGCACATGGCGGATTGCTCGACGCTGACGCTGCATCGGCTGGCCAACACCTGGTACACCGGCGCCAACGTTCCCGGCAAGGTGCAGGGCTTGATGCCTTACACGGGCGGCGTTGGCCCGTACCGCAGCATCTGCAACGAGGTCGTCGGCCGCGGCATGCTCGGCTTCAGGCTGACCGGCCCTGATGTTGCCGAGCAATGCAATGATGGCGAGGTGGTTCGCCTGCAGCCGGACGTGCGGCTGGTGCTCGGCATGCTGGCGGAGATGAACCTGCCGCAAATCGAATCGCTTGGCTCGCAAGGCGCGCGCGACTTCCTTACCGAGTTCAACAAGGGCCGTCCCGCGGGCCGGCCGGTCGGCGAGGTCGGCAGCGGCGCACTGCAGGGTGCCGACGGTCCGCTGCCCTATCGTCTCTATCGACCGGCAACGCCGGGGCCACATCCGATCGTGGTCTATTTCCACGGCGGCGGTTGGGTATTGGGTGACGAACTGTCCGACGATCCGTTCTGCCGCGATCTTTGCCGCCGCAGCGGCATGATCGTCGTCAGTGTCGGGTATCGGCATGCGCCCGAGCATCGCTTCCCGGCGGCGGCCGAGGATGGCTATGCGGCGACGCGCTGGATCGCCGAGCATGCGGCCGAGCTTGGTGGACGGCCGGGGCCGGTGCTGGTCGCAGGCTGGAGCGCGGGCGCCAACGTCGCCGCCGTCACGTGCCAGCTCGCACGCGACCGCGGCGGCCCACAAATCGCGGGCCAGTTGCTGGTGTGCCCGGTCACCGATTGCAGGTTCGACCGCGCGTCCTACGCCGAGAATGCGGTCGGCTATTTCCTGACGCGCGCGCTGATGTTCTGGTTCTGGGACATCTATTGTTCGCCCGCCGACCGCACCGATCCGCGCGCTTCGCCGTTGCGCGGCAATCTGGCTAACCTGCCGCCGGCGTTCGTGGCGACCTGCGAGTTCGATCCGCTGCGTGACGAAGGCATCGAATATGCCGAGGCGCTTGCCACCGCCGGTGTCCCGGTCGAGCAATTGCAGGCACGCGGCCACATCCACTCATCCCTGGTGATGGTGGACGTCGTGATCACCGGCGTCAGCGGACGTACAAAAATGGCCGAAGCCCTGCGTGGTTTTGCCGGACTGCCGCGGAAACTGGAAGCGAGTGGCGAGGATGCCGCGCCGATCGCCGTTAACGCGGCCGCGGGATAGCGCGCAAGGCAAGGATGGCCTGTACTTTGAGCGGCCCGAAGATCGGGCCGCTCGCGCCCGGCGATTGAACGGCCTTGACCGATTGCGCTGTTTTGGCGCCAGCCCCTACGCCGCAACCCGGTGTGCCGCGGCCAGCGCAGCGCGCGCCCACGCGGCAAGTTCATCGGCTTCATCGAACAGCCGCTCCAGGCATGCAATAGATTTTCTACGTCAACGCTCAATGAATTTCGCGTATTGTCGCCGTGACGCCCGCAATGTCCTGCTTCGTTGCCAGCGCCAGACTCCCATCAAAAGAACCCATCGGAAATTCAGATCTCATGACCGGTACAGACGACGCAAAAGCCATCGAAAGCGTGATCCAGTCCTACCTCGACGGTCTCCACGAGGGCGACGCCGGCAAGATTGCCAGCGCCTTTCATCCGACCAGCGCGCTGACCAGCATCTCGGAGGCGGGCGAGCTGGCGATCACGCCCCGCGACGTCTGGCTGAACAATGTCCGGAACAGGCCATCGCCAAAACAACGGGGCCTGCCGCGCCACGATCAGGTGCTGTCGATCGATCTCGTCGGTCCAACGATGGCCTACGTCAAGCTCAAATGCGCGATCCCGCCGCGCTTCTTCACCGACCAGCTCTCGCTGTTGAAGATCGATGACCGCTGGCAGATCGCGCAAAAGGTTTTCATGACCGAGCTGCGGGACTGATCCGCCCGCAGGTGCGTCGCGACATGGAAGGAGCCCGTCATGAACGTACTCGACGATTATATGGTCGATCCGCGCCTGTCGCTGCTGGACAAGACGCGAATCCAGGCCCAGGTCCTGGTGCCCGTGCTGCGGGCGTTGCGCGCGGAACTGGGCACGGAAAAGGCCGATGCGATCGTGAAGGACGCCCTGCGCGGCTGGTCGAAGCAATTGTTCGCCGCCGTGGGCGAGAGCGTAGAGGGCAGCCCGCGGCGCAAATGGGCCGCGATGCACACCGCGCTCGCCGAAGTCACCGAACGCGAAGTGACGGTGGAGATGCGCCGTCATGACGAAGCGGCGCTGGAATTCGACGTCACGCATTGCCGCTTTGCGGAATTCTTTCGCGCGCTCGGCGAACCGGAGCTCGGCGCGCTGCTGGTGTGCGCCACCGACTTCGATATCGTCACCACCGGCGGCAGCGAGGTCGGCCTCACGCGCGACCAGACCCTGATGCAGGGCGCGCCAAGCTGCACGTTCCGCTACAGGTTCGCGCCGCGAACGTAAATGCCAGAGCACTCTACGTCGCAAAATTCCCATGAAAAATGCTCTCAATCGCGTATGATTGGCTCCAAGAAGCCCGGCTTGACCGGGCTCGCAAGGGAGAGCGCCGATGGCAGCGACAGCGGAGCAAGCTTCACCCTGGCTCAAGGGACGTTCATTCGCTTCCTTAAAGGAAGAGTTCGACCGCAGCGGTTACCTGATCTTCGAACGCGTCCTGGCACCCGATCGCGTCGCTGCAATCCGCGCGGCGCTGGCGCCGCATCTGGCGCGCGATCTGCTCGGCCGCAACGATTTTGAAGGCACCAGGACCAACCGGGTCTATGCCCTGCTGGCGAAGTCACCGGTGTTCGCGGAGCTTGCGACCCATCCGCTCGCCTTGGCCTTTGTGGAGGCTGAACTCGGCGAGAGCTGTCTGTTATCGGCCATGCTCGCGATCAACCTGCATCCCGGCGAGACGGTGCAGCCCTGGCACTTCGACGACAGCGGCGCCAGGATTCCGCGGCCCCGCCCTGCCCTCGGCATCTCGACGTTCTGGGCAATCGACGATACGACCGAGCAGAACGGCGCCACCGAAATCATTCCGGGAAGCCATCTGTGGGACGGAGAGTACATCGAAGGGGCGGTGAAGCCCACGCACTTCACCAACAGGGCCGGTCACGAAGAGGGCGACAGAACGGACGCCGTCAAGCTGATCATGCCGTCGGGATCGCTGGCCATCACCAAGGGAACGCTGTGGCACCGCGGCGGCGCCAACCGGTCAGACCGGCCGCGCCTGATCGTCACGCCGCAATATTGCGTGGGCTGGGTGCGGCAACTCGAGAACATGGCGCTCGCCGTGCCTGCCGACGTGGCAAGCCAATTGCCGGAGCGCGCCCGCGAGCTGATCGGCTACTCGATCCATCCGCCGTTCATGGGATATGTCGACGGCGTTCATCCCAGGCGCCTGCTGCGGACGCCCTGACTGATGCAAGGCCGCCGCAGCCTCACCGCACGCCCTACTCTGCGGCCGTCGCCGACCTCGCCGAATCCCGCTCGTCCGCATCGAACACGACGCCCTCATAGCCCCTCTCGGCAACGTCGGTGATGGCGGCGACATATTTTGGCGTGCCGCCATTGTAAACGAGGTAGCGGGTCTTGCCGTGCTCGTGGCCGGGGATGTTGGAATTGTAGCCGGTGAACCATGACTTGGCTTTGCGCATCAGCATGATGGCGTACATCTTCGTCACATGCGCGGTCCAGCGCGCCTGCGCTTCGGCCGTCGGCTCCGCCCGCGTGTAGCCGCGGCGCCAGACGTGCTCGAGCAGGCCCATGCACCAGCCGACGCCGTTTTCGATGCCGCGCGGAAAATTCGTCGAGGCCGAACCGCTCTGCGGCCCGGTCGGCATCAGCAAGTTCGGAAAGCCGTGGGCCATCATGCCGAGAAAGGTCGAGGGGCCGTCGCGCCATTGGTCGGCCAGTTTGACCCCGCCTGTGCCGGTGATGTCGATCGCATCGAACGAGCCGGTGATGGCATCGAAGCCGGTGGAATAGACGAGGATATCGAGTTCGTAATCGCGCGCGCTGGTGCGCAGGCCGCTTTCAGTGATCCGCTCGATCGGGGTCTCGCTGATGTCGACGAGATGCACATTGTCGCGGTTATAGGCCTCGAAGTAATTGGTCTCCAGCGGTACCCGCTGCACGCCAAAGCCATGGTCCTTCGGAATGAGTTTCTCCGCCGTCACCGGATCCTTGACGCGGCGACGGATGCGGTCGGCGATGTAGGCGGAAAACTCGGCGTTGGCCGCCTCGTCGGTAAATATCTCGCGAAAGTTGCTCAGCCAGATGCCGAAGCCGGGCTCGTCATAGAGCTTGTCCCACAGCGCGATCCGCTCCTCGGCCGTGACCTCGTAAAAGCCGCGCCGGTCCGGCTCATGCTCGAAGCCGCCGGGCGTGCGGGTACAGGCCGCAAAAATCTCGGCGTAGCGCGAGCGAATGTCGGCCATCTCCTCGTCCGAGATCGGGCTGTTGTTGAGCGGCGCGCTCCAGTTCGGACGGCGCTGAAACACCGTGAGTTCGCCGACCTTGTCCGCGATCTCGCCGATCACCTGGATGGCGGTCGCACCGGTGCCGATGATGCCGACCTTCTTGCCGGCCAGTTCGACCGGCTCATGTGGCCAATGAAAGGTGTGGAACGAACGCCCCTTGAACGTCTCCATGCCTTGCAGCCGCGGCAGCGTCGGTATCGCCAGCAACCCGACCGCAAGAATGACGAACCGGCAGGTCAGCTCAAAGCCATCGTCGAGCCTGAGCCGCCACAGATGGCTAGCCTCGTCGAACGCCGCCGCCTCCACCTTGCGGTTGAACCGCATGTATTTGCGAAGATCGAACTTGTCGGCGACGTAGTTGAGGTAGCGGAGGTTCTCCGGCTGCGCCGAAAACCGCTCCTTCCAGTGCCACTCGTCGAGCAGCTCTTTCGAAAAAGAGTAGCCGTAAGTGTAGCTCTCGGAATCAAAGCGCGCGCCCGGATAGCGGTTCCAGTACCAGGTGCCGCCGAGATCGGGCGCGGCATCCAGCACCAGCGCATCCACCCCGAGGTCGGCCAGCCGCTTGATCTGGTAAATGCCCGACACGCCCGCGCCAACGACGACGACCTCGTAATGCGACTTGATGTGCCCGGTCATGCGCTTCCCCGCCTTTGTTTTTTTGGCGTCCACGATCTGTGCGCGGTCGGCTTCAGCATAGCAATTATCCGCCAGCGTGCACTTGCGTCAGGATGCCGGGCTGGGCTGCAAAAAATGGGCTCTCAAACATTGTTTGAAAGCGGGGCAGGTTATCTCACCCCGACTGGCTGCGTCACATATCCGGCGCGGGGCCAATCTCGGCGTGGAGCTGCGCCACATAAGGGTCCTCGATCCCCAGCGCGTCGAGTTGCGTCGCCAGTTGCACGAGGTATTCCCTGTTGGTGCCGAGGATGCCCTTCCCGCTTGCGATCAGGCGCGCCGTCTCGTCGAGCGGCAGTTCGCCGACATAGCTCGGATGCGAAGGGTTCGAGACGAAGGCAAGCGCCTCGATCGGCCCTTGCGGCGTCGTCATCGGCACCACCGCCGGCGCATAGCCGCCGCGCAGCATCTCGCGGCGCCACAGGATCGCGGTCTCGGCATGGACGGAGGAAGCGGCGATACGGAACGCCAATCCCCGGCAGCACCCCTCTCCCGACTCCAGCGAAAGCATCAGCGCCGGATGGTCATGCGATCCCCGGCCGAGATTGATCTTCAACGTGAAGCGGCGCTGATAGCCCTCGACGTCGGCGAGCCGGACTTCGACGAAATGAAATCCGGGGTCCCACATCAGCGAGCCGTAGCAATAGATCCAGAGGTCGCGGTCCGCCTCGTGACCGCCGAGCACCGCGAGCCGCGACGCCTCGATCACCTCGTCCGGCAGCCGCCAGTTCGCAGGCCATCCCGCTTCCCGCATCCGCTGCTCCCACATCGCAAACATCTCGGGCGTCAGCCGCAGCCGCGATTTTTCCGGATGCGTTACCCGGCTCCGAAGCTCGGGCAAATGAATGAATGCGTCCGCGGTCAAGCCGGCATGCTCCCTTGGCGATGCGACAATCCTCCGCAATGTGCCATTGTCGGCCGCCCGGCGCCAACCTTGAAGCCGAACGAATGTGGTCCCCTTGCATGTTATTCTGTCATGGCTCGCCCCAGATTTTTAGGGTGTAATGAGCTCACCCCGACCACGCCCGCCACCCGCAAACTTCCCCCCGATATCGAAAGCCATCCGATGCGCGACCAGTTCTCCAACACGCAAGCGATCCGCAAACCCGCCGTCACCTCCAAAGGCGGCATCGTCGCCGCGCAATCGAGCCGGGCGGCGCAAATCGGCGCCGAGGTGCTGGCCGCGGGCGGCGACTGCGTCGACGCCGTGATCGCGACCACCTTTGCGCTCGGCGTGCTGGAGCCGTGGATGAGCGGGCTCGGCGGCGGCGGCGCGATGGTGCTCTATCGGGCGCGCGAAGACCGCTATGAGGTGATCGACTACGGTATGCGCGCCCCAATCAGCCTCCGGCTGGAGGATTATCCGCTGTCCGCCGACGGCGCGGCATCCGATATTTTTCCCTGGCCGCGCGTCAAGGACGACCGCAATATTCATGGACCCGGCTCGATCGCCGTGCCCGGCGTGGTCGCCGGCATGGAGGAAGCGCATCGCCGCCACGCCAAACTGCCGTGGCAGGAATTGCTGGCGCCGAGCGTCAAGCTCGCAGCTAAAGGCCTCGCGGTCGACTGGTGGACCACGCTGATGATTTCGAGTGCGGCTGCGGATCTGCGGCGTTACCCGGCGAGCGCCGCCGCCTATCTCGTGGATGGCCTGCCGCCGAATGCGCAATGGGGCATCAAGGCAAACGTCCGCATGCCGCAGGACCGGCTTCAGGCCACGATGGCGCAACTCGCAAGCGCCGGCCCGCGCGACTTCTACGAGGGCGATCTGGCGCAGAGCCTCGCCGCCGACATCCAGGCCGCCGGCGGCGCATTGTCGGTCGAAGACCTCAAGCCGTTCCGCGCGCATCTGCGTGAGCCGCTGGCGATTCCCTATCGCGGCGGCAAGGTGTTCGCGACGCCAGAACTCACCGCAGGTCCGACGCTGTCGCGCACGCTCGGCCTGTTGCAGAACGATCTCAAGCCCGCGCGCGGCGGACCGGATGCGGCGGCCTATGTCGCCTACGCATCGGCGCTACAGGCAGCCTATCGCGAGCGGTTGAAGGACATGGGCGATGAAGACGGCAGACGATCGCTCGGCGCGGAAGCGCTGGCGCCGGCCTGCACCACGCATTTCTCGGCGGTCGACCGCGACGGCAACATGGCCGCGGTGACGCAGACGCTGCTGTCGACCTTCGGCTCCAAATTCGTATCCGGCCAGACCGGCATCACCATGAACAACGGCATCATGTGGTTCGACCCGAGCCCGGGCGCGCCGAACTCGCTGGCGCCGGGCAAGCGCTGCCTGACCAATTACACACCGGTGTTGGCGCAGGCCAGCGATGGCCGGCGCGCTGCCATCGGCGCATCCGGCGGCCGGCGCATCCTGCCGGCGGTGAGCCAGCTGCTGTCCTTTGTGATGGATTACGGCATGGACCTCGATGCGGTGATCCACCAGCCCCGCATCGACGCCAGCGAAGGCGCTGTGGTGATCGGCGATGTTCGCCTGCCGCAGGCCGCGCGCGACACGCTGCGCACGCGCTTCGACTATGAAGAAGCCCGCATCCAGACCCTGCCGATGAAATTCGCCTGCCCCAGCATCGTGCTGCGCGACGGCGACACCAACAGCGGCGCGACCGAGGTGTTCCAGCCGTGGAGCGAAGCGGTGGCGGAGGGGTAATTACATCCCCAGCCGGTCCCGCACCCTTCCCGCCAGCACCGCGGCGGTGACGCCGATCGGCCAGAACGCGTGCAGCGGCATCGGCTTGATGCCGGTAACGGGCATGTCGATCGCGGCATTCCTGCCGCCGACGAGACGGCGCGCCAGTTGCTGGCCCATCGCGGTCGACAATGCGACGCCGCGACCGTTGCAGCCGAGGGAGATCAGCAGGTTTTCCGCCGGCTCATGCACATGCGGATAGTGATCGGGCGTGATCGCGAGCCGGCTGTTCCAGCCGTGCGTCCAGGTCGCACCCTTCACGCCGGGCCATAGCCGCTCCGCATAGCGGATGAGATAGGCGACGTCGGACGGTTTGCCGATCCAGCGCATCGGACCGCGTCCGCCCATCAGCAGGCGATTATGCGCATCGATGCGATAGTAGACCGTGATGTGGCCGCTCTCGTACAGCACCGGACGCGTCGGCATGATCGTGCGTGCGACCTCATCCGACAGCGGCGCGGTGGCCGCGATCGAGGAGAATACCGGCACGATGGTGCGGCGCAGGCCCGGCCACAAATTGTCCGTGAAGCCATTGGTCGCAAGCAAGACCTTTTCGGCGCGCACAATTCCACACGGCGTTTCGATACGCCAGCCAGCGCTTTCACGCGACAGCGAGAGCGCCGGCGTCTCGCCTTGGACGGCAGCGCCCGCCGCCATCGCCGCGCGCGCCAGGCCGCGCGCATAGCTCAGCGGGTGCAAATCGCCGCCGCGATTGTCCAGCATAGCGCAGAGATAGCGATCGGTGCCGGTCATCTCCCGGATCTGTTCGCGGTTCAACAGCGTCACCGGCATGCCGCGACGGATACATTGCTTTGCGGTGTTTTCGATTCCCGCCGCGCTTGCCTCATTGTAGGCCGCGCGCAGCGTGCCGTTCTGCCGCGCCTCGCAGGGAATCTGGTAGCGGCGGATCAGGTCGAACGTGTAGTTGGTAGTGCCGTAGGAAAACGCGATCATGCGGCCGCCAAGCTCAGTGCCGAAATCCGCCTCGATCTGGTCAGGGTCGTGCTTCAGTCCCGGATTGACCTGGCCGCCATTATTGCCCGATGCGCCCCAGCCCGGCTGCTGTGCTTCCAGCACGGTCACGTCAACGCCCTGCTCGGCCAGATGCAGCGCCGTGGACAGGCCCGTAAAACCGCCGCCGACGATCGCGACCGAAACGTTCTTGTCCACATCGAGCGGTGGCGTCGGTGTCGGCGCCACGGCCGTATCGGCATAGAGACTTGGCGGCAGCGGCAGCGAGACAGGCGAAATCATGGACACCGACCGAAGTTTAGAGCGGATGCAGCACGCGCCGCAAAAAGTCCTGCGTGCGCGCATGCTGCGGCTGGTTAAGGACTGACTTCGCCGGCCCCTGCTCGACGATCACGCCGCCGTCAATGAACAGCACGCGGTCGGCAACGTCCTTGGCAAAGGCCATTTCATGGGTGACGACGACCATGGTCATGCCATCGTCGGCAAGCTTGCGCATCACCCCCAATACGTCGCCGACCAGTTCGGGATCGAGCGCCGAGGTTGGCTCGTCGAACAGGATCGCCTTCGGCTGCATCGCGAGCGCGCGGGCAATCGCAACGCGCTGTTGCTGTCCGCCGGAAAGCTGCGGCGGATGGACATCGGCCTTTTCGACCAGCCCCACCCGCGCCAGCAGGGCGCGGCCGCGCTCCAGCGCCTCGGCGCGCGGCTCCTTCTTCACATAGACCGGGCCCTCGATGACGTTCTCCAGCGCGGTCCGGTGCGGGAACAGGTTGAAGCGCTGGAACACCATCGAGACTTGCGTCCGGATCGACACGATCGAGGGCGCGTTGCGATCGACCTTCGCGCCTTCGACAAGGATGTCGCCGCTATCATAGCTTTCCAGCCCGTTGATGCAGCGCAGGATGGTGGATTTACCCGAGCCCGAGGGGCCGATAATGCAGACCACCTCTCCCTTCTCGACCGACGCCGTAATGCCCTTGAGCACCTCGACTTTGCCAAAACTCTTGTGGACGTTGGATAGCTCGATCATTTCTGGCCTGCCCGCTTTTCGAAGTGACGGACCAGAAGGATGAGCGGTATGCTCATGGTGAGATACATCAGCGCGACAAGCGTGAACACACTGGTATTCTTGAAGGTAGAGGACGCGATCAGCTTGCCCTGCAGGGCGAGTTCGGCGACCGTGATGGTCGAGGCCTGCGACGAATCCTTCAACATCATGATCATGACGTTGCCGTAGGGCGGCAGCACGATTCTCACCGCCTGCGGCAGCACCACGCGGCGCATGGTCTGCCACCAGCTCATGCCGATCGCCTGCGCCGCCTCGATCTGCCCCTTGTCGATGGCTTCGATGCCGGCGCGAAAATTCTCGGCCTGGTAGGCGGAATAAGCGATGCCGAGCCCGAGGATCGCCGCCTGCAGCGCGCTCAGCGTGACGCCGAATTCCGGCATCACGAAGTAGAGGTAGAACAGCAGCACGATGATCGGGATGCCGCGGATCACGTTGATCAGCCCGGCGCTGAGTCCCGACAGGATGCCGATGCCGGATACCCGCATCAAGGCCCAGATCAGGCCGAGTACCGTCGATAGCAGCAGCGAACCGACCGTCACGATGATCGTCAGCGCCACGCCGCTCATCAGGATCGGCAGGAACTCGGTCGTATCGCGCCAGAAGGCCTGCATCAGGTCCCCTGCGCCTTCAGGCCCCACTTATCGAGGATTTTTTCCACCGTGCCATTCGCCTTCAGCTTCGCCAGCGAGGTGTTGATCTTGGCGAGCAGTTCGGTATCGCCCTTGCGCACGCCGATGCCGACCGAGCCTATGGTGGTGGGCTTGTAGCTCTCGACAATGCGCGCCTCGGGGAAACCGCCCTGTTTGAGGTTGTAGGCGAGGATCGGGTAGTCGGCGAAGCCGGCCTTGAGCCGCCCGGCGTTCACGTCGCGCAGAATGTCGGGGATAGTGTCGTAGGCTTTCACCTCGCTGAACAGGCCCGATTTCTTCAGCGCATCGACGAACGCAGTCCCGACCTGCGCGCCGACCACCTCGCCCTTCAGATCGTCCTGCTTGGCATAGGTCTTGGTGTCGCTCTTCGGCACCAGAAGTCCCTCGCCATAGCTGTAGAAAGGTTCGGAGAAATCGATCACTTCCTTGCGCGCCGGGGTGACGAACATCGCGGCCGAGATGATGTCGATCTTGTTCGACGTCAGTGAGGCGATCAGCGTCGAGAACTGCATCGGCTCGATCTGGACCTTAAAGCCGGCGTCCTTGCCGATCTCGGTGATGAGATCGACCATGATCCCCTGAATGCTGTTGGTCTTGGTGTCGAGGAAGGTGAAGGGCACGCCGGTCGGCGTCGAGCCCACTTTCAACACCTGCTGCGCGGATGCTGGCACCGCACCAGCGGCGACAATAGCGGCCGCCATCGCGGCCTGGACGAGACGTTTGAGAGCCATGGCACCACCTCCTGGATCGAACACCGCCGCCCGCGTTAGACCAAAGAGTTGCGGGAAACGCCGTTCCGGCCTATTTTCACCATTATGAAATTGTGGTCACACTTGCCCGGGCATTGCAAGCGATTTTCATGCACATGAAGGAAGCGAGTTGACGTGAGCGGTGGCAGGAGAATCAAAAAGCCCGCGTCCAAGGCCAAGGCCGCGGGAAAGGCGGCGCAAAGAAGACAGAAGGCGAAAGCTGCCGCGAGGCCGGCCGAGCCGGCCATGGATCTTGCGGTCGGCCGGCGTATTCGCGATCTCCGCCGTGAACACAAACTGTCGCTGGAGACGATTGCTGATCGTACCGATCTGTCGATCGGCTTCCTCAGCCAGATCGAGCGCGGGCTGTCGTCGCCTTCGCTTCGCGTGCTCGCAACGCTCGCCGACGTGCTCGGCGTCGGCATCGCCGCGCTGTTCGGCTCCCGGCCGAGCGATGATCCCGCTTCCGGCGGCGTGGTGACGCGCCAGTTGCAGCGCGCCGAACTGAAGCTGTGGCGCACCGGCATTTCAAAGCAATTGCTGAGTCCGGCAGGAACGGAAAACCGCCTCAATCTGTTTCTGGTGCACCTGGAGCCCGGCGGCAATACCGGCGACGAGCTCTATACCCATGACGGCGAGGAAGCCGGCCTCGTGCTGGAAGGCGAGATGACGCTGACCGTCGATGCCGAGACCTGGTCGCTCAAAACCGGCGACAGTTTTCGCTTCGCCAGCCGCCGCCCGCACCGCTTTTCAAATCCGGCGGAAGATGCCAAAGCAGTCGTGCTGTGGGTGAATTGCGTGACGCAGGCGTCATGAACGAGAGTTTGGGACAAGAAGGAATGGATCAAGCCCGGGAGGATTGGAGCCCGCACAGCGCGCATTGGGGCGCGTTTTCCGCGCGATGGAACGGCGCGACGCTGGATATCAGGCCTTACACGGAGGACCCTGCGCCCTCCTCGATCTTGCAGAACTTCACCACCGCGATGCGCCACAAGGCCCGCATCCTGCGGCCGATGGTGCGCAAGGCGTGGCTGGACCGGAGCGCATCCAGCGCGCGCAGCATTCGACCAGAAATTCGTCGCATGCCCCTGGGACGAAGTTCTCGATTTGCTTGCGAATGAATTGTCGCGGATCCGAACCGATTATGGCGCCGCCGCGGTTTTCGGCGGCTCCTATGGCTGGTCCAGCGCGGGACGTTTCCACCACGCGCAGAGCCAGGTTCACCGCTTCCTGAACATGGCATTCGGCGGCTACATACGTTCGGTGAACAGCTACAGCGCCGGCGCCTCTGCCGTGATCCTGCCGCATATCCTCGGCGGCTACGAAGACGTCTCGCGCCGGAACGTGACGTGGGACCAGGTCGCCGAACATACCGATACGGTGCTGGCCTTCGGCGGCATGGCGCTGAAGAACTCGGATGTCGCCAGCGGCGGCGTCAGCCGCCACATCGAGCGCGACGCGATGGCGAAAGCCGCGCGACGCGGCGCCATGTTCTACGGCATCGCGCCGTTGCGCGACGACATGCCGGAAGAATCCGGTGCCCGCTGGCTGCCGATCAAGGTCGGCACCGACGTGGCGCTGATGCTGGCGCTCGCGCATACACTGCTCGTCGAAAACCTGTGGGACAGCGCTTTCGTCGCGCGCTATTGCACCGGCTTCGAGATCTTCGAACGCTATCTGCTCGGCCGCGACGACAACACGGTAAAGGACGCGGCGTGGGCGTCCGATATCACCGGCATTCCGACTACCACGATCGTCGACCTCGCCCGCCGGTTGCCGCGCGGGCGCACCCTGATCACGGTCTCGCATTCGTTGCAGCGGGCGCAATATGGCGAGCAGCCGGTGTGGATGGGCGCGGTGCTCGCGGCCATGCTCGGCCAGATCGGCCTGCCCGGCGGCGGATATAATTACGCGCTCGGTGCGCTCGGCCATACCGGCCGCCGGTTCAACGCGGTTCCGATTCCGACGCTGCCGCAAGGCAAGAATGGCGTCAGCGATTTCATCCCGGTCGCACGCGTCGCCGACATGCTGCTGCATCCGGGCGAGACGTTCGAATATAACGGCCGCTCGATGCAATACCCTGACATCAAGCTGGTCTATTGGGCGGGCGGCAATCCTTTCCATCACCACCAGGACATCAACCGGCTGCGGCGCGCCTTCAATGTCCCGCAGACCATCGTCGTGCACGAGAGCGCCTGGACGCCGATGGCGAAATTTGCCGACATCGTGCTGCCGGCGACGATGACGCTGGAGCGCGACGACATCGGCGCCGCCGCCACCGACCCAAGGCTGATCGCGATGCGCAGGGCCATCGACCCGGTCGGCGAAGCGCGCGACGATTTCGATATTTTTGCCGAACTGTCGCGGCGATTGGGCGTCGAACAAGCCTTTACGGAAGGACGCAACAGCCACCAATGGCTGGCGCATCTTTACGAGCCGACGCGACGCGCGCTCGCCGATGCCGGTTGGGATGCGCCTGGCTTCGAGGAGTTCTGGCGGCGCGGCGGGCTTGCACTGCCGTCAGCCGCCGATGATGGCGGCTTCCTGCGCGCCTTCCGCAACGATCCCGTCAACAACAAACTGCCGACGCCAAGCGGCAAGATCGAGATCTATTCGAAAGCCATCGCCGGCTTCGGTTACGATGATTGTCCGCCCCATCCGGCATGGCTGCCCTCGACCGAGCCGCCGGATTCGCGCCACCCGTTGACGCTGATCGCGAACCAGCCGGCCACGCGGCTGCACAGCCAGCTCGATTTCGGCGCCTACAGCCAGTCCAGGAAAATTGCCGGCCGGGAAGCCGTCCGCCTCAACCCCGCTGATGCCGGGTACCGCGGCATCGCCGACGGCGACATCGTCCGCCTGTTCAACGATCGCGGCGCATGCCTGGCCGCTGCCGTTATTACAGACGACGTCATGCCCGGCGTGGCGCAATTGTCCACCGGCGCCTGGTACGATCCGCAAGCCGGCGCAGCCGAACATCCACTCTGCGTCCACGGCAATCCGAACGTCCTCACCCGCGACATCGGCACATCGCGCCTCGCGCAAGGCTGCTGCGGTCAGGTGACGGTGGTCGAGTGCGAGAAGTATGAGGGCGCGCTGCCCTCCATCCGCGCCTTTGATCCTCCCGATCAGGATTGAGCTATCCGTATTCCGGGAACAACATCGTGAACGAATTTAGACATACCCGAATGAAATCAAAAATCCGAACTTAGGATTGTCGATTCAGACGGCGTCAACTCCCGCCGTCTAGGCTTCGCGGAGGGCATGGATATATCAGGAGCTGAGCATGCCGAACCGAGGGAAACACGGGAAAGCACGAGCCGCGGCCGCCGAGGCCCGAGAAGATATCATGAGCTCGGCTGCCTTGAGCGCCATGAGTGCGGGCGCCGTAAGCGCCATGGCGGCAGTAGGCGCCGCCGTCATCAAGCTGCACAGGGAGACCGTGGACAAGGAGCCGGAATGGTTCTGGCACCTGTTCGCGAAGTGCGAAGCCAGGGCCGCACGTATCGCCGCGCAGGCCGCGCGCGCCCCTCGCTCCAACGGCGACGCCACGTTCATCGAGGTCTACGCCAAAACCTTGCCGGAGCTGGTGAAGAAGGCGCTAAGCGCTCGCGAGCAGGCACTGCACTGAGTGAAACTCGGCGCGTCCGTCCCGGAGTGACGGCATGGATGGCTCGCTCCGCTCGCAATGACGGGGAGCTGCTATGCGCCCCTACCCGAACCGATGATCGTACCGGCTCACCGTGAGTTCGCTCACGTCGATGTCCGGCTTGCGCCCCGACATCAAGTCCGCCAGCAGCCGCCCCGAACCACAGGCCATGGTCCAGCCCAGCGTGCCGTGGCCGGTGTTAAGATGCAGATTGCCGTAGCGCGTGGCGCCGATCACCGGCGGTCCGTCCGGGGTCATCGGGCGCAGGCCGCACCAGAAGCTCGCCTTGCTCAGATCGCCGCCGCGCGGAAACATGTCGGTCAGGGAATGATCGAGCGTCGCCCTTCGCGCCGCGTCGAGGCTGGCAGAATAGCCCGAGATTTCCGCGGTGCCGCCGACGCGGATACGATCGCCCAGCCGCGTGATCGCGACCTTGTAGCTCTCGTCCATCACGGTCGACACCGGTGCGCCATCGGCATCGATGACGGGTACCGTGATCGAATAGCCTTTGACGGGATAGACCGGGACGGGAATGCCGATCGGCTTGAGCAACCGCGGAGACCAGCTTCCGAGTGCAGCGACATAGGCATCGGCCTGCAACAGCCCCGCGCTGGTGACGACGCCAGTGATCCTGTCGCCTTCCACGACCAGCCGCTCGATGCCGGTGTTGAACTGGAACTGCACGCCGAGCTTTGCCGCTTCCTTGGCGAGCGCCTGCGTAAACATGTGGCAATCGCCGGTCTCGTCCTGCGGCAACCGCAGTCCGCCGACGAATTTGACCTTCGCCGTGGCGAGCCCAGGCTCCGCGGCAATGCAACCGGCAGGATCGAGCACCTCGTAAGGCACGCCGTTTTGTTTGAGCACCGCGATGTCATCTGCGGTGCCGTCGAGCTGCTTCTGCTTGCGGAAGAGCTGCAGCGTGCCCTGGCTACGCTCGTCATACTTGATGCCGGTCTCGGCGCGCAGCGCGCGCAGGCAGTCGCGGCTGTATTCGGCGATCGGGATCATCCGGCTCTTGTTGATGGCATAGCGCTCTGCCGTGCAGTTGCGCAGCATCTTCAGGCCCCAGATCCACATCACAGGATCGAGCTTGGGCCAGATCACCAGCGGACCGTGCCGCATCAACAGCCACTTGATCGCCTTGACCGGCACGCCGGGCCCCGCCCAGGGCGAGGAATAGCCGGGCGAGACCTCGCCGGCATTGGCGAAACTGGTTTCCTGCGCGGGCTCGGCCTGACGGTCGACGACCGTCAACTTCATGGCCGGCGCGCGCCAGATAATAGGCCGTGGTGACGCCGATGACGCCACTGCCGAGAACGATGACTTTCACGATCCCTCACACATCCGCCGCGGCAACTTCGCCGCGGCCTCTGTCTTTCCCTGCGAGCAAGGATCAGGCCACGCGCTTGATCGCGTCCCCAAGGATCGAGACCATATCGTCGATATGGCTCTTCTCGACGATCAAGGGCGGCGACATCGCGAAGGAATCGCCGCTCATGCGGAAATAAAGCCCGCGATTGAAACAATCGACCATCACGTCATAGCCACGCGCGCCGACGCCTTCGCTGCGCGGCGACAGTTCGATTGCGCCCATCAGGCCGACATTGCGGATGTCGATCACGTTCGGCAAGCCCTTGAGCGAATGCAGCGCATCGCGCCAGTATTCCGCCAGTGACGCGCCGCGCGTCAAAAGCCCCTCGTCCTTGTAGATGTCGAGCGTCGCAAGGCCCGCCGCGCAGGCGACCGGATGCGCGGAATAAGTGTAGCCGTGGAACAGCTCGATCGTGCCTTCCGGCCCGGTCATCAGCCCGTCATGGATCTTGCGGCTGGCGAACACCGCGCCGCAGGGAACGGTGCCGTTGGTGATGCCCTTGGCCGTCGTCATCATATCAGGCGTGACGCCGAAATAATCCGCCGCGAACGGCGCGCCGAGGCGGCCGAAGCCGGTGATGACTTCATCGAAGATCAGGAGGATGCCGTGCTTGGTGCAGAGCTCGCGCAGCCGCTGCAGATAGCCCTTCGGCGGCGGCAGCACCGCGGTCGAACCCGGCACCGGCTCGACGATGACGGCGGCGATGGTGTCGGCGCCATGCAGCGCCACCATCCGCTCGACATCGTCGGCGAGTTCGGCGCCATGCTCCGGCTGATCCTTTGCAAAGGCGTTGCGCGCGAGATCATGGGTGTGACGGATGTGATCGACACCAGGCAGATGGGTCGCAAACGCACGGCGGTTCGCCACCATGCCGCCGACCGACATGCCGCCAAAACCGACGCCGTGATAGCCGCGCTCGCGGCCGATCAGGCGCGTCCGCGTTCCCTGTCCGATGGCGCGCTGATAGGCGAGCGCGATCTTCAGCGCGGTGTCGACCGACTCCGAACCCGAATTGGTGAAGAAGATGCGGTCCAGCCCCTTCGGCGCGATCTCGGCAAGCCGCTCGGCGAAATCGAACGCCAGCGGATGGCCCATGTTGAACGAGGGCGCGAAGTCGAGGTTCATCAACTGCCGCTCGACGGCGGTTGCGATCTGGCGGCGGCCATGGCCGGCATTGACGCACCAGAGGCCCGCCGACCCGTCGATCACCTTGCGGCCGTCGACGGTCGTGTAGTGCATGCCCTCGGCGGAAGCGAACAGCCGCGGCGCTTTCTTGAACTGCCGGTTGGCCGTGAACGGCATCCAGAACGAATCGGTTTGCAGGGTGTTCGGCTTCTGATGAAGGGTCACGGGTAGCTCCTGTGCTGGCAGCGCAAGCTACCACCGGGCCACGCTCGGGAAGCCACAACAAGTCCTTTTCTGCGCTCCCGCAACCCATTGATTTTGCTAACCTCGATGAGGCATATTTGTTCGATCCGAAACACTTGCAACAGGGATTTTCCATGAGCGTCGATATCGGTGGGCGACTCCGCTTCGTTCGCGCCCGCCACAAGCTTTCGCAGCGCGAGCTGGCGAAGCGTTCCGGCGTGACCAATTCGACGATTTCGCTGATCGAATCGAACCAGATGAACCCTAGCGTCGGCGCGCTCAAGCGCATCCTCGACGGCCTGCCGATGGGGCTTGCCGAGTTCTTCGCGATCGAGCCGGAGCGGCCGCGCAAGGCGTTCTATCGCGCCGACGAATTGACCGAGATCGGCAAGAAGCCGATCTCCTTCCGCCAGGTCGGCGACAATCTATTCGGCCGGACCCTGCAAATCCTCAAGGAGCGCTACGAGCCCGGCAGCGACACCGGCCGGGTGCCGCTGACCCATGACGGCGAGGAAGGCGGCATCGTGGTCTCGGGCCGGCTCGAGGTGACCGTCGACGACGAGCGCCGCATTCTCGACCCCGGCGATGCCTATTACTTCGAAAGCCGCCGCCCGCACCGCTTTCGCTGCGTCGGGGGCAAGCCGTGCGAAGTGATAAGCGCCTGCACGCCACCGACGTTTTGAGAGACGCGCTGCGGCGACGTCTCGCCGCCAGCACGATTATCATGGCGCGGACAGGAAACCGGTTGCGATGAAAGACGTACCTGTTGGAGGTCGAGAACGGAGCAACGCCATGCGCGCCATCATCCTGCTTCTCGTTTTTCTGTTCGGCCTCGCCGCGCCCGCCACAGCCGACGACGTTTCCGCCGCACAAAGCGTGATCCGCGCGCAGGAGCAGGCGTTCGGTCGCGGCGATGCCGCAGCGGCCTATTCGCACGCGGCGCCCGAGATCAAACAGCTCTTTCCGCAGGCCGACATCTTCCTGCAGATGGTCCAGCAAGCCTATCCGCCGGTCTACCGCCACAAGAGCTTCGAATTCGGCGAAGCGCGCGCGGCCCAAGGGCCGGATCGCCCAGCGCGTCCACATCGTCGACGACAATGGCGAAGCCTGGGAAGCGATGTACACGCTGGAGCAACAGCCGGACGGCAGCTTGAAGATCACAGGCTGTTCGCTGCTGAAGGCAGGACAGGCGGTCTAAGCCATCGCCAGCCGCTGCCGCGCGCGCATCAGGAGCAGCAGCATAATGCCGATATTCAGCGCATTCCACCCCAGTCCGTTGGCAAACGCCGCAGTGTAGGAGCCGGTGGCGTCGAAGATCGCGCCCGAAATCCAGCCGCCGAACGACATGCCGAACACGGACGCGAAGATCACGATGCCGACGCGCGTCGCGGCCTCGGAGGCCGGCATCGCCTCGCGCACGATGATGGCGTAGCTCGGCACGATGCCGCCCTGGAACAGGCCGAACATCGCGGAGATGATGTAGAGCGAGGTCAGGCCGTCGAAGAACAGATAGAACAGCAGCGCGGTGCCCTGCGCGACCGAGCCGATCAGGAGCGTGCGGATGCCGCCGATCTTGTCGGCGAGGAAGCCCGAGCCGATCCGGCTGATGATGCCGAACCCCAGCATCAGCGACAGCATTTCGGCGCCGCGCGCCACGCCATAGCCGAGATCGCCGCAATAGGCCACGATATGAACCTGCGGCATCGCCATCGCCACGCAGCAGGCAATCGCCGCGAGCGACAGCATCGCCGTCAGCGCATTGGTGGAAAGGCGCAGGTCGACGCGCGGCGGCGGCGCGTTCTGATGGTCGCGCTGCACGCCTGCCCCCATCAGCATCCGCAAGCCGATCAGCGCCAGCGTCATCGCCACCGCCGTGAAGATGCCGATCGCGATGTGGGTGGTGCGCCAGCCCATCGTCTCGATGCCGTGATTGATCAACGGCGGCCAGATCGCGCCGCCGATGTAGTTGCCGCTGGCGGCGACGGCGACCGCGAGCCCGCGGTAGCGGTCGAACCAGTGCGAGGCCTCCGCCATCAGCGGGCCGAACGTGGCCGACGAGGACAGCCCGATCGCGAAATGCACCAGGATGAATTGCCAGATCGAGGATGACATTCCCGCGACGACATAGCCCAGGCCCAAAATGCCGATGCCGAGCCCGATCGCGGTAACGATGCCGTAGCGGTCGGTGATCTTGCCGGTCAGCACCGCGCCGGAGCCGAATCCGAGCATGATCATCGTGAACGCCAGCGAGGCGGTGCCACGGCTCGCAGCGAACTCGGTCTGCACCACCGGAAGTGCCACCACCACCGACCACATGCCGACGCTGCCGAGCGAGCCGATCAGCACGGCGACGGCAAGCCTCAGCCATGCCCGGCGCGAGTCGGGAACGAACAGGTCGGAATCTCGGGTGAGTTCAGAAGAAATGGCCACGGCGGAGGCAACTTCGGGGCATAATCGCCTAACGTCAAGCCACATTGCCGCGATATTGGGCATGCAGATGTGATGGGACAGCGCCCCTCAGTACCTTGGCTGAATCGGCGGTTGGTACTAGTTTGCCGCCATGTTCGTTCGCTTGACGAGGCCGGTGCGCGCCAAAGCGGGGTGGTTTGTCGCCCTGCTCTATCTGTTTTGCGTGCTCGCGCCCGGCGTGGCGTTGGCGCTCGGCGACGCCGCGTCCTGCCTGACGACCGAGCTCCCGGCGACCGCCACCACGCATGTGGATGACGGCGCGCAGCCGACGCATGCGGCGAGCGCCACGCACCAGCATGGCGAACGACATCAACACCACGCCGATGCCGGCGGCGCCACGCATGACCACGCCAAGCATCAGCACGACGGCAAGACTTCGCCGGGACCGTGCTGCGCGATGCTGTGCGTTTCGGCGATCGCGGCCGATCTGCCTGCGGTCGCAAAGCCCGTGCAGCCGGTTTCGGTCAGCATCTCCAAAAATTTCCAGCGCCTGCCGGGCAAGGCGCCCCCGCTGCTCTACCGTCCCCCCATCGCCTGACCTGACGTAACCGCGTGGGCGTCGCGCGACAGCGCGCGCATGCCCGTGGTCCATCAGATCAGGGATTGAAATCATGTCTTCGCAGTTCGGGGCGAAGTCCGCCGCCGTTGGCTCGGCGGGCGGACGCCATTCCATCTTCACGTCGGCGATATCAGGCACCGTCATCGCCGCGTCGATCGCCGTTGCCGGCTGCACGCCCACGACGACGGGCGTGGCCGGCGCCGATCCCGCTGATCCCGCGGCGAGAGCGGCCCGCGTCGGCTACCGCTCGACGATCGCGCCCTACGCCGCGCTGCGCCCGTCGACGCCGGCGCCGTGGCGCGAGCGCAACGACAGCGTCGCTCCCAGGCCAGGGCGGGAACAGCCATGAACGCCCGCTTCACATCGCGCGGGCCGATCGTTGCCCTGCTGCTGACGGCCGCGATCGCGCTGGCCGGATGCGCATCGTTCGCACCCGACGCCGGCATGGGCATCGTGTCCGACGTCGCCAGCCGGGCCATCGGCAAGGATGTCGCCTTCGTGCGTTCGGCCGACGATGCCGAGCGGGCCGGCGGCAATGCGCGCCGCCTGCTCGGCCGCCCGCTCACCGCCGATGCCGCTGTGCAGATCGCGCTGCTCGGCAACAAGGGCCTGCAGGCCGCCTATAACGAGCTCGCGCTGGCAGAAACCGATCTGGTCGCGCAGAGCCTGCCGCCGAACCCGACCTTTTCGATTTCCCGCATCTCCGGCAACGGCGCCAGCGAAGTCGAACGGCAGGTCGTCGGCGACATTCTCGCGCTCGCCACGTTGCCGTTCCGCTCCGAGATCGCGCGCGAACGTTTTCGTCAGGCGCAGCTGCGCGCCGCGCTGGAGACGCTGCGGCTCGCCGCCGAGGTCAGGCGGGTTTATTTCCGCACCGTCGCGGCCAACGAGATGGTCGGCCTGCTGACCGACGCGAAATCGACCGCCGAGAGCACGGCGCAGCTGGCCAAAAAACTCGGCGAGACCGGCGCGCTCAACAAGCTCGACCAGGCCCGCGAGCAGGTGTTTTACGCCGAAACCACCGCCGACCTCGCCAGCGCGCGGCAGGAGGCGACCAGCGCGCGCGAGCGGCTGACGCGGCTGATGGGGCTGTGGGGCGACGATCTCGGCTTCCGCCTGCCCGACCGCTTGCCCGCGCTGCCGCGGCGGCCGCGATCGCTTCCCACCATCGAAGCGGACGCGGTCGGCCATCGCATCGATCTGCAGATCGCGCGGATGGAACTCGCCGCGCTGGAAAAATCGCTCGGCCTGACGCAGGCGACGCGCTTCGTCACACTGCTCGACGTCGCCGGCATAACCAAGCGCACCACCGATCCGGAAACACCGACGTTCCGCGAACGCGGTTTCGACATCCTGTTTCAGATCCCGATCTTCGACGGCGGCGAGGTGCGCGTCCGCCAGGCGGCGGAGAGCTACAACCAGGCCTTCAATCTTCTCACCGAAAAGGCCGTCAACGTCCGCTCGGAAGCGCGCGACGCCTATCGCGTCTACCGCTCGACATACGACATCGCGAGCCACTATCAGCGCGAGATACTCCCGTTGCGCCAGATCATCACCGAGGAGATGCAGCTTCGTTTCTCCAGCATGCAGATCGATGTGTTCGCGCTTCTGACCGAAGCACGCCAGCGCCTCGCCTCGCTGCGCGCGGCGATCGACGCCAAACGCGCGTTCTGGCTGGCGCAGTCCGACCTGCAGACCGCCGTCAACGGCGGCGGATCGGGCGCGAGGGAAAATCCAACGACGACAGCCGCGGCGGCGCCGGCGGCCGGCGGACACTAAAGGAGAGAGACCATGTATTCACGCAGAGGATTTCTCGGCACCGCCGCGCTGGTTGGCGCCAGCGCCGTCACCGGCCGCGTGCAGGCCACCGCCATTCCCGAAGCGCCGGTCATGGACAAGGCGGTGATGCAGCCACCACTGCATCCGACGTCAGGCCCCGACTACCGGCCGGTGGTGACATTGAACGGCTGGTCGCTGCCGTGGCGCATGAACGGCGACTGGAAGGAATTTCACCTTGTCGCTGAACCCGTGGTGCGCGAATTCGCCGAGGGCATGAAGGCCAATCTGTGGGGCTATAACGGCCAGGCGCCGGGACCGACCATCGAGGCGGTGGAGGGCGAAAAGGTCCGCATCTTCGTCACCAACCGCCTGCCCGAAGCCACCACCGTGCACTGGCACGGCATGATCCTTCCCAGCGGCATGGATGGCGTCGGCGGACTGACCCAGCCGCACATCCCGCCCGGAAAAACCTTTGTCTACGAGTTCCAGCTCAAACACAGCGGAACGTTCATGTACCACCCGCATTCCGACGAGATGGTGCAGATGGCGATGGGCATGATGGGCATGTTCGTCGTGCATCCGCGCGATACAAAATTCCGCGCCGTCGACCGCGACTTCGTCTTCGTGATGTCGAGCTACCTGATCGATCCCGGGACGTACCTGCCGAAGGTCAACGAGATGACCGACTTCAACATGTGGACCTGGAATTCCCGCGTCTTCCCCGGCATCGATCCGCTCGCCGTGCGGCTCGGCGACAAGGTGCGCGTGCGCATCGGCAACCTCACCATGACCAACCACCCGATTCATCTGCACGGCCACAAGTTCGTGGTGTCGTGCACCGACGGCGGCTGGATTCCCGAGAGCGCGCAATGGCCGGAGACGACGACCGACGTTCCGGTCGGCGCCATCCGCGCGTTCGACATGCTGGCGGACAATCCCGGCGACTGGGCCTTCCATTGCCACAAGTCGCATCACACCATGAACGCGATGGGCCACGACATGCGCAACATGATCGGCGTGTCGCACAAGGATCTCGCCAGGGCCGTTGGCAAGCTCGCACCGGACGCGATGGTGATGGGCTCGACCGGCATGTCGATGGGCAACATGGAAATGCCGGCGCCCGACAACACGCTGCCGATGATGACCGGCACCGGTCAGTTCGGCCCGATCGAGATGGGCGGCATGTTCACGGTGATGAAGATCCGCGAGGGACTGGCGCGCGACGATTACCGCGATCCCGGCCCCTACAAATTCCCGGCCGGCACCGTCGCCTACGAAGTCGACGCGCCCGCCGCCGCGCCGGCGCGGCAGGGCAGCAACATCTCTCCACCCGTCGTCCCTGCGAACGCAGGAACCCATAACCACCAGCGTTAGTGCATTCAAACCAGCAACAAGAGGAAAACCCGATGAAGAAGATGATGATGGCCGGCGTCGCGATGGCCGCCCTTGTCGCGCCGTGGCCGGCAAACAGCCACGACAAGCACGCTCACGAAACCTGGTCGGCCGGCGAGCCCGGCAATCCCAAACAGCCCGCGCGCACGATTGAAGTCGAGATGAGCGAGATGGAATACACGCCCTCGCGCATCGAGGTGAAACGCGGCGAGCAGATCCGCTTCGTGGTCCGCAATGTCGGCAAGGAAGACCATGAATTCCTGCTCGCCACGACCGAAGAAAACCTGAAGCACGCCGAGGACATGAAGAAGCACCCGCACATGGAGCACGACGATCCGAACGGCGTGCGGCTGGCGCCGAAGAAGTCGGCTGAGATCATCTGGAAGTTCACTCACGCCGGCACGTTCGAATATTCCTGCCTGATCCCCGACCATCGCGACTACGGGATGATCGGCCGGGTGACGGTGAAATAATTCACGGTGAAGTGACGAAGACTGCAAGCCAAGAAGGAGACAACCATGCAGAAACCAATTCACACGCTGGCCGCGGCAATGTTCGCGGCAATCCTGTCGCTGCCCGCCGCCTACGCGCAAGGCGCGACCGCCGTCCAGGGCGAAGTCAGGAAGATCGACGAGGCCGCCGGCAAGATCACCCTCAAGCACGGCCCGATCAGGAATCTCGGCATGGACCAGGGCATGACCATGGTCTTCCGCGTCACCGACCCCGCGATGCTCAAGCGGATCAAGGTCGGCGACAAGGTCGAGTTCGAGGCGGAACAGGCCGCATCGGGATATGCGGTAACGAAGCTGCAGAAGAGCAACTGACCGCTGCACCACGTCGTCTCGACATTGCCGCGCGAACCCGTAGGATGGGTCGAGCGCAAGCGAAACCCATCGGCACCATGCGGCGCGGCATCTACAGCCGCGCCCGGATCGCCGTCTGACGGTGGCGTGGCCGCGTTGAACGCCAACGAACGAGACGCCCCGTGCAAAGGATCGAACATCAAGGTTTTCTGCTGCTGCTTGCGGCCGTCACGCTGGCGTTTGCCTGGGTGCTGTACCCGTTCTATGGCGCCGTTCTCTGGGCGGTCGTCGTGGCGGTGCTTTTCGCGCCCATCTATCGAAGGCTGCTGCAATCGATGCAGGGCAGACCAAGCCTCGCGGCCGCGCTCACCGTCCTGATCATTATCGCCATGGTCATCCTGCCGCTTACAATGATCGCGGCTTCGCTGGCACAGGAAGCCTCAAGCCTGTTCGCAAAGATCCAGTCCGGAGAGTACAATTTCGGCAGCTACCTGCAGCGGATCTTCGACGCCCTGCCGGCCTGGGCCAGCGGATTGCTCGAGCGGCTCAACCTCACCGATTTTTCGGCCCTGCGCGAAAAGCTCGCTTCCGGCCTCATGAAGGGCGGGCAGGTTCTCGCCCCGCAGGCGCTGAGCATCGGCATGAACACGTTCGATTTCGTGATCCGGCTTGGCATCATGCTTTATTTGCTGTTCTTCCTGTTGCGTGACGGCAGGGCGCTGGCGGAACGGATCAGGGAGGCCATTCCGCTCCGCGGCGATCAGAAGGCGGCGCTGTTCGCCCGGTTCGCCGACGTCGTCCGCGCCACCGTGAAAGGCGGCATCCTCGTCGCGATGGCGCAAGGCACGCTCGGGGGCATCGCGTTCTGGTTCCTCGGAATCCACGCGGCGCTGCTATGGGCCGTGCTGATGGCGTTCCTGTCGCTGATCCCAGCCGTCGGCGCCACGCTGGTCTGGCTTCCGGTCGCGATCTACTTCCTGGCGACCGGGGCCATTTGGCAGGGCATCGGGCTGATCCTCTATGGCGTGCTCGTCATCGGATTGGTGGACAATCTGCTGCGCCCCTTCCTGGTCGGCAAGGGCTCCAAGCTGCCGGACTACATCGTGCTGATCTCGACGCTCGGCGGCATCGAAGTGTTCGGCCTCAACGGCTTTGTCATCGGGCCGTTGATTGCCGCGATGTTCATGGTGAGCTGGGAGATTTTTTCCTTATCGAGGCGGACGCCAGGGGATGACGCCGCGGGCAACGCGTAGTACCCGCCGCCGTCATTGCGAGGAGCGCAGCTACGAAGCAATCCATCTCTTCGCAAGCCGCAGCATGGATTGCTTCGCTTCGCTCGCAATGACGCGGTTGGGGCGCGGGTCAGGTCGAGCGACCGCCCCCTACCCCAGCTCAAAGCTGGTGACGCCGAACACCCGCTCCAGCCGCAGCGGCGGAATCGCGCCGGTGTACATACGGGCCGTCTCGAACACCGGCGCCAATCCCAAATCTTCCGCCAGCGCGATCGCGTCGCGGTTGATGCCGGGCACGTCCAGAAAAATCTCGCCGCCGCCCACTGTGGCGAGCAAGGCCGACAGCACCGCTTCGGCGGTCGCGCGATCATCGGCCACCAGCGGGCCGATCTTGAAACCCTTCCGGCACGGACGGATCACACCCCAGCCAGCGGGCCTGCCGTCGCGCATGAGCGCGCAACCGGCATGGCCGGCCGCGCCGATCCATGCCCGCAGGAACGCCGGCCGCCGCGCCGGAAACACGGTGGCGTCGTCGGCCTCGACAGCCGCCAACGGGACATCGGACAACGCGATGATTTCAGCCCGCGGCGCGACAGGCGCCGCAACCGTGCCGCCGTAGCGGACGTTGGCGTAGGCAAGCTGAAAGCCGGACTTTCGGTAGTTATCCTGCTGCGCGGTCACGCCATCGAGCCCGATCACGCGCGTGCCGGCATGCGCGATGGCCGCATTCCATATCCGCAGTCCGTAGCCACGGCCGCGCAGATCCGCCCGCACCATGTAAAAGCCGAGAAAGGAAAAGCTCGCATCGTAATTGACGCAGGAGACTGTCGCAGCAGGCAGCCCATCGAGCGCTGCGATCAAAAAGCCTTCCGGATCGACGGAAGCAAAGCACGCATCGTCGGCAAGCCCGGGATTCCAACCTTCAGCCGCGGCCCAATCCACGGCCAGTGAGATTTCGTCCGGCCGCATCGTTCGAATGCTGAAGTCACTCATAGTGGGCGATCCTGCAGATATTCGACCGTCATTGCGAGCGTAGCGAAGCAATCCATACTTTCCTTGCCCCGCGATGGATTGCTTCGCTACGCTCGCAATGACGAAAACTACGATCACGACAATTGCTGGACTGTCCACTTGATCGCGCTGCGCAGTTTCTCAACTCACGATGCAGATGCACCAACAGCACACAGTCCAGAAATGGCACACTTCTTCGCGCAGAATATCATTGCGCCCTGCGAATTGTTTAGCGAAAATTAATCATATGCTGCTGCGGGGCTGCATTGTTGGAGGCGACACACATGTACCGATCATCGCTCACGCTGGCCTTTGCTGTGCTGTACTCGGCGGCCGGCGCGGCCAGCGACTTGTCATCCGTCTACGTGGCGCCCGGCGGAATCTACGCGCCTGCCGCCAACGTCTATGTGCGTCCGGGACCGACCTATCGGCAACCGCCTTACGCGGAACCCGGTTACGGATATCGGCAACCCTCCTATTACGGAACGCCGGGCCCTGCATACCGCGCACCGGCCGCGGTCTATGGCGAGTACGGACCGGCCTACGCCGCGCAGCCGGCCTATGTCGAACGCGCGCCCGCCTATCCCGGGCGTTACTACGCTCAGGAGCGTCACTACGCGCGGGACCGCTACTACGCGCAGGAATACGACTATGCGCCGGAATATGCGCCGAGGCCGCCGCTGCCCGTGCCCTACCGTGCGCGGGCACGATGCGACGACGGCTATGGCCGGTCGGCCTACTGCGATTAAAGCACGTAGGACGGCTGGAGCGCCTTGTCCGCCGTAGCTTGCGAGCGAAGGCGAAGCGATACCCATCGTCCCTCCGCGCACGGGATTGATGGGTTTCGCTTTCGCTCTGCCCATTCTGCGCACTACCATTCCTTGAATGTCGGCTCGGCGCATCCGCCGCAAACCCAGGGGAAGGTCCAGTCGGCGGTAAGTCTGGCGCTCGCGGGAAGATATCTGCTCCAGACCGAGGCCTTGATCGGGTTGATCGATCGCCAGACCACATCAAAGGTACCCGCGGGATTGAGCTTGCCGATCATGACTGGCTTGGAAAGATGATGGTTGGTGTTCATCACCACCTCAAAACCACTCGGCGCCTTCACTCTCTGACCGTACATGGCCTGCCGGACCGCGTTGACATCGGTCGTGCCGGCCTGGGTCACGGCCTGGGCCCACATCCTGAAGCCGATAAAGGTGGCTTCCATCGGGTCGTTTGTCGTCTTGTCCCGTTGCTCGTTGAAGTCGGCCCACATTTTCACGAACGTATCGTTTTCGGGCGAGCTGACGGATTGGAAATAATTCCATGCCGCGAGCTGGCCAGCCAGACCGCTCACGCCGATGTCGCGCATTTCGCGTTCGCCGACCGAGAGCGCCATCACGGGAAGGGTGTTGGCGTTCACCTGCTGCGCCCTGAGCTCCCTGTAGAAATGCGTGTTGGCGTCTCCGTTGATAGTTGAGATCACCGCGGTCCGTTTTCCTTCCGAACCGAAAGCCTTGATCCTTGTAACGATCTCGCGCCAGTCGGAATGCCCGAATGGCGTGTAGATCGTCATGATATTCTCGGCGGCCACGCCTTCGCTGGCGAGATAGGCGCTCAGGATTCGGTTGGTGGTCCGCGGATAGACATAATCGGTTCCAAGCAAAACCCAGCGGCGAATCTCGCCACCTTCCTTGCTCATCAGATAGCGAACGGCCGGAATGGCCTGCTGGTTTGGAGTGGCGCCGGTGTAGAAGACATTGCGCGAGCTTTCCTCGCCTTCGTATTGAACGGGATAGAAGAGCAGACCGTTGAACCGCTCGAAGACGGGAACAACGGCCTTTCGGGAGCTGGAGGTCCAGCATCCGAATACGACCGCGACCTTTTCCTTTGCGAGCAGTTCGTATGCCTTGTCCGTGAAGGCACTCGAGTCCGACGCCGGGTCGACGACGACAGGCTCGAGTTTCCTGCCGAGCAACCCGCCCTTCTTGTTCTGGTCCGCGATCAGCATCAGAACCGTGTCCTTGAGCACGGACTCGCTGATGGCCATGGTGCCCGACTGCGAGTGCAGAATGCCGACCCTGATGGGCTCCTCGCCGCCGTAAGCCGCCGATACATGGAGAACGAGCAGCGCCGGCAGGAGCCTGCGCAAGGTCCAGGCCAGGTTCATGCCGATACTCCGGCAAGTTCGAAGATGCGGGTTTCCTTTGTCATGCCCTTGGCAACCACCGCATCAAGGGCATTGAACTCGAATTGATCGTGAACGCGCAAATACACGTCCTCGCTGACGAGGACGGCGGTGCCGGCCTGCTTGTTCAGCCCTTCGAGGCGGGCGGCGAGGTTCACGGTGTTGCCGAGAGCGGTATAGTTCATGCGCTCGGTCGATCCGACATTGCCGACGACGGCTTCCCCGACATGAATGCCGAACCGCGTGAAGAAGGCCGTCAGGCCTTCGGCCTCGAATTCGGCGTTGAGCCGCTCGCCGGCTGCCTTGGCCGCAAGGGCCGCCCGGCAGGCGCGCGCGACATGGTCTGCTTGCGGATTGGGAGCATTCCAGAACACCATGACCGCATCGCCGATAAACTTGTCGACCGTGCCACCTTCCGCGAGGAACGCCTCCGTCAGCACGGAGAAATATCGCGACGTCTGCTGCATCAGCATATCGGGATCGGCCGCCTCCGCGATCGTCGTGAACCCCCGAACGTCGGTGAACACCAGCGTGATCTCCTGCTTGACGCCGCCGAGCCTGGTGGAGATGGAGTTGTCGATAACCCCGCGGACAATCTCCTTGGGGACGAAGTGCGCGAACGACCAGATGGCTCGCTGGGCGAGATTGACCGTGGTTCCGAGTTCCTGAATCTCCCGGATATGGGAGGTAACCGGCGCAAGGCTGGGCTCCGCGAGCCTCTGAAGCTGGCTTGCCTGCTCCGTAATGCGTTTCAGCGCTTTCGCCATCGTGCTGCCGAATATCCAGACAGCCGGAATAAACGCAGCGCCGACGATGATCGCAAGGACGAGTCCCCTGAACTGGAGATTGCGAACGTTCTGGACAAAGTCATCCTGGGCGGCCAGCAGCAAAATGCTGCCGCTATAGCCTTCGCCGAGGGCGAACTTCGACAGCCTGAACAGGTAATCCCGTCCGTCGTCATCACGGACGATGCCTTCGTTTTTGTCGAGATTGTGTGACGTTCGCAGGACCGAGGCCGCGACACCGGATTTGACCTCGTCGATGCTCGGCAATTGCGATTGGGAAGGATGCGTCATCGCAGCCGCGACGAATTCCGCAAAATCGCGATGGGCGATCAGCGATCCCGCCTCGTCGAAGATCGTGACGGTGCCATGCCGTCCGGGCCGCTGGGCCTGAACGAAATCGCTGAAGGTGTCGAGCTTGAGATCGGCGGCGAGCACGCCGGGCACCTTTCCCCGCAAGGGTGCGCTGACCGTGATTACCGGAGCGCCAAGGCTGAAGGAGAGATAGGGCGGCGAGACATACGGACGGTCCAATCTCATTGTCTGCCGATACCAGGAGCGCTTGCGGGCATCGTATCCGTATTTCCACAAATCGATTTCATCGATTTCGTTGTCCTGTCGATCCCAGAAAATCCGGCGCATCGGCAGGTCGCCACCGGGGGTCGGACGAACCAGGTTGATCACCAGGTCGGAATGCGGCGGCGCACGTAACCGATCGCGCTGATCTTCAGTAAGGTCGCTGATCCGCCGCACCTGCAGCCATGCGCCATTCTCGAAGCCGGCATAGATGCTGTCCATCTGCGGCAGTTCCCGCAAGGCCGCCTTGAACAGCGGAATCGCGCGGCCTGTCTCCGACCGCTCATCCAAATCGGCCACGCTCGAGCTGGTCGCGAGCACATTCACCAGCGATGCAATCGCGTTCAGTTCGCCCTGCAGCCGACCCAGCGCCTTGGTGCTGGCAGCGTCCATATAGGCGGACGCCGCTTCCCGCGTCGCCCAGTGTAGTGACTGGACCTGAATGGCAATCAACAGCGCCGCGAGCGCGACGACGAATATCATCACCGCGAGAGTGATCGATGCACGAAACGTAAACATCGTGTTCGGCCTCCTCGTAAGCGAGGGCTAGCTATTTGGCGTTTAACCTCCGCGCGGCTTTCGCCGCTGCAATCGGGATCGAACAGGTTTCAATGAACAGGACAATAAGCGAAACCGCATTTCGGCAAGCAGCGCGAGCCTGCGCTCCTCGTCGCCGCCAATCAAGCGGTTCTACCCGGCGGCATCCGCCGCTTTAACGGCCGTTAAGCACTCATTTACCCTGCCACCTGTCAAAAATGGCTCCTCGGCCAAAAACTGGCTCTCCCGAGGGTACGCCGGTCAACCGCCGGTCCAGGCCCGCTCCGGGCCAAAAATCGAAGTCCCCTGGGATGGTGGATCCACGCGGCGTCTGTTTCGAGGATCTCAACGGTCACCTCCTCGAAATCATCACCCACCCGTTTGGCAGCGGCGGATGGAATCCGTGAGGCCGGCGAGACGCGCCTCTTCGCGTCACTGCCGTCGAGGACCCGCGCGTCGCAGCTTGTTCGTGCTGGCGCGCAGGGCTCTCTCGGGGTATTTCTGAAAGTAGAATGCGCAATAATCCCATCATCGTGCAGAAATACGGCGGCGCCTGTCTCGAAACACCGGCAAAAATCCGCGCGGTCGCGGCCAGCCTCGCCGATCTGCACAGGCGTGGTCATCGGGTCGTCGCGATCGTTTCAGCGATGGGAAAGACCACCGATGAACTTGTCAGGATGGCCTATCAGGTAAGCCCGCATCCCAATCGCCGGGAACTCGATATGCTGCTAACCACCGGCGAGCGCATCAGCATGTCTCTCATGAGCATGGCGCTGTCCGATTTTGGCGTGCCGGCGATTAGTTTTACCGGCAGCCAGGCCGGAGTGATGACCGATGAGGCCCACTCTTCCGCGCGCATTTTGGATGTACGGCCCGTTCGCGTGCGCGAAGAACTCGACCGCGGACGCATCGTGGTATTGGCCGGCTTTCAGGGCGTAAACCCGGTGACCAGGGAAATCACCACGCTCGGCCGGGGCGGCAGCGACACCACCGCGGTTGCCATGGCAGCGGCGCTGAAAGCCGAGCGCTGCGAGATCATCAAAGAGGTCGACGGGGTTTGCTCGGCCGATCCGCGCATCGTGGCGAATTCAAAACCGCTGCGCCAGCTGGATTTCACGTCGCTGTCCGAAATGTGTTTCTGGGGCGCCAAGGTTCTGCATTTTCGCAGCGCGGAGCTGGCACGAAGCCAAAACGTTCCTTTGGTCGTGAAAAAACTGGGCGGCGCTGAACACGGCACGCAAGTGATGGGAGAGGTTCCGGGGATGGAAAACGGAAAAGTTTTGGCCGTCAACTCGATGGCTCGCATTGAGCATGTGGAGATCAATTCGACGGATCTCAATCAAGGATTTGAGAAATTCGCGGAGCATCTCAAGCAAAACGGCCTGTCCTGGCCGCAACTCCTCGCCTCGGCTTTCACCGCCGGAAAAACCCGCATCATGATGACTTCCGATTCGGAGGCGCTCGACACCTTGCTGCGCACGCTGGAGGGGAGTGAAGATTTGCGCCAGCAGCGGGAGACCCTGAGTTCGGTGAGCCTCACTTGCTTCGGCGGCGTTTCCTCAGACTTGCCATTCAAGGCGCTTCAAATTCTGAAGCATCACGGGATCGTCGCCGACAAATATGTCCTGTCACCGCATTCGGTGAATCTGATTGTTGCTGCGGAGAGCCGCGAGGCCGCGGTCAGGGCCTTGCATGCGCTGATCTAGCTGACCGTTTCGAAGCCGGAGGCACGTTCGTTTTTCGGACAAGTCATATCTTCACCGCATTCGCGAAGAGCGTTTCACCCCACGCATACAGGGGCCGCATGAAGTCGGATTGGGTATGGATTGCGCGACCTTTGCGATCGCGCCATTTTCGTCCGTAGGTATCGAACGAAAAGTGTCGCATGTAGTATTCGCAGGTCTCTTCCCAATGTTCGACCGACAACGACTTACCATAGTGTTGGCAGTACAGACCGGTCTCCATGTGTTCAACACCCTCCGGCTCTCGCCCATGGTGCTCCGCGAAAAAAACCTCCAACCGGTTTCGCCACAACATCAGAATGTCTCGCCGTTCCGGGCCGAAGAAGCGACGAAAGCCCAATAATTCGCGATCGGCTTGATAGGGTGCATGATCGCCGGGAGTCATGTAAGCGTCGAACAGTTGAATCCGCACGCCGTCGCAATCGCTGGAATGCGTTCGTTCCATGTATCCGCGCAGATCTCCGGTAACGCGCTCATCCGCATCGAAGCAAAACATCCAATCGAACTGCAAATGTTCGCGCGCCGTCTGCAGCAAAAGCCCGCGATGTCGACCCTCGGCAAGCCGGCGTGCCGCGATGTCCGCTTCCCACGACCGGTTTGTCACGATCAGGACGACCTTTGGGTGTCCGGTAAGAATCTCCAGCGTTCGATCCGTACTCGCGTCATCATAGGCGACTATCGCGTCGACGTATTTGCCGACGTAGTCCAATGTGTCTCGGAGGATAAGCGCTTCATTACGAACACGGGTGATTCCGATCAAGAAGTGCCTGGGGCCCAACAGGCCTTCATCGCAAGCAATGATCTGCTCACCGTCGCGGAGCTGCCAACTGCTCGTGCCCGGCATGGTCACCACCTGGCTGCGAGAGGGAATTGACGCCAATGATGGTAGGCGGGCGCGGTAACCGCAAGGGTTAAGAATCGTCGGACGGATGTCGCCGGCGGAACTCCGCCGACGAGAGATTGCAGAAAATCAACCTTGCGGTGCGGTTGGACGGGGCGTCCGAAAGGACGTATGGAACACGATGTGGGAGGCGCCCAAGTGGTCTTTCCCGGCGACGCGACGGTGAAAGGGCTTGCAGGGCGGGCCTGCTGCCGAGCGACCGCCGTTACGCAGCCTCAAGCCGCCTCGGATGCATGAACCAACGATGCCAAGGTCGCCTCAATGTTATCTCTCCGCGACCTCAGGCTTCGCGCCAACACCGGGTACGTTGGTTCAGACAAGTCGCGAACACCCGTGCGCGCCTCTTCGTGCTCGATATCGGCGGTGAGCAGCTCGACCGATCGCGACAGGCTTTCGATCAGTGTCGCGATTTGAAACCTGTTCGCCGCTGCGGTTCCCCGGAGCGTTTCAATTAGAGATGAGTTTGCCATTGGTAGCCTTCGCCGGTCAGATTTGGGACACGCTCCCTCACATTCCTGCGTAGAGCAAGGAGGGTGCCAAGCAGGTGACGAGGCGAAACCCGCCCTCTACATTCCAATCGACCAGGATGATGGGTTTCGCTTCGTTCTACCCATCCTACGAACGGAACGCGCATGGCGGTGCAACACATTGCTGCCTTGGCTTGCATCCAGGGTGCTACGAACTGGTTCCATGATTGGAAGCACCAGGCATCGATGGACTTTCCCATTCAAGTGCCATGTATATAAGCGCCATGAATGACCCCCGCAAAGTCGACATCTACTCGGCCGACCACAAGCGCGACCCGTTTCCGCTCTATGCGTTTCTGCGCAGCGAGGCGCCGGTCTTCGAAGTTCGCGTACCCGTCCTGAAGCGGGCGTGGCTGATGACGCGTTATGATGACGTGGTCCTGTGCCTCCAGGACAGCGACAGGTTCGTGAAGGATCCGCGCAATGCCGGGCTGATCTCGCCCAAGTCCGTGCCGTGGTGGACACCGGCGAGTCTGCGGGCACTCTCGGAGAACATGCTGGACCTGGACGACCCCACGCATCGCAGGCTGCGGGTCCTCATCAACAAGGCGTTCAGTCGTGCCCGCATCGAGCAGTTGCGAAACCGCGTCGAAGTTTTGGCTGAGGGTCTCGTCGATCGGATGCGCGCAAAGTCGAAGGCAGATCTGATCGAGGATTTCGCCCTTCCGCTTCCGTTGACCGTGATCTCGGAGCTGCTGGGCTTGCCCGAAGAGGACCGAACGCACTTTCGAAGGTGGACCAATGTTTTTCTCAGCGCGCGATCGGAACTTCGCATGGTGCTGTCGCTGCCTTCGATCTTTGCATTGATGCGATATTTGCGGCGCCTCGTTGCCACGCGCCGTCGCAGCCCGAAGGACGATCTCATCTCAGCACTCATCGCCGCAGAGGATGGTGGCGACCGGCTGAGCGAGAACGAGCTCATCGCCATGCTGGTGCTTCTGATCATCGCCGGCCACGAGACCACCGTAAACCTCATCGGCTCCGGAACGCTGGCGCTGATGGAGAATCCGCGCGAGAAAGAACGCCTTCTCGGCGATTTTTCGCTGCTTGGGTCCGCGGTCGAGGAGCTGCTGCGCTTCACGGCGCCCGTCGAGACCGCAACGGAGCGATACGCGGTCGAAGACATCGACCTGCACGGCACCACGATCAGGCGCGGCGACGTCATTTTCCCCGTCATTGCCTCCGCCAACCGGGATGCCCAGAAATTCGCGGAGCCCGATCGGCTGGACCTGGCCCGCAAGCCCAATCCGCATCTTGCGTTTGGCGATGGCGTTCACTTTTGCGCCGGCTCGCATCTGGCAAGGATGGAAGCCGAGATCGCGTTCGGCTGCCTGCTGCGACGCCTGCCCAACCTGAGACTCGCCTGTCCCGCTCACGAACTGCAGTGGCGCGCCACACCGGTTGTTCGTGGGCTCAAGTCGTTGCCGGTCATTACGTAGCCGCCCGTTGCCCCGGAAGACCGCCGGGCTTTCGCCGGATTAGATCGTTCGCAATCGAAGCGGTAGTAGCGTGTCCATCAAGAGCGATGATCTCTTGGCCAGCGGATCGGCGTGAATCTAAGCCGTCGCCACATCAAATCACTGGCGAAGCAATTGGGGCACACCGTCACGCCGTGAGCTGGTTACCGCTCTGAAAGTGGTCATCAGCCCCGCCAACAGCGCCATGAACACGATAACCACCGTCATGATGGTTCGGGTGCCTGTTGGTGATGGTTGTTCAACCGGGGGCGGCTCGGTCCGGTGCTGCGGCAGTTCTTCATCGGGCCAGCGATCCAGGATCGTCATGATCGGCTGTGCCGTCATCGCTGCCATGCTGTTTGCCCATGTGCGCAAATCATCTCGCGTCAGGGTTCGCTTGGGAGCCGGTACAGGGCTGGCATCAACCACTTCAAGATTTGCTTGCGGCTTCGGTTTGCGTTCGTCCGAAATCGCGGCCTGTGCATCCAGCGGATTGTAGTCGTTCGCGGGAATCACGTTTGCCTCTCGGCGGGCATTCGGTTGTGCGGTTCGAGACGCCGGCCAATGCAGCTCTGATTTTGAAAGCATCGGCTTGCCTTCGTACCAGCATTTTCGGCCGTCGATCAGACGATAGGACCAATACGACCGCGCGTTTGACGGCCGCTCTGTGCTGCATTGCTTCGCCAGGGCAGACGTTGCCGAAAACAACAACACAACGGTTAAAACGCCAACGACGTCAGCCCCCAGAACAATCGACCGAAATCTGTTCATTGAGCACCTACGCAAAACATTGGAACAAAAAAGGTACGCAATTACAGAAGGTTAGATTGTCAAATGGGTCGAAATTTTGGCAATTATCCACAGGTTATGCACAGAGCTATTCCTGGAGAAAACAGGGTTATTCTTGGAGAAACAGGGCTACTTTTGGAGATCAGAGCCGAGGACGGTCGGCGCGGGCGGGAACCGAGCCCGTGAATGGCCTGCGATCGGATCGGATTTGGTGCACCGTCACGCAATGCTGGTGGTTTGACACAAGCATCAACAGCGTAGGCGCACCGCTCGCCGGCAGTAATCAAGGCCGCCGGCGGGCCCCGGATAGTTGACCGCTGATACGGCCCCGCCTGACATGACGACGTCGATCTGACAGAATCGTCAGGACGAGACACCGGAGAAGTTGCCGGATGAGACCGTGCCGCTGGCGATCGTGGTGCCGTCACCGGAGTTGTATGACCAAACTTCAGTTTTTCCTTCGGCTGCGTTGCTGGCTGGCGGGCCCATGCAGACGAGCACCTGTTCCTTAGACAAGCCGAACATTTGGACGCGGGCATCCCGAGCAATCCGTGCGCGCTGGATTGCGCAGCCACCCAATATGATGGCAACGGCGGCAAACGCCAAAATGCGCATAGCACTGATTTCCCCAACCCCCGGTTACATCCAAAAGCACCGACGGTGGAGAGCAAGCCCGTAGGTTTACGGGCGTGCCCGAAACGAAATGGATTTCAGCGCAAGTGGATAGCTGCCGACGAAGTGCTTCCAGTAACGTCCAGCCGATCATCGGAGATGCGCCAAGCCGCCACTCCGACGCATACAGTAAGCGTCAGCGTCGTCACGAGCAGCATCATAAAAGAAAACTGGCCCACGCCTTGGCCCCACAACCAGCACGCAATTTTGAACAACCAGCATGGTCAGCTGAGTCGGAAAATGCAGCCAGGCTGACCTAAACGGGGTTTTTCCCCATGCGTAGAACGCGGCATTCGCTGCGCTCTCGGTTTGGGCGAAACGGTTGGCAAAGCCCGGGCGAAACGCGCCGCGGGAAGGCGGAGGTGTGTCTACGCCGTCATTGCGAGCGGAGCGAAGCCCTCTCCGCGCGGGGATAGATGGGTTGCTTTGTCGCTTCGCTCCCTTGCGCAAACGCTTCGCGTTTGTCGCAGGCAATGACGGGTCTGGCAGCGGGGGCATGCGGGCAGGCCGTCGGCGGCCCCCGGAATGACGGCCTGAGCTTCCCCCGTTAACCCTTTGCTAACCATACACCCGGCAAGAATTGCCGAGTGAAGTCGAGTGTCGTCAGCCGCGTTAGATGAGGGAGGAATCCCCGTGGACGCCAGTGCGGTGCCTCACTTTCGGACCGGCGGCCCTTCGGCCGCCGCGCAGACGTTTGGCGCCCGCGGGCGTCAATCGCGGGGGGATGCGGCTACCATGGTCGATGTCACGGCGGGTCAGGGCGGCGGAGGCGCCAGCAACAAGTTTCCATCCTTAAGCGAAATCGGAGATATCCTGAAGCGCGGCGATCTCGCGCTGGCGTTCGGCGTCCTCACCATTTTGGTGGTGCTGATCCTGCCGCTGCCGGCGATCGTGCTCGACCTGTTTCTGGCGATCTCGATCACGGTGTCGATCCTGATCCTGATGACGTCGCTGTTCATCCAGGCGCCGCTGGAATTCTCGGCGTTTCCGACCGTGCTCTTGATCTCGACCATGCTGCGGCTGTCGCTGAACATGGCCTCCACCCGCCTGATCCTGTCGCACGGCCATGAGGGCACCGCCGCCGCCGGCCACGTCATCGAGGCGTTCGGCAATTTCGTGATGGGCGGTAATTTCGTCATCGGAATTATCGTGTTCGCGATTCTGGTGATCGTGAACTTCGTCGTCATCACCAAGGGTTCGGGCCGCATCGCCGAAGTCGCCGCGCGCTTCCAGTTGGACTCGATGCCCGGCAAGCAGATGGCAATCGACGCGGATTTATCTGCCGGCCTGATCGACGAGGCGACCGCCAAGTCCCGCCGCAAGGCGCTGGAGGACGAAAGCGGCTTCTTCGGCGCGATGGACGGCGCCTCGAAATTCGTCCGCGGCGACGCCGTCGCGGGCTTGCTGGTCGTCTTCATCAACGTCATCGGCGGCATCATCATCGGCGTGGCGCAGCAGGGCATGAGTTTTGGCGACGCCGCCCGCACTTACACCGTGCTCACCGTCGGCGACGGCCTCGTCACACAGGTGCCGGCGCTGATCGTCTCGACCGCGGCGGGCCTCCTGGTGTCGAAAGCCGGCATCACCGGTTCGGCCGACAAGGCAATGATGAAGCAGCTCTCGGGTTACCCGCAGGCGCTCGGCATGTCGGCCGGCGTGATGCTGGTGCTGGCGCTGTTGCCGGGCATTCCGATGCTGCCGTTCCTCGCGCTCGGCGGCGGCGCCGCGGCGCTGGCCTGGAAGGCGCGCAACCACAAGCGCGTCGTCAATGCCGCGGAAGCTGCCGCCGCCGCGGCGCCCGGTCTTGAGGCCGCAGCCGCCCAGGCCACCGCCGAAGAGCCGATCGCCACCGCGCTCAAGATCGACGACCTCAAGATCGAACTCGGCTACGCGCTGCTGCCGCTGGTCAACGGCCCCGACGGCACCGACCGCCTGACCGAGCAGATCAAGGCGCTGCGGCGCTCGCTCGCGATCGAAATGGGCTTTGTGATGCCGGCGGTGCGCATCCTCGACAACGTCCAGCTCGAGGCCAACACGTACATTATCAAAATAAAGGAAGTGGACGCCGGCACCGGCAAGATCTGGCCGAACCAGTTCATGGTCATGGACCCCGCCGGCAACCAGGTCGGCGTGCCCGGCATCCACACCGTAGAGCCGACGTTCGGACTGCCCGCGACCTGGGTCGACGCCGCGCTGAAGGAAGAGGCATCGCTGAAGGGTTATACGGTGGTCGACGCCGCCACCGTGCTGTCGACGCATCTGACCGAGCTGCTCAAGAACAACATGAGCGACCTGCTGTCCTATGGCGAGGTGCAGAAGCTGTTGAAGGACCTGCCGAAGGAACAGGGCGAGCTGGTCAAGGACATCGTGCCGAGCCAGGTCACGGTCTCCGGCATCCAGCGCGTGCTGCAATTGCTGCTGGCCGAGCGGATCTCGATCCGCGATCTCTCCACCATTCTCGAAGGCATCGCCGACGCGCTGGCCTTCTCGCGGCACCCGGCCGCCATGGTCGAGCACGTCCGCGCCCGCCTGGCGCGGCAGATTTGCGCGCAGAACACCACCTACAACGGCTATTTGCCGCTGATCGCGCTGTCGGCGCGCTGGGAGCAGGCGTTTGCCGAATCGATCGTGGGCACCGGCGAGGACCGCAGCCTCGCCATGCAGCCCTCAAAACTGTCGGAGTTCATGACCGCGACCCGCAACGCCTTCGAGCAGGCCGCCCGCGAAGGCGAAGCGCCGGTGCTGGTTACCTCGGCGGCGATCCGCCCGTTCGTCCGCTCGCTGGTCGAACGCTTCCGCTCGCAGACCACCGTGCTGTCGCAGGCCGAAATCCACCCGCGCGCGCGGCTGAAGACGGTGGGCAGCGTCTAGGCCTGCGAAGCCTGCCTGCGATGCAAATCAGCGGCGAAAAGGCGAAGCTTTTTCGTCACATGCAAATAATTTGTTAACATCGCACCGATCGGCGGGCATTCGCCGCCTGCATCGCGGTTCATGCTTCAAGATATTGGAATTTATAAAAAATTTTTGATTTCCGCCCTCGCGCCGCGCCCTTTGATCGCGGCGGTTCAAGTCTTTTCACCGCCTTGTGATCGCCACTTGGGAACTATTCCCGGGATTCCCACGTTTCCTGTCGCGAGACGTTGAACCGCCCTGAGAGTGGCATCGACGAATTTACAGGACGGAAGGCGGCAGGAGACTTCCATGAACCACTCGATCTACAGCGCAGATCGCATGACCCATCTCAAGATCGTGGTCGTGGCTTTGGTCGCGGGTATCGTGGTCGCTGGTTTCAGCATCTCCGCGCGCACGACCTCGGATGAAGGTCTGACCCAGACCGCGAGCACGCGCGTGATGAAGGCCGGTAAGCCGGTCGTGATTACGAGTTCAGGCAACTCTGTCGTACGGTAAAGGAGAAATTCACGGAATTCACGCGGCACTTTACAGCCCCCAAAGTCGCCACGTGGATATTAAGACCCCAACTACCCCCAAGTTGACTACGAAAACGCCCGCTCCCCACGGGCGTTTTCTTTTTGTGGGGTAGAGAGGATACGCACCAGATTTGCGACCACGCCCATCGACCTCATCCACACCCGGAGACCTCATCTTGAGGAGCCCGCAAAGCGAGCGTCTCGAAGGATGGCCGCGGTAAGATCGGGGCCGCATGGTTCGAGACGGCGCTTCGCGCCTCCTCATCATGAGGGGCAAATTGGGGCAGCGGCGGCTAGCGAGCGGCCGGCACCGTCTCGATCAGCTTGCCGGTATAGATCGGCGTCGAGTGCGGCTTGCCGTCGGGCGAGCCGCCGGCCTGCTCGACCGTCACCGCATAGAGCGCGGAATTGATCGTGCCGGTGTCGAAGTCGGCGAGCACCGGGCGCGCGGTGAAATCGCTGCCGCCGATCACGCCGAGCGAACGCGGCTGCGGCAGCTTGTCGGAGATCAGCCATAGCTCAAAGCTCTTGCCGGGCTCGGCCTCGGCGCCGACCTTGCGGACGGTGAAATTCTTGGTCGCGGCGTCGACCGTCAGGATGAAGGCGGGCGAGCCGCCGTCACGCTGCAATAGCGCGACATATTGCGCCGAGGGCACCGGCGATGGCGCCGGCGTCTTGACCTCGACCGTCTGGATGCGCGGCTTCGGCCGCAGCGCTTCCGGCAGCAGTTCCGGCCGATAGACCTGCACCGCCAGCATCGCGACGAGGGCCGCGGCAAGCGCGGTGACGATCGACGCCACGCTGCGCAAGCGCCGGACCCGGCCCGCCAGCTCGATGACGTTCGAATTGTCCACGGCGGCGGGAGGCGCCGCGGCGACCGGCGGCGCTTCGACGGCCGCTGGCGCTTCGGCCACGGGTTCAGTTGGCGGCGCCTCGGGCAGCACCAGCGGCGCCTGCGCTTCGGTGGAATGTCCGATCGCGGCCTTGATATTTTCCCACACGATCGGCCGCGGCTCGACCGAGCCGACCATCTGGTTCAAGACGCCGAGCCGGTATTCCCAGGCACGGACCAGCGCGGTGTATTCGGTGTCGACGGCCATCATGGTCTCGACCTGCGCGCGCTCACCGGCATCGAGGGTGCCGAGCGCGTATTCCGCGGCGAGCGCGATATGGTCTTCGCTATAGGCCATCGTTCAAGATCCGGACATCAAAGCCCGAGACACTCCCTTATGTCCATCATGCTGCGGCGCAGCCAGGTCTTCACCGTATTCACCGGCGCCTCGAATTTGGTAGCAAGCTGCTCGCGGCTCCAGCCGTTGTAATAGGCCAGCAGCACCAGCTTCTGCCGATCCGGCTCGAGACGGCCGACGCATTCCAGCAACCGCTTCAACTCTTCCGTCATTTCGCGCCGCGCCAGCGGATCGGGTGAATCGGCCGCGACTTCCATCGCGGTCGGCTCCTCCTCGATCGAGGTTTCGCTCTTCTTGCGCACCACGTCGATCGCCCGGTTGCGCGCGATCGACGCCATCCATGTAATCGGCGAAGCGAGCGCCGGATTGAACTGTCCGGCGCTGTTCCAGATCTTGACGTAAGCCTCCTGAATGACCTCCTCCGCGAGGTCCTGACGGCGCAAGATACGGAGCACGACGCCGAAGAGTTTCGCGCGCGTGGCGGCGTAAAGGCGCTCAAAAGCGGCCTCATCCCCCTTCGCAACCGCGGCAATCAGCCAGACCAGCTCCGCTGGCGTCAGCATTCAGCGTCCCCCAAATCGCGATTTCCTCCATCGCGTCTTACGCCGGAGCAATCGGGAAGTTTCGTAGCATACCCTGCGTCACAGGGGCCACCAAGTCGTCAAAGGCGCCGCCAAGGCGCCCGATTTCCGGAAGACTGGAAAAGAAAAAACCGGGCCTTGCGGCCCGGGTTTCGATCGTTCAACCGATGAGTATGGAAAAGGCTCAGGCGACGCCAAGCCTGGCGCGCATCAGGCCGATGGAATCCATATCGGCCTGCTCCCGGGCGCTCTCCTCGGCGCGCTCGCGCGCCTGGTCGCGCTCGTCGAGCAGTTCCACCTTCTTCAGTTCCTCGAACGCCTCGCTCAACAGGCTCTTGGCGTCCTCGAGCTGGATACGCAGTTCGTCGGCGGAACGGGTCAGGTTCTCCCGACGCTGGATCGCGGCCTTGGCGTAGGTCGGGTAGGCGAAATGGGAGGGGTCGTTGATCCCGGCCCGCTCCTGCTCGGTCTGGATTTCGCGCTCGAGATCGACCGACATGCGCTGGAAGTCGGCGATCATGCCTTCGATCTGGGTAACCCTGCGGCGCTTCTCGTCGACCTGAAATTTCTTCAGGCGGATCAGCGTTTCTCGTGACTTCATCAACTCATACTCCCCAGAAGTCCCAATCTGAACGCGGGACACGGTGCCGGCTCCCCCGGGGGGCCCCACCGGCGTCATTAATCATGCGCCGGGGATGATGGCCTGACAAAGTTAGCGTTCCGTTTCCAAATTGGTGAGGATATGCGCCAATAGCCCATAGCCGTCAGCCAGGCTCGATTTTTCGTCCTTGGCCTGGCGCAGGAAGGCTTCCAGCGGCTCGTGCAGCCGGATCGCCTCGTCGACCTCGGGGCTCGAACCGGCCCGGTAGGCGCCGAGCCGGATCAGTTCTTCCATGTCGGCGTAGGTCGCCATAACCTGGCGGCCCCGCATGATCACGGGCAGATAGTCCGGATTGGCCGATCTCGGCATGGTGCGGGAGACCGATTTGAGGATGTTGATCGCGGGAAACCGGCCGCGCTCCGCAATCGAGCGTTGCATCACGACGTGGCCGTCCAGGATGCCGCGCACCGCGTCGGCGATCGGCTCGTTATGGTCGTCACCGTCGACCAGCACCGTGAAAATGCCGGTGATGGTGCCGACGCCGATGCCCGGCCCGGCCCGCTCCAGAAGTTTCGGCAATTCGGTGAACACGGTCGGCGTGTAGCCCTTGGCCGTCGGCGGCTCGCCGGCCGACAACCCGATCTCGCGTTGCGCCATCGCAAAGCGCGTGACCGAATCCATCAGGCACAGCACGTCCTTGTCCTCGTCGCGAAAATACTCCGCTATCGCCAGCGTCAGATAGGCCGCCTGCCGCCGCATCAGAGCCGGCTCATCCGATGTCGCCACCACCACGACCGAGCGCGCGAGACCCTCGTCGCCGAGATCCTCCTGGAGAAATTCCTGCACCTCGCGGCCACGTTCGCCGATCAGGCCGATGACGGTGATGTCGGCATCGACGTTGCGCGCCAGCATCGAGAGCAGCACCGATTTGCCGACGCCGGAACCGGCGAAGATACCGAGCCGCTGGCCGCGGCAGCAGGTCAGGAATGTGTTGAGGGCACGGACGCCCAGATCGAGCGGGGCGCCGACGCGCTTGCGCGAATGCGCTGGCGGCGGCGAATTGCGGTAGGGCATCGGCGACGGCCCTTGCACCAGCGGCCCCTTGCCGTCGATCGGTTCCCCCATGGCGTTGACGACGCGGCCGAGCCAGCCTGGTGACGGCCGCACCTGGCTGGCCGCCGTGGCGATGACTGCGCGGCAACCGCGCCTGACACCGTCGAGCCCACCGAATGGCATCACGACCGCATTGCTGCCGGAAAAGCCGATCACCTCGGCCGGGATGAAACGGCCGCCGCCGGTATCGATGACGATCCGCGCGCCGACCGACATCGCATGAATGGGCCCCGCGATCTCGACCATCAGCCCGCGCACGCCCACAACACGGCCATATATATTGACGCCGTCGATATCGCCGATCTGCTCCGCGAGCGCCTTCATTGCGAAAACCTTAAGTTTTCACGCATTTGAGCCTGTCGCTTAACCTCGTGTTTACCCGCATCATTAATCATTGCGTCACTGTCTTTGGTGACTGATAGCGCTCGCCCAGAAGGGCGAAACGTGGGAGTCGGTTAGGTCCGTCTCTTAATCTGGAGCTTGAGTAGACATGGTGAAGAAAAGCTGCTTCCGAGCAACATCTTAGGGCGATTCGCTAGAAATTGCACTTAAAGAGCTTGCGAACCGGAATCAGATTTTGTTAACCATATGTCTGTCAGGATCCGAATCAGTTGTTAAAGGCGTTTTGAGTGCCGCAAGTGCGGCCGACCTGACGCCCGGAGCGGCGGACTAAAGGGGACTGGCATGCGCGTTTTGCTGATTGAAGATGACAGCGCTGTCGCGCAGTCGATCGAGCTGATGCTCAAATCCGAGAGTTTCAACGTCTATACGACGGACCTCGGGGAAGAAGGCGTCGACCTCGGTAAGCTATATGACTACGACATTATCCTTCTCGACCTTAACCTGCCCGACATGTCCGGCTACGACGTGCTCAAGCAACTCCGGGTTTCGAAGATCAAGACCCCCATTCTGATCCTCTCCGGCCTCGCCGGCATCGAGGATAAGGTCAAGGGCCTCGGCGTCGGTGCCGATGACTACATGACCAAGCCCTTCCACAAGGACGAACTGGTTGCCCGCATCCATGCGATCGTGCGCCGTTCCAAGGGTCACGCCCAGTCGGTCATCCAGACCGGCGATCTCGTCGTCAATCTCGACACCAAGACGGTCGAAGTCGGCGGCCAGCGCGTGCACCTGACGGGCAAGGAATACCAGATGCTGGAGCTGCTCTCGCTCCGCAAGGGAACCACCCTGACCAAGGAAATGTTCCTCAACCATCTGTATGGCGGCATGGACGAGCCCGAGCTGAAGATCATCGACGTCTTCATTTGCAAGCTGCGCAAGAAGCTGGCGAACGCCTCCGAAGGCCGCAACTTCATCGAAACCGTGTGGGGCCGCGGCTACGTGCTGCGCGAGCCGCACGAGGCGGACGAGCGCATCCCCGCCTGATCAGGGTTCAAGGCGAGCCGAAAGGCTCACTCCTCCCGACTGGACCCCGCCGCAAATGGCGGGGTTTTTGTTTGGGGAGGTCGCTCCCGTCAACCGCGCTATCGACAAAGCCGCCGGCAGCACGTTGCCGTGCCGTCCGGCGCGGGCCAGACGGCACGGCGTTCTGAAAATTCAGGAGCGCGCGAGCGCGTCGAGCTTGCCTCGAAGTTCGTCAATCGCCGGCTTCGCAATATCGCCGGCGCCGGGCGTTGCCAGCACCTTGTCACACATCTGGTTGATCCTGGGGGTCGCGACCACAATCAGCTTTACGATGGCGCTCTTTCCTTCAGGGGAGAGCTGCGTCGCGCGGGAGCTGACCTCATTCAGTTGAGCCACTGCCTCCTTCAGCTTGGGCAGGGCGGCCTGGGCCGAAGCGGCATCGGTGATGCCGGGAAGCAGGGTCCTGATGGACCCAACCGACGAGTTGATCTGGTTCGCAAGATTCATCCCTCCGACCGTCAAATCCGTCGGAGCCAGACCCACGGTTCCGGGCGCGGTCCGCGTCGTGGCGGGAGGCGACACCTGAGCGACTGTGTCCTCCCCTGAACGACCAAGGGCGAACCAGGCGAGACCACCCAATACCGCCGCGGCGACCAACCAGTACGGCCATTGTGACGTCGCGGTGGTGCGGGCCGCCGCAGACGCCGCCTGACCAGCCCGGTAAGCGGTCTGCTCCGAAGCCTCTGCAATTCGGCCGCCAGCCGCGCTGGCTGCCGCCGCGCCGCTGCGCAGGCTTTCAGTCGCTCCATCGATGAGACCGGCAGCATTCAACTGACTGGCAAGACCGGACGGTATTGCCGCGGCGATCTGATCCTTCTGTGAAGTGAGAAAGGACGCCAGCCCGCCGGCATCGAGACCCATGCTGCGTTGCTGCTGACCTAACGAGCCGAGAACCACGGGGCCAAGCATGCCGAGCATCGACTTGCTGGTGCCCTCGCCGATCCCTGCGAACTTGCCTATCGTCTGAGCCATCGTATCCAGCGTTCCGCCACCGAACAGGCCAGAAAGCATGTTCGATCCGGATTCCGCCAGCAGGTTCTGGCCGGCACCGCCGACGAGATTCTTGAGGCTCTCGAGCGAACCGGATTGTTGCGTCAGCGTGTTGGTAAGCTGGCGTGCCCCATTGGGAGTGGAAGCAACGTCAGCGAGGCTTGCAAGAAGGGCGGGAACTGCACCCGCGATGGCTTTTTGAGCGATATTGCGATCGAGACCCAGAACAGAAGCGATCTTCCCGATCATGTCCGGCGTGAGGAATTGCATCACTACAGAGACCAGATTCGTCGCCATGGCGATTCTCCCGAGCAAGGGTGTAGTTGCCTGCTCAAGCTAGTCCGTCCAGTCTGGATTGCGTCTCCCAAGTTTAATCACCTTATATTACAACCCTGCCGGACCGATCCGAGTTCCACAAAAGCTGCTACGATCTGGCTCCCAGCGAGGAAGTATCGCTCCTCAACGCAAGGAGTTACGCGAATGGGAATTCTGTGGACGATCATCATCGGCTTTATCGCCGGAGTCATCGCCAAATTCATTATGCCGGGCGACAAGGAGCCATCAGGCTTCATCATGACGACGATCCTTGGGATCGTCGGCGCTTTCGTTGCATCGTACCTCGGACGAGCCCTCGGCTGGTACAGCCCGGGTGAAGGCGCAGGACTTATTGGAGCGGTCGTCGGGGCGATCATAGTCTTGTTCGTGTATGGCCTCATCACGAGCCGACGAACGACTTGAAAGTCGCGTTGATGACGGACGATGCAGCACCGCGGAAACATCGCCGCCGTTGACGCCGATCAGTACCCGTCGCGGCTGATCCTTCACGCCGTCCTGAACCGAGGCTGATGGAACTTGCGCAGATGTCGAACTTCGACCTCGCACTGTCGGTTGCGCTTGGCATCGGGCTTGCCGCCGCAACCGGGTTTCGGCTGTTCCTCCCGTTGCTGGTTCTGAGCGGCGCGGCTTACACCGGACATGCAAGCCTGAACGAGGGCTTCGCATGGCTCGGCACACCAGCCGCCGTCATCATGCTCGGCACGGCTGCCGTGGTGGAGATCGCCGCGTTCTACATTCCGGGCGTGGACAACCTGCTCGATACGGTGGCGACGCCTGGTGCCGTCGTCGCAGGCACGATCGTGTCCGCCGCGGTCATGACCGACCTGCCGCCGATGGTGAAATGGACGGCGGCCATCATTGCGGGAGGTGGCGTTGCCGGCATCACGCAAGGCCTGACCGCAATGCTCAGGGCCAAATCCACCATCTTCACCGGCGGCCTCGGCAATTCGGCGGTTGCAACCGCCGAATTCGGGAGTGCATCGCTGATCTCGCTTCTGGCGCTGGCAGCGCCGCTCGCCGCGCTCGCACTGGTCATCCTCTTCTTCTGGCTGGCATTCCGCCTGCTTCGAGGCTTGGCTCGGGGATCGCGCCAGCCAAACCAGCAATAAACGGATTAAACCCACCGCACATCCGCCGTCCGACGCGTCGTCGATGTGCATCGGCAGGCTCCCTGCTCAGGGGAAAGCGCGCCATTGAACCCGCCGTCACCATGCGCCGACCAAGGCAATGTGCAATTCTGTAGTCGGACGAATCGGGGCCCGATCGGCAAGACCATTATTCGGTTTTGCCACGACGCGCCCAAAGGATGAAACGGCGCGTCGAATGATCCTCCAATCCCTCGCCGGGCTGCCGGCGTTCCTGGTCTATTTCTGCACGGCAATTGTGGCCGTGGTGGCCTACCTCTTCGTCTATACCCGCGTCACCGCGCATAACGAGTTCGACCTGATCCGCGCCAACGAGCCGGCAGCCGCGATCGCGCTGGGCCTGAGCCTGCTCGGCTTCGCGCTGCCGCTGGTCAGCGCCATCGCCCATTCCGCCAATGTCTGGGATTGCCTGATCTGGGCCACGATCGCGCTGATCGTGCAGATCATCGTCTACTTCCTCGTCAGGGTTCCGGTGCCGAAACTCTCGGAGCGCATCGCATCCGGCGAACTCGCCGCCGCGATCTGGCTCGGGCTGTCCTCGCTCGCCGCCGGCGCACTGAACGCCGCCTGCATGATCTACTGACGATGGCCGACAAACCAGGCAAGGATTTCGGCAAGCGCAAACCGGTCTCGGTGCCGGCATCGCCGCGTCCCGCCCAGCCGCTGGCGAAGCGCTCGGGCCACGTCGCGCTGCTGCTGATGGGCACGTTCGCGGTCGGCAGCGCCGCCTACACGTTGATGCCGAACCGCAGTTGCGAGCCATCGCCGAATCCCGTCTCGCCATCGCTCCAGCAAGGCAACACTGATTGCTCGTCGCGCAGCTCTTCATCCAGCCATGGCGGCTCCGGCGGCGGAACGTCATCGCGCAGCAACTATTACTCGAGCGGCTCCTCCAGCCAATCATCCGCCGCGACGCATGATTCCGGCTCGCATGGTGTGCAGCGCGGCGGCTTCGGCTCTTTTGCCCACGCCTTTGGCTTTTCCGGCGGCTGACACATTCGCCGCACGATGCCGTGAAGGAACATGCTTTCGCTTGCGTCCGCCGCCGCCGTTGATCGAAACTGACGTCGCTCCGACTAGTCACGGAACAGGACCGCAACCATGAAACGATCGCGCCGTGTGGTGCTGACATTGATGGGAAGTGCGACGATCGGCGCCGTATCAATGGGACTGACGCCACGGCCGTTTTGCGGACCCGGTAGTGAGCCGGTCGTCGGTCCGGATGGCAATCCATACTGCCGCGCGACCTATCGCGGCTTCGGCGGCGCGCCGCACCGGTTGCACGGCCATGGAGATGGTCACGGCGGCCATGGGCATGGTGGCGGTTAGCACCCCTCATGCAACGCATTGCCTGCCCCGAGCGCGACGATTGGCGCGTGACCGCCGAGGACGCCGGATTCGACTTTCACACCATCGACGGCGAACGCTATTGGGACGAACGGGCCTATTACGCCTTCACGCTGGACGAGATCGAGCGCGGGGTCGAGGAGCCCACGGGCGAGATCGAGGCGATGTGCCTCGAACTGGTCGGCCACGCGATCGACGACGAAAAATATCTGCGCCGGTTGAAGATACCCGAAGCCTTCTGGCCGCTGATTTCCGAAAGCTGGCACCGCGACGATTCCAGCCTCTACGGCCGGCTGGATCTCAGCTTCGACGGCCGCGGTCCTGCAAAACTGCTGGAGTATAACGCCGACACCCCGACCTCGATTTTCGAAGCCGCGGTTTTTCAGTGGACCTGGCTCGAACAGGGGATCGAGCGCAACATCATCCCGAAGCGCGCCGACCAGTTCAATTCGATCCATGAACGCCTGATCGAGGCCTGGCAGAAATTCGGCCACATCAGGCATCTTCATCTCGCCGGCATGACCGAGAATGAAGAGGATGCCGGCACGCTGGCCTATCTCGCGGACACTGCAAGCCAGGCCGGATTCGAAACAACGTTGATCGACATCGCAGACGTCGGACTCCGCGGAGACGGCCGCTTCGTCGACCTCGATGACAGTACAATCGAACTCGCCTTCAAGCTCTATCCCTGGGAATGGATGTTTCACGACGCGTTCGGCGCAAAACTGTTGAGCGCGCCGACGCGCTGGATCGAGCCACCCTGGAAGGCGATCCTCTCCAACAAGGGCATCCTTCCCCTGCTGTGGGAGATGTTTCCAAACCACCCCAATTTGCTGCCGGCCTATTTCGAGGACGATCCGAACGCGGCCATGCTCGGCACGTCGTTCGTGCGCAAGCCGCTTTATTCGCGCGAAGGCGCCAACGTCGCCCTCGTCAGCGCCGGCGCCACGCTTACGGAACAGCAAGGCCCCTATGGCGCGGAAGGTTTCATCCGGCAAGCTTTCGCATCACTGCCGAGTTTCTCCGGCCAATACGCGGTAGTCGGAAGCTGGCTGGTCGATCACACGCCATGCGGCCTGTCGATCCGCGAGGACGAGAACCCGATCACCGCCAACACGTCACGCTTCCTGCCGCACGCGATCGTGTAGCGCGGCATGGCAAGCGGATGAGGTGAAGACCAGGTTCAGCGCGCCGCGGCGACGGCCCGCAGGGTTTGCGGCACCAGCGTCGACGCTCCCACCCGTATCACCGGCGCGATATTCGGACGATAAAGTCCGCGCCGCTCCGGATAGGGCTTGAAGGTGTTGGTAATGCCGACTACGGATTCGGCCGCGCCCAGCGCCAGCACGCCATCGGGCTCCAGCATCCGTGAGAGCCGCTCGAAGATATTGGTCTTGGTATTCTGATCGAAATAGATCAGCACGTTGCGGCAGAAGACGATGTCGAACACGCCGAGATGGGAGAAATCCTGCAGCAGGTTGAGCTGACGATGCTGCACCATGCTGCGGATCTCGGCATTGATCTGCCAGAGCTCGCCGTTCTGCGTGAAGTACTTCACCAGCAACCCGATCGGCAATCCGCGCTGCACCTCGAACTGGCTGAAGATTCCGGCCTTCGATTTTTCCAACACCGCCTGCGACAGGTCGGTCGCGACGATCTCGGTGCGCCAGCCCGACAGCAGGGAACCTGCTTCCTTCAGGCACATCGCGATCGAATACGGCTCCTGCCCGGTGGAGGAAGCCGCGCACCAGATGCGCAAGGCGCGGCGCGCCGCGCGCGCCTGCGCCATCGCCGGAATGACCGTCTCGCGCAAATGGTCGAACGGAATCTTGTCGCGGAAGAAGAACGTCTCGTTGGTGGTCATCGCCTCGACCACCTCCGCCGTCAGCGCTTCGGCCCCGCCCTTCATCTTCGCGACGAGTTCGGGAATTCCCGGCAGGCTGGACTTGCGCGCCAGCGGCAGCAGCCGGCTTTCGACCAGATATTGCTTGTCGGCAGATAGATCGAGCCCGGAGCGCTCTTTCAGAAGCTTACGCAGATACTCATAGTCTGAAGGCGTCACGAACGATCTCCCGAAAACAACCGAACCAGTTTTGGCGCGATCTGATTGAGCGGCAGAACCGCCGCGCAAATACCTGCATTGGCGGCCGCGCCCGGCATGCCCCACACCACGCTGGTCGTTTCGTCCTGGGCAATCACGCTGCCGCCAGCGGCGACGATGTCCTTGCCGCCGCGCATGCCGTCGGAGCCCATGCCGGTCAGAATCACCGACATGATGCCGCCCTGCCAGACGTCGATGGCGGAATTGAAAAGCGGGTCGACCGCGGGTTTGCAGAAATTCACCGGCGGCCCGTCGTCGAGCGCGATCGCAGTCTCGGCGCCATGACGCACCACGCGCATGTGGCGGCCGCCCGGCGCAAGATAGATCCGGCCGGGCTTGACGATTTCGCCATCGATGGCTTCGTGCGCGGGCCGTCGGCTCGCGCGCGCCAGATGCTCGGCGAGAATCGTGGTGAAGGTCGGCGGCATGTGCTGGGTGATCAGCACCGGGAAACGATCGATCACCGGGCCGATGTCGGCGACCAGCGTCATCAGGGCCTGCGGACCACCGGTCGACGAGCCGATCAGGAGCACCCGCGGCGCCACCATGCTGAAGGGCTGGCGCGCCAGTTGCAGCTGCGCAACCGGTGCGGCGACCGGCTGTACCGATACGCCGCGTGCCCGCTCAGGGACCGGCGCGATGGACGGGCTCGCGGCCGGCGACGAACGCCGGCGGGCCCTGGCGCCCAGATGACGAATCTTCTGAATCAGATCGTGGTGGAAGGTCTCGGCCGCGGTGGCCTCGCGCGTGCTTTCCGGCTTTGGGATGTAGTCGGAGGCGCCGAGCGAAAGCGCCTTGAAGCTGATCTCCGCGTTGCGGCGGGTCAGCGTCGACGCCATGATGATGACGAGGTCGCGTTTTTTCGCCAACAGTTGCGGCAGCGCCGAAATGCCGTCGAGCTCCGGCATTTCGATATCGAGTACGGCAACGTCGGGCTTGATGCGCTCGATCTGGTTGACGGCGTCGAGACCGGTGCGCAGTGAGGCCGAGACCTCCATGTCCGGCTCGGCGCCGATCCAGCGCGAGATCATCCCACGGATCACGACGGAGTCGTCGACCACCATGACACGCAGCTTGTCTTGCCGTGTCGAGATTGGCGGTGGAGACCTCGTTAACGCAACACTCATCAATTCACCCGACCCAACTCAAGCGGCACACTTACAAAACAACGCCGAAGGCCATTGAGCCGCCGGGATCACCTACTCAGAGCAGGCCGACTTCCTGGAACTTCGCGGTGACGATGTCCTTGTCGAACGGCTTCATGATGTACTCGTTGGCGCCGGCATGCAGCGCCCGCGCAATGTGTGCGACGTCGTTTTCGGTGGTGCAGAACACCACCTTGGGCGCATCGCCGCCGGGCATGCGGCGCAGATTGCCGAGGAACTCATAGCCGTCCATGACCGGCATGTTCCAGTCGAGCAGAACCGCTTCGGGCATGGCGCGCTTGCAGGCTTCAAGCGCCTTTTGGCCGTCCTCGGCTTCGACGATCTGAAAGTCGAGACCTTCGAGGATGCGGCGTGCGACCTTTCTGATGACGCTCGAGTCATCGACGACCAGACATGTTTTCATTTTAGGCCTCCAACTACACCAAATCCCAAGAGGGATGTTTCATTCCAGCTTCGCTCTTCATGCCGCCATCAGGTCCGGCACGATTTCGAGAACACGATCGACGTCGAGGACGACCATGAGCTGGCCGTCGAGACGGTGAACGCCGCCGGCGAGCTTGGCCATGCGGGGATCGAGATTGACGGGGTTTTCCTCGCGGCCGTTGTCCTGGAGCTTGAGGACCTCGCCGATCTGGTCGATCAGGAGACCGTAGGACTCGCCGCGCAGATCGACGCCGACCGCCATCGGCGGCTTGCCGTCGTCGTTCTTGGGTAACCCCAGGCGAGCGCGCATGTCGACGACGGTGACGATGCGGCCGCGCAGGTTGAGCACGCCGGCGATCTCCGCCGACGACAGCGGCACCCGCGTCAGCCGTTCCGGCATGAACACGTCCTGCACCCGCGAGATCGGCAGGCCGAACAACTGCCCGCCGATCACGGCGGTAACGTATTCGGCCACGGTGCCCTCGATGGTCTCGGTCTTGGTTGTCATGGTCTTAGTTCCTTATGCCCGGCTAAGCTCGCTTACGCCGCTTTCCTGGTCTCGGCGGTCTGTTCCTTCAGCGCCGCGATCAGGCCGGGACGGTCGAACTTGGCGACGTAATCGTGGAAGCCGGCCTGCCGCCCGCGCTCGATCGCCGCCGGCGACACCAGCGAGGACAAAGCGATGATCGGCATCGTGCTCAGATTGTTGTCGGCGCGGATGACTTCCGCGAACTCGAAGCCGTTCATGTCCGGCATTTCGATGTCGGTCAGCACCACGTCGTAGGTCTGGTTCGAGCGCAGCGCGGCGAGGCCCTCCTGCGCGTTGACCGCGACCCGCACCTTGTAGCCGGCGGCTTTCAGGACCGGCGCCAGCATGTTGCGGAAGAACGCTGAGTCGTCGACCAGCAGCACCGATCGCGCCGTCGATGACTCCCGCATCTCCTTGCGCGAGAACCAGTCGGCAAACGCCATCGGCAGGAAGTGGCCGACGTCGATCACTTCGGTGGCCTGGCCCTTGATCACGGCCGAACCCAGGATGCCGTCCTGCTGGCCGGCGACCTCGATGTGCAGCCGCTCCTCGACGATGTCGATGATCTCGTCGACCACGAGCCCCATCGAGCGGCCGTCGTCGGCGAACACCAGGATCGGCTGCGAGCCTTGGGTCTGGACGGTGACCCCGGCCATCTGCACCAGCGGCATCAGTTGATCGCGGTACTGCACCATGTAGCGGCCGTTACTGAGCTCGATCTTGTCGGTGGCGATCTCCTCCAGCCGGGTGACGAGGCCGAGCGGGACCGCCTTGGGCTGGCTCGATCCGGCGCGGAACACCAATAGCGAGGTGAGCTGTTCGCCGCCGATCGCATGCGCCGCGGAAGCCTCGTCGGCCAACTCATGGGCCGAGGAGCCGGAGGCGCCGAGCGCTTTCGCAATGCCGTTGGGGTCGATGATCATGATCACGGCGCCATCGCCCAGAATGGTGTTGCCGGAGAACATGTCGATGTGCCGCAGCTTGGTCGACATCGGCTTGACCACGATTTCTTCGGTGTGGAACACGCCGTCGACCACAATGCCAAAGGTCTGGCTGCCGACCTGCGTGACCACGATGAAGCCGTTCTCGGGGTCGGACTGGAGGAGCCGTCGTCGATCTTCAAGAGCTTCTTAAGGTGCATCAGCGGCAACAGCTTGTTGCGCAGCCGCAGGACGGCGGTGTCCTTGATGCGCTCGATGCGGTGTTCGGAGTTGGCGCGCGCCCGCACCAGTTCGACCACGGAGAGCTGCGGGATCGCAAAGCGGTCGCCGGCGGCTTCCACGATCAGGGCCGAGACGATCGCCAAGGTCAGCGGGATCTTGATGGTGACGGAAGAACCCTCGCCGGCCACCGACTTGATGTCGATGGTGCCGCCGATCTGGTCGATATTGGTGCGCACCACGTCCATGCCGACGCCGCGGCCGGAGACCGAGGTGACGGCAGCCGCGGTGGAGAAGCCCGGCGCGAAGATGAACTTGTGGATCTGGGCTTCGGTCATCTTCTCCAGCTCGGCCTCGCTGACGAGACCGTTCTGCAACGCCTTGGCCTTGATCCGCTCGGTGTTCAGCCCGCGGCCGTTATCGGCGATGCAGATGATGATGTGGCCGCCCTCGTGATAGGCGGAAAGCCGGATCGTGCCCTGCTCGCCCTTGCCTGAGGCCAGCCGCTCGGCCGGGGTCTCCAGGCCGTGGTCGGCGGAGTTGCGCACCATGTGCGTCAACGGATCCTTGATCAGGTCGAGCACCTGCCGGTCGAGCTCGGTATCGGCGCCGTGCATCTCGAGCTCGATCTGCTTGCCGAGTTCGCCGGAGAGGTCGCGGACGATGCGCGGCAGCTTCTGCCAGGCATTGCCGATCGGCTGCATCCGCGTCTTCATGACGCCTTCCTGCAGCTCGGCGGTGACGTTCGACAAACGCTGCAGCGGCACCTTGAACTCGGTGTCCTCGTTGCGGCGGGAGATTTCCAGAAGCTGGTTGCGGGTCAAGACCAGCTCGGAGACCATGGTCATCAGATGTTCGAGCGTATCGACGTTGACGCGGATCGACTGGTTGGCGATCTTGTCGGCTTCCTGGACGTCGGGGTCGGCGACAGCGGCCTTCTTGGCTGGCTTTGCCTTCGCGGTTTCCTTGGCGGTTTCCTTGGCGGCTTCCTTGGCGGCTTCCGGCTGCGGGCGCCGGGGCGGGCTTGGCGGCGGCGGGCGCAGGTGCGGCCGGCTTGGCGACGGGGGCCGGCGCGGGTTTGGGCGCGGCTTCGGTCTCGGTTTCGCGGAAGGCGCGCTCGAGGTCGTCGAGCGAGACTTCGCCCGGACGCAACGGGCGTTCCAGCACCTGGTCCACCAGCGTGCCCGCCGTCATTGCGGGCTGCACCGGCGGGGCGGCCACCACGGGGACAGGCGCCGGTTGAGCGGGCGCTTCGGCCGCGCGTGCCTGGCGCCTTCGGCCATCGCATGCAGTTTCTCGATCAGGTCTTCGTCGGTGCCTTCGGGCTCGGTCTCGGTCGCTTCAAGGCCGGCGAGGATTTCCTTGATGCGGTCGATCGAGGACAGGATCAGCGTCACGGCTTCGGCCTTGACCGGCATGCCGTCGCGGAATTTACCCATCAGCGTCTCGCCGGCATGCGCCAGCGCTTCCAGCCGCGGCAGCCCCAGGAAGCCGCAGGTGCCCTTGATGGTGTGCACCAGGCGGAAGATGTTATCCAGAATCTTCGCGTCGCTCGGGTCCTGCTCGAACCGCACCAACTGATTGTCGACCGTATCCAGGCTCTCGCTGGTTTCGGTCAAAAATTCCCGCAACAAATCATCCATGAAACTGGCCTTCGCACGCAGCGGCACGCGACATCGACGTGCCTTACGGAACGAGGCCAGCTTCTATGCAAAGCGTTTAATATTGGTTGCTCAAATGGAAAAGAACGGGATCAACAAAGAGATAAGGCGGCAGAAATGAATTCTGCCGCCTGATTTCAACGCTTCGTTAACCATGTTTGCACGCAGGCCACGCTTCAGGCCGCGGTAACGACCACTTTTTCCCCGTCGGGCGCAAGCGTCACGCTGAGCCCGCAGGCCTGCGCCAACAGTCGCGTATAGTAAGGCTGCACCGCATGCGCATCGACGGATGCCGTCGAGTTCACGCTGAGCAGATCGGCGATGTTCTGCGGCAGGCGGGCGTTCAGGCCGGCCGAGGTCACGCGAAAGCTCATCGCCTCGCCGTCGCCGATCGGATCGATCGTCAGCGTACCGCCGCGCGGGATCGTCTGCTGCGCGATGATCAGCATGTTCAACAGCAGCTTGACGCGGTTCTTCGGCAGCAGCAGCCGCGGCAGATTCCAGGTGATGGTGATCTTGCCGTCCTCGATATGGCCGCGCGCCATGGTCTGCGCATCGCCGAGATCGATCTGCGCGCCCGCCGATCCCGCAGCCCCGAACGCCAGGCGGCAGAACTGCAATCGTGCGGAGGCGGTCTTGGCGCTCTTGCGGATCAGATCGAGCGCGAAATCGCGGTCTTCCGGCTTCGGGTTGTCGTCAAGCACCTCAAGCCCATTGACGATGGCGCCAACCGGGCTGATGAGATCGTGACAGACTCGCGAACACAACAGCGCTGCGAGTTCGAGGGCATCGGGAGCCGGACCGGGAGACGGAGTGCCAGACATCATGGGTTCCTGGAAAGCCGCCTGGTCAAAAATTGCTGGCGGGCAGTTACGAATCACGGGTGCTTATCGGTTTGATACACCGCGCGGCCCCCTGCTGCCAGCGCGGGGCGGCAATGGTAAGGCAGGACGAACAGCAAATAGGCTTAAGCCATGAATGAGGCACGTCCACTCGACCGCGATGCCGCCGCGGCGTTGATCGAACCACTGACCGACATCGTGATTCGGGCGGGCGCGGCCATCCTCGCCGTCAACCGTTCCGCCATGAAGGTCGACGGCAAGATCGACGGCTCGCCGGTAACGGAGGCCGATCTGGCGGCCGACCGAATCATCGCCGAGGGTCTCGCCCGGGTGGCGCCCGACATCCCCGCGCTGTCGGAAGAGCGCACCGGGCAGGCCACCCTGCCCTATCAGGAAAGTTTCTTCCTGATCGACCCGCTGGACGGCACCAAGGAATTCGTCGCCGGCCGCAACGAATTCACCGTCAATCTGGCGCTGGTGACCCGCGGAACGCCGCTGCTCGGCATCATCAGCGCGCCGGCGCTCGGGCTGATCTGGCGCGGTATCGTCGGACGCGGCGCGGAACGGCTGACGCTTGGCAAGGGTAAACCGCAGATCGAGCCGATTCGCACCCGTCCGTGCCCGCCGCGCGGCCAGCCCTGGACGGTCGCGGTCAGCCGCTCGCATGGCGATGCCAGGACCGAAGCCTTCATTGCGGCAAGGCCGGGCGCGGTACGCTGCGAACTCGGCTCGGCGGTCAAACTCGGCCGGGTGGCCGAGGGCGGGGTCGATATCTATCCCCGGCTGTCGCCGGTCTCCGAATGGGACGTGGCTGCGGGCCATGCGGTCGTCGAGGCCGCCGGCGGCCGGATCACGGATTCAAACGGTGCGGCGTTGGTTTTTGGCTCCGGGCGAAGAGATTTCATCGTTCCGGAATTCATCGCCTGGGGCGATCCGAACGCGGCAATTTGAGTTTCGTGGCTTGGGATCGCTTCGCTCGCCCGAGCTACGGCGGACCGCTACTGCGCTAGCCCTTGCTCCAGCGCCGGCCAGCGCGCGGTGGCGTCTTTCAGAAAACGTGCCGGCTCGGCGGCGAACGCATCGCGGCTTTCCTCGCGGCCGAACAAATAGAGCCGCTGGCCCGCGACCACCCAAAAGCGCGGATTACCCGCATAGGTTACCCCTCGTGCCAGATCGACCGGGTCATAGCCGCCGAACTGGGGCCCGTAGATTTCCGGATGCGCGACGAAAGAGGCGCGATTGCCCTCGTTGCGGAAACGCCAGACCGCGCCGGCTTCGCGCGCCTCGAAGTCGGGCAATCCCTGGGCTGCCATCGATTCCGTGAAATAGGCGACGGGATCGAAGCCCTCGATGGCAAGTCCGGAATAGCGGTTTACCACCACCCGCTCGGTGGTCGCGGCCCGCGCGGCGAAATCAAGGCTGAGCGCAGCAAAAAAGCCTGCCAATAAGGCAAAAAGGGCTATTCCGAGGCGTGAAGCGTATCTTTCCTGCCGTTGTGCCGTCATAGTTGGTGCCGATAACATTGCGAGTCGAGGGGACACTGGGCGCAACCTAGAGCCATGCTGTTGGCGTCAGGTTAAGGCGGCGGCCAGAATTTCGATGCCAGGGGTTCTTTCATGACGTTTGCTTCCCGCCTTGCCGCGGTGACGTTCGCTGCGCTGATGTGCTGGACCGTGCAGGCTTCCGCGCAGCAGCCGCAGCAGGCACCATATCCGCCGCCGCAGCAGGCACCGTATCCGCAGCAGCAGCCGGCACCCTATCCGCCGCCGCAACGCCAGGCGGGACCCGAGACCTTTGGACCCGACGAACTGGTTTCGGCCGGGCACAAGTTCTTCGGCAACGTCTCGCGCGGGCTGGCCTCGGTCATCGAGCGCGCGGTCAGCCAATGGGGCCTTCCCAACGGCTACGTGCTCGGCGAGGAAGGCTCGGGCGCTTTTGTGGCTGGCCTGCGCTATGGCGAAGGCACGCTCTACACCAAGAACGCCGGCGATCTGCGGGTCTACTGGCAGGGGCCGTCGGTCGGCTTCGACTGGGGCGGCGACGGCGCGCGCACCATGACGCTGGTCTACAACCTGCCCGCCACCAACGCGATCTATCAGCGCTTCGTCGGCATCGACGGCTCCGCCTATATCGTCGGTGGCTTCGGCATGACCGCGCTGACCGCCAACAACATCGTGCTGGTGCCGATCCGCTCCGGCATCGGGCTGCGGCTCGGCGCCAATGTTGGCTATCTCAAATATACCCCGCGCGCGACCTGGAACCCGTTCTGAGTTCGCTTCCGGATATCCACACACTTCTCGTCCTGTCGATTCAGGTTAACGCGGCAACGGGCTGGCGTAGAGCCGGCCGGGCGTGGCATTGTGATTAACAATTCCTTCTCTGTGTGGAGTGACCATCCATGATCGAACCGATCATGTATCTGGCAATCGGTTTTCTGGTCTCCATGCTGTTCGGCCTGATGATCGTGCCGCTGGTGCACAACCGCGCGGTGCGGCTGACGACGCGGCGGCTCGAAGCGGCAACGCCGCTGTCGATGGCCGAGATCCAGGCCGACAAGGACCAGTTGCGCGCGGAATTCGCGATGTCGGCGCGGCGTCTCGAAATGAGCGTCGACCAGCTCAAGAACAAGACCACGAGCCAGCTCGCCGAACTCGGCAAGAAGAGCGACGCGATCAACCGCATGAAGATCGAGCTCGGCGAAAAGAACGCCACGATCTTCTCGCTCGAAGCGCGCGAGAAGGCGGTGAAGGAGCAGTTGCGCGCCACCGAAGAGGAATTCGCGGCCAAGACCGAATTGTTGCGCAGCGCCGAAGCAGCGTTGACCGACAAGCAGGCCGAACTCGCCAGGATCAATCACGAATTGAACGATCGTGCGATGACGGCGGACAGCCGGCAGGTCGAGCTGGTCGCGGTGCGCACACAGATCGAGCAATTGAAGGGCCGCGTCGGCGACGCCGAAAAGGAATTTTCGACGACACAGGCCCGCCTCGCCCAGGAGCGCGCCAACTCCGAGCGCGCGACGAACGAACTGAGCGAAGCGCGCAGCCGCGTCGAAAATCTGAGCCAGCGCGTCACTGACCTCGACCGGCAATTGATCGTCCAGGTCAAGGAAGCCGAGATGCTCGGCAACCGCGTCAACGACCTCGAAGCGCGGCTCGCCACGCAAGGCAAGATGCTCGCCGAGCGCGAATACGAAAACAACCAGCTCCGGCAGACGAACGAAAACGCCGAACGCGCCGCACGCGAACTGCGCACGGAGATCGCGGCGATGAACGGCGGCAAATCCCCGGTCGTCGAGAAATTGCGAGCCGAGAAGGCCGCGGTCGAGGAGCAGCTTCGTGTCGCCCGCGACGAGCGCGCCAAACTGCAGCGTGACATCAACGCCATCCAGCAGCAGGCCGAAAGCTCGTGGCAGACCGAGCGGATGGAAAACGCGCTGCTGCGCGAGCGCATCAACGACATCGCCGCCGAGGTCGCAAAACTCGCCATGCAGCTCGAAGGCCCGAATTCGGCAATCGAGGCCATGCTGGCCGCGGAGCCGGCCGTGCCAAAAACCCCGGTCAAGCCCGCCAACGACATCACCGGGGCCCCAGCCGTCGCGGAAGGCGGCGGCACGCTCGCCGAACGCATCCGCGCGCTGCAGTCCCACGCTTCGCGGGCCCGCCAGCAGGGGGCATAAGTCCACTGACACTTCGCGCGAAAACGCGGCGTTACGGCCCGACTGATTGCTTGACACTAGGGGCCCGTACTTCGTAAATCGCGGGCTCTGACGGCCCCAAATTTTCGCCGTTCCCGGACGCATAGCTCAGCGGGAGAGCGTTCCCTTCACACGGGAGAGGTCCAAGGTTCGATCCCTTGTGCGTCCACCAGCAAGCCTTTAAAATCAATAGTTTAGAGAATTGATTCCCTCGGGGCGTGCCCCAAAAAAGCTGGGGCACGATAGGGGCACCTCGCTTTGGCACTAATAAAAATCGCCATGGCCTTCTCACCCGCTGCCGCCGCGATCCCGACGTCGATCAAGAGACCTAGCTGATCCATTACGACGACGTCCGCGTCGGCAGCGTCGTAAAGCGATAACGATCAATGGAGCCGGAGAGTTCGCTTCTTTTCGGCATAGCATTGCGGTTGCCTTCACCGCCGACGCGCGTTGCGCACCATGATGAGACCGGCGGGCGAAAGGATCCGCTGCACAACGCTATCAATTTGATAGGTTCAAGTCGGGAAGGCGAAACCACCGATACCGACAATCCGTTAGCGGCGGTGCAGACATTTCGATCGTGCCTGGGACCGTAGGGAAAGCGTAGGCATTCATTTTCGCGCAACTCGGCAAGCGCGAGAAAGCGGCAATGGGTTACGGCCAATCGTCGCTATGCCATCATGGCGCCTGTCGCGCCCGCAGAAAGAGAAGCGCAATAAATGCGGAAGCCGATGCCAGCGCAGTCGCCCATAGTGCGCCAGCGCCAAGATGTTCGGCCAGCAGGCCGACGGCGAGCGGCGCGATGGCTCCCGTCGCGCGTGCCGGTAGCGATAATACGCCTACCCGCCGGCCGAAACCACGCGGCCCAAACAATGCAAGCGGCAGCGTGCCGCGAGCGATGGTGAGAACGCCGTTCCCCGCGCCGTAGAAGACGGCGAAGATTGGCGCGAGCGCTGGACCTCCTATCGCAAGAGTTAGAACGCCAAGCGGGTTCATCACGGTCGCCAGCCGTGTGGATGCAAGAGGATGATAACAACTCAGCCACCCTGCTTCGATGATCCGCGCGGTCACCTGCGCCGGCCCGATCAGTGTTCCCGCCAGCAACGCAGCCGCTGGCGTCGCGCCAAATTGCATCAGCAGTGATGGCATCAGGGCGGAAAGACCCGAACTTACAAAGCCCGTCGCCGCAAACACATAAGCCACGAGGATCATGGCGACGGTCTCGCTTTGCTGTGCCGACGGCGCGGGGCTTACTTCGTCTTCCACGTGCGCCTTTAGCGGTTCAGCGCGCGGTAGTGACAGGTTCATCGGCAGTGCCAGTGCGAGATGGATGAGGGCCCAAACCTGGCAGGCGATACGCCAACCATAGTGCGCATCGAGATATGCGGTGATCGGCCAACCTATCGTGCTGGCAAAACCGGCGATCAGGGTAATACCGGTGATCGGTTTCCGCGCTGCATAACCGTAAATTCGCGTCAATGTCGCGAAGGCTGCCTCATACAGTCCCATCCCCATGCCAACGCCAAGGACGATCCAAGCGGCGATCAACACGACGGTTCCAGTAGCGAAAGAAAGCATAATAAGGCCCGCGGCGAGAACGAGGTTCGAGACAGCGAGCAGTCCTCGCCCCCCAAACGTATCGATGAAATGCCCCACACGCGGACCAAGCAAGCCCGCGATTACCAGCCCGGCTGAGAGTGCGCCGTAAACGAATGTTGGCGAGATGCTGAGATCGCGCGCGATCGGAGCTGCAAGAATTGCAGGCAGGTAATAGCTCGAGGCCCATGCGATCGTCTGTGCCGATCCCAACGCGGCAATCGTCCACAAATCTCTTCCGCGCCAGGCAGACGAAACCGCGTCAGTCATGCTCACACGCAAACGGAAGCGGCCGCCTTCCTCGATACTTGGCTTTTCTCAAGCGGGTGCTGCTCATGTCTGCAATGCTTTCGTTGTGGACCAATAGAGCGCCACTGGTCCAAGTAGAATGCCTGCTGCCAACACCGAAAACGCCGCCGTCCAGGCACTCGCGCTCGACGGCCCCCCGGCGGCATCCAGCGCGACACCTAGCGCCCAGGCCCCCAGCGCCGAGAGACTGAAGCCGACGGTCGAATGCACGGCCATAGTTGCCCCGCGGTAATTGGGATCGGCCGCCATGGTCATGCCCGACGTCAGCGCGCCCGAGTCGGCGGGCACCGTGATCGCGTAGGCCAAGATCAATGGCAGCAACAGCCATGGAGATTTGTCCGCGAAGGCGCCGATCAGGAGCGCGACAATAGCGGAGCTGAACATTACTGCCGTGATGGCACGATGGCGGCCGAACCGGAGCGCACATTCGTTGCCGAGAATGCTGGCCGGCATCGCGAGTACGGAAAACAGCACGCTGACGACGACGGGGGTCAGGAGCGAGTCGTCCGGATGCTTCAGCGCCACAAAAGTCCAGAACGCGACCAGCCAGGTCCGGATGCCGTATAGCTCAAAGCAGTGCGCGCCATAGCCGAGCACGAAGCCCATTGCGTTGGTGTTGCGGAACACCGGCGCGAAGTCCAGTAAGCGCCCCTGCGCGGGCTTTGGCATGACCGGCCGCAACAGGAGACAGACGGTCAGCATGATCAGTGGACCCAGCGCCGTTACCAGGAAGGCGGCGCGCCAACCCCAGGTTTCCGCGACCAGCTGCGAGACCAGAAACGACAGCCCGACACCGAATGAAAAACTCGACGTGTAGAGTGTCACTGCGCGTGATAAATCGCCGGGCGCCAACCGGTCGGTCAGCGCCTTGAGGCCGGGCATGTAGGCGCCGGCAAACCCGATGCCTGCGATAGCATTGAAGAACGCCCCCGACCACAAGCCGGTGGCAAAGATGCCGAACAGCAATGTGCCGAGTGCACTGACCGCAGACCCTGCAATCAAGATTTTTCGCGCGTCGATCCGGTCGGTCAGCGTCGCCAGCACCGGCACGGTCAGCATGTAGCCCGCGGCTCCAGAGCCTGCCAACAGGCCAGCTTGCGCGCCGCTCAAATGCCACTCCGGAATGAGAAATGCAGCCAGTATCGACGGCACGACGACGTGCGGGAGCAAGCTGCCAAGCTGCCCCACACACATTGCGACGATGACTGATCTGCCTTGCAAATTAATGCGCGTCATCCCTTTCGGTCAGGTACTGCATCCGCACCCACTTTTTCCTGCGTCCTTTGCCACCGCATCGTCGACGCAGCATGCGTCTGCTCGCTCGACCGCCGGACCGCCACAACATTCCGCCTGTCCCGGCGCGGCGCTCCGGCTGCAAACACCGGTCTCGGGCAGCACCAATTCGACACGCGACGCCGCTTCGTCGTCACCGGCAATCTTGGCGGCGATGGATCTCACCTGCTCGTATCCCGTCAGCATGAGGAAGGTCGGCGCCCGCCCATAGGATTTCATGCCGGCGAAATAGAAGTCCGGTTCGTCTTGGGCGAGTTCGGCGGCTCCGTGCGGTCGTACCGTGCCACAGCTGTGCTCATTGGGATCAATCAGCGGGGCAAGCGCGACCGGGCACTCGATCGCAGGGTCGAGTTGAATGCGAAGTTCGCGCAAGAACCCGAGATTCGAACGAAATCCGGTCGCAACGATCAGTTCATCGGCTACGACGCTCCGCCCGCAACATCCAGCGCCACCGAGCTTGAGACGCTCGCCATCGCGGTCAATGCAATTCAGCGGAAATCCGGCTTCGACGCGGATTTGCCCCGAATTTACCAGCGTCGCCAGGGCCAATCCCAATTCACCGCGGGCTACGAGCTTGTCGTTGACGCCACCTCCAAATGCCTTGGCGGGATTGTCGCCCCTCAAGACCCAGATAACTTCTGTGCCGGCGGCTTGCGACTTGAGGCGCGTAAGCTCGATCAGGGTTCCGACTGCGGAATGGCCCGCGCCAAGCACGGCTATTGTCTTTCCGGCATAGCGTGCGCGATTCTTACCGAGCACATCGGGCATTCCGTAAGCAATTTTGAAGGCGTTTTCGCGTTCACCGATTGCGGGGAGACCGTTAGCGCCGCCCGGATTCGGCGAGAACCAAGTTCCGGACGCGTCAATAACGGCGTCGGCACGTATACTTCTGGGCCCCTGCCCGTTTTGGTAGCGAAGTTCGAACGGCGCGTCGCCGCGGCCCTTGGTCTTAAGCTTATCGAAGCCAACCCGGCTAATCTCAGTGACGCGGCTTGATGTCCGAATATGATCCTTGAGCGCCGTTCGCGATGCGAGTGGCTCAAGATAATGTTCCAACAATTCGCCACCAGTGGGATACCGGTTAGGGTCGGGTGAATTCCATCCGGTCGGCGCCAGCAGACGCTCCGCAGCCTTGTCAACATTGTATTCCCACGGCGAGAACAGCTGTACGTGACTCCATTGCCGCATCGCGTGCCCGACGGCCGGACCGGCTTCAAGAACGATAGGCGTGAGACCGCGTTCGAGCACGTGCGCGGCAGCTGCAAGTCCAACAGGGCCTCCGCCGATGATTGCGACTGTCTTTGACTGTTCCATTGCGCTTCTCCCATAAAACTAGAAATATCGAATTTGGAGGCCTGAAAACATTAGGCCGCAGCACTTGTGTCTTTGCATTCGCTCGTATCGGCACAGCATTCGGCAACCAGGAAGTCCACCAATCCCCGCATGACGTCATAATTGGCATGGCAGGTCAGCGTCGTCGCTTCCCGTACCTGGGTGATGAGGCCGGCGGTCACCAATGTCTTGACGTGGTGCGACAGGGTTGATGGCGCGATCTTCAACTTATCCTGCAGCCGGCCGACGGGTAGACCCGCCTCGCCCGCGCGAACAAGGGCACGATAGATCTTGAGCCGGGTCGGATTGCCCAGAGCCTCAAGGTGTGTGGCGGCGTCATCTAACTTCATAGCTTAATCATCGCACGACGATTAAACGTTGTCAACTGTATTTCTAGAATTACCGAAATACAAACCTTGTTTCCATGAGGTCTCTACGATGACCAACCTAGTTGGTGCAGACAAGGAGTCGGAAAGACGTCAGAAGTTCAAGGGCTTGTGAATACCCATGTTTCATTAGTCTACACTCGCAACAAATTCGCCGGATCGAGTTGGGTGCCGCGACAATAGAAGAAAATTACCCCTTCCTTCGGATCACGCCCTCGAGCTTTGTTGCTGCCGCCACGGTATTCGAGATCGTACCGTATTTGCGGACGTTGGTGTGCAGGAGCTCGAGGCGCTGATCGGTTTCGTCGGTATCGACGATGAGTTCATAGTCGACCGAAACCATCTTCGGTGGGGTGTCTTGGCGGATACCGTGTAGTTTCACTTCCACCCCCCGCAGATCGAATTTGAGCATCGGGGTTACCCGTTCAATCCCCTTGATCATGCAGGCGGCGATAGCGGCAAGGAATAGCTCCGCCGGATTGAAGGCATCCGGCCGGCCGCCGATGTCGGTGTCGAGGGTAATCTCGGCGTCCTTGGTTGAGGCGACGCTGCCATGCGAATCGATCCGCCTGGCACCAACCCGGTATTCGAGCATCGGTCGCATCTCAAGCCGCCAGCCAACGCGCAAGGTCGTCCGGCCTGGGCAAGCCGCCCGCATGAACCACCTTGCCGTCGACGACGATCCCGGGCGTCGATGCGATGCCGTAACCGGCGATAGCCGCGTAGTCGGTTACCTTTTCGATAGTCACGGGCACGCCGAGCTTGTCGGCTTCGGTCTGCACCATCTCAGCCGTCGCGACGCATCGCTTGCAGCCGGGACCAAGAACTTTGACTTCTTTCATTTGAAACTCCTTCGAAGATTTGGTGCCGATCAAGCGATCACTTGGGGGGCACTTCCTTGTAGCTGTTATCCTTGCGGGTCCCGAAGTCCCGACAGGGTGACTCGGGCCACTGATAGTCAGCGGAATCCACGAGCATGAACGTCTCCCCGAGAGGCCGGGAGACAATTCGTTTCGCGTAATCCCACTGCAACTCCTGGAAACGGTCGATGTCCTCCGGCTTGAAATTGCCCAACTCGATCTTGCGCATCTGCACCCGCACTTCGGTCGGATAGGCATCCGGTCTTACACGGACCCGGACAGTCTTGCCCGTTGATACTTGTTGCACAACGAACTCACTCTCCGTCAGCTTTGGGTCGAGGATGTGCGAGGCAAAGCGCATGCGCGCCCCCGTCAAGTATACGGCGACGTCGCCGCCGCACGCTGAGTTGTTGGAGGCTATACGCAGATCGGTACGATCGACGATGCCATCGGGGAACAGCTTGTCGAACGCGACCTTCAGCGCGCCCGCACTCTCGACAAGCCCGCCGCAAAAATGACCATGGAACTTGATGAGATCGCTAAGCGTAACGGACTTGGTTCTGTCGGCATAGCGACCATACTTATTGACAGTGTCCCGCACCTCAAACGATGGGGAATATCAACTCTTCGTCAGCCACTCAGGCGACCACCACTTGAAATCCGCAGCGTGGGCGCCTGTCGACATCAGTGACATAACTGATAGCGCTAGTGCAGCCAGTTCGCATTTCATGGCTTATCCCTTGCGGAACATCAGGCGGCGCCTCAATTGAACAGCGCATTGAAAATGAAGCCGACCGCCAGAATGCCTGTCCCGACAACGCCGACGAACACGGCGATCAGCCGGGTTGTGAGGACTTTGCGCAGGATAATGATTTCCGGCAGTGACAGCGCGATCACCGACATCATGAAGGCGAGCACGGTGCCGAGCGCGGCCCCTTTCGTGATAAGCGCTTCGACAACGGGGATGATGCCGGCGGCGTTCGAATACATGGGGATGCCGATCAGCACCGCCGCCGGCACCGACCACCAGGTGCCTCGGCCCATGATCGAGGCCAGCAGGTCCGAAGGTACATAGCCGTGGATGAAGGCACCCACGGCAATGCCCGCGATGATCCATGGCCAGACCTTGCCGACGATCTCCTTGACGGCGTCGATGCCGGCCTTGATACGGTCGATGGCCGAAAGCTCTTCCGGGGGAAGATCAGCGGCGCCCGATCGAATGTTGCGAACCCATTCCTGCAGCCAGTGTTCGAGATGCAGCCGGCCAATGATCCACCCGGAGACAATGGCGACGGCGAGGCCGAAGCCTAGGTACGTGAGCGCCACTTTCCAGCCGACCAGGCCGAACAGAAGGCCGAGCGCCACCTCGTTCACCATCGGCGCCGAGATCAGGAACGAAAAGGTCACCCCGAGTGGCACGCCAGCGCTGACGAAGCCAATGAACAGCGGCACGGCGGAGCAGGAGCAGAAGGGCGTGACGATGCCGAGCGTCGCAGCCAGCACGTTACCAACGCCTTCGCGCTTGCCAGCAAGCAGTGCCCGGGTTTTCTCGGGCGAGAAGAAGCTGCGCACAATGCCCATGCCGAAGACGACCAGCGTGAGGAGCATCAGAACCTTCGGCGTGTCGTACGCGAAGAAACTGATCGCTTCGCCGAAATGACTCTTGGGATCGACACCCGTCAATGCGACGACCCAGTCCGAGAATGGGATCAGTTGGCTGTAGATCACGCCCCAAGCTGCCAAGGCGGCAACCGTCCATCCGATCCACTTGGCGGTCGGACCGGCGCCCGGCGCGCGCTCCGTGACGGAACTGAGACTCATGCGGCTTGCCTTTCCTGATTTGGCGGGATTGCCAGCGCGGCATCGATAAGCGCAACGACCGCTTGGGGAAGTTTTGGGGCACGGCGATAGCGGACCCATTGAGCATCGCGTCGGTCCACCACGAGACCGGCAGCCTTGAGGGCCGCCATGTGGCGGGACATCCGGGATTGGCTGGCACCGAGTTCGCGCATCAATTCGCAAACACAGTTCTCGCGACCATCCCAGAGCATCCGAAGAGCTTCAAGCCGAACCGGCTCTGCGAGAGCAGAAAGAATAACCAATGCATTCATAGGCTTGCCTATTTAATGCGCTTATGCGCATATCCGCATATAGTGCCTCTGTGGATTATGCAAGGGCCCTTGAGAGATCATTTGCAGCAATCGGTATCCCAGCCTTCTAGACTAGCGGCGAACGAGTCAGATCGGTTGATGCAGGTCAATTCCACCAGAACGTTGGCTGGTAGGAACGCAACTGAGCTGCGCAGTGCCGAGAGCCTGGATGCCTCTCTTCGACCAAGTCGGTCGAACACCCGAAAAAGAGGTCTCGATCTCATTTGCGAGCAGGGTCTAATTTGGCGGAGCCATGTGTGAACTCCTCGGACTATCGAGCAACGCCCCTGCAACGGTGAATGTTTCGCTGCCCAAGCTTGCCGAACATGGTCGCGTTTCCGGAACGTACAATGATGGCTGGGGAGTCGGCTATTACGAGGAAGCGGACGTCCGCTTGATGAAGGAATCCGCCGCTGTCGGCGACAGCGAATGGATTCAGTTCATCGCCAGCCACAATCTGCGGAGCCGGTTGGTGATCGCGCATACCCGCAAGGCAACGCGCGGAAGGCGGTCCTACCCCAATGCCCAGCCGTTTGTCCGAGAGTTGGCAGGGCGTGCACATTTATTTGCGCACAACGGCGACTTGCCAGGCATATTCAAATCGAGCGTATTCGAGGCCGACCGTTTCAATCCAATCGGTGAGACCGACTCTGAACTCGCCTTTTGTGTTCTCCTCGATCGAATGGCGGCGATCTGGTCGGCGCCAAATGCAATGCCGACGCTGCGTAGGCGATTCCAGATCGTATCTTCGTTCGCAGGCGAACTCAGGAAGCTTGGACCAGCAAATTTCTTGTATTCCGATGGCGAATTGCTTTTCGCTTACGGACACAGGCGGAAGCACGCCGATACCGGCAAGATCGAGGCGCCAGGCCTCGTTTTTGTTCAGCGGCGATGCCAGCATGACACAATAGGTTCACCAGCCAGCGGCCTTTCCATCCGCGGCGACAATCAGCAAGTCGCTATCTTCGCAAGCGTACCGCTGACCAACGAGGTCTGGGTCCCACTTGAAGAAGGCGAGTTGGTTGCAGCCTGTGGCGGTCAGCTTGTTGCACGGCAAATGGTTGGCGAACCCTTGGTGGTGTCCGACAACTTATCTGACAATTTACCCGCGGACATGTTGAGCGCAGCCAGAGAGTGAGGACTGGATGACAGTTAGCCCTTAAATTACGAACACCGGAGCAAACCCGCCGCCTGGTGTCCGGAAATTCGTGGTCTGCCCCTGATACAAGCGTGCCGCAGTGAGCAAGACCCGTCCGTTGTAGACGTATAACCTTACGTCGGTCTTTCGGAGCTCAGAAGCGCCGTCTAGCTTGACCATGCGTTCGCTCGGCGCGGCGAAATCCTGGGCGACGTATCCGCCACGAATGATCTCCGCCCACACTCCTTTGGTGACCTTGCCTCCCCGATAAACAGCCTTGCTCCCATACCCGCCCGCCGGTTTGAAGAACAATGACTTCCGTGCCTTCCACAACTCTTCCGCGTTATCCGAAGTAACGAGAACCGTGTGCGGCACACACGCCAGATCAGCAAGCATCTGCGGCGACGCCCCCCAAGAGGCAAGCGCTGCGTGATCCGAAAGGAGCGCCAAATTGCGCTTGTCTGCGTAAAGCGCATGCACGCGCGGATTGGGGGTAACGACGACAGCGCCGTCGAGATAGGCCGCGTGCAAATCCTGATGTTCGGGGCTACCGAGCGAAAAATCGACCAGTCGATTGTAGACGAGATCGACCGGCCTGCCCTCCGCGAGCAGTTGACCACGCTCGTACTGGAGCTGACTGCCATCCACAATCACGGCCTCGATACCATTCTTCTGGAAGAAACGCTGCGCCAGCACAAACTCCGGATAAAGATACTGCTCTGCCGGCCGATCATCGACGATTGCGATCCGCCGCGGGACGCCCTGCCCCTTTTGCAGTTCCCACTCGTGCTGGAACATGCGCATCACCGCCGGCTCGAAATGGTCGGTCTCTGATCTGCCCAGCGCAGCTTCTACTTCGATACAGCAAGCCCGCTGAGCCTTGGCCAGCAGCGCGTTCAGGAAGGCCCCGCCTGCGTTCGTATTCACCTCGATCAGCTTGGGGCCGTCTGCGGCAAGGTGGAAGTCGTAGCCCATGAATACGCCGACCGGTCCGAAATCCTGTCGAGCGATCTCGGGCGCCCACGACAACGCCGCATCGCGATAGCGGGGCAATCGCGTTGCGGCCTCCACCGCGTGTACGGTCCGAAGCATGTCGCCGACGCTGGACTTCGGCCAAGAATACCGGCACGTTCGAGAAAAGATGCGTTTTTGGCCCGATGAAGGTCCTGCAGAATTCCGGATCACCGACCTCCCGCTCGAGCGCCCGGCATAAAGCTTCTCGGTCCAGCGTGATGCAGAAGCACTCTCGGTTCAAAAACTCGGAAATGGATCGAGTTTCGGGCTTGGCATTAGCTGGCGCTGGAGCGTCCATGCGTTCAACCTCGTGCTATCCGTTCCATAGCAAGCAAATCGGCTCTCATATGAATCAAGTCAACGATATTTCTAGAACAATCGAAGTATCTATTGTCCGGCGATGTCACGTAATCGGCGTGGCCGCAACCAAGACCAGGCCGGCTTCGCGCACCAGCGCCGTCACGCGGTCGAGGAACGGCGCCACTGCCTCCTGGCGTTCGGATGTGACCTCGAAGCTCATAAACGATGGCGCCTTCTGACGCGCGCCCTTCACGGTGGGCACTTCGAGACGCAGGTGCACGATATCGAAGGGCTCGCCCTCAATCAGCGCCTCCAGTCGTAGTAGGAATTGCTTGTCACCGAATTCGCCGGCCACCTCGACCTTGGCGCGTGTCGGTACGACAGGCTGCGCCGCCTTCATCGCTGCGTCGCGTGCCTTCAGTGCCTCTTCGCGATCGTGCCTGCTCAAGGCTTCCTTTTTCACCGTACGGAATACCTGTCGTTCGCGCTCCATCTTCCAAACCATGTCAAGCTTTGGAAACGAGATGGCGCTAGTCGGACAGACGTTGCCACAGGTCGTGCAACCGACAACGCATTCCATTGGTGACACCGCCACCGCCGTGCCATCGCGCATTTCGTATACGCCGCGGCCGCAAGTCACATAGCAGAGCTGGCAGCCGATGCAGGCTTCTGCATCCACGGTCGGCAACCATGGGATCTCTTCACGGGGGATGCCGTGCCAAGTTTTCTTCTCGGCGCTCATGATGAGGTTCTCCTGCGAGAGTCCGCACGCCACCCCTCGATCATGCGGATATAGTTCAGCCGGGTCCAGGCCGACGGGTCGGGCGAATGGCTTAGGTTCAGCACGCCGCGCAACGCTGCTGCATGGCTGTAGCCGTGCATGTCGAGCCAGCTTTGCAGTTCGGCCACCAAACCGGCCAGCCGATCAGGGCCGTGGGTCAGCAGCACCGATGCCACTTGAACCGCATGTGCGCCGCAGGCGATAGCTTGCGCGGCATTATGTCCGCTATGCACACCGCCGCTGCACGCCAGCGAAAGCTCGTTTGTGACCGACAGCACGGCGAGCGCATGCAGGCGCTGCGGCAACTCGGTCGCCGTGGAGAGTTCAAGTTGCCGGCGAACATCAAGTGTATCAAGGTCGACCAGCGGTTCGTATAAGCGGTTGAACACCGTGACCCCGCGCACGCCCACCTCCTCCAGTCGACGCGCGAAAGCGGGCAGTGCAGTGTAGAACGGACTTAGCTTGACCGCGACCGGGATCGACACGGCTGAGACGACCGAATCGACCAGGGCCAATTGGCGGCGCTCAATCGCATCAGACGATTTAAGCGCCTGCGTTGCAATTTCATACAGGTTCAGTTCTAACGCATCGGCCCCGGCATCAGCGAGGCGCCTAGCATATAGCGTCCAGCCGCCTGGCGTGGTGCCGTTGAGCGAGGCGACCACCGGCACGTCGACGGCCGCACGCAATGCCGCAAGTTCAGCGAGATAGCCCTCGCCATCCAGCGCGAACAGCGAATCGGGCATGTAGCTGCTCGCCTCAGCGTTGCGGTCCATCTGGCTGTCGAGCAGGCGATGTACAGCCATCTGCTCTTCTGCCAGTTGCTCCTCGAAGAGCGAATGCATGACGATTGCCCCGGCACCGTTTGCCGCCGCCCGTCGTGCAGCGAAGGGATCCTGCGAAATCGGGCTCGCCGCAACCACGAAGGGGCTGCGCAGCTTAAGGCCTAGCCACGTAACGCCAAGGTCAGCCATGATTGCCCCCTTCCGGCGTCGTCAGGGGCAAGGGCATATGGATGGCAGAAAGCTGCTCATAAAGCGCCCGTCTCTGCCGTACCACTTCACGCGAGGCATCGAGCAAGGCTCGGTAGCGCGCGGGTGATCGCAACTCGACCATACGGAAGCGCGCTTCCTGCGACATATACTGCTCAAGGTCGAGGTGCGGTGGACCGGAGTCCAAATGCAATGGAGGTTCACCCCGACCAATACGCGCCGGGTCGAAGCGATAGAGCAACCAGGCCCCGCTCGCGATGGCGCGGCGCTGTTGTGCGGGAGCTTGAACGAGGTCGTAGCCATGAGAAATGCACGGACTGCTTGCAATGATCAGCGACGGCCCCGGGTGGCGTTCGGCTTCAAGGAAGGCCCGCACGGTCTGTTCGCTGTGCGATTGCATCGCCACCTCGGCCACATAGACATGGCCATAGCTCATCGCAAGAAGACCGAGGTCCTTCTTGCTGGTGGCCTTTCCCGCCACGGCGAACTTTGCCGACGCGCCCAATGGTGTTGCCTTGGACTGCTGGCCACCCGTATTGGAGTAAACTTCGGTGTCCAGCACCAGCACGTTGACCTTGCGTTGCGAGGCCAGCACATGGTCGAGCCCGCCATAGCCGATGTCATAGGCCCAGCCGTCACCGCCGACGATCCACAGACTGCGCGGCTGCAGCGCAGGCAGATCCTCCCGCAGAGCAGCGGCATCGGGAGAGGTATCCTGCGCCAGAAGCTTGTCGAGTTCAGCCACTTGGGCGCGAACTGCTTCCGCCTGACCATCATCCGCGGCCGTAACCGGGGCAGCCAACAGTGCCTCGACGAGCACGGACGGCAACTGTGGTGCCAGCCTTTGCAACCGCACTCGCGCCCGGTTCCGTCGGGTGTCAAGCGCCAAGCGCATACCGAGGCCAAACTCCGCGTTATCCTCAAAAAGGGAATTCGACCACGCGGGCCCGCGGCCCTGCGAGTTGGTGGTGTAAGGCGTGGTTGGCAAATTTCCGCCGTAGATCGATGAACAGCCGGTGGCATTTGCGATCATCAGCCGCTCGCCAAACAACTGCGTCAGCAGGCGAAGATAGGGCGTCTCGCCGCAGCCCGCGCAGGCCCCGGAGAACTCGAATAGCGGTTGGCGGAAAGCGGCGGTTCGGCGGTCGACAGGCAGGCTATCAAGCGGTGCGGAGACAATGCTTTCAAAGAAATCGAAAGAGATCCGCTCGACTTCCCGGCGCTCGGCCAGCGGTTCAGCTACCAGCGCTCGGCGCCGCGGATCATGGCGATCCTTGGATGGGCAGACCTCGATGCATAGACCGCATCCAGTACAATCCTCTGGCGCGACCTGTACGCTGTAACGCATTCCCGCGAAAGCGGGCTCAAACGACTCCGGCAGCGAACGGAAGCCATCTGGCGATCCATCGAGTTGCGCGGGATCATATACCTTTGTGCGGATCGCGGCGTGCGGACAGATCATCGAGCAGAAATTGCATTGAACGCAGAGGTCAGGTTGCCAGATCGGGATATCTAGCGCGATCGCGCGTTTTTCCAGACGACTGGTGCCGGTGGGCCAAGTGCCGTCGGGTGGGAATGCGCTGACCGGCAGTTCGTCACCACGTCCTTCCAGCAGCAACTTCGTCACGCGCTGGGCAAAATCATCCGCGTCATCTGGCACTGTGGGCGACCGATGTCGTACCGCAGTTGCCACAGTCGGAACCGGTACTTCGACAAGAGCCGACAGGGTGTTTTCGAGTGCAGCGAGGTTGCGCCGCACCACCTCCGGCCCGCGGCGTCCCCAGGTCTGCTCCAGCGAAACTCGCAAAGCCGCCAGAGCTTCCTTGATGGGCATCACCTTCGTGAGCGCAAAGAAGCAGAGTTGCATCACGGTGTTGATGCGTCGGCCCAGGCCAGCCTGCTCCGACCGGGCATAACCGTCGATCACGAAGAGCCGACAACGCTTGTCTACCAGCGAACGTTGTGCCTCCTGGGGCAGCGTTGCCCAGAACTGATCCGCAGGTACGGGCGTGTTCACAAGCACCAATGCCCCCGCTGCGGCGCGGGCCAGCACGTCGCGCTGCTCCAGGAATTCCGGCGCGTGGATAGCGACGAACTGGGCTTGCGTAATGCCGTAGGTCGAGCGGATCGGCCGCGGTCCGAAGCGCAGGTGAGAGACGGTCGTAGCACCTGCCTTGCGCGAGTTGTACTCAAAATGGCCTTGGGCGAAGAGCGGCGTATTCTCGCCGATGATCTTGATGCTCGCCTTGTTGGCCGACACCGTGCCGTCGGCGCCAAGCCCGAAAAAGAGCGCACGCGTGACGTCTTCGGGCTCCAGTTCCCGATCAAAGGCGGTGTCCCAAGGCAGCGACGAGCCCGACACGTCATCGCGAATGCCGATGGTGAAACGCGGGCGCGGCCTCTCGCGGCCCATTTCATCGAACACTGCCTTGACCATCGCAGGCGTGAATTCCTTTCCAGCCAGACCATAACGCCCACCGATGATACGGGGCAGCCGGGCCAGCCGCCCATCCTGCGCCGCCGCAACCAGTCCGGTCACCAGTTCCTGCAATAAGGGCTCACCAGTGGCCCCCGGCTCTTTCGTACGGTCGAGCACTGCCACCGCCTCAACACTGGCCGGCAGGACCTCCAGCAGGTGCGGCACCGAAAACGGCCGGAAAAGACGCACCTTGATGACCCCTACACGTTCGCCATGGGCCACCAGATGCTCGACCACTTCGTGGGCACACTCGGCGCCCGAACCCATCAGCACGATCACGCGCTCCGGCTCGGGATGGCCCTCATAATCGAACAGTCGATAGCGCCGCCCGGTGAGCCCGGCGAAGTGTGCCATGGTCTCGTCGAGCAGTTGCGGGAAGCGCGTGTAGAACGGCTCCACCGCTTCACGACACTGGAAGAAGGTATCAGGATTCTGTGAACTGCCGCGCAGCACCGGCCGCTCAGGGTCGAGCGCGCGGGCGCGGTGGCCGCGCAGTCCGTCCTCTCCTATCAGAGTATGCAACTCGGCGTCTTCCAGCGGCAGAATCTTGCCTATCTCGTGCGAGGTTCGAAAACCATCGAAGAAATGCAGAACCGGCACGCGCGCTGCCATTGTGGCTGCATGACCGATCGCAGCCAGATCCTGTGCTTCTTGGCCCGAGCCCGAGGCCAGCAGCGCGAAACCGGTACCGCGCGCCGCCATCACGTCGGAATGGTCAACGAAGATCGACAAGGCATGCGTCGCGAGACTGCGGGCTGCCACGTGCATGCAGAAAGCAGTCAGTTCCCCTGCGATCTTGAACAGGTCCGGCAGCATCAGCAGTAACCCCTGCGACGCGGTGAACGTGGTCGTCAACGCGCCTGCCTGCAACGCACCATGGACCGCACCGGCGGCGCCCCCCTCTGACTGCATTTCGACGACATCAGGCACGGTGCCCCAGAGGTTGGGCCGCGCATCGGCGGCCCAGCCATCGGCATATTCCCCCATCGGTGAGGCGGGTGTAATCGGATAAATGGCGACCACTTCGCTGACGCGGTAGGCGATATCAGCCACCGCCTCGTTGGCATCGAGCGTGCGATACCCCGACTTCGTCATTGCTACGACCTACATTCGTCTGCGCTCGGTGCTGGGCTCTTGTCCTCTGTGGTGTTTCGCACCACTCCAATCGGAATCATGATGACATCTCCAGCGCCAGCGCAATTCCCTGGCCGCCGCCGATACAGAGCGTGACGACGCCTTTTTTGATGCCGTCGCGCTGCATGGAGTGCAAGAGACGTGTCGTGAGCACTGCGCCACTCGCACCGATCGGGTGACCGTGCGCAATCGCGCCGCCTTCTACGTTGACGATATCCGGGGACAGACCGAGGTCCTTCGTGACCGCGAGGACGATCGCCGCAAAAGCCTCGTTGATCTCGATCCGACCGACATCCCCGACCTTCCAGCCGGCACGATCGAGCGCCTGCTTAACTGCAGGTACGGGACCAAGACCGAACATGCCGGGCTCGACCGCGCCGATACCGTAGGCAGCAAGGCGCGCCATCGGTTGCAGGCCCTTCTTCTCTGCCCAAGCTCGGTCGGCCACCACCATAGCCGCAGCCCCGCTATTGAGGCCCGGCGCGTTGCCGGCGGTGATGGTGCCGTCCTTTCGAAAGGCCGGCTTGAGCTTTGACAGGCTTTCCAGTGTCGTCTCGGGCCGATTGTGTTCATCCTTGTCGAATTTCACCGGGCCTTTCCGTGAAAAAACTTCGATCGCCGCGATTTCTGCGGCGAATTTGCCGGCCGATTGGGCCGCCGAAAACCGCGTCTGCGAGCGCTCTGCCCAGCGGTCCTGGTCTTCCCGGGTGATCTGATGTGATCGCGCGAGATCCTCGGTGTGCCAGCCGGAGTGTTGGCCGGAGAATGCATCGTTGAGCCCGTCCATCAGCATCGAATCGAAGATCTGCGCATCGCCCATGCGGTAACCCCAGCGGCCGGAGTTCATGAGATAGGGCGCTCGATCCATGTTCTCCATGCCGCCGGCGACCGCGCTATCGATGAATCCGAGCATGATTTCCTGCGCGGCGCTGGCGATGGCCTGCGCACCCGAGCCGCAAACGCGGTTGACGGTCATCGCGGGGACTTCGACTGGCACGCCGCCATTTATTGCCGCCTGTCGGGCCGGGTTCATTTTGTTGCCGGCCTGGATCACGTTGCCCATGACGACGGTTCCAACCTCACCGGGCTGAAGTTTCGCGCGATCCAGCGTCGCCCGGACGACCGCAGCGCCAAGGTCGGTCGCAGGCATCTCCTTGTAGGTGCCGCCGTAGGTGCCGATCGCGGTACGCACGGGTGAACAAATGACGACGTCTCTATTGGCCATGATCCAATCTCCTCATCTAAGTGCCGAAGCAACGCGGCACATTTGAACTTCCTCTTCACGAACTGCAGTGGTCACTGCCGCGCAAGATCACGCGAGATACGCCAACTGCATTTTTTCAAGATCCACTCCTCCGACTGCGCCGGCTTTTGGCGGTGCAGGATAAGCAAGCAGCCTCAGCGCGTTCAACACGACGACAATCGTCGACCCCTCGTGGATAAGCACGGCGAGGCCGAGGCCAGCCCAGCCGAAGACTGTTGCCGGGATCAGCAATGCGACCGCACCAAGCGCGATAAACAGATTTTGGCGGATGACCGCTCGCGCCGCGCGGCTCAGCCCGACGGCGAACGGGAGTTTGCTAAGTTCGTCGCTCATCAACACGACGTCTGCCGCTTCAAGCGCCACGTCGGAGCCGGCGCCGCCCATGGCGATGCCTACCGTGGCGCGGGCGAGAGCGGGCGCATCATTGGCGCCATCGCCCACCATGGCCGCCTGTCCATACTGCTCAACGAGGCTCGCCACCGCAGCGATCTTGTCCTCAGGCAGAAGGCTCGTCCGCACCTCTTTTATTCCCACCGCATCCGCCACCGCACGAGCCACACGCTCGTTGTCCCCGGTCAGCATGATCGTTTTAGTAACGCCAAGGAGCTGCAGATCCGCCAATACCGCCGCCACGCCTGCGCGGGGGGTATCCATCAGTCCAATGATGCCAGCGAAGCGCCCATCCGCCCGCACCAACATCGTGGTGCGTCCGGCAGATTCCAGTCGTTCGACCCGTGCGGTCGCCTCCGCGCTCACAACTTCATCCCCAAACAACTTGAGATTGCCGATCTCAATGCGCCGGGCGTCCAAAGTCGCGCGAATACCCTTGCCGTTCACTGCCTCTACGTCGGCCGGCTCGACCCAGCGAAGCCCACGTTCCCGGGCCGCGGCTACAATGGCCCGTGCCAACGGATGACCGCTGCGGCTCTCCAGCGCAGCTGCCAGAGCAAGAACTTCGTTCTCTGTCGCGCCGAAGGCCACGATGTCCGTGAGACGAGGCTTTCCGGTGGTGATGGTGCCGGTTTTGTCGAAGGCGATCGCGGTCAGACTGCCGAGATTTTCGAGGTGGGCACCGCCCTTGATCAATACGCCCAACTGGGCTGCCCGCGCGATAGCCGACAGAACCGCAGCCGGGGTGCCGATGGCAAGCGCACACGGCGACGACGCCACCAGCACGGCCATAGCCCGATAAAACGATTCGGTAAAAGGAAACCCGAACAGTGGCGGCACGGCGATCAGAAGGCCCGCGCCGATCAACACGACGGGCACGAACACGCGCGCGATACGGTCGGTGAGATTCTGAGTCGGCGATTTCTGCGTCTGGGCGTCGGAGACGAGCCGCACCATGCGCGCCAGCGTGCTTTCGGTGGCGAGCTTGGTGACTTCCACCAGCAAAACCCCGTCGCCATTGACCGCTCCCGCGAAGACCGTGTCGCGGGGACCTTTATCTACCGGCACTGACTCGCCAGTTACCGGCGACTGATCCACGGCCGAATTGCCCTCGGCAACCATACCGTCGGCCGGCAGGCGCTGGCCGGGCTTGACGATGACCCTATCGCCGCGCAGCAATTCGTCGACCGGGACTTCGACCTCCACGCCGTCACGGCGTACCAAGGCGGTCTTCGGGGCCAGTTCGGCCAGGGCTTCGATCGCCCGGCGCGCGCGGTCCATCGCCGAATGCTCCAACGCGTGCCCGAGGCTGAAAAGAAATAGGAGAAGCGCACCCTCGGCCCACTCACCCAGGGCCGCGGCCCCCATTGCGGCGACCAGCATGAGGGTATCGATATCGAAGCGCTTCGCCCACAGGCTTTGCACAGCATCGCGCAGGGTGAAGAAGCCACCGAATGCATAGGCGGCGAGATAAGTCCAAGCGACACTTCGTATGGCGCGCCCAGCAGCGCCCCGAGCCAACCGCCCAGCAGCAGCCCACCGGCGATAAAACTGAACACGAGTTCCCGATGTTCCGCCCACCATCCAGCATGGCGATCTGGCTTCAAGACTCGGTAGCCCAGCGCCTCGATACGGCGCACCACCGCGCGGTGCGACGACTTCTCGCTGTCATACTCCAAGCGCAGGCGCTCGGCGGCGTAGCTCACTTTGGCCTCAAGCACGCCATCGAGACGACGCAGCGCGTGTTCGATGACGGTGGCGCAGGTCGGGCAGTCCATACCTTCGATGCGCAAGCTTTCATGCACAAAACGCTTGTCGACCGACGCGCCGACTGCGGCGATCAGTTGGCGAACCTCGACCAGGCCGACCCGCTCAGTATCGTAGTGCAAGCACAGCCTGGCCTTGCCGTCTTCACGGACGATGTGTGCCTGATCAACGCCTGCGTTCTTAAGCAGAGTGAGCAACCGTTCGACGCAAGCATCCCGCTCATCAGGGATGTGCGGCAACACCAGCGTCAGATCCAGTAGCAATTTATCTGTAGCCATCGTGGTCAAAATGCCGCTGCGAAAGCTGAACCCGGTCGCGAAATGCCGACAGCAGCTACCCTAGAGGAGCCCTTTGGAGGCCGATTGAGCTTTATACCAAGGCCACGGGGACCAACTGTTGCGGTGGATCAATGCAGCATCATCGCTTGCGCGCTTGATTTCCATCAAATAGCTGCGCGTCGACCAGATCATTAGTGAGCTTATGGAGCTTACCAGCGGACGACATCCATGACTCGGAAGCGTTTTTTCATCCTAGCCATCGTGCTGGTAGCGATCCTCGGCGTCGGGCTAGGCGCTTGGACTACGTTGCTCCGTCCGGTGGATGTGCAGGTTTCGCGAACTGAAGGCGATGTCCCGGTCGAGGTGTTCGGCCTTGGCACCGTCGAAGCCCGCGTCACATCGAAGGTAGGATTCAAAGTTTCCGGTGTGCTCCTCGATCTTCGGGCAGATGTCGGCGATCGCATAGCCAAGGGCTCCGTTCTCGGCCGCCTCGACGACCGCGAGCAAAGCGCGCGCGTCGCCAGGACCAGGGCGTCCATTGCGCAGGCAGAAGCCAATGTGCAGAGAGCCACGGCGAGCGTTGAAAAGGCGCGCGCCAATTATACCAATGCCAAGAGCATCAGTGAGCGCCGACAAAAACTGGTTTTGAGCAACAGCACTTCAGTTGAAGTCTGCCGAAACGGCACAAGCAGTCCAGGATGCCGCATTCGGGGATCTCAATTTGGCTGCCAGTGATGTTCAGGTGGCGCGCGCCTCCATCAACGATGCCAAGGCCCAAGAGCTGCAGGAATCAGCGACGCTGGACTTCCACACCCTCGTAGCGCCCTACGACGCCATGGTGATCGCGCGCACGAAGGAGCTTGGCTCAGCCCTCGGCGCCGGCAAGTCGGTCTTCACGCTGATCGATCCCGCCACCGTGTGGGTGCTTGCTTATATCGATGAAAGCAAGGCCGGCGAGATCCGCTTAGGCGAGGCTGCCCAAATCGTGCTGCGCTCGCAGCCGGGCCGGCGCATCACCGGCCGCGTGGCGCGCATCGAACCCGAGAGCGATCGCGTTAACGAGGAGCGCCGCGTCGCAGTGGCCTTCGGTCAGATACCGGCGGAGTTCAATCTGGGCGAACAGGCTGAGGTCTATATCACGACCATGAATCTGGTGCATCCGCGGCTAGTGCCGGAGGCGGCAATCATCGGTCTGGGCAAAAGCCAGGGGACGGTCTGGACCGTCGAGGAGGGACGCCTTCGGCAACACGCGGTGACGCTCGGCCACAGGCTGCTCGACGGACGCTTCGAGATCACCGGCGGCGTGCCGAACGATGCCTTTGTGGTGTCGCAGCTACGTAGCGGACTGCGCGTGGGCCGTGCGGCGAAGGTGGCCGGTGGCGGGAAGACGCCATGAACCTCGCTTACCGCGACATCAAGCACAATCTGCTGCGGTTCGTACTAACGAATTTCGGCTTGAGCCTATTGCTTGGGATCGTGATCATGATCACCGGCGTCTATGGCGGCCTGATCGACGATGCGCTGAAGCAAGCGCGTGCCGCCAACGCCGATCTTTGGGTGGTCGAGGCCGGCACGAACGGGCCATTCGCCGAGGGTTCGCGTATCCCGGGCGATACGCGCGAATTGGTCAGCCGCGTCTATGGTGTGGAACGTGCCGGCTCCATTACCTACCAATCGGTGCAGACAGAACTGAACGGCAAGCCACTCCGCGTCTTTCTCATCGGCTTCGAGCCCGGCCGGCCTGGCGGCCCCCGCCATCTGGTGGCCGGGCGCGAGATCCTGCGCAGCCATTATGAAACGGTCGTCGACCGCTCGACCGGCCTTAGCCTTGGCCAGGAAGTGCCACTGGGCACGCGCGGCCACAAATTCACAGTGGTCGGGCTGATGCGCGACGAGGTCACCTCGTCCGGCGATCCGGTCGCCTACGTCACCTTGCGCGATGCCCAGCGGCTGCAGTTCGAAATCGCGCCGCCGTCGACGCGGCGCGAACAGGCGCGCGGCGGATCGCTGCAAACCAACGATCAGATCAATGCCGTTATCGCCAAGGTATCGCCCTATGTTCCGGTCAGCTCGGTGGCAACCGCGCTGGCGCGCTGGAAGCACCTTTCCGCGCTCACCCAGGATCAGCAGGAAACCCTGCTGAGCAAATTCGTCATCGAGCGCGCGCGCAAGCAGCAGGGTCTAATCATGGTGCTGCTGGTAATCGTCTCGGCAGTGATCATCGCCCTGATCGTTTATACTCTAACTATGGACAAGGTGCGCTCGATTGCCACGCTTAAATTCGTCGGCGCGCCGGACCGCACCATTATCGGCCTTATTGTCCAGCAGGCGCTATCGATGGGTATATTCGGTTACTTCGCGGGCCTGGCGCTCGTCCTGATCTTCAAGCCATATTTTCCGCGACGGCTCGTGCTCGATCCCGAGAGCGTTGCCATCGTGTTCGTCATCACCGTTGTCATTTGTCTTGCGGCCAGCACCCTCGGCATCCGGCTTGCTCTCAAAGTCGACCCGGCCGAGGCGCTGGCGTCGTCAGGATAATGCCATGGCAGCGACCGATACACAGGCCGTCGTAAGCGTCGAGCATCTGTCTAAGTATTTTGGGCAGGGCACCGCGCGCGTCAACGCCTTGGCCGACATTAACCTCGAAGTCTACCCGGGTCAGGTCGTCGGATTGATGGGCCCCAGCGGGTCGGGCAAGACCACGCTGCTGCATTGTATCGCCTGCATTCTGGAGCCGAGCAGCGGCCGCGTCACGTTGGATGGCGAGGTCGTCTATGACGGGCGCTGGCTGAAATCCGACCTTCGCCGGCTGCGGCTCGACAAGATCGGCTTCATCTTCCAATATCCCAATCTGCTGCCGTTTCTCGACGGCAGCGATAATGTCGCCCTGGTGCTGGATCTGGCCGGGTTCAGTTCGGCGGCCGCGCGCACGCGCGCGGTCGAACTGCTCGACTATCTTGAAGTCGGCCATCGCAAGCATGCCTTACCCAAGCAACTTTCGGGCGGCGAAGCCCAACGGGTGGCGATAGCGCGCGCGCTTGCCAACAAGCCGCGCATCATTCTGGCGGACGAACCGACCGCGCCCCTGGATTCGGCCCGTGCCAGAATTGTGATGAACCTGTTGCGCCAGATCGCCGTCGATCAGGGCGCGGCCATTATCGTCGTCACGCATGACGAAATGATTCTCGACCAGTTCGATCACATCTTTCGGCTGCGCGACGGTCGATTGGAGACCGAGACCCCGGCGGCCCCCCATCTTTCCGCGATCGCAAGAGGCGGCTCGGAGTCCCTCCCGGCCGGCACAACCAACTAGCGGGCAGATGCGCTTTCAGCAGTGGCACAACGTCAAGGATGCGCTTGAGCACCTCTGGAGGACAGTTATCAGGCGAGGGTGATCGAGGGATTTAAGTTGGCCGAGTTGATCGACCCCACAAAGGTCATCGGGACGCCCATTCGGCGGGTAGACACCGATTATAAGAACTTCCCATATCGTGGCAGGCCAATTGAGGGGCCGAACCCCTGACCTGCAGCGTCGCTCTTAATCGTCAGTGCGCTAACTCGCCCTTTGCCATCATGAGGTGGTGAATCTGATGATGCGCGCCCTGGACCATGATGCCCATGAAGCCAAGCGCATTGAGCTTCACGACTTGGCGAGGATCGCTCGTGGTAACCACCAACTTTACACCATTCGGCAGATCCTCCGTTCTGGCCTGCCAACCGAGCGCTGCGAGCTCATGAGTGTGAGCCGGCACCATCCGCTTGATTGCATCAAGGATGCGGCCCTCGCCAGTCACCGTGATTGAGATGCCGTCGGCGAGCGCCTGTTGGCTTGTAGCTGCTCGCATCGTCACCTCGTCCATATCGATCAGATGCTCGCGTAGTGCTGCAATATTTACCTTTGACCAGTTGGTGGTGGGGTCAGCTTCCAGGATATGTACGATCTCTTGGATCGTGCCGAAGACCTCCTGCCCCGGCATCGTCGATTTCGCCGCTTTGGGCGCTCGCATATGCTGGGCGTGGTCGATGTGCTTCGTATTCGCGGCTTTACCCAGATTAGTCCCGACAAATATGGCACCGGTCGCAACCCCGCCGGCGATAATCAGAGTAAGGAAAAATCGATTAGCAGACATGATAAGTCTCCATTTTGGCGCCGCGGATTACGACTAACTTCACGCGGCGAATACCGTTGAAGCGGACGAGAAGCTCCGCATCAGATCCTGCGCAAAGGCACTCCCTTCACCCGCCGATTGGGTCTTCCAGCACAGCACGCGATCACAAGATCGCGCCTGTGCCGTTCTCTACTTCAGTGCTGATGCTGCGGTTCGGCCATAGCACCGCGCATATGCATGCCACGCCCCATCATACCACCGTTCTTCATCATGGCCTCGTGCGCTGCGGCCATCCCGCGTTGGGCAAGATCGGTCACCTCTGCGGCATGATCTTGAAGGGCCTTGACGGCAGTCGCGTCGGTCGAGGTCTGGACGACGACGATGCCCTTCTCGGTCGTTTCATACGCGGTCTTGATCTTGTCCTTGTCCCGGAAGATCGAATGCAGCGCCGGGCTTTCGATGGGCAAGCCTGGATCGCGTCCTTCTTCGACCCGCTTTCCCATATCTGCGACGTGCTTTTTGATCGTCGCCGCGACCTCGGGGTCGTCCGATTCCGTAACCGTGCGGATACCGTCTGGGAGGTTCGTCACCGTCCGTTTGACACGATCATGGTTGAAGAGAAGCCCATGGATGTCGCGGCGCTCGTCCATGGTTGCGGAGCCTCCGTTCATCCCCATCATTCCCGCACCCATACCCATCATGCCGGAACCCATTTGGCCTCGCACACCCTGCCCCATCGGGCCGTGCATGCCTCGACCCATCTGGCCGTGCATACCCATTCCCATACCTTGCATTCCACCCGGTACATGACCGGCTGACTGTGCCAAAGCCCAGCCGCCGACTAGTAAGGTAGCCGCTACGAAGCCGCCGATAACCAGAACCTTCTTCTTCATCTGAATCTCCAATGCCTGTGCAACAGAGAGGCCGTTGCGTCTGGACATTGGAGAGGCCGGATTTCACCCAAGTTTTTCAGCCGCAGGGCCTTTTGTGACAAAGTTTGTCAAAGGCGGTGGCAGTCATAGACGGACACACATTCCGAAAACGCCGCGGATACTTTGGTCTATATTACCAAGATGCAAGCTGCGCCACACATCCTGATCATCGACGACCACCGCGAGATCCGCGATCTCGTCTCGCGCGCGCTGACCAAGGAGGGCTTCCGGGTCAGTGCGGCGGCTGACGGCCGGGCCATGCAAAAGGTGCTGGCCGACGGCCGGATCGACCTCATACTCCTCGATCTTATGTTGCCAGGCGAGGATGGATTATCGCTCTGCCGGAAGCTTCGCGCGGAATCGAATGTCCCGATCATCATGCTGACCGCCAAGGGCGAGGAAATCGACCGCGTCATTGGCCTGGAGATGGGGGCCGATGATTACCTCTCGAAGCCGTTCGGCAGCCGCGAACTGATCGCGCGGATCAAAGCCGTTCTGCGCCGCACTAAGGAGAACGTATCCAAAGCGGATTCGGAGCCACGCCCAAAGAGCTATCGTTTCGACCGATGGGGTCTCGACACAGGCTTACGCGCGCTTCTTCGCGATGATGGTGTCACAGTGCCACTGAGCACCGGCGAATTTGATCTGTTGATTGCACTAGTCGAGCGGCCGCAGCGGGTGCTCAATCGCGACCAACTGCTCGATCTGGCGCGCGGTCGCTCTGCTGCAGGTCTCGACCGCAGTATTGACACCCAGGTCAGTCGTCTCCGCAAGAAGCTCGAACTTGATCCCAGTGATCCCAAGATCATCAAGACAATATGGGGCGGCGGCTACATGTTCACGCCCGATGTGAGCCGCAAATGAGTCGGCTTTTACCCAAGAGCCTGTTTGGCCAGACCCTGCTGGTCTTGGTCGCTGGTCTAATCGTGTCATTGCTCGTTGGATCGTGGATATACACCCTGGACCGCGAGCAGGCCGTACGTGCAGTCGGCGGCTTTTCCGCTGCGCAACGCATTACCAATCTCGTGAAGCTCGTGCAGGACACTCCGCACGAGTGGCGTGAACGGATTGTTGCTGGCCTGAGCGATCAGACCTTGCAAGTTTCACTCTCCGCCCAAGCACCAGCATTGATCCCGAATCACCAGGAAGGAGCGGTTGCTGAGGCGATTAAGGAATTTCTTGTCGATCAGCTCTCGCTGGCGCCGGGCCGACTACCGCGCGTATCTGCATCGGTGCCGGACACGCCCCCGTTTGGCGGCCCACATCCGATGATGGGACGAGGTCCGATGATGCACGCATTGCACGGCTTCGGTGGATTCGGCGGCTTCCGGGATTTGCAGGTCGCGGTTCCGCTCCTCGATGGCCAATGGCTTACCTTCGCGACCGCTCTGCCCGAGAGCGGCTCAGGATTTTCGCGTCAGTTCCTGCTTTCGATGGGGATTATGGCAATCGTTATTCTCGCGGTCTCGGTATGGGCGGTGCGCCGCGTGACAGCGCCACTCGCCGCAGTGTCGGCCGCTGCCGAACGACTCGGCAATGACTTGAATGCCGCACCCATGCCGGAGACTGGCACGATCGAGGCGCTTCAAGCCTCGCGCGCGTTCAACACAATGCAGGCCCGGCTGCGCAGCTTGATTGACAACCGGACGCGCATGCTGGCGGCGATTTCACACGATCTGCGCACGCCTTTGACGCTATTACGCCTGCGCGCCGAGAATGTTGAAAATCCGCAGGACCGCGACAAGATGCTGGCCACTATCGCCGAAATGGACTCGATGATCGGCGCAACTCTGCAATTTGCCCGAGACGAGGCCGCTACCGAGATATTGCGTCGCACCGACATCGCGGCGCTTGTCCAAAGCATCGTGGATGACATGGCCGATGCCGGCATGCCCGTCAAAATGGAGCCAGTCGAACCGGTTGTGTACGACTGCCGGCCTGACGCATTGAAGCGGGCGATCCGCAACCTCCTAGATAACGCGGTCAAGTACGGCAAGGCAGCAAGAGTAGCGATCCAAACGGTACCAAAAGCGATAGAAATCGTTATCGATGATGAAGGTCCTGGTATTCCCGAACAGGAGCTATCGCGCGTGTTCGACCCCTTTTATCGGCTTGAAGGCTCAAGAAACCGTGAGACCGGCGGGGTTGGCCTTGGCTTGGCGATTGCCCAATCGATTGTGCAGGCCCACCGCGGCGCACTCCTCCTCAGCAATAGGGCAACCGGCGGCTTACGTACCCGAATCGTACTACCGCGATGACAAGAGCCTGTCAGCTCCGAGTCGGCCCAGCCGGTTGGCAAATAGTATTTCTCATGCCTGTTGATTCAGGCCAACCGTTCCCAAATCAAGTCTGATGGCCATCTCGGGTGCTCCGCAGAGGCGGGCCTGTTCCATGTGTGGGGAGGTCTCGCCGGCGCCTCCATCGTGAAGCCGCGATACGCCTGTTTCGCACCCCTCCAAATCGCGCTAGGATTTGAGCTATAGAAGTAAAAATATGGGGAGGTCATGGGCTTAGGTCTGAACCATTGGCTCGACAGGCGCAAGCTGTTGAGCGCTGGCGCGTCTGCCCTGCTGGCGTCGAGCGTAGGCTGCCCCGCGGTAGCCGCCGCCAACGCACCCATTCGATTTGGCCTCACCCCCGTATTTCTAACCAACGATCTTGAGCTTCTGGGACGTTTGCAGTCGTATCTGCAGCGGACAACTGGCTACACCGTTTCCCTGATTACCCGACGCACGTATCAGGAAATCACGGCCCTTCTTACTTCGGGCCAACTCGATGCGGCCTGGATCTGCGGATTCCCATACGTTGCCCATCGGGCAGAACTTCAACTTGTCGCGGTCCCGCTCTGGCACAACAAGCCGCTCTATCAGTCTTATCTGATTGTGGACCGTGACCGGAAAGGTAGTGGAATTCTCGATCTGCGCGGTGACATTCATGCGTTTTCGGACCCTGACTCCAACTCGGGGTTTCTTGTCACGCGGGCGGCTCTGGCCGAGCTCCGTCTCAGGCCAGAAACGTTTTTTGCGAAGACATTTTTTACCTATGCTCATCGCGATGTGATCAGGGCGGTGGCGTCGGGACTCGCGGGGTCGGGATCAGTAGATGGCTACGTTTATGACGTTGTCGCCGAGCTAGAGCCCAAGGTAACGGAGGGTACTCGCATCCTGAAAGCTTCGGAATGGCTTGGGTTTCCTCCTATCGCTGCTCCGCGAGTACCGGTCGATCAAACGCGCCTCAACGCTCTCACCAAAGCTCTTTGGGAAATGCATACTGACGATGAAGGCCGAGCCGTATTGAAGATGCTACGCCTAGATGGCTTCGGGGCGGAGGATCCTTCTTCGTTCGACGCAATTGCATCGAAGGCGGCCCTTGTTACAGCGGCCGGGTAATCTGCATGAGCCTTTTCACCGATCGTTCCTGGCCAATCACGGTGAAAGTCCCCCTCGCCGTCGCGGCGCTGATGATCCTGGTCGGCCTTGTATTATCCGAGCGGGTCCTTTCGCGTCTCACAAACTCACAAGCGCGCCATCTGATCGAGTTGTCGCAGAGCTATCTGGATGGCCTGTCGTCTGCAATCGCTCCGTCGATACTGCGCGAAGACAACTGGGAAATCTACGACGCCATTGCCCGGGCGCAGGCGAGCAACAAGAGCCTGCGTCCGATAGAGACGATCGTGACCAACGTCGACGGCGCCGTAATTGCAGCGTCAGATCCGAGGCTTCACCCAGTCGGATCAACCGTTCGGCTCGCGCCCGCCGCGGGAGCCGTGTCGGCAAGTTTCAGTTTCGATGCCGGCGCGGATAGTGCCAAGGCCGTGCGCGTATTGTCATACCCAGGTCGAATAGCCGGCATAATTCACGCGACATTCGATACAAGCCATTTGGCCGCGGAACGGCGCGATGTTGTGATTGCCCTGGCGCTCACCAATGGAGCATTGACGATATTGCTGGCGGCTGCCGGCTGGTTCCTGGTGGCCCGAATGATGCGACCGGTCCGCATTCTGTCCGAACATCTTGGCGTTGCCCGCGAAACCCTCGCGGTGCCAATTCCCGAAAGTGTCGTGTCAGAAACGAGAGCCGAATTCGGACGGTTGTTCCGAGGCTACAACGCTTTGGTCCGATCGATGATGGAACGGGAGGAGATGGGAAAGCGGCTTGCGGAAGAAAAGCGCCTCGGCAGCCTCGGGCGGCTTGCCTCCGCGGTTGCGCACGAAATCAACAACCCACTCGGAGGGATGTTCAACGCCCTTGCCACGCTCAAGTCTCACGGCCACCTAAACGCGGTCCGCGACGGCAGCCTGGGCTTGTTGGAGCGCGGCTTGATCGGTATCCGTGACGTCGTCCGCACGACACTGACGATCTATCGCACCGATACGGCCATACGAAATCTTTCGCCCGCGGACATCGACGATTTGGGACTTTTGATCGGGCCAGAGGCGCGACGGAAATCCGTGGCAATCGTGATCTCTAATACGTTGACCGGCCACGTTCGCCTGCCGAGCACGCCTATCCGTCAAGCCGTTCTCAATCTGATCCTCAATGCCGTCGCAGCTGCCCCCGAAGGATCGGAAGTGCATGTATCGGCGGAAATCTTCAGCGAGCAACTTTTAATTACCGTCATTGACCGAGGGCCGGGTCTACCCTCAATGGAGGCAACGGTTCTCACCGGTCGATCGGGTGCGCCGGCTCCGCTCGACGGCGGAGGGTTGGGACTTTGGACCATTAGCCGGCTTGTCGCCGACATCGGAGGCCGGATTGTAGTGGAGTATCCAGCGCCCGGCGGTACCGCGGTGAAGCTCACCCTTCCGTTCACACAGATGGAGTTGTCCGATGTCGCTTAGTGAACGTGTGATAGGTCTCGTTGAGGATGATCAAATCATGGGCGAAAGTATCGTCCAGCGGCTTTCCCTGGAAGGTGTGACGGTGAAATGGTGGCAGCGCGGAAAGGATGCGGTACGTGAAATGCCTTTCAGCAAGCTCGACGCAATCGTCTGCGATATCCGGCTCCCCGACCTCAGCGGTGAAGATCTTTTTCGTGAGGCAGCCCGTTCGTCCGGCGCGCCTCCGTTCGTCTTCATAACAGGCTTCAGCAACATCGACCAAGCCGTGCGTTTAATGCGTGCCGGCGCGGCTGACTACTTTACGAAGCCGTTCGAGATAGACGATTTCCTTGTCCGCCTTGGTGAATTGATGGGCCCACGGTCGGCGCCCGGGAACTCATTTTCTGGGGCTTGCTCCAAAAATAAAGGAACTCGAGCGGTTGCTGACTCGCGTGGCCAAACTGAATTCGACTGTACTTATTTCCGGGGAGACTGGCAGCGGCAAGGAAGTCGCCGCCAGGTTTCTCCATGCAATGTCCGGCGTCGATGGCCGTCCCTTCATGGCGGTCAATTGCGCGGCAATTCCCGGACGAACTCTTGGAAAGCGAACTGCTCGGCCATGAAAAGGGATCGTTCACGAGCGCATCGCAGCGACATCTCGGTTATGCCGAACGTGCCGGCGAAGGCATTCTGTTTCTTGACGAAATTGGTGAACTCAGGCCCGAACTTCAGGCGAAGCTGCTGCGACTGATCGAAGACAAATCGTTTTATCGGATTGGCGGCGAGCGGCCGGTACCGTTTAAGGGTCGCTTGGTTGTGGCTACGAACGCTGATCTTCCCAAATTGGTCCAAGCTGGGCGGTTTCGCGAAGACCTGTACTACCGGATCAACGTCGTGTCGGTGAAAATCCCATCCCTCAGGGATAGGCCGCAGGATATACCGTGGCTGATGGAGCTTTTTTTCACGGAAAGCGCAGGCCGGATGGAAACGCCCTTGAAGGGCATCAGTAGTATGGCGGAAGAAGCCGCCCTCTCCTACAGCTGGCCTGGCAATATCCGGGAGCTTCGCAACAGGATGGAAAGAGCCGTTGTGCTCGGACTCGGACAGTGGGTAATGCCCGGCGATTTGTTTCCGGAGCAGAGCGACGATACCGCCATGGCGTTGCAAATGGGATCGCTCGAAGACATCCGGCAGAGCGCGGAAAAACGCCACATCCTCCGAGCGCTGGCGGTAACAAGCGGCGAAATTGGTGCCGCATCAAAGTTACTCGGGATTGGGCGTACCACCCTTTGGGAGAAGATGCGCCGCCTCGGATTGAGGGATGCGGAAGCTTAGCGCGTCCCCGACCTGATTGTGGCTCGCAACCATCGGCTCATTTGAAACTGTTGCGCTGCGCGAATTTAACAGCCAAATCTATTTCTCCTACGGAGGTTGACAGCGTCTTTCGTCATGGACGCCGGACTTCCGAACCAACGGCGTTGCAGCATGTTCGGATTACCGAACATCATCGCATTAGCTTACACGCGACTATTTCGCTTCATCTCTGATTTCTCTCACATTTTTGGAATGGCCCGGCTCCTGCAATGACCGGAGCGTCCGTTCGGACGCATAACCATCCGGGGAGAGAAACAACATGAAAAGGTGCGACAACCTTGTCGACGCTGGCCGCCGCCGATTTCTGAGCGGCGCCGGCGTCGCCGCGGCTGGGGCCGCAGCGACGACGATGCTGCCTGCTGGAGCCGAGGCGGCACCATCTACGGCGCGGGTCAATTATCCATCGAACCGACTTACGAACATCTCGCAACTGAAGGTCAACGAACCGTTCGACGTCAGCTATCCGGATCAGGATGCGCCAGGCGTCTTGATCAAGCTCGGGAGTGCGAGTCCCCGGCGGCGTAGGTCCTGACGGCGACATCGTCGGCTTCTCGACCGCATGTCCGCACAAGGGCTTCCCCCTTGCGTATTCGAAAGCCGACAAAACGCTGAGTTGTCCTGGGCACTATGGCCGGTACGACTGCGAGAAGGGCGGCCAGCAGATCTGGGGCCACGCTACTCAAAATCTGGCGCAATACGCACTTCGCCTCGACGCCAAGGGAGACATCTACGCCGATGGCGTCGATGAGCTTCTCTATGGCCGACTATCCAACGTGCTTTGACGGGAGGACTCCATGACCTACAAACGACAGACCGACCGTCTCCCGATCATCCCGGCGGATGCAAAGGAACACAACGTCACGTGCCACTATTGCATCGTCGGCTGCGGCTACAAAGCCTACACATGGCCGATGAACAAGCAGGGTGGCTTCGACGCCAAGTCAAACAAGTTCGGGGTCGATCTGTCCAAACAGCAAGGCGCGGAGACGGCGGCCTGGTATGCGCCGTCCATGTACAACGTCGTCAAGCAGAATGGTCAGGACGTACAGCTTGTCATTAAGCCGGACGTCGATTGTGTCGTGAATTCGGGCCTCGGCTCAATCCGTGGCGCACGTATGGCCGAGAACCACACCTCCCAGCAACGCGGCACTCAACTGCAGCGACTTACCGACCCCATGGTATGGCGTTACGGTTCGATGCAGCCGACGAATTGGGACGATGCGCTGGATCTCGTCGCCCGCGTCACCTCAGCCGTGATCAACGAACAAGGCGAAGACGGACTATTCGTATCGATGTTCGACCATGGCGGCTCAGCCGGCGGGTACGAGAACACTTGGGGCACCGGAAAACTCTACTTCGGTGCGATGAAGGTCAAGAACGTTCGCATCCACAACCGCCCGGCCTATAACTCCGAGGTGCATGGTACGCGCGATATGGGGGTCGGCGAACTCAACAACTGCTACGAGGACGCTGAACTCGCCGATACGATCGTCGCTATCGGCACCAATCCGCTGGAGACCCAGACCAACTACTTCCTGAACCACTGGGTACCGAACCTCCGCGGCACGTCACTTGACAAGAAAAAGAAGGAATTTCCGGGCGAGCCGGTCGAGGCCGGCCGTATCATCATTATCGACCCGCGCCGGACCGTGACCGTCGCAGCCTGCGAGGCAGAAGCAGGCAAGGACAGAGGTATTGCACCTCGCGGTCGAACCCGGCACAGATCTTGTTCTGTTCAACGCGCTTGCTGACTTACATCGCCGACAAGGGATGGACCGACAAGGCGTTCATCGCGGCCAGCACGCTGCCTGCCGAGCAAGGTGCGGCATTGATCTCGCGGCCGGGTGGTGCACCGAACGATCAGCCGCTCACCGACTTCAACGCGGCCTTGGCCGCGAACAGGACGTCGATCGACGATGCGGTTAAGATTACCGGGCTCAAGGCCGACGATATCGTCAAAGCAGCCCAATGGATTGCCGAACCAAAAGCCGGCGGCAAACGCCGACGCACGATGCTCGGCTACGAGAAGGGAATCATCTGGGGCAACGACAATTACCGCACCAACGGCGCCATCGTAAACCTGGCGCTTGCGACCGGCAACGTCGGCCGTCCTGGTGGCGGCGTTGTTCGGCTCGGAGGCCATCAGGAGGGCTATTCGCGTCCGTCCGATGCTCACGTTGGGCGTCCTGCTGCCTATGTCGACAAACTCCTGATCGAAGGTCGCGGCGGCATCCATCACATCTGGGCATGTGATCACTACAAGACAACGTTGAATGCCCTCAAGCTCAAGCAAATCTACAAGCGCCGCACGGACATGGTGAAGGATGCCATGAACACGGTGCCATGGGGCGACCGCAAGGCCATGGTCGACGCCATCATGGTAGCGATCAGGCAAGGAGGATTGTTCTCGGTCGACGTCGACATCGTGCCGACGCAGATCGGCCAGGCTTCTCATGTCTGGTTGCCTGCGGCGGTTTCAGGGCGAAATGAATTTGACGTCAATGAACGGCGAGCGGCGCATGCGGCTCACCGAGCGTTACATGGACCCGCCCGGGAACGCCATGCCCGACTGCCTCATCGCCGCGCGCCTAGCCAACAATATGGAGCGTGTTCTCCGCGAGCAGGGCAAGGCTGCTTACGCCGACCAATTCAAGGGCTTCGACTGGAAAACCGAGGAGGACGCCTTCAAGGACGGCTATGCCAAGCACGAGAAGGGCGGCGAGCACGTCAACTACGCCAGGCTGAAAGCGATGGGCAACAACGGCTTCCAGGAGCCTGCGACGGCATTCGCCGACGCAGAAGATCGTCGGAACAAAGCGCCTCTATACCGATGGCAAGTTCTCGACCAAGGACGGCAAGGCCTTTTTCATGGCCGCGCCGTGGCGTGGATTGCAGGCTGCAGGGCAAGGCCGAGCAGAAGGCCAAGTACAGGTTCCTCGTCAACAACGGACGGACGAACATGGTCTGGCAAAACGCGTTCATGGACCAATACAATGACTTCGTCATGGATCGGATGCCCTACCCGTTCATTGAGATGAATCCTGATGACATGAAAGACTTGAGTTTGGCTGCTGGGGATCTCGTTGAAATCTACAACGATGCAGGTTCGACGCAGGCCATGGTACAGCCGACACCTTCGGCAAAGCGAAACCAGACGTTCATGCTGTTTGCCTTTCCGACCGGTGTACAGGGCAACGTCGTCAATGCCGGGGTCAACGAGCTGATCATTCCAAACTACAAGCAGACCTGGGCCGACATCCGGAAGATTGCCTCCGCATCGGAGACGACAAAACGGCTGTCATTTAAGACTCCCGAGTACAAAGCTTGATTGCCTAGGATGAGATTCCCGCCGAGCAGGCAGCTGCTCGGCGGGTTCAGAAGCAGATGTGAGGGGGAATAAAAAATGAGTATCGCGCCAACGCCGTATCGTATCCTCGCGCTTGTTTACTCCGACGGTCTGGCTGCGGATCAGATTATTTCAAATCTTGGCTACAAGATCCGCGATGCGGGTATCGCGGTGGCGGGGCTCGTTCAGCACAACAAATTCATCCGTGAGCGGACCAGATGTAATATGGAGCTTGAGGAACTCGCGTCAGGAATTGTCCTGAAAATTTCCGAAGACCGCGGGAGAGGAAGCGCGAGGATGTCGAATTGATCGCGGAGCAATGTCGGAGGCCGCGAACCTGCTCTCTTCAGCTCTCGAAAGGGAACCAGACTTATTGATCCTCAACAAATTCGGCAAGCTCGAGGCCGAAGGCCGGGGATTGCGCGACATCCTTTCCGATGCAGTGCAACTCCGGCGTCCCAATCGTCGTCGGTGTCCCCTATCGCAATATTGAACAATGGCGCGCGTTTACCGGAGGTTTGGCCGAGGAATGCCCTATTGACTCCAATCGCGGGCGCGAATGGCTCTTGCAGCAGGGATTTGACCTAAATCGACAAATCACGAATGCGGCGGTCGTCGTGAACTCAGCAGACATTGGTTGAGCGAACACCGCACCATGTCGTGAACCGCTAACTAAAGCCTCATGAAGCCTGTGGGGTGACGTTGGAACAAGCGTTCAGCAACGATTCAATTTGGCTTTTGGGCCTGCAGGATCGCATTTTCGCCCTCGTACCAACCTTTTGAACGATTCACTATCCAAACAACTGTGAGCATGACCGGCACTTCGATCAGCACACCGACGACTGTCGCAAGCGCCGCGCCAGACTGGAAGCCGAACAGGCTAATAGCTGCCGCGACTGCAAGCTCAAAGAAATTCGAGGCGCCGATTAACGCCGAGGGGCCGGCGACGCAATGCTGCTCGCCCGAGATCCGGTTCAGGATATATGCCAGGCCGGCGTTGAAATAGACCTGAATCAGAATGGGCACGGCGAGGAGCCCAATGATAAGCGGCTGCTGCAGGATCTGTTCGCCTTGAAACCCGAACAGCAGCACCAACGTGGCAAGTAACGCGACGAGTGATAACGGCTGCAGTCGCCCCAGCAGCCGGTTCAGAGCTCCTCGCCACCGATCGCGAGTAACCTACGGCGCAGCAGCTGGGCCAGGATCACGGGCACCACAATGTATAGCAAGACGGAGAGTACAAGCGTGTCCCAGGGCACGGTGATCGATGAAAGCCCCAACAACAGGCCGACGATAGGCGCGAAAGCGAAGACCATAATCGAGTCGTTGAGCGCCACCTGACTGAGCGTGAAATGCGGCTCGCCCTTGGTTAAATTCGACCAGACGAAGACCATGGCGGTGCATGGTGCAGCAGCGAGAATGATTAGGCCGGCGATGTAGCTGTCGATCTGCCCAGCAGGCAGAAATGGCCGGAATAGATAGCCGATGAAGAACCAACCTAGCGCTGCCATCGAAAACGGCTTTACGGCCCAGTTGATGAAGAGGGTCACGCCAATCCCGCGCCAATGCTCCCTGACCCGATTCAAGGCCGCGAAATCGATCTTGACCAGCATCGGCACAATCATCAGCCAAATAAGAGCCGCGACAGGGAGATTGACTTTGGCGATCTCCGCCGAGCCTATGAGGTGGAACACCGTAGGAAAAAAGTGCCCGAGCGCGATTCCAACCACGATGCAAAGTGCAACCCAAACCGTGAGATAGCGTTCGAATGTAGACATGATTACTTTGCTCGTTTGCTTTGGCGAGGGCTTTCCGCAGGGCTGGGTCCGCCCGATGTTTCCGAAGTCTTGCGATCGTCTTTCCTGATCCGGCGATCCGGTGCGAGCTGCGCGACGAGCGAAGCGCATAGATCACTTCGGCCTTCGCAGCAGTCTTTCGCCAAGTAAGTAACGACCGCCCGAAAACCTTCGATGTCGGCCCTGTAGTTCATTTGCCGCCCGTCCCGCTCGACTTGAAGAAGACCAGCACGCGTCAGAATTGCCAAATGCGTCGACATCGTATTCTGAGGAACGTCGCAGCCTCGTGCGATGTCCCCAGCTCCGATCGATCCGGGGTATGCGGCGACCAGCCGGCGGAACGCCATCATGCGTGTGGCCTGCGCGAGAGCTGCCAGCATTTGGACGGCGGCGTTTTGATCGATGCATCGGGACATACCGATAAATTACTCAAGCAAGACAGTTATAGCAATCGCTATGTGTCCATATTTCCCGACAAAAAATATCGCCATTCTATGTGAAGTGAGGCATTTCAGCCCGAATATCTCGATTTCGTCATCTGCGTGTCATATAACTTGTCGATGATTATGGACATAATGTATCCACTTCCAACGGCCGCCGAGACAACTATGAGTGAAAACATTCGGGAAGCGACCGCCATCGAAGGCTTCGGATCGCTGGCCCAGCCGACCCGCCTCGCCGCGGTGCGCCATCTGCTGTCGGTGCATCCTGACACCCTGTCCGCAGGCGAAATCGCCAGACGCTGCGACGTTCCTCACAACACGATGTCGACGCATCTCGGCATTTTAAATCGGGCCGGCTTGATCTCAGCCGAGAAGGACGGCCGCTCGATGAACTATCGGGCTGACGTCACGGGGTTTCGGGGTTTACTCGAGTTTCTCTCCCGCGATTGCTGCAACGGCCGCCCGGAACTGTGCGGGAACGCTTTCGATCTGCCACTCGAATCCATCGCTGCCGAACCGAGGGAGAAGTTCATGGCGCCGGCGTTCAATGTCCTATTCCTGTGCACGCAAAATTCCGCTCGTTCGATCATCGCCGAGGCACTGCTCGAGAAGATCGGCCGTGGCCGCTTCCGGGCATATTCTGCCGGATCGCAGCCGGCCCGAGAGCCCGTTCCGGAAGTCATCGACCGTCTAACAGCACTCGGACACGACGTCTCACGCCTGCATTCAAAGTCGTGGGATGAGTTTAAGGGCCCACGCGCTCCCCGAATGGACTTCATTATTGCGCTCTGCGACGCACCCAACGGTCAGTTTTGTCCCGATCTCGGCGCCCAGTTCGTTACCGGCGCCTGGCCTCTCCCCGACCCGGCGCAGTTCACGGGGTCGCCGACCGAGCGCACCACGCTTCTGAACGAACTCTACGCCATGATCCGTCGCCGCATCGAAATCTTCACCAGCCTCCCGTTCGACTCGCTGGACCGGATGGCGATCAAGGCACGTCTCGACGAAATCGGCGATACGACGCGCGTATCCCCTTAAGGAAGCTCTCGATGAAAGTTGGCATCAATGGCATGGGCCGCATCGGCAGGCTCGCGCTGCGCGCGGCGCTCGGGGGCATATATCGTCCGAAAAGCGATCCGCGCGCCGAGAACCGCTTGGAAGTCGTCCATATCAACGAATTGAAGGGCGGCATCGCGGCGACCGCGCATCTGCTCGAATTCGACAGCATTCACGGCCGCTGGCACACGCCCATCGAAGTCGATTCCGATAAAGCCGTTACGATCGGCCAGGACTGCATCGGCTTCAGCGAAATGGCCAGTCCAGGCGATGTCGCCTGGGGCGATCTCGGCTGTGACATCGTATTGGAGTGCACGGGAAAATTCCTGAAGCCGGACCAGCTTCAGGCCTACTTCGACCGGGGCGTCAAACGGGTGATCGTCGCAGCTCCTGTCAAGGACGAGGCGGCGCTCAATATCGTCGTCGGCGTCAACGACCAGCTTTACGATCCCACCCGGCATCGGCTGCTGACCGCGGCATCCTGCACCACGAACTGCCTGGCTCCCGTCGTCAAGGTCATCCACGAATCAATCGGAATCCGGCACGGACAGATCACGACGATCCACGATCCGACCAATACCAACGTGGTGGTCGACGCGCCGCACAAGGATCTTCGCCGTGCGAGGTCCGCGATGCTTTCGATGCAGCCCACGACGACCGGAAGCGCGACCGCGATTTCGTTGATCTATCCGGAACTCAAGGGCAAGCTTAACGGCCACGCCGTACGCATTCCCGTCTTGAACGCCAGCCTGACCGACTGTGTATTCGAATTGAAGCGTCCCACCACGGTTGAGGAGGTCAATCAGCTCTTCAAATCCGCCTCTGAAAGCGTTCTGGCTGGTATCCTGGGTCTGGAGACCAGAGCCCTCGTCTCTGCCGACTACAACAACGATCCGCGCAGTTCCATCGTCGATGCCTTGAGCACGATGGTGACTGACGAAACGTTGCTGAAGGTGTACGCTTGGTACGACAACGAAGTCGGGTACGCGTGCCGAATGGTCGATCTCGCCAACATTGTTCAACGGGCGGGCGTGTAAGCCATGGTCCGAAACTACCTCATCGTCACGGCATCCTATTGGGGCTTCACGCTGGTCGACGGCGCCCTGCGGATGCTGGTTCTCTTTCACTTCTTCCGACTGGGTTACACCCCGTTCACGCTCGCCTTTCTTTTCCTGCTTTATGAGGCAGCGGGGATCGCGGCCAATTTGGCCGGAGGTTATTTCGCTTCGCGGTTTGGCATTCCGCGGATGCTCGCCATCGGTCAAACGCTGCAGATCGCAGGATTGCTCATGCTTTCCATGCTCTCCCCCCGCTGGGGCGCCGTTGCGTCGGTCGCCTGGGTGGTTCTGTGCCAAGGTATCGCGGGTGTCGCCAAGGACCTCACCAAGACCGCTTCCAAGTCCGCGATCAAGGCGACCTCTGCCGAGGGCAGCGGGCAACTATTTCGCTGGGTCGCCTGGTTTACGGGCTCGAAGAACGCGATGAAGGGCATCGGCTTTTTCATCGGCGGCCTCTTGCTCGACGTTGCCGGCTTCAAGAATGCGCTTTGGTTGATGGCCGCTTTGCTCGCCGTCATCTTCGTTGCCGGCCTGCTTCTGTTGCCGCGCCAACTCGGCAAGGCCAAATCGTCAAAGACGATGAAGGAACTGTTCGGCAAGTCGCGGGGCGTCAACCTGTTGGCCGCTGCGCGGATATTCATGTTTGGCGCGCGGGATGTCTGGTTTGTGGTTGGCCTGCCGGTCTTTCTATATGCCTATGGCTGGCGCTTTCTGGAGGTCGGCGGGTTCCTGGCGGCGTGGACCATTGCCTACGGCGGCGTTCAGGCGATTGCTCCGTCACTGGTTTCGCGAAGCGCTGACGGTCTTAGCCGTGAAGTGCCGGCGTCCCGCTTATGGGCAGCGATACTTGCTGCCGTGCCGGTCACCCTGGCGGTGATCATGAATACAACGGATGTTACGCGCCCCGATATCGTCCTTGCCGTAGGCTTGGCACTTTTCGGCCTGCCCTTCGCGGTTAACTCCTCGCTGCACTCCTATCTCATTCTGGCCTATGCGGGCTCGGAGAAAGCCGCTGAAGACGTCGGCTTTTACTATGCTGCAAACGCAGCTGGGCGGCTGCTCGGCATTACCCTATCCGGCGTATTGTATCAGATAGCCGGTATCACCGGATGCCTGGTTGGTTCGGCGGTCATGCTACTTCTATGCTGGCTTATTACGTATTTGCTTCCGGCTCAGGAAACCCGTTCGTCGGTTCGCGAACAAACGGTTTAAGGGACCAGCGAACTGGATTTTCCAGTATTTAGCGCCTGGGCTAGCTAGTCGGACAGCTCTGAGTTTGTTAGCCTTGGTAACCCCACGGCCTGCCGTAAGCAGCGCCGTGAAACACGTCGGCACGACGGTCGCGGGCATCACCACTTTGTCCGGAGTTGTGCCATGCCCGAGATTTCGGTGCTCCTGCTTGCAGCCTGCATGTTCCTCGGAGCAGCGCTGTATTCCTCCGTTGGCCATGCTGGAGCATCGGCTTACATCGCATTGATGGCCTTATTTGGCATGGGCCCAGCCGTTATGAGGCCGACCGCGCTGGCGTTAAACATCATTGCCGCCGGCCTTGCTTCCAGCCGCTATATCGCAGCGGGTTTGTTTCGTTGGCGGACGTTGTGGCCCTTCCTCTTGGGGGCCGTACCATTCGCTTTTTTTGGCGGCGCCATTCAACTGCCCGGTGCTTACTACCGACCGTTGGTTGGTTGCATACTTTTGCTTAGCGGCGGCCGCCTGTTATGGCCCCGCGAACTCAAATCAGCTCTTGAGTCTCACGAAGCGCCAATCTGGGCTGGCGTCTTGCTCGGCACGGGTATTGGTTTTCTCTCCGGCCTCACGGGGACCGGCGGCGGGATCTTCCTGTCACCTCTTTTGCTGTTCATGGGTTGGTCCGATATCCGCACGGCTTCCGGCGTCGCTGCCGTCTTTATCCTTTGCAATTCAATCGCAGGATTGCTCGGCAACATCACTGTAGTGAAAGAGCTCCCTCAAGCGTTGTGGATCTATGCAATCGCCGTTGCATGTGGCGCTATCCTCGGAACGACTTTCGGTATCCGATGGCAACCGCGAATGATCCTGAGGGCGCTTGGCGTCGTGCTCGTAATTGCCGGCCTTAAGATGATTGGCGTTTACTAGGCACAGGCCGATCAATCCCCCACCTTCGAATCAGCAGCAGAAGCATCGTCATCTCCTTGTCATTCAATTTGTCGATCCACACGGATTGCAGGAGACCTTTGATGAACACGCGCCGCACCATGTTTGCCTTGATCGCAGGCTTGACATTGATCGCAACTCCGGTTGCGGCACAGTCCTGAAAGCAAAAATATCAGGAGTTGGTTATGCCGTTGGTGCCTTTCGTGTTGGCGCGGGTGGCCGATCGCCGTCGGTACCCGACGCCGAATCACAGGCGCCAAGCCGCGCGATGGCGGGCAGCGCTGCGAAATTTGGGGTCTCCACGCCGCCCGCCATCGGTCATGCCCGATCCTGTAGTGTTTCCTGCGAGATGGTGGGCGCATCGGTCGCCCGTTCCACAGCGAATGCCCCCTTTCCCTTTGCGGCCCAGAGCACTCGCGCCTGTTCGCCTTGATTGCTTTTGAGCTTGTCCGCCATCCAGAGCAACGCGCCAAGGATGATGGCGCGATCATCGCCGGTTAGGTCCACCACACCAGCCTTGACGACGAGGCCGCCCAGTTCGATCAGGTGCCGCGTGCGCTTGCGGCGTTCGACTTGCCATGCGCGCATGTCATGCCGCGCCCTTGCTGCCTGTTGACGGTTGCGCGCCGCCCGGTTGCGCCCGAGCGCCGCCAGTGTGGCGCTCAGCTGCCGGTGCAGTTCGCCGCGCCCGGCTCTGAAAGAACGCAGCTCCTCGCCTGGCCCACGCCTCCCTCTTTCCAGCATCTTTGGTCTCAGTCAGCATGATCAGCGCGCCTGCCAGTTCGTCGACGCTGGCTATCTGCCCCGGTGCCGATGACCAGTTCGCCGAGCTGCAGTACTTTGCGAGTTTTCAGCCCGCGCGCCTTGTCTTCGAGCGCTTTCAGCTCTGCGTCAAAGTCCCTTGGCTTGCGCATCATATTCTCCGTAAGCTGTCGATGGAGCGATGATAGTCGAGCAGACTGCGGAATGCTGTAAGGCTGCCGGGACGACTTGGGACGGTGTAATCCCGCCCGAGAATTTTTCGAGGGAGGGCGCGCTTATACGTCGTTCCGACGTGCGCTCCGCCGTGCCACTGATCTGATCGCGATGGCGATCTATCATCTTCACGTCAAGGTCATTGGCCGCAAGTCCGGCTCCAGCGCGGTGGCGTCTGCCGCCTACCGCTCGGCCTCGCGGCTGCGCGATGGCCGCCTCGACCGCAGCCACGACTTTTCCGCCAAGCGCGGTGTCGTCCATTCCGAGGTGATGCTGCCGGAGAATGCGCCAGAGGTATGGAGCGACCGCGAACGGCTGTGGAACGATGTCGAGGCGTTCGAGGTCAGAAAAGACGCGCAGCTTGCCCGCGAGGTCGAGTTCGCCCTTCCGCGCGAGATGACGCAAGCACAGGGCATTGAACTCGCCCGCGACTTCGCGCAGGCGGAGTTCGTAGGTTTGGGCATTGTCGCCGATCTCAACGTGCATTGGGACATCGCCGAAGACGGCCTGGCCAAACCCCACGCCCACGTCATGCTCACCATGCGCGCGGTGGACGAGAACGGTTTTGGTCCGAAGGTTCGGGACTGGAACCGCACGGAAATGGTGGAGCGCTGGCGGGAACGCTGGGCGGAGCTTGCCAATGAGCGTCTGGCGGAACTCGATATCGACGCGCGCATCGATCATCGCAGCCTTGAGGCGCAAGGCATCGCGCTGGAACCGCAAAGCCAGATCGGAGCGCCCGCGCAGCGTATCGAGGGTGAAGGGATCGAAGCCGCCGACCGCGCGGAGATGCACCGCGAGATCGCGCGCGGCAATGGCGCGCGGATTATCGCGAATCCCGATCTGGGGCTGGACGCGATCACGCAGCAGCAATCGACCTTCACGCGCCGCGACATGGCGAAGCTCGCGCACCGGCATAGCGACGGTATCGACCAGTTCGGCGAAGTCATGGGCGCGATGCGCAGTGCGCCCGACCTGGTCGAACTGGGCAAGGACGGGCGCGGCGAGGACCGCTTCACCACCCTGCAGATGATCGAGGCGGAACAGCGCCTGCACCGCGCGGCGGAATTAATGGCCGAGCGCGAACGCCATGAGGTGAATGACAGGCACTGCCAAGCCGCTCTGGCACATGCCGAGCAGCGCGGCCTTGTCCTGTCCGGCGAGCAGGCCGACGCGCTGGCGCATGTCACGGACGGGCGCAATCTTGGGATTGTGGTCGGCCATGCCGGAACGGGAAAGAGCGCCATGCTGGGCGTGGCGCGGGAGGCATGGGATGCGGCCGGTTATGAGGTTCGGGGCGTGGCACTGTCCGGCATCGCGGCAGAAAACCTCGAAAGCGGATCGGGCATCGCGTCACGTACCATCGCCAGCATGGAGCATAGCTGGGAACAAGGGCGCGATCTGCTCAGGTCGCGCGATGTCCTGGTGATCGACGAGGCGGGCATGGTCGGCACGCGCCAGTTGGAGCGCGTCCTATCCCATGCGGCAGAGGCCGGCGCGAAAGTCGTGCTGGTCGGCGATATTAGGCAGTTGCAATCCATAGAGGCCGGTGCGGCCTTCCGCTCCATCCATGAGCGTCACGGCGGCGTCGAAATCGGCGAGGTGCGCCGCCAGCACGAGGACTGGCAGCGCAAGGCCACGCGCGATCTGGCGACCGGCAGGGCCGGCGAAGCGATCCATGCCTATGAAGCCCGCGGCATGGTGCATGAAGCCGTATCACGCGAAGGGGCGCGCAGCGATCTGATCGACCGCTGGGACCGCGACCGGCAGGCCTCCCCAGACCGCAGCCGCATCATCCTCACCCATACGAACGACGAGGTGCGTGCCTTGAACGAGGCCGCGCGCGAGCGGATGCGATCCGATGGCGATCTGGGCGAGGAAGTTCGCCTGACCGTCGAGCGCGGCGCGCGCCGTTTTGCGAGCGGAGATCGCGTCATGTTCCTGCAAAACGAACGCGGGCTTGGGGTGAAGAACGGTACGCTCGGGACCATCGAACAGGTCAGCGCGCAATCTATGACGGTGCGCGCCGATGACGGGCGGCATTTCTCGTTCGACCTGAAGGACTACAACAAGATCGACCACGGCTATGCCGCGACCATCCACAAGGCGCAGGGCATGACGGTCGATCGCACCCATGTTCTGGCGACACCGGGCATGGACGCCCATGGCAGTTATGTCGCCCTGTCGCGGCACCGTGACGGCGTGGACCTGCATTACGGCCGCGACGATTTTGCCAATCAAGTCCGGCTCACCCGCACCCTGTCGCGCGACCGATCCAAGGACATGGCGTCGGATTACGAGTGCGCCGATCCGGCCCAAAACTATGCCGAGCGGCGGGGCATCACCTTCCGCGAGCGCGTCGCCGAGATCGTGCGCAAGGTCGTGCCCGAGCGGGTGCGCAACGTGTTCGATGGGCTGCGGCCGTCTGCCGACGCTGTGCCCGGCTCGGACGACGCGCGGAGGCCGGAACGGGAAGCGCCGGAAAGGAAGGCGGCGAACGACCCGGAAGCGGCGCTGCGTAAGGCCCGCACCAAGGCGCTGGTCCGTCATGCCCGAGCCGTGGATGCAATCTTCGGTATGCAGGAGCGGGGCGGCAAGGCCAGCCCGGCGCCGATGAAAGAATTGCAGGAGGCCCGGAAGGTCTTCGAGGACGTGCGGCCCTATGGTTCGCACGACGCCGAAGCCGTCTACAAGAAGAATCCGGAACTTGTCCGCGAGGCGGCTGGCGGCCAGGTCAACCGCGCCATCCGCGCACTTCAGCTCGAAACCGAGATGCGGACCGATCCGAGCCGGCGCGCCGACCGCTTCGTGGAACGTTGGCAGAAGCTCGACCGAGCCAGCCAGCGTCAGTATCAGGCGGGTGACATGTCGGGCTACAAGGCGACGCGCTCGGCGATGGGCGACATGGCTAAAAGCTTGCAACGCGATCCGCAGCTTGAATCCCTGCTCGCCAACCGTAAGCGCGAACTCGGCATCGGCGGCAAGTTCGGCTCGGGCCGTCGGCTGGGCGACGAACTCGCCTTCACACACGGTATCGACCTGGGCAGAGGCCGCAGCATCGGACTCTGAACCCGCCGATTTGCCGCCACCTCTACGCCGTCGCGCTATGCCGTGCCGAACGCTGTTGCATGCCTCTGAATGCCTGTCCTGTCTGGTCTCGGCAGCCGTCAGAAACAGTCAGCAGGAGGCAGCCCGGCCGTGCGAGAACCAGACCGTATCATCCGTTTGAAGACCGTCCTGGCCCGAACCGGGCTGTCCCGCTCCACCATCTACCGCAAGATCGCCGAGGGCACGTTCCCGCCCCAGATCAGGATCAGCGTCAACGGCGCGGGATGGAAAGAATCTGACATCAACCGATGGGTCGCTGATCCGGCTGGATGGCGTCCGAAGCGCGAGTTCAGATGCGGAATCACGAGGTCTGTGCTCGCTTGCTGCTAACAGCAGTGAACCGGACCGGCCTCAGGCCGTCAAGGCTGGCGCTGTCGCGCCCCCGCTTCGCGGCTTCGGCCTTGACGGCCTGACGCCGCCCCGGTTTGGGCTCCCCGTGCAGCTAAGGATACGATTTGGAAGCGCGGTGGTGCTTCCAATCGTGAACAGAGAGGCAGCGGAGCGTACGGCGTCATACCTAATAGTAATCTCAGTTCTGCTGACCACAAAATTGCGGTTTATCAGCTTCTTGGTCATCTTCCTGGATGCCGGCCAGGTCGGATTGATATTCGAGCGTGAGCCCGGCAGGCAGGCTCTCATCAATCGCGGATGCCGGCGCATCAACATGGCGCAATCTCTGGCCGATTTGTACGCCATAACACGCAGAGCATCCGAACGGACCGCTTGCCCTTTTGCTTGCATCAGCATCTCCGGTTCATGCTGTTCGAGATTCTCGGATCGGCAGAATTGAGATCGCCCGGCACAGGGTATGGCGATGCCAAGGCAGACAGCGCTCCCACCATCGCTTGCCCCCCGACTCAGTCGCGAGGCTCCTGCCGCCTATATCTGCGTGTCACCCAACACGTTCGACGCGATGTTGAAGAACGGCCAAATGCTCCGAGCAAGATTGTTCGGAAAACGACGGCGAGCGTGGGACGTGCGCCAGCTTGACATTGTTCCTCCTATTTGTACGCCACAGCTACCCAGCAGCCTTACCCACGCTCTAGATTTCTTTCTTGCTGGAGACGTCCACGGTCTTATTGCCTCAGACCGGTCATGGTTCGGGGCCAACGCATGAGCGGCAAGGACGAAAAGACTCGGATCGAGGCGTTAGGATCGTCTGATAGTCGGAAAATGCCACGTGCCGCGAAGCGTCGTCGCAAGAACCGTGGCATGCCGCCGCCCGCGAAATTCGATATCGATACGCTGCCGGGCAGCTCTAATTTGACGGCATTAGAGGCGGCCGCGGTCATCCGGCGCACGCCCGGAGCGCTGGAGCAATGGCGGCGCAATCCGAACCACCCGCTGAAATGGCGTTACGTCGATGGCCGCCCGCTCTATCGGGTCGATGCAGTGCGCGACTATCTAGCTGGATGCGATAAGACCTCTAAGCACTCTCAGCCGCATAATGCTCGCGGAGTCGGCCGAGCAGCTCAGCCTTGATGGGGTCGAGCGGATTCGTCCGCTGCAGGCGTACGACTTTGCCGACCCGTTTCGCGCCGACCAATTGCGCGATGCAGTCATGAGCCGCTTCGAACGCCATCTTGCGGATGATCCACTGTTCGTCGTGATTGTAGACCTGATCAATTCCCCGCGGCTTTTGCCCGACACACAGCCGCTGGATTTCGTTGTCGTAGCCGCAGCGTGACATGATGGTTCGCAAGCTGCGCCTTAAGTCATGCATGGTGAACTTAGCGACATCTGCTTCCTTGATCAGACGGTTCACCATCTTGGTAAAGCCCGACATCTGGCCGCCGGTCTTCGGTGATGGGAAGACATAGTCGGACGTCGCGCGCTGGAAATGTTTCGCTGCCGCGAGCACCTCGTCAACAAGGTGGGTGCGGGGTACGTCGTGGTGCAGGCCCATCTTGGTCCATGCTGCATCGAAGGTGACGCGGTCATCCATGATGTGCTTTCGCCACTCGATCATGGTCGGCTCGCTACGGCGCGGGCCACCGAGTAGGCACATGCGTGCTAATTGCCCAAAAGCCCCGAGCTTACCGGATGCGTGCCAGACCTTAATGATCTCCTCATCGATCAGCGCGCGGCCCTTCGTTCGACGCCCGACCCTCTGCGCACGGGTTTCCTTGGGCGCGCGATAGCCGGCGAGCACACTGTGCTCCACGTAACCTTCGCCGACGCACCATTCGAGGAAGGTGTGCGTGTGCTTGCGCAAATCCTTGGCTGCGCCCCGCTTGCCAGTCTTGGCGATCCTGTCAACCGCTGCCATGATTTGCCGTCGCGTCAGCTCGCCGATGGCGAGATCGAAATGATCCTTGAGACCGCGTCGCAGTGCCGACATTGCCGGTTTCCAGTTGACTACCTGGCGTCCGGTCAGGGACGTTTCGTAGGGGCCGGATTCAATGATCAGGGTCGCCAGCGTGGTGCACTGCTTCTCGGCCAGCTGTTGCCGCTTTGCCTCGCGTTTGGCATCGTTCGGATCGACCCCAATGACTACCTCGCCGGCGGCGACGGTGGCGGCCTTGCGCGCGGCCTTCTCATTGAACTTTGGCCATGCGCCCAGCGTCTTGCGTTGCGTGCCTCTCATCCCAGGCTTGGTGAACAGGAAGACCCAGGTCCGCCCACCAGTTGCGCGCATCCTGACGGCAAGCCCTGGCTGCTCTGTGTCGTGCAGGTAGTGTTGCGATTTGCCTGGCGGCAGCGTGGCTGCACGTATCGCCGCGTCAGTGAGCCTCAGGTAGTTCGTCGTCACTTCGGCTCTGAGACCCTTCTCGCTATTTTCCATCGTTTGTGCCCTCACTTCTTGTGCCCTGGGACACGTCGAGGGAGACCCAAGAAGCGGATCACAAACCGTTCCCTCCACGTTCCCAGCTCTGTTGTGCCCCACGGGAAAATTCACGAAGGGCACAGCGCGGGCATACAAAACTTAGCAAGTCCAGCTATGGCTCACTGTGGGCCGCTATGGCCACAAATCCCTGCGCTGCAAGGACTTTTACAACTTTACTATGGCTGGATTTGGTCGGCTGAGGTCTACGGATTGTGGTTCACACGGGAGAGGTCCAAGGTTCGATCCCTTGTGCGTCCACCAGCACTAACGCGATACGTTAGCATCGGTCTGCGCGACGCAGCGGAGCGTGTGCTCACAAGTCCGGAAGCGCTGGATTCGGCGATATCAGCACGACCATCGGAAGCAGACATCCGAGCCGGCGCTCAGCCGCGCCTCAGGGCCGCACCGCCTATCGCGTGAGAGCCGCAGCGGCAGGGCGAGGCCGCCGCAGCCGGTGTTGCGTCTCACGACACAAGCCGCGCGGGGTAGACCAACGATTACCTGGCAGGAGCCCCTTCGACAGCAAAGGTGCGGTACTTGGCATATTTTTCGCCGACGCGGCGTACCGCAACGTATGCCGGATCGTTTCGCCACGCCTGAAGTGCATCCATATTCGGATACATGTAGATGACGGCGCGGCTGGGTGCCTCTCCGTCGACGGCAATCACGGGCGAACCGGAGGTCGCAGCACCCGCAGCGGCAACCAGCTGTCCGCCGTGCGCCTTGATGATCTCCCTGGCCTTTGGAAGATATTCCTTGGCGTACCCGTCGGGATCGCTGACGTCGATTTGACCGATCAAATATGCAGGCGGTCGTGCCTGGCTGTGGAGCGCTTCGCCGCCAAGTACGCCGGCGGCTGTGCACGTCAACATGACGAGAGCGACCCTGTATCGATCATTCATCTGTACCTCCTGCATTTTCCGGGAGCACTGCCAACGTACTGGCCCCGAAAGGGACGGTGGAACGCGGCGGTACTCTTCCGCACGAGGCTGGGATGCGTCCAATATATAAATATTCTGCGTTTTTATGCCCAAATGCTATAAGCGGGCATGAATCTGCGGCAGGCCCTTACGTTCTTGACCGTGGCCGAACTCGGCACCGTCTCAAAGGCGGCGTTGCACCTGCGCATCGCTCAACCCGCGCTGTCGAGGCAAATCATCGATCTCGAGCGAGAGCTCGGCTTGCAACTCTTCGATCGCGTCGGCCGCCGGCTCCTTTTGACCGGCGAAGGCGAGCAATTGATTGCGGGCTGTCGTTTCCTTCTCAATTGCGCCACCGCCGTGAAAGAGCAGGCACAGCTGCTGCGACACGGGGACACTGGAGTCCTGAAGATCGCCGGTTCGCCGCAACATATCGAAAGTGTGTTGTCGCAGTTTCTGCACCATTATGCGGAGCGCTATCCAAAGGTTGAGGTGAAAATCAGCGAGGGAACCGGCAGCGAGATACTGACCATGCTTGAACGCGGGGAAATCCACCTCGGCCAGAATTTGCTGCACGCGGTCAAGCTGAACGAGCATCACTTCGGAAGCCTTCCACTCGGACCGGTCGAACTGCTGGCAGTGTGCCATCCCTCGATGCCGCTCGGGTCCCACCGCACCATCGAGGTAGCCCGCCTTGCCGGGCTTCCATTGCTCTTGATGGACAGCGGGTTCGGATTTCGCCGTGCCTTCGATGCGGCAAGCCGGATGGCAGGCTTGAATCCTACGATCCTGTTCGAAAGCCGCAATCCGCACACCTTGCTGGCGCTCGCGGAGGCTGGACATGGCGTGGCGATTATTCCTTCACAACTCCAGTGCCGCCGCTACCGACTGAGGATTGTCGGTCTCACCTACAGAGGCCGCGCCTTGCAGGAGCCTCTGACGATTTCCTGGGACAAACGACGTCCGTTGCCTCGTTTCGCAACGGATTATTGCACAATGCTCGCCGCGTACATGCGCGAGACTTTTCCGATCAGTCGGCCAACCGAGCCAAAGCCTGTCAAAGAGACCCGGCAGGCCAGCGTAAATAGAGTCGTCCGCAAGGGGAAGACATCTCGATAGCTAGAGCGCGATGACTTTTCTTCGAATCGTCATCCCGCTCTATCTCTTTGATTTGAGCATGATCTCCGCGCAAACGCGTTCCGCGTTTGTCGCGAGGGAAAACCGGTATCCACTTTTCCGGATCATGCGCTAGCCCGAGCTCCATCGACGCCAAGCGATGACGACCCTCCGTCAGCGCCCAATCAGGACGGTCGCTTGGACATCATTGAGGCCGCTTTGGCAATGAGCCACCTCCGCTCTTCCTCCGAATATTGATCCCACGGTCGTAACGAGTGCTCAAACAGCTGGGCAATCTCGTCAAACTGCTCGCGGGTATTGAGCAGCTCAAGCAGTTCTGAAATTTCCGGATCAATATCGTTCACAGGGAAAACTCGAAAGCGCCATCGCGCCTGATCGCAGATCGATATGAGCGCAAAAAGACGGTTTCAGCGCAAACCTGTGAAACGAGCGCGGCTTCTTTGTGAGTGGATCGCCAATAGCTGGTGAACCTTGTTCGCAAAGGTGAGCTATCTGACCGGCGGCAAGCGGGTCGCGCAGAGATCAAATCGAGGTCAGATCCCCAGCAGCCAGATCGCCACGATGGTGCCAAGCGTCGCGAGGCCGCTGATGGTCCATCCGGTTGCGTAGGAGATTTCGTCGTCGTCGGTGCCGCGCATCAAGTCGGCATCCGTGGTTGCTGAGCGCCACTGCATGGCACCGCTCCTCAAAGCCCTGCCTGCAACCACAACACCGGCCGAGGCTGCCGGTTCCATCTCAAGGTCAGGGCTTTGCTCCTGGCCGGCCTATCGCCGCCCGGAGCGAAGAATCACGCGTAGGCCAGCAACCGACGATTGGCTTGGACCGGCGGAGCCAGTTCCTGCTCCTGATCGCTAACGATGATGGTGACTTCCCAGCCTTCGCTCGCCCACACCCGCGCCTTGGCGACCGCCATCAGCGAACTGCTTCTGTCCATTCTGACGGTCTCGTTGCCGCGTTCCGCCACGATCCTGTACGCCATGCCACATCCCCTACGCACGTAGAACTACTCGGGAACGAGTTTCGGCGACTGCTTTGGCCGCAATTGGCCGACAATTTGTCCAATCGGGGGCATGGTTAACGGCGGTTTACCGCAGACGGGGACTTTTTGACCCCTATTTGGGGGCTTTTCGCTCGATCCGTGCCGGTTTGGTCATGCCCGGCGGACCGAAACGTTACAATCGTGGTGACCGCGACCAGTTTTCAAAATGCTTTCGCTCGCTATGTGGATAAGTGATTCGGGAGACGAAGTTTTTCGGAATTGCTTTTGAAGATCCCCCTTAAGCGGCTATTTCGCCTTTCGTTCATCCCGCGCTCAAGCCCGCTTCCTTCACCCGCGCAGCAAACCAGCCGGACAAGGCCTGGTCGAAAACGCCGCTGGTATAGACTTCCGTCATCGTGACCTGCTTTTTGTCCAGCGTCAGCAGCACGCCGATCCAGTAGGCGAACCACAAATGCGGATCGGTCAGCGCCCGCAGCTTGTGCTGGTCATGGTCGAGCGGCTGATGATTGGCCGATTTGCGCACCTCGACCGCGAGCAGATTGTTCGGAATGGCGCGCTGGTGCACCACGATGTCGGGATAGATCGATTTGGCGAGATGATCGTCGGTCGAGACGATCGTGCCATGCGGCAGCCGCAGCGTGCGGTCGCCCAGCCGGTCGTATTCGCAGTCGATCTCCCAGCCCGGGAACTGCTTTTCGAAATGCACCGCCAACCGGTGCGTCAGCGCGCGCTCGCCGGCCTCCTTTTCGAGCAGAAAGGCCTCGTGCGCGTAGAACTCGTGAAGTGCGGTGACGACCTTGTTCAGCTCGGCCTGCATGACGCCTCCCGCGAAGGCGAGCGCTAACGGCCGCCTTACATCTGCACTTCGATCAGCCGCGGTCCCGGTTCGGCAACGGCTTCCGCCAGCGCCTTGACGAAATCGTCGACATTGGCGACCGCGCGGCCCGGCACGCCCATGCCCCTGGCGAGCGCGACGAAGTCGAGATCCGGACGGTCGAGCTTGAGCATGTCCAGCGCGCGCTGCCCCGGCTCGCCGGCGCCGACGCCGTCGAACTCACCGCGAAGAATCTGGTAGATCTTATTCGCAAATACAATCGTGACGACGTTGAGGCCTTCGCGCGCCTGTGTCCACAGCGATTGCAGCGTGTACATCGCGCTGCCGTCGCCGACCATGCAGATGACTTTACGATCGGGACACGCCACCGCAGCGCCGGTCGCGACCGGCGTCGAGAAGCCGATCGAGCCGCCCATGTTCTGCAGCCAGTCGTGTGGGGCGGCGGCGGCCGTCGGCGGAAAGAAGCCGCGGCCGGTGGTGACGGATTCATCGACCACGATGGCGTTTTCCGGGATCGCCATCGCAATCGCCTGCGCGATCGAGGCATGCGTCAGCGCGCCGGTCGGCTTTGCCAGTTCGACCAGCTTCTGCGGCTGGCGGTCGGCCGGCTGCGCGTGAAGGGCGCCGGCCAGCGCTTCCAGCGCGGCGACGGAATTTTCGGCGCCGGTGGTCATGCGGTGCACCTCGCAGCCCTGGGGCTTGAGCATGCTCGGCTTGTTCGGATAGGCAAAGAACGCCACCGGATCGTTGGCCTCGACCAGCACGATGTTCTTGAAATCCTTCAGGATCGGCAGCGCCTGCTCGATCACGTAAGGGATGCGGTCGATCGCGAACCGGCCCTTGCCGCGCGCCATCCGCGGATTGTAGGTCTGGCCCATCACCTTGCAGCCGGTCTTGCCCGCGATCTGGGCAGCCAGCGCCAGCCCGTGCTCGGTGAGCGCGCTGCCGGTCATCAGCAGCAGCGTCGACGCGCCGCCGTTGCGCAGCACCTTGGCGGCATGATCGACGGCCTGTGCGGAATAATTGGCGCGCTGGCTTTCCGCCGGAACCTGGGCGATGCCGTCGGCCTCGTTCCAGGCGGTATCGGCGGGCAGGATCAGGGTTGCGATCTGCGCCGGCGCGCTCTTGGCCGCGGCAATCGCGGCGGCGCCGTCGGCGGCAACGGACTTCGCATCCGGCGAGGTCCGCACCCAGGCCGACATCGGCCGCGCCAGCCCCTCGATATCCGAGGTCAGCGGGGCGTTATAGGCGATATGATAGGTCGCGTGCTGGCCGACGATATTGACGATGCCGGAGTTCGCCTTCTTGGCGTTGTGCAGATTGGCGAGGCCGTTGGCGAGGCCGGGCCCGAGATGCAGCAAGGTCGAAGCCGGCGTACCCTTCATGCGGTAGTAGCCGTCGGCGGCGCCCGTCACCACGCCCTCGAACAGGCCGAGCACGCAGCGCATCCCCTCGACCCGGTCCAGTGCGGCGACGAAATGCATCTCCGAGGTGCCGGGATTGGTAAAGCAGACGTCCACGCCGCCTGCGACCAATGTCCGCACCAGACTTTCCGCACCGTTCATGGTCTCGTTCCCCTTCGCGCTTCGTTCGTGAGCCGCTGACGATCAATCATTGTTCACACGTTTCGTCAAAGGTTTAGCGGAACAATGCAGCCATCGCGCAGGACATGTTGCCTTTTTTAACCGGTGCTTGAAAATGGCTGCGGTCACGGGCTCGTTGCTTGCACGATCGCCGCAATTATGGCCTGTCTGCTGCATATTCAGATTTTTTCACGAGGAAGAAAAAGATGAACCGGGCTTTTGCTTTGCTGCTTGTGGCGCTCACCATGCTGGCGGGGGCCGGCCGCGCGCAGGCCCAATTCTTCCTTGAAGACTCGCGCGACATCATGGGCGGCGGCCCCGGCTTCTTCCGACCCGGCATGCCCAGCGGGTCGAGCCCGATCCCGCGCACCACCGTGAGATTTGACGGCGGTTACGCGCCCGGCACGATCTACATCAGCACCGCCGAACGCCGGCTCTATCTCGTTCTCGGCAATGGCCAGGCGATACGCTACGGCATCGGCGTCGGCCGCGACGGCTTCCGCTGGGGTGGAACCCACCGCATTTCCGCGAAGAAGGAATGGCCGAGCTGGACGCCGCCGGCCCAGATGCTGCGGCGGCGGCCGGACCTGCCGCGCCACATGTCGGGCGGCATCGACAATCCGCTCGGCGCGCGGGCGATGTATCTGGGATCGACGCTCTATCGCATCCACGGCTCCAACGAGCCCGAGACGATCGGACAGGCGGTTTCCTCCGGATGCTTCCGCATGACCAATGAGGACGTGACCGATCTTTATAACCGCGTGCGGGTCGGCGCTACGGTCGTCGTCAGGAATTAAAGCTGCCGCGATCCTGGAACCTGGCGCGGTGATGCGCGCAAGCGCGTGATCGAGGCTTTCAACCCTTGCACGCACGCGCCGATTGCTGCAGCGTCGTTTGAATGCGCACGCCTCGCCAATTCCTGTATCCATGGACGCTCGCGGCGGCCCTCGGCGCTATGGCGCTCGGCGAAATCTTCCTGCCCTGCACGGCGGTTGCGGACATTCCCGCCGTCGCGCAGCGCCAACGCACCGAGAAAAAGATCTTCACCGACAGCGAGATCGTCGATGGCTTTCTGAAGACCGCGTTCGGCGCCGAATATCATCTCGCCGGCCGCGTCGACCGCATCCGCAAATATGACGGGCCGGTGCGGGTGTTCGCCAATGGCAACAGGGGCGACCGCAAGGCGCAGCTCGCGAAAATCGTGGCCGACATCTCCTCGCGTGTTCAGCACCTCGACATCGCCATGGCCGGCAGCCTCGAAGACGCCAATGTGCAGGTCAAGCTGGTGCGCGACCGCGATCTCCAGCGCACCATCGCGACCTTCTACGGCAGCGAACGCGCGAAAGAAATTCGCTCCTCGCTCGACCCGCAATGCCTGTCGGGCTTTCGCAAGAACGAGAAGTTCGAAATCGAGCATTCCGACGTGATCCTCACCGTCGACAATGGCGACTTCGTCTTCTTCGACTGCGCCTATGAGGAGCTGCTGCAATCGCTCGGACCGATCAACGATACGGCGAGCGTGCCCTGGACCATGTTCAACGACAACGTCTCGATGGGCTATTTCGACGTCTACGACCAGTATCTCCTGAACCTTCTCTACGATCCCCGGATCAAGGCCGGCATGACCGTGCAGGAGGTCAAGGCGGTGCTGCCGGATGTGCTGGCCGACGTGCGCACATGGGTGCGCAAGGTCAACAATCTGCCGTAGGCGACGTGCCGCCGGCCTCACCCCGTCGCAATGACGGGGTGAGAATTCCACTGGCGGCAGTCCCGGCTGAAACCTTTCGTCATGCTCTGCGAATGCCTCCCTCACGCGGTCGCTGAAGTTCCTGGCGACCCCGCCATCCACCTTTTTCCAATGACAACGCAAAGTTTTATTGACGAAACATTGTGACTTCCGGGAGCAAATCCTATCTAATAGCTCTATGGGCGTCTCCTATAAGTCTTTCAAATGAACGACCTGCCTCGCATCCAGGCTTTGCGCTGTTTCATTACCGTGGCCCGCGAGGGCACGGTTTCGCGCGCGGCCATCCTGCTGCACTTGACCCAGCCTGCCGTCAGCCTGCAACTGAAGGGCCTGGAGGAAAGCACCGGGTTGCAGCTGTTCAACCGGACGCCGGGCGGCTTTACCCTGACCGAAGCGGGCGCCGCCTTGCTGCCGCTGGCGCACCGGACCGTATCGGCTTCGGCGGATTTCAGGACGGCGGCGGATTCCTTGCGCGAATCGCTGCGGGCAACGCTGCGCGTCGGCACGATCCTGGATCCCGAATCGATCCGGCTGGGTCCGTTCGTGCGAAGCCTCGCCACTTCCTCGAAGAAGACCGAAGTCTTCCTCCGCTACGGCCTGAGCGACGACGTGCTCACGCAGATCGGCAAGGGCGAGCTCGACGTCGGATACTATATCGATGCCACGCCCTCCGAATACCTGGCGTCGGGGATACTGCCCGAACGCACCATCGACGATGGCAGGTTCCGGCTCACGGCACTGACACGCTACGACTACCGCGTGATCGCTCCTCGCGAATGGAGCGCCAAAGTGCTCGGAAAGGGCTGGGCCGACCTCATCGACCTGCCCTGGATTACGACGCCGCATGCATCGGCGCATCGCAGGTTGATCGACGATGTCTTCCGGCCCATGGGGTCATTGCCGAAACGCGTCGCCTTCGCCGAGCAGGAAGACGCCATGATCGAGTTCGTCGAAGCCGGCAACTGCCTCAGCCTCGCCCGCGACTGCGTGCTCGACCGCATCACGCGCAACCGGAATTTCGTGATCGCCGACAAGGTGGCGCTGACCTGCGACCTCAGTTTCGCCTGCCTGACGTCGCGGCGTCACGAGCCGATGATCTCGCAGGCCTTCTCGGCCATGCAGGCGGTATGGGAGCAAAACCCGGGCGGCGCGGCGCCTGCGCCGATCGAAGCGTCACGATCGCGGAATAGCGCCCGGAGGTAAACCGGATCGGCTCAAATTTTGGTCCGGGCAGACTTGCTCGGGGCAGACCTGCCTGAGTCAGACTTGCCTGAGTTCTGACTTACCACCACAGATCGATTTCAGCGATCGCCATTCCTCCGATGTCAGCAGCGGCGGCCCGCCGGCCTGCCGGTCTTCCCGGCCCATCCGCGCCAGCCGGTCCTCGCTCAGGGGATGGGTGGAGATGATGGAGAGGCCCTTGCTCTCCTTGCCGGTGACCCGAAGCAGCAATTCGCCGGTCGGCTTCGCCGGCCGGCCCAGCCGGTGCATGACGTCGATGGCGAAACCGTCGGCATTGGTCTCGGCCTCGCGCGAATGCGACGACGTCACCAGCGTGCGCGAGCCGAAGATCAGCGCGCTGGAGCCGGTGATGTCGCCGAACAACAGCCCGATCAGGAACGACGTGCCGCCGTCGCGGATCAGTCCGCGCATGCTGTCGCGATGCTTGAGGTGGCCGAGTTCATGCGCCAGGACGCCTGCGATTTCGTCGGCGTTCTCGGCCTTCGCCAGCAATCCATCGAACAGATAGACCTTGCCGCCCGGCAGCGCGAAGGCATTGGGAATCGGACTCGACAGCACGCCCGACTGCACCGAGGTGTCGAGGCCGGCGGATTCGCGAATTGACGTGACGAGCTTGACGAAAGCCTTCTGCCCGGCGGCGTTGTCGCAAACCTTGGCATTGAACATCGTCTTGATCTGGCTGTCGGCGACGTCGCCGAGCCGCCGTTCGAACGCATCGGGCACCAGCGGCGTAAGGCGATCGGCGATCAGCGGAAGCCCGAACAGCACCACGGCAACGATCGAAACCGCGGCCGCCAGCGACCAGCCGACAATGACGGCAACGCCGCGGCGGCCGGGCGTGTTTTCATCCAGTTTGGCACAGCGCGAGATCAGCTCGGTCGCCAACGCATGATCGCGAACCTCCAGCCGCGCCAGCGCAGGTGCGCTCAGGCAGCTGAGGCGCAGCATGCCGGAAGGGCTGTCGGCGCGGCGGATGTCGGCATAATCCCACGCCGCCAAAGCCTGTTCGTGTTCGCTGATTTCGAGCCGATTGGAGAAATGCAGCGCAACCGCGCGGCGCCGGTTCGACGTCCCGTCGAAATAGTTCGCATTGGCCGGCGGTGTTTTCGAAATCTCAGGCGCGTCACTATCCATGGTCATCACGCCCTAGAATCCACCGATATCGAGACCGTCGGCGAACCCTTCGCCGAGCGCGTTGGCCAGATCGCCCCGCGCCGCAACGTTGGCGGCGGCCTCGATACCGTTGATGTTGACCGAGCCCAGCACGATCACCCAGAGGTCGCGGGTCAGATAGACCCGCATCACGACGTTAAGCGCCATCGCCAGTGTCAGATAGCCCAGACCAGCCAGCACCAGCAGCGGAATGCTCCTCATCAATTCCGGCGTCTTGAAAAACTCCGTCAGTCCCGCGCCGCTCATGCTGGCGACCAGCACCGCGCACAGGGCCAGATAGACCGCGAAGACAAGCCCAAGCAGGACCATCCAGCCGATCACTTTCCAGTACAGCCCGATCAATGCGCTCTTCGGCAACGACGATTCCACACGCACGCCGCCGAACCGGATGCCGGACAGCCACCAGCGCCATTCGATGGCTTTGAAAGCCGTAAACGAAGGGCGAGCGATCGGGATGAGGAGTGCAGCGCCAAGACAATTTTGGCCAGCGGCAGAAGGGCCGGAAACCATTTGGCGAGTGGAACAGTAACAAAAGCGCGATCAGCGTAACATGGCGACCAGCCACAGCCACCAGCCGCGCTTGAAGAACTCCCAGCCGCGCCCTTCGAAACTGCCCTGCAAGTCGCCGTAGTGGGAATGGCGCATCTTGTAGCGTTCGAGCGCCGCCGCGCGCCATGGCAGGATCAGTCCGACCGTGAGGATCATCAGCACGCCCCATAGCGAGGCCTGCAAGGCATAGATCCAGCCCGAGCCCGTCATCCAGAAGCGCACGCCGCGCCACACCGTGCGGGTCATCCGGTAGCGCCGTGCGCGAAAAATCGCGAACTGCCCGAACAGAAAGAAAAAGGCAATCAGTGGAATGCTGGCGAACGCCTTATAGTGCTCGGCTTCGAGACCGATCAGAAAATAGCCGAGATAGACCGGCACCAGGATCGCGAGCGCGACCAGAAAGCCGATCAGCAACTCCTTGCCGCGGCCGGTATATTCGGCGGCATCGCCATCGACCAAAGTATTGGACCAGAGATGGCGGCGGATGTCGGTGAGCGAGCCAGAACCGATAGAAGCCGAGGGTGACGAGTTCGAGCGCCGCGCCGCGCCTGGCCAGATCGAAAAATTCGCCGCGGCTCCCGGAAAACGCCGCCGGCATCGGCGGCGGGACAGGCGTGCGCGGCGGCTCGGGCGGCCCTAGCGGGGTCCAGCTCATCTGGTTCACGGTTCAACTCCAACGCGAGGGTGCCCGATCAAACCACAGAATTGCCGGCCGGTGTGTGACCCAGGTCCCACACGCGCAGCGTTTTCAAGCGAATTGGATAACAAGTATCTAGAGCCTCGGTTCTGATTCAATCAGAACGCGAACTCTACGCCGTTTTCTCGAACAATTCCCGACCGATCAGCATGCGGCGGATTTCGCTGGTGCCGGCGCCGATCTCGTAGAGCTTGGCGTCGCGCAGCAGCCGCCCGGTCGGGTAGTCGTTGATGTAGCCGTTGCCGCCCAGGAGCTGGATGGCATCAAGCGCGCATTGGGTGGCTTTCTCCGCCGCGTACAGGATCGCGCCGGCGGCATCCTCGCGCGTGGTCTCGCCGCGGTCGCAGGCTTTTGCCACAGCGTACACATAGGCCCGCGAGGCGTTCATCGTGGTGTACATGTCGGCGATCTTGCCCTGCACCAATTGAAAGGTGCCGATCGGCTCGCCGAACTGCTTGCGCTCGTGCACGTAAGGCAGCACCACGTCCATGCAGGCCTGCATGATGCCGATCGGCCCCGCCGCCAGCACCGCGCGCTCATAGTCGAGGCCACACATCAGCACGTTGACGCCGCGGCCGACTTCACTGAGCACATTCTCCTCAGGGACTTCGCAGTCCTCGAACACCAGTTCGCAGGTGTCGGAGCCGCGCATGCCGAGCTTGTCGAGCTTTTGCGCCGTGGAAAATCCCTTCATGCCCTTTTCGATGATGAAGGCGGTCATGCCGCGCGGGCCGGCCTCGGGATCGGTCTTGGCGTAGACCACCAGCGTGTCGGCCACCGGACCGTTGGTGATCCACATCTTGTTGCCGTTCAGCACAAAGCGGTCGCCCTTCTTGTCGGCGCGGGTCTTCATCGAGACCACGTCTGAGCCGGCACCGGGCTCCGACATCGCCAGCGAACCGACATGCTCACCGGAAATCAGCTTCGGCAAATATTTCCGCTTCTGCGCCTCGCTGCCGTTGCGGCGGATCTGGTTGACGCAGAGGTTGGAATGGGCGCCATACGACAGGCCGACCGCAGCCGAGGCCCGCGACATCTCCTCCACCGCGATGCAGTGCTCGAGATAGCCAAGGCCAGTCCCGCCATACTCCTCCTCGACCGTGATGCCGTGCAGACCGAGCGCGCCGATCTTGGGCCAGAGATCGCGCGGAAACTGATTGCTGCGGTCGATTTCGGCGGCGCGCGGCGCGATCTCGTTCTGCGAAAACGCATGCACCGTCTCGCGGATCGCATCCGCGGTCTCGCCGAGATCGAAGTTGAACATCCGATGGGCGTTGGGGATCATGGTCGCCTCCCGGCGGAATTAAATGTTGTTTCAAACAGACTTAGTCTTAGGCCATGCGCTTGTCACGGGGCGAATTCGCCTGGCTGGTCCAAAGCCGGGACCGGCCTCGATGCGGCCAAATGCACCCAACTCGTCCTTGCGCCGGCGCGCGGCTCGGGATGTAATAGGGTAAAACATCGCCCCTCCGGCATGCTTCGGCAGGGGAACAGTCAGGGAGATGCCCATGCACGGAACCATCGATCTCGCCGGAGATTCCCATCTGCGCGCCGCGCGCGACAAGGCTCAGTCGATTCCGCTTGCCGATTTCGACGTCAGCCATCCCGAACTGTTCAAGACGGATTCGTTCTGGCCGTATTTCGACCGGCTGCGCCGGGAGGACCCGGTGCATTACTGCAAGGACAGCATGTTCGGGCCGTATTGGTCGGTGACCAAATACAACGACATCATGGATATCGAGACCAATCATGCGGTGTTCTCGTCGGCGGCTTCGCTCGGCGGCATCACCATCCGCGACGTCGCGCCCGACCTGCGCCGCGAAAGCTTCATCGCCATGGACCAGCCGCGCCACTCCGCGCAGCGCAAGACCGTGGCGCCGATGTTCACGCCCACCCATCTCGATCAGCTCGCGATCAACATTCGCAAGCGTTCCGCCGAATGCCTCGACAACCTTCCGAGAAACGAGGTGTTCGACTGGGTCGACCAGGTCTCGATCGAGCTCACCACGCAGATGCTCGCCGTGCTGTTCGACTTCCCCTGGGAAGACCGTCGCAAGCTGACGCGCTGGTCCGACGTCGCGACCACCCTTCCCGGCCCCGGCGGCCTTGTTGCCACCGAGGAAGAACGCCAGGCCGAACTGATGGAATGCGCGACCTATTTCGCTCACCTCTGGAAAGAGCGCAGCAGCCAGCCGCCGAAGAGCGACCTCTTGTCGATGATGGCGCATAGCGACGCCACCCGCGACATGGATCCGAAGAACTTTCTCGGCAACCTGATCCTGCTGATCGTCGGCGGCAACGACACCACCCGCAACACGCTGTCGGGCAGCGTCTACGCGCTGAACAAGAATCCGGACCAGTACCGCAAGCTGCGCGACAATCCGGAGCTGATCGACAGTTTCGTCCCCGAGGTGATCCGCTGGCAGACGCCGCTGGCGCATATGCGCCGCACCGCGCTCGAAGATTTCGAGTTCCGCGGCCGGCAGATCAAGAAGGGCGACAAGGTCGTGATGTGGTACGTCTCGGGCAACCGTGACGAGGATATGATCGAGCGGCCCTACGAATTCATTATCGACCGCGCCCGGCCGCGTACCCACGTTTCGTTCGGCTTCGGCATCCATCGCTGCGTCGGAATCCGGCTGGCCGAGCTGCAACTCAAGATCATCTGGGAAGAAATTCTCAAGCGGTTCGATAATATTGAGATGGTGGACGAACCCAAGCGGGTGTATTCGAGTTTCGTCAAAGGCTACGAGACCCTGCCGGTCCGGATCGCCGGCTAAACCTTGGGCCCTATCACTTGGGATGATCGAAAAATGAACGTCCAGACCGCCGTCAGAGCCGACAAGAAAGAGCTTCTGCGCGCCGCGCGCGAGGAGGCCTATTCGACGCCGCTCAGGGATTTTCACCCCGGTGCGCCAAGGCTGTTCCAGAACGATACGCTGTGGCCGTGGTTCGAGCGGCTGCGCAAGGAAGAGCCGGTGCATTACTGCACCAACGCGCCGATCGAGCCCTATTGGTCGGTGACCAAATACAACGACATCATGCATGTCGATACCAATCACGGCATGTTTTCCTCCGACTCGACGCTCGGCGGCATCTCGATCCGCGACGTGCCGCCCGGCTACGACTATCCGAGCTTCATCGCGATGGATCAGCCGCGGCACTCGGCGCAGCGCAAGACGGTGTCGCCGATGTTCACGCCGACGCATCTGGATGAGCTGGCAAAACTGATCCGCGAGCGCGCGCAAAAGGTGCTGGACAATTTGCCGCGCAACGAGACCTTCAACTTCGTCGAGCGCGTCTCGATCGAACTGACCACGCAGATGCTGGCGACGCTGTTCGATTTCCCCTGGGAGGAGCGCCGCAAGCTGACGCGCTGGTCCGACGTCTCGACCGCGCTGCCCAAGAGCGGCGTCGTGGAATCGCCCGAGCAGCGGCGCCAGGAAATGGACGAGTGCTACGCCTATTTCTCCAAACTCTGGAACGAGCGCGTCAATGCGCCGCCGCGCAATGATCTGCTGTCGATGATGGCGCATAGCGATGCGACGCGGCACATGGACCCCGATAACCTGATGGGCAACATCATCCTGCTGATCGTCGGCGGCAACGACACCACCCGCAACACCATGAGCGGCTCGGTACTGGCGCTGAACGAGCACCCCGACCAGTACCGGAAGCTGCGCGAAAACCCGGCGCTGATCAATTCCATGGTGCCGGAGGTGATCCGCTGGCAGACGCCGCTCGCCCATATGCGCCGCACCGCGCTGGTCGATACCGAGGTCGGCGGCAAGAAGATCAAGAAAGGCGACCGCGTCGTGATGTGGTACGTCTCGGGCAACCGCGACGAGGAAGGCATCGACCGTCCGGACGAATTCATCATCGACCGCGCCCGGCCCCGCACCCATCTGTCGTTCGGCTTCGGCATCCACCGCTGCGTCGGCATGCGGCTCGCCGAGCTGCAGCTCAAGATCGTGTGGCAGGAAATGCTGAGGCGATTCGACCGCATCGAGGTGGTCGGCGAACCGAAGCGGGTCTATTCGAGCTTCGTGCGCGGCATCGAGCAACTGCCGGTGCGCATTCCGGGTTGAGCAGCGAGCTCAGTCCGACTGATCTTGCCGACTGATCTTGCCGCCTGATCCTGCGGAAGCGATCAACGCAAAAGCTTTACCGGCGCGGCTGATGTCCGCATTGTCGCCATCAAGCTGCGGCCTGCCGGAACGTCCGCATTGTTGCGACGTCTATGCACTCATGATGGCGAGTCGGGGCTGCTTCGCCGCGTAAGGAAATTCCTGACACCCCGCGCCCCGCTGAAAGCCGAAAAATATTCTAGTATCGGCTCGGAGATTCTCTGGTTGATCGCAACCTTGGGAGGCCCCCTCGTGTTTTGGTCGTCCCCGAAACCAGCTCGAAGGAGATCAAAGTGACAGATTCGCAGAAGATGAAGCTCACGCAGCGAGCTTACGAACTGTGGCAGCAAGCGGGCGAGCCGAAAGATAGAGACGAAGAGTTCTACCTTCAGGCTGAGCGAGAATTGAACGATGCTTCGGAAAATGCAATCACGACGACAATCCCGCCGGCGCCGTCTCATGGTCGTCTCTAACTTGCTTGCGCAAGCTGCTTTACCCGCCCTCGATTCGGGTAAAGATCCGAGAGCGGCCTGCGCGTCGCGGTACTTGAAGTCGTACACAGCCGCGCAGATGGCTCCGCCAGTGGCACATCACCACGTTGGCAGGATGATGTTGCCGAGCGGCAGCGTCCTTCGGTCATTTACCTAACCGGAGCAGGACTTGAATTGCGTTCACCGAACGCCCGCTTCACAATTTCGGAAGTTAAACAGCGGACCTTCCCTTGTCCGCTCTCACCACAAGTCATCCGTCTCGGTCGAGACGTGTATGGCCGAGGTTCGCTCTATCCCATCATCTGACATAACTCGGCGCGGTTGACCTCAACATTGTAGGCTCGCTCAAACTCGCTGCAGAACGTGCGTATGTTATGATGATCGGACAGGAATAGATCAATCAGCCAGTAGAGTTTGGCTCGGCCTGTTGGAAGCTCGTTCATGGCGACACTCGACGGAGAAAACTGAATTCTATGCGCCATCGGTCGTATGTCGCCAATTGGCACGAACCGGACCAACCGGGCAGATCTAACGAGTCCGTTTTTCGCAGTAGACCGGAAGCGACGGACGGCGGGTAAACCGATACGGACGACCCTAAGCAGACCGGCCGACATCGTTCCTGCCCAAATCAAACTTTACCTTTTGGCAGCGACTGCATGCTTCCGGCGCCTTCGTTTGTAGATCGATGCAAACCTGACGCAACGATCTATTTCAGTGCGACGAAGACCGTTCACCCAGAAAATCCAGTTCGACGGAGATCACCGCTGTCTCGTAGGACCTGCAGCCCGCGAGCAAATGTCCTGGCGTACCGCCTGTTAACCACGAAACAAGTCTGCTGAAGCAAAACTTAAAAATTAAGATAAATTGAACTGATCGCGGAGCTCACCGATGCGGTGCGTCTCGTGAACAGCGAAAAACAGGGAAGCCCTTTCTTCTTCGTGTGCCGTCGGCGGACGGTTGTGAATGCGGATGTGAATCCTCACTGCACCGGCGCGCGGAGAACCACACATGAAGCGGCTATTGTTGGCTGCCATCGTTGCGATGGCGGCGACCGGGCCTGCATGGGCTCAATCATCGACAGCAACGGGTACGGGCGTCGGCGTCGCAGGATCGACGTCAAGTTCCCAGTCAATCTCGGGGCAGGGCGGCACGGGGATCGCGTCGATCACCAGCAGCAGCAGCGTGCCGGCCGATCAGACGATCAGGAACGTACCGAGCGTTTTTTCGCCGGGCCTCGCGGCAGCCGGCCTCGAAACGTGCCTCGGGTCGGTCTCCGCCGGTGGAGCGTTCGTCGGGACCGGAATCAGCTTCGGCACCACGGTCCCTGATCCCGCCTGCGCGGCGCGGCTCGATGCGCGAACGCTGTGGAGCATGGGCTTGAAGAAGGCCGCGGTGGCGCGACTTTGCCTCAACAGCGACATCTACCGCTCGATGCCGGAGGTTTGCGACAAATACCTGCCGCAGCGCGCGCAGGGCAATTCTGACCCGCGGCCGCTCCCCGCACGTGTGGCGGAAGCGCAAGCCTCCGACGAGCAGCCTTACACTGGTGGCGACATCTGGCTGGTGGAAGGCACGACCGGAAAGACCCGACTTTGCAAGGATTACGATGTGGCCCAGCTGAGCTGCCGTGTCTGGGCCCGCACCGTCAGCCATTCTTCACCGAAGAAGGCGGCGGCTAGTGGTGAAAAGTCTCACACGGCGGCATCTGCCGCCCCGGCAACCGCCGTGGCGGAAATCCCAAGGAAGGAGAAGTCACAATGAAGAAGCTGTTGATGAGTGCCGCGTTCATCGCCCTGCTGTGCGACGCTGTTCCGGCTGATGCCGGCTCCACGCTCGCCATCGGTGGCGGTGCCAATCTCGGTAATGTGACCACGCTCACCGGCGCTGGAGCGTTGGGCAACGCTGCGGCTGCGTCGGGGGCCAGTGGCGTCAATACCTCGGTGGGCAGCGGCGTTGCCGTTGCCACGCCAGCGGGGAGCCTCAGTGCGGGCATTGGCACATCCATCGGCCAGTCAACCGGTCAGTCCGGTGCTGTGGCCGGTCCGAATGGCGCGGCCTTGAGCGGTGCCTTCTCCAACAATGGCGGTCTCGGAGTGGGTGGAGGCTTCACCAACGTGCTACCTTAATCCCGACGACAGCAGCATGGTGGCCAATCTTCGTCACCATGCTGCTGATCGAGTGGCGGTGCTGCGAAATCGGCTGGCCGCCGCCGAGTTGCCGCCATCGGCATTTTCGCTTGTGTGAAGGTTTGCGGATGCCGGCCCCATGAAGGTGGCGCGGCGCACACCGGGGGGCCGGCGTACGCAAGCCTTCACAGGAGCGGAAGTCGGACCGGCTCCGACCAGCGTTTTGCCGGACACGCGGCCACCCGCCGACGGCCAGATGCGCGCAAGCAGAGTGCGGCGAACACCCGTTGACGCCGTCGAGCGGAGACACGACATATCCTGCACCGTCGATCCAGGTCACTGCCCGGGAGCAAGATATGAACGCGCCGCAAAACATCGATCCCGCCGCCGCGCATTCCGACAGCGACGTTTTGCACTGGCTGACGAATGACACGCGCGATGAGCGCTTCATCGACAATATTTTCGCTGAGCTCTGTGTCCGGCTCCAGCGAGCCGGCATTCCCGTCAAGCGGGCGTCGCTTCATCTCCTGATCCACCATCCGCAATGGCTCGGCGCCCGGATCATGTGGGCCGACGGGATGCGCGAGGCCGAGCTTGCGAGGGTCGACTATGATGTCAGGGAGCGATCCGAATACATTGGTAGTCCCGCCAACGAAATCCACGACGGCGCCACCGAAGTGCGCGAGAATCTCGAACGCGATCCGTCGCTGGGCCGCAAGCACGCCATCTATGACGAGATGCGGGCGAACGGCCTGACCGACTATGTGGCGTGGCCGCTGTACCATACGCTCGGCAAGCGGCATATCGTGACCTTCGCAACCGACCGGCCAGGTGGTTTCGACGACGCGCATATCCCGCGCCTGTTGAAGCTGTTGCCGACTCTCGCGCTGGTCAGCGAAATCCGCATGAAAAACCGGCTGGCGCGAACGCTGCTCGAAACCTATGTCGGGTCGCATGCCGGCGAGCTGATTCTGGCCGGCGCCACCCGGCGCGGAAGCGGGACGACGGTACGCGCCGCGATCATGATCTGCGATCTGCGCGATTTCACCAAGATTTCCGACAACTGGCCGCGCGATGACGTCATTGATCTTCTCAACGGCTATTTCGACGCGATGTCGGAGCCGATTGCACGACATGGCGGGGAAATACTGAAATTCATCGGCGACGGCCTGCTTGCGATTTTTCCGCTCAGCCAGCCTCAAGCCTGCGCAAATCTGCTGCATGCCGTGACTGAGGCCCGTCAGGCCATGGTTGCCCTGAACGAAAAGAACGGCGAAACCGGCCGTGCGCCACTGAATTACGGCATCGGCGTCCACGTCGGAGACGTCATGTACGGCAATATCGGATCGCGCAGCCGGCTCGACTTCACGGTGATCGGTCCTGCGGTCAACATGGCTTCGCGTCTCGAAACCCTCACCAAACAATTGGGCAGAACGGTGCTGCTGTCCCGCGCCTTCGCCGACTTCGTCGAACGCGATTTCGATCTCGAACGCGTCGGCGAACATCCGGTGCGCGGCTTCAACGAGCCGATCGAGCTGTTTGCGTATCACGGCTGAATGCCGATGCTGTCGCCGGTTGCCGGGCCGCGCCCAAAGGGACGCGAACGCGTTCTGCGGCACGCGTCGTGTCGCCCTATACAATTGCGGCATGACAGCTGTAGCCAGATGAGAATGCCTGGCCGGACCATTTTGTTCTAAGCCAATCCCAGGCCCTCACATCGGCTCAGGCGAGCTTGATGTCCCAGAGGCCCTCTTCGCGGCAGGCGGTGAGTTCGTCGCGGAGCAGCTCGGTCACCAGCGTGATGGCAGTCGAGCCGGGATGATCGATGGGAGACGCAAGGGTCAGTTCGCGCATCGGCGACGGTTTTGCTATCGCGGCCGTTTCCAGCCGGCCGCTCGCGACCTCATTGCGCACCGAGGAAGGCGGCAACAGCGTGTATCCCAACCCTTCCTCGACGAGACTGGTCAGCACCCGAAACGAATCCGCTTCCAGCTTGACGTCGAGCTTCAGTTTCTTCTTCGCCGCCGCCTGCTCGATCAGCGCCCGGAGGCCGTGCGAATGACTGGGCAGCACGAGGCGCTGTTTCAGCAGCCAGCCGATATCGACCTGTTTCCTCTGCGCCAGTCCGCTGCCGCGCGGCCCTACGGCGACGATGGGATCGCGGCCGAGGCTCTGCACGGTGAGATGCAGGTCGCTCGACGGCCCGTAGATCAGCGCCAGATCCATTTCGCCGCGGTGCAGCCATTCCATCAGATGGCCGCTGTAGCTTTCCACAATGCAGAGCGAGATGCCCGGATATCTGTCGACGGTGCGCCGGGCGAGCCGCGCCGAAATCACGCAGCTCACGGTCGGCACCAGCCCGAGCACGACCCGGCCCGACGGCGGGCCGCCTGCGGACTGGATCTCGTCGCGCACCTGGTCGATCTGCCGGACGATGCCGGCCGTCCTCGCCAGCAGCAGCCGGCCGGCATCGGTCAGCACCATGCCGCGGCCGTTTCTTGTGAACAGATCGGCGCGCAATTCATGCTCGAGCAACTTGATCTGGCGGCTCAGCGCCGGCTGCGCCACCCGCAGCGTGTCGGAGGCTTTGCTGAGGCTGCCGAGCTCCGCCACGCAACTGAAGGTCCTGAGCTGCCTGATATCCATTGCTTGCCAATCTTCGAAGGCAGGTTCATACGCTATAACAATTCAGCATAGGAGACCGGCCGCGATTTCACAACGGCCCGCTCCCAAGGCAATTGACATCAACCCGTATCCATCGCCAGAAAATCAAATGACCGCACAAGAACAACAAGACGAATTCCACGACATCCGCGACGCCGTCGCAAAGCTCTGCGCCCAGTTCCCCGGCGAATACTGGCGCAAGCTCGATCGCCAGATGGCGTACCCGAAAGAGTTCGTCGACGCGCTGACGGAAGCCGGCTACCTCTCGGTCCTGATCCCCGAGGAATATGGCGGCTCCGGGCTGAAGCTGTCGGCGGCGGCCGCGATCCTGGAAGAGATCCAGCGCGCGGGCTGCAACGGCGGCGGCTGCCACGCCCAGATGTACACGATGGGCACCGTGCTGCGGCACGGCAACGACGCCCAGAAGGCGAAATATCTGCCCGGGATCGCCAGCGGCAAATTGCGGCTGCAGGCGTTCGGCGTCACCGAGCCGACCAGCGGCACCGACACCTCCTCGCTGAAGACGGTCGCCAGGCGCGACGGCAACCACTACATCGTCAACGGCCAGAAGATCTGGACCAGCCGCGCCGAACATTCCGACCTGATGATCCTGCTCGCGCGCACCACGCCGAAGGAACAAGCCAAGAAGCGTACCGACGGTTTGTCCGTGTTCATCGTCGACATGCGCGAGGTGAAGGGCAAGGGTCTCGAAATCCGCCCGATCCGCACCATGATGAACCACGCCACGACCGAAGTGTTCTTTACGGACATGAAGGTGCCCGCCGAAAACCTGATCGGCGACGAGGGCAAGGGCTTTCGCTATATTCTTTCCGGCATGAATGCCGAGCGCATCCTGATCGCGGCCGAATGCATCGGCGACGCCAAATGGTTCATCGCCAAGGCCACCAACTACGCGAAAGAGCGTGCCGTGTTCGGCCGCCCGATCGGCATGAATCAGGGCATCCAGTTCCCGATCGCCAAGGCCTACGCACAGATGCGCGCGGCCGAACTGATGGTGAAGGAAGCCACCCGCAAATACGAGGCCGGCCTCGATTGCGGCGCCGAAGCCAACATGGCCAAGATGCTGGCGGCAGATGCGTCCTGGGACGCGGCCAATGCCTGCGTGCAGACCCATGGCGGATTCGGCTTCGCGGAAGAATACGATGTCGAACGCAAGTTCCGCGAAACGCGGCTGTATCAAGTGGCGCCGATCTCGACCAATCTGATCCTGTCGTTCGTCGCCGAGCACGTGCTCGGCCTGCCCCGCTCCTACTGAGAACATCAGATGCTGCCATTGGAAGGATTGATCGTCGTCTCCGTCGAACAGGCGGTCGCCGCGCCGTTCTGCAGCTCCCGGCTGGCGGACGCCGGCGCGCATGTCGTCAAGGTCGAACGCCCCGAGGGCGACTTTGCCCGCGGCTATGACGCCGCCGCAAAGGGCCAGAGCAGCTATTTCGTCTGGCTCAACCGCGGCAAGAATTCCGTGGTGATCGATCTCGCCACCAGGGAAGGCCGCGCCGCGCTCGAAGAGCTGATCGCAAGCGCCGACGTGCTGCTGCAGAACCTCAAGCCCGGCTCGATGGACAAGCTCGGCTTCTCGCTGGAGCGGCTGCGAAAAGATTATCCGGCGTTGATCTGCTGCACCATTTCCGGCTATGGCGACGACGGCCCCTATGCCGACCGCAAGGCCTACGACCTGCTGATCCAGGCCGAGAGCGGCCTTGCCTCGATCACCGGCGGCCCCGAGGGCCCGTCGCGCGTCGGCATCTCCGTCGTCGATATCGCCACCGGCGCCACCGCGCATGCCTCGATCCTCGAGGCGCTGATCGCGCGCGGGCGCACCGGCAAGGGCGCCGATATCCGGATCTCGATGTTCGACGTGATGGCCGACTGGATGGCGGTGCCGCTGATCAATTCGGAAGCCGGCAATCCGCCGAAGCGGATGGCGCTGGCCCATCCCTCGATCGCGCCCTACGGCGTGTTCAACTCAAAGGACGGCAAGGGCATTTTGATCTCGATCCAGAGCGAGCGCGAGTGGAAGAAGCTTTGTGCCGAGGTGCTGGATCAGCCCGACCTGCCGAACGATCCGCGCCTTGCCAACATGGTCGAGCGCGTACGCAACCGCTCACTCACCGACAAGACGGTGGCGGACAGTTTTGCGACGATGACGCGCGTCGATCTGCTCAAGCGCCTGGCCGATGCCGATATCGCGTTTGCCGAGGTGAACACCATGGCCGACCTCGCCGTGCACCCGCATCTTCGCAGGATCGAGGTCGATACGCCGAACGGCAAGGTGAGCTACGCCGCGCCCGCTGCGATCTTCGTCGGCGAGCCAAGGCATTACGGCGCGGTGCCTGCCATCGGCGACCACGTTGAAGTTCCCAAAGCTCCCCGCGCCCGGAGCATCAAGTCATGACCAACGCCCTCGACCTCGACCATCTGCGGCAATGGATCGGCCGCAGCACCGAAGCGACCGACATCGTCACCGCGCAGCTGGTGAAGGGTTTGCGCGCGACACTGTTCCAGGACATCGGCGAACCCACGACGGGCGACGCCGCGCCGTGGACCACGCATTGGTGCCTGGCACAGCCGGTGTTTCCGATGTCGATGCTCGGCCCCGACGGCCATCCAACCCGCGGCGGCTTCCTGCCGCCGGTGCCGCTGCCGCGCCGGATGTGGGCCGGTGGCGAAATCCAGTTCCTCAGACCCCTGCGCGTCGGCGATGAAGCGACGCGCATCTCGCGGATATCAGACGTGACGATGAAGACCGGCTCCACCGGCGTGCTCTGCTTCGTCTCGGTCGAACACACCGTCACGACGCTGCGCGGCACGGCGATCCGCGAGCGGCAGGACATCGTCTATCGCGACATGGGCGGCGCAGCCCCGGCCGCCAAGGCCCCTCCGCCGCCGCCGGTGGCAAAACATCGCGAGAGCCATGTCAGCGATCCCGTGCTGCTGTTTCGCTACTCGGCGCTGACCTTCAACGGCCACCGCATCCACTACGACCGCGACTACGTCACCAAGGTCGAGGGCTATCCCGGCCTGATCTTCCATGGACCCTTGCAGGCAGCGCTGATCGTCGAATTCGCCGCAAAGCTTCACGGCGACAGCGCGCCGAAAAAATTCAGCTATCGCGGCCTGCAGCCGCTGTTCGAGGGCACCGAGTTCTCGATCAACGCCAACGAAACCAGCGCCGGCATGGAATTGTGGATCGCCAACGCCGAGGGCCAGCCCACGATGAAGGGCACGGCGACGTGGTGATCACCGTCATTGCGAGCGAAGCGAAGCAATCCATCTATCCCCGCGTTGAAGCATGGATTGCTTCGCTCGCAATGACGGAATCCTAGATCAGCGAGGGTCATCAATGTCGTCCCGCAAACCCGCCACCGCCACCACCGTCAAGGACGCCACCTTCGGCCTGCTCCGCGCCTTCGGCATCAAGCGCGTGTTCGGCAATCCCGGCTCGACCGAACTGCCGTTCCTCAGCGACTGGCCCGACGACATCGATTACGTGCTCGGCCTGCAGGAGGCTAGCGTCGTCGGCATGGCGGACGGCTATGCGCAGGCAACCCGCAACGCCGGCTTCGTCAATTTGCATTCCGGCGCCGGCGTCGGCAATGCGCTCGGCAATATCTACACCGCCCACCGCAACCAGACGCCGCTGGTCATCACCGCCGGCCAGCAGGCCCGCTCGATCCTGCCGCTGCAGGCGTTTCTCTACGCCGAGCGCGCCTCCGAATTTCCGCGGCCGTATGTCAAATACAGCGTCGAGCCGGCAAGGCCTGAAGACGTGCCGGCGGCGATCGCGCGCGCCTATTACGTCGCGATGCAGCCGCCCTGCGGACCGACCTTCGTCTCAATCCCGATCGACGACTGGACGCGCCCGACGCAGCCGATCGAAGCCCGCCGCGTCAGCCGCGAACTCGGTCCCGATCCGGAAGGCATGAAGGCACTGGTCGCCGCGCTCGCCGGCAGCAAGCGCCCTGCCCTGGTCGTCGGCCCCGGCGTTGACCGCGCCGGCGCCGTCGACCTGATGGTGCAGGTCGCGGAAAAAGCAAAAGCGGCCATATGGGTCAGCCCGTTCTCGGCGCGCTGCTCATTCCCCGAGCGTCATCCGCAATTCGCAGGCTTCCTGCACGCCTCGCCGGGACAGCTATCGGATGCGCTGCGCGATCACGACCTCGTGGTCGTCATCGGCGCGCCGGTGTTCACCTTCCATGTCGAGGGCCATGCCGCGATCTTCGACGGCGCGACTGCGATCTTCCAGATCACCGACGATCCGGATGCGGCTGCGGTGACGCCATCCGGCACCAGCATCGTAGCGACCATGAAGCCGGCGCTCGCAATGCTGCTGGAGCTATTGCCCGAAACGAAGCGCGCGATGCCTGCGGGCCGCACGCTGCCGCCGGCGCCATCCGCAGCCGATCCGCTGCCGGTCGAATTCCTGCTGCATTCGCTGTCGGAAGCCATGCCCGCCAATGCCGTGCTGTTGGAGGAAGCGCCCTCGCACCGCCCGGCGATGCAAAAATTCATGCCGATGCGCGGCCAGGACAGTTTTTACACCATGTCGAGCGGCGGCCTCGGTTACAGCCTGCCTGCCGCCGTCGGCATGGCGCTGGGACGGCCGGCGGCGCGCACCGTCTGCCTGATCGGCGACGGCTCGGCGATGTATTCGATCCAGGCGCTGTGGACCGCAGCGCAACGCAAGCTGCCGCTCACGGTCGTCGTCATCAACAACGCCGGCTACGGCGCGATGCGCTCGTTCAGCCAGGTGATGCAGGTGCGCAATGTGCCCGGCCTCGAACTGCCCGGCATCGATTTCGTCAAACTCGCCGAAGGCATGGGCTGCCACGCCGTGCGGGTGACGAAATCATCCGAGCTCGCAGGCGCGCTCAGCCACGGGCTTTCGCATCATGGCACTGGCCTGATCGAGGTGATGGTGGATTCCGCCGTGCCGCTGCTTTACGCGCAGAAGAATTGAAACGCGATTCTATCCCCGTCATTGCGAGCGAAGCGAAGCAATCCATGCTTCCGCTTGCCGCACGATGGATTGCTTCGTCGCTTCGCTCCTCGCAATGACGGGGAGCGAACGTAGCCCGCATGGAGCGCAGCGCAATCCGGGCTACGCTCTCACTTCCCGTAACTCTCGCGCATCTTCGCCTGGATCTTCGCCATGCCCGAATCCAGCGGTCGTAATTCTCGGTCTTCTTGCGCATGTAGCCCAGCACCTGCGGGTGCGGCAGGATCACAAAGGTTTCCGCTTCCAGTCCCTTCAGCACGTCCTGCGCCACCTGCTCCGGCGAAAGGTCGCCGTCGCCGGATTGCGGGCCCTTGGGGATCGAGCGCAGCATGTTGGTGTCGACACCCTGCGGGCACAGGATCGACACCTTGATGTTGTCGGCCTTGTGCGAAATCGCGAGATTTTCGGCAAACCCCACCGCGGCGTGCTTGGTGGTCGAATAGGCCGGGCTGCCGACCTGCGACAGCAATCCCGCCGCCGAAATCGTGTTGAGGAAATAGCCGCCGCCGCGCGCCTTCATGCGCGGGATCAGGTGCCGCGCCGCATAGACATGCGCCATGACGTGCACGGCCCAGCTTCGCGACCAGGGTTCGTCGGAGGTTCCGCCGGCGTTGACGGACAGCGGATCGAAGCCGCCGCCGATGCCGGCATTGGAGCAGAACAGCGCGATCGGGCCGAACTGATGTTCGGTCTCCTCGATGACGTGAAGGATGTCCTTTTCCTTTCCGACATCGCACTTGAAGGCCGCCCCGCCGATCGGGGTGGCGACGGCGCGCGCGCCGTCGGGATCGATATCGGCGACAACCACCTTGGCGGCGCCGGCGCGATGAAAGGCCTCGCACATCGCCTTCCCGATGCCGTTGCCGCCACCGGTGACAACCACGACTTTGCCGGTCACCTGCATGGCCGCTCCTCCCGTTTATTATGATCTTACGTCAGGATCATCATATCGAGAATAGCCGTATAATGGCAGGCGGCGCCGAGCAAGACGAAGCCGTGCCAGATCGCGTTCTGGAAGCGCAGCCGCTGCCACGCATGGAAGATCACGCCGAGGCTATAGAGCACGCCGCCCGCCACCACCAGGCCCAGCGCCAGCGGCGGCACCGCCTTGACCACCGCATCGCCGAGCATCACGCCGCTCCAGCCCAACGCGAGATAGAGCCCCACGGCCAACCGATCGTATCGCCCCGGGCGCGCAAGCTTCAACGCCACGCCGCCGATCGCGACGCACCACACTCCGGCGAGCAGCGCGAGGGCGAGATAGCTCTCCTTCAGCTGCACGATGAACGGGGTATAGGTGGCGGCGATCAAGAGATAGATCGCCGAATGATCGAAGCGCCGCAGCACCCATTTGGCGCGTGACACCGGCCAGAGATTATACATTGCCGACAGCGTCAGCATCGCCAGCAGGCCCGCGACATAGACCGACACCACCGCGATTTCGAACGCGCTGGCATAGACCGCGGTCAGCACGATCAGCGCCGTGGCCGCGACAAGGCCGAGACAGACGCCGACGACATGCACGACGCCATCGGCGATCAGCTCGGCGCGGTCGTAGTTCCAGTGCATGGCGTCGGCCGCCGCATGGAAGGATGTCGAGGCGAGTTGTTTCAGTCTGAAGATGGTCATGCAGGCCCGCGAGAAGCTGGTGAGGAAGCGATCAAGACTTGGGTCTTCCGAGGTTAACGAACCGTTCAACGCCACCGGCGGCCGTCGTCATCCGCGAAAGCAGGAGGTGTCGTATTCCACAGCCGTGGCATTTTCGTGCTGCGGGTGACAAGGCGATATCCGTAGAAGCCCGTGGTCGGCCCATCACGAGAGCTTGATTTTGGCTGGCCAATCGCCATTTTTCCGGTAATTGCCCACCAATGCTCCTCCGACATCGAGCTTTCCACGCCCGCATGGCCCCCCGTTTTTCAGACATCGTCGAGGAAGCGCGCCTGTCGGCACGGGCGCTCTTGGACTACGGCGACAGCTTCTTCAATCCCACCGTGCGGCTCGGCGTCACAGGCCTGTCGCGCGCCGGCAAGACCGTGTTCATAACAGCGCTGATCCACGGCCTGACCCGCGGCGGAAGGTTCCCCATCTTCGAGCCGTACGCCACGGGCCGGATCGCCCGCGCCCGGCTGGCACCGCAGCCGGACGACGCCGTGCCGCGCTTCGCCTATGAGAACCACGTCCGCACCCTGATCGAGGAGCGGCGCTGGCCAAGCTCGACCACGGACATCAGCGAACTGCGCCTCGTCATCGACTACCAGCGGCAGAACGGCGCCGACCGCACGCTCACCATCGATATCGTCGACTACCCCGGCGAGTGGCTGCTCGATCTCCCGTTGCTCAACAAGAGCTTTGAGCAATGGTCGGCGGAGAGTCTTGCGCTGTCGCGCGAAGGCCCGCGCGCAAAACTGGCCGCGCCGTGGCATGAACATCTGAAGACGCTTTCGGCCGAAGGCCGCGAGGACGAGCAGGCGGCGCTCGCCGCCGCCAAACTGTTCACCGATTATTTGCGCGCCTGCCGCGACGAACGTTTTGCGATGAGCCTGCTGCCGCCCGGGCGTTTCCTGATGCCGGGCAATCTGGCTGATACACCGGCGCTGACCTTTGCGCCGCTCGATGTCGCGGCCGACGGCAACGCACCCGACGGTTCGCTGTGGGCGATGATGCGGCGGCGCTACGAGGCCTACAAGGACGTCGTGGTGCGCCCGTTCTTCCGCGATCATTTTGCCCGGCTCGACCGGCAGATCGTGCTGGTCGATGCGCTCGCCGCGTTCAATGCCGGGCCGGAAGCGCTGCACGATCTCGAAGCCGCATTGACAGGCATCCTCGATTGCTTCCGCATCGGCCGCGGCACGATATTGAGCACTCTCTTTCGTCCCCGGATCGATCGCATTCTGTTCGCCGCCACCAAGGCCGACCATCTGCACCATCAGAGCCATGACCGGCTCGAAGCCGTGCTGCGGCGGGCGGTCGCCAAGGCGACCGAGCGTGCCGAATATGCCGGTGCGACAATCGACGTGATCGCGCTATCGGCGGTGCGCGCCACGCGCGAGGCGCAGGTCGCACGCGGCCGGGAGAAGCTGCCGTCCATTATCGGCACGCCCGCGCCCGGCGAGAGCGCCAATGGCGAGGCCTTCGACGGCGAGACTGAAGTCGCGACGTTTCCGGGCGACCTGCCCGCGGACCCCGAGGAACTGTTCAACGGCGGCTTTCGCGGCCTTTCCAGCACCGCTTTCGAACAGGCCGATTTCCGTTTCCTCCGGTTCCGGCCGCCGCTGCTGGAGCGCACGGCCAACGACGAGCCCGCATTGCCTCACATCCGCCTCGACCGCGCCCTCCAGTTCCTGATCGGAGACCGACTGCAATGAGCGAGAAAACGCCGCATCGGCGGCCGGCGACGTTCAAGCTCGACGATCCCGGCGTGGTCGTGATGGGTCCCGGATGAAACCGGACGCCCTGCCCGCGGCACCGTGCACATCACGCCCGAAACCGATCCCGCGACTGCTGCCGGTACCGATCGATGCGCCGCGTGTTCCGGTCGCGCCGCGGCTTTCGCTGGGGCACGCTGTTCTGGTCCGCCGTCGGCGGGCTGGTGCTGCTGGCCTCAGGGCTCGGCGTCGTCAACCTGATCGAGGACCTCTTTGCGCGTAGCCAGACATTGGGCTACGTCGCGCTGGCCTTCGCTGCCGCCGCGGCGCTGGCGCTGGCGGTCGTGATCGGCCGCGAAGTCTTCGGGCTGGCGCGGCTGGCGGCGATCGAAAAGCTGCATCAGCGCGCCACCGACGTGCTGCGCAGCGACGACCGCGCCGAGAGCCGCGCCGTCGTCAACGATTTGCTGAAGCTCGCGCATCAGAACCCGCAACTGGCGCGCGCCCGCGCCGCGCTGGTGAGCCACGCCGACGACATCATCGACGGCGCCGACATGATCAAGCTGGCCGAGCGCGAATTGATGGCGCCGCTCGACGAGGAAGCGCGCCGGCTGGTTTCAACGGCCGCGCAGCGCGTCTCGGTGGTGACAGCCGTCAGCCCCCGCGCGCTGATCGACGTGCTGTTCGTGTTCGTCGCCGCGATGCGGCTGATCCGGCAACTGGCGCGGCTCTATGGCGGGAGACCCGGCACGCTCGGCATGATCAGCCTGCTACGTCATGTCATCGGCCATCTCGCGATCACCGGCGGCATGGCGGTCGGCGACAGCCTGGTGCAACAGATGCTCGGCCACGGCATCGCGGCAAAGCTGTCGCAGCGGCTCGGCGAAGGTGTGCTGAACGGGCTACTCACGGCAAGGCTTGGGCTCGCCGCGATCGACGTCACGCGCCCGCTGCCGTTCACCGCATTGCCGCGCCCGGCACTTGCCGATCTCGCCAAGGATTTGCTGCGCAAGCGCGACGGCGAGGAGTGAGGTTCGATTCCGCGGGGCTACTTCTTCAAGCCCGCCGCGGTCAGCCGGCGGCCTCGGGCAGACCTGCTTCGTAACGCGCACTCGCCCGTTCGAAGTTGCGGCGCGCTTCTTCGCGGTCGGAGCGGCCCTCTTTAAGCGTCAACGAATCCCATTTGCTCCGCTCTGTGGCAAAGAAATCGCCGCCGTAGACATGGATTGCGCCGCTCAGCCGATCGATCGGGTTGATCACCGAATGGATGATGTCGGTACCGAGCGGCACGGTATCGCGCGCGCACAAGGCCCTGGCGCCGGCAGCCTCGATCCTGTTCGGCTCGCCCCGAATGCGCCGCCAGAAGACGTTGTCCTCACGGCCCGCATAAACGCCGATCACGGCCCACATGTGATGATCATGAGGCGGCACGATATAGCCGGGGGGCCATACCACGTTGAGGATGGTCAGCGTCTCGGAATGGAAGAGCGTGCGGCTTTCGGGACGCTTCGGCTCGCCGAGTCCCTTGAATACCGCGGCCGGTTCGGACATCGCGCGGGCAACGACCTCGTGAATGGCCTTGTGAGACGGGTCCGCCGCGAACGCCGCGCGGCAGTCGGCAACGAAGCGCTCGGTTTCAAACATCGCGATCTCCCATTGGACAAATCTCGGCTTGGCGGCCTAAGGATGTCGCGGCTTGCCTAATGTGTCCAATGCATTTATCATTCGTCAATCCATGCAACTGGTGCATTGAAATGGACCTTAGACAGCTGCGCACCTTCGTCGTCGTTGCCGAAGCAGGCGGCTTTGCCGCCGCGCAACAACAGCTGCGGCTGAGCCAGCCGGCGGCTTCGCGCCAGATCCAGGCGCTCGAGGGCGAGCTCGGGATTCCGTTGTTCGATCGCGTCGGCCGCGGGATCAAACTGACATCCGAAGGCGAGGATCTGCTGCGGCGCGGCCGCCGTCTGCTGCAGGACGCCGAATCGTTCGGCGAGCGTGCGCGCGCCCTGAGAACCGGCAAAGCCGGCGCGCTGCGGGTCGGCTGCAGCACCCAACACATGGAAACGGTGCTTGCCAATTTCCTCCCCACATTCCGGCGCAAGCACCCCTCCGTGGTCATCGAGTTGATCGAGGATGGTGGCGCCCGCGTTCCGGATCGCCTGCAGCGCGGCGACGTTCATCTCGCGATCATTCCAGCCGCCGACGACGGCTATCACCGCCGGTTGCTGGCTCCGGTCCATATGCTTGCAGCGGTTTCGCCGCGGCATGGCTTCGCAAGCAGGCGGAAGCTGGAGATTGCCGAACTCGCCGAGGAGTCATTGCTGCTGCTGCGGCGGGATTACGCATCCCGCGGTTGGTTCGATGCCGCCTGCAACGTCGCACACATCAGGCCGCGCGTGATCCTCGAAAGCGCAGCGCCTCACACGCTCCTCGCGCTGGCAAAAAGCGGGAACGATGTCGCCATCGTGCCGTCGAATGTCCTGATCCCGTCCGCCGGGGTCCGCGCCTTTCCGCTGGTCCACAGGGCCGCTTCGATCGGGCGATGGACTGCCGTGGCCTGGGATCCGCGGCGCTTTCTGGCCCCGTATGCCAAATCCTTTATCGACGAACTCGTCGCCTATTGCGGCCAGCACTATCCGGGACGCGAGTTTGCCAAGCGCGTCTCACCCCTGCCGAGGCCGGAAGAAACAAAGGCGTAATCGCCTTGCGGGGATGGCTGCGGATTGCCTTACTTCCGGAACCTGGCCGCGATAGCGCACGTCTTGATGGTGGGCACGCTATCGCCCACGTTACAGACCAAGCGACAATCGGGACAAGCGTTGAAGATCACCGTGCTCACGCATTGTTAGTGTCGCGCTGCAGGAACTCCGGCATCTGATGGCGCAGCTCCCGCGCGGGCGGTCGCTCGGACGGGTCGCGGCCAATCTTGGATTTCAACTCCGTCAGGTCGGTGAAGACGTCGGCCTGGCGCCGCAACTCGTCGGCGATCATCGGCGGCTGGCTCGAAATGGTGGAAACGACGGTCACCCGGACCCCGCGACGCTGCAGCGCCTCGACCAGGCAGCGAAAATCGCCGTCGCCGGAGAACAGCACGATCTGGTCGACATGTTCTGCGAGTTCCAGGGCATCGACCGCGAGTTCGACATCCATGTTGCCCCTCACCTTGCGGCGGCCGCTGGCGTCGATGTATTCCTTGGTCGCCTTGGTGACCACGGTGTAGCCGTTGTAGTCGAGCCAGTCGATCAAGGGCCGGATCGACGAATATTCCTGATCCTCGATGATCGCGGTGTAGTAGGTCGCACGAAGCAACGTGCCTCTGCTCTGGAATTCCTTGAGCAGCCGCTTGTAGTCGATATCGAAGCCAAGCGTTTTGGCAGTTGAAAAAAGATTGGCGCCATCGATCAGGAGCGCGATCTTTCCGAGGGAGGATGACATTCAGGCAATGACCCCAAAATTGGATAACCGGGAAACCAGGACGTCACTTCATGTCTGGATGCGCGGCACTACAAATTCGCCCGCGCGCATCTCAGGCCGCACTCACCGTCAACTCGCAGAAAAGAGCAAAATTCGTCGCCGTGGACGGCTCAAATATTTGTTGCCGCACTCGATCGCCTTGGCCGTGAAATTTTTCTGCGACGGCCGGCTCCGATTGCAGCGACGATAAGGCGCGCGACATAGGTGCTCAATCGTCTGTTGGTTAACAGCGCAGATACGAACGGATGCCGCTACTATACGAAGGTTTGTGGTCTCATGCGGCAGCCCGAGGCAAACAACCCGAGGGTCTGCCAACTGATTTGCTTTACGCGCAAGCACAATCTCGGCGCACGACTGCGACAAATCAACACGACGGGCAAATCAGTCAAAACCTGTCCAGCCATTCGCGGAAAAATATTCCGCTTCCACCGCAGGCCAAATCAGCTCCATAACTCCGCTTGTCTCACCCATAGAGGGGCGCTCGCGATCGTCACGAACGTGCGGTGAGATGCGGTGGACGTGAAGCGCGCGCAGGCGAGCGTGCGTGAAGCGTACGGCGAAGTCGTGTGGTTCGGGCGCCGCGGTGCTGGCGCTAAGCGTGCGATAAGAAGCGCAGGCGACGGAGGCAAAAGAGCCGTTCTCCGGGGAGAGCACGAAGTAAGCCGTAAAGCCATTGCGCAGGGAAGGCCGGAATGCTCCAGCTGCCCTGTATGCTCGTGTGCCGCCTTTTGCCGTGTGCGTTGGCACGCGAGACCGCGGGTGCAGCAAGCACCCGGTCTTCCCTGCGCCCTTTGAACAAGAGGGCCGGAAGTTATCCAGCAAACCTCGGGCGCAAGGCGTCGCGAGATCGCGAAAGCGTGTTTTCGTAGGATGGGCGGAGTGAAGCGATACCCATCGCCACAGGCGCCGGCATTGATGGGTATCGCTTCGCTCCACCCATCCTACAGGAGTAACGTCATTGCGAGTGCAGATGCTACGAAACCACGGCATCGAATCGCAATCCCCCCGCCAGCACGCGCCATCGGAACAGCGGCGAGTCCGGCGGCGGCGACAGCTCGGGTGTCCAGCCCGTCAATTTTTCCAATGCGTAGGTATCCATCACAACGCCGCGCCAGACGCGCTCGACCCGCTCCAGCGGCTGGCGCCTGGCGGTGGTGAGATCCCACAGCGGCAGGCGATGGTCCGGCTCGCGCGCGACATAGAGGCCGGGATGATCCTTGATCGCGTTCATGCCGGGATCGCGAAAGTCCATGAATCTGCCGCGCTCGTTGATCTGGACCACAGGCACCTGCCCGTTGAAATGCCAGCGCAGCATCGCATAGGTGCGATAATCCGATGTCGCGATCCAGGTCGCGCCGGTCTGGCGCAACTGCTCGCGCGCGCGCGCCGCGACCTGTTCATAGCCGGCCTCGCCGCCGACCGGATCGGTCCGGCCGATCCAATTCCAGGGCGCGGCGACGTAATACAGGAACACGCCGACCACGAAGGCGATGCCGGAGATCACGGCCACCCTCGCCCACCAGAACGTCGACTTCACGATCCAGTCCGGCCAGCCCTCGCGCGGCAGCCGGACGAGATTGATGGCGGTCGCGGCAAAGCCGGCGGGCCACATGAACATCGGCCAGGTGTCGCCGACGCGCAAGGTCAGCGATTTCCAGAGGAAATAAAGGAACGGCACCAGCACGGCGGTCGACAGCAGGATCGCAACCGGCTCGCGGGCGCGATAGCCGCGCCAGGCGGTCAGCGCCACGCCGGACAACACCACCGGCAGCAGCACGAAGCCGACGAGGCCGAATTGAAGCCCGATAAATTCACCGACGGTGCGGAACGACAATGGATGGGTCGCGACCGCGCGCACGAACTGGAAGCGAAACGATGCCCAATCGTGCTCCGCATTCCAGATCAGCACCGGCAGAAACACAATCACGGCCATCAGCGCCGCCAGCCACGGCCAGGGGCTGACAAGCCAGCGCCGACGCCAGTCCGGCACCAGCACGAACGCGGCGACCGCCGGCAGCAGCATGATCGCGGTGAACTTGGACAGCATCGCGAGGCCGGCAAAAAGACCCGCGGCCAGCCACCAGCGCGGATTGCCGCTCTCGTGCAACCGCACCAGCGACCACAGCATCGCGACTGCGCAGGGGATCATCGCCGTGTCGGGCGCGACCTTCGCCATCAACAGCCCGTAATACAGCGCCGCTTCCGGCAACAGCACCGCGAGGATGACGGCGCGCACATCATGCGTCACGCGCCGGACGATGTCGGCGAGCAGAAGCTGCGTCACCAGCATCGCGACGATGCCGCCGAACCGCACGCCGAGGCTGGTGTCGCCGAAGATCGCGGTGCCGAAGCGGATCAGCCAGGCGATGCCGGGCGGATGATCGAGGAAGGAGAGCGCGCTCTCCTTCGACCAGGTCCAGTAGTAGGCCTCGTCGGTGCGCAGATCGAGCACGCCGGCAAAAATCAACCGCATCGCCGTCAATGCCGCGATCAGCAGCGCAACCGCGAGCCAGGGCGGCACGGCGGAACGGTCCGATTTAGTCAAGCGGTTATCGGGCGGGGCTATCGTCACGGCGCTTTCTCTTCGACTACCCCCGAAGTGTCAACGTGCCGTGGCGGAAAAACCTTATCGTCGTCCCTGCGAACGCACTGCGAACGCAGGGACGACGGGGGTGGTATTCACCGCTGGAATAAAGCATTAGGATCGCCGATATTGCTCTCTATGGATCGCATGCCCCCCCTGTCTCGAGAACAACTGACGACCTTGCTTCGCGGCATCAGCCTCCGGCAGGTCCGCCTTGTCAGTGGCATGATCCTGTTCGCCTACCTGATCAGCCATTTTCTCAACCACGCGCTCGGCAACGTCTCGATGGAGGCGCTGGCGGGCGGCGTCTATTTCCACACCTTGTTCTGGCAATTCCTGCCCGTCGCGATCCTGTTCTACACCGCGTGCCTGGTGCATACCGCGCTCGGCATCTGGGCGCTGTACGAACGCCGACAATTCCGCTGGAAGGCGATCGAGCCGCTGCAGCTGGTGCTGGGCCTCAGCGTGCCGATGCTCGTGATCGCCCACATCATCGGCGTGCGGCTCGGCCAGACGCTGTACGGCCACGAAAAGCTCTATCCGCAGGTGCTTTTTCTGTACTGGATCTCGGCCCCGTACCGGATCTGGCTGATGTTCGCAGTCATGACGATCGCCTGGGTGCACGGCTGCATCGGCCTCTATCTGTGGCTCCGGATGAAGGTGTTCTTCAAGCGCGCCGCGCCGTTCCTGCTGGCGGCGGCCGTGCTGATCCCGACGCTGGCCATGCTGGGTTTTTATCAGGGCGGACGAAAGGTCATTGACAACGACAGCCGCGAATGGCGGGCGGAAAACCTGGCGCCAAGCCAGGTCGGGACGCTGGAGCAGCAAGCGGTGCTCGATCGCATCACAGATTACACCCTGGTCTTCTATCTCGGATTGATCGGCATCGCACTGCTGGCCAAGGGCGCCCGCGCCATCAACGAGCGCCGTCGCGGCATGGTCAGCCTGTCCTACGGCAACGGCCGCACGGTCCGGGTGCCGAAGGGGCTCAGCGTGCTGGAGGCGAGCCTGCGCAACAACGTGCCGCATGCCAGCGTGTGCGGCGGCCGCGCGCGCTGCTCGACCTGCCGCATCCGCATCATCGGCGACTGCAGCGCGTTGCCCGAGCCCTCGCAGCGCGAGGCCTTCGTGCTCGGCCGGGTCGGCACGTCGGATCCATCCATTCGCCTCGCCTGCCAGTTGCGGCCGGCGAGCGATCTGTCGTTCTTCCAGCTCTTCCTGCCGCACACGGCCGCCGACGGCCACGGCTCGAACCCGACGCGGATCGGACAGGAGCGCTATCTCGTCAATATGTTCGTCGACATGCGCGGCTCGACCAAGCTCGCGGAAAAGCGCCTGCCGTTCGACACCGTCTTCATCGTCAACCGCTTCCTCGGCGCGGTGTCGCAGGCGGTGCTGGCGAGCGGCGGCATGCCGAACCAGTTCGTCGGCGACGGCATGCTGGCGCTGTTCGGGCTGTCGACCTCCCGGCAGGAGGCCTGCCGCCAGGCGCTGCGCGCCGCAGCGATGATCGCGGCCAATGTCGACGAATTGAACAAATTTCTCGAGCATGATCTGCGCGAGCCGATTCGTTTCGGCATCGGCATCAATGGCGGCGAAGTGATCGTCGGCGACATCGGCTACCGCGACCACATGGTGTTCACCGCGCTCGGCGATGCCGTCAATGTCGCGGCACGGCTGCAGGACATGACCAAGAGCCTTGCATGCGAGGTCGTCGTATCGGACGAAGTTCGCGCGACCGCCGGCCTCGCCACCGATGCATTGCCGCAGCATGACGTCGAGATTCGGGGACGCAACGAGCCGATGGTCGTGCGCGCGGTCGCGGATGCGCGGATGCTGCCGGCGCTGGTTAACGAAGAGCAAAGCGCCGCAGCTTGAAACCAGGCGCATCCGTTCGGAAGCCCCGGTCGCCCACGCGGCCGGGGTTTTCCGTTCACGCTGCTGCAGTGCAACGTCATGTCAACCTCGCGAAAGCATCAATTGACTCCGACTCATCTGGTGCGACACTTATGCACATGAGTCCGGTGATGACCGGCTCGCAAGAGAAGCTTCGGAGGAAGCGCGATGCTCGACAGACGGGAATTGATGAAACGCGCCGGGATGGCGGCGCTGGCCACGGGCTTTGGTTCGTCGCGCGCCTTCGCGCTGGATAGCCTGACGCTGCCGTTCGACAATGGCGAGCGGCCGCTGGTGCGATATCCGCAAAAGCGCCCGATGATCGGCCTGACGCAGCGGCCGCCGCAGCTCGAAACGCCGTTCTCGATCTTCAACGACGGCGCGATCACGCCGAACAACGCGTTTTTCGTCCGCTATCATCTGGCCGACGTCCCCTACAATGTCGACCCCGACAAGTTCACGCTGGAGATCAAGGGCAAGGTCGATCGGCCGCTCAAGCTCTCCCTGAAGGACATCAAAAAGCTGAAGGCGGTCGAACTGGTCGCCGTCAATCAATGCTCCGGCAACAGCCGCGGATTCTTCAATCCACGCGTCGCCGGCGGCCAGCTCGCCAACGGCGCGATGGGCAACGCGCGCTGGCGCGGCGTACCGCTGAAGGCCGTGCTCGAAATGGCCGGCGTCCAGCAGGGCGCCAAACAGGTCACATTCAACGGCATGGACGGACCGGTCAGCGACAAGACGCCCGATTTCATCAAGGCGCTCGACATCGATCACGCGCGCGACGGCGAGGTGATGCTGGCCTACGGCATGAACGGCGACGACCTGCCGGTTCTCAACGGCTTCCCGCTGCGTCTCGTGGTGCCCGGCTATTACGGCACCTATTGGGTCAAGCACCTCAACGAGATCACCGTTATCGACAATGTATTCGACGGCTTCTGGATGAAATCCGCCTACCGGATTCCGGACACGCCCAACAACAGCGTCGAGCCGGGCACGGCGCCGAAGGCGACGATCCCGATCAACCGCTTCACGGTGCGCTCGTTCATCACCAATGTCACCGATGGCGCCAGGCTGAAACCGGGCTCCACCACGCTGAAAGGCATCGCGTTCGACGGCGGCAAGGGCATCAAGGAAGTGGCTGTCTCCATTGACGGCGGCAAGACCTGGACACCGTCGAGGCTCGGCAAGGACTTGGGCAAATATTCGTTCCGCGAATGGAAGCTGCCGGTAAAGCTTGCGGCGGGATCGCATGAACTCAAGGTGCGCGCGACCAACAATGCCGGCGAGGTGCAGCCGATGACAGCGCTCTGGAATCCTGCCGGCTACCTTCGCAACGTCGTCGAAACCGTTCGCGTTACAGCGGCATGAGGAGAATGATCATGCGACGTCGGCTTCTCCTCGCACTCGCGTCCACCATCGGCCTCGCCGCCGCTCAGGCGGCACCGGTCGCCTACACGCTTCCGGAAGAGACCGCCGCATTCAAGCCAGGCCCAAATCTGGAAGTGGTGCAGAACAATTGCACCGCGTGCCACTCCGCCGATTACGTCAAGACCCAGCCGCGCGGCGAAAAATTCAAGAAGGATTTCTGGACCGCGGAAGTCACCAAGATGATCAAGGTCTATGGCGCGCCGATCGAGGATGCCGACGTCGGCAAGATCGTCGATTATCTCACCGCGAATTATTGAGGGCGCCAGCGCTCTGTCTTGACCTTGCCCTTGCCGGCAAGTCCCGCTCGTGGCGGGCGCGGGAAATCCATCCACCTCGGCGCGCGCGATAGGGACACACCCCCAACAGCGCCCTTCCGAGCAAGCGGGAAAGCGAGGCCGCACACCGCAATTGGCCCGTCGCCAAATCTGGGGCTGGTCGCGACTCAGTCACGTCAAATGAGCGAAAAACCCGCAAAACGGCGGAAATCGGGTGCGAATGGGCACTTTTTTGCCGAAACGGCCGTTTTGTTTGCGCTACCCAGCCCGCCCCAACCCGCGTATCCTGATGCCTCGGGCATGCCGGTTAGTGCGGGGACCGACGGCTCGTTTACTTTTTTGATTCCGCGGAGACGACGTGAATGGCTAAAGGTACGGTGAAGTGGTTCAATCCGACCAAGGGTTATGGGTTCATCCAACCCTCGAGCGGCGGCAAGGACGTGTTCGTTCATATTTCGGCAGTTGAGAAAGCTGGTCTTTCGACACTCAATGAAGGGCAGACCGTCGAATACGAAGAGATCGCCAATCGGGGCAAGACTTCGGCCGAGAACCTCAAGGTTTAGCGCAAACGCGCGATCGGCAACGGCGCGCTCTCGGACGAAAAATCCGGGAGTAGGGCTAAAAAAACTTCTCAAAACTGTGAGCGTTCGGCGGAGCGGGCACCGCTTCAGCACGTGCGATAAATCTTCGTGCGCGAGAACCGGCCGCTCAATCTTCCGTAACCCATCTCTGGACCGTCATCACGTCGGGTGGCTGCAGATAGCCGCGCGGCCAGAGATCGACGACCCACTCGACCCTGGTGGCGCGATCGACCAGCACTGCGGTGTTGTGCGGCGTCTGCAGCACCAGCGTATTGCCGCGATATCGGGGATCGCCGACCGAGTGATGCTTCAAGAGGCCCCACTCCTGCAGCACCAGCAACAGGCTGGTGGTATTCCGCGTCGTGTCCCAGCAATCGTAATTGTGCTTGTCGTCGAAGTAGCGGAAATCCGCCTTCGCCACGCGCTTGTCGGTGCCGAGGATCGGCCCCATGCGACGGTCGAACCACACCACCACCTTCTGCACCGCGGCGCGTTCGGCCGCGGCCGAGGCGCGCCCCGTCGCCATGATTTGTGTGATCGCGCTGCGGTCGCCGGCCGTGAAATCGAGGATCTCGCGGCGCCGGCAGACGAAGCCGTAGCACACGGTCATGGATTTGGCCGACGGCGGATAGATCGAAACCGAGTTGTAGAGGTAAGCGATCGCAGCGCTCATCTCTGTGGCCTTCGCTGCGGGAGCACCAAACAACGCGGCGAGGAGAACGCCGAGTACGGCTGCAAAGGTGGTTCGCGTGCGGCATCCCCGTATCGGCAGAGCGGCGTCTCTCATGATCCCTGCTGTTCCCAAGCGACGGCTTGCCCGACGATTAGCGCGGCTGCCTCACGCTGCCAACCAGCAAGCCCGCGATCTGAGGATCACGCCTGCGGAATTCCACCCACTGTGTTGTCCGTGCGCCAGTCGGCGCCGCCCCCGCGCATGCCCCTAAGATGTCAGCGCTAGCCGACCGGCAGCGGCGCATCGCGCTTGACCTCTTCCATCACGGCGTATGTCCGCGTCTCGCGCACGCCCGGCAGCGCCAGCAGGGTTTCGCCGAGGAACCGGCGGTAGGCCGTCATGTCGGCGACCCGGGCCTTGACCAGATAATCAAAACCGCCCGCCACCATGTGGCACTCCAGCACCTCAGGCGCCGTCTGCACCGCCTTGGCGAAGCGCTCGAACACGTCTGGCGTGGTCTTGTCGAGCACCACCTCGACGAACACCAGAAGGCCCAGGCCCAGCCTATGCGGATTGAGCCGGGCGCCGTAGCCTTCGACAAAGCCGTCGCGCTGCAGCCGTTTCAGCCGCTCGCCGATCGAAGTCGGCGACAGCCCGATCCGCTCGGCCAGCTCGACATTGGCGATACGGCCGTCCGCCTGAAGAATTGAGAGGATTTTCCGGTCCGTCTTATCAATTTCGACCATTTATCTGGCTATCCCAACATTTTCACCGGATTTCCTAAGGCAAATTGTCACATTTGTCTATCGAACTACGGTTCGACCGGCAGTAAACTGACAGCTAGAGCCAAGAGAATCGCATGCCGGCCGATCCGCCATCCCCTCCGCCCTTCAGCGCGTCCTACGCGCCCGACGATCGTGCCATGGCCACCCGCCTGCTCGCGGCCGCGCGGCTGGATGCGGCACAGGAGGAGCGCATCAACCGCACGGCGACGGCGCTGATCGGGGCCATCAGGGCCAATGACGATCCGCTGGGCGGCGTCGAGGACATGCTGCGCGAGTTTGCGCTGTCGACCAAAGAGGGACTGGCGCTGATGGTGCTGGCGGAAGCGCTGCTGCGGGTGCCGGACGCCCGCACCGCCGACCAGTTCATCGAGGACAAGCTGGCCCAGGGCGACTTCATTCATCACGAAACCAGGTCGAGCGCGTTCCTGGTGAACGCGTCGGCCTGGGCGCTCGGGATGTCGGCCCGCGTGATCCAGCCCGGCGAGACGCCGCAGGGGACCATCGGACGGCTCACCAAGCGGCTGGGCGCGCCGGCCGTGCGGGCGGCGACGCGGCAGGCGATGCGGCTGATGGGCAACCATTTCGTGCTCGGAGAGACCATCGAAGCCGCGCTGTCGCGGGCGCAGCCGCATTCGGCGCGCCATCAACGCTACTCTTTCGACATGCTCGGCGAAGGCGCGCGGACGGCCGATGACGCCGCGCGCTATTTCAACTCCTATGCCAGCGCGATCGAGGCGATCGGCCGCACAGCCGGCGACCGTCCCCTGCCCGACCGGCCCGGTATTTCGGTCAAGCTCTCGGCACTCCATCCGCGCTTCGAGGCAGTGAGCCGCGCACGGGTCATGAGCGAACTGGTCCCGCGGCTGATCGATCTCGCCCGGCAAGCGAAATCCCATGACCTCAATTTCACTGTTGATGCCGAGGAAGCGGACCGGCTGGAATTGTCGCTCGACGTGATAGCGGCAGCGCTCGGCGATTCTTCGCTCGCGGGCTGGGGCGGCTTTGGCCTCGCCATCCAGGCCTACCAGAAGCGCGGCTCCGACGTGATCGATTACGTCGATGGTCTCGCACGCAGCCTCGGCCGCAAATTGATGGTGCGGCTGGTGAAGGGCGCCTATTGGGACACCGAGATCAAGCGCGCGCAGGAACGCGGGCTCGATGGCTATCCCGTGTTCACCCGCAAGGCGATGACGGATTTGAACTACGTCGCCTGCGCGCAGCAATTGCTGGTGCTGCGCCCGCGGATTTTTCCGCAGTTCGCCACCCATAATGCGTTGACGGTCGCGACCATCCTCGAACTGGCAGTGGACCAGACCGGATTCGAATTCCAGCGGCTGCACGGCATGGGCGAAGCGCTCTACGCAAAGCTCGGCGAAGATCGCCCCGACATCGCCCATCGCACCTATGCGCCGGTCGGCAGCCACCGCGATCTGCTGGCCTACTTGGTGCGGCGATTGCTGGAAAATGGCGCCAATTCATCCTTTGTCGCGCTCGCCGCGGATGAAACGGTACCGGTGTCGCAATTGCTGCGGCGGCCGGCCGACATTATCGGCAATGCCGACAATGCCGCGCACCCAAACATCCCGTTGCCGCGCGATATGTATGGACCCAGCCGGAAAAATTCCCGCGGGATCGAATTCGGCGAGCGCACGGCGCTGGGGCAACTCGCCTCCGACATCGCCGCCGCACCAACACAAGCGGCGGGCAGCATCGCCGATACAGCCGAGAGCGCGGCCAATGCGGCGATAGTGGCTGCGCGTAGCGGCTTCAAGCACTGGAGTAAAACGTCGGCCGAGATGCGCGCGGCGGCGCTGGAGAAAGCCGCCGATCTGCTGGAACAACGCGCGGCGCAATTCATCGCGCTGCTGCAACGCGAAGGCGGCAAGACATTGGACGACGCGATCTCGGAAGTCCGCGAGGCCGTGGATTTCTGCCGCTACTATGCCGCGCAGGGACGTGAGTTTTTCGGCGAAGGCATGGCGATGCCGGGACCGACGGGCGAAAGCAACATGCTCTGCCTGCGCGGCCGCGGCGTTTTCGTCGCGATCTCACCGTGGAATTTTCCGCTGGCGATTTTTCTGGGTCAGGTCACCGCGGCACTGATGGCCGGCAATGCAGTGGTTGCGAAGCCGGCCGAGCAGACGCCGCTGATTGCGGCTGAAGCCATCAGGCTGTTGCATGAAGCCGGCGTGCCGGCGTCCACGCTGCATCTGGTAGCGGGCGACGGCCGGATCGGCGGCACGCTGGTGGCGCATCCCGATATCGCCGGCGTCGTTTTCACCGGCTCGACCGAAGTGGCGCGAACGATCAACCGCGCGCTCGCCGCCAAGGATGGGCCGATCGTGCCGCTGATCGCCGAGACCGGCGGCATCAATGCGATGATCGTCGATGCCACCGCACTGCCCGAGCAGGTCGCCGACGACGTCGTGACCTCGGCGTTCCGCTCCGCCGGCCAGCGCTGCTCGGCGTTGCGGCTGTTGTTCCTGCAGGACGACGTCGCCGACCGCATGATCGAGATGATTGCGGGCGCGGCGCGCGAGCTCGTCATCGGCAATCCCGCCGATCCCGCCACCCATATCGGCCCGGTGATCGACGCCGAGGCCAAGCAGCGGCTGGACGCGCATATCGAACGCATGAAGAAAGAAGCCCGGGTTCACTTTGCGGGGGACGCCCCCAAAGGCAATTTTGTCGCGCCGCATATTTTCGAATTGTCCGACGCCGGCCTGCTCACGGAAGAAGTGTTTGGCCCGGTGCTGCATGTCGTGCGCTACCGCGCCGACCGGTTCGACCAGGTGCTACAGTCGATCGAACGCTCCGGCTACGGTTTGACGCTCGGCATCCATTCCCGGATCGATGATACGGTGGAGGACGCGATCGATCGCCTCCAGGTCGGCAACATCTATGTCAACCGCAACATGATCGGCGCGGTCGTCGGCGTGCAGCCGTTCGGCGGGCATGGGCTATCGGGCACCGGGCCCAAGGCCGGCGGGCCGCATTATCTGACGCGGTTTGCAACCGAACAGACGGTGACCGTCAATACGGCCGCAGTCGGCGGAAATGCAGCGCTGATGTCCGGCCGGGAGTAGTTGCATCGTCCCTCCAAGATGGGCCAAATGGCGTATTGAACGGGATCGCCTATCAGCGATATCTCGACGAGAGCAACAAACGTCACGGAGCGGCGCTACGATGGATAAGGGTATTTTCGACGGCCTCAAGGTTTTGGACTGCGCGAGCTTCATCGCTGCGCCTGCCGCCGCGACGGTGCTGTCGGATTTCGGCGCCGACGTGATCAAGATCGAGCCGCCCGGCGCCGGCGATCCCTATCGCAATCTGCCGAATTTGCCGGGCTACCCGCATAGCGAGCATAATTTCGCGTGGCTGCTGGAAGCCCGCAACAAGAAGAGCCTCGCGCTCGATCTCTCGAAGCCCGAGGGCCAGGCGGTGCTGCACCGGCTGGCGGCGCAAGCCGACGTCTTCATCACCAACTATCCGCCGCAGGTGCGCGAACGGCTCGGCATCACGCACGCCCATTTGGCGCCCCACAACGAACGCCTGATCTACGCTTCCTTCACCGGCTACGGCGAAAAGGGCGAGGAAGCCAACAAGCCGGGCTTCGACAGCAACGCCTATTGGGCGCGCTCGGGCCTGATGGATCTGGTGCGGGCGGATGAGCACACCACGCCGGCGCGATCGATCGCCGGCATGGGCGACCACCCCTGCGCGATGGCGTTTTACGGCGCGATCGTCACCGCGCTCTACAAGCGCGAGCGCACCGGCAAGGGCTCGCATGTCAGCTCCAACCTGATGGCCAATGGCGTCTGGGCCGCCTCGGTGCTGGCGCAGGCCAAACTGGTCGGCGCGAAGTTCGGCGAACGCCGTCCGCGCGAGCGCGCGCTGAACGCCGTCACCAACCACTACCAGTGCAAGGACGGACGCTGGCTGATCCTGTCCCTGCTCAATGAGGACCGGCAATGGCCGACGCTGGCGCGCTGCCTCGGCCGCGAGGACCTCGTCACCGATGCGAGGTTCGAGACCAAGAAGGAGCGCCATGCGCGATCGGTGGAGCTGATCAAGATCTTCGACGAGACCTTTGCGACCAGGGACCTTGCCGAGTGGCGCAAGATCCTCGACGGCAACGGCCTGGTGTTCGGCGTGGTCGGCATCCTCGATGACATTCCGAACGACAAGCAGATGATCGACAACGAGGTGCTGGTGCCGTTCGAGAACGACACCATGCTGACGATCTCCAGTCCGATCTGGGTAGATGGCAGCAAGAAGGTTCAGCCGCGCAAGCCGCCCAGCCTCGGGGAGCACAGCGACGAGATCCTGCGCAACGCGGGCTATGACGAAGCCGCGATCGGCAAGTTGCGCGTGTCCGGCGCGGTGGCGTGAGGCAGCAAGCCATGCCCCTCTATCGCCTGCATTACTTCCCGGAATCGGGAAACAGCTACAAGCTCGCGCTGATGCTCACGCTGTGCGGACAGCGCTTCGAGCCGGTGTGGACCGATTTCGGCGGCGGCGTAACCCGCACTCCGGAATGGCGGCGCGACGTCAACGAAATGGGTGAAATTCCGGTGCTCGAGGTGGACGGCGAACGCCTCACCCAGACCGCGCCGATCCTGCTCATGCTGGCAAAGCAGTTCGGCCGGTTCGGCGGCGAGACCGAGCAGGAACAGTTCGAACTGCTGCGCTGGCTGTTCTGGGACAACCACAAGCTCACCGGCTACATGGCAACCTATCGCTATTTTCGAACCTTCACGCCGTCGCCGGACGAGCACGTGCTGAAGCATTTCCGCAGGCGTCTCGATGATTTCCTGTCCATTCTCGAACAGCACATGCGGAAGAATGCATTCGCCATCGGCGAGCGGCCGACGGTGGCCGATATATCGATGATGGCCTATCTGCACTATCCCGCCGACGAGACCGGCTATGATCTGGCAACGAGCCATCCAGCAATCAACGCCTGGCTCGGACGGATGGCGCAATTGCCAGGCTGGAAATCGGCCTACGATCTGCTGCCCGGCAAACGCCTGACGCATTACGCCAAGTGATTGCTCGGGGTGATCGCTCAGGCAATTTTCAGCGGTTGAGCCACGCCCAGGCGATGCCGAACACGATCACCCCGGCAACGATCGTGACTGCGATCGCCCAGACGCTGACGCGGACATCGCCGATCACTTGCCGGTCGGCCTCGTTCTCCGCAATTTCGCGATTGCGTTGCTTGTCCTGGTCGGAAGAGCTCATCGCCAATCTCCGCTCAGCTCGCTGCTGCTCCTCACTTAGCACAAATCGCGAAGGCTTTTAGCGGCTTTTGACGAAGCACATCCCGATGCGCGAGATTTTGCCGGCGGCCTGACAGGTCAGGCCCTCGGCGCAGGTCCAATCGCGAAAACTTCCGTCATTGCTCGCGGCTGGCTTGCCCGGCACATAGCAATGCGCGCCCCAGCCGTCGTAATAATTGGTGCCGGCGAGTTCGGTACTGCCGCGCAACTGCGGACGGCTGGCAAATCCGCGCGAGTAATCCGGCGCCTCGCCGTCGCGCAGGCTTGCGAGAATATCGCGGCGGCGGATCTGGTCGCCGAAGAAATGCGGCGACGCCGGCACGACGGTCGAGTTCGACGGCCTATCCGCCATCCAGTCGACGCCGGGGAAGTGAAAGCCGCCGATGCCGCGCGTCTGGTGGCAGCCGGCACAGGTGATGTCGTTGAGCCGCCGTTCGAACCCGGCTGGAGAGCGAATGTTCTGCAGCTTCACGCCACCTTCCGCGGCCTTCTTCAGCGCGGTCACGACGTCAGCCTCACTGAACACGGCAGTGCCCTCGCCTTGCACCAGCCCGAATTCCGGCTCCAGGTCCGATGGATCGAAGCCTGCCGGCGTTGGCGCAATCGCGCCGTTGGCGAGGAATTTTTCCGGGATCAGCGCGGTGCCGCGATCGAACGCGGCGAGATTGACCGGATCGAGCAGCCATGCCCTGAACTCGCGCTTGAGGCCATCGTCGGCCAGAAGGCGCGCGCGGTCGATCTGGTTTTCCATCGGCGCTTCCGCGAAGACACGCGCGTCCCGATCGTAGCGAAACACCTTCAACAGGTAGTCGGTACGAAAATCGCGAACCGAGGATTTCGGCGCGTGCGCGATCTGGAGATTGGTCTCGATGCGGTCGATATTCTGATAGTCGATCAGGTCGAGCGGGCCATCCTTTGTCGACAGAGATCCGCCGAGCGGCGCGGCGAGCCAGCGATTGGCGATTTCGGAGCAGGGGATCGTGGATCCCTCGCCTTTCGCCTTCAGCACGAGGTTCAGCGTCATCGGTAGCCGCGGCGGCGGAGCATCGTCGCCGGCCGACGTGTTGATCCGCGTCAAACGGTAGATCAGGCGGATCTCGCCGCAGCTTGCTTCCGCGGCGTAAGTGCGGTCCATGCGGTTGACGATGCCGGCCAGCACGAACCGCGTCTGCGCCGAGTAAAGCAGCGTGCTGTCGAACAACTGGAAATCAAAGCCCTCGCCAACCCCGATCGTCTCCTTTGGCAGATTTGCCCGGTGCCGCGCGACATAGCGCTCGAACTCGCCATCGATGGCCTGCCGGACCGGCACCATCGACGGCAACGCGAACAACGCATTGTTGGCCAGCGGGATGTCAGCCGACCGCTCCGGCAGCAGCATGCGATCGAGGCGAAATTTTCCACCGTCGAGTTCGCGCAGCGTCGCGGGATCGGTGATGGCTGTTCCGCGTTCCAGCGCCGCATCCTGTGCCGCGCGCGCCGGCAAAGCGCCACACAGCAGAGCAAGTACGATGGCGAGAAATCCTGGCGCGGGGCTCATGTCCCAACTAACACCGCGCAAAGAGGTCTATTCAAGGAAAAAGGCGCTTCACGTCGCCGTGAAGCGCCTTCCTGTTCATGTGTTGTCCCGTCAGCGCGCGACGATCAGGCCTTTGCTGGTCACGACCACCCAGCGGCCATCCTGCTTGCGAATGGCATCGACACGACCGAGCCCCGGAACGGGATCGCCGGCATAGACTTCGTACATGCCGCGGCGGCTCTCGATCAGCGCGCTGCCATTGGCGACGTCCCGCAATACCCAGCCTTCGACGGTCGGCAGCCGGGCAACCTCAGGCTTGGGCGGCACCGTAGGCACAGGATGAGCTGCGGCTGCAGCCTGCTGCGGGATCGAGCCTGTCACTTCCTTCGCGGAAGCCGGCGCGGCGGCGGCCGTCGTGGTGGATGCCTGAGCGGCGCGGAGCTTGTCGACGGTCTCGCTGAGCTTGGCGAGTTTCGCGGCGGGTTCGGCCTGCGCCTTCTCGACCTTGTCGAGGCGCTCGCTGGCCTTGTTGAACTGGCCCGTCGTCGTCCTGGAATTATGCTCCAGGCTTGATTTCAACGCGACGATCTCGGCATCGATCCGTGCCACCGAGGCTTCGAGCGCACTGTCCTTTGCCGACGCCTGGACTGATGCCTGAACCGACTGTTGGGCCGAATCTCCGGCCATCAGCTTTCCAACGCCTGCGGTTGCCAGCGCGCCACCCAGCGCACCCGCCACCGTAGCCAGCGCCACCACGGCGGCCATCGCGCCGATCCTGCGTTTGCCGGCCGATCCCTCTGCCGGCGCTGCCTTTGCATCGGCACCGGCGCGGTCGCCGGGCGACATGATCGTCACATTGCCCGGGAAGCGTGGCGCTTCCGGCTTTACGGCGTCGATCTTGGGAGGCTCAGCCTTTGAGGCCTCGACCTTCGTCGCTTCCATCTTGACGGCATCCACCTTGGGAGCGTCCACCTTGGAAGCGTCCTTGGCCGCATCGGGCTTCGGCGAGGTCTCCTCCTGCTCGGGCGCGAGTTTTGCCGCCTCGACCTCCGCCGCGGCCGTTACCGGCTGATTCGGCGCAGGCATGTCAGGCGCGGCCGGCCCGGCGCCAAGAGTTCCGGTTTCACCGCTGGCGGGCTGGGGGTGCTGATCGCTCACGTTGGATTCTCCAGAATTGATTGACCATTTGGTAACTTTTAATGCTTGCCAAATCCTTACCGGCGGCGGCCTTACCGAAATTTTAGGAACTCATCCGGCCCGGTTTTGGGCCGCAAATGTCGGGCAGCCCGATCCCGAGCCCCTAATGCTGCCCTGCGGCATCCTTGCTGGTTCCGTTTGCGCCGGTCTGTTTCCCGATTAACATGGACCAACCAGCCAGAAAGGCAGAGCCACCATGGCCATCGAGAAATGCATCAACGAGTTTGATGTAGATGACGTCATTTTTGAGGAAGGCTCGACCGGGCGGGAACTGTTCGTGGTGCTCGACGGCCAGGTCGAGATCGCCAAGATGAACGGCGCCAGCAAGACTATCATCGTCACGCTCGGCAAGGGTGAGTTCTTCGGCGAGATGGCCGTCATCGACGGCTCATCCCGTTCGGCAACCGCCATTGCGGCCGCCCCGAACACCCGCGTGATGCGGATCAATCACGCCCGCTTCGTTTACCTGGTCAGCCAGCAGCCGGCCTTTGCGCTGATGATCATGGATGCGCTCAGCAAACGCTTGCGGGCGTCGAACGCCGTCACCTTCAGAGCCGCGGCCAATTCATGAGTGAGCGCAGACCGAGCCCATTCAAGACGCTGCTCGACAGCGACGTCTGCACGCTGATCGAGGCGACCGAGAACGTCTACCAGATTCGATTCAAGAACCGCGCGGCGAACGCCTATCTGGTGCGCGGCAGTTCGCGTACCATCATGATCGATGTCGGGCTATCCTCGAATTATCCGCATCTGCTGACATGCCTCAACCACCTCGGCTGCCCGCCCGAGAAGATCGACATGGTGGTGCTAAGCCACGAGCACCTCGACCACATCGGCGCGGCCTATCATTTCCACGGCAGCGCCTTCATCGCCGCCCATCGGCTGGCCGCCAACAAGATCATGCTGCGCGACGACTTCTCGATGCTGCGCAAGATGTTCAACGAGCCGAACGTGCCGATCAACATCGACCTCTGGCTGGAAGAAGGCAACCTGATCGACCTCGGCAATTTCCGTCTCAACGTGATGTACACGCCCGGCCACACATCGGCCTGCATCACGCTGTTCGACCAGGACAAGGGGCTGTTGTTCGCCGCCGACACACTGATGCCGGGCGGCGTGATGGGCGGCGTGTTCGGCTCCGGCAGCATCGCCGACTACATCCAGTCGCTGGAGCGACTGAAGGGACTGAATTCGAAGATCCTGCTGTCGGGCCACGGGCGGCTATCTGACACCCCGCAGGACGACGTGCGGATCGCGATCCAGCGCTCGCACGGATTGCTGTCGGACACCGCGCAATTGTTCGACGCGCTGGATGCGCGATCGAATTTCGAACCGATCATGCAGTCGGTGCGCGACCTCAACAAGCTCGACGATAGCTAGGCCGGCCCACAACATATTCCGCAGCACCGAATGTGATCCGCCCATTTGACAAATGGCAGGGCGGCCTGTTCAACAGTTCCCGGCAACGAAAACTAAAAAACATCGGGAGAGAATACACCATGAAGTTCTACGACTCGGTCGGGCCGAACCCTCGCGTGGTCCGCATGTTCATGGCGGAGAAGGGCATCGAGATGCCGAAGCAGACGGTCGATCTGCGCAAGGGCGAAAATCGTGAAGCCGAGCATTTGAAGCGCAATCCGCACGGCCAGATGCCGACGCTCGAACTCGACAACGGCAGTTATCTCTCCGAGATCACCGCGATCTGCGAATACCTCGAAGAGAAGCATCCCACCCCCGCGATGATCGGGGCTACGCCGGAAGAGCGCGCCGAGTGCCGGATGTGGACGCGCCGCGTGGATCTCAACATCTGCGAGCATCTGGGGAACGGCTACCGCTTCGGCGAGGGCCTGAAGTTCTTCGAGAAGCGGATTCCCTGCGCGCCCGACGCCTCGCCCGGTCTCAAGATGATCGCGGCCAACCGCCTGCAATGGCTCAACGGCCAGATGGCCGACGGCCGCGACTATCTCTGCGGCAAGCGCTTCACGCTCGCGGACATTTTGCTCTACGGCTGGCTCGATTTCGCCGGCCAGGTCGGCCAGCCGCTCGACCAGTCGAACACGAATATCGTGGCGTGGATGGCGCGCGTCGCCGAGCGGCCTTCGGCGAAGGCGTGATCCCACACCTGGCTGGAAGCGCCTCGGAGTTGATATATGGGCCGGGGTGCACCTGTGAAGGTACTACCGCGCGAGCTACATCACGCGCCGCTCAAGGCATTCCGGCCGGTGGACGATGCGTTCGGGCAACTAGACCCGAGCAGTGGCAGGCATTGAACCTGGTCCGTGCCTAGCTCATCCGAAGATGGCGACCTTGATTGTAGACAAGCTCCCAAAGTTCGCTCGCGTTCCAACGCTCACTCTTGTTGAGCTTTTCTTCAACCGCAATCGCGAAATCGTCGGCATCTGGAGGCTCTTTCGAAATGATCCGCCAGCACCCCAATGACGGGTTCGTCGGCATCGCCGTCGCAAGCCGCCGACAAATATTCGCAGCCAACGCGACTGCATCGGCTGGATGCACGCCCTGCTCGTCGCGCAACATCTGCGTGATTATTCGTTCTGCTTTGCCTGCATTAATTCGAATTTCTGTCATTTTAGCCACCATTCTGACCAAGCCAATCTGCTTTCCGCTTGGCGCGCGCCGGGGGTGCCTGTCAGTATATCCCACAGCCGCAGTAGGCTCATCTGCAAGAGTATCAAATGCGGCACCAAGACGGGCAGAAGGCACATCACGATACTGAGCATAACAACCGCCACATGGCTGAGCATGCCGAGTGCGCGTAAACTCATCTCCCTGGTTAGCAAGAGCACCACCATTGGGGCTGCGTATCCGACAAGATCGATCAGCCTGATCATGGCTAGCCCCTCCTTCGGTTGGCGGACAACGGATAATGCTCACGAGGACTCTGCACCTCGCGACTACCCGATGTCGCGAAGCACTCCCGAAAAGGTTGCAAAATGAATCCGAATTGGGCCGCTCGCAGCGAACGCCCGACGGAGCGAAGTCGTTGCTATCGCGTTGACTTCAACCCGATGAAGGAGTTGACTTCCGATTTATTTTGATTGACGGGCAGGCATCGATGGTCGTTGAACGATCGGAGCCCAATCTTTCTCATCTGCATGGCGAAGCGCCCCCCGCCCGCGCCGCTAGCCTCGAGTGGCGGATGGGGTCGCTCGTGCTGGACCCGGTCGCGCGTATTCTAATTCATGACGGCACTCCCCTACCACTAGGTGAGCGGGCTGTTTCCATTCTGCTAATGCTGGTCGAGCGATCAGGTCAGTTGGTCAGCAAGGAAGACCTCATCGCGTTTGCCTGGCAGGGCTTGGCTGTCGAGGACAGCAATCTCACGGTTCAGGTTGCCGCGTTGCGGCGGGCGTTGGCGCTGGTCCCTGAAGGGAGATCCTGGATCGAGACTTTGCCTCGGCGCGGCTATCGCTTCGTCGGTACCGCCTTACGGGCAGGGGACAAAGACCCGCCGACAGCGGATGAACCACGGGCAGCCCGATCGTCTCATGAAATGGCAAAGCTACCCTCGTCCAAACTCGCGGGCGATCAAAAAGACCTGCCGATGGTGCCCGCGCTCACCGATTCACGCGCGCACCATATGGTTGGACGCGCCGCCCCGCTCGATATGCTGGACCGGATGGCACAGCGCATGCGGAGCGGCCAAAGACAGATAGCGTTTGTCACCGGAGAGGCCGGAATCGGAAAGACGGCCTTTATCCAGATGGCGGTGGACCGACTGTCGCAACAGGGCGTCGATTTATTGTGCGGGCGCTGCACCGAGAGGTTCGGCACCGATGAGGCCTTTCTGCCATTGATCGACGCGCTGGTGACATGCTGTCGCAGCACGAATGGAGTAGAACTGCAGACAGCAATTCGTGCCCACGCGCCAACCTGGATGCTTCAGATACCAGGATTGATTGGTGCGACGGAGCGCGCCGCGTTTCAGCGCGAAGTATTCGGTGCGACCCGCGAGCGCATGCTCCGCGAATTTTGCGATCTTGTGGAAGCACTGAGCGCCGATCGCCCATGGGTAATCGTCCTCGAGGATCTGCATTGGAGCGACCTGGCAACGCTGGACGCCCTCTCCCGCTTTGCGCGAGGAGATAGCAAGGCCTCGGTTCTAATCCTCGGTTCCTATCGGCCAGCAGATAGCATCATCGGCCAACATCCCATTCGGCGCCTGCATCAAGATCTGGAGATACACGAGCGCTGCGGCGAGTTGCGCCTCGATCGATTGTCTCGAATGGAGGTCGAGCGACATCTCGCACTGCGGTTCCGCGATGATGCAGTGGCGTCCGCACTGTCTGAACCCGTGTTCGAGCGGACGCAGGGACAGCCGCTGTTCATCGCATCGTTGATCAAGTTTTTCATCGATCAGCGAGTGATCGTCGAAACCGACGGCGCATGGGGCCTGCCATCGGAGGCGGCGATTCCACAAGATGGCATACCGACTGACTTGCTGAATATGATCAATTATCAGGTAGGCCGCCTCACGGAGGATGAACGGCGTCTTCTCGAAGTCGCCAGCGTGGCCGGCGGAGATTTTTCCGCCGCCCTGGTGGCAGCCGGCTTGTCACGCGATGCCGTCGAGGTTGAGCGTGACCTGGAAGCGCTAACCCGCAAGGATCACACGCTGGTCCCGTCGGGTGTGTCTGAATGGCCGGATGGCACGTACTCCGGATCGTATGCTTTCCGACATATTCTGTATCAAAACGTCGTTTATCAGCATCTCGCGCCGGGACAGCGCGTGCAAACGCACAGGCGCCTGGGCAAGAGGCTGGAACAGGCATATGGCGATCTGACCTCGGAAATCGCGCCGGTGCTCGCGCTTCATTTCGAACAGGGTCGGGATTTTCCGAGCGCCTTGCGCTACCTCGGACAGGCGGCAGAGAGTTCTGCGAAGCGCCTTGGCCATGCGGAAGCAGCCAGCTATCTAACGCGCGGTCTTAGTATCCTCGATCGCTTTGATGCGCCGGATAAGTTCAGGCTGCGCATTTCTGTGTTGCGACATCGCAGCCTTGCGCTTCGCTCAAGTGGTGATCTCGCTGGCTCGGTTCGTGATCTCAAGGAGATGATTGTCTGCGCGGGACACGCCGGCGAGCTTCGACAGGAGGTCGCTGGCCTTGTTGCCGTTAGCCGGTTCTGCTTGCACGCAGATCGACGCCTCTGCCTTCAGGCGGCCGAAGATGTGCTGATCAAAAGCCAGGCCCTGGAGGACGACACCTTCAAGGCCCTGGTACAAGGCAGCAGCGCCAGCATCAACCTTTATCTCAAGGGATGGCACGAAGAGGATGCCACTCGTTGCATGAGAGCAATGGAGTTGAGTGCGGGCGCGCAGGACCACGGCACGTTGATCAGGCGTTATGGAATCGAGGGAATTCTTGACTGTTGGCGCTCGCGGTACCGAGAGTGTCGTCGCTCGGCAACGCATGGAAAGCGATTGGCCAGCGAAGCCGGGGATGTTTACGTCTTTGTCCTTTTCAATGTGCTGGAGTCCACCGCGCTCCTTCATCTGGGCGAGTGGCGGGATTTGCAGCGCGAAACCGCAACGGCCCTGGAATTTGCTAGAAAAAACGGAAATAAACAGGCCAGCGGATTGTGTCGATTGACACTCGCATGGTTGCACGTGGAAGCAATGGATTTTGAGGGAGCCCGCGCCCTCTGCGAAGGCGTCGACGAGAACACTCTTAACGAAAACCAGTTTGCTTATTTCTTTCAGCGAGCGGTCCTGGCGAAAGCTTTCGTGGGATTACGCGACCCGCAACGAGCAAGCAAACAGTTCAATGACGTTCAGCGCCGCCTCGAACAAGATGGCATTCCGCTGGATTTTACGATATCCACGCAGCTTTACCACTGTTTGGGGGAATATTGCCTGCAGATTGCCGAATTTGATCAGGCGAGAAGATGGGCAATCCAGCTGCGCGACTACGCCGCCCCGGCACCCGATCAGAACCATCTCGCGCTCGCCCATGGTCTGTTAGCTCGGATCGCTTTCGCTACCGGCGATCGGGACGAAGCTCGGGAACACCTGTCGCGCGCTTTGTCGATCGTTGATAATGCCAACTTTCCTCTCGCTGCATGGCGAGTTTATCTCGGCGCCGCGAAAATATTCGAAAGTATCGGTGAAGCGGACGATGCCGCCACCTACCGGATCCGTTTTGAGACGGTGATACGAACTCTTGCACGAAACTTTGAGCCCGACGATGCCTTGCACAGCTCCGTGTTGAACGCTCTGACAACTTGAACAGCGTGATCGATCTCGGCGTCTGACAGCCGCTAGGTAGACTTTTTCCCAAAGAAAAAGGCCGGCGGGCGTTACGCCGCCAACCTTGTCTTGCAACTGCCGGTTCGTGGGTCCGGTTCCGCTGCTTTGCATTCCGGTTGCTAGAACTATTTTTGATCAGTAGCGCCCGGTGCCGGCTGATGCCATTGCACGCAGGTATTGCCGAACCGTACCGAGGTAGGCTCACACTATCGAAGCGGATGGAGCCGACTATCCATTGGTTTAGGGCGGTGGTGGTGAGTTACATCACCACCGGTGCATCCGGCAATTCATTCGGTCCTGCCCCCTGCGCCGGAAAGTGCGTCGCCAACTCGCGCGACACCGCCTCGATTCCCTTGATCACGCCTCCTTCAAAATTTCCGACCCTGAACTGCGTCTCCATCTCGACACATATTTTTTCCCAGCCGGCCTGGCCGACCCTGGCGTCTATGCCACGGTCGGCAACGATCTCGAAGTCGTGGTCGGCCAGCAGCAGGTAGATCAAGACGCCGTTATTGTGGACGGTGTCCCAGATTTGCAATTGCGAGAAGACGTCCAGCGCCCGCTCCCGCGCCGGCTGATTGCGAAACAGCGGCGCGCCGTCGAGCGCGCCCTCAACCACGAAGCGCACCTGCCCGGAATGCGTGGCCTCCCCCGCCTTGATCGCCTGCTCGATCCGCGCCAGCGCCTGCGGCGGAAAGACGCGCCGCACCCGCCAGCGATGTTCCAGAAGATGCCTGCCGATGCGCCTGATGCTCATGCTACCAGCTCCCCGATGCGCCGCCGCCGCCGAAGCTGCCTCCGCCGCCGCTGAACCCGCCGCTGCTGCCCGAGCTGCCACCGCTGGACCACGAGCCGGAGCCTCCGGACCAACCGCCGGTGCTGCCCCGGCGCCCCGGCCCCGCCGACGTGAAACCGTCGCTGATCAACACAAAGAGCGACGCGATCACACCGACGATCGCCGCTGCCATTACCGAGCCGACCATGAACCAGGCAATCAGTGCAGTCAGCGCGCCAGCGGTTACCGAGCCCAGCAGCCGTCCCATCAAGCTCCGCAACAACCCACCGAACAATACCGCCGGAATGATGAGAAACGGATTGAACAGGTCCGACGGATCGAACGACTGCGAATCCTGCCAGTGGGGCGGCGCAGGCTCCGGCAGCTTCTCGCCATTGACGATGCGCACTATCTTGTCGACCCCGGCCGCAACGCCGCCGGCGAAATCGCCGGCCTTGAACTTCGGCGTGATGTCCTCGTCGATGATGCGCTTGGTAGTGACATCGGTCAGCGCGCCTTCGAGGCCGTAACCGACCTCGATCCGCAGGCGGCGATCGTTCTTGGCGATGACGAGCAGCGCGCCGTCGTCGATCTTCTTGCGGCCGATCTTCCAGGCTTCCGCGACCCGCAGGGAGAATTGCTCGATCGCTTCGCCATCCGTCGTCGGCACGATCAGGATCGCGATCTGGCTGCCCTTTCGCGTCTCCAGATCTTTCAGCGTCTGCGTCAGCGAGGCGATATCGCCGGCCGCGAGCGTGCCGGTCTGGTCGACGACGCGGCCGCTAAGCGGCGGCACCGCGACGAGCGCCAGCGCCGAAGCCGCCCAACACAGCAGCAGCGCAAGAAGGGAAGCTCTTGCAGCGTTCATCGCGGTTTCTTTTTCAACCCGCTATTTTGTCGGCGCCGGCGTCGGGTTGAAGTCCACCTTCGGCGCGGTCGAGATGGCCTTCTCGTTCTCGACCGTAAAATTCGGCTTCTCCTTGTAGCCGAAGGCCATCGCCGTCAGGTTGTTCGGAAAAGTACGAATGCCGACGTTATAGTCCTGCACCGCCTTGATGTAGCGGTTGCGCGCCACCGTGATGCGGTTTTCGGTGCCTTCGAGCTGCGACATCAGATCGCGAAACAGCGCGTCGGATTTGAGCTGTGGATAGTTTTCGGTCACGACCAGCAGCCGCGACAGCGCACTGGTGAGTTCACCCTGAGCGGCCTGGAATTTCTGGAACGCGGCGGGATCGTTCAACACCTCGGGCGTCGCCTGGACGCTGCCGACCTTGGCACGCGCATTGGTTACCCCGAGCAGTACGTCCTTTTCCTGCTGCGCAAACCCCTTGACCGAATTGACGAGGTTGGGCACCAGGTCGGCGCGGCGCTGATACTGGTTGACCACTTCCGACCAGTTCGCCTTGACCTGCTCGTCACTGGTCTGGATCGCGTTGTAGCCGCAATTGGTCAGGCTCAGTGTCGCCAGCGCTGCCAGCACGGTCCATAATCTGCGCATCGCACTCTCCCAAAGGAAATCAAACGCCAACCTACAACCTATCAGATTGGTTGCGTCAGGTATGCAGGCGTGAGCCTGCTTCAGGTCTATTTCGCAGCCGATGGGCCCTTGCGCATCATTTGCCGAAATTACAACATGGCCGGCACAATTGAGGGAAACGCGAGGGCGTCATGGAGTTCGAGACCATCGTCGTGGAACGACCGGAGCCGCGGATCGCGCGGATCGTGATGAACCGGCCCGAGGCGCGCAACGCGCAGAACCTGCAGATGACCTACGACCTCAACGCCGCCTTCGACCAGGCCGTGCAGGACGACGCGGTCAAGGTCATTATCCTCGCCGGCAACGGCCCGCATTTTTCGTCCGGGCACGACCTGCGCCCCGGGGGCAAGAACAACGCCGGCGTAGATTTTCCGCCGGTCGGAAATTGGGGCGGGTTCGCCGAACCCAACGCGCACGGCCGTTTCGCGCGCGAGCAGGAAATCTATCTGCAGATTACGCGACGCTGGCGCAATCTGGCGAAGCCGACGATCGCCGAAGTGCACGGCAAGTGCATCGCCGGCGGACTGATGCTGGCCTGGGCTTGCGATCTGATCGTTGCAAGCCACGATGCTGAGTTCTGCGATCCTGTCGTGACGATGGGGGTCTGCGGCGTCGAATGGTTCGTGCATCCCTGGGAGCTCGGCCCACGCAAGGCCAAGGAATTGCTGTTCACCGCTGACGTCTGGAGCGCGGAGGAAGCGCACCGGCTCGGCATGGTGAACCATGTCGTGCCGCGTGACGAACTTTCCTCCTTCGTCATGAAGCTCGCTGAAAAGATCGCAGCAAAACCCTCGTTCGCGCTGAAGCTGACAAAGGAAGCCGTCAATCGTTCGGTCGACGTGATGGGGCAGCCGGCGGCGATCGAGCAGGCGTTCGCGCTGCATCAGCTCTGCCACGCGCATAATTTGCAGGAATTCGGAATGGTGGTGGATCCGGCAGGCCTGCATCCTTCCGTCAGAAAGCCGGTACAGTCAAAGTAGAACAAGCAAAGCAGATCAGATGGACCTTACCCCAAGCGACGAGCAGCGATTGCTGCGCGAAAGTGCCGACCGCTTCGTCAGCGAGACCTATACCGCCGATCATCGCCGCAAGGTGGCAAACGATCGGCTCGGCTTCAGCGCCGATATCTGGAAGCAGTTCGCCGATCTCGGCTGGCTGGCGCTGCCGATTTCGGAAGCCCATGGCGGGCTCGGCGGCGGCGCCATTGAGGTTGGCATCCTGATGGAAGCATTCGGGCGCGGCCTTGTCTCCGAGCCCTATCTCTCGACGGTGGTGATCGGCGCATCGCTGATATCGGAATGCGGCACAGAGGCGCAGAAGCAGGCGTTGCTGCCTGATATCGCCGATGGCTCGCTGTATCTGGCATTCGCGCATTCGGAACGTCAGGCGCGCTTCGATCTCGCCAACGTTCGGACCACGGCGAAGAAAACGCCGGATGGCTGGCGCCTCGACGGCCACAAGACCGCGGTGCTCGACGGCAGCGCCGCCGGACAGATCATCGTCTCTGCCCGTGTCGACGATGCAAACGGCAAGCTCTGCCTGTTCCTGGTGCCGAAAGGAACGCGCGGCCTTGCCTTGCGCGATTTTCCGCGGCTTGGCGGCGGTCGGGCCTGCAATCTCGAACTCAACGGCGTGCAACTCCCTGCCAGACGCCCTGCTCGGCGATGGCAGCGACGCGTTGCCTGCGATTGAAGCCGTGATCGATCGCGCGATGGCCGCGCTCGGAGCGGAGGCCGTCGGCATCATGCAGACCCTGCTCGACCAGACGCTCGAATACACCAAGATTCGAAAGCAGTTTGGGCGGCCGCTCTCCGCCAACCAGGTGATCCGGCATCGCCTCGCCGACATGGCGATGCAATGCGACGAGGCGCGTTCGATGGCGTTGCGTGCGGCGCTGATGGTTGATGCCGAACCGGTCGCGCGCAGCCGCGCGGCCTCGGGCGCGAAAGCCAAGATCGGCAAATGCGCGCGCTTCGTCGCCGAACAGTCTGTACAGCTTCACGGCGCCATGGGCGTCACCGAGGAGCTCGACATCGGCTCCTATTTCAAGCGGCTGCTCGCATTCGACACGCTGTTTGGCAGCAGCGCTCATCACTATCGCCGTCATGCCGCACTCGGCGGCCGTGCCGTTCAGGCCTGAAAAGGAAGCGCACCATGGATCTTGCTTTCAACGCCGAAGAGCGCGCCTTCGAGAAGGAAGTGCGCGACTTTATCGCCGCAAATCTCACGCCGGAAATGAAGCGCGCCACCGCGCTGACACCCTCGGTATTTTCAGATCCTGACATCGGCATGGCCTGGCAGCGCGCGCTGCACAGGAAGGGCTGGGGCGCGCCGGGCTGGCCGGTGGATCATGGCGGTCCCGACTGGACGCCGGCGCAGCGCTGGATTTTTGAAGCCGAAAGCGCCCGCGCCGGCGTGCCGAATGTGAACGTGATGGGTGTCAAGATGGTCGGCCCCGTCATCATCGGCTTCGGCTCGGCGGAGCAGAAGAATTTTTACCTGCCGCGGATTCTCTCCGGCGAGGATTACTGGTGCCAGGGCTATTCCGAACCGGGCTCGGGCTCCGACCTTTCGTCGCTGAAAACCCGCGCGGTGCGAGACGGCGACGACTACGTCGTCAACGGCACCAAGATCTGGACCACGCATGCCCATCACGCCAACCGCATGTTCGCGCTGGTGCGCACCAACGAGACCGAGCGGCAGCAGGACGGCATCTCCTTCATCCTGATCGACATGAAGAGCCCGGGCATCACGACGCGGCCGATCCTGACCATCGGCGGCGATCACGAGGTCAACCAGGTGTTCTTCGATGACGTCCGCGTGCCTGTCGCGAACCGCGTCGGCGAGGAGGGCAAAGGCTGGACCTACGGCAAATATCTGCTCGAATTCGAGCGCGGCGCCGGCATCGCCTCAGCCAAATTGCGCGATGCGCTGAAGACGATTTCCGATCTCGCCGAATCCGACGTCACCGGCCGCGCCATCGACGATCCCGATATCGGGTTAAGGATGTCCGAAATCGAGGTCGATATCGACACGCTCGAGATGACCGAACTGCGCGTGCTGTCGGCGTTGCAGACCGGACAAAATCCCGGCGCGGTCTCATCGCTGTTAAAATTGCGCGTCAGCGAAATCCGCCAGGCGGTGACGCGGCTCGGCGTCGAGGTGATCGGCAATGACGGCCTCTATGTCGAGCCGGTGCGGCCGCTCTACCGGCTCAACGAGGCGCCCGGGATCCCCGAGGAATTGCTGCCCGTCGTGCCGGAATATCTCAACAGCCGCGCGTACACGATCTTCGGCGGCTCGTCGGAGATCCAGCGCGAGATCGTGGCGAAGATGGTGCTGGGGTTGTAGTGCTTACCCTCCAGGGGAGGGTGAAAGGATCACCCCGCCCTCGCATCCCTGATCGCCTGCCATACCTTGGCCGGCGTCAGCGGGGTGTTGAGCTGCTTGATGCCGAGTTCACTGAGCGCATCCATCACGCCGTTGGTGACACAGGGCGGACCGCCGATGGCGCCGGATTCGCCGCAGCCCTTGGCACCGAGCGGATTGGTGCGGCACGGCGCGGAATCATCCAGCGTCACCGTGATCGGCGGAATGTCATCGGCGCGCGGCACGCAGTAATCCTGATAGCTCGCGGTCAACAACTGGCCTTCCTCGCTATAGGCGACGCCCTCATAGAGCGCCTGGCCGATGCCCTGGGCGACGCCGCCATGCACCTGGCCGGTCACCAGCATCGGGTTGACCGCGATACCCACGTCGTCGACCGTGGTGTAGCGCACCACTTTGCTGACGCCGGTTTCAGGATCGATCTCGACCTCGCAGATATGCGTGCCGTTCGGCCAGCTCGGACCGTCGACCTCGCCTTCGGAATCGACTGACAGACGCGCGCCGTCTTCCTTCTTCGCGATCTCGAACAGGCTGATGCGTTTATCCGTGCCGACCACACTGAGCCAGCCATCGCGATATTCGATATCCTCGACGGAAGTCTCCAGCACGTTGGAGGCCTTCTCGCGCGCCTTGTTGATCATGTCATTGCTCGAGACCGCGACCGCCGTGCCGCCGACAAACAGCGAGCGCGAGCCAACGCTGCCGAAACCGGTGGCCAGATCGGTGTCGCCCTGCACGACGTCGATCTTGTCCATGGCAATGCCGAGCGTATCGGATACCATTTGCGTGTAGGTGGTCTGCAATCCCTGCCCCATCGCCATGGTGCCGGAATGCAGGATGATGCGGCCTTCTGCAGTGGCGTGCAGGCTGACCTTTTCGGTGTGCGCGCGCCCGCCGGTCCATTCGATGTAGCTGGTGAGGCCACGGCCGTAGAGCATCCCCTTCTTCTTCGCCGCCTTCTTGCGCGCGGCAAAGCCGTCCCAGTCCGAAAGCTCCGAGGCGCGCGACAGCATGTGCGCGAAGGCGCCGGAGTCGTACACCTGCCCGACGGCATTGGTGTAGGGCAATTGCGCGGGCTTGATGTAGTTCAGCTTGCGGATGGTGCGCGGGTCCATGCCGATCTGCCGCGCGGCGGCATCCATCAGCCGCTCGACGATGAACACCGCCTCAGGCCGGCCCGCGCCGCGATAGGCGCCGACCGGCGCGGTATTGGTCATCACCGACTTCACTTCGAAATGCACCAGCGGCAGATCGTAGACGCCGGTTTGCACGAAGGGCCCGAGCACCAGCGGAATGATGTTGGCGGTCCCCGACGAGTACGCCCCGGTGCCGCCGATCGAGCGCACCCGATAGGCGAGCACGCGGCCTTTGGCGTCGAGCGCGAATTCGCCGGTCGAGGTGAGATCGCGGCCATGGGTGCCGCCGACGAATTCGTCGGTGCGGTCGCCGCGCCAGCGGATCTTCCTGTTCAGCCTGGTCGCGGCGTAAGCAACGATGCCGTCTTCGGGATACAGGCTGGTCTTCTGGCCAAAGCCGCCACCGATATCGCCGACCAGCACGCGGACGCTGTCCTTCGACCGCTTCAGGATGGATTCCGCGAGCAGGTCCCGGGTCGAGCCGGGGGTTTGCGACTGCACGTGCAGGATCAACCGGCCGGTCTTCTTCTCGATCTCGGCAATCGTGGAGCGCGGCTCCATCGCCGAGGGCACCAGCCGCTGGCTGACCAGTTCGAGCGAGACCGTGTGCGCAGCCTTGGCAAAGGCTTCCTCCACCTTGGCGGCATCGCCATAGCTCATGGCGGCCACGATGTTGTCGGGCGCCTCGGGCCACACCGCGGGTGCGCCCGGCTTCACCGCCTCGACGGGATCGACCACCGAGGGCAGCACCTCGTAGTCGATTTCGATCGCCTCGGCCGCCGTCTGCGCCAGCACCCGCGATGTCGCCACCACGGCGGCCACCGCCTCGCCGGCATAGCGCACGATTTCATGGGCCAGCAGCCGCCGCGGCGGCACCGTCATCGGCTTGCCGTCCGGCCGCTTGAAGATCGCGAGAGTCGGTAGGGTGCCGATATCGTCCTTCACCAGATCCGCACCGGTGTAGACGGCCTCCACCCCGGCCATATCGAGCGCGGCCTTGGTGTCGATCGACTTGATTTTGGCATGGGCATGGGGCGAACGCAGCACATAGAGCCACAGCGCGCCTTCCTCCGGCTTGTCGTCGATGAACTGTCCCTTCCCGGTGAGCAGTCTCTGGTCTTCCAAACGCTTGACCGGCTGGCCCGCACCGAAACGCATATTGCCGGGAAGAATGTTCATCAGTTTGTCCTTCGAGCTTCTTGTCGGATTAAGCGGGGTTTTAGCGGTTTTTCCGCCAGAGACAACTCATTCAATTCGTTGCAATAAATGCGCCAAGGCCGGCGGTGCCAACCGCCGTGGGCGGGTATGATCCTGCCGTCAATTGGGGAGTATCAGCTGCGGCCGATGTCCACGATGTCAATGTTGATATCGCGCGTCTGCGACCCGCGTTTCAGGCTGATGCGGATGCTCTTGCCGGCGCCGACCTGCTCGATCTGGTCGGTCAGGTCGGAAAGCCGGTGCACCGGCTTGCCCTCTGCCTGGACAATGACGTCGCCGAGCGCGCCCGAGCCGAAATCGACGCCGCGGATGCCGGCGCGCTCGGCCGGGCTTCCGGGCGCGGTGCGTACGACGATTACCCCTTCGATGCCTAACTTGGTCGAAACTGCCTCGCTGGCGGCGACAATGCCGATTCCGGGCGTCGGCACGCGGCCGTTCTTGATGAGTTCGGGGACCACGCGATTGACGATGTCGGCGGGGATCGCAAAGCCAATGCCGGCACTGGAGCCCGAAGGCGAGAGGATCGCCGTGTTGACGCCGATCAGCCGCCCCGCCGAGTCCAACAGCGGCCCACCCGAATTACCGGGATTGATCGCGGTATCGGTCTGGATCACGTTCGATATCTCGCGGCCGCTGCTGGTCGGCAGCCGGCGCTTGAGCGCGCTGATGATGCCGCTGGTCAGCGATTGGTCGAGCCCAAACGGATTGCCGATCGCAAATGCCGACTGACCGACCTTGAGTTCGGTCGAACTACCCAGCGCCACCGGCCGCGGCAATTGACGGGCATTCTTGATCCGCAACACCGCGAGGTCATAGTTGGGCGCGACGCCGATGATTTCGGCTTGCGCCACCTCCCCTGAAGCGAAACGAACCGCGACCTCGCTGCCATTTTGTACGACGTGATTGTTCGTGACGACATGACCGGCATTGTCCCAGATGAAGCCGGTGCCGGAAGCCTCCCCAGCCGCGCCCTCTCCGCCTTCGTCTTCGGCCAGAGGGTTGGCGGCGGCAGATCGCGCCACCACCTGCACCACCGAGGGCGACACCCGCTCGAACAGTTCGATATTGGCGCGCTCGGCCTCGGACAGCGGCCCGCGCTGGTCGACGGTTCGCGCGGTTGAGTTGGTCCACGGACTGTAACGGATATTGGAGATCGTCAACGCCAGCAGCACGGCGGCGATGACGGCTAGGGAAAGCGCGAAGCGACAACTCATCGATCACTCATCTGGCAATGCCGCTTCCCTTGCGAGGGGCGAAAGCGGGAGGCAGGCTTTTCAAGCCCGTTGGGGTTTTCGCGTGACCAAACGCCCCGGCCCGCCGGAAGTTTCTGTTCTTCCAGAGACTTGTTGGTGCGCCAAGGCGTCATCGTGCATCATCTAGGTAGCGCAATTTGTCGCGCAAGCAGCCTATGGCTGCCATTGAAACCAAGCCACCCTGTTCCCATTGTCAGGGAGCCGCAATCCAGGCCGCCCACGCGTTTTCCTGGATCAGGCCTATGTGCCGACGCGGCTTCCCGTGAGGGTGTGCGCCCGGAGTTCAATCATGAACAACAAGACGCGTTTCAACGTCGGATACGCGATCGCTGCAATCTTTGCCGTCTTCGTGATCCAGTACTTCATCTCCACGACGAGCCAGATCGCCGTCATTCCCTACAGCGAATATCAGCAATTGCTGAAGCAGGGAAAGGTTGAGAGCGTCGGCATCTCCGACCGCACAGTGCAGGGTACCTTGAAGGAGCCGCTCTCGGGCGGGCAGAAACGGTTCGTTACGACGCGTGTCGATCAGGAGACTGCGCAAGAGCTCGAGAAATACAACGTCCGCTTCACCGGCCAGATCGAGAGTACGTTCCTGCGCGACCTGCTGTCATGGGTCATGCCGGTGCTGCTCTTCTTCGGCCTGTGGTGGTACATCGCCAAACGCGCCGCAGAAGGTGGCGGCCTTGGCGGCGGCCTGATGGCGATCGGCAAGAGCAAGGCCAAAATTTATGTCGAGGCCGATACCGGCGTGAACTTTTCCGATGTTGCCGGCGTCGACGAAGCCAAGGATGAACTGCGCGAGGTCGTCGACTTCCTGAAAAACCCGACCGACTACGGGCGGCTCGGGGGACGCATGCCCAAGGGCGTGTTGCTGGTCGGGCCACCCGGCACCGGCAAGACCCTGCTGGCCAAGGCGGTCGCCGGCGAGGCGAAAGTGCCGTTCTTCTCGATATCCGGTTCGGAGTTCGTCGAGATGTTCGTCGGCGTCGGCGCGGCGCGGGTTCGCGACCTGTTTCAGCAGGCGCACCAGAAGGCCCCGGCGATCATCTTCATCGACGAACTCGATGCGCTGGGCCGTGCCCGCGGCATCGGGCCCTTTGCTGGCGGGCACGATGAAAAGGAGCAGACGCTCAATCAGTTGCTGGTCGAACTCGACGGCTTCGACTCGCGTTCGGGCCTCGTCATTCTGGCCGCGACCAACAGGCCGGAAATCCTCGATCCGGCGCTGCTCCGTGCCGGCCGCTTTGACCGGCAGGTGCTGGTTGACCGCCCCGACAAGAAGGGCCGCATTGAAATTCTCAAGGTGCACACGAAAAAAATACAGCTTGATCCGGGCGTCGATGTCGAGGCGGTTGCGGCGCTCACGCCGGGCTTCACCGGCGCGGACCTCGCCAACCTGGTCAACGAAGCCGCGCTGCTCGCAACGCGTCGCGGCGCCGACGCGGTCGCCATGACCGACTTCAACAATGCCGTCGAGCGCATGGTGGCGGGATTGGAAAAGCGAAACCGGCTGCTCAATCCGAAGGAGCGCGAGATCGTCGCCTACCATGAAATGGGCCATGCCTTGATTGCGCTGTCGCTGCCCGGTGTCGATCCCGTGCACAAAGTGTCGATCATTCCGAGAGGCGTCGGCGCGCTGGGCTACACCATCCAGCGGCCGATCGAAGATCGCTTTCTAATGACCAAGGAGGAACTGGAGAGCAAGATGGCGGTGCTGCTTGGCGGGCGCGCGGCGGAATTGATCGTGTTCAATCATCTGTCCACCGGTGCCGCCGACGACTTGCGCCGCGTCACCGACATCGCTCGCAGCATGGTGACGCGTTATGGCATGTCGGAAAAGCTCGGCAGCGTCGCCTATGAGCGCGACCCCGGAAATTTCCTGGCGGGTGCCGACCGGCCCTATCCCGCGCGCGAGCGCGAATATGCCGACGAGACCGCTGCCGCCGTCGACGAAGAGGTCCGCGCCATTGTCGACCGTGTATTCGAACGCGCGCAGGGCATCCTGAAAGCGCGACGCGCGATCCTAGACCGGGCGGCGAAAAAACTGTTGGAGAAGGAAACCCTGGAGCAGGGCGATCTCGAGGCATTGATCCGCGAAACGCCGAAAGAGACGCTGCGGGCCGTCTAGGCCTATGCGAGATCGCGCAGCGCGGCCTCGACCACCTTGCGCTGCTCGGCCGTCAGCGGGGCCTGCGGCGGGACGGGATCGCCGACCGCATAGCCTTGAATGTCGAGGCCGGCCTTGATGCAGGCGGCCAGGTTGAACCGCGCGAAGGCCTCGTTGATGCGCCACAGCCTCCGTTGCAGCGCCATCGCCTCATCCCAGCGCGCCGCCTTGCAGACATTATAGAGTTCGACGCTTTGCCTCGGAATGATACAGGCCGGGCCGGCCATCCATCCCAACCCGCCGATCAGCATCACCGCCGCTGGAATGTGGGCGGAGGCGGAGAAAACTTTGATGCTGTCGCCGCAGCGGTTCATGATCGACAGCAGCCGGCCGGTGTTGGTGGAGGCATCCTTGATGTAGCCGATGCGCGGATGGGTCGCGAGCCGCGCGATCACATCGAGCGTGAGATCGGAGCGCTGGAATTGCGGGTTGGTGTAGATCACGACGGGAATGTCGACGGCGTCGGCAATGGCGCGGAAGTAAGATTCGACCTGCGCGTCGGCGACCGGGAAATACGCCTCCATGATCGCGAGAATACCGTCGGCGCCGAGTTTTTGATGCGCCCTTGCCTGCGCCACCGCGTCCGCTGTCGACGTCGAGGCGACGCCGGCGATCACGGGCACGCGGCCTTTGGCAGCTTCGATGGTCGCTTGTACGACCGTCGCGCGCTGCGCCTGGTCGAGATAGGCGAACTCGCCGGTCGAACCGAGCGGCGTCAGCCCATGCACGCCCGCCTTGATGAGATCGTCGCACAACCGGCCCAGCACCTCGGTGCGGATCTGGCCTGACGCATCGATGGGCGAGACCAGATAGGGAAAGACGCCGTGGAAATCAGCCATGGAAGGAAAATGCCTCAAGTGGGAAAGTCCCGATAGCCATGGCTATCCACAATACCGGTGCAAGGCAACGCTTCGCAAGAACCGTGAAGGGCTTCATCATTTGTGCGCCTTGATCCAGGCGTCGACCGCCGGCAGCGCGCGGGCTTTGAGGTCGGCAGAGATCGCGATCACTTCCTGCGCCCGGCCCACCATCGCCCGCCCGCCCGACGTCGCCTGCACCGGCGCAAAGGCGGCGAGTTCGGCGGCATGGCGCTCATCGCTGAAGTTCGTCATGAAGTTGGCGACAAACAGGTCGCGGAATTGCGGCCCCTGCTTTGCGAAAAAGACATCGTAGTTCTTCTGCAGAAAATCCCAGGCCAGATCAGGCTGCTCCCCGGAGGAAGCGACCGAACCGATCAGGCCGGTCACGATCGTGCCCGGCACTTCGTCGGTCAGCGCCAGCGCCAGCGTGGCATCCCCCAGCGCCGGGTCGCGCGCACTCGCCGCAGCGTAATAGTAGCGCAGCCGCTCATTGGTCGCGATGCTCTTGCGCGCCAGCGCCAGCAGCGTGTCATAGGTCGCACGATCCGCCGTGATACCGACGACATGGGTAACGGAATCGCGCAAGGCCCCCGGCAGCGACTGCGGATCCCTGAGGAATCCGGCGAACCGCCGCTTCGCCTCCGCGATAACCGCTTCGTCGCCGAGCTCTCCGAGTGTCCGGATCAGGCTGCCGCGCAGCAGGGTGTCGTCGTCGTCGCCCGATCCGCTGCCATCCCAGCCGAGCCGGTCGAACACGGTGCGCAATTTGGCCCTGAAGTAGCGCTGCAGCGCCGGACGCTCGGGCCGATCGCGCGACAGACGGTTGAGCGCGGAGAATGCTGCGATGATCTGATCCCATACCGGGCGGCGGTCATCGACGCCGACATTCTCGACCAAGGCGAGATAGGACGACGGCTCGGCGCGGCCCGCCTGCACCATCGCCCAGCCATCGGCGAGGAAATTGACGCGGTCGGCCGGCAACATCTGCGGTAGCGCCTTCGTGAGCGCCGCCATGCTCGCCGGCCCGTACTCGACCCGGTAGTAGCCGATGTCCCCGAGATTGACCTTGATCGCCTCGCCGCAGGATCCGGCCTGGACTTCTGTCGAGCCGTGCAGCAGCACGACATCGGCCGATCGCGTCATGCCCACCGGCCCGACCGCAACCGGAATCTGCCAGTTGCGCGGCGGCAAGGCAGCCGTCCGCGCCGGCGCAACCACGAAACGGCCCTGCCGCAGCGTCAGCCGCTGCGCATCGCCGTTGCAGGTGGTTTCCGCTGATATCAGCGGCACACCGTCCTGTTCGGTAAACGATGCTGCAATATCGGTCACGGGCTTGTGGCCCGCGCGCTCCAGCGCCCGCCAGAGATCGGCCGTGGTGGTGTTGCCGTAGGCATGCGCGGCCATGTAGGCGCGTATGCCGTCGCGGAATGCCGCTTCGCCGAGGTAATTTTCCAGCATGCGGATCAGCGCCTGGCCCTTGTTGTAGGTGATGGCGTCAAACGCGACCATGGCCTCGCTCTCGTCGGCGATCGGCTGCTGGATCGGGTGCGAGGTACGCCGGGCGTCGAGCGCCATGGCGAACTGCTTCGCCCCGTAACCGTTCAGCCAGCTTTGCCATTGCGGATAAAATTGTTCCGCAGCCTTCGTCGCCATCCAGGTCGCAAAGCCCTCGTTGAGCCAGAGATTGTCCCACCACGCCATGGTGACGAGATCGCCGAACCATTGATGCGCCATCTCATGCGCGAGGATGGAAAAGATACCTCGCCGCGCGCTGTCCGGATTTGTCGCGGGATCGAACAGCAGCCGGCTCTCGAAGAAGGTGATGCCGCCCCAGTTCTCCATCGCGCCGCCGAAGCCGCCGGGCACCGCGATCAGGTCGAGCTTGGGCAGCGGATATTTGACGCCGAAATAGTCGTTGAACCAGGCGAGCAGTTTCGCCGCGCTGTCGAGCGCGAACTGCCCTTGCACAGCCTTGCCGGTGGTGGCGACGACGCCGATCGTCACGCCTTCCACCTCCACCGTGATGCGCTCCAGTTCGCCCACCGTCAGCACGAACAGATAGGTCGACATTTTTGGCGTGGACGCGAAAGTGACCCGCTTCAGGTTCGGCTCCAGCGGCTCCTCTTTCGCGATCGGCATGTTGCCGACGGCGAGCAAATGGCGTGGGATCACGACCGTCAACCTGAAACTCGCCTTGAATGCCGGCTCGTCCCAGCAGGGAAATATCCGCCGCGCGTCCGCCGGTTCGAGCTTGCTCGTCAATAGCCGTTTCACGCCGCCATCGGTCGGATAGTCGACGAAGAAGAAGCCACGGTCGAACTTGTTGATCCGTGCCGTGAACTCGATGCGCAGCCGGTGCGCGCCCGCCGCGAGCGGCTGTTTGAAAGTGAAGGTCGCCGTCTCGGCCGTGGCATCGAGCGCGACGTCGGCGCGCTCCGCACCGTCGTCGGCGGTAACGGAAGCAAACGTCGTATCGACGGCGTTGAGCGTCAGCCGCGCCGTCGGTTCGTGCACTTCGATATCTATCACTTCGACGCCGGGAAGCGCGAGGCTCCCGGCGTCAGGTCTCAGCTCGATCGAGTAGTTGATCGGAACGACTGTCTTCGACAGCTTGCCCGGCGTGGTGTCGAAGGAGAAAACCGGCTCGGCTCGCAGGGCGCCAGAAACAACAAGCATCAGTGCGAGCATTGCGCTGACATATCGCGCCAAGGATGCCGCCAAGGATGCCGTCTGGATAAGCTTCACGCCAAGCTCCTATGTCAGCCGATACAACGAGATGCCGGACCATATAGACGCATCGATTGCCGGGAAACAGCGGGTAGACGGCGCGTCGCGCAGTATCCGCTGCAGCAACCGGTTAAAAGATGTCCACAGATGTTCACAGGGTTCTAACGATTTAACTCACGATAATTTCACGACTTTCTTCGCAGTCTCGCCGCCCCGACCAAGCGCGAGAGTAATTTTGATGACTCTGCAGACAGTCGCCGACGCAACCTCTTTCCGAACTTCCGAGTTCGATACGCGCGACTCTGCTCGAGCAACAGCAGCTCCCGGCTTTCGTCACTTCCTCGGGGCGCCAAACCCATCGCAGCGCTTCCGCGCGTTCGGGATCGACCCGCTCACTTCACCTGAACATCTGCCGAAACTCCGGGCACTGATGCATCGCCTGTCGCGCCGGATGGATGCCGAAATACACTGGCCGCCCCACCGCAGTGGATCGGCGGAACACTGGGAAAACCCTTTGATCCCGTCGGGTTACACTTATCTGCTGCAATTTGTGGCGCACGACCTGGTTCATTCGGCGATCCCGCTTTCAGTTTCGGGGAACCTGGGCGCCGGTACCGCCAATGCACGCCGTGCGCCGCTTCGGCTGGAAACCCTGTTCGGAAGCGGTCCTGTCGGATCGCCGCATATTTACGCGCTCGACGCGCCCAGTGACGACCGGCGCACCAAGCTGCGGCTCGGGCGAATGCGCTGGAAAGAGAACGAACCCGTGACCGGCTGCCCGTTTCGCGACATCGCACGGACCCGGGCCGAGAACGTGACGGGGATCGACCGCAGCATTGCAGGTGTTCGCGTTGCCCTCACCGAAGCCTTGGTCGCCGACCCGCGGAATGACGATCACGCCGTGATGTCGCAGCTGACCGCTTTGTTCGCGCTGCTGCACAACGCCCTGATCGATCTCATCCGCCGGCAGGAACGCAATAGCGGGCCGAACGGCCAGTTCGGCGCCGCCTATAAGCGCTTCCTGTGCGCCCGCGAGGCCGTTACGCTGATCTATCACAACATTCTCCGCAACGATCTGATGCGGCGGGTCATTCACCCGGCGATCTATGCGGCCTATAGCGGGCCAGCTCCGCATTTCATCGATCGGCCTGATGAATCCAGCCAGGGCCTTGCGATCGGCGACTGGGAAATTCCGCTCGAGTTCTCGCACGGCGCGTTTCGCTTCGGTCACGCCATGGTGCGACACGAATACTGCATCAATGATCTGTCGATTCAGGATCTCTACAGCACGCTTGAAAAGACTTCCGCAAACGATCCGGTCAACATGCCGCTCGATGAAACCTGGATGGTGCAGTGGTCGCGCTTCTTCGAGATCAACGAAACCAAGCCGAACTTCAGCCGGCGCATCGGACCGTATCTCAGCGACGGGTTGGGCAACGATCAGATCTTTCCAGCATTCGACGAGACCGAGCGGGTTGGCCTGCTCTACCGTGATCTGCTCGGCGCCGGGATCGCCGGCATGTGGTCGGTGGACGCGCTGATTGCCGAGATCGCGACCCGGAAACCGCAGTTCATCGCCATGTCGCGCTTGCTTGCCGACCGCGCCTATCGCGTCAGCCAGCTCCGCGATTGGCTGGCCGCCGCACCGGCGTATGGCGCGCTGACGGGCAAAGACATCGAAACCCTTTCGAACGATCCGCCGCTGCCCTTCTTCATCCTGTTCGAAGCGATGCAGCAACCGCAGGCCGAGGGCCAGCGCCTTGGACCGCTCGGCTCGGTCATCGTAGCGGAAGTGATTTTCGGCGCACTCGCAGGCGATCCGCGCTCATCGGGCGGCGACGCGCTCGCAGGTCAGCTCGCCGATCTGTCTCGCGAATACTATCCGGCGAATTTTTTCCAGGAAATTCCCGACATCTCAAGCATGGCGCAGCTGGTGAAGTTCACCACCGAAATCGCCGAACTGCAGCAGGCCGTGCCTGCATTTTTGTGAAGCGGAATTGTTCCGTCTCACCCAACCCGAGGAGTAAGATGATGCAGAGGATCGAAAGGCTACAGGTGACCAACCATGAACGTTGGGGCAAGCTGGTGAAGACCTGGGCGACCGGCACGAACTACCTCGAGGACGACAACGTCTATCCGCTGCCGGAGACGATGGACGAGTTCAAGGAGCAGCTCGCCAAGGCACAGGTATTCGCCACCGTGCCGGATCGCTTCAAGCACATCACGTTCGTGAAGCAGGAACAGGACACGATCACGGTAAAGTTGCCGCCGAAGGTGATGATCGAGGATTCCGAGGCGCTGCTCAACCAGCCCGGGGCGACCTATCCGCTTCCGCCGTTCTACAAGCGCCTGTTCAACGGTATGGATCCCGTGATCCCGGAGAGCGAGAAGTTCAAGGTGCATGCCGAACGCATCGGCGACTACACCATCAGCGCCTGCGCCTGAAATCCACGAGCGGCCTTGTCACCAGTATAATGGCGCAATGCCTTCGACCGGAAACCCGGCGCCGCGCAAGCTGCGGCGCAGGGTTTCCCACCGCGCCCTGATGTTGATGGGGTGCGCCTGCAGAAGCCAGCGTGTGATGGCCACGTCGGCCGGCGCATCTGATCCAACCCAAAACGAGCGAATGCCGTTCATAAACCGCTGCGCTTCCTCGCGCGCCAACTCGCCCTGCCCCAGTTCGAACAGCGCGGCCGCACGCCATGCGGGCAGCGTCTGAATGACGTTGTAGGCGCGGTCGCAGGCCTCTATGGCGCCCGCATAGTCGCCGCACAGGCAGCGAATGATGCAGTGATAGCCCCATTCGAGGCGTGAGGGCGCCAGCGAAAGGGCAAGCGATTGGCTGGCGCGCAGCTGAGCTTGTTCGATCGAGCCGCAGAAAGCGCAATAGTGAGCGCTGGACAGCAGCGTCCACGGATCGTTGTCGTTCAGCTCGCAAGCGAGGTCCATGTGCGGCGCCGCCTCGGCCTCGCGCAACGCAAACGTATAGGACCAGCCGCAACAGAGATGCGCCCTGGAATCGACCGGATCGAGTTCAACGGCGATTTTCGCCAGTTCAAGGGTTGCCTTTGCCTTGTCGAGGTTGCGAAGGACCCCGGGATGCACGAGATGCTCGATGTTGTTCATCTGCACAAGGCTGCTGTAGAACGGCGAGAAAGCAGGATTTTCCCGGATCGAATCGCGAAAGATCGCGACCGCCCGCTGCCAGCTTTCCTTGTCGAACTTCGCGATGAGATTCTGGCCGCGGAGCCAGCGGTCGTGAAGATCGAGCGAAACGTCGGGCTCGCCTGCCAGCCGCATCAGCCGCTCGGTCGACAACTGCACGTTCAAGGAAGTCGCGATGCGGCGAATGATGCGCTGCTGGGTTTCGAACCAGTTGCCGAGGCCGAGCCGGAAACTTTCGCTCCAGACGTAAATCCCGGACGTATCGTCCCGCAACACCATCACGATGTTGATTTCGGCGCCCGCCTGGTAGGCGGTGGTTTCGATACAGTATTGCGGCGCCGCGCCCGAGGCGGGAAGCACGACGGCCGCGGGCGGGCGATCAACCACGCTCCATTCGCGGAAGCGCACGAGACAGGCGGCGAGATGCTGGGAGAATCCCTGCACCAGATGGCTGTGGTCCTCGTCGACGCCATGCATCGCAAAGGGCAGCAGCACCAGGCGCATCCTGGCCGATGCATTGACCGATGGCGACATCGGCGCCACCGGCTGGAGAGCGGTCCCCCTGACCATCCTGACAGCGAATTCGTCATTCGCTGCCGACGCGGCCCGATCGGCCGGCGCGCGTTCCAGAATGCCGAGCTTGATGTTCGCGACGAGTTCCTCGGTGGCCGACGACGGCTCCATCGCGTAGTCGCGGTCCAGCAGATCCCACAGCGCCTTGTAAATGCGCAGCGCACCGGCGACATCGCCCTCTTCCGCATGCGCCCGCATCAGATAGCGGCAGGCATATTCATGGGTCGGGTCGAGATTGACGATCGCGGCCGCAATCCTTTTTTTGGCGTCGGCGGGAACGCTGGCGGAGGTCAGACCTTCGTCGAGATTTCGCATCAGCCGTTCATGGATGGTCTGCCGCTTGGCCAATACCCAGACCCGGAACGACGGATCGAGATCGTCCATTCCTTCGAGCAGCCGCCCGTCGAGCTGTGGCGTGTCGAGCAGCAGCGGGTGAACGCGTCCGCTTTCGGCGAGCTGGATCACGCTTTCGATGTCGACTTCGATGCGCCCGACGTCGATGCCGATCATCAGCCGCTCCGCGACGAAGCCGTCATATCCGGCCTCCTCCAGCATCGACCGCAGTTCGCGAACGACCTGGCGCAGCGAAGCGCGCGCCTTTTCTTCGTCCGAACGACTCCAGAGCAGGCCGACCAGCCGCTCGCGGCTCTCCTGCTTCATTTCCGACAGCGCGAGGTAACCAAGGACCGCGCCGGCCTTGCGGGTTCGCAGTTCGATCGCCCGGCCGTTGAACCGCACGCCGAGCCGCCCGACCAGCGACACCGACAGACGCGGGGCGCTTTCGGGCGCCGCCGTGGCGTTGTCTGCTGTGATGGCGTTCACGCTGGCCCGCATGCAACGGTTTCCGGAACCGGTTGGTTAATACCGCCCAGTCTATATCAAAGGGATGCCCCCGGTATAGGTTGCACCGCCTCCGGTCCCCGCAATCATGTCCTGCAGCCTTGCCGTGACGATTTCGGATGGCTCGAGTTGCAATCCTGGGGCAATCACGCGGACCACCGGAACGGCGAAGCGCGGGCGCTCCAGATCAAGACAAAATGTCTCGATTCCCATTTTCTCCAAACGCTGTACGATCAGTTCAAATATGACGCTCGTTTCAGTTGCGCGAAGGGGAAGATGGGCCGCGTACTCCGCGACCGGCTGCAACAGTCTGCACTGATCGGCATTGATCGCGGCGCGCCGCAGGTGGGTGCGATCCTGGGCGTTGAGCGCGTCATCGCCGCGCTCGCTGCGTTTGGCTGTGACGACGACGTCGGCCAGTTCGAACTGACACATTTCGAGCATTGCCGAGCGGACCGCTGCTTCAAGCGCCGGCCGCGCGGCGAGGCCGAAAGCAAAACCGAAACCGTCCGCCCGGCACGAGACGGCCGCGACGCAGGGCACGCCGATATCCGTCGTGATATCCAGCAGCCATGTCCGGCGCTGCACCGATGCGCCATGCCGGAGCTGCCGCAACAAACCTTCCGCGACGATGCCCGCTTCATGCTCCGGCGGAATCGATCGGGCCAGTTGGCCGCCCCGCCACCACAGGCTGGCCGCATCGCGCTCGATCAATTCCAGCAGGCCGTGCAGTGCTGCGGCATCCCGCGACGGACCGGCGGCCGATCCGATGCTCAAGGGAAATGGTGGCGCGAAGTCGCGCTGCGCGGGCGGACGCCGCAGGCAGATGTCAGCCGGAAGCCACGCTTCACCGCCGTCGGTCAGCCGCGTCGCGCGACACCAGGAAAGCGCTCGCTCTGGTTGCAACCGGCGTTCGGAAACAGCAGCGACCAACTCCCGCGTGTTCGGACCGAGTTTTCCGGCCCAGTCGTCGACGCCGGGTTTGAGCAACAGATCGGTCCCGGCCTGCAATTGAGACAGATACTCTATTCCCTCGCCGATGCAGCCCTGAAATGCATCCCGCAACGTCAGGCCGACGCCGGACACGCCGACCATCGGGCTTCCGTCATGCAAGGGATCAGCAAGCGCTGGATCGAATTGCGCGCCAAAGCTGAACAGACCGGGCGCATCGGGCGCAGCCAGTTCGAACACCCGCGTAAACCGGGAAGCAGCGATAAGCAAATGCGCGCGATTCGCGGTCTCCGAATCGATCAGGCTGCTGGATTCCGAGGTATATTCCAGCGCGTGCAAAATAAGTCTGGCATCGTGATCGCCGGCAGCGTCCGTTTCGTTGCCAAGAAGCAACGATGCCGCGCGTGCAAACAATTCCTGCATCGAATTTGCGGTACCGCTCACGGTGACCTCACGACTTGACGGGCAGACTACGGACGAGTGGCCAGCACGCCCTCGCCCTGGAGGAATTTATGCTCGCGAAAGCCTTAGTCATAGCCATGGCAGCAGATATTGCCCGTTCAGACTATGCCAAGCCGACCTTGATTCGTAGCCGCAGCCGCGAGTGGCTGATCGCCTGCCGTTGGGGACCAGAGGGCGAATATCTTTCGATCGCGACGGCCGGTCCGATTACGGAGCCTCTCGCAGTGGTTGCACCGCAGGTAATCGCGCCGATCCACTGCCTGGTCGGCGTACTGGTTTCCGAATCGGAATCGCAATCGACCAGCACGTTCCTGCTGGTGCGCCAGTTGCCTGGTGCGATCGAACTCGCCGGTACATTTTTTCCGGCCGATGGCTACGTGCTGCTGCAAAACCACGGCGATATCCATCTCGTCTGCAAGGCGCGCTACTCGCACAGCTGCGGCTGGCTCGACGGCAAGGAGATTCGCAAGGACATTCCCGATCCGGCGCCCTATTCGGCCGAGGCAATGTCCTGGCATATCGAAGCGACCCGCCGTGACTGGATCGGCGAGTTCATTCCCGGCAGCAGACCGCCGGAGCGGCTTGCGATTCGCGCGACCGGTTGACGCGTGCGATCGGACGGCGCCGCAAAACGTGGCGGCACAAGATAGCCGTCGCTCGTCTTTCTGAAGACTATCCTCGCGAGGGAAACTTCCGCCGCTCACCAAGATCGACAGTATTCAGACGCGCAACCGTGGCCTTCGCCCTGCGAGTTCGAGCGGCGATGCTTTCAACCAGCTTCGCGATGCGATGCCGCACACGCGGACTGGTCGTTCGCGCATAAGCCTCGAGAATGCGCATGGCACCCGGCTCGGCGAGCAAGCGAATCGATGAATTCAAGCCGGGAGATCCAGCCCGGGAAGATTCGAACAACTCGCCAACCGAAACGTCCAGCACGGAAGCGATTTGCGACAAACGGTTGGCGCCAACCCGATTGGCGCCCCGCTCGTATTTCTGCAGCTGTTGAAAAGTAACGCCAATCCGTTCCGCTAGCATGGTTTGGCTCATGCCGCGGTCGACCCTAAGCATACAAATCCTGGCGCCCACCATCGCATCGAGCGGGCCAGATCTCCTCATCGCCATGGGCAGGCTCCCAACTGTTCAAGCTGGAACCTTAGCACAACCTCAGAGAGACTAGGTCACTAATTTGCGATCACAGGAAGCACTTTTACGCGCTGCTCGACATCGACATGCTCGATCGTCAACCGGCCCTTCGGGTCGATCCCCGCCTTCATGCCCAACGGGTGACCGGTTTCGAGAAATTGCTGCACGACCGCACGGCTCTCGTCCGAAAGCGCAAACAGCCCACGCATCAATTCAAAGAATCCCGGTTCTTCCGCTACATAGAGCAGTTCACGCAGTTCAGCACCGGTATATTGCCCCAACGCCGTCAAAAGCCATTCGGTTTGGTCATTCGGATCGCTCTCAGGCACACGATTCAGATAGTAGACGACCAATTCCGCGCTCATTTCATCCCCCGGTACCTCGATAGCTCCCAGGCCCCCCGCTCCCGGGCGGCATTCTGGCAGCTAACTCCCGAGCCTAACACTGCGTGGGCCTTCGTGATTTCAGCGTGATCGCAAGCGCGATGGCGCCCAAACTTTGGTTCCGCAATTCCACCCTGGTCAGCAGTGTTCCGAACTGGTGCAGCTGGGTGCTGCCTGGCGCAAGATTCGTCCGCCGTTCGGCAACGATTCGGGATCTCCCGTTCCAAAACCTAACCGCTTGCGAAATCAGAACGCCTTGGCGATGGCGCGCCGGGCGTCCTGCTGAATCGTCTTCAGATGGTTCTGGTCCCGAAAACTTTCGGCGTAGATCTTGTAGACGTCTTCGGTACCTGACGGCCGCGCGGCAAACCATCCCGCCTCGGATTCGACCTTGATGCCGCCGAAGGATTGATCGTTACCCGGCGCCCGGGTCCGAATCGCGCTGACAGGTTCGCCGGCGAGCTGGCGCATATCGAGTTGCTCCGGCCCAAGCGCCTTCAGCGCGCTCTTCTGTTTTGGCGTCGCCGGCACGTCGATCCGCTCGTAGTAGGGCACCCCGAGTTCGGCCGTAAGAGTGGCAAACAACTGGCTCGGGTCGCGGCCGGTGCGGCCGAGGATTTCGGCGGCGAGCAGCCCCATTACGATGCCATCCTTGTCGGTCGTCCAGACCGAGCCGTCGCGCTTGAGGAACGAAGCGCCGGCACTTTCCTCGCCGGCGAATCCGAACGCACCGGTGCCGAGGCCTTCGACGAACCATTTGAAGCCGACCGGGGTTTCGACCAGCTTGCGATTCAGTTTTCTTGCGACACGGTCGATGATCGAGCTGGAGACGATGGTCTTCCCGATCGCCGCCTCGCTGCCCCATTGCGGCCGATTCTCGAACAAATAGGCGATCGCCGCGGCGAGAAAATGGTTCGGGTTCATCAGGCCGCCCGTACGCGTCACGATGCCGTGCCGGTCGGCATCGGTATCGTTGGCAAAGGCGACGTCGAACCTGTCGCGCATCGCAATCAGGCTCGCCATCGCGAACGGCGAGGAACAATCCATGCGGATTTTTCCGTCCCAGTCCGCCGTCATGAAACGGAATGTCGGATCGACGGCGTCGTTGACGATGGTCGCATCGATTCCATAGCGCTCGATCAGCGGCGCCCAATAGTGAACGGCCGCGCCGCCGAGCGGATCGATCCCGATCTTCACGCCCGATGATTTGATCAGCGCCATGTCGACGGCATTGCCGAGATCGGCGACATAGGGAGCGATGTAGTCGTGCAGGTGCGTCGAGGGCGCCTTGCGGGCGCGCTCATACAGCACCCGGGCAACGCCGTTCATGCCGGCTTCCATGTAGGCGTTGGCGGCCGTTTCGACCTTGGCCGTCACGTCGGTGTCGGCCGGGCCGCCATGCGGCGGATTATATTTGTAGCCGCCATCCTCGGGCGGATTGTGCGATGGCGTGATGACGACGCCATCGGCAAGTCCGCTGATCCGGCCCTTGTTGTAGCTCAGGATCGCATGCGAGATCACGGGCGTCGGCGTGTAGCCGCCGCCCTCGTCGATCATGATGTCGACGCCGTTGGCGGCAAACACTTCCACCGCACTCGCCAGCGCCGGCTCGGCGAGCGCATGGGTATCGATTCCGACGAACAGCGGACCGGTCAGCCCGGTTTCGCGGCGGTGGTCGCAGATCGCCTGCGTGGTCGCCAGGATATGGTTTTCATTGAACGAATTCTTCAGCGAAGTCCCGCGATGCCCCGAAGTTCCGAACGCAACGCGCTGGGTGGGATCGGAGGGATCCGGTTTCGACGTGAAATAGGCCGTTACCAGCTGCGGCACGTTGACAAGGGAGGCGGGATCGACCGGTTTGCCGGCAGCGGGATTGGGGGCAGTCACTTGACCTCACGGAATGGGTGGTTCGCGGGATTATACGTGGAAGCGACGGCATGGGCAAAACTAGGCATGACGCCCCGAAGCAAGCCGATGCAGCCGACTCTGGTAAACGCCGCGATGCCGAGGCAGTTTCCTGCCGCCCTGCGCGAAATACGGATTTGTCAAACACTGTGCCGCGCGGCCCGATGCCGATGCCCCGCACTGCGCCAGCGACGTAAAGCTGCACTCGATATAGCCGCCGTCAATGCCGTAGGTCTGGAGGCAGACCGGGTAGTTCGGGTCATAGGTCTGGGCCCGCGCGGGCGCGGCGACCAGCATCGTTCCGATCGTCAGAATCGTGCAAGCCAATACGCGCATGGGAGCTCCTACGGTACAGGTGGACAAGCCGTTGGAGCTTGATTATTTCCAACTTTGGAAGAGAACTTAGCATGCGCCCGCCGTTTGGACGAATTCCCACGCCGGTTCGTCGCAACGCGCCTGGTAATTCTTCAACGCGAGGCGCATGTCGTCAGGCAACGCAATCGATTTGTGATCCACCAGTGAGGTCGTCACGGTCACGAAGGTAGCGCGCACGCACTCGGTGCCATCCTTGAACGCGTGAACCGCAAGCTTCACCGAGGTGCGTCCGATGTCGCGCACGATGACGGCGACGTCGAGCACATCGCCCATGCTGCTGGGCTTGGCGAAATCCGCAGAGACGTGCGCGTAACCAAGGCCGGTCCGCCGTGTTCCGACCAGTTCGTGATAGGGCAGTCCCAGCGCATCGCCGTACCAGTCCTCGATCACGCCGTTGAACAAATTGAGATATTCCGGCGTGTAGACGATTCCGGCCGGATCGCACGAGCCGAAGCGTACCCGGAAGCGCGTGCGCCAGACGCCGCTCGGCAGCTCGGAGAGTATCAGGGGATCAAAACGGCTCATGCTGTGGGCTCATTTTAGTTTAGGCATAAAGTATTATTTTATAGCCTGGCCGCGCTGCTCTCACCTGCTTGCACGCGCGCCTCCCAAAGGCTTCGCCGGGCTGGTCTGCGATAGATCGCTCTTGGCCGACGAGATAGTTTAGGCTTAAAGTATTCACGAAAGCTGCCGCCGCAGCAAGGGCTGCGTCCGGGTTCCGGCTGCCGTCCGTTGCGGCGGCTGGCGGCACCAACAGGAGCTGTGTCCGCAATGAGCCTCGACACGTATCGATCGCCATCCGATGCCTTCGCGGCCACGGCCGCGCGGCGGCCGGACGCGCCATTCCTGCTGGCGCCTGCAAGCGCGGGACTGTCCTACGCGCCGCAAGGATTCCGAATCGAATACGGCGCCTTCAAGACCGAGATAGATCGGCTGCGCACCGAATACACGGCCGCCGGCTATGGACGCGGCGCGCGGGTTGCCTTGCTGCTCGAAAATCGTCCCGTCTTCTTTTTGCATTGGCTCGCGCTCAATGCGCTCGGGGTCTCGATCGTTCCGATCAATCCCGACGTCCGACCCGACGAATTGTCCTTTCAGCTCGAACTGTCGCAGGCCGATCTGCTGGTGACGGCATCAGACCGCATGCAGGTGACGAAGGGGGCCGCGCTCGGACGCGCCCGCCTGATCGATACCGACAGCCGCATCCCGCCGTGCCAGACGGACGTCGCCGCGCAGAATGCCGAGTTCAACGGCGAGTGCGCGCTGCTGTTTACTTCAGGCAGCACCGGCAAGCCAAAGGGCTGCATGCTCTCGAACCGCTACTTCCTGCAGGTCGCCGACTGGTATCTCGCGCAGGGTGGCGTGGCCGAGCTGCAGCCGGACCGCGAGATCAACCTGACGCCGTTGCCGATGTTTCATATGAACGCGCTCGGCTGCAGCGCGGTCGGCATGATGGTGCTCGGCGGCGCCGTGGTTCCGCTCGACCGCTTTCACGCCAACCGCTGGTGGCAATGCGTGGCCGACAGTGGCGCAACCGTCGTGCATTGTCTTGGCGTAATCCCGGCCATTCTGCTGCAGCTGCCTGCGACCGAGGTCGAACGGCAGCACCGCGTGCGCTTCGCCTTCGCGCCCGGCGTCGATGTCCGCCACCGCACCACCTTCGAAGAGCGCTACCGCATCCCGATCGTCGAGGCCTGGGCGATGACCGAGACCGGCGGCGCGGCAGCTACGACCACGGCGGGCGAACCGGCCGGCTTTGGCGCGCGCTGCGTCGGCCGGCCGTCTGAAGGCATGGAGTATCGCCTCGTCGACGATCACGGTGCCGACGTAGCACCTGGAAAACCCGGCGAATTGCTGGTCCGCGCCAAGGGCGATGACGCGCGCGCCGGCTTCTTCAGTGGCTATCTAAAAGACGAGGAAGCCACCGAAGCTGCTTGGCAAAGTGGCTGGTTCCACACCGGAGACCTGGTCTTCGCCGACGAAGACGGGCTGATGTATTTCTTCGATCGCAAGAAAACCATCGTGCGGCGCAGCGGCGAGAACATCGGCGTGCTCGAAGTCGAAAGCGCGCTGTACATGGACACACGCATCGGCGGCTGCGCTGTGACGCCCGTTCCCGACGACATCCGTGGCGAGGAGGTCTTTGCGTTCATCGTGCCGAATGCTGAGATCGACGACGCCGACGCGCTGGCCGCCTCGATCGTCAGAACCTGCTCCGAACGCCTCGCCTACCACAAGGTGCCCGGCTACATCGCGATCGTCGACGAGCTTCCCTTGTCGTCAACGCGCAAGCTCGCCCGAGGCGAGATCAAGACACTCGCGGCCGAGGCCGTCAGCGCCAACCGCGCGATCGACATGCGGGCATTGAAGGCAAGGCTGCGCCACGCCTGAGCCCTCTAGGGAAGTAGCTTGTACTTCCCGTTTTCGATCTGGACCAGAATCCGCGCGCGGCTATCGACGCCGTGGCGGTCGGCCGGCGTGTAGGTGTAGATGCCGTGCGTGCCCACGACGTCCTTGGTCGTGAACAGCGCCTCCCGCAGCGCGTTGCGGAAGGCAGGCGTGCCGGGCACCGCGCCCGTCGCCTTTGCGCGTTTGGCGGCATCCATGAACACCAGCCAGCCATCGAACGCATAGGGCGAAAACGCATCCGCCGGCGGCTCGCCATTGGCTTTCTCATAGGCCGCACGGAACGCGAGCGCGACCTTGCGGATCGGATTGCCTTCGGGAAGCTGCTCCGCTGCGGTCACTGGCCCGGTCGGGCAGACGATGCCCTCGGCCGATTTGCCGGCAAGCCGCAGGAAGTCAGCGCTGATCATGCCGTGATTGCCGTACAGTGGGCCCTTGTAGCCGCGCTCGGACAGCGCGATCACGGGGAGCGCGCCGGGGGTTCCGGTGCCGCCCAGCATGATCGCATCGGGACGCGCCGAAATCGCACGCAGCACCTGCGCGGTGACCGAGTTGTCGGAACGCGCATAGCGTTCGTTCGCGATCACCTTGATGTCGGCCTTCTCGGCGGCTTGCAGCAGCGAGTTGTACATGAGGTCGCCGAACGCGTCCGAGAAGCCGACGAAAGCCACCGTCTTCACGTTGCGGCCCTTCATGTGATCGACGATGCCCTGAACGAGAAGCGGCGTCGGCTGCGGCGTCTGCACCACCCATGGCCCGCCCTCGCCGGCCGGCACCGGTGCGATCGGCGAGACCGCCACCATCGGCACCTTCATCTCGATCGCCGCAGTGGCCATCGCCAGCGTCTGTGGCGCGCCTGATGTGCCGATCAGGAAGTCGACCTTTTCCTGCTCGACCAGCTTGCGCGCGTTGCGCGTCGACGCTGCAGGGTCCGAGCCGTCGTCGAGCTGGATGACGCGAACTTTCTCGCCATCGATCTCGCCGATATAGGCCTGACCCGCGGCGAGCCCCTTGGCGTTCGGCACGCCGATCGAGGACACCGGTCCGCTCAGTCCGGTGACAAAACCGACAAGAATTTCAGCGCGCGCCGGCGCCATGGCGCCGAGCAGAAGCGCTGCGCCGATCAACAAAGTCTTCTTGTTATTTCATGATCGCACTCGATATGGACGAATGGGTTCAACCCTGCCCGGGTACCAGCGCAAGCACGCGCAGCGGACTGCCGGAGCCGTTCTGGATCTTGAGCGGCGCGGCCACGATCACCGCGCCGGTCGGCGGAAGCTGATCGAGATTGCAGAGGCATTGCAGGCCGTAACGCCCGCCACCGTGCAGGAAATGGTGCGCCGGATAGGGCGGCTCGAGATGACCGGCCTGGCCGGCATCCGTCCCGATCGTCTCGGTACCGAAGCCGATGACGCCGCGCTCCTCGACCAGCCAGCGCATCACGGCGGCGTCCGGCCCCGGCGTATGCGCGCCGTCGTCCTTCAGATTGGCGTAGTCGCGCCAGCCCTTCTTCGACCAATCGGTGCGCAGCAGCACCCAGTGCCGTTCCGGAATCCGCCCGTGGCTTTTTTCCCAGGCCTCAATGACCGGTATCGTCAAAAGGAAATCCGCGTCCTTTGCAGCCTGCGCCGAGCAATCGATCACGCAGGCCGGCGCGATCATGTCGCGGACCGGGATCGTGTCGACCGAATTGTTCGGCAGGTCCTTGCCGGTGAACCAGTGGATCGGTGCGTCGAAATGCGTGCCGGTGTGCTCGCCAAAGGTCAGATTGTTCCAGTACCAGGCAGGACCACTCGCGTCGTAGCGCGAAATCTGCTGGATGCGGACTGGCGCGGCCTGGCCGAATTCGGGCGGCAGTACGATGACGGGGAAGTCCGGGCTGAGCGTAAACGTCAGATCGACGACGCGCACCGCGCCGGACGCCACCGCGCCGGCAAATTGCATGAGACCATTGCTGTCCATTGCGCTTCTCCCGTTTCCAGCAAACCCACCTACGCCCCGAGTTCACGCTCGACCGCCTTGGGATTGGCCGCAAGGCGCTGGCGAATATCCTCGGCGACATCGCCCACGAACACATCTTCCAGTCCGCGCTTGAGCGCCGACACGATCGCGCTCGCGACCGCACGGGGCGCGACCTTCGGCGGCGGCACCGTCTGAAACCATTCGATATCGAGCGGCCCCGTAAACACGTTCACCACCTTGACGCCGCCGGGCCGAAGCTCCGCCCGCAGGCAATGCGACAATGAGAGACAAGCGGCCTGCGACGCCGAATACGCGCCGAACATTGGCCAGTTCGCCAGCGCATAGACCGACAGGATGTTGACCCAGGCAGCCGCGCTGTTGACGCCGTCAGAACCGCGCATCCGCATCGCCGGCCCGAACGCCTGTGCCAGATGCACGAAGCCGAGATAGCTCTGGTCGATCTCGTCACGCACGACGCTGGTGCCCTGCCGATCGAGCAGCCCGCCGGCACGCACATGTTCGGAGGTGTTGACGAGGATATCGACCTTGCCGCCGATGTCGGCTGCGAGATCGGCGACGGACTTCTCGTCGCCGATATCGAGCGGCACGATCTCGACGCCCTCCAGCGCGCGCAGCGCATCCTCGCCGCGGAACGGCTTCCACGGTTCGGCGACGCCGACGAACACGATCGATGCGCCGGCCGCCTTCAGCGCGGCCACCACTTCCTGACCGACGATGCTGCGCCCGTTCGTCACCAGAACGCGCCGGAATTTCGGATCGGCCGTCATCTCACGCCACTGCCTGTCATCAGCCATGTTGGGGGTCTCTCGTTCGGGGTGCGCGAAGGCTACCGCCTGCCCGCTCTTGTCCAGTTGAAACGACATCACGACCGGCCCGCCCTCTTCGCAATCGGCATGCAGGTGCGTCACCAGTTTCGGCCCGCATTCCATCGCGACCAGGCCGACGCGCCATGGTGCGCGCTCGCGGAAGTGCACGTCGGCCGGGACGTGCAGCGTGGTTTCGCTCAAAAGCGTGCCGCGCCGCGGCGCGTCCGTGAAGACGAGATCGGCGGAAAGGCACGCAGGACACGCATCGCGCGCCGGATAGCAGAACGTCCCGCACGCGCCGCAGCGCTGCAGCATGAAGCGGCCTTCGGCGGCGGCCCGCGTAAAACCATGCGAGGCGCGGCTGCGCGCGCGCGGCGGCGACGTCGGCAGCCGCGTCCGATGCAGCGGATTCTTCCGGCGCGGTTTGACGATCGGTTCGATCATGCGCCTGGTCCCGCGAGGATCGCCGCGCCCGAGGCGAGGCCGCGATCATAGTTGATCATTCCGAAGCCCGACGCCAACCCGATCCGCGCATCCCTGACCTGGGTCGGACCGGCCTGCCCGAGTACCTGACGCAGCGCCTCGACCACCCCGAGATAGGCGCCGCCCGCGCCGGCCTGCCCGACCGAGAGCTGGCCCGCCGGAAGTGTTGTGCGGGAAGCTGCCGTCGATCGTGAGATCATGCTGCCGCACGAAGTCCGGTCCCTCACCCTTGCGGCAAAAGCCGAGATCCTCGAACTGCATCATCGAGATGACGGGATAATCGTCGTAGGTCTGGACGAAGTCGAGATCATCAGGCTTGACGCCGGCCATCGCGTAGAGCTCGTCGACATCCATCGCCCATCCGCCCCGCACCTGAACGGGATCGTCGCTGAACGCATTGTGTCGCTCGATGGTGGAAAGAATCTTGGCGGCAGGCAGTTTCAGCGAAGCGGCGACGTCCTCGCTCATCACCAGGAACGCCTCCGCGCCCGCGCACGGCATCACGCAATCGAACAGGTGAATCGGGTCCGCGATCGGCCGCGCCGACATGTACTGCTCGATCGTCAGCGGCGCTTTCATCAAGGCATGGGGATTGCGCAGCGCGTTGCTGCGCTGGGCTACCGCGATCTTGCCAAAGTCCTCACGCCGTGCGCCGAACGTGCGCATGTAGTTACGCGCGATCAGCGCAAAGCTCGCATTGGCGCCGCCGGCGCCATAGGGATAGACGGCGTCCTGGTTAAAGCGCGAGAAATTCTCCAGCGTATAGCGGAAGGAATCGACGTGGTTGGTATCGCCTGCGACGCAGGCCACGATGCGGGCGTCGCCCGCCTGCACCGCGCGCGCGGCACGGCGAAGCGCGGCAATCGCGCTCGCGCCCCCGAGCGGAATGGTGTCGATCCATCGCACGCACAGGCCGAAATGCTGGGTGAGGCTGATCCCGCTATCGAGCCCCGCCGTAAAACTGGAAACGCAGAACCCGTCGATGTCACGCGGCGTGATCCCGGCGCCATCGACCAGCGATTTCAGTGCGCGGCCGATCCACCACTGCGCGCTCTCGATCGAGTAGCGCGTGTAGGGGACGGTCACCGGAACCGCCATCACGACCCGATCATAAGGTGCTCGGACGGAGCTCTGCATCGGACTACCGGGTTCCTGTGAGCCGCTCAGAGCACGGTCAGCTTGACGTCGATATTGCCGCGCGTTGCGTTGGAATAAGGGCAGCGTTCATGGGCGCCGGCAACGACTTCCTCGGCGACGGATTTCTCCAGCCCGGGCAGCAGCACCTTGAGCTCCACGGTGAGCGCGTAGCCAACCGCGACCGGCCCCATGCCGACCTTGGCGGTGACGGCAGGCTCCGCCGATGGCGTGATCTTGCGCGTGCGCGCAACGAGTTTTACCGCGCCGAGAAAGCAGGCGGCATAGCCAGCGGCAAACAGCTGCTCCGGATTAGTGCCCGGTCCGCCCGGCCCGCCCAAGCGATTTCGGCAGCGACAGCGACACCGACAGAAGTCCGTCGTCGCTCGCGGCCTTGCCGTCGCGCCCGCCGGTCGCCGTCACCTCGGCTTCATACAGGATCTTGTCTGGCTGCAGCATGTCTTGTCCTCAAGAGCTCTTTGGTCTGTCGGCTTGCGGGCGCGCCACGGCGGCGCGGAAATCCTGGCGGGCGCGGTCGTTGGCCAGCGCGAAGCTCGGCCCCCGGCTCGGCTCGGTGCCGTTGAGGCGCCGCAACTGCACCCACATCTCGGCGCTCTTCAACGCCACGGCCGCACAGTTGACCACGGGCGCATGACCGATCTTGAAGCCATGCTCGCTTGCAATCAGGAGGCCGGGCAACACGCCGGCCGGAATGATGACGTCGGCGCCGCGATCGACCAGCGGCTGCGCGCAGGCCGCGAAGTCGGCCAGCATGCGCGCCCTTGCCGCCGCGTCGCCTGCAAACGCGGCGCTGAAATCCTCCGGACGGCAGCCCATCCCGATGACATGCGCCACACGGCCGGAAAGCCCATAGCGATCGGCCTGTTCGTAGTGCCATACTTCGAAAGCGGCATCGAGCGTGACAAGGCCGAGCCGCCGCCCTAGCTGCGAAGCCGCGAGCAGCGTCGCCTCGCCCGTCCCGATCACCGGAATCGTCAGCGCCGAGCGCAGTTCGTACAATCCTGGATCCTGGAAGTGGCCCATGACATAGGCGTCGAAGCCGTTCTCCTGCGCCGCAAGCCCGTTGTCGACCGCCTGGATCGCGCAACGGAATTCGCTCAGGCGGCCGAAGTCGCGGTCGGCGGGCGTGATGCCCTCGACATGGACGCTGGTGCCGGGCGCCGCGATCTCGTTCAGATAGGCCGCAAGCCGCGCCATATAGGGCGCGCTCGTAGCCTGGTCGACGAAGCTCTGCCAGAAGATGCGCACAGCAATATCCTGTTTCACAGGCGAACCGTGCCGGGCCTCGAACCTCCGCAGTCACGGAGGGTGACGACACGCACAAGCCTGTCGTTGCGAAGGCGCGTTGCAGCGTGACGCCGTCCCATCGACGGAAATATTTCAACCACAAAATAATTTTGGCGTCAATTGAACCGCGCGCCGGCGCACGCTGCGCACGACAGGACCGGTTTGCCGAAAGGACAGGCAGATAGCGCCTTACCCTTTTGCACAAGCGAATTCAGCTTTCGCGGCCGCCCGCGCCGCCGCAAACTTTTTCCGCGGGGCGCGAATCTGGCGTATTGACCTGCGGCCGAGAAATACTTTAGGCTTTAAACAATTGGCAGGCAGCGGCGCCTGGGCGGGCGCACGTCGCATTGGTTAGTTGCGTTGATAAAGGCTCATCACTCGTGGCTGAGATCATCAACCTCGGAACAGCAGGCGCTGCGAGCGAATTCCCATTCGCCGCGGTCGAGCGGGACGTTTCAGTTTCCGGACATCTGAGCGGCAACGAAATCGCGGACGAGGCCGGCGAAAGCCTCCGGCATCTGGTCGGGAAGCGGCACCATGCCTCCTGAGAGCTCGCGCAAGATGCTGCCCTCGATGGCTCCAGCGACCTTCGGAGCCACCGGATGAACGTGCGGATCGCCCGTCGGAGCAATGACCAGCGTGGGACAGCGGATCTGCCCCAAACGGTCCTCCATCCGATAGCGATTTACCACCCGGTGGCCTTCCGCCGCCATCTCGCCGGCCCGCAGCGCGTCGATCATGAAGCGATGCAGCAGATCGATATCTTCGGTGGGGTAGAATGGCTGCCGGCGCGCCCAAAGTTCTGTGAGATGGGCGCCGTCGGTTCGTGCTTCCACATCGTCGATGACGCGCGTGCCGTGGTGCTTGGCGCGGCGAGCCGCATCGACGAAAGGACAGGCCGAGAGCACCAGCGCGCTGACGCGCGCCGGCATCGAGGCCGCCATCTCGACCGCGATCGCCGCGCCGGTGTGATGGCCGACGATCGCGGCGCGCGGTTGTTCCAGCGCATCGAGCAGCGCGAACGCGCCTTCGGCCCACAGTTCGATCGAGGGCTCGCCGGCAGGGGAATCGGAATCCCCGAAGCCGAGCGTGTCCATCGCGATCGCGCGGAAATCGCGGCCGAGCAGCGGCAGCACATCGCGGTACTCGTCCCACGAGCGCGGCGTCTGATGCAGCAGAAGAACGGGAAAGCCGGTTCCCGCCATGGCGACGTGAATGCGGCCGAGAGGCGTCGCGACGAAGCGGCGCTCGACATTGGAACCGGTTCTGGTGGCGCTCATCACATAACTCCCATGCCGACGCGGGGATCATGCCCGCGCCGGGTTTCGACGACAACTGCGGCATCGATCGTGCTGGTCCGACCTCGATCCATGCTGACATTTCGCTCAGGTCGCGGCTGGTTTCAACCAAGGGGAATGCAATGCGCAAGATGTTGAGTTTGACTGCACTCATCGGAAGCCTCGTCGCGGCCTCGTCCGCACAGGCCGACATCACGATCGGATTCGTGACGTCGCTCAGTGGGCCCGGCGCCTCGATCGGCATCCCGTACGGCCGCGGCATCCAGGCGGCCATGGAATACAAGAGCGAGGTCAACGGCGAGAAAATCAAGCTGATCCAGCTCGACGACGGCTCGGATCCCTCCGCCGCAACGCGCAACGCGCGCAAGCTGATCGAGGAAGAGAAGGTCGATCTCCTGATCGGCACCGCGACCACCCCGTCGACCATCGCGATGATGGCGGTCGCGACCGAGTTGAAGGTGCCGATGATCGCCGTCTCCCCGCTCACCGGACAACCGAATCCGGCCGATCAGTGGGCCATCTCCGTTCCGCAGCCCGCCTCGCTGCTGGTCAAGATCGTCGCCGACCGCATGAAGCGCGACGCGATGAAGAACATCGGCTATATCGGCTTCTCCGACGCCTGGGGCGACCTCGTCTACAACGGCGCCAAGGCAGCCGAAGCCGACGACGGCATCAAGGTGCTGACCAACGAACGCTATGCGCGCGTCGACACGTCGGTCACCGGCCAGATCCTCAAAGTTCTTGCCGTGCATCCGGATGCCGTGCTGATCGGCGGATCGGGCACGCAGGGCGCGCTGCCGCTGCTCGCACTCGGCGAACGTGGCTTCAAGGGAAAGACCTACGGTACGGTCGCGCTGGTCAATCCCGATTTCGTGCGCGTCGGCGGCAAGTCCGCGGAAGGAATTCAGGTCTCGGCCGGCCCGGTCATCGTGGCCGAGCAACTTCCCGACAACCACTTCGCCAAGAAGCTCGCGCTCGAGTTCCGCGCCGCCTTCCTGAAGGCCAACAACGTCCCGACCACGGACGGCTTCTCGGCTTATTCCTTCGACGGCTGGAAGATCTTCACCTCTGCCGCAGAGCGTGCGCTGAAAACCGCGAAACCCGGCACCGTCGAATTCCGCAAGGCCCTGCGCGACGAGATCCTCAACACCAAGGAGCTTTCGGGCGTGCACGCGGTCTACAACTTCAAGCCCGGCGCCTATTACGGCGTGGACGAGCGCGCGCTGGTGATCGTCCGCCTGGTCAACGGCGCCTGGACCTACCAGCCCTGAGCGAAGCCTAAGGCGTAACACGGAAGGACGGCCGACGGCATGACGGCAGACATCGCAGCGATCCTTGCGATCGACGGAATAGCCACCGGGGCGGTCTATGCCCTGGTGGCGATCGGCACCGTGCTGATCTTCACCGTAACGCGGGTGATCTTCATTCCGTTCGGCGACATCGCAGCCTTCACGGCGCTGACGCTGGCGGCGCTCGACGCCAAACAGCTTCCTGGAACGGTCGGACTGGTTGTCGTGCTGGCGTGCATGGCGAGCGCGATGGAAGTCGTCTCGCTGGCGCGCGCCGGCGAACTTCGCGCCGTGCCGAAGGCCGTCCTCGGCTATCTCGTGTTGCCCTTGATGGTCGTCGGGATCGTCTGGCTGACGATGCGCTTCAATCCGCCGATGCCGGTCCGGATCGTGCTGGCGCTGCTCTTGATCATGCCGGTCGCACCGCTGCTGGACCGGATCGTATTTCGCCCGATCGCGGACGCCTCGGTTCTGCTATTGCTGACGGTCTCGGTCGCGCTTCACTTCGCGCTGGTCGGACTTGGCTTGCTGTTCTTCGGCCCCGAAGGCGTCCGGACCGAGCCACTGACATCGATGGCGATCGAGATCGCCGGCGTTCACGTTTCCGGACAGACGGTGCTGATCCTGGCGGCGGCGCTGGTATTCAGCGGCCTGCTGTTTCTGTTTTTCGACTTCACGCTGATCGGCAAGGCTCTGCGCGCGACCGCCCTGAACCGCACGGGCGCCCGGCTGATGGGAATCAGGCCCGCGCGCGCCGGAACCATCGCCTACCTCCTGGGGTCGCTGATGGCCGGCGTCTCCGGCATCCTGATCGCGCCTGTGAACACCATCTTCTACGATTTCGGATTCCTGCTCGGCCTGAAAGCCTTTGTCGGCGCCATCATCGGCGGCATGGCCAGCTATCCCGGCGCGGCACTCGGCGCCTTCGGCGTCGGCATTATCGAGAGCTTCGCCTCGTTCCAGAGCAGCACCTTGAAGGACGTCATCGTCTTCTCGCTGCTGATCCCCGTCCTGCTCTGGCGCTCGCTCGCCTCGCAGCATTCCGAAGAGGAAGTCGAGGAATGACCCTGCAGCAGATACGCCTCATCATCGCCGCGGCGATCGCCTGCCTCGTGGCGGCGCCCTTCGTGCTCAATCCGTTCAGCATCACCTTGCTGAACTACATCGGCATCTACGCGCTTGCCGCCATCGGGCTCGCGCTATTGACCGGCGTCGGCGGCATCGTGTCGTTCGGCCAGGCGGCGTTCGTCGGCGTCGCGGCCTACTCAACCGCCTGGGTCACGGCGGTGAACGGCTATTCGCCCTGGCTCGGACTGGTGCTGGCCGTGGTGCTTACCTGCAGCGTCGCCGCGATCCTGGGCTTCGTGACGCTGCGCCTGGGCGGCCACTTCCTGTCGTTGAGCACGGTCGCCTGGGGACTGGCGATCGCGTTCCTGTTCGGCAACATCGACGGCCTCGGTCAGCATAACGGCATCTCGGGCATTCCGCCGATCTCGATCGGCCCGTTCGTCCTGGTCGAGAGCCGGCAGATCTATTTCCTGATCTGGGCGATCGTCGTGGCGGTCCTGTTCGTCTGCTACAATCTTCTCGACTCCCGCATCGGCCGCGCCATGCGCGCCCTCCGCGGCGGCAATACGCTGGTTGAAAGCCTCGGGATCAGCGCATTCCAGATCAAGCTGGTGACATTCGTGATCGCCGCATTCCTCGGCGCGCTATCCGGATGGCTCTATGCGCATCTTGGCCGTTTCGTCAGCCCCGGGCCGTTCGACGCCAGCATGGGCATCGAATATCTGATGATGGCGATGGTCGGCGGCGCCGGCAGCATCTTGGGCGGCGTGGTGGGTGCGGCCATCGTCACGCTTCTGAAGAACATCAGTGCAGGACTATCTGCCGCTGATCGCCAAGGGCGCTTCCGGCCAGCTCGAGATCGTGGCGTTCTCGGCGCTGTTCATTCTGTTCCTGCAACGCGCCCGGCAGGGCATCGTGCCGTTCCTTTCGGGTTTTCTGCCCGACCTCAAGCAGTCCCGTCCGCAAGCGGCGACGGCGTTGCCGCGCCGCGAGCAGCCGGCGCCCGGCACGCTGCTTCTCAAGGTCAGCGGCGCGCAGCGGCGATTTGGCGGTCTCGTCGCCGTCAACAATGTCAGCTTCGAGGTGAGGTCCGGCGAAATTCTAGGGCTGATCGGGCCGAACGGCGCCGGCAAGACCACGATGTTCAACCTCCTCACGGGGGCGCTGCGCGCCAACAGCGGCGAGATCGCATTCGCGGGACGGTCGATCACCCGCGATCGGCAATTCCACATCGCCCGCGCCGGCATCTCCCGCACCTTCCAGCACGTCAAGCTGCGCCCGCGCATGACGCTTCTCGACAATGTGCTGCTCGGCACCTATTCGCGCACCAGGACTGGCCTGCTCGCCGGCGCCCTGCGCCTGAACCAGGCCGAAGAGGCCAGCGCCCGCTATGAAGCGCTGCAGCAGCTCGAACGGGTAGGCCTCGGCGACAAGCCGTTCGAACTCGCCGGCAATCTGCCGCTCGGCAATCAGCGCGTGCTCGAGATCGCCCGCGCGCTCGCAGCCGATCCGACCCTGCTCGTTCTCGACGAGCCGGCGGCCGGCCTGCGCCGCCAGGAAAAGCTCAAGCTCGCCGAACTGCTGCGGTCGCTGCGCGCCGACCATTTGACCATCCTGCTGGTCGAGCACGACATGGAGTTCGTCATGTCGCTGGTCGACCGCATCGTCGTGCTCGATTTCGGCTCAAAACTCTGCGAGGGCGAACCGACAGCGATCCGCAGCGACGCCCGCGTCCAGGAAGCCTATCTCGGAGGTGTCGCGTGACACAGATGTTCTCGGTCGAGAATGTGTCAGTCGCCTACGGCAAGGTGGAGGCCGTGCGCAACGTCTCGCTGTCGGTCGAGGCAGGGCAGATCGTGACCGTGATCGGCCCGAACGGCGCCGGCAAGACCACGCTCCTGATGGCCGCCATCGGTCTGCTGAAGTCCACGGGTCGGATGGTGTTTCAGGGCACCGATCTTGCGCGGATCGACGTCGAGGGCCGCGTCGAGCGCGGCCTCTGTCTCGTGCCCGAAAAGCGCGAACTTTTTGCCGACATGTCGGTCGCCGACAATCTGCTGCTCGGCACCTACAGCCTGCGCGACCGCTCGACGACACGCAAAAGCCTCGACGACGTGTTCGACCGCTTCCCGCGGCTGAAAGAGCGCAGCAAGCAGGCCGCCGGCACGCTGTCGGGCGGCGAGCGGCAGATGCTGGCGCTCGGCCGCGCGCTGATGGCGAAGCCGAAACTCCTCGTGCTCGACGAACCCAGTCTAGGCCTCGCGCCGCTCATCGTCCGCGAAATCTTCCGCACCATCGCTTCGCTGCGCAGCCTCGGCGTCTCGGTCCTGCTCGTCGAGCAGAACGCTCGCGCGGCACTGGAGACCGCGGATTACGGCTACGTGCTGGAAACCGGCGAGATCATCCAGTCCGGCCCGGCGGACACGCTGATCCACGACCCGAAGCTGATCGCAGCCTATCTCGGCGGCCATTGAAGCTAGGGCGCATCAAGCGACGGGTTTGCGGGCGAGACCCATGGCCCGCAGCGCCGCGGCAAAGGCTGCTAGGCGCTGCTCGCGATAGGCGGCGAGGTCGACCCCTTCGTAGTTCATAAACCCCTGCCCGGTCTTCATGCCGATGCGGCCCTCCCGCATGTTCGACGCAATGATGTCGGGCGCGGCGTAACGGCTGTCGCCGAGCGCCTCGACCAGATAGCGGCTGGCATGATGCAGGATATCGCCGCCGCCCCAATCGATAAACTCGAGCAGGCCGAGCACCGCAAAGCGGAATCCAAAACCATAGATCACGGCCTTGTCGATATCCTCCGCCGAGGCGACGCCCTCCTCCACCATGCGGGCGGCCTCATTCATCGCCAGCGACTGGATTCTGGGAACGATGAAACCCGGCCGCGCCGCGCAGACAACCGGCACCTTGCCAATTCCTTCGAGCAACGTCTTCATCCGCTCCGTGACCTCCGGCGCGGTGAGCCGCCCCGGCGACAATTCGATCAGCGGCACCAGATAGGCCGGGTTGAGCCAGTGCGCATTGAGGAAACGGCCGGGATGTTCGATCGATCCCGCGAGATCATCGACCAGTATCGTCGACGTGGTCGAGGCGATGATCGGTCCCTCGCCCGCCAGCCGCGACGCCTCGGCCAAAGCTGCCTGCTTCAACTCAAGGATTTCCGGCATCCCCTCGAAGATGACGTCACAGCGTGGCAATGCCGCAGCCGCCTCATGCCGAGGCACGATCGTGATCCGTTCGGCAATCGTGGGCACAAGCTCCGGCGGGAGCAGATCGATGCGCGAGAGGATCTCGAGCGTCGAGCGGATTTCAGCCCTCGCCTCGACGGCGAGCGCGTCGAATGCCGACGCTTCCCGTTCCTTGAAATCCACGATGACAACCTGATGGCCGGCGAACGCGAATACCACCGCAATCCCGCGGCCCATTCGGCCCGCGCCGAGACATCCGATGACCGGTTTCATCGAAAACCCTCATTGAGAAGAGTTTGCAGTGCAGCGCGATCGAGATCGCCAAGACCGAGCGACGACAAGCTCCGGCCCGTCACCGCGAAATTCTGCCCGGTGATGGCGGAGCCGATCGCCAGGAACGCCTTGACCAGCGGCGTTTGCACGCCTGCGAGGTCCGCCACCGACGCGAGGAAGGACAGGCCGAGACGCAAATCCTCCAGCATGTAGCGGTGCTCGACGAGGATGAGGCGCTCGGACCAATCGCCCGAATCCGTGAGTTGGTCGTGCGCGTCGCGCGCATACATCCAGGGTTCTCCGTCCTTCGAATAATGATCGGCAAGAGGGAAATGCGGTCCGCCATAACCAAGTGCCTCGCGAATCGCGATGCGTTCGGCATCGAGCGCGTCGGTGACGCGGCGGATGGCCGGCTGGGTTCCTTCCTTGTGGATGTCCCACTTGTCGAAATGCTCGATCGGGCCGGCGTTCATGGTGATCAGCGGCGGATGAATGATCGGGCCGGCATTCATCAGCGCGCCCGACAGCGCATCACCGCATGGCTCGATGGCGTTCGGAAACGCGCGCTCGATCACGCCAAGCGCGTGCGGTGCGAGGCGCAACGGAAATACGCCGGTCGGCAACCGCGCGCCCCTGCCGGAGATGCGCACCGCATAAGGCCCCTGCTTGCGCGCCAGCCACGGCAGCGTCCCGGTCTCCGCAGTCGCAATTTCTGCCCGGTTGCCCACCTCTTTCGCGGTACGGGCGACGATGTAGGAGCCGAACGTGCCGGGCGGCAGGAACACGACCTGGCCATCGCGCAAATGCGGCGCAGCCAGCTCAGCGATCGCGGGCTGCGCGAAGGCCGGCGCCGGGCACAGGACAAGCTCGGCGGCGTCGATGGCTTCCGCGATCGACGAGGTGATCATGGCAATCCGGGCATCTCGGCGGCCCGACCGATCGATAACCGTTATCGTACCGCCCTGCGTGCGATGCGCCTCGACATCCCCAGGATTTCGCCGCCACAGCCGGACTTCGTGACCGGCCAAGGCGAAGTCGCCGGCGGCCGCGAACGAACCGTTGCCTCCACCCAACACTGCAATCTTCAAGATGTCCTCCGTTTCGAACCGTTATGCCGGTTCCGCCCCGACGTTCTTTTCCTGCCACGCCGCCCAGGTCGGCCGATCGATCTTGAACAGGTCCGTGGAGCGCGCATACCAGCCGCTGCCATGCATGCGGGCGATCAGACGCAGCGCCTGGGTGTCGATGTGACAGCGCTCCTTGTCCAAAATCACCGCATCATCGACATGGGCACGGACCACGCGGCCGATGACGGCGGTCTGCCGCGGCCCCGTCACCAGCGACGTCAGTACCCGGCATTCGAACGACACCTGCAATTCCGCGATACGCGGCGGGCGCACCGCCTGCGAGGCAGCCGGCGTCAGTCCGGCCAGCGTCAGTTCGTCGATCTCGGGCGGCGCGTCGATACAGGTGATGTTCATGGCCTCGGCGTTGGCTTCGCCAACGAGGTTCACGACGAACTCGCCGGTATCGAGGATGTTGGCCGCCGTGTCCTTGAAGCGCTCCGAGCCCGCCAGAAGTCCGATCGCGACCGTGGGCGGCTCATGCCCCATCACGTTGAAGAAACTGAACGGCGCGGCATTGATCACGCCGCTCGCGGCGAGCGTGGTGATCCAGGCGATCGGCCGCGGCGTCACCGTGGCCGTCAGGATCTTGTAGCGGTTCTGCGCTTCCAGCGTCTCCATGTCGAAGATCATGCCGGCCTCTCAGATCGCCACCACGGGGTGACGCAGTCGGCCGATGCCCGTGACTTCGGCTTCCACCACGTCGCCCGGCCACAGCCATTCCTGCGGAGAGCGCCCGGCGCCGACGCCCTCGGGCGTGCCGGTCGCGATGATGTCTCCCGGCTCCAGCGTCATCGCTGCGGAAATATCCGCGATCAGGAGCGGCACCTTGAACAGCATGTGGCGCGTGTTGGAGCGCTGCTTCTCGACGCCGTTCACCGTCAGCCAGAGATCGAGCGCGTGCGGATCAGCGATTTCATCTGCCGTGACGATGCACGGCCCGAACGGCGCGTAGGTGTCCTGCCCCTTGGAGTAGATCCATTGGCCGGCGCGGCGATTGTCGCGGGCGCTGACGTCGATCATCACGCTGTAGCCGAACACAAAACCAAGAGCATCCGCTTCCGACACGCGCCGCGCGGTTCGTCCCATCACGACCGCAAGCTCGACTTCCCAGTCGAGCTGCTGCGTGATCGCCTTGTTGTGATGGATGGCTTCGTCCGGCCCGATCACGCTGGTCGGCGGCTTCGAGAAGATGATGGGCTGCTTGGGCAGATCCTTTGCCGTGTCGAGCGCACGCGACAATTCCGCGACGTGCTCGACATAATTGAGGCCGATGCCGAAAATGTTCTTGCGGGGTCGCGGGATCGGCGCGAGCAGCCTGACATTCGCCAGCGGCAACACGGCGCCGACGGGCCAGTTATCCTTGCCTTCGTTCAAGAGCTTCTTGAGGGCAGCCAGCGCGGGCGGCCCGAGATCGATGAAGTCGAGCATCGACGATGGAAGGGAGACCCCGGCGTGATGGCCCGCCTGCTCGACATCAACGACCAGATCGTCAACGACCGCGCCAAGACGAGCAGCAGCCTCAATGGTGCTGCGATAGGTAACGAGACGCACGCGATTTTCTCCTAGGCTACGAGGGGCTGCCGGCCGCCATTGTCGCCAAAGGCTTCCTCGCGGTAGAGCCCGAGCGCGTGCATGACCGGCAGGTCGTTGAAGGTGAAGAGGCAGGCGTCCTCGCTGGCGGAGGCGTTGACATGCTCATGCCAGGCCCAGGACGGAACGCAGAAGATGTCGCGCTCCTTCCAGTCGAAGCGCTGGCCGTCGATGATCGAGTGACCGCGGCCTTTGGCGACCTGATAGATGAAGCTGCCGGTGTGGCGATGCGCACGGGTGCTCTCGCCCGGCCGCAGCATCTGCATCGACGCGCCGATGGTCTGCATCACCGGCCCGCCGGTCACCGGGTTCACATAGTTCATGAGAACACCGTCATATGGCGAACCGTCGGTCGCGTTGCCGTAGCGCTGCAGCGCCTCGTAGGTCGGGGCCCACTCATATTTCAATAGCGGCGAATATCCCTTGGACCATTCGGCGCCGGCCGGACGCAGGCCCGGATTGCCCCAGGTGTGCGTCATGTCGTCGACGGGATAGCCGACGCTCTGCTGCAGATCGGGATGAACCACGTAAAAATTGGCTTCGAGCGTGTTGACCAGGGGAATATCGAGGCCGTCCTGCCAGATGCAGGGCGTGCCGTCGCTGGAGACGCCGTGTTCGTGCCAGGTGCCGTTCGGCGTCAGCACGAAATCATTGGCGCCGAGCGTCATCTTGTGGCCGTCGACGATGGTGTAGGCGCCCTCGCCTTCCATGATGAAGCGAAGCGCGGAAGCCGAATGGGCGTGGGCGGAGGCGACCTCGCCCGGATGCATGACCTGCAGGCCGGAATACAGCCAGCCGACCGCGGCGGCGTGGTCGCGCCGACCGGGATTGTTCAGATAGATGACGCGGCGGCCGGCCTTTTCGGGCGACACCAGTTCGACGGAGCGCAACACATGCGCGCGGAGGTCCTCGTAGCGCCACAAGACTGGAACGGACGACGACTTGGGCGCCCAGGGCTCGATCTTGTTCGCGACCGTCCAGAGCGCGCCCGCCTCCAGCTTTTCGAGCTGGTCATAGTAAGCGAGCAGTTCAGGCGTATCCTCGACATTGGCCCGTCCGGCCACGTCTTCCCGGTGGTTTTCACGAGCTTTCGTTGCCATGTCGCCCTCCTGTACTGGCGCCGTGTCGGCGTCGCGTTGTCAGTTGATCTCGTCGGGTACCATCGCAATCGCCTGGATTTCGACCTTGGCGCGATCCTCGATCAGCCCCGATACCTGCAGCGCCGTCATGGCCGGAAAGTTCCGGCCGATCACGTCACGATAGACCACGCCGATTTCCTTCAGGCGCGCCGAATACTCCCTGCGATCGAGCAGGAACCAGGTCATCGACACGATGTGCTCGGGCCCGGCACCACCGGCACGCACCACCGCGTCGACGTTCTTCAAGGTCTGGCCGATCTGATCCACCAGATCGTCGGATTCGAACTTGCATTGTTCGTTCCAGCCGATCTGACCTGCGACGAAGATCATCTTGCCGCGGGCGGCAACGCCATTGGCGTAACCGCTCGGCTTGGCCCAACCGGGCGGCTGCAAGAACTCGAACATTTCTCAACTCCCGTAGCAGGACGCGACTGGACGCCCGCGGCTTAAGCCTTCAGGACGTCGCGTCCGATAATGAGCTTCTGGACCTCGGTCGCGCCTTCATAGATACGCAACGCGCGAATCTCGCGATAGAGCTGCTCGACGATTTCGCCCGAGCGCACGCCGCGGCCGCCGAACATCTGCACGGCGCGGTCGATCACCGTCTGCGCGGTTTCGGTCGCGACCATCTTGGCCATCGCGGCTTCGCGCGTCGTGGAAGCTTTCTGCACGTCGCGCCGCCAGGCCGCCCGATAAGTGAGGAGCGCGCTGGCATCGACGCCCGCGGCCATGTCGCCGAGAGCGGCCTGCGTCAATTGCTGGTCACCGAGCACGCCGCCAAACATCCTCCGGATCCGCGCATGCGCCGTTGCCTCATCGAGCGCGCGGCGGGCAAAACCAAGCGCGGCAGCTGCGACCGACGCGCGGAAGATATCGAGCGTGCGCATCGCGATCTTGAACCCTTCGCCCGGCGAGCCCAACAGCCGCCCGGCCGGAATCCGGCAACCCTCGAAACGCAGCGTCGCCAGCGGGTGCGGCGCCATCACATCGATGCGGTCGGCAATCGAGAATCCAGGATCGTCCGGAAGCACCACAAAGGCTGAAATGCCCCGCGCGCCCGGCGCCTCGCCGGTTCGCGCAAACAGCGTATAGACGTCGGCGATGCCGCCGTTGGAAATCCAGGTCTTCTCGCCTTCCAGGATATAGTAGTCGCCCTCGCGCCGGGCGCTGCAGGCCATGGCGGCAACGTCGGAACCGGCTTCCTTTTCCGACAGGGCAAAGGCGGCGACCCATTCGCCGCGCCGCGCCTTCGGCAGCACCAACGCACGCAATTCAGGCGAGCCGGCAATCGCCACCGCCCCGGTGCCAAGGCCCTGCATCGCAAAGGCGAAATCGGCAAGCCCGCTATGCCAGGCCAGCGTCTCGCGGGCTATGCAGATCAGCCGGGAATCGATCACCGCATCGGGCTGGTTGCTCGCGACCGACGCCTCCAGCAATCCCGCTGCACCCAGGCTGCGAACCAGCGAACGGCAGGTCTCGTCGACGTCACCACCATGGGTATCGCCAAGACCGGCTGCAAATGCATCGAGCACTGCCGCGTATTCGCTATGCCGGGAATCGAAGAACGGCCACGCGAGATGTTCGCGAGACGGCCCGCGCAACTGCGAAACCGGGGTCATGTCAGTCTCCCGCAAAGGCCGCCCTGGCGCACGCCGCCAAGTGCGGCGCGCCCCAATAATGTTTCATGGCTAAAATATCCTGTCAAGCGAGCCGGTGCGGTTACGGAGCTGGGCGACTGTGCACCAAGCCTACTAAACGGGCTGCAAAATGCGCAGAAATGAACGCGCAGTGTTTTACCGCATTCAAAGCCCGCAAGTTCGATTGACATCATTTTTGTTTGATGTCTAAAATTATATTCGGTCGTCCGGGGGTTCCCCGCAAGGCCCTGTGGAGGCGAGCATGGCAGAACGCTCTTTCGCGCGCGAGGTGGAAGACCTGAAGCTGGGCGCCGGCCAGGAGTTTCGCGGCGAAGGCATCCTCGCGATCACCAAGGCCTTGCTCGAATGCGGCGTCAGCTATGTCGCCGGCTACCAGGGCGCGCCGATCTCGCATCTGATGGACGTGCTGTCGGACGCGCAGGATATCCTTTCCGATCTCGGCGTGCATTTCGAATCCAGCGCCAGCGAGGCCACGGCGGCGGCGACGCTTGCGGCTTCCGTGATGTACCCGATCCGCGGCGCAGTCACGTTCAAGGCGCCCGTCGGCATCAATGTCGCATCCGACGCGCTCGCTAACCTGTCCTCGGGCGGCGTGACCGGCGGCGCGCTCGTCATCATCGGCGAGGATTATGGCGAAGGCTCCTCCATCATGCAGGAGCGTTCGCACGCCTTTGCGATGAAGTCGCAGCTCTGGCTGGTCGATCCGCGGCCCAACGTGGCGTCGATCGTGAAAGCCGTACACGACTCCTTCGAGCTATCGGAGGCATCGAATACGCCCGTGATGCTGGAGGTTCGAATTCGCGCCTGCCATGTGCACGGCCGCTTCGCTACCCGCGACAACGTCCGCCCCAGCTTTCCGCTTGCCCGCGCGCTCGATGCGCCGTCGCGCGATACCAACCGCATCGTGCTGCCGCCGGCCTCGTTCCTGCACGAGAAGGAGAAGATCGAGCAGCGCTGGCCTGCGGCAGTCGAATTCATTCACGCGCGCGGCATGAACGAGACGTTCGACGGCGACATCGACGATATCGGCATCATCATGCAGGGCGGCATGTATAACGGCGTCATTACCGCGCTGCGCGAGGCCGGCTTGGCCGATATCTGGGGCGAGACGCGGGTGCCGCTCTATGTGATGAACGTGACCTATCCGATCGTCGACCGCGAAGTGATCGACTTCTGCCGGGCTAAGAAGGCGGTGCTGATGGTCGAGGAGGGCCAGCCCGAATTCATCGAGCAGGCGCTGCACAAGATCCTGCGCAACGCGGACATTCCGGCCAGGCTGCACGGCAAGGACCTGTTCCCGATGGCCGGCGAATACACCGCGCAGGTCATGGGCGCAGCGATTGGCGCCTTCATCCGCCGCTGGCGCGCGGATGCGCTGCCCGATGCCGCCCGCGCGCCGAACATCGACCGGGTCGAGGTCGACGACAAGATCCGCGCGCTGGCCGACGTGGTGCCGCCGCGGCCGCCGGGCTTCTGCACCGGCTGCCCGGAGCGGCCGATCTTTTCCGCGATGAAGCTGGTGGAAAAGGAGCTCGGCCCGCACCACATCGCCGCCGATATCGGCTGCCATCTGTTTTCGATCCTGCCGCCGTTCAATATTGGCGCCACCACCATGGGCTACGGGCTCGGCCCCGCCTCGGCCTCCGCCTTCAACGTTCCGGCGAGCAAGCGCTCGATCTCGATGATGGGCGACGGCGGCTTCTGGCACAACGGATTGACCAGCGGCGTCGGCAACGCCGTCTTCAACCAGCATGACGGCGTGATCGTCGTGGTCGACAATTATTATTCCGCCGCGACCGGCGGCCAGGACATCCCCTCCTCGCGCGCCGACAACCGCTCGCGTTCGACCAAGCATCCGATCGTCGAGGCGGTGAAGGGCGTCGGCGCCAAATGGGTGCGCCAGATCGACCGCACCTATGACGTCTCCCACATGCGCGACACCCTGCGCGAGGCGCTGACGACCAAGGAAAAGGGCCCGAAGATCATCGTCGCCTCGTCGGAGTGCATGCTGAACAAGCAGCGGCGCGTGAAGCCCCTGGTAGCAGCCGCCGCCAAACGCGGCGAGCGCATCGTGCGCGAGCGCTTCGGCGTCGATGAGGACACTTGTTCCGGCGACCATGCCTGCATCCGCCTGTCCGGCTGCCCGTCGCTGTCGGTCAAGCCGACCAGCGATCCCCTAAAGGACAATCCGGTCGCCGCCGTCGATAATAGTTGCGTCGGCTGCGGCCATTGCGGCGAGGTCGCGGACGCCGCCGTCTTGTGTCCCTCCTTCTACCGCGCCGACATCGTTTCCAACCCCACCCCGTTCGAAGCTCGCCTCGACCGCATCTGGCAGCGGATGATCGGCACGTTGCAGCGCTGGCGGGCGGGACGGCGGGTCACGTTCGAGCAGGAGGCGGCATGAACGTCTCGGTCGCGCCCTCCTCTGTTGGACTAAGCCAGGCCCGCCCCATCACCGTCGCGGTACTCGCGATGGGTGGCCAGGGCGGCGGCGTGCTGGTCGACTGGATCGTGGCGCTGGCCGAGCGCCGCGGCTGGTTCGCGCAATCGACCTCGGTGCCCGGCGTCGCCCAGCGCACCGGCGCCACGATCTACTACATCGAGATGATCGCACCCGACGCGGGCAAACCCGACCGTCACCCCGTGCTGTCGCTAATGCCGGCACCGGGCAAAGTCGACATCGTGATCGGCGCCGAACTGATGGAGGCGGGACGCGCCATCCTGCGCGGGCTGGTCTCGCCGGACCGCACGCTTCTGATCGGCTCCTCGCACCGCTCGCTGGCCGTGAGCGAGAAGACCGCGCCCGGCGACGGCACCGCCGACGCGTCGCAGGTCTATGAGGCGGCAAACGTCGCGGCCAACCGCTTCATCGCGTTCGACATGGCCGAGATAGCCGATGCCAGCGGCAGCGTGGTTTCCTCGGTATTGTTCGGTGCGCTCGCGGGCTCCGGCGCCCTGCCCTTCACCACCGAGGATTTTGAAGCCACGATCCGCTCGGCCGGCGTCGGCGTCGATGCCAGCCTGCGCGCCTTCGCCGCCGGCCGCGAGCGCGCCGTCGCCACGCTCGCGCAGGATCCCAAGATCAAGCCGACGGCAAAACCGCCGCTCGCAAAGCGCTTTCCGCGCCTGGAGCCGATCGGTCATGCCGATTACGATGCGCTGGTCGCGCGGGCGCGGCGATTGCCGGAAGCGCTGCACGGCATCGTCGCCGCCGGCCTGCAGCGCGTGGTCGATTACCAGGACACAGCCTATGGCCGCGAATATCTCGACCGGCTGGAAGCGATGCCGCGCGACGCGATCGGGCTGATGCAGGCTTTTGCGAAATATCTCGCCATTGCGATGGCCTATGACGACGTGATCCGTGTGGCCGATCTCAAGACCCGCGCGGGCCGATTTGACCGCGTGCGCCGCGAGGCCCGGGCCGGCGACGACCAGATTCTCGGGATCACCGAATTCTTCCATCCGCGGATCGAGGAAATGGCGGGCCTGCTACCGCCGTGGCTCGGCGAGAAGATCGAGCGCAACGAAACGCTCGCCCGGCTGATCGATCGTGGACGCAGACTGCGCACGACCGCACCATCGGCGTTCCTGATGCTGTACTGCGTGGCAGGCCTTCGGCGATTCCGCCGTGGCACGCTGCGGCATTCGCGCGAGATGCGCCATCTCGACCAATGGGTGCAACGTATCAGGAAATTCGCCGCAACCGACGTCGCACTGGCAACCGCCGTGTGCGAGGCGCGCCGTCTCGTCGGCGGCTATTCGGACACGCATTCCCGCGGTGAGACGAAATTCGACAAGGTCATGCTTGCGTCCGAGCGGCTGGCCGGCCGGCCCGATGCCGCCGAATGGGTGCAGCGACTGACCAAGGTCGCGCTGAAGGACGCCGACGGCACTGAGCTCGACGGCGCGTTGCGCACCGTCGAGACACTGTTCGAGGACGCCTGAGGATGGATCAATTCGAGGTCGTGGTGTCGAAGGCCGAGGCGCTCACGCCGCGCATTCGTGAATTCGTGCTGGCGCGCGCCAATGGCGCCCCCATGCCGGGCTGGGCCGCGGGTGCCCATATCGATGTCCATCTTCCCGATGTCGGCCGGCGCTCCTATTCGCTGATAGAGACGCTTTCGCCACGCGCGGCCGAACATCCAACCGCCTATCGCATCGCCGTGCTGCAGGAGAGCAAGAGCCGTGGCGGCTCTACTTTCATGCACGGTCTCAAGATCGGCGATCGCCTGATGATCTCACCGCCGGCGAATAATTTTCCGCTCAGCGCAGGCGCAGGCAAAGTAACCCTGGTCGCGGGCGGCATCGGCGTGACGCCGATGCTCGCGATGGCCTGCGAATTGAGTGCGGCGAAGCGGCCGTTCTCGTTCTACTACGCCGGCCGCAGCCGCAACGAGCTCGCCTTTCTCGGTGACATCGAGCGGCTGTCCAGCGCCAGCGCGACGATCCATGCCGACGACGAGGCCGGCCACTTCTTCGACCTTGAGGGCCTGATGACGCGGCTCGCGCCCGACGTGCCGCTTTACCTCTGCGGACCGCTGCCGATGATCGAGGCCGCAATCGCGCTGGCCAGGCAGACGAATTGGCCGCAGGGGCGGCTGCATTTCGAAATCTTCAGCGCGCCCGAAGAGAAGTCCGGCGACGCCAGCTTCGAGGTCGAACTCAAGGGCAGCGGACGCGTCTATGAAATTCCTGCCGGAAAAACGATCCTTGATGTGCTGATCGAGGCCGGCGAAGACCCGATACATGACTGCAAGCGCGGCGATTGCGGCATCTGCCAGACCACCGTCATCGAGGGCATTCCTGACCATCGCGATTACATCCTGAGCGAAAGCGAGAAGGCATCGAACAAGGTGATGCAGATCTGCATTTCGCGCGCCAAAACCAAACGACTTGTGCTCGACCTGTGAAGGAGGAACGCATGACCCGATATGCCGGCAACGCCGCTGCGCTTCGCGCGCTGGTCCGCGAGCAGGAAGTTCACCGCGACGTCTATGTCAGCGAAGAGGTGTTCCAGCTCGAGATGGAGCACATGTTCCCGAACAGCTGGGTCTATGTCGGCCACGACAGCCAGGTACCCAATCCCGGCGACTATTACGGCACCACGATCGGCACGCAGCCGGTGCTGCTGGTGCGCCACACCGACGGCAAGGTGCACGTACTGCACAATCGATGTCCCCACAAGGGCACGCGCATCACGTCCGAGACCTGCGGCAACACCGGGAAATTCTTCCGCTGCCCCTACCACGCCTGGAGCTTCAAGACCGACGGCTCGCTGCTCGCGATTCCCCTGAAGAAGGGCTACGAGAACACCGGCTTCGAACAGAGCCACGCCGCGTCTGGCATGGCGCCGGTGCGCCATGTCCGCAACTATCGCGGCTTCGTGTTCGCCAAGATCAACGACGGCGGCCTCGACTTCGAGGAGTTCTTCGGCGAAAGCCTTTCGAGCTTCGACAACATGGTCGACCGTTCGCCGGTCGGCCAGCTCAAGGTCGCCGGCGGCGTGCTGCGCTATATGCACAATTGCAATTGGAAGATGCTGGTCGAAAACCAGACCGACACCTGCCATCCGATGGTCGCGCATGAGTCCTCGGCCGGGACCGTAGTCGAGGTCTGGAAGAAGGCGCCGCCCGGCACCAGGAAGCCGATGGCGGTCGAGATCATCGCGCCCTTCATGAGCCCATACGAGTTCTTCGAAAACATGGGCATCCGGATCTGGGACAACGGCCACGGCCACACCGGCGTGCACCACTCGATCCACTCCGACTATTCGGCGGTGCCCGGCTATTTCGACAAGATGAAAGCCGCCTATGGCGAGGAACGCGCCAAGGCGATCCTGGACGAGAACAGACATAACACCGTCTATTTCCCCAACATCATGATCAAGGGGCCGATCCAGTTGTTGCGGCAGTTCAAGCCGATCGCGGCCAACAAGACGCTGGTCGAATCCTGGACCTTCCAGCTCGTCGATGCGCCCGACATGCTGCTCGAGCGCACGCTGATGTACAATCGCCTCATCAACGCGCCGACCTCCATCGTCGGCCATGACGACCTCGAAATGTATGAACGCGCGCAGGAAGGCCTGCACTCGAACGGCAACGAGTGGGTAAACCTGCAGCGCCTCTACAGTCCCGACGAGGCCGAACAGACCAACGTGGCGGTCAACGGGACCAGCGAGTGGCCGATGCGCCATCAGTTCCGGGCCTGGACCAAGTTCATGACGATGGGGATGTGACATGAACATGGTCACTGAAGCTCCCCTGAAGAATGCGGTCCCCACCGATCAGGAATTGATCGACTTCGTCGTGCGCGAGGCACGGCTGATCGACCAGCAGCGTTTCGACGAATGGCTCGATATGTACGCCGACGACGCCTTCTACTGGATGCCGCTGGAATGGAATCAAACCGATCCGCGGCTGACCTGCTCGCTGATGTACGAGGACAAGCTGCTGCTCTCGATACGGGTCGAGCGGCTCAAGGGCGCGCGCACCTTCAGCCAGAAGCCGAAGAGCCGCTGTCATCACGTGCTGCAGACGCCGCAAGTGGATTCGCGCGACACCGCCACGAACAGCTACGTCACCTGGACCCCCATACATTATGTCGAGACCCGCCTGGACGAGCAGGCGCTCTATGCGGCCTGGGTCACGCATCATCTGAGCGTCGAAAACGGCAAGCTGAAGATCAAGCTCAAGCGCGTCGACCTGATCAATTGCGATGCTGCCTTCGGCAACATCCAGCTCTTTATGTGACGGAGAATGAGCGTGGTCCACCACACGGCGATCGTGAGCGGCGGCAATACCGGCATTGGCGCGGCGATCGCGCGCGGACTTCTCGCCGAGGGCTATGACGTGATTTCGCTGTCGCGGCGCAAGCCCGACTGGAGCCACCCAAAGCTCTCCTCGCGCGAAGTCGACCTGCTCGATGCGGCCGCGACGCGGCAGGCCGCGGACGAGATCGCTGCAAAGGTTACAATCACCCACGTCGTGCACAATGCCGGCGCGATCCGCGCCAAGCCACTGGAAGAGGTCGCTGACGAAGATGTCGGCGCATTGGCGCAGCTGCATTTCGGCGCCGCGATTGCGCTGGCGCAGGCGGCGCTGCCGGGCATGAAGCAGGCCCGCTTCGGCCGCATCGTGCTGCTGTCCTCCCGCGCGGCGCTGGGAGCCGCCACACGCACGGTCTATTCGGCCACCAAGGCCGGCATCATCGGCATGGCGCGAACCTGGGCGCTGGAGCTTGCCCCGTTCGGCATTACCGTCAATGTCGTCGCGCCCGGCCCGATCGGAGATACCGAGATGTTCGAGAGCGTGATGTCGCCGGAATCCGAACGCGCCAGGAAGCTGGCGCAGTCGATTCCGCTCGGCCGCCTCGGCAAATCCGCCGACGTCGCGCGCGCGGTCACTTTCTTTAGTTCACCTGATGCCGACTTCATCACCGGGCAGACGCTGTATGTCTGCGGCGGAGCCAGCATCGGATCAATTTCCATCTAGCCCGGTGAGATCATAGCCATGGATGCCACAGTCAAACGAAGGGCCAGATCCCCGAAGGGCGCACGCGGGCAAGCGTTGCGGCCGGGCGAACCGGCGCACGAATCCGACGGCGCGCATCTTGAATTGCGCATCTGGCTACGGCTGCTTTCCTGCGCCACCCGGATCGAGAAGGCGCTGAACGCAAGGCTGCGCAAGGAGTTCAACACCACGCTGGCCCGCTTCGACCTGCTGGCGCAGCTCACGCGCAAGCCTGAAGGCGCGACCATGTCCGAGGTCTCGGAACTTCTGATGGTCTCGAACGGCGCCATCACCGCGCTGGTGCAGAAGCTGGAAGCCGACGGCTTCATCCATCGCGAGGTCGATTCCGAGGACCGCCGCACCTTCCGCCTGAGCCTGTCGCAGGAAGGCGCCAGGGAATTTAGCCGGATGGCGCGCCGGCATGAGGAATGGGTGATTGCCCTGATCGGCGAACTGTCGCCCGTCGCGCAGTCGGATCTGCTGCAACATCTGACCCTGCTCAAGCGTCGTCTCGACAAGCACTCCTGATTCTGGAATGCGATCGCTTCACGCAGGCGCGAGCCTGTGCCGGAAGAACGCCAAAATCTCGTCGCGGGCCGCGATCGTCGGCTGGCCGGCCTCGTCGATCAGGTGTGCGGTCACGACGCTGTGCGGGGTCGTGACGTGGCGTTCGAAGAACGGCGCAAGATCGGTATTCGCCGCACTGTCCGGGAGCACCCGCCCGACGAAGCGGTCGCCGAGCGCGCCCCGATAGGCTGCGAAGCGCTGCGCCATGCAGAACTTGTCGCCCGCGAAGCGATAGGCCAGCACCGTCAGGTCTTCCCGCTCCAGCCGTTCGCGGACGGCCTTGACTTCGTCGGGCGCGATTTCGATGCCTGCCGGATTGTTCAGCGGTAGTGACGGCTGCGAGAGGACCGGCGCCAGCATCGCCGGTTCGAGCATCATGGTCAGCGCAAAATTTCCCGTGAAGCACATGCCGATGGCGCCGACGCCGGGGCCGCCGCACTCGCCATGCGCAAATCGGGCCAGTGAGCGCAACCACTTCGTCACGGGACTGGACTCGTTTGCGGCCAAAGCGCGAAACTCGGCGCTCACGCAGGCGCGCTGAAAAATCGTGACGCCCTCCTCCGCGCCGGGAACGGCGCCGTCGCGGCCGAACAGCGACGGCATGTAGACGGTGAAGCCGGCGTCGCGGACCCAGCGGGCAAACCGCGCGACATGCGGGCTGATGCCCGGCATCTCCGTCATCACGATGACGGCAGACCCTGTGCCAGCCACGTAGACTACTTTGCTGACGCCATCGAGGGCGATGTCGCGGCGCGTGAAATCCTCGAGCGGATCGTCCTGTTTCATGGACCGTTTCGGCATCGGCGCATCCTTCCAGGTCAGTATTTATCGATATCGTTGCGATTTCCATGCTCAGCGGCTAGTGTCAAAATTGACATTTATCGGGTACTTTTTGACATGACCAAGGTCGCGGTTATCGAGATCGAGCGGTGCATGGCCTCGAGCGCGGCCATCACCTACGACGTCATGGCAACCGCCAACCGCATCAGTGCTGCGAAACGTGTTCTTCCCTTCGAGGTTACGACGGTGCGTTGCGGATCCCGTCGAAGTAACGCCGACCTGCGCGGAATCGAACTCGTCATCGTCCCCGGTCTTGGCACGGCGACGGCGGAGGCACTCGACGCGAAGTTGAAGGGCCCGGCGTGCCGGCGCGCGGTCGACATGCTGAACCGGGCGCATACGACGGGCGCCATGCTGGCCGCGTCCTGCGCGAGCACTTTTCTGCTGGCGGAGACGGGCCTGCTTGATGGCCGGCGGGCAACCACGACATGGTGGTTCACACCGCTGTTCCGGCAGCGCTATCCCTCGGTCGATCTGCTGCCGGAGCAGATGGTGGTCGCCGATTGGCCGATCGCAACCGCCGGCGCGGCCATGGCGCAGATGGACCTGATGCTTGCGGTCGTCGGCCGCTTCGCCGGGCCAAGCCTGGCGAAGGCCTGCGCCAACTATCTCCTGCTGGACGGGCGGCGCTCCCAGGCGCCGTTCATGGCGATCAACTATCTGGCGAGCCAGGACCCCAGGATTGCCAAGGCCGAAAAATGGGTGCGCGACAACATCGCGCGCGACTTTGCGATCGAGGAGCTGGCCAACGCCGTCGCGCTGGCGCCACGGACATTTGCCCGGCGCGTCTCGGCGACCTGCGGCGTTTCACCGATTCAGTTCGTGCAACGGATCAGGCTGGAGACTGCGCGATTCCTGCTCGAGACCACACGCCTGCCGGTCGAGGAGATTGCGCGGAGGGTCGGATATGCGGAGCCTTCCACGCTTCGTCGGTTGATCCGGCGCGATACGAAACATCCGCCCGGACATTTCCGTCCCACCGCGTGAGCGTCTTCCTCGCCCCCGCGATGCGGCCAGCCTCAATGGCCGAGTATGGCCTTTACCTCGAGATATTCTTCAAATCCAAAAACCCCGAACTCACGCCCGTTGCCGGACTGCTTATAGCCACCAAAGGGCAGGCTGCGGTCGAAAGGCGCGCCGTTGAGATAGACACGCCCGGCGCGAATACGGTTGGCGACAGCGCGAGCGCGGTCGGGATCCCTAGACTGCACAAAACCCGCCAATCCGAACGGCGTTTCGTTGGCGATCTCGATCGCCTCGTCCTCGGTGTCATAGCTCATGATCGACAGCACGGGGCCAAAAATCTCCTCACGTGCAATCTTCATCTGCGGCGTCACGTCGCCGAAGACGGTCGGGCGGACATAGTATCCACGGTTGAGTTCGGATGGCCGCCCCGTTCCGCCAGCCACCAGCGTCGCACCTTCGTCGACGCCGGACTGGATGAGATCCTGCACTTTCTCAAACTGCACCTGGCTCACCAGCGGCCCCATGGTGGATGCCGGATCGAGCGGGTCGCCCAGGCGAATGGCGTCGACAGCCTCACGCGCCGCCGCGAATGCCGCATCCCGCTGCGCGCGAGGGATCAGCATGCGTGTCGGAGACTGGCAGTTTTGGCCGCCATTTGTGTAACAGGCGTGAACGCCCCGGATCACCGCGGTCTTCAAATCGGCATCGTCAAGGATGATGTTGGCGGATTTGCCGCCCAGTTCCTGCGCGACGCGCTTGACCGTATCCGCCGCAAGCTTGGCTACTCTGACGCCGGCCGTCGTCGATCCGGTGAACGACACCATGTCGATCTCGGGATGGGCGGCGATCGCCTCGCCCACCGTGGGGCCGTCGCCGTTGACGAGATTGAAGACCCCCGCCGGGAGGCCCGCGCCGTCGACGATCTCCGCAAACAACATCGCGCTGAGCGGCGCGATCTCACTGGGCTTCAGGACGACGGTGCAGCCGGTGGCGAGCGCCGGCGCGACCTTGGAGGCAACCTGGTTCAGCGGCCAGTTCCACGGCGTGATCAGTCCGCAGACACCGATCGGTTCGCGGCGCACGATCCCGTCCCCCATTGGTTCCTCGAACTTGTAATTCGCAAGCACCCGCGCGGCTTCCTCGAAATGAAACAGCGCGACGGTTGCCTGACGCTGGGTCGCAAACGTGATCGGCGCACCCATCTCCAGGGTCATCATCCGCGCCAACTCGGGCAGGCGCGCCCGAAAACCCTCGATGATCTTCTGAAGCCAGGACAGCCGCGCTTCGACGCTCGTTACCGAATAGGTTGCGAAAGCGCGGCGCGCCGCCCAGGCGGCTCGATCCACATCGTGCCCCGAGCCCAGGCTGATCTGCGCGAATGTCTCCTCGGTCGCGGGGTTGACTATTCCCAGCGTTGACGGCGTGGCTGGATCCACCCAGGCACCGTCGATGTAGAACTTCAATTTTTCCATTGTTTCCCGTCCGCGACGTTACGCCGCGCTACCGCTTGCGGTGTGTTTCTAGAGGTGCCTGCCCTCATCCACCGGCACCACAATTCCCGTCGAACTGGTCAGGTTGACGATGCAGGCCACGGCCGCCCTTGCGACATCGTCGGGTGTGGTGACGTGGGCGAGCGGCAGTTTTTCCGCGATCTTCTGCAGCTGTTCGCGGCTTCGGCCGGCGACAAAACCCGTATCCACGCCGGCCGGCGAGACCGAGAACACGCGGATTTTCGGCGCAAGCACTTTGGCGAGCGCGATCGTGAGCGCGTCGACGCCGGCTTTTGCAGCGAGGTACGCCAGACTGCTGCCTAAGCCCGTACGCGCCGCGATGGATGAAATATTCACGATGGCTGCTCCCCTGCCGCGTTCCAGCAGCGGACGGAAGGCGCGAACCATGGCAAACGGGCCGCGCAGATTGAGCGAAACGGTCCGGTCGAAGATCTCGTCCGTCAGCCCCTCAAGATCAGCGGCGGCCACAGGCGTCGTAGCGCCTCCGCAATTGACCAGCACATCGAGCCGTCCGTACTGCTGGTCCACGGCCGCCGCGGCCTCCGAAGATGGAAGCCGGGTCGTCGATCCCGATGCGCATCGCGAGATGCCCGCAGCCTTGCAAGCCCCCGATAACCTCTTCGGCCTGCGCGCGGCGGCTGTTGTAGCCGACAACGACGGCAGAACCCATGACGGCAAGCCGCGCTGCGGTCGCCTTGCCGATACCGCTGTTGCCGCCCGTAACGAGCGCAACCTTCGGGATCGACAGCGCCGGAATTTCGATACCAGACATCTAAGGCAGCCTCACATCGCGATCTTCGCGGCATCGATCACGGGGCGCCATTTGGCGCGTTCGCCGTCGATGAATGCCTTGAGGTCTTCCGGAGAGCCCCCGACACCTTGCAGCGAGTTTTGCTCGAGGATGGTCTTGCCCTTGTCGCTTTTCAGGAAAGCGTTCACCGCATTGTTCACCTTGCTCACGATGTCAGGCGGCGTGCCGGTAGGAGCTACAATCGCGTACCACGCGGTCGCTTCGAACCCCTTGAAGCCCGCTTCCTGAACGGTCGGCACATCGGGCAGTTGCGCGACGCGCTGGCTCGTCGTCACGGCCAGCGCGCGGACCTTGCCGCTGGCCACCAGCGGCAGATAGGTCGGCATGAAATCCATGGCGACGTTGACCTGTCCGCCCAGGAGGTCCGTGATCAGCGGCGCTGAGCCACGATAAGGCACATGCGTCATCTCCACGCCGGCAAACTGCTGGATCAGCGCCGAGGTAATGTGTCCGAGCGTTCCGTTGCCGGGATGGCCGACATTGACCTTGCCCGGGTTCTGCTTGGCATAGGCGATCAGCTCGGGAAGCGTCTTCGCCGGAAAGTCTGGCGTCGCCGTGATGATCAACGGGGACTTGGCGACAAGCACGACCGGCATGAAATCGCGCTCGGAGTCGTACGCCAGGCCCTTGTACATGAACTTGTTGAGCGCGATAGGCGCCGGCGTCCCGAACAGCCACGTATGGCCGTCGGCAGCCGCCTTGGCGACCGCCGTTCCGCCGAGATTGCCGCCCGCGCCCGCGCGGTTTTCGACGATGAACTGCTTGCCAAAATCTTCGCTCAGCGCGTGTGCGACGGCGCGCGCTAGGGTATCAACGGCGGCGCCGGCCGGGAACGGCACCACCATGGTAACCGGACGATTTGGCCAATCCTGCGCCACGGCGAGGGAGCATGGCGCAACAGCAAGTGCGAGGCCCAGCAGGCCGAAAGACAGCAAACGCATGGTTCCTCCGAGTAATGAGCGGGCCCTCCATTGGAGCCGGCGCTTATTCTGCAGCAAACTTGTCCAGGCCCTTGCGGCCCAGCCATTTGGATAATTCGTCCGCAACGGCTTCGTTATTGAGATCGGCAAAGGCGATGTGCGTGTTGCCGCGCAGGCCGGCGTCGGGCAGCAGCAAGACCTCGCAATCGCCGCCATGGCGGTTGACAATACCGCAGAAGGTCTTCGCCACCTCGACTGAGCTTTTCCAGATCGGACGCGTGTCGGTGTAGTCGCCGAACACCATCTGGATCGGAAACTTCGTCAGCTTCATGAACTCGGCCAGCGGCACGGCATTGGGACCGTACGGCGCATCCGGCTTAGGCGCGGGCCCCTCGCCCTCCGGGAAGACGAAGCCCGGGGTTTCGTAGGCAACGATGCCCTTCATGTTATCGCTCTTTGCCTTCAATGCCGACAACAACGCGCGCCAGCCGCCCGCGGAATTGGTGACGGCGACAACGGGGCCGATCTTGTCGATCGCCTGGCCGCCGGCCTCCGCCTGCAGCAATGCATTCTCGAGCGTATCGAACTCGTCGTAACGGGCGCGCGTCGCCTGGTTCCAGGCTTCCTTGTCGGCGGTCGGAAACTGCAGGCCCGGATGCCAGTTGAGATAGGTCAGGCCGAAACGCCAGGCGGCAAAGTTGCGTTGATCGAAATAATCCGGCGTATAGGTGATCGGCTCGCAGCTCCAGTTCGCGCGACCGATGCGCGGGCCGTCCCACAGGTAAACCGGATATCCCCTGCGCAGGAAAATGCTCTTGTAGCCTTCGCCGCCATCCCAGCGATTTTCCCACACCTTCGTGCTGGAACTGTGCCACATGATCAGGCCGACGCTGCGCCTTTTCGCGGGGATGAAGTATTCGACGTAACCATGGTCGCAGGAGAGCGTCTGGCTCGGGTCACCGGGCTTGGCGACGACCTTGCCGCCGACTTCATACGCGCCTGTCGATTCCAGGATGATCGGCGGCTTCTGCGGTTTGCGGCCCTCTTCCGCGAGGGCCGAATTGCCAAGCCCGGCAAACAACAATGCCGCGGCAAACGACCGCAGTTGCTTCCAGCCCTTCAAATGGCTTCTGCCGCAATTCATGATCAGTCTCCTCCCCAAAATCGCGCTCGCCGCTTTTCGCGGTCCTTGCACTTGTCTTGCTAGGCGGCGTCCTGCGCGGCCGACCGCGCCACCGGAAGATTCAGGAACCGCGCGGCATTGTCGCTGATGAGCTTCCTAATGGCGGCACGCGGCATCTGCAGATCGAGCAGGATCTGCGTGATGCTGCGGAAGCCATCGACCGGACGCTGCGAGCCCTGCAGGCCGAGGTCGGACGACAGGATCGTGTTGTCGACGCCGGCCACTTCGATCAGGTGCGCGAGATCATCGGGGCTGTATTTCAGGGATTTGCCTTCGACGAACATGCAGATCGAGTGCTCCATCTTGACGCCGCGCGCGACAAGCTGGCGAATATCGGTGTCGTTGCAGCCGACGATGTAGGTCGGATGGTTGACCATCATCTTCTTGACGCCGCGCCGCGCCGCCTCTTCGAACAGGATGTGCAGTTCGCTGGCCGGCAGGTGGCCGCCGGCCAGGATGATGTCCGCATCCGCAATGAGATCGATGACCTTCTTCGTATCGTCCGTGAGCTTGCCGTTGGCGTCGAGCGCCGAAAGCGGAATCGGATCGAGCATCTTCTGCGAGGTCTTTGGAAAGGTCGAGTTTCCACTCGCCATGGCCTTGATGTGGTTCGCGGCTGACAGCGTCGGCATCCAGACGATCTTGCCGCCGAGCTTGATGGCGTGGTCGACGGCGTGCGGATTGATGCCACCCGACGCATTGTTCAGCACGATACCCGAGAACAGTTTTACATTGGTTTCGGGGAACAGCTTCTCCAGCAGGATCGCGTGCGCCATGCCGGCATAGAAGTGATCCTTGTAGAGCACGGCACGAAATCTCGCGGCCGCTGCATCCAGCAGTTCCTCGTGATGATCGAGGATGCGCGGCATGGCCGCCGGGCCGCTATGGCAGTGCAGGTCGATCGCGCCGACCAGAAGCTCGGCGACTTCCGCCGCGCGAGACAGCGGCGGCAACGGTACGGTGGTCGGATAGGATGTTTGTTTGTCGGCCATGGTCAGGACCCTTTCGATTGCGTATCAGGCGGCGGACTTATCCGCAGCGATTTGCGCGGGCATCGGATAATCGTCTTCGTTCAGTACCCAGCCCGGCTTGGCCGAAAAATCCATGCGCGGCGGACAGAAGATGTCGACGAGAACATTGAGCTTGGGATCCATGGCCTGCGAGGTGTGAATCGAGGGCGGCGGAATCACCGCGATGGAAGGCGATCCGCAGCTTTCGTGATCGTCGTTGCGCCACTGCGCCATGTCGGTCGTCCACGGCCAGCGCAGGTGATGAATGAAGGTGCCGGCCAGCGCCAGCGAGCATTGTTCGAAATCGTCGTGGTGGTGCGGCGACATCTTGCTCGGATCGCGCGGGCCGTTTTTCGGCTCGAGGAAATTCACCATGAAGGTCGAGCAGCGGAAGATCCGACCGAAGCGACCCGGCGTTGCCGCGACGTCGAGGCTGTAGGTGCGGATCTTCGCACCCGCAGCCGCCTCCGGCCACGGCTCGAACGGCGGCAGATTGGGATGCGGTGTCGCGTAGGACGCAGCATTTGAACACAGCTTTGCGAGATCTTCCGATCGCGTCGTCATCATGCGCACCACCTTGGCGGCGCCGAGCAGCGTGACGGAGCTTGCGCCCGCCGGCACGAAACTGATCGAGTGACCGTTGACGACCTTGCGCTCGTTGCCCCACACGATTTCGGCACCCGCGCCGGGATCGGGAAGCAGCACGACATATTCGTCGGGCTGGTTGGCCCGGCTCAGCACCGCGCCCTTGTCGGCGTCACTGTAGGCGATGATGAAATTCTGGCCGCGGGCGTACCAGGTGCGCGCGCCATTCTGGTTTTCGGTCGGCGGCGTTTCGTAGAACTTCGCATATTCGGCGCCCGCGAAATGGGTGGCGGCGGATTTTGCGCCGACCGGAGCGGCGGCGAGCGCGGCGCGGGGATCAGAGCTGTGATACATGTGAGCCATCCGTGGTTTGAACGAGGGTCTTGAAATCGGTGAGCGTTTGCGCCGCGGCCCGGCGCATCTGGCCCTGGTCCGACGAGATGATGAAGGCGCTGGCGCCGAGGCCGGCGAAATCCTTGGCTTCAGCCGCGCTCGCCACCATCACGCAGACCGGCTTGGCGACTTTCTTCGCCGCCGCAATGATCCTGACAACCGCATCCTTCACGGACGCGTCGGCCGACGATTTGGCGCCAAGCGCAACGGTGAGATCGCCACGGCCGATAAAGAACCCATGGATTCCGTCGACGGCGGCGATGGCGTCGATCTGATCCAGCGCTTCAGGGTCTTCGATCATCGCGATCGCGCAGACCGCCGCATCCTGCTCATCGACCAGGGACCACATCGGTGTACCACCATAGGCGCCGGCGCGGGCCGAGCCGGAATAGCCCCGCCGCCCGCCGCGATATCGCGCAGCAGCCGCAACCGCGCGCGCCTTCTCGACCGTCGCAACATGGGGCACCAGCACGCCAGTTGCGCCGCAGTCCAGGCATGACAGGATCTTGGCCGGATCGTCCGACGACACCCGCACAATGCCGGCGAGGTTGCTGGCGCGCGCGGCCAGCAGCATGACATCGGTCATCGCACGATCGATCGGCGCGTGCTCCTCGTCGATCACGACGAAATCATAGCCGAGCGCGCCGAATATCTCGGTCGCATGCGTGGTCGGCGTCTTGATGAACGTGCCGACGACGGTTTGCCGCGCCGAGAAGCGGCGACGGAATGATGAAAAATGCGGCCTGACGACGTCTCCGGACACGGCTTTCTCCCCCGCCATTTGCGCGGGCCGTCTAAAAGACGGGCTCCGACGTGGCTTGGCGAAAACCATTGCAGGGCAGACGCCGGTCGGCCATAGCTATTCCATCGTGTTCCACCAAGTGGAATTTCAGGATATGCCGCTCAAGTCCGACAAAGTCGAAGCCGCCTCCCGCACGCTTCTGCTGCTGGAGGAGCTCAATCGCCACCGCGTCACCTCGATCGATCGCCTGCACAAGGCCACGGGCTTGCCGAAATCAACGGTGGTGCGGTTGATGAAGTCGCTATGCGCGATGGGCTACGCCGCCAACGACCGGCGGCAGGGCGGCTACGCGGTCGCCTCGCGGGTCAAATCGCTGAGCAACGGCTTTCACGGCGATCCGCTGGTGGTGGAGGCCGCGCGCCCATGGGCGCTCGCCTTCACACGACAATATCACTGGCCGATCGCCATCGCCGTTCTCGACGGGAGCTCTGTCGTGGTCCGCTTCAGCACCATTCCCGACAGCCCGGTCTCGCCGTTTCACGGCACCCTCAACATGCACCTCAGCCTGCTCGGACGGGCGCTGGGACGCGCCTACCTGGCGTTCTGCCCGATCAAGCGAACGGTCGATGCTGCTCGACATGCTGACGCGATCGCAGGAGACCGAAGACAAACTCGCCGCCGAGCGCAAGCGAGCGTTGGCTTTGCTGGCGACGGTCCGCAAGCAAGGCTTTGCCGAACGCGACCCGATGGTCGAGCCGCGCTCGTCCGGCACGATCGCGCTTCCCATCATTGTCAACCACCGCGTGCTCGCCACCGTCGGCATGACCTATTTCACGTCAGCGCTCGATCGCGCGGACGTGGTCCAGCGTTACGTACCCCTTGTGAAGACGCTGGCCGACAATATCGCCGCAAGCGTCTCGTCGCTGCAGCAATAGCGGCTGTCCCCGCCGTTACGTTTCAGAAGCGGTGCAGGCTTCCATGATCCCATCGATCTCGGCGCTCGAGAGAACCCCGATTTCGGCAATGAATACGATTCGCGCCCGCGGCACTCCAGCCGCGAGCTCCCCGCCCGGCGCCAACGTCGCGCGCCCGCCGGCGAGCTGAAACACCGTCAACCGCCCGGGCTGCTCCACCGTCTCGAACAACCCCTTTGCCCGCGCGAGCTTCGGCGCCAGCCAGCCGATGGCCTGCTGCAACCGGGCAAGCGACACCGGCCGTTCCGATGTCCAGCTCAGCGTCTCGAACCGGTCGGCCGACGGCCGTCGCGGCCGCACCTCGCGCGGCGTCGGCACGCGGTCGACGTCCACAGGGAACAGCAGCGCGGCGGGGACTTCGCCACGCAGGGCATCGACCACCACCGCCGCCGGCCGCAGCGCCCGGACGACATCGCGCAAGCCTGCGCGAGCCGCCGCGTCCACCAGGTCCACCTTGCTCAGCGCCACCACGTCGGCCGCGCGCAACTGGGACCGCAGCAACGCGTCGTTCAACGCTTCTTCCGTTGTCGTCGCATCCACCACGCACAGCACCGTTTCCAGGGGCGCCTCCTGCCAGATCATCGGATCCATCAGGTTGCGCACGATATCGGAGGGATCGGCGATCCCGCTGGTTTCGATCACAATGAACTCCGGCCGCGGATCGCGCCGCAGCAGGGTCGCGAGCGTGCGCAACAGATCGCCTTCCAGCGAGCAGCAGATGCAGCCGTTGCTCAGGCTGACCACCCCATCGCTGGCGCCCGCGATCAGCTCCGCATCGATGTTGATGGCGCCGAAATCGTTGACCACGGCGGCAATCCGCCGCCCCTCGGCATGCGCCAGCAGGTGGTTCACGACCGTGGTCTTGCCGGCCCCGAGAAAGCCGGTGACCAGCAGGATCGGGACCGGCACCATCAGCTCTCGGCAACGGGCCGGCGCACCGGCCGGCCGGGCCGCGCCGCCACATCGAGCACGCCATCCGATATCAGCGGATGGCCGCTGACCACCAGATGCCGCACGCCTTCCGACGGGCGGTTCATCGCCGAGAACGTCGCCCGGTCGCTCAGCGTGTCGAAATCGAACACGACAATGTCGGCATCCGCGCCCACCTGCAGCCTTCCCTTGGCGCGCATCGCGGGCGTGCTGTGGGACAGGATCTCCGCCGGGATCAGGGCGCATTTGCGGACGCCTTCCAGCAGCGACAGCGTCTTGCGCTCACGCACCCACTCGCGGATGAAACGGGTGAAGCAACCCGCCGAACGCGGATGCGAGGTGGCGTCATCCGGCAGCGGCCAGGCGTCGCCGGTATAGGGGCTGCCGTCCGACAGCGTCCAGGGCATCGCGTCGGAGGCGATCGCGCCGCCGGGATACAGCACCGCGATGTCCAGCAGGTCGCGATGGTGCGGATTGTTCTCGATATCGAGCACATGCCACAGCACCAGCGTGGAGGGCTCCTCCGCCTGCGCCGCCAGCAGCTCCTTGCGGTCGCGAAAACGATGCCCGTCGGTCACGCGCTGCACCGAATCGTAGCCGAGCCCATTGCGCGCCTCGAACTCGGGATCGCTGAAGAACGCCGCCGCCAGCACGGTCGAACCGGTACCGTACGGATAGGCCTCCACCGTGATCGGCAGGCCCTGCGCCTGCGCCTTGGCCACCAGCACGGCGCAACGCTCGATGTCGGTCTTGCTGGAAGAGTTGAAGTGGCAGATGTGCATGTGCGCGCCGGTGGCGCCGGCATAGCCGATCAGGCGAATATAGGCTTCCGCAGCGCTTTCCGGGTCGATGCGCGACATGTAGGCAACGTGGGTGAAGGTCGCGACATCGTGCGTCGCCGCGAGTTGGCACACCGCGGTCAGCTCCTGCACGCCGGCGCCCGGGGCATAGGCGTTGAGGATGCCGATGCCGATGCCGCCCTCGTTCAGTCCGATGGCAAGGCGGTCGAGGATGCCGGCGACTTCCGTGTCGCTGGCCACGTTGTCGATCCAGCGGCGATCGCGCATCGCATTGCCGAACGCCTCCAGCGAGCTTTCCGCATTCGAGCCGGTCATCGCGCCGATGCGCGCAAAGGCCCAGTTGGCGGCGGCGCCGTAGTTCAGCACGCGCCCCTTGGCGGCCTGGCGCTGATACCAGGACGCGACCGGCAAGACGCCGGCCTCGAGGTCGAGCGTCGTCGTCACCCCGTCGAACGCCTGCATGCGGTCGGCCGGGATCGACTGGCCATGCGCGTGCAGGTCGATGAAGCCGGGAGCCACCACGAGCCCGGTCGCGTCGATCACCCGCTCGGCGCCGCCGAGCCCGGTGCCGACAGCGGCGATCCGGCCATCCACGACCGCCACGTCGCCAACCGCGTCCATCCCGCTCGCCGGATCCACCACCCGGCCGCCACTGATTACCAAGCCACTCATATTGTCATCCCCACGCAAAAACCAGGTCCGGCAAAGCAAGCCGCCGGGCCACATAAATCCAGATCGATTCCAATAGAGGCAGATTTTCGTACCGACGACTACCTCCGAAAATGCTGAATCATCAAAACAACCCCATGCAAAGGTGCAGAGCGGCATGAATGCGGCGAAAAACAATTTGACACGTCGGGCAAATCAGCGGCATTCCTTCATCATCCCGCAACCTCTGCAAATCCCCGTCGCCCCGCACCAGCGGGCACGTCGGTGCAACTGCGGTTCAAATCCTCACCCACACTTGAAATTGCACCCGCGTCGCCGCGGCGAGCGATCGCCTGCGCGTGGCCGAACCGCGCGCGCGGCAAGCGCGTTCCTCAAGGAATCTCGATATGAACACCGCTCCGGACCTCACGATGCCAACGGCAATCGCGGCAACTGACCAGACCAAAGCTGCCGCAGCCCCGCGGATAAAGCTTCAGTCGCATGGCTTCTCCATCGACCATCCAGATACCGAACTCGGCGAACAGCTCATGACGAACGCATTGGGGGTCGCCGACCGCGAAGCGATGCATGGCATCCTTCGACAGCTGGTGAAGGCCAGCGTGAGCGGCGAGAGTCCCGACGAGGTCAACCTCTCCTTCATGATTTCGATGGTGAAGAGCATCAAGCCCCGGGATTCCATCGAGGCCATGCTGGTGGCGCAGATGGTTTCGGTTCATGTGATGGCGATGCGATGCGCCCATCACCTCGCGAATGCGGACGATCTCGCCCAGCACGACAGCGCCGCGCGCGCATTGGGCAGGCTCGCCCGCACGTTTCCCGCCCAGATCGAGGCGCTCAACCGCTACCGGAGCCAGGGCGAGCCCGCCATCACCGTGCAGAACGTGTCGGTGGGCGACGGCGGCAAGGCCATTGTCGGCAACGTCACGCAGCATGCGCGGGTGATCGTGTCCGACAAGAACCCGGCATCGGCGGCGCGGAAGGCGCCGAAGGGCTCGCCCTCCAGACGAAGGCGCGATTCCGCTGAGGCCAGGCCGCAAGCGCAGGCATGAGCGATCACGCCTGCGATACCGGCCCGATGCTGGCGAGCCGACGTTGTGGTGCCAAGACCCGTTCCGGCGGCGCGTGCCGCTCGCCGGCGGTGAGCGGCAGAAAGCGCTGCCGCATGCATGGCGGTGCACACGGGTCCGGCGCGCCGAGGGCAAACCAGAACGCGTGCAAGCATGGCCTGTTCACCCGGGATGCGATCGCCGAGCGAAGGCAGATTCAGGCGTTGTTGGGTGATGCGCGGAAGCTGCTGGAAGAGATGAAGTGATTGGGGTTTCGCCAAGCCGCACGCGCCCAGCCGAACAAAATTGCGAACTCCGATGCCATTGAAAGATCGATTTGATTTTCGAACCCCTTCGCGCCGCGGTTGACATTAGCGGCCACCTCTTTACGCCACCAATATTCGTGAGGTAGTCGCGTGGACAACTCCGTGGCATCCACTTCGCTCGTGACCGCCTTCATGCTTTGATAAGGGTAACTGCGTAGTCTGCGATACAATTCCACAGCGTCCAGCGAAATTGCGGCGACCGCGGACAATTTTCTTGGCACGCGCGGGCAAATCGGGCTTAGTAAATTCAACTAGGGCGACCGACGTTACGCCCCGTCGAGGTTCCATGTCCCCTTCCACCGACGCCGAAATCCGCGCCGCGCACCATCGCAAGGCGATCCGCACTTTTCATCGCTGCAACGACAGGCTCGTCATCGACGAACTCGGCCTCGCGCATGCAAGTCGCGCATCGATGTCGCCGTCATCAATGGCAGCGTGCACGGCCTCGAGATCAAGAGCGCGGCCGATGCGCTGACACGTCTGCCGCAGCAATTAGAGCTTTACGAAGAGTGCCTTGAAAAGCTGACGATCGTCTGCGCCGAAAAGCACATCGCGGGCGTGCGCGAATTGGCCCCACGCTGGTGCGGCATCACGAAGGTCACCAAGGGGGCGCGCGGCGGCATCGTGTTCACCACTGTGCGTGAGCCGAAACGCAATCCGAATATCCAGGCGTATCGTCTCGCACATCTTCTCTGGCGATCCGAAGCCGTCGCCATCCTGACCCAAGTCAACGCGTCGTCGAAGGTGCTGCGTGCGCCGCGCAAGATGCTTTACAAGTCGCTGGCGGCCAAGTTCTCGGTCGCGGAGATCACAGCCTTCATCAAAAGCTATGGCTTTACGCAAGACTGGCGACCTCATCAATCACCTGCATGATGTGGTGGTTGATGCCGACGGTTTTCCACCGCGTCTGATTGCTCGGTCCGACCGCCTTCTTGGCGCATTTGTCGATGTAGTCGTCGCCGGCCGAAAAGGTTGGTCCGCGGAAAAGCCCAGATTTCACTACCTCATCGCTAAGCTGGTGCATCTGCTTCTCGTTGCCGCGGAAGGCACCGCCCTTGCGCACAAACCACTTGTCCGTCGTGGCGTAGACGATCTTCCCAGCGGGATTGACTTTGCGCATGTCCATCTTGACAGCGAATCCTGGGTTGACCGTCGCGTAATCGCCAAACATCGGCAAACGCATTCCCTTCGGAAGCTTTGCAAGAAGCTGTACATAGAACTTCCAGTCATGCCGCTCGATATAGCCAACCGGAGACGACACTGCGCTCAACGTACCGGGGAAGGCACTGCCTACGAGGATGAAATTGCGGTAATTTGAGAGGTTGGGAATCTTCCCTAGCGCCACGGCCAGCGCCGTCGCGAACGCGCCGTAAGGCTCGTAATTGGGCGTGCCGAGATCGACGATCAGATCGGCCTCTTGGGGCATCACCGTGAGGTTCTTCAACAGGCCATTAAGGCTTGCGCCGAAGCTAGACTTCATCGTGTGTTCGACGCGTGCGCGAATGCCGACGCCTTCTTGACGGTTGCGATGATGTTGAGTGTCACGAGATACGGCGCGCAATCCAGGATGCGACCGGCATCGCATCCGACTTGAACTTGCGGATATCGGCGAAGACGTAGGAGAAGATCGGACGCCCGTCCGGCATAAGTTCGGTCTGGATGTTGGAATCGGCGTCGATCCACGCCTTGCGCGTCTTCCACTTTTCTTTGTAGCGCTTCGGAAACGTACCGACGTGTTCGCCAACGGTCTTCTTCGGCGTACCGTCCTCGAAATCGAATTCAAGGTCGGGAATTGTGATGAGTGGCACGACCGAATCATTGGCCTTGTCAGTCAACGCCGCCAAGGCCTGGCGCTCTGCTAGCCGCCACCGCAAGCACGGTACATAAAACGCGCTCTTACTTGCCATCGCGGACCTCCAGTTGTTTGCGCACGGCGTCTTGACCGACCAACCGGGTCAGTAGGGTGTAGTCATTCCGTTCCTTACGAATACGTCCGGCGATGATACTGGCATCGATCCCAAGCCTCTCCGCATCGGTTACCACCGCTTCCTCGGTCAGGACAAAGCGCGACAAGCATTGTTCCCGAGCCGATTCCGGAATCAACGCGTTCTGCGCAAAGTATCCGCTTCCTGCGCGATCCGATCAGTCTTGTCGCCTTCCTCTTCGTCGAAGAAGTCGAACCGGAGGCCCTGCGTCAAGTGCAGGAAGACGTGCGCCAACTCGTGAAAGAGCACGAACCAGAAATTATCGAGCCGATCATAGCGGAGGGTGAGTGCCACCACCGGCTGGCTGTACGCTGAGAGCATCGCTGCACCATCTAGATAGGTGCCGGGATGAGGTCGTCGGTCACCAAGGTGATGCCGAGCTCGGCCAGCAACTTCGTACCGCGGCCATCCTGCGCGCGTCAGCCGCTCAATTCCGAAAGCCACCTGTCGTTCAGCTCGAACGGCTTGATGGCGTTTCGCTTATGAGCTGGTGCGCAAGATGCAAAACGCGCGCTTGCCACGCGAGAAGCCAAATTAATTAGGCAAGTGGCCCGCGCGCACCTTCTTGCGGTGCAGCGCCGTTGCGAATTGCGGTCCCGCCGCATGCACAAAGAAATTCCGCACAGCCTCGAGCGGCGACTGTCGTGGTTTCACGTCGAGCCATTTGCGCTTCACCATTTCTTTAATGGGCAGGCGGCTCCACGACACATCGTTCGGATCGTTCCACGCAAATATTGCGCCCGAGGTTTCGTCGTGCGCCGCCTCGAAGGACTCCGAAATCTTCACATCGAGCACGTCCGCCACCTCGATCAGACGGGCTAAACTCGCGCTCATGTAGTTCGTCGCCTCGTAACGCTGCACCTGCTGCGGCTTCATGTTCAGGCGCTCGGCAAGATCGGTTTGCGACAGACCACGCGCAATCCGCGCCTGCACAAGGACGCGCGGAAGCTCGGCGAGCGAGCACGTTTCGGCGAAGGCTACTTTGCCAAGCTTGAGCATATCGTACTCGGCCATCTCGGCCTGAAGATCGGCAATCTGGCTTTGCAGCGCTTCAGCCTGCGCCTTCAGCACCCAACCGTCCGCCCCCTTCGCGGCCGGCACAGTGGTCAGCGCGCCTTCGAGCTTGGCGAGCTCGGCGCGGGTAATCTGATATTGGCGGTCGCTATAAATCATTATGCCCTCTCAAGCAGCGCTGGATCGGCAGTCAGAACGATCAAAAGAATGCCTTTCGCTTGTCCGGTAAATTTTTCGATCTGAAAAAAATCGAGGAATGTTTGTGTCGGCGTATTTGGCGAGTTCGAGGGGAAGAACTCGCCGCCGAATTTGTTCTTCATCGCTTGGCGCTTGTTGCTAAAGTCGAGAAACACTGGGTCGAGCTTCGTGCGGTCCATCCCGGCCGGGTCCCAGCACCCGTCGTAATCGCCCGGTATCGTTTTTCCCGTGACATAGCTGCCATCGAGGTAAAGTTTGCTGCAGCCCGCCGAGCGCAGGGCCGTGGCCGCCAACAAAAGCCCATCATAGAGCAGTCGTCGCTTCGCGTTGGTCGCGAAGGTCGTCGCAACCTCGCTAAGAGTGGCGGGATACATCCCAGGCGGCAAAACATTCCATGGAGCACCCTTGACGGGTATTAGAGCTGGAATCATGTTTACAACAATAATGTTGTAAAGTAGGAGTTGTCAAGATCTGTTCCCCCCAAAGCGCGGCAATTCGACTTTGAACAAATTTGAGATGTATCCGCTAGTTATCTCGAAATCCGATTGAAGCTGCCTCAGTTCTACTTTCAGCCTATCGGCCGAGTTCGGGTTGGATGTGCCCCCCAAAGACCTACCGGGTTCGGGCCGTCATCAGGGATGAGCAACGTCCACGGTCATGAAGGCCTGTAAACAACCCGCATAATTCGCCGTAGCGAGGCAAGGTTGCCATTCTCACGCGGCAAATTGATAAGCATCGGCGCCGGGCCGCCGCCCATTTCGATTGGCACGACACGTGTCCAATACGGCGCACGGATTACGGTGCACTTAACTGCGGGTGAGAGTTTCGTGCACCGTAAATCCAGAACGCACTCAAGCCTGGACTGTTCACCAGTGATGCGATCGCCGGGCGAAGGCAGATTTAGGTGTTGTTGGGTGAAGCGCTGAAGCTGCTGGAAGCGATGAAGTGATCGGGCTGCACCGGGAACTACGGAAAGGCAGGGAAGTTGACCGGCATGAAGATGGCGAAGGCAATCCGGCAGCAGGCAGCCACCGCGGAGCGGGTGGCGGTGAATACGGCTGACACCTACGTTGCCGGCCAGATGAAAGCGCTGGCGCAGGCTTTTCGAACCCAGGCCGAGATCATCAAGAAGAACAAGAAAAAGAAGAAAAAATGAGTTTTTCGATCAAAGCGATGTGCCAACACGGTGATCTGGTCCACCGCAGGAAGACGGCCGACGCCGCCCTGAAGAAGGCCCGGGAGATGTCGCGGGCCGGCTGCTATGACATCTACATCACGACGCCCGAAGGGCGGGACTACCACTCTTCCGAGTTCGCCGATTTGCCGCGTACACCCGCCGCTGCGCGGGCGCACTCGAAAACCCGCCCTCCCGACAAGCCAGTTCCGATTCCGCGTAGCGTGAGATAGCGCCGCGATTTCATTCGCAAACTGGAACGAATTGCGAGCTAGCCGATTACCACTTGTTGATCAGAAAGATTGCCCATGGCCGACGATATGCCCTCCCCACCGCTTGTGTATGAAGGCCTGGATCCCAGTCCAGAGTCAAAGTCTACGATTGAAGAGGTTTCCGACGCTGTCAGGGGCGCCGCCAATCGCGTTGGCGACGCGATCGAGAAAGGCAAAAAACCCGGCATGCCGCTCAGCATCCTGAGCAACATTGCACGGGAAGCGCCGCTCGGCTCGCTGCTGGTCGCGTTCCTGCTGGGTGTGGCTGTCGCCCGGCGTCGCTGAGGTAGACGATGGCGCTCCACCCGGCGAAAGCAAAAAAAAAAAAAAAGGGTTTCGCAGCCTCGCTCGCCACCTACGCCGCTTTCAGCTTCCGAGCCTTCTTCGCTCGCACCGCCAACCTGCTTTCGACTGAAAACCCGACATTCAGCGCCCGCATGATGGTGGCAATCGTTTCGAAACGCGGCTTGGCACCGGGCGCCAGCGTCTTGTAGAGGCTTTCGCGGCCGAGACCGGACGCCTTTGCGACCTCCGCCATGCCGCGCGCCTTGGCCACGTCACCAAGCGCCTTGAGCAATACGCCGGGGTTTTCGTCGCGGGCTGCGAGCGAAAGATATTCCGCAATCGCTTCCTCACTATCGAGATAGTCAGCGACCTCGAATGGCGCGTAAGTGACCTTTGCCTTCGCGTTTGCCTTGACGTTTTGCTTCACGTTTTCCTTCACGTTTTCCTTGGCTTTGGCCTTCTTCATCGCCCGCTCTCCTTCAATTCCCTCGCCATGCGTTTTGCACTGGCGATATCGCGGCGCTGGCTGGACTTGTCGCCACCGCAAAGCAGCACATAGACGGCGGCACCATGACGCACGAAATAGACACGGAATCCCGGTCCATGGTGGATACGCATTTCCGAGACGCCTTCACCTACCGGCTCGCAATCCCCGAAATTGCCCAGGGAAGCTTGCGACAGCCGGTGTAGTATCCGTGCCTTTACCTTCTGATCTTTCAAGCTATTCAGCCAATCGGAAAAGACGGATGACCGAATGAGCGTGTTCATGGCCAAATGTATCTAAATGGATACAGTTTGTCAAGAAGATGCCGCGTACAGGCTACATTCGGCTTTAGGCTCCGAACGAGGGCACGGTGCCGCGGCTGCCAAGCGGAAAGCACAGGCGTGATTGTCGCCCATGTGGCGCCGGCACCGGGCCGCCACTATGACCTCACGATTTCGCCATACGCATCGTGTTGTTCGACCGCACGACCCTTCCCGTCGGGCTAGCCTTCGGAACATGGACATGGGCGGTGATTTCATTGGCCGCTGGCGTGCGGGAGGCGGCCGAAGAACGGCACGGCAAGCGAAACCCGGACAGTACAGCGCGAAGGCGCTTGCTTGCGGCTCATGGCTGCTCTCGTGTGTCATCATCGCTGGCATGGCGACGCAAACGGCATTGGCGGAAATAGCCGCGCCGGCCGCGACACGCGTCGCTGATAACGAAAAAGATCAGGGTGGGCCTGGCGTCGCGCAAGCCTCCCGCACGCAGAGGCCGGAACCCGAAACAGTCCTGCGGCAGCCTGAGGTGCAGAAGCCAGCGCCGGAAGCTGCCGTTCAAATGCCGGATGCACGGAAATCGGGCCCCGAGGCCAAGGATTTAGCCAAGGATTTACCTGTACCCCAGTTCGTCTTGCCGGGCGATCTGGCGAAGAAGATCGGCCAGAAGATCTGGCTGAATGAAACAGGCGGAAAAATTGATGCGATCACGTCATGGAATGCGAACGAGGAATTCGCTTCCTTAGGCATCGGTCATTTCATCTGGTTTCCGATCGGCAAATGGCTGCCTTTCGAGGAGAGCTTTCCGGCCCTGCTCGAATTCATGCGCAAGAAGAACGTGCGTTTGCCCGCCTGGCTGGACCAGACGCAAATTCCGGCCAACCCGTGGACCAGCCGGGCCGAGTTCAGGAGGAACGCCAACTCACCGCAGATGAATGAGTTGAGGCAGTTTATGCTCGACACCGTGGCGGAGCAGACGCAATTCATGGTGGCGCGGGCGCAAGGTGCGATGGAGAAGATCCTCAAGACGACGCCCGACGGCAAGGAGCGCGAACATATCGTCACCCAGTTCACGCGCGTCATTCGCGCCTCCGAGAATTTTTATCCGCTGATCGACTACATCAATTTCAAGGGCGAGGGCACCAACCCGAACGAAGCCGCCATGAACAGGGAGACCGGGCGGCGGCAGGGTTGGGGTCTCAAGCAGGTGCTGCTCAGGATGAACGGTGTGACCGGCGATCCGAAGGCCGTGCGCGCCGAATTCGCCGATGCGGCGCAGTTCGTCCTGCAGCAGAGGGTTCGCAACCTTCCATCCAACCGTGTCTTCGAGGTCGGCTGGCTGCGCCGCATCGCGACCTACCACCGCCCGATCGTGGATCCGAAATCGAGCCCCAAACGGGCTCTGAGGAAACCGTTGCGAGTGACGGCGGCTCAATAACTTTCCTATGAAGGGAACAGGATTGCGGTGACGTTGCACTCAACTGCAGTGAGAGTTTCGTGCACTGTCACCGTAATTCCGAACTTCCGGCTTGCCGGAAGTTCCGCTCCTCTCTTTCTCGTCAAGATGTCAATAGCACTGTGTGACGATACGGCCATACGCATCAGCCACCTGTACACAACCGGGAGCGGCGTAAGCGCCGTATGCCGCCGCGCCAGCCACGCCGGCAGCGCCCACCGCAACGGCGCGGCGGGTGGTCCTGCGAGCGACGCCGGCATAGCTCATCGGCGTCAGGGGGCGTCCAATACGCGCTTCGGCGCTGGAGACTGGTCCGAACACGAACCAATCGTTCTCGTTCACAAACAGACCGCCAGCCGCAACCATAGCGGCGAGAACCAAGATCGTTGATTTTCGTGAAAAGATGCTCATTTCTTGCCTCCTACCGGCACACCAGGGGGAACTTCATCGAAATCTCTCATGGCCTCGATGGTCACTTTCGTGGCGTCGGCAGCCGGCTTGAAGGCGAATGCGTCGGCGCCTGCCGCAGCATCGGTCTTCCAATCCTTGATCCTAAGAGTGTACTGCGGGGCACCGGCCACCGCTTTGCTCGTAATCACGTATTTGCGGGGGATCGGCCGTGCGCCAGTCTCCACCCAGATCTGCCAATCGGTATCGGCATTTCGAAATGCAAGGTGTTCGCATTCAACGCCATCGATCACGCCCTGACCGATGTGCTTGCCATCGATCACGCCCTGCATCAGTTCATCGAAGGAACTGGTCAGAAGCAAATCGGTGCCGGGCATCGCAGTGCTCAACTTGTCCCGAACCTGGTCGATTATCTGATCGGTAGAGCCCGACATCTCTTGCTGGACGTAAGCCTTGGTGTGGTTTCCAGACGACGTTAAGGTCTTGCCGTCGTACACCAGCTCGACATCGGTATATCCGCCCGTGCGGCGCATTCGGATCTTGTCCGGCCGGCTCAGCTGCACCTGGCCGGAACTCGTGAACTGGATTTTCTGCAGATCCGGAGTGATGACCTCGATATCGCTATCGAACGTCGCGGAGATCGACTTTTGAGAACCGACATAATCCGACATCGCCTTGAGTAGCTTGTCGGCATCATCTGCGGCCTGCACAATTGTGCTCGCCGACAAGGCAATACCGGCAACAATAGCCACCTTTGCCACATCAACAATACCACCCTTTAGCATCGTTATATCCTCCATCTATCACGCTGTTTCTGATTTTTCGGCGGGTCCTATTCCCTAGTGTTGACGTATATCAAGGGCTGGGAAGCATTATGTAGAGCGCGCATCGGGCGTATTTCAGCTTCATTTCCGAAACTTCTGGGAGATGCCGGTCGCTGTGTTGAAGATGTCAAACCGCTCGTTTGCGACGGCGGCGCCGCCCTTTGCATAAAGCAGAGTTGCGTTCCAAGCGTAACCCACCTGACCCGTGAAGAGGCCGACCTGTTCGTGATAACAGCTCGATGAAAGCTTTGCGGATCCTCAGCAGGGGACAGGCCGATTGGTTCGAACGCTCTCGATTGCAGACATCCTACCAGCGTCTCGACTTCGGCCGGTTATGCGGGCACCGGGGCACCAAAGTCGGACAATACGACATTGCGGTGACAGTGCTGCTCCGACGGCAGCGTTAGCGGCTCTGGTCTACGCGATCAACCGCTGCACCAGCGCCGACTCACTCGAGTAGGTCAAAAGCGCCTCGTGAGTCGCCCGAGTAACCCCAACATATGTCAGTCGAACACATTCCTCGACCGCCTCGCCATGGCGGCCGAGCAAGCCCAACCCTGCGATAGCGACGCACGGAAACTCGAGCCCTTTCGCGGTGTGCATGCTCAACAATCGCACCGCCACCTTCTTCGTCGAAACTCTGTTCCTGTTGTTCTTGGCCATATCGATCGGCACTTCATGCTTGGTGAGTACCTGAGCGACCCGCTCCCCAATCCAGTGCTCCGGATAAAGGCAAGCCATTTGCGGCCACTCGTACCCCGCCTTTTTCCGCCCGAGAAACCACTCGGCGATGCAGTGCGCTTCTGCGTCGATGCTCACACACTGCCGCACGTCTGGCACCAGTCCCTGCCGACCCGCATCTTCGGGCAACAGGATGGGGTGCTCATCATCGGCCGTCGTGCCCGGAGCGCCGATCACGTCTGAAGCGAAGCGTCGCGCAAAGGCAACGATCTGGGCCGTGTTGCGGTAGTTGACTTTCAGTACGGTCGTTCTGCCCGTCGCTTCAATTCCAAGCTGTTTCCACACCGGGCGCTCACGTCCCTTGTAGATGGCCTGTATATCGTCGTAGACGACCATCAGCGCCTTCGTGCGCGGGTTCACCATCTTGGCCGCAAGCGCGAGCCATTGCGGCTCGAAGTCGTGTGCCTCGTCGATCAGGACAGCGTCGTACTGCTCCGTTGGGATATGCCCCTGATCGACAGCCTTCACGACCTCTGAAACGCTCGCAGCCAGTCGCTTTGCGTAGTCGGGATATTCTCGCTCGGATGGAGCAGGAATCCCATAAGTCCGCAGCATCCGGTAACACCAGGCATGAAAGGTAAGGACCTGAACACGGTCCTCCACGCCGCGATTCTGCATGGCATCCTCAAGTCGGCCCGCGATGCCATTGGCGTAACACAGGATGAGCACCGGCCTTGTCGCCGCGCGCGCCAGATATTCGGCTCGAAAGGCAAGGATCAGCGTCTTGCCCGATCCAGCGACGCCGCGAATAATTCGATGCCCCTCTCCCAGGCTGCGCGCGATCTGCTCCTGATGCATGTCCATGACTGCAAGCGTCCGGTCGGATGGATCGGGCACCATCGGTTCGTCCAGAGGCAGGGCAATCTGTCGTATGCGGATTTCGGGAAAGAGCAGCGCGCGCAGCCGGTCGAACTGCGGCATCGACAGAGGCTCTCCGAGACGCGGATAAACCATGCGCCATAATCTGGACCGGAATTCCTCAGGGTCCGCGCCCTCCGTCATTTCATCCTTGAACACACATAGATGCTCGGCGAATACCTCCTTGAGATCGGTCTGATCGAACTGCTTGCGCGTGATATTGGTGAATACGGCCCCGAAGCCGAACGGAAGGATGGATCGGCCCATGAAGCGGTGACCGGCCGGAAACAGTAGTTGCCCATCCCGCTCCAGCGTGCGCACGACCTCGAACGTGTACTTGCGAGCCTGCTCCAGGGGATTGCTCTCCCGCACCATGCCGCGGCTCGTCAGCAGTTCGACTTTTGTCTTGTCGGCCGACACGACTAGACTCCAGGCGCCAGTCCTTCACCTCAAGCACGAGCAGGCCGTTCGCCGGGTGAACGATGATGAAGTCCGGATGCCGGCTGCGAGGGCCGACCGGGAGATTGTGCCAAACGACAGCGTTCTCTTCGAGGAAGTCCTTGAGGCGCTCAGCTAATCTCAGTTCGCCGCGGGTGTCGAAGCGCGCGAAGCCCAGGCTGGGAATCAGGATTGCCATGCAACGGCCGAGAGGTTGACAGCCAGCTCAGAGCTTAACATGACCTCAACACGCTTTGGACCAATGCTCACGGGCCTGTCCCTTCGCAAATCAATCGTTCTTCCAGCGACTTTTTTCAGGAAGACCAATTTGGCCCGGGGCGACTTCAACACCCGTGCGACGGCGTCCTGAAGCCCGTGGCGCTCCCTAGGGAAGAGTAGAAAGCCTGGTCCGTCAATGGGTTTGCCAGCTTTCCGAGCGCGGACAGCATTCGTATCCTGAGCCCGTCAGCCTCCGCGGCGTTGGCGGCGATGTTGCGGTCGGCAGGTCTTGGGCCGGAGACGGCGGGGAGGCCTCCACAATCATGTCTTCGATCCGGCTCGGGTCTTTGAACTCGACGTGATGAACCCGACCGTCGATGCCATCGAGAACCAGACCCGTTCGCCCATCTCGTCCCCGCAGACTTCATCAATCGGGGACCTATTGGAACATGAAACCTGAGTCAGTTTCCTGGACCGGGAGACTCGCTAAAGAATTTATCGAACTTCCCCTCGGCGCCTTGAAATTCTTCTGCGTCGACAGGCGGTTCTTTCTTGTTAGAGATGTTTGGCCAGACCGCAGCAAGCCTTTCATTCAACATGAGCCATTTTTGCAGGCCCGGTTCCGTGTCAGCCTTGATGGCGTCGGCGGGACACTCCGGTTCGCAGACACCGCAATCGATGCATTCGTCCGGGTGGATAACGAGCATATTGTCCCCTTCGTAGAAGCAATCGACGGGGCACACCTCAACACAGTCGGTGTATTTGCACTTGATGCAAGCTTCGGTGACGACATATGTCATCTGAGACTCCGAACTATCTCGCCACTTTTGCTCGTACCAGGTTATCCTGTGGTTCAGAGCACTAAGAACTCGTCTTCGCCTTCCTGGCAACGATCTGCTGAAGCGCCCAGCGCGCGTTTTTCCTGACTTCGGGATCCGAATCATTAGCGACAAGGACGAGAAACGGTTCCGCGGCTGGATCGGCAATCTCGCCCAACGCCGCCGCAGCTTCCTTACGCAGATTTGCCTGCTCGTGCGTGATGCACTTGCCGATCGGAAGGACCGCCCGGTCGATTTTCATCTTGCCGAGGCTTCTGATCGCCTTGAGCCGCACCTGCCAGAAATCGTCTGTCAACGCGGCAATCAATTGATCTGCCGCAACCAAGCCGTTGACATTCAGGCCGAGCGTCTCCGCCGCCATCTCGCGGACCATCCAGTCGTCATCCGCAAGCGTCCGGGTAATCGATTCGGCCGCGGGCTTCATCTGCGAAAACGCCAGCGCGCTGACCGCCGCCCGCCTGACATGGGCGTCCGGGTCGCTGGTTGATGCGGTCAATGCCGGGATTGATCCTTCGAGCTTCAAAAAGCCGATGACGCCGATCGCCTGTACGCGGACCGCGGCATCGCTGTCCCTGAGGGCCTCCAGCGCCGGCTTGAGTGTGTCCTTGCGCCGCAATTCCTTCAGCGCGCGGAGCGCACCCATGCGGACGAACGCATGCCCGTGCTTGACCAGGGGAAGTATCGCGTCGGCGCATGCCGGGTCCTTGAATTCAGCCATGCTGTCAGCCGCCGCGTGAGCGACCGCCTGCTCCGGATCGACCAGCAGTTTCGCCAGAGCCGCGGCCGAATCCGGACCATCGAATTCCCCGAGCGCCATCGCCACTTGCTGACGCACCCCGGCGTCGGGATCGGCGACCATGCCGCTCAGATGCCCAACAGCCGCAGGGTCTCCGGAGTGACCAAGGGCAATGATCGCTACCCGGCGCTCGCCCGGATCGGCAGCTCCGAGGCGCTCGTCGGCGTCTTCGAGATCGTCATAGGATTCGAAAGGGCCCGACATGATTACCTCAGGAGGTAGGGAATGTTGACGGTCACGGCGCCGGTCGGGCAATCGGCCTCGCAAGGCATGCAATACCAGCATTCGTCATAGGCCATGAAGGCCTTTCCGGTCATGTCACTGATGCGAAGCACGTCGAGCGGACAAACATCGACACAAACGGTGCACCCCTTGTCTGCGATGCATTTGGCATCGTCGACGACGACCGGCACGGAGGTCTGATAACTGGCGAGAGGCATTGCTGGTTCTCCTGTCTCTTCGTTGCGGGGCCGTTATGCGCTCGCGCGGATGCGTTGCTTGTCGTAGAGATTTTTCTCTTCGTCGGCGATCGGGACGACGTACGGCTCCACGTCCCGCTTCTCGCTGGTCATCCTGCCGTCCTTCTTGCTGAGAAGCGTATGGCAGAACCAGTTCTCGTTGTCCTTCTCCGGGAAATCAGTGCGAAGGTGATAAAGGCCCCAGCGGCTTTCCTCGCGATACAGCGAGGCATGGGCGGCCATGTCGGCACAGTCCAGGATCGACTGGGTTTCGAGCGCACGAAGCAGTTCGTGCGAATTGCGCGCGATCATTTGCTGCTCCATGTCCTCACGGACCTCCGCCAACCGGCGCTGACCGAGTTCGAACTTGCGCGTGACCTTCGGCGGCTGCAGATAATCGTTCACGAGGCGACGGGCCTTGTATTCGATCTGGTTCGGCGGGATGCCGTCCTCCCGCTTGGTCGGTGCCATCACGCGGTCGCGCTCCTTGGCTACGTCGGCGGCATCGAACGTGGCGAAGTCGTGGTTGTCCGCAAACTCCATCGCGTCGGCGCCCGCGACCGAGCCGTTGGTAAACGCGCCGAGCATGTAGTTGTGCGGCACGCTTGCCATGTCGCCGGCGGCGTAAAGACCGGGTACCGTCGTGCGCGCAAAATCATCGACGAACACGCCCGAAGCGCTGTGCCCGGAACAGAACCCGATCTCGGAGATGTGCATCTCAATCGATTCGGTCCGGTAGTCGGTACCTCGTCCCTTCTGGAACAGCCCGCGCGTCGGGCGCTCGACCTTGTGCAGCGTGGACTCGATCTCCTCGATCGTTTTCTCATGAAGATGCGAGAGCTGAAGGAACACCGGGCCCTTGCCCGACAGCAATTCGTTGTAGAACTCGAGCATCATCTGGCCCGACCAGTAATCGCATTCGATGAACCGCGATCCTTCGTTGTTGGCGGTAAACGCGCCGAAGGGACCAGCGACATAGGCGCAGGCCGGTCCGTTGTAGTCCTTGATCAGCGGATTGATCTGGAAGCATTCGAGGTTCGCGAGTGCCGCGCCGGCGTGATAGGCCATCGCATAGCCGTCGCCTGAATTGGCTGCGTTCTCGTAGGTCCCGAACATATAGCCGGAGGTCGGAAGGCCGAGGCGTCCCGCAGCGCCCATGCAGAGAATGACAGCCTTGGCCTTGATGACCAGGATTTCGGCCGTGCGGGTATTGACGCTGATCGCCCCCGCCACCCGGCCGTCGCTCGACGTCAGCAGGCGCGTCGCCATATACCGGTTCGAGATCAGGATTCGCGCGCGCCGGAGCTGCCGGTAGATCGCCTTCTTCACCGTCTCGCCGTTCGGCATTGGCAGCACATAGGTGCCGATGTGGTGCACCTTCTTGACCGCGTAATCGCCGTTTTCGTTCTTCAGAAAGCGGATGCCGAAGCTGTCGAGTTCCTCGATGATCTTGTAGCAATTCTGCGCGTATTTATAGACAGCCTTTTGATCGACGATGCCGTCGTTCGCGATGGTAATTTCCTTGGTGTATTGCTCCGGCGTCGCGTAACCGGGGATGACGGCGTTGTTCAGCCCGTCCATCCCCATCGAGATCGCGCCCGACCGCTTGACGTTCGCCTTTTCGAGCAGAACGACATTCGCTTTGGGATTTTTCAGCTTGGCCTTGAGTGCAGCCATCGGCCCCGCCGTACCCCCGCCGATAACGAGCACATCGCAGGAAACTTCCGAAAGCCCGTCGACGATCTCATCCATTGCCATCATTCGCTCCTGGTTCGGCGTTTTCGCCGTCTTGACGCTAGAGTTGTTCGGCTGGCCCCTCGACGATAGCAATTAGTTGTCGCCGGAGAGAGAAACCCAATGTTTGGGCCTATTGCCGAAATCGACGCCAGTTCGTGAACAAGAAAGAGGCAGGCACGACCGCTATCGTTCAACGAACGCTTTCTCGATCACGAAGTGCCCCGGCTCGCTGTGATTGCCTTCGACAAAACCCCGCTCGGTGAACATCACGCGGAGTTCTTCCAGCATGCCGGGGCTTCCGCACATCATGACGCGGTCCGTCTCCCGGTCCAGCACGGGAAGCCCGACGTCGTCGAAGAGCCGGCCCGATTCGAGCAGGTCGGTGATGCGGCCGCGGTTGCGGAACGGCTCGCGGGTCACGGTCGGATAATAGATGAGCTTGTCGGCAAGCAGCGGTCCGAACAACTCGTCCTGTCGAAGCTTCTCCACCAGGCGCTCGCCATAGGCCAATTCGGAGACCTGGCGGCAGCCATGGGCGAGGATGATCGTCTCGTAGGACTCATAAACATCGGGGTCCTTGATGAGGCTGGCGAACGGCGCGATGCCGGTACCGGTCGAAAGCAGCAGCAGCCGCTTTCCCGGAATGAGATTTCCGGTGATGAGCGTCCCGGTTGCCTTGCGACCGACGAGAATGATGTCGCCCTCCTTGATCTTCTGCAGGCGCGAGGTAAGCGGTCCATCGCTGACCTTGATGCTGAAGAATTCGAGAGCGTCCTCGTGATTGGCGCTGGCCATGCTGTAGGCGCGGACGAGCGGACGACCTTCGACCTCCAGCCCGATCATCGCGAATTGTCCGTTCTGAAAGCGGAATCCCGGATCGCGCGTGGCTGTAAAGCTGAACAGGGAATCGGTCCAGTGTTTCACCGAGAGAACCGTTTCCTTCTGAAAAGCGCTCATCGTCCTTCTCCTCCTTCGATCGCCAAAATGCGCGTGTCTGCGCGACGATGGAACGTTGGGTGAGAAGCTGAAATCTCGCAACGACGGACTTCAATTCTTGGTCGATTAGTTTCTAATTTTCCGCCGGACTTCATCAGAACGAATGATAACTGACGTAAGTTAAGGACAATCCGATCAGAACTGCGGAAAGAAGCAACAGCAGTACGATGGGTCTTAAGCCGAAGCCACGGACGCTTTTCCATGGCAACGTCAATCCGATTGCCGCCATCGACGTGACGAGGCAGAAACGCGAAAGCAGCGTGGTCACCTGAGACAATTCGCGGGGGACAAGCCCCGAAGCGTTGAGCAACGCAGCCACAACAAAACCAACCAGAAAAGCCGGCGGCAACGGCAACGAAGGCTTTGGCGAAGCGCCCTTGCCCGACGCGATAATGGACACAGCGATGCACGCCGGTGCGAGGAGTGCCACGCGCAGAAGCTTCGCCACCGTGGCCATATCGCCGGTCTCCGGATTGACGCTGTAGCCGGCAGCAACCGCGTGGGCCACTTCGTGAATACTTCCACCGAGAAAGATGCCGCCTGCGGCCGAGCCCAGTCCTGTCATGTGCACCAGAAGCGGATACAGGATCATCGCAACGGACGATATGACGCTGACGGCGCCAATCGTGCATGCCACATCCCTGTCGGACGAATCATTGCGCATGACGACACACGCAACGGCGGCGGCGGCCGATGCGCCGCAAATGGCGACGGAAGCGGCGGCGACCAGCGACAACTCCCTTGTGATTCCGAGCATCGGGCCGAGAAACCAGCCTGCAGCCAGAACGATCGCCACGTTGATCGCGAGCGCGGCGACGTCAGCCACGTCCAAGATCTGCAAGGTCGCGAGCGAAATTTGAAATCCAAGCAGCGCGACGCCGATGCGCATCACCTGCTTTGCAGCAAACGAAATACCCGTTTGAAACAGGGCCGGGGGCGACCAGATCGCGGCAAGGACGAAACCGAAGATCAAGCCCCAGATCACAACAGACCCGGCCAGAAGCGCCATCCACGTCGCAGCACAGGCGATAAGCGCGCAGAGGGCGATACCCGGGATATCCCTCCAAAGCCGGTTCGGTTCGATGATTCCTCCCGACCGGTGCAACATTATCCTACCCCGCGCGATGCTCTCGAACTGGTGTTCGCGATGCTGAGGCGGGACAAGCAAGTAATTTCCAAAACCGCGATTCGGCGCGCGCCGGCAATTAGTTGCTATCTGTGCGATCGCTCGGAAAGTAACCTTCCCGAGGATGGATTTGCCGATGTCGATGCCGCCACCGATTGCCGTAGAACGACTGAGCTGCGAGGTAAGCGCCGACCTCGCCTCAATATCCATGATCGCAAACGACGGATCGCGGGTGAGCCTTACGGCGGAGAAGCTTCGGCTGTCCTGCAAATGCGCGCATTGCACGCGCGCGCGCTTCGACGAACGCTTCCCCGAACGTTTCCCCGGGATCGCCATCGTGGAGGTCGCTGACCTCGGCTACGGTTTGAATATTTCGTTCTCAGACGGGCACAACCGGGGCATCTACCCTAAAAGCTATTTGGCCAACCTGGCTGAGCCTTGATTTTATTCGGGTTTTTCGCCCCGCGTCTTTGGCGACAAAGATCAATGTGGCACGAAGATTGCTGCTTTTTAGATCAGTTCTCAATTGATCTGGAGACCGGCAATGTTGCTGCAGGCTGGAAATGTGGTGCGCGGAAGCCCGCCGTCGGCCGCGGCCGCCGCGACGAAATCAACCTCATCCCTGCTTCTCACCGAGAACCAGCAATTGATGGGCGGTCCGCCGTCCCTGATGGAAAAGCTGACGATACGCGAGCGCGAGATCGTCCTGAAACAGGGGCGCCGCAAAGTCCTCAGCCGGGGGCAGACCATCTTCAGCCAGGGTGCAAAGCACGACGGCATTTTCCTGATCGAAAGCGGGCGAATCCGCGTGTTCTATTCCTCACCGCTCGGACGCGAAATCACCCTCGCCTATTGGCATGCCGGCAATTTCGTAGGCGGGCCGGAGGTCTTCGACACCGGTATTCATCAGTGGTCCGGCGTCGCCTCCAGCAACTGCAGCATCGTGCAACTTCCCGGAAAAGAACTGCGAACGCTCGCAACGGAAATTCCCAATCTAGCGATCGGACTGATCGAGGGGCTCACGTTCAAGGGCAAATGCTATTCGGCGCTCGCGCAGATGCTGGGAACGCGCTCGATCACGCAGCGGCTGGCGCATCTTCTGCTGCACCTGATGGATCTCTACGGCGTCGAGGATCCCGACGGAGTCGTTATCGCGGCAGCCTTCACCCACGCCGATCTGGCGCACATGGTGGGCGCAACCCGGCAATGGGTGACGATCAGCCTCAAGCGAATGCAAGAAAAGCGGATTGTGCTGACGAAGCGGTCCCAGATCGTCGTCTGCCTTCCAAATATTCTGGAGGAAATGCGGGGACAGGCCTCGGATTGAGTGGGAGATGCACACGTAAGTGGCTTTGCATAGCAAAACTGCCCAACGAGTATGCAGCCGGCCTTTAACGGCAACTAATCTACTCCGATGGCAAGTCCGCATTTGCCTGGAACGCTGGCCCAACCAATCATGTGTACAGCCCTTCCAACCGAATGAGGATGAACATGGTTCGCCAAGTCCAGTCACTCTCGATAGCGATAACGATAGCGTCGACGGCTTTGGCTCTCGCGCAGCCTGCCAGAGGCGAAACGGTTAAAATCGGCATCGGCACCCAGGATACCACGACCAACACGGTGACGACGGGGGTCGTCATCCGTCAACTGCATCTCCTGGAGAAGTATCTGCCGACGGACGGCAAGTACGCCAACATCAAGTTCGAGCTCGACTGGCAGAACTTCACCTCGGGCCCGCCCGTCACCAACGGCATGATGGCGAACAAGCTGCAGTTCGGGGGCATGGGAGACTATCCTCTTGTCGTGAACGGTTTCACGTTCGAGAACAATCCTGAAAGCAAGAGCCGCCTGATCGCGGTCGCGGCTTACAGCCTGGCGGGCTCCGGCAACGGCGTCGTCGTCCACAAGGACTCGCCCTATTACGAGCTTGCGGACCTCAAGGGCAAGCTGGTCAGCGTTCCCTTTGGATCCGCGGCGCACGGCATGGTCCTGAAGGCCATGCAGGACCGGGGCTATCCGGCAGACTTCTTCCAATTGGTCAGCCAAAGTCCTGAAGTCGGTTCGACGAACCTTCAGGAGAAGAAGATCGACGCCCACGCCGACTTTGTCCCGTTCGCCGAACTGCTGCCGTTTCGCGGATTTGCCCGCAAGATCTTCGACGGCGTCGAGACGAACCTGCCGACATGGCATGGCCTGGTAGTCCGGACCGATTTCGCCGAGAAGTATCCCGAGGTGGTGGTCGCATACATCAAGGCGACCATCGCCGCCAACCAGTGGCTCCGCGCCGATCCGAAACTGGCGGCAGAAAAAATCCAGGAGTGGACCGGCATCAGCAAGGAAGTCGTCTACATCTTCCTCGGTCCGAGCGGCAACATGACGACCGATCCGACGATCAAGCCAGCCCTGATCGACGCCGCGGCGGTCGACGTCAAGGTGCTGCAGAATCTTGGACGGATGAAGGAATTCGATCCGAAGAAATGGGTCGACGATTCGTACATCCGCAAGGCCTATGCCGACATGAAACTGGACTATGACGCCCAGCTCGCCAGCACCAAGAACTACGAGATCTCCGGCGACGACAAGTTCTGCAAGAAGCCGATTTCGGATCCGCGGAAGTCTGGCGAAGTGTGGATCGACAACGAGGGCATCCTTCCCTTCAGCAGCGCCACCTGCACGCTCGGCGCCTACGCGGATTTCAAGGCCAAGGGAAAGAAGATCAACGTCACTTACGTGTTCGACACGGCACGCGGCATCAAATTGTTCGCCGACCAGGCCTTCTTTGCGGTCGCAGGCAATGATATCGCGCCGTTTCTGCTGAAGAAGGACGCCGAAGCTTACGCCGCCAAGAATAACGGCAAGGTTCTTGGTTTCGAGGAAGCGGTGAAGTCGGCCGTGGGCGGAGGCAAGACATGAGCAGTAGTCCTGCGCATGCGCTGCATCCGACAGAACGCGAAACACCTGAGATCGCGGCCGAACCGGTGCCCAACGACGAGCCGATCCGCAATCCCGTCACGATCGGCATCCTGGCTGCGCGCTGGTTCCGGCTCAATAAAGGTTTTCTGCGGGGTATCCTGATCGGCGCTCTTTCCTTGCTCGCTTTTCTGGTGGCCTGGCATCTCCTGACAAAATATCGCGTCGTGTTCTTCGTGCGATTCACCAACGTACCGTCGCCACTTGCCGTCTACGACAGCTTCACCAGAGCAATCCATGACCCCAAATTCGGGCTACATGTCCTGCTAAGCTGCCGCAGAATTATATTCGGCTTTTCACTGGCCGCAATTGTCGCAGTTCCGCTCGGTCTCGTCATGGGCCGTTTCAAGCTGATCCACGAAGTCGTGTTCCCGGTCTCCGAAGTCCTTCGTCCAATTCCCGCGATAGCCTGGGTGCCGATGGCCATCATGCTGTGGCCGACGAACGAACAGAGCATCGTCTTCATAACCTTCCTCGGTTCGTTCTTTCCGATCCTGGTGAATACACTGCACGGCATGGTGCTGGTCGATCCGGTTCTGGTTCGGGCCGCGCGATGCCTCGGCGCCAGGGAAGCCTCGATCTTTCGCGAGGTATACTTCCCGGCTTCGCTTCCACACATTTTCACCGGGCTTACCGTCGGGATGGGCGTTGCGTGGGTTTCGCTGATCGCAGCCGAGATGATCTCCGGCCAGTACGGAATCGGCTATTTCACCTGGGAAGCCTATTCGCTGGTCCAGTACGCCGACATCGCACTTGGCATGATCGCGATCGGCGTGCTTGGCCTGATGTCCAGCCTGATTATCCGGTCTGCCGGAAGGCTTGCAATGCCTTGGGGGCGCACATGAGTTTGTCCGAAGCAAGGGCGGCCCAAGGGCACATCGAAGTCAAGGACTTCGCGCTAAGCTACGAGACGATTGACGGGTCGGTGCCCGCCGTTACGGACACGCAGATCCATGTCAAGCCGGGCGAATTCGTCTCGATCGTCGGCCCGTCCGGTTGCGGAAAATCCACGCTGTTGAACGCGGTCGCGGGCTTCCTGAAGCCTACCGCGGGAACGGTCACGGTCGACGGCGAAGAGGTCAAGGGTCCGAGCGCCGAACGCGGGATGGTCTTCCAGCAATATTCCCTTTTCCCTTGGAAGACCGTCCAGGAGAACGTCGAATTCGGATTGAAGATGGGCGGCATGGACCGTTCCCGCCGCGATCGAGCCGCTCGCACCCTGCTCGGAATGGCCGGCCTGGAAGCGTTCGGAAAACATTACCCAGACCGGCTGTCCGGCGGCATGAAGCAGCGCGTCGGTATCGTGCGCGCCTTGGCGACGGGGCCGAAGGTTCTTCTGCTCGATGAGCCCTTCGGCGCCCTGGATGCGCAGACGCGGGTCATCATGCAGCAAATCCTCAATAACATGTGGCAACGGCTGAAGATCTCGGTGCTGTTCGTGACCCACGATATCGACGAGGCGATCTTCCTTTCGGACCGCGTCTACTGCATGACGGCTCGCCCCGGCTCGATCAAGGCGGAAATTCCGATTCCGCTGGAACGGCCACGTCAGCAGTCGATGATGATGTCGTCGGAGTTCCTCGGCCTAAAGCGCGGCCTGATGTCGTTGATCCGCGAAGAAAGCCTGAAGGCAATGGGGGGCGAAATCAGCGATCAGGGTTTGCAGGGGCTCAATATAGACTTGCACGGGCAGTCCCTGGCTGACGTGCTTTGACCAGGAATTTCCTGGAGAGAACCGGTCAGCGACCGAAATTTCAGCCGCTCGCTCGACGGCTTTGTGTCGGATGAGGATGCCATGACATACTCCATTCACGCATCAAGAAACGGACAAAGCGTCGTCACTATTCGCATCAACCCCGTTGCAGCTGTCGACAAGGCTCGTCTGCTCGAACGTCTTGGTTGGCGGGTGCATATTACAGACTCGGCCGGGCACCAGTTCGGCCCATCTGACTTTTATCTATTGCTGGTGGTTGATCGAGAGACGGCCTAACGGCCATTGGCTCTCTGCTCTCATATGCATACTCGCTTGAGCGAGGAGTTCGCGCGAGAACCGCCTGCTCCTCTACACGGGGCAACGCGGGTCCGATGTTTATCGAATGACCTGGGCAGACATCATCGGGGATACAATTCGAGTTGCGCAGCAGAAGACGGCCGCAAAGCTTAAAATTCCGATTCATGAGGCGTTGGACCATGCGCTTTCGACAGCGACCCGTGGTCACTCGTCAATTCCAGTTACTGCCTTTGGCGAGCGGTTCTCAGTAAAGGGTTTCGGTCAAATGATCTCAACGGCGATCCGCGAGGCCAGACTGCCAAACGCTGCAAGGCACATGGCCTTCGTGAGGCGGCCGCACGGCGCCTCGCCGAAGCAGTGTGCTCGGCAAGCGAGATCGCGGCAATCAACGGGCACAAGACGTTGGCCGAGGTGGAGCGCTATATGCGAACGGCAGATCAAGCGCATTGGCCAGACAAGCGATCCGGCGACAGTCTGAGAACGAAGTGGAAACGCTTAGGGCGAAGTGGCAAACACCACCGCCGAGACCTTGGAAATCAATAGGTTGATCCCGAGCCTGGCGCTCCCTAGGGGAATCGAACCCCTGTTTCAGCCTTGAGAGGGCTAAAAAATAACTCCTTCTCCGTTCGCCACCGTTCGCTGATGTTCAATAATTTCAATAGCTTAAATAATCATAATCCGGTATTGTTCGCCGACGTACAGGGACTTATATTCAACGGATATTCGACGGAAAATGTCGAAGACGCTCAGCGAGGCTCAAGTTACGACGGCTAAAGCGCGCTCCAGGCTCGAGCTTGGCGTGCATTGGCGTCGCCTCGATGCGGAAGCGCATCTGGGCTATCGCAAAGGTAGACAGAGCGGCATTTGGCTTGTCCGCTGGCGTAATCACTACGAAGGCGGCAACTACAAGCAGGTGCAAGTCGGCATCGCCAACGACATCAATGACAAGCCCGCTGACGGGATTCTGACCTTCGAACAAGCCGTGGGAACGGCACGGGAGGCCGTAGCCCGAGCCAGAACAGAAGCCGCGTCGCAGGCGGCGGGCCCGGCTCCTAGCGTGCGATCGGCCGTTAAATCCTATGTCAAGGAACGCGACGCTCGAGAAAGACGCCGAACAGGTCGCGACGTCCGATCCGACGCCGGCACCAAGCTGCGGCGCTACGTTCTTGGTCAAGAAAAGCGGGGCAATCAGGAAGCAGCGGAAGCTGCCGCTCTCGCATCGGTCTATCTGCATGCCTTGACAGAGGACGACTTGATAACGTGGCGTGAGGGTTTGCCCGAGGACTTAAAGGTCACGACCAAGCAGCGGTTCGTGAATGACCTCAAGGCCGCACTAAATGCCGCGTGGCCGCGGCTTTCCGCAGATCGGAAGAAACTAAACCCGACGTTCCTCGCCATTGTGAAGGCCGGCTTCAAAGCCGAGCGGATCGATGATGATGATGATGTGTCGGTTGCTCGGGATAACCAGATTCTCACGGATGAGGAGGTTGGCGCCATCCTTCAAGCTGCGTGTGAAGTCGATCAGGAGCAAGGATTTGATGGCGATCTATATCGGATCGTCGTATGTCTGGCCGCGACCGGCGCGCGATATGCCCAGGTCAGGCGAATGCGCGTGGGCGACGTACAGGTTTCTGCACGGCGTCTGATGGTGCCGGGCTCCTACAAGGGGCGCGGCGGCAATAGCGGCTCAGACCCGGTCCCAGTGGGCGACGATGTGATTGAGGTGCTTTTGCCCGCGATCGCCGGGCGGCCACGCGATGCACCTCTTTTCGAGCGATGGATCCATGAACAGGAGCCGAGGGGTATCGCGTGGAAGAAGTCTGAACGCGGTCCTTGGAAAAGAGCCGAACTTGCACGTCCCTGGAAGGCCATTCGCGAGCGCGCCGGTATGCCGGAGGTGATTCCCTATGCTTTGCGGCACTCGAGCATCGTGCGCGGTCTCCGAAAGGGCTTGCCCATCCAACAGGTCGCCAAACTGCACAACACCTCAGTCAAAATGATCGAGCGGCACTACGCGAAATACATTGCGACCGCCTTGGAAGACCTCGCAAGGGCGGCAGTCGTGTCGCTGGTGCCGCGGAGTGATGGAAACGTGGTGCCGATGGGAAAACGCGCGTAGGCGAGTGATGTGTCCTAATCGGTCGCGGGACGGCTGTCTGCGTACGAACGGCAG
>CAWHFN010000020.1:0-292336 GCA_963828475.1 uncultured Alphaproteobacteria bacterium
AAAAGCAGGGTGCGACCGGCATCACCACGGTCGCACCCTACGTCGCCGGTCAATGGGGCAGGGGGAATAACCGGCTGCCGGGATGACTCCGAGCCCCCCGGAGTCGTTCCATGGGTCTACAAATATTTTTGAGCCTGCAAATATTTTTCGTACACGGTTAAGTGATCGCGAATGACCGGACCTCCTTCGGCTCGGTTCGGGTTGTGTCCGTGATCGCCATGGGGCGAGGGACACATCGCCATGTCACAGATATTCAAAGCAATTTTAGCCGCTCTCGCCATTACTGCAGCATTTGGCGCGGTCCAGCTCGCGTCAGGCCACGATCTCGCCAGCCTCCGGCAACTCGCCTCGACGACACCCGCAGGCGAGGTCAATCGTGCCGCCAAGGCCGATCGCGCGGCGCTCAGAGCAGCGCAACGCCAGACCGAAACGATTACGATCCGGAACGTCGGCCTCGACGACACCTCCGTGGTGGTGCGGGTGCCCGTGGCGCGGGAGGAAATACGGAACCGCCCGGCCTCGCCGGCCAAGCCCGGCGCATCGAAGAACGCGATCGCCTGCGAACCGCCGGTCAGCGTTTTGACCGAGGTCGCCAAACTGCTTCAGCCCGGCCGCTGCGTGACCTGATTGCGGCGCTGCGTGCGAGGCTGGAATCCGTAGGTGGGCAAAGGCGCGTAGCGCTGTGCCCACCGTCTATCCAGGACATCGTTGCTGAATGATGGGCACGCTGCGCTTGCCCACCCTGCGATTCTGCCCAACCTTCATTGCGAGCGCAGCGAAGCAATCCATCTCTCCGCTTGTCGCGTGATGGATATGGGCTACAGGAAGGTTATGGAAGGCGCAGCGATCGAGGCGCGACGCCGGCCTACTCCGCCGGCGCTTCGTTGCTGCCGTTGTTGGCGCGGCTTGCCAGAAATCCCAGCGCCAGTCCCCCGACCGCGAGAATCGGGATCAGCTTCTTGACGCCGATGGCGCGGATCACCTGGACGCCGGCGGCAACCAGCATCGGATCGGACAGCACGGTCTGCGCGGTGGACTTCGCCGCCTTCGCCGCCCGTTCGGCGCGCGCCTCGATCCGCCTCTTGCGCACCATGTAGCAGCCGGCCGCGATCAGGGCGACCACGAAGAAGATGGCGGCCCCGGTCAGGCAGGCCTGCACCGGACCGTAATTCTGCAAAACGAACACGAAGGCTGCCGCGCAAAGGAAGGCGGTCGTGACCAGCAACGCCATGGCCGCTGCCGCAGCGAGCGAGGTCAGCCGCAACGCGGTGCCGGTCGATTCCTTGAAGTCATCGATCAGTCGCTGAAACATGGCCAAACCTCGATCCGAAAGTCTCGATCTGAAAACGACGTCAACGAAAACCAACCGCAATACGAAACGCCGCTGCGGCGTCCGGCTGGCCGGCACGCGCCATCGACGACTGTCGACGCCGCAACTGTCCGCGCCAAATCTACCTGCGCCGAATCTACCTGCGCCAGGTCACGCCGACCAGAAAGCCGATACCGAGCGCCAGCGCGACCGTTGCCAGCGGGCGCTGCGTGATGGCGTCTTCCAGCGTCTCCTCGATCGAGGACGCGGCGTCATGGGCGGCATCCATCATCGCGCTACCGCGCTCGGACATGTCGTCGACCGCCTGCTCGGCATTGGCGCGCGCCTGCTTGTAGCCGCGCTGCGCCTGCTTGGTGGCGGTGCCGGCAAAATTGTTCAGCGCGTCGGTGATCTGTTCGGTCAGGGCTGCGATATCGTTTTTCACGGCGGTTACATCCTTTGCCAGGCGGTCATAGGTGGCTTTGTCCGTCAGGTTTGTCGTTGCGGCTTCAGACATCGAAAGCTCCCGGTACTGAATTCAGTTGCTGAACAAACGCCCCGTCGGATGGGAAGTTCCCGTTGCGAAACCGCTTTAGTCTTCCGGCAGCTGCGGCTGGTCGGGCGGCATCAAATGCTCCTTCACGATCAGCGCGACGATCAGCAAGGGCGACGACAGGAACGCGCCCATCGGGCCCCACAGCCAGGTCCAGAACGCAAGCGTCACGAACACGGCGAGCGCATTCAGCGCCAGCCGGCGCCCGACGATCGTCGGCGTGATGAAATGGCCTTCCATGAATGTCATCGCCGCAAACAGGGCTGGCGCGATCAATCCGGCGCTGATGGTCGGGAGCGCAACGAGACCGACGACGACCAGGACGGCGAACATCGCCACCGGGCCGATGATCGGAATGAAGTTCAGGATAGCGGCCAGCGCGCCGAGGCCGGCCGGGTTCGGCATGCCGGTCAGCGCGCAGATCAGGCCGGTCACGATACCGACGCCGACATTGATCATCGTAACCATCAGCAGGTAGTTGCCGAGATGCTCCTCGATCTCGTTGAGGATCCGCAGCGTTCGCAATCGCGCCGTTCGGTCGCCGAAGTTCATGATCAGCGCCCGGCGCAACTCCCGCCAGCTCGCGATGAACAGGATCAGTGTTGCGATGAACAACAGGAGTTCGGCGAAGGTCGGCGACAGGAATTCCAGCGTTGGCTGTACCCATTCGAACTTCGGCAGATGCAACGTCGACAGCGTATCGGGGCCGCCGAGCATGCTCTGCAATTCCTGCCAGCGCGCGAGCGGCCGGTCGAAAATATGCAGCTTCTCCTTCAGGAGCGACCCCAGCTCAGGCAGTTTGCTGCTCCATTCCATGACGGGCGAGGCGAACAGGCCGATCATGAAGGCGACGCCTGTGCACGCTGCGGTGACGATCAGGACGGCAGCGACCGCACGGGGGACACGGTAGCGCTCGAGGAAACTGGCAGCCGGCGACAGCATCGTGCCGACGATGAAAGCCATCGTGATCGGCAGGAAGAATGCCTTGGCGAGATAAAGGCTGGCAATAATGCAGATGATCAGCAGGCCGACGAGGGCGATGGCCACCACTTCGGTGCGCCGGATGACCGGCGGCAATTCGGCCTTCGCGTCGGGGACGGGCGTGCCTTCGCGGCCGTTGGGAAGCTGGCGCTCGCTGGGCAAGGGTTTTGTGGGCGGAGATTTAGAAGCCAAAGGCTTGGGAGTCGAAGGCTTGGCAGGCATGGGCTTGTTAGGAATAGCGCTCACAATGGTTTCCCCCGCCCGAAGCGGCGATGACACGGCAAATGCGACATCGCGAACCGGGTTGCGATCATAACGTGGCATGGAGGCGCGGGTTCCATCGCGGGGGCGTGAGCGGTGTCGCGCCTGATGTGAAGCGGCACGGCGTCGACCGCGCGGAACCGGCGGGCTGTGGCGGCGTTTGTTGGAGCAGAGCATCCTGCGATGCACATCCAGCGGGGCAGTCCCATGACACAGTCTTTCGAACGCCGGCCTTCGTCGCGCGTGGCAAGCGCGCTCGTCCTCGTCGGCGCCGTCCTGCTGATGCCGGCAGCGATTTCGAGCGCGGCGAACGCGCAGACCCTCGGCTACGCTTCGGCCCAGCCGAATGGATATCCCACCGACGAGGTGATCGCCTCCGACGAGAGCGCGACGCCCGAGCGGCTCCGCCGCGCCGTCGTCGCCTTCGGTACGACGGAGGCGCCCGGCACCATCATCATCGATACCGGCAACACCACGCTCTACTACGTGCTCGGCCAGGGCCGGGCCATCCGCTACGGCGTCGGCGTCGGCCGCGAAGGCTTCACCTGGTCAGGCGTGCAGACCGTCAGCCGCAAGGCGGAATGGCCGGACTGGCATCCGCCGAGCGAGATGATCGCACGCCAGCCCTATCTGCCGCGCTTCATGGCCGGCGGTCCCGGCAATCCGCTCGGCGCGAGGGCGATATATCTCGGCACCAGCCAGTACCGCATTCACGGCACCAACGATCCCTCGACGATCGGAAAGTTCGTCTCGTCGGGCTGCATCCGCCTGACCAATGAGGACGTCGTCGATCTGTTCAGCCGGGTCGATGTCGGAGCGAAAGTCGTGGTGCTGCCGAAGCACGCACCGGTGATGGCGCGCGGCGGGAATAGCAGGGGCAGCATCGTGGCTCGTCCGGTCGGCGCGCATCCGCGCCCGGTCGCGACGGCGCGCTCGGGCCGCCAGGCGATGAATCTGACGGCGCAGCAACTCAACTGATTGATGCGTCATGTTGCGTGTGAGGAGAAGGTTGATGCGATCGCGAAAACTGGCAGCATGGGGGACAGCCGCATTGGTGTGCGCTTCGATGCTGGCGCCTGCCGCGCGGGCCCAGGACTTCTTCTCGCAACTGTTCGGCGGCTTCGCCCGCCCGCGTCACCAGCCCTATATCCAGATGCCGTTCGCCGATGACGACGGCCAGGTTCGCGCGCCGCGTGGCGAGGGGCGCGTCCGATACGGCGGCGGCGGTGGCCAGGCGTTTTGCGTGCGAACCTGCGACGGGCGCTATTTCCCGGTCAACGGGTCCGACAATGCGAGCCGCGCGGCGTCCTGCAACAGCTTCTGCCCGGCGAGCGAAACCAAGGTGTTCTACGGCAGCAGCATCGACAGCGCGAGCGCCGAAAACGGCAAGGCCTATTCGGAGCTGCCGAACGCGTTCCGCTATCGCAACGAACTCGTCGGCGGCTGCACCTGCAACGGCAAGGACCAGATCGGCCTCGCGCCGGTCAAGATCGAGGACGACCCGACGCTGCGCAAGGGCGACATCGTCGCCGGCGAGAATGGCCTTCTGGTCGCCGGCCGCGGCGCCGACAAGCGCGGCGCCGAACTGAATTTCTCGCCCGCCTCCAAGAAGGTCCGCGCCAAGTATGGCCGCGTGCCCGTGGTGGCGAGGGAGTGAGTGTTGATCCGTCATCCCGCTGAGGAGCGAGCCTCGAAGGATGAACGGTCCGCTCAGTGGCCGTCGTCCTTCGAGACGGCCGCGTTGCGGCCTCCTCAGGATGACGGTGATGCAGTAAGGAGACCGCTCTAGCTAATATTGCTAAGCCGCGCGGATCTTGCCGAGGAAATCGGTAACCTGATTGCCCAGTTGCTGGCTCTGCGTTTCCAGCGTCTGGGAAGCCTGCTTCACATCGTCGGCGGCGGCAGCCGCCGCGTCCGCGTCGGCCTTCACGCCGGTGATGTTGTCGGACACGTTCTTGGTACCCTGCGCGGCAAATTGCGTCGAGCGCGTGATCTCCTGGGTGGCGGCGCCCTGTTGCTGCACGGCGGCGGCAATCGCGGTCGCGACCTCGTTGACCTCGCCGATGATGCCGCCGATGTTCTTGATGGCGTCGATGGCTTCGCCGGCGACCTTCTGAATGTCGGCGATCTGCTCGGAGATTTCCTCGGTCGCCTTCGCCGTCTGGCTCGCCAGCGATTTGACTTCGGAGGCGACCACCGCGAAGCCGCGGCCGGCCTCGCCGGCGCGCGCGGCCTCGATGGTGGCGTTGAGCGCCAGGAGGTTGGTCTGCGCGGCAATGGTGTTGATGAGACCGACGACTTCGCCGATCCGCCCCGCCGATTGGGCGAGCCCCTGGACGGTGCCGTCGGTGTCACGCGCCTGGCCGACCGCGCGGCTGGCGATCCCTGCGGCATGCGCCGCCTGCTGGCTGATGTCGTTGATCGAGGCGCTGAGCTCTTCGGAAGCCGCGGCCACCGTCTCGACGCTCATGGAGGCCTCGCCGGAAGCCTTCTCGGCGACCTGGACGCGCTCGTTGGTCTGGCGCGAGATCGTTGACAGGCCGGACGAGGTGGTCCGCATCTGGCCGGAAGCGTCGCCAAGCTGGTTGAGCGTCTGACGCACCTTGCTCTCGAACTCGCCGACATAGCTCTCGATCGCCTGCTGCCGCGCCATGGCGCCGGCGTTGCGCTCGCGCTCCTGCGCCTCGATCCGCACCTTGTCGGCGGCCTGCTGCTTGAAGGTCTCCAGCGCGCCGGCCAGGGCGCCGATTTCATCATGGCGCGCGGCGTAGCCGGTATCGACTTGGAGGTCGCCGGCGGCGACCTTCAGCATGGCGTCGCGCATGGTGTGCAGCGGCTTGATGACGCGGCGGGCGACGATCATCTGGGCGCCGAACGCCAGCGCCAGCGCGGCGATCAACAGCGTGAGCTGCATCGTCAGCGAACGCTGGGCAGTGAAGCGCAGATGCGCGGCGTGATCCTTGGCGGCGTCGAGCGCGCCTTCGGCGACAGTGACGGCGGCGCCAAGACGGCCGACGGTGACCGGGGTCCACTGGTTGGCGGTGAGCTCCGTTTTCTCGCCGGTCGAGATCTGCGCCAGCAGCCTGTCGCGCAGGGCGACATATGACGGTTCGAAATAGGCGGTCTTGTTCGCGGCGATCGCGCTCGAGATCGCCGGCGGCAACTGCATCCCCGATGCGGTCAGTTCCAGCGCGGTCCATGCAGCGTCGATGCCGCCGGTATATTTCGTGTAGGCAAGCCGCGTCTCTGGCGAGACCTTCCCGGCGCTGAGGCCGGTCGAGACGATCAGCGAGGCTTCGCCGGCGGTGTTACGCAACAGCCAGGCGATCTGCTTGATCGCCAGCAACTGGTCGATGGTCGCGTCCTGGTGATTGACGGCGGCGGAAAGGGCGCCGGAAAGCTTTTCGAGCACCTCCAGCATCGCGTTCGCCGCAGCCATGTATTCCTTGGCCAGTTCGGGACGGCGCTGGGCCTTCGGCTTGGCCACGGCTTCCCAGAACTCCTTCTGCAGCGTGCCCATCGTCTTGAACACGCGGTCGAATTCGCCCACCAGCGTCTGTTGCTGCGCGAATTCCAGGGTGCCGAGCAGGCCGAGCGCGCGGCCCATCGCCGGCATTTCGGTGTCACGGATGTTGCGCAGATACTTCTCGATATCGGCGTCCATCGGCGCATCGGAATTCAGCAACCGGTTGGTCGTGGAGCGGTCGGTGCGCAGATTGTGCATCGCCTTGAAGATGTTCGCCGAGGCGTCGGCGATCACCGCAATGCGGCTTGCCGCCTGCAAGCGACCCCAGGAGTCCCAGGCGTTGAGCGAAAATCCAACCACTACGCAGAAGGACGTGACGAGGATGACGGTCTTCAGCAGCGCGGATACGGTCAGACGATTCAACATGATGCTCCCCCAAATCTGCGCGCATTTGGAAGGAAAACGGTAAAGACTTGGAAAGGATGGCTGACAGTAGTAATACGGAGGCGTAAATTTTTGATTTTACTTGAGAATTTTTAAAATTTCGCCATCCGGTTCCGTTTCCGGGAACTTTGAGGGACCCGCGCGGTTCTAAATCGCATGCGCTGATTTAATCAAACGTCGCAAGCAAAGGGGGCCTCCGTGTCGGTACTTATTGGTATCTTGATCACCTTTCTCGTCATCATTCTGGTGCTTTATCTGATCAACATGCTGCCACTGGACGGTCGCGCCAAGCAGATTGCCCGCGTGGTCGTCATCATCATCGGCATCATTTCGCTGCTGAAATATCTGGCGGTGTTCTAGCGTTCCCATATCCACACAAAAAAGCCCCGGCCAACGCCGGGGCTTTTGAAGTTCGGGAAGCGTGACCTTACTTCAAGGTCCCGAACCAGTCGTCCACGTCCTTGCGGATCTGCTCCTTGGCAAAGCCATAGCGCTGCTGCAGCTTGCCTTCGAGTTGCTCGCGTCGGCCCTCGATGACGTTGAGATCGTCATCGGTGAGCTTGCCCCACTTCTCCTTGGCCGAGCCCTTGAACTGCTTCCAATTGCCTTCAACCCTGTTCCAGTCCATCGCCATCTCCTTCGCTGTTGGGATGACAATCAACGGATGAAAAGCTCAGGCGTTCCAAACGATGGATGCGGCATCGTGACCGCGGACTACCCTGCCGCCTTCGCCTCGCGGCGGCGCGCGGTGAGGATGTATTCGGTGTAGCCGTTCGGCTGCTCGCGGCCCTTGAAGACGAGATCGCAGGCGGCCTGGAAGGCGACACCGTCGAACGAAGGCGCCATCGGCTTGTAGAGTGGGTCGCCGGCATTCTGCTTGTCGACCACGACCGCCATGCGCTTCAGCGATTCCATCACCTGGTCCTTGCTGACGACGCCATGCGCCAGCCAGTTCGCCAGGTGCTGGCTGGAGATGCGCAAGGTCGCGCGGTCTTCCATCAGGCCGACGTCGTGAATATCTGGCACCTTGGAGCAGCCGACGCCCTGGTCGATCCAGCGCACGACATAACCCAAGATGCCCTGGCAGTTGTTGTCGATCTCCTGCTTGACGTCGTCAGGCGCCCAGTTCGACTGCGACATCGGAATGGTGAGGATGTCGGAGAGTTTTGCGCGCTGGCCACCCTTGGCGAGCTCCTGCTGGCGGGCCTGCACGTTGACCTGGTGATAATGCAGCGCGTGCAGCGTGGCGGCGGTCGGCGACGGCACCCAGGCGGTGGTGGCGCCAGCCTGTGGATGGCCGATCTTCTGGGTCAGCATGTCGGCCATCTTGTCGGGCGCCGCCCACATGCCCTTGCCGATCTGGGCGTGGCCGGGCAGGCCGTCGATCAGGCCCATGTCGACGTTCCAGTCTTCATAGGCCTTGATCCAGGGCTGCGCCTTCATGTCGTTCTTGCGGATCATCGGTCCCGCTTCCATCGAGGTATGGATCTCGTCGCCGGTGCGGTCGAGGAAGCCGGTGTTGATGAAGCAGATGCGCTTCGAGGCGTTCTGGATGCAGGCCTTGAGGTTGACCGTGGTGCGGCGCTCCTCGTCCATGATGCCGACCTTCATGGTGTTCTCGGGCAGGCCAAGCAGCTTCTCGACTTCGCCGAACAGCTCACACGTCAGCGCAACTTCGTCGGGGCCGTGCATCTTCGGCTTGACGATGTAGACCGAGCCGGTGCGGCTGTTCTTGGTTTTCGACGAGCCCTTGAGATCGTGGATCGCAAGCAGGCCGGTCACCGCAGCGTCGAGCAGGCCTTCCGGAATCTCCTCGCCGTTCTCGTCGAGCACGGCGTCGGTGAACATGTGATGGCCGACATTGCGCATCAGCAGCAGGCTGCGGCCGTGCAGTGTCAGCCCCTTGCCGTCAGGCGTCTTGTAGACCCGGTCAGGGTTGAGCGAACGCTTGAGCGTCTTGCCGCCCTTCTCGAAATCGGCCGAGAGGGTGCCGTCCATCAGGCCGAGCGTGTTGCGATAGACCAGCACCTTGTCCTCGGCATCGACGGCGGCGACCGAGTCTTCCATGTCGAGAATGGTGGAGACCGCCGATTCCAGGATCATGTCGGCGACCCCGGCCGGGTCATCCTTGCCGATGACGTGGTTGCGGTCGATCTTCACTTCGACATGCATGCCGTTGTTGACCAAGAGGATCGCAGTCGGTGACGCGGCATCGCCCTGATATCCGGCGAACTGCGAAGCAGACTTCAGTGCGGTGGCATTGCCGCTCTTGAGCTTCACGGCGAGCTGGCCGGCGATCACGCTATAGGACGTCACGTCGGTGTGGCTGCCGGTCGCAAGCGGCACGGCGGCATCGAGGAAGGTCTTTGCCTTGGCGATCACCTTGTCGCCGCGCGCCTTGTTATAGCCCTTGCCGCTTTCGCTCGGATCGTGCGGGATCGCGTCGGTGCCGTAGAAGGCATCATAGAGTGAGCCCCAGCGCGCATTCGCCGCGTTCAGAGCGTAGCGGGCGTTGGTCAGGGGAACGACAAGTTGCGGTCCGCAGATCTTGCCGATTTCTTCGTCAACGTTGGCGGTCTCGACTGCCTTGGTCGCCGGCTCCGGCAGCAGATAGCCGATCTGCTTGAGGAAGGCCGTATAGGCGTTCATGTCGAACGGCTTGCCCTTGTTGGCGCGATGCCAGCCGTCGATCTTGACCTGCAGCGCATCGCGGAAGGCGAGCAGCTCACGGTTTTTCGGCCCCAGCTTCTTGATGATGGCGGCGACACCGGCCCAGAACGCGTCGGGCGAAATCCCGGTGTTGGGGGCCGCCTCCTTGGCGATGAAATCGAACAGGACAGGGGCGATCTTCAATCCGTGGGCATCGACACGATTCATGATGGGCTTTCTCGGTGGAATTGGCGTTGAAAGCTGCATTCTGACGAAACACAGCAAAAAACGCGCCAAAATGGGCAGCGTTGGTCGCCCTTTTATCCCTAAACCCGGGTCGATGAGAAGGCCCCAAAAGGGACCGGCTGCTCCATAAAAAGGAGCAGCCGGGAAGGGCCTATTTTGGACGCGCTTTCTTTACGCGAACCGGGGTCCACTTCGCTCGAAAACGCTTTTAGATATTGGCCGCCAGATCCACCAGTTCGTCGAACAGAATGCCGGTCTCCGCCAGCATCCGCTCGATCTCGTCGGTCGCATCCGAAACCGTGCGCGCCGAGGTATCGATGCGGAGCTCCGCGCGGGCCGGCGGCTGGTAGTCATTGCCGATCCCGGTGAAGGCCTGCAGTGTGCCCGCGCGCGCCTTGGCGTAATGGCCCTTGGGGTCGCGGCTCTCGCAGATCTCGGCCGGCGTCGCGACATAGATCTCGCGGAACGTGGTGTCGGCGATGCGGCGCGCGGCGGCACGATCATCCGCCGACGGTGACACCGCGGCGACGATCGCGATGTGTCCATTGCGCGCCAGATGGGTCGCGACTTCGGCGAGCCGGCGGATGTTTTCGGTGCGGTCCTGCGCGGAGAAACCGAGGTCGCCGTTGAGCCCTGCGCGCAGCGTGTCGCCGTCGAGCAGGATCGGCGAACCGCCACGCGAAAACAGTCGCCGCTCCAGTGCGCGCGCCAGCGTCGATTTTCCGGAGCCGGGCAGTCCGGTCAGCCAGATCACCGCGCCGTTGTGGCGGTAGCGCGCCGAGCGCTCCTCGGGCCGCAATGCGGATTCGACCGGCACGATGTCGATCGGGACGGCGCGCTGTCCGGCGTCGACCGACAGCACGAGACCGCCGCCGGCGATGCGGCCGTTGACCTCGATCACCAGCCGTCCGGTGCGCGGATTGTCCTGATAGGGGTCGGCCGCGATGGGCTGTGCCAGCGAGATGTCGATTTCGCCGACATGGTTGCGCGCGATCGATCTGGTTTCCGCGTTGGAGAGTTCGCCGGGATCGACCGCCTTTTCGATGGCGACCACGCTGGCGCGGCTTTCCCGCGTGCCGAGGCGGATCAGGATCTGGTCGCCCTTCGACAGCGGCTTGTCGTGCAGCCAGAAAATGCGGGCGCGAATCCGCCGCGTGTCGCGCGGGGTCGCGCCGGCATGCGCGATGACATCGCCGCGTTCGATGAACAGTTCACGGTCGAGCGTGATGCCGACCGAGCGGCCGGCGCCGTGGCTGCCCTTGAGCGGCGTCACCGGCCAGCTCTCGACGGTTTTGATTTTTGCGATCTTGCCGGCAGGCATGATGACGATTTCGTCGCCGGCGCTCAGATGCCCGGACTCGATGCGGCCCGCGACGATGCGGCGGTCGTCGAATTTGTAGATCGCCTGCACGGGAAGGCGCAGCGCCAGCTGCTCCAGCGGCCGCGCCGGTTCGAGCGCGTCGAGCGCCTCGACCACGGTCGGCCCCTGGTACCAGTCGATCCGCGCCGTGTGTTCGGCGACGCCATCGCCGTCGCGGGCGGAAATCGGAATCACGGCCGACGGCGTCACGCCGAGGCCGGTCAGATGCGCGGAAATCTCGTCGCTGATCTCCTTGAAACGTGCCGCGCTGAAATCGACGCGGTCCATCTTGTTGACGACGATCGCGACCTGCTTGATCCCCAGCAGATGCAGCAAATAGCCGTGCCGCCTTGTCTGGTCGCGCACGCCTTCCAGCGCGTCGATGATCAGCACCGCGCCGTCGGCCTGCGAGGCGCCGGTGATCATGTTGCGGAGGAATTCGGCGTGGCCGGGCGCGTCGATCAGCACGACGTCGCGCGAGCGGGTGCGGAAGCGGATCTGGGTGGTGTCGATGGTGATGCCCTGGTCGCGCTCGGTCTGCAGCGCGTCCAGGAGGAACGACCATTCGAACGGCATGCCGCGCCGCGCGCTGACGGCCTTGAGCATCTCCAGCTTGCCCTCGGGCAGGCTGCCGGTCTCGTGCAGCAGGCGCCCGACGAGGGTGGATTTGCCGTGATCGACATGGCCGACGATGACGATACGGACCTGCGGGCGCGTCGTGCCATTTGGCATCGACGTGGTGCCGTTCGGCGTGGCCGAAACGCTTGCGGGGAGGATCATGTTCATAGCGACGCTCACACCAGATGTCCGTTAGAGATAGCCGGCGACACGCAGCCGCTCGAAAGCGTCTTCGGTCTCGTGATCCAGCGCGCGGCCGGCACGCTCCGGCACCTTGGTGCCGTCGAGCTCGGTCAGGATCTCGTCGATGCTCGATGCAGTCGAGGCCACCGGGTTGGTGATGTCCTGGTCACCCAGCGAACGATAGCGCTTGCCGTCCTTCGACAGATAAAGCGGGATGATCGGAATGTTCTCGCGCTTGGTGTAGGCCCAGATGTCGGCCTCGGTCCAATGCAGGATCGGATGGATACGCAGATGCGCGCCTGTTGGAGGCGAGGCGTTGAACTGGTCCCAGAATTCCGGGGGCTGATCGCGCACGTCCCAGCCGCCTTCGAGCCCGCGCGGCGAGAACACCCGCTCCTTGGCACGGGTCGCCTCCTCATCGCGGCGGATGCCGGCGATCAGGCCGTCGAAACCATATTTGGTCAGCGCCCATTTGAGCCCCTCGGTCTTGCGGGCGGCGGAGCGCGCAGCCGGCGGCAAGGTCGGATCGACGGCGTCGATCGGCGGGCAGGGCTCGATCTTGAGATCGAGCTCCCATTCCTTGCCGAAGCGATCGCGGAACGCATACATCTCGGGAAATTTCTTGCCGGTGTCGACGTGCAGGGCCGGGAATGGCACACGGCCGAAGAAGGCCTTGCGCGCCAGCCAGATCATCACGTTGGAATCCTTCCCCAGCGACCACAGCAGCGCGAGCTTCTTCAGCCGCGCGAACGCCTCCCGCAGAATGTAGATGCTCTGCGCCTCGAGCTCGTCGAGGTGATCCATCGAGGGTGGCGGCAGCCGTCCCTCGGCCAAAATTTTCGGCACGGAGGATGCTTTGGCGAAGGCTGCCGACCGCGACCCGTGTCCGCCGGATTCATTGTCGAGAAGATGCATCTCTGGGCCTTGGACTTGGGAGTTGAAAAATTCTAAAGTTGCGCTGCAATAGAGAAGAAATAATTTTCTCTTTGAAGCCCTTGATCGAGACATAAATAGAAAATAATTTCAGTCAACCCCCAAGTTGGGGAAAGCGAGTGTCTGATGCGCTATCTGCCTGTGTTCCTGGATATGCAAAGCGGCAAGGTGCTGCTCGTCGGAGCCGGTGACCTCGTGCGCGCAAAATTGCGCTTGCTGGTCTCCGCGGGCGCGCGGGTCCGCTGGCATGCCACCGATGGCGATCATGATCTGGCTGGCCTCGATGCCAACGACACCGCACGGATCGAATTGGCTGTCGGCGATCCGCTCACGGCCGACCTCTCGGGTGTGATCGCAATCCTTTGCGCCGGCGCCGGTGACATCGGCGTTGCGATGTCGGCGCGTGCGAAGGCGGTCGGGCTGCCCGTCAATGTGATGGACGACCTCGCGCATTCCACTTTCATCTTTCCCGCGATCGTCGATCGTGGCGACGTTGTCGTTGCCGTCGGCACCGGCGGCGCGTCACCGGTGGTCGCGCGCCGCGTGCGTGAGCGCATCGAAGCGGTGCTGCCGGCGCGCATCGGCGATCTCGCCGCCTTCGTCGGCAGCTTTCGCAGATCGATGCATGCGCGCATTCCCGAATTTCCGTTGCGCCGCCGCTTCTGGGAGCGCGTGATCGACGGCCCGATCGGCGCGCTGGTGCTCGCCGGGCGCAAGGACGAGGCCGAAAAGGCGCTGAACGACATCGCCGATCCCTCCGCCTTCGCCGGCGCGAGCAAGGACGGCAAGGCGGAAGGTCGTGTGACGCTGGTCGGCGCCGGGCCGGGCGACCCGGATCTGCTCACCATCAAGGCGCTGCGCGCGCTGCAGGATGCGGATATCGTGTTCTACGACGAACTGGTCTCGCCGGAAATTCTCGATCGCGTGCGTCGCGATGCCTCGCGCATTCCGGTCGGCCGCCGCGTCGGCAAGCCCGGCATCGGCCAGGATGCGATCAACAAGCTGCTGATCGAGGCTGCGAAGTCAGGCCAGCGCGCGGTGCGGCTGAAGGGCGGCGATCCCTTCATTTTCGGCCGCGGCGGCGAGGAGATCGAAGTACTGCGCGAAGCCGGCGTCGCCTATTCGGTGGTGCCGGGCATCACCGCAGGGCTCGGTGCCGCCGCGCAATTCGAGGCGCCGCTGACCTATAGGCACGAGGCGCTGCGCATCACCTTCCTGACCGCGCACAAGGCAAAGGACGCCGAGACGGTCGACTGGTCGGTACTGACGGACAAGAAGATGACCATCGTGGTCTATATGGGCATGACCGCCGCGCCGTCAGTGCGCGCTGGCCTGCTCGCTGCTGGACGATCGCCGAAGACCCCCGTCGGCATATTCGCACGGGTGACGCGGCCGGATGCGCAGGCGGTGGTCGGCACGCTGGAAAACCTTCCCGCGCTGGTCGAAAAAATCGATGGCGGTCCCGCCATCCTCATCATCGGCGACGTCGTCGCGCATTCCGCGCCGTGGCGCCAGTCCAACCTCAATCAAGTCATCACCAAACTGCTGGATGCTGCCGAATGACCTCTCCGCTTCAACAAAAAATCAAGATCACCGGCCCCTCGATGGTGACCGCCAACCGCACCTCGGATGGCATCGTGATCTATCGCACCGCGCAGCAGGACTGGTCGGCGAGCTTGTCGGACGCCGCGATCGTCCGCACCTCCGATGAGGCGCGGGCACTGCTGGCCGAAGCCAATACCGATGACGTCGGCGCGGTCGGCGCGTATATCGCGCCGGTCGAGCTCAAGGACGGCGGCGAGATCAAACCCGGCAATTTGCGCGAACGCATTCGGTCGAAGGGTCTCACCATTGACCTGCTTCCGGCCTGAAACGACCAATCAAGGCTGATCCATCATGTACGCATATGACGAACTCGACCGCACGCTGATCAATGAACGCGTGTCCGAATTCCGCGACCAGGTGAAGCGCCGTCTCTCCGGCGAGCTCACCGAGGATGAATTCAAGATGCTGCGGCTGCAGAACGGCGTCTATCTGCAACTGCACGCCTACATGTTCCGCGTCGCCATTCCCTACGGCACGCTGTCGTCGAAGCAGTTGCGGCGGCTTGCCCATGTCGCGCGCCGCTACGACCGCGGCTACGGCCATTTTACCACCCGGCAGAACATCCAGTACAACTGGATCAAGCTTGCCGAACTGCCCGATGCGCTGGCCGATCTTGCCGAAGTCGGCATCCACGCCATGCAGACCTCCGGCAACAACATGCGCAACGTCACCTCGGACCAGTGGGCCGGCGTCGCGCCGGGTGAGATCGAGGATCCCCGCATCTGGTCGGAAATCCTGCGGCAGCACACCACGCTGCATCCGGAATTCTCGTTCCTGCCGCGCAAGTTCAAGATCGCGATCACCGCGTCCGAGCACGACCGCGCCGCGATCAAGGTTCACGACATCGGCCTGCGCCTGCACAGGAACGCCGACGGCGAAACCGGCTTCGAGGTGCTGGTCGGCGGCGGTCTCGGCCGCACGCCGTTCATCGCCAAGACCATCAAGCCGTACGTGGCAGGCCGCGACATCCTGAGCTACGTCGAGGCGATCCTGCGCGTCTACAACCAGTACGGCCGCCGCGACAACATCTACAAGGCGCGCATCAAGATCCTGGTGCATGAACTCGGCATCGAAAAGTTCGCCAGGGAGGTCGATGAGGAATGGGAGCAGATGGGCCACAGCGCGCTCACGCTCGACCATTCCGTCATTGAGGAAGTGCGTTCGCGTTTCTCCTATCCGGCCTATGAGAAGCTGCCGCATATGCCGGACGAGCTGAAGCAGGCCGCGCATGATCCGTTGTTCGAGCGCTGGCGCAAGAATTCGGTGGCCCCGCACAAGGTGCAGGGCTATTCGATCGTGACGCTGTCGCTGAAGCCCGTGGGCGGCCCGCCCGGCGATGCCACCGCAGACCAGATGGACGCGGTCGCCGACCTCGCCGACAAGTATTCCTTCGGCGAGATCCGCGTCGGCCACGAGCAGAACCTGGTGCTGCCGCATGTCGCCAAGCGCGACCTGCCGCAGCTGTGGAAGGCGCTCGACCGGATCGGGCTCGCCACCCCGAACGTCAATCTGGTCACCGACATCATCGCCTGCCCGGGGCTGGACTACTGCTCGCTGGCCAATGCGCGCTCGATCCCGATCGCGCAGGAACTGACCCGGCGCTTCGCCAATCACGACACCGCCGAGATGATCGGCCGCCTGCACATCAATATCTCCGGCTGCATCAACGCCTGCGGCCATCACCATGTCGGCCACATCGGCATTCTCGGCGTCGAGAAGAACGGCGAGGAGTTTTACCAGATCACGATCGGCGGCCGCGCCGACGAGAACGCGCAGATGGGCGAGCTGATCGGCCCGGCCGTTCCCTATGCGGAAGTTGCCGATGTGATCGAAGACATCGTCGAAGCCTATCTCGCGCTGCGCGACCGTCCCGAGGAATTGTTCGTCGACACGGTGAAGCGTCTGGGCGTCGAGCCATTCAAGGAGCGGGTTTATGCCACTCGTTAAGCAGGGTAAAATCACCACCGACCTGTTCGTCCACATTGCCGACGGTGCCGAGCTGCCGGGCGATGGAGCGATCCTGGTTCCAGCGGCGCGGTTTCTCGAAGATCCGGAAGCCATGCTGCGGCGCGCGGGCAAGCTCGGGGTGATCTGGCCGAACAATCGAAATCTCGACGATCTCGTGCCATATCTCGATCGTCTCGCCGCGGTAGCGCTGGTGTTTCCGTCCTTCCGCGACGGCCGCGCCTACAGCCAGGCCCGCCTGTTGCGCGAGCGGCACGGCTATGACGGCGAATTGCGCGCCACCGGCCAGGTGCTGCGCGACCAGTTCGTGTTCATGTCGCGCGCCGGTTTCGACGCGTTCGAGGTGAAGAAGGACGCCGACGCCGATGCTTTCGCCGAGACCATGAAGCGCTATTCGGTGTTCTACCAGCCGACCGGCGACGGCCGCGTCACCGCGCTCAATCGGCGGATGCAGTTGCGTCATTCGGAGAGTGCCGGCCAGTGAGCGCGATCCTGCATCAGGCCCTGATCACCGATGCGGCGAATGTTTCGCCGGCGCAGGCGCTCGACCGCGCGTTGCGCGATGCGTCGCCGGCGGAAGTCATTGAAACTGCGCTGAAGACCGTCGGCCGCGAGCGCCTCGCGCTGGTCTCATCGTTCGGCACGGAATCGGCGGCGCTGCTCAAGGTGATGGCGGATGTCGATCCTGCGATTCCGGTGGTGTTCCTCGATACTGGCTGGCTGTTCGAGGAGACGCTCGCCTATCGCGACACGCTGATCGCCACGCTTGGCCTCACCGACGTTCGTTCGATCAAGCCGCTGGAAGAGACGTTGTCACGCGAGGATCCGGACCGCGAATTGTGGTTCTCCGATCCCGACGCCTGCTGCCGTATCCGCAAAGTGGAGCCGCTGGCGCGGGCGTTGAAACCGTTCGCGGCGTGGATCAATGGACGCAAGCGGTTCCAGGGTGGGGCGCGCGCCGACATACCCGTTGTCGAAGACGACGGTGCGAAGCTGAAGTTCAACCCGTTCGCCAATGTTTCACGCGAAGAGATCGAAGCGATCTACAAAACGGCAAAATTGCCGGCGCATCCGCTGGTCGCCTCGGGTTACCTGTCGGTCGGCTGCATGCCGTGCTCGAGCCGAACGGCGCCCGGCGAGGATGCGCGGGCCGGCCGCTGGCGCGGCCAGGCCAAGAGGGAATGCGGCATCCATACGACGAAAACTTCTTGAGCCGCCGGACTTCATAGGACATTGAGGCTGCGGAACCGCGAACAATGAAATGCGGTTTCGTTGACGAAGCGGCCTTTCGTCGCGACTTATACGTTCGTGTTTGATGATAAGCTTGATCAAGCCGAATGGAGATCAACGGTGATCCGTCGCATTCTGCCGCTCGTCGCTGGGCTGCTCTGGGCTAGTTCGGCCTTCGCTGCCGATCATACCTTGCTCAACGTATCCTACGATCCGACGCGCGAACTCTACGCCGATTTCAACAAGGCGTTTGTCGCAGCCTATCAGAAGGAAACCGGCAAGAGCGTCGAGATCAAGCAGTCGCATGGCGGCTCGGGCTCGCAGGCGCGCGCCGTGATCGACGGCCTGCAGGCCGACGTCGTCACGCTCGCGCTGGCCTATGACATCGACGCCATCGCGGCCAAGGGTTTGATTGCGCCGGATTGGCAGAAGCGCCTGCCGCTCAATGCGTCGCCCTACACCTCGACGATCGTGTTCCTGGTGCGCAAGGGCAATCCCAAGGGCATCAAGGATTGGGACGATCTGATCAAGCCCGGCGTGCAGGTGATCACGCCGAACCCGAAGACCTCGGGCGGCGCGCGCTGGAACTACCTCGCGGCATGGGGCTATGCGGAAAAGAAATTCGGTTCCGCTGACAAGGCGAAGACGTTCGTCGGCGATCTCTTCAAGAACGTGCCGGTGCTCGATACCGGCGCGCGCGGTTCGACGGTGACCTTCGTCGAGCGCGGCGTCGGTGACGTGCTGCTGGCGTGGGAGAACGAGGCGTTCCTGGCACAGCGCGAGTTCGGCAAGGACAAGTTCGAGATCGTTGCGCCGCCACTGTCGATTCTCGCCGAGCCGCCGGTCGCGGTGGTCGACAAGGTTACCGGTAAAAAAGGCACGCGCGCGGTCGCCGAGGCCTATCTGAAATATTGGTATACCAAGGAGGGTCAGGAAATCGCCGCGCGCAATTCCTATCGTCCGCGCGATTCGGAAATCGCGCGGGAGTATGAAAAATCCTTCGCCAAGGTCGAACTTTTCACAATCGACGACGTTTTTGGTGGTTGGACCAAGGCGCAGAAACAGCACTTCGGCGAAGGCGGCATTTTCGACCAGATTTACAAGAATTGATCTGGCTGACGGCCGGCCGCAGCGGAAGCAGGGGGATTTGTGAGCACAGCGGTCGCACGGCGGACGAGCTTGCCCGGGTTCGGGCTCACCATGGGCCTGACCCTGACGTGGCTTTCCGTCATCATCCTGATCCCGCTCGCCGGTCTCTTTCTCAAGACGCTCGAGCTTTCGCCCGGACAGTTCTGGGAAATCCTGACCAGCCGCCGCACGCTCAATGCGCTGAAGATTTCATTCGGTCTCTCCTTTGCCGCAGCCTGCGTCAATCTGGTGATGGGCACGATCATCGTGTGGGCGCTGGTGCGGTATCGTTTTCCGGGCCGGCGGCTGTTCGACGCCATCGTCGATATTCCCTTTGCGCTGCCGACCGCGGTCGCGGGCGTGGCGCTGACGCAATTGTTTGCGCAGAAGGGCTGGCTCGGCGCGCCGCTGGCCGAACTCGGCATCAAGGTCGCATTCACGCCGATCGGCATTTTCATTGCGATGGTCTTCATCGGTATTCCGTTCGTGGTGCGGACGGTTCAGCCCGTCCTGATCGATCTCGATCCTGAAATCGAGGAGGCGGCCGCGAGCCTCGGCGCCAACCGCTGGCACACGGTGTTCCGGGTGATCCTGCCGAGCCTGATACCGGCGCTGCTGACAGGCTTTGCGCTGGCGTTCGCGCGCGCCGTCGGCGAATACGGCTCGGTGATCTTCATCGCCGGCAATCTGCCAAACGTGTCGGAAATCGCGCCGCTCCTGATCGTGATCCGGCTGTCCGAATTTCGCTATGCCGATGCGACGGCGATCGCCGTCATCATGCTGCTGGCTTCGTTCCTGATCATCCTTGTCGTCAATCGCCTGCAACGCTGGGCGCAAACCCGCATTCCCGCGCATTGAGGAGCGGACGATGTCGACGCAAACGAGCTTCGTGACTCCGGCGCCACCGCTGAGGGCCTACGCGTCAACCGCGGACCTAGCGATCTCCCCGCCATCGCACCGCGAAGCCAGCGACCGGGTGCGCGCGGTGGCTTCGCCAAAGGACCTGCGGACTGAGCCAGGGCCCGTCCGCTTCGTCATCATCGCGCTTGCCGTTACTTTCCTTACCGTCTTTGTCGTGCTGCCGCTGGTCGTGGTGTTCACGTCGGCCTTTTCTAAAGGCATCAGCGCCTACTTCGCTGCGCTGGCCGAGCCGGAGGCGCTGTCGGCGATCCGGCTGACGCTGCTGGTTGCGGCGATCTCGGTCACCCTTAACCTCGTGTTCGGCGTGATCGCGGCCTGGGCGATCGCGAAATTCGAATTTCGCGGCAAGACCTTTCTGATCACGCTGATCGACCTGCCGTTCTCGGTCAGCCCGGTCATTTCGGGCCTCGTCTTCGTGCTGCTGTTCGGCGCGCAGGGCTACTGGGGCACATGGCTGCAGGCGCACGACATCCACATCCTGTTCGCGGTGCCGGGCATCGCGCTCGCGACCATCTTCGTGACGTTCCCGTTCGTCGCCCGCTCGCTGATTCCGCTGATGCAGGAGCAGGGCACGCAGGAGGAGGAAGCGGCGACCTCGCTGGGCGCATCAGGCCTGCAGACCTTCTTCCGCGTCACTCTGCCCAATATCAAATGGGGCCTGTTGTATGGCGTACTGCTGTGCAACGCGCGCGCCATGGGCGAGTTCGGCGCGGTGTCGGTCGTGTCGGGCCATATCCGCGGCGAGACCAACACCATGCCGCTCTTGGTCGAAATTCTCTATAATGAGTATCAATTCGTGGCATCGTTTGCGATTGCTTCGCTGCTGGCGATGCTGGCCCTGATCACGCTGATCGTGAAAGCCGTTCTCGAACAGCGTCTGGACGAAGGGCAAACCCCAGGGGACTATTCAAGGGATTATCCAGGTGACCATTGAAGTCAAAAACATCGTCAAGAAGTTCGGCGCCTTCGCGGCGCTCGACAATGTCGATCTGAAGGTCGGCAAGGGCGAATTGCTGGCGCTGCTGGGCCCGTCCGGTTCGGGCAAGACGACGCTGTTGCGGATCATCGCGGGCCTCGACTGGCCCGATGCCGGCGAGGTGCGGATCGACGGCGAGGATGCGCTGGGCCACGGCGCCAGCGAGCGTCATGTCGGATTCGTGTTCCAGCACTACGCGCTGTTCCGCCACATGACGGTGTTCGAAAACGTTGCCTTTGGCCTGCGCGTGCAGCCGCGTGCCATCCGCAAGGACGAGGCCACGATCCGCGCCCGCGTCAAGGAGCTGCTGGATCTGGTGCAACTCGACTGGCTGGCGAACCGCTATCCGAGCCAGTTGTCCGGCGGTCAGCGGCAGCGCATCGCGCTCGCCCGCGCGCTTGCGATCGAGCCGCGCATCCTGCTGCTCGACGAGCCCTTTGGCGCGCTCGATGCCAAGGTGCGCAAGGAGCTGCGGCAATGGCTGCGCTCGCTGCATTCCGAAATCCACGTCACCTCGATCTTCGTCACCCATGACCAGGAAGAGGCGCTCGAAGTCGCCAACCGCGTCGTTGTCATGGACAAGGGCCGCATCGAACAGATCGGCACGCCGGGCGATGTCTATGACAATCCCGCTACCGCTTTTGTCCACGGCTTCATCGGCGAATCCATCGTGCTGCCGGTGGAGGTTAGCGGCGGCTCGGTGCGGCTCGGCGGGCAGCCGCTCAATATCGCCGCCGATGGCGCAGCCTCCGGCGCCTCAAAACTGTTCGTCCGCCGCCATGACATGCAGATCGGGCCGGCGGGAACCGGCTCGCTGGAGGGCGCGGTGCGCCATGTCCGCTCGTTCGGCCCGATCCAGCGGGCAGAGGTCGCGCTTTCGGGCGGTGAGGGCAAGACCGTGATCGAGATCGACGCCCCCCGGGACCGGGAACTCCAGGCCGGCGAGATCATCAGCCTGCAGCCCCGCCGCTACCGGATATTTGCCGCCCAGGATTGATTTCCCTAGCTCGGATGGAGCGAAGCGTAATCCGAGGTTGCTTGCCACGCCGACGGACCGTCCCGGATTGCCGTGCGCTCCATCCGGCTACGATTTTCCGCCCCGGAATGACGGCCGAAATCTGCCCTCCGTTCACCATTCAGCCACGGTTGGTATGCAACAACGCCCCGTCCAGCTTTGGGGGATTCTTTCAGTGAAACGGGCGACTACCGCCATTATCGGGCTTTTGCTGCTTGCCGGCTGCTCGGCCGACGTCAAAATTCCGGATCAGCCGGCCATGTATCTCGACATGGCGCAACCCGGTGCCACGCTCGACCCGGTCGCCGCCGCGATCATGATCTCCCAATACCGCCAGAACAACGGCCTCGGCACCGTGGCGGTCGATCCCGAGTTGACCAGGCTCGCCGAGCAGCAGTCCCAGGCGATGGCGGCGCGCAACAAGATGGACCACAATGTGAAGGGTCCGCTGGACAAGCGGCTGGGGGCTTCGGGCTATCCGGCGACGGTCGCGGTCGAAAATATCTCGGCCGGATATCACACTTTGGCGGAAGCCTTCTCCGGCTGGCGCAACTCGCCGCCGCACAAGGCCAACATGCTCAAGAATGGTGTCACAAAATTAGGCATCGCCGCGGCTTATGCTCCAGGCACCAAATACAAGGTGTTCTGGACGCTCATCCTTGCATCAACCTGAAGCAGGTCCGGTTACGGGCTTCGATGCCTCTCCAGGCGGTAAACTCGGCGTGATCCTTGCTTCGATCTCGCCGATTGACGCCGTCGCGAACTGCCGCCACGGTGCCGGCCTCTCTGTCCACTGATCGGCGGTCACGATGGATCATTCAAACCCCGCGCCCGCAACCACCCCTGCCAAAGCGCAGCGCGTGCTGGTGCTGCAGGGGGGCGGCGCGCTCGGCTCTTATCAGGCCGGCGCCTTCCACGCGCTGTGCCGCGCCGGATTCGATCCGGAATGGATCGCGGGCATCTCGATCGGCGCCATCAACGCCGCGATCATCGCCGGCAATGAGGGCGAGAAGCGTGTCGACCGGCTGAAAGAATTCTGGGAGATGGTGTCATCCCCGGTGTCGTGGAATCCGGTCACGTCAGGTGACCGCGCGCGTTCGCTGTTCAACGAAACCAGCGCCGCGCTGATTGCCACCTTCGGCGTACCCGGCTTCTTCACGCCGCGCATTCCGCCCGCGCCCTTGTGGCCACCGGGCAGTCCGCAATCGCAGAGCTATTACGACACCGCGGCCTTGAAGAAGACGCTGGAGCGGTTGGTCGACTTCGATCGCATCAACGATTTGAAGACGCGGCTCAGCGTCGGCGCGGTCGGCGTGACCTCGGGCAACTTCAAATATTTCGACAATTTCGAGTTCAGGAAGCTCGGCAAGAAGATCGGCCCCGAGCACATCATGGCCTCCGGCGCGCTGCCGCCCGGATTTCCTTCCGTCGAGATCGAGGGCGAGCATTACTGGGACGGCGGCATCGCCTCCAACACGCCGCTCGATCACGTGCTGGAGGAGGAATTCAACCGCGATCTCCTGATCTTCCAGGTCGATTTGTTCAGCGCGCGCGGCGACCTGCCGACGTCGCTGCTCGAAGCCGCCGAGCGGGAAAAGGACATCCGTTTTTCCAGCCGTACCCGCATGAGCACCGACAAGAACAAGCAACTCCACAATGCGCGGAAAGCGGTGCGCGATCTGCTCGACAAATTGCCGGATGATTTGAAGAACGATCCGTCGGTCGAATTCCTGCGCAAGGCTTCGAAGGAAAACACCGTCACGGTCGTGCACCTGATCTACAAGAGCAAGAACTACGAAACTTCGTCCAAAGACTACGACTTTTCGCATGTTGCGATGACCGAACACTGGAATGCGGGCGTCCGCGACGTTCATCAGTCGATGCGTCACAGGGATGTGTTGGAGCGTCCGCAATCCGGCGAGACCATGATGGCCTACGATATGTCGGGGAACGGTTCCAAGCCGCCCGAAGGCAAGCAGGAGTGAATGGAATGGGTACATTAAAAGGCAAGACCGCCGTCGTAACCGGCTCGACCAGTGGCATCGGATTGGCTTATGCGCGCGCTTTCGCGGGCGCCGGCGCCAATATCGTTCTCAATGGCATGGGCGTCCCGGCCGATATCGAGCGCGAGCGTTCCGGCATCGAGACCGATTTCAAGGTCCGCGCCGTGCATTCGCCCGCCGACATGACCAAGCCGGCCGAAATCGCCGAAATGGTCGCGCTCGGCGAGAAGACCTTCGGCTCGGTCGACATCCTCGTCAACAATGCCGGCATCCAGTTCGTCGCCCCGATCGAGGAGTTTCCGATCGAGAAATGGGACGCGATCATTGCGATCAATCTGTCGTCGGCATTTCATGCCATTCGCGCCGCCGTGCCCGGCATGAAGAAGCGCGGCTGGGGCCGCATCATCAACACGGCATCAGCGCATTCGCTGGTGGCTTCGCCGTTCAAGTCGGCCTATGTCTCGGCCAAGCACGGCATCGCCGGGCTGACAAAAACGGTGGCGCTGGAGCTTGCGACCTTCAAGATCACCTGCAACTGCATCAGTCCTGGTTACGTCTGGACGCCGCTGGTCGAGCACCAGATCCCCGAGACCATGAAGGCGCGCAACATGACCAAGGAGCAGGTCATCAAGGACGTGCTTCTTGACGCCCAGCCGACCAAGGAGTTCGTGACGTCAGAGCAGGTTGCCGCGCTGGCACTGTTCCTGTGCGGCGACGATGCAGCCCAGATCACCGGGTCCAACTACTCGATCGACGGCGGCTGGACCGCGGAATAGGAATTGCGAACGGGCCGGGGGCGTGCCTAATGGGCGGCGTTCCCGGTTGCGGCCGCGATGCTCGCCGTCGACAACTGCAACTCATTGAAGCCAAGCTTGCCGGCGACCAGAATCAGAACCGTGGCCAGTAGCAATCTCAGCACCGTCTCCGGCACGCGAACCGCGCAGTAACTGCCGATCACGATGCCGGGCAGCGAACCTATCAGCAGCACGCCCATCAGCGCCCAATCGACCGAACCCAGCGCCCAATGGCCGATGCCGGCGACCAGCGTCAGTGGCACGGCGTGCGCGATGTCGGAGCCGACGATGCTCGCCATCGGCAGGCGCGGATAGAGCAGCAACAGCGCGGTGACGCCGACCGCGCCGGCGCCGACCGACGAAATCGAGACCAGCACACCGAGCGCCACACCGACCAGTACGGTCGCGTTGCCGGTCGTCGAGGCGCCGAGCCGTTCCATGCGCTGGCGGTATCGATCCATGATCGCCCTGCGGAAGATCAACGATGTCGCCGTCAGGATGAGCGCAAAGCACAGCACGACATTGACCAGGCTGCGCGCAGAATCCCCGTTGAGTTCGAGTTGCCACAGCACAAGCAACGTGACGAGGCTCGCCGGGATGCTGCCGCTGGCAAGACGGATCACCGCCGGCCAGTGAATGCTCCGTGCCCAGCCGTGCACCAGGCTGCCGCCGGTCTTGGTCGCCGCGGCGTAGAGCAGGTCGGTGCCGACAGCAGTCGACGGATGGATGCCGAACAGCAGTATCAACAATGGCGTCATCAGCGAGCCGCCGCCGACGCCGGTCATCCCGACCAGCAGGCCGACGCCGAATCCCGATGCAACGTAGAGAGGATCAATCATTTCCAGGGTCAGATCTTTTGATTTCACCAAGTATATAGCAATGCCGGCCGCGGCCTCCTATCGATCGCGAAGAATCGAACGAAATAAGAATGTTCTTTGCGCACATGGGAGTGCGTTGGATATTTTCCCCATTATGCCAGCGATCGACGGTAGCGACGTCCTGCGGCTTCAAATGAGGCCTTCGCAAGGCACTGCCGGAAGCGAGGCGACGGGAACCGCCAGGTTTTCGAGCCGAGAAGGGCCGGCGTGATGTGGCGCTTGCTGTCCTATTGATTTCGGATCAGCGTTTTCCGAACGCCAGCACGTGCAGTCCGAGCCGCCGGCGCACGATCCAGAACAGCAGCACCGTCTCGAACGCCAGCGAGATCGAGGTCGCGGCCGCCGCACCATGGCCGCCGAAGCGCGGCACCAGCACCACGCACAGCGCGAGGTTCATGACGAAGGCGAGCGCATAGGCCAGCGCGCAGATGTGCTGGTGGCCGAGCATGTTGAGCAGTCGCTCGACCGGGCCGATGGCGGATCGCACCACAAGTCCGATCGCGGCAATGAACATGATGTCGTAGCCGACCACGAATTGCGGGCCGAACAGCCACAACAGCGGCTTGCCCAGCGTCAGCAGCAGGATGGTCGCGGCCAGCGACGGCCAGAACGTCCACTGGATCGCGTGCGTCACATAGGCCGACAGCCGCGGCTTGTCGCCCAGCGCGTGATACTCGGCAAAGCGATGTGCGGTCGTGGCCGCCATCGCATAGTGAATGAAGGAGACCAGCGCCAGCGTCTTGACCACGGCGAAATAGACACCGACCTCTTCGGAGGAGCGGAATTGCTGCAGCACCAGCACGTCGGTGTAGGACAGCAGCAGATAAAAGCTTTCCACCAGCAGGATCGGTAGCGAGACCGCAAGCCAGCCACGGAAATCATAGGCTTTGGGGCCGGCCTCGATGTGGCCGCCGAGCCTGCGGTTCAGCACGATCATCTGGCCGATCATCGCGATCCATACCGCGGCGGCGCTCGCCGCCATCGCGGCGGTGGCGCCGAGATTGAAGCCGAGCACGAAGGCGCCGGCGGTGAGACCAATGATCAGCGATTGCCGCACGATGAATTGCGGCATCAGCCCGAGCCGCATCCAGTCATGCGAACGGGCGATGCCGTCCTGGGTGTTGGCGACCACGAACGCCGGCAGCGTCAGGCAGCCGATGTAGAGGGGAACGATCGCATTGGCGTCGATCCATGGCGACAATCCCTTCACCACGCCCGCCAGCAGCAGCGAAACGATCGAAGAGACGGCGAACGTCATCCAGCGGCTGCCGGAGAGGAAGCCGCGCAGCAGGGCATGTTCGCCGCGGGTTCGATACTCCGGAATGATCTTCTGCGCGGATGCCGAGATGCCGAAATCCATCATGCTGCCGAGCAGCAGCACCCAGGTCCAGACATACACATAGACGCCGTAATCCGAGCCGCCCATCCAGCGCGCCAGCAGGATCTGCGCGAAATAGGCGAGCGCTGCGCTGAAGACGCGGATGATGAAGATCGTGCCGGCCAACCGCTTGGTGACGGAGGCCTCACTTGAGCCGCCAAGCAGCGCGCGCAGGCGCGCGATCACGCCGGCAGGCGAGGCGGTTGCGGATTGCGTATCCATCACGGCCACAAGGATGCATCCCCGAAACGCGCCGCGAGGCGGCGGCGATGCTTGGGATGTATCAACCATTCGTTAAGATTCGGTTGGGTGGTGCTCGTCGTCCCGGGCAAGCGAAGCGCGACCCGGGACCCATAACCACAGGGCGCCATTGTTTAACATGGATGTCTGCCGGCAGTGCCTCGCCACGACGGCCGCGGCGTATGGGTTCCTGCGTTCGCAGGAACGACAGATCAGTCAGTTCAAACTGACGTTGAATTCATACGCCCGGTCGCCGCCGACCAGGGTGAATTTGAGCGCGGCACCTTCGGCGCTGGCGCCGGGCGGCAGGCCGTCGAGTTCGAAGGCAAAGCGTTTGACGCCGGGCGGGCTCTGCTCGACCAGCTTGGGAACCGGCAGCGCCCAGTCCGGCGTCGGCCCCTCGACGAACAGGCTGACCTCCTTGGCCTCCGGCGCCGTCACGTCGACCAGCACGTAGTTCTTCTCGCGCTTGACGTCGCGGATGGTCAGCGGATTGGGATCACCTACATTGGCAGGCTTCGGCACCGTATTGAGCGCATCGGACAGGTTGCCGTCCTCGGTGCTTGCCACGCTGGCAAAAGCCAGTTCGGCATTGGCTTCGACGGGGATGCAGAGCTTGTCGCAAACCGCGTAGCTGATATTGGCCCGCAGCATCACCGGCTTGTCGGCATTTTTGGCGACGATCCGTAACGGCAGCACGACCTGCAGCTTGTATCCCAGCGCGGTGCCGCCAGCGCCGTCGTCGAACTTCTTTGGTGCCGGCCACAGCACCGTCACGGTCTCGACATTGTCCGATTTTGAGAAGTCGAAGCGGGGCGGCACGCCGGAATCGCCGGGCGTCCGCCAATAGGTCTTCCAACCCGGCTGCAACTGGATGGCGACGCCGCCGAGCAGCACCGTGCCGCTGCGCGATCCCGCCAGCAACCGCACTGCGGAATGCGCCTCGCGTTGCCACGGCGAGGCATCCTCGGCACGCACCTCCGACGTCGTACATGCGAAACACACGGCGGCGGCGCCGAGCGCGGCGCGCAGGGGAACTGTCACGATCATGAACCGTCTTTACAGGCAAGTTTCGAGGCAAACCATTGAATTGCGTGTGATCGGCCGCCGAATGCTACCGGAAGCTTGATTGACAGAAACCCAACCCGATATCAGGATATGCAGTCAGCAAGAGAGGCCTTTGCGGATGAGCCCTGAAGGCAAAAAACCGAAGCCCGTCCGCCGCAAAGCCGCCGGCATTGGCGATAATTCGTCCAATGAGGGCTATCTGGACGGCCGGCTGCTGATCGCCATGCCGGTCATGGGCGACCCGCGCTTCGAGCGTTCCGTCATCTACATGTGCGCGCATTCGTCGGAAGGGGCGATGGGCATCATCGTCAACCGTCCGGCCGGCAGCATCGATTTTCCCGGACTATTGGTGCAACTCGACATCATCCAGAAGGCCGACCAGATCAAGCTGCCGGAACACGCCGAGACCATGCAGGTACTGAAGGGCGGTCCGGTCGATACCGGCCGCGGCTTCGTGCTGCATTCGAGTGATTTCTTCATCAAGGACGCAACGCTAAATATCGACGAGGGCATCTGCCTGACCGCGACGGTGGACATCCTCAAGGCGATCGCCAAGGGCACCGGTCCGAAGCACGCGATCCTGGCGCTGGGCTATGCCGGCTGGGCGCCGGGCCAGCTCGAGAACGAGATCCAGCACAATGGCTGGCTGCATTGCGACGCCGACCCGGACCTGATCTTCGGCGACGACGTCGACGACAAATACCTGCGCGCGCTGCGCAAGATCGGCATCGATCCCGGCATGCTGTCGAACGAGGCCGGGCACGCCTAGGCGTTGCCGCGACCAGGAGTCTACTCCGCCGCCTGCTGCTGCACAGTCGGCTCGCTGCCGGCCACCGTCGCGCGGCGCATGTCGCGCGGCTGCGACTGGTCGTAGCGCCGCACGCGGTGCATGGTCTGGCGGTTGTCCCACATCACGAGGTCATGCAGGGTCCATTTATGGACATGGACGAATTCCGGTTGCGTGGCGTGCTCGGTCAGATCGCGCAGCAACAGCCGCGCCTCCGGCACGCTCATGCCCAAAATCCCGCCCGCATGTGAGGACAGATACAGCGACTTGCGGCGGTGCACCGGATGCGTCCGCACCAGCCGCTGCAGCACCGGCTTGAACATCGCCTTTTCTTCGTCGGTATAATCCAGGAAGCCGAGCGAGCCGCGCGAATACATCAGCGAGTGCTCGCAGATCATGTCCTCGATCTCGGCCTTGGTGTCGTCGTCGAGCGCGTCATAGGCCGCACGCATGTCGGCGAATTCGGTGTTACCGCCCTTGGGGTTCACCACCCGCGCCGACAGCAGCGAAAACTTCGCAGGGATCGGGCGGAACGAGCTGTCGGAATGCCACAGGCAGTTGCCGAGATTGAACAGATGGGTGCGGTGATCTTTCGGCAGCGGCTTGCCGTCCTTGCCGAGGTTGGAAACGTCGTTCAATCCTGACGTCAGGCGGTAGTCTTCCTTCTTGGTGACGGTGCCGCCGCGGGCGTGCTCGCGCTCGCCGAAATTCAGCGCGAAGGCCAGTTGCTGTTCGTCCGTGATGTCCTGGTTGCGGAACAGCAGCACGGCGTATTTGTCCATGCCGGCTTCGATGTCGGCCGCTTCCTGCGGGGTGAGGGGATTGCGCAAATCAACGCCCGAAACCTCGCCGAAAAAATGCGGATGAAGCTGCCGGATCGTAACCGTCATGGCGTCTCTCCTGAATGCCGCGGGCGGGTTATCCCGCTCTGCTTGGGAGAAAAATTACTCTCCGACGTGTCCAAGTCAACGCTGCGGACGCATGCCGGCTACGCGTTTCGCGCCATCAGGCCGCCGTCCACGGGGATCACCGCGCCGGTCAGGAATGAGGCCGCGGGCAGGCACAGGCTCAGCGTCATATGCGCCACTTCCTCGGGGTCACCATAGCGGCCGAGGGCGGTGCGGCGTTTGGCGTAGATCGCCTTGTGCTCGGCGGCGATCCGGGCGGTCATGCCGGTGAGGATCGGCCCCGGGCAGATGCAGTTCACCGTGATGCCGTCGCGGCCCAGTTCAACCGCAAGCGAACGCGTCAGGCCGACCACGCCGGCCTTGGCGGCGGAGTAGGGGCTGTGCAATGCGGTAGCGCCGAGCGCTTCGGTGGAGGCGATGTTGACGATCCGTGGCGATTTCGATTTGCGCAAGTAGGGTAACGCGGCGCGGATGATGCGCTGATGCGCGGTCAGCATGACGGCCAATCCTTTGGCCCAGGCCTCGTCATAGCCATCGTCGTCGATCGCGACGCGCACCGAGATGCCGGCATTGTTGACGACGATATCGAGTCCGCCGAAATGCGCCGCGACCTCGTTGACGACGGCGGTGATGTTGTGGCGGTCGGCGACGTCGAGGGTCCACGCTCTTGCCGCGCCGCCATTTGCCGCGATCTCGCTCGCCACGGCCTGCGTGGCCTCGGCGCTGATGTCGGTGACGGCGACGTTGGCGCCGTCGGCCGCGAACACCCGCGCGGTGGCGCGGCCCATGCCGCTGGCGGCGCCGGTGACGAGGACGGTCAGGCCTTTGACCGAGCGGCTGAACTGCTTGAAGTCTGACATGACGGGGTCCGGACAAAAGGTGCAGGATTGACAAGGCTGGCACCGATCCGCAGACAGGTCAAACCAAGCCGAGCGAGATGCAAACATGACCACCGATCGCAGCCTGCAAATTCGCCGCCTAGGACCTTCGGATGCTGCACTCTACAGAGATATCCGGCTGGAAGGTCTCCGCAAAAGTCCCGAAGCATTCGGCAGCACGTTTGAGAAGGAAAACGCGCAGCCGCTGTCGTGGTTCGAGAGCGCACTTGCCCGCGCCGACATCTTCGGCGGTTTGCTCGATGGGACGCTCGCGGGCGTAGCGGCCTATGCTGCGCACGAAGGTTCGAAGCAGGCGCATAAGGCTGTGCTTTGGGGCATGTATGTTCGAGACACCGCGAGAAAATCCGGGCTTGGGAACAAGCTCGTCGCGGCGGTCCTCGACCATGCACGCGAACGCGTCGAGATGGTTCAACTGACCGTAGTGAGCGAGAATGATGACGCGCGCCGGCTTTACAGCGCCTCGGGCTTCGTCGAGTACGGCTATGAAAAAAGGGGTCTCAAGCAGGACGGGCGATATTACGATCATGTTCTGATGGTCAATTACCTCGGCGAAGGCTTGAACTAGAGCCCAACAAACTAACGGGAAGGGATCGCGAGCGATGAACGAACTGGATTTCAGTGGCAGGCAGGTGCTGGTGGTCGGCGGCTCCAGCGGCATCGGTAACGGCATCGCGCAGGCGTTCCGCGCCAGGGGCGCGCGTGTCGCCGTCTGCGGTACCCGCGCAAGTGCAGCGGATTATTCGCCTGACGAAGGATCGCATCTCGATGGGCTCGACTATTTCCGGCTCGATGTCAGCAATGCGCAGGCGATCGAAGCCTTGAAGCCGCCGTTCGAAAAGCTCGACGTGCTGGTGCTGGCGCAAGGTGCGGTGATCTACCGCCGCGGCGAATTCGAGATGGACGGCTTTCGCAAGGTGCTGGAAGTCAATCTGATGAGCCTGATGGCGTGCGCGACCAAATTCCACGCCATGCTGAGCGCCAGCCAGGGCTCGCTCATCATTGTCAGTTCGACCGCCGCCTATCATTCCACCATGGGCAATCCGGCGTACAACGCCTCGAAGACCGGCGCGATGGGCTTGACGCGCACGCTCGGTGAGGCGTGGGCCGAGAACGGCATCCGCGTCAACGGCATCGCGCCCGGCCTGGTCGATACCAAGATGACCAAGGCGACGACATCAAATCCGAAACGGCTCGAAGGCGCGCTGGAGCGGATCCCGCTGAAGCGGCTCGGCACGCCCGCCGACATGGCCGGCGCGGCACTGTTCCTGGCCTCGCCGCTTTCGTCCTACATCATCGGCCAGACCATCGTGGTCGATGGCGGGCTTATACTTTAAGCCCTGCACTTTGAGGAAAGGCATTTCGAGCGCTTCAGGAACCTGAACGGGTCTCGCCGGTTACCTTCCTGAAACAGGGAGTGATCGCGATGGACAAGGATCGGATTGCCGGCTCGGCAAAGGATTTTGCAGGTAAGGTCGAAAGCACGGTCGGTGACATGGCTGGCGATGGGAAGACGCAAGCCGAGGGCCGCGCGCGCGAAGCCGCCGGCACGGTGCAAAATCTCTACGGCCAGGCCAAGGATGCCGCCCGCGACGCCACGGATGCCGCCGTCAACTATGCCAAGGATGCCTACGAAAACAGCGGCGACACCGTTCGCGGCGGCCAGAAGGCGGTGGCGAGAACCGTGCAGGAAAATCCGCTCGGCGCGTTGTTGGTAGCAGGTGGAATTGGTTTTGCGCTGGCGCTGTTGATGACGCGCCCGCCGCGCCGCCCGCCGCCGCGCTGGCGCTATTACGGCTAGGTCCTCATCGCCGTACCGGCCTTGCCGCCGGGATGCGCGGCGTCGTTCGGACGACGATGCGAAGCATCGCGCGGGGACGCGTGTCTCACCAGAATCGCGTGAGATTGCCCGGCGGGACTTCGGCCGATCGTCCGACGTTACCCGGCGGGCGTGGTACGCCCGGCGTTGCAGGTCCACGCGGTCCGGCCGCAGGTGGCGGCGCGGGCTGACGCGGCGTCGCGCCGAACCCGCCGAAGAAATCGCGCAGCGAAGGCCCGTTGTTTTGCGCGGGTCGGATCTGCATCGGCTGCTGCGGCTGCTTCCTCTGTTGTTGCTGTAACGTTTGCTGGGGCGGCGGCAGCAAAAGCTGCCTCTGTCCGGGCACCGCCGCCACCGTTCCGCCCGGAGAGGTGACGGCTACCGGCGTATCGCCCTTGGCTTGCTCGCGGCCGATTTCCCGGGGAGGCCAGGCGTAATCGTCGGCGCGGCCGGCCGGTGGCGCCAGCGCCTCGCCCTTCACCAGCGTGCGCGCGGCCAGCGCGTCGACGGCAGCCGGTCGCGAGCCGGGACCGCCGAGCAACTGATCGGTGCCGACGGAAGAGGCCACCAGCGGCATGACCGGTCCGGCCAGCGGACGCGGCGCCGGTTGACCCGGAACGATATTGGCGTCTGGGGTCGCCGGCTCGATCGGCACGGCGATCGGCCCGGAGCGGGCAGCAAGCAGGCGCGTCACCTCGCGCTCGACATAATGCGCGAGCTTGCGCGCGCCGGGCTTGGTGAAGAAGACGCCGTCGGCGGTGCGCAACTGGCGGATCTGGCCTTCGAAATCGGGACCTTTTTGCAGGAAGCGGCCGGCTTCATCGACAAAGCCATCCCAGATATCGACATAGGTGATGCCGGCCTTGCCGGCACCGTCGCGATACAGCGCATCCAGGAACAGCATGTCGGATGTTCCCTTTTGCCCGCGGATCGCAGGCAGGCCGACCCACAACACCGGCACGCCCTTGGATTTCAGTACGCCGATCAGCTCTTCGATCTTCTTGGCGTAGAGTTCGACCCAGCGCTCGTCGCGAAACTCGTAGAGCCCGCCGCCCGTGCGCGCGCTCTTTTCGGGGGCAGCGATTTGTGGCGCGTCATCGTCCTCGGCATCGTCAGCCTTCGCCGTATCAGCCTTTGCGGTATCTGCCTTGGTTCCATCAGCCTTGCCCGCATCGGTCTTGGCAGTATCCGTCGAGCTTTCGGGCTTGGGCTTTGCATCGCCCGGCTTGGCGCGCGCGTCCTTCTTGTCGTCTTTCTTGTCGCTCCTCTTCTCCGGCGCTGCTTCGCGGATGGCCTGGCGGTCGTGGAGGCCGAGCATGACGACGATGGCATCCGGCTTTTCGTTGGCGAGGATGCTCTTGGCGGCCGCGGCCCAATCGGCGGGCTCGCCGCGCGGCTGATATTTGATCAGGCCGGAGACCGTCTTGTGCTTGCGGATCACGCCCACGTCCGGCTGCTCGGCATAGGCGTCTTCCAGGCCATAGCCGAGCCAGTCCGCCATGGCGTCGCCCAGCACCAGCACGTTACGTTCCGGCACCGTGTCGCGCTTGGCGGGCCCAGGCGCGCGGGAAAAATCCTGGCGCGGCGCTTGTTGCGGGGCCTGCTGCTGGAATGGCGCAAAGAAATCGCCGCCGAACCAGCCGCCGCCGCTGCGCGGGGCCGGCCGGGAAGGCCCTCCGAAATTGAAGAACTGCGCCGACGCCGGGCCCATGATCCCGACCAAAAGCGCGATCGCAACCGCCAGCGCCACCAGCGGGCCGGTGTCGGTGAACACGCGCAAGAAGGACTTTGGCTTTCGCATCCGGCTCGGTCGCAATGGGTCGTGGTGTGTCGATATAGTAGCGGAATCGGGCCGCAAGCGGGCAGATTTTCCCCTTAAACCGGGGTTCCGGCCTGATCGTCAAGGCTTCTGCCGAATCGTGGTTTTCAGGGTTACTTTCATAGCGTTTTCGAGCGGGGCGGGAACCGGTTCGCGTGAACAAAACGCGTTAAAACCGAAGGGGTTTAGCGCCCCCGCAGCCGCTCCAGCACGTCGGACGAGGCAAATCCATCCGCCGGCGCCCCAATCGAGGCCTGGAAGCCGCGGAGCGCCTCCCGGGTCTGGCCGCCGAACTGGCCGTCCGGCGTGCCGCGGTAGAAGCCGCGCTGGGCCAAAAGCTGCTGCAGTTCCAGCCGTTCGGCGCGCGACAGCACCCGTTCCTGCCGCGGCCAGGGCTGCACGAACGGCGCTCCGCCGCGCAGGCGGTCGGCAAAATGGCCGATCGCCAGCGCATAGGCCTCGGCCGGGTTGTATTTCATGATCACCCGGAAGTTCTGCAGCATCAGGAAGCCGGGCCCCTGCGCGCCGGCAGGCGCCAGCAGATAGGCCTTCTCGGTTGCGTCGGGGAACGGCTTGCCGTCAGCCCGCTTCAGTCCTTGGCTCTGCCACTGCGCGACCGTCATCGCCTTGGCCTTGTCCGCCAGCATGAAATTAAAGCCCTCCGGCAGCATCACCTCGTAGCCCCAGGTCCGGCCGTTCTGCCAGCCGTCCTTCTTGAGGTTGTTGGCGGTGGAGGCGATCAAATCGGCGGCGTTGTCGACGACGTCGCGGCGGCCGTCGCCGTCGCCGTCGACGGCATAGCGCTTGAAGGCGGTCGGCATGAACTGCGTCGGCCCGAACGCGCCGGCCCAGGAGCCGCGCATCTGTTCGGGACGCAGATCGCCGCGGTTGAGGATTTCCAGCGCAGTGAGGAACTCGTCCTTGAAATAGGCCTGCCGGCGGCCGACGCAAGCCAGCGTCGCCGTCGACTGCACCACGTTGCGGTCGCCCATCTGCGTCGAGTAGTTCGAACTCGATGCCCCAGATCGAAGCGACGATGTAGCGGTCGACGCCGTAGGCTTTCTCCACCGCGTCGAACTGCGGCTTGTATTTGGCGAGGATCTCGCGCCCCTTGGCGAGGCGGTTGTCGTTGACGAGGATGTCGAGATAGTCCCAGATCGCCTTGGTGAATTCGGGCTGCGAATCCATCAGGTCCATGATGCGCAGGTCAGGCGCGAGACCTGCAGTGAAGCGCTCGAAATTCGATTGCGTGATGTTGCGCCGTGCGGCATCAGGCCACATCGCGGCGACGCAATTTTGAAAATTCGCCGCAGCCTCCCGGATCGCGGAAGCCGTCATCAGCGGGTGGCCGGAGGCGCCGTCCTCGCCGCTCCAGGGCGGCGGACTGCCGTCGGGGCCGGGCGCGGCCTGCGGCGCCTGACCGGACTTGGGCCCGAAGATATTGCCGAGAAAGTTCGAAATCCCGTCGTTGCCGGCGGATTGGGCATGGGACGGGCTGATAAAAGCGGCCTGGCAGGAACACAACAGCGCGGCCGCGATTATGATCGCGCCGGTTCGATTGGTCATCGCTCGTTCAGGCAAACCCATTCAGTGTCCGTCCGTTGTTTCTCACCGTTGTTTCTCACCCCGGTTCAGAAGGCCCTGCCACGGTTTCCAACAGCTTAACAGAGGCGGAATTTCGTCGTCGCCCCCGGCCAGCGCAAGGGGAGGCGAAACAATTGGCACCATACATCCGCCTTTGTTGGGGGATGCAAACCGGCTAGCAACGTGCAATCAAAGCACTTTCCCCGTTCCCCAGATTCCTCATTTCCAAGGCCCCCGATACCCCATGAAAATCCGTAAAGCCGTCTTTCCGGTCGCCGGTCTCGGCACCCGCGTCCTGCCCGCCACCAAGGCGATGCCGAAGGAAATGCTGACCATCGTCGACAAGCCGCTGATCCAGTATGTCGTCGACGAGGCCAAGGAAGCCGGCATCGAGCATTTCGTCTTCGTCACCGGGCGCAACAAGGGCGTGATCGAGGATCATTTCGACCGGATGTTCGAACTCGACACCACGCTGGCCGCGCGCGGCAACAAGAAGGCAGAGCAGGACATCTTGGCGCGCGACCAGCCCGAGGCCGGCGCTACCAGTTTCACCCGCCAGCAGGCGCCGCTCGGTCTCGGGCACGCTGTCTGGTGCGCGCGCGACATCGTCGGCGACGAGCCGTTCGCGGTGGTGCTGCCGGACGAACTGGTGCTGAACAGCCCGGGTTGCCTGAAGCAGATGATCGAGGCTGCCAGCAAGCTCGGCGCCAAGTCCAATCTGCTCGCGGTGGAAGCGGTGCCTGACGACCTGACCCACCAATACGGCATCTGCGGCGTCGGCAAGCGGCTCGCGAAAAACATGTTCGAGGTCGACGGCATGGTGGAGAAGCCGCCGAAGGGCACCGCGCCGTCAAACCTTTCGATCACCGGGCGCTACATCCTGCAGCCGGAAATCTTCAAGATACTGGAGACGCAGGAGCGTGGTGCGGGTAACGAGATCCAGCTCACCGATGCGATGAAAACCCTTGCCAGGACGCAAAGCTTCTACGGCGTGGAGTTCGAGGGCGAGCGCCACGATTGCGGCTCGAAATCCGGCTTCCTGCGCGCCAACATCGCCTACGGCATGGCCCGCGCCGATCTGCGCGACGGCCTGCGCGCGGAGATGAAGAAGTATCTGGAGAAGTGAGCAACCTTGACCATACTACGGCAATGCCGTAGTATGGTTCCTCGATGCAGACCGTGGTCGAAACGCCGTCATACTTGGCCGATGCGGAAAGCCTGTTTTCGTTGGACGAACGAAAGGCCATCGTGGACCGACTGGCTTCCGACCCTACCTGCGGCGTCGTGATTCCGGGTGGCGGTGGTATTCGTAAAGTCCGGTTCGGTTTCGGCGCACGCGGTAAGAGCGGCGGCGCGCGAATTGTTTATTTGTTCTCTGGAACAAACCTGCCTGTATTTATTCTGGCGGTTTTTGCCAAGAACGAGAAGGCCAATCTCTCGACTGCTGAACGTAATGCGTTAGGCAAGATGGTTGCCGCCATGATCGAAGACTATCGGAGACCAAGGTGACAAAGACCGCATTCGACAAGATCAAGGCAGGGCTCGGCGACGCGAAAGCTTATCTCGACGGATCCGCCAATAAGCGGTCATTCGGGATTCATGTTCCTGCGCGCGTGAATGTGAAGAAGATACGTACGCAGCTCGGTATGTCGCAGGAGAGCTTTGCTCAAACGTATGGATTTGCATTATCGGCTGTGCGGGATTGGGAGCAGGGCCGTCGGCAGCCTGAACGCAGCGCCCGCATTTTGCTCAAGGTCGTGGAGAAAGAGCCCGAGGCGGTGACGCGAGCCCTGGCGAAAAGTGCTTAAGCCACCAGCGCGAGCTGCGGGACCGCGGCGAGCACCGACTGATTGCGGCCGTTGGCCTTGGCCGCGTAGAGCGCCTTGTCGGCCGCTTGGATGAGATAGGACCAGTCGACGGCTGCCGTGGGCGTCATGCTCGCCACGCCGACGCTGACCGTCGTCACACTGGGATCTTCCGACCATTGCTCGACTTTCAGGCGGATGGTTTCGGCGACGGTGAACGCTTCCACGGCCGAGAGGCCCGGCAGCAGTACCGCGAATTCCTCGCCGCCGTAACGCGCGGGACAGTCGCCGGCCCGCCGCACCGCGTCCGAAATGCAGATCGCGATGCCGACCAGCACCTGATCGCCGGCCTGATGTCCGTAGGTGTCGTTGTAGGCCTTGAAATGGTCGGCATCGATCATCAGCACCGCCACGGGGGTCTTGTTGCGCGCTGCCCGCCGCCACTCCAGGTCGATCTCGATATCGAATTTGCGCCGGTTCTTCAGCCCCGTCAGCGCGTCCGTCGTCGCGAGTTCCTCGAGCTTCTCCTCGGCCTCGGCGCGGCGCCCGATCTCGCGTGCGAGGAACAGCGTGGTGCCGACCACGAACAGGATCAGCACCATCATGACCGCTCCGATCCGAAGCACTTCCCGGTGCCAAAGTTTCAGGATGCTTGCCAGCGGCTTTCCGACCACGACAAAGAACAGGCTCGTGCTGCCGCTTCGAACGTAAAGCCGCGGCGTCGGATCGACCGGCCCGACACCGGCATAGGCCGTACCTTCCTTCAGATTGTCCGCGCGCCAGTTCGGCCGCTCCGCCAGGTTCTTCCCGATGACGTCCAGGTCAAACGGCGTCCGCATGATGATCGTTCTGTCGCGGCGCAGCACGGTGATGGTGTCGCCGGGGTTGAGGGTCAACCGGCCGAACAGGTCATGGAAGTAGGTGAAACGGATCGAGCCCACCACGACGCCGAGGAAGCCACCATCGACATCGCTGATGCGGCGGCTGAGCACGACCGAATAGGCGCCGCGGTGCAGCATCGGGCGGCTCATGTACAGGCCCAGATCGGGATTGGCGCGATGGACCTGGAAATACTCCTCGTCGCTGCGGTTCTCGGGCGCCGGATCGAGGCTTGCCGCGTCGTACGTCAGCTTGCCCTGCGCGTCGAATGCCTGGATCACGCCGAAATGCTTGGCGGTGGCGGCATGATCGAACAGGATCAGGTGCTGGATCTCCCTGCTGACGCCCTTGATCTCCGGCATCACCAGATTGCTGGCGACGTTGCGCAGCGAGAGGTCATAGAGCTCGATATTGCGGCTGATGTCGGAATCGATGCCCGAAGCAAGATTTTCCAGAGTCTGGCGGGCGAGTTCTTCCTCGCCGCGGCGCATGTCGAGCATGACGCTGGTGCAAATCGCCGAGAAGCCGATCACGGTCGCGATCGACGATGCGATCAAAAGCTTCGCGGACAATCGCCAGGGTCGGTGGCCGGAGTTTTTCCTGAACCAACCCTTTCCGGCCAAGCCTTTTCTGCCCACGTCGCTTTGCCGCCTGAACAGCATTATCCGCTCCAGATCTCCCGGTATGCGCTGGATAAATTGTTGCGCCCTTAAGCGGCGACGGCGATATGATGGCGATACGATAAAGAGTTAACGCCTGGTTGCCGGCGTCGACGGTTTTCTGCAAATCACCATTGAGGGCACGCGTGAACGTTTACGACCCGCTACGGGACTATCTCAAGGCGCAGAAGCGCGCCGAATTCGTGCTGAGTTTCGAACAGATCGAGGAGATCATCGACGCCGTCCTGCCGCGCGCCGCACAGCGCGCGTCCTGGTGGGAGACGCTGCGCAGCCCGCAGGAGAAGATGCCGCAGCGCGAAGCCTGTCTCGAAGCGGGCTACATCGCAACGCGGCAGGCGGACGGGAAAAGCGTGAAGTTCCAGAAGATGCCGGTGAGGCGGTAAGCGCGCGCCGCTCACCTGTCATCACCGCGCATGCAGCGCCGCGTTCCGTGCGGGATACTGATTGGTATCGAATACGCCAGGCGAGTCTGAATCATTTTCCAGACACCGGCCCTATCGCCGCCTCAATTTGGGACGCAACTTAAAAAACAAAAAACAAAAACCGTTCGTGGGAGGATGGCGCTGATGTTTCGGACGACATGGTCGTTTGGGCGTCCCACGCCTGTAGATCTCTGATGGCCGCGGCGACAGCCGATGACCGCCACAGCGACATCGAGCCTTGATGGTGCTCTTGACCGGGTGGGGCTGGGCTGCGCTGTCCGGCAGATCCCGATTTCTCGCGCTCGGACTGGTTGCTGGTTTTAGTGCTTGCCTTGGGCTGACGCCCGGCTTCGCTGCCGCAGGTGATGCCCTGCAGGTAGTGAGCGCGCGGGTGCCTGCTTCCGACGAGATTGGCGTCGATCTCCCGCTGCTGATGACGATCAGGAACGATGCGACCGAGGCCGACGCGATACTGCGCGTCCGCTGTCCGTTCGCGAACTTCTCCGAAAAGCACACCGTCGATCGCGGCGAAGGCGCGCCTGCCATGCGCGAGGTCAAGTCGATTCCGATTCCGGAGAACAAGACCATCGAACTCAAGCGGGACGGATATCACGTGATGCTGCTGCAGACGCGGCAGAAGCTCGTCGACGGTGACAGGTTCACATGCGTCGTCGTTTTCCAGAAAGCCGGAACCAGGGAAACGGAGGTGCAGGTTTCACGAACGCCGTGATCGCGACAGCGGAGTGCGCAAGCCCGCTGAATGGGGCCCGACAGCGAAGCGCCCGGATATGCCGGACGTTCAATCCAACATGAACTGCCACAAGAACTTGCCAACAGGGAGGGCATTACTCATGGAGCGATCCTCAGGTCACACCAAAATGTTGACGCGCGCCTGTCTGCTTGCCGTAGCAGGTGCTGCCGCAAGCGTGATGGGCGCACTGCCTGTCTCCGCCGCGGACCAGGTCAATCAGGAACGGCTGCTCAACGTCGACAAGGAGGCCGGCAACTGGCTTCATCATCATCAGAATTACGCGGCGCACCGGTTCTCCAGTCTGAAGGAGATCAACCGCGATAGCGTGAAGAACCTGAAGGTCGCCTGGACCATGCACCTTGGTGGCATCGAGGGCGGCGGCATCTGGAGCCATGGCGGGCTGGAAGGCACGCCCATTGCCGAGAACGGCTTTCTCTACGTCACCGATGGATGGGGCTCGGTCTACAAGATCGATGCGCATGGCGGCCGCGGCGTGCTGGTCTGGAAGATGGATCCGAAGACGGACCGTGACTGGGCCGGTGCGGTGGCGTGTTGCGGCGTCGATAATCGCGGCGTCGCGTTGTGGGGCGATCTCGTCATTTCCCACACGCTCGATGGCCGGCTGATCGCGACCAACAAGGAAACCGGCCAGGTCGCGTGGCAGCGTAATGTCGCCGATCCGGACAAGGGTGAGGTCATCACCGGTGCGCCGTTGATCGTCAAGAACATGGCGATCACAGGCGTGGCTGGCGCGGAGTACGGCATCCGTGGCTGGATCGCCGCGACCGATCTCGCGACCCAGAAGGAGGTCTGGCGCACCCATACCATCCCCGGCAAGGGCGAGCCCGGCAGCGATACCTGGAAAGACAGCAACAACGCGGCCGCCGCCGGCGGCGGCTCGACCTGGGTGACCGGCAGCTACGATCCCGCGACCGACACCATCATCTGGGGCGTCGGCAATCCCGGGCCGGATTGGGATAACGCCTATCGGCCGGGCGACAACCTCTACACCGACAGCTCGCTGGCGCTTGACGCCACCACCGGCAAGATCAAGTGGCACTATCAGCACACGCCGAACGACCCCTACGACTATGACAGCGTGGCGGAAAACGTGCTGGTCGATATCCCCGGGCCCAGTGGTCCGCGGAAGCTCGCGCTCGAAGCGGACCGCAACGGTTTCGCCTATGCGATCGATCGCACCACCGGCAAATTCGTCTGGGGCCTCCCCTTCGTCAAGAAAGTCACATGGACCAAAGGGCTCGACGCGGAATCCGGCAAGCCGATCGAGTATGATCCGAACAAGCCCGTGCAGGCCTATGTCGCGTCGGTGACGCCAGGTCGCACCAATATGGAAACCGACATCTGCCCCGGCAACATGGGCGGCAAGAACTGGCCGCCGACGGCCTACAATCCGGATCTGAAGCTCTGGTACATCCCGGTGATCGAGAGCTGCAATCGCATCAAGGTCGAGGTCGCCACGCCGGACAAGCTGAAGCCGCGTGAATTCTGGACCGGCGGCGGACCGAGCCAGCCATTCAAGATTACCGGCAGCGTCACGGCGATCGACGTAACCACCGGCAAGATCGCCGGCAAAATGGAAACGCCGTTCCCCAATTTGGGCGGCATCCTTGCAACTCCCGACCTCGTCTTCTCCGGTCAGCCATCCGGCGAAGTGATGGCGCTTGATGCCAAGTCATTGCAGAAGCTCTGGGAGTTCAACACGGGCGGCGGCGTCAACGCACCGCCGATGACCTTCTCGGTCGACGGCAAACAGTATGTCGCCATTCTGGTCGGCCTCGGCGGCGCCTGGGACAAGTGGTTCATCGATTCGACGCCCGAGCTGAAGAAGATACAGCCGGGATCGATGCTCTACGTATTCTCGCTCTGACGTTCTCGAAAGCGGAGGCCCGTCAACCGCGGGCCTCCGCTTCCTCGACAAGAGACGCAATGATGATCTTCAACAGACTAGCGGCGGCGGGCGTGCTGCTCGCAAGCGCCGTCGCCCTGAATTTTTCGATGCTAACTGCTGCCCACGGTCAGTCGGCGCAGGCGCCGGCCTCGGATCCGACCAATGCCGGCAAGGCGGTGTTCAGTCGGGCAAACTGCATGGGCTGCCACAAATGGCACGGCAATGGCGGCGGCGGCTATGGTGGCGATGCGCTGTCGCTGCGCAAGACAGAGCTGACGCGGGATCAGATCATTGAAACCGTCGGCTGCGGGCGGCCGGGCACGGGGATGCCGTTCTTCATGCGCGGCGCCTACGACGAGGTGAAATGCCACGGCATGAATCGCCAGGATGCGGGAGCACAGATGCCGCCCGAGGGCGCAACATTTCTGCGGCCGAAAGATATCGAGGCCGTCGCCGATTACGTGATCGCCCACATCAAGGGCACCGGCGAACCCACTTACGCGGAATGCGCCGCCTTCTTCTCGAGCACGTCGCGGGTTTGCGACGTCTACAAGGCGCAAGAGCAGAAACCGGATCATGCGACCGCCAGCACGGGGAAGGGCCAGTGATGGACAGACTGATGCGATCGGGCGTTCTCGCCGCGGGCCTGCTTGTCTGGCAGGCCGTCGCACTTGCGCACTCTCCGGCACGGGCGGAAGAGTTGGGCGGCAACGACCTGCGCGACATTCGCGTCGGAATGGCCGCGACCGAACTGGCGGAATCGGGTTACGTCGACTTCTCTTGCGTGGCGGACCCGAAGCGGACGCTGGCTGGCTGGAAGGATTGGCGCGACTGTCCGGCCGAGAAGAGTGGAGTACGAGCGATCCGATTTGGTTACGATCCAACAACCAGCCGCGACGGCACGATGGTGGCGGGCCATCCCGCGATCCTGACCTTGCTGATCGACGATACCGGCCACGTTGCCGGTTTGCAGATCGAAACCGATCCGAAGGCGCGTCTCTATATCCGGAAGAAGGCGTTTCTCCTGGGGTTACAGGCCAAATCGCGCTACGGCCCGGAAGGCTGGGCGTGCAGTGAAGGCCAGCCCGAATCGGGAGAGCAGCCGGTGGGGGGCGTCTACCTCAGGGAACGCTGCACCAAGACGGTCAGCGGCCGTTCGCTCATTGTCGAACGTAATCTGTTCCGCCGACCCGATCAGGACATCAAGAGTTTCGTCGATGAAACCCGGATCAGCATACTGCGGGCCAGGGACTAGGGCGTGATCCGGGCCCGAAGGGCCGCGCGACCCTCACATTGGGAAACGAAACCCCGCATTCAACTCTGGAGCATGATCCGGAAAAGTGGGTACCGGTTTTCCGAAAAGATCATGCTCAATAAAGAGACAGAGCGGGATGACGATTGAAGAAAAGTCATCCCGCTCTGGTCGCGCCTCGCGCGCCTGTGATCTCACAACTGCCGGGATTTTGGCGAACAGTGCGGTAACGCCGGCCTGCCAGGTAGAAGAGTGCTCGATGCCCGACGCGCATGCTCAAATTGGTACCGTGGATTCGCGGTCCAAAAGAGTTCCCATGAAAGTCGCAGTTATCGGCGGCGGGATCGGCGGGCTTTCGGCGGCGCTGCAGCTCCTGCAGGTGGGGCTCGACGTTCACGTCTATGAGCAGGCGCCGCACATCGCCGAAATCGGCGCAGGCATCCAGATCAGCCCCAACGCCTCTCGGATCCTGCTGCGGCTGGGTCTCCGGGCCGCGATGGACGCCTCCGGCACGCGGCCACGCGCGGTGTATCAGCGGCGCTGGGACGATGGACGCACCTTGCAGCGCGCTCCACTCGGGCCCGAGGTCGAGGCTGCATTCGGCGCGCCGTACTACCACTTCCATCGCGCGGATCTTGTAAATCTTCTCGCCGACGCGCTGCCGCAAGGGCGGTTGCATGTCGGCCACAAGCTCACCGGGTTGGAGCAGAAGGGCGAGCGCGTGATCGCGCGGTTTGAAAACGGCGCGACCGCGGAAACCGACCTCCTGATCGGCGCCGACGGCATCCATTCACGCGTGCGCGAATTCGTCTTCGGTCCCGAGAAGCCGCGCTTCACCGGCTGCGTCGCCTGGCGCGGGTTGGTTCCGGCCGAGCGCATCAGGCATCTCGGCATTGAGATTGTTTCGCATAACTGGCTGGGACCGGGCGGCCATGTCGTGCACTACTGGGTCTCGGGCGGGCGGATGATGAACGTCGTCTGCGTCGTCGAGCACGGCGACTGGACACGGGAGTCCTGGACCGACAAAGGCGAGGTAGCCGATGTGCTCGCGCGCTATGAGGGGTGGCATCCGACGGTACGCAGCCTGATCGGCGCCTTTCCGCAGACCTTCATTTGGGCGTTGCACGATCGCGCCGAGCTGCCGTGCTGGAGCGCCGGTCGTGTCACGCTGCTGGGCGACGCCTGCCATCCCATGCTGCCCATGATGGCGCAGGGCGCCGCGCAATCGATCGAGGACGGCGCCGCGCTCGCAACGCTTCTTAAGGCCATGCCCGACGACATCGCGGGCGCGCTGGCGCACTATGAGGCGGTGCGCAAGCCGCGCGCCACGAAACTGCAGCAGGCGAGTGCCGCCAATCGCAGCCGCTTCCATCTGCCCGACGGCGAAGCGCAACGCGCCCGCGATGAGGCGCTGGCCGCGTCCGGCGACCGCTCGCTCGCCAATATCGGCTGGCTCTATGTGCATGATGCGGCGGAGGCGCTATAGCGACAGCGAGGAAGGGCGCACGTTTTGCAATGGCGGCTGTGGATCAATTTTCCGAAGTTGGGCGTTATGACAGGAACGTCCGTTTTCCCCTCTAGGGCGAGCGTCGTCTCGCGACATGCTGAGGTCCAAAAAGCGCCAATTTCAGCCGCGAGCCTCCCTTCCTGCTTCGCGGGCTGTCGTATATGAGAGAATGGCCAATGGAACGTGCCGATAGTCTTTAGGAGCGAATTGGCGGCGTGGATGGTGGCGGCGGTTATTTAATCCAAAAGTCGCGATCTGATACTTGATCGACGCAAGCGCGGACAGGCATTTCAACCGGGGCATGGCATGGTGAATTGATTTACGACGGCGCGATCCACCGTGGCGATGCAGCGTTGGGGTGCCCCCGCCATTGTGACGCTCGCGGTAATGGCCGCGCTGACGGCGCTGACCGCCGACGCGGCGGCGAGACAGGCGCGCCCCAGGCCCCCCACCGAGGCGATGGCGCCACGCGATGCAGGCGAGCCGATCATGGCGATCGTGTCGATCAAGAGCCAGCAGGTCACTTTCTACGACGCCGATGGCTGGATCATGCGCGCGCCGGTATCGACCGGCACCACGGGACGCGAGACGCCGGCCGGTGTGTTCGCCGTCCTGGAGAAGGACAAGGACCACCGCTCGACGATGTATGACGATGCCGAGATGCCGAACATGCAGCGCATCACCTGGAACGGCATCGCGCTGCACGGCGGGCCGCTGCCCGGGTATGCGGCCTCGCACGGCTGCGTGCGAATGCCCTTTGGCTTTGCCGAGAAGTTGTTCGACAGGACGTGGATCGGGATGCGGGTGATCATCTCGCCTGATAATGCCGAGCCGGTCGAGTTCTCCCATCCGGCGCTGCTGGTGCCGAAGGCGGAGGCCATCGCGGCCGCGCCGGCCAAGGCCGAGGCGCTTGCCCGCGAGGCCGCGGAGGCCGCCATGACGGCCGGGGAGGCAAAGAAAGCCGCCGCGACAGCGGCGCGCGAGGCGGCGTCGGTCAAGGCGTCGCTGCGCAAGCTGGAGGGGCTCAAGACCCGCGCCGACGCCGGGCTCGCCTACGCCGACAAGGTGCTCGCTGCCGCCAAGACCGACGAGGCCAAGGCGCGGGCCGAGGACCTCAAGCAAAAGGCCGCCGCCAAGGCCGCGGATCTGGGGAGCCAACTCGATACGGCCAAGGCCGACGCGAAGTCGAAGCCCGGCGCCGCTGCCGACGCAAGGGACGCCGCGAAGGCGGCCGAGACCAGGAAGGCCAACACCGCCAAAGCGGCAAACGAGGCGAAGCTCGCGCTCGAGCCGGTCTCGATCTACATCAGCCGCGCGACGCAGAAGCTTTACGTGCGCCGCCCCACGCACAAGCCGGCACCTGACGGCGGCGGCATCGTGTTCGACGCGACGATTGAGGTTCCGGTCACGATCCGCAATCCCGAAAGACCGATCGGCACGCATGTGTTCACGGCGGTGGCGCGCAACGAGGCGGGCCTGCGCTGGACCGCGGTCACGATCGACAACGGCGACAACGCCCAGGCCGCGCTCGACCGCATCACCATCCCGCAGGAGGTGCTCGATCGCATCGCGCCGACCGCAGTGCCGCGATCCTCGATCGTCGTCTCGGACGAGCCGCTGAGCGCCGAGACCAACTATCGCACCGAGTTCGTCGCGGTGCTGAGTACCCAGCCCCAGGGCGGCTTCATAACGCGCCGGCCTACGCCCGATGTCCTTGTTGCGAGCGACGACTTCCAGGGCGACAACGGTTTCGGCTTCTTCAATTTCCAGCGCGAGCCGGCCCCGCAAACCGGCAATATGCGCCGCCGCGGCGGCGGCCAGTACTATCGTCCGGCGCAACCGGGCTGGTGGTAAGACGTGGCACGCCGCGCGTAGGGCCGCTTAGCTCGCCGCTTCGAGCCGTTCCTCGGTCAACAGCCGCATCGCGGCGTCGGCATCCATCGGCTCGCCGAAGGCGAAGCCCTGCGCGTATTCGCAGCCCAATTGATAGAGCTCGACCGCATCCGAATCCGTCTCGGCGCCTTCCGCGACCACGTCCATGCCGAGGTCGTGGGCGAGCGCGATGATCGATTTCAGGATCACGGGGCGCGTGCCGCGGCTGGTGGTGCGCACGAACGACTGGTCGATCTTGATGGTGTCGAAGGGAAAACGCTGCAGATAGGCCAGCGACGAATGGCCGGTGCCGAAATCGTCGAGCGACAGCCCGGTGCCGAGCTCGCGGATGCGCGTCAGCATCTGTGCCGCGTGCTCCGGATTCTCCATCACAAGCGACTCCGTGAGTTCCAGTTTCAGCGTGCCGCGCGCCACCGAGGAGCGTGACAGCACGGTGCGGATGTCGTGGATCAGATCGTGGCGCAGCAACTGCCGCGACGAGACGTTGACCGAGGCGAAGATCGGCTCGCGCGAGCGCATCGCGCGCTGCCAGATCGAAAGCTGCCGCGCGGTCTGGTCGAGCACGAACATGCCGAGATCGACGATCAGGCCGATTTCCTCGGCAATCGAGATGAATTCCGACGGCGACATCCGGCCGAGCTTGGGATGGTCCCAGCGCGCCAGCGCCTCGAAGCCCGCGATCGAGCGGTCTTCCAGCCGCACGATCGGCTGGTACAGTATCGTGATTTCCTGCCGCTCGATGGCGCGGCGCAATTCGCTTTCCAGCGTCAGCCGGTCGGTTTTTCGCGCGCGCATGGCGGGCTTGTAGACGTCGATCCGGTCGCCGCCGATCCGCTTGGAGTGATACATCGCGAGCTCGGCGTCCTTGATGATCTCGTCGGACAATTGCGTCTGCGGATCCGACAGCGCGAGCCCGATGGAGGCGGTCAGGAAGATCTCGCGGTCGTTGAAGGCGATCGGCGCGCGGATGGTCTTGCGGATGGTTTCGGCAAACGCGGTGATGCGCGCCGGATCCTGCTCCGATACCAGGATCAGGCCGAACTGGTCGCCAGCGAGCCGCGCCAGCGTATCCTGCGGTTTGAGGATGCGCGTCAGCCGCCGTGCCAGTGTCAGCAGGATGGAGTCGCCGACCGCGATGCCGACGGAATCATTGACCTGCTTGAAGCGGTCGAGGTCGATCACCATCAGCGTCGGCCGCAGGGTCGGCATGCTCTTGGTGAAATTGGCGACCGCGCCGAGGCGGTCCATGAACAATTTGCGGTTCGGAAGACCCGTGAGGTTGTCATGCACGGAGTCGTGCAGCATGCGCTCTTCGGCGTTCTTGATGTCGGTGACGTCGGTGAGCGTGCCGACCACGCGCGAGACTTCGCCGTCGGAGCCGACCACCGGGCGCGCCTTCAGCGCGAACCACATGAAATGGCCGTCGGGCGTGCGCAGGCGGAAATCCTGCACCAGCCGCCCGCGGCGCTGGTCGAGCACGCTGTCCAGCGCGGCGCGGAAGCGATCCTGATCGAGCGGATGCAGCACCTCCAGCCACTTTGCGGCGGGGCCTTCCAGCGTGCCGCGTTTGAGCCCGAGCAGGCTTTCGGTTTCGGGACTCGTGAACACCTTGTCGGCGGAGACGTCCCAGTCCCAGATCAGGTCGCCGGAGCCCGTCAGCGCCAGCGCGCGACGCTCGACGTCGGATACGATGCCGGTGGTCGCGCCGCCGCCGGCGAAGGCGTGCTGCATCACCGTAAATCCGATCAGCATCACGATCAGCACGAGGCCGCCGAGCAGCGCCGGGCCGACGATGTCGTTGGTGACGGAGCCTCCCACCGTCATGCCGGCCGCGATCACCCAGACCACCAGCAGGAACCAGGTCGGAATCAACAGCACCGCGCGGTCGAAACCATGCGTCGAGAGATAGACGATCAGCGCGAAGCCGGCGAAGGCGATCAGCACCAGCGAAATGCGCGCGATGCCGGAGGCGACCGCGGGATCGAACAGCGCCAGCGCCACCAGCGAGCCGAGGAACGCCAGCCAGCCGACGGTGATGTGGGAATAGCGCACATGCCAGCGGCTGAGATTGAGATAGGCGAACAGGAACACCAGTAGCGTCGCTGCCAGGATTGCTTCGCCCGCCGCGCGCCAGACGCGCTCGGCGTTGTTCGACATGTCGAGCACCTTGCCCCAGAAGCCGAAATCGACGCCGATATAGACCAGCACCGCCCAGGCCAGCGCGGCCGCCGCCGGGAACATGATGCTGCCCTTGACCACGAACAGGATGGTGAGCACGAGGGCCAGCAGGCCGGAGATGCCGATCACGATGCCTTGATAGAGCGTGAACGAGTTGACCTTGTCCTTGTAGGCGTCGGGTTCCCACAGATAGAGCTGCGGCAGCTTGTCGGTGCGCAGTTCCGCAACAAAGGTGACGACGGCGCCGGGATCGAGCGTGATGCGGAAGATGTCGGCGGTGGCGCTTTCCTGACGTTCGGGACGATCGCCGACCGACGGCGTGATCGTCGCGATGCGCGACAGCCCGAGGTCGGGCCACAGCAGGCCGGACGACACGATGCGATAATGCGGCGCGACGATCAGGCGATCGAGCTGGTCGTCGGTGTTGTTGGCCAGCGCGAACACCACCCAGTTCTGCCCGCCCTCGCGGGCGCGGACCTCGATGCGGCGGACGATGCCGTCGGTTCCCGGCGCCGTCGAAACCTGGATGCGGTCGGTTTCGCTGCGCTGGTGGTCGAGCACGGCGGTAAGGTCGATGGCAGGCGCGTCACTGCGGACGCTGACCGCGTCAATGGCGTGCGCCGCAGGCGCAGCCGCAACAATCATGAGGCCCAGCGCAAGCTGCGCAAGGCACCTGATCAGACGCAATGTCAGTACTCCGCGACCAACGATTTCCCGGCCCAGCGAACGGGTCGGCGTAGCCGCGATAAATGACATGAAAGCGAAGCAAATCAAAGGGTTTCCACCCTGTGCTTCGCTGGTGATCGTTAAACCGCCAACACAATTTTGCCAATATGTGCGCTGGTCTCCATCCGCCGATGTGCGTCAGCGGCTTTTTCCAGCGGGAATGAGCTGTCCATCAGCGGTTTTACCCGTCCTTCGCGCAATAGCGGCATCACCTTGGCCTCGATCGCCGCGACCATCGCCGCCTTATCCGCATTAGTACGGGGGCGCAAAGTTGAGCCGGTGTGGGTCAGCCGCTTCACCATCACCTTGGCAATGTTGACGGTGACCTTGGGTCCGTTGAGGGTTGCGATCTGCACGATACGGCCGTCGACCGCGGCGGCGTCATAATTGCGATCGACATAGTCGCCGGCAACCATGTCGAGGATCAGGTTGGCGCCCACATTGTCGGTCTCCGCCTTGACCGCGGCGACGAAGTCTTCGGTCTTGTAGTTGATGGCGCGGTCAGCGCCGAGTTTCAGGCAGGCGTCGATCTTGTCCTGCGAGCCGACGGTCACGATCACTTTCGCGCCGAATGCCTTGGCGAGCTGGATCGCCATGGTGCCGATGCCGGATGAGCCGCCGTGGATCAGCAAGGTCTCGCCCGGCTTCAGCCCGCCGCGCTCGAACACATTGTGCCAGACCGTCATCAGCGTTTCCGGGAGCGCGCCGGCTTCCTGGATCGAGAGCGACGGCGGCACCGCCATCGCTTGCGCGTCTTGCGCAATGCAATATTGGGCGTAGCCGCCGCCCGCCACCAGCGACATCACCTTGTCGCCGAGCTTGTGTTTTGCCGCGCCCGCGCCGAGCGCGACCACTTCGCCCGCGATTTCAAGGCCGGGCAGGTCGCTGGCGCCGGGCGGCGGCGGATAGGCGCCGGAACGCTGCGCGACATCCGGGCGGTTGACGCCGGCCGCCATCACCTTGACCAGGATTTCGCCCGGACCGGGCATCGGCAGGCTGCGGGTTTCAGGCAACAGCACCTCGGGGCCGCCGGGCTTGCTGATGCCGACGACGGTCATTTGCGCGGGCAGCTTTTCCATGATTTGTCCTTGCGAAATGCTCAAGAATTTGAAGGCAGCCCCTGATTAGCCAGCCCGGCTCCGGCTGGCAACCGCTGCGGACACCGCCCAGCGCAAGGAGAAACGCATGGCGATCGAGGATGACGACAAGCCGCGGAAGAAAATCACCCACGAGATCGGCCAGGACCTGTCGCTGCTGTCGGTCGAGGAATTGACCGAGCGCATCGCGCTGATGAATTCGGAAATCGAACGGCTGCAGGAAGCGGTCACGAAAAAGCGCGCGTCAAAGGATGCCGCGAACAGTTTTTTCAAGACGTGATTTCGCCTGCCTTGCTGGGCACAGACCTGTAGCGCGGATGGAGCGCAGCGCAATCCGGCAACGCTCCATCGGGTTACACCGGCGCCGGATTGCGCTGCGCTCCATCTGGGCTACGGAGTCGTGCAAGGAACGAGTCAATCCAAATACTCGGCCACTGGCCGACATGGCAAATAATCCCTGAAGAAAATCGCTCGTTTACGAAGGATTAAGCTTTCTCCTTTATGACTGACATTGTCCTCGTTTGGACACCGAGTGGCTCCTGTCCACTCTGTTTGACGCCTCCCTGTTATCAACTTCAAAAGCCGCCGGAAACGGCGGCTCTTTTTTGTGCGCAGCGCGGCTATTTTGTGCCCCCATACGCTGGAAACCATAAATCCGGTTGCCGCTGGACTCTCGACCTCGCCCGAGCAATGATTTGTTCATCATAAGCCGGTGGTTCACAGCCGGTGGGGCAAATAGTGGCGTGAGGGCGTTAACCATGGCGGACCGTTCGCAAAGCGAATCCGCGCTCGTTCAGTTCAGCGAGCGGCTCACCAATTCTGCGGCATTCGGAGTTCTGTTTCGGGAAGGCATGGACCTCGTTGAGGAAACCGCCGCCTACCTCGACGGCGACGGCCGCACCGAGGCCAAGGCGCTCGAACGCTCCGTCAGCCTCACTTACGCAACCGAAAGCATGCGCCTCACCACCCGCCTGATGCAGCTGGCGTCCTGGCTGTTGCTGCATCGCGCGGTCAAGGAAGGCGAGATGACGCTGACCCAGGCCAATCGGGAAAAGACCAAGGTCAAGCTCACGGCCGCCGATCCCGGTGCTGAGGACATGATCGCCAAGCTGCCGCAGCAATTGCAGGATCTGATTGCGCGCTCGATGAGCCTGCAGACGCGGGTTCGCCGGCTCGACACCACGATCCATTCGCCCGTCGCTGAGCGTGCCCCGATCGGCAACCCGCTGGTGCCGCAGCTCAACCGCCTGAAGGCGGCGTTCGAGCAGTAATTCTCTCAGCCGTCATTGCGAGCGAAGCGAAGCAATCCATTGCTCCGCTCGCGGCGAGATGGATTGCTTCGTCGCTTTGCTCCTCGCAATGACGGCTCAACAAAAAACGCCCCGGCATCCGGGGCGTTTTTGCATTCTGGGCGGGAACGGGGAGGGGTCCGAAAACCCTCAGTCCTTTTTGAGAAAACCCGAAAACTTTTTCTGGAAGCGCGACACGCGGCCGCCGCGGTCGAGCAGCTGCTGCGAGCCGCCGGTCCAGGCCGGATGCGACTTGGGGTCGATATCGAGGTTCAGCTTGTCGCCTTCCTTGCCCCAGGTGGAGCGGGTCTGGTACTCGGTCCCGTCGGTCATCACGACCGTAATCGTATGATAATTCGGATGAATTTCGGCTTTCATGGCATATCCTTCGGCGCGCCGGCGCCCGTCTCAAATGGCAATGGGTACGGGATTTGGCCGGCTCTATAACTTAGTAAGGCCACCAAAACAAGCTACGTATTGTGCCCGATTGGGAATCTCCCGGATTTGCCAGAGGGGGCCGCGGGGCCTATCTGAGGGCTGAAAAACGGGTCGGATTTCATGAGCGCAGTGGAACAAATCGAAGCCCCCCGCGGCACGCCGCCGCGCGACGCCCTGCTCGATGAAGAGGCCTTCATCGAGAGCCAGTTGACGGAGTCGCCGGCCAAGACCGGCGCCAAGCTGCGGCCGCTCCTGGCATTGGCGCCCTATGTCGCCCGCTACCGCGGACGCGCGGTGCTCGCCTTCATCTCGCTGACGATTGCCGCGATCACCACGCTGGTCGTGCCGATCGCGGTCAGGCGCATGATCGATTTCGGCTTCAGCCCCGAAGGCATCGCCCTGATCAACAGCTATTTCAGCGTCATGATCGCCGTTGTCGCGGTGCTGGCTGCGGCCAGCGCGTCGCGCTACTACCTCGTCATGACGATCGGCGAGCGCATCGTCGCCGATCTCAGGCGCGACGTGTTCGCGCATCTGGTCTCGCTGTCGCCCGCCTTCTTCGATTCCGCGCGCTCGGGCGAACTGGTGTCGCGGCTGACCGCCGATACCACCCAGATCAAATCCGCGGTCGGCGCGTCGGTATCGATCGCGCTGCGCAACGTGATGCTGTTCATCGGCGCCACCGCCATGATGGTGTTCACGAGCCCGAAATTGTCGGGCTTCGTGCTGCTGGCGATTCCGCTGATCGTGATTCCGCTGGTCGCGTTCGGGCGCTGGGTACGGCGGCTGTCGCGCAACGCCCAGGATACGCTGGCGGACGCCAGCGCCTACGCCTCCGAACTGATCGGCGCGATCAGGACGGTGCAGGCCTACACCAGCGAGCGGATGGCGACCAACCGCTTCGGCGGCGAGGTCGAACAGGCCTATGAGGCGGCGCGCAGCTCGACACGGGCGCGCGCGGTGCTGACGTTGATCATCATCTTCATCGTGTTCTCCAGCGTCGTGGCGATCCTGTGGGTCGGCTCGCACGACGTGCTGACCGGTGCGATCACGCCGGGTCGCCTTGGCCAGTTCGTGCTCTATGCGGCGTTCGCAGCCACGGGTCTCGGCCAGCTCAGCGAGGTCTGGGGCGAAGTCTCGGCTGCGTCTGGCGCCGCCGAGCGGTTGTTCGAGATCCTGCGGGTCAAATCGCAGATCACGGCCCCGCCGCAGCCGGCAGCGCTGCCGCAGCCGGCGCGCGGCGATGTCGGTTTTGAAAAGGTGAGCTTCGCCTATCCGGCGCGGCCGGACGTGCTTGCGATCGACAATGTCTCGCTCGCGGTCAGGGCGGGCGAAAAGGTCGCGATCGTCGGCCCGTCAGGGGCGGGCAAGAGCACGCTGTTTCATCTCCTGCTGCGCTTCTACGATCCGGCATGCGGCACGATTTCGCTCGACGGCGTACCGGTCAAATCGGCCGATCCGGTCGACGTCCGCGCGCGCATCGCGCTGGTGCCGCAGGACTCCGTCGTGTTCGCCGCCAGTGCGCGCGAAAACATCCGCTTCGGCCGGCCCGATGCGACCGATGCCGAGGTCGAGCGCGCCGCCGATCTGGCCCATGCCACCGAATTCCTGCGCCGCCTGCCCGGCGGCTTCGCGGCGCAGCTCGGCGAGCGCGGTGTAACGCTGTCCGGCGGCCAGCGCCAGCGCATCGCGATCGCGCGCGCGATCCTGCGCGACGCGCCGTTGCTGTTGCTCGACGAAGCCACTTCCGCGCTCGATGCAGAAAGCGAGACGCTGGTGCAGACCGCGCTGGAAGAATTGATGCGCCATCGCACCACGCTCGTGATCGCGCATCGCCTCGCTACCGTGCTGTCCTGCGACCGCATCATGGTGATGGACCAGGGCAGGATCGTCGAGCAGGGCACGCATGCGGAGCTGGTTGCGGCGAACGGGTTGTACGCACGGCTGGCGCGGCTGCAGTTCGAGGGGGCATAGAAAAAGGCGGGAACCAGAACGTCGCGTGCCTGTTGTAACCCCGTTCAAATCTGGGTTCGATCGAACAGGAGAGGGGCATGCCTTACCGCCGCGCAGGTTTTGCGCTGACGCCGCCGTCGCTCGTGATATTCCTGATTTCGCTGGTGCTGGCCGCTATCGCCTTTCTCGTTCATTATGCTCACGTTTCCGTCCCGATCATCAGTTCGTCGCGGGTCTTCGACGTTCTGTCCATCGCCTATGTCGCATTGATGATTGGCGTGCTGTTTCGGGGTGTGTGAGGCTAACGATCCTCGCGGCATTTCGGCGACAATATCGGCACGTTCGACCACGGCCAATTTTTCCAGGAGCCGTCTTTCCCGACGCATGCCGGCGCTGGCGCAGCGGCGCTATCGCTTGGCGCCGCTTTTTTGTCGGTCTCACGCGCGGCGAGATGCCGATCCAGATAGGCCTCCGAAAGCAGTCCGGCGACGATCACGACCGCAAACGTCGTCGAACCCTTGGCAAATTCAGCCAGCGTCATGTGATCGTCTCCGCCGTTGGGCCTGCAATCGCCGAACTGACTAGAGGTTCCCTGCCGTCAAGGCCGTGACGGATATCACGCTCGCCACGCCATTTTCAGTACCGGCCTTCCCGAAGTCGGATTCACGTCGTCGCCGGCATGCTCGAAACCGTTGCGTTCATAGAAGCGGATGGCGCGGGCGTTGTCCTTGTTGACCAGAAGCGTGACGCCGCCCGGCGACAGGCGTTTGGCTTCGTCGACCAGCGCGGTGGCGAGTTTCGAGCCCCAGTGATCCGGGCTGACCACGAGCTGATCGAGGTAGCCGTTGCCATCGATGGTCACGAAGCCGGTCAGGGTTTGCGCCTGTTCGGCGACGATGATCGAAGCATTCGCCACCAGCTCGCTGCGCCAGCGCTCGCGCCACCACGCCACGCGCGCGGTGAAATCGATCGAAGGATAGGCTTTCTGCCAGGTCAGCCGCCACAGCTCGACCGCCGCGTCTTCGTCCTCGGGACGATAGGGACGGAGCGTGAAATCTACGGTCATCGCGTAGCGACGTTTTTATTGGGCATGATCTGATCCGAAAACCGGTGCCCACTTTTCGGGATCATGCCCTATCGTTCCGTAAGCTTCAGCTCGATGCGGCGGTTACGCTTGTAGGCTTCTTCGGTTGGCGCGGTGTCGAGCGGCTGGAATTCGGCAAAGCCGGCGGCGACCAGCCGCTGCGCGGGAACGCCGAGGAAAATCAGATATTGCACCACGGAGATGGCGCGCGCCGACGACAATTCCCAGTTCGACTTGAACAGCGGCGAGTTGATCGGCCGTATGTCGGTGTGGCCGTCGACCCGCAGCACCCAGGCGATCTCGCTCGGAATCTGCTTGTCCAGGTCGATCAGCGCGGTGGCGAGCTTGTCGAGCTCGGCGCGGCCCTCGGGCAGCAGCAACGCCTGACCGGTGTCAAAAAATACTTCCGACTGAAAGACGAAGCGGTCGCCGACGATACGGATATCGGGGCGATTACCCAGAATGGCGCGCAGGCGGCCGAAGAATTCCGAACGGTAGCGCGACAATTCCTGCACGCGCTGGGCGAGCGCGACGTTCAGGCGCTGGCCGAGATCGGCGATCCGCCCCTGCGATTCCTTGTCGCGCTTCTCGGAGGCCTCCAGCGCTTCCTCGAGCGCCGCGAGCTGGCGGCGCAGCGCACTGATCTGCTGGTTCAGCACCTCGATCTGGGCGAGCGCGCGCGAAGACACCGTCTTTTCGGATTCGAGCGCCTTGTTGAGCTCGTTGGCGCGGCCCTGGGCGTCGCCGCCGGCGCCCGCCAGCCCCTCGTAAAGCCCCTTGATGCGGTCGCGCTCGCCTTCGGCGGCGGCGAGGCCGGCGCGCAATTGCCCGACCTGGTCGTCGAGCGCGATCTTGCCGAGTTTTTCCAGCGACAGCAGGTCGTTGAGCTGCGCGATCTTGGCATTGAGCTGCTCCAGCGCCTTGTCCTTGCCGGTGACTTCCTGCGACAGGAAGAACTGCACCACCAAGAACACCGACAGCAGGAAAACGATCGACAGCACCAGCGTCGACAATGCGTCGACGAATCCCGGCCAGTAGTTGAAACCGGATTCGCTGCGGCGTGCACGGGCGAGGGCCATCGGCTTCTCTCTTGCTAATTAATATTGGTCAGCTCTTCTCGGGCTGCCTGGCGATCCGCTCCAGCAGCTTCTTGATCTCGCGGTTCTGTTCGCCCTGGCCGTCGGCCCATTCGCGGATCATCTGCTGCTCGGTGCGCATATGCGCGACCAGGCCCTGGATGGCCTCGGCGAGGTTGGCCATCGCCGCTGTGGTGCTGCGGCCGCCGCCGCCCTCCTCGAGCACCGTGCGTATCCGTTCCATCGCATGTTGCAATTCGCCGCCGATGCCGGATCCGCCGTCGCCATATTCGCGCACGGTGGAGGCGAGCCAGTCCTCGAGGTCGGTGTAGAAGCGGTTCTGCGCCTGGCTCGACTGCAGGTCGAGAAAGCCCAGGATCAGCGAGCCGGCGAGGCCGAACAGCGAGGACGAGAACGAAATGCCCATGCCGCCGAGCGGCGCGGCCAGCCCCTCTTTCAGGGTGTCGAACAGCGAGCCGGCATCGCCGCCGGCCTTCAGGCCGTCGATCACCTTGCCGACGGAGCCGACGGTTTCGATCAGGCCCCAGAAGGTGCCGAGCAGGCCGAGAAAGACCAGCAAGCCCGTCATATAGCGGGAAATATCGCGCGCTTCATCCAGCCGCGTCGCGATCGAATCCAGCAAATGCCGCATGGTCTGCTGCGAGATCGTCATCCGCCCCGAGCGCTCGCCGCCGAGGATCGCCGCCATCGGTGCCAGCAGTTTCGGGCGGCGGTCGATCGCCAGACCGGGATCGGCGATGCGGAAATTGTTGACCCAGGCGACCTCCGGGTAGAGCCGGATCACCTGCCGGAACGACAGGATGATGCCGATCAGCAGCACCGCGCCGATCAGCGCGTTGAGGCCGGGATTGGCAAAGAACGCGACGATGATCTGCTTGTAGAGCACGACCATGACCAGGGCGCACAGCACCAGAAACACCAGCATCCGCACCAGAAAAATCCGGGGCGAAGACAGTTTGCTCAGTTCGATCTCCATTTCGGAGCGGGAGGGAGGGCCTGAGGGCATTTGCGGGTGTCATCCGTTACGAAAAGCGGCGCTGGGGAACCAATATGGCACAGCGGGCTGGAGAAAAAAGCTGGGAAGCCGCGATTTCAGGTGGACGGTGGTGGAACCCGTGCCTGAAACCCGGCTTTGACATCAACGTATTTTGCAACAGTTCGATGTCCAACCGGGATTTTTCATGACGGCGTTATATCTCAAGGCGCTGATGGCTATTGCCGCGTCGCTTTCGGTGCTGATGGCGGGTGCCTGGGTGGTGCAGCAGCGGACCGGCAATTCCGGCTGGGTCGACACCATCTGGACCTTTTCGCTTGGCCTGGTCGGCGTCGGAAGCGCCATGTGGCCGATCGAGGGAGCCCCGCAAAATGCCCGGCAATGGCTGGTGGCGGCGCTGGTCGCGATCTGGTCGCTGCGGCTCGGGATTCACATTGCGATCCGCAGTGCGGGGATCTCGGACGATCCCCGCTACGCGGATTTCGCCAGGGAATGGGGAGCCGATTCGCCGCGGAGGATGTTCATCTTTCTCCAGAATCAGGGGCTCGGATCGATCCCGCTGGCATTCGCGATCTTTGTCGCAGCCCACGTGCCCGGCGACGGGCTGCGGCCGGCGGATTATGTGGGCGCGCTGATCCTGCTGGCCGGCATCGCCGGCGAGGCGCGGGCGGATGCGCAACTCAAGGCGTTCCGCACCGATCCCGGCAACAAGGGCAGGGTTTGCGATGTCGGACTGTGGCGCTGGTCGCGCCATCCCAATTATTTCTTCGAATGGTTCGGGTGGCTGGCCTATCCCGTGATCGGCATTTCGTTGGGCGACCCGCTTTCCTATCCGTGGGGTTTTGCGGCGCTGCTGGGCCCGGTCTTCATGTACTGGATCCTGGTCTACGTCACCGGCATCCCGCCACTGGAACAACAGATGTTGCGCTCGCGTGGCGATCGCTATCGCGACTACCAATTGCGCACCAGCCGGTTCTTTCCGCGGCCGCCGTAAGCATGATCGCGCACGACTGGCTGGGCAACTTCGATTCCCATCGCGACGAGATCGAGCGCGTGCTTCGCAGGGTCCATGGCGGCGAGACCGCGTTGTGGAGGCGGCGCTGGCGCTGGTTCCTTCGCGCCGCCGCGGGCCTGTTCGGTTACGCCAATGGCAGCGAGTGGGTGTCAGCCATTACCGGCTGCAGGATGTGGCTTAACCAATCGTTTACTGATTCGTGCAGCTCGCCTCAAAATCGTGCGTGTCGCCGCCTTATCGTGCGACTAATTGATAAGTTTTTATTCGTTTCTGACGCCTCGTTGCCGGGCATGAAAATGGAACCGGCTCACAATCGAGTGAATCCCGAAAAATGCCCGCGAATTCAGCGCGATAGTTTCGTGTGACATTGAGCCGCCGCGTTGGCGTATTGCATTGCAGCAGTCGCTCCGTATCCTGTTTCCCATCAACCGTGGGTTCCCAAGACAACCTGCGACAACATCGCGAACGCTCAATTCGCGCTCAACTTGAACTGGGGCAATGCTTTCAATGTCCGGACTACGAACGCAATCGGCATGCATCATTTCGATGTTGGCTGCGATGGCGCCGCTGTTGGCTGGCTGCAACGAACCGATAGCTGCGTCAGCGGCGGCAAAACCGATCGAGCCCGAAGTGGGCACCTTCACCGTACGACCTCAAGCCCGCGCAATCACCCGTGAGCTGCCTGGCCGGATCGCACCGACCCGCGTTTCGGATGTTCGGGCCCGCGTCTCGGGTATCGTCGTCGAACGCTTGTTTCAGCAAGGCACCGAAGTGAAGGCAGGCGATCCTCTCTACCGGATCGACCCGAAACCGTTCGAAGTCGAGTTGCAGGCCAGCGAAGCCGCGCTCGACAAGGCGGCAGCCGCGCTCGATCTGGCGACGCAGCATGCGCGGCGCATCGCGACGCTGACCAGCCAGCGCGCGGCGCCCGAGGCCGAGAACGAAAAGGCCATCGCGGCCCAGCGCCAGGCCGAGGCCGAGGTCGGCAGCCGCAGGGCCGAAGTCGCGCGCGCCAGGCTGAACCTCGATTACGCGACGATTCGTGCGCCGATCAGCGGCGTCGTCGGTGCGGCGCTGGTCAGCGAGGGCGCGCTCGTGGTGCAGAACGATACGACCAGCCTCGCCACGATCCAGCAACTCGACACGATCTACGCCGACTTCACCCAATCGGTATCGGAGATGAACAAGCTGCGCCGTGCCTTCGACAATGGCGATCTCGACAGGATTGCGCCCGACGCCGCCAAGGTACGCCTCGTGCTCGACGATGGAACGGTCTATCCGGTTCCCGGCAAGCTCTTGTTTTCCGAAGCCAAGGTGGATGCCTATACCGGACAGGTCACGCTGCGCGGACAGTTTCCGAATCCGCATCGCGAGTTGCTGCCGGGCATGTATGTCCGCGTCCTGATCGAGCAGGGCATCGATTCCGACGCCATGGCCGTGCCGCAGCAGGCGATCCAGCGCGACGCCGGCGGCGGCAGCGAGGTGTTCGTGGTCAAGGACGACGGCCGGGTGGCGACGCAGCCGGTCCGCACCGGCGCGATACAGGACGGCGTCTGGCTGGTGAGCGAAGGTCTCAAGGACGGCGATCGCGTCATCGTCGACGGGTTCCAGAAATTCGTGCCCGGCGACAAGGTCAAGTCGAAGGCGTGGATCGATGCGGATGCCTCGGTGGGTAGCATACCGGGCGCGCCGACGACGCAAGCCGCCCGCTGAGACCGGGATATGCCCTCCTTCTTCATCGACAGGCCGATCTTCGCCTGGGTGGTCGCGCTTTTCATCTGCCTGATCGGCGCGATCTCGATTCCGCTGCTGGCGGTCGCGCAATATCCGATCATCGCGCCGCCCTCGATCTCGATCTCGACCAGCTATCCCGGCGCGTCGCCTGAAAACCTCTACAACAGCGTCACGCGGCTGATCGAGGAGGAACTCAACGGCGCCTCCGGCATCCTCAATTTCGAATCCACCTCTGACTCGCTGGGGCAGGTCGAAATAACGGCCAACTTCGTGCCCGGCACCGACACCGGTGCGGCCTCGGTGGAAGTGCAGAACCGCCTCAAGCGCGTCGAGGCGCGGCTTCCGCGTGCGGTGATTCAACAAGGCATCCTGGTCGAGGAAGCATCCAGCGCCGTGCTGCAGATCATCACGCTGAGCTCGACCGACGGCTCGCTCGACGAAATCGGCCTCGGCGATTTCATGATCCGCAACGTGCTCGGCGAGATCAGGCGCATTCCCGGCGTCGGCCGCGCCACGCTCTACTCCACCGAACGCTCGTTGCGGATCTGGATCGATCCGGCAAAGCTCGTCGGCTACGGCCTCACCGCCGACGACGTCAACAAGGCGATTTCAGCCCAGAACGCGCAGGTCGCCTCGGGCAGCGTCGGCGCCGAGCCGAGCACGCCGGAACAGAAGATTTCCGCGCTGGTGCTGGTCAAGGGTCAGCTCTCTTCACCGGATGAATTCGGCGCGATCACGCTGCGCGCCAATCGCGGACGGCTCGACCGTGCGGTTGCGCGACGTCGCGCGCATCGAGATCGGCGGCCTGAGCTACCAGTTCAACACGCGGCTCAACGGCAAGCCGACCGCGGGCCTTTCGGTGCTGCTGTCGCCGACCGGCAACGCGCTGCAGACCGCCAGCGCCGTCGAAGCCAAGATGAAGGAACTGTCAAAGTTCTTCCCGACCAATATCGGCTACGAAATCCCCTACAACATCACCCCCGTCGTCAAGGCCTCGATCAACAAGGTGCTGACGACGCTGGTCGAGGCGGTGGTGCTGGTCTTCATCGTGATGTTCCTGTTCCTGCAGAACATCCGTTACACCATCATCCCGACCATCGTGGTGCCGGTGGCGCTGCTCGGCACCTGCGCGATGCTGATGGTGGCCGGCTATTCCATCAACATGCTGACGATGTTCGGCATGGTGCTGGCGGTCGGCATTCTCGTCGACGACGCCATCGTCGTGGTCGAGAACGTCGAGCGCATCATGGCGGAGGAGGGCCTGCCGCCGAAGGAAGCCACCCGCAAGGCGATGTCGCAGATATCAGGCGCCATCATCGGCATCACGCTGGTGCTGATGGCGGTGTTCGTGCCGATGGCGTTCTTTCCGGGATCGGTCGGCATCATCTACCGCCAGTTCTCCGTCACCATGGTCTCGGCCATTGCCTTCTCCGCGCTGCTGGCACTTTCGCTGACGCCCGGCTTTGTGCGCCACGCTCCTGAAGCCGGTCGCAGCCGGCCACGGCCATGCGCGCAAGGGCGTGTTCGGCTGGTTCAACCGCATGCTGGATTCCAGCCGCGGCGGCTATACGCGCACGGTGAAGGGATCGCTGAAGCGCACCGGGCGGCTGATGCTGATTTACGCGGCGCTGCTGGTCGGGCTCGCTTACGCCTTCGTCCGGCTGCCCGGCGGCTTCCTGCCGGTCGACGACCAGGGCTTCATCACCACCGACGTGCAGACGCCGTCAGACTCGTCCTATGCCCGCACCGAGGCTGCCGTCGAGGCCGTGGAGAAGTATCTGCTCAATCGTGCCGGCGTCGAGGACGTCACCTTCCTGACCGGCTTCAGTTTCCTCGGCCAGGGCATGAACACCGCGCAGGCCTTCATCACGCTGAAGGACTGGCATGAACGAGGCCCGAAGGATTCCGCCGCGGCCATCGTCGCCGACATCAACCGCGATCTGTCCTCGATCCGCGACGCCAAAATTTCGGCGCTGCAGCCGCCGCCAATCGACAATCTCGGCAACTCCTCGGGCTTCTCGTTCCGGCTGCAGGACCGCGGCCAGAAAGGCTATCCGGCGCTGGTCGCCGCCGCCGACCGGCTGATCGCCGAAGCCAATGCCGGCCGCGTGCTGCAGAAGGTCTATGTCGAGGGCCTGCCGCCGGCGCCGCAGGTCAACCTGATGATCGACCGCGAGAAGGCCGGCGCGTTTCGGCGTCACCTTCGAGGACATCAACCAGACCATCTCGACCAATCTCGGTTCGAACTACATCAACGACTTCCCGAACCGCGGGCGAATGCAGCGCGTCATCGTGCAGGCCGACCGCACGAGCCGCATGAACGCCGACGACATCCTCAATTACAACGTCAAGAACAGCCGCGGGCAATTGGTGCCGTTCTCCGCCTTCGCCACGGTGCAATGGTCGAAGGGCCCAACCCAGATCGCGGGCTTCAACTACTATCCCGCCGTGCGCATCTCCGGCGAAGCCAAACCCGGCTTCACGTCCGGCGACGCCATCGCCGAGATGGAGCGGCTCGCGGGCAAGCTGCCGCGCGGCTTCGGCTACGAATGGACCGGGCAGTCGCTGCAGGAAAAACTGTCGGGCTCGCAGGCGCCGTTCCTGCTCGGCCTCTCGGTGCTGGTGGTATTCCTCTTGCTCGCTGCGCTCTATGAAAGCTGGACCATTCCGCTCGCGGTGCTGCTGACGGTGCCGCTCGGCATCTGCGGCGCGGTGATTGCCGCCACCATGCGCGGCCTGCCGAACGACGTCTACTTCACCGTCGGCCTGATCACCATCATCGGGCTGGCGGCAAAGGACGCCATCCTCATCATCGAATTCGCCAAGGATCTGCGCGCGCAGGGCAAGCCGCTGGTCGAGGCCACGATCGAAGCGTGCTCGCTTCGATTCCGCCCGATCCTGATGACGGGCCTCGCCTTCGTCTGCGGCGTGCTGCCGATGGCGATCGCCACCGGCGCCGGCGGCGCCAGCCAGCAGGCGCTCGGCACCAGCGTCATGGGCGGCATGATCGCCGTGGTGATCCTGGCGCTGCTGATGGTGCCGGTGTTCTTTGTGAGCGTGCAGCGCGTGCTGGCGGGGGACCGGGAGAAGGTGGAGGAGGCGGCGGAGCCGGAGCCGTATGGGCCGCCGGCGCCGGCCAAATCCTGACGCTCGTCATGTGCCCCGCGACGCCAGAGCTTCGCCGGGACTTGCGGTCTCGGGTCCGTCGAGAAGCCTTGGCGCAGGCGGCGGCCGATGCATCCAGTCCATGAACCCATAAACTTGCCGGGCTGACGCCGCGCCAGAGTCCGCTATGCCCCGATACCCGATGTGCAGCTGCATAGCAGCGAAACGACGCTATGTGCCACAAGCGGAAATGCCGATGGCGGCGGCCAGCTGATTTCGCAGCACCGCCACTCGATCAGCAGCATGGTGACGAAGATTTGCCACCATGCTGCTGTCGTCGGGATTATGGTAGCACGTTGGTGAAGCCTCCACCCACTCCGAGACCGCCATTGTTGGAGAAGGCACCGCTCAAGGCCGCGCCATTCGGACCGGCCACAGCACCGGACTGACCGGTTGACTGACCGATGGACGTGCCAATGCCCGCACTGAGGCTCCCCGCAGGCGTGGCAACGGCAACGCCGCTGCCCACCGAGGTATTGACGCCACTGGCCCCCGACGCAGCCGCAGCGTTGCCCAACGCTCCAGCGCCGGTGAGCGTGGTCACATTACCGAGATTGGCACCGCCACCGATGGCGAGCGTGGAGCCGGCATCAGCCGGAATAGCGTCGCACAGCAGGGCGATGAACGCGGCACTCATCAACAGCTTCTTCATTGTGACTTCTCCTTCCTTGGGATTTCCGCCACGGCGGTTGCCGGGGCGGCAGATGCCGCCGTGTGAGACTTTTCACCACTTGCCGCCGCCTTCTTCGGTGAAGAATGGCTGACGGTGCGGGCCCAGACACGGCAGCTCAGCTGGGCCACATCGTAATCCTTGCAAAGTCGGGTCTTTCCGGTCGTGCCTTCCACCAGCCAGATGTCGCCGCCGGTGTAAGGCTGCTCGTCGGAGGCTTGCGCCTCCGCCACGCGTGCGGGGAGCGGCCGCGGGGCAGAATTGCCCTGCGCGCGCTGCGGCAGGTATTTGTCGCAAACCTCCGGCATCGAGCGGTAGATGTCGCTGTTGAGGCAAAGTCGCGCCACCGCGGCCTTCTTCAAGCCCATGCTCCACAGCGTTCGCGCATCGAGCCGCGCCGCGCAGGCGGGATCAGGGACCGTGGTGCCGAAGCTGATCCCGGTCCCGACGAACGCTCCGCCGGCGGAAATCGACCCGAGGCACGTTTCGAGGCCGGCTGCCGCGAGGCCCGGCGAAAAAACGCTCGGTACGTTCCTGATCGTCTGATCGGCCGGCACGCTGCTGCTGCTGGTGATCGACGCGATCCCCGTGCCGCCCTGCCCCGAGATTGACTGGGAACTTGACGTCGATCCTGCGACGCCGACGCCCGTACCCGTTGCTGTCGATGATTGAGCCCATGCAGGCTCGGTCGCCGCCATCGCAACGATGGCAGCCAACAATAGCCGCTTCATGTGTGGTTCTCCGCGCGCCGGTGCAGTGAGGATTTACATCCGCATTCACAACCGTCCGCCGACGGCACACGAAGAAGAAGGGGCTCCCTGTTTTTCGCTGTTCACGAGACGCACCGCATCGGTGAGCTCCGCGATCAGTTCAATTTATCTTAATTTTTAAGTTTTGCTTCAGCATACTTGTTTCGTGGTTAACAGGCGGCACGCCAGAACATTTGCTCGCGGGCTGCAGGTCCTACGAGACAGCGGTGATCTTCGTCGAACTGGATTTTCTGGGTGAACGGTCTTCGTCGCAGTGAAATAGATCGTTGCGTCAGGTTTGCATCGATCTACAAACGAAGGCGCCGGCAGCATGCAGTCGCTGCCAACAGGTAACGTTTGATTTTGGGCAGGAACTGATGTCGGCCGGTCTGCTTAGAGTCATCCGTGTCGGTCTACCCGCCGTCCGTCGCTTCCGGCCTACCGCGAAAAACGGACGTCGTTAGATCGGCCCTGTCGGTCCGGTTCGTGCCATAAGCGGCCGTTCGTACGCGGGCTACTCGCAAGCCGAGCGAGACGGATCGCTCGGCCACAATTCAACAGTCCAGAAGTTGCCAGATCGGTCTCACGCTGCTTTCACCAGCACGCCAGTCAACCAATCCGGCTCGACGATCATAACTGAGTGACCAGACGTCGTGTTTTCGAGGACGGTCCAAGAATTATCGGACTTGCACTCCCCTGCCGCTTTGTCCAAGGCGGCTAACTGGAATTTGGGTAAGCGGATGTAGGTCTTCTTCGCGACCCTTTCGCGTGCGCCGGAGAGCTTCACCGGTTGTAGCCATGTGCCAATCGGTTGTGGGGTTACTTTCGATAGAACCCAAGCAACGTCTTTAGGGTCGCTAAAGGCGGTCGGAGGGAGAGCTTTCGGAGCTGGACGGCTGATCGCACCCTCCTCCATCGGGAAGGGGACCAAGTCTCGAAATGACTGGCCGTCGGCCGGCTTTATTGCATCAACCCAGACGATAGATGACACACGGTTTCCGATGCGCTCAAGCGCGCCCGATGCGGGACATCCGGCATACGAATGGGCAACGAGGCAAATGTCTGTGAGGTCTTCCCATTCGACGAGATTTGCGATGTCTGTGATGTGCGTGTCGAGATTTATGTCTTTGCTTAGGAGGTGCGAGCGTTCTGCTAATCCTGTAAGCGTAAGCGCATAGACTTTATGGCCCTGCTTTTCGAGCCTGTCGGTGACGCGATGCCAACACCAAGCTCCGTAAAAGGCGCCGCCAATAAGAACAAAAGTCTTCTGTGCCGATTGAGCACGTGCGCTTCCGATGCTTGATGAAGTTACCGAGACCGCGGTTACTCCGGCCGCGAGACCGCCGATCAATCTTCGGCGGGTGACGTTTGACAAAGTCATGGATCCCTCCGCGCGAAAAATGGCTGCAAATACGAGTGCGACAATGTAATCGCCAAAATTGGAGACATGGAAGGCCGGTTCGGCGGGCTTGGAAGGAATATTTTGGCCCGGTCGGTGACTTCCGTCATGGGTCATTCGCGTTGGTTTGACCGGATCACGGCGACTTCCGGTCTGCCCCGGTGAAAGGACATTCTCAGGATAGGCGGGCATGTCTCAAAGGTGCCAATAACAGAAATCGGCTCAAGCGGAGGCCGTATTTTCACTGCACCGGCGTGCACTGCATGTCCGCTCCGACGATGAGCGGCCCGTTGTAGGACTTTCGTAAATCCGCGATGGCCGCATCGAGATCAAACAGGCCGAAGTGACTCACGATGAGTTGCTTGACCGCCGCCTCCTGAGCAACCCGCCCGACAACGGCGGGCGTCGCGTGCAACGGAACGTTAGCACCGGGCGCGATTGCGAGATGCATGATTAGCAGGTTTGCGCCTTTTGCGAACTCTATGAACCTCGGATCGGTTCCATTCTGGTCGGAGCTGAACACGACCGAAACGTTTCCGGTCTGCACACGGTAGGCCAAGGTTGGCATATTTCCATGTGGAATTCTCTGTGCCGTCACCGTCGTTCCCTCGCGCTGAAAGACGATGGACGGTTCGGCATTGGCAACATCGATCACTCCGACTTCAAGTCGAACGCCACCGGCCACAACACGTCCGATGTCAGGCCGTACGCCCCCACCACCATGTGACCCACCTAGCGCCGAACCAAGCACAGGGAATGCCCCGGTCTTCTCATCAAAAAGCCGATTGAGGAAAGTAGCAAAGTCGGGAGCTGCATCGTTGCCGGTCGGACCGAAAATCTTAAGTGGCTCCTTGCGAACCTCATGGCTCAGCCAAAGAAATGCTGGCAAATCGGAAACGTGGTCAGGATGAAGATGACTTATGCCGACCATCCACAAGTCTTCAAGTTTCGCCTGTGACTCACCAAAGCGGTGCTGAGCACCACCACCCATGTCGATAAGTATTCTTGCGTGACCATCGAGCCAGAATAGGTAGCTCGACGACGCGCGAGTGGGATTCATCCTGGGGCCGCCGGAGCCGAGGATTTGCACGGCCACCGGCGTTGCGCCGCAGCTTTGTCCGAAGGCGTTCAAGCTGTTGAATGAAGCAGAGAAAATGCCGAGTAAGAAGATGATTAGGTATCGAAACATGAGAACACCCATTCTGTTCGAATAGATTCACCAGGTCGATCCTATTGGCTTTGCTCTCGAGTATTGCTCCTGATTGGAGTCTCTGAGCGAGACGCCAAACCTAATCAACAAAGATGACCGCAGCAAGCCATGTCCGCTTTGGGTCAATCGCGTTGTTTTGGCCACCGGGCGGCCACTTCCGGTCTACCCCGATCAAATCGTTAGACCGGCTCGGTGGTCCGCTTCGTGCCACCAAGAGACGTTGGAGGCGCGGCACATCGATTGTTGTCTGACGATCAGTACTGTTACACTGCCGACATTCTTTCGCGCTCGTCGGCGAGCGCTCCCGCGTCAGGAGTTGGCATGGCCAAGATCGAATATCCACCCACAACGGGCTTGTTTCAAAATCCGGGTTTCTCACAAGTGGTGGTGACCTCGGGCGCTCGTACAATCTACACGGCCGGGCAAGCGTCGATCGACGAAAAAGGCCAACTCATTTACCCGAATGACTTGGCTGCTCAGACCGTACAGGCCATGAAGAACGTGGGTCTCGCCCTTGCCGCCGCCAGCGCGGATTTTCAGCATGTCGTCAAAATCACCACTTATGTTGTCGGCTATAAGCCCGAGCATCAGGCGGTCATTGGCGCGGCGCGTTCTCCGTTCTTCGCTGGTCGCAAACCGCCGGCAAGCACGCTCGTCGGCGTTCCGGCACTAGCCCTGCCGGAATTGCTCGTCGAGATCGAAGCGATAGCCGTCGTCGATTGATGGCCGTATAGGCAAGAAGCGCGAGCCGACGGCCCAATATTTTCATCGCACTCGCGATGTCTGTTGTGGGTCAAACTGAGATGTCCGGGCGTTCAACCGGGAGGTCGGCTTTACCCGCAACTCCGGACGTCGCCTTATACTGCGCAAATTGACGCTTTGTGCCACAGGCAGACATTGGTGCTCTATGCGATGCGCGTCTCTAAAAAGAAGTCTGCGTCGGGTTTGACCAATGAGTTCATAGCTACATGCAGCGAGTTTACTTGCTCGCCATGCTGTTTGACATATTCGTACGCGGCATGCTCCCGCTCCAGGTCGGTATAGACGAGTTCACCTCGATACGTGAAGGCCGGTAGCGTTTTGCCAAAGCCGTCCAGCGCCTCGCGGCGCATAACGCGATAGCCCGTGGCAAACCCCATATCTATGAAATGCTGGAAGAAGGCGTGCAATCTCGGCAAAAACTCTTTTTCACTCACGCCCTCCCGCAAAGCAAATACGCCACTGAAACTAACTAGCGAAATTTCCTGCATCTGGTGTCCCGCGTGTTTTCCTTGCCAACGGGAATTTTACAGAAGAATGCAATTATGTCGATCTGGGAGTTATCGACGAAGTCCGAGTAGCTAGGGTTGAGAGTTCGCCTCCGTTTGCCGCGCAACGAAAATGGTGGAAATGCATTCCAGCACGGTCTCGCGTTTTTGATTGCGCAGCAGGTTTCGATTGCGGACAATTCCCCAGTCAGGTTTCGATTTCGAGGGGCGCAGCTCCAGAACCGTCATTTCGAGATCGAGCGCGTCACCCGGGCGTACCGGGTTCGTCAGCTTCAACTCATCCCAACCCAAGCCCATCAGGACCTGGAAGTGCGGTTGAAGCTGACCCGAGAGCAGGATGTAGATCGCAAACGTATGCGACCCCGATGCCGTCAATCCGCCAAAGACCGATTGTGCCGCGAGTTCCTCGTCAATGTGGCGGGGTATCGGATCATATTGTTTGGCGAAACGGATAATCTCTTCCTTGGAGAGCGAATAGGGGCCCGCCGCGCTGCGGATTCCGATTTGCAGTTCTTCAAAATAAAGGTTGGTCATCAATGCCTCCGTCGATGAAGCGAGAGGCAATGCGACCTCCCGCTCGCCGGTTCAACGGGCAACATCGTAGCGGCTAAAATTGGCCCCGATTAGTGCAATCGCTGGTTTGATCCCATGTCCGAGTTGGGTCAATCGCTACACGGGCGACCCAGCGGCAAGTCCGGCCATGTCGGCGATGCCTCCGAAAGCGGAAGTAAATTCAGAGCAGTGGCAGCTTCGCTCGAGGCCGGTGCGGATTGACGGCGCTCCCCTGCACGTCATTCAAGCTTCGAAACCGGAGCCTCGAATCATCCGCTGCGAATTCAGCGAACATGAGTGGTGCGCCATTAAGCCGATGTTGGCGAACAAGCCGCGCGGCGTTCGGCGGGGTAGATGGCCGCCGCGCGCCCGATGGCATCGTTTGGGTCCTGCATTCAGGTGCGCCATGGTGCGACCTGCGGGCGACCTATGGTCCCCGCACGACCTGTTACAATCGCTTCGTTCGGTGGATGTTGGACTTATCTCGCTGATTTGCCCGACGTGTCAAATGTCTATTTCGGCTCTCGACGGGTGCCGGCTACTGTGCATGGGGTTGTTTTCAACATTTTGGCTGGGAGCGCCGAGGCTCCTCCTTCCGCCGCCTCCGGAAGGCTGCATCACCCGATCGCGGATGATGCGACGGCGCGCCGCTTGGAACTGTCGCCCTACTTCCCCAGTGGCCCCAGTATCTTCACCAATTCCCCGTGCACGTACTCATTCCCGCACACCACGTGCCCCGTCTTCACCGCGTCGTCGTTGCCGCCGATGTCCGAGATCGTCCCGCCAGCCTCGCGCACCATGATCTGCCCCGCCGCGATATCCCAGGGCTGCAAATTGCGTTCCCAGTAGCCGTCGAGGCGGCCGGCGGCGACGAAGGCGAGGTCGAGGGAGGCGGCGCCGAAGCGGCGGAAGCCGGCGACCTTGGTTTGCAGGGCGGCCATTTCCTTCAGCGCCAGCTCATGGTCGCCGCGGCCGATATGCGGCAGGCCGCAGGCGACCACGCATTCGTCGAGCCGGCGGCGGCCGGCGACGCGCAGCCGCTGGTCGTTGAGGAATGCGCCCTTGCCGCGCTCGGCGATGTACAGTTCGTCATTGGCGGGGTTGTAGATCACGCCGGCGATGATGGTGTCTTCGCGCCGCAGGCCGATCGAGATCGCAAATTGCGGGATGCCGTGCAGGAAGTTGGTGGTGCCGTCGAGGGGATCGACGATCCAGGTGTGGGTCTTGTCGGCGCCTTCGCGGCTGCCGCCTTCCTCGCCGATGAAGCCGTAGCCCGGCCGCGCCTTGGCGAGGTCCTCGTACAGCATCTCCTCGGCGCGCTTGTCGGCCTTGGTGACGAAGTTCGCCGGTCCCTTCAGCGACACCTGCAGATGCTCGATCTCGCCGAGGTCGCGCTTGAGGCTGCGGCCGGCGCGGCGCGCGGCTTTCACCATGACGTTGATAAGGGCTGAATACAGCATGATGCGAGCTTATGGTGCGAGGGAACGGCCCAATGCCGTCAGGGGGTTGGGGACTGGGTGCCCTGCAGATGTGCCGCCGTCAAGGCGTCATTTGACGGCGTTGCCGATCCATTTGCGCGCCGCCTCCTCGGCCTTGGCGCGATCTTCAGGACTGATCTCCGAGAACCTTTCGTCCAGTTCAGGATCGCCTTTTCCTGCGGTTTTGGCGACAATGTGCCACTTGAAGCCCTCGATCTTGTCCATCGGCGCCCCCAGTCCGCTCACCAGCACGCGGGCGAGGCGGTTCTGCGCGATCGGCGAGTTCTGCCGCGCCGCCTTGCGCAGCAGCGCCACTGCCGCCGGCTGGTTCCTCGGCGTGCCGGTGCCATTGAACAGCGCGATGGCGTATTCGACCTCGGCATCGACATTGTCGGCCAGCGACGCCGCCTGCAGCAGCCGCACCGCGCGCTCGAGGTCCTTCGGCACGCCGTTGCCCTCCTTGTAGAAGGTCGCGAGCGCGTATTGCGCCTCCGGATTGCCGGCGTCGGCTGCGGCGCGCAGCAACTCGGCGGCGCGCCTGACGTCCTGTGGCAGCGTGTTGCCGTCGAGATAAAGCAGCGCCAGATTGTAGGCCGCCTTGGGGTTGCCGAGCTTGGCCGCGGAAGCCAGCAGCTTGGCCGCCTGGTCGCGATTGGCGGGGGCGCCGCGGCCAGCCAGCCGCATCATGGCGAGCGCAAACATGCCTTCACGGTCGCCGGCATCGGCCGCTCGCTGGTACCAGGCGGCGGCCTTCGCATAGTCGCGCTTGATGCCGAGCCCGTTGGCATAGAGCTCGCCCAGCATCGTCATCGCCTTGGCATCGCCGTTATACTGCGCGCGCGTGATGGCGAGATCGAAGGCCGTCTTGTAGAGGCCGCGCTGATAGGCGCCGTAGACGATGTCGACGTTCGGATCCTCGAAGGCCGCCGTCGGCGACGGCGAGGGGGTTGGCGTTGCCGCGGGCTTGGTCGTTACCGCGGGCTTGAGCGGCGCCGATGGGGTCGGCGTCGGTGTCGCAGCCGGCTTTTTCGCAGCCGTCGGAGCCTTGGGTTTGGGCGCCTCCTTTTTCGCATGCGGAGGGCTCGCGGGCGGCTGCGCGGCAGGCGGCGTCAGCGAGACCTGCGCGGTGGCGCCGGTCACCGTCGTCAAGAGGATCGCAAGCAGCGATATGGGACGCAGGAGTTTCATGGTCCGGCTTTATCCGTGCCCTGCTTTGGCTTTTCCGAGCGCGGCGTCGCGTGCTTCTGCGATCGCCTGCCCGGCATCGGTCAGCGCCGCCTTGGCGCCGCGCGGATCAGTCCAGATGAAATCGCCGACCAGCACAAAATCCGCACCGGCGGCGGCGAATTCAAAAGCCTCCTCGCGCGAAGCGGCAAAGCCGATGCAGGGCGGCTCGAACAGTTCATCCCACCATTGCAGGCGCTCGGCAATCGCCTCCGTCGAGGGCCGCTGCCCCTTGGCATCGGGCTCGCCGAACAGCACGTAGTCCGCGCCCCGTTCGCCCGCGGCCATCGAATCGTGCCGCGTGGCAAGGCCGCCGACGCCGGCAATGCGGTCCGGCTTCAGCGACGGCAAGGCATCTTCCAGCGCGGCGAGGCCGTTCAGATGCGCGCCGTCGGCGCCCGCGCGCGCCACCAGTTCGACATGGCCGTCGAGCAGCAGCGCCGCGCCGGCATTCTGGATCACGGGCGCCAGTGTCTTCACGCGCGAAATCATGGTGCGTTGATCGGTCGGCTTCAGCCGCAGCAGCACCGCCGCGACGTCGGCCGCGGCCAATAGCTCCGGAAGGTCAGGCTTGCGAGCTGCGACGGATCGTCCAGCTCTGGAGTCGCGAGATAGAGACGCGGCGAAGGGCGCGGCGGAACGGGTTTATTGGCCGAGTGTTTATTAGCCAAGTCTAGGCGACCTTCTTTTCAAGGCCGGTTTCCCACTCGCCCTTGCTCGCCAGCGCATTCATCCGCGCGCGGTGCGTGAAAGCGCGCTGGCCCGCGGCGACGTTCTCGGCCTTGCCCGACCACGCCTTTTGCGGCGCGGCCTGCAGCGCCCGGCCATAGGAGAAGGTGAGCTTCCAGGGCAGGCCGCCGATCTTGTTCATCGCGTCCAGATGCGCGGTCGCTTGCTCGTCGGATTGGCCGCCGGAGAGGAAGGCGATGCCCGGCACCGCGGCGGGCACGCACGCCTTCAACAGCCGCACGGTTTTCTCCGCGACCTCCTGGACGGAGGCCTGCTTCGCGCACTTCTTGCCTGAGATCGCCATGTTGGGCTTCAGCACCATGCCTTCGAGTTCGACGCGCTGGACGCGCAATTCCTGAAACGTCTTGTTCAGCACGCGCTGGGTCACGTCGTAGCAGCGGTCGATGTCGTGATCGCCATCCATCAGCACTTCCGGCTCGACGATCGGCACGATCTGCGCCGCCTGGCACAACGCCGCATAGCGCGCCAGCGCATGCGCGTTGACGCTGATCGCGGTCATGGTGGGAATACCCGCACCAATGTCGATCACGGCGCGCCACTTCGCAAAGCGCGCGCCGCGCTCGTAATATTTCTTCAGGCGTTCGGCGAGCTTGTCGAGGCCGACCGTCACCAGTTCGCCCGGACATTGCGGCAGCGCCTGCGTCCCCTCATCGACCTTGATGCCGGGGATCGCGCCGGACTGTTCGATCAGCCTGACCAGCGGCGTGCCGTCCTTCGCGTTCTGCCAGATCGTCTCGTCGTACAGGATCACGCCCGAGATGTACTTGCTCATCGCCTCGGTGGAGCGGAACAGCATCTCGCGATAGTCGCGGCGGTTCTCCTCGGTCGAGTTCGACCTTGATGGCGTCAAAGCGCTTCTTGATCGTGCCGGAGGATTCGTCGGCGGCGAGTATGCCCTTGCCCGGGGTGACCATGGCGAGGGCAACCTTGTTGAGGTCAGCAAGATTCATCGAAGTTCTCCAGAAACATCATGCCCTTGCGCACCAAAATAGGCGGTTCTCGGGCAATTGCCTAGAAAACGTTCGTCGCAGCGGGGGTGTTTGCGAGGCGGCTCAGGCAACCCGCGGATCAAGCTCGCCCTTGCTGTACCGCTTGGCCATTTCGGCCGTGGTCAGCACTTTCTTGATCTTGCTGGCCTGGCCTGCGGTATTGAATTCCTGCAGCCGCTGCTTGCACAGCTTGGCCATCGCTTCCATCGCCGGCTTGAGATATTTGCGCGGATCGAACTCTTCCGGATTGTCGTTCAGCACTTTGCGGATCTGGCCGGTCATCGCCATGCGGTTGTCGGTGTCGATGTTGATCTTGCGCACGCCGTTCTTGATGCCGCGCTGAATCTCGGAAACCGGCACGCCCCAGGTCGGCTTCATCTTGCCGCCATTGGCGTTGATGATCTCCTGCAGGTCCTGCGGCACCGAGGACGAACCGTGCATCACCAGATGCGTGTTCGGTAGCTTGCGATGGATCTCCTCGATCACGTTCATGGCGAGGATGTCGCCGTCCGGCTTGCGGGTAAACTTGTAGGCGCCGTGCGAGGTACCCATCGCGATCGCCAGCGCGTCGACCCTGGTTTCCTTGACGAACTTCACGGCTTCGTCCGGGTTGGTCAGCAACTGATCGTGCGAGAGCTTGCCTTCGGCGCCGTGGCCGTCTTCCTTGTCGCCCATGCCGGTCTCGAGCGAACCTAGCACGCCGAGTTCGCCTTCCACCGAGATGCCGCCGAGATGGGCCATGTCGGTGACGGTCTTGGTCACGCCGACATTGTAGTCCCAGTCGCCGGGGGTCTTGCCGTCGGCCTTCAGCGAGCCGTCCATCATGACGGAGGTGAAGCCGGCCTGGATCGCGGTCATGCAGGTCGCGGGTTCGTTGCCGTGATCGAGATGCACGCAGACCGGAATCTGCGGATAGATTTCGGTCACCGCGTCCATCATGTGGCGGAGCATGACGTCGTTGGCGTAGGAGCGCGCGCCGCGCGAGGCCTGGATGATGACGGGCGCATCGAGCGAGGAGGCGGCCTCCATGATGGCCAGCGCCTGCTCCATATTGTTGATGTTGAACGCCGGCACCCCGTAATCGTGCTCTGCCGCGTGATCGAGCAGTTGACGCAAGGTAATGCGAGCCATTCAAATTCTCCTGTATTTGCCGCGCCTTTGGCGCTCCATTAAATCTCGGTTTAACGCTGTTTCAGAACTTCCACGCCGGGCAGCGGTTTGCCTTCCATCCATTCGAGAAACGCGCCGCCGGCCGTCGAAACATAGGAAAAATCGCCGGCCACGCCGGCCTGGTTCAGCGCCGCGACAGTGTCGCCACCGCCGGCGACCGAGATCAGTTTCTTTGCCTTGGTCCGCTCGGCCGCATGCTTCGCCGCTACCATGGTGCCGCGGTCGAACGGCGTCATCTCGAACGCGCCGAGCGGGCCGTTCCAGACCAGCGTCTTGGCATCGTCGATCGCGGCGTGAATCCGCGCCGTCGATTGCGGGCCGACGTCGAGGATCATGCCGTCAGCCGGAATGGCGTCGAGGCCATAGGCGTGCGACGGCGAGTTGGCCGCGAAGTGATAGGCGACCACGGCGTCGACGGGCAGGATGATGGCGCAGTTCGCCGCACTGGCCTTTTCCATGATGCGCAGCGCGGTCGCCGCGAGATCCTTCTCCGCCAGCGACTTGCCGACGCCGACGCCCTGCGCGTGCAGGAAGGTGTTGGCCATGCCGCCGCCGATGACCAGCGCATCGACTTTTTTCACGAGGTTTTCGAGCAGGTCGATCTTGGTCGACACCTTGGCGCCGCCGATGATCGCGATCACGGGTTTGGTCGGCGCTTCCAGCGCCTTGGAAAGCGCGTCGAGCTCCGCCTGCATGGTGCGGCCGGCATAGGCCGGCAGCTTGTGGCCGAGGCCTTCGGTGGAAGCATGCGCGCGGTGCGCGGCCGAGAACGCGTCGTTGACCCAGAGGTCGCCGAGCTTGGCGAGTTCGGCTACGAACGCCGGATCGTTCTTCTCTTCCTCTTTATGGAAGCGGGTGTTCTCCAGGCAGAGGATGTCGCCGTCCTTCATGGCGGCCACGGCTTTTGCCGCAGCTTCGCCGATGCAGTCGTCGGCGAAGGCGACCGGCTTCTTGATGACCTTCGACAGCGCTTCGGCGACCGGCTTCAGCGAATCCTTGGCGTCGCGTCCCTTCGGCCGGCCGAAATGGGCGAGCAGGACGACCTTGCCGCCCTTGTCCGAAATTTCGGTGATGGTCGGCGCGACGCGCTCGAGCCGCGTCGCGTCGCTGACGCGGCCGTTCTCCATGGGGACGTTGAGGTCGACGCGCAGCAGCACGCGCTTGGCCTTCACGTCGACGTCATCGAGGGTGCGGAATTTGTTCATGAGATATTTCCCGTCGTCATGGCCGGGCTTGTCCCGGCCATCCACGTCTTGCTTACTCAGTGAAGGAAGACGTGGATGCCCGGCACAAGGCCGGGCATGACGAAAATGACTTACAGCAGCTTCCCCATCGCCACCGCGGTGTCGCCCATGCGGTTGGAGAAACCCCATTCATTGTCGTACCAGGACATCACCCGCACCAGCGTGCCGTTCTGCACCTTGGTCTGGTCCATGTGGAACGTGGACGAGTGCGGATCGTGGTTGAAGTCGATCGAGACGTTCGGCGCGGTGGTATAGCCCAAGATGCCCTTGAGCTGCTGCTCCGAGGCGCGCTTCATCGCCTCGTTGATTTCCTTCACGTCGGTCTTGCGCTGCGCGACGATCTTCAGATCGACCACCGAGACGTTCGGGGTCGGCACGCGGATCGCAACGCCGTCGAGCTTGCCTTGAAGCTCCGGCAGTACCAGGCCGATCGCCTTGGCCGCACCGGTTGAGGTCGGGATCATCGACATCGCCGCAGCCCGGCCGCGGTAGAGATCGCTGTGCAGGGTGTCGAGCGTCGGCTGGTCGCCGGTATAGGCGTGGATCGTGGTCATGAAGCCGGTCTCGATGCCGACGGTGTCGTTCAGCACCTTGGCGACTGGCGCGAGGCAATTGGTGGTGCAGGAGCCGTTGGAGACGACCAGATGATCCTTGGTCAGCTTGTCGTGATTGACGCCGTAGACGATGGTCGCGTCGGCGCCGTCGGAGGGGGCGGAGACCAGCACCCGCTTGGCACCGGCGGTCAGGTGCGCGGTGGCCTTGGCCTTGGCGCTGAAGATGCCCGTGCATTCCATCGCGATGTCGACGCCGAGTTCTTTCCACGGCAGCTTTGACGGATCGCGCTCGGCGGAAACCTTGATCTTGCCATTGCCGACGCTGATCGAGTCGCCGTCGACGGTGACGATGCCGGGGAACCGGCCGTGTACGGAATCGAAGCGCAGCAGGTGGGCGTTGGTCTCGACCGGGCCGAGATCGTTGATCCCGACCACTTCGATATCCTTGCGGCCGGATTCCGCGATGGCCCGCAAGATATTGCGGCCGATGCGGCCAAATCCGTTGATCGCGACCCGGACTGCCATGCTCGTTTCTCCTCTAATAGCCGGTGCCGGCCCCGCGGAGACGTTCCACGGAGGTGCTTACGGCGGAACGCCCGGTTCGGCCGGGCGGGAACGGTCAAGATGGGGTCTAGGTAGTCCTTTTTCCCAGCAATCTCAACCGTCACCCCAAGCGCTTCAGGGCAACGTTAACGGCGGCCTCGGCGGTAATTCCGAAGTGCTTGAAAAGGTCCTTGGCGGGGGCGCTGGCGCCGAAACCGTGCATGCCTACGAATTCACCATCCTGGCCGATCACGGCATCCCAGCCCCAGCGTACCGCGGCCTCGATGGCGACCTTGACCGGGGCATTGCCGATGATGGCCTTCCGCCGGTCGGCCGGTTGTGAAAGCAAAAGTTCGAGCGAGGGCACCGAGACCACCCGCGACGCGATGCCGCGCTCCGTCAGCTGCTTCTGGGCGGCCACCGCGATCTCGACCTCGGAGCCAGAGGCGAACAACGACACCTTGGCTTCGCCCTGCGCCGCGACCAGCTCATAGGCGCCATGCGCACAAGGGTTATCGTTCGGCGCCGAGGTGCGAAGTTGCGGCAGGTTCTGGCGGGTCAGCGCCAGCACCGTCGGACCGTCGATACGGTTCAGCGCCAGTTCCCAGCATTCGGTGACCTCGACGGCGTCGCAGGGCCGGAACACGCGCATGTTCGGGATCGCACGCAACGCGGCGAGGTGTTCGACCGGCTGATGCGTCGGGCCGTCTTCGCCGAGCCCGATCGAATCATGGGTCATCACGTAGACGACGCCTGTGCCCATCAGCGCGGCGAGCCGCATCGCCGGCCGCGCGTAGTCCGTGAACACCAGGAAGGTCGCGCCGTTCGGCGCAAAACCGCCATGCAGGAAGATGCCGTTCATCGCCGCCGCCATGCCGTGCTCGCGGATGCCGTAATGAATGAAGCGGCCCTTCGGCGTCTTGGCCGAGAACGCCACCGCCGATTTCGCCTTGTTGTTGTTGGAGCCGGTGAGGTCGGCGGAGCCGGCCAAAAATTCCATCGGCATCGCTGATGCGATTGCCTCGATCGCGGATTCGGATGATTTCCGCGTGGCGACATTCTGCGGCGTTTCCAGCAGCGCCTTCTTGTGCGCGCGCAGCGCCTTCGCAAGCGATGCCGGCCGCTCGTGCCGCATCCGCCGCTCGAACTCGGCGCGCTTGCGGGTGCCGAGTTCGTCGAAGCGGGCCTGCCACTCTTCGCGTGCGCTGGCGCCGCGGCTGCCGGCCGCACGCCAGGCCTTCAGGACATCGTCGGGTACCGAGAACGGCTCCAGCGAAATACCGAGCTTTTCCTTGGCGCCCTTGAGCTCGTCGGCGCCGAGCGCCTCGCCATGGGCTTTCGCGGTGCCGGCCCGCGTCGGTGCGCCATAGCCGATGGTAGTTTTGCAGGCGATCAGCGACGGCTTGTTGGATTTCTGTGCGCGGGCGATCGCGGCTGCGATTGCCTTCGGGTCATGGCCGTCGATCAGTTCGGCCGCCCAGCCCGCGGACTTGAAGCGCTTCACCTGGTCGACCGAATCGGCGAGCGAGGTCGGGCCGTCGATCGAGATGCCGTTGTCGTCGTACAGCACGATCAGCTTGTTCAGCTTCCAGTGACCCGCCATCGCGATCGCTTCCTGCGACACGCCTTCCATCAGGTCGCCGTCGGAGGCGAGCACGTAGGTGTGATGTCCGACCACCTTCTTGCCGAATTCCGCGACCAGCATCTTCTCCGCCAGCGCCATGCCGACTGAGGTCGCGATGCCCTGGCCAAGCGGGCCGGTGGTGGTCTCGATGCCCTTGGTGTGGAAATTCTCGGGATGTCCCGGCGTCAGCGAGCCGAGCTGGCGGAAGTGCTTGATCTGGTCGAGCGTCATGTCCTTGTTGCCGGTGAGGTACAGCAAGGCGTAGAGCAGCATCGAGCCGTGTCCGGCCGAGAGCACGAAGCGGTCGCGGTCCGGCCAGTTCGGATCAGCTGCATCGAATTTGAGGAACTGCGTGAACAGCACGGTCGCGACGTCGGCCGCGCCCATCGGCAAGCCCGGGTGGCCGGATTTCGCCTTTTCGACGGCATCCATGGCAAGCCCGCGAATCGCATTGGCCATACGGGTATGATCGACCTGCGTCATGATGAAAATCCGCCTGAAATGAGATGCTTGGTTGCGGTGCGTACCGGGCGAAAGGCCGCAATACGGGCGTGGGCCTAGGGGAAGTCCGGGCTGGATAGCACCTCACTCCCCCGAGTCCAAGGCTGTGGAAACGTCCTTCCGGTACGAAAAGTTGCTTAGCAGTGCATAGCTTTGCGTCGGCGTTGCGCTTCCCTCGCTTGCCACGTAAATTTCGGGCTCTAACCGCTTGCCGAACCGCGGATTTTGCTGCCGCACGGCGGGCCTACGCGAAGGTGCGCGCTGCCTCCCATGAGCGATCGTTACACCAACGGGGCCGGCAATGCCGAGCCGGTCCAAGCCGACATCGACGCCGCCACGCGGCGGCTGATGATGGCGCTCGATGCGCTCGAGGCCGCGGCGGAGCGGCGGCGCGACGCCGACCGCGACGAGAACGAACTGGCGAGCCGGATCCAGGCGCTCGGCGCCGATCGCTCGCGGCTCGCCGATGAACTCGACGGCTCGCTGGTGAAGACGCGGCGGCTGGAGCGCACCAACCGCGAGGTATCAGAAAAGCTCGAAATCGCGATCGGCACCATCCGCGCGGTGCTCGATTCCGGAGAGGATGAATGAGCCACATCAACGTCACCATCAACGGCCGGCAGTACCGCATGGCCTGCGAGGAAGGGCAGGAGGTGCGGCTCTTAAAGCTCGCCGAGAACCTGGAAACACGGGTCGGCGAGTTGCGCGGCAAGTTCGGCGAGATCGGCGATGCGCGCCTCACCGTGATGGCCGCGCTCACCGTATGCGACGAACTGCTGGATGCCAACGCACGCATCCGCGCGCTGGAGGGCGAACTCGAAACCCTGCGCAACGTTCGTGTCGCCGCCTCCGACCGCGCCAAGGCCACCCAGGTCGCGGTCGCCAATGCACTCAACGCCGCCGCCGACCGCATCGAAAAGACCACGCAGATGCTGAACCGCACCATCGGCAGCGGTGTCGCGATCGGGTGACCCTCGCTTCACCCGCCCCTTGAGGGGGCGGGTCGCCGCAAAGCGGCGGGGCGGGGTGACAGACTATCCGCGTCGGTGGTGTTTCAGTGGTAACGGTTCAGCATCCATCGCGCCGTGCACCTCAGCATAAATTCGACCCATCACCGCGTTGAGTTCGCGGGCAATCTCCGAATTCCAGAACCGGAGCACCCGGTATCCCTCGCGCTCCAACCACGTCTGCCGTTCGCGATCCCGCTCAGCCGTTGCATCCTCGTTATGATGTCCGCCATCAAGCTCGACAATCAGCCGCTTCGCCGGACAAAAGAAGTCCACGACATATGGACCGATCGGCGCCTGCCGCCGGAAATGTGTGCCTTCGATCGGCAGCTCTTTCAGGGCGCGCCAAAGTATGCGCTCATGCGGCGTTGTATTCGCCCGCAGCTTCTTGGCTGCGGCGCGGCGGATTGCCGGTGAAACCTTAATCATCTCGCTCGCGGAGAGATCACCCCGCCCCGTACGAAGTCGGCAGGGCCGACTTCGTACGACCCTCCCCCTCAAGGGGAGGGTATAGAGAAGCGCAATCTTAAGATGAACGCAATGGTAACCGCTGGCGGTTTCCACCCACAACCCCTACATTGGTTCCGCGAAGCTGCGTCGTGCGTCAGGAGCCATATATCCCCGGGGCCTTATCGATCCTTTAGGGAACTGTCCCTGGCCGGGTCCGTGGATCCGGGCATATGGTGCCCACCTACTTTCGTAGGGAACTCCGGGATCGAGTGCTTCAACGGCGTTCGCGGCTTCGCACTTTGATTTTGTTGCTTGCGACGTTGTCCTGCCCGCGCACGTCCCGTCATACCCCGCGAATGCGGGGTATCCAGTACGCCGCGGCGTCTCGGTTGAATCACTGAAGTCTCTGGAATACTGGATCACCCGCTCCAGTGCGCAATTGCGCACAAGGCGGGTGATGACGGCGGAAAGATACTGCATGACCGCAACCCCGTCGAAAGCCGACCTCCGCGGCGCGGCGCTCGCCAAACGCGATGCGTTGGGCGACGAAGCGCGCACTGCTGCGGCGCAGGCGATGGCCAAGCGCGGCGTGCCGTTCGATATCGCACCTGGCATGGTCGTATCAGGCTATTCGCCGATCCGCAGCGAGATCGATCCCGCCCCCCTGATGCGCAAGCTCGCCGAGCAAGGCGCAAAACTGGCTTTGCCGGCGGTGATGGCGCGCGGAAAATCGCTGGCGTTTCGCGCCTGGTCGCCCGACGACCGGCTGATGATGGGGCCGCTCGGCATCCTCGAGCCGTCGCCGGCGGCCGCCGAACTCATTCCCGATATCATGCTGGTGCCGCTGGCGGCGTTCGACCGCCAGGGCCACCGCATCGGCTATGGTGCCGGACATTACGACTATACGCTTGCCCATTTGCGTAAAGTGAAAGCCATCACGGCCGTCGGCACCGCCTTCTCGTTACAGGAAATTAAAGCTGTTCCCGCGCTGCCGCACGACGTGGCGCTGGATTATGTGCTAACGGAAAAGAAAGTGTTCGATTTCCGGAGCTGAACTTTGCGTATTCTCTTCGTTGGCGACGTGGTCGGCCGGGCAGGCCGCACCGCGATCGCGGAATATCTGCCTGGCATGGTCCGTGACTGGGCTCTCGACCTCGTCGTCGTCAATGGCGAGAATTCCGCCGGCGGTTTTGGCATCACCGAGGCGATCTATCAGGAATTCCTCGACGCCGGCGCCGATGCCATAACCCTCGGCAACCACGCCTGGGATCAGCGCGAGGCGCTGGTGTTCATCGAGCGCGCGCCGAAGCTGATCCGCCCAGCGAACTTCCCAAGGGGCACGCCAGGCCGCGGCGCGGCGCTGGTCGATACCAAGAACGGCAAGCGCGCGCTGGTCGTCAACGCCATCGGCCGCGTCTTCATGACGCCGTTCGACGATCCCTTCGCGGTGCTCAACCGCGAACTCGAGGCCTGTCCGCTGCGCGAGGCGGCGGATGCGGTCGTGGTCGATTTCCACGGCGAGGCGTCGAGCGAAAAACAGGGCATCGGCTTCTTCTGTGACGGCCGTGCCAGCCTCGTCGTCGGCACGCACACCCATGTGCCGACCGCCGACCATCAGATCCTGGCCGGCGGCACCGCCTACATGACCGATGCCGGCATGACCGGCGATTATGATTCCATCATCGGCATGCAGAAGGAAGAACCGCTGCGGCGCTTCACGACCGGCATTCCCTCGGGCCGCTTCGAACCGGCGGCAGGCGTCGCGACACTCAGTGGCGTTGCGGTCGAGACCGATGATGCCACCGGCCTCGCGCTGCGCGTCGCGCCGGTGCGGGCCGGCGGCAGGCTCGAGCCGGCCGTGCCGGGATTCTGGGTCTGAAAAAATACCAACGCGGAGAGGATGTCGATGCGCAGGCTGCTGATCGTTGCGCTGGCGCTTTTCATTTCCACCGCGGCCAATGCGCAGACGCTCACCCAGCGGCCGGTATCGCAAGGCGCGGTGACGCCTGCCGACATGACGGAGCGGCTCGAGAAGGCTGCGTTGCGAACCAAAGAGCAGGCGCCGAAGGGCGCCGCACGCGGATCGTCGGTCGATTTCTGCTGGCCGTCGAGCGTCGAGGAATACCGGGCCATCGGCAAATATGTGCTGGTGCTGGTCAGCGTGGTCACCCAGGACGCGGCCGAACTGCCGTTGCGCCGGGTCTACGTGACCGTCAACGGCGAGCAGACCGAACTGGCCAGGCTCTCAAGCCAGCGCCGCAACGTCAGGAAAGCATCGACCACGTATCCGATCCTGGGCCCGTTTCGCGAAGATGCATTCTACGTCGCGCCCGCCGGCCTGATGATGAGCGATGGTTATCTGCAGGCCGATTTCGCGATCCGTCGCAACAATTTCAATCTCTATAAATTGCCAGGCGCGCCGCCGGACTTCGTCAAGGCGGACAATAACCCGATGCCGGCAAAGGATGCGGCGCCGAACATGCCGGCGCTGAAGGCGCTGCTGACGCGCGAGTACCGGGGCTTCGAACTGCCGGCGGGCCTGCGCTAGCCAGCGGTTTCGCGGCCTGCGCAGGCCCCGGCTTCAATTGAACTGAACCACCTTGTCGAGCGTGATCGGAAGGTCGCGCACGCGCTTTCCGGTCGCATGATAGACCGCGTTGGCGACCGCCGCCGCCACGCCGACAATGCCGATCTCGCCAAGGCCCTTGATGCCGAGCGGGTTGACCATCTCGTCCGGCTCGTCGACGAAGATGACCTTGATGTCGTGAATGTCGGCATTCACGGGCACATGGTATTCGGCAATATTGGCGTTCATCACCCGCCCGAAGCGATGGTCGTAAAGCGTTTCCTCGTGCAGCGCCATGCCGATCCCCCAGACCACGCCGCCCATGACCTGGCTGTGGGCCGTCTTCACGTTGAGGATGCGGCCTGCGGCGACGGCTTTGACCACGCGCGTCACCCGGATCACTCCGAGCTCCTCGTCCACCTTGACCTCTGCGAAGATCGCGGAGTGGACATTGCGCGCGTGAGCCTTGTCTTCGGCGGGCATGTTGGTTTCCTCGCGCGTGATGCGCTCGGCCTTGCCCGACTGCATCGCGCTCGCGATCGAGACCGCACGGTTGGCATCGCGCTTGCTGACGATCCTGCCATCCACCAGCGCGACGTCGTCTACGCTGGCGCCCGAGAGCGGCGAATCCTTCGTCGACTTCGCAAGCTCCAGCAGGTCGCCGCGAACCGCGCGGGCCGTATTCGCAATGGCGTTGCACACGGATGACGCAATCCACGAGCCGCCTTCCACCGGACATTGCGGCAAGGTCGAATCGCCGAGCTTGACGCTGATATTGTCGATGGGAAGGCCGAGCATGTCGGCCGCCACCTGCGCCATGATCGTATAGGTGCCGGTGCCGATATCGGAGGCCGCGGTCGCGACTTCCGCATGACCGTTCGCCGTCAGCACGATGCGGACCGTGGCCGGCATCTGCAGCGCTTCCCATACGCCCGATGCCATGCCCCAGCCGACCAGCTCGCTGCCGTCCCGCATCGAGCGTGGCTCCGCGTTGCGCTTGTCCCAGCCAAACGCCGCCGCGCCCTGCCGGTAGCATTCGTGCAGCTGCTTGCTGGTGTAGGGGACGTCCTCGCCCTGATGGCGGTCCGAGTAGCATTGCAGCCGCAGTTGCACCGGATCGGTCTTGAGCGCGATGGCGAGTTCGTCCATCGCGCATTCCAGGGCGTAGACGCCGGTCGCCGCGCCCGGTGCCCGCATGTCGCAGGACGTCGGCAGATCGAGCTTGACGAGGCTGTGCTCGAATTTCGCGTTGGGACTTTTGTAAAGCAGATTGCCCCAGCCAGTATCGTTGCGCGCGAATTCCTCGAACTGCGAGGTCACGGCAATGGCTTCATGCTGCATTGAATCGAGCGTGCCGCCGCTGTTCGCGCCGAGCGCAAGCCGTTCGATGCTCGCCGGCCGGTAGCCGAGCGCGTACATCTGCGCCCTCGTCAGCATGACGCGAACGGGACGCTTGAGCGCGTTCGCTCCCAGCACCGCCAGCACGACCTGATATTGCGGACGCAGTCCCGCGCCAAAACCGCCGCCCATATAGGGCGACATGACTCGAACCGCACCCGGTTGCAGCTTGAACACCTTGCAAAGATACTGCTGAACGTTCTGGACGCCTTGCGTCTTGTCATAGACGGTGAGCTGGCCGGCTTCCCAGATCGCGGTCGAGGCAAACAATTCCATCGGATTGTGGTGCTCGGTCGGAATGGAATATTCGGCCGCGTGGCGCACGGCGGCGGACGCAAATGCCTTTTCGGCATCGCCGCGCGGCTTCTCCGGCGCGTCGATGGCAAACGCCCTGGCGCGCTCCGCCTGCAGATCGGTGACGTGCGGCTCCTTCTGATATTCGATCCTGACCTGCGAGGCGGCGACGCGCGCGGTTTCCCAATCTTCCGCCAGCACCAGCGCGACCGGCTGCCCGGTGAATTGGATCCTGTCGTCGTAAAGCGGACGGTAGGGCGAGCCTTTCTCGGGCGCGACGTCGTCCTTGTAGGCGTCATCCTTGTCAGCCATTGGCGGCCGGTTGCGATGGGTGAGCACGTCGATCACACCGGCAATGCCCAGCGCGCCGCTGGTGTCGATGCGCACGATCCGACCCCTCGGGATGGTCGAATCGACGACATAGCCGTGGACGAGGCCGGGAACGTTGAACTCGCCGGCATATTTGGCTTCGCCAGTGACCTTGGCCCGGCCGTCGACGCGGGAGGTCGCTGTTCCGATATAGCTGGCCATGGCGCTCACCGTATTTTCTTGTCGGAGATCGACTGCGGCGTTCCCCGCGCAGCCTGACCAAGCGTTCGCACGATGGCGCGCCGCGCCAGGCCGATCTTGAAATCGTTGTGCCCGAAACCTCTGGCGCCGCGCAGCAGGATGTCCGCGGCTTGCGCAAATGCGGTTGCATCGGCGCGCTGGCCGTGCAGAACGGTTTCCGCGGCTGAACTGCGCCATGGCTTGTGCGCGACGCCCCCCAGCGCCAGGCGCGCTTCCTTGATTGTGTCGCCTTCCAGCTCGAGCGCCGCCGCGACCGATACCAGGGCGAACGCGTAGGACAGGCGATCGCGGATCTTCAGATAGGAATAGTTCGCGCTGAAACCTTTGGCCGGAAGCTCGATCGCCGTAATAATCTCATCGGGCTCCAGATTGGTGTCGCGCTGCGGCGTGTCGCCGGGCAGCCGATGGAAATCCGCAAACGCGATGGTGCGCGTTCCGGCCGGGCCTGTGACATGCACGGTCGCTTCGAGCGCTGCGAGCGCCACGCACATGTCGGATGGATGCGTCGCGATGCAGGAGTCGCTTGTTCCAAGGATCGCATTGATCCGGTTGACGCCTGAAATCGCCGAGCAGCCGCTGCCCGGTTCGCGTTTGTTGCAGGGCGTTGTGGCGTCGTAGAAGTAGAAGCAGCGCGTGCGCTGCACGAGATTGCCGCCGGTCGAGGCCATATTGCGCAGCTGCTGCGACGCGCCAGCCAGGATCGACCGTGACAGCAGCGGATAGCGCTGTTCGATCAGGGGATGGTAGGCGAGGTCGGTATTCGGCACCATCGCCCCGATCAGAAGGCCGCCGGTGGCGGTCTCCTCGACATTCCTGAGCGGGAGACGCGAGATGTCGATCAGCCGTGTGGGTGCCGCGATATCGTATTTGATCAGATCGATCAGATTGGTGCCGCCCGCGATGAATTTTGCGGAAGGGTCTGCGGCGATCTGCTTGATGGCGTCGGCGACGTCGTTTGCACGCGCGTATTGGAACGGGGTCATGATCGCTCCATCGCCTGCTGGATCGCCGCAACGATGTTGGGATAGGCGCCGCAGCGGCAGATATTGCCGCTCATGAGTTCGCGGATCTCGTCGGCTGTTTTGGCCTTGCCTTCGGCGATCAGCCCGGCGGCCGAGCAGATCTGTCCCGACGTGCAGTAGCCGCACTGAAACGCATCGTGATCGATGAAGGCCTGCTGCAGCGGATGCAACGCGCCATCGGGCGCGAGGCCCTCGATGGTGATTATCTCGGCGCCTTCCTTCATCACCGCCAGTGTCAGGCAGGAATTAATCCGCCGGCCATCGACGAGAACGGTGCACGCGCCGCATTGTCCGTGGTCGCAGCCCTTCTTGGTGCCGGTCAGGTTGAGATGGTCGCGCAGTGCGTCCAGTAGTGTGGTCCACGGGGCGACCGTGAGCTCCATCCGGTTACCGTTGACGGTCAGCCGGATCGGAATTTTCTCCGGCAACGTCGCCGTCCGCGTTGCGCGCATTGCGGTGCCAGATCGCGCCATTTTAATCTCCTGCTGCCTTGGCCGGTGCGCGAGGATGGTGCGCGGGACGATCCAGCCTGCTTGACCTGGTGCGCTGAGGGAGCCCGTCAGTCGCGGTTCCAAGCCTGGCTATCAACGAGTTCGAACAAGGAAGGTTCAGAACGAAAAGCGCGACATGTGCATCCCTGCGATTGGAGATGCCGGCGCTATTGCGCCGTCTGCTTGCGCAGTTCCGCCACGTCATTCGCCGTCAGTTTCGACCCCCTGGCTCCGAACCGCGCCGTGACGTAATTGGCGACCGCCGCGATCTCGTCGTCGGTATAGGCATTGCCGAAGGCCGGCATCGAGAGCGCGCCATCAGGCGTAGCGCCGCACTGGGCGATGCCGCAGCCATATTTGGTGCCGGTCATCCCGATGATGTCGCGGAGCACCCGGAGCAGCGGCATCTCCGCTGGAGCGTCAAAGGATTTCTGTTCGCCATTGATTGTCAGCGTCGTTGCCATAAGCTTCCCCAAGTTCTACGACCGCGGGCAGCGGCAGGTGGAGAGGACTGAAAATATCGCGCCGCAGCGAGCCAGGAAGCGAGAATATTTTCCGCAATGCTGATCTGCATCGCGGACGCGGCACATCACACGATTGTGCAGCGTGACTGCATCAGTTTTAAGCGAACTGATATGATCATCGTCATTTCAGTGCGCGCGCCTTGTTCAGGCATGTCAACTAAAGCGGCAATGATGCGAGGGATGGTCCGATGGCGTCCAGCAGTGCAGATTTTTCGACGATATTGAACCGTATTCTCGATACCGCGGCGGACAATCTCAGGATCGCAAAGATTCTGGTGCAAATGGGCCTTGATCCCAACAACATCAGCTACGACGCACTATTCAACCGGCTGCTGGAAATTGGGCTGGCCAACATCACGCTTGCCAACATGTTCGCCCTGATTGGCGCCATCTTCTTTGTTGCTACCTTGCTGATGCAGACGATGGTGCCGCTGCGGATCGCGAACATGGCTGGCTGTACATTCTTCGTTGCCTTTGGCGCTCTCTCCGGCAACGTCGCGACGTTTCTGCTTTATCTGCTTTTGCTGCCGATCAATGCCGTGCGTCTCCGTCAAATGCGCAATCTGATCAAGAAGGCGCGCATCGCAACGGAGAGCGATACCTCGATGGAATGGCTCAAGCCGTTCATGACCGAGCGCAGATATCGCCGGGGCGACAGATTGTGCAAGAAGGATGATGCAGCTAACGAAATGTTCCTGACAATCACAGGAAAGTATTTAGTCACGGAAATCGGCGTCGAACTTCCGCCGGGACGCATCGTGGGCGAACTTGGCTTCCTTACGCCCAATAAGCAGCGAACCGCGACCGTCGAATGCATAGAGGACGGGCAAGTACTGACCATAACTTATGAAAAGCTGCTCGAGATCTACTTTCAGAATCCGCAATTTGGCTATTACTTCCTCGTCCTGACCAGCCAGCGCCTGCTGGAGAACATCTCACGACTGGAAGGAATCGTGGTACAAGAAAGAGCCGCGCGGCAGAGCGCAGGCGCGGCTGACATTTAGCAAGATCAAGCAATGTCGTCGCAATCCGGTACGGCAAGCTGGCAGCTAACTACGTGGCCTTCATCAAGCCCGCATCCATTTTCGGGTTCGGTTACGCGCTTGTGCGTTCGCGCTCTAGCTATGCCGAAAGCCCATCCGGAATGCGCCCCAGTGGCGGCCGCGGACGAAGATCGGTGACGACAGGTCCTTCATCAGCACGAAATTGCCGCCGCCCATGTCGCGCCGGTAGGTCTGCAGCAGAAACGGTTTTGTGTTCGCCGCCACCTTCTTTACCGCGCGATCGTTGAACAGGCGGCGGTTGCGGCAATTGGCGTTGTTCCAGACCGGGTCGGGGCCCTGCGCCAGGCGGTAGTTCGGATTGTGGGTCGGCAAGTAGCCGCCCCTGGCCCAGGCGACGCAGAACACGATGCGCGGATCGGATTTCTGGATGGGGTCCTGGATCGCGGGCAGCACGCTGTCGGTGAAGTCGACGTAGTTGGTGAGATGCTGCTTGGGATCCGTGCCGGGAATTTCCCGATACTTCTCGTCCATGAGCTGGTCGAGCGTGATCTCGCCGCGGTCGATCGCGGCCTCGAACTCGGCCGAGATGCGCTTCGCAGTGTCGACGACGACGCGGATCAGCGGTGCATCCGAGGTCTCGACGCCGCTGTCGGCGATCAGCGCGATCAGGCCTTCGGAGGTCTCGAGCAGCTTTGCCACCCGGTCGTCCGCGTGCTTGAGATCGTGCGAAGAGAGGTCGACGCCCTTGGCGAGCTCGCTGAGCTCGGTGATAACAGTGTCGCAATGGCCGAGATTGGACGTCGCGGCCCTGGCGACGCCGTCGATCTCCTGGCCTACGGACGCGATGCCCTGGTGCACGCGCGCGATGATGCCGCTGATCTGCTGTGCGCCTTCGCCGGCGCTCTTGGCGCGGAGCGAGGCGTCGCTGCTCTCGCCGATCAGGCTGCCGATCTGGCCGTCGAGATCGCGCATGGTATCGGAAATCTGCTGCGTGGCCTGGCGAGTCCCCTCCGCGAGGCTCTTCACTTCGCTCGCGACCACGGCAAAGCCGCGGCCGGCGGTTCCGGCGCGCGCCGCCTCGATCGTGGCATTGAGCGCCAGCAGGTTGGTCTGCTTCGCAATCGCCTCGATCGAGCCGGAAACTTTTGCAACCTGCGACAGGGCCGAGCCGACGGCGCTGAGCCGGGTCTCGATGCGACCGACCGCCTCGACGAGTTCGGCGATGTGCTTGACGGCCGTATCCACCGCGCTGCGCGACTGAACGATCTCCACGACGGCTGCGGACGTGGTCGATTGCACCGCCTGCGATGCGTTGGCGATGTCGCGGTTGGCCGAGACCATCGTCTCGGCCGTCTTCTGCAAGTGGTGGAACCGCTCCGACTGGTTCGCGACGCGGCTTGCGACCTCCTGGACGTTGCCGGCGATATCGGCAAGTTCCACGCCGAGCCCGCCGATGCGGTCGGCAAGCTGGTCAATGAGTCGTTCGGCCAGTGTCTGGTTGGATTGAGTGTCCAGGACTGCACGCTGCACAACGGACATGTTCGAGTTTTCTCCAGTCAGAGCCGATGATCGGCCCACCGCGGCGATCGCACTCCAATTCCGAGTTTAGAGCGTGATTCGCTCCTTGGCGTCTTGCCTGAGAGCGCACTAGAGGCGGTAGGCGGTGCGGAAGCCGCCCCAATGGCGGCCTTTGACACGGATCGGCACGTCGATCTCGCGCATCATCACCGTGTTGCCGTTGCCCATGTCGCGGGCGTAGCTCTGGATCAGATAGGCGCGCTGGTTTCGTCCGGCGGCGAGGCCTGCCGCATCGTTGAAGATGCGGCGGTTGCGGCTGTTGGCGGTGTTCCAGGTGACGTCGCCCGGCCGCTGCGGGTGCGAATAGATCTTGTTATGAACAGGCAGATAGCCGTTGGTGTCGATCATGGCGCAGAATGCCATTCGCTTGTCCCTGGCGAGGAACGCTTCCTGGAACGGCGGCAGCGCGCGATCGGCCCAGTCCAGGATTTTGGTGCGGTACTGTACCGGATTACTGCCTGCGATCTCGACATAGTTGGTGTCGAACATGTCCTCGATCGAGATGGCGCCGCTGTCGATGCCGTTCTCAAAAATCTTCTTCAGCGCCGCGCCGGCTTCCATCGCGCGGGTGACCGCCTCGGTATTGTCGTCCTGGATCGACCACAATTTGTCTTCGATCTTCTCGGTCAGCGCCGCATCCGGCCTTTCGAACTGCGCGTGCGCGCCGGCCTTCGACCGCTGGACGATGCGAATCCGGCAGGCGCCAATATCCTGCAGCGTCGCGTTGAAGCTCTGGCCTTGCGCCAGCGCTTCCGCGTCTGCCCCGCTGACCAGAACGCCCCCCATGGAAATCTCGTAGACCGGTGCTGATATCACCCCGCGCGGGGCGGCAATTTCGATCTTGAGGCTGCAAGGCAGCCTTTGGTCCTTGCGGCGGTCCTGGCGGTCGCCTTCTTTCTCTCCCTGGCGCAGCAGCACGGCGCAACGCGCCTTGAGTTTCTGTGCAAACACGGTGACGGCCCGGCCGGCCCTGGCGACGCTTTCGCCATGCTCTTCGGCTTCCTTGGTCGCGTGATCGATCTCGATGGCGCTATCGCCGACCGAGCCGATGAAGCTGGAGGCGGAAGCCGCGTTGTCGGCCATTTCGCCTGTCGTCGCGTTCTGTTCGGCGACCGCGCCGTTGACGTTCTCGAATACCGGGCGGATCGCCTCGATCGCCTGCGAGATTCGATGCACGGCGTCGACCGAGCCGGCGGCGTCGCGCTGCAGCGCCTCGATCTTCTTGGTGATCTCTTCAGTCGCGTTCTGGGTCTGCACCGCGAGCGCCTTCACCTCGGTCGCTACCACCGCAAAACCGCGCCCGGCCTCGCCGGCGCGCGCGGCCTCGATGGTGGAATTGAGCGCCAGCAGCGTGGTCTGCCGTGCGATCTGCGCGATCAGGTTGACGACATTGCCGATCGCCGCCGAGGATTCCCGCAAGCGGTCGACATTGGCGCTGGCTTCACGGGCGGCGTCGCTGGCCTGGTCGGCGAGCTTGCCGGCGTCGCGCACCTGGGAACCAATGCCCTGCGCCGACTGGGTGAACTTGTCGGCGGCGTGCGAAAAGGTGGTCGCGGTGCCCTGTGCGGCGCTGGTGCGGTCGGTCAGGGCGTTGGTGCGCTGGCGGATGGTGGAGAGCGTCGCGGCGGTCGCCTCGGCACCGCCGGCGACCGAATTGGCCGCGCGTTCGAGCTGGCGGATCATCGCGCCAAGTTCAAGTTCCAGCAGTTCAAGGATCGCCTTGGCCGAATCGCCCTCGGCAGTGACGGCTTCAACCATGGCCGGAGCCTGTGGAACCTTGGCGTCAGCGGCAGGCGCAGCCGGTTCCGGCACCTGCTTTTTGAACAAACCGAACGCCATGGGGGCTCTTAAAAGTTGAGGACTGGTACGAAATCCTCTCATCCGAGCATGAAGTCATGGTTAACAACTGCCTGATATTCCGGCAGGTGGCAGTACTTGCATACCCTCATGGTCCGCAAATCTTTGATTTCGGCCGATTGGCGGCCTATAAGGCCGCGCTTCACCCGCATCCCCTCCGGACGAATCCAAGAGATCCCTGCATGGCCGGCCATTCCCAGTTCAAGAACATCATGCACCGCAAGGGCAAGCAGGATGCCCAGAAGTCGAAACTGTTCGGCAAGCTGGCGCGGGAAATCACGGTGGCGGCCAAACTGGGGACCCCGGACCCGGCCATGAACCCGCGGCTGCGCGCGGCCGTGATCGCGGCGCGCCAGGAGAACATGCCGAAGGACAATATCGAGCGCGCCATCAAGAAGGCGACCGGCGGCGACAGCGAGAGCTACGACGAAATCCGCTACGAGGGCTACGGCCCCGGCGGCGTCGCCGTGATCGTCGAGGCGCTGACCGACAACCGCAACCGCGCCGCCTCCGACATCCGCTCCTTCTTCGCCAAGTCCGGCGGCAATCTCGGCGAAACCGGCTCGGTCGCCTTCATGTTCGACCGCACCGGCATCATCGAATATGACGCCGAGCAAAGCCTCCGACGACGCGATGCTGGATGCCGCGATCGAGGCCGGCGCCGACGACGTGGTATCCAGCGAAAGCGGCCACGAGATCTATGCCTCGCAGGAAACCTTTCGCGAGGTTGCGAAGGCGCTGGAGGCGAAGTTCGGCGAAGCCCGCAAGGCGGCGCTGACCTGGAAGCCGCAGAACACGGTTGCCGTCGACGACGAGACGGGAGAGAAGCTCCTGAAGCTGATGGACCTCTTGAACGAGCACGACGACGTCCAGAACGTCTACGCCAATTTCGAGATTTCCGACGCGCTGGTTGCCAAGATGGGCGGCTGAGGGGCGAACGCTGTCCGCCCATACTCCGCTGTCGTCGCCCGGCTCGTCCGGGCGATCCAGTATCGATCGCGGAGATCATGCCGAGAAGCCGCGGCATACTGGATCCCCGCTTTCGCGGGGATGACGAGGAAAACGGGGGACGACGCCTGCGGCGGGGGATGACGCTCCGTTTATGTTTCGTTCATCCGGCACTGGCGTTATCACTACGCCATGACAGCCCCACCGATTCGCCAACCCGTCCGGATCATCGGCATCGACCCCGGCCTGCGCCGCACCGGCTGGGGCGTGATCGAGACCGAGGGCAACCGGCTCGTCTTCATCGGGTGCGGTTCGGTGGAGCCGCCGGACGATCTGCCGCTGGCCAGCCGCCTGCTCGCGATCCACGAGGGGCTTGCCGCAGTCCTCGGCGATTTCAGGCCGGCGGAGGCCGCGGTCGAGCAGACCTTTGTGAACAAGGACGGCGTCGCCACGCTGAAGCTTGGCCAGGCGCGCGGCGTCGCTATGCTCGCGCCCGCGATGTTCGGCATATCGGTCGCGGAATACGCGCCCAACCAGGTCAAGAAGACCGTGGTCGGTGCCGGCCACGCCGACAAGAACCAGATCGCGGTGATGCTAAAGATCCTGCTGCCGAAAGCCGAGCCGAAATCCGCCGACGCCGCCGACGCGCTGGCGGTTGCCATCACGCACGCCCATCACCGCCAGGGCGCGGCGCTGCGGCTGAAGGTGGCGAGCCTATGATCGGCAAACTGAAAGGCCTGATCGATTCCTACGGCGAGGACTACGTGATCCTCGACGTCGGCGGCGTCGGCTATCAGGTGCATTGCTCATCGCGCACGCTGCAGGCGCTGCCGTCGCCCGGCGAGGCGGCGGTGCTGTCGATCGAGACTTACGTGCGTGAGGACCAGATAAAACTGTTCGGCTTCCGCACCGATACCGAGCGCGAATGGTTTCGCCTGCTGCAGACCGTGCAGGGCGTCGGCGCCAAAGTCGCACTCGCCGTGCTCTCGACGCTGCCGCCGGCCGAACTCGCCAATGCGATTGCGCTACGCGACAAGGCTGCCGTGTCGCGCACGCCGGGCGTCGGGCCGAAAGTCGCCGAGCGCATCGTCTCTGAATTGAAGGACAAGGCGCCCGCCTTCGCCAATGTCGATCCCGCCGTGGTGCATCTTGCCGGCGCAATCGACGACCACCGCGCGCCGCGCCCGGTCACCGACGCCATCTCCGCGCTGGTCAATCTCGGCTACGGCCAGCCGCAGGCCGCCGCCGCTATTGCTGCGGCGTCGCGCAGCGCGGGTGAGAATGCGGAGACGGCGCAGCTTATTCGGCTGGGCCTGAAGGAATTGTCGAAATAGACTGCCGTCGGCCGGCCACCGACTGACCAAGGAACGCACTCTCCACCATGCTGAGCAAAAAGGACAAGGAACTGATCGCCGTCGCCACCGAAGCCATCAGCCAGCGCTATCGCAACGACTGGCAGGAGGTCGGCGCCGCCATGCGCACCCGTGACGGCCGTATCGTCACCGGCGTGAATATCGACGCCTATATCGGCCGGATCGCGGTCTGCGCCGAAGCGATCGCCATCGGCCGTGCCATCACCGAAACCGGCGACCACGGCATCGAAACCATCGTTGCCGTGCGTCACCCCAAACCCGGTGAGCCCGGCAAGATCGCGGTGGTCTCGCCCTGCGGTATCTGCCGCGAACTGATCCACGACTATGATGCCAGCGCGCGGGTCATCGTCCCCGACAACGGCCGCACGCCGAAAGTCGTCAGCATCGGCGAACTCCTGCCCAACAAGTACAAGCGGGGCAGCGAGTGAATACGCCCTCCCGCATCGTTACCCCCGAGCGCCGTTCCGACGATGTCGGCGACACCGCGCTGCGTCCGCAATTGCTGTCCGAGTTCGTCGGGCAGGCGCAGGCGCGCAAGAATCTGTCGATCTTCATCGAGGCCGCGCGCAAGCGGGGCGAGGCGCTGGATCACGTGCTGTTCGTAGGCCCCCCCGGTCTCGGCAAGACTACGCTGGCGCAGATCGTGGCGCGCGAGCTCGGCGTCGGTTTCCGCGCCACCTCCGGTCCCGTCATCGCGAAAGCCGGCGATCTTGCGGCGCTGCTCACCAATCTCGAAGAGCGTGACGTGCTGTTCATCGACGAAATCCATCGCCTCAGCCCGGCGGTGGAGGAAGTGCTTTATCCCGCGATGGAGGATTTTCAGCTCGATCTGATCATCGGCGAGGGACCTGCCGCGCGCTCGGTCAAGATCGATCTGGCGAAATTCACGCTGGTCGGCGCCACCACGCGCGCCGGCCTGTTGACCAATCCGCTGCGCGACCGTTTTGGCATTCCGGTGCGCTTGAATTTCTACACCGAGGAGGAGCTGGAGAAGATCGTCACCCGCGGCGCCCGCGTGCTCAATATCGGCATGACGCCCGACGGCGCCAACGAGATCGCGCGCCGCGCCCGCGGCACGCCGCGCATCGCCGGCCGCCTGCTGCGCCGCGTCCGCGATTTTGCCTCCGCGGCGGATGCAAGCTCGGTCGATCGCGCCATTGCCGATCACGCGCTGAGCGCACTGGAGGTCGATGCCGCAGGCCTCGACGCCATGGACCGGCGCTATCTCACCACCATCGCGCTGAACTACGGCGGCGGGCCGGTCGGCGTCGAGACCATGGCGGCGGCGCTGTCGGAGCCGCGCGACGCCATCGAGGACATCATCGAGCCGTTCCTGATCCAGTGCGGCTATCTGCAGCGCACGCCGCGGGGCAGGCTGCTGACCTCGCACGCCTTCCGCCATCTCGGCCTCGCCGAGCCTGCACGCGATCCGGCGCAGTTCGGCCTGTTCGGGCAAAGCGAGGAAGAGTGACGGTGACTGATACGATCGATATCGTCGCCGCGCTGATCCGCGATGGAGCGGGTCGAGTGCTGCTGGTTCGCAAACGCGGGACCACGGCGTTCATGCAACCGGGCGGCAAACGCGATTCCGGAGAGGACGACATCACGGCGCTTGCACGCGAAATCGACGAGGAACTCGGTTGCCATCTGGTTCCGGGTTCGATCCGTTCTCTCGGCGAGTTTGATGCGATCTCGGCCAACGAGCCCGGTTTTCGGGTGCGCGCCGCGCTGTACGAGATCGATGTGAGCGGCGAGATCGCGCCAAAAGCCGAGATCGAGGCGATGGTCTGGGTCGACCCGGCGGCGCCCGCTGACATCCCGCTGGCGCCATTGACCCGCGACCATGTGTTGCCGCTGGCGTCGCGGAAGCGGGTTGCAGGCAACGCCTGAACCGGACGAGCGCCACCCTGCACCAAGGGCAGATGCGCTGGTGGGGCAGAACCGCTGGTGAGAAGCTGCTGGAGCTCTGCTGACCATCTGCACAAGCGCACCGCAATTCGGGCTCAATCCGACACCATGTTTGCGATGCATCACGATTGGATCACATGTTAACTCGCCGTCATTTTCTGCAAGCCATGGGTGGATTGGGCGCGCTCAGCGTTTCAACCACTGCTTACGGGTTCTCTGCTCCGGTCCTGCGGCTTCGCGTCGCGCGGTACCACATCTCACCGCCGCAATGGCCGGCAGGTCTCAAGCTCAGGATCGCCGTGATCGCCGATCTGCATGCCTGCGATCCCTGGATGTCGCTCGATCATGTCGAGGCGATCGTCGAACGCGCCAACGCGCTCAAGCCGGACATTGTCGTCATGCTCGGCGACTATGTGGCCGGTCATCGCAAGGTGACGCGTCTCATTCCCGACGCCGAATGGGCCGCTGTGCTGGCCGGGCTGAAGGCGCCGCTCGGCGTGCATGCGGTGCTTGGCAATCACGACTGGTGGGACGACAAGGAAGTGCAGCGCCACGGGCAGGGATTGCCGTCCGCAGGCCGCGCGCTGGAGGCCGTCGGTATTCCGGTTTACGAAAACGACGCGAGGAAGCTCAGCAAGAACGGCCATTCGTTCTGGCTGGCCGGTCTCGGCGACCAGCTCGCCTATATCCCGGCGCGCCGCTTCAGGCCGCTCAAGCGCATCGGCGTCGACGATCTCGGTTCGACGCTGGCGAAGATCACCGACGATGCCCCCGTCGTGTTGATGGCGCATGAGCCCGACATAGCGAAGCGCGTGCCCTCGCGCGTCGCGCTGCAGCTTTCCGGGCATACCCATGGCGGCCAGGTCCGCATGCTGGGCTGGTCGCCGATCTCGCCGTCCGGGCAGCAGCTCGCCTATGGCCACATCAAGATGAACTGCGACGTCGTGGTCTCCGGCGGGCTCGGCTGCAGCATCATGCCGTTCCGTCTCGGCGTTCCCCCGGAAATCGTGCTGGTGACGCTGGGTGCGCCACGGCCGGCGGTGGCGTAGCGGAACCTCGCCGCGCTTGCGCGCCGCGCTGATTTTGCGCAAAAGCAGGGCTTTGCAGCGCGATCAGGGACCGCAAGTGACATCACCCATTCTCGACGGCGAGATCCGCGACGGCCGCCATCACATGCAGGTCCGCGTCTATTACGAGGACACCGATTTTTCCGGCATCGTCTATCACGCCAATTATCTGCGCTTCATGGAGCGCGGCCGCACCAATCATCTGCGGCTGATGGGCGCGTCGCAGCACGCGCTGTTCGAACAGGCGCAGGAGGAGACGCCGGGCTTTGCCTTCGTGGTGCGCTCGATGCAACTCGATTTTCTGCGCCCGGCGCGGATGGACGACGTGCTCGACGTGGTGACGTGGCCGATCGCGGTGAAGGGCGCTTCGATCACGCTGGCGCAGGAGGTGCGGCGCGCCGACGAGGTGCTGGTCAAGGCCGCGGTGCGCGTCGCCTTCATCAGCGAAGGCCGGGCGAAGCCGATCCCGAAATCGCTGCGGCTCTTGATGAAAGCCGACCTTGCCCCGGAGTGAGATTCTTGCCAATTGACTCTCTGTACCGATCGGTACAATGTCCCGGGACCGCAATCCCGGAGAAACCTCATGTCGCGTCCGCCGCTGCCGCCCTTTACCCGCGAAACCGCCGCCCAGAAGGCGCGCATGGCGGAGGACGCCTGGAATTCGCGCGATCCGGTCAAGGTGTCGCTCGCCTACACCGAGGACAGCCGCTGGCGCAACCGCTCCGAATTCTTTGAAGGACGCGATGCGATCGTCGAATTCCTCACCCGCAAATGGGCCAGGGAGCATGACTATCGCCTGATCAAGGACCTCTGGGCGTTCGATCAGAATCGCATCGCCGTGCGCTTTCAGTATGAATGGCACGACGAGGCCGGGCAGTGGCATCGCTCCTACGGCAACGAGCAGTGGGAGTTCGACGAGCACGGCCTGATGCGGCGGCGCGAGGCCAGCATCAACGATATCGCCATCAAGGAAAGCGAACGCCGCTTCCACTGGCCGGCCCCGGGGCCGCGCCCGGCCGATGTCGCGGGCTTGAGCGAGAACCCGCTGTGACGCCATGCTGAAACAGGGCGTCGAGCGCAGGCAAGTGCTGCGCGCGCTTGGCGAGGTGTTTCGCACGCATGGCTATGAGGGGGCCTCGCTGACGCTGATCACGGAGGCCACCGGGCTCGGCAAGGGCAGCCTCTATCACCTGTTTCCCGGCGGCAAGGAGCAGATGGCCGCCGAGGTGCTGGCCGACATCGACGCCTGGTTCGAGCTCAATATCTATGCACCCTTGCGCGAGGCTGACGATCCCGCGCGCGCGGTCGCTGCGATGATCGCGGGCGTCGACCAGTATTTTCATTCCGGCGATCGCGTCTGCCTGGTCGGCCTGGTGGCGCTCGGCGCGGCGCGCGATACGTTTGCGGAAGCGGTCGACGGCTATTTTGCCCGCTGGCAGGTCGCGCTGGCGCAGTTGTTGCGGCGATCCGGATTGAGCAGGGCCAGGCGCAGCGGCGCGCGGAAGATGCGCTGTTGACCATTCAGGGCGCGCTGGTGCTGGCACGGGCGCGCAACGATGCCGGAATCTTCCGCCGGGCGCTGAGCGATCTGACGGCGCGACTGCTGGCGCCGCCAGAGTGACTTCCGGATTACGGGCGTTTATGCCGCCGCCTTGTGGCGGGCGAGTTCGGCCTTGTACATCTCGAACTCTTCGGCGACCGCCTTCGCGATGCTCGGCCGCGCGCGCAGCCGCTCGTAATAGGCCTTCACATTGGGCCATTTCGCCAGTTCGACCGGCGGCGTTGCCATCGTCCAGTTGATGATGGTGACAAGGTACGCATCGGCCACGCTGAAGTGATCGAGCAGGAATTCGCGGCCCTTCAGATAGTTCTCGAGATAGTCGAGCCGCGACAGGTTCTTGGTCAACGCATAGGTCTTCGCATCCTGCGGCGCCGTCTTGTCGAGTAGTGGTACGAACAAGGCCTTGTGCAGCTCGGTGCCGATGAAGCAGAGCCATTGATGCAGGCGGCTGCGCTCCTCCGCAGACGCGGCCGAAATGCCGGCGTTCGGAAAGCGATCGGCGACATATTGCAGGATGGCGGCGTTCTCGGTGAGCACCGTTCCATCGTCGGTGCGCAGCGTCGGCACCAGCCCGAGCGGGTTGACGCTACGGAAATCCGAGCCGTCCTTCTGCACGACCTTGGTCTTGGGATCGACTTCGAGATAGTTGGCCTCGGCGCCGGCTTCATACAGCGCAATCCGTGTCGCCAGCGAGCAGGCGAGCGGCGAAAAATACAGATCCATGGTTTGCCTCCTTGGCGGTTGATCAATCGGGCCGGCGCTTGGGGCGGGCGGGATTGATTTTTATACTGTTCCGCATAATATAAATGCGGTCAAGGAATTTTTTGCGAAATGGTACAAAAAAGTAAAAAGCCGCCCGTGGCGAAGATCGACGATCCCGTGGCGCCCAAGCGCCGCGGCCGGCCGCGCGCCTACCAGCCGGATGTCGCGCTGGGCAAGGCGCTCGATCTGTTTCGCAAGGATGGCTTCGCCGCGACGTCGCTGGACGATCTGTCCGCCGCCACCGGCATGAACCGGCCGAGCCTCTACGGCGCGTTCGGCGACAAGCGCGAGCTGTTCATCAAGAGCTACCGCCGTTATCGCGAGGACGCGCGCGCGGCCATGGGCGATATCTTCCGCGAAAAGCTGCCGATCCGCCGGCGGCTGGAGCGGATCTATGCGGTGGCGCTCGACATCTATCTGTCCGGCGAATCCGGCCCGCGCGGCTGCTTCACGGTGATGACCGCGGCTTCCGAGGCGGTGCACGATCCTGACATTCGCGCGATGGTGCTGGAAGGTTTTACCGAACTCGACAAGGCCTTTGCGGCCTGTTTCCGGCTGGCCAAGGCGAACGGTGAATTGCCTGAAAGCGCCGATCCGGCCGTGCTGGCGCAGCTCGCCTCCGCCACCATCCACACCATCGCCATCCGCGCCCGCGCCCGCATGTCGCGCGCGGAGCTGGAGGCCATCGTCAAGGGCGCGCTCGATATAATGGTCGGGGCGGCGAAATAGCGCCTAGTGAGCAGGGCTCAGCGTCGGACGCTGGTAGCGAAGCCACAAGACGGCGCAGGCGGCGGCGAGCATCAGCAGCACCGAAAACCAGTTGAGCGGCTGCCAACCCCACCGATCCTGCAGAAAGCCCGCCATGAAGCTCGACGTGGCCGTCGTGCTGAAGACCAGCAGGTCGTTGAGCGCCTGGGATTTGCCGCGCTCGTTCGGTCGGTAACACGTCGTCACCAGCGTGGTGGCGCCGACAAACAGGAAGTTCCAGCCGACGCCGTTGACGGTGAGGGCGATCCGGAAATTCCATTCGGTCAAGCCTGACAGCGCCGCGACGACGCCGGTCAGCATCAGTACAACTCCGCAGGCCATCACCGTCGTGGCGCCGAACCGATTGATCAGATTGCCGGTGAAGAAGGATGGCACGAACATGCCCAGCACATGCATGAAGATAACCCAATGGGCTTCGGCATGCGGAAATCCACAGCCGACAATGGCCAGCGGCGACGCGCTCATGATGAAAGACATCGTGCCGAACGCCAGCATGCCGGCCATCGCCGACGCGATGAATCGCGGCTGGCTGGCGATCACAAGCAGCGGACGCGGGGGCACGGCAATTTCAGCCTGGCTCGGGATCGAAGCAGCCGTCGCGACCGGTGGGAAGGTGATGAAGGACATGATCGCAAAAACGACGACGTGCAGGACCAGGATGGCGGCATAAGTCGCGAGATAAAGCGGCATCGTCAGATCGTGCGTCACGCGAACGAGGCTGGGCCCGATCACGGCGGCGGCGACGCCGCCGGCGGTCACCCATGAAATCGCCTTGGCGCGGTAGTGGAGCGGCACCAGTTCCGCTGCGGCGAAGCGGTACATCTGCAGGCACGCCACCGCGTAGCCGAGAATGAGGCCACCGCCGCACATGATCAGGAAGTTGGCGGTGTACAGCCCGATGCACATGACGGTTGCGCCCGCCATGCCGAACAGCGAGCCGACGCGGAAGCCGATGCTCCGGCCGATCCGCTGCATCAGCAGCGCCGCCGGAAATACCCAGATCATCACGCCGATATGCTGCATCGTGACCGGCAGGTTGGCGAACTCGGGGTGACGATAGAAGGTGATGACGGACAATCCCGTGGCCGCAAACATCATGGTGTTGCAGGATTGGCCGACTGCCTGGCAGCAGGTGAGCAGCAGGAGATTGCGACGGATGCGCCGGTCCAGCCCCGGTTCCGGATCGGCTTCCGGCTTGAGCCCGGATTGGGGATTCAGCGCATCCATTCTTGTTCTTGCCCAACAGGTCTCGGGATGGCCGCGCGGTGCCGGGCGCGCGAGGCGACGGCTGATGTTGTCCAGGAAAAACGGCTGCTGCTCAAGCCATAAGGGGACGATTTCTGCTGCCCGGGCCTGCGTGGAGGGCATAACAGTCTGGCCGGCGTTGATGGGCTGCTTAAATCGCGTAAGTTCGCAATCGATGTTCAAGCCAGAGCGCCGGCCTGAATGCATGCAGGGTTGGACGCGACCCGGGGGGACAGAGATGACCGATGATCTGAAATTCACGGTCCAGCGCCCGCCGGCCTATGGCGAGCTGACCGATGTCCTGCCGGGCCTGTTCTGGGTGCGGCTGCCGGTGCCGACGCCGCCGAATCACGTCAATTGCTGGCTGCTCGACAACGGTCCAGGGTGGACGCTGGTCGACTGCGGCATGAACACCGACGACACCTTTGAGATATGGGACAAGCTATGGCGCGGCCTGCTGCGCAGCCGTCCCCTGCAGAACCTCACTTTCACGCATGCGCATCTCGATCATTTCGGCCTCGCCGGATATTTCGCGAAGGAAATGAAATGCGCAGTGCGCATCCCGTTGGCCGAATGGCTCAGCGCCTGGAAGATGTGGCACGAGCGCGAGGAGGGGCCAGACGAGCATTTCGCCGCCTTCATGAAGCGCAACGGCGCCTCCGACGATGATGCCGCCCAAATCATGGGAGCCCAGCGGCGGTCGAAATTTCTTGGCCTGCGGCCGCCACGCGAATTCATCCGGATTCGGGACGGCGATCTGGTTGCCATGGGCCGGCGCGAGTGGAGGGTGATCACCGCAGACGGCCATTCGGTCGAACATGCCCTGTTTTATTGCGAGAGCGACAGGATCCTGATCGCGGGCGATCAGGTCCTGTCGCACATGACACCATCGGTGATCACGCCCTCGGCGCAGCCGGAGGCCAATCCGATGAAGGAGTATCTGGATTCGCTGGCGCGGCTCGAGGCGCTGCCGCCGGATACGCTGGTGCTGCCGTCGCATGGCCTGCCGTTCCGCGGGCTTCACAACCGGCTCGCTCAACTGCGCGAGCACCATCTGGCCCGGCTCGACGACGTGGCGTCCGGCATAGCCGGCAAAACAACGGCGTTTGCGATTGCGCAGGAAGTGTTCCCGCGGGTGCTGTACGCCAACCCCCGCCAGGCGTTCGGCGAGTCGCTTGCGCATCTGAACATGCTGGCCTCGCTCGGGCGGCTGACGCGCGATGTGGATGCCGATGGCGCGATCACGTTTGCGCCGGCGTGATTACCGAACCTGATCTTCCCAAGGCACCGGCCGGCCTGTTTCGCTCCAGGGGCTGGCAGGTCGCCATGATCGGGCTGGGCACGGCCACGGCGCAGCTCGATACGTCGGTGAATATCGCGTTCCCCGCCATCACCCGGGGCTTTGATCTCGGCATCGCCGACATCCAGTGGGTCGTCATCTGCTACGTGCTGACTTACGCCAGCCTGTTGCTGGGGTTCGGACGTGTCGGCGACACCGTCGGTCACGCGATCGTTTTCCGGATCGGCCTGGCCTGGAGCGCGACGGCGCTGCTGCTCGTCAGTTATTCGCCGAGCTACGGCGCGATGCTGGTGTTCCGATGCCTGCAGGGCGTCGGCGCGGCGTTGGTGCTGAGCTGCGGCGTGGCGCTGGTGACATCGCTGTATGGCGAGGAACGGCGCAGCCACGCGCTCGGCGTCTATACGATGATGATGGCGTTCGGATTGATGCTGGGTCCACTGCTCGGCGGCGCGTTGACCGCGATCTGGGATTGGCCTGCGGTGTTCTGGTTCCGAATTCCCATCGCGGTCGCGGCGTTATTGTTGTTGCGCGGCCTGCCGGTATCGCCGCCGCACCGGGCCGGCGATCGTTTTGACGTCGTCGGCGGCATCGCATTGATTCTGGGCCTGGTGACGATGCTGTTGGCGCTCAACCGCCTTCGCGAATTCTCTGCCGTCTGGTTCGCGTTGCTATCCGCCGTGGCCTTTGCTGCCTTTGTTTTCCGCGAGTCGCGCGCGGCGCATCCGATCATCGCTGTCGAAGTTCTCGGGCTGCCGGGTTTCGCGTTGCTCAATCTCGTCAGTGTGCTGGCCAATCTCGCAGCCTTCTCGGTCTGGCTGCTGGTGCCCTATTTTCTGGCGCGCGTTCCCGGTTACGCGCTGGTTGGGAACGGCGCCATCCTGGCTGCGGCGGCGGCAGGGGCGGTGTTGGCCGCGCCGATCGCCGGCCGCATCGTCGGCGGATCGATTTCTGCCGAGCGGCTCGCGATCATGGGTGCGGTCGCGATTGGCGCGGGTCTCGTACTAATCAGCGTGTGGACGGAGCAAACGCCGACCGCTCTGCGGGTCGTTGGGCTTATCGTGCAGGGTGTCGGCCTTGGCCTGTTCCAGCTTGCCTATTCGGATATCGTAACGGCCGCGCTGCCGCTGAGGGATCGCGGCGTCGCCGGCAGTCTTGTTCTCTTGACGCGAACGCTGGGCACGGTGACCGCTGCTTCGATCGTGCTGATGGTGTTCGACATCCTGCAGCAGCACCACAGCTTCCTCGAAGCCTTCCAGCGGACCTTCCAACTGGCCGCCTTGCTGGCGTTTGCTGCTGCGGGGCTGCTGGCGTTTTCGCCCCGCAGGATCGGTACCTCCTAATACCCCCGTCCGCGATCCACCACATTGTCCAGCGCGCCGCCGGCCTCGAAGCGCGCAATCTGCTCTGCGACGTATCTGGATATCTCGTCGGCATCGGTGTCGGCGGCGTTGTGCGGGGTCAGGACCACTTTTGGGTGGGTCCAGAACGGGCTGTCCACCGGCAGCGGCTCGGTGGCGTAGACGTCGAGCGAGGCGCCGCCGAGCGTGCCGTCATCGAGGCTTTGCAGGATGTCGGCTTCGTTCTGCAAGGCACCACGGCCGGCATTGATCAGCACCGGAGCGCCGAGCGGGCTGCTGCGGTTCAGCTTCGCGAACAGCGCGCGGTTGAGCACGTGGCGCGTCGCCGGCGTCAGCGGCAGCAGGCAGACAAGAATATCGGTCCGACGGAGGAACGCGTCGAATTGCTGCTCGCCGTGAAAGCAATCGACGCCGTCGATCGTCTTCGGGCTCCGGCTCCAGCCCGCGACGCGAAAGCCGATACGCTTGAGCGCATCGGCGGCGTCGGCCCCGAGCGTGCCCAACCCCATGACGCCAACCGAGATCGCGCCCGCCGCCCACTGCAATTTCGGCGCCCAACGCTTTGCGCGCTGCGACTCCCGCAAGTAGAGTTCCTGCCGATGGTGCATCAGCACATGCAGCACGACATATTCCGTCATCCGCGCGGTGAGATCGGTGACGGCGACGCGCACCAGCGGCACGTCCGGCAATGAGCGGTCGGCCATCAGCGCATCGACGCCGGCGCCCAAATTGAAGATGATGCGCAAATTGGGGAAGGCGGCCAACTCGCCCGGCTGCGGCTTCCAAACCGCGGCGTAATGCACCTCCGCCGGATCGAAGGAATCATCCGGCAGCAGCCGTACGGGACGGTTCGGGCAGACGCCCTCGAACCGGCCTTTCCAGCGCCGCGGCGACCAGTTGTCGGTCCCGCCATGCACCAGAATGGCGAGCGCACCTTTATTCACGGTCATCTTCCGGCCGTCCCTTTCGCATCGTCAGGCCGAGTGACGGGCCTCACATCATCGATCGATCCGCTTCTCTAGCCTCCTTTCATCGAACAAGGGAGACCGCAGAATGCGCAAACTGCCCGTCATTTCCGCTTTCGCCTCGGCTTGTGTCCCGGCGCAAACCGGGATGCCGGCATGACCAGGCGCGGGGCCTTCTGGACGAGGATGAAGACGATCCTTCTCATTCTCGCCGTGTGCGGCCTTTGTTCCAAGGCGGTCGTTCACACCTGGCGGCACTTCAATCCGCCGCCGCCTCCGATCGTCGGTCCCTGACCGGCGGCGGAACATCTGAAAATATCTTCGACGCACCTGTCGGCTGAAGGCATAATCGTTCGTCATCAAGACAACGGAGATGCTTGGCCCCCATGCTTTACGCCATCCTTTGCTATCACGACGAAGATACCGTCGGTTCCTGGACCAAGGAACAGGACGCCGCGGTCATGAAGAAACTGGCCGTCGTGCAGGACAAGCTGACCCGACAGGGCCGGCTCGGCCCGGTGGCACGGCTGTTGCCGACCACGGCGGCGACCACGCTGCGCAAGGACGATCCGCCGCTGGTGCTGGACGGCCCCTATGCCGAGACCAAGGAGCAGTTGCTCGGCTTCTATGTCGTCGACTGCAAGGATCTCGACGAGGCGCTCGACGTCGCGCGCGATCTCGGCAAGGCCAATCCCGGCGGCGCCTATGAGATCCGTCCCGTCGGTCATTTCACGCCCGGAGGCGTCAAGCCGTGACCGATACCGCCTGGATCGATGCTGCCCTGACCTCGGCGCGTCCCCAGGCGGTCGGCGCGCTGCTGCGCTATTTCCGCAACCTCGACACCGCCGAGGAGGCCTATCAGAATGCCTGTTTGCGTGCGCTGAAGAGCTGGCCGCAGAACGGCCCGCCGCGCGATGCCGCGGCGTGGCTGATCATGGTCGGGCGCAATGTCGCGATCGACGACATCAGACGAAGCAAGAAGCAGGAGGCGCTGCCCGAGGACGAGGCGATCTCCGATCTCGATGACGCCGAGGAACAGCTTGCCGAGCGGCTCGACGGTTCGCACTACCGCGACGACATCCTGCGGCTGTTGTTCATCTGCTGCCATCCGGACCTGCCGGCGACGCAGCAGATCGCGCTCGCGCTGCGCATCGTCTCGGGGCTGACAGTCAAGCAGATCGCGCGCGCCTTCCTGGTCTCGGAAGCCGCGATGGAGCAGCGCATCACGCGGGCCAAGGGCCGGGTCGCCGACGCCGATGTGCCGTTCGAAACGCCGGGCGCGGTGGAACGCTCCGAGCGCCTCACTTCCGTCGCCGCCATGATCTACCTGATCTTCAACGAGGGCTATTCGGCCTCGGGCGATACCGCCGAGATTCGCAGCACGCTGTGCGAGGAGGCGATTCGCCTGGCTCGCCTGTTGCTGCGGCTGTTCCAGAGCGAGCCCGAGATCATGGGGCTGACCGCGCTGCTGCTGATCCAGCATGCGCGGGCTGCTGCGCGGTTCGATGCCGATGGCGCGGTGATCCTGCTCGACGACCAGGACCGCTCCAAATGGAACAAGTCGCTCATCGCCGAGGGGCTGGCGTTGATCGACAAGGCGATGCGCCATCGCCGCAGCGGGCCTTATCAGGTGCAGGCCGCGATCGCCGCGCTGCATGCGCGTGCCGAAAAGCCCGAGGATACCGACTGGACCCAGATCGACCTGCTGTATGGCGCGCTCGAGATCATGCAGCCGTCGCCGGTGGTGACGCTGAACCGCGCGGTCGCCGTGTCCAAGGTGAAGGGACCGCAGGCCGGGCTCGACATGATCGAGCCGTTGGCGCCGCGGCTGTCGAACTACTTTCATTTCTTCGGCGTGCGCGGCGCCTTCCTGATGCAGCTCGGCCGCAATGACGAAGCCCGCACCGCCTTCGACCGCGCCATTGCGCTCGCGAACACCTCCGCCGAAGCCGCCCACATCCGCATGCACCTCGACCGCCTGCAGCGCGACAGCCAGCCCCGCGGAAAAAAGGCGGGGAAGTAGCGCGCGTCCGCTGCACGGCATTCATGTGATGATCGGGCTCCTGGCGATCCTGTCTGTTTCGGGTCTAGTCGGCGCGGCTGGACGAGGTTGCACGAGACCTTTGGCGGGTCCCAGCAGGCGATCAAATTCGCGTTTGCTGACGGAATAGCACTCACAGGAATGTTTTTCGAGACCGGCGCGGTCAAGGATAGTTGCGTGACCACGACCGTATCGAACGAGTTTTAGCGCTCCAAGCTTTTGTGCGACTTCCGAAACCGTCGTTCGTTTGACGCCTAGCATCATTGCCAGAAATTCCTGGGTCAATGGAAATTTGTCAGATTGCATGCGGTCGTGGGTCATCAAGAGCCAGCGACAACACCTTTGTTCGACTTTGTGCGCAGTATTGCAGGCGGCAGACTGAGCGACCTGATTGAAGAAGGCGTGAACATAGTGGAGCATTAACGTTCGCGATGCCGTGCTTCGTTCCAACAGGTCTTTTAAAATGTTCGCCTTCAGCCTTAGACCAACGCCAGGTACTTGAATGTACACGTTCGTTGGTCCCACTACATCGCCCAGCACAATTGGAATGCCGACCAACCCTTCATTGCCGATGGTTCCGACCTCCGTCGCAAAACCGTCGGCCATGATGTTCACGAGAGAGGCGACGCCGCTAATTGGAAAGTAGACTTCTCTTATTGGTTCGTTTGCTTCGCAAAGCGGCATTCTATAATTGAGTCTCACCTCGTGCAGGTGAGGACGAATCTGCGCCAGATCGGACGACGGCATCATCTCTAACAATCGGTTCTGTAACGATTGCGGCATCCGTGATCCTCCTTACGTGCTGCTTGCACGTTCGGCTTGCTCCAACCGATTATGCTTCCGGCAAGATACTGCCACTTGGTGGCCGCGCCTCCTTGGCCTCCTCCTCGGCGAGCAGGCGTAGTAGCACTTGATATCGAGCCTCATCGCGCGACGGGTCACCCTCCGCAATTGCGATCAGTTTACGATATCGGGCTGTGTTTTCGTGATTGATGAAACGTTGCATTGCGCCCTCCAACGGTCTGAGCGATGCGGCGCTGGTGGAGCATAGTGTCAGGTTCCCGACACTTCGCAAGGCTGTTCTAGTGGGCGCCAGTAACAATGCAAGGACAGCGTCGCTGTCGCATCGGAGGCCCGTGCGCGGGCACGGCCCCGCCCCGGGTTTTGGCAACTCTGGCAGGGCGGGGCCGTGCCGGGCACCCCGATACGCGGACACTGACTCGGCGCACGACAACGAGAGGACTCTGCGACGTCGGAAACATGACGCACGACGAGGTCCCTGGCATGTCCCAACGCGCGAGGCCCGGATGAGGGGATCCGGGCCTCTGCCAAAAACCTCAACGGCACCCTCCGTGCCGCTCGGCTGATGTCTGGGTTGAGCTTAGTGACCAGATCGGTGGCCGCTTTGACTCAACGCAATCCGTTGGGAAGCCGACAGTCGCGAAAAATCTCGCTTTCCCCTGTCGGTTTCCATCCGCCCCGTTCGTCTTGAATCCGAACAGCCATTCAAGACTACGGGAATCAATCATGACCGTCATCGCCGAGACATCTCCATCCTCCGGCCCCGCACGCTGGACCGGCCGCATCCTCTCCGGCCTCGTGATCGTGTTCCTGATGATCGACGGCGCCATCAAGCTGGTGCCGTGGCCGATCGTCACCGAGACCATGGACAGGATGGGCTACGGTTCGAGCGAAACGCTGGCGCGGAGCCTGGGCATCATCACCATCGTCTGCACCGTGCTCTATTCCATCCCGCCGACATCGATCCTCGGCGCGATCCTGCTCACCGGCTATCTCGGCGGGGCGATGGCCTCGCATGTGCGGATCGGCAGTCCCCTGTTCACACACACCCTGTTCGGGCTTTATCTCGGCCTGATGGTATGGGGCGGGCTGTGGTTGCGCGACCGGAATTTGCAAACCCTGATCCCGTTCCGCCGCTGATCAGCGGCACCTTTTTGTGGAGCCAGACATGTCTGAAGTCCTTGTCATCATCGCCGTCATATTGGCGATCGCCATCGCTGCAATCCTCGTTCTCGCCGCGACCAAGCCGGGCACGCTACGCGTGCAGCGCTCGATCAGCATCAAGGCGCCGGCGGAAGGGATCTTTCCGCTGATCTCCGACTTTCATCAGTGGCTGACCTGGTCGCCCTACGAGCAGAAGGATCCGGCGATGAAGCGCACCTATGGCGGCGCCGAGCGCGGCAAGGGCGCCGCCTATGCCTGGGACGGCGACAAGAATGTCGGTTCCGGCCGCATGGAAATTCTTGAAGCCTCCGCGCCGCAAAAGATCGTCATCAAGCTCGATTTCTTCACGCCGTTCGAGGGCCACAACACCGCCGAGTTCACAATGCTGCCGCAGGGCGATGGCACCCGTGTCACATGGCTGATGCATGGTCCCGCGAATTTCATGTCGAGGCTGATTCAGGTATTCATGAATCTGGACAACATGATCGGAAAGGATTTCGAAGCCGGTCTTGCCAATCTGAAGAAGCTCACCGAGAAATAACTCGTCACTCGAATTCCAGTTACCCAAGGAGCCAGCGATGCAAGTCAATCCCTATCTGTTTTTCAACGGCAATTGCGAAGAAGCGCTAAAATACTATCAGAAGGCGCTGGGTGCCCAGATCGAGGCCATGATGCCCTATGGCGACGGTCCTGCCGACATGCCGGTCCCGGCGGACTGGAAGACCAAGCTCATGCATGCCCGTGTCACCATCGATGGCGAGGTGCTGATGGCATCCGACGCCACGCCCGGCGATTACCATCAGCCGCAGGGCTTTTCGGTTGCGCTAGCGATCGAGAATCCCGCGGAAGCCGAGCGCCGCTTCAACGCGCTCGCCGAGGGCGGCACGGTACGGATGCCGTTCGGCAAGACTTTCTTCTCGAACGGGTTCGGCATGTGCGTCGACAAGTTCGGCATTCCCTGGATGGTCAACTGCCCGAAGGAAGACATGTGATGCGTAATTCGTAGGGTGGGCGAAGCGAAGCGTGCCCACCATTTTCGGGTGAGCTAGAAATGGTGGGCACGGCGCCGAGTGGCGCCTTTGCCCACCCTACAAACCTTCGGCCTACTTGCACCGCGGATAAATCGCGGCGAGTTCGCGTCCGCGCAGCAGCAGCAGCCGCGACGTCAGTCCGCCGCGGCGGCCGATCCATTCCCGTATCGGCGCCGGATAGGCTGCTTCCACATCCCGCGAGGCTTCGGGTTCAGCGTACATCCGGCCGCGGCGGTCGATCGACCGCGCGGCGTGAAATCCGAGCACCGCGCGGCGCGTCACGCAGATGCGCTCAGCCGGCACCATCATCAGCACCAGCGTGCAGGCCGACAGGCAGGGCCCGTCGATCACCACCCGCTCGCCGGAGGCGTTCACGCGATCGAACAGCGCGATAAACGGACCGACCTGTCCGCCGGGGCTCTCAAGAATGCGTATCTCGGCCCGCGCGGCGGCGATCGCCGCGAACAACGCGGCGGCGACAACGACGACCTTGACGACGGCTATTCGCATGTGCGGCTCCTTCGTCAGCATTGTCTGCCCTGAGGCAGTTACGCAGAAATATGTGGCAAGGTTTCGTCAATCCTCCGCGCCGGAGACGCCGGCCTCCGCGAAAGTCGCCATCCCGGCGTGGCAGGCCAGCGCGGCGCGGGCCAGCAGGATCGCGACAGCGGCACCTGACGCCTCGCCGAGCCGCATGTCCAGGTCGAGCAGCGGTGACAGTTTCAGCTCGCGCAGGAGATCGCGGTGGCCGGATTCGGCCGAGACGTGTCCGGCGCGGCAGTGATCGAGCGCGCCTGCATCGAGATGCGCCAGCGGCAGCACCGCCGAGGTGGCCACGAAACCGTCGAGCAGCACCGGGACATTTTGTTGCCTTGCGGCGAGCACGGCGCCTGTGATCGCCGCCAGCTCGCGGCCGCCAAGGGCTGCGGCCACCGCCAGCGGATCACCCAAAATGCCGCGATGGAAATTCAGTGCGGCATCGATCGCCGCGCGCTTGCGCGCCAGCCCGTCATCGTCGACGCCGGTGCCGCGGCCGGCCCAGCGCGCCGCGCCGCCGCCGAGCAGGGCCGCGCACAGCGTCGCCGCCGCCGTCGTGTTCGCGATGCCCATTTCGCCGACCGCGAGCAGGTCGCAATCGTCGGGCACGGTGCGATATCCGGCGTCGACCGCTGCGAGATATTCCTCCGGGCTCATCGCCGCGGCCTCGGTGAAATCGCGCGTCGGACGTTCGAGTTCGATCGGCACCACGCGCAACTCGGCGGCAGCCGCCTTTGCGATCTGGTTGATGGCCGCACCGCCGGCGGCAAAATTCGCCACCATCTGCGCGGTGACCGCCGGCGGATAGGCCGAGACGCCGCGCGAAGCGACGCCGTGATTGCCGGCGAACACGGCGATGGTGACGCGATCGAGTCGCGGTTTCTCGCGGCACTGCCATTGCGCAAGCCAGATCGCGAGTTCTTCGAGGCGGCCGAGGCTGCCCGGCGGCTTTGTCAGATTCTGTTGTCGCTGCGCGGCGATGTCAGCGAATCGCCGATCGCCGCCGGGCAAGTCGCGACAGAAGGCGCGGATGTCGTCTAGACTGTCGAAGCGCATGCGATTCTCTTGAGACGTCGGGCAGGGCCGCACGCTAAACCAATTCTCCGGACATCTCCATGAATGAATGGTTCGACGATTTCAAAACCGCCGTCGCGTTCCTGACGCGGCTGCCGATGCCGCATCCCGATGGCGCGATGCCCCAAAATTTCGTGCGCGCGCACCGGATGTTTCCGGTGGTCGGCGCGCTGATCGGCGCCGTTGTGGGATTGCTGTGTCTCGGCCTGCGATCCGTCGGCGTGCCTGATCTGGCCGCAGCCGCGCTGGCGCTGGGCGGCAGCGCCGTGATCACCGGCGCGTTGCATGAGGATGGCCTGGCCGACGTCGCCGACGGATTCGGCGGCGGCCGCAATCTCGAATCGAAGCTGGAGATCATGCGCGACAGCCGGCTCGGCACCTACGGCGCCATGATCCTGCTGGTGAGCTTTGCCGCAAAACTGTCGGCGCTGGCGGCGATCCCAAGCGGCTATGTCATTCCGAGCCTGATCGCCGCGCACGCGCTGGGGCGCGGCATCTTGCCCGCGATGTCGTTGAACCTGCCCTATGCGCGCAAGGATGGCCTGGCCCGCAATGCCGGCCAGCCCGATGCGGCGGTGGCGGCGATTGCCGGCGGGCTGGCGCTGCTGATCGCGCTGCTGTCGCTGTCATGGAGCAATGCGCTGTATGCAGCGGTGGTGGCGGGCGTGAGCGGGCTCGCCATCGCATGGCTGGCGCTGCGGCAGATCGGCGGCCAGACCGGCGACGTGCTTGGCGGCGCCGAGCAGGTCGCCGAGACCGCGATCCTCGTCCTGCTCGCCGCAAGATTGGCGCCATGAACGCTCCAACAAATCTCTGGCTGATCCGCCACGCGCCGGTCGACGGACCGCGCGGGGTGATTCACGGGCCCGACGCGCCCGCCGACCTTTCCGATGCCACGGCCTTTGCCGTGCTGAAGGCAAGATTGCCGGGAGGCGCGTTTGCGGCGTGCAGTCCGGCGCGCCGCACGCGGGAGACAGCCGAGAGACTGGGTCTCGTTGCGGTCGAACAATCAGCGTTTCGCGAACAGGATTTTGGCGCGTGGACCGGACGGCGTCACCAGGAGATCGAACGCGAACTCGGCCCGGCCTATCGCGAATTCTGGAAATCGGCGGCGAGCAACCGGCCGCCCGGCGGCGAAAGTTTTGTCGACCAGATCGCGCGCGCGAGCGCCGGGCTCGCGGCTCTCCCCGCGGGCGAGGCGATCCTCGTCGTGCATTCCGGCACCATCCGCGCCATGCTCGCCATCGCGCTCGATCTTGCGCCCGAGCAGGCGCTGCGCTTCGTGATCGATCCGCTGTCGCTGACGCGGATCGATCGGCTCCAGGAAGGTTGGCGCGTGGTAGCGGTCAACCAGCGCTAACCGCTTGTCCTTCAACCTCGCCCGCTTGCGGGGAGCGGAAGAACTATCCGTTCCGCCGCGCGCCGCGCAGCGTCGGCAGGCCGATGCCGGCGGCATCGAAACCGCCATCGACGGCGAGGACCTGCCCGGTGATGTAGCTCGAACGATCGCTGCACAGGAAGAAGATCGCTTCCGCCAGTTCCTCCTCGAGGCCGTAACGATTGAGCGGAATGGCGTCGTGATAGTCGGCGCGGATTTCCGGCGTATGAACCTGCTTTGCCATCGCCGTCTCGACCGGGCCGGGCGCCACTGCGTTGACGCGAATGCCGAGCGAAGCCAGTTCGACCGCGAGCTGTTTTGTCAGATGTGCGAGCCCCGCTTTGCTGGTGCCATAGGCCGAGCGCAGCGTCGAGGCGCGCACCGCCGAGATCGAGGTGATGTTGACGATCGCGCCGCCGCCATGCTCGCGCATCAGGGGTGCGGCCGCCTTGGTGCACAGGAACGGGCCGGTGAGGTTGACCTGCAGGATGCGGCTCCAGTCTTCATCGGATGTTTCGAGGATCGGCGCGAACACGGCAACGCCCGCATTGTTGACCAGCGCGTCGAGCCGGCCGAACCGCGCGCTCACCGCCGCCATGGCGATCGCCACCGCCTTGGCATCGGAGACGTCGCAATGCAGTTCCAGCGTGTTGTCGGGGTCGGCGATGCCGGCGACCGCGCCGCGCAGCAGTTCGCCCTCGATGTCGAGCAGCGCCACCTGCCAGCCCTCGGCGAGAAACCGTTTCGCCGTCGCAAGCCCGATGCCGCGCGCGGCGCCGGTGACGAGAGCAATCTTTTGCGGGGAGGCGGGCATGGGCGGGTCCGTTGGCGAGAGAAGAAATTTCCCGCCCGTATAACCCATGCCCCGTGCCGTGTCCTGCCCTGCGGTGCAGTGAAATTGAATGCAGATGTGGCCAGGCCCGATGCGATACGGGAAACGTCCCGTATCGCATCAATGCGCCGGCCGATGGCGAGCCGTCAGCGCTGCGCGATCGCCTTCGCTTCCGCGGCGGCGCGCTGCATGCTCGACGACATCTCGCTGGTGACGGTGCTCTGTTCCTCGACCGCGGCGGCAGTGGCGGTGACGTATTCGCTGACGCCCTGGATCGCCTGCTTGATGCTGTCGAGCGCGCTCACGACGTCGCCGGAGATGCCGTTGAGATTGTCGATCTCCTGCCCGATCTTGTCGGTCGCCTGCTTGGCTTGTGTAGCGAGGTTCTTGACCTCGGAGGCCACCACGGCAAAGCCGCGTCCGGCCTCGCCGGCGCGCGCCGATTCGATCGTCGCATTCAGCGCCAAAAGGTTGATCTGGCCGGTGATGTTGCCGATCAGTTCCACGATGCCGCTCATGGCCTGCGCCGCTTCGTTCAGGCGCTTGGCCTGGGCGTCGGCCGCCTCGACGCGCCCGACCGCGGTCGATGCCGTGTCGCGCGATTTGGTCATGGCTTCGGAGATTTCGCGCACCGAGGCGTTCAGTTCCTCGGCGCCTGCGGCAACCGATTCCATCATGCCGCGCACGCGCTCGTTGCCCATGCGCACCAGCACCTGCGCGGTGGTGTCGGTGGCGTATTTGACGACCTTGAACGGCCTGCCGTTGAGATCGAGGATCGGATTGTAGGACGCCTGGATCCAGACCTCCTTAGCCCCCTTGCCGATCCGCTTGTATTCGGCGGCCTGATATTCGCCGCGGTTGAGCGCCGCCCAGAATTCGCGATATGCCGCGCCGTCGCGCTCGGACGGATCGACAAACATGCTGTGGTGCCGGCCGCGGATCTCGTCCAGCGCGTAGCCGACCGTCTTGAGGAAGTTCTGGTTGGCGCCGATAATGGTGCCGTCCATGTTGAATTCGATCACGGCCTGCGACTTGCCGATGGCGGCGATCTGGCCGGCGAGGTCGGCGGTTGAAAGCTTCTGGCTAGTGACGTCGGTAGCGAATTTCACCACTCGGAACGGTTTGCCCTTCTCGTCGAGCACCGGGTTGTAGGAGGCGAGAATCCAGACTTCGCGGCCGCCCTTGCCGATCCGCTTGTATTCGGCCGACTGGTTTTCGCCGCGGTTGAGGCGTGCCCAGAACTCGCGATAGGCCGCGTTGTCGCGCTCGGCCTGCTCGACGAACATGCTGTGATGCTTGCCCTGGATTTCGGCGAGCGTGTAGCCCATCGCCTTCAGGAAGTTTTCATTGGCGGTGACGATGGTGCCGTTCATTTCGAACGCAATGACCGCCTGCGCGCGGCCGATCGCCGCGATCTGGCCGGCGTCCTCCATGCTCTTGATCTTGTGCGCGGTGATATCGGTCGCAAACTTCACGACCTTGACCGGCTTGCCGCCGGCGTCGAGCACCGGGTTGTAGGTCGCCTGGATCCAGATTTCCTTAGCCCCCTTGCCGATCCGCTTGTATTCAGCCAGCCTGGTATTCGCCGCGGTTGAGGGCGGCCCAGAAATCACGATACGCCGCGCTGTCGCGCTCCGACGGATCGAGGAACATGCTGTGATGCTTGCCCTGGATTTCGCCGAGCGTGTAGCCGAGGGCTTTCAGGAAATTGGCGTTGGCGGTGCGGATGGTGCCGTCCATGCCGAACTCGATCATCCCCACGCCGCCATCTGCGCGAGAACCGGCAGCAGCTCGATGCCCTGTTCCGTCAGCGAATAGATTCCCTTCTGCTTGTGCGTGGGATCGTCCTCGCGCCTGATGATCTTTTCGTCGAGCAGCGTCGTCAGCCGGTCGGCGAGAATGTTGGAGGAGATGCCTTCCTCCGACTTCGTCAGCAGCTCGCGAAAATGCCGCCGGTTGCCGAACATCATGTCGCGGATGATGAGCAGGCTCCATTTGTCGCCGAGCACTTCCAGCGAGAGATTGATCGGGCAGCCGGAGCGGATTGTTTCGGTCATGTTTGGTTCCAGACGGGCGGTCAGAGCGCGCCCTCAAAAACTGCTTGCAATATTGCACCGGTTGCCCCAGGATGCAACCAGTTGCAAATCACAATCAGTTCGAGGGGGTGCCGCGATGGCGAAGTTGATCATGTGGAATCTGATGACGCTGGATGGTTTCGTCGAAGGTCCGAACCGGGATATTTCCTGCCATCTCGATGTCTGGGGCGAGGAACTGGAGCAATTGTCGATCGAGCAGTTGCATGCCGCCGGCGGGTTGCTGTTCGGCCGTGTCACCTACGAGCTGATGGCGAACCACTGGCCGAGCGCGACCGGCGCGGTCGCCGATTTCATGAATGCCGCACCGAAATACGTCTTCTCGCGCACGGTGAAGAAATCCGATTGGAACAACACGCAGATGTTCGGCGCTGACGTGCCCGGGACCGTCGCTCGCCTGAAGCGCGACAGCGCCAGGGATATTTTTCTGTTCGGCAGCGCCGATCTCGCCAATAGCCTGATCCCGCACGGATTGATCGACGAGTTCCGCATCGCGCTGAACCCGGTCATTCTCGGCGGCGGAACGCCGCTGTTCAAGCCGGGCGAAAAGCGCAAGCTGAAGCTGGTCGACAGCCGGCCATTGTCGACCGGCATCGTGATCCTGCGCTACGTGCCATCGGCGGAAAAATAATTTTGGCTCAAATGTCGGCACGCGTGCACGCGGGCCGTCTTGTGACAAAGGGAGATATTTCATGTCGCTGACGCTGCATTACCACCCGCTGGCCTCATACTGCTGGAAGCCGCTGATTGCGCTGTACGAGAACGACATTCCGTTCACGCCGAACCTGGTCGATCTCGGCAACCCGGCCGAACGCGCCGCGCTGGTGAAGCTGTGGGGGATCGGCAAGTTTCCGGTGCTGCGCGACGAGGCGCGGAACGAGACCGTGCCCGAATCCAGCATCATCGTCGAATATCTGGATCGCCACTATCGCGGTCCCACCAGGTTCATTCCCGACGATTCCGGCCGCGCCCTGCAGACGCGGTTGCACGACCGCTTCTACGATCTCTATGTGCATCTGCCGATGCAGAAGATCATGATCGATCGGATGCGGCCCGCCGACAAGCGGGATCCGCTCGGCGTCGAGGAAGCCCGCGCGCAGCTGCGGACATCCTACGCCATGATCGAACGGCAGATGGCAAAGGGCAACTTTGCAGCTGGGCGAGGATTTTGGCCTCGCCGATTGCGCCGCCGCGCCATCGCTGTTCTACGGCAGCATGGTGGTGCCGTTCGGCGAGGCGAACAGGAATCTCTCCGCCTATTTCGAGCGGTTGAAGGCGCGGCCCTCTTTCGCGCGGGTGATGCGAGAGGCCGAGCCGTATTTCGAGATGGTGCCCAAAGAAGCTTAAGGAGGAGCGCAGAATGGCTGGGGCAAACCGGGCAGAGACGATCCGCGCGATCTTTGCGGCTTATCTCGCCAACGATCGCAAATTCGTCGAGAACGCGCTCCACGAGGATTTCCGCTTCACCAGTCCCTTCGATGACGCCATCGACAAGCCGACCTATTTCGAACGCTGCTGGAAGAACAGCGACTGGATCGAACGGCATGAGCTGGAGCGGATTTTCGTTGAAGGCGACGAAGCCTTCGTCACCTATCGTTGCGTGGCCAAGGGTGGAAAGACTTTCCGCAATACCGAGTTTTTCGTCTTCGATGGTGACAAAGTGACGCGTATCGACGTCTATTTCGGTGCGACTTATGACAATGGCAAATTCGTCAGGCAGCCCGGGTAGTCTTCGGGGATGACGAAAAGGGAGCCATCTATCTCAAAAATAATTTCTCCCGACATGTCGGCGGCGTAAAGCCCCGCTCGTCTTGTTGACGAAGGCCAACGCTGCGGTAGCCGGCCCAAAGAGATCAAACCGGAGAATAACGATGCGATTCATGGTGATTGTGAAGGCCAGCAAGGATTCGGAAGCAGGCGTGATGCCGAGCACGGAACTGCTGACCGCGATGGGCAAGTTCAACGAGGAACTGGTCAAGGCCGGCGTGATGGAGGCGGGCGAGGGCCTGCATCCGACTGCGAAGGGCGCCCGGATCAAGTATGGCAGCGGGCAGGGCGGCGTCAGCCGCGGTCCGTTCCCGCTCTCCGGCGATCTCGTCGCCGGCTTCTGGCTGATCAACACCAAATCGCTCGACGAAGCGATCGACTGGATGAAGCGTGCGCCGTTCGCGGGCGGCGACGAGATCGAAATCCGCCAGGTGCTCGCCGCGGAAGATTTCGGCGAAGCGCTCACCCCCGAACTGCGCGAGCAGGAAGAGCGGCTGCGCGCCTCCGCGAAGAAGTAACTCTCTGCCGTCATTCCGGGTTCGCTTCGCGCCGCGGAATGACAGCGAAACATAGGACACCCCACCATGCGATTCATGATGCTGATGATCCCCCTCGGCTATGAGACCGCGGCGCCGGACGTCCAGCTCGACCCCGAGCGGGTCAAGGCGATGATGAAATACAACGAGGCGCTGAAGGAGGCCGGCGTGCTGATCGCACTCGACGGGCTGCATCCGCCGTCGATGGGCGCGCGGGTTTCCTTCGCCGCCGGCAAGCCTGTCGTCACCGACGGTCCCTTCACCGAGGCCAAGGAAGTACTCGGCGGCTACTGGATGATCGATGTGAAGTCGCGCGAGGAGGCGATTGCCTGGGCGAAAAAATGCCCGGCTTCCGAAAACGAGATCATCGAAATCCGCCAGGTGCAGGAGATGGCCGATTTCTCCGAGGAAGTGCAGCAGGCTGCCAAGGGCTTCGACGAGCTGCAGAAGGCAAATGCGCACAAGGCGCGGTGAGGCGAGCGAACATCGCCGCGCGCGGTCTCTACTCCCTCTTCCCGCAAAGCGCGGGAGAGGGAGCGGCAAGACCGCCTGTCCACCCGTTAACCTTCCTGAACGTTCAAAATAAGTGACCTTTTCAGCCGGCTCATGTAAAAGCCTTTCACATGAGCTGGCGCAAGGAACAACGCCGCAGCGAACGCGGCTACCATCACGGCAATCTGAAAGAGGCACTGCTGCAGGCGGCGCTCGGGCTGATCGCCGAGAAAGGCGCGGCCGGCTTCACCTTTGCCGATGCGGCGCGGATGGCCGGCGTCAGCCCCGCCGCGCCGTATCGTCACTTCCGCGATCGCGATGAATTGCTGTCCTCGATCGCCCAGCGCGGTTTTGAACAGTTCGAGGCGCTGCTGACGCAGGCCTGGGACGACGGCCGCCCGGACACGGTCACGGCGTTCGAGCGCGTCGGCAAGGCCTATCTGGCCTTCGCCCGCAACGAGCCCGCCTTCTACTCGGCGATGTTCGAATCCGGCCTTCCCGTCGATGCAAACCCTACATTGATGGCCGCCAGCGAGCGCGCTTTCGCCATCATCCGCGCCGCCGCCGAGCGGCTTGCGGCGATGGCGCCGCCCGGCATGCCGCGGCCGCCGGCGATGATGATGGCGCTGCACATCTGGTCGATGTCGCATGGCGTGGCCTCGCTGTTCGGCCGCGGCGATGCCGCGCGACGCAAGCTGCCGATGTCGCCGGAAGAACTGCTGGAAGCCGAAGTGCTGATCTATCTGCGCGGCCTCGGCTTCCCGACCGACCGCCGGCCGCCGGACCAGAAGCCGTCCGGCCCGCCGCCGGTGCCGCCCGCAGGTCCTTGGGGAACCCCCAAATAAATTTTTCGAAGGTGCGGCGAGCCGCGCGCTTGACAAAAACGCGGGATGGTTTAGGTATGTAAATGTTATTTACATTCACAACGGCGTGATCGCCGTCATGGAGAGGGAAATGGCCTACACCGCAGATGTCAATCGATGGCGCGGCCCGACGGAGGAGCACTATCGCCCGCATATGCTTGAGAGCCCGTGGCATCCCGGCTGGATTGCCGTGACCATCCTCGGCTTCATCATCTGGTGGCCGATCGGTCTTGCCCTTCTCTTTTTCACACTAGGGAGCAGAAAAATGGGTTGCTGGAGCAACGGAGACCGCTGGCAGAACAAGATGGAGCGGATGCAGTACAAGATGGACCGGATGCGCGGCCGCATGGAGCGTCGCGGTTTCGGCGGCTTCGGCTTCGGTCAGCCCTCGAGCGGCAACCGAGCCTTTGACGAGTACCGCATGGAAACCCTGCAGCGGCTCGAGGAAGAGCAGGTCGAGTTCAAGAATTTCCTCGACCGCCTGCGTCACGCCAAGGACAAGGAAGAGTTCGACCAGTTCATGGCGCAGCACAAGCAGCGTCCGACCCCGCCAAACGACCAGCCGCAGCAGGGCTGAGGCGCGACCTCGGGACAAGCATTCTGCCTCGGGCGTGATGCCCCCATGATGCCTGATGGCGATACGGCCGCCCATCTGCGAAAGCAGGTGGGCGGTTTGTTTTGTACGACCGGCTGGATCCCGATCCCGCATCAAGCCTTGGACCAGCGTCCGTCTTGGTTGGGCCTTGCGTTCGAAGCCCGCCTCGCCAAAGCAGAGCCCGTGCCCGGTTCACGGCCTCGGCTGAGATAGCGAGCTTGTACAAAGGTTCATTGCGGTCTTGATAGCTGCGGCGGGAGCTGCGGCATGACGCGTGCGGCTACCCACGCCAGCAATGGCCGGCCGAGCGCACTGGCCATTCCGGCGATCAAGGCCGCCATGCCGAGGTTCCAGATCAGGATCATGATTGTCGCATCGAGGTTGTGCAGGAGAGATAGCGCGAACGACGTCATGGCGGCGATTGCCAATCCACCCGCCGCGCTCACCACGGTCGGCCGCAATAGTGCTGCATGGCGCAGCATGATCAGCATTGCGACTGCGAGAGGCATGCTGATCATCAAGAGCGTTGCAAAGCAGCGGGCTGCTTCGCCGATCTGGATTCCGTTCGGGTTCATGCTGACCCAATCGGTCAGGCAGCCATAGCCGATCGTCGACACCCATACCGCGAATCCCGGCAGCGGCAACAAGAGCCACCAGCGCGAAGATTCAGGCTGGTTCAGCTTGAAAGAGGCCAAGGCCGCCAGCACGGCTGTCGCGAGCGCGCCAAACATGCTGGCAACAAAAACCGGTTGCTCGAACCGCATCGAAAGGTCTGGCCGAACGCCATGGGTGACGCAGAGCAGCACCAATATGACGGCAGCCAGCGCCAGCCAAATGCAGGTGCGCAACAGTGGAGGCGCCAGCCTTCGAACCGGAGTGGCCGACTCGACGAGCGAATCGATGAGATCGGACGTTCTCCTCACGACAATTCGCCTTTCAGCAGTTTGCGCAGGTTCCTGATGGCGCGATGGGTCGCGACCTTCAGCGCGGAAATCGACCGGCCACTGGCTTGCGACGCTTCTTTCAGTGACATCTCCTTGAGCTTCATCATTCTGATCGCATCGCGTTGGTCTGGCGGCAGCTTGTCGATTGCGCCTGCCAGAGCACGTTCAACCGACTTCTCGCCGAACAATTTCGTCGGAGCGGCGGCAAAGGTTTCATGCTCGGCCGACAATTCGGTCTCGCGGGACCTGCGTCGGGTCTGGCGCCGTAACTGGTCGATGACGCGGCGATGCGCGATGGCGACCAGCCAGGGTCCAAACGGTCGCTTCGGGTCGTAGGTCTGCCGGATCGAATGGACGGTCATCAGGACATCCTGGACCGCATCTTCCAGATCGCTGGACGAGTTCAGATACCGGATGGCGATCGACCGGACGTAGGGCTCAATTTCGGTGAGCAGGGTGCGATAGGCTTCGCGGTCGCCATCCTGGGCGCGCGCCATCAGCATCGTCCATTGTCCCCCGGAAGCCTGGCTGGTGATCGGCGCAGGTGCACGAACCAGCGTGAGCCTGGGAGTATTGGGGTATGGCGGATTTTCCTTGCTGCAACCCGGCATCCTGACGGCTCGTCCTCCTGACCCGATGCCCTGTTTGGATACACCCGGCCCCTCGACGACGACAGAAAAGAATTTGCGGCAGGGCCGCTAACCTTTGCCGCTTCTGCCGCGAACCTCCAATCGTGAACGCTGTGAAGTTCATGCCGTCGCTGGTGCGGGCGCGTAACATTTGCGGCCTCCGAAACGAAGCTCAACTGGATCAACAAGGAGAACATCATGCTGACCCGCCGTTCCATTCTCGGCGCCACGCTCGCCGTCGGAATTCTCGCCGCGTCGTCGGCTCTGGCGGAAAACGCCCCTGCGTTCGATGCCAAGGCGTTCGCCGCAGCCCAGAAGGCCGGCAAGCCAATTCTGATTGCGGTGCACGCCCCGTGGTGTCCGACCTGCAAGGCGCAGGCGCCGATCCTGAGCGATCTAAGGGCCGATCCCAGGTTCAAGGATCTCGTCTATTTCGTTATCGATTTCGACAGCCAGAAAGACCTGCTCAATCGCTTCGGCGTCCGCTCGCAATCGACCCTGATTGCCTTCAAGGGCGAAAAGGAAGAGGCGCGCTCGGTCGGCGATACCAAGCGGGACTCGATCTTTGCCATGGTCGGGAAAGCGATCTGATCTCCTCGTCCGTATTTCCGAAATGCTTGAGCGCGCTGGCAAAGGTGATCTGGCGATGGGAAACCGGCGATGACAATCGGCAGTATGCTATTGGCGTTCCTCGCGGGAATCCTTTCGATCCTTTCGCCTTGCGTGCTCCCGATACTTCCGATCGTGCTGGGTAGCGCGGCATCAAGTCATCGGCAGGGACCTTTGGCACTCGCTGCCGGGCTGTCGCTGTCGTTTGTCGGCATCGGATTGTTCGTGGCGACGGTCGGCCACTCCATCGGACTGGATGCGGACCGGCTTCGCTATATCGCAGCGACGCTGATGATGCTCGTCGGCGTCGTGCTTGTCGTTCCGCGGTTACAGGCGCAAATTGCGGTTGCGGCGGGCCCGATCGGAAGCTGGGCCGATGGCAGGTTGGCGACTAGCCGCACCAACGGCGTTGCCGGACAATTCTGGATCGGGGTGCTGCTGGGAGCCGCATGGAGCCCATGCGTCGGGCCGACGCTTGGAGCGGCGTCTCTGCTTGCCGCCCAAGGCAAGGATCTCGGTCAGGTAGCGCTGACAATGCTTGCGTTCGGTGTCGGCGCGGCGCTCCCACTGCTGGGATTGGGATGGCTTTCCCGGGAAACGATGGCGCGCTGGCGCGGCCGATTGTTGGCCGCGGGCGGCGGAATGAAATCCGCGCTCGGTTTTTTTCTCCTTGTCATCGGCATCCTCATCCTTTCCGGAGCGGACAAGGCGCTTGAGACCTTCCTGGTCGCCGCTTCACCGGAATGGCTGACCAACCTGACGACGCGCTTCTAAACGCTCCTGCCGGCGGGATGAATCCGACAACGCCAATTGCCCGCCTGAAGACTTTGAAACCAGCAGGGAGAAGTTCCGATGAAGTTCATGTTCGTCTTGGTGGCACTGGTCATGGCAACACGGGCTTGCGCAAGCGACGGCGTCATTACCAAGCCCAGCAATTTTTCAGTGAAGGACACGATTTCGCGCTTTGAGGCGGCCGTCAAATCCAGGGAGGGCGCCGGCTTCATCGTGTTCACCGAGATCGACCACGCTGCCGCCGGAAAGAAATTCGGCATCGAAATGCGGCCCCGCACGGTGGTCATCTTTGGCAATCCCAAGCTCGGCACGCCGGTAATGGCAAAGACGCCGTTACTCGCGATCGACAATCCTTTGAAGGTTCTGGTTTGGGAGGATGACCAGGGCAAGGCGTGGTTGACCTATAATTCGGCCGACTATCTATATAAGACGATATACCCGCGGCATGGATTGGAAGCGCCACCCAACTACGCGGCGTTCACGAAGACTTTGAGCGACATAACCGACGAGGCAACGAAGTAGAGGCGCCGAACCACTGGCGCCGTTCCGCTGCCGGCTTATATTGCGCGCGAGCGCCAATCCGGAGCGACCGTCGTGATCCAGAACGGAACTGTATCTGCCGATCAACTATGGCGATCGGTCCGGCATGAAGCTGAAAATGTCATGGCCGGCGATCCCTTTTTCGGCGCCTCGTTGTCGTCAGCCATTCTCGCCCATCCCGACCTCGGCAGTGCGTTGGCCCATCAAATCGGTGAACGGTTGGGAAGCAGCGCGGCGGATCGCCGGCAATTTGCACGCGTTGCCGGCGAAGCGTTGGCAGTTTCCCCCGATCTGGTCGACGCGGCGAGCCGCGACCTGCAAGGCATCGCTGTTCACGATCCCGCGACGACGATGCTGCTGCCGCCGCTGTTGAACTTCAAGGGTTACGTCGCGTTGCAGGCCTGGCGCGTCTCCAACTGGCTCTGGCGCCAGCGCCGCCACGATCTCGCGCTGCTGTTGCAAAGCCTGTCGTCCGATCAGCTTCAGGTGAGCATTCATCCCTCGGCATCGATCGGCACGCAGGTATTCCTCGATCACGCCACCGGCATCATCATCGGCGCCTTCGCCGTGATCGGCGACGAGGTGACGATTTTGCAGAACGTCACCATCGGCCGCAAACATTCGGAGCCGGACCGCGCGCCGAAAATCGGCAGGGGCGTTTATCTCAGCGCCGGATCGACCATTATCGGCGGCATCAGCATCGGCGATTTCGCCAAGATCGGCGCCGGCGCGGTCGTCGAGCATGACGTGCCACCCGGCTGCACCGCGGTCGGCGTACCCGCGCGGTTGACCAATTGCCCGGAGCCAGGGATTTCCGCCTGACGCCGGGACCGTGCACGCCAAAGTCTGCGAGAACGCTTACCGCACCATGGCGCCGTAGACGATGTCCTGGACCTGCTCGCGATAGTACTTCCGAAGTTCGCCGGGCGCCGCCGTTCCCACGACGACGACAAGACGCTCCTTCGGATCGCAGAAGAACTGCGTGCCATAGGCGCCATTCCAGGTGAACTCGCCGGGATTGCCCGGAACCGAGGACAGACCCTCGCCCGTACGCACGGCGACGCCAAGGCCGAAGCCAAAGCCACCGCGATGCGGCTCCACATTGGCGACGTTGTTCTTGATGTCAGGCCCGAGGTGGTTGGTGACCATGTGATGCACGGTCTTGGGTCCGAGAATGCGCTGACCGTCGAGTTCGCCGCCATTGAGCAGCATTTGTCCAAAGCGAATGTAGTCGCCCACGGTTGCAAACGCGCAGGCGCCGCCGCAGTCGAACTTCGTTGGCGTATCGAGAAGTTTGATCGCCTGCGGCTTGCCCGTCAGCGGGTCATTGGGAAATGGCCGGGCAAGGCGAGCGCGCTGCGCCTCCGTGGGCTGGAACGTGGCGTCCTTCATGCCGAGCGGCCGCCACACATTGCCGGCCAGGTAGTCGCCAAGCCGCTGCTCGCTCACCTTTTCGACAACCGCGCCGAGCACATCGATCGAGAAACCGTATTCGAAAACCGTCGCCGGCTGGTGCGCCAGCGGCAGCTTGGTGATGCGATCGATGAACGCCTGCGTGTCACCCTCGATCGCAGGGGCTGTCCCGTTCGGGTACTGACGCGCTACCAGACTCGAACTGTCCGGGCGCCCTCCATACATCAGGCCGGATGTATGTCGATAAAGGTCGTGGATGTGGATCGGTGTAACCTGCGCCTCGAGCTTCAGCGAACCATCCGCCTGCGGGACGCCGACCTTCATCTCGGCGAACGCGGGATAATAGTCGGCAAGCTTTGCCTGAAGGGCCAGGCGGCCCTGTTCCATAAGTGTCAGGCCTGCGACGGCGGCCATCGGCTTGGTCATGGAGGCCAGCGCGAACACGGCATCCAGCGGCATCGGCGTGCCTTTGGTCGGATCAAGCTGGCCGTACGCCTTGTACTGGACGAGCTTTCCGTCGCGGGCTATCGCGACCACGGCGCCGGGCACACGTTTCGCGGCGATCTCGCGGGCGAAAAAATCGTCGAGGCGGGCCAGCCCCTGTTGTGAAAATCCCACGTCATCCGGTTTTGCCTCAGGCAGCGGCGCGGCATTCGCCGCATTGGCAGCAATGCCGGCAACGACCGTCGCGGCCATCATGAATGCCTTCATGGTCTTCTCCCTCGCATGCGGATCGGGCCCGCACGATTATTATGGTTAGGCCGTCATGTTTAGATCACGCCTGCAAGAGCGACAAGGCGCGGTCCGTCCGTCGCGAGGCCGCAAGATATTGTACGTGCCTGAAGGCAAATCACCCAGAACGCTGTCCAGCCCTTCGCGCAAAAATATTCCGCTTCCGTTCTCACGCAAATCAGTCGCATAACTCCGCCCGTCTCACGGCGGATGAGGGGCGTTGGCCATCGTCACGAACGCGCGGTGAGATGCGATGGACGCTGAGGGCGCGATAGACGTACGCGCCGGATGCGTACGGCGAAGTCGTGTGGTTCGGGCGCCGCGGTGCTGGCGTTAAGCGTGCGATAAGAAGCGCAGGCGACGGAGGCAAAAGAGCCGTTCTCCGGGAAGAGCACGAAGTAAGCCGTAAAGCCATTGCGCAGGGAAGGCCGGAGTGTTCCCGCTGCCCTGTATGCTCGTGTGCCGCTTTTATGCGTGTACAATGGCACGCGAGACCGCGGGTGCAGCAAGCACCCGGTCTTCCCTGCGCCCTCTAAATTCCGGAGGGCAAACGAAGATGCAAACCTCGGGCGATCAGCGCCGCGAGAAGACGAACCTATATCCACGTCATGACGCGGAAAGAGCTCGCTCCGCTCTCCCCTCCGTACTCTGAAGAGCCGGCCAAGCGGCCGTTTCGATGGGCCGAGGGTTCCCGCGGAACCACTTATCCGGGCATGGAACCCCAACCCGGGGCCCCCGTAACCGCCCGGCCTGCCTGGATTTCCGGCAGTCGGATTTCCCTTTGGTAACCTAAAGTTAACCAAGCTTAGCGTCTGGTTAGGGACGGAATGACGCGCTGGCAGCCCTCGTTTTGACATGTTGGCAGGGGAAGCAGGACCCGGCTTTCGGCGGGCCCCCCATGCGACACCAAGAGCGGCTTTCGCGCTGGCGCATATCGCCGCGCCCGACGCGCGGCTGTGGTACCGGCGGCCGTTTGCTCCCGGAGGAAATAGGGACACTTGCGTTGAGAGGATACCGCTCATGAATCCCGCCGACGTGGCGCCGGCAGCCCTGCCGTTGGTCTCCGCCGACGTATCGCTGATCGCCCTGTTCCTGCAGGCCCATTGGGTCGTGAAAACCGTCATGCTGGGGCTGTTGGCCTGCTCGGTCTGGGTCTGGGCGATCGCGATCGACAAGATTTTCCTCTATGGCCGCACCAAGCGCGCCATGGACCGTTTCGAGCAGGCGTTCTGGTCGGGCCAATCGATCGAGGAACTGTATCGCGCGCTGTCGGCCAAGCCGACGCAGTCGATGGCGGCATGTTTCGTCGCCGCCATGCGCGAGTGGAAGCGTTCGTTCGAGAGCCAGACACGCTCCTTTGCCGGATTGCAGATGCGGATCGAGAAGGTGATGAACGTCTCCATCGCCCGCGAAGTCGAGCGGCTGGAACGACGGCTCCTGGTGCTGGCGACCGTCGGCTCGGCCGGGCCGTTCGTCGGCCTGTTCGGAACCGTCTGGGGCATCATGTCGAGCTTCCAGTCGATCGCAGCCTCGAAAAACACCTCGCTCGCGGTGGTGGCGCCCGGTATCGCGGAAGCGCTGTTTGCGACCGCCATCGGTCTCATCGCCGCCATCCCGGCGACCATTTTCTACAATAAGTTCACGTCCGAGGTGAATCGGCAGGCGCAGCGGCTGGAAGGCTTCGCCGACGAATTTTCCGCCATCCTGTCCCGCCAGATCGACGAGCGGGCGTGAGGACGGCAGCAAATGACGAGCGCATCGTGAGATCCAGATCATGGCGATGAACATGGCAGGTTCGTCCGGCGGCGGTGGACGCCGCGGCCGGCGTCGCGCCGCCGTGATGGCGGAGATCAACGTCACGCCGATGGTCGACGTGATGCTGGTGCTGCTCATCATCTTCATGGTGGCGGCGCCGCTGATGACCTCGAGCATCGATATCGACTTGCCGGTCGCCTCAGGCGGCAAGCAGATCCAGGCCAACGCGCCGCCGTTGACGCTCTCCGTCAAGCGCACCGGCGGAGCCTGCAATTCGAATGTCGAACTTTATCTCGGGGACACGCTGATTTCGGTCAATGACTTCTTGCCCAAGATCAAGGCGATCCGGGAAACCCGGTCGGATGCCGAGAGCGTGGTATACCTGCGCGGCGACAAGGACGTCTGTTACACGGATATGATGAAATTATTGGGGTATATTAGGACGGCGGGATTCAAGGCGAACATCGTCATCGTGCCGGATCAGGGTTCCTGAGCCATGCGGCGCGCGACGGCTGACGGGGGAGCGGGAAAGCTCGAGTGAAGTTCAAGGTCGACAAGACGGTGATGGCATCGGTTGCCCTGCATGTCTGCGTGCTGGGGTGGGTGATGCTGTCGTTCTCGACCAGGGCGCTCGAAATTCCGCCGGAAGATTCGGTGCCGGTCGATGTGATTTCGCCCGACCAGCTTGCCAAGGTCATGGCCGGCACGAAGACCGGCAAGAAGGAAAACCCGAAGCCGCTGGCCGAGAAGGTCGCCGAAGCCAAGCCGGTCGATGACGCCGTCGGCAAGATCACCGAGAAGGCGCCGGTTGTGACCGAGACCGCACCGCCGCCGCAGCCCAAGGTCGAGGAGAAGCCGGTCGAGAAGAAACCCGATCCGCCGAAAGTCGTCGAGAAGCAGAAGGAAGAGCCGAAGCCAGAACCGAAGCCGGTCGAGAAGAAGCCGGATCCGGTCAAGCCCGACCCGATTGCCGAGGCGATCAAGAAGGAAGAGAAGAAACCGCCGCCGAAGCCGGTGCAGGCCAAGCCGCCCGAGCCGCAGAAGCCGAGGATCGTGGAACGGCACTTCGATCAGAGCCAGATCGCCGCCCTGCTCGACAAGCGTGACCCGACGCGGCAGGCGGTCGCCAACGATACGCTGAACTCCAACGCCGCGCTCGGCCTTGCGAAGGGCACGGCGGCGGACAATTCCGCAACCTGGGGCTCGATGTTCCAGCGGCAGGTCGAACGGTGCTGGAAGAAGCCCTATGGCGGCATCGAATCGCAGCGGCCCGAAGCCGTGTTTGCGATTCGTCTGAAGCGCGACGGCACCCTTGAGGGCTCGCCGGTCCCGGAAGGCGTTCCGGCGACGCCTTTCCTGCGCGTCTATCAGGAAAGCGCGTTACGCGCGATCATCGAATGCCAGCCTTACAAGCTGCCGGCGGCCTTTTACGAGGAATGGAAATATTTCGCGCCGGTGTTCAAGGAAAAAGCCTGATTGCGCTCGCCCGTTGGCGATCACACATGAGCAAGATCGAAACGATGACTGACAAAGATGGATTGCCTGCCATGTCGTTCCGCCTGAGCCGCCGGCAGATCATTTCTGGAATGGCCGCGCTTGGCACGATCACGGCCGCGCCGGTTCGCAGCGCATTTGCGCAGGCGCCGAAGCGAATTCCCATTCCCGAAGGCGAGTTCGTTCCGCTTCCGATCGCGATCCCGAATTTCGTCGCGGGCACGCCGGGCGATGCCGAGGTCGGCGTCGGCGTGGCGCAGGTCATCACCAACAATCTCAAGCGCAGCGGGCTGTTCGCGCCGATCGATCAGGCCGCCTTCATCGAGCGTATCGTCGATAGCGACAAGGCGCCGCAATTCCAGAGCTGGAAGCAGATTGGCGCCCAGTTCCTGGTGACCGGCCGCATGACCCGGCAGGGCGACGGCCGCCTGAAAGCGGAATTCCGTCTCTGGGACATCAACACCGCCCAGCAGCTCGCCGGCCAGCAATTCCAGACCTCGCCGGAATACTGGCGGCGGATCGCGCACATCATCTCCGACCAGATCTACGAGCGCACGACCAGCGAGAAGGGCTATTTCGACAGCCGCGTCGTATTCGTCGACGAAACCGGGCCCAAGGAGCGCCGCGTCAAGCGGCTGGCGCTGATGGACCAGGACGGCGCCAATGTCAGATACCTGACCAAGGGCGCCGATCTGGTGCTGACGCCGCGGTTCTCGCCGTCGACCCAGGAAATCACCTATATGGAGTTCGGCCAGGGCGATCCGCGGGTCTATCTGTTCAACGTCGAGACCGGGCAGCGCGAGATCGTCGGCAATTTTCCCGGCATGTCGTTCTCGCCGCGGTTCTCGCCGGACGGCCAGCGCATCATCATGAGCCTGCAGCAGGGCGGCAACTCGAACCTGTTCGTGATGGACCTGCGCTCGAAATCGACCACGCGGCTGACCGATACGCCGGCGATCGACACCTCGCCATCCTACTCGCCGGACGGCAGCCGGATCTGTTTCGAATCCGATCGCGGCGGCAAGCCGCAGATCTATGTGATGGCGGCGACCGGCGGTGGCGCGCAGCGCATCTCTTTCGGCGAGGGCAGCTATTCGACCCCGGTGTGGTCGCCGCGCGGCGACTACATCGCCTTCACCAAGCAGGGCGGCGGCGCGTTTGCCATCGGCATCATGAAGACCGACGGCTCGGGTGAACGCATCCTGACCTCCGGCTTCCATAATGAAGGGCCGACCTTTGCGCCGAACGGCCGGGTCGTGATGTTCTTCCGCGACCCCGGCGGCAACAGCGGGCCCTCGCTGTTTACGGTGGATATCTCAGGTCGTAACGAATTGCGGGTACCAACGCCCGGTTTCGCCTCCGACCCGGCCTGGTCGCCGTTATTGTCATAATGGAACCCGGCCGCGGGAGCGCTGGCTGTTAATCGGCAAACATTGCCTAGCTTGCTGATTTTTCAGGAAAATTTTTTAGCATCCCAAGCAAAAGCAACGTCTCGGTAACGATGTTCCCTCAGAAAGACTTCATCTGAGAAGGGTAGAACTACGTACCCTAACAGGATGCGTGCCCTGCCGATGCAGTTGGTCGACCCAAAAAAACGAGGTAGCCGGGAAGAACCGGAGCCCGCGCTCTACGCGGCGCTGGTCAATTCCATGTGCCAGAATTTCTGGCCAATGTTCATCGGCTCGGTCTGCACCGCCGTCGCCGCCGTATTCACGGCGCTCAAGACCGGCAACGAGCTATTGTGGCCTTGTGCGGTGCTCATCATCGCGATCGGCACGGTCCGCGCCTTCCAGATGCGCACATATGAGCGGCGCACCCAGGTGCTGACGTTCGAGCAGGCCAGATATCTGGAGCCGCGCTATGCGGCCGGCGCCATGGTGTACGCCGGCGTGCTCGGCATCTGGTGCTTTCTTACCATTTTCGCCAATGACGACGCGGTCGCGCACATGGTGTGTGTCGCGGTGACGATCGGTTACACCGCCGGCGGTGCGGCCCGCAACTACGGCCGTCCCAAGCTGATCCAGTATCACATCCTGCTGGCATGCGGGCCGATGTCGCTGGCGCTGGCGCTGCATGGCGATTTCTATTACGTCGGCCTCGCCCTGCTGCTGATGCTGTTTTTCGTCGGTCTCAAGGATATCAACCTCAGCCTGCACGCCATCTTCGTCAAGGCACTGACGTCGAGTTTCCGCGAAGCGGCGCTGGCCGGTCAGTTCGATACCGCGCTGAACAACATGCCGCATGGGCTCTGCATGTTTCGCGCCGATGGCCGGCTTGCGGTGATGAATCACCGCTTCAGCGAAATGATGAACCTCTCCGAGGATATCATTCAGCGCGGCGTCAGCGCGCATGACATCGTCGAAGCCTGCATCGCCTCGAACTCGATTTCGGCGGCGAGCGGCAAGATGATCCTGTCGGAGATCGTCAACACGCAGGCCCGCGACATGATCACCACCGATCCCGAGGTCAAGCGGGGTCGATCGCTGTCGTGGACGTTCCAGGCGATGGAGGGCGGTGGCGCGGTCGTGCTGGTCGAAGACATCACCGAACGCCGCAATGCGGAAGCCCGGATCAGTCATCTGGCGCGTTACGACGAACTGACGGCGCTGCCGAACCGGGTCAATTTCCGGGACGAGATCGGAAACCTGCTGGCGGCCCAGCAGGGCGCCGAACAATTGTCGGCGCTATTGTTCGTCGATCTCGACCAGTTCAAGCAGGTCAACGACACGCTCGGCCATCCCTGCGGCGACCAGTTACTGTGCGCGGTGTCCGAACGGTTGCGCGAGATGCTGCGGCCCGAGGACTTCGTGGCGCGGTTCGGCGGCGACGAGTTCGTGGTGTTCCAGCAGAACATCCATTCGGCCGACGATGCCGCCGGCCTTGCCCGGCGCATCGTCGATCGCCTGAGCGAGCGCTACAAGATCGATAATCATCTGGTCGAGATCGGCGCCAGCGTCGGCATCGCCATGACCTCGCGCGGCGTCAGCGCCGACACGCTGCTCAAGAACGCCGACATGGCGCTGTACCGCGCCAAGGCCGACGGCCGCGGCACCTTCTGCTTTTTCCGGGACGAGATGGCGCAGGTCGTCGAAGCCCGCCGCATCCTCGAACTGGACCTGCGCAAGGCGCTGGCCAACGAAGAGTTCGAGCTGTTCTTCCAGCCGTTGGTCAATCTCAAATCGGGACGGATATCCACCTGCGAGGCGCTGTTGCGCTGGAATCATCCGGTTCGTGGCACGGTTTCGCCGACCGATATCATTCCGGTCGCCGAGGACATGGGCCTGATCGTCGATCTCGGCCGCTGGATCTTGCGCAAGGCCTGCATGGAATGCATGAAATGGCCCGAAGGCGTCAGCGTAGCGGTCAACTTCTCGCCGCAGCAATTCCATCAGCGCGATGTCCTGAGCGAAGTCCGCTACGCGCTCGAGGTCTCCGGCCTGCCGGCGAACCGCCTCGAGATCGAAATCACCGAGTCCTCGTTGCTGCGCAATACGCAGCTGACGCACGATGTGCTGTCGCAATTGCATTCGCTCGGCGTGCGGATCTCGCTCGACGATTTCGGCACCGGCTATTCCAGCCTGAGCTACCTGCATAATTTCCCGCTGCAGAAGGTGAAGATCGACCGCTCCTTCCTGGAGGGGATCGACAGCGACCGGCCGCTGACACTGCTGCGCGGCGTGGCGCGGCTGTCGGCCGACCTCGGAATGTCCGTGGTGGTGGAAGGCATCGAGACCAACGAGCAGCTGGAATTGATCAGCGCCGACGGCGCGGTAACCGAGGCGCAGGGATATCTGTTCAGCCCGCCGGTGCCCGCGGTGCGGGTTCGCCAGTTGCTGAATGCCTCGCATGGCCGCCGTCCGCCGGACAATATACTGGTCCCGGTCTCCTCACGATCCATCGCTTGATCCCCGATCCCCGTGAAAATACGGAGGAATTTGGCCTCCCGGAGTAACCTTAACCTATTGAAGGCTTTGCAATCTCGTTAACAAGCTGTTAATCCTTTACCCGCTCGTAGAAGTTGCTTGAAGCGTTAGGAGTGCAGCATGAGGTCCCCGGCCGAAGTTAATACGGCCTTTGGACGGAGTTCGGACCTGTTGGATCAAGTCGACTATCGTCTAGCGCAAACACCTGAAGAAAAAGAAGAAATCTACAACCTTCGCTACCGTGCCTATCTTCGCGAAGGGGCCGTCAAGGAATCTCCCGCGCAGCGTGTCACCGATCAGTATGACGACCTGCCGAATTCCTGGACATTTGGCGTCTACCTGTTCGGGGAACTCTACAGTTCGGTCCGCATCAGCGTGCTGACCTCGGAGTGGCGGGAGTCCTGTTCGGCGGAGGCATTCGGCGAGATTTTGTATCCCCGGCTCGATCGGGGCGAGATCATCATCGATCCAGCGCGTTTCGTCGCCGATCCCGACAAGGTCAAGCGGTTCCCGGAACTGCCCTATCTGACGCTGCGACTCGCCTATATGGCTTGCGAATATTTCAATGCCGATCTCGGGCTGGCGATCGTGCGTGCCGAGCACCAGGCGTTTTATCGCCGCGTGTTCCTGCACGAAACCATTGCCGAACCCCGCATGTTCCCCGGCTTGCTCAAGCCGGTCGGGCTGATGGCGGCGGATTTTCCGGCGATGAAGGAAAAGGTGTTCGAGCGCTATCCGATGATGCGATCGACCGCATTCGAGCGGCGGATGCTGTTCGAGCGCGCCGGCGGCCGGGCCGCCCGGCCGGCTCGTGTCGCCTCCGCATACGAGCGGGCTTCGATCGCTCCGAATTCCTGAACCGGGCCGGACCGCGGACAGAATCAGCCGCCCGGCCCGCGTCGATTTTCCACCGTTCGGCAACCCGGCAAGGGCTCGCCATGCCTCCGGAGCCGGGCGTATTTCGCCCCAATACCCGTGACAAAGCCCTAAATCTAGTGATTTGGGGCCAGTGCGCGCTTGCCTTCACCGTCGCGCCACATTTACAAACCATTAACTATCGCGGTCGCTTTTCACGGTTTGTCGGCATTTGATCGGGTCTGGCAAGGTTCCATCAAGGTTGACGGAACGTTCGCTTAACCATCGACCTGTAGACCGGATAACAGTCGAAAAACGTGAGCGTGGAGGCTCCGGAATGAAATATCAGATGCGTTTCCTCCAGGGATGGAAGCTGGCGGCCTTGGTCGCGGTGGCGCTGTCGATGGGCGCCTGCGCCAAGAACAACATCGGCGCCGACGGCGCGATGGCGAGCGCGGCAACCCCGGGGAGCCAGCAGGATTTCGTGGTCAATGTCGGCGACCGCGTGTTCTTCGAGAGCGACCAGACCGAGCTGAGCCCGCAGGCGATCGCGACCCTCGAGAAGCAGGCGCAGTGGTTGCAGACCTATAACCGCTATTCCTTCACCATCGAAGGCCATGCCGACGAGCGCGGCACCCGCGAATACAACATCGCGCTCGGCGCACGCCGCGCCCAGTCGGTGCGCAGCTATCTCGCCTCGCGCGGCATCGATCCGAACCGCATGCGCACCATCTCCTACGGCAAGGAGCGTCCGGTGGCGGTCTGTAACGACATCTCCTGCTGGTCGCAGAACCGTCGCGCGGTCACGGTGCTGAACGCCGGCGCCTGAGACGGCTGCCTTTTTAAGGAATTCAGAACCGGCGCCTTCGGGCGCCGGTTTTATTTTGGGTGCATGATGAAGCGGCGGATCGCAGCCAGGGTGCGTTCGGGCGCGTCTTGTATGCAGGCGTGCCGGCAGTCAGCGAACCGTTCGAACCGCACCAGATGCTGCGGCAGCGCGGCTGCGATGTCGGCCTGGCTCTCGATCGGGTGAATGGGGTCGTCTTCGCCGCCGAGCACCAGCGTCGGGCACTGGATGCGATCCAGGTCGGGGAAGAAGTTGTAGTTGTGGCTCTCGCCGCCGGGCCGTGTGAACCATTGCAGCACCTCCGGCCGGTTGACGGCGCGGCGACCCATGTCGGGGTCGCGCGGGATGCGCGTGTAATGCGGCATCGCGAGCCGCACCCAGGCCTCCACCGAAGCCTGGTCTGGATGGCCCTGATCTTCAAGCAGGCGACGCCGCGCCAGCGCGCCGACCTCCGGTCCGCCGAAGCGTTCGAATAACTCGACCCGCCGCTCCAGATATTCGCCGCCGGCAGCCGCGGTGCTGATCAGGATCAGTTTCGAAGGGTGGCTCGGATGCCGCGTGGCGTAGGCCAGCGCGACCATGCCGCCGAATGACGCGCCGAGCACGATCGGATCGACGATGCCGAGCGCGTCGCAGAATCCACGCACATCGTCGCCCCATTGCGCCAGATTCCACGCTTCGCGTGGGCCGTCCTCGCTGCGGCCGTTGCCGCGATGGTCGAGGTAGACGATCTGGGCTATCTCGGCCAAGGCCGAGTAGGCTGGCTTGTAAAGCGAATGATCAAAGCCCGGGCCGCCGTGGAGGAGCAGCAGGGTGGGCGTTTCCCGCATCGCCGGGCCGTCCGGAACCAGCTTCCCGCCCTCGACATCGAAGAACAGCCGCACCCCGTTCACAGATACGTGCATGAGCGGCCCTCCCTCGATTTGTGAATGGTCCGCCGGGCCCGGCGGCTTGTCTTGAAGCGGATACTAAACCATACCGGAATTCCGCGAACCGAATTGGAAATGCCAGTCACAATTCTGGCGTACTCCCTCTCTCAATGTGTTCTGCTTTCGTTTGACACGCGATTTCGTCGTCAGGGCAAAATGTCATCCAGATTCCTCAATGCTGCCGGTGCCGCGGCGATCGCCGCGATGCTGGGCTTGTCTGTGCAGGCCGCGTCCGCACAGATCACTTTCCCGTGGGAGCGTTCGCCGCAGAGCTCCCCGCAGGTCCAGGCGCAGTCCGATGACGCCGATCTGGAAATGCGGATCCAGCGGCTGGAAAACCAGCTCCGGCAACTGACCGGCCAGAACGAGGAACTGCAATACCGCAACCGCCAGCTCGAGGATCGGCTGCGTCAGCTCGGCGCCGCGCCGCCGGCGTCAGGGGGCCAGCCGCCGATGGCCCAGCCCAATGTGGCCGCGGCTCAGCCCGGTCCGCCGCAGGGCCAGCAAGGCATCCGCAACAAGGTTATCCGCAGCAGGGGGCTCGCCAGCCGCAGGGTTATCCGCAGGCCCAACCCGGCTACGACCAGCAACCGCAGATCGCCTCGCCCGCGCCAATCGCACAGGATCCGGCAACCCCGCAGGCCGGCGGCCGGCGCCGCGGCGATGCCTTCGATCCGAGCCAGAACCCCAACGCCCCCGGCGCGCCCCGCGCGCTCGGCGGCGGCCAAATGCCGATGTCGAGCGAAGCGGCGGTTGGCGCGCCGGGTGGGCGCGGTCCGGGCGAGCCGCTCAATCTTGCTGGCCCGCGCGATCCCGGTGGCGCCTTGCCGCCGCCCGCTGCAGCCGCACCGCCACCGCGCGGCCCCGGGCCCGGCGCCAGCGCCGCGCTGACCACGCTGCCGCCCTCGGCCACGCCGAAGGACGAATTCGATCTCGGCATCGGCTACATGCAGCGCAAGGACTATGCGCTGGCCGAGGAGACGATGAAGAACTTTGCGCAGAAATATCCGAGCAATCCGCTGATCGCGGACTCGCAATACTGGCTTGGCGAAAGCTACTTCCAGCGCCAGCAATATCGCGACGCCGCCGAGGCGTTCCTCGGCGTGACCACCAAGTTCGACAAGTCGGGCAAGGCGCCCGATGCCCTGCTGCGGCTCGGCCAGTCGCTGGCGGCGCTGAAGGAAAAGGAAGCCGCCTGCGCCGCGCTCGGCGAGGTGACACGGAAATATCCGCGCGCATCCGCCGGCGTCAAAGCCGCCGTCGATCGTGAGCAAAAGCGGGTTAAGTGCTAAAGCGGAAGCCGGTCGAGGCCGCTATTGGCCTCGAATAGACTGGCGATGCCATGCCTGACGACGAGCCTGACGACCACGCGCCGATCTCGGTACAGCAAGCGAAAGCTCTGTTCGCACATTGGAAGGCGGCGCCTGCGCTTGTGCTGGCGGTATCCGGCGGTCCCGATTCGCTAGCCTTGATGTGGCTTGCCGCCCGCTGGCGCCGCGCGCTTTCGCGCGGGCCGCGATTGATCGCGGTCACCGTCGACCACGGCTTGCGACCTGAGGCCGCGCGCGAGGCGCGCGACGTCAAGCGTCTCGCAGGTACGTTCGAGATGCCCCATCGCACGCTGCGCTGGACCGGCGCCAAGCCGAACACCGGCTTGCCGGCCGCAGCCCGCGCCGCGCGCTATCGCCTGCTGGCGAAAGCCGCGCAAGCGAGCGGCGCCACGCACATCCTGACCGCGCATACCCGCGACGACCAGGCCGAAACGCTGTTGATGCGGATCCTGCGCGGCAGCGGCATCGCCGGTCTCGCGGCGATGGCGCGCGAGACCGAGCGCGAGGGCGTATGGCTGGCGCGGCCGTTGCTCGACGTTCCCAAATCCCGGCTCGTTGCGACGCTGGGCAGGGCAAAGATCGCCTTTGCCGACGATCCCACCAATCGCGACATGAGCTTCACGCGGCCGCGGCTGCGCGCGTTAATGCCCGCGCTGGTCGAGGAGGGCGGCGACAGCCGAAATCTGGCGCGGCTGGCATCGAGACTGGCGCGGGCGAATGCCGCGATCGAAGTGCTGGCCGACGGCGCCGAGCGATATCTCGCCTTGCGAGATCGCGATGATGCCTCGGGCTTCGGATTCGACGCCGGGGCATTTGCCGGTCTGCCCGAGGAGATCCGGCTTCGGCTGCTCAAGCGCGCGATTGACCGGGCCGGTCACGAAGGGCCTGCGGAACTTGGCAAGGTCGAAGCGCTGCTGGCGGTGCTGGACCGGGCCATTGCGAACGGCGAGAGGCAGGCAAGGCTGAAACAGACGCTGGCCGGGGCGGCGATCAGCTTGATCAGAGGCCGAATTCATGTCGATCCAGCACCGCCGCGAAGGGGTAATCGGGCGTGAGAGGCGTCCGCATACCGCAATATCCGCGGATATCGGCACGAAGAGCCTTAACCACCTCGGAAAAACCTCGGCTTTTGCGTCATTTTTTGACCGGGAATCTCGTTAAGATGCGTTAAATAGTCCCGTGTGGTTCCCTTGGCATTGACCCGGGCGCCACCTAGATTGGATGCAGTGGACCGGGGATTCTCGCCTCACTACCCAAAGAATACTCAAGGGTTACTGCCAAGGACATAGGGCCGCGATCCGCGCGACCACGAAGGAAGATCGATGAACGCCAATCTGCGCAACTTCGCCCTCTGGGTCATCATTGTCTTGCTGCTGTTGGCATTGTTCACGCTTTTCCAGAATCCGGGTCAGCGCACGTCCTCGCAGGACATCTCGTTTTCGCAGTTGTTGAGCGAGGTCGACCAGAATCGCGTCCGCGACGTCGTGATCCAGGGGCCGGACATCCACGGTACCTTCACCAACGGCTCCACGTTCCAGACCTATGCGCCGAACGATCCGACGCTGGTGAAGCGCCTGTATGACGGCAAGGTCTCGATCACCGCGAAGCCGCCCGGCGATAACGTGCCGTGGTTCGTCTCGCTGCTGGTCTCCTGGCTGCCCTTCATCGCGCTGATCGGCGTCTGGATCTTCCTGTCGCGCCAGATGCAGGGCGGCGCCGGCAAGGCGATGGGTTTTGGCAAGTCGCGCGCCAAGATGCTGACGGAGGCCCATGGCCGCGTCACCTTCGAGGACGTCGCTGGCGTCGACGAGGCCAAGCAGGACCTGCAGGAGATCGTCGAATTCCTGCGCGATCCCGGTAAATTCCAGCGCCTCGGCGGACGGATTCCGCGAGGCGTGCTGCTGGTCGGCCCTCCCGGCACCGGCAAGACTCTGATCGCGCGTGCGGTCGCTGGTGAAGCCAACGTGCCGTTCTTCACCATTTCCGGTTCTGACTTCGTCGAAATGTTCGTCGGCGTCGGTGCTTCCCGCGTCCGCGACATGTTCGAGCAGGCCAAGAAGAACGCGCCCTGCATCATCTTCATCGACGAAATCGATGCGGTCGGCCGTCATCGCGGCGCTGGTCTCGGCGGCGGCAATGACGAGCGCGAACAGACCCTCAACCAGCTGCTGGTCGAGATGGACGGCTTCGAGGCCAATGAAGGCGTGATCCTGATCGCGGCGACCAACCGTCCCGACGTGCTCGATCCCGCGCTGCTGCGTCCCGGCCGCTTCGACCGTCAGGTCGTGGTGCCGAACCCGGATGTCGTCGGCCGCGAGCAGATCCTGAAGGTTCACGTCCGCAAGGTGCCGCTGGCGCCGGATATCAACCTCAAGACCATCGCGCGCGGCACCCCGGGCTTCTCCGGCGCCGACCTGATGAACCTCGTCAACGAGGCGGCACTGACCGCCGCCCGCCGCAACAAGCGGATGGTGACGCAGGCCGAGTTCGAGGAAGCCAAGGACAAGGTGATGATGGGTGCCGAGCGCAAGTCGCTCGTCATGACCGAGGAAGAGAAATTGCTGACGGCCTATCACGAGGGCGGCCACGCCATCGTCGGCCTCAACGTCGTCGCGACCGACCCGATCCACAAGGCCACGATCATTCCGCGCGGCCGTGCGCTTGGCATGGTGATGCAGCTGCCAGAGCGCGACAAGCTGTCGATGTCGCTGGAGCAGATGACGTCGCGGCTGGCGATCATGATGGGCGGCCGTGTCGCGGAAGAACTGGTCTTCGGCAAGGAGAAGGTTACGTCCGGCGCCTCTTCCGATATCGAGCAGGCAACGCGACTGGCGCGCATGATGGTCACGCGCTGGGGTCTGTCCGAAGCCCTTGGCACCGTGTCCTACGGCGAAAACCAGGACGAGGTATTTCTGGGCATGTCGGTATCCCGCACCCAGAATGCGTCGGAAGCCACGGTTCAGAAGATTGACACAGAGATCCGGCGCTTTGTCGAAGAAGGCTACAACGAAGCCACGCGAATCCTTACCGAGAAGCGCGAAGACCTCGAAACCCTGGCAAAGGGCCTGCTCGAGTTCGAGACGCTGAGCGGTGACGAGATTCAGGACCTGCTCAACGGCAAGAAGCCCAACCGCGAGTCGGTGCTGGAGCCGAGCACGCCGCGCGCCTCCGCCGTGCCGCCGGCCGGCAAGCCGCGCCCGCGTCCCGATCCGGACCCGGGGCTGGAGCCGCAGCCGCAGGCGTGAGCTTGGCGGCATCGGAATAGAAAACGCGGCGGAGACGCCGCGTTTTTTTATGCACCGGCGTCACTGGTGGCCATGGCGCGCTTCGCGACGCCATGGCATGGTTCCGCTCCAAGAGAGCGCTGGCTGAACCGCGCCCGTTGCGGTCATCCGTAAGCGCCCACAAAGGGAGGCGAAACTGATGCGTTTGCTCGCAGGATTTGCCGCGCTGTTATTGTTGGCGCTTCCCGTCACAGCCGCCGAGATGCGCGGCGTCACCGCGACCGAAATCAAGATCGGGCAGACGATGCCCTATAGCGGGCCGGTGTCGGCGTTCGGCGCGCTCGGCAAGGGCGAGGTAGGCTATTTCAAGATGGTCAACGAGCGCGGCGGCATCAATGGCCGCAAGGTCAACCTGATCTCGCTCGACGACAGCTACGCGCCGCCGAAGACGGTGGAGCAGACGCGCCGGCTGGTCGAAAGCGATGAGGTCGCGCTGATCTTCTCCTCGATAGGCACCGCCCATAACACCGCGATCGCGAAATATCTGCAGGGCAAGAATATCCCGCAACTGTTCCTGGCCTCCGGCGCCTCGAAATTCGCCGACATCGCGCAATTTCCGCAGGCCACCGTCGGCGTGCAGGCGCCGTTCCGCTACGAGGCGCGGCTCTACGCACGTTATGCACTGGCAAAGAATCCGAACGCCAAATTCGCCGTCATTTCACAGAACGACGATTACGGCCGCGATTATCTGGCAGGGCTGAAGGACGTGCTCGGCGACAAATACGATTCGGTAGTGACGGGAGTGACCTACGAAATCTCCGATCCGACCATCGACTCCCAGATCGTGAAGCTGAAGGCCTCCGGCGCCGACGTGTTCGTGATCGCGGCCACGCCGAAATTCGCCGCCCAATCGATCCGCAAGGCGTTCGAGATCGGCTGGCGGCCGATGACGTTCCTTTCCAACGTCGCGGTGTGGATTTCGACCGTGATGGAGCCGGCGGGTGTCGAGGCGGGCACCGGCATTCTCTCCACCGCCTATGTCAAGGACCCCGACGATCCCGCCTGGAAGGACGATGCAGGCGTCAGGGGCTGGCGGGAATTCATGACCAAATACGTTCCCGACGGCGACCTGCACGACACCAATTATGTCAACGCCTACAACAGCGCGATGGTGCTGGAGGCCGTGCTGAAGGCCTGCGGCAACGACCTGTCGACCGAAAATATTCTACGACAGGCTTACTCGATCAAAGACCTGGAGCTGCCGATGCTGCTGCCCGGCATCAAGGTCAATACCGGGCCTGCCGACCACGTGCCGGTCGACCAGATGCAGTTCATGCGCTTCAACGGGAAAACGTGGGAGCGGTTTGGGGAATTGCTGACGGGGAATTGAAAGTAGCCCCCGTCATTGCGAGCCAACGGGTCGGCGCAAAGCGCCGCCCGATGACAGGCTCCACGAAGCAATCCATTCTATCCCGCGCGGCGAGATGGATTGCTTCGCTTGGCTCGCAATAACGGAGTTGGCATCACGGGATAGGCTGATTACGCCAGTGCCCGTAATTCGCGAGCCGCCGCAACCATGTTGGCGAGCGCGGGCCGCACTTCTTCCCATTTGCGGGTCTTCAAGCCGCAATCCGGATTGATCCAGATCTGGGCGTCGGAAAGCCGCTTCCGCGCCAGCCTGAGGAGGGCGGTCATCTCTTCGATCTCGGGCACGCGCGGCGAATGGATGTCGTAGACGCCGGGGCCGATTTCGTTCGGGTAACGGTAGTCCCTGAACGCGTCCAGCAATTCCATCTTCGAACGCGAGGTCTCGATCGAGATCACGTCGGCGTCCATCGCGCCGATCGCGCTGATGATGTCGTTGAACTCCGAATAGCACATATGGGTGTGGATCTGCGTCTCGTCGCGCACGCCGGAGGAACAGAGACGGAAGGCGTCGACGGCCCAATCCAGATAGGCCTTCCATTCGGATTTGCGCAACGGCAAGCCTTCTCGCAACGCCGCTTCGTCGATCTGGATCATGCCGGCGCCGGCGGCCTCGAGGTCGGCGACTTCGTCGCGGATTGCGAGCGCGATCTGCCGGCAGGCCTCGCTGCGCGCCATATCGTCACGCACGAACGACCAGTTCAGGATGGTGACGGGGCCGGTCAGCATCGCCTTCATCGGCTTTTTGGTCAGCGACTGGGCGTATTGCCACCACTCGACCGTCATGGCCTTGGGGCGCGAAACGTCGCCAAACAAAATCGGCGGGCGAACGTAGCGCGATCCATAGGATTGCACCCAGCCGTTTGTGGTGAAGGCGAAGCCCGCAAGCTGCTCGCCAAAATACTGCACCATGTCGTTGCGCTCGAACTCGCCATGCACGAGCACGTCGAGACCGATGGTTTCCTGCCACTGCACCGCCTGGGCCGTCTGGTCCTGCAAATAGAGCTTGTAGACTTCATCCGTCAGGGCGCCGTTGGCGTGCGCGGCGCGCGCTTTCCTGACTTCGGCGGTCTGCGGGAACGAGCCGATGGTCGTGGTCGGGAAGGCCGGCAGGCTGAAGCGCTCGTGTTGGACGCCGACACGTTCAGTGAATACGCTGGCACGGCGGCGCATGGCGTCATCGACGCCGCCGATGCGCGCCGCCACCTTTGAATCGTAAATCCGCGGCGACGCCTTCCGCGCGGCGGCGGCCTGGTCCGAGGCTTTCAGGTTGGCCTCGACCGCTCCGCGTCCTCCGGCGAGTGCCGTCCCGAGCGTAACGAGCTCCTCCAACTTCTGCACCGAGAACGCCAGCCAGCTCTTGATTTCGGAATCGAGCCCCGTTTCCAGCGCCAGATCGATCGGGACATGCAGCAGCGAGCAGGAGGGTGCGATCTGCACACGTTCGTTACCGAGCTTTGCGATGACGGGTTCGAGCCGGTCGAGGATCCCGCTCACATCCGCGCGCCAGATGTTGCGGCCATCGATGATGCCGAGCGACAGCACGCGGTCTCTCGGAAAAGCGGCGAGGCCGTCGATCTGGTCAGGCGCGCGCACCAGATCGAGGTGCAGGCCGGCGACGGGAAGCGCCACCGCGGTATCGCGGTTGCCGCCCAGCCCGCCGAAATAGGTCGCCAGCATGATCTTGAGCTGCGGCACCGCCTTGGCGATTTCCGTGTAGGCGTAATGCAGCGCCTGCTGCGCGACGATATCGAGGTCGAGCGCCAGACATGGCTCGTCGATCTGCACCCATTCGGCGCCCCGGTAGGCCAGCTCGCGCAGCACCTCGATATAGACCGGCAGCAACCGGTCGAGCAGCGACAGCGGATTGAAGCCGGCATCCTTGCTTTTGGCGAGCTTGAGAAACGTGACCGGCCCGACCAGCACGGGGCGGGTCTGATAGCCCAGCGCCCTGGCTTCCTCATATTCCTCGATCGGTTTCCGCGAGGCGAGGGTGAACTGCTGATCCTTCGTCAGTTCGGGCACCATGTAGTGATAATTGGTGTCGAACCATTTTGTCATTTCCTGCGCGGGCACGCCGTGCGCGGCCTCATGGGCGTGATCGATGTGGCCGCAGCTCGCCTCATGCGTTTTGCCCTGCGCGCCGCGGGCCATCGCAAAATAAGTTGCGAGCGGAACCGGGCCGCCGTTCCATTGATAGATCTCCGGGATCGCGCCGACCATCACTGACGTGTCGAGCATCTGGTCGTAGAACGAAAAGTCGTTCGACGGGATCACGCTGACACCGAGCTTTTTCTGGCGCGCCCAGTTGGCGGCGCGAAGGCCGGCGCCGGCTTCGATCAGGGCTTTTTCGTCGGTTGCGCCCGACCAGAAATTTTCCAGCGCGAATTTCAGCTCGCGGCGCGGGCCGATGCGTGGCGTGCCAAGGGAGGCAACGGGAAGCGAGGTGGAGATTGTAGAAGGAGACGTCGCAGAAGACATTGGCTTAACCCCAAAAGTTGGGGGCAAAGGCCGAAGTGACACGTCTGGATTCCGCGTACGGCAGAGCGCGCACGGAATCGCAACCGCACCACCGGGACACCCCGCCCGAGGACGTGCATGTTGTCGAGGCAGGTCTCCTGGCTCGCGGGTCAGTGCTGCTGTCCGGCCTTCCCGAAACCAATTGTGGTCTCAGTGACTTTCTTGGACAGCGGCTCGCCGCTTACAGTTGCGGGGGCAGCTCCGGCTTTGGCTTTTCGGCCGCACCGGCTTCCCTCTTAGCTTCGGGCCAAACGAGCCCGAAGAACCACGACGGATTCAGTTAAGGTCAACGGCAATCCCAGTCAATACGGACCCCGATGGGCAGCTACCCATCAATCCAGACGAACAAAGTTGGGACAGCGAAGCAATTCAGGCCTGCGGCATGCCTTCGGGGACGATGGTCTTGATGATGGAAGCGTCGAGCGCCTCGTAATCGTGCAGCCCGATCGTGGCGTAGAGCTCGGCGCGCGTCTGCATCTGGTCGAGCATCTCGCGGGTGCTGCCGTCGCGCTTGAGGACGGCGAAAAGATTTTGCTGGGCCTTGTTGGCGACGCGGAGCGACGACACCGGCCAGATCACCATGCGATAGCCCATGGCCTCGAACTCGGACGCGGTGAAGAACGGCGTCCTGCCGAACTCCGTCATGTTCGCCAGCAACGGAACACCGGGCATGCGCCTGGCGAACTCCTCGAACATCTCGCGCGAAATCATCGCTTCCGGGAAGATCGCATCCGCTCCCGCTTCCAGATAGAGCTTGGCGCGCGCTACCGCGCCGTCCATGCCTTCGCTCGCGGCTGCGTCCGTCCTCGCGATCAAATAGAGATGGCGTCGCGCCTTGGCGGCGGCGGCGACCTTGGCGGCCATGTCGCGCGCATCCGCCAGCTTCTTGTCGTTGAGATGGCCGCATTTTTTCGGAAGCAGCTGGTCCTCGATGTGAACGGCCGCGGCTCCCGCATCCTCGAAGGTGCGCACCATGTTCATGACATTGAGCGCCTCGCCATAGCCGGTGTCGCCATCGACCAGAACCGGCAGGCCGCTGGCGCGCGCCACCTGGCGGATGAAGAAGGCGACTTCCTCGATCGTGATGATGCCGAGATCGGGCAGGCCCATCGAAGCCGTCATCGCCGCACCCGACAGATAGAGCGCGGAAAAGCCGGCGTCGCGGGCCTGCAGCGCGGCCATTCCGTTATGCGTACCCGGGATCTGAAGAATGCCTGGCTTGCCCAGGAGGTCGCGGAAGCGAACCCCCGCGGGCTTGTCGGCCAGGTCTCTACTCAGGAGATACACCATGGTTGCCTCCTTACGCGGCGCGTGGGGCGATTGTCGCCTTACCACGTTCATGCAGCGGCACGAACTTCAGGTTCTCCGGGCCAATATAATTCGCGGCCGGCCGGATGATCTTGTTGTTGATGCGCTGTTCCATCACATGCGCCGCCCACCCCGACGTCCTCGATATCACGAACAGCGGCGTGAACATCGCGGTCGGAACGCCCATCGCGTGGTAGGAGACCGCGCTGAACCAGTCGAGATTGGCGAACATCTTTCTTGGCGTCGGCCATGACGGCCTCGATCCGGTCGGCGATTTCGAACATCCGGGTGCTTTCGCCCTCGATGCTGAGGCGACGCGCGACTTCCTTGATCACCTTGTTGCGCGGGTCGGCGATCGTATAGACCGGGTGGCCGAAGCCGATCACGACCTCCCTGGCCGCGACACGGCGGCGGATATCGGCCTCCGCTTCCTCTGTATCGCCGTAGCGCTTCTGCACTTCGAAAGCGATCTCGTTGGCACCGCCATGTTTCGGCCCGCGCAGCGCGCCGATCGCGCCGGTGATCGCGGAATAGAGGTCCGAGCCGGTGCCCGCGATCGACCGCGCAGTGAACGTCGAGGCGTTGTACTCATGCTCCGCGTAGAGGATCAACGAGGTATGCATCGCGCGCTCGTGCGATGGCGACGGCTTCCTGCCATGGAGCAGATGCAGGAAGTGCGAGCCGATCGAATCATCATCGGTTTCGACGTCGATCCGGCGGCCATGGTGGGCGTAGTGGTGCCAGTACAGCAGCATCGATCCGAGCGAGGCCATCAGCCGGTCGGCAATGTCGCGCGCGCCGGGTTGGTTGTGATCATGGGCTTCGGGAAGGATGCAGCCGAGCGCAGAGACGCCGCTTCTGAGGACATCCATCGGATGCGCGGCGGCGGGCAGCAGTTCCAGCGTCTGCAACACGGCTAACGGCAAGCCGCGCAGCGCCTTCAGCTTGGCCTTGTAGTTCTTGAGTTCCGACAGCGTGGGCAGGCTGCCGTGAACGAGGAGATATGCGATCTCCTCGAACTCGCAGCTTTCGGCGACGTCGAGAATGTCGTAGCCGCGATAATGCAGGTCGTTTCCGGTGCGGCCGACCGTGCACAGCGCGGTGTCGCCGGCGATCACGCCGGATAGCGCGACTGACTTCTTGGGGGCAGGCTTGATGTCCGTCATTTCAATCTCCCTTGTCGATGGCCGGCGGCGCGCCAGTCGAAGATGCCGTGTGTCGATGTCGCGCCGAGGAATTTTGGATCGACCGTGAAGGTGAGGTCGGTAAGTTCGCCTGCTTTGAGTGAAGCCAGTCTTTCCACCGTTGCGATGAAGCGATCCTGCTCGGTCGCGGTGATCACGCCTTCCGCCAGCGTTGCGGAATTTCCGGATGTAATCCGGCCGCTTGAACGGGCGGGCTCCCAGCGGATGCGCGTCAGCCAGCGCGATCTCGTCGCTGATGACGGAGCCGCCCTTCAGCTTCACGACGACGCGGCCGCCGAACGCCTTTTCCTTCGGATCGTGGCTGTGATAGCGGCGGGTCCATGCGGGGTCTTCGACCGTCGAGATTTTCCGCCACAGCGCGACCGTCGTTTCGCGGCCCGCACGCTCCGGCGCGTAGGATCGCTCGTGATGCCAGCCGCCGTCTTCGAGCGCGACCGCAAAAATATACATGATCGAATGGTCGAGCGTTTCGCGGCTCGCCTTCGGATCCATCTTCTGCGGATCGTTGGCGCCGGTGCCGATGACGTAGTGGGTGTGGTGGCTGGTGTGGATGACGATGCTTTCGATCTTGGTGAGATCGCCGATCTTCGGCCCGAGCCGGCGTGCCAGGTCGATCAGGGCCTGGCTCTGATATTCGGCCGAATGTTCCTTGGTGTAGGTGTCGAGAATGGCGCGCTTGGGTTCGCCCTTCTCAGGGAGCGGCACCGTGTACTCCGCCTTGGGGCCGCCGAGCAGCCAGGCGATGAAGCCGTCTTCGCCCTCGTAGGCGGGTGAGGGCGCGCCTTCGCCGCGCATCACGCGATCGACGGATTCGATCGCCATCTTGCCGGCGAAGGCCGGCGCATAGGCCTTCCAGCTCGATATCTCGCCCTTGCGCGATTGCCGCGTGGTCGTGGTGACGTGCAGCGCCTGCTGAACGGCCTGATAGATCGTCTCGGTGGGCAGACCAAGCAGTGCGCCGATCCCGGCGGCGGCGGACGGGCCGAGATGGGCAATGTGATCGATCTTGTGCTCGTGCAGGCAGATGCCCTTCACGAGATCGACCTGGATTTCGTAGGCCGCCGCCAGCCCGCGCACGAGGTCTGCGCCCGTCAGCCCGCAGTGCTGGGCGACAGCCAGCACCGGCGGAATGTTGTCGCCGGGATGCGAATAGTCCGCCGCCAGAAACGTGTCGTGGAAATCGAGTTCGCGGACGGCGACGCCATTGGCCCAGGCGGCCCATTCCGGCGAAATGCGTTGCGACCGCGTCAACCCGAACACGGTTGATCCCGGCGTGGTGACGGGTGCGCCTCGGCTTGCGCTCGCGCACTGACGACGGGACGCCGCGCCACCGAGGCTGCGGCAACGGCGGCGTTGTCGATGATGCGGTTGCCCAGCATCTCCACCACATCGCTCTCGACCGCGACCGGGTCGGCGGCGACCTCGGCGATCTTCCAGGCCAGTTGCCCGGCGCGCGCGAGATGCTCGGCCGATTTGAACGTACGAACGCTATGCTGTTTCAAGACGCAGCTTCCCTCTCGATTGGATCGGTCATGGTTGGTTGCGCGATCGGGACCGGGCGGCCGAATTCATTCACCGCGACCATCTCGAACGTTCCGCGCACCGCGGATTTCCGCCTGCCGCTGATCAGGTCTTCGCGGATCATGTCGACGGCGACCGTCATCGAGCTGCGGCCGACGCGCACGACCTGGGCAACGAGCTCGACAAGCTCGCCGACATGGATGGGCTCGTGAAATTCGATTCTGTCCGAAGTCGCCATCACAACGCTCTGGCGCGCGTGCCGCGTCGCTGAGACGAATGCTGCCTTGCCCATCAGGCTCAGCGCATGGCCGCCGAAAAGCGTGCCGTAGTGATTGGCCTGCTCCGGAAACACCATCTCCACGAACCTGGTTTCTTCGGGATGAAGGTCTTGCGACGCCGCTGAATGCATTTTCCTGCTCCGGACGACTTGTTATTCCCGCATGACTTCGCAATATCTACAAACGTGCGCGACCGAAATGGCTGAAAAAGTATAGTCTTGCAAAGAAAACTCAGCCGATTTGCAAAGTTTGCGAAGGTGATGCGATGAAAAAGACCTTCATGGGCGTGCGGTTGAAAAGACTGCGTGAGGAGCAGCGCCTGACGCAAGCGGCGCTTGCCGGCAAACTCGGGATCTCGCTGAGCTACCTCAACCAACTGGAGAACAATCAGCGTCCGCTCACCGTGCCGGTGCTGCTGGCGCTCAATTCGGTGTTCGGCCTGGACGTGCAGTCGTTCGCCGAAGGCGACGAGGCGCGCCTGATCTCGGACCTCCGCGAAGCGCTGGCGGATCCTTCATTGGGAGAAACGATCGCTGTCGCCGAACTTCGCGAACTCGCGCAGAACATGCCTGCGGTCGGGCGCGCGCTGGTCAATCTCAACCGCAAATATCGCCACGCCGCCGAGCAATATGCGGCGATTTCCGCCCGGCTCGGCGACGACCGTCAGGCCGCGGCAGCGGTGCTGCCATCCACGCCGTTCGAGGAAGTCCGCGACTTCTTCTATCTGCAGCACAACTACATCGCCGAACTCGACGATGCGGCGGAAGCGATCGCCGGCCGTATGGGGTTGCCGATCGGGCGGATGACGCCAAGCCTGATATCGTATCTCGAAAGCCGGCATGGCGTGACGGTCCTGATCGACCCGATCGACGGGTTGGGTTCGGGAACGCAGCGCCTGTTCGATGGCCGCACACGAACGCTGCGGCTGTCGCCGAGCCTTGATCCGGGCCAGCAGGCGTTTCAGCTCGCGACCCAGATCGCCATTCTGGAACTGGACGCGGCGATACGTTTCGATCGTCGACAAGGCAAAATTCACCAGCGACGAAGCGCGCGGCCTCGCCCGCATCGGGCTCGCAAACTATTTCGCCGGTGCGCTGATCCTGCCTTACGCCGTTTTCCTCAACGAGGCGGAGCGGTGCCGTTACGACATCGAATTGCTCAGTCACCGGTTCGGCGTCGGCTTTGAGACGATCTGTCACCGGCTGAGCACCCTGCAGCGCTACAATGCGCGGGGCGTGCCGTTCTTCTTCATCCGCGTCGATCGCGCCGGAAACATATCGAAGCGCCAGTCGGCGACCGATTTCCATTTTTCGCGGGTCGGCGGCACCTGCCCGTTGTGGAACGTTTATGAGGCGTTCGCAAGTCCGGGACGCATCCTGACGCAATTGGCGCGGATGCCCGATCAGCGAACCTATCTCTGGATTGCGCGGACCGTGTCGCACGGCCGAGGGGGCTTCGGCGCGCCCGCCAAGACGTTTGCGGTCGCGCTCGGATGCGATGTTCGCCATGCAGAGCGAATCGTTTATTCGCAGGGTCTCAAGATCGATCCGGCACTGGCGACGCCGATCGGCATGGGCTGCAAGGTGTGCGAACGGCCGGATTGTCCGCAGCGTGCGTTTCCGCCGGTCGGGCGCTCTTTACGAATTGACGAAACCCGTTCCCGCTTCGCGCCCTATGCAACGTCGTGAGCTGATGCGGCCGGGATAGCGGGGAAAACGACTTTCAAGCGGAGCAAGAATCAGCTTCCCGTGCTTCTCATCCGCCGGCCGGATAATTTTTTCTTGAATAGCGGGCATTGATCTTAACGGCCCATTGACACTCCGTCGCGAATACTACCACATGTAGATGTCACGGTCCGCCAGACCTCAACAACTGGTGGCTAAGAGGGAAGCCGGTGTATCGCGCGAACGCGCGGGAATCCGGCGCTGCCCCCGCAACTGTAAGCAGTGAGTTGTTCCCGATTTCACGTCACTGATGCGACCTCGCATTGGGAAGACCGGGTACGACGTCGACCTGCGAGCCAGGAGACCTGCCGCGACACCAACAAACGTCCACGGGCGGGGTGTCCGGCGGCCGCTCGCAGAATCATGCCGGTGCTATGCGCCGGGCATCCAATGCAGCGTCGCCTCCTGACATCCAGCCCCAACAACACTACGGGGTCTGCCGATGTCGCAATCTTCTCAACTCGTTTCTCCCGAAGCAAAAGCCGCTCCCTTTCTCGCGTTGCGCACCGAATCGCCGGCTTCGCAGGACAGCGCGCCGCCGATGCAGGTGATCCGTCGCAACGGCACGGTTTCGAAATTCGACGCCAGCAAGATTTCGGTCGCGATGACCAAGGCGTTCCTCGCGGTCGAGGGGCACACCGCCGCAGCCTCCCGCCGCGTGCATGAAATCGTCGAGCAGCTGACGTCGGAAGTCGTCGGCGCGCTGTTGCGCCGGATGAGCGAGGGCCGCACCTTTCATATCGAGGACGTGCAGGACCAGGTCGAACTGGCCCTGATGCGCAGCGAACACCACAAGGTCGCGCGCGCCTATGTGCTGTATCGCGAGGAGCGAACCCGGCAACGCGCCGGGCAGGAAGCGGCGAATGCGCTTCACGCATCTAGCGAGCCTGCGCTGCGCGTCACGCTGACCAGTGGCATGCAGGTCCCGCTCGATATTGCGCGCCTGACGCTGATCATCGAGGAAGCCTGCGCGGGTCTCGAGGGCGCCAGCGCTGCCGCCGTGCTCGCCGAGACGCAGCGCAATCTCTACGACGGCATCGGCGAGGGCGAACTGGCGCTGGCCTCGGTGATGGCCGCGCGCACGCTGGTGGAGCAGGAGCCGAACTACGCCTATGTCAGCGCGCGGCTCTTGCTCGACAAGCTGCGTACCGAGGTGCTGTCATTCGTGCTTGGTGCGCCGACCTGCGCGTCGCAGGCGGACATGGCCGTGCGCTACGGCGAATACTTTCCCGCCTATATCAAGGCCGGCATCAAGGCCGAACTGCTCGATCCCGATCTGGCGCGCTTCGACCTGAAGAGGCTCGCCGCAGCGCTGAAGCCGGAACGCGACCTGGCGTTTCAGTTTTTGGGGCTGCAAACGCTGTACGACCGCTATTTCCTGCACGAGCGCGGCAACCGCATCGAACTGCCGCAGGCGTTCTTCATGCGCGTCGCCATGGGCCTTGCGCTGCGCGAGATCGACCGCGAGGCGCGCGCCATCGAGTTCTACGATCTGCTGTCGTCGTTCGACTTCATGGCTTCGACGCCCACTTTGTTCAACTCGGGAACGCTGCGGCCGCAATTGTCGTCCTGCTTCCTCACCACCGTTGCCGACGATCTCGACGGCATCTTCAAGTCGGTCAAGGACAACGCGCTGCTGGCGAAATATTCCGGCGGGCTCGGCAACGACTGGACCCGCGTGCGCGGGCTCGGCGCCCACATCAAGGGCACCAATGGCGAGAGCCAGGGCGTGGTGCCGTTCCTGAAAGTCGCTAACGACACCGCGATCGCGGTCAACCAGGGGGAAAACGCAAGGGCGCGGTCTGTGCCTATCTCGAGACCTGGCACATCGACATCGAGGAATTTCTGGACCTGCGCAAGAATACCGGCGACGACCGCCGCCGCACCCATGACATGAACACCGCGAACTGGGTGCCTGACCTGTTCATGCAGCGCGTCGAGGCCGACAGCGAATGGACGCTGTTCTCGCCGGACGAGACGCCCGATTTGCACGACCTCTATGGCCAGGCGTTCGCCGAGCGTTATGCGGCCTATGAGGCCAAGGCGGCGCGCGGCGAGATCCGGGTGTTCAAGCAGGTTCGCGCCACGGATCTCTGGCGCAAGATGCTGACCATGCTGTTCGAGACCGGGCATCCCTGGATCACGTTCAAGGATCCCTGCAATCTGCGCTCGCCGCAGCGCCATGCCGGCGTGATTCATTCCTCGAACCTCTGCACCGAGATCACGCTCAACACCTCCGACGACGAGACCGCCGTCTGCAATCTCGGCTCGATCAATCTGCTCAACCATGTGCGGGAAGGCCGGCTGGATGAGGCGCGGCTGCAGCGCAGCGTGACCATTGCGATGCGGATGCTCGACAACGTCATCGACATCAATTTCTACACGATTCCCGAAGCGCGCCGCTCCAACCTGCGGCACCGCCCGGTCGGTCTCGGGCTGATGGGATTCCAGGATGCGCTGCAGGCGTTGCGGATCGCGATGGCTTCCGATGCGGCCGTGGCCTTCGCCGACACCAGCATGGAGATGATTTCCTATTACGCGATCTCGGCCTCGGTCGATCTCGCTGCCGAGCGCGGGCGCTATCCGTCGTTCGACGGCTCGCTGTGGAGCCGGGGCATTTTGCCGATCGATTCGATCGAACTATTGGCGGAAGCCCGCGGCGGCCTCGCGATGGACCGCGGCATGGCGCTCGACTGGGATCATTTGCGCGAGCGCGTCAAATCATCAGGCATGCGCAATTCGAACGTGATGGCGATTGCGCCGACGGCGACGATTTCGAACATCTGCGGCGTGGCGCAGTCGATCGAGCCCGCCTACCAGAACCTCTACGTCAAATCCAACATGTCCGGCGACTTCACCGTCGTGAACGCGTTTCTGGTGCGCGACCTCAAGGCGCGCGGGCTGTGGGACGAGGTGATGGTCAACGACCTCAAATATTTCGACGGCAGCGTCGGCGCGATCGATCGCATCCCCGACGACCTCAAGGCGCTCTATGCCACCGCCTTCGAGATCGACAGTGCCTGGCTGATCGAGGCGGCCTCGCGGCGGCAGAAATGGATCGACCAGTCGCAGTCGCTCAACCTCTATATCGCCAATCCCTCAGGCAAGAAGCTCGACGCGCTCTATCGGCTGGCCTGGGCGCGCGGGCTGAAGACGACCTATTACCTGCGCTCGCGCAGCGCGACGCATGTCGAAAAGTCGACGTTGAAGGGCACAGACGGCAAGCTCAACAGTGTCGCGTCCGTGACGATGATGTCTCCAGCCCCGATCATCGTCCCGCCGGCCGCCACCGCTCCGGATTTAACCGGTGCGGTGGCGTGCTCGATCGACAATCCCGAATGCGAAGCCTGCCAGTAAGCAGACAAGAAAAGAAGGAAACGACAATGCTCGACTGGTCAGAACCCGCTGCAGCCTCGCGCCGGATGCCACCTCCCTTGGTGGCGCCAACCACTGTTGCGGCCGATCAAACCGGCCTCGGCGCCATCGACCGCAGCGGCGGCAGGGTGTCCGTAGACGACAAGCGCATGATCAACTGCCGCGCCGACGTCAATCAATTGCTGCCGCTGAAATACAAATGGGCGTGGGAGAAATACCTCGCCGGCTGCAACAATCACTGGATGCCGACCGAAGTCTCGATGCAGGCCGACATCGCGCTGTGGAAATCGCGCGACGGACTGACCGAAGACGAGCGCCGCGCCATCAAGCGCAACCTCGGCTTCTTCGCGGCCTCCGAAAGCCTCGTCGCCAACAACATCGTGCTGGCGATCTACCGCCATCTGACCAATCCGGAATGCCGGCAATATCTGCTGCGGCAGTCCTTCGAGGAGGCCGTTCATACCCACACCTTCCAGTACATCGTCGAAAGCCTCGGTCTCGACGAGGGCGAGCTGTTCAACATGTACCGCGAGGTGCCCTCGATCACAGACAAGGCGGCCTGGGCGCTCAAGCATACCCAGCATCTCGACGATCCCGATTTCAGGACCGGGACGCCGGAAGCCGACCAGGCATTCCTGCGCGATCTCGTCGCCTTCTACGTCATCTTCGAAGGCATGTGGTTCTACACGGGGTTCGCCCAAATCCTCTCGCTCGGCCGCCGCAACAAGATGGTCGGTATCGCCGAGCAGTACCAGTACATCCTGCGCGATGAATCGATTCATCTGAATTTCGGCATCGATGTCATCAACCAGATCAAGATCGAGAATCCGCATCTGTGGACCAAGGCCTTTCAGGACGAAGTCCGCGCCATGGTTCGCGACGCGGCCGAACTGGAAGCCGCCTACGGGCGGGACACCATGCCGCGCGGCTTCCTCGGCCTGAACGCGGCGTTGTGCGAGTGCTACATGCACTTCATCGCCAACCGCCGCTGTGCGCAGCTCGGGTTGGCGCGGGTGTTCGACGAAACCGAGAATCCGTTTCCCTGGATGTCGGAGGCGATGGACCTGAAGAAGGAGAAGAATTTTTTCGAAACGCGCGTGATCGAGTACCAGAACGGCGGGGCGCTGACCTGGGAGTAGGAGGCGGCTTGCATCCGTATACCATCGTCCCTGCGTTCGTTCGCAGGGACGACAACAAAACCTCCGGTGCTGCGGAAAAACTTAAGATTTCCTCAATTCAGCCCGGTCTATTGCTTTAGGGGCGTGCGCTTTGGGACAGGCGCCCGAGCAAGGATCTCGCATGGCCGCCTCTCACTCCGCCTTCAGGCCCGCACCGGAGCAAGCCGAAATTCCGGCGTGGCTCGTCGGGATCTGCCTGGTGCTGGCGATTGCGAACCTGACCCTTTGCGGGGCGGCGTACTCCTCGCACTGGTGGGTTTACGATCCGAACGGGCTCGGCATTCCGACCGATTTCATCAACGTCTGGGCTGCCGGCCGTCTGGTGCTCGATGGCCTTCCGGCACAGGCCTATGACTGGGACATCCAGAAGCAGGTCGAGGTCGCAAAACTCGGCCAGGATTTTGTCGGTTACTTCGCCTGGCACTATCCGCCGCCATTCCTGTTCGTCGCATCCTTGCTGGCGCAGCTTCCCTATCAGGTCGCGTTTATCGGCTGGGCCGTAGTCAGCTTTCTGCCCTTTCTTGTCGCGATGCGCGCGATCGTCGGCCGCAACTTCGGCTATTTGCTCGCACTCGCCATTCCGATGGCGTTCATCAATGCGTTGGTCGGGCAGAACGGATTCCTCACCGCGGCGCTGATCGGCGGCACGCTCTATCTGATCCCGATTCGGCCGGTGCTCGCCGGCATCTGCCTCGGGCTTTTGACCTACAAGCCGCAATACGGGCTGCTGTTTCCGATCATGCTGATCGCAGGGGGGCATTGGCGCGTGTTCATCAGCGCCGGCGTAACGGCGGTCGTGCTGGCCACCGCTTCCTGGCTCGCTTTCGGCGTCGAGAGCTGGCTGGCGTTCTTCCACTGGATGCCGAAATTCTCGCAAACGTTCCTGACCGAAGGCAAGGCTCCCTGGTGGAAGCTGCAAAGCATCTTCTCGATGGTGCGCTACTTCGGCGGCAGCGAGCCGCTCGGCTGGGCATTCCAGTGGGTTCTCACCGCCGCCGTGGCCGTGGTGCTGGCGCTGATGTGGCGAAGCCGGGTGCCCTACACGCTGAAGGCCGCAGCGCTTGCCGCCGGTACGCTACTCACCACGCCCTATCTCTTCATGTACGACATGATGGTGCTCGCGATCCCGATCGCCTTCCTGGTCCGCATCGGATTGAAGAGCGGTTTTCGTACCTACGAGCTTCCGGTGCTCGGCGCCGTCGTTGCTCTCATCGGCTGCTACATGTTCACCGGTATTCCGACCGGCCTTGGCGCCACGCTGGTCGTGTCCACGCTGATCCTGCGTCGCGCCGGATCGTGGTGGCGGCATGAGCCGGCGCCAAGACTCGTCCCGGCAGGGGCGTAATCGGCACGAGGCGATGGCGGCGCTATCGCACGCGAGCGCTTTAAATCAACGCGCGCTATTTGATGAATGCCGCCCACATGGCGGCATTGGCAAGCGTTCCGACCTCGTTCATGTGGCATCCGTCAGCAGGGTTACGGCCGTCATTTCCGATCGTATCGGTGTCGGGTCCTTGCCGGATGTTGAGCGCTTCATTGACCGCAGATAGCTGGCCGGCACGTACCGCAGCCGTGTTTTTCGGCCCGACCACGTCGCATTTGGTGCTGCGAGACAGATAAAACGGCGCGTCGAAACCGGCCGCGCGAAATCGCTTCACGAGTTCATGCAATTGCGAGACGTATTGCTCGGCTGACGTCGTCAACATCGCATCCTGTTCCCCTTGCTGAAACAAAATGTGCGTCGGCGTCAGCGCCGCTGCCTTCAGCCTTGATAGGGCGTTGGTGATCAGATCCGCTCTCTCGTTATTCAGAACGGAGATCGAGGTGCTGGCCAGGGCAATTGGTACGATGATCACACGATCGTAGCGTCCGGCCTGGATCAGGATGTCGCCGAGCCGTGTTGCAAAATTCCCGCCTGCGCCATCGGCGCCCAGCAAGGGATCGGCTGCGGCAAAGCATTTGCCGCTCGCGGGATCGAAATTGTCGACGGCTTCGCGTGCCGTATGCCGGGCGCTTCCGTAGTTGGCCGCGTTGCTTTGCCCGTGCACGACGATGATTGCCGTCTTGCCGGATATCGGAGCACATGGCCGTTCGACGCGTACGGGCGGTGCAATCGCGGCCAGATCGGTCTGGCGGGCGCCCGGCGTCAGCAGCCGGCCGGCAATCGTGCCGATCAGCAGGCCACCAATCAGGAACGCGACAAGGCGCAACAACGGGAATTTCTCCTGGGATCGCTCAGCTTCGTCGCGGGGCGCACGCGGCTCGCCCGCTTGGATGGCGCCCACCGATCAGGGCCGAGCGCAACTTGGAGAGCGAGGGAAGTACTCTGAGGTTGCCCATTCGGCGCATGCTAACCGGGCAGCGTTGAGAGCCTGTTAATGGTTGGAAAGCCCTCATCGGCAAAATCCTCCCTTAACCATGCTGCAAAACCGTCTTGTCATCAGGCGTGAATAGTTGTTCACTTCTTCGGCGATAAGTACGCTTGTCGCCCAAGACATTGAAGGTGTGCGCGTTCTGGCAGGCTCCACGGGGCTCGATGGCGCGCCGGGACGGAAGACGCGCCATGGTCTATCGGCGAACCCATCAGGTCGTAAAGCGACTGGCGGCGCGGCGCAGCGCCATTCTGGCGGCGGCGCGCGACGCTGCGGCCGAGGGCGGCATGGCGGCGGTGCAGATCGCCCCCGTCGCGGTCCGCGCCAACGTCGCGGCCGGCACCGTCTATCGTTATTTCCCTTCCAAGGCCGAGCTGATTTCCGAATTGATCGCCGAGGTGTCGCGCGACGAACTGGCGGCGATCCGCCGTGCGGCCGATGCAGCGCCAGGGCCGTCCTCGGCGCTCGCCGCCGCCGTCACCACGGTTGCCGTGCATGTGCTGTCGCAGCGCAAGCTCGCCTGGGGCATTCTGGCCGAACCTGTCGATGTCGATGTCTCGGTGTCGCGGCTCGCGAGCCGGCGTGAAATCTCCGGCGAAATCGCCGCCAGGATCGATGCCGCGGTGCGCGCCGGCCATCTGCCGGCACAGGATACGGCGCTAGCCGCCACCGCGCTCCTCGGCGCGCTGCATGAGTCGCTGGTCGGCCCGCTGGCGCCCGAGAACCTGGATGATTCCGCGAAGCTGCGCGACGCCGTGCAAACCGTCACGTTGCTCGCGCTGCGCGCCGTCGGCGTGATGGATGCCCGCGCCCGCGGCCTCGTGGTGCAGGCGGTGCTGCCGGCGAAAGCGCTGGTCGGGGCCTGAACTCACCGCTGCCCGACACGACTTTGTCGCAACCATTTGCCACGCTGCGGCTTATCGACGGTCCAACCGAGATCAGGAGCATGCGATGACGACGACATCAGGGTCCGCCAAATGGCAGGGCGGCATCAAGGACGGCAAGGGCGCGATCTCGACCAAAAGCGGCGCGCTCAACGATTACCCCTACGGCTTTGCCAGCCGCTTCGAAGGCAAGCCCGGCTCCAATCCGGAGGAACTGATCGGCGCCGCGCACGCCGCCTGCTTCACCATGGCGCTGTCGCTGATTTTGGGCGAAGCCAAGCTCACCGCCGAACACATGGAAACCAAGGCCGACGTCACGCTGGAAAAGCAGGGCGATGGGTTTGCGATCACGTCCGTGCATCTGACGCTGAACGCGAAGATCCCGGGCGCGGACAAGGCGACGTTCGAGGAGCTGGCGGGCAAGGCCAAGGCCGGTTGCCCGGTGTCGAAACTGCTGAACACGAAGATCACGCTGGACGCGACGCTGCAGTAATTGCCGGCGTTATTCTGGGGCGATGCGAAGCATCGAACGATGGTGCGCAATGCGGACCTGAGAATCTCGAGATTCCGGGTTCGTCGCTTCGCGCCGCCCCGGAATGACAGGTAGCGTCACTTCTTTGCCCCACCCTCCGGTTCGACATTGGCGATGCGCACCATGTTGGTGGTGCCGGGGATGCCGAGCGGCACGCCGGCGACGATGATCACGCGCTGGCCCGCATTGGCAAAACCGTCGCGGAAAGCAATGGAGCCGGCGCGATCGACCATGTCGTCCTGGTCGTGGGCGTCTTCGGCGACCACGCAATGCACGCCCCAGACGACGGACAATTTGCGGCCCGTGGCAAGGTTCGGCGTGATCGCCACCACCGGCGGCTTCGGCCGCTCGCGCGCCACGCGGATCGCCGTCGAGCCCGACGAGGTCCAGCAGATGATGGCCGACAATTCCAGCGTCTCGGCGATCTGCCGCGCGGCGTCAGCAATGGCGTCGCCGACCGTGTTCTCCGGGTCGGAACGCTGCGCAGTCAACACCGAGCGATAGATCGGGTCGCGCTCCACTTCCTCGCCGATACGGTTCATGGTCGAGACCGCTTCGACCGGGAATTTGCCGGCGGCGGACTCCGCCGACAGCATGATGGCGTCGGCGCCTTCGTAGACGGCGGTCGCGACGTCGGACACTTCGGCGCGCGTCGGCACCGGCGCCTGGATCATCGACTCAAGCATTTGGGTTGCGATCACCACCGGCTTGCCGGCGCGGCGCGCCATCCGCGTCATCTGTTTCTGCAGGCTCGGGACCCGCTCCAGCGGCAGCTCGACGCCGAGATCGCCGCGCGCCACCATCAGCGCGTCCGACGCGTCGATGATTTCGCCGAGCCGGTCGATCGCCTGCGGCTTCTCGATCTTGGCCATCACGGCGGCGCGGCCGCGGATCATCCGCTTGGCTTCGTTGACGTCCTCGGCGCGTTGCACGAAGGAGAGCGCGATCCAGTCGACCCCGGTCACCAGCGCCGCTTCGAGATCGGCGCGATCCTTTGGCGTCATCGCCGACACCGGCAGGTCGGTATCGGGCAGGCTGACGCCCTTGCGGTCCGACATCTTGCCGCCGATCACCACCCGCGTCACCGCGCGCTCGGGCGAAGTCTCTTCCGCAATCAGGCGCACCTTGCCGTCGTCGAGCAGCAGCGCATGGCCCGGCCGAAGGGCGGCGAGGATTTCCGGATGCGGCAACTGCACGCGGTTGTTGTCGCCCGGCGCCTTGTCGGAGTCGAGCACAAAGCTCTGGCCGTTCTTGAGCTGGGTCGAGCCTTCGGCGAACGCGCCGAGCCGCAGCTTCGGTCCCTGCAGGTCGACCAGGATGCCGATCGGGCGGCCGTAGCTGCTTTCGACATTGCGGATGGTCGCGACCAGCTCGCGCATCTTGTCGTGCGGCGTGTGGCTCATATTGATGCGGAAGACGTCCGCGCCGGCCTCGAACAGCTTCCGGATCATCGCGCTGTCTGACGATGCCGGGCCGAGGGTTGCGAGAATCTTGATGCGACGGAGCCGTCTCATTGCTTCGGCGCCGCGGCTGGCGGCAGACCCGGTCCGCTTTGTGGATTGGACAGGCCGGGAACCCCGCCGGGCCCGCCCGGTCCCACTGTTCCCGGAATTCCCGGCACGCGCTGCCCGGGTTGCTCGTTGGCTTCGGTCAGTTGCACGGTCCACGCTCGCTGTTCGCCTGTGTCGACCTCGAAAAACCCGGTGCGGTCATAGCCGCGTGCCAGGCAATTCTCGGTACCCTTGATGGTGAATTCCTTGTCACGCGAACACATGAAGGCCTGTCCCGACCATTCGCCGCCGCGGTCATAGTCGAGCGCGTAAATGTAATAGTAACGCGCGACAAGGGTTCCGCGCAGCAGCGTCTCGCAACTGCGCGATGACACGTTCCACCAGCCTTCGGTGGTCCAGCCCTCGGCATCCTTGTAGCCCAGCGCAATGCCGACCCGGCTGGAAGTGTTGTTGCAGAGCCGGAAATCGGCCGCCGCCGAACTGTTCCACAGGCAGGCGGCCGCCAACGCGAGCATCGGCATCAGGCCGGCGGTCATGCGTGCGGGGAGGGGGGACAAGCGGCGAGAATCTTTTCCGGTCATGCAGCGAAGCTATATCAAATCATTGACGATTTCGCGTGACCCGGCGGGACCTGTCAACGGCCGGGCACGCCTTTCCCGCGCTATGGGAAACCGGGACTCCACGTGCGATAGCCACTTTTGCGCGCAGATATGGCAAAATCTGTGACAATTCCCACCTGATATCAATATGCCCGGCCCCTTATTACGCAGGACCCAACGCCATGACGATCGACGACAAAACCAGAACGGAACTGGAAGCCGCCGTTTTCCGGCGCCTGGTCAGCCACCTGCGCGCCCGGACCGATGTCCAGAACATCGATTTGATGAATCTGGCCGGCTTCTGCCGCAACTGCCTGTCCAACTGGATGAAGGAAGAGGCCGACGCCAAGGGGGTCGCCGTCAGCAAGGACGAGAGCCGCGAGGCGGTCTACGGCATGCCCTATGAGGAATGGAAGGCCAAGCATCAGGGCACAGCCACGCCGGAACAGCTGGCCGCGATGAAGAAGGTCCACCCCGGGCATTGATTGCAAATTGCTCCGTCATTCCGGGATGGTCCGAAGGACCAGACCTCAGGTGCGCAATTGCGCATCACAGTTCGATGCTTCGCATCGCCCCGGAATGACGGCATTCCCTCATCTCCTGTGGGCGCGCTGTGGATGAGCGCGATGTTTCCTTGACGCAAGGGCCCCCGATCTTGAGGGTCAATCCTGAAAAAAGCGCCGTGCGGTAACGCGTGCGGCGCTTGATCTTTCAGATTCACCATCAGTTCCACTCAGGAGTACCCGATGGCCACCGCTGCCGCCGTCCAGGATGAGCCCGCGACGAAATTCGCCAAAGACCAGCTCAAGGCCATCATCGAGCGCATCGAGCGCCTGGAAGAAGAAAAGAAGACGATCTCCGACGATATCCGTGACGTCTATGCGGAAGCCAAGGGTAACGGCTTCGACACGAAAGCGCTGCGCACCATCGTGCGCATGCGCAAGCAGGATGCCAATGAGCGCGCCGAGCAGGAAACCATTCTGGAGACCTACATGCAGGCGCTGGGGATGCTGTGAGGCGTTGGCGCCGCAGGCCCAACTTCCCGTCGTCCCGGACAAGCGAAGCGTGATCTCAGATGTGCAATTGCACATCGGGGGACCCATAATCACAAATGCTTGCGTTGAATACTGCTGGGGCCGCAACGGGCTCCAACAACGCGCATTCGTGGTTATGGGCCTCGCTTTCGCGAGGACGACATTGAATGTGCGGAGAGGATGCGCTTAACGCAGCGCGGCGGTGCGCATCACGAACGACTGCGTCGGCAGTTGCGCGGTCGCCGATCCCGTGAAGCGGTCGCAGGTCATGCCCATCATCGGATCTTCCGAGAAGGTCATGGCGATCGCGGCCTGCGGCTTGACGAAGTGGCGGCGCATCTGGGTCATCTCGGTGTCGCCGAGCACGGTCGTCGACATCGCATTGCTCGCGCTCGGCGCCAGCATCACCACCCGCATCCAGATGCTGTTGCCCTGGGCAGCGGCGAGACGGGTCGAGGTCGCGACCGCGCTGTCCTGGCCCTGTGCGCCACCCTGCGGTCCCTTGGCGACCACGGTATTGATGTCGGTCGCGGCGGCGCCGGCATTGCGCGTCGGACGGGCGGAACGCGGCGGGACCGGCGCGGAGGCGGCGACGACGTGGGGGCGGTCGACCGGCGAGGAGGCGGCCGGGGCGTAGGCCATCGCCCTGTTGAACGAGTTCGGTGACGCTGGCGGTCGGCTGCGGGTCGGTGGTGGCGGCAAGCACCTGGCGTGCGCGCAGCGCTGCGATCTGGGCGGGGCTAGCCTGGTTCGCCGCCTTCGGCACGTCGTCCCAGAAGCCACGGGAATTGATGATATCGGCCGGCGTCTGCGGCTTTGGCTCAGTGGAAGCCTGCGCAGCCTGTTTCTGTTCCGCCCTGGATTCAGATTTGCCTTTGGGCGCCGGGACGATCTGCGCGTCGGCCGAAGCCAGCTGAAGCGTCGCTGCGACCGGTCGTTTCGAGCGCGGCGTCGGAACCGGATCGGCGGATTTCGGCGCCGCCGCAGCCATCACGCTGGCCGGAGCGGCCTTTTCGGGTTTGGCGGGAACGCTGGTGCCCTCGTCATCCTCATCGTTCGATTTGCCGCCCCTGAACAGAGCCGCGAACAGGTTCGGCATCTTGCCAACGGATGCGGAATCGTCGCCATTGCCGCGGCGCTCGATGTCGGCGCGGGCCAGCTCATAGCCCTTCATCGGCCCGCCATCGGACGGCAGGTGCACGGTGCGCCCGTCGGGGAACACCTTGGCGAGTTGATCGTGGGTCATGCGCGGCCAGTGACGGATGCTGCCGGTGTCGAGGTGTACGAAGGGCGATCCGGAGGTCGGGTAGAACCCGACGCCACCGCGCTGCAGGCGGAGCCCGGCGGCGCGGATCTGCTCCAGCGGCACGTCGGGGATGTAGAAGTCCATCGCATGGCCGAGCATGTGCTGGCTGAAGCGTGCCACGCCGGAAGAGCGGCGGCGGAGCATGGCGTTGGTAGCGGGGGAGCGGTAGGCAGAGATGATCTGGATCGGCTTCTTGGCGTCGACGTCGCGATAGACTTCCCAGAGGATGTCGAACAGATGCCGATCCATCGTGGTGGAGTCCTGGCTGCGCCAGTCGCGGAGGAAGTGATTGATCTTCTTCAGCGCCTCTTCGTCGTAGCGGCCGTCGCGCTTGAAGGTGACGGTGAGGTCTTCGTCGGAATGGGTGTGATGGAAGGAGAGGGTACGGGTTTCGTTCAACGCGGTCGCATCATGCACCGAGCCCGCTCCGGCCAGCAGCAATAGCGAAGTTAGCCCGATCCGATATCCGGCTTTTGGCAAAGCAAGCGGATTGAATTGGCGCGCGAAACCAACCAGCACGTATAAGCCCACCCAAGTCGACGAGCGTTCACGGTGTTCTTCTGCAGACCCCGGCAAAAGAGGGTGAACGCTTTCTTAAAGCGGGATGGTTAACCGATGTTTACCGTCCCGCCCCCCAGTTAGACTTAACTAACCCGTGGACTGTGGCGAAAAAGCGCCCGGTGCCGGGTCCCGGATGGATAATGGTTAACGTAAACAATCTCTCCGGGAAGGAGAGATTGTTGATTTCATTGAGGAATCCTGGAGAAATTCTGCCCAGGCAGTAGTCCTCTGGATTATCGGGTGAACCGCTGTTGCGGCCGGCGGCCAACCGGGGCCGGCGGCGTCACGGTCGATGGGCCCCCGAACAGGCGCTCGAAGAATGACGGCCCGGAGGAAAAGGAGTTGTCGCTGGCGAAGCTGACGCCGGCCGGCAAAGTGTCCTTCGGGCGCGCATAGTTCGGCTGGGCATGGGAGACCAGGGTCTCGAGGTCCCGGTTGCGGCCGTTCTTGAGCAAGCCGATCATCGTGGCGTCGCGGCCGTAGATGTCTTTGCGGATCTGGAGCTTGCCGGCGTCATCCACGAATGCGGTCTGGTAGGTGATGTTGACCGGTATTGGTGTCGGGAATTTCAAATCGATCTCGCTGCGGCCGTACATGCTGCGGATTTTCTCGGGCGTGTAGCTCGCGTTCGGCATCGTGATGTTGAGCAGCGTCGAGGCGTATTGATCGGGATTCTGTACCCGCATGCAGCCATGGCTGAAGGCGCGCTCGTCGCGGGCGAACAGATTCTTGTCCGGGGTGTCGTGCTGATAGACCAGGAACTTGTTCGGGAAGTTGAAGCGGATACGGCCGAGCGCATTGGCCTCGCCCGGCGGCTGCGAAATGTGGATGGTGCCGTCGCGGTTACGCTCGAGCTTCAGCCCCATGCGCTGCAGCACGGTCGGATCCTGCTGCAGGGCCGGCAGATATTCGTTGTAGATGATCGAGGGCGGCACGTTCCAGGTCGGATTGACGGTGATGAACTTCATCGTTTCCGTCAAAAGCGGCGTGGCGTGATTGCCCGGCTTTCCGGTCACCACGCGGGTGTGCCAGACTTGGGCGCCGTTCTGCATCACCTTGAGCGTGAAGTCGGGGATATTGAGGATGACATAGGCGTTGCCGAGCGAAGCTGCGCCGAGCTGGCGCGGCAGCCAGCGCCAGCGCTCCATGTTGACGAGGACGGTGTCGATCTGGCGGTCGCGCTTCGGGCTGTTGATCGCCTTCACCGTGCGGTCGTCGAGCACGCCGGTCGGCTTGAGATCGACGCCCTCCTGGAATTTGCGCACGGCGGCTGCGACCTTGGCGTCGTAATGCGTGCTGTCGGGATGGTCTGATATGCCGAGCTTGGCGCGCAGTTGCGGCACACGCGGATCTTCCGGCGCCACCTCAGCCCGCTTCTTGGTCGCAGTCCTGTAGGCCAGCGCCGGGCCTTCGGCGATCTGGATCACCGGTCCGTCACCCTGGCCGCGCAACTCGGCGAGCTTGGCCTTCAATTCCTTGTAAAGCTTGTGCGGCGGGTTGTAGCCGTCGAGCGCCGCGGAAGCGTCCTTGGCGGTCGAGATGTTGGCGAGCACTTCGGCCGGGTCCGTCGGGTGTTCGGGATATTGGATGTCGGCCGAGACCTGCGACCAGTGCATCCGGCCGCTCTGGGCCTGCCGCGCGTAGTCGAGCATGCTCGCGGTCAGTTTAAGTTCAGCTTCAGCAAGCTGGTCCGGCGAAGCGGCGGCGGCAAACTCCGGCACCGGATAGTCGGCCGGGTTGAGGCCCTCGGAGGCGGCATCCTTCAAACGGGTGATCACGCCCTTGCCGCTGTCGGTCAATTTGCCGGCTTGCGTCCATTGCGGCGCGTAGTCGCGCGCCGAGTAGAACTTCTCGACGGCAGCCCGCTCGTTCTTGCGGTCGAAGTAGCGCAGCGATTTGGCGCCGAGCATTTCGCGCAGGCGGTCGGCGACCGGCTGGTCGGCCGGCGCGACAGTGCTCACCTTCACCGGTTCCTTGGCGGGCTCAGCCGCGGGCGCGGTGGCTGTCGCAGCCGGAGGTGTCGCGGTTGCGGCGTCGTTGGCCGCAGGTGCGGTGACGGTCTCGGCCGGCTTGATCTCAGCAGGTTTGGGCTCGGCTGCCTTTGTGGCCGGGCCAGGCTCGGTCGGCTTGTCAGTTGCCTTGGCTGCGTCTGCCTTGGCTGCGTCAGGCACCGTGGCGGTGGTGTCCATCTTGAAGTCGCCGATGGTGGGAGGCGGAACGTTTGCCGGTTCCGGGCGGGGGACTGCTGCGTCGATCGCGAGCTCGGCGGCGCTGGCGCGCGGCGTGGTCGACTGGGCCGCCAGTGCTGAGGTCGCGGACACCGTGAGGAAAGTTGCCGCGACGGCCATCAGCACGCGGTCAAATCCTGCACGATTCGTCGAACAGTCACGCATCGTCACACCCCCTTGGGCGAAACTGCCCCGGCATGGAACAGTCGTTAGGTATCATTCGTCACGGCTTGCGCGGGAAGCGCCGGCTCGATCGGTTTCTCAGTCGTACGCTTGGACGCCACGGTTCAAACGCAGACGATACATGTGCCCCTCTCATGCAGCCAGCGCCATGCGGGACAACTCACGACAAACTGACCTCAAACTACCCGGTTACATCCGGGTCGCATGTTTTTGCCACGCCACCCGCCTTTTGTCTGTCACCGCCAAGCCACGGTTCAAAAGCTTCCGATCACCGATGTCGTTGGTTTGCCACGATCTTTGCCACGCAGAGGCCATAATCGCCTGCGGGCCGTCCGCTCAGTTCGCGTCCCCGTCGGCCGGGTCGTTGGCGGCAGCCTCATCGAGCTTGCGGTAGAGCGTAGAGCGGCCGATCTTGAGTCGCCGCGCGACTTCCGACATCTGGCCGCGGTAGTGCGAGATGGCAAAACGGATGATCTCGTATTCCATGTCTTCGAGCGGCCGCACCTCGCCGGTGGCGGTCAGCATCGAAAGGCCGCCGGCGGTGGCGAGGGGCGCAATCGGTATATCACTACCTGAAACCATCGCGGGCGCCGTCGACGGCGCGACGACCAGCGGTTCGCTGTGCGCCAGCTGGCCATCGGTTGCGGCGTAACCTGCGGTCTGCGGGAAATCCGACAGGCCGAGCAGGTCGCTCTCGCTCATGACAACGGCGCGATACACCGTGTTCTCGAGCTGGCGGATGTTGCCGGGCCAATCGAGTTGCGCGAGATAGGCCACGGCCTCGCCGCTGATGCCGGTGATGGTGCGGTTTTCCTCGGCGGCAAAGCGCACCAGGAAATGCCGCAACAGATGCGGGATGTCTTCGCGCCGCAGCCGCAGCGGCGGGATCGTCAGCGGCAGCACGTGCAGCCGGTAGAACAGGTCCTCGCGGAACGCGCCGCTCTTCACGAGGTCGAGCAGTTTGCGGTTGGTCGCGGAAATGATGCGGACGTCGACCCTCACCGGCTTGCGGCCGCCGACCGCCTCGACGGTTCCCTCCTGCAGCGCGCGCAAAAGCTTTACCTGCGCGGCCAGCGGCAGTTCGCCGACTTCGTCAAGAAACAGCGTGCCGCCGGAAGCTTCGACGAATTTGCCCATATGGCGTTCGGTAGCGCCAGTGAAGGCGCCCTTCTCGTGACCGAACAGGATCGATTCAACGAGATTGTCGGGGATGGCGCCGCAATTGACCGCGACGAAAGGTTTCGATTTGCGCTCGCTGGAGCCGTGGATGGCGCGGGCGAATAATTCCTTGCCGACGCCGGACTCACCCTCGATCAGCACCGGAATGCTGGACGCTGCCGCCTTCTGCGCGGTGCGCAGCGCGGCCGCCATGGCTTCGCTGCGGGTGATGATGTCGGCAAAGGTCAGCCGGCCTTCGCGGCTGTGGCGGATGCGCTGCAGTTCGCCCTTGAGCGCCGAGGTGTTGAGCGCGTTGCGCAGCGACACCTGAAGCCGTTCGAAGCTCGCCGGCTTGACCACGAAATCCTGCGCACCGGCACGCATTGCCGAAACCACATTGTCGATGCCGCCATGGGCGGTCTGCACGATGACGGGGATGCTCAGGCCCGCTTCACGCATTTTTGAAAGCACGCCGAGCCCGTCAAGGCCGGGCATGACGAGGTCGAGCACGACCGCGTCGATCGCCTGCGCATCCGGCGCGGTCAGCAGGGCCACGGCTGCATCGCCACTATCGACGACAAGGGGCTCATAGCCGCATTTTTGCACCATGTTTTCAACCAAACGGCGCTGAACCGCGTCGTCGTCGGCAATCAAGATGGTGGCAGCCATGGCTCTCCCCGCACGCTACTGAAATGTATCGAATCGGGGCACTTTCGCCGATGCCGATTAACGCTCTCTTAAACGTTCACATCTCGGCTAAACCTTGACGTCCTGCCACACCTCCATTGCGCCGCGATAGCACATGTCGAATGCCACATAGAGGATGATCAGAAGGCCGACATAGGCGACCCAGCGGTGCTTTTCCAAAAGGCGCGCGATGAAGCTGGCGGCGAAGCCCATCAGCGCAATGGATAATCCCAAACCGAATATCAGAATGACCGGGTGCTCGCGCGCAGCACCCGCGACCGCCAGCACGTTATCGAGCGACATCGAGACGTCAGCGATCGTGATCTGCCATATCGCCTGGCCAAGCGTCTTCTGATGACCGGTTTTCTGATGGCCGGCGGTGCCAGTGGTATCGATCGTCCGCGCGGACGACAGGTTCTGAAACTTCGCTTGATCATGCGCGTGCGACGCCCGCAACTCGCGCCACATCTTCCAGCACACCCAGAGCAGCAGAATGCCGCCGGCAAGCAGCAGTCCGATGATCTGCAGCAGCTGGACCGTGACGCTGGCAAAACCGATGCGCAGGACGGTGGCGGCCAGGATGCCGGCCAGTATCGCCTTCCTGCGCTGTTCTTCGGGCAGCCCGGCGGCGGCGAGCCCGATAACGATCGCGTTATCGCCGGCGAGCACCAGATCGATCATCACGACCTGGAAAAGAGCTGTGAGGGATTGCGACGAGAAAAGTTCCAGCATGCGGGCCACTCCGTTCAAGGTCCAATCCGACATCGCGGCTCGCTTGAACCGCCAGAGGGGCCCGGGCTTGGACGCACACAGTCGAGACGCGGTCAAACCGCGCCGAAGATGATTCCTTACTCAGATTGATCCGAAACGCCGCACAGCCTGATCAGTTGATCGGGCTCGATCAAAACGGAGATGACGACGCCAATGAAAGCCAGGCTTCCCGCGACGTCGAGCCACATGATGCGGAATCGGCCGGCCTGACAAAGCCACGCTGCCGCGGCCGTCGCGACGCCAACCGCGAACAGCAGCGTCACGATCGCGGGCGCCAGCGCGCCCGCCGGCACCAGGTTTCGGACAGCGAGAGTCGCGATCAGCGCCGCCAGAAGGACACCGGCCATCAACTCCATGCCATGCACCGAGGGTGCCCGGTCGCCGGCTCGGACAATCTGACTGCGGTCCAGGAAGGCCATCGGATTCTTATTCGCGAGCTGGAATTGTGGTAGGGAACATTGAGTTACCCAACAATTCAATTTGGCTAGTTTAGTAATCATGAAACAAGGAAAGCATCAAGACGTTTTCGCTGAACGGCCAGCGGCCAAGGCCGCGCCGGACGCCAAGCAATTGCGCAAAATGGCTGGGGATTGGCTGAAGCTGCGAAGGGCGGATGCCGAGTTGTCGCAGGCCGATCTCGCCGCACGCCTCGGCCTGAAATATTATACGTTCATCTCGCAGGTCGAGAATGGGTTCAGCCGTGTTCCGACCGATATTATGGGCGCATGGGCCCGCGAGTTGGGCCTTGAACAGGCCGCCTTCGCCAGGCATTTGTTAAGGTACTACGAGCCGGAACTGCACCGGCTGTTGTTCGGAGCGGAAAGCAAATGAGCGTGGTTGCATTCGAGCGCAAGCAAAACAGCGGCGAATGGAGCGAAAAGGAACTCGGCATCCTTGTCGCAGCGCTCGGCGCAACGATTGCACCCAGGACCGGACGCGAATGGGAAACCGGCATGACAGAGAAGGGCGACGCCCAGTTCTATCTGCTGGGTCCGCTGCCGGAGCAGGCCTGCGAATTGTGCGTATCGCGGATCGGTGGGCGCTACATCCTGGAAGACGGGTCGGGCCGGTCGCTGTTCGAGCATTGGAACCTCGATCTCGTGGCGCTGCATGCCAAGGCTGCTGTCCCATCGACGTCGTGGCTCATGGTGCGTGCGATCATGTTGTGGTGTGCTATCCGCAATACGATCCATGAAAAGGTCGACCCGCTGCTGGTCGAGGGCGAGGAGCTGTTCGTCCAGTTGGTACCGCCGCTTGCGGCTTTCGCCTGATCTCGCAAGCCGATTTCCTGATCACCTCCCAATTTTGAAAGTGTCATGAGCGTGAAATCTGCGACCTCCCGAGCCGGCAAGACGTCCCGCAAATCAGCCACGGGCAGCAAGGCGGCCACCGCCAAATCCAAAACCGGCAAATTGCCGGAATGGAACCTCGCCGATCTTTATTCCGCTATCGACGCGGCCGAAGTCGCGCGCGACCTGCAAAAGATGGGCGCCGACTGCGCAGCGTTTGAAACCGACTACAAAGGCAAGCTCGCGGAAAACATCGCCCGCGACGATGGCGGAAGCTGGCTTGCCGAGGCCGTCAGGCGCTACGAGGCGATCGACGATCTCGCCGGCCGGCTCGGCTCCTATGCCGGCCTCGTTCATGCCGGCGACAGCGTCGATCCGGCGATTTCCAAGTTCTATGGCGACGTCTCCGAGCGGCTGACGGCGGCTTCGGTGCATCTGCTGTTCTTTGGGCTGGAGCTCAACCGCATCGACGATGCCGTGATCGAGCGCGCGATGCAGACGCCGGAGCTTGGGCACTACCGTCCGTGGATCGAGGATCTGCGCAAGGACAAGCCGTACCAGCTCGAAGATCGCGTCGAGCAGTTGTTTCATGAAAAATCCCAGAGCGGCTATGCCGCCTGGAACCGGCTGTTCGATCAGACCATCTCCGGCCTGCGTTTCAAGGTCGCCGGCAAGGAGCTTGCAATCGAGCCGACGCTCAATCTGCTGCAGGACCGCGCGCCGGAAAAGCGCAAGGCCGCGGGGCAGGCGCTGGCCAAGACCTTCAAGGACAATGAGCGGACTTTTGCGCTCATCACCAACACGCTCGCCAAGGACAAGGAAATTTCCGATCGCTGGCGCGGTTTCCAGGATGTCGCGGATTCGCGCCACCTGAACAACCGAGTCGAGCGCGAGGTCGTTGACGCGCTGGTCGGCTCGGTGCGCGCGGCCTATCCGCGACTCTCGCATCGCTACTACAATCTGAAAGCCGGCTGGTTCAAAAAGAAAAAACTCGCGCATTGGGACCGCAATGCGCCGTTGCCGTTTGCGGCCACCGGCACCATCGCCTGGCCCGAGGCGCAGAAGATGGTGCTGACGGCGTATCGCGGTTTCTCCGCCGAGATGGCCGCGATCGCGGAGCGATTCTTCACCGATCGGTGGATCGATGCGCCGGTGCGGCCGGGCAAGGCGCCGGGCGCGTTCTCGCATCCGACCACGCCGTCGGCGCATCCCTATGTGCTGATGAACTACCAGGGCAAGCCGCGAGACGTGATGACGCTGGCGCATGAGCTCGGCCATGGCGTGCATCAGGTGCTGGCGGCCAAGAATGGTGCGCTGATGGCGCCGACGCCGCTGACGCTGGCGGAGACCGCCAGCGTGTTCGGTGAGATGCTGACCTTCAAGCGGCTGTTGTCGCAGACCAGGAACGCCAGGCAGCGCCAGGCGCTGCTCGCCGGCAAGGTCGAGGACATGATCAACACCGTGGTGCGCCAGATCGCGTTCTATTCGTTCGAGCGCGCCATTCATACCGAGCGCAAGAACGGCGAATTGACGGCGGAGCGCATCGGCCAGATCTGGCTCAGCGTGCAGGGTGAAAGCCTCGGGCCTGCGATCGACATCCGCCCGGGATACGAAAATTTCTGGATGTACATTCCGCACTTCATCCATTCGCCGTTCTACGTTTACGCCTATGCGTTCGGCGATTGCCTGGTGAACTCGCTATACGCGGTCTACGAGAACGCCTCGGAGGGCTTTGCCGAGCGTTATCTCGCCATGCTCGCGGCCGGCGGCACCAAGCATTATTCCGAACTGCTCAAGCCGTTCGGGCTCGATGCCAAGGATCCCAAATTCTGGGACGGCGGGTTGTCGGTGATTGCCGGCATGATCGACGAATTGGAAGAGATGGGCTGACGGGTCGCCCGCGGCCACGAAACGGATTTGTGATGGGCGCGGACACAATTTCAGCCGCCGTCGCCCGCGATGATGACGGTGACGACAGGAGGGGAGTGCCCCATGATCGACACCCCGACGCGGCGCGTCGTACTTGGAGCCGGAGTTTTCGCGGCCGGTTCGCTGCTCATGATCGATGGCAGCGTGGCTCAGGCCCCGCTTGCTCCGACGCCGGCATGCCACGACGGCGACGAAGCAACAGTGCCGCAAACTGAAGGTCCCTACTTCAAGCCGTCGTCGCCTGAGCGAACCGAACTGTTCGAAGAGGGCATGGCAGGGCAGCCGATCGAACTGGTTGGCTTCGTGCTCAGTCGCGCCTGCAAGCCGCTCGCCGGCGCCTTGCTGGATTTCTGGCAGGCCGATGATAAGGGCCGCTACGACAATTCCGGTTTCCGCCTGCGCGGCCATCAGTTCACCGATGCGGAAGGCCGTTACCGATTGCGCAGCATCGTGCCCGGCCTCTATCCCGGCCGGACGCGCCATATCCATGTGAAGGTGCAGCCGCGCGATGGCAGCGTGCTGACCACCCAGCTCTATTTCCCCGGCGAGGCCAAAAACCGCTCCGACGGCCTGTTCCGCAAGGACTTGCTGGTGCGCACGGCCAAGAACGCGGGATGGCTGGCCGGGCGTTTCGACTTCGTGGTCGGATAGAGCGTTTTCCAGCGAAGCCGGTTCGCGTCTAGAAATCGCGTCAAACGAAAATCTACGGACGGCTCACCTTCCGCCCGAGGGTGTCGGGGCCGGCGACGGGCTCGTTGACGTCGACGAAGGCAAGCATCGCGCCGAGCCGTTTCGTTGCGGGCTGGTCGAACCCGACGGCTCCGTCGAAAGTAGCCGGATTGCGGAAGGTGCCGAACAGCATGTCCCAGACCGGCAGGTCGCCATAATTGTAGGCGTGCACGTCGCGCTGGTGATGGATGCAATGGGCTTCCGGCCGCTGGATAATGAAGCCGAGCCATCGCGGCGTGCGGATGTTCATGTGCTGGAAGTAACCGTAGAACGCGGCGATGTAGCCGGTGAGCGCGGCGGCGACCGGATCGAGCCCGAGCACCAGCGTCGTCACCAGCGCGCCGATCAGGAGAAACGCCATCGTCTCCAGCGGATGGAATAGCGCGGCGCCGGACATGTCGACCCGCTGCGGGCTGTGGTGGATCTGGTGGAACAGCCGCCACATCGGCGAAAACGTGTGCGCGCTGCGGTGCCAGGCGTAGCCTGCCAGCGAGACCACCGCATAGCCGAGCATGGCACCGCCGACCACGCCGAGACCTTCCAGGTTGATCAGGCGGTGCGCCGCCAGCCAATGCTCCGGGATCACCAGCGGCGTCAGCGTGGCGAGCAGTCCCTGCACGGTCAGGAAACAGAAGCCCTTCAGGCGCCAATGGGGAATCGGCGGAAATTGTCGCGCCGGAAACAGCGCCTCGATCCCGAGCATGAGCAGATAGGTCACCGGCACCAACAAGCCGAAAATATCGATGGCCGACATAAAAGGCCTCCTGCCTTACAGTGTAAGTCTGGTTTCCTCATACAGCCTTCCAGTGTAAGGTTGCAAGAGATTCGAGGACCCCCGCTTGATCACAAAGATGAAATCCAAGGCGCTTTCCAAGCCGCCCGCCAGCGCAAGGCCGAACCGCCCCGCCGGTGCGAGGCGGGACGGGGAACAGGGGAGGCAAGGGGCGGCGCTGTCGCGGGAGCGGATCGCGGCGGCGGCGTTGGCCCTGGTCGACCGCGAGGGGCTTCCGGCGCTCAGCACGCGCCGGCTCGGCGACGAACTCGGCTGCGAGGCGATGAGCATCTATCACCACTTCCCGAGCAAGGCGCATCTGATGGACGCCCTCGTCGATCTGATGCTCGCCGAGGCGCGCGTGGCAGCGGCAGGCGAGGGGGATTGGCTCGAACGCCTGCGCCGGACCGCGCACAGCTTTCGCGCGATGGCGCTGAAGCATCCGAAATTCTTTGCGTTCTTTGCGGTGCACCGGCTCAATACCCGCGCCGGCGTCGCCTTCATCGACGGCGTCATCGGCATCCTGCGTGAGGCGGGGTTTTCCGATGGCGACGCCGCGCGCTGTTTCCGCGAGATCGGCTATTACCTGACCGGGGCGGCGCTGGATGAGACCGCCGGCTACGCCAAGGGCCCGTCAGCGGCCGAGCCGGTGTCCGCCGCGACGATCGCTGCGGACTTCAAACACCTCGCGGCGGCGGCGCCTTACTTTCAGCCCGCGCATTTCCAGGCGACGTTCGAGACGGGACTGGAGATCCTGCTGGAGGGGATCCGACGGGCGCGACAAGGGGCCGATACGGTTAGCCGGTGACGTAATACACTTGTTGAACGGTCCGGAAAGGGTGTTATACATTCCGTATAACGGAGTCTGCGCGATGACCAAGGCCCCTCGCGGCAGGGAAGAGGCCTCTCGCGAATACAAGCTGGAGGACACCGCCCTCCAAATTCGGAAGATTGGCAATTCGGTTGGTGTGATCCTGCCGAAGGAGCTTCTTGCCCGGCTCAATCTGAAGGAGGGGGACAAGTTCTATCCGGTCGAGCAACCGGATGGGAGCCTGCGGCTCTCGCCCTTCAACCCCAAGCACGCGCGGACCATGGAAATCGCTCGCCAGGTCATGCACGAATATCGCGATACGTTTGCCGCGCTTGCAAAATGAGTGAGCCAATCTGGCTCGATGTCGATGAAGTCATCGACATGCACGCCGAGCAACTGGCGATATTCGGTGGACCGGAAGGCATTCGGGATCACGGCCTTCTTGAGTCGGCGGTTTTGCGGCCAGTCAACCAATGGAATTACGGGCAGACCGACATGGCAGCGCTCGCCGCAGCCTATGCGTTCGGTCTGGCCCGCAACCATGCCTTTGTGGACGGCAACGAGCGTATCGCGTTTCACGCCATGATGGTTTTCTTGCGCAGCAACGACATACCCTTTGCGCCCGACCCGGCGCAGGCCACGTCGATCATCCTCTTCCTCGCCGCCGGCGAGGTCAGCGAGGAAAGCCTGACCCGCTGGATCCGGGATAATTGGCCTTCCGAATGACCCGATTGGCAGGGGGCCGTTGCCCTGCCAAACGCTTTGCGGTAATTGCACGCGAGAAACGCGGATTTTGACTGGGGATACCGATGGCAGACCATAACGAAGTGGCCTACACGACCGCTGACGGCAATGACTATCCGGCCCATGAGCAGACCTATGAAGGGTTCATCATGCTGGTCAAATACGGCACGGCCGCCGTGGTGACCATTGTCGCCCTGATGGGCTACTTCCTGACCTGACGCATCGCTGCCTGCACCGCCACCCCGGCGGTGGCCAGAAAATTGCACGCATGCCGGTTGCGAAACCGGTATCCAACTAAGCGAAAAAGACGCTAGTTTGCTTGCGCGCGCGCCTGCCGCGCCGGGAGGGCTCATGAAGATTGCCGTTGCCAAGGAAATCGATCCGTCCGAGCCGCGGGTTGCCGCTTCCCCGGATACCGTGAAGAAATTCAAGGCGATCGGCGCCGAAGTCGCGATCGAGCCGGGTGCGGGTATCAAGTCGGGCCTGCCGGATTCCGAATTCACCGCCGTCGGCGCCACCGTCAGCGCGGACGCGCTGAAGGACGCCGACATCATCATCAAGGTGAAGCGGCCGGAAGCCAGCGAGCTTTCGCAATACAAGCGCGGTGCGCTCGTCATCGCGATCATGGACCCGTACGGCAATGAAGCGGCGCTGAAGACGATCGCGGATGCCGGCGTCGCGGCGTTTGCGATGGAATTGATGCCGCGCATCACGCGCGCGCAGGTGATGGACGTGCTGTCCTCGCAGGCCAACCTCGCCGGCTATCGCGCGGTGATCGAGGCGGCCGAGTCCTTCGGCCGCGCGTTCCCGATGATGATGACCGCGGCCGGCACCGTTCCGGCGGCGAAAGTGTTCGTGATGGGCGTCGGCGTCGCCGGCCTGCAGGCGATCGCGACCGCGCGCCGGTTGGGGGCCGTCGTCACCGCCACTGACGTGCGCCCGGCCACGAAAGAGCAGGTCGAATCGCTCGGCGCAAAGTTCCTCGCGGTCGAGGACGAGGAATTCAAGAACGCGCAGACCGCCGGCGGCTACGCCAAGGAAATGTCGAAAGAGTACCAGGCCAAGCAGGCTGCCCTTACCGCCGAGCACGTCAAGAAGCAGGACATCGTCATCACCACCGCCCTGATCCCGGGCCGGCCGGCGCCAAAGCTCGTCAGCGCCGACATGGTGAAGTCGATGAAGCCGGGCTCGGTGCTGGTCGACCTCGCCGTCGAGCGCGGCGGCAATGTCGAGGGCGCCAAGGCGGGCCAGGTCGTCGATGTCGAAGGCATCAAGATCGTCGGCTACACCAACGTCGCCGGCCGGGTCGCACAATCGGCCTCCAGCCTCTACGCTCGCAATTTATTCAACTTCATCGAGACGATGGTGGACAAGGCCAACAAGTCGCTCGCGGTCAACTGGGATGACGAGCTGGTGAAAGCCACCGCGTTGACCAAAGACGGCGCCGTCATCCATCCGAACTTCCAGCCGAAAGCCTAAGGAGAGAATCCATGGAGCATGTAGCCCAGGCCGTCGATCCCTTCGTATTCCGGCTGTCGATTTTCGTTCTCGCCGTCTTCGTCGGCTATTTCGTGGTCTGGTCGGTAACCCCTGCGCTGCATACGCCGCTGATGTCGGTGACGAACGCGATCTCCTCGGTGATCGTGGTCGGTGCGCTGCTCGCGGTCGGCGTCCCGATGATCTCGAGCGGCAGCGGCTGGGCGCGCGGCTTCGGCTTCATCGCGCTGATCTTCGCCTGTGTGAATATCTTCGGCGGCTTCCTTGTCACCCAGCGCATGCTGGCGATGTACAAGAAGAAGGCCAAGTGAAATGACGAGCGAGCGGCGTGCACCTCGGTGTGACGACGACAGTGGGGACCTGAGATGAACGCCAATCTGGCTGCAATTCTGTATCTCGTCGCGGGTGTATTGTTCATCCTGTCGCTGCGCGGTTTGTCCAGTCCGGCGTCGTCCCGCCAGGGCAATCTGTTCGGCATGATCGGCATGGCGATCGCAGTCGCGACCACGCTCGCCGTTCATCCGCCGGCGGACGGCATCGCCTGGGTGCTGGTCATCCTCGGCATCGCCATCGGCGGCGGCATCGGCGCGGTGATCGCGCGGCGGGTGCCGATGACGTCGATGCCGGAACTGGTCGCAGCGTTCCATTCGCTGGTCGGCATGGCCGCGGTGCTGGTCGCCGCCGGCGCGTTCTATGCGCCCGAAGCCTTCGATATCGGCAAGCCCGGCGCCATTCACGGCTCGAGCCTGGTCGAAATGTCGCTCGGCGTCGCCATCGGCGCCTTGACTTTCACCGGCTCGGTGATCGCGTTCCTGAAGCTGTCGGCCCGCATGAGCGGTGCGCCGATCATCCTGCCGTTCCGCCACGTCATCAATATCGTGCTGGCGCTCGCGCTGGTGTTCTTCATCGTCGGCCTCGTGATGTCCGGCAGCGCGCTCGACTTCTGGCTCATCACCATCATCGCGCTGGCGCTCGGCGTGCTGATGATCATCCCGATCGGCGGCGCCGACATGCCGGTCGTGATCTCGATGCTGAACTCCTATTCCGGCTGGGCCGCCGCCGGCATCGGCTTTACGCTCGGCAATTCCGCGCTGATCGTCACCGGCGCGCTGGTCGGCTCCTCGGGCGCGATCCTGTCCTACATCATGTGCCACGCGATGAACCGTTCCTTCATCTCGGTCATCCTGGGCGGCTTCGGCGGGGAAACCGCAGCGGCCGGCGGTGGCGGCGGCGAGCAGAAGCCGGCAAAACTCGGCTCGGCCGACGACGCCGCCTTCATCATGAAGAACGCGCAGAAGGTGATCATCGTGCCGGGCTACGGCATGGCGGTGGCGCAGGCCCAGCATGCGCTGCGCGAAATGGGCGACCTCCTGAAGAAGGAAGGCGTCGAGGTGAAGTACGCCATCCACCCGGTCGCCGGCCGCATGCCCGGTCACATGAACGTGCTGCTGGCGGAAGCCAACGTGCCCTATGACGAGGTGTTCGAGCTCGAGGACATCAACTCCGAATTTGCCCAGGCCGACATCGCCTTCGTGATCGGCGCCAACGACGTCACCAACCCGGCCGCGGAAGAAGACAAGACCTCGCCGATCTACGGCATGCCGGTGCTGCAGGTCTGGAAGGCCGGCACCGTGATGTTCATCAAGCGCTCGCTGGCCTCGGGCTATGCCGGCATCGATAATCCACTATTTTATCGCGACAACACCATGATGCTGCTCGGCGATGCCAAGAAGGTCACCGAGAACATCGTCAAGGGGATGTAACGCGCTCGCAGGAAGTTCATGACCGTACTGAAATGGCTGCTGATCGTCGTCTCAGTCGGTTATGTCGGTGGTCTGCTCGCACTGTTCTTCGCGCAGCGCGCCATTCTGTTTCCGGCCCCGACGAGTGCGCGCACGGCGCCACCAGCGGCGGGCTTTCCGGAAGCCGAAGAGCATATCCTGACGACGGCTGACGGTGAGAAGATCATCGTCTGGCACGTTCCGGCCAGACCGGGCCGTCCGGTCGTTCTCTACTTCCACGGCAATGGCGACTACCTCGCCGGCTTCTTCGGCCGCTTTCGCAGCATCATCGCCGACGGGACCGGGGTCATCGCAGTGTCCTATCGCGGCTATGCAGGCTCGACCGGGCAACCGAGCGAGCACGGATTGCTGCAGGACGCAGCAGCCGCCTATGCCTTTACGGTCGCACGCTATCGCGCGGACAATATCGTCGTCTGGGGCTTTTCGCTCGGCACCGGCGTTGCGGTGGCGCTTGCGGCGGAGCAGCGCATCGGGAGGCTGATCCTGGAAGCTCCCTATACGTCGATCGCCGATGTCGCCGCGTCGGCGTTCTGGTTTGCGCCGGTACGTCTATTGATGCGCGATCAGTTCCGTTCCGACGCGCACATCGCCAGGGTCAAGGTTCCGCTGCTCGTGATGCATGGCGCGCTCGATCCGACGATACCCGTTGCCTTTGGCGAACGACTGTTTGCGCTGGCGAACGAGCCGAAACGGTTTGTCCGCCTGGCCCGGGGCGGTCATAACGATCTGGACAATTTCGGCGCGATTGAAATCGCGCGAAATTTCATCAACCTTGCAAAGGGGTGATGGCTGGCTGTCATGGACGCATCGTGTGTCCACGACCCATCGGGGAGTTGACCGCATGAGTGCACACGCGCCAATGCCGCGATCGGCCTGGATATTCCCGGCGCTGGCAATGCTGTTGTTTGCCGCGGCCACCGGCCTTGGGCTCAGCTTTACGCCGTCGGTTGGCGGGTTCTTGTTCGCGGCCACGCTGCTGGCGGTCCTGTTCGGCACCGTATTCGCAGCCGTGCACCATGCCGAGGTGATTGCCGAGCGAATCGGCGAGCCCTACGGCACGCTATTGTTGACGCTTGCGGTCACCATCATCGAGGTCGCGCTGATCGCCACCATCATGCTCGGCGACAAGCCGCAGCCGGCGTTGGCGCGCGATACCGTGTTTGCGGTGGTGATGATCGTGTGCAACGGCCTCGTCGGCTTGTGTATCTTCATCGGCGGCCTGCGTTACCGCGAGCAGGATTTCCAGGTTTCCGGCGCCAACCTTTATCTCAGCGTGCTGTTCGTGCTGGCGACCATCACGCTGATCATGCCGAACTATACGCTGACGGCGCCGGGGCCGATTTATTCGGCGGCGCAGCTTGGCTTTGTGGACCTGGTCACGCTCATGCTCTACGGCGTGTTTCTTTACACCCAGACGATCCGGCATAGTGATTATTTCATCAAGGGAGGCGCCGGTGCCGCCAGCGAAACCTCATCCCTGTCGAACCGGATGCTGGCGCTCAGCGTCGCCCTGCTGCTTATTTCCCTGCTTGCCGTGGTGCTTCTGGCGAAGAAGTTTTCGCTCGTGGTCGATGTCGTAACCGCGATGATCGGCGCCCCGCCGGCGTTCGCCGGTGTGCTGGTCGCGCTCCTCATCCTGCTCCCGGAGGGGGTCACCGCTATTGCGGCCGCGCGTAACAACGATCTGCAGAAGAGCATCAATCTCGCGCTCGGATCGTCGCTGGCGACCATCGGGCTGACTATTCCCGCGGTCGGCGTGGCTACCTACGTGCTCGACAAGGAACTCGTGCTTGGGCTCAACGGCCAGGGCATGGTACTGCTGCTGCTCACGTTCGCCCTGAGCATGCTGACCTTTGGCACCGGCCGCACCAACATCCTGTTCGGGCTGGTGCACATGGTGGTGTTCGCCGTGTTCGTGTTTATGGTGTTCGTGCCGTGATCGGAGAGGAACGAAATGCTTGCCGCCAAATCCGACGTTCAGGTCGATACAGCCGAAGTCCGCGTCACCGAGTGGCGGCTGGCGCCGGGCAGCGCTACCGGCCATCACACCCACGGGATGGATTACGTGATCGTGCCGGTGACCTCGGGCGAGATGACCATCGTCGCGCCGAACGGCGAACGCACCAAGGCGCAGCTCGGCGCCGGCAAATCCTATTTCCGGAAAGCCGGCGTCCAGCACGACGTGCTCAACGAGACGGCCAGCGAGATCGTGTTTCTGGAAGTGGAACTTAAGCCCTGACCAACCGCTCCGTGACCAGGCGCGCCGGGCGGCGTCGGGGCATTAACTTCCCGGAAACGAAACCTGGATTTTCCGGCTCGATCCAGGCCCGCGCCGACCCGGCCTGCACGGGAACTGCTGAATTGCCACCGATCCGTCGCAGTTGATCCCTCAATGTGCCTCAAAGTTCCGGCAATTGAGGGACCGCGGGGAGGGTAGGAATGTTGAATTACCTCAAGAAGTTCGCCGTAGACATCTTTCCCTCGGTGGCTGCGACCGTCATCGGCGCTTACATCGTCAACCACTACATCGTGACCAGGCCCAACGCGGACGCTCCTGCCGCGGCGGTTTCGGCTGCCAATCCCAAAGGGATTGGCAAGGCTGAAGCCAAATCCGATACCAAGTCGGCCGACACCACGGCCAGTGTCAGCAATCTCCCGGCCGCTGGCGTCAAGGCGAGGGGAATCTCCGAGAAGGCCATCATGGAGAAGACCGCTGCCGAACGGCCGGCGGTGGTCGAAAAGGTTCAGGAAAAGACCGACGCAAAAGCTGAAGCGAAGGCTGAGGCCAAATCCACCGACGCCAAGCCCTCCGATACCAAGTCTTCCGATATCAAGTCCGAAGTGAAGTCGGCCGAAAGCCCGGCCGAGGCCGCCGACCAGCGCCGCCACGCGGCGCTATCGCGTGAAAAGGAAAAGATCAGGGTCATTCTGCCGTCGCCCGTGCAGCCCGTGACGTCGTCGTCGGCTCCGGTTGCGGCGACCGCGCCGGCCGCCCCGGTCGAGACTGCGGCTGCGCCCGATGAACGCCGCGATGCCAACGATCTGGCGCGGGCCGCGATCGAACGCCTGCGCGCCAACGGCGAAGCCTCTCCGCGCGCCGCTGAGACGGCCCGTGCTCCCGGGGCGTCGAAGGTTGCAAATGCGCCCGTGGTCGCCAATGCTGCTGCTGCTGTGCCCGCGCTTCGCCCGCTGCCGCCGCCGATCATGGTCTCCGGCTCGCCCGCCGGCGAACCCTTTGGTCAGGTTTTGCCTGGTCATGCTCCGCCGCAGGCGCGGCCGCCTTATGCCGAGGCCAGCGACCCGAACCGACCAACCCCGCCCGCTGATATTCCGCTCTCGCGCCCGCTCGATCTGCGCGCCGAAGTGGCCGAACCTTCCGTGCGCGAACGCGCCACGGCGGCTGCCGAGGATGCGCTGTCGACGGCGAAGTCGCTCTTCCACGCGGTGCTGCCGAAATAGATGTCGTCTTCGTGCGAACCGCGCCCTCGGGCTTGATCCGAGGGCAGCTTCCGTCCGGCACCAAGCAAGCGCGTCAGGCCAAACCGGCGCCCGATCCGATTCCATCAAAAACTGGAAAACGCTCTAACCGCCGGTGCGCGCGAGGCCGCTTCGCGCGGCCTCGTCCCTGGGGCGGAGCGCGAGCGCACGGCCATAGGAGGTGAACGCCTTGGCCTTGTCGCCCAGACGTTCGTAGGTGACGCCGCGAGCCGACCAGGCTTGCGCGCTGTTGGGATCGGCCTGTACCGCTTCGTCGAGATCGGAAGCGGCTTCCTTCGCCTTGTCGATGGCGAGGTAGCTGGTGGCACGCGCCAGCAGCGGCTCGACCCGTTGCGGCGTCAGGCCGTTGGCTGCAGTGAAATCCGCGATCGCCTGCTCATGCTGCTTGTCGGCCTGATAGATCAGGCCGCGGCCGTACAGGGCCGGCACATTGTAGGGATCGAGTGCGAGCGCGCGGTCGAATTCCGCAAGCGCTTCGTCGGTCTTGCCGGATTTGGCGAGCGCCTGGCCGCGTGCGGCGTAGCCATGGGCGTCGCTGGCGCCTTGTCCGCTGATCGTGCCGGTCGGTTTCTGCTCGGCAGCCTGCGGCTTCTCCTTGTCCGCTCCCCATGATCCCAGATCGAACGAACAGCCGCCGAGCGGAAGTGCGATTGCGAGCAGCGCTACAGGTACGGCGGTGAAGCGTGAGACGCGGGGGAAGGCATTGCAATCGTTACCGGCCATGCAGCGGAATACTCTCGCGTATCGAATACGACATAGGTAACCCGACGGACCGCAAAATGCATACGTCAAAATGGCCGCAACGGCCTGCGAAGGAGATGCGATCGATCGATTGCACCATACGCGCGCGGCGCCGGTCATTCGATCCAACGGGATCTGCGATGGTGAAAACAAAAAAAACGCGGGCTCGAGGCCCGCGTTTTTCAAATCAAACTTTCTGTGGATGCTCAGCGCGGTCCGCGCGGACCTGCGCCCGGGCCACCACGGCCGCCAGCGCCACCACGGTCGCCACCGGGACCAGCGCCGAACACCGGCTTGGGCTTCATCGGCAGCAGGCCTTCGCGCTGCAGCTTCTTGCGAGCAAGCTTGCGCGCGCGGCGCACGGCTTCGGCCTTTTCACGGGCCTTCTTCTCGGAGGGCTTTTCGTAGTGTCCGCGGAGCTTCATCTCGCGGAAAATCCCCTCGCGCTGCATCTTCTTCTTCAGCGCCTTGAGGGCTTGATCGACATTGTTATCGCGGACGAGAACCTGCACGCGGCATCCTCTTTCAATTGATCGGATAGGAATTCTGGTAAAGTGAAGGGCCGGCGAAACGCCTGGCCCTTAACCCTGAACGCGGGCATGTAGCAGACAAAACCGCTGATGTCCACCTGAGAAGGCGGTTTCCGGCCTGGGAAAGCTGCAAAAATCAGCGGATTCGGACGGTACGATCCCGGTTTCGTCAAATAACGAGGCTCTCACGGGCCCTCCCTTAGCGTACAGTAGCGGAAAACAACGACGCAAAACACGCGGGAGGCAAGTATGAACACCAAAAAATATGCCGCTGAAGCGATCGGCACATTTTGGCTCACTTTTGCGGGATGCGGCAGCGCGGTCATCGCAGCCGGTTTTCCGCAGGTCGGCATCGGCCTGGTCGGCGTGTCGCTGGCGTTCGGCCTGAGTGTCGTAACCATGGCCTATGCGATCGGCCACATCTCCGGCTGTCACCTCAATCCCGCCGTCACGGTCGGCCTCGCGGCCGGCGGACGGTTTCCGGCGCAGCATATCGTTCCTTACGTGGTCGCCCAGGTGATCGGCGCCGTCGCTGCCGCGGCGTTGCTCTATGTGATCGCAAGCGGCGCACCCGGCTTCGATCTGTCCAAGGGCTTTGCCTCCAACGGCTATGACGCGCATTCGCCCGGGCAGTACAACATGATGGTCTGCTTCATCACCGAGGTGGTGATGACCATGATGTTCCTGTTCATCATCATGGGCGCCACCCACGGCAAGGCGCCTGCGGGCTTTGCGCCGCTCGCCATCGGATTGGCGCTGGTGATGATCCATCTCGTCAGCATTCCCGTCACCAACACGTCGGTGAATCCCGCGCGCAGCACCGGGCCCGCATTGTTCGTCGGCGGGTGGGCGCTGGCGCAGCTCTGGCTGTTCTGGGTGGCGCCGTTGATCGGCGGTGCGCTCGGCGGCGTGATCTATCGCTGGCTCAGCGAGGAGCCGGCCGGCGTCGTGGAGGGCCTGAAGAGGGCCTGACCTGCAAACACGCCGAGGAGACGGGCAAGCGCGCTATTTCTTGCTTGCAGGGGCCACTTCGGTGACATGGCCCATCTTGCGGCCCGGCCGCGGCGCGCCCTTGCCGTAGAGGTGAACCGTGGCGCCGGGCACCGTCAGCCATTGCTCGTAGCCCAGGATATCGTCGCCGATCAGGTTGGTCATGGTGACCTGGCCGTGACGAACCGGCTTGCCGAGCGGCCAGCCGGCAATCGCCCGGATGTGCTGCTCGAACTGGGAGATCGAGGCGCCGTCCAGCGTCCAGTGCCCGGAATTATGCACCCGCGGTGCAATCTCGTTGACCAGCACATGCGGTCCGCCGTTTCCGGCGACCACGAACAATTCGACCGCGAGCACGCCGACATAGTCGAGCGCGTTCGCGATCTTCTCGGCGACGGCACGCGCGTCTGCGGCCAGCGCGTCCGATATCGCGGCCGGCACGCGCGAGAATTTCAGGATGTGATCGCGGTGTTCGTTTTCGGTGACGTCGTAACATTCGACCTCGCCGTCCGCCGAGCGCGCGGCGATCACGGAGATCTCGCGCTCGAATGGAACGAAGGCTTCGAGTATCGCGGATTTGGTGCCGAGGTCTTCCCAGATTTTGGCGGGATCGTCGCCCTCGCGGATGATCGCCTGGCCCTTGCCGTCATAGCCGAAGCGGCGGGTCTTGATCACCGCGGGAAGGCCGATGCGCGCAATAGCGCTCTGCAGCGTTTCCACCGACGACACGTCGGCATAGTCGGCGGTGCCGATGCCGAGTCGCTTGACGAAATCTTTTTCGATCAGCCGGTCCTGCGTGGTCTCGAGGATCTTCTGCGCCGGCAATACCGGACGCCGCGCGCCCAGCACCATGGCGGTGGCGGCCGGCACATTTTCGAATTCATAGGTGATGACGTCGACATCGTTGGCGAACAATTCGAGCGCCTCGACGTCGGCATATTCGGCGCAGGTCGCGTTCAGCACCACGTCGAAGGCAGGCGAGTCCGGGTCCGGTGAAAACACCTGGCACCTGAGGCCAAGGCGCGCCGCCGCCATCGCCAGCATCCGGCCCAATTGTCCGCCGCCGAGAATTCCGATGGTGTCGCCCGGCTTCAGCTTCACCTTGCCTGAAGCGGTCACGCCGATCCCTCCGGGCGCTCCTTGACCGCGTCGGTCTGCTGCTTGCGCCAGGCGGCCAAGCGCGTTGCCAGCGCCGCGTCGTTCAGCGCCAGCACGGCAGCCGCGAGCAGGGCGGCGTTGATGGCGCCGGCCTTTCCGATCGCGAGCGTGCCGACGGGAACGCCGGCCGGCATCTGCACGATCGAGTACAGCGAATCGAGTCCCGACAGCGCCTTGGATTCGACGGGAACGCCAAACACCGGGAGTTCCGTCAACGCCGCCGCCATGCCCGGCAGATGGGCTGCGCCGCCGGCGCCGGCGATGATGACCTTGAAGCCCGCGGCCTTGGCGCCCTTGGCGAAGGCGAACAGCCGGTCCGGAGTCCGGTGCGCCGAGACGATGCGCTTTTCGCAGTCGATCCCGAGCGCCGTCAGCGTCTCGGCGGCATGGCGCATGGTCTCCCAGTCGGACTGGCTGCCTATGATGATGGCGATGGGTGCGGTCATCTCGTCAATTCTGTTCGGGAATCCAGAAACATAGGCCGATTATAGGGTCGGCCCGGGGCTCATCCAAGGCGTGGCAAGGGATCAGGAATGGACTATCCTGTCTTGGTGAATCCCGGCAAGCCTTCATAAGCAAGCCTGCACAGGGAAGGCCATGAAGAAGAAAACCAGGGCGACCGCCTCCAGGGCCGGAAAACGCCCCAAAAGCGCGGCTTCCGGGAAAAAAGCGGCACCGCGGCGGTCATCCGCACTGAAATCCCCGCCGCCGGCTGCCTCCAACGACACCAAGGCGACAATTCGCCGGCTGAAAGCCCAACTGGCCCGGACGCAGGCGCAGATCGAGGAACTTCAGGCCTCCGCCGATACCGACTTCCTGTTGGGCATTCCGAACCGCCGTGGCTTCGAGCGCGAACTCAATCGCGCGATTGCCTACATCAAACGCTATCGCGCCTCTGGCGCTTTGGTCGTGCTCGACGTCGATCGCCTAAAGCCGATCAACGACGCCTTCGGACACGCTGCCGGCGACCAGGTGCTCAAGACCATCGTCACGACGCTGCTCGCGCAGGTGCGCGCTTCCGACGTGGTCGGTCGGCTCGGCGGCGACGAGTTCGCGCTGCTGATGTGGAATCTCAGCGAGACCGACGCCAAGGCCAAGGCTGCCGCGCTGGAGGAGGCGATCGATCGGCTCACCTTCGACTTCGATGGCCGCGCCGTTACGGCAGGCGCCTCCGCGGGCGTCTCTGTTCTCGACACCCACTCCGAAGCGGGCCGCGCGCTGGAAGCGGCCGACAGCGCCATGTATGTGCGCAAGGCGCTGCGGCGGCATGAGGCGTCGTGAAGTCTCCGTCATTGCGAGCCAACGGGTCGCAATGACGGGGCTACAACCCGCTGAGATCGTCCGGCACATTGCCGAACTTGCGCAGCAATTTCGCGTCGCCGAATTCGCCGATCATCGGATCACCGCTACGGCTGAAGGCGACGGCGCCGATGCTGCCGGCCATTCGCGACATCATCTCGGCGCGTCGCAACGCGGTCGTCGGGCTCTGGCATTCTTCCGCGGCTCCCGCCATCGGCGAACCGCTATCGTCCTGCAGGAATGGCATCGCGACGTAATAAGTGACATCGGCCATGTATCGCTCCGGGTTTGATGGATCAGGCAGCATCGCTCTCCGCATGGGAGATTCGCGCCGGCACGCAGCCGGCGGCGATTGCCGCCTGCAATTCCTCCAGCTCGGTTTCCAGATACTCGTTCGCCATGATCAGCGCCTTGATGGTCGAACGCAGATTGCCGTCGCACATCGCGATGGCCTGGTCGCAGGCCTGCTCGTAGCGGCTGTTGTCGGACAGGGGCGGTGTGACAGACACGGATGATGTGACGGACATGGCGGAACTCCCGAGGCTGGCGGCTGGCAGGGAGGTATGTTCTCTTTTTGTTCTATTGAAGTCAAGCCGCGTCGGCCAATTGGAAGCCTGTTTTTTCTGGTCGGTCGCCCGGCAGGATCTTTCGCGAGGCCGGGGCTGTGTGGATGTCGGGGAAAAGGGTCTGCCAAGGCGGACGGTTTGGCGAACCGAATTGGCCGCACGCGGCAAGTGCAACCATCAGGCGATGATATCGGGCGTGATCTGGTCTTCGATGAAGGCGATGCGGTCGCGCAATTGCAGTTTGCGCTTCTTCAACCGCTGCAGCCGCAGCAAGTCCGGCGCCGGCGACTGATGCAGCGCGTCGATCGCCGCATCGAGATCACGATGCTCCTGCTGCAGCCGGGCGAGCTCGTTTTCAAGCTCGCGCTCATCATCGTCGGTCATGGTGTACGTTAGCTGAAAGCGCGATGAGGTTGTGAACGGATTATCCCTGGAGCGCGATGACTTTTCTTCGAATAGTCATCCCGCTCCAGCTCTTTGATTTGAGCATAATCTTTTCGGTACCCACTTTTCCGGATCATGCTCTGGGCTGGCAGTAAATATCGTCCCTGCGAGGCCGGTCCGCAAGCTGACCGGGTTCCCATACTCACGTTTGATTACAGATAAATCCGAAAATATGACAGGCGCGATTCTGGATAACCATCGACAGATTCGTCGGCTGGTGTACACTCCCTCGTCCGGATCGAATCTGAGGTTCACCCACCGAGGAGATTTCGTATGGCACTACAGGCGCATCTTGTTGAACTTGAACGTAAACACAAGATTCTCGAGAATGAATTGCACGAAGCGCTCGTGCACCTTTCCACCGACGACCTGCAAATTGTCGAGTTGAAGCGCCGCAAGTTGATGGTCAAGGATGAGATCGAACGGTTGAAGCATACCGTCAGCGAAACTCTCCACTAACCAGTCCTGCAAAGTATCGAAATTCCCACGCGACCGGATGGGCGCCGATGCGCTCATCCGCCCGCACGCGGCTTTTTTCAGCGCGTAGCCGTCAGTCACAGCGTAGCCTTTGTTACAGCTCTGCCAGCGCGCCGATATGATCGGCGATCGCGAGCGATGACGTCAATCCAGGCAATTCGATGCCGAACAGATTGATCAGCCCGGCGACGCCGTGATCGGCCGGACCCTGAATCAGAAAATCCTGGGTGGCGACGGCCGGCGGCACGATCTTCGGCCGGATTCCGGAATAGCTCGGCATCAGCGCGCCGTCCGGAAGCGTCGGCCAGTAGCGCCGGATCGCGGGATAGAATCGCTCGGCGCGCACAGGATCCACCGCATAGTCGATACTCTCGACCCATTCCACGTCGGGGCCGAAACGCGCCTGTCCCGCCATGTCGAGCGTCAGGTGCACGCCCAACCCGCCGGGCTCCGGCACCGGATAGATCAAGCGTGAAAACGGGGCCCGCGCGCTGCAGCTGAAATAATTGCCCTTGGCGAGATAGGCGCAGGGGATCAGCCCGATCGGCATGCCTTCGATACTGCGTGCCAACGCGGGTGCGCCCAGTCCCGCCGCGTTGACGAGCAAGTTGCATGCAAGCGTCATCGGCGCGTCGCCGCCGGCTTCGATTTCGATCCGGCCGGCGCCGGCCCGGGCGTGCAACAGCGGCGTATGGAATGCGTAAGCCGCGCCGGCTTCTTCCGCGTCGCCCTGCAGCGCCAGCATGTAGGCGTGGCTGTCGATGATCCCGGTGGAGGGCGAGAGCAGGGCCGCATCGCAGTTGAGCGCCGGCTCCAGCGCCCGCGCCGCCGCGCCCGTCAGCAACTGCAGATCGTCGACGCCATTGGCTTCGGCATGCGCCCGGATCGACTGCAGTTTTTCGGTTTCGCTCGGTGTCGTCGCCACGATCAGCTTGCCGCAATTGCGATGGGGAATGCCGTGGTCGCGGCAATACTGGTAGAGCGCGCGCTTGCCGCTCACGCACATCTGCGCCATCAGGCTGCCGGCGCGGTAATAGATGCCGGCGTGGATCACCTCGCTGTTGCGAGAGGAGGTGATGGTGCCGATGCCTTCAGCGGCCTCGAGCACGATCACTTCGCGGCCGGCCTGGGCCAGCCTTCGTGCGATCGCAAGCCCGATCACCCCAGCTCCGACGACGACGCAATCGACCTTGTCCATGTCAGCTTCGGACCTGTAAATCAGGCGAGGAAATCGGCGCTTGCCACCCCCGGCCATCGTCGTTCCGTCCGCCGGAGCGGTCAAACAACCCGTTGGTTTGGCTCGAAATACGCAGCGAACGCCGTCCTGTTAGTGAAGCATTAATCATGTCAGGCCAATTGCCGTAATTTGGATCGCATTTTAGAATTGCAGGGGTAGTCATTTACCCGATCCAAACCCGTCAAGCCAGACACTCCGCCCGCAAACCTCGGGTGGGTAATGGCTGACAGGAACCGGCAGGCAGGACGGAAGAATTCTATTCCGGTGCAGGCCCTCGTCTGCCTGCTCGCCATTGCCGTGCCGTGCGGACTTGCCTGGGCCGCCGCGCCTTCCGAGGGCTTTACCCCGGCGAGCTATATCGGCGAATTCGATCCCAATCTGGTGTGGGAGCTCCTGCTCGGAGGCATCGCCGTCGTTTCCTTCCTGGTTGCGATCGGGATCTGGATACTGACGGCGTTGCGCGGGGCCAGGAGCGCGCAATTGCAGCGCAGCGCATTCATCAGCTCGGCGCTCAACACGCTCAATCAGGGCGTGATGATAACCAACGCGCAAAACCGCGTGGTCTTCTGCAACGACCGCTTTCTCGAAATATACGGGCTCGGCCGCGCCGAGATTCCGGGCTCCATGACCGGCCGCGAACTGCTCGAACTGCGCCGCACACGGGGCCTGCTCAGTCTCACCGTCGATGAGTTCAGCAAGCTTGCCCGCCGCCCGGAAGGCGTCGTTACCGAACTGCCGGACGGGCGATCGGTGCTTTCGAAGATATTCCGCCTGCCCAATGGCGGGACGATCGGCACACATGAGGATTGCACGGAGCAGCGCCAGCTGTCGCGCAAACTGGCATCGACCACCAAATTCCTGGAATCGGTGCTCGACAACGTTCCGGTCTGCGTCGCCGCCAAGAACATCGAGGACGGCCGCTATATTTTCGTCAACCGCGCGTTCGAGCGTTTCTCCCGCTTCTCCCGCGACCACATCGTCGGCAAGCGCGCCGAGGAGATGTTCCGGCCGGAAACCGCCAAGAGCATCGAGATTGCGGATGCAGCGGCGCTGACGGCGCCGGACGGTCATAACCGCAGCGAATATTTCGTCGAGCGGGGCGACGAGAAACGTGTGATCTCCTCCAACCGCGTGATCGCCCGTAACGAGAACAACGAGCCGGAGTTCCTGATCAACCTGTTCGACGACGTCACCGACCGGCGGTCGTTGTCGCGCGAGCTGGAAAGTACCAAGAAATTCCTCGAGCTCGTGGTCGACAACATCCCGGTTTCGCTGGTCGTCGAGCGGGTCAGCGACGGACGCTATCTGCTCGCCAACCGCAGTGCCGAGACCATTCTCAACCGCCGCCGCGAGGATGCCACCGGCCTGACCGCCGCCGACATCTTCAATCCGCGCGAAGCCAAGCTGATCATCGCGCGCGACGAGGCCGCGATCAAGAAACGCGGCCTGCTCACCGAAGAGCACCCGATCTCCACCAAGGACGGGCTGCGGCTGTTCCTGACCCGCCGCATGACGGTTCTCGACGAGGCCGGCGAGCCGCAATATCTGATCAAGACCCACGAGGACGTCACCGACCGCCGCCAGACCGAATCGCGGATGGCGCACATGGCCTATCACGACGGCCTGACCGATCTGCCGAACCGCGCCGCCTTCCTGCAGGCGCTGGCGCAGATGATCGAAGCCTGCGCCGGCACCGACGAGGAATTCGCCGTGCTGTGCGTCGACCTCGACGGCCTGAAGGAAATCAACGACGTGTTCGGCCATGCGATGGGCGACAAGCTCCTGATCGAGGTGGCGGGCCGCGTCCAGTCCTGCGCCCGTGGCGGCGTGGTGGCCCGGCTGTCCGGCGACGAGTTCGGCCTGATCATCGACGGCAAGCAGCCGGAGGCGGGCAAGGCGCTCGCCGAAAAACTCGCGCAAACGCTGTCGGACGAATTCGTGATCGACGGCAAGTCGGTGCGCACCGGCGTCACCACCGGCATCTCGGTATTTCCGCATCACGGCTCGGACGCGGCTTCGCTGCTCGCCAATTCCGGCGCCGCGCTGTTCCGCGCCAAGCAGAAGTCACGCGGCTCGATCAGCATTTTCGCGCCTGAGATGGACCAGCAGATCCGCGACCGCCGCGTGCTGCATCAGGACCTCTCGATGGCGATCAAGAACGGCGAATTGTCGTTGCACTACCAGCCGCAGGCCGCGTCGGGCGCAACGGTCGCTGCCAGCAAAATCATCGGCTTCGAGGCGCTGGCGCGCTGGATGCATCCGGTGCGCGGCTTCGTCTCGCCGGGCGAGTTCATCCCGCTGGCGGAAGAAAGCGGCCTGATCGTCGAAATGGGCGTCTGGATCCTGCGCGAAGCCTGCCGCGAGGCCGCCTCCTGGCCGGTGCCGATGCAGATCGCCGTCAACCTGTCGCCGGCGCAGTTCATGCACGGCGACGTGGTTAGCCTGGTGCATTCGATCCTGCTCGAAACCGGCCTGGCCCCCGACCGTCTCGAGCTTGAAATCACCGAAGGCGTGCTGATCGAGGATTTCGATCGCGGTCTCGCTTTGCTGAGACGGCTGAAGGCGCTCGGCGTCCGCATCTCGATGGACGATTTCGGTTCCGGCTATTCCTCGCTGAGCTATCTGCAGGCGTTCCCGTTCGACAAGATCAAGATCGACCGCGCCTTTGTCATGAATCTCGGGCGCAACCCGCAATCGGCGGCGATCGTGCGCGCCGTCATCGACCTCGGCCACGGCCTCGAAATGTCGATCGTTGCCGAGGGCGTCGAGACCCAGGAACAGCTCAGCTTCCTGTCGGAAGAGGGCTGCGACGCGGTGCAGGGCTATTTCCTCGGCAAGCCGCAGCCGATCGGGCACTACGCCGCGCTGGTCGGCCGCAGCCCCGCAAACGGCGTCGAAACCGCGCGCAAGCTCAGCGCCTGATTTCGCGGAATCGCAGCCGCCCTGCATCGGGCGCAAGGACTGGAGATGCGATGGTGCGCGTGACCCCGGGGCTTTTCGCGATTTGATTTCGGCGAGACCCTGGCTTGCCTTCCCTCGAGGGCCCGGCTATTTTGGCGCGATACCTGATCGAGATAGGGAGGGCTGCGCGGTGACGACATTTTTCCGGCACTACCGCCAGCATGGCCCTGTCAACGCCCTGCAAATGCGTTTGCAGGGCTGACCAGAGACTTTTCCGTAAATCTCTTCCTGGTCTGCCCCCGCGGCAATGCGGCGTCGAACGTCTGACCGTTCGCGCCCGCTTTTGTGTAGCTCGCCGCGCTCCAACACGAACATCCGATGATGGCTGCATGCCCCGGACGCCGTGTTGGCCGGCAAGACCAGGGAACGATCATGACCCTTATCAATATTCGTAATCTTGGCGTGACGCTGAACGCGCCGCTGTTTTCCCGGCTGGACCTTTCCGTCAATGCCGGTGACCGCATCGGGCTCGTCGCAGCCAATGGGCGCGGCAAGTCCACCTTACTGCGCTGCATTGCCGGCCTGACGGAGCCGAGCGATGGCGAGATCACCCGATCGCGTGGGCTGACCGTCGGCTATGTCGAACAGGATGTACCGTCCGCGCTCGCGGATACGTCGTTTTATGCGGCGGTGCTCGACATGCTTCCCGTTGAACGGCGGGCAAGCGAAGGCTGGAGGGTCGATGTTGCCCTGGATTCGCTTGATGTGCCCGAGGCACTGCGGGAGAGGCCACTGAAGCAGCTGAGCGGCGGCTGGCAGCGTTTTGCCATGCTTGCCCGCATCGTGGTGGCCGAGGCCGATGTGTTGTTGCTCGACGAGCCGACCAATCACCTGGATCTGGCCAGGATTTGTCAGCTTGAAGCCTGGTTGAACGCGCTGCCGCGGGACATGCCGGTCGTGATATCGAGCCATGACCGCGCCTTTCTCGACGCAACAACGAACCGCACGGTATTCTTGCGGCCCGAGCGGTCGCAGATATTTTCGTTGCCCTATACGCAGGCCCGCGTCGCACTCAGCGAGGTGGATGCCTCGGATGAACGGCGCTATCGACGCGACCTGAAGGCCGCCGAGCAGCTTCGTCAGCACGCTGCAAAACTCAACAATATCGGCGTCAATTCCGGCAGCGATCTTCTGTTGCAGAAGACGAAGCAACTGAAGCAGCGGGCCGAGAAGCTGGAAGATGCGGCAAAGCCCGCCCACCTGGAGCGATCCGCAGGCACGATCAAGCTCGCCAACCGCGGAACGCATGCCAAGGTTCTGATTGCGCTGGACGATGCCGCCGTTGCGGCGCCGGATGGCAGGTTGCTGTTCAAGACCGGCAAGCAGTTCATCTGCAAGGAAGACCGGATCGTGCTGCTGGGTCCGAACGGGGCAGGCAAGACCCGGTTCGTGGCGATGCTGCGTCAAGCGATCGAAAACCCGGAAGCCACCCAGGCCGGCATCAAGGTCTCGCAGTCGCTCGCGCTCGGCTATTGCGAACAGAATCTTGCCGATCTTTCCGATGCCGACACGCCGATGCACGTGCTCACCCGCCGATTCGCGGTCGGCGATCAGCGTGCGCGCGCCTTGCTCGCCGGCTCCGGCCTGTCGGTTGCGATGCAAAGCCGTCCGATCGGCCGGCTTTCCGGCGGACAGAAGGCGCGTCTCGGCATGCTCTTGCTGCGGCTCGCCCAGCCAAACTTCTATCTGCTCGATGAGCCCACCAACCACCTGGATATCGAGGGGCAGGAAGCGCTGGAAGACGAATTGCTCGAGCATCAGGCAAGCTGTTTGCTGGTTTCACACGACCGCAACTTCGTACGAACGGTGGGAAGCCGGTTCTGGCTGATCGAAAGGAAGAAGCTGGTGGAACTGGAAGGACCGGAGGAATTCTTCGCATCGATCGCAACCGGCTAGCGCGGCGGCTACCCGGTTGTTGCCCGGACTGGATTCATTTCAGGGAGCGACATCCACTTTTGGCCATCATGCCCTAGTGTAGTGAGATCGGATTCTCACCAATAGCCCTTGCGTATGGCGGACTACGATCTCGCGATCATTGGCGGCGGATTGAACGGCGTCAGCATCGCGCGCGACGCCGCCGGACGCGGCTTGCGCGTCATCCTGCTGGAGCAGGGCGATCTCGGCGCGGGTGCCTCCTCGGCCTCGCCGCGGCTGATCCACGGCGATCTGGCGGGGCTGGAGCGCCGGCATTTCCGTCGCGTCCGTTCGGCGCTGGCCGAGCGCGAGGTCTGGCTCAGGATAGCGCCGCATCTGGTGCGCCCGATGCGGTTTGCCATCCCTGCCCATTCAGACGAACGCCCGGCCTGGCAATTGCGCTCATGGCTTCTGTTGTACGACCGGCTGGCCTCGCGCACCGGTCTGCCGGCCTCGGCGACCGTCGACGTCACCCATCATCCCATCGGCAATGCGCTGAAGCGGCCGTTCGGCACTGCTTTTGAGTATTCCGACTGCGTCGTGGACGATTCCAGGCTGGTGGTCCTCACCGCCGTCGATGCTGCGGCGCGCGGCGCCGTGATTTGTACCGGCGCGCGCTGTACCCGGGCCGAACGCGGCAAGGAATGGCGGCTGGCAACGAAAGATCGCGGCTTTCGCCAGGTGATCACGGCACGGGCGGTCGCCAACGCCACCGGCGCCTGGACCTCATCCGTCGCCGAGACGGTGTTGCGCGTGCCACCGCCGAAGGTTGCCGCCGTACAGATGGACCAGATCGTCGTCCGCCGCCTGTTCGACAGCGACAACATCTATGTGTTTCAGAACGGCGACGGACGGCTGATTTTCGCAAGTCCCTATGAGCGCGATTTTACCCTGATCGGCACCGCCAGCCATGCCTTCAAGGGAGATCCCGCCATCGTCGCGATGGCGGCTGGCGACGTCGCCTATCTCTGCGATGCCGCGAACCGCTATTTCCGCGAGCGGATCGAGACGGTCGACGTGGTGCGGACGCTTTCCGGCGCCAACGCGGCGATGAACCCCGCAGGCCGACTTTCGCCGCGTGACGGGACGATGACGCTCGACCACGGACGCGGCAAGGCGCCGCTGCTCACTATCTTCGGCGGCGACGTCACGACCTCGCGGCTGCGTGCGGAGCGGGCGGTCTCGAAGCTGACGCCGTTCTATCCGATGTCGGCGCGCTGGACCGCGAAGGCGCCGCTGCCCGGTGGCGATTTTGCCTGGGACGGCTTCGACGACGAGGTCGATGAGCTGCGCGACCGCTGGCGGTTTCTCGGCGAGGACCAGGCGAGGCGTCTGGTCGCTGCCTACGGGTCGAACGTCAAGGCGATCCTCGGCGACGCCAGGGAGCGCAGCGACCTCGGCCCGGCCTTTGGACCGGAATTGACGGGCGCCGAAGTGCGCTATCTCATGCAAAAGGAATGGGCGCGTTTTCCGGACGACATTTTATGGCGGCGCACCAAGCTCGGCCTGACCATGTTGCCTTCGGACCGCGAGGCTCTGGCGGCGTTCATGGCGGCCGCGACACCGGAGCTGAGATGCATCGCTCGATAAACCCGACGCTGGTTTTTGCAGTAAATGGCTTCCTTGTCGGGATGGCCTATCGCTATTTCTTTGACCTTCCGATCGAAGCCTCGGTGTCGAACTATCTCCGCAGCGGCTTTCACGGGATGGGCATGACGCTGGCCGGCTGGGGCGTTCATCTCTACTTCACATCGCGGCGAAGCGAGTGGATCCACAAATGGCCGCTGCTGATCGATCTGGCGGTGCGCTCCGCGACCATGGCCGTCGTCGTTGCATCAGTCATTGTGGGCCTGGAGGCGCTGCTTTATTGGCATCGGATCGAGGCGAAATGGCTGTTTGGCGCTTTTCCCTGGATCGTTGCGCTCGGATTTTTTCCATCCCTGCTCGTCGGGTTGGCCTATGAACTGACGCGACTGATCGGCAGTCGCGTGTTGTTCAGTATAGCGCTCGGGCGCTACCGAAGTCCGGTGCGGGAAGCGCGTGTGCTGATGTTTCTCGATCTCGCAGGTTCGACCTCACTCGCAGAGGCGATGGGTGAATTGCGCGTGCAAGGCCTGCTCACCCGCTTCTTCTTCGACATTGACGGTGCGATCGTCGCGCATGGCGGCGAGGTTCACGCCTATGTCGGCGACGAGGTCATCGTGACGTGGCCGCTCGACGAGCGGATGTCAGGGGGGCGCTGCATCGAATGCTTCTACGCAATCGCCGACAGCATTGCGGAAAAAGCGGGCTCTTACCGGCGGGAGTTCGGCATGGTGCCGAGCTTTCGCGCCGGCCTGCATGCCGGCCACGTGGTGATCAGCGAGTGCGGCAGCTCACGCCGCCAGCTTGCCTATTTCGGCGATACCGTGAACGTAACCGCGCGGCTGCAGGAGCACTGCAAGGAGGTTGGCCGGAATTTGCTCGTGTCAGCGGACCTGCTGCGCCACATGAAGCTGAAGCCGGCTTTCGCGGTCGAACCTCTGGGAGAGGCGCGCTTGCGGGGCCGCGCGGCGGCCATCGAGGTGTTTGCCGTCGAGCGCCGGACCTGACGCGGCCGGCTTCAGTCGCTTCCGTCGGCGCTGCTCAAGTCGTGAATGATCGTTTCCAGGCCGTCTGGTTTCGCTGCGCCTGCCGCGACCATGGAGGCGTTGCCGAGCGTTATGGCGCTACGTGCGATGGTGATGCCTCACTTCGGAAAGCCCGCGAGCACGCCCGCCAATGGGCGGCCGATCACTGGCCGAGCTACTGGGGTTCCGTCGCCTGATTGTTACAGTGAGCGAGATTGACAAGGCAGGCCCGTGCTGGTGTCATCCCTGCCATGGGGAAGCGATCTCCCCACGAGGCGACATGCCGAAGAATCGCGTCCGGTTTTGAAAACCATCCAGGGACGCAGTGTGTCAGCCGCCAATCCGATCTCATTTCACGCTTTTTTCTCGTTCCGTCGTGACCACGATACGCCCTGCGCATCGGAGCCACGATGAACGCTGCGACGAAACTGGGGCTGGGCAAACCCGGAGAAAGAACATGGAACGTCGGGACTTCATCAAGGGTGCTGGGCTGGTCGCCGGGATCGCGGCGGCATCGACGCTTGGTCAACGATCCGCGAACGCGGAGACCGCGCAGCAACCAGGAGCAAAGCGCATGGCCTATGAGATCAAGCCATTCTCGCTCGATCCGAAGTCGGTGAAGGGAATTTCCGAGAAAATTCTCATAAGCCACTATGAGAACAATTATGTCGGCGCGGTGAAGCGCTTGAACGCCATCGCTGCCCAACTGATGGAGCTGGATTTTGCCAAGGCGCCGAATTTTCTGATCAATGGCCTCAAGCGCGAAGAACTGGTCGCGATGAACTCGATGATTCTGCACGAGGCCTATTTCGACAGTCTCGGTGGCGGCGGTGCAGCGCGAGGCTCGCTGGGAGACGCGATCACGCGCGATTTCGGCAGCGTCGATCGTTGGCGCGCGGAATTTTCCGCGATGGGCAAGGCGGAAGGCGGCGGCTCCGGTTGGGTACTGCTGTCTTATTCGCCTCACGACAAGCGACTGGTCAATCAATGGGCGGCCGATCACACCAATGCCGTCGCCGGCGGCCGGCCGGTGATTGCGCTCGACATGTACGAACACGCCTATCACATGGATTACGGCGCCAAGGCAGGAGCCTACGTCGATGCCTTCATGGAGGCCATCAACTGGGATAACGCGGTCAAACTCTATGACCGGGTTAGTCGCGAAGGATGATCCCGGTGCGGGCAATCTTCTGCGGCGTCACCCTTGCAGCGCTGAGTTCCGTCTGCGCCGCAGGGGATGCGCGGGTAATCCGGCTTGCCGGTCGGGAGGCGGTCGTCGGCGCGCCGGTGGATAGTTGCCGGCCGGCGCTGACCGGCAAGGGCGGCCCCGTCGCATGGCAGGTTCTGCTCGTGCACAACCGTGCGGCGCTCGTTGAGGGAAGCCGGCTGGCGGTGGACAACCGCTTTCCGATTTGCATTGTCGAGGATGTGAAGGCGAGCGATGTCGAGCTTTCGGTCTCGTTCATGCCGATCGCCGGGAAAATCGACCAGGCCGCCGGATTGATCTTTCGCGTCAAGGACGCCAACAACTACTATGTTGCTCGGGCCAACGCGCTCGAAAACAACGTCAACCTCTATCATGTCACGAACGGCGTCCGGCGGCAGATCGCCGGTGTTGATGTTTCCGTGCCGAATGGCAAGACTCAGCAGCTTGCCGTGCGGATAGAAGGAAATGCGATCAAAGTCTCGCTCGATGGCCGAGCATTGATCGAAGTTGTCGACCGTACGATTCAGAGTCCCGGAGCGGTCGGCCTCTGGACAAAGGCCGACAGTTTTACCGCCTTCTACGAACTGACGATTGCCGTGATCAGGGAATGACGAGGCTGCGGAAGAGCTTGCTCACATTGGTCCTGGCGGGTTCGATGGCGTCTCACGCGCGTGCTGCGTCACCCGGCGAGGAAGGCTTCCGGCGGCTCGGCGGTGGGACCGAGGTACAAGACCGAGTATCAAATGTGCATAAAGTCCTGCAAACCGAAATAATCTGGTCCGGCGCGCGCCGACGCGTCTAAAAGTCGAGCTTGTCGCGCACGGCGTCGATGCCTGCCTTGGCGCAGGCTTCGTCCGCATCGCCGCCGGGGGCTCCGGAGACGCCGACGGCGCCCAGCAGCGAGCCGCCGGCTTCGACCGTCAACCCGCCGGCGATGATGACGGCGCCGGGCAAGTTGCGGATTCCGGCCTGCATCATCCCGGGCTGGCTATTGGCGTTTAGTTCGGTCGTGCTGGTGCGAAAGCTGGCCGCGGTCCATGCCTTGCCCGAAGCGGTCGACACCGTGTGAGGGCCCGCGAAGCGGTCGCGCAGCAGAACCTGCGTTACGCCGAAGCGATCGACGACGGCGACCGTCACCTGAAAGCCGCGCTTCCGGCAATCCGCCAGCGTTGCGCGTGCCAGATCCTGCGCCAGTTCGGGGCTCAGCGACTTGTAGGTCACGAGCGCCTCCTGGGCGGCGGCCGGGCCGGCGAGCAGACAAGAAATCGCCGTGATGGCCAGCAGATTGCGAACGATCATCATGTTCCTCCGCGAACTTTTTTGCCCGGCGCAAAGGCCGGGCTTTCTGGCGTCGTCAAACCTTACCAGAGCGGGAGCGGCGGCATCCACAATATTGTGGCTCACACGTTGCGAGGCGTTGAGCGGAAGCCGATCCGCCGCTAGCGTGCAGCCACGATGGGGCTGGCAGGTGGCATGACCGAGGAATCGCCGGAAATCGACGCACCGAAAATCGATGTGTCTGCAACGCCGGCGAGGCTCGCACCGCCGACCGATGCGGCGGCCGACATGCCGTTGCTCCGGATCGAGGGGGTCTCCAGGAATTTCGGCAGCTTCCGCGCGGTGGACCGGCTCTCGCTCGACATCAAGGCGGGCGAGTTCTTTGCGCTGTTGGGCCCGAGCGGCTGCGGCAAGACCACGCTGCTGCGCATGCTGGCCGGCTTCGAGACGCCGGACGAAGGTCGCATCCTGCTGGGCGGCCGCGACATCGCGCCGGTGCTGCCGCATGAGCGGCCGGTCAACATGATGTTCCAGAACTACGCGCTGTTTCCGCATCTCAACGTGCGGGACAACATCGCGTTCGGGCTGAAGCGCGCCGGCATGCCGCGCGCCGTCATCGACACCCGCGTCGCCGAGATGGTGGCGCTGGTCAAGCTTGGGGGGATGGAGAAGCGCAAACCCGATCAGCTTTCCGGCGGCCAGAAGCAGCGCGTGGCGCTGGCCCGCTCGCTGGCGCGGCGGCCCAAGGTTCTGCTGCTCGATGAGCCGCTGGCGGCGCTCGACAAAAAGCTGCGCGAGAGCACGCAACTGGAATTGATGGAGCTGCAGCGCGGCCTCGGAATGACCTTCATCATCGTCACCCACGACCAGGAGGAGGCGATGACGATGGCCAACCGGATCGGCGTCATGGATGCCGGCCGGCTCCAGCAGGTCGCGACCCCGCGCGACCTTTACGAGGCGCCGGCCTCGCGCTGGGTCGCCGAGTTCGTCGGCGACGTCAATTTGTTCGACGGAGAAGTCACCTCGCACGAACAGCATCGCCTGACGATTGCGACCCGCGACGGCGGCGCCATCATGGTCGCGGAGCCGCGCCAACCCGTCACCAAGAGCGTCGTCACGGTCGCGATCCGTCCCGAGAAGGTAAAACTGTCGCGCCGCGGCCCGGCGTCGGATGCGGCCAATTCGCAGGCGATCAACCGGCTCGAAGGCGTCGTTACCGATGTCGGCTATCTCGGCGGCTCGACCGTCTACAAGGTCAAGCTGGATTCCGGCGCCGTGGTGCGCTCGTCGATGGCCAATACGGCGCGGATGGACAGGGATAGCTATAGCGCGGGCCAGCGCGTGGTGGCGTGGTTCACGCCCGACGATTGCGTGGTGCTGGAGCAATGAGCGCGCGCCGCATCTTCGCGCAGCCGGCGCGCTATGCCGCCATCGCGCCATATCTGTGGATGGTGCTGTTCTTCCTGGTGCCGTTCGGCTTCGTGCTGAAGATCAGCCTGTCGCAGACCGCGATCGCGCAGCCGCCCTATGTGCCGGTGTTCGATTTCACCGAAGGATGGGCGGCGATCAAGGCGGCCTACGCGCAGCTCTCGCTGGATAATTTCAGGCTGTTGGTTTCGGACAGTCTCTACATCAGCTCTTATTTGCGCAGCCTCGTCGTCGCAGTGACCTCGACCTTGATGTTGCTGTTGATCGGCTATCCCATCGCCTACGGCATGGCGCGGCTGCCGCAGCGCTGGCAGGCGATTGCGATGATGCTGGTGATCGTGCCGTTCTGGACCTCGTTCCTGATCCGAATCTATGCCTGGATCAATATTTTGCAGCATGACGGCCTGCTGAACAAGATTTTGCTCGCGTTGCATCTGGTCTCGACACCGGTGGTGTGGCTCTCGACCGACAGCGCGATGTATCTGGGCATCGTCTATTCCTACCTGCCGTTCATGATCCTGCCGCTTTATGCGACGCTGGCTAAAATGGATCCCTCGCTGCTGGAAGCCGCTAGCGACCTCGGCGCGTCGCCGCTTCGGGTATTCTGGCTAGTGACGTTTCCTTTGTCCTTGGCCGGCGTCGGCGCCGGCGCGCTGCTGTGCTTCATCCCGATCGTCGGCGAGTTCGTGATTCCCGATCTGCTCGCCGGCTCCAGTTCGATGATGATCGGCCAGACGCTGTGGCTGGAATTCTTCACCAACAAGGACTGGCCGGTTGCCGCGGCGGCAGCCGTCGCGTTGCTGGTGCTGCTGGTGCCGCCGCTGTTGCTCTACGACCGGCTGCAGCGCCGTCAGCTCGGAGGGGCGGACTGATGGCGCGCAAGGTCAACAGCCTGTCGCCGTTCAACATCAGCGCGCTCGCGCTCGGGATGGCGTTTCTGTACCTGCCGATCGTGATCCTCGTGATCTATTCCTTCAACGCCTCGCGGCTGGTCACGGTGTGGGGCGGCTGGTCGCTACGCTGGTACCACGAGTTTTTCAACGACCGCGCGATGCTGGATGCGGCCTGGATGAGCCTGCGCGTCGCCGCGGTATCGGCCACGATCGCAACGCTGCTCGGCACGCTGGCGGCTGTGGGGCTGGTCCGCGGCGAGCGCTTCAAGGGCCGGTCGTTGTTTTCCGGCATGCTGTATGCGCCGCTGGTGATGCCGGAGGTGATCTCGGGGCTTTCCCTGCTGTTGCTGTTCGTGGCGCTGAATGCCGAGCGTGGCTTCTGGACGGTCACGATCGCCCACACCACGCTGACGATGTGCTTCGTCACCGTGGTGGTGCAGTCGCGCCTCGCCTCGCTCGACCGCAGCCTGGAGGAGGCCGCGATGGACCTCGGTTGCGATCCGGTGCAGGCCTTTCTTCGCGTGACGCTGCCGCTGATCATTCCGGCGATCGCCGCCGGCTGGATGCTGGCCTTCACGCTCTCGCTCGACGACGTCGTGGTCGCGAGTTTCACCACCGGTCCGGGCTCGGCGACGCTGCCGATCCGGATTTACTCCGAAGTGCGGCTTGGGGTGAAGCCCGAGATCAACGCGATCTGCACCATGGTGATCGCGCTGATCGCGGTCGTCATCGTGATCGCTTCGCTCGCCTCGAAGCTGTCGAGCTCGGAGGCCAAGAGCGCGGCGCCGCTGTAGTCACGACTTCACCGCTCCCGCGGTCAGTCCTCCCACCATATAGCGCTTGAACGCGTAGTAGATCGCGGCCGGCGGCAGCGCGTAGATGAAGCCGGTGGTCATCAGCAATTCCCAGGGCGAGTCGTCGGCGGCGAGGAAGTTGCCGAGCGCCACAGGGAGCGTGATCTCGGTGTCCTTGGAGAGCAGCAGGAAGGCGTAGAGATATTCGTTCCAGGCCAGCAGGATCGCGTAGGTGCCGATCGCGACCAGCGAGGGCATCATCAAGGGCACATAGACCAGGCGGAACAGCTGCAGCGTCGTCGCGCCGTCCATGGTGGCGGCTTCATCCAGTTCGACCGGCAGCTTGTCGGAAGCCTGTTTCAGCACCCAGATCGCGTAAGGGGAAGCGATCGTCACCATCGCGAGAATCAGCGACCAGTGACTGTTCAGGAGGCCGTAATTGCCCATGGTGCGGTACATCGGCACGGCGAGGAACGCCGCCGGGATGAAATAGGTGAGCAGCGCCAGATTCATCACCCAGCGCCCGCCGGGGACGCGCAGCCGCGAGATCGAGAACGCGGCCGCAGTCGCAATCATCAAGGTCAGTGCGCCCGCCGAAAGCGCGATCACCACTGAATTGAAGAACTGGATCCAGAAATCGCGCAGGAAGTAATGCTGCTGGTGGAACACGATGCTGAAATTATTCAGCGTCGGATGCGTGGGCCACAGCTTGCCCGAGAACGCGTCTTCCTTCGGCGAGATCGCGAACAGGAACATGTGGTAGATCGGCACCATGGTCCAGATGAACACGGGGATGCCGATCAGCAGCAGCTTTGTTTCGGTGCCGACTTCGCGGAGTGTTGGCAGCTTCATCGCGACAACCGTTTCATCATGAAATAGACCAGCGGCAGCACGAACGGCAGCGCGCAGACGATGGAGGCCATCGCAAGGCTGAGCTGGTCGAGCCGGAGATAGCGGATGCCGAGCGTGGCCAGCACATGGGTGAGGTCGGCGGGCCCGCCGCCGGTCAAGAGATAGACGCTGTTGAAGTCGCCGAGCGTCCAGATCATCGAGAGCAGCGTGCAGGTGATGTAAAGTGTCTGCATCGACGGCCAGGTGATGTAGCGGAATTTCTGCGACCAGCTCGCGCCGTCGACCTCGGCCGCCTCGTACAGGTCATGCGGGATCGCAAGGCGCCCGGTCAGCAGGATCAGGGTCCAGAACGGCAGCGATTTCCAGATGTGCACGCCGATCGCCATGGTGAGCGCCACTGTCGGGTCGTTCAGCCAGTTCGGACCGTCCTCGCCGGTGAACTTGAAGATCAGCTGGTTGACCACGCCCCATTCCGGATTGAACATGAACCGCACGGAGAGAATGGTCGGGATCGACGGCACCGCCCAGGGCAGGATGAACAGCACCGACAGCCATTTGATCCAGGTACGCTGCTGCGCGAAGAAGCCCGACAGAAACAGCGCGATCAGCATTTTGACGTTGATGCCGATCAGAAGGAAAATCAGCGTGTTGACGGCGGCGCGCGCGAAGATCGGATCGTTATAGAGCGCGACATAGCTCGCCGGATGCCGCGCCAGCCAGAGGCCATAGCCGACCGGATAGACCACGAACGCGAGGAACACGAGGATATAGGGCGCAAGCAGCGCGATGCCCCAGACCTGCGGGCTGGTCAGCCGGGCCGATAATGGCGGGCTTGCTATTGCAGCATCAGAGCCCGAAAGCGTGATCGCCATATTCTAAACTCTACTTCTGCGACTTTCTTGTACCTCGCACCGCTTGCGGGGAGAGGTCGACGCGCGTAGCGCGTCGGGTGAGGGGGTACCGGACTTACCGCGAGCGATACTCGTTGAGAGAGCCCCTCACCCCGACCCTCTCCCCGCGAAGAGCGGGGAGAGGGAGGAGTAAGACTAACCCGCGACCTGCTTGATGCGGGCGATCAGTTCGTCGACGGCCTTGTCGACCGGCACCTTCTCGCTCACCACGCGGTTCATCGCCTTGGCCCAGACGTTCTCGTTGTTCAGAATCGTGAACTTCCAGTTCTTGGTGAAGTCGAACGGCGTGGTGCCGCCGGTGAACTGGTTGTACACCGCCTTGCGATGGCGGTCAGCCTGCCAGAACGGGCTCTGCTGGCTGGCCGTCGTCACCGGGAACCAGCGGCCGAGCGCGCCTTCGATATAGGGGCGGATGTTCTCTTCCTGCAGCAGGAACTTGATGAACTCCTTGCCCTCCGCCTTGTTCTTGGCGACCGTGAACATCAGTCCGGTCTTGACGTCGGAGCGGTACTTGATCGGGGTGCCGTCCGGCTTGTTGGGGAACGAGGCGGTGATGATGACGTCTTCATAGTTCTTCTTGCCGAGCGCGCGCTGTTCCGGCGTCAGCGCCGGGTTGTTGGCGTCGTCGAGCCATTTCGCCGCGATCGAGATCGTGAAGTTATGCGTCATCACGATCGTCTTGTTGTGGAAGGCGACGTTGTTGTCCGGGTCCTTCCAGGTGGTGGAGGAGGGCGGCGTGCAGCCCTTGATGTAGGTATCGGTGTAATCCTTCATCGCCTTGATCAGATTTTCACGCACCTTGGGATCGTCGACCATGAGCTTGCCGTCGTCGTCGACCAGCTTGACGTTGTAGGCGTCCATGAAGGTGTAGAACGACTGGAAGCTATCGGTGGATTCCACGCCCATCGGCTGGCCGACGGCGTAGACGCGCTGGCCGGTGGCCTTGCGCGCCGCCGGCTGCACCTTGTTGCACCAGAACGACCAGTAATCTTCCCACTTGGTCGGGATGTCGCTCTGCTTGAAGCCGGCCTGCTCCAGCATGTCCTGCCAGATCTGGACGTGCATGCTCTGCTGCTTCAGCGGAAAGCCGTAATAGGCCTTCTTCTTGGCGACGTCATTATAGAGCAGCGCGGTTTCCAGCGTGTTCGGCGCGAACGCCGATTTCATCGGCGTCAGGATGTCCGAGAGATCCTCGAGCTTGCCCTCGAACGCCCATTTGCCCTGCGCCTGCACGTCGTAGCTGTCGGAATAGGCGACATCGGGCACGGTGCCGGAATCCAGCGCCGCCACCGTCTTCGGGATCATGTCCTGGATCGCGTATTGCGACAGTTCGACCTTGATGCCGGTCTTGGCCTCGAACTTCTTGATCGCCTCCAGCAGCGCGTCGTCCTCGGATTTGTAAAAACCCTTGCCGAACCAGACGGTGATGGTCTTTTGCTGGGCCAGTGCGGGTGCAGTGGCGTAAAACAGCCCGACCGCAGCGACCGCGAGTGAAAGCCCACCTAATTTTTTGGATATCACGTTGTTCTCCCTCAAAACCCCGGCTTTTTAACCGGTTGGATAAAAGATAGCGCAACCATGCGGCGTTATCCAGATGGCGAATGCCAGACTTCTGTAGGGGGACATTCCGGGCGCAAATGCGGCGGGGGCTGCGTCCAGGCATTTTGGTTCAATCATTTGGTTCAATCATTTTCGCCTTCGGATACCGGAAGCATGGAGGACGTGCGTGGGCATGAACCCGCGATCTCGCGGCGCAGATCGCGCCCGAGGCTTGACCGAAGCTCTCGCCCAATGCGCAGGGAAGACCGGGTGCGCGCTGCACCCGCGGTCTCGTGTGCAATGTGCACGAAGAAGTGCGCACACGAGCATACAGGTCCAGCGGAGAGCATCTGGCCTTCCCTGCGCAATGGTTTGACGGCTTATGCCGTGCTCTGCATAGCGCAGGATCGTCTTGGCGCTCGGAAGCGTTTGGCCGCTTTCAAGCCGCGCGATGGTGGATTGGCTGATGCCCTTCCGGGCCGCAAGTTCGGCCTGCGACAAGCCTGCGCGCAGGCGAGAGGAGCGGTTCGGCGGCTATCTCAACTTCCGGAGCCAACACTTCAAGCCCGGTGAATGGAGTTTGGTTGCACGGTGCGAGGATCATTGCCACGCCGTGACGCTCTGCGTCTACTTTAACAGCTTCATGCGGATTCAAAAGACATTGGCCGTAATCCCTGCAATCGCTGCAGGAATTGTCGATGATGTATTACATGAGGTTGGTTGCGCCGCGCTGACAAATACCAAGCGCCTGCTCTTCGTGGACCTTACAAGAAGCGGGTTACCGAAATCGAAATTTCAAACCGAGGCATTCCCCAATTTTGAGATTTGGAAAACAACAAGACTGCCCCTGATGGGCCCCGTGATTTTGCGGACTGAAGATCGGGTACCTTCGCCTGGAGCGTAGCTACGCTGATGCATATCCGCTCTACGCGCTCGTGTGTTTCAAGTACCGCTCAGAAAGAATTCGCCAACTCGATCTCCGCCCTCAACACCGCAATCCGCCGCTCGGCTTCCTTCGCCGTCAAACCCTTCTCGAACAACTTCGGCTGATAGGCCTCGGCGCTGAGCGTGCGCAGCGTCGCCAGTTGGCGCGGCGTCATCGGCGCATCGACCTGGTCGGGCAGGCGGGTCATCCTGGAACTCCAAAGAATCTTTGCTTGGGGGCGACTCTTAACTTGAAATTTGTTCTTTATTTGTTCTTATAGGGTTCAACCCCGACGAGGTGGCCCATGGACAATAAATTAAATGAAATTCGCAGAAAAATCAGGTTCTTGCGGTCGGAGATGCTGAACGCGGAGGATAATATCCGTAAAAAGATCAACCGGGATGAGGACTGCTCGGAGGCCGCTGTTCACGTGATGTCCATGCGGGTCGTCATGCTCGGCCTGATCGGCGAGCGAAACCGGCTCGGCGGTGAAGAGCGGCTGCTCAATGTCGACGAGCGGCTGAAGTTCGATGTCCGCGCGGCCGGCAGAAAACCCTCGAACGGGGCGCCCGCGCGTTTTCCAGCGAAAGCCTCTGGATCTGATCCGGGGTGGGGACCGGTTGGCGTCAAGAAAACGCATCCAATCAAAAATCCGGAGCCCCGTTCCGATGCAATCGGAACGGAAAAGGCTCGAGGCCGCCGTGAGCGATGAGGCGATTGAAGCCCTGCGCCGGCGGATTGGCGAACTGGACCAGCTTGCGCGCCGGCTCAATCAATCCGGCCTCGACAATGCGCGGGCGCAGCTCCTGCTCTCGCGCAAGCGGGCGGAGCTGGAAGACTTCATCAACAGGGGCCAGCAATGTCAGCACCGCTCAGATGGTACGACCATAACGCGGATAACCCGCCATGGCTAAAGGCCCTGGCGGAGGTCCGCATAAGAGCGACGCGGGAAGGCTGGTGCCACGCGCATGTGCAGGCGATCATCGTTGCGATCGATCAGTATGCCGAAGCGGCGCTGGGCAACCGGAGTTATTTTCTCAACAGGCCGTATGGGGTGGGGGGCAGTCGGAGCAATGACGTGCCGTGATTGGCAGGGGGAGGAAGCTTCCGGGAACTGGTGCAGACCCGCGTCAAGAACGACAAGAAGTTTGCCGAAGCGCTTCTTCGTGAAGGCATCGATGCGATGCTGAGCGGGGATGTCGAAACCGGCAAGACGATCCTGCGCGACTATATCAAGGCAACCGTCGCATAAAGGACGCGGGGTCACCGCCAGCAAGTAGCCCGCATGAGCGCATGCGATATGCGGGACTAAGCGAGCAAGAACCCCGGATTTCGCTCCGTCCGGTCTACGCGGCCGCGGTCAAACTAATTCGCCTTCGCCCCGTCAGCCGTCTCCGGCGCTGCCGGCTTTTGCCCACCGCCGGTAAACCGCTCGATCACCGAGCGCACGGCATCGCGCGTCTTGCGATCCTTCACGGCATCGAGTAGCGGCGCTGCGCCCGGCGAGCGGCGGATCAGGCTTTCCGGATCGGGGAACACCAGCGGATCGTCCCACGGGCCCTGCACCACGAACGGCAGCTCAAAGGCCTTGTCGCCGGCGGCCGCCGCCGCGGCCAGGCTGGCGACGCCCTTGAGGTCGTATTCGCGGGCCGGCACGGAAGCCGTGCCGGTCAAGGTCAGGCGCGTCGTCGGTCCGTCGACGCGGACGTCCTCGACGGTGGCGACGCCGTCGTTGAAGCGCACCGAGACGGTGAGATTGTCGTAAGGCGTCGAGCCCGAGCGGAAATGGCCGCCGCCGGACAAGGGCCGGCGCTCCAGCCGCTTCAACAGTTGCTCGACATTGAAGCCCGCGATCGCGCCGTCATGGCCGATCATCGTCGCGGTGCCGTCGAGCGAGGAAGCGAGGCCGAACGGGCTCGAGCCGGAGGCCGTCAGCGAAACCCCGAGATTGCCGCGGCCGGAGAGTTTTGTGATGCCGAACAATTCGCTGGCGCAGGCCTGCAAATCGACATCGGTGAACTGGAATTGCGCCTTGACGTCGGCGATCGCATCCGACCGCGCGATCCCGATCGAGCCCTTGCCGATGCCGCCATACATCTGCGCTTCGCCGATCGAGAGCGCCAGCGCGCCGCCGCGCAAATTGGCGCCGAATGCCGTGCGGCCGAGTTTCGTGGGGCCGACCGTCACCCGTGCCGCCGACAGCCGCATATCGAGATCGGTGGCGGACAACGAGGTGAGATCGAACAATTGCCGGTTCCAGTCGCGCGCGCCGCTCGCCAGCAGCCGCACCGTGGAGATGTAGGGCGTGAAATCGAGATTGCCCGCGGCGAGCGTCGCCTGCAGCGCCTGCCGGCCGTTATTGGCGAAGGTCATCACGCCCTCGGCGACATTGCCGTCGAGTTCGACATTTACGTTGGTGAGCGCGACAGAGGCGCCGACGACATTGGCGCGGGCTTTCAGCGCAAAGCGGCCGAAGCCGCCGCTGCCGGGCACCGCCTGTCCCATCCAGCGCAGCGCGTTGCGCAGCGACAGGCTGTCGACGGTCACGGTGCCTTCCATCATCAGGCTGGTGCGGTTGGCGACCGAGCCGTCGAAGGCCAGTTTCAAGGGCGCGCTGACGAGGCGCGCCTTCAGGCCCGAGCGGTCGCCCGACAGCATCGCGACGAAGTCGCTGGCCGAGATCGAGCCGTCGACGCGCTCATTGCGCCAGTCGAATTGCCCGGTCGCCGCGAACGAGCGCGAGATCGACGGCCAGGCCAGCGAGAGATCGATGTCGCCGAGTTGCTCGGTAACATGGTTTGCCGCGTCCTCGTATTTGAGCACGCCATCCTGAATCCTGATTTCGGAAAACGACACCTGGTTCTCGGCGCCGGGCTTCATCGTGCGCGCGATCCGTTCGACGAACGGCGTCCAGTTGCTCTCGCCGCCCGCTTCCCTGATGACGCGGATATGCGGCCGCAACATCATGACATCGGCGATTTCGAAGCGGCGCAGCAGCAATGGCAGCAGGCGCAGGTTCGCGGTCAGCACGTCGACCTGCAGCGCGGGGTCGGTGGTACCGCCGCCCTTCAGCCCGACATTATGAAAGGAGACGTAGCTGCCCGGAAACACCGAAACGTCGATCGCCCCGGTGACGACCAGATCGAGCCCGGTGACTTCGCGGATCTGCGCTTCGACCGCCTGCCGCAGCGCGTCGCGGTTGAGGAACCAGGAGGTTCCGGTCAGGGCCAGCACGGCCACGCCGAACAGCGCCGCAATCGGCATGCCGAGGCGCTTCATTCCTTGGGCCATCGTCAATGACATATCCGGATCTGGCTAAACCGAACTCGGGTTGATGCTACGGGACTTGTTGATTTAAGGGTCTACTTGGTCAGGGCAGGCGCCGTGTCGGTAAGCCCGTGCCAACCCACGCAACTTGAAGGGTTTTCTTGACGCTTTCAAGGCCGAGGGGGCGCCCGGTGGGCGGTCCGGCGGCATAATCCCCGCATCATTGACGCACCGCGAAGAATTCGCCTAATAATTCGGAGATAATGCCGGCCGACGGCCGTTCCCTCCATCAGGTCATATTCCATGAAAAAGGTTTACCCCGACGCCAAATCGGCACTCGATGGCGTTCTCAAGGACGGCATGATGATCATGTCCGGCGGCTTCGGCCTGTGCGGTATCGCCGAGACCCTGTCGGACGCGATCCGCGATTCCGGCGTCAAGGGTTTGACGGTCATCTCCAACAATGCGGGCGTCGACGGCATCGGCCTCTCCAGGCTTTTGGAAACGCGGCAGATCAAAAAGATGATCTCGTCCTATGTCGGCGAGAACAAGCTGTTCGCGCAGCAATACCTCGCCGGTGAGCTGGAACTCGAATTCAACCCGCAGGGCACGCTGGCCGAGCGCATCCGCGCCGGCGGCGCCGGTATTCCGGCCTTCTACACCAAGACCGGCGTCGGCACGCTCATTGCCGAAGGCAAGGAAGTGAAGGAGTTCGACGGCGAGAAGTACATCATGGAGCGCGGCCTGTTCGCCGACCTCGCCATTGTCCACGCCTGGAAGGGCGACACCGCCGGTAACCTGATCTACCGCAAGACCGCGCGCAACTTCAACCCGATGATGGCCACCGCCGCGAAGGTCACCGTGGCCGAGGTCGAGCATCTGGTTCCGGCCGGCGAACTCGATCCCGATCACATCCATACGCCCGGCATTTTCGTCAAACGCATCATCGAAGTGGGCACGGCCAAGAAGCGGATCGAGTTCCGCAACACCCGCCCGCGGCCCGCGGCTTGAGCGCCAAACAGGAGAACTGAAATGGCCTGGACCCGTGAACAGATGGCTGCGCGCGCCGCGAAAGAGTTGCGCGACGGCTATTACGTCAATCTCGGCATCGGCATTCCGACGCTGGTCTCGAACTACATCCCCGAGGGCATCGACGTCAGCCTGCAGAGCGAGAACGGCATGCTCGGCATGGGCCCGTTCCCTTACGAGGGCGAGGAAGACGCCGACCTCATCAATGCCGGCAAGCAGACGGTGAGCGAGCTGCCCGACACCAGCTATTTCTCCTCGGCCGAGTCCTTCGCCATGGTGCGCGGCGGCCATATCGATCTGTCGATTCTCGGCGCGATGCAGGTGGCGCAGAACGGCGACCTCGCCAACTGGATGATCCCCGGCAAGATGGTGAAGGGCATGGGCGGCGCGATGGACCTCGTCGCCGGCGTCAAGCGCGTCGTGGTGGTGATGGAGCACTCCGCCAAGGACGGCCCGAAACTTCTGAAGACGTGCAATCTGCCGCTGACCGGCGAGAAGGTGGTCGACATGGTGGTGACGGATCTCGCCGTCTTCACCATCGACAAGCACGGCAAGGACGGCATGGCGCTGATCGAACTCGCCGACGGCGTTACGCTGGACGAAGTGAAGGCCAAGACCGAAGCCGAGTTCCGCGTCGCGCTGAAGAACGCGTAAGCTGTCAGACCTCATCCTGAGGAGCCGCGCAGCGGCGTCTCGAAGGATGAATGGCAACAGCCGGGCCTCGTGGTTCTCCCAGCGATGCGAAGCATCGTCCGGAGACGGCGCTGTGCGCCTCCTCACCATGAGGGTCTATGAGTTGCTGCGTTGTTACCTCACGCCGGCCCGCTCGGTATGTCTGAAAACCGCGTCAGCCACGCCACCGGACCGATGCTGGCGGCGACGATCAACAAGGCTGCCAGCGCGCCTTCCTCAAAGCTGCCGCGGCTGGCGTATTGGTAGATCGAGGTCGCCAGCGTTTCGACGTTGAGCGGCCGTAGCAGCAGCGTTGCCGGCAACTCCTTCAGGCAATCCACGAACACCACGATGACGGCGCCGAGCATGGCGGGGCGCAGCAGCGGCAGATGGATCAACCGCATCGTGGTGGCGGGGCGAGCGCCGACCGCGCGCGCGCTGTCGTCGTAATCGCGTGGAATCCGCTCGAACCCTGCTTTGATGAATCCGGTCGGCACCGCCAGAAAGCGGATCACATAGGCGATGACAACGGCGGCACCCGAGCCGACCATGATCAGTCCCGGCAGCGATCGTTCGAGCGAAGCGGCGAGCGCGTTCAGCGCGTTGTCGATGGCGAGCACCGGCGCCAGCAGCCCGAGCGCCAGCACCAGCCCGGGCAGCGTGTAACCCAATTGCGCGATGTTCATCGCGACGGAGCGCAGCCGGTTCGGCCGCCAGCGCCAGGCCAGAATGGTCGCAAAGCCGAGCAGCAGCGCGGCGAGCGTGGCAAGGCTCGCGAACGCGACCGAGTTGAAGGCGTCGCGCCACAGCGCCATGTCGAAATTCGCAAACAGCCCGCGCTTGAAACTCTGATGCGCGAGATACCACAGCGGTACCAGAAATCCGAGGCAGACCGGCATCATGCAGGCGGCGAATGCCAAGCCGCCCTTGATGCCGGCAAGCGTCGTCCGCTGCGTCAGCCGCGGGCTTTCGGCAGAAAACTCCGTCGTAACGTTGCGCCGCCCGTAACGTTCGATCGCAATCAGTCCGGCCACGATCGCCAGCATGAAGCAGGACAGCTGCGCCGCGCCGGCAAGGCTGCCGCGGTTCAGCCAGGTCGTGAACACCGACACCGTGAGCGTGCGGACGCCGAGATATTCGCTGGCGCCGATGTCGTTCAGCGTTTCCAGCGACACCAGCGCGACACCGACGGCGAGAGCGGGCCGCGCCATCGGCAGCGAGATGCGCCAGAAGGTGGTCCAGCGCCCGGCGCCGAGCGTCTTTGCGGCTTCAGTGAACTCCGCGCTCTGGAACTGGAACATGGTGCGCCCCGACAGATAGACGTAGGGATAGAGCACCAGCGCGATCACGATGATGGCGCCGGGCAGCGAGCGCAGGCTGGGAAGCAGGCGCACCGCGTCCTGCAGCGGCAGCCACAGCGCGAGCGTCTGGTGGACCAGGCCGAGCGGCTCGAACAGATCGACATAGACGTAAGCGGCGAGATAGGTCGGGATCGCGAGCGGCAGCGGCAGCAGCCAGAGCAGCATTTGCCGGCCGCGGAATTCATGCAGCGACACCGTCCACGCCGTGCCGGCGCCGATCGCAAGCGACAATGCGGCGACGCCGAAAAGCAGCAGCGCGGTGTCGAGAAGGCTCCGCGGCAGCACGTATTTGATGAGGGTCTGCCAGACGTCAGGCGCCGGCTGCATCGCCAATGCGATGATTGAGATGACGGGGGCCGCGACAAGAATGGCGGTCGCGACCGCGATCGCTGCGGCGATCCGGTCCGAGTGCGTGGTTCGGGTCACGCGGGCTCACACCGGCGAGAAGCCGGAAGCCCAATCAGCATTATGCCCTCTCCCGCCGAGGGCGAGGGCATGTTGGTGGAAATGTTTTCGCGCGTTGGTGCGATCAATTATCGAACCCGACCTTGTCCACTAGCGTCGAGGCTGCCTTGCGGCTGGCGGCGATCCTGGCGATCGGGAGCGGATCGGCGGTCAGCTTGCCATAGCCCGCAATCGTCGGGTTGACGGCGACGCCTGATCGAACCGGGTACTCGTAGTTGGAGTCGGCATAGATCTGCTGCGCCTTTTCGCCGGCAAGCCACTCGATCAGCTTGACGCCGTTGGCCTTGTTGGGCGCGTGCTTGGCCAGCAGCACGCCGGAGAGATTGACGTGGGTGCCGCCGCCCTCGAAGGTCGGCAGGATCACCCTGGTGGCTTCCGCCCACGGCTTCTTCTCGGGATCGTTGTTCATCATCAGCGCCCAGTAATAGGTATTGCCGATGCCGATGTCGCACTTGCCGGCCGCGACGTCGCGCGCGGCTTCGCGGTCGCCGCCCGACGGCTTCTGCGCCAGATTGGCCTTCACGCCGCGCAGCCATTCCTCGGCCTTGGCCTCGCCGTACTTCGCGGTGTAGGCCGCGAACAGGCCGTTATTGTAGATGTGCTGGCCGGAGCGGATGCAGATCTTGCCCTTCCACTTGGGATCGGCGAGCTCTTCGTAGCTGATCTTGTCCTGCTTGACGCGGTCCTTCGACGCGTAGATCACCCGCGCGCGCATCGAAATGCCGGCCCAGTGGCCATCGGGATCGCGGTACTGCGCCGGCACGATCTCGTCGATCACCACCGACTTGATTGGCTGGGTGACGCCGGCCTGCACGGCATCGTCGAGGCGGCCCAGATCGACCGTCAGCAGTACGTCGGCGGGGCTGTTGGCGCCTTCCGCCTTCATACGCTGCTCGAGGCCCGAACTCGCCGAGACGACATTGACCTTGACGCCGGTGTCCTTGGTGAAGGCGTCGAACAGCGGCTGGATCAGCTTGGTTTCGCGATAGGTGTAGACGTTGACTTCGCCACCTTCGGCGGATGCCCCCGTCGAGAGGACGGCTGACGTCAGACAAAGCAACACCGCAGATGTGGTGAATGCGCGAGAATTCAACATGATGAGGGGACTCCGGCCGGATGGTGACGATGCCGGAGTGACTAGCGCAGCGGGCACCGCGCGACGCGCGACGCGATGTCGCGAATGGGTGGTTTTAGAGGAATTCCAGAACGGGTTGCCCGCGGGCGCCGCGACGCAATCCGCTATGACGCCCGCACCGCAGCGCGAGCGTCAATCTCGATGCTTCATCAGGTCGATATCAAGCCAACCGTTTCCGGAGCAATCCCGCTGCCATTACACTGCAGCGGTAGCGACATCCTCCAGCCCCCGATTGCGCGGCTCCACGCCCCAGGCCCACACCACCACAATCTGGATGACCACAAGGCCGATCATCAGCCAGACCACGCCCGGCAGTTGGTAAGATGCCATCAGAGCACCGACGACGAAGGGCGAGACGACGGTTGCGCCCCGTCCGAGCGTGTTGCAGATGCCATTGGCGCGCAGCCTGATCTCGGTCGGGAACAGTTCCGGCGTATAGACACCAAACAGGATCGCGGTCTGGACATAGATTGCGACGATCAGCACGAATCCGACGCTCAACACGATGGCCGGATCGGAGCCAGCGTTGAAGCGGGCATAGATGTAGCCGCTGACGATGGTGACGACCGACGCACCGATGATGCTCCAGCGCCGTCCAATCGCGTCGGACAAATAGGCGCCGAGCGTGCAACCAACCAGCGATGCGATTGACAACACCAGCGTATAGGCCAGGGAATTGGCAATCGTCAGCCCCTGGCGCAGGAAGAACTGCGGCAGGAAGATCACGAATCCGAAGATCAACGTATTGATCGTAATCAGCACCCAGGAACCGACGATCAGGCGTTGCAGCAGCGGCGGCTTCAGCATGTCGGATGCGGCGACCTGAGGCACCGGCGCCGGCACCGCCACCGGCGGCAGCGAGCCTCCGCCGGCGGCTTCGGTTTCGATCGAGCGCATCAACGTTTCGGCTTCCGCGGTGCGGCCTTGCGATTCAAGCCAGCGCGGCGATTCCGGAAGGTTCTTGCGCAGATACCAGACGACGAGGGAGCCAACTCCGGCAATGATAAACATCGGACGCCATCCCCAGGCTGGGATGATCAGATAGCCGAGCAAGGCGGTCACCGGGAACCCGGCCACCACGATGAACGCCATCATCGAGAGCCAGCGCCCGCGCGTCTTCGGCGGAACGAACTCCGTCAGCGTCGAATAGCCGACGACGATTTCGGCGCCAAGGCCGAGGCCCTGCACAAAGCGGCAGGCGATCAGCTGATTCATGTCCTGTGCAAAGGCCGCCGCCAGCGACGCCAGCCCGAAGATCAGCAAATTGATCTGATAAGTGAACCGCCGCCCGAACTTGTCGCCGACAAAGCCGGTAATCAGCGCACCCATCGTCATGCCGACAAAGGTCAACGAAATGAACTGCAGGCTTTGCGGGACGGTCGAGAACTTGGTTTGCACCACAGACGCCAGCACGCCACCGGCGATATAGAGATCGTATCCATCGAAAAACATGCCGGCGCCGACCAGCCAGAAAATTCGGTAGTGAAACGACGTGATCGGGAGCCGGTCGAGACGTGCGCCGGCGTTTACTGCGAGAGCCATATCAAGTTTCCCCCTTGCATGCGGCGCCGGTTTTCTCTGGAACCGGTTGGCCGTTGGTTTTGTTCAGTTCAATCGTCGTTGGGTTGCCGTGTCGCGATACCAGTCGAACGGCTGGTCGTGGGTCGCGATCATCACGCTCTTGGTGTTGAAGTGATCGTCAAAACTTTCGGTGCCGAACTCGCGGCCGATGCCGGAATCATCGACGCCGCCCCAGGGCGAAGCCGGATCGAGGCGGTGGTGATCGTTGATCCAGACGATGCCGGCCTTGACGGCTGCTGCCACGCGGTGCGCGCGGCCGACGTCGCGGGTGCGGATCGCCGCCGCCAGCCCGAACGGTGAATCATTGGCGAGCCGGAGCGCGTCGGCTTCGTCCTTGAACGGCGTCACTGACGTGAACGGACCGAACACTTCCTCCTGGAAGATGCGCATGTCCGACTTCACGTCCGCGAACACCGTTGGCTGGACGAAGAAGCCGTTCTCATGGCCGGGCACCCTTGCCGCAACGCCGCCGGTCACCAGCCGCGCGCCATCCTCGCGGCCGTATTGCGAATAGGACAGCACGCGGTCGCGCTGCCGCGCCGAGATCACCGGCCCGAGCTGGGTTGTGGGATCGAAGGGATCGCCGATGCGGATACTTTGCGTCTTCGCCTTCAGCTTCTCGACGAATTCGTCATAGATCGAGGCCTGCACGATATGGCGTGACGCGCAGACGCAGGTCTGGCCGGCGCCGATGAAAGCACCGAACGCGGCGTAGTTGACGGCCTGATCGACGTCGTAATCGTCGAACACCATGACCGGCGTCTTGCCGCCGAGCTCCATGGTCTGGTGCGCGAACACTTTTGCCGCAGCCCCGCCGGCGATGCGGCCGGCTTCGGTGCCGCCGGTCAGCACCAGCTTGTTGATATCGGGATGTTCGGCCAGCATCTTGCCGGCGCTCTGGCCAAGCCCGAGCACGACGTTGAACACGCCGGGCGGCAGCCCCGCCTCGGTGAAGATCTGCGCCAGTTTCAATGTCGTCAGCGGCGTGTATTCCGACGGCTTGACCACGGTGACGCATCCGCTCGCCAGGACGGCGGCCAGCGATTTGCACATGATCATCAGCGGATGGTTGAACGGCGTGCAGTTGACGACGATGCCGATCGGCGTGCGCAGCGTGTAGTTGAGATATGAGCCCTCGACCGGGATCACGGAATCGCGGCGAGCCAGTGCAAGCCCGGCGAAGTAGCGGAAGAAATCCGGCAGCCGCGAAAGCTGCGCGCGTGTCTCGTTGACGGGCCGGCCATTGTTCAGCGTCTCCAGCCGGTACAGCGTATCGAGATTGGCCTCGAAGGCGTCGGCGAGGCGATTGACGAGTTTTGCGCGCGAGCGGATGTCCATGCCGCCCCACGCTCTGCCTTCGAACGCGGCGCGCGCGCTCTTCATCGCGCGGTCGATATCCTCGGTTGTCGAATTCGGAATCCGCGCGATCACGTCACCGGTGGCGGGATTGCGGACGTCGAGCATTTGGCCCGCGCCGGCCTCGATCTCCCGGCCGTCGACAAAGTTGCCGTGGATTTCGACTTCGATGGCGGAATGTTTGGCAGGGATATTCATCGATCTCTTCCTTCGACGATCACGGCGTTGCGCTTCAGCGCCGGCAGCACGCGTTTTTCGGTTTGCGCGATATGCGCCTTGATGATGCGGGCCGCGGTTCGCCCGTCGCGCCGCTGCATCGCCTCGATCAGGGCGACGTGCTCGGCCACCAGCTGCGTCGGATCGTGGCCCTTCACGTTGGCGACGCTGACGCGCACCAGGCGGTCGGCCTGTCCGATCAGGTCGCACAGCGCCGTCGCCATTCGGCGATTGCCGGAGGCGTGGGCCAGCGCCGAGTGGAAGGCGCGGTTGTAGGCGATGAAGTCTTCATGGTTTCCCGCAAACAGGCGGAATTCATTCAGCGACTTCAGGACGTCGTCGCTGGCGCTCTCGATCGCTTCGGCAACGCAGGCCGGCTCCAGCGCGAAGCGGAACCGCAACAGGTCGCGCGCATCCGACAGCGAGATCGGGTTGACCCGGTAGCCCTGGCGCGGCAGCACCGTAACCAGATGCTCGCGCTCCAATCTCAGCAACGCCTCGCGAACCGGCTGGCGACTGACGGAATAACGCTCGGCCAGCTCCTGCTCTCGCATATCATCACCTGGGGCCAAGCGGCAGGTTAGAATATCAGAGCGCAGGTTTTCGTAGACGTTTTCCCGCAAAAGCATCGAAATTTTCCAAACTTCCTTCGCCCGTACCAATAATCTTGCACTCGTGAAATATCACGTCAAGTGACGAAGGCTTGAAAAGACTGAATTTTGATTTATCAAGAGGGCGGGCCGACAAAGGACGCCCCGCATGGGCGGCTTGTCCTGAAAGCCTCGCAAACCTGAAGCCCTGAAACCTGAAAGAGAGACTGGAATGGATCGGCTTTTCGCCAACGGCACCGTCAATGCGGCAGAGGTCGGCGAGGGCCCGCCGCTCTTCCTGTTTCATTCGCTGCTGTCGGATCGCGCCAGCTTCGATGCCGTCGTTCCCCTGATGTCGCGATCGTTCCGGGTGATTGTTCCGGAATTGCCGGGCTTCGGCCGATCGCGGGCAGTCAGCGGCGGTCTCATGAAGGTCGCCGACCGGATGGCGGAAGCGGTAAAGGACGCGGCCGGAGGCGATGAAGCCATCGTGCTCGGCAACGGCTATGGCGGTTTCGTCGCCCTGCAGATGGCCATTCGCCATCCCGGTATCGCGACAAGACTCATTCTCGCCGATTGCGGCGCGGCGTTTTCAGAACCCGGACGCGAAGCCTTCCGCGCCATGGTGGCCGCTTCGCGGGAGAAGGGGCTGGCGGCGATTACAGACGTCGCCATGCGCCGGCTGTTTGCGCCGGCGTTTCAGGCTGACCATCCGGACCTGATGGCCGATCGCCGCGCGGCATTCCTGAAAACCGACCCCGAGGTGTTCTGCGCCGCCTGCGAGGCGCTGGCCGGCCTCGATCTGCGCCCCGAACTCGACAAGGTAAAACTCCCCGTCCTCGTGCTGGTCGGCGAGCATGACGAGGCGACGCCGCCGCCGATGTCGCATGAATTGGCGGTCGGGCTGCCGCAGGCGCATCTTGAGATCATTGCGGGCTGTGCGCATGTCCCGCAGCTGCAATCGCCCGAGGCCTTCCTGGATGCGATCGGCGATTTCCTGCCCTCGCCAAAGGTACGCGCCGTGGCGACCTGATCCACGCAGCCTCCACCGATGCCGACAATTTAAGCACGCGGAATACATTATCCGTTCGACGATCGTCGTCGGCCTGCTAGTCTTGCGCCAAGGCTTGAGGTGGTGGGTGCTGGATGCGGGCGGTTCTGGATTATTGCACTGGAGGAATTCAGCGAGCCGTGCCGGCGGGCACGCTCGTGCTTCATGAGGGCAGCAAGACCGGACATCTGTTCGTGCTGCTCGAGGGAAAGCTCGAAGTCATCAAAGGTGACAGCGTCGTCGCCGTTCTCACCGAACCGGGGGCGATGCTCGGCGAGATGTCGGTCCTGCTCGATCAGCCGCACACGGCGACCGTTCGCGCCGCGTCCGATTCGGTGATCTACGAGTTCGACGACGCCGCGGCGTTCCTGCGCGACCAGCCGGCGATGGCTTTGTTGATCGCGCGCCTGCTGGCGCAACGCCTCAACGTCGCCAACACCTATCTGGCCGACCTGATGCATCAATATGCCGGTCAGGGTAACCATCTCTCGATGGTCGGCGAAATCCTGCAGAGCATGATCAACCTGCCGCCGACGCAGGTGTCGCCAGGTTCGGATCGGCAATCCGACCCAAGGATGTGAGCCACGGCGGCGCGGCCTCGATTTCCGCAGCCGGCCGTTGCAGCGGCGCGCGCAGGTCGATGCGCCGCGCTTCGCCGGCCGCCAGCCAGAACGCGGCACCCTCGTCGAGATCGAGCACGATACAGACCGGTGGACGGCCGTGCTGCAGGCCGGTGTTGAACACCCAGGTCTCGCCGAGCCGGTCGAACCACGAACCGTCGGGGATGAAGGGCGACTGGTGCACGTGGCCGGAGATCACCATCGACGGCTGGTATTGCGCGATCCACTGCACCAGCTCGACATCGCCGAAGAACCGCTTGCCGCCCCAGCTCGTCGGCGAATTCGCCGGCGGCGCGTGATGCACCCAGATCCAGCGCTGCGCGCGCTCGGCTGCGGCGTCGCGAAGCTGGGCTTCGAGGCGGCTCTTGACCAGCGGCCCGTCCCACCACGGACACACCGTGAAGTGCGTGTCGCCGATGGTGAGGTCGTCGCCGTCGCAGGCGATGCCGAGTTCTCTGACATCGCCGACCCAGCGCGCGATTTTCTCGCCTTCGGCGCTGCGGTCGTCGAGGTCGTGATTGCCCGAGCAGAAAATGACCCGCGTCATGCCTGACAGCAGCGACAGGTATTTCTTCACGACCAGGATCTGCGCGCGGAAATCGACGAACGATCCGATGTCGAGCGCGTCGCCGGCGAAAATGACGACGTCGAATTCCGGCGCGGCCGCCAGCAGCCAGTCGAACTGCGGCAATGAATAATGCAAATCGGCAACGACGAGGCAGCGCATAATGATTCAAGTCCAAAATGCCTAGGAAACAGGCGATCCGCAGGCGGATGTATTCAGGCATAGTGGATTCGAGCAAGAATTGTGCCGTCCGTGATCTATAGGCGGGGCTCATCGCCCCGTTGGAAGGATCAGGGCGGGTAGCCATAGATCGGCTTGATGGCTACTCGACGTATGCGCCGATAGCGGACCAAATTCCGCATCGCAGCGAAACGACGCTAAGTGCCACATCCGGGCTGATGCTGTGCAGCATCATTCGGTCAGAGCGGCGACGCGGTCAGCAGGGATCGAGAGGTCGGGGCAGCAAAAGGTACGGCAGTCATCCCGGTCCTAAACCAGTACAAGAGTATCGGGTGCAGTCCTGGTAAACACCCCGACACTCGAACGACGGCAACTGGTTCAGACGACGACAGTCGCGATAGCGTGCACGACAGGTGCTTATGCATTGCTGCTTAGCGGTCTGTGCGCGTGCTAACGCACTGGTAGCGTCATCGGCATCGCGCGCATTGACTCTTCCAATACTCAAGGACAGAGGCACTGCTAAGACCATGCAGAGGACGATAAACGACCGCTTGGTACATTTCATGGATCAGCTCCCATTGAGATCGATAGCGGCACAACGACCGCCAGCGGACATTCCCACGACTGCTTGTCACATAGCGACAGTAATGCCTAACTTTGGCGTCAATCGCCATTCACCACCAACCTCGCCAACATGATCTCGCCATCAGTAATGTAGCGGTTGACGCGTTCGGTGGAGAGATTCTGGCCGGCCTGATACACTTGCTCCGCCTCGATAGATCGATTTTTCCTCAATTCACCGACGATATAGTCGCGCTCCGCATTCGTATCAGAGTCCGTGGCGTGGGTGATCTGAAATGTGAGGCGAGTTAGGGACAAGCCGGTGTCCCTGGTGCCGGCTCCTACCCACAGAGCACGTTCATTGTCCGGCGGGCGTTTGGTGTTCAGCCAGAAGTCCGCTGCTCCCCAGGTGTCCCGGGCACGCGTTAGGCTCAAAGCCCAGAACCGGATGTGATGGCGCTTTCGTGGACTATTATCGATCGCCTTTTGAAAGCCAATGTCTTGGCCGCGGCCAAAAAGATAGAGGGTGCTGAACGGGGCGCTGGGGTACGGAGAGTTGAATACGAAAGCACGGATCATGCCCCATGAGCTGGCTAGACTGAGCCGATCTGCTTCCGACCAGCCGAGCGCCGCAAAGGCCGCGCGGAGCTGCTGGAGGGTGCCCGTGAGTGCGACGTTCACTGGGTCTCCAGGTAAACCGTCGCCCGTAATGGTGTAACTAGGCACGCGTTTGCGTTGGAGGATCTTCAGTCCCACGCGAATGGCGCGCGGCAGAACAATATACGCGGCGATTCCATAGGTGATGCTGACGGCCAGGATCCAAGGTAACCTGCGGTCCGCGGTTTCAAAGACGACAAAGACGATCAACCAGACACAAAAGATGCCCAATCCAAAAATCAGCAACCGTCGCAGAAGACGCTTAATCAATCTCATGATCTCGGCACCTTAAGCAGGCGACGGTGGTGGCGTTCGCCTCTTTGCTGGCGACTGATGGAACCGCCATCCACCTTTGCTCCGTCACTGGCGTGCGTGCTATGCAACTTCGGCATCGCCGATTGGGACTGTTCTGGGGCCAATCAACGGGCCATCAGTCATGACTGATTACCCTTGTTATCGTCGAGAGGAATCCGGGCTTCCGCCTCAAAGCGAGCTTTGCGCTTGCGGCCGAACACCCAGATCACGATGCCTATGAACGCAGCGACAAGAATAAGAAGGTAGATTGTCGCGGCCATGGTTACTCACCTCGCTACTGTCCTGCTGTGCGCGCGTCAGACTGTGGTCAACAATGGGCGTTGTCTAACCCGAGGCTGCTGGCCTGCGGAAATCGACCATTGACCGTCTGCCAACTCGCAAAAGCTGCATTGAGATAGATCAACAGCTAAGAGACCTTCGGATACCGCGCTGCACCGCGTCCAAGACGTCGGCATGGCGTCATTCGCGACAGGGGTGACCCAGCGGCAAGTCCAGCCGTGTCCACTGCGACGCCGAAAGCGGAAGTGAATTCAAACTCGCGTCAATCCGAATTTGGCTGCCCGTTGATAAGTCCGCGCCCTAGTCCTCGCTCGCCCTGAACCGATCGAGTCCCTTCAGCACGAACGGCGCCACTAGCGCGATCAGCGCGATGCCGAGCAGCGTGGCCGACATCGGGCTCTGCAGCAGCACCATGGGATCGCCGAGGCTAATGGCGAGCGCGCGGCGCAGCTGGCTTTCGGCGATCGGCCCCAGGATGAGCCCGACGACGACGGGTGCGATCGGGAAATCGAAACGGCGCATCAGGAATCCCAGCACGCCAAAGCCTGCCAGCATCGAGAGTTCGATCACCGAGGGCTTTGCCGCGATGGTGCCCATGGTCGCGAACACGAGAATGCCGGCGTAGAGCCACGGCTGCGGGATCGCGAGCAGTTTCACCCACAGGCCGACCAGCGGCAGGTTGAGAACCAGCAGCATCACGTTGGCGATGAACAGGCTGGCGATCAGGCCCCATACCAGGTCGGGCCGCTCGGCGAACAGCAGCGGTCCCGGGTTGAGGCCGTATTGCTGAAAGCCCGCCAACATCATCGCAGCGGTGGCCGAGGTCGGAAGGCCGAGCGTCAGCAAAGGCACCAGCGTGCCGGCGGCGGAAGCATTGTTGGCGGCTTCGGGCCCTGCGACGCCCTCGATCGCGCCCTTGCCGAATTCATCGGGGTATTTTGTTAGCCGCTTTTCGGTCGAGTAGGACAGGAACGTCGGAATTTCCGCGCCGCCGGCCGGCAGCGCGCCGATCGGAAAGCCGAACATCGTCCCGCGCAGCCATGGCTTCCATGACCGCTTCCAGTCCTCCTTCGTCATCCATAGCGAGCCGCGCACTGGCTCGATCTTCTCCTCGCTGTGATGCCGGCGCGAGGCGACGTAAAGCGCTTCGCCGACGGCGAACAACCCGACCGCCAGCGTCGTCACCTCGACGCCGTCGAGCAGTTCGGGGATGCCGAAAGCGAGCCTTGCCTGGCCGGTGAGCTTGTCGATGCCAACAAGCCCGAGCGTCAGCCCGACAAACAGGCTGGTCAGTCCGCGGATCGGTAAATCCCCGAAGGTGGCGGACACCGTCACGAAGGCCACGCACATCAGCGCGAAATAATCTTCAGGCCCGAAGCGCACCGCGAAATCGACCAGCCACGGCGCCAGAAAGGCGAGGCCGATGGTGGCGATGGTGCCCGCGACGAACGAGCCGATCGCTGATGTCGCCAGCGCCGGCCCGCCGCGGCCGGCCTTGGCCATCTTGTTGCCTTCGAGCGCGGTCGCCATCGATGCGCTTTCGCCGGGCGTGTTGATCAGGATCGCGGTGGTCGAGCCGCCATACATGCCGCCGTAATAGATGCCGGCGAACATGATCAGCGAGCCGCCGGGATCGAGCTTGTAGGTCACCGGCAGCAGCAACGCGACCGTGAGCGCCGGACCGATGCCGGGCAGCACGCCCACAGCCGTACCGAGGAACACGCCGATCAGCGCATAGAGCAGGTTCATCGGCTGCACGGCGACAGCCATGCCATGCGCGAGCGCGGCGAAAGTTTCCATTACAGCAGTCTTTCCAGAGGCCCGGTGGGGAGACTCAACGTCAGCAGCCGGTCGAAGGCGAGATAGATCAGCGTGCTCATCACCAGCGCGATGGCGGAGTCGGCGAGAATGGCACGTCGTCCGAACGCCGCCGACGTGGTAACGAACAGCGCTGACGTCGCCAGGATGAAGCCGCCGCCGAGGCCGATAATGGCGATCAGCAGCGCCAGCCCGCCGAGGATCAGCAGCACGGCCCTTGGATCAGCACTCTCGCGCGGCGGCAGTTTGCCGCGCAGCGCGTCGACCAGGTTGCCGATCGCAAGCAGGCCGAGCCCGATGGCGATGACGACCGGCATCACCTCGGGCCCCATGCCGTACATCGTAGTAGTGGCCAGTTGACGCGAGTCCCACACCAGCACCACCGCAAGTGCGGCGAGCGCGGCGGCAATGACCACGCCCGCACGATCGACGCGCCGCGCCGCCGGGCCTTGCGGAAGGTCCGTCATGACTTGACGAGGCCGACCGACTTCAGCACCTCGGTGATGCGCGCGGTCTCCTTCTTCAGGAAGTCGGCGAAGGCATCGCCGGAAAGATAGGCGTCAGCCCAGCCCTTCTGCTTGAGGATGTCCTTCCAGGCATCCGACTTGACCATGTTCTCGACCGCGTCGCTCAGCGTCTTGCGCTGTTCCGGCGTGATGCCGGGAGGCGCGACCACCGAGCGCCAGTTGGCCAGCACGAGGTCGATACCCTGTTCCTTGAAGGTCGGAATGTCGACGCCCGGTATGCGCTTCTCCGACGTCACGCCGAGCGCGCGCAGCTTGCCGGACTTGATCTGGCCATCGTATTCGCTCAGTCCCGAAATACCTGCGGTAACTTTCGCGCCAAGAATGGCCGCCAGCGATTCGCCGCCTCCGGAAAATGGAATGTAGTTGACCTTCTTGGCGTCGGCGCCGATCGCGCCTGCGAACAACGCCGCCATCACATGGTCGACGCCGCCGGCCGAGCCGCCGGCAAAGGTGACCTTGGCGATGTCGGCCTTCACGGCAGCGGCCAGATCCTGCGCCGTCTTGATCGGCGAATTCGCCGGCACCACGATCACCTGGATCTCCTCGGTGAGGCGCGCGATCGGCGTCACCTGGTCGAGCGTCACCGGCGACTTGTTCATGGCGAGCGCGCCCACCATGACGAAGCCGTTCACCATCAGCTGGTTGCCGTCGCCCTTGGCGCCGTTGACGAACTGCGCGATGCCGACGCTGCCGCCGGCGCCGGCCACGTTGGTGACCTGGACGCTGCGCGCGATCTTGGCGGCGACCAGCGCCTGCTGCATCGAGCGTGCGGTCTGATCCCATCCGCCGCCGGGTGCCGCGGGCGCCATGATCTTGAGCTCGAGCTGCTGCGAGAGGGCAGGGCTGCCTGCTGCAAGTGTCAGTGCGACGGCCGCGCCGAACAGGCGCGTATGAAACGGGATCATCGGGTTTCCTCCGGGCTCACGGCGAGCCATTGTGTGTCAATTCGCCGCATATCATCCGGAAATGCCGCCGCTGTCCAGAAGCAGTGTCGGCTGCCGCGTCAATGTTCCGCGGCTCCGGCCTATTCTACTTTGCATGGGGTTGTTTTCGATATTTGTGTCAGGCGCGCGCGACCGCGTGCGGAAACACGATCTCGATCAGGGTGCCGGACCGGCCACCGGTCTTGATCTGGAATTTGGCGCGGTTGGCTTCGACAAGCGCTTTGGTCAGCGACAGGCTGACGGCCGAACTCTCGGCCCGATCCGATGGCGCAGGGGTGCGGAACGGCTGCAGCGCGGCGGCAACCTCATTGTCGTTGAGGCCGTGGCCGGTGTCGCGGACGCGCAGCATCACCTCGCCGAAATCGGACAGCGCGGTCGAGACGATGACCTGGCCGCCGGCATTGGCGAGATGGATCGAATTGCCGATCAGGTTCAGCGTGATCTGGCGCAACGCCCGCGCATCCGCGATCACCGGCGGCAACATGTGCGCCAGCGAGGTACGGATGATGATGCGCTCGCGATTGGCCTGCGGCTGCAACACCGCGACGCAGCTCTCGACCAGTTCGTTGAGGTTCTGGTTGGTGAAGGCCAGATCGAGCTTGCCGGTTTCGATCCGCGAGAGATCGAGCAGGTCGTTGATGATGGCGATCACGCGTTCGCCGGAGGCGCGGATGTCCTTCATGTATTCGAGGTAGCGCTCGTTGCCGAGCGCGCCGAACCGCTCTGCGATCATCACTTCGGAAAAGCCGATGATGGCGTTCAGCGGCGTGCGCACCTCGTGGCTGATCCGCGCCAGCACGTCGGCCTTGGCATTGGCGGCGCGCTCAGTCAGCCGCCGCGCCTCGCGCAATTCGCTCTCGGTCTTCTTGACCGGCGACAGGTCGCGGAACACCGCGAAGAAATTCGGCCCATCCGGGCGGGTGCGGCCCATGGTCATCGACAGCGGAATGATGCCGCCCTTGCTTTCGCGCGCCAGCACCTCGCGGCCGTGATCGAGCAGGCTTTCGACGCCGGAAGCCCTGATGCCGACGAGATATTCGAACACGCCGTGCCGGCTTTCGGGCGCGAACAGATCGGCGAGATTGCGTTTGGCGAGTTCGCCGCCGTCATGGCCGAACAGCGCTTCGGCGCTGCGGTTGGCCGCATGGATGTTGCCCTCGGCGTCGAACATCAGGATGCCTTCGGCCGTGGTGTCGAGGATGGCGGCGAGGTCCGCGGCGTTGGCATGGCCGACGTCGGGTGGTTCGGAGGCGTCAGGCTCCGCCGGTTCGAGCTTCGATACCGCCGGTTCGAGCTTCGATACCGCCGGTTCGAAGACGTCAGCCTCCGATGCGGGCCCGGCTCGCGCGATGGCGGCCGCAATCGCCGCGCTCTGATGTTGCGTGCCCGAGAAGATCAAGGCCAGCGCGGAATCGCCGTCCCATGAAATCGTGTAGAGGCGAGCCTCCGCCACCGATGAAGGCGCATCTGCGTCGTCGGGCTGGCTTGCGGAGATCGTCACCGGCCTGCCGGTGTCCGACGTCGAGGAGGCGTTGGAGGTGCCGGGTTCGACATAGAGCGCGTCGAGGCCGCCGACATCTTCCAGCGCGTGCAGGCTCGGATAGCCCATCTGCGTCAGGAAGGCGGGGTTGGCATAGAGCAGCCGGTCGAGCCGGTAAATCAGGATGCCGGCCGGCAGCAAATCGAGCAGCGCCTTGTCGCGCGCGGTTTCGCCATGCGCCGGCGGCTCGGTCGGCGCCAGCCATTCGGGCGGCGCGCTCGCGGCTTCATGCACAGCCGGTGCGGCTAGCGGGTCGAAGATGGTTTCGCGGGCCTCGTCCGCCTCGTTGCCGTTCTCGGTGTCGAGCCGCGCCGACAATTGCCGAGCCAGTTCGTCGAAGGCGTTGTTTTCAACCGGCGACAGCGATAGCGGCTTCGTCTCGCCGGGAGCGCGGAACGGCAGGACGTTTGCGGCAGCGTCTGCCGGCAGTTCCGCTGCGGTTTCCGTCGGCGCGTCCTCGACGCTTTCCTCGACGCCTTCCTTGACGCCTTCCTTGGGAGTTTCCACGGGCTTTTCCAAATCTTTATGTGAAGGCTCGACAGCAGGAGTTTTGGCGGCAATCGGTTCTGGCAATTCATCAGGCAAAGGCGATGCAACGCGGGCCGGCTCGGCAGATGGCGCAGCGGGCACTTGTTGCGGCGTCAACATCTCGCCTGACAATTCCGCCAGCCGTAGGGCGGCGAGCCGCGCGATGGCGTCGAAATCGCGGCAGACGCCGAAGCCGCGATAGCCGGTGAAGTTTCGCGCCGCATCGAAGACCGGCAGGCCGGACAGTTCGACGGGCAAGGTGCCGCCGCCGTCCACCGGCCAGTTCAGCGTGATGCCGCTCCAGGTGGCGCCCGTCGCGAAGGCCTGCATCATCTGGCCGGTGGGATCGAATCCAAAGGTCTCGGCGATCTCGCGCCATGGCCGGCCGAAAGCGGCCATGGTGCGCGGGCCCATCAGGCCTGCGAATTCGTCGGAGCCGAGCGTGAAGCGGCCTTCGCGATCCATCTGCCAGGTGAAGCGCAGCGGCAGGCGGCGCGCCCGGTCGGCAAATGCTTCGATGGCCGGCGGTGGCGCGCGCGAAATGGTTTCGGCGGCGGGCGGCTCGTCGGCGGCGGCAGGTTCGGCAAACGCATCGAACAACGCAAACCCGGCGGGCGCTTCGGCCGATGGTGGCGGCTGCTGGTCATCGGCAGCCGGCCGCGGCGCGACCGGTTGCTCGATGACGGGTGCGCTCGGCTGCGGGGCTGGCTCTGATGAAGGCGGCTCGGATGAAGGTGACTCTGATGATGCGGCGGCTGGCGGCATCTCGTTATCGGATTCCACCTGATTGGATTCCACCTGCGCCGGCCGCGGCGCGATCAGCGCGATGTTGCCGGCGGCGATCAGGACGCCGTGGCTGCCATTGGGAAAGTCGAACCGCGAGCAGCCGCAGGTCGCAAGCCCGCCGGGCGCCGCGCCAAATCCCTGCAGGCGCTCCAGCCGGATGGCGCCGTTGGCGAGCAGCCGGCCTGCGAGCCGCGCGATCTGCCGCCGGTGCCGGTCGGCCGGCCCGAAGGTTTTTTCGGCAAGGGCTGCGGCACTGGCCGCGCCGAACAGGCGGGCGCCGGCCGGATTGGCCCACAGGATCCGCCTGCCATCGGCCGTCCACAGCCAGGCGGGCAGGCGGCTCGCCGCATAGGCCGCCAGTCGCGGGTCGCTCGAGGCCAGCCATTGAAATTCCGCATCCTGCATCGCAGCTACATGACCGTCCGGCTTCGAAATCGGCTGCCCGAACGCCGAAAGCGTTAAGGGAACATTTACTATCGCAAGCCGGCAGCGGCAGGTCCACGGCGCGCGGCCGGCCGACCGCAATTTAACCAGCGGATAACCTTAATTCGGCGGGACCCATTGGCCGCCCGCCGCGTTGGGTGGGTTGCAAACGGCCGTCAAGGGTTCAACGGGGAACTTTCCCGGCGCCGCATCCGTCCTCCGGAGCGGCACCCTGACGAATATCCGAACGCAATCCCTGCGAATGCAAAGGAACGCACCATGAGCGACGAAGTGCGAGAGCGATTCGAGATACCCAAGGAAATGCGATCGATGGCGGAAGAGAGCGTCGAGCAGGCCCGCAAGACCTTCGAGAAATTCGTCGGTGCCGCGCAGACCGCCGCCGGCTCGATCGAGGAACGCAATGCCACGGTTCGCGCCGGCGCCAGGGATGTCAGCAGCAAGGCCATCACCTATGCGGAGAGGAACGTGCAGGCCTCGCTCGATCACGCGCAATTATTGCTGAAGGCCAAAGACCTGGCCGAGGTGATGCGGCTGCAGGGCGAATATGTGCAGGCGCAAATGCGGGCGCTGGCGGAGCAGGCCAGCGAAATGAGCCAGACCGTCGGCAAGGCCGCCATGGACGCGGCGAAGCCGAAGGCGTGAGTGGCTGCCGTCGGCGAGAGGCCCGGCACCGGACTAGCCGGGATTGGAACCCGTATTCCGGGTTAAATATGCGGCGATGCATCAGAAATTGCAGTGCGCTGCACAAATTTGACACGATATTGGTTCTAGTTGGGCCAGCCCGTGGAAGGGCACTTTCCATGAGTGTGTGTGCGTAACCTTTCGGCCCGCCTTGCCTGCCCGGCGGTCCGCAGGGGGAAATGCCGTTTTAACCCCATTGTGAAGGATGCAAGCCGTGACAAGTTCCACCGATCCCTTCTCTGCCTCCATCATCCCGTTCGAAGTCCCCGAGCAGATGCGCGCGCTTGCCGAAAAAGGCGTCTCGCAGGCCCGCGACAGCTACGCCAAGTTCAAGGATGCCGCCGAAACTCACAACGGCACCATCGAGGCCGTGTTCACCTCGGCCAGCAAGGGCGCCAGCGAGTACAACGCAAAGCTGATCGAGTTCTTCAAGGCCAACACTTCCTCCTCGCTTGATTTCGCGCAGGAGCTGTTCGGCGTGAAGACGCCGGCGGCCGCAATGGAGCTGTGGACCTCGCATGCCCGCAAGCAGTACGAGACCTTCACAGCGCAAGCCAAGGAGCTCGCCGAGCTCGGCCAGAAGGTCGCGTCCGAGACCGTCGAGCCGATCAAGGCTTCCGCCTCGAAGCTCTACAAGCCGGCCGCCTGACCGATCGCTGCAGTGTTTGCCTACGAAAGCCCGGGCGATTAGCCCGGGCTTTTTGCTGCCAAGGTTTTTTTGCTGCCAAGGGATGATTTGCCGCCATCCGTGGAGCCCCGGCAAATGAACGCAAAATGCCTTCCGAACGACTATAATCAGGTGCTTCCCGGCCTTGCCAAAGCGAGGCGTTGCACCTAGTTTCCGGCCCATTCGCGACCCCCTTTTTGGGGGTCTCGTGAGGGATGCAGTTGTAGCTCAGTTGGTTAGAGCGCCTGTCTGTGGAACAGGAGGTCGGTGGTTCGAGCCCACCCAACTGTACCAATCTTCACTCGGCTGGATTACCGCTCGAACCCAAATTGCCATCTCGACTGCCGCGACACTTGTGCTGTGGCGAGCTGTCCACCCGTGCTTGCGAATCCCGATCCGTTCACCCACAATTCCGCCAAGCTTCGGGCCGGGGGGATGGATGACGATTTTTCGCGCAGGGAATTTCTGGTTTGGATGGCTGCTGGCCACCGCACTCGCGGTTTTGATCTCGCCCGCCGCCGGCCAGACTTACACCCCCGAACAGGAGCAGGCCTGCACCGGCGACGCGTTCCGGCTGTGCAGCGCCGAGATTCCCGATGTCGGCCGCGTGACGGCCTGCATGGTCGCCAAAAAATCCCAGCTCTCGCCGCCCTGCCGCGCCCAGTTCGGGCCGGATCCCGACGAGCCCCGCGAGGCTGCGGCCAGGCCGGCCGGGCGGCCGACGGTGATTCGGCCGGCAACGCCGCGCAAGGCGGTGAGCACCAAGGCGGGCAAAACCAAAAAGCCGGCGAAACCGGCGACCTGACGGCGGTCCGCCATTTCAAGTCCCATCGCACGGTGAACCGACGGCTTGTTTGCGGTCTCTGCAATGAACATCTCCTTTAGCCAAGAGGAGAGGGTCCATTGAGCCAACACCAGAAAGAGCTCGACCGGCACTTTGCCTGGTTCGAGAAGAAGCTGCCGCCACGGCCGGCGAAGTTCGTCAGCTGGGTACGCAAGCCGTCGTCGATCTACGCCCGCATTCCGCTCGCGATACTGCTGGTCGCTGGCGGCTTTCTCAGCTTCCTGCCGGTGCTCGGGCTCTGGATGCTGCCGCTCGGACTCCTTTTGTTCGCACAAGACGTGCCGCCGCTGCAGAAGCCGATGGCGCAGGGGCTCGGATGGATCGAGCGCAAATGGCTCGAGCGCCAGCGTGCGAAGCTCGAACGTGAGCGCACGAAAAGCACGCCGTAGGCCGATCAAGCCCTTCAACCGATTCCGTTTTCGGTTGTGACCGTGCTCACACGTGTGACTCAAAAACCAGCCTTGTTGGCAATTACGTGGCTTCATCGCGGCATCCAATAAATTTTTCTTTCGCAAATCAGCCCGCTGATTCATTTTCAGCTTCTGGGGTCAACTGGAGGCCAAGGTATGAACGTCATAGTTTTCGCTTCGCGTAAGGGGGGCTCGGGAAAGAGTACCCTGGCTGCTCATCTCGCTGCCCATGTTCACAAGGCAACGAAGCCTATCCTGCTGGTCGATGCCGATCCGCAGGGCTCGCTTACTCTGTGGCACAAATTGCGCGGCACCAACGAACCGCCGATCAAGTCCGCGGTGAATTCCGTCAGCGGCATCGTCGCTGCCGCCAAGCGCGACGGCATCGAATGGGTGTTCATCGACACGCCGCCGAATCTTTCGGCCGTCGTCGACGACGCGATCCGCAATGCCACGATGGTGATCATTCCGGCGCGGCCGGGCGTGTTCGACGTCAATGCGGTGCAGGAAACGATTCAGACCTGTCGCTCGGCGCGCAAGCCCTACGCGGTCGTGGTCAACGGCGCACCCGCCGAACGTGACGGCGTCGAAAGCCGCATCGTCACCATCGCGCGCGAGGCGCTGGCGAAATTCCGCGCGCCGGTGTGGAGCGGCCAGATCACCAACCGCGCCGATCTGATCATGGCGCTCAGTCAAGGCGAAGGCGCCCGCGAATATTACGCGGAAGGCCGGGCCGCAGCCGAGATCACCAGGCTGTGGGGCGCGATCGAACGTTCGATCAAGGCGATCCGCGGGTCAGCGTCCGCTTCTGGCGCCATGCACAAGCAGGCGGCGTAACAACGCCGCTTTACTTTTCTGGATTGATTTTTCTGGACTGACAAAGACGCGCGGCGCTCCGCGCGTTTTTCTTTTGTGGGTGAGGCAAAGCTCCATCGCCGTCATTGCGAGCGAAGCGAAGCAATCTATCGCGCCGCAAAGAAGAAGGAATTGCTTCGCTTCGCTCGCAATGACGGCGGAGGTGGCGGCTTACGCCACCATCAGCACGTAGAATACGACGACCGGCGACAGCGTCAGGATCACCGACCAGATGCCGACGCCCCACAGAATGTCCTCGGTGCTGAAGCCCTGTTCCCGAGCCATGGTGTTCTTGTATTCGAAATGCACGACGCGGCCCCGCGTTGCTGTTGTTATGGGTCCATTGATACGCGGCCAGTTTTAAAAACCCGGTTTCGATTTCGCTTGCATTTGACCGCACCTGCTACCGCCGATTAACCACCGCGGGATCCTGGTTAATGTCTGGTGAGCGCGAAGCCGCAACTTCGAGCGAAGGCCCGGGCGGGACATTAAAATTTTATCTGTAGGCATTTCTCCTCAAGGAACATAACCGGGGGGAATCACAATGATCGCGCACGACAGGAAATATCCGACCAGCGAACTCGCCCAGCGCGCGCATGACGTTCTGCTGGTGTCGTCGTTCGCCATCTGGGCGATGGTGCTCGGCTTCGCGCCGGTGCTGACCTATCGCCTGCTGGTCAGCTAAAGCGCATTGCTTCCGCTCGCCATCCAAGGCGAGCGGTGGCCGGCCATTTCTCTTCGTGCGTCTCTTCGCGCGCCTCCTGGCGCGACGTTCAGGCCCGACGCAACAGCGGTGGCCTGCGCCGTTCGATTTCCTCGTCCAGCAACGCTGCGAGTTCCGCGCTCACCTCCACCATCGGCAGTCGCACTTCCGCGCTGTCGATCAGCCCGCAGCGCTTAAGCCAATACTTGGCGGGCGCCGGGCTCGGCTCGGCGAACAGCAGCCGGGTCAGTCCGGATATTGCCTTCCAGCACACAAGCGCGCCGTCGCGGTCACCCTGCCTCAACCGCGTCCGCACCGATGCGAACGCGTCGGTCTCCAGATGCGCCGACAGCAGGATCGCCCCGTCGGCGCCGTCGGCGAGCGCTTCGTGATACAGCGCGTCCTCGCCGGTCAGCACGCCGAAGTTTGGCGGCCGTCGGCCCAGCAAGTCGATCGACTGCGCGCGGTCGGCGCCGCAATCCTTCATGCCGGCGATGTTCGGATGCAAGGCAAGCTGCAGCAGCGTCTCGTTGGTGAGGCTGACGCCGGTCCGGTAGGGGATGTTGTAGAGCACGATCGGCCACGAGGCGTGATCGGCGAGCGCGGTGAAGTGCTGCACCAGGCCGCGCTGCGAGGGGCGGATGTAATAGGGGCTCGCGATCAGATAGCCGTCGATCGGCCAGGCCGCGGTCTCATCCAGCGCATCCAAAAGCTTCGCGGTGGAGGCGCCGGACAGGCCCAACAGGATCGGCAGGCGGCGGCCGCTGCCGGACAGCTCGCTCCGCGTCACCGTCACCAGCCGCTCGAGCTCGTCCGCGCGGAGCGACATGCCTTCGCCCGACGTCGCCGCGAGAATGAAGCCGTCGACCGGACCGGCCGCATAGTGCCTGACGAGCCGGCGTAACGACGCCTCGTCGAGTTCGCCGTCGCGAAACGGCGTTATGAGCGGCAGCCACAGGCCCTGCAGGCGGCTCGCCAGATCGTCAGTCGAAGGGGTCGTCATCGTTCCATCTCCTCATGGGTTAAGCCGAAGACGGGACGAATAAAAAAAGCCCCGTCCAGACGGCGGGGCTTTCGGGATCGCGGGTTGCGGCAGGTTTAGCGCACGCGTCGATCTCGGGTCCCCAGGCGGGGACCTTTTTTCGACGACAAAGCTGCGCACGAACGCGTGATCATGCGCGGATGATGGTGGCGGCGGACCTCAATGTCAATCGGCGCAGCACCATGCCTGTCGATGAGGATTTGCAGACGAAAAAAAGCCGGGCCCAAGAGAGCCCGGCTTGAGGTATTGGCCACGTGAGGCCGACACAATCACCTTCCAAGAGGGATTACTGAACTGTCGCGCCACTGGAGGAGGGGGACATATGCGCGACGCGACCGCTCAGCGTTCAAGTACTATGATCCTCATCAGCGCTGTGCGGCAACCGTCCGAGCCGCATGTCAGTCATGCGGTGAGCGGGCCCTCTATAAAATAGGCTAATCCGCAACGCAGGGCGACGAAACATCACCCGCTGCTGCTATCGCGTGTTCGAGCGAAGTGGGTACCGGTTCGCGTGAAGAAACGCGTCAAAACGAGAATCTAGAGCTTCGGTTCTGATGCAATAAGAACCCGATGCTCTAGGAAGGCCAGCGCTGCGCCTTGCTCACCACGAAATCGCGGAACACCTGCACCCGCGCCACCGTCTTCAACTCTTCGGGATAGACGAAGTAAGTGTCGACCTGAATCGAGTCGGTTTCGCCGAACAGCTGCACCAGGCGGTTGTTTTCCTCGACCAGGTAGTCGGGCAGGGCGGCGATGCCGAGCCCCTGCTGGCAGGCGCGGACCAGCCCCAGAATATTGTTCACCTTGAAGTAGGCTTCGCGCGGGCCCGAGCCGTTGCGGCCGGCGTCGATCAGCCAGCTCCGGTTCTGCAGATGCGGCGGAACCTGCGCATCGCCCAGCATGATGATGCGATGAGAATCGAGGTCGTCGAGCGTCCGCGGCGTACCGAAGCGCTTGATGTATTCGGGCGAGCAATAGGCATGGAAGCCGATCGAGAACAGTTTGCGCTGGATCAGGTCCGGCTGGGTCGGCTTGCGGGTCCGTATCGCCACGTCAGCCTCGCGCATCGACAGGTCGAGATCCTCGTCGGTGACGATCAGCGAGATCCGGATATCCGGATAGAGCGCGGTGAACTCGTCGAGCCGGGGGATCAGCCAGTTGATGCCGAGCGCCGGCGGCGTGGTGATCTTGAGGTCGCCGCTCGGCCGCTCGCGGCTGTCGGTGAGCTTGGCGCGCGCCGCCTGCAGCTGCATGAACACGTCATGCGCGGTGCGGAACAGCAGGTCGCCTTGTTCGGTGAGGATCAGCCCGCGCGCATGGCGGTGGAACAGCGACACCGCGAGTTCCTGCTCCAGCGCGCTGACCTGCCGCGATACCGCCGATTGCGAAAGCCCGAGCTGTTCGCCGGCGTGGGTAAAGCTTCCCGCCTCTGCAGCCGCGTGAAAGACTTTCAGCTTGTCCCAATCCATGTCCGATGATCCGTCCCGTGTTCTAGGCATGATTATTCTGCCGCCGCGCGATCGCTGGCGCGCAAAGCCAGGAAGCGTTCAGCCTCGAGGGCCGCCATGCAGCCGAGGCCGGCCGCCGTGACCGCCTGCCGCCAGGTTTCGTCGGCGACGTCGCCGGCGGCGAACAGGCCGGGAATTGAAGTGGCGGTCGAGTTCGGCGCGACCTCGACATAGCCGGAGGGTTTCAGCTTGATCTGGCCTTTGACGAGGTCGGTCGCGGGCGCGTGGCCGATGGCGATGAAGACGCCGTCAGCCGGCACATCCGTAAGCCCGCCGGTCTTGACGTTCTTCAGACGCACATGGGTGACCTTGCCCGGGTTCTCGGTGCCGCAGATTTCGTCGATCGCGGAGTCCCAGACCACCTTGATCTTGGGGTTCTTGAACAGGCGATCCTGCAAAATGCGCTCGGCGCGGAAATGATCGCGGCGATGCACGACCGTCACGCTCGATGCGAAGTTGGTCAGGAACAGCGCTTCCTCGACCGCGGTATTGCCGCCGCCGACCACGATCACTTCCTTAGCCCGGTAGAAGAAGCCGTCGCAGGTCGCGCAGGCCGAGACGCCAAAACCCTTGAACTTTTCTTCGGAAGCGATGCCGAGCCAGCGCGCCTGCGCGCCGGTGGCGAGGATCACGGTTTCCGCCAGGTAAACGTCGCCGCTGTCGCAGGTCAGCCGGAACGGCCGCTGCGCCAGTTCGAGCTTGTTGACGAGGTCGGTGACGATCCTGGTGCCGACATGCGCCGCCTGCTTCTCCATCTGCTCCATCAGCCAGGGGCCCTGGATGACGTCGGCGAAGCCCGGATAGTTTTCCACGTCGGTGGTGATGGTGAGTTGTCCGCCGGGCTGGATGCCCTGGATCAGAATAGGTTCGAGCATCGCGCGCGCCGCGTAGATCGCCGCGGTGTAACCGGCCGGGCCGGAACCGATTATGACGACCTTGGCATGGATAGGCGCGGGCATCGCGGATCCCTCTCTTATTCGGGGGTTTGTTTTGACTGAGTAGAAAGCGCCCGGGAGGAGGTCGCGGCGGGCGCTGAAAGTGTCAAATCCAAGTCTAAGATATCTGGGTAGCTATGCAAGAATTGCAATTCATCCCAGCGAATTTTCCCCGGAACTGAAGTAACAATCGCGAAATGTGGCGCTGCACGCGCAATAAAATTGCGCAAGCCGCGCCGCCTGCGCTAAGAGAGTTGCCATCAGACTGATTGAGCCCAGCCAGGAATTAGGGAACCCGACGCGCGTGTCGAAGAATCTTGACGAAATCGACCTCAGAATCCTTGCCGAAATCCAGGCGGACGGCCGAATCACCAACGTGGAACTGGCCAAACGCGTCGGTATCTCGCCGCCACCCTGCCTGCGCCGGGTCCGGACGCTGGAGGAAGAGGGCTACATCCAAGGCTACCGGGGCCTCCTGGACCCGCGCCGGCTCGGCTTCGACGTCACGGTGTTTGCGTCCGTCCATCTGTCCAGCCAAGCGGATGCCGATTTGCGCGCGTTCGAGGACTTTGTTCGTGCCGAGCCCCTGGTGCGGGAATGCTGGATGCTGTCGGGCGAGGTGGATTTCATCCTCAAATGCGTCGCGCCTGACATGGCGACATTTCAGGATTTCGTCACGCACCTGACCGCCGCACCCCATGTGCGCAACGTGCGGACGTCGCTGGTGCTGCACAATTCGAAATACGAAGCGGCCGTGCCGCTCGATGTGAAGGTGGCGGGCTGAAACTGAGAGTCATTCCGGGTTCGCGTCTTTGACGCGCCCCGGAATGGCGGCGTTCGTCGCCGCTTACTTCTTCCGCATCTCGTCGACGCTGTACGGCCCGCCGCCCGCGGTCGCCAGATAGAGGCAGGCGAAGCAGAACAGGATCGCGGCCGTGCCGCCATTGAGCAGCGGCAGGAACACCGGCTTGGCCGCATCCTTGAACATGTGGCCGAGGAAATAGGCGAAGGCCATTTCACCGGACAGGATGAACGCAACGATGCGCGTGCACAGGCCGATCATCAGCAGCGCGCCAAGCACCAGCTCCAGCGTCCCGGCCACACCAATAAGCGACATCAATTCGACCTTGGCGAAATAGGGCAGCGCCGGAAACTTGAAAAGCTTGGCGACGCCGTACTGAAACAGCAGCAAGCCAGTGATAAAGCGAAACAGGCTCAGCGCCGTCGGCTGCCATTTCGCGAGCATCTTGTCGAATTGGTCCATGTCGTCCCCCTTGTTTGATACGCCAGAACTTAGCGTCACAACATTACACGGTGTTGGCCGATTGCCTGTGATGCCGACACAACACCTGTGAAACTAAATCATTCCCGTTGCGTGTCACCGCCTGACGGTCTTGCTGCAATTGCAGCGCAGCAAGAGAGCTTTCAGCCTGGCCCCACCCAGCGTCCATCTCCCGATTGCTTATAATATATAACTATTGTCGAAATCAGTACGCTGCAATCCCGCCGTATCGCCACTCACAATCCTGTCAGCACGGCGCCAACAAAAAAGCCGCGTGGCAAACGCGGCTTTGTCGCAACAGTAACCTGCGGGTGACTACAGCATGATCCGGAAAAGTGGATACCGGTTTTCCGGAGAGATCATGCTCAAATCAAAGAGACAGAGCGGGATGACGATTCGAACAACGTCATCGCGCTCTAGCGCCACTCGACCTTGGTGATCTCGTAGGCCTTGGCGCCGCCCGGCGCCACGACTTCCACCGTCGAGCCCTTCTTCTTGCCGATCAGGGCGCGGGCCAGTGGCGAGGTGATCGAGATACGGCCCTTCTTGGCGTCGGCTTCCACCTCGCCGACAAGCTGCCATACCGTCTTCTTTTCGGTATCTTCGTCGATCAGCGTCACGGTCGCGCCGAACTTGACGGTGTCGCCGGAGAGCTTGCTGATGTCGATAATGTCGGCGCGCGCGAGCTTGTCTTCGAGCTCGGCGATGCGGCCTTCGTTATGCGACTGCTCTTCCTTGGCGGCGTGATATTCCGCGTTTTCCGAAAGGTCGCCATGCGAGCGCGCCTCGGCGATATGCTCGATGATGCGCGGACGCTCCACCGACTGGCGCTGCTTCAACTCGACCTCCAGGGCGGCATAGCCGCTCGCGGTCATCGGTACCTTTTCCATCATCTCTTCCGTCCTTCCATCGTGCGAACCGCCCGGGGCGTTGCGCGCACGAGGCACTTTTTAGATTTCGATTCGGGCTTTCATGGCCCAATGCGAGCCCGCCAGCCTGTTAATTTTCGGCCCGCTCAGGGGCCGAGTTCAACATCCAAACGGGCGGTGAGTTCCGGCCATACGGCTTTATTGCCAACCGTTTAGCGGGCATTTCAGCCCGTCTAACGATCAGTTTTCGGAAAAGTAACTCTGCAACGTGCGGACCTCAAGGTCCCCGCCCAGATAGGCGCGGATGCCTTGGGCGGCCGCCACAGCACCTGAAAGAGTGGTGTAATATGGCACTTTATGCAAGAGGGCAGCCCGTCGCAACGAACGGCTGTCGGCCAGCGCCTGCGGCCCCTCGGTGGTGTTGAAAACCAGCTGGATGTCGCCATTGGTGATGGCGTCGACGATGTGCGGCCGTCCTTCCAGCACCTTGTTGACCTTCTCGGTCGGAATGCCGTTGTCGGTGAGGAAGCGCTGGGTGCCCGATGTGCCCATCACCTTGAAGCCGAGCGAGTGCAAGAGGCGCACCGCTTCCGCGATGCGGTTCTTGTCGGTCTCGCGCACCGAGACGAACACGGTGCCCTTGCGTGGCACGCGGGTGCCGCCGCCGAGCTGGCTCTTTGCGAACGCCACCTCGAAGGAGCGGTCGATGCCCATCACCTCGCCGGTCGAGCGCATCTCCGGACCGAGCACGGTGTCGACGCCGGGGAAGCGCGCGAAAGGGAACACGGACTCTTTCACGCCGACATGGCCGAGCTGCTTCTTCTTCAATTTGAAGTCCGCAAGTTTCTCGCCGGCCATGATCCGTGCGGCGATTTTCGCCACCGGCGTGCCGACGACCTTGGCGACGAACGGCACGGTGCGCGACGCCCGCGGGTTCACCTCGAGCACGTAGATCTCGCCGTCCTTGATGGCGTATTGCACGTTCATCAGGCCGACGACGTCGAGGCCGAGCGCCAGCTCGCGGGTCTGCCGCTCGAGCTCCTCGATCATCTTGGCGTCGAGCGAATGCGGCGGCAGCGAGCAGGCGGAATCGCCGGAGTGAATGCCGGCTTCCTCGATATGCTCCATGATGCCGACGATGAAGGTATCCTTGCCGTCGCACAGGCAGTCGACGTCGATCTCGGTGGCGTCGGAGAGATAACGGTCGAACAGCAGCGGGTTCTTGCCGAGCACGGTGTTGATCTGCCCGGTCTTGTCGTTGGGGTAACGCGCCTTGACGTCGGCCGGCACCAGCTCGGGCAGCGTGTCGAGCAGGTAGTCGTTGAGCTGGGTTTCCTCGCGGATGATCTGCATCGCGCGGCCGCCCAGCACGTAGGACGGGCGCACCACCAGCGGCAGGCCGAGATCGGCCGTCACCAGCCGCGCCTGCTCGACCGAATAGGCGATGCCGTTCTTCGGCTGCTTTAAGCGAAGCTTGTCGAGCACGCGCTTGAAGCGGTCGCGGTCCTCGGCGAGGTCGATGGCGTCGGGCGAGGTGCCGAGGATCGGCACGTCGGCGGCTTCCAGCGCGCGTGCGAGTTTGAGCGGGGTCTGTCCGCCGAACTGCACGATCACGCCGTGCAGCGTGCCGTTCTGCCGCTCGGTGGCGATGATTTCAAGCACGTCCTCGGCAGTGAGCGGCTCGAAATAGAGCCGGTCGGCGGTGTCGTAGTCGGTCGACACCGTCTCCGGATTGCAGTTGACCATGATGGTCTCGTAGCCGGCGTCGGCAAGCGCGAAGCAGGCGTGGCAGCAGCAATAGTCGAATTCGATGCCCTGGCCGATCCGGTTCGGGCCGCCGCCGAGGATGACGACCTTCTTCTTGTCCGACGGCGCGCTCTCGTCGGCGAGCTTGCCCGCGAACGGCGCCTCATAGGTCGAATACATGTAGGCGGTGGGGGAGGCGAATTCCGCGGCACAGGTGTCGATGCGCTTGAACGCCGGGCGGACGCCGAGCGCATGACGTTTTGCGGTGATCTCGGCCTCGGTGGATTCAGACAGCACGGCCAGCCGCGCGTCGGAAAAGCCCATCGCCTTCAGCATGCGCATGCCGTAGCCGTTCGGCGGCAGGCCATTCGCCTTGATCTTGGCTTCCATGTCGACGATGCCGCGCATCTCGCTGAGGAACCACGGATCGATCTTGCAGGAATTGAAGATCTCTTCGTTGGACCAGCCGAGCCGCATCGCCTGCGCCACCTGCAGGATGCGGTTCGGCGTCGGCGTGCCCAGCGCGGCGCGGATCGCGTTCTTGTCGTCGCCGCGGCCGAGCCCCTCGATCTCGATCTCGTCGAGCCCGGTCAGGCCGGTCTCGAGCCCGCGCAACGCCTTCTGCAGGCTCTCCTGGAAGGTGCGGCCGATCGCCATCACCTCGCCGACCGACTTCATCGAGGTCGTCAACGTGGTGGAGGCGCCGGGGAATTTCTCGAACGCGAATCGAGGCACCTTGGTGACGACGTAATCGATCGTCGGCTCGAACGAGGCGGGCGTCGCGCCGCCGGTGATGTCGTTGGCGATTTCATCGAGCGTGTAGCCGACCGCGAGCTTGGCGGCGACCTTGGCGATCGGAAAACCGGTGGCTTTTGAGGCGAGCGCGGACGAGCGCGACACGCGCGGGTTCATCTCGATCACCACCATGCGGCCGTCGTCGGGGTTGACGCCGAACTGCACGTTGGATCCGCCGGTCTCCACCCCGATCTCGCGCAGCACCGCCAGCGAGGCGTCGCGCATGATCTGGTATTCCTTGTCGGTCAGCGTCAGCGCCGGCGCGACCGTGATGGAATCGCCGGTGTGCACGCCCATCGGATCGAGGTTCTCGATCGAGCAGACGATGATGCAATTGTCCTTCTTGTCGCGCACCACCTCCATCTCGAACTCTTTCCAGCCGAGCACGGATTCCTCGATCAGCACTTCGTTGGTCGGGGAGGCGTCGAGGCCGCGTTCGATGATGTCGAGGAATTCTTCCTTGTTGTAGGCGATGCCGCCGCCGGTGCCGCCCATGGTGAAGGAGGGGCGGATGATCGCGGGCAGCCCGATCTCGGACAGCGCCATCAGCGCCTGGCCGAGCGCGTGCTCCTGGTAGCGCTTGCGGCGCTCGCTCTCACCCAGCGTCCATTGCCGTTCGAGCTCTTCGAGCGCGGCACCGGACAGCTTCTCGCGTTCGGCGTGGTATTTGTCGCGATAGGATTTCTTCAGGGCAGAAGCATTGGCGAGCCGCGATTTCGGCGTCTCAAGCCCGATCTTGGTCATGGCTTCGCGGAAAAGCTGGCGATCCTCGGCCTTGTCGATGGCGTCAGCCGTGGCGCCGATCATCTCGACGTCGAACTTGTCGAGCGTGCCCTGCCGGCGCAGCGACAGTGCGCAGTTCAGCGCGGTCTGGCCGCCCATGGTCGGCAGCAGCGCAAAGCCGCCCGGGATGACGTGGCGTTCCGCCTCGATGATCTTGGCGACGATTTCGGGAGTGATCGGCTCGATATAGGTCGCATCAGCCAGTTCCGGGTCGGTCATGATGGTGGCCGGATTGGAATTGACGAGGACGATGCGGTAGCCCTCTTCCTTCAGCGTCTTCACCGCCTGGGTGCCGGAATAGTCGAATTCGCAGGCCTGGCCGATCACGATGGGACCGGCGCCGATGATCAGGATGGTGGAGATATCTGTTCTTTTGGGCATCAGCTCTCAGACTGGATTTTGGGCACAAAAAAAGGGCGCGCATGCCGCGCGTCCCCTAAGCCAAGAGCGCGGGTCACCCTCGCGCGCGGGTGGTCTTTAGACCAGATTCCGCACCCGCGAAACCCCCAAAAGCCCGCCATCAACCGCCATTTTAGGGGATTTTGCGCCGGTCCGCCTTCGCGGGGGCGCTCTGGTCCGTCTACGCTTTCGCTTTGCTCAAGCTACGCCGGACACGCTTTGCCCCGCCGGTCTCCGGCGTGGCTGCGCCACGCGCAGCCCGTCAGGGCGAAGCGTGGAGGCCCGGCCTGGATTTGAACCAGGATAAGGAGCATTGCACTGCTCCCGCGTCGTCGCTTCCGCCACCGGGCCGCAGTCATCATCGCCGATCACGGCGCGGTGAGCCATCCCTTACCGCGCTTTAGGGTTAACAACTTTAGGGCGCGGCAGGACTCAACTGAGCTTTAGAGCGTGCCGGGCCACGAAGGTCATCCGCCAGGGGTTGTGGCCGATGTTCTGATGCGCGCGCGAGGTGGAGAAGCCGGCCCGGGCGAGCTTCTCGATCATCTCACTCTCGCCGTAGCGCTGCAGCCCGACGCGGGAGCGCAGTTGCCGGTAGTCCGACAATGCCGTGCTCGCAAGGCCATACAGGGCATCCTTCAGGAAGCCGTGGGCGCTTGCGAATTTCAAGAGCGCCAGCACGTCCTTGGCCATGCCGACGTCGGGCCGCAAAATATCGCCCAGCACCAGGCGGCCGTTGGGTTTCAACAGCCGGCGAATGACGGCGAACGCCGAATCCAGTTCCTCCGCCGTCATGTACTGCGCGACCGAATTCATGACGACGAGATCGACCGAGCTTTCCGCCATGCGCGTCAGATCTTCGAGCGCGCGGACGCGGATCTTGGTATTCGGCGCAAAGCGCGCGATCAGTCGGCCGCGGACGCCCGGCGCCGGCTCGGCCAGGTAGAGCTGGGCACAGGCGTCGGCGACCCTGGCGGCCGACAGCGCCTCGCCGCAGGCATAGTCCAGCACGACGGAGTCGGGCGAGGAGATATAGCCGACGATATCGCGCGCGATGATCTGGAAATGCAGGTCGCGATGCAGCTTGCTTGCATAGATCGTATGCGTTAAATCGTAATAGTCGATCCATTCATCCATTACGTGCGTCCGGCAAAAACAGCGGGTTCCGGCACCGGAACCAGCCTGAAAGTGATGCGTTAGGTCGTTCGACGGCCAATGTCCACCGCCGCCAGAGTCCGGTTCCTAACAGGAAGGTGCAACGTGAGCAAAACCAACAACAAACCCGGCAAGGTATCCCCCGACCTCGACACGCCGACCGACCTGCCGGCGGCCGCCGTCGAGAAGATTTCGACATCCCTCAACACGCTGCTGGCGGACGCCTTTGCTCTTTACCTGAAGACCAAGAACTTCCACTGGCATGTCAGTGGCCGGCATTTCCGCGACTATCACCTGATGCTGGACGAGCAATCCGAAGCGATCTTCGCCACCACCGACCAGCTCGCCGAACGGGTGCGCAAGCTCGGCGGCATCACGCTGCGCTCGATCGGGCAGATCGCCAAGTTGCAGACCATCCAGGACAACAACGATGCCTATGTGCCGCCGCGCGAAATGCTGCGCGAACTGATGGAAGACAACAAGCATATGGCGGCGGCGATGCGCAAAGCGCACAAGCTGGCCGATGACAATGAGGACACCGGCACCGCCCAGTTGCTCGAATTGTTCATCGACGAGACCGAGCGCCGCACCTGGTTCCTGTTCGAGGCCAGCCGCCAGGAAGGCGCCAACGCGGCGTGAATAGGCGGCATTTTTCTGCGTAGTGACGGGTTGGCGAAGCATAACCCGCCACTTCTCGCGCAAATTGGCGGATTACGCTGCGCTAATCCACGCTGCGAGTTCCGCGGTTGCCGCCAGCATGCGCTAAAAAAGCGCATGTCTTTAGCGGGTACTGCAAGATTCCGATAATCAATTTAAGCGAGCCTGCGCGAGGCGTCGCTATGATGGAAGCCGCCCGGCGAGCCCGTGCAGGATGCGGATGCTACCGGGCAGTGTATTGCCGGCTGTTCTGGTTTGGAATCGAACGATGCAGAAAGTAATTGAATTTCCTGGCGCGAAGTCTGAGCCCGCGGCCGAGCCGCCGGCGGCGCCGCCATCCATGGAGCCGATACTGGCGGTGGTCGATTCATTGGCCCGCACCCTCGATTGCATCAAGACCATGTGCGCGACCGAGCCGACCGGGCCGATCCGCGACAAGCTGGAAACCGAACGGGCAAATCTCGTGATCGGGCTTTTTGTCGCCCGGGTCGCCGCGATGCGGCTGTCTTCCGGGGATGAGGCGCCGGCTGCTATAGTTAACGCGAACTTGCCGATCGCCAGCCAGGGATGACCGCGCGCGATCCGGCGGATCTGGCCCTGGATCTAGCTAGCTCTGTATTAATTCGCGAAGCGTCGCGGTGATCTCTGCGGCGGAGTAAGGCTTGGGCAGAAAGCGTCCGCCTTCGGGCAGGTCGCTATCGGTGATCCGGACCCGCGCCGACGTCGCCACGATCTTGACCGGCGGCCAGCGGTCCCTGACGAAATGGGCAAGCTTCAATCCGTCCATCGAACCCGGCATGTGAACGTCGGTAAAGATGAGGCGAATATCATTGCGGGCCGCGAGTATGGCGATGGCCTCGTCCGCATCGCCGGCCTCGATGACGTCGAATCCCGCCATCTCAACGGCGGCTCTGGTGCCCATCCGGACCAGAAATTCGTCTTCGACAATGAGTACGACAGGCCGTTTGCGAGCGCTGGGCTGCATCAGGGATCGGCGCCTGTGGCTGAGCGAGCGGGAGCAAGGTGCATTTAAGTGTCGGGTATCCGACACTCCCGCAGGACGCCAACACAGGCTGAGCGGATTCGTTCCGGAGGCTGGAAGAAATTTAGTCGAGCGGGCCCAATAGCTCCTCGTACCGCTTCTCGATTCGCTCGTAGCAGTCGCATGAGACGTCCTCCAGCCCCTTGGCGTCGAGGATGGAGATGCGGCCGCGGCCGATCTGGATGAGACCGGCATTCTGCAGGGTGCGCTCGACCAGATTGATGGTGGTGCGCTGGACGCCGAGCATCTGCCCGAAGAACTCCTGCGTCAGGCGGATGTCATTGCTGCCCAGCCGTTTCCTGCATTGCATGAGCCAGCGTGCAGCGCGGTTTTCCACCTGGTGCAGCGCCTGGCAGGCGGTCGACTGCTGCGACTGCGCGAGCAGAGAGAGATCGAACAGCGCAACGACCTTTCGAAAGCTTTCATTCTCCCGTCCGGCCCGATGAACTTCCGCGGCAGGAATTTTCACGGCTTCTCCGGCGACCTGCACGATCGAGTCTGCAAACGACGTCGTGATGCCGTGGATGGTGGAGGATCCGATCATGCCCTCGCGGCCGACGATCGAGGTCTCGGCGGTGGCGCCCTGGTCGGTGCTGGCGAGAACGGAAATGATGCAGGAGCGCGGGAAATAGGCGAACTCGATTTCCGAAGATGAGCTGTGGAGCAACTCGCCATGTTCAACCGATATCGTCCGCATGTGTGGCTTCAGCAGGGCCAGCGCCGAAGCATCCAGCAAGCTCAGGAGGTGATTTTCAGCCGACACGAGGAGCTCCTGCACAAAATAGGCGGGAGCTTCAACTCTCTCTGTCACCGATGCCTACGGCTAACTCCGGCGATAGACCCACAATGGGCGCAACTAACGGCAATAGCTAATTAATTCTCGACAGATAGTCGGGTATCGGACAGTTCGGCCGATATATTTGCAGCTACTATGCCGATGGTGGGGGATCGGGCGGATCGAACGGCGTTTTCATTGGTTAAAATTCGCCTTGTGAAGTTATCGGCGCGTGAATTGCAGGCGCCGATGGGTTCAACTCAACGCTGGGTGAGTGTCATGCTAGCCCCGGAAAGACCCCCTCCAGAGCTTCTGCCGATGCGGCCGCGTTGCCCCGATTGCCAGGCGCGGATGATCACGTCTGCCGTTTCGAATGGGCCGGAAGGTTTGGAGCAACGCACGTTCGAATGCGCAAAATGCGGCCACACCGAAACCAGGACGGTGGCGTACGATCCGCTCGAATCCAACGCCGTTGGCTGGATCACAGGCGAATTGCGGCGTCCGCAATGAGGGTGGGGCTCGCTTGGGCCTTGCGGCGCTTCCACTGCACTGCCGACGATAAACCTGGCGCAACCGGCGAGGGTTTTTTCGCAGAGACCCCTCATCATTGTGCTGCGTTCACGCTGCGCCGGCGAACATCACATCGCCGCGACGATTGCGGGCGGCTTCCACGTGCCTTTGCCGGCGGGCAGGATCGAAGGTGGCGTTGGCTTCGGCCAATATAGGCGCATCACGAGATAGATTTTGTCATCCGGCGCCGGAAGCCAATTTGCTTCCTTATCCGCGCCGGGGCTGTCTTTTTGAATGTACAGCGTCAGCGAGCCGTCTGCGTCCTTTTTCATCGCCGGCAACATCGGAGAGTTGATGAGGTAGCGATTGATCGGGTTCTTGACCAGGAGCTGGCTCTTGCCGTCATACATCGTAACGGACCAAAACGCATTCACTGGCGGCAACTGGCCAGGCGGGAAGGTGATCGTGTACTTGTGCTTGCTGCCGTCGAGCGCCTCACCGGTCGCGTCCGTTCGGGTATAGGGGTACATGGCTTCTACGGCATCGTTGCCTAAGAGACCGCCCTTGGCAGCCCCGGCCCGCATCACCCAATCGCCGTTGTAGAAGGCCTCGTCGCCAAAGAACGCGCCGACGTTCCAGCCGTTGATGTTCTTGTTTCCGCTGGCCAGCCATTTGTCGACCTTGTCGTCACCTTGCTTCATGGCCACCAGGATTGCGGCTTTGTGTTCGAGCGATAAATCCTTGAACTCGAAGGTCTTACCGGGACCGATGCCAATCTTCGCAAGTTTCGCACGGATCGCCTTGTCCCTTGACGTCTCAGGGACGTATTGCAGGGCCGCGTCGAGATATTGGAAGAAGTTATCCTTGATCCCGGCAGTGGTGGCAGGAGCGAACCTGATCTTCGGCGCGGCAGGTGGTGCGGGTTGTTTAAGGAAGGCAGAAAGCGGCTGCGCCTTGTAGCCAGCCTGAATTTTCTCGACGTTCGACATGTCGCCGGGGTTGAAGAGTTGAGTGCGGATAAGTGCGAGCGGGAACGGCGTCGTCGATCGGAAGACCTTCTTGATCCCGCTGCGGCGTTTCACCTTTCCAGTCGGGGCCGACCACCAGATAGTCGCCCGGCTCGGTTCCCGTGGCGCGAGTGCCGATGTAGCCAAAATTGTAGGTGTTGCCGTCGATGAACTGTACCGCGTAATAGCGATCCTTTTCGATCATCGGCACCGAGATAACCATCGGTTCAGCGCGCAAATCTAGCCAGATGAACGAGTAAGGAGTGTCACTGTTCGGCGTGATGACTGCTGTATCGTCTGGCGTGGCGACGTGGTGGAGGCTGTTGATTTCGTTGAACGGTGCCTTGAACTGCCCGGAGTTCTTGTCCACGGCAAACTCTTGCATGACCGCATAAAACATCACGAGCGGTAAACCGTAGATGAACCCTTCTTCGGCGATGTCCTTGGCCTCTAAAATATCAGGCCATTCCGCCTTGGTCTGCGCACGCGCGGGGATAGGCGTCATGGTCGAAACCGATATTGCAGCCAGCGCTGCGGAACGAAGAAGATCGCGTTTCGTCAACATGGTGCCGGCTCCTCATCAGGGATGTTGGTGTTTTGCGCGGTTGGACGCCGGCGCCGAAGCGCCGGCGTGCCGTCAACTTTCATTGGGCCGAAATGCCCACCGTTGTTTGCGACTTCACGACCGGCGGCGGATTCCATTTGCCGGTCAGCGCCTCCGACTTCGGACTGTAGAGACGCATGGTCAGGTTGAAGGCTCCCTTCGGCGCCGGAAGCCAGTTCGCTTCCTGGTCCTTTCCGGGACTGGCGTTCTGCAAATAGAGATCGAGCGAGCCGTCTGGGTTATATTTGAACGGCATCCAGCTCGAGACCGCAAACCGGTTCAGCACGTTGCCGACCTGGAATCCTTCCGGATCGTAAAGGGTGATCGACCAGAACGCATTGACTGGCGGGGCAGCGCCCTTCTCGAATGTGATGGTGTATTTGTTCGCGCCGTCGAGCGGCTTGCCGGATTCGTCGCCGAGATTGAGCGGATAGATGGCGTCCTCGGGCAGATTTGCGCCGAGTCCGAGTTGAGCGACGATCGCCCGCTTCAAATAGTAGTTGCCGTAGACGCCCATCGTATCGGTGTTCATCGACCAGCCATTCGCAACCCGCGCCAGCGTCGGTACCTTCCAGGCCATCAGCTTCTGCGCGTCCTTTGGCGCCGTTTCCAAAGCCCTTTGGATGACTGGATCAAGCTTGCCGATGTCGAAGCTCTTGCCCGGCTCGATACCGATTTTTTTCATCTGCGCGATGATCGGCTGGTCGGTGACATGCGGCGGATGAAGCTTGAGCAACTCCGCGGCATAAGCGAAATACACGCCCGCCGACATCGTATCGACCTGGACCTTTGGCGGCGTTTTCATGTCGACACTGGGGTCGATCTTGACCTCGACCGGCTTCGGCGTCTTGCCGAATTCCGAAAGCGGGGTGACCTTGTAGCCAGCCTGGATCTTGTGAACCGCAGCGTAATCCGCCGGGCCGTCCGTCTTGGTGCGGCCGATCACCCAGACATAGGGCGTTGGCGCTTCGATCCGCTGCGTATCCTTTGGAAGCTTGAACTCCTCGGCGAACCTGTCACGCAAATCCGGCCGCCAGCCCGCGGGCGTTATCAGAAACGTTCCCGGCCTGGTGCCCGTCGTCCGCCAGCCCGGCGACGCAAAGACATCGGTCCACATGTCGAGCATCGGCAGCAGGTAGTAGCGTCCGTCGGTATCCGGGACCGAAATGACGACGGGCTCCCTGGTCATGTCCAGCCATGAAGAGGAATACAGGGTGTCGAAATTGGTTCGCACGACACCTTTGAAATCGGCCGGCGGGTATTCGCCCACGTTGACGAACGTGTTCATCGGGCCCTTGAAAGCGTCCTTGCCTTGTTCGACATTCGTGAATTGCTTGCGGGACAGATCCATCGACATGATGGAGTAGAAGTAAACATAGGCGTCGACCGCAATAGCGTGCGCCTCCTGTTCGGTGACGGGCGCCGCCGATTGCGCGAGCGCCATAGGCGCAGCCGCCGCGCCGAGGCAGAGAGACAATGTCAGCGTCAGAATTCCTCGAAACATGTCGAATCCTCCTCTTCTGATTTCTGCTGTGGTTGTTTGTGAGAAGCTCGGAGCGATGCCGTCAGGTGATGCCTATGACCTCCATTGCTTTTGCAGGAATGCAGCAATGGACACTGAAAGTTCTGTCGTTCCCGGCGATGAATTGAAACACGTGTCTTAAAGCGTCATCGGCAGCTAAAACGCCACGGCGTATGCTGACCTAAATCAAGGGTCTTGGAAAAGTGATGCCAGCAGGCTTAACGAAGGGTGTCGAAACTACCTCCGCGTGCGACACCCTGGCATTGGCAGGAATTGGGGGCGAGCCACGGTCGTCGTTCGCGGCGATGGCGATGGTTGAGTGGTCAGCGGCGCTTCCATAGTCACGTATGACATCCATTCCTTTTACAAAATACGACGGAATGGCGTGAAAACACTCTCGCACCGGAGCGGGAGAGATCGCGTAGGCAACTGCAAGAAATCGTGGATGCGATGGAATGTGCTACGTCGACTGTATCAAACGTCGCATGGCGTCTGCAGATTTGAAACCGGCTGTTGATAATGGGTGTTATACGGCTAACGTTTGAAGTCTTCCACGAGCATACACGTTAGCACAAGGAAGCAATGGCGACCAGCCGCGATGAAGGGCTCTGCGTCGCGTTCTCGCGACATTTGTTGCGCATTTTAGCTATCTGTCAGAGTGCGCGTGGAGAGCGTCGAACGTGGTCGGTCAAGCTGCCATAATTTTACCAGCGGGCCATCTTCGCCGCGTACCGGATCGGTGTGCGGCAGCTTCACTTCCGGAATGGTCTTCAACGCCTTGGCATGGTTCTCCGGCGTCGGCCGCGTGATCTGCATCGGCGGTCCCGGCGGATAGGCGCCGACCACGCAAAAGTCTTCGCTTGCCGAGATCAACTGATGGCCGGTGCCGGCAGGCAGGATCGCGACGTCGCCGGCAGCGATATCGAGTACCTTGCCACGATCGCCGCCGAACTGCACGCGCGCATGGCCGCGCGCGACGCCGAGCGCCTCATGCACCGTCGAATGGTAATGCAGATAATCGTAGACGCCGTTGCGCCACATCCCGCCCCAGCCATTGGCGCTGAACAGGCCCTCGATGGTCTTTTCGGGATGATCGTTCGCGACGTCGACAGCGCCCTTGTAGACCAGGAACGGCATGGGATTGTTGGGCACGAGGCCGTCGTCGGCGAAGATGAAGGTGAGGGGTTCGATATCGGCGCTGACGACGGACATGATTGATCTCCGAAATCGCAGGAATCGTAGGGGTGGCAAAGGAGCGTTAGCGACGTGCCCACCATTGCTTGCTTCGTGTAGAATGGTGGGCACGCTTCGCTTTGCCCACCCTACAAACCTACACCTTCAAACCGCCGTCCGCGTCTCCCGTTCCCTTCGGAATCTCGAAAACCGGACACATCGTCGTCGCATGCGCGAGCAGGCGGCCCTTGGCGTCGGTGATGCGCGCCTCCGCGGTGGCGGCGCGGCGGCCGACGCTGAGCGTCTTGCCCTCGCTGCGCACGCAATGACGGCGATGCGTGTCGCCTACGCTCGCTTGTTCGCCCGCATCAAATCCGTGAACCGCTTGAACAGATAGTGCGAGTCGCGCGGGCCCGGCGAGGCCTCGGGGTGATACTGCACCGAGAATACCGGCTTGCCCTTGAGCTCGATGCCGCAATTGGAGCCGTCGAACAGCGAGATGTGGGTCTGCGTCGCGCCTTCCGGCAGCGTCGCCTGGTCCACGGCGAAGCCGTGGTTCATCGAGGTGATCTCCACCTTGCCGGTGGTCTCGTCCTTGACCGGATGGTTGGCGCCGTGATGGCCCTGATGCATCTTCATGGTCTTGGCGCCGACGGCGAGGCCCAGCATCTGGTGGCCGAGGCAAATGCCGAAGGTCGGCGTGCCCGACGCAATCACCTGCTGGATGACAGGCACCGCGTATTTGCCGGTTGCGGCCGGGTCGCCCGGGCCGTTAGACAGGAACACGCCGTCCGGCTTCATCGCCAGAATGTCTTCGGCCGATGTCGTCGCCGGCACCACCGTGACCTTGCAGCCTTCACCGGCGAGCAGCCGCAGAATGTTGCGCTTGATGCCGTAGTCGATCGCGACCACGTTGAACTCCGGCTCACCCTGCCGGCCAAAACCCTTTTCCCAGACCCACGGCGTTTCGTCCCAGGTGAAGCGCTGGGCTGATGTGACCATCGGCACCAGATCCATGCCCTCCAGGCCCGGCCATTCGCGCGCCTCCTCCTTCAGGCCGTGCAGGTCGAACTCGCCGCTCTTCGAATGGGCGATGACGGCGTTGGGCATGCCCTTGCTGCGGATCAGCGCGGTCAGCGCCCGGGTGTCGATGCCGGAGAGGCCGATGATGCCGCGGGCGCGCAGCCACTGGTCGAGATGTTTCGTGGCGCGGTAGTTCGAGGGATCGGTGATCGCGGTGCGCAGGATCACGCCACGCGCGCCGGGCGTCGCCGCCATGTTCACCGTCTCGATGTCTTCCTCGTTGGTGCCGACATTGCCGATATGCGGGAAGGTAAAGGTGATGAGCTGCCCGGCGTAGGAGGGGTCGGTGAGGATCTCCTCGTAGCCGGTCATCGCGGTGTTGAAGCAGACCTCGCCGACGGCGTGGCCTTCCGCGCCGAGGCCAAAACCCTCCAGCACGGTACCGTCGGCAAGCACGAGCAGCGCGGTCGGTTTGTGGTCCGGCCAGGCCAAGGCGTTTTCAGATGTTGTCATGAGCGCACTTCATAGTCGCAAGCGCCCCTGCGCGTCAAAGCCGGAAGGCCAGGAAAAGCCAAAGAAAGCCGGCTATTCACATGCGTTTGCCGCATATTTGACAGCCGGTTCCGCAGCCCTAGACTGCGCTTTTCGGCCTTTTCGCGCTTTTTGCCGCCAATCCGGAGCCCGGGCATGGACAATGCGATGCCGATCCTGCTCGTTCCCGGCCTCGTCAGCTCGCCGCGGATCTTTGCCCCGGTGCTGCCTGATCTATGGCGGTTCGGCCCGGTGACGGTCGCCAACCACATCCGCGACAACCATATGGCCCTGATCGCGCGGCGGATTCTGGCCGAGGCGCCGCCGCGCTTCGCGCTCGCCGGCCATTCGATGGGCGGCTATATCGCCTTCGAGATGATGCGGCAGGCGCCCGAACGGGTGGCCAAACTGGCGCTGCTCAATACCCAGGCGAGGGCCGATACGCCGGAAGCAACCACCCGCCGCCGAACCATGATGGCGCGCGCCAAAGGCGGCGAATACCGCGCCGTGCTCGACGAGCTTTTCGAGGGCTTCGTGCACCCGTCGCGCTGCGCGGATGCGGACCTGCGCCGGCTCGTCCATGACATGGGCGCGGATGTCGGCGTGGAGGGTTTTGTGCGCCAGCAGGAAGCCATCATCAGCCGGCCGGACTCGCGGCCGGTGCTGGCGACCATGAAATGCCCGACGCTGGTGCTTTCGGGCGACGAGGACAACACCATCCCGAACGCGCTGTCGGTCGAGATGGTCGACAACATCCACAATGCAAAGCTCGTGATCCTGCCCAATTGCGGTCACCTGCCGCAGGTGGAACAGCCGCAGGCGACCGCCGATGCATTGGCCGAATGGCTGCGCGGTTAGTTGTTTAAGCGGCCCGAACCGCCTAGATCAGAGCCTGAAAATTCGAAAGGTAAGACCCATGCTGCGCGACGACATCAACAACGCGGTCAAGGACGCCATGAAGGCCAAGGACGAGCGAAAGCTCTCCACGCTGCGCATGGTCAATTCGACCATCAAGAACGCCGACATCGCCGCGCGCGGAGAAGGCAAGCCGCCGCTGTCGGACGCCGACCTGCTCGGCGTGTTTCAGAAAATGATCAAGCAGCGCCAGGAATCGGTGGAGCTCTACGACAAGGGCGGTCGCGCCGAGCTCGCCGCGCAGGAGCGTGAGGAGATCGCGATCATCTCGGCCTACTTGCCCAAGCAGATGTCGGAGGACGAGATGAAGGCCGCGATATCGGCCGCGATCGCCGAGACCGCCGCCGCCGGCATGAAGGACATGGGCAAGGTGATCGGCGTGCTGCGCGCGAAATTTGCCGGCCAGATGGATTTCGGCAAGGCGAGCGGGATGGTGAAGGCCGCGCTGACGGGGTGAGGTCGGTAGCCCGGATGCAGCGCAGCGAAGTCCGGGATTCTTGATCCGTAACTACCAGGTCCCCGGATTGCGAGACACCATCAATGACGTCCTGGAACCGCAGGGCGTCGGCGTCATTATCAAGGCATCGCATCACGGCATGACGGCGCGCGGCGCGCACAAGCCGGACACCGATCTCGTGACCAGCCGCATGCTCGGCTGCTTTCGCGACAATGCGCTGACCGTCAGGAATTCTTGGGAATGGCGACATAGCACAACGAGAGCGGAAGAAGACACAGCGGAGGAACACATGGCCGATCAGCAAGCGCCTCCCGCCGGTCCCGATCTTTCAAAGGGCATAGCCCCGTCAGAATTCACTGATGAGACCCTGCTCGGCCATGTCGGCGACGATGAAGTGCTGCTGGTGCGATCGGGCGCGGAGATCTTCGCGATCGGCGCCCATTGCAGCCACTATCACGGGCCGCTCGCCGAGGGCCTCGTGACCGGCGAGGGCATCCGTTGTCCCTGGCATCACGCCTGTTTCGATTTGCGCACCGGCGAAGCCACCCGGGCGCCGGCGCTCAGTCCCCTCGCGATCTGGAAGGTCGAACAGCAAGAAGGTCGCATCTTCGTTCGGGAAAAGCGTGAGCAGCCGAGGCCGCGGGTAAAGGGCGCCATCGATGCGCCCGACAGGATCGTGATCATCGGCGGCGGGGCGGCGGGCTTTGCCGCAGCCGAAATGCTGCGGCGGCAGGAATACCGCGGCAGCATCGTCATGCTGAGCCACGAGGCTGCTGCGCCGGTAGACCGGCCGAACCTTTCGAAAGACTATCTCGCCGGCAGCGCGCCGGAGGACTGGTTGCCGCTGCGGCCCGATGATTTCTACGCCGAGGCGAAGATCGACCTGCGGCTCAACGCCGAGGTGACGTCCATCGACATCAACGCACGCCATGTCGTCACATCAGGCGGCGAGACCGTCCCGTACGACCGCTTGCTGCTGGCGACCGGTGCCGAGCCGGTGCGGCTGCCGATACCGGGCGCGGACCAGCCGCATGTCCACGTGCTGCGCTCGCTGGCCGATTCCCGCGCCATCATTGCGCTGGCCGATGGCGCGCGGCGGGCGGTCGTGATCGGCGCGAGCTTTATCGGGTTAGAGGCCGCAGCTTCGTTGCGCGCCAGAAATGTCGAGGTCCACGTCGTTGGCCTCGAGCAGCGGCCGATGGAGCGCGTGCTGGGGCCGGAGATGGGCGACTTCGTCCGTGCGCTGCATGAAGCGCACGGCGTCATCTTTCATCTCGGCGACACCGTGACCGCGATCGACGGCAAACGCGCGATGCTGAAAAGTGGCGGCGCGATCGAGGCCGATATCGTGGTGGTCGGCGTCGGCGTGCGGCCGCGTCTGGCTTTGGCCGAAAAGGCCGGGCTCGCGATCGATCGCGGCGTCGCCGTCAATGCCTATCTGGAAACCAGCGTCACCGGCATCTACGCCGCGGGCGATATCGCGCGCTGGCCCGATCCGCATTCGCTCGAGACCATTCGCGTCGAACATTGGGTGGTGGCCGAGCGCCAGGGCCAGACTGCCGCGCGAAACATGCTTGGGCAGCGCGAGCCGTTCCATGCAGTGCCGTTCTTCTGGAGCCAGCACTACGATGTGCCGATCAATTATGTCGGTCACGCCGAGAAATGGGACGAAATCGTTGTCGACGGCGACATCGCCGGCAAGGATTGCCTGCTGCAATACAAGAGCCGCGGCCGTGTGCTCGCCGTCGCCTCGATCTATCGCGACGTGGCAAGTCTCGAGGCGGAGCTTGCAATGGAGAAAGCGCGGTCTCCTTAAATCGAGAAAAGCGTCTCTCCCCGTCATGCGCAGCGCCGCAGGCATGCATTCGCTGGCTATTGCTCATCACGAGGGCTACTGGACCTGTTACCTGAAATGGGGAATTGTTCGCGTGAGTTCTGCACCTCATTCGACAGGCAAATTCCATGTCAGCTTCGGCCGCCGAAAATGTTGATGCTACACGGCCTCTGTTGTTTCAGCCCTTCAAGATCCGCGACCTGATGCTGAAGAACCGCCTGGTCGTTCCACCGATGGTGCACTATCGCGCCGGGCCCGGCAGCACCTGCGGCATCTTTCACAACGTGCATCTCGGCCGCTATGCGCTCGGCGGATTCGGGATGGTCTTTGTCGAGGCAACGGGGGTCGAAGAGGTCGGCCTGATCAACGAGCATGACCTCGGCATCTGGAATGAAGCCCAGGTGCAGAGCTTCAAGCCCCTGATCGCCTTCATGAAGGGCGAGAATACCGCGATCGGCATTCAGCTCGCGCATGGTGGACGCAAATCGTCCTCGCAGCGCGCGATGGACGGCATGGGGCCGCTCACGCCGGAGCAGATCAAGGCGGGTGCCAGGCTGTGGCAGCCGGTGGGACCGACGAGCGAGCCCGTCGCGGATGGATGGTTGACCCCGCGTCAGCTCACCACCGAAGAGTGCCGGGCGATGGTCGGCACCTGGGCCAGGGCCGCCCGCAACGCCGTCGCTGCGGGCTTCGATGCGATCGAGATCCACACCGCGCACGGCTATCTGCTCGCCTCGTTTCTCTCGCCCATTTCCAACACCCGCAATGACGAATATGGCGGCGATCGCCGGGGACGCATGCGCCTGCCGCTCGATATCGTCGAAGCGGTGCGGCGCGAGATGCCCGATGGCATGCCGTTGTTCGTGCGCGTGTCCGCGGTCGATGGGGCGAAGGACGGCTGGAATCTGGACGACACGGTGGTCTTTGCCAGGGAGTTGAAGTCCCGCGGCGTCGACGTGATCGACTGCTCCTCCGGCGGTATTTCCGGCTCGGCGACGGCAGCGCAAGTCCCGCGCGGCCTCGGCTTCCAGGTGCCCTATGCCGAACGTGTCCGTAACGAGGTGGGCATCGCGTCGATGGCGGTCGGCATCATCCTCGAAGCGCGGCAGGCGGAAGCGATCCTGCAGAACGGGCAGGCCGACTTGATCGCGGTCGGGCGGCAATCCCAGTTCAACCCCAACATCGCCCATCACTGGGCCCATGATCTCGGAATCAACCGGAAGTTCGAGGACTGGGCGCCCGAATATGGCTGGTGGCTCGAGAAGCGAATTCGAACCATGGAAGGGTTCGCCACGCCGGTTGGGGTCGTCAAGCGACAGCCACAGGATGTCAATTCGCCAGCCAGATGAGTTTGGTGGCGGAAGATAAATTTCTCGACGTGATGCCCGGGCTTGTCCTGGATATCCACGTCCTTAAGATCAAGCAAAAGCAAGAACGTGGATGGCCGGATCAAGTCCGGCCATGACGAGGGACGGAAACGAAAAATTCCATGCTCACCGAAGCCGCCACCTACGACGAACTCTATCGTAACTTTCGCTGGGACATCCCCGATCGCTTCAACATGGCGATGGCGTGCTGCGACCGCCACGCCGACGGCACTGGCCGTCTCGCGCTTGTTTATGTCGACGAGGACGGCGCCACGACGCGCACCTCGTTCGACGAGGTCGCTGAAGCCTCGCGCCGTTTTGCCAATGTGCTGAAAGCCGACGGGCTGTCGCGCGGCGACCGCGTGGCGGTGTTTCTTTCGCAGTCGCTGGAATTGCCGATCGCGCATCTCGCGGCGTTTCGTTCAGGCATGATCTCGATTCCGCTGTTTGCGCTGTTCGGCGAGGACGCGCTGGAATTCCGTCTGTCGAATTCCGAGGCCAAGGCTGTTATCACCGACGAGAGCGGCTGGCAGAAGCTCAGGAAAATCCGCGACCGTCTTCCGGCGCTCAACAACATCTACGTGATCGGCGATCGCGCGCCCGCCGGGACCAAACCGTTCTGGTCTTCCCTCAAGGCGGCATCGCCGGATTTTACGACCGTCGACACCTCTCGCGATGATCCCGCCCTGATCATCTACACCTCGGGCACCACAGGAAATCCCAAGGGCGCGCTGCACGCCCATCGCGTCGTGCTCGGCCATCTGCCGAACGTCGAGATGTGCCACAACTTCCTCCCCAAGCCCGGCGACCTGATGTGGACGCCGGCAGACTGGGCCTGGATCGGCGGGCTGATCAACGGCCTGCTGGCGTTCTGGTACCACGGCATTCCCCTGGTCGGCCACCGCGCGCGAAAATTCGAGCCGCAGGCGGCGATGGCGATGATGGCCGAACTTTCCATCCGCAACACGTTCCTGCCGCCGACCGCGCTGAAACTGATGCGGCAGGCCGGCGTGAAAAATCCCGGCGTGAAACTGCGCAGCATCTTCACCGGCGGTGAATTGCTCGGTGGCGAGCTGTTGGGGTGGGTGCGCGAAACCTTTGGCATCGATGCGCATGAAGTGTTCGGCCAGACCGAGTGCAACCTCGTGATCGGCAGCAATTCGAACCTGTTTCCGATCCGGCCCGGTTCGATGGGCAAGGCGACGCCGGGCTTCGACGTGCGCATCGTCAACGACAGGGGCGAAGAATTGCCGAACGGCGAGCGCGGCATCATCGGCGTGCGCCAGCCGTGCCCGTGTACCATGATCGAATACTGGAAGAATCCGGAAGCGACCGCGAAGAAATATGCCGGCGGGTTTCTCCTGACCGGCGATCTCGGCGTGCAGGATGAGGACGGCTATTTCTGGTACGTCAGCCGCGAGGACGACGTCATCACCACCGCCGGCTATCGCGTCGGCCCCTCCGAGATCGAGCACACGCTGATGAAGCACCCGGCGGTGGCGATGTCGGCCGTGGTCGGCGTTCCCGATCCGATCCGCACTGAGTTGATCAAGGCCTGGATCGTGCTGCGCCCCGGCTTTGCGCCGAGCGATGAGCTGGCGCGCGAGATCCAGGAGTTCGTCAAGGTGCAACTCGCCGCCCACGAATACCCGCGCTTCGTGCAGTTCGCGGACACGCTGCCGATGACGGCGACGGGCAAGGTGTTGCGGCGCGAATTGCGGGCGCTGGGGTAGGGCGCAATCTCTCGCGTTCGCCGAAAATCTCAGTTCGCCTTCAGCACCGAACGCAGCGTCGCCGCCAGATCGTGCCGGCGGTAGGGCTTGTTCAGGATCCGAACCTCGCGGCCGCCTCCGTCGATCGTCTCGACGGGATGATCGGTATAGCCGGAGGTCAGCAGGATCTTCAGGTGCGGCCGCAGGCGGGCGGCCTCCTTCGCAAGCTCGGTTCCGAACATGCCACGGGGCATCACGACATCGGTGAACAGAAGGTGGATGTTTTCGGGGCCGCGCAATATGGCGAGTGCCGCGGGCGCGTCGCGCGTCACGATGACGCGATAGCCGAGCGCTTTCAGTTCGCCTTCGACATAGCCGCGCACCATCGCGTCGTCCTCGACGACGAGAATGGTTTCGCTGGCAGTGGGCGTGGCTTGAAGACCGGCTGACGGCGCGGCGCTCGCCTGGGCCGTGCCGACGCGGGGGAAGAACAGCCTGACGGCAGTGCCGTGCCCCGGTTGGGAGTGTATCTGCATCGACCCGCCGGATTGCTGGGCGAATCCGTAAACCATGCTCAGCCCGAGACCGGTGCCTTTTCCGACTTCCTTGGTGGTGAAGAACGGCTCGAAGGCCCGGCCGGCGACTTCGGACGTCATGCCGGTGCCGGTGTCGGTCACGGCGACCATGACGTAATCCCCGGGCCGCGCCTGGCCGTTGACGTCGACATCGGATTCACCGAGCGCGGTATTCTGCACCTCGACCGTCAGCTTGCCGCCTGACGGCATGGCGTCGCGCGCGTTGAGCACCAGGTTGAGCAGGGCCGAGGCCAGTTGGCCGGGATCGACGCTGGCCTGCCACAGGTTTTCGTCGAGCCGGAATTCGCACTCGATATGTTCGCCGAGCGTCCGGCGCAACAATTGTTCCATGCCGACGATCTTCTGGCCGATGTCGATGTCTCTTGGCATCAATGGCTGCTTGCGCGCGAATGCGAGCAGGCTCCGCGTCAGGTCCGATCCGCGTTCGGCTGCGGTCGCGATGTTTTCGGCGATGCCGTGCAGCTCCTTGTGCGCCGCCAGCTTCTCGGCAAGGTGCTCCGCATTGCCGAGAATGACGGTCAACAGGTTGTTGAAATCATGCGCGACGCCGCCGGTGAGCTGACCCATCGCCTCCATTTTCTGCGATTGGGTGAGCTTCTGGTTGAGCTCGTCGATCGCGGCGCGCTGGCGCTCGAGCGACTCGGCGGTGCCGTTGAGCAGGGTCATCAGCCCGCCGAGTTCGCCACGGGGATGGGGCGGCGCAATCCGCGCGCTGAGATCGCCCAGGCCCAGTTTCGTCGCCATCGCGGCCAGGCGTCCGACCTGACGGCCGACGCTCATGGTGACGAGAATCGATACGCCTGCGAACAGCAGCAGCGAGGCCACCGCGAGCATCGTCAGATCCTCGTACAGGCGCCGATTGGCGGCGGCGACCAGACCGTCCTTGGATCGTCCGACCAGGATATAGAGTCCGGCATCGCGGACCGGAGGGGAACGGGAGACGGCCCACGCCCGGGTGCGGCCGTCCCGATCGGTCACTTCGCGGAACGGTTCGCGATTCGCTGAGGTCGCAAACCGGAACAGCTCCGAATCCGCAATCGACGCGCCCGGCTCGGGCCAGCCCTTTCCCTGTGGCGAAACGAGGACCATGCCTTTGCGGTCGGCAAGCAGAATTTGGTTGCCGTTCACCGAGCGCTTCTCGTGATACTCGGCGAATTTCTTCAGATTGAACGAGGCGAGCAGGATGAATTTCAGCTCCGCGGATTCGGCGCGAACCGGATAGGCGATCTGCAGCACCGAGATCCCCGTCAGCCGGCCGAATACGGGCTCGATCGTGACGGTGCCGTGCGCAACCAGGGCCTGCCTGAAGTAGGTACGATCCCTGAGATCGAGGGTCCGGCTGGTCCGCAGCGAGTCGCAGAACAGGCCGCCGTCCGGAGTGATGGTCAATATGCCGGTGAACTGCGTGTATTCTTCGCGCACGGCGGACAGGAAGGCCGAACAGGCCGCCCTGTCGCGGGTATCGAGATCGCGGGCGCGGGCGAGGCCGTAGTGAAGCTGGGCCGTGCCCTGGATTTTCTCGTCGAGGTCGTTTGAAATATCGTTGGCGGTTGCCGACAGATTGGCCAGCGCGGCGTCGATCTCGCTCGTGCGATTCTGGACAAAGCGCAATCCCACCAGGATGGCGGGCACCAGCATCGCGGCGATAACCAGTATCAATAGCCGGGTGCGCAGGCTCATCGGTGCGTCGTTCCGCGCTTCAATCAGCGAATGTCGTTGTCAGTGACGTTTGGAATCTGCCTGCGAGGCAGCCGTTCTGGAAATATTCGTGCTGGAATATCCCTTAGGCAGGCCAGAGTCCACTCGCGAAGATCTGCAGGGGGCGGCTCCACCATCGTCGTCCCTGCAGGCGCAAGGGCGACCCGCCCCGCTGCACAATCATTCAATCAGGCCATGGATGACATCGGCGAGCTGCCGTTCGTCGCCATCGAAACTGGCGATCATCGCCGCCAGCATTTTGTCAGGATGCAGTTTCTCGATTTTGAGAGGGTAGCCCGCATGGTCGGCTAGCAGGGCGAAGAAGGTAAGTTGGGAGCGGCCGTTTCCTTCCCGGAAGGCATGGATGGCGTTCAGCTCTGCCAGGAAGTGCGCCGCCTTGTCAGCAAATGTTTGCGCATCGAGATTTCGAAGATGGTCTGCCGATTGCAAATCGCCGAACAACTTGTTCGCCTGCCCCTCGATATTCTCGGGAAAGCAAAATGGATTGCCGCCCTTCGCTATCCGAACGGTACGAACCTGTCCCGCCCACTGATACACGTCTTGAAACAGATGATGATGGATAGCCTTGTAGTGACCAAAATCCAGCCATCCGTCCGGTAGCGGCTCTTCCGCACGCGCACTCGAAATTTCGGCTTCGAATGCCTCAAGCTCGGCCTGGTTCTGCAGGTCGAGCTTGTTCACCAGGACGGTCGAGTTCTTGTAGGTATAGGGATCCTCGATCGCATCATACATGCGGTCGGTCAGCCCTTTCGGTGGCTGCGGATAATCGTGCGACGATATTCTTCGGCTGTGAGGCCCTTGCTTTGTGCGTCGCTCGCGCGTTTTTTCATGGCCGCCGTGAGCTTGATACCTTCGACCTCGCTTATTTTCGCGAAACGATCGCTCCCGAGCACGAATTGGCCCGTCTTCGCACTTCTTGCGATGTTCTTCTGCTTCGCCATGACAACGAGTTTAGCATGAATTGCGCACGAGGGCACGCGCGAGATCGCGAAATTCCGAATTGCCAAGAAGGACGGAGAGCGGGACGGCCTACGGCGTCCCGATCCCCATTTCCTTCAGCGCGGCCAGCATCCGTTCCGGCGGCGCCATCTTGATCGTCAGAGCCTGGCCGGTCTCCAGCAGGCTCTTCAGGCTGGAGAGGATCGCGGGCCAGCCCGCACGGCCGCCGGACAGGACGTCGTCGCTGATGTCGCGGTCGTGCGACTGCAGGATCGTCAGCTTGACGGCGTCGCCGGCCTGCTCGATCTCGTAGGTGACGAGCGTCGGGCCGAGCTTTTCCACCAGCGCCGGCCAGTTGACGTTGAAGGTAACGGTGAGCTTCCTCAGGGGTTCGCACTCGATCACCTCGCCCGAAATATGCAGGGCGCCGTCCGGCGTGCGCATGATGAAGGCGCCGCCGATCCTCTGATCGATTTCGACCGATTGGCCGGAAAAATACTGACGGCTGAACTCGGCCGTCGTCAGCGCCTCCCACACCTTCTCAGGCGTGGCCGCGACGTAGATGGTGTAGACGATTGCCGGCTTGAAGTTTCTGACGTTCATGACACGCGGCTCCCGTTAACTGGCCTTCTTCCAATTCCGCCGCGTCATCGGCAGCGAAGCGCCGGTCTCCAGCAGGCTCTTCAGGCTGGAAAGCACGGCCGGCCAGCCGCCGCTGATCGCACTCAACATTTCGGGGCTGAGGTCGCAGTGCGTGACGGTCAGGCGCGCCGAGCCCATGAAGTCTTCGATGTCGAAGGTGACGCGCGAGACGTCGGCCTGGTTTGGCCGTGCCCAGGTCAGCACCAGGCGGCGCGGCGGGTCGCTCTCGACGACGGTTCCGGCGACCGCAACGTCGTCGGCGTCGTCATAATTCTGATGGCGCCATTCCGAGCCGGGCTTCCAGTCCGAACGGTTTCGGTGGCGGCCCCAGAATTCCTTGGTCATCTCCGGATCGATCAGCGCGTGCCATATCTTCTCCGGCGTCGAGTGAATGTAGATGACATAGACGAATTCCGGCTTACTCATCACGCTTCTCCAATTGCCGTTTCAACTCGCTGAGCGCTGCAAGTTTCCCGCGCTCGAATTTCCTGATCCAGCGTTCGCCGATCTGATGGATCGGAACCGGATTGATGTAGTGCAGCTTCTCGCGGCCATGCCTGAGCGTGGTGACGAGGTTGGCTGCCTCGAGAATCCCAAGGTGTTTGGTGACCGCCTGCCGCGTCATGGCGAGGCCGTCGCAGAGTTCGTTCAGCGTCTGTGCGTTTTTGGCGTGAAGCCTGTCCAGCAGCGAGCGCCGCGATGCGTCGGCAAGCGCTTTGAAGACCTCATCCATGGTGTGGATAATAGGCAACTAAAAGGTTGCATGTCAATTGGAGTTTTTCACGCTGCCATGCATAATGACCAAATCGCACTCCCATCGGATCCTCTCATGTCCCTTCAAGCCTATCTCGCCTTTGTCGCCGCCTGCATTGCGCTGGCGCTGTTGCCGGGCCCCGTGGTGACGCTGTTGATCGCCAACGGCCTGCGGCATGGCACCCGCGCGGCACTGATCAATTGCGCCGGGGCGCAGGCCGGCCTTGCGATCGTGATCGGCATCGTGGCGGTCGGTCTGACCTCGCTGATGGCGACCATGGGCTACTGGTTCGACTGGGTGCGTTTTGCAGGCGCAGCCTACCTGGTCTGGCTCGGCATCAAGCTGATCCGTTCGCCGGTCGAAGGCGTCAGCACCGATGAACCACCGCCGCCGCCGCGCGGCGGGTTTTTCCTGCAGGGCTTTCTGGTGCTGCTCTCAAACCCCAAGGTGCTGGTGTTCTTCGGCGCATTCATTCCGCAGTTCATGGACATGGAGAAACCCCACCTCCCGCAGGTCGCGCTGCTCGGCGTCACCTTCATGGTGATCGCCGCCTCGACGGATGCGGTCTACGCGCTGTTGGCCGGCCGGGCGCGCTTGTTCTTCTCCAAGCAGCGGACGCGGCTGCTGTCGCGCATCTCCGGCGGCTTCATGATTGGCGGCGGCATCTGGCTGGCGCTGACGCGGGCGAGGTAAACGTTAAACGCCAATTGAACCATTTGCCGCCTCGGCCCGTCTGAGGAACGGGCGAGATTTTCTCGCCCGTTCTGGGGAGCACTTCGTGCCTGATCTGCCGTGGTTCGTCTATGCGATGCTGCTGGCGCCGCTCGGGCTCCTTCTGGCTGTGGCCGCCTACAAGACCCTGCAGGTGCGCGCGGCCCGCGAATGGCCATCGGCGCCGGGCAAGGTCGTGATCGCGAAGGCGGAAGTGCGCGACGTCGAGGTGATCGACAGCGATCGCCAGGACAAGCATCGAATCGAGCAGCGCAACTTCGCCAACATCGTCTACGAATATTCCGTCGCCGGTAAAAAACTGCGCAACAACCGCGTGAGTATCGGCGAAGACCGCGGGAATTTTCAGGTCGCCGAAACCATCGCGAAGTATCCCGTCGGCAGCATCGTGACGGTCTACTACAATCCCCTGCACCCGCACGAGGCGGTGCTGGAGCGCGACTTGCCGAAGGGCCTGTGGGGCTGCCTCGGAATCGGAACGGCGATTGCGCTGGCGATCGTGTTCGGATCGGCTTTCGGCCTGCATCAGCTGACCGAATTCGCCTCGAAGCATCTCATAAACCCCAAAGTATCGCCGTTTGTCGTTGCCATGAGCGCGTTCGGATTTCTGATTGCATTGTTTGGGCTGGCGCTGCAGCGCCAGGCTTCGCTGGCGAGGAAATGGCCGGTGGTGCCCGGCACCATCAAGTCATCGGGCCTCGAACAATTCATGTCCGCGCCGTCGGAGCCCTCCGAACGCAGCCAGCTTACGTTCCAGTCCAAGGTTTCCTTCGCGTATCGCTTCAACGGCATCGATTATGTCAGCGAGCACGCCAGCCTCAGTGGCACCGTCTCATCGACGTCGAGGGGTCTCGTGCAGCGCTACGCCCGAAAATATCCCACCGGCGCCAAAGTCAAGGTTTACGTCAATCCGCTTGATCCGTCAGAAGCCGTGCTGGAGCCTCGCGTCAGCCACATCTGGATACTCTGGGCGTCCGTCGCGTTTATCTGGGGTGTCGCATATTATGCCGCGGTTCACGGCTAGGCGGACAGCAATTGCTGCGCACGCAGCGTGTTTTCAATCTCGCCAAAAATCCGCGCCAGCCGCTCCGCCCATGCCTTCTCGCCGGCGGGATCGCCGATCAAATCCTGACGGATCTCGATTCCCGTATTCATCAACCCGCGCGCTTCGCCGTGCACGGGAATCGTGTAGTCGGTCTCGTCGCTGACCGCATAGGGTTCGTTGTCGCCGACCACGAGATCGCCCTCGGCGCGCAACAGCTTTAGCAATAGCGGCGGCAGGTGCGTGTCGCGGTGATAGAGCGTGCCGATATGCCAGGGCCGTGCGATCCCGGCATAGACGGGCGTAAAACTGTGCAGCGACACCAGCACCGTCGGCATGCCTGCGCTGCCGCGCTGGTCGATGATCTCGTCGATGCGCCGGTGGTAGGGGTCGAAGATCTGCGCGCGCCGCATCTCCGCCGCCTCGCGCGAAATGCCCTCATTGCCTGATATCGTCGTGGCCTCGCTGATGCGCGGGATCGAGCTTGCGACATGGGGCGGGCGGTTGCAGTCGATGACGAGCCGCGAGTAGCGCTGCACGACCAGATGGGCGTCGAGATGTGCTGATAGCGCCTCCGCGACGCCGGCAATGCCGATGTCCCAGGCGATATGCCGCACCAGCTCGCGCTCCGGCAGGCCGAGGTCGCCGAGCACGCGCGGGATCAGCCTTCCGTAATGGTCGCATGTGAGCAGAAACGGGGAGCGGCCGGCGGCGTTGAATTCGCGGACCGGAGGAACATCTTCGGGCTTGAGGAGTAAGGATGTGTCGGCGGCGTCGTCCAAAGCATTTTCCTTGAAGTAGTGCCTATCGAAGTGGCACTCCGATCTACAATTAAGCAGGTTTCGGCCTAGATTAGGCGTACCAGAATCGATGATTGTTTGACGATGCCGCTCCTGACCATCAACCACAAGACCGTTTATCACTACGACCGCCCCGTGGCGTTCGGCGAACACCGGATCATGCTGCGTCCGCGCGACGGCCATGATTTGCGGGTGCTGACCAGCAGCCTCGATATCGTGCCGCAGCCGATGCGGCTGCGCTGGATTCACGATGTGTTCGGCAACAGCGTTGCGATCGCAACCTTCGACGAGCGCGCCGACACCTTGTCGTTCACCTCGAAGGTGACGGTGGAGCACAATCCGGAAGAAGAGTTTGCGCTCACTCCGGATGATCCCGCCTATTTCTATCCGTTCCTCTACGACGACGAAGAATTTCCCGACTTGCAGCAATTCGTTACACCGCAATATGGCGATCCCAATGGCGAACTGTCGGCCTGGGCCCGAAAATTTCTCGACGCCGAGGGGCCGACGCCGACCTTCAACATCCTGAGCGGCATGACCCATGGCATCCGCGAAGCCTTTACCTATCGCAAACGCCACGAGCAGGGCACCCAGCATCCGCTCGACACGCTGCAAACCGGCTCCGGCACCTGCCGGGACTATGCGCTGTTCATGATCGAGGCGCTGCGCCGGCTCGGCATCGCCGCGCGTTTCGTCTCCGGCTATGTCTTCATTCCCGGCGACCGCGCGCATGGCTATGTCGGCGGCGGCTCGACGCATGCCTGGGTGCAGGTCTATTTGCCGAGCGCGGGGTGGATCGAGTTCGATCCGACAAACGGTATCATCGGCACCCGCGATCTCATTCGGGTGGCGGTGGCGCGCGATCCGCGCCAGGCGATCCCGCTGCACGGCAGCTATCTCGGCTCCCCCGATGCCTTCGCCGGCATGGAGGTCCATATCGACGTCGTCTCTGAAGGCGACGAGCAAAGCGAAGCGCCACAGACGGAGGAAGTCTGATCATGGAGATCAAGGTTGGCTTCGAGATTTCCTATGCGGCCGTGCAGCCGACGCCGATGGTGATCATGCTCTCGATCCATCCGTCGCGCTTTGCCGACATCGTCGGCACCGAGCGGGTCGTGGCCGAGCCGGATGTCCCGATCGGCTTCTACCGCGACAGCTTTGGCAATGTCTGCGGCCGCCTCGTCGCGCCCGCCGGCGGCGTGACGCTGCGGGGCGATGCGCTGGTGCGCGATTCCGGCCTGCCGGATGCGGTGGTGCCGACGGCGCAGCAATTGCCGATCGATCAGTTGCCCGACGACGTGCTGCAGTACCTGATGCCGAGCCGCTATTGCGAGACCGACAAGCTCACTGACGTCGCCTGGTCGCTGTTCGCCAACACGCCGCAGGGGTGGCCGCGGGTGCAGGCGATCGTCGACTTCGTGCACAACCACGTCACCTTCGGCTACCAGCATGCGCATCACATGAAGTCGGCGCACGACGTCTACGCCGAGCGCGCCGGCGTCTGCCGCGACTTTGCGCATCTGGCGCTGACCTTCTGCCGCTGCATGAACATCCCGGCGCGCTACTGCACCGGCTATCTCGGCGACATCGGCGTGCCCCGCGATCCCGCGCCGATGGATTTTTCGGGCTGGTTCCAGGTCTATCTGTCCGGCCAGTGGTACACTTTTGACGCGCGCCACAATCACCCCCGGATCGGCCGCATCCTGATGGGCACCGGCCGCGACGCCGCCGACGTCGCACTGACCACGAGCTTTGGCCGGATGGATCTGGTGAAGTTTCTTGTCATCAGCGACGAGGTGGTGCCGGCGTAGGAGGTGCCAGCCACAGCGGTCATTGCGAGCGAAGCGAAGCAATCCATTGAGCCGCGAGCCGGAAACGAAGTATGGATTGCTCACATGGGGAATGTGTGTGTCAAGGATGAGCAGTTACCTTTTTGTTCGACTGCGGCCACCTTTCCGTCCCGACCGCGGGCTTTGCAGGATGACGCGCGCAGATCAAGTCAAGGCCGGCCCCTTGGGGCCGCCGCGCAGCGGCTTGGCCTTGAGTTGAGCGAGCACGGCATCATGCTTGGTGGGTTGGGCACGACAGGGGCTCCTCGTGATGGCGGTTCGGTCAGGGCATCTTCAATCCTCGCATTTGCGATCCAGGGTTCGAGCCGGTTTGGCGATCTGGGTTGCTTGCCAGATCAAACTCACATTCGGTCGTCGCGCGAGGCGACCGCACCAGGATTCCGCTTGCGGCGGGCAGGCTCGAGAGGACGAGGCCATTCTTCGTTGCGGCGTTTGAAGCCATGCAATCCATCGGTTCGTCCACCCGGATCTTCCGAGGCTGATCGGGCCTCGGCAGATTGGAAGTGGGAAGCGGGCTTTATGCTAAGCGGCGGTCTTCATCACCGCCCCCTCGATCACGACGCCCTGGGTGACGTACTTCCACAACGCCACGAGAAGCTTGCGCGCCAGCGCCACGATCGCGCGCTTGCGGCCTTGCGGGCTTCGCTCCTTGAACCAGCGCGTCAGGGCAGAGTTCGGCTGATGACCTATCCACAGCCAGGCGACCTGGATCATGGTGGTCCGCAGCCTGGGATTGCCGGCCTTCGACACCCCCTGCTCGTGCCGGATGCCTCCGCTTTGCCAAGGCGTGGCGGCAAGGCCGGCATAGGCGGCGACCTGGCGGCGGTTGGCGAACTGCCGATAGAACGCCTCCGACCAGAGCACGGCAGCGAAGTTGGCGCCCATTCCTTTCAAGGCGAGCAGCATCGTGACCGGGTTCGGCGCGGCCGCTTCGCTTGCAGGCTTTCTCGCCGCCGCGAGCAGGGCATCCCGCTCGGCCTCGACGGACTTGATCTGTTTCAGCAGCAGCTCGATCAGGTCGAGCTCGCGGCCGATCTGCGCCTTCAGGTGCGACGGCAGCTCCCGCCCGTCTCCGGTGCGCAACGCCTCAAGCCGCGCCCGCCGGTCGCGCCGCAGCGGTTTGTAGTCGGATATCCCCTGCGCGAACAGAAGCCCCTTGATCCGGTTCACATGCCTGATGCGCTCCGCGATCAAGGCTTGCCGTTCGCGGCAAAGCCTGCGCCGGTCTTCCTCCTCGGGCGAGGGCGCCACCACCATCGCGCAGACCCGCGGCTCGCCGCGCTTGTAGGCCAGAAGCGTCCGCAACAGCGTCTCGCCGTCGATCTTGTCCGTCTTGGCGCGCTTTCGCCGTCGCGGCACAGCAATCGAGGCCGGATCGACCACGTGGCTCTCAATGCCGTTCTGCTGCAGAACGCGGTGCAGCCAGAACCCGTCCAGCCCCGCCTCCTGGATCGTGACGATCGGATAGCTTTGGCCGGTCTGGGCCTCCGCCTTGCGCCCAAGTTCCGCAACCAGCGCCAAAAGCCCCGCCACATCGCCCGCCGTGACGCTGTGCCTGGACATCTTCTCGCCCTTGCCCGGCGACAACGACGTCACCAGCCAATTCTTTCGGCTCAGTTCCAGCGACACAAAAATTGCGCCAATATGCGTGCGGATAGCGGCCAGTCCGTCGGAAGGATGATCGAGCAACATCGTTGTCTCCAGGTTGAGTGGTTTTGCAACCTCAGTCTGGCCTCAGACTTGGTCGCTATCCACTCCCCATGGAATCTTCGTCGCTTCTCTCCCTTGCGCAAACGCTTCGCGTTTGTCGCAGGCAATGACGGTGCCCAAATCTCCATGATTTCAGATCGTCTCTTCGTCTACGGTACGCTGATGCGCGGTTTCGAGCATCCGATGGCGCAGCTTTTGTCGCGCAGCGCGGATTTCCTGGGGAATGCTACTTGCCGCGGGCGGCTCTACCTCATCAAGCATTATCCGGGGCTGGTGCTCTCGGACGATCCCGCCGACATCGTGTTCGGCGAACTGTACCGCCTGCGCGACCGCGACGCGCTGCTCGGCGAGTTCGACATGTATGAAGCCTGCGGCGAAGGTTTTCCGGAGCCGACCGAATATCTCCGCCGCATGCTGTCCGTAACGCACGCGGACGGCACGGCCGGCGAGGCGTGGACCTATGTCTACAACTGGCCGTCACCCGCCTGCCGCACATCGCCTCGGGAAAATTTCTGGAAAGCTAAAGCGTTTTCAAGCCAGTGGGCACCGGTTCGCGTCAGAAACGCGTCAAAACAAAAACGCTACCCCGCATCCAGCCTTTCACGCTCGACGCGGATATCCACCTCGCGCTCGACATAATTCCATTCCTCCGTCGCGCGCAGCATGCCGACCAGTTCCTCGAACGCCTCCGTGTGCGCAGGCTCGTATTCGAACCAGGTCAGGAAATCGAAGGGCTCGCCGAGATCGCGGCTGTGATAGAGCTGGCGCGCGATCGCGGGCAGGTATTTCAGGCTTGCGGCGATGTGGTGCGACTTGTCCTCAAAGATCTGGCGCCGCTCTTCCTGCGTCAGCTCCCACCAGGCCGCCGATTTCTTGATCGGGATCAGCGCCGCGCAGGTCGCCTCGGGGCGGCCGAGCTTGGCCTGCACCGCCACGAGCTGCTCCTTTTCGGCGCGCTCGGTGTAGCGGACATGGCTGGCGACGCCGGCCAGCCGCCACGAGGTGAGGGAGGGCAGGATCGGCAGCGCAATCGAGGCGGAATAGACCGACGAAAGCGCCGGCGTCCGCGCCAATCCCGTGCCCTTCACTGGCGTAAGTCGCGTCACCCGCCACGCCCCGCTCTGTCCGCCTCTGAAGATCGTGAACATGGCGGGATGGAAGCGCGGAACCGGGCGCGGTTCAAGCTGGCATTGTCATTCCCCGGTGCGCAATTGCGCACCGGGAACGACGCGAGGCCTGTGAATAGCGGCGAGAAACCCGATAACCTTCGTATTTTACCGACCCATCCCTATATCCATGATCGGTTGGCAATGCCCTACGACTCTGGCACACACCTAACCCATGCGCTTCACGCCCCAATTCCTCGAAGAGCTGCGCGCCCGGCTTCCGGCCTCGGAAGTCGTGGGACGGCGCGTGAAGCTGAAGAAGGCGGGGCGCGAGTTCAAGGGGCTGTCGCCGTTCCAGCAGGAGAAGACGCCGTCCTTCTTCGTCAACGATGAGAAGCAGGCCTGGTTCGACTTCTCGTCTGGCTTGAACGGAAACATCTTCGATTTCGTGATGAAAACGGAGGGCGTGTCGTTTCCGGAAGCCGTCGAGCGGCTGGCTTCGATGGCCGGCATGGCGCTGCCGGCGGCGACCCCCGATGCCGCGCGGCATGAGCAGCGCCGCAAGACGCTTCATGACGTGATGGAGCTTGCGGCAAAATTCTTTGCCGACACGCTGGCCTCGCGCAGCGGCGCCAAGGCGCGCGGCTATCTCGGCGACCGTGCGATCACGCCGCAAACGCAGTTGCAGTTTCGCCTTGGCTATGCGCCGCCGGATCGGTTTGCGCTGAAGGAGCATCTCGGCGCGCAGGGCATTTCTACCGAGGACATGGTGGAAGCGGGGCTTCTGGTCGGCGGCGACGATATTCCCGTTCCTTACGATCGCTTCCGGGATCGCGTGATGTTTCCGATCACCGATGCAAGGGGCCGCGTCATCGCCTTTGGCGGCCGCGCGCTGGAAAAGGACGTTCCGGCAAAATATTTGAACTCGCCTGAAACGCCGTTGTTTCACAAGGGCGACAATCTCTACAACCTGTCGACCGCGCGGCAGGCGACGCATAACGGCTCGCCGCTGATCGTGGTGGAAGGCTATGTCGACGTCATCGCCATGGTCACTGCGGGCTTTGGCGGCGCCGTCGCGCCGCTCGGCACGGCTTTGACCGAAAATCAGCTCGCGCTGCTGTGGAAGATGGCGGACGAGCCGATCCTGTGTTTCGACGGCGACCGCGCCGGACAAAAAGCGGCGTATCGCGCCGCCGATCTGGCGCTGCCTGCGCTGCTGCCGGGAAAGAGCCTGCGCTTTGCGCTGCTGCCGGAAGGGCAGGACCCCGACGACCTCGCGCGCTCCGGCGGCCGCGTTGCGATCGAGGAAGTGATTTCAGCCGCGCGTCCGCTCGTCGACATGCTCTGGTCGCGCGAGATCGAGGGCGGCAGCTTTGCGACCCCTGAGCGGCGCGCCGCGCTGGAAGCACGCATCAACGAACTCTCCAAGGGCATCCGCGACGAGGTGGTGCGTCGCCATTATCGCGACGATCTCGCCGATCGCCTGCGGCGCGCCTTTGCGCCGCAAGGTGGGGCGGCGGCTATGGCCGGGGTAATTTCCGGGCCGGGCAGGGCGAATCACCCCGCGCGTTTGCCCCGCGCGGCGCGGGCCAGGCCGGCCAATTCGCTCCCCGGGGCGGCCGCGGGCCGGGGACAGGCACAAGCCCTGTGATCTCTCCGGGCCCCTACCAGGCGGCCAGCCCCCAGCTTGCGACCAGCCCGATCATGCGCGGCCAGCGCAGCGCGATGTCCCGCCGCGAGGCGCTGATCCTGCAATCCCTGATTAACCACCCCTGGCTGCTGCACGACCATCTGGAAGAAGTGGCGATGCTGGAACTGGCCCATCCCGAGGCAAATAAGTTGCGCGCCGGCATTATCGCGGCCTTCGCCAACGACCATCACCATTCCCCCGATGTCGAGGAGCAGGCCGAGAAAATGCGGGCCGATCTTGAGGCGCGCGGATTAAACGAGGTTCTTCAAAGGGTTGAGCGGGCGATCACGACCTCGGCGGTGTGGGGCACCAAGCCCGGCGCGGCGCGGGAGGATGTTTTGGCCACCTGGCAGCAACTCGTTGTCTTGCATCAGAAAACGCACGCCCTACTTAGGGAGAAGAAAGATGCCGAGCTGGCACTGGGCGATGAGCCCACTGACGCCAACATGGCGTGGCTGAAGGACGTGAGCGCCCGGCTGGAGTCGCTCGACGGCACGGAAGCCCTGATCGAGGGTTTTGGCGAGCTTTCGGGCCGGTTCCGGAAGAGCGTGTGACAAAAAAATGCTGCGGACGGCGGCGGCCGTGCCCGCAAAAAAACTCGCCAAATCCATGGTTTGGCGGCAAAAACAGGGTTAAGCGAAGCTTAATAGTCCGAGGGTTACTAAAAGCAAAGACGTCCGAGGGCTATTGGCATAACACCGACGATGGCGGGTTAAAGGGGTGGCGACAGTCTGCGCCGCCCTTTCCGCGTCGTGCATGCGGAATACCCAGGGGCACGAGCGTGATCCGGAAAAGTGGCTAGCCGGTTTTCCGAAACGATCACGCGCAAAGCAAGGATCTAGCGGGTTGGCTTTTCAAACAAAAGACATCCCGCCGACGACTTCAGTAATTCAGAGGCGGATGGCGTTGCACGCCATTCCGCACGAGCGCGTTTCGGGAGCTTCATGAATGGCCACCAAGGCAAAGACGCTGCAGGTTAAAGACAAGGAAAAAGACGACAAGGCAGCGGACGCCCCTGAGAAGGATTCTGCCGACGCGCCGTCGCCGTTGCTCGACCTGACGGATGCCGCGGTCAAGAAGATGATCAAGCAGGCCAAGAAGCGCGGCTTCGTGACCTTCGATCAGCTCAACGAAGTGCTGCCCTCCGACACCACCTCGCCCGAACAGATCGAGGACATCATGTCGATGCTCTCGGACATGGGCATCAACGTCTCCGAAGCCGAAGAGGCCGACGCCGACGAGGAAAAGGAAGAGGCCGACGACGACACCGACAACGAGCTTGTCGAGGTCACGCAGAAGGCCGTCACCGAAGTCAAGAAGTCCGAGCCCGGCGAGCGCACCGACGATCCCGTCCGCATGTATCTGCGCGAGATGGGCACGGTGGAATTGCTGTCGCGCGAGGGCGAAATCGCGATTGCAAAGCGCATCGAGGCCGGCCGCGAGGCGATGATCGCAGGTCTGTGCGAAAGCCCGCTGACATTCCAGGCCATCATCATCTGGCGCGACGAGCTCAACGAAGGAAAGATCTTCCTTCGCGACATCATCGATCTCGAAGCCACTTACGCCGGCCCCGACGCCAAGAACAACATGAATCCGGCGTTGATCACCGGCGCCGTCGCTGACGGAGCTCCCGCGGGGGAGACCAATGGCGCGGCCGCGCCCGCGCATGTCGCGCCGCCCGCAGCCCCGCCGTCTCCGACGCCGTTCCGTGCCGCGCCTGCTCCCGGCGCGGACACCGAGGAGAAGGACCCGGCCGAGTCCGCCGCCGAAGGCGACATGGACGACGACGAGTTCGAAAACCAGATGTCGCTCGCCGCCATCGAGGCCGAGCTGAAGCCGAAGGTGGTCGAGACGTTCGACAAGATCGCCTCCGAATACAAGAAGCTGCGCCGCCTGCAGGAGCAGGACATCGCGAACCAGCTGCAGAGCGAGTCGCTTTCGCCCTCGCAGGAGCGCAAGTACAAGAAGCTGAAGGACGAAATCATCGTCGAGGTGAAGTCGCTGCGCCTTAATCAAGCGCGCATCGATTCACTGGTCGAGCAGCTCTACGACATCAACAAGAAGCTGGTCTCGTTCGAGGGCCGGTTGCTTCGTTTGGGCGACAGCCACGGCGTCGCGCGCGAGGATTTTTTGCGCAACTATCAAGGCTCGGAGCTCGATCCGCGCTGGCTCAACCGTGTCTCGAAACTTTCCGCCAAAGGCTGGAAGAATTTCGTCCATCACGAAAAGGACCGCATCAAGGAGCTGCGCCACGAGATCCAGTCGCTGGCCGCGCTGACCGGTCTGGAGATCGGCGAATTCCGCAAGATCGTGCACGGTGTGCAGAAGGGCGAGCGCGAGGCGCGCCAGGCCAAGAAGGAAATGGTCGAGGCCAATTTGCGTCTCGTGATTTCGATCGCCAAGAAGTACACCAACCGCGGCCTGCAGTTCCTCGACCTGATCCAGGAAGGCAACATCGGGTTGATGAAGGCGGTCGACAAGTTCGAGTACCGCCGCGGCTACAAGTTCTCGACCTACGCCACGTGGTGGATCCGGCAGGCGATCACGCGCTCGATCGCCGACCAGGCGCGCACCATCCGCATCCCCGTGCACATGATCGAGACGATCAACAAGATCGTGCGCACCTCACGCCAGATGCTCAACGAGATCGGCCGCGAGCCGACCCCCGAAGAGCTCGCCGAAAAGCTCGGCATGCCGCTGGAGAAGGTCCGCAAGGTCCTCAAGATCGCGAAGGAGCCGCTCTCGCTCGAAACCCCGGTCGGTGATGAAGAAGATTCACACCTCGGCGATTTCATCGAGGACAAGAACGCGATCCTGCCGATCGATGCGGCGATCCAGTCCAACCTGCGCGAAACCACCACGCGGGTGCTGGCCTCGCTCACCCCGCGTGAAGAACGCGTGCTCCGCATGCGCTTCGGCATCGGCATGAATACCGATCATACGCTGGAAGAAGTCGGCCAGCAGTTCTCGGTGACCCGCGAACGTATCCGTCAGATCGAGGCGAAGGCGCTGCGCAAGCTGAAGCATCCGTCGCGGTCGCGCAAGCTGCGGTCGTTCCTGGATAACTGATCGCTCATGACGGGGCATCGCCTTGTTGTCTGGTACAACACGCGCTGCCCCGTCTGCGATGCCGGCATCGACTGGCAACGCAACAAGCTGCTTCAGGCCGTTCGCGCCGGCTATATCTCCTTCAAGGACATCAACGAGCAACCCGACGCGCTGGCGTCCTACGGCGCGTCGCTCGACGACGTGCGCCGCCGGCTGCACGCGACGGATGAGACCGGCCGGCTGATCGTCGGCGCGGATGTGGCGATTGCGACATGGCGGATAACGCCGGGCGAGGGCTGGCTCGCGTCGCTGTTCGGCAATCCGGTGATGTTGCCGGTGACCCGGTTTGCGTATGACCGGTTCGCGGACCTGCTGTTTGCCTGGAACAAGCGGAAGGGGCGGTGGTGAGGGCGATCGCGCCCGCGTTCAAAACCCTACTTCTTCTTCGCCCCGACCCGGCTGATGCTCTTGATCGCCAGCGGCGTGCGGCCGGATTTTTCGGCGATCTCGCGGTCCTGTTCCATGATGTAGCCGCGTGCCGGCTCGTCGCCGTCGAGGCCGCCGAGCAGCTCGGAAGGCACGCGCCGGTTGGAGCGCTGGGAGTCGTCTTCATAGACGACGTTGAAAAAGGCAAATTCGCCTTTGGGATTGGTGCCGGGTTTCTTGGCCATGGGCGGCTTTTCTTCGATCAGGGCGACGTTGTCAAAGAAAAATAGCCGGTATTCTTCAGCCGGGTTGAGCTTGAGCCTACGCCGCCGACGCTGTCCCCGGAGCCACCTCGCCACGCCCCTTTCTGGCTGGCCAGAATGCTCTGCCACAGCGCGGCAACGCTCTTCTGCGTCTCCGGCGCGATCAGGCAGTGGCCCTGATTGTCGAAGCCGCAGAATTGGGCTGACGCGTCGCCGCGCACGCGTGCGAAGGCCTCATTGATCGCTTCGAGGCATTCGATGACCTGCCCGATATCCTGCAGCCGCGTGTGATAGAGAATGTCGATCAGGCGGAACGCCATCACGGCCGGCTGTCCGAACGAAACGCCCGGCCGCGCGAATTCGAAGAACACGTTGAACGCCGGCATCATGCCCCTGATCTGCGCCAGCACCGCGGCGGCATCTTCGGTCGTGCAGGCGACCAGGTGCGCGGCCTGCGGATGTTCCGCAACCGCCGGCGCATCGGCCGCCAGCCCGAGCGAGGCGATGACTTCGTGTTCGATCCACTGCCGGACCTCGGCAGGGGCATTGCGGATCTGGTCCGTGGTCAGGGTAATTCCGATCATTGAGGCTCTCCTTTGGCCTCGATCCTAGGAAAGTCGGCGCACCGGAATATTGACGCGGATCAAGCGTATCGGCAGAAGCCGGGGCGTGGTCGATCCCTCAGCGGGGGCGCCTTGCCCGGGCCATCGCCGCGCGTGCCGGCCGCACCGCCATGGCGGGCCCCGCTTCCCTTCGCTAGCGGTGCGGCTGGAATTCGGAAAATTTCAATCGCATGCCGGATTTCCGGCGTCCGCGACGTTAAGGAAAGTGATCGTGGCCGGTCCGATCTCGACCGGACCCGGCGATGTCACCACCGCGGTAAGACGCGGAATATCGTCATTCGCACCGAGCTCCAAGGTCGTTCCATTCAGCGTCACCTCGGCGCTTTGCAAATCATGCGCCGACAGCGTGTAACGCTCGCTGGATGCGGGCAATCGCAAGGTTACAGCGTTCGTCCGGTCTGTATTGATGGCCAGCAGCGTGACGGCGCCACGCACGCCACGCCGGCAATGCGCGTAGAGGTGCAGCCCCTCGTGCATGCCGGCGTCGAGAACGATTGTGCCCATCAGCCTGCGCCACAGCAGCGCCGCCCAGTAGTTTGGCCGCGGCCGCAGCGTCTTCTCGTCAAGCAGGCCGTAATCGCTCGCGGCCAGCGTGTTGTGCGCGACCACCTGAACGCCGGCTTTGGCGAGCCGTCCAAGCTGATCGAGGTATCGGAACGTATCGAGGAAAGTGGAAGCCCAGGGATTGCCGCCGCAGGCCGCCTCGGCGGTTTCGGTAAGCCACATCGGCTTGCCAGGCGCAAATTCGTCCCTGAGCGATTGGTAATACGCGCGCGTTTTGTCCGTGCTCGCCAGCCACGCTTCCGAAAGCGCGGCTTCTGGCGTGGTCTGCCCCGGAATTCCGGAGCATCGCTGCGAGAGCGCGCCGTAATGGTGATAGGAAAAGGCGTCGATGCCGGGCCCGGATGCTGCAAGCAAATCTCGCGCGCTGATGAAATCGGAGGTCGACGGCGTGGCTGCTGTCTCGCCGATCGAACCGGGGCCCAGAACGATCACCTCCGGTTCGCTCGCCCGGATGAACGCAACAAAGGCCTTGAAGTCCCGCCCGTAGGCCGCCGCGTCATATCCTTTCGGCGCACCGCCCATCGCGGCCAGCGTCGGCTCATTCATGAACTCGGCGGCGGCAATCCTGCCGCCGATGGATTTGGTGTAGGCAAACAAGCGACGCGCCTGATCGCTCTGCCAGTGACCCGCCGCGTCCCGGGCACCGGGGCTTGTCGCCATCGAGGTCACGATCTCGGCGCTCGTGGCGCGGGCAAAGTCGACGACGCCTTTCCAGCGCTCGCGGCTGAGCACCGCGCTGAAGCCGCCAGGCGGCGTGGCGGGCGTGTCATCGCTGTCAGCAAAGTAGGTGCTGTTGGCCCAGGTGCCGCTGACGCGCAGATAGGCCGGCGCCAGCGCGGCAGCCAATGCGCGCAGCCGGGGGTTCGACAGGTCGATCGGCGCCCGATACGCGAAGAGGTCGGGATTGCCGCCCGCAGGCATATTCCCGGCGTTGTCAGCGCCGCGAGCAGACGGCGCTGAGGCACTCGCGTTGTAAGGCTTCCAGAACCGTCCGCCGGTGACCTCGACCATTTCCACATTGTACGATTGAAAGCGCGCGTCGATGGTGGCGAGACGGGGCAGTCGTGAAGGGTTTACGGAAAGCGTCGGCGCCTGCGCGGCTGCCTGCTGGATTCCCGTCAGCGCGGCGATCGCAATTCCCATTCCGACTTTGAAACCATTGGACCTGGTCATGGCCATCGTCCTTGGGAGGCGAACGTCTAGAACGGATGCTCTTGCCCCCGCTTCAATGCGACCAAAAATCTTTCGGCCAATTTTATCTCAGCATCATTCCCGGTGCGCGCAAGTGCTGCCGCACGCTGACGTCGCTCTTCCAAATCAAGGATTTTGCTGCAGGTCGGGCTCACTCGTTCATAGTTCCCTGAAGATGACCCCACGGTGCTTATGGAGGAGTTTAATAAGCCAATAAGCCCAAGGGGCGTATCCATGGCCTCTGCAGTAAAGACTTTTACCTCGTCCTCTTTGTTCGTGCCCCACCAGAACCACAGCAACTCGGCGGGGCGAGTTTGCTTCCAAATCTTGCCGCTGCGCGCGAGTTTGCGAATGCGATCAACCAAACCTTTTCGGATGTTATCCCTCTCGCTCCCGAAGGAGAGCCGGCCTCGCTCACTCCTTCCGCCCTCGGGGTGAGAATCTCCGACTATGCCTCTCACGACGCCAGTAAGCACGGTGAGATCAGGTGCTGATCGAATTGCAGATTTAATTAGAGCGGAATTTCTATCGGGCGGTAGCCTGGCAAGTCCATTCACTATGACCAACGAAGGCGATCCTTATTATCCACCAAGAAGAGGAATTTTGCCTCTTCGTCATTGTCTGAGATTAGGCGGTGTACTCATAAATTCGCGATGTCTGCTTTGCCCCCTATATTATCGACCGGAAAGCGGACATCGCTGGATGTCCGAGAAGTGCCAAAAGCCGACATGGCGTCCGTCCCTTTGCGATTATCATCATTCCGTATTGTCCTCACGGACAATGCCCCCAAGTCTAATTGAGAAGGTGTGGGGACCGCGTACGTTGTGCGTTAGGGACTATCCAAAGCGGTCAGATTATGCGGGGCGCAAGAATGTTGAACGCACTTCCGACGAGGCTCGAGTGTCCTCCTCTCGTCTGGTCGCCGATTCGAGAAGGTCTTGGGCGGACGCGTATATCTCCACTTCGTACCCGGCTCTTTAGCAACCGGCGCTGAATTGCAGTGCGGAATGAACTATCATCGTCAACGACGTGAATGAGTTTGGGCATTGGCAATCCCCTAGATCCGAAACTGTCTCTTGAGATGCTTTGTTCAGCGCACTCCCTTGGCTACGAAAGCAGCGGTACCCTGACGTGAAACGTGGCACCGCCGCTCGCCTTGTTTTCCGCCAGCAACTGGCCACCGTGAGCCTCGACAATGGTCCGGGCAATTGACAAGCCCATCCCCATGCCCTGGAGTTTAGTCGTGAAGAACGGTTCAAACACTTCCTTTAGTTTTTCGGGCGGTATGCCGGGACCGACATCAGACACAGAGATCTGCGCGAAGGCGTCTTTTCGCGCGGCGCTGATGCTCACCGTGCGCTCACCGGTTGGGACTTCCTCCATCGCATCCATCGCGTTTATCGCCAAGTTGATGATGACCTGTTGAAGTTGAATGCGGTCACCCTTGATGGGGAGCGAATCTCCAGTAAGGAGGCTGTCGACCTTGACTTTACGAGCAGCAGCAACACGTGAAAGCAAATCAGCTGTCTCACCAGCGAGATCGTTTAGGTCAAGACCCTTTAGTTCAAAAGGAGCTTTCTTCAGCAGGCTCCGCAAACGAAAAATGACTTCGCCGGCGCGTTTGTTATCTCGATGGATGTCCGACAAGATTTCCCTGACTTCCTTCAAGTCTGGCGCTGGGGAGTCCAATATCAATTGCGCCGTCTCGGTATTCGCTTGCGTTGCCCCAAGCGGCTGATTGATTTCGTGGGCAATTGAAGTGGTTAACTCACCCGCCATCGAGAAGCGATTGACATGTGCAAGCTCCGCTGAACGTCGGCTCGCTTGCAATTCGGCAAACCCTCGGCGGCGATGTTCATAGAGCAGCCCCGCGATCAAAGCGCCTTGAAGCAGGATCAGTGCGCAAGCTAGTGCAATTTCCCAGCGATATTGCTCCCATGCGGTGGGCTCGCGAAATAGCACGATGCTATTGGGCGGAAGCTGATTTTTGCTGATCTTCCAACGCCTCAATTCACGCCAGTCATACGCGGTCGAGTTGAGAACAACGTCGGGCGTTTTGACGGCTGATGCTTTCTCGCCGTTTAGAATACGAAGCGCCGCATCGGCACCAAGCGCCCCTAGTTTTTGTGTCGGCAACAAGGCGCCTCCGACGATACCACGACCCATCTGATAATCACCTGTTCCAAAAATGGGCGCGGATGCGACTTCGCGCATGGCGTCGAGCGCGGGCTCTTCCAAATAGGGAATACCCGCCGCGTCCTCGGAAAGCAGGAACCAAAGAATCGCCGTGGTCGGTGGCATCGCCGCGGCGCGTTGTAACATCGCGTCAAATGTCAGATCGTTGAACCATTCGATCTTCACTCGATCAGTAAAGGGTTGAAAGGCGCGGGCCAGCTCCGAGGTCCAGTACCGTTCAACCGGAGAATTGCCGACAACGACTGCGACATCAGTCGTCTGCGGTAGGAGTTTCAAGATGCTCGCAAGGTACTCGGTCAGGTCGAGATCAGAGAGAACGACAGCGTCATTCTCCGCAAGAGAGTTATCGGAGATGCGCCGCCGAGCTGCTCCCACGATAAGCATGGGTGTGTCAGGAAACAGAAGTTGGCGGTTGCGCTGCACGAAAAACGCTGATGGCGCGCCAATCGGTACAATCAAATCAACCTTGCGACCCGCAAGAAGTGCGCGGATATATTCGACAAATGGTGCTTCATCTTGGCGGCTTTGCGCTCGTGCTGTGTCGAGCGATACCTCGTAAAGATCGATTGGTTCTTTGGACTTCTTGAGGAGTTCAACACGAAAACTTCCGGCCATATCGCTCCAGGGGGAGTAGGCATGACCAAACGCATGGATTATCAGGACGCGACGTGGCTCTGCGGCCGAAACAGCCGTTGCCCATATGGTAAGAACAGAGCACGCGATTGCCGCCAAAATCGGCCGACTGAAGTCACGCCGTCCCATTGCCTTCGCCCTATGTCGAGGACCAAGCTATCCGGCTTTGCAATTAACCAAATCAGGAACTTGGGGTTCGCGCAATGGGGTGCGTGCGGTGAGGTATAGCCGCCTTTCGGGCGAAATGGGTCACCAGCATCGATGAGCCTCGGTGCGATGTCCGCTTCGGGTGTGCGCCGTGACAAGGCGGCGCTTTCCAGTGGGTGCAAGTCCCACCCGGCAATCGCTCCAGCCGGAAGCAACCGGAGCAGTCATGGAGGAGACGAAATGGCTGAAGCCTTCGGTTAGCGTGTCACGAATTGGTGACAGCGCGAGTGTGCAGGCCGTAACGCGAGTGAACGCCGAGCAAGCCTCGAAAAGGACAATGCGCAGGCCGACCCGACGACCCTTTCGGGGAAGGCTGATACGGCTGGGTGAAGCAGAGCGAAGAGTACGCCCAGCCGCTGCGCCGGGGTAGTGGCGACAGCATGTACACAAGGAAAGCGTACGCAACACGGGAAGCCCCATGGCGAGGACAGCGATGACCAACCGGACGCCCGCGAGGGACAGGCCGGTCGCCATGGGGTGGCGGAGAGGTTCGTATTACCGCTGAAACCGGGTAACGCCGGTGGAGGGAAGGGACCTCAGTTCAAGACAGACGCAACAAGTGGTGAAGGATTTGGAGATTGGGCAACCTATCAACTCCGAAAACTGTTCAGAAACTGCAGAAGGCGTTGCACGCGAAAGCGAAGGCAGAAGCCGGCTATCGGTTCTATGCCCTGTACGACAAGATCAGCCGCGAAGACGTTCTGGCCCACGCTTATGCCCAGTGTCGCTCCAACAAGGGCGCGCCGGGGGTGGACGGTCAGGATTTTGCGGACATCGACGCGTATGGCGTAGAGCGGTGGCTCGGCGAACTGGCGCTTGCGCTCAGGGAGGAGAGCTACCAGCCGGATCCTATCAGAAGAGTGTTTATCCCGAAGGCCAACGGCAAGCTCAGGCCGCTGGGCATCTCGACCGTGCGGGATCGGGTCTGCATGACAGCAACAATGCTGGTGCTGGAGCCGATCTTCGAAGCCGACCTTCCACCCGAACAGTACGCGTACCGCCCAGGGCGGAATGCCCAACAGGCGGTGGTCAAGGTGGAAGGGCTGCTGTTCCGTGGCCACCCGGAAGTCGTGGATGCCGACCTCGCGGACTACTTCGGAAGCATTCCCCATGCCGAACTTCTAAAGTCGGTAGCGCGCCGAATTGTTGATCGGCGCGTGCTGCATCTGATCAAGATGTGGCTGGAATGTCCCGTAGAAGAAACCGACGATCGAGGGAGGAAGACACGCACAACCGAAGCCCGGGACAAGCGTCGTGGCATCCCGCAGGGTTCACCCATCTCACCATTGCTGGCGAATCTCTACATGCGCCGGTTCGTGTTGGGATGGAAGATGCTCGGGTTGGAGCAAAGCCTCGGCTCTCGTATCGTGACCTATGCCGACGATCTCGTGATCCTGTGCAAGAAGGGCAAAGCCGACGAGGCGTTGCAACAACTGCGCAAGATCATGAGCAAGCTGAAGCTCACGGTCAACGAGGAGAAGACGCGAATCTGCAAGGTGCCGGAAGGGGAGTTCGACTTCTTAGGCTACTCGTTCGGGCGGATGTATTCAGCGAGAACCGGTCAGGCACGCCTGGGATATCGGCCATCGCGGAAGAGCATCCGGCGCATGGTGGAGAACATTCACGCGCTGACGGCTCGATCGGGGACATGGCAAGAAACCACAGAGCTGGTGGGCAAGTTGAATCGCGCGCTGCGCGGATGGGCAAACTACTTCAGCGTAGGCACCGTCAACAAGGCGTACAGAGCGATCGACAACTACACCGCTGTGCGGTTGCGCCGGTGGTTGCGCTCCAAGCACAAGGTCAGGCGACGCAAGGGCGGGACTTATCCACTCTCGCACCTCTACGGGCACTTCGGGCTCGTACGCTTAACTGCGCTTGGACACGATGTGCGGTGGGCGAAGGCGTGAAGTCTTGTCCGAGAGCCGGATGCGAGAGATTTGCCCGTCCGGTTCGATGAGCGGGATGTGGAAACGGAGTCACGGTCGAACCACTAAGGCACCGCCAGACGAAAGAGGCGGAAAACAGATATGTTCGAACCTAAAGCCACCGCGCCACATCTCGACTCTACCCAGCCTGTGTGAAAACGCCCCTTAATGATATGATCCTGCCGTGATTTGTCGGGAGGATTCGATGACGCGCTTTGTCGTTGGCGATGACCGCAGTCAGAGCACGTTGTTTCCGGAGCGATTGGACGACTATTTGGACGAGGACAATCCGGTTCGGGCGGTCGATGTTTTTGTCGATGATCTGGACCTGGCGGGGCTGGGCTTCGGCGGTGTTGAGCCGGAGGCAACAGGAAGGCCGGCCTATCATCCGGCGACGCTGTTGAAGATCTACGTTTACGGATACCTCAATCGGGTTCAATCGAGCCGGCGTCTGGAGCGGGAGTGCCAGCGCAACATCGAGCTGGTTTGGCTGACCGGCCGCCTGATGCCGGACTTCAAGACCATAGCCGACTTCCGCAAGGACAATGGCGAGGCCATCCGAAAGGTCTGCCGCGAGTTCGTGATGTTATGCCGCCGTCTTGAACTGTTCAGCGAAGCCAGCGTCGCGATTGACGGCAGCAAGTTCAAGGCGGTCAACACGCGGGATCGGAACTTCACCCAGGCCAAGATGCAGCGCCGTCTGGCGCAGATCGACGAGAGCATTGCCCGCTATCTCTCGCAGCTCGACAGTGCCGACCGTCAGGGGGAAGCGATACCGGAAGCCAAGATTACCCGGCTCAACGAGAAGATTGCGACGCTGCGCCAGGAGATTCGACGCCTTAGCAGTCTGAACAGTGAGATGATGCAGACCGAGGACAAGCAGATATCCCTGACCGATTCCGATGCGCGTTCGATGGCTACAAGTGGCCGAGGCAGCGGGATGGTCGGTTATAATGTACAAAGTGCGGTCGATACGAAGCACCATCTCATTGTTACCCATGAGGTCACCAATGTTGGTTCTGATCGGAGCCAGCTGTCCCGTATGACGGAGCAGGCACGCGCCGCGATTGGCTCTGAGACCATCGAGGCTGTAGCCGACCGCGGGTACTATAGCGGCGAGGAAATTGTGGCCTGCGAGCAAGCCGGCATCACAGTTTATCTGCCGAAACCGATTACCTCAGGCCTTCTGGCGAAAGGCCGGTTTGGCAAGCAGGACTTTGTCTACGTTGTCGCGGACGACGTCTATCTTTGCCCCGCCGGCGAGCAGCTAACCTATCACTACACCAATGAGGAAGAAGGCAAGACACTCCGTCGCTATTGGACCAATGCCTGTCAGGCTTGCGCGCTGAAGAGCAAGTGCACGACGGGTAAGGAGCGGCGGATCTCGCGATGGGAGCACGAAGCCGTCCTTGAGGCTGTGCAAGCGCGGCTCGATCGTAACCCAGCCAAGATGCGTGAGCGCCGGCAGACTGTCGAGCATCCCTTCGGTACGATAAAGTCCTGGATGGGAGCCACGCACTTCCAGATGAAAACGCTCAAAAATGTAGGCACCGAAATGGCGCTACACGTCCTGGCCTACAACATGAAAAGGGTAATCAGCATTCTGGGCGTTGGCGGCTTGATGGAGGCAATCCGGGCATAGCCTCGCATCATCGCTGCTAACCTCAACTGCCAACAGCCTCAATCTTCGCGTTTTTACACAGGCTGGGTCAATTTCAGTCGTTGCCCCCGTCATTCGATCCCGGCAAGCACGAGGGCTTGTTGGCCAGCCTGTTCCGCATCGTGCCCGCGTATCCACACATTTGCTGATATCCACTTCGCCATGAGCCGATCTCGTTCCGCCGCATCGTCATACTCGGAACGAAAAAATCTTCCGGTCTCTCGCGCGACCGCCTGTATCCGGCTCGTCCGCTCAATTCGAAGTCTATCGTAAGCCTTGAGCCGCCTTGGTATGTCATGCCGTTTCGCGCCTTCCAGCAACACCGCAAGAGTGAAGCCGTCTTCGATCGCCTGTGCCGCGCCTTGGCCGACATGCGGCACCATCGGGTGGGCAGCATCACCAAGGAGCGTCATCCGATCGGTCGACCAGTATGGCAAGGGCGCTCGATCATAAATGCCCCAGCGAAATGTCTGGTCGAGCGCGCCTATTGTTTCCAGTACGGGATCGTCCCAGCCCGCATATTCGGCGCCCAGCGCCTTCAGGTCACCTGGAGCCGTCCACGATTCCTCGGAATCCAGATTGGTAGGAACAAAGGCGACCATGTTCATCAATCGGCCGCCCGACACTGGATAACACAGAAAGCTGCGGCCTTTCCCGATCCACCTCGACATTCCGCCGCTGATGTTTTTCGCCCACGAAAGCCGTTCGGTCGGAATCAGACCTCTGTAGGCCATTATCCCTTCGCTCGATGGATGGGTTTTAAGGCCGATCTCTCGTTGCAGGACAGAGTGGATGCCGTCTGCTCCGATCACGAGATCTGCTTCAACGGTCACTCCGCTCGAAAAGGTCAGTTGCACGCGACCATTTGTTTCTCGGGCTGCAGACAAGCGGTGGTTAAAGTGAAGAGTGCCTTCCATCTGCGCGTCGGCGAGCAACTTCAGGAAATCAGCACGATGAACATTGTAGCTTTGGATACCAGTCGAGGGGGCCGCCGATGTGCCGATGAGTTCGCCGAGCGATGTCCGGTTCACGAGCCCGGTTATCGGCGAGCCTATTTTCTCGATACGATCCGCAAGGTCGATTCGTTGAAGGAGCAACGTAGCGTTCGGAAACAGGGAAACCCCCGCGCCAATCTCGCGTAGCTCACTAGCCTGCTCAAAGACCGTGACGCTCAATCCGCGCGCCCGCAGGGCAAGCGCGGCCGCCAAGCCGCCGATCCCACCGCCGACTGTGGCGATTTGAAGTTTCTGCGACATCACACCCCTATCGCGGAGGCTCAGTATATACGGAAGCTAGAGGATCTTGGGGTATAATCTACGCGAGCTGACTTCTCTTATGGGTCAATCGCGTCGGCTTGACGGTCGGCCAGTTGCTTCCGGTCTACCCCCAACTTCGGATATGTCGCTGCACTACACCAACGCGATGTGCAAGTCGCGACCTCTCGCATCATATCAAAGCAGTATTAATTCCGCTCAACGATTTTCCAATATGAATTTTTCCGAACCACTTCGCCCGCGCGGAACACGCGGCTATTTTCGGTGGACTAGCTCCCGCACCTTCAGTCAATCATACTGATCGAAGCGGCGTCCTTTGGGGTCAAAACTGGAGGTGCCTCCATACGCTGCAAGGATCAACTTCCGGGCGGATTGCCGTCTCCAGGTGGAGCGTCAGAATGGCTAGGCGCGACAGATATTAGCCCGCAACTCGATCAGATCGGTGAAGCTATTGGCTTGGCGTCGCAACTCGTCTGCTATCCGCGGCGGGTGGGTCAAATTTGTTGAGACTACTGTGACATGGACGCCGTGCCTCTGCGCGGCTGCGACAAGTGAGCGGAGGTTGCCATCACCGGAGAACAGCACGATCTGATCGACATGCTTCACCATTTGCAGGACGTTTACTGCGAGTTCCACATTTGTATTCCCCTTAACCTTACGGCGGCCATCAGAAGCGATGAACTCCTTTACATCCTTCGAGATGACCGTGTAGCCGTTGCAATCGAGCCAATCGAGTAGCGGACGAATACTGGTGTGTTCGGTGAGGTGGACGGTGGCGTAAAAAAAGGCGCGAAGCAGCGTCCCGCGACCCTCGAACTCGACAAGCAGACGCCTGAAATCGACGTCAAATCCGAGCGCCTTGGCAGCCGAATGTGTATCTCGTCCATCGATGAAGAGCGCAATTTTGTTGGCGCGCTTCGGCATTTGCGAATTTCCTAACGTCGCAGGAGCGCCCTCCAAATAATTAGCAAATTCTGACTGTGTCGGATATCCGGCTTTGCGATCGGTGCGCTCTTTGGACGCAGCTCATGACGGTAGAGAAGGAGAAGTCAATTTTTCGAGCGCACAAACTCTTTGAAAGCAACAGCGAGGTGCGACCTTAGGGAATGTACGATGACGTACAAAACGGCCGTTGAGTTGATTTGACGGCAAGCTGAGATGCCGCTGACATCAGCGCGCTTTGGCTGATTGGGAGCGACGAAATGGAAATGATCGCACATTGCCGTGCCATGGCCGCTTTTTGCCGCCAGCGTGCGACGTTTACAAATGAGAACGAAGCGTTCTGGAAAAGAGAAGCCGAGGAATGGGAGAAATTGATATCCGAGTATGCCCAAATCCGACCGGACAAGCAGCGCGAGGACAGGCGCTACGGCATTGACGTCTGATTGCCCGAGTGCTCTTGGCGGCAATCCTTCGAATATGTCCGGCCAACTGGTTGCCGCGAACAAAAGTGCCGTTCTGGCAGTTGATCGGGCACTTCCGCCAAACCACGCAGATCGTACGCGAGAGGTGAATCGCGACCATCGCAGCGACATTTAGTTGGTGGTCATGTTGGGAAGCTCTCCTTGGTGGCACTTTTGCTTTTACCACTGGCTGAAGCCTGGCGAGCGCCATCAAGGCCGCTATCGCAAATACTGCGACCACGGGTTGATAGTGATGGCCTCGGGGTCGGCAGCGGGTTTGCCGAGATATCTCCGGAGTTCTTCATGACCGCCGATCCGCTGACCCCCTGTGAATATCTGCGGCGTGGTTTTGACACACCTTCATTGTCCGCGTGCATCAGCATGGGGCGTGCATCACGAGGAACCAGCGCCGATCGATGGGAGGATCACGAGGCGGATTGACCAGAAAAATTCATGCGGTGGTCGATAGCAATGGTCTACCGGTAAGGCTGGCGTTGAGCCCCGGCGAGGCACACGACGTTCGGCTTGCCGGAAAACGGCTGTCTCGTCTGAAATCCGGGGCAATGCTGCTTGCCGACCGAGGCTATGACGCCGACTGGATCAGAGAGCTTGCCATGAAGAAGGGCGCATGGGCCGACATCCCGCCGAAAAGCAATCGCAGCGATCCGATCTGCTTCAGCCCTTATCTCTACCGTGCTCGCAACCGGGGCGAACGAGTCTTCAACAGGATCAAACAGTGTCGTCGGGTGGCGACGCGCTATGACGGGCTTGCCGCCAACTATCTTGCCTTCGTTCAACTCGCCTCCATTCGGCCATGGCTGCGTGTTAATGAGCCCGCGCCTTACGGCGCCACCAGCTCCACCCGCCGGTTCAGCGCGCGCGCGGCCTCATTCGCATTGGAGCCGACCGGCGCGAGGAATCCCACACCGGCGGTCTTCAACCGCGCCTGCGCAATGCGAAAATTCTTCACCAGTTCCGCCGCCACCGCCTCGGCCCTCCGCCGCGACAGATCGAGATTGTAGTCATAGGCGCCCTGGTTGTCGGTGTGGCCGACGATGAAGACGTTGAGCTGCGGCTGGCCGGCCAGCAACTTGGCGATCTGTTCGAGCGTCGGGCGGCTTTCGGGTTTTACCACGGCCTTGTCGGTGTCGAAATAGATGCCATAGAGTGCGATGTGGCCGGCCTCGCCGAGGCCTTTTGCCATGGCGGCCGCGTCCACCATCTTGTTCTCGATCGCGCCGAGTTCGGCGACGACGAGCTGCGCATAGATGTCGCGGTTGTTCTCGCTGACGATAATACTCGCATAGGTCTCGCGGCCGCCGTCCACCTTGCGCCCGGCGTAGTATCGGTAGTTGAAACCATCCACCCACATATGAGGGATCGGCAGCGCGTCGATCGCTTCCGAGAAGGGAATGCCGCCGCAGGTATCGACATCGCAGGCAAGCAGCGTCTCGAAGCCGGCCTTCGCCAGTTGGGTCTCGAAATTGCGCGACACCTCCAGGATCGAGGGGCCGGGATTGGTGCGATAGGCGATGCGGGTGATGCGTCCCTCCAGCCGCCGCGCGTCCGTAGGCTGGCCGTCCTTGAAGGCGGCCCCCTGCATCCGCGCCGCGTCAAAGTCTTTCACCTGATAGCCCGTGATGGCGCTGCCGCCGAACCGGCCGATGCCGGGATAATCTTTTGCGCCGGCCACGTCGCGCGTCTGCGCGGCGGCGCCCGTCATCGCGCCGAGCGATAGTGCGAGCAGCAGGAGGATCGGCCTGAACGGTGTATGCGGCAAGCTCATGGGAAATCCATTTGTTCGAGAAACGATCGAAGGTGGAGGGGGGCGGAACGAAGTACGACACGTAAAGGTCGCGGCGGAACATCACCCGGTTCAAATGAGCCGCAATCATGGCCGTTTTCGGGGAGATTCAGCGCCAGCGCGTTTGCCGCAACCCTCGAAGCGCGGCCAAGGACGTGCTAGAAGCCGGTGCTTATTTGCATCGCTCTCTCAGGAATGGTTTTTCCATGCTCCGCCTCGCATTTGCTTTCTGCGCCACCATGGCCATGGTCACATGCTTCAACTCCCAGGCCCAAGCCGCCCAATGCGGCAGCTCGTCCGCCGGCTTTGCGGCCTGGAAGCAGCAGTTCGCCGGCGAAGCGCGCGCCAAGGGCATCGGCGCCGCGACCATCCAGGCCCTGATGGCGACGAACTACGCGCAGACGACCATCAACGCCGACCGCGGCCAGCGCAGTTTCAATCTTTCGCTCGATCAGTTTCTCGCCAAGCGCGGGGCGACCACCATCGTCGCGAAGGGACGGCAGCTCAAGGCATCGCAGGGTACGCTGTTCGCTTCCATTAACGAGCGCTACGGCGTACCGCCGGGACCGCTGCTCGCGATCTGGGGGATGGAGACCGGGTTCGGCAGCCAGCGCGGCAACCAGAACATGCTCGCCTCGATCGCAACGCTGGCCTATGACTGCCGGCGCTCGGCCTATTTCACCGAGCATCTTTACGCGGCGTTGCAATTGATCGATCGCGGGGCGCTGTCGCCGGCGCAGCGCGGCTCCATGCATGGCGAAGTCGGCCAGACCCAGTTCATGCCCAAGGCGATTCTGGCCTATGGCACCGGCAATCTCGAAAACGCCGCCAACGCGCTGGCCTCGACCGCGAACTTCTTGAAGGCCCATGGCTGGCGCGCAGGCGCGGGCTACCAGCCGGGCGAGCCGAACTTTGCCGCCATCCAGGCCTGGAATGCCGCGGGTGTCTATCAGAAGGCGATCGCGCTGATGGGCCGCCAGATCGACGGCGGGCGGTGAGGGGGCTTTTTGCGTCGGTCGCTTTGGTTCGCCCCGTCTCCCTCCACCGTCATGGCCGGGACAGGCCCGGCCATGACGAGAGAGAGTGCTCCGCGGCGTTTCCCATGGCATGATCGGCCCGAGAATGAACAAGGGATTCGCATGCGCATATTTCGTTGGACCATTTTCCTCAGTGCCGTCATCTGCTCCAGCCCCACTTACGCCGCCCGCTGCGGTGGCGATTTCAACACCTTCGTTTCGGCGATGTCGCAGGAGGCGGCGGCGGCCGGCGTCTCGCAGGCGGTGACCAGCCAGGCCTTTGCCGGCATCACGCCGGATCCGGCGGTGCTGACCTTCGACCGCCGCCAGCGCGGCACCTTCAACAAGACGTTCGAGCAATATGTCTCCACCCGCGTCGGCCCCGGGCGCATCAACATCGGGCGGCAAATGCTGCAGCGGCACGGTTCACTGCTGGCGCGTATCGAGCAGAAGTTCGGCGTGCCGCCGGAAATCGTGGTCGCGATCTGGGGGCTGGAGTTGGATTTCGGCAAGGGCGATATCGGAAAAATGCCGGTCATCCGCACGCTGACGACGATGGCGCATGATTGCCGTCGCACCGAACTGTTTCAGGGCGAACTGCTGGCCGCGCTGAAGATCGTGCAGCGCGGCGATCTCCCGTTGCGCGATTTGATCGGCGCCTTCGCCGGCGAAATCGGCCAGACGCAATTCCTGCCGTCGTCCTATATCAAGTACGGCGTCGACTTCGACGGCAACGGCCACGTCGACCTCCGCCACAGCGTGCCTGATGTTCTCGCCTCCACCGCGAACCTGCTGCACATGAGCGGCTTCAAGGGCGGCGCACCGTACGGCGAGGGAAGTGCGAATTTCGAAGCGATGCGCGAGTGGAACAGGGCGACGATCTACCGCAAGACGATCGGGTATTTTGCCGACAGGCTGGTCGGACGATGAGTGTCGTCGCTTCGTAGGGTGAGCAAAGGCGTGCCAGCGCTGTGCCCACCATTTCACGTTCGCTCGTGATGG
>CAWHFN010000021.1:0-108162 GCA_963828475.1 uncultured Alphaproteobacteria bacterium
CCGGTTCAATGGCGGATATCGGTAAAGATGAGATCGGATGTCGCTGCGCTACTGTCGATGCCAATCAATGTTGATCGTTCGAGTGAGAAGCCGCCAGCCGCAATTCTGACCCTGCGGATCGAAACCGTGATTGCGCCGATCTAAAAATGGCGCAGTGCTTGAATGCCGTGTCGATTGCTCGGAATTGACTCGCTACTGGACCGTTAAAAGGCGCAGGGTGATTTATCACCGCTTCGCGTTGTCGGTGACTGCCAGTGTTGAGCTCCCGCCTTGGTGAAAGGGAGATCCTTTGCCCAAGAATACCCCGCCTCCGATCTGCCCGAAGTGCAGCAGGCCTATGCGATTTGTGCTCGTGAAAACGGGAGGACGCAAATTCCGCTGCGTCGATTGCGATGTAACAGGTCTCCTTAAATTGCCGGAGGTCACACAGCTTCTCACGGTCGAATTAAGGCATCCCGAGCTAAATTGCCTCCGTTGGCTATGGCGATGGTCGTCTGGATATTCCCAAAGTGTCCGGCGTGGCGTCCGAATTGTCTCGCTATCTGGTTACAACAAGCGCAGCTTGGTTCCGGGACCTCTGGGAGGTCAGTCATGAGCGGCAATATTTTTAATAGCAATGGCACCCGCGTTGGGGTGGTGGATGGCGCGACCATCTTCAGCCTTAACGGCCAAGAACTTTATCATCTAAAAGGGATCAATATCTATCGACTTTCCGGCGAGTTGGTCGGCCATCTAAACGGGACGCAAGGCTCCGATAAGCGGCTCGATCGCTCCACTGACAAGCTATTTTCCGCCAGAGTCAGTTCTTAAGACCCTGCCACAGTGGTGATCGCCGAGACGGCTCTCTGCCTGGCCCATAATCTGGACGCGGTCATGAACGTCGTCGGGACCAAGCCGCTGATAGCTGCGATCACGGCCTGAGACCGCGCTCAGAGACGACGGCACTGCTACCTTAGGACTGGAACTAAGAACGTGCTGTACAGCATCAGGACAAAAGCCTACCGTTGAACGACAAGGTCGCAGTTGTTCGCCTTGAAGCTGTCCATGAAGCGGTGACTTCCGAAGTCGCTGCTCGTCGTCGTAGCGGCAGCTATCGTGCCATCGGAAGGCGCAATCTCACAGAGCTGGATGTTTTGCCAAGCACGGACGCAAGCGGCGTCTGCGGCTGCGAACCCGCTTGTGCGCAAAAAAGGAGACCATCATGAGAATGCCCGACATTTTGCAAGGTGAGGCGCGGACCCGCTTCCTCCAGGGAATCGCTTTCGGCGCTGTTGCGGCGATAACGATCGGATTTTTCTGGGGCGGCTGGGTCACCGGCGGCACCGCCAAAACCATGACCGCAATGGCAGAGACCAACGGTCGGATGTCTGTCCTGGTCCCGATATGCGTCGCGCAGTTCACAGCGGCCGACGGCGCCGTCGCCAAGTTCAAGGCGGCGGGCTCCTATTCAAGGGACAACGTCATCAGCGAATACGTGAAGACCGTTGCCGCCACGAGTATGGACTATTCATTCGCCAGGGCGTGCGCAGTCGGCGTAGAAGCTGAACTCTCAAAGACGGCCACAAAGAGCTGAGCGGTCGGTTCGCCAAGACAAGGATCCAGCGAAATGAGCGCTCTCAGGTCCGGACGGCCTTCCTACCTTGTATATGGCTTGTTGGCCGTCATCCTATTCGGCGGTTATGTGCTGCTAAATGGCCTTCAAAACGACAACTCCGCAACCATGGCCCCGACCCTGACACTCAATCGCTGACGCCTCGCGCGCCTTTCATTGGGAACCACACCGGCACGCCCACGCCGGCAAGTGGATCCGCCGCCTCTCTTGTCTCGACGGGTACGCAGGTCGCGGTGGAATTGGAGTGCAGAACCCTTGTGCCTTAGTCGTTCGATTCTTCTCGGCGGAGATCGCCCGTTTGTGGCGGGGAGAACGACCGGCTGAGTATACAGAATTCACCGACCTCGATGGCGATCTGTTTAGCCAAGCAGTTGATCATTTCACATCGAGCCGTAACGCGTCGCGCTTCTAACCGCCTCATCGATCTCGCCGGCCAACTCGTCTTCGCCTAATTGATATAGATCAGTCGCCAACGACGACGCCTGCTCGGCGCTCATCGAGAGCGGCTGGTCAGCGTCATAGCAGAACGTGATGCGCCAAATCCCGCCGCGACTTCGATGAGGCTCGATGAGCACCACTGGAAGATCGAGCAACCCGTTCTGGAATAGCACCAACGATAGATTGGTCATCAAAACCGTCGGCCGGCCTGATTGGATATCCTCGGCGCCAAGTCTAACTCAACTAGGCTCCTGCGCCCCGCGTGCAGATTGCTCCCAACACGGCTTAATTTGATATTGGCGCCGAACTTTGATTTCGTGGCGATGCATAGTGGATCGTCAGCAAGCTTGCCTTGCTGTCATCGAAAACCAGACGATCCGACTTTGCCATTTCGGCGCGCATCGCGTTGCAGCAAAAGATCATCCCATGGATCAAAAACAGGGAGCTTACTGACGGACCTGTAGAGCTCTCCACACTCGATAGTCAGGTCTTGCCGACCTTGTGCGCCCGCCAATTCGAGCCGGGACTTAATCTCTTGCCGGAACTGATCAGTTGAAACCATGCCACGTCCGATTAGCCGAAATCCTTTCCGAAAAGGGATCGGCTGGCCAGGGTTACGTATAAGAAAACGTCCTCGTCGATTCGGACGTCAGGGCTTCAAACCATAGAGAAACGCCAGCTTAAATATATAGCTAATGGAGCAAATTAACCGACGCCATCACCTCGCTATTGAGCGATCGAGTTCCTACATGTCTGATATCATTGCCGACCTCGGCTGTTATCGGTGATTGAGAGCCATTGCGCTCCCGCCCCAACCGAGCAGGCGGTTCGATGCGACCACGTCGAGACAAACGTGTTTGCCTCTGCCCCTCAAAATCAAAAGCGGTCGGATGGCTCTCTGGCGAGCTTGGACGATCCACAGTTACGCACGAAAGCAGTGAGGGAGAGTTGATTTCGAAGTCAGCGGAGGAAGGCGGTTAAGGTCGCTTCAGTCGGCGTCCGTAATCCTTCCCTTTCCCGCACAGGCTTCGCACTTCACCGGATAGATTTTGTGAGTAGCCAGCTCTGGCTGCTTCACCTTCGGGAAGCCCGTGCCGTTGCAGGCGGCGCAGGTATGCTCTCTGATCTTCGGCGTCATGGGAACCTTTCAGGTCGTCTTAGTTGGCGACCGCATTTCCTGGCGTATTGCTCTACGGACTTAGCTCGGTATCTACGGGCGGGTGTGAGCAGAATAGCACATCACCGCCCCGCCTCGGCATCTATCGGTGACTGTGAGTTTCGTGCGCCCGCCTGATCGGGAGCAACTGCGAAATGCAGGTTCTCTGCGCGCCTGCGTCTTCGGCCCAGACGGTCGTATCATTCAGAACTACGAATTTGTCCGCCCGGATGACAGGCAGCCAAACTGCGCGCCAAACAGGATGTGGACGGCCACGATATAGAACTATGGCAGGGCCGTAGGGTCGCCAAGTTCCCGCAAAAAGAGTAACGCCTCAGTTTTCGGCCTCTCTCGTTAAATGATACGAGTCCACGTCGCATATTGGCATCTCGGATGTCTCGGCGATCGCCTTTTGGGGCGTCGATCAGCTTAGCAGCAGAACGCGAGGCCGGAGGACTTGATGTACGGGAGCATCTCGGCCTCTGCATGAGTTAGTGAATAAGCTGCTACAGATGCGCAGGCGTTGTCGGCAACGGAAGCGGGGCTTAGGAATAGGATTTTCGTAAGAGCTTCATATCGGCTCTGCTTGAAGTCAGTGAATAAGTTGCTACAGATGCGCAAGCGTTGTCGGCATCGGAAGCGGGGCTTAGGAATCGCGCGGCAGGAGAAACACTTAAAGCTACTGACAAAAGAAGCAGCGAACGAACCGCCGCCGAGAAAGCACTAATCCGTTTGCGGTCAGCATAGGTGGCTGAAAAAGGCGACTTGTGGACCGTGACTCACTCGCGCGGGGTCATGGGACGGCACAATGCTTCGCCCGCGCGCTTACGCAAAATCATCTGAAAATAATACGACCGCCTCACGGGCTCCCTGTGCAAGTCGGCCCGGAGGTGCTTCCTCTGAGGATCTTGCATTTTTAAGCGATCGATCCTCACAGACTGTCTTGTTCGGGTTTTCGCCGCAGGTTGATGTACGGGATCGAAGCCGAAGACGGAACGGTGATAATTGAAGCTATGCGCCCCATAAGTTGGGGAAGCAACTCAATACCAGATCACGACGAACGATCACCTGTGCCCGATCTGCCACGTCGTCTCGGCATCAGATCAAAAGTGGTCGTTTCAAAAATTTGTGGCGACCAGATCGTAGGAGCCCCGGCTTCCACGGACGTAAACCTTCGCAGCCGCCGCGCATATCATATCACGGTTACCATCAAACGCGTTCAGGAAACCGGACTCGTCGGGGCGGGTATCCGGTTGAATTCGCCTCAATGCGCCCTCGTCTATGAAGAATGTCGCTTCCAGCGCGCTGTCGTGCCCCCAGAACCGCACGGCTCGCCGGGTTTGGTCATACGAACGGCTATGATTTGGAAACTCAATCATGGATTTGGCGCCGATCAGGTTCTCGCCGGCGAACCACGCGCGTGCCGGCTTTCGCACGACTTGCACCGAGGCATACTCGATGCCCATGGGTAGTCCCGACCGGTGACGCACATTGAAGCGATGTGCCGCTGGTCAATGCCGTTGACAAGATTTGGCGTGGCTAAGCTTCGCGCTGCCGCAAAGGCGATGCTGAAGCAATACGATGGCGCTGTCCTTGAAGTGGCTACTTGGTGTCGCATTACAAGGCTTGTCCGGTCCTGCGCCGAAACAAATTACGATTCTTCTCGCTATTCGGCAGACGATCACTATATGGTCGATATCATCGCGCGCCCCCTGGCTGTTATCGGTGACTGAGAGCTTTGCGCTCCCGCCTAAACCCAAAGGCGGTCATATGCCAAATTCCAGATTCGATCTTCGTGAGTGGCTGGTACCCCCGGTCTTGATGCCGATCTTTCTTGTGCTGCTGGTCGCCGCTGCGATGGTTATCCAATGGTGACCCGGGGTCACGCAATTTCACGGCAGAAAGAAACCCCATCGACGCTGGCTCACGATCTGAACGCCGGGGCGGTCGCCGCCCTGGACGAGGCTCGTGAGATGCCTCCAGGAGAAGAGCGCACCGAGGCAATTCAGAAAGCAATGGTCTTTCGAAATGCCGCGGAGATTCACCAACTTCTCGGCCGCAAGCGCGGCGCACCGGACCTGTGATGAGAGCGATGGTGTGAGACCTGCCAAGCGAGTGACACGCAGGAGCAAGCAATCCACCGCTCGCATCCGGCGAGCGCATTCCGCTTGCTGCGAGCCTATTCTGTTGGCGGCGACTTTATTGCGTCATTGTTGAGTCGGCGGGGATCATTTGGACAGCGAGATGCTTGTCCCAGATCGAACAGTTATCCAAGCTCGATAGCCGCTTCCCCGCGAGCGTCCCTTATGGTGATACTTGATCATTCAGGCATTCCTGCCGTCGTTCTCATTGTCGAGGACGAGATGATGCTCCGCATGCGCGCGGTCGACATGGTGGAAGACGCCGGATACACGCCACTCGAGGCGCTGGATGCCGCCGAAGCCGTCGCCATCCTGGAATCCCGATCCGACATCGCGCTGATGTGCACCGATATCCAGATGCCTGGCCAAATGGACGGCGTCGGACTTGCGCATGCCGTGCATGAGCGTTGGCCAAGCGATCAGGATCATCGTGGTATCGGGGCAATTGAACCTGCCGCACCTCGACCTTCCACCCCGCAGCAGGTTTTTCGGCAAGCCGCTCAATGCCGGGGAAGTGATCGCCGAAATGCGCGACATGATCGGCCACGCCTGACGCCGGCGTTTGACCGCCGAATCGCGGCTCAAATCGCCTGATTGTGCATAAACTGAGCCACCGAAGATCAGTGCGGTACCCAACTTATGATGATACGATCAGCGATGCCTGAAGACGATCTCCGGACGGAACCGCGTCCCGCAAGCAGCACATCCCCATACCAGGACGAACTGGCGGCAGAAAATGTCAGCCTGCGGCTTCTGCTCGCGCAGGCCGAGATTGATGCGCAGAGTTTGCTGGCCACGGCCGGCATCGACGCCAGGGAACGCGAGGCGTCCGACAAGCTGCAGAAGCTGATCCTTGAGGAGCTGCACCACCGTATCAAGAATACGCTCGCGACCGTCGGCGCCATCGTCTCGCAGAGTCTGCGCGGTCTGCCAGGCGCCGAGCACGCACAGCATGCCATCGAGGGCCGGCTGCTCGCGCTTGGACGCGCGCACGACCTCCTTTTGCAGGCAAGATGGAGCAGCGCGAACCTTGGCACGATCGTCCGCAGCGCCACCGAAGCCTTCGACAATCCCGACGAGCCGAAATTCTCGATTTCGGGACCCGATATCCGGATGACATCTGGCGCCGTCATCGCCATCGCGATGACGCTCAACGAGCTTTGCACCAACACCACGAAGTTTGGCGCCCTGTCGGTCCCGCAAGGGCGCGTCGACATCAAATGGACACTGGATCAACAGGCGCAGCGCCTGCACCTCACATGGACCGAGAGGAATGGTGCCGCAGTTCGTCCGCCCGAAAAGCGCAGCTTCGGGACACGGCTGATCGAGACGCTCGGCAGGCAACTCCGAGGCGACGTGCAGTTAACCTATGAGCGAACCGGGTTCGTCTACACATTCGACGTCCCGATGGCTTCGCTGACTTCGGCGGCGACATAAGCCCGTATTCGGGCATTGCGGAAACCAAATCGCAACCTGCATTAGCTCGGACTGCTACGATCTCTCAGGAACGGCTTCTGCCCTGCGATTAATGACGTCGCGATTTGTCACCGAAGCTCGTTATTCGACCCTTTGATCCCCACATATAGCTCCATCCTCGTCAACCATCGGGATCGGTCGGAACGCGCGGAGACTTCCAACGAAAGGACGCGGCATGTTTAAATCTCAGCAGCACCGCGAAAAGGCCGCCGCATATGGCGAACTGATCAAGCATTCGAGCGGTCAGGGCGAAAGCGACGAACTTCAGAAACAAAAGGATCGCCACTCAGCGCTCGCCGATAACGAGCAGGGACTGGCTGATGACTACGACAGCGCCGTGAACGCTGCGGAACAGAATCGCGCTCGCGGCCTGGCCCTTGCGGCCGAAGAGGAGCACGTCTTGCGATGTCTCGGCGCGGCCATCATCATGCAATGGAACGCGCTTCCGAAGACGCTGCAACGCGAAATCTTCGACACCGCCGCATCGGTCGGAAAGTTATTGGAGACGGCGGCGCTCCGCGGGCAGATCGCCCGTTTTCTGCACAAGCATAAGGATGGTGCCGGTCGCAAAAAGGCTTCGACGGAGGATGCGCATCGCGACGTGACATCGCCCGCCGCCGCTCTGTCGCGATGGGACGATGAGGGAGGCGCAGTCCCCGACGGACTGCCGAGGTGAACCAACGTCGGCAACAGGAGGATCCCCCATGTCACGTATAAACTTGTCACTTACAAAATTCGGCATCGATGACGGCCCGCACAACATGGACGGGCTGCGGCTTCTCGCGCGGGACGGAACTGAACAGGTCGAAGCGTTCATCGGCCGCAAGGTGATGGACGTCTGGGTCGAATCCATCGAGCACCGGGGAGGACGACGGAGTCTGTTCCACGATCAGTACAACGCGTTGGGCGAGCGCAATCTTGCGGCGATCGAGCGGATCGTGAACGCGAAATACCAGTGCGGCGCCGCACTCAACCGCCAGCACCCTTATGTCGAGGTGCTGTTCTCGGACGTCACCGAAAGCGGCGAATCTTTAGATCTAAGTGAGCTCGTGCGAGGGGCTTTGCCGCCGGCATTTCGTAGGCTGACTTGAGTCTGCACCACGAGAATGTTGCGAAAAAAAACCCGCCAAACAGACTTCGGTCGTGCCCGCCAAGCCGCTCGAGGAGGATAGTGCGACTACATTTTCAACTCCCCGTCCCGCGAGGAATGTCAGCTGCAGCGAGTTCGACTATCGGCCTTTGCGAAGGTGGCCGACATGATCGAGCGCAGAGAGGGAGGCGAAAGGAACTGATGTTCATTCGGGTGCGAGATGTCATTCGGCGTGGGGTCCGAACGCCGATCGGCGTCCTAAGTGATTGATCGATCTTGCAAGTGCAGGGTCAATGTTGGGCGCCGATTTCACACCCGCTTGCAACCATCGGTCTTGGCATAGTTGACATACCATTGTCGTGGTTCAACGACGAGCTGCTGGATCGGGTCGATCTGTCCCCTTGTGTGCCGTCGGGTCCGCCTCGAACGCTTGCTTTCCCTTTGCTGACCACAGCGCTCGCGCCCGTTCGCCTTGATCGCTTTGGAGCTTGTCGGCGATCCAGAGCAGCGCGCCGAGCATCGTGGCGCGGTCGTCGCCGATCAGGTTGACGAATCCGGCTTTCACGACGAGGCCGCCGAGTTCGATGAGGTGCCGCGTTCGCTTGCGGCGCTCGACCTGCCATGCGCGCATGTCATGTCGCGCCCTTGCGGCCTGACACCGGTTGCGCGCCGCCCGGTTGCGCCGGAGCGCCGTCCGTGTCGCGGTCAGTTGTCGGTGCATTTCGCCGCGACCGTCCCTGAAAGAACGCGGCCCCGCGCCTGGCCCATGCCTCCCTCTTTCCGGCCTCTTTTGTCTCCGCCAGCACGATCAGCGCGCCCGCCAGTTCATTGGCAGTGAGTGTGTCAGCCCCGGTGGCGATAACCAGTTCGCCGAGCTGCCGCACCTTGCGGGTCTTCAGGTCGCGCGCCTTGTCTTCGAGCGCTTTCAGCTCCCCGTCAAAGTCCCGCGGCTTGCGCATCACGTTCTCCTAAGCTGTGTAAGCTGTCGATGAGAGCGATGATAGTTGAGCAGCCTGCGATATAATGCTGTAAGGCAGCCGGGACAGCTTGAGACGGTGTAATCCCGCCCGAGAATTTTTCGAGGGAGGGCGCGCTTATACGTCGTTCCGACGTGCGCTCTGCCGTGCCACTGATCTGATCGCGATGGCGATCTATCATCTTCACGTCAAGGTCATTGGCCGCAAGTCCGGCTCCAGCGCGGTGGCGTCCGCCGCCTACCGCTCGGGCTCGCGGCTGCGCGACGAGCGGCTCGACCGCAGCCATGACTTTTCCGCCAAGCGCGGCGTCGTCCATTCCGAGGTGATGCTGCCGGAGAATGCGCCGGAGGCATGGAGCGACCGCGAACGGCTTTGGAACGATGTCGAGGCGTTCGAGATCCGCAAGGACGCGCAGCTTGCCCGCGAGGTCGAATTCGCGCTTCCCCGCGAGATGACCCAGGCTCAGGGCATCGAACTGGCCCGCGACTTCGTGCAGGCGGAGTTCGTGGATCGGGGCATGATCGCCGATCTCAATGTGCATTGGGACATGGCCGAGGACGGCATGCCCAAACCCCATGCCCATGTCATGCTGACCATGCGCGCGGTGGACGAGAACGGTTTTGGCCCGAAGGTGCGGGACTGGAACCGCACCGAGATGGTCGAGCGCTGGCGCGAACGCTGGGCGGAGCTTGCCAATGAGCGGCTGGCCGAACTCGACATCGACGCGCGCATCGACCATCGCAGCCTCGAAGCGCAGGGCATCGCACTGGAGCCGCAAAGCCAGATCGGCGCGCCCGCTAAGCGTATCGAGGATCGGGGCATCGAGGGCGAAGGCAATGAGGCCGACCGCGCCGAACTGCACCGCGAGATCGCGCGCGGCAATGGCGAGAGGATCATCGCCGATCCTTCCCTTGGGCTGGACGCGATCACGCATCAGCAATCGACCTTCACGCGCCGCGACATGGCGAAGTTCGCGCACCGGCACAGCGACGGCATCGACCAGTTCAACGAGGTCATGGGCGCGATGCGCAGTGCGCCCGATCTGGTCGAACTCGGCAGGGACGCTCGCGGCGAAGATCGGTTTACCACCCGCGCCATGATCGAGGCCGAACAGCGCCTGCATCGCGCCGCCGAACTGATGGCCGAACGGGAGCGCCATGAGGTGCGTGGCGCGGACCGCGAAGCCGCTTTGGCGCGAGCTGAACAGAGCGGCCTTGTCCTGTCGGGCGAGCAGGTCGACGCGCTGGCGCATATAACGGATGGGCGCGATCTTGGGATCGTGGTCGGCCATGCCGGAACGGGCAAGAGCGCGATGCTGGGCGTGGCGCGGGAGGCCTGGGAAGCAGCGGGCTACGAGGTCCGGGGCGCAGCACTTTCCGGCATCGCGGCGGAAAATCTCGAAAGCGGATCGGGCATCGCGTCCCGCACCATCGCCAGCATGGAGCATGGCTGGGAACAGGGCCGCGACCTGCTCACCTCGCGCGATGTGCTGGTGATCGACGAGGCCGGCATGGTCGGTACGCGCCAGTTGGAGCGGGTGCTGTCCCATGCGGCAGAGGCCGGCGCCAAGGTCGTGCTGGTCGGCGACATCAAGCAGTTGCAAGCAATAGAGGCCGGCGCGGCGTTCCGCTCGATCCATGAGCGCCATGGCGGTGCGGAAATCGGCGAGGTGCGCCGCCAGCGGGAGGACTGGCAGCGGGACGCCACGCGCGATCTGGCGACCGGCAGAACCGGCCATGCGCTGGAAGCCTATCGCTCCCACGGCATGGTGCATGAGGCGCAAACACGCGAGCAGGCGCGAGGCGATCTGATCGAGCGCTGGGACCGCGACCGGCAGGCAGCGCCGGAGCGGAGCCGGATCATCCTCACCCATACCAACGACGAGGTGCGCGCCCTCAATGAGGCTGCGCGGGAGCGGATGCGGGCTGCGGGTGATCTGGGCGATGAGGTGCGTCTAACGGTCGAGCGCGGCGAGCGCCGCTTCGCCAGCGGGGATCGCGTCATGTTCCTGCAAAACGAACGCGGGCTCGGCGTGAAGAACGGCACGCTGGGAACCATCGAACAGGTCAGCGCGCAATCCATGACCGTGCAGACCGACGATGGCCGATCCGTTCGCTTTGATCTGAAGGACTATAATCGGATCGACCATGGCTATGCCGCGACCATCCACAAGGCGCAGGGCATGACGGTGGACCGCGCCCATGTGCTGGCGACGCCCGGCATGGACGCCCATGGCAGCTATGTCGCCCTGTCACGGCACCGCGACGGCGTGGACCTGCATTATGGCCGTGACGATTTTGCCAATCAGGACCGGCTTGTCCGCACCCTGTCGCGCGACCGGGCCAAGGACATGGCTTCGGATTACGAACGCGCCGATCCGGCCCAAAACTATGCCGAGCGGCGTGGGATCACCTTCCGCGAGCGTGTGGCCGAGATTGTGCGCAAGGTCGTGCCCGAGAGGGTGCGCAACATGTTCGATGGCCTGCGCCCGTCTGCCGAAGCTGTGCCTGGCACGGGCAGCGCGCGGAGGCCGCAACGGGAAGCGCCGGAAAGGAAGGTGGTGGAAGACCCGGAAGCGGACGCTGCGTAAGGCCCGCACGAAGGCTCTCACCCGTCATGCCCGAGCCGTGAATGCGATCTTCGATATGCAGGACCAGGGCGGCAAGGCCAGCCCGGAGCAGGTGAAGGAATTGCAGGAGGCCCGCAAGGTCTTCGAGGAGGTGCGGCCCTATGGCTCGCACGACGCCGAAGCTGCCTACAAGAAAAACCCGGAACTCGCCCTTGAAGCCGCTTCGGGCAACTCTGCCCGCGCCATCCGCGCGCTCCAGCTCGAAACCGAACTGCGCACCGATCCGAGCCGCCGCGCCGACCGTTTCGTGGAACGCTGGCAGAAGCTCGACCACACCAGCCAGCGCCAGTATCAGGCGGGCGACATCGCCGGCTACAAGGCGACGCGCTCGGCGATGGGCGACATGGCGAAAAGCCTCGAACGCGATCCGCAACTGGAATCCATCCTCGCCAACCGCAAGCAGGAACTCGGCATCGCATTTGAATCAGGCCGCCGGCTCGGCCAGGAATTGGCCTTCACTCACGGCATCGACATTGGCAGAGGCCGGGGCATCGGAATTTGATCCATCCATCTGCCGCCGTCTCTACGCCACTCTGCGATGAGTTGAGCAACCCTCTTGCCCGCTGCAACTGCTTGTCCTGTCTGGTCTCGGAAGCTGTCAGAGACAACCAGCAGGAGGCAGCGCGGTTATGCGCGAACCAGACCGTATCATTCGCTTGAGAACCGTGCTTTCCCGGACCGGGCTGTCCCGGTCCACCATCTACCGCAAGATCGCCGAGGGCACATTCCCGCCGCAGATCAAGATCAGCATTAACGGGAGCGGCTGGCATGAGTCCGAGCATCAACCGCTGGATCGCCGATCCCGTCGCATGGCGCCCGAAACGCGAGTTCGATGCGGTCTGATGAGGCCTCTGGTGGATTGCTGCCGACGACAGTGAACCGGACCGGCGTCAGGCCGTAAAGGCTGGCGCTGTCGCGGCCCCGCTTCGCGGCTTCGGCCTTGACGGCCTGACGCCGTCCCGGTTTGAGCTCTCCAAGCAGACAAAGGCGGATTGGGAGCGGTCGCGCTTCCAATCCAGAACAGAGAGGCAGCGGGCGGAGCTCGACGGCAAAAATTTCCCCAGACTAAACGCAAATTTTAGTCTGGGCGCATTTTAGGCCGTTCTGAAAATCGACGACATGTGAATAAGATAGATGGCGCGCCACGGCTGATGATGATGGGCACTACTGTTTTCGCCGTGGCGCTATGACGCAGCGGCCGCCCGTCCGATCCGACCGGACAACCTGCGGAGGACTGCGATCTTGCGCCATGCCTCATGGGCGGCTGTCTTCCCGATTTCGCGGGTGATCCGGTAACCCCTCGATAGCGGCCCTTTCGATCAATCCCGGGAATGCCGTGATAGGCTAAGAGCAGAGAAAACCTCGGTCGCGTTTCACTTGATGCCAATCACCATCGAATCCGGGCCAACCAGCGGCTCGACGCCCGTTTCGACGAAGCCCGCCTCCTTGAGCCAGCCGATGCAATCGGCTCCGGTAAAATCGAAACCTTCGCGGGTTTCGATCAGCATGTTCAGGCTCATCAGGAGCCCGAACGCGTTCTTCCTGCGCTCGTCATCGATGATCGGATCGTAGACGATGAGCGCGCCACCGTAAGGAAGCGCCTCGTAGGCCTTGCCGATCAGCATTCGCTTCTTCTCGAGGCTCCAGTCATGCAGGATGTGCCCCATGATCAGCACGTCGGCCGAGGGCATCGGGTCGGCGAAGAAGTCGCCTGCTTGGAACGAGAGCCGCGAGGAGAGGCCGTGCTGCGCCGCGTAGGCCTCGAAATGCGGCTTCACCACAGGGAGATCGAATCCGATGCCCTTGAGATGGGCGTGCGCGCGGGTGAGTTCGACCGCAAGGCCGCCTTGGGCAGTACCGATATCGGCGAAAGTCTTATGGTCGGCCCAGGGGAATTGGCCCACGATCGCGTGTGCCGCGCCAAGGCTCAGTCCCGTCATCGCCTTAAGGAAGTCGGCGAGGATCGCCGGGCTCCGGTAAATCTCATCGAATAGGTCGCGGCCTTGCTTGGCCTCGTTCTGCGGCTCGCCGGTGCGCAGCCCCTCGGTTAGCGAGCCCCAGAATGGATAGAGCCGCGCGTTTGCCATTTCGAGCATGCCGCCCACATAGGTCGGCTTGCGGCGATCGAGAAACAGCGCGCCGGCCGGCGTGTTGGAATAGAGCGCGTCGTGGCGCTCGAGTTGGCCGAGCGCGACCAGCGCATCGAGGAAATCGCGGACGCTGCGCGGATGCAGCTTGAGCTGCGTGGTCAACGCCTCGGCGCTCATCGGCCCGTCGGCCAGCAACGTGAACAGTCCAAGCTCTATCGCGCTCAACAGCGTTTTCGAGCCCCAAAATGCAAAACCGAGCTGCATGATGGCATCCGGTGTTGGCGCGGCAATGGGCGTGATAGTGTTCGGCTGGACCTGCTGGTTCATGGCTGCACCTTTGCGTATTCGGGTGAGAGCAAGCCTAGGCAACCCGGCAGAGGTCCGCATGGAGACGATATTGATTTTCCATGCTCATTCCATTGATATGCCAATCGGAGCGGCATGTTAGAGAGCGGCAGCGTGCGCCTTCACTTCGATCAGTGCGTCCTTGACACGGAGCGTCGGGAGCTCCGCCGTGGACAGACTCCCGTGCCGGTGCAGCCGCAGGTTTTCGATCTGTTGGTATATCTGATTGAGAACCGCGATCGCGTCGTTAGCAAGGACGACCTCCTCAAGGCGGTCTGGAACAGACGGATCGTGTCCGAATCGACACTCATCAGCCGCATCAATGCGGCACGCCGCGCAATCGGTGACGACGGCGATCAGCAACGCCTGATCCGGACGGTCGCGCGCAAGGGGGTGCGGTTCGTCGGCGAGGTACAGGGGCAATCGGACAGCGTTGCGTCATCGGATCTTGCGCGGGAGACGCCGATTGCCAGCCTCGCGCCGCCAGACCGACCCTCGATTGCGGTCCTGCCTTTCGTCAACCTGTCGAACGATCCCGACCAGGATTTCTTCGCCGACGGGATCACCGAGGACATCACGGCGGCGCTCAGCCGCATCCGGCAGTTCTTCGTGATCGCGCGCAACGCGACGCAGCGCTACAAGCAGGCGCCGCCTGATCTCCGTGAGATTGCCGCGACGCTCGGTGTGCGCTATGTCGTGGAAGGCAGCGTGCGCAAAGCCGAAGGGCGCGTCAGAGTTGCGGCTCAACTCCTCGACGGCCTCAGTGGCAATCATATCTGGACGGAGCGCTTCGACCGTAAGCTGGACGATATCTTCGCTGTCCAGGATGAGATCGCCTTGGGGATCGCCGGGCAGATCGAGCCCGAGCTCGGCCGCGCCGAGTACGAGCGGACCAAGGCGACGCCACCGGAGAATCTTGGTGCCTGGGAGCTCTTCCATCGTGGAATGGCGCTGATCGCGAAGCGCACCCGGGAGGGCAACGTCGAAGCGCGCCAGTTGCTCGAAAGATCGCTAAGCCTCGACCCCAACTTCGCACCAGCCCATGCGGCGATCGCCTGGAGCCAGGCAGAGGACCTCTTCTTTTGCTTTGCGGTTCACGATTTAAGGGACATTTTCGACCGAGCACGCCGCGCCGCAGCCCTCGATGATCGCGACCCTCTGTCGTATCTTGCGCTCGCTTGGGCGCTGACCTTCATGCGTCAGCCGGCTTCCGCCCTCGACGCGGTGAAACGGGCGATCGCCCTTAGTCCAAGCTTTGCCCATGCCCATGCGATCCTGGGTCGGCTGCTGATTCAGTCCGGCCGATGTCATGAGGGCATCGCGGAGGCCGAACAGGCGATCCGTCTGAGCCCCTTCGCGCCAAACGCACGGCAATATCTCAACGTTCTTGCAGTCGGGCACTTCTATCTCGGTGAGTATGCCAAAGCCATCGAGATCGCCCATCAGGCAATCCAGACTTTTGATACTTGGGTGCCACGGATGTTCATTACGTCGTCGCTGGGTCATCTCGGCGGTCGTGCGGACGCCGAGCAGGCGCGCATCGAGCTGGAGAGGCACCACCCTCGATTTTCAATTGCTCAGGCGCGGCGTGACTACGTGGTCTTCGACGAACGATGTCTCGAACGCCTGCTGACCGGGCTGCGCAAGGCCGGCGTGCCGGAAAGCTAGTCTAACGGGCACCGTCCGCCTCGCGTCGCGCATTGCCGAGGTGCTGAACCGAAAACGCGGGCTTTCGATTGCAATGATCCGCCGCCTGCGTAAACGGCTTGGAATTTCCGCGGAGGTGTAGAAGGCGGCCTGACCCGACAGCAAGTTCCCCGTGTGGCTATCGGCGGCTTGATACGGCACCTGCGTGCCGACCAGCAACGGCGTCGTGCAAAATCGTCAAGTGGCGCGCCCGGAACGATTCGAACGTCCGATCCTCAGATTCGTGGTCTAATCGGGCCGCAGTCGCTAGTCAGCAGCTGCGCCCATCGCGAACGGCCGGCGATGCGCTCGCAGCCGCAAAAACCGGGAGTCGCGCTTAAGGACATGATTGATCATTTCGAGGGGAAGCGGTTCGGCCGCGCCGAACCGCTTCTGCTGCCAGTCGGCGCTCAATGTAATCGTTGATCGATTTGACTGTGATGCGTCGCGATTTGCCCTCGGTATAACTTTCCAGCTCGCCCGTGTTGATAAGTTCGTACAGCTTTTTTCGCGAGACCTGGATCGCTCTCATCGCTTGCTTCGGCGAAGCTACGAGCGGGACGTCAAACGTGATAGACACGGCGCTAGACATATGAAGCATCCTGTTGTCCCCGGATATTTCTGAGCATGCCAGACCGGACTTTCGGTCCAAAGGACTCACGGGACCGTGCGCATTTTTCGGATGCCCGGTCGTACGGCTTCGTGCTCTTTTCGGTCCACGGCCTCCTTCCTTCGGGTAGAGTACAAGGCCTGCTTAGGTAGATGATCGACTATCTCGAAAATCGCCTCGAACGCGAGACAGGCGACAAACCATCGGACAGAACAAGAAGCCCGATGGATCGGTCGTGGACTGAACGGAGGCTGAGTTGTCCAAGACAAACTAACCGGTTTTGTCGAAGCGGATGAGATTTGATCCTGCGAGGAATTGCGCCCAATCTTTCATGAGGAAGCGTCGCTTCTCGAGCTTTTGGCCGCGCTGATAGGCTGCCGTGGTCTCCGATTTGTACTTGTGGGCGAGCGCTGCCTCGCGGACGCCATCAGGATAGTCTGTGCATTCCTCGGCCCAGGTTGCAAAGGTCGAGCGGAATCCATGCACGGTAACGTGACCATAGCCTAAGCGGTCCAATACGGCGAGCATGGCATTCTCAGAAAATGCTCCACCCTCCGGATTCGGAAAGATCAATTCGCGTTGGCCGCCGCGCATCTTATCGAGTATAGCCAGAGCAGGATCCGACAGCGGCACAACGTGATCCTGGTGCATCTTCATGCGTTCGCCGGGAATTCTCCAGGTCGATGAGGGTAGATCGATCTCCGACCAGCGTGCTCCTACAACTTCGTTTGTCCGGCATGCGGTGAAGATCAGGAAGCGCAACATCGCCGCGGCGATGCCAGCGGCGCTGGAAAGCACAAGTATGAACTGCGACGCCTCGGTATATGCTAGGGCAGGATGGTGCTGGACGACATGCTTGGGCCGCTTCGGAAGTTTCTCGCGTAGTTGTTTCGTGAGCTCGGCGGGATTGCGGAAGTCTTTATCGTCGACGTCCACGTTCTTCGCGATGATCGTTTCGATTCGCCCGCGCACCCGGTTCGCCGTTTCTCGCTTCTCGACCCAGATTGGTCGCAACAATTCATAGACATGGCTGGGCTTGATCTCCGGGATCGTGAGTTTCCCGATTGTCGAGTAGGCGTAGCGCTTGAGCGACGACGGCCATTGATCGCGGTGCTTTTCGCTCCAGGTCGTCCAGTGCTGGCGGATGTATGCTTCGGCGCATTCCTCGAAGGTTGGCAGCACAGCCTTGATCTCGACGGCCTTCTGCTCCTCGCGTGCCTCACGCCTCTCCTGCACGATGTCGACGCCCGGCGTGCTGCGATCACCCTTGACGCGAAGACGCGCGGCATCGCGAGCTAGGCGTGCATCCTTGAGCGACACGTCTTTGAATGAGCCCAAGCCGAGCCAGCGCTGCTTGCCGTCCTTCCAGTACCGGTAGCTCCAGTTCTTCGACGTGGCGCTCGCGACGATGAGGTAGAGACCGTCGCCGTCAGGGTATTTACCGGGCCGCGTTTCGCGTGCGACGTCGAGCGGTTTGAGCTTGCCGGCCACGTGTTTCCCCTCGCGGAAATCCGTCCTCCGAACCCACGGTCAAAAGCTACGGTTTGCGCGGTATCTAGCGGTAACATCGCGGCACTAGCCGCAACAGCCTTTATCGCGCTACTCGTTGTTTTTGCAGTCGATTCGAACAATCGGATATGGAGGAGAACAGTGTAGTGGCGGAGAGAGTGGGATTCGAACCCACGGTACGGTTTCCCGCACACACGCTTTCCAAGCGTGCGCCTTAAGCCACTCGGCCATCTCTCCGGAGGCCCTCTCTTGAAGGGGCAGGACTGATTTTGCAAGGGAGGCCGGGCACGGCCGCCAAAATTTCCCCAATTCATTGAATTTACTGGTAATTTTGGCAGACGCCACGTCGAATAGCCGGCGCCTTGTCGGGCCTTGAACCGGAATCCGGCCACGATCGACGACGATAGGTGGCAACTTGATCGGTGGAGGACGGCATGACGATCGCGCGGGCGCTTCAATTCTCCACCCTGGCAGGGGCCCTCGCGCTGGGCGCCGCCGGCCCGGCGATGGCGCAGTCCTGCACCCGCCAGGGCGTGGACGTCACCTGCGACGACGGCAGGCGCGGGATTTTCGCGGGACAATCGCTGATCTGGGCGGACGGCACGCGATCGAACCTGGTCTCGCCGCATCCGAGCGTCATCATCGGCAACAAGTCGTCGGTCGTGATCGGCCCCGGCGTATTCGCCGGCAACGGCAAGGGCGGCATGGTGCCGATGGAAAATCCGAGCGCGCCGGGCAAGGCGCGCTGCCCGGTGCTGGATGGCGTGTCGTATTGCTATTAGCGGATCTGCTAATGATACCGCGCGCCGTTATTGTTGGCGGAGCGCAGCGGCCATAGCGCGGGCTCGGTCACCACGGGCGCCAGTTCTTCCCGGTCGAGCTGGCATTCGCGCAGCGCGTCGGTGAAGTCGGCGAACCATTGCTGGATCGTGTGGCCGCGCAGCTTCGCCATCATCGCCTCCCAGCGCATCCGACGTTCGGTCAGCGGCATCGACAGCGCAACCGCGATGGTGCGCGCCATGCCGTCGATATCGTGCGGATTGACGATCAACGCGGTGTCGAGCTCGTTGGCGGCGCCGGCGAATTTCGACAGCACCAGCACGCCGGGATCGACCGGGTTTTGCGCGGCGACATATTCCTTGGCGACGAGATTCATGCCGTCCTGCAGCGGCGTCACCACGCCGACCTGCGCGCTGCGATAGAGGCCCGCGAGCACGGCCTGGCCGTAGCCCTTGTTGAGATAGCGGATCGGCGTCCAGTCGACCTCGCCATGCGTGCCGTTGACGTCGCTGACGAGCCTGGCGACCTCGCTCTGCAGGTTGCCGTAGGCCTCGATCGCGCCGCGCGAGGGCGTCGCGATCTGCAGCAGCGACGCGGTGCGCAAAAGCTGCGGATGCAGCGTCCACATCCGATCGAACGCCTTGATGCGGTTGATCAGGCCCTTGGAATAGTCCAGCCGGTCGACGCCGATCGCGAGCTTCTCGCCGTGCAGGCTGCGCCGCAGCCGCGAGACATCCGGATGGGTCGACGCCTTCGCCGCCAGCTGGGCGAATTGCGCGGGATCGATGCCGATCGGAAATACCGCGGCACGCGTCCGGCCGTGACGCGAAATGATGACGCCGTCATGCACGACGAGGCCGAGGTCGGACTGCGCGTAGGACAGGAAATTCTCGCAATCCTCATCGGTCTGGAAACCGATCAGGTCATAGGCCAGCATCGCCTCGACCAGCTCGCGATGATGCGGCACGCCTGACATCACCGAACGCGCCGGCCACGGCGTATGCAGGAAGAAGCCGACCGGCTGCGTGACGCCGAGATCGCGCAACTCCGCGCCGAGCGCGAGGAAATGGTAATCCTGAATCCAGAACGCCGAATCCGTTTTGCGGAATCGCAGCAGCGCACGCGCCATGAAGGCGTTCACCTCGCGATAGCTGAGATAGTCCTCCTGCGTGGCGCGGATCAGATCGGCCCGCGAATGCAGCGCCGGCCACAATGCGGAGTTCGCAAAGCCTTCGTAATAGCCGCCGTAATGCGCTGCCGGCAGATCCAGCATGGCCAGCGCACCGGTACCCAGTGCTTCGATTTCGGCAAACGGTTCCTTCAGGTTCCCATCGCGGACCCGCCCCGAGGAACCGACCCAGATCGCGCCCGACTTCTCGACGATCGGCAACAGCGCCGCGGCGAGTCCCCCCGTCATGGGTTCGTTGGGTTTTCCGCGCGAAACGCGGTTTGAAACGACGACGAGGTTCACCAAGTCCCCTCCTGTTGGTTCGCTCGCGTTAACAACCGTTCATCAATATGGTTCCTGATCACCCTTTCAACGAATTGAAACCAAATTCGGGCTACGCCGTGCAGGAACTCACCGGAACTCACGAAAAATAAATTTTGTCGTGAACCTCGGCAGCAAGCGCGAGAATTCGTGTTCGAAACCCGGCGACTCGCGAAGCATTATGGCAGCGGTGCGTCCCTTTCGTCATCAAGCAGATGTGTAAGGAATTCCCTGACATCGCTGGGCGCATCGAAGTGTCCGGCGACGCCCTTGGCGCGACGGCCGACGGAGAAGGCGAGACCATCGAGGTCCGGCATGATGGCAAAGACGGTCTCGTCGGTGACGTCGTCGCCGATGAAGAACGGACGGCGGCCCTTGAACGGTTCGCGCTTCATCAACTCGTGCACGCCGCTCGCCTTGGTGAATCCGGAATGCTTGATCTCGCAGACGCATTTGCCGGGCAGCACCTCGATCGGCGCGTTGGGCAGGTCGGCCCTGATCAGCGACACCGCGGCATAGATCGCCTTCTCCGCATGCGGCGCGAGGCGATAGTGCAGCGCCAGCGAATAGCCCTTGTCTTCCAGCAATATTCCCGGGCTGAGCTTTGCAATCGCGGCCAGCCGGCGCTTCAATTCCTTGTCCAACGGCGGCGCGTGGGCGTCCACCGACTCGCTGTCCGGCTCGATCCGCATCTCGGCGCCGTGGCCGCCGACGGCCGGAAATTGATCGGGCGCGAAAATCAGATCGATGTCGTTGAGCGAGCGGCCGCTGACCAGCGCGAGCGCGCCGTTGGTTCGCACCAGCAGGCGATTCAGGGTCTTCGCCAGGCCCGGCGGCACCCAGACTTCGCGCGGCGTCGGCATCAGATCGAGCAGCGTGCCGTCGATGTCGAGCAGGACCGCGGTTTCGCTCAAGTGCGGCACCAGCGAGCGCGGCACCGGAACGGTTTCCGGCGCGGCGTCGTCTTCGCGTACGATATCTTCTTCCGCCATATTTTCTTCCAGTGGCATTTCCAGCAGATCCTCGTTCATCTCATCCTACTCCACAAATGCAAGCGGCCGTGCGACAGATTCGAGCGATTTACGCTCGGCCGCGACGGCATACCGCCACGCGACGGCGGCAGCCACGATCATCAATGCCGACCCGAACAGGTAGCCGGCGAAAACGCTGTTGCGCGATCCGGTATCGACCAGGGCGCCGAACAGCGCCGGTCCCGCCACACCGCCAATGCCTGTTCCGATCGCGTAGAACAGCGCAATGGCCAGCGCGCGCACCTCCAGCGGAAACGTCTCGCTGACGGTGAGATAGGCCGCACTCGCCGCCGGCGAGGCAAAGAAGAAGATCACCATCCAGGCGATGGTCTGGGTCTGCGCGGTCAGAACGCCGATCGAGAACAGATAGCCCGACAGCGCGAGCAAAATGCCCGAGACGCCATAGGTCACCGTGATCATCATGCGCCGGCCCAGCGTGTCGAACAGGCGGCCGAGCAACAGCGGCCCGAGGAAATTGCCGGCCGCGAACGGCAAAATGTACCAGCCGACGTGGTTGGACGGGATGCCGAAGAAATCGGTCAGCACCAGCGCGAAGGTGAAGAAGATGGCGTTGTAGAAGAACGCCTGCGCGCCCATCAGCACCAGCCCGACCAGCGAACGCTGCCGGTATGTCGTGAACAAGGTACGCGCTACTTCTCCCAGCGGCGTGTGGCTGCGCATCTTCAGCCTGATCTTCGGGAACACCTCGTCGGCCGGATGATCCGGATGTCGCGTCGCCAACCTTTCGATGCCGTCGACGATGGCGTGCGCCTCTTCGGGACGGCCGTGGATCATCAGCCAGCGCGGGCTTTCCGGAATCCACATCCGCATGACGAAGACGATCAAACCGAGACCGGCGCCGATGAAATAGGCGAACCGCCAGCCGAGATCCGGCGCCAGCAGGTTGGGATCGAGCAGCACGATGGCGGCGACCGCGCCGATCGCAGCCCCGATCCAGAAGCTGCCGTTGATCACCAGATCGGTCCAGCCGCGATAGCGCGCCGGCACCAGTTCCTGGATCGTCGAATTGATCGCGGTATATTCACCGCCGATCCCCGCTCCGGTCAGGAAGCGAAACAGCGCGTAACTCGCCACGTTCCACGACAGCGCGGTGGCTGCGGTCGCGGTGAGATAAAGCGCGAGCGTGATGAAGAACAGTTTCTTGCGCCCGATCCGGTCGGTCAGCCAGCCGAATCCGAGCGCGCCGAGCACGGCGCCCGCGAGATAGGCACTGTTGGCGAGGCCCACATCGAAATTCGAGAATTGCAGCGTCGGGCTCTCCTTCAGCGCGCCCGACAAGGCGCCGGCCAGCGTGACCTCCAGCCCGTCCAGAATCCAGGTAATGCCGAGCGCGGCCACCACGCGGGTATGAAAGCCGCCCCAGCGCAGGCAATCGAGCCGCGCAGGGATGCTGGTTTCGACGACGCCATCGTCATCCTGGCTCAGCGGCGCGGAAATGGAGGCACTCTCACCCACAGCCACACCGTGCCGTATCGCTTTCGCAACCATCGGATTGAACCAATGAAAAACACCCCGGAACGCCCCAGCCCCAGGGTTTTCACGTCAAATTGCGGCAAACATGCTGCCCGCCACCAAGATAACGCCCTCGGCGGATGGGGGTTCCCCGTGTTTTGAGGTGACGAATTTGCATAGCTGTCGATGACCCGCGCATCCGAGGATCGAAGTACGCAAAAGCCCATCCACGCCTTTGCGAGCGAAGCCAAGCAATCCATCGCGCCGCTTGCGGAGCGGTCGCTATGCTCCTCGCAACGACATTGGCGATAGCGACATTGCGAAAAACGACAGGGGAACCGAACGATCGGCCGACCGTTTCGGCAAAACAGGAAACGGAGCTGACCATGGCCGAACGCCGGAAGACCACACGCCCACGAAAGAGGACTACCGCGAAGAAATCATCATCCAAGCGATGGTCGCAACGGGTAACCCAGGAAAGCGATGCGCTCGATCTGAAACGCGGTGTCTTCAAGCTGACCAGCGCGAAGAAAATCGCGGCGTCGCTCAAGCGATCAGCCGAACATAGTTCGCGCCGCAAGGCCGGCGCCTATCGCTCGGCGCTGTCGATGCTGACTTTTTACATCAATCGTGCGGGAAAGACCTTGCCGAAAACGCAACGCGCAAGGCTGGAGCGGGCGAAGGTCGAGCTGAAGCATCAATTCGGGAAGGAGTGATGGTTCAACTCACTCGGCCGTCATACCCGCGAAGGCGGGTATCCAGTAATCGCCGGCCTGCGTGAGAGCCGAAACGCCACGGCGTACTGGATCATCCGCCTTCGCGGATGATGACACCGCCCTAATAGCGCGATCTGATGGTCAGCCTCACGCCGCCCTGATATTCGCCATGAACCGATCGAGCTCTTCGCGGAGCCGCGTGCTTTCGCTCGACAGCGAGCGCGCCGAATTCAGCACTTCCTCGGAAGCCGAGCCGGTTTCGGTGGCGCCGCGATTGACGTGCATGACGTTGGCGGCGGCCTCCTGCGTGCCTTGCGCGACGTTCTGGACGCTGCGCGCGATCTCCTGCGTCGCCGAGCTTTGCTGCTCGACGGCGCTGGCGATCGTCGAGGCGATGTCGGAGATTTTTCCGATGGTGCCGCCGATCTCCTTGATCGCGGCGACCGATTCCTGCGTCGCGCCCTGCATGCCCGAGATGTGACTGGAAATCTCGTCGGTCGCTTTCGCGGTCTGGCTGGCGAGCGATTTGACTTCGGACGCCACCACGGCAAAGCCGCGGCCGGCATCGCCCGCACGCGCCGCCTCGATGGTGGCGTTCAGCGCCAGGAGGTTGGTCTGCTCGGCGATCGCGGTGATCAACTTGACGACGTCACCGATCTCCTGCGCGGCGCGCGACAGCTTTCCGATCCGTCCGTCGGTCTGTTCAGCCTGGCGCACGGCGGCTTCCGCGATCTGGCTGCTTTCCTTGACGCGCCGCCCGATCTCGTCGACGGACGCCGACAATTCCTCGGTCGCCGATGCCACCGATTGCATGTTGGTGGAGGCTTCTTCCGACGCGCCGGCAACCTGGCTGGACAGGCTCTGGGTGGTTTCAGCCGTCCGCGTCAACGTGCCTGCGGCGGCTTCAAGCTGCACGGCCGACGACGATACGTTGGCGACGATGGCGCCGACCGCGGTCTCGAATTCGTCGGCGAAACGAATGAGTTCGGCGCGGCGCGCTGCGCTCGCGGCCTTGTTCTGCGCTTCCTGGGTAGCGGCGTCGCGCTCGGCCCGGGCGATGGCCTGCACCTTGAACTCCTCGACCGCGCTTGCCATCTCGCCGAGTTCGTCCCTGCGGCCGAGCCCGGGCAGCACGACTTCGAAATTGCCGGAGGCGAGTTTGCGCATCGCGCTGCACATCGCGGTCATCGGCCGGGAAATGCCCTTGCCGAGGAAGAAGGCCCAGACACAGCCGAGCAGGAAGCCGCCGGCGGCGAGGATCAGGATCAGCCGTTCGGTCTCGCCGATGGTCGTATCCGATTCGGCCTCGAGCCGTTTCTGATCGGCGAGCAGGTCCGACTTCATCGCGCCCGAACCCTTGTTGATGGCGGCGGCCGACTCCGTCATTTCCAGCGTCAGCTCATCGATCTCCTTGGCATTATCGACCAGCTTGGCGAGCGCCTGCCGGTATTCTCCCAGCATGCCGGTTACTTCCTTGATCCCGTCAAGGATCTTTGCGTTGGTCGTCGAAATCGCCTTCAGCGAGTTCTCGACGAATTTCAGGCGCGCCAGCGCACTGTTTGCGACCGTCTTGTCCGAATTGACCACGAACGTATTGGCGAGCGCGGTCACCGCCTGAAACTGCTCGGTCACCTTCTTCGCGCCGAACGTGATCGCCGGCATTTCGTCGTCTTCGGCATTGCTTGGGAGATCGTCGAGCTTGTAGCGCAGCGAGTTGCCGGTGCGCGTGAGCTGGTTTTGCGCGATGCGCGTGCTCTCGTCCTTGACCTTGAGGATGTCGGCGAAAATCTTGGTGAAGGTGCGGAATTCGCGTTCCAGTTTGACGATCTGCTCGAGCCGTGTCGGGTTGGTGGTCCCCTTCATCGAGGCCGTGATCGCGTCCTTCAGGCCGGCTTCGGCGGCCAATGCCGCCTTGCCGTCCTCTTCCTTTCCGGTGACCACGAAATAGCGGGCGAGCGAACGATAGGAGATCAGTTCGCGATCGATCTCGCGCGACAGGTCCGCCTCCTGCACGCTGCGCCGGTAGGAATCCACGCCGTCCGAAACGTTTTCGAATCCGAGATAGGCAAAACCCATGCTGGCGGCCGAAATCGCCAGCACGACGGCAAAGCCGAGCATGATCTTGGCGCGGAACCGCAGGGTTGGGAGCCTGAAAGACGAACCGCCACGTTTCAGAAATCGCACGTCATCCCCCCGTTTTCGTTCTGAAAATCAGGCATCGGGAGGCCCACCCCCCAATCCGGTGCGCAAACTTAAGGCAGAATGGATAAAGGTACGTAAATCCGGGCAAAGTCGGCAAAGGAGCTTGCACCCTCCCCTGGAGGGGTCGAGACGAGCGAAACTCGCCCGAGGGGTCGACGCGAAGCGGCGGGGTGGGGTGACGGTCTCTCCTCGCGAGCAGTGCCCGAGTTGAGAGATGACCCCACCCCAGGGGAGGGTAGCTCACATCGAGAAGTCTCTGCACGTGCGCGTCTTCGAATGTCATCACAATGACAGGGGCGACCAAAATCCTAGTTGCAAGTTCCCTCTCCCGTGTTTCTAATTGGAATAATTATAAAACATCGGGAGGTACCACGCGTGTCTACAGTCAAACTGACCGTGAACGGCAAGGCCGTCTCGGCTGAGGTCGAAGACCGGACCCTTCTTGTCCATCTCCTGCGCGAAAATCTGAACCTGACCGGCACCCATGTCGGCTGCGATACCAGCCAGTGCGGCGCCTGCGTCGTCCATATCGATGGCCGGGCGGTAAAGTCCTGCACCGTGCTGGCCGGCCAGGCCGCGGGCTCGAACGTCACCACCATCGAGGGCATCGCCAAGGGCGACGAACTGCACCCGATGCAGGCGGCGTTCCGCGACAATCACGGCCTGCAGTGCGGCTACTGCACCCCGGGCATGATCATGTCGGCGATCGATATTGTGCACCGCCACAGCGGCCAGCTCGACGAGGCGACCGTCCGGCAGGAGCTGGAAGGCAACATCTGCCGCTGCACCGGTTACCACAACATCGTCAAATCGGTGCTCGATGCGGCCGGACGCATGAAGGTCTCGCAGGCGGCGGAATAGAAGCCGCAGGCTGCACGTTTACCGAATTCAAGACCGCGTTTCGATGGAAATGGCGGAAACAATAACTCCGGTTGGGAGGACAGGACATGGGCGTTGAAGGCATTGGCGCAAGCGTCGTGCGCAAGGAAGACCGCCGTTTCATTACCGGCAAGGGCCGTTACGTCGACGACATCAAGCTGGTGGGCATGACCCACGCGCACTTCGTCCGCAGCCCGCACGCGCATGCCAAGATCAAGAGCATCGACACCTCGGCAGCGATGAAGATGCCGGGCGTGGTCGGCGTGCTGACCGGCCAGCAACTCGTCGACGACAAGATCGGCAATCTGATCTGCGGCTGGGCCATCACCTCCAAGGATGGCACGGGCATGAAGATGGGCGCGTGGCCGGCGATGGCGCCGGAGACCGTGCGCTTCGTCGGCCAGGCGGTCGCGGTCGTGGTCGCCGAGACCAAGAACCAGGCCAAGGACGCGGCCGAGGCCGTGGTCGTCAATTACGAGGAACTGCCCGCCGTTCCGGACATCCGCGCCGCGATCAAGCCGGGCGCGCCGCAGTTGCACCCGGAGGCGCCGGGCAATGTGATCTACGACTGGACCATCGGCGACGAAGGCGCAACCGATGCCGCCTTCAAGTCGGCGGCCAATGTCGTGTCGCTCGACATCACGAACAACCGCCTGGTTCCGAACGCGATGGAGCCGCGCGCGGCGATCGCCGAATATAACGAGCCCGAAGAGCACTTCACGCTCTACACGACCTCGCAGAATCCGCATGTCGCCCGGCTCGTGCTGTCGGCGTTCTACAACATCGCGCAGGAGCACAAGCTGCGGGTGGTGGCCCCCGACGTCGGCGGCGGCTTCGGCTCAAAGATTTTCATCTATCCCGAAGAGATGGTGGCGCTGTGGGCCTCCAAGAAGGTCGGCCGTCCGGTGAAATGGACCGGCGACCGCACCGAAGCCTTTTTGACCGACGCGCATGGCCGCGACCACCTCACCAAGGCGGAGATGGCGTTCGACAAGGACAACAAGGTCACCGGATTGCGCGTCAAGACCTACGCCAATCTCGGCGGCTACATGTCGCTGTTCTCCTCCTCGGTGCCGACCTATCTCTACGCGACGCTGCTGTCGGGCCAGTACAACATCCCCAACATCTTCGCCGAAGTGATCAGCGTCTACACCAACACCGTGCCGGTCGACGCCTATCGCGGCGCGGGCCGCCCCGAAGCAAGCTTTGTGGTGGAACGGCTGATGGAGACGGCGGCGCGGCAGTTGAAGGTCGATCCGGCCGAACTGCGCCGCAAGAATTTCATCACGCAGTTCCCGCATCAGACGCCCGTCATCATGGCCTATGACATCGGCGACTTTAATGCTTCGCTCGACTCCGCGATGAAGGCGATCGATTACGCCGGCTTCCCTGCGCGCAAGGCGAAGGCCAAGTCCGAAGGCAAGCTCCGCGGCATCGGCGTCTCCTGCTACATCGAGGCCTGCGGCATCGCGCCGTCGAAAGCCGTCGGCAGCCTCGGCGCCGGCGTGGGTCTGTGGGAATCGGCCGAAGTCCGCGTCAATCCGGTCGGCACCATCGAAGTCCTGACGGGATCGCACAGCCACGGCCAGGGCCATGAGACGAGCTTCTGCCAGTTGGTGGCAGAGCGCCTCGGCATTCCGATCAGCCAGGTGCAGATCGTCCATGGCGACACCGACAAAGTGCAGTTCGGCATGGGCACCTACGGTTCGCGCTCGGCGGCCGTGGGTCTCACCGCGATCCTGAAGGCGATGGAAAAGGTCGAAGCCAAGGCCAAGAAGATCGCAGCCCATCAGCTCGAAGCATCCGAGAACGACATCGTCATCGAGAACGGCGAGTTCAAGGTCACCGGCACCGACAAGTCGATCGCGCTGCCGATGGTCGCGCTCGCCGCCTACACCGCGCACAATCTGCCCGACGGCATGGAGCCGGGCCTGAAGGAAGGCGCGTTCTACGACCCGACCAACTTCACCTTCCCGGCCGGCGCCTATATCTGCGAAATGGAAGTCGATAGCGCCACCGGCAAGAGCTTCGTTCGTCAATTTCGTGGCAGCGGACGATTTCGGGCGGCTGATCAATCCGATGATCGTCGAAGGCCAGGTCCATGGCGGCCTTGCCCAGGGCATCGGCCAGGCGCTGCTGGAAGGCGCGGTTTACGACAGCATCGGGCCAGCTCGCTGACGGCATCGTTCATGGACTACACCATGCCGCGCGCCGACGACCTGCCCTCGTTCAAGCTGTCGCACACCACGACGCTGTGTCCGGGCAATCCGCTCGGCGTCAAGGGATGCGGCGAGGCCGGCGCGATCGGCGCATCGGCCGCCGTCATCAACGCCATCACCGATGCGATCGGCAACAACCAACTCGAAATGCCGGCGACGCCCGATCGCGTCTGGCATGCGATCCACGGTTGAGAGGGAGAAGAACCATGTACCAGACAACCTATCACCGCCCCTCTTCCGTCGACGAAGCTGCGGCCGCGTTCGCCAAGGGTTCAGAAGCGAAGTATCTGGCCGGCGGCCACACCCTGATCCCCGTCATGAAACAGCGGCTGGCTTCGCCGTCCGACGTCATCGATCTCGGCAGGATCAAGGAACTGATCGGCATCGAAGTGTCGGGCGGTGACGGAATGAGCCATCAAGGCGGCGACGACGCATTACGACGTGGCCTCAGAGCGCCGACGGTGCAAAAGGCCGATTCCGGCGCTGGCCTACCTCGCCTCGCTGATCGGCGATCCGGCCGTGCGGCATCGCGGCACCATCGGCGGCTCGATCGCCAACAACGATCCCGGCCGCGGATTATCCGGCGGCGGTGCTGGCGCTCGGCGCCACCGTGAAGACCAACAAGCGTTCGATATCGGCCGACGACTTCTTCAAGGGCCTGTTCACAACGGCCCTCGAGGACGGCGAAATCATCACCGCCGTGTCGTTCCCGGTCCAGGCCAAAGGCGGGCTATGCCAAGTTCCGCCACCCCGCGTCGCGTTTCGCCCTGACCGGCGTGTTCGTCGCCAAGACCCCAGGAGGTGACGTCCGCGTCGCCGCCACCGGCGCCTCGCAAGAGCGGCGTGATGCGGGTGTCCGCGATCGAGGCGGCGCTGAAGGCGAACTGGTCGGCAGGCGCGGTCGACGGCGTCAAGGTTTCCGCCGACGGCCTGATGAGCGACATTCACGGAACATCGGACTATCGCGCCAACCTGATCAAGGTGATGGCGCAGCGCGCGGTGACCGCGGCCGGCTGATAGCGCCTGAACACAACTTTCACGAAAGCGGTGCGCAGCAATGCGCGCCGCTTTCTCATTTTTGGTTCGTTTCTCGGCAAAAGAAGCTTGCCATGGCCTCGCATCGGCGGGACAATTTAGCTAATCAACTAATTAAGACGTCCCCCTTGGGAGAGAAAAAACGTGCTCGACAAACCAGCCGCCCAATCCGCTACCCGCACCTCCGGCCCGCTGGCCGGTTTCCGCATCGTCGAATTCGCCGGCATCGGCCCGGGCCCGTTCGCCTGCATGATGCTGGCTGACATGGGCGCCGAGGTCGTGACGCTCGACCGCGTCGGCGCCGAAGAAGAACCTGAAATCGGTGGCGGGGCGCGGCCGGAAGGTGGTCGAACTCGATCTGAAGGACAAGGCCGCGGTCGCGCAGGTGCTCGACCTGCTCGCAGGCGCCGACGCGCTGATCGAAGGCTTTCGCCCCGGCGTGATGGAGCGGCTTGGCCTCGGGCCCGACGTGGTGCTGGCGCGCAACCCGCAGCTGGTGTATCGGCCGCATGACCGGCTGGGGCCAGGAGGGCCCGCTGGCGCAAGCGCCGCCGGCCATGACATCAACTACATCTCGGTCACCGGCGCGCTCGCCGCGATCGGCACCAAGGAAAAGCCGGTGCCGCCGCTCAATCTGGTCGGCGATTTCGGCGGCGGCGCGCTCTATCTCGTGGTCGGCGTGCTCGCCGCGCTGCTGGAGGCCTCGAAGTCCGGCAAGGGCCAGGTGGTCGACACCGCGATGTGCGACGGCGCGGCATCGCTGATGTCGATGTTCTTCGACATGACGCGCGATCGGCCGCTGGGTCGAAGGGCCGCGAGCAGAATTTCCTCGACGGCGGCGCGCATTTCTACGGCGTCTATGAATGTTCCTGCGGCAATTTCATTTCGATCGGCTCGATCGAACCGCAGTTCTACGCGCTGCTGCGCCAGCATGCTGAGCCTCACCGACGCCGATTTCGACGCACAGATGGACCGCAAGGCCTGGCCGGCGCTGAAGGACAAAGCTGACAAAGGTGTTCAAGAGCAAGACGCGCGAAGACTGGTGCAAGATCATGGAAGGCACCGACATCTGCTTCGCGCCGATCCTGACCATGGCGGAAGCGCCGAAGCACCCGCACAACGCCGCGCGCAACATATTCGTCGAGCGTCACGGCGTGACGCAACCCGCGCCGGCGCCGCGTTTTTCGCGCACGCCGTCCGCGATCAGGGATGCGGAGAAGGCGGATATCGGGGAACTGACGAACGCGTGGAAGCGGTGAGGTAATTTTCTCGTCATTCCATCCGCCGCCGTCATCCTGAAGTGCTCGCCGTCTTCGGCGAGCCCCGAAGGATGATTGGGTCCGCGCCTGTGGCTCATCCTTCGAGGCGCGCAAGAGCGCGCACCTCAGCGATGACGGCCCGGGCTACGCCGCGTTCCCCACCTTCAGCACGCCCCGGCGAATCTGATCCTCCTCGATCAATTCGAACAGCGCCTTGAAATTGCCCTCGCCGAACCCATCGTCGCCCTTGCGCTGGATGAATTCGAAGAAGATCGGCCCGATCGCGTTCGCCGAAAAGATCTGCAGCAGCACCTTGGTGTGGCCGCCATCGACGACGCCCTCGCCGTCGATGAGAATGCCGTCGCGCTGCAGGCGGGCGACGTCCTCGCCATGCTGCGGCAGGCGCGCGTCGATCTTCTCGAAATAAGTCTCAGGCGGCGACGGCATGAACGGCAAGCCAGTCTGCGCGCAGAGTCTCGACGGTCGCGATAGATGTCCGCGCGCCGCAGGCGATGTGCTGGATGCCCTCGCCGCGATAGATGTTGAGATACTCCTCGATCTGGCCGGAATCGCCGGCGTCCTCGTTGATCGGAATCCGGATCTTGCCGTCCGGGCTGGTCAGTGCGCGGGAGAACAGGCCGGAAGCGCGGCCTTCGATGTCGAAGAAAGCGGATCTGGCGGAAGTTGAAAAGCTTTTCGTAGAAGCCGGTCCAGACATCCATGCGGCCGCGATGGACGTTGTGGGTGAGGTGATCGATGTAATACAGCCCTGCGCCCGGCGGGACGTGGATCGCGGGCGCCAAGCCATTCGAACTCGATGTCATAGGCCGATCCCTTGGCGCCGTAGCGATCGACGAAATAGAGCACGCTGCCGCCGATGCCCTTGATGGCGGGAACATCGAGCGTCTTCTGCGCGGAAGAAATATCGGCGGGCTCCGCACCAAGTGAGAGTGCCCGCTCATAAGCCAGCCTCGCATCGACCACGCGAAACGCCATCGACGGTGCGCAGGGCCCGTGCGCCGCAACGAAGCCATGGCCGTGGCTGCCGGGTTCTTCGTTGACGAGATAATTGATATCGCCCTGGCGATAGACCGTGATCTTCCTGGTCTTGTGGCGGGCGACCGGCGCATAGCCCATCAGCTTGAACAGCGCGTGCAGCTCTTCCGGGCGCGGGTGGGCATATTCGACGAACTCGAAACCGTCTGTGCCCATCGGATTGTCGGCGCTGATGGTGGCGGCCGGCGCGTCGTGCGGAAACGGACCCATATCGAATCTCCCGAAAATTGATCTCGAATCAATATCGATCGAAACGGGCGCAAAGTGCGTGCAAACAGCCTCGCGTTCAGCTACCATGGCGCACGATCCATGCACTAAGACTGGCATTTTACGCATGATGTCCGTAGACGCCTTCGACCTCAAGATGCTGGCCGCGCTGCAGGACGACGGCCGGCTGACCAACCAGCAACTGGCCGACCTCGTCGGCCTGTCGGCCTCGCAATGCTCACGGCGGCGGATGCGGCTGGAGGAAGAAAAGGTGATCGCGGGCTACCACGCCGATCTCGCCGGCGAAGCGCTCGGCTTCAACCTGATCGCCTTCGTCCACATCACGCTGGCGACGCATTCGCCCGACAACGCCAAGAAATTCCGCGCGCTGGTCAACCGCGTCGACGACATCCAGGAAGCATACTCGCTGACCGGCGACGCCGATTATGTGCTGAAAGTCGTGCTGCGCGACCTCAAGGACCTCTCCGATCTCGTCAACAACGTGCTGATGCCGCACCAGAGCGTGGCGCATGTGCGCTCCTCGATCGTGCTGGATCGACTGAAGGAGAGCGCGAGGTTGCCGCTGAAGTCCTGACGTGGCGCAATTCGAGGGAAATCTGTCATTCGCTTTCCCAATCCGATTTGCGATGATACCCGGAATCACCTCACGAGACCCCTATGGCACTGCAACTCCGCCCGAACTGCGAATATTGCGACAAGGACCTGCCGCCAAATGCGACGGAGGCGCGGATCTGCTCCTACGAATGCACGTTCTGCGCGGATTGCGTGGACAACAAGCTGCACAATGTCTGCCCGAACTGCGGCGGCGGCTTTGCGCCGCGGCCGATCCGGCCTGCCACCGAGCGGCGGCCGGGCGTGTGCGTCACCAAGCAGTTGCCATCGGACAAGCGGGTGCATTTGAAGTACAGCGTGGAGGATGTTGCGGCGCATTGCGCGGGGCTCAAGGATATTCCGCCGCAGGAGCGCTAAACTATCCACGTCGAGACGCGCAGCGACGAAGCAATCCATTCTTTCTTTTCGCGGCGCGATGGATTGCTTCGCTTCGCTCGCAATGACGGGGAGAGAGCGTCACCCCGCCGCCAGAATCGTCCCTTCGACTTCGCCGAAGCCGACGCGGTAGCCATCGCCCTGGCACCAGCCGCGCATCACGAGCGAGTCGCCGTCCTCGAGGAACGTCCGCTTCACGCCGCCGGCCAGCTCCACCGGCTCGGTGCCGTTCCAGCTTAGCTCTAACAGGCTGCCGCGCTGGTCCTTTTCCGGGCCGGAGATGGTGCCGCTGCCTAAGAGATCGCCGACATTCATGGCGCAGCCACAGGAAGCGTGGTGCACGAGCTGCTGCACCGACGACCAGTACATGTATTTGAAGTTGGTGCGGCTGATGTTTTGGGCCGCATTCATCTGCGCCGCGCGCAGGCCGACCTCGAGCGCCATATCGTAATTGTTCGGCTGCACCTGCTGCAGATAGGGCAGCGGCTTTGGATCCTGCGCAGGCCCGTGCAATCGAAACGGCTCCAGCGCCTCGCGCGTCACCACCCACGGGCTGATCGAGGTCGCGAACACCTTGGCCTGGAATGGCCCGAGCGGCACATACTCCCATTGCTGGATGTCGCGTGCGCTCCAGTCGTTGAGGATCACGAAGCCGAAGATCATCTCTTCGGCCTGTTTCTCGGTCAGCATTTCGCCCATCACGGACGGCTGGCCGACCACCACGCCCATCTCGAGCTCGAAATCGAGCCGCTTGCACGGCCCGAAGCTCGGCACATCGGCGCTCGGCGGCTTCAACTGCCCGCGCGGCCGGCGCACCGGCGTGCCGCTGACCACGACGGTCGAGGCGCGGCCGTTGTAACCGATCGGCATGTGCAGCCAGTTCGGCTGCAGCGCATTGTCCTTGCCGCGGAACATCACCCCGACATTGGTGGCGTGCTCCTTCGACGAATAGAAATCGGTGTAGCCGGAGACGGCGAACGGCAGATGCAGCTTCACATCCGCCATCGGCACCAGCGCGCGCTTGCGCAAGCCTTCATTGTCGCGCAGTTCGGCATGATCATGCCGCAAGAGTTCGCTGATCCGCGCGCGCGTGCTCGACCAGACTTTTGGTCCCAGTGCCATGAAGGGGTTGAGCTGCGACGCGGCGAATACCGCGGGTTCGACGAGATCGAACCGGCAATCCTGTGCGAGCTGCCAGAGATCGAGCACGTAATCGCCGATCGCGACGCCGACGCGCGGGGCAAGGCCGCCCTTGGCGGAGAACACGCCGTACGGGAGATTCTGGATCGGGAAGTGGGAATCCGGCGCGACGTCGATGAAGGAGCGGAGTCTGGGATCGTTGGGATGCGGCACAATATCTCTCCGATTAAACATCGTCATGGCCGGGCTTGCCCCGGCCATCCACGACGTCTCTTTGCTGCTTTAAGACGTCATGCCCTGGACAAGCCGGGCATGACGGAATGTTTGGATGGCGCGCGGGACCTCTCACGGCTTGTTCGGGTCGAACCTTTTTTCCAGTCCCTTCCAGCAATCCGCGTAGTCGTCCTGCAAGGTCGCCGACTTCGCCGCGTGTGCGGTGACACGTTGCGGATATCGCGTCTCGAACATGAAGGCCATGGTGCCGGTCAGCTTCACCGGCTTCAGCTCGCCATTGCTGGCGTGATCGAACGCCTGGCGATCCGGGCCATGCGGCAGCATCATGTTGTGCAGCGAGATGCCCCCGGGAACAAAACCTTCCGGCTTGGCGTCATAGACGCCGTAGATCAGCCCCATGAACTCCGACATGATGTTCATGTGGTACCAGGGCGGCCGGAAGGTGTTTTCCGCCACCGCCCACCGCTCCGGGAAGATGACAAAATCGATATTGGCGGTGCCCGCGGTTTCCGAAGGCGAGGTCAGCACCGTGAAGATCGAGGGATCGGGGTGGTCGAAGCCGATCGCGCCGACCGGCGAGAATGTGCGCAGATCATATTTGTACGGCGCGTAATTGCCATGCCACGCGACTACGTCGATCGGCGAATGCGGCAGCGTCGTCTTGAACAGCGAGCCACCCCATTTCACGTAGAGCTCGGTTGGCGTGTCCTTGTCCTCATAGCTAGCTACGGGCGTGAGGAAGTCGCGCGAATTGGCCAAGCAATTGGCGCCGATCGGCCCCCGTTCCGGCAGCGTGAAGGCGCCGCCGTAATTCTCGCAGAGATAGCCACGTGCCGGTCCTGACGGAATCTCGACGCGGAATTTCACGCCGCGCGGAATCACGGCGATCTCGCCCGGCTCGATATCGATGCGGCCGAATTCGGTGACGAGGCGCAGATTGCCCTGCTGGGCCACGAACATCATCTCGCCGTCGGCATTGTAGAAATGCTGATCAACCATCGACTTGGTGATGAGATAGACATGCGCCGCCATGCCGGCCTGGGTGTTGGCATCGCCCGCCGTCGTCATGGTCTGCACGCCCTGCAGGAAGGTCATATCCTCCTTCGGGATCGGCGCCGGATCCCAGCGCAGTTGCGCGATCGGCAGTTCATATTCGTGGCACGGCGCGGTGCGCCACAGCCCGGCATTGGCTTTCGCAAAGCGCCCTGAATGTTTCACCGACGGGCGGATACGATAAAGCCATGAGCGCTCATTGCTGCCGCGCGGCGCGGTGAAGGGCGAGCCGGAGAGTTGTTCGGCATAGAGTCCGTAGGCGCAGCGCTGCGGCGAGTTGCGTCCCATCGGCAGCGCGCCGGGCAAGGCCTCGGTCTCAAAACTGTTGCCGAAGCCGGACATGTAGCCCGGCGTCAGTTGCGCGGTACTGCGAACGATTTGATCAGGCGAGGTGTTGATATTCATGGTCATCCTCCTCCTTGCAGGGCGGCCCACATTTCCTGGTCGCGCTTGTCGGTCCAGATCACGGGATCGTCGATTCCCGAGGCCTCGTCGAACGCGCGCGAGACGTTGAATGGCAGGCAGTGCTCGTAGATCGCAAAGCTTGAAAATTTCGGATCCATCACCTCGCGCGTCGCGGCCATGGTTTCTTTCAGCGTGCGGCCCCTGGCGACCGAGCTCTCGGCCGCGCCGTAAAGCGAGGTGACGAAATCGCGCGTCATCGCAATCGCGTCCCGCCCGGTCGAAAGCCCCTTCAGCGCATCGCCGCGGCCCGGCGCGATCGCCTTGGGATTGAAGGCGCGAATTTCATTCAGCGTGGCCGGCCATTCGCGCAAATGCGCGTCGCCGCAATAGCAGGCCGAGTGGTATTCGATGAGATCGCCGGAGAACATCACTTCGGCATCCGGCACCCAGGCCACGATGTCGCCGGACGTATGCCCGGCGCCGAGCTGCATCAATCGCACCTCGCGTTTTCCCAGATAGATCGACATCTCGCCTTCAAAAGTCAGCGTCGGCCAGGTCAGGCCGGGAATGCTCTCGGCGTCCTGGAACAAACGCGGAAAGCGGCCATATTCGGAATCCCAATCCTGCTGGCCGCGCTCCCCGATCAGCCGGTAGGTCTCGGCCGAGGCCACGATGCCCTGCGCCTTGTAGGCGGAGGCGCCGAGCACGCGCACGGCGTGGTAATGCGACAGCACGACATATTTGATCGGCTTGTCGGTAACCGTGCGCACCCGCTCGATCACTTTATTCGCCATCGCCGGCGTCGACTGCGCGTCGAACACCAGGCAGCCGTCATCGCCGACGATGATCGCGGAGTTCGGATCGCCCTCGGCGGTGAACGCGTATAGATCGGTGCCGATTTCGGAGAAGGTGATCTTCTTCTCCGCCAGATCCGTGGTGGACGCGAAACCCTTGGCCATCAATTCAATTCCTGACTTGGTTCGAGACGTGAATTATTGCTGCTGTTGTTGCTACTGTTGTTGTTGCTGTTGCTGGTTGGCATCGAGCATCCGCCGCTTGGCCAGCGCGATGGCCTCGTTCAGCACATCGAGATCGCCGATGTGGTTGGCGAGCACGAGAACCAGCGCCGCGTCGAGATCGGCGCTCTGCTCGTCGCTCAAGCCCCGATGCGCCTCGACGATGGCGCGAAACGCGTCGTCGGGTTTGGCGAAATTCGAAGCGGTCGAGAGCACCATTAGAAAACCTCAGTTGTGGCCTGCGGCACGCGCCAGTGCGGCATCGAGCCCCTCGCGGGCAGGGTTCCGGAACCGCGCCGCGACATAGCCGTCGGGCCGCAACAGATAGGCGGTGCCGGGTTCGGCATCGTAGCGCGTGGCGGCGAGGCCCGCCGAATCTGTCAGGCCATCCTTGCCGCCGATCCTGATTGTTCCCACTCCTGCGGGCAGTTCCGGCGCGGCACCATTGCTAAACTCCAGCAGCGTGAACCGCGTTCCGGCTGCGATGAATGCATCGGTCAGGAACATCGGCTCGCCGTCCGGGCGTGCAACCGGCGCGTCCGGCATCGAGGCACCGGGTCGCGGACCGCCGCGCCAAGAATCGCCATCGGCGGTCGAGAGCGGCGTTGCATAGACCGACGGCGTCGAGAGGCGCCCTCCGTTCACCATGTGCTTGCCGAACTCGGTTTCCTTGGCGAGCGACAGCACCGCCTTGCGCAGCCGCGCCTCCTGGTGCGAATTGGGCGCCATGAAGTCGGTCGAGCGCGTGGACTCACGGATGTTCTCGTCGGCCGCCGCGCTTCGCTCGGTGTGGTAGCTCTGCAGCAGCGCCTCGGGCGATGTGCCCCGCAATACGCGATCGAGCTTCCACGCCAGATTTTCGGCGTCCTCGAGCCCGGAATTGGCGCCGCGGGCGCCGAACGGCGAGACTTGATGCGCGGCGTCGCCGGCAAAGATCACCCGGCCATGGACGAACTTGTTCATCCGCCGGCACTGGAATTTGTACAGCGAGATCCATTCGAAATCGAACTTGTCGTGCCCGAGCATGCGCGCGATGCGCGGCCGCACGTTCTCCGGCAGCTTTTCGACGGTCGGATCGGCAAAGCGATTGAGCTGCAGGTCGATCCGCCAGATGTCGTCGGGCTGCTTGTGCAGCAGCGCGGAGCGGCCGGCGTGGAATGGCGGATCGAACCAGAACCAACGCTCGGTCGGAAACGCGGCCGTCATCTTGACATCGGCGATCAGGAACTGGTCCTCGAACACCTGGCCCGCAAATTCCGCACCCACCATCTGCCGCAGCGACGAGCGCGCGCCGTCGCAGGCGATGACATACTGCGCATTCAGCCGATACGGACCGTCAGGCGTCTGGATCGTCAAGGCCACGTGGTCATTGCGCGGCTCGAGCCCCGTCACCTTGTTGCGCCAGCGCAGGTCGATTGCGGGAAGCTCGCCGACGCGGTCGACCAGATAGGCTTCGGCATAGAATTGCTGCAGGTTGATGAAGGCTGGTCGCTTGTGGCCCTCCTCGGGCAACAGATTGAACTGGTAGAGTTGCTGCTCGCCGTGAAAGATCTTGCCGACGCTCCACACCACGCCCTTGTCGACCATGCGCTGGCCGATGCCGAGCCGGTCCCAGAATTCGAGCGAGCGTTTTGAGAAGCAGATCGCCCGCGAGCCCTCGCCGATCCGGTCGGCATCGTCGAGCAGCACCACGGATTGGCCGCGCTGCGCCAGATCGATCGCCAGCGACAGCCCCACGGGACCGGCGCCGACCACCACGACGGCGTGTTCGGCTATGTTCGCGCCCGACCGGTCCTGATCGGGATGGCGGCGATAGCCGAACTGGGTTTTAGTCAGCGCCATGCGGGCTCAACCCCGTGACTAGGCAGGAGGGTGCGATCCTGCTAAATTAGTCGCATCTGCAACTATCTTAAACCCCGGGCCGGGTCCGGCGTCAACTCAAATCGAGGCGATTCTTGCCAAAGGCGATTTCGGGCGAAATGGCTGCCGATCCGCGGGAAGAGAGCGCGCCGAAAAAGGCCGCGCGGCTGGATCTCTTCAAGTTCGTGCCGTTTCGGCTCAACCGGCTGGCGGCGGAAGTCAGTTCGGCGCTCTCGGCCGAGTATGCGGCCCGCTATGGGCTCGACATTCCGGAATGGCGCGTGCTGGCGACGCTGGGCTTCCGCCACGATGCCTGCAGCGCGCAATACATCGCCCAGTGCACCCGTACCCACAAATCCACCATCAGCCGCGCCGTCACGTCGCTGATGAAGCGAGAGATCGTCGAGCGCGTCGAGAACGCGGACGACCGCCGCGAATTCCGCCTGCGGCTGACGCGCAAGGGCGCGGCACTCTACGAGGAACTGATCCCGCGCCTGTTGCGCAGGGAGCAGGAGATATTGTCGTGCCTCTCCGCGCAGGAACGGCGCGATTTCGCGCGGCTGCTCGACAAGATCGAGCAAAGCCTCGACCTCGTGCAGACCAGCGAAGAAGCCGACGCGAAGGAAGCTTACTGACCGGCTTGAGCGCTGTCGAAGCTCACTTCACGGCCGTCACCACGATCTCCACGATGTGCGGCGGCTCGAGATCGACGCCCAAACAGGCGCGCATCGGCGGATTTTTGGTGTCGACCCATTCGTCCCAGGCGCGGTTCATCTCACTCTTCAGCTTGATGTCGGTGATATAGACGATCGCCGAAAGGATCTTGCTCTTGTCGGTGCCGCACAGCGCGAGGCTTTCGTCGATCCGGGCCAGCGCCTTTGCGCTCTGCTCGTACATCGAGGCACTGACCGGATCGGGCGCGACCGCGACCGTGAAAACCAGATCATCGTGAGCGACGGCACGGCTGCGGGTGGGCGTGAGCCCGGCAAAGCGATGGATCATGGGAATCTCCGGTTAGCGGCCACCAATATGCTTCGCGATGACAGGAAAATAATTGTCCCCCGATCCGGCATCGATCGCTTCCTGCAACACCGTGCCGATCAGCTCCGCGCCGCGAATTCTCAATCCGGCGTCGGACGCCAGCTCCAGCGCATAAGACAAATCCTTCAGCGCATATTCGGTCGAGAATGCGCGCTCCGGAAAATTGCCGGGCACGATCGCCTTGATGCCGTGATTGCGCAGCGCAAAACTGTCGGCCGAGCCCTTTGAAAGCGTATCGAGCAACAGTTTCGGATCGACGCCATTGTGTTTTGCGACCGCAACCGCTTCGGCCAACGCGTTGACGGTTTCGAACAGCACCATGTTATTGAGAATTTTGGTGACCTGCCCCGCGCCGACCTCGCCGCAATGCGTGACGTCGGTCGCAAAGCAGCGGATCAATGGCTCGATATCGGCGTAGAGCGCGGGCGTCGTGCCGACCATGACGCTGAGCGTGCCATCCAGCGCCGCCTGACGCGTGCGCGCGATCGGCGCGTCGGCCCAGGCCGCGCCTTTGGCCTGCAATTGATCGGCAAAGTCGCGGGTCTGGCTGACCGAGGATGTACCGAGATCGACAACGACCTGCCCGCTCCGAATGTTTTTCAGGATGCCGTCGCCCTCGAACACCGCGCGCACATTTCTGGCGCTCGGCAGGCACAGGAACAGCAAGTCGATTTGCGTGATGACATCCGCAACGGAGGCCGCGACGTCGGCACCGTCGGCCCGCAGCCGCGCCAACGGCTCCGGCGACAGATCGAAGGCAAGGACGCGCCTGCCGCTCTTCTTCACGAGGTTGCGGCAGATCGGCTCGCCCATCACGCCGAGGCCGATGAAGCCGATCGTCTTGTACTCTGACATTTCTAGCCGCCTGCTATTTCACAAACGAACGCGATGGCGCCAGATGCAGCGCGAACGCATCGACCTTGTCGCTGGCGCGCGGATAGATCTCGCTCACGATCGGATCGTGGCCGGGGATGAAACGGTCGGGATGGCCGGCCAGCCGCTCGACGATTTCCCAACCCTGCGCCATGTCGCCGACATTGTAGACGATCGGAAACGGGCTGCGCTTCTGCAGATTGGCATAGTAATGCGCCGCGTCCGACGCCAGCACCACCGGCCCGCGCGCGGTTTCCACGCGCACCACCTGCAACCCGTCGGAATGGCCGCCGACGCGATGCACGCGTCACGCCTGGCGCGATTTCGCCATCGCCGGAATGGAAGGTGACGCGCTCGCCATAGACATGCCGCACCATCGTCGTGACGTGCTCGACCGAAAATGGATGCCGCAGCATGCCGTTGCACATGCAGCGCCCGGTCGCGTAGCTCATCTCGCGGTCCTGCAGATGAAACCGCGCATTGGGGAAGCGATCGAGGTTGCCGGCGTGGTCATAGTGCAAATGGGTGACGATGACGTCCTTGATGGTGTCCGCCGAAACGCCAAATTTCTCCAGGGCATCGACCGGATTGAGCGTGAGCTTGCGGGAACGCGCTTTCGCCTCTTCGGCGTTGAAGCCGGTATCGACCAGGATGTCGCGTCCACCGCCGCGGACCAGCCAGACAAAATAATCGAGGTCCAGCGCCGTGGTCTCATGCGGATCGGGGACCAGGAAATTCATGTTGGGGGTGCGCGGCGACATCGTCGCATAGCGCAGCGCGTAGATTTCGTAGGCATTTCCCATCGGTGTCACTTTTTTCTTGGATGTCCGGATTTGGCCGATCCCGGCAACAAGCCATTGTCATCCGCAAAGGTCAAACGCGGCGCGCGAATGACAGCCGCGCGCCAGTGCGGAATGCCATGTGAGAGGGATCACATTTTCGCCCGCGAAGGTGGTGAAAAGGCCTTTACATATCGCATCGATAGAGCCGGGAGGCTGCGGCGTACTGGTAATCCGCTTTTGCGGGTGGTGATGCCGAGACGCGAAGCCGGGTGCATGCGCGAAAGCATTATCGGCTGACCAGGAACCGTTCACGCCAACCAAATGCAAGGTGTGGTTCTGTCATCACAGATGCTTTTATTCCCTTCGTCCGCCCAGGCCCTGTCGCGGTTAATTGTCGCAATTAATGACGACATCGCAAGCGGTTGACGGACTGCGGCCGCGGTTTGATAATGCCGATAGCGTAGAGTAAGGTCGCCGCAGCGCGAGCTGGCATCGGCGCTATTTTGGCTGGACTGCTGTGATCTGGACTGCCGTCATTATGAAAATCCGCCTCGCATTGCTCCTCACATTGTTTTTTTCAGTCGCGTCGGTAGCCCCGTCGTTCGCAGCCGGTGAGCGCTATGCGCTGGTGATCGGCAACGCGAAATATCCGGACGCCGAGGCGCCGCTGAAGGAGCCGATCAACGATGCCCGCGACATCGCCGAAGAGCTCAAGCGCGACGGTTTCAATGTCGATATCGGCGAAAACCTGACCGGCGAGCAGATGCGCCGCGCGTTCGAGCGGCTGTACGGCAAGATCAAGCCGGGCTCGGTGGCGCTGATATTCTTCTCCGGCTTTGGCGTGCAATCGAGCCGCCAGAGCTACATGATCCCTGTCGATGCCCAGATCTGGACCGAGCCGGACGTCCGCCGTGACGGTTTCAGCCTCGAGACCGTGCTGGGCGAGATCAACAGCCGCGGCGCCGGCGTCAAGATCGCGCTGATCGATGCTTCCAGGCGCAATCCGTTCGAGCGCCGTTTCCGCAGCTTTTCTGCCGGCCTTGCGCCGGTGATTGCGCCGAACGGCACGCTGGTGATGTATTCGGCCGCGCTCTCGTCGGTCGTTTCCGACAATGGCAGCGACCGCAGCCTGTTCGTGAAGGAGCTGCTGAAGGAAATCCGCACCCCCGATTTGATGGCGGAGGAAACGCTCAATCGCACCCGTGTCGGCGTGACCCGCGCCTCGCGCCAGGAACAGGTGCCGTGGATTTCGTCGTCGCTCGCCGAGGATTTCTCCTTCATCCCCAGCGGCTCAGGCCCGCGGCCGGCGAGCCCGCCTGGTCCGGTGGCCACCGCGCCCGCAACGCCACCCGTACCTGCTCCCGCGCCTGCGCCTGCTCCCCCGCTGGTGGCCGCACCGGCACCTCCGCCGCCCGCGGCGTCAAAACCGGTTGAAGGCGCGATACCGCCGCCACCGCCGCCGGCCAAGCCGCCCGAAAGCCCCAGTCCGCCCGGCTGGCGCGCTTGCAGACGATCCAACCATCAAGAGCCTGAATGACAAGCTCAAGGAAAACCCGGACGATGCGGCCGCGCTGTACCGGCGCGGGCAGGTCTATGCCAGCAAAGGCGCCTACGAACTCGCCATCAAGGACTTCAACAATTCGCTGCGGCTGAACCCGAAGGATGTGGAAGCCTTCAACAACCGCTGCTGGGCGCGCACGGTGATCGGCGACCTCCAGGCGGCCCTGAAGGATTGCAACGAGGCGTTGCGGCTGCGGCCAAATTTCGTCGACGCACTTGACAGCCGCGGCCTCGTCAACCTGAAGAGCGGCCAGAACAAGAATGCAATTGCTGATTTCGATTCCGCCCTCAAGATCAACCCGAGATTGACGTCGTCGCTCTATGGCCGGGGCCTTGCCAAGAAACGCAACGGCTCGATCTCGGAAGGCGACCTGGATATCAACAATGCGAAGGCGATGGACCCCAATATCGTCAAGGAATTCGCCGATTACGGGGTGCAGTGACGATTTTTTAGATGAAGGCTGACGCCGCCTCGAACCCTGTGGCGAGGCGCCCAGACTAAAGGAAAGCAGCCGGCCGCAACCTGAGGTCCGGCAGCTCATTTGAACGATGTTGGAACCGCGCGGGAAGCCGCAGGAGGGGACAAGCAATGGCAAATATCTCGGCAGCGAAAACCTTTACCGCAATCGTCTCGGTTGCGGCACTCGGCGCCGCAATTTCCTTCAGTACGGGAACCGCCCTCGCCCAGGACAAGAACGTCACCGAGGATCAGATCGTTCGCGCGCTGGCGCCGGAAAAGAAGCCGCTGACCCGTGGTCTTTCGACCGGTCCGCAGACCGCCGTCGACCCGGCCGTAACCGCCGCCGAGGGCAAGTTCGTCCAGAAGATCCGCGGCCGCTCCACGCGTTCGCTGTCGAGCGCCGAACGTGAAGAGATCGCCGCCATCGTCAAGGACAAGCCCAAGATCGATCTGGAGATCAACTTCGACTACAACTCGGCCGATATCAGCGCCAAGTCGCTGCCGTCGGTTCAGGCGCTCGGCCGCGCGCTCACCAACAATGATCTCAAAGGCTCGACCTTCGTGGTCGCGGGCCATACCGATGCGGCCGGCGGCGAAACCTATAACCAGGACCTCTCCGAGCGCCGCGCCGACGCGATCAAGCGCTATCTCGTCGACAAATATGGCATCAACGGCACCGATCTCGTCACCGTCGGATATGGCAAGAGCAAGCTCAAGGATCCGAGCCAGCCGATGGCGGAAGTGAACCGCCGCGTTCAGGTCGTCAACATGGAAAACAAGGCCACCGCGTCGAACGCAGCCAAATAAGGCCTTGCAAATAAGGACCTGCAAGCAAGGGCGTGGCGCCGACCAACAGTTTCCGGCTACAATACGTCCCGCAGCCCCGTGCGGGACGTATTCGTTTTGGGGCACCATTGCAGGCCTTCGGCCGGCCAAATGCGCCCTGTTTGATTTGACTTCCAGTCTGGATTGATCCGGCGATGAAACTCTCCGAATATCTCAAACCTGCGCTCGGAGTGGCTTTCGTTGCCGCTCTCGCCGGCGGTTACTACTGGTTCGAGCACCGTCCGCACCCGGAAGAAAAAGACACGCCGGGCCAGGCGCTGGTGATCGTGACCAAATCCACCAATGCCTGCTTCTCCGACATGGTGCGGGTCACCGGCTTCATCGTGCCGCGCCGCGAGGCGCAGGTCGGCGTCGATCAGGAAGGCTCCAGGGTCACCGACCTGTTCGTCAAGGAAGGCGACATGGTCACCGAGAACCAGGAACTGGCGCGCCTCACCGCGCCGCCGCAAATTCCGGGCGCGCCCGCCGGCAGGCCTGGGCCGGTCTCGCTGCGCGCGCCGGCTGCCGGCCTCGTCACCGAAGTCAGGACCGCGGTCGGCGCTCCCGCCTCGCCGCAGGCCGGCCCGATGTTCCGCATTTCCGTGAACAATGAAATCGAGCTCGAGGCCGAAGTGCCGAGCGTTCATCTGCTCAAGCTCAATCCGGGTGCGACGGTGCGCATCAGCCGCGACGACGCACCCGATGTCGTCGGCAAGGTCCGGCAGATCTCGCCGCAGATCGACCGCACCACCCAGCTCGGCAAGGTGCGGATCTCGCTGAACAACAATCCCTCGCTCAAGGTCGGCATGTTCGCCCGCGCCAATATCGACGCCAAGCGCTCCTGCGGCGTCGCCGTGCCGCGCACCGCCATCGACCGCCTGACGCTGCAGGTCGTGAAAGGCAACACCATCGAGACGCGACGGGTGCGCGTCGGCCTGACCTCAGAAACCTCCACCGAAATTCTTGAAGGCCTCGACGTCGGCGAAACCGTCGTGGCCGATGCTGGCACCTCGCTGCATGACGGCGACCAGATCAAGATCATGTTCGCCGACGAACTCGAGCGCACGCGGGCACGCTAATGGCTTTGAATATCTCGGCATGGTCGATCCGGAACCCGCTGCCTTCGATCGTCTTTTCGATCATTCTGCTGGTGCTGGGCTGGGTCAGTTTCACCAAGCTCGCGGTGACGCGGCTGCCGAGCGCGGACATTCCCGTGATTTCGGTCGCGGTCGCGCAATTCGGCGCCGCTCCGGCTGAGTTGGAATCGCAGGTCACCAAGACCATCGAGGACGGGGTATCGGGTGTCGAGGGCGTGCGGCATATTTCGTCCTCGATCACCGACGGACTGTCGGTGACCACGATCCAGTTCGCGCTGGAGACCAATACCGATCGCGCGCTCAATGACGTCAAGGACGCCGTCACCCGGGTCCGCTCCAACCTGCCGCAAAACGTCAACGAACCGCTGATCCAGCGCGTCGACGTGATCGGCCTGCCGATCGTCACCTATGCCGCGATCTCGCCCGGCAAGACGCCGGAACAGTTGTCCTATTTCGTCGACGATGTCGTCAAGCGCGCGCTGCAGGGCGTGCGCGGCGTGGCGCAGGTCGAGCGCATCGGCGGCGTCGAGCGCGAGATTCTGGTCTCGCTCGATCCCGATCGGCTGCAGGCCGCAGGCCTCACCGCCGTCAATGTCAGCCAGATCCTGCGCGGCACCAATGTCGACCTTGCCGGTGGCCGCGCCGAAATCGGCAAGAACGACCAGGCGATCCGTACGCTCGCCGGCGCCAAGACGCTGAACGAACTCGCCGGCACCATGATCCCGCTGTTCGGCGGCGGCGAGGTGCGGCTCGACGACCTCGGCACCGTTACCGACACCATCGCCGATCGGCGGACCTTTGCCCGCTTCAACGGCGAACCGGTGGTGGCGCTCGGCATCAAGCGTTCCAAGGGCGCCAGCGACGTGAAGGTGGCCGAGGCCGTGGAGAAGCGCATTGACGCGCTGAAAGCCGCCTACCCCGATGTCGACTTGAAGCTGATCGACACCTCGGTCGAATTCACCAAGGGCAATTACCACGCCGCGATCTCGACACTGTTCGAAGGCGCGATCCTCGCGGTCGTCGTCGTCTTGCTGTTTTTGCGCGACATTCGCGCAACCATCATCGCCGCGATCTCGCTGCCGCTGTCGATCTTCCCGGCGTTCTGGGCGATGGACCTGCTCGGCTTCTCGCTGAACCTGGTCTCCTTCCTCGCCATCACGTTGTCGACGGGTATTCTGGTCGACGACGCCATCGTCGAGATCGAGAACATCGTTCGCCACATGCGCATGGGCAAGTCGCCCTATCGCGCAGCGCTCGAAGCCGCCGACGAAATCGGCCTCGCCGTGATCGCGATCTCGCTGACGATTATCGCCATCTTCGCGCCGGCCAGCTTCATGTCGGGGATCGCCGGGCAGTTCTTCAAGCAGTTCGGCATCACCGTGTCGGTGCAGGTGTTCTTCTCGCTGCTCGCCGCGCGCTTCGTCACGCCGGTGCTCGCGGCGTACTTCCTGAAGGATCATCCGCACGAGGATCCGCCGCCCGGGCGCATCCTGAAGACCTACACCAGGCTCGTGACCTGGTCGGTGCATCACTACTTCATCACGGTGCTGATCGGCTTCGGCGTCTTCGCCGCCTCGATCTGGAGCATCACGCTGCTGCCGCAGGGCTTCCTGCCGGCGCAGGACACCGCGCGCTCGCTGCTGGCGATGGAGCTGCCGCCGGGCTCGCAGCTCGCCTATACCGAGAAGGTCACGGAGGAAATCGTCGCCCGCCTGCGCAAGCGGCCCGAGGTGAAGAGCATCTTCGTCGACGGCGGCAGGGTGCCGCCGGGAACGCAGGAAGTCCGCCGCGCCGCGCTGATCATCAATTACACGCCGAAAGGCGACCGCAAGATCACCCAGCGGCAGCTCGAACTCGAGATCGGCCAGGAGCTCGAAAACGTTCCCGACATCCGCTTCTGGTTCCTCGACGAAAACGGCCTGCGCGCGATTTCGCTTGTCGTGACCGGCGTCGACAGCAATATCGTCAATAACGTTGCCAGCGAGCTGGCGACGCAGATGAAGCGAATTCCGATCATCGCCAATGTGATCTCGGAGACCTCGCTCGACCGGCCTGAACTGCGTATCCGGCCCCGCGCCGAACTCGCGGCGCGGCTCGGCGTCTCCACCGAAAGCCTGTCGCAGACAATTCGTGTCGCCACCATTGGCGACGTCGGGCCGGCGTTGGCGAAATTCGATGCCGGCGACCGTCAGGTGCCGATCCGCGTCCAGCTCGAGGACAACGCGCGCAGCGACCTGCAGATGCTGCAGCAATTGCGCGTGCCGCTCGGCCAGCGCGGCGAACGCGGCGGCGTGCCGCTGTCGGTTGTCGCCGACATCCAGCTCGATCAGGGCCCGACCAGCATCAATCGCTACGACCGCGAACGGCAGGCGACGGTGGCCGCCGATCTCGTCGGCACCGCCGCTCTCGGCGACGCGACCAAGAAGATCTACGACCTTCCGGTCATGAAGAGCCTGCCGAAAGGCGTGAGGGTGAGCCCGTCGGGCGACGCCGAAAGCCTGGCCGAATTGTCAGACGGTTTTGCCACCGCCATCACCGCCGGCCTGATGATGGTCTACGCCGTGCTGGTGCTGCTGTTCGGAACGTTCCTGCAGCCGATCACCATCCTGTTCTCGCTGCCGCTCTCGATCGGCGGCGCGATCGTGGCACTGCTGCTGACCGGCAAGCAGCTCACGACGCCGGTGTGGATCGGCATCTTGATGCTGATGGGCATCGTTACCAAGAACGCCATCATGCTGGTGGAGTTCGCGGTGGAAGCGATCCGCGAAGGCAAGAAGCGCGACGAGGCCATCATCGACGCCGGCATGAAGCGCGCGCGCCCGATCGTGATGACGACGATCGCGATGGCCGCAGGCATGATGCCGTCAGCGCTGGCGATCGGCGCCGGCGGCGAATTCCGCTCGCCGATGGCGCTCGCCGTGATCGGCGGTCTGATATTCTCCACCATCCTGTCGCTGGTGTTCGTGCCGGCGATGTTCATGGTGATGGACGACCTCGGCGCGCTGTGCTGGCGCTTCGGCAAGAAACTGCTGGCGTCCCGCGGCGAGCCGAGGCGGCCGGCCACGGACCGGATCATCACAACGAGCCGCCCGCCAAGGGACCTCCGCGGTGCCGCCAGCGATGTCGCCCGCGGCGAAGTGAGTGACTTGTCTGCGATGGCCAGCCTAGAGAGGCCTCGACAGGCTATCGATAGATGCTTGATTCCGTCGTCATGAACCTGGTCAATCGTACGCTTGAGATCGATGCCGATACCGACGCTCGCCTTCGCGAGATGGCGGAAGAGCGAGGGCAGGATGTACGCGGCCATACTGGCCGAAGACGTTGCTCTGCTCGATTCGGTGGTAGACCTCTCCGGTCCCGACAGCGGAGAAGATCGCCGCCGCTATGACGATTTTCGGCGAACGCGGCTCGCCGTACCGCTGGACGACGTCAAGGCTTGGGTTTCGAGCTGGGGATCCGAGAACGAGCTGCCTTGTCCGCAACCGCGTAAGGTCGGATGATCCTCCTTTCGCCCGATGCCATAGAGGACGTCGAGCGACTCAGAACCTTTCTCGATCATGCAAACCCGGGCGCCGCAAGGCGCGCACTGGCGCTCATATGGACCGCAATTGAAAGATTGCAGGACTTCCCGACACTCGGGATGCCAACTTCAGACCCAAACATTCGTCAGATCGTGATCCGCTTCGGCGCAGCGGGCTACATCATACGCTACGCCATTCTTCACGAGACATCTGACATTCTCATCACGAGAGTATGGCCCGGTCGCGAAGCACGGGTGTAGTCTTTCCTACTCGTTCCTGCGCCACCGCCGTCAGCTTGGTCATGTTCTGCAGCAATATGCGTCCGCGCTGCAGGTCCAGGATGCCGTCCTTGCGCCAGAGCTGCAGTTGGCGATTGACGCTTTCGCGGGCGGCGCCGACGAAGACGCCGAGCTGCTCCTGCGAGATGTGCACTTCGGAACCGAAATCGGAGGCAAGCGCGCAGAGCCGTCGCGCCAGGCGGACCGGCAGCGGCTGCAGCACGGATTCCTCCATCCGCTCGCTCTGCCAGCGGATGCGCTGGCACAGCAGCATCATGATCTTGATCGCGACCTTCGGCTCGCGCTCGAGGAAGGCGAGGAAATCCTCGCGCCGCAGCACGAACAGTTCCGACGGCTCGCCGGCGGTGGCGTCCGCGGTACGGCTCTCGCCGTCGAGGACGGCGACCTCGCCGAACAGATCGCCGGGGCCCATGAAATTCAGCGTCAGGCGGCTGCCATCGGAGGCACCGGTTTCGATCCGGATCTGGCCGCGACGTACGCCATACAGCGCGTCGCCGGCATCGCCCTTCTGGAACAACATTTCGCCAAGGCCGAGTTGCTCGGTGTGGCAAAGGCCGGAGATGCGCTGCAATTCGTCGGCGCCCAAATCCGCAAACATCGGATTCATTTTCAAAATGACCGCAAATTCGGCCTGTTTGCTCATTGTACTACCTTCCAAAATCGGGCCCGAACCCGCCCCCTCAGGCCGTTAGCAAGATTCCTGTGCCAACGAGTGTGTCATAAGTCACATAACTTTGCAGTACCCCCGGAATATTTTTGGCTTCCTTGGGACCCGCCCCTTTCCGGGATAAGCTCGCCTGATCGGTTGCGCCGGCGTCCCGCACCACCGAAATAAGTGCCGTCTGCGCGGTCTGGAATGTCGATATGAAAGCACTGAAAATTGCCGGCGTCGCCATTGGCGCCGTGATCCTCGTCATCGCGCTGCTACTGGTGATCGGCATTCCGTCGGGCTTCCTGACAGCGCAGATCGAGGCGCGGGTCGAGCGCGAGACCGGCTACAAGCTCGCGATCAATGGCGGCGCCAGGATCGGCCTGTGGCCATCGCTCAACATCACGCTGAACGATGTCACGGTGCAGCATCCGAAGGACCGCGACATCAACCGCCACTTCGCCGCCGCAAGCATCGAGGCGGAGGTGACGCTCGCCAGCCTGTGGGCCGGCAAGCCACATATCACCGAGCTCGTCATCATCCGCCCGGTGGCGAATTTGCCGCTGCGGCGCGAGCGCGATCGGGATTCCAATCCTCCCTCGAAGCCCGCTGCCGGCAAGCCATCCGAGGCTTTCTCGATCGAGCACATCAGCGTCAGCGGCGGCACCATCGTGCTGTCCAACCTGCGCGACCGCGTCGAGAACAGGATCGAGACCGTCAACGCCGACATCACCATCGATAACGACCGCAAGGTCGTGCTGTCCGGCAGCGCCCGGCGCAACGGCTATCCGCTGAAATTCGACGTCAAGGCCGCGCTGCCTGCGCCGCCGATCGAGCGGCAGAATATCCCGGCCGAGATCAAGATCGACGCGCCGGACCTGCTGCGCGCCCCGCTCACGGCCAAGGCCGATGCCCGCCTCAACGGCTCGGTCGTGATGATCAACGGCGTCACCGGCGCGCTCGGCGACGCCGCCTTCAACGGCTGGGCCTCGGTCGATCTGTCGAGCAAGCCGCTGGTGAAGCTCGACCTCGATTTCCAGAAGCTCGCCATCGCGACGACGCGCAGCACCGGCAGTACTTCGGCGCAGCCCTGGAGCAGTGCGACGATCGACGTCAACGGCCTCAATTATATCGACCTGCAGGTGCGCATTTCCGCGGCCGAACTAGACGTCGGCGACGCGCGTTTCATCCCCGCCGCGATCGACGCCACGCTCACGAGCGGCGTCTTGAAGGCGCAGGTTTCCAACCTCGGCGCCTATGAGGGCAACGCCAATGGCGATCTGACCCTCGACGTCTCCACCGCCAATCCCACCTACGCGATGCGGGCCGACCTCACCGGCGTACGCGCGCTGCCGCTGCTGCAGGGCCTCGCCGATTTCGACAAGATCGACGGCAGGATGCAGGCGAAGCTCAGCGTGCGCTCCTCCGGCACCAGCCAGCGCGCGATCATGTCGAACATGGCCGGCACCGCCTTCGTCGTATTCCAGGACGGCGCCATCAAGGGGCTCAACGTCGCGCAGATGATCCGCTCGCTCACCGCAAGCACGCTGTCCGGCTGGCAGGAGAGCGAGGAGAAGGCGACGGACCTCTCGCAATTGTCGGCGTCGTTCAAGATCGACAAGGGCCAGGCGCAGACCACCGATCTCAATCTGGTCGGCCCGCTGGTCAAGATGACCGGCGCAGGCACCATCGATCTCGGCACCAAGCAGATCGGGTTTCGCGTCGAGCCGAAGCTCGTGATGACCACCGAAGGCCAGGGCCGCGTCAGCGATCCGGTCGGGCTCGGCATTCCCGTGATGATCTCGGGCCCGTGGGGAAGCCCAAGGATCTATCCGGAAATGCAGGGCATCCTCGACAATCCCGACGGCGCCTATGCCAAGCTGAAGGAGATGGGCAAGGGCCTGTTCGGCGAGAAGGGTGCCGGCGCCGGCCTCGGGGCCGCGATCGGCAGCCTGCTCGGCGGACAGCCGGGGGCGGCCGGCGGACAACAAGGCGCCGCTGGCGGCCAGCAGCCGACCGGTCCGCTCGGCGGCCGTCTCGGCGAGACCATCGGCAATCTCCTGCAGCAGGGCCTGGGCGGATTGAATCAAGGCGGCTCCGGCCAGGGCCAAGGCGGCGCGCGGCCGGGCGGCCAGCGCAGCATCCCGAGCCGCACCTTGCCCGCCGAGGCGGCGACGGAAGCCGCCCCGGTGCCGACCCAAGCCGCTCCGGGCGAGCCCGTCCCTCCCGCGCCGCCAAGCGACACGACCGCCGAGCAGGACAGTCAGCCAATGAACGAGGTCATGCGGCAATTGTTCAACCGGTGATGCTCGCTCGATAGACCGTGCCCCCTCGCCAGCCCTCTCCCACGAGGGAGAGGCGGCGCAGCGGTCTTCGCCGCGGCTTTTTGACCCTAATTTGGGCAATAGAACCTCCTAACCATGTCGGCGGGCTCACAGCCCCTCTCCCCAATTCATGCTAGACAGGCCCTCACGCCGGGCTGCCGAGACAGGCCGGCGCCAGTGACAAACCGCTGCGCGCGCCCGGCCGTGGGCCGGCACGAGGGTCCGGATGAACGAGGTCAAGGACAGAGTCTGGTTCCTGCGCGAAGGCCTGTTCGCCAAATACGTCGTCGCGCTGGTCGGCCTCGTCGTGTTCGTGCTGGCCATCAACGGCGCGATGGAAGTCTGGATCACCTATCGCGGCATCAAGAGCTCGCTCAACGACGGCATGAGCGAGAAGGCGGAGGCCACCGCCAAGCGGATCCAGCAATCCCTGTCCGACCTCGAGCGGCAGATTTCCTGGGTGACGCGCGCCAGCGCCACCAAGCTCACCGAAGCCGCAACGCTGGAACAGCACCGCGAAGACTATGCGCAACTGCTGCGACAGGTGCCGCAGGTCAGCCAGCTCTCGTTCCTCAACAGCGAGGGCCGCGAGCAACTCCGCCACACGCGCCAGACCGTCACGCTCGGCAGCGACGCCGATTTTTCCCGCAGATTCACCGAGACCATCTCGCGCGGCACCAGTTTTGCGCCGGCCTACTTCCGCGGGGAACGGCCGTTGATGTCGATCGCGCTGTCGCATGCCGGTGGCAGCACCACCGTCGCCGAGGTCGACCTTGATTTCCTGTCGGAGTTCCTGATCGATGCCCAGATCGGCAAGGTGGCGTTTGCCTATATCACCGATTCCAAGGGTGACGTGCTGGCCGCCTCCTCGAACGGGCCCGAGGTCGGCAGCAACCTGTCGGCGCTGCCGCAGGTCGCAGCCGTCAGCAAGCCCGGCGGCGTGGCGCCGGCGTCGGGCAGGGATGCCAGGGGCAACGCCGTTCTGACGACGTCGAGCCTGGTGCCGAAGCTCGGCTGGCACGTGTTCTTCGAACAGGAGACCGCGCAGGCGCTGATACCGATCCGCGACCAGCTGGTGCGGATCGCGCTTCTGATCGGGCTCGGCCTCGTGGTCGCGATCATCGCCGGCACCATCATGGCGCGGCGCATGCTGGTGCCGATCACGGCGCTGCAGGCCGGCGCGCGGCGTCTCGGCGCCGGCGATTTCGGCCATCGCATCGAGGTGAAGACGTCGGACGAGCTGGAGGAGCTGGCCAACCAGTTCAACGGCATGGCCGGGCAACTGGCCGAGACCTATTCCGGCCTCGAAGAGAAGGTGAAGGAACGGACGCGCGACCTGGCGCAGTCGATCAACGAGCTCAAGGTGCTCGAGGAGGTCGGCCGCGCCGTCGCCTCCTCGCTCGACCTCAACGCCGTGCTGCCCACGGTCGCCGCGCGCGCGTTGGAGATCACCCATGCCGACGCCGTGCTGATCTATGGCTATGACGCCGGCAATCACCAGTTCAGCCTCGCCGAATCGATCGGCATCGACAGATCGGCCGAAGGCGGCCACCGCGCCATCGACGCCGACCACTCGCCGCTCGGCGAAGCCGCGACCTCGGGCGAGCCGATCGCGATTCCCCAGCTCGGCGCGATACCCGAACATCCCCTGCGCGACGTCGCGATCGAGGCCGGCTTCAACTCCGTGCTGGTGGTGCCGCTGGTCGACCAGACCGGCATCCTTGGATCGCTGGTGGTGCTGCGGCGGAACGAGGGCGAATTCTCCGACAATCTGATCGGGCTGATGAAGACCTTTGCGCACCAGGCGGTGCTGGCGATGCGCAATGCGCGGCTGTTCACCGAGGTGGACCACAAGAGCCGCGAGCTTCAGGACGCCAACAGCATCGTCAGCCAGCAGGCTCGCAAGCTGCAGGAGCAGACCGACCAGCTCAAGGACTGGAACAAATCGCTGGAGGAGCGCGTCGAGACCCAGCTCGGCGAGATCGAGCGCATCCGAAGGCTGGAGCGCTTCCTGGCGCCGCAGGTGGCGCAGCTGATCGCCTCCTCCGACGGCCATGAGGGCCTGCTCGACAGCCACCGCCGCGAGGTCACGGTCGTTTTCTGCGATCTGCGTGGTTTTACGGCGTTCACCGAGACGACCGAGCCGGAAGAGGCGATGAACGTGCTGCGCGAATATCACGCCGCGCTCGGCGAATTGATTTTCAAGTATGAAGGCACGCTCGACCGCTATGCCGGCGACGGCGTGATGATCCTGTTCAACGCGCCGATCCAGTTCGACGACCACACCGCGCGCGCCGTTCGCATGGCGGTCGAGATGCGCGACACCATCGGCGGGCTGACCGACAAGTGGCGCAACCGCGGCCACAATCTCGGCTTCGGCATCGGCATCGCGCTCGGCTACGCCACGCTCGGCCAGATCGGCTTCGAGCAGCGGCTGGAATACGCCGCGATCGGCAGCGTCACCAACCTGGCGTCGCGGCTGTGCGACGAAGCCAAGGCCAACCAGATCGTGGTGTCGAGGCGCGTCTACGGCATGGTCGAGCCATGGGTCGAGGGGAAGCCGATCGACGATCTGAATCTGAAGGGATTCAACCATCCGATTCTGGCGGCGGAGATCTTGAGCTGGCGCGAGGCAGTCGACAACGTGGTGGATGCGGTGGCCGCACGACGGAAGAAGATGCAGTAGCCTCCGTCGTCGCTGCGAAAGTCTCGGTCGCTCCTGCGAACGCAGGGATCCATACCGCGTGATCTATCGATAGCGCAGAACGGCAGACGCCCTTCGCGAAACACCCGCCGGTGGCTATGGGTTCCTGCGTTCGCAGGGACGACGCGGAGCGTGCCGCATGCTCGTTTCAAATTTCAAACAGCAGCAAACCTAGGGCCGTGCCGCCGCCCGCCCGTCAGTGCCAGCCAGGCTGCTGCATTCGCGCGCGCATCTCGGCCAGCTCTTCGAGGCTGCTGTCGATCTGCGTGCGGTACATGCCGATATCCCTGAGCTGGCGATCGTCGAGCCTGCGCAGGGCCTCGCGCATGGCGTGCCGCTCGTGGCGCGCGATCACCGCTGCGAAGAAGCGGTTGGTGAGACGGCGCAGGCGCGCCAGCAAAACTGCAGTTCGCCAGGCAAATGGCCTGGTGGCGGAGGATGGAATGGTGGTCAGCATCGTCATGGCAATTTTCTTTCAAACAGTAGCCGGAACCCGGTTAGCTTGCCGGCACCCTTTCTATCGAAGGCCTGCTGCCAGCATGATGTCAGCAGCGTTCGGCGCGTACGCGCGACGAGCACCCGGACACGGCTGGATGAAGGATCTAAATGAGGAAGCGCCACGCCGCGCACCGCCGGCAGGGCCAGCCCGCCGGCGACGCAAGGCCGGGAGCTCGTCAGGCCACCTTTCGTCCGGCCGCAAGCTCCTTGACAGCTTCCGTGGTCAGCGGCTGGCCGCCGATGCCCCAATCGCCGCTCGCGACTTCGGAAATCTTGACCCAGGTGACGCCGCGCATGCTCTCGCCTTCGATCGACACCATGGCGTCGGTGAGCTTGCTGATCATCTGGCGCTTCTGCTCGGAATTGAACACGTTCTCGATAACGTGAACCTCTATCAACGGCATGTCGTTCTCCTTGGATGTTTGCCTCGCGGAAACGAGGCAGCATCAACATGACCGTTGCGGCCGGCGAAGACTTTCAGACAGCTATGATTTACCGTCCAGTTCAGCTTGAGATATCGTCGCGCAGCCATTGCAGATCCTGGTTATCGCAAGCCCGCGCGCTGAAACCCCTCCAGATAGTGCACCTTGTCCGCCTCGTGCTCGAACGGCATTTCGTTGGCCAGCCAGGCGAGCGAGATGTTGGGCTGGGTGCGGCGGAGGCCCTCGAGCGCGGCTTTGGCCGCATCGCCGTCGCCTGCCATTCCTAATGAGGCCGTCAGCACGCGGTGGGCGCCGACGAAGTCGGTGCGCTGCCGCAGCGCTTCACGCGACAGGCGGATCGCCTCCGCGTAATTCCTGCCGACATACTGGCAATAGGCGGCGACGCCGCAATAGATCGCGGCAAAGGGATCGCGGGGTGAGAGTTTCAGCGCCTCGCGCGCGGCGCGATCACCGTCTTCCCAGCGCCCGCGATAGGACAGCGCAACGCCATAGACGCCGCGCGCGGCCGAAAAATTGGGATTGAGCCGCAGCGCCAGCTCGAATTCGGCGATGCAATCATCGAAGCGCCGGTTGAACAGATAGACGCTGGCGAGCGCATAATGCGCCCACGCATCCTCGCTGTCGGCCCGGATCGCCGCCAGCGCCGCACGCTCCGCGGTCGGTACGGCGCTTGCCATGTCCTGCCAGCCCATATGGGCGGAGAACGTGTGGCATGCCGCCAGCAGGCTGAGCGCCTGGCCGTACGAAGGATCGACGCTGATCGCCTTTTCCAGGAGCGCCTGGGCTACCAGATTGTCCTGCCGCGTCACGCGCCAGTAATGCGACAGCGCGCGCATCACCAGATCCCACGCGTCCATATTGTCAGGCGTCTTGCGCCGGGCGCGAAAATCCTCGGCGGCGTAGAGCTGTGGCTCGATCGCCGCGACCACGGCCTGGGTGATTTCGTCCTGCACGGCGAACACGTCGGCGAGATTGCGGTCGTAGCGCTCGGCCCAGAGCTGGCTGCCGCTCGCCACGTCGACGAGCTGGGCGTTGATGCGCACATGGCCGCCGTCCTTGCGCACGCTGCCTTCGACGACATAGCCGACGCCGAGCTCATCGCCGATCTGCTGGTGGTGGACGGATTTTCCCCGGTAGCTGAACGAGGAATTCCGCGCGATCACATCGAACCAGCGCAGCTTCGACAGCGCGGTGATGATGTCCTCGCTGATGCCTTCGGAAAAATATTCCTGCTCCGGCTCGCCGGAGAGATTGGCAAATGGCATCACGGCGATCGCGGTGCGGTCGAGCGCCGGGAGTTCCTGATGCGGCAGCTCGCCGGCCAAACCGGGCGAGGAAGCCGCATCGGCGTGCGCCAGGGCGCCGCCGCGCAACGGCTGCACGTCGCCGACGAAGCGAAAACCCTTTCGCGCAATGGTGCGGATCACGGCCTGATCCTTGCCGCTGTCGCCGACCGCCCGGCGCGCGGCGTTGATCCGGCTCGTCAAGGTGGATTCGGAGACGATGCGGCCGTCCCATATCGTCTCGATCAGATCGTCCTTGGTGACGACGTGGTCGCGGTTTTCGATCAGGTGAATCAGGAGATCGAACACCTGCGGCTCGACCGCAATGCTCTCGCCGCCGCGGGTCAGCTCACGCAGGTCGACATCAAGCACATGGTTGGAAAAGTGAAATTGCACGGCTTCATCCAGGTTAAATCATCAAAGATCGCTTCGTCCCGGCAGGTAATTTCCGGTCATTTTGTTTGTCCCCGACGCCGTCTGAGGTAGAGCGAATCTCCCGGCGGGAAAGTGTGTGAAATCTCACAGATTTAGAAATCTCACTGAAAAATCAGGGTGGTCTCAAGGCAAAATCAGCCCGGCATCACAGTCTTTGGGTCCTGACAGGGCCATGTTCGGTTCATCGCGGCTCCCATTCCGTGGCCGCATGACTGGATCAAGGAGACACCGATGGCCGGCCAGACAGCGACCCAGACCCAACATCCTGCCCAAGATCCTGCCCAAACCGATTCTGCCCAACCTGCCCCCGACTTCGCCACCCTCAAGACGCGTCAGCAGGCCGCATGGTCCTCGGGCAACTACGCCATTGTCGGCGCGACGCTGCAGATCGTCGGCGAGGAACTCTGCGAGGCGGTCGATCTCAAGGCCGGCTCAAAGGTGCTCGATGTCGCCGCCGGCAACGGCATGGCGAGCCTCGCCGCGGCGCGGCGGTGGTGCGACGTCACCTCGACCGATTACGTGCCGGCGTTGCTGGAGCGCGGCCAGGCGCGCGCGACCGCGGAAGGCATGCCAATCGAATTCAGGGAGGCGGATGCGGAAAACCTGCCGTTCGACGACGATAGTTTTGACACGGTGCTCTCCACCTTCGGCGTCATGTTCACGCCGAACCAGGACCGCGCGGCCGCCGAACTGATGCGGGTCTGCAAGCCCAAGGGCAAGATCGGCCTCGCGAACTGGACGCCGGAAGGTTTTATCGGACAGGTCTTCAAGACGCTCGGCAAATATCTGCCGCCGCCCACCGGGGCCAAATCGCCGGCGCTGTGGGGAACGCGTGCGCGGCTGACCGAAATGTTCGACGCCGATGCGCGCGCGATCAGGGCGGAATCGCGGCTGTTCAAGTTCCGCTACCGTTCGCCGGCGCACTTCCTCGATGTGTTCAAGACCTATTACGGCCCGGTGCTGAAAGCGTTCGCCGCCCTCGAGCCGGCCAAACAGGAAGAGCTGCACAACGATCTGAATGCCCTGATCGTGCGCATGAACCGCTCCGGCGACGGCACGATGGTCGTGCCCGGCGAATATCTCGAGATCGTCATCACCAAGCGGTGAAAACGCCGCTCCGAAGACTTCAGCGGAGCCCTTGGCGTGGCTCCGCTGGGAGGCGCCCCTTTTAAAATCAGGAGCATTTCGATGACCAATGTGATTCAGATCTCGCGCCGAGAGCGCGAAAAGGCTTGCGTCGTGGCGCTGCATTGCTCGCTCGGCTCGGGCCGCCAGTGGAAGGCGCTCGCCGATGAACTCGGGCGCGAGCATCCGTTCTTCGCCCCTGACATCTCGGGCTATGGCGCCAATGGGTGCGCGCTGGATCTGCCCTTGACGCTCGCGGAAGAAGTCCGGTGCCTGACCGGCGCGCTCAACGACGCGAAGGGGCCCATCCACCTCGTCGGCCATTCCTATGGCGGCGCGATTGCGTTCAAGATCGCGACCCGTTCGGCATTCGCGCATCGCCTGCGCAGCCTGACGCTGATCGAGCCGGTGCTGCCGACGCTGCTGTGCGAGAACGAGGCGGACCGGCGGCTGCACGCGCGTTTCGCCCAGGTCGCGCGTGACGTTTCCGAGGACCTCTGGAATGGATCGGTGCTGGAGGCGATCGACATGTTCACCGAATTCTGGAATGGCTCCGGTCCGCAGGATCCGCTGCCGCCCAGCGTCCGCCAGCGCATGATCGAGCGCGCCCACAAGCTTGCGTTCGATTTCATGGCGGCGTTCACTGAGGAAAATGTCGCCACCGCGGCGGCCTCGCTTCGCGTTCCGACGCTGCTGCTTTCGGGCGGGCTGTCGCCCTACGTCACCCAGCGCATCGTGCAGCGGCTCGGAGAAATCATGGACGGCGCCGAGATCCGGCATTTGCCGGCGGCCGGCCATATGCTCCCGCTCACCCATGCGTCATCGGTCAATCCCGTGATCGCTGGGCACATCGCCCGTGCGGACGAACTCGCAGGCGTTCCGCTGGCGCTCGATGCGGCGCCGGCGGCGGTGACTCTGCCGGCGGCGGTGGCTCTGCCGGAGGGGTGACGTCTTGGCGCTTGGCTCCCCTGTCGGCCTTCTGATATCGGTTAGACCGAAACCGGGAACGAAATGCCGATGACCATCCGCGCGCGCGACCTTTCGCCCAAGCTGGCCCCCCTGATCGCAGCGGGGATGTTCTGCCTGCTTTCTTGCCCCCTCCTCGCCGCCGACGAGGAGGCGCCCCCGAAAGGCGCCGCGGTCACCGTCCTCAAGGCCGCAAAGTCCTGTTTCGCCAATATCGTCGAGGTCTCCGGCACGATCATTCCGCGTGAGGAGAACCAGGTGCGCCCCGAACGGATGGGGCTGAAGGTGGCCGAGGTGATGGTGGATCCCGGCGACAGCGTCACCGCTGGCCAGGTGCTGGCGAAGCTGACCCTGCCCGAGGGCGGGCAGATCACGGTGCAGGCGCCGGTGGGCGGGGTGATCTCGGCCTCCACCGCTTCGGTCGGCACGATGGCCTCGGGCAAGGGCGAGGCGCTGTTCTCGATCATCGCGCGCGGCGAGTTCGACCTGGTCGGCATGGTGCCGACGCGCGACATCTCGAAACTTCAGGTCAACCAGACCGCGCGGATCAAGGTGATCGGCGCCGGCGAGGTCGATGGTAAAGTGCGGCGGCTGTCGACCACCGTCGAGCCGAACAGCCAGCTCGCGCAAGTGTTCCTCGGCGTCACCACCAACCGGCGGCTGCTCGTGAATTCATCAGGCCGCGCGCAGATCAAGACCGGGCAGAGCTGCGGCGTCTCGGTGCCGCTTACCGCCATCCTCTATGGCTCCGCCGGCACCGTGGTGCAGGTGGTGCGGCGCGCGCGCGTCGAAACGCGGCGCGTCGAGACCGGGCTGATGTCGGCCGGCCAGGTCGAGATCACTTCGGGACTGCAGGAGGGCGACATCGTGGTGGCGCGCGCCGGCGCACTGCTGCGCGAGGGCGATCCGGTGCGCGCGGTGACGGCGAGCGCGGACACGAAATAGGTATCCGTCGCCCCGCGAATACAGGGGCCCATACGCCGAGGCCCTCGTTGTGTTAAGAATTTCTGCGACCGCGCTTCTCGATAGATCACGCGGTATGGGTCCCCTGCGTTCGCAGGGACGACCGTGGGGGGCTCGGCTTAAAGCGCTCTTACCCGCCGATGTGGACGTCTTCCAGCAACGACGACGACACCTGCGGCACCTGCTCGCCGTCGGAGGCGCGGGAGACGGAGATGCGGGTCTTGTTGAAGGCGGTGGCCGCGCCGGACTGCGAATTCAAATTGTTCAAAAGCTCGGTCACCAGCACGCTGTACTGGCCCTTGCCGTCATCGGCCACCTTGCCCGGCGTCGCCGAGGTCAGGATCAGCGCGTTTTCCGGCGTTGAGATCGGGGCGAGGCCGTGGGAGTAGGAGCGGAAGCGGCGCTCATAGGGGTTGCGGCGGGAGGCGTCGACGACGACGAGCTTGGCCTTGGCGCCCTTCTCGGTCATCGCGTCCAACACTTGCTCAATGCTGACGCCGTCGCGCCGGACGTCGGCTTCCTTCCAGATCGCAGCATCGACCGGGATCATGAAGCTTTCGCGGCCGACCTGGACGCCATAGCCGCCGAAGAACAGCATCGCCACGGTGTCCTGCTTGATCTTGGCCTTCAGGCGGACGATGGCGCGGGCCATGTCGTCCTTGGTGGCGTCCTCGACCACGTCGACGTCAAAACCCTTGGCGCGCAGCGCGGCGGTGAGGCCGCGGGCATCGTTGATGGGCTGGGACAGCGGCGCGGACGCATCCGGGTAATGGCCGTTGCCGATCACGAGCGCAACGCGGCCGGCCGTGGTGCCGATCGAACCGGTCTGTTCGGTGCCGATTGCCTTGGCAGCGTCGAGCGAACGCTTGTTCAGCGCGGCATGGGCGCCGATCGCCAGCGACACCACGCCTGCGAAAGCAACGGCAATGGTGACGGTGCGGCGGGAGATCCGGAGCTTACCAAGGTTCATCGCGTTACCATCCCAAGTTTTGTCCAAAGGCACCAAGCAAGACCGCGCGAGTTCGTCGCGTGACGGCTGTTCAGCTTTGAAGGGGTTGCAGGGTATGTGACGACCAATTGCGCTGATTTTGCGGCACTGCAACAACCGGGCTTTTAGCCTGCCCGCTCTTCCATAACAACCTCATTTGACGCATGGACCCCCACGCCCGCAGATACTGGTGGAAAGTTAATTCCAGTTAAGTGACCTATATCACATTTGTGTTTTTCACTGATTTGTATAGTTTTCAAGGGCTTGCGGGCCCGATCCGGCCGGCGGTGGCCGCCTTAAGCGAGTTGCCATGCTTAACGCGGCCCTTACCTCACCGTTCCGGCGGAAAGAAACTGCATGGGCTTCCACACCATTGCCGGCGCCGCATTCCGGGCGCTGACCGCGCGGAAGGACGGCCCCTCGCTGTACGACGTCTGCGATCCCGTGCTGCTGAAATACCGCGGCGGCGACCCCCATCTTGGCAAATTCTATCGCACGGCGCTGGGCAATCCGGCGCTGCGGCCGCTGCTGCGGCGGACCGGGCTACCCGCGCTGCGCGACGAAAAGCGAATGGGCGCGTTGCAGGAGGCGCTGCGGCAGGCGCGCGACGAGGCCGAGCCGGACTGGGCCGCGGTCGGCGCCCCGATCGCCGAGCTGATGGCCGATATCGGCGTGCACCACCCCGCCCCACAGCCGACAGCGGCGCCGGGCGGAGCGCCCGGCGGAAGCGAGATCGACCGGGTGATCCGCCGCTGCGGCGCCCATCTGCTGGGCTCGTTCGCCAGGAACGGTTTCATCCCGACCTATGCCGCGTTCAACCTGATCGGCGACCCCGACATGGGCGGGCGCGAAATGCTGATGGCGCTGACCGGGCTGAACTCGCGCGGCTACAAGAACTCGACGCTGTTGTTCAGCCTGGCGCGGATCTTCATCGCGCATTCGCCGGCCCGCGCCCTGATCAACCCGCCCTGGAGGGGGATCGCCGAGCCGATGTGGCAGCCGATGCAGATCCGCCACCGCTCGGCCTACTACGACGCCTTCTTCACCGAGGCGCTGCTGAGCTTCATCGAGACCGGGCTGGCGTCGGCCGACGAAGCCGCGGCGTCCCGGCGCGCGATAGCTGACATGGTGGATTTCTGCCTGAAGACTTCGGCCGAGGAAGTGTCCTCGCATGACGGCTCGACGGTGCGCGTGATCACGGCGCTGGCGCCGCTGCCGCATCCGCGCTTCTCGCGCTTCTTCGCCCAGATCAAGCAGGATTTGGGCTTCGGCATCTATGTGCCGGACTGCGACACCACCGCGTGCTCGTTCTCGGCGGCGACCCAGGCCGGCTCCGCCGATCCGATCCTCGACCAGCCGCTGCTGGATTTCTACCGCGGCTGCCAGGTGCGCGAGGGCGCCAACGAGCCGCGCGTCACCGTGCCCTTGAACGACAACATCGATTACGAGGGCGGCGTCGTCACCTGGATCGACAATCTCGCGGGCGACCGGCCCTACGGCAACGACCTCGATCCCACCCTCAATCTCGACATTCTCGAAGTCTCTTTCCGCAACCTTGCACGCTGGAAGATTTTGGAGACGCCTTCGCGGCTGGAGACGGTGCATCGCATCCTGGGCTTCCAGCGTCGGCTGGTGGAAAGCGGCGCGTTCAAAAATCCGCGCTCGCATATCTACTATTTGCCGGAACTCTACGCCGCCTATTTCGGCCGCTGCCATGCCGCGTTCATGGCGTTGCCTGAAGCCGCGCGGCGGACGATCGATCCGGACGGCACCTTCGAAGTTATCCGTGGGCGCGTGCTCGCCTATGTCGAGGGCGAATTGATCGCGCGCGAGATGAACCCGTTCGACGCCGCGCTGGCACTGATGGCGCTGGCGCATCTCGGCGCCGACGTCTCGACCTTCGCGCCGGCGCTGAACTGCATCATCGCCCAGTTCGGCGAAGGCGGCAGGCATGGGCCGTACAAGGCCTATGAATGGAACAAGATGAAGACGCCGACGCGGATTCTGGTCGGCGGACCCGAGGTGACGTCGGCGTTCGTGTTGATGGGGCTGGCGCTGGCGCGGGGCGTGATGGTGAAGGGTAGAGGTTGATCGTAGCCCTGATGCAGCGAAGCGAAATCCGGGACGGTGCCGCTCGCGGACGCAGCTTCCCGGGATTGCGCTTCGCTGCATCAGGGCCACGATTCCTCAAATGACAGGAAGTTGAAAACGATGCGACGCTACGGCACTGGCAAGACGGCCCCATTGTCCGCACTATCCGCATCATTTCGCTGGGACTGCCGATGAAATTGCTGAAATTGCTATTGGCCGTTTTGCTGTTGTCGCTCCCCGCCATGGCGCAGGCGGCCGACATCAGCGGCGTTCCGAAAATCCGCGAAGGCGATCAGCTCCAGATCGGCAACAGCCGCATCCGTTTGGGCGGCGTTGACGCGCCGGCCGTCGATCAGCTCTGCCTCAATACCAAGGGCGAGCGCTGGGCCTGCGGCGTCGCCGCGCGCGACGAACTGATCAAGCATTTCGGCGGCAAGAGCTGGACCTGTCATACAAGGACCGTCACCGATCGCCGCGGCCGCACGGTGGCGCGCTGCGAGGCCGCCGGCGAGGACGTCCAGAAATGGCTGGTATCGAACGGCTGGGCGCTGGCGCTGACGCGCATCTCGCGCGACTACGAGGGCGACGAGAAGGCGGCGCGCGAGGCCAAGGCCGGAATGTGGCAGGGCGCCTTCATCGCGCCGTGGGACTGGCGCGTCCGCAACAAGAAGACCGCCATTCTCGGCGCGATCAAGCCACCGGAGAATGCCAAAGCGATCCTGCTGGCATCGGCGTCCGGCCCGGTCGCGCCCTCGCCCGACTGCACCATCAAGGGCAATGTCAACCGCTCCGGCGAATGCATCTATCACCAGCCGACCAGCCGCTGGTATGCGAAGATCCAGATGAAGATCTCAAAGGGCACGCGCTGGTTCTGCTCGGTCGAGGAAGCCGAAGCCGCCGGCTGCCGCGAGACGCGGCGGTAGACACCTCTGTGGCCTCATGGTTCGAGACGGCGCTAACGCGCCGCCTCACCATGAGGGTCTCAAACCTCATCCTGAGCAGCGGCGTCAGCCGCGTCTCGAAGGGTGAAGGTTCCCGCACTATCGTGTATCCTCACCTCCACGGCGGAATTGGCGAGAGCCCAGACACATGGCCGACGTTCGAGATCATTCGCGATTGAGACGGGTTTTGTTGCTCACGCTCGTCATCCTCGGCGGCTACGGCCTGCTCGCCTATCTGGTGCTGCCGGGTTTCTGGACGCATTACGAGCATCAGCGCGGGCTTGCCGACCTGCCGATGGTGACGCGGACCGCGCAGGGCATTCCCGGCGATCCCATGAATGTCGGGCTGATCGGCGACATCGGCGACGTGGTCTGCGCCATGCACGCCGCCGGCTGGTATCCGGCCGACCGGATCACGCTGAAATCCTCGATCGAGATCGTCGGCAGCGTGCTGCTGGATCGTCCCTACAAGGACGCGCCGGTGAGCAATCTCTATTATCTCGGCCGTCGCGAGGATCTCGCCTATGAAAAGCCGATCGGGAGCAGCGCCGACCGCCGCAACCATGTGCGCTACTGGAAGGTGCTGGAGAGCGGCGCGGAAAAGCGCCCGGTCTGGCTTGGGGCCGCGACGGAAGATCGCGGCGTCGGCGTCAGCAAATACACCGCAGCCGTGACGCACCATATCAGCCCCGATCTCGACGCCGAGCGCACGCTGCTGGCGGCGGACCTGGAAACTGCCGGCATGGTCGAGGCGAAATATCAGGTCACCGGCATCGGGCCGACGATTGCCGGCCATAATGGCGGCGGCGACCTCTATTACACCGACGGCGAGATCTGGGTGCTGCGGCTGGTCGAAGCCTGCAAAAAACGCGAGGGCCCCGCGGTAACGATCCCGAGCCCGCCGGCGACCGAATTGAAGGACCAGATCTGGCACGCGATCGCCAACGCGATCGGGAAATAACAACGCGCGGCATGTGCGGGAAGCGGAGCAATCAGTGCAATTTGATCTTTTTTGCGGCTCCAGATTGCCTCGTAGAGCCTGTCACCGGGCGCACATTTGTGCGACGCGGTGGCTCGCAATGACGGCTGCAACCCAATATTATGATACCCAGACCTCATGCGCTTCGATTCAGCGTGCTTGCCCATAAGGAAAAACAACAAATGACCGTTCGCGCGGGCCGGGAGTTTCTGGCCATCCCGGGACCTACCACCATGCCCGACGAGGTGCTGCAGGCGATGCATCGCCCGGCGCTCGATATCTATTCCGAACAGATGCTGGAACTGACCGACAGCCTGCTCACCGATCTCACAAAACTGTTCGCCACCAAGGGCAAGTCCTACATCTACATCGCCAACGGCCATGGCGCGTGGGAAGCGACGCTCTCCAACGTGCTGTCGCGCGGCGACAAGGTGCTGGTGCTGGAAAGCGGACGCTTTGCGATCGGCTGGGGCCAGGCGGCGGCGGCGATGGGTGCCGAGGTCGAGGTGCTCAAGGGCGACTGGCGCCGCGCGATCCGTCCCGCGGAAGTCGAGGCGCGGCTGAAGCAGGACAGGGATCACAGCATCAAGGCGATCGTAGCTGTACAGGTCGATACGGCGTCGGGCGCCTATAACGACATCGAAGCGATCGGCAAGGCGATCAAGGCAAGCGGTCATCCGGCGCTGTTCATGGTCGACACCGTCGCTTCGCTCGGCTGCATGCCGTTCGAGATGGACAAATGGGGCATCGACGTCGCGATGTCCGGCTCGCAGAAGGGCCTGATGACGCCGCCGGGCCTCGGCTTCGTCGCCGCCAACGACCGCGCCCGCGAAGTGCACAAGAAGGCCAACCTGCGCACGCCCTATTGGGACTGGACCGAGCGCGAAGGAGCCGAGCACTACCGCAAATACGCCGGCACCGCGCCGGTGCATTTGCTGTTCGCGCTGCGCAAGGCGATCGACATGCTCCATGTCGAGGGACTTGAAAACGCCTTCCTGCGCCATCGCCTGCTCGCCGAGGCGGTGCGCCGCGCGGTCGCGGCGTGGTCGGAGGGCCAGGTGCTCGGCTTCAACATCGCGGAGGCCAATGAGCGCTCCAACACGGTGACGACGGTGACGATGAACGGCTTCGATCCGGCCGCACTGCAGCGCTACTGCAAGGACAAATGCGGCGTGGTGCTCGGCACCGGCATCGGCGATTTGTCCGGCCAGGCTTTTCGCATCGCCCATATGGGCCATGTGAATGCGCCGATGGTTCTGGGCACGCTCGGCGTCATCGAGGTCGGCCTCAATGCGCTGAACATTCCCCATGGCAAGGGCGGAACCGAAGCCGCGATCGAATATCTCGGGGAGAGTGTGTCCGCTTGAAGGACCGACAGCTTTAGTGGCCGTCCCTGCGAACGTAGTGACGACATCGAGGAGACGGCTTCTCTCACAATGTGAAATCCCGCGCCCGTGCGCGATTGCGCACGAGGCCGACGACATCGTTTCCTAACTCAACTCCCTTTCCCATCCCGTTTTTGTCCGTATACTGGCATACCAAGCCGGGCGCTGATCCGTGCACGAACGAAAGTGGGAGTGAGGCGATTGGCGTCGGTGGATTTGCGCGGCCTGACCAAGCGATTTGGTCCGCTTGCGGTGGTCGATAACGTCTCCTTGAAAATCGACCATGGACAACTGGTCTGCCTGCTCGGGCCGTCCGGCTGCGGCAAGACCACGACGCTGCGGCTGATCGCCGGCTTCCTGGAACCCTCCGACGGCGAGATCCATGTCGGCGAGCGGCTGGTGTCGTCGAAGGCGCGCACGCTGCCGCCCGAGCAGCGCAACATGTCGATGATTTTTCAGAGCTACGCGCTGTGGCCGCACATGACCGTGACGGAAAACATCGTCTATGGCCTGCGGCTGCGCAAACTCGACCGCGACACCATTGCGAAGAAACTGGCGGCGATTCTGGCCACGACCAAGCTCGAGGCGCTGGCGCAGCGCTATCCCGGCGAACTCTCCGGCGGACAGCAGCAGCGCGTGGCGCTGGCGCGCGCGCTGATCGTCGAGCCGCAGACGCTGCTGCTCGACGAGCCGCTGTCGAACCTCGATGCCAACTTGCGCGAGGAGATGCGTTTCGAGATTCGAAGGCTGCACGATGAATATCGCTACACCACCGTCTATGTCACCCACGACCAGTCCGAGGCGATGACCACGGCCGACCTGATCGCGGTCATGAATGGCGGACGGATCGACCAGCTCGGCACGCCCGAAGACATCTATGCCCGCCCCGAGTCCGAATTCGTCGCGCGCTTCATCGGCGCCAGCAATGTCATCAAGGGCACCGCGCGTCGATGCCAATCATGTCACCTTTGCGGGCGCAACGTTGAAGGTGGTCGGCGCGCCGCTCGCGGCAGGCCAGGACGCCGTGGTCGCGATCCGCCAGCACGATATCGGCCTGTCGACGCAGGCGCCGGCTTCGCCCGAGAACGCCATCAAGGCCGTCGTGACGCGGCAGGTCTATCTCGGCGCCGCGCGCGACTACATGGTGGAAGTGGCCGACGGCACCAGTCTGCGCGCCACCACGCCGACCGAAACCAATGTGCAAAAAGGCAGCGAGGTCTGGCTGACGCTGCCGCCCGAACGCTGCCGGGCGCTGAGCCGGTAAAACAACAAGAAACGGGAGGACACGATGGCGGGACGAAAACTTTCGAGACGCGACATCCTGCAAGGCGCGGCCACGCTTGCCGCGGGAACCGTGTTCGCCTCCCCCGTTCGCGCCGAGGCGCCGGAGCCGGTCGCGATCACGCCTGATCTGGTGGAGGCAGCGAAGAAGGAAGGCAAACTGATCCTGTACTCGTCGATGGACCTGCCGGTCGGCGAAAAGCTCGGCAAGGCGTTCGAGGCCGCCTATCCCGGCATCACCATTCAGATCGAGCGCTCCGGCTCGGAGCGGCTGTTTCAGCGGATCGACCAGGAATTCGGTTCAGGCATCCGCGCAGCCGACGTGATCAACACCTCGGATGCGTCGCACGTCATCACCTGGAAGCGGAACAATTGGCTGGCGCCATTTGTATCGGAGGATATGGCCCGGCATTTTCTGCCCGAGTATCGCGACCCGCACGGCATGTCCGCCACGTCGCGGATCTATTTGTCGTCGATTGCCTACAACACCAAACTGGTAAGGCCCGAAGACGCACCGAAGAGCTTTGCCGACCTGCTTGATCCCAAATGGGCCGGCAAGATGGTCAAGGGCCACCCGGCCTATAGCGGCACCATCATGACCGCGACCTTCCAGCTGGTCCGTGAACTGGGCTGGGAATATCTGGAGAAGCTGTCGAAGCAGCGGGTAATGCAGGTGCAGTCCTCGACCGATCCGCCGAAAAAGCTTTCGCTTGGCGAACGCGCCGTGATGGCCGACGGCAATGAATACGGCGTCGTGCTGCTGAAGGAAGCCGGCCAGCCGGTCGAGCCGATCTATCCGGCCGAAGGCGCGCCGACGATCTCGGGACCGACCGCCATCTTTGCGTCAGCGCCGCATCCAAATGCCGCGCGGCTGTTCCAGGCCTGGCTGCACACCCGCGAGACCCAGCAATTCTTCACCGACTTCACCGCGCAGTACTCGGCTCACGTGCAGGTGCAGTCGAAGCCGGGACGGCGGAAGATTTCCGACATCAAGCTGATGAAGGAAGATGCGGAGGGCGTCGAGAAGATGGCCGAAGAAATCAAGACGCGCTATGCGCGGCTGTTCAAGGTTTGAACTATCTCCTCATGGTGAGGAGGCGCAAAGCGCCGTCTCGAACCATGAGACCACCGTGGCTTTCATCCTTCGAGACGCGGCGCAGGCGCCGCTGCTCAGGATGAGGGGAACACCTCGCTTGCGGAAATAACATGACCACCGTTACCATCACCTCCGCCGCTCCCCCAAGATCCCGCATCGACTGGACCAAGCCGGTGCTGTGGCTGTTCGCCGCCTTCATGATCGTGCTGATCGTGCTGCCGCTGTCGTGGCTGGCAGTGTTCGCGTTCACGGACAAGGCGCGAAGCCCGACGCTGCAGAATTTCGTCACGCTGTTCACCGACCCGGCGTTCCTCGATCCGCTGCTGACGACCGCGATCATCGCCACCACCTCGGCGGTGGTCTGCTGCCTTGTCGCGGCACCGATCGGCTGGCTGGTGTCGCGCACCGACATGCCGGGGCGGCAGACCATCCGCGCGCTGGTGACAGCGTCCTTTGTCACGCCACCGTTTCTCGGCGCGGTCGCCTGGGAATTGCTGGCGGCGCCCAACAGCGGCCTGCTGAACCAGTTTTATCGCTATCTCACCGGCGCCGAAGATCCGCTGTTCGACATCTATTCGCTGACCGGGCTGATCTTCGTGATCTCCTGCTACACGTTTCCGTTCGTCTTCGTGCTGGTCGCCAACGCGCTCGACAACATGCCGGGCGAACTGGAAGACGCCTCCGCCATTCTCGGCGGCAAGGCGTGGACCACGGCGCGGCGCGTCACGATTCCCTTGGCGCTGCCCGCGCTGGTCGCCGGCGCGCTGATCGCGTTCCTGCAGGCGATGACGCTGTTCGGATCGCCCGCGATCCTGGCGCTCCCGGCAGGCTTTCACACCATGACGACGAAAATCTGGAGCCTGTTCCAGTATCCGCCGAAGCTCGAGCTCGCCGCGGCCGCCGCCGTGCCGCTGCTGCTGCTGACGATACTGTTGTTGCAGGGCCAGAAATTCCTGCTCGGCCGCCGCGGTTTTTCAGTGGTCGGCGGCAAATACGGCGCGCCGCGACGGGTCGAGATGAAGGGATGGCGCTGGGCGGCGCTGGCGTTTTGCCTGCTCGTGCTGCTCAATCCGGTGTTCCTGCCTTACTTCGCGCTGCTCAACGCGGCGTTCTCGCCGAACGCCACCACGCTGGTGACGCCGTCGACGGCGACCTTGCACAACATCGTGTTCGTCTTCACCGAATTGTCGTCGACCCAACTCGCGCTGAAGAACACCGTGATCCTGGGCGCATCGACGGCGACCATCGGCACGATCCTCGCCCTCGTCGTCGCCTATGTCACGACCCGCCGCGTGATCGCGAGCCACCGCATACTCGGCTTTCTCGCCACCGCGCCGGTCGCGGTGCCCGGCATCGTGCTCGGCGTCGGGCTATTTTTGAGTTACACGCGGCCGCCCTTCGTGCTGTACGGCACGCTGTGGATCCTGCTGCTGGCGTTCCTCACCATCAATCTGCCGTCGGCCTATCAGCAATTGCAGGCGGCGTTCGCGACCATCCATCCCGAGCTGGAAGACGCCAGCCGCATCCTCGGCGCGACACGGCTGCAGGCGCTGCGCCAGATCACCGCGCCCTTGCTGCGCACCGGCGTGATTGCGACCTGGTGCTTCATCTTCATCGGCGTGATGCGCGAGCTGTCCGCAGCGATCGTGCTGTTCACCTCGCAGACCAAGGTGCTGTCGGTGCTGATCTACGACCTCAACGAAAGCGGCGACCTCGCGGCGATCTCGGTGCTCGGTATCGCCATGCTGGTGATCACGTTTGCGGTGGTGCTGGCGGTGAACCGGATTCCGATGTTCGGGGGCGGCGCCGTGTCGAGGCTACGGAATAGCTAAGCCAGCTTCGTAGGGTGGGCGAAGCGCAGCGTACCCACATTCAGGGCCGCGATGATGAGAGATGGTGGACACGCTGCGCTTCGCCCACCCTACGGTTTGAGCGTGTACGCCTCCACCTGTGCCTTCAGCCGCTCCTGCGAAGCCAGTGGCTCGGCGCGATCGACCACGTACTTCCGCTCCGCCAGCCACGACAAAATCTTCAGATCGATCGCCGGCGAGTGATGGATCACGTCGCCGTAATTGCCGAGATCGTGGGTCACGTTCTTCAAGTCGCGAAAATCATGCAGCCGCACATTGGGGAATTGCAGCAATCGCGGGAATGCGTAGGCCGCAAAATCGTAGGCGATCTTCAGCGTTGCCGGCGAGGCGTCGCGCATCGCCACGAACTGCAGGATCGAATAGGGCGCGAAGTATATATCGAAGGTGACGTCCGGGTTGTTCTCGATCAGCGCGATCGCATCGCGCTCGAAGCCCCGGACCATGGCGTCGTAATTGTAGCCTTCGGCGATGGAGCCGCTGCGCGCGGGGTCGGTGATGCGCCTGAAGGCGGCAACGGCGTTTTGCGCATTGTAGAATCCCGCGACGTCGAAATCGGGACGCAACGCGTTGATGTCGTCGACATTGGCGATCGAAAACTCGAACATCACGCCGTTCGTCAGCCGCGCCACGATCGGCTCAAACGGCGGGATCGCGCGCGCCGCGATCCACAGCAACTCGCGCGTCATGGCGCCGCTGAACAGATAGCCAGCCATGCCCTTGGCGTTGCGGCGATAGAGATCGGCCGGAACGTAGATGTCGGAATCGATTTCGGGCGCGTCGCGAAAGATCCAGTCGTCGATCTGCCAGATCACCCGCTTCGGGCGGCGCGCCATCGCAGCCGCCAGCACGAAACTTTGTTCGCGGGAGTTCGAACCGCTCATCGACAATTTTAGCGAACGGACGCCCAATGCCCCGTCGATATCGCTCTGGCGAAAATGAATACCAAGCGAGGTGCCCATGAAGACGGTATCGAAATCCTGGCTCCGGATCAGGCCGGCATCCTGCAAGCGGCTGTCGGCCGAATACATCGCCGGAAACAATCGCGCGGGCCGGAACAGTTGCAGGGGATCGACCACGAAGCTCAGCGCCGCCGCCGTCAGGATGATGGCGACCGTCGCGCACAGAAACCGAAACAGGTTTTTCGACGCGATGCCCATCAGAACCTGAAATAGATGAATTCGCTGTGCTGCTGGATTCCGAGAATCCCGAACGCCAGCACGGCTGCGGTCGCATAGAGGAACAGCGGGCGCATCCGCTGCGCGCGAAGACCTTCGCCGACGGTCCGGTTCTTGTGGTCGTAACCCATGATCTCTTGCGTATTCGGCGCGAACCAGGCCAGCGCGGCGTAGATCGCGACGAATAGCGCGTAGACCATTTCGACGCGGCCAAGGGCGATGTTGCCGGGATCGACCATTTTCGACAGCACCGAGAGCGCGATCGCCATGTCCGGGGCGCGAAAGAAGACCCAGGCGATGACGACGGCCAAAAACGTCAGGATCAACCCGGCGATATCGGCAAGCCGCGCAAAACGCGGCGGCGCCTTGGGGCCGAAATGGCTCCAGGCATGATTGATGCAGAGATAGATGCCGTGCAGCGCGCCCCAGGCGACAAAAGTCCAGGCCGCGCCATGCCAGAGGCCGCCGAGCAGCATGGTAATCATCAGATTGACATAGCGCAGCACGCGACCGTGACGGTTGCCGCCGAGCGGGATATAGAGATAGTCGCGCAGGAACTGCGACAACGACATGTGCCAGCGTCGCCAGAAATCGATGATGGAGATCGCCTTGTAGGGTGAGTTGAAATTCAGCGGCAGGAAGATGCCGAACACCAGCGATATGCCGATCGCCATGTCGGAATAGCCGGAGAAATCGAAATAGAGCTGGAACGTGTAGGCCAGCACGCCGATCCAGGCCTGGTCGAAGGTCGGCACGTTGGGGCCGAACGCCTGGGCGACCAGCGGCTGAATGCCGTCGGCAAGGCACGTCTTCTTGAACAGGCCGATGGCGAAGATGACCAGGCCGCACAGGATCAGATGCGGATCGGGGCGTTTTGTCTCCGCGCGCTCGAACTGCGGGATCATGTCCTTGTGGTGCAGGATCGGCCCGGCGATCAAATGCGGGAAATAAGTGACGAACAGCGCGTAATGCGGCAGCGCGTAGCGCGCGACGTTGCCCCTGAAGGCATCGACCAGAAACGCGATCTGGGTGAAGGTGTAGAAGGAAACGCCGACCGGCAGCATGATTTTGACGACGAAGCCGGTCGAAAACAGCGCGTTGAAATTGGCGGCGAAAAATCCGGCATATTTGAAAATGCCGAGCACCAGGAGATCGCCGGCGACGCCTGTTGTGAGCACGGCAAACCGAGCGCCGGGGGGAAGCTTGCGCGCAATCAGGAGATGGCCGACGCCGTAATTGAAGGCGATCGAGGCCAGCAGCAGCGGGACGAACTGCCAGCCGCCGAAGGCATAAAAGACCAGCGAGGCCAGCGTCAGCCACACCACCGGGGCCAGATGGCTGCGGCGGCCGAGCGCGAAATAGCCGAGCAAGACGACCGGCAGGAACAGGAAGATGAAGGAATGCGAGTTGAAGAGCATCAGGCCTTTCCCCGCAGGGCCGAAAAGCCTAACCATACAACGCGAGGGGCAACAACCCAGCGAACTCGGCCGATCTGGCAATCCGCAAAATCGAGCCGATATAGAGATGGCTCCCCTCCCTCTTCCCGCTCCTTACGGGGCGAGGTGGGGCTGGTCCACGAACAGGATCGAACTCACGATCAGCCCGCCTTGGTATTGAACGAGGATTGAGTGACAGAAGCAGCCACCAAACAGACTTCCCTGCCCGCCCCATCAGCGCCGCGCCGCCCGCATGCCTTCACCGCGCACGGCATCACGGTGACGGACGATTACGCGTGGCTGAAAGACGCCCGATGGCAGGAAGTGCTGCGCGACCCCTCGATCCTGGATCCGGATATCCGAAAGTATCTGGAAGCGGAAAACGATTATACCGAGAGCCTGCTCGGCCATACCGCGCCCCTGCAGAAGAAGCTGGTCGCGGAAATGCGCGGGCGGATCAAGGAAGACGATTCCAGCGTGCCCGCGCCGGATGGCCCGTTTGCCTATTTGCGAAAATTCCGCGAAGGCGGGCAGCATGAGATGTTCGGCCGCACGCCGCGCGATGGCGGCGACGTAAGAATCGTGCTCGACGGCGACGCGCTCGCCGCCAACGAGAAGTACTTCAAGTTCGGCAGCGCGCGGCACTCGCCGGATCACAGATTGCAGGCGTGGAGCGCCGACACCAAGGGCTCGGAATATTTTTCAATTCGCGTGCGCGACTGGGCCGACGGCAAAGATCGCGACGACCTCGTCGAGGAGACCGACGGCGGCGTCGTCTGGAGCAAGGATTGCAACAGCTTCTTTTACGTCAAGCTCGACGACAATCATCGCCCGATGCAGGTCTGGCGCCACAAGCTCGGCACCCAACAGGCCGACGACACGCTGGTGTATGAAGAGCAGGATTCCGGCTGGTTCACCCATCTGCATGAGAGTTCCTCCGGCCGCTTCTGCGTCATCGCCGGCGGCGACCACGAAACCTCCGAGCAACGGCTGATCGACCTCGACCATCCCGAGGCGCCGCCGCGGCTGGTCGCGGCGCGCGAGGAAGGCGTGCAGTATTCGCTCGCCGATCGCGGCGATGAATTGTTCATTCTCACCAACGCCGACGATGCGATCGACTTCAAGGTCGTCACCGCGCCGCTTGCCGCGCCCGAGCGCGCCAACTGGCGCGACCTGATTCCCTATCGGGAAGGCGTCTATGTGCTCGATGTCGAGATTTACGCCGGCCACATGGTACGGCTGGAGCGCGCCAACGCGCTGCCCGCGATCGTCATCCGCGATCTCGAAACGAATGAGGAGCACGCCATCGCCTTCGACGAGGCCGCCTATTCGCTCGACACCATGGGCGGCTACGAATTCGAAACCACGAATCTGCGGTTCTCCTATTCGTCGATGACGACGCCGGCGGAAGTCTACGACTACGACATGGCCACGCGCGCGCGGGTGCTACGTAAACGCCAGGAGATTCCGTCCGGCCATAACCCGGCCGACTATGTCACCACGCGCATCATGGCGGCTGCGCATGACGGCGCGCTGGTGCCGGTCTCGATCCTGCACCGCAAGGACCTGGTGCGCGACGGCAAGGCGCCGCTGCTGCTCTACGGCTACGGCTCCTACGGCATGGCGATGCCGGCGTCGTTTGCCGCCAACCGGCTGTCGCTGGTCGATCGCGGGTTTGTCTACGCCATCGCGCATATCAGAGGGGGCGCCGACAAGGGCTGGGGCTGGTATCTCGACGGCAAGCGCGAGAAGAAGACGAATTCGTTCGATGATTTCGCCGCCGCAGGGCGCGCGCTGATCGAAACAGAATACACCAGTGCAAAGCGCATCGTCGGCCATGGCGGCAGCGCCGGCGGCATGCTGATGGGCGCGGTCGCCAACCGGTCGGGTGAATTGTTCGCGGGCATCGTCGCCGAGGTGCCGTTCGTCGACGTGCTCAATACGATGCTCGATGACACGCTGCCGCTGACACCGCCGGAATGGCCGGAATGGGGCAACCCGATCGAGAGCGAAAGGGATTTTCGCACCATTCTGTCGTACTCGCCCTACGACAATCTCGCCGCCAAGGAATATCCCGCGATCCTGGCGATGGGCGGGCTGACCGATCCGCGCGTCACCTATTGGGAGCCCGCCAAATGGATCGCGCGGCTGCGCGCGACCATGAGCGGCGGCGGCCCGGTGCTGCTGCGCACCAACATGGGCGCCGGCCACGGCGGCGCGTCGGGGCGCTTCGACCGGCTCGATGAGGTCGCGATCGCCTATGCGTTCGCGCTGTGGGCGGTGGGATTGGCGGAGAAGGCGGAGGTCTGACCTGCTCCCTCTCCCCGTTCTTCACGGTCCGCAAGCGGGGCGAGGTTGGAAGGAGTCACCGCCCGTTCTTCTTCCGCCATTCCGCGAAATCCGTCGGCGTCTGCGGGTCGGTTGCCGGATAAAGCCCCAAAATGCTGCGGCCGCCGCGGACTTGCTCCGTAACAAAATCCTCGAATGCGGTCATCTCGACCGCCTCGTCGGCGATCTCGTCTGCGAGGTGCGCGGGGATCACGATGACGCCGTCGCTGTCGCCGAGGATGATGTCGCCGGGAAACACCGGCGCGTCGCCGCAGCCGATCGGAACGTTGATCTCGATCGCCTGATGCAGCGTCAAATTGGTCGGCGCGCTGGGGCGGTGGTGATAGGCGGGAAAGCCGAGAGCCGCGATTTCGGCGGAATCGCGAAAGCCGCCATCGGTGATCACGCCCGCGCAGCCGCGCTGCATCAGCCGCGTCACCAGGATGGCGCCGGCGGACGCCGCACGCGCATCCTTGCGGCTGTCCATCACCAGCACCGCGCCAACGGGGCAATCCTCGATCGCCTTGCGCTGCGGATGGGCGCGATCACGAAACACGTCGATCTTGTTGAGGTCCTCGCGCGCCGGCATGTAGCGCAGCGTGAAGGCCTCGCCGACCAGCACCGGCTGATCGGGGCCGAGCGGATGCACGTCCTGGATCATCTGGATGCGAAAACCGCGCTTGAACAGCGCGGTGGCGACGGTCGCGGTGGAGACCGTCTTGAGTTTGTTGCGGGTGGCGTCGCTTAATTTTGTCATCTTTTTTCTATCCGGTTATCCGTCATTCCGGGTTCGCACTTCGTGCGCCCCGGAATGACGGTGTTAGTTCCTCAAACCGCCCCGTGCAATTCCACATACAGCGCATAGACCGAGTGGCAGCTCGTCATGTAGAGGCGGTTGTTCTTCGGGCCGCCGAAGGTGAGGTTGGCGCAGCGCTCCGGCAGGCGGATGTGGGCGAGCGGCTTGCCGGCGGGGCTGAACACCATGACGCCGTCGAGATCCTCCGGCTTGCCCTTGAGCTGGAACACCTTGCGGCCGCCGACATCGGCCGGCTCGGCTTGCAGCGCACCGTTGGAGCCCCAGCCGCACCACAGATTGCCGTCGCGATCGACGCGAAAACCGTCGAGCGCGCCCTGATCCGCGGCGTCGATCAGCTTGGTCCTGTTGCCCACCGTGCCGTCGTCGTTGACGTCAAAGCTCCAGATGCTGCGGTTCGGCGTGCCTTTCCACTCCACGACGTAGAGCTTCTTCTCGTCCGGCGAGAACGCCAGGCCATTGGGATTGACAATATCGGTGATGACGGCGGTGAGCTTGCCGTCCTTGGTCAGGCGGTAGACGTTGGTGGCGGCCTGCTCCGGCTTTTCCTTCTTGCCTTCCCACTCGCCATTGATGCCGAACAGCGGATCGGTGAACCAGATGGTGTCGTCGGATTTCACCACGATGTCGTTCGGCGCGTTCAGCCGCTTGCCCTCGAACTTGTCGGCGAGCACGGTGATCTTGCCGTCCTTCTCGGTACGGGTGATGCGGCGGGTGACCGAGTGCTCGCAGGTGACGAGCCGGCCCTGGCGGTCGCGCGCATTGCCGTTGGCGTAGTTGGCGTTGGCGCGGAAAACACTGGTCTGGTTGGTCTTCTCGTCGAACTTCATGATGCGGTTGTTGGGGATGTCGGAGAACAGCAGATAGCCCCCCTCGGGAAAATACGCCGGCCCCTCGGCCCAGCGCATGCCGGTCGCGACCTGTTCGACCGTCGAGGAATAGATCCGGTACTTTGCAAAGCCCGGATCGAGGATCTGCACGGCCGGATCGGGATAGCGCTGGTTCGGCGTGAACGGGAACGATTGCGCACCGGCGGCGCGCGTGAGCAGCGTGGAAGCTGCCGCGGCACCGGCCCCTGCGAGCAGATTACGTCGAGACATGGTCATTAGTGGTCCCCCCTGTGATCTTTTCTGTTTGGTCTTAGCTCTATCCGCGTCATTGCGAGCGAAGCGAAGCAATCACTCTTTCTTTGTACCGTGAGATGGATTGCTTCGCTCCGCTCGCAATGACGGATGACGGTTCGTGCCCCGGAACGACGGCTAGTAAATCGACGGCTCGTCGACCGGCTTCCCAAACCCGGTCTCCAGGAAATCGAAATCGCAGCCTTCATTGGCCTGCTTGATGTGCCTGGTAAACATCCAGCCATAGCCGCGCTCGTAACGCGGCTCCGGCGCCTTCCATGCGGCGCGGCGCCTTGCGAGTTCCGCCTCCGGCACATCGAGGTTGATGGTACGCGCGTTGACGTCGAGCGTGATCTTGTCGCCGTTGCGCACCAGCGCCAGCGGCCCGCCGACATAGGATTCCGGCGAGACGTGCAGGATGCAGGCGCCGTAGCTGGTGCCGCTCATGCGCGCATCCGACAGCCGCACCATGTCGCGCACGCCCTGCTTCACCAGCTTTGTCGGGATCGGCAGCATGCCCCATTCCGGCATGCCCGGCCCGCCCTGCGGCCCGGCATTGCGCAGGATCAGCACGTGATCGGCGGTGACGTCGAGATTCGGATCGTCGATCGCCTTCTTCATCGATGGGTAATCGTCGAACACCAGCGCCGGGCCGGTGTGCTTGAGAAATCGCGGCTCGCAGGCGCTCGGCTTGATGACGCAGCCGTCGGGCGCGAGATTGCCCTTGAGCACGGCGAGCGCGCCTTCGGCGTAGATCGGATCCTTCACCGTGCGGATGACGTCGTCATTGTAAACTTCGGCGCGCGCGATGTTGTCGCCGAGGCTCTCACCGGTCACCGTCATGACGTCGAGATGCAGATGCTCCCGGATGCGACTCATCAGCCCCGGCAAACCGCCGGCATAGAAAAAATCCTCCATCAGATATTTGTCGCCGCTCGGCCGCACATTGGCGATCACGGGCACCTTGCGGCTGGCTTTTTCGAAATCGTCAAGCCCGATGTCCTGGCCGGCGCGGCGCGCCTGCGCGATCAGGTGGATGATCGCGTTGGTCGAGCAGCCCATCGCCATCGCCACCGTGATCGCGTTCTCGAAGGCTTTCCGGGTCTGGATCTTGCTCGGCGTCAGGTCTTCCCACACCATCTCGACAATGCGGCGGCCGCATTCGGACGCCATGCGGATGTGGCCGGCATCAGCGGCGGGAATCGAGGACGCGCCCGGCAGCGTCATACCGATCGATTCCGCGATCGCGGTCATGGTCGAGGCGGTGCCCATGGTCATGCAGGTGCCGTAGCTGCGGGCGATGCCGGCCTCGACATCGACCCAGTCCTTGTCGGAGATTTTTCCGGCGCGCCGCTCGTCCCAGTATTTCCAGGCGTCCGAGCCCGAGCCCAGCGTCTTGCCCTTCCAGTTGCCGCGCAGCATCGGGCCCGCCGGCAGGTAGATCGTCGGCAGGTTCATGCTGGTGGCCCCTAACAGGAGACCCGGCGTGGTCTTGTCGCAGCCGCCCATCAGCACGACGCCGTCGACGGGATGGCCGCGCAGCAGTTCCTCGGCGTCCATCGCCAGCATGTTGCGATAGAGCATGGTGGTCGGCTTCAGAAAGGATTCCGACAGCGACAGCGCCGGCAGTTCCATCGGGAAACCGCCCGCCATCAGGATGCCGCGCTTGACGTCGTCGACGCGGCTCTTGAAATGCATGTGGCAGGGCTGCGCATCCGACCAGGTGTTGAGGATCGCAATGACCGGCCGGCCTTTCCATTCTTCCGGCGCGTAGCCCATCTGCATCGCGCGCGAGCGGTGGCCAAAGGCGCGGAGATCGTCGGGCGCGAACCAGCGCGCGCTGCGGAGTTCGGCGGGGTTCTTCTTGGTCATGACTGCGTGCCCCATTTCTGGACGGTGTTGCGCTCGATCGTGCGGAAGATCAGGTTCTCGACAATCAAGCCGATCACGATCACCGTCAACAGGCCGGCGAACACCGCGGGAATATCCAGCAGGTTGCGGTTTTCGAAGATGAACCATCCCAGACCGCCCTGCCCCGACGACACGCCGAACACGAGTTCGGCGGCGATCAGCGTGCGCCAGGCAAACGCCCAGCCGATCTTCAGGCCGGTCAGGATCGAGCCGAAGGCGGCAGGGATCAGAATGCGCGCGACGTAAGGCAGTCCGCGCAGGCCGTAATTGCGCCCGACCATCCGCAGCGTGTTCGACACGCTCTTGAAGCCGGAATGGGTGTTGAGCGCGACCGGCCACAGCACCGAATGGATCAGCACGAACACGAGGCTGCCATTGCCGAGACCGAACCAGATCAGCGCCAGCGGCAGCAGCGCAATCGCCGGCAGCGGATTGAACATCGCGGTGATGGTTTCGAGAAAATCCGTACCGATCCGGGTCGAGATCGCAAGGATCGTAAAGATCGCCGCGAGGATGATGCCGGAGGCGTAGCCCATGAACAACACCTTCAGCGACGCCCAGGCGCGCATGGGAATAGTCCCATCGCGCACCTTGTCGAACATCGTCAGAATCGTGTCGTGGAAGGTCGGAAACAGCAGCGGATTGTCGAGGACGGTGCCGTAGATTTCCCACGCCGCGGCGAGAAAGATGATGATCACGGATTTGCGGACGAAGCCATCGTTCCACAACAGCTCAGGCACCGTCAGTTTGCGCTCGACTTCGGCCGGTACAGCCGCCGCCAAATCTGCGGCATCGCGCAGCAGGATTTTTGCCTCGCCCATCGCGTGCTCCCCTCAGTGTGCCGTCACGGCGTCGGCGAACAGCAGATCGTGGATCTGCTTCTCCAGCCGCGCGGCGCTGCCGTCCTCACCGGAAACCTTGTCGACATCGACGACCTCGGCCTTGACGCGCCCGGGATGCGGCGACAGCAGCAGGATCCGGTTGCCGATCTTGATCGCTTCCGCGATCGAATGGGTGACGAACAGGACGGTGAATTTCGTTTCCGCCCAGAGCTGCAGCAGTTCGTCCTGGCAAGTGCGCCGCGTCAGCGCGTCGAGGGCCGCGAACGGCTCGTCCATCAAAAGAATGTCCGGCTCCATCGCCATGCCGCGCGCGATCGCCACGCGCTGCTTCATGCCGCCGGACAGCGTGTGCGGATAGGCATCGACGACGCGGGTGAGGCTGACCTTCTCGATATAGGCGCGCGCCCGCGCTTCGGCTTCCTTGCGCGGCAGGCGACGCGTCATCAGCAGCGGAAACATCACGTTTTCCAGCACCGTCTTCCACGGCAACAACTGGTCGAACTCCTGGAAGATCATCATCCGGTCGGCGCCGGGCTCGGATATTTCGCGCCCCGAAATGCGCATCTTGCCTTCGCTCGGCTTCATGTAGCCGCCGACCGCCTTCAACAGCGTCGACTTGCCGCAACCGGAGGGGCCGAGCAGCACGAAGCGATCGGAACGATCGACCGAGAAGCTGACCCGCTCGGTCGCGGTCACCACCGCGCTCGAGGTCTTGTAGCGCAACGTTACGTCACTGACATCGAGAAGCGCGGCCATGTCGATCAATTACCCTTCAGGTCGTGCGCGACCGGCAGATAATAATCGGTGAAGGCCTTTGGCATGGTCTTCAGCGTGCCGACCTTGAACAGATGGGCGGCGAATTTCATGGTGCCCTGCGGCTGCAGGTTCCACTCCATCATGCCGGGCTCCTTGAGCCACGCCAAGAGATCATCGACGCTGGTCTTGTCGCCGGTGACCTCCTTGTAGATCCCGACCGCCGTCCTGGTGTCGCTGCGGATCAGGTCCTGCGCCTCCTTGGTGGCGTCGCGGACCGCCTGCACGATCTTCGGGTTGGCGTCGGCGAATTTGGTCGTGGTGAAGAACTGCGCCTGGCTGAGCGGGCCGCCCATCACGTCGGGCGACGACAGCACCACATGTGCGCCGGGGACGTTCTTCAGTTCGAGGAAGGTGAACGGCGGAATCGAAAAGTGATTGCGCACCTCGTGCTGCGTGTTGGTCAACGCCACATAGGCGTCGGGATGGCCGAGCTGCACGGTGTTGGGATCGAGCTTCGACCACTGGTCGGCGCCGAAGGCTTCGGCGGCCGCGATCTGCAGCACGATCGCCTGGGTCGAGACCTTGACGGTGGGCACCGCGATCTTGTCGTTCGGGCCGAAATCCTTGATCGACTTGATGTTCGGATCGCGACTGATCAGCGTCATCGGCTGCGCCGAGGTGGCGACGATGCCCTTGACGCCGCCGCGGGTGCGATCCCACAGCAAAAGCAAATTGCCGGTCCCGGTGTTGAGGATGTCGACGCTGCCGGCGAGCAGCGCATCGGTCTGCGCGCCGCCGCCGCTCAAGTTGACCCATTTGGTGGTGACGCCGGGAACGCCGAGCGAAGCCGCGTGCTTCTCGATCAGCCTGTTCTTTTCCATGATGTGCGAGGGCATGTAGAAAATGCCCGGCTGCCGCGACAGCGTTATCTCCGACTTCTGCTGAGCCAAGGCCTGCGAGCCCGGCAGCAGCATCAGCATCGCAACGGCGCCCGCGCAGGCGCTCCACATCCTGTTTTTCATTGTGCATCTCCTCCGGCGTCTCGTTGACGCTTCTGGCCAGATGCACTAATGTATTAGTGCATCTGAAGCAAGTCCCCTTCTGGAACAGCCGGCCGCCCGATGGCTCCCCCGCACACCGCCTCCCGCCGCGCAGCCCCGCGTTCCACAGGCGGGCTCGATCGCGACCGCCAGGCCGCGCCGCAGGTGTTCGAGCGCCTGCGCGGCATGATCATTTCGCTGGAACTGCCGCCGGGATCGCCGCTGTCGCGCGCCGCATTGGCCGGCGCAGTTCGGGGTCAGTTCGACGCCGATCCGCGATGCGCTGATGCGGCTCGAGGAGGAAGGCCTCGTCGACGTGTTCCCGCAATATGCCACCGTGGTCAGCCGGGTCGACGTGCGGCTGGCGCAGCAGGCGCACTTTCCTGCGGCAGGCGGTCGAACTCGAAATCGTGCGCGGGCTCGCGATCCAGCACGACGAGGCGCTCGTCGCCGAACTTCACGCGACGATTGCCCGCCAGCAGCAATATGCCAAGGCCGGCGACTTCGAAAAATTCATGGCCGCCGATAACGAGTTCCACAGCCAGCTCTATACGGCTGCCGACAAGCAGGACATCTGGGCGCTGGTGCGCAGCCGCAGCGGCCATATCGACCGGCTGCGCCGGATGCACCTGCCCTCGCCCGGCAAGGCGCAGGATATCGTGCGGCATCACAGACTGATCGCAAAAGCAATCGATGACGGGGAACCCGACGCGGCGCAGAAGCACCTGCGTACCCATCTGTCGGGCACGCTCAGCGAACTCGCCCGGATTCGATCGCGCTATCCGGAATATCTCAGCAACTGATCCTTGAACCAGTCCTTGCGGCCCCGCTGCGGGCGCAGGCTCGCGCGGACGAATCGTGGCGCGCACCGCAGGCCTTCGTCCTTGTCTGCCCGGCAACATGCGGATAACTGGGTTTTTGTCCCGGCTTTTTGACGGCCAGCCGGAACGTTCCGGCCGGCGAGGCAGTTGCGGCAACACGACAATTCGGCAAAACTCGCAACCTGCCGTTGACTTGATTCCAAACGGCGCCCGGAGAACCTTTTACTTTGGCAAGAATACTGGTCGTGGATGACGATGTGGCGGTTCAGACGACCGTCCGCCTGTTGCTGGAGCGCGCCGGCCATAGCGTGGTCACCGCCGGTGACGGGCGAAAGGGCCTGGTATTGTGCCAGACCGGGGATTTCGATCTGTTGTTCCTCGACATCTTCATGCCGGGAATGGACGGGTTCGAAACCATGCGGATGGTTCGCCAGCACCGGCCGCAGCTTCCGATCATCGTCATCTCCGGCCGGCCGATTTCTTCGGATGCCGACACCGCCCCTGATTTCCTGACCATGGCGACCAAGCTCGGAGCGATCTCCAGCCTGCAGAAACCGTTCCGGCCGGCGGACCTGCTGGCAGCCGTCACGGGCTGCCTGGAAGCCGCCGGGCGCGGCTCGCCGCGGCCTGCCGACGGTGTTGCTTCCTCCCCGTAATGCGCCATAGCATCCGATTCGTCCGGGGACCTGCCGGGCCGGAGCGGGAGGGTGAGCAACCACCGACATGACGCTCACAACCAGGCTTGCCATCGCGATGATTGCGCTGGTCGCGATCGCGGTTTCCGCGATCGGATGGCTGAGCTATCGCAACCTGGAACAGGCGCTCCTGCAGCGCGCCCGCGACCGCATCGAGACGCATTCGCGGCAGGTCGCGACCGATCTCGAATATTATACGGCCAGCGCTACCGGAGATGTCGCAGGCTTTCGTTCCGCGGCGGCGCTGCACGGACTGATCCGCGCGCGCAAGGCGGGTGGAATCGATCCGATCGACGGCATCTCCGAAAAGGCGTGGCGCGACCGGCTGGCGTCACGTTTCGCGGCCGAACTCGAAGCCAAGCCCGTCTACGCGATGCTTCGGATCATCGGCCTCGATGATGATGGCCGTGAGCTTGTCCGGGTCGATCGCGCGGGACCGAACGACACGGTTCGGATCGTGCCCGAAGAGGGTTTGCTGAAGAGAAACAGTCGCAGCTACTTCGCGGAAACGATCCGGCTTGGCCCCGGACAAGTCTATGTCTCGCCACTCGATCTGGGACGCCGCAACGGGCTGATCGAGGCGGTGCACAGGCCGACGCTTCGCGTCGCGACGCCGATCTTCGCGAGCGACGGAAAACTGTTCGGCATTTTCATGGTCAATGTCGACATGCGGCGCGCGTTCGACCGTGTCAGGTCATCGGTGTTGCCGGGCGAAACGATCTACGTCGTCAACCGGCAAGGCGACTATCTCATTCATCCGGATCGTTCGCGCGAATTCGGCGCGCTGCTCGGCAAGCCGAACGATTGGAAAGCCGACTTCCCGCATCTGGCGGCGCAGGTTGGGACAAATCAAAGCAGCGCCGAGATCGTGCCGGACCAGGCCGGCCGATCCAACGGGATCGCGTTTGCGCCGGTCGTTCTGGCCGGTTCCGAATGGATCGCGGTAATCGAGACCGCGCCAAACGACGTGATCATGGCGCCGGCTGCGAGCATCAGGAATACCTCGCTTCTGGTCGGAGCGGTCGCGGTGTTGTCGGCGGCCGTGCTGGCGCTGCTGATCGCGCGCTCGCTGACCCGGCCGATCGTCCGGCTGACCGCAGCGGTTCAGGGGGTGGCCAGCAAGGGGAGGGCCGCCATTCCGGTCGATGCACGCGGCGAGACCGGCGTGCTCGCGCGCGCGTTCGCGCAGGCGATCGAGGAGGTGAATGCGAAGACTGCCGCGCTCCAGCAAGAGGTGTTGGAGCATCGCCGGACCGGGGCCGCGCGCGACCATCATGCCGAGCGGGAGCGGCTGTTCAGCGCGGCAGTCGAATCCTCCAACGACGCGATCATCACGACATCGCTCGACGGCACCATCACCGGCTGGAACTCGGCGGCGGAGCGGCTATTCGGATACAGCGCGGCGGAAGCCACGGGCAAGAACATCACGCTGCTTGTACCCGTCGACCGGCTGCCGGAGGTCCAGGACACGTTGCGGCGAATCGGCTGGGGCGAGCGTATCGAGCACAATGAGACGGTACGCCTGCACAAGGACGGCCGACGCATCGAAGTCTCGCTCAGCATCTCCCCGATCAAGTCCCCTTCGGGCGCGACCATCGGCATCTCGACGGTGACGCGCGACATCACCGAAGCCAACAAGACCAGGCAGGCGCTGCGGCAGCAGACCGAAGAGCTTCGCCGCATCTTCGAGACCTCGCAGGATCTGATCATGGTGATGGATTCGCGGGGGTTCCTGGTTCAGATCAGCCCGAGCTGCGAGGCCATATTGGGCTATCGGCCGGAGGAAATGATCGGCCGCAGCGGGGTCGACTTCATTCATCCCGATCATCTCGAGACTTCCCGCCAGGAAATGCGCGCGGCCCGGCGCGGCGAACGTCCGAAGATGTCCGACACCCGCTGCTTCCACAGGAATGGACAAGCCGTGTGGCTGTCCTGGCTTGGAACATGGTCAGAACCAGCCAGGCGATTTTTCTTCGTCGGCCGCGACATGACCGAAAGCCGGACGACGCAGGAGACCTTGCGCGAAAGCGAGCAGCTCGCGCGCGGCATCATCGACACCGCGCTCGACGCCTTCGTCCAGGTCGACGAGAAGAGCGTTATCCGGGACTGGAATGCGCAGGCTGAGAATATCCTGGGCTGGTCGCGCGATGAAGCGCTCGGGAAGGACGTGTTCGAACTGATGGGCCGCCCGGACGGGCAAGGACCTCTCAAGCAAGCCCTGCAATCCTTCCTGCTTTCCGGCAGCGAGGTGGTCCGTCAACCCCGCCGTGAACTCCAGATCAGGCGGCGGGATCAAAAGGAGCTCACGGTGGAGTTGAGCATCGCCGCGTTGAAGACGCGCGGTGGCTTCGTGTTCAACGGATTCATCCGCGACCTGACCGACAAACTCGCCGCCGAGGAGCGAATCAGGCAGGCCGAGAAGATGGAGGCCATGGGCCAGCTCACCGGCGGCATCGCGCACGACTTCAACAACATTCTGACCGTGATCACGGGGACGATCGAAATCCTGGCCGATGCCGTCAAGGGCGAACCGCAGCTTGCCGCCATCACGCGAATGATCGACGAGGCCGCCTCGCGCGGCGCCGACCTCACCCAGCATCTGCTCGCATTCGCACGCAAGCAGCCGCTCGAGCCAAAGATAACCGACGTCAACACGCTGATCATCGACACCGCGAAACTGCTGCAGCGGACGCTCGGCGAGCATGTCGAGATCGAATCCGTGTTCGAGGACGAGACCTGTCCGGCGATCGTCGATCCCAATCAACTCGCCACCGCGATCCTCAATCTGGCTCTCAACGCCCGCGACGCCATGCCTGACGGCGGCAAGCTGATCATCGAGACCGGCTTCGCCGTGCTCGATGACAATTATGCGAGGATGCACAGCGACGTCCGGCCCGGCCGTTACGCCATGATCGCGGTGAGCGATACCGGAACCGGCATCCCGGCCGCGATCCGCGACAAGGTATTCAATCCGTTCTTCACCTCGAAGGGACCCGGCAAGGGCACCGGCCTTGGGCTGAGCATGGTGTACGGCCTTATCAAGCAATCGGCCGGGCACATCATGATCTACAGCGAGGAGGGCCATGGCACGACGATCAAGATGTATCTGCCGCCGGCCACGGGCGCCTTGCCGGCGGCCGAGCCGGCGCTGGCGCCGGCCGTCGAGGGCGGCCATGAAACCATTCTGGTCGTGGAAGACGACAAGCTGGTGCGCGACTACGTGCTGGCGCAACTGCATTCACTCGGTTACGTCACGCTGGATGCAGCAAACGCGACCGAGGCTCTCGCGTTCGTCCACACCGGCCATGCTTTCGACCTGCTGTTCACCGACGTGATCATGCCCGGCATGAACGGGCGCCAGCTCGCCGACGAGATATTGAAGGTCAAGCCTGGCTTGAGAGTACTGTTCACCTCGGGCTATACCGAGAATGCCATCATTCATCACGGCCGGCTCGACGAGGGCGTATTGCTGCTCGCCAAGCCCTACCGGAAATCGGATATGGCGATCATGATCCGCAAGGCGCTCGCCGATTGATCGCCGCCCGCCTGCGATCAATGTTCAGACCTGGCCCTTTCAGACTTGGCCTTGACGCTGCGTTGTCATCACGATCCGGACCAGGTCAGCCGCATTCCGCGCGCCGAGCTTCTTCATGATATTGGCGCGGTGATCCTCGATTGTGCGCGGGCTGATCCCGAGCTGCCGTCCCGCTTCCTTGTTGGATGCGCCGGCGGTGAACTGTTCCAGCACCTCGCGTTCGCGCCGCGTGAGCGGTTCGCGTCCCGGAAAATGCAGGGTCGCAATGCGCGACGGTGCGTTTTGCGCCTGCCGGCGCGCGTAGGCCTCGATCGCCTCATCGAGCCGCGCCACGATTTCGCTGCCGCGAAACGGCTTTTCGATGAAGTCCAGCGCGCCGTTCTTGATGGCGCTGACCGCCATGGCGATATCGCCCTGCCCCGAAATCATGAAGATCGGCGCAGGGTAGTCCTCACCATGCAGCTCTTTCAGAATATCGAGACCGGACTTACCGGGGATATGCACATCGAGCAGGATGCAGGCTGGCGTCCGCGTTCGCGCAATCGCCAGCAAAGCGGCGCCGTCGGCGAAACAGATGACCTGATAGCCGCCGGCCGACAGGACCATCGAAAGCGTGTCGCGAATGGCAGGGTCGTCATCGACTACAAAGATCTCCCCACGGGAGGGGGCTTTCTCAGCCATGTTCCATCGTCCATGCGTGGTTGAATGTGACTCACACTCGGATAACGGTATCGAACTCCATACCGGACCGTATTTGTACGGGACCACGGCTTAACGCACAAGTAGCAACGCACCCCCAAAAAAGTAACTGAGGAGTGCATCCATGCAGAACGCAGCAGGCGACGGCGTCGCACACGCGCCCACGACCAGAAGAGCCTGCGGCTGATCGAACGGACGATCGCAAAGGAAACTCTGCCGGAACCTCGCCGGGCAGCCCCGAGAGTTCCACCACTATCATTGTGCTTGACGACGTATCTCCCCGTTACATGAAGGCCGCGGCCGCGCTGCAAGCCTGCGATGTCAATCTTGGCATCGCTCTGCGCTCTCTGCGGGATTCCAGCGATAGCGATTCTTGTGCCGCAAGTCTGCCAGCGCTTTCGGTCATCATGAGCCACGGCCTTTGCATGTTCGGGCCGGACAATCGCCTGCTGCTGCGGAACAATCGCTACGTCGATGCAGGCCTGCGCTGCGAGATCGTCTGCGCCGCGCCAAGGCATCCGGCCCGGCGGCGCGATTGGCCTCAGTGCACCAACTCTTCGCGCTTTGACGAGGCGCCGGACCGCTTCTTGCCGTGCTTGCCTCTCAGGAAGCGGATGTCCATTTCCGTGCCGTTGACGCGAACGAGTTCGCACCGGCGATAGGCGAGGCCGGTCGACGACAGCAGCAGGAAGAACTCTTTGAGATTGAGGCCCTGAATGGAGCCTTCCACAGTCAGCGTGGCGTCGGTGTCGGAGATCGAGTTGAGCTGGCAGTCCCTGCGCCAGGTGCCGTCGATCGCCATGAGGCAGACGTCATAGCCCCGGCTGAACGTAACCCGCTCCGCGCCTTTGCCGTCCTCTGTCATCGCTCACCGTCCCGCCATCGCCGCAATTTTTGGCATCGACGTTGCGGCCGGCGCAGACGCGGCACGCGCGCCGCTCGGCCGATAGAGACCGCGCTTGTCCGGGAACGGCTTGAAGACATCCGTCAGGCCAACGACCGTTTCCGCCGCGCCCAGCACCAGGAAGCCATCGCCTTCCATTGCCCTGGCGAGACGGCCAAAGATATTGATCTTGGTTTCCTGATCGAAATAGATCAGGACGTTGCGGCAGAAGATGACGTCAAAGCTGCCAAGCTGGGAGAAGTCGTGCAGCAGGTTCAGTTGCCGGTGCTGAACCATGGCGCGCAGCTCCGGGCTGATCTGCCAAAGCTCGCCGTTTTGCTTGAAATATTTGACGAGCAGTTGAATCGGGAGGCCACGCTGGACCTCGAACTGGCTGTAGACGCCCGATTTCGATTTCTCGAGCACTTCGGTGGACAGGTCAGTCGCGATGATTTCGACGCGCCATCCGGCAAGCATCGCGCCCATTTCCTTTAGCGACATGGCAAGCGAATACGGCTCCTGGCCGGTAGAGCCAGCAGCGCACCATATCCTGATGCTCTTGCGGCCGGCGCGCGCCTTCAACATTTCAGTCATGATCGTATCGCGGAAGTGCTCGAACGGCACCTTGTCGCGGAAGAAGAAGGTCTCGTTGGTGGTCATGGCTTCGACCACCTGGGCGATGATCGTTGACGAGCCGCCCTTCATTTTCTGCACGAGTTCGCCGATGCCCGGCACACCGCATTTGCGCGACAGCGGAAGCAGGCGGCTTTCGATCAGATATTGCTTGTCTGCGGACAGGTCGAGACCGGAATGATCCTTCAGGAGCTTACGCAGATACTCATAGTCTGGCGGGGTCACGGGAGGCCTCTCGATGCTAAGCAGAAAAGTTTCAAACGAAGGTCGATTCCGCGAGCTCGATCAGGCCGACTTCCTGGAACTTGGCCGCGATGATTTCCTTGTCGAACGGCTTCATGATGTATTCGTTGGCGCCGCCGTCGATTGCGCGGCAGATATGATCGATGCCAGTTTCGGTGGTGCAGAACACCACCTTGGGCTCATCGCCGCCAGGCATGCGGCGCAGATGACACAGGAAGTGGTAGCCGTCCATCACCGGCATGTTCCAGTCGAGCAAAATCGCCTCAGGCATCGCGCGCTTGCAAACGACCAAAGCGTCCACACCGTCTTCGGCTTCGACAACCTCAAAACCGAGTCCTTCCAGGATGCGGCGCGCCATTTTACGAACAATGCTGGAATCTTCGACAACGAGACACGTTTTCATAGAATCTTCTTTCTTGCGAGCGGCGGATGCCAGCGGAGCTATGCGGCGAGGGTTGTTTTCGGCACGATTTCGAGAACACGATCGATGTCGAGGACGACCATGAGCTGGCCGTCGAGACGGTGAACGCCGCCGGCGAGCTTGGCCATGCGGGGATCGAGATTGACGGGGTTTTCCTCGCGGCCGTTGTCCTGGAGCTTGAGGACCTCGCCGATCTGGTCGATCAGGAGACCGTAGGACTCGCCGCGCAGATCGACGCCGACCGCCATCGGCGGCTTGCCGTCGTCGTTCTTGGGTAACCCCAGGCGAGCGCGCATGTCGACGACGGTGACGATGCGGCCGCGCAGGTTGAGCACGCCGGCGATCTCCGCCGACGACAGCGGCACCCGCGTCAGCCGTTCCGGCATGAACACGTCCTGCACCCGCGAGATCGGCAGGCCGAACAACTGCCCGCCGATCACGGCGGTGACGTATTCGGCCACGGTGCCCTCGATGGTCTCGGTCTTGGTTGTCATGGTCTTAGTTCCTTATGCCCGGCTAAGCTCGCTTACGCCGCTTTCCTGGTCTCGGCGGTCTGTTCCTTCAGCGCCGCGATCAGGCCGGGACGGTCGAACTTGGCGACGTAATCGTGGAAGCCGGCCTGCCGCCCGCGCTCGATCGCCGCCGGCGACACCAGCGAGGACAAAGCGATGATCGGCATCGTGCTCAGATTGTTGTCGGCGCGGATGACTTCCGCGAACTCGAAGCCGTTCATGTCCGGCATTTCGATGTCGGTCAGCACCACGTCGTAGGTCTGGTTCGAGCGCAGCGCGGCGAGGCCCTCCTGCGCGTTGACCGCGACCCGCACCTTGTAGCCGGCGGCCTTCAGGACCGGCGCCAGCATGTTGCGGAAGAACGCTGAGTCGTCGACCAGCAGCACCGATCGCGCCGTCGATGACTCCCGCATCTCCTTGCGCGAGAACCAGTCGGCAAACGCCATCGGCAGGAAGTGGCCGACGTCGATCACTTCGGTGGCCTGGCCCTTGATCACGGCCGAACCCAGGATGCCGTCCTGCTGGCCGGCGACCTCGATGTGCAGCCGCTCCTCGACGATGTCGATGATCTCGTCGACCACGAGCCCCATCGAGCGGCCGTCGTCGGCGAACACCAGGATCGGCTGCGAGCCTTGGGTCTGAACGGTGACCCCGGCCATCTGCACCAGCGGCATCAGTTGATCGCGGTACTGCACCATGTAGCGGCCGTTACTGAGCTCGATCTTGTCGGTGGCGATCTCCTCCAGCCGGGTGACGAGGCCGAGCGGGACCGCCTTGGGCTGGCTCGATCCGGCGCGGAACACCAATAGCGAGGTGAGCTGTTCGCCGCCGATCGCATGCGCCGCGGAAGCCTCGTCGGCCAACTCATGGGCCGAGGAGCCGGAGGCGCCGAGCGCTTTCGCAATGCCGTTGGGGTCGATGATCATGATCACGGCGCCATCGCCCAAAATGGTGTTGCCGGAGAACATGTCGATGTGCCGCAGCTTGGTCGACATCGGCTTGACCACGATTTCTTCGGTGTGGAACACGCCGTCGACCACAATGCCAAAGGTCTGGCTGCCGACCTGCGTGACCACGATGAAGCCGTTCTCGGGATCGCTGGATGATCCGTCGTCGATCTTCAAGAGCTTCTTAAGGTGCATCAGCGGCAACAGCTTGTTGCGCAGCCGCAGGACGGCGGTGTCCTTGATGCGCTCGATGCGGTGTTCGGAGTTGGCGCGGGCGCGCACCAGTTCGACCACCGAGAGCTGCGGGATCGCAAAGCGGTCGCCGGCGGCTTCCACGATCAGGGCCGAGACGATCGCCAAGGTCAGCGGGATCTTGATGGTGACGGAAGAACCCTCGCCGGCCACCGACTTGATGTCGATGGTGCCGCCGATCTGGTCGATATTGGTGCGCACCACGTCCATGCCGACGCCGCGGCCGGAGACCGAGGTGACGGCAGCCGCGGTGGAGAAGCCCGGCGCGAAGATGAACTTGTGGATCTGGGCTTCGGTCATCTTCTCCAGCTCGGCCTCGCTGACGAGACCGTTCTGCAACGCCTTGGCCTTGATCCGCTCGGTGTTCAGCCCGCGGCCGTTATCGGCGATGCAGATGATGATGTGGCCGCCCTCGTGATAGGCGGAAAGCCGGATCGTGCCCTGCTCGCCCTTGCCTGAGGCCAGCCGCTCGGCCGGGGTCTCCAGGCCGTGGTCGGCGGAGTTGCGCACCATGTGCGTCAACGGATCCTTGATCAGGTCGAGCACCTGCCGGTCGAGCTCGGTATCGGCGCCGTGCATCTCGAGCTCGATCTGCTTGCCGAGTTCGCCGGAGAGGTCGCGGACGATGCGCGGCAGCTTCTGCCAGGCATTGCCGATCGGCTGCATCCGCGTCTTCATGACGCCTTCCTGCAGCTCGGCGGTGACGTTCGACAAACGCTGCAGCGGCACCTTGAACTCGGTGTCCTCGTTGCGGCGGGAGATTTCCAGAAGCTGGTTGCGGGTCAAGACCAGCTCGGAGACCATGGTCATCAGATGTTCGAGCGTGTCGACGTTGACGCGGATCGACTGGTTGGCGATCTTGTCGGCTTCCTGGACGTCGGGCTCGTCGGCGACCGCGGCCTTCTTGGCCGGCTTTGCCTTCGCGGTTTCCTTGGCGGTTTCCTTCGCGGCTTCCTTGGCGGCTTCCGGCTCGGGCGCCGGGGCGGGCTTGGCGGCGGCGGGCGCAGGTGCGGCCGGCTTGGCGACGGGGGCCGGCGCGGGTTTGGGCGCGGCTTCGGTCTCGGTTTCGCGGAAGGCGCGCTCGAGGTCGTCGAGCGAGACTTCGCCCGGACGCAACGGGCGTTCCAGCACCTGGTCCACCAGCGTGCCCGCCGTCATTGCGGGCTGCACCGGCGGGGCGGCCACCACGGGGACAGGCGCCGGTTGAGCGGGCGCTTCGGCCGCGTGCCTGGCGCCTTCGGCCATCGCATGCAGTTTCTCGATCAGGTCTTCGTCGGTGCCTTCGGGCTCGGTCTCGGTCGCTTCAAGGCCGGCGAGGATTTCCTTGATGCGGTCGATCGAGGACAGGATCAGCGTCACGGCTTCGGCCTTGACCGGCATGCCGTCGCGGAATTTACCCATCAGCGTCTCGCCGGCATGCGCCAGCGCTTCCAGCCGCGGCAGCCCCAGGAAGCCGCAGGTGCCCTTGATGGTGTGCACCAGGCGGAAGATGTTATCCAGAATCTTCGCGTCGCTCGGGTCCTGCTCGAACCGCACCAACTGATTGTCGACCGTATCCAGGCTCTCGCTGGTCTCTGTCAGGAACTCCCGCAACAGGTCATCCATATCAGTATGCCTTCCAAAAAATCAGATATCGGCCTTCTGCAGACTAACCCTCCGGATTTCACAGCTACGTTAATTTCGCCGTCCGTGTTAATACGGATATGGTGAATAAAGTTGTCACGGGCCGTTCGCGGCGAGCAATCTGAAGATGCCGCCGAGGCGCGATAGGCGACGCTTGAAAGCCTCGACGGCGAGCTCGGCTGGCTCGGGTTGGCCAGCGCCAGCCCGGACACCGCGATCGACTGGCGGGTCGACAGCGCCTGGCTGTTCACCGCTTCCTCGTTGGTGTCGGCCGCCGTCCGGTTCGACGAGCCGGTCTGCAGCACGTTGATCAGGTTCTTCGAGAAGTCCTGACGGATCTGCACGATCGACAAGTTCAAACCCTAGACGGAAGCCTGCGTGCGCAGCACGGGTCGAGGCAGAGGCCAGGTTGGCAATCACCATGATGGTGGCGGAGTTGTCGATGAAGTCGGTCGACTGCAGCGAGAGCAGGTTCTGGCGAGCCGAAGCAATGTCATTTATGGTAATCAGAGTGCTACGATGCAGGCTCTCCTGCCCGTCGCGGCGACGACGCCGGCGGATGCCGTCCAAGGCGGGAGATTGCGAAAGACCACCGATAGCCGCGCATCGAGGCGGCGAACGATCGGCGACGGGCCGCTAGTTCGACTGGGCGATGCCGCTGAAACGGGATCCGGCTTCGGCAAGACATTCGTTAACGACCGCCAGCAGCGCCCCCGGCGTGAACGGCTTGAGCAAGCAGCGCCCGGCGCCGAGTTCGAGCGCCATGCGCAGGAAGGCAGGCGCCGGCGAGTCGAAGTTGGCAGCTTGTCGCGCCTGTCGTTGCCCGCGCGTAATTTGTGCGACAGCAAGGCACTGCCGCCGATCCAGGAATTCCTAGCAGGATGATGTGCACCGCGGTCTCGATCGCGGCGCGTGCGCTTCAGCGGGAACGCCTCGCCAGCTACGGCCGCGGGGGGCGCTATAATGCGGATTTATAATGCGGCCCGACCGCGGCGCCGAGGGCGTGCGGCTATTTGCCAATTTTTCTTGCCAATAGGATATGCGAGGATGCATGCTGTATTTGGATTATACGCATTGGACGCCAGAGACCGGCTTGGCCCGTAAGGCAGGAGACTGCTTTGGATTCAGCCCCTCGTTCTCAGAATGGATTTCTGTCCTCGCTGACTGCGGATGATTTCGAACTGCTCCGTCCGCATCTGCGCGCCGCCGATCTCAGCCAGGACATGGTGCTCGTCGAAGTCGACGAAACGCTGAAGCGTGCGTACCTCCCGCACAAGGGTGTTATCTCGCTGGTCGTCGAGCTTGCGCGCGGCGAGCATGTCCAGATCGCGATGATCGGCCGCGACAGCATTTTCGGTGCATTCTCCGCGCTCGGCGACGCAGTTGCGCTGAACACCGCCGTGGTGCTGGTGCCCGGCGCCGCCTCGACGATCGATCTCGATCAGCTTCGTGGCGCCGCAGACCAGAGCGCCACGCTGCGTACCGCGTTGTCGCGGCACGGCCTCGCCGTCTATGCGCAGGTCCAGCAGACCGCGGGCTGCAACGCCTCGCACACGGTGGAGTCCCGGCTGGCGCGATGTCTGTTGCATACCCGCGACCTCTCCGGCAGCGACAAGCTCGTCCTGACCCAGGAAGCGATGGCCCAGATGATCGGTGCGCGCCGCAACAGCGTTTCGCTGGTGGCCAACACGCTGCAGCAGGCGAACTTCATCCACTACAGCCGCGGCCATATCGAAATCACCAACGTGGACGGCCTGATCAAGACTTCCTGCGAGTGCTACGCGACGGTCAAGTCGCAGTACACGAGGTTGCTGCATCCACGCATCCACTGCGCGGCCGCGTGACGGCCTGCCGCGGTCGACGGCGACGCAGCCCGATCTGTGATACGCATCGCGCCGTCGTTGCGCGCGAGGATTGCGCAATTCCCCGACGCCTCACCGTATTACTACGGCCAATCGCCGCCTCTGCGGCGTTTCGGCCGGCGCCGAGTTAACGCGCTGTTCAATGAGCCCTGATAGTTGTCACGGTGCTGACGGGTGCGGGTTCGGGAAAAGACAATCGAGACTCTTTTCGCATGCAACGCGCATTCACCTGTGTTCGGCGGTTTGCTGCTTGCGCGGAGTTAAGGACATGGCTTTTGATTTGTCGATGCCGATCCTGGTGGTCGATGACTACAGCACCATGATCCGCATCATCCGCAACCTTCTGAAGCAGCTTGGATTCGAGAATGTCGACGAGGCCAGCGACGGATCGGCCGCGCTCGCCAAGTTGCAGACCAAGCGGTACGGCCTCGTGATCTCCGACTGGAACATGGAGCCGATGACCGGTTACGACCTGCTCAAGGAAGTCCGCGCCAGCCCGGAATTCTCAAAGACGCCTTTCATCATGATTACGGCTGAATCCAAGACCGAAAACGTCATTGCCGCGAAGAAGGCCGGCGTCAACAATTACATCGTCAAGCCGTTCAATGCCGCAACGCTGAAGACCAAGATGGAAGCGGTATTCCCCGACGCAGCCGGCTGACATCCGCCGGAACGCATCGCCGCCTCCAGGGCCGCGCCGCCGACGCGGACCAGCCGTACTTCTACGGTTTGAGATTTTCACCTCCGGATAACGTTGACTGAGGATAGTTGCGGGGACCAACGGAGTCCCCCTCATGTTCACGTTTGAAACGAGCGATCAAAAGGAAGTACGGCGTTTCCGTATCGCCCAGTTCAATGGCAGGACCGCAACCGTACGCTCGGCCGGATCGGCGGTCACCGGCCACGTTCGATCGATCGTCGAAAACAAGTCGAGCGTTCCGGCAGCGTGGACCATCACGATCATCCCGGAGGAGCCCAGAGCTACGCTCGCGTTGCGGCCCGCGCCGCGCACGCGCTCCTTCGTGGAGGACTTCTGCTGAACGGCAGAACGCGCGATCTCCAGATTTTTGATGGCGCGAACCGGTTTCCATCCCCGGATCAAGTCCGAGGGCATGCCGCGCTCGAAAACGCCCTTCCGGCACATCGACAGCTTGAAGGTTGAAGCTGCGCGCCGCGCTTCCCAGGCATCATTTTCGGAAAACAATCAGGCCGGCTGCAGCAGCGCCTTGCGAACCAGATCCGCAGTGTTGCGGGCGCCAAGCTTGCGCATGGCCTCGGCGCGATGGCTCTCGAATGTCCTTGGGCTGATATTCATCCGCAAGGCGCCCTGCTTGTTGGAGCAGCCTTCGCTGATCAGGCTCAGCACCTCGCGCTCGCGCTTGGTCAACGGCTTCTGGCCGGTCTCCCGGGCGAATATCTGGCCCGGCCTGCGGGCGCCGTCCGCCGGATGGCGGACCTGGGCCTCGTTGGTCTGCTTGCCAACGGCATCGAAGGCCGCCGCCGGATGATTGTCCGAGATCTGCTTCACGAGGGCGCAGACGCGCTCGGTTTGCTGAAGCGCATTCTCCACCACCTGTTGCAGATAGAGCCGGTTGCCGGGCGCCTGCGAAAACTGGTGGCTGTGCTGCTTGATCTCATTCATGTAGAGCAGCAACGCCGTCAGGGGTCCGTTCAACTGCCTTGCAATCGTAGCGCTCGCCTCTTCCGCGGCACGCGAGCGCGCGGCGGACAGTTGGACGATCTCAGGATTCTCTTCGAGAGGTGTGATGCTTTCCATCCACTTCGTGAAGGGCGAATCAACGGCGCGATGATCTTGTCCTGACATATAACTGTTTTATCGGCTGCACGCTCCTTCATGGTTAATTTCCGAACCAGTATGAATACGGAGAAGCCCGCCGAGGCGCGCTATCGACGGCCCGAAAACGGCTCAAAACACCCCCTAAATCGAATCGAAACTGGGTGTTTTGGCCAAAATCCATGACTTGAAGGTAAATATCGTAGCCCGCCAGCCCCGTATTTTCACGGCTCCTGCATTTACTTTGTTAATGGGTCTCAACCGGCCCTCCTCCGCCTTCTCCGCTTCCAGGCACCCGGCCGGGGCCCTGCCGCAACCCGCGGTCCGCGCCGGCGAGGCGCATGACATCAGGCCGGGATCGTTTGCGTAAACGGGCGAGACCAGGGTCGGCCGTCGTCGCGGAGACGGGATCAGGGACGGGGAAGCTTGAGGAACTTTTCAAAAAATCGTCCGGAGACGACTAATTTGAACCACCAATAGGCCATCCGCCGCGCTTTCATCGGTTCGATCCTTGCAGGCTGGGGCAGATTGGGGCGGCAGACTGGGATGGCCGCGCTTCGCCGCGGATTAGCGCAAGCTCCGTCACGTGCGTATGATTTGCTTCACAACCGGCCGCGAAAATGCAGGCGGGCGACGCCGTCCTTTCTTGCCGATTTCCGATTTACAGGCCCCGGCGGCCTCGCAATGATCGAGGCTCAAATCATCCCGCAACGAATTCAAAAAGGAGACGGCGATGTCGCAGGCAAAGGGATCATGGATGAGAATGGCCGTGGCGACCTGTTTCTTGGCTGGCGTTATGGCGTTCGGTTCGGGCGCGGCAGCACAAACCACACCGCCACAAACTGCATCGCCACCGGCGGAGAACGCGGCGCCGACGGCCGACAACGCCGTGATGCTGACCGTGTTCTTAAAGCACGACCAGTCGCGGCCGCTGAGCGAGCTCAACGCGCAGCTCCAGCGCCAGGGATATTACAAGGCTTTCCCGCCCGAGGGCGTCGAGGTCGTGAGCTGGTACGTGATGATGGGAGTAGGCCAGGTGGTGACGCTGCGGCTGCCGGCGTCGCGGTTGCGCGAAGTCAACCGCATCCTCGAGAACACCGCCTGGGGCAGCTACCGCACCGAGTTCTATCCGACCTATGACTACAAGGCGATCGGCATCGCGGCGCACGAGAGGGCGCAGTAAAGGCGGCGCGCAATAGTTCCGATGCGCCCCCCGGGATCAGCCGAGCCTGGAGATCTGTTCCTCGGTCACGACGCGCTCGATGTTCTCGGTCTTGCTCTTGATACGATAGCGCGGGCGACCATCGGCCTCGATCGGCAGGCAGGTCACGATGGTGTAGATGCTGCGTTCTTTCGCCGTGGCGCGGCCCTGCGGGCCCTGCTGCTGGTGATGAACGTCGTCATTGATCGCGAAATTATGGGCCATCGCCGGTCTTTCCGTTGAAAAAAGGCTTGTAAACTCAACGGCCTTGCAAGGCAACAGATCGTTCGGCGGATTTGATCTAGATGACCTCGGGTTCCACCCCTCAGGCCATCAGGAGCGCCTTGCGCTTAGCCACCCGCGCGATCGATTTCTCTATTGCCGAACCGGACAAGGTCCTGTCGCACAGGCTCGCTTCGACGTATTGGGCGATGCCGGCCATTTCCTGCTCCTGATCGAACAGATTGTTGCCGATGCAGAGCATGTCCATGCCGGCTTTCAGCGATTGCAGGCTGGCCTCCCGCGTGCCGAGCGCTTTCTGCAATCCCTGCATCTGCATGTCGTCGGTGACCAGGAGGGTATCCGGAAGGCGCTTGCGCAAGCGGCCAAGCCCCGCCGCTGACAACGTCATCGGACGATCCTTGTCCCATTGGCGGACGATGGCATGGCTGACCAGCACCGCATCGCCGAACATTTTTGGTGCGAGCGAATAGAACAGCTCTTCCTGTTCATCCCGAAGCGCATCGGAGATATCCATGAATTCCTGATGCGAATCCACCGCCGCGCCGCCAATGCCGGGGAAATGCTTCAGGCACAGGCCGATGCGCTGCACCCGCGCCACCTCGTTTGCCAGCAGCGCATTGGCTTCCACCTCGGCGATATCGGCGGAAAACGAACGCTTGATCCTGCCGATATTGGGATTGTCGGGGTTGTAATCGACGTCGATGACCGGCGCGAAATCATAGCGGATGCCGAGCTGCCGCATCTCGGCAAAGCTGGCGGTGAGGATCGCGCGCTTGCGATCCGGCGCGAGATGGTTGAACTCCTTTGCGCTCGGCAAGGGCGCAAAGCCACGGCTTTCCTTCAGTCGCCGCACCAGGCCGCCCTCCTGGTCGATGAATACCATCGGCGCGGAAGGCAGCGCGGCAATCTCCGCGCAGAGGCGCTGCACCTGTTCGGGCGATTCGATGTTGTTGTCGTATTGCTGCGTCCGGCAGGAATAGTCGAACAGGATCGCGCCGCCGAGGCCGTAGCGGGCGGCGAATTGCTTCAGCCATGCTGGGACGGTCTTGCCGAAGAAGCCGAGGATGAAGAGTTCGCCGATGCGCATGTGATGGCCTCAAGGCATCGCGCTTTGAGGCCAGCTTCAGCCAATCATCGCGCCACGCACGAAGAAAGATACCTCACTCCCCGGGTCATACCAATTGGGTGACCTTGATCACATCGCATCGCAGCCGGCGCCTCTAGGGATGGATAATCGCAGAGCGATCACCGCTCTGCCCAACCTCAGGAGACGTCCATGACGAAAATCAACAAGATCATTACCGCTGCGATCGCTGCGCTGGCGTTGACCACCGCTTCCCTGGCCATCCCGGGTCAGGCTTTCGCTGGCGGTCACGGTCATGGCGGTCACGGAGGCCACGGGTTTGGCCATGGTCATTTTGGCCATGGTCTTTTTGGGCATCATCACCATCGCCATTTCTTCGCTTACAACAGCTGCTGGAAATGGAGCCCCTACGGCCCGGTCAATGTCTGCGCCCGCTACTATTGATTCGAGACGAAGAAAAGAAGCTCGTTCGGGCCGAAAAGCTCGGGCGAGTTTCTCGATTCCATGACGATGACCACGATCGTCCGCCTGGCGCGGCCGCAAGTTCGATGGCGGGCCTGAGCCTCGATGCCTGCTCCGCAAGCGCCACATCCTTGAAACGCATTTGCCCTGGCTTCGCGTTCGACGTGCATCGAACGGAACCGGCAGAGAAAGCCGGTTTCCGGACGCGACAGCTGGATGTGTGATGCCCCGCACATTTGTCGGCGCGCAGCTGGGCTAGGCTTCAATTCGCGAGAGGTGCTGTGGGGGGACTTAGCCCGCGTCAGTCGCCTTTCTGGCACAAAAGCACACAGCTGAAAGCGTACAACAATGTGGCGCATCCCAAATTTCCGATCGATCGACCCGATCTCAAGCCGATCATTGCGGCCAGGATTTCGTTGCGCAATGTCGGCGGCCATGAAGCGAGCCGCTGTCGTCATGGCCTGCTGCTCCGCTCTGCTGATCGTCCCCCACACAGCCCACGCCGACGCGGCGGCCGATCAGAAAATGGCCAGTTACTACGAACAGGCAGCGCAAGCGGGCGATGACGATGCCCAGTTCTATCTCGGGGCGCTTCATTCGGCAGGCGTCGGCCGTACGCGGAGCGACGCGGAGGCATTTCGCTGGTTCTCGCGCGCCGCCGATCAGGGGCACGCCCACGCCATGTTGATCGTCGCCGGCCTCTACGCGAGCGGGCGCGGCACAGCGAAGGACAATGTGAAAGCCTATCGCTGGGCCTACATCGTCGCTTCGGCGAGCAAACTCGACGAGGACCGCAACGGCGCGCGGCAGCTGATGTCGCTGCTCATGAAGAAGATGACGAGCGATGAGATCGGCCATGCCGTGGTGGCCGCGAGAGCCTGGCGCGCCGTTCGGACGGCTGGCGCGGCCAAGGCTTCGAATATCGAAAGGTCTGTAGAGCAGGACCAGGCCGCGCCGGCGGCGCCCCCGCCTGCACCCGCGGTCGTACAGCCCGCGCCCGCAGTCTCGACGGCGCCCGCGGCCTCGCAGCCGGCGCCATCCAACGTCACGGTATTGCCGGCATCCCCCAAGGCTGCGTCGGCGGCTCCCGTGAAGAATGCAAGGCGAGACGATGCCCGTGAGCTGCTCGACCAGGTTCCGCAGGGCCTGCGCAAGCGGTTTGGTTTCTGATTTAAGGGGACACACCATGAAATTGAAGCATCTGATCGCAACGGGCATTCTGGCCATCGCCGCAACAGGGGCCGGCTATTACGCCTACTCCAATTTGCTTCATCCACCGCTGGTGACCACCAGTTATGCGAGCCTCGCGGCGGTTTCCGAAGCGGTTTATGGAACAGGCACCGTCGAGCCCGAGCGCTGGGCCAAGGTGGTGCCGCTGCAGCGCCGCCGGCTGGTCGACCTTTGCCGATGCGAGGGACAGGTGGTCAAGTCCGGCCAGATCCTCGGCCGCCAGGACGACGCCGAGGAGCGCAGCGCGCTGGAGCAGATGGAAATCAATCGCGGCCAGCTCGAACGCGATCTGGCGCGCGCCGAGAAGGATCGCGACAAGAACGACGCCACGCGCACCGAGTACGAGCAGCGCTGGACCAAGCTCGAGGAAGCAAAGTCGCGGATCGCCGCGCAGAAGGTGCGGCTCGACTCGCTGATCTTGAGAGCTCCGCTCGACGGCATGGTGCTGCGGCGCGACAGCGAGGTCGGCGAGATCGCCGGCCCCACCGATGTCCTGTTCTGGGTAGGGCCGCCGGCGCCGATGCAGGTCGTTGCCGAAATCAATGAGGAAGAAATCAACCGCATCGCGGCCGGCCAGAAGGCTTTTCTGCGCAGCGAGGCTTTTCCCGGAAGGGCGCTTGCGCGCCACGGTCTCCCAGATCACGCCCAAGGGCGACCCGACCCGAAAGACCTTCCGGGTCTATTTGCGGCTGCCACAGGATACGCCGCTGCGGATCGGCATGTCGGTCGAGACCAACATCATTTTCCGCGAGAAGCAGGCGGCCATCGTCGTGCCGGCAGAGGCCGTGGCAGGCGATGCGGTTCAGATGGTCGATGACGGCCGGATCAGGCGCGTGCCCGTGACGGTCGGCATCCGCGGCAGCCGCAACATCGAGATTATCGGCGACATATCCAAGGGCACCACCGTGCTTTCGCCCGCCCGCAGGGATCTCGCCGACGGCGCCAGGATTCGCATCGACAACAGCCTGACCAGGGCCGCAGAACCGGTCGCCCGCGAGTGAACCTATCGATCAGCCGGTCGCAACACCCGAAGCCACCGTGGTAGCCTCCGTAGCCTCGGTCGCCGCGGTGCCTTCGGATCCCGATGATGCGGTGATTTCGGCAGCCATGACCGCCCACATCGATTCCGTCGTCAATGACGCGCGTCGCAATTTCATCAGCAACAGCCGGTAGCCGCCGTGAAACTTCTATTCAGCATTGCATGGACCCATGTCAGCTCCCGGGTGCGGCAGACTCTCGTGGGCATGGCCGGCGTGTCCATGGGCGTCGGCTTCACCATCATGATGGCGGGCCTGATGCAGGGTTCGCAGATCGACTTCCTGCGGCAGCTCGTCGACACCATGCCGCATATCACGGTCGAGGATGAGCGGCGTTCCGTGCCGGTGCAACCGGCGGAGCAGGAATATGCGGCGGTCCAGATGCCCGACATCGCCAATGTCGGCAAGCGTCCCGGCATCAAATATCCGGAATCGGTGATGAGCTCGCTGCGCTCCTGGATACCCGGCGACGTGGCGCCCTCGGTCAAGACCACGGCGATCATCAACCACGGCGGCGCGCGCATCGGCATCACCTTGAGCGGCATCGACCCCCGCCGCGAGATTCATGTCTCGAAGCTCGCCGCGCAAATGCGTGAGGGCAAGCTCGACGACCTTTCACGCGCGCCGAACGGCATCATCATGGGCGAGGCGCTGGCGGAAAAGCTCGGCGTGAAAACCGGCAACACCGTCCTGTTGATCGGCGGCCAGGGCGTCCAGCTGAATTCGACGGTGGCCGGGCTGTATCGCTCCGGCCTGAAGCGCGTCGACGAGAGCCAGATCTATTCGCTGATGGGGCCGGCGCAGGTCATGATGGGCCAAAGTGGCGTCGTCAACCAGCTGCGGCTGCGGCTGAGCGATCCGATGTCGGCGCAAAAGGTCGCAGCCCAGGTCGAGGCGCAGACCGGCTACAAATCAGTGTCCTGGCAGGAAGCCAATGCCGACCTGCTGTCGACCTTTTCCGTGCGCGACTTCATCGTGCTCACCGTGATGGGCGCGATGCTGCTGACGTCGTCGTTCGCCACCTACAACATCATCTCGACGATCACCCACGAGAAGCGCCAGGACATCGCGATCATGAAGTCGCTCGGCATGCGCGAATATGCGGTGCGACGGATCTTCATCATCGAATCCATCATCATCGGCGTGGTCGGCATCCTGTTCGGATGGGTCCTCGGTTACCTGCTCTGCTACGGCTGGTCGAAGATCACGATCTTCAATCCGCTGACGGGCACCACCGTTCCGCTGCAGATTTATTACTCGCTGATGCACTATGTGATCGCCGGCGGCATATCCCTGCTCTGCTGCGCGGGTGCGGCCTATTTCCCGGCGCGCAAGGCGACGCGCGTCCATCCAGTTGAAATCATCCGGGGGGCATCATGACCGAGGTCGCATTGCAGGCGGTGGAGCTGGTTCGCCGCATCGAGGGCACTGTTACGCACACCCTCGTCAACGGCATCGATCTTGCGGTGAACAAGGGCGAGTTCGTCGCCATCACCGGGCCGTCGGGATCGGGCAAATCGTCGCTGCTGTATCTGCTGGGCCTGCTCGATGCGCCCAGCGAAGGCGAGGTCATCATCTGCGGCCAGCCGACTTCGAAACTGTCGGAATCGGACCGCGCCGATGTCCGCCTGACCAAATGCGGCTTTGTGTTCCAGTTTCATTTCCTGCTGCCGGAGTTCACCTCGCTCGACAATGTGCTGCTGCCGATGCGCGCCGCCGGCGTTATGTCTGAAGCCGACATGCGCGAGCGCGGCCTTGCCCTGCTCGGCTCGCTCGGACTTGAAGAGCACGCGCACAAGCGCCCCAACCAGCTCTCCGGCGGCCAGCGCCAGCGCGTCGCCATCGCCCGCGCGCTGGCCAACCGCCCCGAGATCATCGTGGCCGACGAGCCGACCGGCGCACTCGATACCGCATCGACCGAACAGGTGTTTTCGATCCTCCGCGACATCGCGGACCAGGGCCAGACCGTGGTCGTGGTGACCCACGATCCCGCACTGGCCGCCCGCGCCGACCGCCGCATCCACATCGTCGACGGCAAGATCGCGGAGATTACAGGGCGAGGTGGCGGCGAGGTGGTTTGTGAGGTGGCGAGTTAGAAACCGCGTTTTCCGGTCCGGATCCAAAATATCGAAAACAACCCCATGCAAAGTAGGATGGGGCCGGTTCGCAGGCCGCCTCGTTTGCCCTCGCGCACGATGCCGCCGCTGCAACGAGGCCGTTACCTATCTGAACCACTCATTGCGGCGGGAAGTGAATAGAGGCCAGGGAACTCCCGCTACATCGCCTAGCCTTGCAGGGGCTAGACTTTTAGCTGTTTCACGCGTGTTGTCTTCATGGGAAGTTCGAATACTGCTCCTCCTTCCACTCGAGCGCACAACTCTTCGATGCTTTCCCAAAGTGCAAGGATGCGCTCCATCTGTTTTATTGACTTGGATTTCTGAAGTCCTGGCGACAGAAAGAATCCTATGAGACGTGAACTGCGAAAGGCGTGATACTCGGCTCTGTTTCGTGTGATCCGACGATCACCAGAAATGATGACCCAGTTGCCTTCCTGATTTAGCGTATTGATCCATTCAATGTCGCTGATGCCGGGTCCAAACCTTTCACGAAGGTGGATGATTTCATGTTGACCTGCAAAAATCGCTGCCAGCGCCTTTCGCTAGCGCCGGCGGCAAATTTTCGTCAACGAGAATTTTCACGCTGCGATGAGCGCCTTTTCAAATTGAACGGCATCTCGAACGACACTGTTGGGCACGTCAAATAGTTGTGCTGCCCGACCGACAGACCCTTCGGCCTTGACCGCATCCGCGAGAGTCGCGGTCGGGACCCCGTAGTTGGCTGCTATTGGTTGACCGAACGCGCGCTGCGGGTCGATTACGATTGAATTCTTCCCCTTGAATGGCCTCCAACGCGTAACAGCGTCGTTTTCGATATCAAGGTCCTTAAACGTGCGTTCGATAATCTGCTTTAACACATACTGGCGTTTTGTTAGGTCCAGTAATTCTTCCTCACCAGTTTGGAGCGCGCTGTTAAGGAAAATTGTCCGGCCGTCAGTCTGAAAACGGCGTGTTGAAAAGGGGCGATCATCGTTCACGGCTTCCCGAGCAAACTCCAAACACTGACGGATGGTGATTAGACTGAGATTCGCTTTGGTGAAGGCATGGACGAACCGAAGCTCGATAAGATCGCGGAAGCCTAATTCAAGATGATCCTCTTCACGCGGCAATTGCGGCGTCCACAGAGGCGGCATGACGAACTCGTCTTCCCCCTTCGTGAATTTGTAGCCACCGAGCCACCGCCTTATATTTACGGCTGGCATTCTCAAAAGCCGAGCGGCCTCCGGCACCGTGTAGTAGCCGATGCCCAGCGGGATCACGTCTGCTTGTCTTCCGGCCATGTGCAAAAGCTTCCTTGGCTTCAACCTACACGATTTCTCTTTGGCTGGCACGGTGCCTTCAACAACGCTGTCCCATCGCACAAATTTTGACTTGCAAACCGAGCGAGCCGCGACCCGGCGGCCACCTGGCGGGGCTCTATTAGCAAGGATCACGTCGGATTTGCTGCTTTTTCGTCGCGTAGGCTAAGGGCAGGACTAGGCACTCAACGCGTTTTATTCTTCAACGAAATCAGTCTGATTTGGCGGAGAGGGAGGGATTCGAACCCCCGATAGGCTTGCACCTATGCCGCATTTCGAGTGCGGTGCATTCGACCACTCTGCCACCTCTCCAGGCGCCATGACGGGTGATTCCTCGACCCGCGGTCGGGGCGAGTTCTAGGCGAGGATGGCGGGCCGGGCAAGGCGCGGGACCAAGAAATCCGCCTCCGTGCCGGGGAGCAAAAAGGGAGCCGGAAATGGAGCATTTGACGGTTCGGGCCAATGGCGCGTCGTTTCACGTGGCCCGCCTCGGCGCCGGGCGGCCGCTGCTGTTGCTGCATGGCTGGCCCGAATTCTGGCTGACCTGGGAGCCTGTCATGACGCGGCTCGCCGATCGCTTCACGCTGTATGCGCCCGACCTGCGCGGCTTCGGCGACAGCGACAAGCCGGACGGGCCGTTCGGACCCGACCAGCAGGCCGCCGACATGCTGGCGCTGATGGATGCGCTTGGTCTCGCCGAGGCCGGCATCGTCGGTCATGATGTCGGCGGTGCCTTGATGCAGCCGCTGGCGCGGCTGGCGCCCGCGCGCATCGCCGGGCTGTTCTTTTTCGATTTCGTTTATCCCGGCATCGGCTCGCGGATGGCGGAGCCGGAGCGCCTCAACAACATCTGGTATCAATCCTTTCACCAGATGGAGATGGCGCCTGCCCTCCTCAGTGCGAGCCGCGAAAGCTGCCGGCGCTATATCGGGCATTTCCTGAAAGCCTGGTCGCATCGCAAGCACGCCTTTGACGATCAACTCGAGGCCTTCACTGACAATTTCCTGAAACCCGGCAACCTCGCCGGCGGCTTCGCGCATTACCGCGCAGCCCATGCCGGCCGGATCAGGATGATGAGGGATGAAGCGCCGGCGCTGCCGCCGATCGGCGTGCCGACCTGCGTTCGCTGGGCCGAGCATGATCCGCTGTTTCCCTATCAATGGACCGACCGGCTCGGCGAGACCTTTACAAATCTCGACCTCGCGATGTTTGGGGATGTCGGCCACTTTCCCCATCGCGAGGATCCCGATCGCGCGGCATCTGACATCGCGGCGTTCTTTGCGCGCATCGGCTGGAAATGAAGATGAGGGGGTGGGACCGCCAGACGCGACAAAAAACCGGCGGTCCCGTGCCGCTGCTTTGAAATTCTGGCCGGGAAGTGCGGCTTCGCCAGCCAGCCGGAGCGACGAAATGACGGTAGCGACCGCTGCAGAATCAGCAACGCGAACCCGGTTTTAACCTAACCAGTCAACCTTACTACCGGCGCAAAACGTTAATTCAGGAACTAGAGCGGGATGACTATTCTTCGAATCGTCATCCCGCTCTATCTCTTTGATTTGAGCATGATCTTTTCGGAAAACCGGTACCCACTTTTCCGGATCATGCTCTAGTCCCGGCTCTTCTTCGACTTCTTCTCGTCCTTGCCGCTTTCCTTGCGCCGGTTGGTGAAGCGCGCATTGCCGAGGCCGGTGCCGATGGTCAGCACGCCCCAGTGATCGACATCCTGCATGAAGGGAACTTCGGACAGGCCCTGCACCACGCCGTCATTGTGCATCAGCACGGCGGTATCGTGATCGCCGATCTGCGGGATCGCTTCCACCAGGCTTGCGGGCAGGTTGAACTTGC
>CAWHFN010000022.1:0-9264 GCA_963828475.1 uncultured Alphaproteobacteria bacterium
AAAAATGGACATCGGCGTTGTGAGTCCAGTCAACGAAAACCCTGGCGTCCCGCCGGTGCCCACGAATTTATAGTTCAAGCTAAAAGCGACACCAGGGATGTTTGTGGCTAATATTGGCGGATCTCCGCACAGCAATATGAAAGGATCCTCGCCATGTGGGACGAATCCAGGGAAGGTCTCGATCGACGCGATTTCATGCTCGCAGCCGTCGGCGCGTCAGCTGTGCTCGCCGCTAACTCTGGCGCTCATGCTGCTGACCAAGCAAATACTGGGTCACGAGGAACGGTTTATACCGGAGACATGATTGACGGAAAGAAGGTCATCAGCGCACTGAACATCGATGATCTGGAGCCCGGCAAGAAGCACCTCTTCTATTTTCAAGGGGTGCAGATGGTCACTGGGCAACATTGGTACGTGTCCTTGATGGTTGCCAAGGGTGCGAAACCGGGCAAGCGCATCGTGCTGGTCAGCGGTGTGCATGGCGACGAGATCAGTTCGGTGCGCACGTTACAGACTGTCATGGACCAGCTTGATCCGGCAGCAATGTCAGGCGCGGTATTGGCCGTTTTGGATGTCTCACGCCCGGCAATTGAAGGCATGGCGCGGAGATGGCCGAATTCAGGACGAGGCATCGATCTTATTGACATAAATCGCGAGTGGCCCGGGAATGAGAACGGCCCTACTGCGGCTTCGCGGCACGCTGGGTTGCTATTCAACAGGTTGCTCAGGCCGAATGCGGACTACGCCATGGACTTTCATACCGGGACGACTGGAATGGACGTGACTGCGTTCCATTTGGCCCGCATGGACTTGCCAGAGGTGCGCGCGATGGCGCAGTTGTTTCCCATCGATCAGATCTTTGATAACCCGGCTTATCCCGGCATCTTGGCAAGCGCCTTCATCGATGCAGGTATCCCTGCGTTTACTCCTGAGATTGGCGCATCGCGCATTTTGGATCGCAGCATGATCCCTCTGTTCGTGGAAGGAACGATGAATGTCCTCAAGCACCACGGGATCATCGCCGGGCCGATGGGCCGCACTGGGAAGGAAACAGACATTTTTGTTGGCAACAGCGCCTACGCCGTACACGCGACTAACGGCGGGTTTGTTGAACTGCTGGTTAAGCTGAATGACAAGGTCGAAGCCGGACAAAGGGTCGCTGTCCAGCGCAATGCCTTCGGCGAAGTCGTGGCGGAATATACCAGTGGGGTAACGGGAGAGGTCACCGCCTGTCGTACCGATGCAACTTCAGAACCAGGCAATATGCTCGTGGCAGTGCTCTACAACCGCGCCCCAGCTGACCCTATCGACCCGATACCTGAGTAATGTTGCTTTGGGTCATTAACCGACATGCCAGTCCAGACCTTCGAAGTCGGCTTTACCTCGCAAAGCAGACACCGGTCATTGCGGCCGCTGAATTTCCTTTCAACTGGCTTTAAGCGCGCGCCCCCTACCCCACCGGCACGATCTTGCCGGGATTGAAAATGTTCTGCGGATCGAGCGCCTGCTTCAGCGCGCGCATGGCGTCGATCGCCGCGGGGCCGAGCTCGGCCTCGAGGTATTTCTGCTTGCCCTGACCGATGCCGTGCTCGCCGGTGCAGGTGCCACCCATCGCCTGCGCGCGCTCGACCAGGCGATGCATGAAGTCCTCGCCGCGGGCCATTTCCTCCTTATTGTCGACGTCGCAAACCAGCGAACAGTGGAAATTGCCGTCGCCGACATGGCCGACGATCGGCGACAGCAGGCCGAGCCGCTTCAGATCGTCCTCGGTCTCGGTGACGCAATCGGCCAGCCGCGATATCGGCACGCAAACGTCGGTCGCCACCACGCCCGCCCCGGGCCGCAGCGCCTTCACGGACCAATAGGCGTCATGCCGCGCCTGCCACAACTTCGTGCGGTCCTCGGGCTTGGTGGTCCAGGTGAAATCGCCGCCGCCGCATTCCCTGGCGATCTCGCTGAAATTCCTCGACTGCTCGGCGACCTCGACCTCGCTGCCATGGAATTCCAGCAGCAGCAGCGGCGTCTCCGGCAGGGTCAGCTTCGAATAGGCATTGCAGGCGCGGACCTGCTCGGCGTTGAGCAGTTCGATCCGCGCCAGCGGAATGCCGGTCTGGATGGCGAGGATGGTGGCCTGACAGGCGCCGCGCACGGTCTCGAACGAACAGGCGGCGGCCGCGATCGTCTCGGGGATGCCGCGCAGCTTCATGGTGAGTTCGGAGATGATGCCGAGCGTGCCTTCGGCGCCGACGAACAGATGCGTCAGGTCGTAGCCGGCCGATGATTTTTTCGCCCGCGTGCCGGTCGTGATGATCTCGCCGTCGCCGCGCACCACTTTGAGCGCCAGCACGTTGTCGCGCATGGTGCCGTAGCGCACCGCGTTGGTCCCGGAGGCCCGCGTCGAGGCCATGCCGCCGAGCGAAGCGTCGGCGCCGGGATCGATCGGGAAGAACAATCCCTGGTCGCGCAGATGCTCGTTCAGCGCCTTGCGGGTGACGCCCGGCTGGATCACGCAATCCAGGTCCTCGGCATGAACTTCGAGAATCCGGTTCATGTCGCGCAAATCGATGCAGACGCCGCCGGCCGGCGCATTGACCTGGCCCTCCAGAGAGGTGCCGGTGCCGAAGGCAATCACGGGAACAGCGTGTTTGGCGCAGATCCGCACCACGTCCTGGATATCGGAGGTTTCCTGCGCCATCACCACCGCGTCCGGCGGCTGCGTCGGCAGCCATGTGGTGGTATGGGCATGCTGCTCGCGTACGGCCAAGGAGGTAATCAGCCGGTTGCCGAATCGCGCTGCCAGCGCCTCGATTGCGCTTGCCAGCGCCTGCGGCTCCGGCCGCTTCACACTACCTGATATCGTCGTCGCCACGGCAAATTCCTCCCGGATTTGAGCGGACCGTGGCAAAGGATATAAGGGGGGTCAAGAGACCCGTAAAAGCAAAGGGATGGATGATGACGACCGCTGCCGCCGCCGGCGACCGCCTGAAGAATATGCCGCTGCCGCCGGCCCCGTTCCTGTCGTCGGTGATGCAGATCGAGCCGCAATGGATCGACTATAACGGCCATCTCAACATGGCCTATTACAACGTGATGATGGATCGCGCGATCGACGAGATGTGGCTGCAGCTCGGGATCGGACCGGCCTACATGAAGGAACGCCACGCCTCGACCTTCACCGCCGAAGCCCATGTTCGCTATCTGCGCGAGATTCACCTCGGCGATCCCGTTCAGATTTCGGTTTATCTGTTAGGTCATGACGCGAAGCGGCTGCATACCTTCGAGGAACTGCGCCACGCGACCGAAGGCTGGCTCTCCGCGACGTCGGAAAACATGACGCTCCATATGGACATGAAGGCGCGGAAAGTGGCTCCCTTCCCGCCCGATATCCGCGCCCGTATCCAGGCGGTGGTGGATTCGCATGCCGCAGCGCCGCGGCCCGAGGGGATCGGCCGCAAGGTTGCGATGCCGCAGAAATAGGTTTCGGTTCAACCCGGAAGCCCGGCCTCCTGCAACGCGCCGACCACCAGATCGCACTGGCTTGGCGGCAGCGGCGGCATGCCGCGCTGCACTTCCGGCACCGTGAGACCAGGGTAATGCTGCCGCAGCGCTCCGAGGCTGCGGCGCGCCTGCGAGGCCTGACCGGCGAGCACATAGGACGGGCACAGCGTTCGATGCACCCAGCTTGCGGAAGGATGCTCCGCCAGCGCCCGCTCCTGCCAGCGCGCCCCTTCGGCGTACTGACCGGCGGTGAAAAGCGCACAGCCGATCCCGACGATGCTGTTGAACGCCAGCGGATCGTGGGGCGCGAGGTCGAGCGCGATCTTGAAACGCTCGATCGCCGATTGCGGGTCACCCTTGTAGACGTCGATCCATCCGCTGCGGCTCCACGCCCATGCCGATCCGCCGTCGACGGTGAGCGCCTTGCGAATGACCAGATCTGCGGTATCGAACTCGTTGAGCAGCGATAGAGCATTACCCAGGATCGACAGCACCGTGGCGTCGGTGCGCAGCGTCCGCGCCTTGTGCACGAGTTCGAGGCTTCGGGCGCGCTCCCGCAGGGCTGCGGATGTGAAATGATAGACGACACGCTGAACATGCACCCAGGCGGCAAGCGCGGTGGCGAGCGGATGGTCCGGATCGATATCCAGCGCTCGATCGAGCAATTCGAGCGCACGGGCGTTGCCGTTGGCATCGAGGGAGAGAACGCCGGGCATGGCGCGCAGCGCCAGGTCGTAGGCGCCAAGGCAGGCCGCAGGCTTTCGCAGCGCGTGATCGATCTCGGCCAACCGCAGACAGGGCTGCAGCGCCGCCGCGATCCTGACCGCGAGGTATTCGCCGCTTGAGGTCTCGTCACGCAGGACACCATCAGCGCGATGCGCCCAGAGCTGGCCGCCGGTTTCGGTGTCGATCAGCCTGACGACAAGCTGGGTCTGGACACCCGTTCCCCTGATCGCTGCGGTCAGAAGATGGCGGGCCGCCCGCCCCCCCGTGACGACCGAAACCCCGGCGCGCGTCAGTGCGGCCACGAGGTCGTCGGCAATATCAGCGGCCATCTCCCGATTTTCCGCCGCCGCCTCGATCGGACCAAACGCCATCGCGGGCCGGTCCCGCATCGGCATAAGCAGCGAGGGCATCGTAGCGAATGAGGCCGTGAACACCGCCTGCCGCGTCAGCGTCTGCGACGGCGTCTCGCCGTAGCGGCGGCGATACGCGATCGAGAATCGTCCGAAATGGGGAAAGCCGCAGCGCAGCGCCACATCCATGATCTTGACGCCGGGCACGCCCTGCAACAATTCGCGGCGGGCGCATTCGAGCCCGGTCTCGCGAAGCACGGCGTGCGGGGTCTTGCCGACGAAGGTGAGGAACTGGCGCTGCAAGGTTCGGCCGGAAGTGCCGGCGATGGCTGCGAGTTCCGTCAAGCGCCAGTTGTGGCCGATGTTGGAACGCATCGCGTCCAGCGCGCGCCGGACGCCGCGGGGCACCGGCGACGTCGCCAGTGAAACGTCCTGACTGGTAATCATCCGCAACTCCGAAGACCCCTGGTTGTGAGTCCGGCGGACAGCCGAAAGGTTCACGATCGGGATAGCCATGTCGCGAAGTGGATAGGCGCCTGAAGCCCGCCGGGACTAAGCCCGGGCCACGCCCAATCCGTCAAATCCACGCCTCAGAGGAGGACCTCGCACATGGCTACATCCACTGCCGTCAAAAATGAACAACCCGGCCAGATTGATCTTTCCGCCCTCAAAACCAGGCAGCACGGCGCCTGGTCGTCCGGCGACTATGCAATTGTCGGCACCACCCTGCAGATCGTCGGCGAAGAGCTGTGCGAAGCGCTCGACCTCCGGGCCGGTCAGAAGGTGCTTGACGTCGCCGCCGGCAACGGCAACGCGACGCTCGCCGCCGCGCACCGCTGGTGCGACGTGATCTCGACCGACTATGTGCCGAGCCTGCTCGAACGCGGCCGCGCGCGCGCCACGGCGGAAGGCCTCTCGGTCCAGTTCAAGGAAGCGGATGCGGAAGCTCTCGACTTCGGTGACGCGACGTTCGATGCCGTGCTCTCGACCTTCGGCGTGATGTTCACCCCGGACCAGGACCGCGCGGCATCCGAATTGCTGCGGGTGTGCAAGAGCGGCGGCAAGATCGGCCTCGCCAACTGGACGCCGGATGGTTTTATCGGGCAGTTGTTCAAGACGCTCGGCAAATATTTGCCGCCGCCGGCCGGCGCGAAATCGCCGGCACTGTGGGGAACGCAGGCGCGCATTACGGAGATGTTCGGAACATCCGCCGCCTCGATCAAGGCCGAGAAGCGTCACTTCACGTTCCGCTACCGCTCGCCGATGCACTTTCTCGACGTGTTCAGGAGTTACTACGGCCCGATGCTGAAAGCCTTTGCTGCACTTGATGAAACCAACCAGCGCCATCTTGCCGACGATATCCTGAAACTGATCGCCTCGATGAACCGTGCCGAGGACGGCACCATGGTGCTGCCAGGCGAGTATCTGGAAATCGTCATCGTCAAGCGCTGACGAAATCCCGAGGGATTACGGCGGCGACGGTTCATAGCGTACCGTCGCCGCTAATCTTTGTACCTGGCCGAACAGCTAGACGTTGCTGCGTCCGCGCACCAGTCCGACCACGGCCGAGACCAGAAACAGGATCACGGCGATAAAGAAGATTGCCTTGGCGATTTCGACAGAGACACCGGCGATGCCGCCGAAGCCCAGAATACCAGCGATCAACGCGACGACCAGAAACGTAATGACCCAGCTCAGCATGATACGACCTCGATTGGCTGTTGCTCTCCCGATGGCGCCGACAGCAGCGTCGCCCACCGACTGACAGAATAATCCGGCCCGGAAACGAAGGTTCCTGGCGGCGAAACCCCAAAATTTGACGATTCCAGCGGAACAAAATCACCGCATGGTCGCGAAAGCGGGCCTGCAGGAGCGCCGGGATAAAACCTGTCAAAACGCCCGGACAGGCCCTATATGGCCCATAATCCTTGCTATGAAGGCTCCCCTTTATCGCCTCACGGTGCCATCGTGGGGCCAAGACGATTCGAGCATGACCGAGCCGAGCAAACTGCCCCATCGCGGCGTCCCCGAGCACCAGCCTGCGGCTGGCGGCATCGCCGCGCGTGCGCGGGCCGCGGCCGGTCCGCAATATCTCAACGGCCTCAATCCCGAACAGCGCGATGCGGTCGTGACGCTGGACGGACCGGTTCTGGTGCTGGCCGGCGCCGGCACCGGCAAGACGCGGGTGCTGACCACGCGAATCGCCCACATCCTGAGCCAGGGCCGTGCGCGCCCGCAGGAAATCCTGTCGGTGACCTTCACCAACAAGGCCGCGCGCGAGATGAAGCTCCGCCTCGGCCAGATGCTCGGCCAGGCCGTCGAAGGCATGCCGTGGCTTGGCACCTTCCACTCGATCGGCGGGCGCATCCTGCGCTTCCACGCCGAACTGGTGCAGCTCAAATCCAACTTCACCGTGCTCGACGTCGACGACCAGGTGCGGCTGCTCAAGCAACTCCTGCAGGCCGAAAACATCGACGACAAGCGCTGGCCGGCGCGCATGCTGGCCGGACTGATCGACGGCTGGAAGAACCGCGGGCTGACGCCTTCGCAGGTGCCGGCGGGCGAGGCCGCGATGTTCGGCAATGGCAAGGGCGGAAAACTCTACGCCAGCTATCAGGAGCGGCTGAAGATTCTCAACGCCGCCGATTTCGGCGATCTCCTGCTGGAGAACATCCGGCTGTTCCGCGAAAACCCCGATGTGCTGCGGCAGTACCAGAACCGGTTCAAGTTCATCCTGGTCGACGAATACCAGGACACCAACGTCGCGCAGTATCTGTGGCTAAGGCTGTTGTCGCAGGCGCCGTCGCGCCCCGGCGTGCCGCTCTCGGCGATTATTCCGGGGCACACCGAGCCCGCCGTCATTCCGGAGCACGCCGCAGGCGTGAACCCGGAATCCAGAGATGAAGAGGACCCAGCTCGGGATTCCGGGTCTGCGCTTTCAGCGCATCCCGGAATGACGGAGACTGTGGCGCCGCCGCAGTCCAGTGCTCCCCTCAAGAACATCTGCTGCGTCGGCGACGACGACCAGTCGATCTATGGCTGGCGCGGCGCGGAGGTCGACAATATCCTGCGCTTCGAACACGATTTTCCCGGCGCTAAGGTTATCCGGCTCGAGCGCAATTACCGCTCGACAGGCCATATCCTCGCCGCCGCCTCGCATCTGATCGCGCACAACGAAGGCCGGCTCGGCAAGACGCTGCGTACCGAGGATGTCGACGGCGAAAAGGTCACCGTGACCGGCTCCTGGGACTCGGAAGAGGAAGCCCGCGCCATCGGCGAGGAGATCGAGGAACTGCAGCGATCGGGGGAAAACCTCAACGAGGTCGCGATCCTGGTGCGGGCCTCGTTCCAGATGCGCGAGTTCGAAGACCGTTTCGTCACGCTCGGCCTGCCCTATCGCGTGATCGGCGGTCCGCGGTTCTATGAGCGCGCCGAAATCCGCGACGCGCTGGCCTACCTGCGCACGATCAACTCGCCGGCCGACGATCTCGCCTTCGAGCGCATCGTCAACGTGCCCAAGCGCGGACTTGGCGACGCCACCGTGCAGATGCTGCACGACCACGCCCGCAAACGACGTATCCCCCTGTTCGAGGCCGCCCGCGCCGTGGTCGAGACCGACGAGTTGAAGCCGAAGGCGCGCGGGAGCTTGCGCGACCTCATCCTGCATTTCGACCGCTGGCGCGCGCAGCGCGAAGTAACGTCGCATACTGAGCTCGCCGAAATCGTGCTCGACGAGAGCGGCTATACCGAGATGTGGCAGAAGGACCGCTCCGCCGACGCCGCGGGCCGGCTGGATAACCTTAAAGAGTTGGTGCGCTCGATGGAAGAGTTCGAGAACCTGCAAGGCTTCCTCGAACACATCTCGCTGGTGATGGATCGCGACGGCGGCGCCGAAGACGAGGCCGTCTCGCTGATGACGCTGCATTCGGCCAAGGGGCTGGAATTCGACAACGTGTTCCTGCCCGGCTGGGAAGAAGGCCTGTTTCCGAGCCAGCGCACGCTCGACGAACAGGGCCGCGCCGGCCTCGAAGAAGAACGCCGCCTCGCCCATGTCGGCCTGACCCGCGCGCGCCGCCGCGCCAAGCTCTATTTCGCCACCAACCGCCGCATCCACGGCACATGGTCGACCACGATCCCCTCGCGCTTCCTCGACGAACTGCCGGCGGCCAATGTCGAGATCACGGAATCCAAGGGCGGCTCCGGCTGGGGCGGCAGCGGCGGCTATGGCCCCTCGCGCTTCGACAATGTCGAATCCTTCGGCTCCAGCTACACCACGCCGGGCTGGCAGCGCGCGCAGGCCAACCGCAACCGCGGCCAGGGCGGCCGCGGACAGGCCCGCGGCGGCTTTGAGGAAAACCAGTCGCCATTTTCAGGCTCGCGCAGCGATGCCGGCTCGCGCGGCGATACCTTCTCAGGCGGCGGCTTTTCACGCAACAAGCGCGGCCCGATGGTGATCGAAGGCGAACTGGTCGCGAAATCCACCGGCACGGTTTCGGAATTCTCGCTCGACGACCGCGTGTTTCACCAGAAATTCGGCTACGGCAACGTGGTGAAGATCGACGGCAACAAGCTGACGATCGCGTTCGAAAAGGCCGGCGAGAAGAAGGTGGTCGATAGTTTCGTCGAGCGGGTTTAAGGGCTGCGCCGAGGACCCTTACGATCCAAGCGCCATTGGGTTATCATCACCTGC
>CAWHFN010000023.1:0-170614 GCA_963828475.1 uncultured Alphaproteobacteria bacterium
GGCATTGGCGGGCGCGCCGCGATGTGAAATATTCCCGTGACGGATGTTTGGAAAGTCGATGTCGGAAGAGAGTACGGATGTCGTGGTGCTCGGCGCGGGCATCGTCGGCGTATCAACGGCCTATGCGGCGCGAGAGCGCGGGATGTCGGTCGTTCTGGTCGACCGGCGCGAGCCGGGCAGTGAGACCTCCTATGGCAATGCCGGCATCATCAGCAGCGGCTCGATATCGCCGCTCAACAATCCGTCACTGTGGAAGGCGCTGCCGAAATACCTGACCAACCGCCACGCCGCATTGCGCTGGAATCCCGTTTGGGCCGCTCAAAATGCCGGATGGGTCGCGCGTTTTCTGGCCAATTCGGCTGGCTCGCGTCTCAGGCCGCGGGCGGTAGCGCTGCACGGATTGATCGGCGCATCGCTGAAACTGCATCGGGAATGGATCGTGAAGGCGGAAGCGGGACATCGCATCCGCGAGACCGGCTGGCTCAAGGCATGGCGCGGCGATGCGGTCGCTGCGGCGAAGCAGGAGCGGGCCCTGCTGACCGAGTTCGGCATCGCCAGCGAATTGCTCGACCGCCAGGCGATCTCCGCGCTCGAGCCTGATATCGTGCCCGCTTATAAAGTGGGGCTGCTGCACACGCAGACCGCCTCGGTCAACTCGCCGGGTGCGGTGGTCAAAGCCTATGCGCGGATGTTCGCGGGCGAGGGAGGCGATTTCAGGCAGACGGACGTCAAGGCAATCCTGCCCGACGGCGATCGCTGGCGTGTCGTGCTGGCCGATGGCGGAATTTTTGCGCGCCATGTGGTGGTCGCGCTGGGGCCGTGGTCATCAGATATTTTGCGGCCGCTCGGCTACCGTGTGCCGCTGGCCTTCGAGCGGGGCTACCATCGCGAATTCAAGCCGAACCCGGCGCGTTCGCTGCGGCGGCCGATTCATGACGCCGATGGCAGTTTTCTGATGACCCCGATGGAGCAGGGCATCCGCGTCACCTCCGGCGTCGAACTGACCGGCCGCGATGCGCCTTCCTCGTTTGCCCAGCTCGACCAGGTGGTTCCGCTGGCGCGCGGCGTGGTCGAATTCGGCGACGCGGTCGGCGAAATCTGGCGAGGCTCGCGGCCGACATTGCCCGACAGCCTGCCGATGATCGGCGCGGCGCCCCGGCATGCCGGGCTGTGGCTCGCTTTCGGCAACCAGCACATCGGCTTTACGACAGGTCCCGCGACCGGCGCGGCCATTGCCGCAATGATTGCCGGCGCGCCGCCGCCGTATGACGTCAAGCCGTTCGCGCCGGGCCGCTATCTTTCGTGACCCGCGCACCGGCAGGTCGGAGCTCGTCGGCGCCGATCGCTCGAAAAAGAAGCGCCGGCCTCTCGGAAGAGGCGAGACGGAGGCCGACGAAGCTCGCGAGGTCTTGAGCGGCGCATCCTGGCGTCGAATTTGGTCCGGAAATGGCCAGGTTTTCTGATCAAAGAGAGGCGGGAGGTTGCGTTCTGCGTTGGCACACACATTGCAACTGTTGCGCCACAGGCCGTCGTCTCCGTAGGCAATCGCGGCAATCGTCAACTCGCTCTTGCATGGGACGACAGTTTGGTGACACCGTTGCGTTCGCTTGGCCGGCCCGAGAACGTGGGGGCGCGCTTGTCGGTCCTGGGGTTTTTGTAGATGTTGCGTCTGATTGCCCGGCGTCTTGCCATCGGTGTGCTGGTTGCGCTCACCGTGATGACGCTCGCCTTCCTGCTGACGCGGCTATCAGGCGACCTTGCGGTTTCGATCGCGGGCCCGTCGGCAACGCAGGCCGACGTCGAAATCATACGCAAGGCCTATGGCCTCGACCGCCCGCTCTATGTCCAGTTCTTCGCCTGGACCGGCCGCGCCATGGTCGGTGATTTCGGCCAGAGCTATTTCTTCAAGGACAGCGTGGCGAACCTGATCCAGAAGCGCCTGCCGATCACGGTCACGCTCGGCCTCGTGGGCCTGAGCCTTGCGTTGGTCATCTCGATTCCACTCGGCATCCTCGCGGCGCTGCGCGAAAATACCTGGGTCGACCGCAGCGTCACCCTGTTCACGATGGTGGGGCAGGCGGTGCCGAGCTTCTGGCTCGCCCTGATCCTGATGATCGTGCTCGGCCTGCAGCTCGGCGTCCTGCCGATCTCGGGCACCGGCACCTGGCAGCATTTCGTGATGCCGGGGATCGTGCTCGCCTTTACGGCGATCCCGGCGCTGACGCGGCTGACGCGTTCGGGGATGATCGAGGCAATGGCGTCCGATTATATCCGTACCGCGCGCGCAAAGGGCCTGTCGCGGGCGCGGATCGTCTTCAAGCACGCGCTGCGCAACGCCGCCATTCCCGTCGTGTCGATCGCGGCCGTGCAACTCGGCTTCATGCTCGGCGGCTCGATTGTCATCGAGACCGTGTTCGCGCTGCATGGCGTCGGCTATCTCGGCTGGGAGAGCATCGCCAAGAATGATTTTCCCGTCGTGCAGGCGGTGGTGCTGGTGCTCGCCGTGTTCTATATCGGCCTCACTTTGCTGGCCGATATCCTCAATGCACTGCTCGATCCGAGGCTGCGCACGGGATGAGCGAGCCGATTGCCATTCAGGCGCCGCAGCCTTCGAGCACAGGTAGCTCGCGCATCGGCACCGCCGGCCTTGCGGTCGGCGTCGCTATCGTCGCGCTGGTCGTCGCGGCGGCGGTGGTCGGCAACGCGCTGGTGCCGCAGGATCCGTTCATTCAGGATCTCGGCAATCGATTGAAGCCGCCGTTCTGGATGGATGGCAGCCAGGCCGGGCATCTGTTCGGCACCGATCAGCTCGGACGGGATTATCTGGCGCGGCTGGTTTATGGCGCGCGCATTTCATTGTTGATCGGCATCATGACGGTGATCACGTCGGGCCTGATCGGCATCACGCTCGGCGTGCTCGGCGGCTTCTTCGGCGGCCGCGTTGACGATTTCGTGCTGTTCGCCATCACGACGCGGTTGTCGATCCCCGTCGTGCTGGTCGCGCTCGCGGTGGTCGGGCTGATGGGATCGAGTCTCGGACTCGTCGTCGCGACACTGGGGCTCCTGTTGTGGGATCGTTTTGCTGTCGTGGCGCGCGCGACCACCATGCAGGTTCGTAACCATGACTATGTCAGCGCGGCCTGGTGCGCCGGTGCCTCGATGCCGCATATCCTGATCAGGGAGATTTTGCCGAACATTGCGAGCCATCTCGCCGTGGTGGCAACGCTGGAGATGGCGCTGGCGATCCTGCTCGAAGCTGCCTTGTCGTTTCTCGGCCTCGGCGTGCCGCCGCCGCTGCCGTCCTGGGGACTGATGATCGCCGAGGGCAAGGACTACATGTTCTTTTCGCCCTGGGTGATCATGATCCCGGGCGTCGCGCTGGCCGTTCTGGTGCTCGGCATCAATCTGGTCGGCGACGGACTGCGCAATCTGCTCGGCGCGGAGCGGCTGCGATGAGTGCGCTGCTGGAAGTCGAGGAGCTTCAGGTGAGTTTCGGCGGCCGCACCGCGGCGGTGCGCGGCGCCTCGTTCCGGGTCGAGAGGGGCGAGACCCATTGCCTGGTCGGCGAATCCGGCTGCGGCAAGTCGGTCACCGCGCTGGCGGTCATGAACCTGCTGGCGCGCGGCGGCCAGCGTTCGGCGAAACATATGAGCTTTGCCGGCACCGATCTCACCTCGCTGTCGGACCGCGAGATGGCGCGGCTGCGCGGCAATCGCATGGCGATGATCTTCCAGGAGCCGATGACCAGCCTCAACCCGGCGTTTACGATCGGCTCGCAGATGGCCGAGGTGTTGACGCGCCACAAGGGCGGCTCGCGCGCGGCGGCGCTGGACCGCGCCGCCGAACTGATGGGCCGCGTCGGCATCACCGCGCCGGGCATGCGGCTCGGCCAGTTCCCGCACCAGCTCTCGGGCGGCTTGCGCCAGCGCGTGATGATCGCGATGGCGCTGATGTGCGATCCCGAGCTGTTGATCGCCGACGAGCCGACCACCGCACTCGACGTCACCGTGCAGGCGCAGATCCTGCGGCTGCTCGCCAACCTCAGGCGCGAGTTCGGCCTTTCGATCCTGCTGATCACCCACGACCTCGGCATCGTCGCGCGCGTCGCCGACCATGTGTCTGTGATGTATGCCGGCGAGGTGGTCGAGCGCGCGACGACCGCGGAATTGTTCCGCGCGCCGCAGCATCCCTACACGCGCGGTCTTCTCTCCTGCGTGCCGGTGCCGGGCCGCGTGCAGCGCGACCGACCGCTCGGTTCGATCCCCGGCGTGGTGCCGGCGATCGGGCTCGGCTTTGCCGGCTGCGCGTTCCGCTCGCGCTGCGCCCACGCCGACAGGACGTGCGAGCATGAAATTCCGCGGCGGCAGGCCGGCGATGCGCACGACTATCTTTGCCGGCTCGCGCCGGACTGGGCGGAGTTGCAACCCGCATGACCGCCGCGATCGAGGTCGAGAACCTGCGGTGCGAATTCCGCGTCCACACCGGGTTGATGTCGGCGGAAAAGCGTGTGGTCGCGGTCGACGATGTCACCTTCAGCGTTCCGGCCGGCAGCGTGCTCGGCATTGTCGGCGAGTCCGGTTGCGGCAAATCCACGCTCGCGCGCCTGATCCTCGGGCTGCTCAAGCCGACGGCGGGCACCGTGCTGGTCGACGGCAAACGCCTGTTCGACCTCGACCGCAAGGCGCGCGCCCGGCTGATCCAGCCGGTGTTCCAGGATCCGTTCGCCTCGCTCAATCCGCGCCGGCGCATCAAGGACATCGTAGCCCTGCCGCTGACCGCGCAAGGCACGTTCTCGCGTGCCGAGGTCGAGCGTCGGGTCGGCGGCATGCTCGAGCGCGTCGGCCTCACAGCCGCAATGGGCGAGCGCATGCCGGCGCAGCTTTCCGGCGGGCAACGCCAGCGTGCGGCGATTGCGCGCGCGCTGGTGCTGGAGCCCAGGATCGTGATCTGCGACGAGCCGACCAGTGCGCTCGACGTCTCGGTGCAGGCGCAAATCCTCAATCTGCTCGCCGATTTGCGCCGCGATCTCGGGTTGACCTACCTCTTCATCAGCCACAATCTCGCGGTCGTGGAGCACGTGGCGAGCGAGGTTGCGGTGATGTATCTCGGCCGTTTTGTCGAGCGGAACGAAACCGATGCGTTGTTTCGCAAGCCCGGGCATCCTTATACGCAGGCGCTGCTGGAGAGCGTGCTGACACCGGAGCCGGGCAAGGGTGTGCCGGACATCGGCCTCGGCGACGTCATGCCGGATCCGGCCAATATTCCCCCGGGTTGCCGGTTCAATCCCCGTTGCCGCATCGCGGTCGAGCGCTGCCGCCATGAGGCACCAACGCGCATGGTCCGGCCGCCCCAGGGAATGGTAGAGTGTCATCTGGCATAAGGCGTGCTTCACGCCACTTCACAAAACACAGATAATGGAGGGCGATATGCGTATGCAAAACAAGCTCGGTGCGGCCATTCTGGCGGTGGCCCTGCTCGGCGGCGGTGCGGTGCCTGCGACGGCGCAGAAATCCGCCGACACGCTGCGGATCGTGATGCGCGATGCGCTTCCCAACATCGATCCCTTCTACAACAATCAGCGCACCGGCGTGGTGATGCACCATCAGGGCTGGGACGCGCTGGTCTACCGCAACCCGGATACCTTCAAGCTCGAGCCGCTGCTTGCCACCGAGTGGAAGCTGCCGGATCCGACCACCATCGAATTCACGCTGCGCCCAGGCGTCAAATTCCATGACGGCAGCCCGTTCACGGCCGATGATGTCGTCTACACCATCAACCTCGTGGCCGATCCGGCAAGCCGCGTCTCGACGCCGTCGAACTACAACTGGATCGAAAAGGCCGAGAAGACCGGTGAACTTTCGGTGCGCGTCAAGCTGAAGCGGCCGAACCCCGCGGCGCTGGAATATTTCGCGCTGGTGCTGCCGATCTATCCCAAGGCCTATCGCGAGAAGGTCGGTGCCGAAGGCTATGCCAAGGCGCCGGTCGGCGCGGGCCCCTACAAGATCACCAAGGTCGAGCCCGGCGTCTCCATCGACTTCGAGCGGTTCGAGGATTACTGGGCCGGCAGCCCGAAGGGCAAGCCCGCGATCAAGAAGATGAGCGTGCGCTTCGTGCCGGATGCCAGCACCGAGATGACGGAATTGCTCGCCGGCCGCGCCGACTGGATCTGGAACATGAACCCGGACCAGCTCGAACCGGTCAACCGGATGCCGCATCTGCAGGCGGTGCGCAAGGAGTCAATGCGCATCGGCTATCTCTCGATGGACGCAAGCGGCCGCACCGGCGCCGACAATCCCCTGACCAAGCTCAAGGTGCGTCAGGCGATCTGGCACGCGATCGACCGCAAGGCGATCGCCGACAAGCTCGTCACCGGTGGCAGCCGCGTTCCTTCCGCGCCATGCTTCCCGTCGCAGTTCGGCTGCGATGCCGAAGCAGCAGTGGCCTACGACTACGATCCGGTGAAGGCGAAGCAGCTTCTCGCCGAAGCCGGCTATCCCGACGGCTTCGAGGTCGAGCTTGCCAGCTACGTGCTGCCGCAATGGGGTTCCGCGGTCCAGAACTACCTGCATGCGGTCGGCATCCGCGCCAAGCTCAACCAGCTCCAGGTTGCGGCGCTGATCCAGCGCGCCAAGGCCGGCGAGCTGCGGATGTATCTCGGAAGCTGGGGCAGCTATTCGATCAACGACGTCTCGGCCATCATGCCCAATTTCTTCGACGGCGGCGCCGACGACTATGCGCGGGATCCGGACGTGCAGAAATGGCTGATCCAGGGCGGATCGTCCATTAACCCGGAGGTGCGCAAGGAGGCCTATTCGTCGGCTATCAAGCGGATCACCGAGCAGGCCTACTGGGCGCCGCTGCATACCTATGTGACGACCTATGGGTACTCCAAACAGCTCGACTTCACGCCATACCCGGACGAACTGCCGCGGTTTTATCTGGCGAAGTGGAAGTAGGGCGAGACGTGGATTTAACCGGAGCGAAGGGGCACACAACACGGCGCACCCCGCCGTCATTGCGAGGAGCGTAGCGACGCAGCAATCCATGCCTCCGCAGGAGGCGGCAAGAGGCGGAATGGCTTGCTTCGCTACGCTCGCAATGACGGTTGAGATGGGTGGGAGGCGACGGCCGCCGGGCGCGGTCAGGGCAGCAGGTTGCCGGTCCAGGCGACGGAATAATCGCAAGGCGCGCGATACGTCAGCTCTCCGGCAAGCCCGCCGCCGCCATCAACTGCATGATCCGTTCGGCTGCTTCGATATAGATCGGGCTGGAATTTTTCTGGGGCGTCGGGACGTTGCCCACGGTCGAGCCGGGCCGTAATTCACGGCCCTTTTCCATCGCCGCTCTGGCTTCGTCGGTCTTGCCCAGTTGCTGATAGGCCGCCGCCAGCAGCATATGTGTGCGTCCGCTGGCGGACGTGATCGCGATCGACTTCAGTAGCCACGGCACGGCGTCTTCGGCGCGGCCCATCAGCATGTTGGCCCAGCCGGCACCGATCATCGATGTCCAGCGCGACACTTGCGGCGTGTCGAACCGGTCCGCCCGCTTGAACGTCGCGAGCGCGTCCTCGAATCGCCCCGTTTGGATCTGGGCAAGGCCGACATGATACAGCGCGATTCCGTTCCACGGGTCGAGGCTGAGGGCTCGCGCGCAGGCCACGAGACTTGCGCGAAACTGGTTGGTGGCGTTGAGGAAGCGGCAATAGGCTTCGTGCGCCGGAATGTAATTCGGCTTTGTCCGCAGCGTCTGCTGCAGTATCGCCTCGGCCTTGCTCTCGGACGCCTCGCGCTCGGCCGGCTTCAACCAGACCATCTGGACGCCGCGCATCAGGAGCGCGGCCAGCGCGACCTGAACGTCGGAATTGTCAGGGTCTTCGGCGAGCGCCTTCTCGGCAACTGCCCCCATTAGTCCCCGGATCGACCTGAAAATGTGCCCAAACGCACAGGTGCGCCGAATATCAGAAAAATTTCAGAATGTCCCGGGTGCAATCTCAGGACCTTTCCGACGCGAAATGAGAGGAAAGAGTGAAGTTGAAGCAGTGAGTCGTGCCGAATGGCGACTGCGATGCCGGACAGGCGCAGACCACCGCGGGCCGGGGGCGGAAGATGTTCGGTACACGTAATTATTGCATCGGACTACGGAGGCGGCGCCGCCGCCCAGGCGGAAGACGCCGCGCTCACCACCGCCTCCGCCGAAGTGAAATGGCGCAACGGTTTTGCAACAGGCGCCACCTTTGAAGGCGAGTTCTCCAACGTCACCCGCAACTGCGCCGGCAAGGGATTCTCGCGCCAGGTGTGGTGAGCTTCACAATCGGAACGGTATCTCCGTGCTAAAATCAATTTGCCCGCCCAAGACCAGACTTTTGAAGAAGCCGATCAGCCCGCAGAGCAAGGATCAAACGAGATGGACAATGCGGTGAACCTCGCCCAGGTCAGGGCCGAACTGTCCTATCTCAATCGTCTGGACGAAATTCGCGAGACCAATGTGGCGAGCTTGAAGCGCTTGAAGGAGGCCCGTGACGCGCTCCTTGGCAAAGGAAGTGAAGTCGCGGAGATATCAGCCTCACGCAGGTCCTAGAGCCGCCGGACGGACCTTTGCGCCGACCCATTGACCTGCAATGACGGCGCGAGTTGGCGATCTATCGCCTCAGTTCGGCGATGCCTAGTTCCATCCACATCCAGTGGAAGCTGTAACTCGCCATCGCACTGTCTGACTGTCCGGCCTTGGCGGTGGAGTTTTCCATCATTTTGAGCCAGTCGGCGACTTTCGCGCGCCCGCTTGCGGTCTTGACCGCGGCGCGCGGCGATTTGTTTCCGAGCGCCGGGACAGGCTGATCGAGCGTATCGCGATAATGCCGGTCCATGGTTTCGTGAACGATGGCGCGCCGCTCGTGCTCTGAAAGATCGGCCTGTTGCGGCGCATCCGCATCGCGTGACGCCAATATTTGCTCGACGGTTTCCGTCACGGCCGAGGGTTGCCCGACGCGCGCTCCGAGTATCGTGGACAACAGTTCACTCCCCCGTTCCGAACGCTCCAGCGAATTGACTGACAGCACCAGGGCTCTGCCGTCCAGTTCCACGCTGCCGAGTAGAAGCGCACCGTCATCGCTCACTTCGTAGAGACTCACCGCCGAATTTCGCAATGCGGTGATATAGGCGCGAACGGATTCGGTTTCCTTCCATCCACGGCGCTTCAGATACTCGTCGACGATGTTGCTGCCGTCGTCGAACTCTCGCGTCAGCAGGTCCTCGAAGGCGGAGGCCCAGACCGTGCTGACGAACAGATCCTCGCCGAGAGTCGAGACGATCTCGTCGACCTCGAGGCCGGTCTCGTCGCAGGTCGGAAGCAGGTGATGTTCGAGGACCGCATCAAACCGGTCGCGCCATGGCTCACGCCTTGCCCATTTCATCAGCCCCTCGAGCAAATGCCTGCGCGCCATATTCCCGCTCCACCATTAGCAGCGAAATCAACAGGGTCTGTTCAACGCCGGCCCGGTTCCGACGCCGGGCCGACTCCAGGCTCGATCGTTATGCCGTTGATTTCGCACCATTCCCGCAGGGCCGCTTCGGTCGCCTCGGCCTCGAAATCGTACCATCGGTCGAGCGCGTTTTTTCGCTGCAGCAGATCCTTGAACCGCGCATAGGCGCCCCTCTTGTGGAATATCCGCCGGACTTCATCCAGTTCGTCCGGCAGAAATTGTTCGGCGAATGCGAATACCAGCGGCGTGCCGAGATCGAGTTCCTTCTTGTGAGGGATCGAGAGATATTTTTCTTCGTCGTCGGCATCGTCCGGCCACGCTTCGATGTCTTCGTCGACGTCAGTGTTCCAGAGAAACTTGCCGGTTTTCCGGCAGAGCACGGCCTCATGCTCGTACGGTTGCCCGAGGCTGACGAATTCGAACGTTTGTTGCAGCTCAGTCCAGTCCACAGACACAGGCATCGGTGTTCTCCCGTTTGCTGCGCTCGCAATGACGGTTGAGATTATCAGCCGCTCACTCCTTCGTCACATGCACGCCGGGCCTCTCGCCCGCGTTCCACTTGCCGTCGATCGCCCGCTCGATCTGTGCCGCCAGTTGCAACAGCAATCCGTCATTGGCCTGCTTTCCGATCGCCTGGATGCCGAGCGGCAGGCCGTGCTCATGGGTGGCGAGCGGCAGCGAGATCGCGGGAATGCCGCAGAGATTGGCCAGCGGCGTGAAAGCAAAATTGCGCCAGAGATTGCCGAACCAGTCCAGCACGGAAGGATTGTCGCTGATCGTCAGATACTCCGTGGTGCCGACCTTCGGCGTCGGCAGTGCCGTGATCGGCGTCAGGATGATGTCCCACTCCTCGAAGAAGGCGCCGAAGCCGCGCGAGGTGGTGTTGAACACCGCCTGCATGCGCGCCCGGTCGGCAAAGCTCATGTGCCGGCCCGCCTCCCAGATCCGCACATTGACCGGCTCGATGAGATCGGCCGGCGGCTGCGTCAGTCCGCGCGCGGCGAGCATGTTGCCGATCACGATCGCAAAATTGCTGATGTAGCAGGTGGTCTGCGCCGCAAAAGCTTCGCGATAATCCAGATCGGGCAAGGCGTAATCGACGTGATGGCCGAGGCCTTCCAGGAAGCGCCCGACCTTTTGCAGCTCGGCCGCGATCTGCGGCGTCGCCTGGTAATCGCCCCACTTGTACGACAGCGCGATTTTCAGCCGGCGCGGATCGCGCATGATCATCCGCGTATAAGGCTCCGGCGAACTCCAGAACGGCATGAATTCGCCCGGCGCCGGACCGCGGCAGGCGTCGACGAAGGCCGCGGTGTCGCGCACCGTGCGCGACTGGCAGCCCTGGATGGAGACCAGCCCGCTGAGGTCGGACAAATGCGGCGACAGCGAGAACACGCCGCGCGAGACTTTTAGCCCGATATTGCCGTTGACCCCGGCGGGAATGCGGATCGAGCCGCCGCCGTCGGTCGCATGCGCGATCGGGACTGCGCCGGCGGCGACCATCGCGGCGCTGCCCGCCGACGAGCCACAGGTGGTGTAGTCGGTATTCCAGGGATTGCGCGTGACATAGACGGCGGGATTTTCGGCCGAACTGCAGACCCCGAATTCCGGTGTGGTGGTGCGGCCGATCAGGTTGAGGCCGGCGCCGCGCAGCTTTTTGGTCAGGAACGTATCGGTCGTGGCGCGATTGCCGCGCATCATCAGCGAGCCCATTTCCTGCAGGCGGCCCCGCATTGTCGGGCCGAGGTCCTTCATCAGGAACGGAAGTCCGGCAAACGGTCCATCGAGCGCGGTGCCGTCGGTGGCCGGATCGGCGACGGCGTCCTCAAATATTTCGACGACCCCCGACAGCGCGGGATCGACCCTGGCGATGCCGGCGGCGGCCTGCGCGGCCAGCTCCGCGGCCGTCAGCTCGCCCTTCGCGACCCGCGTCGCCAGCGCGACGCCGTCGTGGTCGGCCCATTCGTCCCAGCTCATCGGCAAGTTCATGCAATCGGTCCCTTCGAAAAATAGCTCGGACCTTAAAACATGATCGGGGAAAGGGCGGAACTGTTTTTCACCGGTCCGCAGACCGGTTCATCGTGCCCTACGGGCCGCCCGCGCGGCAGCGTCGTCAGGAACGAAAATCGATGCTGCGCACGATGATGCCGGGGGGAGTGCCTTCGAACTCCCGCGCCTGGAATTTGCGGGACGCGCACGCCTCGATCCGGTCCCGCAACCGCGCGAACTGCTCCTCGCGCTTGGCTGCCGGCGTCCGCGGCACGTGTTCCAGGTCGTCCATCGCCGAAGCGCTGACGGCGCAGGGCACTTCCCTGCCGTCGTCCATCATGGAGAACAGCAGGACCATCCGGTCGTCGTCATAGCCTCGGATGTTGCCGCGCGCGAACGTCATCAGGTTTCCTTCCGAAACGGAGCGGATTTAACTCTTCTTTTTCGTTACCGGCGGATTGATTTCTGCGATCCTGCGCAGGCAGTCCGCTTCGGAAGAATGCGGGCCCGAGACGAAGGTTCCGCTGACCTTGGTCGAGTACCAGCCGGACTCCACCCCGAGACGAAGCGATTCTTCCGTCATGACGTGACGTGGCGAGAGGTTCTGCATCAGGTGCTTTCGGTTTGCGCCGTTCGATCCTGGTCGGGACGGCTGGATGAAACGTACAGTTCTTTTAGGCCTCCCCGGAAAGCCGGGTAAGATCGGCAAGCACCGCGGCCACGAGGTCGCGGTGATGGGTGTCGGTCGGCGGCAGGCCGGCCGAATACAGATTGAGCACGTAGCGCGCCTTGGCGACCGCCTCGGGCCACGAGGTGGCCGGCACGGCAAGGAGCTGGAGTTCGACAACGCCCTGCTTGTCACGCAGCAGTTTTGCGTTGGCCTCGACTTCGGCGATCACGCGACGGATATCAGTGGCCTTCTGCGCCGCCATGCCGCGATGTTTGTCGAGCTCGATCGGGGTCTCAGTCACGCGGCGCGCTCGCGTCGATGCGTTGCGCGTCGGACAGGTCGATCGAACTGATCGAGATCATCTCCATCGCGGAGCGTTGCGGCGGTGCGCCGGGCACCATGATCATGGTGGCGACCCGCCGAAAGCTCGGAAACGAAAGGCCTTCGATCATCTCCTCGTCGGTGATGATTTCGTAAGCTCCTGGTGCGAGCTGCCGGTCGATACCCTTGATGCGGAACGGATGTTTGAAATGAACCATTTCCCGTCGCGTGCGCGTGGTCATGCCGGCAGCCCGGCGAATCTGCGCGCGAAGTCATGATGTTTTTCGGACATCGTGGCAGCGTGCGCGCTTTTGCGGCAATTAGCTATCGTTTTCTCAGCTAGCAGCCGCATTTTGGTCGAATGAGGCAGCCGGCGCCTTGCATTCGCTGGTTTCGTAGCCACTTCGAGCGTTAGTAGCGGGAGAGGCCTTTCGAATGAAGCTTCGCGTCGGATTCGAAATGCTCTACGATTTCCCGCAGCCGACGCCGATGATCATGGTGCTGGGCATACATTTCACCCGTGCGTCCGATGTCATCGTGCCGGACTTCCTCACCACCGATCCCGCCGTCGAAATCACGCCCTATCGCGACATGTTCGGCAATTGGTGCAGCCGCATGGTTGCGCCCGCCGGCCGCGTGCGTCTTGCCGGCGACGGCGTCGTTCGCGACAGCGGCCTGCCCGATCCGGTATTTGCTTCCGCGGTTCAGCACGCGGTCGAGGACCTGCCCGCGGACACCCTGGTCTATCTGCTCGGCAGCCGCTATTGCGAGACCGACCGGCTTTCGGAAATCGCCTGGCAATTGTTCGAGAAGACGCCGCCAGGCTGGGCACGGGTCCAGGCGATCTGCGATTTCGTGCACCGTCACATCGCGTTCGGATACGAGCATGCGCGCGCCAGCAAGACGGCGTGGGAGGCTTACACGGAAGGCAGGGGTGTCTGCCGCGATTACGCCCATCTCGCCGTCGCGTTCTGCCGCTGCATGAACATTCCCGCGCGCTATTGCACGGGCTATCTCAGCGACATCGGCACGCCAAAGCCCTGGGCCGCAGGCGATTTCGCCGGCTGGTTCGAAGCCTATATCGGCGGGCACTGGCGCACCTTCGATCCGCGCAACAACGTGCCGAGGATCGGCCGCGTGCTGATCGCGCAAGGGCGTGACGCTTCCGATGTGCCGATCACCCAGACCTTCGGGCCGAACACGCTGGTCAGCTTCAAGGTCTGGACCGACGAGATCGCTTGATCAGGGATAGCCCCCTCGTCCCTGTATTGATGATGGCGGCAACAGTCCGGCTTGCTAGCTCAGCAAGGTACGGACCTTCATGGCGGAGTCATAGATCTCGATCTGAAGATATGGATAAGCCGACTTCAGCTTTCGGCCGGCGGCTTCAGCCGCGTCGGCGGTGTCAAACTCCGACTTGAAATGGCCGTCGACAATCGTCGCGAATCCTTCGACGGGTGGCCTGTCGGCGCGTGTTGCTTTCTTCGGTTCCGGTTCGTCAATTGAGAGAAGAGGTTTTTTCATCATTATTCCTTCCGCGTCACCGCGATTACCTTTTTGATCTGGTCCAGAAGCCGGTCTGAATTGACCGCGTGAGATGATGAAGATGGAAGGTGCTGCTTCCGATCTTGCCGGAGACCAGCTCACTGGACATCGTCAGATCCAGACGTCCATCACCTTGCGGCCCGTTGCGGCCAAGGATGGGCGATGAGTGCAGCAGACGCTCTTTGTGTCGCGATGTCGAGGGAAATCCAAAGGCGGCCTGGTGCGATACATCGCAATCCAGGACGGGTTCGCGATCATCCGGTGCCGTTTTTGCGCTCGCTATCCCCGGGACGTAAGCCTAGTTTGATCATTACCGCGTTTACTGCGGCGTCTATCGGTGACTTGTATGCAATTCCGGCGTATCAAAACCCAGGGGAGATCGACATGGCGAAGGGCGAGCAAAGAAGCAATCGCGAAACCAAGAAACCCAAGAAGGAGAAGATCAAGGTCATTGCCGCAGCGCCAAGCCAGAAGGGGGCGGGCTGGCAGCCGACCTTGGGTACCGGCAAGAAGAAGTGATGACGGATGTCCCTTGGTCGGGGCGGCCCTTATTTCCGAATCCTTCGGCCGCATACGCAGCCACTGCGGGTGGCGTGTTGGCCGGCTGCTGTCCGAGCACATTGGTAATGGAACCCATCCTGTCGGCGTGGACTTCGGACCGTGATGTGCGGCGCGGGTGCATCGACTATGCCTGCCGGCATCAGACTTTGACCAGCCGCACTTTCGTGCCCCAGGGATCTGATGTCTCGAGGCCGTTCGCGATCGCCGCAGCCGGCGCGCCCGCCTGACGCAGGCGCTCCTGCTGCGCCTGCAGGATTTCTGGCGCGACCTGCAGCGAAAACCACGCGAGCCCGGTGGCTGTATCATCCCGCGGACCGGCGCCGGCGCTCTGCCAGACGTTGATCGCGAGGTGATGGTGATAGCGTCCGGAGGAAAGGAACGCGGCGCCGCTGCGCTTGCGGGTCGGATCGAAACCGATGACACCGCCATAGAAGCGGTCGGCCTGTTCGAGGTCACCGACGCGCAAATGCATGTGGCCGATGCGCAGGTCATCGGGGGCCTTGGCATAGTTGGTCGTGCGCGTATCCGTCAGCGCCAGCAGGCCGTCGATGTCGAGCTGGTCGGTGGCCATTGCGACCGAGCCGCCATCCCACTTCCAGGTTTCGGGCGCACGATCGGCATAGACCTCGATGCCGTTGCCTTCGGGGTCGTCGAGATAGACGGACTCGCTGACGAGGTGGTCGGCGAAGCCGGACAGCGGGACCCTGCTTTTCGCCGCGTGCACCAGCCAGCGCGCGAGGTCCTTGCGCGTCGGCATCAGGAACGCGGTGTGATAGAGGCCCGCGGCATTGCGCGCCTCGCGCGGCGAGCCCTCGCGCCGTTCGAGGTCGAGCAGCGGCACGCCGCCCGAGCCGAGGCGGGCGCTGGTCGCCGTGCGCGCCATGACGGTCAACCCGATCGCATCGCGATAGTAATCGGCGACCAGATCGAGGTTGCGCACGCGCAAGGTCACCATGCCGATCCGCATCGGCGTCCGGTTGGCAAAGGTCGGCCCGCCGCTGCCTGCCGTGCCCTCCGCCCGCGCCGCGGCCACGGCCGCCGCGCCCAGCGAGGAGGCGCCTGCGAGGTGAAGGAGGGTGCGGCGGGTCAGGTCGATGGTCATGACGGCTCCCTTTGATGACCGGTTGGGCGAAGCAAATCTTGCGCCGATCCGATCGCTGCCATGGCCAAACATACGGCCTGACGGCCGGCTATCGCAAATGTCGCGATGGCCGTTCCGGAACCATCGTTGCGGCAGGACGTTTGGTCAGGACAAGCCATTTCAACGATTGGAGATGACAATGACGCGCGTCGCGGCAGCGATCGTCGCTGGGCTGTTGAGCGTGAGTGCCGCAGCCGCCCAGTCCACGGGCACATCGGGTGCAAAGCCGGAAACGGCTTGCACCACCTCGCCGGCCGCAACGACAGGCAAAGGCGAGGAGAAGACCGCCAATTCAATGGCCGTCGAAAAGAGCGCGGTGTTGCCCGACGCCGGCGGCGCCAACTCCGCCGCGCCGACGGTGCAGAGCGGTGGCAAGCCGCTGAAGGTCAGCCCGGACTGTCCGCCGGATTCCAAGCCGAAGTAGCGCCAGCGCCTGGCGCCGCTCGAACGATGTCGGCGCCTCAGCTCGTCATCCATTGATCATCTCGGGCCGGGCTTCCTGCGCCCCTCCGAGCAGCTTGATGTTGAGCTTGCCGCTCGCGAACAGCATGTCATCGAGCGCTTCGCCGAGGTCTTCTGACTTGATTGCCGTACCGCCATCCCGGCCGATGCCGGCTTGCGCTGTTCGCCGCATCAACTCCTTGATGAAGGCGGCGCTGACGCCTCTGGTCCGCCGGACGGCCTCGACGATCAGGGTTTCGTCGAGCCGCAGACCCTTGCCATAGAGCTCAACCAGCTTCCTTCGGCCGGTATCGTCAGGCAGCGGAATTTCAATCGCCTGATCGACCCGACCAGGTCGGTCGGCCAGTGCGCCCTCGAGCTGTTCGGGCCGGTTGGTGGTGAGGACAAACAGAATATCCGCATCCTCTTTCAATCCGTCCATCTCGTTGAGAAGCATGTTGAGCATGGACTCTTCGCAAGGCCCCATCATCTCGCGGTCGGTTGCGATGAGATCGACGTCCTCGATGATCACCATGGCCGGCTGCAGCAGGCGAGCGAGGTTTGTGTAGGCTCTGAGCAACTCAACCTGCGCGGCCGTGATGATCAACGTCGTGTGGCCGGGCAGGTTGCTGGCGAGGTAGCGAATGGTATGGGTCTTTCCGGTGCCGGGCGGCCCGTACAACAGGATTCCCTTACGGGTCGATTGACCGAGTTGGCGCAGCTTTGCGCGATGCTGCACGAAGTTCAGGATATTGCGATCGAGCAGTTGCAGTGTTGCGTCGGGCAAGATCACGTTGGCGCGTTCGACGGGCGGCAGTTTGTGAACCGTAAGGCCTCTCGACCGTCCGCGATAATCCGCGCCCCCGTCAAACGACAGCATCTTGCCCCGATAGCAATTCGCTGCGTTGACGGCGTCCTCGATCTCGGCGAAGCAGCGCCTCACGAATTCCGCACTTGCCACTCCGGCGGCCAGTGTGATTTCGATGCGAACGCCCGCTTCCGCGCCATGTTCGCGATGCGTGGAAAGCAAGACCGTGTAGCGCATGTCGTCGGCGATACACAGCCATAATCCATTGTCGAGGCATTTCACCGGTTCGGCTTCACCGACATCGACGTCGTCGTATTGCGCCGGCGCAATGGCATGCGCGGCCTGTCCGGCGCCCGTGAGCGATGCGAAGGTGAGTGTTTCGTAGCGATGGCGCTCCTGGATGCCGAAGAAGCGGATGGGCCGATCGGAAAATAGCTTGTCCGCTGCAGCCTGAACGTCGGCGCGCATGTGGCCGGGAAACTGTCGCGACGTTGAGACCAGCCGATCGTAAGGGGTGCCGGCGAAATGCCAATCGATGGCCGTGCAGGCAAAGTTGAACCGCTTTGTTTCCGTGATTGCGCCGAGCTCCTCTGCAGTTGCCAGCATACAGTCGTCGCAAATCAACGCAGTCTTATTGATCAAACGAAGTGGGGTTGCGGAAAAATAGCCGCAGAGCTTGCAGCGATCGCTGTCCACGTCATCACCGGCTCGGGCCGTCATCGGCAGTTGATGGCCCGATTCGCGAATTCGCTCCTGCGCAGCATGAAACAGCGCTTCGGCCACTGCGCGCGGATACGTACCGCAAACCGCTTTGCCTTGCTTTTCGATAGCGACCATCGCCTCAAAGGCGTCGGCCGGCGACTGACTGAATACCGAGCGGAGCAAGCCAGTTACAAAACTCCGCGGGGTGTTTTTGTCGTTATGAAGAATAAGTTGAACGTAGCCAGGTTGAACGCGGTCCATTGAAAAACTCCGCAAATGAGCTGGTGCAGCCTGCCAGATCAAATAGAACAAAGCAAGAACAATTCTTACATGGCTCGCCGAGGTTGTTTTGTTCAAGGGAGGCGGCAATCTTTCGCGAAGGTTGGGACCTCTTGTTTGAAAGATCAAAACGAGAGATTTCGTTGCGCGATCTGTGCGAAAGGCTGCTCGTCTGTTTCGCTGAAGAAATCGATACAATCAATGCGAGCGTAGCCGCATCGCGCAGACATCCATCGCCGCCGCGCGATGTTCGAGCCTTTCAATTTTGCGATAGAAGCCATGTCCACATTCAAATTCCTTGAATTCCCAACGCGCTCTATTGTCCGCGCAATTGAAATCAGGAATCGCAGAGGAAATTGAGCCCGATGGCGGAAGCAGCAAAATCAGGGAGTGCGGCGCAGGCCGCGCTGCCGACGTGGCCGGACGAGATCTATCGCGTGCTGAAGGATGCCGGCATTCGCCAGGTCGCGATGGTGCCGGACGCCGGCCACAGCCGCCTGATCCGCTCGTTCGAGGCTGATCCCGAAACCCGCGTCGTGACGCTCACGACAGAGGAAGAGGGCGTGGCGATGCTGGCGGGCGCGTGGCTCGGCGGCGAGCGCGGCGTTTTGCTGCTGCAGTCGAGCGGTGTCGGCAACTGCATCAACATGTTGTCGCTGCCCGTCATCTGCCATATGCCGCTGTTGATGATCGTCACCATGCGCGGCGATTGGGGCGAGTTCAATCCATGGCAGATCCCGATGGGGCAGGGCACGCGGCCCTCGCTCGAGGCGATGGGCGTGATCGTGAACAAGGTGGACGAGCCCGACCTCGTCGCTTCCGCCGTGCAGGGTGCGGCGCACCTCGCTTTCAACACCTGGAAGCCGGTGGCGGTCCTGCTCGGACAGCGCGTGCTCGGCGCCAAGAACTTCAAGGAGCTTGCCCGCAAATGACCAATCCGAACGCACTGCTGCATCGCCGCGACGTCGTCAACGAATTGCTGCGTGACCGCGCCGATCTCCTCGTCATCGCCGGCCTCGGCGCGCCGAACTGGGATGTCTCCGCCGCCGGCGATCATCCCAACAATTTCCCGCTCTGGGGCGCGATGGGCGGCGCCTCGATGATCGGGCTCGGACTGGCGCTGGCGCAGCCCAAGCGCAAGGTGCTCGTTATCACCGGCGACGGCGAGATGCTGATGAATGTCGGCTCGCTCGCGTCCATCGCGGTGGAAGCGCCGAAGAATCTGACGATCGCCGTTCTCGACAATGAGCGCTTCGGCGAAACCGGCATGCAGAAAACGCCCACGGCTTTTGGTGTCGACCTCGCCGCCATCGCCACCGCCTGCGGCATCCGCACCTCGCGCATCGTCCGCACGATGGCCGAAGTCGCCGAGCTGCGCGATCTCGCCCATGAGGGAAGCGGAACGGCCTTCGCCCAGATCAAGATCAATCCCGAGGCGCTGGTGTTCGTGATGCCGCCGGCCGACGGCGTCATCCTGACGACGCGCTTCCGGCAATCGGTGCTCGGGCGACGAGGCACTTTATAATTAAGGAGTGGAGTTACGGCTCGGAAAATTCGTCATGCCCGGCCATGACGACGAGAGATTGCGCAGTCACACTACGCCGTCATGTTGATCTTCCACAGCCCTTCCCTGGAAAGCTGCTGAATTTCCGACACGATCAGCGTCGCGATCGTCGTCGTCGCGATCGACGGCGGGTGGGCGATCGGCGACGCCAGAATCAATTCGCGCGAGACCGAGGGACTCACGGCCGCCATCTCCAGCCGTTTCGCCGCCACTTCCGTGCGGATGGCGGACGGCGGCAGCAGCGTGTAGCCGAGCCCTTCCTCCATCAGGCTGATCTGCGCGCGATAGGAATCGACCTCGATCATGGCGTCGAGCTTCAATTTTTCGCGCGCGAGCGCCTTCTCCAGCAGCGCCCGCAAGCCGTGCGAGATGCTCGGCAGGATCAGCCTCTGCTTCACCAGCCATTTCAGGTCGACCTGCTTGCGCTTGCTGAGCCCCGAGCCCGGCGGCCCGACGGCGACGATATCCTCGCGGCCGATCGACTGGACCTGTAGATGCAGATCGACCGCGGAACCATAGATGATCGCGAGATCCATTTCGCCGCGGTGCAGCCACTCGACCAGATGCCCGCCATAGCTCTCGACGATGCGCAGCGAGACGTCGGGAAACTCGTTGATGACGCGGCGGGCGAAGCGTCCGGACAGCACCGCGCTCACCGTCGGCACCAGCCCGAGGATGACGCGGCCCGACGGATTGCCGTTGGCCGATTTGAGGTCGTCGCTGACCTGCTCGATCTGGCGGATCAGCCCGGTGGTGCGGTCGAGCAGCATCCGCCCGGCGCTAGTCAAGAGCATGCCGCGGCCGTTGCGGACGAACAGTTCGACGCGAAGCTCATGCTCGAGCAGCTTGATGTGCCGGCTCAGCGCCGGCTGGGCGGCCCGCAGCCGGTCCGCCGCCTTGCTGAGGCTGCCGAGTTCGGCCACGGCGCGGAAGGTCCGCAATTGTTTGAGGTCCATCGGATACCTAGGTGCTCATCCAGCGGGCATCATAGGCGGTTTCCGGGACGTCGGTGCAATCAGTTCAATGTTCGATGACATGAGAGTTAATGGCTCTGTCCGGCGTGACGCACCGCTCGCGATGCTGCTATTGGTGGAGAAACCAACCTCTTCAAGAAGAAAATTCCAATCATGACCGTAGCCTCCGTTACACCCCGGCAAATCCGCACCGCGCTGCTGCTGCGCGATGAAATCGCTCTGCTCGATGTCAGGCACGAGGCCGTCTTCGCTACCGGCCATCCCCTGTTTGCCGCCAACATGGCGGCCGACCGGATCACGCTGGAGGCCGAAGCGCGGCTGCCGCGCAAGGACGCGCCGATCGTCATCTATGATGACGGCGAAGGCCTCGTTGCCGTTGCAGCCGACCGGCTTACGGCGCTGGGCTACAGCAATATCCGCCAGCTCGATGGCGGGCTGCAAGGCTGGAAGCAGGCCGGCTTTGAGCTGTTCCAGGACGTCAATTCCTATGCCAAGGCCTTCGGCGAACTGGTGGAGGCGCGGCGGCACACGCCTTCGCTGGCCGCCGAGGAAGTCAGCGCCCTGATTGCAAAGGGCGCCAACGTTCAAATCCTCGATGTCCGCCGCTTCGACGAATACGCGACCATGAATATCCCGGGCTCAATCAGCGTGCCGGGCGCCGAACTGGTGCTGCGCGCGGGCCGCGCTGCGCCGGATCCCGAGACCACCATTATCGTCAATTGCGCCGGCCGCACCCGCTCGATCATCGGCACCCAGTCGCTGATCAATGCCGGCGTCACCAACAAGGTGCGGGCGCTGCGCAACGGAACGATCGGCTGGACCTTGGCCAAGCAGAACCTCGAACATGGCTCCAACCGCCGCGGCGAGATCGGCACTATCGCGGGTGGCGAAGCCAGCGCGCGTGATGTCGCCTATCGCGCCGGCGTCCGGCACATCGGGCTTGCGGAGATGGCGGCGCTGCAGGCGCAGGCCGATCGCACGCTCTATCGCTTCGACGTCCGCTCGGAGGAGGAATACGCCGCCGGCCATCTCGCGGGCTTCCGTCACTACCCCGGCGGGCAACTGGTGCAGGAGATCGACATGGCCGCCCCGGTGCGCGGCGCGCGCATCGTGCTGACCGATGACAGGAGCGTCCGCGCCGACATGACCGCCTCCTGGCTGGCGCAAATGGGATGGGAAACCTGTGTGCTCGAAGGCGGCTATGACGGCACGCTCGAGGTTGGCCCGCCGCAGTTAATCCCAAAGCCCGACCCGTCACACCGTTATCGCCGTCCCTATGAGGGCACCGATATCAAGGAAAGTGCGATGCAGGCTTATCTCGACTGGGAATACGGCCTCGTCGAGCAGCTCCGCCGCGACGCCACGCATGGATTCTTCGTTATTTGATTCCAGATCGACGAATCCCACCGGATGGATTGGCCGGACTTGTCGCGCCGTAGCTCGAAGAGCGAAGGCGGATCATTCGTCACCGCCCATCATGCTCTCAAGCTTCTCCGCCGCATAATTCTCGCCGATCGACAGCGCGCAAATCCGCGAGAGCTGCACGTAAGAAAGCCCGGTCTCCTCGGCCCATGCGTTGAACTGCGCCTGCACCTTGGCGAGGTCGCGCTTGGAGGTGACGGTCTCCGCGATGTCGAGCCCGGCGTCGCGCAGGCACAGCACCACGTCCCTCGACGTGACGAATCCGTCCCAGCCGAGGAAGCGCAGCATCATCTGTCCGGTATTGCCGCCGAGCCGGCTGCCGCGCTTGGACAGGAGTTCGAGCAACCCGGCCTCGTCGGACGAGGGCCAGTTCGCGAGGAACTTGCCGAAACTGCCGTGCTCTTTGGCGATGTCCCGCACGAAGCTCGCATTGGCGCGCACCGACATGATCTTGGCGCCGTTGCGCACGATGCGCGTGTCCTTCATCAGGTCGTCCCAGAATTCGTCCGGCTTCAGCGACAGCGGCCCCGGCTTGAAGCCGAGAAACGCCTTCTCGAAACCCGGCCATTTGCTCTCGATCACGCTCCAGGCAAAGCCCGCGCAAAACACCCGTCTGGTCATTTCCGCGAGAATTCGGTCGTCGCCGAGCCTGGCGAGCGCCTTCGGGTCGGGCTTGGCCGGCAGCAGCCTGGCGAGCGGCTTGGGGCCGCCCTTGCGCTTCTCGGCACGGGCGCGAATGGTCTTGAACGCGGTCACGGTGTGCGGCCCCTTTCAGCGACGTCCGATCTGAAAAACATGCGCGAAATGCCTCAAAACCGCAGTGTAGCCGATCGTTCCGGGATTCCCAGCGCCGGCGCGAGCCGCCTAAAGGGTTAACCGCCGCAGAAGTGATCGGCTGACCTGCAAAGAATGGATGGCGTATTGGCTGGTTTTCGCCTAAAGCAACCGCACCTCAGTGAAATCGGTCAGGCCGTACGGCTGCGCTTCGTGAAACGCGCGGCTTCGAGCCATTTTCGGTTCGGGGCGGTATTCAACATTTCCGGCTGATAGAGCCAACCTAAGGTCTGACATCCCGTGACATTCTTGACCACAAGTCCGCCGCTCGCCCGAGCTTTGGCGGAGCGCAACTTCGATCAGCTGACACAGGTCCAGACCGCCGTCCTGGCCGACGAAGCGGCCGGCCGCGACCTCCTGGTCTCGGCGCAGACCGGCTCCGGCAAGACCGTCGCCTATGGCCTGGCGGTTGCGACGAATCTGCTTGATGGGGCCGAGCGGTTCGAGCGCGCCGCGGCTCCCTTGGCATTGATCGTCGCGCCAACCCGCGAGCTGGCCCTTCAGGTGCACCGCGAGCTTGCCTGGCTGTATCAATATGCCGATGCGCGCGTGGTTTCCTGCGTCGGCGGCATGGACCCGCGGCGCGAGCAGCGCGAGCTCGCCGCGGGCGCGCATATCGTGGTCGGCACGCCGGGCCGGCTCTGCGATCATTTGCGGCGCGGCCGGCTCGACGTTTCGGAACTGAAGGCGATCGTGCTCGACGAGGCCGACGAGATGCTCGATCTCGGCTTCCGCGAGGACATGGAATTCATCCTCGAGGCCACGCCGGAGGATCGCCGCACGCTGTTGTTTTCGGCGACCTTGCCGCGTGGCATCGTCGCGCTGGCGAAAGAGTATCAGCGATCGGCCTTTCGCGTCGAAGTCGCGGGCGAAGAAGGCGGCCATGCCGACATCGAGTACCGCGCGATCCGGATCGCGGCGGGCGACGTCGAGCACGCGGTCGTCAACATTTTGCGATTCTACGAATCGCCGAGCGCGCTGGTGTTTTGCAATACGCGGGAAGCCGTCCGGCATTTGCAGGCGACGCTGCTGGAGCGCGGCTTCTCCGTGGTCGCGCTGTCGGGTGAATTGACCCAGAACGAGCGGACGATGGCGCTGCAGGCGCTGCGGGATGGCCGGGCCCGTGTTTGCGTCGCCACCGACGTGGCGGCGCGCGGCATCGACCTGCCGAACCTCGATCTCGTCATCCACGCCGATATTCCGAACGATCCGGAAGTCATGCAGCATCGTTCGGGGCGCACCGGGCGCGCGGGCCGCAAGGGCGTCAGCATCCTTTTGGTGCCGCCGGCACGCCGTCGACGCGCCGAGGTGCTGTTGAATCTCGCCGGCATCGATACGCTCTGGGGCACAGCGCCCCAGCCGGATGAAATTCGCAAGCTCGATCACGAGCGCATGCTGAAAGATGCGCTGTTTTCGGAAGAGGCGACGCCTGAGGATCTGGCGCTGGCGCAAGCCTTGCTCGCCGAGCGTTCGGCGGAAGATATCGCCGCGGCGCTGGCGCGGCTTTATCGCGCGCGGCTGCCGTCGCCCGAGGATATCATCGATCCCGGGCAGGCGAGTAGCCGGTCCCGCGAGGATCGCGGCCGGGAAAGGGAAAGCCGTCCGCCGCGCGGCGACGGTCGCAGCGCCGGGCCGCGATCGAATAAGGGGAAATCATCGCCGCGTCACGCCATGGGCGATGGCAGCGTCTGGTTCCGCGCCTCCATCGGCAGCCGCAAGAATGCGGAAGCGCGCTGGCTGTTGCCGATGATCTGCCGCCGCGGCGGCATCGACAAGTCCGACATCGGCGCCATCCGTATCATGGACACCACCACCGAATTCGAGATTTCCGCCCGTGCCGCGGAATCCTTTACTGTCAAGATCCGGCGTCCCGACAAGGAGGACAACATCCGTATCGAGGCGCTCGGCGATGCGCCGCCGCGTGAAGAAGTTCGCAAGCAGGAGTGGACACCGAAGCCGCACGGCAAAAAGGCTGAGAGTTCTGACAAAGTGGGATTTGACAAGAAGGCGCGTTACGATACGAAGAAACCGCATCGGGACAGGCCGGCTCAAGTCGGAAAGCCGCGGCACGAAAGTGGAGCGCCTGCGAAGGCCGCTTTCGGAAAGAAGAAAAAGAAGAAGTTTCGCGGCTGACCGGCGTCGCACGACATCAAGACGCGCGGCCCGAGAAACGAGATGAGGAGCCGTCATGAGCGTCTACATCATCGCTCAGTTGAAGTTCACCCGCCGCGAACTCTACGACCGCTATCAATCGCGCTTCATGGACGTGTTCAGGACGTTCAAGGGCAGGCTGCTGGTGGCGGACGCGCACCCGGTCGTGCTGGAAGGCGACTGGCCGCGCGACAAGGTCGTGATCATGGAATTTCCCGACGAAGAAGCGGCGCGGGAATTCCAGAACTCGCCCGAGTATCAGGAGATATCGGTCGATCGCAAGGCAGGCGCCGACGCCATCGTGCTTACGGTGAGAGGCCTGGGCTGAGCGCGGGCTGCCGCGCCGGGATGACATAAGCGCCTCTCGTCTCAAGCGCGTCTCAAGGGTTCATCAAGGTTCCTCACGTCCATTTGTCTCGCGCGACGAAGTCCTTGTGAACTATCTCACAGGCCTTCGTCGCGTTCGCTGACATTTTGCCCGCGCGAACTGCACACCAACACGCGGGGCATCAGCGATGCGTACTTCCTCCGAAGACGAGCCCAGGCCGCACTTGAAGCGCAAGGGGTTCTTCATGCGACTACTCGAAGCGCTTCACCGCTCGCGTCGCCGCGACGCGATACGGGTGTTGCGCCGTTACCGTCATTTGATTGCCGGGCAGGCTCAGATTCGTCCCGCGAGGCATGTGCCGGAATCCCGACAAACCGAAAAGAGCAGCCGAAATGCCCACGAAAATAACGCGCTCGTCTGCGCCATCCGCCAGGCGCGCCAGAATGCCAGGAACGAATTCGTGTGACGTGACGCCGCTCAACATCACTGCGCTCGCCATCATCGCCATCCTCGTCCTGATCCTGCATGTCGCGGGCGGCGACTTGCTTCGTCATTCGCAGGCGCATGCATCGGTTGCCGCATCGGATGACGCGGTGAAGGGCCCGGCGGATGCGATGCCAGCGGTGCCGTCACTGCCGTTTGACTAGCTTGTTCGCGAGGGGCGAAGTACATGCCGGATCTGGCAACCAATCTCCTGTTGAGCGTTGCCGTGTTCGCAGGGGCCTTTGTCTCCAGCCTTGCCGGCTTCGCATTCTCCGCGGTCGCGGGCGCCATCCTGCTGCGCATTTTCCAGCCGATGGAGGCGGTGCCGCTGATGATGGCCTGCAGTATCGGCGTGCAGGCGGCCAATTTGTGGGCGCTCCGCCGCAACATCCAGTGGGAAGGCAGCCTGCTCCTGATCGTCGGCGGTGCGCTGGGCATTCCGGTCGCCGTCTACCTGCTGCAGAACGCGGACACGCACATTCTCCGGGTTGCCTTCGGGATCATCGTCGCCCTCTACGCCGGCTATATGCTGTTCCGGCCGACGCTGGCGCGCGGCGGCGCAGCGACCAGCCGGCGACTCACGGCGCTGATCGGATTCGGCGGAGGCCTGGTCGGCGGCTTGACGGCGATGCCCGGCGCCGTTCCGACCATCTGGTGCGACATGCGCGGCCTGCCGAAGGGGGACCAGCGCGGGCTGGTGCAGCCCTTCATCGCCATCATGCAGGTGCTGGCCCTGGCGCTGCTGCTCTGGCGCCAAAGCCTGTCGTCCAAGCTCGTGATCGACCTCGCGATCAGCCTGCCGGCGTTGTTTGCGGGTTCCGTGCTCGGCATTGTTGCATTCCGGAACATCAACGAGGTCGGGTTTCGCCGGACCATTCTTGTGCTATTGCTGGTGTCAGGCGCTTCGCTCGCTTTGGCCTGATGGTGTGATCACGGCCGAAGGCTGCGAAGCCTCAAGAATCCAGGAACACTGGTATCCAAGAACACCGGCCGAAAGAATCATGACCGCACATCAGCGCAACGTTTCCGCCTCGATCGATCCCGTGAAACTCGACCGCCTCGCCGAAGTCGCCATCAAGGTCGGCCTGCGGCTGCAGCCGGGACAGGACCTGCTCTTGACCGCGCCCTCGGTTGCACTGCCGCTGGTGCGCCGGATTGCCGAACATGCCTACAAGGCCGGCGCCGGAATCGTGACCCCGTTCCTGTCGGACGAGGAGATCACGCTGGCGCGCTATCGCTATGGTCGTAACGAGAGTTTCGATCGCGCCGCCGGCTGGCTCTACGAGGGCATGGCAAAGGCCTTCACCGCCAACACCGCCCGGTTGGCCATCGTCGGCGACAACCCGATGCTGCTGTCGGGAGAGGACCCGACAAAGGTCGCGCGCGCCAGCAAGGCCAATTCGATCGCCTATCAGCCGGCGCTGGAGAAGATCGTCAATTTCGATACCAACTGGAACATCATTGCCTATCCGAGCCCGTCCTGGGCGAAGCAGGTCTTTCCCGATGTTCCCGAGGACGTCGCGGTAGCAAGACTGGCGGATGCGATCTTTGCAGCGTCCCGCGTCGATCAGGATGGCGCGGTCGCGGCGTGGGAAAAGCACAACGCCGTGCTGCGCGAGCGCACCGACTGGCTGAACGGCCAGCGTTTTCACGCGCTGAAATATTCCGGACCCGGCACCGACCTGACGATCGGGCTTGCCGACGGCCACGAATGGGAAGGCGGCGCCTCGACCGCCAGGAACGGCATCACCTGCAACGCCAACATTCCGACCGAAGAGGTTTTCACCACGCCGCATTGCCGGCGCGTCAGCGGCCATGTCGTCAGCTCAAAACCGTTGTCCTATCAGGGCACGCTGATCGACAACATCGCGGTGCGGTTTGAGGAAGGGCGCATCGTCGAGGCAAAAGCATCGCGCGGCGAAGAGGTGCTGAAGAAGGTGCTCGACACCGACGAGGGCGCGGCGCGTCTCGGCGAGGTGGCGCTGGTGCCGCATTCCTCGCCGATCTCCAAAAGCGGATTGCTGTTCTTCAACACGCTGTTCGACGAGAACGCCGCCTCCCATATCGCGCTCGGCCAATGCTACTCGAAATGCTTCGTCGGCGGCGACAAACTGACCCCGCAGCAGATCGCGGCGCAAGGCGGAAACAAGAGCCTCATTCATATCGACTGGATGATCGGCTCGGCCGAAACGGATATCGACGGCATTCACGCCGACGGCAGCCGCGTGCCGGTGTTCCGCAAGGGCGAGTGGGCGTAAGGTTGTCGTCCACGCCAGGCCGGGATCAGTCCAGCTTGAGCTTGTAAACGTCGATTGCCGTCTTCGAGAACAGCGAGGTCTTCTCCGCCTCGCTGTATGGCGCGGCCAGCCGCTTGAAGGCGTTGAAGATCACCTGATAGCTGCACTGGCCTTTGTCTGGCGGAAAATTGCTTTCGAACATGCATCGGTTGGGTCCGAAGGCCTCGATGCAGGTATCGATATAGGGACGCCACGCGGCGGCGGCTTCCTCCGAAGAGGGCGGCTTGGGCCGCAGATGAAAATCATAGCCGAGCAGGCACATCGCGAGCCCGCCGAGCTTGACGACGACGTTTTCGCATTTGGCGATTTTCTGGATCGAGGCTTTCCACACCGGGAAGATTTCCTCGCGCCGCCCGGCATAGCTGCCGATGCCGATCGGCCCGCCGCAATGATCGAGCACGATTTTGGTGTCGGGAAAGGCGCGCGCAAGATCGGTGAGTTCGCCGATCTGCGGATGAAACAGCCAGGCGTCGAAGCTCAGGCCCAGTGGCGCGAGGCAGGCAAAACCCTTGCGGAAGGTGCTGTCGAGCAACAATCCTTTTGGCCGGGTCGCATACATGCCGGCGACATTGGGGTCGGCATCCCACGCCGATGAATGCCGGATGCCGCGAAACCGGCCGTTGCCGGCAACGATCTCCGCCTCCAGCACCGCCTTCGCGCCGTCGCCGAGCAGCAGGTCGACGTGGCTGACGATGCCGGCGCAGATCGCGGCCTTGCCGTAGCCGCCGCTTGCCGCCATCGCCGCGACGCCATTGGCGAACTCGACCTCGCCCACCGGGCGAAACGCCTCTGGGCCGCGTGCGCGGTACATCGAGCGGCAGTCGACATAGACGGTCGCGACGACGTTGTGGCCGGAGGCGATGTCGGCTGCCATCTCCTCGATCATGTAGCGCAATCCGCCGCGGTCCCAGAGATGGTGATGCGGATCGACGATCGGGCGGGCGGGATCGATGATCTCCTCGGTATATTGTGCGAGCCAGTCCTCGCGCGGATCGGCGTAGAGCCCGCTCTTCGAGGCGGGTGCAGTGCTGGCGGCCATGAGTTTCGTTCCCCTGTTGTTAGTTTTTGTTTTCGTCATTGCGAGCGCAGCGAAGCAATCCATCTCTCGGCTTGCGGCACTATGGATTGCCTCGCTGCGCTCGCAATGACGGCGGTGGGCGGTTGTGTCTCACAGTCACACCCCTTCGAGAATGATCACCGTCGGCGTGCCCGGCAGCGTGTCGCGCGAAATCTTCAACGTCCGCTCGGTCCGCTGGTCGATCACGAATTGCTGGCCGATCAGCCGCATGAACTCGTCGAGCGGAGTGGCGAAACGGTGCATCGGCAGCACCACGGAGGCGCGCAGGCGCTTGGTGATCTCGGAGACGCCGTCGAGCGACATCGTATAGGTGCCGTCGATCGGCACCATCACGATGTCGAGCCGGCCGATCGCCGCGAAATGCGTGTCGTCGAGCTTGTGATGCAGATGGCCGAGATGGCCGATGCAGAGGCCGGCGACCTCGAAGATGAAGATCGAGTTGCCGTCCTTGATCATCTGGCCCCCGGACCCCTCGCCATAGTAGCGGCGGATGTCGGTGGGGACGTTGCGGATATAGACGTCGCCGACGCGCGTTGAGATTTGTGCCGCCTGTCCGTCCTCCCCCCAGCCATGCAGGACGTGCTGAATTTTTGGATCCGGGAATAAAGTATAGTGCGTCGAGTGCGCGCGATTCATGGTGATGACATCGGGCAGCCGTCCGGTCCGGTAGGCGCCGTTGAAGTCGGTCGCGATCCGCACGCCGCCGGGTGTGTCGATGTAATAGGTGGAATGTCCGACATAGGTGATCGCGACGTCTTCGGCCTTCGCGGCCGTGCGGCGAAGGCTGACCGGCAGGGCGCGAGGTGTGGCGTTCGCCATCGCCAGGCACTCGCTGCGCGACGGCTGCTGCTGGGCGGCCGCAGGCCCGATCAGCGAACCGAGCAAGGCAAGGGCAACAGCAAGGACTACGTTAAGCGATCGCAACATGGCATGACCCATCCGCAGCGGAGGCCGGAAGGCCGCACTGTATCGCCGAATTCTGGAAACGTCATGATGGCATTCGCGCACGGCAGCGTGCCGGATTTGCTTCATCGGAGGCGGCAGATGCCATATTATAAGGCTCAACCAGGGAGTTCGCCGTGACCGAAAAGACCACCGCCCCGGCTCCGCATGCCCCATCATCGAAGCGGCTGGAGCCGTTGCGTCAGGTCGATGCCGGTGTCCTCAGCATCGCCTATTACGAGGCGGGTTCTGCTGACGGCCCGGCCGTGATGCTCATGCATGGCTTCCCCTACGACATTCATTCCTATGTCGACGTCGCGCCGCAACTGGCGGCCCAGGGCTGCCGCGTCATCGTCCCCTATCTGCGCGGCTACGGGGAGACCCGGTTTCGCGATTCCGCGACGCCGCGCTCGGGCGAGCAGGCGGCCGTCGGCGCCGACATGATGGCGCTGATGGATGCGCTTGGTATCCGCCGCGCGGTGTTCGCGGGCTACGACTGGGGTGGACGCGCGGCCTGCGTCGGCGCGGCGTTGTGGCCGGAGCGCTGCATCGGGCTCGTCTGCGTCAATTCCTATCTGATCCAGGATATTGCCAACGCGATGGCGCCGCATCGGCCTGAACGCGAGGTGGCGCTGTGGTACCAGTATTACTTCCAGCTCGAGCGCGGCCGAACCGGACTCGCCGCCAACCGGCGCGAGATTGCGCGGATATTGTGGACGCAATGGTCGCCGAACTGGCCGTTCGACGATGCCGGTTTCGAACGGACAGCCGTTGCCCACGACAATCCCGATTATGTCGATGTGGTGATCCACAGCTATCGCCACCGTTTTGGTCTGGCCGACGGCGATCCGCGATATGCTGAGATCCAGCGCAAGCTGGCGGCGCTGCCGCCCATCACGGTGCCGGCGATTACGCTGGACGGCGCGGGCGATGGCGTTGCGCCGGCAACCGACGGCACCGCCAGCGCCGCGAAATTCACCGGCCGCCGCGTCCATCGCGTGGTGCCGCGCGCCGGGCACAATCTGCCGCAGGAAGCGCCCGAGGTGTTCGCCGCGGCGGTGATGGACCTGATCAAGGCGTAGCCGATGTCGGATTTTATCGACCGCGGGCGCCGTCTGCTGCTCGGCGTGACCCTGTCGGGCATAGCAAGCAGGGCCTTTGCCCAGGCTGACGCACCCGCGCGTCCGGTACCCGCTCTGCCGTCGCAGCCGATGGAGCCGTTGCAGCATGTCGATGCCGGCGTCCTCAACATCGCCTATTGTGAGGAGGGCCCTGCGGATGGTCCGGTTGCGATCCTCCTGCACGGCTTTCCCTACGACATTCACTCTTATGTAGATGTCGCGCCGCAACTGGCGGCGCAGGGCTGCCGCGTCATCGTTCCCTATCTGCGCGGTTTCGGCGCAACACGGTTTCGCGATCCGGCGACGCCCCGCTCCGGCGAGCAGGCGGCGATCGGTGCCGATGTCATTGCGCTGATGGATGCGCTGGGCATTCGGCGCGCCGTCCTGGGCGGGCACAATTGGGGTGGCCGCGCCGCTTGCGTCGCCGCGGCGCTATGGCCGGAGCGCTGCCGTGGCATTGTGACCGTGAACAGCTACCTGATCCAGGATCTTTCGCGCGCGATGGTGCCGGTCAGCCCCAAGGATGAGGTCGCGCTTTGGTACGAGTACTATTTTCTCCTCGAGCGCGGGCGCGCCGGGCTGGCTGCCAACCGGCGTGAGATCGCCAGGCTGTTGTGGGAGCAGTGGTCGCCCGAGTGGGATTTCGACGAGGCCACCTTCAATCGCACCGTGGCGGCGCACGACAATCCCGATTACGTCGACGTCGTGATCCACAGCTATCGCCATCGCTTCGGCCTCGCGGCGGGCGATCCGCACTATGCCGATTTGCAGCGGCGGCTGGCGTCACTGCCGCCGATCTCCGTGCCGTCGGTCACGCTGGATGGCGACAAGGACGGCGTGCTGCCCGCGAGCGACGGAAGCGCAAGTGCGTCCCAATTCACCGGCCGCCGCATCCACCGCGTGGTGCCGGGCGCCGGACATAACGTACCGCAGGAAGCGCCGGAAGCATTCGCTGCCGCCGTCATGGAGCTGGTCCGCGGCTAGCCTCGGTTTGCCGCATGGCGAGTGGCTGCGGAAACAACCAAGTTCCCTGCGCAAGTTTTCCAGAGAAGAAATAGAATCTTACGGGGCGGAATTCCGTGGCAAGGCGTCACGTCGTCCTTGCGATCTGGCTTGCTGACGGAATCAATCCCGCCGCGGGCTGATCTTCCACGTCGCCGCCAGGATCGCCGCGGTCATTGCGCCGCTGATGATTGCGGCGATCGGGATCGTGACCGCGAGCGCCGCGGTCGCAGCCCAGCCGATCGAGCAGAAGGCTTCCGCGAAAGTGGCCAGCCGCGACGAGGTCTGGCGGCGGCGGAACTGGCTGCGTTTGGCCTGCACGCGGAACCAGAGCTGGATCGCGGCCGCCGAGACGGTCGCGATGATGACGCCGAGCGCGGTGACGATCGCCTGCGTTATGGAGGCAAAGGCAAGTGCTGTGATCAGCGGCGCGAAGATGGCGCCGATTGAGATCAGCACCACCTCGACCTTGGCGCGGATTACGCGCGATGGCGGCAGCGGCGCGGTCGCGACCAGATCGGCGGCGTCTTCGCCCGAGATCGTCAGCCAGGCGAGGCCGCCGGCTAGCTGGCCGGCCGCCATCACGATCACGGGCGTGACCAGAACGATCGCGGCCGAGCTTTCGGAAAAACTTCGCCACAGCATCAGGGCCGGCGGAACCAGATAAAGCAGTTGCATCAGGCTTTGCGACAACAGCCACGGGTCGCGCCGCAGCAGCAGGAATTCCTTGGCGCGCAGCGCTTGTTGCCGCGAACCGCCGCGAAATGCGGTGGCGCGCGGCCCGCGACGGACGGACCGGGCGGTTGCGGCGACACTGACGACGGTATCGGCAAATCTTGGCGAGAACACCGCCATCACGACGCCGAGCAGCACGAGCCCGCCGGCCACGAGCCACGACAGCACCGTGCCGTCGCCGATCGCCGCGCGCGCCGGCCACCACAGCGGGCTGTCGAGCGCAGGCGCATAGGCCGCGGCGGCATCGGAAGTCAGCACCGCAAAGCGCGACAATGTACCGTAGGAAAGGATGGCTGCGACCTGGAGCGCGATGACGAAGCCGGCGCCGATGATGGCGGCCACGATCTGCGCGACGAGGCGGGTGCGGCTCGGGCCGATCAGCCTGAACAGCGCGACCGTGATCGCGATCGCAACGGCCGCGGCCGAAAGGCCGATGGCGATCACGACGCCGAATGCGGAAAGCCATCGGATGCCGCCGCCGATCACGAGAACATCGACAAAGGGTGTCGACAACAACAGCGCCATCCCGATCACGGACAGCCCGATCGCCGCGATCCGCACCGAGAACACGTTGGCGAGGTTCGCCGGCGAGGACATGATGAGATCGAGATCGGCGCGGGCGTAGAACACCCGCGTCACGGATTCGATGGCCTGCGACAGCATCAAGGCCCAGGCGAGAAAGATGGTCGCGGTGATGACGATCAATTCCGACTTGCCGAGCGGGGTCTGCAAATCGGCGAAGCGGCCGATCACCGCATAGGCCGGCAGGTGCATGACGACGACGAACGCGATCAGGGCGATGATCGCGCGCTTTCGTTTGCCGCGTCGGCCGGCGATCATCGCCAGCCATTCGCGCCACGCCAGCCGGATCTCATGCCGGGCAAACCAGGTGAGCGCCGCGGCCGAGCTCATGCGGCGGCCGATTCAGTGTCGACGAGCGCGATGAACATGTCTTCGAGGCTGGTGTCGTTGCGGCCGTTCTGCTGGCGCAGCTCCGTGAGCGTGCCCTCGGCCACCAGTTTGCCCGCGGCGATGACGCCGATGCGGTCGGCCATCCGTTCGGCGACTTCGAGAATATGCGTCGTCATGATCACGGTGCCGCCGGCGCGGACGCGCTCCTGCAGCAATCCCTTGACGTGACGCGCCGACAGCGCGTCGAGGCCGGTCAACGGTTCGTCCAGGATGATCAGTTTGGGATCGTGAACCAGCGCGCCGGCCAGCGCCACCTTCTGGCGCATGCCCTTGGAGAATCCCTCGCAGCGTTCGTGCAGATGCGGCTCGAGGCCAAGCGAAACCAGAAGCTGGTGCGCGGACGGCTCCGACACGGCCGGGTCGATGCCCCAGAGGCCGGCGACGAATTCGAGATATTCCAGCGGCGTCAGCTTGTCGTAGATCATCGGCTCGTCGGAGACCCATGCCATGATCTGCTTGGCGGCGATGGGGTCGGCGAGCGCATCGATGCCCAAAATGGCGACAGAGCCGGCGTCGGGCCGCAGCAGGCCGGCGACCATTCGCAAGGTGGTGGTCTTGCCGGCGCCATTGGGGCCGAGCAGGGCGTAGAATTCGCCGGTCCGAATGGTGAGGTCGAGCGCGTCGACCGCCGGGCGGTCAAAACGCTTCGTTAACCCTCGCACTTCGAGCGCCGATAGATCCGATTTCATGACTGCAGGGCGATCCAGTTGTTCGTTTACGGAACATGGACCGAAGAACTTTCGGCACGGTGAATCGAGCGGGCCAAATCGTGCCGAACCCCGCAACTTCCCGGGCTGCGGCATTTCTGCGCAATTCTTAACGACACGGCGGCCAGCGCTTTGTTGACAGCGGTCGGCGCTTTGGGCTCAATGCGGCGGGACATATGCGGCTACAGGCTCGATAGCGTGTAGACACAAGATGCGGAAAAGGCGATCGACAGAATCGCCTGGCATCGGGGAGGGAAACGATGCTGGACTTCGTTCAGCAGCTGGTGAGTGGCATCGCGCTCGGCTGCGTTTACGGCTTGATCGCGCTCGGTTTCGTGCTCGTTTACAAGGCAACCGAGGTCGTCAATTTCGCCCAGGGCGATTTGATGATGCTGGGCGGGTTCTTCGCTTACACGTTCATTGCCATGCTCGGTCTCAATTACTGGCTCGGATTTGCCGGCGCGGTTATCGCGATGGCCGCGTTCGGCATGTTGGCCGAACGCGTCGTGGTGCGTCCGATCCTCGGCTATCCGCAGTTTTCCATCATCATGGCGACGATCGGGCTCGGATATTTCCTGCGCTCCGTGGTCGGCATGATCTGGGGTACCGACGATTTCAAGATCGAGACGCCGTTCAGCGACGGCGTGTTGCGGATCGGCAGCCTCGTGCTGGCCTACGACAAGCTCTCGGTGATCGCCGCAACCGTCATCCTCTGCGCGCTGCTGTATCTGTTCTTCAACCGCACCACGCTCGGCACCGCGATGCGTGCCAGCTCCGAGAACATGCTGGCCGCCTACTACATGGGCATTCCGGTCAAGCGCGTGGTGTCGATCGTGTGGGCGATCAGTGCAGCGGTCGCGACCGCTGCCGGCGTGCTGCTGGCGCCGATCACCTTCATTCACTCCAATGTCGGCCTCGTGCTGGGCCTGAAGGCGTTTCCCGCCGCGGTGCTCGGCGGCTTCGGCTCGATTCCCGGCGCAGTGGTGGGCGGCGTGCTGATCGGCGTGATCGAGAGCATGGCCGGCTTCTACCTGCCGCAGGGCTGGAAGGACGTCGCGCCCTACATCGTTCTTCTGGCGGTGCTGCTGCTCAAGCCCGAAGGCCTGTTCGGTGTTCATACGCGGAAGAAGGTCTAATGCGGTTCCTCTTCAAGACGGATTATGAAGACGACATCAGGCTGTTTCCGCACAGCGGTTACGTCGTATCCTACGGCATCCTGCTGGCGTTTCTAGTGATCGCGCCGTTCGTGCTGTCGAGCTATCTGGTCAGCCAGCTGGTGTTCGTCTGCATCTACGCCACGGTGGGCGTAGGCTTGATGATCCTCACCGGCTTCACCGGGCAGGCCTCGCTCGGCCACGCTGCGTTTCTGGCGATCGGCGCCTACACGGCCGGCTATCTGCAGCAATACAACGTTCCGTTCCCGGTCTACTTCCTGGCCGGCGGTCTGTTGACCGGCGTGGTCGGTGCGCTGGTCGGATTTCCGGCGCTGCGCCTGACGGGCATCTACCTCGTCATCGCGACGATCTCCTTTGCCTTCATCGTCGAGGAAGTGCTGGCGCGCTGGGAAAGCGTGACCAACGGCAACGAGGGCATGCGGGTCAAGACCTTGAGCCTGTTCGGGCAGGCGGTGCCGCAAAACGGCCCGGCCTTCTATTTCCTCTGTCTAGGCGTATTGATCCTCACCATCGTCGGCACGCTCAATCTGTTGCGCTCGCCGACCGGGCGCGCCTTCGTCGCGATCCGCGACAGCGAGACGGCCGCGCGCAGCATGGGCGTCAACGTCTCGCTCTACAAGGTGAAGTCGTTTGCGATCAGTGCCGCGATCACCGGACTGGCCGGCGTGCTGTTCGCGCACAAGCTCTCCTTTATCAGCCCGGAAATGTTCACGCTGCAGCTCTCGATCGAGTTCATCATCGTAATCCTGATCGGCGGCACCTTCAGCCTGCACGGCGCGGTGCTGGGCGCGATCTTCCTGGTCATGATCGATCCGTTCCTGACCTATCTGAAGGACGACATGCCCGGCATCATCGCCGGCATTGCCGCAACGTTCGGCGCCGGAAAGGCGACCGTCGCAAACATTCAGAGCAACGTCGCCGCCGTTGCATCCGCCAACGGCCTGAAGGGCGCGATCTACGGGGTGATCATCGTGCTGTTCGTGCTGTTCGAGCCGCTCGGCCTGTATGGGCGCTGGCTGAAGATCAAACTCTTCTTCCAGCTATTCCCGCTCTACAAGCGCGCCACCTTCAAGCGTCAGAAAATCTACGTGAAATCGGAGCGGAACCGATGAGCTACTTCCGTGCGGAAGACCTGTCTCTGCACTTCGGCGGCCTGAAGGCGGTCGATTCCGTCAGCTTCGCCGTGGAGAAGGGCGAGATTCTCTCGATCATCGGCCCCAACGGCGCCGGCAAGAGTTCGATCTTCAACCTGATCTCGCGGATCTATCCGCCTACTTCAGGCAGGATCTTTTTTGAAGACCAGGACATTACCGAGCAGCCGGCGTACGAGATTGCCGGCCTCGGCATCGCCCGCACCTTCCAGAACATCGAATTGTTCGAGAATGCGACCATGCTGAGCAACCTGCTGGTCGGCCGTCACCGGCACTCCACCACGCAGCTCTGGCAGGAATTGCTGTTCATGCCGAGCGTGCGCGCCGGCGAAAAGGTCCATCGCCGCCGTGTCGAGCAGGTGATCGAATTCCTCGATCTCGAAGCCTACCGCGAGAAGCTGATCTCGGGACTGCCTTACGGCGTCCGCAAGGTGATCGAACTGGCGCGGGCGCTGTGCTCGGAGCCGAAGCTGATCCTGCTCGACGAGCCGTCATCCGGGCTGAACGTCGAGGAGACCGACGACATGTCGTTCTGGATCCGCGACATGAAGACCGAACTCGGCATCACCGTGCTGATGGTCGAGCACGATATGACGCTGGTCAATCGCGTCTCCGACCGCGTGATTGCGCTCAACTACGGCCGCGTGCTGGCGATGGGCTCGCCGTCCGAGGTGCAGCGCCATCCCGACGTCGTCGCCGCCTATCTCGGCGCATGAGGATGATGCCATGAGCGCTTCCGACATCATCCTCAAGCTCAGTAACATCGAGAGCTATTACGGGCCGATCATGGCGATCCGTGGCATCAGCCTCGAAGTGCCGCGCGGCCAGATCGTCACCTTGCTCGGCGCCAACGGCGCCGGCAAGACCACCGTGCTCAAGACCATTTCCGGCATCCTCGATCCCCAGAAGGGCTCGATCGAATTTCTGGGCAAGCCGATCCAGCGCATGGAGGCCGACAAGATCGTGCGGCTGGGCCTAAGTCACGTTCCGGAAGGACGCGAGGTGTTTCCGTTCCTCTCGGTACGCGAGAACCTGATGATGGGCGCCTATCCGCGCAAGGACCGCGACGGCGTCGCCGAGGATATCGAACGCGTCTACGGCTACTTTCCGCGGTTGAAGGAGCGCATCAACCAGCCGGCCGGGCAGCTTTCCGGCGGCGAGCAGCAGATGCTGGCGATCGGGCGGGCGCTGATGAACCGTCCGACCCTGCTACTTTTGGATGAGCCCTCGCTCGGTCTGTCGCCGATCCTGGTGAAGGAGATCTTTACCATCATCAAGCGCGTCAACGAGGAGCAGGGCATGTCGATCCTGCTGGTCGAGCAGAACGCCAAGGTGGCGCTGGAAACGGCGCATTACGGCTACGTGCTGGAAATCGGCCGGGTCGTGATGAACGACACCTGCGAGCGGTTGATGAATTCAAAGGACATCCAGGAATTCTATCTCGGCGCCAAGGAAGAGGGCGCCCGCGGCGAACGGCGCTGGAAAAAGAAGAAAACCTGGCGGTAAAGGCCGCAGCCAAGAGCATGGCGTTCAGAACCAGTTGGAGCTAAATTCAGGCCCTGCTTCGAGAAAACAGACCGGCCGCCAAGGCCGGCGCCAGAGGCAGGCCACAGAGGGAGGAGAGAGGCATGGCCAGACCGGCAGTGCTGACGGTCGCCGACACGATCGCAAGGAGCTTTCTGAAGTCCGTGGAAACCCGCGGCGATAGACCTGCGATCCGCGAAAAGAAATTCGGCATCTGGCAGCCGACCAGCTGGCGCGAGTGGCTGCAGATCTCCAAGGACATCGCCTTCGGCCTGCATGCCAGCGGCTTCCGGCCCGGCGACGTCGCCTCGATCATCGCCAACGCGGTGCCGGAATGGGTCTATGCCGACATGGGCATCCTGTGCGCCGGCGGCGTCTCTTCCGGAATCTATCCGACCAACTCCTCGGTGCAGGTCGAATATCTGATCAACAATTCCTCGACCAAGGTGATCTTCGCCGAGGACGAGGAGCAGCTCGACAAGATCCTGTCGTGCCGCTCGCGGTGTCCGACGCTGCAGAAGATCGTCGTGTTCGACATGGAGGGCCTGAGCGGCTTTACCGATCCGATGGTGCTGTCGCTGGCCGAATTCACGGCGCTCGGGCGTAACCACGAACAGGGCAACGAGGCGCTATGGGATGAGATGATCGGAAGCCGCTCAGCGTCCGATCTCGCCATCCTGGTCTACACGTCAGGCACCACGGGCCCGCCCAAGGGCGCGATGCATTCCAATCGCAGCGTGACGCATCAGATGCGCCACGCCAACGATCTGTTTCCGTCGACCGACAACGAAGAACGGCTGGTGTTCCTGCCGCTCTGCCATGTCGCCGAGCGGATCGGCGGCTACTACGTTTCGCTGGCGCTGGGATCGGTGATGAATTTCGCCGAGAGCCCGGAAACCGTGCCGGACAATCTGCGCGAGGTGCAGCCGACCGCCTTCCTCGCGGTGCCCCGGATCTGGGAAAAATTCTATTCCGGAATCACGATCGCGTTGAAGGACGCGACCAGTTTCCAGAACTGGATGTACCGCAACGCGCTCGCCATCGGCAACCGCATGACCGAGTACCGGCTGCAGGGCGATACGCCGCCGCTGTCGTTGCAGCTCGCCAACCGTGTCGCCTATTGGCTGGTGTTCCGCAACATTCGCCGCATGCTCGGGCTCGACCGTTGCCGGCTGGCTTTCACCGGCGCGGCCCCGATCGCACCCGATCTGATCCGCTGGTATCTCGCGCTCGGCCTCGACATGCGCGAGGTCTACGGCCAGACCGAGAATTGCGGCGTCGCGACCATCATGCCGCCCGAGCGCATCAAGCTCGGCTCGGTCGGCAAGGCCGCACCCTGGGGCGAGGTCGCGATTTCACCGCAGGGCGAAATCCTGATCCGCGGCGATTTCCTGTTCATGGGTTATCTGAACCAGCCGGAAAAGACCGCCGAGACCATCGACGCCAAGGGATGGCTGCATACCGGCGATGTCGGTTCGATCGACAATGAAGGCTTCGTCCGGATCACCGACCGGATGAAGGACATCATCATCACGTCGGGCGGCAAGAACATCACGCCGTCGGAGATCGAAAACCAGTTGAAGTTCTCGCCTTACGTTTCGGACGCCGTTGTGATCGGCGACAAGCGGCCGTTCCTGACATGTCTGCTCATGATCGACCAGGAGAATGTCGAAAAATACGCCCAGGACCACGACATTCCCTTCACCAACTACGCGAGCCTGTGCCGCGCCCCCGAGATCCAGGATTTGATCCAGCGCGAGATCGAGGCGGTCAACGTCAACTTCGCGCGCGTCGAAACCATCAAGAAGTTCTACCTGATCGAACGTCAGCTCACGCCCGAGGACGAGGAGCTGACGCCGACCATGAAGCTGAAGCGCAGTTTCGTGAACAAGCGTTATGCCGCCGAAATCAACGCCATGTATGGCGAGCGGGCGGTGGCGTAGCGAACGGGACTTGAATCGGAATTTTTCGGACGGAGCTTTTTGGAAACGGCGAAGGATTGAGAAGGCCCCACCCTTCGCTCAACACGGGCCATCGAAGAGGAGACTGCAATGTCGAAATCGTTAAAGGCGCTTGGCCTTGCGGTCAGCGCCCTTGCGCTGACCCAACTGCCGGCCGCCGCCCAAACCAAGGTTACCAATGAAGGCATCTCGGCGTCCGAGATCGTTATCGGTACCCATCAGGATCTGTCCGGCCCGATCAAGGTCTGGGGCGTGCCGGTTTCCAACGGCATGAAGATGGCCACGGAGGAAATCAACGCGGCCGGCGGCATCAACGGCCGCAAGATCAAGCTGATCCTGGAGGACAACGGATACGATCCGAAGAAGGCCGTGCTGGCGTCGCAGAAGATGGTCGAGCGCGACAAGATCTTCGCGATGGTCGGCCCGATGGGGTCGCCCACCGTGCTCGCCGCGCAGGACATCCTGTTCGATGCCGGCGTGTTGCAGTTGTTCCCGCTGACGGCCGCGGAGTTCACCTTCAAGTTCGATCCGGCCAAGCCGCAGGAGCGGTTGAAGTTCAACAATCTGCTGCCCTACGTCGAGAGCACGCGAGCGGCGGTCAAGTACATGATGGAAGCGAAGAGCTTCAAGAAGCCTTGCATCATGCATCAGGACGACGAGTACGGAAAGAACGTGCTTGACGGCTTCACCCAGCAGCTCACCGCCATGAAGGTGACGCCCGCTTCGGTCACGAGCTACAAGCGCGGCGCTTCCGACTTCAGCGCGCAGATCGCCAAGATGAAGTCCGACGGCTGCGATATGGTCGTGCTCGGCACCGTCATCCGCGAAACCATCGGCGCCATGGGCGAGGCCAAGAAGCTCGGCTGGAACGTCACCTTCCTCGGCGCCACGCCGACCAACGTGCTGGAAGTGCCGGCGCTCGGCAAGGATGCGGTCGAAGGCCTCTATGCGGCTTCCGGCTTCGAGATCCCGTACGAGGACACCGCAAAGGGCAAGGTCAAGGACTGGCTCGCCAACTACAAGAAGATGTTCGGCACCGAGGCCAACACGCAGGCGATCATCGGCTACAACGCCATGATGACGTTTGCGTTCTACGCCAACAAGGCGGGCAAGGACCTGACCGGCCAGAAGATGCTGGACGCGCTGGAGTCCGGCGACAAGTTCATGGACATCTTCAACTCGCCGCCGACCAAGTTCTCCAAGACCGACCATCTCGCCAACACGGTCACCCAGGTCCAGCAGATCAAGAACGGCCGCTGGGTGCTGGTCAAGGACGGCCTGATGTTCTGACGGAACGCGCTTAACGACAACGGGCTGCGCGAGACGATCGCGCAGCCTTTTTTGTTTGTTGGAGAGCATGCGCCCGACATTTTCTCCAGTCATTGCGAGGAGCGAAGCGACGACTTGTCCGCCGAGGCTCAACGAGCGAAGGCGGAAGCAATCCATTTTTCCGTGCGGCACGATGGAGAACCAGCATGTCGTGCAGGCGAAAGAGCCAACAGAAAAGGGCGCGTTCGAGCACGCGGCTCGTCGTTATTTCTGAAGTACCTTCAGCAGCTCGTCGCCGAGGATCGCCGGTTCTACGGGCGGCAGATAGGTGAGGCCGGCCGCCTTCGCGAGGTCGGCTATGGTTCCTGCCGCCTGCAAATCGGAGAGCGCCTTGTTGACGGCGACGATGAGCGCCGGATCGCCGGCGAGGCCGACATAGCCCCGATTGACGCCTATGGGATAATAGTATCCGGATGCGGCGAGCTTGATATCCGAATGAGCGGCGCGGTAGGCATCGAAACGGCGCAGGTCGAGCAATGTCGCATCGAAGTCGCCGCGGTTGAGCGCGCCGAGCAAGTCATCCCGCCCCGGAACCAGGTGCGTGATGTCGTCGATCAGGCGTCCTTTTTCGAAAGTCATCAGGATTGCGTCGGCAAGCGTGCCGCTTTCGATCGCGATGCGCAGCCCCGCAAGATCGCCGACACCGGCGATCTTGCGGCCGCGCGCCTTCTCACCGAGCACGACGGTCAGTGGCGAGTAAACATAGGGCTGGCTCGGAGCAAGCACACCGATCGGCACGCGGCGGCGGCGGTCGTCGCGGGTGGCGCCCTCGAAATCCGGCAGCTTCGCCGTCTTGATGCCCGGTACGACAAGCGAGTCCTTGGTCAAGACATAGCTGCCGACCAGCGCGCAGCGGCCGTCGGAGAGCAAGGCATTGGCTTCGAGGGCCGGGCTCGAGCTTTCGTCGAGCTTGCTCTCAAACCATTGGACCTTGAGCGGTCGGCCAAGGCGCTCGGCAATAGCCTGCGCCAGCGCGACGTCAAACCCGCTGTCGGGCTTTCCACGCTGATGCAACGAAAAGGGCGGAAGGTTCTCGTCGAGACAGACTTTCAGCGGATCTTCAGCCGCACGCGCTGTCGCCGCCATCACAAGCAGCGCGGCAGCGATTGCGAGTCGGCTCTTCATGGGTTCCTCCGGCTCGATACAAAGGCCCAAATCTCGGTGATCTCCCGATCGTTCAGGATGTCCCCCCACGGCGGCATGTTGTTCTTGCCCTGCTTGACCGTCGTGGTGAACCGCGCGTTGTCGTCCGGGAATGCACGCAGGTCGGGTGCGACCGTGCCTGAAGTGACCATGTTTGGACCATGGCAGTGCGAGCATTTCTGCGCATAAGCGGTCCTGCCGGGACCGATGAGCGCCTGATCGCTGACGGCGGGTTGTTGCTGTGCGGTGGCCGGCGTCGGCATCCATGCGATAGCCGCCACCGCGACGGCGGCGAGAGACGCCGCCGTCAACTTGGATACTTTGTTGGTCATTCGCGTTCCGCGATCAGTTCTTTACCGCGAACACCCACAGCGAACCGCCTGTAGGCACTTTGGCAAGCCGCTCATCGCCGGAGAAAATCGAGTAAACGCCGCCATAGCCGCTGGTGACGGCGATGTACTGGACGCCGTCCTGCTGCCAGGTCACCGGTTGTCCCTCGATGCCCGAGCCGGTCTGGAAGCTCCACAGCTTCTTGCCGTCGTTGGCGTCAAAGGCGTCAAACTCGCCGGTCAACTGGCCGGAGAACACGATCCCGCCGGCCGTCGACAGTACGCCCGAGAAGCGCGGTATATCGCTCGCCACTTCCCACTTCGCCTTTCCGGTCATCGGATCGATGGCCTTGAGGTGGCCGCGCGGTCCGTCCCATTCCCAGGGGTCGGTCAGGTCCATGCCGAGATACAATTCACCCTGCTTGTAAACGGCAGGCTCCGACTTGTAGCGTCCGCCGATGTGGAGCGTATTGGCGTAGGCGAGGCCGGTCTGAGGATTGTACGACATCGGCTCCCAATTCTTGCCGCCGAGAATCGACGGCCAGACGATGACCTTCTTGCCATCGCGCGCATCCTTGGAGATATCGGTCTCAATCGGACGGCCGGTCTTCATGTCGACGCCGGTGGCCCAGTTGACCTTCACGTAAGGATTGGCCGCGATCAGCTTCCCGTTGGTGCGGTCGAGCACATAGAAGAAGCCGTTGCGGTTGGCGTCCATCAAAACCTTGGTCGGCTTGCCCTCGACCGTCATGTCGGCCAGCACCATCTCGGCAACCGCATCATAGTCGAACGGATTGTTCGGCGAGAATTGGTAGTGCCACTTGATCTTGCCGGTCTTCGGCTCGAGCGCCAGGACAGCGCAGGTGTACAGATTGTCGCCCGGACGCACCGCCGCATTGAACGGACCGGGGTTACCGACGCCCCAATAGACCGTGTTCAGCTCGGCGTCATAGGAGCCGGTGATCCATGTCGATCCGCCACCGAGCTTCCAGGTGTCGCCCTTCCAGGTGTCGCCACCGGGCTCATCGGGTGACGGGATCGTATGGGTGCGCCACAGACGCTTGCCAGTCTGCGGATCCCAGCCATCGATGAAGCCGCGCGTGCCGTACTCGGCGCCCGAGATGCCCGTGATGACGACGCCGTCGGCGACCAGCGGCGCGACCGTCATCGAATAGCCTTCCTTGATGTCAGCCGCCTTCTGGCGCCACAGCTCCTTGCCGGTCTTGGCGTCGAGCGCGATCACATGGGCGTCGAGCGTGGTGCGGAACAGCTTTCCATCAAACAGCGCCGCGCCTCGGTTGATGATGCCGCAGCAAGTAATGCGCGGCGTCTCTGCCGGGTACTCGACCTTGGTCTTCCAGATCTGTTTGCCGGTTTTGGCGTCAACCGCCATCGTGGCGTTGTGGTTGGTGACGTAAATGACACCTTGGTACACCAGCGGCTGCGACTGCGCGCTTCGATCATCTGCGAAGCTGTAGTTCCACACCGGCACCAGGTTCTTGACGTTATCCTTGTTGATCTGCGTCAGCGGACTGAACCGCTGCAGATTATAACCCATACCGTAATTGAGAACGCTCGTTGTATCGGCCGCTCCCTTGACCAATTGTTCGGTCGTCTGAGCGCTTGCACCGAACGGCGCAAGAACGACAAGGCTAGCGGCAAACGCAATGCTCTTCATGCGGTGTCCCTCCTCCCAGTGATCTCTAGCGGATCTGTCGGGATGCTATGCCGGTGAGAAGGATCGCGTCAATCAAAGCAAGGTGCGAAATGAAAAAGAGAAAATTTGTCTCGGGATGTTTTTGCCGAGCATCTCCACCGAACGAATGCAAAGCAGCATGGCGGCTGCAGCGCACCATGGCCGTGGCGAAGGAAGATCAGGCAAGGAAAGCAGATTGTTGTCAGCCGCGGCGACGCAACAATTGCGCGCCGTCATTCTTCAGTCGGCACGTTCAGATGACCGGTCCGCTGGGGCGGCCAGAGAACTCACGACGAGCGAAGCCGCAGGGTTGTTGCCGGAGATGTCGGCGAGCAGGGGGGCATCGGCGTATTTCATCACGCCGTGCTGGCCGATCACGAATGTCGGGCGGTAATTTCTGACGTCGGCATCTTCGACCATCGCCATGCGGCGGTTGTCGAGCGTCAGCCATCGCCCGTCCAGCCGCGCGGCAGCCACCGCATGGTCCTCGCCATGAATGGTGTCGTGCAGGACCACGATCCTGAGGTCGTCGGCTGCGAGGCCGGCGCGGCGCAACGCGACGAATTTCGCAATCGCATAATCCTCGCAATCGCCGCCGCCGCGCGCGAGCGTCGCAAGCGGCGAGGTCCAGACGTCGATCTGGCCGTGCTGGGCGAGGTCGCTGACCGGCCGGATGGCAAGATTGATGGCGCGGTTGATTTCGCCGAGCCGGGCGCGGCCTTCGCGCAAGCGCGCGGCATCGACGATGTCGAGGAATTTCAGCGCGGCCGGCGACGCGCAGCCGTCACGGTCGCCTTCGCAGAGCGCAAGCTGCACCATTTCGTCGTCGAGCCGGCGTTGCACGCCGGTCCATTTGTCGCGCAGACCGCCGCTGGCGAGGAGAGATGCGGCAAGCCCGAACGGCTCGGTTGATCGCTGGAGCAACTCGGTTGGCGCGAACGGTTCCGGCGTCTCGGCCCGCAGGTCAACCGGCCCGAACCAGGCCAGACCGCACGCAATGATGCACGCACGCCATGCGCGCGCATAGACTGATAACCCCATCTGACGCCCCTTGTCCGGGCATCGGCTGGCCTGCTCTGCCTGCGCGTGACCGGATCATTTCGGAATGGGCAGGATGGGCAAGGGATCTTTTGATCCGTCTAAAACGATAGGGGGCGGGCCGGGAGTTTGCGGAACAGCCTGAACGTGGCCTTGCCAGTTACAGCTAATTTTATCGATCCACTCGGATGGCGCCGGTCCAAGGCGCCCGGTTCGCCGGGAAGGATTGCGGGATACGGCGCATTTTTACGGTTGCGAAAGGGCAACAGCGTCACCGAATTAACCTTGCCCGCACAATCGCTCGGTAGGCATTTGCAGGCGGTTCCGATGCGTTGAAGGGATGGCGGCTTCAATGGGACCAGCGGAAGTGATCAGCCTTCAGGCGGCTGTCGCTTCCTTCAGGAAGCCGCACCGTTGCGCTGCGGCAAAGGTAAAGTGTTGTATCTGTTTACTTTTACAGCTCAGGCAGGTCGTGCCCATTTTTTAATCGGCCACGGTAAAACCCGGCCGTTTCCTTGCCACACTTTCGCCTGACAGTTTTTTCGGACCTTTTTGGTCCTGTTGCAGACTTACCCATATTGAGGGTGTTCCCCCGGCCGCGTACTTTTGTGTTCCTTACCTGCGTGGTATGAAAACCTCGCAGGGAAATTTTATACTTCTTAACCATTTGAGTTGGTGTCCATTGAACTACGCCGGCAAATTCGAAACGGGTGAACTCGACCCTTTTTCCGGTGGAGATATTGGCCAGGGGCCTTTGCTGTCACCGCACGGCCATCTTTCGTCTCCTGGCAAGTTCCATGTCGACAAGGTTTCGACACATGCGCCGCCCGACGCCATAATTATTTCTGATGCCCATCTGCTGTTCCATGGCGACTTCAAGCGCTCGGGCGTCGACCTGGTCCTCACCAGCGCCGACCACGAGGTGGTGTTGCCCGATTACTTCAAGGGCGAGAAACGCGCCGCGCTGGCCTCGCCTGATGGCGCCCATCTCACCGGTGACATCGTCAACGCGCTGGCCGGGCATACCCAGTTCGCGCAGGCCGACGGCAGCGCCAGCGTCGCGTCGCAGCTCATCGGCCACGTCACCAAGCTGGCCGGCAACGCCACCGCGATCCGCAACGGCGTCTCGATCGTCCTGAACCAGGGTGACAACGTTCTCAAAGGCGACGTCGTCCAGTCCGGCTCCGATTCGACGCTCGGCATCACCTTCATCGACGGCACCGTGTTCGGCCTCGCGTCGAACGCCAAGATGGTGCTGAACGAAATGGTCTACGACCCCAATGGGTCGGACAACAAATCGCTGCTCAGCCTGGTGGCTGGCACGATCTCCTTCGTCGCCGGCGCCACCGCCAAGAAAGGCGACATGAAGATCGACACGCCGGTCGCGACCATGGGCATCCGCGGCACCGCGGTGCTGGTCGAGATCGATTTCGATGTGCCGGTGCAGGGCGGTGCGCCGCCGGCGAAATTCCAGGTGCTGGTCGAGCCCGACGGCACCTCCGGTTCCTATATCCTGTTCGACAAGACCACGCTGACGCCGATCGCGACCGTCAACCAGCCCGGCACGCAGACGATTATCAATGGCCAGGGCGCGGTCACCTTTCAGTCGTCCGTGCAACTTTCGCCCGACGCGCAGAAGATCATCAGCGACGTGTTCTCGCTGAAATTCACCGACCTGAACAACCCGAACACCAAGCTGACGACCAATTTTACCGACTCGATCGTTCCGCAAACCTCGTTCCTCAAGCTGGCCAGCAACGACTTCGTCCCGGTTACGCTTCAGTTCTTCAATGTCCCGGACAAACCCGCGGCTTCCCCCGGCACTGGTCCCGGCCCTACGCTTGATCACATTCCCGGGCCGCCGGCGGCTGCCGCATTAGGCAGTTCGTTTATCGAGCGCACCAACATCACCGCCAGCGCCGACGTGCACAGCGTGTCCGGTACGGTCAACTATGCCGACATCAACCCCGGCGACGTTCCGAGCGTCCAGGCCGCGTTTTCCTCCTTCATCTATGCGAACGCGCAGAACGCCGACGTCACCGCCACGCTGACGGCGGAGCAACTGGCCGCGATCAAGGCGGTCGAAGTGCCGCTGGACGTGGTGCAGGACCCCAACGGCAAGAACACCGGCCAGGCGACCTGGACCTACAAGGTTGCCGATGGCGCGTTCGACTTCCTGGCCGTCGGCGAGACGCTGACGCTGACCTATTTGGCGCGAGTCGACAACAACTACGCGCCGAGCAACGAGACGACGTTCGTGCCGTTTACGATCGTCATCACCGGCACCAACGACAAGCCGACGCTGTCGGCGACCGGCGGCGCGATCACGGAGCGGATCGGCACCGGCAATACGGCGGTCGATACCGTTTCCGGCACCGTCACCTTCGCCGACGTCGACCTGACCGACCGGCCCGTCGTCAGCGCCGCGATCTCCACGACCGATCCGTTCCGCTATTACGATGCGGACGGCAATGACATCACCGCGACGCTGACGCCGGCGCAACTGGCGGCGATCCTGGCCGTCGAGGTGCCGCTCTCCGTGGTGCCGGCGGCCGGAAACACCCACAACGGCTCGGCGAGCTGGACCTACAGCATTGAGGACAGCAAGTTCGACTTCATCGCCAAAGGCGAGACGCTGACGCTCAACTATGTCGCCCAGGTCGATGACGGCCATGGTGGCGTCGTCTCCACGCCGATCACGGTCTCGATACAGGGCGCCGACGTCGTCGTTGTCGGCACCAACGACGTGCCGACCATCGCTGCGACGAGCGATGGCTTTGCCGAACTTTCGAACCTCGACCAGCCGAACCCGACGGGATCCTCCGCGCTTCATACGGCGTCCGGCACAATCAGCTTCACCGACGTCGACCTGACCGACCGGCCGGTGGCGAGCACAGCCTTCACGGCGTTCACCTATCTGAACGCCCACAGCGTCGACGTCACGTCACAGCTCACGGCCGGGCAACTCGCGGCGATATCAGCGGTGCATGAGCCGCTGACGGTGGTGCAGGCTCCCGGCAATACCAATGACGGTTCGGCGAGCTGGAGTTACAGCGCAGCCGACGGGGCGTTCGATTTCCTTGCCGACGGCGAGATCCTGACGCTGACCTACACCGCAACCGTCGATGACGGGCATGGCGGCGTGGTGACCGCGCCGATCACCGTCACCGTGACCGGCAGCAATGATACGGCCGAAATTACCAGCGACCCGCAGACCGCGACCATCGCGGAACGCGCCGACACCCACAATTCGGCGGCGCCGGATACCGCGAACGGTGCGATCACGTTCGTCGATGCCGACCTGTCCGATACACATGCGGTCAAGATCACCGGCGTCAGCGCATCCGGCGCGGTGACGGCCCTCGCCAACGGCGCGGTCCAGCTCGGTTGGCTGTCGCTCGGGCCGCTGAACGATTCTACCGATGGCGTGCAGGGCTCGCAGAGCTGGTCGTTCTCGGCGCCGGATAGCTATTTCGACTACCTCGCCGATGGCGAGGCGGTCACGCTGACCTATACGGTGGAGGTCGACGACCACCATGGCGGCGTCACCTCGCAGGACGTTGTCGTTACCGTCAACGGCAGCAACGACGCACCGTCGATTGTGGGTGAAGTCGATCCGCTCGCGCAGACCGTTATTGTAGCCGCACCGGCCGTACCGATCGTGCTTGCCCAGGGCGTAAACGTAAACTCGCTCGGCTTGAACACGGAGACGTTCGATGGCGTATCGGCCGGATCGTCATCGAACAACGGCGCCGGTCATGGGAATTTCCAAAGCGCTGCGCTCGGAGCCACCTTCTCGGGGTCCGGAAATTCCGGGGTCGTTATTGGCTCGTCCTCGGCCACGGCGGCCCCGTTTGTCGGGCCGTTGCCTGGAAACCAGGATACGACCAGGTATCTGAGCATCGGGGGCGGCGGCAGCGAAACCATCACCTTCGCTTCGGAGAAGAACGCCTTCGGTCTTTACTGGGGTTCGCTCGATTCCTACAACTCCATCAAATTTTACGACGGCACGACGCTGGTCGCCTCCTATACCGGCAACGATATTTCCCCGCTGTTTCCGACCGGCAACCAGGGTTCGTTCTCCTCGAACGGATATGTGGAATTCTCCGGCCTGCATGCCTTCAACAAGGTGGTGCTCAGCAGCAGTTCGAACGCTTTCGAGATTGACAACATTTCCGCCGGGAACCTTCCAGCCCCCGATACCGGGCTGTCGGGTCCGATCAAGGGTACGCTCAGCGTCCATGATAGCGACATCGGCGACACGTTGACGGCGTTTGTGCAGGGCAATGCCACGATCGAATACAATGGATCGGCGTCATTGCCAGGTGGCTTCGACATATCGGCCTTGCTGAATGCCGCTGACGTGACGTTCGATACTGCGTCGAGCAATGGCGGAACGGTTGTCCTGAACTGGACCTATCAGCCGATCAATGCCAATCTCGACTTCCTGAATGCTGGCGACATACTGAAGATCAAATTCGTCGCGGAGGTCAGTGACGGTCATGGCCATACCGGAAGCCAGCCGCTGACCATCACCCTCGTCGGCGCCGATAGTGCGACGAATGCATCGCCCAGCCTCGCCACCGGGCCGGTCATCGTCACCGACGCGTTCAGCGTCACCGAGAACGGCGACGGGACGACGACGGTGTCGGGCCTGCATGTCTCCGACAGCGACGCCACCGCACCGAACGATACGTTCACGATCCACGCGACGGCCGGCAGCGCCAGCGGTAACGTGACCCCGCCGACGGGCGAGGGCTCGCTCGCGGTTGTCAACGCAGCGCTGGATGACGGCATTGTTTACGATCCCGGCAACGGTTCACCGCAAACCGATATGGTGACGCTGACCGTCTCCGACGGCCTCGGCCATTCCGATACGGTCCATTTCGTGTTCAACGAGGCCGGACAGGGGCCTGTGACATTGACCGGCACATCCGGCAAGGACGTCATTTTCGCGACCGGCTCCGACGACACGCTGACCGGCGGCGGAAGCGCCGATCAATTCGTTTTTGCGCCGGGCCAGAACCCGAGCGCTGACACAATTACGGATTTCACGCCGGGCCAGGACCGCATCGATCTGCGGCTGTTTTCCGAAGTGGGCGCCGACAATATCAATGGCTGGCTGTCCACCCATGCGGTTCAGAGCTCGACCAACCCGGCGGACGTCCAGATCGCGCTCGGCAACGACACCCTCACGCTGAAGAATGTCACCGTCACCAGCCTGCATGCCGGCGACTTCATCGTGTCGCCGCATCACGTTACCTAGTGTTGTGGCTTGCGAATTTACGCTAGCTCCGCGATATCGATGCTATCTTCTGGCTTGTCCGGCACCATCGGCCCGGTGAACATTCGGAAGCCATGAAACGACTGCGGATATTGCGAAGATGGTTTGCGCGGCGCATCGGCTACGCCCGGCTGCTTTGCCTTGCGCTGCTGATCGGGTTCGCCGCGCTTCGCGCTGCCGACCCGGCTCCCGTCGAAGAAATTCGCGTCAGGACCTTCGACGCGTTTCAGCGCGTCGATCCGCGCCACAAGACCGCAAGGCCGGTCACCATCGTCGATATCGATGACAAGAGCCTCGAGAAGCTCGGGCAGTGGCCGTGGCCGCGCACCCGGATTGCCGACCTCGTCACCGAACTGACCCGGCTTGGTGCGGTCGTGATCGCCTTCGACGCGGTGTTCTCGGAGCCCGACCGGCTCAACCCTGCCTATGCGGCCGATACCTTCCGCAATCTCGACGAGGAGACGCGCGTCAAGCTGCGCGCCCTGCCGAGCAACGACCAGGTCTTCGCCAACGCCATCAAGGCGTCCCGCGTCGTGCTCGGCGAGTCCGGCCTGCCGGAGGAAATCGCGGCCCTCGACAAGACGCTGCCGGTCACCGGGATCGCGATGCTGGGCGAGGAGCCGCAGCGCTTCATGTTCGATTTCCCGGGCTTGTTGCGCAACGTGCCGGTGCTGGAGCATGCCGCCGCCGGGCGCGGCCTGTTCACGATCAGGCCCGAACGCGACGGCATCATCCGGCGCGTGCCGATGATCATGCAGGCGCAGGGCCAGACCATGCCCTCGCTGACATTCGAGATTTTGCGTGTCGCCAGCGGATCGGGGACCATCCTGATCAAGGCCGAAAAGGCCGGCATCAAGAGCATCGGCGTCAAGGGGTTTCAGATTCCGACCGACCATAACGGTCAGCTCTGGATTCACTATGCCCGCAACGACGCCTCGATCTATGTCCCCGCGGTCAATGTGCTGGAGAAAAACGTCGCGCCCGACATGATCGCCGGCAAGCTCGTGCTGATCGGCACCTCGGCGGTCGGCCTCAACGACATCAAGACCACGCCGGTGTCGCGCGCCATGCCCGGCGTCGAGATCCATGCCCAGGTACTGGAGAGCGCGCTCACCGGCGCGGTGATCTCGCAGCCCATCTTCGGTATCGCCGTCGAATTCGCGACCGCGCTGTTGTTCGGGCTTCTGGTGATTGCGTTTGCACCGCAGTTCGGGCCGATCACGCTGGTTGTCCTTGGCGCAGCGTTCGCAAGCATGCTGGTGGGACTCTCGGTGTACTTCTATGCCCACGACCGTTTGCTGATCGATTTCACCTATCCCCTGATGTCGACCACGGCGATCTATCTCACGCTGATCTTTACCAGCTTCGTGCGCGAGCAGGCGCAGCGCCGGCAGATTCGTTCGGCCTTCGGCCAGTATCTGTCGCCGGCGCTGGTCGAACAGCTGGCGCAGTCCCCGGAAAAGCTCGTGCTCGGCGGCGAGGAGCGCGAGATGACGATCATGTTCTCCGACATGCGCGGCTTCACCTCGATCTCGGAAACCTACAAGAACGACCCGCAGGGCCTCACAGCGCTGATGAACCGTTTCCTCACGCCTTTGACCAATGCCATTCTCGACCGGAAGGGCACCATCGACAAATACATGGGCGACGCCATCATGGCGTTCTGGAACGCGCCGCTCGACGACGGCGATCATGAGCTCAACGCCTGCGAGGCGGCGCTCGACATGCTGGAGCGTGTCGACGCGCTCAATCAGGCGCGCGAGCAGGAGGCAAAGGAGGAGGGCCGCCCGTTCATTCCGCTCAATGTCGGTGTTGGTCTCAATACCGGCACCTGCGTGGTCGGCAACATGGGCTCAGATCAGCGTTTCGACTATTCGGTGTTCGGCGACAGCGTCAACCTGGCGTCGCGCCTTGAGGGGCAGTCCAAGGAATACGGCTTTCCGATCATCGTCGGCTCCAGGACCGCGCTGGCGGTCAAGGACAGGTTCGCGATCCTCGAACTCGACTTCATCATGGTGAAGGGCAAGAAGGAGCCGGAGGTGATCTACGCCATCGCCGGCCGCGAGGACACGGCGCAGTCCGGCCGCTTCCAGCGCCTGCGCAACCTGACCATCGAGATGCTCTCCTGCTATCGCACCCGCGACTGGGAAGGCGCGCTCGCGGCCATCGCGCGCGGCCGCAAGACCGACGAGGCGAATTCGCTGGAGCTGCTTTACAATCTCTATGAGGCCCGCATCCGCGGCTATGTCGAGAATCCACCGCCGGAAGACTGGAACGGCGCCTTCGCGCTGCTGACGAAATAGCGTCAACGCAGATCGTAGGATGGGTGGAGCGAAGCGATACCCATCAAGTCTCTGCACGGAAGCATGATGGGTTTCGCTGCGCTCTACCATCCTACGGACTGTCGTCACCCGCGAAGGCGGGCGACTCAGTATTCCAGAGACGCCAGAGATAAAAGCGATGGGCCGCGGCGTACTGGATCCCCGCCTTCGCGGGGATGACAGCCGTTCTGGCCGGAGGGTCTAGCGCTTCGGCGTGAGCTGTTACTCCAGCCCGATCTGCGTCAAATCCTGGAACCAGTGCTGCGCCTGCACGAACTTCTTCACCTTCGGCGACAGCGCATGCGGGTTGGTGTCGTGCACCACCCACACCAGCGCGGCGTCATCGACGATCAGCGCATGCGCCTGCGCCAATAGCTCGTCCTGCCTGGCGACATCGAAGGTCTGCTTGGCCTCGTCGATCAGCGCATCGACCTTCGGGTTCTTGTAGCCGCCCCAGTTGACGCCGACAGGCGCGATCTGGCCGGAGTGGAAGAAGCGGACGATGGCGTAGAGCGGGTCCGACGTGACATAGGCAATGTTGTTGGAAGTAATGCCGGCGTTCATCTCGTCGGCTGCACCCTTGCGCCATGCCGTATACAACGTCTCGAGCTCGACCACCTTGAAGTCGATCTCGATGCCGATTTCCTTGAAACTCTGCTGCAGGTATTCGTTCATCGGCAGCGACAGCATCTGCCCGGTGCCGCCCTGCGCGATGACGAAGGTGGTCTTCAGCGGCTTTTCCTTCGAATAGCCCGCTTCCTGCACCAGCTTCTTCGCCGCCGCGACATCGTATTTGAGTTCAAAGGACGGCTTGCCGAACCACGGGCTCGACGGGTCCACCTGGCCCTTGGCGGGCTTTGCCAGGCCATTCATCAATCCGACCACGGCCTCGCGGTCGATGGCGAGATTGAGCGCCTTGCGCAGGCGGATGTCGGTCCAGGGCGAGCCGGGCAGCACGCTCAGATGATAATTCCAGACATGCGGCGTGACGTTGTCGACGATCTTCATGCCGGCGGATTTGAGCTGCGGTACTGCGTCCGGCGCCGGCGTCTCGATCAGATCGACCTGGCCGGCCAGCAGCGCATTGGTGCGCGTCAGCGCTTCCGGCATCGGGATCAGCACGATCTTGTCGGCCTTCGGAATTCGCTTCTTGTCCCAATAGTCGGCGTTCTTGCTGAGTTCGGCGAGTTCGCGCGGCACCAGTTTTGTGAGTTTGAACGGCCCGGTGCCCGAGGGCTGGCTGGCGAACTTGTCCCAGTCCTTGCCGAGCTTTTCATATTGCGCGGGGCTGGAGACCAGGAACCACAGCATCTGATACGGGAAGAACGAATCCACGGTCTTGGTGGTGATCTCGATCGTGCCATCGTCGATCTTGGCGTAGCTCGCGACCGAGGGGAGGCGGGTTTTTACCTGCGCGCTCTGGCGCTTGTCGAACTGCGGTGCCTTGTCATTGAGCACCTTGTCGAGATTCCAGATCACAGCGTCGGCATTGAATTCGCTGCCGTCATGAAACTTGACGCCCTTGCGCAAGGTAAAGCGCCACTTCTTCTTGTCGGCGTCGTCGACTTTCCATTCGGTGGCCAGGCCGGGCACCAGCTTGCCCGGCCGGTCCGACACGTCCATCTCCCAGGCGACCAGCGGATCGTAGATCGTATAGGCCGAGAACTGATAGGCGCCGGCGCCGCGGTCCGGCTGGCCGGTTGTCAGCGGAATGTCCGCCATCGAAATGCCGTAGCGCACAACGCTTTCGGCCTGCGCCGAAATCGTAGGCAGGCCAACAGACAATCCGAGGATTGCCGCGGCAGCAAGAAGCATCGAATTTCGGGTGCGCATGAATTAAGCTCCATCGGGCGGGGTATGGAGCCTGAGAAATGCAAGCTTGGTGCCAGATGGAGCATGAAAAGCGCGCTTGTATGCGCATTCACAACGAGTTGTGCGGCTATTGGCCTCTCACGAAGCGCCCTCTTTGGCACAGGCGTTGCATACGGTTGCATAAGAATTAGTCACCCAAGTCGAGAAGGAATTGCTGCATATGCGTAACGACAAGAAGAAGACGGCCACCGCGTGGCTGCTGGCGACGACGCTGGTGGTGGGGCTGCCGCAACTCGCGAGCGCCGAAACGGTGCTGCGGATCGGCATGACCGCTGCCGATATTCCGCGCACGCTCGGCCAGCCCGACCAGGGTTTTGAGGGCAACCGCTTCACCGGCCTCACCATGTATGACGCGCTGACGATGTGGGACCTGTCGTCGGCCGATAAGCCGAGCGTGATGATTCCCGGGCTCGCGACCGAATGGAAGGTGGATGACGCCGACAAGAAGAAGTGGACCTTCAAGCTGCGTCCCGGCGTCAAATTCCACGACGGTTCGCCGTTCAACGCCGATGCCGTGGTCTGGAACGTCGAGAAGGTGCTGAAGCAGGACGCGCCGCAGTTCGACGCCAGCCAGGTCGGCGTCACCGCCTCGCGCATGCCGACGCTGGCTTCGGCGCGCAAGATCGACGACATGACGGTGGAATTGACCACCAAGGAGCCGGACAGCTTTCTGCCGATCAACCTGACCAATTTGTTCATGGCGAGTCCTTCGAAGTGGCAGGCGTTTTTCGACAAGGCTGAAGGCGCCGACGCCAAGGCGAAGTCGCAGGCCGCGTGGGCTGCGTTTGCCAAGGAGGCCTCGGGCACCGGCCCCTGGAAGATGTCGAAGTTCACGCCGCGCGAGCGGCTCGAACTGGTGAAGAACGAGGCCTATTGGGACAAGGCGCGCGTGCCCAAGGTCGACCGAATGGTGCTGCTGCCGATGCCGGAGGCAAACGCCCGCACCGCGGCATTGCTGTCCGGTCAGGTCGACTGGGTCGAGGCGCCGGCGCCGGACGCGGTCAAGGAAATCAAGGCGCGCGGCTTCCAGCTGCAGGCCAATAAATCGCCGCATGTCTGGCCGTGGCAGTTCTCGCGCGTCGAAGGCTCGCCCTGGAACGATATCCGCGTCCGCAAGGCGGCCAATCTCTGCATCGATCGCGAAGGCCTCAAGGATGGTTTGCTCGCCGGCCTGATGGTGCCGGCCACCGGCACCTTCGAGCCCGGCCATCCCTGGCGCGGCAAGCCGACCTTCGAGATCAAGTATGACCTGAAGGCCGCGCAGAAGCTGATGCAGGAAGCGGGCTACGGTCCCGGCAAGAAGCTGACAGTGAAAACGCAGACGTCCGCTTCGGGCTCGGGCCAGATGCAGCCTCTGCCGATGAACGAATATCTGCAGCAGGCGCTGGCCGAATGCTATTTCGACGTCCAGCTCGACGTCATCGAGTGGAACACGTTGTTCACCAACTGGCGCCGCGGCGCCAAGGACCCCACCGCCAACGGCGCCAACGCCACCAACGTCACCTACGCGGCGATGGATCCGTTCTTCGCGCTGGTGCGCTTCCTGCAATCGTCGATGGCCCCACCCGTCTCGAACAATTGGGGTTTTATCAACAACCCCAAGTTCGACGAGCTGGTGACAAAAGCGCGCCAGACCTTCGATCCCGCCGCGCGTGACGCGGCGCTTGCTGAACTACATGCGGCTTCCGTCGACGACGCGACGTTCCTCTACGTCGCCCACGACGTCTCGCCGCGCGCCATGAGCCCGAAGGTCAAGGGCTTCGTGCAACCGAAGAGCTGGTTCGTCGACTTCTCACCGGTGTCGATGACGCCGTAAGGCTTGCTCTTTCCTCGTCATGCCCGGGCTTGACCCGGGCATCCACGTCTTACTTCTCTGCTTGTGGCCAAGACGTGGATGGCCGGGTCAAGCCCGGCCATGACGACATGGGTTTGCTTCGTCAATGTACCTTCTCCCGCAAGGAGAGAGGGGAAGAAGAGAGTCGCTCGTGTTTGCTTACATCGCCCGACGCATCGTCTATGTCATCCCGATCGTGATCAGCGTGGCGCTGGTGTGCTTCCTGCTGGTGCACATCACGCCCGGCGATCCCCTGGTGGCCGTGCTGCCGGCGGATGCGTCGCAGGAACTCGCCGCGCAACTGCGCACCGCCTACGGCTTTGACCGGCCGCTGCCAGTGCAGTTCGGGCTCTGGCTGTGGCGGGCGCTCCATGGCGATCTCGGCAATTCGATCGCCACCGGGCGTCCGGTGCTGTCCGAAGTGCTGCGCGCGGTCAGCAACACGGTCACGCTTGCGATTGCCGCCGCGCTGATCGGCTTCACGCTCGGGCTGTTTTTCGGCCTGATCGCCGGCTATTTCCGCGACACCTGGATCGACAAGGTCGCCACTTCGATCGCCATTGCCGGCGTCTCGGTGCCGCATTACTGGCTCGGCATGGTGATGGTCATCATCTTCTCGGTGCAGCTCAACTGGCTGCCCGCGGTCGGCGCCGGTCCGAGCGGCTCCGGCTCGTGGGGCTGGGATTGGGAGCACATGAAATATCTCATCCTGCCGGCGATCACGACCTCGGTGATCCCCATGGGCATCGTCACCCGCACCGTACGGGCGCTCACCGGCGACATCCTGAGCCAGGACTTTGTTGAAGCGTTGCGCGCAAAAGGCCTGCGCGAACTCGACGTGTTCAAGCACGTCATCAAGAACGCCGCGCCGACCGCGCTGGCCGTGATGGGCCTGCAGCTCGGTTACATGCTTGGTGGCTCGATCCTGATCGAGACCGTGTTCTCCTGGCCCGGCTCGGGACTGCTGCTCAATTCGGCGATCTTCCAGCGCGACCTGCCGCTGCTGCAGGGCACGATCCTGGTGCTCGCGCTGTTCTTCGTCGCCCTCAATCTGTTGGTCGATATCGCGCAAGCGTCGATCGATCCGCGCATCAAGCGGGGCTGACAATAATGAGAAGCTTCGCATGACCGTGATGTCGGATACCGCCCTGCAAGCCGCGCCCGCTACCAAGGCGCGCGGCTATTGGGCCACCGTCGGCCGCCGCATCTCACGCGACAAGGTCAGCATGATCTGCGCGTTCGTGCTGGTGCTGATCTTCGTTTCGGCACTGTGCGCGCCGTGGCTGGGCCTCGCCGATCCCTACCAGGGCTCGATGATCCGCAGGCTTCGCCACATCGGCACGCCGAACTATCCGCTCGGCACCGATGAACTCGGCCGCGACATGCTGGCGCGGCTGATCTATGGCGGCCGGCTGTCGCTGATCATCGGCATCTTGCCTGTCATCCTCGCCTTCATGATCGGTACGTCTTTGGGCCTCGTCGCCGGCTATGTCGGCGGCAAGCTCAATACCGCGATCATGCGCACCATCGACGTGTTCTACGCCTTTCCGTCGGTGCTGCTGGCGATTGCGATCTCCGGTGCGCTCGGCGCCGGCATCGTCAATTCCATCGTCTCGCTGACCATCGTGTTCGTGCCGCAGATCACCCGCGTGGCGGAGAGCGTCACCACGGGCGTGCGCAACATGGATTTCGTCGAGGCCGCGCGCGCTTCCGGCGCCGGGCCTTTCACCATCATGCGCGTTCATATGCTCGGCAATGTGCTGGGCCCGATCTTCGTCTACGCGACGGGGCTGATCTCGGTGTCGATGATCCTCGCCGCCGGCCTCTCGTTCCTCGGCCTGGGCACAAAGCCGCCGGAGCCGGAATGGGGACTTGATGCTGAACACGCTGCGCACCGCGATCTATGTCAATCCATGGGTGGCGGCGCTGCCGGGCGTCATGATCTTTGCGGTGTCGATCTGCTTCAATCTGCTCAGCGACGGCATGCGCAGCGCCATGGACATCAGGAACTGACGCATGAGTGAGATGAGCCCGCCAGTTGAACTACTGGAGCCGGTCGCGGACGTCGGCGGCGCGGCGCAGCCGCTGCTGCAGGTCGCCGGCCTCACCAAACATTTCCCGGTGCGCGGCGATCTGTTCAGCCCCCGCAAAACCGTGCGCGCAGTCGATGATGTGTCCTTCTCCATCGCCAAGGGCGAAACCGTCGGCATCGTCGGCAAATCCGGCTGCGGCAAGTCGACCACCGCGCGGCTATTGATGCACCTGATGAAGCGTGACGCTGGCGACATCGTCTATGACGGCATGCAGGTCGGCCACGCGCTTTCTCTCCGTGAACTGCGCCGCGGCATGCAGATGGTGTTTCAGGACAGCTACGCCTCGCTCAATCCGCGCCTGACGATCGAGGAATCGATCGCGTTCGGCCCGAAGGTCCATGGCATGGCCGACGGTACCGCGCGCGCGCTGGCGCGCGAGCTGCTCGGCAAGGTCGGCCTGCGGCCGGAAAACTTTGCCAACCGCTATCCGCATGAGATTTCCGGCGGCCAGCGCCAGCGCGTCAACATCGCGCGTGCCTTGGCGCTGTCGCCGCGACTCGTGATCCTCGACGAGGCCGTGTCGGCGCTGGACAAATCGGTCGAGGCGCAGGTGCTGAACCTGCTGGCGGATCTCAAGCGCGAATTCGGCCTGACCTATTTGTTCATCAGCCACGACCTCAACGTGGTGCGCTATATCAGTGACCGCGTGCTGGTGATGTATCTCGGCGAGGTGGTCGAGCTCGGCCCGGTCGACAAGGTCTGGGATGCGCCGGCGCACCCCTATACGCGGGCGCTGCTGGCGGCGATGCCGTCGTCCGATCCTGATAATCGCACCGAGACGCCTCCGATCTCGGGCGATCCGCCCAATCCGATCGATCCGCCGCCCGGTTGCCGGTTTCACACCCGTTGTCCGTTTGCGGAGCCGCTCTGCGCAAATGCGACGCCAAAACTCAGCGATGTCGATACAATGGGCCATCAGGCGGCGTGCTACATGGCCATTGCCGGTTCCGGGCACAGCCGCGCGCCGGCCAAAGAAAATGACAGAGGAGCAAGCGCCGCATGACAAGACCCGATCCCAAACAGGTCAAGGTAATGACCGATATCGCCGGCGTGCCGCAGGATTCGGAAGTCTCCGCGCGCATCGCCAATTCTATCGGCCCGGCCTTCGATGGTTTTGCGCCCGTTAGCGGCACGCTGCCGATGGATCTGGAGCCTGCGAGCTTTCTGCTGGTGCAGCGCGCGAAGGTGTCGAAATGAGCGGCGAACCGGCTTTGATGTCACTGGTGTCGGCTGCGAAGGCGATCGCCGGCAAGAAATTTTCCTCGCGCGAGGTGACGCAGTCCTGCCTCGACCGGATCGCGCAATGGCAGCCGCGCGTCAACGCCTTCATGTCGATCGAGGCTGACGAGGCGCTCGCCGCTGCGGATGCTGCCGATGCCGCGCTCGCCAAGGGAAGGAACCTCGGCGTGCTGCACGGCGTGCCGCTGGCGCACAAGGACATGTATTACGACGCCGGCAAGGTCGTGACCTGCGGCTCAAAAATCCGCCGCGATTTCGTGGCGACGACGACCTCGACCGCGCTGCAGCGGCTGAAGGATGCCGGCACTGTCAGGCTGGGCTCGCTCCAGATGGTGGAGTTCGCCTACGGCCCGACCGGCCATAATCCGCACTACGGTGCCGTGCGCAATCCCTGGAACGTCGATCACATCACCGGCGGCTCGTCGTCCGGCTCGGGCTCGGCGGTCGCGGCCCGGCTGACCTTTGCGGCGCTCGGTTCCGATACCGGCGGCTCGATCCGGATGCCCGCGCATTTCTGCGGCGTCACCGGCTTCAAGACCACCGTCGGCCTGATCAGCCGCGCCGGTGCGATGCCGTTGTCGCAATCGCTCGATACGGTCGGACCGCTCGCGCAAACGGTTGAAGACTGCGCCCTGCTGGTCGGCCTGATGGCGGGCGCTGACCCTGAGGATCCCACCACCTCGACGCTCCCGGTGCCGAACTACATGGCCGCGACCACCGGCCCACTCAAGGGCCTCAAGATCGGCGTGCCGACCGCGTTCTATGTCGATGATCTCGATTCCGAGGTGGCGCGCGTGCTGGACGCGACCATCGCCACCCTCAGGAAAGAGGGCGCCGAGATCGTCAAGGTCGAACTGCCGGACCAGCGTCAGCTCACCGCCGCCTGCCAGATCGTGCTCGCCACCGAAGCCGCCGCCTTCCACAAGCGCTGGATGATCGAGCGACCGCAGGATTACGGCGCGCAGGTATTGATGCGCTTGCAGAACGGGCTCGCCATTCCCGCCGTGACCTATCTCGAAGCGATGCGCTGGCGCGGTCCGGCGCTCGCGGCCTACCTCGCCGCGGTCATCGGCACCGATGCCGTGATCGCGCCGGTCGCGCCGATGCCGGCGGTGACCATCGCCGAGAGCGATGTCGGCAACAGCCTCGATGCGGAAGCCGTGATCCAGCGGATCACGCGCTTCACCCGCCCGATCAATTATCTCGGCCTGCCGTCGCTCTCGATTCCCGCAGGTTTCACCAAAAACGGCCTGCCGGTCGGTATGCAGCTGGTCGGCCGCCCCTTCGATGAGGCCGGACTTGTGCGGATCGGATCGGCATTCCAGCGCGCCACTGACTATCACCAGCAGGTACCCAAAGCGGCATGAGCAACCTCGTCGAAATCCGCGACCTCAACATCCGCTTCACCGGCGAGCGCACGGTTCACGCCGTCAACGACATCTCGCTCTCGCTTGGCGAGGGCGAGGTGCTCGGCCTGCTCGGCGAATCCGGCTCCGGCAAGAGCGTGACCCTGCGCGCGCTGATGCGGCTGTTGCCGAAAAAGCGGACGCAGATTTCGGGCACCGTGAACGTGCTGGGCCGCGACGTGCTGGCAATGAACGATGAACAGCTTTCGGCGTTTCGCGGCCAGACCGTCTCGATGATCTTCCAGGAGCCCGCGCTGGCGCTCGATCCCGTCTACACGATCGGCCACCAGATCGCGGAAAGCGTGATGCGCCATGAAGGCAAGAGCCAGAAGGAAGGGATGGCGCGCGCGCTGGAAATGCTCGAGGTGGTGCGCATTCCCTCCGCCAGGCGCCGCCTCGAGGCCTATCCGCACGAAATGAGCGGCGGCATGCGCCAGCGCGCCATGATCGCGCTGGCGCTGGCCTGCAAGCCGAAAATTCTCTTGGCCGACGAGCCCACCACGGCGCTGGACGCCACCGTGCAGATCCAGATCCTGCTGCTGCTGCGCGAGTTGCAGCGCGAGTTCGGCATGTCCGTGATTTTCGTGACCCACGATATCGGCGTCGCCATCGAAATCTGCGACCGCGTTGCCGTCATGTATGCCGGCCAGATCGTGGAGCAGGGCAGGTTGCGCGATATCGTGCGCACGCCGGCGCACCCCTATGCCAAGGGCTTGCTGGCCTCGACGGTGCACGGCGCCAAGCGCGGCGCGCGGCTGGAGACCATCCCGGGGACACCGCCCTCGCTCGACAAGGCGCCCGCAAGCTGCTCGTTCGCGCCGCGCTGCGGTTACGCGCAGCCGCGCTGCAGCGAAGGCTTGCCGCCCAATGTGCAGGTGTCACCGGATCGCACCGCGCGATGCGTGCTGGCAGAGCCGGCTGAAGCTGACGCTTCGACTTGAAAATTGACGGAACAGTTGTAGGAATTCGTCATGCCCGGGACAAGCCCGGGCATGACGAAATCGAATTTCAACCACCAATCCCCGGATCGGCCCAGCGTTCGATCTGCGCCGGTCCCACGACTTGTTTCGGCTGATAGGGATTGAGCGTGCCGGCGCTCGCGGTCCAGCCCTTCGACAGGATTTGCATCGCAAACAGCTTGGCGTCGATTTCCGATTTGAAGGTGCGGGTCGAGCGGGCCTTGCTCTGCGCACTCTCGCCCGTCTTGTCCGGGCCAAAAGTCACATACCAAATATCGCCTTGTTTCATGGCGACATAACGCGGGTGACGTAAAAAGGTTCCACCTCGGGGCGCAGTTGGACAGGTGCGCGGATTGCGCCTCGTCACATCCGACAATAATGCGATAGGCTTTCGTCGGGCTTGCGCCGCGTACCCCGGGGGACTTCAAATGCAGATTTCCAACGAAGGCATTCTCGTCATTCTCTTTGTCGGCCTGGTGGCCGGCTGGCTCGCCGGCAAGATCGTGCGCGGCACCGGCTTCGGCATGATCGGCGACATCATCGTCGGCATCGCCGGCGCGCTGCTCGCAAGCTTGTTGTTTCCAAAGCTCGGCATCCGCCTCGGCTCCGGGCTGGTGTCGGAGATCGTCTATTCCGCCATCGGCGCCGTCATCCTGCTGCTGGTCGTGCGGCTGGTGCGGACCGGCGGCCGGATGTAGCCCGCGCTATTTCGCGCGGCCGACCGCCTCCACGATCCAGCGCCGCACCGCGGCAATCCGGCGGTCGCGCGCCTGCTCGATGCGGGAGACGAGATAGATCGTCTCGCTATGGCTGGCCTCGAACGCAAAAGGCGCGATCAGCTTTTTGCCAAAGCCCGGCCGTGCCTTGATCAGCGGCGACATCGCGAGCGTGACGCCAAGCCCTTGTTCGGCGGCTTCCAGCATCGCCGGCACGCTGTCGAGCCACAGATGCCCGCGCGGGGTGAGGTGTTGAAGGCCGGCCTCCTTGAGCCATGCCGGCCAGGCGCGCGGTTGCGTCGTCAGGTGAATCAGAACCTGCTGTGACAGATCTTCCGGCCGTTTCAGTCCACTTCTGATCAGCGCGGGCGCGCAGACCGGCAAACCCTTCACCGCGACCAGCGGCTCGAATTTCAATCCTGTGGAATGCTCGCGGCCATAGCGGATCGCGACGTCGACGCGGGAAGCGTTGAAGTCGGCATATTGATGCGTGGCCTCGATGCGCAGCGTCAGGTGTGGATTGCGCCGCTTGAAATCCGGCAGCGCCGGGATCAGCACCGCGCTCGTGAAGAACGGCAGCGAACTGATCCAGAGTTCGGCGCCGGCATCGCGGCGATGCCGCAGCATGTCGCGGCTGGCGTCCTGCAGCGCCGCCAGTGCGGTCGAGATTTTTGCGAGATAGCGTTCGCCGTCGGCGGTCAGCCGCACCGAACGGGCGCCGCGCACGAACAGTTTGGTGCCGAACTGCTGTTCCAGCCCGCGGATCTGGTGGCTGATCGCGGACGGGCTCAGCGAAAGATCGCGCGCCGCGCGGCGAAAGCTCAGTTGCGAAGCGGCGCGCTCGAACGCCAGCAAGGCGGTCAAGGGCGGGATCGCGCGCAGCGGCGAAAGCGGGGCTTCCAAAGGTTGAGCAGTATTCATCTGAGGTGAGAAAATCCCTTTTGTTGCGCTTTCTGAATTCGACCAGACTAGCCCAATGTTCAAAATTCCTCATCTCAGGATACCCTGACATTGGTCATCTTCGAACCCCTTGGCCCGAATCGCTGGCAACCCACGGCGCTCGCCGCCGGTCCCTTTGCCGGTCTGCAGGGCGGGGCAGTCGCCAGCCTGTTGACGGCGGAAATCGAGGCGCTGGCGGATCAGCGGAAATGGGGCACGGCGATCGCCTCGTCGGCCTGGTTCCTGCGTCCGACGCCGATGACGGTTTTGCGAACCGGGCTGTCCGTCGTGACCGAGGGCGGCCGCGTCAGTGTGATCGACAACACGCTCTGGCCCGACGGCGAGGACCAGCCCTGCGCCTCCGTGCGGGTGACGCTGTCGCGCGAGCGCGCCGTGGAGATAGAAAGCTTTGTCGAGCCCGCAAGCGACGCCGCTGATCCCACCCGGTTTCCAGTCCGCACAAGGCAGGCCGCGCATGGCCGGTCCTGGTTCATGGATGCCATGGAGGCCCGCGAGGGCGATGGCGTCGCCTGGTTCCGCATGAACCAGGCGATCATCGCCGGCCCCTTGTCGAAGCTGCCGCTGTCCTCGGTGCTCGGACCGGCGGACTGGACCCATGGCATCGCCCGGCCTTTCCAGGATGTGGTGGCGGATCCGAACCCCAATCTGACGGTGCAGTTGTTCCGCCGGCCGGAAGGCGAATGGGTCGGCATTCGCGCCAAGGCCAGATGGCGGCCGGCGGGCGGGCTGGGCGCCGGAAGCGGCGTTCTGCTCGATATCCACGGCGAGATCGGCCGGGTCTCGATGTCGGTGATTCTGGTGCCGTTTCCGCCCGGCCCGAAGCCCAAATCCGTTGCGGGGTTGGCACCGGCGTCAAATTAGCTGCCCAAAGGCGCGACTTCCGTCTCCGCCGGTTTCATGGCGTTGAATTGGATGAAGGTTAACGTGACTTAAAATGGACGGTGTCCGAAAACATCGGTAAAACCGGCACGTACCTTATCCTTTTGAAGAGATACGGATTAATGGCAGCCGCTCCCGTCCGGCGTTCCGAACTCGGTGAAGCGCTGCGCGCCTGTCGCAACGCCTTTGTCGGCGTCGGCGTCATGAGTTGCATGATCAATCTGCTGTACCTCACCGGCTCGATTTTCATGCTGGAAGTCTACGACCGCGTGCTGCCGAGCCGCAGCGTGCCGACCCTGGTTGGCCTCGTGATTCTCGCCGGCGGCCTCTACATCGCCCAGGGCGGCCTCGACCTGATCCGTGGACGCATTCTCGGCCGCATCGGCACCGCGCTCGACGAATCCCTCAACACGCGCGTGTTCGAAACCGTGGTGCGGCTGCCGCTTTTGGTCGGCAGCCGCAATGAGGGCCTGCAGCCGCTGCGCGATCTCGACAATGTCAGGTCGTTTCTCGGCAGCATGGGGCCAGGCGCGTTCTTCGATCTGCCGTGGCTGCCGTTCTATCTCGCGATCTGCTTTGCGTTTCACTGGCTGCTCGGCGTCACCGCTTTGGTCGGCGCCGTCATTCTGGTGACGCTGACGCTGATCACCGAGTTCCTGTCGCGCACGCCGGCGAAGGAGGCGATGGCGCTGGCGGCGCGGCGCAGCGATCTGGTCGCCACCAGCCGGCGCAACGCCGAAGTGCTGGTCGCGATGGGCATGTCCGGACGGCTGACCAGGCGCTGGAGCGAGGCCAACGAAACCTATCTGGCAGGCAATCAGCGCGCCAGCGACATCGCCGGCGGCTTAGGGGCGGTCGCAAAAGTCCTGCGCATGATGCTGCAATCGGCGGTGCTCGCGGTCGGCGCCTACCTCGTGATCCACCAGGAAGCCACCGCCGGCATCATCATCGCAGGCTCGATTCTGAGCGCCCGCGCGCTGGCACCGGTCGATCTCGCCATCGCCCACTGGAAAGGTTTTGTTGCCGCGCGCCAGAGCTGGCATCGCTTGTCCAAGCTCCTGCAGCAAATACCTGCAGCGAATGAACAGACGCTTTTGCAGGCGCCGTCGCAGCGGCTGTCGGTCGAGGCCGTCAGCATCATGCCACCGGGCGAGCAGCGCGTCATCGTGCAGGACGTCAACTTCGCCGTCGAGGCCGGCACCGGCGTCGGCGTCATCGGTCCGAGCGGTTCGGGAAAATCGTCGCTGGTGCGCGCCCTCGTCGGCGTCTGGATGCCGGCCCGTGGCAAGGTGCGGCTCGACGGCGCGGCGCTCGACCAGTGGTCGTCGGACGTGCTCGGCCGTCATATCGGCTATCTGCCGCAGGACGTCGAATTGTTCGCCGGCACCGTGGCGCAGAACATCTGCCGCTTCGAATCCGAAGCGAAGTCGGAGGCGATCATCGCTGCCGCCAAGGAAGCCGGCGTGCATGAGATGATCATCAAGATGCGCGAGGGCTACGACACCCAGATCGGCGAGCAGGGCGCAGCACTTTCCGCCGGCCAGGCCCAGCGCGTGGCGCTGGCGCGCGCGCTTTACGGCAATCCGTTCCTGATCGTGCTCGACGAGCCGAACTCCAATCTCGACAGCGAGGGTGACGAGGCGCTGACGCGCGCGGTGCGCGGCGCGCGCGAACGCGGCGCCATCGTGGTCGTGGTGGCGCACCGGCCGATCGGCATCGAGGCGGTGGATCAATTGCTTGTCTTGAAGGACGGCCGCATGCAGGCGTTCGGCCCGAAGGAAACCGTGCTCGGCCAGGTGCTGCAGCGGGTGCCGTCGCCGCCGCCGATCAAGATCGTGTCCGAAGCGGGAGCTGCGAAGAAATCATGACCGCCGAGTTGAAAGGCGCGCGCCGTTCGATACGCTCGCATCTCATTGTGGGCCTTTCGCTGATGCTGGTGCTGGCCGGCGGGTTCGGCGGCTGGGCCTCGACGGTAGAGATTTCGGGCGCGCTGATCGCGCCGGGCTCGGTGGTGGTCGATTCCAACGTCAAGAAGGTGCAGCACCCGACTGGCGGCGTGGTCGGCGAGGTCAGGGTGCGCGACGGCGATATCGTCAAGGCCGGCGACATCGTGGTGCGGCTCGACGAGACCGTGGTGAAGGCGAGCCTCGCCATCGTCGTCAAGACGCTGAACGGACTGTGGGCGCGCGCGGCGCGGCTCGAAGCCGAGCAGCGCGGCCTCGACCGGATCAAGTTTCCCCCACAGTTGACCGATCAGGCCGGCGATCCCGATGTCCGCGACGTCATGGCGAGCGAAACCAAGCTGTTCGAAGTCCGGGTGTTTGGGCGCGCCGGGCAGAAATCGCAGTTGCGCGAGCGGGTGGCGCAGCTCAACGAGGAAATCGCCGGCCTCATCGCGCAGGAGCAGGCCAAGGACAAGGAAATCGCGCTGGTCGAGAAGGAACTGGTCGGCGTCCGCCAGCTCTACGAGCAGCGCCTGATCCAGATATCGCGCCTGACCGTGCTGGAGCGCGACCTCGCCCGGCTGTCGGGCGAGCGTGCGCAATACGTCGCCGCGCGTGCGCAGGCGAAGGGCAAGATCACCGAGACCGAGCTGCAAATCATCCAGGTCGACAAGGACATGGTCAGCGAGGTCTCCAAGGACCTGCGCGAGATCAACGACAAGATCGGCGAGTTCGTCGAACGCAAGGTCACCGCCGAGGACCAGTTGCGCCGCATCGACATCCGCGCGCCGCAGGACGGCGTCGTGCTGCAGTCGACGGTGCATACCGTGGGCGGCGTCATTACCGCCGGCGACGCCATCATGATGATCGTGCCGAAGGCCGACGATCTCTCGGTCGAGGCCAAGGTCAATCCGCAGGACATCGACAAGCTGCAGATCGGCCAGAAGACGCTTTTGCGGTTATCCGCCTTCAACCAGCGCACCACGCCGGAATTGAACGGCGTCGTCACCCGCGTCTCCGCCGACGTAACCACCGACCAGCGCACCGGCCAGAGCTACTACACCATCCGCGTCTCGCTGCCGCCGGCCGAAGTCGCCCGCCTCGGCCACGACGTCAAGATCATCCCGGGTATGCCGGTGGAAGCCTTTGTGCAAACCGGCGACCGCACCATGTTCTCCTATCTGATGAAGCCGTTCAGCGACCAGCTGATGCGCTCGTTCCGGGAGAGGTGAGTTTCTCTCCGCTTATCTTCGCTGCGAACCCAGCCCCAACTGTCATCACCCGCGAAGGCGCGCTTTCGCGGGGGATGACGGCCGTGTATCCGGCTCAACCGTTCTACCTTCGATCATACTCATCCGGCCCCATCGCGTAAGGCCACTGCTCATGTCCGGGCGCATACGTCCGGTTGGTTTCCGCCGGGTTGCGGTTGACCAGGGGACGCATGAACATCGGGTGGGTGGCGCTGCGGACCTCGTGCTCGATGGTGAACAGGTGCCTGCCGCCATCGAGGTCGATGATGTCGCGAAAGCGGTATTGATACTGGTTGTCCTCCTGCGAGATCAGGCCGCGCTCGCGCAGGCGATGGTACGGACCTGAAAAATCCGTGATGTAGATCTGCACGTGATGCCCGTCGAACTCCGGCTGCGCGCGGTCGGTCTCGCGGAACTGCAGAACCTGATCCTTGCCGACCTTGACGCGCGCCACGGCGCTGTCGCCGTTCAAGAACTCGGCCTGCATTCCCATGATGGCGGGATAGAAGGCGCAGATCGCTTCCGCGGTGCCTGTTGGCACGTCGAATTCGACATAGGGAATGCCGAGCGTGATGCGTCCGAAGCGCGCGGCGTCCGGCTCGTAGCAGCGCACGCGGTTGCCCCAGGGGCAGATCGCCTCGACATGGTCGTTATGCTCGGTGAATGCGAACGACGTTCCTTCCAGCTTCCTTGCGACCGACGCGAGCCGCGCCAGCAGCGCCTCGCGGCCTGATATGACAATGCCGGTATGGCCGCGCAGCACCTGCGGCGCGCCATCAGGCAGATGAAACTGGCTCCTGCCGACATTGACCCACATGTTGCTGTCCGACACCATCAGGTAGGGATCGCGGGTCAGCCCGAGGCCGGCGATATAGAACAGCGTCGCCAGCCGCTGATCGGGAATGGTGACGTTGACATGCTCGAAATGGATCGAGTTGCCGAGATCCTCTGCGGCGCGGTCGAATGGTTGCATGACGAGATCCTTGGTAAGGGATAGTCCACAAGCCCGGATGGAGCGAAGCGCAATCCGGGAAACTTTCGCGCGGCGGGCACTGCCCCCGGATTTCGCCGCGCTCCATCCGGGCTACGATCGTCTTATTTCGACAAATTCTCCAGCAGCAAATTCAGCGCCATCTTCGCAAACGCTGCCATGTTGGCTTGCCGGTCGGCGCTCGCCGGTCTCCAGCGTGAACACTTCGTTTTGCGGCCCCGCCACCGCCATGCAGCTATGCCCGGCGGCGTCGCCGTAACGGTTGCCGGTCGGCCCCGTCGCGCCGGTTTCCGACAGACCCCAGTCGGTCGAGAAGCGGCCGCGGACCTGGCTTGCCAGCAGCTTTGCGTAGGGTTCGGATGCCGAGCGGATGCCCTTCATCGCCTCGTCGGGAATATCCATCAGCAGCCGTCGCGCGTCGCGGGTATAGACCACGGCGCCGCCGAGGAAATAGGCGGATGCCCCCGGCACCGACAGCAGTGCCGCCGAAATCAATCCGCCGGTCGAGGATTCCGCAACGGCAATCGTCTGTTTCCGCTCGATCAGTTTTGCGGCGATCTTTTCGGCGATGGTGACAAGCTCTTTCATATTCTTTCAACCCCGGCGCAGCATTCGTTTCAGCAACGTCTTCCTGTCAGTCTTGTCCGCGAGCGAATGATAGACGACGCGAATGAAATTCTTGGAGGCCAGCTCCGTCGGCGCCCATTTCTTGTCGAGATCGGCGAAGGGTTTTGCCGCCACCACTTCGTCTTCGCTCTTGCCTTGCTTCACCAGCGCCGCCATGCGGTCGCGCGCGGTAACGAGCATGGCGCGATATTCGGTCAGCATCGCCTTGTCGGCGATCGGGCCGTGGCCCGGCACGATGCGGCTTTTCGCGTTGGTCAGCTTGATGTAGGCGTCAGCCGCCGCGATCATGCCCCTGATGTTGCCGCCATTGGCGAAGTCGATGTTGGGATAGCGGCCGTTGGTGAAGGTGTCGCCGGTCGCCAGCACATTGGCGGTCCTGAACCAGACGTAGGTGTCGCCGTCGGTATGCGCGCCGGCGATGTGCCGGAGATCGGCGACGCGGCCGGGAAGCCTGACCTTGAGCGTCCTGCTGACATAGGTCTTCGACGGCAGCGCGCCCGGAGCGGCCGGCGGCGTCTTGACGCCGGTCAGGCCGTTGGTAGTTCCCTCCGCCAGGCGATTTTTGACGTTGATGTCGGAAACGACGATGGCGCCGTCCTTGGCAAAGGCTTCATTCCCGCCGGTGTGGTCGCCGTGATAATGCGTGTTGATCAGATATTTGATCGGCAGGCTGGAGATGGTCGAGATCGCGGCCTTGATCTTGTCGTGCAGCGGCGCGAACTGGCCGTCGACCATGATGATGCCGTCTTTCCCAACCGCCACGGTGATGTTCCCACCCTGGCCCTCGAGCATGTAGACGTTGTCGCCGAGGTCGGTAGTCTTGATCTCGACCTTGGAGAAATCGACCGGCGGGGGCGCTGCGGGCGCGGCAGGGGGTGGTTGCTGCGCAAAAGCGCCGCCGGCCAGCAAGAGAGTCATGGCAATCGCCGTACGTCCAATCCGAACCATCGAAAATCTCCCCAAAGCCCCTGATTATCTTTAAGGCCCCTACCCATGTTTTCCTAGCACAGGGTGGCAGCGTTTGCCGAGTTGCGGGCTGCCGACCAGCCTGCTTGAATGCGGTCAAAGAACCAAGCAGCGATGCCTGCAACATGCCGTGAGGCCGCGCTCGCGAACGAGGAAACATCATGACGTCGCCGCTTCCCGGCGGCGTGGATTGCGACCTGCATCCCGCCGTTCCGCATCTGACCAGCCTGCTGCCCTACATGAACGACTACTGGCGCGACCAGGTGACGACGCGCGGCATGACCGACCTGGTCTCGCAATCCTATCCGACCAACTCGCCGATCTCGTCGCGACCGGACTGGCGGCCGGGGCAGGGCAAGCCGGGTTCAGACCTCGCCGACATGCAGAAGCAGGCGCTCGACCGCTTTCAGGTGAGTTATGGCATCTGCAATCCGCTCTACGGCGTGCAGATGGTGTTCTCCGAGGACATGCAGGACGCGTTCTGCCGCGCGCTGAACGACTGGCTGGCCAGGGAATGGCTCGACAAGGACGCGCGGCTGCGCGGCTCGATCGTGATCCCGACCCAAAGCGTCGAAAAATCCGTCGCCGAGATCGAGCGCTGCGCCAAGGACAAGCGCTTCGTCCAGGTGCTGATGCTGGTCATGGGCGATATGCCGTTAGGCAAGCGCGTCTACTGGCCGATCTACGCGGCGGCCGAACGGCTGGGCCTCACCATCGGCATCCATGCCGGCAGTGCCTATCACAATCCGCCGACCTCGGTCGGCTGGGGCTCCTACCACATCGAGGATTACGTCGCCCAAGCCACCGCGTTCCAGACCCAGCTCACCAGCCTGATCGTCGAGGGCGTGTTCGCCCGCCACCCGGGTCTGAAGATGGTGATGCTGGAAAGCGGCTTCACCTGGCTGCCGGCCTATCTATGGCGGCTGCACAAGTTCTGGCGCGGCATACGGATGGAAACGCCGTGGGTCGACCGTGCGCCGCTGGAGATTGTGCGCAGCAACATCCGTTTCTCGCTGCAACCGGTCGATGCGCCGCCGGATCCGGCAACCCTGAACCGCCTGTTTGACCATATGCAGTCGGACGAATTGCTCCTATTCTCGACCGACTATCCGCACTGGCAATTCGACGGCGACGAGGTGCTGCCGCCGGGCTTGTCGCCCGATCTTGTTCGAAAGATCATGATCGACAATCCGCTCGCGACCTATAGCCGCCTCGGTCAGGCGGCGATGAAGGAGACGACGCCATGAACATCCAGTTCCGCGACCGTCCGGAGCCGTCCGCGTCCGTCAGCGTCAAGACCGCGATCGCCGATTGCGACATCCACCCGGCGCGCGCCACCAATGACGAACTTTATCCGTTCATGGCCAAGCGCTGGCATTCGCATTTCGAGGCCTACGGCAAGCAGGCCTATCACGGCATGATGGACGGCCCGCCCTATCCAAAGGCGCAGCCGAACGCCTCGCGCCGGGACGCCTGGCCGCCGGAAGGCGGACCGCAGGGTTCGTCGCTGTCCTTTATGCAGAAGCAGCTTCTCGATCCCTATAACGTCGCGCTCGGCGTGCTCAATCCGCTCAACAGCGGGCAGGGCCTGCGCAATCAGGATTTTGGCGGCGCGATCTGCACGGCCATCAACGACTGGCAGATCGAGAAATGGACCAGCAAGGATTCCCGCCTGAAGGGCTCGATCGTCGTCGCCAATGAGGACGGCCCTTCCGCCGCCGCCGAAATCCGCAAGCGCGCCGGCGACAAGAATTTCGTCCAGGTGCTGCTGCTCTCGCGCAACGTCGAGCCGCTCGGCCAGCGCCGCTACTGGCCGGTCTACGAGGCGGCGGCCGAGATCGGTCTGCCGGTCGGCATCCACGCCTTCGGCTTCGGCGGCAATCCGCTCACCCCCTCGGGCTGGCCGAGCTTCTATATCGAGGAGATGGTCGGCCATGCGCAGTGCCAGCAGACCGTGCTGGCGAGCCTGGTGCTCGAAGGCGTGTTCGAGCGCTATCCAAAACTGAAGATGGTGATGATCGAGGCCGGCTTCGGCTGGGCCCCCTCGCTCGCCTGGCGGCTCGACAAGAGCTTCGAGCGGCTGCACAGCGAGGTGCCGCATCTCAAGCGCAAGCCGTCGGAATATATCCGCGACCACATCTGGTGGACCACGCAGCCGATGGAAGATCCGGAGCGCCGCGACCATCTGTTCCAGGTGATCGAATGGATCGGCTGGGACAAGCTGTTGTTCGCGACCGACTACCCGCACTGGGATTTCGACGAGCCGTCGCGCGTGTTGCCGGCCGGTGTCAGCGACGCCAACCGCGAGGCGTTCTATCTCGGCAATGCGAAGAAGCTGTACGGACTCTCCTGATGGTTCGTCATGTGATTGCCCCGGTGGACGAGCTGCCGCCGGGCACGCGAAAATTCCTGACCATCGATGAGCGGCCGATCGCGATCTTCAACATCAAGGGCGAGTTCTTCGGCCTGTTGAACCGCTGCCCGCACCAGGGCGCGGCCTTGTGCGAGGGCCCCTTGATCGGGCTCGCGCAATCCTCCGATCCCGGCGAGATCGAGTACACCAAGCTCGGCGAAATCATCCGCTGCCCCTGGCACGGCTGGGAGTTCGATATCCGCACCGGGCAGTCCTACTGCGATCCCAAACGCTTTCGCGCGCGGGCTTATCCGGTGAATGTCGAACCGGGATCGGCCGTGGTGAAGGGGCCGTATGTGGCGGAGACGCTCGCCGTGTCGGTGGAGAGCGATTACGTGGTGGTCGATTTGTAGCGATCCTCATTGCAAGGTTCGTAGGGCGGACAAAGTCGCTTTGCCCGCCTTACGCTTTGCTACTCGTCCATTGGGCCGGCAAGGGTACGACGAAGGCGCTGCGCTTCGCGCCACGTCTTGCCAACCTCGCTGCCAAAACGGGCGAGCCTGGTCGCGAGCTGCATGATGATGAGTGTGACCATGGCTATCGGCCCGGCTTGACGAGCAGGCGGCTGATTTGACGCTCCGCATCATCCGACAGCTTTTGCAGCCCGTGGGTAGTAATGTACTCCTCAACGACGCGGTCAGCCCGTCGCTGATTGGATTCGACGTACGCGCGCAATAATCGTGCGAAAAATGAGGGTTTTTTGGTCGGGGCAGAAAGCCAGGCCCCAGTGGTTAGTACGTTCGCCATAGATGGCTCCTTTTCGGAGTTGTCCTTGGGGCGAATTTCCTACCTGAATCAGACATAGGTACTGGTGGGAGTCGATGCCAGATCAAATTGCGCGCATTCATGCATCAATTTGCATCGTGTAAATGCGCAAAGCAGTCACGTTCCGGTGACTCGAATCGACGGTTGAGGGTTAGGGTGAGAGGTTCGGGTTACAGTCATTTTGGCCGCAAGCTTCATGACCCCGTCGGGTCGTCAGGCAGTGGGCGGTCATCCGGACTTCGCTCATGATCGCGGTCTCGCAGGCCAAGCGATAAGTATTTCCTCGCGACGGCATCGAGCAGCGTCGATATCAACTCCTGGTCCGACTTCTCCTCGCGCCGTTTGGCTTCGAGCAAAACCTTCTCAACCTGCGTGTCGAAATAGGCGGCGGTTACCTCGTCAACCGCCGGCGCAATCAATGCCAGTCGTGCTCGCGCATGGGCACGTTCATATTTTGCATTGGCCATGGCAGCCTCAATGCTAACAGATTTCCATTCTCGTCCTCTGAGACCAGGACGCTGCAGGCTAACCGGCTGATTTTCAGTCTGTTCCGGTTGCAGGTACGAAACCCGACCGTTACGGAAGGTTTTTGCTGCACCTCGAAATGGCAGCGAACGACCGGGGAGGGGCCTGGCCGGAATTGCCGGCGTGTTCGCCTGACGGGTTCTGGGCGGTGGCTGGCGCGGACGACAAAGGCGTGATCGTCGTTTTGCGCTTGCCCTCGTAGCGGCCGGCCAGATCCAAAAGCCGCTGCTTGATGAATGGGTCGGCCTCGGCCGCGATATCCCGAACTTCCCGGGCGCGCTGCTTGTGAAAATCCTCGTTCATGACAAACCGTTTCCTCCAAAAGTCCTGTTATGCCGCTTTTTCCCGACTGTGAGCGCGCCGGCGCCTGTAACGGGTCGCATCGTTTAAGGGCCAGCCTCCGGCAACGCCTGCCGGGGTCTGGGCTAACCTTGGTGCCGTAACTACAACAGGCGCCTCATAGGAACCGGCCGATCCCGACCACGTTTCCCTCTCGGCATAGGAGAGAGGGAAGATGGATAACCTCACCAAGAGAGATCAGCCCGATCGCAGCAAGATCAACATGAGCGAGGATTTCGAGGTCAGGTATTGGCTGAAGGCTCTCGGCGTTTCGAAGGACCAGCTGCTGCGGGCGGTAGAGAAGGTTGGAAACTCGGCCGCGGCCGTTCGCAAGGAATTGGGCGTCTGACGAACGAAATTGTTCGGCGCTGGATGCCGCGGAGCGATTACCCGCCGAGCGGGCTGGGCGCTCACGCCAGGAACGGGTTAGATGTCAGCGCGTACCGATGCGTTGATGCCGCAGCAAGAAACCGGCAAAATTGCTGCGTCCATCGTTCTCCGTTATGGCCGGTTGTCACCCGGCGTGAGCCGTCAGTTCAACGCGCATGCAGACAACTGTTTCCAATCTTTCCCGATGAGAGACTGACTTGGCGGGCGGAGGCGCACGCATGGCGAAGCGTCAAGCTCGTGGAACATTGATCGCTCTGGTCCGTTCTCGGAAAACACATTCAGTTTTCGGAGGACTAACATGAAGAATCTCGTTGCAGTCGCATTTCTCAGCACCGCGATCGTCAGCGGAGTGGCCCATGCGCAGAACGCCCAGCCAGCCGATCGCGCTGCACCGGCCGCGACCGCCAGCCCGGCTGCGAGTTCCGACAAGATGATGCTCAAGGGCCAATGGCGCGCGTCCAAGCTCATGGGCCTCGACGTCTACAACGAGGCCAATGAAAAGCTCGGCGACATCAATGAGCTGATCCTGGACAAGGACGGCAAGGTGCACGCGGTGGTTATCGGCGTCGGCGGCTTCCTCGGCATGGGCGAGCACGACATCGCCGTTACAATGGACAAGCTGAAATTCGTCGAGGAGCCGGTCCGCACCAGCTCCACTGCGCCCGCGACCACCACGCGCGAAACAACGACCGGCACGGCTACCGCTCCGGCAAACACGACCGCCACGACAACGACCGCACGCACGGCCAATGCCAATGACTGGGCTCCAGACCATGCCGTAATGAGCGCCACCAAGGAGCAGCTCAAGGCAATGCCGCAGTTCAAATATTCGGACTACAATTAAGGTCGCGTGACGGCATCGGCGAACGTCAAAGGCCCCGTTTCGATGGGGCCTTTCTCGTGTATGCCGCGTATGAACGACAGCTTGGAGGTGGAAGTCCTCTATCCAGCCTGATGGCGGCGAAGGCTTAGCGAGGCGCAAGGGCGTCACTGCAGGTGGGGTCTGAAGACAGCGTGGAGCAAAGCCGCGGCTCGATGGACAAGAACCGGATAACGAGGCCTACCCGGCCGGACGAGCGAGCCGGTGATCGCGAAGTCCATAGTCATCAAGGGTCGGGGTGGTAAATCCGGCGAGCGCGCGGCGAAGGCGGTCGGTCTTACCTCGGGAGGTCTGCGCTGTGTCCCGGCAACGGGACTGAGGTCGTCGCAAGATGGCCTGACCGCGGCGCAGAAGTGCAGCCGAGGGCATAGTAGGCGGCAGCGCGCCGCCGAAGGCCCGAACGGGCGGAAGTGGTTAGTAGAGCGGTCCATCTCGCGCGAGCCATGCGACAGAAGAATCAGATCGAACTGAACTCGGGCACCGGCGCGGAGGGTGAAGCCCAAAGCGCCGCCGCCCGAGAGATCGAAGCAAGCGCGGCGAAGACCAGTCTTGAATTCCCGGCGGTCGCAGGGCTGTCGTATGGAGAGCAGTATTACGAGCGCGAGAATTTGAAGCCCGCCTTCGCGGGCAAGACGAAGCTATGACGAAGAACGCGCCTTACTCCCCCGCCCCATGTCCCATCGCCTTCCGCTCCATCGCATAGCGCACCAGCGCAACGAAACGATAGATGCCGTGCACGAACTTGCCATAGGGCATGGTGACGAACAGCGAAAACACCACGCCGAGATGCAGCGCCAGCAGCGGGCCCATCGCGGCCGTCTCGCGCAACAGCAACAGCGCCATGCCGGTGAGGCTCGTCAGGAACAGCATGACGATGAAGGCGACATCCATGCCGTAACGTGCTTCATCGACCAGCACGGGATCGCGCTTCCCTCGCTCGGCGAGCAAGCCGATCGGCCCGATCAGCAGCCCGACACCGCCGAGCGTGCCGAGCACGACCGGCAGATCCCACCACGCATATGGTGCCTCACGCGCCAGCAGATAATGATAGAGCGTCGCGACGCAGGTGGAGGCAAAGCACAGGACAAAACCGTAGAACGTCAAATGATGATAGAGCTTGCGGCGATCGGTCGGGCGGTCGTCCTCGTTGAAGCAGCCGACCCCGCCGCCATCGAGATAGCGCAACTCGCCGGCATCGCGGATCGCCTGCAGCAACGCGCCGATATCGGTCTTCATGCCGATGGGCTCACCGATGTCGCGCCAGAACGCGCGCACGCCCATGATCAGTGCCGCGATCGCATAGAGGAACGCCGCGCCGAACAAGGCGGCCATCGCGTTATGCGGCATCAATTTGTAGAACGCGCCGGGGCCGGTGTGCGTACCAAACAACACTTGCCGATCGTTCAATGCGGCAAAGCCGAAAATGAACGCGGCAACACTGAGCGCGGCAACGAGGCTGATGACGAGCCCGTTGCGCGCGAAGGCGCCGGCAAAGACGCGCGGCCAGACGTAAGCGGCGTAGGACTCCGCGCGCGCCACCGCAAGCGTCTGCGGAACGTTGACGTTGAATTCATGCGGCGGCGAGAACTGGCAATCGGTGTAGCAGGCGCCGCAGGCGTGGCAGAGATTGGCGAGGTAGTTGAGGTCGCCGTCGGAAAACGCGCGGCGCATTTCCATCGCCGGAAATACCGCACACAGTCCTTCGCAATAGCGGCAGGAATTGCAGACCGTCATCAGCCGGTCGGCTTCCTCCAGGATTCGCGTTCCGTGCATCGCTATGCTGCTTTCCGTCCGAGCATCTCAGTTTTTCGCATTCCTCGCCGCTTCGCGTCCCGCCACCCGGCCGAACACACTGCCGATGGTCATGCCGATGCCGGCCGCGTAGCCCTTGCCGAGCACGTTGCCGGCCATGATCTCGCCGGCCGCGAACATGTTGGCGGATGGCTTGCCGTCCTTCATCACCATGCGCGACTGCCTGTTCACGCGGGTGCCGAGATAGGTGAAGGTGATGCCGGGCCGCACCGGATAGGCGAGGTAAGGCGGCGTCTCGATCCGGCGCGCCCAATGCGTCTTCGGCGGCGTGATGCCTGCGGTGCGGCAGTCGTCGAGGATGGTATGATCGAAAGTGCCGGGCCGCACCGCGGCGTTGAAATCGGTCACGGTCTTCTCCAGCGCGGCTGGTTCGAGCCCGAGCTTGCCGGCGAGTTCGGCAAGCGTTGCGCCCGCGATCGGCGGAAACAGCGTCGGCATGAAGCTCGTGACGACCGTCGAGTCGAAAATGATGTAGGCGATCTGGTCGGGTTGGGCTGCCACCAGCCGGCCCCAGATCGCGTAACGCTTGGGCCAGATGTCCTCGCCCTCGTCGTAGAATCGCTCCGCGTGCTTGTTGACGACGATGCCGAATACGACCGAGTCGTGCCGGGTGATGATGCCGCCGTCGAACTTCGGCGCGCGGGCGTCGATGGCGACCGCATGGCATTGCGTGGGATCGCCGATATCCTGCACGCCCTTGTCGAGCAGGAGCTTGAGGATGGAGCCGCGATTATAGGGCGTGCCGCGGATCAGGAAATTGTCGGCGGCCTCGCCCCAATATTCCTTCAGCCATTCGATGTTGGCCTCGAATCCGCCGGCGGCAGCCACCAGCGCCGAAGCGCGGATTTCGCTCGCGCCGTCGATCGGCCGTTTCAGCCTGGCGGACAGGAACATGCCGTCCTCGATCCGGAGATCGGTTACCTCGGCGTCGTAGACGATCTCGACGCCGAGTTTTTCGGCGGTGAGATAAAGCGCGTTCAGCATCGCCCTGCCGCCGCCGAGGAAGAACGAATTGGTGCGGCCCAGGCTCAGCGTGCCGCCGAGCGAGGGCTGCCAGCGCACGCCCTGTTCGACGATCCAGTTCAGGATGTCCTTGGACTCGGCGATCATGAACTTGGCCAGTTCCTCGTCGGTCTGCCCGCCGGTCAGGCGCAACAGATCGTCCCAGAACTCTTCCTCGGTGTAGGGGCCGGTGAGGATATCGGTCGCGGCATCATGGGCGCAACGCATGTTGCGGGTGTGGCGGGTGTTGCCGCCGCGATAGAATTTTGGCGCGCCTTCCAGCACCAGCACCGAGGCGCCGGCGCGCCGCGCGCTGATCGCGGCGCACAGAGCGGCGTTGCCGCCGCCGATCACGAGCACATCGAATTTTTGAGTGAGATCGACCATGCGCTCTTGTTATCGTTGTTGGCATGGAAATCAAACCGGCGCTCGGCCAGGCAAGTCCATCCGTCCCGGCGTTTTTCTAGCCTGCGGAAGCGGCCGCGTCACGCGTCTCGTGCGCTCCCAAGTGTGCCGTCATGCGACGATGTCGCATGCAATTCGCATCGCGGAATATCTGTCGCGTCAGGGTTTGCTCTGCACGGAGGCGAGCAGCCATTGCCGGAACGCCGCCAGCTTTGGCGGGTCGGTTCTGCCCGCGGGCGAGACCAGATAGAAACCGGCGTCGACCGGAAATGCGATATTGAACGGAACGACCAGCCGGCCCCTGGCGATGTCCTCCTGCACATAGGCGGTGCGGCCCATCGCAACGCCGAGGCCGTCGATCGCGGCCTGCACCGTCATGAAGATCATGTCGAAGGTCACGCCGGGTTGTTTGGAAAAATCGGCCGGCAGGCCGGCCACCGTCAGCCACAGCCGCCAGTCGTCGCTGTTGGCTGCGCTGGTGTGCAGCAGTACGTGGTCCCGGAGGTCCTCGGGGCATTTCAGCGGCTTGTTGCCCTGGAGCAGGGCCGGGCTGCAGACCGGGAACAGCTCGTCCGCCATCAGCCAGTCGGCGCGAACGCCCGGCCACTGGCCGCGACCGTAGCGGATTCCGGCATCGACATTGTCGCGTTGGAAATCGACCAGGTTGGTCGAGGTGGTGATGCGCACATCGATGCCGTGATGGGCTTCCTGAAAGGCGGTCAACCGCGGCAGCAGCCATTTGGCGGCGAGCGAGGCCAGTGTCGAGACCGTCAGCACATGGTCGTCGTCCTTGCGCAGCAGGCGGTCCGTCGCCAGCCTGAGATCGTTGAACGCGGCGCGGATGCCGGGGAGATATTCCTGCGCCTGCTGCGTCAGCGTCAGCGAACGGTTCTGGCGGATGAACAGGCGGACGCCGAGTTCTTCCTCCAGCCGCTTGATCTGGTGGCTGATCGCGGTCTGCGTGACGTTCAGCTCGGAGGCGGCCTGCGTAAAACTCAAATGCCGGGCCGCGGCCTCAAACGCGCGCAATCCATTCAGCGACGGCAGCCTGGCGGTCATTTCGCGATCCCCAGATACATGAGTTTATATCATCCGAAGCGGTACAAAGTGTCGTTTGTGGATAGCCCGAATAGCACGGATATTAGCGCCAGCAGAATACTGGAGGAGCTGAAAATGTCCACTTACACGCATGAATCGATGATAAATCATCATGAATCTGGGTTATTGAGTCAGATCGGCGCGACGCTCCATGTCTGGCAGCAGCGCTACCAGGCGCGCCGCGAACTGGCGAACTGGTCGGAGCGGGAATTGCACGACATCGGCATCTCCTGGAGCGATATCGCCTACGAGACCGAAAAGCCGTTCTGGCGGGCTTAGAAGGCAGCCAGGCCGGCGTCGCCTCGTCAGGGGGACGCCGGCCGCTTTTCGGAACCGACGGGAGCGGGCCATGACCGCGATGCGCTTCGACGATCTCAGGCAATATTCCGACGTGCTGCGTTCGCGGCATGGTGAGGCCGTGACCGTGCGCTTCGTCGAGCCGCACGATGCCGAGGCGTTGCAGAACTATTTCCGCTCGCTGACCACACGCTCCCGCTACAACCGTTTCCTCGGCGCGGCCAGCGAGCTGCCGCCGTCGCTGCTCGAGGATTTCATCCATATTGGCGAAGCCGACCGGTTCAGCGTGGTCGCGACCATGCTTGTCGAGGGCCGCGAGACCATCGTCGGCGAAGCGCGCTATGCTTTCGATAGCGAAATCGCCTCGATCGAATTCGGCCTGTCGATCGACGACCGCTGGCAAGGCCACGGCATCGGCAAGGCGCTGTTGAAGAACCTCGAATGTCGGGCGGCGTCATTCGGTGCCTCGCGGCTGTTCGGCGACACGCTGCGCTCCAATGATGCGATGATCGCGCTCGCCCGCAAGGCCGGCTACGCCTTCACCAATACGCCCGGCGACTGGAAGCTGACGCGCTTCCAGAAGCAGCTACATGTCGAACCGCAGGAAATCCCATGCGCCAGTTGGCGGCTTGCCGCCGTCTCTCCCAGCGCAATGTCCTCGCTTGCGGTTTGACGACTGAGCCCGGTTCTGGCCGTACCAGAACCGGGCTATTTTTCTCGATTGTCGGCGAAGCGTCTCAACTTCCCCTGAACACCGGCTTGCGCTTGTCGATGAAGGCCTGCACGGCCTCCTTGTGATCGGCCGTCACCTGGGCCCGGATCATGCGCTCGGCCTCATGATCGCGCGCCGTGGCGAAATCGAACATCAGGGCTTCGTCCAGATTATCCTTCATGTAGCGGATCGCGATCGTCGGTCCTTCGGCGATCGATTTGGCGAGCGCGAAGGCCTCCGCCTGCAGCCTGTCGTCGGGAACCACGCGGTTCACCAGGCCGATCGCCTCGCACCTGGCCGCATCGACCCTGTCGCAAGTGAACATCAATTCCCGTGCCCGCGACGTGCCGACCAACCGTGTCAGGAGCCAGGCGATGCCATAGTCGCCGCTCAGGCCTACCTTGAGGTAGCCGGTGGAAAGGAATGCCGATTGCGCGGCGATTCGCATGTCGCAGGCCATCGCCAGAGCGAGCCCGGCGCCGACCGCGGGGCCGGGCAGGGCGGCAATCGTCGGCTTGCGTACCGAGACCAGCGCACCGGTCAGGAGACGCTGCCGCTCCTGCAGATCGGCGACCCGCTCGTCATGGGACATTGCGAGCTTCGCCTTGTCGCGATTAGCTCCCATGCCCTTGACGTTGCCGCCGGCACAGAATGCCGTGCCGGCGCCGGTCAGCAACAGCACGCCGACATCGGGATTCTCGCCACAGGCCTTGATCATGTTGCGCAAGGCCGGGGTCAGATTATCCGACATCGCGTTGCGGGCTTCGGGGCGGTTCAGCGTGATGATGGCGACGCGATCGCGGATCACGCAGAGCAGTTCGTCGGTGCCGGTGTCGATCTTGGTTTCGGTGGTCATGGTTCCCCCTTGTTGTTGTTGATTCTCGTCATTGCGAGGAGCGGAGCGACGAAGCAATCCATTCTTCCATTGCCGCGCTATGGATTACTTCGCTGCGCTCGCAGTGACGGCGTTGGTTGCTAGAACTTCTCCACCCATGGCCGCAACTCGACCTCCCAGGTCCAGGCGCTGCGCGGCTGTTGCAGCACACTCCAGTAGCTCAACGCAATCGCGTCCGGATCGAGCATCGAGTCCGGCCTGTCAGCGGGTTCGGCGCGCGCACCGCTGCGAATGCCGCCATCGATGACGAAATGCGCGATATGAATGCCCTGCGGCGACAATTCGCGCGCCATGCTCTGGGCGAGGCCGCGCAGCGCGAACTTGCCCATCGCGAACGGCGCCGACTGTGGATAGCCCTTCACGCTGGCGGAAGCGCCGGTGAACAGGATGGCGCCGTGCTTGTTGGGCAACATGCGTGTGGTTGCCTGCTGTGCCACCAGAAACCCGCCAAAGGCCGAAACGGCAATCGCCTGCGCGACATCCGCCGGCACCAGGTCGGTGAAAACGCCGCGTGCCCGCCCGCTGGCGTTATAGACGACAATATCGGGCGTACCGATCTCGCGTTCGACCATGCCGAACAGCCGCTCGACCTCTTCGGCCTCGGTCGCATTGCAGGCAAAGGCGCGGGCGCCGGTCTCGGTACAAAGCGCGCCAAGCTTCTCGATCTTGCGCGCGGCCAGCGCAACCTTGATGCCTTCGCGCGCAAATAGCCGCGCCAGCGATGCGCTCAAGCCTTCGCCGGCGCCGACGATCAGGGCAATCTTGTATTTTGGAATTTCCATGAGCGCTCTCCAGAGAAGGCCGGGACTTCGTATCTAGGCGCGCAATCCGGCAAGGCAACCCGCGGCGGCCAGGATCATGTCGTGATCCCGCTTGTCGGTAACGGCTGCATATTTCGCGCGCAGCATGCCGAGCGACCGGGCGTGATATTTCTGCGGCTTCTGGGTCCAGATATCGTCGCCGAGCGCAACACTGAACTCCTCCTGGCCTTCGGCCAGCGCACGCTCATTGGCCAGCGTCCACGGCCAGAACTGCCGGCCAACCTGCCTGGTCAGGATCGGCATCATGGTTGGGGCCAGTGCGATCCATGTTTCGAACGCGCCTTCGGCCCGCGGCCATAGCATGCGGTGGATCCAGTCGAGCACATGCGGCGCGCCGCCGCCGATCAGGGCGCCGACGGTCGGATCGGTCCACATTTCATAGAACTGGCCCCAAAGGCCGAAATCGCCGTAGGCGGGCCGACCGCCGAACAGATAAGGGCGTGTCGCGAGATGCGTATCCAGCAGCCCAAGCATCTCCCGAAACCCGGCCTCGATCTGCGGCGCGGTCACGGCGTTGGAGCCGACGAACCAAACCCGATCCACCATGCGCGCCCGCACCTGCAGGGCGAATGCATCATGTTCCTGGTCGCTCGCCTTGGGCGCGCGCATCCGCGCGATACGTCCGGCCGAGGAGATCTGGTCGACGTCGCGGGCCCAGCGATAGTGGAACATCCACTTATTGGCCCATTCGTCGCCGAACTCCTCGATCAGCATGGAAATGAATTGCGTGACCGGCTCGGCGGGATGGACCGACGGTTCGGGGTGAAGCTTCTCGACCCGGTCGATGATCGGGGTGGAATCCTGGATGCCAGCACCGTCGGGCGTCACCACCAGCGGAATGATCGGCATTTTGGCGTATTTCTCGAATTCGACCTGGCTAGCGGCACTACGCAAAACCCACTGATGCGGAATTCCCTTGTACCGGAAATAGGAACGGACCTTGACGGAGTAGGGCGACATCTCGGCGCCGATGATGCGATATCCGTCCGCCATGGGGTGGTCCTCCAATTATGCGTGTTGACGGCGCGACCGCCTGCGTTATCGGTAGATGATCAATATCGGGTGGAACGAACAAGGGCTAAAAATGCAGCCACGCATGCATGATCGCGCGACAGGTTCGGTCAATCAGCCGGAATTGCTCGCACCTGATACGACGGGAATGAATTTCTACCGGGCCGATCCGGCGCTGACCGATCTGCTGCGGCTGCATCTGCCCGACGCGCTGTTTCGCCATATCGAACCGCATCTCGATCGCCTGGGCGAGCTGGCCGGCGGCTATCTCGACGAATGCGCGCGGCTGGCCGACCGCCACACACCGGTGCTGCACCAGCGCGACAAGTTCGGGCGCGATATGCAGTACATCGAATATCACCCGGCCTATCGCGAACTGGAGAAAGCCGCGTTCGGCGATTTCGGCATTCACGCGCTGTCGATCCGCAAGGGCATCATGGGCTGGCCGGACAAATACCCTGTCGTGGCCAAGCACGCCTTCACGTTCCTCTTCAATCAGACCGAGTTCGGCATGGGCTGCCCGATCAACGTCACCGACGGCTGCGCCAAACTGCTCAACAATTTCGGCAGCGACACGTTGAAAGCAAAGTATCTCGACGGCCTGACCCAGACCGACATGAGCAAGCTGACGCAGGGCGGCCAGTTCATGACCGAGAAGGAGGGCGGCTCCGATGTCGGCACGCTGACGACGACGGCCGTACAGGAAGGCGACCACTGGCGGCTCTACGGTGAAAAGTGGTTCTGTTCCAATGCCGACGCCAAGGTGGTGATGCTGCTGGCGCGCCCCGAGGGAGCGGGCCCCGGCACGCGCGGCGTCGGGCTGTTCCTGATGCCGCGGAACCTCGACGACGGTTCGCAGAACCACTACCGGATCGTGCGCCTGAAGGACAAGCTCGGCACCCGCTCGATGGCCTCGGGCGAAATCAAGTTGGAGGGCGCGATCGCCTATGCCGTCGGCAAGCTGGACCGCGGCTTTGTGCAGATGGCCGAAATGGTCAACTCGTCGCGGCTTTCGAACGGCGTCAAGTCGACCGCGCTGATGCGGCGTGCGCACCATGATGCGATAACGGTGGCAAAAAATCGTGTCGTGTTCGGCAGCCGCATCATCGACCTGCCGCTGGCGCGGCGGCAATTGATGAAGATCATGCTGCCGACCGAGCAGGCGCTGTCGATGAGTTTTCTCACCGCCGACGCGCTCGATCGCGCCGAGGCCGGCAGCCAGGACGCCGCGGCGCTGCTGCGGATCCTGACGCCGACCTTGAAATTCCGCGCCACCCGCGATGCGCGCAAGGTCTGCGGCGATGCGTTGGAGATGCGCGGCGGCATCGGTTACATCGAGGAATTCGCCACCGCCCGGCTGCTGCGCGACGCCCATCTCGGCTCGATCTGGGAAGGCACCGGCAACATCGTTGCGATCGATGCGCTGACGCGCGCGGTCGGTCGTCACGGCGCCGATGCGGCGTTGGCGGCGGACCTGCACGCCCGCCTCGACGACAGCGCCAACGTGCCGCAGGCCTGGCGCGATCGCCTGCGGGAGCTGGCCGACCGCGCCGTCGGTTTCGCCCGCGAGGTCGCGAGCCGGAGCGACAATGAGGGCGATGCGCGGCGCGCCACCAGCCTGCTCTATCATGTCGCGAGCGCAGTCGCGCTGGCCTGGGAGGGCGGGCGTATCCACGAGATGCGAGGCGACGCGCGGCGGCTCCTGCTGTCACGAATGGTAGTCGACCACCGGGTCACGGCGGGCGACCCGTTCCGGCTTGTGGAAAATGCGACTCAGCGCGCCATCACCGATTATTTGCTCGGCGAGCGCAACGTTGGCATGGCCGAGGTTGGCGAATTGATCGTCGCAGCGTAGGCTGCCGTCAATACCGGTTCAAAAAACATAAATGATAGGGAGTACCCGATGAAGGCCGCCGTCCTGCATGAAGTCAACCAGCCGCTCGTGATCGAGGAGGTCAGCGTGCCGAATCCCGGCCCGCGTGAAGTCCTGATCCGCACCCGCGTCGCCGGCCTCTGTCATTCCGACCTGCATTTCATGGAAGGGTTGTATCCGCATCCGCTGCCGGCCGTGCTTGGCCATGAATCCGCCGGCGTCGTCGAAAAGGTCGGCTCCGACGTCAACTATGTGAAGCCGGGCGATCATGTCGTGACGTGTCTGTCGGTATTCTGCGGTACCTGCGATAATTGCACTACCGGCCGCACGGTACTGTGCACGGATACCACCGTGAAGATGCTTCCCGGCCAGTCCAACCGGCTGTCCTGGGCGCGCTCGGAGAAGCTCAATCAGTTCCTTAACCTCTCGTCCTTCGCCGAGCAGATGCTGGTGCACGAAAACGCCATCGTCAAAATTCGCAAGGACATGCCACTGGAGCTCGCGGCGCTGATTGGTTGCGGCGTCATAACCGGCTATGGCGCGGTCGTGAACACCGCCAAAGTTCGGGCCGGCGAAACCGTCGCCGTGATCGGCTGCGGCGGCGTCGGAATGGCGGCGATCAACGGGGCCGCGATCGCCGGCGCCGGCCGCATCATCGCGATCGATACCAATCCGGCCAAGCTGCAGCTTGCCACCAAGCTCGGCGCCACCGACATCGTCGATCCCCAAAATGGCGACGTGGTGCAGCAGGTGCGCGAGCTTACGGGCGGCGGCGTGCATTACTCCTTCGAGGTGCTGGGCCGCAAGGAAACCGCCGAGCAGTCCTTTGCCATGCTGGCGGCCGGCGGCACCGCGACCATCGTCGGCATGATTCCGTTCGGCCAGAAGATCGAACTGCATGGCTTCGATTTCCTCAGGGAGCGCCGAATCCAGGGCTCGTCGATGGGCTCCAACCATTTCCGCGTCGACATGCCCCGCCTCGTCGAATTCTACATGCGCGGCAAGCTGCATCTGGAGGACTGGATTTCGGCCAAGCTGAAGCTGTCCGAAATCAACGAGGGCTTTGCCAACATGAAGGCCGGCAAGACGTTGCGCAGCGTGATCATGTTCGATGCGTAAGGGATGAGCTTGGTTAGCTCAAACTGATAGAACTCCGTCATGCCCGGGCTTGTCCCGGGCATCCACGTCTTGGAGGCTGCTAAGACGTGGATGGCCGGCACAAGCCCGGCCATGACGAGGCATTAGCTGTGTTTCATCGCGACACGTGCGCCGATACCGCAAGCCACTTCCCGTTCTGCCTCGCCCAGCAGTCCGTATAGCGGCCATGCGCCTGCTGGCCGTCTGCAGTCGTATAGCTGGTGGCTGCGTGAATGATGGCGAAGTCGCCGAGCACACGGATTTTGACATCGTGCGCCGTTAGATTCTTGATGGTTACCGGCACCGCCGTCTGTTTCAGAAACGCGGCGCGGTCAACCAGCGATTTGTCGGGGTTTGAGCAATAGAAGTCGGCGGCAAGAATCTCGTCGAAACGCTTGACGTCGGAATTCTGTACCGAAGCGACGTAGTCGCGGTTGAGTGCGGTGAGTTCGTCAATGTCCCTGCTCATGATGTTCCCTTCCGCCCCCGCTTTCCCGCGTTGTGTGGCGCCGGATGGCGAAGCAATCCGCCTCATTCTGATGGGATTATGAATTGCTTCGCGTCGTACGCAATAACGTCGGGGGTAAGTTTTCGCCTCTCAGTCGTCAAACATCGGCGGTGGTTTGAAGCCGCCGAATTCGCGCTCGATCAGTTCGGCCAGCCTCAAGGGCGTGCGGTCCTCCAGCCAGGGGCCGACAATCTGCACGCCGATCGGTAAGCCGTCAGGCGAAAAGCCGGTCGGGATCGCGGTGGAGGGCAGGCCGGGCAGGGTGGCGATGCCGGGCCAGGAGAGTTGATCGGGATAGACGTAATCCTTGCCGTCGATCCTGATGCGGCGCTTTTCCTGGTCGTCCGAATGATCGTGCGGATAGGCCGGCGTCGGCATGATCGGGCAGATCACGACGTCGTATGTCTTGAACAACTCGCGCCATTGCGCGCGCAGGCGGGACCGTCCGCCATCGGCCATCAGCCAGTCGCGGTGGCTGAGTGCGATGCCGCGCAAGCGCTCGGCGGCGAGGCTGTTGTCCTCGGCCGGCAACGCGGCCGCGGCAGCCTTTGCGCCGGCATAGGTTTCCGGTGCGAAGGAAGCCGCGAGGAACGACATCAGCATCCGCATGTAGAGCCGGCTCGATGCCGCGAAATCGGGCAGCAGCGGACTGCTGCGGTCGACCTTGACGCCAGCCTTGGCGAGATTGGCGGCAAGCGTTTCCAGCGTGCCGCGCACCACATTGTCGGTCGGCATGACCGGATCGGTGTCGATCAAAAGCACGCGGAAATTCTTCATCTCCGTGTGACGCGCCGGTGGCAGCGTGAGGCTATAGGCCTTGCCGGATTCGAGCGGATCTGGCTGCGCGATCACGTCGAGCAGCAGCGACAGATCGGCCGTGCCGCGCGCCATAGGTCCGATCACGCTGAGATCGCGCGTGGAGGGCAGTGGCGGCAACGGCGGCGGCGTGTGGCCGCGCATGGCAACGAGATCGAACGTCGGCTTGTGCGCATAGATGCCGCAATGAAACGCCGGCACGCGCAGGGAGCCGCCGATATCGGAACCGATCGACAACGGCCCATAGCCCGCGGCGAGCGCGGCGGACGATCCGCCGGAGGAGCCGCCCGGGGTGCGCCCGAGATCGAAGGGGTTGTTGGTGGTGCCGTAGATTTCGTTATAGCTCTGCCAGTCGCCGAGCCCGAGCGGCACATTGGTCTTGCCGAGGATGATCCCGCCGGCATCCTTGATCCGCGCAACCGGCAATGCATCTTCCCTCGGCATAAAGTCCTTCTGCGCCGGGTTGCCCCAGGTCGTTGGCAATCCCGCGACGTTGTAGGATTCTTTGACCGTCACGGGCAGGCCGAGCAGCGGCTTCTTCACGCCGCGCGCCAGTTCGGCGTCGGCGGCGCGGGCGGCCGCCAGGCCGCGCTCGAAGTCGCGAACACAGATGGCGTTGATCTTCGCATCGTGCCGCTCGATCCGGGCGATCGCGTCCTCGGCCAATTCGACGGCTGAAACCTTTTTGGCAGCGAGGGCTGCCGACAATTCAACGGCGGTCTTGAAGCTCCATTGCGACTTGGCCAAGGCGTACTCCCGGTCTGTTTGTTCGATGCGGCCTGGATGATGCTCAGTTTGCGGCAGCGCCGCAAGAGCAATGGCTGTACAGCGGCGTGCCCGCCCCACCGCTACGCTCTTGGCGGTGACACCGTTTGCGCGTTACTCTCCCGCTCAACAAAAAATGAAAACAGGGAGGCTCCGGTGAAATCGGCGTGGATGATGGGTGCGGTGATGGCCATCGCAATCGGCGGTGCGCCGGTGGCGGTGGATGCGGCGGAAATCAGGTTGGCCGAACAGTTCTCGATGGGCTACCTGCAGTTCAACGTCATGAAGCGCGACAGGCTGATCGAGAAATACGCCACGCAGCGCGGCCTGAAGGACTTCAAGGTTTCCTGGCAACGCTTCAACGGCCCGGTGGCGATGAACGAAGCGCTGCTGTCGAATTCGACCGACATCGTCAGCGGCGGCGTGCCTGGCCTGATCACCCTGTGGGACAAGACGCAGGGCACCTCGTTCGAGGTCAAGGGCATTTGCGCGCTGAGCTCGCAGCCGTTCCTGCTCAACACCGCCAATCCCGACATTAAATCCATCAAGGATTTCACCGAGCGCGACCGTATCGCCGTGCCCTCGATCAAGGTGTCGGTGCAAGCGGTGCTGCTGCAGATGGCGGCAGCGGCCGCCTATGGCGAAGAAAATCATGGCAAGCTCGATCCGCTGACGGTGTCGATGTCGCCGCCGGATGCGACGATCGCGCTCCTGAGCGGCGCGGGCGGCGTCAGTTCAGCCTTCAGCGTGCCGCCGTTCCAGTTCCAGCAACTGGAGCAGAAGAACATCCACACCGTGCTGTCGTCGTTCGACGTGCTCGGACCGCACACCTTTACGGTGGCCTGGACCTCGGCGCGCTTCCGCAAGGACAATCCCGAACTCTACGCCGCGTTTCTGGACGCAGTGAAGGAGGCGACCGGGATCATCGCCGCCGATCCGAAGGGGACCGCGCAAAGCTGGATCAACGATTCCGGCTCAAAGCTGCCGCTGGAGATGGTGACGAAGGTCGTGACCGGCCCCGGAGTCGAATGGACCATGACGCCCGCCGCCACGATGAAATTCGCAAAGTTCATGCGCCGGGTCGGCACCATCAAGCACGAGCCGGCGTCCTGGAAGGACATGTTCTTCCCTGAGATCGGCGGCCTGAACGGAAGCTGAGGCCCCTAAGCCGCGCCGATCAGTATCCCGACCGCGAGCACGATGGCGCCGCCGAGCACGATCTGGAACACCGCCTGCAGGAACGGTGTGTCCATGTAGCGCGCACGAATGAAGGCGATCGCCCATAATTCGAAGAACACCACAACAGAGGCGATCGCGGTCGCGATCCAGAACGCGTTCGGCCAGCTATCCGGCACCAGATAGGGAAAGGTGTGGCCGAGGCCGCCGAGCGTCGTCATCAACCCGCAGGTGATGCCGCGCAGCCAGGGCGAGCCGCGCCCGGTGAGTGAGCCGTCGTCCGACAGCGCTTCGGCAAAGCCCATGCTGATGCCGGCACCGATCGAGGCCGCAAGGCCCACCAGAAACGTCTGCCAGTTCTGATGCGTGGCAAAGGCCGCGGCGAACAGCGGCGCCAGCGTGGACACCGAACCATCCATCAAGCCGGCGAGCCCCGGCTGCACATATTGCAGCACGAACATGCGCCGCCGCGTCTTGTCCTCTTCGGCGCGCACGTCGGGGCTGAGGATTTCGCCGGTCAGCTTCACCGCCAGTCGCTCGTGGCCCTTTTCCTCCTCGGCGAGGTCGCCGAGCAAGCGGCGTACGCCGACATCGTCAGCCTGCTCTGCGGCCTTGATGTAGAATTGCTCGGCCTGCAGTTCCATCGTCTCGACCTCCTTGCGGATGGTGTCGAGCGACAGGTTCTTGGTCAGCCAGATCGGGCGGCGCCTCAGGAAGCCTTTGACGTCCTCGCGGCGGATCGGCGGCAGATGCGCGCCGAACCGCTGCTCGTATAGTTCCAGCAGCCGATGGCGGTGGCCGCGCTCCTCCTCGGCCATCTCCTCGAACACCTTGGCCGAGTCCGGATAGCGTTCGGCGAGGTCTTCGGCGAAGGTCATGTAGATGCGGCTGTCTTCCTCCTCGGAAGAGATCGCTACGGCCAGCACTTCGCGCTCGGTCAGATCGGCGAAATTCTTCACGGGGGCAGCCTTTTCTTGATTTAGAATCATTCTAATATTGGCTGCCGCCGCGGTCAATTGTTGAGCGCGCTCTGGTTCGCCTTCGTCTTTGCTCTTGTCTTCGCTTCCTGCAGGAATTGCACCAGAAGCCGGCTCACCTCAGCTGGCTGCTCCTGCTGCACCCAGTGGCCGGCGCCATCGACGAGATGACAGCCGATCATGTTGGTCAGCGCCTTCGACTGCATCGCCTCATAGACGCCGGGGCGTTGATAGGTGCCCCAGTCCTGCTTGCCCGAGATGAAGGCGGAGGGAATGTCGATGGTGCGGCCGGACCAGGTCTGCAATTCCGGCGTGAACGCGCCCGAGGTGCCGCAGCGGTACCATTGCAGGCCGCCCTGGAATCCGTTGCGTTCATACTCGGCGCTGTAGAAGGCGAGTTCGCTGTCCGGCAGCCATTTGTTGGCGGCGATTTCGGCGGCCGATGGCATTTCTTCCGCAACCGTTGCGGCCATGCCCTTGGCAAGGTCCATCACATAATAGGTCGGAAGTTTCGCGATTTCGTCGGCGGTCCATGACTTCAGCGGATAGGGCTTGTTGTCCTTCCAGTCCGCGCTCTTGTGGTGATAGTAGGCGCGCAGGAAATCATGCACGCCCTGCGGCGCGCGGTGCATGTCGGCATTGGCCTCGCGCGTCGAGTAGTACCATTGGTAATGTTTTCGCGGGCGCGGCAGCGCCGCCAGATCGCGGTGAATGGGATCATCGGCTGAAGGTTTTGCCGGCCCGTCCGCGGTGCTGAATGGCAGCGACGGCGGGCCGCCGAACGGCGCGCTCATCAAGACGACCGATCGAAAGACATCCGGCCGGATCAGCGCGCACCATGCGGCGACTGACGAGCCGAAATCATGCCCGATCACGGCATCGACCGTGCGGTGGCCGAACGCCGACACCAGCCCGAGCGCGTCGCGCACCAGATTGGGGAGCCGGAACGCGCCGAGACCGCCTTCGTAATTCGGGTCCCATCCGGTGGTGCGGCCATAGCCGCGCTGGTCCGGCGCGATCACATGGTAGCCGGCTTCCGCCAGCACCGGCATCACCTTGCGCCAGGAGAAGGCGAGTTCGGGAAAGCCGTGCAGCAGCAGCACGCAAGGCCGGCCGGGCGTCTCGAAGCCCGCTTCGAGCACGTGCATGCGCAGGCCGTTGATGTTGTCGACGTATCGGGAGCGGATGGACGCGGGGAGCGGGATCTCGGGGAGGGTGGTCATTGTTCGCGCCTTTCTTCCCCTCTTCCCTTGTGGGAGAGGGTGGATCGAATGAGCGATAGCTCATTCGAGACGGTGCGAGGTTGTCTCCGCGGAGACAGACCCCTCATCCGCCTTGGCTTCGCCAAGGCACCTTCTCCCACAAGGGGAGAAGGGAAGAAAGCTACGTCTTCGAAATGCAGCTACGCCTTCGGCGTCACCTTCGGCCAATATTTGTCGCGCAGATGGCGCTTCACCAGTTTCCCGGTCGGCGTACGCGGCAGCTCCGCCTCGAAGTCGATGCTCTTCGGGCATTTGATCGGCGATAAATGCTTGCGGCAGAATATGATCAGTTCGGCCTCGAGTTCCTTGCCGGCTTTTGACATGTCGTGCGGCTGCACCACAGCCTTGACCTCTTCGCCCATTTCCTCGTTCGGCACGCCGAACACCGCGACGTCGGAGACGGCGGGATGGGTGATCAGCACGTCCTCGGTTTCCTGCGGGTAGATGTTCACGCCGCCCGAAATGATCATGTAGCTCTTGCGGTCGGTGAGATAGAGAAAGCCTTCCGCGTCGAGATAGCCGACGTCGCCGAGCGTCGACCAGCCTTTTTCGTTGTAGGCCTTCTTCGTCTTCTCGGGATCATTGTGGTAGGTGAAAACGGGCGCATCGGCGAAATAGACCGTGCCGATCTCGCCTGTCGGCCTCTCCTCGTCGTTCTCGTCCAAAATCTTCACCTTGCCGACCACGGCGCGGCCGACCGTGCCGCGGTGGGTCAGCCATTGCTGCGAGGTCGATACCGTGACGCCGTTGCCTTCGGAGCCGGCGTAATACTCGATCAGGATCGGTCCCCACCATTCGATCATTTTTGCCTTCACATCGACCGGGCAGGGCGCCGCGGCGTGGATCGCGCCTTTCAGCGACGAGACGTCGTAGCGCCGCGCGCACTTCGTCCGGCAGCTTCAGCATGCGCACGAACATGGTCGGCACCAGCTGCGATTGCGTGGCCTTGTATTTCTCGACCAGCTTCAAAAATTCCTCGGCGTCGAAATGCTCCATGATGATGGAGGTGCCGCCGAGCGTGATCGCCATCATGTTGAAGCGCAGGGGAGCCGCGTGATAGAGCGGTGCCGGTGACAGATAGATGCTGTCGGACGACATGCCGCACATGTCGGCGCACAGGATCTTGAGAAACGCATTCGGCTCGTCGATCGCCTTGCCCTCGAACTCCTTCTTGATGCCCTTGGGCCGCCCGGTGGTGCCCGAGGAATACAGCATGTCGTAGCCCGCCACTTCGTCCGATATCGGCATGGCCGGCTGCTCGGCGGCTTCCCTGTCAAAGGAGCGGAAGCCCGGTTCGGGCTCGTCCATCATGTAGAGCAGCGGTCCATCTACCTGGCCGACGAGGCCCCTGACCTGGTCGGCGCATTTCGGCGTGGTGATGAAGACTTTCGCGCCGCAGTCTTTCACGATGTAGGCGATCTCGTCCTGCGTCAGATAGCGGCTGATCGCGGTGTAATAGAGGCCCGCGCGCTGCGCCGCCCAGCAGATTTCCATGAAGGCGAGGCGGTTTTCCATCAACAGCGCGATGTGGTCGCCGGCCTTCAGGCCGAGCGAACGAAACAGCTGCGCGCCCTGGTTCGAGAGCTCGTCGAGCTCGCGATAGGTGATCGCCTTGCCGGTACCGGCCATCTGATAGGCGATCTTGTTCGGGTAGGTGCGCGCGTGGATGGACGGGTGGGTCATGGATGTTTCCTCAATATGAAAATGGCGAGCAGGAAGCGCACTCCCTGCTCGCCAGTCGTCATTCGCTTTTTCTTGTTTTAGAGACGCTCGACGATGGTTACGTTCGCCATGCCGCCGCCTTCGCACATGGTCTGCAGGCCGTAACGCTTGTTGCTCTGCTTGAGCGCGTTGACCAGCGTGGTCATCAGCTTGGTGCCGGAGCCGCCGAGCGGATGGCCAAGCGCGATCGCGCCGCCGTTGACGTTGAGCCGTGCAGGATCGGCGCCCGTCGTCTTCAGCCACGCCACCGGCACGGCGGCGAAGGCTTCGTTGACCTCGAACAGGTCGATGTCGTTGATCGACATCCCGGCCTTCTCCAGCGCCCGCTTGGTGGCGTGCAGCGGCGCATCCAGCATGATCACGGGGTCGCCGCCCATCATGGTCATGTGATGGATCCGCGCCAAAGGCTTGACGCCGAGCGACTTCAGGCCGCGTTCGTTGACAACCATGACACCGGAGGCGCCGTCGCAGATCTGGCTGGCGCTGGCGGCGGTGTGCTTGCCGTTCTCGGCGATCAGCTTGACGCCCTTGATGCCGTCGAGACTGGCGTCGAAGCGGATGCCTTCGTCGATGTGATGGGTGTCGGTCGAGTTGTCGGCGCGGGTGATCTGCAGCGGAACGATCTCGTCCTTGAACTTGCCGGCTTGCGTCGCCGCAATCGCGCGCTGGTGGCTCTCATAGGAATAGGTGTCGAGCTGCTCCTTGGAGAGCCCGTATTTCTCGGCCATCATTTCCGCGCCGGTGAACTGGCTGAACACGATGTTCGGATATTTCTGCTCGAGGCCCGGGCTCTTGTAATGGCCAAAGCCGTTCTTGGCCGGGAGCTGCGAGGCGAGGCCCATCGGCACCCGCGTCATCAATTCCACACCGGCGGCGATCACGATGTCCATCGATCCGGCCATCACCGCCTGCGCCGCGAAATGCAGCGCCTGCTGCGACGAGCCGCACTGGCGGTCGACCGAAGTCGCGGGCACGCTCTCGGGCAGCTTCGAGGCCATCACCGCGTTGCGCGCGATGTTGTTGGACTGCTCGCCGGCCTGCATCACGCAGCCCATGATCACGTCCTCGATCTGGGCGGGATCGACCTTGGTGCGATCGACCAGCGAATTCAGCACCGAAGCGGCCAGATCGGCCGGGTGCCAGCCTGCGAGACGTCCGCCCTTGCGGCCACCTGCGGTACGCGCGGTGGCGACGATATAGGCCTCGGCCATGTCTGTTCTCCCTTGGATTGTTCTGATGGTGTTTTGAAAGGTGAGCCGGATTTAAGGGGCGCTGCCGGATTTAGTCAATCAATCAATTAACTCTTGAGTGCAGCCTCGGCATGCGCTTATGTGCGGCCCGGATTTTCCGGCAGGCAGGGAATGGGAACACCATTGAATACCAGCGTACCGACCAGGCTTCCGGGCGGTAAGAACGGTACCGCCGAGAAGCTGCTCGTCGCGGCGAGCGAACTGATGATCGAGCGTGCCTCGATCGAGGTGTCGCTGTCCGACATCGCACAGAAGTCGGGCGTCAACGCAGCCCTGGTGAAATACCATTTCGGCAACAAGGACGGGCTGTTGCTGGCGCTTCTGGCGCGCGACGCCGCGACCGAGATGTCGCAGCTCGAATACCTCATCAGCCAGCCGATCTCGCCGACCGCGAAACTCAAGCTGCACATCGGCGGCATCATCCGCGCCTATTATCAGTTCCCCTATATGAACCGGCTGATCCATTATTTGCTGCATGAAAGCAGCACGGAAGCGGCCGATGAGGTGTCGAAGTTTTTCGTGGCGCCGCTTTTGGAGTTCCAGCGGCGGTTGCTCGCTGAGGGCATCAAGGCGGGCGAGTTCCGCAACATCGATCCCGTGATGTTCTACACCAGCCTGGTCGGCGCCTGCGATCACCTGTTCTTCGGCCGCCACGCAATGTCGCGCGCGACAGGGGTCGGTCCCGTCACCGATGAAGTCTGCCGCGACTACATCAAGCATATGGAAGCGCTGATCTGCGGCGGGATGCTGAACGGGAAAGGTGCCACCACCGAATAACGATCGCGACACTCAGTAGTCTACGAATCCAGAAAAGAAACTCCCAAGGAAAGGTTGTTACCATGCAGTTGCAAGACGTAGCCGTTCTCATCACCGGCGGTGGCTCCGGCCTCGGCGCCGCGACCGCCCGCGCCATGGCCGCCAAGGGCGCGAAAATCGGCGTCATCGACCAGAACAAGGAAAACGCCGAAAAGGTCGCCGCTGAGGTGAAGGGCGTCGCCCTGCACGCCGACGTCACCGACGAAGAGGCGATCAAGGCAGCAATTGCCAAGGCCGAAGCGGCGCACGGCATCGCGCGCGTCTTGATGAACTGCGCCGGCATCGGCGGCTCGCAGCGCACCGTCGGCAAGGACGGCGTCTATCCGCTGGCAAAGTTCGTCCGCATCATCAATGTCAATCTGATCGGCACCTTCAACGTGCTGCGCCTGTTCGCCGAGCGCCTCGCCACCGCGCCGCCGATCGGCGAGGAACGCGGCGTCGCCATCAACACCGCCTCCGTTGCCGCCTACGAAGGCCAGATCGGCCAGATCGCCTATTCGGCATCGAAGGGCGGCGTCGTCGGCCTCACGCTGCCGGCGGCGCGCGATCTCGCCAGCCTGAAGATCCGCGTCAACACCATCGCGCCCGGCCTGTTCCTGACGCCGCTGCTGATGGGCCTGAACGAAGAGGCCCGCAAGAGCCTCGGCGCGCAGGTGCCGCATCCGGCCCGTCTCGGCGACGCCTCCGAGTACGGCAACCTCGCGGTTCACATCGTCGAGAACCCGATGCTCAACGGCGAGACCATCCGTCTCGACGGTGCTATCCGCATGGCGCCGCGGTAGTAGCTCTATCGTCGTCCCCGCGAAAGCGGGGACCCATAACTTCGCGGCGGTTCTTGTTGCAGAAGGTCTCTGCCACCATGGCTCATCGATACGACACGGCGTATGCGTCCCGGCTCGCGCTTCGCTTGGCCGGGACGACGATGGATGGGAGATCCGTGTGACTCAATCGCTGCTGATCGAACATCATGACGGGGTCGATTGGGTGACGCTCAATCGCCCGGGCAGCCTCAACGCGCTCGATCCCTCCCTGATCGATGCACTGAATGCCTACTTCGAAGGCCTGCAGCGTAACCGTTCGACCCGCGTCGTGGTGCTGAAAGGCGCGGGCGCGTCGTTCTGCGCCGGCCTCGATCTCAAGCATGCGATGAAGCGCCGCGCCGGCCAGCAGGAGCCATCAGGGGTGACCGAGTCGCTGGACTCGCAGCGGCGCATCGCCGACATCGTGATGCTGATGCGGCGCTGCCCGCAGCCGATCATCGCACTGGTCCAGGGTGCGGCGGCCGGCGGCGGCTTCGCGCTGGCGCTCGCCGCCGATATCCGCATCGCCACCAAATCAGCGCGGATGAACTGCGCCTTCATCAAGCTCGGTCTCGGCGGCTGCGACATCGGCACGTCCTATTTCCTGCCGCGGCTGGTCGGCGTGTCGGTCGCGTCCGAACTGATCCTCACCGGCCGCTTCATCGGCGCCGAGCGCGCATTGGCGGTTGGCCTCGTTTCCGAGGTCGTCGAGGAAGGCGGGCTTGATGCTGCAGTCGAGCCCTACGTCGATGCGATGATGACGGCTTCGCCGGTGGGTTTGAGGCTGTCCAAGGAATGCCTCAACATGAGCGTCGATGCCGGCTCGATCGAAGCCGTGATCGCGATGGAAGACCGCAATCAGGTGTTGTGCAGCCGCTCGGAAGAATTCAACGAAGGCATCAGGGCCTTTCTCGAAAAGCGAAAGCCTGTCTATATCAAGCGATGACGACAAGATCCGCAAAGGACTGAATTCCGGGAGACGCAATATGAGTGGGAGTGCAGCCGCAGTGCTGACAAAGCCGGCCTTTCGCAAGATCGAATGGCTGGCGCGTGACATCGCGGTCGAACGTCGTCCGGATGGCGTCATCATCCTGAAGTCGCGCATCCCGCTGCAGCCTTACGAGAAGCATATTCCGGCGTCGCTCGCGAAATGGGCGAAAGAAGCGCCCGAGCGCATCTGGCTGGCGCAACGCGGCGGCGCGGACCGGCAATGGCGGAAGGTCTCCTACGGCGAAGCCAAGCGCACCGTCGATGGGCTGACGCAGGGCCTGCTCGATCTTGGCGTAGCCGAAGGACGTCCGGTCACGATCCTTTCCGGTAACTCGATCGAACATGCGCTGATGACGCAGGCCGCGATGCAGGCGCGCCTGCCGGCCGCGCCGGTGTCGCCGGCCTATTCGCTGATGAGCCAGGATCATCTCAAGCTCAAATATCTGTTCGACCTGATCAAGCCTGCGGTCGTGATGGTGCAGGACGGGCCGACCTTCGAGAAGGCGCTGAAAGCGCTCGATCTTACCGGCGTCACCGTGGTGCATGTCGTTGCGGCCCTGCGAGGGCATCAAGAGCGTGGCCTTTGCGGATCTTGCCGCAACGCCGGTGACGAAGGCCGTCGAGGATTCGATTGCGAAGATCACGCCCGATACCGTCGGCAAGCTGCTGTTCACCTCGGGCTCGACCGGCATGCCCAAGGCCGTCATCAACACGCAGGAGATGATGTGCGCCAATGCGGCGATGATGATGCAGGTTCGCCCGCGCGATCCGAACGGACCGGTTGCGACTGTGCTGGACTGGATGCCGTGGAATCACACCATGGGCGGTAATGCCGCGTTCCATCCGATTCTGGTCGATGGCGGCACGCTCTATATCGACGATGGCCGGCCGATGCCCGGCCAGCTCGAAGAGACGCTCCGTAACCTGCGCGAGATTTCGCCGACCTATTATGCCAACGTGCCCGCCGGTTACGCGGCGCTGGCGGCAGCAATGGAGAAGGACGACGCGCTGTGCCGCAGCTTCTTCAAGAACCTCTCCATCATGGCCTATGGCGGCGCGCGGCTGCCTGACGATCTCTACGACCGCATGCAGGCGCTGGCGGTGAAGACCACCGGCGAGCGCATCGTGTTCTACACCGGCTGGGGCTCGACCGAGACCGCGCCGACGTCGACCGGCACCTATTGGGACACCGAGCGCGTCGGCCTGATCGGCCTGCCGTTCCCGGGCGTCGAACTGAAGCTGGTGCCGTGCGGCTCGAAATACGAATTGCGGCTGCGCGGCGTCAACGTCACGCCCGGCTATTTCGGCCAGCCCGATCTCACGAAGAAGATGTTCGACGAGGAAGGCTTTTATTGCATCGGCGACGCCGGCATCTTCGTCGACGAAACCGATCCGCTGCAGGGCATCATCTTCGCCGGCCGCGTGGTCGAGGATTTCAAGCTCACGACCGGCACCTTCGTCCATGTCGGCTCGCTGCGCACCGATGCGATCGCAGCCGCCACGCCGGTGGTGCACGACGCGCTGGTCGCCGGGCAGGACCGGGAATTCATCGGGCTGCTGGCCTGGCCAAATCTGCACGCCTGCCGGCAGATCGTCGGCAATCCCGATGCGACGTTCGAAGATGTCGTCGGGCATCCCGACGTGATCGCCTGCCTGAAGCGCGGGCTGGAAGCGCATAACGCGTCCGCCACCGGCAGCAGCATGCGGATTGCGCGCGCCATGCTGATGGCCGAGCCGCCCTCGATCGACGGCAACGAACTCACCGACAAGGGCTACATCAACCAGCGCGCCGGCCTCGAGCGCCGCGCCGCGCTGGTGGAGAAGCTCTACGCCGACAAGCCGGGAGACGACGTCATCATTTTGAACTGACCGTAGGATGGGTAGAGCGCAGCGAAACCCATCAGCTCGACAACCAACCAATTGATGGGTATCGCTTCGCTCCACCCATCCTACAGAGCCACCATCAACCCGAGTAACACGCCATGAATTTCGATTTCTCCGACGAACAAAAGCAGATGCGTGACGAGGCGAGGAAATTCCTCACCGAAAAATGCCCGCCGAAGGCCGTGCGCGAGGTGCTCGACGGCAAGGCGCCGTATGACAAGGCGTTGTGGCAGGGGCTTGCCGAGATGGGCTTCCTCGGCGTCGCGATCCCGGAAGAATTCGGCGGCGCCGGCGCCGGTCATCTCGAGCTCTGCGTGATTGCGGAGGAAATGGGCCGCGCCAATGCGCCGGTGCCGTTTTCGTCGACCGTCTATCTCGCCGCCGAGGCGCTGCTGCTGGCGGGCTCCGATGCGCAGAAGCAGAAATGGCTGCCGAAGATCGCGAGCGGCGAGGCGATCGGCACGCTGGCGCTGTTCGAAGGCAAGGGCAATCCGTCGCCGAAGGCGATCAAGCTGCAGGCCTCCGGCGGCACGCTCAATGGCGTGAAGAAGCCGGTGCCGGATGGCGCCATCGCCGATTTCGCGGTCGTCGCCGCGCGCACCGGCTCGACCGGGCGCGATTCCGATATCTCGCTGTTCCTGGTCGATCTCAAGGCCGGCGGCGTCGAAGCCAAGTCGCTGACCAATGTCGATCCGACCCGCGGCCAGGCCGAACTCACTTTCAAGAACGCCAAGGCCGAGCCGCTCGGTGCCGCCGGTGACGGCTGGAGCATCCTCACTCAAGTGCTCGACCGCGCCGCCGTGCTGCTGGCCTTCGAACAGGTCGGCGGTTCCGACCGTGCGCTGGAAATGGGCCGCGACTATGCGCTCGACCGTATCGCCTTCGGCCGCCCGATCGGCTCGTTCCAGGCGGTGAAGCACATCCTCGCCGACATGTATGTCTCGGCGACGCTGGCGCGCTCGAATTGCTACTACGGCGCCTGGGCGCTCTCGACCAACGCGTCGGAATTGCCGGAAGCGGCGGCGGCTGCGCGCATCAGCGCGACGCAGGCGTTCCAGCACTGCTCCAAGAACAACATCCAGGTTCATGGCGGCATGGGTTTCACCTGGGAGTTCGACTGCCACATGTACTACCGCCGCGCCAACACCACCGCGCTGACGCTCGGCAGCCTGTCCTATTGGGAAGACCAGTTGATCGACCGCATGCGCAAGAAGAACGCGGCGTAACGTCAACTTGTAGGATGGGCAGAGCGAAGCGAAACCCATCAAACCGCAGGCCAAGAACGATGGGTTTCGCTTCGCTCTACCCATCCTACGAAGCCGCCGAGGATTTAAACATGAACTTCGACGACACCCCGCAGGAAGCCGCGTTCCGCGCCGAGGCCAAGGCGTGGATCTCAGCCAACGCCCCGAAGCAGTACGAGGAAGAGCTTCGCAAGACCTCGCTCGGCCGCACCGGACTGAAGGACGCCAACATGCTCGAGGTGGCAAAGGCCTGGCAGAAGAAGAAGGCCGATGCCGGCTGGGCCTGCCTGCACTGGCCGAAGGAATATGGCGGCCGTGGATCGTCGCCGATCGAGCGCGTGATCTGGCAGCAGGAAGAGGGCCCGTTCGGCAAACTCAGCGGCATGTTCATCATCGGCCACGGCATGTGCGGGCCGACCATGATGGCGTTCGCCGGCGAGGAGCAGAAGCGAAAATACCTGCCGCCGCTGGCCTCGGGCGAGAAGGTCTGGTGTCAGTTGTTCTCCGAACCCGCCGGCGGTTCCGACGTCGCGGGCCTGCGCACCCGCGCCGAGAAGAAGGGCGACGACTGGATCATCAACGGCCAGAAGATCTGGACCTCGGGCGCGCATTATTCGGATTACGGCATCCTGCTCACGCGTACCGATCCCAACGTCGCCAAGCACAAGGGTCTCACCATGTTCTTCCTGGACATGAAGAGCCCGGGCGTCGAGGTGCGGCCGATCAAGCAGGCCAGCGGCCAGTCCGACTTCAACGAGGTCTACTTTACCGACGTCGTGATCCCGGATTCGCAGCGGCTCGGCGCCGTCAATGACGGCTGGAACGTCTCGCTGACCACGCTGATGAACGAGCGCATGTCGATCGGCGCCGGCGTTTCGACCGGCTTCCCGGAACTGTTCGACTTCTGCAACAGCCTGATGCTGGAAGATGGGCCTGCGATCGAAGACCGCAGCGTTCGCTCGAGGCTTGCGAACTATGCGGTGAAGGCCAGTGGCCTGCGATACACCAGCATGCGCGCGATCTCGGCGCTGTCGAAGGGCGAGCGTCCCGGTCCGGAAAATTCCATCGGCAAGCTGGTCGCGGGCTCGATGGTGCAGGAGGTCGCGATGTACGCGCTCGACCTGCAGGGCGCCGCCGGCGTGCTGAGCGGGCCGGAGGACGCCGAAGTCGCCGGCAAATTCCAGGCGATGCTGTTGCGTGCGCCGGGCACCCGCGTGGAGGGCGGCACCGACGAGATCATGCGCAACATCATCGCCGAGCGCGTGCTTGGTCTGCCCGGCGACATCAGGGTCGACAAGGACGTGCCGTTCAACAAGATCCCGACCAAGGGCCGGGCGTGAAAAACTCCGACCTCATCCTGAGGAGCCGCGCGAAGCGTGGCGTCTCGAAGGATGGGCCACGGGCTACATGGTTCGAGACGGCGCATGCGCGCCTCCTCACCATGAGGATTTGAGATTGATGCAAGCTTTGGAAACGTGAGAGGTCCGCCATGAACTTCGACGATACCCCGCAGGAAGCCGAATTCCGCGCTACCGCCCGCAAATGGATCGAGGCCAACGCGCCGAAGAAATATGAGGCGGAGCTTTCAAAGTCCTCGCTCGGCCGCATCCGGCTGGAGAAGGAAGAGATCGTCGATGTCGGCAAGGCCTGGCAGAAGAAGAAGGCCGAAGGCGGCTGGGCCTGCCTGCACTGGCCGAAGGAATATGGCGGCCGTGGCGCGACCCCGATCGAAAAGGTGATCTGGCAGCAGGAGGAGGGCGTCTACGGCAAGCTGACGCAGCCGTTCCAGATCGGCGAGGGCATGTGCGGCCCGACCGTGATGGCGTTCGGCAGCGAGGAGCACAAGCGGCACTATCTGCCGAAACTCGCTTCCGGCGAACATATCTGGTGCCAGCTGTTCTCCGAGCCGGCCGGCGGCTCCGACGTCGCAGGCCTGCGCACGCGCGCGGAGAAGAAGGGCGACAACTGGATCGTCAACGGCCAGAAAATCTGGACCTCAGGCGCGCACTACTCTGATTACGGCCTTCTGATCACGCGCACCGATCCCAACGTGCCCAAGCACAAGGGCCTGACGATGTTCTTCCTCGACATGAAGAGCAAGGGCGTCGAGGTGCGGCCGATCAAGCAGGCCAACGGCATGCAGGAGTTCAACGAGGTCTATTTCACTGATGTGGTGATTCCCGATCACCAGCGTCTCGGCGCGGTCGGCGACGGCTGGAACGTGTCGCTGACCACGCTGATGAACGAGCGCATGTCGATCGGTTCGCGTCTCGCGACCGGCTTCCCCGAAATGTTCGAGTTCTGCTCGAACCTGATGACGGACGATGGGCTGGCGATCGACGATCCCGCGACGCGCTCCAAGCTTGCGAACTGGGCGGTAAAGGCGAGCGGGCTGAAATATACCAGTTATCGCGCGATCTCCTCGCTCTCCAAGGGCGAGCGCCCGGGTCCCGAGAACTCGATCGGCAAGCTGGTTTCGGGCTCCATGCTGCAGGATATCGCGAGCTATGCGATGGATCTGGAGGGTGCGGCGGGCGCACTCACCGGCTCCGATGAAGAGGTGGCGAGCGGCCAGTTCCAGCAGATGCTGCTGTCCTCGCCCTCGATGCGCATCGCCGGCGGCACGGACGAAATCCTGCGCAACATCATCGCCGAGCGCGTGCTGGGGCTGCCCGGTGACATCAGGGTCGACAAGGACGTGCCGTTCAACAAGATCCCGACCAAGGGGCGATGACCATGGATGCTGCGGCAAAGGCGCGTTACGAGACGGAAGATCGCATCGGCGTGCTCGAGGAGCTCTTGAACGAACGCTATTCCGTGCGCGCCTTCCTGCCGCAGGAGGTGCCGCGAGAGACCATCGAGCACGTATTGAGCGTGGCGCAGCGCACGGCGTCCTGGTGTAACAGCCAGCCTTGGCAGGTACTGATCGCGAGCGGCGAGGCCAAGGAGAAGTTTCGCAAGGCGATCTACGCCGAGGCTGCCTCCGGCGCCAAGGACGATCATGATTTCACGCCGCCGCGCGAATATCTCGGCGTCTATCTCGAACGCCGCCGCGAGAGCGGTTTTCAACTCTACAACACGCTCGGTATCGTCAGAGGCGACAAGATGGCCTACGCGAAGCAGGCGCTGGAGAATTACAATTTCTTCGGCGCGCCGCATGTTGCGATCATTCACACCGACGAGCCGCTCGGCATCTATGGCGCGGTCGATTGCGGCGCCTATGTCTCCAACTTCATGCTGGCGGCCCAGGCGCTCGGCCTCGGCACCATTCCGCAGGCCGCGCTGGCGCGGCATTCCGGGCTGATCCGCCGCCACTTCAAGCTGGCCGACGATCGCAAGGTGGTTTGCGGCATTTCGTTCGGCTATGCCGATCATGGCCAGAAGGTGAACAGCTACCGCACCTCACGGGCGAGCGTCGCCGATACTGTGACGTTCATCGATTAGAGCGCTGTCGGGCCAAGCGGGCCCTCGGATCCGGGGTTCCTCCATGTTCCGGGCGCGCCCTGCGGGCTTGACCCCGGCCTGCATCGGCTTCAAAGCAGGCTGCCATCTTTTCGATGGATTGCAGGATCATCTCCGATCAGTCGGGAACAGGCGCCCGCCAATGACGAGATGGAAAAACGGAAGGCATCCAATGAAATTTGGACCCGCAAAGCACTTCATCGCGCTCCTGCTGGCAGCCCCATTGCTCACCGGTTGCCTCGAGCGCGGCCAGCCGACCATGGTCGACACCAGCGCCGACGACGACGCATTCTGCCGCGCCAACAATGTCGCCGTGGGCTCGAACGATTATGTCAACTGCCGCAAGAACCGCGACGTGCAGCGCGGCAACGCCAATGCCCGCGCCGACCGTTCCCAGCGCAATCTCGCCGAGCAGATGCTGAACAATCCGACCAGGCCGTGATCAGGAGGCCCTCATGAACGAAGATGTCTTCAATGCCAGCCTGCGCGGATTCCTCAAGAAGGTCGGCATCACCTCGCAGCGCGAGATCGAAAAGGCTGTGCGCGACGCCGTCGCGTCCGGCAAACTCAAGGGCAATGAGAAGCTGCCGGCGAAGATGGTGCTGACCATCGGCGGCGTTGCGCTCTCGCATGAAATTTCAGACGAGATCGAACTGGGTTAGGTCCGAGGGAGAACCGAATAGCCGGCGCTTGCCCGAGAACACGGCTCCCACATTCCTTGATAACTGGATCGGATGCGCCCGTTGGTTTGTCGGGCGCACGAGCGCACGTCGACCGGGGCCCGAGCGCACGGATTCCGCTTGTCACGTGACCTTGGAAATTAAATACTGAGCGGGTGAATGACATCTCTGCAGGGGACGTGTCGCCACGGGTTGACTGACGAATAATTCGAATTCGAATATACTCGAATTTTCTCTTGCTCAGCGGGCAGGCTATGAGCTCGGAGATCGCCGCAAATAGTCGACCGTTGGAGCGGCCGCTTCTGGCAGGGCCGTCATGGACCATTTCAGTCTCCGTCGCGATCGTTTTCTTCTTCGCCGCGCGTCTTAGCCTGGCGCTGCTCGACAAGTCGGATGGCGTCGCGGTGTTCTGGCCGGCTGCGGGCATCGCCTCGGGATTCCTGGTGGCGTTCGGTCCGGCCGCACGGTTGCCGGTCGTCGCCGGCGTGGTCGTCGCCACTCTCGCAGCCAATTTGATGGGCGATCGCAATCTTGCCAGCTCGACATTTTTTGCCGTGGCCAATTCGTGCGGCCCCCTCATTGTCGCGGGGCTGATCCAGCAATTCAGCGGCGCGCCATTCGAACTCAATGAGGTGCGTCGTGTCGTTGAATTGTTCGGCGCCACGATGGCTGCAGCCCTTGTCAGCGGTATCGTGGGCACGCTTGGATTTGTGCTCTTTCATCCCTCGACCTCATCCGCCATCACGATTTGGCGCCACTGGGTCACTTCCGAGACGCTGGGTACCATTACGGTTGCGCCGCTTGTGATCGGGCTTGCCACATTCTTGCGCAGCCTCCCGCCACGGCGCGAAATTGCGGAGGGGGCTTTCGCGCTCTCGGTCGTGGCCACGGTTTGTTTGCTCCTGGTCTTTCTGCCCAATGAGCCGTGGACACTCGAACTTGCGATTGCCTCGCTCTGTCCGCTGTTCGTGTGGACGGCCGCCCGTGTTCGCCCGGCGTTTACGGCAGTCGCAACATTCATGTGCGCCATCACGATTGTCTGGACGACGATATTTGGCATTGGCCTTTTCGGCGACACGCGCTTGCCGCTCGAAGAGCGCATCCTGTCTGCTCAGGCGACCATTCTGGCCACGTCGTTCGGCGCGCTGGTTCTTGCGGCTCTGTTCAGCGAGCGGCGGATACATGAACGCGCGATCCTCGAAAGGGAGCTGCGGCTGGAAGAAGCGCTTCGCGCTGGCGGCGTAATCACCTTCGATTGGAATCTCCAGACTGGTTCGATCGGGCTGAGCCCGAATGCGGCGAAAATCCTCGGTCTTGGTCCGCGGCAATCTCTCAGCAGCGCGGAATGGATGAGATGCATTCATCCCGATGATCGTCCGTCCGTCGCAGCTCGCCTGAGTACGGCTCGTTTCGATGACCTATCACATTCGACGACGTTCCGCTTCTTGCGGCCGGACGGGCGCGGCGAAGTGTGGCTGGAGCAGGTTGCCATTACTCATGTGGACTCTGCCGGGAAGCCGGTATGCATCAATGGCCTGACGACGGACATCACGGAGCGCAGGCGATTTGAAGAGGAGATTTCCCGCGCCTGGAAATCTGCGGCATTGGCAGATCGGGCAAAATCAAGCTTCCTGTCGGCCGCCAGCCATGACTTGCGACAGCCATTGCAAACGCTGAGGTTCCTGCAAGGGGCACTCGGGCTGCACCTCACGGATGGCGAGGGGCGCGACCTCGTCGGCGGAATGGCGCGATCCCTCGACACCATGTCCGGTATTCTGTCGAGCCTGCTTGACGTGAATCGTCTCGAGGCGGGGAATCTGCATCCGTCGAGGAGCGACTTCGCGATCTCTGAGATATTTGAAGCTCTGGCGGCCGATTTCTCCGATTCCATTGCAGACAAGGGGTTACGGTGGCGCGCGGTGCGTTCCGGACTCGTGGTCCGCAGCGACAAGCGAATGCTCGAAACGATGATACGCAATTTGCTTTCGAACGCGCTGCGATACACCGATCGGGGAAGGATTCTGCTGGGATGCCGGAGGGTAGGCGACAAGGTCCGGATTGAAGTCTGGGACAGCGGCATCGGCATCACCCAAGATCAGCTTCCTCATATATTTGATGAGTACTATCAGGGCTCGCCCGAAGCGGCGCGTGGGGGCTTGGGATTGGGCCTGGCGATCGTCAGACGTTTGGGAGAGATGCTGGACCACGCGATCGGTGCGCGTTCCACTCCGGGCAAAGGCACCGTGATTTCGATTGAGGTCCCTCGCGGAGATGCCAACGGTAATGCGCCTGAGCGAACGCAGACGCCGCGATATCAGAGGGGCGACTTCCGCGGCACCATACTTGTCGTGGAGGACGAGGCGAGCGTCCGCGCGTCGATCAGCCGTCTGCTGAAGGCGAAAGGCATAGGGGCGATCGTGCTCGCAACGGCAGACGACGCGCTGACGCGCGTCCGCCGGCAGGAAATCCGCCCTGACATGCTGTTATGCGACTATAATCTTCGCGGGTCGACAAACGGGGTTACGACAGTCAGTGACTTGCGGGCGGCTCTTGATCGGAACATCCCGGCTATTGTCATGACCGGGGACGTCCGCTCGGAGATCGTGGACTCGATTGCTGGGCAGGGCATATCCGTGCTGATCAAGCCGTTCTCGGCGGACGAACTGCTGCTGCAGGTTACACGGCTTTATCATGGATCGATTTCCGGCAATCCAGCCGGCACGGCCGGACCGTGATCGCGCCCTCAAAACAAAAAACGCGGCAGGTTGCCCCGCCGCGTTTGGTCGGTCCGCCGTAGCCGAAATTTCTATTCCTCGTCGTCCTGCTTCTTGCCGCCAATCGTCTTCAGCTTGGCGAACACGGCGTCGACGTTGAGGTCGTCTTCGGTCTTCTCGCCCGGCTCGAATTCCGGCTCCTTCTTGGTGGTCTCGGAGGCCGGCAGCAGGGTCGCGCCGCCGTAGGCTGCGGGCACCGGTTTTTCCTTGGCCGCGCGCTGCACCTCGAAATCGAGCTCGATCTGCGAGCAGAGGCCGAGCGTCACCGGGTCCATCGGGGTCAGGGTCGACGCATTCCAATGGGTGCGGTCGCGGACGCTGGCGATGGTGGTCTTGGTGGTGCCGACCAGGCGCATGATCTGCGCGTCTTTCAATTCGGGGTGGTTGCGGACCAGCCAAAGGATCGCGCTCGGCCGCTCGTGGCGCCGTGACACCGGGGTGTAGCGCGGGCCCTTCTTCTTGGCGGCCGGCGGCAGCACAACCTTGCTCTCGCCGAGCTTGAGGCGGTAGTTCGGGTCGCTTTCGCCCTTTTCGATCTCGTCGCGGCTCAATTGCCCGGTCGAAATCGGGTCCATGCCCTTGATGCCCTGGGCGGCGTCGCCGTCGGCGATGGCACGAACCTCAAGGGGGTGCATTTTGGTGAAATCGGCCACCTGGTCGAAGGTCAGCGCGGTATTGTCAACCAGCCACACGGCAGTCGCTTTTGGCATCAGCGGTGCATTGCTCATGGCAAATCTCCTTTGTGCCTCGCCCACCTCTTTTGGAGGCGAAGCCTATGGTCATCGGTGATGACGGGAATTAGGGCGGTATATACGCCTTCCACCCCCTTTGGCGCAATGGTCTGCTAAAGTGCCTTGACAGAGCCCAAAAGCAGTCCCAAGTCCTTATGCGAATTGGCCGTTCCCAGCCCGCCGGCTAGGGGTGATTCGGTCCCCGAGATAGCCCTGATGCCAGCCAAACCAGACCTCAGAATCGTGCTTTGTTCTCCCCGCGGCTTCTGCGCCGGGGTGGTGCGGGCCATCGATACCGTGGAACGGGCACTCGCCATCTATGGCGCCCCGGTCTATGTCCGTCACGAAATCGTGCATAACCGCTACGTGGTCGACAGCCTGAAGACCAAGGGGGCGATTTTCGTCGAGGAACTCGCCGAAATCCCCGACAATACCAACGCCCCGGTAGTGTTCTCGGCCCATGGCGTGCCCAAATCGGTTCCGGCCGATGCCCGCGCCCGCAATTTCTTCTCGCTGGACGCGACCTGCCCGCTGGTCACGAAAGTGCATCGCGAGGCCGCAATCCATTTCAAGCGCGGCCGTGAAATCCTGCTGATCGGGCATTCCCACCACCCCGAAGTGGTCGGCACGCTCGGCCAGTTGCCGGTCGGCGCCGTGACGCTGATCGAGACCGCGGAAGACGCCAAGACGTTCGCGCCGAAAGACCCGAACAACCTCGCTTTCGTGACCCAGACGACGCTGTCGATCGACGACACCGCCGAGATCGTGGCGCTGCTCAAGGCGCGCTTCCCGAACATCAACGGGCCGCACAAGGAAGACATCTGCTACGCCACCACCAACCGCCAGCTCGCGGTCAAGAAAGTGGCGCCGGTGGTCGATGCGCTGATCGTGGTCGGCGCGCCGAACTCGTCGAACTCGCAGCGCCTGCGCGAAGTCGCCGAGCGCGAGGGCTGCCCGGACTCGGTGCTGGCGCAGCGCGCCTCCGATCTCGACTGGTCGCGCTTCGAAGGCATCAAGAGCCTCGGCATCACGGCGGGCGCATCCGCGCCGGAAGTGATCGTCGAGGAAATCATGGGCGCCTTCGCCGAGCGCTTCCAATTGCATGTGGAGACGGTGTCGGCCGCGGAGGAGAATGAATTCTTCCCGCTGCCGCGTTCGCTGCGGCCCGAAGCTGCCGCCGAGTAGTCGCGATGGCGGTTTACACCGACGTCGCCGCCGAAGACCTCGCGGAGTTCCTCAAAGGCTACGACATCGGCGAGTTGCTCTCCTACAAGGGCATCGCCGAGGGCGTCGAGAATTCCAACTTCCTGCTGCACACCGGCAAGGGCGCGTTCATCCTCACGCTCTATGAAAAGCGCGTGGCGGTGGATGACTTGCCGTATTTCCTGTCGCTGATGGCGCATCTGGCCGAGCGCGGCGTGCGTTGCCCGCAGCCGGCGCGCAATCGCAAGGGCGAGGTCTATAGCGAGCTTGCGGGGCGTCCCGCGGCGATCATCAACTTCCTCGAAGGCGTCTGGCCGCGGCGGCCCAACGCCGCGCATTGCAGTGGCGTCGGCGAGGCGCTCGCCAAAATGCATCTGGCGGGGTGCGACTTCCCGATGTTCCGCAAGAACCCGCTGTCGGTCGAGGGGTGGCGGCCGCTATTCGATCTCGCCGCGCCGCGCGCAGACGGCGTCGCGCCGGGTTTGCAGGACTTCATCGCACGCGAGCTCGATCACCTCGAAACCTGCTGGCCGAAAGATCTGCCGCCCGGCGTCATCCATGCCGATCTGTTTCCCGACAACGTGTTCTTCCTCGGCGATAAATTGTCGGGGCTGATCGACTTCCCGTTTTCCTGCAACGACATTCTGGCCTACGACGTCGCGATCTGCCTGAACGCATGGTGTTTCGAGCCGGATCATTCCTTCAACGTCACCAAGGCCCGCGCGCTGCTCAACGCCTATGGCCGCGAGCGGCAGATGTCGGAGGCCGAGCAGGAGGCGCTGCCGCTACTGGCGCGCGGCGCGGCGCTGCGTTTCCTGCTGACGCGGCTGGTCGATTTCCTCAACGTGCCGCCGGGCGCGTTGGTGAAGCCAAAGGACCCGCTCGAATATGTCCGCAAGCTGCGCTTCCACCAGAACGTCGCGAGCGTGCGCGATTACGGCCTGACGCAGCCGGGATGCGTCGCTTGAGCGAACTGCCTCACGTGACGGTCTTCACCGACGGCGCCTGCTCGGGCAATCCCGGCCCCGGCGGCTGGGGCGCCATCCTGAGATTCGGCGACAAGGAGAAGGAATTGAAGGGCGGCGAGGCCCATACCACCAACAACCGCATGGAACTGATGGCGGCGATCTCGGCGCTGGAAGCGCTGAAGAAACCGTGCGTGGTCGACCTGACCACCGACAGCCAGTATGTCCGCCAGGGCATCACCGCCTGGATCCACGGCTGGAAGAAAAACAGCTGGCGCACCGCGGACAAGAAGCCGGTCAAGAATGTCGAACTATGGCAGCGGCTCGATGCCGCGCTGAAACCGCATCAGGTGCGCTGGCACTGGATCAAGGGCCACGCCGGCCACGCCGAAAACGAGCGCGCCGATCAACTGGCGCGCGAGGGCGTGGCGATGGCGCGGTTGAAGACGTAGCCACACTGTGATCACCCGCGAAGGCGCGCGAAAGCGGGTGATCCAGTATTCCAGAGACGTCAGTGATGATAACGAGAGGTCGCGGCGTACTGGATCGCCCGGTCAAGCCGGGCGATGACAGCATCACTGTTGAGCTTATAGCTGCCCCAGCAACGTATCGCCGCCGGAAACCTCGACCTTGCCGGGGGCCGGCTCGAGGTTGAGCTTCTTGACCACGCCGTCTTCGATCAGCATCGAATAGCGCTTGGAGCGGATGCCCAGACCGTTGCCGGAGGCGTCGAGCTCCATGCCGATCGCCTTGGTGAAATCGGCATTGCCGTCGGCCAGGAACACGGCTTCGTCGCGCTGGTCGGTGTCGCGCTTCCAGGCGTTCATGACGAAGGCGTCGTTGACCGAGACGATGGCGATGGTGTTCACGCCCTTGTCCTTGATGGCATAGGCGTTGAGGAAGATGCTCGGCAAATGCATCTTGTGGCAGGTGCCGGTATAGGCGCCGGGCACCGCGAACAGCGCCACCTTCTTGCCCTTGAAAATATCGTCGGTTGTCTTGACCTGCGGCCCTTCCGCCGTCATCACGCGAAATTTGGCTTCCGGCAGCTTGTCGCCAACTTGGATCGTCATAGTCAATTCTCCCTCAATGAGCGGATAGTTTCTTAGACCGGGCAGGCGGCCGGTACAATATTCACGGGGGTCGAAACGGCAACGGTAGCGCCCGTTCACGCTTCCGTCATCACGGCGAAAAGCCCCCTTCGTCCAGGAAGGCCTGCTCGTCGGGCGTGGTTTCGCGGCCCAGCAGGCGGTTGCGGTGAGGAAAGCGGCCGAAGCGCCGGATGATATCGGCGTGGTGCTCGGCCCATTTCAGGCTTTCGGTATGGCCGGCCGCGCGCTCCAGCTCGATGCAGCGCAGCTGGTCGGAAAGGTGCTCCGAATGCATGAACGGCAGATAGAGGAATTCACGCAAAGCGGGATCGATTCGCGCGTCCACGCCGCGATCAATGGCGCGATGCGCCACCTCGCGCGCCAGGGCATCGCTGGCATAGGTCCTGATGTCGCCGCGGAACATGTTGCGGGGAAACTGGTCGAGCACGACCACGAGCGCCAGCGCACCGTCATCGCTCGCCTCCCATGACGATAATTCGCCGGCTACCGCGCGCTGCCACAAGCCGAGAAAACGCCGGCGCACCTCCGCGTCGAACGCTTCATCGGGCGTGTACCAGCGCTTGGGACCGGCGTCACGCCAGAACGCCAGAATCCCGGCCGGCGTGACGGAATCTTCAACCATCGACAGGAAGTCCTTACGGCTTCAGGCCGCGGCCTTCTTCTCGTCGCGCAGTTCGCGGCGCAGGATCTTGCCGACATTGGTCTTGGGCAGGTCGTTCCTGAACTCGATCTGCTTGGGGACCTTGTAGGCAGTCAGTTGCGTGCCGCAGTACTTGATGATGTCGTCGACCGAAAGGTTCGGGTCCTTCTTGACGATGAATGCCTTCACCGCCTCGCCCGATTTCGAATCGGCGACGCCGATAACGGCGCATTCCAGCACGCCGGGATGGCTCGCGATCACTTCCTCGATCTCGTTCGGATAGACGTTGAAGCCGGAGACCAGGATCATGTCCTTCTTGCGGTCGACGATCTTGGTGTAGCCCCGTTCGTCCATCACGCCGATGTCGCCGGTGCGGAAGAAGCCGTCCGCGGTCATCACGTTGGCGGTCTCTTCCGGCCGGTTCCAGTAGCCTGCCATCACCTGCGGGCCCTTGGCGCAGATCTCGCCGGCCTGGCCGAGCGGCACTTCCTTGCCGTCGTCGTCGCGGATCGAAAGATAGGTCGACGGCACGGGAATGCCGATCGAGCCGGAGAACTGGTCGGTGTCGGCCGGGTTGCAGGTCAGCGTCGGCGAGGTCTCGGACAGGCCATAGCCTTCCGACAGCGCGCAGCCGGTTACCTTCAGCCACTTCTCGGCAACCGGCTTTTGCGTCGCCATGCCGCCGCCGAACGAGGTCTTCAGCTTGGAGAAGTCGACCTTGTCGAAGCCGGGCGAATTCAACAGGCCGTTATAGAGCGTGTTGACCGCCGGGAAGCTGTTGACCTGGTATTTCATCAGTTCCTTGATGAAGCCCGCCATGTCGCGCGGGTTCGGGATCAGCAGGTTGACGCCGCCGGCCCGCATCGCGAGCAGGAAGCACGCCGTCAGCGCGAAGATATGATAGAGCGGAAGCGCGCAGACGATGAAGAGCTGGTCGACATGCGGCGGCTTCTTCAGCGCCGGCTGCAGCCAGGCGTCGTTCTGCAGCACGTTGGCGAGGATGTTGCGGTGTAGCAGCGTGGCGCCCTTGGAGACGCCGGTGGTGCCGCCGGTATATTGCAGGAAGGCGACATCATCGAGAGTTAGCTTCGGTTTGTTCAGCTTCAGGCTGCGGCCGGCGGCGAGCGCATCGTTGAACGAGATCGCGCCCGGGATCGACCATGCCGGCACCATCTTCTTCACCTTGCGGATCACCAGGTTGACGATCACGCCCTTGAAGCCGAGCAGGTCGCCCATGCTGCCGACGATCACATGCTTGACCGCGGTCTTCGCGATCACCTGCTGCACCGTGGTGGCGAAATTCTCCAGCACGACGATCGCTTCCGCGCCGGAATCCTTGAGCTGATGCTCGAGCTCGCGCGGGGTGTAGAGCGGGTTGACGTTCACTACCGCATAGCCGGCGCGCAGCACGGCGGCGGTCGAAACCGGATACTGCAGCACGTTGGGCATCATCAGCGCGACGCGGGCGCCTTTTTGCAGGCCCTTGCTCTGCAGATAGGCGCCAAGTGCCGCCGACATCTCGTCGAGGTCGCGGTAGCTGATCGACTTGTCCATGCAGATGAACGCCTTGCGGTCGGCGAACTTCGCAAAGCTCTCTTCCAGCAGCTCGACCAGCGATGAGTACTGGGTGACGTCGATATCGGCTGGCACGCCGGCCGGATATTGCTTGAGCCAGATCCGCTCCATGGTATTTCCCCTCTGGTGGTTTCCCTGTTTCTTGGCCGGGCACGCCTTGTTTTGTGCAGTATTGTGAATGCCGCCGCCGATGGCAAGCGGCTGCGTGCTATCGACGCATTCTGGCGATCTGGAATAACTCGGCCGAACGGCAGGAAAGCTGCCTAATTACGTGGCTTCGTGGCCCCGTTAACCAGCCGGCTTGCTTTCGCCCTTGGGTTTAGCGGTAGCCTTCGGCTTGGCCGGCTTCGGAGCGGGCTTGTCCGCGGCGGCGGACCTGGCGGCCGGCTTCTTTTCGGTCGAGGTGGCCGGCTTGGCGGTAGCCTCCGGCTTGGCATTCGCATGCCTGACTGCGGCAGGCTTGGCTGCCGGCTTCGCGCTGGCTTCAGCCTTGGGTGCCGCGGCGGCGGGCTTCTTCGCAGCAATCTTCGATTTCTTGCCACGCCTTGCCGGCGTCTGCTTCTCGGCGTCCGCCGCAACGGCGGCGATCAACGCGGTGCCGGTCTTGGTCGGGCCGGTATAGACCACAACAGGCTCGGACGGCTCCGGCTCGGCAGCCAGCATTTCCGAGGGCTTGCCCATCGGCGGCTGCAGCCCGGCGGTGAAGAACGTGACCGCGCTCTCGCCGATCGATGCGCTGCCATTGGCGGCGACGATGTCGGCGTCCTCGTCGGTGGCCGGCCGCTTGCGCTTGCCGTTGCACATTTCGTCGCGCAGGTTCGGCGGCGTCGCATCGATCGGAACCAGATTGTCGACGGTGCCGAGCGCGGGCTTCAGCCAACCCAGCCCGCCACCGAAGCCGCGCTCCAGCAATTGCGCCGCGCGAATCGCGCGCGCCTGCCCCGAGGATGCGCCGAGCACGACGGCGATCAGCCGCTTGCCGTTACGCGTCGCGGAGGCGACCAGATTGTAGCCGGAAGCGCAGATGAAGCCGGTCTTGAAGCCGTCGGCGCCCGGATAGCGTCCGATCAGCTTGTTGAAATTCTGCGTCACCCTGCGCCCGTAGCGGATCGAGGGAATGTGCATGAAGTATTCGTATTCCGGCAGATCGCGAATGACGGCGCGCGCCAGGATCGCGAGATCGCGCGCGGAAGTGATCTGTCCATCCGCCGGCAGGCCGTTCGGATTGACATAGCTCGTCTGCGTCATGCCGAGCTTTTGCGCGGTCTGGTTCATCATCGCCGAGAAACCATCGATCGATCCGCCGACGCCTTCGGCGAGCACAACGGCCATGTCGTTGGCCGATTTCACCATCATCATCTTGAGCGCATTGTCGACGGTGACCTGAATGCCCGGACGGAAACCCATCTTGGACGGCGACTGCGAGGCTGCGACCGGCGACACCGTCAGCAGCGTGTCGAGCGACAGACGTCCATCCTTCACCGCCTTCAGCGTGACGTAGGCCGTCATGATCTTGGTCACCGAGGCGGGATACCAGGGCATGGTGGCGTTGTCGGCCTGCAGCACCTTGCCGGTATCGGCTTCGACGACCAGCAGCGCTTCGGCGTGCACGGCGCGCGGCGTCACGGCGGCAAGCGCCGCCAAGACAAGTACTGCCGAGGGGAAGATCCAGTTCAATGACGGATGGCGTGGCAGCAGGCGAAAAAGGTGCACTTTTGCGTTCCGGTCCTTTGAGACCCTGCCTTCGAAAAGGAGGTCCTTGAGATCTAACGTTCGGGTTTCAAGCGTGTCCGGCGCCGTCGCTTTGCGGCAGACGCAAACCTATACCGGCTTGGCCGGCCAGAACAGAGCCCGGGCGATTAAATGGTGGACGAAATCGTCGCAAATTCGGCGATGTCCAAACCGTGATCGTGCTCACGCTAGCCTATTTGGCCTCGATTCCGGCGCGCGCATTCTCCTGTACCATGAACTGGGCCTTCGCGAGTTCCGCAAAGCGTCCGCCCTTGGCCACCAGTTCATCGAAAGTTCCGCTTTCGATCACGCGCCCATTGTCGAACACCAGGATACGGGTGGCGTTGCGAATGGTCGAAAGCCGGTGCGCGATCACGAAGGTGGTGCGGCCCTTCATGACCTCGTCGAGGGCGGCGTTGACCTTGGCCTCGGTGACGGCGTCGAGCGCGCTGGTCGCCTCGTCGAGGATCAGGATCGGCGGGTCCTTCAGCAGCGCGCGTGCGATCGACAACCGTTGCCGCTCGCCGCCGGACAGCATGCGGCCGCGCTCGCCGGCATGGGTCTCGAATTTCTTGTCGCTGCGCTCGATGAATTCCAGCGCCTGCGCGCGGCTGGCGGCGATGCGCATTTCCTCGTCGGTGGCGTCCGGCTTGCCGACGCGCAGATTGTCGGCGAGCGAGCGGTTGAACAGCAGCGCCTCCTGGAACACCACGCCGATGTTCCGCCGCAGCGCGGTCAGCTTCAGGCCGCGGATGTCCATGCCGTCGATCTTGATGATGCCGGATTGCGGATCGAAGGCGCGGTGCAATAGCGCGATCGCGGTCGACTTGCCGGCGCCGGTCGGGCCGACCAGCGCGATGGTCTGGCCGGGCAGGGCGGCAAACGAAACGTCCTCGACCGCGGGCCGCTTGCCGTCATAGGAGAACGAGACGTCGTTGAATTCGACGAGGCCGGAGAGCCGCCCGGTGTCCATGGCGTTGGGCCGGTCGCGCACCGCGGGCACCGCGTCCAGCACGTCGAAGAATTCCTGCAGGCGCGGCGCCTCCATGAACACGCTGTTGATGAAGCTCACCACCTGTTCGAGCTTCTGGATCAGCATGGTCGCAAAGCTCACGAACATCACGATCTCGCCGACGGTGGTCTGCCCCTCGCCGTGCAGGTAGATGCCGACGGTGAAGATCGCGAGCACCGTGATGGTGGTGGAGGCGCGGGTGATGACGGTGACGATCGCCCACCAGCCCAATACCGGCATCTGGACGGCGAGCAGCTTGTCGGCGACGAAGCGCAGGCCCTGCACTTCGGCATCGATCCGCACGAAACTCTGCACCAGCGCCACATTGCCGAGCGCATCCGAGGCGCGCGCGGAGAGGTCGCTGTAATGCGCCTCGACCTCGCTCTGCATGCCGTAGGTCTTGCGCACCACCATCGTCGTCAGCACGGTGAACACCACGCACAGCCCGAACAGGAGGATCGCCAGCCGCCAGTTGATGTAGAACGCCAGCGGCAGCAGCACCACCAGCGACAGGATCGCCGCAAAATGCTCGCGGAAGAATCCGAGCCAGAGCCGCCACAGCGAGTCGGTGCCGTTCAGCATCACCTTCATCAGCCGGCCGGAATGGGTGCCGGTGTGGAAAGTCAGCGGCAGTTGCATGATGTGCTCGAAATAATCGGTCAGCACCGCCTGGCGCTGGCGGTGCGCCAGCTTGTCGGCGTTGAGCGCGACGAGCGCGCTGCACGCGATGGTGAACAGGCCGAACGCCACCCAGGCGCCCAGCAGCGGCCAGGCCGAGTTCGAGGCCAGCGGACCAGTTTGTGGCTGGCCGGAGAGCACGTCGACGATCTTGCCGAACAGCACCGGCTCGGCGAATTGCGCGCCGGCCAGCAAGAGATTGGCGAAGGCCAGAATCCAGCCCAGCCGCGCCTCCTTGCCGAGCAGCTCGAGCACGCGGGTGTAAAGGCGCAGCATGGACATCAGGATAAGGACTCAAAGGAAACGATCAGCGGCTACTATACTAATCAGGGATCGCGATGGAGAACCAGAGCGGGATGAATTTTGTTCTGATCGCCGCTGAGACACCCGCCAACCTCATACTGAGGAGGTGCGTCAGCGCCGTCTCGAAGGATGGGCACGGGCGCCATACGGGCCTCATGATTCTCGCGGCGATGCTAGGCATCGTCCGGAGAGGCGCGAAGACGCACTTCTCACCATGAGGGGCCTAATTGCTCAAACGGCCGTTGAGCGGCGGCAGGAACTGGTCGTCAAAAATGTCGGAGGCCTGCGGCCGCTTCTGAAACTTGAAGTCTTCGCCGACCTGGTCGATCGAACGTTCGAAGCGCGCCGGATCGATCGCGCCGATGCCGTTGCGTTTCACTTCGCTGGTCAGGATATTGTCGCGCAGGATGGCTTGCAGGCGTTCGAGTTCAAGCTCCATTGAGCCGCCGTCCATGCGATTGGCGACTTCGGTCGCCGCGCCTGCTGGGTCCTTGATTGCGAGATTAAGGCCGCCGATCACGGCCCGCACGAATCCCTTCACCGCCTCGGGCTTGGCGGCCGCCAGCGCCGGATTGGCGATAACGGCGAATCCATAGGCCTCGCAGCCATAGTCGGCGAATTTCAGCACCGCCAGATCGTCGGCCGGCACGCCACGGTCCTTCAAATTGATCGCCGACAGATAGGAGAATCCTGTCACCGCATCGATTTGGCCCGCCGACAGCATCGGCTCGCGCACCGCGGCGCTGATGCTGCTCTGCTTCACGCTCTTGAGCTTGATCCCGTTCAGGCTTGCCACCGCCGGCCACAGCCGGATCGACAGGTCGCCTTCGGCGACGCCGAGCGTCTTGCCCTCGATGTCGGTCAGCGCGCGGACGCCGCGGCTCTTGCGGGCGATGATGGAATAGGGCGCCCTGTTGAACAGCACGAACACCGCCTTGATCTTCGGGCCGCCCTGCTTGTCCTTGTCGCGAAACCGCATCAACGCGTTGATGTCGACGAGGGCAAAATCGCTGGTGCCCGCCGCGACGCGCGCAATCGCGTCGTGCGATCCGCTGGCGATGTTGGTCGTGACCGCCAGCCCTTCTGCGCCGAACAGGCCGCCGGCTGTGGCCATCACGAACGGCGCAGCCGCGGCATCGATCGGACGGTCGAGCGAAAACTGGATCTGGATCGGGGCCCGGGGCTCGTCTGCGGCCAGGACACTGCTCGCCATCAAGCCCGCAATTGCACAAAGCCCGGCAAGGGGGGCCAGGAGAGCGCTCGAGAGAACTCTCGAGAGAGTGCTCAGGCGGGAGCGGATGGCTTTGGTCCTGACAGCACGCATCGAGGTTACATCAGCACGAGGTGGGACAAGTTGCCGCGCCGGCGATGACTGTTTCGTGACATCGTCAGCGCTGGGAGTCGCCCTTGGGAGGGCCATTCTGCAGCATCTAACCTGAACGGTCGATGACTGCCATGATTTTGCCAGGGATCGTTCAGCTGCCGTTCGGATTGGGGAACCTAGTATTCGCTCAGTGGTTAGCTATCGGAGGCCTGTCGGGCCAGCTCCCACGGAGGAAGTCGAGATGTTTGCGCGAAAGGGTTTGTTTTCATCGATCGGCCGCACCGGCGCGGTGGCGACGATCGTGGCGGTGGCGCTGACGGCCGTTGAGCCGTCGATGGCCTTCGCCGGCTCCGCGACTTCTGGCAAGGGCGTGACGGCGTCCGCCGGGACCAGCGACGTGACCGATATCAGCGCGCGCCGCAGGTATTATCGCGGCGGCGGTGGTGCCGCGGCAGCGGCGGCCTTTGCCGGCATCGTCGGCACGGGGCTTGCGATCGCGGCCGCCCAGAACCGCCGCGACTACTACTATGACAATGGCTACTATGGCGGTCCGGCCTATTACGGCGGTCCGGGCTATTACGCGCCTGGCCCTTACTACGGCCGCCGCCACTACTATGGCGGCTGGTAAACGCGACCGCTAAAATCGCAACCGTTAAAGATGAATCCACCGGCCGCCCCGGCCGGTGGATTTTTTATGGTTGTGGGCCAACCCGTTAACACGCTCACCACCGCTTTGCGTTAGGTTTGCAGGATGAGTGATTCGCTCGAACGGCTTTATCAGGCAGTCATCGCGGCCAAGGATCTCGATCCGGCCACGTCGCGAACGGCCCGGCTGTTTCAGCGCGGCCCCTCGAAGATGGCCAAGAAGCTCGCCGAGGAAGCCATCGAAGTCGTCATCGACGCCGTCAACGGCAAGACCGAGGCGGTGGTCCGCGAGAGTGCCGACCTGCTCTACAACCTGACCGTCCTGTGGGCCTCGGCCGGCGTGAAGCCGGAGGACGTCTGGCGCGAAATGGAGCGCCGCGAGGATATGCTCGGCATCGCCGAGAAGCTGCCGAAGTCGGCGGTCAAGATGCCCAAGGCCATTGCGAGCAAGGCGCTGCCTGGCACGGCGCTGCCCAAGGAATTGTCCAAGGCGACGGCGTCCCCAGCGGTCAGGCGGCGAATTGTCGCGCTGGAAGGCCGCTCCTTGCGTAAACGGCACTAATTCCTCTCGAATTCCGTCCTTTCCGGCATGGACAAATCCGCCGCATGATGGTTCATGCGGCCATGCTGAAACGGACCTACGACTGGTGCATCGACGCCGCCGACAAGCCCTACGCGCTCTGGATTCTGGCGGCGGTCGCCTTCGCGGAAAGCTCGTTCTTCCCGATTCCCCCCGATATCATGCTGCTGCCGATGTCGCTGGCGCGGCCGAAGAAGGCATGGTGGTTCGCCACCGTGTGCACGGTCGCTTCCGTCGCCGGCGGCATGCTCGGATACGCGATCGGCGCGCTGCTCTACAATTCGATCGGGCACTGGCTCATCACCCTTTACGGTCTCAGTGACAAGGTCGAGACCTTCCGCGCCTCCTATGCCGAATGGGGCGCGGTGATCATCCTGCTGAAGGGGCTGACGCCGATCCCCTACAAGCTCGTCACCATCACCTCGGGCTTCGCGGGCTACAATATCTGGCTGTTTGTCCTGTGCTCCATCGTGGCGCGCGGCGGGCGCTTCTTCGTGGTCGCCGTCCTGCTCAATCGCTACGGCGACCTGATCCGGAGCGAGCTGGAAAAGCGGCTCGGCCTGTGGGTCGCGATCGGGGCGGTTGTACTGGTGCTCGGCTTCGTCATCGCGTTCAAGCTGATCTAAATCGCGTTCACGCTGATCTCGATCGCGCTCACGCTGATCTAGATCGCGTTTGCGCTGATCTAGCGCTTTGCCGGCATCCCGGCTTCAGGCTACGTTTCATGTCATGTTCGATCGAAGCGGCCGCTTTTTCAGATTATTCGGAACGCAGCTTGCGACCGCGGGCCTCGTTGCATCCATGCTGGCGAGCGCTCCCGAAGCCGCTTGGCCGCAGGCCGCGCCTCCACCCACGCTCGGCCTGCAGTCGCCGGCCCAGCAACCCCTGCCGGCTCAGCCGGCGCCGCAGCAGACCGAACCCTCGCCGCCGCCGCGGGATGAAAATCCGGGCCTGATCAACGAAATCGGAAAACTGTTCGAGAAATCCAAATCGCTGCTGCCGCCGCTGAAGAGCCCGAGCGAGACGCTCGACGATTTCAACGCCCGCACCAGGGACGCCGGCCAGAGCCTGTCGAACATGGCAAAGCCCTCGACCATGGTGAGCGGGCGGGCGGCGTGTCTGGTGTCGGCCAACGGCGCGCCGGACTGCAAGGCCGGCGCCGACCGGCTGTGCCAGAGCAAGGGCTACAAGGAAGGCAAGAGCCTCGACACCGATGCGGCCGAGAAATGCTCGCCGAAAGTGTACCTGCCGGGCTACAAGCGCCAGCCAGGCGACTGCAAGACCGAAAATTACGTGACGAGGGCGCTCTGCCAGTAGCGCCAAAACGCAATACTTGACACTGGAAAGATTGCCTTGTTGGTATGACGTCTGGCATCTCTACGGCGATGCCTCACCCGCTTGAATAGACCGAAGGATCGTTTCGAATGTCCATGCCTGCCTTGTTCAAGGGCCGTCTGTCGCTACCCGTGATCGGTGCACCGCTCTTCATCATTTCCGTGCCGGATCTGGTGATCGCGCAATGCAAGGCGGGTGTGGTCGGCTCGTTCCCGGCGCTGAACGCCCGGCCGCCGGCGCTGCTCGACGAGTGGCTGGCGCGGATCAAGGAAGAGCTCGCGGCTTACGACAAGGCCAATCCTGCGCGGCCGTCGGCGCCGTTTGCGGTCAACCAGATCGTGCACAAGTCGAACAACCGGCTCGATCAGGATCTGGCGCTTTGCGAGAAGCACAAGGTGCCGATGATGATCACTTCGCTCGGCGCGCGCGAAGAACTCAACCAGGCGGCGCATGGCTGGGGATGCATCGTCTTCCACGACGTGATCAACCAGAAGTTCGCGCACAAGGCGGTCGAGAAGGGCGCCGATGGATTGATCCTGGTGTCGGCCGGCGCGGGCGGCCATGCCGGCGAGATTTCGCCGCTGGCCTTCGTGGCCGAGACGCGGGCCTGGTTCGACGGTCCGATCGCGTTGTCGGGGGCGATTGCCAACGGCCGCGCCATCCGCGCCGCCCGCATCCTCGGCGCCGACTTCGCCTATATCGGCTCCGCTTTCATCGCCACCAAGGAGGCCAACGCCGTCGAGGGCTACAAGCAGATGATCACGGCCTCGACCGCCGAAGACATCGTTTATTCCAACCTGTTCACCGGCGTGCACGGCAATTATCTGAAGCCGTCGATCGTCGCCGCCGGCATGGATCCCGACAACCTCCCGACCTCGGATCCATCGAAAATGAGTTTCGGCACGGACGCGTCGGGCGAGCGCGCCAAGCCAAAGGCCTGGAAGGAAATCTGGGGCTCCGGTCAGGGCGTCGGCAGCGTCGCTGCGGTTTTGCCGGCCGCTGAACTGATCGCGCGATTCAAAAAGGAATATGACGAGGCGGTCGACCCCGCGCTCTAGTCTAACGGACGCCAGCGCCCTCTCCTTTACGAGAAGAGGGCGGCCAAGGCGGGCGGGCCTCGGCAGTCGCGTGGGCGCTCACGCGTTCAGATTCATCCAGACGGCCTTCGGCTCGGTGAAATTCTCCAGCGCGGCGGTGCCGTGTTCGCGCCCAAATCCTGAATCGCGCACGCCGCCCCATGGCAGCCGTACATCAGTATAGCCATAGGTGTTGATCCAGACCGTTCCGGCCTTCGCCTGCCTGGCGAAGCGCTGCACCCGTCCGATATCGCGGCTCCAGACGCCGGCTGCGAGGCTGTAGGCCGTGCCGTTGGCGATGCGGAGCGCTTCGGCTTCATCTTTGAACTTGATGACGCTCACCACGGGGCCGAAGATTTCTTCCTGCGAGATACGCATCTGGTGCTCGACGTCGGCAAACACGGCGGGGCTGATGAAATAGCCGCGGTCGCCGACGCGCTCGCCGCCTGTCGTCAGCCGCGCGCCTTCGGTGCGGCCGATATCGACGTAATCGAGGATGCTCTTCATCTGCTTCTCGGAGACGACCGGCCCCATCGCCGTGGCGCGATCGGCGGGATCGCCGATGCGGATGGTCCTGGCGCGCTGCGTCAGCCGCTCGACCACCTCGTCATAGACCTTCTCATGGGCCAGCACGCGCGAGCCGGCTGAGCAGACCTGCCCGGCATTGAAGAAGATTCCCGACGCCGCCGCCTTGCTGGCCGCTTCGATATCGGCGTCGTCGAAGATGACGTTGGCGGACTTGCCGCCGAGTTCGAGCGACACGCGTTTGAAGTTGCCGGCGGCGCCGCGCAAGATTCCGCGGCCGACGCCCGGCGATCCCGTAAACGTCACCTTGTCCACATCAGGGTGATTGACCAGCGCGTCGCCGACCACGCGTCCGGGGCCGGTAACGATGTTCAGCACGCCGGACGGCAATCCGGCTTCGAGCGCCAGCTCGCCGATACGCAATGCCGAAAGCGATGTCAGCTCGGCGGGCTTCATCACGATGGTGCAGCCGCAGGCCAGCGCCGGCGCCAGTTTCCACATCCCGATCATCAGCGGGAAATTCCAGGGCACGATGGCGGCAACCACGCCGACCGGCTCCCGCATGGTATAGGTGAGCGCGTCTTCCCGCGTCGAGACCACCTCGCCGCTGATCTTGTCGGCCCAGCCGGCATAGTAGGTCAGCGTATCGATGGCGGCGGGGAGGTCCTGCCGCAGCACGCCCGCGATCGGCTTGCCGGCATCGAGGCTTTCAAGGGCTGCGATCTCGTCGGCGTGGCTCTTCATCAGCTCGGCTAAGCGGAGCAGGATCTGGCCGCGTTCGGAGGCGCGCATGCTGCGCCATGGGCCCTCGAAGGCGCGCCGCGCCGCCGCCACCGCGCGATCGACGTCGGCCTCGTTGCCTTCGGCCACCGTCGCGATGACCTGTTCGTTGGCCGGATTGAGGGTCTTGAAGGTGCGGCCGGAGACGGCGGTGGTGATGCTCGGCGTCCTCAATGAAATCCGAAAGACCGGGAAGCTCACCAGCGCGGCGAAGCACGCCCAGCTGTCCTACCGGCACGTCTGGAATCTGGTCGAGCAGTGGTCCGATTTCTTCGGCGTGCCGCTGGTCGAGACCCAGCGCGGCAAGGGCACGGCGCTTACCGCCTTCGGCGAAAAACTGGTTTGGGCCGGCGAGCGCATGCAGGCGCGGCTCGGTCCGCAGCTCGAAAATCTCGCGCAGGAACTCGTCACCGAGATCAAGCCGTTCCTGCATCAACGTCCGTCCGTTATCCGCGTTCACGCCAGCCACGGTTTTGCGGTGTCGAAATTGCGCGAATTGCTCGACCGCGAACCCGGCATCGGCGTCGATCTGCGCTATGTCAGCAATCAGAATTCGCTGGTGTCGCTGGCGCAGGGCGCGTGCGATCTTTCCGGCGTGCATCTGCCGCGCGGCGAATTGCGCGCGCAGGGCATTCGGGCCTGCAAGGAATGGCTCGATCCGCGCGAGGACCGCGTGATCAGTTTCGTGACGCGGGAAATGGGCCTGATGGTCAAGCGCGGCAATCCGCTGCAGATCGCATCCATCAAGGATGTCGTCGATCGCAAGGCGCGTTTCGTCAACCGCGACCATGATTCCGGCACGCGCCTGCTGTTCGATCAGTTGCTGGCGCTGCACAAGGTCGACGAGGCCAAAATCAACGGTGCGCAGCAAATGGAGTTCACCCACGCCGCCGTCGCCGCCTATGTCGCCAGCGGTATGGCGGATGTGAGTTTTGGCGTCGAGGCCGCCGCCCGGCAGTTCGGGCTCGATTTCATCCGGTTGCTGACGGAAGACTATTTCTTCGTCTGCAAGCGTGCATTTCTGGAAACCGAGCCGATGCGGCGCATCATCGACATCATGAAGGGGCGCGCGTTTCAGGACGGGGTGGCGAGCCTGCCCGGCTACGTCGCAACCAGCACCGGAACGGTCAATACCGTAAAGGAGTTTCTGGAAAGCGTGGGGTCGAACGCCAGCTGATGTTCTGCCGGGGCGCCGTGCACATGGTCAGCGTTTCGGTTCCGGCTCTTCCGCGGTAACATGATTGCATCCGCTTTTTGACGTCAGGTGAGGTTTCGATGGCAAACGGACAGGATCTGAGCGCGCATGTCGCGCTGGTGACGGGGGCGTCGCGCGGCATTGGTGCGGCGATCGCATTGGCTCTGGCCGAGGCCGGCGCCGCGGTCGCGGTCAATTATCGCGAACGGGCAGGGGATGCGGAGGCTGTCGTCGAGAAAATCAAGACGAACGGCGGTCGCGCCATCGCGGTGGCGGCGGATGTCTCGCAGGCCGCGGCCGTTGCCAAAATGGTCGGGCAGGTCACCGCCGCGCTCGGGCCGATCGATATCCTCGTCAACAATGCAGGCGTGGCGATCGTGCGCGGCGTCGACGATCTCACCGAAGATGATTTCGACCGCACCATCGCGGTCAACCTGAAATCGGCGTTCCTGTGCACGCAGGCGGTGCTGCCGGCGATGCGGGCGCGCAAATGGGGCCGGATCGTCAACATCTCCTCGGGGGCGGCGCGCGGCGCCGGCGCCATCGGCGTGCACTACAACGCCTCCAAAGCCGGCATGGAAGGGCTGACGCGAGGCTATGCCGCGCGGCTGGTCAAGGAAGGCATCACCGTCAACGCGGTGGCGCCGTCGCTGATCGCCACCGACATGATGGGCGGCCGGACTGATCTGGCGCGCAACATCCCGCTCGGCCGCATGGGGCAGGCTGAGGAGGTGGCGCAGGCGGTCGCGATGGTGCTCGGCAACGACTACATGACCGGACAGACCATCGTCCTCAATGGCGGCATGGCCTTCATCTGAGGCGCGCCGTCCAGCTCTCCGTCTCCTGCACATTGTGCACGGCGCTCTGCCCGCCGCGGCCTCGACTCGTTGCGCCGAAAAAGGCAAGAAGCTGTTCCCTTTGATCGACAGGACCCTCCACGCAATGGATGCCATCTTTCGCGTTGACGGCAACGACGTCGTCACCAGCCCCTTTGCCGCGGGGCCATGGGATCCCGAGCATGCAGCACGGTTCGCCGCCGGCGGCGCTGGTGGTGTGGGCGGCGGAGCGGATGCCGACTGCCGTCCCGATGCGGGTCGCGCGCGTCACCGTCGACCTGATGCGCCCCGTGCCGGTGGGACCGCTGACGATCGAGAGCGAGGTCTTGCGCGAGGGGCGCAAGATCCAGCTCTGCGCCGTCAGGCTGCTCGCCAAGGGCGTCGTCGTGGTCGGCGCAACCGTGCTGAAGATCAAGGTGCAGGCGAACGAATTGCCGCCCGAAGCTGCGATCCTGCCGGTCGAGCTTCCGGGGCCGGATCAATCGCGCGTGGAGCCCGCGGATTTTTCCTCCAGCCCATTCGTCACCGGCATGTCGCTGCGTGCCGCCCGCGGCCGCTTCGGCTCGCCCGGTCCCGGCGCGATCTGGTACCGCGTCGACCGGCCGATCGTGGAAGGCGCAGCCGTATCGCAGGCGATGCGGGCGATGGCGGCGGCGGATTTTTGCAACGGCACCTCGGCCGTGCTGGATTTTCGCGAATGGACCTTTCTCAACGCTGATCTCACCGTGAATTTTTCGCGCGAGCCGGCCGGCGACTGGATCCTGCTCGATGCTGAAATCCTGGATCGGTCCCGATGGCGCGGGGCTCGCCATGGCGCGGCTCGCCGACGCGCGCGGCTATTTCGGCCGCGCCATCCAGAGCCTTGTCATCGAGAAGCGCTGAGCGCAGGTGTCACGGCGTGATGAAGCCGCGATCACAGGGATCGCGGCTTCCAGATCATTCGAGATCGAGCGGCTGATAGCGGCCGCTCTCATCGAGCGCCGTGCCCCACACCTTGTTCGAGGCCTGGTGCTCGGAGCGGCCGAAGCTCAGTTGGGTTCCGAGACCGAGGTCGAGATTGCGCATCGTCTCCAGCGTGTCGATCAGCTTCTCCGTATCGACCTGCGGGCCGGCCCGCTTAATGCCCGCGATCAGGACGTTGGCGGCGACATAGCCCTCGAACGAAACGTAGTCGGCCGCTTCGCCTGGAAAATATTTGGCGAGCGCGTTCTTGTATTCGAGCACGGCAGATGAATAGCCCGACACCGCCGGCACCACCTGCGTCACGATCACGCCGTTGGTGTAGCGCGGTCCCAACAGCTTCAGCTCTTCGGCAAGCGCGGTGGAGCCGACGAACGAAACGTTGGAGTAGATCATCCCGGGATAGAGGTCGCGCGTCTTCTCGATGAACCGCGCCGCGGCCCGGTAGGCCGCGACCATGACCACCGCCTTGATCGGTGGCTTCGCGAGCTTCAACTGGTTGACCGCGTCGTCCACGTCGACGGTGTTTCGCGCATAGTTGAGCCGGAGGATCGCGCCGTCGTTCACGCCCATCGAGCGGAACGCTTTTGCGACGCCCGCAAATCCGGCATCGCCGTAGGAGTCCTGCTGCGCAAAGACCGCGATCTGTCGGGGCTGCAACCGGCGTATCTTGACGAGGTAACGAACGACCGCGTCGGTTTCCTGAGCATAGCTGGCGCGATAGTTGAAGACGTAACGATCCGGCGGATCGTTGCGCAGGATGTTGGCGCCGGTGAAGGCCCCGAAGAACAGCATCCGGCGTTCGAGCGCGTAGGGGATCGACACCGCCGCGGTCGGCGTGCCGACATTGCCGATGATGCCGAACACCTGGTCCTTTTCATAGAGCACCTTCATGGCTTCGCCGGTGCGCGAAGGTTCGTAGCCGTCGTCGGCGGCGAACAGTTTCAGCATCCGGCCGTCCACGCCGCCGGAATCGTTGACCCGGTTGAAGGCGGTTTCGATTCCCAGTTTCATCTGACGTCCCAGCTCGCGGGCCGAGCCGGAGAAGGGGGCTGCGATGCCGAAGCGGATTTCCTTTTCGCTGATGCCGCGCGGCAGCGGGCCGGCCGGGACATTGGCTGTCGGCGCGGTCGCCGCGTTTGCGGCGGTCGCAGCGGCAGCAGGCGACGGGCCGATGACGCTGGAGAGGCTCGGTCCGGAGATCGAGCGTTCAAGATCGGCAAGCTGTCGGTCGGCCCGGATGCAGTCGATCCTGCCCGAGGTCACGGCGACGCGTCCTTCGGCCACGGTGCGATCGAACGTCTGGGTGAGATCGGAACGCTCCGCCTCGTTCGACGAGGCTTCCCGGATCACCTGCGAAAACTTGTCGATAATGGTCTGGATACGGGGACGCGCAATATCGCGGCACGCCTGTGCCGAGCCGATCACGGGGCCGACGCGGCTGGCAAGGTCGCGCACGATCGTGATGTCGCCGGCGGCCTGGGCGCTGCCTGCGATGCCGAACAGCACGGCCCCGACCAGCAAGGCGATCCGGTGCGAGGTCATGCCAAGCTCCTTGAGAACAAGTCCGCGTTAAGTCGGTTCTCAGGCATTGTCAGCCCTCCGTCTGAATTATGGGTTGGCGCGTTGTGGCGTGGCCGGATCCGGCTTCTCGCGCCACTGCATGAACTGCTTGAGCAATTGGCTGTCCTGCTCCGACGCCGCCGGATGGCTCGGCGGCGTGGAGGCGAGAAGGGCCTGAAATTCATTGATCGCAGGCTTTTGCGAAGCCTCTCCGGATTGAGACAGCGCGTTCTTGATCGACTGCGTGACGTTGGTCAACGCCGAGGTCGACGTCTCACCGTCGCTCTGCCGCGAACCGGGCACGGCGACGACGAAGAACAGCGCCACGAGGGCCGCGACGCCGATGGCGGCAGCGAAGCGCGCCGCGATGGTCCACAATGCCTTCCTCGACTCCAGGCCGGGTTCGTGCATGACCTCGGGATCGAGGGGATGGCGCAGCGCATCCGATACCGCGCTCTCGAGCTGGGAATCGAACGACACCGGAGAAAACGACGTCTCGGAACCTGCGCCGCGCATCGCCGACCGCTCACGTAGCGAGCGCGGCGCGTAGTACAGCGGATCGCGGGGGTTGAGATGTTCCTGCTCACTCACACTACTCATACGCTTACTCCTCATGACACTTAGCGGATTAGCACTTGGCGGATTAGCACTTGGCGGATTAGCACTCGGCGTATTATCCGGCGGATTGGTTGGCGGCGAAACGGCTGCGGACGTATTGGACAGGAGTTCCAGCTCTTGGAGCAGGCGCGCGGAGGAATCCACGTCCGCTCCCCAGGCGCTGCTAAGTTCGGTTGGAAGATTTGAATCAAAGTGTGGGGCGTCGTCCCTGCGTCCGACACCTGTCTGCGAGATCATGTCTCGCGACCACACCATCCCCACGGCTTCCACTGCCCTAGTCCCCTGCCGGCAAATGTCCGTCTGCCCGACGGAATGAACTGCCAGACCCTTACAGACTGCCAGCACACATAAGTTTGTTGGAACCGCGCGAGGACTAATTTAGGTCGGAAACGTGACAAAAGTAAGTTGAGGTCTTGTTAACTACAACTCACAAGACCCTTGTGGGCAAAGGGTTTGACGCGCATGGCGCACGACCCGCAGCAAGAATCGGCCACAAATGCGCCGGATTCGGCGCCTGCTGCGCCATTTTCTGCGCGCGGCGCGGGTTGATGCATTAATTACTCGTTAACCAAGTTCGCCGATTGTTAACCATTCACTAAGAAACGACGAGTCGAACAACATGGACGTCCGAGCTGATCCCACGCGTCAATTGGTCCGGCTGCGCGGCCGTTCCTATGTCGCGTTCGTATTCAGCCCCGTCGTTCCGATCGTGGAATGGCTCGCCGAGATCGACGCCACGCTGGCGCGCTCGCCGGGCTATTTCGTCGGCAAGCCGATCGTGCTTGATCTCGCATCCGTCGACCTCTCCGGCGCCGCCATCGCTCATCTCGTGAACAGCCTCAACGAGCGCAGCATTCGCGTTCTCGGCATCGAGGGCGTGGACGAAGAGCGCCTTGCGGCGAACATGCCGCCCTTGCTGACCGGCGGCCGCGCCTGCGTGATCACGCGCAGCGAGCCGGCGCCGAAGTCCGAGCCCGAAGCCAAGCCGAAGCCGAATTCGCTATTGCTCGAAAGCCCGGTGCGTTCGGGCCAGTCGATCGTCTTCATGGAGGGCGACGTCACGGTGCTGGGCTCGGTCGGCTCAGGCGCGGAGATCGTTGCCGGCGGATCGATCCATATCTACGGGACGTTGCGCGGCCGCGCGATGGCGGGCGTCAACGGCAATTCCAATGCGCGGATCTACTGCCAGAGGATCGAGGCGGAACTGCTCGCCATCGACGGCTACTACCAGACTGCAGAAGAAATCGACATCTCGCTCCGCAACCGCCCGGCGCAGGCCTGGTTGGAAGGCGACACCATGAAAATTACCCCGCTGAATTAACCGGCTAAGGAGATCACGTATGGCCAAGGTGCTGGTCGTTACCTCGGGCAAGGGAGGCGTTGGAAAGACCACCTCCACGGCTGCGCTCGGCGCGGCGCTTGCGCAAAGCGGGCAGAGCGTTGTGGTGGTCGATTTCGACGTCGGCCTGCGCAACCTCGACCTTGTGATGGGCGCCGAACGCCGCGTGGTGTTCGACCTCATCAACGTGGTGCAGGGCGTCGCCAAGCTGCCGCAGGCGCTGATCCGCGACAAGCGCCTCGAAAATCTCTGGCTGCTGCCGGCTTCGCAGACGCGGGACAAGGATGCGCTGACCGACGAAGGCGTCGGCCGCGTCATCGGCGAGCTCAGGAGCCGGTTCGACTGGATCCTGTGCGACAGCCCGGCCGGCATCGAGCGCGGCGCGACGCTTGCCATGCGCTATGCCGACGAGGCCGTCATCGTCACCAATCCCGAGGTTTCCTCGGTGCGCGATTCCGACCGCATCATCGGCATGCTCAATTCGAAGACAGTGAGGGCGGAGCGCGGCGAGCGCGTGGAAAAGCACGTGCTGATCAGCCGGTACGACCCGGCGCGCGCCGCGCGCGGCGAGATGCTCACGATCGACGACATTCTCGAAATCCTCGCCACCCCGCTGCTCGGCATCATTCCCGAGAGCCAGGAAGTGCTCAAGGCGTCGAACGTCGGCACCCCGGTGACGCTCAACAATGCCGAGAGCGCGCCGGCCCGCGCCTATATCGACGCCTCGCGCCGCCTGATGGGCGAGGAAGTCGCCATGGTCGTGCCGGCCGAACGCAAGGGCTTCATGGACCGGCTGCTCGGACGGAGGGCTGCATGAGCATGAGGCTGCTGCGGCTGTTCGGCAGCCGCGATGCGACTGCCCCCGTTGCCCGGGAGCGGCTGCAAATTCTGCTGCAGCACGAGCGCGGGCTGCTCGGCCAGTCCGACCTGCTCGTCACGCTGCGGGAGGAGATTCTCGCGGTAGTGTCGAAACACGTACAGCTTGATCCCGACAAGGTGATCGTCAAGCTGGAGCGCGGCAAGAACGTCTCGACGCTGGAGGTTGATATCGAGGTGCCCAACAATTTCGATAAGTCGAAGCTGCCCGAGAGGCGCATGGCCGGCTAGGGATCTTTCGTGTCCGGGATGCCGTGCCGCGTCCGCGACACGATCGCTGCATCGTGTGAGGCCTAACCCACCATCCGGTCGCGGCCGGTCCAGAAGCCGGCCTTCAGCACCTTCTTGTCGACCTTGCCGACGCCGGTCATCGGAAGTTCGTCAACGAACTCGATGTGTTTTGGCGCGTGCGCCGAGCCCTTCCTCGCCTTCACGAGGTTGATCAGCTCATCCGCGTTCGGTCGGGCGCCTTGGCGCGCGACGACCACGGCGGTGACGGCCTCGCCCCATTTGTCGTCGGGGACGCCGACCACGGCGACCATCGCGACGTCGGCATGCTGCGACAACACATCTTCGACCTCGCGCGGAAAGATGTTGAAGCCGCCCGAGATGATCATGTCCTTCTTGCGGTCGAGGATGAACATGTAGCCGCGCTCGTCTGATCGCGCGATGTCGCCGGTATGCAGCCAGCCGCTTTTGAGCGTCTCCGCCGTGGCCTCCGGCCGCTTCCAGTATTCGGCCATCACGTGGCCGGCGCGCACGCAGATCTCGCCGGCCTCGCCGGTGGCGACTTCCTGGTCGTCATTGTCGAGAATCTTGACCTGACAGGCGGCGATCGGGAATCCGCAGGACAAAAACAGCTCCGGCGTCCTGGGGTCGTGGTCGGCCTTGCGCAGCACCGACACCGGATAGCATTCGGTCTGGCCGTAGAGCTGCGAGAACACCGGTCCGATCCGCTCGATGCCCTCGACCAGCCGGCTCGGCGACATCGCGGACGCGCCATACAGCAATAATTCGAGCGAGGAGAGGTCGGTCTTGTCGAGCGAGGGATGATCCAGCATCACGTAGATCATCGTCGGCACCAACAGGGTGAAATTGATCTTCTCGCGCTCGATGGTCTTGAACACGGCTTCCGGGTCAAAGCCCTTCAGCATGTGCACGGTGCCGCCGCGCATCAGCGTCGGCAGCACTTTGGTCCCCGCGACATGGCTGATCGGCGCCACCGTCAAATAGCGCGGCGTGTCCGGAATTTCGAAGTCGGCGAGGATCGCAGTGGTGGAGCCGCTAATTTCGCGGTGATGGCGCAGCGCGCCCTTGGATTTGCCGGTCGTGCCGCCGGTGTAATTGAGCGCGGCGAGATCGTCAGGCCCGGCAAAACTGCGCGCCGTGGCGCTGCCGGCCGTCTCGATTGCCTGCAGGAGGTCGGCGCCGTAATCGGCCGGCCCGAGCGTGAAGACGGTTTTCAAACCCGTGGCCCGCGCGGCGAGCTCGCCGCCGCGATCGCGGAACGTCACCCCGTCGACCACCAGCATCTGCGCTTCGGAATCTTCCAGTTGAAACAGTTGATCGTCCAGCGACCCCAACGGATGTAGCCAGGTGGTCGCGAACCGCGACAATAGTGCGGCGCAGCCGGCGCACCAGGTGTCGGCGCGGTTGGCGGTGAGGAAGGCGACGCGGGTGCCGGGCTGGAAGCCCAGTTGCATGAAAACGCTTTGGATGCGGCCGATCATGTCGGTCGCGCCGCGATAGGTGATCGATCCGCCCGGCCAGCTGAAGGCGGTGCGCTCCGGGTAGCGCGCCAGCGCCCGCAAGGTCTGCTCGCATACCGCCGGAAGCGCGTAGAGCGGATTGCTCATTCTTTTTCTCCCGCCTGCTTTTGTAATTGGCCTTCGCTCGTGCCAATGTTCTGGCACGCTAGCACAAAGAGGAAGCGGCTCAAGCCAGGATGACGCAACCAACCGATTCCCTCTCTCGCTTTCGCGACCGCCTCAGCCTGCCGCTGATCGCAGCGCCGATGTTTCTCGTCTCCGGTGTCGAGCTGGTGGTGGCCGCCTGCCGTAACGGCGTGATCGGCTCGTTTCCGACTGTGAACTGCCGCAGTCCCGAACAGCTGGACGAGTGGTTGACGGATATCGATATCAGGTTGAAGGCGCACGCGGATGCCAGCGGCAAGCCGTCGGCGCCGGTCTGCGCCAACCTGATCGTGCATCGCTCCAATGCGCGGCTGGAGCAGGATCTGCAGGTGCTGCTGCGGCACCGGCCGGAGATGGTGATCACCTCGGTCGGATCGCCGGCGCCGATGATCGGGCCGCTGCATGATGCCGGTGCGCTGGTGTTTGCCGACGTCGCCTCGATTCGCCATGCCGAGCGTGCCGTTGCGGCGGGCGCCGACGGCCTGGTGCTGCTCACGGCGGGGGCGGGCGGCCAGACCGGCTGGCTCAATCCCTTCGTGTTCGTGCGCGCGGTGCGGGCATTCTTCGAGGGCCCGCTGGTGCTGGCGGGCGGCATCAGCGACGGCCACGCGTTGCGCGCGGCGCAGGCGCTTGGCTGCGATCTTGCCTATATGGGCACAAAATTCATCGCCACCCGCGAGAGCATGGCGGATATCAGGTACAAGGAGCTGCTGGTTGCCAGCACGGCCGACGATGTCCTGCTGACCACGGCGTTCACGGGCCTGCAGACCAACATGCTGCGGCCGTCGATCGAGGCCGCCGGCCTCGATCCGGATAATCTGCCGCTGCGCGGCGCGATCGATATCGGCAAGGATATCGACATCGGCGCCCGCGAGAGCCGTCCAAAGCGCTGGAAGGATATCTGGAGCGCTGGCCATTCCGTCTCGGGCGTGACGGAGGTGCTGTCCGTCGACGAGATGGTCGCGCGCACGCTTGTGGAATATCGGGAAGCATCGACGCGAATAAAGCTGGGCTGACTCGTAGCCCGGATGGAGCGAAGCGCAATCCGGGGCAGGTGCATCGATACGACCGCTTCCCTGGCGATGACATTGATCATCGGCGGGATCGCACTTGGCACCGTCGCGGGCGGATGGCCGCGAGCGAGGGTGCGCGTTTCGCCCTAATTCGCCACGAAATACCAGTCCTTGTCGTAGCGGACGAGCTGGCTCGGCGGCTTGTCCTCGAACTCGAAGAATTTTTTTGGATCGCCGCCGGAAGGTACGTACAGGAATCCGGTGAAATAGTGCTTCAGGCCGCGCGTGGTCAAAAACAGCACATAGGTGCCTTCTTCCGTCTCATCGACGACAATGTCATTGCGCGCGGAAACGTTGGGCTCACGATCGCCGAGCGCGATCAGGTTCTTGTTGTAGTCGACGTTGGGCTTGAGTTCGCCGGCCTCGACCCGCGCCACGATCCGTTCGCGAGCCCGCCGGTGCCAGTCGAAATTCTGCTGCAGGGCGATTTTGTGCAGCGGCGCGTAGACCAGAACGGCAAGCGTCAGCGCGCAGATCAGGAAAGGGAGGGCGAACTTCGCGCCGCCGGAACGGATCCTCGGCAGCAGCGTCGCGGACCACAGGGCGCAGCCGCAGAACACGAGCGCCACCAGCGGTACGACAACGAGCAGGACGAAGCCGGACGGCCAGTCCGCCATCGACAGCTCGAAAGTCGCGACCGACAGCGTGAAGGCTGAAATCGCGATGGCCGCCACCAGTGCGGCACCAACCGACGGCCCGGTCGCGGCCGTTGTCGTCTGAGGTATCGCTTCAGCCATGCCGGGCTGTTCCGCTCCGCCGTTCGCTCAAGTTCCGGCCCGTGCCCCCGCGAGGATTAACGCGCCGTTAACCATATCGGCCCCAACAATAGCCCCAGAGGATGGTCCGCCGCCACGGCCGGCCGCACGGCAAATCGAAGGGGTAATGGAATGGATCTCGATCAGTATCTGGCTGCCAAAACCCCGGCGACCCTCCGCGAGATCACCCGGCGGGTGATGTTTGCGCTCGATCGGCATCCTCTGTGCCGCGGCATCGAATTCGAGGTCGTCAGCCTGCCCCGCAGCCGCAAGAGCAACTGGACCGTCACCCTGCAGGCGATCGAGCCCGACGCCCTGTGGGAGGCGTCCGATATCGTTGCCGACATCCAGGAGGCCTACGAATTGGCCGCGGCGGCCTGATTCGAGGCTGTTTCTGGACGATACGCCCATCTTTTCGATCGCTTCAGGGCTCCGAGCGGCATCGTAACGCCTCAATTGTCATCCAGTTTTCGACAAAAGGGCCAGACGTCGGCGGGAATGGAGACCTTTTTGACCAAAACGATGACCATCGTTGCGCTGATCTGCTTTCTCGTGGTCGGCGCCGCCGCCACTGCCATTCTTGGCCGCGACAGTGTGCCCGCAGCCGGGCCGCAACTGGCGGCTGCTGCCGTCCAGGCGCCGGTGTCGAACAAGGCCAACAAGAGGGACCGGCTGGCTGTCGTCAGCTACGCGCTGGCCGCCTACGAGCCGCCGCAGACCACCGCGGCGCTGAACGAGCCGTTGCGCCAGGCCTATGCGTCGACCGCCCCCGCCGATATCGGGCTGCCGAAGGAACTTGCGCCTGTCGTGGTCGCGCCCGCCCCGCCGCCGAAGCCCAAGGCCGCCGCCAAGCCGCAACCTCAGAAGAACTACGCGCTCCTGAGCGACGGCCAGATCGCCGGAATCAAGGACCGCCTGAAACTGTCCGCCTCTCAGGAATCCTATTGGCCGCCGGTGGAGACCGCGCTGCGCGCCGTGGCCCGCAAGATCCATGCGGGCCGGCAGGCCAACCCGACTGCTGCAGGCGTGCCGATCGATCCCGAATCCGAGGAAGTCCAGCAGTTGAAATCAGCGGCGATGCCGCTGCTGTTCCAGTTGCGTGAAGACCAGAAGAGCGAAGTCCGTTCGCTCGCCCGCATCATCGGCTTGGAAAAAGTCGCCGCGATGATCTGATCGCGAGCGCTGTAATTACAGCGCCGCCGGTTCCAATTCCCTCACAATGCCGTGCAGGAACGTCGGCCCATGCCACGCGTTGCCCGCGTGGATGAGGGAGCCGAACCATGCGGACATCGACGGCTTATTTTGCAGGCGTGGGAACCGTCATCGTTGCGGTCAGCGCTGGTCTTGGCGGTGGCTATCTGGCTGCGAACATTACCAGCCCGCCTTCGCAGACGGTGTCCAAGCTGGAACGCAGGATGTCGGCGGAGCCGATACACGTCTCGACGGCACCAGCGGAGCCGGTGCCGCATGTCGCGACGACGAATACGGCTTCCGCGCCGCCACAGGAACAGCCGCAAACGCAGCAGCCACAGCAAACACCACAGCCGCAGCAGCAAACAGAGGCGGCCGCACCATCGGCCAATAACGCCCGTGCCGAAGAAAAGCCAGCCAACAATGTAACGGCGGCGCAGCCCGCGCCCTCGCCGCAACCTGCAAAATCCGCCGAACAGGCTGATGACAAGACCGCCGCGCCTCGCGATGCCGTCGCCAGGGCCCGCGATGCCGACATCAAGCGCGCGGATGCCGAAAAGCGGCGCGCCGAGCGGCGCCAGCGCTGGGCCGACAGGCGCCGCTACCAGCAATCGCGCGAGCAGGAGCTCGAGGCGGTTGAAGGGAGCGTACGCGAAGTGACCGAGCCGCGGCGGATCAGGATCCGGGAAGAGGCCGAGCCGAGAGAGATGTTCGCCGAGCCGGCGAGAACCGAAATGCCGCGGATCAGGCTGTTCGATCAGGATTGATCAAGCGGGGAAAGCGCCGCCGCGTTTCCCGGATCAGGTCGACGCCGTGGCCATCGGGCAGTTGAAGGTCGGTCAGCAACACTTTTGGTGCGCCCTGTGCGAGACAGGCGCGGGCTTCCGTGAGCGTGCCGGCGGCCCTGACCTGATATCCGGCCTTGGCCAGCGCGTCCTGCAGCCGCCAAAGCGTCGGCGCGTCGTCCTCGACCAGTACGACCGTGATGACCTCCACCTTCCGCTCATGGTTCAATGAATTCATCTGAAAAAACTCCGGCCGCCTGTCCCTGCGGCCAGCGCACGTGTAACGCCGCGGCGGCTTTTTGCGACACCCATGTTCATGGGGCGGGAGTTTTTACGAGATTCGGGGGAAGCGCATCGGGTGGAAAAGGCTTATACGATTGCCTCCCAACGAGGCTCCTTCAGATGCCGAAAGCCCCCAAAAACGCTCCGCCGGACCCGCACGCTTCCGAAGCAGGTCTTGCGGTCACACCCGGCGACGTCACATCAGCGGCGGCTGCGATCCGCGATTCGATCATGGTCACCGAATGCGACCAGAGCCGGACGCTGAGCGAGATCTGCGGCTGCAACCTCTGGCTCAAATTCGAGAACCTGCAGTTCACCTCGACCTTCAAGGAGCGCGGCGCGCTCAATCGGCTGTTGGCGCTGTCACCGGACGAACGGCAGCGCGGCGTGATCGCGATGTCGGCCGGCAATCATGCACAGGGCGTGGCCTATCACGCACACAGGCTTGGTATTCCCGCAAGCATCGTAATGCCCGTGGGCACGCCGATGGTGAAGATCGAGAATACGCGGCGTCACGGTGCAGAGACCATTATTTCCGGCAAGACGCTGGAAGAGGCCGCCGAGTTCGCGCGCGAGCATGGCCGGGCAAAAAACCTCACCATGATCCACCCCTACGACGATCCGCATGTTATCGCGGGGCAGGGCACCATCGCGCTCGAAATGCTCGCTTCCGCGCCGCAGCTCGATACGCTGGTGGTTCCGATCGGCGGCGGCGGGTTGATCTCCGGGATAGCGGTCGCGGCCAAATCGCTGAAGCCGGACTTGCAGATCATAGGCGTGCAGGCGCAGCTCTATCCCTCCATGTATAACGCCATCAAGGGCGAGCGCCTGCCGATGCGCGGCGACACGCTCGCCGAAGGCATCGCCGTCAAGTCACCGGGCCGGATCACCACCGAAATCATCCGCCGTCTCGTCGACGACATCGTTCTGGTCACGGAGGATCAGATCGAGCGCGCGGTGGCGATGCTGATCGCGATCGAAAAGACTGTGGTGGAAGGCGCGGGCGCGGCGGGCCTCGCCGCTGTGCTAGGCGCGCCGGAGCGTTTTGCTGGACGCCATGTCGGCCTCGTCCTGACCGGCGGCAACATCGATACGCGGCTGATCGCTTCCGTACTGACCCGCGAACTCGCGCGCGAGGGTCGGCTGACGCAGATCGCCATCGACATCGTCGACCGGCCCGGACAGTTGGCATCGGTCTCGGCGCTGCTCGCCGAAGCCGGCGCCAACATCATCGAGGTCTCGCATCAGCGCACATTCTCCGATCTGCCCGCCAAGGGCACCCTGCTCGAAGTCGTGATCGAAACGCGCGACCGCACGCATCTCGACGAGGTGATGAAGCGGCTCGGCGAAGCCGGATTTACCGCGTGGTTGCCGGGTAGGCGGTGAGGACTCTCGTCGCATCCTTCTATTCCGCAATGGTCTGCCGTGGCACGGCCTGGTACGCGTCGGCATGTGCCACCGTGGTTCCCTTTGGCTTGGTTCCCGGCAAGATCTCAAAACGAGGATCGAAGTCGACCATGGTGGCGGCGAGCTTCTGCAGCAGGCTTGCATCACCCTGTATGCTGGCGACACCAGCCGCAATCTGGGCTTCCAGCGTCTTCTGCCCGGCCATGACCTGCTCCAGATCGGATCGGTTGATGGTCAGCGTCAGGTCCGGCCTGGGAGCCTGGAAGCCCTGGATATTGGTCAGCGTGGCGTTCGCCATCTCGACGACGAACTTTTCGCCGTTGTCGGGCGTGACTAGATTGATGGTGAAGCGCAGCCCCTCCGCCTTTCGGCTGTCCATCCGGATGCCGAGGAAGTTCAGGAACAATTCCGTGGTCATCGCCCGTATCACGTCGGGGCTGCTGGAATTGGCGGATTCGCCCTGCGGGATGCCGGTCCGGAGTTCGTAGGCGCCCGCGAGGAAACTGTTGCGCAGGCCGGGGTTCTCCTGCTGATAGCCAAGCTGTTCAAAGACATCGGCTAGCAGTTCTTTCGCCGGCTGATTCTGCGGCTCGGCCTGCACCAGTCTGTTGAGGATTTCCGTTGCCAGCTTGTACTGTCCTTCATCGTGCAGTTGCTGCGCACGCGCCATGATGCGCGCGCCGCCGCCCATCATCTCGACATAGAACGGCGCGGATTCGGACGGCGAAAGCGGGATCAGCGTTGTGGGGTTGCAGTCCCAGAAACCCAGGAAACGCTGCACCACGCCTCGGCTGTTGTGTTCGGGGGAGCCGTGATAGCCGCGGCAGTACCATTTCTCCTGCAGGTCCTTTGGCACGGTGTAGACGTTGTGAACCTCGTTGATGGTCACGCCCTGGTTTGCCAGATGCAGCACCTGGTTGTTCATGTTGGCATAGATGTCGCGTTGCCCGCGCAGAACCTCCTGGATGCGGTCGTTGCCCCAGCGTGGCCAGTGGTGGGAGGCGAACATGACGTCGGCCTGCAGGCCGAAGCGATATAGCGCCTCACCGATGTATTTTGACCAGCGCAACGGGTCGCGCACCGGGGCGCCGCGGAGCGTATAGATGTTGTGCAGCGTGGCGTTGACATTCTCCGCCATCCACAACGCTTTCATGCCCGGAATCCAGGTGTTCATTTCGGACGGCGCTTCGGTGTTGGGCGTGTTCTGAAACACCATGGGCACGCCGTCGACCTCGAACTCCTCGATGTCCCGCTCCACGATGCGCGTGGGCGGGATCAGCCCCATGGCCCCGGCAGAAACGCCCTGTCCGAGACCCTGACCGACATAGCCATGCGGGGCGGCCGGGAGCAGCAAGCCGTATTGGAAGAACAGCCGCCGGTTCATCGCGTTGCCGGCGTAGACATTCTCCTCGACCGTGTGTCGCAGGAAATCGCGCGGAGCGATGATCGGAATCTTGCCCGAACGCACATCCGCTTCGTTCACGATGCCGCGAATGCCGCCCCAATGGTCGCCATGATTGTGAGAGTAGATCACGGCCGTGATCGGAAGCCCTTCACCCCGATGCTTCTGGAACAATTGCCAGGCGGCGCGGGCTACCTCACCGGTGACTGCCACATCGAAAACAATCCAGCCGGTTCGTCCACGGACGAAGCTGATCTGCGACAGGTCGAAGCCGCGTATCTGATAGATGCCCGGAATGACCTCGTAGAGCCCGTAATTGTTGTTCAGCCTCGAAATCCGGTGCAGCGAAGGATGAATGCTGTCGAATTCTTCCTGCTGGTCGATAAATTTGAATCGCTCCATATCCCATGCGACGTGGCCGGCATCCGCGATGATTTTCAAGTCAGGCATCGGGGCAATGAGACCGCGCTTGTTCTCATCGAAGTCACGCGTGTCCGCGAACGGCAAAGTCGCACGCGCTTTCTGCAACGCCTCAATTGTGAATTTTGAAGGCGCCTTGCCCTTGGGGTGAAAATGACCCTTGAGCGGCGCGGCTGCCTGGGCGCGCGCCGGGCTTTCATCGAGGATCAGGTTTCCGGCTACCGCGAAGGCCGCGCCTGCTGCAGGTATCGCCTTGATGACTTCGCGCCTTGTGGACATTTGCTTCCCTTTCCCTGTTGTTCGCGTATTTTTTTGAAAGCCTAAGGCCGGGAGTCGCCCGAACTTCTTGACGTGAATCAAGGATGGGAGATTGCCCGATCGATTCGTCGCAGGTGCTCGGAGCATTGTGAGCTCAACATGGATGGGGCCTGGCAGGGCTTTGTCGGATTAGATCGAGCGGCAATGCCGTCGTAAGGCGAAGTGCTGGGCGCAAACCCGTGCAAATCATGGTGACAGGTGAGCGCCTGCTGCTGAGCTGCAGCACTGGACCCCGATCTCGTTTCCGGGCCAGAATGAATCCACCGCCTTGCCGGATTTGAGCCGCATTGTGACCCACTTCGCGGCCAAAGGTCGTGCCGGCGGGGGCGCAACACCGGGGTTTTCCATGTCCGGTCATTTGCGATTTTGCTTCGCCGCTTTTGTCCTTCTCGCGGCTTTCCCGACTTCGCCTGCGTCTTCGAATCCTTTTGCCGACTTCTTCAACGCCGCTCCTGCTCCCCCGCAATCAACTGCGCCCGCTGTCATGGCAGAGGAGTGCTTGCCGCGGCCCGGCAAGTCGACGACGGCTGGCCAGCGCTGGGTCTATCGTTTTGACGGCCACCGCAAATGCTGGTTCCAAACCGCTCAGGGGATCACGACGGTGAAGAAACAGGTTCGTCACAGCGCCGCGAAGCCCCTTGTCGCCGTTCCTGAGGAGAACGAGGCTGCACCGCGCAAGCAGAAGGCGGTCGTGGATGCGCGTGCGGAGCTGCCGCGCTCCGCACCGGCGGAAGCGTCGCAGCCGATAGGGCTCGCACCCGAGTTCAAGGTGGTTGATGCCGCTTCCGTCTTGGCGACGGGGCCCGCGGCCTTCGTGCCACTGGCCCCCGTCGAAAAGCTCGCGACCGATCAGCTCACGCCCGACCATGCCACGCCGCGCGTGGTCGAGGTGAAGACGCTTCTGGTGGCCGCACCGGCCCCCAGCGACGCGGTTGCCGCCTCCGTGCCTCTGGCCGCGCCGGTCACCTTTCCTGTCGCCGAGGCAGCCGATGACGGGCAGGGCTGGATGGCAACCTTGCTCGGCGTGCTGCTGATGGCGCTGGGGCTCGTCTCCGTCTTGGGCTCGAGCCCGACCCTTCGCGAGGCCGTGCTGTTGCGCGATTAATGCGAGGACCGGGTTGGCGGCCATAGCGGATCATGGATTCCGGAGCCTAGCCAGAGCAAGGTCTGACGAGAGCTGAGCGAAATCAATCGCTCTTTGCGAGGTGCCGGCTTTACTTCGAATCGACGAGCGGAGCGTTTTCGGTGGTAATCGGCGCGAGAGACGACGTCGTCAAATCGGCATCATTGCTGGAGCTGAAGTGCACGTCCTCTAAGAGCGAGGAGGATACTGACGGCATCTGCGCGCCATTGGAGGAGCGAAAGACGGCGGCGCGGGTCTTGTTGAAGACGCCTTCAGCGCTAACGCGCGCATTGAGCTCGTTGAGCAACTCAGTAACAAGTACGCTGTGCTCTCCCTCCGAGTCATCGGCGACTTTGCCAGGCGTATGAGATGAGATGATGAGCGCGTTGTCGGGCGCGTTGACTGCCGCAAGCCCGTGGGAGTAGGAGCGAAAACGGCGTTCATAGGGATTACGTCGAGATGCGTCGAGGATGGCCAGCGTGGCGCGAGCGCCGCGGTCCTTGATTGCGTGGAGCACGATTTCGACGGACATGCCCTCGTGGCGCACATCACCTTCCTTCCAGATCACCGCATCGGTTGGGATCATGTAGGTTTCGTGGCAAGACTGCACCCCATAGCCGCCGAAAAACAACATCACGACAGATCCGGGCTTGATCCTGGCTTTCAACCGCTCGATCGCGCGAGCCATATCTGCCTTGCTGGCGTCCTCCACCACATCGACATCGAATCCGTGGCGGCGCATTGCATGCGCTAGACCGCTTGCGTCGTTGATGGGTTGGTTCAGTGGTTCGGTTGCGTCCGGGTAATTGCCATTGCCTATGATGAGCGCGATCTGCATCGCGTTGACCGTTTCCTGGGTAGTCACCACCTCTATGGCTTCTGAGGTGGGCACATGCAGCGCTGCGTTCGCGCCGATCGCCAGCAATGCCATGCCGATAAGACTGTAGGTAGCGGTAAGCAAATGGCGAACACTGTAGAACTGCGTCACTTTCATTTAACCCCCCACTAAACCGCGAGAACTCCCATACTGCACAAGCGTTTGCGGCATGACCGCGCACGAAGATCACAATTAGTCGCGAACAGCCGTTCCCCTGCTATTCGAAGAGCATGGGTCAAATTTGTTGAGCCCAGGTTAGGCGACGTGGTTTCTCGTAATTTGCAGTGTTTGGTAAACAAACTATGCGAACCGCCGAATCAGCTATTACACTGTCGTCTGATCCCGCTCCCCGCGAAAATATCCGGCAATTTTCCAAGAACGGTCGGTTGGCAGCTGTTCGAGATTGGCGATCGCTTGCCGCCAGTAACATTCAGGTTGCCGTTCGGTGCTTTAGAACTCCGGGGTACAATTCTCAGCCCAGAATTACGGATGGCAGCAAAACCCATCGATAGTATCGGCGGGCGCGTAGCCGCTTCGGGTTATCAGCGGATGTTGATGCGCTGTTGAACGATGTCCACCGTCAAATCGACAGCGGACATTTTCCCGCTGTTCGGCCCGGCCGCTTGGTGCCCTCGACCGCGACGCAGGTGCAGACTTTGAACAAACTATCAACGACGAGTTCCATTAACCTGCCGATCCTTCGCAAGCGGCGCCATCAGCGCCTGCATTGTGAACGGCATGGTTGGAAACCGCGATGCATCCAGAGCCCACCGCAGCCAGCAAATGTCGCCAGGCGGCGCCTCGGCCGTTACGACCCGACGCGAATGCGTTGCTCGATGTTGGCCGCCGGTCCTCCCGCGCGCACGTTGCGAGTGCCCGATGGAGGTGTTTGTGAGCCCGCCATGTTTTTCCACGGACCAATAGTTTCGACGATGATATTTATTCCGGCGACCGCGCTGTCGATTTGGCGCTGCACGCCTTCGACCTCGGACTTCAGGAATTCCTGCATTTTCTGGAGTTCAGAAGCCAGCTTGTGAAGTTCGTCCATCGAATTTGAGGTCAACCGGGCGACGGACGAGTTGAATCGCTCGGTGGTGATCTCCAACGGACCAGCGGGATTCGATTTCTCTTTGCCGGGTTGTGTCGCCAGCGTCTCCTCCGGCAGAGGCGTTTTCTCGTCGGGTGCGGCAGACGTTGGGGTATCCATCAGCTCCTCCCTTCGTGCCCCAGCTCGCTGCAACAGTCGTCCTTGAGTCGTTAGGCGATTTGGTGGCGTGGCGGTGGCGATCCGTGGCCCAACTCGAGTTTCTGGTTTACCCCGATTATGCTTCGACCATCATATGTGCACTGAGAACGCCACACCCCTAATTCACCAGCCGCACCGCGCTCGTGTCGCTGACGTCATAACCGCCGAGTTCGGCCGCGCGATCGCGCAACACAGAAGAGCGCATGAAGTTGAACAGCGCCTGCGGTCCCTTCATGAAGTAGTCGCGCTGCCGCAGCACGAGGTCGAAGCGCTCCCACGTCAGCGGCAGGAAATCGAGCCCGGCCGAGCGCGCGACCGCCCGCGTGGCGATGCCGCAATCGATGCGGCCGGCGCGAATCGCTTGTGCGATGTCGGGGCCGGTCGGAAAGGCGGGTTTTGCGAGCTTCAATTCGTCGAGACCGATGCCGCTGCGCGCCAATAGCGCGAGCAGCAGCAATTGCGCGCCGGCGCCGGCGGGGCGTTGCGCCATGCGTGCGCGCGACGTGGCGATCGAGGCCATGTCGCTCAGGCCGAGCGGATTGCCAGGCGCGACCAGAATGCCCTGCTCGCGGCGCGCAAAACTCAGCACCACGGCATCGTGCAATCCCGGCGCATCGGCGACCGCGTCGAGATTGGAGGTTTCGTCATCACCATCGAGCCGGTGCAGATGTATCGCGGCTATCATCACCTCGCTTTGGGTCAGCCGTCGCAGGCCTTCCTCGCTGCCTTCGGGCAGGCTGGCGAGGCCGGAATTGCTTTCGCGCAGCGCCCATTCCAGCAGCGGATCATGGCTGCCGCCCATGATCGGCGGCGCCGCCACCTGCGCCAGCGCGGCGGGCGCGATCAGGCCGGCGGAGACCCAGCGGTCCAACGCCGCGCGCGGAAACAGCCAGCGCCCGGTCACCTTGCTGCAGGGCACAGCGCGCTCCGCCACCAGCTCGTAAAGCTTGCGCTCCGAGAGCCTGAGATACTCGGCTGCTTCGTCGGTAGTGAGGAGTTCAGGCATAGGCACCAGTATGCATATGAGTGCAGATGTTACGAAAATTGACCATATTGGTCCCATCTGCGCAAGATGTCTGCCGAACGGAATTTCCATGCCTCAGGACGTAACAGCCCTTCAACTTGTGCTCAGCGGCGACCCCGCGCTGTTCGCCATCGTGCGGCTATCGCTCTATGTGAGCCTGTCGGCGGTAGTGCTGGCCGCGCTGATCGGCATTCCCATGGGCGCCTGGATTGCGCTGACGAAATTCCCCGGACGCCAGGGTGTCATCGTCCTGCTCAACGCCTTGATGGGCCTGCCGCCGGTCGTCGTCGGCCTCGCGGTCTATCTGGCCCTGTCGCGCTCCGGACCGCTCGGCGCGTTCGGCATGCTGTTCACGCCGGGCGCCATGATCGTCGCGCAGACCGTGCTGGTCACGCCGATCATCGCCGCGCTCACGCGGCAGACCATCGAGGATCTCTGGGTCGAATATCGCGACGAACTCACCGCGATGAATCTCGGCCCGTTGGGCCGCGTCACGGCGCTGATCTGGGACGCGCGCTTCAGCCTCGTCACCGCGCTGCTCGCCGGCTTTGGCCGTGCGGCGGCGGAGGTCGGCGCCATCATCATCGTCGGCGGCAATATCGAAGGTTTTACCCGCACGATGACGACGGCGATTGCGCTGGAAACGTCCAAGGGCGACCTGCCGCTCGCGGTCGGCCTCGGTCTCGTGCTGATCGCGATCGTGATCGCCGTCAACGCGCTGGCCTGGACCGCCCGCCGCGCCGGCGAACGACTGGCGGGATGACCATGCGCGCGCCTTCGAGCGAACTGCCAATTGAATTCGATGGCGTCACGGTGACGGCAGGTCCCGTCACGATCCTCGATCGTCTCGCGCTCACGCTGGCGCCGGGCCCGCCGACGGTGCTGATCGGTCCCAACGGTTCGGGCAAATCCACGCTGCTGCGCCTGGCGATGGGGCTGCTCACGCCTTCGCGCGGACGCGTCACCTGGGGCGGCCTGGAAAATGTCCCGCCGCTCAAACGTGCGATCGTGTTTCAGCGGCCGGCGATGCTTCGCCGCAGCGCCGCCGCCAACATCCGCTTCGCGCTGCGCGCCGCCGGCATCCCGCGCGCGGAGCATGCGCGCCGCACCAGCGAGCTGCTCGAACTGGTCGGCCTCGGACAATTGGCCGACCGCGCCGCGCGAAGGCTATCCGGCGGCGAGCAGCAGCGGCTGGCGCTGGCGCGGGCGCTCGCGCGCGATCCCGCCGTACTGTTTCTCGACGAGCCGACCGCGAGCCTCGATCCGACCGCCACCAAGGCGGTGGAAGACATCATCCGCACTGTGAGCGAACGCAACATCAAGGTCGTGATGGCGACCCATGATCTTGGCGAGGCGCGCAGGCTCGCTGGCGACGTGGTCATGCTTCACCGCGGCCGCATCGTGGAGACCGGTGACTCCGCGTCGTTCTTCGATAGGCCGCAAACCGCCGAGGCCAAAACGTTCCTCGCAGGCGAATTACTGGTTTGATGGAAGGAAAACACCCATGAACATGCTTACGCGCCGTTTGCTGATCGCAGCCGCCGCCACCCTCGCATTCACCGGCAGCGCCTATGCGCAGGATAAATCGATCGTGGTGGCCTCCACCACCTCGACGCAGGATTCCGGCCTGTTCGGCCACATCCTGCCGATGTTCAAGGCCAAGACCGGCATCGACGTGAAAGTGGTGGCGCAGGGCACCGGACAAGCGCTCGATACCGCGCGCCGCGGCGATGCCGACGTCGTGTTCGTCCACGCCAAACCTGCGGAAGAAAAGTTTCTCGCCGAAGGCTTCGGCGTCAAGCGTTACCCCGTGATGTACAACGACTTCGTCCTGATCGGTCCGAAGGCCGATCCGGCGGGCATCAAGGGCACGAGGGACATCGTAGCCGCGCTCGGCGCAATCAAGGCCAAGGGCGCAGACTTCATTTCGCGTGGCGACAAGTCCGGCACCCATCAGGCCGAGCTCAAGCTCTGGAAGGTCGCCGGCATCGACATCGCCAAGGACAAGGGGCCCTGGTACAAGGAGATCGGGCAGGGCATGGGCGCAGCGCTCAACACCGCGTCGGCCGCCAACGCCTATGTGCTCGCCGATCGCGGCACCTGGCTGTCGTTCAAGAACCGCGGCGACCTCGTGATTTCGGTCGAAGGCGACAAGCGGCTGTTCAACCAGTATGGCGTCATGCTGGTGAACCCGGAAAAGCATCCGAGCGTGAAGAAGGATCTCGGCCAGCAGTTCATCGACTGGCTGGTGTCGTCGGAGGGCCAGAAGGCCATCGCCGACTACAAGATCAACGGCGAGCAGTTGTTCTATCCCAACGCCAGCGATTCCGGCGCGTGATGGCCGCGCGGCTTTCTGCAGCACTCGCGTGATTCTCGCGATCATGACGGCGCCGGCGATGGCAGAGGAACGGTCTTGCTCCACGCCGCCGGCAGATCGTGCAACTGCCTGACGCGCTCGCGGTCGGCGCCGACTACGGCCTGACCGTGATGAACGGCGCTTCGACCGCGGCGTATCAATTCGCAATGTTCATTCTCTCGGCGGAAGGTCAGCGCCCGCTCGCAAAGCACGGCTTCGCCGCGCCCGCTGTGCCGGAATAGGGGATTTCGATGCTTCGCTTGAGCCTTGCCGCCATCGCGCTGCTCGCCTTGCTCGGATCGGCTCATGCCGCCGACGACGGCTGCGAAAAATTCGCATGGTCGCTGGCGCGCGAGCGTGCCGCGTTCGCCGCAGCCGACAAGGCGACGATCGCAGCCGGCGAGACGCTGGCAGCACTGCCGGCCGGCGCGCTGATCATCCGCCTGCAGCCGGCGGCGCAAGCCTCCTTCGCGATGCCGCCGGAGCGCAAGCCGCGAACGGAGCAGTGGCATGGCGGCATGGTGCGATTGCCCGCGCTGGCAAAGCCTGGCATCTACCAGATCACTTTGTCCGACGACGCCTGGATCGACGTGATCCAGAGCGGCCGCTACGCCCGCTCCGTCGGCAGCACCGGCCGCGGCGACTGTCCGGGCGTGCGCAAGAGCGTGCGGCTCGACCTCGATGCGAGCCCGGTCGTGCTGCAGGTGAGTGGCGTATCGCCGGATGCGATCACCATTACGATCGGTGCGGTGGAATAGGTTCCACAACTCCAGCAGATTGTGAGACCATAACATCCCACCCGCACTTATTGCGCTGTCGAGGACCGGCTTCTCTGTTAAACAGGTCGTCAGCGCAAGGTGAGGACTCAGTGATGGCGTCTCAGGCATCGGACGAGGTGAAGCCGCGCAAGGTGCTGCTTTTCAGCGGCCACATGATCGATAGTCCGACCCGTAAGGAGCGCCGTTTCCCGGCGGACAAGGAGCCGATCGCCGCCAAAGCGATCGGAGATCTGCTCGATCAGATCGCCGTGGCGCCCGGCGATCTCGCGATTTGCGGAGGCGCGTGTGGCGGGGATTTGCTGTTCGCCGAGGCCGCGCTGGCCCGAGGATTGAGCATCGCGATCTATCTTCCGTTCGAGGAGGAGAAGTTTCTTGCGGCATCCGTCGACTTTGCCGATGCGGATTGGCATTCGCGCTATTTTGCAGCGAAGTCACAGGCCGCATTGCACATCGCGTCCGAAGAACTTGGCCCGCTCAAGGCTGGCGAAAGCCCTTTCGAACGCAACAATGTGTGGATGCTGCAGGTGGCCATAGCGTACGGCGCCGAAAAGGTCGATTTTCTCTGCCTGTGGAACGGAGCCGGCGGCGATGGCCCGGGCGGAACCCAGCACCTGATGCAGGAGGTGCGAAAAAAGGGTGGCCGGACCCATTGGCTGGACACGAGGCGACTGTGGTCGTGAGGCGGAGATTGCTTTTGCTCCGTCAGTCCTTCTTCACGAATCGCTGGAATGGCGCCATGTCCACGAACCTCGCGGCATACTCCCGTCCTACGGACTGCATCTCGCTGATGTACTCGATCTGATCCAGCGCCTGGACGTGATCCGGATCGACCTTGTTCAGCCCCAAAGCGTCGAGGCCGCTTCGGCTCACATCGGGGTTGTAGCGGGCATACAGGAATTGGCGGCCGCAATCTTCTTTGAGCGGAACGAGGCCCCCTGTGAGCGGATCGCCCTGCCGCGGAATCATGTCACCGATCTCGCGGTCGATCGGCTCGCCGAACACGCAGCGGCCGATAGCGCGGCAATTGATATCCTGGTCGATCGCGGCGCCACCCATCAGCACGCCGGGGAGGTGCGCGGCGTTGACCGGCGCCAATTGTCCGCGCGCGTTGAGGTCGCGGCTCGACCGCTGCCGCCGCTCCCGTGCCGATCGAAATCAGCATCATGCGGTCCTCCCCGGTGGACCAGTTCAGCCGGTACTGCGGCAGCGTCGCCATCCGGAACAGCAGGAAGGCCGGGTTGTTGTAAGGCGTGACGCCACCGTCGACGAAGAAGAAGGTCTTTGCCGGGTCGTCTTTATCCCACTCGACTATTTCAGGCGGAAAATAGACGGGTGCGGCGGTGCTCGCCCGCACCAGCTGCCACAGTGGAATTCTCAAATTGCTGTCCGGACGGTTGCGATCGTTGTAGCGGGCAAGGGGATTGCTGGAGACGGGCCACGGCGAATCCGTCGTTGCATTTCGCGTGACGATCAGCAGCAGCGAACGCAGGTCTGCGTCTCCAAGCGTGCGATTCCCGAACACGCTGTTCAGCTTCTTGCGCAGCGGATCGGCCTGATAGAAGCTGCGCAGCCGGCCGATCAGGGATGTTTTTTCGAACATCAGCGGTCCGGCGTCGATGTAGAAATCGATCAGTTCCTGAACCGACTTTCCCATCGCCAGGCCGCCCGCAATGATGGCGCCGGTGCTGGTGCCGCCGATATAATCGAAGAAATCTCCGAGGCGGAATGACGCGCCTTTGCCGGTGGCCGTCGCCAGGTCCTGTTCGATTTTGCGCAGGATTTCGAGGGACATCACGCCGCGGATTCCGCCGCCATCAAGCGCCAGCAGCTTGCGCGATGTTGCGGTCGAAGAGTTTGCTTGCCCGTTGAGATCAGCCATTGTCGCCTCGATCCGCTGTCGTGTTTCGAGCCCGTCAGGGCGGCAATAGCTCGTCCAGCTTGTTTAACTGGTCGTTCAGGCTGGATCCCATCCAGTTCACGGCGTTGCCATCGCGTCCTGCCTTTATCAGGCGCTGGCGTTCCTTTTCGACAATTTCGGTTTTGAGAGTTTCCGCCTCGTCTCGCCGGCCTAACCCGTATAACGCCTCAACCTTCGTCGCTCCGATCCAGAACAGCTCGTCGGGGGTGACGGTGAGCCCATCAGGCTTCGCTCCTGGTTGGGCAGCAGCGGCCGCTGCTTGCAGTAGACGGTCGGAGATTTTCAGGACGTCCTTGCGGACCCGCCGCGCTAGAAGCCGATCCACCAAAGCCTCATCGCCCCCGCTGTTGGCGGCGCGGACGTCGAGCACGAACGCGTAGTTGATACCGTTATAGTAGTCTGTCTTGATGTAGTAGCCTCTCGCATAGGCCCGCACGGCTTCGTCGAGATCTTCCCGATTTTTGCCCTCATCCCACAATCGTTTGTGAATGGCGCCCCATATTCCCACCGTTTCGGCATCGCTCGACGTTCGCGGGGCAAGCGCGTTGAGAATGTCCTTTGCATTGACCAGCGAAGTCTTCTTGTCCGGCTGTTGGAACTTGTAGGTTGCGAGCGCCATCTGCTGGAGGATGTAGGGATCGTCAGGCTGCATCGCCTTCAGGCGCTTCAAAAGAGCCAAAGGCAGAGCCCAATCGTCAGCCTCGCTGACCGCGTCCTTTGCCGCGCGAAAGCTTACGAGCAGTTCGGCGAAGCTCTTCTGCTCCCGGTCCATGGGCTCAGAGGAGGGCGCGGGCAGGCCCGCGGCTGCGATCGCCGGCCCCTTGGGAAGGCCGGCAGGTTGAAGCGAGGGAATGAACAGAAAGACCGGGCTGTCCACCTCCGGACTATCCATCAGCGTCGTGATTTTTTCCCTCAGTTTGTTCCTGACGCGCATCACCTCGGTAAACCCGATCTCCTTTCCGAGGTGCTCGTATTTCAGAATGCTGAGATGATTGAGATCGAACGGGAAGCTGAAATTGTTCTCCGCGAGCACGATTGTCCGTTGTGGCCGGAGCGCGTGGCGAACGCCGAGCTCATACACCGCGTTGACGTTGGCGGTGGACAGGTCCGCGATGACCAGATCCGCCGACAGCAGGTTGTCGTACATCGGCTTGTCGATGACGGTGGAATGGATGATCTCATCCGCACGAACGCAGGTATGCCCAGCTTCAAGCACGACCGGCTTGATGATGTCTTCGTAGGTTCTGTTCAGGTTCAGAACACGCTGCGGGTTCGACTGGAAGTCGGTCTTCTCGCCGAAGCCCATAATGACAAAACAGCTACCCATAATATCCTCCGGCCGGCTGGTGAGCGGCAGCGCTGGAGTCGCTGGCAATCAATGGTTGCTTCTAAAATGAAACACAAGTCTGAACCGGAACGGGTGTGATTGCAAGCTGGAAGCTGGAAGTTTCGCGAGTAGACGGGCCGCCGAAATGAACGCTTCGCGATGGTCAATTGTTCAGAAGATCTGCGTTCAGTTTCATGAACATTCGTTAAGGCGGCGCGCGGTCTTTATGTCGCACGCCGGAACGTCGCGCGCGCCGGCCGGTTAATCTTCATACGTTCACTGGAGTTCGATGATGAAGAAACTAGCTATCGTGTTCGCCGTTGGTGCCGCCGCGCTGATGGGAGGTTCCGCGGCCTACGCCGCCGACAATGCGGTGAAGTCGAAATCTTCGACGAATATGACGCAATCCCCGACCGACATCAGCGCGCAACACCGCCATCGCCATTGGCGTGGCCATCACCACTGGCGCCACCACCGGCCGTACTACGGCAGCTACAACTACTATGCCCCGCGCCGATACGGCTATTACGGTCCCCGCTACTACGGCCCGCGTTATTACGGCGGCGGCCCCGGCATAACCTTCAGCTTCGGCAGCGGTGGCTATCGCGGCTGGTAAATCAGGCTGATGAGACAAAAAGCCCGCAGCAATGCGGGCTTTTTCGTATGACCGGTTGATGACGCCGCGCCATTGATCGATGGCGCCGGTGGCTGGATCGGTGTACGCATGAGATTCGCGCCGACAGGGTGGCGCCGATCTCCTCCGTTGAAAGCAACCAAAATGAGCGAGCGACTTGAAACGCTGAAGAAAGCCCGTGAACGCATGGTCGAGGACAGGGACATGCATGCGAAGGTGCTGGCCGCTCCCTTTGACCGCGACAAGGCCGAACGGGCCCGCAACAAGTTCATCGAGATTCAGGTGCTGATCGACGCCCTCGACCGCGCGATTGGCGGGGAAGGCGTCTCGCCGGCAGGCTGAGCTCAGGCAGAAACGACGCACACCGGCAGTTGTCGCGGCTGGCGCTGACCAAAAAAAGCCCGCGAGTTGCGCGGGCTTTTTTCTGGGAGCGTTCCCCGTCGCCGGCTGAAGCCGCGCCAACTTGTCTCGGTTGGACCTGGCGAAAATGGAGCTGGCACGACAGGATGGCCCGGATCCTGCTTTTGACAGGTTCGCGCTGACCTGATCCATTTCCAGCATCGAAAGCGACGAGGCATTCACTACCAGTGAGGAGCCGGCCCCATGAAAGAACGGGAACTTCGAGACCTGATTGCAGATGTCAAGACCGGCGGGTTGTCGCGGCGGGCCTTTGTCCAGCAAATGATCGCCGTAGGCCTTTCGGCGCCGATGGCCGGGATGATGCTGAGCCAGTCCGGGGTCGCGATGGCTGCCACCGCGCTGCCCTACAAGCCGACCAAAGCCGGCGGCGGCGGCGTGCTGAAACTGATGTATTGGCAGGCCGTGACTCTGCTCAATCCGCATTTCGCCGTCGGCACCAAGGACCAGGAAGGCTCCCGGATCTTTTACGAGCCGCTGGCGGGATGGGATGGCGACGGCAATCTGGTGCCGATCCTCGCCGCCGAGATTCCGAGCAAGGAGAATGACGGATTGGCCGAGGACGGCCGCTCCGTGGTCTGGAAGCTGAAACGCGGAGTCAAATGGCATGACGGCATGCCGTTCACGGCCGACGATGTCGTCTTCAACTGGGAATATGCCAGAACGCCGGAGACCGCGGCGGTCTCGATCGCCAGCTACAAGGACATCACGGTCGAGAAGATCGACGACTTCACCGTCCGCCTCGTTTTTGCCAAGCCGACGCCGTTCTGGGCCGATGCCTTTGTCGCCAACTACGGCGCAATCATCCCGAAACATCTGTTCAAGGACTACGTCGGCGGCAAATCGCGCGAGGCGCCGCACAATCTGAAGCCGGTCGGCACCGGTCCCTACATGTTCGTGGATTTCAAGCCGGGCGACATGCTTCGCGCCAAGATCAATCCCAACTACCACGTCGCCAACCGGCCGCATTTCGATGAGCTCGAGGTCAAGGGCGGCGGCGACGCGGTGTCGGCGGCGCGCGCGGTGCTGCAGACCGGCGAATACGACTATGCCTGGAACATGCAGGTCGAAGACGAGATCCTGCTGAAGATGGAAGCGCTCGGAAAGGGCAGGGTGAACATCACGACGTCAGGCAACGTCGAATTCATGTCGCTCAACTCGACCGATCCCTCAGTCGAGGTCGACGGCGAGCGCGCCAGCATCAAGATCAAACATCCGCTGTTCAGCGATCCGGCCGTGCGCCAGGCCATCAATCTGCTGATCGATCGCATGTCGATCGAGAAATTCATCTATGGCCGCACGGCGCGGGCCACCGCGAACTTCCTCAACAACCCGCCGCGTTTCCGGTCGAACAACACCAAATTCGAATTCAACATCGAGAAGGCCAACCAGATCCTCGAGGCCGCGGGCTGGAAAAAGGGCGGCGATGGCATTCGCGCCAAGGACGGCAAGCCGCTGAAGTTCGTGTTCCAGACCTCGATCAATGCGCCGAGGCAGAAGACCCAGGCCATCGTCAAGCAGGCGTGCCAGAAGGCGGGCATCGACGTCGAACTGAAGTCGGTGGTGGGATCGGTGTTCTTCTCCTCCGACGCCGCCAATCCCGACACCTACCCGCATTTCTATTGTGACGCGCAGATGTACAACACGACCATGCCGCAGGCCGATCCGCAGTTCTTCATGAACCAGTATGTGTCGTGGCAGGTGGCGAACAAGGAAAACAAGTGGCAGGGCCGCAATGTCTCGCGCTGGCAAAACAAGGAATACGACGAGATCTACAAGCAGGTCGAACAGGAGCTCGACGCGGTGAAGCGCGCGGCCTTGTTCATCAAGCTCAACGACCTCGTCGTGAAAGACAATTACATCCAGCCCATCCTCTCCCGGACCCGGGCTGCCGCGCTTGGCGGCAAGCTGATCGCGCACATCTCGGGCTGGGACAACGATCTGTGGCAGCTGGCGAGCTGGTATAGGGAGGGGTGAGAGCGGGGATTTCGGCGGTGCCGTTTGGCGCTGCGATAACGATCGCTACAATTCCCGGGCCCGCGATGACTTCGCGCGGCCAGCGGTAGAAGAAGCTGCCGCGAGACGTACGGCGGCTTGTTTCCCCGGCTTGCGCGCCGATCCCTTTCCTGCCAGCTGCGTGGCACGGGCATTCGTCTTTCGAGATACAGCACGATCACGTCCGGCCGCCGAACTTGCCGTCACGCGCAGCTTCTTCGCGGCCGCGTTCTCCTTGTCTTCGGCCTCTTCAACCTCCGCCTTGCGCAGCATCGCGCTGGCGGAAGGCGTCAGGTCGACATTCACGGCGGCGATCTGGTCTTGCCGCGACAGGCCACCGACGCCCTCGCACGGCGCTTTCTGCGGCAGGTCGGTCGGCATGTAGACGATGCTTTCTTCGTCGGTCCAGGCTTCGGCCTGGTGGCCGGTGATGATCTTGACGTAAGCGCGCGTTTCCGCAGGCAGTGAGCTCCGGCGTGAGAGCCACTTCTCGATCCTGCCGCCGCCCGCATTGTAGGCTGCCGCCGCAAGCCCGAGATTTCCGAACTGATTGTAAAGCTTGCGAAGAAATCTTGCGGACGCGGGGATCGCCTGCAGCGGATCGAAAGGGTCGCTCAAGCCCATCTCGACGGCTGTTTGCGGCATGAACTGCGCAATGCCCTGCGCGCCCGCCGAGCTGACCTCCGCGGTGCGAAACCTGCTTTCCTGCCACAGCAGACGCACGAGGAATCCGATCGGTATATCGTGTTCCTCCGCGGCAGCCTTGACCGCTTCGCAGATCACGTCCGGTGACGCGGTCTCGTCGTAGGTCGACGCGGCTGCATGAGCACCGGCATCCGCTGCCGTGACCGTCTCGTATGGCGCGGCTACAACGTTTGCTATGTCCGGCGCTGGCCAGGGCTCAACCCATGCGGTCACGGTGAACGCGGTTGTAGATCCAGTTTGGTTATTCGATGTCGCGGCCGGTTCCGATTGCGCTTCGGCAACGACGAAAGATGGTTCCATCCATACTGACCTGACATCGGAACTTTCAAAATCCATCGCGACTACGAGCACTGCAATCACGGCGGCGAAAAGATATCGCATCAAACTTCCATCCATGGTGAGAAGGCCGGCCGGATAGAAGTTGGATGTGGACATTTCGCGGATGAAGTGCGGCAGCGCCGTGTTTTCTGGCCCGTAGTATTACCGAACGGGTCGCAGGCGCTCTTGGTGGGAGCGCTGGCGCCGCCGATCAGATGTATCTTTCCATCCAGCGCGACAGCTGCTTCCCGCGACCGCGACAGGGCTGTCCACTCGTCGGCAGCCGCATCGCAGGCGAACGCATTCGGATCCGGATTGCGCTTCTGTTCGATGAAGCCGCCAAGCGCCTAGATCCGGCCGGCATCCGCCACGACAGCAACGTGGTTGGCGCCGCGCGGCAATGGCGCGGCGTTGAACCACCGGTCATCCCTGGGATCGTAGACATGGTGATAGGCACGGTCGACGCGTCCTTTGCCATAGCCGCCGACAATATGCATGCGCCCCGTCCAGGCGGTGGCCCAGGCCATTTCACTTCGCGGCAGCGGCAACGCCGCCTTGGGCGTCTTCCCCCGGTTTCAGGTGCCGAAAATCAGCTGTCGTTCTTCGCCGGCATAGGTTCGCTTCCACCAAAGATCGCGATACCAACACCTCCGCTGTCTACCAACAGGGAGGACAGCCACGCAGGCAAGAATGCGACTTATGCCGGAAATGAAAGATTGAAATGAACGTCGACGGATGAGAGCGGATGCCCGAATGGTGCCCCTGGCCGGCAATCACCTAATCCCATAACCAATTGAATTTAAAATAGACTTCTTCTTGAATTGCTGCCGATACCAACAGAAATACCAACAGGATGGCGCGCGGCATAGCCGGCAAAAATAAAACAGCAGGCTTCCGGCAGCAGGCACGCCCATGCCGTTCCGGTCTCCACAATCGCCCCGACCGGAATCGAACCCGGCTCTGATTCGAAATCCCGGAGGGATCGACCTAAGATAATGTCGCGAGGTCAAGGGGAGGGTCTTGTCATGCGTCGCCATCCATTGTCCTCCACGATGCCGAGCGAGACTTACCTCGTGCTGGACGACTTTGGGGGTCGACTCAGTTGCGGCTTGGCGCGAGACCGACGCCGAAAGCGCTGATCGCGCGACGCGGATCCAGGATCTACTGGACGTCCGATGACGATGGCGTGCCAATGTCCGACAACACACTGAACATGGCGCTGCGGATCATGGGCTGCAATATAGGCCCTGGCGGCGACCACTGCGCGCACGGCTTCCGCTCGACCGCGTTGACCTTGCTCAACCAGGAGGGTGCGTCCCACCGCGATGTAGTGGAAGCCCAACTCGCTCACGACTTGGAAGAAAAGCGCCGACGGCGCGACGAGGTGGGGCGGCGCTAGTTTGGCAGGCCCGACAAGAACAAGATCCGCGGCATCTATAATCGTGCGGCCTATTGGGCCAAACGCATGCGTCTAATGCAGTATTGGTCTGATCGCCTCGACAGCCTGTGCGACGATGCACCCGCCGTCTCGCTGCGCAGATCGGCGGCCTAGCTTGCTCTCGTTTCGACCCTCGGTAGCGAAGCGTGATATTCGTCCACGCTGTCGAGGTCGATCATGGTCTTGCCTCCCATCTTGTAGGCCCTGATCCTCTCGTGGGCGATCAGCTCATAAGCCTTAGTCTTTCCAAATTTGCCATAGCGGCAACCGTCCTTGAACTCGACGAGCCGGCGCCGCTTGTTGTTATCATTGTCAACCATGGTTCCTGCATGTGCTTCGATGATCTCCGCCACAATCGGATCAAGCCCCGCTGAGGGAGATGGGCATTTCCATGGCGCGACCTTGGTGTCGACGCGGGATTACCAAGAAGCCGCTGCTTTTGTGGTAGCTGACGAGGTTCCTGGCTAATCTGTTTCGACGCCATCTGCGCGTAGCCCAATCGCCCGGGATGCGTTGATCTATGTCGCCTGCGGTGCCGAACAAAAGGCTCTTTGATGCCGCCGCTAACTCCTGCGCGCTGTAGAGCGCAAATCGGACGGACCGGAAGCGCTGTTGGCAAGCTCTTAGCCTGCCGTTCCCGCGCTCACTTGGCCCCGTTAGCAACTTCCGGTATACAAGCGCCACTCAAACTACGAATCTCGGGGTCAGGAGTTCGAATCTCTTCGGGCGCGCCATGCTGTTGCCTCGCGGACGACAATTCTACCAGACGATGACGCGAGCCGACCTACAAACCGCGCCCGCTGCCCTTGCCGTCAACTCGACGCGGTCGCGTCATGGCCTTTGCGGTCGCTATCGCCATCCAGGTCTTCCGCTTGCGCCCGGCTCGGCGCTGATTCGCCGCGCAATCGAATGGCGATCGCAATCAGATCGACATCGACCTTGAGCAGATCGAGGTCGCGTGTCATCTCACGCAACTCTTGGCCCTTGCGGGCGATCTCCTCCGAAACGTCGATGGCCATGTTGCGCTCGGTCACCCCGCCCGAGCCGCCGACGAACATTTTGGCCCTGATCCACTCCAGCCGTGCCCGATGCGTGTCGCGTACGAACTTCTTCTCCACGAATTGCCGCCGGGCCGCGGCATAGGCCGCCAGCAGTTCCGTGTCGGACATTCCATACAATGCGTCGGCTGACAGGTTCATGGCAGCGACCAGAGATTTGCGGAGATCATGCGGAACTCGTGAGATTGACACTCCGTCCGGATTTCGGTCGGAGCTCGTCCCCAGAATATTGATGCGTTGCCGCTCCACCAAAGTGGAATCTCTGCTCGCATCGCCGACCGAAGCCCTTGCGGACGGCAGGCGCGCCTGGCGCTATCGTGCGATCCTTGAACCTGGCAACTGACCGCGCTTGTCGATACTGTGGAAAGCACGGCCAGGTTGCGAGCGTAGCTTGGCCACAATCTGGCAGACGCTGTTCAGGCAGCAGCCCCCTGGGCCATCAACGCGACCGCTCGGGTGACGCATGATCGCGATTTGTCACGCGTGCGTTCGCTGCGTACCATTTCTTGACGGCCCAACACGATTTTTCGATTGTCCACCAAACGCTGTCCAGCTTGCCGGGAGTTGCCATGTCGTCGATCGGTACCATTTTGCTCAACAGCCTTCGTTCCGTCGAGCGTCCGGGCGACTTTTGCGTCGGCGGAATTCGGGAGATATTCATGCCGGCGATCGATGTCGACGGCGTCGGCAGGATCGCCTTTCCGATCCTGCCCGTCCAGGCCGAGAAGCTCGTCGAAATCGCCGAGGCAGCCCCCTATGGGCGCGGCAAGGAGACGGTGGTCGATCGCGAAGTCCGGAGAACCTGGCAGGTCGATTCCGCCAAGGTTCGGATCGGAGGGCGCCACTGGGAAAAGACGCTGGCCGGGCTCGTCGCCGACATCGCCCTCGGGCTCGGCGTGAGCGACCCGGTTGCGGCCGACTTTTATAAGCTCCTTGTCTACGATACCGGCAGCTTCTTCGTCGACCACCGCGATACCGAGAAGGTTCCCGGCATGTTCGCGACGATGGTGCTCGTACTGCCCTCGACCCATAGCGGCGGCGAATTGGTCATCAAGCATCTCGGACGGGAGGTGGTGCTCGACCCGCGTCCGGAGGAACCGTCTGAGATCGGCTACGCGGCCTTCTATGCCGACTGCGTGCATGAAGTGCGTCCTGTCGAGGCGGGATGTCGCCTGGTTCTCGTCTATAATTTGCATTTCGTCGGCAAAACGCGCGCGCTTAAGCCGCCCGACTATCGCGCAGAGCACGGGCGGGTGGTGGGGGTGCTGCGGAACTGGGCGAGCGCGGAGGACGAGCCTGACAAGCTGATCCTGCCCTTGCAGCATGCCTATACGCCGGCGGAGCTGTCGTTCAGTGCACTCAAGGGGGCCGATGCGGGCGTGGCGTCTGTGCTGGTCAAAGCAGCCGTCGAGGCGGATTGCGACATCCACCTCGCTCTCGTGTCGATCGAAGAGAGCGGCAGCGCCGAACATACCGGCTATTACGGCCGTCGCCGCCGGAGCCGCGACGAGGAGGACGACGACGACGAAGAATTCGAGGTTGCCGAGGTCATCGACCGGGCGCTCGTCTTGTCGGAGTGGCGGCGTCCGGATGACGGCGAGGCGGGGATCGAGGATTTTCCGTTTGCCGAGGACGAACTGTGCCCGCCCGACGCCTTTGAGGATCTGACGCCGGACGAGCAGCATTTTCACGAGGCGACGGGAAACGAAGGCGCGTCCTTCGAGCGCACCTATCGCCGTGCCGGCTTCGTGTTGTGGCCGACCGCGCGGAGGCTCGCGGTGCTGAATCAGGCCGGACTTAGCACAACGCTGCCGTATCTCGAAGATATGACGGCGCGCTGGGAGAGGAGCGACGCATCGATCCAGTCACCGTTGTGGCGTGAGGCCGATGAGCTTTCACGGCACATGCTGCGCTCCTGGTCCCGCTCGCGTTGGCGGGAGGACGACGACTCCGAAGCCGGCCGGATGCTCGATCTGCAGATCCGGCTGGGGAACGTGGAGCACATCGAAGCGTTTCTCGCCGGGCTGTCCGCGGAAGGCAATTACGCCGCGCCCGACAACGGGGCGATCGTGCGCGCCGCCGCCCTGCTTCCGGCCCCGCGCGCAACGGAACTGCTGGTCGGGATTGTCGGCCGCAACGCTTCGGCCCATCTCAGCGCCTGTGGCGATCTGCTGCGGCGCTGCGTCGGGGCGCCGACGGGTGTGACGGGCGACCTGGAGCAGATCGGCGTAGCCTTGATAGATGCCTTGCCGGGCGACCCGGCGAAGCGGGAGCAGGTCGACACCTGGGCCCGGCCAACGTCGGTGAAGCCAGGCTTCGTCGTCGATCTTCTGACGGCGACGAGCCGGATCGATGCGGGGCTCGCGGCCCGTGCGATCGGGCACCTGCTGGCCTGGCCGCAGACATACAAGCCGGACGACGTGTTGGTCCCCGCTGCTCTCGCGATTGCCAAGCTTGTGGAGGACAAGGCTTGGCCGGCGGTGGGGCGGCTCCATGAGGCGGCTCTCGACCACCTGCGCAGGCGCATCGCACAGCCGCTGGAGGCGCCACGGGATTGGACCAGGACTAACCCGCTCAAATGCACTTGTGGCGACTGCCGTGGACTGGGCGCGTTCCTGGTTGCGCCGGGTCAAAAGCAATGGCGCCTGAAGGCGGTCCAGGATCGGAGAAGCCATGTCGAGCAAAGTGTTCGGAGCGCGGCATGTGACCTTGATCTGACGACCGAAAGGCGCGGCAGTCCCCACACGCTGATCGCCACCAAGAACCAGGCCAGTTACGAACGGCGCGCGATGCAGCGCCGGCAGGATCTGGAACATGTCTCGGCGCTGGGCGGATGATGTTGGTCTGGCACCGCAGCGAACAACGAGTTCGACCACAAGATGAGCCGGAAGAATAAAGTTCCACTTGCTGATCGTGTCGCCAAGGCCGCAGAAGCGGCGCTTGCCGCCCGGCACTTTGTGAGTGCCATCGACATCCTCGTCGGGATCGGGTGGCTCGATCCTGAAGCGGTGGAACGCTGGCGCCGCGGGCAGATCGAGTGCCTGGAGGAAGTTGTCCGGACCAATCTGCCGCGCATCTCGGAGGCCATGAAGCTTTTCCGATCCTGGGCGACCGCGAGAGGATTGTTCGCAAGCGAGACGGCGTATGTCGGCCGTACGCCGCGGCGTCAGGCGCTGCGCTTCAGCCGAAGCGGAAGTCCCGCGATCGAGGCTTCGTACCGGACCCATTGGGTGTCGCCGGAGTTGTCCGAGAAGAAGCGCGAGCGCCTGGCGGAAAAGGCAAGCCACGCCCCGGAACTGGTGGTGGTCCAGCCATTGAACACCGAGTGGAGATGCCATCGGTGCGGCGGCACCGGCGATCTGCTGATGATGGAGAACCCCGGCCCGGCGTGCCTGCGCTGCGTTGGCCTCGATGATCTCGAATATCTGCCGGCGGGTGACGCCTTGCTCACGCGGCGCGCGAAAGCGAAAAGCACCCGACACGCTGTCGTCGTGCGCTTCAGCAGGACCCGTCGCCGTTACGAACGACGAGGTCTGCTGGTCAAGCCGCAGGCCTTGGCAGATGCGCGGTGATGCAAGCAACGTCTTTGTCGTAGGCCAAGCTACGTCGATAGGCTGAACTGCACCTATCCGCGCGCCCGCGTTCGGATCGACCGGAACCGGCCTGGTCCGCGCATCCTGCACGATCAGCAACCCGCGAAGGTCGGCGACCGCCTTTCCTCCGAGATGTTCCACCCTGCGTTGGCCAGTTTACCGCAAGAGAAGGCCTTCACCGCGATCTTTGGCGAGCCCCGCTGCACGGTTTGGCGCGAAGTCGATCTGCGAAATTCCCGCTCGACACGAACATCAATTCCGTGATCCGCAAGCGCGAACTGTAGCCGACCATCAGGCAGATTTGGCCTCGATTCCGGGCTCTGCGCCAAATCCACGATATTCCACGAGCACCGCCCTTCGGTGCCCGCCCGCTACGCATCGCGCATGCGGCTCCGGCTTCTGGAGCACCATGTTGCTCGATAACTGACCGATAGCCGGCGGCTGCATCCACCGTTTGCCGCTGTGTGCCTTCTCGATTTGCTACCTTGGCTGTTCGGGGGGGGCGGCGACGGAGCTTCGAGTATCCGCCTGTCCCACTTTGCCGCGCTATCCCGACCACGAATCAAGCGGCAGGCGTCCCTCATTTCCGCTATGATCAAGTCATGACGATCGGGATTACCGGACCCGAGCGGAAGGCACCAAGGCAAAGCGCCCTGGTCGGGTCCAGCATTGCGGCCGTCTTCGTTGGGATTTGCCTGATCCTGCTCTGGCTCACGAGCGACTTCCTGGTTGATTGGCTGTGGTTTTCCTCGATCGGTTATCCGCAGGTTTTTTGGACGACAATCGGCGCCAAAGCCGTCGTCCTTTTTGCAGTCTGGACCGGAACTGCGGTCGTCCTTTGCTTGAACGGATGGCTCGCGGTGCACTTTGCCCGACGGCAGCCGACGCAATCTGTCGCGGCCTTCGTGTGGAATCTTGCGGGCAATGTGCCGCCGCCCGACCTGTTGGCGGTCGTGCGCAATCGGCTGCCGTGGCCCCGCGTCATCGCGGGCGGTGCAGGTTTGCTCGCTCTGCTGGTTGCCGCAGCAGAAGTCGGCAACTGGGGCATCATCCTGCAATTTTTCTATAACGTTCCCTACGGCGCCGACGATCCGCTCTTCAACAAGGAAATCAGTTTCTATCTCTTCGTACTGCCGGCCTATATCCTCTTCAAAAACTGGATGCTGCTCACACTCGTTCTGAGCGCGCTTTTCGCCGCGGCGATCTATTGGGTGCACGGCGACATCGAATACGACATTCATCATCGATCGATGTCGCCGACAGCAATCGCTCACGGCTCCGCGCTGCTAGCTCTCCTCTTCGTCGTGAAGGCCTGGTCGTACGTTCTCGACCGTTATCTGCTGCTCTATGGCGACAACGGCGTCGTCGTCGGCGCTAGTTACACCGATGTGCATGTGGGGCTACCGGGCCTATGGCTAATGATCGGGCTGTCGATCATTGCGGCGTTCGCAGCGTTGGCAAACCTCCGGGTGAGGACCTACCGGCTTCCCGCCGCCGCGGTCATGCTTGTCGTCATCGGCTCTTTCGTGCTGTCCGGCGTAGCTCCCGTGCTGTTCCGGCAGTTCTTCGTCAAACCGAGCGAGTTGGAGCTGGAGAGGCCCTACATCGAACGCAACATCGCGCTCACCCGGCAGGCATACAATCTCGATCAGATAGCAGCCAAGCCGTTTGCTGCCGAACAGAAGCTTACCTTCAAGACGCTCGACGCCAACAAGGCGACAATCGAGAATATCAGGCTGTGGGACTGGCAGCCCTTGTCGGACACCTACGCGCAGCTGCAGGAGATCCGCACCTACTACAAATTCCATCATCTTGACGTCGATCGCTACTGGCTCGACGGCTCCTACCAAAGCGTCATGATCTCGGCCCGCGAACTGCGGCCCTCCTTGCTGCCGCCGAATGCCCAGACATGGGTCAACCGCCACGTGCTGTTTACTCACGGCACCGGCGCGGTGATGAGCCCGGTCACGCGCAAGAGCGCCGAAGGGCTGCCATTCTTTTATTTGCGCGACATACCCCCTGTTGCGGACGGAGGCCCCCAGATCCATGAACCGCGCATCTACTACGGCGAAGAGCGCGACAGCTACGTCATCGTCAAGGGGAGCACACCTGAGTTCGACTATCCAAAGGGAAAGGACAATGTCTACGCGGCCTATGACGGCACCGGTGGCGCTCCGATCGGATCGATGGCGTGGAGAGGCCTGTTTGCTTATTACTTCAACGACCCGAGCCTGCTGCTCTCAAGCTACATCACCGCCGACAGCCGGATCATGATCCGCCGCAATATCCAGCAACGGGTAGCAACGATCGCTCCCTTCCTCAGGCTCGATCACGATCCTTATCTGGTTATCAGCGATGGGCGGATGTTCTGGATGCAGGACGCCTATACGGTGAGTTCCTATTTCCCCTATGCGCAGCCGGCGCAGGAGCTGGGCCTCAACTACATTCGCAATTCAGTGAAGGTTATCGTCGATGCCTATAACGGAACCGTCGACTTTTATCTGATGGACACCGCCGATCCGGTCGCCGCAACCTTCCAGCGCATCTTTCCGAGCTTGTTCAAGCCGTTCTCGGCCATGCGGGCGGACCTGCAGAGGCACATTCGTTATCCGGAGGACCTGTTCCTGATTCAGGCGCGGCTCTATCAGACCTACCACATGGAGGCGGCCGACGTTTTCTATAACCGCGAGGATCTCTGGCAGTTTCCGCGCCAGCCGGGCGGCGGCGGCATTGCAACGATGGCTCCTTATTACATCATCATGCGGCTGCCCGGCGAGCCGCAGGCCGAGTTCTTCCTCATGCTTCCGATGGTGCCCAGCCGCCGCGACAACATGATCGCGTGGCTCGCCGCGCGTTGCGACGCCCCCGACTACGGCAAGCTGATCGTTTACGAGTTTCCCAAGGAAAAGCTCGTCTATGGACCGTTCCAGATCGAAGCGCGGATCAATCAGAGTACCGAGATATCGCAACAAATCACACTGTGGAATCAGATGGGTTCGCGGGTGATACGCGGTGCGAACTTGCTCGTGATCCCGATCGAGAACTCGATCCTTTATGTAACGCCGCTCTACATGCGGGCGGAGCAGGGACACCTGCCGGAGCTGAAACGTGTGATCGCAGCCTACGGCGAACATGTGGTGATGAAGGAGACGCTCGCCGAGGCCTTGTCAGCCCTGTTCATGGAGCCCGGCGCTACGCCGGCAGTTTCAGCGAAGACAGAAGAGAGGCCCGCCACAGGCCCCGCGGCAAGTCAGGCGCGGGAGGCACTCGATCGCTACAATCAAGCAGTGGAGCGATTGAAGTCCGGAGATTGGAAGGGCTTCGGCACGCAGTTCGATGCGATGCGCGAGCTCCTGGAGGAAATGAACCGACACTCCACCGGTCGCTAGGGCCACGAACCTTCAGCCCAGCGCTGCCTTTATGAACACGGGTGCGACACCACGATTGAGCTTCGTTCAAAATCATATCGTAATTTCAATGACATAAGAGTTCGCTGTTTTATTCTGAATGGCGCGCCATTTCTTCCCAAGGGGTTATTCTGTTTTCGGCCCTTCGCTCACGCAGCCTTGGCAACAGGCTAGCTACTACAGTGCGCTTGAGCAGACATTCGCTCCATCCCGAACCTTTCAGCTCTGACCTCTGGCCCGATCTGACGCCGCGCAATCGAAGTGTGACCACGAGCCCATCACCGCCGAGCGGGTGGCACGCGATTTCACCGGCGTTTCCTTGCCGTTCGCTAAGCCTAATGGCTTCGGTTGACATTCAGATCTCCTTCGCATCCAATGGTGAAACGGTGTTTTACTGGGTGAAACATCCAGGAAGTCACGCCATCAGGTGTTGTGGACAAAGGACCAGCAACGGAAACGGTCGATCTGTCGTTGCGCCTTTTGGAGCGGCTCGCGAGCTCAAGGGAAGCGATCGGCGTTTCTGATCTCGCCCGGGAGTTCGAAGCGTCGAAGGCGACGGTTTACCGCCACCTCCGGGCGCTCGTGCTACACGGGTTTGTCCATCAGGACGCGGCCACGGCTCGCTATTCCGCCGGTATCAAGCTGTTAGTGCTCGGCGAGAGGCTGCGTGAGCGCTTCGACATCTTGGCGGTAGCGCGCGACGACTTGGCGCAGTTGCGCGATCAGACCGAACAGCCCGCGACCTTGACGACACTTGTTGAAGGACAGGTGGTTGTTCTGGAGGTGCTGCAAGGCAATGCGCTGGTAAACTTCGGAACGCAGCCGGGCACGATCCTGGATCTCCACGCCAGTGCGCATGGCAAGGTCGCCTTGGCGTTTGGTCCACCATTTCTACTCCAGCAGTGTCTTGCGAAGCCACGCAAAGCGTGGACTTCGCACACGATCTGTTCTCCGACCGCGCTTGAGCGCGCCATAGCTCAAGTACGAGCGCGGGGATGGGCCACGGCACCAAATCAGGTCCTGGAAGGTGTGAATGGTTTAGCGGCGCCCGTGTTCAATCACTCGGGGACCTATGCGGGTGCAGTCGCGATCGCGGGCTCCATTCAATACATCCCCGCAACCCCGCCGCCGGCTCAGGTCAAGGCCGTAACCAAGGCAGCAGCCCGGATCTCCCAGAAGCTTGGGTGGAGGGGGCGATGAACCGCCTGGAGCAGTGGCACCTGAGCAACGATGCCGCAAAGCGCTACGATCGCTGCGTCGCGCGCCACATCCTTGGACCGTGGGCGCCCTTGCTGGTGGAAACCGCAGGAATTGTTCCTGGTGAGTGCGTCCTCGATGTTGCATGTGGCACCGGCGTCGTGACGCGCATTGCCGCTGAACGTACCGGGATCACCGGTAAGGTGGTCGGGCTGGATCTCAATCCCGATATGATCGCGGTGGCACAGGCTCTCCCGCCACCGGCTGGCGCAACGATCGAGTGGTTCACGCGGAGCGCTCTTGATCTGGGGTTGGAGGACGCCTTCTTTGACGCGGTGCTGTGTCAGCAAGGCCTGCAATTCTTTCCGGACAAGCTCGTTGCATTGCGAGAAATGCGTCGCGTGCTCCGCTCCGGCGGCAAACTCGCGCTGAGTGTCTGGAGCAGCATTGGCCATTACAACAGCGCAGTTGGCAAAGCGCTTGAGCAATTCATCGGTCGGGACGCCGCACAGCGGTTTTGCGCATCGCGGCAAGCGCCGAGCAAGGACGAACGGCTAAGCCTCGCAATCGATGCTGGATTTTCTGACGCTCAGATTAGCCTGGTTCGCCTCGATATTCGGCTCCCTCCGCTCGATCAGTTCGCCATTGAACATTTGGCCGCAACTCCTGTCGCGTCGGCGATTGCTGCAGCGGGGGCAGAGATCCGGGGAATGGTAGGCGCAAGCGTCATGCAACAGCTCGAGCGCTATGCCGACACCGAAGGCACCTTCAGCTATCCGGAAGAAACCTACGTCCTGACGGCCTCGCGTCACTAACTGGGAGTAGCGACATGAAAACGGCTCGTGCGAAGGCCACCACCCGTCGGTTGGTTTCTGTCGCGGCACTGGCATCGATCAGCGCCTTGTCGATGCTCTCGTTGTCAGAGCAGAGTTGGGCGGGGGCTTACCCGGAACGATCGATCAAGATCGTTGTCCCCTTCCCGGCAGGTGGCCCAACCGATGTCGCCGCCCGACTCGTTGCCCAGGCATTGTCGTCCCGGCTGAGCCAGAATGTCATTGTTGAGAACCATGCGGGCGGCGGCGGCAGGCTCGGCACCAAGGCGGTGGCCACGGCCAGTCCAGACGGTTACACGCTGTTGCTTGGTGGCACGAATGTGAACGCTATTCCAGCTTCCCTCAAGAATCTTGGATATGATCCCATCGCGTCATTTGCGCCCATAGCCGCGATCTGCGCAGACACCATGGTGCTAGCCGTGTCGCCGCGAGTTTCAGCGAACACAGTCGAAGAGTTTGTTCAGCAAGCAAAGAGCCGGCCGGGAGAGTTCAAGTTCGGCGCCCCGCAGGGGATCTATACGCATTTGGCAGGAGAGTTTTTCAAAGTTAAGACCGGAACCGATCTTCTTTTTGTCCCATACAAAGGTGCGGCTCCTGCAATTACGGACGTACTCGGTGGTCACATCGAGATGATCTTCAACAACAAGTCGGTGCTGCTCACGCATATCAAGGAAGGACAGCTGAAGGCCCTCGCGGTCACCGGCGAGAAGCGATGGCCGGAGTTGCCAGCCACGCCTACGATGCAGGAGGCAGGCATAGCCGGATTTCCGAAAGAAGTATCCTTCGGGCTCCTTGCACCCGCAGGTACCCCGGCGGCAATCATCGATATTCTTAATCATGCCGTCAATGAGGGACTGAAGTCCGGCGAGGTTCGCGCGAGCCTCGAAAAACTTGGAGTCGAACCAAGGTTTGGCAGCCCGCGGGATTTCGCTCTGGTTCTCGCCGAGCAAGCCAAGGAGTGGAAGGCCGTGATTGATGCCACAGGCTTAAAGCTGGAATGAAATTCCGCGGACGCTCGTGATGCGCTCATCGAACTGCCATCGCTGGTGGCAGAATGTCTGCTCGTGGCCCAATGCGTCGATCCCGGGATTGTTTGAGAAGGCCGCTGGGCAACCGGACCACTTTACGAAATCAGGAATACCCAAGTCCACCAAGCGTGAAAAATCGCAGGGCATCGCGGACTATGTGGTCAGAGCGCGTGGCTAGCGCTTGCATCACAGCGCCACAGCGAAGCAATAGTGCCCATCTTCATCGGCCGTGGCGCGCCATCTATCTTCTTCACATGTCATCGATTTTCAGAACGGCCTAAAATGTCCCCAGACTAAAACTTGCGTTTAGTCTGGGGTTTAGTCTGGGGAAATTTTTCGCCGGCGCGCTACCCCTTTGTTCCGGATTGGAAGCGCGACCGCCTCCAATCCGCCTTTACCTGCACGGGGAGCCCAAACCGGGGCGACGTCAGGCCGTCAAGGCCGAAGCCGCGAAGCGGGGGCGCGACAGCGCCAGCCTGTGTGTCGGACATGTCCGACAGCTTGGGGGTGAAAGTCCCCTGTGTAACCTGATGGAGGTGAAGCACTAGCGAAGCGCAAGGGCGGAACCGCGAGGGATCGTCTGAAGGAAGCGTGGAGCAAAGTCGCGACCCGACGAACAGAAATCGGATACGAGGCAGCACTGGTCGGACGAGCGGGCAGGCATTCGCGAAGTCCACTTCCATCAATGGCTAGAGTTGTAAATCCGGCGGGTGTGCGATGAAGGCTGTCGGACTTACTCCGAGAGATCTGCATCGTGTCCTTCGGGACTGAGGATGCCGCAAGGTGTTCTGACCGCGATGCAGAAGTCAGCAGAGGGCGTATTAGGCCGGCTCGCCGGCTGAAGGCCCGAACGGTCCCCGATGAGGGGTTGAAGGAAAGGGCAAGTAGACCGGACGTCTCATGACCGCATCGCGACCGCCATACCAACTCGAGTTGGATTTGCCGATGCCTGCGCGGGGTGAAGCCTCGCGTCGGGACGCGCAAGAGGTCGAAACGATCGTGGCGACGGCCGACCCCGAAAGCCCGGCATCAACAGAGCATCTGATGGAGGCGATTTGTGACCCAGACAATATAGAAGCTGCGTTGGACGCGGTGGTGCGCAACAAGGGAGCGCCCGGCATTGACGGTATCACCGTCAAACAACTGCCGGACATTCTCAAAGCGCGCTGGCCGGAGATCGAAGATCAACTCCTGCGGGGGCGCTACCAGCCGCAACCGGTGCGTCGGGTGAGAATCCCGAAGCCGGACGGCGGGACGCGCAACCTCGGCATTCCAACCGTCATTGATCGTGTGATCCAGCAGGCAATCCTGCTGCGGCTTCAGCCGCTGTGGGACCCGACATTCAGCGAGCACAGCTACGGCTTCCGGCCGGGCCGCTCCGCTCACCAAGCGGTGGCGCAGGCGCAAGCCTACATCATCGAAGGCTATCGGTTCGTCGTGGATATCAACTTGGCGAAATTC
>CAWHFN010000024.1:0-21777 GCA_963828475.1 uncultured Alphaproteobacteria bacterium
TGTGCGCATGCGGGTGATCCAGTATTCCAGAGGCAGCAGTGAAGGGACCTAAATTTAGAAGCCGCGGCGTACTGGGTCGCCCGGTTCCAGTGCGCAATTGCGCACGAGGCGGCGCGATGACGCGGGAGTTCGTGGCGCTAGCCGAAGAACGTCTCGAACAATAGCTTCACGTTCAGTGCGACGATGATGCCCGCGACGATCCACGCCATCGTGGCCACACTGCGGGAGATCGCGAAATCGCCCATCTTGCGGCGGTCGGAAACGAACTTCACCAGCGGGATCACTGCGAAGGGCAGTTGCATCGACAGGATGACCTGGCTGAATACCAAGAGCTGGCTGGTGCCGCGCTCGCCATAGAACGCCGTGACGATCACCACCGGAACGATGGCGATGCCGCGGGTGAGCAGCCGCCGCGCCCAGTTCGGCAGGCGCAGGTGCAGAAAGCCCTCCATCACGATCTGGCCGGCCAGTGTCGCGGTCACTGTCGAATTGAGGCCTGAGGCAAGCAGCGCGACCGCGAACAGCGTCGAGGCGATGCCGAGGCCGAGCAGCGGCGACAGCAGTTCAAACGCCTGGCCGATCTCGGCCACTTCCGTGCGGCCGGTCGCATGAAAGGTGGCGGCGGCGACGATCAGGATCGCGGCATTGATGAACAGCGCCAGCATCAAGGCGATCGTCGAATCCGTCGTCGCCCATTTGATCGCCTCGCGGCGCCCCTTGTCGTTTCGTTCATAGGCGCGGGTCTGCACGATCGAGGAGTGCAGATAGAGATTATGCGGCATCACGGTGGCGCCGATGATGCCGATCGCGATGTAGAGCATCTCCGGATTGGTGACGATCTCGGTCGATGGCATAAAGCCCTTCATCACCGCGGCCACCGGCGGGGCCGCAGCCACGATCTGAATCCCAAAGCAGATCGCGATGACGATCAGGAGCGAGATGACGAAGGCTTCGAGAAAACGAAAGCCCTTGTTCATCAACAGCAGCAGCAGGAAGGCGTCGAGCGCGGTGATCAGCGCGCCACCGATCAAGGGAATGCCGAACAGCAATTTGAGTGCGATCGCGGTGCCGATCACCTCCGCCAAATCGCAGGCGATGATGGCGGCCTCGCAGGCCAGCCAGAGCATGAAGTTGACGGGGCGGGAAAAGCTGGCGCGGCAGGCCTGCGCGAGGTCGCGGTCGGTGACGATGCCGAGCCGCGCGGCGAGCGCCTGCAACAGGATCGCCATCAGGTTCGACAGCAGGATCACCGACAGCAGCGTGTAACCGAACTTCGACCCGCCCGCGAGGTCGGTGGCCCAGTTGCCGGGGTCCATGTAGCCGACCGAAACCAGGTAGCCGGGGCCGAGGAAGGCCAGCAGCCGACGCGACCAATGCCCGCCAAAGGGCACCGCGATGGTCGAATTGACCTCAGGCAGGCTGCGCTGGGTGCCCGCGGCGGCGTCCGCGCGCCAGCCGGCGGCAGTCGTGTCGGTCATAACTGCACTCTCAATCGGGGGCTTCGGGCCCAGTGCGGGCGTTCGGGCATCCATTTCAACAAGATGACCGATATCCATTCTTATTGCAACTCATTTGCAACTGCATCTAGCAATCACGGATCCTGGCCGAGGGCGGTTTCGCCGCTGACCCTGATGCGCTGACCACCCTGACCAATGCGTTGGCCGCGCAGCAACTGGCCGCTCCCGCCGAACCACCCGCCGCGCTTGATGCCGATGAAGACGACATGGTGACGCCGCCGGCGACCATCTCGGGAACGGGCAAGGCAACGCTCGGCCCCAAATCCTGATCGGACCAGTTGATTCGCCGTTCGAACTGAAATCGAAACAAGCCCGCCGCCATTCACGCGGCGGGCTTGTGCTTGCGCAGTTTCCTCCCGTCCCTTGTCGGGAAACGGGTGGGTTCGATCGTCCTGCGGTCAGACAATGAGGCGAGCATCGAATCTCAGGGAATTTTGCCAAGGAATCTGCCATGTCCGCCGCCGACGCGCCTCGCCTGCCCGCAACGTTCAACCGCCTGGCCTGGTCCAATCTCGCCGCCCAATCGGCCGAGCAGATCGCGCTTGCCGCCGCCCCGATCGTTGCCGTGCTGCTGCTCGGTGTCGGCGAAGGACAGACCGGCCTGCTGCAGACCGCATTGACATTACCCTTCATCCTGTTTGCGATCCCCGCCGGCCTGCTTGCCGACCGCATCTCGCGGCGCTGGGTGATGGCGGGCTCGGAGGCGCTGCGCGCCGCGGCGCTTGTAGGGATACTGCTGCTGATCTGGCTCGGGCAGATGACGCTGCCGCTGCTTTCCCTGCTCGGCTTCATCGCGGTGTGCGGAACGGTTGCCTACAGCGTTGCCGCACCAGCTTTGGTGCCATCATTGGTGACGTCGGAACAATTACCCGCGGCCAATGCGCGGATCGAGCTGGCGCGCACAATCGCGTTCGCCAGCGGCCCGGCGCTCGGCGGCGTGCTGGTCGGATGGGTTGGCGCAGCACCCGCGTTCGGCTTTGCCGCGGCGTTGTCCGTGATCGCGGTCGTGCTGCTGTCAGGCATCTATGAACCGGCGCGCACCCCTGCCCCGCGCCGCCATCCACTGCAGGAGATCAAGGAAGGCGCCAATTTCGTGCTGCATCATCCGCTGCTGCGGCCGGTGTTCATCACGCAATTCATCTTCAATACGGCCTCCTTCCTGCTGCTGGCCGTGTTCGTGCCCTACGCGGTGCGCCACCTCGGACTGTCGGCCACCGGCGTCGGCGTGACGCTTGGGATGTATGGCGTCGGCATGGTGGCCGGCGCGCTCGCGGCAACGCGGGTGATGAAGCGGCTGGCCTTCGGCACCGTGATCGGGCTCGGACCCGTCACCGGCTTCATCGCCGCCATGGTGATGGCGCTGACGACCGTCGCGCCGACGGCCTGGCTCGCCGGCCTGAGCTTCTTCCTGCTCGGCGTCGGCCCGATCCTGTGGGTGATTTCGACCACCACGCTGCGGCAATCGGTGACGCCGCCGTCGCTGCTCGGACGCGTCTCCGCCATCAACATCATGAGTTATGGCGCCCGGCCGCTCGGCTCCGCGCTGGGCGCCATCGTCGGCGGGATTTATGGCGCGGAAGCCTGCCTCTATCTGGCGGCCACGATCTTCGGCGCGCAGGCGCTGGTCATCCTGCTGTCGCCGGCAGTCTCGCTGGCGCGACAGCCGGACATGGTGGGCGAGCCGGCAGGCTGCTAAGCCTCGTTCTAGCAGAACCGTCATTGCGAGCGAAACGAAGCAATCCATTCTTTCTTCCCGCGGCACGATGGATTGCTCACATGGGGAATGTGTGTGTCAAGGATGAGCAGTTACCTTTTTGTTCGACTGCGGCCACCTTTCCGTCCCGACCGCGGGCTTTGCAGGATGACGCGCGCAGATCAAGTCAAGGCCGGCCCGTTGGGGCCGCCGCGCAGCGGCTTGGCCTTGAGTTGAGCGAGCACGGCATCATGCTTGGTGGGTTGGGCACGACAGGGGCTCCTCGTGATGGCGGTTCGGTCAGGGCATCTTCAATCCTCGCATTTGCGATCCAGGGTTCGAGCCGGTTTGGCGATCTGGGTTGCTTGCCAGATCAAACTCACATTCGGTCGTCGCGCGAGGCGACCGCACCAGGATTCCGCTTGCGGCGGGCAGGCTCGAGAGGACGAGGCCATTCTTCGTTGCGGCGTTTGAAGCCATGCAATCCATCGGTTCGTCCACCCGGATCTTCCGAGGCTGATCGGGCCTCGGCAGATTGGAAGTTGGAAGCGGGCTTTATGCTAAGCGGCGGTCTTCATCACCGCCCCCTCGATCACGACGCCCTGGGTGACGTACTTCCACAACGCCACGAGAAGCTTGCGCGCCAGCGCCACGATCGCGCGCTTGCGGCCTTGCGGGCTTCGCTCCTTGAACCAGCGCGTCAGGGCAGAGTTCGGCTGATGACCTATCCACAGCCAGGCGACCTGGACCATGGTGGTCCGCAGCCTGGGATTGCGGCCTTCGACACCCCCTGCTCGTGCCGGATGCCTCCGCTTTGCCAAGGCGTGGCGGCAAGGCCGGCATAGGCGGCGACCTGGCGGCGGTTAGCGAACTGCCGATAGAACGCCTCCGACCAGAGCACGGCAGCGAAGTTGGCGCCCATTCCTTTCAAGGCGAGCAGCATCGTGACCGGGTTCGGCGCGGCCGCTTCGCTTGCAGGCTTTCTCGCCGCCGCGAGCAGGGCATCCCGCTCGGCCTCGACGGACTTGATCTGTTTCAGCAGCAGCTCGATCAGGTCGAGCTCGCGGCCGATCTGCGCCTTCAGGTGCGACGGCAGCTCCCGCCCGTCTCCGGTGCGCAACGCCTCAAGCCGCGCCCGCCGGTCGCGCCGCAGCGGTTTGTAGTCGGATATCCCCTGCGCGAACAGAAGCCCCTTGATCCGGTTCACATGCCTGATGCGCTCCGCGATCAAGGCTTGCCGTTCGCGGCAAAGCCTGCGCCGGTCTTCCTCCTCGGGCGAGGGCGCCACCACCATCGCGCAGACCCGCGGCTCGCCGCGCTTGTAGGCCAGAAGCGTCCGCAACAGCGTCTCGCCGTCGATCTTGTCCGTCTTGGCGCGCTTTCGCCGTCGCGGCACAGCAATCGAGGCCGGATCGACCACGTGGCTCTCAATGCCGTTCTGCTGCAGAACCCGGTGCAGCCAGAACCCGTCCAGCCCCGCCTCCTGGATCGTGATGATCGGATAGCTTTGGCCGGTCCGGGCCTCCGCCTTGCGCCCAAGTTCCGCAAACAGCGCCAAAAGCCCCGCCACATCGCCCGCCGTGACGCTGTGCCTGGACATCTTCTCGCCCTTGCCCGGCGACAACGACGTCACCAGCCAATTCTTTCGGCTCAGTTCCAGCGACACAAAAATTGCGCCAATATGCGTGCGGATAGCGGTCAGTCCGTCGGAAGGATGATCGAGCAACATCGTTGTCTCCAGGTTGAGTGGTTTTGCAACCTCAGTCTGGCCTCAGACTTGGTCGCTATCCACTCCCCATGGAATCTTCGTTTCGCTCGCAATGATGTTGTGGACGGCCCCACCTAAACGGCATCGAGTGCCAAAACGTGGTCGCCGGAGCGCCACAAAGAGGGAGGCCGTCCAATGAAGAAGTTTATCAGAACCGCTGTTGATCTGGGCAAGAATTATTTTCAGTTTCACGGGCTTGCTAGTGAAGACGGTATGCCGGTGTCGCGCAAGTTGAAGCGATCGAAAGTGCTGGAGTTTTATGCGCAGATCGAGCCTTGCCGGGTCGGCATGGAGGCCTGCGGCTCGGCACATCATTGGGCCCGCGAACTTATCGCGATGGGGCATACGGTGGTGCTGATACCGCCGGCTTACATCAAGCCCTATGTCAAGCGCGGCAAGAACGATGCGGTTGATGCGGCAGCGATCTGCGAGGCGATGGCGCGCCCGGAGATGCGCTTTGTACCGGTCAAAAGTGCCGATGATCAAGCCGTGCTGATGCTGCACAAGAGCCGCGAACTGTTGATCAAGCAACGCACCATGAGTGTTAACGCACTGCGCGGGCATCTTGCCGAGTTCGGTCTGGTCGTCGCCAAAGGCATTGGCCGGGTCGATGAACTGTTGGCTCTGGCGCAGGCAGATGCGCGGCTTCCGCAGATCGCCAAGGCGATGGTAACGGAGCTGGCTCGGCATCTTGAGGGGCTCGACCAGTCGATCGATGCCATCGACGACGATATCGCCAAGGCGCATAAGAAAAATCAGAAAAGCTGCCTGATCGATGAGGTACCCGGCATCGGCACGCTGATCGCCTCGGTGGTGGCCGCCAGCGTTCCCGATCCGAGCGTGTTCAGATCGGGGCGAGACTTTGCGGCCTGGCTTGGGCTGACCCCCAAGCAACATTCCAGTGGCGGCAAGGAGAAGCTCGGGGCCATTACCAAGCAGGGCAACCGCTACATACGCAAGATGCTCGTCGTGGGGGCGACCTCGGTGTTGCGCGTGGTTGGCAAGCGCAAGGGCGCTCTCGCCGACTGGATCAACGCGCTGCGGGCCCGAAAGCCCGAACGGCTCGCGGCCGTGGCACTGGCCAACAAGCTGGCCAGGATCTGCTGGGCGATCATGACAACCGGAGAAAGCTTCCGCACCGAGACGTACGTCAAGGCATAAGTCCAGTCCCCGCCGCCTTAAGGGGCATCCAAGGAGGAGTTCGCCGGTTCGAGTTTGGCAAGCGCTAAGATGTGATGAACGAAACGGTCACCCGCCGAAAGCCAGGGACACCCCGCCACACGTCACGAGCTTCAAGCTCGCCGCAATGATCGGGACCACGGTAATCGGATATCATCAGGGCCAGCGGTCATAACCCCGCACCAAAAGGCCGGACATATGACCGCAGCAGACCAATCGTTCGCAACGTCAAAAAGAGCTTGCCAATAGGGGCCGTCCACATATGACGAGGTGAATACATGTTTGTTCCAAAATGCCCCCGGAGACCCTTCCCTGCTTTCCGATCCCGTTTTATATGATATACGTCATCTAATAATGTAAGAACGGGAACCCGCCATGACCGATCAGACCGCCGCGATCGACGCCAGCCCCCGCGTCGAGGCGCGCTCGCCCGTCCTGCAGATCGCCGTTCTGGCCGGCCTTGCCGCCACCGGCACGCTCGCCACCAATATCCTGCTGCCGTCGCTGCCGCAGATGGCGGCGTCGCTGAAGGTGTCGAGTGCTGCGGTCACCTCCGCCATCACCATCTTCCTGGCGGTCTTCGCCGTCGGCCAGCTCGTGGTTGGGCCGATCTCGGACCGCTACGGCCGCCGCTGGCCGGTGCTGATCGGCTTCGCGGTGTTCTTCGCCGGCAGCATCTGGTGCGCCCTCGCCACCGATCTGCCAAGCCTGCTGGCCGGCCGTGTGATCCAGGCGGCCGGAGCGTGCGCCACCTCGGTGCTGTCCCGGGCAATCGCCCGCGACATGTTCTCCGGCGCCGCGCTGGCGCGTGCGATGGCGCTGATCATGATTGCGATGGCGGCGGCACCCGGCTTCTCGCCGCTGCTCGGCGGCGCGCTCGATCACTATTTTGGCTGGCGTTCCGAGTTCGTACTGGTCGCGGCCTTCGCCGCGCTCGGCGCCCTCACCTACGGCACCGTGCTCGGCGAGACCCATCATGCGACGCGGACGCCGCTCGATCCGCTCGCCATCGCCAAAAACTATGTTGGCCTGATCGCCGACCGCCGCTTCGTGGTGCCGGCCGCAACCGTGAGCCTGATCATGGGCGGTCTGTTCTCGATCTTTTCGGCCGCGCCACGCATCCTGATCGAGGCGATGCATTTCACGCCGATTCAACTGGGCCTGTTCTTCGCCGGCACCGTGTTGATCGTGTTCGCCGCCGGCATGCTCGCGACAAAGCTGGCGCCGCGCTACGGGCTCGACCGCTCGATCCGGGGCGGATTGTTCGCGGCAGCTGTCGGCAGCATCGCGATGCTGCTGGTCTCGCTGTACAGCCCGTCATTCCTGCCGTTCCTCGCGGCGATGAGCGTGTTCCTGCTCGGTATGGGCATCGTCAACCCGCTGGGAACCGCACAGGCGTTGTCGCCATTCGGCGAGAAGGCGGGTGCGGCCTCCGCCCTCGTCGGCTTCTGGCAGATGATGACGGCCGCGATCGGCGTCTGGCTTGCCGCCACGATCTCGCATGAGGCGCTGTTCGCACTCGGCGTGGTGCTGACGGTGTTCTCGCTTGCCGCGGTCGGGCTCTACACGCTGCGGGCCAAACCTCGCTGATCAAGGCCCGCTAGGGCCGCATGAACATGAAATCGGTATCAGGATCGCAATTGTCGGCGACGAAGCGGAGTTCCGACTGAACGTCGGAAACCTCCCTGTTCTCAAGATATTTGGCCACGACAAGACCCAGGAGCGCACGGCAGACACCGTCGCAATCCAGGCCTGCGCTTTCCGCTTCCGCTACGGCCGCCGAGAAATGGGTTTTCGCAATTTCGGTAGCTGACATGCCTTGCTTCCGTTTCTTCCGTATCAGCAAGTTGAGACAGCAACCAGGACTCATGTATTGACGTAGATCATGTCTCCTGCCGGCAGTGCAGACCCCTTAAACGCTCCGGGCCAGGATGTTCAGAACGGGGAAGAAGCTCCTGTAAATGCGGCCAACGGTAATCGGGAAGCTGCAGGACATCGACGATGTCCTTGCCGGCCCAAAACCGGGCCAGGCCGGGAATTGCAAACGCCCTTATCACCTGATTGCGAAACCACAGTCCCCCGGCAGTTCTGGGGGCGAAGACTGGTGCGAAACGCTCCGCCGCCTGCTGTTTGGCGTGGATGAAATTCCGCAAGCGCGCTTCGTAGTTGTTGAAAGCCGCATCGTGATTTCCTCCGGCGGTGGCGAGTTCGCCGGCCAGCACGTAAGCCGAAATCATGGCAAGCGCCGAGCCCTGTCCGGCCACCAGCGATACGCAGAACGCAGCGTCGCCGGCCAGCGCGACGCGGCCTCGCGACCAGTTCGCCATCCGGATCTGGCTGACGCGATCGAAATAGAGCTCGTCCGTTTCATCAAGCCGCTGCAGGATCTGCGGGCATTCCCACTCCCCGCCGCCATAGACCTCCCGCAGCATCGCCTTCTGCAGGTCCAGCGTACGCGGCAGCAAATCGCCTCCCGCAGCGAAGACAAACAGGAACAGCGTTCTGTCATCGTGTAACGTGAAACGGCCGAGCATCCGCCCCGGCTGTCCATACATCAGGTAGACGTCCTCGTCTCGCGGACGATAGCCGGCGACCTCGAAAGCCGCGACGACATAGCCGAGATGTTTCTCGAAATTTTGCTGCGGTCCGAATGCGAGGCCGCGAACGGCCGAATGCAGCCCATCGGTGCCGATAACCAGGTCGAACCGCCGCTCGCCCCCGTGATTCAATCGAACCCGCACGCCATCTGACTGCTGATCGAGGCTGACGATCTCGTTGTCGAAAATGACTTCCGTGGTTCCCTTGATCTGCCCGAACAGCAGTCGCGACAGGTCACTGCGCCTCAGCGTCACGTAACGCCCGCCCGTCAACTCGGTGAAGACCCTGGTTCCAAATCCGGTCACACGCCGACCCTGGTCGTCGACGATCCGCATTTCCTGCACATGATAGCCGGCGCGGTTGATTTCCGTAATCAGCCCCATGCGCTCGGCAATGTCGTAACCGAGCCCCCAGAAGTCGATGACGTAGCCACCGTTGCGCAGGTCGGCTGCGCGCTCGACCAACGTGGGCTGGAACCCGGCCGCTCTCAGCCAGAAGGCCAGCGTTGGCCCAGCGATTCCTGCACCCGAGATCAATACGGTGTTCATGTCCGGAAATTGGGGGCCACGGGAAGGTGTTCAAGGAGGTGCGGTTCAAGAAGCCGAGAGTTGTAGGGGGTCCGAAGCGTTCCGTCACCGGACGCCACCTGCCCCGCTTGGGCCTAACCTGCCAGATACCGCTCGTACTTTCCTGCCACGACTTCGTCCGCGACGATATCCGGATCGAGCGTGTACAAATCCTGCGCGCGGCCGATGCCGCGCAGCGCATAGCGGCCGGTGGACACCAGGTAGTTTCGCCCGGCGGCATCGAGGCCGGCACGGAACGCCGATGACATCAACAATTCGCGGTCGACCGAGCGGCACATCGAGGCGATGCGGCTGACCTCGTTGACCGCCGGGCCGACCACGGTGAAGTCGAGCCGGTCATCGCTGCCGATATTGCCGTAAAACACCTCGCCGACATGCAGGCCGACATGGGCGGAGGTCACCGCGCGGCCCTCGGCGGTGCGGCGGGCGGTCAGCGTCTTCATGTTGCGCCGGAAGCGATGTTCGGCGCGCAGCGCGGCGCGCTTGGCCTTCGCCATGTTCTCATGGGTGAACATCGCCAGCACGCCGTCCCCGATCAATTTCAGCACCTCGCCGCCGGCCTCATGAATGGCGTCGATCGAGGCCTGTGCGTAATCGTTGAGGAACGGGATGATCTCGCCGGGATCGATGCTCTCGCTGATCGCGGTCGAGCCGCGCAGGTCGGAGAACCATAGCACGGTATTGATGCGCTCGGTGACGCCGCGCGCGATCCGGCCGCGCAGTACCTGTTCGGCAGCGTCGCGCCCGAGATAGACCCGGCCCAGTGTCCTGGTGATATCGGCCTGCGCCGCGCTCTTGATCGCAAGCCCCAGCACCGGCACGAGATCGCGCAATGCCGCCATCCCCTGCGCGCCAAAGCCCTCGTCGCGTCTCGTCACCCAGTAGGAATAGACGCAGTCCATCTGCCCCATGGTGCCGGCCTCGCCGAACTGATGCACATAGGCCACCAGATGCTTGTGGCCTTTTTCGACGAGATCGCTGGTGAATTTGAAATTGTAGGACGCGTCGTTGGCGAGTTCGATCGGCAGTTCCACATGGCCGTTTTCGAGCATGTGATAGAAGATCGAACTGCGCCAGGCCTGCGCGGCTTCGCCCTCGTTGGTCGAGCCATATTCGAAGACGTCGCTCTCGTTGGTCTCGGCGTCGTTCCAGCGAAAGCCGCGGCCCTCGAAGATCGGGTGCAGCGTATCGATGAAGACCATCCCGCGCGACACGGGTACGCCTTCGGCGCAGCAGCGTTCGCAGAAACCGCGGATCAGGTCGTTCTCGGGCAGGCCTGTGAGACCCTGGCTGACCAGCCAGTTCATCAGGCGTAGACGGGGCGTGAGTTCCATGCGGCCATTATGCCGCGCAATCGTGACGGGTGAAAGGCTCGCGCGCTTCAACCCTTCGCGCGCATCACCGCCTCGCCGTCCTCCTTGACGAAGGACTGGATCGGGTTGTCGAGCAGATCAAGCACCAGCTCCGACGGCCGGCACAGCCGCACGCCCTTCGACGTCACCACGATCGGACGGTTGATCAGGATCGGATGCGCGAGCATGAAATCGATCAGTTCGTCGTCGCTCCATTTGGGATCGGCAAGACCAAGCTCGGCGTACGGCGTGCCCTTTTCGCGCAGCAGGTCGCGCGGCGAAATGCCGAGCGCGCCGATCAGTTCGACCAGCCGGGCGCGGGTCGGCGGCGTCTTCAGGTACTCGACCACCTCGGGCTCCTCGCCGCTCTGGCGGATCATCGCCAGCGTGTTGCGCGAGGTGCCGCAGGCGGGATTGTGATAGATCGTGACGGTCATGATCGGGCCTCCCTGGTCGTTGCCGCCTCGCCCGCCCCGCGCAGCAGCCAGTTCATGAAGATCAGCGCCACGACCGCGCCGCAGAGTTCGGCCGCGATAAAGCCGGGCAGATCGGCGGGGCGAATGCCCGAAAACGTATTGGTCATCGAGCGCGCGATGGCAACGGCAGGATTGGCAAACGAGGTCGAGGCGGTGAACCAGTAGGCCGCGGTGATGTAGAGGCCGACCAGCCAGGGAACGGCCGTGCGGTTGAACCTGATGCCGGCGAGGATAGTCGCCAGAAGGCCGAAGGCGGCGACGCTCTCGGCAAACCATTGCGCGCCGCCGGTTCGCATTTTCAGCGAGGCGTCAATCAGCGGCAGCGCGAACATCGCATGCGCCACCATGGTTCCTGCGATCCCCCCGGCCACCTGCGCGGCAACGTAACCCAGCGCATCGCGCGGCGTCAGTTCGCCTTTCAAGGCAAACACCAGCGATACCGCGGGATTGAAATGCGCGCCCGAGACGGGTCCGAGAATGCTAATGAGTACCACCAGGATTGCGCCGGTCGGCAGCGTATTGCCAAGCAGCGCCAGCGCGACGTCTTTCGTCAAAGTCTCGGCCATGATGCCGGAGCCGACGACGGTCGCGACCAATAGCGCGGTGCCGAGGGCTTCGGCCGCGAGCCGGCGTGGCAGATCGAATTCGGGCATTAGCTCGCCTTCTCCCGGCCCGACGTCGAGCCAGCGATGCGGCCGATATCGCGCAACTTCGTCCCAAGCGACAGCCGGTCGATGCTTTCCAACGGCAAGCTCGTAAAGGCCGCAACTCAATTCTTGAGATAGCGAAATGCCGTGACGAAGGCAGCTTCCTTCTCGATGTCCGTGCCCTCGACCGCCGCAGGGTCCGCGATGCCCCAATGCGCCGTCATTGGCTGCCCCGGCCATATCGGACAGGACTCTCCGGCCGCATTGTCGCAAACCGTAAAGACGAAATCCATCACGGGTGCATCGCTGCGCGCAAACTCCTCCCAGCTTTTAGAGCGCAATTCGTCCGTGGGGTAATCGAGGCGGTTGAGCACCTTGATCGCAAACGGATTGACCGTCCCTTTCGGCTGACTGCCTGCGGAGAAGGCGCGGAAGTTGCGGTGACCGTCCTTTCGGAGGATCAATTCCGCCAGGATCGAACGGGCGGTATTCCCCGTGCAGAGGAAGAGAACGTTGTAGACGCGCTCAGACATGCGCTTTCCTCCTCGTCTTTGGCGGGCAGCAAGGCATGAGGTCTTCGATCAATGGCCCGCAGATTTCGGGGCGGCCGTCGCAGCAATCCCGCAGCATGAACAGCACGACGGCCTGAAAGGCCTTGAGGTCGGCGCGGTAGACGATCGAGCGGCTGAAGCGCTGCGCCGTCACGAGTTCCTGCGCGGGACAGGATTCCCAGATGCGACGACATGGTGTTTTGCGGCACGGCGAGCGCCTTGGCGATGTCGCCGGCCGCGAGCCCTTCCGGCTCGTGCTTCGTCAACAGGCGAAACACGTCGAGGCGCGTCGATTGCGCAAGGGCGGCGAGCGCCAGGATGGCCTGTTCCGATTCCATATATCCAGACTTATAGATATATTACTCCCTGTCAACGCCTGTCCCCGGTCTGAACAACGCCGAAGAGGGGGGAGTGTTGCCGCGCATATTTCGATATTTCTGGAAATACGGTTGACGGGACTGGACTGGCGTGAGAGCATGTCCACATGAAACTCGACGACGCCGCTGCTCACCTCGAAGCGCTGGGCAATCCGACCCGGCTCAAAATCTACCGCGCGTTGATCCGTGCCGGGGGCGCCGGGCTAGCGGTTGGCCGCCTGCAGGAGAAGCTGAAGATCGCGCCCTCCACCCTCTCCCACCACATCAAGGCGCTGGTGGTGGTCGGCCTGGTGACCCAGGTGCGCGATGCGACCACGCTGATCTGCCACGCCAATTACGAAGTGATGCGGGATCTGGTGGGTTTTCTGGTCGCCGAATGCTGCACCGAAAGCGCCGAGACAAGGGATGCCAAGACGGCGGCATAAGCGTCATCGTTTGCGACCTATATTTCGATATTTCCAGTTTTATGGGAGAACTCCATGCGCGAAGCCAAGACCGTCGCCATCATCGGAGCCGGGCCGGTCGGCCTTGCCGCCGCCGCCCATGTTCTGGAACGCGGCCTGCAGCCGATCGTGCTGGAAGCCGGCGACACCGTCGGCCATGCCATGCGGCAATGGGGCCACGTCCAACTGTTCTCGCCATGGGAATACAACCTCGACAAGGCAGCGGCGCGCCTCTTGGCGGCGACGGGCTGGAACTCGCCCGAACCCGATCAGTATCCAACCGGCGCCGAGATGGTGGAGCGCTATCTCGAGCCGCTCGCCAACAACACCGCGCTCAAGCCCCACATCCGCACGTCGAGCCGCGTCACCGGCATCAGCCGTGCTGGCTTCGACAAACTCAAGACCAAGGGCCGCGAAGCGGCGCCGTTCGAAATCCGGTATCAGAACGGGAAAGGTCCCGAGATCGTCAAGGCGGATGCGGTCATCGACGTATCCGGCACCTGGCATTCGCCTAATCCGGCGGGCGCGAACGGCCTGCCCGCCATCGGCGAGACAGAAGCCACCGACAGGGTCGCCTACGGCATGCCCGACGTATTGGGTAAGGACCGCGCGCGCTATGCCGGCAAGACCGTCGCCGTGCTGGGTGCCGGGCATTCCGCGATCGGCACGCTGACCGATCTGGCGAAGCTTGCGGCAGAAGTGCCTGACACCCGGCCGGTCTGGCTGTTGCGCGGCAGCGATCCCGCCAAGGCCTTCGGCGGCGGCGCCAATGACAAGCTGGTCGCCCGCGGCGAACTTGGCGCCGCCTTCGCCGCGCTGGTAACGGCAGGCCGGATCGAGGTCGAAAGCGAATTTCGCCTCTCGCATCTCGCCACCGACGGCGCTCGCCTCGTCGTCGGCGCCATATCGGGCTGCAGCGCCCGCCGGACGGTGGTCGACGAACTCATCGTGGCGACGGGTTTTCGGCCCGAGCTGGATTTCGTGCGCGAACTGCGTACCCGGCTCGACCCTGCCATCGAGTGCCCGGTCGCGCTGGCGCCGCTGATCGATCCCAACGAGCATAGCTGCGGCACCGTGCGGCCGCACGGCGCGCGTGAACTGGCGCAGGACGAACCCGGCTTCTATTTCGCCGGCATGAAATCCTACGGCCGCGCGCCGACCTTCCTGATGCTCACGGGATACGAGCAGGTACGTTCGATCGCTGCCGACATCGCCGGCGACCGCGAAGCCGCGGAGCGCGTCGAACTGGTGCTGCCCGAGACCGGCGTCTGCAGCCGATCGCTTGCGCCAGATGCCAGCAATTGTTGCGGCGGCCCTGCATTATCCGATGTTGGCGCTTGCTGCGTCGCCGATGAAAAAGCAAAGCAGAACGGCAAGACGGGGTGCGGCTGCGCCTCCTGATCAATAGAACAATAGGGAGTGAACGGAATTTTTCTGGAAGGCCGATCCGTCATTGTCGCGATGTGCGTGGGGCAGCTTGGCAGCCTGCTACCGCATGTCGTCGTGCCTTCCATTCTGGCGGCATTCCTGATTCCGGAGTGGCATCTGAGCGGCGCGCAGGCTGGCCTGTTGGCTGGCTCAGGCGCCGCCGGCTACATGCTGACCGTGCCGGTGCTGGCGACGCTGACCGACCGCATCGACGCGCGCAAAATCCTGATCGCAGGCTCGGCGGTCAGCGCGCTCGGCACATTGCTGTTCGGCCTGTTCGCGACCGGGCTTTGGTCAGGCGCCCTTTTCAATGCGGTCGCCGGCGCGGGCTTTGCCGGCGCCTATATGCCGGGCCTCAAGGCGCTGACGGACCGGCTCGCGCCAGGCGATTCCTCCCGCGCGATCACGCTTTACACGTCGAGCTTCTCGTTCGGGGTCGGCCTGTCGTTTCTGGTTTCCCAGCTGGTCGCCGAAGCCTGGGGCTGGCGCAGCGCGTTCTTTGTCACCGCCGCCGGGCCGCTCGTGATGCTCACCGTCTGTTTCCTGCTGCGACCGGTCGAGCCGAAGCCGGCGACGGGACGCCTGCTGGATTTCGCGCCGGTGTTTCGAAATCGGCAAGCGATGGGGTTCGTCCTCGGCTACGGCGCGCATTGTTTCGAGCTCTACGGCATCAGAACCTGGATCGTGGCGTTCTGGACCTTTGTCTCGCTAAGAGATTCAAACGCCTCGATCTTGACGCCGATCGTGGTCAGCGTCTTGTTCTCGCTGCTCGCGATGCCCGCGAGCATTCTCGGCAATGAATTCGCGCTGAGGCTCGGCCGCCATCGCGCCATTACGGCGGTGATGTTCTGCTCCGCTGCGGTCGCGCTTCTGATCGGTGTATGCGCTGACAGGTCGCCCTGGCTGCTGCTGCCCTTGATACTGGTCTACGCCATAACGGTTCCCGCCAATTCCGGCGCCTTGACCTCGGGCATGTCGATGGCTGCTGACCCGCAATATCGCGGCGCGACCATGGCGATGCATTCCACGGTCGGCTTCAGCCTGTCCGCGCTTGGCGCGTGGGCGGTTGGCGTGGCGCTGGACGCCACGGGCGGGCCGCAGAATTCATCGGCCTGGATGGCCGCATTTTCGGTGCTGGCGGCGGGGATCCTGCTTGGACCGCTGGCGCTGTTCTGGTCGAGAAAAGAGACGCCACAGCCGTGAACCGAACTCAATTTTCCATCATTGTCGCGCTCGGCACCACCCAGACGCTGGCTTGGGCGTCGAGTTATTATCTGCCGGCGATCCTCGCCGATCCCATCGCCCGCGATCTCGGCGTATCCTCGAACTGGGTCTTCGCCGCTTTTTCTGCTTCGCTTGTCATCTCGGCTATGCTCGGGCCGCGCATCGGCCGGCAGATTGATCTGGTCGGCGGCCGGTCCGTGTTGTCACTTTCCAACCTCGTGCTGGCCGCAGGCCTGGCGTTGCTCGGCCTGACCTATTCGATACCAATCCTGCTCGTCGCCTGGCTCCTGCTCGGCATCGGCATGGGCGCGGGCCTCTACGACGCCGCCTTCGGCGCGCTCGGCCGCATCTACGGTGACGCGGCGCGGCACTCGATCACCGGCATCACCCTGATCGCAGGCTTTGCTTCCACCGTCGGATGGCCGCTGACGGCGTGGGGGCTGGAGACGATCGGCTGGCGCAACACCTGTTTTGCGTGGGCAGCGGCGCACATCCTGATCGGCCTGCCGATCAACTGGCTGATGCTGCCACAGGTCGCCGGCGCGAAGGCTGCGGTTGCCGCCGCCGTCAAGCCGCACATTCCGCTCGACCGTACCATGATCCTGCTGGCGTTTGCCTTCGCCGCGGCGTGGAGCGTCACCGGTGCGATGGCCGCGCATTTGCCGCGGATTCTGGAAGCCGCCGGCGCGACATCGCTGCAGGCTGTCGCGGCCGGCGCGCTGATCGGGCCATCGCAGGTGGCGGCGCGCATCTTCGAGGCAAGCTTTCTGTCGCGATATCACCCGCTGGTATCGGGCCGGCTGGCGTGCCTGACGCATCCGATCGGCGCCGCCATTATCGGATTGGCAGGCGGCGGCGCGGCGAGCGTATTCGCCATCTTTCACGGCACGGGCAACGGCATTTTGACCATTGCGCGCGGCACCATGCCGCTCGCGATCTTTGGCCCGCAGAACTATGCCTACCGCCTCGGGGTCGTCGGCGCCCCGGCGCGGATCGCGCAGGCCGGCGCGCCGCTGGCGTTCAGCCTGCTGATCGACGTGATGGGCAGCCGCATCCTGATCGTGTCGTCGGCGCTCAGTCTTGCCGCGCTGCTGGCGCTGTGCTTGCTGCGTGCACCGCCGCCTCGAAGCGTGACGAAAGAGGAGGACGCCTGAATGATCAACCGCATCAATCCGCCTGAGCCCCGGTCACGCTGGTCGAGGTTTCGAAACTCTACGGCCCGGATTTCCTGATCGAGATCGAGGCCATTACCGCGGCGTGAGCGTCACGCATTCAAGGCTTTCCTGACCTTCGACGTAGCGATCCAGATCCCGGCGAACACCGCGACAAGCCCGAGCACGAGATTCGGCGTGATCGGCTCTCCGACCAGCTGCGTAGCCAGCAGCCCCGCCGCGAGCGGATTGATGGTCATCGTGTTGGCCACGCGCGTCGGCGACGCCCGTTCCAGCGCCAGCACCCACAGGATGAACGCCAATGCGCCGCCGGCAACGCCAAGATAAATACCGGCGATCCATTGCGGCGTACTGAACTGGCTCAATGCCGCAACGCTTCCCGTCAGCGACGCGACCAGGATCAGCGCCGCGGCGCCCGTTCCCATGCCGACGGTGAGATGGGTTCGGCCTGCAACCGGCCGCGCTCGCTCATTATCGCCTCAATCCAATCCAAAATTTCAATCAATTGCATCGAACCCCCATAGCATGACGCTAAGAAATTTTTGTCAGACAAGTTAACCGGAACTACTTTTCCGGTGGTTCGAGGCTCCGGCGTCTTGGACGCCTCAAGGTTCTGGAATTGGCAATGCAAGAAGCGATACGCCTACGTGAATTGGAAGCCGAGTGCCGTCAGCGCGCGCTGAGAGAACCTGACAAGAAATGGTATTGGCTCGCGCAGGCCGCCAAGTATCAGGTCCAGGCCAGCCAGAAAATCGCCTTCCGCTCTGACGAAGCCAACACCGCCGACTTTCCGGAAGTCAAACTGGCGCAATGGTCGCATGGTCGCGACGAGCGCCGATTGATGAGCCCCTTTGCCGTGAAGAACGAGCGATAGCGCACGGGGCCGTGCCGGTCTAACGCCCCTGCTCCTCCGGCGGCTTGATATGGCGGAACGAGAACAACAGCGCGAGATCGTAGGCGATCTTCAGCGTGCCGCAGACCACCAGGGGCAGCCCCGTAAACGACGTCATCAAGAGCGCGCCCGCAATCGCCGGGCTAATCGCGGATGCAAGGCTGCGCGGCACGGCGGTGACGCTGGCGGCCGCCGGCCGCTCGGCCGGCGTCACCACCGCCATGACGTAAGAGGTGCGGGTCGGCACATCCATTTGCGACAGCGCCGAGCGCAACAGCAGCAGCCCAAGCGCCACATAGAGATTCGGCGCGAACGCCGCCAGGATCAGGAAGATGCTGGAAGGAATGTGCGTGAACACCATGGTATTGACGAGGCCGATACGCTTGGCGATCCAGGCGGCGACCGGATAGGAAAACGCGCTGAGCGTGCTCGACCAGAAGAAAAACAATCCGGCCGCAGACAATGAAAGATCAAAGCGCTCGAACAGCCAGAGCACCAGCAGCGATTGCGCGACGAAACCGCCGGCAAAGGCGTCGATGCTGAACAACGCGGCGAGCTTGTAGACGGTGCCGCGCGAAGGCCCGAGCGGCGTCTGTGGCGCCCTCTCCCCGCCGCGCGTGTGCGGCACGTAGCGATAGAGCGCGGCGCTCAGTATCCCGAGCGCGGCATACGCATAAAACATCAGGCGGAACGCGCCGAGCATCGTGCTGCCGTGCGAAACCAGCAAATCAGGTAAGGTTGCCGCCAGCGAGCCGGCGGCGGTGCAGAGCGCCCCGATCAGGCTATAGCGGGCGAACACCTGCGTGCGACGGTCGTCGGTCGCGCTCTTCGCCAGCACCGCGTGTTCGAGCGGCACCAGCACGCCAAGGTCGCCGCCGGAGGGATTGATGGTACCGATGAACGCGACCAGCGCGATCAAGGCAAACTGCTCCACGGCCGGAAACGCCAAACCGGTGGCAGCCATCAGACCTGCGCCAAAGATCAGGAGCGCGCGCAGATCATGGCGCGGCGCGATCCAGCCCGTGATCAGCGTCAGCAGCGCAGTTCCCAAAAGCGACGCCGTCGCAACAAGGCCGACTGCGACGGCGTCATAGCCCAGCGCCGTCATGTAGGCCGGCAGGATGATGATAGCAAAACCGTCGCCGAAGCCGCGCAGGCCCCGCGCGAGATAGAGCAACCTGATCAGCGCGTTGGCGGTGGAGGGTTTTGGTTCGGCCGCAGTATCGGTCACGCTTGCGTCCATGCGCCATCCTCGACATGTCGAGAGTGCGCAGAGCTTGGACGGCGGTCCGTCTGACGGGGAGCCTGCTTCGTCCCCGATGTAGCCAAGCTAGGACTGAAGTCGGGTTAGCGCAAGCACCCATCCTACGAACCGGTTGACAGCCGAACGGCTACGCGGTTAATTCAGCGCATGGGGATTTTGCGATCTCCCCACGAGGCGACATGCCCAAGTATCGCGTCCCGTTTTCTTTTACGAGGGCGCAGCCATGTCATCCTACACCACGATATCTTCAGACAAGCTTTCACGACTGATCGGCACGGCGCATTTGCCGGCGTTGATCGACGTTCGTACCGACGAGGATTTCGCCGCCGACCAGCGACTGATTCCCGGCGCCATCAGGCGCAGCCACAAGGAAGCCGGCGACTGGAGCGGCAAATTTTCCGGAAACTCAGCCATCGTCATCTGCATGCGCGGGGCAAAGCTCGCGCAGGGCACGGCCGCCTGGTTGCGGCATTCCAACGTTGCCGCGGAAACGCTCGAAGGCGGCTTTGAAGGCTGGAAGGAGGCAAAGCTTCCGCTGGTGAACGCATCGAAACTGCCGCCGCGCGACCCGCAGGGCCGCACCGTCTGGGTGACCAGGGCCCGGCCGAAGATCGATCGCATCGCCTGCCCGTGGCTGATCCGCCGCTTTGTCGATCCGACCGCGGTGTTCCTGTTCGTGGCGCCTTCCGAGGTTATCGCCGTCGGCGAGCGCTTCAACGCCGCCCCCTTCGACATCGAGAACGTGTTCTGGAGCCACCGCGGTGAGCTCTGCACCTTCGACGTCATGGTCGAGGAATTCGGGCTCGCGACGCCGCCTCTGCTGCGGCTGGCGGCGATGGTCCGCGGCGCCGACACCGGGCGGCTCGATCTGTCACCGGAAGCATCCGGCCTGCTCGCCGCCTCGCTCGGCCTGTCGCGCATGTTCGATGACGATCTCGAGCAGCTGGAGGCCGGCATGTTGCTGTACGACGCGTTCTACCGGTGGTGCCGCGACGCCTCCGGCGAGACGCATAATTGGCCGACCAACAAGGCGAAGCCATAATGGACGCCATCACGGACAAGGCGACCGGGGCCGGCGCAAGCCGCGACCTCGGTCACGGCATCAGCTTTGGTGAAGCCTTCCAGGTCTGGCTGCGGGTCGCCGTATTGAGCTTCGGCGGCCCGGCCGGACAGATCGCGGTGATGCACCGCATCCTGGTCGAGGAAAAGAACTGGATCTCCGAGAGCCGGTTTTTGCATGCGCTGAACTATTGCATGCTGCTGCCGGGCCCGGAGGCGCAGCAGCTTGCGACCTATATCGGCTGGCTGCTGCACCGGACCGCCGGCGGCATCATGGCCGGCGGCCTGTTTATCCTGCCCGGCGTCATCGCCATCATGGGGCTGAGCTACATCTACGCGGCCTATGGCAATGTCGGCTTCGTCGAGGCAATTTTCTTCGGTCTGAAGGCCGCGGTGCTCGCGATCGTCGTGCATGCGGTCGTTCGCGTCGGCAAGCGCGCGCTGCGCAACCGGGTGATGATTGCACTCGCCGCGATCGCCTTTGTCGCGATCTTCTTTTTCAACGTCCCCTTCCCCGTCATCATCATCGCGGCCGGCGCCATCGGCTATTTCGGCGCGCGCAGCGGGTGGCCGGAATTCGCCGCCGTCGCGCATGGCGGCGGCAACAAGAAGGCCGCCGCCGTCGACAGCCTGCTCGGCGAGGAATTGCCGGAGCACGTCCGCCCGAGCGTAGGCCGCGCGTTGCGCGTAAGCTCGGTGTGGCTGTTGCTGTGGGCGGTTCCGGTGGCCGCGCTGCTGATCGGACTCGGGCAAGCCAACGTATTCAGCCAGATCGCGCTGTTCTTTTCCAAGATGGCGTTGGTGACGTTCGGCGGCGCCTATGCGGTGCTGGCCTATGTCGCCCAGCAGGCGGTCGAGCATTATCACTGGCTGCAGCCGCGCGAGATGCTCGACGGCCTCGGCATGGCCGAGACCACGCCGGGCCCGCTGATCATGGTGCTGCAGTTCGTCGGCTTCATGGCCGCCTATCGCGATCCCGGCACGTTGTCGCCGATGGTTGCGGCCACGCTGGGCGGCTTGCTGGCGACCTGGGTCACCTTCATCCCCTGCTTTCTCTGGATCTTCCTCGGTGCCCCCTATGTCGAGACGCTGCGCGGCAACAAGGGGCTCGCGGGCGCGCTGTCGGCGATCACAGCGGCCGTGGTCGGCGTGATCCTCAATCTGTCGATCTGGTTCGCGCTGCACACGCTGTTCCGGCAGACCGTGCCGGTTCGCTCGCTCGGGCTGTCGTTCGACATGCCGGTATGGGGAAGTCTCGATCTCCCAGCCTTCGTGCTGGCGGCAGCCGCGGCAACCGCGATTTTCCGTCTCAACATCGGGATGCTGTGGGTGCTGGCGGGATCGTGCGTAGCGGGCGTGGCGTTGCGGATGGTGGGCGTGGTTTGAGCCATCTCGTAGGATGGGTGGAGGGAAGCGATACCCATCGATACCTGGTTACGACGCTGATGGGTTTCGCTTCGCTCTACCCATCCTACACACCTGCGATCTCATCTACACCATCTCCTCCGGCGCGAGCTTGCAGGTGTCGCCGTTGATTTCGACCTGCAGCG
>CAWHFN010000025.1:0-37139 GCA_963828475.1 uncultured Alphaproteobacteria bacterium
GCGGGTGATCCAGTATTCCAGAGGCAGCAGTGAAGGGACCTAAATTTAGAAGCCGCGGCGTACTGGGTCGCCCGGTTCCAGTGCGCAATTGCGCACGAGGCGGCGCGATGACGCGGGAGTTCGTGGCGCTAGCCGAAGAACGTCTCGAACAATAGCTTCACGTTCAGTGCGACGATGATGCCCGCGACGATCCACGCCATCGTGGCCACACTGCGGGAGATCGCGAAATCGCCCATCTTGCGGCGGTCGGAAACGAACTTCACCAGCGGGATCACTGCGAAGGGCAGTTGCATCGACAGGATGACCTGGCTGAATACCAAGAGCTGGCTGGTGCCGCGCTCGCCATAGAACGCCGTGACGATCACCACCGGAACGATGGCGATGCCGCGGGTGAGCAGCCGCCGCGCCCAGTTCGGCAGGCGCAGGTGCAGAAAGCCCTCCATCACGATCTGGCCGGCCAGTGTCGCGGTCACTGTCGAATTGAGGCCTGAGGCAAGCAGCGCGACCGCGAACAGCGTCGAGGCGATGCCGAGGCCGAGCAGCGGCGACAGCAGTTCAAACGCCTGGCCGATCTCGGCCACTTCCGTGCGGCCGGTCGCATGAAAGGTGGCGGCGGCGACGATCAGGATCGCGGCATTGATGAACAGCGCCAGCATCAAGGCGATCGTCGAATCCGTCGTCGCCCATTTGATCGCCTCGCGGCGCCCCTTGTCGTTTCGTTCATAGGCGCGGGTCTGCACGATCGAGGAGTGCAGATAGAGATTATGCGGCATCACGGTGGCGCCGATGATGCCGATCGCGATGTAGAGCATCTCCGGATTGGTGACGATCTCGGTCGATGGCATAAAGCCCTTCATCACCGCGGCCACCGGCGGGGCCGCAGCCACGATCTGAATCCCAAAGCAGATCGCGATGACGATCAGGAGCGAAATGACGAAGGCTTCGAGGAAACGAAAGCCCTTGTTCATCAACAGCAGCAGCAGGAAGGCGTCGAGCGCGGTGATCAGCGCGCCACCGATCAAGGGAATGCCGAACAGCAATTTGAGTGCGATCGCGGTGCCGATCACTTCCGCCAAATCGCAGGCGATGATGGCGGCCTCGCAGGCCAGCCAGAGCATGAAGTTGACGGGGCGGGAAAAGCTGGCGCGGCAGGCCTGCGCGAGGTCGCGGTCGGTGACGATGCCGAGCCGCGCGGCGAGCGCCTGCAACAGGATCGCCATCAGGTTCGACAGCAGGATCACCGACAGCAGCGTGTAACCGAACTTCGACCCGCCCGCGAGGTCGGTGGCCCAGTTGCCGGGGTCCATGTAGCCGACCGAAACCAGGTAGCCGGGGCCGAGGAAGGCCAGCAGCCGACGCGACCAATGCCCGCCAAAGGGCACCGCGATGGTCGAATTGACCTCAGGCAGGCTGCGCTGGGTGCCCGCGGCGGCGTCCGCGCGCCAGCCGGCGGCAGTCGTGTCGGTCATAACTGCACTCTCAATCGGGGGCTTCGGGCCCAGTGCGGGCGTTCGGGCATCCATTTCAACAAGATGACCGATATCCATTCTTATTGCAACTCATTTGCAACTGCATCTAGCAATCACGAAAATGATACCGGCGAGACCTCTGTAAAGCACTGAGGAAGTGCTTTATGATAGAACCATGATCAAGATCCCGATCGAAACGCCCGCGGCCACGCTGCGATACGCCCTCGCCCCCGACGAGGCCGGCATCGCCGCCATCGAGGCGACCTTTGCCGCCTACGACCGGATGATGACGATCCTCGCCGAGGTTGCGCCGGTCGGCGCCAACCTCGTCGCGCTTCACGCCCAGGCTTACGAAAAGATCCGCGTCGAGACCGGCCTGCCGGCGCGGCTGGTGACGCTCGGCCTGCGCGACCGTGCCGGCTACGTGGCCGGCGCGGCGGTGCGCCGGATTCCGCTCGACGACAAGTTGTTTGCGATCAAGGGACCAACTTCACTGACCATTAGCACTGTCCAGGGGCGCGTCTTGGTCCCGTTCGATGTCCCGGGCTACCTTGCCGGCTGGGAAAGTCCCTTCCCGGCTCACCTGGTCTCAGACGGCCACGCCTACGAAATCCAGATCGCCGTCAAATCGAAATCAATCCAACCGGAGGAGAAGACCATGCTTCACGAAGGCATCCTTGCACGTATGGGCCGGCTTCTCGCCGCCATCGCCAGCCAGACCATCGACAACGCCGAAAGCAGCAACAAGGTCGCACTGGTCAAACAGGCGATCCGCGAGATCGATGCCGGCGCCGACGAAGCGCGCTATGCGCTCGGCAAATCGCGCGCCGAGGAATTCCGCCTCAAGCGGCGGCGGGAGGAGCTGGACGCCGAAGTCGCCGCGTTGACTGAAAAAATCCGTCTCGCGATTGCGGAAAACCGCGAAGACCTCGCACGCGCCGGCGTTGCTCGGCAAATTGATCTGGAATCCCAAGGGATTGCGCTGGAACGCGCGATGGATTTCGTCGAACTCGAAATCGACGAGCAGACCAAGGCCTTGCAGGCAATGCTTGGCGCGCGACGTGAAGCCGAAGTCCGCCTCGCCGATCTCGAGGCAAGCCTCCTGCAACACGCGTCACATGAAACCGGCCGGACGGTTCCCGCGACTAATACGATGAGTGCCGATCGAGCTATGGCGGCGATTGCACGCGTAACGGGCGTGCCCGCTGCAAGCGTGCTCGGCGACAAGGAGCTCGACGAACTCGACCGGTTGCATCGCGAAAAGGAAATCGCGGCGCGGCTTGAAAGGATCAAATCGCAACAATGAGTGCCTTGACCGACCTCCTGCTGGCGCCCGACGTGCGGCCCTTCACCGTGGCCGCGGCAATCATGGTGACGCTCGGCGGCATCGAATTGCTGACGACGCTGGTCGGATTTTCGATCAGCGAACTCCTCGGCAAGGATCTCGCGGTCGAGGCCGACAGCGACAGCGGTCTCGGCGGCATGTTCCTGTGGGTCAACGCGGGTCGCCTGCCGCTGTTGATCCTGATCATCCTCGCGCTCGGCATATTCTCGATCGCTGGATTCTTCCTGCAGGGTCTCGCACACGGTGCCGGCCTCTCGGTCCCGGCCTCGATCGCGGCGCTTGCCGCTGTGGCCTGCAGCATTCCGGCCATCCGCATCACTAGCCGCGGTATCGCCCGCATCATCCCGCGCGACGAAACCTATGTGGTGGACCAGGCCGATTTTGTCGGCCATGTCGCCGAAGTTTCGATCGGGCCGCTCGACCAGGGACTGCCCGGCCGCGTCCGTCTCAAGGATGTCTTCGGCAACTGGCACTCTCTCGTCGCACGCGCCAGTCCCGGGTCAACTCCGCTTCCGGTCGGCGCCAGCGTGTTACTGGTCGACCGTGACGCCAAGAGCTTTATCGCTATTTCCGCACCCGCCGACCTCATTGCGCAACAACGTTCAGACAGGGCTTAAAACATGTGGGAACTTGCAGTACCCGTCGCTATTGGCGTCATTGTCGTTCTTGTTATCGGTCTCCTGCTTGCCAAACTCTACCGCCGCTCGAGCCGTGACGAAGCTTACGTTCGTACCGGCCTCGGCGGCCAGAAAGTCGTCCTCGACGGCGGCTCGATCGTGCTGCCGGTTTTCCACTCCACAGCCGCGGTCAATCTGAAGACGTTGCGGCTCGAGGTCACGCGCGGCGGCCCGGACTCGCTGATCACCAAGGATCGCATGCGCGTCGATATCGGCGCCGAATTCTACGTGCGCGTCAAACCCGATGCCTCCTCGATCGCGCTCGCCGCGCAGACGCTGGGCAGCCGTACCAACAATGCCGGCGAACTGCGCGAGCTGATCGAGGCGAAATTCGTCGACGGCCTTCGTTCGGTCGCAGCCACCATGAACCTGGAAGAGCTGCAGGAGCAGCGCGCGACCTTCGTCAAGTCAGTGCAGGAAGCGGTCGGCGCAGACATCCAGAACAACGGCCTCGAGCTCGAATCGGTGTCGCTGACGCGGCTCGACCAGAGCGACATCAAGCATTTCAACCCGAGCAATTTCTTCGACGCCCACGGCCTGACGACCCTGACCAAGATCACCAGGGAGCGCGAACAGGAGCGTAACCAGATCGTCCGCACCACCGAGGTCAATATCGCGCAGCAGGACCTCGTCGCCCGCCAGACCACGCTGACGATCGAAGCCACCAAGCGCGAGGCGGAACTGGCGCAGCAGCGCGACATCGCCAATAAGACCGCCGCGATGCGTGCGCAAACCGCGCAGGTCGAGCAGACCGCGGTGCAGAACGAGGCCGAATACCGCATCCAGCAGGAACTGGCGGTCGCCAACAAGCAGACCGAAGCCAATCAGGCACGCGACACTCGAAAGATCGAGGCCGACCTCGCGGTGAAACGGCGAAACACCGAGATGGAGCGCGACCTGCAGATCGTCGCGCAGGAAAGCGCGATCGCGGTCGCGACCAAGAGCAAGGAGCAATCGGAGGCACAGACCGTCGCCGAAACGGCGCGCGCGCTGGCGATTGCGGCTGAGGAAAAGGTCACCACCGCGAAGGCCGTCGAAATCGCCGAACGCGACAAGATCATCAACGTGATCGCGGCGCGCAAGGCTGCCGAAACCGAGGCGATGCCGATCACCGTGATGGCGGAAGCCGAAAACCAGGCCGCCAACAACAAGGCCGAAGCCATCAGCGTGCTGGCCAAGGCCGACGCCGATGCCGCGATCACCCGCGCCACCGGCGTCAAATCGCTCGGCCAGGCCGAGGCCGAGGTGGCGGCGCTGAAGGCGGAAGCCCGCAACAAGCTCTCTTCGGCGATGGTCGATTACGATCTCACGCTGGCCCGCATCAACATCATCCCGAACGCGCTGGCCGAGGCGGTCAAGCCGATCGAGAAGATTTCCGACATCCGCATCTTCGACACCGGCGGCATGCTTGGCCGCGGTGGCGGCAATGGCGCCATGAACGGCCATGGCAACGGTATCGGCCTCGGCGACGGCCTCGCCGCGCAATTGCTGTCGGTCTCGGCGTTCAAGCCGATCATCGACAAGATCCTGGCCGAGGGCGGTTTCGCCGCCGGTCCTGACGCGCTGACCACCCTGACCAATGCGTTGGCCGCGCAGCAACTGGCCGCTCCCGCCGAACCGCCCGCCGCGCTTGATGCCGATGAAGACGACATGGCGACGCCGCCGGCGACCATCTCGGGAACGGGCAAGGCAACGCTCGGCCCCAAATCCTGATCGGACCAGTTGATCCGCCGTTCGAGCTGAAATCGAAACAAGCCCGCCGCCATTCACGCGGCGGGCTTTTTCTTGCGTAGTTTCCTCCCGTCCCTTGTCGGGAAACGGGTGGGCTCGATCGTCCTGCGGTCAGACAATGAGGCGAGCATCGAATCTCAGGGAATTTGCCAAGGAATCTGCCATGTCCGCCGCCGACGCGCCTCGCCTGCCCGCAACGTTCAACCGCCTGGCCTGGTCCAATCTCGCCGCCCAATCGGCCGAGCAGATCGCGCTTGCCGCCGCCCCGATCGTCGCCGTGCTGCTGCTCGGTGTCGGCGAAGGCCAGACCGGCCTGCTGCAGACCGCACTGACATTACCCTTCATCCTGTTTGCGATCCCCGCTGGCCTGCTCGCCGACCGCATCTCGCGGCGCTGGGTGATGGCGGGCTCGGAGGCGCTGCGCGCCGCGGCGCTCGCGGGGATCCTGCTGCTGATCTGGCTCGGCCAAATGACGCTGTCGCTGCTTTCGCTGCTCGGCTTCATTGCAGTGTGCGGAACGGTTGCCTACAGCGTCGCCGCACCCGCGCTGGTGCCATCATTGGTGACGTCGGAACAACTGCCCGCGGCGAACGCGCGGATCGAACTGGCGCGCACGATCGCATTCGCCAGCGGTCCCGCGCTCGGCGGCGTGCTGGTCGGATGGGTCGGAGCTGCGCCCGCGTTCGGCTTTGCGGCGGCGTTGTCCGTGATCGCGGTCGTGCTGCTGTCAGGCATCTATGAACCGGCGCGCACCCCTGCCCCGCGCCGCCATCCACTGCAGGAGATCAAGGAAGGCGCCAATTTCGTGCTGCATCATCCGCTGCTGCGGCCGGTGTTCATCACGCAGTTCATCTTCAACACGGCCTCGTTCCTGCTGCTGGCCGTGTTCGTGCCCTACGCGGTGCGCCACCTCGGACTGTCGGCCACCGGCGTCGGCGTGACGCTTGGGATGTATGGCGTCGGCATGGTGGTCGGCGCGCTCGCGGCAACGCGGGTGATGAAGCGGCTGGCCTTCGGCACCGTGATCGGGCTCGGACCCGTCACCGGCTTCGTCGCCGCCATGGTGATGGCGCTGACGACCATCGTGCCGACGCCCTGGCTCGCCGGCCTGAGCTTCTTCCTGCTCGGCGTCGGCCCGATCCTGTGGGTGATTTCGACCACCACGCTGCGGCAATCGGTAACGCCGCCGTCGCTGCTCGGGCGCGTCTCCGCCATCAACATCATGAGCTACGGCGCCCGCCCGCTCGGCTCCGCGCTCGGCGCCATCGTCGGCGGGCTCTATGGCGCGGAAACCTGCCTCTATCTGGCGGCCACGATCTTCGGCGCACAGGCGCTGGTGATCTGGGTCTCGCCGGCCGTCGCGCTGGCGCGGCAGCCGGACATGGTGGGCGAGCCGGCGGGGTGCTAAGCCTCGTTCCAGCAGAACCGTCATTGCGAGCGAAGCGAAGATTCCATGGGGAGTGGATAGCGACCAAGTCTGAGGCCAGACTGAGGTTGCAAAACCACTCAACCTGGAGACAACGATGTTGCTCGATCATCCTTCCGACGGACTGGCCGCTATCCGCACGCATATTGGCGCAATTTTTGTGTCGCTGGAACTGAGCCGAAAGAATTGGCTGGTGACGTCGTTGTCGCCGGGCAAGGGCGAGAAGATGTCCAGGCACAGCGTCACGGCGGGCGATGTGGCGGGGCTTTTGGCGCTGTTCGCGGAACTTGGGCGCAAGGCGGAGGCCCGGACCGGCCAAAGCTATCCGATCATCACGATCCAGGAGGCGGGGCTGGACGGGTTCTGGCTGCACCGCGTTCTGCAGCAGAACGGCATTGAGAGCCACGTGGTCGATCCGGCCTCGATTGCTGTGCCGCGACGGCGAAAGCGCGCCAAGACGGACAAGATCGACGGCGAGACGCTGTTGCGGACGCTTCTGGCCTACAAGCGCGGCGAGCCGCGGGTCTGCGCGATGGTGGTGGCGCCCTCGCCCGAGGAGGAAGACCGGCGCAGGCTTTGCCGCGAACGGCAAGCCTTGATCGCGGAGCGCATCAGGCATGTGAACCGGATCAAGGGGCTTCTGTTCGCGCAGGGGATATCCGACTACAAACCGCTGCGGCGCGACCGGCGGGCGCGGCTTGAGGCGTTGCGCACCGGAGACGGGCGGGAGCTGCCGTCGCACCTGAAGGCGCAGATCGGCCGCGAGCTCGACCTGATCGAGCTGCTGCTGAAACAGATCAAGTCCGTCGAGGCCGAGCGGGATGCCCTGCTCGCGGCGGCGAGAAAGCCTGCAAGCGAAGCGGCCGCGCCGAACCCGGTCACGATGCTGCTCGCCTTGAAAGGAATGGGCGCCAACTTCGCTGCCGTGCTCTGGTCGGAGGCGTTCTATCGGCAGTTCGCCAACCGCCGCCAGGTCGCCGCCTATGCCGGCCTTGCCGCCACGCCTTGGCAAAGCGGAGGCATCCGGCACGAGCAGGGGGTGTCGAAGGCCGGCAATCCCAGGCTGCGGACCACCATGATCCAGGTCGCCTGGCTGTGGATAGGTCATCAGCCGAACTCTGCCCTGACGCGCTGGTTCAAGGAGCGAAGCCCGCAAGGCCGCAAGCGCGCGATCGTGGCGCTGGCGCGCAAGCTTCTCGTGGCGTTGTGGAAGTACGTCACCCAGGGCGTCGTGATCGAGGGGGCGGTGATGAAGACCGCCGCTTAGCATAAAGCCCGCTTCCCACTTCCAATCTGCCGAGGCCCGATCAGCCTCGGAAGATCCGGGTGGACGAACCGATGGATTGCATGGCTTCAAACGCCGCAACGAAGAATGGCCTCGTCCTCTCGAGCCTGCCCGCCGCAAGCGGAATCTTGGTGCGGTCGCCTCGTGCGACGACCGAATGTGAGTTTGATCTGGCAAGCAACCCAGATCGCCAAACCGGCTCGAACCCTGGATCGCAAATGCGAGGATTGAAGATGCCCTGACCGAACCGCCATCACGAGGAGCCCCTGTCGTGCCCAACCCACCAAGCATGATGCCGTGCTCGCTCAACTCAAGGCCAAGCCGCTGCGCGGCGGCCCCAACGGGCCGGCCTTGACTTGATCTGCGCGCGTCATCCTGCAAAGCCCGCGGTCGGGACGGAAAGGTGGCCGCAGTCGAACAAAAAGGTAACTGCTCATCCTTGACACACACATTCCCCATGTGAGCAATCCATTCTTTTTTCCCGCGACACGATGGATTGCTTTGCTTCGCTTGCAATGACGGGGTGAATACATGTTTGTTCCAAAATGCCCCCGGAGACCCTTTCCTGCTTTCCGATCCCGTTTTATATGATATACGTCATCTAATGTAGGAACGGGAACCCGCCATGACCGACCAGACCGCCGCGATCGCCGCCCCGCCCCGCGGCGAGGCGCGCTCGACCGTCCTGAAGATCGCCGTTCTGGCCGGCCTTGCCGCCACCGGCACGCTCGCCACCAATATCCTGCTGCCATCGCTGCCGCAGATGGCGGCGTCGCTGAAGGTGTCGAGTGCTGCGGTCACCTCCGCCATCACCATCTTCCTGGCGGTCTTCGCCGTCGGCCAGCTCGTGGTTGGGCCGATCTCGGACCGCTACGGCCGCCGCTGGCCGGTGCTGATCGGCTTCGCGGTGTTCTTCGCCGGCAGCATCTGGTGCGCCCTCGCCACCGATCTGCCAAGCCTGCTGGCCGGCCGTGTGATCCAGGCGGCCGGAGCGTGCGCCACCTCGGTGCTGTCCCGGGCAATCGCCCGCGACATGTTCTCCGGCGCCGCGCTGGCGCGTGCGATGGCGCTGATCATGATTGCGATGGCGGCGGCACCCGGCTTCTCGCCGCTGCTCGGCGGCGCGCTCGATCACTATTTTGGCTGGCGTTCCGAGTTCGTGCTGGTCGCGGCCTTCGCCGCGCTCGGCGCCCTCACCTACGGCACCGTGCTCGGCGAGACCCATCATGCGACGCGGACGCCGCTCGATCCGCTCGCCATCGCCAAAAACTATGTTGGCCTGATCGCCGACCGCCGCTTCGTGGTGCCGGCCGCAACCGTGAGCCTGATCATGGGCGGTCTGTTCTCGATCTTTTCGGCCGCGCCACGTATCCTGATCGAGGCGATGCATTTCACGCCGAATTCAACTGGGCCTGTTCTTCGCCGGCACCGTGTTGATCGTGTTCGCCGCCGGCATGCTCGCGACAAAGCTGGCGCCGCGCTACGGGCTCGACCGCTCGATCCGGGGCGGATTGTTCGCGGCAGCTGTCGGCAGCATCGCGATGCTGCTGGTCTCGCTGTACAGCCCGTCATTCCTGCCGTTCCTCGCGGCGATGAGCGTGTTCCTGCTCGGTATGGGCATCGTCAACCCGCTGGGAACCGCACAGGCGTTGTCGCCATTCGGCGAGAAGGCGGGGGCGGCCTCCGCCCTCGTCGGCTTCTGGCAGATGATGACGGCCGCGATCGGCGTCTGGCTCGCGGCGACGATCTCACTGGAGGCGCTGTTCGCGCTTGGTGTGGTGCTGGCGGCGTTTTCGCTTGCCGCGGTCGGGCTCTACACGCTGCGGGCCAAGGCCCGCTAGGGCCGCATGAACATGAAATCGGTATCAGGATCGCAATTGTCGGCGACGAAGCGGAGTTCCGACTGAACGTCGGAAACCACCCTGTTCTCAAGATATTTGGCCACGACAAGACCCAAGAGCGCACGGCAGACACCGTCGCAATCCAAGCCTGCGCTTTCCGCTTCCGCTACGGCCGCCGAGAAATGGGTTTTCGCAATTTCGGTAGCTGACATGCCTTGCTTCCGTTTCTTCCGTATCAGCAAGTTGAGACAGCAACCAGAACTCATGTATTGACGTAGATCATGTCTCCTGCCGGCAGTGCAGACCCCTTAAACGCTCCGGGCCAGGATGTTCAGAACGGGGAAGAAGCTCCTGTAAATGCGGCCAACGGTAATCGGGAAGCTGCAGGACATCGACGATGTCCTTGCCGGCCCAAAACCGAGCCAGGCCGGGAATTGCAAACGCCCTTATCACCTGATTTCGAAACCACAGTCCCCCGGCAGTTCTGGGGGCGAAGACCGGAGCGAAACGCTCCGCCGCCTGCTGTTTGGCGTGGATGAAATTCCGCAAGCGCGCTTCGTAGTTGTTGAAAGCCGCATCGTGATTTCCCCCGGCGGTGGCGAGTTCGCCGGCCAGCACGTAAGCCGAAATCATGGCAAGCGCCGAGCCCTGTCCGGCCACCAGCGATACGCAGAACGCAGCGTCTCCGGCGAGCGCAACGCGGCCTCGCGACCAGTTCGCCATCCGGATCTGGCTGACGCGATCGAAATAAAGCTCGTCCGTTTCATCCAGCCGCTGCAGGATCTGCGGGCATTCCCACTTCCCGCCGCCATAGACCTCCCGCAGCATCGCCTTCTGCAGGTCCAGCGTACGCGGCAGCAAATCGCCTCCCGCAGCGAAGACAAACAGGAACAGCGTTTTGTCATCGTGTAACGTGAAACGGCCGAGCATCCGCCCCGGCTGTCCGTACATCAGGTAGATGTCCTCGTCTCGCGGACGATAGCCGGTGACCTCGAAAGCCGCGACGACATAGCCGAGATGTTTCTCGAAATTTTGCTGCGGTCCGAATGCGAGGCCGCGAACGGCCGAATGCAGCCCATCGGTGCCGATAACCAAGTCGAACCGCCGCTCGCCCCCGTGATTCAATCGAACCCGCACGCCATCTGATTGCTGATCGAGGCTGACGATCTCGTCGTCGAAAATGACTTCCGTGGTTTCCTTGATCTGCCCGAACAGCAGTCGCGACAGGTCACTGCGCCTCAGCGTCACGTAACGCCCGCCCGTCAACTCGGTGAAGACCCTGGTTCCAAATCCGGTCACACGCCGACCCTGGTCGTCGACGATCCGCATTTCCTGCACGTGATAACCGGCGCGGTTGATTTCCGTAATCAGCCCCATGCGCTCGGCAATGTCGTAACCGAGCCCCCAGAAGTCGATGATGTAGCCGCCGGTGCGCAGGTCGGCTGCGCGCTCGACCAACGTGGGCTGGAACCCAGCCGCTCTCAGCCAGAAGGCCAGCGTTGGCCCGGCAATTCCTGCACCCGAGATCAATACGGTGTTCATGTCCGGAAATTGGGGGCCACGGGAAGGTGTTCAAGGAGGGGCGGTTCAAGAAGCCGGGAGCTGTAGGGGGCCGAAGCTTTCCGTCACCCGACGCCACCTGCCCCGCTGGAGCCTAACCTGCCAGATACCGCTCGTACTTTCCTGCCACGACTTCGTCCGCGACGATATCCGGATCGAGCGTGTACAAATCCTGCGCGCGGCCGATGCCGCGCAGCGCATAGCGGCCGGTGGACACCAGGTAGTTTCGCCCGGCGGCATCGAGGCCGGCGCGGAATGCCGATGACATCAACAATTCGCGGTCGACCGAGCGGCACATCGAGGCGATGCGGCTGACCTCGTTGACCGCCGGGCCGACCACGGTGAAGTCGAGCCGGTCATCGCTGCCGATATTGCCGTAAAACACCTCGCCGACATGCAGGCCGACATGGGCGGAGGTCACCGCGCGGCCCTCGGCGGTGCGGCGGGCGGTCAGCGTCTTCATGCTGCGCCGGAAGCGATGTTCGGCGCGCAGCGCGGCGCGCTTGGCCTTCGCCATGTTCTCATGGGTGAACATCGCCAGCACGCCGTCCCCGATCAATTTCAGCACCTCGCCGCCGGCCTCATGAATGGCGTCGATCGAGGCCTGTGCGTAATCGTTGAGGAACGGGATGATCTCGCCGGGATCGATGCTCTCGCTGATCGCGGTCGAGCCGCGCAGGTCGGAGAACCATAGCACGGTATTGATGCGCTCGGTGACGCCGCGCGCGATCCGGCCGCGCAGTACCTGTTCGGCAGCGTCGCGCCCGAGATAGACACGGCCCAGTGTCCTGGTGATATCGGCCTGCGCCGCGCTCTTGATCGCAAGGCCCAGCACCGGCACGAGATCGCGCAATGCAGCCAGCCCCTGCGCGCCAAAGCCCTCGTCGCGTCTCGTCACCCAGTAGGAATAGACGCAGTCCATCTGCCCCATGGTGCCGGCCTCGCCGAACTGATGCACATAGGCCACCAGATGCTTGTGGCCTTTTTCGACGAGATCGCTGGTGAATTTGAAATTGTAGGACGCGTCGTTGGCGAGTTCGATCGGCAGTTCCACATGGCCGTTTTCGAGCATGTGATAGAAGATCGAACTGCGCCAAGCCTGCGCGGCTTCGCCCTCGTTGGTCGAGCCATATTCGAAGACGTCGCTCTCGTTGGTCTCGGCGTCGTTCCAGCGAAAGCCGCGGCCCTCGAAGATCGGGTGCAGCGTATCGATGAAGACCATCCCGCGCGACACGGGTACGCCTTCGGCGCAGCAGCGTTCGCAGAAACCGCGGATCAGGTCGTTCTCGGGCAGCCCTGTGAGACCCTGGCTGACCAGCCAGTTCATCAGGCGTAGACGGGGCGTGAGTTCCATGCGGCCATTATGCCGCGCAATCGTGACGGGTGAAAGGCTCGCTGACACAGCCAGCTATCTTCGGCCGGACTTCGCCTTCGCTGCGGGAGCCCGCCTCGCGCGTGCGGCAGCCGCCGTCTTTTGCAGCGAGGGCTTTTTTGGCTCGCAATCACACGCATTTGAAGACGGAGCGAGAAGATTGCACAACTCAGGATGCCCGTCGCAGCAGTCGTTGACCAGGAACGAAAGCAGGGTCTGCATGCCGTCCACGTCTGAGCGGTAAATGATGGTGCGTCCTTCGCGCGTGCTTCTCAGCAGACCCGCTCGCACCAGAATTGCCAGATGGCTCGACAACGTATTGTGCGGCGCACCTATGGTATCGGCAATCACTCCCGCGGTGATGCCAACTGGCTCGTGCTTGATCAATAGACGGAAAATCGCGAGCCGTGTTGGCTGCGCCAGGGCGGCAAGCGCGGAAATCGCATGTGCTTCGCTGAACTTACCTCCAGATGAGAGTAGGCCGGCATGACTCGCTACCGCCAACATGGTTTTGCGCATTTTGTCTCGACCCGTCCTACAACTCCGAATTTCCGTTCTTCTTTTAACCGACACACAGGTGACAAGCTAGAATGTTTCTATTATTAAACATGTCGAGACATCTCGACATCTCGTCTAATGCTTCAGAGCCGTGCGACGATTGCTGAACGAGATGCCCGCCCGGTAGGCGTACCGAGCGCATTCTTGAGGAAACCTCGCCGGTAGGCGTACCGGCGTGCCTGGGAGAACGTCTATGAGCCATTGCGATAAGATGGTTGATGCCGGTCGCCGCCGATTTTTGGGCGGCGCGAGCTTTGCTGCCGCAGGAGCGGCGGTTGCAACAATGGTGCCGGGTCAGGCCAAGGCCGCACCTGGCGCAGCGCGGGTTGACTACCCGTCCAACCGCCTTGCCAATATCGCCGATCTCAAGCCGAACATACCTTTCACCGTCGCTTATCCCGACACAGACGCCGCCGGCGTGTTGCTTAAGCTCGGCAAGCGCGTGCCGGGTGGCGTCGGCACCGATGGCGACATCGTAGGATTTTCGACGACCTGCCCACACAAGGGATTTCCGCTCAACTACAACGCCGCGGACAAGACAATGAACTGCCCCGGGCACTACTCGCGTTTTGACTGCGAGTCCGGCGGCCAGCAGGTCTGGGGACAGGCCACGCAAAACCTTCCGCAATATGCGCTGCGCGTCGACGGCAAAGGCGACATCTACGCCGAAGGCGTGGACGAGCTTTTGTATGGCCGTCTGTCCAACGTGTTGTGAGGAGAACATCATGGCTTACAAGCGTCAAATTGACCGTCTCCCGATCATCCCCAGGGACGCCAAGGAATTCAATGTTACCTGCCAATTCTGCATCGTCGGATGCGGGTATAAGGCATACACGTGGCCTGCCAACAAGCAGGGCGGCACCGCCCCGGATCAGAACAAGTTCGGCGTCGATCTCGGCAAGCAGCAACCAGCCGAGACGGGTGCGTGGTACGCCCCCTCGATGTACAACATCGTGCGCCAGAACGGTGATGATGTTCACATCGTCATCAAGCCCGACAAGGACTGCGTGGTGAATTCCGGGCTTGGCTCGGTGCGCGGCGCGCGCATGGCCGAGATGAGCTACTCGCAGCAGCGCAACACCCAGTTGCAACGCCTGACCGACCCCATGGTTTGGCGCTACGGGCAAATGCAGCCGACCGGCTGGGACGACGCGCTGGATCTGGTTGCACGCGTAACCGTCGCCGTTATCAACGACATGGGCGAGGACGGATTATTCGTTTCGGCCTTCGATCATGGCGGCGCCGGCGGCGGCTATGAGAACACCTGGGGCACGGGCAAGCTCTATTTCGGAGCGATGAAGGTCAAGAACATCCGCATTCATAATCGCCCAGCCTATAATTCCGAAGTTCATGCCACGCGCGACATGGGCGTAGGCGAACTCAACAATTGCTACGAGGACGCGGAGCTTGCCGACACAATCGTCGCGGTCGGCACCAACGCGCTGGAGACCCAGACCAATTATTTCCTGAACCATTGGGTGCCAAATCTTCGCGGCAGTTCGATGGACAAGAAGAAGGCCGAATTCGGCTCCGAAGCCATCGCCCACGGACGCATCATCATCGTCGATCCGCGGCGCACCGTCACCGTCAACGCCTGCGAAGTCGAAGCCGGAAAAGACGGCGTGATGCATCTTGCCATCAACTCCGGCTCCGATCTCGTGCTGTTTAACGCCTGGCTGACCTACATTGCGAGCAAGGGCTGGATCGACAAGGCGTTCATCGACGCCTCGACCAACAATTTCGACAAGGCGCGCGCCGCCAACGCCGTCGCACTCGATGAGGCCGCGCGCCTGACCGGACTTACTGCCGATCAGATCCGGCAATCGGCGGAATGGATTGCACAGCCCAAAGCGGGTAACGCACGGCGGCGGACCATGTTCGCGTACGAGAAGGGCCTGATCTGGGGTAACGACAATTACCGCACCAACGCCGCGCTGGTGAACTTGGCGCTGGCGACCGGCAATATAGGCCGTCCCGGCGGCGGCTGCGTGCGCATGGGCGGCCACCAGGAAGGCTACTCGCGACCGTCCGACGCGCATGTCGGGCGTCCCGCTGCTTACGTCGACAAGCTGCTGATCGAAGGCAAGGGCGGCGTGCATCACATCTGGGGATGCGATCACTACAAGACCACGCTCAACGCCTTCAATTTCAAGCAGGTCTACAAGAAACGCACCGACATGGTGAAGGACGCGATGATGACAGTGCCGTATGGCGATCGCACAGCGATGGTGAACGCCATCGTCGGAGCGATCAAGAGAGGCGGCCTGTTCGCGGTCGATGTCGATATCGTGCCGACCAAAATCGGCGAGGCCTGCCACGTCTGGCTTCCGGCCGCGACGTCGGGAGAAGCCAATCTCACCTCGATGAATGGCGAGCGGCGCATGCGCTTGACCGAGCGCTACATGGATCCGCCAGGCCAGGCCATTCCGGATTGCCTGATCGCGGCGCGCATCGCCAACAACATGGAGCGCGTGCTTCGCGAGCAGGGCAAGGGGCAATACGCTGACCAGTTCAAGGGCTTCGACTGGAAGACCGAGGAAGACGCCTTCATGGACGGCTACCACAACCATGAAAAAGGCGGCGAGTTCGTCACCTATGAACGCCTCCGCGTCATGGGCACCAACGGCTTCCAAGAGCCCGCGACCGCCTTCACCGATGGCAAGATCATCGGCACCAAACGCCTCTTCGCCGACGGCAAGTTCGGCGGCAAGGACGGCAAGGCGACCTTCATGGAAACCCAGTGGCGCGGATTGCAGGCGCCCGGCAAGGAACAGGAGCGCAAAACATTCCCGTTCCTCGTCAACAACGGCCGCGCCAACATCGTCTGGCAGAGTGCGTATCTCGATCAGGACAACGAGTTCGTCATGGATCGTATGCCGTACCCATACATTCAGATGAATCCCGACGACATGGCTGAACTAAAACTCGGTCAGGGCGACCTCGTCGAGGTCTATAACGACAACGGCTCGACCCAGGCGATGGTGTATCCAACACCAACGGCGAAGCGGAAGCAGACCTTCATGCTGTTCGCGTATCCAACCGGAGTGCAGGGCAACGTGGTCTCGGCGGGCGTGAACGAATTCGTCATTCCAAACTACAAGCAGACCTGGGGAAACATTCGAAAGCTTGCCGATGCGCCGGAAGGCGTGAAGCATCTAACCTTCAAGTCACTCGAGTACACGGTGTGACATCGAGGGCTGTTCTCTGAAATTCAGCCCGGACGGGCGACGCCGCCCGGGCGTTTCTGCGACTATCGCCGATACGCGCTCGCCCACATCTGTCCCGCGATAGATCGTCACGCTTATAATTGAGCCTCCTTACCTGTCGGTGGCCTTGTCTCCTACCCGCAGCATCCAGTTCATCAACATCAACGCGGCGACTGCGCCGCAAAGCTCCGCGACGATGAAGCCGGGAAGATCCGCCGGACGAATTCCGGAAAAGGTATTCGTCAACGATCGCGCGATGGCGACGGCGGGATTTGCAAACGACGTCGACGATGTGAACCAGTAAGCCGCCGTGATGTAGAGGCCGACAAGCCAGGGAACGGACGCGCGCTCGAACCGAAGTCCTGCGAGAATCGTTGCGACCAGACCGAATGCGGCAACGCCTTCAGCCAGCCATTGCGCACTGCCCGTACGGGCTTTCATCGATACATCCAGCAGCGGCAGCGCGAACATCGCGTGCGCGATCATGGTTCCGATGATGCCGCCGGCGATTTGCACCGTCATGTACAGCACGGCGTCGCGCGGCATCAAATCGCGCTTGAGCGCAAAAATTAAGGTGACGGCGGGATTGAAATGCGCCCCCGATATGGGACCGAGAATAGTGATCAGAACCACGAGGATGGCGCCGGTCGGAAGCGTGTTGCCGAGCAGAGCTAGCGCGACATCCCTGGTCAGGCTTTCGGCCATGATGCCAGATCCGACCACGGTTGCGACTAGGAAAGCGGTTCCAAGCACCTCCGCCGCCAACCGGCGCGGCAAATCGAACTTTTGCATCAGTTGGCTTTCTGCTGGCCGGACGTTGCGCCCTCGATACGGCCGATGCCGCACAGCCTCGTCGTGAGCGATAGTTTGTCGATAGTACAGCCTGCCTATCCCGCAAGAAATATGTCTTAATTTCTCGACATACTGATTCGAAAATTGTGCTATAATGTCCAAACTGGCGTGCATTTTCCCCATAATGTCATCTAACCGTCACTTAATTTGTCGATAAGCATGGACACGATGAGGTACGAGACAACAATGGAAGCAAATAGCCGCGAAGCAAATGCCATAGAGGGCTTTGGATCACTTGCGCAGGAGACCCGCCTTGCCGCGGTACGCCATCTGCTGGCTGTCCACCCGCGAAGCCTACCCGCCGGTGAAATCGCCCGGCTTTGCGAAGTACCGCACAACACGATGTCATCGCACCTCGGCATTCTAAGCCGAGCCGGTTTGATCTCCGTCGAGAAGGATGGCCGCTCGATGAACTATCGGGCAGATGTCGACGGGTTTAGGGGCTTGCTCGAATTTCTCTCTCGGGACTGCTGCAACGGCCGTCCCGAACTGTGTGGAGATGCCTTCGATCTACCATCCGAAGCAACGGGGAAGTTCATGACGCCTACGTTCAACGTCCTCTTTCTGTGCACCCAAAATTCGGCCCGCTCAATCATCGCCGAGGCCCTGCTCGAGAAGATCGGCCGTGGCCGCTTCCGAGCCCACTCCGCCGGATCGGATCCCGCCCGAGCACCCGTTCCCGAAGTCATCGACCGGTTGAAGGCTCTCGGGCACGACGTGTCACACCTGCATTCAAAGTCGTGGGATGAGTTCAAGGGACCGCACGCTCCCCGCATGGATTTCATCATCGCGCTCTGCGACGCACCCAATGGCCAGTTTTGTCCGGATCTCGGCGCACAGTTCGTCACCGGCGCCTGGCCTCTTCCCGACCCGGCGCAGTTCACGGGGTCGTCCACCGAGCGCACCACCCTTCTGAATGAACTCTACGCCATGATCCGGCGCCGGATCGAAATCTTCACCAGCCTCCCGTTCAACTCGCTGGACCGCATGGCGATCAAGGCTCGCCTCGACGAAATCGGCGATACGACCCGCGTATCCCCTTAAGGAAGTTCTCCATGAAAGTTGGCATCAATGGCATGGGCCGCATCGGCAGGCTCGCGCTGCGTTCGGCGCTCGGCGGCATACACCGTCCGGCAAACGATCCGCGCGCAGAGAACCGGCTGGACGTCGTCCATATCAATGAATTGAAAGGCGGCATCGCGGCGACCGCGCATCTGCTCGAATTCGACAGCATTCACGGTCGCTGGCACACGCCGGTCGCGGTCGATTCCGATACTGCCCTTACGATTGGCAAGCAGCATATCAGTTTCAGCGAAAAGGCCGCTCCAGGCGACATCGCCTGGGGCGATCTCGGCTGCGACATCGTGTTGGAGTGCACCGGCAAATTCCTGAAGCCGGATCAGCTTCAGGCCTACTTCGATCGAGGCGTTGAAAGGGTGATCGTTGCCGCTCCCGTCAAGGACGAAGCGGCACTCAACCTTGTCGTCGGCGTCAATGACCATCTCTACGATCCCGCCCGGCATCGGCTACTGACGGCGGCATCCTGCACCACGAACTGCTTGGCTCCCGTCGTCAAGGTTATCCACGAGTCGATCGGAATACGGCATGGACAGATCACGACGATACATGATCCCACCAATACCAACGTTGTCGTTGACGCACCGCACAAGGACCTCCGCCGTGCAAGGTCCGCAATGTTGTCGATGCAACCGACGACAACCGGCAGCGCTACCGCAATTTCGCTGATCTATCCGGAACTGAAGGGCAAGCTGAACGGGCACGCTGTGCGCATTCCCGTCTTGAACGCCAGCCTGACCGACTGCGTATTCGAACTGAAGCGCCCGACCACGGTCGATGAGGTCAACCGGCTCTTTAAATCGGCCTCCGAAAGCGTTCTGGCTGGTATCCTGGGCCTGGAGACCAGACCCCTCGTCTCGGCCGACTACAACAACGACCCTCGTAGTTCGATCGTCGATGCTTTGAGCACGATGGTCACGGACGAGACTCTGCTGAAGGTGTATGCTTGGTACGACAACGAAGTCGGCTACGCCTGCCGGATGGTCGACCTCGCCAACATTGTTCAACGATCGGGCGTGTAAGCCATGGTCCGAAACTACCTCATAGTGACCGCATCCTATTGGGGCTTCACGCTCGTCGACGGCGCGTTGCGTATGCTGGTCCTGTTCCATTTTTTCCGACTGGGTTATACGCCGTTCACTCTGGCGTTCCTGTTTCTGCTTTATGAGGCGGCGGGAATCGGCGCCAACCTCGCCGGTGGCTACTTCGCGTCGCGCTTTGGCATTCCCCGCATGCTCGCGATCGGACAGATGCTCCAGATTGCCGGCTTGCTCATGTTGTCGGCGCTCGATCCAGGTTGGAGCGCAGCGGCATCTGTCGCATGGGTCGTTATCGCCCAGGGCATAGCGGGCGTCGCCAAGGATCTGACCAAGACCGCGTCGAAATCGGCTATCAAGGCAACCTCTGCGGAGGGTAGTGGGCAACTGTTCCGGTGGGTCGCCTGGTTCACCGGCTCGAAAAACGCCATGAAGGGAATCGGGTTCTTCCTCGGCGGCCTTCTGCTCGATCTTGCAGGCTTCACCTCTGCGCTATGGCTGATGGCCGCTCTGCTCGGCGTGGTCTTCGTCGCGGGGCTGCTGCTCCTGCCGTCCCAGCTTGGCAAGGCGAAATCGTCAAAAACCATCCGCGAGCTGTTCGGCAAGTCGCGCGGTGTAAATCTTCTGGCAGCCGCGCGCATCTTCATGTTCGGGGCAAGAGACGTCTGGTTCGTCGTTGGCCTACCGGTCTTTCTCTACGCCTACGGATGGAAGTTCCTGCAGGTGGGTGCATTCCTGGCCGCTTGGACCATTGCCTATGGCGGCGTGCAGGCTATCGCGCCCTCGCTCGTAAGCCGCAGCGCGGACGGCCTGAGCCGTGAAGTGCCGGCGGCGAGAATCTGGGCTGCCCTGCTTGCGGCCGTACCAATCGCCTTGGCCGTGATCATGAACTCAACCGACGTCGGACGTCCTGATATCGTCCTCGTGGTCGGGCTAGCGCTTTTCGGGCTGCCCTTCGCCGTAAACTCGTCCCTGCATTCGTACCTCATTCTGGCCTACGCCGGATCGGAAAAGGCCGCAGAAGATGTCGGCTTTTACTACGCCGCCAATGCGGTCGGCCGCCTTCTCGGCATTACGCTCTCCGGCGTGCTGTATCAGGTCGCGGGCATCACGGGGTGCCTGATCGGCTCCGCGGCCATGTTGCTGTTGTGCTCGCTGATCACATTCCTGCTTCCGCAGAACGCAGATCTGTCGAGGGCAAGGCCCGCCTCGGTTTGATCCAGCCCTTCACGCTGAGCCTGCCTCTCCCACAGCTCTTATTTCCATCATTCTAGAAATACAGTTGACGCCGCAGACACGGTATGGGATATTGCCCTCATGAAACTCGACGACGCCGCTGCTCACCTCGAAGCGCTGGGCAATCCGACCCGGCTCAAAATCTACCGCGCGCTGATCCGTGCCGGCGGCGCCGGGCTTGCGGTTGGCCGCCTGCAGGAGAAGCTGAAGATCGCGCCCTCCACCCTCTCCCACCACATCAAGGCGCTGGTGGTGGTCGGCCTTGTGACCCAGGTGCGCGATGCGACCACGCTGATCTGCCACGCCAATTACGAAGTGATGCGGGATCTGGTGGGTTTTCTGGTCGCGGAATGCTGCACGGAAAGCGCTGAAACAAAGGAAGCCAAGACGGCAGCATAAGCGTCATCGTTTGCGGCCTGTATTTCGGTATTTCCAGTTTTATGGGAGAACTCCATGCGCGAAGCCAAGACCGTCGCTATCATCGGAGCCGGGCCGGTCGGCCTTGCCGCCGCCGCCCATGTTCTGGAACGCGGCCTGCAGCCGATCGTACTGGAAGCCGGCGACACCGTCGGCCATGCCATGCGGCAATGGGGCCACGTCCAACTGTTCTCGCCATGGGAATACAACCTCGACAAGGCAGCGGCGCGCCTCTTGGCGGCGACGGGCTGGAACTCTCCCGAACCCGATCAGTATCCAACCGGCGCCGAGATGGTGGAGCGCTATCTCGAGCCGCTCGCCAACAACACCGCGCTCAAGCCCCACATCCGCACGTCGAGCCGCGTCACCGGCATCAGCCGTATCGGCTTCGACAAGCTGAAAACAAAAGGCCGCGAAACGGCGCCGTTCGAAATCCGGTATCAGAACGGGAAAGGTCCTGAGACCGTCAAGGCGGATGCGGTCATCGACGTATCCGGCACCTGGCATTCGCCTAATCCGGCGGGCGCGAACGGCCTGCCCGCCATCGGCGAGACAGAGGCCACCGACAGGGTCGCCTACGGCATGCCCGACGTATTGGGTAAGGACCGGGCGCGCTATGCAGGCAAGACCGTCGCCGTGCTGGGTGCCGGGCATTCCGCGATCGGCACGCTGACCGATCTGGCGAAGCTTGCGGCAGAAGTGCCTGACACCCGGCCGGTCTGGCTGTTGCGCGGCAGCGATCCCGCCAAGGCCTTCGGCGGCGGCGCCAATGACAAGCTGGTCGCCCGCGGCGAACTTGGCGCCGCCTTCGCCGCGCTGGTAACGGCAGGCCGGATCGAGGTCGAAAGCGAATTTCGCCTCTCGCATCTCGCCACCGACGGCGCTCGCCTCGTCGTCGGCGCCATATCGGGCTGCAGCGCCCGCCGGACGGTGGTCGACGAACTCATCGTGGCGACGGGTTTTCGCCCGGACCTGGATTTCGTGCGCGAACTGCGTACCCGTCTCGACCCTGCCATCGAGTGCCCGGTCGCGCTGGCGCCGCTGATCGATCCCAACGAGCATAGCTGCGGCACCGTGCGGCCGCACGGCGCGCGTGAACTGGCGCAGGACGAACCCGGCTTCTATTTCGCCGGCATGAAATCCTACGGCCGCGCGCCGACCTTCCTGATGCTCACGGGATACGAGCAGGTACGCTCGATTGCCGCCGACATCGCCGGCGACCGCGAGGCCGCGGAGCGGGTCGAACTGGTGCTGCCCGAGACCGGCGTCTGCAGCCGACCGCTTGCGCCAGATGCCAGCAATTGTTGCGGCGGCCCTGCATTATCCGATGTTGACGCTTGCTGCGTCGCCGATGAAAAAGCAAAGCAGAACGGCAAGACGGGGTGCGGCTGCGCCTCCTGATCAATAGAACAATAGGGAGTGAACGGAATTTTTCTGGAAGGCCGATCCGTCATTGTCGCGATGTGCATGGGGCAGCTTGGCAGCCTGCTCCCGCACGTCGTCGTGCCTTCCATTCTGGCGGCGTTTCTGATTCCGGAATGGAAATTGAGCGGCGCACAGGCGGGCCTGTTGGCGGGCTCCGGCGCCGCCGGCTACATGCTGACCGTGCCGGTGCTGGCGACGCTGACCGATCGCATCGACGCGCGCAAAATCCTGATCGCAGGCTCCGCGGTCAGCGCGCTCGGTACATTGCTGTTCGGCCTGTTCGCGACCGGGCTTTGGTCGGGCGCCCTCTTCAATGCGACCGCCGGCGCAGGCTTTGCCGGCGCCTATATGCCGGGCCTCAAGGCGCTGACGGACCGGCTCGCGCCAGGCAATTCCTCCCGCGCGATCACGCTTTACACGTCGAGCTTCTCGTTCGGGGTCGGCCTGTCGTTTCTGGTTTCCCAGCTGGTCGCCGAAGCCTGGGGCTGGCGCAGCGCATTCTTTGTCACCGCCGCCGGGCCGCTTGTCATGCTCACCGTCTGTTTCCTGCTGCGACCGGTCGAGCCGAAGCCGGCGACGGGACGCCTGCTGGATTTCGCGCCGGTGTTTCGAAATCGGCAAGCGATGGGGTTCGTCCTCGGCTACGGCGCGCACTGTTTCGAGCTCTACGGCATCAGAACCTGGATCGTGGCGTTCTGGACCTTTGTCTCGCTAAGAAATTCAAACGCCTCGATCTTGACGCCGATCGTGGTCAGCGTCGTGTTCTCGCTGCTCGCGATGCCCGCGAGCATTCTCGGCAACGAATTCGCGCTGAGGCTCGGCCGCCATCGCGCCATTACGGCGGTGATGTTCTGCTCCGCTGCGGTGGCGCTTCTGATCGGTGTATGCGCCGACAGGTCGCCCTGGCTGCTGCTGCCCTTGATACTGGTCTATGCCATCACGGTTCCCGCCGATTCCGGCGCCTTGACCTCGGGCATGTCGATGGCTGCTGACCCGCAATATCGCGGCGCGACCATGGCGATGCATTCCACGGTCGGCTTCGGCCTGTCCGCGCTTGGCGCGTGGGCGGTTGGCGTGGCGCTGGACGCCACGGGCGGGCCGCAGAATTCATCGGCCTGGATGGCCGCATTTTCGGTGCTGGCGGCGGGGATCCTGCTTGGACCGCTGGCGCTGTTCTGGTCGAGAAAAGAGACGCCACAGCCGTGAACCGAACTCAGTTTTCCATCATTGTCGCGCTCGGCACCACCCAGACGCTGGCCTGGGCGTCGAGTTACTATCTGCCGGCGATCCTCGCCGATCCCATCGCCCGCGATCTCGGCGTATCCTCGAACTGGGTGTTCGCCGCTTTTTCTGCTTCGCTTGTCATCTCGGCTATGCTCGGGCCGCGCATCGGCCGGCAGATCGATCTGGTCGGCGGCCGGTCGGTATTGTCACTATCCAACCTCGTGCTGGCCGCAGGCCTGGCGTTGCTCGGCCTGACCTATTCGATACCGATCCTGCTCGTCGCCTGGCTCCTGCTCGGCATCGGCATGGGCGCGGGCCTCTACGACGCCGCCTTCGGCGCGCTCGGCCGCATCTACGGCGACGCGGCGCGGCACTCGATCACCGGCATCACCCTGATCGCAGGCTTCGCTTCCACCGTCGGATGGCCGCTGACCGCGTGGGGGCTGGAGACGATCGGCTGGCGCAACACCTGTTTTGCGTGGGCAGCGGCGCACATCCTGATCGGCCTGCCGATCAACTGGCTGATGCTGCCACAGGTCGCCGGCGCGAAGGCTGCGGTTGCCGCCGCCGTCAAGCCGCACATTCCGCTCGACCGTACCATGATCCTGCTGGCGTTTGCCTTCGCCGCGGCGTGGAGCGTCACCGGTGCGATGGCCGCGCATTTGCCGCGGATTCTGGAAGCCGCCGGCGCGACATCGCTGCAGGCTGTCGCGGCCGGCGCGCTGATCGGGCCATCGCAGGTGGCGGCGCGCATCTTCGAGGCAAGCTTTCTGTCGCGATATCACCCGCTGGTATCGGGCCGGCTGGCGTGCCTGACCCATCCGATCGGCGCCGCCATTATCGGATTGGCAGGCGGCGGCGCGGCGAGCGTATTCGCCATCTTTCACGGCACGGGCAACGGCATTTTGACCATTGCGCGCGGCACCATGCCGCTCGCGATCTTTGGCCCGCAGAACTATGCCTACCGCCTCGGGGTCGTCGGCGCCCCGGCGCGGATCGCGCAGGCCGGCGCGCCGCTGGCGTTCAGCCTGCTGATCGACGTGATGGGCAGCCGCATCCTGATCGTGTCGTCGGCGCTCAGTCTTGCCGCGCTGCTGGCGCTGTGCTTGCTGCGTGCACCGCCGCCTCGAAGCGTGACGAAAGAGGAGGACGCCTGAATGATCAACCGCATCAATCCGCCTGAGCTCGGCTCACCGCCGGGCTATTCGCAGATCGTGGAGGTGACCGCGGGGCGCATCATCTTCATCGCCGGTCAGACCGCGCTCGATCGCGACGGGAACGTCGTCGGCAGAAATGATTTCGCCGCTCAGGCGGAGCAGGTGTTTCGAAATCTCACGATTGCGCTGGCGGCCAGCGGGTGCACGCCGGGCAATCTGGTAAAGCTCACGGTATTCCTCACCGACATGGATAATCTCGGACCCTATCGCGAAGCCCGAAACCGCTTCTTTGCCTCGGTGACGCCGCAGGCCGCACCCGCGGTCACACTGGTCGAGGTGTCGAAACTCTACGGCCCGGATTTCCTGATCGAGATCGAGGCCATTGCCGCGGCGTGAGCGTCACGCATTCAAGGCTTTCCTGACCTCCGACGTAGCGATCCAGATCCCGGCGAACACCGCGACAAGCCCGAGCACGAGATTCGGCGTGATCGGCTCTCCGACCAACTGCGTAGCCAGCAGCCCCGCCGCGAGCGGATTGACGGTCATGGTGTTGGCGACACGCGTCGGCGACGCCCGTTCCAGCGCCAGCACCCACAGGATGAACGCCAATGCGCCGCCGGCAACGCCAAGATAAATACCGGCGATCCATTGCGGCGTACTGAACTGGCTCAATGCCGCAACGCTTCCCGTCAGCGACCCGACCAGGATCAGCGCCGCGGCGCCCGTTCCCATGCCGACGGTGAGGAAGCCAAGCGCGCTCGATCGCTGGATGAAGGGTCGAGACCAGACATTGTAGAACGCCATGCACAAGACGGCCGCGGTCATGATCAGTTCGCCGCGCCAGGCTCCCGGCGGCGCGGCCGACAATCCCGTCGCAAGCGCGGCGGCGACACCGAGCACCGCAATGCCGACCCCGATCGATTTCCGTTTCGTCAGCGGCTCGATACCGAGCAACGCGCCGACCACCATGGTGTGCAGCGGCAGCGTCGCCAGCGCGAGGCTGGCGCGTGCCGCGGTCGTGTAGGACATCGCGATATTGTAGAGAACGAAGAACACACCGAAGAAACAAAAGCCCAGCGCGGCGACGGCGGGCCAGTCCCGGCGTTGCGGCCATCGCGCTTTCAGGAGCAGCGTTGCCGGCAACACGCAGCAAAAGCCGATCGCCCAGCGCAGGATCGCAAGCGTGATCGGATCGGTGTTGCCGGCAAGATAGCGCGTGATCGCCGCCGCGGTGCCGCCGAGGCAACTGGAGACCAGCGCGATCGTGACCCCAATCCATTCGCCCACGCCTTCTCTCCGCATTTGACGCGCCATCGGCTGTAGCGCCTGGCTGAACATATGATCGCGACAGAGCAGCGCGCGAGCAAAAAGCGTTTATCGCGCGAAGCTTTCTGCAGGATGGCGACAACTGTCAGCATGGCGGCAGTTGTCAGCAGCACGATCATCACGAGTAACCGACGATGCTGCTGCTTCTGGCATCGGGGATCCTGCTGGTGGTCTAGCCGGGCACTGCGAGCAACGTTGCAATGGGTTCGGCCTGCAACCGGCCGCGCTCGCTCATTATCGCCTCAATCCAATCCAAAATTTCAATCAATTGCATCGAACCCCCATAGCATGACGCTAAGAAATTTTTGTCAGACAAGTTAACCGGAACTACTTTTCCGGTGGTTCGAGGCTCCGGCGTCTTGGACGCCTCAAGGTTCTGGAATTGGCAATGCAAGAAGCGATCCGCCTACGTGAATTGGAAGCCGAGTGCCGTCAGCGCGCGCTGAGAGAACCTGACAAGAAATGGTATTGGCTCGCGCAGGCCGCCAAGTATCAGGTCCAGGCCAGCCAGAAAATCGCCTTCCGCTCCGACGAAGCCAACACCGCCGACTTTCCGGAAGTCAAACTGGCGCAATGGTCGCATGGTCGCGACGAGCGCCGATTGATGAGCCCCTTTGCCGTGAAGAACGAGCGATAGCGCACAGGGCCGTGCCGGTCTAACGCCCCTGCTCCTCCGGCGGCTTGATATGGCGGAACGAGAACAACAGCGCGAGATCGTAGGCGATCTTCAGCGTGCCGCAGACCACCAGGGGCAGCCCCGTAAACGACGTCATCAAGAGCGCGCCCGCAATCGCCGGGCTAATCGCGGATGCAAGGCTGCGCGGCACGGCGGTGACGCTGGCGGCCGCCGGCCGCTCGGCCGGCGTCACCACCGCCATGACGTAAGAGGTGCGGGTCGGCACATCCATTTGCGACAGCGCCGAGCGCAACAGCAGCAGCCCAAGCGCCACATAGAGATTCGGCGCGAACGCCGCCAGGATCAGGAAGATGCTGGAAGGAATGTGCGTGAACACCATGGTATTGACGAGGCCGATACGCTTGGCGATCCAGGCGGCGACCGGATAGGAAAACGCGCTGAGCGTGCTCGACCAGAAGAAAAACAATCCGGCCGCAGACAATGAAAGATCAAAGCGCTCGAACAGCCAGAGCACCAGCAGCGATTGCGCGACGAAACCGCCGGCAAAGGCGTCGATGCTGAACAACGCGGCGAGCTTGTAGACGGTGCCGCGCGAAGGCCCGAGCGGCGTCTGTGGCGCCCTCTCCTCGCCGCGCGTGTGCGGCACGTAGCGATAGAGCGCGGCGCTCAGTATCCCGAGGGCGGCATACGCATAAAACATCAGGCGGAACGCGCCGAGCATCGTGCTGCCGTGCGAAACCAGCAAATCAGGTAAGGTTGCCGCCAGCGAGCCGGCGGCGGTGCAGAGCGCCCCGATCAGGCTATAGCGGGCGAACACCTGCGTGCGACGGTCGTCGGTCGCGCTCTTCGCCAGCACCGCGTGTTCGAGCGGCACCAGCACGCCAAGGTCGCCGCCGGAGGGATTGATGGTACCGATGAACGCGACCAGCGCGATCAAGGCAAACTGCTCCACGGCCGGAAACGCCAAACCGGTGGCAGCCATCAGACCTGCGCCAAAGATCAGGAGCGCGCGCAGATCATGGCGCGGCGCGATCCAGCCCGTGATCAGCGTCAGCAGCGCAGTTCCCAAAAGCGACGCCGTCGCAACAAGGCCGACTGCGACGGCGTCATAGCCCAGCGCCGTCATGTAAGCCGGCAGGATGATGATAGCAAAACCGTCGCCGAAGCCGCGCAGGCCCCGCGCGAGATAGAGCAACCTGATCAGCGCGTTGGCGGTGGAGGGTTTTGGTTCGGCCGCAGTATCGGTCACGCTTGCGTCCATGCGCCATCCTCGACATGTCGAGAGTGCGCAGAGCTTGGACGGCGGTCCGTCTGACGGGGAGCCTGCTTCGTCCCCGATGTAGCCAAGCTAGGACTGAAGTCGGGTTAGCGCAAGCACCCATCCTACGAACCGGTTGACAGCCGAACGGCTACGCGGTTAATTCAGCGCATGGGGATTTTGCGATCTCCCCACGAGGCGACATGCCCAAGTATCGCGTCCCGTTTTCTTTTACGAGGGCGCAGCCATGTCATCCTACACCACGATATCTTCAGACAAGCTTTCACGACTGATCGGCACGGCGCATTTGCCGGCGTTGATCGACGTTCGTACCGACGAGGATTTCGCCGCCGACCAGCGGCTGATTCCCGGCGCCATCAGGCGCAGCCATAAGGAAGCCGGCGACTGGAGCGGCAAATTTTCCGGAAACTCAGCCATCGTCATCTGCATGCGCGGGGCAAAGCTCGCGCAGGGCACGGCCGCCTGGTTGCGGCATTCCAACGTTGCCGCGGAAACGCTCGAAGGCGGCTTTGAAGGCTGGAAGGAGGCAAAGCTTCCGCTGGTGAACGCATCGAAACTGCCGCCGCGCGACCCGCAGGGCCGCACCGTCTGGGTGACCAGGGCCCGGCCGAAGATCGATCGCATCGCCTGCCCGTGGCTGATCCGTCGCTTTGTCGATCCGACCGCGGTGTTCCTGTTCGTGGCGCCTTCCGAGGTTATCGCCGTCGGCGAGCGCTTCAACGCCGCCCCCTTCGACATCGAGAACGTGTTCTGGAGCCACCGCGGTGAGCTCTGCACCTTCGACGTCATGGTCGAGGAATTCGGGCTCGCGACGCCGCCTCTGCTGCGGCTGGCGGCGATGGTCCGCGGCGCCGACACCGGGCGGCTCGATCTGTCACCGGAAGCATCCGGCCTGCTCGCCGCCTCGCTCGGCCTGTCGCGCATGTTCGATGACGATCTCGAGCAGCTGGAGGCCGGCATGTTGCTGTACGACGCGTTCTACCGGTGGTGCCGCGACGCCTCCGGCGAGACGCATAATTGGCCGACCAACAAGGCGAAGCCGTAATGGACGCCATCACGGACAAGGCGACCGGGGCCGGCGCAAGCCGCGACCTCGGTCACGGCATCAGTTTCGCCGAAGCATTCCGGGTCTGGCTGTGGGTCGCCGTATTGAGTTTCGGCGGCCCGGCCGGGCAGATCGCGGTGATGCACCGCATCCTGGTCGAGGAAAAGAACTGGATCTCCGAGAGCCGGTTTTTGCATGCGCTGAACTATTGCATGCTGCTGCCGGGCCCGGAGGCACAGCAGCTTGCGACCTATATCGGCTGGCTGCTGCACCGGACCGCCGGCGGCATCATGGCCGGCGGCCTGTTTATCCTGCCCGGCGTCATCGCCATCATGGGGCTGAGCTACGTCTACGCGGCCTATGGCAATGTCGGCTTCGTCGAGGCAATTTTCTTCGGTCTGAAGGCCGCGGTGCTCGCGATCGTCGTGCATGCGGTCGTTCGCGTCGGCAAGCGCGCGCTGCGCAACCGGGTGATGATTGCACTCGCCGCGATCGCCTTTGTCGCGATCTTCTTTTTCAACGTCCCCTTCCCGGTCATCATCATCGCGGCCGGCGCCATCGGCTATTTCGGCGCGCGCAGCGGGTGGCCGGAATTCGCCGCCGTCGCGCATGGCGGCGGCAACAAGAAGGCCGCCGCCGTCGACAGCCTGCTCGGCGAGGAATTGCCGGAGCACGTCCGCCCGAGCGTAGGCCGCGCGTTGCGCGTAAGCTCGGTGTGGCTGTTGCTGTGGGCGGTTCCGGTGGCCGCGCTGCTGATCGGACTCGGGCAAGCCAACGTATTCAGCCAGATCGCGCTGTTCTTTTCCAAGATGGCGTTGGTGACGTTCGGCGGCGCCTATGCGGTGCTGGCCTATGTCGCCCAGCAGGCGGTCGAGCATTATCACTGGCTGCAGCCGCGCGAGATGCTCGACGGCCTCGGCATGGCCGAGACCACGCCGGGCCCGCTGATCATGGTGCTGCAGTTCGTCGGCTTCATGGCCGCCTATCGCGATCCCGGCACGTTGTCGCCGATGGTTGCGGCCACGCTCGGTGGCTTGCTGGCGACCTGGGTCACCTTCATCCCCTGCTTTCTCTGGATCTTCCTCGGTGCCCCCTATGTCGAGACGCTGCGCGGCAACAAGGGGCTCGCGGGCGCGCTGTCGGCGATCACAGCGGCCGTGGTCGGCGTGATCCTCAATCTGTCGATCTGGTTCGCGCTGCACACGCTGTTCCGGCAGACCGTGCCGGTTCGCTCGCTCGGGCTGTCGTTCGACATGCCGGTATGGGGAAGTCTCGATCTCCCAGCCTTCGTGCTGGCGGCAGCCGCGGCAACCGCGATTTTCCGTCTCAACATCGGGATGCTGTGGGTGCTGGCGGGATCGTGCGTAGCGGGCGTGGCGTTGCGGATGGTGGGCGTGGTTTGAGCCATCTCGTAGGATGGGTGGAGGGAAGCGATACCCATCGATACTGGTTACGACGCTGATGGGTTTCGCTTCGCTCTACCCATCCTACGCACCTGCGATCTCGTCTACACCATCTCCTCCGGCGCGAGCTTGCAGATGTCGCCGTTGATTTCGACCTGCAGCGTCGCGTGATGAATCCTGAAACGGTGCGACAGCTCGGCGCAGACATGATGCAGGAAGGCGTCGTCGCTGCCGCCGGGCCGCACCAGATGCGCGGTCAGCGCGGTCTCGTTGGTGCTCATGGCCCAGACGTGGAGGTCGTGAACTTCAGCGACACCTTCGAGACCGCCCAGATAGTTTCTGACCTTCGCAAGCTCGATACCACGCGGCACGCCGTCGAGCGCGAGATTGACGCTGTCGCGCGCCAAGCCCCATCCGCTCCAGAACACCACGGCGGCAATGACAAGGCTGATCGCGGGATCGAGCCACAGCCAGCCCGTCAGCATGATGATCAGCGCCGCGACCACCACGCCGAGCGAAACGCCGGCATCAGCCGCCATGTGCAGGTAGGCGCCGCGGATGTTGAGATCGCCATGGCGGCCGCGCATGAACAGCAACGCAGTTAAGCCGTTGATGGCAACGCCAAGCGCCGCAACCGTCACTACGGTCCAGCCCGCAACCGGCGCAGGGCTGTAGAGCCGGTTGACCGCCTCAACGACAATGCCGCCGACCGCCACCAGCAGCAAGCCCGCGTTGAACAGCGCCGCCAAGATCGAAGCCCGGCGATAACCGTAGGTGTGCCGTTGCGTCGGTTGCTTCTGCGATAGCCATGCCGCGCCCCATGCCAGCAGCAGCGCGATCACATCGGAGAGATTGTGAACCGCATCCGAAACCAGCGCCAGCGAATTGGCGGCGTAGCCGAAGATCAACTCGGCAACGACGAACGCCGTATTGAGCGCGGCGCCGATGGCGAACGCCCAGCCGAAATTATCCGGCGCATGGCTGTGGCCGGCATGACCATGGGAATGATCGTTCCCGTGGGAATGATCGTGATGAGCGTGATCGTGCGCCATTCCGCCGACAGCCGTCGCCTCTGATGTTTCGACGCCGACTTATATAGTGCAGGCCATTTCGAATACTATTACAGCGACACCGCGATCAGTTCCTCCACCAGCGGGCCGCCGCCGACCGGAAACACGATGAACTGCTTGCCGCCGGCCATGTAGGTCATTGGCGCCCCCGTCGCATTGGCCGGCAGTTCCATCTCGGCCAGCATTTCGCCGCTCGTCTTGTCATAGACCCACAGATGCGGGTCGCGATTGTAGAGGTCGCGTATCGGCAGATTGAGCCCAGGCACGAAGCGCGGCGCGGTGTAATATCCCAACTGCACGACAATCATGACCGTCTTGGTCACCAGCGCCCAGCTCCGCGAGGGCAGCCCCAGATCCTCCGAGATGTTAAGCTTACGGACCGAAGCCAGCGCCGCGCTCCGCCCCACCGGAATGCGCCAGCGGTGCTCGCCGGAATTCATGTCGATGGCGACAATGCTGCCGAATGGCGGCTTCAGCAGCGGCAGCCCGCGCGGTCCCGGCAGGTATTGCGGAAGGCCGATGAAGTCGTAGGTGCCTTGCCACGGCTCGGGCTTGCGAATGAAAAGAAGCGTCGGCAGACGCTGCGTCCCGACATAAAGGGTTCCCGTTTCCGGATCGATCGCAGCACCCGACCAACTGGCGCCGCCTGCATTGCCTGGCACCGCGATGGTGCCGCGCTGCGACGGCGGGGTGTACAACCCGCCGCGGTCATACGCGCTGGCGATCTCGATCGCCTCCTTATGAATTTCCGGCGTGAGATCGATCAGATCTTCATCACGCGCGCCCTGGATATCGAACGGCGCGGGCTTGCTTGGAATCGGCTGCGTCTTCGACGCACGCTCGCCGGGTACGTTCGAGGCCGGAACCGGCTGCTCCTCGATCGGCCACACGGGCTTGCCGGTAACGCGATCGAACACATAGACAAAAGCCTGCTTCGTGACTTGCGCAACCGCCTTGATCGGCTTTCCCGCCACGGTGATATCGATCAGGTTGGGTGCGGCCGGCGGGTCGTAATCCCACAGGCCGTGATGGACGAGCTGGTAATGCCAGACCTTCTTGCCGGTCGTGACATCGAGGCAGACGAGAGTTTCGCCATAGAGCCCGTCGCCCGGCCGATGGCCGCCATAATAGTCGTTGGTCGGCGTGCTCACCGGCAGATAGACGTATCCCAGCTCCTCGTCCGCGCTCATCGGCGCCCAGACATTGGCGTTGCCAGCTTCCTTCCAGGAATCCTTCTGCCAGGTATCGGCACCGGGCTCCTCGCCCTGTGCAATCGTATGGAAGGTCCACAGCAGACGCCCGCTGCCGGCGTCAAAGCCCCTGACGTCGCCGGGCGGCGATGGCTTCTTCGCCCACCAGTCCATCACCGACGAGCCGACCACGATGACGCCACGCACGATCACCGGCGGCGACGTCATGGTGTAATAGTTGCGATCGACCGGCCGGCGCAGGCCCTCCGTCAGGTCGATCCGTCCGTCGGTGCCGAATGACGGCACCGGCTTTCCGGTCTTGGCGTCGAGCGCGATCATCTGCGCGAACGCGGTGAGGATCACGATGCGCTCGTCATCGCCGTTGCGCCAGTAGGCGACGCCGCGGTGCAGCCAGCCGAGATTGGCGGGAAGTCCGAGCCCGTTTTCGTAGATCTTCGGGTCGAACACCCATTTGGTCGCGCCGGTGGCGGCGTCGATGGCGGCCACTTGTGACAGCGACGTCGAGGTGTAAAGCACCCCGCCGATCATCAGCGGCGTCGATTCGTTGCCAAAACTCGGACCGATCTTCGGATCAGCCTCCCGGATCGCCATATCAGGCGATTTCCAGCGCCAGGCTATATGCAGCTTTTTGGCGTTGGTACGGTCGATCTGTGTCAGCGGCGAATAGTGCGCGGCGGCATAGGTGCCGGCGTAAGCGTGCCATTCGCCTTGCGAGAGCGCCTTGGTGGATTCGGGAATCGCGCCGGGGATCGGCTGGGCGTGAAGTGCGCCCGGCGATGCCAACAGCGCGAAAGCGATGCCGATTTTTGCTGCGTGCGTCCACTTGATTGCTCTGTCCATCGATGCCTCCATCCCTGCGCCAGCGCAGGCGTTTGTCGGTCGTGGTTCCGCCCCTCGCGGAAAAGTATTGACCAAAAAGTATCTAATGTCTAGTGTACTAGTTAATGCATACAGACTTGATCACCACCCTTCGGCTCGAAAGCTCCGGCGTTCCTATCTATGTCCAGCTTCGGGAACAGATTTTGCGGCAGCTTGGCGCCGGGGTGCTGGCTGCCGGCGATCAGATGCCGACCATGCGCGAAGTCGCAGTCGCATTGAAGATCGACCTCAATACGGTGCGGCACGCCTATGACGAACTGGAGCGGATCGGTGCCATCACGCTGGTTCGTGGGCGCGGCAGTTTTGTCGCCAAGCCCCCTCCCGTCATGGGCGCGCGTGCCCGACAGGTTCAGGTTGATGGATTGGCGAAACAGGTTCTCGCCACGGCGGCCTCGATGGGCCTCGACCCCGTCGCCGTAGCTGACCGAATAACGGCCCTCGCGAAGCAGAAGGAATAGTCGTCATGAGCAACTATTTTAGCGCAAGTGGAGCGAACCGACCCGCGATCGTGCTGGCAGCCCTGGGCCTGGCGGCCGCGGCATTGAGTGTATGGCTCGCCTATGACGGCGGCTCCCGCAGCGGCTACTGGATTGCCGGTGGCCTCGTAATCCTGGCGTTCCTGATTCCTCAATCCATCATGGTGGCGGATCAGTGGGAGCGCGCGGTGGTGCTTCGGCTTGGCAAGCTCACCGCCATTCGCGGCCCGGGCATGTTCGCCATCGTGCCATTCATCGACAGTGTGGCCTCCTGGCTCGATCAGCGCATCCAGACCACCGAAATCAACGCCGAAAAGGCGTTGAGCAAGGACACCGTGCCGGTGAACATCGACGCGGTGGTGTTTTGGCAGATCCACGACCCCCAGCGCGCCGCGCTCGAAATCACCAACTACCGCCAGGCGATCACCCAGGTCGCACAGACCTCACTTCGCGAGATCGTTGGCTCGTCATTGCTGTCGACGCTGCTGTCCGAACGCAGACAGGGGGATCAGCAACTGCGCGAGGATATAGGTCGCAAGACGGCCGAATGGGGCGTCTCGGTCCTCTCGGTTGAGATCCGCGACATCGGCGTGCCGCCTGCGTTACAGGACGCGATGAGCCGGCAGGCCCAGGCGGAGCGCGAGAAACTAGCCCGCGTCCTGTTGGGACAAGCCGAACAGGAAATCGCCCAGAAATTCGTCGCGGCGGCAGATATCTATGCCCGCAGCCCGGCAGCATTGCAGCTCCGCGCCATGAACATCATCTACGAAACCACCAAGGAGCGCGGCGCCACGATCCTGATGCCGACGGCCATGGTCGACAGCATGAACCCCGGGCTGGTCGGCCTCGCTGCCGCCACGGGCTCGCTGCGAAACGACGCCTGACGGCGCAATCTTCTCGCGCCTGGCGCGGGGCCTTACTCCACGCCCCGCAAGAACTTGTTCGACTTCGGCAGGCCGTGCGCGAGGCGGCCGGCGTCGGCGCGGTTGCCGCGCCAGTCGGCCAATTCCTTGGCGCTCATGCTCTGCTCGCGGCCGGCGGAATCCTTCCAGGTCAGCCCCGCCTTGAGCTCGAACACGGCGACATCAGACAGCTTGGCGCTGGAATATTTTTGCAGCCGTACGCCACGGCCGCGCGCCATTTCCGGCACCTGGTCGAGCGGGAACAGCACCATCTTGTGGTTGGTGCCGATCGCCGCGACGGTATCGCCCGACACTGTCGTGATCGCGCAGGCCTCGTTCGGCATGGTGACGTTGAGCACCTGCTTGCCCTTGCGGGTGTTGCCGACGCAATCCTCTTCCTTGACGATAAAGCCCTGGCCTTCGCTGCTCGCGATCAGGAACTTGCGCTCGCCCTTGTTGACGAACAGCGACACAATTGCGGCGTCCTGCTCCATGTCGATGAACATGCGGATCGGCTCGCCATGGCCGCGGCCGCCCGGCAGCTTTGCGACATCGAGCGAGTAGAATTTGCCGTTGGTGGCGAACACCAGCAGCTTTGACGTGGTCTCGGCGAAGAAGGCATGGTCGAGCTTGTCGTCGGTCTTGAAGGCAAGCCCCGAGATGTCCTCGACATGGCCCTTGAGCGTACGCACCCAGCCCTTTTCGGAGATCACGATGGTGCACGGCTCGCGCTCGACAAAGGCTTCCTCGATCGCGGCGAGATCGTGCTCGGGCGCGTCGGCGAACATCGTGCGGCGCTTGCCGAGTGGGGTCTTCGGCCCGAAAAGGTCGCGCACTTTCCGAACCTGCTCGCCGACCTTGGACCATTGCTCGGTCTCGGACGCGAGCAGAGCCTTGAGGCCCTTCAACTCGCCGCGAAGGTTCTTGTCCTCGGTGCGGATTTCGAATTCCTCGAGCTTGCGCAAGGAGCGCAGGCGCATGTTGAGGATGGCATCGGCCTGGACTTCCGTCAGCTTGAAGGCCTTGATCAGCGCCGGCTTCGGCTCGTCCTCGGTGCGGATGATCTTGATCACCTTGTCGATGTTCAAGTACGCGATCAGGTAACCGCCCAGCACTTCCAGCCGGTTCTCGATCTGCGTCTTGCGGTAGTTGGAACGGCGGACCAGCACGTCGCGCAGATGGTCGAGCCATTCGCGCAGGCACTCGGCGAGTCCCACCACCTTGGGGATCTTGCCCTTGATCAGCACGTTGAGGTTCAGCGAAATCTTGCTCTCGAGCTCGGTGAGCCGGAACAGCAATTCCATCATCAGCGCCGGATCGACCGCGCGGGATTTCGGCTCGATCACGAGGCGAACGTCTTCGGCGAATTCGTCCCTGACGTCGCCGACCAGCGGCAGCTTCTTCTCGTTGAGCAGCTCGGCGATCTTCTCGACCAGCCGGGATTTCTGCACCAGCCACGGGATCTCGGTGATGACGACGACCCATGTGCCGCGCGCGCCCTCTTCCTGGGTCCATTTGGCGCGGGTGCGGAACGAGCCGCGCCCGGTCATGTAGGCTTCGGCGATGCTTTCCTTGGAATCGACGATGATGCCGCCGGTCGGGAAATCCGGGCCCTTGACCCATTTCAGCAGCGACTTCGACTTGGCGTCGGGCTTGTCGATCAGATGCAGCGCGGCGTCGCACAGCTCGGCCGCGTTGTGCGGCGGGATCGAGGTGGCCATGCCGACCGCGATGCCCTGCGAGCCGTTGGCGAGCAGGTTCGGAAAGCCGCCGGGCATCACCACCGGCTCTTTGGTCTGGCCGTCGTAATTGGGACGGAATTCGACGCCGTCCTCGTCGATGCCTTCCAGCAGCAGCCGCGCGACTTCGGTCATGCGCGCTTCGGTGTAACGGTAGGCGGCCGGGTTATCGCCGTCGATATTGCCGAAATTGCCCTGGCCGTCGACCAGCGGATAGCGCGAAGCGAAATCCTGCGCCAGCCGCACCATGGCGTCGTAAATCGCCTGGTCGCCATGC
>CAWHFN010000026.1:0-24004 GCA_963828475.1 uncultured Alphaproteobacteria bacterium
CGGCCGCGCCCGCGCCGGAGGAGGAGCCGCCGGGATTTTTGCTGAGATCCCAGGGATTGCGGGTGAGGGGGTGGAAACTGGAGAGGCCCGACGACAGCATGCCGTAGTCCGGCATCGTGGTCTTCGAAAAGATGATCGCGCCGGATTCGCGCAACCGCGCGGCAGGCGGCGCATCTTTCTCCGCCGGTACAAGCTTGACACTGGCGGCACCCAGCGGGATCGGCTGACCTTTGGTGGCGATGTTGTCCTTGATGGTGACCGGAATGCCGTCGAGCGTGCCCGCGGGCTCGCCCCTCTGCCAGCGGTCGGTCGAGGCCTTCGCGGCAGCGCGCGCACTGTCCGGATCGAACAAATAGAGCGCCTTGATGTGCGGCTCCCACGCCGCGACATGCTCGATCACTTCCTCCAGCACCTCCGAGGGCGAAAACTGCTTGGCGCGATAGCCGGCGATCAGGTCAACGGCGGAAAGGTCATGCAGCGAGGTGAGCTCTTCTTCGGCAGCTGGTTTATGCATGCGAACCCGCCGGGAGACGGGTTTCGATGATGCGTGCGAACATGCTGGCGCCGATGGGAAGGATCTTGTCGTCGAGGACATAGCCGGGATTATGCACCGGCACCGAGCCTTCGTGGCCGATCCAGAAATAGGCGCCGGGCACCGCCTGCATCATGTCGGCAAAATCCTCGCTCCCCATCTTCGGCGTCGATCGCGTGAGCACCTTGGCAGGGTCGACCACGGTCTTCGCGACTGTTCGACCACCCTCGATTGCTCTTCCTCGTTGATCAGCACGCTGAAGGTGTCGCGGATGTCGGCGGTATTTCGCAATGGAAGGTCGCGGCAATGCCGGCGCAGATCGCGCGCATGCGCTCGCGGATCAGCGCGCGCACGCCGTCGTCGAAGGCGCGAATCGTATCGCAGAGCTGTGCATCGCCGGGGATCACGTTGTACGCGGAGCCGGGTGGATCCGGGTGATCGACAGCACCGCTGCCTTCAGAGGATCGACGTTGCGGCTGACGATGGTCTGCAGCGCCTGGGCAAGCGTCATCGCAATCACGACCGCGTCCTTTGACCGCTCCGGCATCGCGCCATGCGCGCCATAGCCCTGGATGGTGATGTCGAAGAAGTCGGCGCCGGCCATCGCGGGGCCCGGAAGGATCGCAGTCTCGCCATGGTTGAGGTTCGGCGCATAATGCAGCCCATAGACTTCGTCGCAGGGAAATTCTGGAACAGGCCGTCCTTGATCATGGCGCGCGCGCCGCCAAGGCCTTCTTCGGCGGGCTGAAAGATGAAGTGCACGGTGCCGTCGAAATTCCTGGTTTCGGCGAGATAGCGCGCGGTGCCGAGCAGCATCGTGGTATGGCCGTCATGGCCGCAGCCGTGGAAGCGGCCGGGGATCGTCGAGCGCCATTTCAGATTGGTATTCTCTTCCATCGGCAGCGCGTCCATGTCGGCGCGCAAGCCGATGCGCTTGCCGCCGTTGCCCTTGCCCTTGAGCACGCCGATCACGCCGGTGCCGCCGAGGCCGCGATGCACCTCGATGCCCCATCGCTTCAGCTTCTCCGCGACGATGCCGGAAGTGCGCACTTCCTCGAAGCCGATCTCGGGATGGGCATGCAGGTCGCGTCTGATGGCGGTGAGTTCTTCGGCATAGCCGTCGATGCGGTCGATGGTGGGCATGTTCTGTTATCCCGTGACTGGAGAGGTGGAGCGAGATTGGGCGGATGGGGTGAAGGCAGGGCCGTTCGGCTTGATGCGGATGCCCGGACGCAGCCGCGTCCATGGCAATGTTGCGGTATCCGCCGGCATCGCGCCGGGCGCGGCGCAGATCAGGAGCTTTTCGGCGATCGGCTCGAAATCGGCGCGGAAATGCACCGAGCTCTTGTTGACCAGGATTTTCTGTTCGGTCGGCTCGATGCCGACATAGCGGTACATCGACTGGTCCGCGAGCTGCGCCTTGTAGGAGCCGACGACGACGCGGACGTCACCGATGCGCAGGCAGGCCGACAGCCCCATATCCATGTCGCGTCCGCGATGATAGGGGCCGGCCGCCACGAATTTGCCGTCGGACAGTTTTTCGACGACGAAAGTTTCCCTGATATGGCGCATCGCCTGATATGCCCGACTTGCCGCCGAGATCCAGCATGACCGTGGCGCCAACTCCGGCCGCATGCGCGGCCCTGGCGGATTCCGGATCGTAGATCACGCCGGTGGCACCGGAGGCCTTGTTGCGCACCAGCGCGCGCAGCATGCCCGTGGTGTCGGAATCGCCGCCGGCGCCGGGATTGTCCTGGGTGTCGGCAATGACGATCGGCTTGCTTGCCGATTTCGCCAGCTCCATCGCAAGGCGCACGCCGTCATCGGGCGAATAGATGCGGCCGTCGAAATCGTCCTCGTGGCTCTCGACCAGCGCCACCAGCTTGTCGGCTGCGGCATCCGCATCGGCCTGGGTCCGGCCGTAGGCAAACACGCTCGGCCCGCAATCTCTGAAGTCCGCCGCCGGGAAACCCGGCGCAAAGGACAGCGTCGGCACCGCCTCGCTCTCCAGCGCCGCAAGCTTCTGATAAATGCCCTTGGTCGGCTGATCGTTGGTGCATTGCCAGGAGATCGGGATCAGGAACGGCAGTTGCCGGAACGCTTTTGCAAAACGTGCCTTTGTCTTCAGCATCAGCGCGAGGTGTCTTGCACAGGCGCGGCCGGTGTCGGCCATGTCGATGTGGGGATAGGTGCGGTAGGCAATGAGTGCGTCGGCATGCGCCATCATCTCGGGCGAGACATTGGCATGGAGGTCGAGGCTCACGACCAGCGGCAGGTCCTTGCCGATCACCTTGCGCACGCGGGCAAGCGTTTCGCCTTCACCGTCGTCATAATGTTCGGTCACCATGGCGCCGTGCAGATCGAGATAGACGGCATCGATCGGCCCGGCCGCAGCGATGCCGTCGACCATCTCTTTCATGATGCGTTCGAAGGCATCGTTGGTGACATGCGCCGACGGGACCGCGGCCGCCGAGATCGTCGGGACCAACTCCCAGCCATCGGCTTCGGCCGCCTCGACGAAGCCGGCCAGGCCGACATTGATCTTGCGCATGACCTTGAGGACATCGGCGCCATGCGCCATCGACGGCCAGCCGCCGCCATGGACGAAATCGTCATAGGTCGCCTTGGTCGGCGCGAAGGTGTTGGTCTCGTGCAGAAAGGCGCCAACGGCGATGCGGGTCATTAAGTCTCTCGGCCAATGCTTTTCGTTGGGAGGACGTTAAGCGTGACATCGTGGCAAGCGCAAGCCGTGGAGCAATTCCGTTTTGCATGCCGCGTGGGCGTTAGTATTTGTCCGGGCGCGAGCTAAGAGAAGCGACGAAGCTTGGTCCGTCATTCCGGGGCGATGCGAAGCATCGAACCCGGAAACTCGAGATTCAGGGTTCGCTTCGCGCCCCGGAATGACAACAGTTGCGGCGCGCCGCTCACGTCAGCGTCGCCAGCAAGCCCGCCATCAGACGGCCGCGCTCGGCGAGACTGTCGATCTCAATATGCTCGTTGAGCGTATGGGCGTCGGCGCCACGAACACCCAAGCCATCGAGGGTGGGGATGCCCATCGCGCCGGTAAAATTGCCGTCGGAGCCGCCACCGGCGCTGCCATGCGGGAGCTCGACACCCATTTGCCCGGCCACGCTGCGCGCGCGTTCGTAAAGTGCCATCGTGCCAGCATCGGGTTCCCATACCGGCCGGGTCACACCACGGGTGACCTTGAAAGTGACATCGTTGCTGCTGCCGGAAAGCGCCAGCATCCGTTCGACGCCGCGATCGAGATCGGCCTGTCGTTTGGCCATGCTGAGCGCCTCGCCGGTGCAGGTGGTGGCAACGCAATTGACCCATTGGCCGCCATGCACGACGCCGACCGAGAAGGTGCAATCTTCGGTCGTCATGCCGTCGATAGTGATAATCTGGCGTGCCATCTCGCGGATCGCGGAACGCCCCGAGGAGAGCGTGGCGCCGGCATGGCTCGGCTTGCCGATGGCTTCGAGATTGAAGCGGGCAATGGCATATCGCCCGGTGACCACGCCGTTGTTGGCGCGGCCGGGCTCCGGCACCAGCACATATTTGTTGCGGGCGGCCTCGGCCTCGATGATGTCGCGGGTCGACGGCGTGCCGACCTCTTCGTCCGGCGTAAACAACACGGTAATCGGCAGCGGCGTCGTGAACGCGGCGCGGGCCAGTTGCCGGATCGCTTCGAGCGTGAGGTAGTTGCCGCCCTTCATGTCGAAGATGCCCGGGCCGTAGCATTTGTTGCCTTCGCGCCGCCACGCCAGTTTTTCCAGCGTGCCGACGGGATGAACGGTATCGAGATGGCCCGCGATCAGAATGCCGGGCTCGCCCTGCTTCGGGTGAGGGAAGCGCGCGCGGACGCAGCCGGCAAAACCCTGCCGTCCGGAGATGCGTTCGATGGTCGCACCCATGATGGCCATTTCGCGCGCCGCAAGATCGAGCATGCGGTCGACCGCGCGCGCATCCCATGTGGGGCTTTCGCATTCGACCCAGGCCCGCAAACCCTGCAGCATGGTCTCGGAATCGAAGGGAAGATTGGCAGGATTCATGATGGGTCCTCCCGGTTGGGCCGGAATGTTTGGGGTGCGCTGTGGGCCCTTTACGAGAAGGACCGACGGCGAATTTGTAAAGGGAAAACATGGCGCGTTCGGACCTTCCCGGCGCAGGATCAGGGCAACGGTAATTCTGGCATCATTCTTGATTGTAGATTTTTGAGGAGGCGTGTGGGCGGAACTGAACCGGACTGCAATCCATCCGGCGGCGGGCGCAAGCCGGCCGCGAAAGAACCTGTCCGGAGGGCTGTCCTGATTTCCGCCCGAGCGTCGGCGTCACCAGTGTCGTCGGGGTCAAAAGGGTGTTGTGAAGCTGAATATCGACCCTATAGTCCGGTGAGAAATTGGGCAGGGGCCTGAACAATAGGCGTTCGGGCGTTGAGACGACAACGGAGACGAAGGAATGAATGCGTTAAGAAAAGCAATTTTTGCTGCGACTTGCGTCGGCAGCCTCGTGGTCGCGGCAGCGCCGGCGCTTGCCCAGACCACGTTGCGCGTCGTCATGCACTCGGATTTGAAGATCCTCGATCCAATCTGGACCACAGCCTACATCGTCCGCAATCACGGCTACATGATCTACGACACGCTGCTCGCGCAGGATGAAAAGGGCGAGATCAAGCCGCAGATGGTGGAGAAGTACGACAGTCTCGGCCGACAAGAAGACCTACACTTTCACGTTGCGCGAAGGGCTGCTGTGGCACGACGGCAAGCCGGTGACGTCGGAAGATTGCATCGCTTCGATCAAACGCTGGGCGGCGAAGGACTCGCTCGGTCAGAAGATGATGACCTTCGTTGACTTCGATCGATGCGGTCGATGCCAAGACTTTCACCATCAAGCTCAAGGAACCGACCGGCCTCGTGCTGCTGGGTCTGTCGAAGCCGTCCTCCAACGTGCCGTTCATGATGCCCAAGCGCGTCGCCGACACCGATCCCAACAAGCAGATCGAGGATTTCACCGGCTCCGGCCCCTTCGTCTTCGTCAAGGATGAATGGAAGCCCGGCGACAAGACCGTGTACGTCAAGTTCGACAAGTACAAGCCGCGCTCCGAGCCTGCCTCGGGCCTCGCGGGCGGCAAGATCGCCAAGGTGGATCGCGTCGAGTGGCGCGCCATTTCCGACCCGCAGCAGGCGGTCAACGCGCTTTCCAAAGGCGAGATCGACTTTATCGAGGCGCCCAGCCACGACCTGCTTCGCACCCTGAAGAAGGATCCGAACGTAGATGTTTTGGTGTCGCCGCAGCCGAAGGACCAGTACGTGTTCCGGCCGAACACCCTGCACAAGCCATTCGACAATCCGAAAATCCGCCATGCACTGTGGTACGCCTTCAACCAGGAAGACTTCCTGATGGCGACCATCGGCGACGAGAACTACATCAAGCCGTGCAAGGCGCTGTTCATCTGCGACACGCCGCTCGCCACGACCAAGGGAATGGACGGCCTTCTGACTTCCAATGCCAAGAAGGCGCAGGAGTTGCTGAAGGAGGCGGGCTATGACGGCACGCCCGTGGTGCTGATGCACTCCACCGACCTCAAGGTGCTGACCAATCTGGCGCCGGTGGCGAAATCGCTGATGGAGAAGGCGGGATTCAAGGTCGACATGCAGTCGATGGACTGGCAGACGCTGGTGGCGCGCCGTGCCAAGAAGGATCCGCCCAGCGCGGGAGGCTGGAATGCCTTCCTGACGTCCTGGGTCGCCGCCGACGTGATGAACCCGATCTCGACCGCCTATGTGAACGCCGGATGCGACAAGGCATCGTTCGGCTGGCCATGCGACGAGAAGCTCGAGAAGCTGCGCGACGAATTTGCCCGCGAGACCGACCCTGCCAAGCAGAAGGCGATCGCGGAAGCGGTGCAACTGCGCGTCATCGAATACACGCCGGAGATTCCGGTCGGCGAGTGGGTGTCGCCTGCTGCGATGCGCAAGAACGTCAAGGGCTACCTGACCTCGCCGGTGCCGGTGCTCTGGAACATCGAAATCACCAAGTGATGTGACGGCGGCGGGCGACGGATTTTCCGCCGCCGCGCCGATTTCGAGGATCAATCGTCCGATGTATGGTTATCTGTTCCGGCGACTGCTCGGCACCATCCCGGTGATGCTGGTGGTGGCAGTCTTCATTTTCCTGATGCTGCGCCTGACCCCCTCGGATCCGGCGGCGATCATCGCCGGCGACAATGCCACCACGGAACAGGTGGCGCAGATTCGCAGCCAGCTCGGCCTCGATCGCCCATGATCGAGCAGTTCTTTATCTGGTCGGCCAGACGTGCTGAGCGGCGATTTCGGCGAAAGCTTCTTCTTCAAGAAGACGGTCGCCGCGCTGATCGGCGAGCGAATCGAGCCGACGCTGTCGCTCGCCTTCTTCACGATCCTGATCGCGGTGCTGGTGCGGTTCCGCTCGGCGTACTGGCGGCGCACCGGCATGGTTCCTGGATCGACCGCATCGTGATGGGCTTTTCGGTGCTTGGCTTCTCCGTGCCCGTGTTCGTGATCGGCTACCTCCTGATCTACCTGTTCGCGATCTATTTGAACTGGCTGCCGGTGCAGGGCTATCAGCGGATATCGGGGAGGGCTTCGGCGGCTGGGTGGAGCGGCTGATCCTGCCCTCGATGACGCTGTCCGTCATCTATGTCGCGCTGATCGCCCGCATGACTCGCACCAGCGTGCTGGAGGTGTTGTCGGAGGACTATATCCGCACCGCGCGGGCGAAGGGGCAGATCGAACGCAAGGTGCTGTTCCGCCATGCGCTGCGCAACGCAGCGGTGCCCATCGTCACCGTGATTGGCCTCGGCATCGCGCTTTTGATCGGCGGGGTCGTCGTCACCGAAAGCGTGTTCACGATTCCCGGGCTCGGCCGGCTGACCGTCGATGCCGTGCTGGCGCGGGACTATCCGACGATTCAGGCCGTGATCCTGCTGTTCTCCTTCGTCTACGTCATGATCAACCTCGCCGTCGACATGCTCTACACCATCCTCGACCCAAGGATCCGCTACTGATGGCCGATGTGATTTTTGATGCCCCGATCGCGCCGGCGCCGGCCAAGCCGAGCGCGGTGTTCCGCGGCCTCCTGCACAATCCGGCGATCCTGTTCGGCGGGACGGTGATCGCGATCGTGTTGCTGATGGCGCTGCTGGCGCCGTGGCTCGGCACCATCGATCCCACCGCAATCAATCCGATCGCGCGCAACAAGGTGCCCGGCGCGGAGTTCTTTTTCCGCACCGATACCGGCGAGCGCATCAAGATGGTCGCCTGGTTCGGCACGGACGGGCTGGGCCGCGACGTCTATAGCCGCGTCGTCTATGGCGCGCGAGTCTCGCTCCTGGTCGGCGTTGCGGTGGCGGTGATCAGCGTCGTCTGCGGCCTGTTCATCGGCCTGCTCGCGGGCTTCTTCCGGCTGCTCGACGCGGTCATCATGCGCATCATGGACGGGCTGATGGCGATTCCGGCGATTCTGCTGGCGATCGCCATGGTGTCGCTGTTCCGCTCCAGCGTGCTGACCGTCATCATCGCCATCACCGTTCCCCAGATTCCGGGCGTCGTGCGGCTGGTGCGCTCGATCGTGCTCAGCGTGCGCGAGGAGCCCTATGTCGAGGCCGCGGTCACGCTCGGCACTTCGGTCCCGAAATTGCTGTGGCGGCACGTGCTGCCGAATACGATCGCGCCGATGATCGTCCAGGGCACCTTCATCTGCGCCTCCGCCATTCTCATCGAGGCCATCCTGTCGTTCCTCGGCATCGGCGTGCCGCCGGAGGTGCCGACCTGGGGCAACATCATGGCCGAGGGCCGGCAGGTGTTCAGCCTGTATCCGCACAACATCATCTATCCCGGCGTATGCCTTGCGCTGACGATCCTGGCCGTCAACGTTCTCGGCGATGGCTTGCGCGATACGCTCGACCCCAAGATGGCGAAGCGGGTGTGATGTGAGCAATACCGTCCTCGAAGTCTCGAATCTTTCCGTCGCCATCAAGGGAGGCGACAGGACTCATGCCGTGCAGGGCATCAACCTGACTGTCGGCGCCGACGAGATCGTCTGCGTGGTGGGCGAGTCCGGCTCCGGCAAATCGGTGACCGCGCAGGCCGTCATGGGCTTGCTGCCGAAAGGCGCGATGCAGGTCGAGAGCGGCTCGATCCGGCTGCAGGGCGATCAACTGCTCAGCAAATCCGAAGCCGAATTGCGCGCGATCCGCGGCACCCGCATGGCCATGGTGTTCCAGGAGCCGATGACCGCGCTCAATCCGGTCGAGCGGGTCGGCGACCAGATCCGCGAAGTGCTGGAGATCCACACCAGCCTCGACCATAAGGAGCAGCGCGCGCGCGTGCTCGAGATCATGCGCGCGGTGCATCTGCCGGATCCCGAACAGATGATCGACGCCTATCCGCATCAGCTCTCCGGCGGCCAGCGCCAGCGGATCATGATCGCGGCGGCGCTGGTGCTCGATCCCGCCTTGCTGATTGCCGACGAGCCGACCACAGCGCTCGACGTCACCACGCAGGCGCAGATCCTCAAGCTCGTGCGGGAAATGCAGGGCCGCACCAAAACCGGCGTGCTGTTCATCACCCATGATTTCGGGGTCGTTTCCGAGATCGCCGACCGTGTCGTGGTGATGCAGATGGGCCGGATCGTCGAGCAGGGCCCCTGCGAGGAGGTGCTGCGGAATCCGCGCGAAGACTATACGCGAATGCTGCTGGGCGCGGTGCCGAGCATGACGCCGCCGAAGCGGTCGCCGGTGAACGGTCCGGTGGTTCTGCAGACCGAGAATCTTTTCAAGACCTACGGCAAACGTTCGCTGTTCCAGCCGAAGGCGCGCGTGGTGGCCGCGGTCAAGGACGTCTCGCTGACGATCCGGCGCGGCGAAACGCTCGGCATCGTCGGCGAGTCCGGTTCGGGCAAGTCGACGGTGGCGCGCTGCGTCGCGCGGCTGGTTGACACATCAGCCGGCGGCATCAAAATCGACGGCATCGATATCGCGGCGATGCGAGAGGCAAAATTTCGCCCGATGCGCCGGCGTGTTCAGTTCATATTCCAGGACCCGTATCGCTCGCTCAATCCGCGCCGCACGGTCGGCGAGGCGATCATCGAGGGACCGATGAATTTTGGCCTTAGTCGCAAGGAGGCGCTGCAGCGCGCACGCGACCTGATGGCCGTGGTGCATCTGCCACCGGCTGCGATCGATCGTTTCCCGCATCAGTTCTCCGGCGGCCAGCGCCAGCGGATCTGCATCGCGCGGGCGCTGGCGATGGAGCCTGAATTGCTGATCGGCGACGAGCCGGTGTCGGCGCTCGACGTCTCCGTGCAGGATCAGGTGTTGAAGCTTTTGGACGAGGTACGCCGCAAGTTCAATCTGGCGGTGCTGTTCATCACCCACGATCTGCGGGTGGCCGCGCAAGTGTGCGACCGGATCGCGGTCATGCAGCGCGGGGTGATCGTCGAGCAGGGCGCCACGGCGGACGTTTTTGCCGCGCCCCAGCACGAATACACCAAGGCGCTGTTTGACGCGGCGCCGGGCCGGCATCAGGAATTTGCCGCGAGCGCTTGATAGCGGCATCAAGCCGCCCTGACGTCATTGCGAGCGCAGCGAAATAATCCATCTTTCTTCACTGGGAGAGAATGGATTGCTTGGCTGCGCTCGCAGGGAAATCAGCAGTTGGTATCCCGCATCAGTTCCGGACCATCGTTCGACAGCGGCGAGGGGATTTGTGGCTGGGAGGGCCGCCGATCCGGGGGCGATTTGCGCCCGGTTACGGCAGGCTTGTCCGAGGGTTGTTCGCGGGCCATGTCATCATACTCCTTTTTTGTGCATGACAACATTTTTGCGGACGTTGCGTTCCTCAGGCCGGATGCGCGGCCAGATGTTCCAGCATTAACTCGCATACACGTTCCGGCGCCTGATCCGCCGCAAAATGCCCGACGCCGGGCAGCACTTCGAAACGATAGGGCGCGGCGACGAAATCGACCGTGCCTTCGGCGGCGGTGCGGCCCACTGTGTCGTCGGCGTCGCCCCAGATATAGAGCGTCGGCACCCGGATCGGGCCGAGCGGGCCACGGATCGCACCGCGCGCGCGATACCAGGCGAGCGCCGCTTCCATCGCCTCTTTGTTGCCGAGCACGGCGAGATGCTTCTCGATTGCCTCGGTGGGAACGCCATTGGCGGTCAGGCGATCGCGCAGCCATCTGGCGTCGTCGGCCAGCACGACATCGGCGGCATCCGGTTCCAGAAACGCCTTGTGGTGCTTTGACCGCTGCGCCTGCTCGCTGTCAGCCGCCAGCGCGCGATTGAACGCGTTCGGATGCGGCCGAGAGAGAATGGTGAGCGAGGCCAGCCGCTCGTGATGGCGGTCGGCGATGCCCCAGGCGATGCTGCCGCCCCAGTCGTGCCCCACGAGATGAAAGCGCGCACTCCCATAGCCCGCGGCCGCCACGATCGCCATCGCGTCGTCCATCAGGCGGTCGATGAGGTAGTGCGAAAACTCGCGCGGATCCGGCCGGGCGCCGGGCGAATAGCCGCGCTGGCTCGGCGCAATGGCGCGATAGCCCATATCGCCGAGCGCCGTCACCTGCGCGCGCCAGCAATGCATCGATTCCGCAAAGCCGTGCAGCAGCAGGACCAGCGGCGCCCCTGATGCGCCGGCGGTGATGGCATCGAAGACGAGATGCGGCGCGACGGTGATCTGTTCTGATGCCGGCATGGGGCGATCCTAAAGCGGCAATTCCGGCCGGTCCATGGCGCGAAGGGATCTGCGGGCGCGCACCGACCGGAATTGTGCAACGCCTGGAAAGTGGAGTATTGGAGGCCCGGGAAGGCACCCGAGAGGACAGGATCGTTGCATTATCTGAGGTCTATTGTTTTCGACGCGGCGGTGGTGATCCTGACGCTCGTCGTTTCGCTGACCGTGCCGTTCATGGCGCTGTTCAAGGCGAGCAGCGCGACGGTGCGCGCGGTCTCCCAGGTGTGGGCCAGCGGCATCATGTTCCTGATGAAGTACGTGGTGGGGCTGGATTATCGCGTCGAGGGGCGCGAAAACGTTCCCGACGGACCCTGCATCATCGCCTGCAATCATCAATCGCTGTGGGAGACCGCGGCGCTCTGCGTGATCTTTCCCGATGCCAGCATCGTCGCCAAGCAAGAGTTGCGAAAGCTGCCGCTCGTCGGCTGGTTTCTGGAGCGCTATCCAATGATCCTGGTGGATCGATCGGCGGGCCGGCAGGCGCTGCGCCAGATGGTCGATGAGGCGAAGCGCGCGGTCGGCGAGGGGCGCAAGGCGCTGCTGTTTCCGCAAGGCACTCGCCAGGCGATCGACGAGCCCATGACGTTCCAGTCGGCAGGTATCTCCGCGCTCTACACCAACCTCGACGTATCAGTGGTGCCGGCGGCGTGCAATTCCGGACTGTTCTGGGGCAAGAAGACCCTGACGATGCATTCAGGCACCATCACCCTCTCTTTTCTTCAGCCGATCGCGCCGGGCCTGCCGCGCAAGGAGTTTCAGGAAAAGATGGAGCGGATGATCGCGGAGGAGGCGCACCGGTTGCTCACGGTGACCGAGGCGAAGGTGGCGCGCTAGCCTGCGCGACGCCCGGCAAGCCAGCCGGCCACGGGGGCCAGGAAAGCCAGGCACCATGTGAACTGCGCGACTTTCGGCGCGACGAAAGCCACGGCCGTCCCGAGCACGAACACGGCGACCGGCAGCAGCGCGGTTGCCAGCAATTGCGGATCGTGGCGGCCCCGCAGCGCGAGAACCCACAACAGCGCGTTCACCGCGGCGATCAGCGTCAGGTGGAGGCCGTAGATCACGGCGATCACGCCATCGAGCCGGTAGCTGCCGTAGAGGCCGTTGGTCACCGGCAGGATGATGATCGCGAGCAGAAAAAGCAGGTTGAGAAACACCACGCCACGCCCGGCCTCCGGCGCCACCGCAAGCCGCCGGTGGTGGCTGAACCAGAACAGGCCGGCGACGACGAAGCTGATCGCCAGCGCGATGACGGGTTGGGCGTAGACGTTAACCAGACCGATCCAGGTCGGCGCTTGCGTGAAACTGCTGGCCTTCGGCAAATCATAGGCGAGCAGCGTCATGGCAACGCCAAAGATGGTGTTGCTCAGCATCTCCAGCCGGCGCATTTCGAAAAGATGGGTTTGCGGCAATGTGGTCCCCAGTCTCACCAGTCCGTCTTCGCTTTCGCTGCGCTCAAGCTACGCCGGACACGCTCCGACCAGACGGCCTTCGCGTGGCTGCGCCACGCGTAGCCCCGCCAGGGCGAAGCGTGGTGCGGGCGGTGGGACTCGAACCCACACGACGTTGCCATCGAGGGATTTTAAGTCCCTTGCGTCTACCAATTCCGCCACGTCCGCTTAGTCTCACGAGATCAGGTACTTAGCGCGTTTACCGGAGAAGTGGATTGGGATAATCTCAGGCCAAGCCGCTCCCCACCTTTAAGTGAGCGCGCCCGCCAAAGCAAAGCCTCAATGCGGACACTTGGGGTGTTTACCTGCGGCGAGCTTTAGGCAATCTCAACATAATCCACTTTACGAAGGTCCGATGCCCAGCTCGTTGTCTCATCGCCGGATATTCTCGCACAGCCTCGCGGCGCTGTCGCTGGTTGCGCTCGGGGCTGGCTTGTCCGGTTGCGCCGGGATGAGCGACACCATTTCCCCGGCCTTCGCCGACCCAGCCAAGTACGATCTCTACGATTGCAAGCAGCTCGAGCCCGAGCGCAAGAGGCTTGCCGTCCGCACCGCGGAGGTGCAGGGGCTGATGACGAAGGCCGAAACCGGCGTCGCCGGTCCGGTGGTGGCGGAGCTTGCCTACCGAAATGATTACATTGCGTTGCGCGGACAGTCGAAGCTGGCCGACGAAGCCTGGCAGAAGAACAGGTGCCAGGAATCGAAACCGGAAGCCAGGCCGGCGCCGGTCCCGCCATCGATCGCGCCGGCTCCCGCTGCCAAGGGTCGTTCGAAGGTCAGCGGCGCTGGGAATTAACCGGGAACGATATCGCCTGCCGATGAGCTGATCCCGGGGTATGCTTTCGCTCCACCCGGGCTTCCGGAATCTTCACTCACACCCGCCAATCGTAAATCCAGTCCTGCCGCGCCAGCATGCGCTCGGAGCCCATCGCCTTGATGGCGAGGTCGCGCGCCAGCGCCAGCGGTCCGGTGAGATGATAGATGCGCCCCTGTTGCCGCGCGGCGCGCTGCACCCGCAGCACGCGGCCGCGCCGCAGCCGCCCATAGCGCTTCAGGGTTGCCGGGATGTGCGCGATAGTGTTGCCCGGGCTTTCGCTCAAGCATTTGGCGAGCACGGCGGCGTCCTCGATCGCCATTCCCGCGCCCTGCGCGGCAAACGGCAGCATCGCATGCGCGGCGTCGCCGAGCAGTGCGATCGCGCCATCCGTCCATTCGCCGATGTCGGGCACCGTGAACAGCGCCCAGCGCCGCCAGCCGTCGACGGCGCCGATCAGCATCCGCGCGGTCGCGGGCCAGCGCTGCGAAGCGAACGCATTCTTGAGTTCGTTGGCATCGCCGGGTGCGCTCCAGCCCGGCCTGTTCCAGGTTCCCGGCACGATCGCGACCACGTTGATCTGCCGTGCCGCCGAGATCGGGTAGGCGACCAGATGCGCGTCGGGCCCCATCCAGAGTTGCACCCGCGGCGCGGTATATTCGCGCGGCAGCGTCGTCGCATCGAGGGTTCCGCGCCAGGCGATCAGGCCGGAGAATTGCGGTTGCACCTCCGGGAATAAATGGTTCCGCACCGCCGACCAGATGCCGTCGGCGCCGACCAGCGCCACGGCCAGTTCCTGCTGCCGCGCGTTGCCGCGGCGCTGAACCACGGTGAGCCCCTTGGCATGCGATGTCGCGTCTTCGAACTGGCAGCCGAGCCGCAGGTCGATGTCCGGATGGTCGTTGACCTCTGCCTGCAGGGCGGCTTGCAGATCGGCGCGATGCATCACCCAATAGGGTGCGCCGGCGCGAAGGCTGGCGGCTTCGCCAAGCGGCAGGCGGGCGATCTCGCCGCCGGCCCGCGCGCTCAAGATGTTGATGGCCTCGGGCGTCACCGCGCGCGGCGCAAGCCGCGGCCGCAGGCCGAGATCGACCAGGATTCGGCTGGCGTTGGGCGAAAGCTGCAGGCCGGCGCCGGCTTCCTCCAGCCGCTCGGCCTTCTCCAGAATGATGACGCGAAAGCCTTTCGCGGCGAGCGAAAGTGCTGCCGTCAGTCCCCCGATCCCGGCACCAGCAACGATGATGGTGCGCGCGGCAGCCACCGAAAGGTCAGGCGACCTTGTCCTTCAGGACGCATTCCGGCGGGCGAGCCTCACCCGCGGCGAGGTCGGCGGCAAAGCGGTACAGCGTGGAGCAGTAGGGGCAGATGATCTCGTTGTCGTTGCCGAGGTCGAGAAACACGTGCGGATGGTCGAACGGCGGATTGGCGCCCACGCACATGAATTCCTGCGAGCCGATCTCGATTACCGAGAACTCCGGCGTCGTTATGGAAATGCGGAACGACATGGTCGGACATCAGGTTCACCTTGGATAGCAACGACGGGCGCACGCAACCAACGCGACGCGGCAATTTCGAAATGCCGCGCACCATAGTGGGGGGTGCCGATGATTCCTAGAGCCGATTCGGGAGGTCCCCGCCGCACATTCGCTCATGCAAATTCGACACAATCTTGTCGTGGGAGAAAAGCCCTTCTTTCGTCGGGGCAGTTGTGTCTTAAAAACGGCATACCATCTTGAGAAAGACGAAAACATTGGACTTTTTGGGATGAGGCGGTTGCGGCTCGGATCAGCTCTCGCGGGGGCGTTAGCGTGCATGGCGCTCAGCGTGGCGGTGTGCGCGGCGCTGTGGCCACACGCCCGAGAGGCCACGGCCATTCTGGCGGCGCAGGACGATCCCGCGGCGTTGTCCGATATCCACATCAATTCCGCCCTGCGGAGTAATCAGTCGCTGGTCGCCGACCATATCGAGGCGGCGCTCGCGGAGCGTGATTCCGATCTCGCCAACAGCTTCGTCGAACTCGCCCGCGACAAGGGCATTGCCGTCAGCGACGTGTTGTCGAAGCGCGTCAGCGATGCCGCTACCGACGCAGGTTCGGCGTCGCATTTTGCCAAGCGCTTTGCCACCGGTCTGGTGACCGGCAATGCCGACGACGTTGCGAGCCTGTCGGGCACGGTGGCCGGCGATCTCTTCGTGTTCGGCGACATCAGGGACGTCGTGCGCGAGGGCAAGCACCTGGCGACGGGCGAGGACGCGGACCGCCTGGTGCTGGGTCTTGCGACGGTGGGCCTCGCGGTGACCGCCGCGACCTATGTATCCATTGGAGGCATGGGGCCGGTGCGTGCCGGTCTTTCCATGGTCAAGGATGCCCGCAAGGTCGGGCGGCTGGGCGAGGGGCTGGTGCAATGGGCCGGCCGTTCGGCGCGCGAGGTCGTCGATGCGCCTGTGTTGCAGCAGGCGGTCGCGAAGGGTTCGGTGCTGCGGCCCGGCGAGACCGTCAGCGCGATCAAGGCGGCGTTCCGCGCCGAGAAGGCCGGTGCGTTGGTGCGGCTGGCGAAAGACGTCGGACGCGTCGGCGAAAAGGCCGGGACACGCGGGGCACTCGATACCTTGCGCATCGCGCAAGGACCGAAGGACGTCGCGCGTGCCGCTCGCCTTGCCGAATCCAAGGGCGGCCAGACCCGCGCGATTCTGAAGGTGCTCGGCCGCGGCGCGCTGCTGCTGGCAACCGGCGCGTTCAATCTGACGATGTGGGTGTTCGGTGCGCTATTGGCGCTGTTCGGTTTTCTGTCGTCGATCAAGGCGACCACCGAGCGGGCCACCGAAGCGTGGCTGCGTCGCAAGAAGGCGCGCCGGTTAAGAAGGCAGGCGGCAGACTTGCCGTCCGGCCCGGCTCTGGCGGGCGCTGTCGCCCAGGGCTAGACTTGCAGTCATTGCAAGGTCGTCCATTCCGATCACCAAAATATGGAACTGATGATGCCGAGTTTTCACAACGGCGCGGTCGAAATTGCCTATCTCGACGAAGGCGAGGGCGATCCGATCGTTCTCGTGCACGGCTTTGCCTCCAGCAAGAACGTCAACTGGGTCTATCCGACCTGGGTTTCCGATCTGAGGAAAGACGGCCGCCGCGTCATCGCGCTCGACAATCGCGGCCACGGCGATTCCGAAAAGCTCTACGATTCCGCCGATTACGAAATTGCGATCATGGCCAGTGACGTCATCGCCCTGCTGGATTATCTGCAGATCCAGCGCGCCGACGTCATGGGTTATTCGCTGGGATCGCGCATGACGGCGATCCTGGCGCGCGAGCAGCCGCAGCGGTTGCGCTCGGCGATCCTCGGCGGCATCGGGATCGGGCTGATCGAGGGCGGCGGCCCCGGCGAGAACGTGGCAAAAGCGCTGGAGGCGCCGTCGCTGGAGGACGTCACCGACCCGGTCGGACGGACGTTTCGCGCCTTCGCCGACCAGACCCGCTCCGATCGCCGCGCGCTTGCCGCCTGCCTGCGCGGTTCGCGGCGACTGATGACGTCGGAGGAGGCCGCCGGGATCGGCGTGCCGGTGCTGATCGCGGTCGGTACCAGAGACGAGATCGCGGGCTCAGCCGAGGCGCTCGGGAAAATCATTCCGGGTGCCGAGGTGCTCGACATTCCGAACCGCGACCACATGCGCGCCGTCGGCGACAAGGTCTACAAGGTCGGCGTCACCGACTTCCTGTCGCGGCGGCAATGAGCGCTCGGGCGCGTCACCGGTGAAATGCCGGATAGCCGCGATCAGCACCACCGCGGTCGCGATCCACGCCATCCGTGCGCCATAGCGATCGTGCGGACCGGATATTACGGCGCAGATGAACGCGTTGCCGAGCAGGGCAAACGTGACCGTGCCGGCGAGCAAACTGAGATCGTCGAACGGCCGGCGCAGCAAGCCGCGGCCGAACAGGATTGCGGCCAGCAGCATCGAGGCCAGCGCGACGGGAACGTGAATCCGGTTGATCGCGGTGAAGTCGAAATGCCAACGCTGCTGCTGTGCCGCGCGCATCGGCTTCAGTTGGGCGGGAATAAAGCGCTCGATGATGCCGTAGGTATGGCCGACCCAGACACCGATGCCTTCACCGGTGGCGGCCTGGCCAAGTTGCTGCACGGTTGCCGTCAGCGCCGCCTTGGCCTGCCAGGCCGGATATTCGGCCAGCGAATGCAGCACAATAAAGCCCATCTCGTCGTTCAGTCCCTGAAAGCGGCCGAGCGTGTCGAACATGCTGTTGCCCCACAGGAACTGGTCGGCGGTGGCGGGAAGCTCATTGCGATAGGGGCAGAGTTTGAAGTTCTGCTTCGGACAATGATCGCGCAAATACCGCGCGACGATGCCGTCCTGCAGCATCCGTCCGAAGGCAACGCCATAACCGCCGGGCGTCCACGCCAGTTTTCCGGACAATGCGAAATTGGTCGACAGCAGCAGCACAGCCCCGGCGACGATGGTGAGGCTGCCCTGCGTTAGTCCGGAAACGGAAATCCGCCCGCGCAGAAACGGGCGCGCGATCCAGCCCGTGCAGCACAATCCGAGCAGCACCCCGAGCGTTGCGCTGTGGGTCGCGGCGGCGAAAGCGGTGAGGCCGAACAGCAGGCATTTTTCCGGGACCGAAGTCCGCTCGCCATGCGCGACCAGGATGAAGAGCGAAAGCACGGACAGGCCGGCGAAGATGTCGGTCAACAGCGTGCTGGCGAGCCACGGCAGCGAGGTGGTCAGGACCAGCACGAGGCTGATGGCCAGGAGCCGCAACGGCTGGGACTGGCCGAGCACGCGCAGCGTCAACTGCAGGATCCACAGCGTCGCCAGCGCGTTGATTCCGAGGTTGATCCAGAAGCTCGAATCCTCGCCGAAATGAAGATAGAGGCCAAACGTGGTGGAGCGGCTGGGCACCAGATAGCCTTCGTACCACCGTGCCAGGTAGCCGCCAGTATCCCACTGGAGCAATGGGTAGCCATTCCACAGGGCGGGGGCCAGCAACATCAATGGGATGGCAATAGCGGCGATCCAGGCCGACCGCGCATCCGTAGCGGTCCGCGCCCGCAATATCTGCGTGCTGGTATGGCTTCCCCCCATTTGGGCAGCATCTACCGAATGGCGGGTCCGCCGAAATTCACCAATAGTCGGACGCCCGCCGGCTTGATTTCCCGAAATCGCTGACCACCTTGAACTGACCCCAGGGGGCATTCGGCGGGGGTTTACTTTGCCGAAGCCTGCCGGGGACAGTCGTCCGCCCGCCGTGCTATATATCAACGAAACCAGTGAATTTGCGAGAGCAATCATGGCAGTGCATCAGGTCAATCCGCAAGGTTCGAAGCTCGCCGCGCTCGATCCGATCTGGGACCGTGTTCGGGGCGAGGCGGAGGACATCGTCCGCCGCGAGCCCGAACTGGCTTCCTTCATCTATTCGACCGTACTGCATCACGAGCGTCTCGAAGATTCGGTAATCCATCGGATCGCCGAGCGGCTCGATCATTCGGCGCTGTCGGGTGACTTGATCCGCCAGACTTATGACGAGGCACTGCGCGACGAACCCGATCTCGGCAATGCATTCCGCGCCGACCTGGTAGCGGTCTACGACCGCGATCCCGCAACCTCGCGCTTCATCGATCCGTTGCTCTACTTCAAGGGTTTCCACGCGCTGCAGACCCATCGTCTGGCGCACTGGCTCTATCAAAAGGGCCGCAAGGATTTCGCGTACTATCTGCAGAGCCGCGCGTCGGCGGTGTTTCAGACCGACATCAACCCCGCCGCCAAAATCGGTCGCGGCATTTTCCTCGATCACGCGACCGGCTTCGTCTGCGGCGAGACCGCCGTGATCGACGACGACGTTTCGATCCTGCACGGCGTCACGCTGGGTGGCACCGGCAAGGAGAACGAGGACCGTCATCCGAAGATCAGGCGCGGCGTGCTGATCGGGGCGGGCGCAAAGATTCTCGGCAATATCGAGATCGGCCATTGCGCGCGCATCGCCGCCGGCTCGGTGGTGGTGAAGCCGGTGCCTCACAACGTCACGGTGGCCGGCGTTCCCGCAAAGATCGTCGGCGAGGCCGGGTGCGCGGAGCCTTCGCGCACCATGGATCAGATGCTCGGCGCGATCGGGCTTTGATTTTCCACACTTTCTCGCCGCCGTATTTGTGAAGTTACGGCTGGTAGTCTGCGCCGTCTCGTCCTAAAAACCTCTCGGAAATTCAAAGAATCCGATTGGAGACCGCCGTGGACGTTCAGGAAGTCAGGAAGCTCGACGCCTATCTCAAGCGCGTATTCGGCAATCCCAAGATCCGTGTCGTGCCGCGGCCGAAAAAGGACGACTCCGCCGAAGTCTATATCGGCGAGGAATTCATCGGCGTGCTGTTCGTCGATGACGAGGACGACGATCGCTCGTTCCAGTTTCAGATGGCGATCCTCGAGGAAGATCTGGCCGACGTCGGCTGAGGCGCTAATACAAGGGTGGGCAAGGCGCCATTGCGTCGTGCCCACGCCATTCACAAGAAGATAATTGGTGGGCACGCTGCGCCCTGCCTACCCTACAGGGCTACGAGCCGGTAGCTAGCTCTTCGGCCCGCGCATCTGCGCTTTCAAGCGGTCCATCGCATTCGCAACGTCGCGCCACTGCGACAGCCAACTCCGCGGAAAGCGGAACGTCAGGTCGGCGCCGTCGACGCGGCGCTCGCTCAGGCACATGCCGGGCGTCTGGCCGTCGCGCGAGCAGCGCGCGTTGAGGCTCGGCGTTGCGGCGGAGAACAGGTCCTCATTGGCGTAGGGCGACCCGTCGCGAAACGTGCGCATCGTCAATGCGTCTTCCACCAGCGTTGAGGCCGGTTCCAGGTAGCGCGGATAGATGGTGCGTACCCGCATGTCGGGTGCCAGCGAGTCGTGGTGGGCTGATATCGATACGAAGATCCGGTCGATCGGCTGCACCTTCTCCTCGATCGTATCGGCGCTGACATGCTTCGGCGCATCCGGCGGTTCCAGCGACGGAAAGACGAAACTGAGATCGACTCTCTCCTGCGGCCCGGAGTGGCGTTGGATTTTCCGGCGGATCGCCGCTGTCGGCACGTTGAAGAGCGTACCGCCGACGCTGACCGGCAACCGATCGGGGTGCTGGCAGGGCGCGCCACCCAGGTTGGCCACAGCAAATAGGCGACCAGCGCTACGGCGCTCGCGGCAATGGTTACCGCGACCATGATCAGGATCATGTGCGAGCGTGGGTCCCGGCGGGTGTCGCGGGCGAGGTGCTGGGCCGTCGAAAGCAAGGTCATGAACGAAGCATCGGTCGAGGAAGAGCCAGGCGAATCATCCCGCGAATATGCCATGGGTCGGGTGATTTCCTCATGATTTTGCAGGGTTTCCGGCCCCGACAGCCATGCGCAAACGAGGTCCCGCCGGCCCGTTGTTAACCTTTCCTTAAGGATGCTGTGGCGGCCGCCGGCCAATTTTGCGAAAGCAGAGCGCGTGGTTTTTCGGAGTAGGGGAAGCTTGTCATGTCGCCCGATGCGTTGAATTCCCTGTTCTCCCTTCTCATCGGCTTTGCGTTCGCAGGCGCGCTCACCAGCGGCTATCAGGCGATGGCGGCGCGGCCGGCCGGGTTCGGGCTGCTTGGCGAAGGCGTGGCGCCGAAGACGTTTGCGGCAGTGCCGTTTCTGGTTTTCGCCGCGCCCTTCATCATCATGCGCAACACGTTGCGCGGCGCGAAGATCGAGCGCCGGCGCTTCGAATTCGTGATGATGGCGACCGTGCTTTCAGGCTTCTGGAGCTTGATGTCCGGCACGTTTTTCCTGATGACGCTGCGTGCCACCGGCGTGCTGGCCTGAGGCTTGCGGCCTGCTCGCTTGATCCTGCGCCAGCGGCTGTGCCAAGGTCTCCGCTAGAGCCTTTTCCGTTCTGATTGAATCAGAACGGAGCTCCAGCCTTTTGTTTTGACGCGTTTTCTTCACGCGAACCGGCAGCCACCCACGGATCAAGTCCGAGGGCATGCTTCGCTCGAAAACGCTCTCACGGAGACCTTTTTGCTATGGCGATCTACGAACTCGACGGACAGGGGCCTGAACTCCCCGGAGACGGAAACTATTTCATCGCAGATACCGCTGTCGTGATCGGCAAGGTGCGCCTGCTGAATTCGGCCAGCGTGTGGTTCGGGGCGGTGCTGCGCGGCGACAATGAGTGGATCGAGATCGGCGAGGGCTCCGACGTGCAGGACAATTGCACCTGCCACACCGACCCCGGCTTTCCGCTCACGATAGGCAGCAACTGCACGGTCGGCCACAATGTGATCCTGCACGGTTGCACGCTTGAAGACGACGCGCTCGTCGGGATGGGCTCGATCGTCATGAACAGTGCGCGAATACGCCGCGGCAGCGTCGTCGGCGCAGGCTCGATCATTACCGAAGGCAAGGAGTATCCCGAATATTCCCTGATCATCGGTTCGCCCGCGCGTGCGATCCGGACTTTGACACCGGAACAGTCGACAGCGATGGGGCGTGCCGCGAAGTCCTACGCACGGAATGGGCCACGATTCAAAAACGGATTGAAGAAGATCGGCTGAGGACGCCGGCCTGCCTACCGGCTTAGGTGCCCTCGCTCTCGTTCGCCTCGCGGGCTCCGGCGACCTTTTCATGACCGGCGGCCCAAAGCGCATGCGCCTCGCTGCCATCCTGATACGGATTGGCTTCCGCCGGAATGTTCTGGCGCGCGGCGCGCTGGCCTTGCTCGAACGGGTCGGGGTCGGAATTCATGCCGCGTCTTTCCGGCTTTCGATCTTGTGTTCTTTGGCGTCGCGCCCTTCGAGGCCCCGCACTTTTCCGCAGCGCGTCCTTGAGGTCGATCGGAATGCCGTGTTTCTTGAGCAGGTCCGCAAAGGCTTCGTCGGCCAATTCCTGAAATGTCGCCATCCGGTCACGTGCAAGCTGGGTCAGCTTGTCCAGCGTGTCATCGTCGAAGGCGATCAATTTGCGCAAGAGCGATCCCTCCGTGCGTCGAGCGGATGTGAATTAATGATCCGGTGCGGGAATCGTTCCGGCAGGAACAAGGGCCAGGGCGCCGTCGTTGCTTCGAAAAGGAGATTCCGATGAAGCTGGCGTTTGCAGCCGCCGCAGTTGCGGCAATCACAATACTGGGATTTCCGGTCGCTTCCTTTGCTCAGAGCTCAGGCGGATCCGCGGGCGGATCATCTGCAGGTAGCAGCAGCGGGAGCGCCGTCGGCTCGCCGAGCGCAGGTTCTGCCGGTGCTGGCTCGCAAGGCATTAGCGGCGTACCTCCCGGACCGGCCGCTCCCGGAGGACTTAACAATGCCGGCGAGGATCCAAGCGGCGCGGCGAATGCGTCCAGGCGTGCGTCTCCATCTGCGCCTGGGACCAACACCGCCGGCACGGCGCAGTCGTCTGGCGGCGGCGTCAACACCGGCAGCGGCGTAACCACGGGGTCGGGAAGATCGGCAAAGGACATCGACACCGAAATCACCGAAGAGAACAAGACGGTCGATAGCAAGATCAAGAGCATTTGCCGCGGCTGCTGATCTTCCAAATACAGTCGCGCAGAAGTGAGCAAAATTGCCCGGCCAACGCCGAGAACTCGTCCTACAGTTGCTCCGGGAGCTGTCCGGATCCGACGCCGAAAAGCGTCGGGCATTCGAACGCAAGATCACGGAGGATAGGTGATCTTACGCAAGATGATGATCGCCTTGTTCGCATCCACGTCGGTCGCCATGCTGGCGCCGAACGCGGCTTCGCCCGCGGTGGCTTTGGTAGTAATGATGATGGTTTCCATGGCGGTGACCGGTTCGGCGGTCGACGCTTCCATGCCGGTGGCGGTTCTGGCAGTAGTGATTTCCGCCGCGGCGGAATGGGAATGAGCAGCAGCAGCTTCCGTGGGCCACAATCGGCGGTCACGGTTTCCGTTCGGCTGCGATCGGTCGCGGCGGTTTCCGTTCGATGGCATTTGCACCGGGCGGAGTTCGTGGCGGTCGTTTCCGGCAACGGGGGACGCGGCGACTGGCATAGCAGCTTCAACCACGGTCCGGCATCGAAGAACGCCGATTCTCGCGGCGGGCTTCGGAATCGGCTACGGAGCATACGGCTACTATGACGACTCCTAGGGCTCTGACGATCCCATGCTATGGCGACAGCGGCTGCTACGTCGTCCGGCGCAGCGTGCTTACCCCGTATGGCTGGCGCATCGGCCCGTGCAGGTGTGCGACTAATTCCATCCGGCCCAGATGAATAAGCGGCCCCGTGTTGTTACACACACCAGGCCGGTTGCCTGATAGGGCTTTCCCGGCGCGCCGTTTACATGGCATCGCATGGGGATGTTGAACATGGTCACGGCGTCCGCGGATGTGGATAGATGCGCGGGGACGTCCGTACTCCTGCGGCGGATGATTCGCGTGTCGCGACTTGATACGACAAACTCGCAG
>CAWHFN010000027.1:0-76168 GCA_963828475.1 uncultured Alphaproteobacteria bacterium
CGTCTCCCGCTTACCTCGTCACTCCATCGGTGCCACTGGCTCCGTTCCGCGCCCAGCGCGCTCCCGCAAAGCGGGTTCGTTCTTTGGCACTTACCGGACATGCCAACCCGTCTGACTGATGTCTGCTTTCGGAGCTAAAGCGAGCACGGTACAGGATGCACCCTTCCTGGATTCACGAGTGCGCCCTGCGCTCCGCCACCTCCGCGCTGAAACCGCTGGTGGTGGGGAAAGGCTCGCAATGGCGTTGTTCACCCTAAGGTTGCACATTGTGGCGACAATCTCAGTTTCGTTCCAAACATAGCCTCGTTTCACCATAGCGCCGCCCGACTTAAACATCATCGCGCCCGAACTGCCCTCCTCTGCTTGCTCTCGCAACATGTGTTGCGTGTGCGTGCGTGAAGAGGTGCGTTGATGCGTTTTGCTTCCTGGGGGATCGTTGCCGCTTGCGGCTTGTTACTGGCAGGTCCGGCGGCGAGGGCTGCCGAAATCCGTGTTCCGGACCTGCCTTCGCCTCAGTATAACTGGACCGGCTTCTATGCCGGCGTTTTCGGCGGCGGTGCGTATGCGGCGTGGGCTGCCGATTACTGCCGAAATGGTGCCTGCCGTCATGCCGAGGGGCAGGCGGGCGGCTTCGCCGTCGGCATCTATGGCGGTTACAACTATCAGTTCGCCAACCGCTTTGTGATCGGCGGCGAGTTCGATTGGGGCAAGTCGACATCGTCACGGGACGAGCACGTCTTTGGCGACAGCGCGTTGCTGTCGAGCTTCGGCGCATTCGGCTCCGCCCGCCTGCGCGCAGGCTACGCGTTCGACCGCCTGCTGGCATATGGTGCGATCGGTGTCGGCGTGGCCAGCATCGGCAACGGCTATCGCTACACCGTTCAGAAGGGGTGCGACACCATCGAGCAGGTTATCTGGGATGAACATGTCAAGGCCGGGCTGATCGCGGGCGGCGGCTTCGAGTATGCTTTCACCAGGCATTTCGTCGGGCGCGGTGAATATCTCTACGCCAATTACGGCAGCGTCACGCTGTCCGGCCGGGACCGCACCCGCACTGAATTCCGCAACGAGATGCATCTCGTGCGCGTCGGCGCCAGCTACCGGTTCTGATCGTTCGCTCGAATGGTCCGGCGGCGATTGGCTGCCGGATCATCATGCTTCTCCACGCGCTTCAGGAGGAATGCGGCGCGGTGATCGCCTTGCGGATCGCCGCGAGCGGCGCGGCTGTCGTCGAATTCGAGGTCTTCGCCGATCCGCTTCAATCCGAGGTCGCGCCACAGCGCCGCAAGGTCTGGCGTCACCGGCTTCGGCCCCATCTCGTCATGGAGCCGGGTCAGCACGCCGACGCCGACGGCCTTGTCGGCGGTGGCGAGAATGCGCTCGATCGGCCAGTCCTGCTCATGATTGCCGCCGGCGGCGAGCACGCCGCGCATCGCGTCCTGCAGGCCTGCGCGATTATGGGTCGCTTTGCGGATTTCGATATCGGCCAGCAGGCAGAACATCGCGCCGCCCCAGTATTTGCGTCCCCAGGTGGGGGTGTTGTCGAGACCCTGGTCGCCGGCCTGCGGCAAGCCCTTCGGCATGTCGCGCATCATCGCCTGCCAGATTTCCCGTGCCGGGAGGTCTCCGGCCTGCACCCGCGCGACCGGCTCGACATAGACGGCAAGCCCCTCCGACAGCCAGGCGTAGCGGTCGGGCATATCGGGCAGGGCGGTATGCACCATCTCGTGCACCATCACCCAGTCGCGTTGCAACACATCCTCGGTGGAATCGCGGCCGAGCGGAATGCGAATGGCGGCGCCGCGATAGCCCCACGTCGTGCCGCCGCGAATGCGCCCGCCATCGACGGGCACCAATAATAGCCGCAGCGAGTTGACGGGAAACCGCCCGTAATAGGTCGTGACGGCCCGCGCCGACATCCTGATCCAGCCGAGCAGTTTTTCCTTGGGAGCGTGATGTCGCCCGGCGCGAACGCGACATGGATGATGCCGCCGGGCACCTCGAGATCGGTCCGGGGCAACCGGTCGAACGCATCGTAGGGCATGCGGTCGCCGCGCATATATTCCGATTGCGCGTCGGCGCGGAACGACACCGCGCCGGCCAGCATCGCGGCGAGGACGGCGGCGGCAACGGTCCAGCGAAACGCGCCGGCGGCTTTCATCTCAGCACGCTTTGCACCGCGGCCGACCGGTGCTCGGGCCCCTGCGCGATGAACGCGGCGGCCTGTTCGTGGAGATCGTCCAGCATGGCGGCGAGCAAGGCTTCGCCCTTGGCCGATGTCGCCCGTGTCGGATCGCCATAGCTGCCGGAGCGGCTGTAGTTCGGTGAATTCGGATCCGACGGCGTCAATGCGCCCGGCGTCCCCTGTTTCAACTCGGGGCTGGCTTCGGCGCGCGTCATGTCGACCAGATGCGGCGCCAGCGCCAGCATCAGCGACGTTTCCAGTTCGTCGGCATGGCTGCCATGGCTCTGCTCGGCCAACTGCCTGGCCACGCGGGGATAGCGCGGACCTTCGTGGATCCACAAATGCCTGACCCGCTCGCTCGCGAGGCGCGTCAGGGCGCGGTCGACCGGTGCCAACGTGCTGATCCCGGTATTGAGTACGAGCAGCTTTGCGCATCCGCTGCCGAGTATCTGCCCCGCAACCTCGCGCACCAGCGCCTCGAAGGTCGAAATCGAAAGGCTGCTGCTGCCGGCATATTCGACGAAAGCGGGGTAATGGCCGTAGGTCAGCGTCGGCCAGATCAGCGCGTCGATTTTTTTCGCCATCTGGCCTGCGAGCCATTCGGCCTGAATGCGGTCGGTGTTGAGCGGCAAGTGGAAGCCGTGCTGCTTGGCCGCGGCGCCGATCGGCAATATCGCCACGGCGCCATCGCCGATGCGCCGCGCGACTTCGTCCCAATGCATGCGCTCGATGAAATGGCGATCGGTGTCTATTTCCATTCGCCGGGCGCCCCTCTTCATGAGCCGACGGAAACATCCGTCAAAAGTCCTGCCGTGATCCAGCCGTGCAGATAGCCCGCGCCGCGGCCTGCCGCGCTGTCGGGGTCGTCATAGGTCGCCAGCATTTCGCAGAGTACGCCGAACGGAATGCCGCTCGCGGCCTCGTCCCACATCATCGCTTCCTCCGCGAGAAGTTCGCGGAACATCGGCGTGACGTCCTGGCGCCAGATCAGCAGATGCACGGGCTGCTCCAGTCCGGTCGCGTCCGGCGGCGCTTCGTCGTTCTTGAGCGCGAGCCAGATCGCAGCCGCGTTGGTCGCAAGATCGAGCCTCGATGCACTGGGATGCGGCCGGAATCGGAGGCCCGACCATGCTTCGGGCGCAAAGCCCGCCATGTCGGTCAGCTCGACGACCTTGCCTTCGGCGGCATCGAAGGCGTCGTTGAGCGCCTTTTCAAGCGCGGCGAGATCGGACAGTTCGGGGTGCTCGGAATAGGGTGCGGTCGATTTCAGGAATTCCGGCAGGGCTTGCGAGAACCAGCGCAGGTTCGGATGGCCGGACGGGCGCGCCTTGACGTAAGCGTGGCCCATCTCGTCGAACACCTCGTCGCCGAGATAAAGATGCAGCAGCTCATGGTCGTTGCGCATGGCCTCGACCAGCCGCGACCCATAGGCATAGCGATAGACGCCGAACAGCACCTCGCGCTTCTCCCGCGGGCTGTCGAGGATTTCAGCCAGCACCTTTTCGTCGCCGTCAAGGATGCCGCGCTGAAACTCGGCCTGCTGTCGCGCGAAGTTGCTCATCCCGCGCGGCTGCCTGCGGGGAGGATTTTCTCGGCCATCTCGCGGGTCCTCGCAATCTCGAGCAGCAGTTCGTCGAGCGGCGGAATGTTGTCGTCGCGCTCGATCATGGTCGAGACCCGGCCGAAGCGTTTCAATGCCGCGGCATAGAGCTCCCAGACATCCTCGCACACCGGGTGGTCGTGGGTGTCGATGATATGGGTGCCCATGTGGCTGTGGCCGGCCATGTGAAACTGCACCACGCGATCCGCCGGAATTCCATTGAGGAAGGTCATCGGATCGTAACCGTGGTTGAAGGCGCTGACATAGACGTTGTTGACGTCGAACAGGAGCCAGCATCCGGAGCGTCGCGACAATTCGGACAGGAATTCCCATTCCGTCATTTCGGAATTGTTGAACTGGACGTAGGTCGAGACATTCTCCAGCACGATGGCGCGACCGAGGAAGTCCTGCACCAGCTGCACGCGGCTGATGACGTGATCGAGCGCTTCCTTCGTGTAAGGAATCGGCAGGAGATCGTGCAGGTTCTTGCCGTGGACGCCGGTCCAGCACAGATGGTCCGACACCCATTTCGGCTCGACACGCCGGGCGAGGTCTTTCAAGGCTTGCAGATATTCGAAATTCGGCGGCGCGGTGGAGGCGATCGACATCGACACGCCGTGCATCACCACGGGATAGCGCTCGCAAATGCGATCGAGCGTGCGCAGCGGCTGCCCGCCGGGCAGCATGTAGTTTTCGCTGATGACCTCGAACCAGTCGATCGGCGGATGGCCGCCGAGAATTTCGTCGTAATGCTGGTGGCGCAGGCCGAGACCGAAACCGAGGAAGGACGGCTTGGCGGATGTCGCCGGACGGTCTGCAGGCGCGGCCGCCGAGGTCTCTGGCAATCTGCTCGCGACGTTCATCTCGTCTCCGCTTCGACGGCACCGCCAGACAATGCGTGTCTCAAACTGTGCCGTCAACCTAGCATGGATGCGAGGCCCGGCCTACACCGGGCCTCGATCTGGCCGCGGCTTAAGACGGCATGTACTTGCCCTTGGCGGCGTCGCACTTTTCCTTGGTCATGGCCGAGAAGCCCTGACCCTTGCAGGCGTTCAGGCCCTTGCAGGAGTGGTTACCGCCCTTGCAGGCGCTCTGGCCCTTGCAGGCATTGGCGCCGACGCACTTACCTTCGCCGGCGGCATAGGCCACGGTCGACATGGTGGCGCCTGCCAGAAACAGGGTGGCTGCGGCGGCGGCAATGGCGGTGCCGGACTTGGATGTCATCTTCATGGGTATCCTCCAAAATGAAGTGTGAGGGTGCATCGCCCGCAAGCAGCGACAGTTCCAGCCGACAAACGGCACCCTGAGACAGCTACGCGGCGGGTCTGGCCTTGGTTACACGCGGGGGCGAATTTATTTCAGCCGCCGGATCGAAACAACGAGGGCCCGGCAGCGCCGGGCCCTCCCTCGCATTTGATCCGCCGATCAGCCTTTGACGAACTTGGCGCCCATGGCGGCGCACGCCTTCTCGGAAGTCGCCGAGAAACCCTGGCCCTTGCAGGCGTTCTGGCCCTTGCAGGCATTGGCCGAGCCCTTGCAGGCGCTCTGGCCCTTGCAGGCGTTGCCGGCCATGCACTTGCCCTGGGCGGCGTTCGCAGGCGTCGACACCGTCGACACGACAGAGCCGGCGAGGAACAGGGTAGCGGCGGCGGCAGCGAGCGTTGCACCGGACTTGGAATTCAACTTCATGACGATCTCCTCGATGATTGTTTGAAGACAAGACGCCGCGAGCACCCCGTTGATCTCGCGATCACGGACCCCCACAACGCAAGCGATGTGACGGATGGCAGTCGGGTCGCGGAGGCCTGCCGTAAACGGCGGGTCTCCGTGACCTTGGTGTTCATCCAGAGCCAGCTACGGGCCATCGGGCGATTTGGTTACAGAGTTTCAAAAGAAAATTTTCTTTTTTTCATTTGGACATTCCGTCCATGTCTAACCCCGGCGTCTCCGGAGTATTTCGTTGCGCACAGCGGCGATTTCCGTGAGCGCGCGCCGCGCAGAAAGCGCGGCGCTTCAACGAATTAGCCCGGATGTCGGCCATCGTTTGCATTGCACAACGAGAGTCGATTGCGCTAGCCGCGCGCTGGTTTCAGCCTGGCCATCTGCGCAACCGTGGCCCGCAGCTCCTCGGCATTGAAGGAGGGAAACGAACAGATCCGGTTGCTGCAGGCGAATGCCGCGGGTTCGCCGAGGTCGGGATATTCGACATCGGGATTGGGCAGCTTGCCCTCGCGCAGATCCAGCCACTCCAGGCGCTTGTAGCGGGCCGGCAGTGCGCGGGCCAGGGCATGCAAGGTTTTGGCGCGGGCGTCATCCTTGTGTCCGACGATCGTCATGTGGGTGGGCTCGACCGCGAACTCTTCGTCGGCAAGCAAAATGCCGGGTAGCGGACGCATCATCCCGGCCGAGGCGCTGGCGAGATAGCGCATCGCGTGCGCGGCATGCTCGCGATAGTTCTCGTTGCCGAAATAGCGGTTGAGCAGGTTCATGAACCTTGCGACCTGCACCTGGTCGTCGATCAGCTTGGCGGGTTTTGCGAGCACGCCGGTCTTGCCTTCAGCTGTCCTCGAGGTCACGAAGCCGCCGGCCTCATCGCGGAAGGTCGCGACGAAATCGCCGGCCTTGGCGGCGGCCGCGAGCCAGTCGCGATTTCCCGTGGCGGCATAGAGATCGAGGAAGGCCTGGCCCATCGCGAGCGTATCGCCGAGATACGGTCCGCCACGATCCTTCTCGCCGTGACGGAAACCGCCATCCGGCAGCGCGCGGTTGTCGATCACCCATTTCGCCGCGCGTTCGGCGATCGCCAGCGCCTTGGGATCGTTGGTGACGTTGTAGTAGGCCGAAAGCCCCGAGATCGCCCAGCCGTTTTCGCGCGCGTATAAATTCTTGTCGATGCGCGGCATGCCCAGTTTGCGGCGCTCGCCGTCCGATAGCGCGTAGTATTTGTGCCCGTCGGTATCGTGGTCGAGATCGGCATCCTGGCTGACATAGAACGCGCCGTCAGGGCTGGTCAGAAATTCCGCGAGATAGCGTTCGATGTTGCGTGCGGCGGCAAGGTATTTCGGATCCCTCCACAGCGCATAGGCCTGGCTATACTGCCGGAGATATTGCGCCTGGAACGACATGATCTTTTCGAAATGCGCATGGGTCCAGGAGCCCGTCTCGGAATATTGGTACACGCCGCCCCAAACCGGATCGATCAGCGCAATGGCGGCATCCAGCGTCTGCCGGGCGCGCCTGATCGCCATGGCGTCGCCGGCCTCGGCGCGGGTGATCGCCAGATCCATGCTGTCGGCGTCGATGTATTTCTGGTTCTCGCCCCAGCCGCCGAGTTTTTCCTCGTAGGATTCGTCGACATTCCTGGTCAGCGCAGCGCGCCGCTCCTTGTCGAGGAAGGCGGAGGTCGACGGCTTCACCTCAAAAGCCTCGCCGACCGACGGTCCGGGCGAGGGATCGTCGATGATCGCCTTGAGCAGCGCCTGCATCCGCTCCGGCTCGATATAGCCCCTGATCTTGGCGATCTCGGTGCCGTCGGGACCGAACACGATGGTCGCCGGCCATCCCCAGTCGCCGTAGCGGCTCGACAGATCGGGGTTGGCGTCCTGGTCGACCCGCACCGGCAGATATTTCGCGGCCAGCAATTCCCTGACCTCGGGATTGGCGTAGGTCGTCTTCTCCATGACGTGGCACCAGTGGCACCACACCGCCTCGAGATCGAGGATGACGAAGCGCTGTTCGGCCTGCGCGCGGGTGAACAGGTCGTTGCTCCATTCACTCCATTTGGGTCCGTCTGACGCAAACGTGGGGGACGCTGCAAGTGCGGCGAGGGCGAAGGCGGCAAGGCGGACGAATTTCATGGCGACTCCCGGAAGCGGTGGCGTTTCGCCAGCTACGCGGCAGGCGAAATCCGGGCTCAGCTTTTCGACGCTGTCACAGGATTGTGAGATCAGGTCGATTTCTCGCCAAGGCCGGCCGTATTCACCAGCAGCCGGTCCAGCGACGCAGCGCCGGGACCGCAGATCGCCAACCACATGAAGCCGGCGAAGTAGGCCGCTTCCTCGAAGCCGAGCAGCGTCTCCAGCGAATCGACGTCGCCCCATTTCGCCGACTTGATGGCGACAATCATGACCACCGCCAGCATCGCGGCCGGGATGCGCGTGAACAGGCCGAGGATCAGCATGGCGCCCCCGAAGCACTCGACGCCGGACACGAAGGGCGTGAGGATTTTCGGGAACGGAATGCCCCAGCCGACAAAATTCTCCGTCACCTGCTCGAGATGGGTCAGCTTGCCCCAGCCGGCCAGCATGAAGGTGTAGCCGACGATCAGCCGCATGATCAGCGGTCCGGCCCAGGAAAAATATGATGCGATTTGCGCGGGCAGCAGGATGAGCAGATGGACGATGAAATACATGCGAACCCCCCTTCAAGTATTTTTGGTGACGTGACACCGCAACCTGCGGCTTCTTTCAATCCGGTTCGCGCAAAAAAAAGCCGCGGCCGCGATCGCGGCGATCTGGTCCTGACAGGAATTTCGCAATAGCCAGCCCGCTTGTTACGGGGCGTTAGCCAAAATTTTGCAGCGCCGGGAAGGTCTCCAGCAGCCAAATGCTGATGCTGGAGACGGAGCCGGTCAGGAAGCCGATGCCGGTGATCACCATCAGGATACCCATGGCATGTTCGACCTTGCCGAGGTGCCGCTTCATCCGCGCGAACAGCGAGGAGAACTGCTCGATCATGAAGGCTGCCAGCAGGAACGGGATTCCGAGCCCGGCGGAATAGACCGCGAGCAGGCCCGCGCCCTTGGTGACGGTGGCCTCAGCGGCTGCGATCGACAGGATCGCCGCCAGAATGGGACCGATGCAGGGCGTCCAGCCAAACGCAAAGGCGAGGCCCATGGCATAGGCGCCCCACAGTCCGACCGGTTTCGGCATCGGCATCCGGCCCTCGCGCATCAACAGGCCGATCCGGGTCAGGCCAAGGAAATGCAGGCCCATGATGATGATCACGATGCCGGCGAGGATCGAGAGCTCTGCCGACCAGGCGCGAATCAGGCCGCCGACCAGGGAGGCGCTGGCGCCGAGCGCCACGAACACGGTGGAAAAACCCAGCACGAACATCAGCGCCGAAGCCATCACCGCCCGCTTGGAGGTCTGCGTGGTCTCGTCATTGGCGACATGCTCGATGGTCGCGCCGGTGAGATAGATCAGATAGGGCGGCACCAAAGGCAGCACGCAGGGGGAGAGGAAGCTGACGAGACCGGCAATCAGGGCCGCCGGGATGGAAACATCGTGCATTGCATGACCTTCGAGAATTGCCACAAGGCATAGCGCCGTCCTGGCTTGTACGGAACAGACAATCGATAAGTTTCGTCGCCATTACGGCTCAAGTTCGGTCACAGAGCCGTGTCCGGGGCGCCGAAAGGGCCTCGCGGCTGAAACAGACGCTGGTATGGTCGCGTAAGGCCCATAACGGCCCCGCGAAACAGGACCCCTGCATGCGCCTCGGCATCCGCACCGCCATTTCCGCCCTCGTGCTGGCGTCCATCGTCGTCAGCGCCGTCGGCGTGCATCTGCTGTGGTGGCGCACCGCCAATCAGGTCAGCCAGACGCTCGCCAACACCATCAACGACCAGATCGTTTCGGCCGTGGGCGATGAATTGCAATCGGTCACGACGGAGGCGCGGTCGTCGATGTTGGCGGTGCGGACGCTGCTGGCCGAAAAAGTGTTCGAGCCGCGCGATGCCCGAAAGCGCGAAGTGGTTTTCCGGTCGCAATTGCTGTCGCAGCCGACCATCTCCTGGGTGGCATTCGGGTGGCCGGATGGATCGTTCTTCGCCGGACACAAGGCCGGCGATGGCGTCATCGAAATGCTGGAGATCACGCCCGACCGCAACATGCGCATCAATCGCTACGAATTCGTCGGCAACGATCTTCAGCTCAAGGCCAGCTGGTTCGAAGAAACCGACTATTCCGTGACAGAGCAGGAATGGTTTCGGGTCGCCAAAGAGACCAACGATGAATACTGGTCGACGCTGACGACGCATCCGCGCGGCGAACGGTTGGCAGCGGCCTTTTCGGCCCCTCTCGACATCGACAAGAAGCCGGCCGGCGTCATCGCCATCATCATCGAACTGACGCGGGTGTCGAATTTCCTGTCGCAGCTCACCGTCGGTAAATCGGCCGGCGCTTTCATCCTCGAGCGGAACGGCAAGGTGGTGGCCTCACCCGATCCGAACGCCAACGAGGTGGTGGCGCTGAAAACCGATCATCCGCTGTTTCCGATTGCGGTCGAGGCGATCCAGAACGCCAGCGCTTACGAACCGGGCGAAGGGCAGCCGTTCAATACGAAGGTGATACGGGACGGCAAGGCCTATCAGGCCGTGCTGACGCCGATTTCGTTTCCGGGCTGGTCGCTGGTGACGGTGGTGCCGGAATCGGAATTTCTCGGGCCGGTGCAGATGACGATCCGGAACTTGCTCATTGGGCTCGCGGTCCTGATCGTTTTCGCCGGGATCTTGTCGGCATGGCTCGCCCAGCGCCTGATCGCCGCGCCGCTGATCAAGGTGGTCAACGAGATCAGGCATGTCGAGCGCTTTGACCTCGACAAGGTGCAGCGGCATCCGTCGCGATTGACCGAGATCGGGAATCTTTCCGGCGCGATCGGCGACATGGCGCAGGGACTTGCCGCGTTCCGGAAATACATTCCGGCCGACCTGGTGAAGCGGCTGATCAGCGACGGCAACGGTGCGCGCCTCGGCGGCGCGGTGCGGCCGATGAGCGTGATGTTCATCGATCTCGCCGGCTTCACCGGGATGTCGGAGCGGCTCGGCGACCGCATCATTCCGCTGCTGTCGCGCTATTTCGACAGCGTCTCGGTGCAGATTCAAAACCAGAACGGCACCATCGACAAATTCATCGGCGATGCCGTGATGGCGTTCTGGGGCGCGCCGTCGCCCAATCCGGATCATGCCGTCGATTGCTGCCGGGCGGCCCTGGCGTGCCGGCGCGCGATGGAAGAGGCCGGCCTCGTCGATGACCGCGGCGAGCGCGTCAAGATTCGCATCGGCATCAATTCCGGCGACATGCTGGTCGGCAATATCGGATCGGAAGTGCGTCTGAACTACACGGTGATCGGCGATGCCGTGAATATCGCAAGCCGGCTGGAGAGCACCAACAAGACGTATGGTTCCACCATCATCATCGGTCCCGAAACGCGCCGGCTGGCGGGGGAAAGCATCGTGGTTCGCGAACTCGATCGGTTGGCGGTTTATGGCCGCGCGGGCGGTCTGCAGATCTATGAACTGTTGGGCATGGCCGGCGAGTTCGATGCAAAACCGGACTGGGTGGCTTCCTATGAAGCAGGCCTGGCCGCCTGGCGCGCGCGCGATTTCAAGGCCGCGATCGGTGCCTTCGAGCAGGCGCTGGAAAGCCGCAAGGACGACGCGGCGTCATCGGCGATGATCGAACGCTGTCGGCAGCAGCTCGAAAATCCCGCCGGTGAAGATTGGGACGGCACGACGGTCGCCCGCACGAAGTAGGCGGCTTGCGACATCAACCCTGCAAGCGCTCTTGCGCGTCGCTTCCGTTTGGTCATAGAATTTACCCGGAAGGTTAAATTGTGCATCCGCAACGGCGCGGTGCACAAGAAACGCCGAAACGAGGCTTGAGCAACAAGCTTCGAAAAGCAAATTTTTGGGAGAAAGCGCCATGAAGAGCGGGTCCATCAGCCGGCGCGTGCTTTTGAAATTGTCCACTACGGTTGCCGCGGGGTTGGTGCTGTCACCGGCGATCATCGGGCGGGCGCACGCCGCCACGATGAAGATGAAGTGCTCATCGTCACTCCCAAACGATCCAAAATACGCCAACGGCCGCGTCTATTATGACAATCTGGTAAAACACCTGAAGGGGAACGGGCTCGGCGAGCAGATCGAGGTCACGTTCTTTCCCGACAACCAGCTCGGCCAGGAGATCGACGTCATCAATTCGGTCAAGCTCGGCGTGATCGACCTGATGGTGTCGGGCTCGTCGATATCGGCCAATCTCGTTCCACTCGTCGGGACCTTCGATCTTGGCTATCTCTTCTCCAGCTTCCCGCAGCAGACCAAGGCGTTCGAGGCCGGCGCCGCCAAGCCGATCGAGGAAGCGCTGCTGAAGGGCGCGAACATCCGCATCATCTCGTGGGCGTATAATTTCGGCTCGCGCAGCGTGCTGGCGAAGAAGCCGGTGAAAGGTCCCGAGGATCTGGCCGGGCTCAAGATCAGGACGCTGCCGAACCCCGTCATCACCGAATGCCTCCGCCTGATGGGCGCTGCCGCGACGCCGCTGGCGTTCGGCGAAATCTACACGGCGCTGCAGGCCGGCGTGCTCGATGGTCTCGAGCACGACCCGCCGACCATCCTTGCCAGCAAGTTCTATGAGACGTCGAAACACTACGCGCTGACCCAGCATAATTTCTCGCCGCTCGCGACCTATTTCAGCGAAGCGACGTTCAAGCGGATGGACCCCAAGCTGCGCGAGGGGTTTCTCGACGCGGCCGGGAAGGCGGCTGCCGACACCCGCACCCACGGCCTGGAGATGGAGAAGGAAGCGCTCAAGAATCTGGCGGACAAGGGCGTTATCATCGTCGAATGCGACAAGGACGCGTTCCGCAAGCGCGTGCTTCCGCAGACCGATAATTTTATCAAGGCCCGTCCCGAGGCGAAGCCGGTGGTCGACATGATCCGCGCGACGCAGGCTTGAGGTCATAGGTCATGTCAGTCGCCGCGCCCTCGATCGAAAGCGGCGGGCACCGGATCACGGCCTCGCTGCTTGCCGTGAGCGACGCCGTTGCCGCGATCCTGCTCGCCGCCGATCTCCTTGTGGTCTGCGTTTCGGTGTTGCTGCGCTTCCTGTTCAACGCGCCGGTCGAGTGGGCCGACGACGTGGCACGCGGCCTGATGGTGGGATCGAGCTTTTTCGGCGCCGCCAGTGCGCTGGCCCGCGCCGAAAACCTCGGCGTCGCCTTCTTCATCGACATGCTGCCGCGCGATGCCCGCCGCGTCGTCGATTCCATGGGCGCGCTGCTGGTGACGGTCATCGCCTTCTATGTCGCCGTCAACGCGATGAAGATGGGCTGGCTGACCACCGGGCAGACCTCCGGCTCCGGGCTGCCGCTCGAATGGACGTTCTATCCGATGGGCGCCGGTGCGGTGTTCATGACGGTGTTCGCGCTGGAGATTTTTTTCGCACGTCCCGTCCGTGACATCATCGCCGGAATTCTCGCGGTAGGCCTGATCGCAGGGTTCTATCTGGCGTGGGATTTTCTGGCGCCGGACTCCGTGCCATCGTCGGGCACGCTGATGCTGATCGGGTTCTTCATCACGCTGTTCGGCGGACTGCCGATCGGATTTGCGCTGGCGCTGGCGGCGTTGATCTTCATCTGGGTCGAGGGCACGCTGCCGGGCGTCATCTTCGCGCAGCAGATGGCGCGCGGCATCGACAATTTCGTGCTGCTGGCGATCCCGTTCTTCATCCTGGTGGGCTATCTGATGGAAGCCAACGGCATGTCGGTCCGCCTGATCGAACTGTTGCAGCGAGCGGTCGGGCGGATGCGCGGCGGCCTCAACGTGGTCATGGTGATGTCGATGGTGCTGTTCTCGGGCATCTCCGGCTCCAAGATGGCCGACGTCGCGGCGGTGGGCTCGGTGCTGATCCCGGCCGCGCGCCGGTCACGCCAAAACCCCGGCGGCGCGGTGGCGTTGCTGGCGGCGTCCGCGGTGATGGCGGAAGCGATCCCGCCTTGCATCAATCTCATCATCCTTGGCTTCGTCGCCAATCTGTCGATCGGCGGATTGTTCGTCGCGGGTTTGTTGCCGGCGGGGCTGATGGCGCTGGCCCTGATCGTGCTGTCGATCATTCTTGGAAAACGGCCTGAGCCTGTTGCGGAAGCCGAGCCACGCGCCGCCGTTTCGGGCCTGTGGAGCGGCGCGATCGCCTCGTTCGGGCTGATCTTCATGATCTTCTTCGGATTCAAGACCGGCTTTGCGACCGCGACCGAAATCTCGGCCTTCGCCGTGGTCTATGCCATCATTGTCGGCAGCATCGTGTTCCGCGAACTCAGCTTCAGGACGGCGGCGCACAGTTTTGTGCAATCGGCGACGCGTTCGGGGCTGGTGCTGTTCATCGTCGCCGCCGCGCAATCGCTGGCGTTCGTCCTCACGCTGCAGCAGGTGCCGCATGCCGTCGGCGACCTCATGCTCTCGCTGTCGGGGTCGCATGGCGTCTGGCTGTTCATGCTGTTGTCGATCGCAGTGCTGATCGTGATGGGCTCGGTGCTGGAAGGCGCGGCGGCGCTCATCATCTTCGGGCCGCTGTTGCTGCCGGTGGCGGTCAAGCTCGGCATCGATCCCCTGCATTTCGGCGTCGTGCTGGTCGTTGCGATGGGAATTGGCCTGTTTGCACCGCCGCTCGGGCTCGGCCTGTATGGCGCCTGCCTGATCGGCAACGTGCCGATCGAGCAGACCATCAAGCCGATCATGGGCTATCTCGGCCTGCTGCTGCTGTGCCTGCTGGTGATTGCGTTCGTGCCCTCGCTCAGCACGGCGTTGCCGCGCGCCTTCGGCTACTGACATGAAAGTCCTGTTGACCCACACGCCGCAGTCTCGCGCGCAATATTACGGCGAGCGCAGCCTCCACGGGCTGCAAGCCATCGCGCAGGTCAAGCTGCATGAATCGAACGACGCGCTCGACGCCGCCGGTTTGATCGAGGCCGCAGGCGATGTCGACATCATCGTGGCCGACCGGCTCACGGCGGGGCCGGGCGAGATATTTCCGGCGCTGCCAAAGCTGCGCGCCTTCGTCCGCTGCGCGGTCGATATCCGCAACATCGATGTCGATGCTGCCTCCGCCGCGGGCGTCCTGGTCACGCGGGCAGGGCCGGGCTTTGTGCAATCGGTCGCCGAGCTCGCGCTCGGCTTCATGGTCGATCTGTCGCGCGGCGTTTCGCGCGCCACCGCCGACTATCATGCCGCGCGCAAGCCCGAGATCGTCATGGGCCGGCAACTGGCCGGCAGCCGCCTCGGCATCATCGGTTATGGCAGCATCGGCCGCTATCTGGCCCAGATCGCCAGGGTGTTGGGCATGGAAGTTCTGATTGCCGATCCCTTTGCGACCGTCAGCGAACAGGGTCTTCAGCATGTGCCGCTCGACGATCTGCTGGCTTGTTCCGACTACGTCGTCTGTCTCGCGGTCGCCAACGAGCAAACCGAAAACCTGATCGGGCAGGCGGCGCTGGCCCGCATGCAGCCGCATGCCTTCTTCATCAACCTGTCGCGCGGCAATCTCGTCGACGAGACGGCGCTGTCGGCGGCATTGCGCGAGAACCGCATCGCCGGCGCGGCGATGGATGTCGGCCGCGCGCTGGACCAGATGCCGTCACTGGGGCTGGCCAAGCTTTCGAACGTCATCGCGACGCCGCATATCGGCGGCCTGACGCCGCCGGCGATCGAGAGCCAGTCGCTGGAAACGGTGCGGCAGGTCGAGCAGATCATCGCCGGCGAGGTCCCTCCCGGCGCCGTCAACGCCGACAACTGGGCGCGCCGTCCTTGACCGCCGAAGGCACGAATGCCAGCGTGACGTTCATCTGATCATCCGCACCAACGCGGCAAAAGCAAAATGGAACGCGGTGATGCGTCTTCCCTTCTTCTACGGCTGGCTGATCGTTGTGGTGACGTTCGTCACCATGGCGATCGGCGTCAATGCGCGGACGGCGTTCTCGCTGTTCTTTCCGCCGATCATTTCCGAGTTCGGATGGGAGCGCGGCATCACCGCCGGCGCCTTCTCCTTTGGCTTCGTGGCGTCCGCCGTCGCCAGCCCGCTGATCGGGCGCATGATGGATCGCTTCGGGCCGCGTGGGGTGATGGAGCTCGGCGTCGCGCTGATGGGCGGCGGGCTGTTGCTCGCGCCGCTGACGACGCAGCCCTGGCATCTCTATCTCACGATCGGCGTGATGGTCGGTGCGGGCAGCGTGTGTCTCGGCTATTCCGGCCAATCGCTGTTTCTGCCGAACTGGTTCATTCGCCGCCGCGGGCTTGCCATGGGGCTCGCCTTTGCCGGCGTCGGCATCGGCTCGGTGAGCTTGCTGCCGTGGGTGCAGCACATGATCGAGCAGACCGGCTGGCGCACCGCCTGCACCGCGATGGGCATTCTGGTGTTGGCCGTGCTCGCGCCGATCAATTTCTTGCTGCGCAAGCGCCCCGAGGATATCGGCTTGCTGCCGGATGGCGATGCGGCGCCGTCGGCGACATCGGCCGCGCCTCGCTCGAACGTCGTCGATCCCGTGTGGGCCAACACCGACTGGACGCTGCGCCGCGCGCTGCGCACTGCGCGCTTCTGGTGGATCTCGCTCGGATATTTCTGCGGCCTCTACATCTGGTACGCGGTGCAGGTGCACCAGACCAAATTCCTGCTCGACATCGGCTTCAGCGCCAATGTCGCGGTGTGGGCGCTCGGCGTCGTCAGCCTGCTCGGCATCCCCGGCCAGATCTGGCTCGGGCATCTTTCCGACCGGATCGGGCGGGAATGGATCTGGGCCATCAGCTGCGCCGGTTTTGCGATCTGTTTCGCCGCGCTGATCGCCCTGAAATTCGCGCCGGTGCTGCCGCTGGTCTACCTCATGATCTTTACCCAGGGCGCGCTCGGCTACGGCCTGACCTCGATCATGGGCGCGGTGGTGCTGGAGATCTTCCAGGGCAAACAATACGGCAGCATTTTTGGCACCATCATGCTGGCCGCATTGGCCGGCGGCGCGGCGGGCCCGTGGGCGACCGGGCTGCTGTACGATCTTTCCGGCAGCTATACGTCAGCCTTTGCGATCGGCATCGCCGTCAGCATGCTGTCGGCGGTTGCGATCTGGCAAGCGTCGCCGCGCAAGGTGAGGGCGGTCGCAGGACAGATGCACAAGGCGCATATCGGGAGCGGCGCGGGCGGTGCATAGGTGACCGCGCAGAACGTGCCAGATATCCGGTGCCGGCATTCGCAGGCATCTGCTCACGGTATCGATTGGCGACACAGCGGGCGAGACGGATATTTTCGCCTCACGCCGCTGAAATTCCCATCGTCCGCTGCAGGTCGCCGATGGCGCGAAAAAAACTGTCGGGCGGCGTGCTTTCGGGATCGATCAGGCGGTGCAGACGAAAGCCGTCCTCCAGCGCCAACACCAGCGCGCCGGCCCATGCCGGATTGAGGATGGTCGTCCGGCCGCCGTTCTTCGCAGTGGTCTCTATGATGTCCGCAACCAGCTTGCGCCGGGCGCGCAGCCGCTTGGCGAGTTCGGGCCGGCGCTTTTCGGCGCGCGCCACGAACAGGATCATTTCCATATGCAGCAGGGGCGAGCGGCCGAGCGGATCCTGCTGGCTGCGGTCCATGGTCTTCAGCGCATCGATGAAATCCGCGAGGTTCCTGTGCTTCTCGAGCAGATCGCGGATGCGCCCGATCGATTGCTCGACGTGATTCTCGAGCATGGCGATGATCAGTTCGTCCTTGCTCTTGAAGTTCGAGTAGAACGCGCCACGCGTGAACCCGGCCGCTGCCGCAATCGCCTCGATGCTGGCGCCGCCGATGCCCTGTTCCTCGAACACGCGCGCCGCCGCCTCGAACAGCTTTTCGCGGGTATCGTCCCTGGTGGGTCGCGTTCGCACTCTTGACATCTGGCCAGTTTAGGCGAGAATGCAACTCAATACAATAATGTATCGAGTTTTGATCGACCGGCCCCCGGGGAAACGCGCCGAACTGCGCACAGCAACCAGTCGAGGTCACCATGAACGAGCACGTTCAGACTAGCGCGCCACTGTTCAATCCGCTGTCCCCCGATTTCATTCGCGATCCCTATCCGCATTACGAGCGGATGCGGACCACCGATCCGGTGCACCTGACACCGCTCGGCGTGTATGTCTGCAGCCGCCACGCCGAGGCCAGCCTGGTGGTGCGCGACAAGCGGTTCGGCAAGGATTATGTCGAGCGCACGATCCGCCGCTACGGCCCCAAGATCATGGACGAGCCGGTGTTTCGCAGCATGAGCCACTGGATGCTGCAGCAGGATCCGCCAGATCACACCCGCCTGCGCGGGCTGGTGGTGAAGGCTTTCACCGCGCGCCGGGTCGAAGACATGCGCCCGCGCATCCAGCAGATCGTCGATGAGACGCTCGACCGCATCATCCCGCAGGGCAAGATGGACCTGATCGAGGATTTCGCGTTCCGCCTGCCGGTCACCATCATCTGCGACATGCTCGGAATCCCCGAGGAGCACCGCGAGGTGTTTTACAACAATTCGCGCGACGGCGGACGCCTGCTCGATCCGGTGCCGCTGACACCGGAAGAGATCAAGCAGGGCAATGCCGGCAATGCGATGGCGGCGATGTATTTCCAGCAGATGTTCGAGCTGCGGCGGAAGACCCCCGGCGACGACCTGATCACGCAGCTGGTGCAGGCCGAGGAGGACGGCAGCAAGCTCTCCAACGAGGAACTGACCGCCAATATCATCCTGTTGTTCGGCGCGGGCCACGAGACCACCGTCAACCTGATCGGCAACGGCCTGCTCGCGCTGTATCGCAATCCCGACCAGCTCGCGCTGCTCAAGGCCAGGCCTGAGCTCATCACCAATGCCATCGAGGAATTCCTGCGCTACGATTCCTCGGTGCAGCTGACCGGCCGGGTGGCGCTGGAAGACATCGAAGACCTCGGCGGAAAGCGAATTCCCAAGGGCGAGAGCGTGCTGTGCCTGCTCGGCTCGGCCAACCACGACCCCGCGGTCTATCCCGACCACCCTGAACGCCTCGATATCACCAGGCCGAATGTAAGGCCGCTGTCCTTTGGCGGCGGCATCCATTTCTGCCTCGGCGCCCAGTTGGCGCGAATCGAGGCCGAGGTCGCGATTTCGACCCTGCTGCGGCGAATCCCGGACCTGCGGCTGGATGACGCGCTCAATCCGGAATGGCGGCCGACCTTCGTGCTGCGCGGCCTGAAGCGCCTGCCGGCGAGCTGGTAACGCCTTGGCGCGGCGGTTTCGAGCGCCCGGAGGCCGGGCGGCGCGCCTGTCAGTATGACGCTGTGACTTCGCCATACTTCTCTCTATATTCCGGGCAGCTCCGGGGCCGGGTTCGGCGTAGCGCGACCTGCGTGCCGGGGCGGTTCAAAGGGAGATACCGTGCAGACGACGCTGCTCGGCCTGGCAATCGCCTTCATCATTGCGTTGATTGCCGCGCTCGTCGGGCCATATTTCATTGACTGGAACCAGTTCCGGCCGCAATTCGAGGCCGAGGCGACGCGGATCATCGGCGCGCCGGTTCGCGTCGGCGGCAAGCTCGACGCGCGGCTGTTGCCGGCGCCGTCGCTGCAACTGCGCTCGGTCGTGGTCGGCGGCGCCAACGATCTCGGCAAGGTTCGCGCCGACAAGCTCGACGTGGAATTCAGCCTGAGCTCGCTGATGCGTGGCGAGGTGCGCGCCACCGAATTGACGATCAACGGCCTGTCGCTCGATCTCGGCCTCGACGCCAAGGGGCGCATCGATTGGCCGGCATCGACCGGGACGGTCAATCTGGGTTCGCTGGCGATCGACCGGCTCAATCTCACCGGCCGCATCGCCCTGCACGACGCGACGAGCCGCAGCACGCTCGAACTGAACGACATCGCCTTCAGCGGCGACGTGCGTTCGCTGGCCGGTTCGGTCCGAGGCGACGGTAATTTCATGCTGTCGGGCATACGCTATCCGTTTCGGGTCTCCTCGGGGCAGGGCGCCGACGGCAACGGCACCCGCGTTCATCTCAATATCGATCCGGGCCAGCGCGCGCTGCTGGCAGATATCGATGGCGTGCTGAACTTCGATTCCCGCAGGCCCCGCTTCGAAGGCGCGATGACGCTCGTCGCTCCGCCCGGCCAAAAGGACAGGGGCAACGATCCGCCGTGGCGTATCGCGGCGAAGGTCAAGGCCGATTACTCGGCGGCGCGGCTCGAACAGATCGAGGTGACCTATGGCGCCGAGGAGCGCGCGCTGAAGCTTTCAGGCAACGGCGACATCCGTTTCGGGGCGACGCCGCTGTTGCGCGCGGCGCTGTCGGCGCGTCAGCTCGATGCCGACCGGTTCGTCGCCAAGGATAATGTCAAGGATAATGCCACTGAGCCGGTTCGCGCGTTACCGACGCTGCGGGCGCTCACATCAGTCATTCCGCATCTGCCGATCCCCGCGCAGATCGAGTTCGCTTCCGAGCAGATCATGCTCGGCGGGCGCCCGTTGCAGGACATTGCCGCCGAGCTGCACGGTGACGACAAATCCTGGCAACTCCGAAGGCTGGAGTTCCGCGCGCCCGGCGCGACCAGGGTTTCGCTCAGCGAGGCCAGTGCGACGAGCGCTGCGCCGGACCGCTTCAAGGCCGCGCTCAACGTCGAATCCTCCGATCCCGAGGCGCTGCTGACCTGGTTGCAGGGCCGCGGCGAGATCGCCTATCGCAGCCAGAAGCCGATTCGGCTGCGCGGCGACGTGACCGTGGCGCCTGAAGGCTTTGCCATCGATGCCATGAAGGCCGACATCGAAGGCGGTACGGTGGAGGGGCGGGTGGTGGTGTCGCACCGGCAAGCCATTCACGGCTCACGGGTCGATGCGGAACTGAAGGCGGAGCGTCTCGATCTCGATGCCGCCACGGCTTTTGCGCGGTCGCTGGCGGGGCCGCAAGGCGAGTGGCCGGATGAGGGTAAGCTTTCGCTCGATATCGGCCGCGCCACCTCCGCCGGGCAGGAGCTCAGTCCGCTGGTCGCCAGACTGGCCTACTCGCCGACAAAAATATCGCTCGAGCAGTTGAAGATCGGCCAGCTTGAGAGCGTGACGCTGGACGGCGCCGGCAATTTCGACCGCGTCAACGCGACCGGATGGTTTGCGCTCAATTCGAGCGCCGTTTCGCTCGGCCGGTTGACCAGCCTGATCGTTCCCTTTTCACCGGCGCTGGCCGCGCGGCTCAATGCGATGGGGACGAGCCCGGGCCCGGCGCGCCTGAAACTGACGCTCGACCTCACCAGGAATGGCGGGCAGTCCGATCGCGTCCAGGCGCGCGCCACAGCCGACCTCGACTCGGCGCCGCTCAAGGGCGTCACCACGATCACCGCAAGTCCGGCGGTTGCGGCTATCCAGTCCATCGATCTCACAGCGCTCCGGAGCAGCGACGTCGGGATCGAATTCGAAATTGTCGTCCGAACAAGGCCGCGCGCTGCTTGCCCTGCTCGGCCTCGACCGAACGGTGGCGGCGGGCGACGGCCCGGCGCAATTCGAGGGCAGTGCTGCGGGCGCGTGGGGTGGGCCGTTGCGGCTCAAGGCAAGGATCTCGGGGACGGGACTTGAGGCCGAAGCGGAAGGTTCCGCCGAACCATGGGCACAGGAGGCCAAGGCCAGTCTTTCGCTGAAAGTTCGCAGCGCCGATTTCGGTCCGCTGCTCGATCTCAAGCCGGCGGATACGCTGGCGCAGAACATCGGCCTGTCCTCGCGCGTGCAACTCGCCGGCAACAGGCTGACCTTCGACGACCTCGACAGCAGCCTCGGCGGTTCGCGCCTGCGCGGCAGCCTGGCGGTGACGCTCGGCGAGGAGAAGGAGATCGAGGGCGAAATTGGCGCCGAACAGCTCGCGCTGGCGCCGGCCTTCGCCCTGGCGCTCGGCGCCGCCGGACACGATGCCGCCGAGCCGCTCGGCGCCGGGCTCGCAAAGGGTTGGCGCGGCAGGATCGCGTTTCAGGCGTTGCGCGGCCTGCTGCCGGGCGGAAGCGAATTGCAGCCGGTGAGCGGCGTGGTCAAGAGCGACGGCCAGTCGCTGACCTTCGATGCCATCAAGGGCAAGATCGGCGGCGGCGATGTCACCGCCAGTGTGGATGCCAAGCCGGGCGCAAACGGCATTGTGCTGAATGCGAGCGTGCAGTTCTCCGGTGTCGACGGCACGGCGCTGCGCTATCGCAACCTCGCGATGCCGGCCGGCCGCGCGTCGATGCAGATGACGCTGACGAGCCAGGGCCGCAGCGCCTCGGCGCTGGCGGGCGCGCTGTCGGGCAGTGGCACATTGACTCTGGAGGCGGCCAGGATCTCGGGCCTCGATCCGCGCGCCTTCGAGGTGGCGGTCCGCGCCAATGACAGCGGGCAGGCCAAGGACGACGTCCGATTGAAGCAGATCGTCGAAGCCGCGCTTCCGGTCGGTGTGCTTGCGGTTCCTTCCGCGCAGATCCCGTTCACCGTCAGGGACGGCCGGCTTCGCGTGGGCGCCACGACGCTGGACGGCAACGGCGTGCGGGCCACCGTCTCCGGCGGATACGATATCGCCGCCGATCAGGCCGATATCCGCGCCGCGCTTTCCTTGACGATGACGACCGGGCGTCCGGAGATTCAACTGCTTGCGGTGGGTACGCCCGACGCAATGAGCCGCAGCGTCGACATTGCCCCGCTGTCTTCGTGGCTGGCGGTGCGCGCGATCGATCACGAGACCCGAAGGCTCGATGCGATCGAGCGTGGCGAGCCGCCGCCGCCGGCGCCACCGCCGATCGTGCTGCCTGCGGATGGACAGCCGCCGATTCCGCAGGCGACGCTGCCGCCGGCGCCGGTGGCCCCAAAGGGTCGCGCCGCACGGCGGCCTCACGCCAAGAAGGCCACGGCACCGCGTCCGCCCGTCGTCAATGCGCCGCCCGCACCCGTCGCAGGCCAGCCGCAGGTTGCGCCGCTGCCGCCGCCGATCGACGTGCGGCCCGCGCCGGGCGCCGCCAAGCCGAAACCGCGTCCGCCGCTGGCGCTGACGCCGCAAGTCGCCAACCCGCCACCGCGCTCGAACTAGGGCATGATGAGATCAGGCTGATCAAGACGCCGGACGATCTCGTGCCCCGGACGCAAGCGGCCTGAGCGCTGCGGGCCGGGCCCGATCCTACTTTGCATGGGGTTGTTTTCGATATTTTGTGTTTCAGGGTCCACCGCCGGTGGCCGGTGCGCTCGAAACTCAGTCTCGGCTTTCGAAATATTAATATCCCCTCCAGCGTCTCGTAATGGCGGAGTTGTCTATCATGCGCCCGACCATCAAGGCGCGAGGTTTTGCCGTGCGTGCGTTGGAATACAATCTTGCAACGCTGAGAGTTTCCCGGGCGTATGTCAGCCTGCTGTCCCGACCTGAGGGTGATCGGGCGGCGATTTCTCTGGCGTGGATCGGGGACTATGAAATTCGCGTGCACGCTGCTCCCCTGAACGGCGCCGCGAAGCAGCCGCTTTTCATCGTCGATGTCTTCGACCATGACGCGCAGCTCTTCATCGACAGTCGCGCTTGTTACACCATCGCGGAAGGCGCCGTCGCCTTCGACGAATTCCTGCGTATGGCTGAGCCGGTGACAGGCGGGACGCACGACAAGCCCCCGGCCTGATGGCGGCGCGCTAAAGAACGATCTCCCGTTCGATCCCGATCGCCTGCAGAAATGCCTCGTCGTGGCTGATCGCGATCAGCGCGCCGTCGAATCCTTTCAGCGCATGTTCCAGTTCCTCGATTGAGGCCAGGTCGAGATGGTTGGTCGGCTCGTCCAGCAGCAGCAGGAACGGCGGCTGCGGGCGTGCGAAGACGCAGGCGAGGCCGGCGCGCAGCCGCTCGCCGCCCGAGAGCGTGGCCGCGATCTGCAGCGCCGCCCGGTTACGGAACGCAAACCGCGCCAGCGCCGCGTGGGCCTCGTTGGCCGACAGCGCCGGATTGAGGCGGCGCAGATTGTCGAGAATGCTTGAGCCGGGATCGAGCAGCCCGATATGCTGATCGAGCACGGCAACGCGGTCGGTGCGGCGGCCGATGTCGCCGCTCGCGGGTTTCAGCTCGCCGGCGAGCAGGCGGAACAGCGTGGTCTTGCCACTTCCGTTGGCGCCGCGGATGGCGATCCGCTCCGGTCCGCGAACGTCGAATGACAGCGGTCCGAACAGATGGCGCTCACCGAAGGCCATCACCACGTCGGTCAACGCGATGAGGTCGCGCGCGCCGGGCAGATAAGTGCGCGGCAGGTCGATCGAAAGCGGCGTCAGGATCTCGACTTGCGCCCTGGCCATTTCCAGCGCCTCGGCGCGTTCGCCGAGCAGGCGGCCGGCGAGCTGGCTGTCGCGCGCGGCGCTGTTCTCGGCGCGCTCCTTCTCGCGGTCCATGAACATCTTGTCCTCGATGCCCTTGGCGCGCCAGGCGCGGCCGGCCTTGTCGCGGCGCGCCTTCTTTTCCCGCGTCTTCTGCAGCGCGCGCTCGGTATTGCGCAGGGCGTCCGAGGCGCGGTCGAGGTCGTCAGCGGCGCGGGCGCGGGCCGCCTCGCGCGCCTCAGTAAAGGCCGACCACGCGCCGCCGAATATGTTGATGCCGATCGGCGTCAGTTCGACGATGCGGTCGACGCGTTCCAGCAGCGCGCGGTCATGGCTGGCGACGAGCACGCCACCCTGCCAGCGTTCGAGCAACCGCGCCACGGCCCGCCGGCCGTCGGCGTCGAGGTTGTTGGTGGGCTCGTCCAGCAGCAACAGATCCGGCGCCTCGATCAGCAGGCGCGCCAGCGCGAGGCGCGTTCGCTCGCCGCCGCTCAAGGAGACGATCGGGCGGTGCAGCGATAACGACGGCAATCCGGCTTCGACGAGCGCCGCCTGTATCCTCGCTTCCAGCGTCCAGTCCGCCTCCGTCGCGTCATCAAGCGATGCTTGAATCGATTCTTGGCCGCGTTCGAGCCGGCGCAGGCGGGCAAGGCCGCCAGCGACGCCGAGCGCCTCGTCGACCGTCAGCCGTTCATCGCTCAGTTGCGCGAGCATGCCGATCGAACCGAGGCCTTGCCGCGATCCGCCCGCAGGTTCGATCTCGCCCGCGATCAGGCGAAGCAATGTGGATTTGCCGCAGCCGTTGCGGCCGACAAGGCCGGTGCGTTCGCGCCCGATGGCGAGCGTCAATCCATCGAACAGCGGGCGACCGTCAGGCGTGGCGAGGGAGATGGAATCCAGAACGAGAAAGGCAGGCATGGAGAGCTTCCGAAAATGGACTGAGATCGCGGGGGGCGTTCAGCTTTGCGATGTCCATTTCTCTCTCTCCAGGATTTCTCTGTGACTTCATCGGGTTCCACTCGCTACTTGTGCGGGGAACTGCAACGACCAATCAATAAGATACGCATTTGCCGTCATTCGTCCAGCCGGCCGCGCAACGCTTCTGCGCGGCTGGCGGGAATACTTGCCGCCCGGCGGGGTCTGTACCTGCGGCTGGACCGTGGATTCGCTCGCGCAGGAAAACCGGAGGTTCGCATGTTGAAATCGGCAATCAAACTCGCAACGCTGGCATTGTTTTCGGTGGCTCTGATCGCATCGCCGCCATCCGTTCCGGCCTTTGCCGCGGGAGGCGGCGGCGATCCGCCTTCGGCCACACCGCCACCGCCACCACCGGGCAACAGACCCGCTCCCAGGTCGAGCTCCAAAGCCAAGAAGAAGCCCACCAAACAGTCGAGCGCCGACGATGACGCCTTCCGGCAGGGATACCGTGCCGCGCATGCGACGATCTATGAGCGCAACGATTATGCTGCCGCCATCGGGCAGCTAAAGGCGCTCGGCCACGACGACAACGCCGGCGTCGCCAACCTGATCGGCTATTCCTATCGCAAGCTCGGCGACTATAAGCTGTCGCAGGTCTGGTACGAGCGCGCGTTGAAGGCGGACCCGAACTACGTGCTGACCTGGCAGTATTACGGCCTGTGGCAGATCGAGCAGGGCAATCGCGACCAGGCGTCGTACCATCTGAGCCGGATCGCAGCGATTTGCGGCACCGGCTGCGAGGAGTATCGGTCGTTGGCCGCGGCGCTCGAAAAGCCGCCCGGCACCGGACTCGTTTATTGAGCGTTGCGATCAAGCAGGGCGGGGCGCGGCTTTGCGGCGCGCTCGCCTGAATAGAATGCCTCAGGCCTGCGGCCGCGGCGCGTCCGGCGTCGCAGTCGGCATGGCGCGGGTGCGGAAATAGTCGAGCACGAAGAGACGGATCGCCGAGGACAGATTGCCCTGCTGGCGATTGCTGTCGATCTCGCCGACCAGTTCGGACAGCGTCATGTTCCGCAGGCCCGAGATTTCCTTCATGCCGTTCCAGAACGCCTCTTCGAGGCTGACGCTGGTCTTGTGGCCGGCGACCACGATCGAGCGCTTGACGACGGGTGACTTCATGACGCGTCTCCGTCTCGAGCTTGTGCGGGTCCAGGAGATGTTGGTCCAAGAGATCGCCGGCGCGATCCTTGCGACGTTCATCGCGCGCACGTTCGGCCTTGGTCCGGCCGAACCGCGCACGGTTGGCATCGGCTTGCTTTGCCGATTGTTCCTTCTCGTTGCGCTTCTTGAATCGCTTCAGATTGATCACGTCTGCCATGTTCGCTTCCATCATCCGGCGACTCGAAGGCATGATAATTGATGACTTAAGCAAAGATCTTGGCGCAACGCGCCAGCAAATCCGGTGGTCATTCAGCATCCCCGTGTGGTGCTCTGTGATAACATCAAAAAATAAATTTCGCTCTGCGAAAACCGAATAATGCTTGCTCCTACCATGCGTCAACGCAATCGCGATAGATGATCAACCTCATTCTCTAGGTATGATCCATAATTTATATCTCTCACCCGTAGTTTCCCGGGGCGCGCGCCGCTGCGGCGATCAGCCCGGGTGTGTCATTTTGTCCGGCTGCACCAGGCGTTCGAATTCGGCGGCGTTCACAAAGCCGAGGCGCACGGCCTCTTCCTTCAATGTTGTTCCGCGCGCGTGCGCCGATTTGGCGACCTTCGCCGCGTTGTCGTATCCGATCTTGGGAGCCAGTGCGGTGACCAGCATCAGCGAGCGCTCCATCAAATCGCGGATTCGCTTTTCGTCGGCGCGTATGCCCACCACGCAATGTTCGGTGAACGAACGCGCGGCGTCCGACAGCAGTTGAATGGAATGTATCATACAATATGCCAGCAGCGGCTTGTAAACATTCAATTCGAAATGTCCCTGGCTTCCGGCGACGGTGACGGCTGTCTGGTTACCGAACACCTGGCAGCAGACCATGGTCATCGCTTCGCACTGGGTCGGGTTGACCTTGCCGGGCATGATCGACGAGCCCGGTTCGTTTTCCGGCAGGATCAATTCGCCGAGACCGGAACGCGGGCCCGAACCCAGCAGGCGAATGTCGTTGGCGATCTTGAACAGGCCGGTCGCCACTGAATTGATCGCGCCATGCACCATGACATAAGCGTCGTTGGAAGCCAGTGCCTCGAATTTGTTGGGTGCGCTGGTGAAGGGCAGCTTCGTGATTTTTGCGGCGTGCCTGGCAAACAGTTTTGCAAATCGTGGTTTCGAGTTGAGGCCGGTGCCGACCGCCGTTCCGCCCTGCGCCAGCGGGAACAACTCCTTCACCGCGAGTCTTCAGTCGCGCGATCCCGCTCTCGACCTGCGCAGCGTAGCCCGAGAATTCCTGCCCAAGCGTCAATGGCGTTGCGTCCTGGGTGTGGGTTCGCCCGATCTTGACGATTTTTGCGAACGCCTTTTCCTTCTTGCGCAATTCGCGATGTAGTTCGGTGAGCGCCGGAATCAGGTCGGCGATGATGCGTCCCGCGGCGGCGATATGCATCGCCGTCGGAAATGAATCGTTCGACGACTGACTCATGTTGACGTGATCGTTGGGATGAACCGGCTTCTTGGTGCCGAGTTCGCCGCCCAGCATCTGGTTGGCGCGGTTGGCGATAACCTCGTTGAGATTCATGTTGGTCTGGGTGCCGGAGCCGGTCTGCCAGACCACCAGTGGAAAGTGATCGTCGAGCTTGCCTTCGATCACTTCGCGCGCGGCGCGGGTGATGGCGCCGGCGCGGCGCGCATCGAGCAATCCGAGTTCCCGGTTGGTTTGCGCGGAGGCGAGCTTGACGATGCCGAGCGCATGGACGATCGCGATCGGCATGCGGTCCTGGCCGATCTTGAAATTCTGCCGCGAGCGCTCGGTTTGCGCGCCCCAATAGCGGTCGGCAGGAACGTCGATCGGACCGAAGCTGTCGGTCTCACTGCGGGTGGATTTGTTTCCAGATGTTGCTGTGCGGGCCATGCGTAATGTCCGTTGCGCCGTGAAGTGGCGGAAACGTTTACACTACAGCGTAGCTGATTTGCTCGCGCCTGGATTATTTCTTGCGGAAACGATCCAGCCGGACCACTTCCGCGCCTTCGCCCGCCTTCGCCGGCTCGTCCTTGCTTTCCGCGGCAGGCTCTGGTGCTGCGACGGGCAGGGCAGACGGAGCGGGAACTGTCGGCAGCTTCGCCGCCGTCGCCTCGGCCGCCATCTCTGACGGCTCGAATTGCAGTCCGAACTGGACCGAAGGGTCGAGAAAACTCTTGATCGCCGCGAACGGCACCACCAGCCGCTCGGGAATGCCGCCGAACGACAGGCCGACCTCGAAACGATCCTCCGTCACCACCAGGTCCCAGAACTGGTGCTGCAGGATGATCGTCATCTCTTCCGGATATTGCGCCAAAAGCCGCGGCGACAGCTTCACGCCGTCGGCGGTGGACAGGAAGGTGATGAAGAAATGATGCTCGCCCGGCAGGCCGTGTTCGGCGGCGTCGGTCAGCACGCGGCGCAGCACCCCGCGCAGCGCGTCGCGCGCCAGCACGTCATAACGGATGTGATCGGTCGCCATGGTCGTCCTGTTACGTTGGATGGCTGCCGGTCCTCCAACTCGCCCCTTTGCGCCATGCTACTCCGGCGGGAGCCGGAGGTCAGCAGGCGTGACGGAGCGAATTTGCGGCAGAACGGCGTCCTCGGCCGGAAATAAAAAGAATAAAGTGGAGGCTTCTGTTGCCAGGTGCCTCCGAACCCCGCCTAGCGGAGCTTAACCCACCAGGACTTTAGACTTGGTCTTTCAAACTGCGTTACGCAGCCTGAGCAACCGGAGCATAGTTGTCGTTTGCAACTATTGCATAGCCCGATAACGGCGGAACCATACCGAGAAAAAACTCGCCCTTTACGCCCTCGTCGATCCTGGTTCGCCCCCGCCGAAACCCATTCTGAGAGGGTGGGCTTTGGTGGAGGCGCCGGGTACTGCCCCCGGGTCCGAATGGTTTATTGCGACGGTCATTTATTTCCATAGCCGGCGAACCGGCCCTCCTAATATAGGGTGAAAATTTGGAGAAAAACAGGGCCGAAGGCACCGAACGGGTGGGGAATGCGGTCATAGACTTTCGGTTTGATATCGCTCAGTTGCGGTTTCGCCACGGATTCGACCGTTCCGGAAATGCGAAGGGTGGGATTTTAGGTCCCGGCCCGGCACAAATTTTCGCCAGCCGGCCGTGTGGATCGCGCTGCTGATTGCAAATCGCCTGGGGTGCTGCGATGCGCAATCGCAAAGGTTGCGATCAGCGGGCTGCTCGATAGGCCTGATTGCAATTTTACGACTTCATTTGCCGATCCAGCCCGGAGGCGTTTTGGGTTTTGCTGGCGTTGTCGGAGGAAACTCGCTAGCAAGTTTCCCGGACAAGCATCCAGGTTATCCAAGCAGCGGGCCCGAGCCCGCTTTGGGGGAGGAGTATCCATGAACGCCACGCCCGGCCAGGAGCCGGTCAAATCCATCATGCCGAAATGGGTTCGCGGCCCGCAGGATTTCATCGGCGGAATAGCCCTGATGGCCATCGCTTTGTTCGCCCTTTGGGCGTCGAGCGACCTGCAAGGCATGCGCGGATTCTCGTTCGGCGCCGGCACGGCGCCCCGGATGTTCGGATTTCTGCTGCTGTGCCTTGGGGCCGCCATCGCCGCCGTCGGCGTTTTGACCGAAGGGGCCCATCTTGCGAAATACCACTGGCGGGGTCCTCTGTTTGTGTTGCTGGCGATCCTGTCGTTTGCCTTCACGATCCGTCCGATGGGAATGATCTTCGCGGCCATGACAAGCTTCCTGATCGCGGCATGCGGAACGCATGAAACACGATGGATAGAAACGCTGATCGTCGGCGCCTGCCTGACGACGTTTTGCGCTCTTTTGTTTCCTTACGCGCTCGGTCTGCCTTTGCAGCTCCTGCCGACTTTCATGATCCGTTGAGGGCACGATGGGTGATCTTTTTTCAAACCTCGGACTCGGCTTCGGTGTCGTTTTCCAGTTCGTACAGTGGACGCCTGCGTTCCTTGGCGGGACTTCCATTCCGATCCCCGTCAACATTCTGCTATGCCTGATCGGTGCGCTGGTCGGCACGCTGGTCGGCGTGCTGCCGGGCATCGGCACCATCGCCACGGTGGCGATGCTGCTTCCGATCACGTTCGGCCTGCCGCCGGTGGGCGCGCTGATCATGCTGGCCGGCATCTATTATGGTGCGCAGTATGGCGGCTCGACCACGTCGATCCTGGTCAACATCCCCGGTGAGGCCGGCTCGGTGGTCACGGCGCTCGATGGCTTCCAGATGGCGAAACAGGGCCGCGCCGGTCCGGCGCTGGCGATCGCTGCGATCGGATCGTTTTTCGCCGGCTGCGTCGCGACCGTTCTGATTGCCGTGCTGGGCGCGCCGCTCACCAAGCTCGCGCTGGCATTCGGCCCGGCCGAATATTTCTCGCTGATGGTGCTCGGCTTGATCTTCGCGGTCGTGCTCGCGAAGGGTTCGGTGCTGAAGGCGATCGCGATGATCGTGCTGGGCTTGCTGCTGTCGATGGTGGGATCCGACATCGAAACCGGCGCCTCGCGCATGGCCTTCAACATTCCCGAACTGGCCGACGGTCTCGGCTTCGCCACGGTGGCGATGGGCCTGTTCGGTTTTGCGGAGATCATCCGCAATCTCGATACTGGCGGCGAAAGCGATCGCGAACTGGTTCAGCAAAAGGTCACGGGCCTGATGCCGACCAAGAAGGACATGATCGATTCCGCGCCGGCGATCCTGCGCGGCACCGTGCTCGGATCGATCCTCGGCATTCTCCCGGGCGGCGGCGCCGTGATCGCATCGTTCGCGGCCTACACGATGGAGAAGAAGATTTCGAAAACGCCGCAGAAGTTCGGCCGTGGTGCGATCCAGGGCGTGGCGGCGCCCGAAAGCGCCAACAATGCCGCGGCGCAGACCTCGTTCATCCCGCTCTTGACGCTCGGCATTCCGCCGAACGCGGTGATGGCGCTGATGGTCGGCGCGATGACCATTCACGGCATCGTGCCCGGTCCTCAGGTGATGCAGAAGCAGCCGGAACTCGTCTGGGGCATGATCGCCTCGATGTGGGTCGGCAATCTGATGCTGCTCATCATCAACCTGCCGCTGGTCGGCATCTGGGTGCGGCTGCTGCGGGTGCCGTATCGCCTGATGTTCCCGTCCATCGTGATCTTCTGTTCCATCGGCATCTACTCGGTGAACAACGCCCCGGTCGACGTCATGCTTGCCGGCGCGTTCGGCCTGGTCGGCTACTGGCTGATCAAGCACGATTTCGAGCCGGCGCCGTTGCTGCTCGGCATGGTGCTGGGGCCGTTGATGGAAGAGAACCTGCGGCGGGCTCTGCTGATCTCGCGCGGTGACTGGTCGGTCTTCGTCACCCGTCCATTGTCGGCGGTGTTGATGGCGATCGCCGCTGGCCTGCTTGTGCTGGCCATCCTGCCAACGCTGCGCAAAAAGCGTGACGAGGTGTTCGTCGAGTCCGAGACATAACCTGCGTCGGTGCGCCGCAGGCCGAGGTCTGTTCGACCCCGGGTGAAATGCTAAAGAGCAAATGCCGGCTTGGGAGAGCCGGCTTTTGTTTAAGGGCTGAAGGATTTTCAACATGAACTGGTATGGACGCTCGCTTGCGAGCGGTTGCCTTACTGCGCTTGCCGGGCTGGCATTGATGACGACGCAGGCGCTGGGGCAGGCCTATCCGACGCGCAGCATTACCATGATCGTGCCGTTCGCGGCAGGCGGTCCGACCGATGTCATCGCGCGCATCGTCACCGGCCATATGGCGCAGACGCTCGGTCAAACCATCATCATCGAGAACGTCGTCGGCGCCGGCGGCACCACCGCCACCACGCGCGCGGCGCGCGCCGCCAATGACGGCTATACGCTGATCACCGGGCATATGGGCACGCACGCGGCCTCCGTGCCGCTTTATCCCAAGCTCGCCTATCATCCGGACAAGGATTTCGAACCGATCGGACTGCTTGCCGGCACGCCGATTTTGATTCTGGCGCGCAAGGATCTGCCGCCAAAGGACCTCAAGGAATTCATCGCCTACGTCAAGGCGAATGAAACCAAGGTCAACGCGGCGCATGCCGGCGTCGGCTCGGTCTCGAACGTATCGTGCGAGTTGCTGAACTCCGTCCTCGGCATCAAGCCGGTTGGCGTTCCCTTCAACGGTACGGGACCTGCGATGAACGCGCTGGTGGCGGGGCAGGTCGACTACATGTGCGACCAGATCGTCAATGCCGTGCCGCAGATCAATGGCGGCACCATCAAGGCCTATGCCGTGGCGACGCCCGAGCGTAACCCGTCTTTGCCTAATGTTCCCACCACCATCGAGGCGGGCCTGCCGGCCTTCCAGGCCCAGGCATGGAACGCGATCTTCGCGCCGAAGGGAACGCCGGCGGATGTCGTCGCCAAATTGAACGCCGCGGTCGTCAAGGCGCTCGATGACGAGGGCGTGCGCAAGCGCCTGCTCGATCTCGGCAGCGTCATCCCACCCGCTGCCGATCGCACCCCGGTCGCGCTGGGAACCCTGGTGAAGAGCGAAATCGCGAAGTGGACGCCGGTGCTCAAGCCGGTGAATTAACCTCTAGGATCAGGTGGATAGGCGAGGGGCGGGACTTGGGTTCCGCCCCTTGTTGTTTGCGCGCGGGATCATCATTTTTCCGGGTATAATCGGTCTGCGAAGCCGAATTGGCGTGTCGATCGGATCTCTCGGCCGCTAAATTCGCCGTCCCGAAAAGGCCCGAAGCTCAGCCATGAACCAGTACCACGACCTGCTCGAACGGATCCTCTCTGACGGTGCCGAGAAGCACGACCGCACCGGCACCGGCACGCTGTCGATCTTCGGTCACCAGATGCGGTTCAACCTGTCGGCCGGGTTTCCGATGCTGACCACCAAGCGGTTGCCGCTGAAGGCGATCGTGCACGAATTGCTGTGGTTCCTCGCCGGCGACACCAACATCAAATATCTCAAGGACAATGGCGTTTCGATCTGGGATGAATGGGCCGACGCCAACGGCGATCTGGGCCCGGTCTACGGATCGCAGTGGCGCTCCTGGCCGGCGCCTGACGGCCGCAGCATCGACCAGATTTCCAACGTCATCGACATGATCAAGCGCAACCCGGACTCGCGGCGGCTGATCGTGAGCGCGTGGAATCCGGCCGACGTCGACAAGATGGCACTGCCGCCCTGTCATTGCCTGTTTCAGTTCTATGTCGCCAACGGCAAGCTGTCCTGCCAGCTCTACCAGCGTTCCGCCGACGTGTTCCTCGGTGTGCCCTTCAACATCGCGTCCTATTCGTTGCTGACCATGATGGTCGCGCAGGTGACGGGATTGAAGCCCGGCGATTTCGTGCATTCGTTTGGCGACACGCATCTCTATTCCAACCACCTCGAACAGGCGCGGCTGCAACTGACGCGGCCGACGCGTCAATTGCCGGTCATGAAGATCAATCCGGACGTGAAGGATATCTTCGCGTTCCGCTACGAGGATTTTGCACTCGAGGGCTACGATCCGCACCCGCATATCAAGGCCGCAGTCGCCGTATGAGCAGCCGCGGTGCGAGCATCTGATGTCACTTCTGATCCGCCGCGCGCGGCCGGGCGAAGCGGGACTCGTTCTGTCCTTTGTTCGCGAACTCGCCGAATACGAAAAGCTGCTTCACGAAATGGAGGCGACGGAGGCCGACATCGGTGCGGCGCTGTTCGGCGCCAATCCGCGATTGTTCTGCGAGATCGCCGAATGGAAAGGGATGCCCGCCGGCTTCGCGGTCTGGTTCGTCAATTTCTCGACCTTCAGCGGTCGCTCCGGGATCTATCTGGAAGACCTGTTCGTCCGCCCGGCGCTGCGCGGCAAGGGCATCGGCAAGGCGCTGCTGGTGCATCTCGCAAAAGAATGCGTGGCGAACGGCTGGTCGCGTTTGCAATGGTCGGTGCTGGACTGGAACACGCCGTCGATCGAATTCTACAAATCGCTCGGCGCCGAACTGATGGACGAGTGGACGATTTGCCGGGTCGGCGGTCCTGGCTCTGACCGCGCTGGCGCAAGGGAAGTGGTGATGGAAATCGTTCTCATCGTTGCGGTCGCGGAGAACGGCGTGATCGGGGCAAGTGGCGCCATTCCGTGGCGGCTGAAATCCGACATGCAGCGGTTGAAGGCGATGACGATGGGAAAGCCGATCGTGATGGGCCGCAAGACCTTCGAGTCGTTTCCTCGCGGGCCGCTGCCCGGACGGACCAATATCGTGGTCACGCGCGACGCCGCCTGGCGTGCGGCTGGCGCCGTGGTCACTACTTCTGTTGCCGACGCCCGGGCGATCGCCACCGGCGATGCGCTGCGACGTTTCGCCACTGAGATCGCCGTGATCGGCGGCGCGGAAATCTATGCCCAGTGGATGGACAGCGCCGATCGCCTGGAAATTACCGAAGTGCACGCCCGGCCCGATGGCGACACGCGTTTCCCACCCGTCGATCCGACCGCATGGGAAGAGGTGGCGCGCGTGCGGAATCCGGCCGGTTCGCACGACAGCGCCGATTTCTCCTATGTGACATTTCGTCGGCGCGGGCAACGCCAACCGCCGCGTTAACCTCGCTAACCAATGTTTGCATTGACAATTATGGCGTCAGGCATAGCTGCTTCGAGCGGTAAGCTTGCGTTGTAAGGGCCCGGGCGGTCCCCTATAAAGCCGGGCGGATATGCGAGGCTTAAGGCATCCTGCCTAACAGGCGGACCCCGGCCACCCGCAGAGGAGAGTTTATATGCCGTGGAAGAATCAAGGCGGAGGCCCATGGGGCCAGGGTCCCAAGGGACCATGGGGCGGCGGTCCGCAGTCGGTCGGGCCGAGGCCGCCCGATCTGGAGGACCTTCTGCGGCGCGGCCAGGACAAGCTGCAGCAGCTTCTGCCGGGCGGCCATTTCAGCGGCATGGGCATCGCGCTGGTGCTGTTTGGCGCGCTGGCGATCTGGGGATTGTCCGGATTCTTCCGCGTGCAGTCGGAAGAACTCGGCGTCGTGCTGCGCTTCGGCAAGCACGTGCGCACCGTTGATCCCGGCCTGAACTATCATCTGCCCTATCCGATCGAAACCGTGCTGCTGCCGAAGGCGCTGCGCGTCTCCACCATCTCGATCGGCATGACGCTGATCGACGATCCGGCGCGGCGCGGCCGCACCATGCGGGACGTGCCGGAAGAAAGCCTGATGCTGACCGGCGACGAAAACATCGTCGACGTCGATTTCACGGTGTTGTGGCGGATCAAGCCCAACGGCGTCGGCAACTTCCTGTTCAATATCCAGAACCCCGAAGGCACCGTGAAGGCGGTGGCCGAAAGCGCGATGCGCGAGGTGATCGGGCGTTCGCAGATCCAGCCGATCCTCACCGGCGCCCGCAACACGACCGAGCAGGCCGTCCAGGAGCTGATGCAGAAGACGCTGGATAATTACGGCTCCGGCGTTCTGATCACGCAGGTGCAGATGCAGAAGGTCGACCCGCCCACGCAGGTGATCGATGCGTTCCGTGACGTGCAGGCCGCGCGCGCCGATTTCGAGCGGCTGCAGAACGAGGCGCAGACCTATGCCAACCGCGTCGTCCCCGACGCCCGCGGTCGCGCCGCGCAGATCCTGCAGGTCGCCGAAGGTTACAAGGAGCAGGCGGTCGCCGAGGCCAAGGGCCAGAGCGCGCGCTTTCAGAAGGTCTATGATGAATACAAGAAGGCGCCCGAAGTGACGCGGCAGCGAATTTACCTGGAGACGATGGAAAAGATTCTCGGCGGGTCCGAGAAGCTGGTCTATGACGGCGGCAATTCCGCACAGAGCGTCGTGCCGTATCTGCCGCTCAGCGAACTGACGCCGCGCCGTCCGCCGCCGACGACTGGCCAGCAGCAGAGCGGAGGCACGCGATGAAGTCTCCCGTTACAGGTATTGTCGCCCTGATCCTGCTGTTTCTCGCGGCGATCGTGCTCTACAGCTCGATCTTCACGGTATCGCAGACCGAACAGGCGCTCGTGGTCCGGCTCGGCCGGCCGGTCGACGTCGTGTCGGAGCCGGGCCTTAACTTCAAGGCGCCGTTCATCGACACCGTCATCAGCATCGACAAGCGCATCCTCGATCTGGAAAATCCGTCGCAGGAAGTCATCGCTTCCGACCAGAAGCGGCTCGTCGTCGACGCCTTCGCCCGCTACCGGATCAAGACCCCGCTGCGCTTCTATCAGAGCATCGGCTCGATCCAGGCCGCCAACGTCCAGCTCACCACGCTCTTGAACGCGGCGCTGCGCCGCGTACTGGGCGAGGCGACCTTCATCAACGTGGTGCGCGACGAACGTGAGAACCTGATGGCGCGCATCCGCGAGCAGCTCGACCGGGAGGCCGATCAGTACGGCATTCAGGTGGTCGACGTGCGCATCCGCCGCGCCGATCTGCCGGAGCAGAACAGCCTGGCGGTCTACAAGCGCATGCAGACCGAACGTGAGCGCGAGGCCCAGGAATTCCGTGCCCAGGGCGGCCAGAAGGCGCAGGAGATCCGCTCCAAGGCCGATCGCGAAGCGGTCGTCATCATCGCCGATGCCAATTCGACCGCCGAGCAGACCCGCGGCGTCGGCGACGCCGAACGCAACCGGCTGTTCGCCGAGGCCTATGGCAGGGATCCCGAGTTCTTCGCCTTCTACCGTTCGATGACGGCCTACGAGAACGGGCTTCGTTCCAACGACACCCGCTTCCTGCTGCGGCCTGATTCCGAGTTCTTCCGCTTCTTCGCCAATCCGTCGGGCCATCCGCCGGCGGCCGCGGCGCCGAAGCCTTAAGAACGTCCGGCCGGATACACGCGTTACGGCGAAGCGAGCCCGCTTCGCCGGCATAAAAGCAAAAGGCGCTTAGCGGGGGGTTGTTATCCGATGAGGTCCATAGCGTTCACCGACTTCCTCATCGGTGTCGGCATCCTCTTTGTGCTCGAAGGCCTGATGTTCGCCGCCAGCCCGGCCTGGATGCGCCGGGCGATGAAGAGCGCGCTGGCAACGCCGGACAATGTCCTGCGGATCGTCGGCATCGTCTCGGCGGTCGTGGGTCTGGTACTGATCTGGTTTGTGCGGCGGTAGGACTTCACCGTCATTTCCGGGATGGTCCGAAGGACGAGACCCGGAATCTCCAGATTCCGGGTTCGCTTCGCGCCCCGGAATGACGGCCATCAACCACTGCAACTAGCTGTGGCGTCAACGCAATCGTGAGCCGCCCGGGGCCGGTTTTTCGCCGGAATATCGGGCGCAGATGCTTGCGCCTCGGACCCGTTCGGGCGCACTGTGGAAGCCGAATTCGACCCTTTGGAGACAAGCCGACATGACCGGTGCCAGACCCGCCTTGAGCCGCCGCCTGCGCCTGATGGGGATTGCGATCTCGCTCAGCGCAGCCAGCTTGCTGGCGTCGGTGCCGGCTAGCGCGCGCGGGCCTGACGGCATCGCCGACATCGCCGAGAAGGTGATCGATTCCGTCGTCAATATCTCGACCTCGCAGAGCGTGGAGGCCAAGGGCGGTGGCGGCAAGGAGGCGATGCCGCAATTGCCGCCGGGCTCGCCGTTCGAGGAGTTCTTCGACGATTTCTTCAAGAACCGCCGTGGCGGTGGGCCGAAGGGCGGCGAGCGGGGCGATATGCAGCCGCCGCGCAAGACCAATTCGCTCGGCTCCGGTTTCATCATCGATCCCGCCGGTGTCGTCGTCACCAACAATCACGTCATCGCGGATGCCGACGAAATCAACGTGATCATGAACGACGGCACCAAGATCAAGGCGGAACTGGTCGGCGTCGACAAGAAGACCGACATTGCGGTGCTGAAGTTCAAGCCGGTGAAGCCGCTGGTCGCGGTGAAGTTCGGCGATTCCGACAAGCTGCGGCTCGGCGAATGGGTGATCGCGATCGGCAACCCGTTCAGCCTCGGCGGCTCGGTCACGGCCGGCATCGTATCGGCGCGCAACCGCGACATCAGCCAGGGCCCGTACGACAACTACATCCAGACCGACGCCTCCATCAACCGCGGCAATTCCGGCGGACCGCTGTTCAACCTCGAAGGCGAGGTGGTCGGCGTCAACACGTTGATCATCTCGCCGACCGGCGGTTCGATCGGCCTCGGCTTCGCGGTGCCGTCGAAGACGGTGGCCGGCGTGGTCGATCAACTCCGGCAGTTCGGCGAACTGCGCCGCGGCTGGCTCGGTGTGCGGATCCAGCAGGTCACCGACGAGATCGCCGAAAGCCTCAACATCAAGCCTGCCCGCGGCGCGCTGGTCGCCGGCGTCGATGACAAGGGGCCGGCCAAGCCGGCCGGCATCGAGCCCGGTGACGTCGTCGTCAAGTTCGACGGCAAGGACGTCAAGGACCCGAAGGATCTCTCGCGCGTCGTCGCCGACACCGCCGTCGGCAAGGAAGTCGACGTGGTCGTCATCCGCAAGGGCAAGGAGGAGACCCGCAAGGTCACGCTCGGCCGCCTCGAGGATACCGAAAAGGTGCAGCAGGCCGCCGCCAAGACCAAGGAAGACCCCGCCGAGAAGCCCGTGACGCAGAAGGCGCTCGGCCTCGATCTCGCCGCGCTGAGCAAGGACCTGCGCACGAAGTACAAGATCAAGGAAAGCGTCAAGGGCGTGATCGTCACCGGTGTCGATGGCAACTCCGACGCCGCCGAAAAGCGGCTCTCTGCCGGCGACGTCATCGTCGAGGTGGCGCAGGAAGCCGTCGCCAACGCGGCCGACATCAAGAAGCGCGTCGACCAGCTCAAGAAGGATGGCAAGAAGTCGGTGCTGCTCCTGGTCTCGAACGGCGAAGGCGAGTTGAGGTTTGTCGCGCTGAGCGTGCAGTAGGACGCGCCGCGCCACACGTTGGCTGTCATACTCCGCGAAGGCGGAGTATCCAGTACGCCGCGGCTTCTGGGCTCAATCGCTACGGCCTCTGGAATACTGGGTCACCCGCCTTCGCGGGTGATGACAGTTGGAGACTATATCCTCCGGATTGCGCCGATACCCGTTGCGCATCGGTAACGACGCGCAAATCGCTCATGTGAGCGACACCACCGCCAGAAAATGAATCGGCTCGAGCCGAAGCTTCGATCGCTTGACTTCAGGTATCTTGCTGTAGTGCTGCAGCCAGAGTTCGAGGAAACGGTCGAGGTCGACCAGTTCGATGTGAACGGCGCCGTGGCCGGCTTCGCGACGCGCTTCCCTTGAAAAGCCGCCGGACGAAACGAACAGGCCGATTTCCCGATCGCCCCGGATGATGCCGCGAAGTGCTGCGACGTCTTCGCGCGAAGCCGTCTGGTCCCGATGCTTCACCTGAACGCGGATATGCGGCGTCTGCGCGCCCAGCGGATCGATATAGGCAAGGATGTCCGTTCCTCCATCCGAGCCTGGTTTTGAAACGGTGCTGGTAGCATATCCCATCCCTTCAAGCAGGGCCGCCACGAGGTTCTGAAATTCGTAGCCCGAGAGGGTGTCGAGATAGGTGTCGATTTCTTCGCGGGCCTTCTCCTTGGCGTCTTCGAACAAGACCGAAGTGTCGAGCGGCGGCGTCTCGTCGACGGCGTTTGCAATTCCAGCGTCCTGCTTGGCCTTCTGGTGGCTCCAGCGCCATTCGCGGTAGCGGGATCGCATCAGCCGCTTGAGTTCGTAGTCCGGCAACGTCACGAACTTCTGGCCTTCGTGGTCACCCGCCACCGTCCGTCCGACTTGACGAGCAGTACGGCTTTCGTCGCCGCGACGGAGTGGAAATGCAGGGTGGCTCGCCACCGGGGCAGCCCCGACCCCTTCATCGTCTCCTTGTCGAAATCATCCAGGGGCAGCTTTGATTGGATTTCTGCGTAGATGTCGCGTGGGCGCATGCCGTCCGGGTGAGCCCTTAGAAGTCCAAGCACGAATTTGATGAATGAAACGCCACGATCAACCGTCTTAGGTTGGCTCATTGCGACCCCTTAAGATGCTCTTTCGCAACAAGCTACTTAAGGTTGCTCACCGTCGCAATAGGTTCGCATTGCCAGCGTGAGCAACGAACCGATTTCAATTAGTCCGCGAACTCCTCGCGCCGATAGCCCTGCGCGTACAGCAATGCGGTGAGGTCGCCGTAGTCGATCCGCGCGGCGGCGGCGGCTGCGACCGCGGGCTTGGCGTGATAGGCGACGCCGAGCCCCGCCGCCTGGATCATGCCGAGGTCGTTGGCGCCGTCGCCGGCCACCAGCGTGTCGATTTCGTCGAGGTCGAAGGACTCGCGAAGCTCGACCAGCGTTGCCAGCTTGGCGGCGCGGCCGAGGATCGGCTCGGCCACTTCGCCGCTGAACCTGCCGTCGCGAACCCCGAGCTCGTTGGCGCGGTTCTCCTGGAAACCGATTTTTGCGGCGACTGGATGGCTAAACAGCGTGAAGCCGCCTGAGATCAGGCAGGTGTAGGCGTCGTTGGCACGCATGGTCATGACCAGCTCCCGGCCGCCCGGCGTCGGCGTGATGCGTTTTGCCAGCACCTCCTCGACCACGCCGACCGGGAGATCCTTCAGCAGCGCAACGCGCTCGCGCAGCGCCGGCTCGAATTCGATTTCGCCGCGCATCGCCCGTTCGGTGATGGCGGCGACATGCGCCTTCAGCCCGGCGAAATCGGCCAGCTCGTCGATGCATTCCTGGCCGATCATGGTGGAATCCATGTCCGCCAGAAAAAGCTTCTTGCGCCTGAAAGCGACAGGCTGCACGACAATGTCGATCGGCAGGTCGCCGCGCGCCGCTTGCAGGCGGGTTTCGATCGCCTTGATGTCGTCCGGGCTCTTGACCGGATAGTCGAAGGGAATGTCGACTGCCACTTCGTCGAACAGCCATTGCGCCGTCCCAGGCGAGGGGAGAACGGCCAGCGCGCCGTCGACGATGGTGGTGTCGAGCGCGGGATTGGCCGGGTTGCAGATAAGAGTGGCGACGAGGGACATGCAGGCGAATTCGCTTAATTTGAGCAAGGCCGTGCTTATCGCAGGGCCGACCGCCAGCGGCAAGTCGGCCCTGGCGCTCGAATTGGCGCAAAAGACCGGTGGCGTCGTCATCAACACCGATTCCATGCAGGTCTATCGCGATCTCCGCATCATCACGGCGCGGCCGACGGCAGAGGAGGAGGCCCGCGCGCCGCATCGGCTCTATGGCCATGTCGACGCATCGGTCAATTTCTCGGCCGGCGCCTGGGTCGCGGATGCCGCAAAGGTATTGGCGGAGGTGCGGGCGGAACAACGCTTGGCCATCTTCATCGGCGGGTCCGGCCTGTACTTCAAGGCGTTGACGCGCGGCCTCTCCGCCGTGCCGCCGATTCCAGCCGACGTGCGCGATCGCGTCCGCGCGCGGCTGGAGCGCGACGGTGTCGAAGCATTGCATGCCGAATTGGCGCGGCGCGATCCCGTCTCGGCCGAACGCCTGAAGCCGCGCGACCGCACCCGGATCGCCCGCGCATTGGAGGTCGTCGAAGCCACCGGCCGTACGCTGCCCGACTGGCATCGCGAAGGCCTGCCGCCGCTGCTGCCTCGGAGCGAATTCACCGCGCTGTTTCTCGCGCCCGAACGCGATCAGCTTTATGCGCGGATCGATGCGCGGTTCGGCGCGATGCTGGACGCCGGTGCGCTGGAGGAAGTCGCCGCGCTGGCCGCACGAAAACTCGATCCCCTGCTGCCGGCGATGAAGGCCCATGGCGTGCCCGCCCTGATCCGCTACCTCGGCGGCGAGATCACGCGCGAGCAAGCCGCCGACATCGGCCGCGCCGACACCCGCCATTACGCCAAGCGGCAGTTCACCTGGTTCCGGCATCAGCTGCCGGAGTTCGAATGGGTGAAGCCGGAGGCGGCGAGGGGGTGGCTGGAAGCCGGACTCCCGTAGGCCGGATGAGCGCAGCGATATCCGGGATTTTCCGACCAGCGGCCCCGGATATCGCTACGCTCATCCAAGCTACCTAGGACGTCGAGCCGCCCGTCGCATGCCTCCCCAGCATAAAATTCCCACTCGCCGAACCGCCGGAACACAGCTACACTGCCAAAATCGCGACTAAAGGCGTCCTTCCCTTGACTTCCGGGGACCGGGCGGTATAACCGCGCAACCTTTGGGAAGTCCGAGCCGCCAAATGCGTAATATTATTACCAAACTCCTTATCGTAGTCGTACCCAGGCGCACCGCCGGGGGTGGCTGAGGCCATCCCAAATTCAGGCGGTGTGCATGGGCCTCTCGGGCCCTTTTTTTATTCCCTTAAAGAACTCGAAACTGAAGAAAAGCGCGCCAGCAGCGCATCCGGAGCAGACCATGACCGACAACAGCCACGATCCGAACCAGATGACCGGCGCCGCGATGATCGTGCGCGCGCTCATCGATCATGGCGTCGAACACCTGTTCGGCTATCCCGGCGGTGCGGTGCTTCCGATCTATGACGAGATTTTCCAGCAGAGCGACGTCGAGCATATCCTGGTGCGGCACGAGCAGGGCGCCGGCCACGCCGCCGAAGGTTATGCGCGCTCGACCGGCAAGCCCGGCGTGGTGCTGGTGACGTCGGGTCCCGGCGCCACCAACATGGTGACGCCGCTGACGGACGCGCTGATGGATTCGATTCCGCTGGTCTGCATCACCGGACAAGTTCCTACTCATTTGATCGGCAATGACGCGTTCCAGGAATGCGACACCGTCGGCATCACCCGTCCCTGCACCAAGCACAACTGGCTGGTGCGCGACGTCAACGATCTCGCGAAAGTGCTGCACGAGGCGTTCTATGTCGCGACCACGGGCCGTCCCGGACCGGTGCTGGTCGATGTCCCCAAGGACGTGCAGTTCGCGGTCGGCACCTATCATCCGCCGCGCAAGGACGACGTGCATGTGTCCTACACGCCGCGCGTGAAGGGCGATGCGACGCAGATTCGCAAGGCGGTCGCGCTGCTGGCGTCCGCCAAGCGCCCCGTGATCTATTCCGGCGGCGGCGTCATCAATGCCGGACCCGAGGCGTCAAAACTGTTGCGCGAGCTGGTCGAGGTCACGGGATTCCCGATCACCTCGACCCTGATGGGCCTCGGCGCCTATCCGGCCACGGGCAAAAACTGGCTGGGCATGCTGGGCATGCACGGCACCTACGAGGCCAACATGGCGATGCATGGTTGCGACGTCATGCTGTGCCTCGGCGCGCGCTTCGACGACCGCATCACCGGGCGCGTCGACGCGTTCTCGCCGGGTTCCAAGAAGATCCACATCGACATCGATCCGTCCTCGATCAACAAGAACATTCATGTCGACGTGCCGATCATCGGCGACGCCGGCAACGTGTTGGGCGACCTGCTGCAGGTGTTCAAGGCGGAGGCCAAGAAGCCCGACATCAAGAGCTGGTGGCAGGAGATTGCCACCTGGCGCGCGCGCAATTCGCTCGCCTACAAGAAGAGCAACGATGTCATCCTGCCGCAATATGCCATCCAGAAGCTGTTCGAGGCGACGCGCGGCCATGACACCTACATCACGACCGAAGTCGGCCAGCACCAGATGTGGGCGGCGCAGTTCTTCGGGTTCGAGGAGCCGCATCGCTGGATGACGTCGGGCGGGCTCGGCACCATGGGCTACGGCCTGCCGGCGGCGCTCGGCGTGCAGGTCGCGCATCCGCGACAGCCTCGTGATCGATATCGCGGGCGACGCCTCGGTGCAGATGACGATGCAGGAGATGTCGACGGCGGTTCAGTATGAGCTGCCGATCAAGATCTTCATCCTGAACAACCAGTACATGGGCATGGTGCGGCAGTGGCAGCAACTGCTGCACGGCAACCGGCTGTCGCATTCCTATTCGGAGGCGCTGCCGGATTTCGTCAAGCTCGCGGACGCGTTCGGCTGCGTCGGCCTGCAGGCGATCAAGCCCGGCGATCTCGACGGCGCGCTCAAGGAGATGATCAAGGTCAAGCGCCCGGTGCTGTTCGATTGCCGCGTCGCCGCGCTGGAAAACTGCTTCCCGATGATTCCGTCCGGCAAGGCGCATAACGAAATGCTGCTGCCGGCGGAAGCCACCGACGAAGCCACCGCCGCGGCGTTCGCCGGCGGCAAGGCGCTGGTGTGAGGATATTCGTGTGAGGATGCCAGCCCAAAATTCCGCTGTCATCGCCCGGCTTGACCGGGCGATCCAGTACGCCGCGACGTCTCGGGCCTGCCCGGACGTCTCTGGGATACTGGATCCCCGCCTGCGCGGGGATGACGAGCAGGGTCGCGGGGATGACGAGCGAGCGGGAGAATAGAGAAATGTTTGACCTCGCAGAACTCGAACGCGCGCACGAAATCGTGGGGCAGGCGGTGCCGCCGACGCCGGCGCATGCCTGGCCGCTGCTTGGCGCAGCGGCTCGGCACGTCCGTCGTGGTCAAGCACGAGAACCACACGCCGATCGGCGCCTTCAAGGTGCGCGGCGGGCTGGTCTATCTCGACCGCCTGAAGCGGGAGCGGCCGAATACGCCCGGGATCATTTCCGCCACCCGCGGCAATCACGGGCAGAGCCTTGCTTTCGCGGCCGGCCGTCACGGCGTTCGCGCGGTCATTTATGTGCCGTCAGGCAATTCGGTCGAGAAGAACCGCGCCATGCGCGCGTTCGGCGCCGAGCTGGTCGAGCATGGCGCGGACTTTCAGGCGGCGGCCGAAGAAGCCCAGCGCCGCGCCCAGTTCGACGGCCTCCACATGGTGCCGTCGTTTCATCCCGACCTCGTGCTGGGTGTTGCCACCTACGCGCTCGAATTGCTGCGCGCCGCGCCCGATCTCGATGTGCTCTATGTGCCGATCGGGCAGGGCTCGGGCATCTGCGGCTGCATCATGGCGCGCGATCTGCTCGGCCGCAAAGCCGAGATCGTCGGCGTGCAGTCGACCGAAGCGCCATCCTACGCGCTGTCATTTGCGGCCGGTACGGTCGTGACCACGGCAACCAGCAACACGCTGGCTGACGGCATGGCCACCCGCGTTCCCGTTGCCGAGGCGCTCGCGATCATCCGCAAGGGCGCCTCGCGCATCGTGCAGGTCACGGACGACGAGGTCGCAGCTGCGGTTCGCGCCTACTGGACCGACACGCACAACCTCGCTGAAGGCGCGGGCGCGGCTGCGCTCGCCGCCGCGCTGCAGGAGAAGGCAAAGCTCGCCGGCAAGCGCGTCGGCCTGATTCTGAGCGGCGGCAATATCGATTTTGATCTGTTCCGAAAATGGGTCGGAACGGATGTCACCGCGAGCGGCCAACGGGCCGTGGCGTGACGAAAGGACATGTAAGGGGACGACAATGAACCAGCCCGCATCCGCCTACTTCCTGGAAGAGCGCCACGATCCCAACGAGACGCACACGCTCTCGGTCCTGGTGCAGAACGAGCCGGGCGTGCTCGCGCGCGTGATCGGGCTGTTCTCCGGCCGCGGCTACAACATCGAGAGCCTCACGGTCTCCGAGACCGAAAGCCAGAAGCATCTCTCGCGCATCACCATCGTCACGACAGGTACACCGATGGTGATCGAGCAGATCAAGCACCAGCTCGATCGCATGGTCCCGGTGTACCGCGTCGTCGACATGACGATCACCGGCCGCTCGATCGAGCGGGAACTCGCCATGGTGAAAGTGCGCGGCGGCGGCGACAACCGGGTCGAGGCGCTGCGACTGGCGGACGCGTTCCGCGCCCGGGTGATCGACGCCACCACCGAGAGTTTTGTGTTCGAGATCACAGGCAATACTTCAAAGATCAATCAATTTATCGATCTGATGCGCCCGCTCGGCCTTGTCGAAGTGTCGCGCACCGGCGTTGCCGCGATCGGACGCGGGCCTGAGGGGATGTGAAACATGCTGGCGCGGGACTGGTATTACAATCAACGGCGGCAGATCGGCTTGGATTCCGCGGTCGCCTCGATCTATGACCGGCATGACGACAGCGACCTGCGCGCCCGCGCGGCGCTGACCATGCTCGGCGTGCAGAAGGGCTGGCGGGTGGCCGATATCGGCTGCGGCAACGGCGTGCTGGCCTGCGAAGCCGCGCTGATGGGCGCCGAGGTCGATGCGATCGACATCTCGCCGGCGATGCTCGCGCTCGCCAACATCCAGGCCAAAGACCGCAAGGTGGCGATCCGCACCCAACCGGCCGGCATGCTGAGCTTCGCCTACCAGCCGAATTCCTATGACCTGATCGTCAGCGAATTCACGCTGCATCATCTGCCTGATTTCTGGAAGGCGGTGGCGCTGGCGAGAATCTATGCGGCGCTGAAGCCCGGCGCCAATTTCTATTTGCGCGACATCGTGTTCGTCAGCATGCCCGACGGCGCCGAGCGCGATGTCGAGCAGTGGGCCGATTTCACCATCAAGAACCACGATTTCCAGCGCGAGGGCGTGGTCACCCATATGCGCGACGAATACTCGACCTTCGGCTGGGTGATCGAGCGCATGCTGACCGATATCGGCTTCACGCTGCAATCGGTCGACTATCACGCGCCTCTCCACGGCACCTATCTCCTGCGCAAACCGAAGCCGGATCAACAGAGCTAAAAAAATGAAACCGGCCGATGTCTGCATCGCCGTGCTCGTCGCGGTGATCTGGGGACTTGCCTTCGTGGCGAGCCGCATCGCGCTGAACGAATTTTCGCCGGAACTGATGACGACGCTGCGCTTTTCCATCGCCGCCTTGCCCTGCCTGTTCGTGGCGCGGCCGAAGGTTTCATGGACGGTGCTGGCCTCGATCAGCTTCACGCTGTTCCTCGGCCAGTTCCTCGCCCAGGCCTTTGCCATCGCGCACGGCGTGCCCGTCGGCCTTTCCAGCGTGATCGTGCAGAGCCAGGCGCTGTTCACCATCGGCTTTGCCGCGCTGTTGTTCCGCGAGCGGCCGAGCGCGTGGCAGACGGTGGGCATCGGCATTGCCACGGTGGGCCTGCTGATGATCTGCGGCACCGTGGGTTACGATTTCAGCGTCGGCGCGTTTGCGATCTTGATGATCTCACCGCTCAGCTTCGCGGCCGGCAATCTTCTGTTGCGGCGCGCGCAGGGCGTGCCGATGTTCGACCTGTTCGCGTGGCTGTGCCTGGTCGCGGCGGTGCCATTGCTGGCGCTGACGCTGGCCAGCAACGGGCCGCAGCCGACCTGGCATGCGCTGACCCATATCTCGCTGACCGGTTTGCTGTGCATGATCGGCCTCGGCGGGATTTCCACCAGCATCGCCTACTGGCTGTGGGGCAGGCTGCTGCGGGATTACCCGGCGGCGCAGGTGGTGCCGTTCGCGCTGCTGGTGCCGTTTGTCGGCTCGGCTGCGTCGAGCGTGGCGTTCGGCGAAACCTTTGGACCGCTCCGGCTCGCCGGCATGGTCACGGTGGTCGGCGGTATCGCCGTCATGCTGCTGTCGAAACGTTCCAAGACCTCAGAAAAATCGGCTTCAGAAAAACAAGTTCTGCCAAAGACCGCATGAGGCCCCATGTCGCATTCGCTTTTGATCGCCTTCGTCTTGTTTGCCACCGTGATGTTCTTCACGCCGGGGCCGAACAACATCATGTTGCTGTCGTCCGGGCTCACCTACGGCTTCCGCCCCACCATCCCCCACATCATGGGCATCACGTTCGGCTTCGCCTTCATGATCGGCGCGGTTGGGCTCGGGCTCGGCACCATCTTCATCGCCTATCCGGTGCTGCAGACCATCCTGAAATATGCCGGGGTCGCTTACCTGGTCTACCTGGCCGTCCATATCGCCATGTCCGAGCCGCCCTCGGCGAAGCAGGACAACAGCCGCCGGCCGATGACGTTCTGGGGCGCGGCGATGTTCCAATGGGTCAACGCCAAGGGTTGGGTCATGGTGATCGGCACCATCACCGCCTATGCGGCGATCGCCGCCTACCCCTGGAACATCGCGATTCAGGTCAGCCTGAGCTTGCTCCTGGGCATCCTGTCCTGCACCGCCTGGGCGCTGTTCGGCACCGCGCTGCGGCCGGTCCTGACCTCCCGGCGGGCGGTGCGGGCCTTCAACATCGTCATGGCGGTGACTGCTGCTGGCCTCGCTCTACCCGGTCTTCATGGACGCATGATGCCGCAGTGCGCCATGCATAAACGGGTTTCCTTTGACGCGGAAAATGCTCTAGACAACGCCGGAAATTCGCGGGCGACCGGCGGTCTCACCCACCCAAATGCCTGATTAACCGGCCGGTTTGGCCATCGACTAAGGAAACGACCCATGCGTGTTTATTACGATCGCGACGCCGACCTGAACCTGATCAAGGGCAAGAAGGTGGTCATCGTCGGCTATGGCAGCCAGGGCCACGCCCATGCGCTGAACCTGAAGGATTCCGGCGTCAAGGAAGTCGCCATTGCGCTGCGCAAGGGCTCGGCCTCGGCCAAGAAGGCGGAAGCCGCCGGCTTCAAGGTGATGGAAGTTGCCGAAGCCGCCAAATGGGCCGACCTCGTCATGATGCTCACCCCCGACGAGCTGCAGGGCGACATCTACCGCGAGCACCTGCACGACAACATGAAGAAGGGCGCGGCGCTCGTCTTTGCGCACGGCCTCAACGTCCATTTCAACCTGCTCGACCCGCGCGCCGACCTCGACGTGCTGATGATCGCGCCGAAGGGTCCCGGCCACACCGTGCGCTCCGAATACCAGCGCGGCGGCGGCGTGCCCTGCCTGATCGCGATCGCCAAGGATATCTCCGGCAATGCCCATGACCTCGGCCTCAGCTACGCCTCGGCGATCGGCGGCGGCCGCGCCGGCATCATCGAGACCACGTTCAAGGAAGAGTGCGAGACCGACCTGTTCGGCGAGCAGGTGGTGCTCTGCGGCGGCCTGGTCGAGCTGATCAAGGGCGGCTACGAGACGCTGGTCGAAGCCGGCTACGCCCCCGAGATGGCCTATTTCGAGTGCCTGCACGAGGTGAAGCTGATCGTCGACCTGATCTATGAAGGCGGCATCGCCAACATGAACTACTCGATCTCCAACACCGCCGAGTACGGCGAATACGTCACCGGCCCGCGCATCGTGACCGCGGAGACCAAGGCCGAGATGAAGCGCGTCCTCGCCGACATCCAGGGCGGCAAGTTCGCCCGCGACTGGATGCTGGAGAACAAGGTCAACCAGACCTCGTTCAAGGCGACCCGCGCCAAGCTCGCCGAGCATCCGATCGAGGAAGTCGGCGCCAAGCTCCGCGACATGATGCCGTGGATCAAGAAGGGCGCGCTGGTCGACAAGACCAAGAACTGAGGGTGTGGTTCCCCGGATGCAGCGCAGCACGCAAGTGATGCGCTGCTGGTCCGGGGTTGATCTTGCGAAGCGGTCCCCGCTCTGCGGCGCATCGTCAACGCGCTGCACCGCGTCCGGGACACGAGAGCATCCAGTGGCTGGTTCGACGATGCACTACCGGCATACCAAATCTTAAGCCTTGATCGGCATTGTCCGGCGAGATCGCGAACGCGGTCTCGCCGTTTCTTCGAAGAATTATTGGCTCAACCAAATTCTTCAACGCGCCGCGCCGAGTGCGCCGCCCGAGCCGAAACGAAGAACTGACGCTTCATGCCCGTCCTTGGTGCGAAGCAATTCAACAGTTGCATCAGCGACAGAAAAGTCAGCGTTTACCGGCTCAAAGCGCGATTGCTTAATCCGCATTCCCGCGCGTGAAACGATGTCGCCGGTCGAACAACGCGACCGGGTATCAGTTTCCCCATGCAGTGAGGCGAGGTCGACGCCGTCAAAGACGTCAGTCGACCGGGCGCGGGTCCGCTCAATTCGCCCGCGCCGGCTATTTCTCGATCCTGTTGTGAAGTTGCCAGAATCGCACGGTGCGCTGGGCCGTCTCCATCGACAGTTTCCGGTAATCGCGCTCCGCGATCTCGAGCGTCTTCTCGTTGACGGAAGGCATTGCCGGCCGGTTGCGCAGGATCGACTCGACCGTCGGCCAGTTCAGGCGGGCCGAACGGCAGGGAATGAGCAGCAGGTCGGCGCGGGGGCCTTCCATCAGCCGGGCCACCATTTCGATTGGCATCTCGTTGAGAACCGCGATCGCAACCGTGACCTCGTCGAACTTTCTTCGATTCGGCGAAACCATAGACCGCCGCGTCGTCCAGCTCGTTCAGCCCCTTCATCAGCTTCACGTACTCCTCGGCGACGCCAAAGCTCCGCCCCGGGGGCGGCGCCTCGCGGGCGATCTCGTTCAAAACCCGTTTGATCTCTTCCTGGACCGCCGGCGGCGCGATGGCCAAAAGCCGGGCGCGAACCGCTTCCTTGGCGCGGCGCAACAGGTCAGCCATGAACTGTTGCGGGAAATCAGCGCGAAGGCCGAGGATTTCCACCAGTTCGTCGTCCGCGCCGGCGCGGGCAACGATGGTGGAAAAGCCCTGGTTGGAAAACTTGGCGCCGGCGTTGTTGGCGAGCTTGCGGATCACCTTGTCTTCGCCGCGGTCGACGATGACGTCGGTGACGGCGGTGGGCAGGTTGGGCCGGCCGGAAATGGCGAGCAGGTGATCCTGGCCCTTGCTTGCTGGCGATCTCGACCAGCACGTCGGTCCCGAGCCGGCTGGAATTGGCAAGCACGCTGCCGGCGACCTCGATCTCGTCGTCCCAGGCCAAATGCTGGATCACCTCGAACGGGGCGTAGTCGAGCGGCGCCAGCCGCTTCGAGAGTTCGGCCTTGGCCCGCGTTTCGACGCGCGCGATCAGGAGGCAGAGCACGTCGTCGAAGACCTTGACCTGGTCGTCGCTGAGACGGTCTCCATCATGGAGGAAGAGATCGGTGACCTGCCGCAGGGTTTCCACCCGCTTGGCAGATGAACCGCCTCTGACGGCATCTTCGAGTTCGGCAATGATCGAGTGCGCCGGCTGTTGCACCATTGTGGGCAGCCTGTCTGGTTGTTGAAGGGTTGGTGCACACAATGACGAGCCGAGCCTTACGCCGCGTTAAAGGCCGGAACCGGTAGAAATACAGGTCGGCTGCACGTGAAACAGGCAAGCGACTGGCTGCGGTCGTGGCGGGCATAGCGGCGTCGAAGCACGCGGTGCATTGCAAATGCCGCGTTCCGAATTGCTTTACCAACGCGATCGGGACGCATGCGGCGATTTCACGCGATAAATCGCCGATGTCGAACCGCATCATGCATGAACCGCCGCTTCCGGTATTCCGGTCCGGCTGCTATCCTCTCCAAAGCGTTCCCGGGATAAATCGAATAGCAACTTGCCGAACAAGACGCCGTCAAGGCTGGCCGCACCCGCGGCGGAAGCTCACGAAGCCAGAGCTTAAGCATTCCTTCACGACGAACTTCATTAAACCTCTCACAAGGCTCAAGGTCATGAGATCAGTTGTCATCACCGGCGCGTCCACCGGCATCGGCCGGAACGGCAATCCGATGACCTCGGCCTATTCCGCTTCCAAGCATGCGATCGAGGGGCTGTCGGAGAGCCTGCGCCGCGAACTGATGCTGTTCGGCATCGGCGTCACCATCATTGCGCCCGGCGCGGTGAAGACGCCGATCTGGAGCAAGGCCGAGGAGGTCGACATCTCCCCCTACAAGAACTCGCCGTATCTTCCGGCGCTGGAGAAAATTCTTCCGGCACTGGAGAAAATCCGCGCCTTCATGCTGGGTCTTGGCGCCACAGGATTGCCGGCCGAGACGATTGCCGAGAAGGTGTTCGGGGCATTGACGCTGCCCAACCCCAAGGTGCGCTACACGATCGTGCCGGATCCGATGCGGCTGTTGATGGCGGCGGTATTGCCCAAGCGCATCCTCGACAGGATCATCGCAAAACGCCTCGGGCTGACGCTACAGGGATGAAGTCGGCCGTGATGACGCGCCTTGGTAAGACCCACGCCGAGTTGACCCTGCTCGCCAACGCGGCGCTTCGCGCGCAACCCGGATGCGAAACCGCGTCCGTTCCGGCGCTGTCGGCATTGCCGGTCCGCGAGGGGCGAAACTGGGAAATTCCCAACGTCGTGCTCGGCGACAGCCTGATCAGCGATGTCGATCGGGCTGTCATCACGGTGCACCATCAGCTCGGCCGCAAGTTCTTCTTGCTGGCGGACAATCTAGATCAACCGGCCTGAACCGTCCGCTTGGCCCGCGGCGCCATCGCGATCATCCGCAGCGCGAACACGGCGACCAGCGGGATCAGGAACAGCGCGTAAAGCGGCATGTCGGGAATCCGCTTGCCGAACGACACCATGAACTGGAATAGCAGGTAGTAGCCGCCGACGAGATGCAGCCGGCGCCAGGCGCATGCGCCGATCGCCGCCGCGGTGCGGTCGAACGAGGTCGCGGTCATCGCGATGATGAAGGCGTAGCCGATGCCGCCGAAGATGTAGGACGCGATCGAGGTCGCTGCCGCATAGCCTGCGGGATCCATTACGGCGAAGGCTAAGATCGCGATCGCGTGGATGGCGTGCGAGGCCGCGAAAGTGACGCCGAGATAGCGGCGGTTGCGGCGCAGCCACCGCGTCCACGCGTTCGGCCACATCAGCGCCAGCGCGGCACCCGCAAAGGCGAGGCAGAACAGCACCAGCGAGGTCCGCGCGGTGAAGCGGATCACCATCCGCACGCCGTCGACCTCGAATGAGCGCATGCCGGCGATCCAGATGCTGAGGGTTAACAGGATCAGCGCGAGCAGGGCGAACAGCCGCCAGCCATCGAACCAGGTTTGACGCGTCGGCATGTTTCGCTCCCCTTCGACGACTGCGCCGTCATTGCGAGCGAAGCATCCATCTCGCCACATCAAGAAAGAATGGATTGCTTAGCTGCGCTCGCAATGACGCGGATGCGTAATGTAATCGCCAGTTACATGTGCCGTGCTGATCAGGTCAATCTGTGTAATCGGTGCTTACATTCACAAGGCGGTGATGCTAGGAGAGGGGCATGCGTCCTGCCGCCAAATCCTCCGTGAAATCCGCCACCGCCAAGCCGCGCCGCCGCGTTTCGCGGGCGCCCGCGCCAAAGCCGTATCACCACGGCGATCTCCGGCGCGTCCTGATCGACGCCGCGCTGCAATTGGTCGGCGAGGGCGGGGCGGAGGCGGTCAGCGTCCGCGAGGCCGCCCGCCGCGCCGGCGTTTCGCCCGGGGCGCCGTTTCGGCATTTCCCGAGCCGCGATGCCCTGATGCAGGCGGTGGCGGAGGAGGCGCAGCGCCGGTTCCGCGCCGAGATCGAGATGGCGCTTGCCGCTGCCGCCCCCGGCGATCCGCTCGGCCGTTTTCGCTGCCTCGGGCTTGCTTATTTGCGCTGGGCGATGCGCAACCCGACCCATTTCGAAATCATTTCCAGCCGCCGCTTTTTCGATCATGACCGGGCGGCCGCCGTCAGCCGGGACAATGCCGAACTGATCGAACTGACCGAGCGGACGCTGGCGGAAGCCTTTGCGGCGGGGCAGCTGCGACCAGCGGACCTCAAGCAGGTCCAGATCGCCGGACGGGCGCTGGTCTATGGCTTCGCCCGGATGAATATCGACGGCCATTTTCCGCGCTGGGGCGTCGCAGGCGCCGAGGCCGAGCAGACCGCCGAGGCGATCCTCGACCTCTTTATCGAGGGCATTGCCAAGCGGGCGTGACGCGCGCCGGAATGACGGTGTCCCGTATTTACCTTGCGGGGCAAATTCATTGCGCGTTCATGACGATTCCACTACGTTTTTATGACGCGACACAGGTTCCGGCTGGTCGTGCGTCTCCTGGTCCGTCGCCAGCCAAGGCTTTGTATTGCGCCGGGTCATGTTGCGTTGCTTCCCATGGCGCCCGCGCCAAATTCAGGGCCCTCCGCCACCACCCTTGTCGCCGGGCTTGCCGCCATCGGCTTCTGGCGGCTTTCGGCCGTCGCTGCACCTCACATGGCGGCGCTGGCGATCATGCTGGAGACCGAAGCGGATTTCGGCGGCCGCCTGGGTTTTGCGCTGGCCTGGGGCATCCTGAACTTCTGCTTTATCGCGCTGCTGCGGCGCCCGGCGCTGTCGGGCGCGCTGTCGCTGACGCTGGTCGTGCTGCTGGTGCTACTGTCGCAGCTCAAGCACGACGTCGTGCAGATGACCGCGAACTTCGTCGACCTGATGGTGATCGACCGCGACACCGCGGCCTTCCTGTTCACGATTTTTCCGAACCTGCGCTTGAACGTGGTCGGCGCCGTGGCCGTCATCCTGCCGCTGATGTACGCGCTGTGGTGGCTCGATCCGTTCCGCATCCGCCGGCTGCCGGCGGCAGCAGGCCTGCTCGCCTGTCTTGCCGCGCTGACCGGGCAGGCCATCGCTTGGCCGGACGAAGCCTGGCACGGCTATTACGACGACGGCTACCTCTCCAAATTCGCCCGCTCGGGCGTGACGGCGGTTTCCGACTTCGTCAATTACGGTTTCATGGAATCGGAGGCCGTGACCGCCGAGCGACTCAAGGTGCCGCTGGTCGATTCCTGTCATGTCGCCGGCCGCCGCCCGCACATCATCCTGATCCATGACGAGTCGAGCTTCGACATCCGTGAGGCCAGCGGCGTCAAGGTGCCGCCGGGCTATGGCAGCCATTTCAAATCCTTTGACGGTCGCGAGCGCAAGTTCATGGCCGAAAGCAGCGGCGGCGCGAGCTGGATGGCCGAGTACAACGTGCTGGCCGGCCTGTCGTCGCGTTCGTTCGGCCGCTTCTCCTATTTCGTCACCCGCATCGCGTCGGGGCGGGTCGAGCGCGGGTTGCCGCTGGCGCTGCGCCGCTGCGGCTACAGCACCCTCTCGCTCTATCCGGCCTACGGCGCCTTCATGAGCGCGCGCGGCTTCCAGACCTCCACGGGCATCCAGCACTTCTACGACGCGCGCGCGCTCGGCGCCAAGGGTATCGAGCCGGACAGCTTCTTCTACGACAAGGCTGTCAATCTGATCGCCGAGCAGCCGGTCAACACGCCGCTGTTCACCTTCGTCTATCTCGCGGCCAACCATTTCCCCTGGGAAACGAGATTCCGCCCCGACCTGCTGCCGTCCTGGCGCAAGCCCGGCAACGCGCCGGTGGTCGACGAATATCTGCGCCGCCAGACCATGAGCGCCGGCGACTATGCCGGCTTCATCGCCAGCCTGAAGAAGAAGTTCCCGGCGCAGCCGTTCCTGATCGTTCGCTACGGCGACCATCAGCCGGAGTTCTCGTCGAACCTGCTGGATCCCGGCCTGGATGAGGCCCGGGTCGCCCGCAAGTTCGATACCTACGACCCGCGCTATTTCACCACCTATTATGCGATCGACGCCATCAATTTCGAGCCGGTGAAGAGTTCCGCGATCATGGACAGGATCGATGCGCCCTATCTGCCGCTGGTGATCCAGGAAGCCGCCGGCATTCCGCTCGACCCGTCGTTCGAGGAGCAAAAGAACATCATGCTCCGCTGCAAGGGTATATTCTACGCCTGCAAGGACGGCGCCGAGGCGCGCAGGTTCAACCGGCTATTGATCGAGGCAGGTTTCATCAAGGGGCTCTAGAGCATGTCAGTCGTTGCGGGATCCGGAATGGGCGAAAGCCTCCGCGCTAAATCGCGCGGCGTCCGGTTCTTTGCGCTTGCCGGCCTGATCGTTGCCGTCCATCTGGCGGGGCTGGCGGTCCTCATGACCACCGAATACGGGCCGTTTGCGATCACGCTGTCCGTGCTGGCATGGGTGTTCGTGAACTGCTTCCTGCTGGCCGTGCTGCAGCGACCCGGAATCTGCGCCGCGCTGTCGTTCGTCTTCATCGCGATCCTGATCGCGCTGTCGCACTTCAAGTTCGGCATTCTGCAGCTGACGCTGACATTCCTCGACTTCCTGATCATCGACCGCGATACGTTTTCGTTCCTGCTCTCGGTGTTTCCGCGCCTGCAGATGCAGTTGATCGCGGCAGGGCTGGTTGCGGCTCCGCTGTTGTGGCTGATCTGGCGTTTCGATCCGTTCCGCGTGCGCCGCCGCTTTGCACTGACGGGCGTGGCGGCGAGCGCCGCGCTGATCGCTGTGATGTCGGTCGCGTCGCCCGAGCAGGCATGGGAGCCGTTCCAGGGCGTCAATCATATCTCCAACCTGGCGCGCTCGGGCGTGGTGGCGGTGTCGCGGCTGGCTTCGACCGGGTGGATCGAGGCCGATCCGCCGGCGAATGGCCCGCTCAGCCTCGCGCGGGATGCCCGCGCCGCCGGGCTGCCCGGGCTGCCATCAGGCGAGACCTGCGATGCCACGGCCAAGCGGCCGCACATCATCCTGCTGCTCGACGAGTTCGAGCTTCGACGTCACCGCGGCGCCCGGCATCAAGGTGCCGGCCGGCTACACCGATTATTTCAAGTCGAGCGACGGCAAGCAGCGGACCATGATCGCGGAGTCGACCGGCGGCCCGACCTGGTACACCGAGTTCAACGTGCTGACCGGCCTGTCGGCGCGCTCGTTCGGCGATCTGAAATTCTACGTCACGCGCATCGCCGCCGGCCGGGTGACGCGTGGACTGCCGCAAGCGCTGCAGCGCTGCGGCTACAAGACGGTTTCGCTCTATCCGACCTATGGCGACTTCCTCAGCGCGCGTGCCTTCCAGAAGGGCACCGGCGTCGGCGAGTTCATCGACATGGCCGCCATGGGTGTCAACGAGGACATGCAGCCCGACAGCTTCTATTACGATCAGGCGCTGAAAGTGTTCGCGCGCGAGCAGCCGCAGCAGTCGCCGGTCTTCATGTTCGTCTATCTCACCGCCAACCATTTTCCCTGGACCGACGTCTATCGGCCCGATCTGACGCCCGCGGGCTGGACGCCGCCGGGCAACACCGCCGAGGTCGACGAGTACATTCGCCGCCAGACCATGACGGCCAACGACTATCGCGAATTCACCGAGCGGCTGAAGCGCGATTACCCGGACGAGTCGTTCCTGGTGCTGCGTTTCGGCGACCACCAGCCGGCGATCTCGCAGAAGCTGCTGGAGCCCGGGCATCGACCAGAAGTCGCTGGCGAAACGCCTGATGGCCGGCGATCCGCGCTACTACTCGACATATTACGCCATCGACGGCATCAACTACTCGCCCGCCAATTTGTCGTCGGCGCTCGAAACCCTCGACGCGGCCTATCTTCCGCTCGTGCTGCAGGAAGCCGCCGGCCTCCCGCTCGATCCGTCGTTTACGGAGCAGAAGAGCATCATGCTCCGCTGCAAGGGCACGTTCTACGCCTGCAGGAAAGGCGCGGAAGCACGGAGGTTCAACCGCCTCCTGATCGACGCCGGGATGATCAAGGGGCTCTAGCCGGCCGAGCAACCGTGGGATGACGATTGGCCGATACGCGCGCGCAGGCTTCATCTGCCGCCGGCATCACCTACCAAAGTCTGATGCGAAAATCCCCTCCGATCACCGACTTGTAATTTCGACGCCGGATGATTTCCAAATCTTCGTCACGATTATGTCGATGATCTGACGCGCCGTCGTCACGGTGATCGCCGTCGGCGCGGCCCGCATCTTCAATCCTCAACTTCCTTGCAGGAGTGTTTGCCCATGCGAGCGCTCGATCTTGCGCGCCTTGCTTTCGTCCTCGGATTGTTAGCCCCATCAGCCTACGCCGCGGAGCCGCCGCGGGACATCAAGGGCCTCTACATCATCACCGACTATCCGGCGGTGACGGTGAGACCGGGCACGACATCGACCATACCTCTTCGGCTGCAAAATTACGGACTGGGACCTGAGCGATACCGCCTTTCGGTGTCCGGCGTGCCGAGCGGCTGGACCGCAACACTTCTCGGCGGCGGACAACCGGTAGCGGCGGCAATGCCTGCGCCGGATTCCAACGTTTCACTTCAGCTTCGCGTTGATGTTCCGGCGAACAGCGAAATGAACGAGCAGACGCTGACGGTGAAGGCCGAGGGGCAGGGCACCCAGGCGGCTTTGCCGATTGCCGTCTCTCTCGCCAAACAACTGCCTGCCAAGCTCACCGTCACCACCAAGCTGCCGTCGTTGCGCGGCAGCCCGAGGTCCAACTTCGAATATGCGCTGACCATCAAGAACGACAGTGGACGCAATTTGGTTGCCAGTTTCGCCGCCGAGGCGCCTGCAAATTTCGAAACCTCGTTCACTGAAGCGTACGGCACCCAGGAACTTTCCTCGATTCCGATCGAGGCGGGCCAGTCCAAGGATATCAAACTCAAGGTCCGTCCGCCTGGCACGGTGGATGCCGGCCATTTTCCGGTGAGGGTGACGGTCAGCGCCGAGGACGCATCCGCGAAGGCGGAGCTTGCGCTGGACATTGTGGGACAGCCGCAGCTCCAGGTCGCCGGCCGCGACGGGCTGCTGAGCGCCCGTGCGGTCGCGGCACAGCAAAGCTCGATTCCGATCGTCGTTGCCAACAGCGGGACGGCGCCGGCCGACAATATCACGCTCGCGGCCACGGCGCCGAGCGGCTGGAAGGTAAAGTTCGAACCGGCCACCATCGAGCGGCTGGTGCCCGGCAAGGACGCCGAGGTGCAGGCCTTGGTTACGCCAAGCGACAAGTCACTGGCCGGCGACTACATGGTGACGGTTCGGGCCACCTCACGCGGCGAGAATGCGTCAAGCCAGTTCCGCGTCACGGTGACGACGTCCACGGTATGGGGAATGGCGGGAGCTGGCGTTATAGGCGTGGCGCTGCTTCTGTTGCTGGGCGCCGTTGCGAGGTACGGAAGGCGATGAGCGATCAGCACAACCAGGCTTCCGGCGCCGTTCGCGATGTGGTCATCGCGGCGCGCAATCTCACCAAGCGCTACGGTGACGCCGGCGTCGTTGATAACGTCAGCTTCGAAATCACAAGGGGCGAGGTGTTCGGATTGCTCGGTCCCAACGGCGCCGGCAAGACCACCACCATCCTGATGATGCTTGGGTTGACCGAGATATCGGCGGGAAAGGTGGATGTCCTCGGGTACGATCCCGCGCGTTCCCCGCTTCAGGTCAAACGGCGCGTCGGCTATCTGCCCAATTCCGTCGGCTTCTACGATCATCTGACGGCGGGAGAAAATCTCGCTTATGTCGCCAAGCTGATGGGGCTTTCGTTCCCTGAAAGGTCCCGGCGGATCGAGGCGGCGCTCGCCCGTGTCCAGCTGCTCGATGTTGCCAACAAGCGGGTTGCCACATATTCGCGCGGCATGCGCCAGCGGCTCGGGCTTGCCGAGATCCTCGTCAAACAGGCCGAGATTGCCATTCTGGACGAACCGACATCGGGGCTCGATCCGCAGGCCACATTGGAATTCCTCGATCTGATCGGCGAACTCAAATCCGACGGCGTCACCGTGCTGTTGTCGTCACATCTGCTCGATCAGGTCCAGCGCATCTGCGACCGTGTCGCGCTGTTCCAGGCCGGGCGGATCGCCATGATGGGCTCCGTCGCCGAACTTGCGGTCCAGGTGTTGGGCGCCGGTTTCGTTGTCGAGGTCGAGGCTGAGGGAGCCGGCATTGCCCGGCGACTCGCGAACATACCGGGCGTCGGCAGCGTCGAGACGCTTGCGGCAGATCGGTTCCGCATGACGGCGGATCGGGACGTGCGGCCCGACGCCGCGCGCGCCGTCGTCGCAGCCAACGGAGCCCTGCGAAAGTTGTCGGTGGACGAGCCCAGCCTCGAGGCGATCTACGCCCGTTACTTCCAGACGAGGTCCTCGACGGGAGTACGTCATGCGGCGTGAAGGATCGCCCCTTCAGGGGCTCGGCACCGTTTTTGTCAAGGAGCTGTCGGACAACGTATCGAGCGTGCGCATGCTGGTGCTCGAGTTGCTCATCGTGCTTACCGCGCTTGCCTCGCTTTACGAAGCCATCGACAGCCTGCGGAAAAATACGGCGGAAGATCCGTTCCTGCTGCTCCGCCTGTTTACGGTCGATCAAGCCCCGCTGCCCTCCCTTGTCGCCATTCTCGGATTTCTCATTCCGTTGATGGCGATCGGGCTCGGCTTTGATGCCGTTAATGGCGAACACAACCGCCGAACGCTGTCGCGCATCCTGGCGCAACCGATCTACCGGGATGCCTTGTTGATGGGCAAGGGGCTCGCGGGCCTTGCAACGATCGCCATCAGCCTCACGGCCTTGTGGCTATTGGTGATCGGCCTTGGCCTGATTTTTCTCGGCATTCCGCCGGGCGGGGAGGAAGTCGCGCGCTCACTGGTGTTTCTCGTCGTGGCGGTCTTCTATGCGGGCGTCTGGCTCTCTCTGGCGATTCTGCTTTCCATCGTATTTCGCTCGCCCGCGACGGCGGCGCTGGTTGCCCTGGGCATCTGGCTGTTCCTGACCGTCTTGTGGCCGATGCTGGCGCCTGCACTGGCACAGGCGATCGCGCCGCCCGATCCGCGTTACGCCGCGCTCGGTCTGCCGACGCCCAGCACCTCGGAATGGGCTCAGATGCTCGGCCGTCTTTCACCGAATGCGTTGTTCGGCGAAGCGATGCTGGCGATCCTGTCACCCACGACGCGATCGCTCGGACCGGTGTTTCTCGATCAGTTGCGCGGCGCGGTGATGGGCGCTCCGCTCCCGTTCGGCGAAAGCGTCTTGATTGCCTGGCCGCAAATCGTCGGGCTGATTGCCGCGACGATCGTGCTGTTCGTGCTTGGTTATGTATTGTTTCAGCGTCAGGAGGTGAGGGCGTGAGGTGCAGGGCCTGAGACTCAAAGCCGGAGGTCCCCGGCCTCACTTCTTCCCCACCTTCTCCCACAGCCACTGCGCCACCGCGTCCGGCGAGCTCGTCGCATCATTGCCGGCGGCGCGCAGATTGGCCTCGCGCATGATGGCGATGTCGATCTTGCCGAGCAGCGGCGTCAGCGCCTTGCGCAAGCCCTCGTCGTTGGCGCGCTTCGGCGCCAGCAGCACCACCGCGTCGTAGGGCGGGATCGCGCGCCTGACGTCGCCGAGCACAACCAGGTCGTATTTCGCGATCAGCCCGTCGCTGGTGTAGCCAGCGATCACGTCGACCTCGCCGGAGGCTACCGCGGCATACATGAAGTCCGGCTGCATCTGCCGCTGGCCGCGGAACGACAGGCCGTAGACCTTGCGCAGCGCGGTCCATTCGGGGCGCGAGAAGAATTCATAGTCGCCGGCGATCGACATGTTCGCCGCGCGCGAGGCGAGGTCGGCGATGGTGCGGATGCCCAATTGCTCGGCGCGCTTGCGCGGCATCACCAGCGCATAGGCGTTCTCGAAGCCGAGTTCGCCCAACAGCGTGATGTTCTGCTTTGCCAGCATCGTCTTCAGCTCGGCCAGCAGCACCTCCCGCGGCCTGATATCGTTGCGCTGGAACTGGTTGGCCCACAGCGTGCCCGAATAGTCGACATAGACGTCGATGTCATTGTTTGCGAGCGCCCCGAAGATCACGTTGGAGCCGAGGCCTTCGCGCGTCGTCGCAGGGAGACCCGCGGCTTTCAGCCGCTGCGCGATCAAGGCCGACAGCACATATTGCTCGGTGAAGGTTTTGGCGCCGACGATGTAGCTGGTTTGCGCGCGCATCATGGTCGGCACCAGCGTGGCCACAACAAGCGCCGCGATGCCGGCGCCGCCGAGGCCTGCGCGCAGGCGGCTGCGGTGACGCAGCCCGCTTTCGATCAGCGCCAGCAATTGATCGACGGCCAGCGCCAGCACCGCGGCGGCAAGGCAGCCGAACAGTACGAACACCCAGTTCTGGGTCTGCAACCCTGCAAAGATGTAATTGCCGAGGCTGGTCTGGCCGATCGGCGTCGAGAGCGTCGCGGTGCCGATCACCCAGACGGCGGCGGTGCGGATACCCGCCATCATCACCGGAAGCGCCAGCGGCAATTCCACCGTGAACAGCGATTGCCGCGGGGTCATGCCGACGCCTTGCGCCGCTTCCAGGATCGCTGGCTCCACGCCCTGCAGGCCGGTGATGGTGTTGCGCAACACCGGCAGCATCGAATAGAGCGCCAGCGCCAGCACCGCGGGCAAAAATCCGAACGCGGAAAAGCCAAACCCGAACCACGACAGCGAGAGCGCCGCGAGCGCCAGCAATAGCGGATAGAACAGCGCCAAGAGCGCCAATCCCGGCACGGTCTGCACGATGCTGGCAAGCCCGAGCAGCGCGCCGCGCAGCACCGGCCGATGGCGCGCTATGATCGCGAGGGGCAGGCTGACCAGAAGGCCCAGCACCAGCGCGGTGACGCTGACGCGGACATGGCTGCCGAGATAATCGGGCAGGTGGCCCAGCGCTTCCGCCCAGCGCGGATCGGCAAAAATACTCATGCCGCACCGTCCCGCGGCAGCAGGGCGCCGAGCCGCTCGGCCTGCCGCCGCGGCGTGCGCAGCAGTTCGCCGACGTAAGCGTCGCCGCTTTCGGAAAGCTCTGACGGCGTGCCCTGCGCCAGCAGCCGGCCGCCGCTCATGACCGCGATCCGGTCGGCCAGCAGAATGGCCTCCGTCATGTCGTGGGTGATCATGACCGTGGTCAGGCCGAGCGTGCGATGCAGTTCGCGAAAATCGTCGCCGAGCGCATCGCGGGTTAAAGGGTCAAGCGCGCCGAACGGCTCGTCCATCAGCACGATGCGCGGTTTTGCGGCAAGCGCCCGCGCCACGCCGACGCGCTGGCGCTGGCCGCCGGAGAGTTCGTGCGGCAGCCGGTCGCGGTATTGCGAACGCTCCAGCCGTACGAGATCCAGCAGTTCATCCACCCGCGCGGAAATCTCGGCGGGCGGTGTGCCCAATAGCTTCGGCGTGATGCCGATATTGTCGGCAACCGTCAGATGCGGAAACAGCCCGCCGCTCTGGAACACATAGCCGATCCGCCGGCGCAGCAATATCGGATCGACGTTGCGCACCTCGTCGCCTTCGACCGTGATCGAGCCGGAGTCCGCCTCGATCAGCCGGTTGGCGAGCCGCAGCAGCGTGGTCTTGCCCGAACCGGAGCCGCCGACGATAGCCAAAAACTCGCCCTCGGCGACCTCGAGCGAGACATCGTCGACGGCGACCACACGACCGCCGTCAAAGGTCTTGCCGACATGCGCATAGGCGATCAGTGGCGTGGTCGGCATTCGGTGCGGTCCCAACCCTTGGCTGTTCCTGACGGACACAGTGATAGCCGATAAATGGCCGCTCGCGAATGCAGGACTTCAGCTGTCCCCCGCCTGGCTGTTGTGAAGCGACGGGGACTGAATTAGTCAGCGCGAGAACACGTTCTTCAACTGCACCAGGAATGTCACCAGCCAGGCGCACGCATACATGCCCGCGAGACCAAGCGCCGTTCTGCGATCGATCAAGGACAGGCCTGTCCACCACCATATCCGGTAAAGCCATAGTCCTGCCGTGGCCGCGCCAAGCAGGCAGACCAGCATCTTGAGAAAGGACGAGTTCGCGACACCCAAAGCGCCGAACAAGAGCGTCGCTGGAACGAGAAACATGGTGCAGGCGGATATCAAAGTCTCGTTCATGGCTCCTCAAGACATCTACGAATCGCGGGCGATATCTGCAGTTTGCAGCAACCTGTACCCTTCTGGAAGGGACACCGATGCGACGGATACTTGGCTTGTCATGGTTGGCTTGCGTCGCCCACGGGCGTGCTACGAGATCGCCATGATCTCGAGCTCCTGGCCGGATGTGCCGACGACATCCCCGACAGCCTTGCCCATCAGAAGCCTCGCCACCGGGGATACGAAGGAAATGGAGCCGGTCTTGGGATCTGCTTCGTCCTCGCCCACGATGAGATATTTTTGTACGCGCCCATCGTCGCGCCTGAAGGTCACCGTGCTGCCAAAGGCAACCGTGTCGGCCGACGCAGGCTTGGTAATGAGCTGAGCCGTTCGAACTCTCGCCGCAAAGTAGCGCGCATCACGCAAGGGGATGGCTGCTTGCCGCCGTCGTTCATTGACGTCTTCGATCTTCTGCGCCGTCTCGTACGCCTCGCGAGCCTGCTGGAGCTGAAATTCCAGCGCCCTCAATCCTGCTTCCGTAACAAGGTTCGGATGAGGTGAAATCGGGCGATCGGGTAGCAGAGTCTCCGACGCAGTTTCGGCACTGTCTTCCTTGGTAAAGGCAACGCTCAAGCTCGGACTCCTCTCGGGTTGAACGTGAAATGCATGGTCGATGATCACGTGCGCGGGCTCGTCAAGGGAATTGTAGCACAACGCTCAGCAGCTTTCGCGAACGAGATGTCGCGGAGCGAGATGGGAACCGAGCATCTCGTCTGGATCCGGCACATGCTGCCGACATAGCCGATCGTCGGCCCCCGGGACCTCGTGATTTCGCCTTCGCGCTTGCATGGCGCGCCGCGCAGCGGAGCAGGCGGATATTCCGCGGCCATTGGCGACGAGCCCGATCCGGTCGCCGGCATTGGCCAGGAAGCGGTCAACGATCGCGTTGCAGTGCCGCGTTGAACTTATCCTTGGTAACCGCTAAGGCATCCGTCCAAATCCTGGGGGAGAAAGCATGGCGGATACGGCAGAGCCTGTGGCAGTCGCCCTTGACGACGCGACGGTGGCGTTTCGCGTGGCAGGGGATCGGGTCTACACCGCCGTGGAGCGGGCCAGCCTGGCGGTCGCCCATGGCGAGTTCGTCGCCATTGTGGGCCCGACCGGGTGCGGGAAATCGACGCTGCTCAATGTCGCGGCCGGCCTCCTGAAGCCCGCAGCCGGATCGGTGAAGATTTTCGGCCAGCCGCTGACGGGGTTGAACCGGGATGCCGGCTATCTGTTCCAGGCCGATGCGCTGTTTCCCTGGAAGACCGCGATCGACAACGTCGCCATTGGCCTCGACATCAAGGGCGCGCCGCGCGAACAGGCGCTGCAGCGCGCGCAGGGCTGGCTGACTTCAGTCGGCCTCGGCGCCTTCGCCAACCGTTATCCGCACATGCTGTCGGGCGGGCAGCGCAAGCGCGTCGGCCTCGCGCAGGTTTTGATCCGCGATCCAAAAATCCTTTTGATGGACGAGCCGTTCGGCCCGCTCGACGCGCAGACCCGGCAGATCATGGGCAATTTGCTGCTGGAATTGTGGAACGCCGACCGCAAGGCCGTTCTGTTCGTCACCCACGATCTCGAAGAGGCGATCGCGCTCGCCGACCGGGTCGTGATCATGTCGGCAGGTCCCTCGGCGCGCATCATCGGCGACTGGCGGGTGACGCTGCCGCGTCCGCGCGACATCTCGGAAGTGCGGATGGAAAAGCAATTCCACGAATTGCACCGCGAAATCTGGAGCGTGCTGAAGGACGAAGTGATGAAGGGTTATGCGCAGTCGACGCAAATGGCGGAGGTCGGCTGATGTCGCGCCTGACACTGCTGTTCTGGCAATTGATGGTGGCCGTGGTCGCACTCTCGCTGTGGCAGTTTCTCGCCACCGTGCCGGTGTTCGGCCGCATCCTGCTGCCGCCGTTCTTCTTCTCCAATCCGGTCGATGTCGGCAGCCAGATCGTCAAATGGTTCTCGTCCGGGGTGATCTGGAAGCACCTGATGATTACGCTGTGGGAATCGATCCTGGCCTTCGTGATCGGCTCGGTCGGCGGCGTGCTGGTCGGCTTCTGGTTCGCGCGCCAGCCGCGCGTCGCCGCGGTGTTCGATCCCTACGTCAAGATGGTCAACGCGCTGCCGCGGGTGGTGCTGGCGCCGATCTTCACGCTGTGGCTGGGCTTGGGCATCTGGTCCAAGGTCGCGCTCGGCGTGACGCTGGTGTTCTTCATCGTGTTCTTCAACGTCTATCAGGGCGTCAAGGAGGTCAGCCAGACCGTGCTGGACAACGGCCGCATGCTCGGCATGAGCGAGCGGCAATTGACGCGGCATGTGTACTGGCCGTCGGCGCTGTCGTGGATGTTCTCCTCGCTGCACACCTCGGTCGGTTTTGCCGTGGTCGGTGCCGTCGTCGGCGAGTATCTCGGATCGGCGGCCGGCCTCGGCTACCTGATCCAGCAGGCCGAAGGCGTGTTCGACGTCGCCGCCGTGTTCGCCGGCATGTTCGTGCTGTCGGCCTTCGTCATCCTGATCGACATGGGCGTGACGCTGGTCGAGCGCAGGCTTCTGGTCTGGCGGCCGGCGGCGGCGGAGGGCAGGGGGTAGTTAAGGCGCCTCCTGCCGTCATCGTCGAACTCGTTGGGTGGGCAAAGCGAAGCGTGCCCACCATTCACGACCACAGCAAGAAGCTGGTGGGTACGGCGCAAAGTGCGCCTTTGCCCACCCTACGAATTCCAATTCGACGCTTCGCGTCAGTTCAACATCTTGGTATCATCAGGCGCCTGCGGCGGCGTCTTGATCGCGATCGCCTTGAGGGTGCGGCCGTCCGGCTTGGTGCCGCCATGCGCGGTGCCCTTCGGGATCACGACGAGGTCGCCCGGCTTCACCCGCACTTCCTTGTCGCCCAGCCAGATCGTGCCGGTGCCGTCCAGGATGTACTGGATCTCGTTGGTGTTGGGATGCATGTGCTTGCCGACATTGCCGTCCTGGATCGAGATGGTCATGCCGTCGGCGCCAGCGTACAGTTTTGAGCGCATGCCGCCCGCGTTCGGGTTTCCGAGCGCTTCGCCTTCGAGCTCGCCGGTATGGATGACCTGTGCGGTGATGTTCTCGGCGGCGATCGCCGGCCGGAGCAGATGGGTAACGCTGCAGCCGGCGGCAAAGGCGGCGGCGAGCGAAAGTGTGATGGCGAGACGATTCATGGGCAGTCCTCCCCTGTGCTGTTCTTATGGAGGCATGCTATGCCGCCGTTCCGCGCTTGGCCAGCGGTCGGAAAGTCGCCTTCTCAACGCCCGCGCGCTGCTCTATCTTGCCGGCCAACAAATGGAGGAAACCATGAAGAAACTGTTCGGCCGGCTGGTCGTTTCGCTGCTGGCGCTGACGCTGACGTCGGGATTTGCCGCAGCGCAAAGCAAGGTCACCGTCGCGGTCGGCGGCGGCTCCTGCCTGTGCTATCTGCCGACCGTGCTGGCCAAGCAGCTCGGCGAATACGAAAAGGCGGGGCTGGCGGTCGAACTGGTCGACCTCAAGGGTGGTTCGGACGCGCTGAAAGCCGTGCTCGGCGGCAGCGCCGACGTCGTCTCTGGCTATTTCGATCACTGCGTCAACCTGGCCGCCAAGAAGCAGGAATTGCAGTCCTTCGTGGTCTATGACCGCTATCCCGGCCTGGTGCTGGTGGTCTCGCCCGCCCATACCAATGAGATCAAGTCGATCAAGGATCTGGCCGGCAAGAAGGTCGGCGTCAGTGCGCCTGGCTCTTCGACCGATTTCTTCCTGAAATATCTCCTCAAGAAGAACGGCCTCGACCCGACCAGCGCTGCCGTGATCGGCGTCGGCCTGGGGGCCACCGCCGTGGCGGCGATGCAGCAGGGACAGATCGACGCAGCCGTGATGCTCGATCCCTCCGTCACCGTCCTGCAGGGCAGCTTTCCGAATCTGAAGATACTGGCCGACACCCGCACGCAGAAGGACACGCTTGCCTGTTCGGCGGCGAGTACCCGGGCGGCGCGCTCTACACCACCACGGCGTGGATCAAGTCGCACGACAAGGAAGTGCAGGCGCTGACCACGGCGATCGTCAACACGCTGGCCTGGATTCATTCGCACTCGGCGGAAGAGATCATGGCGAAGATGCCCGATGAAATCGTCGGCAAGAACAAGGAGCTCTATCTCGCCGCGCTGAAGAACACGATCCCGATGTATTCGGAAACCGGCAAGATGGACCCCAAGGGCGCCGACGCGGTGCTCGCCGTGTTCAGCGAAGGTTCGCCCGAGGTCGCGAAAGCCAATATCGACGTGACCAAGACCTGGACGAACAAGTATGTCGAGCAGGTCAAGAAGACCACCGGCACGGGCACGAAATAAGGGCCGGGCAGCATCGGCGTGAATCAAGCGAAGTGAGGCGATGACTGACACGAATCCTCCAGTCATTCATCGCGTCAGCGCGCTCGACCTCGTTGTCGAAGCGTGGTCGTGGCCGTTTGCCGAAGCGCGGCGCGCGGAGATCGCGGCGTATTTCGCCGACAAGCAACGCGAGAAGCCCGCGATGTGGAACGGCCGCATCCTGCTCGGGCGCAACCCGGTGTTTTCAGGCGACCGCTTCAGTGCCGCCTATTTCGAAACCGATTTCGCAAGCTTTCTGGCCTGGCGCGACTGGGGCTTTCCCGACGCTTCCGTGTTCAACGGCTTCGGCATGGGCGCGCTACGCTGTGCCGACGGCGCCTTCGTGCTCGGTGAAATGGGCCAGCACACGTCGAATGCCGGCCGCATCTATTTCCCCTCAGGCACGCCCGACCTCGACGACATCAGGGACGGCATGGTTGACATATCGGGCAGCGTCACGCGCGAACTCGAGGAAGAGACTGGCCTTGCGCCCGGCGAATACGAGAGCGAGCCGGGTTGGCACTGCATCTATACAGGGCCTGCGGTTGCGATGATCCGTATGTTGCGGGTCGATATGCCTGGTGACGTCGTGCGTGCCCGGATCGAGGCCAGTCTCGCCTCGCAGCGTCAGCCGGAATTATCCGCCATCCACCTCGTGCGCGACGCCCACGATCTCACCTCCGCAATGCCGCGTTTTGTCACGGCCTTTCTTGAAGCGCAGTTGGCTTCCCGGCGCTGACGCAAGCAATACGCTTGACATCTGGTCGCGCTATCAATGTGATAGGCGCCAACCAAGAACAAGAAACGCAGTGCACAAAAAACAATCCAGGGAGGATTCCATGCCGGGGCGCAAAGCTGCACGCCTGCTCGTTGGGCTGTCCGCCGCAATCGCGGTGCTGGGGATGGCGGTTACTGCCGAAGCCCAGGAAAAAAAGATCAAGATCGGCGTCATCTACGACCTGACCGGCCCGCTCGCGGGCGGCGGTTCGGAGCTGCAATATATCGGCGCCAAGATCATGCTCGACCACTACGCCAAGACCGGCGTCGAGGGCTACAAGGTCGAGGCGGTCTATGCCGACGCCCAGAGCAAGCCCGATGTCGCGATCAACGAGGCGGTGCGGCTGATCGAGCAGGAAAAGGTCAACATGCTGCTCGGCTTCTTCTCCTCGGCGCAGTGCGTGCCGGTGGCCGCGCGCGTCGAGCAGCTGAAGAACTTCATGTGGATCACCACCTGCATTTCTTCCGCAGTGCTGGCCGACAAGAACTTCAAATACGTGTTCCGCCCGCAGGCCTCCGGCGACCAGTTCGGCTTGATGACGATGGACTTCATCGCGCAGAATTCGAAATCGAAGTTCGGCAAGGAGCCGAAGGATCTGCGCGTCGCCATCATCCACGAGGACGGCGCCTATGGCGTCGACGTCTCCAAGGGCAACGAGGCCGGCGCCAAGAAGGCCGGCTTCAACGTCGTGATGAAGGAAGGCTATTCAGCCACTGCGCCTGATCTTTCCGCGCTGGTGACGAAACTGAAGCGCGCGCGGCCCGACGTGATCTTCCACACCGGCTATAACCCCGACATCACGCTGTTCGGCCGTCAGGCGCGGGAGCAGGGCCTGAAATTCGGCGCCCTCGTCGGCCACGGCGCGGGCTATGGCGTCTACGAGAAGCTGAAGGAGGGCTTGGGCGCCGACGTCAATTACGTCTTCAACACCGATCCGATTTCGATCTGGCTCGCGAACCAGAAATCGATGGATCCGAAGCTGCCGCCGGTCATCAAGATGGTCGGCGAGGAATTCGACAAGGCCAAGCCGGGCGTCGCGATCCGCTCCGCGCATGTCGGCATGGCCGCGTCGAATACCTACGTTTTCCTGACCGACGTGCTGCCGCGCGCGATCAAGAAATATGGCGGCGTCGATCCGGATGCGCTGCGCAAGGCGGCGCTCGAAGTCGACATTCCCGAGGGCGGCACCATGCTCGGCTTCGGCGTCAAGTTCCACGGCGAGGGCGACAGGATGGCCGGCCAGAACGAGCGCTCGTTCCCGGTGGTCATCCAGTACATCGACGACAAGTCCTACGTGGTGTGGCCGAAGAGCCAGGCGCAGCGCGAGGCCGTGCTGCCGCTGCCGAAGGGAACCACGTTCAGCAACCAATAGGCCAGCACAGACGGCAAGGGCATGATCCGGTTTTCCGAAACGGGTCATGCTCCAACGAAAAAGCCAGCGGAGGTTCTGGGGTGCTGACGGTAGAAGGGTTGGTGAAGCGCTTCGGCGGCTTCACCGCTGTCAACAACGTATCGTTCCGGGTCGAACAGGGCGAGATTCTCGGCCTGATCGGCCCGAACGGTTCCGGCAAGAGCACGATCTTCAACATGCTGTCGGGCACGCTGGTGCCGACGGCGGGATCGATCCTGTTCGACGGCGCGGAGATCGCGGGCGTCGCCCCGCACCGTATCATCAACAGCGGCATCGGCCGCACCTTCCAGATCCCGCGGCCGTTTCACCGGCTCAGCATGTTCGAGAACGTCGCGCTCGCCGGATATTACGGCCAGGGCCGCCACAGCCGCGCCAAGGCCGATGAGGCGGCCGAACGCGCGCTTGCCATGGTGGGCCTGCCCACGGATCGCCACGCGAGTGTCGACGGGCTCGGCGCCGCCGGTCTGAAGAAACTCGAACTGGCCAAGGCGCTCGCCACGGGACCGAAACTGCTGCTCGCCGACGAGAGCCTCGGCGGGCTCGACGAGCACGAGATGGATCAGGCCGCCGACATGCTGCGCAAGATCCGCGACGAGCTCGGCATCACCATCATCTGGGTCGAGCACATCATGGGTGTGTTGATGCGGGTTGTCGACCGCGTGATGGTGCTCGATCACGGCGAGAAGATATCCGAAGGCCTGCCGAGCGCGGTGGCCGGCGATCCCAGGGTGATCGAGGTCTATCTCGGCACGGACGCGGATTCGAGCCAGGCCGCGGCGGCGGAAGCGCGCCGCAAGGCGGGGGTCTGACGCATGCTCGAATTGAAATCGGTCGACGCGGGTTACGGCACCTTCCAGGCATTGTTCGGCGTCAACCTCGACGTCAAGGCGGGCGAGGCGGTCGGCGTGATCGGCCCCAACGGCGCCGGCAAGACCACGCTGATGCGGGTGATCTCGGGGCTGATCCGCCCCACCCGGGGCGCGATCTCGATGGAAGGCACCGACGTGCTGGCGACGCCGGCGCATCGCATCGTCGATCTCGGCATCGCGCATGTGCCGGAGAACCGCCGGCTGTTTCCGCGGCTCACCGTCGACGACAATCTGAAGATGGGCGCCTACATGCCGGGCGCGCGCGCCAAATATGCCGAGCGGCTGGAATTCGTGTTCGACCTGTTCCCCCGCATGAAGGAACGGCGCAGCCAGATGGCCGGCACCATGTCGGGCGGCGAGCAACAGATGTGCGCGATCGGCCGCGCGCTGATGTCGGACCCAAAACTGCTCCTGCTCGACGAGCCGTCGGCGGGTCTGGCGCCGGTCGTGGTGCAGCAGGTGTTCGAACTGGTCAAACGCATCCGCGCCAGCGGGCTGACGGTCCTGATCGTCGAGCAGAACGTGCAGCAGGTGCTGAAGGTGGTCGACCGCGCCTATCTGCTCGAGGCCGGCTCCATCCGCGCGTCCGGCACGTCGGAAGAGATGATGTCGACCGACACGATCAAGCAAGCCTATCTCGGGGTCTAGCGATGCAGGGATTTCTCGACATCTTCGACATCTATCTGCTGGAAGCCGTGGTCAACGGCATCCTGCTCGGCGGCGTGCTCGCGCTGCTCGCGCTCGGGCTCAATCTGATCTTCGGCGTCATCGACGTCACCTGGATCTGTTATGCCGAACTGGTCATGATCGGCATGTACGGCATGTACTACATGGTCCAGGTATTCGGGATGCCGTACTGGGCCGCCGCGCCGTTCGCGATCCTGCTGGTCGCCGCCCTTGGGGCAGCGCTGCATTATATCGTCATCGCGCCGTTGTTGACCGCGCCGCCGATCAACCAGTTGCTCGCCACCGGCGGCGTGCTGTTCATCCTGCAGAGCTTTGCCACCGTCGCCTTCGGCATCGACTTCCGCAATCTCGGCATTCGCCTGCCGGTATTGGCGATCGGCGAGATGCATTTCAGCTATTCGCGGCTGTTGTCCTTTGCCGCGGCGCTGATCGGCATGGTGACGATCTACCTGTTCATGACGCGCACCTTTACGGGCACGGCGATCCGCGCTGTCGCGCAGGACCGCCAGATCATGTCGCTGATGGGGGTCGATACCAAGCGGATCTATCTCATCACCTCGGCGCTCGGCGGCGCACTCGCCGGCCTCGCCGCATGCCTGCTGGTGCTGCAATATGATGTGCATCCGTTCGTCGGGCTGTCGTTCGGGCCGATCACCTTCCTGATCTGCGTGCTCGGAGGCTTGGGCAATTTCGTAGGTGGCTTTATCGCGGCGTTCGTATTCGCCCAGATCATTTCGTTGGGCGGGCTGTTCTCCGACCTCGAATGGGGTTACGTGCTGGCGTTCGCCTTCTTCATCGTCATGATGTTCATCCGGCCCGCGGGCCTGTTTGCGAGGCGCTCGTGAATCCCCGTCACATTGCCTGGGCCGTCGGGCTAGCCGCGCTGATCGCGCTGCCGTTTGTCTATCGCGAACCTTATCACCTGCACATCCTGGTGCTGATCCTTATCTGGTCGTTTGCCTACACCGCGTGGTCGATCATGGGCCGGTTCGGGCTGGTCTCGCTCGGCCATGGCGGCTTCATGGGCGTCGGCGCCTATGTCACCGCGCTGTTGTGGAACCATCTCGATGTCTCGCCATGGATCGGCATTCCCATCAGCATGGTGGCGGCAGGGATACTGGCGCTCATCGTCGCCTATCCCTGTTTCCGCTTCCGCATCACCGGGCACTATTTCGTGCTGGTGACGCTGGCGCTCTCAGGCATCGTGCTGCAGGTCATCACCGCGACCCGCGACTACACCGGCGGCTCGCTCGGTTACACGCCGAACCGCGCCCGCAGCGGCTCTGGCTTGATGGCGCTGCAGTTCGACGACAAGACGACCTGGTACCTGATCGCGCTCGGCGTCTGGGTGCTCGGCCTCCTGGTCTGGCGCTGGGTCGACCGCAGCATGAGCCGCTACGCGATGGAGGCGATCTCGGAGGACGAGGACGCGGCCGCCGCCGCCGGCGTCAACGTCACCGCCGAAAAGCTCAAGATCACGCTGATCTCGGCGCTGATGACGGCACTTGCCGGCGCGCTCTACTGCCAGTACCAGATGTTCATCTCGCCCGACACGGTGAGCGGCATCGCGGTGTCGCTGCAGATGGTATTTGCCGTCATCGTCGGCGGCGTCTACGTCTCGCTCGGGCCGACGGTGGGCGCCATCATCACCATCATGCTCGCGGAAGTGCTGCGCATCGGCTTTGGCACCAAGGCGGTCGGCTGGGACAATCTGGTCTACGGCGTGCTGCTGGTCGTTTTCATCATATTCCTTCCCAAGGGCATTCTTGGTAGCGTCCTCGATCGACTGAAGACGCAACCCAAGCCCTCCGGGACGAAATGAGCAAGAAATCCTCGCAGCCGCTCGCGAATGAACTGAAACCCCATGTCGCCCCGTTCCGCTTCGACGGATCGGGCGAGTTTCACCTGAAGTCGCACAAGACCAACGAGAAGGGCGGCCTCGACAAGGAACAAGCGACCAAGATCATCGAGGCCAATCGCGAGCGGCTCAACGATTTCCAGGAAAAGCTCTACGCGCAGGACCGCTGGTCGCTGCTGCTGATCTTCCAGGGCATGGATGCCGCCGGCAAGGACAGTGCGATCAAGAGCGTGTTCGAGGGCGTCAATCCGCAGGGCTGCGAGGTCACCTCGTTCAAGCAGCCGTCGACGAAAGAGCTCGACCACGATTTCCTCTGGCGCAGCATGATCGCGCTGCCGGAGCGCGGCCGCATCGGCATATTCAACCGCTCCCATTACGAGGAGTGCCTGGTGGTGCGGGTGCACCCCGAGATTCTCGCGAAACAGAAGATACCGCCGAAGCTCGTGACCAGGGACATCTGGCGCGACCGCTTCGAGGACATTACCGCCATGGAGCGCTACCTCGCGCGCAACGGCACGGTGATCCTGAAATTCTTCCTCAACGTCTCCAGGGCGGAGCAGCGCGAGCGCTTCCTCGAGCGGCTGGAGGATCCCGCCAAGAACTGGAAGTTCTCGCTCGCCGATATCGGCGAGCGCAAGCTGTGGGACAAATATCAGGCCGCCTACCAGGACCTGATCCGTCACACCTCGACGAAGCAAGCGCCGTGGCACATCGTGCCGGCCGACCACAAATGGTTCGCCCGCGTGGTGATCGGCTCGGCCATCGTCAGCGCGCTCGACGGGCTCGACCTGCATTTCCCCAAAGTCGACAAGGCCGACCGCAGCGAATTCAAGCAGGTCCGCGAGGCGCTGCTGGCGGAGGAGAAGGGCGGCGGCAAGGGGAAGGGGGCGTGATGCTTCCCAAACCCATGGTCGTCATTCCCCGCGAAGGCGGGGAATCCAGTACGCCGCGGCCTCTCGATTCTTGCTGCCCTGCCTCTGGAATACTGGGCCACCCGCCGGGCTGTCATCGGGCGGCGCGATGCGCCGACCCGGTGGCGGGTGACGACGCCCGAATGCCGGCGACCCTTTAGGTCACCAATCCTGCCCCTCTTTTGGCATTGCGGCCGGCCGCAAAATTCGTCTAGAACAGGCCCGGAACGCCGTCCCGGCAACGAACCGTCAATGGTTTTGGCTGAGGATTTGGTCGTCCAAAGGGTCTGGCAATGCTGATTCGCAGCAAAAAGTACGGAGTTCGGGGTGGAGCGGCCAAGGCTGCCCCCGTGCGTCCGGCTGCGTCCGCGCCCACCCTCCTTCTTGGCGGGCTTCTGCTTCTTATCGGCCCCTGAGGGCCGTCTGGGCGCTTGCGCCTGGGCACTCAGGGGTTCGCACGAGATCACCAGACCCTTCAGCGCTCGGAAAACACAGCGCACCTACCCAAAAGGAACTTCAGAAATGACCACCGCCAACAAGTCCGAAAAGGACCGCGTCATCGTATTCGACACCACCCTGCGTGACGGCGAGCAGTGCCCGGGCGCGACCATGACGTTCGAGGAAAAGCTCGAGATCGCCGAAATGCTCGACGACATGGGCGTCGACGTCATCGAGGCCGGCTTCCCGATCACCTCGGAAGGCGACTTCCAGGCGGTCAGCGAGATCGCCCGCCGCTCCAAGAATTCGGTCATCGCCGGCCTGTCGCGCGCCCACCCCAAGGACATCGACCGCTGCGCCGAAGCGGTGAAATTTGCAAAACGCGGCCGCGTTCACACCGTGATCGCAACCTCGCCGCTGCACATGCGGGTCAAGCTGAACATGACGCCGGAGCAGGTGATCGAGCTCTCGATCGCCAACGTCACCCGCGCCCGCAACCAGATCGACGACGTCGAATGGTCGGCCGAAGACGGCACCCGCAGCGAGATGGATTATCTGTGCCGGATCGTCGAGGCCGTGATCAAGGCCGGCGCCACCACGGTCAACATTCCCGACACCGTCGGCTACACCGTGCCGGAGGAATACACCCACTTCATGCGCACGCTGATCGAGCGGGTGCCGAACTCCGACAAGGCGATCTTCTCGGTGCACTGCCATAACGACCTCGGCATGGCGGTGGCGAATTCGCTGGCCGGCATCGCCGGCGGCGCGCGGCAGATCGAATGCACCGTCAACGGCATCGGCGAGCGGGCTGGCAATGCCGCGCTGGAAGAAGTCGTGATGGCGATCAATGTAAGGAACGACGTGTTTCCGTGGTGGAACAAGATCGACACCACCATGCTGACGCGGGCCTCGAAGCTGGTATCGGCGGCGACCTCGTTCCCGGTGCAGTACAACAAGGCGATCGTCGGCCGTAACGCGTTCGCCCATGAAAGCGGCATCCATCAGGACGGCGTGCTGAAGGACGCATCGACCTACGAGATCATGCGGCCCGAGATGATCGGCCTGAAGAAGTCGTCGCTGGTGCTCGGCAAGCATTCCGGCCGCCACGCCTTCGTGCACAAGCTGGAGGAGATGGGCTACAAGCTCGGCGCCAACCAGCTGGAAGACGCCTTCGTGCGGATGAAGGCGCTGGCCGATCGCAAGAAGGACATCTATGACGAGGACATCGAGGCGCTGGTCGATCAGGAGATCGCGGCCTCGCATGACCGCATCAAGCTGGTTTCGCTGACGGTCATCGCCGGCACCCATGGTCCGCAGCGCGCCACCATGAAGCTCGACGTCGAAGGCCAGATAAAAATCGAAGAAGCCGAAGGCAATGGCCCGGTCGATGCGGTGTTCAACTGCATCAAGGCACTGGTGCCGCACGAGGCCAAGCTGGAGCTCTATCAGGTCCACGCCGTCACCGAGGGCACCGACGCGCAAGCCGAAGTGTCGGTGCGGCTCGCCCATGAAGGCCGCTCAATGACGTCGAAGGGCTCCGATCCGGATACGCTGGTCGCGTCCGCCAAAGCCTATCTCGGCGCGCTCAACAAGATCGTCATGAAGCACCAGCGCGACATGCCGGCGCAGGCGGCGAGCT
>CAWHFN010000028.1:0-19470 GCA_963828475.1 uncultured Alphaproteobacteria bacterium
AGCTGATTGCGTAACTCGTGGCGTGGTGGGCACGGCGCAAATGCGCCTTTGCCCACCGTCGCCTCTGCTTCCGGCTCGCGCCCGGCAATTGCACGGGCAGTGTCCCGATCGCCGCCATGCTCAAAACGGAAGAAAAATCGGAACGAGCAGCACGCTCACGATTGCAGCGATAACCGAGAACGGCGCACCTACCTTCACGAAATCGCCGAAACTATATTGCCCGGGTCCGACGACCAGCGTGTTCACCGGCGAGGAGATCGGCGTCATGAAAGCGGTTGATGCGGCCAGCGCGACGATCATCGCAAACGGATAGGGCGAGGCGCCGAGGTCCTTGGCGATCGCCAGCGCCACGGGCGCCATCAGTACGGCCGTGGCCGTATTGGAGATGAACAAGCCCAGCGCCGCGGTGATGACGAACAAGGTCGCCAATACGAAGCGCGGCGCGGCGCCGCCAACCAGGCCGACGACCGCGTCGGCAGCGAGGTCGACGCCTCCCGTCCGCTGCAGGGCCAGCGAGAACGGCAGCATGCCGACGATCAGGACGAGGGTCTTCCAGTTGATGGAGCGATAGGCGCTGTTGAAATCGACGCAGCCCAGAAGCCCCATCAGCAGGCAGCCAATCAGCGCGGCCTGGACGTTCGGTACCAACCCGCTGACCATCAGCGCGACCACCAGTCCGAGCACTGCGAGCGCGTGCGGCGCCCGCTGTGCTGCGGGAAGAACCTCCTCCAGTTCGACCGGCATGTTCAGGACGACGACGTCTTCCATGTGGGACTGGAGATCCTGAATGTCGGACCAGAAGCCGATCAGCAGGAGCGTGTCGCCGATCTTCAACCTTTCCTCCGGCAGGTCGTGCATCACCACTTTGTTGCCGTGCCGCAACCCGATGACGGTGAGGCCGTATTCGGAGCGAATCCGGGCCGTCGAGCACGGTCTGGCCGATCAGCGTGGATTCGACCGGCAGGATGACCTCCGCCGTGCCGATCTCCTGCGAGCGGTCGACAAAGTAGTTTCCGATCTCGCTCGAGCGGCCGCGGCTCGAGCTTCAGGGACTGCCACAGCTCGTTGGCGCCGTCGTTCGCGATGTCCACGTCGGCGAGCAGCACATCGCCGGCCTGCAGTTCGGTCTGTGCGGTCGGACGAAGCACCTTGGCCGCGAACCCCGTCCCACGCTCGATGGCGAGAAGGTTTACGCCCGCGGCGCGGAGCGGCAGCTCGTCGAGGCGCTTTCCGCCGAGCGACGAGCTGGCGCTGATGCGGCCGCGCTTTCGCGATCGGCGAGGCCGTATTGCTCGATCCACCGCGCAAGCCTTGGGCGGCCGTCCGCCGCGGCGCGCGGGCTCTTGCTGGAGAGCAGGCCGCGCGCGAAAAGCATATAGAGTGATGCCGAGTGCGAGCAGCGGCAGCCCGAACGGAGTGAAGCTGAAAAAATTGAATCCCTGCCCACCCTGCCGGATCAGTTCGGCGTTTACGACCAGATTGGGCGCCGTTGCCACCAGTGTCAGCATTCCGCTGATCAGCGCGGCGAAACTCAGCGGCATCATGAGCCGGCTTGGCGCCATGCCGCGATTTTGCGAGATGCGCAGCACCACCGGGATGAAGATGGCGACAACAGCCGTTGAGCTCATCAAGGAGCCGAGGCCGCCTACGGCCGCCATCAGCAGGACGAGCAGGCGGTTCTCGCTGCTGCCGGCCTTGGCGTCGAGCCAATCGCCGAGCCGTCGTGCGACGCCGGTCCTCACCAAGCCTTCGCCGATGACGAATAGCGCGGCGATCAGTATGATCGATGGATCGGCAAACCCCGCCAGCGCTTCGTTCATGGTAATGACGCCGGTGAAGGGCATCGAAACCATCACGAGCAGCGCGACTGCGTCCATGCGGGGCCGGTTGATGACGAACATCAGCGATCGCGGCCGCGAGCATCAGCAGGATGAGGGCGAGATCGAGGTTCATCAGGGCCTCTTTCCATCGGTGGCGGCACCTAGCCACTGATCTGTAAGATGGCTACCGTTGTCCATCGTAGCGGGTGTCCGGCGCTCGGTAAATCGAGCCCGCTCAGTCTAATGGAGTCGATCCAATCGGAGGAAGCTCGTATGGCGAAGATCGGCATCGTTCACACCACCGAATATACCTACCGCAACCCGGTAGGCCTGCTGCGGCACAAGTTGATGGTTCGGCCGGACGAGAGCCACGACCTTCGCCTGCACAGCGCGATGCTGAAGGTCGAACCGGAGCCGAATGCGATCTACTGGAAGCATGACGTCTTCAACAATTCCATCTGCTACCTCGAATGGCCGGAAGCACTCAGGACCGAGCGGCTCAGCATCGTGTCGACGCTTGACATGACACATCACCCCGAGGGTCAGCCGCTGCCGGTCTACAGCCTCGACGCAACCGCCGAGCAGTTTCCGTGTTCCTACGCCGCCCACGAGATTCCCGACCTGGCGCGTCTCGCCGAACGCCAGATGCCGGACCCCGAGCGAAAGGTCGACGCCTGGGCCCGCCGTGTCGTGTCGGAAGTGGGAGGCAAGCAGACGCTACGCGTGCTGGAAGCGATGACGCACGCGATCAAGCGGGAGTTCAGTTATAGCGCGCGCTATGAGGAGGGCACGCAGACGGCGGCCCAGACCATTGGCGCTTGGTTCCGGCACCTGCCGCGACTTTGCGGTGCTGATGATGGAAGCGCTGCGCAGCTTCGGCCTCGCTACGCGTTTTGTCACCGGCTATTTGTACGACAATTCCTCGGGCACGACCGTGGGTGGCGGCAGCACGCACGCCTGGTGCAGCGTCTATCTGCCCGGTGCGGGCTGGGTCGAATACGATCCGACCAATGGTTTGATTGCCGGCGCCAACCTGATCCGCGTGGGCGTGACCAGGGAGGCGGAACAGGCAATGCCCGATATCGGGCGGCTTCGTCGGCAATGCGGACGATCCGATCGGACTGCATGTGGATGTATCGGTCCATGCCGTACCGATACTCTAAGCGCGAAGGGCGGGCAAAGACGCGCTTCGCGCCGTGCCCACCATCTGTCCCGATCGCGTGTCTCGATGGTGAGTGCGCTTGCGCTTTGCCCACCCTGCGGGATGCGAACTGATTTGCTTCGCGTGCAAGCACAATCTCGACGCACGACTGCGACAAATCAACACGACGGGCAAATCAGTCAAAACCTGTCCAGTCCTTCGCGCAAAAATATTCCGCTTAACTTGCAACCCAAATCATCGGCATAACTCCGCCCGTCTCACGGCGGATGAGGGGCGTTGGCCATCGTCACGAACGCGCGGTGAGATGCGATGGACGCTGAAGGCGCGATAGACGTACGCGCCGGATGCGTACGGCGAAGTCGTGTGGTTCGGGCGCCGCGGTGCTGGCGTTAAGCGTGCGATAAGAAGCGCAGGCGACGGAGGCAAGAGAGCCGTTCTCCGGGAAGAGCACGAAGTAAGCCGTAAAGCCATTGCGCAGGGAAGGCCGGAGTGTTCCAGCTGCCCTGTATGCTCGTGTGCCGCCTTTTGCCGTGTGCATTGGCACGCGAGACCGCGGGTGCAGCAAGCACCCGGTCTTCCCTGCGCCCTCTAAATTCCGGAGGGCAAACGAAGATGCAAACCTCGGGCGATCAGCGCCGCGAGAAGACGAACCTATATCCACGTCATTGCGAGCCAACGGGTCGCGCGAATGCGCGCCCGATGACAGGCTCCGCGAAGCAATCCATTGTCACCTTGTGCGCGGAAAGATGGATTGCTTCGCTGCGCTCGCAATGACGGGGAAAGAGCCTCGCTCCGCGGCTCCACCCTCTACCTTAAGGCAGCCGCCAGGCAGCCGTCTCGAAGGGCAGGCGACAAGGATTGCCCATAAAACAGGCCTGGAAGACCTGAGCGGACAGAATGTCGCATTTTTTTGCGATGCAGCAAAGCCATCGAGATGGCCCCTGCTAACGGGCAATGGCAATTCGGTCCGCTTCTCTGTATTGGTCCCAACTGGCATACAAGTTTCGGAGCCACGGAGCGCTTCGAAAAAATACGCGGGAGGAAACATGCGTAAATTGATACTGGCCGCGGCATCGATCGCGGCGCTGAGCCTGGTCGGCCCCGCCGCGGCGCAATCGCCGATCGTGATCAAGTTCAGCCACGTGGTGGCGACCAATACGCCGAAGGGACTGGCGGCCGAGAAGTTCAAGGAACTGGCCGAGAAATATTCTGGCGGCAAGGTCAAGGTCGAAGTCTATCCGAACTCGCAGCTTTACAAGGACAAGGAAGAGCTGGAAGCGCTGCAACTCGGCGCGGTGCAGATGCTGGCGCCCTCGAACTCGAAATTCGGCCCGATCGGGGTCAAGGAATTCGAAGTGTTCGATCTGCCCTACATCCTTCCCGACCTGAAGACGCTGCGCAAAGTGACCGACGGCCCGCTCGGCGCCAAGCTGCTGAAGCTCCTGGACGCCAAGGGCATGACCGGCCTTGCCTACTGGGACAACGGCTTCAAGCAGATGAGCGCCAACAAGAAGCTGGTGGCGCCGGCGGACTACAAGGGCCTCAAGTTCCGCATCCAGTCTTCCAAGGTACTGGAAGCCCAGTTCCGCGCGCTTGGCTCGATTCCGCAGGTGATGGCGTTCTCCGAAGTCTATCAGGCGCTGCAGACCGGCGTGGTCGACGGCCAGGAAAACACCTGGTCGAACATCTACACCCAGAAGATGCATGAAGTGCAGAAGTACATCACCAACACCAACCACGGCTACATCGGCTACGTCGTTGTGACCAACAAGAAGTTCTGGGATGGCCTGCCCGCGGATGTCCGCGCGGCCTGCGAAAAGGCCATGAAGGAAGCGACCGAATACGGCAATGGTCAGTCGGCGAAGGAAAACGAGGACGCGCTCGCCGAAATCAAGAAGACCGGCAAGAGCGAAATCGTGTCGCTGACGCCAGAGCAGGACTCGGCAATGCGCAAGGCGCTCGAACCAGTTTACCAGGATGTGGCCAAGCGCGTCGGTCAGCCCCTGATCGACGAATTCCTCAAGGAGACCAGGGGCGCGACCAACTAGAATTGTGTTGAGGGGGCTTCCGTGTTGTCGCGCGGAAGCCCCTATTGTTGTCCGATATATGCTATGAGTGAGTGGGGACTGCGGCCGTAATGGACGCCGTGGGAATTGCGCAGGGTCCGGCCGGGACAAAAAGGGCCGATCCTCCAGGGGGACATTGATGCTGCTTCGCATCCTCGATCGGCTTGAGGAGATACTGATCGCGACGCTCATGGCGTTGGCGACGACGATCATCTTTATCGCGGTGATGCACCGCTATCTCATCGGTATTCCACTCCTCTATCCCATCCTGTTTCCGATCAACCTGTCCTGGGCGCAGGAACTCTGCATCTACATGTTTGTGTGGGTCGCCAAGTTCGGCGCGGCCTATGGCGTGCGCACCGGCATCCATGTCGGCGTCGACGTTGTCGTGAACCAGCTCAGATCGCCCTGGCGCAATGCGGTGGTGCTGTTCGGGCTGTTCTGCGGCGCGTTCTTCACCGCCGTGATCGGCACCATGGGCGCAAAATTCGTCTATGGCCTGATGCACACCGACCAGGTCTCGCCTGACCTGGAGATCCCGAGCTGGTTCGTCTATCTCTGCATTCCGCTCGGATCGTATTTGATGTGCTTCCGCTTCCTGCAGGTCGCCTACGCCTATTGGCGTACCGGCGAGCTGCCGCATCATGACCACGCCCATGTCGAGGGCGTCGAGGTCGAAGAACCCGGCGTCGGGGCGGCGGGAGTTACCAGATGAGCGCGCTGATCATTTTCACCCTGCTGATTGCACTGATGCTGACGGGCATGCCGATTTCGATCGCCCTCGGCATGACGGTTTTGACCTTCATCTACACCATGACCAACGTGCCGACCGAGTCGGTGGCGCTGAAGCTTTTCACCGGCATCGACAATTTCGAGATCATGGCGATCCCGTTCTTCATCCTGGCCGGTAATTTCCTGACCCATGGCGGCGTCGCGCGTCGCATGATCAATTTCGCGACCTCGATGGTCGGTCACTGGTATGGCGGGCTTGGGCTCGCGGGCGTAATGGCCTGCGCGCTGTTCGCCGCGGTGTCGGGCTCGTCGCCGGCCACCGTGATCGCAATTGGTTCGATCATGCTGCCGGCCATGGTGAAGCAGGGATTCCCCAAACGCTTCGGCGCCGGCGTCATCACCACCTCGGGAGCGCTCGGCATCCTGATCCCGCCATCGATCGTGATGGTGATCTATTGCGTGGCGACCGGCGGCAGCATTGCGCTTGATCCGGCGGGCCATCGCGTCTCGTCGGCGTCCGTCGGCCAGATGTTCATCGCCGGCGTGGTGCCCGGCCTGATGATGGCGACGCTACTGGGCCTGACGACGTTCTACCGGGCCTGGAAGTTCGACTATCCGCGGTTGCCCAAGGCGAGCTGGGCCGAACGCTTTGTCGCGTTCCGCAAATGCGTGTGGGGCCTGCTGCTGATCCTGATCGTGCTCGGCGGCATCTATGCCGGCCTGTTCACGCCGACCGAAGCCGCCGCCATCAGCGCGGTCTACGCCTTCGTCATCGCGGTGTTCGTCTATCGCGACATGTCGCTGAAGGACGTGCCGCGGGTGCTGCTCGGCTCCGCCAATATGAGCGCGATGATCCTCTACATCATCACTAACGCGGTGCTGTTCTCGTTCCTGATGGCGAACGAGAATATCCCGCAACAGATTGCCGCGTGGATCACCTCGATCGGCGTCGACTGGATCATCTTCCTTCTGATCGTCAACGTGTTGCTGCTGATCGCGGGCAACGTGATGGAAGCGTCCTCGATCGTCCTGATCATGGCGCCGATCCTGTTTCCGGTGGCGGTCAAGCTCGGCATCCATCCGGTGCATCTCGGCATCCTGATGGTCGTCAACATGGAAGTTGGCATGTGCCATCCGCCGGTCGGGCTGAACCTCTATGTGGCGTCCGGCATCGCCAAGATGGGCATCACGGAGCTGACGATCGCGGTGTGGCCGTGGCTTTTGACCATGCTGATCTTCCTCGGCATCGTTACCTACGTGCCGGAAATCTCGCTGTGGCTGCCGCGTGCGCTTGGCATGCTGTAGCTGTCAGCGCATTGCGGCGGATCAAACGAGATCACATTACATCTTGGTAAGGGAGGCCACCCTTGCCAACCTTTAAGTTGAAGGCCGCCTGAGGCGGGCCCATCTTCAGGCAACCTTTCACAGGAGGTTCGCATGAGGAAGTTTGCTATCGCAGCGGTTGCGGTACTTGCCATCGCCGGTTCGACCGCCGTCTATGCCCAGCACCGCCATTGGGGCCACCACGGCTTTTCGCGGATGAACCCGGAGGACCGGGCGGCCTATGCCGACGCGCGGATCGCGGCCGTCCATGCCGGCCTCAAACTGACCGCAGACCAGGAAAAGCTGTGGCCGCCGGTCGAGGCCGCGGTGCGCGACTTCGCCAAGCTCAAAATCGATCGCGCCAACGCGCGGATGAACCCGCCGCGGGACGATTCCAGCCAGCAGAAGCCGGACGATCCGGTGGCGCGGTTGCGCGACCGGGCCGACAATATGGCCGCCACAGCGGCAGCCATGAAGAAGATCGCGGAAGCCGCCGACCCGCTCTACAAGACGCTCGATGACGGCCAGAAGCGCCGGCTCGGCGTTCTGACCCGCATGGGCCGGTTCGCCGGCGGGGAAGGCTGGCGCCATCACCGGTTCGAGCGCGAAATGGGCATGGACCGCGGCTTCGACCGCGAGCGCGGCTATGACCGGGATCGCCACGACCGCGACCGCGACCCGGACCGGGGCGGGCCTGAACGGCTCTGACGCACCCCTGATCGGAGCCCGATCCGAACATCGGCAGAAGCCGCTGAAATCCAGCGGCTTTTTGCCATTCCGCCGGTCGGCCAAAGCCCGGGAAAACTCAAGTCCGGCTTGCTGGACATCCCGGGGTCGCTTTGCTAAACGACGCCCTCTCGCGAGAGCTTTTCCGGAGCCACGCATCCGGGCGCATAGCTCAGTTGGTAGAGCAGCTAACTCTTAATCAGCGGGTCCCAGGTTCGAGCCCTGGTGCGCCCACCAAGCCTCGTTAGAAATCAGCAACTTAGCAGTGTGCGGAGTGCCGTGATGTCGCGTTATTGCGTGCAGAGGGGGAGCGGCAGGGCGAGCGCGGGGCATTGGGACCGGAATCCAGATGGCTGCGCGCTACGATTGCCAAGGCGATGCCCGGAGGCTAATTCCATCCCGCACGCATGGAGAAGGTCCCGCCGTGGCATTTGAACTGTTCAACCTGGCCGGCAAACGCGCGCTCGTCACAGGGTCTTCCCAGGGTATCGGGTTCGCTATCGCGCGAGGGCTCGCCGAGCATGGAGCCTCGGTCGTTCTCAATGGACGCGAGCGCAACAAGCTTGAGGCGGCCGCTGCGAGCTTGATCGCCGCCGGGCACAAGGTTGCGGCGGCGGGGTTCGACGTGACGGTGGTCGAGGACGTCCGCGAAGGCATTGCCACGATCGAACGGACAGGCCGGGGCGATCGATATTCTCGTCAACAACGCGGGCATGCAGTTCCGCGCCCCGCTGGAGGATTTTCCCGCCGAGAAGTGGGAGCTATTGCTCAGGACCAACGTCTCGAGCGCCTTCTACGTGGGGCAAGCGGTCGCACGCCACATGATCCCGCGCGGCAAGGGCAAGATCATCAACATCGCCTCCGTTCAGAGCGAATTGGCGCGTCCCGGCATTGCGCCCTACACCGCGACCAAGGGAGCGATCAGGAATTTGACCCGCGGCATGTGCGCCGATTGGGCGAAGCACGGCCTGCAGATCAATGCGATCGCGCCGGGCTACTTCAAGACTCCCCTGAATCAGGCGCTGGTGGACGATCCGGCCTTTTCGGCATGGCTCGAAAAGCGGACACCGGCGTCCCGTTGGGGCAACGTCGACGAACTGATCGGTGCCGCCGTCTTCCTGTCGGGCGAGGCCTCGTCCTTCGTCAACGGGCATACGCTCTACGTCGACGGCGGCATCACGACCTGCCTGTAACTGCGGCTTTCCAACGTTTGAGATAGTCGCCTGCGATAGCCGCCGGACCGCCGGCGCCGAGCGCAGACGCGTTTCGACCATCGCGAGATTTGCGCTGATTGCCTGGAATTCCGTAGTCGCGACTTGCGGCGGGGCCGGCAAAGAAGAAAGCCATTCCGCAACCGGTCCACACGGGAATACGCTTCCATTCCATGGTTTGAAAAAGCAAATCGCTTCCATTGCCCCATCGACTGGAAACGACGACATTTGCCATGCAAATCAACAGATTGGCCGCGCAATGGAACGCTTGAGATTCGAGCCGTTTGGCGAGCGCCTGGTGCCCGAAGGGGACGCAGCGCCGCGTTCGCGCGCCTCCAAATATCTGTTGTGGACCGGCACAGCCCTGTTCTGGTCGCTGGTTGGGGCCATCGTGATCGCCCGCGCCGTCTTCTTCGACCCGGGCGTGTTTGACGAATTCAGCCGCGTTGCGGCGCTCGCCAAAGCTTTGATCTTCTAAGCCACTTCCGCAACGCGCTTGTCCTGCCAGATCATCCGCTCGAAGGCGGTCGCCGCGGGGATTTCTATTCGCCCGGGTACCTTCAATTGCCACAGCGTGCGCTCGATCTGCAGGTCGCGCATCGGCACGACCTTGAGCTGGCCCAGCGTCACCTGATCGGAAATCGTGGCGCTGGAGACGATGGCGACGCCGAGGCCCGCGGCTACCGCTTGCTTGATCGCCTCGGTGCTGCCGATCTCCAGCGTGCGCCTGGGTTCAATGCCCTCGGCGGCCAGCGCCTGCGCCACCACCTCGCGCGATCCGGAGCCGGGCTCGCGCACGATCAGGACTTCATCGCAAAGCGCCGCGCCGTCGATACCGCGCTCTGCGGCTGCGAAGCGGTGCCGCGCATCGACGATCAGGCTCATCACGTCGGTGCGCCAGGCATGGCTTTCGAGTTCGTCGACTTCGACCGGACCTTCGACCAGCGCGATCTCGATGTCATGCGCCAGCATGAGATCGGCGATGTCCCTGGTATTGGCGATCACGAGATTCAGGTCGATCCCGGGATAGTTTCGGTGAAACGTCCCGAGATAGTCCGATATCATGTAGGTCGCGATCGTGGTGGATGCGCCGATGCGCAGCGATCCGCTGTCGAGATTGCGCAGCGACAATAATTCGTCCTCCGCCGCGCGCTCGGCCGCAAACAGCGTCTCCGCGTGCCGCACCAGCGCCTTTCCCTCCCGCGTCGGCCGCACGCCCTTCGGCGTCCGGTCGAGCAGGCGGCAGCCGACCTGAAGCTCGAAATCCCGCACGCCCTTCGAGATCGCCGGCTGACTGATATGGAGGGCGTCGGCTGCGCGCGAGAAACTCCCGGTTCTCACCACCGTCGTGAACAGGCGCAGCAAATGCAGGTTCAAGGACATAACTTCCCTTTATCGGGCCAGATCGAAAAGATATTACCCAACTGTCGCCGTCTGACGCATAAATTCTTCTCCTTTCTGGAGAAATTCGTGCCGCAAGACGAGGAATCTTCCGCGCCCGGGAATAAGCCGGCGACCAGCGTGACCCGTCTTGCAGCGCTCATTCCCGGCATTCTGCTTTGCACTGTCGTCGCCGGCGTCTCGGCGGCTCTCGAAGCCGCGGAACGGAGCTTGTTTGCGCACCCCTATGTGGAGGCGCTGGTGCTCGCGATCCTGCTCGGCATGGCCGTGCGCAGCTTGTGGAATCCGTCCGTGCGCTGGCAGGCCGGCATCGCCTTCAGCGCCAAGCAACTGCTCGAGGTGGCCGTGATGCTGCTCGGCGCGTCCATCAGCTTTGCCGCGATCGCGGCGTCCGGCGCGGCCTTGCTCGGCGCGATTGCCGCGACCGTCGTCGTGACCCTGGGCCTCAGCTTCGGCATCAGCCGCATGCTCGGCCTGCCGACGCGGCTCTCGATCCTGATCGCCTGCGGCAATTCCATCTGCGGCAATTCGGCGATTGCAGCGGTCGCGCCGGTCATCGGAGCCGACGGCGACGATATCGCATCCTCGATCTCCTTCACCGCAATACTCGGCGTGATGATGGTGTTGGGGCTGCCGCTGCTCATTCCGCTCCTGCAATTGTCCGCGACGCAATATGGAATTCTCGCCGGCCTTACAGTTTACGCCGTCCCGCAAGTGCTTGCCGCAACCGTGCCGGCGGGGCTCGTGAGCACGCAGATCGGCACGCTGGTGAAGTTGATGCGCGTATTGATGCTGGGGCCGATCGTGGTGGGACTTTCGCTGCTCGCCCCGCGCCTGCATGGCGGAGTACGCGGGAAGACCGTCGGCTTCTTCCGGCTCGTACCCTGGTTCATCCTCGGCTTTCTCGCGCTATCCGTTCTGCGCTCGCTCAATATCGTACCCGCCACGGTGGCCAGCCAGCTGACGGCGATCACCGGGTTTCTCACGGTCGTGTCGATGGCGGCACTCGGCCTCGGCGTCGACGTTCGCGTTCTCGCCACCGTCGGCGGCAGGGTGACGGCAGCCGTGACGCTGTCGCTGATGCTCCTGCTTGCGATCAGCATCGGCCTGATTCATCTGTTCAACTAATGCCCCGCTCGGGTGACCGCGCGAGATCGTTCGTACCGATCAGTCCAGCCTGAAGCCGATGCGCCTCACATAGGCGCCGAAGTCCGCGCGCTCGGGGTGCGCGTATTGCCGCGCCTTATCCTCCGACCAGCCATAGGTTTCGGCCAGTCCGAACTCACTGACATAGCGTTGAGCCGCATAAGGCTGTGCTGCCTCGCGGCGCCGATCATATGATGCGATGGCGTCATCGAGCCCGTCTTCCAGATATGTGTTGTGATGCACGGTCACGGACAGTGGAAGCCGCATGCTGAGCTGCGGCGCTTCTGCAGGGTATCCTACGGCGAGGCCCGCTACCGGGAAAACATGGTCGGGAAGTTTCAGGAGCCGTGACAGCGCGTCCGAGTGAATGCGGACCGCGCTGATCGGACAGACACCAAGGCCTTCGGCCTCGGCCGCGATCACGAACGCGGACAGGGCAATCGCGGCATCGACTGCGGCATTGAAGAAGGCATCGAGGTGATCGTTGGCGAAATGCCGGTCGCGCAGCGTGTGGATTCGACGTTGCCGCCGATTGTTGCCGCAGAAGACGAGCAGGTTGGGGACGTTTGCCAGCCATTTCTGGCCCAGCGGCCCGCCTGCCAGCAGCGCTCCGATCTCGGATTTCACGGACGGCGCGTCGATGATGATGATGTCACGCTGCTGGAGATCGCTTTTGGTTGGCGCGCACAGCGCCAGGGCGCAGAGTCGCCGCAAGGTCAGGTACGGAATGGCGTCGGGTCGGAATTTTCGTACCGAGCCGCGAGCCGCCAAATGACGGAGGAGGGACGGGGCGTCATCGCCGAATTCCACATCCGCAGCGTCAGGACCGAAGCGATCGACAAGCGGGGTTCTTGAATTGGACATCGCGAAGGTCTCCAGAAGCGCTGCTCATGATTTGAAGTCGGAGCATAAATTATTCGGTTGCGTTTTGCAGCACTTAGGAGCCGAATGATCGAAAAGACCACGCCCGCTGTCGGAGGATGATTGCAATGGATATGAAACTGTCGCCCGAGCAAGCGAAGCTTCGCAGCGCCGCGCGTGAATTGGCCGAAACCGAATTCGCGTCGAAGGCAGCGGAGATCGACCGAACCGAAGCCTATCCTTTTGACAACGTGGCGGCGCTGAAGGCCGCGGGCTTCATGGGCTACACGATTCCGAAATCTTACGGCGGTCGAGGCGGAAGTTATTTCGAGGCCGCCCTGATCATCGAGGAAATGGCGCGGGTCTGCGGAGCGACGGGGCGCATTACGGTCGAGGCCAACATGGGCGCCATCTCGGCGGTCATGCAGTATGGCACCGAAAAGCAAAAGCGGCTGGGAGCCGACCTCGTTCTTTCCGGCGACAAGCCCGCGATCTGCATCACCGAGCCGGAAGCCGGATCGGCGGCGACCGAGATGACGACGCGCGCGGACAAGCACGGCAACACCTACGTGATCCGAGGCAAGAAGCACTGGATCACCGGCGGCGGGGTCTCCAAACTCCATCTGATCTTCGCCCGGGTGTTCGACGCGCGGGGCGAAGAGCAGGGGATCGGCGGCTTCCTCGCGCTTGGCGGTACGCCCGGTCTGATCATCGGAAAACGCGAGCCCGCCATGGGCCTCCGCGGCATCCCCGAAACGGAGATCATCTTCGAGAACCTGGAAATCCCTGAGGATATGCTGGTGCTGCCGCCGCGCGGGCTTCGGCGCGGCTTTGCCGACCTCATCGACGCCTATAACAGCCAGCGCGTGGGCGCCGGAACGGTCGCGCTCGGGCTCGCGCAGGGTGCGTTTGAGAAGGCCATGACCTTCGTGAAGGAGCGCAAGCAGTTCGGGCGGCCGATCGCCGAATTCCAGGGCCTGCAATGGATGCTGGCCGACATGGCGGTGGCGCTCAATGCAGCGCGGCTGTCGCTGCACCAGGCCGCGCTGAGCGCCGATCCATTTCCGGATCCTCTGCTCGCGGCCCAGGCGAAGATCATCGCGTCCGAGACGGCCAACACGGTGACGAACCAGGCGCTCCAACTGTTCGGCGCCAGGGGCTACTCGCGGGACTACCCGCTGGAGCGCATGGTTCGGGATGCCCGCATGTTCACGATAGCCGGCGGAACGGCGCAGGTGTTGAGAACGCTGGTAGCGTCCCGGCTTCTCGACACGAAGATCCCGCAGACCCGCAACGGATATTCGGAGACGGTCCAGGCGCCGTCGCTCGCGGCAAAGTAGTCTCGTAACCGCCGCTGCTTCACACCGCGCGGCTATGCGTTGCCGCGGAATGCGCAAGATGGGCATCGAACGCCGATGCGACGCTGCGAACCAGGAATTCCGCGCCGTCGCGGATCGAAAGCCGGTCGTCGATCAGCGTCACGGCGCCGTCGGCGATGAGGCTCTCGATCCGCGGCCGATCGACGATCGCGGATCGAGGGTCGCGGCCGTGCAGCCGCGACACCCGGGGCAGATCGACCGCAAGATCGCACATGATCCGCTCGATGATGTCGGCGCGGAAGCGGTCGTCTTTGGTGAACGCGTAGCCCTTGGCGGTGGCTAACCGGTCCTCGGCAATGCGCACGAGATAGTCGCGTGTCGGAACGACGTTCTGCACGAATCCCTGAGGCATCCGGCCGATGGCGCTGGCGCCGAGACCGATGAGCGTGTCGGCGGTATCATCCGTGTAGCCCTGGAAGTTGCGCTTCAGCCTGCCGTCCCGTCTCGCGATCGCCAGACTGTCGCCGGGCAGGGCGAAATGATCGAGACCAATGCGGACGTAGCCGGCCTCCCGCAGGGCTTCCGCGATCGTTTCGGACTGCAGGTGCCGCTCGATGCTGTCGGGCAGAGAGTCTTCGGCGATCTTGCGCTGATGCTTCTTGAACGAGGGAACGTGGGCGTAGCCGAACACCGAAAAGCGGTCCGGCCGGAGCTCGACGCATTTGGCGACGGTGTCGAGACACGAGTCCGCCGTTTGCAGCGGGAGCCCGTAGAGCAGGTCGAAATTGATCCGGCCGACGCCCACCCGGCGCAGACGCTCGACGGAAGCCGCGGTCTGTTCAAAGCTCTGCAGCCGGTTGATGGCGCGTTGCACGGCGGGGTCGAAGCTCTGGACGCCCAAGCTCGCACGGTTGACGCCGCAGTAGCCAAGCGCTTCGGTCATCGGCTCCGTCAGCGTACGCGGGTCGATCTCGACGGCGATTTCGGCATCTGGGAGGACGAAAAACGAATAGCGTAGCGCGCCAACGAGGTCCACGAACGTTTCGGGCGACATGATCGTCGGCGTACCGCCGCCGAAATGAACATGCGATATCGGCATTCTTCGGCCGATCGTATCGGCAACAAGCCGCGCTTCGCTACGCAGGCCCGCTGCATAGGTCGCGATCGGATCGTCGCGCTTCGTCACAGACGTGTGGCAACCGCAGTACCAGCACATGGATCGGCAGAACGGCACGTGCAGGTAGATCGAGGCCGGCTCCCGGACCGGCATCGACTTCAACCACCTGCGATAGTCCTCCTCGCCAATCACCGAAGAGAAATGCGGGGCCGTGGGATAGCTGGTGTAGCGCGGGAGCCTGTCCTGCCCGTAGGATTGCGCCAAGTCCGATCGCATCTGCTTTTCTCCTTCCGCCTCCGGATCAATTACCGGACTCGTGGCTGAAGGACTTTGCGTTGGCTCAACCCACCGCCCATCGCCGGCGCCTACGTTCGCCGCAGCAGCTTCGCGACGCTCCGGACGACCGTTACGACGGCCGGCTGGGAAGGTTCGACGACGAGCCTGAAGCCGAGATTGGCCGGTGGGACGCCCGCGGCGCAGCCGCCGGTCCTGGGATCGCGGATGAAGTCGGTCATATAGGAGCGATGGGCCCCCTCCACGACGCGGACGCCGCAATTGGTGTTGCTGATCTGCTCGCGCCCGCCATCGAGCGAAACGCGCGTGAAGCAGCTATTCGTCCACTCCCAAACATTGCCGGCCAGGTCGTCCAGCCCGTTGCTGTTGGTGCCGAACGTGCCTCCCGGTTGGGCGGCCATCGCGGCCGGCCTGGAGCGGGCGGATTTAGCTTCATAGCGGGCGATCCAGGCCTGCGCCGGATCGGCGGGATCGACGAGCGGCGTCGCTTCGTCGCGCGCCCTCTCTGCGGCTGCAAATGTCCACTCCTCGTCGGTCGGCAGACGATGGGTGACACCTGTCTTGCGCGACACCCATGCGGCATAGGCAGAGGCATCGTGCCAACTGACACCGACGACGGGGACATCCTGCGCGCCTGTTGGATTGGCGATGCGCGGGCATGCCGCTGCCTCGACACAGCGCATGTATTCGGCGACCGTGACCTGCCGTTTCATGACGATGAGATCGTCGGGAAGGCGGAGTTCGCGCAGCGGTCCTTCTACCGGCCGGCCGCTTCGCGAGAAATCGCCTGCGGCCCGGTAGCTGAAGGGAGAGGACGACAGGCGGAGCGCTCCGTCCTGGTCGTGGGGTGGCGTGGGCGCGAACGCTGTTGCCAACATTGGCGCGGCCAACGCGCCTGCAAGCATTGCCGTCTTTATTTTCATCAGGATGAGCACGACTTTGCCTCCTCTCTTCGTGTGACGGCCCGCGGGCGGAACCGCGAGCCGTCATTTTCGGCTCCACCTATCGGGTGACGGCCACCGGTTCGGCGGCGCCGACCTTGTCAGGCGGGATCGGGCCGGGAGGGGAGACCTGCTTCATGAGGTCCTCGTTCCACTTGCCCTCCACCTTGATATGGGCGCTGGCACCGAGCTCGACCGCCTCGATCAGGTTGTGGTTGACGTAGGCGTAGATGCCGGGTTCGCGGAAGGTGTAGAGCGCGGCGCCGGCCGAGCCGCCGCGAATAAACCAGGTCTCGAGGTCCTTCTGCGGCGGGTTGTTGAACTTGCCGGCCTCCCAGACGTAGTCGCCATGGCCGCCAATCAAATGGGGGCGGGTGTCGCGGTTGGCCTGCGAGTGCACGAGCATGACGGTTTCGCCAACCTTCGCGGTCATCGCGTTCTTGCCGGTGAGCGATCCAACTCTCCCGTTGAACACCACGTGGGTCGGGATCAGCTTGCGCATGACCTCGGTGGTGTCGGCATAGGACTCGCCGACCGTTTCGTAGGTCTTGTACTTGCCATTTTCGTCCTTCGGGACATAGAGGTCGTTCTCGCCGATGTAGAAGATCTTGTCGTAGTGCAGCGCCTTGCCTTCGGCGTCCTTCAGGCCATCACGCGGCAATACCATCACCGTGCCGTGCATGCCGGAGACGACGTGCCAGGGGATCATGCCCTCCGGCGCGCAGTGATAGACGAAGACGCCGGGCCGCGTCGCCTTCCAGCGCAGCACCACCTGCTCGCCGGGATTCACGTGGGTCAGCGCGCCGCCACCCAAGGCGCCGGTTGCCGAATGCAGGTCGATATTGTGCGGCATGCTGTTGGTGGCGGGGTTGACCAGCGTGAGCTCCATGTAGTCGCCCTCGTGGACTACCATCATCGGACCCGGCATCGATCCGTCGAACGTCATCGCATGGAATTTCGTGCCGGCATCGTCGATGACGACTTCCTTTTCCCGTATCGTCAGCTTGAACTCGACAATCTTCGGTCCCGCCTTGGTCGCCTGTTCGTGAGCGTGGACGAAGGGCGGAGCGACCAGTTCGACTTTCTGGCGCGGCAGCTTCAGATCGTCCGCCGCTCCTGCCACGGCCGGTGCGGCCATCATCAGCGTCGCGACAGCGACGCCCATTAAAGCAGTCCTTCTCGTCAGCATGATGCTCTCCATCGCTTCGTGTGTACTAATTCGATGGATGCAGAATGTGCGATGTGGCTGCGAGACTCTTTGCGCTGGAACAAGGATAGACGTTTTGTTGGTCGACGAAGGGGCTATCCGAAAGCGGCTAAGGCGCGGGCTTGCGCGCCTGGGCGGCTTCGCCTTCGGCGAGGCCATGCAGCCGGTGCGCATCGCGCAGAACGATGCGCTGCCTGCCGCCCTCGACCAGTCCCTGCTGCTCCCACGCGCTGAGAATGCGGCTGACGGTGTGCAACGTCGTCCCTGTCATCTCGGCGACGTCCTGCCGGCTGATGGGAAAATCGATCTCGACGCCGGCATCGACTTTCCTTCCGGCTTGCTTGGCCAGGCGGAGCAGCGCATGCGCCACGCGCTGCTCGACCTGCTCGTTCGACATCTCCAGGACGCGGGCCTGTGTATCCTGCAGGCGGCTGCCGACGGTCTGCAAAGCGCTCGAGGCGAGGCTCGGATATTTGGCGAGCAGGCGATTCCAGGAAGACGAAGGCCAGGCGAGCGCGATGCTGTCCACGGCGGCGACGGCGGTCGCCGGATAGTGCGTGAGATTCATGGCCTGCGCGACGCCGAACAGCTCGCCGGCCGAGACGTAGCGCACGACGGACTGCTGCCCCTGCGGCGTGATCTTTTCGACGCGAAGGTGACCGTGGAGCAGCAGGTAGAAGTGACCCGCTCCCGTGCCCTGATCGAAGACTGCCGTCCCCTTCGGATATCGAATCGACCGCGCTTCCCGCAATAGTTCGTCCTGTTCAGCGGGCGCAAGGCCAGCGAACATCGGCAGATTCGCGACCAGCGAGCGGTCGACTGAGGCCATCGATATCCTCGTTCCAATCGGCCGCGGAGGAAGTCCACGGCCGAAGCCAGCCTGAACGGCTTGCCGAATCTCTTAGCCCAGGGATTCGTCACGGAGATTGCGCTAGCGCAATATCGGCAGGACCAGGCGGCGATATCTGGTGCCCGGGAGCCCGGTAAATCCCGGGCACAAGTTCCAGGAAGCGGGAAAGAAACGGGAATCATGAAAAAGATTGCAATGTTGGCCGCCGCCGCGGCGGTTCTGGTCTTTACCGGCGGCGCCCGGGCGGCGGAGGTCGAAGTCAAGCTCCTCAATAAGGGAACCGACGGCGCTGTGATGGTGTTTGAGCCAGCCTTCGTGAAGATCGCGCCAGGCGACACCGTCAAGTTCGTGTCCACAGACAAGGGCCACAACGCGGAATCCATCAAGGGCATGCTCCCCGAGGGCGCAACGCCATTCGCCGGAAAGAGCAACGAGGATATCGCCGTCAAGTTCGAGCAGGCAGGCGTCTACGGCATCAAGTGCCTGCCTCATTACGGCATGGGCATGGTTGCGATGGTCGTGGTCGGAAAGCCCGGCAACGTCGACCAGGCCAAGGCCGTTCCGCAGGTCGGAAAGGCAAAGCAGGTGTTTGCGAAGCTCTTCGACCAGCTCGAGGCCAGCAAGACCGCATCGAGATAGCTGCTCTCTGGCGCCAGCTTCTTCAGTGGCTCGGATGGATGAGCAGTGCCTCGTCCATCCAGACATTGTACCAGACGCCAGACTTGCGGCGGCACGGGAAACGCAACGCCTCGATCCCGGCTGCGCTGACCTGGCCGCGTTCGAGGCCGCCATCGTCAGGAGCAAGCGCGGTCGAAAACCACCCATCGCACGCGGTAGCGCTGTACATTAGCGATTAGTTTGTCGCCAAAAAGCGAAGGGCATATTGATCTGGCGCAAGACCGGCTACTGAGCGGTTTTTTCTTCGGCCGAGCAGCAGGAACAGCAACTGGCTTTGCTCTCGACGAAAACCGGGATCGAGGTTTCGTCTTCGAGTTTCCGCAAGAGATCGTCGGTGACAGCCTCGAAAAGTCTGCGTTCGATGGCGCTCTCGCTTCGGCTTCGTCCTCGCAATCTCTCGAAAATCCGCATGGTGTCCTCCCGTTGACGGCGGAACCGATAATGCAGGTTGGAGGCCGCACGATCCTTGCCCGGGATCAAACACATCAGCGAACGATGCTGCAATTTGTGCCCCGACAAAGAGGCTCGATCGGTGCGGCCTATGATAGACTGAATGAACGAGGATCACCCATGGCGACGATGCAGAAATTGAGGGCCTACCAGGGGCCGGCGCTGT